>CAWEXZ010000001.1:0-9064 GCA_963813215.1 uncultured Acidobacteriaceae bacterium
GCTAGGGGCTGAGTCGAACGGAGTTTCAGCACCTGTTCGATGAGATCTGCAGCGCGGTCTGGTCCGTCCAACTGCTGGATAGCTCTCTGCAAGACCTGGGCCGCTTCACGGTATCTGGCATCTTGAAGCACGAGCATGACTGCTTTGCGAAGCCGGGCCGGGTTTAGCCTGTGCCGTGAAACCACCACGCATGCTCCGCGTGCCTTGAGCCTCGCCGCCACCCCGGGTTGGTCGTTGCCGAGGGGCACGGCCACCATCGGCACTCCCTCGGACAGCGACTCGAGGACCGTGTTCAGGCCGGCATGCGTGATCACCAGCGCGGCCCGCTTCAGAATCTCCAGTTGGGGAGCAAAGCGCACCACCAGCGGATCGCCGGCCAGCTTTCCCAGTCTTGCCGGATCGAGTCCGCCACCCAGCGAAATCAATAATTGTGCGCCGAGTCCGGCACAGGCATCTGCGATCGTTCTGAAGATGGCTTCCGAACCGTTCTGGAGAGTGCCCAGCGATGCGTAAATGAGTGGGCGTCCGTCGAGGCGGTCCCAGGGAAAGTCGACGGCAGGACGCTGTTGAGCGTGTAAGAACGGCCCGGTATAGTGAAGCCCGGCTGGCTTTTTGCCGCGGATTTCGAACTCCAGTGCTTCAGGCAACTGGGTAATTTGCGCCAGAGGCGATAGCCCTTCCTCGGGACGCGTCTGGGGCTTCAGTCCCCATGCGCTACGCTGCTGGTTCACTTCTCTGAAGATGGGGGTTGCGATCCACAAAAGCAAATGAATTGCAAGGCGGTTCCGCAAACGGCTGAGCCGATCCTGTCCCGCCGCCCAGCCGAGCCAGAAGGGCGGAAACCGGTCGTCGGGGAGCAGGGGAGGAATCAAGGCGATGGAGATCCAGGGCAGGCCTAAATGGTCTGCCACGTTTCCAGCAAACTCCGCCTCGTCGACCAGCAGCGCTTCTACGTTGGCTGTCCGCACCGCCTCCGGCCCGTCGCGCAGGATCATCCGCGTCGAATTCCTCACCCGCTCCAACGTGAATCGAAAGGCCGCGATCCCCTTTAACCGCGCCAATTGCTCGTCCAGCCTCTTGAGGGTGCCGGGCGGATAGTCTTCGGCGCCGATCCGATGAAACTCGATACCCGCGGCACGCACACCTGCCTCGGTGTCCGCGATCCCGAAGATCACTACCTCATGGCCTCTCAGTTGCAAGGAATGCGCCAGCGCGGTCATCGGATTGAGATGACCGGTTCCCGGAAAACAAAATGCCCCAAATCTTGCCATTGCCCTCTTCAATAATTCATTGATTTCAGGTGCCAGTAAAAACTGCTACGGTAGCAGGTGTCCCGATTCCCGCTGCAGAGGTCGAACTGCAGCGGGGTGCGCCCGCCGATGAGAGCGATCTGCTGGAATGGGGCCGCGGGCAAAGCGCCGCGCCGCATCTGCGTTCTTGGCCCCAGCAACTTGCCACACCATCGCAACGGCAAGATCCCACGGCGAGCACTGGGCGAACGGTTCCTGTGCGAGATCGGCTAATCGTGCCTCAGCGCATCCACGGGTGAGAGTTGCCCTGCGCGCCACGCCGGAAGCGCTCCGGCAATCAGCCCGGCGAACACCGCGATTCCCACCGCCTCGGCAAGAAGCTGCCAGTGGAGTGACGCCGAAACGAGACTCGCGGTCCGTGGCAAAGCCGCCAGCACCCGCAGAGCACACCATCCTAAAGCGATACCGAGAAATCCCCCGCCCAGGCCAAGCGTGACTGCTTCAATCTCAATGTGCGCCAGCACCTGCCATCGGTTCCAACCCAGAGCGCGCAGGATGCCGATCTCCCGCGTGCGCTCGAAAACCGACATCGCCATGGTGTTGGCGATTCCCAGTATGCCGATGAGGAGGGCGAGCGAAGAGGTGCCCCAGGCGGAAGCGTGGGCCAGCTTCACAAACTGATTGTCGCTGGCGCGCTCCGCCGCGGGAACGGCGCGCATTCCCGGCAGAGCAGCTTCGATCTCAGCCTGCGCGTGCTTCAAGTATTGTTCCGACGTTTCTCCGCGAGGCGCTGGGCGCAGCCGAACATCAATCGTCGAAACTTTGCCTTGCAAGCTGCTTAGCTGTTGCAACTGGTCCAGCGGCATGACAACCGCGGCCGCCTCAAGCGTTGAAGCGCCGTGATAAATGGCAGTTACCGTGAATGGCGTGCCCTGAATTTCAAGAATGTCGCCGGGGGCCTTCTTCAGATCCTGAGCGAGCATATCGCCGAGCATGACTTCGGCGCGGCCGTCGCGAAATCGCCGCCCTGCAAGAATCTGCAGAGAATCAAGCTGAAATGCATCGTCCTTCCAGCCGTATACCAGCGCATTCACGTCCGGTGTCAGGTCCATCAGGTTAAAGATCGTGGGCGAGGCCTGCGCCACATCGGGCAAATCCCTGAGCTTTGCCGTCGTCGATTCGTCCAGCGAAGTGTTCAGGAAGGTCCCCTGAATCACGGCGATGTCAGTGCCGCTGCTGGAGTAAATACGCAACCACTGCTGTTCGAAAGCGCTCGAAAAGCCTACCAGGCCTACAAACGCGCCCACCGCCGTTCCGATTCCAGCCAGCGTGAGCAGAGTCCTCAGCCGCCGGCGCCGCAGGTTCTTCAAAACAAATCCCGTGAACGACAATGATTTGGCCATGAAGTTGGAATGCGTCCTTTTGTCTTCGCGTTGAAGAAAGTTGAGCTGCGAGTTTGTCGCGGCGGTATTCGATGCGCCCATTCAGAATAAGAGGTCCAGGGTGTTATTTCCAATTTTCGACCTCCGGCCGCCAGATGCCATCCGGACTTGATGCGTTCCGGCACAACGTATCTCGAATAGCTCAGCCGGGCCCGGATTGCCGACTGGGACCCCGCACCATGCAGACGCCTAAGAAGGCGGTAAAGGTCGCCTCAACCGATAGCGCTTTCTGACCCCATGGCTAGTGCGGCCATTCCGGGTCTTCGAGTAAAGTTATCCTCTTGCCGCCCCGAGGAGACAATTAGCTCGACACTGCTCGCAGGCTATAATGAGCGGTAGCGCAGCCCGTCGCACAGGCACCCAGCGGTCATGATTCGCCGGCCTTCTTATTGTTCGCGGACTAAGGCCGGTTTTGAAATGAACAACGAAGAGCTCATTCTAGTTACGGGCGCAACTGGCTTCCTCGGAGTGCAGCTGGTGCGCGAACTTCTGGAGCGGAAGCCGAACGCCACACTGGCGCTGCTCATCCGCAACAGAGCCGGGCAATCGGGTCAGCAGCGCGCTGATTCATTCATTCCTTTGGCGGAGCGGTCGCGCGTTCAGGTTTTTTCTGGAGACGTCAGCCAGCCTAACTGTGGGCTGGATCCAGCCGCCTACGGGCGCCTTTCGGCTGAAACAACCCGAGTGATTCACTCCGCTGCCACAGTGCGGTTCGATCATTCGCTCGACGAGGCACGCCGCATTAACGTCGAGGGCACCCGGCATATTCTCGATTTTGCGGGCGGCGCGCGCCAGCTTCGAAGCTTCGCCTACGTCGGTACAGCCTACGTGGCCGGCGAGCGCTCGGACCTGGTGCGCGAAAACGAGCTTGCCGTGGGCCAGAGCTATCGCAACACCTACGAACAAACCAAGGCCGAGGCTGAGGCCTTTGTACAATCGCGTCTCGGTTCGCTTCCCGGCGTGATACTGCGTCCCAGCATCATCGTGGGGGACTCCAGAACCGGCGTCACCTCCAGCTTCAAGATGATGTACTGGCCGCTGAAGATCTACGCACGACGCCTTTGGCGCACCGTCCCTGGCTATCCTGACGCGGTACTCGACATTGTGCCCGTGGATTTTGTCGCCAGTTCCGTCGCGCAACTCCTCTTTGATGAAGCCGCCCTGGGCTGTACAGTTCACCTCTGTGCCGGACCGCGCGCCAGCGCGACTATCCAGCAAGTTGCCCATCGCGCAATGGAATACTTCAACGGTCCCGAGCCGCGTTTCGTTGATCCGAGATTCTTCTTCGCCGTGGTGCGGCCGCTTCTGTTTCTCTCTCTGTGGGGACGCAAACGTCGTGTGCTGCGCGACGGCCGCGCCTATCGGGATTACTTCACCATGCGCATGCAGTTTGACACCAGCAATGCCGAACGTCTTCTGCAGCCTGCCGGGGTGAGTCCGCCACCGGTACTCGATTATCTCGACCGCCTTTTCCATTATTGTGTGGCCAGCGACTGGGGCCGCAAGCCGGACTCTGCGCAATGAGTATTATCCAACGCTATCAACTCGCGCGGGACCGCGGAGTCACGGTCGCTAATCTTGTGGATGAGTTGGTTCGTCGGAAAGGTAATTGCGAAGTCGCCGTATACGAAAGCGGCGTCTTTCATCTTTCCGATCTGCACGCAGAAGTTTGCTCCATCGATGCTTTTCTGCGTCAGGCCATCGCGCTTCGCCCGGGCCAGCCTGTTGCCATCTATCGCAGCAACAATCGGGAATGCTTCCATTGGTTTCTTGCCATTATCCGCGCGGGAGGCATTGCGGTTCCGCTGAATCCGCAGCTCTCCCTTGCCGAAGTGCGCCGGATTCTCGCCGATAGCGGCACAGAGATTCTCGTTACCGACAGAGTGGTATTTGAACGGACCATCGGCGATCGCCAGGCCCTTGATGTGCGCACTTGGATACAGGCAGATGATGAGAAGGAGACGCTCGACGGATTCCTGCGCGTCTCCGAGACTGATGTGCCGTCACCACCAGTCACCATCGATCCGGCCGCAACGGTTGCCATCTTTCATACTTCCGGTACCAGTGGATTTCCCAAGGGCGCAGCCTTGTCGAGCAACGCATTGCTTGGGGCGCGCGCGTCCACGGTACTCTCTGGGATATTTTTGGGCCCGCGGGACCTTGCGCTCGTAGCGTTGCCCTGGTCACACATAATGGCTGTGAGCATTGCTCTGTACGGCCTAATGGCGGGTATCCGCGGATGTTTTCTCGATCGCTTCGATGTCGATGCTGCGCTGGACCTTGTTGAGCGCTTCCGCATCACCGCCTTTGTTGGCGTGCCCACCATGTTTGCCCGCCTGGTCAACAGCAACCCCGCACCTGCACGCTTGGCGAGTGTGCGTGTTTGGCTCTCCGCCAGCGACCACCTTCCCTCCGAAGTTCGACTGCGTCTGCGTCAGTTCGGAGCCCTATTCCGGCTGCTCGGTGGTTGGCGTATCCCACCCATTCTGCTGAACGGCTATGGCATGGTGGAGTTGGGCGGCCTCGCCATGATGGGCATTGAGTTGCCGTTGCTGCGCGGGAGTGGCGACCTGTGTCTCCCCGTGCCGCCGTTTCGCATCCGCCTGGTCGATGAGAATGGCCAGACCGTGCCAGCGGGTGTAGCGGGCGAATGCCAGATTCGTCGTCGCGGTCTCGCTCCGCACTATTGGAAGGACAAGGGCGATGCTCAGGGCCTTCTTACCGGCGACGGCTGGTTGCGTACCGGTGACCTGGCCACGCGCAATCGCCTTGGACTTATCCGGCTTGTGGGGCGCACAAAGGATGTGATCAAGTCGGGCGGCTACTCAGTGTACGTTCGCGAACTGGAAGAAGCAATGCTGGCCCATCCTGCTGTGGCCCGCGCAGTCGCGTTCGGCCTGCGTCACCAGGAGAAGGGCGAGATCCCCGTGGCCGCAGTTGAATTGCAGCCAGGTTCCTCTTCCGAAGAAGTTGACCTGCTGAATTGGTGCCGCAGCAATCTCGCGGCTTATAAGGCGCCGCGGCGCATCTGGATTCTCGCCCCCGGCGACCTGCCGCAGAATCACAGCGGCAAGTTTCTTCGACGGGTGCTGCAGGAGCGATTTTCAGAGCTGATGGACTGAAGTCGCCGTTGCCGGCCTCACCCGTTGCTCGATTCCTTCCGCAATAGTGCAACGGAGTCAGATTGTTACTGGGATCTCCGCGGGGGTTGCGGCCATCACCATCTCGCGAATCGAATCAACGACGAGTCCGGGCTCATCGAGATGGATCCAGTGCGCGCTGGCCGACGCAATCACCTGCCGCACATTGTCCCCGATTTGGTCGAGACACAGGTCGGAGAAAGGGGTCGACTTTCCGGGCGTCAGCAACAGTACCGGGATCTCGCGAATGGGATCGGCGTCCTCCATCTCACGAACTGTTTCCGGGACTGCTTCCACATGGCGTTGCATTCCGGCGTAGTAGCTCGGCCGCGACCAATGTGCGGCGACAATAGGCCACACCTCCCTGGGCATCTTGCCCACTTCTTCCGTGACCCGTTTCAGAACATGGAGGCCCCCGACCCCTGCGGCACCAGCCAGATGCCCCGAGATCCGCCCAGAACGGCATAGCAGAGAGGTTACGGCGAGTCGGGCCAGTCCAAAGTGCGCAATCGGAATCGCGTAACCAGAGAGTTTCTTGCCTCGATCGATCATGGATTGCTTGGCTGGATTGAGTGGCGGCCACTCCTCGCAGCGCATCGGATCGATCAGCACAACGCCTGCGACATCTTCCGGATAGGTGACCGCGTACCGGCGCACCACCAACCCGCCGAAGGAATGTCCCACGAGGATGTAGGGCGGCTTGATGCCGGCGGATTGCAGCATGGTGTGCAGTTCAGCTGCGATGTTTCCCGGCGTGCGCACAGTGGAGGATGGGCTGCTCCAGCCAAGGCCGCTGCGATCATAAGACGCTGTGGAAGTGAAGCGAGAAACAGTTTCCTGTATGTGATGCCAGTTCAAGTTGGTGGCCGCGATGCCGGCCTCGAAGAGCACGGCAGGTCCGCCCGATCCCTTCTCGACCACGTAAAGCCTTCGCCCTCGCTCAATTTCCACCCAACGACCCGGACCGGTATACCGCCTTCGGTCAAGACTGCCGCCGATGCGTTGATAGAGGAATCCCGCGACGAGCAACGCCGCAACGGCAACCAAAAATACGAAAAGAAGGGTCATGGGCGATCCTCGAATTGGCTGATCTGCTCGGGACTGAAGTCCCTGATGCTGAGGTTTGCTTTTGTGCTTCCGCGTTCGATAATCAGGAGGGTCGATCCGGGGCGGCCATGTATCTTCACTTCCACCTGTCTGGCTGACCAGACTCCGCCCGATTGGCTCAAACCGAAGTATGTGAATTCCTTCACGATTCCCCCATCTTTCAGCGTCTTCTCCACATAGACGGGGTAGCCGATGGTGTGGTCGAGCCACGTTTGGACCTCGGCATAGTGCGAATGATCCAATGCGCCCGGTGTACTCTTCAGTACATCGCAATCGCGAGCGCCAAATCTGGCACTCTTAAGAATCGTCTGGCCCTGCCAGTAATACTCCGGCTGGAGAAAGTCCTCATAGTTGAAGTCGCTGCCGAATACACTCTCGCTCCACTTATCAAAAGGCAACGAGGCTGGCGCGGACTCGTGTGAACGGAAAATCCGGATCGTATTCTGGCCGTTGGGCCGCATTTCAAGCAAGATACTGACGCGCGCATCCTGGCGCGCATTTCCCGCCGGCGTCCGGGGTGGGACGATCTCGACGAGCGCGCGCAGAACGCCTGGAAACCAGTGCGCCTTGATGGTAATGGCATTGCTGATTCGATTCCCACTTGCATCCACCCGCACCAGGCGTCCGGTGGCGCGAAAATCCGCAGTCTCAATGCGCTGCCGCGCGACGGCAATCACCGCTCGCGCATCCGCCGCGTGCGCAGTGGTCGCAGTGGTCGCAATGAGCAGCATTGCCGCAGCCACAACAGAGGCGAGTCTCATGGCACGATCCTTCCATCATGGATGCGGATGTGACGTGGCGCGGAGTTCGCAATCTCGTCCTCGTGCGTGATGACAATCAGCGTCATGCCGCGGGTCTTCTGAATGCCAGTGAGGATCTCCATAATTCGCGCGGAGTTCGTGCTGTCGAGATTCCCAGTGGGCTCATCTGCCAACAGGATCGAAGGGTTATTGGCCAGCGCCCGAGCAATCGCTACGCGTTGCCGTTCTCCCGCAGAGAGTTCATTCGGATGCTGGCGCATTCGGTGCTCCAGCCCCACTTCACGCAGCAGTGCCTCGGCACGTTCCTCGCGATTGCCGGCGCCATTTCTCGTAGCGAGCATGGGGGCCTGCACGTTTTCGACAGCACACAAGGTGGGCAGTAGGTAGAAAGACTGGAAGATGAATCCAACATGATGGCAGCGATACGTGTCGAGGCTAATAGAAGAGCCCAGAGGCGCACCGCGGAACAGGACATCGCCGCTGGTGGGGGTATCGAGCCCGCCGAGCAGGTGGAGCAGGGTAGATTTACCACTACCGCTGTGTCCGCTAATGGCAACGAATTCGCCAGCGTCGATGGAGAGATCGACACCGCGGAGAGCCTCGATTCGTCCTTCGTCGTAGTCCTTGCGCAGGTTGCGTACTTCCAGAATGGGACTACCCATGGCGCAGCGCCTAAACCGGGGAAAGGCGTGCGCCGCGCCAGGCTGGAAACGCTCCGACAGTCAGTCCGGCCAGCATGGCAATGCCCAGCAATTCGTCTTCAAACGCGCGAGAAAAGCCCAGCAGACCAACAAATGCGCCGATCGCCATACTTGCCCCGCAGAATTTCATGAGTGTCCGGAGAAGTAGGCGCCCAAAATCCTTCCGGGCAAATCTTGCTAACGACAATTTAGAGACCATGCGGTTGAGGTGCGTCCTATCGTGTTCGAGTTCGGGGAGAATCGAGTGCCAGTTTATCCTGCAGCTGCCGCTGTGTTTATCGCTAAATTTGACTTCCAGACTTCACTACACCTTGATTGCGCGATTGGCTCCTGGGTCAAGCTAAAATACCCGGCCAATTCTGTACCAAGTGCGATTTCAATCTAATCCAGTTTACCTCATACCAACTGGCACAGAATTCGCGGGGCAGGCCAGTTGCCGACGCTACCACGTGGCGTTGGCGGTCGATCAAATTCTGTGGCGGTATTAGCCGTCTGTCACGAGGAGAGATAGGGGCGTAATGAATCGGAACGTGGTGGTTTGCCCGTCACGACCAATACACGACATCGTACAGTCGAAAACAGCCCAAACGGTCCTAAACAATCCTAAATCGAGAACACTATAAGGCTAATTGCATCAATCATATCCGCTGATTCCAGACCACT
>CAWEXZ010000002.1:0-504770 GCA_963813215.1 uncultured Acidobacteriaceae bacterium
ACCGCATCACGCTCATCGGATTCCTCGGCAAGGACGCCACCGTCGTCACCGCCAAGAACGCGAATTTCACCGCCCTCTCGCTTGCCACCAAGAGCTCGTATAAGGACAAGACGACGGGGAAGTACATCGACCACACCGAATGGCACCGTTGCATCGTTTGGGGCAGGCTGGCCGAATACGCGAAGACCCTGAAGAAGGGCGCGCACCTGTCCGTCGAGGGCGAATTGAGGAGCCGCGAACGGACGGACAAAAAGACCAGCCAGAAAGAGCGCGTATGGGAAGTGCGCACGACTTCGATCCTGAAGCTCGATCGTGCCGAGAAAGCCGGACCCGAAGAGGCCGACAACACTGAGTTCAACCCCGAGGAAGAGGCGGCCTGATCCGCCTCTTCTCGCTCTGGGAAGCCCGGCCTCGCGCCGGGCTTCCGCGAGGTAATGCCCGCCATGAGCTTTGAATTGATACGACCTTTCATGCGCCCCATCGAGCCGCTTTTACTCGATGATGAGGTAAGCGAGATCATGGGCAATCCCAACGCGACTTGGTACGCCGAGCGCGAAGGCCAGATGCTCCCCTTGCCCGATGTTTCCTTCGAGCCGGGGAGCTTGCGCACCGGTCTCGAAGTGATCGCCAATAATCTTGGCAAGCAATTGGACGAGGATAACCCTGTGCTGGAGGCACGCCTCCCCGATGGAAGCCGAATCTGTGCCTACATTCCGCCGGCAGTGAAGCCCGCTCCGGGCCTGACGATCCGCAAGTTTACCGGCCGCCACTTCACCACCGACGACCTGATCGCTCGCGGCACGCTCACGCGGTCGCTCGCGGACTTCCTTGCCGACGAGATTCGAGCCGGCAAAACACTACTCATCAGCGGCGGGACGGGGACCGGAAAGACAACGTTGCTGAACGTACTCGCCCACGCGATTCCGGATGACGAACGCATTGTCACGATTGAGGACACGGCGGAGCTTCTCATTCACAAGCCGAACATCGTTGGGTTCGAATGCCAGACTGAGACCTTCAGGCAGCCCGTCTCGTTCGAGAAGCTCCTCAAGGTAGCCCTCCGCTGTCGGCCGGATCGCATCATCCTGGGCGAAGTCCGCGGCACGGAAGCACGGACTCTGCTTGATTCCCTCAACACCGGGCACTCCGGCTCGCTCGCCACCATCCACGCGAGCTCGGCCGCCAAGGCGCTCCATCGCTTCGCCAACCTGGTTCTGCGCAGCCACCAGCAGACCAGTTTCGAAGATGCCGAGGCCGAGATCGGAGAGGCGGTCGATTACGTCGTCCACATTGAACGGCAACACGGTCGCCGCATGATCCGCGAAGTGCTCCGGGTTACGGAGTACGACCGCAACGCGCGACAGTTCGAATCCGAGGTCGTATACGACTCGGGAACACATGCCCGTAGGAATCCCGGACAGTATGCCTTCCCATTCTTCGAGTCATTCAATTGGAAAGCGACCGGATCACCCGTAATGGAGCCGGGCCATGCGGTTTCTTAAGCCACCGAAATCGTCTTCGCTACGCTCTGGCGCCGGCTTCGAATACCGATCGTCGAGCTAATGTTTCTGGGGTTCGTCGGCCTTCACGCCGGCAGTCCCCGAGAGTTCCCGAACCTATTCCTAACCCGAAGGAGTTGGCTTATGCCGTTGCTTGAGATCGCTCAGTCCCGCCGGTATGTGTCGGCGATGATCCGGATCGAGGACACAACTGCCCAGCGGATCGATCAGTACGCCGCATTCACCAAGGCCACAGCTGACGACGTCGTTGACAAGGCTCTTGCCTATGTCTTCGCCAAAGACAAAGACTTCCAGGAGTTCCTTGAGTCGCCCCAGGCCGCCCACGTTCCCCAGAGTCTCCGTATACGACGGCCAGGTCAGAACGACGCGGCTGCCGAGCCCACGAACGGCTCTGCCAAGGCTTCCAGATCCACCGAGGTCGTCCATGATCCGCGCCAGCGCAGCTAATGATTCGGGTGGAAGTATCCCGTTCGTCGCTGCGCGCCGGGTTTATTTCGACACTCCACCCCTCGAAGGGTAGCTGCACAGATACTTGGTATCTCTAGGGATACTGATGAAAGCAAATAAGTTAAACCGCCCTGTATCCGTAGAGATACCGCGGTCTCTCCAGAGATACCGGCGTAAACGCAGGCAATTGGGGAATCGAGCATGGATGAATCGAACAATGCGCTCCTGACGGCAGCGGAGAACCTCTCCGGACGAGAGAAGCGGTCCCAGAACCTGAGCACCAAGCTGACCGAGGCCGAAGCTAAATCCATTGAAGACGCGGCGCTGAAAGCCGGGAAGTCGCCAAGCGAATGGGCGCGGGAAGTGCTGCTGCGGGACGTCCAGAGAAACGAGTCCGATTCGATTCAAGTGCACATCTTCACCGAACTCGTCGCCATTGAGCTGGCCCTCATGAATGGTCTGGAGCCGCTACTGCGTGGGGAGAAGCTGACGCGGGAACAGACTGTTCAAATCTTCCGTCAGGTCCAGGCCACCAAAGCCGCGCGCGCCCAGGAAATCCTCGTAAAGCGCGCCCATGCAAAGGGGCAATAGCCGTGACCGAAGTGCAGCAATGGGGCCGCAAAGAAGCGCTGATCTGGCCGCCACGCGGGTATATGTACTCGCTGGGCGCGCTGCTTCTGGCGATCGTCGCTACGAGCTTCTTTGTCTGGCTGCGGTTCCAATATGCGCTGCCGTCACTCGAACGGTACTACCTGCCGTACTACTTCCGCACTGAAACCGTGGGAAATCTCCATCCGGCGGGCACCTACCAATTGATCTTTGTTTCCGACGCCAAAACTGCCCGACCCGCTCTTGACGCGGATGTGCAACCGGGTCTGACGCCGTTGGGCGCAGGCAATCCGTTGCCGCTGGAGCTCTCGGCTCAAGCCAGAAGTAACGGTCTCCGGTCCCTCTTCCGCGAACTTCCACGCCGCTACTCGAACAAGGCTCTCCATGCTTGGATCGCACGTTGGATTTACGGGGACCGTCCGCTTTGGACGCTCTTTCTGGGACCGCTGCTATGGGGAATCCCGGTATTCGCAGTCCTCCTCGCACTGGCGATTCCAAAGGACATTCGCCGGCTCAAAGACCTGCGTTACGGCCGTCGGCTGAAAGGACCAGTCCTGGTTACTCCGAAGGGCTTCAACAAGGCAATTGAGGGCGACGGCATCGGCATCAGAACCACACGTGTTAAGCGTCCGCTGGGCATTCCGCGCGACGCCGAAAACAAGCATTTTCTCATCGTCGGCGACACCGGCTCAGGCAAAAGCAGCATCATCCGGCAGATGCTTTTCCAGGTCGCGCGCCGCGGCGAGAGCGCCATCGTCTACGATCCGGCCTGTGAATTCGTGAAGCAGTTCTACGACCCGCATCGCGGCGACGTTGTTCTCAATCCGCTCGACGCCCGGATGCCTTTCTGGAGCCCGTCGCTGGAGCTGCGACGGCGCGCGGAGGCCAAGGCCATCGCCGTCTCGATGTACCAGCCGGAGGGGGTAGCCAACAAGTTTTTCGTGGAAGCGCCGCAGAAGATCTTTGCCCATCTGCTCACCTTTCTGCCTACGCCGGCCGAATTAGTTGAATGGATGTCGAACGAGGAAGAGATCGACAAACGCGTGCGTCGCACCGAATACTGGCCGTTGATCGACCGGCGCGCGCCAAACCAGCGCGAGGGCGTCCTGGGCTCGCTCAATATGTGCGCTGATAGCTTCCGGCTCCTGCCCCGGCAGGAAGAGACGACTTCTACATGGACCGCAACGCAGTGGGCCGAGGACCGGCGTGGGTGGGTCTTCATCACCTCGCGGCCCACTCTGCGCGAAGCACTGCGCCCACTCATCAGCCTGTGGATTGACCTGCTCGTACTGCGTCTCCTGAACGAGCCCGATCCGGGTCAGAAGCCGGTCTGGTTTGTCATCGACGAGCTGGCGAGCCTGCAGCGGTTGCCGCAGCTACACACCGCCATCACCGAGAATCGCAAATCGCAGAACCCGGTCATTCTCGGATTCCAGGGCCGCAGCCAGATGGAGGCGCGTTACGGCGATGATGCTGAGGCCATGCTGTCACAACCGGCGACCAAGATCTTCCTGCGCACGAGCGAGCCGCGCGCTGCTAAGTGGGTTAGCGAGGCCATCGGCGAAGTCGAAGTCGAGCGGCTTCGCGAGACCCATTACGATGGCTCACGCATGGGCCGCAACTTTGCGCTCGACCGCCAGACAGAGCCCTTGGTTCTGCCGTCTGAGATTTCGGGGCTCCAAGACCTGCGCGCCTTCCTTAAATATGGAAATCATGTGGCCCGGTTCTCGTTCCCGTTCGTCGAGATCGATGAGAAACACCCTGCGTTCGTTGAGCGCGAAATGGACGACCTGATTGTGCCGCCAGTAATTTCGGAGCCGGAAATGGAGACGGAACGGCGGGCAGATGGAAACCGAGTTGTCGCACCGGAAGAATCGGGCGCCGGACTGGGAATTCAGGTGGAGTAGTCTGCCATGCTGACCATTTCGAAGCCCCTCTCGGCCGGCCAGGCGCAGAGCTATCACAAGAAGGAATTCACATCGCGCGAACAGAATTACTGGTCACAGCGCGGCGAAATCGTCGGCGAGTGGCAGGGGAGGCTGGCTCCAAAACTTGGACTGAGCGGACTGGTCTCGGAAGCTGACTTCGCTCGTTTGAGCCAGGGTCAGCACCCGGAATCAGGGGAGCAGCTTGTTCGCCAGCGCGCTTCCTACCGGTACCATGATGCTGACGGGAAAACCGTCAAAACGATGGAACACCGCGCCGGTTGGGACGCGACATTTTCCGCACCCAAATCTGTCTCGCTCACTGCCCTCGTTGGTGGCGATTATGGGGTGCGCGAAGCACACCGGGCGGCCGTCTCCGCGGCCCTCAACGCGCTCGAAAGCTACACGCAGGCGCGTATCGGCGGCAACCATTCGCCCGAGGCCACTGGCCAATTCGTCGTCGCGAAATTCGAGCATGACACTGCCCGCCCCGTTAACGGCTACGTCGCGCCGCAACTGCATACTCACGCCGTCATCTTTAACATCACCGAGCGTGCAAACGGCGAAACCCGCGCCCTGCAGCCGCAGAGTTTGTTTGCGTCCCAGCAATTCGCAACTGCGATCTACCAATCAGAATTAACCTACCGGTTGCGGCAGCTTGGCTACAAAATCACGGCCGGCCGCAGCGGCGCCCCGGAGATCAAGGGATACACACAGGAATATCTCGACGCCTCAAGCCCGCGCAGCCAGCAAATCCGTGAGTACCTGGAACGAGCCGGGAAGAATGGCAAGGAAGCCGCGGAAATCGCTGCGCACTCGACGCGCGATCGCAAGGAGATTCATTCGACCGCGGAAGTCATGGCTGCCCATCGAAAGTTGGCGGCGGAGTTCGGCAACCAAGCCGAGGCTGTGGTCCGTGCGGCGCATGAAAACATGCGTCACGAGCAACACTCCGGCTCGCTTGACGGTTCCCTGGAGCGCGCTCGGGAATCGGTCACATTCGCGCGCGACCGGAACTTCGAGCGGGAAGCCGTAATCGATGAACGCCTGCTGGTCCGGGATGCGCTCCGCCGTGGCATGGGCGAAATCACCTTTCCTCAGGTCCGGGCCCAGCTTGAGAGCCGGACAGCGGCCGGCGAATTCCGCGTGATAGATCAGGAGCGCGGGTTGCCTGGGCGAAAGTTCACAACAGCGAAAACCATCGGCGAGGAACGTGAAATCATCGCCAAGATGTACGGCGGAAGGAACCAACTTCGACCCGCGCTTTCGAGGCAGCAAGCGGTGAAGGTGGCCGACCAGCACCCGCATTTAAATCACGCCCAAAAGAACGTGGTCGAAGACGTGCTCGCGTCCCCGGACCGAGTTCACGCCATCCAGGGCGTCGCGGGCGCTGGCAAAACCACGACGCTCTCCGTAATCCGCCAGGCTCTTGAAGCCCAAGGTTATTCTGTCGAAGGGTTCGCGCCCACGTCGCGTGCGGCCAAGCAGCTCCGCGATTCGGGAATCGAGGCGGCCACGTTGCAGAGTTTCCTTGTTCGTTCAATACCAGCGAACGAAGCTACTGTCCGAAAACACTTCTATTTCGTCGACGAGTCCAGCCTCGCCAGCACCCGCCAGATGCGCGATTTCCTCGCCCGGCTCGGGCCGCAGGACCGCGTGCTCCTCATCGGCGACACGCGCCAACATCAGGGAGTCGAGGCAGGCCGTCCCTTCGAGCAGTTACAGCAGGCGGGAATGCGCACGGCTAAGCTCGATCAAATCGTCCGTCAGAAAGACCCGGCGCTCAAATCCGTCGTCGAACTGTTGGCACATGGACGAAGCGGCAAGGCGCTGATCGCACTCCGCGAACATGGGCACGTTCAGCAGATTCCAGAACGGCAGGAACGGATCCGAGCCGTTGCTCGGATGTACGCTGCTTCACCGCAGGGAACGCTGATAGTCTCCCCCGACAATGCCTCCCGGCGCGAACTGAATCTCGCCGTCCGGCAGGAATTGCGAGCGAATGGTACATTAGCCCGCGATGATCATTCCATCCGCGTGCTCGTGCAGCGCCAGGACATGACCGGCGCCGACCGCTCCTGGGCCAATCACTACGAGATTGGCGACGTGGTGCGCTATTCGCGCGGCAGCAAAACCATCGGCGTTGAATCCGGTTCCTACGCCACGGTCGTCGCGGTTCAGCCGGCGTCCAATCTCCTCTCCGTGGAAAGGGAATCCGGCGACAAGCTCACCTACGATCCGCGCCGCCTCTCAGGCGTCAGTGTGTACCGCGGAGTTACCCACGATTTCGCAGCGGGCGAGCGCATTCAATTCACAGCTCCCGACAAACAACTCGGCGTCGCCAACCGCGACCTGGCCGTAATCGAATCCATTTCACCCGACGGCGGAATCTCTGCCCGCCTGGACGATGAGCGTCGCATCCAGTTCAATGCGGCCGACCACCGCCATTTCGACCTCGGCTATGCGGTCACCAGCCACAGTTCCCAGGGCCTGACCGCCGAGCGCGTCCTCATCCACGCCGACACCAGCGTGCATCCCGACCTGCTCAGTTCCCGTTTCGGTTACGTGGCCGTCTCCCGCGCCAGCCATGAAGCCACCATCTTTACCGATGATGTGAACCGGCTCGGCCAGCAGCTCTCAACGGAAGTCAACAAAACCTCGGCGCTGGAGATCAATCAAATCCATTCAATCAACGAAGGAATCGCCATGTCTTGAGGCCCCCTTCGAGAAGAAAAGGGTGTCACCAACTTACCCGGGCCGGAGTGGTTAGCTCAGGAGTCTCGCGATCCTTGAGGTCGTTGAGGATTGTTGAGGTTCAAAGAGCATCAACCGGGTTTCTGGCACTTGGGCCACCCAAATCGGCAAGCGGTCGAGGTTGATAGGAGACAGGCTCTCCACATCTTCAACTCCGAGCTAAAGCAACAACGGGATCTACAGTGATCTCACAGATGACTGTTCTTGATCGCCAGATTCGAGGATTCGAATACGTCGTCTAATTCCGTTCGAAATCGAATCAGCGATTTTGCCAGGAAAGCTGGGCGGAAGGTCAGCGTTCACCCGATCAACCGCCGCCACCGTCTCTGCGCGCAGTTCCTCGATAATCGAGGGTACGACGTCCTTTCCAATGCCGGCCCGGGTGGCCGTCTGAAAGAAATGGCGAGGCGCGACTTGCCGAACAGCGTAATGAGGTTGGGTTCCGAAGGACATAGCTAGCCGAAAACTCTTCCAGAGCAGCTGCTTTGAATCGACACTCGGCTGAGCCGAGATCACGTCGTACAACGGCGTCAGTTGGAAGCGACCACCGGGCCGGAGAAACAAGCTGAAGTTTTTCGCGTGCCCGTCTGTCGCGCCCATAAGCCAGAAGACGATGTTTGCTTTCAAGAATGAACGCTGATCGGTCAGTGGATCGTCGCTGCCACGAAGCAATTGCAGGATCTGCACAATGCCTGGGCCACCGTCTGACTGGTATTTTTGGACCGGGGAGATGGAAAGCGCTTGGCAGCAATCTTCCTGAGGCAACCGGAGGAGTCTGCCATCCGCTGTCCATCTTCGATCGAATCGTTCCACCGCCAGAACCCTTCTTTTTCCGAAAGTCATGATTTGCGTTTTTGTCGCTTCAATTCCCAGTGCTGCGATTGCCTTCAGACAGAAATATTCATTTTCAACGCTGTGTGTGAGATCAACTCCGTTTGGAAGCTTGCCGATGGATGGCTTGAAAATGTGGGTCGTTGCCGTCGTGCCGCGCGGCTTGTACCACTTTCCATCCCGATACAAGAATGCGGTCTTCTCTTGTGCACCGGCGATCGAGATTCTGAAACTCTCATCTTCCGTAATGCCAAGAGGCGCAATGGCGAGGTTTTCAATGATCAGAGCGATGCCATCGTTACTGATTGGATCGCCTTCAACCTCACCCGTCGGTCCAGGTTCGGTGTTTTGGGACAAAAATTGTAGAGCACCGACGCAGTCGTGTCCGATGGCGCCTAAAAGGCTATACGCATCTATCCCTTCTGCTCGGGTGCGCGCGGCGATCTGCCGCCGCAGATGATCGTTGTCGGGTAGCAGATTGTCGAAGACCGCGATCACGGCCGCTCCGCTGTATGCCTGTTCTCGCAGAGGAAGCGAGAGAGAAACTGGCAGGACGAATTCCCATTCCAACCACGATGGATGGTACTGAAAAGAGATGGCTCCGGAGACATCGCGACGAAGCTGGCCGACCAGGCGGCTGTTCAGGAATACGTTGAGGGGCTCATAACGCGCACGTGGCATCAGAAAACCGCCTCAATGTCGCTTGCGGAGCCTTTGGTTCGTGGCCGAATTAGGAGTTCGAGGTCTAGCGCGCCCAGCGTTCGTAGCAGTGTATCGATGCGCGCTGCGCCGACGTTTTCGATGTCCGAGATCGTTCTTTGGCGGACGCCTACTTTTTCGGCGAGTTGTTCTTGCGTTAAGCCCAGTTTTCGTCGCCTCTCCCGAATCGAGTTTCCGAGTTGAAGCGGCGTGCGAGCAATGGTCTCCATGTCTTTCCTCCCGCGTCATAGGACCAGGCGCTTTTCCGCCTGAACTAATGCTAGGCGCTTTACCGCCTTAGGTCAAATAAGACGCTTTATCGCCTAAAAACCTTGCGCTGTGGAACGCCCGAACTGTTTGGCTAGAACAGGACGTTGTGCCGGTTCCGACGGAGCCGCATGAGCAAAAACCTGCGTTCTTGCAGGGGGAAATATCAGCCGGAGTCCTCAAGATCGCTACTGGGCCCAAGATCAGAATCAGCAGCGCAAAACAATAACTGTATACGGACGATTGAGTGCGAGCCTGACAGGGCGTGCCCCGGGATCTGACCGTAAGTAATGACAGCAAACCGTGCCGCCGGGGCTTATATAGAGATGACCTTGGGGGCATGGCCTGTTTCGGTTGGATCACGCGAGCGGCGCTCACCTGTAGATTCTTTAGTTGTTCGCTGACTGGTGCCGCTGTCGCACTTTCCTGTTGTGCCGGTGCGCCCGTCACCAAGCTGACCGCGAGAACCAAGGCGGCCATAAACAAAAGCAAATAGTAGTTCTTCAAGAGAATAAGTTTCCGCGGGGATGAAGATGTCATTCGTGCTAGATAATCGGGCGTAATTCCACTCCAAATCGGACTCCGCAAAACGCATCGGCGAGTTCGGAGCTCCTTCATCGCACGGCGTCTGACCGGCGCCGCATGCTAATGGAGCGCATAGAAATTCTTAATGACTGCACCGATCCTTCTCAACCGCCTCTACAGTTAGCGTAGGTTTCCTCACCTCATTTCCACCCGGAACAACTTTGTAGGAGGTCCACTTGCAGCGGCTTCGCACCCTTGTCTTCTTACTTGCATGCGCTTGCACCGCAGCTTTGATGGCGCAAACCAACACCACCAGCCTGGGAGGAACTATCCTCGATCCCACCGGTGCCCTCATTCCAGGAGCCTCCGTAAGTTTGACGAACCCCGCTACCAACCTGACCAAAGTTGTTCAGAGTAGCGATGCAGGCTCGTACATGTTTGAACAGGTTCTGCCTGGCGATTACATCGTCACCGTAGATGCTGCCGGGTTTTCGAAAGCCACTCGCAAGATACGTTTGCTGGTAGCCACTCCGGTCACTCTGAACATCAAGCTGAGCATGGGCGTCACGGAAGTGGTGAACGTGGATGCCACCAGCTCCGAAATGAGTGTGCAGGATGCGTCGCTGGGCACTCCGTTCAGCTCGCAGCAGGTGCAAACGCTCCCCTACCAGGCCAACAACGTGCTGTCGCTGCTGTCCTTGCAGGCCGGAGTGCTCTCGCTCGACCCAGGCGGCCAGAACGGCGGTATCAACAATGGCGGCGCAAATGGTACGCAGGACCAGAGAACCGGTTCGATCAACGGTGCGCGCCAGGATCAGACGAACGTCACGCTCGACGGTGTGGATAATAACGACCAGAACAATGGCTACGCTTTCAATGGCGTGCTGCGGTCCACTCGCGATTCCGTACAGGAATTCAGGGTAACCACGCAGAACGCCAACGCGGATGCAGGCCGGTCTTCTGGCGCCCAGGTCTCGCTTGTGACCCGCAGCGGTTCGAACAGCTTTCATGGCAGCTCCTATTATCTCTACCGTGGATCAGCTACCGCGTCCAACTCATGGTTCCTGAAGCAATCGCAACTTGTAAAGGGACAACCGAACACGTCGGCAAAGGTCCTACAGGACACCTTCGGGGCAACACTCGGCGGGCCACTTTTCCGGAATAAATTGTTCTTCTTCGGAGCCTACGAAGGGTTTAAACAGGCCAGCAACGTGGTGGTATCGCAAACGGTTCCATCGGCGTTGAGCCCTGCGCCAGGACTTCCTGCAACAACCGATGGATACGGTGGACTGGTAACCGGAACTGTAACCTACAAAGATTCTGCCAATCAGTTGGTCGCCCTCAGCCAGTCGCAAATCAAAGGAATGGATTTGACCGGGCAGGGCGTTGACGCCGCTGCGGTCGGCTATTTCAACCAGTATCCGCGCGCCAATTCTGCTTCGCTTGGCGATGGCTACAATACCGGCGGCTATGTATTCACGTCTCCCAATCCGATAAGTCAAATTACCAATATCCTCCGCTTGGACTACAACCTGAGCCCCAAACAGATCTTCTTCGTGCGCGGGAACCTGCAGAGCGATAACACGACCAGCACTTATGAGTTCTTACAGTCCGGTCAGGTGCCCGGCTCGCGGGTGTACAGCAACAATCGCGGTATCGCCGCTGGCTGGATTTGGAACATGTCTGACCGCGCCACCAACAACCTCAGGTACGGCCTCACTCGGCAGAACGTTATCACCCTGGGCGCGGTCACCAGTGGATATGTAACGATCTCTGGCCTGTCGAACCTCTATCCGACAACAACCTCAACCAGCAACCTTGAGCCGGTGAACGATTTTGTCGATGACTTCACCCTGGTGCGCGGCCGCCATACCATTCAGTTCGGCATCAATGACCGCCTGGTCATGAACGATCGCTATTACAACACCACACTTTACCCCACCGGCAGCATCAGTGTTTCATTGCTCACCAACGCAGGAGTCGCGGGTCAGACCGGGCACAGCTTTGACCCGGCGACGTTCGGCTACCCCTCGGTCGCAAGTTCCTTCCGCACATCCTATAACAACGCCATCCTGGCCGATGCCGGTGTTGTCACAAGCTCCACCCAATACACCAATTACACGTTGAATGGCAGCCAGATGGTGCCCATCCCCAGCGGCCAGCAGTTGCCATGGCGGCATTTCAAAAACCTGGAGCAGGAATACTATATACAGGATCAATGGAAAGTGACTCCAACCGTCACCGTCACAGGGGGCGTCCGTTATGTCTATCTCCAATCTCCCTACGAGATCAACGGTCAGGAGATCGCTCCGACCATCAGTATGGATACATTCTTCAATGACCGCACCACCGCTGCCGCAGCCGGAACTAACTATGGCACCAGCATCATGTATGCCCCAGCCGGCAAAGCGAATAATGCTGCAGACTACTGGTTGCCACAGAAGTTTAACTTCGCTCCCCGGCTTGCCGCAGCCTGGGCGCCGAGTGGCAAATTCACCATGCGCGCCGGTTACGGGCTTGCCTACGACCACTTTGGTGACTCGATCATTGACGCGTGGGATTCCTCGGGCGGCTTCAAGCTCAATGCTTCGACTGTAAACTCCTTTGGGAGCATCGAGAATTCACCGCGCTTCTCCGGTTACAACATCGTACCTACAATGGGAAGCACAGCTACTACCCTCACACTTCCTTATACCCCACCCTCCAATAGCTTCAACTTCACATCGAACATTAACTCCACACAGAAAACGCCGTATGCGCAGACGGCAAACTTGACGATGGAGTTCGATCTCGGCCACGGCCTCGTTGCCAGCGCCGGCTACGTGGGCCGCTTCGGGCGCCACCTGCTCGTAAGTTGGGATCCTTCGCAGCCGAATAACCTATATGACCCAGGCAGCGGCGAAACCTATTTCGAAGCTATGGATGCCATCGCGCAAATGGCAGACCAAGGGACCGCGCCGTCAGCCGTGCCGAACATGAAGTATTGGCAGGACGTATTTCCAAAAGCCAGCTATGTATATAACTCGACTACCTATACAGGAACTCAGGCAGTTTATGCTAAGGAACTAAATGGAGACATCGGTAACGAGACTGATATCATCTATCAGTACGATGTGCTCACTTCGGGCTGGGCCGACGGGTCTACTTATCACTTCTTCTACCCCCAGTATGGC
This sequence comes from uncultured Acidobacteriaceae bacterium, assembly GCA_963813215.1. Classification (GTDB taxonomy): domain Bacteria; phylum Acidobacteriota; class Terriglobia; order Terriglobales; family Acidobacteriaceae; genus Telmatobacter. The sequence goes on from CAWEXZ010000002.1 coordinate 12,751, forward strand.
TCCATGTTCACACAGTCCACTGTTGGCACGAGCAACTATAACGGTGGGCAGTTCTCCTTGCATCAGGCGCTGCGCTGGGGCATTCAATACGACCTCAACTATAGTTTTGCGAAATCGATGGACCTGGGATCGTATCCTGAACGCTCCGGAACCAGCTATAACCGGATCAACAACTCACTGAACCCGGCCGGCGATTATGGGCCGTCAGATTTCGACGTGCGCCACAACATTACCGCTAGCTACTTTGTAAACACTCCGTTCGGCAGAGGCGGCCTCCTTCTTACAAATGCGAATGGCCTGCTTGACCGCATCATTGGCGGGTGGCAGCTCTCCGGGGTAGTGCACATGAGCACGGCCATGCCGTTTACGGCCACTTCTAGTGTGTACGGAACGAACTTTGCCGCTGCTTCACAACTCATTGCGACTCAACCAATTCCCACCACCGGCCATCATCGTTATGTCGCTAGCGGAGCGTCCTCTTATGAGACCGTCTTCGCAAGTGACACACCGACCACGGCCGCCAATAAGCTTCGCTTCGTCTACCCCGGCGAGGCCGGCCAGCGGAATAACTTCCGGGCTGACGGCTATTTCGATATGGACGGCGGACTTGGCAAGAATATCCGCACAATCGAGAGCCAGAATCTGCGGATTGAAGTGCAAGCGTTCAATGTGCTCAACACCGTCCGCTTCAACGCTCTCACCACTAACTACTCCTCGGGAAGTTTTGGCAAATACAACAGCTTGCTCGTAAATCCGCGGCAGTTACAGTTCTCCGCTAAATATACGTTTTGAGCCGCGGAAGCGCTGCTCCTAATCGATCCTCCACCCTGGCGTTCCTCCAACTCCGCGCGGGCCGGCAACGGCCGCGCGGATTTTATTTTGCTTTGTGAGTGGCTTGGTGTTCGATCCGCCAGCTGCCGTCCCGGACGAGGCAGACTGCGCACCCGGAGAAGGGTAAACCCCCATGAAGTTGCCTTCGACGGATTTTGAGTCTCTCAAGAATGCCGTATGTCTATGCTGGCTCACCACGCCAAGCTGAGTGAATTCCGGTGCGGCGCGCAACCTCCATCATCTCTCTCGCCGTGGAAAGACTGGTGGCCATCGGTTTCTGCACCAGAACGTGCTTCCTGGATTCCGCGCAGACTTCGACGGGTTGCAAGCGAAAATCGGGAAGCGTGCAAACGTCCACGTAGTCGACCTGCGGGTCCTGGCACACTGCTTCGAAATTCGGCACAAACTCCGCGCCCGTCTGACGTGCCGACGAGCGCACAGCAATAAGGATGTGAACCGAATTTATTTCTTCGTCAAATGCCCCGCTTCAGGCAACGGCCTGGCAGAGGTGGGAAGAACCTGTCAAGGCTCTGCGCATTCGCTTCGATGAACGCGCTCAAGAACGCGCGGCCTGTGACAGAACCTTCCCGCCTCCGCCCGTTGCAAAGAGCCATGAAGCGGGGCACTCAACGAAAAAAATTGGGTTTGGGTGCTCTTGCTTCTGGACGCCAATCGGCCCCAGCGGGGCTTCATCAGGAGTATCGACATGGCATTCCCCACCGCCAGCTTCACAGCCAATCCAGCCAGCAATGGTCCAACCCGCAGCCACGCCGCGCCGCTGAGGAAAAATGCGGTGCAGCGGAACAACCGCAGCGACGCGCCCCTTCAGCAGCGCACAAGCCAGAAAGACAACCCCACGCAACTGCTCATCAAGCAGGCCGTGGATTACCTCGTCGAGCAGCTTAATGCGGGTCACAGCGACATGCTCGACGCGTACCTGCGTACGATGGCGCGCTTCCACAACTACTCTTTCGGCAACATTCTGCAAATTGCCCGCCAGAGAGCAGTGACATACTGCTTCACCTCGCTGGGGTCAATGAATATATGTGGCTGCGCGTCGCTAAGGACACGAGATGGAAGGCTTGTGGCAGTTTGATCGGCCTCGTGGATCGTATACAGAGTACCCGTGATTGAACCCGATAGCAACATCAAGGTGGTATCATAGTGCCTTCGATACACATGGCAGTCACATATCTCGCTGAGTGCGTTGCCCTTTAGTCAACGGCTGCGCCTACTTTCGGATTTTCCTCAATTCTCCCGTGTTGGATGTCTGGTTCTTCTGAGCGTCAACTTCAGTTGCGATAAGCTTGCGAAGCCAGATATGTGCGGTGTCGTTGTCCCTCTGGCGGTGCCACACCATCCGCAGGACGAACGGCGGCAATCCGAGAGGTTCGGGGCAGGACCTCAGGTTGAGGCCTGCGCCGAATTTCTGAACAACAGATTCTTGAATGCATGCCACGAGGTTACTCGACGAAACGGCGTGCAGCACAGACAGGCAATGCGGGAGCGCCAGTCTGAGGCGGCGCCGAAGTCCTCTTGCAGCGAGCTCGTTATCGATCAACCCCCATAGCTGATTGCGATAGATGACGGCGGCATGATCCAGCCTTGTGAACCGGTCAAGCGTGAGCTTACCCTTCCACATAGAATGACCGCGCCGAGCAATTACGACGTTGTTCTCCTCCGAAATCGATTCCATGACGAGGCCTGGCGCTAGTTGACGTGCATCCGGAAAATAGCCAATTGCGAGGTCAAGGGTTCCGTTGCGAAGCTCGCTCTCGGGCACTGTGAACAACCAATCGAGCCGACGGGTTTGCATTTGCAGCTCGCCTGAAAGCATGGAACGAGAGAGCAATGGAACCAGGCGCAATTCCACGTCATCGCTCAGCCCAATCCGGAACCGATGAGCGCTTACCGAGGGATCGAAGGAATGCGGTGCTTCGAAGGTCTGCCGAAGTTGAGCAAGAGCGGATCGTATGGGTCCGGCAAGCCGGTCGGCACGGGGAGTCGGCATCATACCCTGCGCTGTGCGCACAAACAGCGGGTCTCCAAGACGAGTTCGCAGCCGCGCGATGGCGTTGCTGAAGGCCGGTTGACTGAGCCCAACCTGTCTTGCGGCTCGGCCCACATGCCGCTCGTCGATCAGCGCTTCAAAGGCAAGCAGGAGGTTGAGATCGATCCCGCTAATATTCATAGTATGAATATTACATATTTCACATATCCACTTCACAAATAGTCAAGCGCTGTCGTATACCAGCAGTATGTTTAAACGCGCTGCTACTCTCCTCGCACTCCTCCCGCTGGCGGCGGCTCTGACTGCGACCGCCGCTCCTGCTTCAGAAACACCCGCCCTTCAGGTCTTCAAACAATGGTTGGACGCTTTCGATTCGGGCGATTCAGCTCGGATAACCGCGTTTTGGCAAAAACACGGACAAAGGGGGGCCGATGACCGCGTTGCAGGCGATCTGCGCCTGCGGACCATGACCGGTGGGATGACCATTTACCGGGTCGAGGAAGATACCGACACTCATCTAGTGGCGTTGATGAAGGAGAATCGCGGCACCTATTCCGAATCCACGTTGGATCTGGCGTCAGTAAACCCTCCAGTTATCGCAGGCATGATGGGCCACCCGGTACCGCCGCCGGAGAGCTCGGGCAATCCGGCTGCCAGTGACGATAAGCTTGCCGATCGGGTGCGAGAGCATGTGGCTGCGATGAATGGGCCGGACGCCTTTTCAGGGGCAATCCTCATTGCACACAACGGCAAAATCGTGCTCGATCAGGCATGGGGCATGGCGGATGAGACCAACCACACCAGGAACTCGGTCGACACGCAGTTCTGCATCGGCTCCATGAACAAGATGTTTACCGCGGTGGCTATCCTTCAGCTTGTGGGGCAGGGAAAGCTCACGCTCGACAAGCCAATTTCCACCTATTGGCCGGATTATCCGAACCGCGACCTCGCCTCGCATGTCACGATTCGAGAACTTCTCAATCATACCGGCGGCACTGGAGACATCTTTACTCCGGAGTATGAAGCGCATCGCGAGGAAACACGAACGCTTGCGGACTACGTCAAGCTCTTTGGAAGCCGGCCCGTCGCCTTCGAGCCGGGCTCGCGCATGGAATACTCCAACTACGGCTTCATCCTCCTGGGGCGAATTGTCGAGCTTGTGAGTGGCGAGCCTTATCAGAAATTCGTTCAGGAGCATATCTATCAGCCTGCGGGGATGATGCACACCGACTCGCGTCCTGAGGTCGATCATGTGAACGGCCGCGCGATCGGCTACACGTCCGGGCAGAATGGACTGGTGCCCAACACGGATGGGATGCCTTGGTCGGGCACCTCAGCCGGAGGGGGGTATTCAACAGTCCGCGACCTTTTTCTTTTTGCGGAAGCTCTGCAATCCGGCAAGCTGTTAGGCCCTGAACTTCTGCGGGAGGCAAGGCAAGCGAGTCCCAAGCGCCCGGATTATGGTATGGGCTTTTACGTGCTGCCGGATGAAGGATACGGTCACGGCGGTGGCGCACCTGGAATCAATGGCGAACTGCACATCTTGCCTCATGACGGTTATGTGCTTGTCGCTCTCGCCAACCGGGACCCGCGAATGGCTTCAAATATGGTCGATTTCATTACCTCAATTCTGCCAATGCACAATGTCGACTCAAATAACCGCGCTTCATAGGCTTCAGGAACACCGAGAACGTTGACGAGTCGGGAATCAAAGTGTCTCGTGTCGCACCTCGGCGAATGCCTGATCGATGAATCACTCAGTGAACGCAGTAACATAGGATCATCAAATCTCGCCCAATTGCTCTTCTGGAATACAAAACATGTTGGTCTGCGTATGGCTAGGCACACGCGATGGAGCTCTTTGGCCCATGTGAACCAGGCGAACCGCCTTGTGGACAGCCGGAAGGTCCAGATGCTCCCGCTCGATCATCCATGGAGAGAACTTGACGATTTGTTTGGCCGGAAGCGTCTTCTGTGCGACCAGCCTGCGCACGACGGCATCACTGACGCCTAGTGCAGTCGCGGCCTGTTGCATGGTCAGCCAACGACGTTGACCGGGTGGTGGGCACGCCGGGAAGCCCTTTGTATGACGAACGTGTTGCACGCGTTTCTCTGTCCATGTGTTGCCGTTACCGGTTCGATATCCCAGTCTGTTCAGGATAGAGACGATTGCGCTGTCTTCACAGACCAGAGCAAGCTCGCGAATCAACACCGTTACTTCTTCGGAGTTGATGTGGTTGTGATAGCCAGTCCGGTTTTTGCGCACGGTCAGTTCGGTATGAGTGCCGCCAGCCCAGTGCAGCTTGAGATGTACCGTGGGAGGGTCATCCGCGGTATCCGCGACGACTTCTTGAAGAACCGTCCGAAGTATGCGCTTCTTCAGAGAGGCAGGCGAGTTCGGATGATCCCAGAGCTGCTCCAGGTCATCGCCAAGCGCGAGAAGTTGTTCTCGTTGTTCAGCAGTCAACGAAGGTGCTGCGATGGCGGCTTCTTCCAGACGGTGCTCCATCTCGGCAACCAGGGTCAGAGCGTTGTTCCACCGCTTCTCCAACTCGGCCGCTACAAGGCGATTTTCCGGCTCGGTGGCCTGATACTGCCGCTCGATGCGGCTGGCTTCATAGCGTGCCTTCTGAACCGCAAGTTCAAGCGAGCGCCGCTTTTCGTCGGTTTGGTTCTGACTCTTTTCCAACGCTTCGAATGCAGCTTGTATGCCGACAGGCCGTAATGCTTCGATAACCTCGGCGGCAACTTCCTGGTCCACGCGTGTTCCAGCAAAGGTAATGCAGGAGCGCACCATCTGCCGGCCTCGGTCTCCGCTACACCAGTAGCGCGGCAGCTGTCCATGCTGCTTGCTATTCGTATAGGTCACCTGCAGAGCACGTCCGCAGCGGCCACAGCGCAACAAGCCCGCGAGAAGGGCTGGGCCGTTACGCCCCGCGCCCTGGGTCTGTCCCATGCGCGCGTTCCATCCGGCGTTCGATCGGATCTGTTCCTGGTTGCGCATAAACTCTTCCCACGTAATATAACCTTCATGGTGGTCAGGAATCACCACCTCCCACTGTTCCTGCGGGCGAACGTGGCCGCGGGTCTTACGGGCACGGCCTTCGACGATGAAAGTACGTGTCTGCTTCCTGCCCCAGACGAAGACGCCGGCATATGTGGGGTTCTTCAGAATGCCGAAGATGCTTGGGTAAACCGGCTCGGCCCAGACGGCCTTGCGGTTACCGGACTCGCGCGACAGCACCGGGATCGGCAGCTTCTCTTCCCGATACCAAAGCAACACCTGGCGTACACTACCCAGTTCGCGGAACTTGCGGAAAATACCCGCGATGGCTTCCTGTATCTGTCGGTCAGGCGTCTTCTCGATGCCTTCATCTTCTGTGCGGATGTAGCCAACAGGAACCTGCGTCATAACAAGACCGCGCCGTACCTTCTGCCTGTGGGCTTCCATCGCTCTCTGTCTGAGCAAGCTTATCTCGAATTCGCTCATGGTGCCCTTCAGCCCGAGCAAAAGCCGGTCGTTCAACAAACAGGGATCGTAGACGCCGTCGTGATCGATGACCAGCGTTCCTGCCATGGCACAGAGATCGATCAAATGGTGCCAGTCGCGGTTGTTCCTTGCCAAACGTGACGCTTCCAGTGCCAACACTGCTCCGACCTTGCCGGAGCATACTGCAGTCAACAGTCGGCCGAAGCCCGGGCGCTCCACTGATCCGGTGCCGGAGCGGCCCAGGTCTTCGTCGATCACAGTGATGCACTGGAAACCAAGCGCATGAGCGCGTTCGCGTAGATCATACTGTCGACGCTGGCCTTCCAGGCGTGTGCGCACCTGCTGCATCGATGACTGGCGGATGTACACATAGGCTTCACGCTCCGTGTGCAGCGGCTGTATCTTCTCGCTCATCGTTCTCCTCCTTTGTTGTTCCGCTCACGGCTGATAGAAGCATGTGGCTGATCAGTTCCCGGCAGCGTGTTTTCACTGTCTCCGGAAGTTCCGGCGTGTTGGGGATTTCCCACAGAAAGGCTCCTTGGCGTGGTGGACTCATGAGCACCTCCAGACGAAGATGCTTCTGAAAATACCGGACTAAACCCAGAAGAGGCATGCGGCTGAGCATCGACGAGGGAACGAAGTGTTAAAAGCGCTGACAGTGCCACGGTTGGATGTGCGACGACCTCCATCCCTTGGCACCGTTCTTCATCCAGCATCCAATCCGGAATCACAACTTGGTAGCCGCTTGAAAGAGCTACCTGAACATGATGGGGCCCAAACGGGCCGGATCTTCGCACAACTTGCACTGCTTGGCCGTGTAGTGGGTGATGTGGATAGTGAACTGTTAACAAAACATACGTAGTGTGTGAGTGCTTTGCAGCGCCCCACGGCAACGCGCGTGGCCGGATTCGGCAAATGGAAGGAACTTGGCCGCTTTGTAAAGCGCGGCGAAAAGGGTATCCAGATTCTCGCCCCGGTCACCGGCTACCGTCGCAGGAACGATGAAGCAGAGACGGAAACCGAGACCAAACCGCCGCGTGTTCTGATCGGCTTCCGGGCCGTGTATGTATTCGATATCGCGCAGACCGAAGGCGCGGACCTTCCCGAGTTCGGACACACCATTACCGGCGAAGTGGGTGGCAACCGCGACCGCCTGATCGCTTTTCTCGACGGTCAAGGTATCCAGCTCGAATTCACGGAGAACATCGCTCCCGCGTTAGGCGTCAGCTATGGCGGCAAGATCGCCCTTCTCCCCGGCCAGTCTCAGGCCGAGGAATTCACCACATTAGTGCATGAAACTGCGCACTTATGTTGCGCTGGAACTTATGTTGCGAAGGCGTTGCGTGCAGGCGTCTTCATGTATTCGTAGGCTTTTTGTGCGCAACATAACTAACGTTCGATACTTGGCGGATCAACTTCTCAGAAGGGAGATCCACCATTGTTTGAACAGTGTTTATCCAGTCGCATACATCTCAACCGCCACAGAAACGGACCGTATGCAGTAGAACGGGACCGCTATCTATCATTTCTGGTTGCAGAGGGCCGGTCCCCGTCTATTTTGAGGGCGGTCACGACCTTGCTCCATTGCATGGCCGAGCGCCTTCCTCTGCATCACGCAGCAGTCACGCCAGCACAGATTGAAGCCGCTGCGAAGCAGTGGTCGACATCTCTCCGACGTTGCGAGAAGAACAAGCATTGGGCTGAGAGATGGTTTGTCTTCCACGCGACTAACTGGATGCGCTTGTTGGGACGATTGCAGGAACATTCACCCAAGCAGGCTTTCGCCTCTGAGTTGGAAGCCTTCGCGACTTTCGAGGAACAGGAACGCGGCTTTGCACCTGCAACCATGGTTCGGGTGAAGCGTTGCCTGAGCAAGTTTCTCAACTGGGTCGCAGGCGAGCGCAAGGCACTGCGGAAGATTACGCCCGAAGACATTGCTCGCTACGTTGCCCTGATGTCCGCGGAGCGCCGTTGGAAGCGGACGACCATCGTGGCCGTTGTCTCGGCATTGCGTACCTTCTTCCGGTTTGCGCAGTCCAAGCGCTGGTGTGCGCCTGATCTGGTGGACACCATCGATGCGCCGCGTATCTATAAGCTGGAAGGCTTGCCGCAAGGGCCGCCGTGGAGCGATGTGCAACGCCTTCTGGAGGCATCGTCCGGCGACAGTCCGGGAGACATTCGCGACTACGCCATGCTGTTGCTCATTACAGTCTACGGACTTCGCAGCGGCGAAGTGCGGCAGCTCTGCCTGGACAACATCGACTGGGAACAGGAACTGATTCGGGTTCACCGCTCCAAGCAGCGCAAGACCCAGCATTATCCTCTGGTGCCAGCCGCGGGAGAAGCGGTCCTGCGTTATCTGCGCGAAGTGCGCCCGCGATGCTCGCGCCGCGAAGTGTTTCTCACGCAGGTTCAACCATTCCGGCCGCTCTCGGCGGCTGGCTTCGGTACGAAGATACGAAAGCGATTTGTGAAGTTAGGACTCGTGCCGCCCTGCTACGGCCCACACGGGCTCCGGCACTCTTGCGCCACTCATCTATTGGCGGAAGGATTTTCGATGAAGGATATTGCCGATCATCTCGGCCACGTCTCCCTGGCTGCCACACAGATGTACGCGAAGGTCGACCTCACAGCACTGCGAGAAGTGGGCGAACTCGATTTGAGCAACCTGGCCGCCTACGCTGAGCGCAGCGCGCATCTTGCCACTCCGATCTATCCCAGAGGCAGCATGGAAGCACTTCAGGTAGTAGCCGCGATCAGTCTTGGAGGTCTGCTATGAAGCTTTCCCAGGCCATTGAAGCATACATCGCGCACAAGCGCTCTCTCGGTATGGGTTTCCGCGGCGAGGCCGTCCGCCTGCGCGCCTTCATTAAAAGCGTGGGCGACGTCGATATGCAGAGGGTTCGTCCCCAGGCCGTCCGCCGGTATTTGGATGGAGATGGGCGGGTGACTTCGTTCTGGTTTGCGAAGTATCACACCCTGGCAGCCTTCTACCGCTACGCGGTGGCCCGTCATTATGTCCAGAAAAGCCCCTTGCCGCGCAGCAAGCCACAGGCACCCGAGAAGTTTCAACCTTACATCTACAGCAACGACGAGATGCAGAAGCTCATAGACGCTGCCGATTCGCGCCACCGTTTTGTCTGGCTTCTGACGCCCGATACTGTCCGCACCCTCCTGTTACTGTTGTACGGAACGGGGCTCAGGATCAGCGAAGCATTGGGGCTGAACCTCGGAGACTTCGACCACGACTCCGCTGTGCTCACGATTCGCGAGACCAAGTTCTTTAAGAGTCGCCTGGTTCCAGTTGGTTCCGATCTGCGCCGGGTCCTTGAAGTTTACATCGACCATCAGTGGCCGCCGGCGTACCGAACGGAAGAGACGCCACTACTCGGAACCGCTAAGTACGAGCGGATTCTCCGCCAGACCGCGGAACTTGTCTACAAGCGACTGCGCGAAGAAGCAGGCATCCATCGCTCCGCGTCCGCCCGATTTCAACCACGGCTGCACGATTTCCGTCATACCTTTGCCGTGGTCCGGCTTGTCACCTGGTATCGCGAAGGCAAGAACGTACAGCGCTTGCTGCCGCATTTGACCACCTATCTGGGGCACAGCAGGATTCAAGACACTGCACGCTATCTCTCGATGACGACAGAACTGCTCGAGCAAGCCAGCCTCTGTTTCGAACGCTATGCCCGCCCGGAGGTGCCCCGTGCCTGAACATCGACTGCTCGGCGTTTGGGTGCGGCGGTTTCTCCTGGAACACGTGGTAGCGGAACGCAACCTCTCCCGGAACACACAGCGCAGCTATCGTGACACGTTCGCGCTTCTGTTGCCGTTTGTCAGCACTCGCAAAAAGAGACCCATCGACCGACTGTATGTTGCTGATTTCTCCAGCGACATCCTCAGGTACTTTCTCGATCACCTGGAACGGGAGCGCAAGTGCTCGATCCGTTCCCGCAACCAGCGTCTGGCCGCCATCCACGCCTTCGCTCACTTCGTTGCCGACCATAGCCCAGAGGACGTTGCATGGTGCGCTGCGATTCGCTCCGTTCCTTTTAAGCGCTTTCACCGCAACGAACTCACCTACCTGGAAAAGCCGGAGATGGACGCCCTGCTTGCCGCTCCCGACTGCCGACTCGCGCTGGGCCGTCGCGATCATGCGTTGCTCCAGTTTCTGTACAACTCCGGCGCCCGCGCTTCGGAAGCAGCCGGCCTGCAGATCGAGAACCTCCATCTTCACAACAACGCCATCAGCCACGTCGAAATATGCGGCAAGGGCCGCAAAACCCGTCGTTGTCCCTTATGGCCGGCCACTGGCGCAGAACTGCTCCAGATCACGCGTAATCGCTCGCCCGATACGCCTGTGTTTCTGAATCACCGCGGCCAGGCTCTCACCCGGCACGGTATTCATCGCATTTTGCGCAAATATATTCCCAACGCCACAGCAGCTTGCCCGTCTCTCACGCGCAAACGCATTAGCCCGCACATCATTCGGCACACCACCGCCACGCACCTGCTCCGCGCCGGCGTAGACATCAACACCATCCGTGCCTGGCTCGGTCACGTTTCCATCGACACCACCAATATCTATGCCGAAGTCGATCTGGAACGTAAAGCACAGATGCTGAATCACACCAACGCCCTTTCCACGCCCGCTGTGTCCATGCGGCCATGGAAGAACAGCCCTTCTACAATGGCATTCCTCCGCTCACTCTGATTAATTTATGTTGCGTCAGCAGCGCCACACCGCCGCATCGTTGTTGGTCTCGACGCTGCTACGCAACATAAGTTCCAGCGCAACATAAGTGCGCTTATGTTGCGCACAGCATAAGCGCATGAACTCCTGCATAAGGCCGAGCGCCGTACCCAAACCAACGCTACCGCCCGCGAAACGGAGGCCGAAGCCGTGGCCTTCATCGTCGGTCAGGCTGTGGGCTTGGAGATGGGAACCGCTTCAAGCGATTACATCCAGCTTTACCACGGCAATGCATCGCTGCTGGCCGAAAGCCTAGAGGTCATCCAATGCGCGGCGTCCACCATCCTCCGAGCATTGGAGGTGAACGACATGGCCGGCATGACCATGGCCGACGCGGAGGTGGCGTGATGCAGACTGTCCTCCACATCTTTGAGCGGGCCGGAGGCTAACAGTGGGCTCCAGGAGGCGTCGAACTCTACCAACAGTAAACATTGGAATCCACATCTCATCGTTCGCGTGAAACTGAGTTTTCAAGTCGGCGGCAGAGAAAACGACTTGCACACGCCCGGGATATCATTCAGTCCCGGCGCTTCTTCTCCGGTATTCTCACAAGAACTTTATTTTTTGTTCCGGACGATTAGCTTGGCTGCTCTGTGCGGTGCGCGCACTTTAGAGCCACCGCGCCGAATGAACTCTTTGTTCCTGCTGTAATCAAAAAGTGCTGATTGCGGAACAGTGCTCTGGCAAGAAGTACAGGGCTGATTTATTGCCGGCATGCAATCCTTCGACTCTGCGCTCCAGCAGCAGCGACGGGTGCAGCGAAAGGGCTTCTCCCGGCCGGGTAAAGACACCGCGAGCCAGGCGCTCAAGCCATCCGGCGCGAACGTAGTGAACGGCGAGATCGGCCGATATACCCAATGCTGCCAGGTCCTCCGAGGTCAGTGGAGTTCCGGCGGCCAGATGGGAATAGCCTTTTTAGTTTGCTCTCCGTAGTCGTAGCCATACCACGATTATCTGCATATTCTCAAGTGTTTTGTCAGTTTGAATAAGGTGGGGTTGACGTTACTATGACTACGATAATCCATGTTTTCCCAAGAGTCTCATGGCTCTAAAGCATGGAATAGTAGAGGACGCCCGACTCCGACAGACCGATCCTGTGCCCCGCTGCTGGGTGGACAGGATCTGCAGTTCTCCCAGAATCGCTATGACCGACACACACCTAGAGTTTAGTCTCTACCTGCTAAGCTGGATTGCGCGTTGAATTATTGGCTCCATAACGCTGAACCCAGAAGCATTTGGATGAATGCCATCATCGGTAAGATCGCTGGGCATTCGATCATGGCCGTCGGTCATCGCCGAGTAGTAATCGACGTATGTCAATCCGTGACTCCGCGCAAAACCTTCGATCCAAGCGTTTACAGCCAGAATTTGATCGTGCCTAATCCGTTCTGGAGGCACACCCAATGACATCAGCAACCTTCGCTCATCCACCGGAGTAAGCGAACACAGAATTAGTCGTTCATGATGCAACTTTGCCATGTAAGCAAATATTTCGATGCTAGCTTCCACCTCGATGGGCATCAGGAAACGAAGCGCATTGGTCGCACTTTTCGCCTTCAGGTCATTGATACCGCCAAGGAAGACAACGGTTCTCGGCCTCAGCGCGAATACATCCCGCGGCATACGCAAAAGCATTAACGCAGCATGATCGCCGGGTATGCCGCGGTTGACATACTCTGGATGTGACTCAAAGAGATGGCCGGGCCTTGGATAGGCCCATAGGGCAGTGATCGAGTCCCCCATGAATACTACGTCTACCCGCTTGCCGATCATCGCTCTATCGCGTTCCGCATAGAGATGCTCATTTTTCCAGTTCATGAGATATGCCAACGAAACTATAGAAACAGGAAGAGATAGAAGCATCGCAAAGCAGGAAATCAGAACGACGCGACGGAGCATAAATGTCCTTGATCCAGAAGTCGCAATTGTATCGCACTCCACGGAATGCCGATGGCTGGATGATAACCGGCAGATCGAGTTCAGCGCTGCGGAACAACGCCACTTCGATCACGGCTACGCCGTCACAAGCCACGGCGCGCAGAGGCTCACTGCCGAGCGCGTGTTGATTCACGCCGATACCGGCGTCCATCCCGATCCGCTCAACTCGCGCTTCGGCTATGTTTCCGTCTCCCGTGCCAGTCACGGAGCAACGATATTCACTAATGATGCCGCAAAGCGGATCTGACCAAAGCGAAACTAGCTCTGAGCAAAACGATTGAGACAGAGGTCCGGGTATATCAGTCCGCTGCGGCCTGACGGGCACGAACTGCATTACGTCGGGAAGGTAGGGACAGAAATGAATCTGGAAAAATCCAAATTCGTGGCCAGCGAGAAGGTCACCGATGCCGTGCGCCAGCTCAGCGGGGACGCGGCGCGGCTACTTCAGGAGGGCTTCGACGGCCAGATTATGGTGAACGCATACGGCATCTTTTCGGACCCAGGAAAGCGCCGGGGCGAGCTGCAAGCCGCCCGCGAGGCCATCGACAAAGCGCTGTCCCTGCTCGATGCAGCCCCCTGGCCAAGCGGGAACGACTACGACCACCTTTAATCCGATCACCGCAACCGAGGGGACAGCGCCTCAGATTGCAATCCGCTCCACTTCATCCAGGCTCATCTTGCCGTGCCGGCGGTCGTAAAGCTGCGTCGTCCGGGTGCTGGCGTGGTTAGCCATGACAGCGGCCTTCTCTAGGGTGCCGCCGTTCTTCAAGTAAGCCGTGATGCCCGTGGCCCGGAAGCTATGATTGCCGATCTTGGTCTCGATGCCGGCCGCCGCAGCGCGCCGGCGGATCATGGCATGGGCGTTGGCCTGGGGCAGGGAAGTGCGGGTGAGCTCGCCGGTGCCGCGGCCGATGGTGCGAAACAGCGGCCCTTTGGGATCTGCCGCCAGGCCGGCGCCGTCGATGTAAGCGGCCAGGGCGTGTTCGAGATTGTGGTGGGTGGGCATGGCGTGGTCCTTGCCGCCCTTCTCGTGCAGCCGCACCCACAGCCGCCGGTGCTGGGTGAACACGTCCTCGACCTTCATGGCGAGAGCCGCGCCGATGCGGGCGAAGCTGTAGACCATGAGCGCGATCAGCGCCCGGTCCCGCAGCCCCGCCGGTGTCGTGGCGTCAATCGAGTCCAGCAGCGCCCGCGCCTCGGCCGGCTCGAGCACCGTGGTCTTGCCGGAACGCACCACGTGGCGCGGCCCGCGCACCGAAGCGGCCGGATTGACCGGGACGACCTGGCCGGTGACCAGCCAGTCGAACAGGTGGCGGATGGCCGCGAGCCGCTGTTTCACGCTGGGAGCCGACACCTCACGCCCCTCGAGCTCGATCCAGCTCGCCACATGCAGGGGCTGGACCTGGAGCAGGGAAACGACGCCCACGCTTTCGCACCAGGCGAGAAACCCGCCCACCGCCCGCGCATAGGCGCGGCGGGTGTGCGGGTTGCGGATCTGCGCGGCGAAGAACTCCAGGAAGCGCACGCGGGCACGATCACCGGAAGCGGCGACCAGGACCGGCACAGGCAGGGCGGAAGGTGAGACAACCAGGTTGCTCATTCGGCCTCGTCATCCGCTGCCTTGGCAGCCACTTCCGCAATCCGCCCGAACCTGTACGGCGCACATTGGCTGATCGAAGCTGCCGAGAGTCTTGGTCGCGAGTAGTATCCGTTTTTCCAGGATGCAGTCCCGGTTATGCCGTCGGCCTGGCCGGCCTTGTACATTTCGTCGTGCGGCATCAGATACCAATCACCGGCGATCGGGAACGCTACCCAGATTTCGCGGTTCATATACTTCTGATCAATCGTCCAACGGCTCTTGAGCTGTACCTTGCGCAGCTCGCGGTCGCTCTCGCGGTAGAGAATGAAGTCCACGCCATCGTCATAGACGGGCAGGAAAGCGTTGAAACCTTGCTCGATAGCAAGACTGATCACGGTATTCCGATTGATGACTTCGCGGACCTGGCTGTGATTGATGGCCATTTCTTGTCCCTCCCATATATCTGATAAAGGACATTATCACATATATAAACCGCCGTTTGAGGTCCGTTGTAATTGACATGCAAGGACAAGTGCGGTCCGCTGAAAACCTCAGATTCCAGCTCGATCCCGGTTTTTGCGTGATCTTGAATTGAGAGGAAGAGCCAGATGCTATGGCGTCCAAGTCTGCACCCTAGCAATGTTCTGCCTACTGAGCAAAGGCAATCTCCAGCGCATTCGCAATTTCCTTCTCCAAGGCTGTCGTCGCGTCCTCCGTGAAATCGAGGCTGGCGGAGTTCAACTGAACCGTATCGTTTGATTGTAATTGAGACTCAAGCACCTTTCGCGCGTTCTGAACGAAGGGCGAGTTGGCATCCAGCTTCTTGTGCCGGACAAGCACCTGCATGCCAAAATCGAAGTTCTGGCATATGGTGGATTGCGATGTGCCCTTCGCGAACCTCGGCCCGATCACCATACTGCTCCGCGCATCCCAAGCGGCGTTCATGACGGACGCAAGCTGGTCACGTACTTCCTTGGGCAGCGCGACTACAGCATCAGGTGTGTACTCGTTGCTTTTCGAATCGCCTCGAAAGGCCATGTTCACAAAACCGGGAAGCGAAGTTGAGTCAACCGTCAAGCCCTGCGTCGCGCTTCCTGGAGCCATCGATGGCGCAGCGGAATTCGATGTCCATTCGATCGCCGATGCGCTCACGGCCGGCGTTCCTAGGTCGCGCTCGTTATGCGGCTCAACTTGGACGGTCCAATTTGCACCTGCTCCCTGGGGACTTCCATCCGAGTAATCGAGGATGGTTATCTTCCGTATCGATTGCCGCGCGTGCATCCCATTTTCCACTCTATAGGCGTAATGGAAGCGCCCATCGCCCGTAGGAGCCACCGTGAATGTCACTTCCGGATCAACAAGCGAGTGGGTTCCAAAGCGAAGTATGGTTGGCTGTGCTGGCGACGCGTCAGCGGACTCGGGGGCGTAATAAACAACATATTCGCCAGCATGCGGATCATAAAACACGTATTGCCCCTTCGGCAGTTGGGACGTATCTCCGTTCTGTGGCCACAGGGGAACCGGGCTCAGGGCAACGCGGGGCCCACCGGGAGCTTGTGCCCACGTACTGGAGCCTAGCGCGATGGTCAAAAATGCAGTCGAGAATAATTTCCTCATCTCACTCCCCTTATTTTGGCGCGCTATAGGCAAGGTGCAACGACAGTTCTAACGCGCTGAGAATCTCCGCCTCCAATTCTGAGGCAGGCTTTTGCGTGATTGTGAAATGCGCGGAAGAGCCGGATGCGATGGCATCCAAATCCGCAATCGCTTCCTTGACAAACAGCGAGTCATTTACCAGCCTGTGAGTGCGGATCAGTTCCTGAATGCCAACGATATAGTCTGCAGCGATTCCGGTGTCCGGATCATCCGGGCCGTATCGCGGTCCCAGAGTAATGAAATGGTACTGGATCCACTTGGGATCGAGCACGGGACCAAGTTGGTCCAGAACCTCCTCCGGCCATTCGTTTGTGAGCTCAAGGTGCGGGAAGTCTTCTGTGGAGGCGGATGTAAATCCCGGTCTCGCTCCCGTGACCAGCATGAAGTTAGTGCTCGCACCAGGCGGCAGACGATTTCCTTCCAATTTGGGTGTCCACCAAGCGGCAATTCCGGAAGGCGCGCCAGGAATTCCAACCCTATCGTGTGCATTTACAGCTGTGGCCCCATGCGTCCAATCCGCGCTGCTGAGTTTGGCCTCAGGATCTGGATAGATCACAACAAAAAAATCAAACAGCGAATCTTTGGATTGTTTTCCGTTTTCGAGATCGTACGTGTACTGTAAGCCCTCGGAGGTGCCCTTAATATGAACGCTCAGCCCTGGATAAATCGTGTTGTGCAGGTCAAACCGTCGCTTCGTCTCCGTGCCATCCGGATTAGGCCAGAGAATGATGACGCTGTGCTCGTCCGGAGTCAAAAATACCTTTCGATTGCCGCTTCCCTTTGGCACGCCCCCTTCCCCATTCCAGATCGGAATCGGGGGTGCGAAGCGTTCTTGTGCGAAGACAGCGGTAGCAAGGCATAATAGCATTGCGCTCGTGCTCGCACAGACATACTTATTGAGCAATGCCAACCTCCAGCGCATCTGTAATCGCCGTCCCCAGGCCGGGTTTTGCTTGCCTGGTGAATTGAGGCGCTGGGGTTCAAAATGAGCAGTCAGTCGCACTTTCCCCTCTTTTCAATATGGCCAGCGGCAGTGAACGTGGACCGAAGCTCCATAAGTTTCAATAATGCTGTTCTGAGACAGCGCTCCATTCGCGACGCAGGATGCCAGAAAGAAATTCGCGCTCACCTCATTTTGAGCCGGGCACTGCGAACTTGCCACGGCAACATCTGCAGCGGTCCCCTGATCATGGGAAGCATGAGGTGATTGCCAGTTGTCTTTTATGTCGAATTTTCCGCCGATCGGTAGCGCCATATCGTTGATGCAGACTTCCTGACTGGGATTGTACTGGTTGATATACGAGGTGGCCGCCTGCTGAAGTCCTGTCGCGGCATTCACTGTCATCCAGTGGTTGAAGGTGTTATCGCCATGACCCGTCGTGTTGCCGCCTGTCTGGTAAAAAATGTTGGAATTTGCGATATAGACAAAGCTTTGGTAACCGACAGCATAGTCAAAATTGGTTTCAAAGCAGGTAACACCTTCTTCGCCATTGTCGCAGTCGGAAGGATTCACAGAAACGGTCTCAAATTGCCCAACCTGCGTGGTCGTAAGCGTGACCGGCATATTCAAGTCTGAGTAGTTGCCGGTATATCCGGAAGACGGGGCAATGCTTGAAGTGGGAGGCAACGGAGAATAATGATAGTGACCGTTTGTCCCCAAGTAGCTTGCGACCGAAAGGCTGAGATTGCAGGGCACCAGGTATTCGTCTTGATCAAGACAGTAGGCGTAGAGAGTGTTCGTGCTGCTAGGCGCAAATGTTGCTTGTGGGCTCATGCCGCTGCTGGCGGCTAGAGCAAAATCCTCCCCGCAATCTGTGCATGCCGTGGGCGGCGCCGGGACTGGGATTGGCTGCCAATTTAATACGTTGGGATTGATGACCGCTTGAAACGTCGCTGTCCCGGTGGTGGCTACCGCATCAAATCCAGCAGTAAGAACAATGGAGCTGCCTGCGGAGAGAGTGACAGTCGCTGGATCCTGCACCACAAGACTGCCGCTGTTTGTGATGGAATTCGATGCCTGGTACACGATGTTGCCCGAGTTCAGCGTCTCTGACGGCAGGTCCAGGTTAGCGGGCAGTTGCCCAAAGCAGCAAAAGCAGGAACCGACAAGGGCAAGAAGGATCAACACCGGTCGCATGCCTCTTAGCCGGGCGAGCGGGATTGAGACGGCATTTTTCATGATTGCGGTCCTTTCTACCGGTCCTTGCCAGTCTTATCGCTTTGGCGTCCTTCGAGCTGCGCAAGCTTCTTCTCCAGAGCGTTGTTCCTTTCGTCGAGTTGAATCATCTGCAGGGTCAACTCTTCAATCTTTGCCAGGAGCTTGGACTGCATGTCGCCCAAGCTTACGCCGTTCTTTTTTACTTCCGCCTCCGATGGAATATCCGGCAGGTGGTGATTGGCTTTGATGAACGCCGCAACTTCGGTCAATGACCTAACCCGGTAATTCGGATCAAAGACGTAATCCGACCATCCGGTGTTTACGAGCACCTCTTTGGCCTGGATGGTGCCGTTTACGGATAGGGGATATTGTGGATTCGTCGTGCCGATGCCCACGCTGCCGGAGCCAGCTATCGCAAATGGAACTGCTCCAGGTTGCTCTGACTTTATTTGTAGATAATTTCCCAGGGTACTGTCGAAATCAAAGTTATAGGAGGTCCCGTCGATTCCGCCCATGCCGAATGTTGCACCGCTCCCATTTCCGATGGACAACATCTTCCAAGGACCTGGCGTGCCCGTCCCGATCCCGACATTGCCGCCGATTGGATTGAGGGCCAAAGGCACGTTATATCCAATTCCGGCATAATATCCTTGCAGTTCTAAGTAACCAGAATTCCCCGAATTTCCCACTGCTTTCATTGTTGAGCAAGTTGCCCCGCCCGATGCGCAGTCAACTGCAGACGACAGGCTGAGAGCATATCCATTGTCGATTTGCTCGATTCCATTGACTTCTAGGGTAGAGAGTGGTGAACTTGTCGTCCCTATCCCCACGTTGCCGCCCGAAACCGAGATCGGCGAGTTTTCGACATTGGTGCCGGCTGTAAAGACCGGCACGGTTCTATCGGTGCCGCCGTTGGTTGTGGTCACCGTGGTCTGCGCCGCCACGCCCGCCGACGCCAGTGCCAAACTCAAACCAAGCCACATGCACGCAGACTTCGTCATCTTCCCCGATCCTTTCGTTTCCGTCGTTTTCTGTTCGCGCCTCAAGGCCGCGTGAACTTCCCCGCGTTGCGATTGCCGGCGCAGAGAGCACACAAGATCGCTCTTTCGTTCTGTCCGAGCGAAGATCGCTGAGACAGAGCTGCCGGTTCAAGGACCGGAAGTCACCAAATCAGCGACCCTTGATATTGGCCAGTTGCCCTCCGCAGACACAAGTCAATGGCTCGGGATCGTGTAAAGGGAGATTCAACAAATCCATTTTCGGAGTATCTGACCATTCAAAAACGCTAAAGTCAATCCAAAAACACCAAATTAGCGTCGTCGTCAATAAAAACCCTAAACTTCCTTTCTGACCTTGCCCGCGCAAAACGTATCCCTTAGCGAACTGCTTTAATAGCGAAAGGGAAACGCAAATGAGGAATGGGAAGCGGGGCAGGTACACGCTTGAGTTCAAGCAGGAGGCGGTTCGGCTTGTGGAGTCGGGCCAGACGCTGGCGGCCGCAGCACGGAGCCTGGGAGTAGTTGAACAGACCCTGGGCAACTGGATCAAGTTGCATCGCGCCGGACAGCTAAAAGGCGTCGTCGGCAAGGGCGCAGTGACCGCCGAGCAGATGGAGATCAGTCGTCTGCGGGCCGAACTGGCGCGTGTGACGATGGAGCGCGACATCCTGGGAAAAGCGACGGCATTCTTCGCAAAGGGCCAGAAGTGAAGTATGCCTTTATTCAACGCCACAAGCGGATCTGGCCGATCCGTGTGCAATGCCGCGTTCTCGGCGTAAGCGTATCCGGATATCACCAACACCTGGCGCGGCGCAGGGAGATAGCCCAGCGCCGCCATCTCAGCGACGAGGCACTGCTGGTGCACATTCGCGCCGCCTATGCGGAGAATCGTGGAGCCTACGGCTGGCCGCGCATCTGGCGGCAACTGCGGGCTCAGGGCATTCGTGTAGGCAAGCAGCGCGTGCAACGGCTGATGAAGCAGCACGGGATTCGCGCGCGCGGCAAGCGGCGTTTTCATGTCATGACCACCGACAGCCGGCACGATCTGCCGATTGCGCCAAACCTTCTGAATCGCAACTTCACCCCAGCCGCGCCCAACCAGGCGTGGGCTGGCGACATCACCTACATCGCCACCGATGAAGGCTGGTTGTTTCTGGCCGTCGTGATCGATCTGTTCAGCCGCCGCGTGGTGGGCTGGTCGATGCAACCCGATATGCGGCGCAACCTGGTCATCGACGCGTTGGAGATGGCCTGGTTTCATCGCCGTCCAGATCGAAGCAGCAAGCTGATCTTCCATAGCGATCGCGGCAGCCAGTATGCCAGCGAAGACTTCAGGAAGGTGCTCAAAGAGTATGCAATCACGCAGTCGATGAGCGGCAAGGGCAACTGCTGGGACAACGCCTGCTCGGAGACGCTGTTCGGCTCGCTGAAGGTGGAACGGCTGCACGGTCAGCGCTTTGAAACGATTCGTGAGGCCAAGGATGAAACCATCGCCTGGCTGCTCTGGTATAACCAAACACGCATGCACTCGACGCTGGGCTATGCCAGCCCGGCTGCATTTGAAACTGAATGGGACAACGCTCTGGCGAAAGCTGCCGCCTGAGTGCGCCGACGACCGAAGCAGGCATGGAAATGCCGGTCCATGGAAAGCCTGGGAAAAACGATGAAACTGTTTTTCCCACCCTTCCCACAGACCTTGGAAATCGATCATGCCGATTCCCACATTCCCACGCCAAGACGACTACGAGGATCAATTTCTCCTCAAACCCGCAGGGCTAAGAGATACGCATTCTGCGGGCAAGATCATTCCTCGGAACCATGAAGGGATTTCTTCCCTGGTTGCAGCCGCCGATAGCGCCGGTGTCTTCCACCACCCTCCTCAGCGGAACCGGTTCCCGACTTCGCGCGCTGCGGACTTGCCCCGATTAGTAATGACGTTCGCCGTCATGGCAGCGCCAAGTTCTCCATATCGCTTATAGACGTATTGGCAGGAAGCTGTTTGCAGCGAGACCGATGGCGGACCTGCTTTCGCCGGTGTGGGAGCTGCAGTCTACGGCGGCGGGGAATCGGCCGGCGTTTCTGCGGGATGAGCCGTTTGTTATTTTTCCTAAGGGTTAGTTGGGTCAGTCTCGCAGGATGCGGCGCGGGTGAGGAGGAGGTCGCGTTCGCGGGTGTTGCGGGTAAGGGCGGCGGCGCGTTCGAACTCGATGTGGGCTTCGCGGTGGCGGCCTAGTTTGTAGAGGAGGTCGGCGCGGACGCTGGGTAGAAGATGGTAGCGCGCGAGAGAGGGTTCGGAAGCGAGGGCGTCTACGAGTGCGAGGCCGGCCTGGGGGCCGTGGGCCATGGAGACGGCTACGGCATGGTTGAGTTCGATGACGGGGGATGGCGTGAGCTGGGCGAGTTCGGTATAGAGGATGACGATGCGGTGCCAATCGGTTTCGGATGGCGTGCGGGCGCGGGCGTGGCAGGCGGCGATCTCGGCTTGGAGAAGATAGGGGCCGCGGGTGGTATCGATTTTATGGGCGCGTTCGATTGCGGTTAGGCCGCGATGGATTAGGAGTTGATCCCATTGGGTGCGGTTTTGATCGAGGAGTAAGACTGGTTCGCCGGTGGAGGTGATGCGGGCGCGGGTGCGGGAGGCCTGGATCTCCATAAGGGCGACCAGGCCGTGGACTTCTGGTTCGGTGGGAGTGAGTTCGGCCAGGATGCGGCCGAGGCGGAGCGCGTCTTCGCACAGGGTGGGGCGCATGAGGTCATCGCCGGTGGTGGCGGAGTAGCCCTCGTTGAAGATGAGGTAGATGACTTCGAGGACGGAGGAAAGGCGGGCGGCGAGCTCGGGGCCGCGGGGGACCTCGAAGGGGATGTGCTTGTCCGCGAGGGTTCGTTTGGCGCGGACGATGCGCTGGGCGATGGTGGGTTCGGGGGTGAGGAAGGCGCGGGCGATCTCGTCGGTGGTGAGGCCGCCGAGGAGTCGGAGGGTGAGCGCGGCGCGGGACTCGGTGGAGAGGATGGGATGGCAGGCGATGAAGACGAGGCGGAGGAGGTCGTCGCTGATGGTGTTGTCGAGAGTGGAGTCGAGGTCGGGCGAGGTCTGTTCGAGGGCCTCGAGTTCGCGGGCGAGCTCTTCGTGTTTGCGCTGGGCGACGGCGTTACGGCGGAAGAGATCGATGGCGCGGCGTTTGGCGGTTGCGGTGAGCCATGCGGCGGGATTATCGGGGACGCCAGACTGCGGCCACTGTTCGAGTGCGGCGACAAGTGCTTCCTGCGCGAGATCTTCCGCGAGGCCGACGTCACGGGTGAGGCGCGTGAGTCCGGCGATGACGCGCGCGGACTCGATGCGCCAGACGGCTTCGATGGTGCGATGCAGGGCCTGATGTGTGGCGTGATGTGGATCGGTAGCAGACACTGCTACCGATCACACCAGCTTTCGATCCATGAATGCAAGTGCGGCTATTTGTTGGCGGTCTGATTCGGCAGCTCAGCCCGTTTCGCTACTTTGTGCTGGATCTGCTCTTCGGTCAGGACGGGGGCGAGGTCTTCCATCTCAAAGATCTGGCGGATTTCGACTTCGGATTCGCCGGCGGGGTTGCAGTTGGGGGCACGCTTGACCCACTCGATGGCCTCTTCGAGGGACTTGACCTGCAAGATCGAGAAGCCGGCGATGAGCTCCTTGGCCTCGGTGAAGGGGCCGTCGATGACGGTATGAGACCCGCCGGAGAATTTGACGCGTGCGCCTTTGGAGCTGGGATGGAGTCCATCGAGGGCGAGCAGGACGCCGGCCTTGACGAGCTCTTCGTTGTACTTGCCCATCTCGAGCAGGAGCTGTGGATCGGGGAGGGCGCCTTCTTTTTCTGACTCTGGGGTTGCTTTGACGATGACCATGAATCGCATTGCGAAACCTCCTTTGGGTTGAGCGATGGTTGGGTGCTTGTTTTCGGGTTTAGCTATTTGTTGGCTAACCGGTGAACTCAGATTGAGAGCGCAGTTGGGTCGCTGTTGCTCGCTATCGTACTGGCTCTCTGCTGATACGTCGAACGGGGTGTGGCCGAATCGACATGAGGACGGAATTTAATTAATTATTTTTCGGGAAACCGCTGTCCCGCATCGGTACTCTGGCTCTTGCAGAGGCTGTCTGCTTAAGCTTCTCCCTTCGCATCGGGACGACAGGTTCCTACGTTCCTCACTGAAGCCAGAATCAGAATCACGCCGCCTTAACGCCGGATGCCGGTTGGGCAGTAAACAGGTCCCCCCCAACCTAATCCCGCAGCACATACCAAACCCCGGTTTCGACACAGTCAGCCAGGTGCGACGTTTGCGGACAGGTAGAGCGTGGTCGCATTCATCTTGCGGATGCCCGCATTCTGGGCGCCCGCAATGTAGACCTTGCCGGCCGCATCGACTGCCACGCCTTAAGGTCAGGAAAACTCGGCCTGCCTGACCGACTACTACCAGTATGGCGAGCGCACCGTGTGGGAAAGCATTTCGCAGATTTCGCCTTCGCCGTCGTCGTGGCAAGCGCCGCAAATTAGCTGAGCGACCGCCCCAGAAGCCATCCTTCAGATCGGCCAGGAAATTTTGGCATGCTCGCCGATGGATGTAATCTTCGCCATGGGACAATCGAACGAATTTACGTCACCCGCCCGAGCCTGCAGCCTTGCTGGAAATCGTCCCTTAAGTTAGAGTAGATGGCAAACATGCCAGCGAAACGGGCAGCCGTCGTAATACGCGGGCTGCAATTTCCAACTCTTCCCGGCCAATTGTCCGCGGCTCGGAGTGCCGGAGAATGAGCGCCCATTGCGGCGCAAAAATAGCCGGGGAAGTCCCAGAGAGCACATGCGACAGGGAAAGCGCCGATGCAGATGCGGCATTATTCTTGCATTCACCACAATCCGCGCTGGGCGCAGGCTAGAATTGCATACAGGGTCAACAAAGTAGTTTTTTGGGTAGGGAATTCATTGGCGTTCGGATGGGAGTCAATCAGGAACTGGTGCCGGTCTTCATTTTGTGTGGAGGTCTGGGAACACGTTTACGTGAACAAACGGAGTTCCGCCCCAAGCCCATGGTCCAAGTGGGAAATTACCCCATCCTCTGGCATTACTGGATACGGGCTCGTGGGCGGATTTCACATCGATGATCGAGTTGCGCTTTACCCCGAAACTGGAGCTGAGTCCCGACGTGAAGCGGTGACGCTCTTCCGGCTGAGGGCCGTCTATAATCCATCCAGGTGCATCACAGGTCCCGCCAAATGGTGAATGTAATTGTACCTACGCTCAATGGCGCTGCCAATTGGCCAAAATTTGCTTCCGCGCTTGCAAAGTGTATTGATTTCCAGCATGTGCTGATTGTCGACTCGCATTCAACAGACGGAACCGCTCGTTTGGCAGAATCGTGCGGCTTCCGGGTATGCTCCATTTCGCGTGCTGAGTTCGACCATGGTGGTACGCGGCAAATGGCAGCGGAGATGCTATCTGCCGCGGACATTCTTGTCTACTTGACGCAGGACGCAATCTTAGCTGGCCCGGACGAACTGTCGAGGCTAGTCGCGGCGTTTGATGATCCCAGTATCGCCGTAGCCTACGGGCGCCAATTTCCGCGGGCGGGTGCAGATGCGATCGAAGCTCATGCGAGGTTATTCAATTACCCGGCGCAGTCGAATGTCAGGGATATGAATGACAGGCATCGCTTGAGATTCAAGACTATTTTCGTTTCTAACTCCTTTGCAGCCTTTCGACGCTCCGCTTTAATGGAAGTAGGCGGATTTCCGATCCAGATCATTTTTGGCGAGGATACCTTTACTGCAGGTAAGCTCCTTATGGCCGGATACCGGATCGCGTATGTTGCTGAAGCAGCGGTTTATCATTCGCATGCATATACCTGGCTGCAAGAATTCAAGCGGTACTTCGACGTCGGCATCTTGCATCGTAGAGAACACTGGCTGTTAGACAACTTTGGAGGTCCCAGTGGCGAAGGGCGCCGATTCGTTGCTTCGGAACTCAACTATTTGCTTCGTAAGGACGCAAGCAAAATCCCTAGCGCAATGATTCGCACTGGGCTTAAATATCTGGGGTACAAGCTAGGGAAGACGGAGGACAAATTGCCGTTGGCGTTGAAACGCCACCTGAGCTTGAACAGCAAATATTGGTGACCGAGCCAATCCGGGGCGAATACGCAGGTGAATGCCTGCCCGCCTCAACCTTAAAACCGATCAGCACTTCAAATGGGTCATTGTATAATGAAGAAAGCCTTATCCTTGCGTCTCGTTTATGCGTCCAAACACCGAAGAAAACCTGATGGAAAAATCCCCCCGTCTCATGTCTGGCGGATATCGGTTGCGTCAGAATAGCCCTCGGGAGGTGGGAAACGAACCTCTCGTTAGCGTCATTACTGCTGTTTTCAATGGGAACGATTATATTGCCGACTGTCTCGAAAGTGTTCTAATCCAAGACTATCCACTCATCGAACACATTGTTGTGGATGGGGGGTCCGTGGATGGGACAATAGAAATGCTTCGTAGATATGAAGATCGTGTGGCCCTGTGGATCAGCGAAAGGGACCGCGGTGTTTACGATGCTTGGAATAAGGGGTTGCGATTGGCGCGCGGTGAGTGGATCGCATTTCTTGGCGCTGACGATATTTATTTACCCGGTGCAATAAGCGCTTATATGAAGCTAGCCGCCCAGAGTCCAGAAGCCGAATTTCTCTCCTCGCGAGCCCGCTTAAATCACCCTACAGGATACTCACCCATCTTTGGGGGCCCTTGGGAGTGGCCGCAGTTTTCGACCGCGATGACCACAATTCATGTGGGAACGATGCATCGGCGCAGCTTGTTCGAGCGTTACGGA
Organism: uncultured Acidobacteriaceae bacterium; assembly: GCA_963813215.1. Taxonomy (GTDB): domain Bacteria; phylum Acidobacteriota; class Terriglobia; order Terriglobales; family Acidobacteriaceae; genus Telmatobacter. The sequence goes on from CAWEXZ010000002.1 coordinate 39,010, forward strand.
GAGTTCGACACGACGTATCGTATCGCTGGGGACTATGAATACCTGCTGCGTGCACGCGAGCATCTGCGCTCCGCATTTACCCCTGCTACAACGGTAGTGATGCGTGCAGGCGGCCTGAGCGACTCAACCGCAGGATTGTATGAGGCAAAACGAGCTAAAGTCGCGAGCAGTGTGCGTTCTGCCCCGATTGCTGCGCTACACCTCTGGTGCGCCATCCTGAGATTTTATGTTCGCCAAATGTATCTGAAGGCGCGTTCGCTCCTTTTCTCACAAGGTGCGAGCCGCTTTGTGTCTAAGTCATATTGAGGGCAGGCTTGGCCCATTTTCCCATAGGTGGAAATCCAATTCGCCGGATGTATAATCGTCTTTAAGATGGCAGTCGTTGCTTTAAGACATTGGGTAAATATGCTCGAGCGTGAGAGCGAGCATAGTCAAGGGCTTCTGTCAGAGATGCGCCGCGCCTAAGCATACTGACGAGTATACCGCCAAAGTAGTAGATGCTTCTTAGATATGATCCTCGTGCTCCTCGCGATAAGACATTGAGCCGCACTCTTTTGAACACAGCATCTGGAAGCTCGCCGTGTGAGTGCAAGATAGTAATATTGGGAAGATAGAAGAGTTTTCCGCCAAGTCTCAGATGTCTCTCTGCCCACACGAAATCCTCGCTCCCGTGGATCTCAGGGAACGGATTTTGCAGCCATGCCGCCCGCGTCAACCCTGAGCCTGCATTGGAAAATCCGGAAGGTTTAAACATCTGATATGCCTCACCGCTGCCCTTGCTCGGAAATCGCCTCGCCAAGTAGGCACTTTCGTATTTGTTCGCTCCCCAAAGTGTGTTCGGCACCTGTCGCATGTATGCGGCTGCGAACTTGTATGGCGACAACGCTGCGTGCAATCTTTCGAGTGCATCTACCTGTTCTAGTAAAACGTGCCCGGAAAGAAATGTCACAATTGGAGATCGTGATTTGGACATGAGTAGATTACAGCTACTCCCAAAGTTGAAGTCGTTCGGCGCGATCTGATAAAGGGTAATCGGCAACTCATGTAAAAACTCTAGCGTCCCGTCGCTACTGCCGCTGTCAAGAAAGACACACTCAACCTTTGGAAAAAATGTTTGTGATGAAAGCCTCTTCCAAAATTCCCTCAGAGCTGCCTCCTCGTTCTTTACTCGAATTAGAACAGCGAGTGAAGGCCAATCTGACTGTGTGGTCTTAATGCAGCGTAGACTGGTAATCATACAGTAAGTTTCCTCCAACTCGTAGACGGAAGGGTGCGACGCGAAGACGATAGTCCAAGCGCCTATGCAAGCAAAAGGGATGTCCTCTTTCCAAAATGAACTTCCGAAATAAAAAAGCAAAAAAACCAGATAACTTGCGTTATTACGGGCAAAGCAAAGAAGTGGTTAAAGAAAAGAGTGAGTGCCAAGCATTGTGTTAAAACTGCAAAGATCAGCACATCTCTCAGGCCGGTTCGATACCAGAAAAATTGGCAGGCGAACGCCGTAAGGGCGCTAAAAAGAACAATCCCGAATCGGCCGTAATCTTCATATGGGCCCAAGTATGCTGTGCTGACGTTGAAAGCTGATGTAACTAGATCGCCACTCTCCGCTTGGTCGAGATGATTGCCATAAATAATCACGCGAAGAACAGATGGGAAGAGAGTCGCTGCTGTATTTGGGAAGAGCGGGTTGTTCGCCGGGGGGGATGATTGCGTCGTGTAAATCAGATTGTTGATTGGAGTCGATATATATATATAAGCCCAGAGTACTCCGGACGGCAACCAATCTGGATACTGCGCAGTTGGCTGCGCCAGCGATCTGAAATGTTCTGCCCCTGATCGAATATCTCCAATGAACCCAAAAGTAAGAATGAAAAGCAATGCGCCAACCGCAATTCGAGCAATTATACCCGGTCGAATTATCTTTATTGACAGGAAGACGACTGCATATTCGAGCAGTGAGACCAGCATCAGATTCCTGGTTACAACGAGCATAGACCAGACTACAACAAAGACAGGTATGATCAGGTGTTTTCTCTGACCCGTGATGAGATATAGAGCGAAGCGGCATATTGCTATGCTGAGCAGCAGCGAATTGACAAGCCCGTGCAGCGAAGGGATTCCAAAGTCCATATAGGTCTTCGAACTTCCCCGAATCAACCATACTATAGGAATCCCGCCGCTAACGAATATTTCGACGATGGAAATCACCACCCAGATACGGAACCATATAGTAAGGCGCCGTTCCAATAAGTCGAGATTGAAGCGTCTCAGGTTCTGCCGAGGGCGGTATGCGAGCTTTGTGAAATTATGGAAGGTTGTGTATAGAGCTAGGACTGCGACAAAGGGCAACCAAATATAACTAGTCACACCAATGACATCTGACGTTGAGTAGAGCAGCAGATTGCTGAGGTGCATCGAGTATAAGAAAACGACTGTAAGCCAGACACCGGAGAAGACAATGAAAGGATGCAGTAGCAACGTCCGCTTATTAAACTGCAAGGATTTTATTTCATCGCCCATAGTCTAGCTCTCTCAATGGAATACTCCTTAAGTACACTGCGGTACAGATCTCTGGATTGATCGCCTCCGTGGTATCGGCTACCCACCGTAACCAGATCTGGCGCTTGTCCCTCCCCTCCCGCGCAGCGCCGCACGCAATTGCTTCATCTTTTGAGCGTTCTCAGGGATTTGTTCAATTCGCCGCAAAGTGTGGCGCACGAAAGTCCAGAGGCATGCCACCGCAAATCCAAGAAACCCGGCGGCAGCGATCAATATTGCCCGAAGAGGTCCTGACTTCTTTTGCGGAGGAACAGCATGGTCAACGACTTGAATGAGAGGGGTCGACTTTGCTTCGTCGATGCGAGCAGCCTCATATTCCCTGGAGAGAAGATTGAGAAGTGTTGTATGATACGTGACTTCTCTCAATTTACGGGCATATTCCAGACCGGCTGCGGGGACTTGCCCAGTGGGCACCTGGATGTCGCCCGGCGACATCCGGCGCTGATTGTTCTCCAGAGCGGTTAGTTGCTGTTGAAGTGCATCGATCTGTTGCTGTAGGCGTGCGACCTCAGGGTTGGCGTCGGTTGCGTAAACGTGCATTGCCTGCATCTGAACTTCACGATCGACGATCTCAGCTCGCAGTTGAGCAACGTTACGAATAATCTCTTGCGCCTGGTCGCTCAATTGAATCAGGCCGGTTTTTTCCTGGGTCTTCTTCAAATCCTCTTCCGCTGCTGCCAGAGCTGCTTTTTCGTCGTTCACCTGCTCGCTGAAGAAAAGGCGTCTCTGAGCAGCGTCAGTGATAGCAAGACTCGATGTCAGTTGATACAGTGCGTCGATCAGGCCGTTGGCGATGTCACTGGCGCGGTGCGGGTCATGGTCCTCTACGCTGATTTCAATCAAGCCATCCTTTGCCGCTTCCGCGGTAACCCGCCTCTTGAGAGCCTTGCGGGTGTCATCCATCGTCTTCGTCTTATACACGGCCTGAAGATGAAAACGGTCAATCACCCGGTCGGCAACGGAGCGGCTCTGGATCATGCCGACATACAAATCTGCGGGGTTTTTCAGCAGCCCGTCCGCGCCGCCGAGCGCGGCCAACGAGCCGAGTTGTCCCAAGAGGGCGGAAGCGGAAGATTGCTGCTGTTGCGGCGGCAGAATACTGGCCGTAGCGGTGAAGGTTGGCCTAAGAAGAAAGGCGACTACTGCCCCAATCAAAAGGAAGGCAAGCGTGACTGTGGCAATCCGGCGCCTGCCTCGCGCGAGAACCAAGAGGACTTCGAGAAGGTCTATGCCTTGGTCCTGAGCTTGGCTGGCAGCCGCGCTTGTAGTTGCTTCAGCTTCTTGCGGGAAATTCATATACCCCGCCATTTTACCCCATCGAAGCCGTGGAAATCGTAGCAGACTTCGAGCCAGAGGACAGCGACTCAATCGAAATCAGAAGGAAACGTTAAATCTCGAGCCCCGCTGTTGTACTCGAATGGCATCGAAGAGCTCAGCTTAATGCGAGGTCAACTATGCGACGGTAGGCATCTCCGAACTCTCGCAGTCGTTGGAAAGAGTACGCTCTTGCTTTTGCCTGCATTGTAGCATCCTCTTGTTGGTCAAATGCTTCATAAGCACAAACCATGGCTTGGACCAAACCCTCTGGCTCCTCAGGAGGAAAGAAGAAGCCACGCTCCGGCGCCTGTTCTCGATGTACAGGTATATCTGAGAGCACAATCTGTTTGCCCATTGATTTGGCCTCTTCCACACTCGTGCTCCAGCCCTCGAATTTGGACGGATTGATGAAAGCGACCGCATGAGACATGAGTCCTGCAAGGTGTTCAAAGGGGATCTGGCCGAGAACCCGGAAGCAATCTTGAACATCACAATCCGCGGCATACTGCACTAGCGTCGGAAAAAAAGATGGGTTGCGATAGTCCGTTTGTGAGCCCGTCGCCAAGACCAGAAAAGACCTGCCAGATCTCTTAAGTTGATGCAGGGCGCTGATCACCACACGATGGTTCTTATGTGCCCAGAATTGGTTTGGTAGCAGAAAATATTGGCCACTGAAACCATAAGTCTTCTGTAACTCGGGCAGGGTAACGACCCCGGAATCGGGCATTGGATTGGCGACAAAGCGAAGTAATTTCGCCTTTCCAGCGTATTCGGGAGAGAAGCGGGCCAGATCGGCGCGCGCGCACTCACTGCTGACAATTACCTTGTTACAGTGCATACAGACGCCCCTGAACTCCCGATCACGCTGGATCCTTTCCTCTGGCGTGAAAAACTCCGGCAGGTGAATATGCTGAAAATCCGGGATCCATCCGACCGTCTTGACCGCAGTCTGTCTTCCAAGATGGGAGGAATGAGATAAGACAGAAATGGAGTGTTTTTGGAGTAAGCGGCACAAAAGAACATCCTGGGACATAGCCTTTGCAACTACTTTACGGGCAAACCAAGCTGAAGTCTTTCCGTCGAGCATTGACGATGTCACGATCTCGACATCAGGAAAATCGGGAAACGCACTTGCCTGGCTCTGTCCGCTAAAGATAACAGGTGTAATAGGATTGTCGGGAATTGTTCGCAAAGCTGCGATTAGGTTTCGCATGTAAATCTTACCGCCCATCCAATGCCCTGGATACAAAATAAATCCGACTCTTACGTTGCGGACCGTCGTCATTCCGCTTTCCTCGCCACGCAGCCGAAAGTATCCTCAACATTGTTCTTCGACGACTTTGCGCTCTCAGTTGCCTCCGCCAGAATTGTCTGTACGGTATGTCGACCGGCAGGCTCGGGAACATAACCGATCAGATTCCGTAGGCGATTCGTCGCACCACACAAGTTATTCCTCTCTGCCGCACGAACCTTCGCTGGATCAATCACAACTTCGATATCTCGACCTGCCTCAGCCAGGATCATATCGACCATCTGCCCCGCGCTGATCGCAACTCCGCTTCCAATATTGACAGTTTCCACTCCTTCGACCAGGAACGTAGCGTCCACGATTGCGCGCGCTTGCGTTGGAAGATCAACAAAGTCCCGGGTAGGAAAAAGATTCCCGAGTCGGAGTTGAGAAGCGCCATTTGCCACTTGAGCAATAATCTCAGGAACAAGGTGAGGGTTCGTTTCTCGAGTACCAACCGCATTGAATAATCTGCCAATGAGAAGGTTGGTCTTCCACCCCCAGTCAATGGTGCCCCGACAAATGATTTCCCCCACCAATTTGCTCCGACCATAGACGGTGAACGGACCGATCGCATCGTCCTCCATATGGTGACGCGGCGAGGGAGCATACACATCCGCCGTTGACGCGAAAAACACCCGCTCTGCTCCAACCCTGCTTGACTCGTTGAGTACGTTCAATGTACCTACGACATTCAAGTCGTATGCTGCGGCCGGATTCCTGTCACAAAATGGAATGTAATGATGCGCTGCAAGGTGAATCACAATGGCAGGTTCATGTTTTGAGAAGGCTGCCGTTAGTGCAGACCTGTCTAGGATATCGACACATTCGATCTCAGGACGAAGGAGCTGACCAATCCAGTGATCGCGACCTGAATAGAAATTGTCAACAACTACCACTGAATGTCCAAGCGTCAATAAACGATCGACAACGTGGGAGCCAATAAAGCCTCCACCTCCCGTAACAAGAACCCGCATCGTTGCCTTCCTCCCTTTCGATCCCGACAGCACCATATTATACATGCGACCAAATCGAATCCATTTTGGCCCAGAAATTCAGCCTATGTGGCCCCTCTCGTCTCAGGGTATCTCGACTAAGGGAAGCTGCTTGAGAACGGCCATTTCCTCCGCTTCGCTCAAGAAGGCCAGCGAGCCACTTGCGTCGCGGGACTCGCGAAACTGCGAGCGAACAAATCCCTCCTCGGGTGTGAGTTCAGGCAGATCTATTGGCTTTAACCCACTCCGCACGAAGAACGCATTGATTCCCGCTGTATTGCACCCCACAAACGAATATCCCTTTCTCTTGGCCAGCCGACAGAGCGCCGCAAGCGATGCACCGTAATAGATATTGGAGTAATGTGCTCTTGTCCGGACGAATGCGGGGTCATAGGGCACTGTGACAGCTCGCTCCGATCCGAAGCGGGGGTTATATTCCACGACAACTACGCTGGGTGTGACAACGTCAATTGCGTCCCACACCCAATAGTCGTTCCCATCGATATCGACCGAGAGTAGACCGATCTCTCCAGAGATTCCGTTTCGACGGATTAGATCGTTGATATTTTCCCTGGTGATGAAAGCGCATTCTGCCTTCAAGTTATATCGCCAGTAAACATCGTCGTGCTTGATGAATTCAACGTTGCTGGGACTTCCATCGATCACCAATCCCGCCCAATTGCCGTTCATTAACAGATAGCGAGTATTCGATTCGGTGTAATTCTCAACGCCAAATTCGACAAATACTTTCTTTGCAATGGGAACGTGACGGAGCAGGTGCTGCAGGATGCCGTCTTCTCCCCATTGAGAGAAGACCCTGAACTCGGCTCCCTGAATGTCCGCCACAGGAGCGTCTTGGAGTTGCCTCCCTTCAATCCGACCTAATGCTTCCTGGATCCTCTTGCAACGCTCTTCGATGGATCGAATGCGGCCTGCGCCTGCTCTCAATGCGGATAGAAACATGCCCAAATCCTTCCTCGCCATTCATGCCTTTCGACTAACGATTGTAAGCACACTCGCTAGTAGGAGCCCAATACAGCTGCGTAAAATCCTCTGACCCAACAGCTTCCTGCACTTGGGGTTGAAGAAGCCCTTAGTTCTAACTGCACGTCTGGTGGAATCTTTCCTACGAGAGCCTTATGGTCTCGCAATTCCAACCTGTCTGGCCGGGCTCCCCGCAACAATTACATAAGGTGGAATGGATTTCGTCACAACGGAGGCGGCGCCAACAATCGCACCCTTTCCAATCGTGACCCCCTTGAGAATCGTGGCATTGAATCCTATCCAGACATCGTCCTCAATCAAGATGGGAGCAGAAGCAACCTCGTTAAGGACAGCTGGATGACCAGAGGAAATGATTTGTATAAAATGAGCATGTCGTGCTGCAGCCGACAGAGAATGGGCATTATTATCATGGATATTTACACCATGTGAGATCAATACCCTGTTTCCGATAGCGATGGACGCTGCAGACCAGATTCTTGAATCCTCACCAATGTAGCTTGCCTGGCCAATTTGGATTTCCCCACAATGTGCGAAGACAAGAAGTTCTCCACGGACGTGGGTCAACCTCCCTACTGCAATCGCCCTCCGGTTATTTTGGAAATTCCATATACGACTTTCGGGGTGCAATCGTGCGCCTTGGTCAGCCATGCACCCCTCATTCTTGTGCACTGTTTCCACGTAATCCTGGACGCGGGTGCCGAGCCGGATGGCCTTACGCAGCATGCTCAGCGCGAGGTTCAATTGTCCTTCTCCAATCGACGAAATCCTGTCATTCGGCTGATTTGCGGATATACACCTTCACCACGCCCGATCCATTAAGAAACGCCTTCGCGAACTTCCATTGTATTCTTCGAATTACTCCCGTGCGGATGCCCCAATTCTCTGGTGAGACGACGAATATTCCAAATATAAGGCATTGCTGCGAATAGGACGTAAGTCACAAATGTTGCCCACGGAATGCTTGAAATGCCAAATCGATGAACAGCAAATACCTTCGCGGTCACGCACGCTATGGCAAACGTGGATGCTACGATGACTTGAAAACGAACGACCGATGCGCCATTGAGAAAAATGGCAAAGGCGTCGCCGCAGCAGCCCATCACAGTCCAAATGGCAAGACCAAGCAGCAGAAAAAATGGCGGATGGACGCGGGAGCCAACCCACCAGTGGAGGAGTTTATGCGAGAGAAGCAACATGACGCACGAAGCGGCCGAAGTGGCTCCAAGCACTATCAACAGCGATCTGCGGAGCGTGTGACGAGCCCACCCGATGTGTCCGCGAGAGATGGCCTCACTATAGGCCGGCCAAAGAGGGGCGACCAGCATCCCTGACATCATCGTGATCAGCGCGAACATTCGCTGTGGAATTGAATATTCGGGCACATTCACGGCTCCAAGCTCCCGAGCGATGATGAAGTTGTCGGCAGAATAGGAAACAGCCACCACCACCTGGAGGACGAAGAACAGGCCACCCAACTTGGCGATCTGCGAGATGACATCACTAGAAACAAGCTTCCAGCTTGGCCTTAAATCAGGCCTGACATAACCGAAGAAATGAATCGTATTCAACATCGTGGCGAAGATTGGTGCTCCGGCGATGGCCACCACGAGCACGGGAAGGCTTACACGGAGCCAGATGCCGCAAAGCACTCCGATAAACCCCACCGTGCTGCCGCACAACTGCCAGAGGCTATAGCGATACCCCTCTTGCAGGCCTAGCTGTACGCGTTGCACCACATCCATGGAGATGTTGAGTGCAAAGCAAGTAGCGAAGACCGCCAGAGCCGGCCCAGCTTCTGATCTGGCCTGAGGGGAGGCTACTCGAAAAAAATCTCCCCAGTTGATGAACCGGAAAATAGAGAAAAAAGACAACAGCAAGAGAACCGCGACGGAACTGAGGATGGCAAAGCCGCTGGAGACAGCCTTGCGAACTCCCTGCATATCATCTTTCCCGAATGCCTTTGCGACGGTATTCAGCACGCCGTTGCCGACGCCGAAAGTCGGCAAACGCAGCCATTGCCAGCACGGAACTGATCGTCATCCACAGGCCAAAGCGCTCATTACCCAGGTACTTTAGCGTAAGAGGAACGGTGATAAGCGAAGTGCTGATTTGCACAACGCGCGCAAGCGTCGACGCGCTGCCGGTTAGCATAGCTCGACGGTTCCTCTCGGCCCCGCGCTCGTGGTCGTCCAGGTCAGCCGGGTCTCGATGATGCAGCAGTTGCCGAATTCTCAATCTGGCTGACTTGATCATGCGTCCGGCCGTGTGGAATTGTCTTGCTGCTCTGCCTCGGAGATAGTCGAATACCTCCGATAAACAGCCGCCAGCCCTTCACGCAACGGAATCCCCGCCTGCCAACCAAGCGCTTTCATCCGAGATACGTCGAGCAATTTCCGTGGTGTCCCGTCGGGCTTAGATGCGTCGAATGCCAGTCGGCCCTCGAAGCCGACCACATCTCGAATAAGCTCCGCAAGCTCCCGCACCGTCAAGTCCTCCCCACAACCGACGTTGAGCAGCGGCGCCTGCGAATCCGAGCGTACGATGGGACCATAAACTTCGTCCGGCAGATTCATCAGGAAGACGCACGCGTCCGCCATATCGTCGCTGTGGAGAAATTCCCTGCGCACCGAGCCAGTCCCCCAAACAGAGACTTCAGCCGCACCCGCCATCTTCGCCTCGTGCATCTTTCGCAGCAGCGCGGGAAGCACATGGGAACTCGTCAGGTCGTAGTTGTCGTTCGGGCCGTAGAGGTTGGTAGGCATCGCGGCGATGTATTGCGTTCCGTATTGGCGGTTGAAACGCCCAGCACATCTCGATGCCGGCGATCTTGGCCACTGCATAGGGACGGTTAGTAGACTCCAGCGGCCCGGTGAGCATGTACTCCTCCCGGATTGGCTGAGGACAGTCACGCGGATAGATGCAGCTTGAGCCAAGAAACAACAGCCGCTTCACCCCGAATTCGTGCGCAGCCTGAATAACATTGGTCTGAATCGCTGAGGTTGTCGTGAATGAATTCCGCGGGACGCGTGTTGTTGGCAAGGATGCCGCCCACCCTCGCCGCCGCGAGAAAGACATATTCCGGGCGCTCTTCCGCAAAGAATCGAATCACCGCTGCTTCGATCGGTCAGATCCAACTCTGCATGGCTCCGTGTCACGATGCTCGCGCAGCCTTCGCGCTCAAGCCGTCTCATGATGGCCGAGCCCGCCAGCCCCCGATGTCCCGCCACATATACCTTAGAGCCGGCAAGTCGGGGAACTATTCGTGATATTCATAGGCCTCGTATCCGTGCTTCTTGACCAGTTGGTCTCTCTCGGCCGCCAACCAGGTCGGCGTCGACCATCTCTTTCACGAGATTCCTCGAAGCTCACCTGTGGGCTTCCATCCTAGATCGCTCGTGCGCATAGCTGGGATCGCCCAGCAAGGTTTCCACTTCCGACGGACGAAAATATCTCGGATCCACCGCAACCACCGTGGCGCCGCTTCTCGATCCACCGCCCTTTCGTCTACCCCTGCGCCTGCCCACATGAGCCTGATATCAAGCACCTCCGCCGCCAGCGTCACAAATTCGCGCACGCTATGCTGCACGCCGGTTGCGATTACAAAATCCTCGGCCTTTTCCTGCTGCAGCATCCGCCATTGCATCTCCACGTAGTCGCGCGCATGACCCCAGTCTCGGAGAGAGTCGAGATTGCCCAGATACAGCGTGTCCTGTAGTCCGAGTTTGATGCGCGCCAGAGCCCGAGTGATCTTGCGCGTCACAAATGTCTCACCCCGCAGCGGCGACTCGTGGTTAAAAAGGATGCCGTTGCAGGCGTACATGCCGTACGCCTCGCGATAATTTACCGTGATCCAGTATGCGTATAGCTTCGCCACCGCATACGGGGACCTGGGATAAAACGGCGTCTGTTCTGTCTGCGGAATCTGTTGCACCAACCCGTATAGCTCCGATGTGGAGGCTTGATAGAATCGGGTCTTTTTTTCCGCTCCGAGCATCCGGATCGCTTCTAGTATCCTCAGAGCGCCTAAACCATCGACATTGGCCGTGTACTCTGGCTGCTCAAAAGAGACGGCGACGTGGCTCTGCGCACCCAAGTTGTATATTTCGTCCGGCTGGACGCTCTGGATAATCCGAAAAATATTAGACGAATCGGACAGGTCCCCATAATGCAAGATGAAGTTCCGATTTCCTACATGAGGATCTTGATATAGATGGTCGATACGATCTGTATTAAAGAGGGAACTGCGGCGCTTGATGCCGTGGACTTCGTAACCTTTGCTGAGAAGAAGCTCCGCCAGATAAGCTCCGTCTTGCCCAGTTACACCTGTGATTAAAGCAGTTTTGTCCACCATAGTCCCTACGATTGAAATACTAGAACCGCAGCCACACACCGCCCATATCATTCGCGGAACACCATGAGCTCCGCCTAATTGGCGAGTCACACAGCCGGAGGAGGAAGCGTTAAGGCATTATGAGACCGGTTTAACCCAATCATACCAGATGGAGGGGTGCTGTTCTGGCACGCCACGGGTCCACCCCAAACTGAATTGTGTCGAGTCGCGCTCCACTTTCCTTGCGAGCGCAGCAAGATTCTAACCCGCCGCACGGCTTCTGCATCTGGCGATCTCCTTGGTGCGAGGGGCAGGTTGACTCTGTTTGGCTTCATCACTGGCTGCCCGACGAGTTCGGACAGGCGCATGGAGAGGAAAGCGTTTTGTGCTCTCCGAGTTGCGCTAACTGTGGGGCCAGGACACTTTGCGCATCCCTTCGGCGCTAGCGCACTCGGGTAATCGCGGGAACAAAGGGGAACATTTGTAGCGAATAAAGTGCGAAGAGTGGAGAACAAGCGGCGCCTTTTCGGAAAAAAGTGGCGGCTATCGCCGACGCCAGCCGCATTTCGGCCAAGTTAGCTGCCTCTCGATGGGCGAATACGCGGGAACAATACGGGAACATCGAAGGGCCAAAAACGGCCCAAATCGTCCTACACCGTCCCAAAACCAGGTTTCTGTAACAATCCTGTTTTCAGCAACATCCGTTCATTTCAAACCGCTTGCCGTTCATCGGTAGGAGGCCCTGAAAAGGCCGGCGTCGGTGGTTCAACAAGGACGACTTCGTCGACGCGGAGGCGATCGCCGAGGTAGTGGAGCGAAAAATGCGCTTTGTCACGATCAAAATGGACGATCAACTGGACCTGCGCGGCATCCACCGTGACCGCCTGACCATTCCTTCCGCCGTCGGCGTTGACACGGGTCAGGCAAAAGCGTCGAAGGCGCCTGCCTCGGGTCGCGGTGACAGTGACGCCGATGTCTCCCCCGGCCATGCTCCGGCGGCACAGGGGCCGTCCAGGGTTGCCAAGGCTGGCAAGATTTCCGGGGATCTGCAGGCGACGACCATGATGATTATGGGGACCAGAGTTTACCTTCACGCGCCTACCGGCAGGTTGTTCCTCGAGATTGGCAAGGCGCCAGCGTTCCCGGGTGGGATCAATATTTTTGGCACCCAGGAGGACATCGAGGCCGCGGAAAGCGACAGTGCCGGATCTGGACCCGCGAAGCGGAAGAGGCGCGCTGCCAGTTAGCCGGCGCTCATTGCGGCCTCCAAGAGATCCGGGATCATTCAATGCCCCGCTCTTCAACCGCGTTCCACTTCGGCATCATCGCGCGGCGGAAAGGCGAATGCTCCGAGACCCACGCGGGCGATGGCCTGGGCTTCCAGGCGGCGCGAGAGGTCCATCACTAGAGGCGAGTCCGCGGCCCTGCGATCGGGAATGGAAGAAGTGGCTGGAACAATGGCTCGAAGTAAACCGCGCAGAGACGCCCGGCCGGTATCACCCGATTCCGACGCCGGTGCCGGCCGTCGTGTCCGCCATTCTGTACGGGGGGCTGTGCAGCATTACCTCGGTGGTCGCATTGGCGCGGGCGCTGAACGATGTCATCGGGAACGCCTCTGCATCGAGACAGCGTTTCTATCTTGACCTTCACCTGTCGCTGCCAAAAACCAGCGAAACTGAGTACCGGGCCTGGCAACCCGATTCGGTGACGACATGTCTTCTGCTTCGTACCGACCCCCTCGCTGTCCGCGACCTGTTGGCGCCGCCCGATTCGACTCTTCCCGACTGTGGGCCTAGTGACCGGATCGTGGCTGCCCGACTCCGCGAACTGTTCAAAGAGACCCTCGTGAAGCACTCGCCGACGAGTGCCGGAGTCTCGTTAGGAAGCATTCACGGTCTTATCGAGGCTGCCTATAGGCTGTTGCGTACCTTGAGCTTCCGCCGATTGCTGCCTGTTACGCCAGCCGGGGGCTCATTTCGCACTCGGTTCCAATGAAGGTAATCCGGCGCATCACGCGCCAAGACTGGTATGTGAATTCCTTTCAGGTCGCTCAGTTGGCGCCTCGCGCCTTCGAGCAGCGCCCTAAAATGAACGCCAATTCCGACCCGCCAGCAGAATTCCCTCCCGATTGGTTGGAACCGCTGCACCAGAAGATGCGAAGCACCCCCCCAAAGAGTTCTCAGCCGGGGTCATTGCCCTTGCCAGCGACTCGACACGGACTCCGCTGGTGCGAAGGCTCGTGAGCTTTGCTCAGGCGCTCCTCACGCAGAGAAACAGATCGGACAGGATGCGCCCACTTAATGCGATTCAAACCACAGTCGTGAAAGTCGCAGTCGGCATTGGCCCATTTCTAGCTGATGGATCCGATCCCGTCGAGCTTTCGAGCGAGGGCCTCGAGCACCTCTACGAAATGGCGCTTGCGAGCCAGGGCGGTTTCCAGAGCTCGACGTCGAGAAAATCCAAAATGGCCGGTGCATTGCGGGATTTCGATGGCTATTTGATGAATTGCTATGGTAAATCTGTGCGCGATAGTTCCGTACTTTGCCGAGCGCCGCGTGCAACTGCCCCTCAGCGGCGGAAGCGGTCATCCTGGCTACCTGTGACTTCCTCATCCAGAACCACTCAGCCAGAGCGGCTTGTGAACGGCACAACCCTTTCCAACCGCTGGTCGACGCCGCTATCGTCTCCGCCATTCGGCGAGTTCTCTTGGGGGATTCTCAAACCTCCGGCCCGGGGACGCCGGAATGCAGCCGGAGATCGTAGCCACCGCGGCTAGTTGGGCGATCTACGGCGCCGCCAAAGCGTGGTTTCAAACACCCAATCGTCCGCCGGTGAAAGAAATCGTTCCGGTGATCCTGGGCTGGGTGGTTCCCATTCTCCAAACGCGCTCCATCGCGAGCCCCATGCATCTCACGCAAAAGCCGCGTCTAGTAGGTGGCACGCCCTAGTCTAGAGCCGAAAAGCGGCGACAGGCACCGAACGCCGGACCGGCCGGCTGACGGCCAAGAACCCCCCGGTATTGAAGCCGGAGGCGACAGAACCCAGGCGAGTGCGATTGGATAATAATGTGCGAAGACTTCCGCTCCCCGTAGACTCCCTCATCCCGGAGATTCTTGCTTCTCTCGAGCAGACTCCGAATCTCGTCGTCGAGGCCGAGCCAGGCGCCGGCAAGACCACTCGCATTCCGGCAGCTTTACTGAGCGCCGTGCGCGGCCAGGTACTGGTATTGGAACCGCGGCGCATCGCAGCGCGTCTTGCTGCCCGGCGCGTGGCCTGGGAACTCGGTGAAGAGATCGGTCAAACGGTCGGCTACCAGGTTCGCTTCGAGCGCGTAGCCGGCCCGAATACGCGGCTGCACTTTCTGACTGAAGGCGTGCTGACGCGCCGCCTTCTTTCCGATCCCGAGTTGCAGGGCGTGGACGCCGTTGTTCTAGATGAGTTTCATGAGCGGCACCTGGAAAGCGATCTTGCACTGGCACTGCTGAAGCGATTGCAATCCAGGCGTGCCGGCCTGCGCATCATCGTAATGTCTGCCACGCTGGACACAGCGCCCCTCGCAGAGTTCCTCAATGCCTGTCCTGTGCTGCGCTCGACGGGAAGGCAGTTTGATTTATCGGTTGAGCACACGCCATACTCTTCCGCACCGCTGCACGAGCAGGTGAAGAACGCTTTAGAGCAGGTGTTGCGTGACGAAGCGCCAGGCGATACGCTTGTTTTTCTTCCCGGCTCAGCAGAGATTCGTCGTGCTGCCAGAGCCTGCGAACCATTAGCGCGCGCATCCAACCGTCTGCTGTTGCCGCTGCACGGCGATCTGACGGCGGCTGAGCAGGATCGTGCCGTTGCGCCAGCGGCTCAACCCAAAGTGATTCTTTCCACCAATGTTGCTGAAAGCTCAATCACCATTGATGGCGTGCGCACCGTGATCGACAGCGGCCTGGCGCGCACGGCGGCGTATTCGCCATGGACAGGGTTGTCTACGCTCTATCTCGGCCGCATCAGCAAAGCGTCTGCACGTCAAAGAGCCGGCCGCGCGGCTCGCACTGGTCCTGGTCACGTTCTGCGTCTCTATTCGCAGATGGATTACCAGGGCCGCGCAGACTATGAGACCGCGGAGATTTTGCGCAGCGATCTTGCGCAGTTGTGCCTGGCGTTGCGCGCGATGGGGATTCAGGATCCGAGCGAGATCAAGTGGCTCGATGCTCCGCCTGAATTGGGAGTCAGGAACGCGGAGAGACTCCTGGAACTGCTGGTGAGCCCAGACCAGGACGCTCGCAAGTTGATGAGTCTCCCGCTGCATCCGCGTTTGGCCCGCATGATCGCAGCGGCTACCGAGCGTGGCGTTGATCGGGCAGCGGCCGTCACTGCGGCGCTGCTCGGTTCGCGCGAGCGATTGCAGCATAACGATCTCCTCGATGCCATCGAAGAACCGCTTGGCGATGCAGCGCAACAGCAATTACGGCATCTGCTGCGCCATCTTTTGCCCCTTGCGCGGCCTTCCAAGCCGGTCAGGAATGACACAACGCCCGCCGCTGAATGCGCTGAGGATGCCCTGCTTCAATCCGTGCTGCTGGGCTTTCCCGATCGCGTGGCACAGCGCAAGTCCGGCAACAATATTATGCTGTCGAATGGCACCGCGGCGGAAATCGTGGGCAAAGCGCCGTCTTACTCGTTTCTCGTGGCGCTTGATGCGGAGGACCGCACAGAAAACCCACTACCGCTGGTGCGTCTCTTCGCCCGTGTAGAACCGGAATGGCTGCTCGATCACTTCCCGAATCAGGTGCGGGAAGAGGCCGCGGTGATTTGGAACGGGCAGGCAGAGCGCGTGGATGCAGTGAGCCGGCTCCTTTACGACAAACTGATCCTGCAGGAATCGAGCAGCGCACCGCCGGACGCAGACGCCGCAGCCAACCTGCTTGCGGAAAAAGCCCTTGAAGTGGGACTCGGACGCTTTGTTGACGAAGCTTTGCTCGCAGATCTTGCGGGACGCCTGGAGTTTGCCGGACTTGAAACACCCAAAATCTCCAGCAGTTTCAGAGAGTTCTGCCGCGGCTACCGCAGCTTCGGGGAATTGAAAAGGGCAGGCGACAGCATTGTCCTTTGGCTCGAGCAAATTTATGATCAACTGCTGCGCGAGCATGCGCCGCGAACACTGCGCCTAAAGGGCGGCCGCCAGGTGAAGATCCATTACGAGGCCGGCAAAGCTCCCTGGATCGCATCACGGCTTCAGGATTTCTTCGGCATGGTGGAAACGCCGCGGCTTGGAGTGCAGCGCGTTCCGGTGGTGCTTCATCTGCTCGCTCCCAATCAGCGGCCGGTGCAGACCACGACCGATCTTGCCGGATTCTGGGAAAGGCTCTACCCGCAGGTGCGCCGCGAGCTCATGCGCCGCTATCCGCGCCATTCCTGGCCTGAAGATCATCGCGGTTCAACTCCTTAACGCCTCTTCAACGCGCGGACCGGTCATATCGGGGCATGAAATGAATTCTTCATCGTGTTCATGCCTTCTTCATACCATCCAATTCATCCTAGCTTCAACATTGCTGTTGCTCCAATAGGGCCAGGGCAGCTGCGCGATATCCGTGCGCGGCAACGCTTCCGGCTACCACCTGAATACTGCTGGCACAATTCCAGTCTTTTGCTCGCGCCGGGCTAAGTAGTTCCGCGCGAACGGAGAAGTGCTGCGCTCTTCTCGAGCTGCCCGCTTATGCATTTGATGGTCGCACTTATGAACGCCATATGTACGGTTTACGGATCACTTATAAGTCATCCTGTGGAATAAGAATGGCGGCGCGGGATCCGAATTGATCCTACCGGCCAATGGGAGGAGTGTGTGAAGTCGTCGGTGTGTGCTGACAGGCTGCGAGCTGCCCGCAATGATTTGTGCATCGATGCGTGGGCGCGAACATCGCCACGATCTCACCCATGATTTAAAAGTAGTTGCTTCATCGAAACATCCCGCAGAAAGCGAGAGGTCTTAATGAGAATTATCTTTTGGAAAGCCATGACGCTGGCGGCAATGACCGCCGGCATGACCTGCGCAGGAATGGCGCAGACCAACGGTACCAAAGCATCGCAACTGGACTTGATGGCCAGTACAGATCCGGCATCGGGTGCGGATACGAGCGCTGCCCACGCAACATCGGCAGCGGCAAACCCAGAGCCGCATCTCACGGTGGA
This sequence comes from uncultured Acidobacteriaceae bacterium, assembly GCA_963813215.1. Classification (GTDB taxonomy): domain Bacteria; phylum Acidobacteriota; class Terriglobia; order Terriglobales; family Acidobacteriaceae; genus Telmatobacter. Next base: position 56,681 of record CAWEXZ010000002.1, read on the forward strand.
ACAGGAAATCTCGGTTCTCCAGAACAGGATCGAACAGTTGGAGGCGGAGGTAAAGCAGGAACATGCGGCCATCACCGAAACGAACAGCGATGCGGCGGCGCTCAGCGCGGCCGAAAAAGCGCTGACGGAGGGCGAAAAAGCGGCAGCACTTAAGACCGCTGTTCCTATGGCTTCCATCCCCTCAGCGGGCCAGACCGGGAATCCCCAATCGGCGGCGCCTGCTCCGCCCGTGGCGCCTGATCCGCACTCACCAGCTTTTTCCGACTGGGATTGGACCTGGCTGAACGGCAACCCGCGCAACAAAGATACGGCTTTCGATTCGAAATTCTTCACGCCCGAGATCCGTGCCGACATTACCTATGCATACGATTTCAGCGATCCGACTCGACGATACCAACAGCGGATCGAGCGAAATCTTTCGTACCAACGAAATTCAATTGGAGCAGCTCGGAATCGGCGGCGACTTCCATCTCGACCATGCTCACGCGCGCTTCATGACCCAGTTCGGCATGTATTCGACCGCCACTGTTCGCAACGATCCCAGTTACTCCAAGGGCCAGTGGGATATCGGTGACGCAGACCGCTATCTTTCCGAGGCGTACGGCGGATACCATATCGACGGCGTAAAACACGGGTTGAACATCGATGCCGGTATCTTCATGTCTTATATCGGTCTCTTCAGTTATTACAACTTCGATAACTGGGCTTATCAGCCTTCTTTTGTATCGTCGAACACTCCATGGTTTTTCCAGGGCGTCCGTGTTCAGTTCTTTCCCACCGAGCATCTGAAGATTGAGCCATGGATCATCAATGGCTGGCAGTCCTACGGTTCCTCGAACGGGCGCAAAGGACTCGGCGGCCAGATCAAGTGGACTCCCTATCCGTGGATGGATATCGTCAGCAACAACTACGGGCTCGGCCACGATGACCTGTACATTACCAATCGCGGACGCATTCATACCGATAACAGCATAGAGATCAAGTATTACGACAAGCCCAGTTACAAAGGACTTGACAAGATGGCCTTCAGCTTCACGGGAGACCTCGGCTGCGAATTCGGCCCAACAATTAATACGGCCACATATTCCCAGTTAGGCGTATCGTGCGTTGGCAACAGAACGCAGTCTGCGGCATCCGCGGGCACGGCAGCTCCAGTGGTCAACCCGAAGCAGAGCTTCATCGGCTACATGATCTATAACCGCATGTGGTTCAAGCACGATCTTCATGGTTTCACCATCGGCGGCGGGCAGATTAATAATCCCGGCCGTTACCTGGTGTTGTTGCCGCCCATCAATGGCGAGACGGCTTCGTCGGCGGCCCTCAACGCACCCTACTTTACGGGAAATCCAGGCGATCAGTTCAAGGCTTGGGACGGCACCATCACCTACGACTACATGCCCGTTGAATGGCTCACCTGGCGCTGGGAGTATGGCTACCGGCACTCGAATGTGCCGTACTGGGCAGGTCATGGGGGCGTTACGCCGCCTCCTTATCTCAACGCGCCCTACGGCACGAACAACGGCTCACCAACCGATTTCGCCTGCATGGACGGTTCCGCGGTTCCAGGGGGCGGCCAGGTTAGTTACTCTGGGCTGACGCCAATCGCGCCTGCCGCCGTAAGCGCCTATTGCGGCACTGCTTCCGGCGCTGGATACAACGGACACGGCGGAGTCTGGTTCCCGTCATTGCAGAGGGACCAGCAGTATATCGACATCGATCTGGAGGTGAAGTTCTAGTCTCACGCGCTGTCAATCCTGGCGGGCCTGCCAACATGCGGTGGGCTCGTCGGGAGCGATGATTAAGCGCACACGAATTGAAATTCACCGTCGGTCTCCAGGTCAGCGCGAAGCGGGCGATTGAGGGCCGGAATTATTTCTCATCAATTCACTCAATAAGGTGCAGGAAGGGGCTTCGTCATGAAGAAAAATCAGCCATTTCTTACGTTAGTTGCCTTCACCCTGTTCGGCGGAATTTTGGCCTATGCGGGTAGCGGGCCCGCGCAGACTACAACGGCTGTCCCAAAGCAGCCAAATCGTATTGCCATTGCCACCGAGAACGCTAAACAGATCATGCTGTTGATGGATACGAATAAGAACGGCAGGATCTCAAAAGCAGAGTGGATGAAATTCATGTCAGACGAATTTGACCGGCTCGATGCAGATAAGAGCGGCTCACTCGATTTGAAAGAACTGCAGAAGTCAACTATCACTGTCAGGCATGTCTCACCAGAAGTTCAGGGTAAGTAATGCGGCAGGAAGCGCACCTGCTGAGGAGCTGGTGCGCGTGTTTAGCGGTTTCTAACAGAAGCGCAGAGGCGATAACCAATCTCGTGTACTTCACACTTACCGGAAGACCTAAAGAAGATATATGCCATTGGTCATAAAGGACTCCTATAGGCGCGACCTTCATGCTTCCTTCATGTAAACACGGTCATGCTCTTCATGAAGAAGGAGGTAGACAATGATTCGCAGAATACAAATCGGCATTGCGCTGGCCGCGTCAGTCCTTGCCGTCAGCGCCGTGAACGCGCAAACAAATGGGTCTGCGACCTACAGTCACGGGGAACTGAAAACGATGGCCCATGATGCACACACCCCGGAACAATACGAAGCATTGGCCTCATACTACCGATTCCGTCAGCAGTTGTTTGAGCAGCGTGCACAGTCGGAGATGGCGGAATGGGTACGCCGTAGCCAGTTCGTCTTCGCGACAGCGAACAAGTATCCGAGGCCGGTCGATTCATCCAGGAACCGGTACGAATATTTCGCTTATGAATCGCGGCAGATGAGCCAACTGGCCGACCGCTACGAGCGGCTCTCGGCAAGTGCAGCTCATTGAACTTATCTGAGGGGGTGGCCGAGGGCGGCGCGAAGAAGGCGCCCAAGCTAATCCCTATGCTTTCTTTGCGGCCTATTTATGTCTTATTAATGCCGATCGAACTAGCCTTTTCCTATGTACATCGCAGGTCGCCACTGCCTCGGATGATCATGAAGCTCACAGAACTCCTGGGAGAGCGGTCCCGCACATCGCGGATGCGGCTCATTGGAGAGAGCCTGGGCGGCTGTTGGGTTATCGCACTGCTTACATTTTCAGGCTATGTCCTCCATTTTAACCCTGCACCGGTGGGTTTCCTTTTTCTGCTTGTAGTTGTTTGTGTGGCAATTTTATGTGGATTCTGGCAGGCGTCTGTCGTTTCGTTGATGGCTTGTGCATGTTTGGATTATTTTTTCTACGCACCTGTTCTTACGTTCAATATCACTGATCCGCAGGATTGGGTGGCGCTGGGGGCATTCGAGATGAGCGCGCTGCTCGTCAGTCGCCTCTCGTCGCGCGAGCAGTTGAAATCCCGCGAAGCGAATCTGCAACGAACCTCCCTGGAGCAGTTGTACGAGTTGAGCCGTAGCACGCTCCTTATAAATTTGCATCAGCCGCCTGGCCCACAGCTGGCACGCCTCATTCAGCGGATATTTGGTGCCGAAGCGGTGGCGGTTTTCGACGCGAGTTCGGGTGCGTCCGAGGTGGTGGGCGCGTGGGCCGAGGATGAGCGAGAGTTGGCCAAGGAATGCTTCCTGGCCCAGATGGATGACGAGGATCGCTCCACGTTGACGTCACGCCGCCTGCTGCGATCAGGCATGGAGTCCATCGGAGCGATCGCCATCCGAGGCAATCTTGGCACTCTGGTGGTGGACGCGCTGGCGTCGTTGACGGGGATTACGCTGGACCGTTGTGTCTCTTTTGCAAAGGAGAGCCAGATCGAGGCGGCACACCAGAGCGAGCGGCTGCGCGCAGCTGTTCTTGATTCTCTCGCTCACGCGGTAAAGACCCCACTCACGGCAATTCAGGCAGCCAGCGCCGGATTGAGTGAAGTTGGAGAGCTGAATCAGCCGCAGACCGAATTGGTAACGTTGATCGGAGATGAGGCGAGCGAACTGAGCCTGTTGAGCACGCGCTTGCTCCAAACCGCCAAGCTCGAACCAAGGGACATGAGCTTGGGTAGGGATGAGATAGCGATAGAGGGTCTTGTGTCGACGGCATTGGAGACGCAGCGGAGTCGAATGTCGGGGCATCCCGTGGAGGTTACAATTCCCACGGCAGGATTGACGCTCCGTGGCGATCGCGACTTACTCTCCATGGCGCTCACCCAATTCCTTGACAATGCGGCCAAGTACTCATTTCCAGGAACCGCGATCAAGATTGCGGCGTGGGAGAGCCATGCGCAGGTGCTGATTTCCGTCCATAACTTCGGTCCGGCAATTCCAATCTCCGACCGGGAACGAATCTTTCAGCGCTTCTACCGGAGTGAGCGGACGATGCATCTGGCGTCCGGAACCGGGATCGGGCTTTCAACAGTGAAGATGGCGGCGGAGGCGCACCGCGGCCACGTGTGGGTCATCAGCAATGAGAACGACGGGACAACATTTTTTCTTTCCCTGCCGCAAGCGGGAGGAGGGAACCAGTGACTACGGATTCAGGAAGCCTGCTGATTGTGGATGACGAGCGCTCGATACGTCTCTCATTGCGAACAGTTCTTGGCAACTTCGGCTTTGAAATCGTGGAGGCAGCACGCGGCGAGGAGGCGCTGGCGCTGGTACGCACGGCGCAATTTGACGCAGTGCTGCTGGATATCAACATGCCGGGAATGGGCGGCATTGAAGTGTGCCGTATTATGCGCAAATCAGCGCCGCGCCTGCCTATCTTGATGCTCACGGTGCAGGGAAGCGAGGACCGTAAAGTAGAGGCCCTCGATGCCGGAGCCGACGACTATATTACGAAGCCATTTCAATTGCGCGAACTTACGGCGCGTCTGCGGGCAGCAACGCGGCGTAATAAGGTGGTCGCCACCGACAACGACCAGGCAATTTTAATCGGCGAGGTCCTTTTGGACCCTGGACGGCACCTGGTGGAAAAGAAGGGGCATCCGGTCCACCTTACACCCAAACAGTTCGAACTGCTGCAGTATCTGATGGTGAATGCAGGCAGGCCGATTCCTCATGTCAGGCTCCTGCGCTCGGTGTGGGGTCCAGAGTATGGAAACGAATTGGAATACCTGCGGACGTTCATTCGCCAGATTCGCATGAAGATCGAAGACGACCCGGCCAATCCCCAGTATCTGTTGACCGAGTCGCATCTTGGTTACCGCTTCGTTGAAGACTCCTAATGTGCGTCCCTCTGCGGAATCCAGCCGTTGAGACGGAGCCAGTTTTCCAGCAGCGTGGGCCACGCTGAAAGCTCGGGATAGCCTTGCGCCAGCGCGGTGCCGTGTGGCCCTTTTTCAAACAAATGGAGTTCGGCGAGAACTCCCGCGCGTACCAAGGCAGTGTAAAAAACAACACTGCTCAAGACCGGCACCGCCTGGTCGGTTTCCGTAGCGTAGAGGAAATAGGGCGGCGTTTGCCGCGTGATGTGTTTGTCAGGCGACATGTCTTCGACCAGTTGCGGCGAAGGATTCTTGCCCAGTAAGGAACCCATTGCGCCGGGCTTGGCCACGCCAGCCTCCAGAGTCAAGCCGCCATAGGAACTGATGACGAAGTCGGGCCGATCGTTCACCTGGTCGATTGGGTCTGCGGCCTGAGCATTGCCGCTGTCGAAGTGCGTTCCGACGATCCCAACCAGATGGCCGCCGGCAGAAAACCCCCACATGCCGATCTTGCTGGGATCGATGTCGTACTCCTGCGCGTGGCTTCGCACCCAGCGCACCGAGCGATAGCCGTCGAGGATCGGCGCCGGATACGCATAGCGCGGCGCCAGGCGATAAGTAAGCACGAACGCCGTAATGCCTCGCAAGTTGAGCCACTCGGCGATGCGCGTTCCTTCCTTTTCATAGGCCAGATGCGTGTAACCGCCTCCTGGACAGACGATGACCGCTGTGTGCGGCCCGGAACCGAAACCGCTGAATATTTCCAGATGCGGCTTGTCTTGTTCGTCTGTGCCCACGGCTCCAGGTGCGCCTTCGGGCCAAAGATATTCAATTTGGCCGTGCGGCAACGTGGCGGCGATGGCCTCGCTGGAAGCAGAGGGGCTTTGCGCGGTGGCTGGGAGCGCCGCACCAATTCCCAGAAACGCGAATCCTACGATGCCGGCCAGCACTGCCGGCGCATTGAAGCGAAGAGCGGAATACGGAAAAGCCACTATGAACCCCCAGATTTTGGAATGATCCAACCGGTCAACGATCCTACAGGACGCAAAGCGGTTTGCATATTCGAACTTGACCAAGGTCCGACTCCTCTTCTATACATGTGTCTGCAGTGGTCAGTCCACTTGAAAGTGGTACCAAGCGGTCAATCTTTCGTCCCAATCGGAGAGTCTCGTGCGCTCTTTCTCGTTGCGTTTGCTCGTTGCCGCCCTTCCCTTGTCAGTTGCCCTCGCGTTGCCGGCCCAGGATACGCGCACTGTCACCGAACCTCACATTCCCTCCGCATGGGCCGTATTGAAAGCGCGTATTGCGGCGGTGCAGGGCGTGATTGCGGACAAGAACGAGCAGCAACCGGATACCGCGCGCATCCAGAGCGCGATCGATGGTTGTGCTCAGGGCCAGGCAGTGGTTCTGCATGCGAGCGGGCGAAAGGATGTCTTTCTCAGCGGGCCACTTACTCTGCGCTCCGGCGTGACGCTGGTGATAGACGCGAAAACGGCGCTGGTGGCGTCGCGAGATCCGCGCCTCTACGACGTAGCGCCAGGAAGTTGCGGGTTGGTTGGCGAGCACGGCCATGGATGCAAGCCCCTTATCACCGCCGATCACGTGGAGAACAGTGGCATTATGGGCGCAGGGTCGATTGACGGCCGCGGCGGCGCCGTAATTCTTGGCGAGCAATCGACTTGGTGGGAACTGGCCCATGAAGCCAAGGTGATGGATAAGTCCCAGAGCGTCTTTCCGCTTATCTACATTGCTCACGCCCATGACTTCACCCTCTACCGCATTACGCTGCGCAATTCGCCCGGTTATCACGTGCTGGTGAGCCAAAGCGACGGCTTTACTGCATGGGGCGTGAAGATCATGACGCCGAAAACTGCGCGCAACACCGACGGCATCGATCCCAAGTCTTCGCGCAACGTGACCATTGAAGATTGCTTTATCCACGCCGGAGACGACAACGTGGCGCTGGGTTCGACTCAGGCAGGTCCGGACTCCAACATATCCATCCTGCACAACCATTTTTATGCTGGGCACGGCATGTCGATCGGCAGCGGAACCAGCGGCGGCGTCGACCACGTGCTGGTGGACGACCTGACCATTGACGGCGCCGATAACGGTATCCGCATCAAGTCCGATCCCAGTCGCGGCGGCCTTGTACACGATTTGGTTTATCGCGATGTGTGCATTCGCAATGTGACAAATCCGCTGGTTTTCACACCGCATTACACAATTTTTCAAGGAAACCTGCTGCCCGTCTACCGCGACATCAGGCTGCAGAATGTTCGCATTCTGACGCCGGGAACGTATACGTTCCTCGGCTTGGATGCCAGCCAAAAACTGGGGCTCACGCTCGACAATGTCGTCGCCGACGATCAGCAGGAATCGCGGATGATCGCAAAGGATGCAGCAATCACTATCGGCAAGGAACGCGGCAATCTGGAGCCAAGTGGCGATGACGTGAACATTGTGCAAACTCCGGACTCGACACCTCCCACTCCGCTCGCCTGCGATGGACGCTTCGTCCCATTTCCGCCGGATGCGAACGCGCCCGAGATGGCGGGCAAAGTTCCTGCTGTAGACCATACCTACTACGTTGCGGCCGATGGCACCGGCGATTATTACTCTGTTCAGCAGGCGATTGACGCGACGCCGGCTGCAGGCAATGCACTGATTTCAGTCGCGCCGGGCACCTATCGCGAAGTCTTGACGATCGATAAGCCAGGCATTCAGATTCGCAGCCCGTACACGGACGCAAGCAAGACAGTGGTGGTGAACGATCGCAACGCCGGCGCGAATGGCGGCACCTTGCACTCTGCCACCGTAAACGTGACGGCTGACAATTTCTTCGCCGAGAACATTACGTTCGAGAACGATTTCAATCGCACCCATCCACAGTTGCCGGCAGGCTCGCAGGCGCTGGCTCTGCTGGTGACTGGTGATCGTGCCATCTTTCACAACGTACGCCTGCTCGGGAACCAGGACACGGTTTATGCGGGCAGCCGCAACTGCCGTCCGGATGGTCAGAATTGCGTGCCGGCGCGGCAATTTTTCTCTGATTCCTACATTGCGGGCAATGTTGATTTCATCTTCGGCGATGCAAAGGCCGTCTTTGATCACTGCACCATTTACAGCACCGCGCACGATGGCGGATTCATCACCGCGCAATCCAAACACTATCCGACCGAGGACTCGGGCTTTGTATTCAACCACTGCACGCTGACGGCCGCGTCGGACCTGACCGGCAAAATCTATCTCGGCCGTCCTTGGCGGCCCTACGCGACGGCGATCTACATGAATACGCAGATGGGCGACCAGATCAATCCTGCCGGATGGCGCGAATGGCATCCTGGTGAGACGCATTCGCTCGATACTGCGTTCTACGCCGAATACAATTCAACGGGTCCTGGCGCGCATTCCGGCGAACGTGAGCCTCAAGCGCACAGTCTCACTGCGGAGCAGGCCGCGCAATACGATCCGCGCGTGTTTCTGCGCGGGAGCGACAACTGGGATCCGTTCGTTCTTCCCAAGCCGCCGCAGTGAAACCCGTCGCGCAATAAGAGGTCTGACCACGATGCCCTGAAACCATCTCTGCGTCAAAAGGGGACAAGGATGCAAACGAGCAAATGGGAGCGGAGAGATTTCCTCAAAGCGGCCGCCTGTGGAGTTCTGTCGGCACCAGTGCTGTCTTCGCTCGACGGCGTTGCTCTGGCACAGACCAAGAGCCCTGCCCAATCGCACAAGGTCGCAACGCATACGGGCCCAACGATGACGCTGAATGTACGCGACTACGGCGCCGTCGGAGACGGCAAGGCGAACGACACGCTGGCCCTCCAGCAGACCCTCGATCGCTGCGCGGTGTTGGGCGGCGGTGTGGTGATGATTCCAGCGGGCGAATACTTCACCGGAGCACTGGTGCTGCGCAGCAATGTGATGTTGCGCGTGGACGAGGGCGCGAGCCTGATCGGCTCCGGCGATATGGCCGATTATCCGATGACACAAGTGCGCTGGGAAGGACGCTGGATCAAGGGTTATAGTGCGTTGATCTCCGCGATGGACAGCGAAAACGTGGGGATAAGCGGAACTGGAAAGATTGTGGCCAGTCCGGAAATCAAGGGCCGCGTGGATCGAAAGACGGGCATGCGTCTGCCTGCTCTTCTGGAGTTCACGAGTTGCCGCAATGTGACGGTGCAGGATTGTTTCACCAGCCAATCCGGCATGTGGTCCATTCATCCCGTGTACTGCGAGAACGTGAGCTTCAAGAACCTGACGGTGAACAGCGGCGCAGACGGCATCGACGTGGATTCTTGCCGGCATGTGGTGATCGACGGCTGCACCTTTGACACCGGCGATGACTGCATATCGCTGAAATCGGGCCGCGGCGAAGAGGGATACACGATCAACCGGCCTACTGAGGACGTGCGTATCGCGAACTGTACATTCACGGATCATAATTTTGCGTGCATTGGCATTGGCAGTGAAACCTCGGCCGGCGTCCGCAATGTGCTGATCGAGCACTGCAAATGCCTGGGCGCGCGCAGCTATGCGGTTTACATCAAGAGCCGGCCAGGCCGCGGCGCATTCGTCGAGAACATCACGGTGGACGATCTCGATGTATCGGGCGTCAGGCAGGGTTTTCTGCGCCTGAACAATCTGAACAGCGGCAAGCAGGACGAGTTTCCTGTTCCTGGCGATGCGGGTATTCCGGAGTTTCGCAATTTTCGTTTTTCGAACATTCGCGTGAATGACGTTCCCACATTGGTGCAGGCCACCGAAATCCATCCCCGCAAGCCGTTGATCGGCTTCTCGCTCATCGACGTGACCGGCACCTGCCAGACCGGAATCATGATGGCGAATATGCGGGACGTGGTGCTTCGCAACCTGCACGTGGCCGGATACACGGGACCGCTGCTCAGCGTTGACAACGTGACGGGCGTTGGCCTGGCAGGCGCCGCGAAGATTGACGCGGATAAGCTGCCCAAGGAAGCAGAGCCGATTGCCGCGACCGACAAGCCCTACCAGTTGCATTGAGCTAAGCCGCAAACGATAAACCGGGCGCGCTGCCTGCGCACCTCTGCGCGGGTTTGTTATAAAGGGTCTGACGTAAAACCGCTTCCCAATTCCGCACGACAATCGGAGGGTTTCATGGCCTCGCCCGCATACGCGCGCTTCAGTGTCACGCTGGCTGCCGCTTTGCTTGGTATTTCCGTTTCCGTTGCATGCGCTCAGCAATCTGCTGCGCCGGCCACAGTCGATATGACGGTCGTTCGACCGGAGTCTGTCGGCATTTCGTCCGAGCGTCTGGAGCGGTTGCACGCGCTCATTCAGGACGAGATCGACAAGAAGCAACTTGCTGGTGCGGTGACGATCCTCGCGCGGCATGGCAAAGTCGTCGATTACCGGGCCTATGGTGTGCGCGATCTGGCCAGTGGCGCGCCGATGACGAAGGACGCGATCTTTCGCGACTACTCGATGACCAAACCGGTCACTGGCGTGGCCATGATGATCCTTTACGAAGAGGGCAAGTGGCTGCCGGCCGATCCGGTCGCCAAATACATCCCCGAGTTTGCGCATCTCAAGGTCTTTAATGGCTTCGATTCCGGCGGCAAAATGGCGCTGGCTGATCCAATTCATCCGCCGGTGATGAGCGAACTGATGTCGCACTCGGCCGGATTCACTTATGGCAACGGCGATACACCGGTCGATGCGATGTATCGCAACCTGAAGGTGCGCGATGCACCGAACCTTCAGGAGATGATCAACAGACTGGCGCAGATTCCGCTTGCTTACCAGCCTGGCCACGCGTGGGTCTATAGCATGTCGATGGACATTGAAGGCTACATCGTGGAAAAGCTCAGCGGGCAGTCGCTGCCCGATTTCATGCGCGACCATATTTTTATGCCGCTGGGCATGAAGGACGCCGGCTTCTATGTGCCTGCCGACAAGCGCGACCGCTTTGCCACGAACTATCAGGACAGCCATAGTGGCGTGCTTGAGCCCTACACGGGTAATAGCTCCAGCGACTACTCCACGCAGCCTACCGCGCCTTCCGGTGGCGGCGGACTGGTTTCGACGGCCGAAGATTACTATCGCTTCGCGCTGATGCTAGCAAACAAGGGCGAACTGAACGGCGTGCGTATTCTCGCACCGTCTACTGTTCGGCTGATGACCTCGAACCACCTTCCTGCCAGCCTGCTTACCGGCGAGTGGCACGGTGGCATGCACGTGATGCGTCCCGGATTTGGTTACGGATACAACTGCGCAGTGGCGTTCGATCCGCTGGAAGCCAATCTGTCGGATGGCAAAGGCACCTTCTTTTGGGACGGTGCAGCAGGCACCTGGTTCTGGGTCGATCCCACCAACGATATTGTTTTTGTCGCTATGATTCAGCGCATGGGAGGCAGCGACAATCATCCGCTCGAATACCGCAGCCACGCAGTGGTCGATCAGGCGTTGGCTAGATCCGTCCAAATAATGAGCTGACTAAATTAGACGAGGATAAATGATTTTTTCCAGATATAGTTTCTCCGGGTATATTGGATTGGTTTTGGGCTGCGGCGCGCTTATTTCCAGTGCTGCAACAGCACAGGCGCCGGTTCAGGTGAGCGTCAATACGGCGGTTCGTGAGTTTGCGATTCCCGAAGATTTTGCGGGGCTCGGATTTGAGATTCGGAGCGTGGTTCCAGATACCTATGGCGTGAAGGGCTACTTCTTCAGTCCGCAGAATACTGAGCTGATTACGCTGTTTCGGAATGCGGGCGTGAAACTGATCCGCGTTGGCGGAGGAACTGTGGATGGTTCCGGCGGCAAGGAGCGATGTGCGATGCCGACGCCCACTTATAAAGATATCGATCAGCTCTTCGAGTTTGCGCAAAAGAGCGGCGTGAAGGTGATCTACTCCGTCCGCATGCTGAATGTGGAATCGTGCGCCAATCCTCATCTTGCCGAGGACGATGCGAAGCTGGTGCGCTACATCTGGAGAAAGTACCGCGCCAACGTGGACAGCTTTTCGATTGGCAACGAGCCGGACTGGAAGAGTTATCACACGCGTCCCGGACATCCGCAGGATCCGGCGATTGTAGAGACGATGCCCGGCGTTCCTGGGTCGGCTTACGCTTCGTACCTGGCCGACTGGAAGCGAATCGCGGAGGTGATTCGCAAAGCTGCTCCGGGAGCGAAGTTCTCGGGACCCGATACTGGAGCTTACGATTCCTCGACGTTCACGCCGAATCCGGCAGGCGGAGTTTCGTGGACGCAGAAGTTCGGCGAGGACTTGAAGGACAGCGGCATGTTGGCGGAGACGCTGCAGCACCACTATGTGTGGGGCAATCCCGGCAACACTACCGCGCAGGAAGCCATTGACAACATGCTGTCGATGGCGTGGGACCAAGACACCACCATTGAAGATCAACCTGCGTTCAATGGCGGCAAGACGCCTTTCCATCCCTATCCCTATGTTTACGCGCACCTGCTTGCTCCACTGGTTGCCGAAGGAGTTCCGTATCGCATGACGGAAGCGAACGACTGCCTGCATGGTGTGCCCGGCGCGAGCGACGGATATGCGGCGGCGTTGTGGGCCCTCGATTACATGCATTGGTGGGCGGCGCATCGCATGGTGGGCGTGAATTTTCATAACAATCCCTGGCTGCCGACGGACACTATCGTGCCCGACCCCAACCCGTGCACGACGGCTGGTTGCGGGCATTATCACGCTACTCCCAAGGCGCTGGGCATGAAGGCGTTTGTAGTCGGCAGTCACGGTTTTGTTGAGCCGGTGACGATTACGAATTCGCAAAAAATCAACCTGACTGCATACGCGGTTGGCACAGCGCACGAGCTGTACGTGACGATCATTAATCGGACGCATAACTCAACTCACGATGCCACCGATGCGCAGGTGGAGATTGCGGCGCCGGGTTTTGATGGCGCCCAAGTGGAGACGATGGAGCTGACCGATGGCGATCCGGGCAACGCGACCCTGATGACCGGCACACTGGGCGGATCGGCGATTAGGAGCGATGCGCCGTGGGTGGGCAAATGGAGCCGTGTGGGCCTGGTGCGGGGGGGCAAGATTGTTGTAACTGTGCACAGCACGACTGCGCAGGTGGTGAGGATTCGAAACTAGGTACCCCCCCTCTTTTCAGGCAAGTGTTTGATAACAAAGGAGCGCAACCGCAGGATGTGCGTAAGTGTTTCATTATAAAGGAGTAGTTTTGCAAGTGTCTGAAAGTGCGTGGTTTATCCCTGCCGGCGGATCTGCCGGCGCTCTTTTTTTCGTGCTGGGTTGAATGTACTCCTGAGCGTGGTAATTAGCGGCAACTTTACGTGCTCAATTGATGGTTTGAAATCAGCTAGTTAGTCATGTATCGGGCGCGGAGAGGCTTGACTGCGAGGTGGGCGCGCATTTCTCCGGGGGCGAAACAGGCTGCGCGCCCCTGTTACACAGGACCACCGTCGTGCGGGCAAATCGCGCATACAATCGGAAACGGAATCCTTCCCTTTGAAAACAGATCAACCTAGCTCTGCTTCGGTGCGCCCGCCTGGCTGGCTTAACGCTTCCAGCCTTGTGCTGGCAGCCGGTTTCAGTTTCACGGGCGCGGGCACCGTCATGCTCGGGGTTCTGCTTCCTGTGCTTGCGCAAGAGTGGGGATTGGGGGATGATGCGGCGGGATTCCTCTTCTTTCTCCAGTTTGCGGGTTCTTCGCTGGGAGCCGTGCTGACCGGGCTGGGGCGGGCGAGCGCGCTCAGGAGAGGGTACGCGCTACTGGTGGTGAGCAGTTGCGCGCTGGCGTTTGCGGGGCCGCGTTCCGCGTTTGTCGTTTTCTTTTTCTATGGACTGGGGCTGGGCATGGCGATGACGGCGACCAGTCTGCTGTTCTCCGATCGGTTTCACGAGGATCGGGCGGAGAAACTCGAGGGGCTCAACTTTGTCTGGTCGGCTGGAGCGATGGCTGCTCCCGCGCTGTTTCTCCCGTTCGCGCACAATGGGCAACTGCGGCCGTTGTTCATCGCGCTGCAGGCGGTGTTTCTGCTGTTGCTGGGATGGGCCTTGTTCCGGGAGCGGAATCAAAGGCCCCTTGCGCAAGCCGCTCGGCAACGAAAGGACAAGCGCGGTTCGGCGGGGATGGTGACGGCCCTGGTGATGCTGGCGGTGGGCGCGGTGGGCGTGGAGACGGCACTGAGCAGTTGGCTCACCACCTACGTGCACCGGATTGCGCCTGCGGGCGGAAACGATGCGAAGTTTTTCCCGGTTACGCTTTTTTATCTGGGCGTGGTGCTGAGCCGGCTGGTTTGCTCCACGCGGATTCTCGAAAAAGTTGGGCGGATGCGGATGCTGCAAGGACTGGTGTGGGCCATTGCTGCTGCGGTCGCGCTCCTGGTTGCGTTGCATGCGCCGGCTCTGATTGATGCGGCGGCGGGGCTGGCCGGGCTCTGCATCGGACCTTTGTATCCGCTGGTGCTTGCCTTTCTGCTGGAGCGAACCGCGCGGGGGTGGATCTTTGCAATGGGCGGCGTGGGTTCCGCGCTGTTTCCATGGGTCATGGGAGTTGTCTCCACGCATTATGGCTCATTGCGTTATGGGTTGGCGGTGCCGCTGATTGCGGCCGCGGCCATGGCGCTGCTGCGGACTGCGTACTGCAGAAGGGGCGCTGGGGATTTCGCGATGCCGCCGGTTACGGCCGATGTCGAATCAACTCTTTGACGGGTCCGGTTGGCAGCTTAAAAACGTTCCCACAGTGCCGCTGCGGCCGAACGCGCCTTTGACTTCACTTCGGCTTCGTGCGTCCGATGCTGCTTCCGCGGTATGCACGTGAAAGCTGGCGACGGACTCTGAGGCCGCCCGATGCGGCGGGAAGAGTGCTGAAGCGGTTCCTGTGATTTCGTTGTGCTTCGAATCACAGCGGAACGAGCCGTGCAGCGCGGAAAATTTGGCAGCGCTGGGCAATTTGCGGCGCGGCGCGACAGTGATCGCGCGGAGGTAAAGAGTATGGCACTGCGGGATTTTGCAACCGGGCGTGTGACGCGAGAGTATGCGGTCGCTGATTTGCGCGAGGCTGCGGCCCTGATGCGCGGCTACAATCTGCTGGCGCTGTGCGCGGCGGGATCGGGCCACGCCGGTGGCACTTTGTCGATCATGGATATTGCCGCCGCGCTTTACCTGCGCGTTGCCGATCACGATCCGAAGAATCCGGCATGGGCCGATCGCGACCGCATTCTCTGGTCTGCGGGTCACAAGGCGCCAGCGCTCTACGTGAGCCTGGGAATGGCGGGCTTCTGTTCGCTTGAAGATACGGTTACGCTGCGCAAGCTGGGTTCGCCGTTCCAGGGGCATCCACACTGGCTTAAATTACCGGGTGTGGAGATTTCGACCGGCTCGCTGGGGCAGGGATTGAGCGTGGGCGTGGGCATGGCGCTGGCGGCGCGCATGGACGGACGCCAGCACAAGATATTTTGCCTGATGGGCGATGGCGAGCAGCAGGAAGGCCAGGTTTGGGAAGCGGCCATGGAAGCCGGCCATTACCATCTCGACAACTTGATCGCAATTGTGGATTGCAACCGGCTGCAGATCGATGGGCTGGTCAAAGACGTGATGCAGATTGAGCCGCTCGGCGCCAAGTACGCGGCCTTCGGTTGGGATGTGCTGCGCATCGACGGCCACAATATGGCGGAGATTGTGGATGCGCTGGAGCAGGCGCGCGCGCCCCACCCGCAATCTTCGACGCGGCGGCCGGTGGTGATCTTGGCCGATACCGTGAAAGGCAAGGGCGTGAGCTTCATGGAAAATCAGCCCGGCTGGCACGGCAAGGCGCCCAATCGGGAGGAATTGAATGCGGCGCTCAAGGAACTTGGGGTGAGCGAAGGAATTCCGGTGGATGCGCTGCTGGAGAAGGCAAAGCAGTTTCAGACGAACGCGAGCCGCGCTCTTGAAGCCGGAATGCCTCGCTTCTCGCGCGATTACTGGTGGAACGCGGGCGAGACGATGAAGGTGAAGATGGAGCCGACGCGCAGGGGCTTTGGCCAGGCACTGGCGGCAGCCGGCGACGACGAGCGCGTGGTGGGATTGGGCCTCGACATCTCCGGGTCGATTACGATCAGCGACTTTTACGCCGGCAAGCCGGAACGGATGAAGCGCTGGTGGAGCATGGGGATTGCGGAACAATCCGCGACAGCCGCGGCGGCTGGAATGGCTCGCGAGGGCAAGCTGCCGGTGCTGGGCTCGTACGCTACGTTCATTGCGGCGCGGAACCTGGACCAGATTCGCGTGTCCATCTGCTACGCGAACCTCAACGTGTTGATTGCCGGAGCGCATGCCGGAGTTTCGGTTGGGCCTGATGGCGCGACGCACCAGGCGCTCGAAGATCTCTTCGCCATGCAGGCGCTGCCGAATATGTCAGTTGTGGTGCCCTGCGACAGCGTGGAAACCCGCAAGGCGACGCGCCACCTGCTGCTTGAGCACAAGGGTCCCAAGTACATCCGCTTTGCGCGCGAAGCCACGCCGATTGTGACCGACGAGACGACGCCGTTTGTCTTCGGACGGGCCAATGCGATTCGCCTGCGTCGCGAAGGAGATAATTTTGCCGCGGCCTTCGAGACGTGTCTTGCCGCTGATTACCCGAACGAATCGGAAGACCTGACTATCGTGGCGATCGGTCCCATGGTTCCAGAGGCCATGCGCGCGGCGTTCATCCTGAAGCGGGAGTTTGGCTACGAAACGCGGGTTCTCAATCTGCACACGCTCAAGCCCATCGACGCCGAGGCCGTGATTCGCGCGGCGCAGGAGACGGGCGTGATTGTGACAGCGGAGGAACATCAGATTGGCGCATTGGCTTGGCGGGTGAGTGCGTTGCTGACCGAAGCGCCAGAGCTGTACGGAGTTCCGGTTATCACGGGCGCCATTGGCGTAAAGGATCGCTTTGGCGATTCCGGCGCGCCGTGGGAGCTGGTGAAGGAACTCGAAGTCAGTGCCGAGCATATCGCTGCCAAGGCTGTGGAGTTGATGGCGATCAGGCGGAGGAAGCTCGTGGCTGCGGAGCTGGCGGCTGTTTAACCATTGAGAGGCTGCGGAAAAAGGTGGCCAAAGGGACGTAAAAACATCCCTCAGGGGCTAAAGCCCACCTCTTTTTTGCAGCGTTCTTGGCACGACTGAAGCCGGGCCCTGTTACAAAGCCCCACGGGGAGAGTTTTTCCGCAGCCTGTACGAACGGGTGGTACAGTGCTGCGCGCTGTCGCACCACCGGCCTCGCTTATTTATGCGGCCATCTGTGCAGGAATATCCCGCAGTACCTCGGTCAACGTGCCGGAGCTGATCTCGTAGAAGAAGCCGTAGAGCTTGACATGCTTCGGCACTGCCGGGCTGGAGCGAAGCAGCCCAAGGTCATAGCGGAGCGACTTCTCGAAATCTGGAATGGCCAGGCTCTCGCGATCGAACAACGGCGAGATATCGGCGTGATAATCATCGTGGAACTTCTTGAAGAGGCGCTCAGGCATGTAGGAAGAAGTGCCGCAAAACGAGTGGTGAACCACGACGACATTTTGCACGTGGAACAAGTAATCCATTTCTGCGACCGTCATCAGGGCGGAGACGGCACGGCCGCCCGCGTTGGTCATAGTGAACAGGGTCCGCGTGGAACCAACCCGGTTGCCGGCTTCATCGAGAATGATCTCGCCGGGGTAGACCTCGTCCCCAAAGTACTTGGCGACCGCCTGCGGGATATCGGATGCGCGCGGATCAAGGCAGTAGATGGCCAGGGTCTTCATGGGGATGGCGAAGTTGAACCCTTTGAAATTGGACGGATCGAACCAGTGTTGAGTGCGGATTTCGAAATCGCTGTATTTTCCCATTCTCTGACTTCATCGGCGGCGGATCCAAACCGTCTTTCTGGATCTAGACCTCTTTGGCCACACGACAATGGCCGGGCAGCAGATGGGTTGATTAGGCCAGAGAAAATAAGACGCGGCCATTAGACGAAGGTATCGATCGATACTTTCGTATCAGCGAACGTCAAGCCGAGGCTACAGGTGAATCCATCCAGCGCGGATCAGCGCGAGCGAGCCGCTGGCCACCACGATCCACAGGAGCACGCCCTGCAGCAGCGGGCGCGGGCCCACCCGGCGTAGCGTCGCCACCGAGAGTCCGGTTCCAATCAGATAGAGCGTAGCCGTCAGGCCGATCACACCCAGATGCTGCAGCTTGGGGTACACGGGCGCGAAGAAGTGCAGGTAGCTGTTGGCTACCGCGGCCAGGCAAAAGAACAGGATGAACCACGGCCACTGGATGCGCGCCTTGCTCTTGCGGGTGATCGCCGTTCCCAGGGAGAGCGGCACGATCCACAATGCCCGCGCCAGCTTGACGGTGGTGCCAACCGCCAGGGCCAGCAATCCGTATTTTGCGGTTGCCCCCACCACCGAGCTGGTGTCGTGAATGGCCAGCGCCGACCACAATCCGAATTGCGTCTGCGACAAGTGCAGGAAATAACCGATGGCCGGGAACGTGAGCAGCGCAACGGAATTGAGTACGAAGATGGTGCCCAGCGAGACGGCAATCTCTTCTTCTTCGGCGCCGGAGATGGGCGCGACGGCCGCAATGGCGCTGCCCCCGCAGATCGCGGTGCCGGCGCAGATGAGGAACGAGATGCGCTTCTCCACGTTGAACAGCCGGCCCAGCAGCCAGCCCAGTGTCATGGCAAAGGTGATGCTGCAGGCGGTGTAGACGAAGCCGGATTTGCCCACCCGCACAATCTCCTGCAGGTTCATGCCGAAGCCGAGGCCTACTACCGAAATCTGCAGCAGCAGCTTCGAAAGCTGCTTGGCAGAGCTCTCAAACGGGTGGGTTTTGAAGCTGAGGCCGAAGACCAATCCGCAGGCCAGGGCCAGCGGCGGGGAAACAAAGCCGCTGGCGGCAAGGATTAAACCGATGAAAAAAAGGTTCTTCGACACATTAGGAGTGTGGGGTAAAACGAATCCCGCCGTCCAAGCAGAAGTAATCATGCCCTATTAGCGATTTTTATGACGCAGGGAACGGGGGACGAAGGGACGAAGGGGAAAGGGACAAGGGACAAGGGACAAGGGACAAGGGACCAAGGGAACAAGGGAACAAGAATGCCTGAATGTTTGCTGGTCTGAACATTCGCAGGGGCCAAGATAGCGAGCTGAAATGAGTTGTTAAGATCGCACGGTCACTAGGCCGTCTTCTTGGTCCCTTGTTCCCTCGTTCCCTTGGTCCCTGCTTTTAGTCCCTTGGTCCCTGCTTTTAGTGAAGAGAAATTTGCGGAACTCCTGGGCTGCCCCACCCGGCTTCGGTCCCGCTGGATAGGCGACCAGAAAATCCCGCGGGATCTTCAGCCCTTGCACATGGATCACCTTGATGCTGCGGTTGAGCCGCAGGTCTGTGGCGATGGCGCTCAGCGAGACAAAGCCGATGCCGAGTCCCGCTTCCACTGCGGACTTGATCGCCTCGGTAGAATCCAGTTCCATGGCGATGCGGAGCGCGCTGCGCTTCACGCCATGCCGCTCGATCGCCATTTCCACCACGCGCCGCGATCCCGATCCGCGCTCCCGCATCAGCAGGGGAGCGGCACAGAGCTCCGCGCAGGGCACAGAATCGCGCGTTGCCCAGGGATGCGCGGCCGAGGCGATCGGCACAAGTTCGTCGCGCAGGAACGGCTCTGTCTTCACGTTCCGGTTCTGGGCCGGCCCCTCGATAAATCCCAGCGCAATCTTCTGCTTCTCGATGGCTTCGACAATCTTCTCGGTGTTGCCGCTGATCAGCGTAGGACGTACGCGCGGATGCTCGCGGCAAAAGTCGCTCAGCAGCCGCGGCAGCACATATTGCGCAATGGTGGTGGAGGCGCCCAGCGCCAGGTTGCCTGCGTGCGCTCCGTCGAGCGAGGCAATCTCCTGCTCCGCCTGCAGCAGCAACTCGCCGGCCTGCTCGGCGTAACCCAGCAGGATGCGCCCCGCAGCAGTGAGGGCAATCGCCTTACCGGTGCGGTCAAAGAGCTGCACGCCCAGGTCTTCTTCGAGCGCCTTGATCTGCAGGCTCACCGCGGGCTGCGTGAGGTACAGGTCTTCCGCGGCCTTGCGAAAGCTAAGCTCCGCGGCCACCGCACGGAAGACTACCAGCCTGAAATTTTCGAGGCTTGCCACGGTTCGATTAGAACATGCGGTATGCGTAGCGCCGGTCTCCGGACCGGGGCCCTGTCCAACTGGCCTGTCAGCTTTCTCTGGCGACGTGTAACCGGCAGGCAAAGCCGACCATCTAACCGCGTAGTGAGGGAGACGTATGTCCCGGCACGGCATCCCCATCGGCCGGATCTTCGGCATCTCCGTTGACCTGGATTTTTCCTGGTTTCTGATCGTCGGGCTTCTCACGTGGATGCTCGCGGTCAGCTATTTTCCGGCCGAATATCACGACTGGTCCAGCGGCGAGTACTGGCTCATCGGGTTTCTCACCGCGCTGTTGCTGTTTGTCAGCGTGCTCATTCACGAACTGGCCCACTCGCTGGCCGCGCAGCACTACGGCATCGAGGTCCCCCGCATTACCCTCTTTCTTTTCGGAGGCGTTTCGCAGATCGCCTCCGAGCCGCCCGGCCCTCGCGAGGAGTTTTGGATCGCGCTGGTGGGTCCCGTCACCAGCCTGGCGCTGGCCGCCATTTTCTGGGAAATCGAGCCATTCCTGAGCGTGGGTCCGAGTCTGGCCCTGGCCCGCTACCTGGCCTGGCTCAACCTCATCCTCGCCCTCTTCAACCTGGTTCCCGGCTTCCCGCTGGACGGCGGCCGCGTGTTTCGCGCCATCATGTGGCGCTTTACCCATGACTATCACCGCGCCACCGTGGCCGCCGGCATTGCCGGGCGCTTCTTCGGCTTCATCCTCATCTTCTGGGGCGTGTGGCAGGCGCTGGTGGGCAACATTGGCGGCGGCATCTGGATCGCCGTCATCGGCTGGTTCCTGGAGAGCGCGGCCGGCAGCCAGATGCAGATGGAAACGGTGCGCACCGCGCTCGGCGGCCATCGCGTGCTGGATGCCATGCAGCGCAACTTCGTGCAGGTGCCCGGCCAGGTGACGTTGCAGGAGCTGATCGATCGCGGCCTGGCGCCTACGGGCTCGCGTTTTGCCATCGTCACGGGGGATGGCGCGGCCGCAGGGCTGATTACGCTCGCGGCCATCCGCGAAGTCTCACGCTCCGAATGGCCCACCACCACTGCCGCGCAGATCATGGTTCCGTTTCAGAAGCTGACCACCACACAGCCCAACGCGGTGTTGTGGTCGGCGCTCGAAAAAATGGGGCGCGATGGCGTCAACCAGCTTCCGGTTCTCGAAGCCGGCGGAGTGGTGGGCGTGCTTTCGCGCGAAGACATTCTGCACTATCTCTCCGGCCTGCGTACGCTGTCGGCGTAAGGCCGTGCCGAAGAGTTCTTCCGATCGGGGCTCTAGTGATTGCGCCCGGGTGAGGAGAGGAGAATTTCCATGGCATATCCGCGCAGAGGGTTCCCGGCGTGGCCTTTGGTTCTCATCGCAATCATTCTCATTGTGGGAGGCCTGCTGCGAGCAGGCGTTATCCACATGCCCGGCTACCCGGTCCACGCGGCCCCGACGGTCCCTGTCACCATGGCGCCGCAATCGCAGGCGCCGGTTACCCTGGGCGACTTCAGGAACGGCTTCTCTTCCATCCTCGCTCCTGCCCTGCCCGCCGTGGTCAACGTCTCCTCCACCAAGATCGTGAAACAGCAGGCAGCCCCCAACATCTTCTCGGATCCGTTCTTCCGCCAGTTCTTCGGCGGCCAGGTGCCGCAACAGCAACAGCCGCAGGAGCAGCATGAGAACAGCCTCGGCTCCGGTGTCATCGTCAATCCCGACGGCTACATTCTCACCAATAACCACGTGGTGGCCGGCGCCAATGACGTGGAAGTCTTTACGCAGAGCCGCAGGAAATATCACGCAAAGGTGATCGGCACCGATCCTCGCACCGACGTCGCCGTGCTCAAGATCGACGCCACGGGCCTGCCCACGCTTACGCTGGGCGACGCGTCGAAGTTGAAGGTCGGCGACCTGGTCTTCGCTATCGGCGATCCATTCGGTATTGGCGAAACCTCCACCATGGGCATTGTGAGCGCCACGGGCCGCGCGCTGGGCGGGGCCATAGAGCACTACGAGGACTTCATCCAGACCGATGCCGCCATCAACCCCGGCAACTCCGGCGGCGCGCTCATTGACATCCACGGCGATTTGATCGGGATCAATACCGCCATCCTCTCTGGCGGCGGCGGCAATGAGGGCGTGGGCTTTGCCATCCCCATCAACCTGGCCCACAACATCATGGACCAGATTGTGGAGCACGGCAAAGTGATTCGCGGCTATCTCGGCATCTCCATCCAGGGCGTCAGTCCCGATATGGCGAAGGCCTTCGGGCTGGGCCAGGGCGGCGGCGCGCTGGTGGGCGACGTAACCTCAAACGGCCCGGCTGCCAAGTCCGGTCTCCAACGCGGCGACATCGTTCTCAAGCTCAACGGCACGCCGGTTACAGGCCCCGACGATCTGAGCCTGCGCGTCTCCGAAATGGCGCCCGGATCGGTGGCGCACATGCAGGTATACCGCAACGGCCAGACGCAGGAGTTGAATGTCACGCTCGGTGAATATCCGGAGAACGGCCAGCCCGGCCCGGCCACACCTGGCGCGGCTCCAGCTCTGAAGGGTCTGCAGGTCCAGAATCTGACCGCCTCGATAACCCAGCAGCTCGGCCTGCCCGCGGGCACCTTTGGCGTGGTGGTCACCAATGTCGATTCCGACAGCTCATCCGCTGAGGCCGGCATCAAGCAGGGCGACGTGATTCAGGAAGTGAACCACAAGCCGGTGCACAACGTGGACGAATTCGAGCACGCCGTCGCCGGCTTGGCCAATCAGCCGGTGCTGCTGCTGGTCAACCGCAGCGGCACCACGCTCTATACGGTGGTCGAGCCGCAGCAATAAAAAGCCAAGATTCGCCCGGGAACTTCCGTGCCCCATCCTTTTCACAGCCTTACCGTGAAAAGGATGGGAAGCCACAGCCGCGCCCCCACCCGCCTCATTCAGGCAAAATAATAGACATAGGAGCGCTTCCCCATGTCCGGGACACCCCCCCAAACTGCCGCAGCTTCGCGGCTCGGCCTCAGCAGGCTTGCGCCGCACACGTTTCAGTCTGAAATCCGCGCCATGACCACCGCCTGCGATCGCATGGGCGGCATCAACCTGGCGCAGGGCGTTTGCGACACGCCGGTTCCCGCAATTGTCGAAGAAGCGGCCATCGAGGCCATGCGCAACGGCCAGAACATCTACACCCGCTGCGACGGCAACGACCGCCTGCGCGCCGCCATTGCCCAAAAGCAGCTCCGCGACTACGGCCTGCGCTACGACGCCGACCGCGAAGTGATGGTCACCTCCGGCGCGACTGCCGGTCTGCACGTGGCGGCCATGGCCCTGCTCGATCCCGGCGACGAGGTCATTCTCTTCGAGCCCTTCTACGGCTACCACGTGAACACGCTCAAGGTGCTGGGCGCCGTACCGGTCATCGTCCCGCTGGCCGAGCCCGACTGGCAGCTCGACACCGACGCGCTGCGCGCCGCCATCACCCCGCGCACCCGCGCCATCCTGCTCAACACGCCTGCCAACCCCAGCGGAAAAATTTTCTCCTTGCCCGAGCTTGAGCAGGTCGCCGCCGTCTGCCAGCGACCACGACCTCTTCCTCATCACCGACGAGATCTACGAGTACTTCGTCTACGATGGCGCGGAGCACATTTGCCCGGCCACGCTGCCCGGCATGCGCGAGCGCACCATTGTCGTCTCGGGATTCAGCAAGACCTACTCGGTGACCGGCTGGCGGGTCGGCTACTCGGCGGCCGACGCGCGCTGGATGCCGGCCATGGCCCACTTCCACGACCTCACCTACGTTTGCTCGCCCGCGCCGCTGCAGCACGGCGTAGCTGCCGGGCCTGGAGCAGTTGCCGCCCGCGTTTTACCAGCAGGTGGCCGCCGACCATCGTTCGAAGCGCGAGCGCCTGGCCGCCGCCCTCCGCGACGCAGGCATGGACCCGCTCATCCCGCCCGGCGCCTACTACATCCTTGCCCGCGCCGACCATCTTCCCGGCTCGACCGCACCGGAAAAAGCCCGCAACCTGATGGCCCGCACCGGCGTTGCCTCGGTAGCCGGCACAGCTTTCTTTCGCCCTGGGCGCGGTGAAAATCTGCTGAGATTCTGCTTCGCCAAGCAGGATGCGGAACTCGACGAAGCCTGCGAGCGGCTGCGGGGAATCTAGAGCAATCTCTGCAATGTTGTACCCAGATCGTGGTTTCCCACCCATTTCACGATGAAGCCGTGAAATGGATGGGGCACGGAGCATCTGGGTATAGCAACCATGCAATTGCTCTAGCGGAATCTAAGCAGGGAGCGCATTCCAGAAACGGAGGCGGGTGCCCCATCCTTCGCACAGCTTCATCGTGCGAAGGGTGGGAGACCACAAACCCAGCTTCATGGAATTGCTCCTACCGTCTTATTTCACGCTGCTCCACATCGCCAGATTCAGCCCCACCATCAGCAGCGCCGACGCCGGAATCAGGAGCAGCGCCTGCCTGAGCCGCCGCGCATCGCCGCCGGCGATTGCGCCGATGACCTTGGAGCTCACCGCCAGCCCAGCCCAACCGCAGGTAATCACAAATCCAATCGCGGTTCCGGTCATGCGTGGAAAGGCTGTACCGGTGAGCGCCAGAACCGTGGGAAACACCGGAGCCATGGAGAGCCCGGCAAGAAATACCAGCACCCCGGCAGTGCCCGCGCGATTGGTGCGCAGCATCAGGAAGGTGGTGACAGCCATCGCCATCGAAGCCGCCAGCGTGACCTCGACCGCAGGCACGCGCAGCAGCACCGAGCTGGCTGCCAGCCGGCCGACCAGCAGGCCCAGCGCGAACCCAAGCGAGAGAATGTTGAGCGCGCGCGATTCCGGCACACCCTGCGCAATAAGGTGGCGCGGCAACCAGTTCCACACGCCTACCTCGCAGGAGACATAGAGGAACAAAAACAGCCCCAGCAGGAAGAGCAGCGGCCGTCCCAGCACCGGCGCAGCCTGGGCCAGCACGAAACCCGAAGCTCCAGCCGCAGCAGGCATTGGCGCCGCCGCCTGCACCACCAAAGCCGCTGCCGCCAGGCCGGCCACGGTGAGGCACAGTCGCGCCCAGTTGCGCTTGAAAAGATTGGCCGCGATGAACGGCGTGGCCAATCCGCCCAGCCCAAAGAAAAGATTCACGAGGTTCAGAGCTGTGGCGCGATGGTCGGGCGTGACGCCGCTGACCAGCGCATTGGCGCCCGTGACCACGATGCCTCCGCCCACACCCAGCACGAACAGCAGCAGCGCAATGGAGCGGAATCCCCGCGATCGCGGCAGCGCCACGAGCGCCGCTGCGATGAAGACCAGCCCCAACACCAGGCCCACCTTGTCGCCTTCCGTATCGAGCAGCGGTCCAACCCCTAGCGACGCCAGCATGAGCCCCAAAGCCTGCGCAAAGGCAATTGCCCCGTTCTGCGCAGGGGTGAGCCGGAAGCGCTCGGAGAGATCGGGCAGGATGGTGCCCAGCATGGCGGCAGTCATGCCGTAAATAAAAATGGCGAGGATGGCGGCGAAGATCAGCACATGAATGCTCCTGCAGGGTTGGGTCCGGCTCGCTTCGAAGCGGTAATGAGAATTCCTGAAAATTCTACCTTTCGGAGGCCCATCTTTGGTGAAGCACGTGCCCCGCGCCGCTCCGCTAAACTGTAGCCAATGCGATCGGCGGAAAAATTCAGGCGCGCAGCGCGTGGCTTTGCGGTTAGCTGTGTGTTTTGCGGCGCGGCGTTCCTGGCCGGCTGTGGGATGCCGGCTGCGCCCCAGCCGCCCTCCCTCAAACTGCCCGAGCCGGTCGCCGACCTCACCGCCAGTCGCACCGGCGACGAAGTCCACCTGGCCTGGACCATGCCCAAGCGCGACACCTCCAAGGTCACGCTCAAGCCGAACATCGCCGTGGCCGTGCGCATCTGCCGAACCGAAAGCGCGGCCCATAGCGTCTGCGCCACTGCCGGCAACGTGACCTTCGCGCCCGCAGCCGGCGCCACCTTCACTGACACGCTGCCTGCTTTGCTCAGCAGCGGAGCGCCGCGCCCGCTTCATTACTTCGTCGAGCTCACCAACAAAAAAGGCCGCTCAGCAGGCCTGTCGAACGCCGCTACCGTGCTGGCCGGAAAGGCGCCCGCGCCGGTCTCCGGCCTCAACGCCACCGTGCGTAAAGACGGCATCGTGTTGCGCTGGATCCCCGGCCCGCCGGAACCCTACGAGACACAGGTTCGCCTGCAGCGCACGCTGCTCACGCCAGGCGCTGCCAAGCCCGCGCAGGGCCCGCTCGCCGCGCCAACCGAACCGATAAAGCGGGACCTGCTGGTTCCCGCCGGCATGCAACACGGCGTTGCGCTCGACAAAGATATTCGCTTCGGCGAGACCTACGCCTACAGCGCCCAGCGCATCACGCGTGTCACGGTGGACGGAAAAGCGATGGAGCTCGACGGGCCGCTGTCGCCGCCGGTGCGCATCGATGCGCAGAATGTATTCCCGCCCGCCGTGCCCACCGGGCTTGCTGCCGTGGCCACGGCGGCGGAGAATGGCGCCGGCCCATCGATCGACCTGAGCTGGCAGCCCGACAGCGAGCCCGCTCTCGCCGGATACATCGTCTATCGTCGCGAGCCCAATGTCCCAGGCCAGCCCCCCACGCCGTGGCAGCGCATCTCCGGGCCGCAGCCAGTCGTCGGTGCCGGCTTCCACGACCCCGACGTCGAGCCCGGCCACACGTATGAATACGGCGTCAGCGCGATCGGCCAGAACGGCCACGAGAGCGCGCGATCCGCGACGGCGCAGGAAACGGTGCCCGCGCAGTAAACCGCACAATACAGGAGAGCTCCGCATGAAGTACTGCCGCTTCCTCTTCGAAGGCAAGACCCACTACGGCAAAGTGGAAGATCGCTGCGCCGAGCCCGGCGGCGCCGGCGAACCATGGATC
The DNA here is from genome assembly GCA_963813215.1 of uncultured Acidobacteriaceae bacterium. Classification (GTDB taxonomy): domain Bacteria; phylum Acidobacteriota; class Terriglobia; order Terriglobales; family Acidobacteriaceae; genus Telmatobacter. The sequence goes on from CAWEXZ010000002.1 coordinate 83,863, forward strand.
GTGGACCTGACCTCCGCGCCCGAAGAAGACCTCGCCTTCCGTCTCGAACACAACAGCGCCGCGTCGTGGAGCTTCGACTTCGAGCCCATGCCGCTCACCGCGGCCGAGCTGCTGCCGCCGGTCACGCCGTCCAAAATCATCTGCGTGGGCCGCAACTACCGCGAGCACGCAAAAGAGCTGGGCAACGAAGTTCCTGCCGAGCCGCTGCTGTTTTTCAAGCCACCGTCGTCGCTGCTGGCGTCCGGCGGCACCGTGCTGCTGCCCCGCATCTCTGAATCAGTTCACTTTGAAGGCGAGCTGGCGCTGGTCGTGGGCCGCCGCGTTCGCAAGCTGCCGCCGGACGTCGATTGGCGCCAGGTGCTGCGCGGCTGCACGCTGGCGGACGACATCTCCGCGCGCGATCTGCAGAAGAAGGACGTGCAATGGGCGCGGGCAAAGGGGTGCGATACCTTCTGCCCCATCGGCCCGCTGGTCAGCGACGAGGTCGATCTCGATGCCGGCGTCACGCTCGAAACCCGCATCAACGGCGAGCTGCGCCAGCACGCATCCACCGCCGACCTCATCTTCTCCATCCCATTTCTGCTCAGCGCAATCTCGGCAGCCTTCACCCTCGAGCCCGGCGATGTAATCCTGACCGGTACCCCGTCCGGCGTGGGCCCGCTCCACCCCGGCGACCGCGTGGAAGTGACGGTTCCCGGATTGGGCGTGCTGGCACACGGCGTGCAAGCGGACGCGGTCTGATCACGCTGCCAGGACAAAGGTGCAACCGGCTTTAACCCTCCGCATCCTAGTAAGCAGTACACTAACGGTGAGAGCGTTTGGCCAAGGAAAATCCCCGAGGAGGAGTTATGCCGCAGAATCTATTGGAACAATTGCGCAAATACACGACCGTCGTGGCCGACACCGGCGACATTGAGGCGATGGAACAATTTCGTCCCCAGGATGCCACCACTAACCCCTCGCTCATCACCGCCGCCGCGCAGATGCCGCAGTATCAATCCATCGTTGACGATGTGCTGAAGGGCGCGAAGGACGATTTGGGCGACAGTGCGAGCGACCAGGACGTGGCCAACCTCGCCTTCAAGCGCCTGGCCGTGGCGTTCGGCAAAAAAATTCTGGCCATCGTTCCCGGCCGCGTTTCCACGGAAGTGGACGCGCGCCTTTCCTTCGACACCGAAAAGACCATCAAGATGGCGCATGACATCATCAAGATGTACGAGCAGGACGGCATCAGCCGCAATCGCATTCTCATCAAGATCGCGTCCACGTGGGAAGGCATTCGCGCCGCCGAAGTGCTGGAGAAGGAAGGCATCCACTGCAACCTGACGCTGCTCTTCGGGATTCACCAGGCCATTGCCGCCGCCGATGCGGGCGTCACGCTCATCTCGCCTTTCGTGGGCCGCATCCTCGACTGGTACAAGAAGGACACCGGCAAGGACTTCCAGGGCGCTGACGATCCCGGCGTGCAGTCGGTCACGCGCATTTACGACTACTTCAAACACTTCGGTTACAAGACCGTGGTCATGGGCGCCAGCTTCCGCAACATCGGCGAAATCACCGAGCTGGCCGGCTGCGATCTGCTCACCATCTCGCCGCAACTTCTGGGCGAGCTCGAATCGACCACCGGCGAGCTGCCGCGCAAGCTCGATCCCGAGAAAGCCAAGACGATGAAGATCGAGCGTCTCACCATCGACAAAGCGACGTTCGACGCCATGCACGCCAAAGACCGCATGGCCAACGACAAGCTGAAGGAAGGCATCGAGGGCTTCTCCGCCGCGCTGGTCAATCTCGAAAAGCTGCTCGCCAAACGGCTGGCAGAGCTGGAGCAGCGCGCCCCGGCAGCGGTGTAACAAGAGCAGTTAGTCAGTTCTCAGTCAAGAAGCGGTGCGCATAAAGAAAGGCAGCCTTCCGCGGCTGCCTTTCTTCGTGCGCTGCAATTTTTTTGCACTCGAATTGCGACTACTGCCAACAAAGTTGTCCCCTCCCCTTGCGCTTCACAACTTTTCCGCTAATCTCAGTGTTACAGAGACATGAATGGGCGTGGCTGGTTCGTTTCCCGGCGCAGCTCGAAGGGGAACAGCCGCTGCCCGAACAGCAGCCGGCTGTCCGCGCGCGGCCGTGGCGCATCTGATTACAGTGAGCCCTCCTGCAGGAGCGAACATCCTGCACGGCTCCCGCAGCAGGTGCGCATCCTCCGATTCCCGCGAGGCGGGAGGTGTGTATGGCTGAGCAACTTCCAGAACCGGTTCATCCCCTCGAGCGATTCTTCCAGCAGGCAGTTCGTAACAGTTATGAAGGCAAGCTGGGCCTCAACGATCCCGACGTGACCGGCTACGTCGCCCACATGCTCTGCGAATTCTCCGACGCCCAGAACCTCTATCGCGTGCGCGACGAAACCGGCCGTCCCGTGGAGGAGCTGTCTGAGATGATCAGCGCATCGGATCCGGTGAACGGATCTGCTCCGTCCTTTGACGCCGAGCGTGCGCTGCGCAAACACATCGGCGACTATGCGCTGTTCGTGGCGGGCATGTACCCCGAGGCCGCTGGCTCCAGCCGCCGCATGCGCCACAACTATCCCAGCCTCACGGACTTGATCCGCGCCGGCAAGGAAAGCTACTTCATCGTCAGCCAGTTCAATCTCTTTGAGTACGAGCAGGAGGCCCCGCTCTTCGCGCGTCTCTCCGACCGCTTTGAGCACTGCATTCTGGGCCTCACGCTGGTGCGCGAAGAGCTGATCGCGCACAAGATGCAGTCGCCGCCCCGCTTAAACTGATCTCCAGGCTGCGGAAACACTCTTGGCCGCGGAGCGCGTGCTTGCGATCGCTCGCCTCATCTTGCCTGCGCCGGACCGAACCACTGTGCCGGTTGCCCGGCCTGCCTCCTGGAAACGATACTGAGAGCCAGGAGGCAGCAAATGAGTGAGTATGTGAACCTGCGCGCGTCCGACGGCAGCGAGCTGAGCGCCTATGTCGCGCGTCCGGCGGGCGAGCCGATTGCCGGCTTGGTGGTGGTGCAGGAAATCTTCGGGGTGAACGCCCACATCCGTTCCGTGGCCGACGGCTACGCCAAGGATGGCTTTCTCGCCATCGCTCCGGCGCTCTTCGACCGTATCGAGAAGGGCGTGGAGCTTGGCTATGAGGGCGCCGACATGCAGCGCGCCATGACCTTCGTCCCCAAACTCGACATCGACAAGGCGCTTGCGGACGTAGCGGCCGCGGTGGACTACGCGAAACAGGCAACCGGCAAGAACGTCGGCGTGATTGGCTATTGCTTTGGTGGAACCCTGGCCTGGCTTGCGGCCACGCGGCTCAGTGTCGCAGCGGCTGTCGGATACTATGGAGGCCGCATTGGCAACTACGCTGCTGAGAATCCCTCCTGCCCGGTCATGCTGCACTTTGGCAAGCAGGATACGCACATTCCGGCCGAGGAAGTGGAAAAGGTGCACGCCGCTCATCCGGAAGTGGAGATCTATTGGTACGACGACGCCGGGCACGGCTTCAACTGCGACGCCCGCGCCAGCTACAACCCCGAAGCCTCGAAACTGGCGCGCGAGCGCTCGCTGAGTTTTCTGAAGAAGCGGACAGTTAACAGCTGACAGCGAACATGTTCCTTACTCCCCCAGCTGAAACACGAACCCGCCCATAATCGCCCGCGGCGGCATGGTTACGCCGCTGATCTCCTGGTAGCCCGTATTGCTCAGGTTGGTGAGGCGCAGATAAGGCCGCAGCCAGCCCGTATCGTGCGCGAGCGTTGCGTTCCACACCGGGTACGGCGTCTGCTGATAGCGCTGCGCGATCTGCACAAAGTTGGTGAGCGTGATCGCGTGCGGCATCATTGCCGTCCATGTGGCCTGGATGTTCTCGACCGGGTCATTGAACACGTACTCCGACTGCAGGCCATGCAACGCGCTCTGCGCCCCATGCAGCCCGGTCCAGGCAATGCGCACCTTCTGCCGGCTGGTGGGAATCCACGTCAGCGTGGACTCGGCGCCCACATAGTGCAGGCCGCTCAGATTGTCCGCGCACCACAGGTTCACGCTCACGCACGACGCGGGAACATAGGGATTGGGCAGCGGTGGGCGTCTGCACGTAATCGATGGTGTCGTGTTGCTGCGAGTAGAACCCTCCCGCCGAAAGGGTGAGTTTGTTGCTGGGCGCCCAGTCCGCGCCGGCATTGCCGCTCCAGGCCGATTCCGGTTTCAGATTCGGATCGCCGATGGTTGTCGGGTCGGAGTAGTAAAGATCGGTGTAGGTAGGAATGCGGAAGCCGTAGCCGCCGCTGGCGCGCAGCTTGAGGCGGCTCGCCACGCGCAGGCTGCCCGCCATCTGCGGCGAAAACACGGCCATCGCGCCGCCTGAGAAAATCTCCTCGCGCGCGCCCACTGAGTAGCTCCAGCGCGCCGAGGCCGGGCGCAGATCGAGATCCACGTAGCCTGCGCCGCGATTGCGCGCATGAATGCCGAGAGCAGGCGTGCGCATGACAGCATTGGAAGGGTTGAGATTGGAAAAGTTGAAGCTATTGATGCTGTCGCCATCTGCTTCAAGGCCCATCAGCAGCGCGGAGGTCTTGGCCACCGGTTGCGTGTACCTCAGCGTGGCCTGCCACGAGCCGTCAATGTGATTGTTCTCGTAGGCCGCCGGATCGTTGCGCCAGAGCACATAATCGTCCGTGTGGCGACGATAGGCGAACGTCGCCACGGTTCGAGGCCCCAGCTCCTGGCGGATGCCGCCGAACAATCCCTTGGTGCGCTCCCAGGAGTTGTAGTCGCCGTAAAACTGATTGGCGCCGAAGGAACGATCGCTGCCGGCCAGCAGAATATCCGTTACGCCCAAGCGCGAGCCGTACCAGTTTTCCGCCGAGGCGTCCTGGTTGCGGTAGTCGCGATCGTCCTGGCAATCGCGGTACTGCTGCTGTGGAGTGCAGCCCGGGATATAGCTTGGGTTGGCGTATCCAGGGTCGGCCATAAATCCCGTGGAGAAGTTGCGATCCGCGGTTAGTCTCCCGCTCCATTTGCCGCGTGTGGCGTTGCCCATCAGCGATTCTTCATTGGATTGGAAGCTTCCCTCGCCTAAGCGCAACCACAGCGAGTCGCGCTCGGGTGCGGCGGTCAGGAAGTCGACCACGCCGCTCAATGCATCCACGCCGTGCAGCGTCGATCCTGCGCCCTCCAGAACCTCAACTTGGTTCATCGCCTCCATCGGCACCGGCAAATCCAGATCGTGGTGCGCGGTCTGCGCATCGTTAATGCGAAACCCGTTGAGCAGCACCAGCGTCTGCTCAAAGCTCCCACCCTGCAGCGAAATATCGGCCTGCCCGCCGCCGGCGCCGCGCTCTTCGAGAAAGACCGACGAGTCCTGACGCAGGATGTCCTGCGGCGACTCAGCCGTGAGTTCCATGGGCTTGACGGGCAGCACCACCACCGGCCGCGGCGACTCCGCCAATGGCACCGGCGTAGCCGAGCCCAGCACCACCATCGTCTCGTCGGCTGCCTTCAACGCAGGTTGTTTTGCCGGCTGTTTTGGGGACGAACTCTGCGCCCACGAACCAGCGCAACCCGCGATCACTAGTATCGCGATCGGATGAAGCGGGCCTGCGCCGGCGAGCACAATCCTGGGAACACGCCAAACACGAGATAAGCTCTGTAGGCGACGAACACGCCTGTGTGCTGCATGTGTTCATCATTCCGGCCCAGACATGGGAATGCAATGAAGATTTGGTATTGGTTTAAATAGTTGATACACTAAACTATCTCGACAAAGCCATGCGTATCAACGCCTTTCTCGCTGAAAGCCCGATGTTTGCCGTGAGCCGCGCAGCGCGGCGCTTCGAGGCGCTGGCCGCCAGGATGCTGGCTGCCGACGATCTGAGTTTTCTTGAAGGCCTCACGCTGGCCGCGCTCTTCTTCGAGGCGCCGCAGCCCGTCAAGCCATCGCAACTTGCCGAAACCTTCGGGACGACGCGGGGAAATGTCAGCCACTGCCTGTCGTCGCTCGAAGCCAAGGGCCTGCTGCAGCGCAAGATCGACCCCGAAGACGCGCGTGTTTTTCTGCTGGCCCTGAAGCCTCACGGCAAGCGAGCGCATTGCGCGTCATCGCCGCCTTCGACAAGCTGCAGAAGGAGTTTGAGAGCGAGATCGGAAAAGCGGCGCTGGCGGAGATGCTGAAGGCGCTTCGAAAGCTGGAGGCGAGGGCAGGGGCCTGAATCTGGTTTTGTGGTCTCCCACCCTTCGAGCAAAGGACGCTCGAAGGATGGGAGACCCAGCAGCCTCGCTCAGGATGACAGGGCTTTCGTGATGCACCGCCAAATGAAAGTTAGAGAATGTACCGGCTCAGATCCTGGTCCTTCACGATCGACGCCACCATCTGCTTCACATACGCGTCGTCGATGAGAAAAACCTTCTCCGGCCCGGAAGCCGTCATCCGCTCCTCGGTAAGGCAGCGGCGTAGCTGGCTTCGTTCTTGATCGCCTCGCTCAGCGCCGCCGCGGCTTCGCCATCGGGCGCGCGCCGCGCCACATCCGGCGCCAGGAAGCTCACGTCCTCCAGCACCCGCTCCATGATGGTGTGCAGGCGCCGCGCGCCAATGTTCTCCGTCTGCTCGTTCACCTTGAAGGCAAACTCCGCCATCTCGCGCAGCGCCTCAGGCGCAAACTCCAGCCGCACGCCCTCGGTCTCAAGCAGCGCCGAGTACTGCTTGGTCAGCGACGCCTTGGGCTCCGTCAGAATGCGCAGAAAATCGTCGACTGTGAGCGATTGCAGCTCCACGCGAATCGGGAAAGCGCCCCTGCAGCTCGGGAATCAGATCGCTGGGCTTCGACACGTGAAACGCGCCCGCCGCAATGAACAGAATGTGATCGGTGCGCACCATGCCGTAGCGCGTGTTCACGGTGGTGCCTTCCACGATGGGCAGAATGTCGCGCTGCACGCCTTCGCGCGAAACATCGGGCCCATGGCCGCCCTCGCGGCCGGCGATCTTGTCGATCTCGTCCAGAAAATACGATGCCGTTCGACTCCACGCGCTCCACCGCCGCGCGATTCACCGCGTCCATGTCGATCAGCCGGCCCTCTTCTTCCTGCACCAGGTAGTCGAAGGCGTCCGTCACCTTCATCTTGCGCTTCTTCGTGCCGCCGCCAAAGATGTTCGGCAGCATGTCCTTGAGGTTCATCTCCATGTCTTCAAGGTTCTGGTTGCTGATGATGCCGAACTGCGGCGTGTTGCGCTCGCGCACATCGATCTCCACCATGCGGTCGTCGAGCTTGCCCTCGCGGAACTGCTGCCGCAACTTCTCGCGCGAGCGCTGATGGCTCTCCGTGCCGGGCAGCGTCAGCTGGCCTTCCTGCGCGTGCGGCGCGGCCGGCGGAGGAGGCAGCAGCACGTCGAGCAGCCGCTCCTCGGCGTTCATCTCCGCGCGGTCTTCCACTTCTTCCAGCCGCTCTTCGCGCACCATGTCGATGGCGATCTCCACCAGGTCGCGGATCATCGACTCCACATCGCGGCCCACGTAGCCCACTTCGGTAAACTTCGAGGCTTCCACTTTCAGGAACGGCGAATTGGTCAGCTTGGCCAGCCGTCGCGCAATCTCGGTTTTGCCCACGCCCGTCGGCCCAATCATGATGATGTTCTTGGGCATGATGTCGTCGGCGATGTCGGGCGGCAGCTTCTGGCGGCGCTGGCGGTTGCGCAGCGCAATGGCCACGGCGCGCTTGGCGGCGCGCTGGCCGACCACGTGCTTGTCGAGCTCGGCGACAATCTCGCGCGGCGTCAGCTCGTCGAGCGCGAGCTCCTGTTCTTCAGCGGATGCGGGAAGATAAATGGCCATGAAAGTTCCTGATACTCCTCAATTTTTACCGGGCACGACCGTGTCGTGCCACACATGGCGCGCTCTTCTGTTACTTCAACTCCTCAACCGTGATGCGGTCGTTCGTGTAGATGCAGATCTCGCCGGCAATCTTCATCGCCTTCTCGGCGATCTCGCGCGCGCTCAAACTTGGTGTTCTCCATCAGCGCCCGCGCCGCGGCCGTCGCGTAGCTGCCGCCCGATCCGATCGCCGCCAGCGCTTCGTCCGGATCGATCACGTCGCCCGAACCGGAAATCAGAAACGTCTGCCCCTTGTCGGCCACCAGCAGCAGCGCTTCCAGGTTGCGCAGCATCTTGTCGGTGCGCCAGTCCTTGGCCAGTTCCACGGCGGCGCGGTTCAGGTTGCCGGCGTGCTGCTCCAGCTTGGTCTCAAAGCGCGCAAACAGATTGAACGCGTCCGCCGTCGATCCGGCAAATCCGGCCAGAATCTTGTCCTGATATAGCCGACGGATCTTCTTCGCCGAGTGTTTCAGCACGTGATCGCCCAGCGTCACCTGCCCGTCGGCGGCCATCACCACCTGGCCGTTGCGGCGCACGCAGATCACGGTGGTAGAACGGATTCGGCGTGTTGATTTCATCACAACCCTTTTCTTGAAAATCTGAAGAATTTCCTCATTCGCAGAGACTAGTATAGGCCATCAAGCAGCGGCCAAAGCCGCTCTGGAGCTTGGCGCGGCCCCCCTTTGGTCCACTGATGTACTGCGCCTCACGCGCGCCTCATTCCGCCTGCGCTATTCTCTAGGTGGGGCCCAGGGGTGGTGTCCCGCCTGGAATGATCCTGCTCAATAAAAGCGGTTGGGAGATTGCTGGCGGTGTGGCTTCGGTTGCCGTGGTGGGCGGAGCCGTTGCCTGGTTTTTGCTGCGCAAGCGCCCCACAGAGGAGGAGCTGGAACAGCTCCGCCGCCAGCTTCTGGTGCAATCGGGCCGCCTCGTCGACGGCATGTTGCTCGACATCTGTGAGATGACTACCGAAGACGGGCGCGCGCTCTCGCTGCTGCTCTTCAGCTACCGCATCGGTGGCGTCGACTACGAGTGCTCGCAGGACATTACCAACCTGAGCGCCATCCTCGATAAAGCGCAGATCCGCGTGGGCTTTCCCTGCACGGTACGCTACCAGCCCGGCAATCCGCAGAACAGCATTGTTGTTGCGGAAGGATGGAGCGGCCTGCGCGCGGGCCTGCCGCAGTGGCGCCACCACTACGACGATCCCGAGCCAATTGACACCAGCCATCTGCGCCACAAAGGCTGATTGGCCTGAGGCTAACCCTACTCTTCCCGGCTGTAAACCGTCCGCGCCTTTTCTCCGTGCCGTTCGAGCGCCAGCTCAATCAGCCGCGTAATCAGGTCCTTGTAGCTGAACCCGGTCGCCTCCCACAGCTTGGGGTACATGCTGATCTGGGTGAAGCCCGGCAGCGTGTTGACCTCGTTCAGGTAAATGCGTTTGCGCCCATCCGGCTCCATCAGAAAATCGACGCGCGCCAGCCCCGCCAGGTCACAGGCCTTGAAAGCTTCGACCGCCATCTCGCGTATTTTCTTACTCTCGGACCGAGTGAGTTGGGCAGGGATAACAGGCACCGACCCTTCCGACAGATACTTGGCTTCGTAGTCGTAGAATTCCTTGCCGGGAATGATCTCGCCCACCACGCTGGCCTTCGGATCGTCGTTGCCCAGCACTGCGACTTCGAGTTCGCGGGCGCGCGATTTCTTTCCGCCCACGCCTTCCTCGACGACAATCTTGCGGTCGTAGCGCGCCGCAAGGGTCAGCGCCGGTCCAAGTTCCTTGCGATCGTGCGCCTTGCTGATTCCCACGGACGAGCCCAGGTTCGCCGGCTTTACAAATACGGGGTACTTGAGCGCAGCCTCGATGCGGGCGACAGCCTTGCGCGGCGACTTTTCCCAATCCGCACGCAGCAGCGTCACGTGTTTCACAATCGGCAGTCCGGCCTGGGCAAAGAGCCGCTTCATCACGTCCTTGTCCATGCCCGCCGAGGAGCCCAACACGCCCGAGCCCACGTAAGCAATGCCGGCCAGTTCAAAGAGCCCCTGGATGGTGCCATCTTCGCCGAAAGTGCCGTGCAGAACGGGGAAAACAACATCCAGCGCTTTGGCCTGCGATGCCTGCGCACCGGGTTCGGGGGCCAGCAGCGTGGGCATGCCTTCGTGCAGCAGTTTCGCGCCTGGCGTGGTCTCAGGATCGCCTGCGCGCAATCGCCGCGCCACGGCGCTCTTGTCACCGTTGAGCAGTCCGCGTGCATCGCCGGCCGCCAGCCAGCGGCCCTCTTTCGTGATGCCGATGGGGGTCACGTCGAACTTGCTGCGATCAATCGCCTGCAGAATGGAAGCCGCGGAAAGCAGCGAAACCTCATGTTCCCCGCTGCGCCCACCAAAGAGAATGCCTACCCGGAGTTTGCGTGCCATCAATTTCGATTGTAGGCTGCAGGGCGCGATGGCCGAGACGCTCGACGATGGTTTGCGAGCCGAATCTTGCTCGGAGCCAGATCTGCCATAAATATGCTATTATGGAAATATGCGTACTACGCTGGACATTCCCGACGAGACCTACCGCGAGCTGAAGATCAAAGCTGCACGCGAGGGAACCTCCGTGCGTCAGCTCGTGCTGCGGGGCATTCAGAGCGAGCTGGAGGGAGCTGCCGAGAAACCAGTGCGAAAGCTCGAACTTCCCATCATTCGCTCTTCGCGTCCGGGAACTCTGCATTTGACCAACGAAGAGATCGATGAGCTCACTGCTTTTACCTGATGTGAACGTGTGGGTGGCGTTGAACTTCGACGGCCACAGCCATCATGATCCGGCCAAGCAGTGGTATCGATCGGTCCCGGCAAGCGCGACTCTGATCTTCTGCCGGCAGACCCAGCTTGGACTTTTCCGAATTCTCACCACCTCCGCAGTCATGGCCCAGAAAACTGTGACGCAGGCTCAATGCTGGCAGATCTATGACCAATGGATCGCAACCGGACAGCTAGCTTGGGCGGACGAACCTCGCCATTTGGAGTTGCGGCTGCGAGCTTTGACCGGGCAACCCACATCTTCTCCCAAGGAATGGATGGACGCCTACTTGGCGGCATTCGCCGAATTGGGCGGATTTCGTCTGGTCACCTTCGACCGGGCGCTGGCGGCTAAAGCAAAGGGGGCAGTGCTGCTCTAGCAGCTATTGCGCCTTTCAATTGTCCGAAGATTCACGGCATGGCTGTTGCAGGACGCTTCAATTGGCGCGCCAGCGCCGGCTGCCCCACCGCAGGCGGTTACGCCATCGCTTCCGTCGATTGCTTGATCACGTCCGCCGTCCGCTCCCCCCGGTTCTTATAGCTCGCCTTCACGAACTCAAAAAACAGCGGGTGCGGCTCGAGTGGCTTCGACTTGAACTCGGGATGGAACTGGCAGCCTAGAAAATATGGGTGCCCCGGAATCTCGACAATCTCCACATAGGTCAGATCAGGCGTGCTGCCGCTGATCTGCAATCCCGCGCCGGTCAGCAGGGCTTCGTATTCGCGATTGAATTCGTAACGATGCCGATGCCGTTCGCTGATTTCCGTGGCCCCACCGTAAGCCCGCGAAGCCAGCGAATCCGGCTGCAGGTTGCAGGTCCAGGCGCCCAGCCGCATCGTGCCGCCCATCTCTTCCACGCCCAGCAGCTCGCGCAGCTTGTAAATAATGCGGTGCTGCGCGGCGGGATCGAACTCGCTTGAATTCGCGTCCTTCAGCCCGCACACGTTGCGCGCAAATTCGATGCACGCCGTCTGCATGCCCAAACAAATTCCAAAATAGGGAACATTCTTCTCTCTCGCGTAGCGGATGGCGTTCAGCATGCCCTCGATGCCGCGCTTGCCGAACCCGCCCGGAACCAGAATCCCGTCGAATCCCGCAAGCTGTGCCTCGTAGCTGCGGTCCTCGGGCGACTTCGATTCGAGCCCTTCAGCCTCCAGCCAGGTAACTTTGAGTTTCAGATTCTGTGCAATCGCGCCGTGGGTCAGCGCCTCCTTGAGCGACTTGTAGCTGTCCTCGTACTCCACATACTTGCCCACGATGGCGATCGAAACTTCGTCCTTGGGGTTGTGGACACGATCCACCAGCGCGCGCCACTGGCTCAACTCGGCCGCCGGCGCATCCTTGTGCAGGTACTTCAGAATCAGCTCGTCCACGCTCTCCTGCGCAAACCCCAGCGGCACTTCGTAGATGGAGTCCACCGTGGTGGCGGCAATCACGGCCTTCTCTTCCACGTTGCAGAAGGCAGCAATCTTCTGCTTGATGTCGTGGCTCAGCGGGCGGTCGCAGCGGCACATCAGCACATCGGCCTGGATGCCGATCGAGAGCAGCTCCTTTACCGAGTGCTGCGTCGGCTTGGTCTTCAGCTCCTGCGCAGCCACAATCCAAGGCACCAGCGTCAGGTGTACGAAGACAGTATTCTCGCGGCCCAACTCCTGCCGCATCTGGCGGATGGCTTCAAGAAAGGGCAGCGACTCGATATCGCCCACTGTTCCGCCAATCTCCACAATCGTCACATCCGCGCCGTTCGCGGCCACCTTGCGCATGGCGTTCTTGATCTCGTTGGTCACGTGGGGGATAACCTGGACGGTCTTGCCCAGGTAGTCGCCGCGGCGTTCCTTCAGGATGATCTGCTCGTAGATGCGGCCCGTGGTCAGGTTGTTATCGCGCGAGAGCGGAGCGTGGGTAAAGCGTTCGTAGTGGCCCAGGTCAAGGTCGGTTTCCGCGCCGTCGTCGGTCACAAACACCTCGCCGTGCTGAAACGGCGACATGGTGCCGGGATCCACGTTCAAGTAGGGATCGAACTTCATCAGGTTGACCCGCAGCCCGCGACTTTCGAGCAGGCAGCCGATGGAAGCTGCGGCCAGTCCCTTGCCTAAACTGGACACAACTCCGCCCGTCACAAAGACATACTTTGCCGACATCGATGCATTCTCACTTTTTAAAGATTGGGTTTGGCCGTACTGGAGGGGCACAATCAAGTATGACAGAGTTCGCGATTGATCGAAAGGTGTAAAAACGGCGAAGGCAGCGAAAAGCCCCTTCCTGAGACAGAAACTATTACACTGGCCTCATGATCCGACCAGCCGCCAAGCCCAGCCTCGCCCCACCCCGCCGCAAACTCGGCAAAACCGGCCCTGAAGTCTTCCCCATCGCCCTGGGCTGCATGGGCATGAGCGGCATGTACGGCGCAGCCGACGAAGCTGAATCCATCGCCACCATCCACGCCGCCATCGAGGCCGGCGTGAACCTGATCGATACCGGCGACTTTTACGGCATGGGCCACAACGAGATGCTGATGGGCAGCGCACTGCGCTCGCGGCGCGACCAGGTCCTGATCTCGGTCAAATTCGGCGCCCAGCGCGGCCCGGATGGCTCGTGGCTCGGCTATGACGCCCGCCCGGCCGCCGTAAAAACCTGGCTTGCCTACTCGCTCAAGCGCCTGCAAACGGACCACATCGATATCTATCGGCCGGCCCGGCTCGATCCGGCTGTTCCCATTGAGGAGACCATCGGCGCCATTGCCGATATGGTGAAAGCCGGCTACGTCCGGCATATCGGCCTGTCGGAAGTGGGCGCGGAGACGATCCGCCGCGCCGCCCAGGTGCACCCCATCGTCGATCTGCAGATTGAGTACTCGCTGGTCAGCCGCGGGCCGGAGGCAAAAATCTTCCCAGTACTCGACGAGTTGGGGATTGCCACGACGGCGTACGGTGTCTTATCGCGCGGCCTGCTCTCAGGCTCGCGGCCCTCAGGTCCGGGCGATGCGCGTGCCCATTTCCCGCGCTTCCATGCCGGCAATCTGGATCGCAACCGCGAGCTCACCGGCCGACTCCGCGATCTTGCGGCCGGCAAGGGCGTTACTCCGGCACAGTTGGCCATCGCCTGGGTGCTTGCCAAACGCAAATTCGTCATCCCGGTGATCGGCGCACGCACCCGCACGCAACTCGGCGAAAGCCTGGCCGCGCTCCAGGTAAAGTTCAGCGCCGAAGACGAGGCGCAGATTGAAGCCGCCATCCCGCCCGACGCGGTTGCAGGAAGCCGCTACGGCGAAGAGCAGATGCGCGTTCTGGACAGCGAAAAATAAAAGGGCGCGGCAACTTGCGCCGCGCCCCTGTTTTCTCGTTCCCTTGTTCCCTGTCTTTTAGAAGTTAAGCGTTACCCTCGCCGTCAACGTCCGTGGCGTCACGTAGTGCGTGCCGCTGAAGGTCGACAGGAAGTTGTACAGCGCGTATTTGTTGGTTACGTTGATGGCCGTGAAGTCGAAATTGGTCTTGTATTTGTCGGCGTTGAAGATGTTGTTCTTGCCGACGTGACGTCGAACAGGCTACGCGGCGGCCACGCGCGGCGGATTCTTGTCGTTGTCACCGGTGTTGACCGCCGGAATCTTGAGCAGGCTTGAGGTGAGTTGGAGGCCTGGCAGTAGTACGGCGCATCGGGATCGCCGGACAGCGGGGTGCCGAGCAGGTTCGAGCCCGTCGCCTTTACGCTGCCGCAGCTCAGCCCGGACTGGAACTCCTCGTCTGCCGTGAGGGGAAGATAGACTAGCTTGAGTCGGATTCAGACCGTTCGGGGATGGCGGCAATATTGTTATCCACGAGCAATACGACCGGCACACCGTTCACCATGGCGGGATTGGTCTGCGTCGACGTAGAGAGGTTGGGATTGCCGCTAGGAAGGAAGGAGCTGTTGGGGCATGACGAGTTGGGATCGGTCGTGTTATAGCAGGGCGTCGAACCGGCGACCAGGCCCGAGTCGTAGCGCCAGTTGAATCCGCCCCAGATGCCGCCCAGAACCTTGCCGCCCGGCAGCGTGTACTGGAAGTGCGTGGTTTCGTTGAACTGTTCGTCGTGATCGATGCGGAAGGGGTAATAGGTTGTGCCTTGCGCCACACCACCGGTTGCGCCGGCGCCGGCGATCTGCGGCCCATAGAAGCGCGCCGCTACCGACGAAGTGACGAAGTAGGCGCTGAAGTTGTGGAAGTTGGGAACCTCCGCGTGCAGCGCGTAGCCGGGGATCTTGGAGTTGTGCCAGTCGATGGGGAAGGTGATGGGCGTGTTGCCCAGCACGCTGAAGTCGAAGGCGTTATGGGTGTACTTCCAGATGTACTCGCCGCTCACCACCAGGTTCGGGCCGAAGGCCTGCTGCAGGCTGACGTGGAACTCGTTGCGTAAGCCCGGCTCCAGGTTCTTGGAGACGGCAGCCCCCGTCGTCACGTCTGATTGGCAGGCGAGCAGCGGGGCCAGCACCGAATTGGAGCAGCCCTGGCTCGACAGCACCAGGTTCTCGTTGAACGGCGACTCCATGGTGCGCGCGTAGGAGATGGCCAACACGGTTTTGGTGGGTGGCACCTGGTAGGCGATGCCCAGCCGCGGCTCGAGCTGGTCGGCATCGGCAAGGCCGTTGTACTTGTCGCCGCGCAGACCCAGGTTAAAGTTCCAGGGGCCGGCCTTGATCTGGTCTTCGGCGTAGAATGCCCCTTCCTTGACGTCGGTGTGACCGAAGAACTGATAATCCGAGCCGCCGCGGGTCAGGTCGTACGGCGCCAGAACCGAAAGGTAGTTTCCGTTGGGCGCCAGGCCCGGGGTATTGCAGGGCGACGATGCAGAGTATCCGTACTGCGGATCGCCGTAGGTTGAGTCCACACAGGGGGAATTGTAGAGGTTGTCCACGATGCCCAGCCCGTCGTGCTCGTTCAGAAAGGTCTGCTCGTACTGTATGCCCAGCAGCAAATTCTGGCGCCCGTGCACCCAGGTGTAGTCGATGTGGGAGCCGGCGTTGGTCAGGGTGCGGTACTGCTCGATGGACGAGGTCTGCAGGTTCGACGGGCCGAGATCGGCCAGCGGATTGGGGCTTGGATAGTAGTTGTACGCATCGCGGCGCACGAAAGAAGTCCAGTTCACCACGGAGTTTGAGCTGATAACGTGCGTGAACGTCGGCGCAATGTTGAAGGTGTTGATCTGCGACCATTGGTCGGTGTTGCCTACGTTGCTCAACGTCGGCGCCACGGTGCTGCTGTCGCCGTTGGCGGTCACGTTCTGCACGTTGAGGTTCTGTAACGCGTTGGGATTCTGGAACCAGGAGCGGGTGTAGTTGAAGTCGACATGCATGGAATTGACCGAGTTGAACGCATAATCAACGCGATCGAAGGCGTTCTCCTCGTTGCCCTTGTCGTGGATCACGACGAACTCGGGCGGATCGAGGAAGCGACCCGTATTCAGCCCATCCATTTCCACAAAGTTGCCCCACGCCTTACCGCCATACGACAGGTCGAATCCGCCGGTGGCCGAGCCAAAGGAGCCGTAGGAGGCGTACACGTCGCCGGTTGGCGTCGTGATGCCCTGGCCGGAACGCGTGGTGGCCACAATCACCAGGCTGGTCTTGCCGCCGTACTGCGCCGGCGGCGCGCCGTCAAACACCTCCAGCGACTGCACCGCATTCGTCGGCAACTGATTCGAGAAGATCTTGCTCTGCTGGTCGGTAATCGGCTCGCCGTCAATGGAGAACGAATTCGAGGCGTGATCGCCCAGGCCGTGAAACAGCCCGTTCGAGTCCGCCGCCACACCGGGTGTGGTCAGTGTCACCAGCGAGCTGAGATTCGACGACTGGCTCTCCAGCGGCACCTTCTTGAACAGGTCGCGATCCACGTCGATGTGAAAGTCCGGATCGTCCTCCACCATCGGACCCGTTGATTCCACGGTCACAGTCTGGTTCGTGCCCGCAATATGCATGGTGAGCTTCAGGTCGGTCCCCACTGCCGACGATATTGAGGTGCCCTGCGTCAGCGAACCAAATCCATTTGCGCTCACCTGCAGGCTGTAAGGATTGAAAGGAACGTTGGGGAAGATGAACTGGCCGTTGGCGTCGGAGGTCGTCGTGCGGTTGTAACCACTGACCTCGTTCTTCAGCTGCACGGTTGCCCCAGCAATGACAGCCCCGCTGGGATCAGTAACCGTGCCGCGAATGGTTCCTGCACTTCCGCTTTGCGCGGATGCAGCCACTGCTGCGAGAACCAGGGTGGCCACGATGGCAACCAGGGGAATCAGGCGCGCGATAGTGCCGCGATAGAACGTCATGGAACTCTCCTCTATAAGTGCTGTACTGCGAAATCGCGGCCGCCGGGAATGAAAAGCCCGGAATCATATGAATGATGGGCGGCAGCTTTTTATATTGCGTGGTCGACCGGTCCCGCTATCAGCCCTCGGCGAGGATGCAATTCGGCTCCTCTGAATGGAGAAGAGTGTAGCCGGGCTGATTTGGAATCGGATTTACGCTTGAAGGAGAGAGGGGGGCGGGCGCGTAAACAGCTGCGGATGCCAATAGCGAATAATCGACTTTGGCTTGACGACGGGGGCAGAAAATCCCAGTGGAACCAGAACCACCGCTGCGACCGGGGGGGCGGCCGGAGCCGCCGAATGCATTACGACGCACAGCGCGCAGTGGTCGGCGTCGTTTGCGTTCTTATGCAGATGGGGCACCTGCATCACTGCCAGCAGAGCCACCAGAACCAGGCACACAATCAGCCCCGACCGGGTTGTACCCAGCTTGCGGAGCGATCGGCAATGTGCCCTGAAGTTCATGTGGATGTTGTCTATGCCCTGATCGGATGATAAATGCCTAAGATTATTCGACGTATCGTGAAGCAGGAAAGTTGCACTAATTACGGAGTCGCTGGAAATTAGTCGCCAACCCTCACAGCCCGCGCTTCGTCTAAAATTGTGGCTCGATGATGAATGCTCGTCTCAAGATTCGGCCTTTGCCTGCAGGTGCGCCGGAGTTTCTGCTTCTGGGCGCGATTGTGCTGGCCGCAGGCGCTGCAGACACCTTTGCCCAGAGCAGCCAAAACAAAACTGTGGAGCTACAACCGCCCCCGTCCCAGGAGACGGTGCCGCAACAAAACGGAGCGCCCTTGCCGCTCAAGCCGGACGCGCCCGGCATGCATCGCAATCACCGGCTCATCCTTAAAGACGGCAGCTATCAGCTTGTGCGTGAGTACAATATTGTCGGCGACCGTGTGAAGTATCTCTCTGAGGAGCGCTCGGACTGGGAAGAGCTTCCTGTGAGCATGGTCGACTGGGACGCAACCCGCAAATGGGAGCAGGCCCACGCCGAAGATGAGCAACCTTCTCCCGGCATGCAGGACGCCGAGGCAGTCGATAAAGAAGAAATCGAGGCCCGCGACGAGCAAAGAGCGCGCACCCCCACGGTCTCTCCGGGCCTGAATCTCCCCGACCAGGATGGCGTCTTTGTGCTCGACACGTACCACGGGACTCCGGAGCTGGTGGAACTGCCTTCCACCGATATCAGCCTCGACCGGCGCGAAAAGCACGGCCTGGGCGTGCTCAACCCCATGGCCGGCCAGACCGCGGACATGGAGCTGGAGGGCGCGCATTCCCGTATCCACCTGCATGTGAACGACCCCGCCATCTATCTTTCCCTGGCCGCGCCGGACGATAACCGGGAGATGCTGGGCCACGCCATCACCGTGGATACCTCGACCGCCAAAGCCGTGAACGGCCCTCCGGGAGCGCATTCGCCGCAGTCCGGCTTCGCCATCGTGAAAGTCGATGAGCGCAACGCCGTGCGGATCGTGGGAGCGGTCCACGTCAAGCGCGATGGCACGATCGAGCAGAGCGAAAACGTGATCGCCGCTAAAGGCGAGACACTGACCGGCAAGCACTGGCTCGCCATCAAGCCCAGCCAGCCCCTGGAGATTGGCGAATACGCGCTCGTCGAAATCATCTCGCCCACCGAGATCAGCCCCACTGTCTGGGACTTCCGCGTGGACCCCACCAAAGGCGACAACCCCGGCTCCATCACCCCCATCCTCAAGCCGGTAGATTCGCGATAGTCAGCGCGTGGTTTCGTCCGCCATAACGGCCGGGTGCCCCATCCTTTCGCGTCTTGTGCGAAAGGGAGGGAGACCACCAGTTCCGCCAACTTGCCCTGTGCGCGCAGCGCTCGCTAACTCGCTGCATTTGTTTTGACAACACCGGGAAGGCCCCGGATTGCCACGTCCAGCCGCGTGCACCGTATACTGATCAGTTCCCAGGGCCCGTACAGAGGAATTCCCCACCATGAAAACCATTGCCCTCACCCTGCTCGCTGCTTCGGCCGTCGCCGCCGGGGCCCAGTCCATGCCCATGCCAACGGCCTCTGTGCCGGGATCCGGCGAACGCCTGGGTACGGTCTCATTCTCCGTTTCCTGCTCGCCTTCGGTGCAGGACTCGTTCAGCCGCGGCGTCGCGCTGATTCACGACTTCTGGTACGCCGAAGCGCAACCGCAGTTTGAGCGCATTGCGAAAGCCGACCCCACCTGCGCGATGGCTCACTGGGGCATGGCCATGAGCGTCTTCCGCCAGATATGGGACCGGCCCGACGCGCACGACATGAAGCGGGGCTGGGAAGAGATTCAGAAAGCGCAGTCGCCCGAGGCGAAGACGCAGCGCGAACGGGACTATATTTCCGCCCTCGCAATCATGTTCAAGCCGGGCAGCGACGATTTCATGACCCGTATCACGGCGTATTCGGCCGCGATGGGCGCGCTCTACCAGAAGTATCCGGACGATGTGGATGCCGGCGCGTTCTATGCGCTGTCGCTACTGGCCTCGGAGGCGCCGAACGACACCAGCCTTCAACATGACCATGAGGCGATGGCGGTGCTGGACGCCGCTCTATCGCCCAATATCCTGACAATCCGGGAGTGGTGCACTACATCATTCATTCCTGCGACAACCCGGCGATGGCGAAAGATGGCTTGGCGGCGGCAGAGCACTACGGAGAGATTGCGCCATCGGGCGCGCACGCCGCCCACATGCCGGGGCACATCTTCGCGCGGCTGGGCATGTGGCCGCAGGATATCGACGCGCAACTGGCCTCCATCCACGCATCCGAGGCCGCCCAGGCACACGGGGAGAACGGCATCATGGATGAGCCTCACTCCTACGACTTCCTGATGTACGCCTACCTGCAAAGCGGCCAGGACGCAAAGGCGAAGGCGGTGCTGGAAAAGAGCGGTTCCGTGATGGATCGTATGGCCGGGATGCCGGACATGACCTGGATGAATGGATACTACCGGACCAAATTCCCCGTTTTTTATGCCCTTGAAACGCGCGACTGGCAAACCGCGGCGGCGCTGAAACCGATCGCCGGAGCGCCGCCGGAGGACGAAGCCATGACCTGGTGGGCGCATGCCATCGCCGATGGTCACCTGCACCACGCGGAGCAGGCGAAGGCGGACCTGGCGAAGTACGATGTGTTGATGGCCGAAGTAAAAAAGGGCTCGAATGCGTACGAGGCGGATTCGACAGCTGCGCAGATTACACGCAATGAGACCGCGGCATGGGCGAGCTTCGCGTCGGACAAGCAGGAAGATGCCCTCCAGCAGATGCGCCAGTCGCCGACCTGCAGGACAAAGTCGGCCAGGGTGAGGTCGACATTCCCGCCCGCGAAATGCTGGCCGACATGCTGCTCGAACTCGATCAGCCGCAACAGGCGCTCGCCGAGTATCGCGTAGCCCTGCAACTCAGCCCCAACCGCTTCAACGGGCTTTATCACGCTGGTGTCGCTGCAGAACAGGCCGGCGACAAGTCCGCAGCCGCGGCGTATTACGCCGAACTGCTGAAGTCAACCGCAAACGGCGCCAACTCCTCGCGCCCCGAACTGGCCCACGCCAGGAGCTTCGTCGCTTCCGGCCGTGTTGTGGCGGACCGGTAGACGCAGAGATATGGCAGTGAAATCCAGCTCGGGTGCGGCAAATGCCTTCGGACTCTTTCTACTCCGGCTGATGGTCGGCTGGGCCTTTCTGTCCGAAGGGATCGAAATGGTTCTCCATCCCGCCGCGCTGGGAGCCGCCAAAATCGGCATCCCCGCGTCGCACCTCATCGGCCTTCTGGTGGGCATCGTAGAGATCGTCTGCGGAGCCATGCTGATTCTGGGCCTGGCGACCCTCTATGCGATCATTCCTCTGCTGGTCGTCATCGGCACTACCGTTGCCGTCACAAAAATTCCCTTGTTCTACAGGCAGAGATTCTGGGCGGCCGTGCACGAAAGCCGCACCGATCTCTGCATGTTGCTGGGATTGATCGCCGTCGCCTGTCTCGGCGCCGGCGGGTTTGCCGTCGACCGCTGGCGCGGACGGTGAAAACTCCCGGCGCACTCAGGAATTTTCAGGGCGTGGTGCGTTTTCAAAACGCAGGCGGCGCTTCTGCCACTCTGCCGACGAAAAGAAGCGCGGACCCACTTCAATGAGCCGGGGAATCATGTTGAAAACGGCGATGCGGTTCCACGGCTTCCCGTTGCGCATACGAAAACCCTTCTCGTTGAGCGCGCTCACGATGGCGGAGTACGGAAAGTCCTGGGCCAGGCCCTCCATCATCTCCATCAGCGCCTGGTGCTCTCCGGGCTCCACTTCCAGGCGCTGGCAATCCTCGGAGATGCGCAAGCCGTAAGGGATTTGCTCGTCGAAGACCCCTTCGCCGGGCGCCTCCGCGTCCGGCAGCTCGCGCCGCCACTCGATCGAGACCATCTGCCAGCCGGCGGCGTTCCGCTGGCGGATCAGGTCCGCGCTGAACGGTGCGGAGATCGTATCCTTGATGCGCTCGAAGTACGCCATGAGTCACCTCATCGGGTGCTGCACGGGGAAGGTGCATGCAATTGGACGGCCGCGATCTGGAGGATGGGGGCGCAGCCAAGCTACTGAGGCCAAACGAGATGGTATCGGCCGATTTCCCCCGCGCTTTTGGGGCGCGTCCGGTCATGCGAAACAGCGTCCATTTTCGAACGACGGCGAGGAAGTCAGGCACCGGCCGCAGCTGCCTCGGCCGGCTTCCTCTTGCGCCCGCTGACCATAAAGTAAGCCAGCAGCAGTGTGGCCCCCGCGGCACTCAAACCCGCATCCACGCCCGGCATGGCGCGGGTTCCCCAATGCGCGTAACCGCGGCCGTCGACGAACGACATGTAGGCCACGGGAAGATTTCCAAGCGAGTTGATGATCGAGTAGCGCGAGCTGCCGCTCTTTCCCGATCCGCCCAGAAATTCGAGCGCCACTCCTGTAAACAGCGCGTAGCACGCACCGATGGTGAACAGAAAAGGCACCGTCGCCGCAAAGTAGACTGCGGGCTTGAGCGGGCCCAGCGCCAGCACGGCCAGCGTGGCCGCATTCAGCAATCCGGCTGCAAGATAGGCAATCGGTGCGCGTACCCGGATCGGAATCAGCGCCGCCGAAAGTGCGCCCCCCGCGGTAAGCAGAGCGCCGCCGAACCCGTTCATCCAGGCCACCTGCGCGCCGCTCACCCCGTAGTCGCGGGCCAGCTCCGGCAGCAGCCCGATCATGGCGCCGCTGCACATGGGAAACGTAATCACCAGCGTGTAGGGAATTGCTTCCCAGCGCAGGAAGGTCGACCTGAATTCCTGCCACACCCGTGCCGCGGTTGTGCGCGCGCTCTGCTCGCTCGATGCCGGCTGCGCGGGCGCCGCCAGCGCAGCCACGGCCGGCAGCACGATCATCGCCGCCACTATCCAGCCCAACTCGCCCACGCTCAGGCGCGGGGCTAGTGAAACCAGCAGAAAAACCGTCAGCCCGCCGAATGCCAGCGAGCCGCTCTGGTAAAAGCTCCCCGCGCGGCGGCGGTTCGTCTCGCTGCGCAGCGTGCCCATCATGCCCCCGCACGCGGCAGCCACAATCACGCCCAGGCACGCGCCCGTAAACAGCAGGGCCACGCTCATGGATGAAGCCAGGGGCGGCAGGTTAAACGCGATCAGCAGGATCAAGGCAGCAGCGATGGAAGAAGCCATCAGCCAAGTGCGCCGGCGCATCCAGAAGTCGGTGACCGGGCCCCACAGAAAGTAGATGGCATGCGGCAGGGAGAGCAGGGCAACAATGCTGGCCGCCCGCGACGGGGTCACGCCTTGATCGCGCAGCAGGTACGACAGCCCGCCGCTCACCAGCCCCAGAGAAATCACCGCGTCGGGGGCAATCAGGAAGGTAAACAGCCACGGCCGCTCACGCAGCTCCGATGAAACTCCGCTCGCCCTCGGCGCCAACTCTGCCGGTTGCATGAGCTAGCGTAGCATGGGGCCTGCGGACTTTGGCTTTCGTGGTTTCCCACCCTTTCGCCAGAGAAAAGGCGAAAGGATGGGGCACGGAATTGGTGCATCGCTGCGAGTATACGGCCCGTGGCGCTGTGCCAGTTGACGAGCCAGGCCAACTAGACGAGCGTCAGAGCCGCCGTTCCCTTGCGGGGCGCAATGAAATGATCGGCGCGCGAAGCGATGGTGAGTTTTTCGCGGTTCAGCAGGTTCCGCATCTGAATCCGCGCGTGCTCGGCCCACGGTCCCTGGTGGTCGAGCCTGGCATAAGCGTGCCAGTGACGCAGCGCGGCGCGCGGCTGCCCCTTGCGCTCGTAGGCCAGCGCCAGGTTGTAATGGGCGTCCGCGTAGCGCGGCGAAAGCGCAATCGCATGGCGATACGCCTCGATGGACTCGTCCAGCCGGTTGAGCTCGTCCAATACATTGGCTAGATCGAAGTAAGCCAGCACGTAACCAGGATCGGCCACTGTCGCCCTCCGATAGTACTCCTCCGCCTGCCCGAACTCGCGCAGATGGAAATAGAGCGTGCCCAGGTTGATGGCCGCAGCGGCGTACTGCGGATCGAGGAGAAGAATCTCCTCATAGAGCTCGATGGCGCGCTGCTTGTCCCCCGCCTCTTCGGCCTGCACCGCAGCCTGAAAGCCGGCCTGAATCCGATCCGGTATGCGCGAGGGGCCGGAGGCTCGCATCGTCGCCGGCTCTGAAACCGCGGAAGGCCACCCACAATCCTCGGCCTGTTCGAAGTCGAAGAGCAGCTGCCGGCGGATCGGGTCCATCATCTCCCCGCCGTGGCGAAAGGCAATGCGCGTTCCGGTGCGCACAATGCGCGCCTCCAGCAGCGGGTTTGCCATCCCCGCCACAGCCTTCATCGCCAAGATCGAGTCGCGAATGGACGCGGCCGGTACCGACTCTGCGCGCAGCGCCCGTAACGTACGCAGTTGTCCCAGATCCTGGAACGTGTAGCTCTGCTGTTGGGGAATTAAGCCGGCCCGTTCCCAGCCCTGCAATTGATGGGAACGAATCTGTAGGATGCGCAAGACGTCGTGACGGCTGTAGTTGCCCACTCCCAAAGCTCCCGCAGGTTGTCCGTTGGCCCGGTTATGCATGAAGGAGACACTCGTCCTGCAGCGATTATGCCAAGACTCCGCGTGGATAAATGGCCCTGAACCATAGGCGCCAACAAAAACTGGTGGATAACGCGTCCGGATAACGGGCTTTGACCACTCGATGTTTCACGCCGGCCCGTATTGCGGAATGGCCCGTTGGTGGGATGGAGATGGACCGGTCCCTGCAAAGTATGATGGAAAACAATGTTTTCCCCGCAAATCAAGAGGACGGACCCCCAGAACGTCTGATTTCGGTTTGCCTGGAAGACTTGATCGGAACCTTGCACGAAAGATTCGGCCCAGTTCCAACGGTAGACCGAGCAGGTGCTGCGTAAAGCTTAATTCTGGTTAGGACTGGGGGCCAACTATCCACGTCAAGCTGCTGCTCGCTGTGGAAACTGAACGCCCGGTGCATTCCGTGACCGGCAGCCCGGTGCATTCCGTGACCGGCAGCCCGGTGCATTCCGTGACCGGCAGCCCGGTGCATTCCGTGACCGGCAATATGGAAGGTCTACTCGGCTATCGTTGCGAGGATTTTCTCTCCGCAAAAGTGTGCCTTGCCGACCGCCTGCACCAGGCGGACATGGATGCCTTCACCGATCTTCTTGCGATCCAGGATGGGAACTGCTCCCGCACATCGTATTTGCGCCTGCGCCACGCCGACGGCCGCTTCCGCTGCGTCAAGGCGACCGGCGCAGCCCGCATCGGCGGCAGCCACGAGCGTCAAGTCGAGTTGCTGCTCCAGGATGTTCCTACGCCGACTGAGCCGGGCGATACGGCGCCAAATTTCGACGGCGCACTGCGCGAAAGCAAGGAGCTGCTGCGACTGTTTATCGAGCACGCTCCGGCGGCGCTGGCCATGTTCGACCGAGAGATGCGCTATGTGGCCGCGAGTCGACGCTGGGCTGAAGGCCATCACCTGCAGGAGAAAGAGATTATAGGCTGCTCGGCCTACGAGGTGTATCCGGAGACTCCCGAAGCGTGGAGGCAGGATCACCGGCGCGCGTTAGCGGGAGAGATTATTCACGCGCCGGAAGTGCTGTTGCCGCGGCCGGACGGAGAAATCCAGTGGGTGCGCCGGGAATTGCGACCGTGGACGAAAGCAGACGGCGAAATCGGCGGCATTGTCATTCTCGCGGAAGACGTCACTGCGAACAAGCAGGCCGAAGCCGCACTGCGCGCAAGCCAGCACAAGTTGCAGCTGTTCGTGGAGCATGCGCCGGTTGCGCTGGCCATGTTCGACCGCGAGATGCGCTATATAGCCCTCAGCCGGCGCTGGGCTGCGGACCACGGAGTCAACGAGCGCGAGATTATCGGCCGCAGCCACTACGAGATCAATCCAAACGTCCCCGAGCGCTGGAAAGAGACGCACCGCCGCGGCCTGGCCGGCGAAATCCAGCACGTCGAAGAGGACCGCTACGACCGCGCTGCCGGCGCTACCGATTGGATCCGCTGGAACATCACCCCCTGGCGCGCCGAGGATGGCACCATTGGCGGCATTGTCATGTTTTACGAAGACATCACCGCCCGCAAACTGGCTGAGGCGGAGGTGCGTGAAAGCAGAGAACTGCTGCAGCTCTTCATCGAGCGCGCCCCGGCCGCGCTGGCCATGTTCGATCGCGATATGCGTTACCTGTCGGTGAGCCGTCGCTGGTGCGAACAGTACAAGCTTGGAGAGAGTGAATTTCTCGGGCGCTCTCATTATGAAATGGTTCCCGATGTGCCCGAGCGCTGGCGGGAGGTGCATCGCCGCGGCCTGGCCGGCGAAACCGCCAAGGCCGACGAGGATCGATTTGAGCGCGCCGACGGGTCCGTGCAGTGGATCCGCTGGGAAATTATGCCGTGGAGAGCGGGGGATGGATCGGTCGGCGGCATCGTCCTCTTTGCTGAAGACGTGACCGAGCACCGGAAATCCGAGGAGCGGCTGCGCCTGGCCGCCACCGTGTTCACGCACGCCGCGGAAGGCATCTGCATTACCGGCCCCGACGGAAACATCCTGGACGTCAACGAGGCCTTCACGCGTATTACCGGATACGCATGCGAAGACGTAATTGGTAAGAACCCGCGGATTCTCCAGTCCGGTGTCCACAGCCGCGAATTCTACGAAAATATGTGGCAATCCGTGGTCAAAAATGGCCAGTGGAAGGGCGAGATCTGGAATCGCAACAAGAGCGGCGAAATCTTCGCCGAAGACCTTGCCATCAACGCCATTCGCGACCCAGATGGCAAGATCCTGCAATATGTAGCGCTGTTCTCTGACGTCACGCAGCTCAAGGAACGGGAGCGCCAACTCGAGCACATGGTCCACTTCGATGCGCTCACCGGATTGCCCAACCGGGCCCTGCTCATCGACCGTCTGCGCCAGGGCATGGCCCAGACTCATCGTCGCAACCAGCATCTGGCTGTAGCTTCACTCGACCTGGATGGGTTCAAATCCGTTAACGATAAGTATGGACACGAAATCGGCGATCGCCTCCTGACCGCGCTGGCGCGCCGGATGCGCCTCGCATTGCGCGAAGGCGACACGCTGGCTCGGCTGGGCGGCGACGAGTTTGCCGTCGTCCTCATGGACCTGCAGGGCCCCGGTGACGCCACGCCTGTGCTCAACCGCCTGCTCAAAGGCATCTCGGGAAAAGTTCGCGTCGGCCGCCTGGACCTGCGCATCTCCGCCAGCATCGGCGTCGCCCTTTTTCCGCAGGCAGAAGAGGCGGACGCCGAACAGTTGCTGCGCCACGCCGGCCAGGCCCTTTTTGAGGCCAAGGTCGGGGGCCGCGATCGCTACTCGCTCTTCAATTCCAACCAGGACCTGACCGCGAGAGGGCGCAACCAGGAGCTGGAACGCATCCGCCATGCGCTCGCAAACCACGAATTCGTGCTCTACTATCAGCCCAAGGTCAACATGCGCAGCGGCGCCCTCGTCGGCGCTGAGGCCCTGATCCGATGGCAAGATCCGGAACGCGGCTTGCTCCCGCCCGGCGCCTTCCTGCCCCTCATCGAGAACGATCTGTTCTCCGTGAAGCTGGGGGAATGGGTCATCGATGCCGCGCTCACGCAGATGGAGAACTGGAAGAAAGCCGGTCTCGACATTCCCGTCAGCGTAAATGTGGGTGCGCTGCAATTGCAGCAAAAGGATTTTCCCGAGCGCCTGCGGCGACTGCTCGCCGCGCATCCATCCGTGAAGCCTTCCAGTCTCGAGCTTGAAGTGCTGGAGACCAGCGCCCTGCAGGACCTGGTGCAGGCCTCCAATGTACTCGACGCATGCCACGCCATGGGCGTCTCATTCGCCATCGATGACTTCGGCACCGGCTATGCTTCGCTCACCTACCTCAAGCGCCTGCCTGCGCAAACCCTCAAGATCGATCAGAGCTTTGTGAAGGACATGCTCGACGACCCCGAAAACCCCACCATCCTGGAGGGCGTGCTGGGCCTGGCCACCGCATTCCGCCGCAACACCGTAGCCGAGGGCGTGGAAACCGTGGAGCACGGATGGATGCTGCTGCAGTTGGGCTGCGAGGTGGCGCAGGGCTACGGCATCGCTCGCCCCATGCCCGCCGAAGAGCTGCCCGGATGGATGGAACGCTGGCGCCCCGATCCCCGCTGGACGGCATCGCCGCCCGTACATTCCGGCAATCGCACCCTGCTCTTTGCCTGTGTCGAGCATCGCGCCTGGCTGGGGGCATTCGAATCTTATCTGCGCGGCAAGCGCCACGCTCCGCCCGCTCTCGATCCCGGAGAATGTCGCTTCGGCGCCTGGCTCGAAGGCGAGCGCCTGGCCGGGCGCGCAAACCTGGGCACCTTTGCCGCCATTGAAACCCTGCATGAACAGCTACACGCCCTGGCCGCCGAAATCCTGGCCTCCCGATCCGACGGCCACAACTCCAACGGCCTCGCCCGCCTGGCCGCACTTCGCAGCCTGGGCCACAAGTTCCTCGAGCAGCTGACCAGCCTCAATTAACGCGGTATAGCGTCTGCTGACCGGCTGTCGTGCGGCAGGGCCGCGGCAACAACAGGCCTTGGTCGGCGGGCGAGAGACCCGCGCACGATCGCTTCAAATGTCATGGGATTCTGCCGGGAAATCTGGAGCCGACGATCGGACTTGAACCGATGACCTGCTGATTACGAATCAGCTGCTCTACCAACTGAGCTACGTCGGCCTGTGTGTTTGTAAGATATGTCGATTTAGACGATCGGCAAAGATTGGCGCCCTTCGCGTGTTAAAACATCAGGCGGCCATCCTGAGTGTTTTGTGACCCATCAGGACCTGCACTGTTCTCAAGTTTACACCACGCATGACGAGCCGGCTAACAAAAGTGTGGCGCAGCGTGTGCCACGTTACGCCTTCGATTCCGGCCCTCTGCAACGCGGCTCTAAACCACCCGGATGGGTCGACGATTGAAAGCCTACCCGAGCGGGCATCATTGCGCAATCAACCTGCTGCTGTGGTTTCAATGGGTTGGTGATTGTATTTGCTCAGCAACGCATCCAGTTCCTGGGTGCGGATCGGCTTGGAGAGATAGCCGTCCATACCGGCGGCGGCAAAACGCTCCTGGTCGCCTTTCATCGCATGTGCGGTGACAGCAACGATCTGTTGATGCATGGATGTGCCCTCCTCGCTCTTGCGGATCGCGACGGTCGCTTCGATTCCGTCCATCACCGGCATTTGCACGTCCATCAGCACAAGATCGAAGGGAGCAGTTTCCAGCTTGGCCACCGCCTCCCGGCCATTGGCAGCCAGCACCACCGTGTGACCGCGTTTTTCCAAGATCTTGGTGGCCAGACGCTGATTCACGGCATTGTCTTCGGCCAGCAGGATGCGCAGGCTGTTTGTCGGCACTGCGCTCTCCGCGCCGCGCCCGCCCGGAACGGCCGCTTCCGGGGATGGCTCTTTTGGGCCTCCCAAGGCCTGTGCGATCGCGTCACAGAGATCCGCCTGCCGGACCGGCTTCACGATATAAGCGGCGATGTTCAATTTGCGGCAGCGCGCCGCGTCCCCCCGGTCTCCCGACGAGGACAACATGAGAATGGAAAGCGGCCTCATGTTGTCAATCTGGCTGACACAACTTACGAGTTCGAAGCCATTCATGTACGGCATGTGCGCGTCGGTGAGCAGCAACGCATACGGGTCCTCGCTCGCAGAGGCTGCCGACAGCAGTTCCAGCGCGCGTGCTCCACTTTCCGCCGAGGCGACGCGCATCTTCCAGCGGGACAACATGCCCTCCAGGATGCGCCGATTGGTTTGATTGTCATCGACGATCAGCACGCGGATGCCCTGGAACGACTGCCGAGCGATTTGATCGCGCGTCGGAGCGGGCGGCAGCTCGCCGACTTTGAGACAAACGCTGAAACGCACCTGGGTTCCCAGGCCGGGACCGCTTTCCATCCCGATGCTGCCGCCCATCGCCTCGACCAGCCGCTTGGTGATGGCCAGGCCCAAGCCGGTGCCTCCATACTGCCGGGTGGTCGAGGCATCCGCCTGGATAAACGGCTCGAAGATCGACTTCTGCTTTTCGCGGGAGACGCCAATGCCGGTATCGGAAACCGTGAAGCCCAGAGTACAGTGGATTCCGTCGCTGGAGAGAACCTCGGCCTGGAGCGCGACTTCGCCGTGCTGGGTAAATTTGATAGCGTTGCCCACCAGGTTGTACAAGATCTGGTGCATCCGCACCGAGTCCCCCTGCACGATCTCGGGCACCTCCGGATTGATCTCGCACAGGAGTTCCAGCCCGCCTTCATTGGCCCGCGGGGCAAGCGTCTTGAGGGTGACCTCGACGCATTCGCGCAGGTTGAAGTCGACGGACTCCAATTCGAGCCTTCCGGCTTCAATTTTGGAGAAATCCAGAATGTCATTGATGACCGTAAGCAGGGAATCAGCCGAATACCTGACCGCCTCCAGATTCTCGCGCTGCTCGGCGGACAAATCCGTGTTGAGGGTCAGCTCGGTCATGCCAATCACCCCGTTCATGGGGGTCCGTATCTCATGACTCATGTTGGCCAGGAACTCGCTCTTGGCGCGGTTGGCCGAATCGGCGGCCTCCTCGGCGCGTTGCCGTTCGATGATCTCCGCCTGCAGCGTCTTGGTGCGCTCATCCACCACCCGGGTCAGCTCCTCGGCGCGCCGACGCAAGCGCCGGGTATTGAAGCGCAAAACCGCCTGCACCAACCCAATCAGGAGCAGGATAAGGAGAACAAAAAACCAGCCCGTTTGATAAAAGCGGGGCTTCAGAACCAGGCTGATCGCCGCACCCTCGAGGTTCCAGACACCGTCGTCGTTGGCGGCGATCACATGGAAGCGGTAGGTTCCGGGGCGCAGATTGTTGTAATAGGCGACGCGGCGCGCGCCGGCATCCACCCAGTTCTTGTCGTACCCCTCAAGCTGATATTTGAACCGTACCCGGGTGGGAATGCGCAGGCTCATGGCAGTGTAATGAAACTCGATCTTGTCCTTGCCGGGCGGAATCTGGATATCGTTTCCCAGGGGCATATCGACGTTGTCGATGGTCAGATTCTCAATCAGCACGGGAGGAATGAGGGGATTGGTCGGCACGTTGCCGGGATCGATGTGGACGATTCCCGACACCGTTGTGAACCAAAGCTGACCGTCCGTCCCCTTGACGCCGCTTACTTGCGCCGCCGCGGGAAACGCCTCGCTGGTCTTCATCCCATCCTCGGTCCCATAAAGGGTCGACTTTACCTGGGCGATGCGGCCGTCGGCGAAATCATCCAAATCCTTCCGGCTGGCTCGATAGATGCCTTTGGAGGTACTGATCCAGAGATTGCCGGCGTCATCGGGAAGCACATGGGAGACATAGTCGTCGAACAGGCCGTCGCGGCGCGCATAACGGGTCACCCGGCCATCGCGGATGCGGAAACGAATCAGTCCCGGCGCGCGCCCCCCCAGCCATAAACTGCCTTGTCCGTCGTCGGAGATGGATGTGACCGGAAAGTCAATCTGGGGCTGGCGGGTTGGGAGGCCTCCCGGAGCATATTTGTACAGGCCCTTCACGGTGCCGAACCAAAGGGTCCCCGAGGGGTGACGATAGATCGTAAAGGTATAATTGCCCGGCGTCGACAGGGGTGTGGTTTGCCCGTGAACCGTGAAGGGGGCTGCTTTACCGTTCTTGATGCGCTCCACAACCGTCTCCGACGTGGCAGCGATCAGTCCCTCCTCGTCTTCGTTGATGGACGAGATATACCAATTCACCAGATGGGGATCCGAGTTGTAGAGAGTGATTTTGCCGTCCGCGATGCGGGTCAGGCCTCCCACCGTTCCGTACCACACGCTTCCGTCCCGGCTCTCGTACAGTGCGCCGCCGTGCAGGGACTTGAGGCCGGCGACCTTCGAGATCACGCTCACCACCTGGTTGTCTTTGATCCGGACCAGTCCGCCAAACTCACAGGAAACATAGAGGCTGCCGTCGCGGGCCTTGATCACGGAGTTGGTGT
Organism: uncultured Acidobacteriaceae bacterium; assembly: GCA_963813215.1. GTDB lineage: Bacteria > Acidobacteriota > Terriglobia > Terriglobales > Acidobacteriaceae > Telmatobacter. Next base: position 115,360 of record CAWEXZ010000002.1, read on the forward strand.
AGTTGGCCGGAAGACCCTCTTTGCTCGTCATAGTCGTGAGCTTGGTGTTGCGGAAGCGGTCCAATCCGCCGGCGGTGCCTACCCAAAGGCTTCCTTCCCGATCTTCAAAGAGAGCAAGGACGCGGTTATCCGTCAGGCCGTCGGAGAGTTCGAACGACGAGACCTTCCGATCGGTCATGCGCACCAGGCCCGAGTCTTGCGTGGCGATCCACAGATTCTTCTCACCGTCCTCGAGAATTTGATTGACGCCGCCGTGGAACAGCTTGGGGTCAATGGGTTGCAGGGTTGCCCGCTCGGTGTCCAGTCGAAATAACCCGTTCACCGTCCCCAGCAGGAGGGAGTGCGGACTGTCGCGCGCGATGGCGAAGATTCCGTTGTCGATGGGCATCTTCTGCGCAATGCGCAGATGGCCGTCCCGGTAGGCATAGAGATCCTTATACCCGCCGATCCAGACGGTTCCGTCCGGGTCCTCCAGAAAGGCCCAGACGCGGGAGGTGCTCCCCTGGAGTAGATGAAGGCCGTCGCGTTGCGCAGTATAGATAAAATCGTCTGAACCGATGAACACTTGATGCTCCCGGTTCTCGAACAGGGCCAGGATCTCGCCGTCGGGCAGCGGCGCGGCCGGCAGATAGCTGGAAAATGTCTTATTCCGATAGAGCAAGGTCCGCGAAGTCGTGCGCACCAGCAGATCGCCCCCGGCGCTCATGGCGATCGCCTTCACCGGCTCGTTGCCGATGGCCGCATCCATGGAGGCGAAGCGGACCCCGTCGAAGCGGACCAGCCCGTCGGAGGTGCGCATCCAGAGGTAGCCGTCGGGCGACTGCAAGATTTGGTACACCGCTTCACCGGGTAGCCCCCGCTGCGATGTCCACACATCGTGAAAGTACTGGTCGATCTGCTTGCCGGGCTCCAGCCCCGACAGGGCGCGCGCCGCAAACAGCAGGGTGAGCAGCACAACAACAACGGAGCGGAATTCGTAGTCACGGGGGCCGGAACGGGAGGCCGCTTCGCCGTCGGCAGCCAGGATGTTCATCGCTCAAAGTCCGCCAGGTACGCTTCCAGGGCAGGCATTAAGCGGGCGACCTGACTGTTGAACTCAGCCATTGATGTTGCGATGCCACCCCGATCGTCCGCGCGTGCCTGCTGTTCGATCAGCGCCGCGGTCGCGGCACTCTTGGTCACCGCCAAATTGGCGAGCATGCCCTTCAAAGTGTGCGCCTGGTCTTGGATCAACCGCACATTTCCGCTCTCCACCGCCCGCCCCAACTGCGCATGGAGAGGAGGGAGTTCGACGAGCAAAAGCCCGAGAAACTCATACAGCAATTCGCGATCCTGGTCGATTCGCTCCAGCAGTTCTGCCATGTTAATCATTTCTTCGAGCATTGCTTCGAACGGCCGCTGCAGCGCCGGGGACACAGGGACGTCTCCGCGCACGGTGAGATACTCGGGCTTTCCGCACCCGCCGAGATCCAGCTCATCGCCCTGCGATAAGCCGAAAGGGGTTCGTTTGCACCATCCATGCCTGTTCATCGCATTCTCTTTCTGGGCGGCCACGCGCTTCGTGACCAGCGTTCATCGGCCGTGCGGCTGGAGAGGATCTCTGCTCGATGTTTGCGTCCGTCCCTGGCCGGTGCGCACCGCGGTGGCGCTTGTCGAACTTGGCCTTCCTGCTCGACCTTCCTAGTCGCCCGACCCGATCAATTCTCAAGCCCTATGCCGGGCCTTCCGTGGGTCGCAGATCTCAGGAAAACAGGTAGTACAACTGGGAATCCGAATCTCAGTGCAATTCCAGCGTCGGCGTGCCGCCGTCAACACAGCGGCCGCTTTCATGGCTCATTTTCAGGCGGCGCATCCGCTTTGCTCTGCCAATGAGCGCGGTATGCAATCCCGATGGCACTCGCATCGCCGGGCGCTGTTCTGATTTGCATGTCAGGCATATCGGCACAAACGAACAGGGCTTGAGCCCGCCGGGCGCACGCATCTTCCTTGAGCGTCGTTTATAAGAATTGACTTGTTTTAAGTCGCTTCCGGCGGCAAGACGTATGGACCAGCGCGGTTGGTTACTCGTTTCAGGGTTTCAGGAGTTGTTCCCCAAATCGCACGGGAATGGCAAAGTTCGATCCCCCGAAGTCACGTACCATCGCAAAGTTGATTCCTATGACCTGACCTTGATCGTTGAAGAGCGGGCCACCGGAACCGCCGGAGGTCGTCTGGGCGTCATAAACGATCTTGTCGGGCAGTACGTCGCCGATGTGTCCCTGCGTGACGACAGGCGTGATTAAGTGACGGTGCGCTAGTTCTTCCATCACCTGCTTCGAATCGCCCTTCGATGAAGCTGCGATGGCCTGGAGAGTCGATGCGCCGGTTCGGGCCAGAATGGCCTCCACGCCGGTCGGATAGCCAAGTAACACGACCGGACTGCCACCGATGGCAGAGTGGCGAGCATCGACCAGGGCGAGACGTCGAAGGCCCAGCCCTGAAACGTTTCCCTTCAAGACTGCGACATCTGCAGCGGAAGAAATCCTTTTGGTCGTAATCGGAATGCCATGAGCGACGCCGGGGAAGTAGGCCGTCATCTCGGCAATCTCCGGCTCCAGGCCTTCATCGAGCATCTCCTTAATTTCTTCGTTCTGCCACCACGGTTCGGCGACGTGATGGTTGGTGAGGATTTGTCCATCATCGGAGGCAAGAAACCCGGTGCCAAAGACATCAAGGTGAACCTCTGGACCGATCCCTGTGAGGCTCACCAAGGGATTGTTGGACTTGTCGGTCTCAGGCTCTCCGGTGTTCGTGAGCGCCGCGTAGTGTAATTTCAACCCGGTGTTGTGATCACGGAATGCCAGCACAACATGGATGAGACAGACACTCGGCTCATCAGCATCGATGATCGTATGTGCAATCCTGCCCTCTGATTCGAGCTTTTTGAGGCGGCCTTCTACTGCCGCTACCTGGTTTTTAAGAGCGGCGCTGTCTTCCTGTGGGCTGCCTACCGTTCCGGGTGTCGGGCTTGCGAGATTCCGGCGAGAGCGTTCCAGCAGGCTCTGTTGCGAGAGTGCACCCGTTTGCAGTCGCGTGATGGCGGCATAGGCCCGGACATTTTCGGCGTGGCTGCGACGGTAGAGGAAGAATGAGACGAAACCCACAAGAAGAAGCCCAACAACGATAACTGTAGCGCCGACGAGAAGGGTTCGTTGTTCGTCGTGGACTGCCGTTACCACCTGCCGATTCATATTCTGACTGTTCTCTGCAATGCGCAGCCGCTCCCCAAACTCGTCTGCGATCTGTTTGTTGCGCAGTTGAGAGCGTACCCTGGCCAGCAATTCGGCGGGATCGAGAGGCAGCGACAGCGCGTCGTCGGCGCCGAGATCCAGTCCCCGAGTCCGCTCTGCCGCGCTGCCGTGAACGAGCATCACAACTCGTATATTTTGAGTGTGCCTGGAAGCTTTAATTTCAGAAAGAAGGTCGCAACAATCCAACTGCGGCGGATCCGCACCAAAAATGACGAGGTCGGGTTCGAATGCGAGAACGGCTTTCATCCCCCCGCGGTAGTCACTTGAAACCTTGTATCCTGCGTCTCCCAACACCGTGACGAGGGTTGCTCTCAAAGCGTCGTCAGACTCCACGACGAGCAATTTCCCAGTTTGGTCGCTCATAACATCCTCTTGTTCGTGCGGCCGAGCAGAATTTGATGCCACTGAAACCTGGCCGACGCCGATGTCCGCGCCCTTCGCCCTTCTTTGATGCGTTTGTTGTCTAGTAAGGGACCATGAACAACAGAGCTTCCGAGTGGTACGCGCGGCGCCGAACCACGGTCCGCCTGCCCTCTCCTCACGCAGTCTCGACTGGGTACCGAGAATGAATCCTATCAACCTTCAGGTGAATCTCAGTATCGTCAAGGAGAGGCAGACATGGTTTGGGCGGTAACGACCATTTGTGCTGCTGTATTGCTGGCCGTCGTTCTGGCTAAATACATCAGGGACCGTCGTGAAATGGAACGGTACACCATTACACCGGAAGCCCTGCATGAGTTGTTGGCTTCAAACCCGAAAGTGCTTGTCTTTGATGTTCGCCAGCCTCTCGACTTGTTGGGAGATTCCGTCATCGTCCCGGGCGCACAGTGGTTCGCGCCCGAGGAGGTGTGCGCGAATCCGTTGCTGCTTCCCCAAGAGCGAGACCTGATCGTTTACTGCACCTGCCCGAGTGATAAAACCAGCCGAGCCATCTTGCACCGAGCGCTTGCCAGCGGATTCTCGCGAATCAAACTCCTCAAGGGCGGCCTGGATGGCTGGAGAACGAAAGGCTTTCCGGTCGAACCGTACACGAAACCCTTCCACCTCGACTCCGATATCCTTCGTCAGACCCGGCCCTCAGTACCAGTTCAAGCTGGAAGTGGTCGATATGATGACGGCGCGCGGCCTCTACTCTATCGGCGTTAAGAAGCGGTTTCCCAGCTACTCGGTCAACTGGCAGTCCAAATCAGGCATCTGCGGTAGTGCGGCCAATCGCCGGTGACCGTCCGTGGGCTGCCGGCGGCGGACAGGATCGCGGGCATGGCCTTTCCCTGTTGGCGTTTCGATTGGCCCGGACAAATCCTTCGCCGCGACTCTCAAAAAGGAGGATATCGATCATGTCCTTGACGCCGGATCCAACCTTTTATCCCTCGCCCGGTATGGCGATGAAAGCTGCGCCGGAACACATCGCTTACGTCGCTTTGCTGAACGTCGGTAAGAATGGAAAACGGGACGCCATGGGCGTCATCGATGTCGATCCGCATTCACGTGGTTACGGCGAGATCGTGGGCCAGGTGGATTTTCCCCGCAACGATAACGAGTTGCATCACTTCGGCTGGAACGCGTGCAGCGCCTGCCTTTGCCCGCAGAACCCGCACCCGCATATGGAGCGACGTTACCTGATTGTTCCGGGCATCGGATCTTCGCGCATTCACATTCTCGATACCAAGGCGGGCAACGGCCAACTCAAGATCGTGAAAGTGATCGAGCCTGAAGAGTTCGTGAGGAAGACCGGCTACACGTCGCCACACACCATTCATTGTGGCCCCGACGGCATTTATGGCAGCGCGCTCGGTTCGGCCAGTGGCGATGGTCCGGGCGGCATCTTCCTGATGGACGCGGATACGTTTGAGCTGAAGGGCCAGTGGGAGAAGGAGCGCGGCCCGCAGAACCTGGCGTACGACTTCTGGTGGCACCTTGGGCACGACACCATGATCACCTCCGAGTGGGGCACGCCGAATATGGTCAAGAACGGCCTGAACCCGGAGTTGCTGCTGGCGGGAAAGTACGGGCACAACCTGCATTTCTGGGACCTGGATAAGCGCCGCCACCTGCAAGAGCTTGACCTGGGGGCGGAGCAACAAATGGTGCTGGAGCTTCGGCCCGCACACGATCCTCGCAAGACTTTTGGATTCGTCGGCGTGGTCGTTTCGCTGAAAGACCTTTCGTCCTCCATCTGGATGTGGTATCGCGAGGAGGATGGGAAGAACAGCCAATGGGCGGTTCGCAAGGTGATTGAAATTCCCGCGGAGCCGGCTGATCCGGAAAACCTGCCGCCGCTGCTCCAGGGCTTCAAGGCGGTGCCGCCGCTGGTAAGCGACATCAACCTCTCGCTCGACGATCGCTTCCTTTATGTTTCGTGCTGGGGGACAGGCGAGTTCATCCAGTATGACGTCTCCGATCCCGCCAGCCCGAAGAAGACGGGCTCGATTCACCTCGGCGGCATCGTGCGCCGGGCGGCTCACCCGAAGAAGCCCAGGCAGGCTCTCAACGGCGGCCCGCAGATGGTCGAAATCAGCCGCGACGGCAAGCGCGTCTACTTCACAAACTCGCTCTACTCGCCGTGGGACGAGCAGTTCTATCCCGACGGCGTACGGAGCTGGATGGTCAAGATCGATGCCAACCCCAAGGGCGGGATCCAGCTCGATGAAAAGTTCTTTGTCGAGTTTGACCAATTGCGCGCTCACCAGGTGCGGCTCGAAGGCGGCGACGCTTCGTCGGATTCCTATTGCTACTCGGACACGCAATGACACATGCCGGGCTCACTCCTACGGTGTTCTGGCTCATGCTGCTGTTCGGCGCCTACCACGGACTCAACCCTGCGATGGGCTGGCTGTTCGCGGTGGCGCTGGGCATGCAGGAGCAAAAAGGAAGCGCGGTTGCCAGATCGCTCGTTCCTCTTGCGGTCGGACACGCAGTGGCAATCGGCAGCGTCGTGTTGATTGCCGTGTTGCTGGGCATGACGCTGCCGCTTGTCGTCATCCGCTACTGCGTCGCTGCGGTCCTGGTGGGTCTTGGAATCTATTGCCTGGTGCAGCATCAGCATCCGCGATGGGTGCGTATGAAGGTAGGCTTTTGGGACTTGACCGTCTGGTCATTTCTGATGGCCTCTGCACACGGCGCAGGTCTAATGGTGGTGCCGGTGTTGCTGGGGAGAAGCACTGTCGAAGCACACGGCCCGATGGCAGGCCACAGTCACCTTTCCACATCCGCCAGTTCTACGACCGCCAGTCCCCTGGCCGCGATGCTTGCCACCGGTGTCCACACGGTTGCCTATCTTGCCGTCACAGGGCTGGTCGCCTGGGTGGTCTATCGAAAGCTCGGCCTCGCGCTTCTCCGCAAGGCGTGGCTGAACTTCGATTTGGTCTGGGCAGTGGCGCTTGTGGCCACGGGTCTTGTTACCCTGCTGAGATAGCCTGTTGTGTCATCTTCTGCTCATGGATCCGCGATGTGGATTTTCGCGGTTCAGCAAACTCACCAGAAATCCTCTCGTAACCCGAGTCTTGGGCAGTCGAGTCATTTGGGGATGTTGCACTCGTCGACCACGGACCGGTTAGTGCTGCATCGACTTAGTGCTGCATCGACGGCCCCGGTGTCCCGTCCGACCAGTCGTGCACCACGACCATGAAAGTCGTCACTCGCGCTTCTGGATCATTCGACGCCATCACCGGCGAGCCGGGCAGATTCGCCCCCCAACTCTTCGCCACGTCGCCCGCAGCATAGAACATCACGTGCGGGTGCCAGCTGTGGCCCTGATCGTTGAGGTACTGCTCCTTCGACATCATGTAGCACATGCCTCCCGGCGCCAGCGCCGGCAGTTCTCCGCTGTCCAGGGCCGCTGCAATCGCCTGCGCGATCTGCGCCTTCGATTTGCCCGCCAGCACGAGTCGGGTCTTCTTCAGATAGATCTGCGCAACGCTACTGGCCGCCGCGGCATTGAAGCAATTGGGGGCGCGCATTTTGGGATTCCAGAATTCCGGGCTATCCGTGGTGTGGGCCCAGGATCGCTCCACATAGCAGAGAAAGCCGTTCGTGCCTTGCACGGCGGTCGTGTATCCCTGTCGTCCGAGCACCATCACGGTGGCGCCGTCCGCGATGGTGGCAGGTGCCGCGCTGCGAGCCAGCGCGATCTCCGCATCCTTTGGGATCAGATACTCCCCCAGAGGAGCCATGGCCGGATAGGGATCCGCCTGCGCTCGCGCCTGACGGGTTGGGCAGAACAAAACGACCTGCACAAGGAATGCTGAAGCAATGATCCTGCTGTTAATCCTTCCCACTTGATCCTCCGGTACGCGCCATTTATTTCAGGTTGGCAGCAGCGATCGCGCGGTTACCAGCGAAAGTACATCAGACAGACAAGGACGGTCAAAACATATTCTGCCGGCTGGTGATGCAATCGTTCCGATCGGCCGAAGTTGCACATGCTGGAAGTTTCGACGATTGCAACCGGGCCAAGTCACTCATCCACCCTCTCGCAAGCGCTTTTCGCGGTCACGGATGGGTGCTGGCCCGCTGGGAGGTCCTATGAGAGGGGATGTCAAGAGCCGTGCCCCATCCTTTCGCCAGGAGAGTGGCGAAAGGATGGGGCACGGATTTTTCAACTGACAACTGAGAACTGCTCTTCAGCCCTTGGCGACGGCGAAGCGGCGGTTCACTTCGTCCCAGTTCACCACGTTCCACCACGCGGCCAGGTACTCGGGGCGGCGGTTCTGGTACTTCAGGTAGTAGGCGTGCTCCCACACATCGTTGCCCAGGATGCCGTAGAGGCCCTGCGACAAGCGGCGAATCCTGATTGGCTGTGGTGATCACCTTCAGCTTGCCGCCGGTGAATACCAGCCAGCCCCAGCCGGAGCCGAACTGCTTGGCCGTGGTCTCATTGAAGGTCTTCTTGAACGACTCGAAGTCGCCGAAGTCAGTCGCAATCTGGTTGGCGATGGCGCCCGTAGGCTCGCCGCCGACGCCCGGCGTCTTGGGCGCCCCCATCAGCTTCCAGAATGCGCTGTGGTTGGAGTGGCCTCCGCCGTTGTTGCGTACCGTGGTGCGAATGTCCTCGGGCACGCGGTTCAGGTCGCGCAGCAGGTCATCCACGGAAAGCGCAGCCAGGTCAGGATGGTTGGCCAGCGCGGCATTCACGTTGGTGATGTAGGCCTGGTGATGCTTGTCGTGGTGGAGCTTCATGGTCTCGGTGTCGATGAAAGGTTCGAGAGCCGAGTAGTCGTAAGGAAGGGGCGGCAGTTCATAAGCCATTGGGAAGTTTCCTCCGTTTCCGATTGTAAATGCGAGAGTTAGACCGCACCGCGCGGCCGAAAGAAAAGCGTGTGAACATCAGCAGCCCAACAGCCGGCTTCACACGCGGTTACGGGGCCTTCTTTCTGCATGGATGCTCGAAACAGGCCCGAGGGTGCGGGGAAACGCTGTGAAAAACAAGAGATTGCGCGACGACCCGCGGTGAATGCCTGGCAACAAGTCTCGCTTGCCGCGCGGCAGCGTTCGCTTAAAGCCTGCCCTTTGCCTCAAGAACCCGCGCCAGAGCTTCCTCCGCCGTGGCGCCGGTGGCCGACAAATGGCCCATCTTGCGGCCGAGTCGCGGCGACTTCTTCTCATATAGATGGAGGCGCACACCGGGCACGGCAAGGGCGGCCGGAAAATCAGGTTCGCGGTCGAGCCAGACTTCGCCAAGCAGGTTGACGATGGCACACGGGGCGATCAGCTCCGTAGAGCCGAGCGGCAGGTTGCAAGCGGCGCGCACCGCCTGCTCAAACTGGCTGGTGACGCGAGCCGCGCTCGCTCTGGTGATAGCTGTTGTGCGGACGCGGCGCCAGCTCGTTGATCAAGAGTTCGCCCTGGCGCGTAATAAACATCTCCACGCAGAGCAGGCCCTCGATGCCGAGCTGCGCAATGATGCCGGCGGCAAGGGCTTCGGCGCGCGATTCGAGTTCCGGTGAAATACCCGCCGGGAGCACGCTCCAGGCCAGAATCTGCTCCTCATGATGGTTGCGGGCGGCGGGATAACTGCGGACTTCGCCGGCTGGGTTCCGCGCAGCCATGACGCTGATCTCGCATTCCAGGTCGAGGGCCTGTTCGGCTACGCAGGGCCGCTCGCCCAGCTCCCGCCACACTCGTCCAAGATCAACTCCCTGCGCAGCAGCGATGCGGGCTTGTCCGCGGCCGTCGTAGCCACCGCGGCCGATCTTCAGAAATACATTTTCGCCCAATGCGGGAACAGCAGCCCGCAGCTCTGCTTCGCTGCGCACCACGCGGAATGGGCCGACGGGAAAACCATGCTCGGCGAGCCACGGCTTTTGCAGCGTCTTGTCCTGGATGATGCGGATGGGCTCGACGCCGGGGCGCAGCGGCGCGAGCCGGGCGACTTGCTGAAGCGCGTCGATGCCGATTTGCTCAATTTCAAGTGTGACGGCATCGGCGTCTGTGGCCAGCCGGCGCGCGGCGTCCGCATCGTCCCAGCGGCCGACGATGGTTTCGTCGACGACGTAGCTCGCCGGGCATTCGGGCTCGGGATCCATCACGCGCACGTGATAGCCCATGGTGCGCGCGGCCATGGCCATCATGCGGCCAAGCTGGCCGCCGCCGAGAATGGCGAGCAAGCCACCGGGATGGACAATATTTTCTGACTTTGGGGACATAGTGTTCTGTTGCGACTCTGCGTCAGGAGATGAAAATAATTTTCCGCTGGGGCTAAAGCCCCTCGTCGATTTTATAGGCTTGGCGGGTGCCGGCCTACCAGTCCGGCCTTCTCATACGCCGCGTCTTAGGATGCGGGCTCCAACGTTTGCTCCAGCACCTCTTGGGTGCGCGCGGCGCGCCATGCGGCGAGGCGCTCGTAGAGGGCGGCATCTGTGGTGGCCAGCATCTCCGCGGCCAGCAGCGCGGCGTTGGCTGCGCCGGCCTTGCCAATGGCCAGCGTACCCACCGGCACGCCCCTGGGCATTTGCACAATGGAGAGGAGTGAGTCGAGGCCGTTGAGCTGCGTGGCAGCAACGGGAACGCCTAGCACGGGAACCAGCGTCTTTGCCGCCAGCATTCCGGGCAGGTGGGCCGCTCCGCCGGCCCCGGCGATGATGGCACGCAGGCCGCGGGCGCGTGCTGTTTCCGCGTATTCGAAGAGCAAGTCCGGCGTGCGATGCGCACTCACAATGCGTGCCTCGTGGGGAATGTCGAGCGCCGCAAGAAGCTCGACGGCTGCCGAAAGCACGTCGTAGTCGCTCTTGCTGCCCATCACCACACCAACAACCGGTTGCGTGCTCATGGGGAGATTATACGAGGCAGGGTACCTCTGAAATCACTGCGGCTCCAGCGAGAAATGTGGTCTCCCACCCTTTCGCAAAAAACGGGGCACGGACGCTGCCCGTTCCTCATGACCGGTGCCTGTCGCGGACCTGCGCCCGTTCTTCATGCTGCGCGAGCTCTATTTCGATTTCGGTGGGAAGCTGTTGAGCATCTTGTGAATGTCGCCGTCCATGGTCTTCCGCTCTTTATCCGGATTGCTTTTGACCTCGCCCTGCGAGATGCCGCGCCAGATGAGCTGCTTATTCTCGCTGTTGAACATATCGATCACCATGTGCCCCTGGGGGACATTCACTTCTTGGGTCTGAGACTCGCCGAATCCGCCAAGGCCCCAACCCCCGCCCCAGCCGCGCCAGCCCCAACCTCCGCCCCAGCCCCCGCCCAGGCCGTCGTAGTAGGTCTCGGCTTCCTTCTCGTTGTGGACACCGTCGATGACGCTGATAGTTACCTGGCCGCCTGACGGAAGCTCTTGCCAGCCCTTCTTCTGGAGTTGGGAATCGATGGCACTCTTGATGGTGTGGACATCAAAGGGGTCGGAAATCTTCACGTCGCCCCACGAGTAGGTATGGAACTGCTCGAAGTTGACCTGGTGGTTCCAGTCGGTCCGCACTGTATCGGCGAACGCCGCTGGAGCAACAAAAAGAAGAGCCCCGCAAAGAACAATGGTGCCAAGGATTTTCATGGGCACAAGCCTCCCGCTCAAAATACCTTTCGTTTGAAACGGATGCCCCGCCCTGGGTGACGGTTGTCCCTGGAGAACCGCGCGGGAACAGAGGCAAAAACCGTTTCCGGATGCCGGAAATTCCCCGAGGCCTGCGAGAGGCTTCCCCTGAGCGGCTGGTGACGTCCCTTCGTCGCGTGACGAAATATCGTCGTCGTCACTTCATCTGGTCACAAAGGCGGGCGCAAGGCACGGAGGCGACCGCCTCGCGTTAACTCTTTTGTCTTCTGCGTATCGTCGCGGTACCCAGGGAGCGGCGCGCGTTTGGCATGCGCCGTGCATTTGCTCAAGGCATGGCGTTACGAATCACCCTCGAAGAGAACGCTGAAACGATGGTCCTCAAACTGGAGGGCCGATTGGCAGGACCATGGGTGGCCGAACTTGACCGCCTGTGGACGCAAACATCGCCTGAGCAGGGTGGGCGCAAACTGGCGCTCGATCTTCGCCAGATGACTTACGCCGATGCCCAGGGAATTGAAATATTGCGCACCATCTACAGGGAAACGCGAGCAGATCTTCTTACCGGCACGCCGTGGACGCAGTACCTGGCAGAAGAAGTAAAGCGCAAGGAAACAGAGCAACACGAGGAGGTCTGATCATGGAAATCACACACACACACGCGAATGTTCCCGCTTATCGCAAGGGTGAATTCTTCAACCTGCTGTCGCCGGAGGCGCTTGCCGACCTGGAGACGCTGATCTTTCCTTCTACCTACCCGGCGCATTCGATTCTCTTCGCGGAGACCCAGCCGGCAACGGGAATCGTGATTGTTCTTGAGGGAGAAGTGCGACTCTCGATCAATTCACAAGACGGGCGGCGGCTGAGCTTTCGCATAGCCAAGGCCGGTGAAGTGCTGGGGCTGTCCTCCACGGTCTCGGGCAAAGAGTACGAGATGACGGCGGAGACGCTGTACCCGGCCAAGCTGGCGCGGGTGACGCGGCAGACATTCCTGCAGTTCCTGAATCGTCACCCGGCGACCTACCAGACGGTAGCGCGGGAGATGATCCGCACCTTCAACGTGGCCTGCGAGCAACTGCGGACGGTGGGGCTGTCGAATTCGGCGCCGGAGCGGCTGGCGCGGCTGCTGCTGGGTTGGAGTGAGAGCAGCGACAACAAAGCGGCGGGCGGACCAGCGCGGTGCCGGCTTTCGCTCACCCATGAGGAGATCGGCGAATTCATCGGCGCCTCGCGCGAAACCGTGACCCGCACCCTGAGCGTCTTCAAGCATCGCCAGCTGGTTTCGCAGCATGGTTCCACGCTCACCATTCCCAACCGCAACGCGCTGGAGTCCTACGCCTGCAGTTAGACCAGACCTTGACATGGGCCGTTTGCCAGGCGAGCAACGATGGGGAAGGCATCGCGCCAGGCGAGCGGCTCTACACAATCCTCTCCCTCGAGAATCCAGGTTTGTTCGATTGACGTCCAAATGCGATTGCCCTGGCCGTCAAGTCGTTTCGTGTTGACCCTGCTCTGCGAATCGGATAGATTGAGACCACTTTAGAAGCGCTCGATAAGGTGTCGCAGCGCGATCCTGAATTCCGAGCTGCCCTGGAGAGGAGAACAAGAATGAAACTCAGCGCGAGAAACGCTTTGCCCGGCACGATCCAAGGGGTGACCAAAGGCGCCGTCAACGCCGAAGTTTCTCTTAGCCTGGCCGGCGGGGAGATTGTCACCGCGATTATCACCAACTCCAGCGCCGACACACTGGAACTGGAGAACGGAAAGACGGCCTTCGCGGTCATCAAAGCATCAGAGGTGATGATCGGGAAAGAAATGGATGTGGCCCGGTTGAGCGCGCGGAACATACTTCCCGGCGAAGTAACCGGGCTGACGGATGGAGCGGTCAACAGTGAGGTGATTATTCGCCTGCACGGCGGCACCAAAATTGTTGCCTCCATCACCAAGCAGAGCGTGCGCGCCCTGGAACTGAAGGTGGGCGACAAGGTCAGCGCCGTCATCAAAGCGTCGAACGTGCTGGTCGGGGTGTAGCGCGGCTAACTCCCCGGCATTCTCCTTTGCGGGTGAGTCAAAATTTCATCTATTTGAACTTCAAAAACCTTCTGCGGCGGTTGCGAGCCGCCGCCATCTCCGCCATTTTGGAAAAGGTCAAACACGGCGGCGCGATCCTTGCAGCGATGTGCATGAGGTGCTGCACAGGCGGCGCGCCGTGTTTCCTCTGCTACTGGGCGCTTCTCCGCCTCAGAAGCTCATCCACCGGGATGATTGCCTTGATCCAGAATTTATCTCCGCCAAAGCGGTTCTGGACCAGAGTTTCGTGCTGCCATTTCGCCATGATGACTACATGCCGGCTGTTGACATAGCCCAAGCTCGGCCCGATGGCAACCACCCGTCCTTTGCGCCCGGTGTTGTACAGTCCCGCCGCGGCCGCAACCACTTGACCATTCTGCATGTCATTGGTTGTCTGCTTCAGCGCGTATCCGGTCGCGCCCACCATCCAGCCGCCGATGTGCTTGCCCGCTGCGTAATCGGCATGGAACTCCTGGCCGGAATGGTAATCCGTCGCGGTGTTGGTCGTCTTCAGGTTGTACATGAGTTTGCTGGAGACCTCCCATTTCGATCTGGGCATGTAGCTAACCGCAAACAACGGATCGAAGCCGTAGTAGTTGGCGCCAGTGCTGACCCGCGCGTCATTCTTGTTGTAGTAACCGGTAGGCAGAAAAACATCCACCGCCGTCAACGCGTGCCACTGCGGGCGATGCCACCCCAGAATGAAGGGATTGACGATTATGTCTCCAAGATTGGTGTTGCTGGCGCGGCCATTCATGTCCACCGACTGATAGGCCACCGGCACAATCACGTGTAAACCGTAGTCGCCGCCCAGCAGCTTGAAACGCGTCATCTCCACAAATCTCAGCGCGTTGAATGTCGCGTATACCGACGGTGTCTGACCGTCCAGCAGGGCCGGCTGGCCGGAGCCATCTTTCAGTTTTGCGGCGTAGTAGCCAAAATAATTCACGTAGTAGTGGCCGGCAGGTGGAGCGCTCCCCGCAAACCAGGTCTCAGCGCCATTTGGATACTGATCGCCGCCTTCCTTGCCCCATGCGCAGAGGACGGAAAGGCTCAAAACAACGAGTAAGGTACAGGCAATTCTTTTCATTCAGGTTCTCCTGGCGGATCAAGCGGGCCCGAACAGCATGATTGGGTGCCACGACACCAGGACATGGCTGAACAGCACGAGCTAGCGGCAAAAGTCTCTGCGTCGCATTCAGCTTCATCCAGATCAGCGCCGTCGGCCGCTCATGCCGTATTCGGATCGCTGCGTGTGGGTCATGCACCGCGTATCGGCAGCGCTCGCGTAATCCTTTAATCCGGGCGTCGGCTGGTTTGCTTTTTCGTCTTTGCCTTTTCGCCATGAAACCAGATGGCTGCGAATGCGGGCCGCAAAAAAATTTGCGCGGCGATTCAATTCGGGACTCCAGAGCACGGAAGTATCCACAAACGGAATGGGTTTGAACAATACTTCGATCTTGCTCCGCGCAAGCGCGCGAGTTTGACTATCGTCATCGCATGTCAAATCCAACCGGGCGATGAGTTGCAGAGCCTGGTGTGCAGGCAGAGGCACGGGTGTGAATCGGGCCTGCTGTCAGGGAAAACAGGAGTCCCTACGATGCCGGGACAAAAGAAGCCTCCGCTGGTTTTCGTGGTCGACGATGATGCCGGCATCGTTCGCACCATCGCGGGCTTCATGAGAAAGGCCGGCTTCCGAACGGCCAGCGCGAACGATGTCGCAGGGGCATTGCAGGGGTTTCGCGAGCAGCGTCCCGACCTGATCCTTCTGGATGTCAATCTGCCGGATGGATCGGGCTTCGAGGTCTGCCGCTCCCTCCATTCCGAAGCCACTGCCTTCGCCACCCCCATTCTGTTCATCTCTGCCAACGAAGACACTTCCACGAAGGTCAAGGGATTTGAAGTCGGCGGAGTGGACTACATCACCAAGCCGATCGTAGGGGCCGAGGTCATCGCCAGGGTCCGGACCCATCTGCGGCTCAAGCAGGCCTATGAGCGCCTGTACGAGCTGCAGGCGGATCGATTGGGGCGGCTGGCCAGTGCACAACAGAACCTGATGCCTCGGCCGCAGGACATTCCCGGCGCACGCTTCCACGCCTCCATCCACCCGGTGCTGTCTGCGGGCGGAGACTTTTATGACGTCATCCCGGCGGGCCAGGATGTGGTGGACTACCTGGTGGCCGACGCCAGCGGACACGACCTTGGCGCTTCTCTCTGGACGGCATCGCTCAAGGCGCTGGCGGCTGATTACGCCAGCCCGCTCAACCTTCCCGCCGAAGTGGTGAGCAGTATCAACAGCACGCTCTGCCGGTTCCTTCCTTCCGGTGCGTTCTTCACCCTGATCTACGCCCGGCTCAATCATCAAACCGGGCGCCTGTCGCTGGTGAGCGCCGGCCATCCACCGGCAATCGTGGTTCCCGGGGATGGGGGAAGACCCGCGATTCTGCGCCAGGAGGGCGACGTGATCGGCGCTTTCGCCGACGCCGTTTTCGGCACTGCCGAATTGACGCTGAGCCGCGGCGACCGGCTCTTCCTGTATACCGATGGGTTGATCGAAGCCGGAAGTTCGTACGAAGCAGGCCTCGAACGCCTCTCCGATGCCTGCTTTGCGCGGCGGAGCTTGCCGCTCGCAGACCTGGTGCCTGCCGTCGTCGACGAGGTGATGGCCGGCTTGAATCCAACCGACGACCTGTTGCTGGTGGGGGTGGAACAGTGATGATTTCCCGGCGGCCTGCTCCGATCTCGCTCTGCCAAACCATCCCGTCGCGGGTGGAGGAAGCAGAGTCGCTGTGTATGAGGGTCCGCAACCTGATGGAGGGGGCCGGCCTGGCCGAGAGGGGTTTCGCGGTTGAGCTGTTGGCCAGGGAGTGCCTGGTCAACGCCGTGGTTCACGGCAATCGGAATGCCGCCGATAAGGCAGTTGTTCTGAACCTGACTGTCGGCCGGGAGTGGATTCGCCTGCAGGTAAGCGATGAAGGCCCGGGGTTTCCCTGGCGACAAGCGCGCCAGAAGCGATTGGATACAACCACCTGCGGCGGACGCGGGTTGCAGCTCTACGAGTTGTATGCCGAGCGCGTCAGCTTCAATCGCAGCGGAAATCAGATCGAGCTCTGGATCAGGAAGACGAAGCGAGCGAGAAAGGAAGATGGCACGATGGCTGCTTATGTGGTGGAACAGGAGGGCCAGCAAGGCTCGGTAAGGCTCCAGGGCGATCTGACCGCGATCGTGGTGCCGGATCTGCAGGCCGATCTGAAGGAAATGCTGGACCAGGGCGCGCGGGAGCTGGTGTTCGATCTGTCGCGCACGGCAATGCTCGATTCCAGCGGCATGGGTCTGCTGATCGCGGCCGCCAACAGCGTGGTTCCGCAGGGAGGCAAAGTGCGAGTGACCAACGTTGGCCCCGACATCTTTCGGCTGCTGCAGAGCATGCGCCTGACGGCACGCCTCAACGTGAGCGGAAGAGCGTAACAGGAGAGTCTTCATGGATAGCGGCGCGAATGTGGGTCTGGACGACGAACTGCTTGCCGAGTTCATCAATGAATCCAGGGAACACCTGACCACCATCGAGACCGATCTGCTGGCCATCGAGGAGCAGGGAGCGGACATCGATGCCGAGCTGGTGAACAAGGTATTCCGGGCGGCTCATTCGATCAAGGGGGCCAGCGGATACTTCGGCCTGAGCAAGGTAAAGGAACTGGCGCACCGGGCCGAGACCGTACTCGACATGATCCGCTCACGGAAGATGCCCCCCAACGCCGAGATCACCAACCTGCTGCTCGCGGCCTTTGACCGTCTGCGCGAGATGATCAATCACCCTGCCGAAAGCGCCCAGGCCGATATCGACGAGCTGGTCCTGAATCTAACCGGACTTGCGTCGTCCTTCCTGCCGCAGGAGAAGAAGGCGTCTCTCTCGCAGACCGTGACGCTCAAGCCGGAAGGGGGAGGGCCCCCGGTAGTGCTGTCCAAGTTCGATTATGAACGGGCCAAAGAGTGTGGCAACTACCTGTACGCGGCCGAATACGACCTGATTCACGATATTGAGCGGCGCGGCCAGACGGTGCTCGAAGTTTTCCGGAAATTATTTGCGGCCGGGCAGATTGTGGATTGCGAAGTCAACTTCGAGGCGGTGGGCACGCTGAACGATCCGATCGGCAACCGCTTGCCTCTGCGCCTGGTCCTGGCCACCATCTTCACGCCGGACGACATCGATTTTCTTTTCCCCCATACACGCGACAAGGTCAAACTGCTCTCCGATCCGGACCAGACTCAGGCGGCGGCTGCCGCGCGGACAGAGGCGCCGCGCCCGGCGGAGCCGGCGAAGATCGTACCGCCGCCCGCCGCCAGCGACGCTCCTCGATCCCTGCCGGCAACGGCGCCGGCTGCCCCATCGGTCTCCGCGCCGCCTGCCTCGATTGCGGTCAAACAGGTTGCGGGCGCGGCCTCCCCGGCGCCTGCGTCCGTAGTCGAGGACAGCATCCGGGTGAACGTGGCGACGCTGGAGATGCTGATGAACCTGGCCGGCGAACTGGTGCTGGGACGGAACCAGTTGCGGGCCTCCATTGCCCAGAAGAATGCGCGCGGACTGAAGGCCGCCGACCAGCGCATCAACCAGATCACTTCCGAGCTGCAGGATGTGGTCATGCAAACCCGCCTCCAGCCCATCGGCAATGTATTCGGGAAGTTTCCCCGCCTGGTGCGCGACCTGTCCGCGTCCCTGCGCAAGGACATTCAGCTGGAGATTCGCGGCAAGGACGTAGCCCTGGACAGGAGCCTGATCGAATCGCTCTCCGATCCTTTGACGCACATGGTGCGCAACGCCGTCGATCATGGCATCGAGCTGCCGGAGGATCGGGTTCTGGCCGGAAAGCCGCGCCAGGGTCAATTGAGCATCGACGCCCGCCATGAAGCCGGCCAGGTGGTGGTCGAGATCGTCGACGACGGCCGGGGCATCGACCCGGAACGCATCGGCAAGGTGGCGTTGAGCAAAGGACTGATCGCAGCCGAGAAGCTGGAGGGGATGACGGCGAAGGACAAGATGTCGCTGATCTTCCTTCCCGGATTGTCCACCAACACCGAGGTAAGCGATGTCTCGGGACGCGGCGTGGGCATGGACGTGGTCAAAACCAACCTGGACCGTCTGGGCGGCAAGGTGGAGATTGTTTCGGCTCTGGGAAAAGGCACAACCTTTCGCATCAAGCTGCCCTTGACGCTGGCCATCATCCCCTCGCTGATCGTCTCGGTCGAGGGTGAGCGGTTTGCCATCCCCCAGATCAACGTGGAAGAGATGCGGCACGTGCTGCCCGGCCAGGCCAAGACCCGCATTGAAATTGTGGGAGACGCCGAGGTGCTGCTGCTGCGCGACCGCCTGATCCCGCTGCTGCGTTTTGCGGATTTGCTGGGAGTGATACCCACCTACGAAGATCCAACCACCGAAAGGCGCGAGGTGGATCGCCGGACCCGGCTGGCTGATCGGCGCTCGCTGCGGATTGCAGGCTCCAGGGAAGAATCTCCGGCGCCGCCTCTGGCCGGAACACCGCAAGCACGCAAGTCCGACGACCGGCGTCGGGCGGGCGGCACGCAGGAGATCGTGGTCGTCACCACCGGCACACAATCCTACGGTCTGGTGGTAGGCAGCTTTCACGACACCGAGGAGATCGTCGTGAAGCCTCTGGGCTCTCATCTGAAGGGCCTGGAGGAGTATGCCGGAGCGACCATTCTGGGCGACGGCTCTGTGGCCCTCATTCTCGACGTCGCCGGCCTGGCGGCCAAGGCCAACCTGGATGCGATTGCCGCGATGGCCCACTCCAGCGCGCAAAGCGAGGACGCCGATCGGGAGCAGTTGACCGACGGCCATTCTCTGGCTTTGTTTCACAATTCTCCGGAGGTGTTGTGCGCCCTTCCCCTGGATATGGTTACGCGGATCGAACACATCGGGCCCCGGCAGGTGGAGATCATCGGCGGACGACGGACCATGCAGTATCACGGCGGTCTGCTGCCGCTGGTCACATTGGCCGATGCTGCCCAGGTTGAGCCAATCTCCGATGCCAGGGAGCTGGCCGTCCTGATTGCCAACGTGCGCGGCCATGAGATTGGCTTGCTCGGGGCCATGCCGGTCGACGTCGTCGAGACCGCCGCCCGGATCGATCAGACCACCCACCGCCAGAAGGGCGTGGCCGGGTCCACCATCATCCGCGGCAGCACGGCGCTGATTGTCGACCTGTACGAACTGGTGGACGCGGCGTGGCCGGAATGGGCGGCGCAGCAGGCGGTTGAACAACCGCGCTCGGCGGACGCACCGGAGTTCAGAGTGCTGCTGGCAGAGGACTCCGATTTTTTCCGCTCGCAGATCACGCGCTTTCTCGAGGAAGACGGCTATCGGGTGCTGGGGGCGCCGGACGGTGAAGCCGCCTGGGAACTGCTGCTCCAGAACCTCGACCAGGTGCGGGCGGTGGTGACGGACGTGGAAATGCCGCGCCTGGACGGACTTGGATTGGCGCGCCGCATCCGGGCCGATCGGCGCACCATGCAGTTGCCCATCATCGCCCTGACTTCACTGGCCGGTGACGATGATATCGCCCGCGGCAAGGCCGCGGGGATCGACGACTACCAGACCAAACTTGACCGGGATCGGCTGCTGGAGCAATTGCGGGAGTACGCGCGCGCGGACACTCAAAAACCAGCTGCCGCTGCGGGCAGTTATGCGCTCGCTTGATCGCCTGCCAAACAGAAAACGGCTAGGCAGAAGGGCAAACACGAAGCTCGAAGGAGAGAACTGCAATGAAACTTAAGATCCGTTCGCAACTGGTACTGGCATTTTCTGTTGTGCTGGGCCTTGTGTTCATTTCCTCATCCGTCGTTTTTTGGAAGGCGTCCGACGTCAGCCAGAAACTCGATCGGTTTAAGGAAACCCGGGTGCCGCTCCTCGTGCAGTCGAGCACAGCGGCTTTAAATCTCATGAAGGCGCGATCCGACGTCCGGCGCGTGCTCTTGTCCACGGAAAACGGAAAGTCAGACCAGGCGAAGGCCTACAGTCAGAAGGTGCGAGAGGATTGGGCCCAGATTGACGCGGCCTTTGCGCCCCTTCCGGAGATGAGCCATCGCTTTGTTCTGCAGGAGAACAAAGACCGCGTAAACTTGCTGGCGTCTGAATTGCCGGGGCTGCAACAAGAGGAGACGGACATTGTCGGCGAAGGGCTGGCCGGGGGCCCGAAGAGCATTCCCGCGCTTGACGAAAATCTGGTGAAAACTGTTGAGCCGCACGGAGTCGTAGTCAGGGATGCTGCCGATGGGCTGGTTCAAAGCGCAACGTCCCTGGTGAATGAGGATGTTGACCAGCTCCTGCAAAGCCAGAGCCAAACACAATGGCTACTATCCATTTCAACGCTGCTCTCCTTGGCGATGGGCTTAGGAATCGCCTTTTTCTTCAGTGGCAAGGTCGTCGGCGCCTTGTCTCTAGTCGTGGAACGTTTGAAAGCCATCGCCGGCGGCGACTTAAGCGGCGCGAAACTTCCCGAATCGGTGCTTGCGAGAGCAGACGAGTTGGGGACACTGGCAACGGCCTCGCAAACCATGAGCGAAAATCTGCGCAAGCTGCTGAGCGGCATTGCCGGCGGCGTGCAGACGCTGGCCGCCTCGGCCACCGAACTGACGGCTGTGGCCAGCCAAACCGCTTCCGGGACCACCTCGATGTCGGAGAAGGCCCACACCGTGGCGGCGGCAGCCGAAGAGGCCAGCGCCAACACCCTCTCGATCGCCGCGGGCATGGAGGAGTCTTCGAGCAGTCTCTCTTCTGTGGCCAGCGCCACGGAGGAGATGAGCGCCACGGTGGGCGATATCTCCGCCAACACGGCCAAGGCGCGAAGCATCAGCGAGCAAGCCACCGGACAGGCGCAGACCATCACCGACCAGATGCAGAAGCTGGGACAGGCGGCCCAGGAGATCGGGCACGTGACCGAGACCATCACCAACATCTCGGCGCAGACCAACCTGCTGGCCTTGAACGCGACCATTGAAGCGGCGCGGGCAGGAACGGCGGGCAAGGGCTTTGCGGTGGTGGCCAATGAGATCAAGGAACTGGCGCGACAAACCGCCGAGGCCACGGAAGACATCAAGGCGCGGATTGCCGGGATCCAGAACTCGACGGGAACGGCGATCTCCAACATCGGTCAGATCACGACCGTGATCAAGGACGTGGGCACGATTGTGACCAGCATCGCCGCGGCCATTGAAGAGCAGGCTACGGTGACCAAAGATGTGGCGGGCAACATCGCGCAGGCTTCGGGCGGGGTGCGGGACGCCAACGAGCGCGTTTCCCAGACCGCGCAGGTGTCGAAGAGCATCGCGAAAGACATCGCAGGCGTCAACCTGGCTGTCGCCGAGATTCAGCAGGGCGGCGAACACGTGCAAGCCAGCGCGGCCGACCTGTCTCATCTGGCCGAACAGCTGGGCGCTCAGGTGGCTCAATTCAGGGTCTGAGGGCGAAGACGGCAATCGGATCCGCCTTTGCGGCCGATCGGCACATCATCGCCAAGGAAATCGAGGTAACGCATGATCAGCCAAATGAAGCTTTCCGGAAAAATCGCTGGAACGGTGGTCGTGGTCCTGGCGGCCGCATCGATCATCAGCTTCTCGGTCACTCAGCGGCGCATCAATCGCCAGGCGGAAGAGGCCTTCCGCGATAAGGTTCGCCAGATTACCGGCATGGCGGGCGCCACGCAGAACTGGTTCTCCGACAATCTCCGCACCCTGGTGCCCGACGGGAACTTCAAGAGCCTCAACCAGGTTCCGGTGGTCGCGGCCTGGAGCGTCGCGGAGAGATATGCCGACGGCCACGGCATGAAATTTCGTACCCCATCGCTCGCGCCGCGCGATCCCAAAAACCAGCCCGACGACTTTGAGCGTCGCGCCTTGATGATGTTTCAAGCCGATCCCACGCTCAAGGAGTTTTCCGAGCGGCAGCGGGTTGGGGACCAGGAGGTGATGCGCTATGCGCAGCCGGTTCGCATCACCCAGGATTGCCTGGTTTGTCACGGCGATCCGGCCGGCGCGAAGGACCCGGTTGGGGGCACCAAGGAAGGCTACAAGGTTGGGTACCTGCGCGGCGCCTTCGCGGTTACGGCTTCGACGGAACAGTTGGTGGCGACGGCCCAATCCAATTCAATCGCCACGTTCCTGCTCAGCCTTCTGACGCTTCTGGCTTCCTCGACCGCCGTCATTCTGGTGATTCGCAAAGTGGTGATACGGCCGCTCGGCAGGTCGGTGGAGTTTGCCAATCGCATTGCCAACAGCGATCTGACCTCCGCCGATCTCCACGTGGAATCGGGAGACGAGATCGGTGAAGCAAGCGTGGCTCTGAACACCATGAAGAACAGTCTTCGCCGCTTGCTCGGAGGCATATCGAGCGGAGTTCTGACCTTGAGCGCCGCGGCCACCGAGCTCACCGCTGTAGCCAGGCAAACCGTATCCGGAACGGCGGCCATGTCGGAAAGAACCCACACGGTGGCGGCAGCAGCCGAGGAGGCCAGCGCCAACACCACGTCCATCGCCACGGGCATGGAGCAGTCCACCAGCAGCCTCTCTTCGGTAGCTTGCGCCACGGAGGAGATGAGCGCCACGGTGGGCGACATCTCCGCCAATACCTCCAGGGCTCACGTCATCAGCGAGCAGGCTACCGCGCAGGCGCAAGACATCGCGGACCAGATGCAGAAGCTGGGCCAGGCGGCCCAGGAGATCGGGCAGGTGACCGAAACCATCACCAACATCTCGGCGCAGACCAACCTGCTGGCCTTGAACGCGACCATTGAAGCGGCGCGGGCAGGAACGGCGGGCAAGGGCTTTGCCGTGGTGGCCAACGAGATCAAGGAACTGGCGCGGCAAACGGCCGAGGCCACGGAAGACATCAAGGCGCGGATTGCCGGCATCCAGAGCTCGACGGGCACAGCGATCTCCAACATCGGTCAGATTACGACCGTGATCAAGGACGTAGGCACGATCGTGACCACCATCGCCGCGGCCATTGAAGAACAGGCCACGGTGACCAAGGATGTGGCGGGCAACATCGCGCAGGCTTCGAGCGGGGTGCAGGACGCCAACGAGCGCGTCGCCCAGACCGCCCAGGTATCGCAGAGCATTGCGCGCGACATTGCCGGCGTCAACGCGGCGGTCATCGACATCCGTCAGGGCGGCGAACATGTGCAGGCCAGCGCGGCCGAACTGTCCAAGCTGGCGGAGCAATTAGGCGCCCAGGTGGCGCAGTTCAGGGTGTGAGGAAGCGAACATGACAGATACTGTCTCCAATTCGGAAGTCGGAGGGGAACTGCTGACTGCTACCTTCGAGCTGGGAAGCGAGGGCCTGTTCGGGATCGACGCCACCCTGATTCAGGAAGTAGTCATGGTGGGCGAGATCACCCCGGTCCGTCATGCTGCCGACTACGTGGCGGGCATTCGCAATCTGCGCGGGCGCATCATTACGGTGATCGACCTCTGCGTGCGGCTGGGCCTTGGAGCTGTGCGGATTGACCCGGAGAATCGCATTCTGATTGCGGACTGGAAAGGCGAACCGGTCGGGCTGCTGGTCGACCGTGTCGCCGATGCCGTTACGCTCGAGGCGGGCGACCTGGAGCCGGCCCCGCCCAATTTGCATGGCGTGCAAATGCAGAAGCTGCGCGGAGTCTTTCGCAGCGGCGAACGCCTGGCCGCGCTGCTCGATCTGGCCGCGGTGCTGGGCGCCGATGAGCGCTCCGGGAAACCACAGTCGAATGAAGAAAAGAGAGGGTAGACGTGAGGGTCCTGGTGGCCGACGACGCAGTCCTCTTCCGGCGGCTGCTTGCGGATGTGCTGGCTTCTTTGCCCGGCGTCGAGGTAGTGGGCAGCGCAGCCAACGGCAAAATCGCTCTGCAAAAGGTACGGGAGCTTAAGCCGGACCTTCTCACTCTCGATATCGAGATGCCGGAGATGGATGGCCTGGCAGTCCTCGATGCACTGGTTCGCGAGGCGCTCCTTCACAACGGGCAACGGGCAGTCGAGGTGATTGTGGTGAGCGCAGATTGCCCGCGCGGGGGCGACCTCACCATGCGCGCTCTCGAGAAAGGCGCATTCGATTTTATTACCAAGCCGAAAGCGGCTCATCCGGATCAAGCCAGGGAAGCCTTGCTGGCGGATCTGGCTCCCCGCATCCGTGCCGTTGCGCATCGCCTGGAGGTGCGCACCATATTGCGGGGCAGTTCCCCTCAGGGCCGACAGGAATGGCCCGCAGCGCCAGCTGGCGCCGCCGACCAAGCCGTGCCGCCCGGCTCCTCTCTCGATGGAGTTGCCAGGCGCATGCAGAGCCTGTCGCATGCGGGGAAGCCTGAAATGGTGCTGATTGGCGTTTCTACCGGCGGCCCTGCCGCTTTGGCCCGGCTTCTGCCCGCCATTCCGCGGGACATCGGCGTGCCCATCCTCATCGTGCAACATATGCCGCCGATCTTTACAAAGTCACTGGCGGACAGCCTGGCCGCGAAATGCGCGGTTGGCGTTCGCGAAGCGGCCCAGGGCGAGCGCATTGAGCGGAACACCGCTTACATCGCTCCGGGCGGCCGGCAGATGCGATTAGAAGCGGGCACCGAGGGTCAGCCGATCATCGAACTGACCGACGATCCTCCCGAGAACAACTGCCGGCCCGCTGTGGACTATCTTTTCCGCTCCGCGGCCAACCGCTTTCCAGGGCGCTCCATGGCCGTCATTCTCACCGGCATGGGCAACGACGGTGCGCTCGGCTTGCGCCTCCTCAAACGCCAGGGATGTTTTGTGATTGCCCAGGACGAGGCGAGTTGCGTTGTTTACGGCATGCCCAAAGCGGCCGTGGAGGCAGGTGTAGCGGATGTGGTGCTGCCCCTCGAGGGCATCGCGAATCGGATTGTGGCAACCGTCAGGGGAGGCCGTGGATGAACACCACCATCAGGCGCGAGGAAATGCCTGTGTGGTCTCGCTACATACAGGAAATCTGCGGGATCTATCTGGACGATTCCAAAGCGTATCTTCTGGAGACGCGCCTCGGCGGTCTGTTTTCCGAAGCCGGGGCGGACAATTTCTCCGAACTCTTCTTCAAGGCGAAAGCAGACACGACCGCCAAACTCCGCGGGAAAATTATCGAAGCCATCACCACCAATGAAACGTCTTTCTTTCGCGACACCTCTCCCTTTGATCTGCTGCGGCACAAGCTGATTCCCGAACTCGTCGACCGGCGCAGCAAGACCGGCGGGCGGATCCCGATCCGCATCTGGAGTGCGGCCTGTTCCACCGGGCAGGAAGCGTATAGCACCGGCATCCTCTTAAAGGAACTGCTTGGAGACCTCAATCGTTACGACATTCGCATTCTGGGCACCGACATCTCCAACAAAGTTGTGGCCCAGGCAAGCTACGGAGAATACAACCGCCTGGAACTGGAGCGGGGATTGCCGCCAGAGACTCTCACCCGGCACTTCACCGCATCCGCGGACCGGTGGAGGATTCGTGATGAGATTCGTGCCATGGCTACGTTCCGCACCATGAACCTGCTGGAACCGTTTTCGTTTCCCAACCCTTTCGACATCATCTTTTGCCGCAACGTAGCCATCTACTTCACGGAGATCGACAAGACCAGGTTATTTCGCAATTTGGCCAAATGCCTGGCAAGAGATGGCTGTCTGATCATTGGCGCAACCGAATCGATCTCCGGAATCTGCCCTGAGCTTGAACCCAAACGCTACCTGCGCTCCGTGTTTTATCAGTGGAAGGAGCCCGCATGACGACAGGTCAGTCAGATTCCAAGACCGGTCCATCGCTGAGCCTTGCCGTCATCGAACACAGATCTCTTGCCGCAGCCGTGGAGAACGCTGCAGATGGCATCATGATCACCGACATTCACGGAACCATCGAGTATGTGAACCCCTCGTTTACGGCGATGACCGGATACAGCAGCGAGGAGGCCGTGGGTCAGAATCCGCACTTGCTCAAATCCGGGGTCCACACCACCGCGTTCTATAAGGAGATGTGGGATACGATCCGATCCGGACGGGTGTGGCGGGGTGAGCTGACCAACCGGCGAAAAGACGGAACCACTTATCAAGATGAGTCGCGGATCTCGCCCGTGCAGGGCACCAATGGCGGAATTGCCGGCTATGTCGCGATCATGCGCGACGTCACCGAGCGCAGGCTGGCGGAAGAGGTAGCAAAGGAGAGCGAAGAGCGATTCCGGGCCATGGCCGACGGCTGTCCGATGCCGCTCTGGATTACCAACCCCGAGGGCAAAATTCAATTTGTCAACCGGGCGTTCGGGCAGTTTATGGGGGACTCACTTGAGCGGGTGATGGGCAACAATTGGCAGAAGCTGATTCACCCCGAGGATGCTCCGGGATTCATCAAGGAATGCCTCCTCGCGCTCCAGGAGCAGCGGTCTTTTACGAGGGAGGCTCGCGTACAGCAGATTGATGGCGAGTGGCGGTGGTTTACTGCATTCGTTGCGCCGCGTTTCTCGCCCAGCGGCGAATTCCTCGGCCACGTCGGTCTCGACGCCGACATCACGGAGCGCAAGCGGACCGAGCAGGCCCTGCAAAAGAGCGAAGAAAACTTTCGCCAGCTAACGGAAAACATCCGTGAAATCTTCTGGCTGAAGGAGCCGGGAAAGAGGGAGTTCCTCTATATCAGTCCCGCCTACGAACAGGTTTTTGGAAGGACCTGCGCCAGCTTCTACCAGAACCCGGCGTCGCGCCTGGAGTTGATTCACCCCGACGACCTTGAACGCTCTCGTCAGGTATTCGCGCAGCAAGAACAGGGGAACGCGACTGGCACTGAGTACAGAATACGAACACCCGACGGGCAGGAAAAATGGATCCGCAGCCGGGCGTTTCCGGTTCTCGATCAAGCCGGTCAGCTGGTCCGAATCGCGGGAATTGCTGAGGAGGTCACTGAACAAAAGCAATACGAGACGCAGCTGATTCGCGCCCAGGCAGAAGCCGAGGCCGCCAACCGCCAGCTCTCCGCCCAGCACGCAATTCTCGACCGCGAACGAACGATACTGCGCACCTTCATCGACAATGTTCCTGATCTGATGTACGTGAAGGACCTGGAGAGCAGATTCGTGATTGCCAATCGTGAAGTGGCGCGAAGAATGGGCGTGAAAAGCCCGGAGGGGCTGATTGGAAAATCCGACTTCGACTTTTTCGCGGGCGAGATGGCGAGGAAGTTTTATGAGGATGAGCAGTGCGTGATCCGTTCGGGCAAACCGATGTTTGACCAGGAAGAAAGAGTTGCCTGGCCCACGACAAACGAGACCAGCTATTTGGTAACCACCAAAGTGCCGCTCTTCGACAGCGACAACCGTGTCACCGGGATCGCGGGAATGGGCTGGGATATCACGGGGCGCAAACGCAACGAGAATGCGCTGCGCGAGAGCAACCGCCAACTCCAGGAGACCACCGCCCGGGCCAATCAGCTGGCTTTGGATGCGGAGGCAGCGAATCGGGCCAAGAGCGAATTCCTGGCCAACATGAGCCATGAGATCCGCACGCCCATGAACGGGGTGTTGGGCGTGACTGGCTTGCTGCTCGACTCCAAGCTGGAGGCAGAGCAGCGGCACTATGCGGAGTTGGTTGAAGACAGCGCCAAATCGCTGCTCAAACTGATTGATGACATTCTCGACTTCTCCAAGGTGGAGGCAGGCAAGTTGGAGATCGACAATGTGGACTTTAACCTGCATGTCCTGATGGGCGATTTCGCCGACGCGATGGCTGAGCGCGTGAGCGAGAAGCAACTGGAATTTGTTTGTATCGTGGCGCCCAATGTGTGCACGCTCCTCCAGGGAGATCCCGGACGCGTGCGTCAGGTGTTGATGAATCTGGTTGGCAACGCCATGAAGTTTACGCACCAGGGCGAAGTCGTAGTCCGCGCGGATCTCATCTCTGAAACCGAGACCGAAGTGTCTATGCGCTTCTCCGTGCGGGACACGGGCATTGGAATCCCCAAAGACAAACAGCAGATCCTGTTTACCAGCTTTACGCAGGTTGACGCGTCGACCACGCGCCAGTATGGCGGCTCCGGGCTGGGCCTGGCGATTTCGAAAAAACTGGTCGAACTCATGGGCGGCGAAATCGGGATGGAGAGCAAGGAAGGAGCGGGCTCGGAGTTTTGGTTCAAGCTCAGTTTCAGCAAACAACTCGCGTGCCAGCAGGTGAATTTATCGAAGATCCCGATGAGCGGCGCGCGCATTTTGGTGGTGGACGATAACGCGACCAACCGGGAATTCCTGACTGCGCAATTGCAATCGTGGGGTGCGGCGGTCGTCGCCGCGGAGAGTGGACCGGCCGCCCTGGCCTGCTTGCGGCAGGCGGGGGCCGCCGGCAGCCCGTTCCAGCTGGCAGTGCTGGATATGATGATGCCCGGCATGGATGGGGCGACCCTGGGAGCCACCGTCCTGGCAGACGATACTTTGAAGTCCACGCCCCTGGTGATGATGACCTCGTTCACGCAACGCGGAGATGCCGTTCGCTTCAAAGAGATCGGGTTCGCGGCCTACCTGGTCAAACCGGTGCGGCAGTCGGATCTATTCGACTGCCTGGCGGCGGTACTGAATGGGAAACAGCAAACGGAGAAGCGTGCGCTGATCACGCGGCACAGTCTGGAGGTGGCGCGCCGCTCGAATGCCCGCATTCTGGTGGTTGAGGACAATCTCACCAACCAGGAAGTGGCCAGGGGAGTGCTGCGGCGGATGGGGTGGCACGCGGATGTCAAGGCCAGCGGCAAAGAGGCATTGGAGGCGCTTGAAACAAACGCTTATGACTTGGTGCTGATGGACGTACAGATGCCGGAGATGGATGGTTATGAAGCCACCCGAATGATCCGCGATTCCCGGTCCCGGGTCCTCAATCACCAGATTCCCATCATCGCGACCACCGCCCACGTCATGGCGGGAGACGCCGCAAAATGTTTCGCGGCCGGCATGAGCGACTATATCGCTAAACCGATCGATCCGCAGGCCCTGTCCAAAGTAGTGGAGAAGTGGTTGACGCGCAAAGTGCATTCCGCCGCGGGGGAGTCTGCTGTCGAATCAGAGTGCCAAGGGATGCCGTGCAAGTCCCCAGGCGCGTCGCTGGTTTTCAATCGCGAAGCGTTTCTGGAGCGCTTGATGGAGGATGAGGTATTGGCTCATGAGGTCGTGTCCGGGTTTGTGAAGGATCTGCCCGCGGCGCTGATGGAGTTGAAGGAACACGTCGCGCTCGGGGCGCTTGAGCCCATCTGGAAACAGGCACACAAGATCAAAGGCTCCGCGGCAAACGTCGGCGGGGAGACGCTTCGAGACGTTGCATCCGAGATAGAACAAGCGGGCCGGGCAGGAGACCTGGCAAACGTTGTCCGTTGCATCCCGGATTTGGAAAGACAGGTGAGCCGGTTGAGCGAAGCGTTGCAACAATGGGCACGATGAACCCAGGGGGGCACGATGACCCCAGAAAACTGCGCTTCCGGACTGCTCGACTGAGCGCAACTCTCAGTGCATCTGACGCAGGCCGAAGTCGACCAGCATGGCGCGGATGACGACGAGTGCGGTGACGGTAACGGCAGCCAGCAGGCAGGTCCAGAACCCCATGCGGCTGTAGGGCACGAAGACAGGGCCGTTGCTGCCGAAGAGATTAAATCCGATCTTGTCCGGCAACAGGGCCCGCACGGCGACCGCCAGAAGAAAGCCGGCAGCCCACACGAGGGCGATGCGGAACGCCAACTGAACGGTCTGGGCCATGATGGACATGGATCACCTGGGGAGAAGCGAGAGACTGGAACGCCTCGCGCAACTCATACCGCTTAACTTTACCTTCCACCCCCCGAAAGTTACAATCCAAGGAGCGGAGATGGTGCCTAGGGAGCGGAGATGGTGCGTCTCGCGGCGAAGCAACGGCGGCTCGGTTCCTGGCTTTTTCGGCCTTTGGCCTTGGCGACGTGAGCGTCTCAGTCTAAAAGAGCGCTGCTCAGTCTAAATTATCGCTGTTTCTGACAATAACCCAGTGGCGGCGGCTTGCTCGTGTGCGTGGTAGCTCGAGCGTACCAGCGGCCCCGACTCCACGTGCCGGAAGCCCATCTTGAGCGCCTCGGCCTTTAGCTCCCCGAACTCGCGCGGCGTGTAGAGCCGCGCCATGGGCAGGTGGTCGCGCGAGGGGCGCAGATACTGACCGATGGTCAGAATGTCGCAGCCCACTGCCGCCAAATCGCGAAACACTTCAAGCAACTCGCGGGTTTCCTCGCCCAGCCCCACCATCACGCCGGATTTGGTTCGGCCTGCGGGCGCAATCTGCTTTGAGAATTCAAGCAGTCTCAGGCTCCGCTCGTAGCGCGCCCCGGAGCGCACCACGCGGTAGAGTCGCGGCACTGTCTCCGTGTTGTGGTTCAGGATCTCAGGCCGCGCCTCGACGACGATGCGAATGGCCTCTTCGTCGCCCTGAAAATCGGGAATCAGCACTTCCACGCGGCAGCCGGCCGCCTGGCGACGAATCTCCTCGATGACCAGGGCAAAGATGCGCGCTCCGCCAACCAGATCGTCGTCGCGATTCACGCTGGTGATCACCGCATGTTGCAGGCCAAGCGTAGCCACGGCCTCGGCCACACGGCGCGGCTCGTCGAAATCGATAGGCTCGGGCCGGCCCTTGGGCACCGCGCAAAAACCGCAGCGCCGCGTGCACAGGTTGCCCAGCATCATGAAGGTTGCGGTCTTGTGGTGCCAGCACTCGCCGATATTGGGGCAGTGCGCGCTCTCGCACACAGTGTGCAAGCCGAGCGAGCGGGCCAGGCGCTTCAGGTCGTGGTAGTTCTCGCCCACCGGGGCGCGCGCCTTCAGCCACTCCGGCTTGGGCGCCGGAACGCGCCGCGCCGGCTCAATCTGTACCAGGTCGATCACGCTTTAATTGTAGCGGGCTGGGAAAGAACGGGGCTGCGCTACCGCAGCCGGCTGCGCACCTCGGCTCGCACCAGGTAAAGGAAGAACACCAGGTTCAGCCCGCCCTGCACGATGGCGGACAGCGCGTGCTGCGTAGTGAACTGGTAGAGAAACAGGCCCATCAACAGCACCACCGCGCCGAGCGCCATGGCCCATGCCCAGCGAAACAGCATCAGCAGGCCGAGACCGGCAGCAAAGAACAGCACCGGGAAGATCAGATAGAGCGGCGGATAATGCCGCGTGGCAACGCCCAGAATCACAGTTCCGGCCAGAAACAGCATGTACAGTCCGATGGCGGCCAAGCCGGGAAGCTGCATCAACGCTGGCTGACGCTGGTTGGCCGATGCGGAGCCTTCCTCAGGCCGGCCCGCGACTTCCGTGTGGCGTTCCCCGTTCTTCGACTCGTCGCTCATAGTGTGTGCAGATACGCGAGCAGATCGCGGAGTTGGTCATCGCTCAGGCCGGTCGGCGGCATCATGCCGTAGCCGTGCAGAATCCTGTCGGTCAGCCGTTCGTCGGTGGGCGGCGCGCCGCTGGGCATGGATTTGAGCTTCGTCAGCGCCTGCAGTCCCGGCCCGTGCAACGACTGCGTAGTGGTGGGATAGTGGCAGCGCGCGCACTTGGCCTGGTAAACGGCCGCGCCGGCGGCTTCCTGTGGCGTCCACTCTGAAGAGGGCTTCGAGGGCGGCAGTGGCTTGCATCCGGCCAGCAGTACTGCAAATCCCGCTACGCACGCCAGCAGGATTGCAGAGAAATGAAACGTACGAGAGCGCATTGCCTTTCATAATATCGCGCGCATGCGCGCCTGCAGGGAAGAGACAATGCTGGGTAGTGTCCTAATTTGAATTTTTGAAGGCCAGCCAGATCGTATTTATTGAGGTTCTGTAAGTCGCATCTCTTAGATAGACCACACGCCGTGCTCACGGATAGCGGCGTGCATCGCATCTGGAGCGAGATCCAGTTCCCCGGGCCAGGACACGGCACCGTACTCGATCCTCACCTGAGCGAAAAGACACGGGTCGAGAAGCGCGGCGAAAACCCCTGCTGTCGGGGAGTGAACCAACCGGGCCATGTCGACCAGGCCAGTCGATCCGTCAACAAATGCAACCCGCAGACGAAACTCCGGAAGAGCCTCGACATTTGTCACGCGCCATGGAGACCTGGGCGCGATCTCTTCAACTAGATCAACGGGCGAATTTTCATGGGCGTTTGATTCTTTACGCATAGTTCCCAATCCTCCATGAGTTCGTCACGATGTTGTTGCGCCCACTCTACCACGAGTGCCATTGCGCGTCTCGGCAGTTCTCCGCGGGTTGATCTGCTTTGCCCGGGCCGCATTGCCATCCTTGCGCATGTAGAGGCCGCGCCGCTCAATCTCCACGCTCAGATCCTGGGTGGTGGCCGTGTAGGATTCACGCTCCAACAGGATGATTCTCATAGCTTTATGCAATGTTCTGTCAAACATTTGCCGCTCAGCTGCCGTCCTACCAAACCCCAAGTACAAGCTCGAAAAATCGAGCTTAGGACACTACCCAATGCTGGGCCTTCCAGCGTTGTACTGCCCGCCCGGGCGGCAAAAATCAGCCAGGACGAAACTCGTCCATCTCTCACCCCAGCATTTGTCAAGCCCCAGCACCCCCAATCCTCTGCTATCGTGCGTATTATCAAATACTTGCAAGCGCTCTGGCTTTGCCGGCTATTGCCCCGCATCGGAGTACATTCAAAACAAGAGGGTAAGCAGCCTCGCACCGCACGGCGCACGACGAAAGTAGTTTATTTTGATACACTTGCAAAACTCAAGCAATAGAATCAAACACTTGTGCGCGACAGGCAGACACTCCTCTGTGTTTTCAAACACTTGCACACCCCCCCCCCCGGGGGGGAGGGGCATCATAAATCCTGGCGCACTCCGCCGAATAGTCGAAATTAGACGCGTTAGGGCTCAGAGGATGGCGGCCTGGCAGGATTGCATCGGCAACTTGCCAAACCGCGGCAATGGAAGCATCACCGGGTTGAATTTCACCGCTAACTGGCGCCCATACTGTTAAGGAGGATCTCTGAGCCGTCTCACGAGTCCGCGGCTGTAATGGAGGGAATGATATGAAACTGCTCTCCGTGAATTGCGGTTTGCCCCGAGAAGTACTTTGGCATGGAAGAACTGTCACCACGTCGATCTACAAGGATCCGGTTGAGGGACGCGTCGCCTTGCGGAGACTGAATCTGGATGGAGATCGACAATCGGATCTGAGCGTGCACGGCGGCAAGGATAAGGCGGTTTATTGCTACCCGGTTGAGCACTATGACTACTGGAAAACGGAACTGCCAGGGCATGGGTTGCCGACGGGCGTTTTCGGCGAGAACTTTACGATTGAGGGCTTCGCCGAGGACTCCGTCCACATTGGTGACCGTTTCTCGATCGGTTCAGCGGAACTAGTCGTCACGCAACCACGGCTTCCATGCTATAAGCTCGGCATCCGATTCGAGTCGGACAATATGGTGAAGCAATTTCTTGGCAGCGGACGAACCGGCTTCTATCTGGCCGTCACACGCGAAGGCGAGGTTGGAGCAGACGATGAGATCCTCTTGCTCAGCCGAGATCCAGAGTCAGTCTCAGTATCGGCGATCCTTCGGTTGTATGTGAAGAAGACCTACGGGCGGGACGAGATTCAGGCAGCGCGACAGGCGCTCACCGTGGAAGCATTGCCCGAAAGTTGGAAGGAGTACTTTGAAGAAAAGCTCCATCGTCTCATTGCCTGATCCAGCTGTCCGCGAAACGTCTCTTTGCCCTACTCCTGCGCAGCCCGCTCCAGCTCCGCCAGATCGATCTTCTTCATGCCGAGCATGGCCTTGAATGCCTTCGGATTTTGGATGAGCTCCGGCAGGCGGCCGGGCGTAATCTGCCAGCTCAATCCGAACTTGTCGCGCAGCCAGCCGCACTGCACCTCCTCGCCGCCGGCGGTGAGGCGCGACCAGTAGTAGTCGACCTCCTGCTGCGAATCGCAACGGACCACAAGGGAAATTGCGTCGGTGAATTTGTGGTGCGGCCCACCGTTGAGCGCGGTGAACTTCTGGCCATCAAGTTCGAAGGCGATGGTGAGAATACCGCCTTTGGGGCCGGGCGCGTCGCCGGGGTTGCGCAGCTCGGAGAGGCGCCGCGAGTTGGGGAAGATGGAGACGTAAAATTCGACCGCCTCTTCCGCGTTGGCGTCGAACCACAGAAACGGCGTGATGCGGGGGAATTCGGCGAAAGCGTTCATGGGCGACATTGTGGCAAAAATAGATTGCACATTGCAAGTAAATTTGCGTACGATCATTGTCGTGACAAAGGGAAAAAGCGCGGAGCGCCGGTCGGGATGCCCGGTGAGCACGGCGCTCGATTTGCTGGGCGACCGCTGGTCGCTGCTGCTGGTGCGCGACATGATGGTGCGCGGCTATCGCACCTTTCGCGAATTCCAGCATTCAGGCGAAGGCATTGCGACCAACATTCTGTCCGATCGCCTGCAAAAGCTTGAAGGTGCCGGCCTGGTGCAGCGCGAGGCGACCGACGACGGCCGCAGCACCCACTACCGGCTTACCGAGAAAGGCATCGCGCTGGCCCCGGTGCTGCTGGAGCTGCTGATCTGGGGTGCGCACCATGAGGAAACCGATGCGCCTTGCGCCGTGATCGACCACATGGAGCAGAACCGCGCGGCCGTGCTGGCCGAAACTTATCGGCGCTGGGCAGAGCGCGACCCCACGCCAATTCTTCCGCCGTTCACATCGCCGCCCGCGATTGCGGATACAAATGGGAAAGCAAGGCCCGCAAGCGAAAAATCCTCAAAAGGAGATTGAGACCATGAAGGTGAACACTTACCTGAACTTCCCCGGCACCTGCGAGGAAGCGATACGGTTTTACGAGCAGCACCTTGGCGCAAAAGTCCTCTTCAAATCGAGCTTCAAGGACATGCCCCAACAAGGCGCGCCGCAGAATCTGCCGCCCGGACTCAACCCCAACGGCATCCTCCACGCGCGGTTCACGCTTGGGGATACGGTGCTGATGGCCAGCGACGGTCCGCCGGAAAAATGCCTGCCCATGCGCAGCGCGTATTTGACGCTGAGCGTGGACAGTAATGAGGAGGCGGAGCGGATCTACGCCGCGCTGACCGAGGGCGGTGAAGTGTTCATGGCCATCGGTGAAACCTTCTTCGCGCACCGCTTCGGACAGCTCCGCGATAAGTTCGGCATCAACTGGATGGTGATTCACGAAAAACCGATGGGCAGCCACTGAGGATCCTGTTAAATGTTTGTGGTGGTGCAAAAGCTCCGTGCCCCATCCTTCGAGCGCCTTTTGCTCGAAGGGTGGGAGACCACCAAGCCTGTAACCGAGCTTCGTATCAGGGCACGACTTTCCAGCTTGGCGAAAAGTCTTGACCAAGAGCACGCTAAAAACAACGCGAAATACCACAGGGCTTTAGCCTTGAGTTAACCCGTCACGCTTCCACGTATTCCCAGAACGAATCGGCGAGATCCGCGCCCAGTTCTACGGCCATGCGGCGGGCGGCGCGTTCTACCTCTTCAATGAGGCCGTGCAGGTAATCGCGCGAGCGCGAGATGGCCACCACGCCCAGCGTGGCCGATTGCCAGGTCACGGCTTCGTCCATCTCGGCCACCGAAATATTGAAGCCCTGCCGCAACTGATCCTTCATGGAGCGGACCACCTGCCGCCTGTCCTTCAGCGACTGGGCGTGCTCGATGCGGATCTCAAGCGTAAGTTGGGCGACGGCCATGGCGGCTCGGGAGAGTCACCGACAGTGTAAGGCCGAATTCCCCTTGGCGCAGGCATTTTTTCTTAAACGGGCCCTCACCGCGAAACAGCCTGATGGTCGTTCTCTGAGAACTGCGCGAGTTGCACCGCGCTCGGCTTGGGCGTAAACGCGCTCACCACAATCAGCGCGGCAACCGCGGCAATGAGCGCCGGGAAAATCGCATCTCTCTGCGCCAATACAGGCGGCAAATGCAGCGAGGCTTTGAACGCCGCGTTATCCCAGCCCAGCGTGACCACCGTGCCTGTGGCGATGGCCGCGACAGCGCCCCACGCTGTCGCGCGCTTCGAATAAAACGCGGCCAGCACCACCGGCGTAATCGCTGCCGAGTAAATGGTGTACGCGTAGAGCATCTTGGCCAGAATGCTTTCGGCGTAAACGGCCTGGTAGAGAGCCCAGCAGCCGAGCAGCACCACGCACAGCCGCGACACAATCAGCACGCGCTTGTTCGAGGCGTCCGGCGCCATGTAGCGCACGAAGATGTCATTGACGAGATTGGTGGCCGGCGAAAACAGGTAGTTCGACGCCGTGGAAATGACCTTGGCGAAGACCGCTCCCAGCAGCAGCGCGCCCATCACCGCGGGCAGGCCGTGGCGGGCGGTGTAGGCAATAATTTCGCGCGGACGCAGCGCCACTTCGCCATCGGGATAGAGCGCGCGGCCAAAAACGGCGATGGCCACGATCAGCGTCTCCAGCACGATGGTACCGATGGTCCAGCCGACGACGGAGATGCGCGCATCGCGCTCCGAACGGGCTGAAAAGAATTTCTGGTACATCACCTGGTTGCCGAGCATGAGCAGCAGCGTGGGCACCAGGAACTCGAGTCCGCGGATGACGCCCATGCCGACGGATTCCTGCACGCCGCCAGGGCCGAGGCGGTAGTTGCCCAGCACCTCAAAATACTGGCGTGGCAACTCCGAATGCAGGCCGCTCCAGCCGCCGGTTTTGGCCAGCAGCATGGGCGCGGCGATGACGCAGATGACGGTTACCGTGGAGCCGATGACGACGTCCATATAGGCCACCGACGACATGCCGGCCATGGCGGTGGTGAGGATCACGAAGGCCGCGATGATGAACGTGCCCATGTTTGACGTGACCGCATCGGGGAAGATGAGATGCAGCACGTCGCCGCCGCCGCGAAACTGGTAGCTGGTGATCGCGGTGTACGCGAACAGAATAGCGATGGTGCCGAGCACGCGCGCCGCCTGGTTGTAGCGCGCTTCGAGCAGATCGGGCAGCGTGAACTGCGCGAAATTGCGAGCGCGCGGTGCAATGAAGTAGATGAGCACCAGCGCCAGCCATCCGCCGGCAGGCTGCCACAGCGCGGCAAAGCCGTTACGATAGGCATTCTCTGCGCCCGCAAAAAGCGATCCGGCGCCGATCCACGAGGTTAAAAGCGTGAGAACCAGGACGAAAGCGGAGAGCGAGCGGCCGGCCACCAGGTAGTCGGCCTTGGTCTTTACGCCAAACGTGCGATAAACCGCGACCCCCAGCAGCACCAGGACGAAGACGGCCAGAACGACGACGTAAAGCTCGGACATGCGCAGGGTTCCTCGGCGCTGTGACCGCGGGCACGGGCGCGGCAGTTTTCGTCCGCGGTCCTCCGCAGTTTACCGGATTGGGGCGTATTGC
The DNA here is from genome assembly GCA_963813215.1 of uncultured Acidobacteriaceae bacterium. Classification (GTDB taxonomy): domain Bacteria; phylum Acidobacteriota; class Terriglobia; order Terriglobales; family Acidobacteriaceae; genus Telmatobacter. The sequence goes on from CAWEXZ010000002.1 coordinate 153,076, forward strand.
GTTGATCCCCCCTTAAAGCGATTGTGGCGCATCCTGGCATAAGTTACGATTTTGGCAATTCAGTTCTCGATTTTCGTTCTCAAACATGCTCGCCGGCCAAGCGCGGCAGCGTGCCTACTGCAATTTACTTCTGGAGACCTATTGTGAAATTAACTGTTGCCTGTGTTGGATTTTTGCTCGCATCCACTCTGTGCCCACCTGCCGTACTGCGCGCGCAAACCGCGGTTGTCATGCCTGCGCCGGCAGGCTACAGCAATACCCTGCCGTCCGCGATAAACCCTTATCCCAAGCCGCAGGCGGCGTTGGCGCCATTTTCACACTTCGCGCTGGCCGGCGGCATCTCTGCCATGGGAGTGAATCTGCAGGGTGCTGTGAATGTAAATCGCTACATGAACGTGCGCGGCATCGGCAATGTCTTCAACTACACACTGAACAACGCCTCGATCAGCGGCTTTAATGTGAATGGAAACGCAACCCTTGCCACCGCCGGCGCGGCCATCGACTACTTCCCCTGGCCGAATCACGGCTTCCGCATCAGCCCGGGCGCGCTGTTTTACAACAAGAATGGCGCCAGCGCGACCATGGTGGCCGCCGGCGGCACATCCTTTACGCTCAATGACACGACGTATTACTCTTCGCCCTCAAACCCTGTCTCAGGCGCCGGCAGCCTCAATCTGCACGCATACAGTCCCGCGCCTACCGTTAGCGTTGGCTGGGGCAATCTGATTCCGCGCCGCGGCGGCCACTTCTCGTTTCCCGTCGAACTGGGCGCGGCCTATATCGGCGACCCTGTGCCAGCCATCGCGTTTACCAGCGGACAGGTGTGCGCAAATCCGCAGGGCACTTCGAACTGCCAGAATGTGGTCGGCGATCCCACTCTGAACGCCAATCTGCAAACGCAGTTAGCGAAGTACACAAACGATCTGAAGCCGCTGCGCTTTTATCCGATTGTCTCGTTCGGCGTAGGATACAGCTTTTCTATCCGCAGACAGGCGGCGCTCAGGGCTCAATAACAGCCATTGATTAACTGTCACTTCGAGCGGAGGCGGCGAAGCGGTTGTAGTCGAAGAACCAGCTTTTCAGGACGTCGACTCAACAATCTAACTTCGGGTGCCCCACCTTCGCCGATTCGCGGCAACTTGCGAATCGGTTAAGGTGGGAGACCAACTAACCCAGCAGCTCGGAGACAATCCCCGGCGCGGCCGCAAGCGCCGCATCGATCTGCGCCTGATCTTTGCCGCCGGCTTCGGCGATCTCGGGTTTGCCGCCGCCTGAGCCGCCCACCAGCTTGGCGACGGCACCCACGAGCTTGCCAGCCTGAATGCGCTTCACCAGTCCCGGCGTAACGCCGGCGATGATGGCGACCTTGCCCTCAGGCTGCGCGGATGCCAGCACCACGACCCCTTCGCCCAGCTTCTGCTTCAGGTTGTCGACCAGCGTGCGCAACTGGCCGCGTTCGAGTTGGTCGGCGCGGTGTCGCACCAGCTTCACGCCCTTCACGTCCACCGCGCTGGCCAGCGCCTCATCGAGCGCGCCGGCTGCGGATTTCATCCGCATCTCTTCGAGTTCGCGGCGCAGGCGCTTGAGCTCGTCTTCCTGTGAGGCTAGCTTGGCGCGCAACGCCGTCCGAAAGGCTGCCACCTTCTGGAGCCGTAGCGATTTGCGAAGTAAACTGCGCCAGCTCAAAATCGCGCCGGAAGGTATCGAGCGAGCCCAGGCCGCTGATGGCTTCAATGCGGCGGACACCGGATGAGACAGAACTCTCGCCGGTGAGCTTGAGCAGGCCGATTTCGCCTGTGGCCTTGGTGTGCGTGCCGCCGCAGAGCTCGGTTGAAAATCCATCGTCGAGCTTCACCACGCGCACCTTGTCGCCGTACTTTTCGCCGAAGAGCGCCATGGCGTGGTACTCGTTCACGGCCACGTCGATGGGCACGTCCTCAAGCGTCTCGACGCGTGCGTTCTTCAGCACCTCGCGATTGACGATGTCTTCAATCTCCTGCAGCTCCTCGTCGGCCACCTGCGTGAAGTGCGAGAAGTCGAAGCGCAGCCGCGTGGGATCGACGAGCGATCCGGCCTGCTTCACGTGCGTGCCCAGAACCTGGCGCAAGCGCCGCGTGCAGCAGGTGGGTTCCGGTGTGGTTGCGGCGAATGGCGTCGCGGCGGTTTCCGTCGACGACGGTGTTGACGTGGTCGCCGACCGCAAGGTCCTGTTTCAAGATCGCCCGGTGCGCGCGCACGCCCTGCACGGGAAGACACGCAGCCGATAATCTCGGCCACGGTAGAATTTCCGTCCACGGTCAGGAAAACACCAGTGTCGCCGATCTGGCCGCCGGAGTCGCCATAGAAGCTGGTGTGGTCGAGAACGACTTCGACTTCGTCGCCGGCCGCGGCTGCGGGAACGCCTGCGCCGTTCTTCACAATGGCCAGGACTTCAGAGTTCGTCGAGGTGAGCTGCCTGTAACCCTCGAATACCGTTTTCGGCAGATCACGGAACGCGGGGCTGGCGGTCTTCTGGCTGCCGCCCTTCCAACTGGCGCGAGCGCGAGCCTGCTCCTCGCTGCGGGCGCGCTCAAAGCCTTCATGATCGAATTGAATGCCGGCGTCGCGGGCCGCATCGACCATGAAATCGAGCGGCAGGCCGAAGGTTTCGTAGAGATGGAAAGCCTTCTCGCCGCTGAACTCGCCCTTCATCTCCTCGTTCATGCGCGTCATGCCGATCTTCAGCACGCGATCAAACTGTTTTTCCTCGGCTTCGACTACCTTGGCAACGCGGGGCGCGGAATCGACGAGTTCAGGGTATGCGCCCTGCATCAGGTCGCGCACGGCGTAGACCATCTCGAAGAGAAACGGCTTTTCCTGGCCGAGCACGCGGCCATGCCGAATGGCGCGGCGCAGAATCTTTCGCAGCACGTAGCCTCGGCCCTCATTGGACGGCAGAATGCCATCGCTAATGAGGAACGTAGCGGCTCGGGCGTGGTCGGCGATAATACGGAGAGACGCTTTATGGTTGTCCGAAAGAATCGCGCTCATCAGCTTCGATTGGTTGCCTTCGCAGACTAGCTCCCCGGCTCGATCTATCAGTGGTGTGAAACAGATCCGTTTCGAAATTGCTGACCTTGCCTTGCAGCACCGCAGCCACGCGCTCCAGGCCCATGCCGGTGTCGATCGACGGCTTGGGCAGCGGCGTCAACTTATAGGTTGTCTTTTGGGTAGCAGGGTCCAAAACCGCGGAGCGGTCGAACTGCATGAAGACCAGGTTCCAGATTTCGACATAGCGGGCATCGTCCTGGCCGAAGGGTTTGTCGACTCCTGGCGTCTCCGCCGCTTCGATGCCCATGTCGTAGAAGATCTCGGAACACGGCCCGCAGGGACCGGTTTCGCCCATCTGCCAGAAGTTGTCCTTGGCGCCGTACTCGTGGATGCGCTCCTTGGGGACGCCGACCTCGATCCAATATTGCTCGGCCTCGTTGTCGCGCGGCACATCGGCAGTGCCTTCAAAAATAGTTACGTAGAGCCGGTCCTTGGGGATGCCCATCCACTCCGGACTGGTGACCAGTTCCCACGCGAACTGGATCGCGTCGCGCTTGAAGTAGTCGCCGAAGCTGAAGTTCCCCAGCATCTCGAAGAAGGTGTGGTGGCGGCGGGTGAAGCCCACGTTTTCAAGGTCGTTGTGCTTACCGCCGGCGCGCACGCACTTTTGCGAGGTGGTCGCGCGGCTGTAGTCGCGCTTTTCCGCGCCCAGAAAAAGGTCTTTGAACTGGTTCATGCCGGCGTTGGTAAACAGCAGCGTCGGATCGTTGGCAGGCACCAGCGAGGAAGAGTGCACACGGCGGTGCCCCTTCGACTCAAAAAAGCGCAGAAACAACTCGCGAATATCGTTCCCCGTGCGGTTTCGCATATCTTTTTCAGTGTAATGGCTTAACGCCTCATCTTGCCGGGCGGGTGCGCTGTGCGGCTGGAAGTCTCTTTACCTGAATCGTGTGGACTTCCGGCGCATCCAAGAGCAATGGAGGAGAGGATGGATAAGTTTGCGCTTTTGGCTGTATTGAACGCTCGGCCCGGGAAAGAAGCGGACGTAGAGAAGTTTTTGAAATCGGCCCAGCCGCTGGCGGTGGGCGAAACCGGAACCACCACCTGGTATGCCGTGAAGCTCGGACCTTCGAAGTTCGGCATTTTTGACACCTTCAAGGACGAAGCGGGCAGAAACGCCCATCTGACTGGCGAGATCGCGAAGGCACTTTTTGCGAGGGCAGAGGAATTATTCTCCACGCCGCCGCAGGTGGAGAAGCTTGAGATCCTAGCGTCCAAGTCTGCCTGAGCAAACGCACCTCGGGCTGCCTCTGCAACCCGGGGTGCGTCTGCACGGGGCTCAAATTCGTTGCGTTGCGGGCCAGCTTCAAAGCTCCCCGATTACAATGAGATGCGGAACATTTTCCCTTCAGGAGCAAGATCCCAGTGCTGCAACGCACCTTCAGTATCGTCAAGCCGGATGCGGTTCGCGCCGGTAATACAGGCGGCATTCTGGCCGAGATCGACAAGGCCGGCTTTCGCATCGTCGGCATCAAAAAGCAGTCCATCTCCAAGCCCCAGGCCGAGGGCTTTTACTACGTTCACCGCGAGCGGCCCTTTTTCGGCGCGCTCACCGATTTCATGTCCTCGGGGCCGCTTGTTCTCCTGGTGTTGGAGAAGGACAATGCCATTGCGGACTTACGCAAGCTGATGGGCGCCACCAATCCGGCCAACGCCGAGGAGGGAACCATCCGCAAGAAGTTTGCCGCGTCTATCCAGGAGAACGCCATCCACGGCTCGGATGCGGACGAGACGGCAGCGTTTGAGATCGGCTACTGGTTCGCCGGGTATGAGCTGATTTAGCGTTGGTCGCGTAAATTTGAGCTTGGGCTTGTGGTCTCTCATTCTTCGAGCAAAGGGCGCTCGAAGAATGGGGTACCGGAGATCAAGCTGGGGGAAAGACGATGGCCGATAATCCGCAACTTGCGCAAATCTTCTTCGACACCGCCCGCCGCGCATTGATTGAGGAGCACTGGCCGCGGCTGAGCGAATGCATCTGCGGGCTGACCGAGGAGCAGGTCTGGTGGCGGCCCAACGAGGCCAGCAACAGCATCGGCAACCTGTTGCTGCACCTCAACGGTAACGTCGGCCAGTGGATCGTTTCGAACTTCAACCGGACTGAAGATTGCCGCAACCGGCCCTGTGAATTCAGCGAGCGAGGGCCAATACCTGTCGGTCCGCTGCTGGCTCGGCTCGGCGGCACGGTCGAGGAAGCCGGAGCAGTGCTGGCACGGCTGACTGCGGCCGACCTTGAGGCTACGTACGAAATTCAGGGCTACACGGTCACTGGCCTGTACGCGGTGTTTCATTGCGTGGAGCACTTCGCCCTGCATTACGGGCAGATCGCGTACATTGCCAAGTCGCTCCAGAACAAAGATCTTGGCTTTTTCCGCGATTTGGACAAGACCGGCCGGGCGAAGTAGCCATCCAGAGCGCGCAGCAACGGCCGCCGCTTTAGCTGTCCAACGGACGCCGGGCTGAAGCCACGCGCGGAATCCCCTGCAGATCGGCAGTGAAGTGGATTTCTCCGAAGCCAGCATGCGCCAGGAGCTCGCGAATCGCGTCCTCCTGCTCGTAGCCAATTTCAAGCACCAGGAAACCGCCGCGTGCGAGGGCCGCGAACGCCTGCGGAATCAGGCGCTGGTAGATCGCTAATCCGTCACTGCCGGCGAACAGCGCCTGCGCTGGCTCGAAGTCGCTCACCTCCACCGACAGCGAGGCGCGATCGCTCTCCGCCACATATGGCGGATTGGAGACGACGATGTCGAATGTTTCACCGGCGACCGGCGCGAGCAGATCGCCTTCGATAAAGCGAATCCGCTGCGCGGTGCAGTTGCGAGCGGCGTTCTCGCGTGCGATGGCGAGCGCCGCAGGTGAGAGATCAGTGGCTGCGACGGTGATATTGGCCAGTTTGCTCGCCAGCGCTACGGCGATCGCGCCCGAACCTGTGCCCACGTCGATGATGCGCGGCGATTGAAACTGCGCGGCCAGTTCCAAAACCTTCTCAACCGCGTGTTCGGTTTCGGGACGAGGTATTAGCACGTCGCGTGTTACGCGGAAGGGAAGCCCGTAGAACTCCGCTTCGCCGGCGATGTACTGAATGGGCTCGCCCGCGCGCCGGCGCTCGATGACCGTGCGATAAGGAATCGAACAGTGGGTGTCGATCTCGTCGTGCCAGTGGGAGAGGATCCAGGCGCGATCCTTGCCCAGCACGCGCATCATCAATACTTCGGCGTCGCGCAGCGCGCGCTCGGGATGCGGGCCGTGGGTCAGGCGTTCTGCCCCCGCGAAAACGTACTCGGAAACGGAGGGCATGAACTCCTTACGCTGCCTGCGTGGCGTCGGCCTTCAACTGCTCGGCCTGGTAGTGCGCGATCAGCGCGTCGACGATCGCCTGCAGGCGGCCTTCCATGATCAGGTCGAGCTGGTGCAGCGTGAGACCGATGCGGTGATCGGTGAGCCGGTTCTGCGGGAAGTTGTAGGTGCGGATCTTCTCGCTGCGGTCGCCGGTACCTACCTGCGATTTGCGCGCGGCCGCCAACTCGGCATTCTGCTTCTCCATCTCCATTTCGTACAGGCGGGAACGCAGCACGCGCATGCCCTTTTCGCGGTTCTTGATCTGCGATTTTTCGTCCTGACAACTCACCACCGTGTTGGTTGGAATATGGGTGATGCGCACGGCGGAGTAAGTTGTGTTCACCGACTGACCACCAGGACCGGACGAGCAGAAGGTATCGATGCGGAGATCCTTGGCTTCAATCTTGACGTCGACGTCCTCGGCTTCGGGCAGCACCGCAACCGTAATCGCCGAAGTGTGCACGCGGCCCTGTGTTTCCGTTGCCGGCACGCGCTGCACGCGGTGCACGCCGCTTTCCCACTTGAGCTGCGAGTAAACGCGCTCGCCTTCGATAATCGCAATCACTTCCTTGTAGCCGCCCACGCCTGATTCCGAAAGCGACAGCACTTCCACCTTCCAGCGCTTCTGTTCAGCAAAGCGGGTGTACATGCGGAAGACCTCGGCCGCGAAGAGCGAAGCTTCGTCGCCGCCGGTTCCGGCGCGGATTTCGAGGATCACGTTCTTTTCGTCGTTAGGATCGCGCGGCAGCAGCAGTACCTTCAGCTCTTCTTCAAGCTCGCCCACGCGCGGCTCGAGCGCGGTAATTTCTTCCTGCGCCATGGCGCGCAGGTCGGCGTCGCTCTCCGCAAGCATGGCGCGCGCTTCAGTCAGGCCTTGTTGCGCCTGCTGCAGCTCGCGGTACTTTTCGACTGGAGTTTCAATCTCGCGCAAAGCCTTGGCGGTTTTCTGATATTTTTCGTGGTCGTTCAGGACCTCAGGCAGCGCGAACTGCGCCTGCAGCTCGTTGTAGCGCTGCTCCATCTGTTCCAGGCGGTCAATAATCATAAGGCCCTCCGGGCTTTTTAGTCTTGGAGTTGGGAATTGGAAAAGGAAAAGACGTGGAACGGGTATCTGCGGCGGGCGCCGCTAAAGGAGGGCCGGAATGGGCTGATGGTGGTTCACTTCGTCTTCTATTTTAGCGCGGATTGAGCTGTTCAAAGAAACGGATTCACGATTCGAACGCCATCGATCACCTGGCCGTGCTGCATGTCTTCCGATAGCAGGACGCGGCATCCCGCTTTCTTTGCCGAATGTAGGACGAGAGCGTCCCAGAACGCAATCTTATGCAGCCGGTGCAGATCGATTGCCGCCAGAATATCCGCGACGCCGGTTTCTACAACATCGAACGCGGCGAAAAGTTCGACCTTCTGCCGGGCCACGCCCGGGTCGACGTGGTATTTTCGCGTGACGGTCGTGAAATATTCCTGAAGAACCTGCGGAGAAACGACGCCCGTCTGCCACCGCGTGTGCTCGACCAGAATATCGAGCGCGTTTTTCTGTTTTTCGGGGGCTTCCAGATCGTCCGTGTAGGCCAGGACGTTGGTGTCGAAGAACGTGCGCGGCGGACTACCTTCGCTCATGAATCTCATCTCTGTTGAAGCGCCAGCCATGCGAGTTTCCTGTACCGGAGAGCCGCCGCAACTCTTCGATTCTGTGCTCGATCTCCTCTTCGCCGGCTAAATGCTGAAGGTAATCGCGAACCGCCTGATTAAGGCTTTTCCCCATTGCGCGAGCCCGCTCCCGCGCTCGCGCGGCGATCACCTCATCGACAGACAGGGTCAGGTTCGTGATGCCCATTAACACAGTATATGTGCGCACATATACTGTGTCAATTCCAGGCGTCGACAGTAACGAATTTGTGGATGGGCTTGAATCGCGCCAAAAGCAGCCCGGCTGCGGTGAGCGACGGGCCGCGGTTTGCTCTGGGATCGAGATGGCCGCCGTCGTGGAGGACGATGTTGGCGGCCCAGCCTTTGCGGGTCAGGCGATCGACCCGGGCAATCAGCCGCTCGGCGATGCGCTCGCCGGAGGGATCGCTCCAGTCGGAGGTCATGGCGTTCCATAGCACCGGAACCATCCCCAGCTCGCGCGCCAGGGCCAGAGCCGCCGGGCGGCGCGCGCCGAACGGGGGGCGAAAGTAGCGCACCGGATTGCCGGTGATCTGCTGGAGTGCGTCGCGGGTTTGCTGCAGCTCTTCGCGGATACGGGTGCGTCCACTGAGCGCCAGGTTGGGATGCGACCAGGAGTGATTGCCGATGAGGTGTCCGGCTTCGGCAATGCGGCGGACCAGCGCCGGCTCGGTTTTAGCACGGCTGCCAAGAAGGAAAAACGTGGCGCAGACTTCGTGGCTGGCGAGAATTTCGAGCAGCCGCGGGGTCCAGGCCGGATTGGGGCCGTCATCGAAGGTGAGTGCCAGTTGGCCTGGCCGGCGCGGCGCGATCAGCGTGTCACCGAAGACTCGCGAACCGGGCCACATGGCCGCGTAGGCGCACCCGCCCGCCGCAAGCCCGGCCAGTCCTAACCCGGCAATCCATCCCAGAGGTGCCATCGTTTCTCCAGTTTGCGGTGCGGAGGCCGAGGCAGGCAAGCAATGAAGGAAGGGGGTTCGGGTCGGCGAGGGACGCGTGGGTCTGGAGACCCACGCTACAGCCGGTCAGGAGACCGGCGCTACAGCTGCATTTGGCGTCGCAGCCGGGAGCGCGGGCGTCTATACTATTGATGTTCGGGTCGCATCCTGAATCTGCCGGAGCGACACTGGAGACACAATGAGCCTCACGACCTCCCGCACGGGCGCGCAATCCTCGCCGCTCGGACCATTCAATACCAAAGTCACTGTGCCTACCTTGGGCGAGATGAAGCGCCAGGCCAAGCCTATCTCCGCGCTCACAGCGTATGACTACGCCACCGCGCGCTTGGCCGACGAGGCCGGAATCGACCTGCTGCTGGTGGGCGATTCGCTGGCTATGGTGGTGCTTGGGCACGACAACACGCTCGCCGTTACGGTGGACGAGATGCTGCATCATACGCGCGCCGTGCGCCGCGCGGTGCGGCGCGCGCTGGTGGTTGCCGACATGCCGTTTGGCAGCTATCACGGCACGATCGCCGATGGCGTGGCCAACGCCGTGCGCTTTGTGAAGGAAGCCGGTGCGGAGGCGGTCAAGATCGAGGGGCCGCGCACAGAACTGGTGCGCGCGCTGACAGACGCGGAAATTCCTGTCATCGGCCATCTCGGACTCACGCCGCAGAGCGTAAACCGCATGGGAGGCTATCGCGTGCAGGCGAAGACTGCCGAGACGGTGCGCCAGCTTAAGGCCGATGCGTTGGCACTGGCTCACGCGGGCGCTGGCGCCATCGTGCTGGAAGGCGTGCCGCGCGAGGCTGCTGCGCAGATTACTGCCGAGCTGCCGGTGCCGACCATCGGCATTGGAGCCGGTCCGGATTGTGATGGGCAGATCCTCGTCTTCCACGATTTGGTGAACCTGACGTTTGCGCCGGCAGCCAAGTTCGTACGCCGCTACGCCGACGCGGGCGTGCTGTTTCGCTCTGCCATCGAGCGCTACCGCGAGGATGTAGAGCATCGCGCCTTCCCGGCCGATGCAGAGAGCTATCACCTGAGCCTGGCCGAACGCGGAGCCCTGGCCATGGAGCCGCCGGTGCGCGACCTGGAAGAAGCGGATGCTGTAGTGAACCGCGATGCGCTGCAGGAGTGGACAAACTAAGCGCTCCCGATGGCTAAGCACTCCTGATGGAAATCCTCTGTACTGTCGCTGAATTTCGCCAGTGGTCGCGCGCACGGCGTTGCGCCGGTGAGGCGCCGATTGGCCTTGTTCCCACCATGGGCGCGCTGCACGCGGGCCACGCTTCGCTCATTCGCGCGGCGCGTGCGCGCTGCCGGCATGTGGCCGTTACGATTTTTGTAAACCCCACGCAGTTCGGGCCGAATGAGGATTTTGGGCGCTATCCGCGCACCTTTGAGGCAGATTGCGCGCTGGCGGAGGACGCGGGTGCGGATGCGATTTTTGCGCCGGCCGTGGAGGAGATTTACCCAGCGGGCGCGGCGACTTTCGTCCAGGTAGCGGGCTTGGAAGATCGCCTGGACGGCCAGTCCCGGCCGGGGCATTTTCGCGGCGTGGCTACGGTGGTGGCCAAGCTGTTCATCGCCGCGGAGGCCGATCTGGCCTTCTTCGGCCAGAAGGATGCGGCGCAGGTTTCGGTTTTGCGACGCATGGTCGCGGACCTGCGGCTCGCGACGGAGATTGTCGTCTGCCCGATTGTGCGCGATGCGGATGGTCTGGCGCTCAGCTCGCGCAATGCCTATCTGAGCACGGCCGAACGGGCGCAGGCGCTTACGCTCAGCCGCGCGGTACGCTCAGTGGAGAAGCTTGCGAAGCAGGGCGAGCGGCGGGCGAGCACGTTGATCGAAGCCGCGCGTGAAGTATTTGCCTCGGAGCCGGCTGTGCGCGTCGACTACATTGCGCTGGTGGATTGGGCGACATTGGAGCCGGTCGAAATTGCTGCATCCGGGCACGCTTTTTGCCGTCGCTGCATTCGTTGGCGCGACCCGGCTCATCGATAACGCCATTCTGTGATAAATAAAGACGGCGAGTTGGCAAGTTAGCCGCGCTTCGCGCGTGTTAGCCGGTCCGGTTTTGGCTTTACGCGAAATTTCCCGTTTGCACGCCCGCCTTCCGGTGCCACAATCTGAATGGAATGCCGGAGTTGCCTGACATTACGGCGTACATCGCGGCGCTGGAGACGCGTATTGTGGGTCGCACGCTGGAACACGTGCGACTGGCCAGCCCGTTCTTGCTACGCACGGTGGCTCCCTCAATCGAAACTGCCGAAGGCAAAACGGTTCGCGAGCTGAGGCGCATTGGCAAGCGCATTGCGATTGGCGTTGAGGACGACCTTTGGCTGGTGCTGCACCTGATGATTGCGGGCCGGCTGCATTGGCGGCCGGCGCAGGCCAAACTCGCCGGCCGCAATGGGCTTCTTGCCCTCGACTTTCTGGACGGAACTCTCACGTTGACAGAGGCCGGCTCCAAGCGGCGCGCTTCGTTGCACGTGGTGCGCGGCGATGAGGGTTTGCATGCGCTCGATCCAGGCGGAATCGAAATCTTCTCGACCGATCTGGATGGATTCCGCGCAGCACTTACCCAGGAAAACCGCACCCTCAAGCGCGCGCTCACGGATCCACGTCTGATCAGCGGGGTAGGCAATGCCTATTCCGACGAGATTCTGCACGCTGCGCAGCTCTCGCCGGTGACGCTTACCCATAAGCTCAAGCCGGAGGAATGGGAGCGGCTGTTCGCTGCGACGCGCGAGACGCTGACGCTGTGGACCACGCGGCTGCTTGCCGAGGCCAACAATAAATTTCCGGAGGGCGTGACGGCCTTTCGGCCGGAGATGGCAGTGCATGGGAGGTTCGGGCAGCCGTGCCCGCGCTGCGGCGCGAAGGTGCAGCGCATCCGCTATGCCGACAACGAGACAAACTACTGCGCCACCTGCCAGACCGGCGGAAAGGTGCTGGCCGATCGCAGCCTTTCGCGGCTGCTGGGGGCGGACTGGCCACGGACCCTGGACGAACTCGAGACGCTCAAGCGGCGTTGAGGCCGTCTTTCGCGCGGCCTGCCGGCGGAGAATAGAATCCATAGAACGGTTCCGGCATCTGAACCTCCGAGATGCCTGTGCCGGAATCGCGTCTCGAACGCCAGCTGCGTGGCAGGAGGGCCCGTGCACGGAGTTGGGATCCATGTTTTGGCAATGATCGCAGGCGTCGCGTGCCTGTTCGTCGTGCTGGTCGATGCCTTCCAGACCATCATTCTGCCGCGGCGCGCTTCCGGCCGTTTCCGCCTGACACGGATTTTCTTCCTGCTCACCTGGAGACCGGGGCGGTACCTGGCCGGGCGCCTCCGCGATGCCCGCTGGCGCGAGGCTGTGCTCGGCTACTACGGCCCACTCTCACTCCTTCTCCTGCTGATGGTGTGGGCGGGCGCCATGCTGCTGGGATTCGGATTGATCTATTTCGCCCTGGGCAGCCCCTTCCACGACCCAGTGCAGAGAACGGGGTTCCATACCGATATTTACGTCAGCGGGACCACCATTTTCACGCTCGGCCTGGGCGATGTGACGCCGCTGAGTCCATGGTCTCGCTTGCTCGTCATTCTCGAGTCTGGCACTGGACTTGGTTTCCTGGCCGCGGTCATGGGCTATTTCCCAGTGCTCTACGGCGCGTTCTCGCGCCGCGAAGTCAACATTTCGCTGCTCGACGCGCGCGCCGGCTCACCGCCCACGGCTGCCGAACTGATACGCCGCCAGTCGCACGATGGCGGTGAGCAGCAATTGGCGATACTACTGACGGAGTGGGAACGCTGGTCGGCGGAATTGCTGGAGAGCCACATCTCCTATCCCGTGCTCTGCTACTTTCGTTCTCAACACAACAACCAGAGCTGGTTGAGTGCGCTCACCGCTATCCTGGACGCGACGGCGCTTTTGATCTCCGGCACCCAAGGGGAGGAAGCACGGCAGGCGCAGTTGACGTTTGCCATGGCACGGCACGCAGTAGTGGACCTGGTGCAGATCTTTTTGTTGCAGCCGGTCCAAGACGCTCCCGATCGCTTGCCACCGGAGCGCTACCAAAAGCTCTATGAAGTGCTGTGCCAGAGCGGAGTGCGCGCTTGCCATGACAATCTCTCCAGCCAGCGGCTGCGGGAGATGCGCGCGCTCTACGAGGGATATGCCGAGGCATTGAGCCGCTATTTGGCCATGCCGCTGCCGCCCTGGATTACCGATCAGCCGCACAAGGACAACTGGCAGACAGTGGCCAAGCTGCGCGCGCAGACCGAAGCAGCAAGCGCGCCCGGTTCCAGTGAGCCAGCGCACGGCGAGCGCCTGGCCCGCATTCTTTCTAATCCAATTGATCGTCACCACGATTTCTGACGCTCAACGCCACCATTCGGAACGGAGTTCCTGTCCGGCGATCACTTCGGATGGAATACCGGGCGTCGGGGACCAGAGCTTCAGATCTTTTACCGGCCAGATCTCTTCGATCGGCTGCTTCCAGTGATGCAGCGCAAGGTCGAATAACCCCCAATGAATGGGCATGAGAAGTCCCTGGCCGCCCAGGGCGCGGAAGCTGCGAACCGCGCCTTCCGGCCCCATGTGGATTTGGGCCCAAAGGGGGTTGGAAGCACCAATTTCAAGCATCGTCAGATCAAATGGACCGAACTGTTCGCCGATCTCGTGAAAGCCGTGCCATTCACCGGAGTCTGCGCCGTAGTAGATTCGGTGTCGCGGTCCGATGAACGCGAAAGCAGCCCAGAGCGTCTCAAAACGGTTGAACAGGCTTCGGCCGGAGAAATGACGGGCCGGCAACGCGGTCACAGCGACAGAGCTAATTTGCGCTGTATCCATCCAGTCGAGCTCTGCGCATTGGGAAGATCGCACGCCGAGCTGAGTGAGAAGCGTGCCCACTCCGAGCGGCGTGATCCATTGCGCATGGCGAAGCGCCGGCAGCTGGGCGAGGCGGCGAATTGAGTGCGCCCCCAGGTGGTCGTAGTGATCGTGTGACACGATTACAGCGTCGATGGCGGGAATATCCGCGAGTGCAAGTGGAGGCGGGAAGAACCGCTTGGGGCCGGCCCAGGTGGTCGGCGCTGCTCGTTCGTCCCATAAGGGATCGATCAGGATGCGCACAGCATCTATCTCAACGAGAGAAGTGGAGTGCCCCATCCACGTGATGCGCAAGCCGGATCGTGGCGGGTCTGCGTACACGCGCGGATCCGTAGAGAAGGGGCCGAGAGGATGCTGCGGCGAACGGGCTGCCGCGCCAAAGAAGAATCGTGGGCCGATCTTGAAGATGACCGAAAGCCCACCGACTTCGGTCGGTACCGGATTCAGAAAGCGGCGTCCGTCTCGCGTTGCCGGGCGAAGTGGCATGTGGTTTGGATGATAACTCCTTTGAGATGATTCCATGTATCCTTGCCTCCTTCAACATCCCCGCCTCAGCTCCACACCGCGACGCCTGCAATGGCGCGGTCAATTCTTTCCAGCACTTCGAGCGGCAAGGTCACGCTCACAGCCCGCACATTGTCTGCCACTTGCTCCGGCCGCGATGCTCCGATAATCGCAGAGGCGATCTCCGGCCTCCGTAATACCCATGCCAACGCCATTTGTGCCATGGACAGGCCGAAGTCGGCTGCGATCGGCTTTAATTCTGCAACAGCAGCCAGCAGGTAATCCGACCGAAAATGTCGCCCTGCACTTTCCATGAAGATATTCATCTGCTCGCTTGCCGCGCGCGTTCCCGGCGGAGGCGGCTCGCCCGGCGCATATTTCCCGGTGAGCACGCCATGCGCAAGTGGTGAGAAAGCCAGGTTGCCAATTCCGTAGCGCGTGCAGCAGGAGAACACATCGGCTTCGGGCTTGCGCCACAGCATGGAGTACTGGGGCTGGCTCGATGAGAAGGGGACCAATCTGTCAGTGGCAGCAAGCGCCGCAGCGGTTTCAATCTGCCCGGCTGTCCACTCGCTGAAGCCGATAGCTCGCACCTTTCCTGCATGTACGGCGCGGTCCAGCGCAATCATCGTCTCTTCGAGCGGAGTTTCTTTGTCGAAGCGATGGCACTGGAAAAGGTCGATCGTTTCCAGTCCTAATCTTTCGAGAGAGCGATTCAATTGCTTTTCAATCTGGGCCGCAGAAAGTCCATGGTCCGGTTCGTCTCCCACCGGAAAGAACAGCTTGGTGGCCACCATGTAGCGGTCGCGGGGGTAAGCTCGCAGCGCCTCACCCAGCACCCGCTCTGCTTCTCCGGCGCCATATTGGTTTGCCGTATCGAAGAGTGTGATCCCGTGGTCCACGGCCGCGTGAATACAGCGAATCGCCTGCTGCCGTTCAATGCCGCCAGCCACGGTGAGCCAGGTTCCAAAACTCAACGCAGAGACTTGCAGCGGGCCGCTGCCGAGCTGCCGATACTGCATTCTTTCTCCTCACTTGAACAAAGCTGCGGTGCGCTCAACCCTCAAAACCAGCATACCGGCTGCCCACGCGCCAAAAAGCAATCTTCTGGCCTGCTAAGCCGAAACCTGCCCTCCGGGGCAGACTGGCAAGGGTGCTGGACTTTCGGACCAATCTGTTTACACTATTGAGTTGGCGTGCAAGCATAGAATCCCCGGTCGACGTCCTGGCGGTCTGTCAACGGGCCATATGGCCGGTCAAATCTTGAGTCCCAGTTGTTCCTAACGGCCAATGAGCGCTGCCTGCCGTCCAATCAGCTGAGGCAGGAGGTTTCGAATGATGAAAAGATTGCTGCTGGTCGAGGATCAGACGAAGGATGCTCGCGCAGCCGCCGATGTGGCGGAATCGCTCGGAGTCGAAAATGTGGAGGCATGCAAGACGGTTTATGGGGCGCTCTCTTCGCTGGAAAAGGGACTAAGCGGCGAGACCTCTCTACCCGACGGCATTGTTCTCGATCTCGATCTTGGCCTGGAAAGCGGGTTTGAACTGCTTCGGTACTGGCATAAGACGCCCCGGCTCTCCAAAATTCCCCTCATTGTCTGGTCGGTAACTGAAGAGCAGAGCGAAGTCTGCCAGCTCTTCAAAGTTAATTCTTTCGTCTCGAAATGGCAGGGGATAGACGCTTTCCGGCAGGCGTTGGGAGAGCTCGTTTCCTCTCAGCCTGCAACCTGATTCCTTCAACTCCAATCCTCCAATCCCAAGACAACTTAAGAGCCCCCGAAGGAGAAAGTGATGAACGATCTCGCTGAGATTATTTCTCAGAATGCGGATTCCATTCGCCGGCAATGGATTGCGCAATTATCCAATTCTGTCCAGCGGCCAGACCTGATCAGCAAGACTGAAGTGGACGAGCAGTGCCGGGTAATTCTGGACGTGGTTATTGAGGGCGTGAGGACAAGCGGCATATCCAATCTAGCCGGACCGGGATGGGATACGGTCCGCGAGTTGTTGAAAGAGATCTCCGCATCGCGGGCACGGCAGGGATTCTCGCCCACCGACGTTGCCATCTTTGTGCTTTCCCTCAAGCAACCTCTGTTTTCAGCGATTCGTTCCGCAGCCGGCACGAGCCAGGATCAGCTTTTTGACACGATCTGGGCCGCCACCGAGTTGGTGGACCGCCTGGCGTTGATCACTACGGAGGCCTTCATTTTCGCCCGGGAAGAGCTGATCTCCAGGCAGCAGCAAGAACTGCTCGAGTTGTCGACGCCAGTGGTCAAATTGTGGGACGGTATTCTGGCGCTGCCCATTATCGGCACTTTGGACAGCTCGCGCACCCAAGTAGTGATGGAGAACCTGCTCCAGGCGGTTGTGGCCACCAACTCCAAATTCGCGATCATCGATATTACCGGCGTGCCGACGGTCGATACGCTGGTCGCGCAGCATCTTCTGAAGACCATTACGGCGGCGCGGTTGATGGGTGCCGAGTGCATCATCAGCGGAGTTCGGCCCCAGATTGCCCAGACCATTGTCCACCTGGGCATCAATCTTGAGGACGTGATCACCAAGGCCAAGCTCTCTGACGCATTCGCCCTGGCTTTACAGCGAAGCGGCAGGGCAGTGGTCCGCCAGGGTGCTGCCCCTACCAATAACCTGGCCAGTTTGTTCGTGAAAAGGGAGGAGTAAATGGAACGAATTCCAGTTCTCCGCATGGGCCCCCTCCTGCTGGTCACTATCCAGGTTGATATGCACGACAAACTGGCGCTGCAACTGCAGGACGACGTGACGCACCGCATCGCCGAATTTGGCTCGACCGGCGTACTCATCGACATCTCATCGCTTGAGATCGTCGACTCGTTCATCGGGCGCATGCTGGGGAACATCGCGGCCATGTCGCGGGTGTTGGGCGCTGACACGGTGGTGGTGGGCATGCAGCCGGCCGTCGCCATCACGCTGGTTGAACTTGGCATGTCGCTGCCGGGCGTAAGGACAGCCTTGAGCGTAGAAGCCGGCATGGAACTGCTCCTTACCGCGGTTGCTGCAGCTGGCGACGGATCTGAAAATGAACGTAATCCGGCGTGACGTTCACCCGCTCCAGAATTCGAATGATGTCGTATTCGCGCGGCAAAAAGTCCGGCAGTGGGCTACGGAGCTGCGCTTTACGCTCGTGGATTTGACCAAGCTGGTGACGGCGGCGAGCGAACTGGCCCGCAATGCTCTCGACCACGGGAAAGGCGGCTCCATGGCCATGGAAATGGTTTCAGACGGGGGTAAAAATGGGCTGCGCCTGATTTTCGAGGACCATGGCCCTGGAATTCCGGACATCGCACAGGCCCTTAAGGACGGCTTCACAACCGGGTCGGGCATGGGACTTGGGTTGGGCGGGAGCAAACGCCTTGTCAATGAATTCAGCATCGAATCAGAAGCAGGTAAAGGGACAAAGGTCACAGTCATTCGATGGAAGTAGCGTTCACAGAGTGCATCCCGATTACCGATGCCAGTTCTGTGGGCGAGGTGCGGCGCACGGCCATGCTCGCCGGTCAGCGGCTCGAGTTCGATGAGACACGCGCAGGAGAGCTGACGTTGCTGGCTACTGAAGTCTCGCGCAACGTCCTGATCCACGGCCGCGGCGGCCATGTGATTCTGGCCGGCTTCAAACACGGCGTGCATCATCTGGCTCGCATTCTGGCCATGGATAATGGCCCGGGCATCGCCGACGTATCGAGGGCATTCGCCGATGGATATTCCACCGCCGGAACCAGGGGCGCATGGGCGGCGGCATGGGCGCCATGAAGCGCATGGCCTCGACCCTGGAGATCTTCACCGGTTCCAGCGGCACCATCGTCCTGCTCGAAGTTGGCGAACCGGCGGCTCGGGGGGAGCGGAAATTGCGGGAATCGCGATTCCCTATCCGGGGGAACGCGTATGCGGAGATGGCTGGCGAATTCACGAAACGCCGGACCGCCTGGTTGCCCTGCTGGTAGACGGAATCGGCCACGGGTGGGAAGCAGCAGAAGCGGCTCAGGAGGCGATCGCCACATTTGACAAGCATGTTGAAGCCCGGCCGGGACAGATTCTCCAATACATCCACGATGCGCTGCGCAAGACGCGCGGTGCGGTGGCCGCGGTCGCGGAGATCCGCATCGACGAACAGGCGCTCATTTACACCGGCGCCGGCAACATTTCCGCCGTCCTGATCGATCCGAATCGCGGCCGCAATCTGGTTTCTCACAATGGCACTTTGGGAGCGATCGTACCGCGCATTCAGGAGTTCCGCTTCGAGTGGCCACGGAACTCCATACTGGTGATGCATTCCGACGGCGTGAAAAGCAAATGGGATTTGGGCGCCTATGCGGGCTTGATCGCAAAAAATCCTGCCCTCATCGCTGCTATTCTTCTCCGTGATTTCCGCCGCCAGCGCGACGACGCCAGCGTGTTGGTGATCAAGGCGAGGTGATTGCATGAGCGTTTCGATTTTCCAGCTCACACTGCGTACCGAGCGCGATGTAGTGCACGCGCGCCAGAAGGCGCGCGAGTTGGGCGCTGAGCTGGGACTCGATAACCAGGACCAGATACGCCTGGCGACGGCCACCTCGGAGATGGCGCGCAATGCATTCCGTTACGCCCGCAACGGCAAAGTGGACTTTCTGATCAATCTCGACACGCCCCAGCGGTTTGAGGTAGTGGTTTCCGATGATGGCCCGGGAATTCGCAATCTGGAAGAGATTTTTGCCGGCCAGTATCGGTCCGAAACCGGCATGGGCCTGGGAATCATCGGTACCCGGCGCCTGATGGACGAGTTCCTTATCGAGTCCCGGCCGGAAGGTACAACCATCCGCATGGCCAAACACCTCCCGCTGGTCGCGCAGAGTTGGACGCCGCGTTCGCTGCAGGAGATTCAGCGCAACATGCAGCGCCGCGCGCCGGAAGATCCCTACGCAGAGATTGACCGTCAGAACCAGGAACTGCTCAAGACCCTCCAGGAACTGCGCCGACGGCAGGAGGATCTGGAGCTTCTCAATCGCGAGCTTGAAGACACCAATCGAGGCGTCGTGGCGCTGTATGCCGAACTGGACGAGCGCGCCGATTATCTGCGCCGGGCCTCAGAACTCAAAACCAAGTTTCTCTCCAATGTCTCGCATGAGTTTCGCACACCTCTCAATTCCATCATTTCGTTGGCCCGGCTGCTGATGGACCGCATCGATGATGAGCTCAGTGCCGAACAGATGAAGCAGGTGCGGTATATCGAGTCTTCTGCGCGCGACCTGCAGGAAATGGTGAACGACCTGCTCGACCTCGCCAAGGTGGAAGCCGGCAAGATTCGCATGCGTCCCAAACAGTTTGAGGCGCACGAGCTTTTCAGTGCGCTCAAAGGCATGCTCAAGCCCCTGCTCGCCGATAACATGTCGGTCGAGCTGATTTTCGAGGACGCGCGTGGGCTCGCTCCACTGCACACGGACGAAGGCAAAGTGTCGCAGATTCTCAGGAATCTGATCTCCAATGCCTTGAAGTTCACCTCACAAGGCAGCGTAACCGTGTCTGCCCGTGAGTTGCGGGATGGCCGCGTCGAGTTTACGGTGGCCGATACCGGCATCGGCATCTCACCCGAGCATCACGAGACAATCTTCAAGGAATTCAGCCAGGTTGAAAACCCGCTTCAGGATCGTCATCGTGGAACCGGACTCGGCCTTCCGCTTTGCCGGAATCTGGCCATGCTCCTGGGCGGGAGCATTTCTCTCCAGAGTCAGCCCGGTTGCGGGTCAACGTTTTTCTTTACAGTCCCGGCGGTGTACATCGGTGAATCGATCAAGCCCGCCGACAGTGCGGCCCTGCCGGCGCCTGACTTCCATCGCGCTCCTGTTCTGTATCTCGAAGACGATGAGAAGACGGGCCGCGCTTTCGAATTGATGCTGCGCAACACGGAATTTCAACCGATTCTCGCCGCGTCTCTCCCTCAGGCCGAGGTCTGGATTGCGCGACATAAGCCGACCGCCCTCCTCACCGATGTTTACCTCGGGGACGATTCGTGTTGGGGCTTTCTGGCGCGGTTTCGCGACAAATATCCCGACGTGCCTGTCATCGCCACCAGCGCGTTTATGGATAGTGAGGCGGCCCAGGCGCATGGCGCCGAGCTCTTCCTGCCCAAGCCACTGGATCGCGAAATTCTGCTCAATGAGTTGCGCCGGCTGACCAGCCAGGCAGGAACCCGCAATCTTCTGATCGTCGACGATAACGAGGTTTCCCGTTACATCCTTCGCGAACTGCTCTCGCAGCCGTGGCTCCATATCGAGGAGGCTGCAAACGGCAAAAGTGCTGTCGAGCGCCTGAATCAAGATCTTCCCGATGCAGTGATTTTGGACCTTCTTATGCCGGATGTGAGCGGGTTCGAAATCCTGCGGCAGTTGCGATCCAGCCCCGGAACTGCAAACCTTCCGGTCCTCATCTACACATCCAAACCGCTTTCCGACGCCGAGCGGGCGCAACTGGCGGAATGGAATGCTCGCGTTATTCGCAAGGAAGATGTTTCCACGCGGCTCTCGGCGCAGCCGTTTCTGGATTGGTTGACGGCTATCGGAATGAATCCCGAGGTTCCCGTCCGAGAACAGCATGTCTGAAATTGTTCGACGCCAGGCGGAAAATCAGTTATGAGTCATGTGCAGCCTAGGATGCCGGTAACATGGCATGGTTGGGGGAAAACCCGGAGAGCAACGGGCACACGCGGATCCTGCGGCTTGATGAAGTGATTCATCGAAACTGGGGAGTCCCGCTCGTCGATTTATCGCCTCGACCAGAAGGGGATCCTCCGCAGGGCGAAGCAAAGTCTCAACCTCAGTTTGAATATTGTTTTGCCGTCTGCGAAAGAAAATGCGCCTTTCGTCCTACCTTTGACCCAAATAGTCATAGCTGAGGGAAGGTCTTGCTCGAGAGGTCAAGGTGAATGCGCATGGTGCTCTTTAAGATGAGAACAGCGCGATCAACCCCTCTGGAATTGTGGGGTGTGCGAGCACTGCCTCGCGAAGTGCGACGTAGGGCATGCCGCCGAGCATGGCGATCTGTACGCAAGCCATGATCTCACCCGCGCCAACGCCGAACGCCGCGAAGCCGAGGATGCGGTCGCTGTTCCTCTCTACCAGGCACTTCAGGAAGCCCCGCGTCTCCATCAGGCTCCGCGCGCGCAGTACGGCCGCCATGGGGATCTTGAAGAGCCGGTAGGGAACCCCCATCGCCTTTGCTTTTTTCTCGGTCAATCCAACGCGTGCGAACTCGGGGTCAGTAAAAAGGCAGAACGGCACCTGCCTTCCGGTCGTCACGTGGTTCCCACCCAGCATGTTGTCGCGGACCACACGGAAGTCGTCCTCGCTGATGTGGGTGAATTGTGGACTGCCGGCGACCTCGCCTACCGCCCACACATTTGGAGCGGTTGTCTCCAGCCGCTCGTTGACCTTGATGTACCCCTTGTCCGTCAGCGCTACGCCGGCCAGTTCCAGCCCGATGTCCTTGGTGTTCGGCACGCGTCCGGCTGCAACAAGCAGATGAGTGCCCTCCAGGATCTTCTCCGCACCGTCCTTCTCGAGGATGACACTCACCGACTGCCCTGAGATTCCGGAGACACGTTTCACCTGGGCCTTCAGAAGCAGTTCTACTCCCTCGTCTTGCAGGAGCGTTTGCAGGCCCTCCGTCACGTCGTCGTCTTCGCGATGGATCACACGTTCATTCCGGTCGATGACGGTGACCTTGCTGCCGAACCGCCGCATGGCATGCGCAAACTCCAGGCCGACATATCCGCCACCGAGCACGATCAGATGGTCGGGCACGACGTCGAGTTCCAGAGCTTCGACATGGGTCAGCGGGTGAGCCGCGGCCAGTCCGGGAATGGGTTCCATAGCCGCGTGTGTGCCCGTACCGATCACCACATTCTCGCCGCGCAACAGCCGCTTGGTTCCATCTTCGAGAGTCGCCTCAAGAGTCTTTGGCCCCATAAACCGTCCCGCGGCCATGATCAGCTCCGCACCGCTTTGTTTGTAGAGCGCCAGATGCGTCTCTACGAGTCCTTGGACCATCCGGCGCTTGCGGTCACGCACGGCAGCCATCTTCACTCGGAAACCATCGACGTCGATTCCAAACTCCTCGCTGCGACGGATATACTGCGCCACCTGCGCCGTGTGAATGACATTTTTGCTCGGCAGACAGGCGATGTTGGGGCATGATCCGCCGACATACTTACGCTCTACAACCGCGACGCGCTGCCCGCGTCCGGCGAAGGTCCAGGCCAGCAGCTTTGCGCCGGCACCGCTACCCAGGATGAGGAGATCATAATCTTCCGGTTGTCCTTGAATAGTCATTTGAGATGTCCTCCTTCGGAGATAGTGATCGGGGCAATGTCGAAACCTTGGCAGCGGCGACATCGACTCTCCTTCAAGCGCAAGAGTGCGCCGTTGCGCCGAATCCGCCCTCATGGGGAGTGAGTCATAATCCCTTCGAACCATTTGACAAACGCTCGCGCCTTGGTGCTTGTCAGTCTGCCCGAAGGATAGATTACCCAGAGTTCCATTGGAGGCAGGGTCCACTCTTTGAGAACAGGAACCACTGCGCCCGACGCGAGCTCGGGTGCAAACATCCAGCGTGAAGTGATGGTAAAGCCTTGTCCGGCGAGAACGGCTTCACGCACCCCTTCTGCCGCGCTCAGGGTTAGACGAGCGCGAAGGCGAATCGAAGTCTCCGAAGTGCCACGGCGGAAAAGCCACTCCTGTCCCCCCGAGCTTTGGCCATAAATAATCCCATCGTGTTCAAGCAGATCCGTCGGAGTTGATGGAACACCTCTTCTCGCAAGGTAAGCTGGGCTCGCGACCACAAAGCGGTCCGCTTGCCCCAGCTTACGCGCTCTCAGCGCAGAATCGGTAAGGGTGCCGAGCCGGAAGGCCGCATCGATATTCTCTGCCACCAGGTCGATGGTGCGATCATCCATCACCAGCTCCAGTCGAAGCTTGGGATGTGCATCGAGAAATGCTCCAAGCATTGGGACCAGATGCAGGCGTGCGAATGTCACCGGGGAGCAAATGCGCAGTCGGCCCTCGAGCCCGGCTCCTGCGCCTTTTGCTGCCGCATCCGCTTCGTTCGCTTCTGCGATTGCACGAAGAGCACGTTCATAGAAAGCTGAACCTGCCTCGGTAGGATTCAGTTGGCGAGTGGAGCGGACGAGAAGACGTACAGCGAGCCTTTCCTCCAATCCTGCAATTGCCTTGGAAATCATAGGTTGTCCGAGACCGAGGTCGCGCGCGGCCGC
The DNA here is from genome assembly GCA_963813215.1 of uncultured Acidobacteriaceae bacterium. Taxonomy (GTDB): domain Bacteria; phylum Acidobacteriota; class Terriglobia; order Terriglobales; family Acidobacteriaceae; genus Telmatobacter. The sequence continues at coordinate 176,778 of CAWEXZ010000002.1, forward strand.
AGAGAACGAGCCAGCCTCGACCACCCTGACAAAAAGCTCCATTTCGCGCAGCCGGTCCATATTTATTCCAATCGAGAATAAATGTTATCACTCGCTGAGGTCTTCTCTGGACGCATCGGACTGGATACGCTCACATCAGTTGAGACAGCAAAGGAGACCGACCGTGGCAAACAAGTTCTCAGGAAAGGTTGCAGTCATCACAGGTGGATCAACGGGTATGGGGTTGGCAACGGCAAAGCGCTTCGTTGAGGAAGGTATGGACCACGTATTCATCACAGGCCGCCGCAAAGATGCCCTTGATGCAGCGGTGGCTGAAATCGGCAAGAACGTAACGGGCGTGCAGGGCGATGTGGCGAACCTGGCTGATCTGGACCGGCTGTATGAAGCGGTCCAAAAACAGAAACGCAAGATCGACGTAATCTTTGCCAACGCTGGAGTCTCCCAACTTGCACCGTTCGGCGCCGTTGATGAGAAGTTCTTCGATCTTCATTTCGACGCCAATGTGAAAGGACTCTTCTTCACAGTGCAGAAAGCCCTGCCTCTGTTGAAGGACTGCGCCTCGATCATCCTGAACGGATCGATTGCCACAGTCAAGGGGTTCCCGGGAATCAGCGTTTACAGCGCCACCAAGGCAGCTGTGCGGTCTTTTGCGCGCACCTGGACCAACGACCTCCGCGAGCGCCGCATTCGCGTGAACACCATCAGTCCTGGCCACATTGATACGCCGCTTCTCGAAAGCTGGCAACAGGGCGATGCGCTCACGAAGCTGAAGGAGGATTTCGCGAAATCGGTTCCACTGGGCAGGATGGGTGAACCCGATGAGATAGCCAAGGCTGTTTCATTCCTTGCCTCCGATGAAGCCAGCTACGTTACCGGCGTTGAGCTCTTTGTCGACGGCGGCGTGGCGCAAATCTAAAAAGCAAACGTGGAGAGGAGAAACAGCGATGTCACTCAAAGAAGAGCTGGACGCCTTCAGATCTGAGTTTATGGCGAAGGTTTCGCCGGAGATTCGCGAGGCGATGGCCCAGGCCGATATGGAATTAGCTGCTTCCGGTATCGCCCGCAATGCGCTGAAAGCCGGCGACCGGGCGCCGGACTTCCGGTTACCGGATGCACGCGGCGGCTATGTGCGTTTCAAGGATCTGCTGGCAAAAGGGCCAGTTGTGGTGAGTTTTTATCGTGGAGGCTGGTGCCCCTACTGCAATCTGGAATTGCGGTCACTGCAGAATGCACTGCCTGAAATCAACCGGCTCGGCGCAGAACTGGTGGCGATTTCTCCGCAGACACCGGATGAGAGCCTATCGACGGCGGAGAAGAATGAACTGGCCTTCGCGGTTCTGAGCGACATTGGTTCGACTACCGCGAAGGCCTTTGGCATTGCTTTCGATCTGTCTGAAAAACTCCGCCCAATCTACGCCCGGTTCGGACACGCCCTACCTGACAAAAATGGTGACGACAGCTGGGTCTTACCGATTCCTGCAACCTATGTCGTCGACCGTGATGGAGCGGTCGCTCTAGCCTTCGTCGACACGGATTATCGCAATCGGCTCGAACCTTCGGAGATTCTCGCCGTCCTGCAGGCTCTGATCAAGGAGCGTAATCACTCAAGCACTTTGGCTTAGGTCTCGTCTGTCGCTTTTTTTCACTGTCAACCGTACCCGATGACGGTGGTAACCAATCACTCGCAATTCGATCTGGAATCGATTGCGACCCACTTGAGGAGATACCCCATGCATTCTGATCAAAGCAGCTACCTCACCCAATACCAGAACATCAAACTGACGCGCGATCATCAGGGCGTACTGGTGGTCGAGTTTCATAACAACGGTGGCCCGTTCACCTTCACGGCACACGATCACACGGAGATTGTCGATGCTTTCTACCGGATTTCGCAAGATCGAGCGAACCAAATCGTGATCCTCACGGGTGCAGGTGGAGACTTCATTACCGGTGTCGAATGGTCATCTTTCGGCAATGTCGCCGACCCCGGCGTTTGGAGCCAGATTCATGACGAAGGCGTTCAGGTCGTGGAGAACATAGCCAACATCCGCGTGCCAGTCATAGCGGCTATCGAGGGACGCGCCCATGTGCATTCGGAGTATGCGCTGCTGGCCAACGTGATCGTTGCGGCCGAGGGTGCGACCTTCCTGGATGCGGCACACTTCGCCGCGGGTGTCGTGCCCGGCGATGGGATCTTCACCACCTGGAGTTATCGCGCGGGAGCTGGTCGGGCCGAGGCATTCCTGCTGAACCCGCAGCCGATATCTGCGCGCACCGCCCACGAATGGGGAGTGGTTGCCGAAGTGGTGCCCAATGGCCAGGCCCTGACGCGGGCACGCGAGTTGGCCGCTCTTTATCTCAAGGCTCCCGAAGTGACTCGCCGCAATACGCGGGTTCATTTCATCCAGCCTCTAAAAGAGCGCATCGTCAAGGAGGTTGGCTATGGCCTGTCTCTCGAAGGCGCTTCGGCGGCAGCCCTGATCCAATCCATGCAACTTGCAAAATGAACAAACGTGGCCGGGCATTAGCCCGGCCACAGCATTTCGATGAGAATCTGAAATTACCCCCTGAAACGTGCCGGATACAAACCGACTCCGTTCGTCAGGTCACACAGAAGAACGGCTATCGCTCGATGTCCGCCAGCTTGCGCGATTCATTCTAGGAATGCCGCGAGCGCTGAGAATTCAGCGAGCAGCAGTCGTACATGGCCGGAGCCAAGCGCCCGGCCATTTTTGCGCGATTCGATGCTTCGAAGTGCAGGCGGCCTGAAGCGGTTTCCGAACCATGCCCCGGTGAGAAATACTGTTGATGGTTGTTCTCATATTTAACGTTCTCACTCCGGAAAGGGCTGAATCGATGACATACATTCTGGGTCTGCGCACGGCCAGAAAAAAACGGCTGTACATATACTCCCTGGCGACGATCTTCCTGCTTGTTCTTTGCGTGCAGGCGCCAGCACAAGACGCAATTCAATGGGTTGATCCCCACATTGGGACAGGCAAGGGACCGATCGGCTACGGCGGGACGATGCCTTTCGTTACGCCGCCCTTCGGCATGACGGACTGGACAGCGCAAACTCGCCAGAACAGGCTCTCGGTCGTCTCGTATAACTATGCGGACGACACCATCTCGGGCTTCATGGGAACCCACCAACCCGCAATCTGGATGGGAGATTATGGCTATGTCACCATCATGCCCGAGGTGGACAGCCTCAAGATCACGCCCGAAGAGCGCAAGCTGCCCTTCTCTCACCAGGACGAGACTGCGCACCCCGATTTTTACTCCGTGAAGCTGGATGCCGGGTCCTCGCGCATCATCCGCGCCGAAATGACGGCCACAACTCGCTGCGCCTATATGCGCTTTACGTTTCCCGCGAATTCCTCCTCACTTCTGGTAGTGGAGGCATCGCGTCCTGGCGTGGCGGGTTTCGCTCGCGTCGATGCAGCGCGCAACGAGATCGACGGTTATAACCCCGCTCGCACAGACTCCAATCTGGGACCGCTCGCCCTGCCCCACTTCAAAGGCTACTTCGTTGTCCAGTTCCGCAAAGCCTTCACCTCGTCGGGAGTCTACGGCCCAACAGCGGCTGATCCCCAGAGCGCGACGGGAGCCTACGCGCGGTTTGCTACCACGCAGGGCGAGATCATCGAGGTCCGCGTTGGCACCTCTTTTCTGAGCATCGATCAGGCTCGTGAAAACCTGGAACACGAGATTCCGCGCTGGGACTTTGATGCCGTGCGTGCCGCGCTGCATTCGCAGTGGAATGACAAGCTCAATCGCCTCACGCTCGAGGGGGCCACGCAGGAACAGCGCGCCACCGTCTATACCGCCCTGTACCACGCCTTGATCTACCCGCGCGTCTTCTCCGAGTACGGCCATTACTACAGCGCCTTTGACGACCAAGTTCACTCCGGCTCTTCGTACACCGCGTATTCCATCTGGGATATTTTCCGCGCCGAGTTCAGCCTCCTGACGCTGGTGGCTCCCGAGCGCGTGGATGGGATGATCCAGGCGCTGTTACAGGATTACCAGCAAGGCGGATGGATGCCCAAGTGGCCCAATCCCTCCTACACCAACATCATGATCGGAACGCACGCGGACTCGCTGGTGGCCGAGGCCATGCGGAAGGGCTTCAACGGTTTCGACTACAACCTGGCTTGGGACGCGGTCTATAAGGACGCCATGACCCCACCTGACGGCGACACCACGCGCCGCTGGGCAGATCGCGAGCCGAACACTCCCTACGAGGCGCGCGGCGGCCTGACCTATCTCAAGCAACTGGGCTATGTGCCCGCCGACAAAACCAACGAGTCTGCGTCAAGAACCCTTGAAGACTCCTACGACGATTGGTGCGTCGCGCAAATTGCGAAGAAGCTCGGCAAGTCCCGCGACTTCGTCTACTTCCAGGATCGCGCCCACAACTACGAGAACATCTTCAACAAATCCACGGGCTTTATGCAGGCCAGAAACTCCGATGGATCATGGGCCGCGCTCGATGCCGGCTGGACGGAGGGAAACAAGTGGGTCTATACCTGGGCTGTCATGCAGGACCTTCCGGGACTGGTCAAGCTGATGGGGAAGGACCGCTATAACTCCGAGCTCGACGAGCACTTCAGCGGCGACCACAATATTCACAAAAACGAACCCAGCCATCACTACGGCTATCTTTACGACTTCAGCGGAGAGCCGTGGAAGACCCAGGCCAAGGTTAGGGAAATCGCAGCAGCCGAGTACGCAGGCATTCCCGCCGGGCTCGACGGCGACGATGATTGCGGACAAATGTCGGCGTGGTATCTATTCACCGCGCTCGGCTTCTACCCCGTCAACCCGGCATCCGGTAACTATATGATGGGAAGCCCGCTGTTTAGCAAGATGACCCTGCGGCTTGCCAACGGCAAAGTCCTCTCGGTGACAGCCGAGAACAACAGCACCAAGAACGTCTACATTCAATCGGTGAAGCTCAATGGAAAACCGCTGACCGTCCCGTTCATCACGTATGAAGACATCATGGCAGGAGCCAAGTTGGATCTGGTCATGGGCCCTGAGCCTTCAAAGTGGGCGGCTGACTGGAACCCTCCGGTATTGCCGGGAGTCTCGCATGGATTGAAGCCGAGGTAATACTGCGACGGTGAAGAGTTGTTCCGGCGTCCCAGGTCTCAGTATTGAGATATGGGACGCCGGACCTCGTAAACCGGATCTCGTTAAAAGAATCAAGTGGTCCGAGATCTAGCGATTGTGGATGGCCAGAAACGACGCGTTCACAGCGACGCCTTCGCTCGTATTGATATTCAGCACCGCTTCAAAAGGCTTCAACACGCCGTTGTCGGTTCCCACAGTCTTGATGAGCGTGCGAATGCTATCGGTTTGATTCAGGAATTCGACCGCTCCCTGAGTATCCACGGTGCTGAGGCCGCTGAAAATGACGATGCGCGTCTCCGGGCGCAACCCGGGTAGAAGACCGACGATCGCTGTTCCCTGGGTGGGGCTCTGCAATGGAAACGCTGTCGGTTCGCCGGCGCGGGGATGAAGATTCACGATGTACCCATGATGATCCGGGGTCACTGCAATGGAAAACTGGGTGAGGGTCTGCAGGTCGTTGAGCGCAGTATTCTGGCTCGGAGCGCCGATAAAAATCAGATTGCGGGAGCGCGCTTCATCCCAGGTGACCAGGTTGCTGCGCTTCAGCGTGAAGCGCGCTCCGTGCGCGTCGAACAAGGCTGTCAGCGTGTGAATCGACTCCGCCTCGCCGGTCCCGGTGTAGGTCTCGTCCACGAGTTCCCCGGAATCTGCAGAATCTCGTTCGGCTGAGCTATGCCCGTTTGTCATCGGGGTCAGAAGCCGCAAGCCGGTCGTGGGGTTCCCCACAAACACCGGATTACTGTAGATCACCAGCGTCCCGCTCGAAGCATAAAGAGGCTTCCAGAAGGCGTCCAAAACCGGTGTGGCGGGATGGTCCCTGCGGCTTTTCCACGCATAGCCGGCCCAGATGCCAAGGGCCAGTGCGCCAGCTACGCAAAGGACGGCATAGGCGCGCCGGCGTTTCCCCGCGTTTGCGATTCCATGGGTCTCTGTCGGGCGGGGCTGATCCGCGGCCGCTGAGTTAACCGGCTCTGGATCGGGTGCGGTGTGTTGCGTGTCGGCAGGCTGCTGCTTTTCTGCATCCTGCGCCTCATCAGCGGCCCGAAAAACTGGAAAGTACTGCCCTTTCGGAATTTCGATGATGACGGGCTCATCGCTCCCGTCGTTGGCAAAGTAAGCGTTGACCTTGGCCCGCAGCAGGCGCGCCTGGGAGCGCACAATGCTGTCGTCGCCCGAGTTGTAACCGGGATGGCGGTGAAATACATGAATCCCTATCTGTTGCTCCGTCGCTTCGTCGGGAGCGTTGCGAAGCGCGCAATCGATGACGTATGAAAAAAAATCGCGAAGTTTGGGAGAAGCATGTAACTGCGGGGAATTGGCCACCCGGGCCGCCAGCGCCTCAAGCGCCGCGATCTCTTCCGCCGATCGCGGCGTCTCGTTCAACACAATCATCCGTTGCGTCCTTCCCGTCGCCGACCATTTCACAGTGAAATCCCACATCACACCGTGAATTGTCGTTCCGTTGCCTAATCTTTGTTGTCAAGCTGAGGGGTTGATTGGCCAAAAGACTGAATGTTTAAATTCCTGATTCTATTGCAAATCTTCGCCGGGTCTCTCGCATTGCAGGCTCAAGCGCCAGTTTCTCTGGCAAAGTTCCCATTCGCGCAAGACCGGCTCACCCTCCATCATACTGCGCAGCCGCAGCAATCTTTTACGGTGGTAGGACAGCACGCTGCCATTCTGGGAACGCAGGACGGGCAGTTCGAACTGTGGTTCATGCCGGTGCGGCTCTTGCGTAATGCCCGCCTCACCGCACGGCTCGAGGGATACGGGGCAGACATCTCCCTCAACAGCCTCGCATCCGATGTCGAAGTCGCGCCCGACCACACGACCATCACCTACTCTCATGCCGGCATTAGCGTCCGCCAGTATATGTTTCTGCCGCGAACCCCGAGCGACGGTGTGGCTGAGGCCGTGGTGCTCTTCGAGGTGCACGCCACCCGGCCCGCGGAGATCACGCTGACCTTCGATCCCAGCATGGAATTGCAATGGCCCGCGCCGAATTTCGGCCCGGTCGTCGCATCCTGGGTGACCAGACCCGGCGGCAGCGGCTATGTCCTCCAGACCACTCGTCCCGGCTTCTACGGCGTGGTGACCATTCCGGGGGCTCAGCATGGAGATTTGAGGCCTTACCAGGAACGTGCCGAAAAGACTGCGGCTTCGCTCACCTTCAGCTACACACCTGGCCGCGACGATCACCGGTTCTATCCGCTGCTGTGCGGAGTTTCGCAGCCCCAGGCACCGGGATCCACTTCATCTCCAGCAGCAAACGGTGACTCCGCCAAACTGCTGCTCGATCGCGTGCTTGCCGCCGAACCGAAGATCCCGCAGCTCTACCGTTCTACTGCGGAGTACTACGCGCACTTCTTCGACGAGCGCTTCACAGCCGATACCCCCGATGCGGCATACAACAACGCGCTGCGCTGGGCGGAAATCGTCGTCGACCAATCGCGAACTCCCTTGACCCCGGGCATCGCTATGACCGGAGGCTGGCTGGCCGCCGGACCCACCGCTCGGCCTGGCTACGGCTGGTTTTTCGGCCGCGATACGCTGTGGACGCTCTTCGCGGTGAACAGTTTCGGCGACTTCCGCCTGAGCCGTGCTGCACTCGAATTTCTGCTCTCTCAGCAGCGCGCCGACGGCAAGATCATGCATGAGCTTTCGCAGACCGCGGCCTGGGTTGATTGGAAGTCAATGTCTTACTTCTATGCCGCCGCCGACTCCACGCCACTGTTGCTGATGGCGGCCGACGACTACGTTCAAAGCAGCGGCGATGTAGACTTCCTGCGTGTCCACTGGAAGCAGTTGCTCCTGGCCTATCGATTTACGCGCGCGCACACTACCGGCGGCGCCATGGACAACTCGCAAGGCACGGGCTGGGTCGAGGAATGGCTTCCCCATAAACCCGACCAGGAGGCCTATCTCGTTGCGCTCGATGCGCAAGCTAATCTCGCAGTCGCGCGCATGGCCGGACTGATGGATGATGCCCAACTGGCAGCCCAGGCGCGGCAAACAGCCGGCGCCGTTCAAGCCTACCTGGATGCTTATCGCTCCCCCTCAGGTGTCTATCGCTTCAGCCGCAACTTCGACGGTTCTTTTGAAAACGTGCGCACAATATTCCCAAGTGTGGCCTGGTGGACAGGCGATCTGCATCCGGCCGATCCGGCCAAGACCTTTGCGGATTGGGAGAGCAGCCACTTCACGGTGGACTGGGGAGTGCGTTCGGTCGCCGACGGCCAGGCCATCTATGACCCCATCAGCTATCATATGGGCTCTGTGTGGCCGCTCTACACCGGCTGGATCGCCATGGCGGAATATCGCACCGGCCGCAGCCTGGCCGCGTATGAGCATCTTCGTTCCGATGTTGGCCTCACCAATCTGGAAGACCCCGGCGCAATCACCGAGCTTCTCTCCGGCGAGTTTTACGAGCCCCTGGAGCGCAGCAGTTCTCACCAAATGTGGTCCTCCGCCATGTTTCTCACGCCGGCGATTCGCGGGCAGTTCGGCCTCACCGCTGACGCGCCTGCCCACAGGTTAACGGTCGCGCCACAGTTGCCCGCCAACTGGGATCGCGTAACTCTGCGCAATGTCGCGGTTGGATCTCAGCTCTTCCACATCGGCATTGACCGCATAGGGAACGAACTGGTGGTCGACGCCTCTGCCTCCGCCCCAACGGTTCTTTGTCTTACCGCAATTCCTGAGAGTTCGCCTTGCACGCAGGAGCCGGTCCTGCATCACATCCTGCGGCTTCCGCTGCCTCCGGTGGAAGTGAGCTTTGACGACGCCGATACCCGCGAGGGCATGGTGTCGCAACACATGCACATCCTCGGAGAGCGGCGCGAAGACCGCTCCCTCACCCTCACCCTCGAAGCGCCGGCGGGCACAACGCAATTCCTCAATATCCGCCGCAATATCAAGGCCGGGACAGTCCTCAATCTGCGCGCTGAGGGCGGCGAACTGCGCGGCGATTTGCTGGCCGTACACGCGCCCATGGGCGAGGGCTACCAGACATTTCAAACATCTATCCAGTGGTAAGCAGCCACGGCTGGAAGGAGTCTCATGAGAACCAGACACACAGGAAACTTGTTGAGCCGTCGTGCCGTGATCAGGACGGGCGCGGCTGCGCTCACATCCATGGCATTGCCCCGAGGCTTTGCCCAGGCATCCGGCCGCTTCAACGTTCGATCTTTCGCGGCCGAGGGAGACGGCAAAACCATTGACACTGCCGCCATCCAAAGCGCTATCGATGCCGCCGCCAAGGCAGGCGGCGGGACCGTCGTATTTCCCGCCGGAACCTACCTGAGCTTCAGCCTGCGGCTGCAGAGCAGAATCACGCTGGAGTTCGGCCCGGGATCTGTGTTGCTGGCTGCCACTCCAGACTTCTCCTCGGCACGGAACCGCTACGATGCGCCCGAGCCCCAGCCTCAAGACATCGTCCCCTACCAGGACTACGGCCACAACCATTGGCACAATAGCCTCATCTGGGGCGAAAATCTCGATGGAGTATCGATCCTTGGCGATGGCCTTCTGTGGGGACGCGGCCTGCAGAAAGGCGACGGCCCCGCTGAGGAGAAGCCTGGCGCCGGAAACAAGATTATCGCGCTCAAAAACTGCCGCAATGTGCTCATTCGCGATCTGGCCTTGCTTGACGCCGGCCACTTCGGCATTCTCGCCAGCGGCGTCGACAACCTGACCATCGACAACCTGCGCATCGACACCCGCCGCGATGGAATCGATATCGACAGTTGCCGCAATGTTCACATCGCCAATTGCACCGTGAATGCCCCTTGGGACGACGCCATCGTCCTGAAGAGTTCCTACAGCCTCGGTCAGTTGCGGCCCACCGAGCAGGTAACCATCGTCGGCTGCACCGTGACCGGAAGCTACCAACTGGGCACTCTGCTCGACGCCACCTTCGTGCCCTTTCCTGCCGTCGTCCGCCAGGATCCGCCATCATTCGTCGGGCGCATCAAGATCGGCACTGAGACCAATGGCGACATCAGAAACGTGGTTGTGTCGGACTGCATCTTTGAAGGTTGTCACGGCATTGCCGTTGAATCGGAGGACGGCGCGCACGTGGAGGATGTACGGTTCTCCAATATCACGATGCGCAACTTGATCGGTCCGCCATTCTTTCTTCGCCTGGGAAGCCGCCTGCGCGGACCCGCCGGAACTGTTGTTGGCTCCGTGCAGCGCATTGCCTTCGACTCCATCGATTGCTGGAACGCGACTTCGACCGACTGCTCCATCCTCAGCGGTGTTCCCGGCCATCCCATTCGCGATGTCTCATTCCGCAATATCCAGATCGTGCACCAGGGCGGAGGGGTATTGCGCCGCGGCGAGATTCCCGAAGAAGCAGCCGCATATCCTGACCCGCAGATGTTTGGCCCGACGCCGGCACAGGGCTTCTACGTACGTCACGTCGAAGGACTCCGCATGGACGCCGTGCAGATTCGCTCCACCGCCCCCGATCCGCGCCCGCTCTTTGTGCTGGACGACGTTCGCGACGCAACCATATATAAGGTAGACGCCGACCCCGGAGCCCGATTCGAAGGCCGCGCCATCAGGGATATCGAGATAACAAACAGCAACGGCGCCGCTCAGTCCGTCGATCCCTATCAGCCCTGAATTAGATCTCAATTCCTTTCCTTGCCGGTACCGTCGGTCTTCTTCGCCAGCTGTCGTGGGGGTCTCTAGACCCCCACTCTGCGTACCCATCCCCCAGCCCGCAACTCCAACATTCTCCAGCTTTTCACCTGAACGCTCACCGTGAAAGAACTGTGAAACGCTTGTCATCGCTGGAACTCGCGGCCGAAGATCGGGGGCGTTGTCTGGAATCAAACACCCAGTCATCAATGTAACTATTTCAGGAGTCCTGCGAATGATGCGCAATGATTGCGGAATGCCGGATCATCACAAGATCTGGCGAAAACATACAACTAGAATCCTCCACTCCAAAGGCGGAACGCTTGGGAGATTATTGCTGGCACTGCTCCTGGTTCTCAGCCTGCCGACGTGGTTGGCAGCCCAGATCGACCGTGGTGAGATCACCGGAACAGTTGAAGATTCCACCGGAGCTGTAGTCCCCAACGCGACCGTCGTCCTCACCAACACCAGCACCAGCGTCGCGGTCACAACCAAGTCGACCAGCACCGGAACCTACGTCTTTGACGACCTGCTCCCGGGCAGCTACACCATCAACGCACAAGCCACTGGCTTCGAAAAGTATGTCGTCCGCGGCATCGTCGTGCATGTGCAGCAGGTCGAGTCCGTCGATCTTCATCTCGCGACCGGCAACGTGCAGCAGACCGTCACCGTGACTGATTCGACCCCGCTGTTGCAGGCAGAGAATGCCATGGTCGGTCAGACCATCAGCAACCAGGCGGTGAATGACCTGCCCCTGGCCACCCGCGACTGGGGTTCGCTGGCACAGCTTTCTGCGGGCGTCACCACTTCTCCGTCCACTTCCTCGGGGACCGGTGTCACAGCCGATGCGGGCAGCTCGGATTCCGCCTACTTCTCAGTGAATGGCGTGAACAACTGGCAGAATGACTTTCGCCTGGACGGAATCAACGACAACATCGAAATGTATGGCGGCAATTACACGCTCACCAACGCAGCCATCGTACCCCCGCCCGACGCCATCCAGGAATTCAGTCTGCAAAGCGGCGATTTTAACGCCGAGTTCGGCCACTCCACCGGTGGCGTCGTCAACGCGGCCCTTAAATCCGGTACGAACCAGATCCACGGCGATCTGTGGGAGTACATGCGCAACAACGACCTGAACGCCAACTACTTCTTTAACAACGTGAATGGCGTAGCCAAGGCCATCCCCGAGTATCACCAGAACCTGTTTGGCTTCACCGCTGGTGGCCCGGTGGTGATTCCGCACATGGTCCATGGCAAAGACCGGCTTTTCTGGTTCGCCGATTATCAGGGCGGCCGGTACGTGCTGCCCGAGCCCCCAGGCGGAGAGACGGTTCCCACGATGAACATGATCAACAGTGGGTTTACGAATCTGCAGGACAACATTGTTGGCAACGAGAGCAGCACCTGTAGTCCGTCCGTTACGACCAGTTGCCCGACCGATGCTCTCGGACGTACATTCCTGAACGGAACCATTATGGATCCGGCGACGACCCGGCAGATTCCCAGCAGCGGTGTTGATCCCGTCACCGGGCTCACCGGCACGCCCGGCGCCTACGTACGCGATCCGTTTTACAGCAACGGATCGTTGGCTGGAATGACCAACTTCACCAACCAACTGGCGTATCTCAATACGATTCCCGCAGGCAGGCTTGACCCCAACGCGGTAAAACTGCTCGGCGTCTATCCGAAGCCGGAGATCACAACGGTTTCGCCGGGTTCCGGCCTGGTGAATAACTACGCCTCCTACGTACCCCTCGAGTACAAAAACACCGACACCTGGGACGCCCGCATCGACGCCAACATCAGCCCCAAAGACATCGTCTTCGGTGTCTATGACCGCAGCCTCTTTTCAGTCGCTGTTCCCTCTAATTTTCCGGGAATAGCGGTGGGAGAAACCGGCGGCCGCAACGATAGCCTGCCAGCGTATGCATGGGCGGCCGGATACACGCGCATCATCACCCCGACCCTCACCAACGAGATGCACGTAGGCATGGTGCACAGCGCCAAGGACCAACTGTCCGTCTGGGGCAACACCTTCGGCATTCCCGCGGAATTCGGCATCGCCGGCGTTCCGCAGGTGACCAATAACGGCGGTCTTCCGCCCACAGCCATCGGCGGATTGACGCACATCGGCGTCGGCAACTCCACCCCCACCCTGCAAACTGTCTGGAGCCTGGAAGGCGTGGACGCGGTGACCAAGGTGTATCGTAACCACACCTTCAAGACGGGAATCCAGGTGGATGACCTGGAGGGCAACATCTCGCAGCCGCCGCAAGGCCGCGGCGATTTGAACTTCAACGGCATGTACACCGACATCGCCAACCGGATTGCGGTAGGAAGCACAGGCCTGAACGGCATTGGAGATCTGCTGGTTGTGCCCACCACGTCCACAGTTGGCGGCATCGATGACGTAGGCGGCCAGAGTGGTTTCTCCGCCTCCAACATCGCGGCCACCGACGACCATCGCTGGTACCTCGGCGCTTACTTCCAGGATGACTGGAAGGTGAGCCCCACCCTGACCCTGAACCTGGGCCTGCGCTGGGATCTCTTCACGCCCTACGCCGAAACGCGCGGTTATCAGGCTAACTTCGTCGCAGCGGGCGGTAACGGCTCGACCGGCACCTACTACATCCCGAACCAGGGCTGCCAGGTAGCGCGCGCATCCATCTTCAACACCGTGGCTGCCGCCAGCGGCATCAACATCGATTGCGTTGGCAGCATGACTCTGGGCAACGACCAGAAGGCCAATTTTTCGCCGCGTGTCGGATTCGCGTATCGCCTGAAACCCACGCTTGTGGTGCGCGGTGGATTCGGAACTGCTTACGGAGCACTGGGCAACCTGGGCTACGGTGGCACGCTCGGAACCAACTACCCGTTCGTGTATTCACAGACCATCACGGCTCCCGACTCCAATCACCCGCTCCTGGTCGGCAACCCGCAGGCGCCGGCAACGATGGAGAACTCCTTCAACAATTTCAACTTCCAGAACCCGGCGGTGCTGCAAAGCCCGACCCCATACACGAACCCCAATTATGTGGGCGTTGGCCTCTACGGGCGCCAGTATAACTACCAAACCCCGCTAGTGCAGACCGAGAACCTGACCGTCGAAGATCAGTTCACGAGCCACGACGCCGTCCAGATTGGCTACGTGGGAACGCAAGGCCGTCACCTCGACACCCTGGGATACAACAACAGCAACACCCAGATCCTGCCTAACGGCGCTAATCCGCAACTCTCTATTCCGTACCCCAACTTCGGCCGCAACAGCACCTATGAAACCACCAACGCCAACAGCGGCTACAACTCGCTTCAGGTCACGTATCAACACCAGACAAGCTTCGGGCTCTCGCTGCTGAGCAACTACACCTATAGCAGATGCATGAGCAATCAGCACACCCAGTCTTCGGAGTACAACGACGGCTTCCGTGCCGAGTGGCTGCCCGGATTCGGTATCAAGGGTGACTACGGTCTGTGCGATAGCGATGCCACCAACCTGGTCCACGTGGCCGGCAGCTACGACCTGCCGTTCGGCCGCGGGCACATGTTCCTGGCGACCATCAACAAGCCCACCGATTTGATTCTCGGCGGGTGGCAGCTCAACTTCTTCTACACCTACCAGAGCGGCCAGCCGTTCACGGTTACCTGCCCCACCGCGACGACTGCCGATTTTGGCTGCGCTGCCGACGTGGTTTCGGGACAAGGGCTCTACGCCGGACCGCACAACTACACGCAATGGCTGAACCCCAGCGCCTTCGTGACGCCGCCGGCGGCGACCACGGTTGGACAAACCGATTACTCCCCGCTGGGCGGAGACATCCAGCAGGTCCGCGGTCCGGATTTCGCCAACCTGGACTCCTCGCTCCTCAAGGACTTCAACTTCACCGATTCCATGCGCCTGCAGTTCCGCGCAGAGGCGTTCAACACCACCAACACGCCGCCCTTCGCGCAACCCGGGCAGCTGGACTACCAGACCGGCGGCTTCAGCAGCATCACTGCCACCAAAAACAGCAACGAGAACTTCGGAGCACGTACCATCCAGCTCGCGTTAAAACTGTTTTACTAGCAGGCTGTCTCAATTTCGTGCTTGAAACCTGATTTCCGCATCCGGCCGTGCAAGATTGGCCGGATGCGGGAATTTTTCTTTGCCTCAAAACTCCTCGCCAGCAACCGAGGATGAAATGCACGCGCCATCGCGATTATCGTCTTCTCGTCTCGCTATTTTTAATCCGTATCTCCGCAGTTGTCGAGAATGACTGCTCGCAGCAGGAGCTCAGCTCGCTTCAGCCCTGATGGTGACGCACGAGATCGTTACGTGCAAGGAGGCGGTTCTCTATTTTGAAAGCCGGCCAGCAAGAAAGAGGTCGATCGCGACGTCTTTGTCCGCTTTCCAGAACATGAAGCTTGGATCCTTCAGTCCCCATTGGATGTACGGTACGACAAAATGCGCCTTAGCTGTTGCGCTGGCGCCATCAAGATGTACCTGTATGGGGATGGTGATCTCGTGAGGCGTGCCGAGGAGTGTGAAGATACCAGTTACCTGGATGGTTGAGTCGCCTGAATGAGCTATGGCGCCGGTATAAGTCTTCGGTTCAAACGAAACAGTTGCGTACTGTTCGACCTTGAGGATGTCCTGGTTCATCTTTTTGTCGCGACTGTCATTGCCGGTCTTGCCGCTGCCGGCGAGGACGACCACCGAACCCTGCATTTTAGGAGTGCTGGGGTCAAACTCAATCGATCCGGATTGGACATGAAAAGTACCGTTGACGAGCTCGTGGGTTGTTTTGAGCGCTATCTTGACCTCGCTGGCAGTGGGATTCACGACGAAGGTCTGATGCTGGGCGAATGCGGCTGGAGCGAGCACGGCAGCGAGGGCGAAGACTGTGAAGGATTTCATTGCATCTCCCTTGGCGGGTTTGACTACCGAAAATTTTCTTGCCGTGGCTCGAATTCAGTTGGCGAACGCCTCCGGAGCAACAGCGGCGGGCTGGGTGACGCGTGTCAGCCTGGCCGTCACGCGCATCGCGCCGGGCCAGACACTGAGGCAGAATGGCAGTACAGCGCGCGCGAGTGCGTTGTTCAAGCCGTTGGCGGCGACCTCGGCAAGACGCATCTGGGGCAGCATTGCGGAACGCAGTTTTGCCTGAAAGACCGGCGCCGGCTCTGCGGCAAGATAAGCAGCGGCGGCACGGCGGGCAGTATGCAGGGCGATGGATATGCCATCGCCGGTGAACGAGGGGATTACGGCTGCCTGATCGCCGATACAGTAGAGCCCATCCTCGGTTGCGCGGCGGATGTAGCCGTACGGGATATGAGTAATGGTGATCGGTTTGTCGAGCAGCGGCTCCGCACCGCCAAGCCGCATCGCGAGGTGGGGACAGTCCTGCTGCATCTTCGCAAGGAGGCCCTCCCAGCGAAGACCCGCACGTGCAAAATACCGCCGTTGCACCACACAGCAGAAATTCGTAATGCCGTCTTCGACTGGTTGTATACCACCGTAGCCACCGGCATAGAGCGTCAACTCGGAGGCGTCCGCCAGGTCAGCGGTCTGGGCGGCAGACATTCGGTAATACATCTTGAAGCCAACCCATTGGTGAGGGTCCTTCGGGCGACCGTGGCCGCGCAGATCGTGCTTGCCCGTGGCGAGAAAGGCGGTTGGAGCTTCGCAGGTGGTACCGTCGTCGAGCGTAGCTTGCCAGACGTTGCTCGTCGTGCGAGCGAGCGCCTGCACACTACGACCGCGCTCTACGCGGACTCCCGCGGCGATGGCCTCGGCGATGAGAGCTGTATCAAGCGCCTTGCGCGTGAGCGAGGCTGCAGGAAAAGGCAAGGGAGCCTCAGCTGCGCGCCTGGCAGCGGCGAGGCGAACATAATTAATGGGCACGGCGCCAAGCGAGACCACATCGATGCCGAGAGCGTGCAGGTCCTCAAGGGCCTCGCCGCTCAGAAATTCTCCGCAGACCTTGTGGCGCGGAGCGGGCTCGCGTTCGATCAGCGTAACTTGCCGTCCCTTGCGGGCTAGCGCGATAGCAGCGGCGCAGCCTGCCACGCCCCCGCCGAGAACTAGAACTTCATCTCGTACAGGAATCCGATTCAAAGTGGACGTTCTAACTGGAATCTCCTTTTCGGACCCGGTACTGAAATCATACCGATCCAACGCGTATTGCACGACCAATGCTGCAGTTGGGCAGTGGTGCAGTTTGAAACCCACGGGAGTGCCATAAGAGTTTGACGGAGCGCAGGCGAAGAAGGTTTGTGTCAGCCTGCTGTGCCCGATCTTTCGCACCAGCAAGATTGTGAACGGAGCACCGGAAACTTTGTCAAATTGGCCAATCAGATCAATGATCTGCCTGTAGCGTCCCATTTCATGGGAAGGTCGACTGACTGTCGTCCCTTCGTGGTCCAGCTTCCCCAGACACACACGCGACGTCGAACTCTATAATCCGGAACTGAGGACCTATTGCGAGAAACTACGGCTTACCTGAACCGCATCGCCACTGCCGTACCCGATCACGATGTACATGACGCTTTCGTCATCTTCGCCGAGCAGATGCTCGCCAACCCTCGGCTGCGCGCGGTCTTCCGCCGCATGGCGAGCCGCGCCGATATCGCGCATCGCTATTCGTTCCTCGATCCGCAGAGGGGGCCCGGCCAATTCTCTTCGCATGACGCACATGGATTTTATCGGCCAGGCAGCTTCCCCAACACGGCGCGGCGCATGGAGTTGTTTGAGCAGAGCGCTCCGGTGCTGATGCGGAAGGCCGTGGACAGGCTTGCGCTCAATGAGAAGGAACGCTCTGGTATTACGCACGTGCTTGTGACCTGCTGCACCGGTCTCTATGCGCCGGGGCTGGACTTTGAAATCGTCGACCACCTCGGGCTCGAGACGGGTGTGGAGCGCACGATGGTCGGATTTATGGGATGCTATGCCGCGATCAATGCACTGAAGCTGGCGCGGCACATTGTGCGCTCAGATCCGAAGGCGGGCGTTCTGATGGTCAACCTGGAGCTGTGCACGCTGCACTTTCAGGAGACGCAGGAGCTGGAGCAGGTGCTCTCCTTCCTGGTCTTTGCCGATGGCGCGGCGGCGAGCCTAATTACTGCCCGCGAGCAGGGTTTCGCACTGGACAGCTTCCAGGCGGTCATGGTGCCGGAGACACGTGGGCTGATTACCTGGAAGATTCGCGGGCTAGGTTTCGACATGCTGCTTTCCGGGCAAGTGCCGGGAGAGCTGGGCCGCGCGCTCCATGAGGGCGAGCTGATGGCCGAGCGAGATGGCATCGACTTGTGGGCGGTGCATCCCGGCGGACGGTCGATTCTGGATGCGGTGGAGAACGGACTCGAACTACCGACGGGTGCGCTGGCGGCGTCTCGCGAAGTGCTATCGAGCTTTGGCAACATGTCTTCGGCGACGGTAATGTTCGTTCTGCAGCGGATGATGCAGCAGGCGCAGCCGGGACAGCGCGGGTGCGCGATGTCGTTTGGCCCGGGGCTGACAGCGGAGACTATGCGATTCCATGCGGTCTAGTGCGGAGATCGATTTCGGACTGCGGGTCTCTCCGCGCGATCTGCCGGAGCTGATGGATGGTGACTGTAGCTATGAGGATTTCCGTGGCTGCCTGCGCAGCCTGGAGCAGGTCAACCGCTGGCTGCTGGGATATCGACCGACGTTGGCGTGGCTGAAGCGGCTTCCGCGTGGATCGCGTGATCCGGTGCACATTGTCGATGTAGGTAGCGGAGGCGGGGACCTGCTGCGAAAGATTGCAGCCTGGGCGCGAAGACGCGGCATCGCTGTGCAACTAACCGGGATCGACTTGAATCCTTACGCGGCACGTGCGGCAGCGGAGTCCACGCCGAAGGAGCTCGGAATCGCATGGGTGACCGGCAATGCTCTGGTGTATCGGCCGGAGAAGCCGGTGGGCATCGTCGTGAGTTCGCTGATGGCACATCATCTGGAGGATGAGGAGATCCTCGCCCTGCTGCGGTGGATGGAAGCGACTGCGCAAGTAGGTTGGTTTGTCAATGATTTGGAGCGGTCGGAGTGGAGTTGCCGGATGTTTGGGTGGGTGGACAGGATCGTCGGGTGGCACCGGTTTGTGCGGCATGATGGGCCGGTGTCCTTTAGGCGGGCCTTCCGGAAGGAAGACTGGGTGCGGTTGCTGACGGCGGCTGAGGTTCCGCGCGAGGCGGTGACGGTGGAGCAATGGCGGCCGGGGCGGTTGTGTGTGGGGCGATGGAAGTGAGAGTTCTTGTAGCGGGCTATTTCCCGCACAATTGGCAACTTATAAAGCTAATCGTTAGATCGCGGTATTTGATGGCGCGAAGCAGATTCTTTGTAGCCGCATTTTTGACAATCATGTTAAGCACCACAGCGCGGGCAGAACGAATTTCAGTGAAACATATCCAACTCCCGAGGCACGAGTTTATGGACGCCCGCTCCGAGACTGGAAAGATCATCGCCCGGGCTGAATTTACGGAGACCGTGCAGGGCGATGAAGTGACGATGCGCCTGACTTATCGATTTGTGGATGGGTCGATTGATGATGAGACGACGACGTACAGGCAGCAGGGCACATTTCAGTTAGTACGGGACCATCACATACAGAAGGGGCCGTTCTTTGCGAAGCCCGTCGACTTCGCGGTGGAAGCCGCTACCGGCATAGCGACCACCCGCACGACGGACAAGAATGGCGAGATACACGTCGAGAGCGAGCACATCGACCTGCCGGATGACCTGGCGAATGGGTTCGTCGGAACGTTGCTGCTGAATGTGCCGCCCAATACGGCGCCGTTTCGGGTGGGGATACTGGCGCCAGTCTTCGGCGGGCGATTGATTCGTATCCTGATTTCGCCGGAGGGCGAGCAACCGTTTCAAAAGGCAGGACAGACCCTTAAGGCGACGGTGTTTCGCATCCATCCGGAATTGGGTGGCATCCTGGGAGTGATTGCGACCATGCTCGGCCTTCAGCCGAAAGATGTGATGGTTTGGGTTCTGGAGGGTGAGGAGCCTGCAGTGGTGAGGGTAGTTGGACAGCTAGGTGGTTCCGGTCCTGTGCTCAGCTCGGAACTGGAGGGGACCAGCTTCGGAAAATAGGACATTTTGCAGATACCCATCTCAAAGGTGAGATGGGTATCACCCACGTTTTTGAGGATGCCCTGAAAATCTCATGGCCTCATGGCAGGCCATCAGTCACGGCGAGTGGTGAGTTCGTGCCAGTTGAGGCCGAGGTCCACGATCAGCAGCGAAGCAAGAGTGAAGGCGATGACACCGACGGCGGACAGGACGTCGCCTAGATGGCTCCAGTACGCGGGCACGAGGTTCAGAACGCGGCTGGAGATGAAGGTAAAAGTCACTGCGTAGGAACGGGCCATCCACTGTCGATGCACTGCGATTTGGCGGTTGCGCGCGGTGAGGAAGGCGGCGGTGGTGCAGACCATCCACGCCGCGGCCTGCATAGAGGTTCCGGGGAGGCCCGGTCGTCCCCAGGCGAGAGCGATCCCAGTGAACGAACCGACAAAAACGGAAACCACGTAGATGCGGCCGAGGACGCGATGGAGTTGGAGGTACCGCTGGCGGATCCGCGAGGAGAAATTGATGGGGCCGATCAACAGAGCGAAGATTCCAGCAAGTGTATGCGGGATGAGGAGATGGCGGTCGGCGATGACCTGCAGACGGTAGGCGTGATACATGGGGTAATCGGTGACGAGAAGAACTTCAGAAGTGATGAAGACAAAGAGCGTTGTTAGACCAAGAAATAACCAGACAACGGTTTTAAATTTGAAACGACTGGAGTTGGGAACACGCAGTGTGGAAGTTGCCATTATTCGCCCTTCAGATGGTTAGACGTTACGAGGGGCGCTGCGAGACCCAGGGGTGCGAAAAGCTTCATGTTCTTAGTCTAACGAGAAGCCTCAGAATGCGGAACAAGTAACGCCGATGTCGCAGGAATGATTAACGCATAATCGCCATAATAAGCGTGTTTCGAGGTTTTGCCGGTGTTGGAAACGAGCATCGGGTGGCAGTACGCACCATGGCAGTATTGGACAGTTGTCACAGATGGCAGAATTGATTGTATTCAGCAAGAATCACTGGTAGCGAATGATAATGGCCGCTATCGCCAACTTGCCCTTTGCAATTTGGGGGAGCGCTCCACTCAACCGTCTCCAGAGCTTCGGTCAGGCAGTAAACCCCAGTCGCAACGGAGCCACCTCGATTCAGGGAGCCCGAGCACAAGGTTCCTGACGTCAATCTCCCTTATCATTTACTATTTGGATCGGCAAGTCCCCCGAGAAGCCTCTTTGGGAAACCTGCTGTCTTGACTCAGCCACGTTCGTTATACACCCCAATCTCGGCAATATGGGGCATTTCCTCGCTGCTCTCCAAGAGGAGCCGGACCTTCTGGGATGAAACGCGCGCAATGCGATGAATCGTTACCGGTGCAGGTATTTCGCCGCCTACGAGCGTGATCCACCTCGCGCCGTCCCAAGACTGAAAACGGTAGCTCCGGATGCGGCTTTGCGAGTAGTCATCCTCTCTCCCCACGGGCTCCACCAGCGCGACTACGTTGAAACTCTCCTGCTTTCTCAGATCGACTTCCAACCAGCCTGACGTTTGCCCCTTATCCAGACACCAGCTCGATCGGAAATCACTGTCGTTCGCTTCATCCGGTCCCACAGTATCCGGGCAAGAGCTGGCGTGAATCGGCTTGCCGGTGGCCAGATTTCGCGTCGTGATCACAACGTGTTCGCTGAGTCTTGCCATCGGTCCGGAATGCCTCCACGCTTTACCGATCTCTTCGAGCCGGCTCACAACGTTCGGAGCGAGGCGCCCTTCGCGGTTCGGGGGAGCATTAAGAATCAGGTTGCAATGCCTGCGATTCAGCGGTTCGAGCCACTCGTCGACTACCGTCGCCACTTGCTTAAGAGGTCCATTCGCGTCTCGCTCCTTCCAGAACCAGCCATCTGTAAGGGTCACACAGGAAAGGGCAGGCACGTCGCTGTTTTCGGGAACCTTCTGCCCGGCATTCTGCTCGAACGCCTTAATGTCGGAGTAATAGAGGCCGCCGACGGGATATTGACTGGCGTTGAGATCGCAGATCAGGCAATCGGGTTGGAGGTTCTTGACGTGCTCATAAATCTCCCGGAAGGGGACCTCGTCATAAGTGATGCGGCTCCACGGCGCATCCCAACCATCAGTGATGAGGATAGCGATCTCACCATAGCCGGTGAACAATTCTGTCAATTGATCCTTAATGAGCTGCACCTTGGCCGGAGTGACATTGAAATGGCGAATATCGTCGCGCAACGACAGAATCGAATAATAGAGTCCCACGCGCAGGCCGGCCTGGCGGAAGGAATTCACATAGGCGCGCACCACGTCGGTCGCAGGGTAAGTCTGCCCCACGCTTGCCGCCCCTGTCCTTGTTGGCCAGATGCAGAATCCATCATGATGGCGGGTGGTCAAACAGCCCCAAGTCATGTTGGCCGACTGCGCCGCCGCTGCCCATTGATCCGTATCCAGAGCCGTAGGATGAAACACCCCTGGGGATGAGGTTGGGTCGCCCCATTCGCGGTCCTGAAACGTTGCCATGTTGAAATGCAGGAACATACCGAAGCGCAAATCCACGAAGCGCTGCTGCAGCTCTGGAAGCGGAAGTCCGCGACGTGGATTTCCCCGCACCGCTGGATTCTGCTCCTCGGCAGTGATGTAATTTCCCGTCAACATCGTAGCTGTGGCAGACTGGGCGGCCAACCGAACAAATGCTCTTCTTGTCGTCATCTCTAATGCTCGGACCTCAACGAGTAATACTTCTAGGGGTGGGACTTGAAAAGCGCGCACCCTTTCTGCATTTGCCTTATCCAAGCTTCCGATGTAGGCGCAATGTGCCTTGACTCTCAATCAAAAAAGCAACCCCGGAATAAGGCGATGTATTGGCATGACAATTCCGACATCTTCACGTTCCGGGATTCGGGGCAATGCACTAAGTTAGAAGTGGTAGCTAAGGGTTAGCTGCATCGTGCGAGGATTGTTGAGACGGCTGCTATTAATCACGCCAAAACCGCTGTCTGCAACTCCCGTGTCTGGGTTGCCGTAACTAGCCAGGTTGAAGCTGTTGAAGGCATCCGCGCGAAATTGCAGGCTCTGGCTTTCAATGATGCGGAACGTTTTGAAGAGGGATAGGTCTACGTTCTGGAAGCCAGGTCCGCGCTGTGACCCGTTGGCTGCCGTGCCGAAGCCGGAATACGACTCGGTGGAGTACGCGCAGGTATTGGCATTGCCCGTTAGGGTGCCATTGGGCTGCGAGAAGCACGGTGTCGCAGAGGCACCTGTGCCAAACCAGTGATTGATGGAGCGGTTCGTAATATTGAGCGTGTTGAGGTGGTTCGCGCGGTCCGAGCCCACATCATGGAGCTGTCCGCCATAGTTGTTGGGCGAGGTAATGGTGACCGGGTTGCCGGTGAAGTAGGAAACCAGGCCGCTCAGTTTCCATCCGCCCAGCAGCAGGTCGGCGGCACGATTCATGTTGGCGCCAAACTGCCGGCCCTGACCAAAGGGAAGCTCGTAGACCACCACGGAGGAGAAGTTATGGGTGGCATCGAGTGGCGAAGGACCGTACTCTGCGCCGAGATCAAAGGCGTTCTGCTGATAATAGATTGCATTGGTGCCAAAAAGGCCGTTGAAGCCTTGCGAGCCGTTGGTCATGGCCTTGCTCCAGGTATAGTTGGCTGTCAGGTCGAGGCCGTGGCTGCTGCGCCAGCGATAAACGGCCTGAAGAGCGTTGTAATTGCTCATCGCCGTGGTGGCAGTTTCCTTGATGGCCGCCGTAGCTCCCAGTTGCGGGTTATCGGCAAAGGGAGCAGCGGCGCAGGTGGCAGCGCCCGCGCAACTGGCCGGCCACTGGTTTGCCCACACCGGAATGGTCAGGTTATGGGTGTCGTTGCCCACATAGCCAACCTGTACGGAGGAGTGGTCGTTCAGTTGATATTCCGTGGTCAGGCTGTAGGACTGAGTGAGCGAGGGGCGGATATTGGGATCCCACAGGCTATAGGTGTTGCCGCCCGTATAGCTTCCGCTCGACGCGCTGGGAAGGCCTGTGGTCACTGGTAGCGGCTGCCCATTGGCGCCTCCCGAGGGAGCGACACCCAACAGCGTATAGACCTGTTGCCACGGCGGATTCTGCGTGAGGCGAAGGCCTACGCCCATGCCTTCAAAGTAAGTGGTGATGCCGTAACCGCCGCGAAGCACCACGCGCGGCGAGATCGAATAGGCAAAACCAACACGCGGTGCGACCTGGTCAAAGGTTGCATTGTAGAGAGCGCGGCTGTTGCCGTTCTGGCCAGCGTATTCAAAGGCACCGGTCTGCAGATTGATATTGGTCTCGCGGTTGTGCACTTCGTAAAGGGGCTGGGTGTAGTCATAGCGGATACCCAGGTTGAGGGTCAGGTTCGGCCGCAGCTTGTAATCGTCCTGAATGAAGAAGCCATCGCGCCAGGAGCGCTGGCCGAAGAGCCCCGGGGCTGTGGTCTGTGCGGCGTTGGAATCCGACTCCAGTTCCGTGACGTAGCCCAGGACAAAGTCGGCCACCGCGGCATAGCCTCCGTCACCGGAGTAGTTGCCGCTGTAGGTCATCGTTCCCAGCGCGCCCGCACTTCCACCGTAATAGAAGTTTTGCTGGTAGCGAATGAACTGCGCACCCATCTTGATAAGGTGCCGCCCATGCTGCCAGGTGAAATCGTCGCCGTAAGCAAAGTTGTTCAAAGCGAAATATTGGCCTGTTCCGCCATCGCCAACGCTGCTGGTTGGGCTGCCGGAAAACTTCTGCTGCGTAAAGCCCATGTAGGTGGCCTGGGGAAGCGTAAGACCGACCTTTTGGTTGCCCGTCAAGCCAAACAGTCCGCTGGGATCCGTGGGTTCGCCCGAACCGAAGCTGTTCCGCCCATATCCCACGCGCAGTTCATTCGTGGCATTGTTTGAAAACACGTGCACTTCATTCAGGACTACCGAGGTATATCCCACCGTTCCGTTGCTGAAGGGGAAGGTGGCGGGCACAGCGACGAAACTGGTGCCGTTCTCATTGCCCATCGTGGTAAAGCGTCCGCTGAGCTGATCCTTGTCACGGATCTTCCAGTCGATCTTCGCGTCGCCCTGGTTGGTGGTGTTGAAGGTTGAACTGGGGCCCTCGTAATTGTTCTGGTCGCCGTACGAAACGTCCGTGGGCTCGGCGTTGGGCAGCGGGTAGGCCTCCGGGTGCGCGAACAGGAATTGGGCCACCGGGTTGTTGATGGGAAGTTGGTTGTCCTGAAACGCATTCCCATTGGCATCGTGGAGCTGAATGCCGGCCTGGGTGAGCAGATCGGAGAAATCGCCCCTTCTCCACGCCGCCGGAATCACGCTGGTGCTGGCTGTCCCGCCGGAGGAGTGATAACGATAGCCCTGGTAGTCGAGGAAGTAGAAGAGTTTGTCCTTGAGAATGGGGCCGCCCACCTCGCCTCCGAAGTAGCTCTGGGTATAGGGCGTAACCGCGGCCGGAACGCCGCTGGTGTGCTTATTGTCCCAGGTGTTGGCGTTCATGTTGTAGTTTTCAATCTGCTCGAAGGCACTGCCGTGCAGCGAGTTCGTTCCGCTCTTCATCACCGCAATCACCGTACCGCCATTCGCATTGCTGAACTCGGCGTTGGCGTTGGAGGTGATGACACGAATTTCCTCAAGCGCATCCGGATTGGGAAGGTAGGCGGCGCCGGAGGTGTTGTTGAAACCGACCCCGTTCATCTGGTTGTAGATGTCAAAGCCGTCGAGGAGAAAGCTGTTATCCTCCTGCCGGTTGCCGTTCACGCCGGGTTCTTCGTTCATCTGTCCGCCGGAGTGGATGGAGCCGGGTATAGCCACTGTGGCAGCGGTAAGGTCGCGCCCGTTCAGAGGCATGCTCGCAATTGTATTGCCGGAAACGGTTACGCCCAGCGTGGGGCTCTCGGTATTGAGAATGGGCGCGACATCAAAGGAAACAGTGACCTGCGTGCTGGCGGTGTTGACACGCATGGGCACGTTGATGGTCGCCTGCTGGTCGATCTCCAGTTGAAAGGGCGAAGAAGTTTCCTCCGCAAAACCGCTGGAGGTCACCGTGACCACATAGCGTCCAATGGGGAGAAAGTCCACCGAGTAGAGGCCGTCCACGTTGGTCTTGGTGATCGACTTGATGCCGGTATTGAGGTTGGTGACGGTTACGGTCGCGTTGGCGATGACAGCTCCCGTGGGATCGGTGATCGTTCCCCGGACTGAACCTGTGACCGTTTGCGCGCGGCCCAGGCTGACCGTTGCTGCAACCACTGCCATGAGCAAAAGGAATTGCACCCACCTTGCCCTGGTCGTTCGTATTGCTGACGTCATTGACACTTCCTCCGAGTCGTTCGCATCAGAATGCTGTTCTTGATTCGGCGATTGAATTTTGCCTACAGTTTGTCTGGCCGCGCGTCTTCCGGCGAAATCTTCTGTCATCGGGGACCATTCAGGGAGCAATGCCCTTCGTTCAGAGTGAGTCACGATTCGATCGTCCAGATTCGGATTGATACTTCGACCGGGGGCGAACCTCTGGGAAGTCTCATACGGCACTATGGGATGTATAAAACGTCCCATAGTACGATCTATCTATTTATTTATCAGCGTTTTGCAGTTTTAATAAGAGCAGCTTTTGAGCATCTTGCCGGGAGGTTTTCCCAGCAACTGGAAAACCGCTGCAGAAGTGTGTATGCTCCTTGGTTGATGGATTGCTCGCATTTCCGGAATTGTACCGGGTGAATGGGGCGCTATGTGACAAGCGCAGGATGCAGAATCATTAGCGCCATTGACTCATATTTGGGTATCGAGTCGCCGTGGGGAGAGGGACGGGTAGCGTTGAAACTGGAGGCTGGCGTGGTTCACGTTTACCTCGGACACGGCGAGGTACGGGAGTGGCAGAACATGATCCACTCCATCAACTTCCACTGCGGTGGCCTTGATCTGGCGCCCCTATCCACTATATAGCTGAAACGCTAGATTTTTATTGCAATGGCGGGGCACTCAGTTATCCTTCAGCGGCAAGTTCTTGATAACCCGTTCTCTGCTGAGGACATAAAGTCGATTCAGCAGGAGCTGGAAGCCATTCTTGCCAGCAATTACTTCCGCAACAGCAAGCGCTACCCCATTTTCCTGACCTATATTGTGGAGACTGCCCTTCAGGGAAAATCCGAGCAGATTAAAGAACGCAGTATCGGGGTGGAAGCATTTGGCCGCGCCGCGGATTACGACACCAATCTCGACCCAATAGTCCGTAATACCGCCGGCGAGGTCCGAAAGCGCCTGGCTCTTCATTACGCGGAGCAGCATGACAGGCAAAGTCGCGTGGAAATCTCGCTCCATTCCGGTACCTATGTACCGGAGTTTCACCTGTTATCTGCTGATGCCCGTGCCGAAGAGGAAGCCGGGCCTTCCCCGTCAGAAACGGGTGCATTGATTGTTGGCGATTCGCAGGGATTACCCCGGGAGGCGGCGCTCAATATCGATGAACGGAATCCACAGGCAACGCGGACACCCGCGGTCACGCCTCAAAGAACCTGGACTCCTTCTCTTCGCTTCTTGGGAATATTTCTCTTTGCGCTAGCGGCCGCCGCCGGAGCCTTCTATTGGTGGCGCGCCATCTATGTTCCCCAGTCGCTGTGGGTAGATTTCTTGTCCTCACGGCACGAGGTAGTGATTGTTGTCCCCGAAGCGCCGTTTCCGCCTCATAGCGCGACTCCAGACTGGGCCAGAGATAATCCTGACGTTGCTCTTGAAGACATGTCCGCTATCCTGCCTCCAGCCGGGGTACTTCTGGAGCACCACGTCCCATATACCGTAAAACTCGATCCCGCAGTTACCCTGGCAGATCTCACCGATCGGCCGGTGATCCTCGTGGGTGGTCCCACAAATAAGTGGACAGGAACGCTGACGGAGTCTCTGCGCTATCAGATACAGGAAGATGCAACGGGCTTGCACATAAAAGACTCCCAACAACCTTCTTCCTCCGTTTGCACGTACGAAGCGAAGCCGGTGGATGGTTCGGTACTCAGTGACTGCGCCGTGATTGCCCGGTTTCACTCTTCCTTGACCGGGAATACGGTGATGCTTATTGCCGGCACAGGACGCAACGGCACTCAGGCAGCAGGGGAATGGATTACTTCGCCGCATCTCAATGGAAAGCTGTCGGCGCTGTTCCCGAACGGCTGGCAAAACAAAAATCTTGAGATTGTTCTTAAAACAATCGTTATGGACGGAAAGAATAGCGCCCCCGAAGTGGAACGGTCCTATAGCTGGTAGCTGGCGAAGGCAACCATCCCGAGTGGTGCCCCTTCTTCAAACGATCCAGATGAATGGGTTCAAGGGCAGCGCGTCCGACGCATAGGATGCGAACTTCCTGTCGGCGTTTCAATTGGCTGTTCTTTGCTGCACTTCAACCGATGATCTGCAGATTCGCTGTGGTTTCAGATTGGAAATACTGGTGGTGATGTCTGCTTCCTCACACCCTGAACTGGGCCACCTGGGTGCCGAGTTGTTCAGCCAGTTGGGAGAGCAGTTCAGCGCTGAACTCCACCTGCTCTCCGCCCTCGCGGATCCCGGTCACCCCCAAATTGACGTCGGCGATGTCGCGCGCGATGCTCTTGGACACTTCCGCCGTGTGCGAAACGCGCTCGTTGGCATCTCGCACACCGCCCGAAGCCTGCGCGATGTTGCCCGCCACATCCCTCGTTACCGTGGCCTGCTCTTCAATGGCTGCAGCAATGGTGGTCACAATTGTGCCTACATCCTTGATCACCGTCGTGATCTGCCCGATATCCAAAATCGCCGTGCCCGTCGAACTCTGGATTCTGGCGATCCGTGCTTTGATGTCCTCGGTGGCCTCGGCCGTTTGCCGTGCCAGTTCCTTAATCTCGTTGGCCACGACCGCAAATCCCTTGCCTGCCGCTCCCGCCCGCGCCGCTTCAATCGTCGCGTTCAGCGCCAGCAGGTTGGTCTGCGCGGAGATATTGGTGATGGTTTCGGTCACTTGCCCAATCTCCTGCGCTGCCTGCCCCAGCTTTTGGATCTGCTCGCTGACGGTCTGCGCCTGGCCGGTGGCCTGCTCGCTGATGGTCCGCGCCTTGGAGGTGTTGGCAGAGATGTCGCCCACTGTAGCGCTCATCTGCTCGGTGGCGGTGGCCA
Source organism: uncultured Acidobacteriaceae bacterium (assembly GCA_963813215.1). Taxonomy (GTDB): domain Bacteria; phylum Acidobacteriota; class Terriglobia; order Terriglobales; family Acidobacteriaceae; genus Telmatobacter. The sequence continues at coordinate 205,774 of CAWEXZ010000002.1, forward strand.
CCGAAGAAAGACTGTTGGAGGACTGCGCCATGCCCGAGGCGATGGACATGGTGTTGGCGCTGGCCTCTTCGGCTGCCGCCGCCACGGCGTGGGTCTTCTCCGACATGGCGGCAGTTCCGGAAGCGGTCTGCTTGGATATGTTGGTAAGTTCGCTGACATAGGCTGCCAGCGCCGCTACGCCGTCAGAGATGCCGCTCACCAGCCCCCGCAGGCTCTCGCTCATGGTTTGCATCGCGCGCGCCAGATCGCCCAACTCGTCTTTTCGGGCACACAGCGCTTCAGGCACGTTCTGGCTCACGTCCCCCTGACTGATGCGCTGCAGGATCTTGACTCCGGACATCACGGGCGCGGTGATGCTCCGGGTGACAACGGTTGAGTTGAGCACTGTCAAGCCGGTCGACGCCAAGAGCATAAGGAACAGCAGCCAATACACCCTGGTCTGGACCTGCTCCATGGCGTGCTGGGTCTGCTTCACGTGCCCGTCCTGCCAATCGCAATATTCGGCCATTGCCTGGAAGATCGCCCGCCCTTTGGGGGTGCCCTCTTCGGCAAACACGGAGAGGGCCTTGGCACCGTCCCCCTTCATCGCCAGGTCGACCGCCTGGGTGTTCACTTGGCGCGCGGCTGCCAGCGCCGATTGAATTTTTTCTATCTGCGCGTTGCCGGTGTCAGAGTCGCTGCTATTGTTCAGCTGCGCCAGGCTCGCCATGTAGGTAGCTCGCGACTGCTCCAGCGCCGCTTTGTACTTCTGCTGGCCGTCGGCATCATTCGTGGTCACGATGTGCCAGATATCGAGATAAATGTTCGCCACGTCGACAGACGCGGTTTTGATGACCAGCATCCTCCGGGATTGCTCTCGGGAATCATCCGAGGCCCGTCTCAGCGCGGCAAGCCCCCAAAACGCCATTGCAGCGATTGCAAGCGTCAGCGTCAGGCAAATACCGAAGCCCACGGCCAGGCGCCTGCCCACTCTCATATTTGCCAGGTTGATCATCGTATCTTCTCCGTCCTCGCGAACTGTGCTTCTCAAGATGTGTTCCGGCGCGTCCAGTTCGTCCGCGCAGACTGCAAGAAGGTTTTTCTTCTCTTATCGGCTGAATAGTTTGCTGGCAAAACAGCAATCGCTGCGCTGCTGGTCAGGAGACCGGGCACTTCAACGGCCCCAGAGCTTTGATCGTGCTTACCATCTCGGAGATGACGCGGACAAACTTCTCACCTTCGCCGGCGGAAACGTAGTCGAAGTTGCAGCGCTCCTTTTCAATCCCGAACTGTTCGAGCAGGCGCAACAGAATGCGATGGCGCTGGACGGCGCGGTAATTGCCCTCCTTGTAATGGCAGTCGCCCGGATGGCAGGCCAGGATCATGACGCCATCGGCTCCCTTGCTGAAGGCCTCCAGAACAAACTGGGGATCGACACGGCCGCTGCACATCACCCGGATCACGCTGACATTGGGCGGGTAGGGAGTCTGCGAAGCGCCCGCCTTATCGGCTCCGGCGTACGAGCACCAGTTGCATAGAAAGCCGACGATCTTCGGTTCAAAGGATTCAGTCTTCGCTCGGTCTAGCGTCGTCATTGCAGGATAGCCTCGATTTCCGCGCGGATTTGGTCGTTGGTGAAGTGATTGCCCTGAATGGCTCCCGCCGGACACGCCGCCACGCAGGTGCCGCAGCCGTGGCACAGCAGGGCATTCACCCTGGAGGTCTCCGATTCAGGGATGAAGCTGATTGCCTTGTAGGGGCAAACACCGCTGCAGATGCGGCAGCCCGAGCAGCGCTCTTCATCGATTGCCGCCGAGATCGGCTCAATGACCAGCTTCTTGCCCTCGGCCAGCCCCGATAAGACGTACCCGGACGCGGCCATCGCCCGGCTGGTGGCTTGGCCGATGTCCATCGGCGCCTGGCATGTGCCCGCCACGTAGATGCCTTTCACCTTGCTCTGCGAGGCGTGCAATCTCCCGTTCAACTCTTCGAAGAAGCCGGCCTTGCCGACGCTCAGGTCCATCATGGAGCCGAGCCTGGCTGCGTCTTCATTGCCCACCATCGCGGGGCAAAGAACGACCATCTCCGCGGTGAAGGAATCCTCCCCGCCATCCTCGCGCAGGTAGCTGATTTTCTGCCCGCCGGAAACCGCCGAGATCCCGATTTCCTTCAGATCGCGGTAGCGGATGAAGCTGGCGTGGGGATTCTTCCGCGCATGCTCGAGCATGGAAAAGTCATCCTTGCCGGCCACGGCCATCTCTTTATACAGGTGGTAAACCCGGGTTCCCGGCAGCTTGTGTTCCAGGATGCGGTTGAACTTGAAGGCATATTCGCAGCAGATGCCGGAACAGTGCGGCTGGTGATCGGGGTCCAGGCTGCCCACGCAATGGACAATAGCTACGCTCTCGGGTTTCGCCCCGGCTGCGTTCTTGATCTCGCCCCCGGTCGGCCCGCTAGCCGACGCCAGCCGCTCGAACTCCAGGCTGGTCAGCACGCCGGGAATCTCGCCGTACCCGAGGTTGTTCAGCTTGCGGCAGTCGTAAAGTTTGCTGCCGATGGCCAGGATGATCGCACCCACATTGCGCTCGACGATTCGCTCCCGGTCGTCCAGCAGCACCGTATCCGGCATGGGACAGGCGTCCTGGCAAAGCTGGCAGTTGCCGCCGCCGGTGCGTTCGCAGAGACGGGTATCGATGTAGGGCAGGTTAGGCAGCGCTCCAAGAAAGGGCATGGAAATCGCCTTCTTATCAGCCATACCGCAATTGAATTCATTGGGGCCCGATGCCGGACAGGCCTCCACGCACATTCCGCAGCCGATGCAACTGGAACCGACAAACCGCGGAGACTGCCGGATCGTGGCGGTGAAGTTTCCATAGTAGCCAGTGACGCCGTCGATCTGGGAGAGCAGAAGCAACTCGATGTTGTGCGCATAGTCGCCGTGCAGAACCTGCTCCTCGAAGGGCTCCAGCAGGCACGGACCGCACTCCATGGTGGGAAACAGTTCCTCGAAAAGCACCGGCATGCCGCCAATGGCGGGAGATTTTTCCACCAGCACCACCTTGCGCCCGGCCTCGGCCAGGAACAGGGCTGCCTGCAGTCCGGCCGGGCCGGCCCCGACCACCAGCACGTCACCGCTGGCGTCCAGTTCCTTCTTCTCCAGGCGCAACTGCTTGCCGACCCGCGCCATGGCGCTGCGAATCTGAACCGTGGCTTTCTGCGTGGCCTGCACCGGGTCAGGCGTCACCCATGCAACCTGCTCGCGGATGTTTACCACTTGCAGGAAGTACGGATTGATTCCCGCCTCGGCCAGAATCTGCATAAAGGTGCTCTCATACTCTCGCGGCGAGCAAGCGGCAATCACCACCCGGTCGGGCCGGTTGGCGAGCAGACTGTCCTTCAACATGGCCTTGCCTTCGGCTGAACAGATGTACTCGACCTTGGCCGCATACGAGCCGGAGAACTCGGCCGTCAACTCGGCCATCACCTTGTCGGAGTCGACCGTCGCGGTGATGTTGGTTCCGCATGTGCAAAAGTACAGTCCAACTTTCATTCGATCAGTCTCCTCAGGCAATCTCTCGATCCCGGAATAACTCGTGCATGATCTCGGCGGCCACAACCGGCATAGCCGCCTGCACCTCCGCCGTCAGTCCCTCGCGAAAGGTGGTGATATCGCCGGCCTCCACCGCCCAGAAGCGCACCTCGGCGGGCAGCTTGACACCCGAAAGACGGCCCAGTTCCATCGCTTCCGCCAAGCTGCCGTTGTGCGTCGTGGAGGTATTGCGGGTAGTAGCCACGTCGCCGATTCCCAGCCGGTAGATGGTTCCGGGCCGGCCTCCGGCAACGATGGCGTCCACCACGAAGGCGCGGTCGTATCCAGCCATCGCCTCCATCAGCTCGAGGCCGCCGTTGTAAACCTCGGCGACGGCGACTCCGTCCGGGCATTGATTGCGCACGTACCGCGCAACCACCAGCCCCACGGCGTCGTCCGCGATAACCGGGTTGCCCACGCCAATGACGATCGCAGCGGTCATCTCTAACCGTCCCGCCGGAAGGTGCGCATGATTTCTCCGTCGCCGTTTCTCAGATTCACGATCAGCGGCATCGAGCCCGGCAGGGCATGGGTGGCGCAGGAGAGACAGGGATCGTAGAGGCGGAACGCCATCTCCACCCGGTTCAACAGCCCTTCCTCGACCACCTTCCCGGCACAGATCAGCTTCTCGGCTGCTCGCCGGATCGAGAGCGCCATGGCTGCATAGTTGTTAGTGGTGCCCACTATGAGGTTCACCTTGGTCAGAATGCCCCGCTCGTCCGCCTCGTAATGGTGGATGAGCGTGCCCCGCGGCGCCTCCACCGAGCCGATGCCAACGCCAGGCACTCCGCTGGGAATGCGGCGCACATCGGTGGAGGTAATCTCCGGATCGCGCGCCAGTTCCACCATGTGCTCGGCAGCGTACAACAGCTCAATAAGACGCGCCCAGTGTGTGGCCAGACGGTGATGGATGGGTTGGTAACGTCCGTTGACCTTCTTGCGGCCAAAGGCGGCGTAGAAGCGCTCGAATTCAGCCTGCGCCAGCGGCGTCGCCAGCCCGTCGGAGACATTCATGCGCGAGAGCGGCGTTGCGCAGTAGACCCCGCTGCCGATGCCATCGGTAAATCCCTTCCATCCCACCTTCTTGAGATAGGGAAACTTCAGATACGTCCAAGGTTCGACCCGCTCGGCGATGTGCTCGCAATAATCCGCCGCGGGATACCTCAGAAACTCCTGGCCTTCGGGATCGACGACGCGAACCTTTCCGTCATAAAAATTGGCCTTGTTGTTCTCGTCCACCGTGCCCATGTAGTACGTCTCGTGACAATACACGTCGGACTGGATCAGATCAGCGTAGGCGGTGTTCTTGAGCACCACCGAGTCGAAGATCTGAAGCGAGAACTTGGCAAACTCCAGATTCTCGACGGCGATCTTCTCAATCTCAACGCGCTCTTCCTCGGAGACGGACTTGCTCCAGCCGCCGGGCAACCCGGCAGGCAGATGGATGCCTCTTCCCCCCAGCATCTGAATGACATGATGATTACGCGCCCGACAGGCGATCACCTGCTTGCCGATGTCCAGGCCAACCTTGCGAATCACGCCCAGGATGTTGCGCTCCGACGGCGGAGCATCGGGCCCAACGATGAAGTCCGGTCCGCCCAGAGCGTAAAAGTGTGTGGTATGGTCGGTGACGTAAAACGCCATGTAAAGCAGCTCGCGGATCTTCTTCGCAGCTACTGGCGGCTCCACGCCGAAAAGACCGTCCAGCGCCTTGGTGGCGGCCAGATGGTGCGCCTCCGGGCAAACACCGCAAATCCGGCTCATGATGACCGGCATGTCTTCTGCCCTTCGCCCCACGCAAAACTGCTCGAAGCCGCGCAACTCCGGGACCTGCAGATACGCGTTGGCCACGTTGCCCTCGTCGTCGAGGAAGATCTCAATCTTTCCATGCCCTTCCAGCCGCGTGATCGGGTTGATCGCGATCTGCTTCATCGAATTTTTCCTCCCACCAGTGAGCCGGCAAGGCTGTACTTGTAACAGGTGCCGGCAAAGTCCGGCAGCGCCTCGAGAGCCGCATCGATCCTGGCGGCGATCTGGTCATCGGACAGATCTTTCAGCGCGCCGATATCGAGCACCGATCCCAAGGCCGACACCATCTTCGCCCCCTGATCGAGAACCCCTTCGGGTGGCCCGTAACAACCGGTGCACGGCATGTTGACCTGCGGACAGAGAGCGCCGCAGCCGTCCCGAGTGGCAATGCCCATGCAGACGATGCCCTGCTCCAGCAGGCAGCGCTCGCGGTCCGGAACGATCTCATAGGTGCGGTAGAACTTGCTGATGGTCTTGTTCTCTTTACGGTGCGCGCACTCGTCGCACACCGTGGACCTGCCCGCGCCAAGCGTGCTGCCCTTGGGCGGCAGCTGGGCCCCCGCAACCAGAGCCTCTACTACGTTCCAGATCTGGTGCGGTTCAGGCGGACAGCCGGGAATGAAATAGTCCACCTCCACGATCTCCGCCAGGTGCTTCACCTTTTCGTAGAACTCCGGCAGTTCCAGTTCCCCTTCCGGCACCGCCGTGCGGATTTGGGGCAGGCAGCGGTCGGGATTGTCCAGCGAGGGATTGTCGAGATACACCGTCCGGAAGTGATCGGCCTTCGATGAAAGATTGCTCAAGGCCGGAATGCAGCCCTCCGAAGAGCAGGAACCGAAGGCAATCATCAGTTCCGATTTCCGGCGCAGCAGGCGGGCCATCTCCTCGTTCTCCGAGTTGCGTATCGCCCCATTGAACAGCGTTACGGCAAGGTTGCGGTCGGGCATGGCCTCGACGTCACTGATCTTGGTGTCGAGCAGGCAGGGACAGAAGACAAAGTCAAAGTGCGCGTCTACCGCCAGAAGCTTCTCATTCAGATTGACCAGAGCAATTTCGCAGCCCCCACAGGAGGAGGCCCAATACATCGCCAACTTCGGCTTCTCTGTCATGAATCCCATCTCCGCTGGCAAGGCCAGAAAGAACATTTGTATGGAGCGCCACTCGACCGGGATCGAGTGAGGCCGACCTTCGCGTTCAAATTGCAACGGCTGTTCAGTGAGAATGGCGATGCGCCTCGCCTGCGTGCGCCGGCGCCAATCCCCCTACATGCGCACTTGCACCCGCTTGGCCGTGCCTTCCACCTTCACAAACAGGAGGGCCTTTTTCTTCATTTCGCAGAACTTCCTCACGTCCGCTTCGAATGTGGGGCAGTCGGCGATAACTTCCAGAATCTCGCCCGGCTGCATCTCCCGGCTCATGTTCATCATCTGCATGGAAGGAAGAGGGCATTTTAGTCCGCGTGCATCGAGAAGCTTCGGTTCCATTGTGTGCGCTCCAGGAAAAACTCAATAATTTACGGGCCGTTGCGCTCTTGCTCCTTGGCATCGTAAAGCGAAGCGCGGGGCTCGTCTCTTGTTGCATCGACGGCGGTGCGGGAAAACATTAGTGCGTGGTGCAATAGCGCAGAGTGTTCATTTCTCGCTTCTGGTCTGCCCGGCTTTCCGAGATGGTCAAGTTCAAATTGAACGTGGAGGCCAAGGAGACCGATGTGCGGCATTTTGTGCGCTCCTCCGGTGCGGGCGCTCCGCGGCCCACCAGCCGCATTTCCCGCGGTATCGAGCTTGATGCCTGAAAAGAGACTGCTCCGGCGATCGATTCGGTAGAGACCGGCTAATCCTGGCACACAAAGCTCCGATAAATCCATTAGGAGTCACCGGCTCTCGAAATCGGCACACCGCGCCCGGACCACGAGCGTGCGCGACTGGGCTGGCGAACGCGTTTCCGGTCTGTACGCGACGATGGAGCCTAAATCATGAGCACCTACGCGAGGTTTGCGCGCGTCTTGCGTTTTGCCCTGACGCCCGCACTCGTTGGGCTAGCCGCTGTTCTTTGCAATCCGTGGCGTCCCGTGAACCGGCCCTGGGTTCCCTATGTGTTTCTTGCCGCGGTTGTCGCAAGCGCCTGGGTAGCGGGAAGAATTGCCGGATTGGCCGCCGCTCTCCTGGCGGCGCTGACCCTTGACTATTTCTATCTGCCGCCATTGCACACGCTCGGGATCGGCCGGGAGGCCATGCCGTATGCTGTGCCGTTTTTGCTTGTCTCATTCGCCGCGGCGTGGATGAGCGCGGTGCGCCGCCAGGCCAATGAAGCGCGAACACGCAACCTTCACCTGGGCGCCGCGGCCGATCACGCGGCCCAGGGAATTGTGATCACCGACAGGAACGGCACCATCAAATACGTCAACAGGGCTTTCACGGCGATCACTGGTTATACCAGCGCGGAAGTCATCGGCCAGAATCCGCGCTTGCTCAAGTCAAGCCGGCAGGACACCGGATACTATGCGGATTTGTGGCAGACGATTCTTTCCGGCCGGGTGTGGCACGGAGAATTGATCAACCGGCGTAAAGACAACACGCGCTATCTCGAACGAATGACTATCGTGCCCATTCGCGATCAACGAGGGCAAATCTTCGAGTTCATTGCCTTCAAGGAGGATGTAACGAAGCGAATTGGCCTGGACGAACGGCAGGCTCTTCTGTCTGCGATCGTCGAGAATTCCGGGGACATCATCGTCACCTGCACGCCCCAGGGAATCATTCGCAGTTGGAACAACGGAGCCCAACGATTCCTTGGGTATAGCGCGGAGGAGATAATCGGCCGCCATGTGTTGGCCGTGGTGCCTCCCGATCAACACGAGCAAATGAGGCAGGATTTTCAAAAGGTCGCCAACGGCCAGACTCTTTGCCAGTACGAGGGGGTGTGCCTGTCCAAAAAAGGAATCAGAATAGACGTCCAAGCCAATGCATTTCCCATCAAGAACCATGATGGAGAAATCGTGGCGCTGGGAGCGATTCTGCATGACATCACCGACCGGCGCAAGGCCGAGGAAGCCATTCTCCGCTCGCGGGAACTGGCCCAGTCCACTATCGACGCTCTGCCAACAAATATCTGCGTGCTGGACGAAACCGGTACGATCATGTCCGTCAACCGGGCGTGGCGGGAATTCGCCGCGCACAATACACCGGCAACCGCAGGAATACAATCATGCGCTCTGTGCGAAGGGGCCAACTACCTGGAGGTGTGCGACCGCGCGTCCGGACCGGGCGCCCAGCAGGCGGCGGAATTTGCGGCTGGAATCCGCGCGGTCCTGCGCGCTGAAGCCGAGGATTTTAAGGCTGAGTATGCCTGTGATTCTCCCACCGAGCGGCGATGGTACCTGGGCGGCGCGACGCAGTTTCTCGAGGAGGGCCATCCCCGAGTCGTCGTCAACCATATCGATATCAGCGAACGGAGGCGGATGGAACTCAAACTGCGGGAAACCAATGATCGCTTCCTTCTGGCAACCCGCGCCGGTTCCGTGGGAGTGTGGCAGCGGGACATACCAGACAATCGGCAGATCTGGGATGAACAGATGTTCCGGCTCTATGGCATTGATCGCGAACAGTTCAGTGGCGCGTACGAGGACTGGGCCCGCTGTTTGCACCCCGCCGATCGGGATCGGGTAATGGCCGAAAACGCGGCCGCGGTTCGAGGCAACGGAGAAGTTGATACGGAATTCCGCGTGGTCTGGCCGGATGGCAGCGTGCACACCGTGCGGGCGCTTGCTCAAGTGCAACGCGATGCCGAAGGCAAGCCCCTTCGCGTGATCGGCACGACCTGGGATGTCACTCCGCAGAAGGAAGCAGCGCGGGCATTGGAGGAGAACAACCTGCTTTTGAAAGAAGCGATGGAGCGCGCCGAGCGGCTGGCCGCCGAAGCGGCGCGGGCCAACTCCGCCAAAAGCGATTTCCTGGCCACGATGAGCCACGAGATCCGCACGCCCATGAACGGCGTGATTGGCATGGCCGGCTTGCTTCTGGACACCGATCTTAACCCGGAACAGCGCCACTATGCCGAAGCGGCGCACGACAGTGGAGAATCCTTGCTCCGAATCATCAACGACATCCTTGATTTTTCCAAGATCGAAGCCGGCAAACTTAAACTGGAAGAGGTGGAGTTCGATCCATTTTCCCTGGTGGAAGATGTCGCCGCAGTCGTCGCCGTCCAGGCTCACAGCAAGGGGCTGGAACTCTGTTCTTTGCTTGATCCGGTGATTCCCACTCGACTCATCGGCGATCCCGGGCGCTTGCGGCAGATCCTGGTTAACCTGGTGGGCAATGCGGTCAAATTCACCACCAAAGGCGAAGTTAGCATCCGCGCCTCTGTCGATTCCGAAAGCGAAACGGATTGTCTGCTTCGCTTAACGGTGCGCGACACCGGAATCGGTATTCCCAAAGACAAATTGGATCTATTGTTTGATAAGTTCAGCCAGGTGGACTCCACCACCACCCGGGAATTCGGAGGAACGGGACTTGGGTTGGCCATATCCAAGCGCCTTTCGAAACAAATGGGCGGCCACATCGGCGTGCAGAGCGAACAAGGCGTGGGTTCGGAGTTCTGGGTCACAGTTCGATTACGCAAAGCCGCCCACGACGGTGAGAGTCAGGATAGCGCCAGCGACGAAACATTGGATGGCGCGCGGTTGCTGGTTGTTGATGACTGCGCCACAACGCGGATCGCGATTTGCTCGCTGGCGAAACATTGGGGTATGCGCCCGCTGGACGTCTTGTCGGGACCCCTCGCCCTGCAGGCGCTCTACGATGCCGTTCGGGAGAACGATCCATTCGTGCTCGCGACGATTGATCTTGATATGCCGGGAATGGATGGGGAAGAACTCTATTGCGCCATCGACGGAGATCCGCGATTGTCCGATACGCGGCTGGTTTTGATGAGAGCCTTTGGAGTACGTGCCACCGAGTTAACTATCCCTGCATCCGATTCGCTCATTTTCGCCACCAAGCCCATCCGATTGCGCGAACTGCGGCACACTTTATTGCGCGCGCTGGCCACCAGCCCGGCTTCTGGCCCGAATCTCGCGCAGGCGGGGAAACAGAAGCACGCCGGTGATCTTCGGATGGACCCGGGACCAGCTTTCGAGCGCTCGAGGCGGATATTGGTGGCAGAGGATAACTTCACCAACCGTGAGGTTGCATTGGCGATCCTGAAGAAGTTCGGATTGCATGCCGATGCTGTTGTTAACGGAGCGCAAGCAGTCAAGGCACTCGAAACCGAGTCGTACGACCTGGTCTTGATGGACGTACGGATGCCCGAAATGGATGGACTGGAGGCGACACGGCGCATTCGCGACCCTCGCTCGGCCGTACTGAATCATGCGATACCTGTTATTGCACTCACAGCAACCGTGCTTGATTCCGAAAAGAAGCTTTGCCTTGATGCCGGCATGGACGGTTTCGTCGCCAAGCCAGTTATGCCCACCGTTTTACAGGCCGCGCTCTCCCGTTATTTGTGCACGGACGCTGAGGCTAAGCTTTCCGCCCCCGAAGACATCTTGGAAGATGCGGTCGATGCCCGAACGTATCCTTGATCGGGAAGGCCTGATGGGCCGCGCGATCACTCAACCTTCAATGAGGCGAAAATCTCGTATAAGTCGCGAGCTTCACGACAGCAACTTCTGGGCTTCGGTGACTCTGACCGCCATCCGCGGACCAAACGGCCAATTGAATGGACTCGCCAAGATCACGCGCGACATCACTTGGCAAAAGAGGCTCGAGGATGGTGAAGCCCGGCAAACAAGCCGTTATTGCGGTAGAGATCACGCCCCAGCCGCATCCCGGCGTCGCTCACGAGCACGAATGGCGCGACGGTGTAGGCCACAGTGGCGGGGAGAGCGCCCTCGACGGCCCCACCTTCCTGTGCACGCTTGGCTGGGATTGGATACCTGCGATACGCGATCGCGACGCCGGTATCTGGCAGCGGGTGTTTCTCTCCGCGAGCGGCCCGGTGGTCGTGAAAGATCCGCTGGTGACCACTGATCTGCCGCTGCCCAGCACGGACTCCAGCGATGTGATGGTGCAGGCGACTGTAGAAAATGTGAGTGATGAGCCCGTCAGCGGGGAACTGCAGGGAACAATCGAGAAAATAGAATTCAGTCGCGCTGTTGAGCTCGCGCCGCACAGCACGCAAACGGTACGGTTTGACGCGAAGAATACTCCGGCGTTGCACATGGACCATCCACGGCTTTGGTGGCCGAATGGGTATGGCCCGCAAAACCTCTATCATCTGCACCTCGCCTTCAGGCAAGGCCGCATACTCTCAGACGCGCAAGACCTGGATTTTGGCGTGCGCAAGATGACCTATTCGGTTCCCGGCTCGGATACGCTCACCATCTCCGTCAACGGCGTTCCGGTGTTTATCCGCGGCGGCGATTGGGGGCTGGACGAGGCTATGAAGCGCATCCCGCGCGCGCGCCTCGAGGCCGAGATTCGCATGCATCAGCTCGCCCACCTGAACATGATCCGCAACTGGGTGGGGCAGAGCACCGGCGAGGATTTCTACGAGCTGTGCGACAAATACGGCATCCTGGTCTGCGACGAATTCTTTCAACCAAATCCCAAAAATGGCCCCGATCCGACGGACCTGAAAACCTATATTGCCAACGTGCGCGACAAAGTTCTGCGCTACCGCAATCATCCTTCCATCGCGCTGTGGTGCGCGCGCAATGAAGGTTACCCCCCGCCGGAAATCGATGCCGAGTTGCGCAAGCTGCTGGCCGAGTTGGAGCCTACGCGGCGCTATCAGCCGAGTTCGACGGATGGTGGCGGCGTGCGCTCGTACGGTCCGTACTACTGGCGCGTGCCACGCGATTACTACCGCATCACGGACGACTATTTCAAGACCGAGATCGGGAGCATATCGATGCCCACCCTGGAATCGATTCACGGCATGATGCCGCGCCAGGACTGGGAGACGATCGACGACGACTGGGCCGAACACGATTTTGCCAAAGGCGGCCAGCACGGAGAGCGCTATCCGGGCCAGATCGCCGCGCGCTATGGAAGCCTCCGCAACCTTCCCGACTTTGTGCGAAAGGCGCAAATGGCCAATTACGAAGCCTTTCGCGCCATGTACGAGGGACGCAATGCAAAGCTCTTCCATCCGACGACAGCCGTGATCACCTGGATGAGCAACCCTGCTCAGCCCAGCTTCGTGTGGCAGATCTATCACTACGACCTGGAGCCGATGGCCTCCTATTTTGCTGTGATGCACGCTTCTGAACTGGTCCACATCCAGTTCAACCAAGCCGATGGACACGTGCAAGTCATTGACAATCTCCCAGCGCCGGTGACGGATGCGACAGCGCGTGTCTCCATTTACAACCTCGGCGGATCTCTGGCTGCGCAGCGCGACATCAAAGTAACGGCGCAGCCCGATGTGGCTACAGACCTTGACCCACTAGAGTTTCCGGCCACGGTTTCGGCAGTGCATTTCATCAAGCTCGATCTTCTGGATACATCCGGAAAGCTGCTCTCGACTAACTTCTACTGGCGCGCACTCCCCGACCAGCCAGACGATTTAATTGCATTGAATCAGCTTCCCCTGGTCACTTTGGAGGCAAAAGCAACCTGCAGGGACGAGCGTGGAAAGCGCCTGGTGACCATCACAATACACAATCCCTCCGGGAATGTTGCGGTCATGGCGCATCTGCAGTTGCGGCGAAAGTCTGGTGAGCGCGTGCTGCCCGCGTACTACAGCGACAATTACATCTCCCTTGTGCCGAATGAGGCCCGGACGGTAACTATCGAGGCGATGGCGAATGATTTCCATGGTGAAGATACTCTGGTGGTCTTCGACGGGTGGAATGTGACGGTTGTTGCCGCGAAGTTCCGTGGCATCGCAGTGGCTCCGAATCCTGCCGCGCAACCGGATCGCTGGCAGGCAACAGGATTGCCGATACAGGCTGGGACTGCAGCGGATCAGCTGAATGGCAGCCTCGCGCACCCCTGAGTAACTTCGCTCCGGCAATGACCCGAGTACGGAGCCTCAATCCCCGACGATTTCGGTTGAGAAGCGCCTCTCTTGCGGAGATAGCTCGCCTGCCGGTGCGGTGTAGCTTGCCGCGGCGGGAGCGCTCCAGGATACCGGCGACCGCCGCCGCCAGATGGCACCAGTTGCTGTTAATTTGGCCGCGAAATAGGTTGTGGATAAGCCTCGATTCGCTGGCCGGGGCTGGGTGTGGTGAAGTGTTTGATTGAGCTCACCGCCCCATCGCTGTTTCCATTGCTCTCCGTCGAGTCCACCTTGTAGTAGTAAGTGGTCCCCGGGCTCAGGCCCATCAGGCGCGCACGGAAGATCGTCTCCGAATGACTCTGGTTGAGCCGGATGTGATTCTTTGCCGTCAGGTTCAGATCCTTGGGATTCGTACCGTAGTGCACGATAGCGAAATGATCGTCCGATCCGCCAGGGTTGTTGGTGGTCCACCTCACAATGGCCAGGTCTTGGCGAGCGAATTCGAGCGCCGGCCCCTGGGTGATTTTGACGTGTGCGGCCTTCTTCGCTGGGGGAAGGATCTGAGAGAAGGTTGCATTGGAGATGAGCAGGCCGCCGCCCGCCCCCATCATTACAATTTTGAGAAGCAGCCTATTCACTCTGAAACTCCTTTCTTCGAAACGCGCGGCCCGGGTAACCGGGCCGCGCGGCGGTAGTCTGCGCCATCAGCATGCATGAACTGCATTACGGTCTCTACTCTGCAGGTCGATGGTATCGTTCTGAAGGAATCGGCTCTGGCGCTCGGCACCGGTGGCACATCACAGATCGCCGATGCGCAAGGCGGTAGCGGCGGAGTGGGGATGAGGTAATCATTTCCCTGGGTGGCTGCCGTACCACCGGACATACATTGACCGGTATAGGTATTGATGTCCGGGTAAGGCGTGGTGTAACCGTCGGCAAGTGTCTCCAAAAAGGCGACGATCTGATTCTCCTCTTCATCCGTCAAGCCGAGATCGCCCGTCGTCATGTCGATATTGTTCGGGACCTCGGGCATCGGCCAGCAATTCACCTTTTCCGTGGTTCCCGTCGGGCAGTGTCCCGAGGTGACCTGGTACGGATACACGTCACGCGTGTTGTAGAAGTGAACCAGTTGCTTCAGGCTCTTGGCGTAGCCATTGTGGAAGAACTCCTTCTGGAAGTAGGGACCTGGTGCTTCGGTGGTTGGACACTGCGGCGGTGCTAAAGCCGCATCGCGCGCCGTCATTACCGCAAATTGACCATCGGTTGTCGGCGCATATTGGATCCATGAGGAGTTCGGATTCGGGGCGGAGCCAAAGCCGCTTCTGAGGAAATTGCCGAATCCCAAATCTCTATAGCCGAAGCCATAGGGATTGAGCGTAAATCCGTACGAATCCGGCTTAGTCTCATAAAATATGCTAATTCTCGGATTCAGCGGCAGGCCCTCGTTCGCAAAACCGAAGCAGGTAAACTTGGGAGTCACTGAAGCTGTTGTGCCGGTGTCTTGCAGGCTCGACGACGCGCTGGAACAACCATATTTCTGGTCGGTGCAGAGCGTGGATCTGCCGTCGACGTGGCAAGAATTGCAGTTGCCTTTGCCGTTGAACAGTTGGTAACCAGCCGCCTCGTCTGCAGTGAAGGTGTAGTTGCCTTTTAAGTAGGCGTCGAACTTCGACGAAAAGGCAGTCACGCTCGCTGACTTTTCGAAAAACCCGATGGACTGGCCCCAATGATTGTAAACGTCGGTTGCCTGGGCGCGGTCTTGGGGCGATAGCTCAAGGGGCTCGGTGTTCGTGCCAAACACCGCTGCCCCTTCCGGAGTGTCGCAAATCTGCTCGGCGTTGGCTGGAAATTTGATATCCAGGGAGTCGCCCCATACCTCCTCAAAGAGAGATTTATACGCAGCCGTCTCCAGCCGATACGCGATGCACGCTGTGTCTGGCAAGCCCATCTCTCCGGGATCGACCGGCGGAAACTGTGCCTGGTGGGCGTCAGGACTGTTGAGGAGGTATCCAGTGGCGCGTCCATCCCAAAAGTTTCCGCCGAAGAACAGGCCCTGTTCGGCGTTGTAGTTCAGGACAGGGTTATCGCCTGAATACGGATATCGCTGCGCTGTCCGTTTCTGGGCGCGATAGCGAGCCGATCCGGGATACGCAATCATGGTCAGGTTGACAGACGGGATCGGTCCGCTGAAGGCGGCGTAGGGCATGTGGCAGGAAGCGCAGGCCGTGTCCTTGAAGGGAGACATGTTCAAGTCGTAATTGAGCAACTTGCCGAGCGTTGCGACCAGCTGATATCCGCTGCCTTCAAAGATGGGCGGTTGCCCTTGCACATTGGCTGGTGGCAACTGATGCCACTCCTGGATGGCCTCCTGTTCGATGCCACTTACCTCGCGCTGAATTCTCGCCTCCTCGGAATATATGTCGCTGGGCAGGATACCGGGTGGGTATGGGTTGTAGTTGTCGGGGGGCGGCGGGTAATTACTCTGCGCCCGCACATGGTGAAACGAGGATATCGAAACGGCAGTGATCACTGCCGCGCAGATCGCTACTGATCCCGCTAATCTAGTGAATCGCATCCTTAACCTCCGTTTCCTTACTTTTGCCGTACCTGGCAAAAGATGAGTCAGACGGTCCGAAGTGGGGAGGACATGGCTCACCCTATCCTTTCTCTTGGTGAGGAAGAATGTTGGTGGCGATCGATCAGGTCTCGTCGAGTCGTGCTATCTAAGGGATGAACCGGTGCTTCTGCAGCTCGCCAGGAAAGCGGGCTGATCAGATAATCGCGTGCTTAGTTTGCTCTCGGTAAGTGGGCATGTCAATCGTTGAATGGTCTTGTCAATTGATTCCTTTCGATATGTTCAACGCGGACGAGAGGGAGACGAACTTGTTCGGCTACTAGAAATGGTTTTTAGCACACCCATCATCCTGCGGGCGCTGTGGCTGCAGGTGTGGAGATGCTGGTTGAGCAGATCGCCGACAACCTTTGGTTTCGCCGGCTCGTGGGGCCTGAGCATGGACGACGCGGTATGGAACCATGCGGCGTTCTCGAAGGACCGCGATCAGTTGCTGACCATCAGCTTTTCTTCACGGCCCTCTTCAGCACTGTTTCCAGCGCGGCCTTGGCCTCGGCATACTCTGCGGGCGAGATGGTCTCTGAAAGCCTCTCACTCTCGAGCGCGAACATCTCATCCTTGAGCACATTCAGAGAGGACGCGTTTTTCGCCGCGGGCGAAGACGCCGCAGCGCCATACACCGGTACAGCGTCTCCCACACGAACCGATGCTCCGGGAGCGCCCGCCAATGACGACGCCCGCCTACGCATCAGGAAGGCCGTGGCTATGGCCAGCAGCAGACCCACCCCGCCCAGGATCCACCACTTGTATTTGCTCAACTGTTCAGGTGTATCGGTCGGCTCTGTTCCTGCCTGATCGCCCTGCGGCTCGGCCTGGGCACCGCCCTGGGCCGCCCGCGGAAACGCGCCGGTACCGGAGATGGTGAATTCGACCAGCTTGTCCGCTGCCACATTCTTGGCCAGGAAGGTCTGCATGCCCCGATCGGCGCTCACTGCGTTGAAACTCGCGCCGCTGCCGCCCGCAAAGCTCATGCTCTTGGGCAGCATCACTGCCACGTTATCTGCCGGCAGCGATTCAAGCGACTTGAACGTGAACTTGCTGCCCGAGTAGGGCAGGGTGTAGCTCACCTGGAAGGTGGTCCCTCTCTCGCCCTCGTCGGGCCGGATGGGGAAGTTGAACGAGTAGTGCCCCTTCGGCCCATCCGGATCGAGCTTAACGCTGGTCGGCATGCCGTTTGGTCGTAGCACTCCCATCTGGCCCACCGTAGCCTCCGCCGGTAGAACGATGGAAAAGGAGTGCTTGCTCCACTGGGTTGTTGGCGGCATGCTGGTGTTGTGCACAAAGTATCGCTCGTCGATATTAAGCTGCCCGTTGTTACTCTCCCCTTCGACCACGTCGGCTTCAATGCGCACGCCCCCCACTTTGGCGGCCACGTCATACACCGGAATGTCGCCCGGCTCTCCCCCCTGCGGCGCAACAATGATGTAGCCCGCGCCCTGGTGCGTGACGCGAATCAGGTAGGGACCGATGCCACGTTCGGTCAGCGTGTAGTGGCCCTTGGCGTTGGTAGTGGCGCGCGCCACTTCGCCCATGCCGGCCCGCGCATCGAGCAACACAACCGCGTCGCCCACGGCCGGCTTGGCGGTGGTCTTGTCGGTTACGGTGCCGGAGATGGTGGCAGCTTGCGCCAGCGCCCCCGCAAAAAGAAAAACCACGGCCACAATTCCCGTGTTTCCGTGAATGTCCATGCTCACAATCAATCCTCCATGTCAGTCTCGCGGCGAACCCGTTCGCGTCGCTCGCGTTCTGCCGGATCGAGCGTGGCCGGGTCGGCAGTGGCGGCCGGCTGCGGCTGCGCGGTGGGGTCGGGAGACCGGCGCTACTGCTGGGGTTGGGTGGTTGTCGAACCAGAGCTGCCGCTATAGGCGCTGCTGTTCGATCCACCAAAGGTGCTGCCGCTCGGCCCTCCAAAGGTATTGCTCGATCCGCCAAAGCTCGATCCGGACGGGCTGGTAGTACTGCCGGAGCCGGGGGTGCCGGTGGTGGAAGAACCGCCGGTCAAGCCGCCGTTGCCGGTTTGCTGCTGCATGTCACTCAGCGGGCTATAGGTGAACTCCCACTGGTTGTAGTGGTCCTTCTTCTTGTAAAGCAGGATCGACTGCTTGGAACTGCCCGGCTCAAAGCCCACAATGCCGGCTCCGCCGAAGTTCTGGCCGCCGCTCATGAAGCCGGTTCCGGAGCCGGTGGTCGAACCCGTCGCGGAGTCGGTTCCGGAGCTCGTGCTTCCCGCGGTGCCATCATTCGAAGTGCCTGTGCCCGCCGCGGCGCCGTTCGTTGCTGTGCCGTTATCAGACGAGCCGAACAGCGAGCTGCCGGTTGGTGAAGAGTTGCTGCCAGCAGACGAACCGCCGCCAAAAGAAGAGCCGAATGTGGAACCTGAGCCTGTTCCGCCCAGGCCCGCTCCCGGGGTGGTGCCGCCGCCGCTCGGTCCAGTGCCCGCAATCGGCGTGGCGCCACCCATTCCCCCCAGCGGCTGGCCGAAGAAGCCCATGGCCAGAGGCGCCTTGTTCTGCCCAAAGTAGATGGGCTTCCAGTCGTCCCCGCGGGTGATGGGGTCGAGGTAACGCCTGCGCAGGAAGCGGATGTTGTCGGTCTTGACCAGCGCATCGATGGAGGGCGGGTAGGTCCCGAACTTGCGGTAGTAGAGCTGGATGGCGCGGAGGTATTGCTTGCCGCGGTGCATGGTCTCGATTTCCTGGTCGCGCTGGATGGATCGGGAGATGTCCGGGACGGCCACAGCCAGCGCAATGGTAAACAGGGCCAGCATGCAGATGACGGCCAGCAGCATGTACCCCTCTTCCGAGGGGTGATGGTCCGCTGAGTTTCTGCCGCGCCGGATTGGATCCAATATCTCCATTCCCCGCTGACCTTTTGATGCAATGGCAGGGCGTGTCGCTCGGGCTACGCTTAAACCGCAGCTCAGCGGCTGGTGCGGCGCGCCATTTTGCCGGCTCGTGCAGCTTTTGCTCTCGAGATGCTGCGGGGCATGCACGGTCTTCAGCCCCGGACGATCAAAGCTCTTACTTAAAAAGGATCTTCGCCATCATCCCCTTGTCCTCATGGCTCAGCTCATGACAATGGAAGAGCGACATGCCTCGAATGATGGGATCCGTGAAATCCATCACCAGATCGGTATTGCCTTCAAGCGCGACATTGACCGTATCCAGCCATTCCGGACGTTGCAGCCGAACTCCGTTCTGGGCGTATACAAGGAAATGAATCTGATGGATGTGGAACGGATGCACCTCGTGCGTGCTATTCGTGATCCGCCAGTGTTGAAAGCCCCCGATGGTGACAGTGATCATGGGCGGACCCGACGGGCTGTATTTCTTGCCGTTGATATAAAAACCGTTCTTGTCCTCGGTGAAGTTGACCACGAAGTCGGGAGGGCTACTCTCAACCTGGGCAACGAGGGCGGGCGACAAAGGCTTGGGAATCGGCAGCCGGGCAGCGCCTGGCGTGGTGCGGAGTTCGCCACCCGGCTGTGCATGGTCTACCAGGTCGGCGAGCACCATCTCTGGATTGGTGGCTCCAGCAGGGCCCGTAACATAGCAAAGCGATCGCAGCGAGGCGCGCGCTCCGGGCTTGGGACCGGTGACAATGGCTTCTACTCTACCCGCTGGAGGAACAAGAATATGAGACGCAATTTCGACGGCATGGGCTGGATCGTGGAAGGCCAGCGGCATTCCATCGAGCGCAACGATTTCGAGTTGTCCCCCGTCCACCCTCAGGTCTGCGTAGAGGTCAGGTGAGGTATTCACCATGCGCCAGAACTGACGCTCCCCCGGCGTAATGGCGATCTGCGGGCGCACCGCACCGTTTACCGTGAAGACGCGCTTCGGCGGTTTCGTTGAACCCCCACAGCCCTTCGTCGAAAGCTCAACCCTATTCTTCAATGCAAGAGTGTCGGCAGGATGGTTCGGGTCAAGGACCTGGTCTCGCAGCACCAGAATCCGCTCCCGCATGTGTTGGACCTCGGGAACGTAGCGCTCGATGCCATCAATCACGATCGCTCCGGACATGCCATCCAGATCTTGTTGATAACTCTCTCCGTGGGGGTGGGTGTGATACCAGTAGAGGCCGGGCGCCTGATCCAACGGGATCTTCACAACGTAATGCAGGGACTGGCCGGGTGTCGCCATCATGGTGATCGAATCATCCTGAGGAGCATCCGGCGACACATGAAGGCCGTGGAAGTGGAGGTTCGTCATATTCGTGCATGGACCGTCGATACACATTTCGTGCGAGTGGGTCGACATGGCATTCACATATGTCAGGCGGAGATCTTCTCCGGGGCTCGCTCGAATGACCGGAGGATCTTCGCGCCCGTGGTAGGAGAAGGCCCCCTTTCCAGTGCCGGGATCGTTGATCGCCGTCAGCACGATAGGAGAACGGGCTTCCGGAGGATTCGAAAGCAGTGGCGGCGAAGCTGGAGGGTGGGGAGCGGTGCCTTGTGCCCCTGCCTGCATAATGCCCGGCACGGCCAAGCACATCAGACCGAGGAACGAATTCCTGCGCGCGTTTGAGGCGCGAAAGGAGATCATGGGGCACTCCCTTCCGGACCATCCGCCGCCTGGGCTTTGATGAGCCCAGCCGACGCCGCTGGCCGTTCGACGCTAACCTGTGCCTCGCTTCGTTCCTTGGCCGGGGCGTTTTCCTGTGCACAGACGACGCGCCCGGAGAGTCGGCCGTCCCAGAGACGGTCAGAAGACGGTTCAGGCACGAGTTTGCTCCCCGTATAGCAGCTCATACCACTCACAACGGATGCGGAGCGGACGGAGATTGATGTCTAAGCGCAGCCGGCGGTACAGTCAACATTTCTAGCAGCACAGTTCTAGCAGCACAGGCACCGGCGCGAGCGGCACCGAAACCGGGGCGACTATTCCTGCGAGCAACTGGCGTGGGCGTGCCACGGTCCAACCGGCCCGGACGTGAGGCCCGAGAGTCCTTTCTCCGGTGTGCACGGTCTAATAGGAAGCGATTTGTTTCGATGGGGCGTTGTGGGGCACGCGAAGGGCAGGCGGGCTGAGGATTCAGCAGCTTACCGCGCCTGAGTGGGCAACACGCATGTTTTCTCACAACTGTTCGGTTATCCAAATCCTAAGAATCACTTTCGGAGAGTGCAATTAATGCGTTGTTCGTATCTGGCTGCGGCCACGGCCGTTGCTGCGGCCTTTGTTCCTGCCTTCCTCCATTCTGCCTGGGCGCAAAGTTCTGCTGGTCCTGAACCGGCACCGTTGCCGCCCCCAATAGTTGCGCCGGTCGACACGCCGTATCCGGGCACGATTGCACTGACCGTAAACCTGACCAACACAACCGATCGCGTGGCGGCGGTCGACGAAATAATCCCCGTGCGGGCCGGACAGATGACGCTGCTCTATCCGCAGTGGCTCCCCGGCGACCACGCGCCGGAGGGGCCGATCGAGTCGATGGCCGGCCTGGCAATCACCACCGGTGGGCAGCGCATTCCGTGGGTCCGCGACCGCGTAAACATGTACGCCTTCCACGTGGACGTGCCGGACGGGACAACCTCGCTGGACGTGAAGTTCGATTATCTGTCACCGATTCAGCCTGGGGACGGAAGGGTGTCGATGTCGCACGTGATGGCGGACCTGGAATGGAATACGGTGGTGCTGTATCCGGCAGGTCACTTCTCGCGCGATATTCACGTAACACCGGCGGTGGTGCTGCCCGCTGGCTGGAATTATGCAACAGCATTGGAGACCGATTCGAAGGACGCCGGCACGGTCCACTTTAAGGAGACGACGCTGAACACGCTGGTGGATTCGCCGCTGCTAACGGGCGAATACTACCGGCGAGAGAACTTGTCGACGGGGCCCGGCAACCAGGTGTTCCTGGATGTCTTCGCCGATCAGCCAAAGTATTTGGATATCACTCCGGAAGAGCTCGAGCTGCACAAGAATTTGACAGTGCAGGCGCAGGGGCTATTCGATTCGCACCATTACAGCCACTACGATTTCCTGTTTATGCTGAGCGATACGCTGGGGGGCGAGGGGTTGGAGCATCACCAGTCCAGCGAAGATGGAATCGACGCGAACTACTTCACTGACTGGAAGGCGGGCGTATGGGAGCGCGACCTGCTGGCGCACGAGTACGCGCATTCGTGGAACGGGAAGTTCCGCCGCCCGGATGACCTGTGGAGGCCCGCATTTAATATGCCGGAGCAAGACAACCTGCTCTGGGTCTACGAGGGCCTGACCCAGTACTGGGGCGAAGTGCTGACTGCGCGCTCGGGCATGAGGACGCCGGAGGAGACGCGCGACATACTGGCCACCATTGCTGCCAGCTTTGAGGACAGCCCCGGTCGCGACTGGCGGCCGCTGATCGACACTACCAACGAGGAGATCCTCTCCGAACGCCGCCCGGTGAGCTGGGTAAGCTGGCAGCGCGAAGAGGATTACTACGACGAAGGGCTGCTGATCTGGCTGGATGCGGACACCAAAATCCGCGAGCTGAGCGGCGGCAAGAAGTCGCTTGATGATTTCGCGAAACAGTTCTACGGGATCGACAACGGAAGCTTCATCACCCACACCTACGACTTCAACGGCGTTGTGGCTGCGTTGAACACGGTGCAGCCCTACAACTGGGCGAACTTCTTCCGCACCCTGGTCGATGAGTTGCATCCGCAGGTGCCGCTGGCGGGATTTACCCAGGGCGGATACAAGCTGGTGTATAACGACACACAGCCGCCGTGGGAGGAGCACGGCATGCCGTCGCGGCATGGGACAAGCTACGCCACATCGATCGGCTTCGGCGTGACGCATGACGGCACCATTCGCAGCGTGCAGTGGGACAGCCCGGCTTTCAAGGCAGGGCTGACGCCGGGCATGCAGATTGTGGCCGTGAACGGGAACGCCTTGGACGGCGATGGAGGAGGATCGGACGATGTGGTGAAAGACGCGATTGTCCAGGCGGAAAAAAGCACGGAGCCGATACACTTTATTGTGAAGAAGGATGGAAGGGTGTTCAACGTGGACGTGGATTATCACGGCGGGCTGCGTTATCCGCACCTGGAACGCATACCGGATACGCCGGATCGACTGGACGCGATTCTGGCACCGGTGAAGTAGGTCATTTGAAGATGAAGGGCGGCGGGCTATCCGCCGCCCTTTTTTCATTTCGGACTCCGGGATCTGCGCGACGGCAATCCGTGCGATAGAGCTCTTGGATGACGGCCTGGAGCGAAGCTCCCGTGGCATGGACGGTTGCTGCGATTTCTCGGCTGGTCTGGGCGTTGGACTCCTATGAACGAATGATTGGCATAGCCCAGAGGATAGACCGGAATCAAAGGTGCCGTGCAGCCTCGGTGGTTGCTTCAAAAGCTGTTGCCACCCGGGTTCCCAGCAATTCAATGGCATGCATCACCTGCCCATGCGGCAGGGTTCCGGCGGTAAGCTGCAGCGTCACCCGCGCCACGCCGCCCAGCGCTTCATCCACATAGCGGAGCTTGCCGGCAACGGTCTCGGGATCCCCAACCACCATCGCCCCTGTGGGCCCGCGCATCGCGTCGAAATGGTCGCGAGTGATCGGAGACCAGCCGCGTTCGCGTCCGATCTGGTTGAACACCTGCGCGTAGGCGGGGAAGAATGTGTTGGCTGCCTCGTCGCTTGTATCCGCAACGAAGCCCAGCATGTGGACACCGACGCTGAGCTGGTCGGGCGAGTGCCCGGCGCGACGGCCCGCGTCGCGGTAGAGCTCGATGAGCGGCCGGAAGCGATGCGGCTCGCCGCCGATGATGGCCACCGCCAGTGGCAGCCCCAGGGCTCCGGCGCGCGCAAATGACTTTGGCGTCCCACCCACGCCGATCCAGATGGGCAGCGATTGCTGCACAGGCCGCGGATAAACTGCCTGTCCGGTCAGCGCCGCCCGGTGCCGGCCGGACCACTCCACCCGCGTTGCGGCGCGAATCTTGAGCAGAAGATCGAGCTTCTCGGTAAAAAGTTCATCGTAATCCTCCAGGTCGAACCCAAACAGCGGATAGGATTCGGTGAAGGAGCCGCGCCCAATGGTGATTTCGGCGCGCCCGCGCGAGATCAGGTCCAGCGTCGCGAACTGCTGGAAGACGCGCACCGGATCGTCGGAGCTGAGCACGGTCACTGCGCTGCTCAGTCGAATGCGCTCGGTCCGCGCCGCTGCCGCCCCCAGCAGCACCGCCGGTGCAGAGGAGAGATACTCCTCCCGGTGGTGTTCGCCCAGGCCGAAGACGTCAAGGCCAACCTGATCGGCAAGGACGATCTCGTCGAGAAGATCCGCAATGCGGTCGGCCGGTTCTTGAACCGCACCGGTCCGTGGATCCGGGGTGTTGTCAACAAAGCTATCGATGCCGAGCTGCATGGTACTGCTCCTATCCCTGACTCGTTTCGATGTGCCCTGCCCGGCGAGAGCGCCGGGCGGGCTGTCAGGCCTGGGCCTTCACGGCAAAGACGCCGGCAAAGGCTTTGTGGAACCCAGAAAACACGATGCCCCACAGAGCCGTGGCGAAGAGAGCCATGGGCAGCCCCTCAGGAGCCATCAGTGAGTGGAACAGCAGGATGTTCACGATGATGGGACCGAGCAGGACGAGCGCCAGCGCCACGAAGCGATTCGCCAGCAGCAACACGCCGCCCACCAGCTGTACAAGAAAGACGAAGACCAGGTAGTGCGACACAAACAGGGCGCCCAGGTATTGTCCGGCCAGACCCGCGGGCGGCTTCATCGGAATGAAATGCAGGAATCCGTTCAGCCCAAATACCAGGAACAGCAGGCCGAGTAGAATGCGAGCGAGAGTGACAGCGATTTTCATAGAGTGTGGTCTCCTTTGCCAACAAATGATGTATAACCAACATCTGTTGTGTTCGACGACATCTGTCGATTTCTGGATTCTTTTTCTTGAGCCAGGATCTAATCGAAGGAGACCATGCCGATTTCTGACTGTGAAGTTCGTGACCCTCGCATCCGCCGCACGCGCCAGTTGCTGCAGGCGGCCCTGCGCGATCTGATGGAGAAACGAAGCTTCGAAGACATTGCCGTGCAGGACATTACGGAAGCCGCGACTGTCAACCGGGCCACCTTCTACGACCACTACACCGACAAATACGCGCTGCTGGAAGCGATGGTGGCAGGTGGTTTCCATGCCTTGTTGGCCGAGCGGCGCGTCTGTTACGACGGCGACTGCCCCTCAGCGGCGGAAGCGGTCATCCTGGCTACTTGTGACTTCCTCATCCAGAACCACTCCGCCAGGGCGGCCTGTGAACGGCACAACCCCTTCCAGCCGCTGGTCGACGCCGCTATCGTCTCCGCCATTCGGCGAGTTCTCTTGGGGGGATTCTCAAACTTCCGGCCCGGGGACGCCGGAATGCAGCCGGAGATCGTAGCCTCCGCGGCTAGTTGGGCGATCTACGGCGCCGCCAAAGCGTGGTTTCAAACTCCTAATCGCCCGCCGGTGGAGGAAATCGTTCCGGTGATCCTGGGCTGGGTGGTTCCCATTCTCCAAGCGCGCTCCACCGGGAGCCCGGTGCGTTTCACAGCCTCCTGAGATGGCCCCGTGGTACGTGTGAAGCCCCCGTAGGGGCGACCGAACAGCCGTTGCGCCTGAGCCGGGTCGGAGGACGCGTCGCAGCAGATGAGGGGAAACGCGCCTCGGCGCGGACAATTGTGGCGTTGAATATACCATAATGGAAACACCGGATTAGCTTGACTGGAGCAACTATGCCTGACGCACCAGTAAAACCGGACCTCGGAGCGCTGCGCATCGAAGCCCACAAGCGCGGCTCCCAAAATGCCGGCAAGCGCATCGCGATGATTCTCTTCGCCTTGCTCGCCGCGCTCGTAGTCGTGGGCGGGGTCTACGCGTACATGCATCAGACGCCTGCGGTGCAGGTCGCCACCGCAGACGCTCCGGACATCGGACGACAGGCACTGCTCAACGCGAGCGGGTATGTCACCCCGCAGCGGCGCGCCACCGTCGCGGCAAAGATCACCGGGCGCGTTACCGGCGTTTTCTTTACCGAAGGAATGTACGTCCACACGGGCTTTGTGCTGGCTACTCTGGACGATTCCGATGTGCAAAGGACGCTAGCGTCGGCGAAAGCTGATCACAATGCGACGCAGGCAAGCATTATCGACCTGCAAGTGCAATTGAAAAACGCACAGATCGAGTTGCATCGGGCACAGGAACTGAGGACGGCAGGAATTCAAACTCAGGAAGCGCTCGACAATGCGACGATGGCCGTGGACAGCCTGAAGGCGAAAATCGACTACACGCAGGAACAGGTGCTCGCTGCTGACGCGCGCATCAAAGAGGCGCAGCAGGCAGTGGATAATTGCGTCATTACCGCTCCTTTCGACGGTATCATCGTTTCCAAGGACGCGCAGGTGGGAGAAATGGTGTCGCCAATTTCGGCCGGCGGAGGCTTCACGCGCACAGGCATCGCGACGATTGTCGATATGGCCTCGAATGAAATCGAAGTGGACGTCAACGAGAACTACATCGCGCGCGTCAAGCGTGGCCAGGAAGTAACCGCTGTTTTGGATGCATATCCGGACTGGAAGATTCCGTGCCGCGTGCGCACCATCATTCCCACGGCCGATCGCCAGAAGGCGACTATCGAGGTGCGCATTGCCTTCGACAAGCTGGATCCGCGCATCCTGCCCGACATGGGCGTGAAGGTCACGTTCCTGGGGGAGGAGGCGCAGCAGGGCAAAGAAGCGCCAGCGAGCGTAATGGTGCCGCAGAACGCGGTCCGCGAAGATAGCGGGCAGAAGATCGTTTTCCTGGTGACAGGCGATCACGTCGAGCGCCACGCCGTGAAGGTCGGCACGACAAACAGCGCGCAAACGCAGATCCTGGCGGGCCTGGCGTCCGGAGACACAGTCGTAGTTGGGGGACCAGCCGATTTGAAAGATGGCGAAACAGTAGCGGTCAAGCGTTAACGCATCGTTCTTGCAATGCAGTTATCCTTCTGCGGTGTGAATTGGTATTGCTGAGTGGCACACAGGGTGCTGTCCCCGCAAGGGAATGGCGCCATTCGGGCTCTTGATCGGATATCGCGGAAACCAAGGAGCGTGATCATGGTACGCGTGGACGGCAATGGAGCAGTGGGCAGTCTGATTCAGGTTCGCGGCTTGGACAAAACCTACCGCCGCGGCAACGAGGACATCGACGTTCTGCAGGGCTTGAATCTTGACGTCGATAAGGGCGGTTTCGTGGCCTTCATGGGGCCGAGCGGCTCGGGCAAGACCACTCTGCTCAATTTGCTGGGCGGCCTCGATGTTCCCACGCGCGGCACCATCAGTGTGGCCGGCGATGAAATCACGCACATGTCGCGAGGCAAGCTGACTCACTGGCGGGCGCGCCATGTCGGATTCATCTTCCAGATGTACAATCTCATTCCCGTCCTCACGGCGTTCGGGAACGTCGAATTGCCTTTGCTGCTGACCAAGCTTTCCAAGGCCGAGCGCCGCAAGCACATTGAAACCGCCCTTTCCATTGTTGGTTTGGGCGACCGCGTAAACCACTATCCGCGCCAGCTATCGGGCGGACAGGAACAGCGTGTTGCCATTGCCCGCGCCATCGTTGCCGACCCCACATTCCTGCTTTGCGACGAACCCACCGGCGACCTGGACCGCAAAAGCGCTGACGAAATAATGGAACTCATCAAGCGGCTAGCGAAGGAATATGGAAAAACAGTGCTGATGGTTACGCACGACCCGGTAGTTGCGCGCCAGGCCGATACCACACTGCATCTCGATAAGGGAGTGCTGGTAGAAGCAGGCGCCCGGCCAGGAATTGCCGGGGGAGTTGTCTCATGAAATTCAGCAAACTGATTCTGGCCAATCTGTTTCGCAAGAAGGCCCGGCTGATTCTCACCATCGGTTCGTTCGCTGTGGCGCTTTTCCTGTTTGCGCTGCTCGGAGTGGTGAGCGACGCGTTCAGCCGCGGGGCGGACGTGGTGAGCGCGAATCGCCTCGTCACCATCAATCGCACTTCCATCATCAACCCGATTCCGCTCTCTTACCGGGATGAAATCCTGCGCATTCCAGGCGTGAAGTACGTCACGCACGACAACTGGTTCGGCGGCGTGTATCAGGATCCCAAGAACTTCTTTCCTCAGTTCGTGATCGACCCGGAAAACCAGCGGCAGGTTTTCCCGGAACTCATCGTTCCCGACGATCAGTGGAACACATTCCTGAAAGATCGCCAGGGCGCAATTGTGGGCGCAGCCACGATGAAGCGCTTCGACTGGAAGGTCGGCGACCGCATTCCCATCACGACAACCATCTACGGGCTGGCGGGTAAGCCTTTCGAGTTCAATATCGACGGCGTTTACCACGGCGCCAAGCCGGAAGATGACGAGACCCAGTTTTGGTTCCAGTGGGAATACTTCAAGGAGAGCGTGCCCGATTCGATCAAAGGCCAAGTCGGTTGGTACACGGTTCGCATCGCTGACCCCGACGATGCTCCGCGCATCGCCAAGACCATCGACAACATGTACATGAATTCGCCCTTCGAAACCAAGACTGAGACGGAATCCGCGTTTGCAGAGGGCTGGGTGAAGCAATTTGGGAACATCAAATTCCTGATTGTGTCGATCGGGACCGTAGTTTTCTTCACGCTCTTGCTGGTCACCGGAAACACGATGGCTATTTCCGTGCGCGAGCGAACCAATGAACTGGGCGTGCTCAAGGCCATTGGTTTCCCCGATGGCACCATTCTAGGATTCATCCTGGGCGAATCGATGGTGATCGCCCTTGCCGGTTGCGTGGGCTTGCTGCTAGCGCTGGTCGCTATTCCAGTGTTAAGCCGCGCGATGGCGGGCCTGTTGCCGCCGCTTCTCGTTACGGCAAAAACGCTGGTGTACGGTGTGTTCGCCGCTCTCGCAGTCGGCTTTGCCAGTGGAATTCTTCCCGCCTATAGCGCCATGCGCATGCGCGTGGTGAATGCCCTTCGGAGGGTGTGAGCATGGTGACGAAGTTCTTTTTAGGAGTGCTGATCACTCTGGCAGCCATCGCTGCCCTGCTCCTGATTTTGATCATCGTGGGCGGGATCGTTGCCGGATTGCTGGCGCCGCTGATCGGATCAGTGCCAATTTCCTACAACCTCCGCAGTATTCGGGCGCGCTGGACTTCCACCATTGTGGCCGTTTTGGGCATCGCCGGGACGGTCGGCGTTTTCGTGGCCATGCTATCGCTGGCGCGCGGCTTCCGGGCCACGCTCGTGGCCTCAGGTACGCCTGACGATGCGCTGGTGATGCGTGCTGGCTCGACGTCGGAAATGATGGGCGGCATCACTCTCGATTCTGTGAAGCTGGTGCAAGATAAGCCAGGCGTGGCACGCGACGCGTCGGGACGGCCGCTGGTCACACAGGAAGTCGTCGGCGTCATCCCCATACCGCTGATCAGCACGGGCACGGACGCCAATGTGGAGGTTCGCGGCGTTTCTCCCAACGTCCTCGAAATCCGCAAATTCGTGAAGATCGTTCAAGGGCGGATGTTTCATTCCGGCCTCGACGAGCTCCTCGTGGGCAGGAATGCCTCGAAAACCTACGAGGGCCTGACCGTTGGCAATACGGTGAACTTTGGCGGCGGGCACTGGAACGTGGTGGGAGTGTTCGACGCGGGCGGATCGTCGTTCGATTCCGAAGTGTGGTGCGACGCCAGTATCCTGAACGCAGTGCTCAAGCGCCCAGACAACATCTTTCAATCTGCCACCGTTCACCTCACTTCGCCCGCGGTATTCGACAAATTCAAAGATTCGATTACTTCCGATCCACAATTGAATCTGGAAGTCGAGCGCGAAGTGGATTACTACGCTAAGCAATCCTCGGCCATGACGCAGCTGATTACCGTGTTGGGTGGCCTGGTGGCTGCCGTCATGGCAATCGGCGCGGTATTCGGCGCTCTCAACACCATGTACTCGGCCGTCTCCGAACGCGGACGTGAGATTGCCACCATGCGCGCGCTCGGCTTCTCCAGCTGGAACGTCATCCTCTCGTTCCTGTTCGAGGCGCTGCTGATTTCTTTCATTGCCGGCATCATTGGCTGCGTGGTCGTGCTTCCGCTGAACGGCATGACTACTCAGACCATGAATTTCTCGACCTTCTCGAGCATCGCCTTCGCCTTCAAGATCACATTCAACTTGCTTGTGATGGGAGTGATTTTCGCTCTGGCCATGGGCGTTCTTGGCGGCTTGCTGCCCGCAGTGCGCGCCGCGCTGCGCCCCGTCGCCGTCGCTCTGCGCGAGTTGTAGGGAATCTGTGACAATGGCACGGTGATAAAGAGCAATCCAGAACCAGAAACAATGATCATGCCCCGTAGCGAATGATAGTGCTGCAACCGGCGCGGCAAATATCAGGCTAGAGCACTGTGCGGATGCCGTTTTGGTTGCGGGTGATGCGGGCGCCGTCGAGATACTCAAGCAACGGGATGGCGTGTTTACGGGTCAGTCCGGTTAAGGCTTTGAATCGGCCTACGTCGAAGGTCTGGCCGCGCTGCTGTTGGAGCTCGGTTCTTAGCCGGACGAGCGCATCGGTGTGGATCAGGAGGTTGTCTGCGCCCATACGGACCAACTTGCCGGTACGGATGAGGAGGGTGATCAGCGGGGGCATTTCTTCATGAGGAACCTGCAGAGTGGCGGCTACTTCACTGACGATGGGGGAGGCGAGGCCGGCGGTGCGGTAGAGAGCTTCGACTTTGCTCAGGGCTTCTGCCGGCTCTTTGGCGCCAGCTCCGCGCAGAGTGAATTGATTGCCGACCGCCTGGACGGGTTTGACTTGGGGCAAGCGCACGGCGGCTAGGGCGAAGACCCAGTCATCTAATCTGGTTCGGGAGCGCAGCTCGGCGCGGGAGAGGGAGCGGGCCTGGGTCCGTTCCAACTCTTTGAAGAGGAGTTCGACGGCCTCGGCCAGCGCCCCTGGCCAAAGAAAGTGGTTCATGGCGCCGTGCTCCGCAGTGGCAGCGATCACTTGCTTGCTTGCGATCAGTAGCGCGATGATC
Organism: uncultured Acidobacteriaceae bacterium; assembly: GCA_963813215.1. GTDB lineage: Bacteria > Acidobacteriota > Terriglobia > Terriglobales > Acidobacteriaceae > Telmatobacter. Next base: position 236,784 of record CAWEXZ010000002.1, read on the forward strand.
GGGCGAATGGCGTCGGTGTGGAGGCAGGTTTCGCGACTGAGGGTCTTGAGAGAGATTCCGCTAAGGCCGCGGCGTTGCACGCGCAGGAGAATTTGCTGTTCCGGCGCGGCTTCGCGAAGCTGTTCCAGCCATGCGTTCGCGGCTGCTTTTCTGAGGCGGGGCAGCGGATGAGCATCGAGAACACGGCCACCGCCTACTGTGACGGCGGGCGAAGGTTGCCTGAGCACGAAGCGATCGCCGGGCGCGAGCACCACGGGTTTGCTGAGACGCAGGCGAGCAAGAGGAGCAGCGGAGTTTTCGCCGGGGCGGTAGAGCAGGATGCGGGTCGTGGCTTCCGACGTGAAGGCATGCAGGCGCAGGGTGGCGCGGTGTCGAAGCGCGGGCATACCGGGTAGGACGGTTAGCTCTGCATCGACGGCGTTTACCGGCCAAAGGGTCTCGGGCGGCACGATAGTATGTCCGCGGTGCACTTCAGCTACCTCGACGCCGACAAGGTTCAGCGCCACGCGGCCGGGTGCGTGGGTCTCGCTTACCGGTGCGCCGTGAACCTGGATGCCGCGGACGCGGACGGTACGGCCCTGGGGCTGCAGATGAACCGCGTCCCCCACATGCAGGCTGCCGGCCTGGAGCGTGCCGGTGACGACTGTGCCAAAGCCGCGCACGGAGAAGGCACGATCCAGGGGAAGGCGGAGGATGGCATCCGCATTGCGAGCGGGCACGCTCAACGCAAGCTGCGTGAGGGCCCGCTTGAGGGCAGGGATTCCCGCGCCGGTGCGGGCGGAGACGGCGACGATGGGAGCATTTTCGAGGAAGGTGTGCTCGGCGAAGCGTCGGACCTCATGGTGCGCGGCTTCGAGTCGCTCCGGGGTGACGGCGTCCTGCTTGGTGATGGCCACGATACCGTGGCGGATGCCCAGCAGATCGCAGATGGCGAAGTGTTCGGCGGTCTGCGGCTTGATGCCCTCATCGGCGGCGATGACCAGCATGACGCAATCGATGCCGCCGGCGCCGGCGAGCATGTTGCGGATGAAGGCGTGGTGACCGGGGACATCGATCAGGCTGAGCTGGATCGCGTGCCCGGCGGGATCTTGAAGATCGAGATACGCGAAGCCGAGGTCGATGGTGATGCCGCGGGATTTTTCTTCCGGCAGGCGGTCTGTGTCGGTGCCGGTGAGGGCATAGACGAGTGCGGTTTTGCCGTGGTCGATGTGGCCGGCGGTGCCGAGGACTACAGAGCGCGCGGCAGCGGAAATCATGGCTGCTCCAGCTCGAGCGTTTGTCTCAGCAGCTGAGCGAGAAGGGCGTCTTCGGTGGGCGGGATGGTGCGCAGGTCGAGCAGGACGCGGCCCTCGTGGATGCGTACGACGACCGGAGGATCGAGGTGGCGCATAGTCGTTGCAAATACCGTTTCCGAAACGTGAGCGGGCCGCAGGGCAAGGGCGAAGCTGGCCAGAGATGCTCCGGGGGTGGTGCCGCCGCCGACTACGCTGCGGGTTTCGACTACCTCCACGGCAGCGCTGGTGGAGCGGAGGCTTTCGGCCATGGCCAGGCAGCGGGCGCGAATGGCTTCGGCGGGCATGTGCAGCATGGCGATGGCCGGCAGGGTCTCTTCAGTGGCGGTGAGATAGGCGAGCAGAGTCGCCTCCAGCGCGGCGTAAGTGAGCTTGTCCACACGCAGGGCGCGAAAGAGTGGGTTGGCGCGGATGCGATCGAGGTGGGGCCTGGCGCCAACGAGGATGCCGCACTGCGGGCCGGCCAGTAGCTTGTCTCCACTGCAGGCGACGAGGGCGAGGTCACTCGAGGCGCTTTGGATCCAGGAAGACTCGTCGTGTATGCCGGCCTCGGCGAGGTCAACGATGCAGCCGGTGCCCTGGTCCTCGAAGACAGGGAGCGAGGCGCGGTTGCCGAGGTCGAGGAGTTCCTCGAGAGCAGGGCGCTCGGTGAAGCCTTCCATGCGGAAGTTCGAGCGATGCACGCGGAGGATGAGCCGTGTCTGGGGAGTAATGGCGGCGGTGTAGTCGGAGAGTCGGGTGCGGTTGGTGGTGCCCACCTCGTGGAGGATGGCTCCGGACTTGCGCAGAATGTCAGGGACGCGGAAGCCGCCGCCAATCTCGACCAGTTCGCCGCGGGAGACGAGGACTTCGCCGCCTTCCGCCAGTGTATTGAGGGCCAGGAAGTTGGCGGCGGCACAGTTGTTGACCACAGCTGCAGATTTATGGGCTAGGTCTGCCGGGCTTTGGCCGCTTCTGAGGGCGATGACGTTGAGAATGAGCCGCTCGACATGGCGGTCGCGGCAGCTGCGCTCACCGGTTTCCAAATCGAATTCGAGGTTTGAGTAGCCGCGGGCAACCGTTGCGATACGCTGAATTGCCGCTTCAGAGAGCGGGGCGCGACCCAGGTTGGTTTGCAGAATGACTCCGGTGGCATTGAGTACGGGGCGCAGAGAGGGACGGGTGGCGTGGCCAAGGCTGTGGGCGACTTTGGAATTGAGGCCGCGCAGCTGAAGGTCGAGGGAATTTTCGGTGTGGCGACCTGCTTTTATTTCGCGGCGAAGATCCTGCAGTATCGAACGGAGAGCCTCAGCGATGAGTTCGCGGGAGTAGGTTTGCTGGAGGGGGAGAAAATCCGGGCGGTGAAGGAGCTCGCCCACCTGGGGCAGCTTGCGATAGAGATGGGCGGGGTGGGTCTGCACGGGTTGACTGTCTATGCTCTGGATAAGGCCGGTGAGGTTGGGGCCGGTGGTAACCCACTCTTCGCCAACTGCGGACGAAGAAGAAGGCGCTCGATGAGTTTGTTTCAGGTTTGAGGACACCAGGTTCCTCCACTGCGCTTCGGGTGGTGATTCAGGGTGCTAAGAGGAGTTTGGGCGGGCCTTCCAGGACGGCGCCAATCTGGTGCGTATGCGGATAGCCAGCGGCCTGCAGCTCGGCGATGAGCGGCTGCGCTTGCTCCGTTGGGACCGAGAGGAGAAGGCCACCGGCGGTCTGGGGATCGAAGAGGAGGGTTCGCAGGGTTGGTTCGATTGCGACGGTTTCTTCGACGACGCAATCGGCGAAGTCGCGGTTGGCGAGGAGGCCGCCCGGGATGCAGCCGAGGCGCACGGCGTCCATCGCGCCATCCAGCAGGTCAATGGACGCGGGGTCAATGCGGAGGCGTACATTGCTGCCGAAGGCCAGCTCGCGGGCGTGGCCCATAAGGCCGAAGCCGGTGACGTCAGTGGCGGCATGCACCTGGAACTCGGGGCGGCTGATGATTTCGCCGGCGACCTTGTTGAGGATGGTCATCGACGCGATGGCGGCTTCGATCCACGCCGGTTGCGCTTTGCCCTGCTTAAGGGCCGTGGTAATGACGCCGGTGCCGATGGCTTTGGTGAAGATGAGCGCGTCGCCGGGTCGGGCGGTGGTGTTTCTGAACACACGGTCCGGGTGAATGAGCCCGGTGACGGCATAGCCGAATTTGATTTCCGCATCGCGGACGCTGTGGCCGCCGAGTACGGTGCAGCCTGCCTGCTCCATGACGGAGAGGCCGCCGCAGAGGATCTGCTCAAGCACATCCAGGTCGCCCTCCTGGGGGAAGCAGAGCAGAGTAAGGGCAGTGAGGGCGTGGCCGCCCATGGCGTAGATGTCGCTGAGGGCGTTGGTGGCGGCGATGCGGCCGTAGGTAAAGGGGTCGTCGACCATGGGAGTAAAGAAGTCGACGGTCTGCACCAGGGCTTGCTCGGGGCCGATGCGGTAGATACCGGCGTCGTCGGCGCTCTCGAAGCCTACAAGCAGGTTCGGATCGTGCTGCCTGGGGAGACGGGAAAGTAAATGGTTGAGCGTCCCCGGGGCGAGCTTGCTGGCGCAGCCGCCGGCTTTTACCTGCTGGGTAAGCCGCACGGCAGGGACTGCAGCGGCGAGATCGGAAGCAATGCCCATGCATCGTATAGATGCGAAGGCCGGCCTACCGGCCTAATCGACGGGGCAGGGAAGCGCCTGGGATCCGGTGATCCTCCCGGTCTTCAAAACCGGCGGTCGTCCGCTTCGGGCAACGGTGTGTTCGACTCACACGCGCTTCCGCCAGATCAATTTCGGCGGTCGCTACTACTGTGCAACTAAGCGCTGGCTCCCAGTCATCTCAAACGGCAAGGGGAGGAGTAGCTATGTCCCGCTTCCCACTGACCAAGCAACCACAAACTTCTCGGGAACCGTTCAGCGTAGAGACGCTGGCGAAGTCTTCGCGGTTGCGCGGCGCCACTGTCACCGAGGGCATTTGTCCTTACTGCGCCGTCGGCTGCGGGCAGCTCATCTTCAGCAAGAGCGGCGAGATCATCGACATTGAGGGCGATCCTCGTAGTCCCATCAGCACGGGCCACCTATGCCCCAAAGGGGCCAACGCCTACCAGCTCGCCGTCAATTCGCATCGCGTCCGCCAAGTCCTCTACCGCGCTCCCTACTCCGATCACTGGGAGACGCAGACGATGGAGTGGGCGCTGGACAAGATTGCCCAGCGCGTCAAGGAAACCCGCGACGCCGATTTCACGACTCGTGACGAGCAAGGCCGTTTGCTCAACTCGGTGCGCAGCATCGGCTCATTGGGCGGAGCGACGATTGACAACGAGGAGAACTACCTCATCAAGAAGCTGCTCGGCGGCGGGTTGGGAGTGGTGTCGATCGAGAACCAGGCGCGAATATGACACAGCGCCTCGGTGCCCGGTCTGGGCGCCTCGTTCGGCCGCGGCGCGGCCACAAATTATCAGCAGGACATGGCCAATAGCGATTGCGTCCTGTTCATGGGATCAAACATGGCGGAGGCTCAACCTGTCGGCTTCCAATGGCCCATGGAGGCCAAGCTGAAGGGCGCAACCCTGATCCATGTCGATCCGCGCTTCACCCGCATGTCGGCCGTGTGCGATGTCTTCGTGAGCATCCGCTCCGGGAGCGACATCGCCTTCCTCGGCGGCCTCGTAAATTACGTCCTGACGAACGACCGTTGGTTTCATGAATACGTGCTGGCCTACACCAATGCTGCGACGATCATCGAGGAAGGTTTCCGGGATGCGGAAGATCTGGACGGGCTGTTTAGCGGCTTCGACCAGCAGCGCGAGCGCTATGACTCCAGGCAGGGACATTGGGGCTACGAGGAGGGCAAGAACGGCTCCGCGGCGCAGGACGGTTCGAAGCAGACCAAATCCGCGAAAGACCCCCACGGCCATTTTGGCCACTGCTTGGATGGCAACGGCGAACCCTATACCTCGCCGTACAGGGACATAGCCAACGCGCGGCGCGACCCGACCCTGCAGCATCCGCGCTGCGTTATGCAGATTCTGCGCCGGCACTTCGCCCGCTACACGCCGGAGGTCGTTTCTCAAGTGTGCGGCTGCAAGCCGGAAGAGTTTGTGCGTGTCGCGGAATTGCTCTGCACCAACTCCGGACGCGAGCGGACCACCTGCATTGCCTATGCGCTGGGCTGGACGCAGCACACCACCGGCGTGCAGATCATACGCACTGCCGGCATCCTGCAATTGTTGCTCGGCAACGTGGGCCGGCCGGGCGGCGGCATTATGGCCCTGCGCGGCCACTCTACCATCCAGGGCGCGACCGACATCTCGACTTTGTACGACACACTGCCCGGTTACCTGCCGCAACCCGCTGCACACGCCCCGATGCACGAGGGTTTGGGTTGTTATATCGATTTTGGAGAGATGCCCACCGGCTACTGGGCGAACTTTAGCAAATTCATTGTCAGCCTGCTCAAGGCGTGGTACGGCGACGCAGCAACGCCGGAGAACGAATTCGGGTTCTCCTGGGTGCCGCGCGTGGACGGCGACTACTCGCAACTGGCCTACTTCGATCGCATGGCCAACGGTGGGGTGAAGGGCTACTTCCTGGCCGGTCAGAACCCCGCTGGCGGCGGACCCAACGCCGGTCTGCACCGTGCTGGCCTGCGCAACCTCGAGTGGCTGGTGGTTCTCGACTGGTTCGAGACTGAAAGCGCCGTCTTCTGGAAGAGCGACCCGAATGCGCCGCCGCCCTCCGAGATCGGGACAGAGGTCTTCTTCATCCCCGCAGCGGCCGCTCAGGAGAAGGAGGGCAGCTTAACCCAGACGCAGCGGCTCATCCAATGGCACAAGAAAGCCATCGATCCGTCCGGCGATTGCCGTTCCGATGCCTGGTTTTTCTACAACCTGGGTAAGCGCCTCAAACAGCTCTACGCCGGCTCGACCGATCCTAAGGACCAGGCGCTGCTGAATCTCACTTGGGACTACGACTTCGACGAGCAGCCGCGTCTGCCCGATGGAACGCTCAGCCGCATTGAAGGGGAACCGGACCTGGAGAAGGTCCTCATGGAGATAAACGGTCACCGGCTGGATGAAACCGACCCGCGCACCGGGCGGCCTCGTCTTGTCAGCGGCTACTCGGAGTTGAAGGACGATGGCACCACGGCATGCGGCTGCTGGGTCTACAGCGGCGTCTTCCCCGAGCCGCACCGCAACCGTGCGGACGAACGCAAGATCACGGATAACCCAATCCAACCGGAGTGGGGCTTCGCGTGGCCGAACAATGTCCGCGTCCTTTACAACCGCGCCTCGGCCGACCCCGACGGGCGGCCCTGGTCGGAGCGTAAGAAATTGGTTTGGTGGGACTCCGAGAAGCGAAGCTGGGTCGGACTCGACAAACCGGACTTCGAGTTGAACAAGCCGCCCGATTACCAACCGCCTCCAGGCGCGACGGGCATGGCCGCCATCGCCGGCTCACATCCCTTCATCACCAAGGCCGACGGACTGGGCTGGCTGTACTCGCCAAGCATCAAGGACGGCCCTCTTCCCACGCATTACGAGCCGGTCGAGTCGCCGCTGGGCAACCTGCTCTATCCCAAACGCAATACCGACCCGCTGGTACGCTTTTTCGAAGGACCGCTGAACCAGATCGCCCACACGCCGACCGCCGAGTATCCGGTGGTGGCCACGACGTTCCGTCTCACCGAGCATTACCTGAGTGGGCCGATGAGCCGCTTCAATAGCTGGCTCAACGAATTGCAACCGGAGATGTTCGCCGAGCTGAGCTACGAGCTGGCCGCTGAGCGCGGTATTGTTCACGGCGGCTGGATGACGATCCAAACGGCGCGCGGTCGAATCGAGGCCCGTGCGATGGTGACCCGGCGGCTGCGTCCCTTTGCCGTCGACGGGCGCGTGGTCCACCAAATCGGTCTCCCGTTCCACTGGGCTTTTGCCGGGGAGGTCGTCGGCGGCAACGCCAACGACCTGACCGCGCTCCTGGCCGAAGCGAACGTGAGCATGCACGAAAGCAAGGCGTTCGCCTGCCAGGTCCAGGCCGGGCGGCTCGAAGGCCAGGCTCTGCAACCGACGGTGCCCACAGCGCACTGGCCGACCCGCGATCCGATCCCGGACACGCCGGCCAGCGCCCAACCAGAAGGGAGGCTCGGACATGCAAAGTAGAGAACAGGAACTGTCCGCCTTGCCCCAGACCAGCGATCCGCCGCGCGGCTGGCTGTCAGAGCAGCTGGGACGCCTGATCCATCCGTTCCTGCGTGGTGAACCGCGCGGCCCGCTGCCGGAGCTGCTGGGACGCCTGATCTATCCGTTCCTGCGAGGGGAAGCGCCCAAGCCCCGTCCGGCTACTGGCTTTTACACCGACACCACCGTATGCATCGGCTGCAAGGCTTGCGAGGTGGCGTGCAAGCAGTGGAACCAACTACCTTCGGACGGCTTTAACTGGACCGGCAATAGCTACGACAATACGACTGAGCTGTCAGCGACAACCTGGCGCCATGTGAAATTCATTGAGCAATTCTCCGATGAATCGTCAAGCCAGCTTGCTTCCCTGGACGGGGAGTCCAACGCGTCGGCTCTTAACCGCTGGCTCATGATGAGCGACCATTGCAAGCATTGCGTGACGGCTCCTTGCCATCAGGCTTGCCCGACCGGCGCCATTATCCAAAATGAGTTCGAGAACATTTATATTCAGGCTGACATCTGCAACGGTTGCTCGTGCTGCGTGGCGGCCTGCCCGTTCGGCGTCATCACGCGCAGCGACATGGGCGGTCATTCGCACAAATGCACGCTCTGTTATGACCGCCAGCGCGACGGGCTGGAGCCGGCGTGCGCCAAGGCATGTCCAACCCAGTCCATCCACTTCGGCCCCGTCGACGAGCTTCGCGAGCAGGCCCGCAAACGCGTGGAGCAACTTCACGAGCGCGGCGTTCCGCAGGCGTACCTTTATGGCGACGTCCCTAGTGAGACCTATTCCGAAATGCATTCCTTCTATCTGCTTGTCGATCGCCCTTCCGTTTATGGCCTGCCGGATGCTCCATTCAATCCGTGGCTGCACATGATGGGAGATTACGTTCGTTCCGTGGCGGGTGGCTTGGCCGCTGTCGCCGCACTGCTCGTGGTGGTGTTTCTTTTGAAGCCCTGAATGCACGAAAAATCCATACCGCAGCACGCTTTCACCAATCCTCCCTTGCCGGAGCGAGGGAGCGAGAGCGGCTATGCGAATAGGCCAGTGACCAAGGTGCCGGGGTGGCACGGCATCATCGCCTGGGACGCTTTGCTCAACGGCATGGCGACCGGACTGTTTCTGGCCGCCGCGGTCAGCGAGTTGGGGGCGCCCGCGGTTTTTATGCGCGTGGCGAAAGTGGCTTATCCGGTTGCTCTCGTGCTTTTGCTCGTTGACCTCGGATTGCTCGTGTTGGATCTGGGCGATCCGTTCCGTTTCCATCACATGCTCAGGGTTTTCAAGCCCGACTCGCCCATGTCGGTGGGGACGTGGTGTCTGACGATTTTTTCGCTCCCGCTGACCGCGGCGGCGGTGCTCAGCCTGCTGGCCGAATGGGGGATGGACTTCGAGTGGGCTCGCATACTCGCGGTGGTCGTGGGACTGCTGCCTGGCTTCGGCTCTGCGGCCTACAAGGGTGTCTTGCTCAGCACGAACGCGCAGGCAGGTTGGAAAGACGCGCGCTGGCTGGGAGGTTATCTCACCAATTCGGCCCTCGTGATGGGCTGCGGAGAGCTGCTTGTCCTTTCAGCCGTGATGGGGCAAACGCCGGCGACCGCTATCCTCCGCATCGCCTTTATCGTGCTGCTCGTGCTCAATGTGATTCCCTTAGGGTTGTTGTTTGCGAACCTTCGGCCGGCCCATGCGCGACTCTATACCCGCGGGCAACAATGGCGCGTTGGTGTGCTCATCGTTGCCGGGGCGCTGATCCCTTTGGGTCTCATGTTCCTCAACGGCGATCTGCTGTTCATATCGGTCGCCGTGATTTTTCTTTTATCGGAGAGTTGGCTCATCCGTTTTGTGTACGTCAAGATACCTCACACTTCGCCATTGGAAGTCGGAAGCGGCGAATAGTCTAGGGAGATCGCGCTGGACGATTACGCGCTGTCCTGAGAATCAAAATTTCGTGCTACGTACGAACCGTGGCGCAGTTTGAAGACCTTCCCTGTGGAGCCGAAACAGCCTCGCTCGGCCTCTACCCCAGTACCTCGGCCAAAGCAATCACCAGGCCGATCTTTCGTGCTTCGAACCGCACGACGACTAGCTGATTTCTTTCACCGTGATTTCATAGTGAAAATTATCCGGATCCAGCGGATCGATTCTACCTTCCGAGGTTTCGGCCTGGGGATACATGAAGAACACCAACGGTGTGCTGGCGGATCCGGGCAGGTCCACGTCTTGACCATAGTTGTATGCCATCCAATTCATCTCCCATGAGCCGAACAAAGAATGGCGGGCCCGCGACACGATTTCATCGCTCAATGGACGATTCCCTGGAGGTTCTTCCAAGGCTACTTTCCGGACGTCGGCTGGGTCCACCGGCACCCATCCATGCTCGCGCAGGTAGACTTCCGCGCGGCAGTGCTGTGCCTTCGTCGCTGTATCGGTGGCCAGTCCAAGGCTCTTGTAGCCCAGTTCTGATTTCGCGAGCCGCAAACCATAGACATGCCTCGCGGGCAGGCCCACCGAGCGGGCCAGGCCGACATACAGAGAGTTCAGGTCAGCACATTTGCCGCCCATATCACCGGACTCCAACATGAACCGAATGTCGCCACGGCCACACCCACGGACTTTCGGGTCGCGGAACGTATTCTCCACTACCCACTCATAAATCGCCCGCGCCTTCTCGATGTCAGTGGTCGCGCCGGCGGTCGCCTTCAGCGCTGTCTGTTGGACAATGCCGTCTGTCGGCACATAACGGCTGGGCCGGAGGAAGTAGTCCAGTTCACTCCGTGAAGCGGGTGGTGCTGTTGCCCGGGAGGACAAATCGACGGTGTAGTTCTTCAACGCGACGCGGCTGGTCAGGTTCAGGGTTGGCTTCGCGTTTGCAGCATAAATCGCTGACACTATCCCGAGAGCGCTTTGCTTGTCCTCGCTCAGCTTGGCCGTTCCACCATTTGCCGCGAACCGGGTCGAAATTGTGTTTTGAAAAGGCGTATCGCAAATCAGCGGCGCCGGTAGCCAAATGTGGCTGATACCGGCAGGCTTCAGCAACTCAACATGGGTGACAACCTCGAAAGTTCGCCATTCGCCTGCCGATGGGGCATTTGCCAGGACCGGGACCGCCCTGGAGAGAGCCCAACCAGCACCGATTGAGCCATTCGCTCGCAAGAAATCTCGCCGATCCATGGTTCGCCTCGAAAATCATCAGTAATGAGCGTTGGGATGACTAAGAGCGACCCTTGGTTGCGCATCGTAGCACAAATGCCCCGAAACAGGGGCATTTTGCAAGTCCACGATACGACTCTCTTTGCAGGGCATACCGCATTCGAGGCTGCGTTCTGCAGTACCGTGCCAGTCACCTTAGTCGGGCCTATGACGCCGGCCTTGACAAGGTTCTCGAAGACGCCGGTAAGGGCGTTATATCCGTAGTTCTGCTCCTTGGATTCGAGGACCTTGCTACGACGACTGCGCCTTCTTCGCCGGAGTTGGCAACGATCTGCCGCAGCGGCTCTTCGAGAGAGCGGCGCACAATCTGCGCGCCAAACACAGGCACCCAAACCAGTGTCTGAAGTACAAAGCAAGAATGGCTTCCAGTTTCGACTGGGAGCCCTCTTCGTTAGTAGTTGAATCCTAATGCCACTCTGGATCGCAGTCCAAAGCACCAAAGAACCTATGCGGGCAGGCTTCCCTAAATCCGGTGTCAATGTAGTTTGCACATGTGAGCAAGTTTGATCAGACGTGCCGCCGCCCAGGGGGCTTCTATCAGGTAGGCTGGCTTCAAAAACAGAAGCCCTAGTTATATGAGGGCTATCGGGAGTCAAAACCGGAGATTCCAACTCCAGCGGAAGTCGAAGACTCGGAGGTGATTCCCCTGAGAATACATCCCTCCGTATCTATTTCGTTTTACACGCAAGGCGGCAAATCCAGCCAGAACAAGAGGCTTCTATGCATGATGTGACTCTCGAGCGGGATTCAATCGATCCGTTGACTGGTATGTGGGAGTTACTGAGGAGCAAGGGCGAGAATCCGGACGTGGCTGGCAATCCTGAACGGCATTTCGACCAAAGTGCCTGCGGCACAGAACTAAGAATTGTCGAGAAGGGGGCGGTCATGGAGAATCTCTACGAGCGGGCTCAGAGAGACGCTCAAGCCTGTTGCTCTAGTGCGGTTCTGTACAACGCAGATACCGTGAGCGGCTCAGAGGGAGACTTGGCCCGGACACGATGCGCCTGGACTGCGGACCTAAGTGGAATGACGCCAACGCAGAGTGGAGAGCGGGGGAGTTCTACAAGGACCTCTCACCCACGGCGATGAGTGATTTTGAATCACTTGCAGCAACCTATTGTTGCGAGGGCTCCAGGGTGTTGTTCGCAGAGGAACAGGAACCTTGCAGCCTCCTGTTCCTGCTCGAGGGCAGGGTGAAACTCACAATGAACTCGAGCGAGGGTAAGCGACTCACGCTCGGAATCGCCATGCCCGGCGATGTTCTTGGGCTCGCTGCGGTGCTTACCGGCTGTCCCTACGAGATTACAGCGGTGGCACAGTTCCCGTGCAGAATCAGGGCGCTCCCTAGGAAGAGCTTTCTCTATCTCCTGTTGCGTAACCCGATTGCCTGGCAGAACTCGGCACGTCTGTTGAGTGTTGAGTACAAACGAGGATGCGAACGATTGCGCATCCTCGGCCTTGCATTGACTGCACCGATGAAGCTCGCCATGCTATTGCTGCAGTGGTGCGCTGGAGGCCTGCGGGCGGAACGGGGTGTCCGCATCCACTGCTCGCTCACACACGAAGAGATCGGTGAGTACATTGGCCTATCTCGTGAAACAGTCTCCCGCACCCTTACCGACTTTAAGAATCTCGATCTTGTGCAGCAGCATGGCACAGTCTTCTTCATACCCAACCTTCGTGCCCTGGAAATTTACGCAGGGCAGTTTGGCTGCTGACGGAGACCGGATGAAACGCACGAACTCAACGACTGTCTGGTTTTGCCAATGAACTGTATCGGCAGGACTGGCCTCAGGCCCAGGGCCTCGCGACGATTCCGCCGGATAAATGCGCGCGATGCCGGATCACTTGCATCAACAAAAAGAAGGGCATCGTTATGTAACGATGCCCCTCGTCTTCCTATTGTTCTCCTTTAATTTCCATGCGGAGCATTTGCTGCAGGCGCTGCTCCGGCGGCTCGCTTGTGCGCGGACTTTGCGGCTGGCTCATACGCCCAATAATGGGGATCGGCTTCGATCCAGGAATTCTCAACGTGGCTCCATTCCGGATTCACCATCCAGAGGTTGTCCTCGACGCTGGCCACGTTCTCCTCGGTAAGCTTGTCGAACCGGTTCCTTCCTTCGTCGCCCAGCGCATCGCCGAAATCCTTCCTATGGGCCAAGCCGGCATCCTCATCCTTGAGGGAGGCCATCGGTACCAGGATGAGGTAGGAGTCCGTCACCCCCATCATTCCTTCGTAAGCCGACCACGGGATGTTCTGACCACTTTTAAGGCAGGCGTCGCGATAAAGCTTCGTTAATTCATCGAAGTGTTCGGCGTGGCCGGGGCGCATGTGGAAGACGATCATCTCCCAGTAATGGGAGTGCGGTATGTCCGCTCCGGCGACGTTGTTGCTGAGGTCGGGGCGGTAATGCCAGATGGTGTTGTGTTCTTCGGATATGTAAGGAGCCGTGCGCGCATCCAGCGCATCGGACTTGGCATCGGTTGCCGCGTCGCCTGAGAGCCACTCCTCGTTCTTTTGGAGCGCCTCAAAAGAATCGAAACCGGAGAGGTAAATCGCTCGAGGCGGGCCCGTCAGGGCCTCCATCGCAAGGACGTGCATCGGGTCCTTGAGTTCCTGCGACAATCCAGGATATTCCGAGGCAACCTGGTCGTAGGATCCGTCCATGTACGGTTTTATGTTAATGGTTTCGATGTTGAGGATATTGGGCGGTAGAACTGCCGGGGTCTGTGCCTGTGCAGCCAGCGGGCCTGCCACTGCCAGAAACAATCCAGCGACGGAACAAAACCATTTCTTCATGTCTGCCCACCTCAGGGGCCAGGAGGAGATTTACGGAACAGAAACACCGCAACCACCAGGTACATCTGGGTCCAAGTGCGTTATCGGGGTGAAAGACCAGCGGCGCGCGTCTGCATTCGGCCCCGAACGCCCCCGAGGCCTGACGAAGAAGCGGCAAGGCTAATGTGGAAGTACCACTACGATAGGGTGACCGCCGTGGTATCTGTGGTGTCTTCGATGGTGGTTGGCATAGACAGGCGTGACCGCAGATATCGCGAACAGCGCGGCAAACAAGAACAACACGATCTTTTTCATTTCTGCTCCAGTAACTACTCGCTGATGGGCCTAAGCCGGGATCCAACCTTTGTTTTCGGGGGTTCAGGAGGCCCCCCGGATTTCCATTCCTGGTTTTCCAGGCGCAATTAAAGCATTGCCTGCGGCGGCGGTCTGTCCACAATTGCTCACTTTGGAATTACCGTAACTTCTGCAGGGTCGGCTAACCGGGCTCGCCTGGCCCGGCGACACTGGGACCGACGGTGTGGGAAGTGAGATCGTTGCGGGGTATCTAAAACCAGCGCCGCCTCCGTCGCGCAAGTGCCCAGGTCACCACAACGGCCAGCAACACCCCGATCACCAACCAGGTAAAATCCCGGCCGGTGAAATCGTTGTGTAAGAACCGAAAATCGCGCCAAGACGTCGCCGCCAGCGCATTACTCATTGCAATACTCATTCTTCCCTCCACACAGTCCCGTGTCGCAACCCTTCGGCCACGAGCCAAAGTTGCAGAAGATTGCTCTATCGGAAAAATCCCAACAGATAGCACACCAGCACGATCAGCAACACCGTGCCTAGCCCTATGCCTGCCCCTCCCCCGGCGCCCCAACGGCCGTATCCGTAATACCCTCCGCCCCCGGCGAAAACAAGTACTAGAACAATGATGAGTAGGATCAGCATCGCAACTCTCCTTTACTCCGGGATGCAGCTCCCGGGTCATGTCACCGACGTGATTACGCGGCGTGTCGTAACATCGACGGGTTCGTCGAAGCGCTTAATTCTTCGCGGGCTCGTGCCCCCGGGCATTTCAAGCGAACTGAGATTAGGTTGGCACGGCCGGCGGAACGCGGGCTGTTCAATGTTAGACACTTCGCGAGGGCTTCAATTAAGATTCGGCAATTCAAGGTTCTCGAAGGGCGCTTCGATCAACTGAATAGGAATAAGCTCGCATTCATTCAAAAGTAGATTCATTCCTCATTTCGCGTCCGTATCCCTGCCGGGGCGTTTGTGATGATAGAGCTATACGGTACAGACATATTCCCGCCGCCGTGAAAAGCTGATACACAGGGACGTACGCGTTCGCAAACGCGCGGACACGGCCCGTACTATCGGCTCGCTGAGAGGATCCTATGTCGTTTGGAATCTACATTGCCGGCTTCACAATAATGATCGCCGGACTCGTCTACGCAGCGCACCTACTTCGTTTGCCGGCCCATTGGATCGTCGTTGGTGCGGTCATTATGATCGGCGCAGGGATTCTGTCTGCTGTCAAGGCCACACGTCAGAAGGATGCCGCGAGCCGATGAGCAGGGAATGTACAGAGCATTGACCACTGAAAAAGGAACCAATCGAAATCAAGGATCGAACCGTACATGACCACTTTGGTCGGTTCGCCACAGTTGCGCATCCCAGAGGCATAACAGCAACGTCGACGCGACTAACAGGGAATGACGACCTTGACCTATACCAAAGAGCGCACAGCAACACCAATTTTGCTCTTAAGGCTGTCTGCTGCTGAATGCAGGTAGTTGCCGCGTATCCCATCCGCCGCCGAGCGCTTTGATCAGCAGAACGCTGGCCTCGAGCCGGCGATTCATCAAGTCAATGTCGTTGCGTTGGTTAGTCAGCGCGGTGGTCTGCGCGGTCACCACTTCAAGATAGAGCACGAGTCCGCCTTGATAGCGATCGTCGAAGGAGTTCAGCGAGCGGAGTGCAAATGCGGTTGCCTGTCGCTGCTGTTCTGCTTCGGTCCTCAGGATGCGCAGTGCGGCCAGGTTGTCTTCCACCTGCTGAAAAGCGGTGAGCGTGGTTTGGCGATAGGCGGCAACGGTGGCGTCGTAGTTAGCCTGCGCGCTCTCTGTGGCTGCGCGGCGACGGCCGCCATCGAAGAGGGTTTCGGAGAGTGACGGGCCGACCGCCCAGAAGCGGCTTGGCCAGGCGAACCAGTTGAGCGCGGAAGTGCCTTCCATGCCGACAAGTGCGCTGAGCGAGAGCGTCGGGTAGTACGCCGCCTTGGCGATGCCAATCTGTTCGTTGGCTGCAGCCATGCGGCGTTCAGCGGCGGAGATATCGGGGCGGCGCTCGAGCAATGTAGACGGAAGAAGGCCAGGGATTGCCGGCATCTGGGGAGCATCGACGTCGAGAGGAACAGGATGAATGGTGAGCGACGCCGGCGGCTTGCCGACCAGCACGGCGATGGCGTGTTCGAAGCGTGCACGAGTGAGTTGCATGTCGGTGCGCTGCACCCGGGCCTGCGCGAGTTGTGTTTGAGCTTGCTCAACGTCTGAAGAAACCGCCAGTCCGGCGTTAAAGCGGTCTTGGGTGAGTTGCAGAGCCGCTTCATAAGATTGGATGGTCTCATCGAGCAGCTTGAGCTGGCCATCCGCGGCGCGCAGGTTGAAGTAGTCAAGGGCCAGTTCGGCATGAAGGCTGAGACGCGCATTTTCGAGATCGGCGTCACTGGCCTGCGCTTCCGAACGCGCATACGTGACACCGCGGCGGATTCGTCCCCAGAGATCGACTTCATAATCGAGATCGACGGGCAGCGTGAAGTTCCCGGTGCCATTGTTGGCAAGATCGGTCAGGAAGTAGGGCTCGTTGGCAGATTCGCGTACGGTGTCTGTGCTGACGCCGGTGCCAATCGTGGGAACTTCTTGCGAGCGGGCGCTGCGAATGGCGGCGCGCGCAGCCGCGAAGTTGGCTTCAGCCATCTTCAACGTCTGATTGGCGCTGTCGATTTGTGCTTCGAGGGCATCGAGCTGCGGGTCCTGATACATGCGCCACCAGTCGCCCTTCAGCACCTTGTCACTGGGGTGGCCGGGCTGCCATCCGTCGCTGGCCGCAGCCGAGCTGGTGGGCGCCTCCTTGAAGGCTGGCGCCGTGGCCACCGCAGGGCGGCTGTATTGGGGGCCGACCATGCAGCCAGTCACGAGCAGCAGCGCGGCGGCTGGCGAGAATAAAAGAAGTCGCTTCACATCGCTCCAGTTGTGGCATTGAGTGCCGTCTTCCGCATTACCGCGCAACCAGGACCTTCTCTCCGTTGTTGAGCAGGTCGCTCGGATTACTGACCAGGGTTTCGTTGCCCGTGAGGCCTTGCGAAATTTCGACCTGCGAGCCGAGATCCTGACCGATATTCACGGGAACGAAGTGGACGTGGTCGTCGCTTGATACGGTCACCACGTGCATGCCGTTTTTGTCGATGACCAGAGCCACGGCGGGAATCACGACGGTGGGCCGGTTGGTTTCGATGGCGAAGTTAATTTCCCCGTACATGCCGGGCAACAGGGATCCATCCTTGTTGTCCACCTGAATTTCCGTGAGCATGGTGCGCGCCGCCACGTCTACGGCATCGGCCGCGCGGGTTACTTTGGCGACGTAGCTCTTCCCCGGACGTTCCTGTACGGTGAGCGAGACCTCGTCGCCGGTCTTGATGAAGAGGGCGTCCGACTGCGGCACCTCCACCTGGACGCGCAGCACATCGCCCTGCTCGATGGTAAAGAGGCTCTGTGCGCCGTTGCTGCTGCCGTCATTGACCAGGTCGCCTTGCTCAACGTTGCGCGCGGTGATCACGCCATCGAACGGCGCGGTAATGCGCTCGAAGCCCTGCAGCTGCTCCAGGCGCTGGACGTTGGCCCGCCGCGATTGGAGAGTGGCTTTGGCGGCATCGACGTTGGCATGCGCAGCTGCAAGATCAGCGGTCCGCGCGGCCAGGGTCTCGTTGGCTTCATCGAGAGACTGCTGCGTCACATCATGCCGCGAGATAAGCGGAGCGTAACGATTGCGGGTGATGCGCGCGATGTCGAAGTTGGCCTGCGCCTGCTGCGCGGCGGCCGCGGCTTGCTCCACGGCGGCTGCGGCTTCCTGCTCATCGGCGCGAGCTTGATTCAGCTCCTGGTCCACTTCCGGGGTGGAGATGAGGGCCAGCAGTTGGCCGGCGCGGACATGGCTTCCGATATCGACGAATCGTTTGGCGACATACCCGTTGGTGCGCGCGTAGACGGACGCGGTATAGAGCGGCTGCAGATTGCCGGGCAGCGTGACATGCGTTACCGGCGAGCCCAGGTGCGGATGCACGACGGTGACCTCCGGCAGCAGGACCGGGCTCGCCTCGACGACTCTTTCCGCGTCCTCGCTGCGCAGCACCCGCGGAACAATGCCGATGGCCAGCAAAATGAGAAAGAGCAGGACGGCCCCGGCGATGCGGAGATTGCGCTTGGAGTGCGGCTGGGTGGTATTGGCAGGCGGTGTCATTGGACTTGGGCAGTCTCCTCTTCTTTCATCACTTCGCGTTTTCCGTGGACCAGGCTGTACATGAGTGGAACGAAGAACAAGGTGGCGAAGGTAGCCATCGACAGGCCGCCAATCACCGCGCGTGCCAGCGGCGCATTCTGCTCGCCTCCTTCCCCAAGGCCAAGCGCCATGGGCAACATGCCGACGATCATTGCGAAGGCCGTCATCAAGATGGGCCGGAGCCGCGTGGCGCCCGCGGAAACCGCGGCTTCCAGCGCATTATGGCCGCGTGCGCTCTGTTCCTTGGCAAAGGTGACCAGCAGGATGGAGTTGGCCGTGGCCACGCCGATGGACATGATGGCGCCCATGAGGCTGGGCACGCTGAAGGTGGTCTGGGTTAGAAACAGCGCCCAGACAATGCCACAGAAGGCTCCGGGCAGCGCGCAGATGATGATGAAGGGATCGAGCCAGCTCTGGTAGTTGACCACCATCAGCAGATAGACGAGCACCGCCGCGAAGACCAGCCCGATGCCGAGGCGCGTAAAGGCTTCATTCATGCTCTCCACCTGCCCGCGGACTTCAATCACGTTGCCGGGAGAAAGCTTCTGCTGCTCCTGGTTGACAATCTTCTGCACGCGGCTGGCAATGGAGCCGAGATCCGTGTCCTGTGTGTTGAGCAGAACATCGTAGACGCGCTGCACATTGTGATGATTGATGACAATCGGCTCGAAAGACGGCGTAATCGTAGCCAGGTTGCCGAGCAGCTCGGTTTTGTTGGGCTCGGTCTTGATCGGAATCGGCGTGTCGCGCAGCATGTCGAGTGAATCGAGACGATACTGCGGTGTCTGTGCCGTGACCGTATAGGTGAGGTGCATATTGGGATCGACCCAGAAGTTCGGCTCGACGGCGTAACCTGAAGCCATCGAGACGAAAAGGCTGTTGGCAACATCCTGCTGCGTAAGGCCGAACTCAGCGATGCGCGAGCGGTTGACATTGATCTTGAAGGTCGGACTGTCTACCACCTGCTGCAGGTGCACATCGGCCGCGCCGGGAAGCGTGGCAATTTTGTCGCGCAGCTCGCGCGCAACCTGATAGTTGTTGGGATCGGTGCCCTGCACCTGCACGTCGATAGGAGCGGTCACGCCAAAGTCAAGAATGCGCGTCACCATGTCCGCAGGCTCGAAGTAAAAAGTGATGGACGGAAAGGCACGTGGCAGGACGCTGCGCAGCTCGCGGACATACTCCGCCGTCGGGCGGTGATCTTTATTCAGCGAGAGCAGGATCTCGCCGTCGAAGGGACCAAGGTTGGGAGTAAATCCAAACGTGAAGCTGATGGGGTCCTGGGGAAGGCCGATGTCATCGAGCACAAGATCGAGTTGATCGGGAGGGATGATTTCGCGGATCTTTTGCTCCACCTGGCTGAACTGCACGCTGGATTGCTCGATGCGCGTACCGGGCATGGCGCGCACATGCAGGCGGATCTGGCCGGTATCCACGGCGGGAAAGAAGTCTCTGCCAATGAACGGCAGCAGCACGAAAGCTGTCGCCATGATGGAAGCGCAGGTGAGCAACGCGACGCGGCGGTGTTCGATGAAGCGATGCAGCAGTGTGGTGTAGCGTCCCTGCAGGCGCAGATAGAATGCGTTGAAGTTGTCGTTAAAGCGCTCGAACCAGGAGGGACGCGGCTCTTCGGCGGTGTGGTCCGAAGCCAGCTCCGAGTAGTGCACCTCGCCAGCCAGCAGGAAATTGACCAACGTCGGAACCAGCGTACGCGAAAGAATGTAGGACGCCATCATGGCGAAGACCACCGCGAGCGCCATGGGGGTGAAGAGATACTTCGCCGGCCCGGTCAGAAAGATCACCGAGACAAAGACGATACAGATGGTGAAGGTGGAGACAAAGGTTGGTGTGGCAATCTCCGACGCGCCATCCATCACCGCATCAAAGAGCTGCTTATGGTCCATGTGGCGATGAATGTTTTCAATCGTGACCGTGGCATCATCCACAAGAATGCCCACCGCAAGCGCCAGCCCGCCGAGCGTCATGGTGTTCAGCGTTTCGCCGAGCGCGTGCAGAATGATGATCGAACTCAGGATGGAGAGCGGAATGGAGATCGCGATGATGAGCGTGCTGCGCCAGCTGCCCAGAAAGGTGAGGATCATGAGCGCGGTGAGCAGCGAGGCGATGATGGTTTCGCGCAGCACGCCGCCGATCGCAGCACGCACAAAGATGGACTGATCGAAGAGACCGGTGATCGTCATGCCTTTGGGCGCGGCGGCCCGCACCGCAGGCAGAATCTGGTTCTTGATCTGATCGATGATGGTGAGCGTGGAAACCGAGCCGCTGCGGTAGATGGGCGTGAGCACGGAGGGTTTGCCGTTGGCGCGCACAATATTCTGCTGCACCATCCAGCCGTCGCGCACATGCGCCACGTCGCGCATGTAGATGACCGAGTTGCCGATGACTTTGACGGGCACGTCGTTCAGCGCCAGCGCATCCACCGGGCTGTTGTTCAGGCTGGAGCCGTATTCGCGTCCACCGATCTTGATGGTGCCGGTGGGCATGGTCACGTCCTGCGCTGAGATGGCATTCTCCACGTCCATGGGCGAGATGCCTTTGGCCAGCAGTTGCTCCTGGTTGAGGTCGACCATGATCTGGCGCACCACGCCGCCGTGCGGCGCTTCAAGCAACGTTCCCGGAACCACGGAGATCTTCTGGCGGACGCGGAAGATGCCGTAGTCATAGAGCTCGGATTGCGAGAGCGAATCGCTGGACAAGGCCAGCTGATAAATGGGCACCGTGGACGCGCTGAAGCGCAGCACCCAGGGGGGATTGACACCGGGGGGAAACCGGAAGCGGATGGACTGCACGGCCGCGCCGACCTGCGCGATCGCCGCGTCGATGTGCACCTGCGGCTGAAAGTAAATCATCAGCACGGCGTAGCCGCGCACGGTCTGCGAATCAACGGACTTCACGTCGTTTACGGTCGACATGATGAACTCGTTGAAGGTGGTGATACGCTGTTCGAGCTCTTCTGCCTGCAGGCCGCGGTAATCATAAACCACGGTGATGACGGGGATATCGATGTTGGGAAGAATATCCGTCGGCATCGTGGCAACCGATCCGACGCCGAGAAGCAAGATCAGGATGGCAAGGACGACAAAGGTGTATGGCCGCGTCAGCGCGAGCTTGACAATCCACATAAGCTGAAAATTTTTCCGTCCGGCGCGGACGTGGTCAAATCCGTCGTTGCCAATAGGCTCTCCGGCAAAACCGCCGGGAGGTTGATTGAGACAGGGGAACGCGATGGCATGGGCCTCTATCGGCTCCATGCTGACGTTCTTCAGGCCACTGTCACTCGCTGCTGCGCCATCGACAAGCGGGAGATGAACGCATTTCAGGCCATTTTTGCTGTGTGGAGCAGTGGCCCCTTACAACGGGAAAGTGCGGGGCACGCTCTCGGCTTGATCTATAGATTATTTATAATTGCGAAAGGTCGCAAATTCATTAAAATGAACTTGCATGTCGAAGAAAAGCCCTTCTTTGCAACGCGACTCCATGGCCGATCGGGTCAAGCAGAATCTTCTCCGCCGGATTATGAGCGGTGAGCTGATGCCCGGTACACGCCTGGTGGAACTGCATATCGCCAAGGAACTGAATACCAGCCAGGGGCCGGTCCGTGAGGCGCTTTGCGAACTCGAAGGATTAGAACTGGTTGTTACCGAGCCTTACAAAGGAACGCGCGTGCGCGAGGTGACTTCGCAGGACATCCGCGAAGCGTACATGGTGCGCGCCATTCTGGAGGAGCTCGCCGCGCAGATTGCCGCGTCTCGTTTCAAAGGATCAGTGGCAGCACTCAAGAAAGCTGCCGAGGCGGTGCGGGACGCAGCGAAGCGCGACAACATTACCGACTACGCCCGTCACGATATGCACCTCCATCACATGATTGTCGAAGGAGCGGATAACCGTATTCTGCTGCGCAGCTGGAATGCGTTGGCCTTTGAGGTTCGTCTGCAGATTTGGCTAACGCGCAGCAAGATTGATCTGGTCGAGGTACAAAAGGCTCACTGGCAGATTATCGATGCGCTCAATGAGGGCGATGGCAAGCGCGCGGGAGAGCTGCTCAAGCGGCATATCTTCCGTTTTCCTGAGCAGAGTTCCATTGGTTAAAGGCTTGAAGCTTCAATCCAGGCAAGAGTATTTCAATGATTGGTCAAGGTTATATCATCATAGGCGGTGTTTCCCACGCCTTTACTTCCCATCACGTTTCGCTCGAAAAAATCGCTGTTCATCTGTTCATTCTGAAATGGAACCAGGAGAAAAAGGATGATGTCTGCTTCGTGGAGCAAAACTGTACCGTTACTCGCTGTGACTGCCGCCTTGTTCCTCCCTATTCCGGGATATACACAGGTCCTCACCGGCCAGGCTGCCTTCACTGACTGGAGCCAGCAGCAACCTGGCGTTCGTCATCACCTCACCGTAGCCGATCTTCCCGCGCCGCATCCGTCCGAGGCCGCCAACAACACGCCGCAAGTCGTCGTGCGGCCTGAGGGCGCAATGCCCATTGCGCCTCCCGGATTCAAGGTTGTGCTCTATGCGGGCGGCGACACCAAGCCTATGCAACGCGCGGACAACAAGGAGTTCATGCAGCTCAGCGGCGGCACCTTTACCATGCCGCGCTTTATCATCGCCGCGCCCAATGGCGATCTCTTCCTGGCCGACTCCGGCGCCGGCACCGTCTTTGTTCTTCGCGGAGTGCAGGCTGACAGCAAAGTCGCTCACATCGAAAAGTTCGCTACCGGCCTCGACCATCCCTTCGGTATCGCTTTCTATCCGCTCGGGCCCAACCCCAAATGGGTCTATGTCGGCAATGCCACCACCATTCAGCGCTTTGCCTACAAGTCCGGCGATCTGCGGGCGGAAGGCGCCGCTGAGACGATTGTGCCCAGCATCCCGGGATACGCCCAACTCATGGGCGGCGGCCATTGGACGCGCGACGTCGTCTTCACCCGCGATGGGCAGCACATGCTAGTCTCTGTAGGCTCCGGATCGAATATCAATAACCCGGACACCGACTATGAACGCGACGGAGGCCGTAATCAACCCAAGGAATTCCATCGCGCGGACATTCTCGAATACACGCCCGAAGGCAAGTTTATCCAGGTCTACGCGCATGGCATCCGCAACTGCGTCGGCGAAGCCATCAATCCGATAACCGCCCAGCTCTGGTGCTCCGTCAATGAGCGCGATAACCTCGGCAATCATCTTGTTCCGGACTACATCACCAGCGTGCCCGAAGGCAGCTTCTTTGGCTGGCCGTGGTATTACATGGGAGGCCACCAGGACTTCCGCCTTCCGCAACCATGCGCCAACGGCACCGGACCGAACCCGCAACTTGCCGACTCGCTCACTGAAGCTCAGGCCAACGATTGCAAGCACGTTGACCTTGCCTCACAGGTACGCACTCCCGATGTTCTAGTGCAGCCGCACATGGCTTCTCTCGAAATGACCTTCTACCCCGACCACAAGTCGCAGTTCCCTGCAAAGTATGAAGGCGATGCCTTCGCTGCCGAGCATGGCTCTTGGAATCGCGATCCGCGCGCAGGCTACGAAGTAGTTGTCGTCCCGATGAAGGATGGCCATGCCACGGGCGAGTACGATGACTTCCTAACCGGGTTTCTCACCAAAGATGGTCAGGTCTGGGGTCGTCCGGTCGGCGTTACGGTCGGCAAAGATGGAAGCCTTTTTGTCGTCGATGACGGTTCGCGCAGCGTCTGGCATGTGACATATACGGGAGAGTGATTGTCCGCTTCCTCACAACAATGAGCCGCCATTGACGTTGGCTGGTCTGTCATTTCGAGGGCTCGGGTCCTATTAGGGCGATGCTTCCCTTTGCGGGGTTTTCGCCCTAGGGCCCACCGCCCCGACCTCAGCGAGAGCGGAAAAGTGCCAAACGAACTTGCAGGGCCACGGCGATCCGGCCGCCAGTCCCCACTGGGCGCACTGCAAATACTCTGCGGAAACGGCAAAGCACATTGATGCGCGGCGCTGTCGCGCACAGAATTAAGCCGGCATCAGCGGGATAGCCGAACGGTGACACCCCGCCAAATACCCACAACCCTCAGATGCAGGCACAAATCATACTATCGATAGAGAGATCGCTTGGCTCCTCGCCCGGAAACGGTTTGCGGCGCGCGGGAACAAAAGAACAGGGAGGCAGATTGGCTAGCACATCCACGCGCACCAAGTCAGTACGATCGCGGCGCACTCCGCCGCGCCGGGAGAAGAACCGTCGCTGGCTGGTCAGGTTGACATTGGCGGGTGGTGCGGTGATCGCCGGCCTGTTCGGCTGGGCCATCATCGATCGGCATACTGCCCCCACCGGCAATACCCAACTCGATCGCTTCGACGCCATCATCGTACTTGGCAATCCGGCCGATGCTGACGGCAATCCCTCGCCCACCCAGCTTTCCCGCGTTACCGAGGCCGTCCGTGAGTATGAGCGTGGCGTGGCGCCGCGACTCATTCTGACCGGCGGCGCCGTGCGCAACCAATTTGACGAGGCGCGGGTGATGGCCCGCACAGCCGAGGCGCAAGGCGTACCCGAATCGGCGCTCTTCGTTGAACCCAGCGCGCGCGATACCATCCAGAACGCCTGCTATGCCGAGCGCATCATGAAGGCCCACGGCTGGACTTCGGCGGAAGTGGTTTCGAGTCCCAGCCACCTGCCCCGCGCGGCACTCATCTTCAGCCGTCTGCCCATCATGTTCCGCACCCACGCTGCGCCCCCGCTTGAGCCGCAATCGGAAATCAGCAGCCGCGCCGCCGCCGCCATGGAAACGCTCAAAACCGTGCGCTACCTGGTGTGGGCGCGGTGGGGGGAGCAGTGCCCTGAAAGCAGGGACTAGGGACTAGGACTAGGGACGAAAGACCGCGAGGCGCCGTTAATGTCGGGGTTGATGAGTTCCGCGTTCCCCTCAGCCCCTGCTAGTCCCTAGTCCCGAGTCCCCAAGCCCCTGCTTTTCCGCCCGCATTGTCGCCCCTCGGTATGCTCCTGTAAGCTAACGGGTGATGCATCTCCCAGTAAGGTTCTCATCCTTTTTTGCCGCCGCGGCGGCCATGGTTCTGTGTGCGGCCACCGTTGCGCCGGCGCAGTCTTCGAGTTCGCAGACACCGGCCCAGACGGCCCCCACCCAGCCCGCGCCCGCCAATGGCGCCTACGTCTCCGTCAATCCGCTGGCCGGCGTGAACTACAACAACCGCTATGACTTGTCGCTGGGCATGGCCTACGCCCACATGAAGGCCGGTCCGACGCTGCTGCAGGGCTCCAACCTCGGCGGACTGAATCTGAGCGGCTCCATGTGGCTGACCAAACGTTGGGGCCTGGAGACATCTGAACGGGCCTACTTCGGCACCAGCGGCACGGGTAACAGCACCGGACCGACTGGCGGAGCCGCGCAGAACAATATCAAGGGGCCGTTCATCAGCGAGTATTTTTTCACCGCC
This sequence comes from uncultured Acidobacteriaceae bacterium, assembly GCA_963813215.1. Lineage (GTDB taxonomy): Bacteria > Acidobacteriota > Terriglobia > Terriglobales > Acidobacteriaceae > Telmatobacter. The sequence goes on from CAWEXZ010000002.1 coordinate 262,236, forward strand.
GGCCCTGAGTGGCTGGGCCCGCACAACCAGCACGGCGACATCACAGCGCACCTGCTGGTGGGCGGCGTCTATGGCGACTTTGAGAGAGACCTGCTCGGCCAAGGCGCCAGCGTGGCGGCCTTCTATAACAATCAGGTGGCCCCGGCGGCCATTATCGGCGGCACCTTCGACCTCAACCGGTCGGCACATTGGGTCTTCCGCATTACGCCCGACGCGGTCATGACCCACTACAGCATCGACTATTATCCCCACACCTCGCAGTACGACGTGAATTTTGCCATCTCCGTCGGCGTGCAGTACAAATTCAGCAAGAAGCGGTAGGCGCGGGTTGAAGGGTACGGGCTTCAGCCCGTACATCCCTCTCGCCGGACAAAATGATGGGCTTTAGCTCCTGAGGAACGCGGCCACCTCGGGACGGAGGCCCCATAGCAATTTGTGGTGGCTGCTCGAACGGGCCGAAGCCGCACCCTTCACTTCAGCGGTATCTGCCAATGCACCTGAGCAACCTTGTGAACCACGACACGCACTCGCTGTCATGCCGGTGTGGTATTCTCCGTCCTTCGGGTGCCTGTGTAGCGAAACGGGGTGCGGACAGGATTTGGTTACGAATTTGAAGGTTCGCAGGCCCTTGGGACGCAGGTTCGGACACCAGGATGAGAGGCCGAGGCGGATTTCCATGGATATGAAGGACGCTTTAGGAGTGCTGCTGGCCGGAGGAGCCGGCGAACGACTGTTTCCACTCACGCGCGATCGCGCCAAGCCGGCGGTGCCGTTCGGCGGCCATTACCGGATCATCGATATCACCCTCTCCAACTGCATCAACTCCGGGCTGCGGCGCGTCTACGTGCTCACCCAGTACAAGGCGCTCAGCCTCAACCGGCATATCCGCGAGGGCTGGACGGGCATCGTCGCCCAGGAACTCGGCGAGTTTTTTGAACTCATGCCGCCCATGCAGCGCACCGGCGCCAACTGGTACATGGGCACCGCGGACGCCGTCTACCAGAACATCTATTCCATCGGCAGCGAGCAGCCGGATTACGTCATCATTCTGAGCGGCGACCACATCTACAAAATGGACTACAGCCGCATGCTGGCCTATCACAAGGAGACCAAGGCCGAGGTCACGCTGGCCACGCTGCCCATCCCGCCCGATGAAGTTTCGCGCTTCGGCGTAGTCGAGGTTGGTTCGACCGGCGAGGTGCTCGGCTTCCAGGAAAAGCCGGCATCGACGAACTTCCGTTCGCCGTTCAATCCCAACGCTGTCGATGCCTCGATGGGCATTTACATCTTCAACACCGAGACGCTGCTCAAGGCGCTCATCGCCGACGCGGACGATCCCGACTCCAAGCACGACTTCGGCCACAACATCCTGCCCAACATGCTGGGCAAGAAAAAGATGATGGCCTGGAGCTTTGTGGACGAGAACAAGAAGCAGGCGCTCTACTGGCGCGACGTGGGCACGCTCGACGCCTACTACGACGCCAACATGGACCTGTGCTCGGTCTCGCCGATCTTCAATCTCTACGACAAAGACTGGCCCATGCGCACGCGGGTGCGCCAGTATCCGCCGGCCAAGTTTGTGTTCGGCGAGCCGGGCCGCTCGGGCATGGCGGTCAACTCCATCATCACCGCCGGCGTCATCATCTCCGGCGCCATGGTGTCGAACTCCGTGCTCTCGCAGGACGTGCGCGTCAACTCGTACTCCGAGGTCGACTCGAGCATCATCTTCTCGCACGTGAACATCGGCCGCCACTGCCGCATCCGCCGCGCCATTATCGATCGCGACGTGCATATTCCCGAGGGCACGGTCATCGGCTACGACCCGACGGAAGACAAGCGCCGCTACTTCGTGACGCCCTCGGGGCTGACGATCGTGACCCGCGATGCTTCGCTGTTCGAGAACCCCGTCGATCCGGAGTTTGCGGACCGGTACTGAAGATTCTGCGGCGGCATTGTTTTCAGTGATATACCTGTTTCAGAGAAAGAAACCTGCTGCCGATTCCGGCATCTTATTGCTGGAAGGCGTGGGCTGTTGGTTACCTGGGAAATCACAGGATGGACACAACCATCACCGACAAGCGCAGTCCATTATGATACCCTAGGCGCGTTGGATAGTTGTCGGGCGCTAGGGCTCATGGGCTCCGGCCAAGAGAAATCAGGCCAACAGAAGTCAGGGAGGATGCGATGAATCGGAAGACCTATCTGGGCGGCGGTGGTGGAATTTCCCTGCTCGGCGGCGGGGGCGGCGCTACTGCCTGACTGCTCGTCGCGGGCTCTACCATCCGCGCCACGACGGCGAGGTCTCTGGAATGAGCCTCCACATCGGAAGCTGGTGTGGAATCCGCTGCCGATTGACACGGGCTATTCTGGATCTCCAACGATTTTTTCTCTCCCCATTTCCAGAGCAGTTGGTACTTGGTTCCTGGAAAAGGATATTTCAAGTCGCAATGAATCCCCTCCGGTGAGGCGGAATCAAAGGCCAGCGAGCGTTGGAGCCGGTCCCGCTCCCCCCAATGCGGGTCGGCGCCGCAAATCGCGGCAGCGGTCACCTCGACGGGCCGAAATCGGCATTCCTCAGTCGTATCAACCGTGAGGCTGTATCGCTGGCACGGGCAATCAATATTCATGTAGAAGAAGTCGGAGCCGTGAGCCTTCATCTCGAAGGCCCCGGCACTCCACGACGAATTGAACTCTACCAGGAGAGCAAACGCCTTCTCCTGGCTGGAGATGGAGCCGCATGTGTCGATGCGATAGTGGAGCCGGCCTGAATCGATTGCCGAGGTGGAGTGGGCAGAGGGCGCAGGCCGGGCCGCATCGGGTGCTGCATTGTTAGGGTCTACGCCATCGAGAGCGGGGATGATGTCGAGGGATGCTTTGATTTCGGTCAGTTTGCTGACCTCCGGCGAATCCGCCATGGACCTGTCGGCGATCAGGTTCAACGTTCGGAGAACCTGCTGTTCTCGCCCCGGTGGGCCGGTTTCGCCGATGACTCCTACACGGTAGGCCTTGGCGGTTATCTTCTCAAAGCTGCATTGTTTCGCTTTTGGGAACGTCAACCTGCGGTCGAAGACGTTGCAGGGGCGGTTGATGACGTAATAGACCAGGCGCTGGAGGATGGCACAGGATCCGTCCTCGTCAACCGTGATTTGCATCTGGATGTCGTACAAGGCATAGCCGTAGCGCTGAACGCTGGCGAGGAAATAATGGAGATCGCTGGGCCGCAGGTTTGAATCGTCGTGCAAATTTGCCACTTTCTCCCACCACTGAACAACAACCTTGGTGGGCTCATCGAGCCTGAGGAGATTTGTGACCCAGCCGACGAACTTGATGGGGAGGAGCCAGACCAGCGCGCCGGCATCTACCATCCGCTGCGGAAATCTTCTGGCGATCTTTTTCGACGGTCCCTGCGCCAGCCACAGGATGGGGATGGTCGTAGAAAAAATCGAAAACACAGTGGCGGCGCGGATCGTGCCGATCACGGGAATCCCTTCGAGGTTGGGAATGGCGACGGCTCCATGCCACGATGGCCAATAGACGGGATCGAACTCGCCCACGATCAAGGTGAAGCAGACAATCATCGCCGTTACCAGCCACTCGCGCCCTTCGTAAACCAGGTCTTCGTTGCTGCGCATCTCCGCGAAGATGCTGCCGGTGGTTTCGCCAAACTGCTCGACGTCCTTGTGGCGCAGCAGCGAATACGCGATCTCCAGGGCGTCGGCGAAAAAGATGATGGCAAGGCACACGATCAGCGCCAGAACTTCGAGAAGCAGAGAACGGGACCTGGTCGAGTTCAGTGTCTTCGAGTTCACGATCGTGCAGTTCACCATTGTGGAGTTCACGATCACGGTCGTCAGCCACACCGTGATAAGCACAGCTCCGAAGACAGAAGACGGCACGAGCGATACGATTCTTTGCCAGAGTGTCCGGGTAGGTTCCAACTGGTCCATCGAGGCCTCCGTCTGACGCGAGGAAAGATTGCGGATGGATGCGGGCCCGTTATAGATGGAATTTCGAAGGGATGATGATGCGTCTGAGCCGGGAACGGTACGCCACACGAGGACGTGTGTGCATCCTGCCTGCCCTGGCTGAGATTTGCGACTGAGTCTACCACAAACAGCATCATTGCCCGACGGATTCCCGCTCGGTAACCACCGCCGTGTGCGGGGATGCGGGAATTGCAGCGCAGAGGGCAAGCGCGACCGGCGCAGACGAAGTCCTCCGCTCGAGGAGAGCCGTTTCGGGAACCAAACCCACCAATCTTGCGTACAGCTCACCATGCAGTGCGTGGGTACATTAAGCTGGTCGATGATGGGATTGACGGCGCCTGCTGAGCGCCGGCCAGGGGTTGCACGGGACCGCGAAAAGCGGGACGCCGGTGCGCAACCGCCTGCCGCCCGCGGCCAAGCGGGTGTCTGGACCGCCCCCGGAGCTACTAGCATGCACGTCGAAGGCTCGCTCCAGTTCGAGGCAGCTCAAATCGTCCGGCGCTGCCTCAACGGGGACTCCAGCGCCTGGGCGGAGATGGTGCGTACCCACCACAAGCGCGTCTACGGCCTTTGCTACCGCTTTACCGGCAACGTGGCCGACGCTGAAGACCTTACCCAGGACGTTTTCCTCAAAATCTATTCCAACCTCGGCAGCTTCGATGCCGGGCGCGGCAGCCTGCCGGTGTGGATCACCACGATGACCCGCAACCTGCTCGTTGATAACTTCCGCCGCACCCGCAATCAGCGGGCGACCGGCTCGCTCGACGAGGGTTGGGACGGAAGCGACGAGACAGGCCCCCAAAGACCCATTGACCGGTTGATGGCCGGAGGTCCGTCGCCACACGATGCCGCGGTGCGCCGGGAGCTTGAAAAAATGGTGCAGGAAGCGTTGGCGCAGGTCTCCGTGGAACTGCGCGAAGCAGTGATCTTACGCGATTTGCAGGACCTGGATTACAAGGAGATCGCCCAGGTTCTCGATATACCCGAGGGGACGGTCAAGTCCCGTATCAGCCGGGGGCGCGCGGAACTTGCGCGGCTTCTCGAACGTAACAAAAGAGAGGCGATGTAGAAATGGCAGAGCGCACAAACATTCCGGGGACAAATGTTCCGAGCTCTGCGGCCTGCGGGCAGTGGGAGACGCTGCTGGCGGATGCGCTGGATGGGGTTTTGACGCCGCAGGATGAGGCGACCTTCACCGCCCACAAGGCAACCTGCCAGGCCTGCGCGGCTCTCTACGAAGAAGCCCGCCGCGGCCGGGAGTGGCTTGAGTTTTTAGCCCCGGAGCCGGAGGTCCCGGCAGGGCTGGTGGATCGAATTCTGGCCCAGACAGGCCCGGGACATAGGGCGGCTCAACCGGTGCTGTCCGGCGCAGGCGGCATGGCTCTGCCCCTGCCGGCCTGGCAGCGGCCAGGTTTCATGGGTTCTGTCCGCCGCTGGGCCGAGCCTCGGTTGATGATGACGGCCGCGATGGCCTTCTTTTCCATCGCGCTTACGCTGAACCTGACCGGGGTGCGCCTTACCCAGATACGCCTCTCGGAGCTGCGGCCCGCGGCAGTACGGTCGTACATGGAGCGGCAGCTGAATATGGCTTCGGTGCCCATCATCCGCTACTACGATCACCTGCGCCTGGTCTACGAGGTGCAGTCGGGCATGCGCGAGCTGCGCGGCGACAACAACGAGGCACCTGAGCAGAACAACAAGCAGCCCGCCGGACAGGGCGAGTCGAAAAAGAAGGATGGCGGCTCGCGCGTGGAGACCCCGCAGCGACAGGGCCAACCGGTCCAGGCCAATGCGGCCAGCTTTGGGGACTACGTGGAGACGTCCCTGAACACCGGGAACAAGGGAACGGGGGAACAGGGGAACACAAGAAGGACGCCCCGCGCATTCCGGCGGCTCCAGTACCCAAGGACAGCAAGCGAGAGGAGCAAAGTATGGACTGCGTAAATCATCCAGGCGTGCCAGCTACCGCCTATTGCCAGAATTGCGGAAAGGCCATGTGTGCCGCGTGCACGCGGAAGCAGGCGGGTGGGCAGATCCTTTGCGAGCCCTGCTCGATGGTGTGGCAGAACGTGCAAGCTCCGTTTGCGGCTCCTCCTACGCCCGGCGCGCCCAACCCCGTGCTTGCGGCGCTGCTCGGTTTCATCCCCGGCGTAGGCGCCATGTACAACGGGCAGTTCGTCAAGGGCTTTATCCACGTGGCCGTCTTCGCCCTGCTGGTCAGCTTGAGCGATCACCACAATATCTTCGGACTCTTCGTTGCCGCCTGGATCTTGTACCAGGCCTTCGAGGCACACCATACTGCCAAGGCGCGACGGGATGGCGAGCCGCTCCCCGATCCGCTGGGCCTGAACGAACTTGCAAGCTGGTTCCATACCGGCATACAGACGGAATTTCGACGGGCGCACGGTGTACCACCGCCGCCTGTGCCGGGGCAGACTGCGGGCGCAGTAGGCGCCGCGCAGCCCCAGCCGCCCGCGGCCGGACAAGTGCCTACAGCCGGCGGATATGTGCCACCGTATCAGGCGCCTTATGCGAATCCCTACCAAACCGGATACCGCCCGCCGCCATTCACGGGGGCGCCTCCGGCAGCGGGCTTCACTGGTTATCCGCCTCCGCCGGCGGGATTCGGTCCGGGCTATCCCGGTTATGGCCCTGCTGTTCCGCCGGCACGCTGGCGTCGCCCTGAACCCATTGCCGCCATCGTCCTCATCGGCATGGGTGTGCTCTTCCTGCTTGGGCAGGTGAGCTGGTTCTCCGGGCGCATGTTCGAGTTTACCTGGCCGCTGCTGTTGATTGGGCTGGGAGCCTGGCTGCTCTTCCGGCGCATGAATGACGTGCGACCCAGGCCGGGCGCCATGCCGCCGGCCGCTCCGCCGCCGGAAAACCCCGAAGGTGCGCAGCATGACAAGGATTCGCAGGGAGGAACGCTATGAACCGCTACATTTTCATTCACCGCCTCACCGGTCCGGCCATTCTGCTGCTGCTGGGCGTTGTGGCTCTGTTGAGCCAGGCCCATCTCGTACATTTCAGCATCTTCGTGCCGCTGCTGCTGATTATGTTGGGCGTGCTCAAGCTGGTGGAACGCATGGCGCTGGCTGGGTGGGAGTATCCGGGTAACGGCCCACAGGGTCCAGGTGCGCCCCCGTACGGTGGCCAGCCCTATCCCTACGGCGCGGCGCCCTACGGTTCCTCCGGCCAGCCGCCAACCACCTCCTCCCCAACCACCACCTCCATCGTCCCCACCCATGACTTTGGCAACCATAGCAGCGACACCGGGGAAGGAAAGCTATGAGCGCGATGCCTCCCAATCCGCCCGGCGGCATGCCCCCCTATCCGCCTTACGACCCCAAGACGCAGTGGCGTATTTACCGCGAGCAGCAAAAGGCTGCGTGGCGCGCCCAGCGCGACGCCATGCGGGCCCAGCGCCAGGCATGGAAGAGCGGCTACTGGGGCGTGCCGCACGTGCCCTCTGTTGTGGGCCCGTTGATCCTGATTGCGATCGGCGTCATTTGGCTGCTCATCTATTCCGGCCACGTCCCCGCCCAGCAGTTCTGGAACTGGTATGGGCATTGGTGGCCGCTGGTGCTGATCGTGGCCGGCCTGGCTATGCTCGGCGAGTGGATGCTCGATATGCGGCGGTCTACGCCCGTGCATCGGCGCGGCAGCTTCGTGGGCATTCTCATCCTGGTGGTCTTTCTGGGCCTCATCGCCTCGGGTGTGAACCACATGGGCGGTCCGGCCCTCAACTGGAATGGCTGGAACGGGAACGGCGGTGACTTCTTCAACATGTTAGGGCTGCCGGAGCACGATACCGATCAGCCGGCGCTCAGCCAGCAGATTCCAGCAAACGCTACGGTGGAAATCGACGTGCCGCGCGGGGACGTGAGCATCACCGCGGGCGACGGTTCCGATCTCCAGGTGCAGGCGCATGAAGTGGCCTACGCCAACTCGGACTCCGACGTCCAGAAGATCTTCGCCGCCGAGAAGGCAACCGTCACCGTGAATGGCAACCAGGTGCTGGTCCGGTCGCAGGACAAAGATCATGGGCGCGTAAACCTGGCATTGACGGTTCCCAAGTCGGCGCAGGTGACGGTCACTTCCGGATGGAACGATGTAACCGCTTCCGGGCTGGGCGCCGGAATCAATGTGACCGCCCGCGGCAACCTTCATCTGAATTCGATTACCGGGCCTGTGGACGCGCACTTGATCAACGGCAGGCACAACGATATCTCCATTCACCAGGCTGACGGCGACATCAAGCTGGAGGGCGACTGCGACGACCTGACTCTCTCCGAGATCAAAGGGAGCGTCATGCAGAATGGCCAGATTGAGGGTGATACGCACATTGAGGATGTGACGGGAGGGGTGCACCTGCACACTTCGGTGACCGATCTTGAAATCTCCGCGCTGCCCGGCGACTTGACGCTCGACTCGGACGATCTGCGCGTGAACGAGGCGACCGGCGCGGTGCATGTGACCACCCACGCCAAGGATGTCGATCTGAACCAGATCTACGGCGATACCTCTGTCGAGAATCGCGACGGCACCATCAGCGTGGAGCCGGCAGGTGCCTATGGCATTGAAGCGCGGAACGGCAAGGGCGACGTGGAAATCACGCTGCCGCCCAATGCTGCGGGAACAGTGAACGGCCACACCCATAATGGCGACATCATGAATGACTTCGGCCTCTCGGTGAGCGGGGACCAGGACAAGACGGTGACCGGCAAAATTGGATCCGGCGGTCCGCAGATTTACCTGAGCGCGGACAACGGCGATCTGCACATCAAGAAGGGTCCGGCATTCCCGTCTACCCCGCCGCCAGCGGCAGAAACGGGAAGCACGGCTCCGGAACCGCCTTCCCACGCGCGCCACCTGAAGACATCGAAAGCGCTGCCGGCGCAGCCGGTAACGCAGTAAGGCAGTTCGCAGTTCCGAGTTCGTAGTTCATCTGTCTCTTACAGGCTGCGGAAAACTCACCGTGTGGGGCTTTGTAACAAGGGCACGAATTTAGTCGGGCAAATTGAATGTGGGCTTTAGCCCCTGCGGGATGCTGATTTCCGCAGCTTTCTTAGCCGCCGAGGGACGTTTTCCAGGCGCCCTATCAATGACTGAGCCCCGGCAGGGGCGACGGTGGCGCCCTTTCCGTTGTATGCTCCAATCGCGGAGTTGTTGAGTTCCGCGGAGGGGTGGGCGCCATGGTGTATCGGCCTATCCGGGTGATTACCGTAGAGCGCGAGTACGGCTCGCACGGTGGAGAGTTTGCGCACGACCTGGCCCACCGGCTGGGCTGGCGCTTGCTGGATTCCGAACTGGTCTGCGGCGCGGCGCGCATGGCCGGCGTCACTACCAAGCTGGCCGAGCGTTACGACGAGCGCCTCGACCCCTGGTACTACCGCTACGGGAAAATCCTGTGGCAGGACCCGGTGTATGCGCCGGCCCCGGACGCGGACCGCACCTTCGACTGTGAGCGCATGATGGAACTGATCCAGAAGCAGATACTTGAGGCGGCCCAAGAAGGGAACTGCGTGCTGGTGGGTCGTGGATCGGCATGCGCGCTGATGGGCCATCCCGGCTGCTTTCACATTTTCGTGTACGCCACGGCCAAGGCCAAGCGCGATTGGTACATGCGCACTTTTCCTGAGCAGGCCCAGCACGCCGATGCGCATATCGCCGTCCGCGACAAGCACCGCGCGGCTGCCATCAAAAAGTTTTACCAGCAGGATTGGTGCGCGCGCGGCCTCTATCACATGCTGTTGAACTCATGCATCGGAAATGAGGCCATGATCTCCGCTGCGATGTGCTCAGCGGGACTCAGCGCCGCTTTTACAGAGCAGGCCACAGGTCGAAGCGCAGTCTAGTAAAGCTCTGAATAAGTCGCGGTTTTGAAGGGTGCGGGCTTTAGCCCGTACGTTACGCTCTGCAACATGAGCCGGGCTTCAGCCCCTGAGGGAATGCTGGGTGCCCCACTTTGCGAATGCGCACCAACTGTAATAGAATGAGTATTATGGTAATCAAGCTTAGGCTTTTGTGCTAGTTTTGTGCTACCCCATCTACGGCAACTCCGTTTAACACGAAGTAATTGCCGAGTAGGGGACGAATCGCCCAGCGAGGTAGCAATTAGACTTCTCGCATGATCCCAATCGGCTACATGGCGAAGAAGATTCCGCAGAGACCGGAGTGGCTGAAAGCGCCTTCCGTCATCGACGTGTATTCCGTTAGCTCCTGCGTAAGCGACGACTTTGCTGATTATGGGGACTACTGGAAGCACAATAAATGGTGGTTTTTCGATTCGCCAGAAGCCATCCAGACGCTCTCCCGTGATCACTCCATCGAACTTCACGGCACGCATCTGTTCTACTACGAGGCCTTCGAGCTTGAGTTTGATGAAGAGGAATGGCGGCCATTTTCACCGTCCGACGCGAACTGGAAAGACCCAGACGGCATCCTTGAGCCCTCGTGCAAGAGGCTCGAAGGCTATGACGTTGTGACATTCTTGTATTCACCTGGCCCTGAGTGTTCGCCACTCTCGTGCAACAGCTTGGCCGAGTCGGTTCGGACAAACTCGCACTGTCTGTTCGATACGTTTGAAGAAGCCCAAACGGCCGTGAACTCTGGGCAATTCAACGAATGCGAACCGGGCGCGTTAAGGATTCTCGCGGTATTCTCCGTTGACTGGCCATTTCCTTCGTTGGTAGTGGGCGAGTGACTGCCCATCTAGACTTTGGGGTTGGCCAACATACCTCACCTCTCCCGGTGGATTAATTCGGAATGGACGGACCGAAGGGCCTAGAAACTGAAAGACCAATTGCGATCCGAGAAATTTGTGCTAATTTGTGCTATTGCTGTGGTGCTTATGGAGCTCCTGGAGATCTAGTAGCTTGTAGAATCTGTAACTTACGTGTTATCGATACGTCCCATCGTCGGTGCCCCAGGTCTCGATTTTGAGACCTGGGAAAGCACGAAACTACATGGACGCGGTACTAGAGCGCGATCCTTGGCACCCGCGCCGCTATTCGCGTAAAGATCTCCCAGGGAATCGTGCCAACCACCTCGGCGTGATCGCAAGCTGAAATCGTCTCACCGCCCTGCGTGCCAATCAGCACCACTTCATCTCCCGCCTCGACGCCTGGAATCTCCGTCACGTCGATCACGGCCTGGTCCATGCTGATGCGGCCCACCAGCGGTGCCCGCTGCCCGCGGACCAACAGGTTGAAGCGGTTGCCGAGCCGGCGGTCGAGGCCGTCGCCATAACCGGCGGCAATCAGCGCCAGGCGCATCGGCTCCGTCGCCACAAAGGTGCCGTTGTAGCCCACCACGGCGCCGGCAGGCACCGTGCGCACGCCGGTCACACGGGATTTCCAGCTCAGCACTGGCTTGAGATGGGCGTGAGCCGCGGCCAGTGTCCCCGGCTCCTCGGTAAAGGGCGGATCGAAGGCAGGCGCGAGGCCGTAGAGCGCGAGTCCCGGCCGCAGTAGCGCCTTCATGCCATGGCGCGCCGCCAGTTCCGCGACAGTCGCCGCCTGGCCGGCCAGCAGCGCAGCGGAGTTGCCCACGTTGAGCCATTCGGCAAAGTGCCCCGCAGCGGAGATACACCCCAGCGTTGCGTCCAGCCGCGCAAGCTGCTCGGCAGTCACGCGGCCGTCCGATTCGTCGGCGGCAAACAAATGCGTCATCACCGCTTCCAGCTTGAGCGGCGAGGCGGGCGTAAAACGCGCCAGCAGCGGCGCCAGCCCGTCGGGTAAGGCACCCTGACGGCTCATTCCCGTATCGATCTCGAGATGAACGGGCAGCGAGCCAGGTGCGAGTCGTGCGGCCTGCGCAGCCCGCTCCAATTCCTGCAGATGCCAGGGCTCCCAGGCGACGGGCGTCAGACGATGGGCGATGAGCGCCTCTGCCTGACCCGGAAAAACGCCGCCGATGACGAGAATGCGTGTCCCGGAGTTGCCGGCGGCAGGGCTCGCGCTGCCGACCAACTCGCGCGCGGCCGCTCCTTCTTCCACACTGGTTACACCCAGCCAGCCGGTGCCCGCGCGCACCGCGGCCGGCGCGCACAGCGCCAGCGAGTGGCCGTAGGAGTCAGCTTTGACGATGGCCAGCAGTTCAGCGTGCGGTGCGGCCAGAGCTTCAAGCAGGCGATAGTTGTCTTCGAGGGAGCGGGTGTTGATCTCCACCCAGCAAGGGCGCGTTGGCATTGGGCTTTCCAAGCGATAGTTTACGGCAAAAGGTAAGCGCAATTAGTACCGCCGGTCTCCAGACCGGCTGTCGTGCGGGTCTCCAGACCCGCATCCGCTGCGGTAGCTCCCGAAATCTGATGGCCATGTAGAATTTTCAATCTGCCGCGCAATTCTTTCCCAGCCCTTACGCGCGCCAACAGCAAGTTTAGTTTATTCAGTTATTTGTGGGTGACGCGATCTGGTACGAAACGTGCTTTCGTAAAAGCAAAAGGTATTTTCAGGTCCTTCTCTGGAGGGTCCATGTTTGATTTCTCTTCTGCATCTGGATTCCTGGCCGACAAACGCATCGCCGCCGCTGCCGCCGTCATCGTGGCGGGCGGTGCCCTCGGTGGCTACGCCATTCACGAACACAGCGCCGCCCAGCAACTTGCCGCGAAAAATGCGCAAACCACCGCCGCGCTCAGCGCAACCCAGCAACAGCTCACCCAGCTGACGGCGAAGGTGAACACCCTGGTGGCCGAAACCGAGAAGCCGTCGCCTTCTGCTCCCACGGATGCGGCGAGCGGGTCGTTCCGCTCCACGGCGGCTTCCACGGCACCTCGTCCGGCTGCGTCTCACCCGCGTAAGCCCGACCTATACCTTAAAAAGCTGCAGGCGCAACTCGATGCGCAGGGCAAAGCTATCGCACAGACCCAGAACGAACTGGAGAGTACGCAGGGCGATCTCAGCAACACGCGTACTCAGTTGACCGGTTCCATTGCACACAATCATGACGAACTGGTGGCTCTCGAGAAAAAGGGTGAACGAAGCTTCACCGAGTTCGACCTGAACAAGACAAAGCAGTTTGAGCACAAGGGCCCCTTCGGCATCCGCTTGAAGAAAGCCAACGTGAAGCACCAGTATGCGGACCTGGAACTGATCGTCGACGACCGCACCCTGTCGCAGAAGCACGTAAATCTCTACCAGCCAGTCATGTTCTCCACGCCCGACAGCCCGCAGCCGGTCGAAGTGGTGATTAATGAAATCGGCAAGGACCACATTCACGGCTACGTGAGCGCGCCCAGGTACCGGCAGTCGGAACTGGCCTCGATGTCGAATCAGAATAGCGCCGACCAGGGAGCCGCCGACCAGGGAACCGCGGATGCCAGCAGCCAGCCTTCGCTCAGGAAGCGATTGACGGTTGCGCAAGGGCCGCCGCAGTAGGCAATGCAGCCGCGCGTAGATCGCGGCAGAGTTTCGTCAGGCAGCCTTGTGCCAGTCCGGAGCCTCTCTGGCCACGCGCAGGCCCATCGGCAACGTGATCCTGGCAATGCCGCTGAACATCAGGCTTACACCGACCAGTGTGCCCAACGCCCACAGCGAACTCGAGGGCCAGTGGAATAGGATCAGCGCCGCCAGCAAGAGCGAAACCATGCCATCGATGAGGAACCAGTAAGAACCGCGAAAGCGCCGCAGTGCGGCAAAGGCGCCCAGCTCGAAGACGCCCTCCACAGCGATGTAGATTCCCAGCACCAGCGTGAGAGTAACAACTCCGGCGAGCGGGAAGAACGGCAGGAAGAGGGCCGCGAGGATGTACACCACGCCAATCAGGATTTGCCACACGATGGCGCCGGCGCCGCGCTCCGACCACGCATAGACCAGGTGCGCCACGCCGGAGAGCAGAATCAACCATCCGAAGAAGATGGTGGCGGCTATGCCGGCAATGAAGGGCAGTGCAACCGCCAAAAATCCCGCAACCAGCAACACGATCCCCAACGCGATCGACCAGCCTCCCGAACGTGGATAGGGAAGAACTTCGGTCATGATTTTCCTCCTGTGTATGTTGCGACGGAGCGGGCAGAGAAAGCGTTGCCCTGCGCAAATTAATTTTTAGTGATATCGATTTGCGAAGGCAATCCAGAGCGCAGATGTGCTGAGCGCGCGGTCGGTCCTGAAGTTGGCGTCACCGCAGCAATGCAAACGCCACCACCGTCTCGCTACCGTCTCCAATTCCGTCGAGCAACTCCGCTTCCTTCTCATGCGGAAGGTCCATTTCGCAGGCTGCAATTTCCTCTTGTGTGGCCGCCGTGAAGCAGAGCTCGCAATGGCCCAGCCCTTCGCTGCCGTCCTCGTTAGAGGTGCGGATGGGCGGGCCAAAGACGCGGCAGGTCATCGGACGCCAGGCGTAGACGTCGCAGCGGCCGGTCGCGGGATCGAGCGCAGGGCATGCCGCTTCGTTCGCAAATTCATCAAACCGGGCGCGATCCTCTTCCGAACAGCCCAGCAATCCGGTGTCCGGATCGCCGGGAAAGGTAGCGCCGTGCTCGGCAATCCACGCCTGCGCACGTTCTTGAATTACCTTCGCAGTTTCAGGCTCTGCCGCGCGCAGCGTCCTCATGCCGGATTGGAGACGCAATGCATCGAGCGCGTTGATGGCGAAGGCGCCGTGGCAACATTGCGTGCAGCCGACGCGGCAGGCAAGATGCGGCCCGGCGCGGCGCGCGGCATCGGTAAAATTGGCGTCGACGATCTGGATGAGCTCGGAATCGCCGTCGGGCACGCGCATAGCTTCAGGATAGCGGAATCGCCAGTTTGCATCGGCGCGCTTTCCGCCGTATTCTGCCCGCGGAGGTTTGTCCGATGGCTCAACTGCACAGCACCGTGATACCGGCAATGCGCTATCGCAACGCGCCCGCCATGATTGACTGGCTGATTCAGGTCTTCGGCTTTGAGCGGCACGCGGTCTATGAGGGAGCGAACGGAGTCATTGACCACGCCGAACTCAAGCTCAACGGCGGCATGGTCATGCTGGGTTCAACCAAGGACGATGAGTACGGCCGCGTCTTCAAATCGCCCGGCGACCTGGGCGGCGCGGAGACACGCAGCGTCTACATTGTGGTGGAGGACGCGGACGCCGCCTACAAACGTGCGATCGACGCAGGCGCGCCAGTGGTTCGTCCGCTGGCGGACATGCCCTACGGCAGCCGGGAGTTCACCATCAAGGATCCCGAGGGCCACTCGTGGAGCGCAGGAACCTACGATCCGTGGGCTGCGCACGGATGAAGCGTGCCTGCAGGGCCGGGTGTAGGATACAGATGCATGGCTACCTATCGAGTTGTGTTGCGCCAGTCTGAGGAAGGCTTCAGCGTTTCCTGTCCGGGCTTGCCAGGATGCTGGTCGCAGGGAGCCACTGAGGAAGAAGCGCTTGCCAACATCCGCATTGCGATCCGCGAGTATGTTGAAGCGGCTGAGGAACTCGCCCGCGACGAAGACTCCCGCGTGGTTGAAGTCGCCGTAGCCTGAATCATGCCCAAGCTGCCCGGTTCCATCACCTGAAAGCAGTGGCGGCTTTTGAAAAAGCGGGCTCCCGCATTCTCCGTCAAGGTGCTCATATCGTGATGACGGATGGAACCAGGATTCTCACCATTCCTCGCCACAATCCCGTGAACGCCTTCACCATGGCTGGCATCGTGCGCGATTCCGGCCTGAGCGTCGAAGAATTCCGTAAGCTTTTGTAGCTTCGATCGGCTGGTCTCGATCGGCAGTATCGCGGCAAACCCTCCTTGCGCTATAGTCCTTGCGTACCGCAGACATCATTCCCAACGAGGTCGTGCATGAAACCCAATTCCTTGGTTGGTTTCCTGGCTGGTTTTTTGCTGCTTGGGTCGCTGGCCGTTTCGGCATTTGCGCAGCACTCCGAGCTGCTGGTCGCGCAGAAGGGCGAGCGCGCACTGGCTATCGTGGATCCGGCAGACGGCAAGGTGATTGCCAATGTGGCGGAGAATGGCGTGACCGGCCACGAGGTTGCCGCTTCGCCCGATGGACGCATGGCCGTGGTGCCCATTTATGGCAACTCCGGCGTAGGCAAGCCCGGAACCGACGGCAATAACATCTTGTTCATCGATCTGGCTACGCGCAAGATCGTGGGCAACGTGCAATTCCCGCACGGCGTGCGCCCGCATTGCCCCCAGTTCGGCCGCGACGGCCTGCTCTACGTGACCACGGAGCTCGATCACGCCATCACCATCATCGACCCCAAAACCTACAAGATCGTGGGCACCATTCCTACCGGCCAGCCGGAGAGCCACATGCTGATCCTCTCCCGCGATGGCACGCGCGGCTACACGGCCAACGTGGGGCCAGGAACGGTCTCGGTGCTCGACATCAAGGCGCGGCGGCTCGTCAAAGTCATTCCGGTCTCCGGCGAGGTCCAGCGCATTGCGATTTCAAATGACGATCGCTGGATATTCACCGCCGATCAGACCAAACCACAGATGGCCGTAATCGACACGGCTACGCTGAAGGCGGTGAACTGGGTGCCACTCGATGGCTTGGGCTACGGCGCCGCGCCCAGTAAAGATGGTCGCTGGCTGCTGGTGGCCGTGCCCAACTCGAACGCTGTGGACGTTATCGACCTGCAGACGATGAAGCTGGCGCGAACCGTGCCGCTTGGTGCCGGCACGTCGCCGCAGGAGGTGCTGGTGCGCCCCGATGGAAAAGAGGCGTTTGTCTCCTGCGTGGGCAATAGCCGCGTGGCCGAGATCGACCTGCGCACGTGGAGGGTGACGCGCATGATCGCGACCGGCAAAGGGACGGACGGCCTGAGCTGGGCGCACGGCGAGTGAGCGGCGCTGCCGTTACCTGCGCGGAAAGCTAACGGCCAGTTGGCCGTTCACTGTTCACTGCCCACTGTTCACTGCTCTTTGGGCCTTGCCACCCGCTCCACAAAATGCGTAATCAGCCCCACGGGCAAGAACCGCACCATGAACGCAGTGATGCGCCCGCTGACGGGTGGAATGATGGTCCGCTGCCCGCGCGCCAGCGCCTCCACGCCCATCCGGGCCACCGCGGCGGTGTCCTGAACGCGGCGCTTGAAGGTGCTGGCCTTCGCCACATCGAAGAACTCGCTCTCCGTCGCTCCAGGGCAGAGCGCCGTCACCTTCACGCCAAAGCGCGCAACTTCTGCCGCGAGTCCTTGCGCGAAGAAGCGATCGAAGACCTTGGTCGCCGCGTAGGTGCTGAGGTAGGGAACCGGTTGAAAGCTCGCCGTCGATGCCACAACCAGCACCCATCCCCGCCGCCGCTCCACCATCTGCGGCACAAACAACCGCGAGAGCCGTACCACCGCCTCGCAATTCACCCGCACCTGGCTTAGCTCCTGCTCCACAGGGCTCGAGTAAAATGCGCCGTACTGTCCCAGCCCCGCATTGTTCACCAGGATGTCGATGCTGATACCGGCGCCCTCGGTGGCATTGAAGATCTGTTGCGGCGCTGCGGGGTCGTTCAGATCGGCGGCGAGGATGCGGGTCTCGGTGCCCCTCGCTCCCAGCTCGGCAGCCAGCGCTTCGAGCCGCCCGCGCCGCCGCGCAGTGAGGATGAGCTTTGCGCCGCGCGACGCCAGCTGCCGCGCCAGTGCCGCGCCAATGCCGGCGCTGGCTCCCGTCACCAGCGCCCATCGATTGCGAAAGTCGTTTGTGTTGGCCACGCGGAAATCATAGCAGCGAGTCGGCGCGTTAGCGGGTGATTCATCCTGGCCTCAAGCTGCCGGCATAGGCGACAACTGTTAACTGCTCGCCGTCAGCTGCTCTTCAAACTCCTCATTCAGCCACTTGGTGAACGCCGCAAACTCTTCGTCGCGGCCCAGGAAGTCGCGCACCATTTGACGTCCGGGTTTGGAACCACCCTGCTCCAGCACTGTCTTCCTGTAACGCCCGCCGGCCGCGCCGTTCAGCAAATCTGCGGGATCGAACTGGCCGAAGAAATCGAGCGCGATCACCTTGTCGAAGGCGTAGGTGTAGTAATTCGAGGAATAGCCGGTCAGGTGGGTGAAGCTCGCGTACATGCGGTTGCCCTCCATCCACGTCCAGGGCTGGAACCGCTCGTAGAGCTGCCGCAACTTGGCGTCCAGGTCAATTCCAGCCGGATCGCCACCCGGTTCGGGGTCGTGCAGGTCGAGCGCCAGGGTGGCGTAGAAGAGCTGCGATCGCATTCCATCCGCGCGCCCGAACGAGCTCGCTCGTTTCAGATTCCGGATGAGCTCAGCGGGAAGAACTTCGCCCGTCTGGTAATGCCGGGCAAAGGACTGCAGTAGCTTTTGGTCGCGGAAAAATTCTTCCAGCATCTGCGACGGCACTTCGACAAAATCGCCTTCGGTGGCAAAGCCTGAAATTCCCACCCACTCCGTGTGGCCGCCGAGAAGGGCATGCATCAGGTGGCCGAACTCATGGAAATACGTCACCACGTCGGAGTACTGCATCAGCCCGGGATCGCCCTCAGCGCCGCCGGGGAAATTGCAGATCAGCGCCGCCTCAGGCATGTAGCGCCCGCGCACGCCGGCGACCACCGTGGCCGCTGAAAACCACTTGTCCTTGCCCTCGCGCGGGTGCATGTCAAGATAGAACCGGCCAACGTGTTCGCTGCCGTCGAAGACGTCGAAGACCGAAACGGCCGGGTCCCAGCCATGCGCGTCGGCATGCCGGAACTCCACCTTGAAGAGCCGCGCCGCTGTCTCCAGGATGCCTGCCTCGACCTGCGCATAGGGCAAATAAGGGCGCACGGAATTGGAATCGAAGGCGAAGGTCGCACGCCGGAACTGCTCGTACCAGTAGCCGCGGCTGGTGATGTCGATTTCCGTGAGGCCCGCCTGCCGCTGGCGCGCGAAGGCCAGCACCTGCTCGTGCTCCTGGCGCCCGCCGTCGCGGCTGGCCTCATCGAGTTTGGCAAGAAACTGCCGCGCATTGGCGGCTGAGCCCATCATTTGGTCGGCGGTCGCCAGGTCAGCCCAGCTACGGAACCCGAGGATCCCGGCGATTTCCTGCCGGGTAGCCAGCAAATTCAGCAGAATCTGCTTGTTGGCGGGATAAGCGCGGGTGTTGTAGGCCTGGAACATGCGCTCCCGGAGCGCCGCGCTCGCCGCAAACGTCATCACCGGCTGCATATCGGGCTGATCGGTGGTGATTGTCACCTGGCCCGCTGCGCTGGCCGGATGCCGCGCGATGTAATCCGGCGGCAGACCTTCCAGCTCCGCCGGCGCGGCCTCAATGCTCTTGGCGCCCTCCTGAATATTGCGGCTGAATTCGAGCGCCAGCCGCGTGCCCTTTTCGTGCAGCGCCTGCAGGCGGTCGCGCGTGGCCTGGTCCTTGTCTACGCCGGCCAACCGGTATTGCAGCAGCGTCCGTTCCACATAATGCCGCGTGGGCGCGCTTGCACCTTCCAGGCTCATGGCCGCCAGCGCCTCGTACACCTGCCGGTTCAGGCCCAGGGCGCTGCCGGCGACGGCGATCCGCTGTGCCTCCATCTGCGCCTGGTCGCGGACGGCTTTCTGTGCCGCCACGGAGTTCAGAATCCCGGCCTGCGAGCCCGCCAACCCCAGCTGCTCGATGGCCGCATCATACAGACGCAGCGTGTTTTCGAGCGTCCTCGGGCCTTCGACAGCCAGCAGTGCGGCCAGCGCTGTCTCGTGGCCGGCCAGCCGTTCGCTAACCCAGGCAGTGAGCGCTTCCGCGGATTCGGCGCCGCCATGATCCCAGGCATGCAGATCGCTGGTCACGGCTGCTGGATTTTGCTGGGTCTGGGTCGATTCAGGGGTCATCGGGGATAATTCCTCCAAGCCTCTAGGTTGCCACATTGGGCTAGGTCAGGTCGTCTCACCCACCATCTGGCTCTTCGTCCTGCAAAATAGAATCTGTTGCATCTGAGTTCCAATCTCTTTAAGATGCGTCAATTAGCGATATGACCGCTCTCGCGTCACCTCCGCTTGCACCTGCCAGCCCCGCAGCCGCCGGACCGCGGATGCGCCTGGGCAAAGTGTGCGTGGCTGTTCAGGGCGCGACGCCAGCCGAACTCCTCGATCGCGCCCACGCCGCCCTCGCTGACTCGCGCTTCCTCGAGTTCCGCCTCGACACGCTCCCCAAGCCTGCGGCAGCACTCCCGCAGATTCAGAGATTTCTGGCCGAGCGCCGGGACGTGACAGCGATCGGCACCTGCCGCCGTAAACCCAATGGCGGCCAGCTTTGCTGGGGTCTTTGAACTCGGAGTTGGAGTTTCTGCTAAAGGCTGCCGAATCCGGCTGCCAGATCGTCGATCTGGAAGTGGAATCGGCCGAGCAGTGCTCGCGCCCGCAACTGGCCCGCTTCCGCGCGTCGCTGCGTGCCGCCGGCGCCGCCCTGCTCATCAGCTTTCACGACTTCACCCGCACCAAGGCCCTGGATCACGCCGCCGAGCGCATTGAAGCCTTCGCGCCCGATTTCGTCAAAGTGGTTTCGACGGCCCGCATCCTGGCTGACAATCTTGCCGTCCTGCGAGTGATTGAAGACCATTCGCTGGCCGCGCAGGTGGTGGGAATCGCGATGGGCGAAGAAGGCTTGCTGAGCCGTGTGCTGAGCCCGCGCGCCGGCGCAACATTTACCTTTGCGTCGACTGCCGAAGGTACGGAGACTGCGCCTGGCCAGGTGAGCGCGCGCACCTTGCTCGATCTCTATCGCATCGACCAGCTCGACCAGGCCACGCGCATCTTTGGAGTCGCCGGAAACCCCATCGCCCACTCGCTTTCGCCGCTCATGCACAACACCGCCTTTCGCCGCGAAAATGTGAACGCCGTCATGCTGCCGCTCAAGGTGAAGGCACTGGACGATCTGCTCACCGTGGTGCGCGACCTGCCTCTCGACGGCCTGGCAGTGACCATGCCGCTCAAGCAGGAAGTTCTGCCCCACCTGGCCAACATGGACCCGCTCACCGCGCGCATCGGCGCCTGCAACACGCTGCGCACCGGCGCCGACGGCAAGCTCTACGGCTTCAATACCGACGTGGCCGGCGTCGTGCGCCCGCTCGAAAAACGATTGCGCATTCGCGGTTCGCGCATCCTGGTGCTTGGCGCCGGCGGAGCGGCGCGCGCCGCGGTCTTCGGCCTCGTCGAGCAGGGCGCGGAGGTCTTTGTCGTCAACCGCACCCATGAAACCGCAGTCGCGCTGGCGCGCAAGGCGCACGCCAAGTCGCTCAAGCACGAGACGCTGGCCAAGCAGCACTTCGACGTGATTATCAATACCACGCCGTGCGGAATGACCGGCTTCAAGCAGGCGTTGCCCCTGAAAGAAAACGAGCTCAACGCCGGACTGATCTTCGATATGGTCTACTCCCCGCTTGAGACTCCGCTTCTTCAACTGGCGAAGTCACGCGGCCTGGCGGTGATCAGCGGTCTGGAGATGTTTGTGCAGCAGGGCGCACGCCAGTTTGAAATCTGGACCGGCAAGCCCGCTCCCGAGTCGGAAATGTACCGGGTAGCCGAACTGGCGCTGCGGAAGCGCAGAGAGCAGTGAAAGCTCGTAGCCGGTAGCCGCCGGTTCGAGGCCCTCAGCTACCGGCTACGAGCTACCGGCTCGTGGTCGCCCTCAGTTCGCCTTTGCCTCCTGTTGCCGCATCGATTCGCGCAGCAGCCGCTTAGCGGTAAAGATGCGCGCCTTGACGGCCACCACGCTCACTTCCATCTCCTGCGCAGCATCGCGTTGCGACGCCTCCTCGAAGATGCACAACTGCACAGCGCGCCGGCAGCCCGCACTCAGTTTCTCCATTTCTTTACGCAAAATGCCCCGCATCTCCGCGCGCTGGCAGCACTCTTCGGGCGTGCGGCCAGGATCGGGAAATTCGAAGGGCGCGTTGTCCGCATCGCCCTGCCGTTCGATGGGCAGCAGGACGATATTCTTTTTCTGGCGCAGCCACTCGCGCGCCGCGTTTTGTACGATTGCCTGCAGCCATGTGGTCATGCGCGCTTCGCCGCGGAAGCGCGGCAGATTGCGGTAGGCGCGCAGTAGAGCTTCCTGCACAATGTCTTCCGCCTCTTCAATGCACGGCGTCACGCGCCGCGCCAGTCGCACCAGGTGAGGGCGCCGCTGCTCGGCCGCTTCCACGAAGTCCGCCACCTTGCTGTCCCAACGGGTTCCATCCAGTTCGAGATTTGCTGAAACCATTGCACTCGCCATGCCTTCGTCCTTTTTCCTTGGCTGGACCCGACCTCCAAGCCGGGCAAGATCGCCGCAACGGAGCACAGACTGGGCTGTGCGCCTGCCTTCAGACCGTTCGTTTTCCCGGTTACCGGTACCACAGACAACACTGCGGCGAACAGCTCCGCTGCGGCATTGCCGGGCCCGCGCATTGGACTTGCAGCGCGGCCTCCAGAAATCCCTTGCCCGTCCTTTGAACTGGCGGACTTGTTGTGGTGCGAGAGACCCGGATCCCGATGGGAAAACGCCGATAGACCTTGAGCGTGCAACCAGCGGCTCAGGCATTTACCGGAAGAGGTCCTGAATCAGAGAGAGACTTTGAGAGGTGGGGAACGAAGCGGAATCGCTGCGTGGAAGTAGGGAATTACACGCGGGCGAGCCGTTAGGCACAGCAGGGCCGTAACGCCCAGAAGGGAAAACTCAGGAGCCGCGGCAGGGATTGCCGAGGCTCCGGGCTGCGCGTAGGCGCGCACTTTCAGTCTGGGGAATGTCGTGTTTTTGGAGAGACTGGCAAACCAGAAGCGCTGCTCGATCCAGAGTTTTACTACTGGAACTCGCGGAGCTGAATTGTCACGCAGGGCCCAATACTGCGACACCCTGTATCCATATCCCGACAGCGTGACTGTAAGGGCCAGACCCAGCAGGCTGAGCGCCAGCGGGTTTGCAATCTGCCGCCACACATCGCGACCCCAGGCAAGCGCCCGTGTCGGGAAAGTGCGGCTTTGCGTGGATGGATTGCCGTCGAACATGGGGCCGAATCGTTCCTTTCAACCCTCTGCGCCAGAGTATAGCGCAGAAATTGCTTCGAGATACAAAGAGAAAATAAGGATTTACGAGACGGCCAAGCGTCAGATGGAACTTAACCCGTCCATTCTGATCCCACTTTCCTGAATGCCGCCCTTCAGTTTCTCCGTCCCTTCTTCCGCTCCGGCTTCTTCTCTTTTTCCTCGTCATGCTTGGTCGGAATAGGCGCGGTGTCGGCGCCTATTCGTTTGACGACGGTTTCGATCAATTCGTACTCAATGGTGCGCGGCGCGGCCGGCCGCATGACGCCGGTTGCAGGATCGGTGATGACATTATCGTTGCCCGCCAACTCGAAACTGAAGGCGGGCACTGTTCCCTGCGGCGTTTGCGCGGTGAAGATCTTGACCGGTAGAAATCCGGCAATGGGATGCAGACGGAATCCGGTTTCATAGCGATGATGAATCTTGCTCCAGGTGAAGACGCGCACCTGGTCGAAGTCGAAGGGTTGTCCTGATTTTGGCGGCGCCATCAGGGTTAGATATTCGGGAGCTTCGTGGTTGGGGAAATCGGATTCGGGATCGTTGACGGTGGCGATCTGCCACGCCCCGATGAAGCGCTGTCCTTCGCCGTACTCCATGATGTTGTCGGGCACGTCCACGTCGACGCGGCTGGCCAGCAGCCAACCGGTTTGACCCTGGTCGTCGCGCGCCAGCCACCAGTCTTCCATCGCTGGCGCCGGCGTGTCGGGCGACGGTGATGCAGGTGTTTTGACTGCCGCGGTCGTCTTCTTGTTCGCCGCTCGCGGTTCTGCGAGCCGCGCCAGCGATGCAGCCGCAGCGCCTGCGACCGGCTGCCGCGGCACAGATGCGCGTTCCAGCAACTGCACCTTGGTGTTGCCCGGCAACAGATAAAAATGCTCCGTCTCACGTCCCGGCATCACGTGCATGTAGAGGTCGTCGCGCAGCGTGGCGGTGGCGAAGGGCTGGTCCTTCTTGTGCTGGTCGGCGAGCGCGGTAAACGCGTCGTAGACCTTCTGGTCGATGACCATGTGGTCTTCGATCCAGCCGATCTCGTTTTTCGGTGTCTTCACTTTCGTGAAGCGGCGGCCGTGTTCAATTACCTCGAGGGTCTCGCCATTCGTCACCTCGCCGACGCGATTGGATACTTCGGCGACACGGTCGCGCAAAAAGGTCTCGCGTGCCGAAACGTAGACCTTCTCGGTTTGTTCGTGATGAAAGCGACCGCACCCCGCAACCAGCAGGAACAGCGGCAGAATGAGCAGGACGAGCGCGCTCAACGCAAAACGTCGCACACAGCAATGACGGCAAAATGTGGGGCAGGTGAGCACAGCCGGAGGGAGCCTTCTTTTTTTGAGGATAGCACTTTTGAACAGTTATCAGTTCAGAGTTCGCAGTTCACAGTGTGGAGCAGGCGCGATCGAAGACTGAGAACTACGAACTGAGAACTACGAACTGCTTCTACGGCGTTGCCACCACAGCCAGTGGCGCGGTGCCGGTGCTTGCGGTGATCTGTACGTCGAGCTTGCCGGTTGTGGTGGTGTCGAAGGTGTAGGACGAGAAGAAGGGATCGCCCACATTGCTGACCGCGAGAACGAAGTTGCTGTCCGAATCCTCGGCGAGTGAAAAGGGCTGAATGCCGGTGGCCGCGCTGGCGGCCGCGGCGGCGATGGTATACGCGCCGCTACTGGAGGTCAGGTTAAACGTAGTGATGTTGCCGGCAGTGCTGGGGCCTGTTCCGTTGGCCACGTAGATTTCGGCGGCCGTGGGCAGGATTGCGTTGGGAGCGGTGCCGCCGCTGGCGATGGGCGAGCCGGAAGCCTGGACCAGCGTAGTGCCCAGCGAGGCCATGGTAAACGCGCGCAAGCCGCCGGTTGTGCCGGTGGGGTCGCCCGAGGTTTCACCGATGTAAAACAGCGCATCGCCGGGATCTACGGCAACTGAGAGTGCGCTGCCGCCCGTATGCGCAACCGTGACTACCGGTGCGTTGGTGCCGAAGGGACTGCTGCCCGCGGCCACGCTGGCGTTGAAAGGAACGACAATGGTGCCGCCGGTGCCCAGCGCGACGAAGACATGTGCATCATCGGGCGAGATAGCGATTTTTCCGCTTTGCACGGACGCGTTCGCAACCGCGTATACAGCCGTTGCTTCCGCGCCGTTGTTGGTGCCATTGGAGGTGTTGAGGGGGACGGCCGCCATGGTGACGCTGCCGGCTCCGGTACTGAGCGCTTCCACGAGCCACTTACCGCTGATGTCGACAGAGATGGCCACGGCGTCGACATCGCTCGACACGGCCACAGCGCTGGCCGTGTCGAGCCCGCCGCTGCCCGAGATGGGGTACACGTAGACGCCGCCGGTGGTGCTCACGTAAAGATAATTTCCGCTGGGCGAGATAGACATGGCGAAGGGCGGAGCGGTTAGATTCCATGGGCTGCCGGAGATGTTCGTCAGCTTGCCCGTGTCGATGACTTCGCCCTGCACCTGTGGGGTGGTGCCGCCGGTCAGGATGTAGAAGTTGCCGCTCGAAAGTGTCGTGCAGTTGGTGGTGCAGCCCGAGGTCGGCGGGGAAGTCGGGCTTTGCCAAAAGCCCGCACAGCCAGATAGAAGAGGAACTGCCACCAGCAAACTTCGTGCATACTTACCAACGTTCATCGCCTCTCCTGAATAGGCCTGGCCACTGGATCTGCTCGGACGGCTCTTGATTCCCGGGTAAGGATCAGGGTACCGCTTCAGCGGAGGGGATCTGCCCCACGCACAAATGCCAGGATCTCAGTGGGGTAGACGCAGATTCGAGAAGAAGCGCTCGATTCGACACCCCCCTCCCCCCTGCCTGTTTCGCAAGTGTTTGAAAATAAACGAAGAGGCTTGCGGTCCTGGCGCAAGTGATTGATTATAAACGGCATTATTTCCAAGTGCATGAAATAAAACAGTTTACTGGCTGGTGCGATTTCTCGATTTGGCACCCCCTACCCCCTGCCAAGTATTTGAAAACAAAGCATGGGGCCTGTTAGCTTCGCGCAAGTGATTGATTCTAAACGGAAGTGATTTGCAAGTGTATGAAAGAAACGTGCTTACTGGCTGATGCAGATTGCAGCGCTCGATTCGGCACCCCTACCCCCTGCCGATTTCGCAAGTGTTTGAAAATAAGGCGTTGGGCTTGTGGGCTTCGCGCAAGTGCTTGATTCTAAACGGAAGTGATTTGCAAGTGTATGAAAGGAAGATGCTTACTGGACAATGGTGGCTGTCGTTGATCGGCGGTCTTTTGTCCCGCCTATATGAGCGTACTCCAAGGGGCGGTAATTATCGGCAAGGTGCGGGGTGGGGCTAACAGCTTGCCGGTCTGAAAGATAGAACAAGGATGGAGCCTGGAAATGCTTGACAGGGCGTTGGGGTGAACCCCCCCGGGTGAACTGCGTCGTTGAAACGGGGGCTTGTTTTTTGAGGCGCGCAAACCTTTCTTACGCCCCCCGCGGGGGGCTGCGGCGACGAGTTGCGCAATTTCCCCAGGCTTGCGCCTGGGGCTACCGTCTGTTACCCGCTACGCGGGCATCGCGCCGCGCCAGTCATAATCACCGAAATGAGTGACGCACTACACTAGCAGTTTCATGAAAGAGTCCATGGGGCGCACCGCAAGAAGGGCCAGTGGCTAAAGAGGCTGCGGAAAAAGTCGATGCGAGAGACGAGATATGCGAAGAAGCATCCCTCAGCGGCTAAAGCCGGACTCATTTTGCAGCTACTTGCGGCACGGCTGAAGCCGTGCCCTTTCAAAACTGCTACTCCAAAGAAGTTTTTCCGCAGCCTGTAAAGCCACGCTGAATTCGTGGGCCCTGTTCGTGAGGCTGAAGCCTCACCTCCCTCCGAGCGACGAAAAGACAGGTTTTTCACCAAGCTGCCAGTTCCCCGACCGCATGAATTCGTACTTATGGCTTCCGTGGTTTCCCACCCTTTCGCCAGAGAAGAGGCGAAAGGATGGGGCACGGAATTGGTACAAAATCAAGCGGTCAAAGACCTAGAGCGCGTGGACAGGCAGCGGCGGGGCGTAGGCGGGAAGTACCCCGGCTTCCGCAGCCATGCGGAAGAAGCCACGCATGCCTTCGAGGCACTCCTCATCGAGAATGTAGTGGATGTTCTGCGAGAGGTAGGTGCGGATGGTGCTCTCCGGGATGGGTAGGCGCGCGGCCCACCCGGCGGCCAGGACCTCGATGTTCTGGAGGCCGTGATCGCGGGAGGCAATGAAGTCCCTGGCAATGCTCTCCTCCAAAAGTCTGCCCCCCGCAAGGGCAGTGCCCCAGACGGCGGAAATGAAGGGAAGGCCGGTGAGCGCGCGCCATTCGTGGGCCAGGTCGTGATAGACGAGTTCTTCACCGGTGCGCTCGAAGCGGTTCGAGCGCTCTTCGAGGGCGAGCAGGGCGGGGTCGCCAATGACGATAGCGGCGTCGGCGTGGTCCAGCATCAGGTCGAGATCGGCGGCCTGGGGGACGAAGGGGACGGCCGGATTGCCCCATTTATGGAACAGGATGCGCGTGTAGGCGACCGTGGTGCGGCTGGCGGTATCGGCGGCGACGGAGCGGATGCTCTGGAGAGGCTGAGTGGCGCGGCGGACCAGAAGCAGCGAGCGCACGCGGTCCTTTGAGGCGATGGTGCAACCAGGCAGGATGCCGAGACCGGGCGTGGTGGCCAAAGCGGCGATGGGGATGAGGCCGACGTCGGCCTGGCCGGAGGCGAGGCGCGCGGCGCACTCGGAGGGCGTCATGCGGTCAATGCGATAGCGGCGGGCCAGCGCGGTGTCGAGGGGCGGATACTCGAAATCCCACATCAGAGGGGCGGGATTGAGAAAGTCAATGGCTGCAATGCGCAACCGGGGATCGTGCGAAACGCTCACAGTGCTTAGACTATCAAGCTCCGCATTGGGATTCGCGCGAGATGCGAGGATCGGGATCAGGTTGGGGACTGCTTGCGGGGCGAAAGGCCGTTTGCTTGCGGCAGTGGAGTGCGCATTCCCTCGGCGGCTAAAGCCGCGGTCATTGGGGGATTCTGACGTACGGGCGGAACAGGCTGCGGAAAAATTCATCGATGATCGAATGACCGTAGAAGCATCCCTCAGGGGCTAAAGCCCACAGTGATTTTGCTGGCTCTATCGGCCCGACTAAAGTCGTGCCCTTGTTACAAAGCCACACACCGGGAGTTTTTCTGCAACCTGTAAAACCCACCTCGATTTATTGGGCTTTTCTGCCCGACTAAAGTCGTGCCCTTGCTACAAAGCCCCACACCGGGGGTTTTTCCGCAACATTTGAAGCCCGTACCCTTGAAAACCAGCAGCCCGTTCTCTTCAAAAACCAGACGTTCATTTCCTCCAAAAGCCGAAATCTATTTCCTTCAAAAACATGGCTTCATCTCGACCAGAATCCTAAGCCCGTACCCTTCAAAACCGTTCAACTGAGCCGTCACTCGCTTGACAAGGGCACAGGGCGCGGGCTAACGTGAGCGCAAATTCCCCAGAGTTTCAGTTGTGGCGGAGAAGCGCCTTCGCGCGCTCTTCGGACAGCGGGAGTTTGCCGCGGAAAGGCAGCATGAACGGAGAAGCGCCCGTTGAGGTACACGCGCCGGCAGGGGAACTGGACCAGGAGCGGCCGGACCGGGAGCGGCAGGCTTGGCTGGCACTGGCGATGACGCCGGGACTGGGGCCGAAGCGCATTCTCGATGCGGTCAATGTGGCAGGTTCGGCGAGCCGGGTTCTGGAACTGCCGTTGACCGCTCTCGAAGGCCTGAGACTTCCGGCTGCGGTGGCGCAGTTTATCTTCGACGGCAAGTCGCGTCAGGCGGCAGAAGCCGAGGCAGGGCTTGTGGCGGCGCAGGGGGCCACGATCGTGAGCTACGGCTGTCCGGAGTACCCAGAGCGACTCAAGGAGATCTACGATCCGCCGCCGGTACTGTGGGTGCGCGGGGCGGCGCGGCTGCTGAGCCGGCCGTCGATTGCCGTGGTGGGCACGCGGCACCCGACGCCTTACGGCAGCGGTATGGCGGAGCTGCTGGCCCGCGACCTGGCCGTGCGACGGCTCCTGATTGTGAGCGGAATGGCGCGGGGCATCGACTCGGCCGCGCACAAGGGGGCGCTGGCCGCGCGCATGCCCACCGTGGCCGTGTGGGGAACAGGCATCGACGTCGTCTATCCCAAGGAGAACCGGAAGCTGGCGGAGGAGATTCTGGCCGGCCGGCGGAGCGATTGTGAGCGAGATGCCGATGGGGACGTTTCCGGCGCCGCAGAACTTTCCCCGCCGCAACCGGATCTTAAGCGGGCTCAGCGTTGCGGTGCTGGTAGTGGAGGCGAGCGAGAACTCCGGTACGCGGGTGACGGCGCGCTGCGCGGCCGAGCAGAATCGCGACCTGTTCGCCGTGCCGGGCAATGTGACCAGCAAAGGCTCCTGGACGCCTAACACATTGATAAAACAGGGCGCCAAGCTGGTGGCGACATGGGAGGACGTGTGGGAGGAGCTGCCCTCGCAGGTGCGGCTGGAACTCGAGGAGGCCAGCGCTTCTGCATCCAAATCGGAGTCGCAAGCATCATTACTGCCGGATCCCGTTCTGAGACCCGAAGAGGCTATGGTGCTGGAGGCGCTGCGCACCGACGAGAGCCTGCAGATCGATCAGATTCTCGAGCTTCTCGAGACGCAACTTACTTCTTCAGAAGTGTTTACGGCGCTGTTTGAGCTGGAGATGGCGGGCCGCATCCGCTGCTTGCCGGGCAAGAATTATGTGCGCACGATGTGAGAAAGGCTGGGACCAAGGGAACGAGGGACCAAGGCAAGCGAGGTCTGTGGGTGACAGCGGCATACCGATTTTCAGTTCTTTAGTCCAATTCTTCAGTAAATTTCACGGATGTGTGATTGAGTTTCTGAACCGGCAGCGTCATCAATATCTTGCGGACGGCTGACGGAGTGATTTTGTACCTGAAAACCGGTTGGCTGAGGGCAGGAACGGGTGGCGCGAGTGGAAATGCAACGGTGTTCCGTGGTAGGGTGCAACACTTGCGGGCCATTTTTTTGGGCGTCTCAAAAAATCCGGTTCCCGGGGCGACACGAAACGGCGCGCCGGCAATGAGTCGCAACGGCAAGGGACCGCAACGGATCAAATAAGAGTAAGAGGAAAGACCGGCGGGGTGATGCGCTGCAGCGATGCGCTGCAGCGCTACGCACCAGGGCTGGAGCAGAGAGGAAGCTGGTTTCAGAATGGCAACGAGCAAATCACTGGTGATCGTCGAGTCCCCCGCCAAGGCGAAGACGATCGAGAAGTATCTGGGCAAAGGGTTTGAAGTGCGCGCATCGGTCGGGCACATCATGGACCTGCCCAAGAACGAAATTGGCGTGGAGCTGAAGAAGCGGACCTTCGAGCCGGAGCTGGTTGTGTCTCCGGGCAAGGAAAAGGTTGTCGACCAGCTGAAGAAGCTGGCTGCCAAGGCCGACGAGATTTATCTGGCGCCTGACCCGGACCGCGAAGGCGAGGCGATTGCGTATCATCTGGCGCTGCAACTGGGCACCAACGCGAAAGAGCGGAAGAAGATTCGCCGCGTGACCTTCAACGAGATCACCAAGAAGGCGGTGCAGGACGCGTTCAAGCACGCCCGCGACATCGATCAGAATCTGGTGGACGCGCAGCAGACGCGGCGCGTGCTGGACCGGCTGGTGGGCTACCAGATTTCGCCGCTGCTGTGGGACAAGGTGCGCCGCGGGCTTTCCGCGGGCCGCGTGCAGACCGTGGCGCGTGCGCCTGATTGTGGAACGCGAGCGGGAGATTGGCGCGTTTCAGCCGGTGGAGTACTGGACGCTCGAAGCATTGCTGCATCCGGAGCGCCAGGCGGAGCAAGAAATTCAAAGCCAGGTTTATCGGCATGAATGGCGAGCCGGCGCGCGTGGCGAACGGCAAGGACAAGGACGGGAAAGACCAGTTCATTGCGAGCGCCCTGCCCGACAAGAAGGCGATGGACGAGGTGCTGGCCGCGCTCGAAGGATGCGGAGTGGCGCTGGCCAGCGTGCAGGCCCGCGAGCAGCAGCGGCGGCCGCTGGCTCCGTTCATCACCAGCCAACTGCAGCGCGACGCGGCCAACAAGCTGGGCTTCAACGTGCGCCGCACCATGGGCGTGGCGCAGCGGCTGTATGAAGGCATCGACCTGGGCGCGGAAGGCACGACCGGCCTGATCACGTACATGCGAACCGATTCGCCGCGCGTGGCGCCGGAAGCAAGGTGGCGGCGCGGGAGTGGATTGCGAAGACAGCTGGGCGACAAGTATCTGCCGGCGGACGCCCAACTGCCTACAAGGGCAAGAAGGACGCGCAGGATGCGCACGAAGCCATCCGGCCCACCGATGCTGCGCGCACGCCGGAGTCGATTGCGCGCTATCTGAGCGACGAGCAGCTGAAGCTCTACACGCTGATCTGGAAGCGCTTTGTGGCCTCGCAGATGGTTCCGGCAATTTTTGACGTGACCACGGCGAACATTGCGGCGAAGTCGAAGAAAAACGGCAAGACGCTACGACTTCCGCGTAAGCGGCTCGGTGATGCGCTTCGACGGCTTCCTGAAGGTCTACGAGGTTAGCGAGGAGAAGAAGGACGAGGACGACGAGAGCGCCAACAAGCTGCCCAGTCTCGACGGCGTGAAGACGCTGGAGCTGGAAGAGCTGCTGCCCGAAGAGCACTTCACGCAGCCGCCTCCGCGCTACAACGAAGCCTCGCTGGTGAAGGAGCTGGAAGAGCGCGGCATCGGGCGGCCGTCGACCTACGCGTCGATCATCAACACCATTCAGGACCGCGAGTACGTGGTCAAGCACGGCGGCTCGCGCGGGCGCTTCTATCCGACGGAGATCGGCGTGGTGGTGTGCGACCTGCTGGTGGAGAATTTTCCGTACATCTTCGACACCACGTACACGGCCAAGCTCGAAGAAGAGCTGGACGACATTGAAGAGGGCAAGGAGAAGTGGACCGATCTGCTGAACGGCTTCTACGACCACTTTGAAGAGGAGCTCAAAGACGCCGACAAGAAGATGCGCAACATCAAGCGCATGGAGCAGGTGACGGACGAGAAGTGCGAGGTGTGCGGGTCTCCGCTGGTTCTGAAGTGGGGCAAGTTCGGCACCTTCTTTGCGTGCTCGACCTACAACAAGAAGGACCCGACGAGCTGCACTTTCACCAAGGAAAACATTGCCGCCAAGCCGGACCTGAACACGCCGGAGGCGCAGGAGGCGGGCGACACCGAGGAGTACTGCGAGAACTGCGGCAAGGTGATGGTGATGCGGCGCGGCCTCTTCGGGCCGTTCATGGCCTGCCCGGATTACAACGCCGATCCGCCCTGCAAGACCTTCCGCAAGCTGAGCCAGAAGCAGCAGCAGAAGCCGCCCGAGCCGACCGGCGAGGATTGCCCGCAGTGCGGCAAGCCGCTGGTGCTGCGCCAGGGCGCGTACGGCGAGTTTGTCTCCTGCTCCGGCTACCCGAAGTGCAAGTACATCAAGCAGAACCTGATTGAAGGCATGAAGTGCCCCAAGTGCGGCGAAGGCGACATTGCCGAGCGCAAGGCGCGCCGCGGCAATGTCTTCTGGGGCTGCACGAATTATCCCAAGTGCGACTTCACGTCGAACTGCAAGCCGGTGCCGCAGAAGTGCCCGGAGTGCAAGAGCCCGTACCTGGTGGAGAAGATGCTCAAGTGCGGTATCTACCTCGAGTGCCCGAACAAGAAAAAGGCGGCTGAGGAAGAGGCTCCGAAGAAGCGCGGCAAAAAAGCAGCGCCTGCGGCGGAAGAGCCGACGGTGGTGTGCAGCTACTCGAAGCGCATTGGCGATGCGCCGCCTCCGCCTACGGCCGAGACGCATGGGCCGGTGGTGGAGAAGGAAAAGCAGGAGCTGCAGCCGGCGTAAGAGGGCGCGGGCGTGGACGCCCGCGCGACAGCCGGTCAGGAGACCGGCGCTACGAACCATCCGCCCAAGCTGCTACCATGGGTCTTTCGGAGAGAAAAGACCCATTATGGAGCGAATGTTGGCCACACCCGCCGATGCGGAAATCATCCTGAAACTCTACCAATTGCGCACCGAGTCGGTGATGCGCGAGGCGCGGGCCTGGGTCGGAGGCCAGTTCTGGCCTAAGACTGCAGAAGAGTTCTTCGCCGTAGCCGAGAATCCCAAAGATCCGCATAATGCCTACTTCCGCCAGGTCGTCACCTACTGGGAAATGGCCGCGGCCATGGTGCTGCACGGCGCACTTTCAGCCGAGCTGTTTGTGGACTCGAATGGCGAGGGCTTTTTTCTGCTGGCCAAGTTCGCCCCTATTCTCGAGACCATCCGCGAGCGGAATCCTTACTTTCTGGCCCGGACCAGCGATTTGATCAAGCGGTTTTCAGTTGCGCAGCAGCGTTACGAGGAGATTCTCAACCGCGTGAATGCGTCGCGCAGTTCCCGCTAGCCGATCGTCCCGGGCCAATCTTCACACCGTTTTTGCTTGTCAAACCCGCCCGGCCGGGTCATGATGGTGGAGTTCCGCAGTTTCCCCATTCCCCTCGGAGGTTTTCCCATGAAACGTGTATCTGTCGTTTTGGCTGCCCTGTTTGCCCTAACCGTCGTCGTGGCTCAGGCCGCCGACTCCGCCCACACTGGCTGGATCTCGGATTCGATGTGCGGCGCCAAGCACGCCGGCAGCGGTGCAGCCTGCGTCAAGAAGTGCATCGAGGGCGGCATGAAGCCGGTCTTCGTGGACTCCAAGCACCAGGTGTGGAGCATCGACAACCCCGACGCGGTGAAGTCTGATTTTTACGGCGCCAGGGTGACAGTGAAAGCCAGCGAAGACATGGCCAACAAGAGCATGCATGTCGAAGCGGTGGAAGCCGCCAAGTAGTCTCTTTTCAGGTTCCACCCGGATTGCGGAGACTCGCCACGCAGGTCAAACTCTGCTAGTGTGTATCCGGTCACCCTTTTGCGCGCCCTGCGGGGCGCGCAAAAGGGAAGTGATCGAAAGAACACCATGGCGCGAGCAATCTGGAACGGAAAAGTCGTAGCCGAAAGCGATCAAACGATTGAGGTTGAGGGCAACGTGTACTTTCCCGAGTCCACCCTCAAGCGGGAGTACTTTCGCCCCAGCACCACCACCTCCACCTGCCCCTGGAAAGGCCAGGCGCGCTACATGAGCCTGTTGATCGACGGGCAGGATAATCAGGACGCTGCCTGGTACTATCCCGATCCCAAACCTGCCGCGCGCAAGATCAAGGGCCACGTGGCCTTCTGGCGGGGTGTGGAAGTGGAGAAGTAAACAAGGCTGGGACAAGGGACAAAGGGGCAAGCTTGCCCCAAGGCCGCTTAACCTGCCATCCTGAGTGACCGAAGCGTAGCGCAGCGAATCGAAGGACCTGCTTATCGCCTTGCTTATGCGCCTGCGCGGACTTCTGCCTTTCATATTGATTCCATTGGCCACGGCTGGCTGCCTGCACCGCGCGGCTCAACCGGCGGTTGCTGCGCCGGTGTTGGCGGGCGATGCTGCGCACCCGGGACACACCGCCGGCTGGATCGATACCAAGCTCTATTTTGGCCTTGGCCCGGTAGATCATCCGGAACAGGGCATTAGCGAGGCCGAGTGGCGGGAGTTCCTCGACAAAGAGGTCACGCCTCGGTTTCCCGGCGGCCTGAGCGTGGTGGACGTTTATGGGCAGTGGCAGGGGAAGAGCGAGTCGGCAGCGGAGCGGCTGCGCTCCAAGATGCTGATCGTCGATCACCCGGACACGGCGGAGGATCGCGCCAAGATTGCGGCGATTCGGGCGGCGTGGAAGCAGCGCACCGGCGACCAGTCGGTGCTGGAAGTCAGCGAGCCGGCCGATGTGTCCTTCTAAGTTCCGGGGCTGCGCCCGTCGCTAATCGAAGACAGGAATAAGGGGACTTCAAGTGCGAGGCGGTCAACTCCCGTTGATCGTGTCCTGTTGATCGTGTCCTGTTGATCGTGATCGGAGTCACAGTGTGTGTGGTTTTATCCGTAGCATCATCGAAGTCGCAGCTATGAACTCGGCCCAACGCCGTTCATAGCTGAACTGCGGTCCTGGAGGCCCTGGCATAGGGTACAGCGGAAGCAAGCTCTCCAAGACAGCGTAAGGGTGGACCGATGAAGCACATCGCCGCGCTGGCAGCAGCGCCGCATCCCCTTCTGTGGCCCCATTGATAGGGCAGATGCTTAAGGCGTTCTAATTGCACCGCAGATGAATTGGGAACGGCGAGTGCAAAAGCCATAAAAAACCAGGGATCACTGGACTCCGCGACCGAGGCCTGAGGGTAAGAACAGGCGGAGGGAGCGAAGCCGTGAGCCGAGTATTGGCGCCGGATGAGGAGTCCGCCGCGCATGAGGGAGAACCATGCATGACGTTTTGATTGGTCTTGCTTATCTCGGATTGATTATTGCTCCGGTAGTATTCGCCACCAGAGCCGACACCGACGCGCAGTCTAAAAGCAAGTGATTCTGTGTGAATTGTCGCTGGCCGGAAATTGATCACGAGCAGACACCTGCAGGTCGATGTTAGAGGCAATGAACTTGCAGGGGCGAAAACCCATTTCGCTCGAACCGGCGGGCAAGGCTTCAGTGTAGCTCGCGCAGTTTGAAATCTTTGAAGGTGATCTGATAGCCCTCGGACTCCAGGCCCACATACCCTTTCGCAATCCCGGTCTGCACCGTGTTCACCACTTCGCCGTTCACGGCCAGCGTGCAGGTGGGGCCTACGCAGCGAATGTCATAGAGGTTCCACTGGCCGGCCGGCTTCACGCGATTCTCCTTCATGTCCTTTTGCAAATTGAAGCGCGTGGGCTTGCCGTCGATGGGCGTGAGGCCGAAGATATATCCTCCCGCGAGCGAGGTCTGCGCCTGGTGCCAGATCGAGCCGTCGTCGTTGTTGCGGAAGAAGACGCCGCTGTTGTACTTGGTCGTGCCCGGGACCGGGGTGAAGCGCCATTTGACGCGGAACTCAAGGTCACCCAGCTGGTGATTGAAGCGGAGCCATTCGTGGCCGCCGTTGCCGTCGCAGACAATGGTGCGCTTGGCCGCGTCAATGTGCCACTGTGCGACGTTGCTCACGGGGTGGGTGGGCGGAATGGAGATGCGCGTCCAATCCTTGTCTGTGTTTGCGAACATCTTGATGTTTTGCGCGGCGGCGGGCTTGCTCAGTGCCGCGAGCGAAAGCAGCAGCAGCGTTGTGCCGAGGACGATGCGCCGGTCATTGCGATTGAAAAAAGCAGTATCGGTGTTCTGCGAATGCATTCAATCCCCCGTGAGACAATCGCAGGAATTCTAGCATTCGCGACCGGCTTTCCAGGCAGGGCCGTGGCGCAAGGTGACCCTTGCGCGGCCTCGAAACCCGGTTGAGGCTCGACTGCCCCGCCTGGGCGTACCGCAGGGCTCGACGCCGTCAGGCGCCCAGCCCCGCGCGCGGCGCTTATTGCAGCCCGGCGACAACCGGTTCCAGCTTGCCCAGGAAATTCTGCCAACCGTACGTGGCGCTCTTGTAGGCCTGCTCCTGGTCGGGCCGGAAGCCGGAATGCTCCATGCGCAGATGGGTGCCGGCATCTGTGGGTGTCAGCGTAAACGCGACCACGCTCTCCAGCCCCAGGGCGCCCCACGCGTAAGTAAGGGCCTTGCCAGGATCAATTGCCAGGACGCGGCACTCGATCACGCCGTTCCAGTTTGGCACCGGGTCCATGCGCAAGGTGAACGAGTGCCCCACAAGCGGCTCAAAGTCATTCCTCATGAGCCACTGCTCAATCAAGGAGCTCTCGGTGAGGGCCCGCCATACCTTCTCCGGCGGGTGAGGGAATTCTCTTTCGACGATAACGGAACGGGTAGAAGTAGCGGGCGTGGTCATTTGTCCATCCTTTCCTGAATGTCTTCGAGTTTTTCCAGCACATCACCGAGGCGATCGAACCTGCTTTGCCAGAAGGCGCCGTAGTGGCGGATCCAATCGGCGAGCGGCGCGAGAGCTTCCGGCCTGGCCTGGTAGTGGGTCTCGCGCCCGTGCCGGCGATGCCGAACCAGCCGGGCGCGTTTGAGCGCAGCCAGGTGCCTGGAGACCATCGGCTGCGATACGCCGGCGCGCTCGGTCAAGGCGTGAACGGTCTGTTCGCCGTCGCGGGTGAGCCGCTCATAGATGGCGCGGCGCGTGGGATCGGCGAGGGCCCGGAACAGTTTGTCCGCCGTGCCTGTCATGCCAGAACCATAACCGTGCAGTTATGGTTTGTCAAGGCAAAAGCCTGCGCTGGGCAAATCCTGCTCTGTCCGATCAGGAGGGGAAACTCCACCCTTTCGGCCGTGGGATCGCGGAATGAACGGGGCCACCCACGCCCGAGCGTTTTGGTTCATCCTACGAGCTAGGAGGGACCAATGAAGGCGATGCTCATATCGTTCGCGGTGGGTCTGGCGGTGGGGGTGCTGTACGGAGTGATTCGCGTGAAGAGCCCGGCGCCGCCCATGATCGCCTTGGCGGGCTTATTGGGAATGGTGCTCGGCGAACCGATAGGCCAATGGATCGTTACGCGCAACGTTGACGTTGGCCACGCCATCTCTGTTTGTCTGGCGGGCGAGAGTTATGAAGGCCATCCGCCGGTTACCGCGCATCCAGACCTCTCGCAGGAGGATGGATCAAAATGACTAGAAGAACAAAAAGGGCAGCCCATTGCGGGCTGCCCTCTGGTCTGCCTCTGTGGTCTCCCACCCATTCGGCGATGAAGCTGCCGAAAGGATGGGGCACCCATGCTTCTTGGTTGGTCCTGATCCCTGAAACTACTCGGCTGCGGCTTCTACGGCCTTGGTCTGGGCTACGGTCCAGTCGGGCGCGCCTACTTTGAAGCGGGCAAAGCGGCGGACGGTGATGTTCTCACCCAGCTTGGATACCTTGTGCGCGATCAGTTCCTTGATGGTGACAGCCTGGTCCTTGATGAAGGGCTGCTCAAGCAGGCAAACCTCTTCGTAGAACTTGGCCATCTTGCCTTCGACGATCTTCTCGATCACGGGAGCGGGCTTGCCGGTGGCCGCGGCCTGGGAGCGGAAGATATCCTTCTCGCGCTCCAAATCGGCGGGGGTCACGTCCTCAGGCTTCACATAACGGGGATCGCTGGCCGCCACGTGCATGGCGATGTCCTTGAGCAGATCCTGGAAGTCCGGGGTGCGGGCCACGAAATCGCTTTCGCAGTTCAGCTCCAGCAGCACGCCGATTTTGCCACCGGCGTGGATGTAGGTGCCCACTGCGCCCTCATTGGTGGTGCGCGAGGCCTTCTTCTGCGCGGAGGCCATGCCCCGCTTGCGCAGCACGACGAATGCAGCTTCCATATCGCCCTTGGCTTCCTGCAAAGCCTTGAGGCAATCGCCCATGGGCGCTCCGGACTTTTCGCGAAGCTCCTTCACCAATTTGGCGTCGATTTTCTCAGTCACGGTCATATCTCTCGTTTCTTTTCTGAGCCGGTAGCTCGTAGCCGGTAGCCTGCAGCTTTTTTGCTACCGGCTACTGGCTCGTAGCCCGGTCCAGGTTTGTGGTCTCCCACCCTTTCCGCAGGAAAAAGCGGAAAGGATGGGGCACGGAAGTTTCAGGTCGCGGAGCCTGCGCTCCGGCAAAAGAAAAGCGTGGCACGCGAATGTCGGCCGGCCACGCTTTTCTGGTTTGCGCACAGGTTGTGCGCGGAAGCTTACAGAGAGCCTTCGGCGGCTTCGGCTTCTTCAAGCGAGGCCACAGCGGCCGGCGCCTTGCGAATGCCGCTGCCATAGGCGGCAGCCAGGTCGACTTCCTCGGCGGGAGCCGCTTCTTCGGCAACGCCATTGGCGACTGCAACCGGCGCGGGAGCCTCTTCGACGAATGTCTTGTCGCCCACCATGTTCACGCCCTCGGCGGCCGAATCGGCAATCTTCGAGGTGAACAGGCGAATGGCGCGCAGCGCGTCGTCGTTGCCGGGGATCACGTAATCGACCACCGTGGGATCGCAGTTGGTATCGACCACTGCAACCACGGGAATGCCCAGTTTGCGCGCTTCCTTGACGGCGATGGCCTCGTTGTTCGAGTCCACGATGAAGAGGGCGTCGGGCAGGCGCTTCATGTTCTTGATGCCGGCCAGATTGGCCTGGAGGTGCTTGCGCTCGCGCTCGAGGCGAATCACTTCCTTCTTGGTCAGCAATTCGTAGCGACCGTCGGTGGCCATCTCGTCCAGTTCCTGAAGGCGCTTTACACTCTTCTGCACGGTCACCCAGTTGGTGAGCAGCCCACCCAGCCAGCGCTGGTTGACGTAGGGCATACCGGCGCGGTTGGCCTCTTCGGCAACCGCGTCCTGTGCCTGCCGCTTGGTGCCGACGAACAGAATCGTCTTGCCGCTGGCGCACATGTCGGTGACAAACTTCGACGCGTCCTTAAACAGCTTGAGCGTCTTCTGCAGGTCGATGATGTAAATACCGTTGCGCTCGCCGAAGATGTATTCCTTCATCTTGGGGTTCCAGCGCTTGGTCTGATGCCCGAAGTGAACTCCCGCTTCGAGCAGCTCCTTCATGGTGATGGTCGCCAAAGTGTCTCCTTATTGAAGTGCATTCCGGCCGGGCCGGAATTGATGCCCCTTGCGGGGAGAGTGGGAAAACCAGCTTCTAGCTGCTAGCTTCTAGCCTCTAGCTTGTCCGTGCCGGAACTCCCTTTTTAGGGAAGCCCATATAGCTGGCACGAGCACAAAGAGCTAGGAGCTAGAAGCTAGCAGCTTAGTAGCTCGCAAGCGCGTTAGCGCTTGCTGAATTGGAACCGCTTGCGGGCGCCCTTCTGACCGTACTTCTTGCGCTCCTTGATGCGCGCATCGCGGGTCAGCAGGCCTTCAGCCTTGAGGGTCTTCCGCAGTTCGGGGTTGAACTCAATCAGCGCGCGAGCCACGCCCATTTTCACGGCGTCAGCCTGCGCGGCAACACCGCCGCCCCGGACGGTGGTCAGCACGTCGAAGGTGGCGACCATATCGGCCACTACCAGGGTGCGCTTGGCGCTTACGCGCTGCTGCTCGGTGACGAAGTACTCGTCGAAGCCCTTGCCGTTGACCTTCCACTCGCCCGAGCCGGGACGCAAAAAGACGCGGGCAATGGCCGACTTGCGCCGCCCCGTCCCGTAATACTGCACCAGATCTGCCATTCTTCTTTAGCTCCTAGCTTCTAGCTTCTAGCTTCTAGCTTCATCACGCCTGGGCCGCTGTTTAGGCTCTTCCGAGGACATTCGCTCCCGCACTTGCAAGGCCAGGAGCTAGAAGCTAGCAGCTGGTAGCTGCTTTTACGCAATCTTCATTTCCACCGGCGTCTGCGCCTGGTGGGGGTGCTTGTCGCCACGATAGACCTTCAGTTTGGTCGCCATCTGGCGGCCCATCTTGGTCTTGGGCAGCATGCCCTTGATGGCCTCTTCCAGAACCTTTTCCGGCTTGCGCTGGATCAGGCGGGTGAACGATTCCTCGCGCAGGCCGCCGGGGAAGCCGGTGTAGCGGCGATAGACCTTCTTCTGGTCTTTCAGGCCGGTCAGCCGAACCTTCTCCGCGTTGATCACGATGACGTGATCGCCCATATCGATGTAGGGGACGTACTGCGGGTTGAGCTTGCCGCTGAGGATACTGGCAGCCTTGGTGGCCAGACGGCCCAGGGTCTGGCCGTCGGCGTCCACTACATACCACTTGCGGTCAATATCCTTGCCGCTGGGAACAAAGGTCGACATCTCTTCTACCCTTTCAACCTGTGCGGCCGGCTGAAAAAGCCGCTCGCCGCCGCCGATCAAAAAAATTCCGCGCAAAGCGCGTTTACCGTCCGCGCCAATGATGCGCGGGTTAAGCTTGACCCACTTCCAAACAAATCTGTTCGGGTGAGGATTGCGGGTGTAACCCCGTTTCGGGGCTCTTTTCAGGCTTTTCAGCCATTTGCCTGTGCCGGACGGTCCATTTCAGGATTCGCCAGCCGGGGTCCGGGTGCCAACACACAGACCTCAGGCGCAACACCGCGCAAGGTCTTCAGAATACGGGAAAACGCTTCTGGAGTCAATGAAGATTGGCAGCCAAGAGCCGGAAGCCAGTAGCCAGTAGCCGGTAGCCGGTAGCCTGTAGCGGGCAGCCAGTAGCCGGCAGCTGGTCACCGAAGCCTCGAACAGCAGACCAGGAGCTACAGGCTACCGGCTACCGGCTGTGAATAGCCTGGTCACCGCGATCTTCTACACTACCCCCAGGAGGCACCCATGCAAGCGCGCATTCAGGGCACCACTATGCCCGTCCTCGAAGTCGAACTTCAGCCCAACGAAAGCGTTTTTTCCGAGAGCGGCGAGCTTTCGTGGATGACCGGCTCCATTCAGATGGCCACCCACACGCAGATGGGCGGGGGCGGCGGGCTGTTCGGCGTGCTCAAGCGCGTGGCCGGCGGCGGCAGCATCTTTATGACCGAGTACCGCGCCTGGCAGTATCCCGGCTCGGTTTCCTTCGCCACCAAGGTGCCCGGTCACATCGTCCCTGTGGAATTGGGCAACGGGCCGGAGTATATGGTCCACCGGCATGGGTTCCTGTGCGCTACAACGCAGGTGACCATTTCAGTTGGATTTCAGCAGTCGCTGGGTGCCGGCATCTTTGGCGGGGACGGTTTTCTGCTGCAGCGCGTGGGCGGCGTGGGAACGGCGTGGATCGAACTCTCCGGCGAACTGATCCAGAAAAATCTTGCCCCCGGCGAAGTGCTGCGCGTCCATCCGGGCCACGTGGGGGCATTTCAGACCACGGTCGGCTTTCAGATCACCATGGTGCCGGGCATCAAGAACATGATCTTCGGCGGCGACGGCATCTTCCTGGCGGAACTGGTCGGCCCCGGCGCGGTGTGGCTGCAGACGCTGCCGATTTCGCGGCTGGCCCACCAGATCGGCGAGTACCTGCCCCAGGGCGACACCCGCAATACGGCCGCAGCAACCGTGGGCGGAGGGTTGCTGGGCGGCATTGTGGGCTCCATCCTCGGCGGGGACCAGTAAAGCCAGCGCACCATATTAATAAAGCCAGCACCAGGCGGACCGGATGGTGGAACGATCGCCATCCGCCCAACCCCGTCCCAGCCAACTCTCCTTCCACGCCCGGGCATCCCAACCCGCTGAGTGCCGGCACCCGTCTGCCGGCCGCGGAGGGAACTTCCTTGATTTCAATTGCTCATGTCCGTCGTGTCCATCGTTTCTTTCTCGCCGCCATCGTTCTCCTCTCTGTCGCTACCCTGGCCGCCCAGATGCCTGGCGGGGGCGGTACAGCCAACCCCGGCGGCGGACCACCCCAGGGACCCACAGGAGGCGCCGCGGGCAGTCCCGGCGCACCCGGCGGCGCCAACATGCCGGATGAGATGAACCCGCAAAATATGGCCGACCAGGGGTTTATCCGGAATACTTTGGAAAACGACGAGGAGCAGATCCGGCTGAGCCAGCTTGCCCAGCAAAAGTCCACCAGTCCGGACGTGCAGCAGTTCAGCCAGCAGACGGTAAAGATCCACAGCGAACTCGACACGCAGCTGCAACCGGCCGCAAAGCAGTTGGGCGTCGATACTCCCAAAGGTCCATCGAAAAAGGAGAAGAAGGAGATTGATAAGATGCAGGCGCTCTCCGGGCAGGACTTCGACACTGCGTATCTCGAGAACATGGGCGAGGTGCAGCGCGAGAGCCTGAAGCAGTTCCACAACGAAGCCCGGGACAGCCAAAACTCATCGCTGCGCAATGCCGCATCGCAAGATACAGACCCGCTCACGCAGGATTACCAGATGCTCCAGAAGGTCGCGCAGGCCCACAACGTCGATCTCGAGAGCAACAAAAAGAAATAGAGGAGGCAATCGAAGATAGCCGGCCATCATCCTGCGTCTCTCGGCGAGGTGCGTTGGGCGAGGGACGTTGGGCGGTTCCGTCGGCGCGGGTCGATTCGGTCGGCGCCGTGGCCAGGATTTCGTGCCTCTTACGTCCGTGCTTTCGCCGGGGGCGTACCATTTCTTCGTGACCTCTTCCACCTTCCCGATCGTCGGCCAGCGGCTCGCGCACGAGGCCTTTTCCGCCCACCGCGAACTGGAAGCACAACTCAAGAAAACCGTGCGCGGAGAGGTGCGTTTTGACCTGGGCTCGCGCGCTCTCTACGCGGCCGATGCTTCCAATTACCGCCAGCTCCCCATCGGCGTAGTCTTTCCGCGTGACGCGGCGGATGTGGAAGCGGCGCTGGCAGCCTGCCGCGCCACCGACGCCGCGGTGCTGCCTCGCGGAGCGGGCACCAGCCTGGCCGGTCAGTGCGTCAACGTCGCTGTGGTCTTCGACTACTCGCGGTTCATGAATTCGCTCCAGGGGCTGGACCCCGCGAAGCGGTTGGCGCGCGTGGAGCCGGGCATCGTGCTCGACCGGCTGCGCGAGGCAGCCGAGCAGCACCAGCTTACCTACGCGCCCGACCCGGCCACGCACTCGCGCTGCACGCTGGGCGGCATGCTGGGTAACAACAGTTGCGGGGTGCATGGCCTCCTGGGCGGCAAGGCCGTGGACAACGTGGAGTCGCTCGACATTGTGCTCTACGATGGCACGCGGATGACGGTGGGGACGACTGCCCCCGAAGAGCTCGAAGCCGTCATCAGGGCGGGCGGGCGGCAGGGCGAGATTTATGCAGGGCTCAAGCGCCTGCGCGACCGTTATGGCGACCAGATCCGGAAAAAGTATCCACGCATTCCGCGGCGCGTTTCCGGCTACAACCTCGACGAGCTATTGCCCGAAAACAACTTCAACGTGGCGCGGGCGCTGGTGGGCTCTGAAGGAACGTGCGTCAATATTGTCGGCGCCACGCTGAACCTTACCAGGAGCCCGCAGCACCGCATCCTGGTGGTGCTGGCATTCAACGATGCCTTCACAGCCGCCGATGCCGTCCCGCGCGCGCTGGAACACAAGCCGATCGGCCTGGAGGGTTTCGATGCG
Organism: uncultured Acidobacteriaceae bacterium; assembly: GCA_963813215.1. Classification (GTDB taxonomy): domain Bacteria; phylum Acidobacteriota; class Terriglobia; order Terriglobales; family Acidobacteriaceae; genus Telmatobacter. The sequence goes on from CAWEXZ010000002.1 coordinate 306,068, forward strand.
CTGCTCGTTCAGTTCATGCGCCGCAAAGGTTTGGCTTTAACGGATCTCGACAAGCTGCCCGAAGGTGTTGGATTCTTGCTGGTTGAAATGGGTGCGGACTCCGAGGAAGAAGCTCGGGCCAAAGCTGAGGAAGTGACCCGCAGTGCGCAGCGCTGGCCCACGCCGCCGGTGGCGCATATCTGCACCCCGGCAGAGGCTGCAGCCGTGTGGCATGTGCGCGAGTCGGCGTTGGGCGCCATGGTCTTTGTTCCCGGCGAGCCGGATCGCTTCGAAGGATGGGAAGACGGCGCCGTTCCGCCGGAAAAATTGGGTCAATATCTGCGCCGCATCACCGCGCTGATGGCGGAGTACGGCTATCGCAGCCCACTGTATGGGCATTATGGACAGGGCTGCGTGCACATGCGCATCAACTTCGATTTCCGCACCCCCGAGGGGCTGCGCAAATTCCGCGAGTTTATTGAGCGGGCGGCAGACGTCGTGGTTGAATTCGGCGGCTCGTTCAGCGGCGAACACGGGGACGGGCAATCGCGCGCGATACTGCTGCCCAAGATGTTCGGGCCGGAACTGGTGGGCGCATTCCGCGAGTTCAAGGCGCTGTGGGACCCCGACAACCGTATGAATCCGGGCAAGGTTTCCGATGCGGTGCGCGTCTACGATCCGCTCGAGAATCTTCGCTACACCGCGGAAGCGGAGTCGCACGAAGCGGAGGAGCCCAGGAAGCATTTCGCGTTCGCTGCCGACGGCGGCTCCCTGGAGCGCGCCGCGGAGCGCTGCGTGGGCGTGGGCGCCTGCCGCAATACGAAGGGCGGCGTGATGTGCCCCAGTTACCGTGCGACAGGCGAGGAGCAGCACTCCACCCGGGGCCGCGCGCACCTGCTGTGGGAGATGATGGCCGGCGCTCTGCGCTCAGAAGGGTTCCGCAGCGAGGCGGTGCATGAGGCGCTCGACCTCTGCCTGAGCTGCAAGGCCTGCAAGAGCGAGTGCCCGGTGCAGGTGGATATGGCCCAGTACAAGGCCGAGTTCCTGGCCCAGCACTATAAAGGCCGGCTGCACCCGCTGCAGCACTACGTTTTCGGCTTTGCCGATAAGATGGCGCGGCTCGGATCGGTCGCGCCCGCGCTTACGAATGCTCTGCTGACCGGGCCGCTGACCGGTTCACTTATCAAACGTTTGGCGGGTGTCGCGCAAGAGCGCGAACTGCCGTGCCTGGCTGCGCAGAGCTTTGTGGCTTCCCGCCCTCGCGACAGTGAAAAATCGCGAGGACGGGGCACGGGAGAGTTGGGGTCGAGACAGGATGGGACAGTAAAGTTGCGTGCCCCATCCTCGTGCCTTCTTTCTGGCGCGAGGGTGGAAGACCACGAACTTCAATCGCAGGGCCTTTCGCGCGAAGCGCGGTCCGCCGCACCGCAGGTGGTGGGTGCCCCTGGTCTCGATTCTGAGACCTGGGAGACCACAAACGCGGGCCAGATGCGGCAGGTGCTTCTCTGGCCCGACACCTGGAACAACTACTATCACCCGCAGACGTTGGCGGCGGCGGAGAGTGTTTTGACCGAAGCCGGCTTTGCGGTTGAAGTTCCGCAGGGACACATCTGCTGCGGGCGCCCGCTCTATGACTTCGGATTTCTGGGCGCGGCCCGCGCTTACCTGGCCAACGTTCTCGACCGCATGGCGCCACAGATCGAAGCGGGAAGGCCCTTCATCTTTCTCGAGCCAAGCTGCGCCAGCGTCTTCAAAGATGAGTTGCACGAACTATTTCCAAAAGACCGGAGAGCGAAACTCCTCAGCGAGCAGGTCTGGTTGCTGGCCGACTGGCTCTCCGCGCAGGCTCCCGGTTTTGCTGTCGGCCGATTGAGCGGCGCGCACATCCTAGTCCACGGCCACTGCCATCACAAGGCGGTCTTCGGCGGTCCGGAGAGCGAGATCGCGCTGCTGCGCCAGGCGGGCGCGGTGGTTGAACCCATCCAGGCCGGCTGCTGCGGCATGGCCGGTCCATTCGGCTTTGAGGCAGACAAGTTCGAAGTATCGAAGACCATCGCCGCCGACGGTCTGCTGCCTGCGGTCCAATCCGCGGGCCCGTTGACGGTAATCCTCGCCGACGGTTTCAGTTGCCGCGAGCAGATTGCGCAGCTTGGCCATCGCGAGGCGCTGCATTTCGCCGAGGTGCTGGCGCGCGGGTGCGGCTGCGGCCATTAGCGATGAGCGCTGCTGCTGCGGGTTGAGAACGCAAGCTGCCTCATTTCCCATGGTTTGCAACTCCGGGGCATACCCCGGCGTCCAACCCGTGGAGAGGTCACCGCACCAACCCACTCCCCCGTGCGTCCGCGGTGGCCTCTTGCACGGCCAGCAATCATTCAAGCGCATTATTGGTGGGGGATTTGCGGTAAACTAGGTAGTTTTGATACGCTCAGGCAACCTATAGACTCCGCGAAAGGAGAATTTTCATGGCAGAAGATAGCAAGAGTTATGGTTTGGCATGGTTTTTAGCCGGATTGGGTGTGGGCGCTCTGGTGGGCATCCTGTATGCGCCTAAGAGTGGTCGTGAAACCCGAGAAGATCTTGCGACCGGCGCCCGCGAGGGTACTGAGTACCTGCGCGCCCGTAGCCGGCAGGCCGCGGAGAGCGTGGGTGCGATTGTCGACAAGGGCAAGGAGCAAGTGGGCGCGTTTGTAGACAAGGGCAAGGAGCAGGTAGGCGACTATGTCGATCGCGGCCGCGAGGTGGTGGATCGCGGACGTGCGCAGTGGGAAGAGTTTGTGGAGCGCGGCAAGAGCCTGGTTACCGAGCAGACCAGCCGTGTAAGCGCGGCGGTGGATGCGGGCCGGCAGGCTTACAAGTCGACCACTGCGACCGGCGAGACCCACGAATACTGATCTGGCTTTTTCCCGGTCCGGGCGGCACGGCCCTCTCAGGCGCGACGCCCGGGCGCGGCGCAACCGCCCCGGGTGGACAAAACCGCCTTTCTAAGGCGCAACCGCCCTCCCGAGGCGCAAGTGGCCGGCTTTGGGCTGGCTCGATTCCCTGCGAATTGGCAATGATCGCGCGCAGTTGGCAGCCAGCCGCATGGCATAGTTGCCTGCCGCGCGGGTGACTGGTTTTGAACGGCCAGTGAGCCCGTGGAGAATTGCGAAAGGGTCGCGCCGAGCGGCCTTCTTCACTGTCCGGGAGCAATCCAACTCAACGATTCGTTCCTGAGGCGAGGTGCTGCAGTGTCGATCAGTATTGAAAACACAATTCTTGCTTTTGTGGCCATTGCCGCCCTGGCCCTGGTGGTGCAGACCATCGGAATGATTGCGGTGCTGCTGACAGCGCGCAAGGCCGCCAAAAACGTGCGCGAAGAGTTGGAGCAGTATCGCTCCTCGATTATGCCGCTGATCCAGAGCGTGCGGGAAGTGGTCGAGAAGGTAGCGCCCAAGGTGGAAGCGGCGGCCGACGAACTGGCGGTCATCACCACCAAGCTGCGCGAGCAGACCGCCGACGTGCAGGAGGCGGCGAACGACATTATCGCGCGCACCCAGCGCCAGGTGGGCCGCGTGGACCACATTCTGTCCTCCATTTTCGATCGCGTGGAGCGCGCGGGCACGTTTGTATCCGACGCAGTGGCCAAGCCCATGCGCCAGCTCTCGGGCGTCATCGCCTCAGTCAAAGCGGTGGTGGATACGCTGCGCGATCCGGAAGGCGGACATACGGTGCACGACGCCTACCGCTATCCCGATAGCGAGCCTGTAGCGCCCCCGCGCCCGGCAGGGGCGAGCACGAATCTTCGGCCGTAGGCAACCAGCTGTCATTGAGGATGCGGATCAGAAGATCCAGCCCCCACCCACAACCTCATCGCCGTCGTAGAAGACCGCCGACTGGCCCGGTGTGACAGCGCGCTGCGGCTCGTCGAAGGTGGCCGTCACCGCATCGGCGCCCGCCGGCTCCAGCGTAGCCCACGCCGGCTCATGCCGGTGGCGAATCTTGGCCCGCACGCGCATTGGCCCGGTCAGATCGGGAATGCTGATCCAGTTCAGGCGCCGTGCGCGCAACGTGTGCGTGGCCAGCTCGGCGTCTGCGCCCACGGTCACGCGATGGCTGGCCGGGTCGATGTTGAGCACGTAGAGCGGCGTAGGCGAGGCCACGTTGAGCCCCTTGCGCTGGCCCACGGTGAAGTTCGAGATTCCCTCGTGGCGCCCGATCACCTCGCCGCTCGATGCCACCAGCTCGCCGGCTGTCTCCGGCACTGGCTCGCCCTGCTCCTCGAGATAGGCGGTCAGAAATTGCTTGTAGTCGCCGCCGGGGATGAAGCAGATCTCCTGCGAGTCAGGCTTTTCAGCCAGTCGCAACCCATGCTGCCGCGCCGTCTCACGCACTGCGGGCTTGAGCATCCGACCCAGCGGGAAGAGCGTGTGCGCAAGCTGCTCCTGCGTCAGGCCGAAGAGGAAGTAGGTCTGATCCTTGGCAAGGTCGGCAGGCCGCTTCAGGATCCAGCGGCCGCGGCCAGAATCGCGCGTGGGGTCGTACTCGTTCACCGCGTAGTGGCCGGTAGCGATGCGCTCCGCGCCGATGCGAGCGCGCCGTCTTCAGCAGCTGGTCGAACTTGATGTGGTTGTTGCACAGCGAGCAGGGAATCGGCGTGCGCCCGGCCAGGTACTCGTCCACAAACGGCCGCACCACATCGCGCTCGAAGCGCTCTTCCTGGTTCACCACGTAATAGGGAATGCCAAGCTGCTCGGCCACGCGGCGCGCGTCGTAGACATCGTCCAGCGAGCAGCAGCGGCCAGCCTTGGGTGCATCGGGAATGCCGTGCTTGCCCGCCAGCCGCGTCTGATCCCAGAGCTGCAGCGTCAGGCCGACAATGGTAGCGCCATCGCCCAGGCGGGCGAGGATCGCCGCCACCGTAGAGGAGTCAACCCCTCCGGACATGGCGACGGCAATGGTGGTGTTCTGTGACATTCTGAAAGCCCCTGGCTTCTAGCTCCTAGCTTCTAGCCACTAGGTCCCCGACCGCATGAATTCGTACTTTTGGTTTTTGTGTTTCCCACCCTTTCGCCAGAGAAAAGGCGAAAGGATGGGCCACGGAATTGGTACAAAATTAAGCGGTCAAAGACCTAGTACCACAACCGCGTAATTCTGTGGTCTCCCAGGTCTCAAAAGCGAGACCCGGGGCACCCAAAAGTTCTGGGCACGATTACGAAATCACGAAGTCACGGTACTAGCTCTTGCATTGCTTATTTCGCTGGTTCAACTTCGATCGTTTCCCCAGAGGTAACATGTGAAGCAGCCGAGCCAGGAACCCGTAGCTAGAAGCTAGGAGCTAGAGGCTAGAAGCCGTCTCTGGCGCCAGCGCCCGCAGCCGTTCCACCGCCTCCGGCACCACGCGCAGCGCATGATCCACATCTGCTTCGGTCGCCGTCTTCAGCAGGCTGAAACGCAAGCTCGCACGAGCCGCGTTCTTATCTAATCCCATGGCCATCAGCACATGGCTGGGCTCGGTCGAGCCCGAATGGCACGCCGAACCGCCGCTAACGGCCACACCCTTGAGGTCGAGCGCGATCAGCATCGCCTCGCCCTCCACCTGGTCGAAACGGATGTTGGTGGTGTTGGCGGTGCGCTGCGCGCCGGCGCCATTTACGGCTGTTCCTGCAAGCTTCAGAATCCCCGCTTCCAGCCGGTCGCGCAGAGCGGCTACACGATCCAGCGTTCCGTCGGCCAGGCTTTCCATGGCCAGCTCCGCGGCCTTTCCCAAGCCTACGACGCCGGTCACATTCTCTGTGCCCGCACGACGGCGGCGCTCGTGGCTGCCGCCCACGAGAAGCGGCTCCAGCGGCGTTCCGCGGCGCACGTACATGGCGCCCACGCCCTTGGGCCCATGCATCTTGTGCGCGCTGATCGAGAGCAGATGGCACCCGAACCGCTTCACATCGAAGGGCACCTTGCCCGCGCCCTGCACGGCATCGATGTGAAAGAACGCGTGGGCTTCAGCGGCAATTTTTCCGATCTCTTCCACCGGCTGCAGCACGCCGGTCTCGTTGTTGGCCAGCATCACGCTGATCAGCCGGGTCCGCGGTGTCAGGGCGGCGCGAATCGCCTCGGGATTGATCAGCCCATTGGGCTGCGGGGCGATATACGTCACTTCCACGCCGCGCTCGGTCATGCGTTCGGCTGCGCGCAGTACGGCGGAATGCTCAATGGCTGTGGTGATGAGGTGGTCGCCGGGGCGCAGCAGGCCAAAGACGGCAGTATTATCGCCCTCCGTCCCGCCGGAGTTGAACACCACCTCGGCTTCGCGGCAGTTGAAGAACTGTGCCAGCGTTTCGCGCGCCTGGTCCACGGCCGTACGTGCCTGCTGGCCCTGCACATAAATCGACGAGGCGTTCCCGAAGTGCTCCATCCAGTAGGGACGCATCGCCTCGAACACCCCGGGAAGCAGAGGCGTTGTGGCATTAGCGTCCATGTAAACGCGGTACAAGAGTGGGGAAACCTCCTCTTTCATTCTATCCGGTATTGGAATTTCGGCCTGACGGTTGCCTGCACCGTCCCTGCAGGAATGCTGCTCTCGGATGGTGAATCAGTTCCCCACGCTGAAGCGCGGGGCTAACCAACGCTGCGCCTCCGGCGCGAGATGCACTATCCTCAATCCGTGGGCTTCAGCGAATTTCTCGGGAACACGGCCACCGTCACGCACCTGCGCGAAGGCATTCGCGCGGGCCGGTTTCCCCACTCGCTGATCCTGTCCGGGCCGCGCGGCGCGGGCAAGTACAAGCTGTCATTGATGTTGGCCCAGGCGGTCAACTGCCTCAATCCCACTGAATCCGACGGCCTGCCCGACTTCTGCGGCGCCTGTTCCAACTGCACGCGCATTGCCGAGGCGGCTAACCTGGAAGAGCGCGTGGAGCAGGCCGTGGCGGCGCGCGAGGATCTGCGCGAGACCGACAAGCGCGAGACCCGCGTCCTCATCCAGACGCACCCCGACGTGCTGATCATTCCGCCCGACCCGCCGCAACTGCTTATCAAGCTGGGCCAGGTGCGGCAAGCCATCCACGTGGCGTATTACCGGCCGCCCGTCGAGGCAAAACGCGCCTTCACCATCTTCACCTGCTCGCAGTTCATGAAGGAGGCGGCCAACAGCTTGCTGAAACTGTTGGAAGAGCCGCCTGAGCATACGTCACTTGTTCTGCTCACGGAAAATCCCCAGGAACTGCTGCCGACGATTCGATCCCGGGCAGTGGTCCATCGCCTGGGCGCCCTGCCGCCCTCTGAGATTGAAGCGCTGCTGGCCCGCCGCCGGCCGGAGCTCAAGGAGCGCGACCGCGCGCTGGCGGCTCGACTGGCGGAGGGCGCTATCGGCCGCGCCCTGGTCATCGATCTGGCCGCGTATGTGGCCAGCCGCAATGACGCCCTGATCCTGCTGCGCACCGCATTGCGGGAACCTGACTACTCGCAGCTTTTTCACGCAACGGAAACCTATCGCGCCGGCGCCGACGGCCAGCAAAAAACGGTAAACCTGCTGCGCGCCCTGAGCAGCCTGATCGAAGATCTGCTGCTCATCGTCGCTGGAACGCCGGCGCTGATCCGCAACCTGGACCTGAGCGCCGAACTGGCCCGCCTGGCTGAGGGTTTGAGCATCGACTGGATCGATGGCGCGGCCCGGGCGTTGGTGCAGGTGGAGCAGGGGATGCGGCGCAACCTGCTGCGCTCGCTCTCGCTCGACGCCATGGCCGTCAGCCTCGCGCGCTAACGCTTTCCCCAGGCTTGCGCCTGGGGCTATCGTCTTTTGCCCGCTACGCGGGCAACTGTGGTTTCCCTGGCTTCTTTCCACAGCCACCACCCCACTGAGTGCAACCAACACAACTGCTGGGGCATCTGTCACTTTGAAGCTCCCACGTACCCGGGACGCGAGGGTATAGCGTTTATCCATTTCTGTGGACGTGAGATCGACGCGCTCGCATGGCGTTTTGTTCAAGCCAACGCCACGCTGCACGTTGCCCAGGTCTGAAGAACTGTGAAAAGCGCTTCAATTCCCGCGATTGCGGTTCCACATCCTGTTCGCAGTTGGATGAGGATTTCTGTTTCTTTCAGGTTGCAGGGCTAACTACTCCACCGCGGGATTTTTCACGAGTTCCCGGTGTGTATGGGGCGAATTTCGCGTTTTCAGGCAGAACGGCGAATCGCGTTTCGATCGATTTTTTTTGGAGAGGTTGTGTTCCTATGAGCATTTCATCTATTCTGCCCGCAAGACATCGCGAAAGCAGCGTCGATTTTATCCGGCCGTACGACCGGCTGAGGAGAGGCTTTCCTGCACCTATGCCTTTGAAATTTACAGCCGAACAGACGGACGTGGACGCGCCCAATCGGCACGCCGAACTGTTCTATTTACAGAAGCAAATCCAATCGCAGACCCCCATGGTGGTGGTGCTGGAAGATGGCGAACATGTGGAAGGTTGTATCGAGTGGTACGACCGGAACTCGATCAAAGTCCGCGGCCGCGGCAAGATGCTGATTTATAAATCCGCCATCAAGTACATGTACAAGGTGGGAGACGCAGGGCAGTGAGATAGGGACAGAGGGACAAGGTTTCGGCGCCGCATCTTCCTGCAACTGCTGCTTACGGCAAAGAGACTCCGCCCAGTGACAAGTCCCCCGTACCCAGTAACAAGCTCTCCGTGCCCCATGCTTGCGAATTTTTGCTATCGCAAGGGTGGGAGACCGCAAAGGCCGGAACTCAGGCTTTCTCGTTCCCCTGGTCCCTCGTTCCCTTGTTCCCTGCCTTCATCACTCGATCCCGAATCGCTGCGCCAATTCCTTCTGCGGCCGGCAGCGGGCACAGGATAACGGTGCAACCGGCCGCATCCAGCTCGCGTAATCCCGCATAGAGCGTGCGGGCCATCTCTTCGGGCGCGTCCCAGCGGCCCCACGGGAAAACGTGGTGCAGCCCCACGCTAATTGGAGCAGAAACTCCCTCTGGCAAGAGCACTCCGATGCGCTCGCCCTTGTACTCGAGGGCAGTCATGTCGAGGCGCGCGGCAAGCTCCGGCAGCGCGGCCTCAATCGCGATCAGCCGCGCCTTGGGCGCGTAGTGGCGCAGGCCGACGCCCGGCGACGGTAAAGCCTCAATTGGCAGCGATGCCGGCGCGGCTGTCTCCTTGAAGACTTCGACCGCTCCGGCGACAGCGCGAATCTGATCGGCCGTGACCGCACCGGGCCGGTAGATCACCATGGGGCTGCTGCATGGGTCGAGCACGGTCGACTCCACGCCGTGGTTGGTCGGTCCGGCATCGACGACGGCATCGATGCGGCCGTCGAGATCGGCCAGCACGTGGTCGGCAGTGGTGGGGCTGATGTGCCCGAAGAGATTGGCGCTGGGCGCGGCCACCGGAACCCCGGCGCGGCGAATCAGTTCGAGCGCTACCGGATGCGAGGGCATGCGCACGCCCACCAGCGGACGGCCCGCTGTGACTGCGTCGGGCACGGCGCGGCTGCGTGGCAGCAACAGCGTGAGCGGTCCCGGCCAGAAGGCGCGCATCAGGCGGCGCGCGGGCTCAGGAATTTGGTCGACGAGGCCTTCCAGCATCGCTTCCGGCTGTGCGTCCTTTTGCTGATGGAAATGGCCCGGCGCGATGTGCACAATCACCGGGTCCCACGCCGGCCGGCCTTTGGCAGCAAAGATGCGCGCCACCGCCGCGGGATCGAGCGCGTTGGCGCCCAGTCCGTAGACGGTTTCAGTGGGCAGAGCCACTAGGCCGCCGGAACGCAGTGCCGCGGCAGCGGTCTCCAGTGCCGTGCTGGCGGGCCCGCTGTCCAGGTTCAGTGGATCGACGATCAGCCGCAACGTCTTCACACTTCTATTTTCAACGCTGGGGAGCGCGGAGAACCAACCCTCTTGTTTTTCTCTGGGTCCCTTTGTCCCTTGTTCTCTTTGTCCCTTGGTCTCCTGGTCCCTGCTTTCTATACACTGAGTGCGTGCCTGTCGAAACCGAGATCAAATTTCGTGTGGACGATGTGGCGGGGTTGAACCAGCGGCTGGAGGCTGCGGGTTTCCGGCTGCAGACGCCGCGCGCCTTTGAGAGCAACGTGCTTTACGACACGCCCGACCGGCAGATGCGCGCGCGCACCGAGATCCTGCGTATCCGTCACTACGAGAGCCGCTGGACGCTGACTCACAAATGCCTGCCGCGCACCGGCCCTGGCGAAGACACCCACAAGCACCGCATCGAGACCGAGACCGAGGTTGCCGACGGCAATGCGTTGGCCGAGGTCTTTCTCGCGCTCGGCCTGGTGCCCGCGTTTCGTTACGAAAAGTGGCGTGCGGAGTGGACCGACGGCGAAGGACATTGCGTGGTGGACGAGACGCCGATCGGCAATTATGCCGAGCTCGAAGGAAAGCCAGCCTGGATCGACCGGGTCTCGGAGCGCCTGGGCGTCGAGCGTTCGCAGTACATCACCCTCAGCTATGGGCGGCTTTTCGAGCAGTGGCGGCAGGAGCACGGATGCGCCGCGGAAGATCTCACCTTTGCTGCCATCGCAGGCTGTGGTTCCGCAGCCCGGTAACGCGCAGTCTCCGCCTGCCACTCCGTCGCTGTGCGCGAGTCAAAAGTATAACCACCGAGCAGCTTAGCCGATCCGATGGCCTGCCGCGCGACGGGATAGAATAAGAGATACCATCCGCTGGCGGAGCAGCTATTTCGCAATGTCTGAAATTAGAACAATGACAGGCGGCGCGGACAGAAGCGTGCTCAGTGTGGCGCTCTGCGGTTCCAACGACGAGCGCCGCGCCTTGGTTGCGGAGACCCTCTCCGCGAATGCCGGTGTGCGCCTTCGCGAGTTCATCACCCTGCCTTCCAGCGATGCGGTCCCGGAGCTCGTTCAGAACTACAGCATCATCGTCATCGATGTGGACAGCGATGGCGACCGGGCCTTCGAACTGGCTGAGCGCCTGGTAACCGACGGCTGCGCCAATGTGATGGCGTACTCGGCACGGGCGGACATGAAGCAGGCGGTTCGCTTTATGCGCGCCGGGGTGCGGGAGTATTTCACGCTGCCCCTCGATTCCGCCGAGGTGGCCGCTGCGCTGACCCGGGCCTACCAGCATCGGGGCACGCCACGCCCCGGCGAGCGGGCGCCGGGCAAGATGTTTATCTTCCTGGGCACCAAGGGAGGTTGCGGCGTCACCACGCTGGCCTCGAACTTTGCCTTGGGGCTGGCGCAGGAGTCGGAACAGAGCACGCTGTTGATTGACCTGGGCGTGCCGCTGGGCGACGTGGCCATTAACCTGGGTATGAACACCCAGTACTCGGTCATCGACGCCCTGCAGGATTCCGACCGTCTGGATCCGAACTTCATCCGAACGCTGGTGGCTAACCATAGCGGCACCTTCGATGTGCTGGCTGCGCCCAACGATTTTCGCGATGCGGCGCCGGCGCCGGGCGCGATGGATAAGCTCGCTGCGGTGGTCCGGCAGAGTTATGACTTTGTGGTGGTGGATGCCGGGTCGCGCGTCGAACTGGTCGGCACGGCGCTCTTTGAACAGTGCTCAGCCGTCTATCTGGTCACGCAAGTGGGCATCAGCGAGTTGCGCAACGCCAACCGCATGATCGCGCAGTTTTTTGCTGCCCGCGGCGACAGCCTGCAGATCGTTCTCAATCGCTACACCTCCAAGACGCTGCTGTTCGACGATAGCCAGATCGCCAAGACGCTCACTCGCGCGGCGCAGTGGAAGATTCCAGACGACTGGGCGGCCGCGCGGCGCACGCGCAACACGGCTACTCCCATGGTGCTGGTGGATTCGCCCATTTCCCTGGCCATCCGCGAGATGGCGCGCAGCGCAGGCGGCGTGACGGGCGATAAAGAAACCAAGCGCGGCCTGTTCCGGTTACTGCGCTAAGCGAGGCGCGCGAGGGTTCGACGGAGCTATACGTCCCGCAATCGCTGCGCGAGCCGCTGCTTCGCCTCCGGCCATTCGCTGGCGACAATCGAGTAGCGATACGAATCGCGGGGCGTAAAATCAGCCGCCATGCGATGCGCGCGCAACACTCCCTCGAATTTTCCGCCAATGCGTTCGATGGCCGCCTGCGAGCGCTGATTGCGCGCATCGGTATGCAGGCAGACGCGCAGCATATCCCAGGTCTCGAAGGCATAGGTCAGCATCAGCAATTTGGCTTCGGTATTTGCAGCGCTGCGAATCGCTCCGGCAGTCAACCACGTGTAGCCAATTTCACACACATCGGGTGTGCGGCGGCCGTGGCGCGCGTGGCCCTCCGGCCAGGCCCAGTTCTCCAGATCGAAGAAGCGCGTTGAGCCGATGACCGCGCCGTCGGAAAGCCGGACCGTGGCGAAAGCCGCAGCTTTGCCCGCATCGCGCAAGGCCAGCGCGGTCTCAATATAGGCGCGCACAGCGTCCGCGCCTTGCGGAACCAGGCTCCATTGGTAGAGCGCAGCATCGCCGGCCGATGCTTGGGCCAGCGCCTCGGCGTGATCGAGCTCCAGCGGCTCCAGCCGAATATGTTTTCCAGTGAGAACGGGACAGACCATTGTCCGTTGATTGTAAGCGATCGAAGCCCGCGCGATGGCGATCTGCACGGCTACTCGTAGCAGCGCCAAACCTCTTCAAGATCGAGAGCGAACCCCTCGATCGGCCCGGAGCCTTCGACTTTCAGACCGGATTCGATGCGCGGTGCCGCTCCTGGCTCATAAACATGAACCTGCTTCGCCTCCGGGTCGACGAGCCAGCCAAGCTGAACGCCGTTTGCGATCCACGCTTCCATCTTCGCCGCTACGCCTGCGAGGCTGTCGCTTTCCGAACGCAGTTCGATGACAAAGGCCGGGGCGAGGCGCAGGAAACGCTTCCGATCGGCGCGGGTGAGCCCCTTCATTTGCTCCGCAGTGATGTAGGCTGCATCAGGGTTGAGCATGGACCCGTCGCGCAGGAAAAAGCCCGCGCTGGAATCGAAGGCTCGGCCCTTGCGATGCTTCTTCCACCACTCCCTGAGCTGTTGGTTGATTTCACTGTTTCCGTCGCTGGTCATGCTGCCCGCAGGTGCGTTCACGATGATGGTTCCTTCCTTGCTCCGCTCCAGTGAAGCGAACCCGGTTTGCTCGCACATGTGCTCGAACTCCTCATCCGTCAAGGGAGGGTCGAGCACAATGCTGCGCGGGGGAAGGGCCGGGATCTCGACAAACGCATTCATGCGGCCAGGCTCCAGTTCGTTCTCCAACATTTTGCCACGGTTTCAATACTTGGGAACCGTTGGGTCCACGTCGTTGGACCAGGCTGTAATGCCGCCGGCCAGGTTCGACACCTTCGCATAGCCCGACTGGGCCAGGAACTCTGCCACGCGCTGGCTGCGGCCGCCGGACTTGCAGTGCACCACAACCTCGCGCTCGCGATCGATCTCGCCAAGGCGGTGCGGCACTTCGTTTATCGGAATCAACGTGCCGCCGATATTGGCAATCTGGTGCTCGAAGGGCTCGCGTACATCGAGCACAAAAATGTCCTCTTTTGCATCCAGGCGCTGTTTGAGTTCGGTCGGGGTGATCTGGGGAATGCCGTTCTTCAATGCTGTCTCCTGTGTCGCCGTTGCGAGCTGACTCGCCGTTGCGAGCTGTGCAGCGGACCGAAGCCCGCAGAATTGTTGGTAGTCAATGAGCTGAGTGATGGTGGGGTGCGTGCCGCACACCGGGCACTCGGGATTCTTGCGCAGTTTCAGCTCGCGGAAGCGCATGGCGAGCGCATCGACCAGCAGCAACCGCCCAATTAATGATTCGCCTTTGCCGAGAATGAGCTTGATGGCTTCGGTTGCCTGGATCACGCCGAGCAATCCGGGCAGGATGCCCAGCACCCCGCCCTCGGCACAGCTCGGAACCGTGCCGGGTGGCGGCGGCTCGGGATAGATGCAGCGATAACAGGGGCCCTCGCGCGTGGCAAAAATGCTGGCTTGCCCTTCGAACCGGAAAATTGACGCGTAGACGTTGGGCTTGCCCGCGATCACGCAGGCGTCGTTGACCAGGTAGCGCGTGGGAAAATTGTCCGTTCCGTCGGCGACAAGATCGTAGCCGCTCAGAATCTCGAGCGCGTTGGCGCTGGTCAGCATGGTTTGGTGCTTCACGATTTGGACGGCAGGATTGAGCGCGCTCAGTTTGTCGGCCGCTGAATCCAGCTTGCTGCGGCCCACGTCGCGCGTGGAGTGCAGGATCTGGCGCTGCAGATTGCTTGCATCCACCACATCAAAATCGACCAGCCCCAGCGTGCCCACGCCGGCTGCGGCCAGGTACAAGGCCAGCGGCGAACCCAGCCCGCCTGTGCCCACGCACAGCACGCGCGCGGCCTTCAGCTTCTGCTGGCCCTCCATCCCCACTTCCGGCAGAATCAGGTGCCGCGCATAGCGCGCCATCTCGGCGGTCGTGAGCTCGGGAAGAGTCGTGTTTGCAGGCATGGCGCTTATCAAGCAGCGAGCTGAGGGCAATCGGCTCGCTGTCTTCAGCCTAACAAAGCCGCGTCTTGAAAACACGAACGGCCCCGGTATCCGGAGCCGTTCAGGGTGTGCCCGGTGGCGCGCGACGCGAGTCACGAACCACGATCGGTTATTGTCCGGCCGGCTTCATGCCTGCCATCGGCTTCATCTTATCCGCCGTGGCGGGCTTGGCCGCCATTGTCGGCTTCGGCTTCCAGAAGTCGGGATTCTCTTTCACCCAATCCTCCGGCGCGTAGCTCTGCTTGGGGTTGATGGCGAACAACTCGGAGTCGCTGCTCTCGATGCAGGCCGCAACCAGGTCGTCCAGCTTCTTCATGCCGTCGTCACCCATGGCGTCGTGAAATTTCTTGTCATCGGCGAAGCCGTTGTCGATATCGGCCATTCCCTTGTCGATGCTGAAGATGACGTACTCGTCGCCGCCGCCGTATTCCAGCTCATAGGTTGCCCAGTTGGCGCTGGTGCCGGCCTTCTTGTGACCATCCATCACCAGTTTCACCAGGTCGGTCCAATCCTTGTGGTGGCCGGGATGCAGATGGAATGAAGTCACTTCCATGTACTTCACGTTGGCCAGGTCGCCCGTGACCTGGTAGCTGAGATCGGGCTGGTAGGAGAAGACGTACGCATCGGTTTCGGTCAGCAAGTCCCCGTCCGACTGGGCCAGCCGGTCCAAATCCGCGGAGAGCGCCGCGTTCTTCGCGACCGCGTCGCTGTCCTTCTGCCAGTCGGCAAAGGAGTCGTAGCCGGTCAGGTACAGGGCACGGCTCTTGCCGGAAAGCGAATTGAGGGCGACATAGTGGGTAGGCCACTTCGCCTTGACCATAGCCTGCACAAAGCCGCTCTCCGACTTGTCGTGGATCATTCCGGCCCTGCCCGGCTTCAGATATTCCCGGAAGATTTGCAACACCTTGGGCGGCTCGCTCATCGCCGGCGTGCTCATATCCTGTGCCATCAGACAACCGCAGGCCGCGGTAGCCATCGACACTCCGAGTAGAACTTTTCCAAATTTCTTCATGAAAACCCTCCTTGTTTTGCTCAGAGAGTCCAGCGGTGGGGAGACCAGAAGCCAGGGAAAACGCGTCGGCTCTGAGAGTGCAGCGATTATGGGCGTCCCGGGCGAACTCTGTAAAGTGAAGATTTGGCGGTGCCAGTGGAAAGCGGTGGCCGCGGCGACTCATTTTCCGGTAGCGGGTCGATTGAGAAGGGCTCGGCCTCACGGGCCTTTTAGCCCGTACAGATGAAATCACCCGAAATGAGCGGGGCTTTCGAGGTTGCGGAAAAACTCTATAGTGGGTGCAAATAGTGCGTAACAACATCCCGCAGGGGCTAAAGCCCTCGTTCCTTTTGCGGGCTTTCTCGGCCCGACTAAAGTCGTGCCCTTGTTACAAAGCCCCATCCTTGTTACAAGGCTTCGTTCTTGTTACAAAGCTCCATTCAAGGAGTTTTCCCGCAGCCTGTTTAGCCTCTGGGGAATGCGCGGCCAAATCGCCCACCACTCATTTTCCGGCCAGCTCAATCATCTCCGCCTCAAACCGCTTATTCTCTTCCGTTGTGCCGGCCAGCCGGAACGAGCGCGTCTCGCCGGCTTTGCCGCGCACCACCTCGGTGATCACATAGCTGGCGCCGATCCAGTGCGCTTCGGACAGGTCCGTCAGCGACCACTGGGCCCGGGCATCCGGATGGGAATGATAAAAACCGGCGATCTCCAGCCCCTGCCTCCGCGCCTCGCGCGCAATGCCCACCAGTTCCGCCGCAGCGATCTCGTAATGGCTGCGGGCCGGCGCGGTGCTGGCATTTTGCGCACGCACCGCGTCTACAATCTCCCAACCCTCGCCCGCCGGCCGTCCCAGCAGCGCCCCGCAGCACTCCTCCGGGTATGCCTCTTCGCCGTGGGCGCGAAGTGCGTGGTAAACCGAGCGTGGCAGAAGCAGCGGCATGGATAAACAGGTTTCGCGTGTCAGGTTCAGGCGTCACAGCAGAGACGGGCAACTGTGAATCTATAATAAGAGGACAGGGAAAGCACCCCGCCGATACCCTGAGCGGCAAGCGGGGAACTGAAACGTGATCCCTGCTCTCTGAAATCTGATCTCTGACCGCTGATCACTGGAAAGACCTATGAAGAAAAAAACCCGCCATCCTGGATTCGATGAAACGCTGAATCTGCTGCGCTCCCATGGCTTCGAGGTGGCGCCTTCCAACCCGGCCATCGGCGGGGTGCTGGTGAGCAAAAACGAAGTCGGAGCGGTGCTGGCGCCGGCCGAGTCGGCCTCGGCAGCCTTCGCCGTGCGGCCTGGGGTGCTGGTGCAGGGCGAAGTCGCGCGGCTGGTCGATCGCGGTTACCAGAAGTTCATTAAAACCTCCAAATATGAGCTTCCCGCCACGGCCACCCAATTGCAGGCCATTCACTCATTTAGTGAGGAGTTGAAGGATCTGTCGGGCGGCATCAGCCTCTACAACGAGTCGCTGGGAACCACCAGCGACCGTTATCTGTACGATCGGCTGAAGGGCCGGGAAGCTGCGCAGCCCAAAGCGGCTCGCCCCTGGGAGCTTTCCGCCGGCCACTAACCTTCCGCCACGATCCGGAACGCGATGACAACCGTCCAGGAAGCGGCGAGCGGAACAGGCGGGGGGCGCGAACTCCGTGCCCATGCCCGCTGCCCGGTTGACGAGGATGCCTCCGTCCTGCTGCTGACCCTGCGTCAGTCCCTGCGCTGCCGTATTGTCGAACTCAGCCTTAGCGGATGCCGCATTCGCACCCAGGAGCCGCTGCGCGTTCCTCCCGGAGCGCCCATCGAGATTCACTTCAAAGTGAACGGAATCGTCTTTCGGTTCCGCGGCGCCATTGAATGGGCCGACTGTCGCAAGGAGACGAGTCCCAAGAAACCGCATATCGAGGCGGGCGTCCGCTTTCCCAATAGCCTTCCGCGGCAGGCCGAAGATCTAGGAGTCGTCCTCGAAGAACTCGAGGCGCGGGCTCGGAGGAAGGCAGCCGAAGATTGCCCGTCAAGCGCGCAGCAAGCGGGCCAGCCAGCTGACCTTCCCGAGCAGGCTCCGGCTGATCAGCCGGCGAAGGACCTGGCTGCCCCTGGGTCGACAACGTCCCAGCCGCAGGTGGGCCGCCCTGCCCGTGAACGGCGCGTGCAGGCGCGGGAACCGGTCGACACGTCGGCAGTGATCTTTCTAGTGAAAAGTGGATCGCGCCTGGAAGGGCGAATCCTCGATCTCAGCCTGGCCGGCTGCGGTATCCGGCTCGACGAAGCCTACTCCCGCGGCATCTACATGCGGGCGGAGGTGGAATTCCGGCTCGAAGGTTTGCCCTTCCGGCTGGGGGGCGTGATTCAGTCCATTCGCGACAAGCGCACAGTGGGCATCCGGTTTCTCGATGTGAGCGAGCGCAAGCAATCCCAGGTGAACGAACTTATTGCCGAGCTCCGCGAGCTGCATGAAGCGAAGCCGGAATCGAACGAAGGCGCAGCGGGAGACCACTAGGTCCCGACCGCATGAATTCGTACTTTTGGCTTTCGTGGTTTCCCACCCTTTCGCCAGAGAAAAGGCGAAAGGATGGGGCACGGAATTGGTACAAAATTAAGCGGTCAAAGACCTAGTAGCGTGTTCGCGTGATTTCGTAACGGAAAATTTGATCTGGGAAAGCACGAAACTACATGGACACGGTACTGTACACGTACCGGGGCATTCGCGAGCGGCAACGTGCTGACGCTGCTTAGCTCCGCCGCGCGCGTTCGCGCTGCAATTCGCGATAGAGTTCGCTCTTCGAAAGACCACGCTCGCGCGCCAGGCGCTTGAGCGCCTCCTTCTCATCGATGCTGTTTTCATTTCTTCAGGCGCTCCACACCGGCAGCGACAGTCTCTCGAGCCGCTTCTGTCGCTCCGGCGCCTGTGCCCACGGCCGGCGCTTCGACCAGCAGCGTGATTTCTCCGCGCACCCGTTCGCGCGCCGCCAGCTCGCGCCGCAACTCGGCCGCGGTTCCACGCAGAAACTCCTCATGCAACTTGGTCAGCTCCCGCGCAATCACCACGCGCACTTGCGCTCCCCACGCGGCTTCGAGGTCTGCCAGCGTATCGAGAATGCGGTGCGGCGCCTCGTAGAAAATCAGCGTCCGGGGAGTATCACGCGCTTCGCCGGCCAGGTCTTCGAGCCGCGATCGCCGCGCCCCGGCCTTCTCCGGCAGAAAGCCGAGGAATTGAAACTCGGCGGTCGGCAAACCGGAGGCGACCAGCGCGCTCACGGCCGCATTGGCGCCGGGGATTGGAATCACCGGCACGCCGGCATCGATAGCGGCCCGCACCAGCCAGTTACCGGGATCGCTCACCGCAGGCGTGCCCGCGTCAGAGACCAGCGCAACGCGCCCACCCGCCTTGAGCGCCGCCACCAGCTCCTCTGCGCGCTCGCGCTCATTATGCTCGTGGCAGCTGATGGTGGGCGTGGCAATCTCAAAATGGTTGAGCAGCTTCTGCGTCTGGCGCGTGTCTTCGCAGGCGATGCGATCCACGCTGCGCAGCACGTGGAGCGCCCGCAGCGTGATGTCGCCAAGATTGCCAATGGGGGTTGCGACCAGATAAAGCCCCGGAGCGAGCGGTTTCCCGACTTCCGCGTCCGGCTTGTCAGTCTCCAGCTTCATCTCTCTCGTACTTGCCGCAAGCGCTCCGGCCGCTCATGCTCAAACTGAGAACTGAAAACTGAGACCTGACAACTGGTAACGAGCTATCAGCCTTCTGCTTCCTGGCTGTCGAAGCGGCGCTTTTCCGCCAGCAGCGACATGGAACTCATCAGGTTCTGGACGCTGACAATGCCCACCACGCGCCCGCTCTCAGTGACCGGGATCAGCGCCAGTCCCTGGCCGACGGCCAGGCGGCGGATGGTGGTGCCGAGCGTATCCTCCGGCCGCGCCACCTGGAAGGCCCGCGACATGACTGACTGCACGTACCCGTTGCCCTCGTGGCGCAGCGCGTCCACAATCCGCTGCCGGGAGACGATGCCCACCAGCTGCGGCCCGCGGACGACGGGGAAGTCTTCCTGCAGCGAGTGCACGCAGCGCGCCAGCGCATCGGCCAGGGTGTCGCTCGGCGAGAGCGTGGCAAAGTCGGTCAGCATCACCTCGCGCATGCGCACCGTGTCCACCACAGACTGGAAGAAGACTCCCTGGTCCTCGATCTGCGCGCCAATCATGATGAAGAAGCCGGCCAAAATCAGCCAGGGATTGTGCAGCAACATGCCGCCCACCAGGCCGGCCAGGGCCAACGCCTGGCCCAGACCCGCAGCTGCGCGGCCGGCCATGGCAAAACCGTGCTGGCGCGCAAAGCTGCCGCGAATGAGCCGTCCAAAATCCAGCGGGTAAGCGGGCACCATGTGCAGCACGCCCAGGAAAATCTGCATCCACACCAGGCTGCGCAACAGATGGCTGGCGGTGAGCAAGGGTGAAGTGAGCAAGGCCACGTTACCGCTGGCCCCGCGAATGGCCGCAGCCAGAATCAGGGCCGCGCTGAAGTTGGCCAGCGGTCCGGCCAGCGCCATGGCAAACTGCCCTACGCCCTGGTTGGCATTTTCCTGGCTCTCGGGATTGGCGTAGGCAAACAGGCCGCCGAAGGGCAGCAGCAGTACCGCGCGCAGCCGCAGCCCCAGCCATGCCGCGGTCAACAGCCGCACGACTTCGCGGGTAATCACCGCGCCCAACAGAATCAGGAACAGCCCCAGGCCGCGCGGCCACTGGTCGACTCCGCTAATCCCAATCAACACCAAAAGCAGGAGCGGGAAGAAAAGGTGCACGCGCGCCTCTACACCCATCCAGCGTCCCAGCGGTATGGACCATCCACGCATATTGCCATTGTAGGGGAAGGGAGGCTTGTGAACCGTGTTTCGTGACCCGTGATTCGCAAAACCGGCCTCGTGCGGACGCCAGTCACGAGCTACGCACCACGAACTGCTTTATCCTTACCCCAATGCGCATCATTGCGGGAACCTATCGTTCGCGGGTGCTCAAAGCTCCCCCGGGGCTGGCCACGCGGCCCTCCAGCGATCGCCTGCGCGAAACCCTCTTCAACGTGCTTGCCCCGCGCATCGCGGGTGCATCGTTTCTCGACTTGTATGCCGGCTCGGGCGCGGTGGGCATCGAGGCGCTGAGCCGCGGTGCAACCCGCGTTGCATTTGTGGAGCGGGCGCCGGGCGCGCTCCATGTGCTGCGCACCAATCTCGAAAGCCTGAACCTGCGCAGCGCAGCCCGCGTGCACGCCGTCAGTGTGGGCGCTTTTCTCCGTCGAGGCACTACGGCTGGCTCAAAACGAGAACAGTACGAAGTCGTCTTTCTCGACCCGCCGTACGACGCGGCCGACGAGTACGCAGCCACCCTCAGCCTGCTTGGAGGCGCAGCCGCAGGCGTGCTGGCCGAGGGGGCGATCCTCATCGCCGAGCATCGCCGCAAGGAGCGTTTGGCCGAGCGCTTTGGCGACCTCGCCCGCACCCGCCTTCTCGAGCAGGGCGATGCCGCGCTCAGCTTTTACGCGCACGATTCAGCGCACTAAGCTCTCTGGTTCCATCTACAATGGGGCGCATGGAAACTCCAAAATGGGGCGTCGCTGCCGGGCTTCTGATTGTCGCTGCCGGTGCGTGGTGCCCGGCGCGCCCACTGTCTGCGGCGGCTCAGCCCGAACAGGCGGCGCCGCAACTGGTCATTCTTGACACCGATATTGGAGACGACATTGACGATGCCTTCGCGCTGGCCCTGGTGTTGCGCAGCCCGCAACTCAGGCTGCTGGCCATCACTACCGAGTTCGGAGATACCGAGCTGCGGGCGCGCCTCGTCGATCGCTACCTGAAGGCAGCGGGGCGGAATGACATTCCCGTAGCGGCAGGGGATGCCACGCCGCACACCAACATCTTTACCCAGGCCGCATACGCGCGGCAGGCGCCGGTGCGCAGGTATCCCGATGCGGTCAGTTTATTGCTCGCGCAGATTCGCGCTCATCCTGGCCAGATCACACTTATCTGCATCGGGCCGCTCTTCAATGTGAAGGCGGCTATTGAACGTGACCCGGCGGTGTTTCGAAGACTCAAGCGCGTTGTCATGATGGGTGGCAGCGTCTACCAGGGTTATGGCAGCCCGGCCCGCAGCTCCGGCCCGCAGCCCCCCTCCGACGAGTGGAATGTCCGTTGCGATCCCGCCGGCCTTCGCGCGTTGCTGGCCTCCGGCGTCCCGGTCTTCCTCATGCCCCTCGACTCCACGCAGATCCTTTTGCCGCAGCCACAGATGGCGGCAATCTTCGCGCATGGATCGCCGCTCACCGACCAGTTGACCCTGCTCTATCACGAATGGAGCGGCACGGGCGCCTGGCGCACTCCGACGCTCTATGACCCTGTGGCTGTCACCTACGCCATCCGGCCGGAGCTCTGTCCCACTCAGCCCATGCGGCTCTCCGTTGACGATGAGGGATTCACGAGGCCGCAAGCCGGGCCGCCCAACGCAAACGTCTGCCTGCGCTCCAATGAGCAGGAATTTCTGCACCTTTTAACGGATCGAATCACAGCAAACGCCGCGCGGTAGCCGCGCCCTAAGCCCTATGGCGCTGAATTGCTTGCGGTATTATCCGGCCCGCTCAGCGCCTCCTTCCATCACCTGTGCGCAGTATCACTTCCAATTTCATTGACAGCAGTGCAGAGTTGGAGGAAAAATGGCGCGTCGAAAAAATCGACATTTTTGTGCGCTCTTTCGGGAAATGGGGAGGGGTTGTGAATTCCATCGGGAAAATGCAAGCTTTAATAACCTTGGGAGTTTTGGGAGCAGGGTTGGCGCTGACCGGCTGCAAGTCGGCCCCGCCACTCTCCAAAGATCAGGCTCTGGCGCTCATTCAAGCCAAATATGACGCCACAGCAGCCGCACCGTTCACCATCGCGGTGGACGACCTTGGCATGCAGGAAGGGGTAACGGCCAAATACTGGGTCGGGCTCAAGCGCTATCCGAACGGCTATTGGGGTGATTTCAAGCTCACACCGGATGGCAAGAAGGCGCTGACACTCGTCAACGGCGGCGACACCATCGAGTGGCATCCGGACGGCCCCAAGGACGATCATTATGTGGTGGCCGTCGCCACTGTGGCCTCTAACCACCTGAAAGCAAGGGACATTGGAGACCTTCAGGACCAGCCGGGCGGCACTAAAATGGCCGACTACACGGAAGAAGTGGTCCTGAACGGCGTTCCCGATCCCCTGCAGGGCATCGCCCACAACCCCGGGAACCAGTTGAGCAGCAAGCGGACGGCGGTTTTTGTGCTCAATAATGGCGTCTGGGCGCTCCAATCGATCGACTGAATTAGAGAATTCGGCGAAAGTCGGCCGGGACGGGCGGGGCGCAACTTGATTGTCCCGCCCCGTTCACCTGCCCGATGACGAGCTGCCCTGCTTCAACCGGAGCCCTCAAGGGGAACCAGCAGCGTAACCGCATCTCCGCGGTGGGACTGTCATCCCGATCCATGTGCGAATGTGGCGAAATCCTGACTAAGTTAAATGAATAGATAGAGTTAAGAATTTCCAGTAGCCCGCCCGTAAACCCCCTCCACCACCTTGCGCGTTGCCCCTACCGGGTCGTTCGCTGTCCTGCCTCCTTTGGGGCAGGTTGAATTCCCGCGGGTCATGGCACAATCAACAGAATTAGCAGCGGTCAGTTTGACGAGTTTATCCCGTGCATTCAACTGCCAAGCCGCCCAAAACAGCACGGCGTTAGCAACCAGGTCGATGCTGAGTCATGAAGAACCGCCCGGAGGGAGATTTCAGATGGACAGAGAACAACTAGATGCATTGCGCCGCCAAGTGGAAGAGGACTACAAGCTCGATATCGCAGCCATTGAACGGCTTCAGCGGCGATTTCAGGGCGCCTCGAGCCCATTTCCCAGCAGCCTCCCCAGCGCCAGCGCTCCGGTAAACAGCGTTCCGGTCAGCGCCTATTCGTCGCCGAACGAGTGGTCCAATTTTGAATCGCGCATTGAGCCCTCTAATCCCGCGTCGTCTCCCGCTGCGCCGGCAGACCGCCGGAGCGATGCGCTGGAAGGCTCGCTGCGAACCATGTTCAGCTCTGGACGCAAGTAGCACTCAGGTAGTTGCGGGTGCGCCGGTCGCTCAATCCCAGCGCATCCGCCACGCGTCTCATTCCAGGCTCGGTGATTACCGGTTGATCCACATCCGGCCATTGTCACCCGGCAATTGGCGAACCACTCGCCCGGAACCCGAGTCGCGAACGCATTCACCTGAATTGGGGTCGGGTATTTTGCGATCAACCTCGATGTCCTTTGTGGCAGCCGTATCGCGGCTAGAGCGGCGCCAACTATTCTTTTTCATCGTCGCGAGCTCTGCCAAGGCGCAGTAACTGCGCGCCAACGAGGAAGAACCAGAGCGTCGCGCCCAGCGCGTTCGCCATCACCAGTGGAAAGAAGCCCGTCAAGGACAGTAGCCCGAACAGCCCCGTGAGCACCCCAGTCCAGGCGGTGGCCTTTCCGAATCTTGCCTTTATCATCGCGATGCTGGCAAAAAGCACCCCCAGCGATGGAATCACGATGATGTAAAAGGTCAGCAGCGGCGTCGCATAAATCGAGGAGGCATATTCGGCCGCAGCCAGATAGGCGGCCCGATGAGCCTGGTCGGCGGTGTTGGAGTAGTTTTGGAAAAGCGCCAGCAGAGAAGCGTGATCCGTCCAGGTCACTGCCAGATCGAGAACTACAAACAGATGCAGGCAGACTACGGCTGCCAGCATGAGATTTTTCTCCACCTCCCGCAAGGCGATCCACAGCGCCCAGGCAACCGGGAGATAGAGCAGATCGGTGGCTAGCGAAAGCCAAATAATCGCCCACCACACCGTCGTTTTGCCTGGCAGGTAGCGGAACCAGGCCTCGCCGATCGCGGGAGGGATGCCCGCCCATGCGAAGAGCGGAATAATAGCCACGTAGCCCATCGCCAAAAGCAGCGCCGCAATCCCGCCCCAGCGATTGCACTGCTTCTCTTCGCGAGCATTCGAATCGCTCATCCCACCCCACATCTCCATAATGGCTTTTTGGTTCTCCGACCGGCCGGGATACCCATCGTCGGCATGCAGCGCCAAAGGACCTGATGCGCATTAAAACCAGCTAGGTCCCCGACCGCATGAATTCGTAGTTTTGGCTTCTGCGGTTTCCCACCCTTTCGCCAGAGAAAAGGCGAAAGGATGGGGCACGGAACTGGTACAAAATTAAGCGGTCAAAGACCTAGCAGCAGATCGTCTCCGGTTTGGATGTCGGCAATACTTGTCGCCAGCTCTGCTCCTTCAAATCTTGAACTGCGCCACTTGAAAACCCAGATGTTCTGCCAGTTTCGAGAGGGCGACCGCGCTGGCCTGCACATGTTCGCCGCCCTGCCGGATATCGGAGACTGCTGCGTTTACGCCTGCGATGTCGCGCGCGATACTCTTCGATACTTCAGCCGTCTGCGTCACGCGATCGTTGGCATCGCGCACACCGCTGGAGGCTTGCGCGATGTTGCCCGCTACATCCCTGGTCACCGTGGCCTGTTCTTCAATGGCGGCGGCGATGCTGGTCACGATCGTACCCACATCTTTGATCACCGTGGTGATTTGTCCAATGTCGGTGATGGCTGTGCCTGTAGAACTCTGTATGCCGGCAATCCGCAGCTTGATGTCCTCGGTGGCCTCGGCTGTTTGCTTGGCCAGTTCCTTGATCTCGTTGGCGACAACAGCAAAGCCCTTGCCCGCCGTTCCCGCGCGCGCTGCCTCAATGGTTGCGTTCAGCGCCAGCAAGTTGGTCTGCGCCGAGATGTTCGTGATGGTCTCAGTGACGTTACCGATCTCCTGGGCAGCCTGTCCCAGCTTCTGCATCTGTTCGGTGATGGTCTGCGCCTGGCAAGTAGCCTGCTCGCTGATACTCCGCGCTTTCGCTGTATTGGCGGAGATATCGCCCACGGTTGCGCTCATCTGCTCGGTGGCGCTGGCAACGGAGGAAAGGCTGCTGGAGGATTGTTCCATGCCCGTGGCAATCGACAGAGTATTGGCGCTGGCCTCTTCAGACGCCGCTGCTACCCCATGGGCCTTGTCGGACATGGAGGCAGTTCCAGCCGCCGTTTGTTTCGATACGGCGGTGAGCTCAGTGGCCGCGGTGGCAAGGGGCTGGACGCCAACGGCAATGCCGCCGAGCAACTTGCGCAGCGTCTCAATCATGGTTTGCATGGTGGCGCCAAGCCTGCCGATCTCATCCTCTCTTTTTTGAAGTGCGCCGGGTACGTCGACTGAGACGTCGCCTTGGCTGACCCGTTCCACCACGCGGACTACTTCGCTGAGTCCGGTCATCAATTGCTTGATAACGCTCAGTCCTAATATCACCAATCCAATCAGCAGGGCCACAGCCACAGCAATCATCTGCCAGGTGCGCAGCTTGACCAACTGCTTGGCGGCAAGGTCGTTGCTGCTATCCCAGGCATCCGTTAGCTGAGTGATCTGGTCTACCGCCGCCGCATCCCGGCGATATGCCGCTTCCATCGCTCCTTTGCGTGCGGCATCGGCACCGCCGCGATCCCCGGCCAGGATCGCCGGAAAGAATGTCTGCTCGGCGGCGTCGTACCAGGCCTCGGTGGCGGCGTTGGATTCACCGGCCACTAAATCATGGAGCGGTCCGGGAGGTAACACCTCAACATAATGCTGGTGGCCGCTCTCGTAGTCCTTTCGCGCATCGCGAATCTTTGTGATACACTCTTGACGCTCCCCGATCGTGGCTGCGTCCTCCGCCTCAACGGCAATGGAATATACCTTTTGCAGAGACTGCGGCGGGTTCTCGAAATCCGCCGCGACGGCATTCGAGAGCCGCTTTTGCACGAAGAAGTCGGAACCGACCTGAATTTGACTGATGGTAATAAACGCGAGGGTGGCAAAGACTGCAAGACCAGCGATCCCTGCTCCGCTGAGAAGTTGTAGCTGGCGTTTCATGGTCCATTGGATCATTTTGGCTACCGCTTTCCTGGATCTGAATGCGCGCCAGAATTTAGCGGGATCTCCCGTCGGCTTGAACTGGCGTTGACTTGTAGGGTTATCGGCAGAGAGTGTCGCGGGATCAGCCGATGATAAAACTCCAATCGGCGACACCCTGAACGCTGCCGGCGCCCGCTGGACACTGTATCCTCAGCAGGATGCTCGTCTGTTCAAGCGAAATCGAGCATCTGTCGAGCTTTTCTCGGGTTCCTGAGTTCCGGTCGTATCGCCGGCGACTCTTCCGTAACAAAATAGCAATCAGTTTGGACAGGCCATTTCGCTGGTCGCCAGGCCTGTTTTTTTGCCCGACGCGGCTCCCAGGCAGAAAATGCAGAATTGTTTGACCCCGCCCGTTCTTTTTGTTAAGGTAAGAAGGTTCGCAAGAACGCGTCTTTTGTTGTGTCTGTAACGAGACGCGTTTGGAACTTCCGGATACAGGGGAAGTTCTCCTGGCAGGGCGGTTTAGCCGGCCGGACAAGTCCCGGGTTTCGCTCTCATCTTGTGGAGGGCAGGGGCAATTAGGTCGCATCGGAGCCCGCGCGTTCCCCACCTTGGAGGGGCTATGCGGGCCGGAAACGGCGAAACGGAGCTGGCTTTCTTCCGGATATCGGAGAAACGTACGGCCACCGTCCCGGTTCTCGTCTGAGATTGGAACGTAAGCAGACGCGAAGCAGCTGGCATTGGGCTTCTGTGCGTTTTTTGCGGGCTTGAAGGCCCGTCCAAAACGAGAGCAGCCCGAGGGGCGCCTCGCGTGTGGTTGTTGAAGAGAGTTTTTGCAGGGATTGTAAGGAGTATCGGTTTGCCGACTTTTAATCAGCTTGTTCGCAAGGGCCGCACGGCCCCCCGTTACAAGACGGCGTCACCCGCGTTGCAGGCCTCGCCACAGCGCCGTGGCGTGTGCACCCGCGTGTACACCCAGACGCCCAAAAAGCCGAACTCGGCGCTGCGTAAGGTAGCCCGCGTGCGGTTGACCAACGGTATTGAGGTCACCACGTACATCCCCGGCATCGGCCACAACCTGCAGGAGCACTCGATCGTGCTCATCCGCGGCGGCCGTGTGAAGGATCTGCCTGGTGTCCGCTACCACGTGGTGCGCGGAACGCTGGATTCGGTGGGCGTGGCCAACCGCAACCAGAGCCGTTCGAAATACGGCACCAAGCGCGGCAAGGGCGGCGCGGCGGCGGCTAAGGGCAAGAAGTAATAAAGCAGCTGCTAGCTTCTAGCTCCTAGCTTCGTGGGCGGCGGATTGAACCAGCGTGGCTAAAGTGGGCAGGGAAGAGCTAGCGGCTAGAAGCTAGAAGCTGTTTTGAGGGATTTATGCCGAGAAAAGGGCACATTGCGAAGCGGGAAGTGGCGGCGGATCCGGTCTACGGATCTACGCTGGTCACCAAGTTTGTGAACTCGATGATGTGGGGCGGCAAGAAGTCGACCGCGCAGGGCATCTTCTACCAGGCCATGAAGAACCTGGAAGAAAAGGGCGGCGGCGATGACGCGCTCAAGCTCTTCAAGAAGGCGGTCGAAAACTGCAAGCCGCTGCTCGAGGTCAAGACCCGCCGCGTGGGCGGCGCCAACTATCAGGTTCCGATCGAAGTCAATCCCGATCGCCGCACCTCGCTCGCTATTCGCTGGCTCATCACTTACGGGCGCAGCCGCGGCGAGAAGGGCATGACCGACAAGCTGTCGAATGAGCTGCTCGATGCAGCCAACGGGCGCGGCGCGGCCATGAAGAAGAAGGAAGACGTGCACCGTATGGCCGAAGCCAACAAGGCTTTCGCACATTACCGGTGGTAGTCGAAAGATTTCAGGTTTAAGCCGGCCAGCAAGGCGCGTCCGGCGCGGCAGTAACAGCAAGAATGCTGCCGAACTTCTCTGGGTAACCGCGGGTTCAACCCGCAAGGATGATTTACCGTGGCTCGCACTATACCTCTCAATCGCTGCCGCAACATCGGCATTATGGCGCACATTGACGCCGGCAAGACGACAGCGACGGAGCGCATCCTGTTCTACACCGGCATCACGCACCGCATCGGCGAAGTGCATGAAGGCACGGCGACCATGGACTACATGGAGCAGGAGCAGGAGCGCGGCATCACTATTACCTCCGCCGCCACCACCTGCATGTGGCAGAACGTGCGCATCAATATCATCGACACCCCCGGCCACGTGGACTTCACGGCCGAGGTGGAGCGCAGCCTGCGCGTGCTCGATGGCGCTGTGGCCGTGTTCGACTCGGTCAGCGGCGTGCAGCCCCAGACCGAGACCGTCTGGCGCCAGGGCGATAAGTACAAGGTTCCCCGCATCTGCTTCGTGAACAAGATGGACAAGAACGGCGCGGACTTCGAGTTCGTGCTGGAGACTATCCGCAAGCGGCTGGGCGCGCGCCCCGTTGCCCTGCAGATCCCCATCGGCGCCGAGGCCAACTTCAAGGGCGTTATCGATCTCATCGAGATGAAGGCCATCCTGTGGCACGACGAGACGATGGGCGCAAAGTACTCGGTCGAGGAGATTCCCGCCGACCTGCTGAAAAAGGCTGAAGCCTTCCGCTTGCAGTTGATTGAAGTCATCGCGGAGACCGACGACGTTCTGCTTGAGAAGTTCCTCGAAGGCGAGACGCCGACGGTTGCCGAGCTTAAGGCCGGCATCCGCCAGGCAACGATCGACCTCAAGGTCTTCCCGGTTATCTGCGGTTCGGCCTTTAAGAATAAGGGTGTTCAGACGCTGCTCGACGCGGTCGTCGACTATCTGCCCAGCCCGCTCGACAAGCCGGCGGTCGAAGGCATCGATCCGCACGATCACTCGAAGACGCTGATTCGCAAGGCGGAAGACGGCGAGCCCTTGTCGGCTCTGGCCTTCAAGCTCATCAACGATCCATTCGGCAAGCTCTCGTTCATTCGCATCTACTCGGGTTCGCTCAAGACCGGCGACACGATCATGAATCCGCGCACCGGCAAGACCGAGCGCGTGGGGCGCCTGGTCAAGATGCACGCCAACAAGCGCGAAGACATCACCGAGATTTACGCCGGCGACATCTGCGCCTGCGTGGGCCTCAAGGATCTCAAGACCGGCGACACCCTTTGCGATCCGCACCATGCCATTGCGCTTGGCGCCATCACCTTCCCGGAGCCTGTGATCTCGGTGGCCATCGAGCCCAAGACCAAGGCCGACCAGGAAAAGATGGGCATCGCGCTCTCCAGGCTGGCCGATGAGGATCCGACTTTCAAGGTTCGGACGGATGAAGACAGCGGCCAGACCATCATCAGCGGCATGGGCGAACTGCACCTCGAAATTCTTGTGGATCGCATGAAGCGCGAGCACAAGGTCGAGGCCAATGTGGGCGAGCCCAAGGTGGCCTTCCGCGAGACCATTCGCAAGCACGCCGAGGCCGAAGGCAAGTACATTCGCCAGACCGGCGGTTCGGGCAACTACGGACATTGCTGGCTGCGCATCGAGCCGAATGAGCCGGGCAAGGGCTACGAGTTCATCAACGACATCAAGGGCGGCGTGGTTCCCAAGGAATATATCAAGCCCATCGATCAGGGTGTGCGCGGTGCGCTGGAGCTGGGCATTCTGGCCGGCTACCCCATCGTGGACGTGAAGGTGACCCTGTTCGACGGCAGCTACCACGATGTCGATTCGAACGAAATGGCCTTCAAGTTTGCCGGTTCGATCGCGTTCAAAGAAGCGGCCCGCAAGGCGAGCCCGGTTCTGCTGGAGCCAGTGATGGCCGTAGAGGTCACAGTGCCCGAGGAGTTCATGGGCGTGATCATCGGCGATATCAACTCGCGCCGCGGCCGGATCGAAGGCATGGAGCACGCAGCCGGCTCGCAGGTCATCAAGGCAATCGTGCCGCTCAAGGAAATGTTCGGGTACGTGAACGAAATTCGCTCGTCCACGCAGGGACGCGCCTCGTACTCAATGCAGTTTGCGCGCTACGAAGAGGCGCCGCGCATGATTGCCGATGAAATCATCGGCAGGGCGCAAGGCAAATAAGGCAGCTTTTAGCTCCTAGCTAGTGCAACGGTGGGATCAGCCGATGCGGCGAGTGCAGGCAAGGACGGAGCTAGAGGCTAACAGCTAGAAGCTAGCGGCTGCATTTAGGTTTTGTGGGGCTGGAGCCGGATCGCCGGCGCCCCAAGGCGTAACGGGTAGTAAAGCGATGAAAGGGATTCAGGACTTTTATGGCGAAAGAGAAATTTGATCGGACCAAGCCGCACGTGAACGTCGGCACCATCGGCCACATCGATCACGGCAAGACGACTTTGACCGCAGCGATTACGAAAGTTCTATCGAAGCACAACCCGAAGATTCAGTTCCGTTCCTTCGACTCAATCGACAACGCCCCCGAAGAGCGGGAGCGCGGTATCACCATTGCCACCGCGCACGTGGAGTACGAGACGGCCAACCGGCACTATGCGCACGTTGACTGCCCCGGTCACGCCGACTACATCAAGAACATGATCACCGGCGCCGCGCAGATGGACGGCGGCATCCTGGTGGTTGCGGCCACCGACGGTCCCATGCCGCAGACCAAGGAGCACGTTCTGCTGGCCCGCCAGGTGGGCGTGCCTTACATCGTGGTCTTTCTCAATAAGTGCGACGCGGTTGAAGACACCGAGCTCATCGACCTGGTTGAGATGGAAGTGCGCGAGCTGCTTTCGAAGTATCAGTTCCCGGGCGATGATGTGCCGGTGATTCGCGGCTCCGCTCTGGGCGCTCTGAACGGCGAGGCGCAGTGGGAAGCCAAGATCGACGAGCTGATGGAAGCGGTGGACAAGTATGTTCCGCGCCCAGATCGCGCTGTGGACCAGGCCTTCCTGATGCCGATCGAAGATATCTTTTCTATCTCCGGACGTGGAACTGTGGTCACGGGAAGAATCGAGCGCGGCAAGGTGAAGGTGGGCGAGGATGTCGAGATCGTCGGCTTCCGCGAGACCCGCAAGAGCGTTTGCACGGGCGTCGAGATGTTCAAGAAGCAGCTGGACGAGGGCATGGCGGGCGACAACGCCGGTATCCTGCTGCGCGGCATTCCGAAGGAAGACGTGGAGCGCGGCATGGTTCTGTCCAAGCCCGGCTCGATCACTCCTCACACCGTGTTTCAGGGCGAGGTTTACGTTCTGAGCAAGGAAGAGGGTGGACGTCATACCCCGTTCTTCAAGGGCTATCGTCCGCAGTTCTACTTCCGCACCACGGACGTGACGGGCGTGGCGGAGTTGCCGGAAGGCGTGGAGATGGTGATGCCGGGCGACAACGTATCGCTGAAGATCGAACTGATCACTCCGGTAGCACTCGAAAAGGGTCTGCGTTTTGCGATCCGCGAAGGCGGCCGCACGGTGGGCGCGGGAACGGTTGCGGAAATCATTAAGTAACAGTGAAGGAGTGAAAGAGTGAAGCACGGCAAACCGGCAATTCACTCTTTCACTGATTCACTTCTTCACTGCAGAGCGAAGGGAAGCACATGGTAGGACAGAGGATTCGAATCCGGTTGAAGGCATACGACTATCGCGTGCTCGATACCTCGACCGGCGAGATTGTGGATACGGCCAAGCGCACCGGGGCAACGGTGGCGGGTCCCATTCCCTTGCCGACGATCAAGAACAAGTTCTGCGTGCTGCGCTCGCCGCACGTCGACAAGAAGTCGCGCGAGGAGTTCGAGATCCGGACGCACAAGCGGCTGATCGACATCCTGGAGCCGACCCAGCAGACAGTGGACGCGCTGATGAAGCTCGACCTGCCCGCCGGCGTGGATGTAGAGATCAAGGCGTTTGAAAAGTAAGCACCTGCGGTGCGGCAGACGCGCCTCGCGGCGCAGAAGCGCATAGCGGCAACAGGAAGTTTTCGAAGCCCGCGAAGGGCCCGGCAGTGCGAGAAGCATTCCGGCTCGCATGATGAGGTGAGGACGAGATGGCAGTTACAGGGATTCTGGGCAAAAAGATCGGCATGACGCAGGTTTTCGACGAAAAGGGCGATGTGCACCCGATTACGGTGCTGCAGGCCGGCCCTTGCGTGATTACACAGTTGAAGACGGCGATGAAAGACGGCTACGACGCGGCGCAGATCGGGCTGGTCGAGTTCGTGAAGGCTTCCAGCATCACCAAGCCGCAGGCGGGCCACCTGGCCAAGACCGAAGCGCCCCCGGTGAAGCTGATCAAGGAAGTCGACATCGAGGCAGCGGTGGAAGGCCAGGACGGCGTCAAGGCCGGCGACCGCGTGCTGGTCGATATTTTTACGGACGCGAAGTTTGTGGATATTATCGGCACCTCCAAGGGCCGCGGGTTTGCGGGCGTTGTGCGCCGGCACGGTTTCGGTGGCGGTCCCAAGTCGCACGGTCACATGTTTCAGGTGCAGGGCTCGATCGGCGCGTCCAGTTTTCCGTCGCGTGTGTTTCCGGGCCAGCGCATGCCGGGTCACTTCGGCACTGATCAGGTCACGGTGCGCAATCTGCGCATTCGCGGCATCGATCTAGACGAGAACCTGCTGATGGTCGAAGGCGCAGTACCGGGTCCGCGCGAAGGGTATGTGCTGATCTCCAAGGCCAAGGCTCCGCCGCGCGAGCGCCGCGGATTCGCCGGATCGACCACGGTTGACCCGCTGAAGGCTTCGAAGAAGGCAACAGCGAAGCGCAAATAAGCACCTGCGGTGCGGAAGACGCGCCTCGCGGCGCACGAGAATCAAGCCGGGAACGGTCCGGCGGAAGAAGACGCTAATGGCAAACGTAGATGTATTGAATCTGAACGGCGACAAGGTCGGCTCGATGGAGCTGGCCGACGCAGTGTTCGCGCCGGAGCAGGTGAACGAGGCCCTGCTGTGGGAAGCGGTGAAGCACTTCCGCGCCGCGCAGCGCCAGGGCACTCACGCCACCAAGAATCGCAAGCTGGTGGCTGGCTCGGGCAAGAAGCTGTGGAAGCAGAAGGGCACGGGCCGCGCTCGCGTGGGCTCGGTGCGGTCTCCTCTTTGGAGGCATGGCGGTACGGTTCACGGACCCCAGCCGCGTAGCTACGAGTATCCCTTCCCGCGCAAGAAGCTGCTGGGCGCGCTGCGCTCGGCGTTGGCTGCCAAGCTGGCCGACGGCAAGCTCACGGTCGTGGATTCGCTCGAGATCAAGGAAGCCAAGACCAAGCTCTACTTCAACGCGCTGGGCAAGCTGGGCGTAACCCGCACCGCGCTGATCGTCGAGAACGGCAAGACTCTTACCGAGGGTCTGGTCAAGGGGGCGCGCAATCTGCAGGGCGTTGAGCTGATGCTCAACAACGAAGTCCACCCCTACGATCTGCTGCGCTACGACCGCGCCATCTTCTCGCGTCCGGCCATCGAGCAGCTGACCGAGGCGCTGGCCAAATCTGTTTCCCGGCGCAAGGCCGCACACAAGGAGGCCGCGTAATGCCGACGACTTATACCGTAATTCGCCGCCCGCTGATCACCGAAAAGGGTCTGGGCGTGAAGGAAACCGAGGGCACGCTGGTTTTTGAAGTGGCTCCCAACGCCAGCAAGACGGAAGTCAAACAGGCAGTGGAGACTCTCTTCAAGGTGAAGGTGGCCGCGGTGCGCACCTCCAATGTGCTCGGCAAGGAACGCCGCCGTGGCAAGTACGCGGGCTTTAAGCCGGACTGGAAGAAGGCTTACGTCAAGCTGAAGGCCGGCGAAAAGCTGCCCGAGTACGTGAGCAATCTGTAAGGCAGCTACTAGCTTCCAGCTACTAGCTACTAGCTT
This sequence comes from uncultured Acidobacteriaceae bacterium, assembly GCA_963813215.1. Lineage (GTDB taxonomy): Bacteria > Acidobacteriota > Terriglobia > Terriglobales > Acidobacteriaceae > Telmatobacter. The sequence continues at coordinate 340,230 of CAWEXZ010000002.1, forward strand.
GTAAGTGCCGGAACGGAAGTCAAGTAAGTCACTGAAGTTTGTTGGAGCAGGACGAGCTAGAGGCTAGAAGCTGGCAGCTAGAAGCTCGTTAAGGACAGAGACATGGCAATCAAGACATACAGACCGATGACGCCGACGCTGCGGTTCAAGACGTCGCTGGTCAATGACGATCTGACCACGGACAAGCCGCATAAACCGCTGCTGACCACGCGCAAGCGCACCGGCGGCCGGCGCAACTCCGGCGATCTGACCATCCGCCACCAGGGCGGCGGCCACAAGCAGAAGATCCGCCTGATCGATTTCAAGCGCGAGAAGTACGGCGTGCCCGGCAAGGTGGCGACGATCGAGTACGATCCCAACCGCTCGGCCCGCATCGCGCTGGTGAACTACGCCGACGGCGAGAAGCGCTACATCCTGCAGCCAGTGGGCCTCAAGGTGGGAGCGACGGTTTCTTCCGGTCCTGACGCGGATATTCTCGTCGGCAATGCACTGCCGCTCAAGAACATTCCCGCCGGCACCACGGTGCATGCCATTGAACTGCGGCCCGGCAAGGGCGCGCAGATGGCTCGCTCGGCAGGCGCGCAGGCGCAGCTGGTGGCCAAAGAAGGCGACTACGCGCTGCTCAAGCTGCCTTCCGGCGAAACCCGCAAGGTGCTGGTCGAGTGCATGGCGACCGTGGGCCAGGTTGGCAACACGGACCACGAAAACATCTCCATCGGCAAGGCCGGCCGCAAGCGCTGGATGGGCATTCGCCCGACCAACCGCGGCGTAACCATGAATCCTGTCGATCACCCGCACGGCGGCGGCGAGGGTAAAACTTCGGGCGGCCGTCATCCGGTGACCCCGTGGGGCCAGCCGACGCGCGGATACAAGACGCGCAACAACAAGCGGACGGATACGTTCATCGTGTCGCGCCGCTCGAAGTAGAAGTACAGCCGCTAGCTTCTAGCTTCCAGCTACTAGCTAAATGCGGCGAACGAAGAATTCAGGCGACAGCCCGGCGCATGGCTCAGGCAACAGGGAGCTAGAAGCTAGGAGCTAGAAGCTAGGAGCTGAGTTTTATGGCACGTTCGACAAAGAAGGGCCCGTTTGTGGACTCTCACCTGATGGTGAAGGTCGAAGCGCTCAACACCGCCAACGAGAAGAAGGTCGTCAAGACCTGGGCGCGGCGCTCGACCATCTTTCCCGAGTTTGTGGGTCACACCATTGCGGTGCACAACGGCAAAAAGTTTGTTCCCGTCTACGTGACGGAGAACATGGTGGGCCACAAGCTGGGTGAGTTCGCGCCCACCCGCACGTTCAAGGGGCACACCGGCGGCAAGGCGGCAGAGGCTTCAGCCAAGCCCGCGGGACGGTAAAAAGCAGCTTCCAGCTTCTAGCTTCTAGCCTCTGGCTTCACAGAGGTAGAGCGAAGGGCGGAGGCATTGCAAGAGATTGGCGCTTTTGCGAAGATTCGCGGGAGCACGGAAAAGCTGGAAGCTGGCAGCTGGAAGCTAGAAGCTGCAGTTTTGAGGAACGCAGAAATGGCAGTCGAGACAAAAGAGTACCGGGCGTCAGCAAAGTTTCAGCACGTGTCGCCGCAGAAGGCGCGGCTGGTGCTGGATCTGATCAAGGGGCGGGGCGTGCAGGATGCGCTGGATACGGCGGCCTTCACCAAGAAGCGGATCGCTCCGGTGATTCACAAGCTGCTGACCTCGGCCGTGGACAACGCCAAGTACGTGGCCGGCGAACAGGGCATTGACCTGGACGTTGACGACCTTTATGTGAAAAACGCTCTGGCCGACGACGGGCCGCGCATGAAGCGTATTCGCCCTGCCCCCATGGGCCGCGCCTACCGTTATCAGCGCAGGTTGGCGCACATTACCGTCATAGTGGCGGAGCGCAACGGCGGATCGTCGCACCTGGTGACCAAGGTCGAGGAGCCGGAAGCGGCGCCGAAGGCCACCAAGGGTAAAGCCAAGAAGGCCGCGCCGGCTGCAGAAAAGAAGCCGGCCGCCAAAAAGACCGCGGCGAAAAAGGCTGCGCCCAAGAAGAGCGCGGCCAAGAAGGCCGAGTAAGTTCGAGAGCGTCCCGGAATGCAGGTCCTTCGACTCGCTCCGCTCGCTCAGGATGACAAGGTTTAAGGAAGTTTGAGGGTAATAGCATGGGACAGAAAGTCCATCCTTATGGATTCCGGTTGGGAATCAACAAGCCGTGGCGGTCGCGCTGGTTCAGCGAGCGCGAGTACGACAAGCTGCTCGTCGAAGACGTGAAGCTCAAGGCTGAGCTGCGCGAAAAGCTGAAGGCAGCGGGCGTGAGCTCGGTTGAGATCGAGCGCCCCGGCAACAAGCTGCGCTTCCTCATCCGCACCGCGCGTCCGGGCATCGTCATCGGCCGCAAGGGCGCGGAGATCGAGAAGCTCAAGACCGAGCTCGGCAAGCGCACCAACCGCGACGTGTTCATCGACATTATCGAAGTGAACAAGCCGGAGCTGGACGCGCAGCTGGTCTCGGAGAACATCGCCCTGCAGCTGGAGAAGCGTGTCAGCTTCCGCCGGGCAATGCGCAAGAGTGTGGATTCGGCGCTGCGCTTCGGCTGCAAGGGAATCAAGGTGCGTGTTTCCGGCCGCTTGAACGGCAACGAAATCGCCCGCTCGGAGTGGTATCTGCAGGGGCGTTTGCCGCTGCACACGCTGCGCGCCGATATCGACTACGGCTTCACCGAAGCGCACACCACCTATGGCGTGATCGGCGTGAAGACCTGGATCTACCGCGGCGATATCTACGAGCAGAAGCGCCGCCAGACGCCGCCAGCAGCCGCATCGGGAGTGTTTTAAGAGCAGCTTTAAGCTCCTAGCTTCTAGCTTCTAGCTAGTGCAATGGGGGAAGCGGCTGCGATGGCAAGGAATTAGCTGAAGCTAGTAGCTAGAAGCTGGTAGCTGTTTTCGAGGGTTTCGTTATGTTGATGCCAAAGAAGGTGAAGTTCCGCAAGCAGCAGAAGGGCAAGCGCCGGGGCAAGGCGTGGCGCGGCTCCTCGCTGTCGTTCGGCGAGTACGGTCTCAAGGTGATGGAGTGCGGATACATCACGGACCGGCAGATCGAGGCCAGCCGTATTGCGATGACGCGTTTCATCAAGCGCGGCGGCAAGATCTGGCTGCGGCTGTTCCCGGACAAGCCCATCACCAAGAAGCCGGCCGAAGTCCGAATGGGTTCGGGCAAGGGCGCGCTGGATCACTGGGTCGCCGTGGTGCGGCCGGGCAAGATCCTGTTTGAGATGGAGGGCGTCGCGCCGGAGGTGGCCCAGGAGGCCATGCGCCTGGCGTCGAACAAGCTGCCGCTCAAGACCAAGTTTGTGCAACGGCCCGGCGCTGAAAAGCCGGTGGCCGCGGCGAAGTAGAAAAGCAGCTGCTAGCCGCTAGCTTCTAGCCTCTAGCTCTTCGTGCTGAGCTGAAGAGCAGTGATTGAGCAGGGTGGGCTAGAAGCTGGAAGCTAGAAGCCAGGAGCTTAGGAATCATGGAACTCCAGAAGATTCGCAATTTGAGCGACGAAGAGCTCACGCACCACGAGAGGACCACGGCCGAGCAGTTGTTCCGGCTGCGCTTCCAGGTGGCGCTGGGGCAGAACGACGGAGTGAAGAAGCTCCGTCAAATGCGCAAAGAGATCGCGCAGATCAAGACCATTGCCCGCGAGCGCAAGCTAAACATTCACGGCGAAAGCAAGGAAGCGGCGGCAGCCGCTCCGGCCGCGCCCGCCGCAGAGAAGAAGGCGCGCAAAGCGAAGGGAGCCACCAAGTAATGGCCACGAATCCGAATCAAGAAGCACAGGCGCAGGCGCCCGCCGCTTCCCGGCGCAACGAGAAGGTCGGCCAGGTGGTTTCCACCAAGATGCAGAAGACCATCGTGGTCGCCGTGGAAATGCGCAAGGCCCATGCCAAGTACAAGCGCATCATCCGCTCCACCAAGAAGTTCTACGCGCACGACGAGCAGAGCTCGGCGCGGTTGGGCGACATGGTACGAATCCGCGAAACCCGCCCCACGAGCAAGCTCAAGCGGTGGTCGCTCGAAGAGATTGTGCGCCGTTCCACGCTGGCGCAGGTTGATGATACGGCGCACGAGCCGGCGAAGTGAAAAGCAGCTTCTAGCTCTCAGCCTCTAGCTTTCAGCTAGTTTGCGCCGGGGCGACGGAAGTGGATGAGCAAGGCAAAGCTAGGAGCTAACAGCTAGAAGCTGATAGCTGTTTTTGGAGAAGAAACCATGGCAGTGCAAATGAGAACGATGCTCACGGTGGCCGACAACTCCGGGGCGCGCAAGCTGCAGGTGATTCTGCCCCTGGGCGGCAGCCTCGGCGTGAAGGCCGGCCTCGGCGACATTGTGACCGCGGCGGTGAAGGAAGCTTCGCCGGACGGCACCGTGAAGAAGGGCAAAGTTGTGAAGGCGGTCATTGTCCGCACCCGCAAGGAGTATCGCCGCCGCGACGGAACCTATATACGGTTCGATGAGAATGCGGCGGTGGTGATCGGCGACGATCACGAGCCGGTGGGCACGCGCGTTTTTGGTCCCGTGGCCCGGGAACTGCGCGAGAAGAAGTTTTTGAAGATTGTTTCGCTGGCGCCAGAGGTTGTGTAGAGGCAGCCGGAAGCCAGTAGCTTGTAGCCGGTAGCTACAGGCTGCGGGCTACACGCTACTAGCTGTTTTGGAGAGTTTTATGAAGATGAAGATTCGTCGCAACGACATGGTCAAGGTCATCACCGGCTCCGACCGCGGCAAGACGCGGCCGCGTGCTGCGCGTCTTCCCGGACAAGGGGAAGGTGCTGGTGGAGCACGTGCGGGTAGTCAAGAAGACGGTTTCGTCGAAGACCGGCCAGAACACCAAGGGCGGCATCGCTGAGCAGGAATCGCCCATCGACGTGTCGAACGTGGTCCTGGTGACGGCCAACAAGTAGCAACGCAGCGTACGGCCTCAAACAGGCTGGCGGCTAAATTGAACACCTACCGTAACGGTAAACGGACGGCAGTCCACTCCGAGCCCGGTAGAAAGAGAGCAGAGAACAATGGCGGCAAGGCTGAAAGAGAAGTACCAGAAAGAGATCAAGCAGGCGCTCCAGAAGGAGTTGGGCCTGGAGAACGCGATGGCGGTTCCCAAGCTCCAGAAGATCGTGATCAACATGGGCCTGGGCGAGGCCACGCAGAACTCGAAACTCCTCGACCCGCTGGTCGGCGACCTGACGGCAATTACCGGGCAGAAGCCTGTGACCACCAAGGCCAAGAAGTCGATTGCGGCCTTCAAGGTGCGCGAAGGCATGTCGATCGGCGCCATGGTCACGCTGCGCTCCGACAAGGCCTACGAGTTTCTCGACCGGCTGATCTCCACGGCACTGCCCCGCGTGCGCGACTTCCGCGGCGTGTCGACGAAAAGTTTTGATGGCCGCGGCAACTACACGCTCGGCCTGCGCGACCAGCTCATCTTCCCGGAGATCGATTACTCCAAGGTGGAAAAGCTGAAGGGCATGAACATCACGATCGTAACCTCGGCCCAGGACGACAACGGAGCGCGCGCGCTGCTGCGCCACTTCGGCATGCCGTTCCGGCAAGGGGCGTAAGAACAGTTCAGAGTTCGAAGTTCGCAGTTCACAGTCTGTGGCCGACAACTCGACAACTGAGAACTACGAACTGAGAACTGTGAGCTTTTTGAGGATTTTATGGCAACCACTGCAAAACGGGTGAAAGACGCGCGGAAGCCGAAGTTCAGCAGCCGCAAGCACAATCGCTGCCAGCTGTGCGGACGGCCGCGGGCATTTCTGCGCAAGTTCGGCATCTGCCGTCTGTGCTTCCGGTCTCTGGCTCTCAAGGGCGAGATTCCCGGCGTAAACAAGTCGAGCTGGTAGAAAAAACAGTTCGCGGTTCACAGTTCGCAGTTCGCAGCCGAGAGGCCCGAGAAACTACGAACTGCGAACTCAGAACTGAGAACTTGGGGCGCAGCCCCACACCATTCCCGCTGGTTTCCGCCTGCGGGCGGACGAACGGGGAATGAAGGAGAAGGAATGAGTCTGACCGACCCTGTAGCAGATTTTCTGGCGCGTATCCGGAACGCGATCCGGGCCCGCCATCAGAAGCTGGATGTGCCGGCTTCGAAGCTGAAGACCGAGATTGCCCGCATTCTCAAGGAAGAGGGCTATATCTCGAACTACAAGACCCAGGAAGAAGAAGGCAAGCTGATCCTGCGCGTGTACCTCAAGTACGGCGGCACGGAAGCGGCCATTCGCGACCTGGCGCGCGTCTCGCGCCCCGGCTGCCGCGTCTACGTGGGCCGCGACGAGATCAAGCGCGTCCAGGGTGGTCTTGGCATCTCGATTCTCACCACGCCGAAGGGCGTGATGACCGGCCGCCAGGCGCGCCGCGAAGGCGTAGGCGGCGAGCTGTTGTGCGAAGTTTGGTAGTACAGCTACTAGCTGCTAGCTTCTAGCTCCCAGCTTTGTCGCGTTAAATTGATGCGGCTTGCGTGAGCGAGATGGGCTAGAAGCTAAGAGCTGGGAGCTAAAGGCTGTTTTCCCGGCTGCAGTGGAACGAAGGCGTTGAAACTGATCACTGATCACTGACAACTGTTCTTCGGGACTCGCAAGCCAATGAAGGGTTTTTGAAATGTCTCGTATTGGAAAGAAGCCGATTCCGCTTCCCAGCGGCGTGAAGTACAAAGTTGAGGGCAACACCGTCCTCGTCGAAGGCCCCAAGGGCAAGGTCTCCGCGATGATTGCCGAGGGCATCACGCTCAAGACCGCCGACGGCCACCTGGTACTCGAACGCGCCACTGACAAAGAGGCAGCGGTGCACGGCCTTACCCGCGCGCTGGTCTTCAACGCTGTGCACGGCGTGACCGCGGGTTGGAAGAAGGAACTGGACATTGTGGGCATCGGCTACCGCGCCGAGCTCAAGGGCAAGGGCATGGTGGTCTTCACCCTGGGCTATTCCCATCCCATCGAGTTCCCGCTTCCCACCGGCATTGAAGTGGCCATCGACCCCAAGCAGACCCACCTCACGGTCAGCGGCATCGACCGCCAGAAGGTCGGCCAGGTCGCGGCAGACATGCGCTCGCTGCGCAAGCCCGATCCATACAAGAACAAGGGCGTCCGTTACTCGGACGAGAAGCTGAAGAAGAAGGCCGGCAAGACGGGCGCGAAGTGATCGCGCATGCGAGGCGTCTGAGCCTCGCGCGATCATCCTGAACGCAGTGAAGGATCTGAACCACAACCGAACGGGGATGCAGGGCTACCCCGCTGATAGGTGAGAGAGAACAATGATTACGCAGACCAAGAGAAACGAAATCCGGCAGAGGATTCACTTCCGCATCCGCGAAAAGATGACGGGCACGAGCGAGCGCCCGCGGCTGAACGTCTACCGTTCGCTCAACCACATCTACGCGCAGGTCATCGACGACTCCAAGGGTGAGACCCTGGTTTCGGCATCGACGATCAAGATGAAGTCCGGCGGCAACGTGGCGGCGGCCAAAGAGATTGGCAAGGCAGTGGCGGAAGCGGCCGTGGCGAAGGGTATCAAGAGCGTGGTTTTCGACCGCGGCGGCTATCTCTATCACGGGCGCGTCAAGGCCCTGGCCGATGCCGCGCGCGAGGCGGGACTGCAGTTCTAAAAGCGAGCTACTGGCTGCCAGCTTCTAGCTCCTAGCTTTTCCGTGCAGGCCGCAAGGGCTTGCCAAGGGGAAGGCAAGCTAGAAGCTAGAAGCTAGAGGCTAGAAGCTCAGAGGAAAGCAATGACGATGTTGAAGAAGAAACTCGATGCCAACCAGTACAACCTGAAGGACCAGGTGGTGGCCATCAACCGCGTAACCAAAGTGGTGAAGGGCGGCAAGAACATGTCGTTCGCCGCGCTGGTGGTTGTCGGCGACGCCGCTTCGGGCGTGGTGGGCTACGGATCGGGCAAGGCCAAGGAAGTTCCCCAGGCTATCCGCAAGGGAATCGAGTCGGCCAAGAAGAACCTGGTGCGCGTCAACCTGACCGAGACCACGATTCCTCACCAGGTGCTGGGCCGCTTCGGTTCCGGCCAGGTGCTGCTCAAGCCGGCTCCGGAAGGCACGGGCGTGATTGCCGGCGGTGCCGTGCGCGCGGTCATGACTTCGGTCGGCGTGCAAAACGTGCTCACCAAGAGCCTTGGCTCGCCCAACCCGCACAACGTCATCAAGGCGACGTTCGACGCGCTCGTGCAGCTGCGCGACCGTTCCGACGTGGCCGCCATGCGCGGCAAGCAGGTGGAGGATCTCTAATGGCCAGCCCCAAGATGATTCGCATTCAGTATTACCGCTCGAAGATCGCCACCCCCACCAAGCATAAGCTGGTGATCAAGGGCCTGGGCTTTACGCGCCTCAACCAGATCGTCGAGCGCGAGGACACCGAGTCGGTCCGCGGCATGGTGAAAGCGGTGCCGCATTTGGTCAGGATTGTCGAAAACTAGCTGCTAGCTCCCAGCTTCTAGCTGCTGGCTTCATTCTTCTGGTGCGAACGGGATTGACTCAGCACGGAAGAGCTGGAAGCTAGAAGCTAGCGGCTAGAAGTTGCATTTGAACGCGAGTCGGTGGCAAGTCCGCCGGCGCTATAGCGAGGAAAACATGGCAAAGAATCTATCGAATTTGCGCGCGCCCAAGAAGGCCAACACTGGGCGCAAGCGCGTGGGCCGGGGCATGGGATCCGGCATGGGCAAGACCTCGACCCGCGGCCACAAGGGCCAGCGGTCCCGGTCGGGCTCGCACATGATGCGCGGCTTTGAGGGCGGCCAGATGCCGCTGCACCGCCGCCTGCCCAAGCGCGGCTTCACCAACATCTTCCGCGTCGAATATACGATTGTGAACCTCGAGCGGATCGCCGAACTGGGCGTCAAGGAAATCGCACTCGACGATTACAAGAAGCTTGGCCTCGCCTCCAGCAAGAAGGCGCTCATCAAGATTCTCGGTTCGGGCGAGCTGACGACGGCCATCACCGTGCACGCGCACAAGTTTTCCAAGTCGGCGGCTGAAAAGATCGAGAAGGCCGGCGGCAAGGCCGTGGTGCTCGGGGCCCCGGCAGCAGCGTAAGGTTTTAAGCTTTCAGCCGTCAGCTGTCAGCCTTCAGCTCATCGTGCTCCGGCACAGGTTCTTCCCACAGCGGATAGACTGAGAGCGGAAAGCTGACGGCTGATAGCCGTTTTAAGTGTGATGGCTTGCACAGGCAGCCTTTCCCGGTTTCTGTAGGCTGATGGGGAACCGAAAGATACCGTAAGATAGGGAAAAGGCCAAAACCAAGGCGCAAGCCAGCCCGAATCAAGGCCAAATTTGCCCGGCGCCGCGGGGGCGCCTGAAGCGGACGTCGTACCTATGCTGGAAAAGTTCCTCAATATCTTTCGGATTCCTGACCTGCGCAAGCGGGTGCTGTTCACCATGGGCATTCTCGCCGTGTATCGGTTGGGAGCGTTTATCCCCACGCCGGGCGTAAACGCCCACCAGCTCGAGATGCTCTTCAACAGCCAGAGCGGCTCGGCGCTGGGGCTCATGGATCTGTTCGGGGGCGGCAACCTGCGCCGCATGACCATCTTCGCCCTGGGCATCATGCCCTACATCACGGCGTCCATCATTTTCCAGCTGCTGACCGTCGTCTATGAGCCCTTGGCCCGCATCCAAAAGGAAGGCGAGCTGGGCCGCCGCAAGATCACGCAGTGGACGCGCTACCTCACCGTAATCCTCGGTGTATTGCAATCCCTCGGCATCGCCGCAATTCTTACCAAGCAGGGGCTGGTGCTGAATCCGGGCGTCGGGTTCATCCTGATGACGGTTCTTACGCTAACGGCAGGCACAACGTTCATCATGTGGCTGGGTGAGCAGATTACCGACCGCGGCATCGGTAACGGCATGAGCCTGCTGATCTTTGCCGGCATTGTCGCCGGCCTGCCCCGCGGCGTGGGCGACCTGATCAACAAGATTCAAACCGACGCCTGGGGCTCCATGACATTCCTGGTCACCATCATGCTGCTCGTCGGCATGCTGGCCGTGGTCGCGTTCATCGTGTTTGTGGAGCGATCGGAGCGGCGCATTCCCATCCAGAGCGCGCGGCGCATCGTGGGCAGGCGCCTGATGGGCGGCCAGTCCAGCCATCTGCCCCTCAAGGTGAACTCGGGCGGCGTTATGCCCATCATCTTTGCCAGCTCAATCCTCTCAGCGCCTCTGCTCTTCGGCTCGGTCGAATGGGTGCAGAACAGCAAATTTCTCCAGCCCATCATGCAAGCGCTTCAGCCCGGCTATCCGTGGTATGAGCTGCTCAACATCCTGGGTATCATCTTCTTCGCGTACTTCTACGTCTCCATCGTGATGAAGCCGGACGATATTGCCGATAATTTTCGTAAATCGGGCTCGTTTATTCCTGGCATCCGCCCCGGCAAGCGCACTTCGGACTTCATCAACGATATTCTTACCCGCATTACGCTGGTCGGAGCGATCTACCTTATCCTTGTCCAAATGGTGCCCACGTTCCTGATCTCGGGCATTCGTTTCGACAAAATCTGGCTGATTGGCCGGTTCTTTGAGAACCTGCCCAATTGGGCCATTCACGGCATGAACGTTAACTTCTACTTTGGCGGCACCTCGCTGCTGATCGTGGTGGGTGTTGCCATGGATACGGTCAACCAGATCGAATCGCAGCTGATCATGCGTCACTATGACGGCTTTTCCCCGCGCTCCGGTCGCATACGCGGAAGGAAAACCTGGTAATGTCTGCCTTTGCAAGTACTGTACGAAACGGCCGGGCCGCGGAAACCTCTACCGCACCCGGCCCGATTCTTTTGTTGGGTGCTCCGGGCGTAGGCAAGGGGACCCAGGCGAAAGAACTGGTGAAGCTTTGGGGCATTCCCCAAATCTCCACTGGCGACCTGCTGCGCGCCAATGTCGCGGCAGGGACGCCGCTCGGGGTTTTGGCCAAGGAGATCATCAACCGCGGCGAACTGGTGCCCGACACCGTAGTCAACGATATGGTTGCGGTTCGGCTGATGGAGCCGGACACAGCCCGCGGCTACATCCTGGATGGGTATCCGCGCACCCTAGTGCAGGCTGACTGGCTGGACGCCCGGCTCAAGGCCAAGCCGGAGAGCCTGCCAGTGATTGCCGTCAGCATTCAAGTGCAGTATAATCAGTTATTGCGTCGCATTACCGGGCGCCGGATCTGTCCTGTCTGTCAGCGCATCTACAACATCTACGTGAATCCGCCTGAAAAGGAAGGGGTTTGCGACATAGATGGCACTCCGCTGATTCAGCGAGCCGATGACACGGAAGAAATCTTCAAGGAGCGCATGCGCGCCTATGAGACTCTTACCGCGCCCGTAATCGAGCACTATCGGGCTTCGGGACGATTCGCGGAAGTGGATGGAGACCGGCCGATCGAAGTGATCGCTGCCGGAATCTTAGCCACCGTGGAGCGGTTGCGCAAAGCGTAACTGCGGCACGGTGAGTGTGTGCGTGTAAGGCAGCTCATGGTTCGCAGTTCTGTGTTCACAGCCGAACACTGGCTGAACCGGGCTTTGAGACTGAGAACTGTGAACTGCGAACTGTATTTATGGCCGTTGTTTTGAAGTCGTCGAAGGAAATCGAGAAGATGCGCCGCGCGGGCAAGATCGTCCGCGAGATCCTGGAGTTGGTGCGCAGCAATGTCAAGCCCGGCGCCACAACTCTGGATCTCGAAAAGGCCGCCGAGGCGCGGTTGAAAGAGTTGGGCGTGAAAGCCGCGTTCAAGGGCTATCACGGATATCCCTGCGTGCTCTGCACGTCGGTCAACAGCGAAGTGGTGCACGGCATCCCTTCGGCCAACCGGGTGCTGAAGCAGGGCGACATTGTTTCGGTGGATTTCGGCGTGGTGGTGGACGGCTACTATGGCGACTCCGCCATCACCGTGCCGGTGGGCACCATCGATGCCAATGCGGCGCGCCTGCTCAAGACCACGGAAGAATCGCTGCATGCAGCGATCGCAGCCGTTCGTCCGGGGGCCACGCTGGGTGATGTGGGAGCAGCCGTGCAGGGTGTGGTGGAGCGTGAAGGTTTTTCCGTGGTCCGCGATTTCGTGGGCCACGGCATTGGGTCGCAGATGCACGAAGATCCGCAGGTGCCGAATTTCGGCCAGGCGGGTCAGGGCATGAAGTTGAAGCCGGGCATGGTGATTGCCATCGAGCCCATGGTCAACGCCGGCCGACCCGATGTGATGGTTCTAGAAGACGGCTGGACTGCGGTGGCCAAGGATGGCAGCATGAGCGCTCATTTTGAGCACACCGTCGCCGTCACCGCGAATGGGGCAAGTATCCTGACCGAGTAACGATCTCGGTCCAAAGCGTCAAGGCGCGTGAGCGCCGGAAATGGACACAGTTTGTCGAAAGAAGATGCGATTGAGGTAATGGCAACGGTCATCGAGACCCTGCCCAATGCCATGTTCAAGGTCAAGCTCGAGAACAATCATGAGGTCTTGACCCACGTCTCGGGAAGAATGCGCAAGAACTTCATCCGCATTTTGCCTGGAGACCGTGTGGCCGTAGAATTAAGCCCCTACGACCTGAATCGCGGACGGATTGTGTACCGATACAAATAGCTGCTAGCCGCTAGCTTCTAGCTGCTAGGTTGTTCGTGCCTGGTGAACAGCACCGGTTTACACGACAAGCTGGAAGCTAAGAGCTAGAAGCTAGAAGCAGGAAAAAGAAGGGCAGCTACAAAATGAAGGTTCGGGCGTCGGTCAAGAAGATTTGCGTCAAGTGCAAGGTCATCACGCGCAAGGGTGTCGTGCGTGTGATCTGCGAAAACGCAAAGCACAAGCAGCGCCAGGGATAGTTGATCTGGCAGGAAGCGGAGTTTCCAAAGGCAGTTCGCAGTTCATAGTTCTAAGTTCACAGTTGAAGCCGTTCGATCACGAACGAACTGAGAACTACGAACTCGGAACTGAGAACTACCTAGAGGCTAGTTAGCCGAATCTAAGGCTTGCGATGAACCTCTGGAAGCTGACCGCAGCAACCCGTGCGAACCGGCGCTTGGCCGGGGGCACTCAACCGGAAGCAGCAAAGGAATCAACATGGCACGTATTGCTGGCGTCGATCTGCCCCGCAACAAGCAGGCAAGGATCGCGCTGACCTACATCTACGGGATCGGCGACCCTCGCTCGCTCAAGATTCTGGAGAAGGCGAACGTCGATGCCTTCAAGAAGATCCAGGACCTGGGCGAAGAAGAGGTCAACCGCATCCGCCAGGTGATTGAGGACGAAGGTGGCGTCGAGGGCGACCTGCGCAAGGACGTCTCGATGCACATCAAGCGCCTCATCGACATCCAGAGCTATCGTGGCAGCCGGCACCGCCGGTCGCTGCCTGTGCGCGGCCAGCGCACCCACACCAATGCCCGCACTCGCAAAGGCCCGCGCAAGGGCACGGTTGCCGGCAAGAAGAAAGCGAGTGCGAAGACCTAATGGCGAAACCAGAGCAGAAGGGCACTGCCGGAAAAACCGGCAAGGGCAAGAAGTTCAAGAAGCGCGAGCGCAAGAATGTGCCGTTTGGCGTTGCGCACATCCAGGCTTCGTTCAACAACACCATTGTGACCATCACCGACCAGATGGGCAACACGTTGAGCTGGAAGAGCTCGGGTTCGCTGGGCTTCCGCGGTTCGCGCAAGGGCACGCCCTTTGCGGCGCAGCAGGCAGCCTCGAACGCCGCCAGCATGGCGCGCGATCACGGTCTGCGCGCGGTCGATGTGCGGGTTGCCGGTCCGGGTTCGGGCCGCGAGTCCGCGATCCGCGCTCTGGCCGCTGCTGGAATCGAAGTCAAGTCGATCCGCGACGTGACCCCGGTCCCGCACAACGGCTGCCGGCCGCCGAAGAGACGCCGCGTCTAAGAAACAGATCGCAGTTCGTAGTTCACCGCCATGGAGTGCACTGGCGAGAGGAACTGAGAACTGCGAACTACGAACTGAGAACTGCAACAAGGGCCGGGACGAAGTGCGCACCGTCGCACGTAAACCGGCCGTCATCCGAAGTCAGGAGAAGAAATGGCACGTTATACCGGAGCAGTCTGCCGCCTTTGCCGTCGCGAAGGCACCAAGCTTTTTTTGAAGGGCACCAAGTGCGCCTCGGATCGTTGCCCCATTGAGAAGCGCAATTTCCCCCCGGGACAGCATGGCAAGGACCGCAAGGCCAAGATCGTAGGCTACGGCCTGCAATTGCACGAGAAGCAGAAGGCCAAGCGCATGTACTTCACGCTTGAGGGGCAATTCCGCCAGTACTACGAAAAGGCCAGCCGCACGCCAGGCGTGACCGGTGAACTGCTTATCCAGCAGCTGGAGCGCCGCCTCGATAACGTCGCGTTCCGTCTTGGTTTTGCAACTTCCCGGCGACTCGCCAGGCAAATTGTCCGCCACGGCCACGTTCTGGTGAATGGCAAGAAGGTAAATATACCTTCTTACCAGGTGCGCGTCGGAGATGAGATCGCGGTGCGCGAGGCCGCCAAGAAGATGCTTGTCATCGAGCAGGGGGTGCAGTATGCGGCCAGCAATCCCGTTCCCACGTGGCTTGAAGCCAACTTCGAAAACATGTCGGGCCGGGTTTTGACGCTGCCCAAGCGCGCTGACGTCAACATGCCCATCAACGAGCAGCTGATCGTCGAGTTGTACAGCAAGTAACCACAGCTACCAGCCTCTAGCTGCTAGCTTCTAGCTTTTCCGTGCTGAGTTGAGGATTTTGAATTAGCGCGAAGAGCTAGCGGCTGGAAGCTAGAGGCAAGAAGCTGCATTTCAAACCAAGGAGAACTTGCGCGGCCGCCGCAAAATGCATCGCGACGCACATGCCGCGCGGGAAAAGAGATATGAATATGTTGTGGAGAGGATTCCAAAAACCGAAGCGCCTCGCAGTTGAAGCTGAGTCGCTTACCAACACCTACGGTAAGTTCAGCGCGCAGCCATTTGAGCGCGGGTTCGGCACCACCATCGGCAATGCACTGCGCCGCACGCTGCTCAGCTCCATCGAAGGCGCGGCCGTCACCGCCGTCCGCATCGAAGGCGTTCTGCACGAGTTCCAGTCCATCACCGGCGTAGTTGAGGACGCCACCGACATCATCCTCAACCTCAAGCAGATTCCCTTCAAGCTCAACGGCGAAGGTCCGAAGGCGCTCTACCTGCGCGCCGACCAGCCGGGCATTGTCACCAGCGGCATGATCGAAGCCGACGGCGACGTGGAGATTCTGGACAAGGACGTGTACATCGCCTCGGTCTCCGAGGGCGGCAAACTGGACATGGAGATGCGTCTCAAGCGCGGCCGTGGCTACGTCTCTGCCGATAAGAATTTCGACGCCGATCTGGGTCTTGGCTTCATTCCGGTCGACTCCGTGCACTCGCCCGTGCGCCGCGTCAACTACGCGGTCGACGCCGCCCGGCTTGGCCAGATCACCGACTACGACAAGCTGAGCCTCGAAGTGTGGACCAATGGAGCCGTGTTGCCCGCGGATGCCATCGGCCTGGCCGCCAAGCTGCTCAAGGACCACATGAACATCTTCATCAACTTCGAAGAGGAAATCGAAGCCGACGCGCGCGGCGAAGAAGGCCGCATCCTGCTGCAGGAACGATAATCTCAACCGAAGCGTCGAAGAGTTGGAGCTCTCGGTCCGCAGCTACAACTGCCTGAAGAACGCCAACATTCAGAGCATCGGCGAACTGGTCCAGAAGACTGAAGCCGAGATGCTCAAGACCAAGAACTTCGGTCGCAAGAGCCTGAACGAGATCAAGGAGATCCTCGCGCAAATGGGTCTTTCGCTGGGCATGAAGATCGACGAGCAGGGCAACGCGGTCCCCGGACCGACGAGCATTCCGCCCGCCGCCGCTCTGGCCGCCAGCTACGGTCATTTCGACGACGAGGACGAGCCCCTGGATTCGGTGGATCTGCAACTGCCCACGGAAACGGAAAATTTTTAAAAGCGAGCTTCTAGCTGCTAGCTACTAGCTTCTAGCTTTCCTCGCGGAGTTGAAGAATTCGACTGAGCGTAAAGAGCTAAGAGCTAGGAGCTAGAAGCTAGCGGCTGATTTACGGAGAGTTTTTATGCGCCATCGCAATGCAGGATTCAAGCTCGGACGCAACACCAGTCATCGCCGCGCGCTGCTGCGCAGCCTGACCACGTCCGTCATTTTAGAGGATCGTATTGAAACCACCGTGGCCAAAGCCAAGGCCGCGCGTCCCCACGTGGAAAAGATGATTACCCTGGGCAAGAAGGGCGATCTGCACGCGCGCCGGCAGGCGCTCAGCTTCCTGCAGACCGATGTCGCGGTCTCGCGGCTGTTCGATACCGTGGCTCCGCGCTACGGCGATCGCAACGGCGGCTATCTGCGCATCGTCCGCACCGGTTTCCAGAAGGGCGACGGCGCCGAGAAGGCGTTCATCGAACTGCTGGGCGCCGAAAAGCAGCTTGAGCAGAAGGCCCAGAAGCGCGCCGACGTCAAGGCCAAGAAGCGCGCCGAACTGGAGAAGCAGCTCGAAGAAGCCAAGAAGGAACAGGGCGAAGGCGGCGAAGAAGCTGCGTAAGCAGCCGCTCGAGTCACCTTCATTTGCAGCGAAACACCACGGGCATCCGCGCCAGCGGGTGCCCGTCTTTATTGGTGCGCTCAGAAGGGGCGCCCTCTTGCGGCGCGCTCTTGCGGATGTAAGTCCGGCCGTAAGCAGGTCACGGCGAGCAAAGTGAACCGAGCCAAGAGCGCGGTGGCCATCGTTTTCCAGCGCCGACCCGCTTGTCCGGAGGTGTGGCAGGGGCGAACAGTAATCCACTTCCGCATGCCGATTGGGTTGAGAAGCAACCACGAAAGGTCCGGCACAAATCACGGTATACTGCAAGTGGCTCTGTCGCTGACGATCTCACGATGAGCGCAAGTACGACCAGAGAAGGCGCGCCAAAGGCGACCTTACCAACGCACTTTCAAATGAACGCAGGGTCGGTTGAGAAATGGGCAGCGACGAGCTCATCCTGATTACGGGTGCAACTGGCTTCCTCGGCGTGCAACTGGTGCGCGAACTGCTGCAGAGGCATCCGACCGCCACATTGGCGCTTCTCATCCGCAGCAGCGCCGGGAAAACGAGTCAGCAACGCGCTGATTCGTTCATTCCTGCAGCGGAACGGCCGCGGGTTCGGGTCTTTTCTGGTGATGTGAGCCAGCCCAACTGTGGATTGGAAGCATCCGCGTACGAGCTGCTCTCGGCGGAGACCACCCGGGTCATTCATTCCGCTGCCACGGTACGTTTCGATCACTCGCTCGATGAGGCGCGGCACATCAACGTCGAGGGCACCCGGCACATTCTCGATTTGGCAGGTAGCGCGCGCCAGCTTCGGAGCTTTGCTTACGTCGGTACCGCGTATGTGGCCGGGGAGCGCTCCGACCTGGTGCGCGAAGACGAGCTTAGGGTGGGCCAGGGCTATCGCAACACTTACGAACAAACCAAGGCCGAGGCTGAGGCCCTGGTGCGGTCACGGATGGCCTCGCTGCCAGGCGTGATCTTGCGTCCCAGCATCATTGTGGGGGATTCGCGCACCGGCGTTACCAGCAGCTTCAAGATGATGTACTGGCCGCTGAAAATTTATGCGTGTCGCCTGTGGCGCACCGTGCCAGGTTATCCCGATGCGGTATTGGACATCGTCCCAGTGGATTATGTAGCCAATGCTGTTTCGCGATTGCTTTTTGATGAGTCTGCACTTGGCAGCACAGTTCACCTCTGTGCCGGGCCGCGCGGCAGCGCCACCATTCAGCAGGTAGCCCAGCGTGCAATGGAATACTTCGATGCTCCCGAACCGCGGTACGTCGATCCCAGGCTTTTCTTTGCCATACTTCGGCCACTTTTGTTTGCAACCTTGTGGGGACGCAAGCGCCGTGTGCTGCGCAACGGTCGCGCCTATCGAGACTACTTCACAATGCGCATGCAGTTCGACACTAGCAATGCGGAGCGTCTTTTGCAGCCGGCTGGGGTGAGCCCGCCTCATGTGCTCGATTATCTTGACCGACTCTTTCACTATTGTGTGGCCAGCGATTGGGGCCGCAAGCCTGTTTCTGCGCAATGAGTATTCTCCAACGCTATCGCCTGGCCCGGGACCGTGGAGTTACGGTCGCTAATCTTGTGGACAAGTTGGTTGGCCGGAAAAGAGATTGCGAAGTTTCCGTACATGAAAACGGTCCCGTCCATCTCTCCGACCTGCATGCAGCCATCTGCTCTATCGATGCGTTTCTTCGTCAATCCATCTGTATTCGACCCGGGCAGGGTGTTGCCATTTATCGCAGCAACGACCGGACATGCTTCCATTGGTTTCTGGGCATTATTCGAGCCGGCGGGATTGCGATTCCACTGAATCCGCTGCTCTCGCTTCCCGAAGTGCGCCGGATTCTCCGCGATAGCGGTACCGAGATTCTGGTTACAGACAGAGTGGTATTTCAACGAAGCATCGGTGATCGCCAGGCCCTCGATGTAGGCACCTGGATACAAGCAGATGATGAGGAGGAGACGCTCGACGGATTCCTGCGCGTTTCCGAGACTCATGTGCAGTTGCCGCCAGTCGACATCGATCCGGCCGCAACTGTCGCTGTCTTTCATACCTCTGGCACCAGCGGATTTCCAAAAGGCGCAGCCTTGTCAAGCAATGCATTGCTGGGGGCACGAGCGTCGACCGTACTCTCCGGGATAATTCTCGGGCCTAAGGATCTTGCGCTCATCGCGTTGCCCTGGTCGCACATCATGGCTGTGAGCATCGCTCTCTACGGGCTGATGGCGGGAATCCGTGGATTTTTTCTCGATCGCTTTGATGTCGATGCGGCCCTCGATATTGTGGAGCGCTTCCACATTACCACCTTCGTTGGCGTACCCACCATGTTTGCCCGCCTCGTCAACAGCAACCCGGACCGTGCCCGGCTAGCGAGCGTGCGAGTCTGGCTCTCTGCCAGCGATCACTTGTCGCATGAAGTTCGCCAGCGCCTGCGTCAGTACGGAGCCCTCTTCCAATTGCCAGGCGGTCTGCGTATTGCTCCCGTCCTGCTGAACGGCTATGGCATGGTGGAGCTGGGCGGTCTGGCCATGATGGGTATCGAGATGTCCCTGTTGCCTGGGAGGGAGGATCTGTTTCTGCCGGTGCCGCCGTTTCGCATCCGCATTGTCGATGAGAATGGGGAATCCGTGCCGGCGGGCGCGGTGGGGGAATGCCAGATCCGTCGTCGCGGACTCGCTCCACATTATTGGAGGGACAAGGGCGATACCCAGGGCCTGCTTACCAGCGATGGATGGTTGCGAACCGGCGATCTGGCCACGCGCAATCGCCTTGGACTTATTCGGCTGGTTGGCCGATCGAAGGACGTGATCAAATCGGGCGGTTACTCAGTGTACGTGCGCGAACTGGAGGAAGCGATGCTCGCCCATCCTGATGTGGCCCGCGCTGTCGCGTTCAGCCTGCCACACAAGGACAAGGGGGAGATTCCCGTGGCTGCAGTTGAACTGCATCCAGGTTGTTCCTCCGGCGAGGTCGATCTCCTCAATTGGTGCCGAAGCAATCTCGCGGCTTATAAAGCGCCGCGGCGCATCTGGATTATGAACCCAGGCGATCTTCCGGAGAATCACAGCGGCAAGTTTCTTCGACGAGTGTTACAGGAACGTGTTTCAGGGCTGATGGACTGACACCGTGCTCGTCGAGAGTGTTCTTGATCATGGGAGCGATTTGCTGTTTGGTGGTACTTTCACCTGCGCCTGCGGTGATGCCGTGTGCGTTATGGTCGATCCACTCTGGCCAGGGCGCGGCGTATCCTTGGCGCTTTCGTCTCATGCGCTGCGTAGGGCATACTGGGAAATAGGGGGTAATGATGATCCGCAAGAAGCAATGGATGGCGGCTGTCGGCTGCATTTTGTTGTCGGGTGTTGCATCGGCGCAAGCTGTGAACGAGCTGACGCCCCAGGAAAAGCAGGACGGATGGCAGTTGCTGTTTGACGGGCATGACCTGGACGGATGGCACTCGTACCTGCAGAAGGGAACAGGCAGCGACTGGTCGGTGGTCGACGGCAGCATTCAATTGAAGAAGACCAACCAGGACCCGCAAGCTGACTTTGCGGACCTTGTGACCGACGGAGAGTACACGGACTTCGATCTGAAGCTTGAGTGGAAGGCACAGCCCTGCATCGACAGCGGCGTGATGTTCTATGTGCACGAATCACCCGAGTACCGCAACACCTACGATACGGGCGTGGAGATGCAGATTGCGGATCTGGCCTGCACGGTTCCAGATAGCCGAATCCTGATGGAGCGGTCCGGCGACATCTTTGACATGATCTCGGACAAGATTGAGTGGGTGAAGCCCGCTGGGGAGTGGAACCAGTTTGAGATCATTGCGAACCACGGTCATCTGCAATTATTCCAGAACGGGCACGAGGTCATCACCACGCAGTTGTGGGACGACAACTGGAACAGGCTGATTGCCGGAACAAAGTTCGCGAAGATGCCTGGGTATAGCAAGTACCACACGGGGCACATTTCGCTGCAGGGTACCGAGCCGAAAGGCGAACCCGGAGTGAAGCTCTGGTTCCGGGACATTAAAATCAAGAAGCTTAATTAAGGCGGCACGCGGGACGGGGTCCAATTGGTTTCTTAAAGGTGCGATTCACCCTCCGCTGTTCCCGGGTGGATCGCATCAACTCCTGAGCAGCCGCCCACCCGACCAGAAGCCAAGTTTTTCTCAAGCTCGTTCAAACCGATGTGACTGTGGATGTTTGTTTTAGTGTGGTCTGGGTTCGTTGGCGCGGTGGGACTCTTCAGTAAGTTGCTTTCTATACTCGAACGCTGTGCGCGCACGAGAGGCATTTGGATGTGAGCGACTGGGAGGCTGAGGTCGGCACAGTCGTTTGCCTCCTCGCAGACCATCACACGGTTTCGTCCCCCGAGTTTGGCGCGGTATAAGGCAACGTCTGCGCGGCGCAGCATCTCCGTCCAGGTGGAATCGCCATCCTGTCGCATGGCGACGCCAATGCTCACGGTGAGTGCTATGCGCTGGTGACTTTGAAGTAGGACAAGGTCCGCAATGGCGTCGCGCAGCAACTCCGCAACCTGGCTGGCAGCTGCGAGGGTGTGGTCCGGAAGCAGCATGGCGAACTCTTCTCCGCTCAGGCGGGCAACGGGATTTCCCGCCGCTTTGGCCCCCCGGAGCAGGACGTTGCCGACCGCGCGCAAAGCATCGTCCCCGAAGGGATGACCCCAGGTATCGTTCAGCCCCTTGAATCCGTCGAGGTCCATCATGAGCAGGGCAAGCGGCCTTCCGGTTCGTTCGGAAAGGCGCATCTCCGCCGCGGCCTGCTCTTCCATTGCGCGCCGGTTGGGCAGCCCCGTAAGGACGTCCTGCCGAGTTTCATCGTGCAACAGCCGGTTGCTTTCC
Source organism: uncultured Acidobacteriaceae bacterium (assembly GCA_963813215.1). Taxonomy (GTDB): domain Bacteria; phylum Acidobacteriota; class Terriglobia; order Terriglobales; family Acidobacteriaceae; genus Telmatobacter. Next base: position 361,622 of record CAWEXZ010000002.1, read on the forward strand.
GCCTGTTGCACGGCGAGGAAGGAGAAGGCCAGAAGCGTGATCTCGACTATGGTCAGCTTTCGTAACAAAAGGAGAAACGGAGATGCGGGGACTCGGGGCTCCAGGGGGATGCGGGCCAGCATGGTGCAGAAAATGCATCCCAGCAGTGCCGCCGTGACCAGAGCCGGAATGCGGGTGCGGCCGCGCTTGGTTTGGCATAGCATCCAGACTGCTCTTGCCATCAGACCCACGCCGGCGCAACGGGCAATTTGCATCGACCAAAGCTCGCTCCAGGGAGCCAATACTACCACCAGCAGCATGACCGCACCGACGAGCAGCATGACCGTATGCGACGCCTGCTTCCTCTCCTGAAGCAGGGAGCGAAGGCCTTCATGGATCAGAAAAAAGATCAGGGGAAGAAATGCGGCGCTGATCGCTTCGGGAATCCAGCGGTCGCTTGTCCCTCGCCATAGAGGCATCAGGAAGATCGCTACGGCATGCAGACCGCATGCTCCCGCAAGGGCTCGAAGTCCATGCAAGCGCGGGTCGCTATAAGCCAGCAGTGCGAGTGCGAGCGCGGACGTGGCTTGGGAGACAAGTGTCACCACATAAATGGTGTGCAGCGAGATCATCGGTAGCGCAAGGGCCCTGAAGCCTGGATTTCTCCCATTGTTTCACGAATTCGCGCTGCTCCTCTCAACCGTTTGAGACATCTTCGCATCGGTTAAAAAACCGGTAGAGCACAGGAACGAATCGCCGAGGGCAACTCTCTTCGGCGCCAAAAAGGCTGGACTCCGACCGCAGTGACGTTTGCTTGGAGGAAACGCCACTTGAGGCCGAGCTATGAGTTGCGGCAATTTGAGGACTGCTCAAGCGGCGCTTCAACCACGGGAACGCCACCGGCTGCGGAGTTCATTGAGCTTGCGCGGCGGCCGGGTCTCGTGGCTATTTGACATCTACTGCAAGGTACTCCGGGCTGGTGATGGCATAGGGCGAGCCGGAAACCTCGTGATAGCTCCCGGCGGTAATGGTGAAAACGTGGAGCCGCCCTGCAGATTGACTAATGACGTACAGATGGTTCGAATTGTCCCAGAACATCTGAGTCACCGGATCGACAGTGAGGATTCCTGTATAGGAAGTGGGTGGCTTGGCGCCGTTGAAGTGGAAGATTTCCAGGCCCTGCTGGCCGCCGACCGCAAGCAGATTCCCGGCAGGCGACAACTTCATGTCGTTGATGGTGGTGTTGATGGCTGAAGGCATGGTGGCATCGGTGTTTGTGGTGCTGAGGTTGCCCTTTTTGTCGGCGGTGAAGGCGCCGAACTGGGGACTCGAATCAGAGCAGCCGGGAGGACTGGCGGCCTGGAGCGCGATGGCCACATGATTCGAGGTGTCGGTGGCGGTAAACTCCGCAATGTACGCAGTCGATCCGGATGGAGGCGCGGGATAGGTCGCGGTCATGTCAGTCTGGGTGAGATTGCCGTTGCCGCCGTGCTGGAAGCCCCAAAACTTGTAATACATGCAGCCACTGTTGGTGGCCTCAATGGCGTAACGGTTGTTGGCCATGAAGGTGGCGGGCAGATAGGCGGCAAAGAAGGCGCCGGTCTCTACGTTGCCCAAATACTTGACGCTGCCGCTGGCGTTGTTGACCGCGAACGACTCGTAATAGTCGTTGGCGCAGTCGCCGTCGAAGAGTGTGACGTAAAGATGGGTGCCGGTGCGGTCGGGGAATAAGGCGCCGGCCTGCCCGCATCCGCTCGAGACATCCTGATAACTGGTCGAGGCAAGGTAGGTGAGTGCTCCCCTGGACGCGATGGAGTAGGCGTCGATTGCGGCCGAGCTGTTGTTCGCGCCATAGAGGCGGGAGCCATCTATGGCGAGACTGGCATCGTTGAAGGCGTAGGGCGAACCGGAGACCTCGGTAAGCCGGCCATCTGCAGTGGCAGTGAATGCGTTGATCACGCTGTCGCCACGGGCAGAACTGCTGGATACGTATACGAAGGCGACGGGCGTGGCGCTGTTGAAAGATTGCGCCTGGGCTACGGCGCGCAGCAACAGGAAAGTACACACTCCTGCGATCACACTTCCGGCGATGAACCTGCGGAACATGGAAGGCTCTCCTTTGGAAAACCCGCGAACCGGGAAACTCCGTGCGTCAAATCTCGATGAAGAGATAGTTCTTCTAGGTCTCTTCCTCCAACCGGGGGCCTGAAATTGCTGGGCTATTGAGCTTGGATGCGCGGCGGGAAGGGGAAAGTTGGCGAGGAACGCAGCGGAGAAAAAAGAATTCACGGCGTCGCAGAGAGACAAACAGCGACCGGTGCGGGGAACCGGAACCCGGTTTGGGGACAGGACGAGGTGCGGAAGTTCTCAAATGCGTCGATGAGCGTGTCGTGCGGAGACGATAGGCGAATACGGGGAGCGGATCATACCCGCGAACTCGTACGGGGATCATCGACAAACCAAGTACGCTGCAGGTTCTCATCATGGACTGATCGGTGGCGAAGCCGCTCGGTTCGACGGTGAGGTTGTGATACAGAACGGCTGCCATCATAACCTGGTTCTTTCTTCAGGCTGTGATGGTCTTGTACTCCACATATTGATTGAGACCGACTGCGCCGAACTCGCAGCCGGCAAAAGGATTTTAAGAGCTGGGCGGCGCGCCATTCACGGAGAAGATACCGGCCCTGATCTGACGCGCGATCTCCACGAGTCCCATAGATTCATCAATACAGTCGGCTCTCTGGATAGTAATCCGCCAAATTACAATACAGTTTTCCAGAGTACTGGAGCTTTCTTTCGCGTGATACCTCCCTCTTCTGCTCGTTTGACATTTCGAAGCTGGACTGACAAGGATACCGCGCTTGCCGAAGCGTTGTGGTGCGACCCAGAAGTAACTCACTACTTCGGCGGGGCTATGAGCAGAGAGCAAGCGCATGCCCGGCTCAATATAGAACGTGAACGTGAGAAGAGCCTCGGCATGCAGTACTGGCCGATGTTTTTGCGTGACACGGGAGAGTTTGCGGGGTGTGCCGGCCTGCGGCCGTGGCAGATGGCTCCAATGACGATAGAGGTGGGCGTCCACCTCATGCGATCTGCTTGGGGGCTGCGACTGGGCGAGGAGTCTTTGCGCGCGGTGCTCGCGTATGCATTCGATACGCTGAGGCTGACGGTGATTGTCGCCGGACATGGATCAGGGCACCACAACTCGCAGAAGCTGCTCGAGCGCGTGGGGTTTGGCTATACGCACAACATCATGTGGGGGCCGAAAGCGATCGAAGTACGCATGTACGCGATTGATGTGGGAATGTGGCGTTTGACAGAAACACAGGAAGAACGCTCAGAGACGCTATAAGGGCAGGGGCACAGCGAAAAATAGGAAGTTCGGCTAGCGGCAAGGCGTATCAGAAATCCGGTACGGGCTGTCTGGAGCCCAATAAAATCGGGCAATAGACACGGTACAAAAGTAACTTTTAGCTTCCACAGGTGGCGGCTAGTATTGGGACTAAAGTTCTATTGACTGGGTTCGTCTTTTGCAAATCTCCATGCCCCCGAGCCATCCGGCGAGCCTTGCAGGCAGGACAGTTTATTCCCTACTTTCGACCGCTCGTGATCGGCGTAATACCAACCGAAAAATTCATCCCTCGGGCGGAAAAAGATGGTTGGATCGGAGATCTAGTTTTGTCAAAAGACACTTCGACGCTCCGCTAGTGCTTAGCACATATAAAGTGGTGACGTTGACGGCCGACCATGGCAGCGGGGCCGTTGCTTGACGTGGCCATCTGCCTGCCCCGTGCAGAGACGGCAAAACCAAACGGTCCTGTCCCAGGGCCGAGCAGGTAATGCGAGATATGACACCTTTGATTTTGGATCAAGAATACGAGCGACCAGCCCGCTTCGCCGCCCGGCAGCCCATTCTTTCAGCGAGCGAGAAGGTTATGGCCTACAAATTGCTTTTTCGCACAGACTTCAAGGACTACTTCCCGTCCGTTGAAGGTGATGCCGCAAGCCGCGCAGTGATTGATATGTCGAGCCTGATAGGTCTGGATACCTTATGTGACGACCGCCTGGCCTTCATCGTCACTACGCGGGGCACGTTGCTGGGCGAATATCTGGCGTTGCTCCCGCCAGATAAAACTGTGGCGGAGATACCGGATTCCCTGTTGGCAGATGCCGAGGTGGTGAGCGCGTGCACGGAGTTGAAACGCGCGGGCTGCAAGATAGCACTCAGCGGTTTCACGCTCGACGATCATCGGGAATGCCTGGATGGAATCGCAGATTTCATCAAGATTGACATCAAACAAACGACGCTGGTAGACGTTGCCACCCTTATCCAGCGCTATCGCAATCGCGGCCCACGCCTTATTGCCGAGAAGGTTGAAACCAGAGAAGACTTTGAATTCTGCAAGAGCGTAGGATTTAGCTGGTTCGAGGGATATTTCTTCCGAAAGCCTGAGACCATGCACGCTCGCGGAGTGCAATCCAATCGCATTGTGTTTGTGCGATTGCTGACGGCGGTTTCAAAACCAGAGTTGGACTTGAGAGAAGTTGAAGAACTCATCAAATCGGATCCAACGCTCTATTTGCGTCTCCTGCGCTACCTGAACTCCGCCATCTTCGCACGAAGGATTGAGGTCAAGACGGTAAGTCAAGCTCTGGCCATCCTGGGCGAGAACGAGATACGCCGCTGGTGTCGGCTCTCCGGAATGCTGGAGCTGTCAAAGGACAGGCCGTCAGATCTGGCCATGTCCGCGCTCGTCCGCGCCCGTTTCGGTGAGCTTATTGGCTCCTGGGTGGAACATGGGGATACCGATTTATTTCAAATCGGTATGTTGTCCATGATGGATGCAATTCTTGAAATCCCCATGCGGGAGGTGTTGGAGGGGCTACCGCTGGAAAGCGAAGCCAGGACTGTTCTTATGGAGAATACGGGGCCTCTTTCGCCTATTTACCATCTGATCCTTGCAGTTGAGGGTGGCATGTGGCAGAGTGTTGCGGAACTATCCGCTGACCTCAACGTCCAGCAGGACTTTGTTGCGCAGGCGCAATGGCAGGCCATGGAATGGGCGCAGTCAATCATAACAACAGGCAAACGCATCAACCGTGGTTTCGCGAACTGCTGAGCCATTTGAGACAGAGATGCGCACGAAGCGGCTGAACGGCGCGAGCAAACCTTGCGGTGGGTAGCGATCCGGACGGGATCGACTTGAGGCGAAAGTCGTAGTGAAGGAAACTCCGTTTGTGCGATTCTATATACACTCTCTGGTTTCCCGGGAGATTCGTTTTCCATGTATCTGCCGTTTGTCATGTGCGGATATGCCGCGGCCTTGGCGCTGGTTTGGCTAGGCTGCTGGCTGATATCCCGGGCCATTCCAAATCTTCGCGGCATTCGGGAACTCGCATGGGCAGTCCTGGCCGCGCTGGTCGGCGTCATCCTGGGTGCACTGCGCCCATGGGCGCCGGCGTTTGTGTCCATCCTGCTCGGCAACTGCGCGCTGTTGGCGTCCTTTGTCCTGGTGTACGGTGCGGCCGCGAGCGTGCTCCGCGAGGGAGAGCGTTTCCTGATTTGGGCTGCGGCCTTGTGTGTCGCGGTGCTGCCCGAATTCTGCTATGCCACCTGGATTCATCCGGACATTGTGCTGCGCATCTGGCTCAGCAGCGGGACCATCGCTCTTCTGTCCGGTATGACCGCAGTGCTACTCTTCCGCCATCGATCGCCGGCCTTGATGTACTCCACGCAAGTCCTCGCAGGCGTCAATGCTTCGATTGGATTGCTGAATGCAGCACGCTGTGCCCTGAGTGGGCTCTATCCTCCTGTGGACTTCATTCGCGGGGACTGGGTCCAGGCCGGATTCACGTATGCGCAATTGGTTCTATGCATCGCCAGCTGCAGCGGGATCATCTGGCTCTCGCTCTGCCAGAACCGGGCTGAGTTGGAGGAATTGGCGTTGACCGACAGCCTCACGGGCCTGCTCAATCGCCGCGCCTTCGATGACATTCTCCATCGCGAAATGCAGCGTTCCCGGCGCAGCGGAACGGTCCTGGGCTTGATCTTGCTGGACCTGGACCGGTTCAAACAGCTCAATGACACATTCGGCCATGGTGCCGGTGACGAGGCGCTGCGCAGCATCAGCCAGGTTCTGAAGCAGGCGATCCGGCCCGCCGACTCCCTAGCCCGCTATGGCGGAGAGGAGTTCGTTGTTCTGATCCGCAAGGCGCAGCTCGAGGAGACGGAGGCGATTGGGGAGCGGCTCCGCGAGGCGATTGCACAATGTGCTGCAACTTCCACCCGCATTCGGCTCACTGCCAGCGCGGGCATTGCCATGAGCCTGCCGAACGAACATGCGGCCGAATTTCTCGATCGCTGCGATCGGGCACTGTACGCCTCCAAGCGATTGGGCCGAAATCAGGTGACCGTATACGATGCCGCTCCGCGCGCCGTGGAGATTTGTGCGACGGATGAATTCTGAGAGAAAGACGAATCTGCCCCACGAAACGAATCCCGCACCGCCGGAAGACATTCGCAATCTCCGGATGGGACCTGTGCGCGAGCGCGGGCATGGGCTGGGCCGTCTCCGGACGAAAAGGCGAAGCCGCCGCTGATGCCCGGCAGTCCCTCTGGTAGTGCGACGCGCGCCATTTGGTTCTTAGCGTGCCGCCGCAGGGGCGGGCAAGTAGGCTTTGCTGGCGTTGATATAACCTTCGCGCGCGACCGTCTTGCCGCGTTCGCGAAACCAGGCTTGATCACTCGGCATGGTTGTGCCCAGGCCATCTACATAGCGGTTGTACATGCAGAATGCAGCCGCGATCAGGACGGTATCGTGAATCTCCAGATCGGTTGCGCCGTTGCCGCGCGCATGCGCAACATCCTCGGCGGTGACGTTCTTGCCGCCCTTCTGCACTTTGGCGGCGATGAACAACAGCGCCTTCAGCTTGTCTGAGATGGCGGCGTGCTGGAAGTCCGCCTTCACGCGCCGGACCAGGTCTTCATCGCCATCGAGGTATGCCGCTGCGATGGCGCCGTGAATGGACTGGCAGTACATGCAGTCGTTGAGCGACGAGACATAGGTAGCGATCAGCTCGCGCTCGCCGGGAGTAAGCGAGTGCGGACCGCAGAGCAGAACTTCGACCAGCTCATTGAGTGGCTTGGCCGTCTCCGGACGGAAGGCCATGGCGCCACGGATTCCGTACATGCCATCGGGCAGTGTGATGTGGGGCATGGTGCGAGTCATCCTTTCACGCGAAGAGCGCTGATTGCCGGATGGGGAAGCCATCCGAGACGGACGTTCCAGAGCATCGTACGCGGTACGAATTCTCTTTCGCATCCTCCATAAGGTGGAGACCACTCCCACGAGCTAATAAGACCTTTGATGGATGCGTTCCCCGTCATTTAACCAGCCGGGAATCACGGTCAACCCTGATGCCGGTAGCAGCGAAGTTCGTTACTGATAGAATTCTTATCGGCAAACGACCAAACGTGGTGAACGGCAGCGCGGGGGCGCCGGCTATCGAGCGGATCTTCGTCTGGTGAGCGGAGACGGTTAGGAGTGTTCAGTTCATGAATCGCAGGGAGTTTTGCATTGCCGCCACGGCGGCCACGTTCAGCGCACCTTCGATCGCCTCGGCCACGTCGCCCTTGATTACCGCTGCCGAGGTCGCGAAGATGGATCGCGAGAGGATTCTGATCGCGGCCAACGAGTATCTGAGCCAAGCGCCGATTACGGTGACGACGGCGAGCTCGCCGCGCAGCCATGGGGGCAAGCACGACTATTTTTCAGAAGGCGATTACTGGTGGCCGGATGCGGAGAATCCAGGCGGGCAGTATATCCGCAGAGATGGTTTTTCCGATCCGGCCAACTTCAATGCGCATCGAGAGGCGCTGATCCGGCTCAGCCTGCAGGTCCCCGCACTGGTGGCCGCGTGGATGATTACCAGCGACCACCGCTATGCGGAACATGCGGCGCTGCATCTGCGGGCGTGGTTCCTGGACCCAGCGACGAAGATGAACCCGTCGCTCGATTACGCGCAGGCGATTTTCGGCATTACTCCGGGCCGCGGCACCGGGATAATCGACACCCTGCACCTGATCGAGGTAACCCGCGCGGCGCGTCATCTTGAGCGGTCTCATGCCATGACCGAGGCGGAGATGGGCGGCGTGCGGGCGTGGTTCGCTCAGTATCTCGATTGGATGCAGACTTCGAAGAATGGCAAAGAAGAGGAAGCTGCGGAGAATAACCACGGCTCGTGCTGGGTGGCGCAGGCGGCTGCATTTGCAGCTTTCACCGGCAATGCGGAGACCATGGCGCTCTGCCGCGCCCGCTTCCGGAACAACCTGCTACCCACGCAGCTTGCGCCGAACGGCAGCTTTTCGCTGGAGCTGGCACGTACCAAGCCCTATAGCTACGCGCTCTTCAACCTGGATGTTCTGTCGATTGTGTGTGAGATCACTTCGCCGGAGGGCGATGCGAAGGACGATCTCTGGCAGTTTCAGTTGCCCAATGGCAATCGCTACGAGAAGGCCGTCGAGTTCATGTTTCCCTTTATCCAGGACAAGAGCAAGTGGCCGTACAAACCCGATGTGGAGTACTTCGACGATCTGCCAAACCGCCAGCCGAGCCTGCTCTTTGCCGGCATCGCCTATCGCGAGCCGAAGTACATTGCGTTGTGGCGCACATTGCGGCCGGATCCGACGACCGCCGAGATCGTTCGCAATTTTCCGGTGCGCCAGCCGCTGCTGTGGATCACTCCGATCTAGAGGTCGTGCCAATCAGATTCTGGCGGTTCGATAGGTATTCATCGCCAAGATAAAATTCCTCCTCTTGCGATCGTGAGGGGACCACTCCACACTTCACGGCGCCGGGTCCGTGAACTGAAGAAAAACAGGTGTGAGAGCTGAAAGCGGCGCCGCACCGGAAGGGGCATTCTATTCATGAAGAATTCAATCGAATCTCCGCAAGGTGCGGCGCTGAACCGGCGCGATTTTTTGCGACTCTCGGCTGCCGGGGTCGCTGCCGTGGGTGCGGGGATTGCCTTTGCGGAGCCTGCTTCCGCTGCGCCGCTACAAACCGTGCCGAGCCTGGCGGGACAACAGCCCGCACGCATCTACTCGGATCTGCTCAAGACGTGGTGCGACGGGCTGCTCGAGCACCAGGTCACGGGTATGGGAACTCCCGCGCTTACCGGCGGATTTCTCTGTCCGTCGTGCGTGCTGATTCACGGGCGCTGCGCCGATGCCGTTTATCCGCTTCTCCACATGGCTCACCGGACAGGCGACGAGCGCTACCTCAAGGCTGCGCTCGATGTCTATGACTGGTCAGAGGCGCAGGTGAGCCGGCCGGACGGAAGCTGGATCAACGACGTGGTGCTCAGCTCCTGGCAGGGGATCACGGTATTCCGCGCGATCTCGCTGGGCGAGGCGCTTCGCCATCATGGCAGTGTGCTGGACGCGGCAACTCGCCAGCGCTGGGCCGATCGGCTGGCCAAGGCCGCGAAGTTTCTCGACGGCTTTATCACGATCCAGACGGGTAACATCAATTACCCGGTTACATCGAGCTATGCCTTTGCACTGTGCGGCGAGGTGTTGGGCGACGATCGCTACATGCAACGCGGCCGGACAATGGCACAAACTGCAATGGAGTACTTTACGCCCAACCATCTGCTCTTTGGCGAAGGGCATCCCCAGGCGGGTATCTCGCGCAAGGGATGCCGCGCTGTCGATCTCGGCTACAACATTGAGGAATCACTGCCGGCTCTGGCGCTCTACTCGTTGCTGGCGGACGATCAGCCGGTCCGCGAGAAGGTGGTCGAGTCACTGCGCGCCCATTTGGAATTCATGCTGCCGGACGGCGCGTGGGACAACAGTTGGGGCACGCGAAATTTCAAATGGACGTGGTGGGGAAGCCGCACCAGCGACGGCTGCCATCCGGCCTTCACGGCGCTGGCCAAGTACGATCCGCGGTTCGCTGAAGCCGCGCGGCGCAATGTCGAGCTGATGGCGGCGTGTACGAAGGGCAACCTTCTGTACGGCGGTCCCGACTACGCAATGCACGGCGATTTCCCCTGCATTCACCATACGTTCACGCACGCGAAGGCGCTGGCCACGGTGCTCGACCGGGGCGTGGAAGAGCCTGCGGCTGCGAGCACGCCACAACTGCCTCGCGATATGCCTTATGGCCTGCGCACATTCCCCGAGGTCGGAACTTACCTGGCCGCGATTGGCGACTGGCGGGGGACGGTGACCGAATACGACTTTGAGTACGTGGAGACCGTGCAGACGACGGGCGGCACCGGCGGCGGAGGCGGCGGGCACGCCACGGGAGGTGCGCTCTCGCTGCTCTATCACCAGACACTGGGACCAGTCTGCGTGGCCAGCACGACCAAGTACCAAGTACTGGAACTCGCGAACCAGCAACCGGTGCGCGGGCCCGGCCAGATGACGCTGACGCCGCGCATCGAATGTGCGGGGACGCCGGTTTTCACCAGCCTTAACGATCTAGAGGCCCAGGTGACGACCGAACATACGCCCGAGCGGGTCTCGATCACGGCTACCGGGCGGCTTCAGACGACCGCGCATGACGCTCCATCCACAGGCGACGTTCGCTATCGGCTGGAATACATCTTCGAGAAGAGCGGAATGGAGATTCACGCGGAAGTTACGGCAGAGACGGTGCCGAATGGGCCGATGCGTTTCGTGCTTCCCGTGGTCTCTCGCCCGGACGAGCCGGTGGACTCGAGCAGTCAAGGAACGATCCAGATCAGGAAGCCGAAGGGCCGCCTCACAGTAACGACCAGCGCCGATGGAGGATTCGAGCCATTGCCGCAGGAGCGCGCCTTCAACCTGATTCCCGGGTTCCAGTGCCTTCCGCTGACCGTAGCCGTCCGGCCCGGAGGCAGAATCAACATCCGGCTGGAAGCGGAGGCGCGCCAAGAATCGTGAACTGCGACGGCTGCTGGTCCTGCATGAGAGCCGAAATCTAGTCCCAATCCGCGACAAGCAGTTGTCACACCAGGCCACTTTACGGCCAGGTGAATCGCAGAACCCACCCTTGACCTCCAGACGACCGTCGGATTTACAGTCGCTCCATCTGGTGTCGGGAAGCGCGGTTGGAATCCGCCACTACCCCGTAACTGTATTCGCTGAGAACTGGACGAGGGAGCAATGCTCCAGCCACTGGGGATTTTCCTGGGAAGGCAGTTCAGAATTCGTTGAGGCGTAAGTCAGGAGACCGGCCAGACCCTCGCAAGCTGACGCCCAATAGGCTCATGGCTAAATTTGTTTAGCATTTGCCGCCCATTTCCCGGGCGCCGTTTAACCTTTGGCCCAAAACTTGCGTCTAATCTGAAGGTACAATTCTCCAGGGCCAGGTTGATGCCATCCTTTCGCACAGGACGTCTAGCTTCTCCCGCGCTCAGGTGGCTTGTGCTTTTTCTCTGCGCGGCTGTCTTCGCGTGGGGCCTGCAGGTCAAGCTCTCCCAGTTTTCGACCGCAGTCCACGGCAAGACCGATACCAAGCTGGTTCAGGACTGGCGAGGTGACAACAAGCCCGGCGCGATGAAATTCTTTGTGCTCCGGCCGACCCACCGCAGCGCCCACCTGCTTTCCGTCCAGATAGCTGTCACTGTCGTTGCTCCGCGCTTCCTGGTGCCGGGAATCCGGCCGCCTCACGAGCCGGTCACTTCTTCCATTGCCGCTTGTCCGCTCGCCCTCTTCTCGCGGCCTCCGCCGCAGAACGCCTAGAAGTTTCTCACACCCGATTTCAAGATCGGCAGGATCGCACTCAGAGGCGAAACCCGCGATTTTCTGTGAGTCCCAGGAAACCGAGTGATCCACTGACATCGAAGAAGATTAGCGCATCCGGTTCGCCGTGTTGACCTTGGATTTTTGGTCGGAATACAGGGTTTCCCAGAACCCTCTTGAGCCCACTACGCCCGTGATCTACATCTTCTCTGACCGCACGGGGCAGAGGATCACCGGTCGCAGCTTGTGGCACACCCCGACCGCCAGAAAGCAAACGGTCATGGAGTTCGCATGAGCCTTTCGTCTCCATTCATTCAGCGGCCGGTAGGTACCACACTGCTGACCATCGGCGTGGCCATTGCCGGCATTATTGGCTATACGGTGCTGCCGGTGGCGCCGTTGCCGCAGGTGGATTTCCCCACCATCAGCATCAGCGCCAACTTGCCTGGGGCCAGCGCGCAGATCATGGCGTCTTCCGTGGCCACCCCGCTGGAGCGGCAGTTGACCCAGATTGCCGGCATTACGGAGATGACCTCATCGAGTTCGCTGGGCAGCACCAGTATTACCTTGCAGTTCGACCTCAGCCGCAATATTAATGGCGCTGCGCGGGACGTAGAGGCGGCCATTAACGCCTCACGCACCTATCTCCCTACCAATCTGCTCACCAACCCCGGCTGGCGCGAGTGGAATCCCTCCGATGCGCCGATCATGATTCTCGGCTTGACCTCCGACAAGTACAACGTAACCAAGGTCTACGACCTGGCTTCGACGATCCTGGAGCAGAGGCTGTCGCAGATTGCCGGCGTGGGCCAAGTATTTGTGGGCGGAGGGGCTACGCCTTCGGTGCGCGTGGAGCTGAACCCCACCCAACTGGAAAGCTATGGCCTGACGCTGGGCAACGTGCAATCGATGCTCAGCCTGCAAAACTCGGACGCACCGCGCGGTCAGATTTCGAACGGCAGCACCAGCGAAGATATTCTCGACAACGGCCAGATCTCCTCGGCGGATCAATATAAGCCGCTGATCGTCGGCTATCACAACGGCCAGGCCGTCCGGCTCTCCCAAGTCGCCGACGTGGTCAACTCCACGGAAAATATCCGCACAGCTGGTTACTTGGATGGGCGCCGGGCTATTTCTGTGCACATCTTCCGCCAACCCGGCGCCAACATCATTGAGACGGTCGACCGCATTAAGGCCGCGCTGCCGTTCCTTAAAGCGGTGCTGCCGCAGGGCATCAATACCACTATCGTGCTCGACCAAACCACCACTATCCGCGCCTCGGTCGACAACGTGGAAAAGACCATGATCGGCTCGGTGATCCTGGTCGTGCTGGTGGTGTTCTTCTTCCTGCGCAACGCGCGCGCCACGCTCATTCCCAGCGTCGCCGTGCCGGTATCGCTGGTCGGCACGTTTGCGGTGATGTACATATTCGGGTATTCGCTCGACAACCTGTCGCTGATGGCGCTGACCATCGCCACCGGGTTCGTGGTGGACGACGCCATCGTGGTGATGGAGAACATCACCCGCCATCTCGAAGCCGGCATGGAGCCGTTCGCGGCCGCGCTCAAGGGCGCGCAGGAAATCGGCTACACCGTGTTATCGATTAGCGTCTCGCTGATCGCGGTGTTCATTCCCATCCTCATGATGGGCGGCATCGTGGGGCGCCTGTTTCGCGAGTTCGCGGTCACGCTGTCGATCGCCATTGTGCTCTCGATGGTCATGTCGCTCACCACCACCCCGTGCATGTGCGCCCATCTGCTCAAGGCGCACCCGGAGGGCGAAAAGCACAACGTCTTCTACCGCACCAGCGAACGCTTCTTCAATGGCCTCATCTATATCTATCGGCATTCGCTGCTGTGGGCATTGGATAATTCAGCGCTGATGCTGATTGTGCTGGCCCTTACCATCGCGCTCAACGTGATCGTCATCATCAAAATTCCTAAAGGCTTTTTCCCGCAGCAGGACACCGGAGTCATCGTCGGAGGCGTGCAGGGGCCCCAGGACGCTTCGTTCCCTTTCATGCGTTTTTCAGTGCTCTCGCTGGTGAATGTGATCCGAAAGGACCCGGCGGTGGCCCACGTGGAAGCGTACACCGGCGGCAACGGCGCCAGCAACGGCGGCTTCATCTACATGGCGCTCAAGCCGCTCGGCACCAGTTGCAAGGAAGGACCAAAGTGCGATGTGCGGCAGGCCGGGGCAATGAACGTCATCAACCGCCTGCGCCCCAAGCTCAACCGTCTGCCAGTGGCCAGCGTCTTCCTGCAACCCCATCAGGATCTGCGCATCGGCGGCCGCTCTAGCAATGCCCTCTACCAATACACCATCCAGTGCGACAACTTTCCCGACCTGGCGCACTGGGGCCCGATTCTACTGGAGCACATGAAGACGCTGACCGGCCTGCAGGACGTCAATACCGACCAGCAGAATGGCGGCCTGGAAGAACTGCTCCACTTCAATCGCATCTCCGCGGCGCAGCTGGGGCAGACTGCGCAATCACTTGACAGCTCGCTCTACAGTGCCTTCGGCCAATCAGCGGTCTCTGTCATTTACACCCAGCTCAACCAGTATTACGTGGTGATGGAAGTGGCGCCGCAGTATTGGCAGGACCCCTCGGACCTGAACAACATCTACCTCAGCACTGCCGCTTCCGCCTCCGGCAGCTCGGGCTCGTCAGGCGCGCCTCCCGCAGGGCCCAATGCAATGGCGCCGCTGCTGGACATGATGAGGCCGCAGGTTAGCACAACCCCTCTGCAGGTGAATCACACCGGTCTGTTCCCTTCCGTGACTGTCTCATTCAATCTGGCCAAAGGCGTTTCACTGAGCGACGCAACGCGCGAGGTAAGCCAGATGGAGGAGAGTCTGGGCATGCCGTCTACGGTGCATGGATTCTTCGCCGGGACCGCGCAAGCCTATCAGCAGTCGCTCTCCAGCGAGCCGATCCTGATTACCACCGCGCTGCTGGCGGTCTTCATCGTACTGGGCATTCTCTATGAGAGCCTGGTGCATCCTCTCACTATCATCTCCACGCTGCCGTCGGCCAGCGTGGGCGCCATGCTGGCGCTCATGCTCTTCCACATCGATCTCAACGTCATCTCCATCATCGGCATTATCCTGCTCATCGGCATTGTGAAAAAGAACGCCATCATGATGATCGATTTCGCGCTGCAGGCCGAGCGGCTGGAAGGCAAGAACACGCGCGACGCCATCTTCGAGGCGTGCCTGCTTCGCTTTCGCCCAATCATGATGACCACGATGTCAGCGATCTTCGGCGCACTGCCATTGGCCTTTGGAACTGGCATCGGTTCGGAGTTGCGCCGTCCGCTGGGCATTACTATCGTGGGCGGTCTGCTGCTGAGCCAACTCCTCACCCTTTACACCACACCGGTGGTTTACCTGGCCATGGATCGCCTGCGTTTGCGGGCGTTGGGAAGGTCCCACGACGTGTTGCCTGAGCGAGTCCAGGCAACACTGTAAAAAG
Organism: uncultured Acidobacteriaceae bacterium; assembly: GCA_963813215.1. GTDB lineage: Bacteria > Acidobacteriota > Terriglobia > Terriglobales > Acidobacteriaceae > Telmatobacter. Next base: position 376,813 of record CAWEXZ010000002.1, read on the forward strand.
AGGAAGTACGAACTTGTTGAAGGCAAAAGCCAGATTCGAGCGCCTGACGTGAGGTAGTTTCCACGGCGGCTCTGGCTGGGCCGAAAGAGTAGAGCATTTCCGGATTGCATGTAGGCAAAAAACCACTTTGGAGTGTGCTTTCAGCTCTACCCAATTCGAAAATGCACTACCTCTCATTCCATTCCACCGGCGGAGCTATTGAGGCATGGGCATGGTCTGAATGGGAGCCTGCGTGATCGTCACGGTCGCCGGCACGGAAGGCGCGCTTTGACCATTGGTGTCGACCGCCATCACGGTGTATTCAGCCGTGCCGTTGACGACCACGGGATCGGCGTAGGTCGGCTGCGTCAATCCGGAGGCTACGATGTGCCGAGTGCCACCTTGCGTGCTCTCGACGGTGTAAGTGGTGGCGCCTGCGACAGGACTCCACGTCAGCGAGACGAATTGATCGCTGACGGAGGCCTTCACATTGGCTGGCGCGACCGGCGGAGGACCATCGGGCAGCAAGCCGTAGACGCACATCTGTCCAGTGCCGATATTCTGGGTGCCGAAGCTGGCAAGATACACTCTTCCGTTGGCCACGGTCGGGGGCGCCATTTTGGAATAGTTGTTGCAGTTGTCGCGCGCCGGATCTTGCAGTGAATTCCAAAGCTCATGATTGATATCGTCCGCGTCATACGCGTGGAGAATGCCTGGCCGCGACTCCTGCCATGAGTCGCCCGTGAAATGGATCGCCGCCCACAGTATCCCGTTCGTGTCCCCGTTCGCCGAAAGCGAAACCATCGCTCCGGGATGTCCTTGGTTCCTTTGCGGCCGAATCTTCAGCGGGGTCTCGTCGAGTTTCTCGCCGTTGAACTTGTAGACTTGAAGCCGGTCTCGCTGTCCCCACAGGTAAAGCATCGCTCCATTTTTGGCGCTCTTCCAGTAAACAACACTGTGCAGATGCGAACTGGTTATCTGAAAGTGCTGTACGGCATGCTCATCGCCCAGGTGCCCAAGGTGCTCCGTATTGAGGAGGTAGATCACGCCCTGTTTGCCTCCACCAAGCACCAGGTCGGTTCCTGGAATCAGTGTTGAGCCCGAGGAATCCAGATCCAGGTCGTCCTTGTCCAACTGGAAATGATTCGTCGGAGTAAACCAGTCCAATAGATGCAATTGCGGGTCGAGCTTCAAAAAGCTCTCGCTGAACTGGGTTTTACCGTTCCAGCTGCCGTTGCCTGTATCGAAATAAATGTTTCCTTGCTCATCCACCGCAGGAGCCTGGCCGGATTGCCAGATGCTGGCTCCGTCCCCGCCCGGAGAAGTGTTGAACACCCCCTCTTGTTTGAGTGAAGTCGCGTTGTAACTGAATAGAAATCCGTGATAAGGATCTTTGTCGCAGTGCGACGAATACCCGATGTAGACATTCCCGCTGGAGAGCAAGAGCGCAGGGCGCTGATTCTGCATGAGAGGATCGAAGCCGGGCGCCTGGATGGTTGTAGGGCTTTGCGGCAGGTCGGCGCCGGTCGCCAGATCCAGAGCATGCAGGCGTTGCATAAACTTACCACCGGCTTTCGTCAGCGACACGACGTACAGCGTAGTCCTCTCGGCATTGATTACGGGCGTGCCGACAATACCCATGTTGCCATTCATGTCGGTGCAGCCGAAGTCCGCATCATTAACTCCGGCGGGAGTACCGAAGTTGACGTGCCAGAGGGGCGCAGTCGCACTCGCATCATTGGCGTCGAATGCATACACACTGTTATTTACGGTCGTTACATACACCACATCATGCCAGCCGCCCCCTATCTTCACGTTGGTTACCACCAGCGGCTGGGTATAAAGCTGGTCATCGACGACGTGCTTGAAGAGCATGCCGAAATGCTTTTCGTTCACATTCGCCGGCGTCAGGATCGTCTCTTTTAGATTTGCGCCTGTGCGTGCAAGGTTATTGTGCTGCATTAGGACATCCACCTGAGCAGCGGCTACACATGGCAGCAGCAACGAAAGGGTTAAAACCGAGGCTTGGGTGACACGATCTGAGAAAGACAATTTACTACGCTCCATGAGCGGCATCTACGACGCTCCCCCTTGTTGTTGGAATTTAAAAAACCGCATTCGACCCCAACTCAAGTTCAGGTATTCTTCTCGATCAGAGCAGGAGTCATCCCCGTCAGTTCAAAGAAATCCGCCGGCGCAGGATAAAGATCCTTTCCGTAAGCGAACTTGCGTACTTATTGGCCAAGTGTCCAGACGATCAAAGGTTCTAAGAGAGTTACTATGCCTCTTCTGGTGGAATATCGAAGTTGACGAGTTCGGAGCGGAAGCCGCGAGTGCGGATGGCTCCATAGAGAATTCCGATGGCCATCCACACGGTTCCCAGGATCAGGGCTGGCCGGCTGAGGTGCATCCAAATAAAACCGCAGATAAGGAATCCGATGGAGGGCACAAGCCAGAAGCCGGGCGTGCGTTTCCCTTTTCGTCCAACGTAATGTATAAAGGCAGCGGCGTTGACTCCCATGAAAGCGATAAAGGCTCCGAAGTTGAGAGCCTCGGCGCCGATCTCGTATGCCCCTCCGCCCAGGCGGCTCGAGAAGAATTCCAGAACCGCGGCGCCCAGGAACGCGAAGACGCCAACCGCAACTATGTTGTTCCGCGGAATGCGACTCTTGGGCTCAATCGCACCGAAGAAGGAGGCCGGCAGAGCGTTGCCGCGGCCCATGCCATACAGGAGGCGTCCGGCGGCCAACTGCGATCCCATGGCAGAGCCCATGTTAGCGATCAGCAATGTGAAGTTGATGACCTCAAAAAGAACCTGTCCTCCCACTTTCCGGGAGATAATCGCGAAAGCCGACTCGACGTGATCTGACGGAAACGGAGCTGAACCCCAAACCAGCTGCGCGGCGTAGACTTCGACTCCCGAAAGCAGCCCGGTGATCAGGCAGACCAGAACGGTGGCCAACATAATGTCGCGGCGGGGATTCTTGCACTCTTCCGACAGCGTGGAGACTGCGTCAAAGCCGATATAGGTAAGTACGGCCACCGAGGTGCCGGCAAATATGTCCGCAGGATGAAAGGACTGCGGGTTATAAAAGGGATGCGTAAAGAAGGCTGGGTCATGATGTGCGTGCCAGAGCCAGCGTACCACCACAGCAAGAAAAAGAAGGACCACCAGAACCATGCCTGCGCATAATGCCTCGTTCATCTGAGCGGAGGTTCGAATGCCGCGTAGATTGGTCCAGGTGAAGAAGGCCGCGAAGATCAATATCCAGACGTAATAGGAGAGCCCGGGCAGGATATTCATCGCAGCCTTGGCGCAGAACGCCGTGCAGATGAGCGGGTTCAGCAGGTAATCCATCACCATGCTCCAGCCGACGATGTAGCCTGCGGCGGAATGCATCTCCTGCCCCACAAAAGTGTAGGCCGAACCGGCGCTCGGATACACGCGGGCCATCCGGCCATAACTGATCGCGGTAAATAGCATGGCGACCATGGCAATCAGGATGGTGGTGACCACATGGCCATGCGCCTTGTTGCTGATGACGCCGTAAATGCCCATGGGAGCGGTCGGCTGGATGATCACCATGCCGATAAAGATCAGATTCCAGAGTCCCAGCGTCCGGCTGAGCCGGACACCGGATACTGCCGAAGTGGTGGAAGCCTGAACTTCCTGAGCCATCATCCCCCCTCAAAAACCCCAGCCAAAACTCAGCGCTTTGCTGCTGGACTTTCCTTACGAACCGCACGCAGCGATGTACGGATCAAGAGCAGAGCCGAAAGCATCGTCATCCCACGCCCCAATGTGACTCAATAAATGCCGACGTTCTGTACAACGCGGCTGATTGCGCCATGCGGGCTTGGATTATCAGGCTTCAGGCCGGCTTGGATGGACGCAAACAGCCCAAGCAATTGCCCGAAGATCACGTCAAGAACCGGCCGGTACAGATCGGGAATCGTATAAGTACGATCAGGCGTGAGCACATACTCGGCGTCGGCACGCAGGCCCTCCGATTCAGTGGCTATGGCGACGCGCGTGCGCACCAGCTCTTTGCTTCCGATCTCCCGCAACAAATCGATCTCATATTGCCGCCGCTGCGTCTGGCTGGAGACTAGACTCACGAACAACGTCTCGTGATCGAGCGCCGCCATCGGACCGTGACGCAAAGCCAATGTCGGTTGCGTAGAGGTCTGAATCTTTCCGGCAGTCAATTCCAGCAGCTTCAGGGCGCATTCCCTTGCCGCGCCAGCGAGCGCACCGGAGCCGACGAAACAGGCTCGCTGGTAGCCCTTGTGTGTCAGCTCGGAAGCAAGCATAGCCGCGCGGGGCAAAAACTCCTCGGCTGCATTGACCAGTGCGTGCAGGATTGTTTCGTATTCCTCGATGCTCCAGGCGTGCGCGAGAATTTGGCCGGCCAGCACCATATTGGTGAAGGAACTGGTCATCGCGAGGCTACGATCATTCACTGCATCATCGAGCATGATCGAGAAGCAGTTTTCGCAGTTTTGCACGGCTTTATGCATGCGGCCACTGGCATTACAGGAAACCAGGATGTGGTAGATATTTGGGTGTTTCGCCAGAGCTCGTTCCAGCACCGCAACTCCTTCCGGGCTGTCGCCGGAGCGGGAGAAGGACAGCCAGAGGTATTGTCTGTCCGTAAGCGCATACTCGGAAAAGTTCGTCAGCAGATCGGTGCTGGCCACCGGGATAACCTCGCATTGCCAGGTGCTGCGCAGCAGGTGATGCAGCGACCTGCCAATGTAATCCGATGTGCCCGCGCCGACCAAAAACACGGTGGGCCTTTGCTCGGCAGGTCCGTTGATCCCGGCTTTGGCCAGAAAGTTACGCATCTCTACCTGCTGCGCCCGCAGTTGGTGAAAGGTTGAGATCCAGGTTCCGGGCTGTTGCGCGATTTCGTGCGGCGTGTGGTCCAGCCCCAGTTCAGCCTTTTCAGCAGCGGTGGCATTTAGCAGTGCCGATAGAGGGTCCACCTGTCAGTCTCCTTCCGGGCCAGCATATCATTTTTGAGTGGAAATATCGAAACTAAACGAAATGTATAGATTTAATACGTAAGTCTATTGTGCAGAATGTTACTTCGGAACTGTCCCGATCGTCTTTCAGACTGGACTGTGGCGTGCTCAGAGAAATCCTGGAAACCGATGTGTGCGCAGAAAAGCTTCAACTTCGGTGCGATCCCGGAACGCCTCGGTTCCTCCCGGTCTTTGCGTGGAGAGCGCACCGGTCATGTCGCGATCCACGGGGACGAGATGTCGGCAATCCGTGAGGATCAGATCGAGATTAACCTCACCTGCGATAGTGATATCAAAATGAGCCATAGTGACTATTGTTCAATTCCGTATTCTTACCAGAAGTTTCTAAATTCTGGCAAATTCCATCTAAACATTGACCACCGGCCGCCGGATACCTTCCCGATTCAGCGGCAACTGTCCTCTAATGTGATTGATCACTCTCTAAGGTCTGTTATTAACTTTGTACATTTATTTTCATTGGGATGAGGTGCTGGGGATGCCGGGTACATGGAGAAGCGCGACCCCAGCATCCCCTCAGCTTCAGCGCGACAGATGCACACTCTCCAACTCAGCAGCAGAGTCACGGTCCAGATAGACCGTCACATTCGGGTGCTGGCGGAGAATTGTGGCTGGGCATGCGGGCGTAATCGGATCTTCCACCGTACGCCGGATAATCGCGGCCTTGCGCGGTCCAGGAACCGAGACGATCAACCGTGGCACGCGAAAAAGCGCGGGTATGGTCAGAGTGATGGCCTGGTTCGGCACCTCATTTGGGGCGCTGAACCATCCCTCTGCTACCTGCTGTTGCCTGCACAAGGCGTCCAGTTCCACAATCTTCACATCAAGAGGATCTTGAAAGTCTGCTTCGCCGGGATCGTTGAATGCCAGGTGGCCGTTCTCACCGATTCCCAGCAGACACAGCTTGGGCTCAGCCGCTTTCATGAGTCTTGCATATTCTCTGCACACCTGCTCCGGGTCCGGCGTGTCCCCTGCGATCTCGAAAAACTGTCCGATAGGCACGCGCTGTGTGAGGCGCTCGCGCATATATCGCCGGAATGAGGCGGGATGATTCTCGCTGATCCCGACATACTCGTCCATGTGAAATCCCTCGATCGCCGCCCAGGGAACATTCGAGTTCGCGGTCAGAGCTTCCAGCGTGGCCATCTGCGAACCTCCCGTTGCGAAGATCACGGAAAGACGTTGGTTTTGTTGTTTCAATTCCTGAAGTGCGCGTGCGGTCGCATCGGCTGCGGCCTTGCCGGCCATCTTCGTATCCTGATAGATTTCCAGTCGCAAGCCATCCACTGTTAGGTATTTCACTTCATCTATTGGCATCTTCATCTCTCTCTGATCTTTGGTTGATGAGCCTGCTGTCGCGCAGGAAGCTTCCATTGCAGGGGTATAGTTGGGTGTCGTAAGACCGCCCCTCTTAGAACAGACACGAGGCTGGCTGTGGTTGAATGTGGCCGGTCCGCTGCAGGGTTCTGGCTCAGCTGAAGGACGGACAACTGCATCCAAACTACGATCGTATTCTGCAACTGTCAAGAAAATTTTACCGATTATGAGAAAAATATCTAGAGATGATTTCCGACTGCAAGGCAGTCCTCACCGCGCAGCTCGCCGCGCGGAATCGCGTAATTCTTCTGGATAACCGGCGCGAGCAGTATAGCAGCACTCGTGAATGGCGCCAGCGTCGAAGACGTTTCGCCATCTGCCGGGGGCAAAAAGCCGATCCGGATAGGAAAAATTTCCTATCTTTATGAAAATCTCATTGACGGTGGTAGACACTGCTTCATATCATTCGCACACGGACATGGCACGCCCCGATTGCGATGCGGTCTCTGTGAAGACCTGGAAGCGCATCTGCGAGCAGGTGAAGGACCCGAATCGCAAATGGAGTGCACGATGGCTGATCAAGAACCACAAAATCTTAGGCGGTAACGAAGATCATGGCCAAAGCACGTGTCCGTAAAGGTGCAAAGAAAGCGCCTCCACTCAAGAGCAAAGTAGGACTGCGCGAGATTGCGTCTGCAGCGAAGGTCAGCATCGCAACCGCATCGCGGGTTCTCAATGGAAACACTCGCGTCGACCAGGAGATTCGGTCGGCCGTCTGGAAACAGGCAGAGAAGCTGGGGGTCGATCCGGCACAGCGGAATAGGAACAAGACCCTGGCCTTCCTGCTCAGTAACCGAGCGATGCTGCACGAATTCCACTCGCGCATTCTCAGCGGTGCCGAGGCGCAGTGTGCCGCCAATGGCTGGGATGTCCTCTATCTTTCATTTAACTATCCTCTGCAGGCTCCTTGGACAGAGCTGCATTTGCCGAAGGTCGTCCAGCGCCACGACCTCGTCCGTGCAGTCATTCTGGCGGGCACGAACTCCATTGAACTATTGAAGTTGCTCGACCAGCGGAATATCCCCGCAGTGGTTTTCGGCAATAACGTGATCGGGGGAGACGATCTGAAGAGGCATGATGCTGTCTTCGTCGACGATGTTCACGGAGGCTTCGAGGCGACGCAGTCCCTCATCAACCTGGGCCATCGCCACATCTGGTTTGTCGGCAATACGAGGCTGCCCTGGTTCGCGCGCTGTTTTCAGGGATATAAGACCGCCATGCAGGCGGCCGGTCTTGATCCGCGCCAGAGCGGTATCGATTCAGCAGAGGACGCAGAGAGCGGATATCTGGGAGCCAAGTCTCTTCTGGTGCGCGATGAGCCGGTGACGGCCATCCTCGCCGGCAATGACTCCACAGCACACGGAGTCTACAAGGCGGCGCTGGAAGCAGGGCTGCAAATTCCTGATGACCTCAGTGTGATTGGATGTGACGATACGGTGAGCATACTGTTGACGCCGGCTTTGAGCACAACTCGGGAATTTCCCGAGCAAATCGGGAAGCAACTCGTGGATTTGGCGCTCAGCCGAATCATGAATCCGGCTCAGGGGCCGCAATCGGTCACCATTCCAACTGAATTTATCCATCGCGGTTCGAGCGCTGCGCCGGGCCGCGCCGGGCTGGCGGCTGTCAAGAATGGTCCTAAGCACGGCAGAATAACCGGACAATCCGTGCCGGGTGGTAAATCCGGCGGATAGGATCGTGCCGCATCCGCGCCGCCCCTACAATCCAGATGGTGGGAATTGTCGGATGAAATCATGGCTTCAGGAGTATGTTTTTATTGCGTAATTGGATTAATATGGTAACCATTCGAAACTTAACGGCCCTGTACGCTCGGGCAAGACGGTTGATCTTACGTTGCCGGCTTGCTTAAGGGCCATGCTGTGCAGAACCGAAAACACGAGGAGAAAACAATGAGCGGGGTAGATGGGATTGATCGCAGAACGTTTCTCAAAGGTAGCGGAGTCATGTTGATGGCTGCCGGCATGGACGCGCGTTCTTATGCTCGGATTCTCGGGGCCAACGACCGCATTCGCCTGGGGCAACTTGGATGTGGGGACAGAAGCGAGGGACATGTGCACATGGTCCAGCTGGCCTCGAAGAAAATGCCGGTGGAAACAGTTGCCGTCTGCGACCTGTGGAGCATGGCACGCGAACGAAGGGCTGCGCAGGTGAAAAAGATCTTCGGTGCTGAACCCCAAAGCTATCAATATTCCGAGGAGATGCTGGCGCGCAAGGACATCGACGGAGTGATGATCGCAACCGGCGATTTTCAGCACGCCAAGCTGTGCACTGCTGTCGTCCAGGCGGGCAAGGACTGCTACGTGGAGAAGCCCTTTGCCAATGTGCTCTCGGAGGCGAAGGAGGCGCGAGACACGGTAAAGGCTTCGCGCCAGGTTGTTCAGGTGGGAACGCAGCATCGGAGCCAGCCTTATCCGCTGGCCGTAAGGGACATCATCCGCTCTGGCAAAATCGGCAAGATCGTCCACATTGAGCAGGAGTGGAATGTCAACGAGGAGCGCTGGCGCTTTGTGCCCGTAGATACAGGAATCTCTCCAGAGATGCTGAAGGACGAATCCCTGCAGTGGAAGAGCTGGCTCTATGGACGCAAATCTCAGCTACGCGAAGAGGATACGGACTGGAAGAGATGGCTCATGGGCAAGCCGGACCGGCCATTCGATCCGCACGTCTATCTCGAGTTCAGGCTTTATAAGGAATTCTCTTCCGGCATTTTCGACCAGTGGCTGAGCCATGGCAGCGATCTGGTTCATCTTTGGTCGGAGGAGACGCACCCCACGAGTGTGACCGCTACCGGCGGCATCTTTGTCTGGCCGGACGGGCGGGAAAATCCCGATACGTGCGTGGCTGCCGTAACCTATCCCAGCGGCTTCCTGTACACCTACAAAACAACCTTCGGAAATAGCTATCGAAGCTTTGCGCGCATTTGCGGACGAGATGGAACGATCGAGAACTACGGAGGCGAGGGCGCGTCGCTCTTCGTGACTACAAAGGAAGGCGGGAGAAACGAATGGGATCCCTGGGAATCCGGTCCTGTCTACCATAAGGCCCCGCTCATCGGGCCCGCGGCAGACGAAGCGACGACGGTGCAGGTTCCCGGAGGGCCTGCGCCCAGTTCCCTGGGCCCGGATGATGATGACGTGGCCCATATTGTGAACTGGCTTGACGCGATGCGCACGCGCAAGCAGCCGAACGCCACTGTCGACAACGGCTTCTCGCATGCCATTGTCTGCATCATGGCGGCACAGTCGTACTGGAGCGGGAAAAGGTTGTACTGGGATCCGGTGCGGGAGGAGATCGTCGATCAGCTATGATGCTTTCCCGCCAATGCAGTATGCAGTTTCTGCATTCTGACTCGAGCGCGGCATCATGAGCCACAACTCCCTCCGGCCGTTATCGCAGGACGAGATAACGGCCGGATGCGGAACCATATACTGAGGTTTCGCGCAGAGGCATGTTCAGCCTGCTGATCCGGAGTTTCGCCGTACTCCCATAGAGTGCATAAGCAAAGCGGAAAAATTATTTTTTTCTTGACATTGAAACAATAAGATCGTAAACATTCACATACGCACTAATTCGTAAGTTAGGTCAACCGCTAGTTTCCCCAGCAGCAGATCTGCACAACATCAGTATTCAGGTTTGCCCCATATCACCGAGGCGACGGAGGCGCAAATGAAACAGACAGCGAACAAGCGAACTGCAGGATTCCGGGATTTCATCGGTGCGAAAGGCAGAGGAAAGCTCTCTCTCTTCGTACTCCTGATGGGTTTAGTGTGGACGGCGACGGCTCTCGCCCAGTACACCACCGCACGACTCAGCGGCAATGTGACTGACAGCACCGGTTCAGCCCTCGTGGGTGCGACGGTAACCGTCGAGCAGGTGGACACTGGATACAAGCAGACCGTGAAGACGGGAACTGCCGGCGATTACTTGTTTCCAAGTCTTCCAGTGGGTGGGTACAAGCTAACGGTCACAATGACCGGCTTTACCGACTACTTGCAAAATGGAATCAGCCTCACGGTCGGTCAGGCGGCGAGCCAGAACATCGCCATGCAGGTGAGTGGCAACGTGCAGCAGGTCACGGTCCAGGCCGGCGCCAACCAGGTAACCACCGATGATGCCGCGGTCACGCAACTGGTCAACGAAAAGACCATGCAGAGCATGCCCATGAATGGCCGGGAAGCGCAGCAGCTACTCTTTCTCGTGCCTGGTGCAGTCGATGTCACGACCCAGAATTGTGGCACCGGTTGCGAAGAGGGCGTACTGCCCGGCGAGCAATATGCCAAGGTTAACGGGGGCGGCGCCAACGGTGTCTACTACCTGCTGGATGGCGTGGATTACAACGACACCTACCTCAACACCAACCTGCCTTTCCCCAGCCCTGACGCGCTGGAGGAATTCAACGTGCAGACCGACAACATGAGCGCGGCCTACGGAAATGCGACCGGCGGCGTCGTCAACGTCCTCACCAAGTCGGGAACAAATCAAATCCACGGCGACGTCTTCGAGTACCTGCGCAACTATGCTATGGACGCCAAGAACTACTTTGCCACGTCTCCCAATCCTCTGAAGCAGAACCAGTTCGGCGGCACCATCGGCGGCCCGATTCTCAAGGACAAGTTGTTCTTCTTCGGTTCCTATCAGGGGACGCGCCAGAATACCGCTCAAAACGGTCAGATTGCGCAGGTACCCTCCCAGGCGGACCGCACCGGCAATTTTTCCGACATCTCCACGCCGCTAAGCAATCCGAACGCGGGGTCTCCCTACCAGTTCAACAACAATCAAATCAACCCTGCCGCCTTTGATCCAACGGCGATGTATATCCTGAATGAGATTCCTCTCCCTAATGACACCCAGGGTGGGACCCAGCCCAACCAGTTGCTCTATAACGCAGCCCCCTCCATTGAGGACACCGACGAGTACCTGGGAAAAGTCGACTATATTGCCGGCAAGCACCATCTGAGCGTGCACTATCTGCAGCTGAATTACAACGTTCCCGTTATCCTGCCGCCGGCCAGCAACGTTCTCGAAGCCACTCCGGAAGACCCTCAACAGCTCGGCTTCAAGAACATCAGCGTCGTCGACATCTACAGTCTGTCCGCGAACACCCTCCTCAACAGCTATTTTGGCTGGACCAGCCAGACAGGCGTCACGGAATCCAATGCGCCCTTTAACATCGCCCAGGCCGGATCGCAGATCGCCCAGCCAACTAACTTCAAGCCGACCTTGAACGTAGTCGTTCCGGGCGATTTCACGATCGGCGCTCAGCCCGCAACCGGGGATGTGAATCGCGGCGACTGGTCGGATCGGGAAATCGCCACTCTCGTTCGCGGCAATCACGAAATCCAGCTGGGCGGCGAATATGAACGCATCCGCGCTCCCATGGGGAATTCCTATCAGGCCGATGGCGTATATACCTTCGATAACAGTCTCACCGGTAGCAATCTGACCGATTTCATGCTGGGGGATGTATCTAACTTCACGCAGGGCGGCGGTTTGTATCTGAATTTCACCGGGAACTTGTGGAGTTTCTTTGTTCAGGACAACTGGCACGCTCTTCCGCGCCTGACCCTGAACCTGGGACTGCGTTGGGATCCCTTCCTTCCTTATACTGATAGCCTCGGACGCGTGGCCTGCTTTGTTCCCGGAGCGCAATCAACTCGCTTTCCCAATGCTCCCCAGGACGTGCTCTTCGGTGGCAGCAACCACGATACTGGTTGTCCGGCTTCCTCCATCTTCAACAACCTGAACAACCTGGGGCCGCGCTTTGGCTTTGCCTACCAACTCACCCAGGATGGCAAGACCAGCATCCGCGGCGGAGCCGGCTACTACTACCAGGCTCCCAACACCGTGGCCTTCGAGGATACGGTTGGTATTGCGCCCTTCGCGCCGGTCATTAACATCACGGATACCAATTTCACCCAACCTTACAGCGCGGCTGGTGTCACCAATCCTTTCCCGGCATCCTTCGGACCCACCAATCCAGGGCCGAATGCGACCTTTCCGCAAAACATCGCATTCACTGGGATCTTTGATCGCCACTATCGTCTTCCCCAGGTTCTGAGCTACAACCTCACCCTGGAACGCTCCTTCGGTAATAGCTGGATGGTCCGTGCAGAGTACGCGGGGAATCGGGGCACTCACCTTGGAGGAACCGGCGACCAGGAAGCCGGTCTGCTCCAGCTCAACCCCTCTGTTTATATCCCTGGGAACTCGACCGAGAGTAATGCGCAGCAGCGGCGCGTTTATCCCAACTTCGGATTTATCAACTCCATCAACTCCGGTGTGAACAGCAATTACAACTCCGGGCAACTGCAGCTGATCAAAAGCATGGGACACGGTCTTTCTTTCCAGAGCAACTTCACTTGGTCAAAGGCCCTGAATGATTTCGGTCCCAATGGCGAACCCGGAGGCCTCAATACAAATACCTGCGCCTGCGGCCGCTATTTCGATTACGGACCTGACGCCGGCGATGATAACAAAGTCTTCCGGTTCTCCGGCGACTATGCCTTCCCGAAGGTTTCACTTGAAAGATATATCGATAAGGCAGTCAACGGCTGGAGCCTGAGCTCCATTACAAGCTGGCAATCAGGCTTTCCCTTTACAGTGTTTTCCGAAGACGATAACTCCTTCTCGTCGATTGGAGCCGATCGTCCAGATCTGACGGTGCCCAACATCGGTGGTGCCGTTCTCAGTACCGGCAGGTCGCACTCGCAGTCGGTAGCTCAGTGGTTCAATACCGCCGCATTCACGGCCAATCAGATCGGCACCTATGGAGACATCGGTAAGAACTCTCTCCGTGGACCGAGATACTTCGATACCGACCTTGCTCTTCTTAAAACCGGAGGCATCACGGAAGGCGTCCACTATGAATTCCGCGCGGAGTTCTACAATGCCTTCAACAACGTTAATTTCAATAATCCTGATGCCGGTCTTCAGGACAGCAATTTCGGCCAGCTCGACTCTGCCCAGGATCCCCGAATTCTGCAGATGGCGCTGAAACTCAAATTCTAACCAGTTTCCGTCGGTGCAGCGTGCCGGACAGTCGAAGTAGATATTGAATCGGGGTTTCATTACTCGACTGTCCGAAGCCCGCGACTACGAGACAGATCAGAGATTTTCTCGGTCTTGTGGTTAAAGAAAAGGAATGATTCTATGAGGAAATTGACACATGGCCCAGCGGTTGCGCTGGTGATCATGTTGCTGGCAGGCTGGGCCGCCGTGGACGGCGTGCAGAGTGCCAGGGCAGAGGATAATGGTCTCGGGCGCACTCCCGTTCTTGGCTGGAGTAGTTGGAGTTTCCTCCGCGAGCATCCCACGGCGGCAAACATCGAAGCCCAGGCGAACGCACTGCGGGATTCCGGTTTGCAGAAACTTGGATACGAATATGTAAACCTTGACGACTTTTGGTATCAGTGTCCGGGCAGACAGGGTCCCAACGTCGGGCCTTATGGCCTCTGGGTGACAGACTCATCGCGATTCCCGGCTGACGGAGATACCAATGGCATGAAGGTGGTTGCGGACTACCTCCACAGCCTCGGGTTCAAGTTTGGGATATACGTTACACCGGGCATTTCCAAGCAGGCTATAAGCAAAAACACACCGATCAAAGGCACGTCGTACACGGCTGCCCAGATTGCGGAACCGTCTGTCGCGGAGAACAACTATAACTGCCGCGGTATGGTTGGCATTAACTATAGTAAGCCAGGAGCTCAGGAGTATATCAACTCATGGGCAGATATGCTCGCGTCATGGGGCGTCGATTACGTCAAAATCGACGGCATTGCAAACAGCAACGCCGCTGACATTAAGGCATGGTCGCAAGCAATACGACAAAGCGGGCGGCCAATGGTCCTCGATGCCACGCAGGGAAGCTTTACACACGCCATCGCACCGACATTGACAACCTACGCGAATCAATGGGAGCCACCACCTGACATCGAATGCTACGACTGCGAAAAGGGTGGTAGAAGCTATCCACTAACCATCTGGGCAAATATTGAGAAACGTTTCGACTATGTGGCCAAATGGCAGCCCTACGATGGTCCGGGGGGCTTCACTGACTATGACTCCATTGAGATAGGGAACGGCAGCAACAACGGGCTCACTCCAGTCGAGCGTCAGACGCAGATGAGCCTGTGGGCGCTTGGATCGGCACCCCTCATCCTGGGCGTCGATCTCATTCACCTCGACCAACTGGATCTGCAGAAATACCTTAAAAACGCTGCAGTCCTTGCGGTCGACCAGGATTCAATCGCTGCCAAAAGAGTTGTCAATGCCAGCAGCGCGCAGGTGTTCGCCAAGATGGAACCGAACGGAGATGCGATCGTTGGTTTGTTCAACACCAGCGGGAAGGCGGAGAAAGTCTCCGTACAAGCATCTGCCGTGGGTCTCCACCAGAATAAACTCGGCTATTCCGCGCATAACCTGTGGACAGGCGAGATGAAGAAAACAGGCGGCACCATTAGTGCTCTTGTCCCAGCGCATGGGGTTGTCCTATACCGCGTCAGCGTATTTTGATATCTGTCGACCTGGAGGCGGCATAGATTATCCGTCCGGTTCTCCACCCGGAAGCCCGTGCAAGTGCGAGCCAATGGAATTCGCAGTTAGATCGTTACGCAGATCGTGGCTGCGCTTGCACAGGCGGTGCTTTCTGCCGTGGTAAGCAAAAATTCCATAAGTAGCTCGGGATATCTCCTTGATACGCCGGTTGCTTTCCGCTCTGCCCCGGAGCTGTTTCGCCTGGATCTTTACCGCTACTTCGATGTCGATGTTTTCACCGCGATGGCGTCTCCAGCTATCGTTTCGATTGCCGATCCTAACCCCAAATCAGAGTAATGTGCTTTCAGTAATAACTGCCGAATGTAAGGGAGAAAAGTGTGAAGAGAGTATTCGTCGGGCAAGGTGGTTGGTCATGGGAATCGAAATGGGTTGGAGTTCTGCTGCTGTCCCTTTGCGCTGCGGCATCTCCACTGGCGCAGTGCTTTGCAGAAGACCATGCTCTGGCAGTAACTGTAAACAAGGACGACGGCAGCTACTCGCTGGCCTTCCCAGGGGCTACGACCCCTGCTCTGCGCGCCGGGGCTGCCGTCCAGGTGGATGGTCGATGGCTTCATGCCAGGGACTATCCCCGCCACGAAGTCACCCAGTCTGAGACGGAAGGCTATCTGGGACGGGCAACAGAATGGCAGGTGACTTATACCGGCCTGGCGGGACAGCCGGACCTGATTTATCATCTACGCGCCTACGCGTCTGAACCCTTCGGCGATATCCAGGTCACGGTGCGCAACACGACTTCCAGGGTCATCCACATCGAAGGCATACGTTCTGTGGATGCGATAAAGGGGCAGATTTTGTACCTCGGGGGTTCGGACGCAGCCGATCGTGTTCTTTCTGACAGTTGGAGCGAAGACCGGCCCAACATCACCATACACGATCTGGCCGACGCCCAGAACCAGATGCACCGTGCGGTGGGCAGCCAATTGATTTATAACCTGAGCAGTCACGAGAGCCTATTCCTGGGCGCACTCACTTCGGACCGCTTCGTTACAGTTCTCCGCTTGCATCTCGCCTCTTCGTCCGGCGCGCAACCCCGGCTCGCGAGTTATGAAGTCGATTCGACCGGAACGACAGAACTGGAGATCGAAAATTCCCTCGAGCATTCTTCTCCTCAAGACCGGGTGCAACTTAGCCTTCCAGTAAATCCAGGTGCGGAACTGCCGGCGGAACAGGTCCTTTTCAGCCTCTCCACGGATTACCACCAGCAACTCGATACCTATGGCTCTCTGATCAAAGAAATCCATCACGCCAGAACCACGGCGCCACCGTTAATGGGATGGTGGAGTTGGACCGCATACTATTTCGGTCTCAATGAAGGCGCCGCCCTCACCAATGCCGAATGGGAAGCCGAGCACCTGAAATCGCTTGGTTATAATATCTTCCACATCGATGAAGGCTACCAGTACGCACGTGGCGAATACACCACGCCAGATGCACCGCTTTTCCCGCACGGGCTGGCATCTGTCTATTACAAAGTTCATGGCTTGGGATTAGTCCCGGCTATCTGGACGGCTCCCTTTCAAGTCTCGGAACGCTCCTTTGTTTATCAGAAGCACCCGGACTGGCTGGTGAAAAATGCAGCAGGCCAGCCCATCCATGCCGGCACCGTGGAGGATGACAAAGATCCGCTCTACGTGCTGGACACGACCAACCCAGATGCCGCGAAATACTTGTATCAGACCTACTACACGATGGCCAAGGTGTGGGGTCTTCGCTACATCAAGCTGGATTTCATGGACGACAGTGCGGTGGAAGGCTACTACTATAAGCCCAACACAACCGCGCTGCAGGCACAACGAATCGGGCTGAATATCATCCGCGCGGCGGTGGGCAAGGATGTCTATATTGACAAAGACGGAAGCCCGATGCTCAATCCGGTAGGCATTGTTGATTACGGTCGCATCTCGCAGGACACCGGCCATACCTTTGGGGCCAGCAGAGATGCTGACACCGGAATTGCCGCGCGCTATTTCATGAACCGCAACTACTTCGTCGCCGATCCCGATGCTTTCACTGTCTCGACTCAGACTATTCGCGATCAGTCGTGGCACGAAAGCAGCAAGCCGGCTACATTGGATGAAGCTGAAGTCTCCATTACTCTCGCCGCCGTTTCCGGCGGGATGTTCGAAATCGGAGACGACCTGCCCACTTTGACGCAAGACCCGGAACGTCTCGCCCTGATCGAGAATCCGGATCTGATCGACATGATTCGCCTTGGCAATGCTTCTCGACCCGTCGATTTGATGAACTATTCGGTCCAGGACCAACAGCCGAGTATCTTTCTCCTGAAAGAGGATCGTCGACAGAGCATCCTGACTGTCTTTAACTGGACCGAGGGTAGCCGCGATCACTCAATTGATCTCGGAGCTATCGGTCTCCCTGCGACGGGCAGCTACGAAGTCACGAACGTTCTGGACAGCAAGGACACGCCTGACCTCCATGGCGGCGTCCTCAAGCTCCATCAGCCTGCTCACTCCGTGCGCGTGCTCAAAATCATAGATACTCAATTTGCGCCGGCTCATCCTGAGTTGACGGTGCAACATCCCTCTGCCGGAGACGCAGGCTTGGCACTCAGCTTCTCAGCGAAATGCGGGGGAATTGATCCGGTGCTTTCCTATCACTGGGATTTCGGAGACGGCGTAAGTCTCGATGGCAACGACGTAACTCATGCCTATACCGAACCAGGCAGGTACGACGTGCATCTCACAGCCAAAGGCCTGGATGGTGTAACCACTGAAGCGCAATACCAGGTTCAAGTCTCCGGGCATATGTCAACGACTTTTCAACCGACGAGCAACCGCCGCTATCAGCCTGCTAACTGATGGATTGCTGGATGCGGCCTTTGCACGCCGGTATTGCTCAAGGCAGACCGAACCCGCAGCTTAAGGCAAAGGGAGATCCCCCGGCTTTGCCGGGGGATACTTACACCAGAATGACCTCAACGTTTTGCTTGCGAAGTTCCACTGCAACGGTTTCCGGCAGGCTCTTGTCGGTGATCACGGAGTGGATGGCCGATAAAGGTGCAATTCTGGAGAGACTGCGGCGGTTGAATTTAGATGAGTCGCAGACTGCGACCACTCTTCCTGAAGCCTTCACCATCGCCCGATTCACCCGCGACTCCAGAAAGTTCGGCGTGGTTAATCCGATTTCCAAGTCGAATCCGTCCACTCCCAGAAACAAAATGTCTGCGTGCATCTCTTCCAGTACGTCTTCGGCCAGCGGCCCCACCAGCGAAAAAGAATTCTTGCGCAGCGTACCACCGACGAGAATCACCTCGAAATCGGTCCCAGCCAGGTCCGTGGCAATGTTCACGGCATTGGTGATCACGGTGAGACGAGAGAACTGCTTGAGAGCCCCCGCAATCGCCGTGGTCGTGGTCCCGGAATCGAGCATGACGCACTGTCCTTCCTGCACCATCTTGACCGCCGCCGCCGCGATTTGTTGCTTTTCGGGAGTATGTTGCTTTTGCTTCTCCTGCAGCGTTGGATCGAATAATGCCCCCGACTGCAGCCGCAATGCGCCACCATGACTGCGCTGAATCAACCCCTTCGACTGCAAATGATCCAAATCTTTGCGAATGGTGATCTGGGAAATATTCAGTGTGCTGGAGAGTTCGCCAACCAGGACCCTGCCATGCTCCTGGATCAGAGACAGAATGTGTTGCCGCCGTTCATCGACCAGCATTTGGCCGTGGTTATGCAGCTCGGGTGCACTCGCAGTTCGCTTTTGTTTCATCGCTCGACTTTCAATAGGCATCTGGTAATGTGGAGAAAAAGACCGGAACGATCCGCCCGGCACGGGACAAAGCAAGCAATACCATACGAAAGCATCCGACCACAAGGGCACGCGGGATGTCAATGCGGTGAAATGATCCTCGGCGATTACCTTAAAAACCGGTCATCGATTTTCCTTACGACGCAATTGCAAGGCTACCTTACTCATCCGTTTGATTTAACAGCGTACCGGTAGTTTGGCGAGGCACAGGTGCGGCTGTAATGTTCTCGGGAGATGAAATCGAGCGACAGGGCCTTGCTTGATGAGTTCAGTCAATAGATTTTCTTCCTGAAGGAGTTGACTGAGATTGGCGATTCGGTTAACCAAGAGTCCACTATCAGTTGGTGCGAAATCCAAAAAGTGAGATGAGATGAATCCAGTGAATGTCACACAAGAGACACTTAAGTCGCCCGGTCCTCTCACATCGGGGCGCGTTCGTTGGTGGATTGTTTGGTCGCTCTTCTTTTCGACTGTCATCAATTACATCAGTCGCCAGACGTTCTCCGTTTTAGCGCCGTTGATCACTGCGCAATATCATTTGTCGCACACTGACCTGGCCAAGATTTTTGGGGCATTTCAGATCTCTTATGCAGTTACGTGGCTTCTCGGCGGCATCTTTCTTGATGCTGTAGGAACGCGGCTCGGCCTGGCTCTGGCCGTGGTGTTCTGGTCCGTCGTCAACATTCTGACTGGTTTTGCCGGATCCGTTTTCGGCTTCGCGGCGTTTCGATTCATGCTGGGCATTGGGGAAGGCTTCAATTGGCCCGGAGCCAGCAAGACGGTTGCGGAGTGGTTTCCCAGCCAGGAACGCAGTTTGGCGGTGGCCATCTTCGATAGCGGCTCCAGCGTGGGCGGAGCCGTGGCAGCGCTCGTCATTCCTTTGATTGCCTTGTCATTCGGTTGGCGAGCGGCCTTCGTCTTTTCAGGATTGCTCGGCTTCATCTGGCTGTTCGTTTGGTTGCGCATCTATCAGCCGCTTGACCGTCATCCAAGGGTGACTCCCCAGGAGACTTCCTATATTCGCGCAGGACAAGAGGCAGCTGGTATCTCCGCGGAACGCGGTCCCCGGCGTTGGCTCAGGCTCCTGCGGGATCGAAATGTATGGGGAATCGTGCTTGGCCGCGCGTTTACCGATCCCATCTGGTGGTTCTATGTATTTTGGCTGCCCCAGTACCTGAGCGATGCGCGCGGTTTCGGTTTGAAACGCATTGCCCTGTTTGCGTGGATACCGTTCGTCGCTGCCGATCTGGGTAACTTCACCGGCGGCCTGATTTCCGGCTATTGCATTCGCCGTGGTGTCTCCGTAGTGCGGGCCCGCACATGGGTGTGCGCCGTCAGTTGCTTACCAATTCTCGCAGGCATTCCCGCCGCCCGCGTACACAATGTCTATGCCGCGTTGGGGCTGATTTGCATTGCCCTATGGGGTTACGCGAGTTGGTCTACCATGGGACTCACACTGCCCTCCGACTTGTTTCCCCAGGATGTTGTAGCCACCGTAACAGGACTGAGCGGACTGGCAGCAGGTCTGGTCAGCGCGATTTTCACCCTCGCCATTGGGATTCTCGTCGATCGTTTTTCCTACGGCCCAGCATTTCTGGTCGCTGGACTGCTGCCCCTGGTTGCAACCGGAAGCTTATTATTACTGATCCGTTCTCCCGGTAACTCTTCGGGGTATGGCAACGATTCGCAAAATGGGCCTTTCGGTCTTGAGGCGTCAAATCTAGTCCGGCTACCTACAGACGGAGGTACGGCCGATACACAATTGTCTGGCGAATTCTGACTCAGGCCGCGCCGTTCCCCGCCGGCACGGATGCGGAGTACGTTCTGACGGCAGCAGGGAAACAAAGGATTTCTCTGCGCTCTGGCAATACCCAGGACGGCTGTCCCCAAGAGGACAAACCGAACATCTTTCTGTATATTTCGTTTTATTACGTTCTTCGTGAGACATGAATATGATCAAAGTCAGCGGAAATGTTCACAACCTGTTGTGCTATCGAACAGCCACAGGTTGGGCGCGGTGACCCGCGCCGCCGCGCTCGATGCGCGCAGGCTTATTAGACCGCTAAAGGGAGACCTGAAACGGTTACTGCAAGAACTGGTCCGGACCAGGAGTGTCGCCATTCCGCCCGGCGGCGCGGAAACGCCTGCGCAGCAGGTGCTGCAAACCTTCTTGCGCGACCAGGGTGTGCGAGCACAGCTCTATTCCACTGAGTTCATCGAGAGATCGGGAAATTCGCTGGTCAGGAAGAATCGCTCTTATCGTGGACGAAAGAACCTGAGCGCGAGGCTGAGCGGAACAGGACGCGGCAAGAGCCTGCTGTTGAACGGCCATATGGACACGGTGCCGGCGGGGAAAACGCCGTGGTCCCGCTCGCCCTGGTCGGGAGTCTACCAAGGCGGCCGCGTGCACGGCTTGGGTTCCTTCGATATGAAGGGCGGTGTGGTGGCCAATGCTGCTGTTATCTGCGCGCTGAAAAAGGCCGGCATCCGGGCCGGTGGAGATATTCTCTTCGAATCGGTGGTGGATGAGGAATGGGGCGGCGGCGGCGGAACCATTGCCGCACGCATCCGCGAAGGCGGCGCTGATGCCTGCATCATCTCCGAAGGAACGCAATTGAATATCTACCGGGCGACCCGAGGAGGATTCGTGGTGGACCTGTCAGTAGACGCGGGAGACCCTACGGCTTATTTCTCCAATGCTGAAGTCGTGAGCCCGGCAGTTCCTTGCGGGCGTCTCCTGGGGTGGGTTGAAGCCACAAGAAAGAAGCGCGCCAGGATTAAGCCGAGGGGTGCGTACGCCACCTTCTCCGACCCTGTGCCGGTGCAGGTGCTGGCGGTGCAGGCGAATCAGCTGGATGCAGAAACTCCTTTGAGTGTGCCGGTACGGGCTACCGTGCGGGTGTACTTTCAATTCCTGCCCGAAGAGGATGTCGCAGCTGCAATCCAGGAAATACGGGATTCGTTGCAGCAGTTCGCGACCAACGATCCGTTCTTCCGCAAGTATCCCATTCATTGGGAGGTTCCGATTGGGCCGCCGCTGCTGGGTCACGAGCTGCCTGAGGATCATGACTGGACCCGCTGCATGGCCGGCAGCGCCGCCGCGGTGCTCGAGCGGAAACCACTGATCGCGGCAGCGCCGTATCCGTGCGATGCCTGGCTGATGCAGCGCGAATTCGGCATTCCCACGCTTCTCTTCGGACCCTGCGGCGCGGGCGCGCACAACCCGGATGAATATGTCGAGTTCGACTCCGTGCTGCGGACTGCGGAAGTTCTACTGGCCGCAGCTCTGGAATGGACCAACGGATAGAGGGCGGATGGCTTGCTTTGCGAGGTGCGGATTCACACCTCGCAAAGTCCCGGCAACGAGAGGCTTTTGCGGAGCGGGCAGAGGCTCATTGGCGGAACCTGACTCACCCTCCAAGCGCCAAACCACACGCCTCCGCATAGCGCGCGAGAGACTCCTGAACCTTGTGATGGATCATCGCAAGCGGATTGTTGTGGATTGCTCTGCTCCGAATCGCCTCCGCCTGCCGGGGAAGATATTGGGCGACCAGGGGTAAGGGAGCAGGGGACTCCTGCAGGTTCCGGATCAGTTGCGCAAGCGCCTTGGAGATCTCGCCGTTGGGCCAGTAGTAGCGGATGCGATCACTCAGGCTGTACGCCCGCGCGAAGCGCACCTGGCGTGCATCGCCATGGTAGTAAGCCTTCCAGTTCTCAGGATGCTCAACCATCACCCGCTCGATAATGGCCCTGATCCCGCAATGCCGATCGGCGGCGATCCATTCCTCCTCGATGCGGGCCAGGCCAAAGATTGCTTCCCGCATTACAAAGGTCAACTCCGGGCCTACTTTCAGAATGCCAAAATGGCCGCTTACCAGTTGGGACAGCGATTCTGCCGTCTGATAGTCGGTGGAATGAGCCTCGAAGACAATGCCCTCTTCTTGAAGGATGGATTGCGTCAAGGCCGAAGCCTTCTCCGGCACATAGTCCGCAACGGTATCGTGGCCAAACTCAACTCCCGGCTGAACGACAACAGCGATAATCCGCTCCCAGGCTGCCATAAGATTTCTTCGTGAAAAAGCCTGGCGGTGAACATCCAGCGTCTCCTTGAGGCTAGCCGTGGAGGTGACTTCGATCTCCATCTCCTCCTGCGCGCCACCGGGAGTGGGCACCTCGGTCCCGATCACATAGACCGGTTTGCTTGAGGAGCTGTGCGCTGCGGATTCCGCGACCTCGCATAACCGCGCTGCGCGTTCAGCAATCTCCTCATTCGCAAGTACACGGGCATCGTCGCCGCAGGCCATGCTTGCATCGAGATGAATCTTGCTGAATCCAGCTTCTGCGTAGGCTGCAACCATCGCACAGGCTTTTTCCATCGCGACATCCGCGGACTGGGCGCGCCAGGGATTTGGGCCAAGATGGTCTCCGCCCAGAATTAGCTTCTCCGTGGGAAATCCCAGGTCCTTCGCAATCCCGTGGACGTAGTCCCGGAACTGTGCCGGTGTCTGTCCGGTATAGCCGCCCTCCTGATTCACCTGGTTACTCGTCGCTTCAATCAACAACGGGCTGCGATCCCGCTTGGCCTGCGCGAATGCCGCCTCAAGCACCAGGCGATTCGCCGAGCACACGGAGTAAATACCTCTTCGCTTGCCGGCGCGATTTACCTTCAACAGGCCGCGCATCTCGTCCACTGAAGAACCAGCTGCCGCCGATTCTTCGACCCTAGATCTGCTATCCAAAGTTTGCCTCCATCGATTCTGATCCATTCCCGGCAAAAACTCGTGCCCCCACTCCGCTGCTTGACTTGGGCAGGCTCGTACACTGGGGATAGAGCGCTCGTTTCTGGCGCAGCTTATCGCACCAGCGTGTCGTGCACCCAGTGCCGCTCAAAAAAACTCTGGCGGTAAGCCGAGTCGCTGAAGGCTTCCGTGCCGCCGGAGCGTGTGACGGATAATCCCCCGGTCAGATTGCCAAAGGCAACACAAGTCTCCAGCGGAGCCTTGCGAACCCATTGATGGAGAAAGCCCGCATCGAATGTGTCGCCCGCGCCCACCGAATCAATGACATCGACCCGGAGCGAAGGGACGTCGATCCTCCGACTACCCGTATAGGCAGAGGCTCCGTGCGCCCCGCGCTTGACAACCAGCAGCGGCACTTTGGCCGCAACATGCTCCGCGGCGTTCTCCACCTTGGCGATCTTTGCCAGCTCGTCCTCGGTGCACAACAACACATCCACCAGCGACAAGACCTCATCCAGCACCCCGCCCCACTTGTCTTCCGGATCGTCGTTGGTATCCAGTGAAGTGGTCAGCCCGCGTCGCTTCATCTCCCTGAATAAATCGGGGATGTGTGGGGAAAGCTTGCGATGCAGGAAGAGCGAGGATAGATGGAAATGCCTGGCGCGGGCAAGATAGTCGAGGTCCAGATCCTCGATTCCCATTTCGAACATGGTGCCCGGATAAGTAAGGATACGGCGCGTGCTTGCAAGCGGAAGGATGAGAGTCATCCCCGTGTTGCTGCCGGCAGTGGAGCGAACTACGCGGTCCACCTCCACGCCCGCCTCTCGTAGCCTGTTGTGGCACATCTCTCCCAGCACGTCACCGCCGATGCGCGAGCTAAAGGTCACCTTGCTGCCAAGAAGCGCCAGGTTGTGGGCGAGTATGGCTGAAGAACTGCCCAGCGTGAGGGCGAAACCGCTGGCCAGAACCTCACGTTCTTCGGGCAATTCGCGTGGCAACCCATAGACAATCAAATCCGGGTTGAGTTCTCCGACAATAGCAACGTCCGGCTTTTGCAATGCGTCCTTAGGCGGGTTCCCATTCAGCATTTCGCTTGCATCCATAATCTCAATCGTACCGGCTGTTGAAACAGTGCTATTCTGCGCGTTCGGATAGCGAAGTCCGTGACATTTTCACCATTCTTTGATCGGTCAACAGCTCGCGCGCGAGCCGATTAAGGATTCGTTACGGTGAAAGATTCGATCGGATTGCCGACGAGACGGATGTCTGTCGGCCCTTCGGATAAAACATGTGTTCGGCCATATGAAGCGAAAAACAATTTCTATGCTTCGTTATATTACGAATACAATCGTTTCTCTGTCAATAGCAATCTTGGCAAGTTGAGGGCCCTGCAGGCGCCCCACCAACCACACGGGATGCGCAGGAGCATTGCTTGAGCCACCTGCCTGGAGGTGGACGGGTTGCGAAGGCGTCAGGAATTCTCGCACGTTGTATCGCCGGTTCAAACTTTGGGAGGAAACCGCACCTGGAGCGCACAGAACGGCTAAATAAAGAGGATGAAGCGCCCTCGCCACGCTCCACACAAGGCTCGATGAATGTGGACGAAGGTGATTGATGCAGGCCGCGCTCCTGCCGACGGGTAGATTGCGGAAATGGCTCCTGCATTTCGTGCGATCCGATCTTCCACAATGGTTTCGTTCTTGGAAAGTGAAAAGACTTGACGGTCGCAGGATACTAATCTATGGTTTCGTAGGGCTTCGTATTTGATCTATTCGCGGTCTGCAAGTCTGCCGCCGTCTGGAATGCGCCCGCCAAGAGGATGGAGTTTAGATGTCACACGATTCGAAAGTACTCGCGGAGGATGGCCACCTGACCGCACCCCAATATACTTTGCAGGAGATCCTCCGGCAGCCTCGTCTTTGGCCCATTACGGTAGAGAGTGTTCGTTCCGCGTCGGAGCGGCAGCAACTGGGCGTCAAGCTGCAAGATGCTCGCGTCCTGCTGACGGGCGCGGGAACTTCGGCCTACGCGGCCGCTGCTGTGGCCGCAGCGTGGCCGCAGGCGCGTGCCGTCCCCACCACCGACCTGCTCGTCGACGCGGAACGATACCTGCTGGATGTCGACGCCGTGATCTCCCTGGCCCGCTCCGGCGATAGTCCGGAAAGCACCGCAGTTGTCGAGCTTGTTCGCACCCTGCGGCCGGACATTCTGCAGTTGGCGATCGTCTGCAATGAACATGGCGCATTGTCCCACGCGAGTCTTGATGGGCTCATTGTTCTTGACCCTCGCACCAATGACCAGAGCCTGGTCATGACCGGTTCGTTTTCCAATCTGGTGGTTGCCGGGCTGGTTTTGGCTCAACCGGATACGGTTGCGACCGCGGCCAGTGAGTTCAGTGAGCGTGCAGCCGCGTTGCTGCCCGACATCGATCGGGCATGCCGCAGCGTGGCCGCCAGCGTCCGCGATCGGATCGTGGTTCTGTCCTCATCGCCCCTGCTTGGATGGGCGCGTGAAACTGGACTGAAGACCCTCGAAATGACCGCCGGCCGCTTTCCCGTCGTCACTGAGACCCATTTGGGGCTTCGCCATGGCCCCATGTCTTTTGTCGAAGCCGACACGCTCGTCCTGTGCCTGCTGTCCAGCGATCCGGTCCGCCGCCGTTATGAGGCAGATCTGATCCATGAGCTTCGTACGAAAAAGCTTGGTCGTCTGGTCGGCATCGCAGATCCGGCCGAGGCGGAAGGCTTGTTCGATGCGCTTATCCCTAGCGTCGCGCCCCATGCCAACGACGCTTTGCGTACCCCCTTTGAGATCCTGGGCCCGCAGTTGCTCGGATACCATTTGAGCTTGAGCATTGGGTTGAATCCCGATAACCCCAGCCCCGACGGTGTGATCAATCGCGTGGTTCAGGGCGTGCGGATCTATCCTGCCGATCCTCATGGCCTGGTGTCCTCAATGCAAGGGAGTCGCTCTTGACAGTAGAAGCGAAGTTCCACCAGGTCGGCGGGATGAAGCTGGAAGTTCACCCGCCGGTCAAGGCTCGCGCCCTCGCCCCATCCTGAATCACCGCGCGCGGGTCATCTCGTTTGCCGGAGCCACGCTATGCGTAGCGCGCCCACGTCTGCGCAGGTTCGGGATCGAGCGCGCCCGTCGTGATGAGTATCGGATGGAATGTAAATACATAAAGTGAGATTATCTTTTCTCTCGCGCAAGGGCGGGCTGCCATGATCCTGAAAGAGGCAATTCAGTTCGGCAGCGACCATATCTGGTCGGCGAGATTATGCCCGCAGGCCTGCATGCTCAGCGATTTCGCCTGGCCCTCGGAACCAATTGCGGTGAGACATTCGCCACCTGCGCCCACAAGGTTACCGGCGAGAGTATAGCGCCAGTGCTGGGCGGCGCTGGCCGTACAGGACCGCATCGCAGGTTTGCCGCCTTCAACGCCGAGACATTGTTCCCGAGACCGCAACAGACCGTCGGCGGCAATCGTCCAGTTCTCCTCTGGAGTGCCAGCGCACTCCTCGACGACACCCGCGGCAGACAGGCAACGGATGTAGCCTTCGATTTTGTCGTGCTCTCCGGCGGCGGTCATGGTGATGGTTCCGGCACGCGCGGGGGCACCGCACGTGCCGGACGGGCGAATGCGCCAAATCGCGGTATCGTGCGCGTCAACATTGGCCCGCAGTGCGGATGCATCGCTAGCCGGCAAGCCGCGCCAAAGGTCCTGCGCATGCAGAGTGCACCCCGCAGTTGCGGCAAAGCCGAGATCGGCGGGACGCAGGCTCACCGCGGCCGGCGAATCCCCGCGGTTCAAAACCGCCACCGCGTAATTGCTGCCGCTCAGCTTCTTCAACAGTAGATCCGTGGCCGGGCTGCGCCGCACCAGTGTCGCCATCCTGCCCAGCGGATCCTGGTCGATTGCAATGAGCGCCTTGTTGCCGAGGATCGCCACAGCTTCCGGCGTGAGCCGTCCGATGTCGGAGCTGAGAATCAGGGGCGCCGACATCATCGACCACAACGCCAGTTGGCTGCGGGTCTCAGCCAAGCTCATCCCTCCGTCGCCGCCGATAAGGAAGTCGGAATCATTCCAGTTCCCCGGCCTCTGGAACCGGCCCAGCGGGAAATTATATGCATAGTTCCAAAGCACGCTTGGGAAGCGCGGGTTGCCGGGATTTTGTTCATCGAAGGTCTCTATGTCTGTGCCTTCGCGCCAGAGCTGGCCGTAGCCGCGCACCCAGGCCAGAACGTCGTACCACGCCGGTGTGCCTTGAAAGTATGCCGGCGCCGATTCCGAGAAAATGACACGCCGCCCCGTGGCCCGCAACGCCGCACTCTCCGCCGCATAGGCCTTGCGGTAGGCGGCGGCCTTATTGCCGCCGACTGGCACATAGACATTGCAACCATCAAGCTTCAGATAATCCACTCCCCAGGATGCAAAAAGCCGCGCGTCCTGAAGAAAGTGAGCGCTGCCGCCGCCATTGGGCTCTCCACTGCCGGCAAAACCACCGCAGGTGGTGTACCCCGCGTCTTCATAGATGCCAAACTTTAGGCCCAGCCCGTGCACGGCCTGGGCGACGGGCTTCATTCCTTGCGGGAAGCGGTGAGGGTCGGCCTGCAGGTTGCCGTGGGCGTCGCGATCTTTCTGCATCCAGCAGTCGTCGATGGTGACGGTGTCATAGCCAGCCGCGGCCAGGCCGCTCTTGACGAGTTCCTGTGCGTTATCGAGAATTGTCTGCGCCGTAAACCCGCACTGATAATGCGCCCAATCGTTCCAGCCCATTGGCGGCGTAAGGGCCAGCCGTTCACCGCGCGTATGCGGCGCTGCGTGGGCAATCGGTGCGGGCACCGGCGTCTGGCAGCACGCCGCTACCGCTGCACAGCCAAGCGCAGCAGAGAATGCCGAACGACCGATCCGCTGCCGGAATATCGGCAGGAGCCTTCGATAGCAACTGAAAGTAAGTGAATGGAGCACTCTGGACTTCTGGAAGCGGGCGAGTTCCTTGGGCATCGTTGAGAAAATTGTATCTCATAGAATTGTTGGGTGGCCTTGCCCTCAGAATGCGTATCTCGTTTGCCGCCGACCTGAAGGCGGCAGGGCAGTTATGAGCGACGAGGCGTGGAGAGGACGGGCTTGCTCCGGAATCCCCGCCAGCAGCACGAGCAGGTTGATCGCAATGGACGGCACCGCCGAATACAACTGCACGCTCTCCATCGCTGCGCGCTCGTTCTCAATCGCCCCGGCGTCGACAGCTACGCCCTCAGAAACAGCGGCCGATGATGTACGTGCCCGCCCCACCCGCAAACAGCAGTTGCTTGTGCCGGTGCGGCCGCTGAATACGCTCACACTTCGGGCGCGGCAATCCACCCTAGCTGGGATGCATGCGCGAAGATCTCCCGAATCGTGGCAGCCTGTTCTTCGGGCGCGAGCTGGCTGCCGCCGAGCGCGCTGCCGATGGCCGATTCCAGTGTGTGGCCATCGCGGAGAGCGGACAGCAGGCGGAATTGCACAGGTGTAATACGGCTGTGATACACCGAATCGTCGTAACGATGTACGGCAAGATAGATATCGGAGCGCCGCACCTTCGCAAGCCGCTCACGCGCAGGGCGCTTGCGCATTGTCGCCGCGCTGCTGACGATCTCGGCATCGGGCTTGCTGCGGTGGACGGCGATGACGATGTCGTCGACGGGATAGCGAAGGTGCAGCAACTGAAGGTGAGGCTGAAGCCTGAGCACGGTGGCAGACGAAACCAGCAGCGCGCCGGGTTCCGTCAGCGGAGGCAGACTAGCTCCGTCGAAAGCCTCCACACAGGCCCACTCCACGCGGGCTGCATCCACGGCGAGTGCGTGGCGCCTACCCGTGAACTCCGGATGGCGAGCGAGCAAGGCGGGCAGGTTTTTTCCAAGGTTCCGTAAGCTAAAGGATGTCGAGGGATTCTCGCTGAGGTAGGCCCGGATCAATGCGTCGAAGCGCTTTGGACCGACGATAGCGCTGAGCGCAGGATAGTCTTCCGAAAGCGCATCGATGACGCGAAACCAGTACTGGCGGTTGTAGATTTCGAGACGCTCGAATGAGCTGAGCATGGCATTTGGCTTGACGTAAGCGGAGATTATCGCGGCCGTCGATTGCCCGTCCTCCGCGACAGTCTGCATGCCGAAGTCAGGCGTCAAGGGCCGGCGCACATCTTCTGCCATACGGCGCTGGAGGTCAAGGAGGTTCATGCTGCCACCTCCTCACCCTCCGGAATCTTTTCCTCATCGGCCGGCGCCTTGAGCAGGAACCGGTTCGCTTTGAGGGCCTCGGCATGAACTTCCTCAAAGGAGGGGATGTTGTCGTCCCACTCCAGCAGCGTGGCGGTGGGACCGGTGCGCTCGATGGCGCGGGCATAGAGTTTCCAGACCGGATCGAGCACCGGGTGGTCATGGGTGTCGAGCGTGTACTTCTCGAACTTGGAATGGCCGGCGATGTGAATCTGCGCGACACGCTCCGTATCCACCGCGTTGACGTACTCCATCGGATCGAAGCCGTGATTTTGCGAAGACACATAAATGTTGTTGACGTCGAGCAGAATACCGCAATCGGCCGCGTGCACGACCTCATTGAGGAACTCCCATTCAGTCATCTGCGACTCATGGAACTCGGCGTAGCTGCTGACATTTTCGACAGCAACGGGAATTTCCAGGTAATCCTGCACTTCGCGAATGCGTGCTGCCGTATTGCGGATGGCTTCAAAGGTGTAAGGCAGAGGCAGCAGGTCGTGCGTATAGCGGCCGTCCACGCTGCCCCAGCAAAGATGATCGGAGAGCCACGGCGTTTTGGTACGCCGGGTGAGTTCCTTCAACCGCCTGAGATGTTCGCGGTTCAGGGGCTGCGCAGAGCCGAAGTACATGGAGACTCCATGCTGGACGACCTTGTACTGATCGAGAATGCGGTCAAGTATCGTCAATGGCCGGCCGCCGTCGACCATGTAGTTTTCGGAGATGATCTCAAACCAGTCGACGGCAGGTTTGCGCGAAAGGATGTGGTCGTAATGCGGGATGCGCAGACCGATTCCCACACCGTAATTCGTGAAAGCATTAAAGCGATTGGCTGGCATAGAGAGCTCCTGCGGATGAAAAAGTGCGCCTGGAAGCCCCGCCAGAGCGAGGCCTCCAGCGCGACATGGGGTGCTTAGATGAAATGTGGTTTGGAGCCGTCGGTCGCGCAGCCGCCCTTGCCCTTGCAGCTGTTCTTGCCTTTGCAGCCGTTGTCGCTGCTCTTGCAGCCACCCTGGCCTTTACAGTCGTTCTTGCCCTTGCAGGAGTGTTTGGCGGCGCCGGAGGTCTGGCCGTGCGCGAGCACGAGGGTGCCCGCAGTGAACGCGGCGCCATCGTGCGAAGCAGTTTGCGCGTTGAGACGAGCCGATGCGCCGCCGAGAAGGCCGGCCACGGCGGCTGCGAGAGCGAGATTGTGTACGGTGCTTGTCTTCATGACGATTACCTTTCTTCGGTTAGGCCGCACCCTCTTTCGGGCCGGGCGTTGCTGATTCGGAACTCCGGAGACGAGGCATGGAGGAATTTCCGCCGAGGCCGCTCGTTCCACTGCTGAACGGCCTGCTTAGCCCATAGGAACCGCGGCGGGGAATAAAGTTACAGCGTGGCCCGAAGACTCCATGAAATCTGCGGGGGTATCTGTAACGATTCACGCCCTCGGTGCTCCAATGGGGTGCAGTGAAACTTTTGCCAGGCGGCCATGCCATGAACTCTCTAACAGCGATTCCTATCGGGAAGCACACCAAGCCGGTAAGCTGGATTGTGCGGATGTACAGGGGCTTCTGCAGCGGGAGCGCGTTCCTGCAGTCGCCGTTTCTGCTGGCCGTGCGGCTTTACTGGGGATGGCAATTTACGCAGACGGGATGGGGCAAGCTGCATCATTTGGCGCGGATTACGGAGTTCTTCAGGAGCCTGGGCATTCCCGCCGCCGCCTTCAACGCCCACTTCGTCTCCGGGCTCGAGTTTGTGGGCGGACTGCTCCTGATCGCGGGACTGGCTTCCCGGCTCACCGGCTTTCTGCTGGCGGCCAATATGTTCGTTGCCTATTGGACCGCCGATCATGAGGCGCTGCTCTCGGTCTTTTCGGATCCGGGGAAGTTTTACGGGGCAGACCCGTACACTTTTCTTTTCGCGTCGCTGCTGGTTCTGATCTTCGGAGCGGGATTCTTTTCACTGGATGCCGCAATCGCAACGCGCTGGAGGAAGCGGGCGTGAGCATACCTGACGCCAGGTCCGTGGCGCGGGACGAGGCACAGATGATTGCCTCGATTCTGGCCGGGGACAGGGAGCTCTATCACAAGCTCATCCAGCCCTACGAGCTCAGCGTTTACCGCATGGCGATGACCTTTGTGAAAAACGAGACCGAGGCGGAGGATGTGGCGCAGGAGGCCTTTCTCAAGGCCTTTCGCAATCTGGCGAATTTCCGCGGCTGAGTCGAAGTTCAGCACCTGGCTGATCAGTATCACGCTCAACGAAGCGCGAAGACGGCTGCGGCGGCAGAGTACGGTGCGGATGGAGTCGCTCGATGAGCCGCCCGACGAGGGCGGCAAAGTCTCGCCTGCGCTGCTGCGGGACTGGCGGGAAATTCCCTCCGAAGCGCTGGAGCGGAGCGAGGTGCGGGCGCTTCTCCAGATGGCGATCGGGCACCTTTCGCCGATTTACCGGGAAGTACTAGTGATGCGCGACATCGAAGAGCTCAGCATCGAGGAGACGGCCGGCGCGCTGGCCATCAGTATCTCGTCGGTGAAGGTGCGGCTGCATCGGGCACGTATCATGCTGCAAAAGGAGCTGGCGCCTAAACTGAAGCTGGCGAGTCCTAAGAAAAGGAGGTGGCTCTCGTGGTACTAGAATGCAAACACGTCTGGGACTACATCTCCGAATTCCTCGACGACTCGCTGCCGCCAGAAACTAAAGAGCTGGTGCAGAAACACCTGGAGAACTGCGAAATCTGCTCCGCCATTCTCGACTCGACGCGCAACATTCTCATTCTCACGGCTGACGATCGCGTCTTCGAACTGCCCGCCGGCTACAGCGAACGCCTGCACGCGCGGCTGGCTCGGGAGATTCACGGCGCGAACAGCCGCCCGGAGAAACCCGCGCAGGACTAAAACCTGCCGTGGAGATAGATGTGGAATCCCCATTCCACTGCAACCAGCAGCAGCGTCAGAACCGCCAGGCCGATCTGCCATG
Source organism: uncultured Acidobacteriaceae bacterium (assembly GCA_963813215.1). GTDB lineage: Bacteria > Acidobacteriota > Terriglobia > Terriglobales > Acidobacteriaceae > Telmatobacter. The sequence continues at coordinate 409,521 of CAWEXZ010000002.1, forward strand.
ATTCCGAGCGGAGCTGCTTGTTGGTGGCTGGCTTCATTCTCCACTGAGACGAAGGCCGCGTGCGCAGCCTGCGAATCCGCCGGACCGCAATCAGGTTCACGATGGAGCCCGCGATAGCGAGGATTTCCATGGGGATGCGAAGCGCAGCGCCATGCAGCGCCGCGAGGAAATTGAGTCCCGTTGCTGCCGCGGCAAGCGCGCCCACGCCGATCAACAGACGCAAACCGCTGATGGCCATAAATGCGGTACATGCGCTTTGCAGCAGGATAAAAAACAAGCTGGTGAGGCCCACCGCAAGGCCGCGGCCCTCATGGTGCTTCGGTTCTGCAAGGTTAACTTCCAGCTCTGGTTCGGGCATCGCGTCTTCAGTGTATCGAAGTACCTCCGGACGGCGACGGAATCGCAGGTCTGAAACAACAGGACCTGATCGCACCGAAAAAGGCCGGGGCATTCCAGACAGAATGCCCCGGTCCATGGTTAGTAGGCGGCGATGCCGTTGATACCGGCGGACGCGGGCAGGCCATCCTGCTGCCCAAAGTTCACCAGGCCTCCATCCTGCTGGACGGCGAACATGCCGATGGCGCCGGTAGCGCCATTCAGGGTGTACAGGTAACGGCCGTCAGCGCTAGCTGCAGTGTCGAGGTTCGTGCTGCCTGCGGGATTTTGGCCAACCACGGTGTCGCCAATGGGAGTGAGTTTGCCGTTAGGACCGATGTTGAACCCGGAGAGTGTCGAGCTGGCGGCGTTCGAGGTGTAGACAGAGCGGCGGGCAATCACGTCCCAGCAGGTGGCCTGGCCGCCTGTGGGCAGAGCATTGGTGATGACGCGGAGCGATCCGTTCGGGTCCAGTTGATAGGACGAGATTGTGGACGAAACCGTTTGGTTATCTTCCACGTTGCCCACAAGCAGGGATCCGTCGGGAGCAAATACCGCAGCGAAGGGAACCGAACCGGCGCTGTTGGAAACGATTGGATTCGAGAGGGTCCCGTTCGGATAGACGTGGAACACGGCTATCTTGTTGGTCCCGGACTCAATGACAACCAGGAACTGCCCGTTGGGACTCAGAACCACGTCGGTGGGCGCAGAAGGCGTGTCGCTGAGGTAGTGGGTGGAGTTCGGGATGGCGAGCAGATGGCCGTTGCCGAGGAGGCGGAAGCCGCTCACGCTGCCATTGCCCCCCGCATTGAGGACATAGACCAGATCCCTGGCCTGAGTCACTGAAGTCGGCATACTGCCGCCTGTGGAGACAGTGTCGAGCAGAGAGAGCTGGGCGCCGCGCACCGCGAACGTGGAGAGCGTGCCACTGCCGGCATTCACAGCAAAGAGTAGATGGTGATCGGAACTCAGTGTAAGCGAACCCTGCGAAGTCAGCGGGTCGACGGTGCCCCCGCTGCCATTGCCTCCAGTCGGAAAGGCGGCGGAGAACTGGAGTGAACCGTCCTCGCCACGGATGTAGGCGTTGATCTGGTTATTGGAAGCGGCGTTCGTCATGGCGAAAACAGCGCCGCCACGCTCGTCCTGTGCAGCAGCGTGGTGCGGTGCGAAGACCAGAACAGTGGCTGTGGCGAGGAACAACACACAAGGGAGCCTCAGGCTCTTCATCACGATTCAACTCCAAGGATTGAAATTTGGCCCGGAGTGCACACGTCCAGTCGCGCACACCTAAGGCCGGGTGCTGAATGAGAGCCGTGCCAACGCGAAAGGTTACACGGAAGGCGCGGCGAGCAGCGCCCCGAAGAAATCACGCGACGCACCGAAGCCATCTGATCCGGATGCCAGGCTGCCAGGAAGGCGAAACAAATGGCGAATACCGACCAGTTTCAGGTAGAGAACGACTGCTTTGTTGGCCATGTCCATCTGTCCATCTTCCTTTCCTGCGGGTCGGATGGAGGCACTCATGGGCTGGGGTCGAGAGGTGACAGGCAGAGGCAGCGGGGCCCCGTGGCAGGCAGCCACAGACCAGAAACTGTAAAACGGATCGTCTGATCCTATGTAAGTGCTTGATTATAAAAAAATGGCGGAGAGGGAGGGATTCGAACCCCCGATAGCCTTTCGACTATGCCTGATTTCGAGTCAGGTGCATTCAACCGGGCTCTGCCACCTCTCCGTTCCAGAAGCGCGCATCGAGCGATGCGCGTGTCGACCGTTTTGCCCGGCGGTCAATTTTTGATTCTACTGCTTGAGTGTACCGGCTCGCGGCGAAGGGCTGCAACGCCGGTACACTCTCTGCTCTACATTTCCTTCACGCCTTCGACGAAGGCCTTGAGCTTGCGGCTGCGCGAAGGATGACGGAGCTTGCGCAGCGCCTTGGCTTCGATCTGACGAATGCGCTCGCGCGTTACCTGGAAACTCTGACCCACCTCTTCCAGGGTGTGCTCGGAGCCGTCCTCCAGGCCGAAGCGCATCTTGATGACGCGCTCCTCGCGCGGAGTCAAAGTGCGGAGCACCTGCGATGTGTACTCCTTGAGGTTGACGCTGATCACGGCTTCGGAAGGCGAGACGGCCTGGCGATCTTCGATGAAATCGCCGAGGTGCGAATCCTCTTCTTCGCCGATGGGCGTTTCAAGCGAGATGGGCTCCTGCGCGATCTTCAGTACCTTGCGCACCTTGGCCACCGGAATATCCATGCGGCGCGCAATCTCTTCGCTCGACGGCTCACGGCCCAGCTCCTGCACCAATTGCCGGCTGGTGCGGATGAGCTTGTTGATGGTTTCGATCATGTGCACCGGGATACGGATGGTGCGAGCCTGGTCTGCAATGGCGCGCGTGATTGCCTGGCGAATCCACCAGGTGGCATAGGTCGAGAACTTGTAGCCGCGGCGATATTCGAACTTGTCGACCGCCTTCATCAGGCCGATATTGCCTTCCTGGATCAGGTCGAGGAACTGCAGGCCGCGGTTGGTGTACTTCTTGGCGATCGATACCACCAGACGAAGATTGGCTTCAATCAGCTCCCTCTTGGCCTGCTCGGCGTCCATGTCGCCCTGGATCATTTCGCGCTGGGTGCGCTTCAATTCTGCAATTGAAACGCCGGCGTCAGCCTCGATCTTCTCGAGGTCGGTGCGGCAGTTCTTCTGCTGGCGGCGATATTCCTTCTTCAGCTCGTCGCTCTTGGAGGCGTCGAATTTCTGATCGAGGGAGCGGATCTGGCGCTCCAGCGTGCGCATGGTGTCGACGGTCTTATTGACCTTGTCGAGCAGGCGCTTGCGTTCGAGCGCGGTGTACTTGAGCTCGCGGACGATGCGCGAGATGAAGACTTTTTCGCGCGCAATCTGCCAGCGCAGCTTGCGCTGCTCGCGCAGCTTGGGTTTGGGTGCGTTGGCTGCCAGCGGCACGATTTTCTCTTCGATTTGCGCAATCTTCTTCTGGTGCTTGACGAGCGCCTCGATGCGGGTAACGGTGGCCTTGACGCGCGCTACCACCACATCTTCAGTGAGCTCTTCTTCGTCGAAGACGACGACTTCTTTTACGTTGCGCACGCCGCGCTTGAGGTCTTCGCCGAGGGCCGCGATTTCGCGAATCACAATGGGCGAGCGCGAAATTGCCTTCATCACGCGCAGCTGGCCGCGCTCGATGCGCTTGGCGATTTCCACTTCGCCTTCGCGGGTGAGCAGTGGCACGGTGCCCATTTCGCGCAGGTACATGCGCACCGGGTCGTTGGTTTTTTCCAGCGTTCCCGGGGTCAGGTCGAGTTCGACGTCCTCGCCCTCTTCGAGTTCGAAATCCTTGTCGCCTGGAAATTTCGGCGTGTCGAGCAGGTCGATGCCCTGGGTGCCGATGGTGGTGATCAGATCGTCCAGATCGTCAGCCGAGCCGATCTCGTCGGGCAACATGTCGTTTACGTCGCCGTAGGTGAGATAGCCCTTTTCTTTGCCGGTCTCGATCAGGTTATCGATCTCGTGTTCGAATTTATCTTCGATTGCCAATGTGTCCCTACTCTCTTTTGGGCGGAACGGAGTGTGCACGTTCGCCCCAATATCAAAAACTGACATGTCAAACCTTGCCGCTATCGCTGGCGCGCGCTCTCTGGGCCGCGGACCACGAACTTCGATGCCGCGCAATTCCCATCAGTCGCACGCAGTCAAAACGGATTGCACGATTTTCGATCCGGTGCGCAAAAAAAATTGGTACTGCGCAAGCGAAGCGTACACTCGTGCTGCCCGCTCAAAAAAGCGGCCTCACATTTTGCTCGGAACAGGATGGCGGCGCCTTCAGGTTTGGCCTGGATTAGCCCGCGAGCCGCAGCTCATGTGTGGGGCAAAAGGGCGCACATCCCATAGAGATCAATAGATTACCACAGAACCTCAAGTCCGTTCCACAAATCGACCTGGCCCGGGCTCGCCCCCAGGGGCGGTTTCGCGGGAGCGGATCCAGCGCATTCGCCTTCCGTTCCAGCACTTTATTAGACGTTTCTTGAGGTAGATGGACGCAAAATGAGGGCGAATTTCATGGGGTCAACCGAATTTGTGGGGCGTGTCACCCATTCAGCATGCCCGCCTCCGGTTTCATGGCGACAGAGGCGACGAGTTGGCCGCTGCGCGGAGCAAGTTGGCCTGGGGTACCCCCCGGGGGGGGGTACGCAACTGATTGAAAGCAAAGGCACGCATTTGGATGGGTCGCGCAAGTGTATGAAAAATAGATGGTTGCGATCAAATATGTCGTAAGTGTTTGGTAGGAAAAGCCTTGTATTGATCGAATACGGATCATGCGCCGCCTTTCTTGCGCTCTGTCGCGCCGACACAGGGCGGCTGTCGATTGGTTTGGGACAAGGGCGGCGAGTTGGCGCCGCCAGGGGCGTAGCAAGTTAGCAAGCTCGCGGCGATTGCGGCGCTCGCGGAGTCGGTGTGGCCCCCCCATATCTAGCAAGTGATTGAAATAAAAGAAGATGATTTTGGCGGTTTGCGCAAGTGTGTGAAAAATCGATGGTTGCGATCGATTATGTCGTAAGTGTTTGGTAGGAAAAGCCTTGTATTGATCGAATGCAGGTCATGCGCTGCTCTTCTTACGCCCCTGCGGGGCTGCGATAACCGCTTGCACACGTTCCCCAGGCTTGCGCCTGGGGCTACCGTCTTTTGCCCGCTACGCGGGCTGAGCGCCCATCATCTCTTTTGCCCGCTACGCGGGCTGAGCGCAGCGCCCATCCTTATCGGCCGGGATGAGGGAACGCACGTCATTAGCGTAACGGAAAACGAGAGAATTCCAGGCAACGGGATTTGAGAAGGAAGGTGTTTGGAATGAGGGAGAACACCTTGGTAACTGGTTGACTCAGGCACGCAAAGGCTAGTTGCTTCTGCTGGGGGTGCTCTGGTGCAGGTTTCGCAGGGCGCGGTCCATTTCCAGTTTTTGCTGGCTGAGGACGGCCACCTCGGCGTAGTCGCCGCGGCGCTCGGATTCGGCAATGCGGCTACGGAGCTCGCGCTGGCGGTGCTCGATGGAACGCTCCTGTAACTCCTGGACGGCGCTTTCGACTTCCGCCTCCATGGGCGGCTGCGTCTCCTGGAGCAGGGCTTCGGCGAGCAGGGCGCGCTGGGCCGGGTCCTGAACAGCGTCGATGGGGTCGCGGGAGGCGCGCGCAGCCAAGGCCTGGAGGGCAGGGAATGAGCCAAGGTGCTCAAACGATGCGGGCTGCTGGGCGAGTGCGTCCGCTGCCAATCGACGCGCCTGCTCGAATTCAGGGTCGGTGACGGCGAGGGCGCGCAGAAGAACCCTCTCGACTTCCGTAAGCGCGGTGGCGCGAACTTCGACGTGCTCGCGGCGCTTGAGGGCGGCCTGGCGCAGCTCCTCGCGCAACACGGCGGAATCGATGCCCAGCTTCTGCGCGGCATCCATTGCAAACTGGTCGCGTGCCAGCTTTTCCGGGATGCGCCGGATGTGGGGCAGCAGGAAGTTCATCTGCTTTACCTTCTGCTCGGCGCTGGCGCCGGGGAAGGCGAGGCGGGCGCGCTCAATCAAATAATCTGATTGGCGGCGGGCGCCGCGAATGGCCTGCATATAGGCTTGCGGGCCGCGCTCGCGGATGTAGCGATCGGGGTCGAGGCCATCTTCGAGAGTCACGATCTTGATGGCGAAGGCCTCCTCTGTGAGCAGGGAGATGGATTTCTCAGCAGCGTTGGCGCCGGCGGCGTCGGGATCGAAGTTGACGGCGACCTGGGAGGTGTGGCGCCGCAGCAGATTGACCTGCTGCTCGGTGAAGGCGGTGCCGCTGGTGGCGATGACGTTTTGGAATCCGCGCAGGAAGACGGAGATACAGTCCATCTGACCCTCGACCAGCAGGGCAAACTCCATTTGCCGGATGGCGGTCTTGGCCTTGTCGAGATTGAAGAGGACGTGGCCCTTGGAATAGAGCGGCGTCTCCGGCGAATTGAGATATTTGGGGCCGGCTTTTTCGCCGGTTTCGAGGGTGCGGGCGGTGAAGGCGATGACGCGGCCGCTCTCATTCGAGATGGGAAACATGATGCGCTTGCGGAAGCGGTCGTAGAGGGGGCCGAACTCGGGCTGACCGTCGGGCCCGACGCCGATTTCCTTGGCGCTGAAGAGGCCGCTCGCGCGCAGGGTCTCCGCATCGGCCATGGGGCTGAGGCGGTCGCGCAGGGCATTGAAGCTATCGAGGGAGTAGCCGATGCGGAATGTCTTGATGCCTTCGGGCGAAAGTCCTCGGCTGGCCAAGTATTCGCGGGCCACGGCGCCTTCGGGGCCGCGCAGTTGATCTTCGAAATAAGCGGCGGCGGTCTCGTGCAGGTCCAGGAGCTTCATGCGTCGGCGGGCTTCGGCGGCTTCTTCCGGGGAAGAAAATTCGCGCTTGGGCAGGGGAATGCCGGCCTTCTGGGCGACGATGCGGACAGCCTCAGGGAAGGAGACGTTCTCGATTTTGCCGACGAAGGTGAAGACATCGCCCGAGACCCCGCAGCCGAAGCAGTGAAAGAACTGGCGGACGGCGTGGACGGAGAAGGATGGCGATTTTTCTTTGTGGAAGGGACACAGGCCGCTGTAGTTCTGAGCGCCGGCTTTGCGCAGGCGGATGTAGGCCTCGACGATCTTGACGATGTCGACCTGCTGTTTGACGGATTGGGCGAAGTCGGACACGGGAGGGGCTGTTTTGAGGATAAGGCCGCGGCTGCGCCGCCGCGGGCGCGGAGTGTGGAAAGCACGGCTGGTTGGGCGTTGTGGCCTCCCACCCTTTCGCACAAAACGCGAAAGGATGGGGCACGGAATTGATTTGGCAGGCCCATGGCGTGACTGCCCGGCCAGAATCTGCATCCTAACCGGTGCACTGCAGGTCTGGTTATTCGCAGTTAATCCAATCAGGAGAGATCGGAATGAAACGAATTCTTACTGCCGTTTGTTGTATTTCCATGTTTGTTCCTGTGCTGGCTCAGAACCACCATGAGAACGCCGGCAAGGCGCCCATGACTGACCAGCAATTTGTCGATTTGGCTGCGCAAACCGATATGGTGGAGGCCAATCTGGGGCAACTTGCGCAGAATGTGTCGGATTCGCAGCCCATCAAGGATTATGGCGAGATGCTGAGGACGGATCATACCAACGATTTCACGCAACTGAATGCGGCCGCGCAGCAGGCGAGTCTCACTGTGCCGAATGCGATCGATGCTGAGCACGATAAGGCCATGATCGACCCTTTTCAAAAGCTGAAAGGCGCGGCCTTCGACCACAAGTTTGTTGCGGAGATGATCGCGGGCCACACCAAGGCGATTGCTGTTTACAAGAAGGAAGCGGCCGACGCACAGAGTCCGGCGATCAAGTCCTATGCCGAAACAGCATTGCCGGTTCTCGAAAAGCACCTGGCGGATGCCAAGGACCTGGAGAAATCGAGCGCGCCGAGCAAGTAGGTCGCCCAGCGTCGCGGGTGGCTAAGCGTGCAGGGGTTGAGTTTCGTGGTTTCCCAGGTCTGGTGGCGGTGTGTGCTGGACTGAAACCCGCTCTACCGCAGCACGTCCTCGAGGGTGGTGCTCAGGTCGGTTTTCTCGTCGCGATACTTGACGATGACCGGCGCGTAGAGGCTGAGGCCCCAGGCTTCACTCGCGGGATGGCCCTTGCCTTTGGTGACGGCGCGAGAGCCGGGTACCACGACGGCGGATTCGGGAATGATGAGGGGCTGCTCGGCGGTGGCGCGCAGCACTTCGCCGCGGACGAGATCGTAGACGGGCGTGCCGCGGGTGAGGATGGTTCCGGCGGCGAGCACGGCATTTTTGCGCACGATGGTGCCTTCGTAGACGCCGCAGTTTCCGCCCACCAGCACATCATCTTCAATGACCACGGGGCTGGCGTTGACCGGCTCCAGCACGCCGCCGATCTGGGCGGCGGCGCTGAGGTGGACGCGCTTGCCGATCTGCGCGCAGGAGCCGACCAGGGCGTGGGAGTCGATCATGGTGCCCTCGTCGACGAAGGCGCCGGCGTTGACGTACATGGGCGGCATGCAGACTACGCCGCGGGCCAGGTAGGCGCCGGCGCGCACCGATGAGCCGCCGGGAACCACGCGCACGCCCTGGGAAGCGGCGAATTGCTGGACCGGGTAAGTGTTTTTGTCGACGAAGGAGAGGCGGGCGGCGGGCATGTCTTCGAGGACTCCGAGGCGGAATCCGAGCAGGATGCCTTGCTTGACCCAGGGGTTGACGCGCCAGCCGGTGGGGGCGGCGGAGTCGGGTGAGGCGGCACGGAGTTCGCCGGCTTCGAGGGCGGTGCGCAGGGCGAGGAAGGCTTCCATGGCGGAGGGGTCGGTGAGGGCGGCCGCGCCGGCGGCAAAGTGCCGCTCGATGTCTGGTTGGAGGTTCATTTAGTTCGAGTTTATCAATTGGGGTTCGGGTGGGATTCGGGGCCTGGCGAGGGGGTCTTGCGTCCGCTACGCGGGCCTTTGGGCAAAAGAAAAGCGCGGTGCGTGCCCGTGGGGCTCTGCACCGCGCTGAAGGGAACAGGGGGAGGGCTTAGCTCAGGCTGCGTCGAGTGGGGGGCGGTCTCCCTGGGGAGTGGACTTGACCCGCGACGGCCGACGCACGGAGATAGGCTGCAGCCGGAAGGAATTTTTTCCGGAAGGAATCATGGCCAGGGGCGCAGGAGACTCGCCCGCTTTGCCGTTGTGGTTTTTCTGTTCCAGCCAGGCGCACAGGCGGCGATCATGAATCTCTGCCTGCCCATCCCAGAAGTCGGGGCCGAGGCCGCAGGAGATCGACAGGTGGTCGAGCTGCAACTCGATGGCGGAGGCGTCCTTGGTAATGTAGCGACGCGCGTTCATCGCGCCTACTTCGAGGCCGATGACTTCGCGTCCTTTGTTCTGGGTTTTCACAACCATGCTGGTCTGCCGATCGCCGCATTTCTGGCGGTGAATGCTGCTGCTGGGCCGGTCGATACTTATTTGCCGGTCAAAGCTGGTTTGACGGTCAACGTTCGTGTGCCGATCGATGTTTCCGTGGCCGGCGGTGGCGGATGGATTCAGTGTAAGAAGATTTGACACGAAGAGCCCCCTGCGCACGGAGTGAATCCATGCGCTGATTCCTGTTTTGAAGATTGGGCTGCTCACGACCCGAAACGGGAATCGCGAAATTCACCTTCCTGGCTTGCTAGCTAGTACGGAGCGCTATTGCGAGGTCTCACTGTGAATTTGTTCGCCACTTATTACGATGGCGGGTGTGGGTCTGGAGGTTTTCCGGGGGCAAATTTTTTGGCCGATTTTTCCACAGCGGCTGGGTTTCTATACTCATTGCATGGCCAAAGCCCCGGTATGCGGATTCAAGCTGGAACGCGCTGCGCGCAAGCTGGGCTTTCTGCGCATTGCGGGGCTGGACGAGGTGGGGCGGGGACCGATGTTCGGGCCGGTGGTGGCCGCGGCGGTGATCCTTCCGCACGGGTTTCGGCTGGTGGGGCTGAATGATTCCAAACAGCTTAGCGAGAAGAAGCGGCTGGAGTTCGATGCGGAAATCCGGGGCAATGCGATTGCGTGGTCGATTGCGGCTGTGGATGTAGAGACGATCGATCGCATCAATATCCGGCAGGCATCGCTGCTGGCTATGCGCCAGGCGGTGGAGCGGCTGGCGCTCAGCCCGGATTACCTGCTGATCGACGGAATCGACATGATTGATTGGCCGTGCCCGCAGCAGCCGGTGGTGCAGGGTGACGGGACCAGCCTGTCGATTGCCGCGGCCAGCGTGCTGGCCAAGGTGCATCGCGACCGGCTGCTGGTGGAGTTGGATGAAGTGTTTCCGGGCTATGGGCTGGCGCGGCACAAGGGCTACTGCTCAGCCGAACACATGGAGGCGCTGGCGCGGCTGGGGCCTACGCCGCTGCACCGCAAGAGCTTTGCGCCGGTGGCGCAGACGGTGCTGGAGTTTGATTAAGGCAGGGACATAGGTCCATAGGGACTAGGTCCCCGACCGCATGAATTCGTACTTTTGGCTTCCGTGGTTTCCCACCCTTTCGCCAGAGAAAAGGCGAAAGGATGGGGCACGGAATTGTACAAAATTAAGCGGTCAAAGAACTAGGGACTCGGGACTAAAGGGCTCACTGCCGCTGCGCGGCCTTTGCGGCGCTGGCGCCAGGCGAGGACCGGACGGGCGAGCAACAGTGCGGCCAGAATCAGCGTTACGCCGATTGGCGTCAGGACACCTGATTTCACCTGCCACCAGTAATGGATGACGCCGGCAATGGCTGCGAAATAGACGAGCCGGTGCAGGCGATTCCAGTTTTTTCCGCCCATTTTGCGAATCGACCAGTTGGTGGAGGTTAACGCCAGCGGGAACAGCAGCAGCCAGGCCGCCATGCCCGCGGTAACGTAACGGCGCTTGAGGATATCGGCGGCCATGGAGTTGGGATCGAAGTTGGTGTAGAGCGCGACCCAGGTCATGAGGTGCAGGGTGGCGTAGAAGAACGCGAAGAGGCCGAGCAGGCGGCGGAATTTGATAAGCCAGCTCAGGCGGGGCGAGAGGCGCCGCAGCGGCGTGATGGCCAGCGAGATGAGCAGCAGGCGCAGCGTGGTGCGGCCGGTGGCGAAGGTGATGGTTTCGGTCTGGTCGGCGCCCAGATTGTTGGTGATGGCACCCCAGATGAGCCACGCAAGCGGCCCCAGACAGGCGATCCAGGTGAGGGTCTTGAGCAGGATGAGCGTTCTGCGGTTCATAGACGGACCAAAGCGGGCGGTTCGCTTAGCAGGTAGTTTACCTTCGTGCCATCCCCGGTCCCAAAATAGGGACCGGGGGCACCCGCTGGCTTGCTGACTCGCTGACTCCGCTCAATAGTACTTCTTCAAATTCATCCCCGTGTACAAAGACGCTACCTGGTCGGCGTAGCCGTTGAACATGAGCGTGGTGCGGCGCTGCTGCGTAGAAGGGCAGTCCGACGCGGCGCTCTGTCTTCTGGCTCCAGCGGGGATGGTCGACGTTGGGATTCACATTCGAGTAGAAGCCGTATTCGTTGGGCGCCTGCTCGTTCCAGGTGGTGTCGGGCTGCTTGGCGACGAATTTGATGGTGACGATGGACTTGGCCGACTTGAAACCGTACTTCCAGGGCACCACGATGCGCACCGGCGCGCCGTCCTGGTTGGGCAGGGTTTCGCCGTAGAGGCCGAAGGTGAGCAGGGTGAGCGGGTTCATGGCTTCGTCCATGCGCAGGCCTTCGGAGTAGGGCCAGAAGATGCTGGTTTCATCGGCGCCCCAGTGCTCGACGCGGCGATCGCAATAGGAGAGGAACTGCACGTATTTAGCGGTGGAAAGCGGCTGGCACTGCTTGATGAGTTCGGAGAGCGAGTAGCCGACCCAGGGAATGACCATGCTCCATGCTTCAACGCAGCGATGGCGGTAGACGCGGTCTTCGAGCGGGCGCAGCTTGAGCAGGGTCATCGATGTCGAAGGTGAGCGGCTTGGCCACCAGGCCCTCGACTTTGACGCTCCAGGGGCGCGTCGGCAGGGCACCGGCGTTTTTCGCGGGATCGCCCTTGTCCACGCCGAACTCGTAGAAGTTGTTGTAGTGGGTGATGTCGTCGAGCGAGGTGAGCTGTTCGCCGGTCGTGGTGAGGGGCGAGGAGACGGTCTCGAGCTTGGTGGAGGCGAGGGCTCGCGTGCCCGGCGCCAGCACCTCGGCGAGGCGATCGCCACCCAGAGCTGCTGCACCCACGGCAGCCGCGCCGCGCAGGAAGCGGCGGCGATTGAGGTACTGCCGGTAGGCTGATTTGGGCGTGATTTCAGAAGAGGGAACGTCGGGGGGCTTGCCAATGAGCATGAATAACCTCGTTGCGGGGAAAACCGGCAGTACCCATTAGACACAACGAAAGGGCGGGGGTTACAGGTATTTGGAAGGGAAGTCGCTTTCTGAGGCGCATGCGAGCATCGTTAGGGAAATTCTGAACACGTTGCTCGCATTCCCTCAGGGGCTAAAGCCCCGGGCTCATTTTGAAGCTTTTAACGTACGGGCTGAAGCCCGTACCCTTCAAAACAGCGCCTTTTTCAGAGGTCCCCTAGCGTCTTTCATTGCTTCAGGTTGTGCTATGCCAGCAGGATCACCGGCGGCTCTCATTACAGTGCCGTGGACACCAGGTATCGTCGCTCAACGTGCCCGTCCACGAAAGAATCTTCCATGCGCGCACCTCCGCACTTTTCGATGACACGCGCCGAGGCATCATTGGAATCTCGGCAGGTCACCAGGGCCTGGTCCACTCCCAGGGCGGCGAGTTTCTGGAGCGCCAGGCGCAGTGCGGCCGTGGCGACACTGCGATTCCGGCAGGAGGGCCGCACTTTGTAGCCCACGTGGCCGCCGATCAGCTCCAGCCGCGGCGACAGCCGGTGACGAATGTAGATTTCGCCCAGCATGCGCCCATCCGCCTCGATGAAATAGGCGTCCATGGGCATGATGCCGGGAGTTGGATAGCCGCCCGCTTTCATGCCTTGAAGCAGTTCGCAGAGAGCGGCGTAGCCTTCCCAGGCCTTGACGAACAGGCCGGTGTAGACGTCGGTCTCGCCTGCCGCGCGGTACTCGTCGAGCATGGCGGCGAACTCGGCATCGCGGCCGGGAGCGAAGGGCGTGAGCACGATGCGGCTGGAGAGATCGTCGCCGGTCATTTGACCTCCCGTGGAGTGGGCGGTTCCGAGGCGGCGGGTGCGAAGGGCCACTCCTTCAAGCGCCATCCGCGCAGCAGGTAAATAGCTGTGCCGGAGACTGCGATGAGCGCCGCGACGGCAAGCTCTTCTACAGCATGGACGCGGTAGAGGAGCAGAAAGAAAAAACCGGCCATGGCGACCAGCGGCGGCAGCGGGTAGAGCGGCATGCGGAAGGGCCGCGGAAGATCGGGGCGCTGCGATGCGAAGCAGGATCACTCCCAACTGCTGGGGAAAGAACTGCAGCAGGATACGGGTGATGACCAGCAGGGTAATGACCTGGGTGAGCGAGAAGAAGCAGAAGCACATGGCTACCAGGCCGAGCGCGACCAGCGAGCGGTGAGGAATGCCGTGGCGCGGGTGCACGGCGGCCAGGAAGCGGAAGTAGTTGCCGTCGCGGGCGGCGGCGTAGGGCACGCGCGAGTAGCCGAGCAGCAGCGAGAAGACGCTGGCGAAGGCGGTCCAGATGATGAGCGCGGCGATGGTGGAACCGGCCCAGCGGCCGAAGGCGGAGCGCGCGATTTCGGCGACGAGCTGCACGTGCAGCGTTGCGCATGTGCGGCGGCGTGAGGTAGCGGCTTCACGCAGCGAGGGCAGCGCGGCCATGTTCATGGCGATGTAGAAGGCCGAGACGAGAACGACCGAAAGCAGAATCGCGCGGGGTATGGTGCGCTCGGGTTGGCGCACTTCGCTGCCCAGGAAGGTGATGTTGTAGTAGCCCCAGTAGTCGTAAGTGGCGATGAGCGTGGCCTGGGCGAGGCCACCGGCAGCGAGGGCTGCGGGCAGGGCGGGCGAGGCGGGCATGTGCCATCCGCCCATGGCGGCGGCGTGGGCAAAGCCGGAGGTGATGACGCCGGCGATGGCCGCCATGACGCCGGCGAAGAGCACCCAGGCGAGACGGGTGATGGAGCTGAGGTTGCGGTAGAGCAGGAGCGGTGACCAGCAGGCATGCGCCGGCAGCGGCAAAGTTGGAGTAGTGGAGAGCGGGCAGGGCGGCGATGGGCGCGGCATCGAGATCAGGCCAGAAGTAGCCGAGAAAGCTCGACAGGCCGATGCAGCCCGAGGCGATGGAGAGCGGCGCGGAGAAGCTCAACTGCCAGACGAAGAGAAAGCTGAGCCAGTTGCCTGGGCCCTTGGGGCCGTAGATCTCGCGGAGGAAGGCGTAGGAGCCGCCGGCGCGCGGGAAGGCTGCGCCCAGCTCGGCCCAGACCAGGCCGTCGGCCACGGCGATGACGCGCGCCCAGAATCCACGCCCAGACCGAAAGCCGCGCAGCCCGCTGCGGCGATGATGAGCGGCAGGGTGATGAAGGGACCGACGCCGATCATCTCCAGCATGTTGAAGAGCACGGCGGAGCGGAGGCCGATGCGGCGCTGCAGGGTTGCAGGACCGGGAACCGCGCTGCCGGCGTCTGCGCTGTTTCCCGGGCTGGGGTGTTCGTAGGTCATTGAAGCAGAACGCTTCCCGGATTGTACACTGGCTCGAGATGATGAATTTTTGCGGGAAACTTCATTCGATGACTGCGCGCACGGCCATAGCCGCGCTGATGGTGCTGGGCGTGAGCACGACGACACTCCTTGCGCAAAGCGCAGCGGGAACTTCGCAGGCGCTGACGACTGCAGAGCGCGAGCTCAATGCGGTTCCGATGCCGGAGCCTTCGATGTACGCGCTGGCGCTGCCGGAAGACCGCGGCGCGGCCGAGCTTGAGCAGACGCTGAAGCAGTTGGGCACTACGGCCAGCGTGCTCTACATTGTGCCGCACCCGGATGATGAAGACGGCGCACTGCTGACGTACCTTGCGCGCGGGCTGGGGGCGCGGGTCACGCTGCTTACGTTTACGCGCGGCGAGGGTGGGCAGAACGCCATGTCGGCGGAGATGTACGACGCCATGGGGCTGATCCGCACCGAGGAGCTGCTCAAGGCGGACGAATACTACGGGGTGCGGCAGTTGTGGGGGACCGAGGTGGACTTCGGTTTCTCAAAGACGCAGCAGGAATCGTTTGCCAAGTGGGGGCACGATCGCGTGCTCTACGACGCGGTGCTGGCAGTGCGCAAGGTGCGGCCGCAGGTAATTGTTTCCACGTTCGTGGGCGGCGTGAGCGATGGCCACGGGCAGCACCAGGTGGCAGGCGAGATTGCGCAGGAGGTCTTCAAAGCGGCCGGCGATCCCAAAGTTTTTCCCGATCAGTTGAAGGATGGGTTGGAGCCGTGGCAGCCGCTGGCCGTTTACTCGCGGGTGCCGTTTGCGCGGATCACGAGCAAAGGAATTTTCGACTACGCGACGGGCAAGTGGGCTCCCGCGAAATTTCACAACTACATTACGGGCGAGTGGACGACGGGGTCGCTTCCGGCGGACGTGACGATTCCGGTGGGGACGTGGGACCCGGCGCTGGGCCGCACCTATGTGGAGATTGCGCGGCAGGGGTGGGGCGAGCAGAAATCGCAGTACGGCGGCGCGAGCCCGGCGCTGAATGAGCCGGATACCTCGGAACTGCACCTGTGGGCTGCGACTCCGACGGCCTCGCAGGCGAGCGCGACGGCAGGCGATGCGAGCCTGTTCCGCAACACGAAGGTTGATATCGATACCAGCGTGGAGGGCCTGGCGCGGCTGGCGGGCGAGCATCCACCGGCGTGGCTCAAGGATGGACTGCAGCAGATTGAGACGGGCGTGAACGCGGTTGCGAGCGATTGCCGCGAGCAGAGTGGAATTGAAGGCGCGCGCAAGCTGGCTGTTGTGTACCGCGAGACGCTGGATCTGTATACGAGGGTCGGTGAGAGTGATCTGAGCGCCGAGGCGAAGTCCGATCTGCAGTTCGAGCTGCGCGAGAAGATCGATGAATTTCAGACGGCGCTGAAGGATTTGCTCGGGCTGGATATGATCGCGTTCCGCACCAATGGCGGGGGCGGCGATTCGTTTCACGGCGGTACCGCCGATGAGACTCCGCGCGCCGTGACGCCGGGCCAGGGCCTCCAAGTGCGCGTGCATGCGGCGCAGGCGGATGCAGCGGCTCAGTTGGCGCATGTGTGGCTGGAGAGCCATAGTGGATCAGCGTGGAAGTCGGAGACGAGCAGCGGGAGCGCAACACCCGAGGCGGCGACGCGGACAAGCGATACGACCTTTGGCGTGACCGCGCCCGAGGACGCGCAGCCGACTGAGCCCTATTTCACGCGGCCAAATACCGAGCAGCCGTATTACGACATTTCAAATCCGGAGTGGCGGGAGCGCTCGTTTGCGCCGTGGCCGCTGGATGCTTGGGCGGAGTTTACCTTCGACGGCGTGCCCATTCGCCTGGGCGGGGTGGTGCAGACGCTGCAGCATGCGACCGGAGTGGGCGGTTTCTATGAGCCGCTGGTGGTGACGCCGGCGATTGGCGTGCGCGTGGAGCCGGAGGCGCGGATTCTGCCGCTCGACGGCTCGCCGCTGCCGGTGCGGGTGACGGTGCAGACGCAGGGCGCGGCCGATGGGACGGTGAAGCTGAAGCTGCCCGCAGGCTGGACGGCGACGCCGAGCGAGGCGCACTTCAGCGCGAAAGGCGCGGGCGAGACGGAGCCGCTGGTGTTTTCTGTGACCACGGACAACGCGGGCTTTGGCGCGTACAGTATTGAGGCCGTGGCAGAGGTGGGCGGGCACAGCTATGCAACTGGATGGCATAACGTGAGCTATCCGGGGTTGCTGCCCTATAACCAGTACAAGCCGGCAGTGCTGAAGACGCGCAAGGTGGACGTGAAGGTGGCGCCGGGGTTGCGCGTGGGGTACGTGATGGGCACGGGCGATACGGTTCCCGAGGCGATTGAGGAACTGGGTATAACGCCGCATCTGCTGACGGCCGCGGATCTAGCTTCGGGCGATCTGTCGCAGTGGAACACGATCGTGATTGGCATTCGCGCTTACACGACGCGTCCCGAGCTGACCGCTGCGCAGCCACGGCTGGACGAGTTTGTGCGCCGCGGCGGGACTCTGGTGGTGCAGTACCAGAGCGCGACCTTCCCGGCGCCGCTGCCGCTGGCCATGGGCCGCACTCCGGAACGCGTGGTGAATGAAGACGCGCCGGTGACGATTCTTGATGCGGGGAACTCGCTGCTCACGTGGCCGAACAAGATTACCGGGGACGATTTCAACGGCTGGGCGGAGGAGCGGGGCCACTCGTTCCTCGATAGCTGGGACCCCGGATACACCGCGCTGACGGAGACGGCCGACCCCGGCCAGGATCCGCAGCGCGGCGGACTGTTGGTGGCGCATCCCGGCAAGGGAACTTATATCTATGTTGCCTACGCGCTCTACCGGCAACTTCCGGAACTGGTGCCGGGGGCGTATCGCATTCTGGCCAACCTGATCAGCGCTGGACACGAGGGGAGCGAATAGGGCAGCGCATTGAACGGCCCCATTCTCCCGCTGTGTTTTTGGTCTACCATCCATTTGCCCAAAAGCGGTGAAAGGATGCGGCAACCGGCATCCCGGACAAGGCTGCGCCGGCCTTGATTGACGCGCCTGGACTGCGCCGTGAGTGTGGTCTATCTCATTGTAAAAATTGGATGAATTCGTCAAATATTCATAGACTTCTGCGAGTCTGGATTCGAACTCAAACGGGAATCTTCATCCTCCGCGAGATACCCGACCCAGGGGGGTTCTGTCTTCGAATTCCAGTTGGAGAGTCCGCACACGCCCATGGGGGGGTGTGAAGCGCGCAGCAAGGTCAGGCGCATCCTGCATTGATCCGAACATCATGATGATCACAAAAAAGAGAGGCCCAATGAAATGTCGATTGTATGCGGCTGCCGCGGTAATGCTGGCGGCCAGTCTCGTTGTTTCGCACGCCCAGTCCAGTGAATCCACTTCGACGGCGAAGAAGCATCACGTCGTGAAGAGAGAGAAGAAGCCTGCCGGTCCCACGGTGGAGGAGCAGATTGAAAACCTCCGCAACCAGATGCAGACGCAGATCGACAGCCTGAAGAGCAGCCTGAGTGAGAAGGACGCGCAACTGCAGCAGGCGCAGCAGGCAGCAGCCGACGCGCAGGCTGCGGCAGCCAAGGCGCAGCAGGCAGTTGACGCCCAGCAGCAGTCCGACTCCCAGAACGCGGCTGCGGTCTCCACGCTGCAATCCACGGTGAGCGATCTCAAGGGCAACCAGGCTTCACTGGCTACCACCATCTCCGATGAAACCTCCGCCATCAAGAAGTCAATCGAGAGCCCTGACGCGCTGCACTACAAGGGCATCACGCTCTCGCCGGCGGGCAGCTTCCTGGCGGCTGAAACCGTGTGGCGCTCTTCCGCCATGGGTGACGGTCTCAATACCCACTTCTCCAGCATTCCGCTGAACGCCGCCCAGAACGCGCAGATCGGCGAGTGGCAGGGTTCCGGTCGCCAGTCGCGCGTGGCCCTCAAGGCCGTGGGCAAGACCGCAAACTTCACCATGACCGGCTACTACGAGGCTGACTGGCCTGAGCGCCGGCGTCACGTCCAACAACAACCAGTCCAACAGCTACACGCTGCGCCAGCGCCAATTGTGGGCCGATGCCAAAACCAACAGCGGTTGGGACTTCTCCGGCGGCCAGGGATGGTCACTGGCTACGGAAACCACCGTGGGACTCACACGTGGCAGCGAAATTCTGCCGGCCACCATCGACCCCCAGTACGAAGCCGGCTTTGTCTGGACGCGGCAGTACAGCTTCCGCGTGAGCAAGGACTTCGGCAACAAGCTCTTCATCGGCGCCTCGGCTGAAAATGCGGAAACACTGAACCCGGCCGGTACCAACATTCCCACCACCGGCTTTATCTTCGGACAGATTGGCGACACTGGCGGCCTCGAAGATAATCAGAGCAACTATACCCCCAACCCTTCGCCGGACTTCGTGCTTCAAGCTGGCCTGCGAGCCGGGCTGGGGGCACTTTGAAGTCTTCAACATCGACCGCTTTTTTCAGGACCGTATCTATCCCACCGGCGGCACCCCGTATAACAACACCGTGGCGAGTTCGGGAATCGGCGGCGGCTTCCGCGGTCCGCTCTTCAACAAGAAGCTCACCATCGGCCTCAAGGGTCTCTACGGCGAGGGCATGGGCCGGTACGGCTCGTCCACCATTGCCGACGTGACGGTGCGCTCGAATGGTACGCTGGCTCCGCTGCGCTCCTTCTCCGCCCTGAGCACGGTCGAGGCGAACCCCACCAATCGGTTGATGCTCTACTTCAACTACGGCGGCGACTACGTTTACCGCACCTACTGGATCACCGGCACGACCGCAACAACGGCCACAGCGGAAGGTTATGGCATTCCGAGTACCTGGAATGGCTTGACCGTCAGCAACGCGCCCGCGATGAGCGGCTGCAATACCCAACCCACCACCGCCAGCACCGACCTCGGCTTCGCTGCGCCTGCCTCCTGCGCTGCCCAGACCAAGGACGTGCAGGAGTTCACGGCCGGCGAATGGTACAACATCTATGCCGGCCCCAAGGGACGTCTTCGCTTCGGCCTTCAATACAGCCGGTTTGAGCGCGACCTCTGGTCCGGCACCCCCGGTCCGCTTAACCCCGGCGGCGGCGCTCAGGGCGATATGAACACGTTTTACACCTCGTTCCGTTACTACATGCCGTAGTAGTTCAAACCGTAAGCTGATGCAAAACCGAGGGGCGTCCGCGAGGACGCCCCTTGTGCTTTGCGGATGGAAGGGGAGGTACTCGTGCTCTTCCGCCTTGCGACGGGGCACGAAAATGCTCTATAAAGCATAATGCTTTTTGTGGCCTAATGCTGGCGTGAGCTGGAGCGCGTTTTTCCATCCGAGGTTCAAGGCTGAGTTCGATGAGTTGCCGAGGGCTGTACAGGATGAGCTTCTGGCCATGCTGGCTCCGCTGCGCGTTTACGGACCTGCGCTCAGCAGGCCGGAGGTGGATACGCTCCAGGGTTCGGCCTATGCCAATATGAAGGAGCTTCGCTTCAGGGCCGGCGGCGGAGTACGGCGGGTGGCGTTCGCGTTTGACCTGGAACGCGCAGCCATCCTGCTGGTTGCCGGCGATAAATCCGGAGTCAGCGAGATGAAGTTCTATAAGCGCCTGATTGATAAGGCAGACAAGCGGTATCGGGAACATCTCGGGAATTTATAAGGCGGTGGTGAGGATGATGCGAGGAATGGTTGCCGTGGACGATGTGATTGCTTCGTTTCCCAAGAAGCGGCGAGCCGCAATTGAGAAACGCGGGAACGCGTTGCTGGCGAAGGTTGCGCGACGGATGACACTCAAAGAAATTCGCAAAGAACGAAAGATTACACAGGCGCAGATGGCAGATGCGCTTGGGATTGGCCAGATGCAGATTTCGCGACTTGAGCAGCGGCGCGATCCGCGGCTTTCGACGATGCATAAGACGGTAGAGGCGTTGGGAGGAAATCTTATGTTGCTGGCGACCTTTCCGGATCAAGAGCCTGTCGTGCTGGTTACTACGGCAACCACCAAAAAGCCCAAGAGCACAGGTCAGAAGAAGGACATAAGACGGATGTCGCGATCGACGATTTCAGAGCTGCATTGACGAAGAACCGAGGCGTTGTGGAACTTCGACTAAAGACGGACGCTGAGGCGCGAAGCTTTTTCGCAGGGCACGGTCTGCTATAGTTCTCTGCTATCCCCTGGAAAGGAAAGGCCCGCAACCTGACTTCAGATTGCGGGCCAAATTGTTGTACGGGTTAATGGGCTATGCCTTCGCTGAAGTCAGCGCGCCCAGGTCGGCGGCCATCTTCTCGGTCGAGAAGGCTTCGATGCATGTCGCCTTCCTTCAGGTCGCTGAAGTTGGCGATGCCGATGCCGCACTCCATGCCGTTGGTCACTTCGCGGGCGTCGTCTTTGAAGCGCTTGAGCGAGCCGATCTTGCCCTTGAAGACCTGTTCGCCGCCGCGCATCACCTTGACCTCGGCGTCGCGGCGGATCACGCCGTCCTGCACGCGGCAGCCGGCGATGGTGCCCACCTTCGGAATTCTGAAGACGTTCAGCACTTCGGCGCGGCCCAGGTAGTTCTCCTTGAACGTGGGTTCGAGCAGGCCCATCATGGCCAGGCGAATCTCGTCCTGCAACTCGTAGATGATCGAGTGCAGGCGAATCTCGACGTTCTCCTGCTGCGCCAGCTCGGCGGCCTTGCGCTCGGGGCGCACGTTGAAGCCGATGATGATGGTGTTCGACGCCGTCGCCAGCAGCACGTCGCTCTCCGTGATGGAGCCGACGCCGGAGTGGATGACCTTGATGCGCACCTTCTCGGTCGACATGCGGACCAGCGAGTCGGCCAGCACTTCCACCGATCCGGTGACGTCGCCCTTGATGATGAGCGGCAGGTCTTTCACGCCGGCCTGGCGAATCTGCTCCGCCAGTCCTTCGAGCGAGACGCGCGAGCTCTTGGCCAGCTGCGCTTCGCGCTCCTTCATCTTGCGGTACTGCGCGATGCCCTTGGCCTTGTCGCGATCGGCGACCACCAGGAACGTGTCGCCGGAGTCGGGCATGGCTTCGAGGCCGAGCACTTCGACCGGGGTCGACGGACCGGCTTCTTCGAGCGCGCGGCCGCGATCGTCGAACATGGCGCGGACCTTGCCGAAGGTGTTGCCCACGATGTAGCTGTCGTTGAGTTGCAGCGTGCCGTCCTGAACCAGAACCGTGGCCACAGCGCCGCGGCCGCGATCGAGCTTGGCTTCGAGCACCGAGCCCACAGCCTTGCGTCCCGGCGTGGCCTTGGGCGCCTTGATGTCGCTGACCAGGCAGATCATTTCGAGCAGCAGGTCGAGATTCAGGCGCTTCTTGGCGGAGACCTCGACGAAGACCGTGCCCTCATTGCCCGCCGCCCACTCTTCCGGAATCAGTCCGCGATCGGCAAGCTGCTTCTTCACGCGGTCGGGATTGGCCTCCGGCTTGTCGATCTTGTTGACGGCCACGATGATGGGAACTTCGGCGGCCTTGGCGTGATCGATGGCTTCGAGGGTCTGCGGCATCACGCCGTCGTCCGCTGCCACCACGATGACGACGATGTCCGTCACCTTGGCGCCGCGGGCGCGCATGCGTGTGAAAGCCTCGTGGCCCGGCGTATCGAGGAAGACGATCTCGCGGCCGGAGGCCGGCGAGCCTTCCTTGGCGAACTTCACCTTGTAAGCGCCGATGTGCTGGGTAATGCCGCCGGCTTCGCCGGCTGCCACATCGGTTTCGCGAATCGCGTCGAGCAGCGAAGTCTTGCCGTGATCCACGTGGCCCATGACGGTGACCACGGGCGCGCGCGGCACTTCGAGCTCATCGGCATTGGGCGCTTCGAGCAACTTCTTCGATGGCCTGGTTGGCCAGCTCTTCTTCGTAGCTGATGACGGTGGCGCCGGCGCCGAACTTGGCCGACACATCCTTGACCATTTCGGCGTCGAGCGACTGATTGACGGTGACGAAGACGCCGCTCATCAGCAGCGATGGCGATCAGGTCCTTGGCGCGAATTTCGAGCTTCTCGGCCAGGTCCTTTACGCTGATGCCCTCGGTGACGGTGATCTCGCGGGTGATGGGCACCGGCTCGTTGCTGAGGTGCATGCCGCTATAGCGTGGCGGCGGCACAAAGCCCTTCATCGGGCCTTCCTTGGTCTTCGGGTACTGCTGCTGGCCACGGCCACGGCCGCGCGAAGGTGCACGCGCCGGACGCGGCGCTTCACCCGCAGGTGGTGCCCCACCAGGAGCCCCGGGACGTGCGCCAAAGCCGGGGCGTGCGCCGAAGCCGGGACGGGCACCGAAACCGGGACGTCCGCCAGGACCGCCTGGTCCGCCGGGAGTAAAGCCACCAGGCGCAGTGCGCGTGGGATGCTTGGGGCGCGGGCCACCGGCATAGGATCCGGGAGGGCCACCCATGGGGCGCTGTCCGGGAGCGCCGGAGGGCCGGCGATCGAAGATCGGCTTGCCACGCTGCAATCCGGCAGCGCCCGGAGGCGGGGGCGGCGGCTGCGGAGCGATGGTCGCCTTGTACACAGGGCGCGGGCCAGTCTGCGGCATCACCATGCGGCGCGCGGGTGGCGCCGGAACAACAGGCGCGGCGGGAGCAGCGGGCGCAGCAACTTCCGGCATGGCGGCAGCGGCGGCGATGTGCGGGGCAGGCGCAGCGGTAGCGGCGGCCACTATGGCGGGTGCGGGCGCTGCGGGTGCGGCAACTGCGGCGGGTGCAGCAGGAGCTTCTGCTACTGGAGCAGGTGCGGGCGCTGCAACTGGCGCCGGCGGGGCTGGCGGCCGGGCGGCAACTGGCTCAGCGACGTGTACCGGCTCTTCCTTGTGCGCAGGCGGCTTGACGGCCACCACAGTCTGCGGCGGATGGGCAACGACCACGACGGGCCGGGCGGGTGCGGCAACGCCGGCGGGCGATTTCCACGGCGCGGCCGAAGACCTGTCCGCGGGGGCCCCGGCGGGCGGCTTGGCCACGACTGTACCCGCGGGGGGCTTGGAGGCAATGGCGGGCGCGGCCGGCGGCGGAGCGACGATGGGCGGGGCCTGGCGCGGCTGCGGCACAATGCGCCGCGGCGCTGCAGGCGCGGCCTGAGCGGCTGGGGCCGGAGGAGCAGGCGCGGGTGCCGGAGGCGCAGCAGCTACGGGAGCTGCGGGCGGGCGCACGGCGACAGCCGGCTTCGCGGGCTGCGCCTGCACGGGTGGCCTGACGGCAACCCGGCCGTAGCGCGCCTCGTCCTCTTCTTCTTTCTTCTTGGCCAGAATGGCCTTCATCACATCGCCGGGCTTGGAGATGTGGGACAGGTCAATCTTGGGAGCGATCGACTGCGCGCCGCGCGCGGCTGCTCCGCCAGAGTTTGTCGCAGACCGCGATCCACCCTGGAAATGCGCGCGAATCTTATCCGCTTCATCCCCTTCGACCGAGCTGGAGTGGGTTTTGCCCGCAGGCACGCCCAGTCCTGGAAGGATGTCGAGAATCGCGCGAGACTTTACTTCCAGCTCTTTCGCGAGATCGTTGATTCGAACCTTACTCATCCGCCTCTTTTCAAAAGTTCTGCCGCCAAAACCCTAGTCGCTCATAGATATCCTCATGGCACTGGAAATGGCTGCTGGTGAAACTTGCCTGTTGATTCCTGAATCCGAGCGGAGCGCGCAGGTTGCGCGCACTCCGCGCCGGCCGCCTCATTCCGTTTCTTCCTGTTGAGCCGCATCTTCCGCGGCCGGCACATTGTCCACGGCCAATTCAGCCGCGGTCAGATTTTGTTCTTCCGCTTCCACCTCGGCCAGGGCCTCGGTGCCTTCGCTGGCCGCGGCCAGTTCATCGCCCGCCTCGGCGCCGCGCTCCATCTCGGCCTCTTCCAGCACTTCGGCCGCATTTTCCTGCTCAGCTTCAGCAGTGGCTACGGCTGCTTCCGGTGTAGCGGTTTCCGACTCGCCTTTTGACGGCACGCTGGTATCCGCGGCTGCGGTATCGGCCGCGGCGCCTTCCGATGCTTCGGCCGCGGCCGCAGCCGCTGCAGCTTCGGCCGCAGCCGCTTCGGCTTCGAACTGTCCGAAGTAGTGGCGCACCGCCACGCTGATTTTTTCCAGCGTCTTCTCGCCGATGCCGGGGATTTCTTCGAGCTGTTCGGGCGTCATGTCGGCCAGGCTTTCGACCGTGGTGATGCCCGCGGCTACCAGCTTCTGGATGATGGTGTCGCCGAGTTCGGAGACCTGCTCGATGGGCGTGGTGGGGCCGCCGGAGAGAGCCTGCATCTGCTGCTCCACTTCCTGGCGCTTCTCTTCCTCGCTCTTGATGTCGATCTTCCAACCCAGCAGCTTGGCCGCCAGGCGCACGTTCTGGCCCTTCTTGCCGATGGCCAGCGAGAGCTGCGTGTCGTCGACGATGACTTCGAGCTGCTTTTCGCCGAGGTCGGTGATGGAGACGCGGCTGACCTTGGCCGGCTGCAGCGCCTTTTCGGCGAAGGTGGTGATCTCGTCTGAGTACTCGATGATGTCGATTTTTTCGCCGCGCAGCTCGCGAATGATGGACTGCACGCGCATGCCCTTCATGCCCACGCAGGCGCCCACCGGGTCCACATCTTTGTCGCGGACTTTGCACTGCGATTTTCGTCCGCTCGCCGGCTTCGCGTGCGATGGCCTTGATGACGACGGTGTTGTCGTAGATCTCGGGAACTTCAGACTGGAACAGGTTCGAGACCAGCTCCGGCGCGGCCCGGCTCACGATGACCTGCGGGCCCTTGGCGGCGCGATCGACCTTGAGCAGCACCACGCGCACGCGCTCGCCGATGGTGAACGACTCCAGGCGCGACTGCTCGCGCTTGGGGCAGCGGGCTTCAGCCTTGCCCAGGTCGAAGATGATGTCCTGGCCCTCGATGCGCTTGACGGTGGCGTTGAGCACCTCGCGCTCGCGATGCGCGTACTCCTGGAAAACGGTGTCGCGCTCGGCTTCGCGGACCTTCTGGAAGATGATCTGCTTGGCCAGTTGCGCGGCGATGCGGCCCAGCGGGCTGGTGTCGCGGTACATGCGAATCTCGCTGCCCACTTCCACGCCCGGGGCCAGCTCACTGGCTTCGGTGAGCGTGATCTGGTTGACCGGATCTTCGATCTGTTCTTCGTCGGCGACAACGGTCTTGTAGACGTAGGCCGTGATCTCGCCGGTCTCCTTGTTCAGCTCGCCGCGCATGTTTTCCTGGGTCTTGTAGAACTTGCGCGTGGCCAGGGCAATGGCCTCCTCGACCGCGCCGACAACGATGCCGGGGTCGATGCCCTTCTCCTGGCTGAGGAGCTCAATACTCTGATACAACGCACTCGTGGCCATACGGCTTGCTCTCTTCAGAATCTGCCGGCGCAAACTCCGCGCCGCGCGGTAAGGGTTCTTGCGTTCCAATCATTCGATGCAGGGACAAAGCAGTTGGCAGGGAACCTGTTGACTTGGTCTGTTGTTCCCTTGCTCGCTGCTTCTAAATCTCCGGCACCAGGTTCGCTTTCTCGATGTTGCCGAGGGCGATTTCCACTGTGCTGACACCGGCCTTGCGGCTTTTGCTGTTCTGCTGAACGGCCGCGAGATCGATACGGATGGTCTGGTTTCCCGGATCGTTCTCCGAATCTGGCCCGGCTACCAGCCGGCCCTGCCAGTGGCGGTTGTTGCGGACCGGCTCGAAGGTCCGTACCTTGACCAGGCAGCCTGCAAAGCGCCGGAAATCCTCCGGCCGGCTCAGCTTGCGGTCCAGTCCGGGGGAACTGGCTTCGAGCGTGTACTCTGCGCCCGGAACCAGATCTTCCACATCCAGAAG
Source organism: uncultured Acidobacteriaceae bacterium (assembly GCA_963813215.1). Lineage (GTDB taxonomy): Bacteria > Acidobacteriota > Terriglobia > Terriglobales > Acidobacteriaceae > Telmatobacter. Next base: position 435,833 of record CAWEXZ010000002.1, read on the forward strand.
GGTTCCAAAATCCCGGCTGAAGGCCGACGCAATCTTCGTGCGTGATGCCGGAAAGTTGTTCGACACTCAACTTGCCTTCAACCAGGCGCTCCGGTAAGCCCTCCGTGCCGTTCTCCCTTGCAGCTTCAATGGTCTGCGCGAAGCTGCGCCCGGCCGGCGGCATTTTTTTCAAGAGAAATTCGTAGAACCCGCTCTTTGGCCGTCCCCGCGAACTCGAGGTCCACCACGTCCAGCCCATGCGAAGCGGCCACCCGATCTGCCGCTCTCCGAATTTCCTCCAGCTTCACTGCCATTCGTACCCAAACTTCTCAATTGGCGTGCTTTGCGTTCCTGCGCCCTCAAACCCCAACGAGCGCGGTCCGGGAGCCGGTTTGGAGCGACCTCGCCCAGTTTTGCCCCTGGAATTTGACCCAAATAAAAAGTGGGCGTTCAGCCCACTCATCTCTCCGCCAGCCGGTGCGCACACGGTCAAAGAAGCCTGGCGGACAAATTCGTCGCACCCTAAGAATACCGCGAATTTGCCGGAATGACAATGGCACCCGGGTGGATGGGTAGGGATCGGCGATCAGGGATCAGAGATCGGGGGGATCGGGGGCAGTTGGTGGCTGGCCGCTCAGGGAAAATCTCTGTCGCACCTCGTACTTTGAGCCGCCGGGACCCAGGTGGCTTTCGTAGAGCAGGAACTCATGGGCGGCAAAGCCGGAGAAATCCAATTTTGCAGGGATGCGGTTTTTCAGGGTTTTCAATTGCTGCCTGCCGCGATCGCCTTTGCTCCGAGCCAGCGTGATGTGAGGCTGGTAGGGCCGATCCTCGGGCACGAACCCGCAGTGGGCCGTGGCTACTGTGACGCGGTTTTGCAATACGGTGAGCTCCGGTGTCAGCTCAACTTTGGCGAGGAAGACGCCGGCGCGGTCGAAGATGCCTAATCCATCAAGCCGTAAAGAGACCGGGACTGAGCGGACCCGGGCGAGGTGGTTTGTGAGGCAGTCGAACTGCTCCGGCGTGGCGCTGCCCAGAAATTGCAGCGTGATGTGCCAGGACTCGGGCGCGGACCAGCGGAGGGCGTCTTCCTTGGATCGCAGCCGATTGCAGAGCAGCCGTCAACCCGGCTACTACGGATTCGGCCAACGGGATTCCGATGAACAGGCGCATTACGGATTCAGTGTACGACGGCTCCTCCTGCTCCTTGTGGCCGGCTTGCGCAAGCATGTGTGCTGAATCACATGCCGCTCCGCGTTCAGCAGCCTACAATCTCCCCTTTACGAAACCCCAAGAGGCCGCATGCCTGTCGAAGAGAATGTCTGCACCACGAGCTATGCGCGGGGTCCGGCGCGGCCGCTGCTTGAGCTCACCATTGGCGACCTGCTGCACGCGCACGGCGAGCCGCTATCCGGAGCGGCTGGCCGTGGCTTCGCGCCACCAGCGGCGCCGCTTTACCTGGGCGGAGTTGAGCGCTGAGGCCGATCGCGTGGCCCGCGGACTGTGGGCACTCGGCATGCGCCGCGGCGACCGCGTGGGCATCTGGTCCACCAACTGCATCGAGTGGATCTGCATGCACATGGGCTGCGCGCGCGCCGGCGCGGCGCTGGTCAATGTGAATCCTGCCTACCGCTCGCACGAGCTGCAGTTCACGCTCGACGCGTTCGCGCATGAAGGCGCTTTTTCTGTGGCACAAAGACAAGCGCGCCGATTACGAGGAGATTCTGGGTCGCGCCCGCCACGGGCTTTCGCTCGATCTCGAGCACACGATTTACTTCGATTCGCCGGAGTGGCCGGCGCTGCTCGACGCCGAAGGGCGCCTGCCCGATCACGTTGCCGTCGACGATGTTGCCAACATCCAGTACACCAGCGGCACCACCGGACTGCCCAAGGGCGTGATGCTCACCCACCACAACGTGGTGAACAACGGCCAGTTTCTGGCGCAGGGCTTCCACTACACCGAGCAGGACAAGATTGTCGTTCCGGTGCCGCTGTTTCACTGCTACGGTTGCGTGATCGGCACCATGAGCGCGGTCAACTCCGGCGCGGCGATCATTCTGCCCAACTGGACCTTCGACGCGCGCGCCACGCTCGAAGCAGTGCACGATGAGCGCGCGACGAGTGTGTACGGCGTTCCGGCCATGTACGTGGCCGAGTTCGGGCTGGACGATTTCGCGAGCTACGACATCACCAGCCTGCGCACCGGCATGATGAGCGGCGCGCCTTGTCCGGTGGAACTGATGAAGCGCGTGCTCAACGAGATGCACTGCCGCGAGCTGGTGATTGCTTACGGGCAGACCGAAACTTCGCCGGTGGTGACGATGAGCGACGCCGACGACTCGATCGAGATTCGCGTGAAGACGGTGGGCCGCGCCATGCCGCAGACGGAGATCATGATTGCGCCGGCTGAAACGCAAGCCGAAACGCAACCAGTCTCTCTCGGCCAGCAGGGCGAGGTATGCGTGCGCGGCTACGCGCTGATGAAGGGCTACGACGGCGACGCGGAAGGCACGGCGCAGGTGATCCAGGCAGACGGCTGGCTGCGCACCGGGGATTTAGGAGTGATGCGCGAGGATGGCTGCATTCACATCACCGGCCGCTCGCGCGACGTGATCATCCGCGGCGGCGAGAACATCTATCCGCGCGAGGTGGAGGAGTTTCTCTACACGCATCCCAAGGTTGGCGAGGTGCAGGTGGTCGGGCATTCCCAACGCGCGGCTGGGCGAGATTGTTGTGGCGTGGGTGCGTCTGAAGCCTGGCGTCGACGCGACGGAAGAAGAGATCAAGAGCTTCTGCCAGGGGCAGATCGCGTACTACAAAATTCCGGAGTACGTTCGCTTTGTGACGGAGTTTCCGGCGACGCTGTCGGGCAAGATTCAGAAGTACAAGATGCGCGAGTTCGAGATTGAGGCGCGCGGATTGCAGGATGTGGCGAGGACGGCTACGGCGTAGCGACGCGCAGCACCGTTTCCCCGCTCCAGGCTCGGGCCTCAGTTGCCGTGGCGCGCGTGATGGAAATTGCCGTCATGTCGTCGGACTGGCCGTGCAGCTTGGCGGCTTCGATGATCTTCGCTACCGGCTGCATGGAGATACCGCCGCTGCGTTCGAAGCCGAACAACTCACCGGCTGCGTTTTGCGCTTCCACAATGCCATCGGAGTAGAACGTGAGGCGGCTGCCCCGCGGCAGCAGAAAGCGCACCGTCTCGTAACGCGTGCCTGCTTTAACGCCCAGCGGCAGCGCGCCCGGCACGTCCACTTCTTTGCCGTCGAGATAAGGCGGCAAATGTCCAGCGTTGGCCAGTGCCACAGCACCATCGGGAAAGATGCGCGCTGCCATTGCCGTGGAGATATTTCCGGCTACGCGGCCCACCAGGCGGTGATTCAGACTGGCGAGCAATTCCGCAGGCTCGGATGTATACTCCGCTACGCCGCGAATGGCGCCGACCAGAACAGAGACCAGCATGGCTGCCGGCAGACCCTTGCCGGCCACATCGCCGATGACGAGCAACAGCGAGCCCTCGGGCGCGGGCAGAACCTGGTAGAAGTCGCCGCCCACCTGTTGCGCCGGCTCGTAAGCCGCTTCCACGGAGAGCCCCGGTACAGACTCGATCTGCTCGGCCAGGATGATCTGCTGCACCCCGCGTGCGGCGGCGAGTTCGGTTTCAATTTGCGCCTGCTGGTGGGCGATGCGCGTGGAGCGCAGCACCAGGATGATGCCCAGTGAAAGCACAAACAAACTGTTGTCCAGGTTACCCACGTTGATGGTGAACGGACCCACTTCCCAGTTGAAAACCGCGTTCGAGAAACGAATGGCATCGGTCGCGAGGGCGGGAATCGTCGAGGCCACGAAAACGGCAAGCTCTGCGTAAATTGCCAAACTGGAAACAAGCGCCGGAACCAGCAGAATGCCCGCCTCGCGATTGCCTCGCCGCCAGTGGACGATGAGCAGCACCGGAATGACGCCGGCAACCAGGGCCAGCTCCGGCAAAATGCTCAGAAACAGGGCGGTCGGGGAACCGGTGCCGGTAGACGTCTGCACCTGGTTCCAGAGAATTCCCACAGCCGACAGGGCCAGGAAAACCTGCAGCCATCGCACCAGTTTCATGCGCAGGAATGCCAGATACATCAGAACCTGAAAGACCAGGGACGCGATCTGAAAGCATGCGCTCGCATAGGCCCACCATGCAGGCACATTGTGAAACAGCTCGTAGAACTGCAGGGGCGCGGTGAGCGCGGTGCACACGAAGAGCAGGAAGATCCACAGATATTCACGCTGCTGCCGCTGGGCCGTGAAGAGAGCGAGCGCAATAATGCCCAGACCCAGCCCTCCGAAATCGTAAAACCACTGCAGAGCATTTGCGCCGATGACACTCAGCCATACGTGGTCGCTGAGCGCCTTCTCCTGCCCAATGGTGAGGTTATAAGGATAGAGCCCCGGGAAAGCGCTGACCCAGTCCGTTGCAGAGATGTACATGCGCATGGCGATGACGACTGAACCGGTCGCAATCGCGGCATCGGGAATCTTATGCAGCAGCCGGGCGCCGAAGGTAGATGGCTGGTATGGCGATACGCGCCCGGTCTCGAGAATCTTCTGGCCGTTGGCGTAGATTTCGAACGCGCTGGCCAGATTCCACTCTCCCAACGCCAGCCCGGTCTGGTTGGGCGCCACTTTCACGTGCAGCCGATACCAGACCACACCGGGCCGTCCATTCGGAAAATAGGTCTTGAGCGATTTGCTGGGATCGACAATCGTCCAATGCGAGTCGTCGAAGTCCTTCGCGGCATAAGCGGGATCGTCGCCGGCGTGAACCAGCCAGTTCATCCCCATATCGGTGGGCTGGCGCAGAGTGGTTGCGTCGAAGCTCTGCGCGCGTGCACTCACGCCCGGGGCAAGAGTACCGAGCAGGCCTGCGATGAACAGAAAAAATGCTGCAAGCGGGCGTCTGCGGGCGTGGGGATGCGGGGAATCAGGGAAGATCGAATCAGGGAGGACCATAGGGCGGACTTGACCTCCATCCGGATGAAGTCCACCCTATCATTCCGCGTTGCGGAGTCCAAGCGCATTTTCGATTCGCTTGCAGCCAAAAGCAAAAGCCACTCGACTGCCCGGTTTCTCGAAGGAGCAGCATCGAAAATGCGTGCCGCGGAAGTCGGCTATAGCTGGGGAGCAGCAGGAGCGGCAGCCGCGTCGGCGTGTTTGGCTACGAAATCCATTGCCGGACGGTCGCCCATTTGCCGCGTGAACTTGATGGTGTCGCCGTCGGCTTTGCCGGTGTAGCTGATCTTGAAGTCATTACCGTCGCGGCTGATCACCTGGTCAAAGGTGATGGTGTCGCCATCCACCTTGCCGTTGCTGATGTCCATGTCGCCGCGTGGCGTGGTTACTTTGCCAGTGAGTGTGGAACCGTCCACATGAAAGTCGAAGGTGATGGTTTGCGTGCCGTTGCGGCCCTGCACGTCGGCAGTCCACTTACCGTTGAAGTCGGCGGCCAGTGCCGCGACCGAACCCATTGCAAACACCAGAACTGCGATTGCCAGTTTGCGCATCATCGAAGAATCTCCCTTGCACACGTGATCCCCGCGCAATGCCAAATCCTCTCGGGGTATGTGCACAGTGACGGGGGCGGGAGAGGGGAAGTTTCAGCGGCCGGTGATTTTAGCGTGAAAAATCCGGATTTCCGTGCCTGGTTTTGATGCTTGCGCCGTCCCTACGGGACTTCGTTCGAATGGGGATGCCTGTCCCCACGCTGAAGCGCGGGGCTAACAAACGCTGCGCCTGCGGCGCGGGGTTTCATGCAAGGCTTTGTTCTTGTCTTCGCGAGACATTGAGCCGTCAAACTATAAAGCCGCTGGCTCTTCCGGGATGCTTACTTTAGCTTTCTGCGATGGATGTGCTCGACGTTGCGATCGTAGCGGCCGAGCAGCGCATTCCAGCGGACCACGGCCAGGTCCTGCAGCATACGCGCGCCATCTCGTAGATAGCTGATCTGTGTGCGCTCGTCGTGCGCCCAACTCACCGGAACTTCGTTAATGACGTAGCCGCGCTTGAGGGCGATAAACAGGATCTCCGCATCGAAGCCCCAGCCCTCGATGGTCTGGAGCTGAAAGATCGTTTGCGCTGCGGCACGCGTAAAGGCTTTGAAGCCGCACTGCGTATCGGCGAAGGGCAGCCGCATAACCATGCGCGTGACGGCGTTGAAACAGCGCCCGAAGAATCGACGGTAAAGGGGCTGGCGTACGGTCTGCCGCTGGCGTTCCAGCCACCGCGATCCGATGGCGATATCGGCTCCTGCGGCGATGGCATCGAAGAGCCCCTGCGCTTCTTCCATGGGTGCGGAAAGATCGGCATCGGTAAACATCACCACTTCGCCCAGGGCCTGCAGAATTCCATTGCGTACGCTGTAGCCCTTGCCGCGGTTGCCGGGATTCTCGATCAGCCGCACCTCCGGTGCCTGGGCGGCAAAGGCGCGCACGACCGCGGCGGTGTTGTCGCGCGAGCCGTCGTTCACTACCAGCACCTCGGCCGACCAGCCCTTGCTGCGAATGCAGGAGATGACCGCCTCGAGTGTGGCCGGAATGCGGCCGGCCTCGTTATAGGCGGGAATTACGATGCTGTAGATGGGATACGACATGGAAGATCAGGCTGCCATTCCCCGCGTGCAATCGAGCTGAAGCAGGATTTTGTGGAAGCTCCTGCTCATCATAACCCACCACGCCGCGGGTTCCCGCATTCGGGCAGCAGCGCTGGAAGTGGAGCCAACTTGCTGATCCCTAAAGGGCTAAATTCCACAGGGGACTTGCTTTTTCGAGCTTGACCCGTCAGAATCCGATTATGCTGTGTGCGGAGGCGAACCGAACATGACTAAGGCAGATCTGGTGGAAAAGGTAACCGCATTGGGAGACCTGACCCGCCGCGACGGCGAAGTGATTGTAGAAACCATCTTCGGCTCGGTGATTGGCGCGCTGCAGAAGGGCGACAAGATCGAGATCCGCGGATTTGGCTCGTTCCGCATTCGCCAGCGCAATCCGCGCATCGGCCGCAACCCCAAGACCGGCGATCGCGTCGAGGTGCCTGCCAAGAAGGTCCCCTACTTCAAGCCATCGAAGGAACTGCGCGACTTGGTCAACCCTGGCGAAGCTGCCAGCGCAGCGTAAGAGCACGCATACGCGCCTCCTTCGAAATAGATGTCTGGCAGGATGCGCGGATCTGGAGATCCGCACGACAGCCGGTCAGGAGAACGGCGCTACCACTCTCGTGTGGCGCAGCCCTTCTCGTACATCGCTGGGAGTCGGGTGCCCCACCTTCGCCGCTGCGTGCTTTTTGCGCCGCGGCGAAGGTGGGATATCTCTCGCCCTTTATGGCTTTTGTTTTTTTACCTGCGGTTTTGCACGGGCCAGGGACTCATCGCGGATGCCAATCACTGCCATCAAGCGTCCGGCGTGGCCCTGCGAGGCGCGGTGCGAGTAGAACCATTCCGGCTGACAGCTGGTGCAGCCGCCAACAATCTGAATGGCTTTGGCGCGAAGGCCGGCATCCAGCAATTGCCGCCGGTTGGCTTCAACGAGATCGAGATGAGTTTGCGGGCCGATGTCGGAGTGGCCAGGGGCGCGCTGGGTCAGAAACAGCATGGGGTATTTGTTGCGGACCGGGTCTGTCGAATAGACCTCATGGAAGAGTTCACGGCTGTAGATAAACTGCGAATCAAATTCTGAAATAACCTCTTCGCCAACCGCATAGCAGCAGGGTCCGATGCCGGGGCCGATGGCGGCTACCAAATCCCGGGGGCGCGACCCGAATTCCACGCGCATGCGGCCGATTCCGGTTTCCACGATGCGCTTGACCGTGCCGCGCCAGCCGGCGTGGAAAGCGGCCACCACGCGGCGTTTGCGGTCGGCCACCAGCACCGGGATGCAGTCGGCTACCATGACCGTCAGCAACAGACCGGGATCGTTGGTCATGAGCCCGTCGGCACGCCTGGGATGCTGGCGAGTTGTATCGGCTGGCGTGGCCCGGACGAGAAGGTTGGAGTGGAACTGCCGGACTGTAACCAGCGGTGTCTCCGGGCTGCCTGTTGCGGCCTCGGCCAAAAGACGGCGGTTGCCGAGCACGGCTTCGCGCTGGTCTGCTGCTGTGAATCCAAGATTCAGCTCGCCTTCCGCATCGTCGTCGCAATAGGCGCGGCTCAGGCCGCCCTTGCGCGTGCTGAAGCCGCTCCAGAGCCAGGGCAGGTCCCAGCCGGGTACAGGCAACCAGTGGACCCCGTTGGCGGCCGCCGCAGGCTGGGCTGCGGGCCGCATCAGCTCCTCGGCTGCTGCGGGCTGCTGACGGGCTTCGCGCTTCATGGGCAAGGAGTTGCCGCGCCGGCTGCGGGTGAGGCCGGCCAAATCGTAGGCCGCGTCGATGGCCTCGATGGTGGTCATGGTCTTTACCGCTGAATGGGAGGAAAGCTTGGGTTTGGCGGGGCTCCGCATAGCTTCTTCAATTCTATGGGGGAGGCGTGCGGGCTAAGCGGGAATGTGTGGAAAGCAGAAAGCATGTGGGCCTGCCTTCCGGCAGGCCCGCTTGAGAGGCAAATTAGGAGGGAATCCAGGGGGGCTTTTGGGAAGAGGTCCGTGAGGACCCTCAAAAAGGAGTAGTAACCTTTCTCGGATGGGACATACTCGGGGAAGCCTCTGCTTGTTATTAAGTCAGATGCAGCAGAAGCGAAAAGGTTTGCTTTAAATTGCCAGTGTTTCGCTAAGCTGTGGAAATCTCAGTGGTTTACTGCTTTACCTGTCTGGCACCCTTCGTTGGCAAAAGCCGCCGGGGAGGTTGCAATCGGGCAGCGTGGATAGGCAAACTTCGAAGAGTGAAGCGATGGTACTATCTCGTGCTGGGCGCGATCCTGATTTGCGGGATAGTGTATATCTATTTCCATCGACAGAGTTTAGGCATCACAGGGAATTCCGGAGATGCGGCTGACACGAGCTCGCCGCAGCCCGCCCGCATCACCTGGGTTGCTGTCGACCGGGCTCCGGAGGGCTTCAAATTGGAGATGCCGGCCGACACCAGGCAGGTTGAAGTGCCGGCGTACAACGAAACCGGCGGGGCCGACCAGGTGGACATGATTTATTCCTACCCGGACTCGGTGACGTCGTACTCGATTGCCTGGAAAGACAACCCGCCGGTTGAGCGGGCGGCGCGCGAGAACCCCGATACCACGCTCGACAACGCCCGGGATGGCGCGCTGACGCGAACTGAGGCCGTGCTGGTGACCGAGTCGCGGAGCACCACCCAGGGCTACCCGACCCGCGATTTTGTGGGCCGCAACGAGAGCGGAGGCATCTTCAACGCGCGGCTGATTCTGGCCGGCCAGCGCCTTTACCTGCTCATGGCTGCGTTCCCCGCCGCCAGCGCCCGCCGGGATGCTGACGTGAACCACTTCTTTGATTCGTTCCAGGTACTCAACGCCGCGCAGAACAAGTAGTACCGTGTCCGCGTGATTTCGTAATCGTTGGATTTGGGTGCCCCAGGTCCGGGGCCCCGCGAATAGGTCTTCGTTCGCGGGGTGGAGATCTCGAATCTGAGACCTGGGAAAGCACAAACCTACGATTCGGCCCTAATCACGCCGCTCACGGTCTCTCGTAAAAGCGGAAGAACAGGCTGGGCTTGGCGACCGGCTCGGCGCGCGCCACCAGCGCTGCGGTTTGCGCTTCGCTCAAGGGCGTGAACTCGCGGGCGAGCTTCACGTTTTCCTCAAGCTGACGGATCGAGTCGCAGCCCACGATCACGGTGCTGACCGGTCGCGAAAGCGTGTAGTACATGGCTTCGCGCATGGTGAGCGTGCCGGGCGTGGGCGCCAGCACCATGCCTTCCCACATTTTTTTCTGGACCTCGATCGGCTCTGGGGTCCACGTGGAGAGCAGGCGGCCGCGGCCCGGAATCTTCATGCCGATAATGCCCATCTGCCGCTCGACGGCCAGCGGCAACAGCTCCTGGTTGAAGCTGAAGTGGTGCGGGTCGGCGGCGTTCATGGCCATCAGGACGGTGTCGAATGGATAGCGGCGAATGCCCTCCATCAGCGCGTCGGGCCGATAGTGACCGGTGAGGCCCAGGCAGCGCACCACCTTCTGGTCTTTCATTTCGATCAGCGCTTCCATGGCGCCGTTCTTGGCGAAGGCCTCGTCAACGTCGGTCATGGTGCCGATGTCGTGCAGTTGCCACAGGTCCACGTGGTCCGTCTGCAGAAGCTGAAGCGACTTTTCGATCATGCGCATGGAGCCGTCGCGGGTGCGTTCCTTGGTTTTGGTGGCTAGGAAGGCCTCGCTGCGGCGATGCGCCATGACGCGGCCCACGTACTGCTCGCTCCAGCGCTCGGGGCCGCCGTAGATGGAGGAGGTGTCGAGGTAATTTACGCCCAGGTCGAGGGCGCGTTCGACGATGGGCACCGCGACATCGAAGTTGTCGGGCTTTTCGAGCGCGGCCTGGCCGCCGAGCGAAAAGACGCCAACCTTGTAGCCAGTGCGGCCGAGGTTGCGCGTGGGCATCGCTGCCGGCGTCACAGGGTTTGCGGGCAGTGGCGCCATGGTGCGGGTGGTATCGGGCCACGCCGCCGGCGCCAGCAGCGCCGCTGTGGCCACGCCGCCCGCTTTCAAGAACTCGCGCCGACCCGGTTTGCGCACGGAATTTCTTCCCTCTTTTGCTGCTTCGCTCATCGCAGCCTCCTTGATTCTTCCAATGGAAGCGATCATAAACCCGTTCGGCAGGGGAACGGAAATCTTTTAATGAAACGTTTTAGCTTGTCGAGATCCCGCCTGAACGTATGGAGACTTTCAGGTGTACGGCGGCGTAGGCGCGGTCGCCCCGGACGGGCGTGTTCCACATCACGTTTGCGATGCAATTGCGCTGAATAGAATGGGTGCGCCTTCTTTGCGCGTGGGTAAGCGGCGGCGAGAACAGCCCGGAGGATTGGGCTGTCGGTCCGCAGGCCGCTGAGGCGACCTGCGGGCCGTGCTAACGCAAGGAGGTGAGGACATGGATGAGCAATCGTCCTGGATGCGATTGGCCATTACGGTCGCCGTTGACTGGCGGTTCGTGCTGGCTGTCGTTCTCCTCGTCCTGGCGCTACTGTTGAGGTAGCCAACCCCCGGCATGGAATCCACCCCTGCCGGGATGCGATCAGTATAGCGCGGTTGCGGATTGCAAGAGGTAATTTCAGCACCCCGGGCGCCTCATCCTGTTATGGCTCGATTCAGAAAAGGACCTGGGTGCCCCCCGGGCGGGCTTGACGGGTGTATATATGGCGCGTCTAATTTGTATATACGCGGAGGTGCGCTTGTGGCTGTGACCTTGACATCCATTCGGCTGGATACGAAGCTTGCCGACAAGGCAGTGCGGATTTTGGGCGCCAAGTCGCGCACCGAGGCCGTGCACATGGCTCTTGAAGAAGTTGTCAAGCTCAAAGAGTTCAAAGCTGTGATGAAGAAGCACGAAGGCAAACTCCGCTTCGCCAACTTCGAAAAGTAGGATGGTCATTTTCGACAGTTCGATCTTCGTGGATGATCTTCGCACGGGGCGCTTCAGCGAACGAGTTGCCGGAATCAGCGACCTGGTACGGAACTCTTCGGTCGTGCTTGCCGAACTGTGGCGGGGCGCGACCCGTTTAGCCGAGAAGAAATTCCTGCTGTGGCTTGCAGATCATTATGCTGCACTCACTCCAACGGAGAGCAACTGGCTGGAGTCGGGTCAGATTCTGCAGCGAATACAAGAGGAACACGGCTTTGAAGCGAAGAAACTGCGCGATCTGCATTTTGATGTGCTGATCGCGTTGACCGCCCGGGCCCACGGCGCCCGACTGATCACATGCAATCGCGACGACTTCGAACTGATTCGCAAGTATCGGGAGTTCAGGCTGGAAGTCTGGTAGGTCGCGATCTCCCAGGTCTCAGAATCGAGACCTGGGGCACCCATTCATTGTGCTTTAAACAAAGTGATTGAGATGTGGGCCACCCGCCCCCCCCTGGATCTGGGTGCCCCATCCTTCGCACGGCTTCATCGTGCGAAGGGTGGGAGACCACTGTTCCCGGATGAGTATCCTGCTCTCCCACCCTTCCCGAAAAAGCGCGGGAAGGATGGGGCACCCTGTGATGGTAAAAAGGCCGTCCGCTTCGCGGACGGCCTTTGTGTTTTGCGCCGAAGGCGCGATCACCTGGACGGCTAGTCCCCGGCTACTGGCTCAGCCTTCTGACTGTTCCGGTTGATGGGCGAAGCGGCGTTGTTTGAAGCAGGGCGGATAGAATCCAGGCTGACCAGGCCGTCCACCGGCTTTTCGCCAAGGACGTGCTCGCGATACAGCTTGGCCATCTTGGCGTTTTCGGCCTCCTGCTTCACCTTGTCGAGACTCGATGCTGCTGCCGACTTGTCACGGGCGCGAATCTTTTCTTCGCGGGCGTTCTTGGCGATGCCCAGGTTGTCGAGCGTGTGGTTGGCTTCGGAGTTCACGTGCTCCATGTTGAGCTGCAGCTCGTGGCCCACATGGTTCATGCCCACTTTCTTGCCGCCGGCGAAGATCTCGTGGCGTCCATGCTCCTCGTACCACTTGGTGAGCGTGGCCGTCATGTGCATTTTTTCAATGATGTTGCGCCAGCCCACGCCGGTGTTGTAGGCGCAGAAGCTGATCTCGCCTTCCTGCGTGGCGTAGGGAATGATGCACTGCTCGGTGCGGCGGAAGTCGTAGTTGAACAGGTCCTGGAACCACATGCCGGCGATGAACAGGAAGTTCCAGCGGTCCTTGCGGCGATTCTTGATGTCCTCGATGGTGCGGTCGCCCTTGACGCTGCCGTAGTTCTTGCCGGTGGCGTTGAAGGTCTTGTCCATCTTCTGCATCATGTCGGTGATGCGGAAGTGGGTGGGCGCCTGGAAGGGATCGTAGTTGCGCATGAGCGACAGCCCGAGGCCGAGGACGGAGAGAAATTTTCCGCGCGCGGCATCGTTTACCTTGGCGAGGTCCTTGGCCACCTGGCCCATATCGAGGAAGGCTGTGACCGGAGCCGCTTCCTTGGTCTCCTTGTCGATCATCATGGCCATGCCGATGCCGCAGTTGGGGTGGCATCCGCAGGAGAGCTGGCCCCAGTCTGCGCCCGGCCCGTGAATCAGGTCGGCCCAGTCGGAGAAGGTGCTCATAAAGCTGATGGGGAACCAGTCGCGCTCCGGCACGCCAAAGCCGCACTGGTTCTTGATATCGTGCGCCATGTGGCTGAGCGTGTAGCGCTGCGCGACGCGGCGGTCGTCGGTGATCTCCTCGTCGCGGCCGGTGAAGCTGACCGGCTGGAAGCTGAGGAAGCTGATGGTCTTGGGATTGTCGAGCGCGAACTCGATGATGCGGCCCACCTGCTCGTTGTTGATGCCGTTGATGATCGTCGTCACCGGCACGATCTCCACGCCGGCTTCATGCAGGTTGTTGATGGCCTGCAGCTTCACGTCGAACAGGTTGCCGACCTTGCGGTGACTGTTGGCCGCGTTGCCGATGCCGTCGAACTGGAGATAAACGTAGCGCAGACCCGCTTCCGCGGCCGCGCGGCACAGCTCCTTGGATCTTGGCGAACTCGATGCCGTTCGACGCTGCCTGCACGCTGTTGTAGCCGACCTTGCGCGAGTAAGCTACGGCGTCAAGGAAGTAGGGCGACAGCGTGGGCTCGCCGCCGGAGAACTGAACGCTCATCTGCCGCTTGGGCTTGATGGTGATGGCGTTGTCGAGCATGGTCTTGATCTCGTCCCACGTAAGCTCGTGGACGAAGCCGACCTGGTTGGCGTCCATGAAGCAGGGATCGCACATCATGTTGCAGCGGTTGGTCAGGTCGATGGTCAGCACCGAGCCGCGGCCGTGCGTCACGGTTGAGGTGCCGTGGTTGTGCAGCTTCTCGTCATTGTGGGCGCGGATATCGCGGCCGGGGAAGCTCTCTTCAAGGTGCTTGAAGAAGGCCGGGTCGATCGACATCACGTCTTCAAAGTGGCCGTGCTTGGGGCAGTCCTTCACCATCAGGATCTGGCCGTCGCGCTCGATGATCTGGGCCTTGATCTCGCCTACCTTCTCATTGAGCAGCACTTCGTGGGGCAGCTTGCCGTCCAGAATCTGCTTGCGGATCTCGGGGACGCACTTGGGGCAGAGCGAGTCCGTGGTGCGCGGCCAGCCGAGGGGCGGCTTCTCCTTCTGCCAGCTCTTCTGCAGGGGCTTGTCGCTCCACTTGGGCTTGAAGGAGGGGTTGGGGCTGATGCGGTTCAGGCGCTCGAACACCACCCACGCACCGCGCGCCGCATAAACCGCGGCCTTCTCGGCATATTTAATTGCTTTGGCCATAAAACGTATCTCCCAACTCAGAATTTGCTTCAGATTCGGCCCGCTTTGTTGCCCAGCCGGATTCAGCTGACCTCTCGGGGCCTAACTACTCATTGCAAAGGGTACCCGGGCCACCCCGGCTACCCAAACCGGGGCGCAGTGAATGGCGGAAAGCGGCAGCGAATGGGGAGAAAGGCGGCCGGAATGGAATGGGGCGAGTGGTTGCTTAAGGCGCCGCTAAGTCATTTCAGGAGATTGAAATGCGGTCAGCGTAACGGGCACACTGGAGCGCCGTGCTGGCCTGCGCCGAGGCGGATTACCGTAAAAGAGAGAATCACCCTGCTTGGACGCGCGGGCGTGAAGGGAGGACGCGAGAGACCAGGGCAAAGGCGAGCAATGGCCGAGACGGCCGGCAATAGTTCGATCCCATCGCTGGATTCCTGAAAAACCTTACAGTGCCGCGAGCTCATTCCTCTTTTTTTGAGGCCGCCGACCCTTCTAATCCTGCGTCGGCGGAGCTCTCCAGTGGATCGACAGTGTGCGTCAGGAAAATCTGGAGCGATGGGCATAAATATACCAGAAAAAGCTGCACTTTTGATGGGCAAAATTTGCGGGAAGCTAAACAGGGACGAGGGACGAGGGACAAGGGACAAGGGACGAGGGACAAGGGACAAGGGACGAGGGACAAGGGACGAGGGACAAGGGACGAGGGACAAGGGACAAGGGACAAGGGACAAGGGACAAGGGACAAGGGAGAGCGGATCGCTCTCCCTATCCGTTTTCTGAACTGGAGCACCGGGCGGGTGTCGAACCCGCGAATACAGGTGTTGCAAACCTGCGCGTTGCGCTTCGCCACCGGTGCTTGAAGGCAGGGCCGGCGTGGACCTCCGGGCGCTGCTTGTTGGTAAGCATTCGTAGAGTAGGTTGGCAACGGGGGAGTGTCAACGGAACGTTGGTGGGATGGGCTCACGATGGTGGTACCGGAATTCAACCTTGGTAATATCGCGCATTCGTGGCCCGGCATGCAGCGCTGCGGCTTTGCCGCTTGCTGGCCGATAATTGTTTCATGCCGCAGCTCGATTACACCATCGTCGATGTCTTTACCACTCATGCACTCCACGGCAATCCGCTGGCCGTGGTGATGAACACTTGCGGACTCGCCTCCGAGCAGATGCGGGCGATCGCACGCGAGTTCAATCTGTCGGAAACAACGTTTATCGAGCGACGCGCGGCGACGATTGAGCGGGCTGAGGGCGTGCGCGTGCGCATCTTCACAACTCAGGAAGAATTGAATTTTGCCGGCCACCCCACGCTGGGTAGCGCCAGCGTGCTGAAGTTGGTTGCGCCCGAGACCGTACATCAGAACACGGTAACGCTGGCACTCAACGTTGGCCCTGTGCCGGTGCAGTTTGAGGGCGAAGGTCTACGTGGAACCATGACGCAGCGCGATCCGGAGTTCGGCGCAGAATTGAACACGATGGAAGTCGCGCGACTCATCGGGCTGGAGCGCGAAGATTTTGATCCGGCGTTGCCGCCGCAGATCGTTTCCACGGGAACAGCCTTTGCCATCGTCGTGCTGCGATCGGTAGACGCGTTGAAACGTCTGCGCGTCAATCAGGAATCGGCTACATCCTACCTGCGTGAGCGCGGAGCCAGGTGGTTCTACGTTATGGCACCAGACTCCGACCAAAACCAGAACGGTGCGGAGTACCGGGCGAGGATGCAATTTAATGGCGGCGAAGATCCGGCTACCGGCTCGGCGGCAGGCTGCGCTATCGCGTACCTGGTGGAGCGCGGCGCCGTCGCTGCGGGGGCGCAGATTCATGTGCGGCAAGGTGTGGAGATCGGACGGCCCAGCGATCTCTATCTTTCTGCGCAGAGGGTTGACAAGCGCACCACGGATGTCAGGGTCGGCGGCAGCACCGTTCTGGTTGCAAACGGTCTGCTTTTCCTGCCCTGATACACATGCTTTCAACAACCCCTTCAACAACCCAAGTCCCGCCCGCTGTTCACAGTAGGTTCATTTTCTCTGTTACAGTCTGGTTTACATCCGCGGTTTCGCTTCTCGTTCCCTCTTTCGCTGCCGCTCCGTTGCCCGTAAGCTTCGATTCCATTGCAGCAATTCATTGGCGCTTTGCGGAAACGTTGGAAAGCGTCGGGGTCGACCGCAAACGCAGAAATTTCTGCTGAACGATCGCACGCGGTCTGTTGTTTGGAATGAAACGCCGGCAGACGGCGCGCAGCCCATCCATGGGGAGCCTTCGCGGTCCCTGGGGCCTCCGCAAATCTGAGCCCTCAAATCCCGCCTGTGGAGCGGGACAGGGATTGTTTTGTCTCACTTAGCCGAATACCTCAAACGAAGGAGCATCGCCCGCATCATGCGCCCGAAGAAAGTCATACTTTGCGTCAATCACAACGAGCAGGAGCTTTCAGTCCTCAAATTCATGCTGTCCACCAATGGTTACCGTGTGTTTGCCGCCTCCAGCGGCCAGGAGGCGATCGGGCTTTTTGCCGGCTTGCAGGTTGATTTGGTGCTGGCCGATTTCGGGCTGCCGCAGATGGGCGGAAAGCAACTGGTAGAGCGGCTGAAGCGGGTTGCGCCGCACGTCCCGATGATCCTGGTCGGCGATCCGCAGGCCATGGGTGGTGATATTCATTTGGCTGATGCGTTGCTCGCCAAGAAGAACTGCTCGGCGCAGGAACTGCTGGAACGCATCAAGGTAATGAGCGCGCGCAAGCGCGGGCCGCGCAAGGGCGCACAGCGCGTGATCCATGAGGAAGAGCTGGCGGCGGCATCGTAGAAGCAGGGAGCGAGGCAACAGGGAGCAAGGGATTGGAAAGTTTCGGTGGTTACAATCCTTTGCACTGCCGACCACCGACCACTGACCACTGGGCACCGAGCACTGACCACTGATCCCTGTCCTTGACACCGTGAATCGATTTTCCCTAGCATAATGACAGCAGAGTCCCGTACAGCGTAGAGTGCAAGTTGCTGTCCCGCAGATATTTGGACCGGGGGCTGGTGGGTAGTGGGCCCGCGGACCAGCCAGTTGATCAGCGCTGTTCGTACCCTGTGGGAGCAGAAAGATGCCTGAAATGCGCATCAGTCCGCGTGAACGGCTGGTGCTGACGGCGATTGTCGAGTTGTACATCGCCTCCGGGGAGCCGGTCGCTTCGCAGTCGGTTGCGCGCTTTTTTGAAAACCGGGAGGGGTTGAGCTCGGCCACGGTGCGCAACGTGATGGCCTCCTTGGCGGAGGCCGGACTCCTGGAGCAGCCGCACACTTCGGCAGGCCGCGTACCCACGCCTGCAGCTTTCCGCTACTACGTTGAACAGATCACGCGCAGCGGACAAATAGCTGCCGGCGGAGCTGATCTGGCCAGCTCGCGGCAGCCGCAGCTGGCACCACTCAGCGAGGCGCGTCGCGGCCAGATTGAAGACAGCTTCAGCGGCGTGGCGTCGACGAACGAATACCTGGAGCGCACCTCGCACGTGCTGGCTCTGCTTTCAAGCGGCCTGGGTGTGGCGCTGGCCTGCTCCACCGCCAGCCAGGTGTTGGAGCATATTCATTTTTCGCGGCTTGCAACCGGCAAGGTGCTGGCGGTGCTGGTGACGCAGGCTGGAGCGGTGCAGGACCGGGCGCTGTTGCTGGATCGGGAGATCGCGCACCAGGAGCTGGAGGCGGCGGCACGCTATCTGAATGAGAACTTCCGCGGCTGGCCCATCGACCGGATCCGCAGTGAAGTGGCGCGGCGTATCGAAGTGGAGCGCGAGGCGTATCGGCAGTTGCTGAGCTCGATTGAGGAACTTTGCAGTAAGGGTGCATTGGCCACGGGCGAGAACGCGCCGTCTATCTTTGTGGAAGGAATT
This sequence comes from uncultured Acidobacteriaceae bacterium, assembly GCA_963813215.1. Classification (GTDB taxonomy): domain Bacteria; phylum Acidobacteriota; class Terriglobia; order Terriglobales; family Acidobacteriaceae; genus Telmatobacter. The sequence goes on from CAWEXZ010000002.1 coordinate 453,997, forward strand.
TCGAACCTGATCGCGGTGGAGCAGGATCGCGAGCGCCTGCGGCAGATGCTGCTGGCGCTCGAAGCCAAGCAACAGCTGGTGGAGTTGTTGAATGCATATGTGGATGGGCGGCAGCAGGAAGTGCGCGTGGTGGTGGGGCTGAATGAAGCTTCACCGGCGATGCAGGACCTGGTGCTGATTGGCGCGCCCGCGCGGCTGGGCGGCGGGAGCCTGGGAACGGTCGCCGTAATCGCACCCACCCGCATCCAATATCAGGAGATGATCCAGGCGGTGAGCTACATAGCACGACTTTCCGAGCGCATCCTGGAAGCTCCTCCTGAACAGCCATAGCGGCCGCATCCCTCAGTTTCGCGGCCGTTGAATCCGCCAGCGGTCTTGCAAAATCTAAAGAATAAGGCGCAATCATATGGATTGGAGAAGACGCAGAACCATGCCAGAGCAAGAAGCTAAGTCGACGGGGATGGATGAAGGACAAAGAGCAGCAAACGCGCAGGAGCGAGCCGGCCGGGAACCGATTCTGGATCCGGCATCGGAGCTGCCCCCGCCGGAAAACGACTCGGTGAGCGAGCCCGGTGAAATTGCACCCGGCGCACCGCCTGTGTCCGAGATCGCCGTCAGTGCGGCAGAGTTTGAAAAAGTGAAGTCCGAGCGCGACCAGTTGCTGGATCGTTTGGCGCGGCTGCAGGCCGAGTTCGACAACGCGCGCAAGCGCGCCGAACGCGAGCGCATGGAATTTCGCGATTACGCGACCGGGAGTGTTGTAGAGCAGTTTCTGCCGGTGATCGACAACTTCGAGCTGGCGCTCAAGTCGACAGGCTCGACGGAGCAGTTGCGTTGCGGCGTTGACCTGATTGTGAAGCAGATGGGCGAGGTACTGTCCAAAATGCAGGTGATGCCGGTGCCCACCGTGGGTGAGCCCTTCGATCCGCGCGTGCACGAGGCTTTGGGCTCAGTTGATCGCGACGACCTCCCCGATCAGCACGTGGCCGAGGAGATTCGCCGCGGCTACAAGCTGCGCGACAAATTGTTACGGCCCGCGCTGGTGCGCGTGGCGCACAATCCCAAACAAGTGAATGAGTAGAGCCAGAAGCCTGCAGCTTGTAGCCAGTAGCTGGAACGGTTCTTAAGCCGAAAACCGGATTGAAACAAATGAGCCAGGAGCTACCGGCTAGCGGGCTGGCAACTACAAGCTGGAAGCTAAAATGAGTACTGTGAGCAAAGCTGATTATTACGAGGTTCTGGGCGTTTCGCGCGATTGCACAGACCAGGAGTTGAAGAGTGCCTACCGCAAGCAGGCGCTGAAATACCACCCTGACCGCAATCCCGGCGATCACACGGCTGAAGAGAAGTTCAAGCAGGCCAGCGAAGCGTACCAGGTTTTGAGCGACGCGGACAAACGCGCTGTCTACGACCGCTACGGCCATTCCGGGCTGGGCGGGGGCGGATTCGCGGGCGGTAATCCTTTTGCCGGCGGCGTGGATATTGGCGATATCTTCGGCGACCTGTTCGGCGAAATGTTCAACATGGGCGGTTCGCAGGGGGCCGGGCGTGCCTCTCGGCAGCAGCGCGGGGACGATCTGCGCTTCGACCTGGCCATTGATTTTGAAGATGCAATCTTCGGCACCGAAACAGAAGTCAAGCTGCGGCGGCTGGAGGTCTGCTCGACCTGCGGCGGTCGCGGCAGCGCCTCAGGCCGCGGGCCCAGCATTTGCAGCCACTGCGGTGGCCGCGGTCAGATTCGCTACCAGCAAGGATTTTTCTCCGTGGCGCGCACCTGTGCAGCGTGCAGCGGCACGGGCCAGGTGATCACCGATCCGTGCCCTGGGTGTCGAGGCGAAGGCCGCACGGCGGCGGAGGTCAAGCTCACCATCAAAGTGCCGCCGGGCGTCGAAGAGGGCACGCGGATTCGCTATGGCGGTGAAGGCGATGCCGGCCGGGCCGCCGGCCCCAAGGGTGACCTGTACGTAGTGCTGTCGATCCGGCCGCATGATTTCTTTGAGCGCCACGGCTACGACCTGCACTGTGTAATTCCAATCAGCTTCCCACAGGCCACGCTGGGCGACGAGTTCGAAATCGAAGGCGTTGACGGTCCTGTGAACATCAAGGTTCCTGAAGGCACGCAGAGCGGCCGCGAATTACGCGTCCGCGGGCGGGGCGTCCCGCACTTGAACTCGAAGGGCCAGGGCGATCTGGTGGTCAAGGTCGTGGTGCAGATTCCGCGCAAGCTGAGCCGCGCACAACGCGAGCTGGTGGTCAAGCTGGGCGAATCGATGACCGTGGACAATAAACCGGCCGCACCAGGGCTCATCGAAAAGATGAAGGACCTGTTTAGTTAAAGCAGGGAACAAGGGACCGAGGGAACAAGGGAACAAGCAAACAAGTGCCGTGCCCAATCCTTTCGCTTTTTTTCTAGCGAAAGGGTGGGAAGCCACAAATATGAACGTCCGCGGCCCCGCTCTCTCCGCAGAAGGTTCAAAAAAGGCGGATCCTTCGCCTCACGGCGTTCGCATTTTTTCAATTCACACCGCCAGCCAGGCAATGACCGCGACCGCGATTCCGATCAACAGGCTCATGCGATCAGAGAGCGCGAAGACCAGCGGATCTTCGTCGAGACTGCCACGCGAGGCCAGCAGCCACACTCGGCACAGCCACAAAATCATGAGCGGCATAATCAGCCACAACAACTGTGGATGATGGTAGAGCGCGGCTACATCACTGTCGCTGATGTAAATCGCGAAGACCATGACCGCCGCGAACGCGCTGGCCGTGCCGAAACTGCGCAACTGGTTCAGGTCAGCGACCAGGTAGCCGCGGCCGTTGCGGGGCGGCGCGCCGCTGGCGCTCAGATTCTCGAGTTCGGAGAAACGCTTGACGATGGCCAGTGAAAAGAACAGAAAAATCGAGAAGCCGGCCAGCCAGTGTGAGATGTGCGTCTTCGTGGCACCGCCGCCGGCGAGCAGCCGCAAGGTGTAGAGTCCGCTCAGCACCACGCACGTCGACCAGCGCGATGCGCTTCAGATACCAGGAATAGGCCATGGTCGCGAAGAGGTAAAGCAGCAGCCATCCAGAAAACGCAACTGGAAGCAGGCGAGCTCCTGCAAATGCCAACAGCAGAAAAGCTGCAACCAGCGCCAGCCCGGTGAGGGCGGAGAGATCGCCCGATGCAAACGGGCGCAGGCGCTTTTTGGCGTGACGCCGGTCGGCTTCAATATCGAGCAGATCATTGACGATGTAGGCCGACGATGCGGCCAGGGAGAAGCAGCAGAAGGCGAGCAGCGCTTCGAGCAGTCGCTCGGCGCGAAGCACGTGCGAGAGCAGCAGCGGCAGAAAGATGAGCAGGTTCTTGGTCCACTGGTGCGGGCGCACTGCGCTGAGAATCGAGTGCAGCGTGTCGTTACGCTCCTCCAGAACGAGCGCCGGCTTCAAGTGCCGCGCCCGCAGCTTGAGGCGCAGGCGCAGCGTCGGATTCGCCACCATCGCTTCCGCCGCGACCGCCAGCAGCGGCAGGTCGGGCGTATCGTTGCCGATGTAATCAAACCCGTCAGCGCCAAAGCGGGCCTGCAGAGTGGCGAGCTTGCGGTTGCCGGTCAGGTTGGTCGCGGCGCTGGAACCGAGTACGTCATCGAACAGGCCGAGGTGCGCGGCCACGCGCTCGGCCAGTGCCTCGTTCGCGCCGGTGGCGAGATAAAGGTCGCGACCCTTGCGGCGTTGCTCCTGCAGGAACTGCAGCACCTTGCGGTTGTAGGGCAGGTGGACCACATCGAGCGAAGTGTGCTGGGTGACGTATGCCTTGACGGCCGCTTTGCCGCGCAGCAGAGCTCGCAAAACTCCGAAGATCAGGGCCGGCCGGGTGCGCGCCAGAACCACCAGCGAATCGACGAGCGTATCGGACTTGACCAGCGTGCCATCGAGGTCGACACAGAGCGGGCGCAGTGCGGCGAGGTCTGGCTGCTGCGGAGAGTTGGTCTGAGTCAACCGTTCACCTCGATCAAATTCCGGCATTGCTGGAACGGCGCTGAAAGGACGGGTAAAACTCGTCCCTGGCCGCACAAGGCGGCTCAAAGCATTTCGTCAAACTGTCTTGCTGAACGGCTCAAGTATACAGCCGGGGTGGTGGCACTCAAAGGCGGGAGTTGGCAGGATTCTGGATGCTGGCCGGAGCGGCCACGGAAGCAAATGGTGGAGCTGAGCGGGATCGAACCGCTGACCTCCTCGTTGCGAACGAGGCGCTCTCCCAGCTGAGCTACAGCCCCACAAGTGCTTTCGTTATTTTAACAGTGAGAGAGCGAATCCGGAAAGCGCGAAGCGAGGAATCAGCGCGCGTAGGTAAACGTGCCGCAGACGCTGGTTGAATTCGCGAGCGCGTCGACGGTCAGCACCGGCTGGTTCGATCCTGAAAAGAAGGCCACCTGCAGATCACGGCCGTAAACAAAGGTCGCCATCCACTGTGTGTCTTCGGTGCCGCAGAGCGTGTTGTGGTGGAGAAATCGCTTGTCCGCGGGTACGTTGAGCCGGTAGAGCTGGCCGTTGCCGCCGGCGTTCACGTCGGCATCGAAGGCCGCGGCCACTTCAGCAGGCCCCAGGGTGCGGATAGGCGCGAGCGTATAGCTCGAAAAGTTGATGGCCACCTTGTTGCTGCCAATAGAGATGTCGCCAGTAATGGCTTTGGCGGTGGTGCTGGCTGCGTTCCAGTAGCCGCGGTCCTGGGCGGAGAGGGAAAGGGAGCAGGAAAGCAGAACGATGGCAGCCACGGCGGGCAGGAAAAACTTCTTCATGTTTTGAGGATTACATTCGGGCGGGGGGATGGGCAAACGGCGAGTTTTCAAAAAGCAAAAAGGCCGGGGCGAAAGCCCCGGCCTTTCTTCCTCTGGTGAACTAGACCACCTAGACCCACCGAGAGCTTGTTTATATCTAGAGCTGATTCATGTTCTGCAGGAACTCGGCGTTGTTGCGCACCTTCTCCAGGCGGCTGATCAGCAACTCCATGGCTTCCACCGGCGACAGCGGGTTGAGCACCTTGCGCAGAACCCAGATGCGCTGCAAATCCTCCTTGGGGATGAGCAGCTCTTCTTTACGGGTGCCGGAGCGCTGAATGTCGATGGCCGGGAAGACACGCTTGTCCACGAGCTTGCGGTCAAGGATGATTTCCATGTTGCCGGTGCCCTTGAACTCTTCGAAGATGACTTCGTCCATGCGCGAGCCGGTATCGACGAGGGCGGTGGCAATGATCGTCAGCGACCCGCCTTCTTCGATGTTGCGGGCTGCGCCGAAGAAGCGCTTGGGGCGCTGCAGTGCGTTTGAGTCCACGCCGCCGGAGAGCACTTTGCCCGAAGGCGGCACGATGGTGTTGTAGGCGCGGGCCAGACGCGTAATCGAGTCGAGCAGGATGACGACGTCGCGCTTGTGTTCGACCAGGCGCTTGGCTTTTTCGATTACCATCTCGGCCACTTGCACGTGACGCGCTGCCGGCTCGTCAAAGGTCGAGGAAATCACTTCGCCCTTCACCGAGCGCTGCATGTCGGTAACTTCCTCGGGGCGCTCGTCGATCAGCAGAACGATAAGCACCACTTCGGGATGATTGGTGGTGACGGAGTTGGCGATGGACTGCAGCAGCATGGTTTTGCCGGTGCGCGGCGGCGCGACGATCAGGCCGCGCTGGCCCTTGCCCACCGGGGTGAGCAGATCCATGACGCGGCCGCTGACGCCCTCGCGCACTGTCTCCATCTTGATCCGCTCCTGCGGATAAAGCGGCGTGAGGTTGTCGAAGAGAATCTTGTTGCGCGTCTCTTCGGGCGACTCAAAGTTGATGGCTTCGATCTTGACCAGCGCGAAGTACTTCTCGCCTTCGTGGGGCGGGCGGACGTTGCCGCTGATGGAGTCGCCGGTCTTGAGGTCGAACTTGCGTATCTGGGACGGAGACACGTAGATGTCGTCCGGTCCGGGCAGATAGTTGTAATCGGGCGAGCGCAGGAAGCCGTAGCCGTCGGGGAGGATCTCAAGCACGCCCTCGGCAAAGATGTGGCCTTCTTTTTCGCTCTGCGCCTGGAGAATCTTGAAGATCAGATCCTGCTTGCGCAGGCCGCTGGTTCCGGGGATTTCAAGGGTCCGCGCGATGCGGCTCAATTCTGTGATGTTCTTTTCTTTCAGTTCGGCGATCGTCATGTGCACCTGCGACTTAGGCGGGATGTTGGGGAAAACTACGGGAGGGAAACGAACTCCAGCGGAAACGGCGGCGGGAAATCAAAGTATACAGAGAGAGCAGACCGGTCTTAAAGCAACACCCGAATGCGTCGGGAGATATCGAGACGCCGGGGAGGCGCTACCGTCTTCGATCGGGAGTTGCTCTAAAACCATAGTCGAAAAAAAGAGAGAGGCGGTACGCGGCTTAAGCAGCGCGACGCCGCTCGACCGGCTGGGCCACGGCCTGTTCTCTGGCCGGTGCGCCAGGATCGGCAGTGCGAAAACGCCCCAGAACCTCATTCGTGGTGTCCTGGAGCCGGGTGTTCGGCTTGTGCAGCTTGCGAGTTGCCTTGCTCGCCAACTGGCAGAGCTGGTAACGATTGGACACGTGAGAGAGTGCCCCAAAAACTAAATCGGAACGCATTGCAGTTTTTCTCCTTCGTTAATAATTCACTGCCCGATCGGTACTTCTTGGCGCCGCCGGTGCAGCCAGGAAAGCTGAATTTGCTCGAGGGCAAACTCGAAAAATTTTCACTCCCCGTTCAATAGACGCAAATGGCGCGCAAGAGAGTGCAACTTTCTCACGCACGCGTGCCGCGCTGTGAAACAGCCCCTTCCATATGGGGAACCAATTGCCTGGAAATTCGTGGCGCCTGATATTCCCGATCCCGGCAAACAACTACGCACCGAGGGCATCAAAGGTAGAGCCTACGCTCACATAGGATGCAGGAATCGGCCGAAGCGCACAGAAAAAATCGCACACAATCGGCCCTCTATGGATGGCTAGAGTGAATATATGCTCACGGAAAGCGCAGGTCAACGTTTTTTTTACCCTTTTGCGGCGAAGCGAAATGCCGCGTTGGGTTGGGCTAAACTCCTGGTAAGTGTCAATTTTTCAGTAGATTAAAGGGGCTAATTCTGCCCAGCCGGATTCCCGCCCTCCCACTTTTGGAAATATTCACTGGAGATTTCCTCAGTGTGGCCGACCGCGGGGCTCGAGCGGCGACGGCCAGCGGGCCAGATGCGGCCATCGGGGTCACAGCCCAGCGGTTCGCCGTCGGCGCTGGTCCCCGCTACCGGGGGACGGCGGCGCAAGCGGTTTTTGGGCGCGGAGATGACAGCGTCCAGCTTGAGAAGCGAAAAAAGAAGCAATCCCATGACGGGCAAGCCGTACAGGAAAGTATCGCGGACAGATTGAAGAACCGGTTCGTGCATGCAAGGCCCTCCCGCAGCGCTTTGCGCGCCGGGTCAGAGATTCTGATCGAGATAAGGGGATTATCGGCAGGCCCCGGCTAGCCATAAGAAACCAAAGTAATTGCAAGCCGGATGTAAGGCTCGGATGGTGAGGGCCGCGCGGCTACGCCCAGTAGCTGCGATCGAGGGTGCGGTACTGGATGGCCTCAGCCAGATGCGCGACGGCGAGGGCTCCGTCCCTTCGAGGTCCGCGATGGTGCGTGCCACTTTGAGAATGCGATCGTGGGCGCGGGCCGTCAGGCCCTGCTGCTGCATGGCGCGTTCCAGCAGCCGCTCGGCGTCGGGGCCGAGCTCGCAGTAGGCGCGAATCTGCCGCGTGGTCATCTGCGCGTTGGCGTAGATTTTTTCGCCGTGCGCTTTGAAGCGCTGCCGCTGGCGCTCGCGGGCTTCCATCACGCGGGCGCGAATGTGCGCTGAGCCCTCGGCTGCCGCGCCGCCGCGCAGCTCCTTGTATTGAACGGCCGGAACTTCAATGTGAATATCGATGCGGTCGAGCAGCGGCCCGGAGATCTTGGCCACGTAGCGCTGGATCATGGGCGGCGTGCACATGCACTCGCGCGACTTGTCGTTGAAGTAGCCGCAGGGGCAGGGATTCATGGCCGCGGCCAGCATGAAGCGCGCCGGAAAGCTGAGCGACATGGAGGCGCGCGCGATGGTGACGGTGTGATCTTCGAGCGGCTGGCGCATGACTTCGAGCACGTTGCGCGGGAACTCGGGCAGTTCGTCGAGGAAGAGCAGGCCGTTGTGGGCCAGGGAGACCTCGCCGGGGCGGGGAACTGATGCCGCCGCCGATCAGACCGGCGTCGGAGATGGTGTGGTGCGGCGAGCGGAACGGTCGCTGCGTGACCAGGCCCGCGCCGGCATCGAGCACGCCGGCCACGGAGTGAATCTTGGTGGTTTCGAGCGCTTCTTCAAACGTGAGCGGGGCAAGGATGGAGGGCAGCCGCTTGGCCAGCATGGTTTTGCCCGAGCCGGGCGGGCCGATCATCAGAATGTTGTGGCTGCCGGCGGCGGCCACTTCGAGGGCGCGCTTGGCGGTCTGCTGGCCGCGCACATCGCAGAAGTCGACGGAGAAGTGCTCGAGCTTGCCGAGGATCTCTTCGGTCGCAACGCGGAAGGGTTCGCGCTGAATCACGCCGACCACCGCGGAGTTGAGCAGGTCGATGACGTCGAGCAGCGAGGAGACGGGATAGACGTTGACACCTTCGACAACTGCCGCTTCAGCCGCGTTGGCAGCCGGGAGGATGAGATTGGAAATCCCTTTTTCGCGGGCCAGGACAGCCACCGGCAACATGCCGGCGATGGGGCGCACACTGCCGTCGAGGCCGAGCTCGCCGACCAGCAGGAATTTGCCGAGGTCGTCGTTGCGCAGCGCGCCGTAGGCGCCCAGGATGCCGACCGCGATGGGAAGATCGAACCCCGAGCCTTCTTTTTTCAGGTCCGCGGGGGCGAGATTGATGGTGATGAAGGTGGGCGGGATCAGGTAGCCGGAGTTCTTAATGGCCGCGCGCACGCGGTCGCGACTCTCGCGCACGGCTGCATCGGGCAGGCCCACGGTGTGGAAGTGGTCCTGATCGCAGACCGCACCGCTGTAGTCGACTTCCACGTCGATTAGATTGGCGTCGATGCCGTAGACAGCAGCGCTGAGGGCCTTGAAGAGCATGGTTTGAAGGTTGCTGGGAAGTGTAGCAGAAGCTGTGGACAGTGCACAGTGAGCAATAAACATGGACCAAGGGACCAGGCGAACAACTAGAATGGCAGCCGGGGGATGCGATGAGCAGGCCGCGTCCACGAAGACCGGCGGGTAGACCACGACAGCGGGTGAGAGGGCTGGGTGGGCGCTTGCTGCTTGTGGCGCTGGTGGCGATTGCGGTGCTGATTATCCTGCTGCGGCTGGCGGAGTATTCCAGCCATGGTGTCCGGCATCGGCGGGCGACGATTACGCCGGGGTTTATATTGGGTTCGTTGGCTGAGCCGCTCGGTCCCGCAGCCCCTTAATCCCTAGCTCTCCTGTATTCCTGGTCCCTTGGTCCCTCGTTCCCTTGTTCCCTGGTTCGTTCCCATTGCCAAAGCGGTGGCCGCGGCTCTATTGTGCAGGTAAGGTCGGTAGCGCACACCATGGGTTTCCAGGATTCCCCTCGGGAGGAGATCACGACTGCTGCGCCGCAGCGGGAGCACTCCTCCTACGCCCAACCCGTTCTCGAGTCTCTTTTCGAGTTTTCACCCGATGGCCTGATCATCACGGATGGCCAGGGTGTGATGCGCGATGTGAATCGGCGCGCCGCGGAGATGTTCGGCTACACGGTGGAGGCACTGGTCGGAAAACCGATCGAAATGCTGGTGCCCGGGCGTTTTCGCGGCGGTCATCCGCGCCATCGCGAGAATTATCACGCTCACCCGCGGGCGCGGCAGATGGGCGCGGCGCTGAACCTGTACGGGCTGCGCAAGGACGGCAGCGAATTTCCCGTCGACATCATGCTCAAGCCCATTGAGAGCCCTGCCGGGCCGGCGGTGGTGAGCTTCATTCGCGACGCCACGGAGCAGCGCGACGCACAGGATAAGGTGCGCGAGTACGACCTGCGGCTGCGCAATATTCTCGACAGTATTCAGGATCACGGAATTTATCTGCTGGATACTGAAGGCCACATCCTGACCTGGAACCCCGGCGCGGAGCGGATCAAGGGGTACAGCGCCGATGAGGTGCTGGGCGCACACTTTTCGCGCTTCTTCATTGAGGAGGACATCGACCGTGGCCATCCGGCCGAACTCCTGCGCCTGGGCGCCGAGCAGGGACACGTGGAGGAAGACGGCTGGCGGGTGCGCAAGGACGGGTCGCGCTTCTGGGCCAACATTGTGCTCACCGCCATTCGCGATTCCAGCCGGCGCAGTTGACCGGCTTCTCGAAAATTACGCGCGACGTGACGGAGCGCAGGCAGGCGCAGGAATCGGTGATGCTCGAGTTGAGCAACCTGCTGCTGGCCAACGTGGATATTCGCAAGCTGCTGGGCGCGTTTTCCGCGTCCATGCGGCAGCTGGTGCCCCACGATGCGGCCACGCTGGGACTCTACGACGAACCGACCGGCAAACTGCGTGTGCATTTCTTTTCGGAGAAAGCGGAGAATGCGCACGGCGAAGTGCTGCTCGATCCGGATGCATCGCCCGCTGGGCAGACTTTTCGCAGCCGCCAGCCGTTACATTGCCTCGCGACTCGATCGCATTCCTTTCCCCCTGAGTCGGTGCGCCACCATGTTGAATCGGGCATGCAGTCCGGCCTGTGGGTGCCGCTCGTCCATCGCGAGCGGATTCTGGGCGCGCTCGCCGTTTCCAGCCGCCTTGAGAACGCGTTCACGCACCATGACGCCGACATACTCGGCCAGATCGCCGGGCAGGTAGCCATGGCCGTGAACAACGCCATCGCCTTCCGCCAGATTGCCGAGCTGCGCGACCGGCTCACCCAGGAAAAGGAGTATCTCGAGGAAGAGATCAACCTCGAGAATCGTTTCGAAGACATCGTGGGCGAGAGCTCGGGCCTGCGCGATGTGCTGCGGCAGATTGCGACCGTGGCGCCCACCGATGCGACGGTGCTCATCCAGGGCGAGACGGGAACCGGCAAGGAACTGCTGGCGCGCGCCATTCACCGCTGAGCCCGCGCGCCGAGCGCACCTTTATCAAGCTGAATTGCGCGGCCATTCCCGCCGGCCTGATTGAAAGCGAACTGTTCGGACACGAGAAGGGCGCATTCACCGGCGCCATTGCGCGCAAGATCGGGCGGCTGGAGCTGGCGCACGAGGGCACGCTGTTTCTCGACGAGATTGGCGAGTTGCCGCTCGACCTGCAGCCCAAGCTGCTGCGCGCGCTGCAGGAGCGCGAGATCGAGCGGCTGGGCGGCACGCGGCCCATCCCGGTCAACGTGCGGCTGATCGCCGCCACCAATCGCGACCTGGCGAAGATGGTGGCGGAAAAGCAGTTTCGCAGCGACCTGTTCTATCGGCTGAAGGTGTTTCCGGTTTTCGCTCCGCCGCTGCGCGAGCGCGCCGGCGACATTCCCATCCTGGTGCGGCATTTTGTGGACCGGCACAGCCGCCGCATGGGCAAGAACATTACAACAATTCCGCCCGAGGCGATGGCGGCTCTGGCGCGCTGGAAGTGGCCGGGCAATATTCGCGAGCTCGAAAACTTTCTGGAGCGGGCGGTGATCCTGTCGCGCGGACCGGTGCTGCACGTGCCGCGTGGCCGAGATTGAAGACGTGGAGATCGAGGACGAGCGAAGACTCGGACCGGAAGTCTCGACCAACCCCACGCTGCAGGCTGCCGAGCGCGAACATATTCTGCGCGCACTGCGCGAGGCGAAAGGCATGATCGGCGGACCCGCCGGCGCCGCCGCCAAACTGGGCCTGAAACGCACCACGCTGAATTCCAAGATGAAGAAGCTGGGCATCGAGCGCAGCGAGTATTGAGCGGCTCTAGCAGCGAAGGGCGATCTCACCGCCCAGTCGCAGGGCTTTTTGCCGCGCTCGCGCCGGTAACGCAGGCAGCGGCTCGCCGGCTACCAGCCCGATCCAGAGATGCCCCACCGGTTTTGCGCCCAGCATGCGCGCCGCCAGGCGCAGCCCCCGCGTTGCTCCGGTGGCCAGCGGAATCAGAAAGCCCGGCGCCGATGCGGAGGCGACCAGCACGGCCTTGCGCGGCCGCCGTTTGCAGCGCAAACGTGGCGCCGCCTGGCCCCATGGCCAATATGCGTAGCCCAGCAGCCGCTCCAGGAACCGCCGGAAGAGCGCGGTGGTGTTGTAATAATTCACCGGCGAAGCCAGCACCACGCCGTCCGCAGCCTCCACGGCACGGAGAATTTCTTCGAGTCCGTCCTGCTGCGCGCAGCGTCCGCGCGCTTGGCCCGGCACTTGCGTGCAGCTGCGGCAGTTGGTGCAGAACTCCAGGTACGTCTCCCGCAGCAGGAACTTCCGGGTTTCGGCTCCGTGAGCTCGCGCGCCCTCCAGAACTGCCTCCACGGCTCGCTCCGTGACGCCGTCTTTGCGATAGCTGCCCACAATGGCTACGATCTTCGCGCTCATCCGCTGCCTCCTTCCGCCTGCACGTTAGCAGAGCCCCGCCCAGCGGCGCTGTGACGGCTGTCCCCTTCGGCTCCGCCGGCAATCCGATTCCTGCTATCCTGAAAGGGTGATTCCGCACCGCCATTGGAAGGGCATTTCTGCCCTGCTTCTGTTGCTCCCCTGCGTCCTGATCGCCTGCCACAAGGAAGAACGGGCTGTCGAAGGAGTGGAGCAAACCGCCGTTGCCGCCGAGCATCGCGCCCAGGCTAATGCCACCGAACTCGACCAGGAACGTGCGCAACTCGAGCAGATTCCGCTGCCTACCAAAAGCATGTATGTGGACGTGCACGAGCCGTCGCAGTGGACCAATCCGTTTCTCGCGGTCGGGCCGAACTACGTGAGCCTGCGCGTCCTGTTTGCGGACGTGAATACCAGCACCATTGGGGAGGGCACGCTGCTGCGGCCCGCGGCGGCCCGGCGCCAGGAGATGCAGGTGCGGCTTGCCGATCTGGACAAGGCAGTCGCCGCCATCCCTGCCGGCGGCTGGCACTACGGCCGCGTGATTGCCGTGGAAGAATCCCCCGAGGCCACTGCGAAAGACCGCCCGGCCATCCGCCGCAACCTGGAATCCGTGATTCGCAAGCTCAATGACCTCGGTATCGTCGTCGAGGAATGGCCGTCGCGCTGAAGCGCTGTTAGCGGTGTTAGCAGAACCCCGTCTCCGCTGACTGCCCTAGCCCCCCTGACTTCGCTCAAGCCGGGCTATCCGAATTCGCCCCCTCGTCGTCTAAGCTGTTAGCATGCGTGCGCGTTTCGCCTTCGCCGCTCTTCTGATCGCCGTGCCGTGGCTCGCCACGACCGCCCGGGCTCAGCTCGCCCCCGATCCCGACGCCCCCCCGGTGAGCAATGCGCCCGCGCAGCCCGACAGCGACCAGTCCGTCGCCACCTTCAAACTCCAAACCAACCTGGTTGACCTCTTCTTCACCGTCAAAGACAAGAACGGCAACCTGGTGCCCCACCTGACGCAGAGTGACTGCACTGTTCAGGAGGACAAGCTTCCGCAGAAGCTGAAGAGCTTTACCGCCGAGACCGACCTGCCACTGACCCTCGGCATTCTGCTCGACACCTCCGGTAGCCAGCAACGGGTGCTTCCCCTGGAGCAGGACGCCGCCAGCCAGTTCCTCAGCCGCGTGATGCGCTCCAAGGATGAGGCCTTCGCCGTCAACTTCGACGTGAACGTGGACTTGCTGCAGGATTTCACCAACAGCCCGCGGCTGCTGGCGCACGCGCTCGAAAAGGCGCAGATCAATACCGCAGGCGGCAATGGCGGTGGCATTCCCGGCCTGGGCGGTGGACCGGTTCCGGTCAGCGATCCCAAGGGAACCCTGCTCTACGACGCCATCTACCTGGCTGCCAACGAAAAGCTCAACCAGGAGACGGGCCGTAAGGCGATCATCATTCTCACCGACGGTGAGGATGAGGGCAGCCGCGAGAAGATTGGCGACGCCATAGCGGCCGCGCAGAGAAACAACGTCATCATCTACATCATCCTGTGTGCGGACCGGGAGATGTACTGGAGCCAGGGCATGGGCTACTACGGCTATGGGTATGCCAAGAAGATCGCCGACGAGACCGGCGGGCGGCTGATCGATGTGGGCAATAATGGCGCCAAGCTCCAGGCCGCTTTCGAGCAGATTGAGGACGAGCTGCGCACCCAGTACGTGGCCACCTACACCCCGTCGAACACCAAGCTCGACGGCACCTTCCGCCATATCGGCGTCAGCTGCGGCGAGGGCACCAAGGTGCAGGTGCGCAAAGGCTACTTCGCCATGGCCGCGCAGAGCGGTGACCAATAATGCTGGTTACAGTGGCATGCTGCCAGGCAATACAACCGTAACGGTGTACTTTACTTCTATCGCGCCGCGGTGGTCCCCACACGCTCCGTAAACCGCAACCACCACGAATCGCCGCTCTGCTCCGCGCGTGCCTCGACCGGCGTTGCGCCATTCACGCGCACGCTGGCTGCGGTAGGTCGCTCGGCGAACGGTCCCAGCCGCACCGCTACCGGACCGAGGTCCTTGTCTGCCGACATCCGAAGCTCCATCCCATCGCCATCGCGCCTCAGGCGGTATGCGAGCCAAGCGGTATCGAGCTTGCCGCCTGCCGCGAACACCACCGGATATTTGCTGACCGCAATCTCGCGCCAGTCATACGGCATCCTCGGAAAAAGCTGCAGCCGGTCCGGCCTGGCGTCGTCGACCCCGATCACCAGGCGCAGCATCTTTACGATTTCCGCTTCCTGCACGCCGTTGCCCAGGTCGCCAATCCGAAACCAGTAACGGCCGGTGGGGTCGATCTGCACGCCTTCAGGCACGATGAACGACCCCAGCCGCGGATCGTAGATCTCCTTTGCCGCCCAGTTGAGCATCGTTGTGGCATCGTGCATTCGATCCAGCAAGAGTGCCGACTGGGTGATGAAGCCTTGTCCATATCCCATCGACTGTCCGTAAAATCCAAACGGCGCGTAGGTGTCGAGGAGCCGCTGATACGTCGCCTCGTTCACCGCGCGCCACTGCGGATAGCTGTCCTCCGGCGCAAAACCCTGGTCGTCGGCTGGGAAGATCAACGGCCCCAGCACCGTGCTCTGGTGCGTCCAGTTGGCGTAGGCGAGCGTCCAAACCGGGCCGTACTTCGGGTCGCTCACGATGTAATGCGCCGTGATCGCCGTCTGCATCTTGTCTGCGCGCTCCCGCCAGCGCATGGCCGAGCCGCTGTCGCCGATCGATTCCGCCATCACTGCCGCGTCCCGCAGCGCATGCATCGAAATCGCATCCGGATAGACGGAGTAGCCGTCGCCATTCGCGCTCTCGCCGGTGGTGTGCAACAAGCCATCCATCGCGCCTGAAATTTGTGGGTGGTCGAATTGCCACAGCACCCAATCGCCGGCTGCCTTGACGTCTGGCCAGCGCTCGCGCAGCCAGGCGTCACGATCGGGCAGCCGCTGCCACAGTTTGTAGAGGAAAAGGATGGTCAGCCCCTGCCCGTCATTCTCGAAGCCTGGAACATGCGGGGCGTTCACCAGCATGCCCCAGTGCGGCGGCAACTGCATGCCCTTATATTTGAGTGCCGGATCGGTCGCGTACCGCCGCGCCATGCGCAGGTCGTAATCGGCACAGCGTTCCGCGGTCTTCAAATCGCCAAGCTGGGCGAGTTCTCCCAGGCTGCGCCCCATGTCGCGCGTGTAGGACACGCCATAATAACCGCCGACGTCTTTGCGGAAGGTCCCGAAGCCGCGATAGCCGCCCCATGAGACCGCGCCCTTTGTCGAGGTGTGATACATCCCGCCGGCGTCGATCTTGGCCGCGATATCCGCAAGGTTGTACCGGAAGACATCGGAGAGAATCTCCGCGGAAACCGGTCCCTTGAATGAAACCTCCGGCCCCTCATATCCCGCAGGTGCCGCCGCCGCCACGTGCAATCCGCGGTATTGCGCATTGCTCGAGTAGAGCGCATTCTTCAGCCGCGTCAGCTGCTGCTGCATCGGGGCATCGTCTACCCCGAGCGGCCGCAGAGGCTTGATCCGCATGAAACGCTGAAACTCCTGCGGAAAAACACCCGGCGTCAGCGCATCTGCTCGCGTAATCCCGCCTGCATCCCGTGACTCCACGGTGATGCCCTTGATCACCAGCGTTCCTTTCTTTGCCCGCGAATTTTCAATCGTGATGCTGCGGATGGCCACTGGCTTGGGATCGATCACTGCAACGTAATCGCCATCCTCAAGCGGCTTGGCCGGATACAGGCGCAGCGCGCCGGCAAGGGCCTGGCGCAGCCGCGCATCGCTGGGGAACGGTTGCTGAAAATCGTAGAACGCTCTCCCCCACCACACCCCTTCGCCCAGCCGCAGAGGAAACACCTGGGCCGTTCCGTCAGCGTACTCCACGCGGATGCGCCCGAGTTCGTCTCCCACGAAGAACCGATAGGACTCATCCCGCGGATCGGCCCATCCATAACCGGGCAGCGAGCGCGCTCCCGAGCCGGCGTGCAGCGAGTAGGCCGGCCCATTCGCATCGTCGGCGGCTTTCACGGCGTCGGTCATTCCCAGCAAGAAAATCCGCTCCGCGCGCCCGCCAACGCTCACCTCAGCCGAGCTGCCCTGCACCAGCGGCAGCACCCGATCGACAAACGGCACGCCGTACCGCTCCAGCATTGTTCCGCCTGAGCCCGTGGCCGAGCCGAGCGGCAGCGCCAGATATTCCGCCTGTGTGCTGCTTGGCTGCGAGGAATTTTTAGTTGCATGTTCCGCCCAGCCCGGGCATGCGATCACTGCAAAAAGTAAAGCAGAGAAAAACAGTTCGACGCGGATTTTCTGGCTCAAAACTCTATTCCTTCTGTCGCTTTTTTGATGGTAGCGTAGCGCTGAACCACGTCTGATTTGCCATCTGGATCCGCGCCACGCCTCCTCTTGTTCGATTGAGAGACCGATCTCTTAGATCGGTAACACAATGACTAGGACAAGAAAATAATAACATGTTTATTTTCTGTTGTTTAACATAAAAGATACCGGTACCCGTTGACAGGGCTGTGATCTCGTCGTTAGCATTGCTCCCCGTAATCCGAAGTGCACTTCCCCCGAGATGTATTTGGCGAGATCGCAATTTCTTAACCCTTCATCCAAGAACAGCCGCCCGTGCCAAATGCGCGGCCGGCCTTCCTGATCCATACCTATTGGAGGCACCACGAATGCAGAACTTTAGAAGAATCAGAGCAGCCCTTCTGGGGACATTGCTACTGATGGTCATGGCCGTCTTTGGTTCGACTGCGCTGCTGGCGCAAAGTGCGTCGTTTACCGGTCATGTGCAGGACTCCTCCGGGGCGGCGGTGGTCAAGGCCCAGGTAACCGTGCACAACGAGGAGACCGGCGTCGAGGCGACAAGCAGCACCACCAGTGCGGGAGATTACACAGTCCCCTACCTCAGACCGGGACACTACACCCTGAGCGTCAAATCCCCGGGGTTCAAAGTTGCGAACCGATACGGCATTGAGCTGCAGGCAGCCCAGGTCGCAGCTATCGACTTCACGCTTTCGGTAGGCTCCGCGGCCCAGTCGGTGACCGTCGATGGCAGTGAAGCGCTGCTGGACACGGGAACTGCGACCCGTGGCGAAGAAGTGGAACAAGAGCGCGTGACGGAACTGCCACTGAATGGACGCAATCCCGTAATGCTCGACCGGCTCAATTCGGCTGTGATCTGGAACGGCAACCTCATCTGGCAGCGCCCCTTCGATGGCCAGGTCTGGACCAACCTGGACATCAATGGCAGCGGCAACTACAGCACCGAGATCATGCTCGACGGCCAGCCCGACCAGGTGCCGCGGCCTCAGAACACCGGCCACACCAACGGCGGCTACGTGTCGCCCGACGATGCCGTGCAGGACTTCAAGATCGTCACCAACCCCTACGACGCGGAATACGGACAGTCGCGCGGCGGTGTCATTGACATCGACCTCAAGTCCGGCACCAACCAGATTCACGGCGATGTCTACGACTATGCCCGGCGCGCCTGGCTGGACGCCAATTGGTGGGTCAACGACGCAGAAAAGGTGCTCAACCCAACAAATGCAAACCTGTACGGAACGCCCCAACATAAGCTGGACCAGTACGGGACCGAACTGGGCGGCCCGGTTGTCCTTCCCAAAATCTTCAACGGGCGCAACAAGCTTTTCTTCGTCGCCCAGGTCGAGAACTGGAATGAGATTGAGCCCTCTTACGCCGATACCAGCGTGCCCTGCACGGCGGCTACCTGCGGCGACTGGGCCAATGGAGACTTCAGCCAACTAACCTACAACGGCCAGCCGGTTACCCTCTATAACCCGTATGCGACTTATAGCTGCACGGAGAACGGCAAGGCGGAGATTTGCCGCGAACCGTTCTACGAAAACCGGATTCCGTCGACCATGATCAATGCCACGGCGCAGGCGCTCCTCAAGTACTATCCGGCGCCCAACCAGCCCGGGGAAACCGGCACGCCCTGGCAGCAGAACTACTATGCTCAGGAGCCGACCATAGACAAGTACCGCAATGCACTGATCAAGCTGGATTGGAATCCTACCGAAAGGGACAGATTCTCCCTCATGTATGGGTATTGGGAGCGCTACGAGACGGACATCAGCAACGGGATACTTTCCGGACCTGCCGCATACGGAGAAGATCCGCTGGGTGATCGCAGCCATACCTTCGGCACGCAGTGGGTGCACACCTTCACTCCGAATCTGCTCCTGAACTTCCAAGCGGATCTGGACCTCAAGGCTGAAATTGCGGGTGTCGCTCCTTCCGGTTTCAATCTTTCCTCGATCTGGTCGAGTTCATTGGCCTCTCAGATGGGCGGTCTTTCCATGATGCCCGGATTCGAGCCCAGCGGCTTTACCGACTTGAGCGGCGGAACCGGCAACGGTCTTACCACCACCTACGGCCTCAACCTGTTTCCGAGTCTGACATGGGTCAAGGGCAAGCATACGATCCACGCCGGGATCGACTGGCGCATGGGCCAGTATGCGATCGTGAACAACGCGACTACGGCCTCCAGTCTGGACTTTAGCCAGCAATGGACGCAGAACTGCTGGTCCTGTGGATCGGGCAGCGATTACACCGGCAGCGAAGCCACCGAGGGCAATGCCATCGCCTCGATGCTGCTGGGCCTGGGCTCCGGCGGATCAGACGGCATAGGATCGACGGCATTTTACTCGGACAAGTACTATGCCCCTTATTTTCAGGACGACTGGAAGGTGACGCCAAGACTGACCTTAAACCTGGGCGTGCGGTACGACGTCCAGCCCTATTACGTGGAGCGGCACAACCGGGTCGATTACGGCTTCAACACCACCACCCCCAATCCTGTTGACGCCACGCTGTCCACCAACACGCTCACAACCGGCGCGCCCATTCACGACCTTGGTGGCGTCACATTTGCGGGAGTAAATGGAAATCCCCGCCGGCTCTATTCCACAAATTGGACGGAGTTTCAGCCCCGCATCGGATTCGCCTACGCCGTGTCGGACAGCCTGGTCCTGCGCGGCGGATTTGGGGAGATGTTTCAGGGATCCGATGCCTACCCCATCCTGACCGGCTTCAGTTCCAACACCACCTACGTCAACAGCCCCAACGGCGGACTCACGCCCATCAATGCTCCCAACTACGGCGGAAATCTGAGTGACCCGTTTCCCAGCATCACGCAGCCGACAGGTTCGTCTCTCGGCCTGCTCACCAACCTGGGCAACAGCCAAACCTATGTCAATCCCAATTTCCAGGTTCCCAATGTCTGGATCTACTCCCTCGGGTTCGAGCAGCAATTTACCCGCAACGACACGATGGAGCTGAGTTATGTGGGCAATCGGGCTCCGAATAACGAAACCAGCCAGAATATCAATCACTGGAATGGCCAGGATGAGGCCTTGTGCAACGTCCAGATGGGCGGCAGGCATGAGGTCTGCGATGATACATACTCGCAAGATCCCACCGCCATTCTGGGCTATGTGCCGAACCCGTACTATCACGTACCGGCATTCGCGGGCTCCACGCCGTACGGCCAGGCCACGAGCCAGGCATTGAACTGGACCCAGGGTCTGGGCGGCGCGTTCGCAGGAGTCACCGAGAATCAGTGGAACGGCGCCCGCTCCTGGTATAACGCGCTGCAGCTCACGGTTCAGCACCGATGGAGCAAGGACCTGACCATTCACGGCACCTTGTCCTGGTCGAAGCTCATGGATGCCGGAGGCGTCCCGGGCGGAGCAGGCTGGGCGGATAACAATTATCTGATCCCCTATCGCAGTCTCGACACCCTCGACAGGACGATCAATTCCACCATCTCCGTGGTTTGGGATCTGCCGGTGGGCCGGGGTCGCGAATTCCTGGGCAACATGAACCGCATCGAGGATGCAGTGCTGGGCGGCTGGGAGTTTGCCTCGATGCCGATCTTCCAATCGGGCGCGCCCTACCCGGCACCAAGCGGATGGGACTACGTGCACAGCGCGAAGATCCCACACCATTGGACCGCGAACCACAACATCCAGTGGTATGCGCCCTGTTACTGGAACACCAATGCGGAGACCGGCGCTATCACCGAGTCGGCGGAGGCGCAGGCGTACGGCTGCTCGCAGCCGGACTTCATCCAGATCCCAAGCTACGGCGCCACTCCCAACAACAACGAGAATCTAGGCGACCTTCGCGAGGCCTGGAATATCCTCGACGACTCCAACCTTTCCAAGAACTACAAGATCCACGAAAGAATGAATCTCCAGTTGCGTCTGGAGACCTTCAATACATTCAACCATCCGATTTTCTCAGGCGGCGCGTACAACGGCATCAACCAGTACGCCGGCCAAATCGGCGCCACCAGCGGAGGCGGACAAAGTAACAAGCCCCGTTATACCCAACTCGCCGTAAAACTCATGTGGTAGTTTGATCCCGATCTCCGGTCGCGCCCCCCGCGCGGCCGGAGGGGGCACGGATCGCGATGCATCACTGTCCCGTTTCGCGACACTCCGTTACCATCAGTGCGCGAACCCGTAATCTGGACCGAAATTCGACTCTTCGCTACTATCGGCACAGCTGGGAAAAGCTTGAGGGCCGCACACCTTCTTGTCGGCCTCGATTTCCCAAATCAAGAGGTGCCAGCCATGACCGATCACTGCGCTGCCAACGAGCCCTACCAGATCAGCCCCGGCTTTCGCGCCGTGATCGAAGCACGAATTGCGCGCCTGGAGCGGGATGCCGCCCACGATGAATCCTGGGTCGAATATCTTGAAGACCCCGATCACATCTGCCGCCATATGCGCCTGGTAGCCATCCAACGTGCCGAAGCCCTGCGGATGCGGCTCTTTCTCGACCGCACCAGCACCCGTGTCCCCCGCTCTCCGGCCTCCCCTGCTTCCAATTGACTCTCGATCCGCTCCTTCACCCCAGAACTGCAAAGGCCGCCATTCTCTTAGGATGACGGCCTGTTTTTTTGCTTACGGCGAGGCCGTAGGTTCGGTGCGAGCCACTTGGTTGATGATGCTCTGCACCAACACGATGCGCACATGGAGCCGGCTGGCGATGTCGGGCACGAACTCGGTGATGAAGGTCTGGATGGGGGCGGTGGCCAAATCGAATCCGTAGCGCGTCGCCGTGGCGGAAAAAGTGGTCTGCTGGCCCGGCACGTAAAGGTTGTTGATGGATTCGTCGGCTGCGAAGCCCACCAGATTGGCATAGTTGACCATGCCCCTGCCGTTGTCACCTTCGGTCCAGACAATCTGGGTGAGGCAGTGGACGACGCGGCGTTTGATGGTTGCATCCGGCATGCGGTGGTAATGCGGATCCTGGTGCACAATCGAGGGGATCAGGAAGGTTCCGAAGAACTCGCCCACCATGTCCTGTGTGAAGCTGACGCCGATGTAGTTGCCGTAGCCGCGAAACCCGGGGCCATCGGCCGAATGCGAGTTGGCAGCCACGGAAATCGCGCCTATGCCGGCGATCGTGAGCAGGTTGAAGGGGTCCACCAGGTTGCGGGCGGCCAGATGCGCCTTTTCGAGTGGCGTGAGCGCCTTCACCTGCGGCCCGTTGAGAAAGCGCGCATACCAATCGACCAGGACGGGCATGTGAGGAACGCAAAGCGTGACCCCGACGATGCGCGGGGCGTCCGTTACCGGGTGGCCATCGGCCTCAACCACCGTATCTGCGCGCACTGCCGCGGTAGCCGCCATGGTGGCGCCGGCATTGCGAAGCTCGCAGGACCGGACGGGTGTGAGAGCCAGCGGGGAGGGTTGCTGAGGCACGGGCGCCTCGGGCAGAGCCGCCGAAGTGTCCTGCGCCGCGCAGCGCGCAGGCCCTGCCACGACCAGCAGGCAGGCGATGAAGCTCAACATCCACCCTCGTCCGGTTACCACCATCGGTCTCCTGTGTGTCCGGTCCCTAGGGTGGGACGCAGCTTATCCGAAAAAGGTCTCCCGCAACAAACCGCTTCGCGACGGGTTCGACTGAACCAGCATGGGTTAGGCAACGGTTACCCCTGTTAACGGATGCGGCACCCCTTACCCTGGTGGGATTGACGGAGCGGGGCCGGTCCAGGACACTCAGGACAGGGTAGTTAAGAGAAATCGCGGCGAAGGTAACTCCAAGATGAGCGCGTATCCCCCACCGGGCGGTTTCGGCCGGAGCATCGAAGAGGCCATGGAGCGGATCGAGGCCGAGCTGCGCCAGGCAGTGGCCTACTTGAACGATGCCGTGGTGCCGCAGGTGCGCCGCGAATCGATCTCCGCCATGCGCACAGTGGCCGACACTCTCCGTTCCCTTGCCGACCGGTTTGAGGCTTCGAACCGTCCCGGCGGCGCGCCCCCGACTCCTCCGCCATCGACTCCAAAGGATCCTCGCGCTTGAGCTCACCTGACGCGCCATGGAGGTGCGGCCAGCGCGCGGCCAGCCTTGCCGGGCTGGGCGTGTTGCTGCTGTGCGCGAGCGGCTGTCATCATCGCAACCAGGTGGCGCAGTTGCCGCCGCCGCAGGCGCTCCCGCCCCAACAGGCCGCCAACGTTCCTCCATCCGCACCGTCGGTCGAGCCCCTGCCTCCACCGCACATTCCCATCACCCCTGTGCCGCCCGGAGGCATCAGCGCCGAGGACCTCGACTATATCTCCACGCACCGGCCCATCGCCACGCAGACCGGCTACGCAACCTGGTACACCGCGCCGTACAAAGGCCGCAAGGCGGCCAACGGCGAGGTCTTTGAAGACGATGCCATGACGGCCGCACACCGCACGCTGCCCATGGGCTCGCTGATCCTGGTCACCAATCTTGTAACCGGGCAATCCAGCGCCATGCGCATCACCGATCGCGGCCCGTTTGTGGAGGGCCGCATCCTCGACCTGACCATTGCCTCGGCCAAGGCAGTTGGCGTGTACCGCGCCGGCATGGCGCGGGTGCGTGTGGATGTGTACGAGGCGCCCAAGTCCATCACCACAGGCGGACGCTGGTGCGTGCAGATTGGGGCCTTCCATAAGGAGAAAGAGGCGCTGCGCCTGAAGGCCAAGCTCCAGCACATGTACCCCGATGCGAATGTAATCGAGTTTCCCGGCGAGAAGAGCTTCTGGGTGAGGATCCGTCCCGAGGGCGACGATCGCGCCATGGCTGATTACATCGCCCGGCATACGCATCCCGTCGAAGGCGATGCGTTTCTGACCAGGCTTGATTGAGGCAGGCAGCGGACGCCAATTGAAGGTTATTGAGTCACGCGGTAATTGAGGGAGGGGTAGGGCTGATTTCGCCGGGGATTCTGTGGCACGTGTAGAATCCAGACACTCGCCCCTATCTCTGAACGGCTCGGAGACCAACCGCTCCCCTTTGTCACTCTCCCATCTTGGGTACGGAAATCGTAGTTCACTGAGAAGCCACCCCTCCTTCCAGGCGAGCATTTCGTGATCACTCCAACTATGGGTGAACCTCGGGCGATCAACGTTCGCTCGAAGCGCAGCGGCACGAATAGGATTAGTGCAATTGTCGCCAGCAATATCGAAGCTTGGATCCGACCCGCCTGCTGCAGGGCCGACCACTCCCAAGTAGCCGGGTGGTTGATGGCGGGATTCGCAGGGAGATACCGAATGGGCAGAGAACTGGCCCCGCGGAGGCTGCCCCCAATCTGCTCAGGTACTTGGGCATTACCCGCAAAATGAATCTCGTCGACGGAGAAAGTGTAGCTAACTCTGAGTTTCAGCGAGCGGCCTGACGACCACAGCCTCGTGATTTCACCTACAGTATCCTTGCCGTCGCGACGCAACGCCTCTCTATACCGCAACTCCTGCACGGTACCGATGCCGCTCCAGAGAGCAGCGACGATGGCGAGCACCAGAAATATCGCGGCCAATACGACCATCTGGATACCGTTTCCCGATAGACGCAACCTTCGCGGCAACGGACCAGCGAGTTCGCTTGGTATGTTTGCTGCCTCAATGGAAGAAAAGTTGGAATCCATTTTTCGTTCCCCTCTCACTTTCTAGCCATGACAGCCGGGCGCCCCATCCTTGCGACGTTTTTGACCTTGTTGCAAGGGTGGGAGACCACAAAACCCCGACGTGGAAGGCGTACGCTGACTTGCTACCGCAACAGTTCCGTCGCCGACCACATGATCGGTTCGAAGCCGTGGAAGTCGCCGGTGTTCCGCCGGCGGTTCAGATACCACTCCAGGCTGTTGTCCTTGTTCGTTCCCTCGCACACACCCGTTACGTTATCGTTTTGGTCGATGAAGCCGGTGACTGCGATCCAGCCCTTGCGCGCTGCCGGGCCATAGGTTGCTGCATCGAGCCAGCCATTCTTTACGCCCGTGATCATGGCGAAGGTGAACATGCCGGTGCTGGAGCTTTCCTCCCACGAGTCCTCATGGTCGATGAGCTGGCGCCACATGCCATCTGCCGCCTGGTACTTGAGCAGCGCTGCCATCATGAGCTTGTAACTCTTCATGATGCGCGCGCGCTGCGGATGGTCGGCGGGCAGGCTGCGCAGCATCTCCGTCATGCCGGCCGCGACCCAGCCATCGCCGCGGCCCCAGTAAAACGGTACGTCGGGCGCGTGGTAGAAGAGTCCGTTGGGTTGCTGCAGCTTGTCCAGATAGGCCACCATCTCATTGGCATCGCGATCCAGATACTTCTGGTCGCCGGTGGCGCGGTACGCTTCCAATTGGAGAATCGTCAACATGTACATGTCGTCGATCCAGAAGCGTGTCTCTTGCGAGAGCCCATCGGGCGTTGGCTGGGCCCATTGGCGGTCGGCAAAGGTGAGCCCGAAGTCGAGATACTTCCTGTCCTTGGTCTCGATGCCGATCTCGAAGGGCACGATGCCGAAGATGGAGTCGTCGACGTGATCGCGCCGGGGAATGCGATCGGCCTCGGTGCCGCCGGGCATGAGCGGATCGAATTTCTTGATGAGCTGGTCGCGCAGATCGGAGTCATGCGTGAGTTCGGCAAAGGTAAGCGCGCCGTACCACGTGCCCACTTCGCTGTAGACGATGGTGCCCTTCCCCTGGTGCGGCATGGTGAGGACGTGCGTGGCCAGCCGCTTTCCAACCTCCTGCGGCGACCGGCCCGCAGGCCAGTTGCTGAAATAATCCTGCTGCGCCATAGCCTGCTGAGCAATGCACGGAACGGCCGCGGCCAACACAGTCGCCAGCGCGACCAGCTTCAAAGAACCCTTCATTGATGACTCCCGCTACTTCAAATTCAGAGCAGGGGCAGAGCACGGCACACAGCGCAGCATGAGGGAAGGCGCTGATTTGAGCCATGCTGCCGGTGCTCCGTTGGTTCGCAGACGATGATACCCGACGCGGCGGCAGCCCCGCCTCAAACCGCCCGGCCAGGTTTCTTCGTCCGCGTCAGCAGAATCAGGAGCGAGTCGAAGACTGTGATCCCGGCCAGAAGATAGAGGCCGGCGCGCGAGGAGTGGAAGGTCTGCTCGGCCCATACCTTGAGCGGAGGCGCGATGAATCCGCCGATATTGCCGGAGCCGACGAGAGCGATGCCGCCGGCCTTGGCGCGATCGGCCATGTAGCCAGTCGGCATGGTCCAGAAGAGCGGCTGCACGGCGACAAACCCGGAGGCGGCAACGCAGAGCGCGAGCACGCCGATGCCCACGCCGCAACTGGGAAAGGCGAAACCGGCGACTCCGGCGGCGAACAGCGTGAGCGCTGCAAGTTGGCGATGGGTATTGCGGCGATCGCCCCACTTGGGCAGCCAGTAGCTGGCGGCGGTGGCGCAGATCCAGGGAATGGCGGTGACGATACCCACTTCCACACCCTGCGGCCGGTGCATCAGCGCGGAGACCTGCGCGGGCAGGTAGAAGACCGCGGCGTACACGCCCATCTGGATAAGCCCGTACATGAGCACGAAGCGCAGCACGCGCGGATCGCGGAGCATGGGCAGCAGCTCTGCCGGACCAGTCGCCCGGCGCTCCTGCTCCTCGCTTGCCAGAGCCTCGACCAGCGCCTGCTTTTCATCGGCCGGCAGCCAGCTGGCGTTGGCAGGCTTGTTGTCCAAAAAGTAAAAGGCCGCAAGGCCCATGGCGAAGGCGAAGAAGCCTTCCACCAGGAACATCCATTGCCACCCGGCCAGACCGGTGGTTGCGGGAATGTCGAGAAGCAGGCCGGAGAGCGGTCCGCCCAGCACCAGCGCCAGCGGGACGCCGAGATAGTAGAAGCCAAGAATCTCGCCGCGGACACGGTTGGGAAACCAGTAGGTGAGGTAGAGGATGCAGCCGGGGAAGAAGCCGGCTTCGGCCATGCCGCCGAGCAGGCGCAGCACGTAAAAGGACACGCTTCCGTGTACGAACAGCATAGCCATGGACGCGATACCCCACGCGACCATGAGCACGGAGATCCAGATCTTGGCGCCGATGCGGTGCAGCACGAGATTGCTCGGGAATCCGCACGTCGCGTAGGTGACGAAGAACAGTCCGGCGCCGAGCGCGAAGACCTCCTCGCCCAACCCCAGCGAGGACTGCAGGGCCTGTTTGGCGTACCCCACGTTGGCGCGATCGAGGAAGGCCACCACGTAGGCGAGCATGAGAAAGAGGCCGAGCCGGCGGAAGGTGCGGCTCACGGCACGGTCGAGCGGCGTGTGGTGGGAAGGAAGCGCCTGGAGGTCAGCCATAGCGATTGCGCGCAGCGTGCCGGAATTGCGCGTTTCCCACTATACACAGAAGAGGTAGCGGTCTGCCTACTGTTTTCCGGGATGAGTGTTTCACCGCTACCGTTGGGTGCCCCAGGTCTCGCCTTTGAGACCTGGGATCGCACGAAGCCCACCCAGCCACGGTTACCCTCCCAAAAACGCGGTAGCGTCTCCAGTTACGATGTCTGCATGGGCTCTCTGCTGGAGATACGCAATCTGCGCATCCATTTCGGCGCAACGGAGGCGGTGCGCGGGATCGATCTGAACGTGGATGAAGGCGAAGTGCTGGGGCTGGTGGGCGAGTCGGGGTCGGGCAAGAGCGCGACCTCGCTGGCGATTCTGGGACTGCTGGGGTCGGCAGCGCGGGTAGAGGGCTCGATCTTGTGGCAGGGCGCTGCGAGGCTGGGCACTGCGAGGCTGGGCACTGCGAGTATCGAACTGTTGAAGCAACCGCAGTCTGCCTTGCGGCAGATTCGCGGGCGCGAGATCGCGATGATCTTCCAGGAGCCCATGACCGCGCTGAACCCGGTCATGTCCATCGGACGGCAGGTGGCGGAGTGCGCGGCGGCGCACGGAGCCGCAACGGGCCGCGAGGCAAAGAGAAAGGCCATCGCCGCGCTCGAGGCGGTTTCGATTCCCGATGCGGCGCGGCGTTACGCGGATTATCCGCACCAGTTTTCCGGCGGGCAACGGCAGCGGATTCTGATTGCCATCGCGCTCATCAACCGGCCGCGGCTGTTGATTGCCGATGAGCCTACGACAGCGCTCGATGTCACGGTGCAGGCGCAGATCCTGGCGCTGCTCGCGGATTTGCAGCATCAATACGGCATGGCAATGCTGTTTATCTCGCACGATCTGGCGGTGGTGGGCGAGGTAGCCAGCCGCATGGCTGTGATGCGCGCCGGTCAGATAGTGGAGCAGGGGCCGTCAGCCCAACTGCTCACCAGGCCGCGGCACGACTACACCAAGAGCCTGCTGGCCGCGGTGCCGACCCTGAAGACGGACCGGGAGAAGCCGCTGGCTATGGTCGGCTCAACGGCGCGGGGCTGAGGTCGAAACGCGATTGAGGGAGAATCCATCTGCCTTGAGCATCTTTGCCAACTCTCGAAACTCTGTCGGCACTTCGGCTCGATCTACTGCGGAAAGGGCACGAACATTGCCGCGCACGAGGCCGGAGTGCCCTCCGCAGGCTTTCCCGTCACTGTAGCATCCGTTCCCGCCGGCAACTGCAGATTGGTGGGATCGGGCCCCAGTTGCAGATCGGCGTCTTTCAGCTCATAGGTGTACTTGGCGTCATCGGTAATCTGCACGCCGTTGAGCATCACTCCAACGCGATGTGTGTGATCGTAGCCGCTGAAGGTAAATTTTCCGCCGCCGGAGATGCGCACGTTGTACAGCACAATGTTCTCAATGGTGGGCGGCGAGCTGCCGGTAAGCGTGCCGGCCGCCGAATACGCGGTGTCCATGGTGATCGGGTTGGGCGAGTTGCGAATGCACACGTTGTCGTAGATCACGTCCTGCACCAGCCCGCCGCGTGAGCCGTTCGACTTGATGCGAATGCCGTTGTCCGGCCCGTCGAGCGAGAGCCCGGTGACGCGGATGTGACTGACGCCGCCATTGGTCTCGCTGCCGATGGACATGCCGTGGCCCCAGTAAAAATGGTCGTCGCTCACCGTCATGTTGGTTACGCCGCCGGGGCCGCCCTTAATGGCCACATTGTCGTCGCCTTCCCGGAGGAAGCTGTGCGTGATGGTGATGTTCCTGGCGCCGTTTCCGGGATCGATGCCGTCGGTGTTGCGTGCGCCGCGCTGCGGAGTATCGATGCGGACGCCCCATACAGTGAAGCCGTCGCCGCCGTCGTAGACCACGTGGAAGTTGGGCGAGTTCTTCAGCCGGATGCGGTAGAGGATGAAGTTATCGGAGTTTTTGGCAACGATCAGGCGCGGCACCTGCTGACGGCCGCCCTGGCGCGCCTGCTCGGCGAGATTCCACCAGGTCACCTGCTGGCCGAGCAGCGTTGCGCCGCCGCGTCCATCGATGGTGCCGTCGCCCATGATTGAGGAGTCCGATGCATGATCGACCGAGATCAGCGGCTTGCATCCCGGCGGGGCATTGTTCACCACACCGCAACTGCCGGGCGTAACGTCGTAGAGCCGTGGATCGCGGGAGGCATAGAGCGTGACGCCGAGGTCGACGATGAGCGCCACGTCCGGGCGCAACTGCAAGGGCCCGGTGAGGAACGCATTCTTCTCTTCGTCGACGTGCAGTTCCACAGCGCGGCCTTTGCCGCAGCGATCGATGGCGCGCTGAATGCGGGCAGTGTCGAGTTTCTGCTCGTCTGCCGCTGCCAGCGATCCACCGTTCGACTGGAGCTGTGCGTCGACGGTGCTGCACAGCGGCGGGAAGAACGGCTCCACAACCAGGCGCGTATCCTGCGCGGTCAGGCAAGGCACAAACGTAGCCAAGGACAAAAACAGAGCGAACCTGAGCTTCATGGGTCGATTTTAATTCGGGGAATCGCGGAGTGCGGACTTTGATAGATTGCAGGTCTAGGGCAGGCCGTCCGCCCACTCTGAGCGCGTGGTTTTTTCAATGAAAGCTGCGATGAGAGCCTCCGCAAGGACACTCATACCGGCCTCCTGGGAACAGTGTAATGGGGCTGGCTAAAAACGGTCCCTGGATCCCGCTGCTGAGACCCGGGGCCCACTACAGTTCGCCCCCAGCACGAAGAGCTAACGGCTGAAAGCTAACAGCTAAAGGCTGCTTTACAGTGCCGTTTCGCCGCGCTCGTCGTTGCGAATACGGATAGCCTCGTCCACGCGGCTGATGAAGATCTTTCCGTCGCCAATGCGGCCGGTGCGGGCCGCGCCCACGATGGCCTGGATAGCTTTTTCCTTCATCTCATCGTGGATAACCATCTCGATCTTCACCTTGGGCAGAAGGTCGACCGTGTACTCGCGGCCGCGGTAAAACTCGGTGTGGCCCTTCTGGCGGCCGTGGCCGCGCGCTTCCAGAATCGTCATTCCTTCAATGCCTGCTTCGAGCAGTGCATCCTTGACAGCATCCAGCTTGGAGGGCTGGAGAACAGCTTCGATCTTGAGCATTGTAAAATTGCCTCGTCCGATAGGCTATCAGGCGGAGCGCCCGGTTGGCCTGCGCCTGTCGGTAAAAATGCAGCTTCTAGCTACTAGCCCCTGGCTGCCAGCTCCGTTTCTGTTAAGCCTGCAGCCGGTAGCTACCGGCTGCAGGCTGTCTTTACTCCCTAATCCAGCACATACCCTTCTTCGCCGTGCTGCGACAGATCGAGGCCGGCGACCTCGTCCTCACGCGAGACGCGCAGGCCGATGAGCTTGTCCACCACGAACAGCAGAATCAGGGTTCCCACGATGGAGATGCCCCACGCCACGCCGATGCCGGCGAGCTGGTGCAGCACCTGCATCCAGTGACCGTCGATGGCGCCGGTTGGCACGCCCTTGCCGTAGATGGGATTGATGACCATGGTGGCGAAAAAGCCTGTCAGCACTGCTCCCAGCGTGCCGCCCGCGCCGTGCACGCCAAAGGCGTCGAGCGAGTCGTCGTAGCCGAAGAAGCTCTTCACCTTGAAGACCATGAAGGAGCAGAAGAAGCCGGCGATGAGTCCAATCAGCAGTGCCGACATGGGCGTTACGAATCCCGAAGCCGGCGTAATGGCCACCAGTCCCGCCACCGCGCCGGAGATCGCGCCCAGCGCCGTGGGCTTGCCGTTATGGAACCACTCGAAGATGGTCCAGCCGAGTGCGGCCGTGGCCGTAGCGAAATGCGTGGCCACAAAGGCGCTGGTAGCCAGCGGGCTTGCGGCCAGCGCCGAGCCGGCATTGAATCCGAACCAGCCCACCCACAGCAAACACGCGCCAATAAAGCTCAGCACCATGGAGTGCGGCGGCATGGCGGTTTGCGGATAGCCGATGCGTTTGCCCAGGTAGAGCGCGCAGATCAACGCCGAAACGCCGCTGGTGATGTGCACCACCGTTCCGCCGGCAAAATCGAGGCTGGGGATTGCGCCGCCGCTGGCGTTCAACAGTCCGCCCACGCCCCACACCATGTGCGCCATCGGGCAGTAGACCAGGATGGACCACAGCGAAAGAAACAGCGCCATGGCGCTGAACTTCATGCGCTCGGCGAACGCGCCGCAGATCAACGCCGGGGTGATGATGGCGAACATGAGCTGGTAGATCATGTAGGTCTGCTCGGGAATCGTGGCGGCGTAGTCAGGATTGGGCGTGAGTCCCACCCCGCGCAGAAACACGTGTTCGAAGCCGCCGATGAACCAGTTGCCGTGGCCAAAAGCCAGCGAGTAGCCGAACAGCGCCCAGATGATGGTGACCAACCCCATCATGGCGAAGCTCTGCATCATGGTGCCGAGGATGTTCTTCTTGCGCACCAGGCCGCCGTAAAACAGCGCCAGCCCGGGACCGGTCATCAGCAGCACCAGGGCCGCGGAAACCAGCATCCAGGCGTTATCGCCTGCCGACTGCGCGTTGGCGACGGCCTGCTGTAAGGCTGCAATCTGGGCCTGTGTGGCTGGCGCCGTTGGCGAGATTTGTGCGAGTGAAAGGGCTGGAGAGGCGAGAAGGCCAAGGGCAGAAAACGCCAGCAAAGCACGGCGAGACATTCGTTTTGAACTCCAAAGCGCGGCAGCAAAAAGTTGAAAAAGACCGGTTGCGGTTCTGGCCACGGCCGTCGCAAGGCCGCATCGGAACTGTGCGGACGAAGAGCGCCGCCGGAAGCAAAACTCAATCGGGCACAGCAGGTTGCCGGCCTGTTGAAGGGCTTTAGCAAGAATATTTCATTGGCTGTATAAGGATTGTATGAAGAACCCAAAAATCCGACTGGAAACTTCATTCCTTCTTGTGTATAGAGCCCGGCAACTATCGCGGCTTTTTGAGGTGTGACCGAAAGGCTGCCGGCGGGCCGTTTCGGCCACTATGCTGAAGGCGCAGAACCTGCAAAACTGGGACGGCATGAGAAAGAACCTGAACTGGCGGCAGTGGCCGCTCGCCCTCCTGCTGTGCCTGGCCGCAACCCCCGCGTTTCCGCAAATCAGCTCCCGCGCCTGCGCAAGATTGGAACTGACCGGCCAGGTCGATGCCGGCAAGGAGTGGAGCGCATCGATTGGCGAAGGCTGGGAGTTTCGCGTTCTGCCCGTCCAGAGCCGAGTCTACAGCGGGTGGGATCTGGTGGTCGATCGGGATCGGCTGGACGGCTATCCTGACGCCCTGCTGTTGGCGACGCCGCCCTACAACTCCATCAACGAGCGCGAGATTGCAACCACGTTTGGATTGCGCGCGCAGGATGCATTGGGGTGGAATCCGCGCAGCTTCCATTTTCTTATCGATCCTGCCGCTCTCCGCGAGGGGCAACGGTTGTTCACGGAGTTGAATCGCGCTGCACAGCCGGCAAGTGAGAAGAACTCCGCTGCGAAGAGCAGTGCGCCAGGCGTCGAGCAACTGACGCGGGCGCTGATGGCGCTCAATGCCCATGCTGCTGCGGGCCAGTTTCGAATCCTCGACGCGCGGCTCACGCCCGGCATTGCCGACGCCGCGCCGTTTGCGCAGAACTGGGCGATTCAAGGGGAACGGACGCAGCACACCGATGAGCCTTCGGCCAGCGGACAGAATACGCAGCGTGGCGAATTTCACTGGATGACGTTCTCTGTCACGCTGTGGCTGCCGGTGCAGTGGAAGCGCCAAAAGGAGTGCAGGTGGTGAAGGGAAATTGCGGATGAAGCAGGGAACAACGAACTAATCGACCCTGGGGATCCAGGCGACGAGGCCATAGTCTAACTCGCCGTCTTTGTTTTCAATCAAATCGGAGCACGGAATAAAGCAAGCCTATTGCTGCAACGCGAAGGCTCGCGCCGACTCCAGCAGCTTGGCCACCGCTTCCTTCGAGCACGATTCGCAATAGATCCGCATCAGCGGCTCCGTGCCGCTGGCCCGCAGTAGCAGCCACGTCTCGGCCGCATTCGGCTTGGTCTTCGCTTCGGGATTGTCGAGGTAGAACTTCACCCCGTCCAGCGTTTCGGTGCGCAACATCGGCATTCCAGCAAATACCGTATCTCCCGGCTTGAGCGCCTTGGCGCGAGCAATTGCGCCGTTCTTTACATCGTCGGAAATGTGCAGGTCGATACGTCCGTACTGGTGCTCGCCATATTCGGCCTGCAGCGCGGCCACCAGCTCGCCCAGTGTCTTGCCTTCTTCAGCCATCACATTCGCGAGCAACAGCGCATTCAGCAATCCGTCGCGCTCGGGCAGGTGGCGCTGGAAGCCGATGCCCCCCGACTCCTCGCCGCCCATCAGGATCTCGCGCTCCAGCATGTAGTCGCACACAAACTTGAAGCCGATGCCGTGCTCGATGAGCTCGCGGTTGTAATTTTTGCAGATGCGATCCAGCATCTTGGTTGTGTTGAAGGCGCGGGTCACTGCGCCCGGCCAGCCCTTGCGCTTGAGCACCCACTGCAGCAGCACCGAATAGATTTTGTGCGGGTCGACAAAGTTGCCGTGTTCGTCGGTCGCGCCTATGCGGTCCGCATCACCATCGGTGCACAAGCCGGCGTGGCAGCCGTTTGCCACAGTGGCCTCGCCCAGCGCGCGAATGTGCGGCTCAATCGGCTCCGGGTTGATGCCCGGAAACAGCGGGTCGGGATTCGACCGGATCTGCACGTGCTCCACGCCAATGCGCGTGAAAATGTCGGACAGAATCGTCGCGCCCGCGCCATACATCGAGTCAATGCAGAACTTCATCTTCGATTTCGCAATCAGATCGAGATCGGCGAAGCTCTCAATGGCCTTGAGATACGGCGGAAGAAAATCCACCTCTTCAATCGGCGCAGGCGCGGCCGCGCGCGGGACCGGCTTGCCCAGGTAGGACTCAATTTGCGCGATGATGGAGGGCTTGCCCGAGCCGCCGTAGCTGGCCTTGTACTTCACGCCGTTCCACTGCGCCGGATTGTGCGACGAGGTAATCATGATGCCGCCCGCCGCGCCGCGTCCGCGCACGCCGAAGCTGAGCGCAGGAGTCGGCGTAATGGCATGGGCCAGCATCACCGGAATGCCGGTGGCCGCGGCCACTTCCGCACAGGCGCGCGCAAAAGCCTTCGACCCGAAGCGCGTGTCGTAGCCGATGCACAAACCCTTGGCCGGATCCTCTTGGGTGTGAATGTAGGTGGCGATTGCTTCTGCCGCCAGGCGCACATTGGCAAAAGTAAAATCGTCCGCAATGACGCCGCGCCAGCCGTCGGTGCCGAATTTGACCGCGAATTGAGACATGTATCGGGTTCCTGCAGTGTTGCGAAGATTCAGGGTAACAAGAATGGCCCGTCTACCGCTATGCGGGGACGGGCCTGTAGAGGATGAGAATGAAGGCGCCGAAGGGCGGCCATTCGGCGATTCTACGGTTGCGCCGGCGTGTCGCCGTACTTGCTGTGGAAGATGCTGTGGTTGATTTCGGGCCAGAACTCCCTGAACCAGAAAGAGGCTGCATCGATGCCAACGTCGAGGCCCCACTCTTTTCCGGTGTTCGCAAAGCTGCGTTCCTGAGACGGGTAATACAGACTGGAGAGCCCGGAGGCGATGCCGGAGCCGAAGACCTCGCTCGCGTTGAAGACTTCAGACCCAGAGTCTGAGCGGGTGATGACGGCGCGGCTGAGCGCATAGCCGCTGCGCTTGAGGAATCCGCCGCGGCCGAGGGTATAGTAGCGCGAGTCTTCGTGGGTCAAAGCGGGGAAAATGAATTCGACCCAATAGTTTTCGCTGGTTTGATCGACCGCCGCGTGCCAGAAGTAGCGGCCATATCCGGCTGCTCCCTGATGGAACTCGGGCGTGGCGTTGGTCGCCATGCTGTAGCCGGCGAGGGCTGAAGGGAGAAAGATGGAAGAGTAATCGAACGAATCCTGAGTGGCGTCCATGAACTTTTCTTTGATCGTCTCAGGCGGCAGCTTTACATCGGCGCTGACGGCGCGAAAGTTGGGAACGATGCCGAAGATGCGCTTGGTCTGCGGCGGGGGTGAATCCGCAGGTGGCGTTTGCGTAGAAGGACTCTGTGGGGCAGGCGCGTTGGTGCTGGAGGGTTCGGCCGGAGCAGAAGGGACAGACACGGCAGCAAAATTATCGGCGGGTTGAGAGCCGTCAACTGCAGCCTCTTGGGCTGTCAGGCTGACGGAAGCAGTGAGGCAGCCGGTCAACACTCCGGCAAGCAGAACGAATGAAGAAAGAGTTTTGGATGGGAATTTCCTGAGTCTGTGTATGGGAAGCATGAAGGAACCTTCTTGAGGGGAGTGAAGATTTGGCCCCGGAGCTACTTTGACTTTCCTAATGCTCGGAACGGAAGATTCGACTTGAGGGTATAAAGCATTCGACATCAGGAAGCTCCATTTTCATCACGGATTGACTTTGGTTATACAAACTTGCTCTGGTACCTCTGGACCAGGGCAGCTTTTGCAATGGCCGGGCTGTCGCAGACAGGTGTTCCCCGTTGGCTTGCGCTTCGTCGTTAAATTTCAGGCGCTAGTTCTGGTTCTGCTCACTTTTTGCATTCTGTTTTTCGGCAGCGTCTATCTCGCGGGCCTGCTTTTCAGCTAGCTTGCGCTGGTGATGGCGCACCATGTCCGGCCAGAATTCGATGACCTCCGCGCCCACGATGCCCTCGGCGGAGACCGTCAATCCGTCGCTGATGGTGTCGGAGACCGTGCGCTCGGAAGCAGGGTAGTATAGGCGTCCGATGGCAGCGCCAATCAGATTGCCGCCTACGTTGGCATAGTTCGGCCCCCAGCCACCCCCGTCGCGCTTGCACCATACTGTGCTGGCGGCGGCCCAGAGAAAGCGGTTCGTGAAACTGCCCGAGCCCTTCTGGAAATAGCGCGGATCCTCACGAAGCAAAGACGGAAGCACGGCATTTCCGAAGAAATTGCCTATAAAGTAATCCGAGTACGCCGCCCCATATCGCTTGGCGTAGCCTTGCATACCCTGCCCCCATTCCGGGTCGCTATTGGCTGCCTGATTGACGCCAGCCACAACAACATTGAGCCCGAAGGGCCAAGGATCGAAGGCGCTTTTGAAAAAGAGATGGAACTTCTGTCCCGGCGAGAGTGGTGCGGCATCCCGATTCCGGGTGGTGTTGAAAGTGGCCATGATGCCCGCCACGCGCTGATGTTCCTGCTCCTGGAGCTGTTCTTCGGCCCTTTGGTGTTCGGTCTCCTCGCTCGGCTGCCCGGCCTGCGAGCTGGAACTGCCGCTCTGTTGCGTGGCCTGTGCCGTGGCCTGTTGCGTGGATTGCTGCGTGGATTGTGCATTACCGGCCGCCGAAACCTGCGAAGGCGGATTTTGGGTATTCTGGGAA
The DNA here is from genome assembly GCA_963813215.1 of uncultured Acidobacteriaceae bacterium. GTDB lineage: Bacteria > Acidobacteriota > Terriglobia > Terriglobales > Acidobacteriaceae > Telmatobacter. The sequence goes on from CAWEXZ010000002.1 coordinate 490,533, forward strand.
GTCGCGGCCGGAGCTTCCGCCGCCATGGCCACTTCTACCTGTGGCCGGGGTGCATCGGGAACAGACCCTGCATCAGCCTGCTGCGCAATCGCTGGACTGGCAAACCACGCCAGCGCAAGGACGCCGGCAAATACAAACTTCATCTTGACTCGAATCGAGCTGGATCGTACGTGCATTCATTCACCAAAGGAGTTGCGGAATCCTCTACTGCCGGGGCCGATGCCGGTGGATCACATGGGCGTCAATGTCGGGCCAGAATTCGCGAAATACGTTTGTCAACGCATCGCGCCCAACGGCATACCCATATTTCTCCAAAAATGGTCCCACGCTCTGATCCGCGCTGGGATAATAGGTAAGCGAAATCGCTTGCGAGATACCTCGGCCAAAGACCTCAGAGGCATTGAAGGTATTATTCCCATGATAATTGGGTGTGATGAGCACACGCGAGGCCGCATAAACGCCGCGTTTCATGATTCCTCCCTCGCCCATCGCGTAATAGCGCTCATCTTCGTGCGTCACGGTGGGTAAAGCCCAGATCACCCAGTAGTTGCCATCTGCCTTGTCGACAAATCCGCGCCAGTAATATCCCCAGAAACCCGGAACCCCCTTGCCAAGTTGCGGATGGGCGTTGGTTCCTTCCGCCAGCAGCGAGGTAATCCCCACAAAAACGCCAGAGGAGTAATCAAAGCTGTTCTGGGTGGCGATCTTGAAAGCCTGTTTCGGGCTGGGCGGCGGAGGTCGCACGCCGGCACTCACGGCCCGGTAGTTGGGCATGAGCCCGAGGATGCGCTTGGGCTGCGGCAACGGCCTGTTCCGGGCAGTGGATGAATCATCCGCCGGCGCTGGTTGGCCAGATGAACTCTCTTGCTGCACGGCCTGCGGCTGGGGAGCATCCGGCAGCTCCGCGGCCGCGGTAAGGGACAGGGCGGGCATAGCCGATTGCGCCGATGCACCGGTAGGCAAACATAAGAGGCTTACGGCAGAGAAGAGCGCCACAGCAAAAAAGTCAACTTCAAAACGCATTCACTCACCAGTCGCGGCTGGGGAGCCGTGGCCCCGAAACCTGCGTTCAAAAATTCGATCTTTACAATGAAAAAGGGCCTGCTGTAAAATCCAGTCGCCGCGTTTCCCCGAAAAGGGGATACGCCAGTCAAACCGCCCGGCTGCGAACGTGCTCCTCTGGATTAGACGAAAATGCAGCGGTTGCAGACTCAGAGATGTAGGGTCTACACCGGACCAAATTCGGGAAGAAAACCTCCCACGGCGGTCGATGCCGGCTATTGAAGGAGGTAATCAATTTGGTTTCAGTGGCTTAGACGGCGAAATCGATGTACCCGCGCGCCGGGTCGGTGGACACCAGCTTCACCGTCACCTTATCGCCCACGTCCAGCCCCTTGCCTCCGCTCACCACCATCCCCTCCACGTGCGGCTTGAACACGCGCACGAAGGTCCCGTGCTGGTTCACGCCGGTCACCAACGCAGGGAAGCTTTGGCCGATGCGCGGCTCCAGCACCACTGCCGCAATGCGCTTTTCCATTACCCGTTCCACCTTTCGTGCGGCATCTTCCATCTGCGTGCAGTGCTGCGCAACTGCGTTGAGCAGATCCTCGGAGTAGGGTTGAGGCTGAGCGAGCAGGTGGGCTTTCAAGACCCGTTGCGTCACTACGTCGGGAAAGCGGCGGTTGGGAGCGGTGGAGTGGGTATAGTCCTGCACGGCCAGGCCGAAATGCCCGGGCGACACCTCATTCGGCTTGATCAGCACATACTCGCCAGGCCCCATCAGCTTGACCACCGCCAGCGAGAGATCGGGAAAGCGGTCCGGGTCTTTCTGCTTTTGGGCCAGCAGAAAATCGTTCAGCGCCTTCGAGTCAGGCACAGCCGGTAATTTGGTTCCCATCCCCGCAGCCAATTCCACGATGCGGTCCCAGCGCTTGGGGGTGCGCACAACCCGCCGGATCGACGCCACGCCAGCATCCTGCAGCGTGCGCGCCACCACGCCATTGGCCGAGACCATGAACTCTTCAATCAGCGATGTGGCGCGATTCTTTTCAACTTGCGCAATCTCCGTCGGCTGATCGCCTCTGAGAATCGGCCGCGTCTCCATGGTTTCGAGATCGAGCGCCCCGTGCTGCAGCCGGTTGCCTTCCATCCGCTGCGCCGCTGCGTCCTGCAGCTTGAGTTGCGCTGCAAGCTCGGGGTTGGCGGCAACTTTCGCCGGCGCCTGTCCGTGGCCCTCGAGCCAGGCGCCTACCGAGCCGTACGCAAGCTGGGCACGATTCCGCACCAGAGCGCGATAGGCTTTCCCGTCGCTGGCCGCTCCATTCGCGTCCACGCACATTTCGATCACCATGACCGCGCGGTCTTCGTTCTCGTTGAGCGAAGTAATGCCCTCGGAAAGCTCCGCAGGCAGCATGGGGAAGACCTTCACCCCGGTGTAGACCGAAGTGGTTTCGCTCTGCGCGTGCTTATCGAGAAGCGTGCCCATCGCGACGCGCGCATCCACATCGGCCACGCCGACCAGCACGCGAATGCGGCCGTCGGGCAACTGTTCGGCCCACTCAATCTGGTCGAGATCCTTCGAGGTGTCGTTATCGATCGAGGACCACAGCAGACCGCGCAGATCCTGCACCCCATTCACCGCAGGCAGCGGCGGCTGTGCCTGGATGCGTGCCAGCTCGGCATCGGTTCCGGCAGGGAAATCGGGTTGAAAGCCATTTTCGACCATGGCCTCGTGCGCCGCAGCAATCAGATTGAAGTGGACAGCATGGTTCACATGCATGAAGAATGATCCTCGTTGGTCGAAATGCCAGCCTACCACGGGCAGGTTGGCCGTGGGGACATCGGGCTCCCGTCCCTATCCACGCTCACGGGCGCGCGGTCTGCGCCGGCCCGGAGCCAACCAAGGATCGGAGACAAACATGAAACCGGCAAGTCATGCGGAAGCTACGGCTGCTTCAGAGCACATCACCCAGCGGATTCAGGAGTTGGGAGGTTGGAGAGGGGAGACCCTCGCCCATTTCCGTCAACTCATCCACGGTGCCGATCCCGAGATTCAGGAGGAGTGGAAATGGGCGAAGCCCGCGTCGCCCGGCACTCCTGTCTGGTCCCATGACGGCATTGTGTGCACAGGGGAGTCGTACAAGCAGGTGGTAAAGCTCACCTTCGCTCGCGGAGCATCGCTGGAGGACCCGAAGAAGCTCTTCAATTCCAGCCTGGAAGGAAATGTGCGGCGTGCGATCGACCTCCGCGAAGGGGAGAAGATCGACGAAGCTGCTTTCAAACAACTTATTCGCGCCGCAGTGGCCGCCAACTCCGCGGCAAGCGCTCAACGGGCCGCCAGGAAGAGGTAAGGCCGGCGCTCAGGACAAATTGCAAACCTGATTTATCCTGCGGCTACTAGCTCTATGACCGGATGAATTCGTTCTTTTGGCTTCCGTGGTTTCCCACCCTTTCGCCGGGAAAAAGGCGAAAGGATGGGGCACGGAATTGGTACAAATCCAAGCGGTCAAAGACCTAGCTACCGGTTCCGTGGCATTGCTTGTATTTCTTACCGCTGCCGCAGGGGCAGGGGTCGTTGCGGCCGACTTTCTTGCCGGTGCGGCGCTGGGCGGCTTGGGCTGCGCCGTCGCCGCCGCCCTGGCGTGCTGCTACGGCCAGCTCGCGCTCCTTCTTGCGATGGAACTCCTTCTCGAGCTGGTCGATGGTTGTCGAGGGAGCGCGGGTCGGGATGGCGATCTCGCGCGGAGCGCCATCGCCGCCGGTTAACGGCTGCGCTGCACTGGCCACGGGCGGAGCTTTGGGCACGGTGCGCTGCGGGCGCGGAGCCGCGTCCACGGGCTGCCCGTCCGGACCGAGGATCTGCATCCGGAACAGGAACCGGACCGTGTCCTCCTGGAACTTCCCCATCATGGCTTCAAAAAGATCAAACGACTCCTTCTTGTAGGCCACCAGCGGGTCCTGCTGCGCATAACCGCGCAGGCCGATGCCTTCTTTCAGATGGTCCATGGAGAGCAGGTGATCTTTCCATAGCCCGTCGATCACGCTCAGCATGACCATGCGCTCGTGGTAACGCATCGTGGCTGCGCCCAGGATTTTCTCTTTGGCCTCGTACGCCTGCGTAAGCCGCGCAAAAATCTCGTCGCCCAGCTCGTGGCGGCTTACCTGCTGCGGGTCAATGCCCGTGGCGCTGAGGTTGAGCCCGAACTGGTCGTTGAGCCTGGTTTCCAACTCTTTGATGTTCCACTGCTCAGGGCGAATGTTCTCGGCGGCGAGTTCGTCGAGCAGGCTACTGAGGATTCCGCCGACATAATCCTCCAGAATGAGTTCCCGCTGATCGACGCCTTCGAGCAACTGGTGGCGCAGGCCGTAGACGGCCTCGCGCTGCTTGTTCATCACGTCGTCGTACTCGAGCAGATGTTTGCGCGATTCGAAGTTCTGGGACTCGACTGCCTTCTGTGCGCCCTCAATGCGCTTGGAGATCATGCGCGACTCGATGGGCACGCCTTCTTCCATGCCCAGCCGCTCGAGCAGCGTGCTGACCCACTGCTTGGCGAAGATGCGCATGAGGTCGTCTTCGAGCGAGAGGAAGAAGCGCGATTCGCCGGGGTCGCCCTGGCGGCCGGCGCGGCCACGGAGCTGGTTGTCGATGCGCCGCGACTCATGGCGCTCGGTGCCGAGGATGAAGAGACCGCCGGCGGCGATGACTTCCGCGTGTTCCTTTTGCGCGGCCTCGGCGTAGCGGCCGTAGGTCTCGGCCCACTCCGGCTCGCCGACTTCAAACTCCTGGCCCTGGTAGTAGAAACGCAGGAAGCCGGCTGGAGCCATGGGATTGATGGCTCCCTCGGCCACGCTAATCGCTCTTGCGCGGCCGGCTTTCACAAGCTCCTGACGGGCCATAAATTCAGCATTGCCACCCAGCAGAATGTCGGTGCCGCGGCCGGCCATGTTGGTGGCAATGGTCACCATGCCCAGGCGGCCGGCCTGCGCGACGATCTCCGCTTCGCGCTCATGGAACTTGGCGTTTAGTACGACGTGGCGCACACCTTTGCGCTGCAGGATGCCGGAGAGCCGCTCGGATTTTTCAATCGACGTGGTGCCCACCAGCACCGGCTGCTTTTTCTCATGCAGCTCGGCAATGCTGTCGGCGACGGCCTTGTACTTTTCCTTCTCAGTGCGGTAAACGACGTCGGGATTCTCGATGCGCAAGAGCGGCTTGTTGGTGGGGATGACGACGATCTCGAGTTCGTAAATTTTCTCGAACTCGGCCGCTTCGGTATCCGCCGTGCCGGTCATGCCGCTCAGCTTTTGATAGAGGCGGAAATAATTCTGGAAGGTGATGGTGGCGAGCGTCTGGTCTTCCTTGCGAATGCTCACGCCTTCCTTGGCTTCGATGGACTGGTGCAGTCCGTCGCTCCAGCGGCGGCCCGGCATGAGGCGGCCGGTGAAGGTGTCCACGATGATGACCTCGCCGTCCTTGACCACGTACTCCACATCGCGCTTGTAGAGCGCATGGGCCTTGATGGCGGTTTCAACGTAGTGCTTCAGGTCCCAGTTTTCAGCGTCGGCAATGTTGCCGATTCCCAGCAGCTTTTCGATCGTCTCCCAGCCCTGGTCTGTAACGCCGATGGTCCGCTGCTTCTCGTCGACGATGTAGTCGCCGCTGAAGTACTTTTCGCCCTCGCCGAGGCGGATGCCGAGCTCCTGCTGGCGGTGGGTGTCGCTCCACTCCACTTCTTCGCCCAGTTCGAGCTTGGGGATGATCTGGCGGGCGCGCCCGTACTTGTCGGTGGTCTGGTCCGTCGGTCCCGAAATGATGAGCGGGGTGCGCGCTTCGTCAATGAGGATCGAGTCAACTTCGTCGACGATGGCGTAGTAGTGCCCGCGCTGCACGCAGTCCTTGACATCGAACTTCATGTTGTCGCGCAGGTAATCGAAGCCGAACTCGTTGTTGGTGCCGTAGGTGATGTCGGCGGCGTAGGCGGCGCGGCGCTGGTTGTCGTCGAGGTCGTGGACGATGACGCCGACGGTGAGGCCCAGGAACTCGTAGATCTTGCCCATCCACTCGGCGTCGCGCTTGGCCAGGTAGTCGTTGACGGTGACCACATGGACGCCGCGGCCGGCCAGGGCGTTCAGATAGCAGCTCAGAGTGGCGACCAGGGTTTTGCCTTCGCCGGTCTTCATTTCGGCGATTTTGCCGTGATGCAGCACCATGCCGCCGATCAACTGCACGTCGAAATGGCGCATCTGCACGGCGCGCCAGCCGGCCTCGCGGACCACCGCAAAGGCTTCGGGAAGAATTTCATCGAGCGCGGCCCGTTCGGCGGCCTTAATCTCTTCTTTGTCGGTCAGCCCCTCAATACGGGCGGCAATTCGGGCCCGGAATCCGACAGTCTTTTCCTTCAACTGTTCGTCCGAGAGCTTCTCGATCTCCGGCTCCAACGCATTGATCTGCGCGACGATAGGCGTCAGGCGCTTGATGATGCGCTCGTTCGAAGTCCCAAAAACCTTGGTTAGTGCCTTCTCGAAATTCACAAAACTCTCCGTTTACCAGTGTAAATGGAGAGGGGGAAAGGCGGGATGCGTCAGGATAGAGGTCCGGGGACACTCTCATGGGCTTTTCGCGCTCCCCGCGCAACGCTGGTCCGCTCGAAAAGTGGCAGCTCCGCCGCGCCTTGGCTGCCGCACAAAACGCATCTGGCGTTACCCAAGCAATAAATGGCAGCTCACCTTAAGGCGCAGCTGGGCACAGTCAAAAGTGGCCGTCCGGAACCGACAGCTCACTTTTCAAACAAGGCGACTACAAGTAAACAGCCCAGCCAGAAAAGGCTGTAAAGGGCCGCTAGGGCGATGGCAGCGAGAAAATCCCTCCCGCGATTGTCAGCGTTTCAGCCCTCAATTGCAGCTCGTGGTTGTCACCCCGCCCATGCTGGTCGTTTTGCAGTCGGTGCGGAGACGTCCGGCATTTGGGTTGACTGGCATCGGCAACTGGTAAGGCTGCGGTCGATTCGCATTCATCACCCCCCAGGCCTCAATGATCTGCTGGCGCCGGATGGCCTGCGCTGTTTCGATCTGCGCTTGCCGCTGCAACTCGATTTCAGTCGGGGATGGCGAGGCCGGAGCAGGGGACGGCACCGTAACCAGTATCTGCTTCGAGGAATCGGCCCCTTGCAGCCGGACATTCTCTGCCGTGAGCCGTTCATTTTCGGCTCTGAGGTGATCGATGGCGTCGGTGATTTCGGCGACGCGTACCGGCACATATCCGCCCGCGAGCGCAGCCTGAACCTTGGCCACATCTACGAATTCCAGTTGGTTTTTAGGGTTGTGCATGAGCACCACACCGCCGCCGCCGGTGACTGGGCTCACCAGCATGATCGAGTAGTTGGCGATGCTGGGCGCCTGCTGGGTTTGTGGAGTTGGGGTTTGCGCGCTCGCCGCGGCGCAGAGTAGCAGAAAAGCAGACAGGACCAAGGCTTTCATCGGTCAGGCTCCCTCCCAAACGGGGGTTGAGAAAGTCTTTCATCGCCGGGAGAGCCCGTCAAGCCGGTAATTGTTGGCTAAAGCGGCTCCATTCGTGACGCGCCGGAGGCGCAGAGGTCGTAAGCCCCGCGCTTCAGCGTGGGGCGGCGGTCTCAAGATCATTGGCAGCCCCGTCGGGCCGGTGCAAGCGCCCGTGAACACGGCCCTGCATTGCTCTTCATGCGATTGCCTGGAAATTCGAGAGAAGCGCGAAACGCCGAACAACGAAAAAGCCCCGGCGGTTGGCCGGGGTTTTTTCGTTGTTCGGTTGTTCGAGGTTAGTTGCTGGACAATGCCACGCCTGCGGTCTTTTCTTCCGTGCCGCTGTCGTCGGCGCTGATGGGCCGGTAAAACAACTGGTTGTTGTCGAGGTAGACCTCGAGGAAGGCCGGGCGGTTGAGAATCTGGCCGGCGATCAGGGCTTCTGAGAGCGGATCCTCGACGTAGCGCTGCAGGGCGCGGCGCAAAGGACGCGCACCGTAGCTGCGATCGACGAGGGTCTTCTCCAGAATCCACTTCTTGGCTTCATCGGTCACCGAAATCGTGATGGCCTTCTGGGCAAGGTTCGCGTTGAGTTGCTGCACCAGCAGCTCGACGATCTGGATCAGGTCCGCGTCGTTGAGCGACTGGAAGAGGATGACTTCGTCGAGGCGGTTGAGGAATTCCGGATTGAAGGTCTTCTTGACTTCGTTCCGGACAAGTTCCTCGACCTTCTCGCTGACCAGGTCGTCGCGATCGCTCTGGAAGCCGAGCCCCTGCTTCTTCTGCAGATGGCGGGCGCCGATGTTGGAGGTCATGATGAGGATGACGTTTTTGAAGTCGACGGTATTGCCCAACCCGTCGGTCAATTGGCCGTCTTCAAAGACCTGCAACAGGATGTTGAAGACATCCGGATGCGCCTTTTCGATTTCGTCGAGCAGCACTACGGAATAAGGAGACCGCTTAACGCGCTCGGTGAGCTGGCCGCCCTCCTCGTAGCCCACATATCCCGGAGGCGAGCCGATGAGTTTGGAGACCGAATGCTTCTCCATGAACTCCGACATATCGAAGCGGATCAGCGCTTTGTCTGAGCCAAACAGGAACTGCGCCAGGGTGCGCGCCATTTCTGTCTTGCCGACTCCAGTCGGTCCAAGGAAAAGGAAAGAACCGATGGGGCGGGCTGGGGATTTCAGACCAGCTCTCGACCGGCGAATGGCGCGGGCGAGGGCGCTGATGGCCTTCTCCTGCGAGATCACGCGCTTGTGGAGCTCTTCTTCGACGCGCAGCAGCTTTTGCGTTTCTTCTTCCTTGATGCTGGTGACCGGGACGCCGGTCCAGCGGCTGACCACGTCTTCAATGTCCTCGCGGCCCACGATGCCGGCCGCCGAGTCGTCCAGATGATACTTATCGCGCAGAGCGCGCAGGTTCTCGCGCTCCTTCCGCTCCTCGTCGGAGTAGAACCGGGCCTTCTCGAATTCGTGATTCGCGATCGCCGAGTCCATGCGGTGCACGATAAACTTGATCCGCTTCTGCACCTCAGTGATCTCTTCGGGCAGAGAGGTCTGGCGCAGCTTGACGCGGGCGCCGGCCTCGTCGATGAGGTCGATGGCCTTGTCGGGCAGGAAGCGGTCGGGAATGTAGCGGTTGGAATGCGACACGGCGAATTCTACGGCCGCATCGGTGTAGCTGACCGCGTGGAACTTCTCATAGCGGTCCTTGATGCCCATGATGATCTTGATGGCGTCGGCTTCGTTGGGCGGCGGAACCTTGACCGCCTGGAAGCGGCGCTCGAGAGAACGATCCTTCTCGATGGACTTGCGATATTCAGCGGGCGTGGTGGCGCCGATGCACTGAATTTCGCCGCGCGACAAAGCCGGCTTGAGGATGTTGGCGGCGTCGAGGGAACCCTCGGCGGAGCCAGCTCCGACCAGCGTGTGCAATTCGTCGATGAAGACGATGGAGTTCTGATTCTCCATCAGCTCCTTCATGATGGTCTTGAGCCGTTCTTCAAACTGGCCGCGGTACTTGGTTCCCGCGACGATGAGCGAGAGGTCCAATCCCAGGACGCGCTTATCGGCGAGGAAGCTGGGCACTTCGCCGTCGGCGATGCGCTGGGCGAGGCCTTCGACAATGGCCGTTTTGCCCACCCCCGGCTCTCCGATCAGCACTGGGTTATTCTTCGTCCGGCGGCAGAGAATTTGAATGACGCGCTCCAGTTCGCCATCGCGGCCGACGAGCGGATCGAGCTGCCCGTCCATAGCGGCCTGGGTCAGATCGCGGCTGAACTCGGCCAGCAGGCTGGACTCTCGCTGCCGCTGCGGCGCAGGAGCCTTCTCCTGCGTGACGCGAGCCAGCTCATCGCGAATCTGCGCAAGCTTCAGGCCGCGCTCCTGCAAGATCTCCGAAGCAAAGCACTTTTCCTCACGCAGCAGGCCGAGAAGCAGGTGCTCTGTTCCGATGTGCTTATGGCCCAGGCGCTCGGCTTCTTCTGCCGCGTAGGCCAACACCCGCTTGCATTCGTTCGACAGCGGGAGATCGACGCTGGTCGACACCTTTTCGCGGATCGTGGTATGCGCCTCGATCTGCTTCCGTATCGACTCCACGGAGGCATGGGAGCGCAAAAAGCGGTTGGTTAACGCCTTGTCTTCGCGCAAGAGGCCCAGGAGCAGGTGCTCGGTTTCAATGTACGGCGAACCGAATTGGCTGGCCTCGTACCGTGCGAAGAAGATTACGCGCCGGGCCTTCTCCGTATAGCGTTCGAACATTTTGTTCTCCCTATCCAGGCTTTCGGCGGTTGTGGCCGTCCGGTGTGAGAACCCAACGACCAAGACCTGTCGTTGGGGGCCCCGTTTCCGGCTTCGGTCCCATCCGCGCGCGCCCTTCCTCTAACCCACCGCCGAAGGCATACAAGCAAGACTGGCCCTGCCTTCGAACAGCTTTGCGAATGGCCGGATCTGTTACCTCCGGTTCATCTGCGGCGCTGGTGCGCTACAGCCCCATCCTGTTTCGACAGCTGGGCTTGGCCAACCCAGCTGTTTCTTGCTACTTATAAGACTCACAAAGGCCCCGGAAAGGTGCTTTTCTGCCAATTCCCGGGGGCGGGTCGCTCTCAAGTCGCTTAGATTGAGGGTTGCCTTCAAGGTGCATGAGGGGATGCCCTCACGACGCGTGAGGGGTGGGGGTCGGTGCTGCCGGAAAGGATGTCAGCCGGCCGCTTTCCAGGTGCAGCACGCGAGTGCAGCGTGCCGCCAGATCCATGTTGTGGGTTACTAGAATGGAAGTGAGTCCGTGACTACTATGCAGCCGTGTGATCAAGTCGAAGACCATGGCGGCGGTGGATTCGTCCAGATCGCCAGTAGGCTCGTCGGCTAGCAGGAGGCGGGGGCTGTTGACCAGCGCACGGGCCAGGGCTACGCGCTGCTGCTCGCCGCCGGAGAGCTCGCCGGGGCGGTGGGTTAAGCGTTCCTCCAACCCCACCTCTTTGAGCCAGATTGTTGACCTCTCCATCGCTTCGCCTTTCTTGATGCCGCTAGCGAGGAGCGGCAGGGCAACGTTTTCCTGCGCCGTAAACTCCGGCAACAGGTAATGAAACTGCCAAACGTAGCCGATTTGCCGATTGCGAAAAACCGCTGCTTGCCGGGCACTTAAATCGGTCACGTTGGTTGAGGCGCAGTATACAGTTCCCGCGGAGGGGGTATCAAGCGCGCCGAGAATGTGCAAAAGTGTGCTTTTTCCGGCGCCTGACTGGCCCACGATGGCCACCATTTCGCCGGCTTCGACCCTGAGGTGCAGATCCTGAAAAAGCGTGAGCTTGCCGCGTGCGGTGAGGTAAGTCTTTTGGAGCCCGTGGACATCAATGACGGGGCCCGGCTCGATTTGGGCCCGCGACTCCCGGTCCCGCGGTAAGCGGGATGCCTGGCTGGCAGCCGCTGGAGTCATTTCCATCATCGGTTGTTCAGATTTTATAGGACAAAAGCGGGTCAATGCGCAATGGCACAGACGGGGCAGGGAAATGTGGCCACGAATCGTCTCAATTTGGGGCAGGCACGCCTCAAATGTCCGTGCCTCGGTTGTTTGACTTCGATGCTTCCGTGATGGTTTTTGGTGTCTTTCCGCAAAAAAGAAATCGCAAGGCTCAGAAGCGGTTTGGCCCCAGGTCTTTTCGTGGAGCTTAATAGGCGACTTTGGTCGAGGAGGCGATCCATGCGTTGAAACTGGCGTGAGCTTCATCGCCGAGCAACTGGGTGGAGGGAAGCGTGCGCTCGGCGTGGGTCTTGCACAGTTCCTGGTAGAGGAAGGCGTCGTCAAAGCCGGCGGCCGCCGCATCGGCTGCGCGGGCGCCGTAGTAGATGGCGTCGACGCGCGCCCAGTAGGCTGCGGCCAGGCACATGGGGCAAGGCTCGCAACTGGTATAGAGTTCGCAGCCCACCAGTGTGAACGTGCCCAAGGCCTTTGCCGCGGCGCGAATTGCGCTCATTTCGGCGTGGGCCGTAGGATCGTTGGTGTCGGTGACGGAGTTTGCGCCTTCACCCACGATCTGGCCGTCGCGCACGATGACAGCGCCGAACGGGCCGCCCTTGCCGGTGGCCACATTGGCCGTGGCCAGGGCGATGGCGCGGCGTAAAAAATTCGGATTGGCGGCGGGAGGCACGCGAGGGTCCACCTGATGATTGCCGGAAATGGTGAGACTGGTTCAGTATTTCACAGAGCGAATCGGGCCGCGCCTAAGCTTGGCCGCGCCTATCCGCGCAGATGCTCCGCAAGCACATCGAGGAAGCGCGCCAGCCAAACCGGATGCGCGGTCCAGGCGGGGCCGGTGACAAGTTTGCCGTCCACTACCGCGTCACCAAAATCCACCAGCTCAAAGACACCTCCCGCCAACTCCACCTCTGGAGCGCAGGCAGGATACGCGTTGAGACGCTTGCCTTTGATGACTCCCGCGGCGGCCAGGAGCTGAGGGCCGTGACAAAGCGCGGCGATAGGCTTGTCGGCTTGGGCAAAATGGCGTACTGTCTCCAGCACCTTTGCGTTCAGGCGGAGATACTCGGGCGCGCGACCGCCGGGAATGACAAGGCCGTCGTACTGTGCCGGATCGATTTCATCGAAAGTAGCGTTGAGGGTAAAGTTGTGGCCGCGTTTCTCGGTGTAGGTCTGGTCGCCTTCGAAATCGTGAATAGCGGTGCGAATCTGGTCGCCTTTTTTCTTGCCGGGGCAAACCGCGTCCACCGTGTGGCCCACCATCTGCAGAGCCTGAAAGGGGACCATGATTTCGTAATCCTCCACGAAATCGCCGGCCAGTAGCAACAGCTTCGCTTTTTTCATGGCTTTCCTCTGCAACCAAGTGTGCCACAGGGTGCTGGGTACGCCGTAGAATTTCCACATGCCTCGAGGCGCGCATCCCCGGAAAATGGTCAAACTCGAACTGGTCAAACTCGAATTGCTCAATCTCGAACTGCTCAATGCCGAAATCGTGGCATGTACCCGGTGCCCGCGCCTGCGTGCGCATTGCGCGGAGGTTGCCCGCGTGCGGCGCAAAGCTTACGCCGATTGGGAATACTGGGGCCGACCGGTGCCTACGTTTGGCGATCCGGGCGCACGAGTAATGGCGCTGGGTTTGGCGCCGGGAGCGCATGGGTCCAATCGGACGGGAAGACCGTTTACCGGCGACGGGTCAGGCGATTTTTTGTATCCGGTGCTGTACGAGGCCGGCTTCGCTTCGCAACCGGTGGCGCGCTCCCGCGACGACGGCATGAAGTTAACGGATCTCTTCATTACGTCGGTAGCACGCTGTGCTCCGCCGGCCAATAAGCCCACTCCCGAGGAACTTCGCAACTGCGCACCGTGGCTGGATCGGGAAATAAGCCTGCTCGGCAACCTGCGCGTGGTGGTTTGCCTGGGGCGCATCGCCTTCGATGGGCTGCTGGCACACGTAGAGCGCACGGCTGACGGCTCGCAACTGTTGCCACGCTCGCGCTTCGTCTTTGCGCATGGCGCAGAGTTTGTGCTGCCAGGCGGACTGCGCGCGATTGCCAGTTATCATCCTTCACTGCAGAACACTAACACCGGGAAACTGACGCGTTCGATGTTGCTGGCCGTCTTCAAGCGGGCGCGGGAGCTTGCCGATGCAACGCCGCAGGAGCCGCAGACGGGCGTAGCAAAGTCGTCCACTCGGAGGAGCAAGCATGGAGATCGATAGGGTTTCTGCGCAGATCCTGCGCGCTGTTCTCGGTGACGAGCCCGCACCAAAGCCGACGCGGCGCGCAAAGGCGGATGCGGCGGAAGCAGACCACTGGACGCAGGCGGTGCTGCTGGAGCGGGCTGCTTATCTACGCAAGCTGGCGTGTGCCGGCGATGGCCAGGCCAGCGAGACGCTGCGCGAGTATCCGCAGCATCGCGCTATGCTCTCCTTCCGCAGCCGCAATGGCGAAGTGGAGGTGCACGAAAAGTGGGCTGATCTGTTTTACGTGATGGCCGGCGCGGCAACGCTGGTGACCGGAGGTACGGTGTGCGGCGCGCGCGTGATTGCGCCCGGCGAGACGCGCGGCGACTCCATCGAAGGTGGTACGCGCCAAGAGCTTCGCGCCGGTGAACTCGTCCACATTCCAGCCGGCACACCGCACCAGTTCCTGGTCTCGGCGGAGAAGACGGTGACCTGCTTTGTGATGAAGATTCAGGAAGCCAGCTAGAGGCTGACCGGTAAGAAATGGAGCGGGAGACCGGGATCGAACCGGCGACATTCAGCTT
>CAWEXZ010000003.1:0-1787693 GCA_963813215.1 uncultured Acidobacteriaceae bacterium
TCGGTCGTCCCGTAGGGACTTGGCCGCTTCCGGCCTTTCGACGCTGCCCTCGGCAATTGCGTATGATGCATCCTAAGTGGCTGCCCCAGTTCCATCTCCGGCTCCGTCCGACCTTGTGGGCTCCGTGCTGGTACTGATCCAGTTTGATGTTTGCGAAGAGTTCCGCCTGGACAGCCTGCAGCAGATGGTGAGCGCCCGCACCGTGCCCACGCCGGGCATGAAGCGGCTGGCTCCGGCCTACGTCCGTTATGAGAGGCCGCCGGTGGTGGAAGCGCTGGACCCGCTGGTGCTCGAGACCGGCGAACAGCTCGCGGGTGAAATCAAGTACTACGACTACGGTGTGGTCAGCGTCGTGTTCCAGCACTCCTTCGCCGGGGACTGGGACGCTCTAGTGCAACTGGCCAGCCGCTGGGTCTGGGACCTGGACTTTGCCCCGCGCGCCGAGCCCATGGTGCGGAAACAACTGGAGCGCGTCTCCGAGGCGATGGTCAAGCCCTACTCACGCTGGATCAGCGAGGACTATTTCATCTTTCACATCCGCGAGGCGCCTGGATCGCCTTCTGCCGGCGAATTGATTCAGAAGCATGGGGAGCCGATCGCGCAGCTGGTGCGCGGAGATAAAACTCAGCTATCGGAAGGAGAGCGCGCCGAGGTGCTGCGTTCGCAGATTTCGTATTATGCGAGCGACCTCACCGTGATCGGGTGGAACGCCGCTTTTCTTTATGACACGCCTGCCGGAGCGGAAACCGCGATCCAGTTGCTGGAATATGCCAATTCGCAGCTGCTCGAATTCCGGCATTACGATGAGTTGCTGACGGAAGTACTGGCCGGTGTCTATGACTCTCTGGAGACGAAAACCGGGGTCCTGGGGCGCTGGGGGCTGGCCAAGTCGGCCACCAACCTGACTACTGTCCTGCTGGATGTGGTTGAGCTGACGGAGCGCGCCGACAACGCCATCAAGTTCCTCAGCGATATGTTCGCCGCCCGGCTTTACCGATTGGCAGCGGCGCGCGTGGGGGTGCCGGATTACAAGGACCTGGTTGCCCAGAAGCTGAAGACCGCTGAAGAGTGCTACCACTACATGGTCGATCAGTTCAATCAGAGCCGCGCGTTCTTTCTGGAGGCAACGGTTGTGATCATTCTGCTGATCGAACTGGTCTTTCTGTTCCGCGGCCGACCGTTCTGAAATGTGAAACGGGCCCGAAGGAAGCTCTGGCAAAGTAGTGCGCATTCCCACAGGGGCTATAAAGCCCCCGTTCATTCTGCATTGCTCAACGTATGGGCTTAACAGGCTGCGGAAAAACTCTCAGTGGGGGCTTTGTAACAAGGGCACGACTTTAGTCGGGCCAATAAAGCCAGCAAAATCAAGGTGGGCTTCAGCCCCTGAGGGACGCTTGTACGGTCCTTCGGCCATCCCACGGGAGTTTTTCAGCAAGCTGTTAAGCCCGTACCCTTCAAAACGGGGCCTAATTCAGAGGCTCCCTAATGCAGCCATAGCGACCAGATGGAGTCGACCGTGGCATGGGTGACGGCAGAGGCGCCTACGCGGCGGTTGCGACGCCAGGCGCGGCCGTAGAAGATGCCGGCCAGCGCGGCCAGCAGCACATAGCGCCAGTTGAAGCTGGTGGTGCGCTTGTTGAAGTGCGCCAGGCCGAAGAGGACCGCGGTCGCGAACAGGGCAGGGGAGCGGCCGATGCGGCGTTCCAGCAGGTTCTGCAGCCATCCGCGAAAGAACAGCTCCTCCGGCACGGCGATGAAGAAGAAGGTGAAGATCCATGCGTGGCGATGGCGCCGGGGCGCGGCCACACCGCATGCGCGTGCAGAAAGCCGAGGCTCAGGCCCAGAACCAAGGCGATCGGAGTGTAGAAGGCCACCTCGCGCAGACCGATGGCGACGTCGCGCAGGCGCAGGCGGAGGTCGAAGCCGGTTCCCTCAAGCTGGCGGATGAGGACGAAGCCGTAGATGCCGGCGTCGAGCAGCAGGATCTTGTTGAAGATGGCCAGGTGCGGCGGCCACGCCCGCTCGAACCAGCGCAGATCGACGGCGAGTCCGAGGATCGCCAGGATCAGGAAGTCGCGCCAGTTGCCGCGCTGGGAGGGCTCGGCAGTTGTACCTGCGGTTGGAGCTGATTGTGGCGGATCGAGCTGCGCGGCCTGCATGAGGAGTGCCGCGATGGCGACCGGGAGCAGCAGGTAGAGGGCGAACCAGGCCCAGCGAAAGGTGCCGACGCTGGCCGTTACAAGCACATAGGAGATCGAGAGTGCTGCAGGCGCGGCAACCTGCGCCCACGCTGGAAGGCTACGTACCCGTGCCGCCATCGCCCGCGGAAAAAATGCCACTGCCAGGTAGGGGATGAGCAGGAGCAGAGCGGCGGCGATGTTGGCGGGGGTGATCATAGGGACGGAATCGATGATGGGCCCGAGCAGCGAAGGCGTTTTGCGAGTCCCGAACCGCAGATCCTTCGACTCGATTTGGCCGAAATGCTAGCCAAACTTGGCTCAGGATGACAGACGCGTTACGGGTGCGAACACAAACTCGATCATCCGCTCTCGAAAATCAGCTTTCGCTCGAAATCAGCTTTCGAAGGATAATTGCGCCGAGGCGAATCCGGCCGCGGCTGCCTTGGGCTCCGATGCGAGCTCGTAGACCAGCCGCTCCAGCACCAGCCGCTTGTCGGGCGGCGAGGAGCGCAGCTCCAGATCGGCGCGGGCCACCAGGCGCAGCGCGCGGGTGAGTTCGCGGCGGCTCTTGTAGCGGCGCGCCTGGCGGATCAGGTCGTCGGCGGCAAAGGGCGGCATGCGGAAGCCCTGCCACAGCGCCTGCCAGATGGCGCGCGAGTCGCGCACATTCTTCTCGAGAATCACCAGCATCTGGCGGAAGGTGCGGGCCAGCATGTAGAGATGGCCGATGGCCGCGTCTTCGCCGGCGTCGGAGCTGTTGAGCAGGCCCTGCAGCAGGGCCAGCGCGCGCACGCGGTCGCGGGCGCTGATGGCGTCGGTCAGTTCGTAGAGCGAGCGCTGCTTGGCGGCCAGCACCATGGTCTCCACATCGCCCAGCGTAATGCGTCCGCGGCCCGGTGGCGTAGAGCAGCAGCTTTTCCAGCTCCGACGCGACCAGCATCATGTCCGCGCCCAGCGCGTCCACCAGCTCGCGCGCCGCGTCGGGTTCCATGCGCACGCCCGGCTCCTGCGCCGTCGCCACGGCCCAGCGCATGGCGTCTTCTTCGTTCACGCGCGCCAGCTCCACCATGCCGCAGTGCTCGCCCAGCGTTTCGGTCAGGCGCTCGAAGCGGTTCTTGTCGTCCATCTCCATGCGGCGCGTGTCGGAGGGGATGCGCAGGAAGTCGGCGACAAACAGCAGCAGCGCCTGCGGATTGGGCGAGCGGAAATAGCGGTCGAGCGCGGCAAACTCTTCCTTCTTTGCGCCGCGCGTGTAGAGCTGGCGCACGTTGCGCACAAAGATCACCTGGAACGGCGCCATCAGCGACGGCGTCTGCGCGCGGTCGAGCACTTCAAAGATCGAGGTTTCGGCCAGGTCGAGATCGGAGAGGCAGAAATCGCGCAGATCGGGCGGCACAAAGGCCTTGAGCACGGCGGCGCGGCAGCGGTCGAGCAGAAAAACCTCGTCGCCGGCCAGCACGTATCCGGGCCGCAACTCGCCTTTGCCGGCCGCGGCTGCCTCAATCTGCGCCGTGAACCGCTGCACCGCGGTAAGGCCGGCGCCTCCGGCCGCGCCTGAACGGGGGCCGGTCAAAATGCGCGCTCCGCGGGTTGAGACGCACGCTCCGCGGGTTCAGCCAGGAGGGCGGCGCGGAGCGTCGAGCCGTTGTGAGGTGCAAATTGCATGCAGTTCCAGAATAGCGTTCGCGGAGGCCGGAGGCCAATTGATTGAAAAGGCTCCGCCTGTCGAAAAGCCGGCAAAATCGGTCGAGATCGACCCATATTGTGGTTAAAAACTTTCGAGCACGTCCGCGACGAGCTGGCGCGCAAAGTCCCGTGCCAGGCGCTGGACCGCAGCCGGCTCTTCTTCGAGGAAAAGGGGCAGATCGGTAGTGGACTCATACTGCTGGCGGAAAACGTAGTTGTCGTTGCGGTAGAGGACCTTGCCGTCGCGGCCGGTGAGCGTGACGGAAGCCACCACGGTGATGAGGAAGCTGGAGGACTGCTGGGTCTGGGTGTTGTAGGTCAGCGGCCGTACCGATTCCTGCGTGATGGTTCCGTGCAGCACCGCATCCGCATCCGGCTTGTCGGCGGGCGTCACCTGGAACCGGGTGCGGGTCATGAATTCGCGGATCACGGCTTCCGTCATCACGCGGTCGGTTCCGTTCGCTACCGTGCGGTTGGCAAACTCCGGGATCGAGAGCGTTGTCACGTCCGGCGGCAGATGTGTGGCGGCGCCCAGCGTGTGATAGCCGCATCCGCCCATGGAGAGCAGGGCGAGAGCTGCAGAAGCCAGCAGGAGGGGGCGCATATTTCGATGGTAACGCGGGCTGGCGGGCCAATGCGATCCAGTCGCGCACCGCGTATTCTGGATGCCATGAACTGGAGCACGAACTGGATCGGATGGGCGCTGCTTTCGGCCGCTTTCGCTGCGGCCACGGCGCTGCTGGCTAAGGTGGGGGTGGCGCATGTGGACTCAAACCTGGCCACCGCCCTGCGCACCAGCGTGGTGGTGGTCTTTGCCTGGGCCATCGCCATCGGGCTTGGCAAGCACGGCGAGATCCGCGACCTCGATCGTCGCACCGTCCTGTTTCTTACCCTTTCCGGGCTGGCAACGGGCCTGTCGTGGATCTGCTATTTTCGCGCCCTGCAACTCGGGCCGGCGTCGCGTGTGGCCCCGCTCGACAAGCTCTCCGTCCCGCTGGTGATTGTGTTTGCGTGGGCGCTGCTGGGTGAAAAGCTGAACGCGGCGGCCATTGTGGGCGGACTGCTGATCACCGTGGGCGCGATCGTGATGGTGCTGGGGTGAAGGAAGCGGACAGCTAGCAGGTGATAGCTGATCGCTATACTGGCTGCAGTGAGTTTCCCTTTTCAGTCCGAACCGGCGCCCGCGTCCAGGCTGCGCCGCATCGTTCTCACCGGCTTCATGGGATCGGGCAAGAGCACGGTCGGTCCGTTGCTGGCGCGGCGGCTGGGCTGGCGCTTTGTCGACGTGGACGACGTGATCGAGGCTGACGCCGGTTGTACCATCGCCGAGCTTTTTGCGCAGCACGGCGAAGCTGCCTTTCGCGATCGCGAGCATGCCACCATAGCGCGTCTGGCCGGCGGCGACGCGCTGGTGCTCGCTCTTGGCGGCGGCGCGATTGAGAGAAGCGACACGCGCGCCCTCTTGCTCACGGAAAAGAGCACGCTGCTGGTGCATTTGGAAGTGGAGCTTGCCACCACGCTGGACCGTTGTCGCGGCACCGAAGGCACGCGCCCCGTTCTAGCGGACGAAGCCAACCTCGCCCGCCGCTACGAGCGACGCTTGCCGCTCTATCGCACTGCGCATGCTTCCATTGCCGCAGACACCCGTACGCCGGACGAAGTGGTGGCGGAAATCCTGAAGGCCGCCGCGCAGATGTGAGCTGCGGCCCCAGGCGCTCGCCAGTTACCAGCGCGAGATGGTGAGTGCATCGAGATACACGGTGTTGGATGCCGAACCTTTGCCGTCCACCTGGAAGTTGGTCAGCAGCTCCGGATTCCATCTGAGTGCGAAGGCCGACGGGACCGTGGCGTTGATCTGCGACTCCGTTCCGTCGAGCCAAACCGAGTGATACGTCACCACGCCGTCATCATTGCGGGAGTAGCTGACCTGCACATGGTGCCAGGTATTTTTGGCCCAGTTTTGCACGTTGCAAGACGCGCCGCTGTGGACCCACTGATCGTTCGGATGAGTCGGGCTTCCCCGGTTCGCGGTGTAGTCCCAGGTCCCGGAGTAGCCGTCGCACTGGAATCCGTAGATCACGGTCCATCCGTTGTCCATCACCTGGTTCATATCCATCTCCAGGTTGGACAGGGTACTTGTCGAACTGGTCAGGTACACCCACCCGTCGTAAAAAAAGTTCTCGGCATTCGGATCGTTGGCGAACCCCACGTTGTAAGACTCACCGCCGCTATCCGAAAAGTCTGTAATGAACCGCCGCGCACTGTCGCTCATTGAGGGCGAGCTCACCAAGCTCATTGAGCCGCTCGAGCTCGAGTGCGAACCCGTGCCCGGATCGTGCACCGCCCGCCAGCCACTCATCGCCTGAATGTTGCTCACCGCGGTGGCGTCGGAGGGCACCAGCGAGTTTTCCGGCGAACTAGCGTCCGTAACCGCAACCGCCACGTCCTGAGCGCAGGTTGCTCCCTGCGCTCCCCACGTTTCCACCTGCAAGGTGTGCGTGCCCGTTTGCGCGGACACTGGCGTATTCATGGTGCCGCCGCTTGCCACGACGACGGCGGTGCTGCTGTCGATCGAGTAGCCGATGGAGGTGACAGTCTGCGCCGAACAGGTGGTGGCGCTGGCGACGAGATTGAACGGTGAGCCCACGGCTGCGCCGTTTGTCGGGGCGCTGATGGTAATGCCGGAGGTCGCGGGTGCGGAGGAACCTGATGAGCCAGAGGAACCTGATGAGCCAGAGGAACCTGATGAGCCAGAGGAACCTGAAGAGCCAGAGGATCCTGACGAGCCGGAGGAGCCCGAAGAGCTTCCGGACGAGCCCGGTGAACTGGAGCCTGGCGACGTGCTCGCCATCGTGGCTGATTGACCAGATCCACCGCATCCGGTTGTGGCCGCATCGAGGACGACGAGCAAAGAAAGAGCAAGAAAACTATTTGTCCGCAAGGTCATTCAACTCTCCCTTTGGTTGGATTTTTTTGGCCTAGGCTGTTCAAGTCGTTCGTTAAGCCACTCGCTGCGCGAGGCGCTTACGGCAAACGTTTCTCCCTTGCCCCGCTCCGATCAACGTGAGCGGCCAACGAGCCGCCGCTTGTTCCCAGCCAACGGCGATCGCCGAGCCGGATGAAGCACGGCCCACATCGGCAGCGGAATCCGTCTCAGGAACGTTTGTTTCGAGGCGGCGCGTGGGAAGTCCGGGCGCACCTTTCGCGCGACCTTCGTAGGAAAGGTTTGTCTTGCTGCTCTGCCTGGCTGTTGCCAAGCAACTATACCGGCTGCTCATTACGCAGCCATCTGTTTGGGTACAACCCGACGTGCAGAGAAGCTTGCCTTCTATAGCGAACTCAGAATCGGGCCCATACGAGCTGGAATTGGAAGTAGATTGTCTTCCCGCCTGATGCTTTCATGCTGACCGGTAGGCTGCCAGTTATTGGGCCATAATACACGTTCCTCGCTTTATGTCGAGCGCGCTCTCACCGTCGAGAAAAGCACCATGACGTGTGCAGGCAGCATTGGAAGGACAAATGCAGAGCGCACCGTCGTGGCAGGCAGGACTGCAGGCAAGACGCGGCATCTGGTGGATTGATTGAGGTTGGAGCCGCGGTGAGTACTGTTTTAGATTTGAGGATCCTGTACGGAGCCTTCAGACTGCCACCGCGATTTGTAGAGAATTTACCCGACCATCTACGGTGTAGATTCGCGGCGCCGAGATCCCTAAAAAGTCGTACCGGGGTCCGCATTGTTTTCACAATGCGGACCCCGGTACGCGTGGGGTCTGATTCATCATTCGCGATTGGAATTTACCCGGTTACGTGACCAGGAACTTACCAACGCGAGATGGTGAAATTGTCGAGATACACGGTGTTGGAGCCTGATCCGGAACCGTCTATCTGGAAGTTTGTCAGCAGTACCGGCGCCCATCCCAGCGCGAACTCCGAAGGCACCGTTGCGTTGATCTGCGCTTCCACGCCGTCTAGCCACACCGAGTTGTAGGTGACCGCGCCGGAATCGTCGCGCGAGTAGCTGATTTGCACGTGATGCCATTGGTTCTTGCTCCAGTTCTTCACGTTGCAGGGCGCACCGGAATGGATCCACGTATCGGTGGGCTTGCTCACGCTTCCCGTGTTCTGCGTGTAGTCCCAGGTGCCGCTGTAGCCGTCGCACTGGAATCCGTAGATTACGGTGTCGCCGTTCGAGAGCACCTGGTTCATATCCATCTCGAGGTTGGCCATATTGGTGGCCGAACTCGACAAGTAAACCCAACCGTCGTAGAAGAAGTTGGTAGCATTGGGATCATTGCCCCAATCCAAGTCGTAGATCTCTCCGCCAGAGCCAGAGAAAGTGGTGTCGAACTCGCGAGCATGGCCGCTGAGCGAGGGCGAGGCCACAATGGCCGTGGATCCGCTGGAACTCGCGCCCGTGGCTGGATCATGCGCCGCCTTCCAGCTCCCTGAGGTCTGCAGATTGCTGACGACGGTGGCATTGCTGGGCACCAGTGAGTTTTCGGGCGAGCTGGCATCCGTGACCGCGACGGTCACATCCTGGTCGCAGACTGCGCCCTGGGCTCCCCACGCCTTCACGTGCAGAACATGTGTTCCGGTCGCGGCCGAAACCGGATCGCTCACAGACGCTCCGTTCACGATCGTGGTGTCGGTGCTGGTATCGAGCGAGTAGCCCATCGAGGTAACCGGCTGCGAAGAGCACGTGGCGGCTGTTGCAGCCAGGTTGAATGGCGATACCACTGCCGACGCATTGGCAGGCGAGCTGATCGCGATGGTGGCGCTCGTTGCTGGAGTGGAAGGAGAATTTGTGGCCGGAGTCGATGGAGCGGGACTAGATGGAGCTGAAGGGGATGGGGTGGAAGTTGTCGGTGAGGCGGGCGAGGTGGTTGACGCGGCCGTCGGCTTGGAGGCGGCTCCGCCGCATCCGGCTGCGACTAGTGCAAACACAACGAGCAAAGAAAGCGCGAGAGCGCTCTGTTTCAAAAAGGTCACGAGTTATCCCTTTCGTGGGGTTTTTTCTGGCGTAAGCCCGTTCCATCGTTCTCGTGCGGCAACAAGCATTTGCGGCAACCGATTACGCATTGCCCGCATCTACTCAATCAGCGGCGAAAGTGCTGCAGCTTGATGTGTGGCCGCGCTCGCGGTCACTGCAGAAGGGCTAGGTTCTGGCTCAATGCCGGCGCTACTTCGCAAAGCCACCGTGAGCGGTTTGGCTTGCGAAAGGCGGATTTCCGGACGCACTTATCCCTAACCTTTCCTAGGAAAAGTTCGCCCTTCTCTAATTTGTCCGGCTGCTTACAGGGCAGTTACGGAAGCGTGATGTCCGTGACTCCACTACTCAGCCACCTCTCCGCGTACAACCTGGCGTTAAGAGGAGCTTGCCCTCGACGATTACGAATACGGCCCAGTCGAGCCATGGAAGTAGGAGCAGTTCATCCCGCCCCACGCTCCCCCGCTGACTGTATGCCGCCCGTCGTTGAGTTACTAAGGGCATCATACACGTTTCCCGCTACGCGTCGATGGGGCTTTCGGGAGCCATAAGAATATAGCTTCGGGTGCAGGCAACGAATTGAGTGTCGCATGCATCGCGCGATTTTCAGCGCACAGTGGTCATGCGGAAATATCGGGATAATTGGAAGTTAGTTGTGGGAAGGTTTCGGACAGGTTCCGGCATAAATTTGTCCGCGCCTTGACTTATCCACAGTACCTTACAAGCTTCGACGCCGATTTGTAGGGGATTTACCCGACGAGCGGAAGTGTAGACAGTCCGGCTTTGGTTGCCAAGAAAGTCGTACGGCGTTCACATTGGTGTCACAATGCGAACGCCGGGACATGTAGGATGGCGCATACGTCTCCGCGGGGAAATTGCCTTGCCCGCGATACGGAACTTACCAGCGCGAGATGGTCAGCTCGTTCAGGTATACAGTATTGGACCCGGAGCCCAGGCCGTCTATCTGGAAATTGGTGAGAAGCACTGAACCCCATCCCAGCGCGAATTCGGAAGGCACTGTTTTGTTGATCGGGGCCTCGGTCCCATCCAGCCAAACCGAGTTATAGGTCACATTCCCGGAGTCATCGCGCGAGTAGCTGATCTGGATGTGGTGCCAGGTGTCCTTGCTCCAGTTGCGCACGTCGCATGCGGCAGAGGAATGTACCCATTTGTCGGTGGGGCTGGAGGGCGAGCCTGAATTCTCGGTGTAATCCCAGGTGCCGGAGTAGCCGTCGCACTGGAATCCGTAAATCACGGTGTCACCGTTGGAGATCACCTGGTTCATATCCATCTCCAGGTTGGCGATGTTGCTGGCCGAACTTGTCAGGTAAACCCATCCGTCGTAGAAGAAGTTGGTTGAAGTCTCGTCGGCGCCCCAGCTGACGTGGTAAATCTCGCCGCCCGATCCGGAGAAGGTGGTGTTGAACTCGCGGGCGTTGGCGCTGAGGGCAGGAGAACTCACCATGGTCATGGCGCCACTCGAAGTGGCTCCGGTGGCGGGATCGTGCTCGTCAACCCAGTTGGGGAGCTGTTCAATGAACTTCACGCTAGTGGCATTCGACGGGATGATCGAAGCGGCCGAGTTTGCGTCCGTCACGTCCACAGTTACGCTGGCGGTGCAGGTAGCGCCGTCGCTTCCATCGGCGGTGAGGTAGACAGTCTGCGTGCCGGTGGAGGCAGAGACGACCTGGGTTGAAAGCGAAGTGCCGCTGGCAAGAGTCGGGCTGGCGGTTTTGGAAAGTGAATAGCCGATCGAGGTCACAGTCTGCGAAGAGCAGGTGGAGGCGGTGGCCGTCAGTTTGAAGGGCGACGAAACGGAGGCGCCACTGGCGGGGCTGGTGATGGTGATTCCGCCCGTGGAAGAAGCCGACGTAGTTGTCGAACCGGATGAAGAGCCGGAACCGGACGAAGAACCCGAACCGGATGAGGTGCCCGAAGAGCTTGAACCGGAGGAGGAGCCCGAAGAACCCGAGCTTGTCGAGGAGCCCGACGAGCCGGCGGCGGTCGAGGATCCAGAAGAGCTCGAGCCGGTCGAGGAGCCGGAAGAGCCCGAGGAGCCTGAAGAGCCCGAGGAGCCTGAAGAGCCCGTGCTGGACGAGGGGCTGGATGATGGGGGCGCCGTTACCGGCGAACTTCCAGAGGCCGCCAGGGCCTTGGTGTTGGCGCCGCCGCAGCCCGTCGCGAATACCGCTGCGACGGTGAGCAGACACAATGCGAGGGAGGAATTTTTGAACATATTCACGGGGTCCCTTTTGAAATGGGTGGAGTAGTTTTTCCGGGTAGGCTTCGAGGTAGGCGCGTGCGCCGGGCCGTTGCCGTCAGTGGCTTCAAAACGGGCTTCAAAACGCGGGGCCGGTCCGGACTTGTCGCGGGCCCTGTCGCGCGCTTTGATCCGCGACTGAACCGAACGTGTACCTTGATCCGGATCAGCAGAAATGGCGGGCGTGCACGACGGTCCGGCACCGTGGCAACCAATCAGGAGCAGGTAGCGTCTATTCAGTAAGAGCCAACGCGGCTGGCGCCAGAGCCTCGTTCCGAGGATGTTTGCGCCGATAGACAGCGGGGTCTGAATTTTCACAAAACTACCTCAGGAGAACTTTGGGTTCCCTTTGCGCTGCGAGCGCATTGCTGCACAACTCTCCCGTGCCCTTGCACAAAGGGTTGTGTCGCTTCGATTTGTCGGGCTGTTCTGAGCTACAACGAGACGCGCAACGCCTGATGCTTACTACTCAGCAACCTCTTCGCGTGAAGCTTGGCGTGCAGAGGGCCTTCTCTACTGCTGCTAAGCCGAAATCCGGCTTCTGAAACAAGCCAATTGAAAAAAAACCGCGGTCCGTCTTTCGTCTTGCGCCGCTGTTCTTTCCCCCCTGGATTCGTTTCAGTCCTTACCGGTAGGCAACCAGTCTGGGAATCACTACGGGGATCATACACGTTTTCCTGACGCGTCAACTGCGTCTTTTGCGTGAATAAACGTGGGAAAATTCTGCCCATGAGCAACCGGGTAAAACTTACTTGCATCGTGCAAAACTTCTCCGGGGCGCCGGAAAGAATTACCGGGAAAGCGAAGTCCACGTATCACTTTCGCGCGGCGATTCGAATCCCACAGAGGTTGTATGCTGTCCCGTCGGGCAGATTCTGAAATTTCTTGCCCAAAAAATCCTACCCGCGACTACGGGCATTTCCCCCGGACCGTGTACGGGTGGGCGAGGCTTCCGATGGGCCGAGAGCATAGGCCCTCCGAAACAACCGAAACTGCCTTGCTATCATGAGAAGGCAGGCCGACCGCGTCCCCTTGCCTCATACCTGCACTTTTTCCATGACCTTAGCCTCTCAGGCCGCACATCCGCCGGAAATCGACGCAGCGCCCGCCGAAGCACATGCGCACCCGCACATGCCGGCGGTTGTCCATGCACCTAGTCCCGGCGCCACGGCGACCCTCATTCACGATCTGCGCGAACTCTTCAAGGTAAAGGTCGTGGGCCTGGTGCTGGTCACCGGATGGGGCGGCTATTATCTGGGCTCGTTGCAGTCGGGGATCTCGAGTATGCAGCGCGGGTTGCTGGATGCGCTGGTCGGCATCGCGCTGGTTTCGGCAGGGGCAGGCGCGTTAAATCAGGCCCTGGAGCGCAGCACCGACGCGTGCATGAAGCGGACTGCCGATCGGCCGCTGGCTTCAGGACGCTTTTCGCTTGGCACCGGGATCGTGGCCGGCATCGGCGCGCTCGGATTGGGCGCACTGTGGCTGCTGCTGCACACCAACCTACTCACTGTTTCGCTGGCGTTGCTTACCGCGTTTACTTACGTGGCGGTGTACACGCCGCTCAAGCGCGTCACCTCGCTGGCCACGTTTATTGGCGCGTTTCCGGGAGCCATGGGACCCATGCTGGGCTGGACCGCAGCGCGGCCGCACATTGAATGGCCGGCCGTGGCCTTGTTCGCAATTCTGTTTGTCTGGCAGTTTCCGCACTTCATGTCGATTGCGTGGCTCTATCGCGAGGATTATGGCAGGGCCGGCATCCGCATGCTGCCGGTGGTGCAGCCCGACGGCCTCTCCACCGTGGTGGAGGCGCTGTTTTACGCGGTGCTGATGATTCCCGTGAGCCTGGCGCCCTGGTGGCTGCACATGGCCGGCACTGCGTATGCAATCATCGCCACCGTGCTGGGGCTCGTTTATCTCGCCTACACCATTCGTTTCGCCGGTATCCTGCGCGCGCGGTCTGAAGATGAAAGCCGCATGCTGGCGCGCGATCTGCTCAAGGTGAGCGTGTTGTATTTGCCGCTGCTGTTCACTACGCTGATGATCTGCGCAAGGGCCTGACCGATGACTAGCGTTGCACCCGCCTCGAATTCCCGCTCCGGTTCCGCCCCGGCCATCGCCGCCATTCTTGCCATCAGCGCTGCGGCGTCAGCGTTTCTGTTCTGGCTCATTTATATTCACCCGGCCGCGGCAACGAGCGATCAGTGGGCGTTTCTACCGGCCATGAACGCAGTGCTCAACGGCCTGGCGGCTACGGCGCTGCTGGTCGGCTTCAGTTTTATCCGCGCCCATCGCATTCGCGCCCATCGCCGCGCCATGCTGACGGCGTTTGCCTTCTCGACGCTGTTCCTGGTGGGCTACATTGCGCACCACGCGCTGCATGGCGATGTGCGTTACCCGCTGCACGCGGCGCTGCGCACGCCGTATCTATGTTTGCTGGCCAGTCACATCATCCTGGCGGTCGTGGCACTGCCCATGGTGCTGGTCACGTTTTTCTTTTCGCTCTCGGGGCGCATTCCACAACATAGAAAAATTGCGCGCTTGACCTTTCCCATCTGGCTCTATGTCTCGGTCACGGGCGTGATCACGTACGTGATGTTGCGCCTCGCGCAAGGATAGAAAGCGATGCCGCTGGCTGTGCCAAAGTCGACGAAACCCGCGATGGCTAATGACGGAACGCGCCAGTTGCTGCAATGGGGCGGATGGATGGTGGGCATTGGCGTGGTTGCGGCCGTGCTGCTGGTCACGTTGCTGGGCGGCTACACGCGGCTGGGAGCTACCACCAATACCGGCTGGTTTGCACTCATCGTCGTGCTCACGTGCGTGCCTTTCGGCGGTATGCTGCTGACGCTGGGCGTGGCCAAGTGGCTGCGCAACCGGCGGCTGGCGCGGAAGCAGAGCCTGTAGGGGCGTGCGGTCAGGCTCACAATTATCTTCTGGAAATCTTAGCTCTCAAGCGAAGTGTGCGGGTCTGGAGACCCGCACGACAGCCGGTCTGGAGACCGGCGCTACTACGCCAGCGCCAGGTTGAGATTATCGATGGCTTCGTCGATCTCCGACGTATTCTTGTAGCCCACCGTCACGCAATCCACGCCAGCATTGCGGAAGGCGAAGCGCATGGCCTTCTGCCGGTCCTCGTGATTGAACCTGCCTTCGCCAATCAGCTTCATGCTAATGACGCCCAGCCCGTGCGCCTTGGCCAGCTTCACGTGCTCCACTACTTCCGGCACGCTGCCGACGCCACCGTTGTCCGGCACCTCGGTGTCCATTACCGTGCCTTTGTGGTTCATGCGGATCATGGCAATATCCAGCCACTTGGTCTCGGGCACCTGGCGCAAGGCGGGCAATCCGTGGACGGATGCGCCGTGGCTCAGCACCAGTTGGCGGCGCTCTGCCGCGAGGATCGCATCCTGCCAGCGCAGCGAATCCGTGGGCCAGCTTGCCACATGCTGCCAGTGCAGCAGCATGATGTCGAAGTAATCGGTCTTGGAGTTGGCGCGCAGCTCTTCAAGCCGCTGCAGCGGATCGCCGCTTTGCTCGGTGGTGACCTTCGACATGAGTCTGTAGCTGTCGCGGGGCAGGCCCTGGAGCGCGATGCCCAGCATCTGCTGCGATTGGCCGTAGGAGCCGGCTGTCTCAAAGAAGCGAATGCCACGGTCGTAGGCGTAGCGAACCAGACGGGTGAAGCCGTCCTGGCCCAGTTCCTGCTGCACCCGTCCATTGAAGGAACCGGTACCGAAGGCCAGCCGCGTCACCTTCACGTCCGACTTGCCCAGCGTGACCCAATCCGTCGCGGTGGCCCGCTCGGCCCTCAGTTCGCCCACGCCGGCGAGTGCGCCCGCGGCCACGCCAACCTTCAAAAGATCCCGCCTGGAATAGCTATGCATTGCGACCTCCTGCAGTTGCCCGAATGGTAGCACAGCGGCTCGTGGTTGGTTCGTCGTGGTTCGTGATTCGGCGGGGAGCATTTGCGAAGGAAAGAGGGGCCTTGGAGGATTCCTACAAGGAATCACGAATATGATCGATTTGGGGCGGTATGATCATCTTGGGGCCCTTGCTCAACTAACGATGAGGCCGCCGCAAAGAGGTTTATGCCGACGTTTGTCCATGAAATGCTGCGCGAAATCTACGAACAGCCGGAGGCGCTGGAGCGTACGCTCGCTCTTTACCTGGCCGGCAACGGCCTGAAGACGGAGATGGAGGCCGAGCTGGCCCACTGGCCCGGCGAGGCCGGCGAAATTCTCATCGCCGCCAGCGGCTCCAGCCGCCATAGCGGCCTCTATGGCGAAATCTTGCTCGAAGACCTCTGCGGACTCGCCGTCGATGTAGAGTACGCGAGCGAGTACAGTTGTCGCGGCGGTCCGGGCTACATTGATCTGCGCCATCCCAGCGTGCTCGTGCTCTCGCAGTCGGGCGAAACCACCGACACGCTTGCTGCGCTCGAGGAAGCGCATCGCCAGGGGCATCGCACGCTGGCCATCACCAATGTCGCCGGTTCCACCATGGCGACTGAGGCCGATCTGTCGATGCCGCTCGCTGCCGGAACGGAAAAGGCAATCCCGGCCACGAAGAGCTTCACCTGCCAGCTCGCTGTGCTGTACCTGCTGGCGCTGTATGAAGGCGCGAAGCTGGGGCGCATGGATTCCGCCACGATTGACGCGCATATTCGCGAGTTGCGTGCTCTGCCCGCCACACTTGGTGCGCATCTCGATGCCTGGCGCGATCAGACTGCGTATCTTGCCCGGCGCTACAGCGGGGCGGCAACGTTTCTCTATCTTGGCCGCGGCATTCACTACGCCATTGCGCGCGAGGGAGCGCTGAAGCTCAAGGAGAGCTCGTACGTGCACGCTGAAGGCTACCCGGTGGGCGAGCTCAAGCACGGCCCCAACGCGCTGGTGAGCGATCGCGTGCCGCTGGTGGTGCTGGCCACCGTGGACCGCACGCTTCCCGCCTCCGTTGTCCGGTACGAAAAGACCCTTCAGCTGCTGCGCGACATGAAAGCGCAGGGCGCACACATCATCGGTATCGCCAGCGAGGATGACAGGGAAGTCCCAGCGTTGGCCACCGATTGCATCTTCATTCCGCAGGCCAGCGAGTATCTTTTGCCTCTGCTTGAAGTGGTCCCGCTGCAGTTGTTTGCCTACTTCATGGCCCTGGAACACGGCGTCGACGTGGACCGGCCGCGGAATCTTTCCAAAGCTGTCGTAGAGAACCAGGCGCCAGCGACCACCCTGCCTACCTGGAAATGATCGATAAGTTTAGAACAGGGTCGTGAGACGCAGCATGAAGCTTCTCGACGGCCCCATGGCGTTTCCGGAGAAAAGGCCCCCGAAGTCGATCACTTCGATCGAATTGCTTAGGTTCTGGCCGTCGACTTGCAAGCGTACGGAACGTTGTTCGTGGCTGTAAAGATCGACTCCGGCCGAAGCATCTTGCGTGAAGCGCGGACTGATGCGGTCGCGATCGAAATTGAGCTGATTAATCACCACTTGACCGTATTCCGTGGCATATTGCTGCGGCGTTAAATCCGGCTGAAACGGTAGTCCGCTGTTGTAAGCGCTTCCCGCGGCGATCCACAGGCGCGGGGAAATCTGATAGCGGACGCGGTCGCGGATAGACTGCCGCTGATCCTGCGAGTCCGGAAAATGCCCGCTGGTCGGATTGTTCGCATTATCTCCCAGGAACAATCCGCCGGTCACGGGATACCAGGCGTTCCCTACGATGTAGGAGTAACTGCCGAAACCTGAGAACCGCCCCCACTGCAGGACTTCAAGCTTGCCCTCAGCGCCGTAGAGGACGGCCTTGCTGAATGCGATGGGAAAACTGATCCCTGTGCTCAGAACTTGATTGTCGTCGGCATAGTTGTTCACGTCACGGCGGAACATATTGGTGTCCAGCCGCAGCTTGGCAAAAAATCCTTTGGTGGCTCCCAATTCGTAATAGCTTCCATGCGAAGGCTTAACCGGAAGCTGCACTGCGGGAACGCTGGTGTCCAGGCTCTCCGCAGACGGAGAACTTGATAAGAGGATGTTTTCGAAGGATGGCGTCTGAAAAATGCGGTCATAAGAGCCGTGAACCTTCACCGCTACGGAAGGGAAGTAGCGCGAGATGGCAACACGCGGGCTCAGTGCATTCTGGTTCAACAACAATTGGTAGTGGTCCCAGCGCAGCCCTGCATCAATCGCCCAGTTGCCGAGCTGGAGAGCATCCTGAACATATGCCGCTTGTTCGAGATCCGGACGGCTGCCCGTAAAGGCGAAGGTTGTAGCGCCGGCGTCCAGGATTCCCAACGTGATGGGGCATTGCGGGTCCGAAAGATTGGCACAGTCGGGCATCAGGTAACTGAAGTTTTCGTTCAGGAATATGGCGTCGGAGTCGATGCCCGCCTTCCACTCCTGATTACGGCGATCAACGGAGATGCTGCCGTTGAAATAGATCTCTTTGAAGTCGTTGTGCTGGGTGGCGATGAGCGGCCAGGAGGCCGGGTTGGAATAAAAGTCGTTGGAGTGGTCACGGGACATTCCTCGCAAGTCGCCTACAGCATCGGAGGAAAAGATGTGCTGGTAGGAGACGATCCCCATGGTTTCAAAATTATCGCTGGTCTGTAACTGCCCCCCAGGAACAAAGACACAATCGTTCGGCTCCAGGCTGGCGGGAACGGGTGGACAGCCGATGTTGTTGTCCGCGTTCGGCAGGTAGGCTCCGTTCTGCTGCACCAGTTCGTTGGGGATCTCGTAGCGCGCGAGTTCATGGCTGGCCATGAGCGTGAGATGGTCTTTGGGCGTGAACTGGCGCTCATAGTTGAGCGAAAAGCTGCCCGTGGTGCCGTTGTTGGTGTAATTTTCAGGGACCACTGGATTGAGATAGTGCCCCGTCATGTTGCCAGAGGCGCTGAGGCCAAGCGTATTCTCTTTCCACGTGTATTGATCCTGGGTATCGATTGCACCCGTGGCATAGCTGCCGCCGAAAAGGGTGAAATGGCCGTGAAATCCGGGATCTTCATTGGTGAGCGTATTGACCACCACCACGCCCCCCATCTCGCGGCCGTACTCGGCGGGAATCCCGGCGGTGTAGATGCTCATGGAGTGGACATCATCGGCCTCAAGCCCGGGACCGAATCCTGGCGAACGATTGTCGATGAGCGGTATGCCGTCCACCACAAATTGTGTCTGATATTCGGATCCGCGCGGGTGAAGAACCGCATTGCCTTCATAGAGCCAGCCCGGTTCCGAGTTCACCAGGTCCTGCATGGAACGGCCGGGCAGCGCGGTTAGCCGCTTCTGAATCGTCTGCAAGCCCATCTCATTCACAGACCCCGCGCGATAGGGATCGATCAACGTACCGGACGCGTGGACCGTCACCGACTGGGAAACTTGAGCCACTTGTAGCTGGATACTGCGGTCGATGGGAAGGGCAGAGCGCACTGCTACCGATGTGGAGGAAGGAGCAAAAGCTGGCGGCGCTTGAATCTGGATCTGATAGATTCCATAGGGCAGTCGCCTGGCGTCAACTTTGCCCCGGTCGTCGGTTGTGAATCTAGAGCGATACTGGTTGGCCTCGCTGACGAGCTGGACCTGGGAGCGGACCCCGTGACCGGAGGGATCGGTGATGGTCAGGCGCAATTCTCCGGTATTACTTTGTGCAAGCACGGGAAGGGCCGATAGAAATACAGCAATCCGCACCGCGTTTTT
The DNA here is from genome assembly GCA_963813215.1 of uncultured Acidobacteriaceae bacterium. Classification (GTDB taxonomy): domain Bacteria; phylum Acidobacteriota; class Terriglobia; order Terriglobales; family Acidobacteriaceae; genus Telmatobacter. The sequence continues at coordinate 18,802 of CAWEXZ010000003.1, forward strand.
CATCTGTGACTTAGCACCCTTCGGATCGCCTTTAGAGCTGCAACCATCGCGACTTCCGGTCAGGGTTAGTTCATTCCCGCGAGGTAAGTGCGTCGTGCTGCTCTAACCAGAATACAGATCAGGGAAGGGCGCAAAGATTGCTATTGCGTCGACAGATACGCGATTACGTCCCTGATCTGACTGTTGGTTATTGATGCGCCGAAGGCGGGCATCGGTCCGTTGCCGTGGTGGATGATCTGGGTGGCTTGGGCGAAGGAGATCGTCTTGTGCCGGAAAACCTGGTAGAGATTCGGCGGGCCGAAAGGCGTCGTATCGTCGGGCTGCTTGTTATGACACGTTGTGCAACGTTGATGAAATATCATAGCGCCACGCTTGGCGGCGGGGGGGGCTGCGGCCGCTCTGGTGGCCGCATGGCCCACGACGCACTCGTACTTTAGTACGGTTGCGCATACCAGAACGACAGCAAATAGACGCAGAGCACCTTTATCGAGAAATTGCCGCACACATGTATTCATATTAAAGCGAGGCTGAACCACGCTAGGCTGGATGCCGATGCACATTTGAAACATTCTCCATTTCGATCGCCTCATCGATCCTGTACGCACAAAACTCGCAAAACCGCATACCTTGGGACGACGAATCGCTCAAAAAATCATTCAACCTGTCCGCACTATGCCTCCTTTGTGGAAGAACAGCACAAAGGAGGCGAAGAACTGAACACGATCATGGTTTAGGGGAGGGGCTTCAGCCAGATGTTCCGCTGGGAGATCTTCACGTTTCCCGCCCCCTCGATCTCGAAACCGATCAGGCCTTTGGTTTGGGCAAAGGTTGGATCATTATCCACGAGAATCGCCATCACGTGGCCGTTAATGATGTGGATCATCGTATTGCCATCGGCGATGACTTCGTATTGATTCCATTCGCCAGGTTTGATGTAGGTTTTCAAATCATCTGAAGTGCCAAGTGTTGCCAGGAGACGCGGCTTCTGGCCCTGGTTGGCTTGCACCATCTGGCCCCTCCAGGCAACGATGCCTCGTCCCGTTCCTTGCTCATAAAGCTGTCCAGTGTAGCGATTGTTGTAATCGAAATCAGCCTGGTAGCCCTTCATGCCCCACTTTTCGTATTTCTGGAACAGTGCCATTCTTTTCTGCATCTGCTGTTTTTGGGCGTCGGTCATCTGCGCCATGCGCTGCGGATTCATCGGCGGCCAAACCGCAACATTGCTGCTGCGATATTGAATCCCGCCGTTGGCGCCTTCGCCTTCCAGTTTCATCTCTACCTTCAACTCGAAGTTGGCCGGCTCGCCGCCGCGCCAGATGATATTCGTGGTGCCGACTGGATGTTCGGAGGTAGAGACTCCTACGATGGCTCCGTCTTCCACGTGCCAGACATCGGAAGAGCCATCCCAGCCATTGAGCGTCTTGCCATCAAAGATCTGTGTCCAGCCGGTGTGATCGTCAAAGTCGATCGGATCAGGTTGCGAAAAGAATCCGCCGGGCCGCCTGGCGGCGAGTGCGGGATTCTGTTCCTGCTGTCCAATTGCAGGATGAACTGCAATCAGGGTCCCCATAGCGAGAGCCGCAATCGCAGACAAGGCTCCCGTTAAACTTGCTCGTCTCAGTGAATTCCTCATCTGCATCTTGATCTCTCCTAAGAATGGCTGTTGGAAGCTAATCGAGACTGACTTTTTCCCATTGACGGCTCGTGGCTGATCGCAGCACGGCATCGGTCACGTAATCCGTGGCCAGGGCGTCGCGAAAGGTCGGTGAAACGGCCTGACCGCTTTCAAGCGAACGCACGAAGTCTGCGAATTGATGGACGAAGGTATGCTCATATCCGATTTGAAGGCCCGGCACCCACCAATGTTTCATGTAGGGATGGTCCGAATCTGTAATGTGAATGCTCCGCCAGCCCCGCAAGCGCCCCTCATCGTGATGGTCAAAAAAGCTCAGGCGATGGAGATCGTGAAGATCCCAAGAGGCGGAAGCCTCTTCTCCATTGATCTCAACGGTGAAGAGTGCTTTGTGGCCTCGTGCATAGCGGGTTGCTTCAAAACAGGCAAGGGAGCCGTTCTGAAAACGGCAAAGGAACATGCTTGCGTCGTCGATTCCGACGGGTTCTACCTTGCCGGTGAGATTATGCTTACGCTCTTTGATAAACGTCTCCGTCATCGCGGAAACTTCGCAGATTGGCCCATTCAGCCACTGCGCCATGTCGATGTTATGCGCGAGCAGATCTCCCGTGACTCCGCTTCCGGCTACCTTGGCGTCCAGGCGCCACAGGGCGGTTCCGCCTTGAGGCAAATCCTGGGAGATCGTCCAGTCCTGAAGAAATTGCGAACGATAGTGAAAAATTCGGCCAAAATGGCCCTCGTCGAGCAACTGACGCAAAAGGGCAAGAGCGGGCACCCGCCGGTAGTTGTACCAAACCATGTTGGATGTTCCGGCCGACTCCACCGCTTTCACCATATCTCTAGATTCAGCAGCAGTGCGTCCAAGCGGTTTTTCGCACAGCACCATCTTGCCTGCCTGCGCCGCAGCCTTTGCAATCTCAGCATGCGTGTCGTTCGGACTGGCGATGTCAATCAAGTCGATATCTTCGCGCTCCACGAGCTTCCGCCAGTCGGTCTCTGTTGATTCGTAACCCCAGTTTTGCGCGAACTGCGTAGCAGTTTCCGTAGTCCGCGCACATACTGCACGAAGCACCGGCTGATAGGGAAGTTCAAAGAAGCGGGGGGCCTGGAGGAACGCATTGGTATGCGTGCGGCCCATAAATCCGCATCCCACGAGGCCGATAGTTAGATTCCGTTTCACGGAGCTACCTCAAGTACTGGAAAATCACTTATTCATCGGGCGAGACGATATCTCGAAGATAAACCAGCGCCTATCTTTCCTGGGCCGTCGAAACCGCGCGCAGGGTTCGGTGGCGCAATTGCTGCTATTTCCAGCATTGAGACGTCTCATCTACCGCACTCTATGCTGGGGGCTGGAGGTCTGTCAATACCTTTCCCCGGAGAAAGTTCGCGGCCTGCCGAAAAGCCCTACGGACAGGCCACTCCCGCCGATACGCTGTTGGGCAAATGCAGCAACCCGCTTGAAGAAAGAGAGTCGGCAGGCGAGGCCCTGGCAGATCGTGTTGGACCCGCTGCGAATGCTTCTTTATAATCGAAGCCACGCCATCATTGAAACCGTCCAATTATGAAAGCTATGCCCCCTACCCAGAAAGAACTCGCGAAGCTTGCAGGTGTTTCCTCAGGCACCGTTTCGAACGTGATCAACGGTGTAGCTGGCGTGAGCGAACGATCGCGGAAAAAGGTTTTCGGGGCGATCAAGGCCTTGAATTACCGACCCAATTTGATTGCTCGAAGCCTGAGGACCAATAGGACTCAAACCCTGGGCATGGTGGTTCCGGATATCACGATTCCATTCTTTCCGAAATTGATCCGGGGAGCAGAATCGGCCGCGCGCAAGGCTGGATTCTTTCTTATTGTGCTGGATTCGGAAAATGATGGTGGTCGCGAAGCCGACATGTTAGCGCTCCTGCGCGCTCAGCGCGTGGAGGGTATCCTGCTGGTCGCCGCCGGAGAAGTCGGAGACAAGTCGGCTTACGGCTCTTTAGCTGCGGAAGGGCCGCCTCTTGTCTGCGTTGATCGGGTTCCGGAAGGTCTAGGAGTTGATTCCGTCTGCGTAGACGATTCGCAGGCCGCTGAGATGGCGGTTTCTCATCTTTTGGAGAAGGGCCATTCGCAGATCGCCATCATTACAGGTCCACTGCACCTGCAGAACGAGCAGGAGCGGCTTCGTGGATATCGCCGGGCGCTGCAGAAAAGCGGCATTCCCATTCGAGATTTGCTCATTTGGAAGGGAAGCTTCAAGGAGGATGAGGTGGCCAACCTCTGCCAGCGAGGTCTCCTGCGTCCCGCAAACAGGCCCACTGCTCTGTTTGCTACGAATGGCGTTACTGGACTGGCCGCGCTTCGCACGATCTCTGCGATGGGTTTGACCACCCCGGATGATATTGCATTTGTGACCTTCGACGAACTCAATTCTGAACCGCTCTTTCGTCCGGGCATTACTTCAATCGTGCAACCGGCCTATGAGATCGGCTCTCGAGCCGTCGAAGTGCTCCTGAAGCGTATCGAGCATGGAGGCTCGCATGTGAAGCCGGTAGAACTCGTGCGCCTCCCCGCCAGACTCTCTGTTCGCGAATCTACACACGCTTCTGCTGCCTCTTATGTCAAAGGCAAAGAAAAGACACGTAAGTAGATCCGTCATCTAGCTGAGAGATAAAGCCTCACATCTATCCTTATTGACAGGCCTTTTTCCAGGCGCTACTATGATTTCCCATGAAACGTCTCAGAATATGTGCTTGCGCTGCAGCGGTTCTTACCGTACCAGCCGTTCTGCTCATCGTTCTTCCCCGCAGGGGAGATGCACAATCCAGCGCACCAAGCACCTCCCAGCAAACGGCGCCTCTGCAGGGATCGACTCCTGCCGCTCATGCCAGCCGCTTTCGCGAACCCGATCCGCTCGACTTCGATGAGCACAGTGGCTTTGTCCAGATTTTCGACGGGCAGACGCTTCACAACTGGGACGGCGACCCGACCCTATGGCGGGTAGAGGATGGCGCCATCGTTGGAGAAACGCAAAAAGGCTATCCTCACAACAATAGTTACATCTCCTATCACGGAATTACTGCCAAGAATTTTGACCTGAAGCTCGAAATCAAGGTCGAACAAGGAGGAGGAAGCGGAATCCAATACCGCAGCTCGACCGGAAAGCCTTGGATCAGATCGAGACCCGGAGAACCCGCTCCAAATCTTGCCTGGATGATGACCGGCCCCCAGGCGGACTTCTGGTTTCCAGTGAACCCCAGAGCGGCGGCCTATTCCGGGCAGTTCTATTCCGAGAATACCGATCTCGGCATATTGGCTTGGCGCGGCGAGGTATCGGAATCAGAACCCGGCAAGGCTCCACGCTTGGTAGGCTCGATCGAGAATCGTGATGCTCTGGGCGGCTATATCCGTGTAAACGATTGGAATCAGTACGAAATTATTGCTCGCGACGGTGTCTTTCTTCACATCATTAATGGCCAACTTATGGCAGTTTATATTGACGATGACGCCGCGTCCTCCAATAACGCCGCAGGTCTCATCGGTATCGAAATCGAGAGTTTTCCATGCAAGGTATCGGTGCGAAATATCTGGTTGCGCAAGTTTGATTAAAGACTCTCCGAAAGCTAAGGAACCTCTGCAAAAGCCGATGTCTTGAGAGGGCACGACTTGAGTCGTGCCCAAAGAGTTAGCAAAACCGATGAGGTCCTTTTAGCCGTCGGCCACTCAAGTCGGAGTTCATCAGAGCTTCCCTCGCAATAAATGTGGTACGTTCGCGCGGGGTGCCCTCGGTGTGATGATCTCCGGCGCGCCCTTTCTGCTCAAGCAGATGCGCAGTCCCCCAGGCCGGATGGAGAACTGACATTGTGACGATGCCTTCGGCTCCGGGGAATTGAAACACACTCACCCCTCCATCCCATATTCCCGGATGCCGTCATGGTCGTTTGTCTTATTGAAATGCCCCACCAAGAAATTTAAGCAAAAAGAAGTTGACAGTGGTGGAACCAGTGATTACTATCTTCCGGAATCTGAGACGTCTCATTTCGGCGTCTCAAAAAAGCACCCGCATCTCCCCATAAGTTGCGGATTTGGAGGCACCAAATGCAAAGTCTCAATTCGACTGCCGGGCAAGATAGCGGTCTAGACACATCCCCGGTCAATCTGCCGATCTGTAGGGTGCTGCGTTCTAGCCGTGTAGCTAAACTGGCCATCTCAGCTCTCACCTTATTGTTCACCGCCGTAATCCCGATGACCACAGCGCACGCCCAGTCAACTTCGGCCTCTACCGTGGTGGGCCGAGTCACGGATGCGACGGGCGCCGTAGTGCCCGGGGCGACAGTCCACATCACCGACCTTGCCACCGGTTTGGTGCGCGAGGTCCAGACCAATGACAGCGGAGACTTCACCGCTCCGAACTTGTCCCCCGACGACTACTCGGTTCGGGTAGAAAAAACCGGCTTCCAGACGACCTCGATCGCAAGTGTGTCGCTGCGGGTTGGACAGACAGCAAACTTGCCCATAGTTCTCCAGATCGGATCGCAGACGATGACGGTTGAAGTGCAGTCGACGGCGGCCGCTGAGTTGCAGACGCAGGATGCGACGGTGGGCGATGTCATGAGCGAAAAGGAGCAGAATGACCTGCCGCTGAACGGCAGAAACATGCTGCAACTGGCCAGCTTAACGGCAGGCGTATCGGCGGAGGATACGGCCGACACGGGCAATCCGGCGAGCTCCGGCGGGATCGGAACCCGCGTTCTCTACGTTCAAGTAGATGGCGGCCGGTCAAGCTCGACCAACTATGTGCTGGATGGCATAGACTATCGTTCCGTCCGCTTTAATACCGAGGCCGGCATCCTCTCGGTCGATGCGGAGCAGGAGTTCAACGTCGTCCGCGGCGTGGCCTCTACCGAATATGGGCAAGGAACCGCTACTATGTCGATGGTGACTAAAAGCGGCGGCAATCAAATTCACGGATCGGCGTACGAATTTACGCGCAGCGAACTCTTTGACGCGCGCAACTACTTCTCGACCTACACGGCCTTCCCGCGCAACCCGGTCTATCATCGCAATCAGTTTGGAGGCACGGTCGGCTTTCCTTTCATCAAAGACAGGTTGTTCGGGTTCGCCGGATACGAGCAGCAGGCTTCGATGCAGGCACAGCCTGCATATGACCTCTTTCCCACCCAGGCCCAATTGGCGGCCGTCGGCATCACCAACGTCAACAATCCAAACACCAACTTCCAGCTTATCAACACTCTGCTCCCGACCTTCGCAGCACAAGGCATGTTTACTTCGACACCCTCCTGCGTGAACAGTCCTTCGTCATGCGGAGGCGATAACTTCGAATACGGCGATAACTTCGTGGATGACTACACCTTATGGACGGGGCGCATGGATGAGACCATCTCCTCCAAGCAGAACATGTTCGAACGGTATGTCAACTACAACTCACAACAGCTGACGCCATCGCCATTCGACGTTGGCGAGAATCCAGTGCGGTCGCAAAATTTCGCTGTCGGGCACACCTACGTCATCAACTCCTCGATGGTCAACGATCTCCGTCTCGGATGGAATTATTTCTACGAGTACCAGGACACGACGAGCCCTTATACCACCCAGAGCTGGACCGAAAAGGCGGGGGTGACGAATGTTACCGGAGACACCTTGACTTCGGAGGAAGGACGCCCAGAATTGGAAATTACGGGTTTCTCCAACATGGGCGGAGATGCCGGCTTGGGCCAGGGTGATGACTCGAATGTCTTCACGATTGGCGATACAATCGGAATTATCAAGGGAAAGCATAGCATTCGCACCGGCGTCCAGTTACAGTACCGCCAAGACAATGTGCAAGCAGAACTGGATACCAACGGAGTGTTTAACTTCTCCTCGTTAACGACTTTTGCGCAGGGTACCTGCTCCACCTGCCAGGGCTCTGACGGAAATTCGAAAGGCCATTACTCCGATGAGTCCTATGCCGTCTTCGGCACCGATATTTGGCAGGTGAGTCCCAAACTCACCGTGAACTACGGTATGCGCTGGGAGGAAGAAACGCCCTGGATAGAAAAGGACAATTTCCAGGCGAGTTTTGACTTTGCGGACCAGGAAATCGCCTTTCACGTGGTTCCCCCTGCCTGCACGGCGACGCAGGTCACGTTCTGCATTCCGACGTCGCTCTCGTCTCTTGGGATCTTCAACACAACCCCTAACTATTTCCCGGCAGGTATTGTGAAGCCGACCAGAGACAGGTTCGCGCCGCGCATCGGGGTTGCCTATCAGCTGACTCATGGCCTGGTGGTCCGCGCAGGATTCGGCATGTATGTCGAGAATGTCAACACCAACGAGTTGCAGTTCACCCGTAACGTCACTCCCTTCTATATCACCCAGGATTACAACAACGTCTCGGTCAACGGTTTGTTCCCGTCCATTAACACTTACGTGCCGAACACGTCCAAAGGCTTCCCGGCGCCCTTCACCACCGACCCGAACAACAGGCTTCCCTATAGCTACGAGCAGGACTTTAGCATTCAACAGGAGCTGGGGCACCAAACGATGCTGGAAATTGCCTACACTGGCAGCGACACGCATCTTCTCTGGAGAAGGTTCGACGCGAACGAGGACCTGTTTGGGGCCGGTGTTCCCGACACGCCTGCGACCACCGTTCGTCCTTACCGTACCTTTTCACACGGAATGCTCGAATCGGCAAACCTAGGCCACGCGAACTTCCAGGGAGCGTCGATCAGGATAGAGCAGCGCCCCGTGCACGGCTTCTATTATCTGGGGGTTTATCAATTCTCAAAGAACGAGGACGACGAATCGGGTGAGGCGGACGCGAACGACACCTCCTTTTCGAACAATCTCGAATTCGATCGCGCCCTCTCCAATTACGACCAAAGGCAACGCTCGTCGATCAGTGGCGGTTACAATCTTCCCTTCGGCCAGGGGCAGCGCTTCCTGCAGACCGGCATCGCAAACGCAATTGCCGGGGGATGGACGATTCAACCTATCGTCGCAATCCATTCTGGCTTCCCGTTCGAGGTCTCGAACTCGGGTGGAACCTTCGGCCAGTACAATGCGTTTCGCGCCTTCCTCGTTCCAGGAGACACACCTGCTCAAGCAAGGCTAAGTCACCGTACGGCCGCAGAGTGGTATAACGCAACTGCATTCTGCTCGACGCAAACGCTGTATGGCGTCGCCCCGCAATGTCCCCAAGTAACGGTTCCAGGAAATGGCATCCCCGGCGCTCTGGCCTGGCAGGGTAACTTTAGACGCAACACTCTGATCGGTCCGCCGACTTTTCAGAACGACTTCTCGGCGATCAAGAACTTCCATGTCCACGAGTCGATCACCGGACAGTTTCGCGCCGAGGCATTCAACATCACAAACCATCCGATTTTTGCCAACCCAAATGCGACGGAAACCTCGGCTACTGCGGGGACGATCACGTCAACCGCCGCAGACAACCGGGATCTTCAGTTTGCGCTGAAGTTCATGTTCTAAAAAGCCAGACCAAATTCGCGCGCACGTCTTTTAAAAACGTGCGCGCGATCTACCAAGAGAGAGGTCTTCAGATCAAGATGGCCGTGCAATCAAGATTCCATTTAATGCGAACGCTGCCTGGCATCGCAGCATCTATCGTGTGCATTACGGCATTATGCTCACCGCAATCGATAGTGAGCCAGACCCCTTCGAAGGCTGAGTGGACGACCAGCAGCGCTGATCCGGCGCGGGATGCCTGGCAAAGGGGTCCTTCGGATTTCACTCCGCAAAATGTCTCTGGTCTGCAACTGCTTTGGAAGGCCAAAGTTCCGATCAAGACCATGGGGATGCAATCATTCCGTGAACCCCTTATCCTCTCTGACGTGGAAACGCCAGCCGGCAGTAAAACGCTCGTGCTCATGGCGGGGGCGTCGAACGAGATCTACGCACTCGACGCAGATACTGGCAGCATCGTCTGGCAGACAACGCTGAAATGGTCTTCGAGTCAGCCCCAAGAGGCGGGCGAGGGGCGTGGTTTCATTTGCACGAATGCGTTGACGGCTAATCCCGTCGCCGATCCGGCCGGAACTGCGAACCGCAAGCTCTATGTCATCGCTAGCGACGGATATCTGCACATGGTGGATGTTAGCAACGGCGCGGAAACGGAGCAGCCCGTCCAAGTATTCGAGAATCCGTATCCGAAACCCTACGGGCTGAATCTTGTTAACAATGCGATCTTCACGGTCAGCGGACAGGGCTGTGGAGGTAACCCCAATGCACTTTATGCAGTCAACTTAACGGACAGGAAGGCTACCTACTCGCAGCCGGGACAGGGAGGAATATTTGGAGTAGCCGGTACTGCTATCGATTCTGCGGGCGAGATTTTCTTCGAGACAGGGGACGGTCCCTACGACGCCTCTGCTGGCCTTCTGTCAACTACCTTCCAAGGGTATACCTTTTCAAACGATTCGCTAACATTAAAGGATTACTACACTCCCAGCAATCATGAGTGGCTGACTCAGCGGGATTTAGATATGAACACCACGCCCGTAATATTTCCGTGGCACGGGCAGGACGTCATGGTCGGATCGGGGAAGGAAGGGCGTTACTTCCTTGTCAGCGTCGCGGACATGGGGGGCGCCAACCATGAGACGCCGCTCTATCGGACGCCCCTGTTCTCAAATACTCACGTCAATTTTCAAACCGAAGGAACCTGGGGAAGCTTGGCGAGCTGGCAGGATAAGGATGGCACGCGTTGGATTGTAGCGCCGACTGGCGGCCCGACAGCAGTTAACTTTCCCGTCAATTACGGGCCTACACCGCATGGCGGCATTATTGCGATGAAGCTCGTCACTCGTGATGGCGCTCCGTACATTGAGCCGGCGTGGGCATCTCGGGACATGGTAACGGCAGAGCCTCCCATTATTGTCAACGGTGTTGTATTTGTTTTGGCGGGCGGCGAGTTTACCGGGCAGGCGAACGATGCTGAAGGAGGTCTCTATAGCGCCGAGCAGCGGATCGCGAGATCTCAGCCCGCTGAGTTGTATGCGCTCGATGCAGAGACTGGGAAAGAGCTTTACTCGAGTGACGACCAGATCACTTCGTTTCTCCATCAGGCGGGGCCGTCAACCGCAGGAAATAGGATCGTCTTTGGCACGTTTGATGGAACCGTCTACTGCTTCGGACTGAAAAAATGATGGGTGAGTGAGAAGGCGAGCATTGGTCTTCAAGTGGATCTCACATTCGTGCATCGCATGGCGCCGCTAACCCATGGGAGGAAGCTAGTGAAGAGGAGAGTCTTGAGCTTGAGTAAACAGACGCTACTAGGTATGGTTGCGCTGGGTGTGTTGGTCCCGGCGATTGCCTATGGACAATCGAGAAATGCGGGTAACTGGAGCATGGCAGGTGGTGACGCGGGCCGAAGGGGCGTCCAGCCGCTAGACAGGAAGCTCAACAGCGACGACGCAGCGCAGCAGTTTAAATTTCTCTGGAAGTTGCAGCTCGGAGACCCCGGCGGGGCAGAGAACTCATTCAGTGAGCCCCTTCTAAGGCAAAAACTCATCAACAGCCGCGGCTTTAAGGACCTGGTATATTGGGGTAACACGACAACTCTCTATGCGGTTGACGATGAGTTGGGCAGCATTGAATGGCAAAAACATTTCGATATTCCTGACTCTTCTTCCACTGGTGCCTGCGGGGCGACCGGTATACAGATCCTCATGGAACCGCCGCCGACTATCAACTTTAACGCAACACGTCGCAAGCCTGGAACTCCGCGACCGCCACAACTACCGCCTGTCCCGCCTAATGAGCGAAAACTCGGAATGAAGGCAGGCGGTGGAGGCTTTGGCCTGCAGGGCATCTATGCCCTTACCGGTGATGGATACCTCCACGAACAGGTGCTCGCTACCGGAGACGATTTTGCGCCCCCGGTGCAATTTCTGCCAGGCAGTGGCGTGGATGCATATGGCCTCAACATCGTGGGAAACACGATTGTCGGAGTCACTGCAAACCATTGTGGGGACATCGAGAATGGGGCGTGGGCTCTGCAGATGACGGGAAGCGGATATCCCGTCACTCATTTCAGCGCAACAAAACTGGATCCACTTAATCTTACGGGCATGCCTGTGTCGGAAGATGGTACAGGCTTTCTTGTGACAGGCCCTGGCTCTGCGCCTGAGAACATGCATCCAAACAGCATAGTTGCACTGAATGTAAAGAGCGGGCTTAACGTAACAGATTGGTACACGCCTAGAGCAGGTTATGCTAGTGTGCAGCACGTCAGCCCAGCGGTGTTCAGCTACCAAGGCAAGGATTTGGTGATTGCGCCAGGCGCAGATGGCCGCATCGTGCTTCTGGATGCTGCCTCGCTGGGTGGAGCCGACCACCACACTGCCCTCTTTGAAAGCTCTCCCCTTAGTAAACGCAATGGCAAGCACAGCTGGGATGGTTTTGCAGCCTGGCAAGACAAGCAGGGCAATACGTGGGTGATTGCGTCGATCTCCGCGCCAGTTACCGGCGGCAGCAGCGCGACAACGAATGGTGCAACCCCCCACGGCGCTTATGTGGCGTTCAAGGTTGAAGGCGATAGTAGCAAGCCGAGCCTTACGCCTGTCTGGGTTTCGCGCGACCTCCTCAATCCCGCGCCGCCGGTCATCACCAACGATGTAGTCATCGCCTTATCGAGCGGCGATGCCCAGAATCATGCGGTCTTATATGTCCTGGATGCAGCGAGTGGCAAGGAGCTCTATTCGAGCAAAGATGAGATCCCGACGTACGCGCGCTTCTCCGGTGTCTCGTTTGGAGACAGCCATGCGTATTTCACCGATCACAATCATGTTCTCTATGCATTTGGAATAGGGATGGAGCACTAGCTGTCACGTTCGGCCAACGGCGGTGGATGATTGGCGATGAGGAATCAAAAGAGACAGCAAGGCGGGTGCAGGCCGGAGCGTAGTGCCGCCTAACCGCGGGCACTACACTCCGAGGTTGTCGCTCTCCATGACCTATTAATCGGAAGGTGCCAACACCTGCCGAGGAATCGAATTAAATCGAAAATGCGAACAGCAGGACCGAATACCGATCCAGCCGATGAGTTAGTCCGGACTATGGACAAAATCTATCGCTCTCGGATGACGACAACATCCGGTGGAAACCTTTCAATTCGCGATCAAGCCGGAAATATCTGGGTTACGCCATCCAGGATGGACAAAGGGAAACTGACGCGCGAGAGTATCGTGTGCGTGCGGATGGACGGTTCGAGCGAAGGGGCTCATCCACCCTCCTCAGAGTTGCCATTTCACCGCGCTATCTATTCCGCCCGGCCAGGCGTGAATGCTATCGTGCACGCTCATTCGAGCGGCTTACAGGCTTTCAGCGTTGTAGGGAAGATCCCAGACACGCGGATCTGTCGCGAAATCCGCGAACTGTGCGGTCCTGGGGGATTCGCCAATTATGCACTTCCGGGGAGCGAGGTGCTTGGCCAGGAGATAGCGCGAGTATTCGCTGAGGGACACAATTGCGTCATTTTGGAGAATCATGCAGTTGTTGTAGGCGGCAGGACTATGCGTGAGGCCTTCGAGCGGTTTGAGATGTTCGAATTTACGGCGCAGGCAATCCTCCGAGCACAGGGGCTTGGCGAAGTTCATGTCCTGAGCGCAGCGGAGGATGACGTCGCCGGCGCAGTGCTGCCTATTCTTGGAGAATTTGATCATACTGCGTGGTCCCCTGCGGAGCAGGAAGGCCGGGAACTGCTTGTTGAAGTTATCCAGCGCGGAGATCAGCAGAGCCTCATCACCAACATTTCGTGCGCTCTATCCATGCGCCTCGGCAGGTCGACATTCTTGACCACACCACATCGCTTCGATAGGGAGCGCTGCGCCCCTGGCGATCTCGTCCTCATCACCGATGGCGCGCGAGAGAGCGGGAAAATGCCGCATTCCATGGTTCAGCACCATCAAGCTATTTTCAATTGTCAACCGGATATCGGCGCTCTTATACGTGCGATCCCGGTCAATACGATGGCACTCAGTATTACGGATGCTCCCTGTGACTCAAGCATTATTCCGGAAAGCTTTGTGTTCTTGCGTGACGTGCAGCGAGTGCCCTTCGATGCTCGAGACGGAGGCTCGGACGAGTTAGCGGCACGTATCTCAATGCGGACTCCTGTGGCAATTCTTCAAAATGGAGGCGCTGTTGTGGCGGGAACCAATCTGCTCGATGCGTTTGTGCGTTTCGAGGTATTAGAAGCAACTGCGGAAGCCACCATTGACGGAAGGCGGTTGGGCAGCGTGTCACCCATTGCTCCTAAGCGCTTAAAGGAATTGTGTGATGCGTTGTCTCTTCAGTGAGAAATCCGCGGCTAACCGGATGATATTCAGCAAACGCCGATGACGGAATTGATTTGGCCACAGGTGTCAAAGGAACGAACTGTCACTCCACGCGGCAATGAGCGATCATGGTTTTGGCGATTTGCCAAGATTCGTTGCTAAGTAAAGGCCATCTTTGCCGCCACTGACCAGATCGAGTCTGCCGTCGCCATTCATATCGGCGGCAACAATCTGCATTCCACCACCCATGCGGCCGTCGTAATCGACGATGTGCCGGATCCACTCGACTCCGCCGTTGCCGGGGCCGTGCGCACTGGCTTGGGTGGGAGGAACTCTGCGGTACTCGTACCAATAGAGACCGATGGGCTCGCGCGAGCCTGGGTCGAAGCCATTATGGGCAAAGTAGCGCTTGCCGGTGACGAGGTCGAGCTGGCCGTCGCCATTCATGTCGGCCAGGATAGAAGCGTGCGCTTGCGACCATGTGTTGTCAATAACGTGTTGAATCCAGTTCCCCGCGGCGGTCTGCTCGTACCAGACGACGCCGTAGTCGTGGGCCATGGTGGTCAGTAAGTCGGGACGGCCGTCGCCGTTGATGTCGAGCAGATACATACGGCCAAACCGAACAGGGCGCCGGGGCTTGGCATCGGTGGGAGGTGCATCCGGGGTTGGTGGCCCACCCTCTCCGCCTTCGCTGCCGGCAGGTTCGACGGGGTGCTGGTTCCAGTCGGTGGGGTGGAAGGTCCAGTCTCCGTCAGCATGAACATTGGCTGGGGCTTCGAGCCAGCCTTGTGGCGTGAGAATGTCATTGCGTCCATCGCCGTTTACGTCGCCCACGCCGATTCCGTGACCGAAGCTGTGATCGGCGACGACGTGCTTAATCCACTTGCCATTGTGGAACTCATACCAGGCCAGTGGTACATTCGGGCGATCGTATTCGGGAAGAATGTCCCGCGCTTTTCCGTCATTGGTGAGATCGACAAGGAAAGCGAATTCGCAAGGCCCGCTGTCATCGATGACCGTTTCTTTCCAAGGCCCTCCGGACTTACCAGGATTCTTAAGCCAGACCAGGTTGTGGGCAAAGTAGCTACACTGGATGATGTCGACCCAGCCATCGCCATCTACATCCATGGCCAGGTCGCTGAAGTCGTCGTTGTAACCGTTGCTGTAGTTGATATCCCGGATATGATGCCTGGTCCAGAGCGGAGCTTCATACCAGCTATCGCCGGAGATGATGTCGAGCTTGCCGTCGCGGTTGATGTCGGCGACTGCGGCAGTTTCAAAGTAGCCGGGGTCGATCAACTTGGGCTGAAAAGCAATGTCGGCGGGCCGCACAGCAGCAATAAGAACGAGAGCGCAGAACGCAAGGAGAGGGGTCACAAACAGAAGCCTGAGGCGCATAAGACGTTCTCCTTGAAAGACGGATGCGTGCGCGGCTCCAATGGGCGTGGTTATACTCGACCACTCAGTAACTGACCGGCGCTCCAAAACTTTGGGAGGAAGGCGTAACTCAATTCCAACCGTGAGCGTTGCGCACGGAGATCAGGGCTTGCAGAACATCCCGCCACGTCCGCGGAGCCAGCATTACCGAATTGGGAAACATGCAACCATCCCAGCAGATGTGCCGAAAGGCCTGAGTGGGCTCTCCGTTTGCATTCCGCGTCCACAGCCCTGCAACCTCCACGATATCCATCTTTCCATTGGGATCTTTTGCTTGGCAGTGTCGCCCGGTCTTGTCGTGCGAGCCCGCTCCAAAAACTGTTCCATCATTTTGAGCGACATGAAAGTCGGTCGTCCAAGGACGCAGGGCGTCAGTGACGGCCCGAAGTGCTGCCATCAGCGAGTCTTTGTCAGACCATTCAAAATCTTCTGGTAACAGACGATTTTCGGGTGCATTGAAGCCGAGCGTATAAAGCAGGGTATGGGCCATGTCCGCCTGAAAGCCCAGGGTCTGCGGACGCCCCACTGTTTCAAGTAGCGTGACCATGTGTTTCCACCCGTGCATACCGCCCCAGCAGATCTCGCCCTCGGCTGCGAGTTTTTCCCCGTGGTCCTCGGCGATGTTACACGCCTCACGAAATGTGTCAGCAATTTTCTCTGTATTTCCGGCTGGATCTTCGGCCCACGCTTCCGGAGTGGTTGCAGAATCGATGCGAATCACACCATAACTGCGAATGCCCAGATCGCGGAAGGTCTGCCCCATGCGGCAGGCCTTCCGGACTTGAGTCAAGAATCGCTCGCGCTCTTCCCGCGATCCCATCGCGGATCCTCCGCCGGTCGGTTCCCAGACCGGCGCTACCAGGGAGCCCACGACGAGATTCCGTTTAGCAATCTGATCGGCGATTCTTTGCAGAGCCGCTCGATCGGAATCGATGTCGACGTGCGGCGCGGCGGCAAAGAGATCAACGCCGTCAAATCGGATCCCATCCACCTCTGCCGCGGCGGTGAGATCGAGCATCGTGATCAGATCGATTGGCGGCTCCGAGTCCGGGCCTTTTCCAACCAGGCCGGGCCACATGGCATTGTGAAGAGCGGGGCTCTGATGAAGGTTCCGCACACTCATAGTCAGCTCATTTCTTCAGCAGATTTACTGCGTCCGGGTTGTTTGGACCAAAGTGTTTCAACAGGACCAGCGGATCTGTACCGCTCAGGTTCTCTATCTTGACACCTTCGCGAGCTACCGGCGCGGTCACAAACACCTCGTCCTCGGTCATCTGTCCAAATCGAATCATAGTGGGCGCAGCTAAGGGTTGGCCGGCGATTCGTCCGTAACCCTGGGTTACGATGACACCATAAGCTTCGCTATCGCGGATCGTGACGCTCCTTTGAGGAAGTACGGTAAGTTCCTTGGCAGAGTAGTATGGAGTGCCGTAAGTTATCCATAACTCGCGATAACCCGCATCTTCGATTTCCTTGCATCCGTACACTGGTCGCGGAAGAGTCTTATTACTCTTGGCGAATTCAGGGTTGACGTTGCCCTCCCAGTCGAGCATGCTGACCAGGTAGTCCACGTCGTTGGCAAACTCAGGCTTTACATCTTTAATCAAAAGGCCGCGGTCGACGAGCCGGCCTTCCACTTCGGACTGGAACATGGCAAATACATCGCTATTGACCTGCGGCTCATAAGTGACCAGAGATCCCGGTGCGTGCAGAATGCCCGGATTGATCTGCCACCCTTCACCGGGGATGAGACGGTAGGCCCGCGCGAAGGCCAAGATGCCATTGTCGCCCTTCGTCCAGTGACTCAGACAATTGCGAACGTCGTCTTGAGTTGTACCCGGTTCAAGTCCCATGTAGGTATGGGGGAAGTTGTTCAGAGTTTGGTTATATTGAGGAGGGAAATAGTAGGCCTCGGGTTTGCCTTTTTGCCCGACGAGCGTGGCAAACGACTCCGTTTGATGGAGATGGTGGGGGATTGGCCCCATATTATCAAAAAACTTGCAGAGCAGATTCCATCCGCCTTCACGCGCCATCACGTCGGAACCAAGAATGAGGTCGCCGGCTACTGCAACCGCATCCTTCAGCAGGAATTTGTCCCCTCTGGCAGGTTGTACATAGCTCAGGCCTTCATCGGGAAGCGTATCAGGACCGTTGGAAGCTTTTGTGGTTGATGAAAACCAGCGCTCATTGATGCCGCCGCGGTGCGCGCCAAAAGCATAAAGATCATCGGGGTGAAGCCTGAGGCGGCGCCCCGGAATCATGAAGGAGCGAGGGACCCAGCAAGGCCGGAGGCGGAGAATTCCGGAGGAGGCATCGATAGTATCCCGCACGATGGAATGCTTGAGCATAATTCCGATCCTAATTCTGCCGCAGGGCGGCGCAATGCATGAGATAGCGAAAAGGGCTTGCGTTCTGTCCGAACGCGTGGGTCACAAATGAGACGTCTCAACAACTCAAAGCGATGCTAGACAGCAGTGAGAGCACATGTCAAGAGATTTCTTGCATGCGTCAGTCATGATCGGCGAATGCTCATTGTGCCGTGTGTGGAACCCGCCTGTGAAGAGGGGTTTTTGACAAGACGTCAATTTCTTTCTTCCGCCAGCTTGGCGCCCCGGTTGCCCGTGGCTGCCCAATCGGCGAAAGGAACAGCAGGCGCAGCGCCAATTGTGCGAACTGCGAAAGTGTCAGCAGATTTGACCGCGGAGATTGGCGAGGATTCTCGTTTTGAGAACCTCGGCTAATTGAAGGTGATCAGAGCCTTCTTGGCATCGAGAATCGCGGTATCTACGCCTGGAACCTGCTTCACATCCCCCAGGGATTTGAAAACGCCGTGTTTGTCTCTGTATGCAACGATCGCCTCCGCGGCGGATGGTTGCAGTTGCAAAGCGTTTTCAAGCTGCGCTACGGTCGCCTTGTTGATGTCAAGCTTCTCCTGGGGCGGAAAGTTCTTCTCCAGATAATCGAGGATCGAAGTGAAATCCTCATCGCTGGCAGACGCGCCATATCCAGCCATTTTTGTAATCGTGTCCTCCCATCCCTGGCGGCTCTGGCCGGTGGCCATCACGTTCATGGGCGAGTGGCAGGTGCTGCAGATGCGCAGGAAAGTCGCCTTGCCGGGGCCGTCAGGGAACCTTTTGGCGATCTCAGGCGTGACACCCGGCTTCGATGGCGCTCTTTGAGCGAAAACAGAGGCTGTTTGGCAACTGAGCAAAGCTAGAACAACGATGGAAAGCGTTTGACCCATATTGAAATGCAAAGGCCGGTAGCCCGTCGCTGTCTTCACTTGAGTTGTTCCTGCAACAATCGTGCCATCGGACAAAATCATGTCCTGCTCCATCGGAGAGATGTGCCCGGTTGCAACTGGGCGTGGGGATGAGGATGAGACGTCTCAGATAGAGACTATATTCCGCCCCCGGAACGGCTGTCAATCGGCCCTCAAAGCTCTCCCGGCGGCCGAGTTGCCGAGTCCTGCTTCCGCCTGCTGGATCGCCGCTTGTACTTCCTCGGCTCCCTCCAGGACCTGCAATTCGATCCTGAATTCGCATTGCATTCCCGGGGATAAGTGCTGGAGCGTTCCGCGGACACGTTCAGCCGCGCGTCCCAAGCTCCGGCAATTTGCCGGCTCTAATCCGAGAACATAGTGATTGCTCCCGGACATCTTCCACTGAACAAACTCGGGTAAAGTCGCCTTGCTGTAGCGTAGACAGATTCCAAAATCAGCCGCTTCTTGATCGCTGACCAGGACGCTTGTCACCATGTCATCGGTATCAGCTTCCATATCATGGAAGTAGACGCGCTCGCCGATGCCGAAGACCGGATCTTCAAAGCTCTGCCACTGTGCAGCGGACTGAGCCGCCCATTCGGTGGCCGGCTCGACATGCCGCGACGGAGCGAACAAGCAAGAGTTTTGAGTCAGCATTGGATAGCCAAAGTTAAAGTGATAAAGCAGCATGAGTGGGGAATCGCGTATTCCCCGGTTCTCGACAATATCCTGAATCAAGATTCGATTGCTTTGCAATGCAGTAGTTATCTTCCGATTTAGCACCAGATTGTGGCCCAGGACCGAAACCTCGTGAACCTGACCGGAGACAGTGAATGCACAGTCTTCACCCGTCCAGTCTTCGGACCACTGTACGGCCTCGGCAGGAATATTGGCGATGGATCCGTGCAAGCCGACGCTTTCGCCTTCGTCTATGGAGGGCGCGCCCGCTGCGGTCAATCCGCAGGTGGACAGCAGGCCGCCAGCAAAGGTCCTGAGCCATTCCACCCCCCGATTGGAATAATAGGCGGGATGAACCATGCCCACGGGAGAGTGCCAACACAGGGATTTTCCGCGCCAGCTACACTCGAAGATATCCATACCACGATCGGGAACGACCCAGAATTCAAGTCCGCGCGCAGTTCGAACTCGCAACGTGGATACACCTTTTGCACGCCCATCGGCATGGACAAAAGCCGAAATGCCTCCCAACTGCGACAGGCTCCCAGTGCGTTCCTGTAGATATGCTCCGTAGCGTTTCATTCTTTCCGACTGCATTAACTTCTCCCCAGATGCGACGTGAGAATTTTAGTTGGTGTGGCGTCGCGCCAAGTGTTCGACCTATAGTAGTCGTTTTTGCTGTTTCCGGTCTCTCGCCTCTTCATACGACTATTCAGGAAACTAGAACCAGTCACATAAATAGCAGATTGTTGTGGTGTCATTCTGGAGATGCTCTGAGCGACTCCGTGTGCCCCGATGACTGGAGGCTGGGAATTAAACGACGAACAGTGGGCGGTGGTAGAACCGGTTTTGCGCCCGGCTCGCCGGGCTGACAGTCGCGGTCGTCCCTGAGTTCTGGGGACGTAAGAATGATTGATTTATGATCGTAATTGGAATAAAAACGACTATATTGTATTTAAACGTTCATTTTTTTGCGGAGATTTCCGCATATTGTGACACGACGTGGTCTGGGAGCAGTCTCTGAGCTTTGCACCATACGAGCAGGAATGCAAGCGGCTGCAGGCGAAGCACTGTTTCGACGATGTGGATGATTTGCCTGCACTCCAAGGAATGCCATGAAGAAATTGATTTTATTGTCGTTGCTCATATTTGTTGCTGCCGCGACCGCCGCGGCCCAGCCCGTTGCCCTCTTCTATATGAGCAATGAACCGGATTCGATCCGGTCATTCCTCGCTCACTCTGCGCAAGTGGGGTTGTTAGTGCCCACATGGTACCAGGCCGATGAAAATGGGCTGGTAACGGGTGTGCCCAATCCGCTGGTGCTGGACCGCGCCCACAGCGAGAAGCTGCCGGTGATGCCGCTGGTGGCCATGTTCGGCAAGAAGAAGTTTCACAGCCTGGCCACCAACCCAGTTGCACAGGCGGAGATGAACCAGGCTTTGATTCGCGAGTCGAAGCTGCACGGGTATATCGGGTTCCAGATAGACTTCGAGAACGTTTCGTGGACGGACCGCGACGCACTTTCAAACCTGGTGAAGACGACCGCAGAGGCCATGCACGGAGCCGGACTGCAACTGTCGATTGCCACCGTCCCCAATGCTCCCGGCTATCCTGGGTCGGGCGGGTTCGCCAAATGGATTTATACGGACTGGCGCGGGGCCTATGACCTGGCGGCGCTCAGCAAGTATGTCGATCTGGTATGCCTGATGACCTATGACCAGCAGACGCGCTGGACGACACCGGGACCGGTGGCGGGCTGGCAGTGGACGTTGGACAACCTTGAATATGCGCTCAAGTTCGTGCCCAAAGACAAGCTATCGCTGGGCATTCCCCTGTATGGCTATCACTGGTATACCGGCGCGCCGATTGAGGGCAGCGACGGCGAAAAGCCCAATCCCTCTGCGGACTACATTAGTGCGCCCGACGCCCTGCAACTCGCCGAGATTTATAAGGGCAAGGTGCAGTGGGATGCCGAGGATCACAGCGCCTACCTCTACTTCTATCGCGACCAGATGCGCGAGTGGATCTTCTTTACGGATCTTCATACCTTCCAGGATCGCTACGCGCTGCTCGAAAAGTATGGCCTGCAGGGATTCTGTTCCTGGGTGTTGGGAGAAGAAGATCCGGAGATTTGGAAGTTTTTGCCTCAACATCGCTGAGTCCTGGATTCTGCAGAAGGCACAAAGAAGCAGGCCGCGCCCGGAGACGCGGCCTGCTTCTTCTGTCTGTCCTTTAGGAGAGAGACAGCGAGGGCGGAACTGCATCAGGGGATGCGGCAAAGGAAGTGTTCGGGGTAGGGCCCATCTCCAAGCGAAGCTTACCGCCCTGCGCGATCTCGCTGTGGTTAAACCAGGCTCTTTGTTGGGGCTTTCCATTCAGTGCGAAGGACTGAATATACGCGTGGGAGGGATCCTTGCGCCGGACCTCAATTTCGAGGGACTTGCCGTTGCCGAGATCGACGACTGCGCGTTCGAACAGAGGCGAGCCGAGGATGTAGTTGCCGCTGACTGCATCGACGGGATAGAAGCCGAGAGCGCTGAGCAAGTACCAGGCTGACATCTGCCCGACGTCTTCATTGCCCTGCAGGCCGTCGGGCTGATCGGCATACATGGTTTCCAACAAGCTGCGCACGCGGGCCTGGGTTTTGCAGGGGGCGCCGGCGTAGACATACAGGTACGCAATATGATGCGAGGGCTCGTTGCCGTGAGCGTATTGACCCACCAGACCGGCGATATCGGGAGGTGCGTCGGGAGGTAGCGTGGATGCGGTGGTGAAGAGCTCATCGAGCTTGGCGAGGAAAGCCGCGCGGCCGTTGAAGAGGGCAATCAATCCAGCGGCATCGTGCTGCACGGCAAAGGTGGTTTGCCAAGCATTGGATTCGGTATAGTCGCGCCACTTTTTAGAATGGCCCAGGTCGATGGGATCGAAAGGCGTGGTGAAGGAGCCGTCCGCTAGCTTGGGGCGCATGAAGGTAACGGAGGGATCGAAGTAATTCCGATAGTAGGTGGACCGCTCGCGCAGGAAGGCCGCATCCTGGTCGCGACCCAGCTTCCTGGCTACGTGGGCGATGGCCCAGTCGTCATAGCAGTACTCGAAGGTTTTGGAAACCGACTCACTTTCGAGGTCGGCGGGGATGAAATGGAGTTTGCGATAGTAGTTCAGACCGCGGTAGTCATCGAGCATGGCGCGTTTCATCATGACCTTATAGGCCTGATCGATGTCGATTCCGGGGAAGCCTTTGTTGATGGCCTCGGCGATGACGGCGGCGGAGTGGTAGCCGGTCATGGTGCCGGTTTCGGTGCCCTGCAACGGCCACACCGGCATTCCCTCGGGACTCTCGACGGCCATGCGGATCAAGGTGTTGGCAAAGTCGGGAACGCGGTCCCCATCGATGAGCGTATGTGCAGGATGCGCGGCGCGGTAAGTGTCCCACAACGAGAAGGTGGTGTAGTTATGTTTGCCGGCGGGCAGGGTGTGGACCTGGGCATCCATGCCGCGATACTTCCCGTCGACATCGTCGAAGAGCGCGGGACCAAGCGACATGTGATAAAGCGAGGTGTAGAAGATCCGCTTGTGAACCGTATTGGTGGTCTCGACCTGGATCTTGCCGATTTGCGCGGCCCATTTCTGGCGCGCTTGCTGGCGAACCTGCTCGAAATCCCAGCCCGGGATTTCCGTCTTCAGATTGTTGGCTGCCCCTTCGGCACTCACGCCCGAGATACCGGTCTTGATGAGGATGGTTTCCTGCGCCTGGGTGGTGAAATGCAGAACGCATTTCAGATTGGTTCCGGTCAACTGAGCCACGGGCGCCACTTCCTGATCGTCGTTATAGAAAACGATGCGATCGGGCGCCTTGGATACCTGCAGGCTGAAATAGCAATGGCGCTGGTCACCCCATGCGCGGGTGATACGGCCGCCGGCGAGGGTGTCTGCTGCCGGGTGCGTGAGTTCGGCGGAGATGACGTTGGGCTTGCCGCCGCCTTCGTAGCCGTGCTGCAGATCGAGCACGATGTAGGCTTCAGAGCTTTCGGGGAACGTGTAGCGATGGATGCCGGCACGCTCGGTGGCGCTTAACTCGGCTTTTACGCCGTAGTCCTTCAACAGGACGGAATAGTAACCGGGCGTCAGCACTTCGTCATCATGGCTGAAACGGGAACGGTAGCCGGTTTCGGGATGTTCCCGGGTTCCCGGTAGGATTTTTGCGGGACCGGTCCCCGGCATGACCAGGAAATCCAGCAGATCGCCGCAACCGGTGCCGCTGAGGTGGGTATGGCTGAAACCCATGATGGAGGTGTCGGAGATGTGATATCCCGAGCACCAATCCCAACCGTCGTTAAAAGTGTCGGGACTCAGCTGTACCGCTCCAAAGGGAAGCGTCGCTCCCGGGAAGCAATGACCGTGTCCGCCGGTGCCGATTCGCGGATCAACCCAGCGCAGGGCTTCATCGGGGTTGCCGGCATGGGTGGTGGCGAGAGCCGCTTCGGGCAATAAAGGAAGTGCGCAAGCCGCGGCGGTGGTGCGAAGAAAGTCGCGACGGGAGATTTCGGTGCTGGGACTGGGGCAATCGCGGTCCGGCTGGGGCGCGGAGTCGACGAAATGGAATTTCATGGGGAGATCTTAGCAGAATGGGATCCATGAGTTGCAATATTGATCAAAATTGTGTACGTTTTGCCTTGATAAGATCAGTTTTGTGAAGAGTTTAATCTATAACTAACGCTCTGTTTTGACAACTAAGGTTCTATTTTGACCCAATGGGATGACGCGACGCACGCTCCTCGCCTGGCTGGCTTCGACGACCCTCGGAGCTTCGCCGCGCTGTTCACCAACTGCTTTCCGAACACGCTGGATACGACGGTCGAGCCGGGAAGCGTGAGCAAAATTCTGATCGTTTTGCTTATTTTTGGACGACGCGGCTTTGGCTTAAAACAGAAATAAATCGCTAAATATGAATGAAATAGCCAAAATAGTGATCATATGCGCCATTTTTTAATGGACAATTTGATCATTTGAAACATAGTATGGTTGCACATCGAAGTTAAGACAGATCGACCCACAATCTAGCAAAGCGCAGGAGCAGCAGCTCGGCGTCGCCGGGGTTAAGCAGTTTGCCAGGAGCATCGGCAAGCGAAGTGAGGAATTGCCTGCTCCCTGTGAACTGATGGTCTGCCTCAAAATCAAATCGCAAATCGGCGAATTGGGACGGTTAAGGACGTGATGAAAAACAGTATCGTAAGAACGCTGATGGGATGTCTGCTGGCAATTACGATGGGTGCAACTCTGGCCCGTGCGCAGACTGTGACCGCGACCGTTACGGGCATCGTCTCCGATCCGAGCGGTGCGGTGGTCGCGGGGGCCAAAGTGACCGCGCACAACGTGGACACGAACGTGGACTCGTCCGCAACCTCGGATGCGGCGGGGCTCTACCGCATCGAATACCTGCCGATTGGCCGCTACCAGCTCACGGTCGTAGCGAAGGGGTTCGATAAGCAGACGCTGGCGGCCTTCCCGCTGGAAGCGCTGCAGACGGCGGCGGTGAACCTGAAATTGACGGTCGGCAGTGAAGCGACCACGGTAACGGTCTCAGAGGCTTCCACCGTATTGAACAACGAAAACGCGACCCTGAGCGCAACGCTTTCAGCCAATACGATCCATAACTTTCCTCTGAACGGGCAGGATTTTTCGGCGCTGACGCTGTATGTGCCGGGCTCGGTGAGCACCGTGGGCACGTCGGGAACGACCAGCATAGAGCGGAGCACCTACTACACAGATTCGGTGAACTTGAACGGCAACCGCGCCCAGGCCAACAACTACACGCTGGACGGCATCGACATCAACGAGTCGTTCAACAACGTGATCTCGTATAGTCCGGCGCCGGAATCGCTGGGAGAGCTTAAGGTGGTGACGGCGAACTCGCCGGCCGACTACGGCAACGTGAATGGCGGCGGCGTAGTGGCGATTCTCAAGAGCGGCACCAACGAGTTCCACGGTTCGGCGTATGGCTATACCCAGGACTACCGGTTCAATGCGAACTCCTGGCTCAACAACCATGTCGATCCCATCATTCCGACTAATCCGTTCTCGCAGTCGCAGTTCGGGGGCACGCTGGGCGGACCCATCCTTCGCAACAAACTTTTCTTCTTTGTCGATTACCTGGGCTCGCGTTATCACACGGGGGGAATCGGGCACGCGAATGTCCTGACGCAAGCCATGCGCACCGGGGATTTCTCGGTGCTCACTACGCAGTCGGTGCAACTGTACGATTCGCAGAACGGGTTTGCACCCTTTACGGGTGACAAGGGCATTCCCATCAACAATCCTGTTGCGAAATACCTGTTTGCACATCCGGAGTTTTATCCATTACCGAATGCAACGCCGACCGACGGCATCATCCAGGATAACTACCAGGGAGTGCAGCGCACCTACAAGGCGAACAATCAGGGCGACATCAAGATCGAATTCGATCCGAAGGCGGCGGACAAGATTACCGGCTTCTTCTCGATGTCCACGGCTTATGACGGACAGACGGCAGTAATCCCGATTACGTTTCCCCCGGTAAACATTTATCCCACCAAAGTGACCGGCGCGAACTGGGTTCACATCTTTTCGCCGACGATTGTCAATTCGGCGCGGCTTGGATTTACACGCACCACGTGGGTCCAGGGCCTGCCTCAGGATCCGACCGGGCAGTTCGGGACAGCGGGTAACTCCATTGTGGGCATCTCCTTCCCGAATCAAGCTTTTGACGGCTTCACATATCAGGGCATCTCCGGCCAGACCAGCGGCGGCAACAGCCCCAGCGGCGTGGGTACGACGGCGCTCGATGGCGGCTTGGTTGACAACACCTATAGCTACATTGACAACCTGACCATCCAGCGTGGCCGCCACTCCCTGAACATGGGTGTGCAGGCTATCCGTTACCAGAACAACTATCCCACCAGTAACAACGACGGATTTCTCGGTTCCCTGTTCTATAACGGGCAGTTTTCGAGCAATCCGGCGGCGGCCAATCCGGGTGGTTATGGCGGCGCGGACTTCCTTCTGGACTATGTGAGCTCCGCAGGCGCCACGCTGACCAGCGTGAATGTAGGACAGCGGCAATGGCGGGCGGCGGGTTACATCAACGACGACTACGCGATCCGGCCGGATCTGACCTTCAACATCGGGGTTCGCTATGAGTATGACCAGCCGTGGATCGAGGAGAACAATAAGACCGGCAACATCAACATTGCCACCGGACAAGTGATCTATGCGGGAAGCGTGCCGGTGGGTGCGCCTGCGGGCTCGGGCGTATGCAGCAATCGCGCCTGCTATGACGCCAACTTCCGGCAGATCATGCCGCGGCTGGGATTTGCGTACCAGGTCAACAATCGTTTTGTGGTGCGCGGCGGTTACGGCGCAACCAGCTTCTTCGAGGGCAACTCGTCGAACCAGCGCCTGACGTCGATTACGCCCTTCATCCAGGCGGTGAACGCAATTACCGTGGCCCCGACGCCGGGTAATGGCGGAACTCCGCGCAATGCCCAAGAGGGCTTTAGCGGCGGCACCACCAGCTACGGTGGCACCTTCAACGTGTATCCGCAGAATATCCAGCCGGCTTATGTGCAGGAGTGGAACCTGACCGCGGAGTATGCCATCAATCAGACCCTGACCTTGCAGGTGGGTTATATCGGTGAGCAGGGCCAGCACATCGAAGACTACGGCAATTTGAACCAGTGGCGGGTGAACGGAGATCCTACCTCGGCTCCGTATTACAACAATCAGTATCTGGGCATCAACGCGCTCGACCCGGCGGTTAGCATTGGATCCGGTCCGCTGCTGATCACGGAGTCACGTGCGGCCAGCAGCTTCAACGCACTGGAATCGGTTCTGCGCGAGCGCTTGACGCACGGGTTGGAATTCACCCTGAACTACACCTACGGCAAGGCGCTGACGAATAGCGCCGGCAACTATCCACTGAATGTGGCCGGAGCCTCCAACTATGGGCAAGGCGCTTTTCAAAACTACTACGACAGTGCGGCGGATTGGGGCCCGGCAGGTTATGACGTAAGGCATAACCTAAGCTGGACCGGGGTCTACGCACTGCCGGTGGGGCACGGGGAGGAATTTCTGGCCGGCGCCAATCACTTCGTGGACGAGGCGGTTGGCGGATGGAAGCTGTCCGTGGCGGGAGTGGGATATACCGGCTTCCCGGAAACCATCGAGGGGCCCAATAATAACAATTCGCAAAGCGACGGCAACGCGCGCCCCAACCAATATCGCAAGCTGAAGATCGTGAACCGCAGCCCGGAGAATTGGTATGGCACGGATCCTTCAGCGACCCCGTGTTTGACACCAGGCGTAGATAACGGGGTTTGCGCCTTCGGCGTGCCGGCGCCGAACACCTTCGGCACAGCCCGCAACGGCAACACGCGTGGACCGGGATATCTGAACGTGGATATGTCGGCGTTCAAGGACTTCCGCGTATTCCATGAACAGACGGTCGGTTTCCGCTTCGATGCTTTCAATGCATTCAACATTGTCAGCTATGGAAACCCGGACACGGGTATAACCGACAGCAGCTTCGGCAATATCACCAACCAGAGCGCGCCGACGCGCTCAGTGGAACGGCACCTGCAGTTCTCGGCCAATTATAGGTTCTAGGTCCCCGACCGCATGAATTCGTACTTTTGGCTTCCGTGATTTCCCATCCTTTCGCCAGAGAAGAGGCGAAAGGATGGGGCACGGAATTGGTACAAAATTAAGCGGTCAAAGACCTGGTTAGACCGAGTGCGCTGGTAACTCGGCGAGGGTTGTTGTTTCGATCATCCGGCTGTTGCGATGTCTTGCGGCAGCCGGACTTATCTTCATCGGCCGTTCTCGGCGAGCCGACTATTCGAACCACCAGGAAAGTTCTGAATGACATCTTTAGAGATTTGCGTCGATTCACTGGAATCGGCGGTGGCCGCCGAGGCGGGCGGAGCGCAGCGCGTGGAACTCTGCAGCTCACTGATCGAGGGCGGTTTGACGCCGAGTCTGGGGCTGATCCGCGCCGTGCGGTCCAGGGTGAGGCTTGGGGTTTATGTCATGATTCGGCCCCGAGGTGGGGATTTTCTTTACTCCGAGGAGGAGTTATCGGTCATGCGGGACGACATCGCGCTGGCTGCGCAAGCCGGGGCCGACGGTGTGGTCTTCGGTCTGCTGACTGCGCAGGGCGATGTGGATGTGGAACGGACGCGTGGCTTGGTTGAACTGGCGCGTCCCCTGGAAGTTACGTTTCATCGGGCCGTCGACGTCTCGCGAGATATTGAGAGGGCGTTTCAAGATGTCATGCGTACCGGCGCCGATCGCGTGCTTACCTCCGGCGGGGAATCGACTGCCGTAGAGGGCGGATTTCGGCTTCGCGAGTTCGTGCAGGCGGCGAACAGTCGTATTCGCGTGATGGCCGGGGGCGGTGTTCGCCCGGAAAACGTGGGGCAGATTGCGGAAGCGACAGGGGTGGTCGAATTCCACGCTGCGATGTCCCGCCGGATTGCCAGTCCGCTGCAGGAGCAGATGCGGAAGGTGCGTCTTGGTGCGCTGGGCGTAGACGAATCAGTGCGCCGGGTAGTGACAAGCGAAGATGTGCAGACGCTTCTGGAGGCTGTTCGCAAGACCGCTAACGCTGGATCGCAGAGGGAAATCGCGGAGCAGACGCGCCCCGAAGGAGCGGGAACCTTGAAATACGCTCGACAGGACAGATCTTCTTCGGTTTTGCCCTAGTGGCGAGGCTGCGGTTGGGAAAACGTCCATCTTGAAGAGAAAGGGGTGGTCATGGAGTGATGGCGGCGTGATACACCTTGGGTACAATCTAGGTACGCCTCCGCGAATTCACATGACTGAGCACCATCGACATGTCCTCGAAGACTGAGAAACGCGCAAAAGAGATTCTGCGGTTACTGCTGACGAACGGCAAGACTTCGGTGGAAGAACTGACCGAAATCTTTGCTACGTCTCCTGCCAGCGTGCGGCGCGATCTGGTGCGTCTCGAAGAAAATGGGTTGGTGCATCGCACCCACGGCGGAGCGATGCTGGCAGGGCAGATCTATGAGCCGTTCCGCTTCGACGCGTCGTTTCACGTGCGCGAGCAGCGCTTTGCCAAGGAGAAGCAGCACATCGCCATGGCGGCAGCGAACCTGGTTGGGGAGAACGAGACGATTGGGTTTACAGCCGGGACGACGACCACGCAGGTGGCGCGCGCACTGCGCCTTCGCTCCACACTGCATATCATGACCAACGCGGTGAATATCGGGATGGAACTGAGCTCCAGCAATGGACTTGATACGACTCTCACCGGCGGATGTATGCGTTGGCCGGGAGCATTCTCGCTGATCGGTCCTCGAGCCATCGAGTCGCTGGACACGGTGATCCTGGATAAGGTTTTTATCGGCGTGTGTGGGGTAGATGCGCAGCACGGGGCCACGACGATCGAAGTGGAGGAAGCCGCAGTGGGCCGCGCCATGGCCCGACGAGCGAAGCAGGTGATTGTGGTGGCTGATTCCAGCAAGGTAGGGATGGTGAGCCCGGCGGTGATCTGTCCGGTCGCCGACATCGACATCCTGGTTACAGACGACAGCATTCCGGAAGCAGCAGTTGAGGCATTCAGGAAGTCGGATGTGCACGTCGTCGTAGCGTAGGACGACCATGACGGAGCTGGCGCAAGACTGCCCGAGATGAAGCAGGATGCAGCCGACCGCATTCACGCTCGGCTCCCCTCCGAATCGACTGGCTATTGTTGAGCCGCAACCAGGTGGTGCGCGATGGCAAAAAGCGCCAATTCCAGTCGTGTAGAAACGCCTGTTTTGTCGAAGATATTGGAGAGATGCCGCTTCACGGTTTCCTCGCTCAACGTGAACTGCTTGGCGATGTCGCGGTTGGAGCAGCCTTCCACGATGCAACCCACCACTTCAAGCTCGCGCGGCGTCAGCCCGTAGGTCTTGCGCTGCGGCACGGCCGCCTGTTGCATCAGCTCGTGGAGGGCGGAGACCAGGTTCACCACGCGCTTTCCGCCGATCCAATAATCGCCCGCGGCGACGGTTT
This sequence comes from uncultured Acidobacteriaceae bacterium, assembly GCA_963813215.1. GTDB lineage: Bacteria > Acidobacteriota > Terriglobia > Terriglobales > Acidobacteriaceae > Telmatobacter. Next base: position 49,151 of record CAWEXZ010000003.1, read on the forward strand.
TGATGGCCGTCTGCAGATGGCTGGCCAGCGCGTCCTTGAGCACAATGCCGCGCGCGCCAATCTGCAGCGCCTCAATGATCTGCTGGGTGGTGATGGTCGAAGTAAGAAGCAGAATCTTGGCGTTGCTGGGCCCGTTCATGATGGCGCGCATTGCTTCCAGGCCCGGCAAGCGCGGCATGGAAACATCGAGCAAAAGAATGTCGGGCTGCAACTCGAGGGTCTGGGTGATTGCCTCGTCGCCGTCGCCGGCGTCCCCGACCACACTAAAGCCTTCACCTTCCGTCAACATGTTGCGCACCCCAATGCGCACCACCGGATGATCGTCTGCCACCACGATACGAATCGCTCGATCCATGGGTACCGCTTGCCTCCCAGACTCCGGCTTACGCCGGCAAGTCAGCATCCAGCATACGCTGCAGGGCCTGGGCGGCGGCGCGCAAATCGCGGAGCAGCGCCCTGCTGTTATCTAAATGGTTATCTTCAGAGCTGCTGGGCGCGCTCTCGAGCAATGCGCCCAACCGCGCCACCTGCATGGCTCCCGCCATCCCGCAGCCGCCCTTGATGGCGTGGCCAATGCGGCGGATTTCATCGCTATCGCGTCGCGAAATAGCCATGCTCAATGCTTCAATGCGCCGGATCAGATCAGCGGCGACGGCCGTGTAAATCTCGCGCACCCCCTGCTCCGGCATCAGCTGGCGAAGCTGGGCCAGCGTTTCGGCGCTCATTACCGGATCGCTTTCATCGAGGAAAGAGCGCGTCAGCTGTGGAGTTCCGTCGAGCAGCTTGCGCAGAGCATCGTTGTCGAATGGCTTCAGCAGAAGTCCATCGGCGGCGGCGATCAGCTCGGGCGATGGCTGGCTGGCGCTGACCACATAGATGGGAGCGTGCTGGCAGGAGGCACGGAGTTCGCGAATGAGGTCCAGCCCGCTTACTCCCGGCATCTGGGCGTCCATCAGGACCAGGCCAGGGCGGCAAATCCCAGCCGCCACTATGGTCAATGCTGCGGAGCCGTTCTCGGCCGTGTGCACCGTATATCCGCTCAGCGTGAGCAGGGTCGCGGTGACTTCGCGGCTCACCATATCGTCGTCAACCAGCAGGACGACGGGGAGGTCGCGATGGGAGGCGTCGAGCATGTGACTAGTCTAGTGCGCACAACAGGCGCGGCCCGAAAAAGTCGAGTTAATTCAAATGGTACAGGCCGGCCGCCCTCCCGTGTCCAGTCTCCCGGTGCCGCAACGGGGGCATTCCCATGGCGGCGCGGGAGGGTCCGGGCGCCCCATCCTGCCGGCGTCCTTATCGCGGAAGGATGGGGCCTGCTGAAGCCTCAATGCGCGGCGCCCGCCGGCATGCCCAATGCCCCCGGCGCGGGCAGGTCTTCGCCGTTGTACCACCCCCGCGTTGCAGTATGAAACGCATCGGCGCGTCGCTGCCACTGCTCGATGGCCAGATCGTAGCGCACGGTTACATTGTTCAGCCAATATGGCCGGTTTTCGCCCAGCCACACCTGGCTATATTCGTCCTTCGTCGCCGAGTAGGCTTCGAGCAGATCCTGGCAGCGGCCCACGTTGCTCGAAATCTCGTCGAGCAGCGTGTTCACGGTTTTGTGCTGCGCCGGATCGTGCTGCTCGGTCAGAATCTGCGCGTAGGTCGTCACAATCTCCTGGGCCAGCTCGAATTTGAGACCGATCAGATCGAGACGGCGCGCGCCCAGATCCATCGCCGTGAGGGCATCGGGCTCGAGCAGCCCTGGATTCTCCTGCCGTGCCTGGTCGAGCAGAATAATCGCCTGTTCCGCGTGCACGCGCAGGTCCTGCGCATTGGGCAGCAGCTTTGCTGAAACCACCTGCCCCTGGGCGCTCCACGGGTCGATCCAGAACAGTTCGTCACTGCTCATGTTCGGCTTGGAATTGGCGATGGCCTCCTCGGCCGTCATCAACTCCTTCTCGGCCGCGTTGATTTTGCCGCTGGGGTCATGATGGAACACCTGCCCGTAGGCGTCCTGATAGTTGGCAATGTTGCTTTCGCCAGGCTGCCACGCGGCCACCGCGCCAAACAGCACGCCATACCAATCCATGTTGAACAGGCCTTCGCCGTCGTCGTTCCACACGGTGTTCAACATACCGGTCGATCCCAACCGCTGGCCGTCGCGCACAAAGCCCTGGATGTTCCAGAGCGCTGTTTTTCCAGCCGGATACACTTCGTTCCAGTTGGCGTCGCCGGGCGCAACCCAGGTCTCAATGCCATTCTTCGCAAACGGCTCAATGTCCTTGTCGAATCCCTGCGAGTCCCAGTAGTTCCAGGGAATGGCGATCATGTCCTTGGGCAGCGCGGAAACAGAGTCGGGATTCTCGTCGCCGATATCGCCCCAGAACAGCAGTCGCCGGTTCAGCGGCGCCAGCGCATCGTGAATCTGCTTGAGGAAGGCCATGTACACCGGGCCGTAGCCCTGCTTCTGCACCGCGTCCTGGGTGCGCCCCAGGCCCAGGTCGAAGGTCTCATCTGCGCCGACATGAATGAACGGCGACGGAAATTCCTTGGCGATATCGGTGAACCAGCCCGTGATGAGCGGCAGACTACCGGGCTGCCCCGGCGCCAGCACATCTCCGTGCGGCGTTTCTGCCAAGTCCGTGTAGAGATCGTATTTGAGCACGCTGATGCAGATGCCCAAACGCCTCTTGCTCGGGAATGATGGTGATGTGATACTTGCGCGCGTACGCGACCAGGTCGGCAATCTCGGCCGGAGTCAGCGAACTGCCCGGCGGCGCGGCGAGTGGCTGATCGGGATAGAGCAGCGTGTTTTCGAAATATGGCGAGTAGATGTTGATCTTGAAGGACGCAAACACGCGAATCTGGTGCTTTTGGAAGGCGAGCGTGGGGAACGGGCCGCGGGCAAGATCGTCGTCGATGCCGCGATATTTCATGGCCGGCCAGTCGCGCACCGTGCCGGTGGGTAGTTGCCGGGGCGTCCCAGGCAGCGGCAAAAGCTGTTTGAGCGTCTGCACGCCGTAGAAGACGCCCGAGCCGGTTGCGCCCACGACGTATGCCTCATGGGGCTCAATCACCAAAACGTAGCCTTCCGCTTCCATGGTCGGATCAAAGCTGAGTTTGTTGCGGGCGAGCACGGCTTTGGCCTCGGCCGTGCCTGTTCGGAGTAGCAGCACGCGATAGGGCAGGCCGTGAGCGTCGGCCGCCGGAAGCTGCCCAAGAGCGTCTTCAAGATCCTGAGCTGCAAACCCGTCTTCCGGAGCCTTGCCGGGCGCGGAGACGAGAACCCTGGCGGGCAAGTCCACGGGCACGCCGAAGTGAGCCTCGCGGGGCGCGGGGAGCAGGGTCTGGGCGGGCGTTGAGGATCCCAGGGCAAGGGCCAGGAGAAGTCCGGGCGCAAGGCGTGAAGCCAGGGCAGAGCAGAATCGCGGCATGGTATCCCTTTAGAAGCTCAATAAACTGAGCATTTGATTTTCAATCGATCATTGTAGACTAAATGACAAGATCAGCGACAAGGAACAAGGCCGAGAAAAGACGCGGGACGGAGAGACATAGATTACATGGATATACTCGACTCGAAAAATTCGCCGGCAGCGCACCCCACCGCCGACCTGCGTCGCTACAACTTGATTCTGTTGACCGTAGGCGGGCTGGGCGGGCTGCTCTACGGCATCGACGTGGGCATTATCGGTGGTGCGCTGCCGTATCTTGAAGCCACTTCGGGACTGAGCGCGGCGCAGCTTTCCATTATTGTGGCGGCGGTGCTGCTGGGCAGCGTCTTCTCCACGCTCTTCTCCGGCATGTTGGCCGACTGGATGGGCCGCAAGCCGCTGATGATCGTCAGCGGTCTGTCCTTTGTGTGCAGCATCCCGGTCATCGCGCTGTCCCATGGCTATGGCCCGCTGTTCTTCGGCCGCTTGCTGCAGGGCATCAGCGCCGGGTTGGTCGGTGTCGTGGTCCCGCTTTACCTGGCCGAATGCCTCACCGCTTCGGTGCGCGGCAAAGGCACGGCGATTTTTCAGTGGATGCTCACGCTGGGCATCGTAGCTGCGGCGCTGGTCGGCATTTTCTACAGCTACCGCGTTGAGGCTGTGGGAAGAATCTCCGATGCAGCCACGCTGCTGGCCTTTAAAGACCAGGCCTGGCGGCGCATCTTCTGGGTTTCGCTGCCGCCCGGCGCTCTTTTCGTCCTCGGCGCGCTGCTGGTCACCGAATCGCCGCGCTGGCTCTTCCGCCGGGGGCAGGGCGAGCGGGCCCACGCCGCGCTGCTGCGCTCCCGCACGCCGCAACAGGCTGCCCTCGAGATTGAGGAAATGGAGACCATCGCCCGCACCGCAGCCGAACAGCGCGCGCGCAAACTTCACGACTCGCTGTTGCACCGCAAGTACGTGATCCCGTTTTTGATTGCCTGCGTGATTCTCTTCTGCAACACGGCCACCGGGGTGAATTCCATCATTGGGTACAACACGGGCATCCTGCTGCAGAGCGGATTGAGCGATCTGCGCGCCCACTGGGGCTACGTGATCTTCACCGCCGTCAATTTCCTGGTGACCACCATCGGCATGATGCTGGTGGATCGCAAAGGGCGTCGCTTCCTGCTCATTCTGGGCACTTCGGGGGTCATCGTTTCGCTCGTCGGCGTGGGCCTGCTGTTCAAAACTACAGAGCGGGCAACCGTGGATTGCCGCGCCGCTGTGCAGGCCCTGGCCGGCCCCTCCGGCGACCTCACTCTGCAATTCGACGCGGCAGAGGCGGCGCGCCTGCTGGCTGCGCAGGGCTACACGGGCACGGCCGTCCAAAGCAAGCGCGCCTCGCTTGCCATTATTTACTCTTACGGCGATTTCACCGCGGCTACCAGCTTCGTGCGCTCCGACGATGCGGCGGCGAAGCCCATCGAGATCACGCGCGCCAGCGCCGTGCCCGGCAATCGCGTGGAGGCGTACTTCAAAGACCCGTTCGCCGACTTGAACGCCGCTCGCACCGCGCCGCTGCGGATTCAGAAGGCGCTGGTTGGCGCCGTTCCGGATGCCGCGCACGGCTGGATGGTCGCCCTCGGCCTCTATCTGTTCATGAGCTCCTATGCCCTGGGCCCCGGCGTGGTGGTATGGCTGGCGTTGAGCGAGCTCATGCCGACGCGCATCCGTTCTAACGGCATGAGCATTGCACTGGTCATCAATCAGCTTGTATCGACCACGCTCGCGGGCATCTTTCTGCCCTTCGTCAGCCAGCACGGATACTCGTCGATGTTCTTCCTCTTTGCGGGCTTCACGGTGGTCTACTTGTTGGTGGCGGTGTTCTTCCTGCCGGAGACGAAAGGGAAGACGCTGGAAGAGATCGAGGCGCATTTCGAAGGGAAGAGCGTGGCCGCGCGGTAACATGTGCGGGTCTGGAGACCCGCACGACAGCCGGTCAGGAGACCGGCGCTACATCCGCCCCATCCCGCCGCGATATTCTGGAAAGCAGGAGCTTCCCACAAGACACCCACATGGCTGACTATCGCTACTCGACCCTTGCCGTACATGCAGGCCAGCAGCCCGATCCGCAGACGGGCGCCGTCAACGTTCCCCTGTACCTGTCGTCCACCTTTGAGCTCACCGGCATCGGCACCGACCGCGGCTGGGACTACTCGCGCGCCGGCAATCCAACGCGCGATCGCCCTGGAAGCCGCGCTGGCCGCGCTCGAAGGCGGCCACTGCGCCCACGCCTTCACCACCGGCATGGCGGCCATCTCGGCGCTCGTCGCCATGCTGCGCGCCGGCGACCACCTGATCTGCTCGCGCGACGTGTACGCCGGCACGGTGCGCCTCTTCGACCAGATCGTCAGCGGCTACGGCATCGAGATCGAGTACGTCGACACCAGCAACCTGGCCGCCGTCGAAGCGGCCATGAAGCCCAACACCAAGCTGGTCCACATTGAGACGCCCAGCAATCCGCTGATGGTGCTCACCGACATTGCCGGCGTTTGCAAAATTGCGCACGCGGGCGGCGCGGAAGTGAGCGTGGACAACACCTTCCTGTCGCCGGCGCTGCAAAGCCCGCTGGCGCTCGGCGCCGATATCGTGATGCACTCGACCACCAAGTACCTCAACGGCCACTCCGACGGCCTGGGCGGCGTGCTCATCGGCTCGAAGCCCGAGCACAAAGACCGCTATCTGCTCATCCAGAAAGCCGCCGGCGGCGTCATGTCGCCCTTCGAGTGCTTCCTGGTTCTGCGCGGCATCAAGACGCTGCCGTTGCGCGTTCGTCAGCACGAGGAAAACGGCCGCGCGGTGGCCGAGTTCCTCTCCACGCATCCCAAGGTCAGCAAGCTCGCCTATCCGGGCCTCAAGAGCCATCCGCAATACGATCTGGCCGTGAAGCAGCAGAAGGGCTTCGGCTCGATGATGAGCTTCGAGCTGAAGTCGCGCGAAGAGGCAGCGCGGTTCCTCAAGGCCATCAAGATCTTCATCAATGCCGAATCGCTGGGCGGCGTCGAGTCGCTGGCCTCGCACTCGGCAACCACCACCCACGGCTCGGTGAGCGAAGAGACGCGCCGCGCAATGGGCATCAACGAAGGCCGCATCCGCCTCTCCATCGGCATCGAGGACAAGGAAGACCTGATCGCCGACCTCGACCAGGCGCTGGCTGCTGTTTAAGCACCGCGGCGTATCCTTAGGACGTGGGCTCGCTCAGGTTCGACGGAGTACGATTTGTCGCCTATCCACAGGATCATGAGCCGCCCCACGTCCATGGATTTTATGCGCAGACCGAAGTCATTGTGAGCCTCGGCCGAGCAAAGCGAGAGGTTGGGCTGGCGGACCGGCTCGATGCCATTCGGCCCGGCACGGCAAAACGCAGCGACGTCCGGCGCATCTTGCGCGTTGCCGCAGCTCATTTCGATGAACTGTTGGAACTCTGGAGAGAAGCGCATGCCTGAGCGCGCGAAAGTCATCACGACGGTTGCCGAAATCGATGCTGCCATCCGGAAGGCGCGTCTGTGCGCGCCGTATGAAACGAGGGTTCTGCGCGCTGTCTATTCGTCGCGGACGGGCAGATTCGTACTCCACATGAGCAATGGCGTTGTGCATAGCATCCCGCGCAGCCTGATGCAGGGACTGAGCGATGCCCCGTCGTCCGCATTGCAGAAAATTGAGATTCTGGGCTCTGGAACGGGACTGTATTGGCCGGCTCTCGACGTTGCTCATTCCGTAGCAGGGCTGCTTTCGGGAGTGTACGGATCGGCGCGATGGATGAAGAGCCTTCACGCATCAGGCGTGGTGGCTGAACGGAAAAGTGACTCGCGCGGCAGCAAGAGGGTGAGCGGTGCAGCGAGCAACCGCCGCAAAACGGCCGGGTCTGCCGATCTCGACCGGCAGCGCAGAGCGTGAGGCCGGTCCCGTGCCCGTGAAAGACTCAGATCGCTTCAGCATTTCCACACATCTGCCTGACCCCGCGCTCCTGCTTGCCATCGATACCTGCGGCCCAACGGGCTCTGTAGCCCTGGGCCGCTGGGTCGACGGCGCCGTTCAGATGCTGGGGCAGACAGAGCTTGCCGGCCGCACTTACTCTGCCACGCTTGTTGCTGCGGTTGCCAATCTCCTGGACCAGAATCAAAAGAAACTCAACCAGCTCGCCGCAATCGTAGTCGTCAACGGCCCCGGCAGCTTTACCGGCGTTCGCGTTGGCGTCAGCGCGGCCAAGGGGCTTGCTGAAGGCGCATCGCTGCCCGTCCTCGCGGTTTCGCGGCTTGAAGTCCTCGCCTTCAAAGCCAAGGTCCCTTCTGCTGCCCTCGACGCTCACCGCAACGAAATCTTCCTTCGCATCGCCGAATGCCCGGAGAGCAGGGAACTGCTGAGCGGCGCCCACGATCTGGCGCAGATCGAAGATCCGCCTGCTCGAATCGCGGTGTGCGATGAACCCGCAGCCGCGCTTCTCCGCGCCGCCTGGCCCGCAGCAGACCTCGTGACTGTCCCTGCGCCTACGGCAGGCGACGCCCTCCGGTTCTGTGCCCCGCGTGCAGCGGCCGGACAGTTCGCTGACCTCGCACTACTGGACGGCCATTACCTGCGCCGCTCCGACGCCGAGATCTTCGGCGACCCCGCCGCCCGTCCGCACTCTGTATGAGCTCGCCCCCCGCAGAGATCGCAGTCCGACGCATGATCCCCGCCGATCTTCCACGCGTCCTCGAGATTGCCGAAGCCCTGGAATACGCGCCCCATTATCCGCATTCCACCTGGCTGGGAGTGCTTGACCCGCAAGCTGCCCCGCCGCGCCTCGCCCTGGTGGCCGAGGATCGATCGGCGCAGGTGCAGGGCTTCGTAGTCGCAAGCCAGCTCCCGGCGCAGGCCGAGCTCGAAACCATTGCCGTGGCTCCCGCCAGCCAGCGCCGTGGAATCGCCCGCTGTCTGCTGCAGTCCCTCATGGAGGAACTCGGTCCCGCCGGCATTCACGAGGTTTGGCTCGAAGTCCGGGTCTCCAACGCTCCTGCCGTCGCCCTCTACCGTAGCCTTGGATTTCGTGAAACCGGCCGTCGCCCGCGCTACTACGCTGATCCCGTTGAGGATGCCCTGCTCATGGGGCTGCAGTGGAGCTAATGGTGCGTCAGCCCCTGCGACCGCAGGGAACTGCGCGCCCGACCTTACTGCCGAAGATATTCACAGCTTTGGGTTACCATCGATATTTTTCCCGCTTGCGAACCGTCCCATTCTGGCGATATATGTTAGTGTTCGTTAAATTCCGGAGGTGCCGGATGGATGAAGTCAATGTCGCCCCGCTGAGCGCAGAGCTCGATCGTCTGCATGCCGAACATCATCGTTACGCTCAGCGGTTGGAGGAATTGCTTCAAAAACCGTATCTGTCTGTCGACGAGCAGCTTGAAGAGGTACGCCTCAAGAAACTCAAGCTGCACGCCAAGGATCTGATCTTTGCACTGGAGCGCCGCGCGCCCGCAATGGCGTAGCTCTCTCCAGAGATTAGAGATTATTGAACGGCTTTTTCCCGAGAAAGCGGGCCCAGGTAACGGGAGCGTGCCGAGTGTGCGTCCCTGTGCCGCGCGGTGGTGCTCAACAGCGCTGCCGCTCTCCGCACAAGGCTCCCCGCGCTGCCCCCGCTCCGCACTCGCCTTCCTCGGCCCCGTATAATCGTTGGGACTATGGTTCGCGACGGTTACATTTATGGCCTTAGCCTGCTCGCAGTTGCGGCAGTGCTGTGCTGGGCCACGGGCAATTGGGCGTGGGGTATCGTGCCCGTCCTGCTGGCAGCGTTCTTTCTTTGGTTTTTCCGCGATCCCGCGCGCGTCATTCCCGCCGGTTCCGGACTCATTGTGTCGCCGGGCGACGGCAAAGTCACTGAAACCGCATTGATTGAGACGCCGGAAGGCCCGCGCCGGCGCATCAGCATCTTCCTGAGCGTCTTTGACGTGCACGTCAATCGGTCCCCCATTGCCGGCGTGCTCAGCCGTGTTGTTTACCACAAAGGCAAATACCTCAATGCCATGAATCCGGCGTCCGCCGAGCGCAATGAGCAGAATGTGGTTACAGTGAGCGGCATAGGACCCGACAGCGGCATCGAAGTCACCTTCAAACAGATAGCCGGGCTGCTGGCTCGCCGCATTGTCTTTCATCCCCGCGAGGGCAACATCGTGAAACGCGGCGAGCGCGTGGGCCTCATCAAATTCGGCTCACGTGTTGACGTTGTACTGCCGGTGGAGGCGGTGCTGCGCGTCAAGGTCGGCGAGCGGGTTAAAGGCGGGGCCAGCGTCCTGGCCGCAATGCCCGCGGCGGCGGGAATGCCCGCAACGGCGGGAATGCCCGCGCAGGCGGAGATGCCCGCAACGGTCGAGATCCTCACGGGAGACCACGCATGAACCACATGGACTCAGCACTTGCCCGCGCCCGCCAGCGAGCCCGCCTGCGCCGCGGCATGTTCCTGCTGCCGTCCATCTTTACCTGTGGCAACATCGGCGCCGGCTACTTCTCCATTACCCAGACCATCGCCGCGCTCGGCAACAGCGGCGAAGCGCACACTCACCTCGACTGGGCCGCCATCGCCATTCTGTTTGCCATCCCCTTCGACTCTCTTGACGGCCGCATCGCCCGCATGACCAACACCACCAGCGATTTCGGCAAAGAGCTGGATTCGCTGGCTGACGCGATCACCTTTGGCGTCGCCCCCAGCCTGCTGGCCATGATTTGGGGATTTCATTTCCTGCCTGACTCCATCAACCCCATCCTTCGCCAGCACCTCATGCAGGCAGGCATTTTCTTCTGTTTCCTGTTTCTCATCGGCGGAGTCTCGCGCCTGGCTCGCTTCAATATCAGCCACGACCCTCAGCCTCGCAACCCCGGCCGCCCCGATCGCAAGTACTTTGTCGGGATGCCGATTCCGGCCGCGGCCGGTCTGCTGGCCGCCACTGTGCATCTTTGCTATGGCTACCCGGTAGAGGCCTGGTGGATCGCCATCATCTGGGTCTTTTTCGTTGGCCTCAGCGCTTTTCTCATGGTCAGCACCTGGCGCTTCTGGTCGGCCAAGGAGATCAATCTCTCTCGTGCGCATCCGTTTCAGTTGCTGCTGCCCCTGGCCCTGATCGCCTGGATCACCTTTCGCTTTTCCAACGTGGTGCTGTTCAGCGTGGCGCTCGTATACATGTTTTCGGGCATATGGGCCCGCGCCGCGTACTCCTGGCAGCGCCGCCGCCGTCACAGGCCCACAGGCACTTCGGTCTCTGATGCGCATTCACATTCCTCGGCAGAACCGGACGGCTTCCGGCCTTCCTGAGCAATTTCCCGGATTCCTGCGGGGCCGCAAATGGGGGTGCACGGTGGATTTTTCCTGAGGAAAATCCGGTCAACAGCAGTGGCTGCTCCCTTGCCGATCCGCGAAATGCTATAACCTCATCTGAAAGAAAAGAAGATTGCCCGTGTATAAAATCGCCATTGCCGGAGCCTCTACCCTGATCGGAAGGGAACTGAAAGAAATCCTTTCCGATTCGCCGCTCGCTGTTGCCAATTTCGTCCTGCTCGATGAGGAGAACGCACTGGGCCAGCTTGACCAGGTGGGCGACGAGGTCACCTTTATCCAGCCCATCGCCGCCGATGCCTTTGAGCACACCGACTTCACCTTCTTTTGCGGCGCAGAAGACCTGACCCGGCGCCACTGGCGCAATGCTCTCCGCGCCGGTTCAACGGTGCTCGATCTCTCCGGCGCTCTCGATCAGGAAAGCGGGGTGCTGGTGCGCGCACCGTGGCTGGGCACGGAGGCTGCAGCGGTCGATCTCTTTACCCCGGCCGTCGTCCCCGCTCATCCCGCGGCTCTTGCGCTGGCACTTTTGCTGGAGCGCATGCAGCAGGCCTCGCCGGTGCGCTTTGCCGCCGCCACGGTTCTGCTTCCGGCCAGCGATCTGGGGCGCTCAGCCATGGACGAGTTGCATCAGCAGACGGTGAGCCTGCTCAGCTTCCAGACACTGCCGCGCGCCATCTACGACGCGCAGATTGCCTACAACCTGCTGGGAGGCCTGGGCGAATCCGCCAAGTTCAATCTCGGCGCGACCGAAGCCCGCGTCCGCCGCCATTACGAAGCCCTGACCGGCGGTCGCGGTCCGGGGCTGACGCTCCAGGTGATGCTTGCGCCGGTTTTTCACGGCCACACCTTCATGATTGCAGTGGAACTGGAGCGCCCGGTCGAAATTGCCGCCATTGAAGAAGCGCTCAGTGGCGAGCACGTCGACCTCATCCTGGAAGAAACCGATTCGCCATCGAACCTGGCCGCCACCGGCCAGAACGACGTCCTCGTCCGCATCCGCCCCGAGCCGGGCCGTCGCAATCCCGCCCAGATTTCAAAGCTGTGGCTATGGGCTGCGTCGGACAATCTGCGGCTTCATGCCCAGAACGCTTTGGCTTGCGCGATGGATTTGCGACGGTTACGGCCGCAGGGGACGGTGCAGTAAGTCCCGGCTCTGCGATCAAAGCCCATGCGCTGTCAAAGCCCATGCGCTGTCATCCCGAGCGCAGCGAGGGATCTGCGGTTGCGTTTCGCTGGACGGCGCCCGGCTGGGCTATTCGCTGCGCAGCGCCTGCATGGGTTCGATACTGGCTGCTCTCCGGGCAGGGATCAGCGCGGCGACCAGCGCCGCCAGTCCCAGCAACGCGGTCGCGCCTGCCAGTAGCAACGGATTCCAGGGCGTGACTCCGAAGAGCTGGCTCGCGATCAAATACCCCGCTCCAATCGCCGCAGGAATGCCGACCCCCAGGCCGATACCGACCTGCAAGAACGCGCCGCGCAGCACCATGGCGATTACCGAGCCGCGGTCCGCGCCCAGCGCCATGCGCACACCGATCTCGCTTGTGCGCTGCTCCACGCCATAGGCCGTCACGCCATAGAGGCCAACCGCGGCCAGCACCAGACCGACCGCTCCAAACAGCCAGGTGAGGCTGGCGATCATGTTCTGCTGATCGAAGGTTCCCTGGATCACTTCCGAGTACGGCTGAACGTCGTAAATCACCAGGTTGGGATCGACTTCGGCCAGCGCTCTCTTCACCTGCCGCTGGAAGTCTGCCGGATGCCCCGATGCCCAAATCACGATGTTGTACATGTATTGCGACCAGATCTGGTAACTCTGCGTGTCCGGCTGATCGAAATGGACCATCTGGGCCTCGGCGATGTAATACATCGGCCGGGACGGGGCTCTGAAGCCCCAACTCACATAGTGGATATTGCGCACTACACCGACAATCTCATAGGTTCCCGCATTCTTCTCCGGCGCCGGTCCAAAGTGCTGCCCGATGGGATTCTGATTCCCGAAGAACTTCTTCACGAAGGCCTCGTTGACGACCGCCACGGGCCGCGTATTCCCGTTGTCGTCTTCCGTGATGGGGCGGCCCAGCAACATCTTCGCTCCCACTGTATTGAAGAATCCTGGAGTGACTCGGGTCCAGTCGGCATTCACGTCGTCCTTCGGGCCAGGCTCTGGTTTGCCCTCGATCCTGATGTCCGCACCCCACTGGTCGCCGCTCATGGGAGCGTAGGTCGCCGAGCTGACGCTGCGCACCCCGGGAATGGCGCTAAGCCGATCCTGTATCTCGCGGAACAGCGGAACCAGTTGCTCCTGCTTGTAGTTCGACAGCATGGGATTGATGTAGACCAGGTAACGGCCGTCCGGATTGAATCCGAAATCCTGATGCTCCAGATTGCGCAGGCTTCCCCCCAGCATAGCCGCGGCGCTCAGCAGGACCAGCGACACCGCCGCCTGTGCAATGACCAGCGCATGCTGTGCCCAATGGCGGCCGCCTCCCACCGCGCGGTTGGCGCCTCGCAGCGCCTCCACCGGCTCGGCGTGCGAGGTCATCCACGCGGGTACGATTCCGAAAATCGCCCCAGTGAGCACAGAAACTCCCAGCGCGAAGAGCGTGACCGGCGTCGAAAGCGAGGCCTGCACCGGAATCCAGGTGTTTCGCTCCAGCATGTGGAAAGCGAGATAGAGGATCAGCCGCGCTCCCGCCCAGGCTACAGCCACGCCAGCTACGCCGCCGATGACTGATAACATGAGGCTTTCAAGCAGCGCACTTCTGATCAGGCGTCCGCGCGACGCGCCCAGGGCGACCCGTACCGACGTTTGCTGCCGGTTCTTCAGCCCGCGCGCCAGCAGCAGATTGGCGATGTTGGCGCAGGCCACCAGCAGCACGCAGCAGGCCGTCGCCAGAAGGAGCAACAGGCCTTCGCCGTAATCCTTGCGCAAACCAGAGAAACCCGCTCCGCCCGGGGACAGGCGCAGAGACTGCTTTTGCCAGACGGCTTCTTCCTGGGGACGCATATCCGCCAGGTGGCTGGCCAGCCAGCCGTGCAGCTCGGTGTGAAGCTGCGCCTCGATCGCCTTTGGATTGGTTCCCGGACGCACACGGCCGATCACGTCCAGCCAATCGATGCGCGGGTTTTTGAGTCGCGCTGTTGCACCATCGATGAGCGGTTCGGTCGTGAGCGGCATCCAGAAATCCGGCATGCCCCAGCTCACCATCTTGGCCCCAATGAAACCCGGTGGGGCAACGCCAATGATCGTGAACGGATGGCCGTTGATCTCGTAGGTGGAACCGACGACAGATGTAGCGGAGCCGTACTTCTCCTCCCAGGTGTGGAAGCTCATCACGGCGACAGGAGGCGCGGCCTGCTGGTCGTCGGCGTCCGTCAACAGTCGCCCGCGCCAGGCGGACACGCCGAGCGTCCGGAAGAAATTGCCGGAAACATACTGGCCATTGGCCGTGTCCGGTGGCGCCGGCGAGCTTGCAGGCCGCACTCCCAGGGTCGCGTTACCAGCCTGGAGCGCAGCCAGATCCTCAAAGCCGGCCGTATTGGCCCGGAACAGCTTGTAAGCTTCCCAGGGGAAGAGACTCCAGTCGCCGGGCTCATCGTCATCATTGCCGCCCTGGCTGTAACCGCCCCAGTTGCAGCAGCGGGCCTGGTCGCCAATACGCCACAGCCGATCCGGCTGGGTGGCCGGCAGCGACTGCAGCATCACCTGCTGAACCAGGGTGAAGATTGCCGTGGTCGCACCGATGCCAAGCGCCAGCGTCAGCACCGCGGTCAGCGTGAAGCCAGGAGATTTGCGCAGCCGCCGCAATGCGTGCCACAAGTCAATCAGCATGATTTCTCCCGTACATGAGCTCTGGGACAATCCCAGACTTTGCATCGTGCAGTTGACAGTCCAGTGTCTCCTATTGAAAACAGAAGGACTTAATCAAATTAACGCAGCAAAGCTGTGTCCGGAGCTGAGACAGGTTGTTCAAAAGCGAACAATCAATTCAGGCCCAGGCCCTCAATGCGTCGTTCGTCTAAGCGGACAATACGAAAAGCAACCGCGGATCTTTCGCTCCGCTCAAGATGACAACGCATGTTTATGAGGCGTGAGGGGGAAACCGGTCGGGACAGGAAACGACCGTGCCTTCCCGAGGTACGGATCGGAAGCGCGGCCTACCGTCCGCAGCACCGCGCCCACAACTGCTCGATGTAGCCGTCCGTCATGCCGGCAATATAGTCGGCGACGGTGCGCGCCAGTCCCTCAGTCGGAATCTGAGCCTGGTGATCTGCGGGCATCAGCGACGGCTCTGCCCTCACTGCCGTAAACAGCTCTTGGACCACCTGCTCGGCGTGCGCGTGCACCTCTTCGATGCCGGGTGAGTTGTAGAGCCGCGCGTAGAGGAACGCCTTGGCTGCGACCCGCGCCGCTTCCATCTCCGGGCTGAGGGCGGCGACGCGGCCCGGCGCCTGGCGAATGTCTGCCAGCGTGGTGGCGTCCAGGGCAATCACGCGCGTCCGCACCTCGAACAGAAGGTCGGTCACAAAGGCGTCGAGCAGCCGCCGCAGCGCGTCGTAAGCCGCCAGTCGCGGTGCGGCATCGGGGTAGTTTTTGCGTGCCGCATCGTGGAATGCGCGGAACAGCGGGACCGTTTCCCGCACCTCGTCCAGCATCAGGATGCCGGAATCGAGCCCGTCGTCAAGATCGGCGCTGAGATACGCGATCTCATCCGTCAGGTCAATCAACTGCGCCTCGAGCGGCGGAAACTGGCCGAGAAAGTACTCGGCCAGCTCGGGATGCGTGCTTGGCGAGTAGTCGCGCGAATGCTTCACTATGCCTTCGCGCACCGCCAGGGTCAGGTTCAAGCCGCGAAAGGCCGGATAGCGCTCCTCGAACCACGTGACGATGCGCAATGCGTGCAGATTGTGATCGAAACTGAGGCCGTGGACGCGGAGGGCGCGATCGAGCGCCTTTTCCCCGGCATGGCCAAAGGGCGGATGCCCGATATCGTGCGCCAGCGCAAGCGCTTCGGCCAACTCCACGTTCAGTCCCAGGGCGCGTGCCAGGGTGCGCGAAATCTGCGCCACTTCGAGGGTGTGCGTCAGCCGGCTGCGGAAGTGATCGGTAGTCATCTCGCCGGGCAAGCGCGTAAACACCTGTGTCTTGCCGGCCAGCCGCCGAAAAGCGCGGGCATGCAGCACCCGCGCGGCATCGCGGGCAAAGGGCGAGCGGTACGCGTGGAGCGGCTCAGCATACCTGCGCTGAGCGATCGGGTTATCGGGTTCGCCGGGAACCGCGATTCCCGGCGGCAACGGCGGTGCGGATTCGTGCATCATCGCAACCATGCGTTCACTGGCCTGTTGCGGCCACACGTTTGGTTATACCGCAACCGGGAAGTGCAAGCGGTGCAACAAGCCGGCGGCCTGTGTCGGGAGTCACGGCGAACTGGTAGGCAAGCGCTCTAGTTTTCGGATTGCGGGCTCCGCCGGAAAACGCATCCGCTGGAGCCGGGGATCCAGTTGAAAGTGAGGTACCGGTATGAGAGCCATGAAGGGATGGGCGCCAGCCCTGCTGGTGCTGGCGGGGGCATGGATGTGCGGGTGTCAGCGGCACTCGACCAAAGAGGTGTATTACCTGGTTGCCGCCAACATGTCCGCGCCGTACTGGCAGCCGGCAATTGCCGGATTCAAACAGATCGCGGCTGAGTACGGAGTCACCGCGCGGGTGGTCGGACCCGACGATCACGATGCGCAGGCGGAGTTGGCGGCGCTGCAGCAAGCCACAGCCGCCAAACCGGCCGGCATCCTCATCTCAGTGGCCGATTCGCAGGTGCTGACGCCCGGGATCAATGCGGCAATGGATGCCGGGATTCCGGTGATCACGATGGATTCCGATGCTCCTTCAAGCCGCAGGCTCTATTTCGTCGGCACCAACAACCTGGAAGCGGGCCGACTGGGCGGTCACAGAGTTGTGGATCGGCTCGGGGGCAGAGGAAATGTCGTGTTCTTCACGCTGGCCGGGCAGCCCAATAACGATGAGCGCCTCAAGGGCTACAAGGACGTTTTCTCGTCCAACCCGGGTATCAAGGTTGTCGCTGTAGTCGACATTCAGTCAGACCCACAGGTCGCCTTCGATAAGACCCAGATGCTAATGGCTCAAACCGGGGCACAGAAGATTGACGCATTCGTGAGTCTCGAATCGGTCTCGGGCAAGATGGTGGCCGACGCGGTCAAGCGGACCGGCGCCACAGATCGGATGGTCGAGGCCTTCGATTTGAACCCGGATACCTTAAGCGCCATTAAAGCCGGGATCATCGATTCCACCGTTGTGCAGAAGCCCTATACGATGGCTTACGTGGGGCTGGAGGGGCTCGACATTCTCTATCACAACCCTCCGCGGCAAACGGCCGTAAGCGCCGGCGTAAACCCCTTCGCGCAGGTTCCGGAGTTTGTGGACACCGGTACTTCCCTGGTGGACAAATCAAACGTGGATCAGTACATAGCCGCGGCAGCCAACCGGAAGTAGATTCGTCCCGGGATTGCTGACGAGCCTTTTTTCGGAAAGGGCCGGAGATTACAAATACGCCGCGAGGTTGGGGCACCCAGATTGGTGGCACCGTGGGCAAAAGAAAACGGCGGCGCTTTCGAGCGCCGCCGTTGCTGTGCAGGTAATAGAAGCACTATTCCGGCTTGGCTTGCCCGAGCGAGTTGTCCTCTTTGGCCAGCTTGACGCGCGCGCTCTCCAGCTTCTTCTGCACCTTGGTTACGTCGCCGGGTTCGATATCGGCGGGCGCGGACTTGGCAAACTCCGTCAGCGAAAGCTCCCACTGCGCGGCCGCCAGCCGGATGCGTCCCGTCTTCTCGTAAAGATCGCCCAGGTGCATGTGCACTGTGGGATCGGTCTGGTCGCGCTGTACGGCCTGGCGCAGGTTGTCCTCGGCCAGCTCGTAGTCGCCCATCTTGAAGTAAACCCAGCCCAGCGAATCGAGATAGGCGCCATTCCACGGTTCCAGGTCGACGGCCTTGCGAATCATCTTCAGCGCTTCGGGCAGCTTGTTCGCCCTTGTCGGCCCACATGTAGCCCAGGTAGTTGAGCGTCATGGCATTCTGCGGGTCCAGATCCAGTGCCTGGTTGAAGTAGCTGTTCGGCCTGCGTCCATGTGCTTCTGCCGCTCGGCCACATTCGCCGCGCAGGAAGAGCAGGTAGGTGCGATCTTCCTTCTTGGTGCTTAAGGGCTCGGCCTTGTCGAGGGCATCTTCGGCATCCTTCCAGCGTTTCAGCCGGATGTCCATCTGCGCCATGGCCAGGTACACGGCGCGATCGTCGGGCGTGTTGTTCAGCAGTCCCTTGGCCATCGCCATGGCCTCGTCGGCTTGGCCCTGATCGGCCAGTTCGCCGGCCAGCATCAGCTTCAGGTCGCGGTTCTTGGGATCCGCCGCAACCGCCTTGCGCGAAACGTCGATGGCTTTGTCGAACTGGTGGTCGTCGCGATAGGCGTCCACTTCACCCTGGTAGCCGCGCACCGCTGGGTCGCCGCCCAGGTCGATCATCTTCTGGTAAGTGGCGAGCGCCTGGTCGGTCTTGTTCTGCTCGAGGTAAACCGCGCCCAGCCGCTCCAGGAAGATGCTGCGATTGTTCTTTTCTTCGCCGGTGTAGGCGCCGTTGGCGTGCGAGGTCAGATCGACCATGCTCTGGTAGGTCTGCGCCGCCTCATCCAGCCGGCCCAGCACATCCAGCAGCAGGCCCTCGTTGTAGCCGGCTTCGAGCGAGCTGGGATCGAGCTTGCGCGCCTTGCGGATGGTGGCCAGCGCGTCTTCGTACTTGCCCTGGCGGCGCTGAATCTCAGCAATGTGCACCAGCGGCTTCGCTGTTTTCAGGATCGGCCTCGGCCAGCTCCTTGATACTGCTTCAGCGCCTCGTCGAGCTGGTCGTCGTTGAGCAGCGCCTGCGCCAGCGCGTCGATGGTCTGCAGGTCGCCGGGTTCCAGGTCGGCCGCGCGCTTGTAGGCGGCGATGGCGTCCTTGGGCTGCTTCAACTGGTCGTAGGCCGCGCCCAGCGTGAACTCCATCTTGGGCGTGCGGCTCATCTTCGGGAACCGCCTCAATCACCTTGACGGACTTGCTGCATGTCGCCGCTCTCGGCATAGAGCCGCGCCAGGTTCAGCACCACGTCTTCCGAATCGGGCTCGATGGCCTGCGCGGTCTTGAACTCGTCTTCAGCCTTCTGCGGCTCGTGCTTCACCGTGTAAAGCTGGCCCAGAACCATGCGGTCTTCCACGCTGCTTGGGCTGCAGCTGCGACGATCTTTTCGAACTCCGCAATCGCCTGGTCGAGCACATTGCCGGCAGGCGATGCCGACGATACGCCACTTTCGCCTTCGCCCAGTTGGCGCAGGTAAATGCGGCCCAGCAGCTTGTGCGCGTCAATGTCGTCGGGCGAAGTCTTCAGCAGATTCTCGGCCGTCATCTCCGCATCGTGCACGCGGCCGGTGCGGAAGTAGAGATCGGCGAGCTCATCGTTCAGTTGCGGCCGAATCGGGATCGGCATTGAGCGCCAGTCTTGTACTCTTCGATGGCGCGCGTGATCTGATCGGGCTGGCCCTCGGAGATTGCGTCGTCTTCATACACGCCGGCCAGCGCCACGTGGTAGTAGGCAATGGCGCGATTGGCATCCTGGTCAGCAGGCGCAGAGGCGGGCGCAGACGATTGAGCCGAAGCTGCCACCGCCGACTTGGACGCAACGGCCGGTGCGCTCTGCGCGCAGACAGCAAACGCCGGCGCCAGCAGCAGCGACACAGCAACCTGGGACGCCGCGGTCAGGGAAATACGGGAGGCGAAGCAAGAGGGTTTAGGATTCATCATTCCGGGGACACCAGGCCCTTTCGTCGGTCGGACTCGCATAAAACGGTGCTGGAGAGCCTAAGGGCGGCACAGGCGGCCGTGCTTGTCCTATTGTACAGACGATTTTACCCGCCATTTGTCGCGCCAGCCTATCGATTCTGTCCTCTTTCGCCTCCAAAAGCGGGTAAGGCCAAAGACTTTGCGGCAAGATTCCTCTCAGCACCCCACCGTTAAACCGCCTGAGCCAGCAGGAATCCGTTACTGCTTGGATGCGCGCTGAAGAAGGTGGGTTCGAATTTCATTGTCTTCATTGCATTCAGTGCCGGAAGTGGCGGATTCCCGTAAATACCATGGCGATGCCCAGCTTATCGGCGGCGGCAATCACTTCTTCGTCGCGCACCGAGCCGCCGGGCTGAATCACGGCGGTTGCGCCGGCCTGCGCCACAGCTTCCAGACCGTCCGGGAAAGGGAAGAAGGCATCCGAGGCGGCCACGCACTCCTTGAGCGGCAGAACCGCTTTCATGGCACCAAATCTTGCTGCGTCCACGCGGCTCATCTGGCCCGCGCCGACGCCCAGGGTTTGCCCGTCGCGGGCGTAGACAATTGCGTTCGATTTCACGTGCTTGCAGACGCGCCAGGCAAAAAGCAGGCTGCGCAGCTCTTCGGCCGTCGGTGGGCGCCTCGTCACTACTTTGAGCTCCGACTCGGTAACGCGCGCGATGTCGGCATCCTGCAGCAGCAAGCCGCCGGAGACATGCTTCACCACCGGCCGCGGCGGCGCGGAGCTGCACCTCAACCAGGCGCAGATTCTTCTTAGCCGCAAAGCGTTCGCGGGCCTCGGCACTGAAGGCCGGTGCGGCAATGGCTTCGACAAACAGCTTGGCAATCTCCTCGGCCGCTGCGCCGTCCACTTCGCGGTTGATGCCGATAACGCCGCCAAAGGCCGAAACCGGATCGGCAGCTCAAGCGCCTTCTGGTAGGCCTCAAGCACCGAAGCGCCTGTAGCCGCGCCGCACGGATTGGTGTGCTTCACGATGATGACTGCCGGCTCCTCGAACTCCTGCGCCAGCTCCCAGCAGGCGTCCAGATCGACGAGGTTGTTGAAGCTCAGCTCCTTACCCTGCAGCTGGGTTGCGCCGGCGATGCCGCGTCCGGTGCCATCGGTATAGAGCGCGGCGCGCTGGTGCGGATTCTCGCCGTAACGCAGAGCCTGTGCCAGCGGAAAATTGATGCGCAGCGTGGCGGGCAACGCGGACTGCATCCGGCGCGGCCGGAGCAGCGGGCGCAGGCGCTTCCGCAATCCGCTCCAGCGTGCCGGCAATGGCCGCATCGTAGGCAGCCGTGGTGGCAAAGGCCTGCTTGGCCAGCCGCCAGCGCGTGGCACGGCTCAGCCCACCCTGATTTGCCTTCAATTCCTCGGTAAGCGCCGGGTAATCCGACACCCGCGTCACAATCGCTACATCTTCAAAGTTTTTGGCCGCCGAGCGCACCATCGACGGACCGCCGATGTCGATGTTCTCGATCAGGTGCCCGAACGCGACGCCCGGCTGGGCGGCTGTCTTCTCAAAGGCGTACAGATTCACCACCACCATGTCGATGGGCTCAATGCCGTGCGCGGCCACGGCCGCCTCGTGTTCGGCATTGCCGCGGATATAGAGCAGGCCCCCGTGCACGCGCGGGTGCAGCGTCTTCACCCGGCCGTCCAGCATTTCGGGAAAGCCTGTGAGTTCGCTGATGTCCTTGACCGAGAGCCCTGCCGCACGCAGTGCCTGGGCTGTGCCGCCGGTCGAGATCAGCTCGACCCCGAAGTCTGCCAGCGCCCGGGCAAACTCCACCAGGCCGGTCTTATCGGTCACGCTCAACAACGCGCGCCGAATCCGCTTCTGCTCACTCTCGGAAGCCACTGCTCGACTCCTTGTCATTTTCGGGTTGGTTGTTGTCGGGCCAAAGCCGTCAATACTGCAGGGGCGACCCGGCCGCAGCATGGCTGCGGTGCAAAGGGAACCAAACTCCAGAGTACAACGTGGGGCGCTTCCAAAATGAAATGCACAAACCGGAAAATGCGCAAATCGAGAATGCCCTGGGGCAGCCGAAATGCACAAACCGGGAAATGCATTAAAGTTAAAGAATGGCCAGTGTTCCCCCTGAAACTACCCTCAACGGGCATGCCGTACGCGAACCGGAGATTCTGCCACCGGCCGGCGGGTATGCTCCGCAGGCAGAACCAGTCCGCCGCCGCAAGTCGGCGCTGAAGGCTGCGCCCGCGACGCACCTGCTGGTGGGGATCAACTGCCTGGTATTTCTGCTCATGGTGGCGCGCGGCATCAGCCCGGTGAACCCCACAGTCGATCAGTTGATGAGCTGGGGCGCGAACAATGCCGGCGCCGTGCTCAACTATGGAAACGTGTTCGGATATGCCGAGTGGTGGCGAGTTGTCACCGCGATGTTTCTCCACGTTGGCATTCTTCACCTGGCTACCAACATGTGGTGCTTGTGGAACCTGGGCCTGTTGGCCGAGCCGCTCATCGGTTCCTTCGGTCTGTTTTCCGCCTACATCCTCACCGGCGCCGCGGGTAATCTGCTTTCCACCTGGGAGAATTGGGTCTGGCCCATGCGCGACGCCGGCCAGGTCATGTTTCCCGCGGGTGCAGGGGCTTCGGGAGCCGTATTCGGAATTGCCGGACTGCTCATCATTCTGCTCAAGTCCCCGCGCCTGCCGGTGCCGGAAAAAGAGCTCAAGCGGCTGCGCCGTTCAGTCATTTACTTCGCCGCCATCAACCTGGTCATCGGTTTGTCCATATCGGGCGGCAACCACTTCGTTCACTCGGGGCTGAACATCGACAACATGGCTCACCTGGGTGGCTTTACCAGTGGATTGCTCTTCGCCATGCCGCTGGTGCCGCGCATCGGCTCGCCGCGCAATACCTTTCAGACACGGCTGCGCGCAGCACTCGTGATGATGGTTGGACTGCTGGTGCTCTTCGGCTTCTATATCGCCAACGTCCAGCCGCCGCAGGGCTAAGCCGGGGACTGACCTATCTTCCCGTTCCGCCCACCGTCATCTTGTCCAGCTTCACCGTCGGCATGCCCACGCCTACCGGCACGCTCTGCCCGTCCTTGCCGCAGGTGCCGATGCCCTCATCAAGCTGCAGGTCATTGCCTACCATCGACACGTATTTGAGGGCTTCCGGGCCGTTGCCGATCAGCGTAGCGTCGCGCACCGGTGCCGTGATTTTGCCGTCTTCGATGAGATAGGCTTCCGAGGCGGAGAAGACGAATTTGCCATTGGTGATGTCCACCTGTCCGCCGCCGAAGTTCACCGCGTAGAGGCCGCGCTTCACACTGCGGACGATATCGTGCGGATCGTCCTCGCCGGCCAGCATGTAGGTGTTGGTCATGCGCGGCATGGGGATGGCCTGATAGCTTTCGCGGCGGCCGGAGCCGGTGTTGGGCATGCCCATCAGCCGCGCCGAGAGCTTGTCGGACAAATAACCCTTGAGCACGCCGCCTTCGATGAGCACCGTCTCCTGCGTGGGCGAGCCTTCGTCGTCCACATTAAGCGACCCACGCCTGCCTGCGATCGTCCCGTTGTCGACAACCGTCACTTTAGGGCTGGCTACCTGCTGGCCGATGCGCCCGCTGAAGGCCGAAGTCTTCTTGCGATTGAAATCGGCTTCGAGGCCGTGGCCCACGGCTTCGTGCAGCAGAATGCCAGGCCACCCGGGGCCGAGCACCACTTCCATTTCGCCGGCCGGCGCGGGTACTGCGCCGAGTTGCAGGATCGCGCCGCGCGCAGCTTCACGCGCAAGGCCTTCCGGGCTCTTACTCCCTGTGAACTGGTCGAGACCCGCGCGGCCGCCGCCGCCCGCCGCGCCCTTGGTCGTAACATTGCCTTCTTTCGCGATGACGAAGACGTTCAGGCGGCAGAGCGGCTGCGTGTCGCTGGCAAATGCCCCGTCGGAGCCGGCGATGAGAATGCGCCGCAGCTCTTCCGCATAACTTGCCCGCACCTGCACTACCCGATTGTCAAAAGCCCGCGCTGCGCGATCGGCACGCAGAATGAGCTCGAGGCGCGCGGCTAGGTCGAGATCGTAACCACCCAGAGGAACCGGATAAAGATTGGCCGACGGCGCTTCCGTAAATCCCTGCACCGGCTGCTTGGCCGGGCCGGAAGCGATGAGCGCCGCGGTTTTGGCCGCGTGCAACAGCCGCTCGGGGCTGAGGTTATCGGTATACGCGTAGCCGGTGCGCTCGCCGCTGAGCACGCGGATGCCGCAACCGGCGCTTACACCCTGGCTGGCGGATTTCACAATCTGCTCGTCCACACCCAAGGCCGTCGCCGTCACCGATTCGAAGTACAAGTCGGCGTAGTCGCCGCCGGCCGAAAGCGCCTCGGCAAGGCAACGCTCCAGCAGCCGCTCGGTGATGGCAAACTTCTCAAAAAAGTAGCGTTTGTGGCTGTTTTCAGGGGAAGGACTGTTGTCTGTCATCTGTTTTAGTTTACGCCTGTTCGAATTTTCCAGTAGCTGCTGTTATGGGATTCCCAGCAGCTTATGCGTCTGCAAACTCAGCCGCCACTGCGGATGCTCCATGCAATAACGCAACGCCGCCTGCGTATTCGCCTCGCGATCGGGGCCGTCCATTGGCTGCAGAAAGAAATGATGAAACTGAAGACTCACAAATCGTTCCGGCTCGGCGCCCGCCTGCGGAAACACCAGCTTCAGCTCGTCGCCGCTTTTCTGCCTCAGTTCGCTTCCCGCCTTTGGACTCACGCAAATCCAGTCCAGGCCAGCCGGCGCGACGCACGTCCCGTTTGTCTCCACGGCAATCTCGAAACCGCGCTCGTGCAGCGCCGCAATCAGCGGCTCATCGAGCTGCAGCAGCGGTTCGCCGCCGGTGCAGACGACGTAGCGCTTGCCGCCAGACCCGCCGCCGGGCCACTGCTCCGCAATCGCCATCGCCAGCAGCTCTGCCGACGCAAACTTGCCGCCGCCAGGCCCGTTGGTATCCGCAAAATCGGTATCGCAGAATTTGCAAATCGCGCTGGCCCGATCCGCTTCGCGCCCCGACCAAAGATTGCAACCCGCAAAACGGCAGAAGACCGAGGCGCGTCCCGTTTGACCGCCTTCGCCCTGCAGCGTGTAAAAAATTTCCTTAACAGCGTAAGACATAAGAGACAGCTTTCAGCCTTCAGCTCTCAGCTTTTAGCTCATTGTGCAACTGCGTAGTTCGTCAACTCGCCACGAAACAGCTAGAAGCTAGGAGCTAGTGGCTAGCTGCTGAACAGCGGATCCTCAATCCCATTCTCGCGAAATCCCTTCAGCCGCAGCTGGCAGGAGTCGCACTGGCCGCACGGTTCGCCCGTCGGCGAAGGATCGTAGCAACTGCTGGTCAGGCCGTAATCAATGCCCAGTTCGATGCCCTTGGCGATGATCTGCGCCTTGGTCATCGCCATCAGCGGCGTATGAATCTTCAGGTGCTGCCGGCCTTCGACGCCGGCCTTGGTCGCCAGGTTCGCCATCGTCTCGAAGGCGCGAATAAATTCTGGCCGGCAATCGGGATAGCCGGAATAATCGAGCGCATTCACGCCGATAAAGACATCGCTCGCGTCCAGCACTTCAGCCCACGCCAGCGCGAAGGAAAGGAAGATAGTATTGCGCGCCGGGACGTAGGTGATGGGAATCCCGTGCGACATCTCGTCCGTCGCGCGGCCTTTGGGAACGTCTATCTCCGCAGTCAGCGCCGAGCCGCCAAAGATACGCAGATCGATGGTTGCAATGCGATGCTCCACTGCGCCGAGCGACGCGGCAACATGCTTGGCAGCCTCAAGCTCCCATGCGTGCCGCTGCCCGTAAGAAAACGACAGCGCGTAGGGCGCGTAGCCCTCGCGTTTCGCTATCGCCAGCACAGTGGCCGAGTCGAGTCCGCCGCTCAGCAGAACCACCGCTTTTTTGTGATTGGTCATCATAGAATGTCTTAGCCCATGAAGCGTCAGATCAAGGCCTCGCGTCCTTGCCAATATCCATCGACGACGCAATCGAAGTGCTCTCGTCGAGATACGATTCAATCACCTGGTCGAGCACACCCTTGGCTTCGAGGATGAACTCGATCGCATCGCGCGCGGCGCCGTAGCCGCCGCTGTTCGGAGTCACATAATGCGCCTCCGTCTTCACACGTTCGCGTGCGTTGGCCACGGCCACCGCAAACCCAACCTGCCGCATCACCGGCAGATCGATAATGTCATCGCCCACGTAACAAATCTCATCGAGAGTCACGCCGGTCTTCTCGCAGATTTCGTGGATCGGCTTCATCTTGAAGGCCTGCCCCTGATAAACAAACTCCAGTTTCAAATCACGGGCGCGCGTGGCAACGGTCTCGGAAATGCGCTTGGTGATGATGCCGCACTTCAGGCCGCCCATACGCGCAAGAGAAATTCCCATGCCATCGTGGGCGCTGTAGCCTTTGGCTTCGATCAGCGTGTCCGATTGCACGCCGAATCCGATGTCGTTGGTGTGCGCGCCACGAATCTGACCCGAAAGTCCGTCCTCCGCAGGAGCGGAGCGAGGGACAAGCCAGATGGTGCCGTCGGTCCAAACGCCGTCGACGTCGAAAATGATGATTTTAATTTTGCGGGCGCGATCTTGCGCGGAAAGTGCCATGCTTCGATTGTATCGAGTCAACGGTGGTCGGCGCACGGTGATCGGCGGGCCGCCGTGCGCGACAATACCAGCATGGACCGTGATCCGCAGGCAACCCCGCAGCCGCCCCCTCTTGAGCCTGAGGATTACTATTTCGACGGGCCGTACCTGGTGTTCACCGCCGCGTATCATCTCAAGCGCGGATCCTGTTGCGGGTCGGGATGCCGGCATTGCCCTTACCGGGATGACGAAAATCAGGACGAAGCCGCCGGATAGTCCAGGGCGGATTTCCGACGGACGCCGAGGCCAGCCGTGCCCCGTCCTTGCGACTTTCTTCTCTCGCAAGGGCGGGCGGCCACGATCGTTCCCGAACCGAAGTTCGTGCTCTCCCACCCATTCGCCAAAAAGCCGGCGAATGGATGGGGCACGGAACCATCTCACCTGTAGGTGTGATTTTTATTCCGAGGCGCCAGCCGGCGCAGCGGGCGAGGGTGGCGTGGTCGCCAGGACATTGGGCGGGCGCACCAGCACCGCGAAGCGCGGGAAGGAAAAGCTGCCGTTGGCGTCGTCAATCACGTTGAGCTGGCAGATGTACTGGCCCGGTTTGAGTCCGCTGAGCGGCACATCCAGTTCCATGGCAACCGCGTCGCGCCCTTCCACGTTGATCGCCTTGGCGCGCACCAACGGCGTTTCATACACCTTGGTCGAGCCCTGAATCAGTTCCAGGCTGCTGAGCAGATTGATCGCGTTCTTCGGCTCTTTGGGCTCGCCTTCTGCCGCTTTCTCGTGGGCCGGATCGTAGACCTCGTAGAGCAGATACATGTGCTGATCCTGGCGGAAGACGTGCGCGATGTTGGGCACGTATTGCTCGCCATTGCGCACCAGGGGGTCTTGTTCCTTGCTCGGCTCGCGCACGGAAGCCAGCACAATCGAGCTCATCTTGAGCGGCAGCCTTCTTCAGGTCGGGCAGCGTAATATCGGCAACAAACGAGCCCATGCGGCCGGTCTGGTTTTCGCGCACCACGAACTTGAGCGTGTACTTGCCGGGCGGAAGATCGAAGCTGGTGGTGTACTGAATATTTTTCTGCCGCGCATTGAGCCCCTGATCGAGATTGAGCTTGACCGTTTGCCGCGCGCGCCCAATCGGCCGCTTCACCTCGTCGACGACCGCGCCGATTATGTCGAGCGTGGCCTTGTCCTTGTCGCCGCCTTTGACAAACGGAATCTGCGAGCCGGGAATGAGCAGCGAAACCGGCACGTAATAGCGGTTGTCCTCCAGGCGGAAGTACATGGCGTCGAGGTAGACGGCGATATCGGTGGCCGGCAGATCGCTGGCCAGTTCGTCTTGCAGTTCCTGCTCGCGGTCCTGCTTGCCGGAGTGGCGGAAGTCCGCCGGCGCGTAGTAGCCAGGCCGGTATTCGAGCTTGATGCCGGGCCTGTCGATCTTGATGGTCAGCTTGCGATACTTGCCGTCGCGCGCCATGTTGGTGGAGCGGAAGCCAATGGCGTAATACTCTGACGTGTCTTTCTGCACCTGCGCAAAGGCCGGCGCAAAATCGTTGGAATCGAAGAACGCTTTGCCGCCGGTGTCGATGGAAAGTGTGGCCATCACTTCCTGGCTGGCAAAGTTCTGGTTCATGTTGTTCATCAGCGAGCCGCCGTTGTAGGCGCCCTGGCCGCGCAGGCTGCCGGTCGAGGCGTCGCCCATGGGCGTCACGGCCTGCAGGCCGCGCGTGTCCACGCTGTAGATGGCCAGGTCAGCGCGCACCGCCGCATTGATGGCCTGGCGCAGCGAAGCTTCATTCTCAATGCCGTCGCGCGAGATGCCACCGGAGAAATAGAGCAGCGACTTCTTCACCGCCGATTTTTTCGAGCGACTTGAGAGATGGCCGCAGTGCATATAGCTCGCGGTCGGTGTTCAGGTCGTTGTATTCCTGCTCGTCCGCTGTGTAGCTGGTGGTGTCTTCCACCTGGTTCGAATTGGCGTTGGCGCCCTCCGTGAATCCCTGGCCTTCAGTCCCGTTGTAAGCGCCCACTTCGCGAATCAGCGCGTCTTTGTCGGCGGTAAAGTCCTGATCGACGGTGAGGGTGTCGCCGAGCGAAACCAGCGCCACCAGGTCAGCGGGCTGCAGCTTGGTGCGCAGGAAATCCTGCGCCGCGTCCACGCTGCGCTCCAGATCCTCAGGCTGCATGGAGGTGAGGTCGAAGAACATCACGATGAGTCGGTGATTGCGCAATTCTTCCGGCTTGGCAACGACTACAGCCTTGTTGGCGCTGCTGGAACTCGGGCCTGCGGCCAGTCCAGCTCACCGTGGCTTCCTTGAGCGGCGTGGCCATGTCCACGTTTTCCCAGTCAAAGGTGTCGATGTGCTGGGGCTTGCCGTCTTCATAGATGCGGAAGTCGCTGGGCTTGAGGCCGCGCACCGGTTCGCCGGTTTTGGCGTCGCGCGCCACCACGTTGGTCAGCACCAGCTCGCCATTCATCTGCAGGGTGAAGCCGGCCTGCGGCGTCGATGAAACCTGGGTCGATGAAACCTGCGTCCCGTTCTGCGCCGGCGTTGTTGGACCGGCCAGCGCCAGCGCCGCGATGCATGCCCCGAACTGTCGCAGCCGATTCCTCATCAAGTTCCTCTCAAGCTGACTTGGTGACTGAGTAACTTCGCTAGCGTCGCTAACCACGCTAAGTTCTCTGCCTTTCAAAACCTGTACCGCGCCATGAACTGAAACGATCGCATCGCGCTCACTGAGTCGACCTGCCCGAAGTTCGGCGTGCCGTAGGTAGTATCCACGCCCGAGTACTGCACGGTGTTAAACACGTTGCTGATGGTGGCGCGAATCTCAAGGCTGCGCGTATCGGCAAACTGCGCTGTCTTGGAGAGCGCCATATTGTTCTCGATCGTACCGGGCCCCTCAATCGAATTGCGCGGCGCGTTGCCGAATGCGTCGCAGTAGTTGCCCGATGCCGAGGGCTCGTAATAGGCCGCCGTGTTGAACCAGTGCTTGAGCGAGCCACCGCCGGCTGTTACCGGCACACCTGGGGATTGGTTGAGCCGGAATGCGCCTACCGTGCCGCAGGCCACGTTCGCGGTATTTTCCGTATAGGTGGGCGTCAGCCATCCGCCGCTGGCAAAGGTGAATATGCCGGAGACCGAAAATCCTTCAAGAATGTGATTCGCCTTGCCCGACGTAGCCCACCTGCGGCCTTCTCCGAAGGGCAACTCGTAAAGATAATTGCCGCTCACCGAGTTGCGCACCACCAGGGCCGAATTGCCTTCCTCGGCAGCTATATTCTCCCAGTCCTGCGCGACATCGCCGCCCGAACTGCCGTTCACCGCTGTCGCATCGTCGATGCCGTGTGCAAACTGGTAATTGGCGCCCACGGCAAAGCCCTTGGTGAGGCGCTTGTTCACGCGCACCGTGCCGGCGCTCATCTTGTAGAAGGCCTCGGCCTGGTCGTAGTTGAAGACCAGGTTCGCCGGATTCGTGGCGGGGCTGTTGGGCAGGGCGCGCGGCGCAATCTCACTATCCATGTGGTTGGCCTTCGAGCCGTTGTAGCCGATGTTCGCCACGATGCCCCAAGGCAGCGTCTTCTGCACGTCGATGTTCCACGCCATCACGTAAGGCAGGCCGTAATGGAGATCGAGCGCATAATTGCCCACCTGCGCCGAATTGGGAAATCCGCTGGTTAGCGTAAAGCAGCTGGCCGTCTGAATGCAGGCGGTCGATGCCGCGTTCCCGACAGATTCCTCGTTGGTCTGCTCGTTGGTAAAGGGCGGTTGGTGGGCCATGGTGTTGGCGAAGGTGGCGTACTCGCCCACTGTATAGTTCATGCCGAAGCCCGCGCGCAGCACCGTCTGTTTCGGCAGCCGGTAGGCCAGCCCGATCCGCGGCGCGAATCCCTTGCGATACGGATAGACGAGCGAAGTCGGCAAGCCCGGCGTGCCGGATAAGGCCTCGGTTTCGCTGCTGAAACCGCCGTCCGGATTGGTAAGCACGTCGGCCAGGTGGCCGTATTTCTCCGTATACGGCGCGAAATACTCCCAGCGCACACCGTAGTTCAGCGTAAGGCTGGGCAGCACGCGCCAGTCGTCCATGGCAAACGCGTCGTAGACGTTGTCGCGCAGATAGCTCTTATTCAGCGATGAGTTCAAACTTGTGGACTGTGGCAGGCCGAGCAGGAAATCAGCTAACGAGGAGCCCGTTCCCGCAACCGCCGCGCCGCCCGATTGCTCCTCGGTAAACAGGCCGGTGAAGATAAAGTCGCCGGTGGCATTGGAGCCGGCCAGGAAGTCGCGATGCACACGCCGGTAGTCTCCTCCAAAACGCAGGTTGTGTTTGCCGTGAATCCAGCTCAGCACTTCGGAAAAGGAGATGGTCTGCGAGATGGCGAAGCTGGGCTGCGTTTCGTTCAGGCCGTTGAAGTTGCTGAGCGTGATGTTGGGAAAGCCGTAGTTGAGCGGAACCTCGTTGGGCACCTGAATGCCGCTCGTGCCCGAGGGATCGACGGTCGTATTCGTAAAGAAGTTTGTGGTGTGGCTGTTGCTGCGGTTCCAGTTGCTGTTGAAGATGCTGGTGATGTGATGAATGCCCACCGTGTAGCCGGCCTGCAGGGAATTGGAATCTGATGCGGTCTTGCCGCCCAGTTCGGGGAAGATGTTCACTGAGTCCGCAGCCGAGTGCGAGTAGTTGTAGTTGAAGTTGATGCTCTGGTGCAGGGCCTGGTTCTGCGATCCGCCGCGGCGCCCACCTCCAAAGCCGCCGCGGCCGCCGGGCTGCGTGGCGTTGGGGCCAATGCTGCGCATGTAGCGCACCCCGGCGAGCGTCGAGTTGGTCTGCGCCGTGGTCAGCAGGTGATAGTTGTAGTTATTCACCGGAGTGGCCAGGTTCGGATACGGAATGGCCGGCGTGCAGTTCGGAGTGGAGCAGGTGAGCAGCGCGAGCGCCTGTGGCGAGATCGACTGATACTGCGCGCCCGTTGCCGGAATCACGTTGGGCGTGCCGTTCGTAATGCCCGGGTTTCCGTTGGCAGCGAACTGCTGGCCGGTGACAGGGTTGTAGATGTTCGCCGCGCCGCTGAGATCGCCCTGCCGCTCAAGGAGCGTGGGCACGGTCCCGTAATAATCGTCCGGGACGGAGCTGCGCTGGCCGGACAGCGTGAAGAACACCGTATCCTTGCCGCTGGGCTTGGTGAGGCCCGGAATGTACGGCGCGCTCATGAAGGTGATGCCGAAGCGATTGGTGCCGTTGGCCGGTTCTACCTGCTGTTGCCCGGCGAGCGCGAAGGGGTCGGCGTTGAGGGCCGAGTTGGTGCCCTGCCAGAAGAAGGATCCGTGCGGCTGGCCGGGATTGAAGCCACGGAAGTTGCCGCGACCTCCTCCGCCGCCACCGCCAAAGCCGCCGCGGCCACCGCCGCCGAAGCCACCACCTCCGCCGCCGAAGCCGCCGCCACCACCAAATGCTCCGCCAAAACCGCTACCCGCGCCCGCGAACTGGCCGCCACCACCTCCGCCAAACAGGCCGCCGGTGCCCGGCATCTGCCCGCCGTTCTGCTGGCGATACGCCTGCAATTGATCGCGTAACTGATCGATATCGACGCCGGCCATAGAACTCACCTGGCCTGACTGGCCGTTGATGGTCACCGACTCGCCGCCGAAGTCGGTATTGTTGGCAACGGAAGGTAGTTCCGCGCCTGCCGCGCCTGCCGCTCCGTTTCCGGTCTCGGTGTCGGAGCTGAGCGCGCTAACCAGGCTCAGGTTTTCAGGCGTATTGCCGGCCATCTGTTGAA
The DNA here is from genome assembly GCA_963813215.1 of uncultured Acidobacteriaceae bacterium. GTDB lineage: Bacteria > Acidobacteriota > Terriglobia > Terriglobales > Acidobacteriaceae > Telmatobacter. Next base: position 81,160 of record CAWEXZ010000003.1, read on the forward strand.
TCGCCTGCTCCACCCCTCCTTGCGCGCCTCCTTGCGGTCGGCTTGCCTGGACCTCCGCCCGTTGTTCCTGCTCGGCAGCACGCGATGCGAGGATTAGCTGAAAGTTCACAGTGCGGTCGCGGCCGGTATCGTTCAGCAATGCCTCCTGCGACTCCTGCGCGAAGGCTGCAAATTGAGTACGAATGACGTAGCGGCCGTTTTGCGGAATATTGAGCGACCAGGTGCCGGTGATGTCGGTGGTCGTGGAGTAGCGCTTGCTGGTCAGGGTGTTTTGGGCGGTCACGGTCACGCCGGGCAGCGGAATATTGCCGCTCTTCACGACCCCGTGCAGCCGGCCGCCAGCCACAGAATCAGCAGTCGTAGACGAAGCAGCCGCGGAGCCTGCATCTGTGCCCGCGCCCTGCGACCTCGATAGGACTGCTGGTGGAGTAGCCTGGGCTAAAGCCGGTGCGGCACCGGCAAAAAGAGCTGCCGCCGCCAAGGCCCCCAGAATCGTTCTCAGTTGCTGCACGCAAACCTCTCCCGCAAGGCCTCTATTCTGTATGGTCTGACGGATCGCAGGCCGCGAAGGTTTACTCGTCTTCGCTCAACTTTAGAATCGACGGCGCGCGCCAATTTCATGCGTTGGCAAATCGGGTGCGGCGCATCGAGACACGGACAAATTCGCCGGTTTCCCACTTGCTTTCCTCAAGCCACGCATGTTAACTCTTGGATTAATAATTCCCCGATTGCTACTCAGCAAGTAAACGGCGGCATCGGACAGGATTTTTCGCATGAAGATCGGCACGACTATCCGCGCTTTCCGCCTGCAAAAAGGGCTTTCCCAGGGAGACATTGAGAAGAAAACCGGCCTGCTGCGCTGCTATCTTTCGCGCGTGGAGAACGGACACACCGTGCCTTCGCTGGACACCCTGTCGAAGATCGCCCTGGCGCTCGATTTGCCGATCGCCCAGTTCTTCGCCGACGACTCATTGGGCCGGCAATTCAATACGCAGAAACTGTCCGACGAGGAATTGCGTTTCCTGACGCAGATTCGCCGCTACTCCTCGAATTTGAACGAGAGCGACCGCAAGCTGCTGCTGGCGATGGTGAAGAAGTTCGCGGCCACGGCAACGCGGTAGCTCGCATCTATTGAAAATTGTCGGTCGGCAGCGGAAGCCGTGAGCGGAACCTGGCGGTAGCGGCAGCTTCCACGCGCGGCGAGCAGAGCGTTTTCTTGTTCCCTCAGCCCTGCTTCAGAAGTCGATATGCCCGCGCACCGAGCCCACCCACGCAGGGCCACGCGCGGCGTTGTAGCCGGGATCGCCGATGTGCTGCACGTCGACTGCGTAGTACAGGCCGCGCCAGGCGTGCCAGTTGTAATAGCTCTCCACAATATTTTCGCGGCCGTAGCTGAGGTTGCCGTCGCCGAGCAGGAAGCCAAGGCCGCCGTGCATCAGGTAATTCTGGTGATCCTTCTTGATGGCGTTGGATACGAATGTGATGCCAACTTTGTCGTCGGGGCGATGCCAGCGCGTGCCGCGGTAATCGCCGCCAGCTTCCACCGTCTGGTCGTCCTCGGTATAGGCAAAGGATTCTGTCGCGCCGTCGTTCCAACCGACGCGGCCGAAGACGCGCAGGTTATCCGTCACGCCCTGCCAGAAGTTGTATTCAGCCCCATACTTCAGCGCGTTGAATTTTTCGTGCAGCGTAATGGTGGGAACCGTGACTCCATATCGCGCCGTGTCGCTGCCGTTCAGGAAATCCTCTACGGTCACGCGATAGTTGCCCATGTGGGCGCGATTGTCATAGAAGAGGATGCGTGAGGCGCCCTGGTGGCCGCGCAGAAAACTCTTGCGCAACTCGAACTCGGTGTTGTTGCCGTGGGCGCGGCTGAAGGCCCAGTCGAGGTCGATGCCGTTGGCTACCACGGGCATGGCGAAGATACCGAAACGAATGCTCCAGATGCGGTCGTCGTACTCGGCCATGCCGCCCACCGTGTAGCCGCGCGTGTCAGCAGCGTAGTCCCACGCGCCGTCGTTGTCCACGGTCCAGTTCATGAACTGCAGGTGGCTGTCGGTGCCGATCGGATTCACATCGAAGAAGTCAGGCAGCGTAAGCTTGCCCACACGAAACTCGATGCGGCGCACCGGAACCGCGGTGGCCAGTGTGAACGGTCCCGCCTCCTGTGTGTCCGTTTCATCGGTCAGTCCGATGACCTGGTGAACCTGATACCGCGCCAGGTACGGCACAGAGCCCAAGTTGGGATTGCGCACGACATCGAGATTGGTGAAGCCGGCCAGACCCAGTGCCTCGCTCAGGCCGCGCCCGCCGGTGCTCTCCAAATCGAGAATCAGATCGGTGGCATAGCGGATGGAGCGCGTCGGCCGCACCGCGGCATACAGCGTGCCCAGCAGCGAGGTTTTGTACTCCGCGCTGTTGCGGAAGCTGTTCGTCCCCTCGTACGGCGAGTGAAAGGGCAGACGGCCCTGGAAGATCACGTTGGCCTGTCCCGAAAGCCAGTAGCGCGCGTCTTCCGGGTGCGGAGCCATGGTCAGCACGGGAATGTCTTCGTGCTGATTGCGTTCTTCAGGCGACTGCTCGCCGTGCTGGGGCGCATCGATCTTCGATGCCGAATCGAACAGCGACGGGGCCATGAAAACGGGGATGGCGTGCGGATCGCTGATTGCCGTTGCGGACCAAACCGTCTGCGCCGATGCGGCCTGCGCCGAAGCCGGTTGCGGCGCCGAAGGCAACTCGTCCGGAGCCTGCGCGCGCAGCGGCGTTGCGGACACGCAGAGAACTGCGAGCAGCAGCGGGAGGCGCGATTTGGGCCGGCAATCGAGCATAGAATAGCGGGTAGGGAACGGATACCCCCACTCGGTTCATACTATACCGGGGGTGGGTAGACTGCAAAGGGAGGAAACCGCCGTGTCGCACATGGAACGGGAGAAGGTTAAGCTGCTGCAGCGCGTGCGCAAAGTGCGTGGCCAGTTGGACGCGGTGGAGCGCTCGCTGAGCGGCGAAGCTGATTGCGGGGACCAGCTAATGCTGCTCGCTGCAGTGCGCGGCGGCGTCAACGCCCTGATGGCCGAGGTGCTCGAAACCCACATTCGTTTCCACCTGGTCGACGGCGCCAAGGAGCAGATTGCGCCCGAGTTGGCCGAAGATCTTATCGACCTGGTGCACGCCTATTTGAAGTAAAAGCAGCAGGTCACGCCGCCGATCGTGCGGCTTCCATGCCTTGGCAAATCGTAGCGGCCCAGACGGCTGCCGATCATTAAGGTTGGTTGAAATCCGGCCTTGAGTGAGTTGCACCTGTGCCGAGGAGTATTCTTCCTTTGCAGAAGTTCCCTTAGCTCAGGAGTGTTCATGCAGAGTGACTTGCGTCGCATCTGGCCGCCCGTTTTTCTTCTCGCCCTGCTGGGCGCCTCGTTTGCTGCGGCGCAGCGCCGCATCCCGGTCGCGATTGTGGACGGCGAAAGCGGTGGAGCCTATCACAACTGGAAGCTCACCACGCAGGTGATGAAGAAGGAGCTCGAAGAAACCGGCCTCTTCGATGTGACGGTGCTGACCGCGCCGTCTTCGGATGGTGACTTCAGCCATTTCACTCCCGATTTCAGCCGCTATCGCGCGCTGGTGATGAATTACGACGGGCCTGATTGGCCCGCGCCGCTGCGCGAGCAGTTTGAAAAATACGTGAGCAAGGGTGGCGGCCTGGTGATTGTGCACGCTGCCGACAATGCCTTTCCCAACTGGCCTGCTTACAACCTGATGACCGGCATCGGCGGCTGGCGCGGACGCAACGAAAATGCCGGCCCGCACTGGTTCTGGCAAGACGGCAAGCTGGTTCCCGACACGTCGTCCGGTTCGGCCGGCGAGCATGGCGCGCGGTTGCCCTTCCAGATCGTCGAGCGCGATCCGGAGCATCCCATTTTGCGCGGCCTGCCGCGTGTGTGGATGCACGCCAACGACGAGCTCTACGGCCGGATGCGCGGCCCCGGCAAAAACATGACGGTGCTGGCTACCGCGCACTCCGATCCCAACAACAAAGGCACCGGCCGCGACGAGCCGATGCTGATGGTGCTGAGCTATGGCAAAGGAAGAATCTTCCACACCGTGCTTGGCCACGACGCGTTTGCGTTGAGCTGCGTGGGATTTATCACCACGTTTCAGCGCGGCACAGAGTGGGTTGCGACTGGCCGCGTGACGCAGAAGGTTCCGGCGGATTTTCCGAATGCAAAGACGGTCAGCTATCGCGTGGATCTGGCGGAGATGGATCCGGAATATTTGAAGGGCGCGTCGCCGATTGTGCGGTGATGCAGCGAGCAAGAGCTGGTGTATTTAGTTTGTCATCCTGAACGACCGTAGCGCAGCGAAGGGAGTCTGCGGTCGTTCTTCAACAAACCTTGTACGCGCCTTACTATGCCGCGACGTTGAATTTCTCGATCTTGGGCCGCTTCTTGCGGGCAGCCTGCGCAATGTCATAGCTCATCTGCAACTCGTACCACAAGCTGTCATGCGTGCCCAGCGCCGCCGAGAGGCGCAGCGACATGTCAGCGGAAATCCCCGCCGCGCCATTGAGGATGCGCGAGAGCGTGGTGCGCGAAACGTGCAGCTTCTTTGCCGCGATAGTTACGTTCATATCGCCCAGCGCGTCGCGCAGAATCTTTCCGGGATGAGGCGGATTGTGCATGCGCTGCATGAGAGCTCCTAATGGTAGTCCTGATAATCGACCAGTATTGCGTCTTCGCCATCGAAAGTGAAGGTCAAGCGCCAATTACCGCTTACCCTGACTGCCCAATGGTTCTTGAGATCGCTGCTCAACTTATGCAAGCCCCATCCAGGCATGTTCATATCCGCCGGCGACTTTGCAAAATCGAGCAGTTGAAGCCTATTGGCCAGTCTTTCAGCGTGCGCGGGAGTGATGCCGGCCTTGCTGCCTGTCTTGAAGAACCGCTCAATCCCGGCGTGCCGGAAGCTTTTGATCACCTGTTAAGTGTAGCGCGTCACGCATCACCAGGCAATGAGAAGGATTCGATCGCCCTTATTCGGCGGCAATATCCTGAAGGCGCTCGTAGTACTGTTTGCCCTGTGGAAGAAGAGCATATGGCGTGTCCTCCGGAGAATTTGAGGTTCCCCTCGGAGAGATGGCAACGATAAAACCAAAAGCGGCGAGCCTAGGGCACGATCCGATGTGATCGAGGTAACTCAGCCTTCTCTCTCTGAACGCAACGCTGTTTGCGATGGTCCGCTGTTGCCAATCGTTTCGGACATTCTCGTGCCACTGCATCGGCGAACTCTCAGCGACGGCGAGAATCTTTGTCTGGCGGAAGCAGAACACGCCTAACTCAAGAAGGTCCTTCTCCGTTAGCTCGACTGCTGCCCGCATCATGTCGTCGAGGCTCTCCGGCTCGAGATCGTTCTCTTTCACGCCATTCACCACAATACGCGCCAGGCGTTTCAAGCGATCTTTCACCGACGTGTGCATCGCGCGAAGCGCGAGCGCCGAAATTGCCTCAATGAATTTGGGCTCGTTTTCGAGCGATTCAATGCGCTCACGAAGCTCTGCATGCTTTTTGTAGAGGCTCTTCAAATCGTCGCGAACTGCCGAAATTGCAAAGATGAGATTATCGGCGTAGCTTGCTCCAGCAAGCCTGCGCACTTTGAGCAATAGATTAGAGGCCCCGCTAGCGATTCCGGTCGGTCCTTTAACTCCAACGAGCGACAGCAAATCGTTCACGAGGTCGACAAATTCTCCGCCGGGAGTCTTTGCTAGCTCATCAGATTTTAGTTGGCTTAACGCCGCCTCGGTAGCGAGATCGTACTGCCCCATTGTCGTGCCTCCGGTGAACCCTACCGCTTGTCGGCACCCCGAACCGCAGGTCCTTCGACTCCCTGCGCTGCGCTCCGGTCGCTCAGGATGACAATCTTTTTGTGTGGATGCAAACGCCCAGGATGACAATTTTACTGGGTAGATGCAAAAGGGGTGGGCAACATTGTTGCCCACCCCGAGAGTTTTTCTGCGCCCGAAGGGCGCGTCTGCCGCACCGCAGGTGCCTACTTCTTGTCGTCGACGTCTACGTATTCGGCGTCGATTACGCCTTCGTCCTTCTTCTGTTCGGCGCCGGCCGCTTCGCCCGAGGCTCCGTCCGAAGGTGCGCCCGGCGCAGCGGTTTGCGCGGCGTTGGCCTTGTAGAGCGCCTCGGCCAGTTTGTGGCTGGCCTGGGTGAGACGCTCGTTGGCCGCGCGCAGTTCGCCTGCGGACGGCGAACCTTCCAGGACCTTCTTCGCGTCGGCAAGCGCCGCTTCCACTTCCGTTTTGTCGGCGGCCTGCACTTTTTCGCCGGAGTCCTTCAACATCTTCTCGATGTTGTAGACCATGCCGTCGAGCTGGTTGCGGGCTTCGATCTCCTCGCGCTTCTCCTTGTCTTCAGAGGCGTGGGCTTCGGCTTCCTTGGCCATCTTCTCCACTTCCTCTTTCGACAGTCCGGAGCTCGAGGTGATCTGGATGCGGGTGTCCTTGCCGGTGGCGTTGTCCTTGGCGGTCACGTTGAGAATGCCGTTGGCGTCGATGTCGAAAGTGACCTCGATTTGCGGCACGCCGCGCGGAGCCGGCATGATGCCGCCCAGCTTGAACTTGCCCAGGGTGCGGTTCTGCGCAGCCATGGGCCGCTCGCCCTGCAGTACGTGGACTTCAACCTCGGTCTGCGAGTCGGCTGCCGTCGAGAAGGTCTCCGTCTTCTTGGTTGGAATGGTGGTGTTGCGCGGAATCATGGGCGTCGCGACGCCGCCCAGCGTCTCGATAGACAAAGTGAGAGGCGTTACGTCGAGCAGAAGCAGATCCTTTACTTCGCCGGCCAGCACGCCAGCCTGCACAGCCGCGCCGATGGCAACCACTTCGTCGGGGTTCACGCCGCGATGCGGCTCTTTGCCGAAGAGCGTCTTCACCAGCTCCTGAATCTTGGGCATGCGGGTCTGGCCGCCCACCAGCACCACTTCGTCAATGTCGCTGGTCTTTACGCCAGCATCGGCCATGGCCTTCTTGCAGGGCTCGACCGATTTCTCAATCAGGTCGCCCACCAACTGCTCCAGCTTGGCGCGGGTGAGCTTGCGGACCAGGTGCTTGGGGCCACTGGCGTCGGCGGTGATGAAGGGCAGATTGATCTCGGTTTCAAGCGTGGTGGAGAGCTCGATCTTGGCTTTTTCCGCGGCGTCTTTCAGGCGCTGCAGGGCCATTTCGTTGCCCTTGGAGCTCAGGTCGAGTCCTTCTTCCTGCTTGAACTCGGCGATGAGCCAGTCGACGATGCGCTGGTCGAGATTGTCGCCGCCCAGGTGGGTGTCGCCGTTGGTGGACTTGACCTCGATGACGCCTTCGCCCACTTCAAGGATGGAGATATCGAAGGTGCCGCCGCCGAAGTCGTACACGGCAATGGTCTCGTCTTTTTTCTTATCCAGTCCGTAGGCCAGCGCGGCCGCGGTAGGCTCGTTGACGATGCGCTTCACGTCGAGGCCGGCGATCTTGCCTGCGTCTTTAGTGGCCTGGCGCTGTGCGTCGTTAAAGTAAGCCGGCACGGTGATGACGGCTTCGGTTACCGTCTCGCCCAGGTAGGCTTCGGCCGACTTCTTGAGCTTCTGCAGGATCATGGCCGAGATTTCGGGCGGGGTGTACTCCTTGCCCTGGGCCAGCACGGCCACATGGTCGCCCTGCTTGACGACCTTGTAGGGGACCATCTTCATCTCGTCATTGACCTCGTCATAGCGGCGGCCCATGAAGCGCTTGATGGAGAAAACGGTGTTTTCCGGGTTAGTAATGGCCTGGCGCTTGGCTACCTGACCCACCAGCCGCTCTCCGGATTTGGTGAAGCCGACAACGGAGGGGGTGGTGCGGCCACCCTCTTCATTGGGGATGACTTTGGGCTCTCCGCCCTCGAGGACGGCGACACACGAGTTGGTGGTGCCGAGGTCGATGCCGATGATCTTTGCCATGGTTTTTTGCCTCTATTCCATAAAATGCTGCGCTTTCAGAATCTCAAATTGAGTGAGATGCTGTCAACTTTGTTTGATGCAAGTCGTATAAGGTGGATGCATCTTTGGGAGGCCCACAGCCTATCAGGTCACGGCGGCCAGTTGGGCACTGTAGGCAGCGCGACCCCCTCCCCCCCCCATCATGCGTAAGTGTTTGAAAATAAACGGTAGGTACGGTTGTTAATTGGCAAGTGTATGAAAACAAATAATTTGTTGGGAATCTACGCGCAGGTGTTTGAAAATAAACAAGATGAATGGGCTTGGGTGCTGCGGTCTTTGGGCGTGTTCAAGCATGGAGTGAGAGTAACCGAATAGAGAATAAAACCGGTAAGGGCGATTGAGGTCGAAGGACTTTGGAATGAGAGAGAACACTTCGGTAATGGTTTGACGAGAGGGAAGTTGGACCGGGAGTCGAGGTGTGCGGCCAGGTTCTTTCGCCCCTCCGGGGCTCCCTTTCCCCAGGGTGACGTTCGCCGATGAAGCTGGCGAACTCTACCCTGGGCTATTCTCTTTCGCCCCTTCGGGGCTGGTGTGTCCGGCTGGCGCGGGCCAGGGGTCGCGGAGCAGGGAAATGAGGCCGAGGTCGTTGCCGTAGCGCTCGATCTCGACCTGGGCCATTTGGACGAAGCTCGACATGCCGCGAAAGGCGGGGACGGCATCGGAACCCATGATCTGCGGCGCTACAAAAAGGTGAATGCGGTCGACCAGGCCGGCGGCGAGGAATGCCGTGTTGAGGCGCGTGCCAGTCTCGGTGAGGAGGGTGAGAATGCCTTCGGCGCCGAGGCGATCGAGCACTCCCTCGACCGGGACGCGGCCAGCCTGCCACCCCGTCGACGAAGACCTGTCGACTAGGGCCCCGGAATCTGACGCCAGCACTTCAACGCGGACACCGCGCGCGGTCAGCTCGCGGATGCGGGATTGGTCGTTGGCGACGGTGAAGATGAGCACGTCGTTCCGCGCGGTGTTGACCAGCTTGCAGTCGAGGGGCATGCGCAGCGCGGAGTCGAGCACGATGCGTAGCAGCGGGCGGCGGCGGGGCTGGCCGCTGCGGTCGGTAAGCAGCGGGTCGTCGGCGACCACCGTGTCGATGCCGACCATGGCTGCGTCGGCCTGCCAGCGGAGGGTTTGCACGGCGGTGCGCGCCGCTTCGCCGGTGATCCAGTAGGGTTCGCGGGCCATGTGAAAACCGGCTGGAGGCGCGATGCGGCCGTCGAGCGACATGGCGACCTTCATGAGCACGAAGGGGCGCCGGGACTGCGACCAGCGGGCAAAGCCGTCGTTGAGGCGGCGGGCTTCGTGTTCACAGATTCCGACGGTGGTTTCGATTCCGGCGGCGCGCAGTGCGTTGATTCCTCCGCCGGCGACGGGGTTGGGATCGGCGGTTGCGACGACGACGCGGGCGATGCCTGCCTTGATGAGCGCCTGGCTGCAGGGAGGGGTGCGGCCGGTGTGGTTGCAGGGCTCGAGCGTGACGTAGGCGGTGCCGCCGCGAGCGCGCTCGCCGGCTGCGCGCAGGGCGATGACTTCCGCGTGGTCGCGCTTCTCGTACTCGTGCCAGCCTTCGCCGGCTAGCTGGCCGTCGCGGTCGAGGATGACGCAGCCGACCATCGGATTGGGCGAGCAGATGCCGACGCCGCGGCGCGCGAGGTCGAGGGCGCGCTGCATGCAATGGTGGTCGTGATCGAGGATGTGGATCATTACAGGTTTTTGATCCGTTGGTCTGATTGGGCCCGCACCGTTCTTACGCCCCTGCGGGGCTGCTGATCGAATGGATCGACTTTACCCCAGGCTTGCGCCTGGGGCTATCTTCTTTTGCCCACTGCGCGGGCTGTTGCTTTACCCCGGGTAGAAAACAGTTACTTCTTATCCCAGCAGCGAATCGACGAAGGCCTTTGGATCGAATTCCAGCAGATCGCCCATCTGCTCGCCTACGCCTACAAACCGCACCGGCAGGTTGAGCTCGCGGGCGATGGCTACGGCGATGCCGCCTTTGGCGGTGCCATCCAGTTTTGTCAGCACGATGCCGGTGACGCCGGCCGCCTCAGTAAATAACCTCGCCTGCTGCAAGCCGTTCTGACCGGTGGTTGCGTCCATCACCAACAGCACTTCGTGGGGGGCGCCGGGTACCAATCGAGCTGCCGTTCGGCGCATCTTGTCCAACTCGTCCATGAGGCCGCTCTTGGTGTGCAGGCGGCCGGCCGTGTCTACATAGAGATCCTGAATGTTGCGCGATTTTGCTGCGGAGATGGAGTCGTAGAGAACTGCGGCTGGATCGCCGCCCGGGCGCGTCTTGATCATCTCGACGCCGGAGCGCGCGGCCCACACTTCGAGCTGCTCGATTGCCGCTGCTCGAAAAGTATCTGCAGCGCATAAAAGAACGGAGTTCCCCTGGGAGCGGGACCAGGCTGCGAGTTTTCCGGTGCTGGTGGTTTTGCCGGTGCCGTTTACGCCGACGAGAAATGTAACCTTGGGCGGAGAATCGGGCTGGGGGATCGGGTGTTGCGGGGCTTCTAAGATAGCCTGCAACTGTTCTTTCAGTAGCGAGCGGAGCTCTTCACCGCCTTCAATGGCTTTGCGCAGGGCGCGCTCGCGCAGCGCGTCGAGCACTTCGGTGGTGGTCTGCACGCCGAGGTCACTGGTCAGGAGCACCGACTCCAGCTCTTCCAGCGCGGTTTCGTCGACTGTGCGGGTGAGGGCGGCGATGCCCTCCATTTTGGCGGAGAGGGATTCGCGGGTGCGGGTGACCGCGTCTTTCATGCGGTCGAGGCCCACGCGGTCCAGACCGACCGCCTGCCTCATGCGACCGAAGAACCCCTTGCGCCCTTCCGCGGATTCTTCTTCGTCAGGCTCGACGGGCTTTTTCGGTTCTTCGCTGCCAAACAGAGTCTGAATCATCGTCTTGTTCAGTGTAGAACGATGGGCATGGAGCGGGTGGTGGCGTCAGACACTTGTGGCCTTCCATCCTAACCGCAAATGGCGCGGTTAGGATGGAAGGCCCAGCTCCTGCTGGTTGTGCGTTTGTGGTCTCCCACCCTTTCGCCAAAAGGCGGCGAAAGGATGGGAGACCAGATTTGTTTCTGATGGGGAAATCGCTGCTTGCTGCTGGCGCAGATTACTGCGGAGCCGATTGCGGGGCGGCCTGCTGCGGCGCGGCTGCGGGCTTGGGCTTGGGAGCTTCCTTCTTGGACGGCGCGAGAATCGCGTGCAGGATGGTGCCTTCCATGCGCGGCATGAACTCCACCACGCCGGTCTCGCCGATGTCCTGGATGAGGCGATTGATGATCTTGTAGCCCAGCTCGCGGTGCGCCATCTGGCGGCCGCGGAAGCGCAGGCTGGCCTTCACCTTGTCGCCTTCGGTCAGGAAGCGGACGGCCTGATTTTTCTTGGTCTGGTAGTCGTGCTCATCCACGGTGACCGAGAATTTGACTTCCTTGATGACGATGACCTTCTGCTTTTTGCGGGCTGCGCGCTCGCTCTTTTCCTTCTCGTAGAGGAAGCGGCCGTAGTCCTGAATGCGGCAGACGGGGGGAACGGCGGTGGGGGAAACCTCCACCAGGTCCAGGCCGCGCTCGCGGGCGATCTTCAACGCTTCAAAGGGCGGAAGAATGCCGAGCTGCTCGCCGTTTTCGTCGATCACGCGGACTTCGCGGGCGCGAATCCGGTCATTGATGCGGATAAAAGACTTGGCTGCACGTTTGTCGAATGCGATGGTGCTCCTCCCAGAATCGCTGTCGCGTCGCCTGCGGGTGTTTTCCACCGCCGCCGCGAGGCTGACCAGCGCACCCTGAGTATAGCATTGGCTTGGCTTCGCGCGACATTGCACCTGATTCAGGGAACAAAGGGTTTACGCGGCTGCCGAGGCGGCCAGATCGCCGTCGGCAGTGAGTCCCATGACGCGCACCCGGAGCAGGCGATTGGCGGCGCGCTGTCCGTCAATCTCGACGGGTAGAAAATTCTCGGTCAGGGCAGATGTTTTGCCCTTGGCGGCGAGTGCAGCGGGTGTGTGCAGGGTGATGGCGTTCAGTTCTTCGCCGGCGAAACGGCTGCGGTGGGCGCGGGTCTTTTCGGCTGCCAGGGCGCGCAGGGCGGCCATGCGTTCTTCTACGACCACTGCGGCAACGGGGGCTGCTGCATGCAATGCCCAGGCGCGCGTGCCGGGACGCGGCGAGAAGGGAAACAGGTGCAGGTAGCCGAAGGGCAGGGCGCGGACCATGGCCAGCGTCTCTTCAAACTCGGCGTCGGTCTCGCCGGGAAAGCCAACCATAACGTCGGCGCCCAGGGTGAGCGCGGGGCCTGCGGCGCGCTGGAGGGCTGCGACTTTCGCCGCGTAGTGCCAGGGCCGGTAGCGGCGGTGCATGCGGCGGAGCACGGCGTCTGAGCCGGACTGCAGGGGCAGATGGGCGTGGCGCGCGAGACGCCTGCCGCCAAACTCAGCCATCAGTCCGATCAGTTCGTCGTCCCAGTCCATGGGCTCGATCGAGCTCAGGCGCAGGCGGGGCAGGCGGGTGCGCTCCAGAATCTCCCGGGCAAGACTCGCAAAGCTATGCCTTTCAGCGAGGTCGCGGCCCCAGCGGCCAAGATTGATGCCGGAAAGCACCAGCTCGTTTCCGCCGGAAGCGACGAAGCCTTCCACATGCTTGAGGACGGTCGCGGCGGGCAGGCTTCGGGAGGAGCCTCGCGTCTGGGGAATCACGCAGAAGGTGCAGCGGTTGCCGCACCCCTCCTGAATCTTCAGGTTGGGCCGCGTTTGCGAGCCCGGTACGAGCTGCATTTCTTCAAGGAACGAATGCGCGAAGCGATCGTCGACCCAGATGCTCGCGCCCGAGACCTTCGCACCGGATTCAGTAGCCGGAGCCAGCAGCGACGCTACGGGAACAATCTCCGCATGCGATTGGGAGGGCGGCTCTGCCAGGCCAAGAATAATCTCCGGAGCCAGGGCCTTGTGGCTGTTGCCCACGACGGCGGCCACGCCGGCCATTTCAGACAACTCTTGCGGCGCGCGCTGCGCATAGCAGCCGGTGACTACGATTTTTGCCGCGGGATTGCGGCGATGGGTGCGGCGAATGAAGGCGCGGGCGGCGCGATCGGCCTCCGCGGTTACGCTGCAGGTATTCACGATGACTACATCGGCTTCACGGGGCTGCTGAGCGCTGCTCCCCGAGGCAAGGAGATGGGCGGCGATGGCTTCGCCGTCGGCGCGGGCCGCCCGGCAGCCGAAGTGCTCAATGTGAAATCCCGCCATCTCTTTCAGTTTAGGGCCGAGCGAGAAAATCGGAGAGCCTTTTCGGCAACGTCAGAAGCAAAAGCGCAAGTCAGTGGTCCTACCACGAACCCACTCTCGATATACAATGGAATAGGCCGCTCGAAGCAATCGTTTTTCCCGTACACAGATTATGCATTCTTCTGCTTCCGCATCCTTTTCAGACACATCGTCCGCGGCGGACAGGAGCAGTCCGCGGCATATCTTAAGCTTCGTCTATTTTACGTTCATCTGCTATCTTTCCATCGGCTTGCCGCTGGCGGTGCTGCCGCCGTTCGTGCATCTGCGCATGGGCTACAGCGCCATGCTGGCGGGCCTGGTGATCAGCATTCAGTACATTGCCACGCTGGCCAGCCGGCCATGGGCCGGGCGTATCAGCGACCATCTGGGCGCGAAGGTATCCGTGCTGTGGGGCATGGCTGCCTGCACGGCCAGCGGAGCGCTGTTGATGGGCGCCGCCGCGCTGCACTCGATTCATTGGATCAGCTTTGCAGTGCTGGTCAGTAGCCGGCTGTTTCTGGGCGTGGGCGAGAGCCTGGGATCGACCGGGGCGACGCTGTGGGGAATTACCAGCGCCGGATCGGAAAACACGGCGCGCGTGATCGGCTATAACGGCATCAGCACTTACGGCGGCATGGCGTTGGGCGCGCCGCTGGGCGTAGTGCTCGACCAGCAGTTTGGCCTGGCCGCAATCGGCATCCTGACCATTGTGATTGCGGGCAGCAGCTTTGTGATGGCGATGCGCAAACGGCCGGCCTTAGTCGAGCCCGGCGAGCATCTGCCGTTTGCGCACGTGCTGGGCCGTGTGGCTCCGCACGGCATGGGCCTGGCGCTGGGCGGCGTGAGCTACAGCGTACTGGCAACCTTCGTCACGCTGTTCTACGCCAGCCGCCACTGGAATGGCGCGGCGCTCTGCCTCACTGCGTTTGGAATTGCGTTTATCATCGCGCGCATTTTCTTTATCCAGACCATCAATCACTTTGGCGGATATCCGGTGGCCAAGGCGTCGCTGCTGGTGGAGGCATTTGGCACTGTGCTGTTGCTGGTGGCGCATTCACCGTGGATGGCGATGGCGGGCTCGGCGGTATGCGGCTTCGGACTTTCGCTCATCTTTCCCGCTATCGGGGTGGAGGCGGTCAAGCGCGTTCCGGAGTTCAATCGCGGCACCGCGCTGGGCGTTTATACAGCGTTTGCGGATGTTTCGTTCTTCCTGGTCGGCCCGGTTGCGGGTGCGCTCATCGGCTTTTACGGCTACGACAGCATTTTTGTCTTCGCGCTCGTCAGCATCCTGGTGGCGCTGGGAATCGTGGTCGTGCTGAATCGCATGCAGACGGAATAGCGACAAACGGTGTTGCGATTGATCCGCAGCCCACAGTCGCGCGTGGCGCGAGTAGCGCCGTCCCTACGGGACTGGAGCTTGCCGGGGCTGGTTCCCCCACGCTGAAGCGCGGGGCTAACAAACGCTGCGCCTCCGGCGCGTGTTCTTCGGCCGTGCCTCGGGAGCATATTCTTCGGCCGCGCCTGCGGCGTGTCCTTCGACTGCACATCCGAATGCATTGAAATCGTGTCCTGTTACACCTCTGATCGGCGTCTGCCTTTCAAGGCGTGCCGTGATGTAAAAGCTCCGATATCGCATCGCTGCTAACATGTTCTTTGCCGGAACATTATGCGCGATCATCTGGCCACACTTCTCGACGATTTTCGAAAATCGGGCCACGAGATTGCCGTGGTCCGGTACCAGGGCAACCGTCGCCGTGTCACAAACTACGGCGAACTGGCGCAGCTTGCCGGGCGCTTTGCGGCGCTGCTGGAGCGGCGCGGCATCCGTGCGGGTGATCGGGTGCTGCTGTGGGGTGAGAACAGCGCGGAATGGATCGCCGCTTTCCTCGGCTGCATGCAGCGCGGGGTGCTGGCTGTCCCGTTGGACGCGGCCGGAGCGGCTGACTTTGCCGGGCGCGTGGCCGCCGATGTGAAGCCCAAGCTGGCGCTGGGCGATGCTGTGCTGCTGAAGCAGTTGCCGGGCGAGTGGCTGCGCCTGGCCTTCGAGGATTTTCGCGCCGAGCTGCCGGCCGAGGAAGCGGGCGAGGTGGCCGGGCTGTCGGCGTCCACGCCGCTGCAGGTACTGTTCACTTCGGGTACTACGGGCGAACCCAAGGGCGTGGTGATCACGCACGGCAACGTGCTGGCCAGCATAGGCCCCGTCGAGGAGGGTTCGCAGCCTTACCTGCGCTACGAGCGGCTGGTGCATCCGCTGCGCATTCTGAACACGCTGCCGCTGAGCCACGTCTTCGGCCAGACCATGGGGCTCTGGGTTCCGCATATCTATCGCGCCGAGGTGCATTTTGAAAGCCGCCTGGCTGCGCCGCACCTGATCGACCTGATTCATCGCGAGCGCATCTCGGTGCTGGCCAGCGTGCCGCGTGTGCTGGCCCTGCTGAAGACCGATCTGGAGATGACGCACGCCGGTCTTGCGGAGCAGGCGGCTGCCGCGAACAATCTCAAGCCCTGGCGGCGCTGGTGGCGTTTTCGCAAAATCCATCGCGAGTTCGGGCTCAAATTCTGGGCGTTTGTCTCTGGCGGCGGGGCGCTGCCCGGACCACTGGAGCAGTTCTGGAACGCTCTGGGATTCGTGCTGGTGCAGGGTTACGGGATGACCGAGACCACGGCGCTGATTACGCTCAATCATCCGTTTCACGTGTCTCGCGGCACGATTGGCAAGCCGCTGGCCGGGCGCGAGGTAAAGCTGGGGCCGGACGGCGAGGTGCTGGTGCGCGGTGCGATGATCGCGGGCGCCACCTGGGCCGGCGGCGAGATGCGGACGCGCGAAAGCGAGTGGCTGGCCACCGGCGACATTGCCGAGCGCGAACCCTCGGGCGAACTTAAGTTTCTCGGCCGCAAGAGCGAAGTGATCGTGATGTCGAACGGCCTCAATCTGCATCCGGAAGACATGGAGGCCGTGCTCGAGCAGCAGACGGGCATTGCCGCTTGCGCTGTGGTGCCGATGGAAGCGCCTTCCGGTCCGGAGCCCTGCGCGGTGCTGGCGCTGCGCGGCGACGGGGACCAGGCCGCTGCAGCCATTGCAGGCGCCAACGCGCGGCTTCCGGAATTCCAGCGCATTCGCCGATGGGTTTTGTATCCCGAGCCCGACCTGCCCCGCACCTCTACCGGAAAAGTGAAGCGGAAGGAAGTGGGCGAGTGGCTCAATCACATTCAGAAGGCCGGCGCCACATCCAACGGGGCAGGCGCATTTGGCGCGCATTCCGATTGGTTGCTGACGCTGATTGCGCAAATCTCGGGTGAAACGCCGCCGGGCGTGGGCGACGAACTGCGCCTGAGCGAAGACCTGCACCTGGACAGCCTGGGCCGCGTGCAACTGGCTGCGTCCATCGAACAGCGGCTGGGAATCGTCTCAGCCAGCGGATTGCTGGAGGAGGTGCAGACGCTAGGCGAACTGCGCAAGTTGATTGGCGGGGAGACCGCGGCGCCAGTCAGCGCGCAGCCTTCGTCGACGCTGCTGCGCAGGTCGGCGGGCGACGGCCGCGCTGCGAGGGGAGGCACGCAAGCCGTGGCCGAAGCCGTTGCGGCCGTGGCTCATGAGGCTGTGGACGCCGCTCAGCCGGCGCAGTCCGTGCCGCTTAGGCGCCATGAGCCTCCGCCCACGAAATACGTTTATCCGACCTGGCCGTGGTGGAAGCCGGTGGCGTGGATTCGCAATGCTTACCTCGAAATCATCGCGCGCCCCCTGACCTGGTTCCTGGCCGCGCCGCGCGTCTTTGCGCCTAAAGATTTTGGCGTCTCCGAGCCGGTTCTCATTGTCGCCAATCACGTGACCGCCTACGACGCGGCGCTGATTCAGTACGCTCTGCCCGGCCCGATGCGCCGCCGTGTCGCCGTGGTTACGCGGGGCGAGTTGCTGGACGACTTCCGCCATGCGCGCAATCCCAAGGATGCGCCGGGGCGCAAGCGCTTCTATATTCTCGGGCCGCCGGCGTACTGGCTGGTCACAGGGCTCTACAACGCATTTCCGTTGCCGCAGGCCAGAGATTTTCAAACCAGTTTTACGCACACAGGGCAAGCGCTCGATCGCGGCTACAACGTGATGATTTTTCCCGAGGGAGCGCGCTCGAAATCTGGCGAGCTGGCGCCGTTCCGGCCGGGCATCGGCATCCTGGTAAAGCAGAGTCATACCGCTGTGCTGCCCGTGGCTATGCGCGGCGTGGGCCAAATGAAAGTTCGCGGCAGCGGTTGGTTCCGCTCCGGCGAAATCGAAATTCATGTGGGCGAACCGATCCGTTTTGCGCCCCAGGCCACAGAGGCAGAAATCACTGCACGGTTGCACAAAGAGGTTGCGAAGCTGCTCGGGGAGAACGATTAGTTCCCAGTGGGCATCTCGACGTGATCGATGACGAGAACCGGAACCGGACCTTTTTGCGGCTCGAGTTTGAGGCCGAGCTGCTCCTGAAGGGCGGTGAAGATGGAGGGGCCGGAGTCGTTGGAAGCGGAAGCGTCGTCGGGCGTCCACTGGAGCTTGAGATTGTAGCGGCCGGAGATGCCGGTTTTGTCGATGACGTCGCGGCCAACAGCCATCGACAACTGTTCGGCGAGGAGGGAGAGGCTATTCGATCCCTGGACCTCCAGGTGGTTCTTTCCTAAATTGATTGACGTGCCGCCGTTTTGCAGGGCGCCGAGCTTGGGGCCGCCTTTGGCGACGACGAGTGCGTAGAGAGGCAGCTCGCGGGTCTCATTGTGGGTGACAAGCTTGAAGCGGTCAGCGAGCAGCGCCCGCACCATTTCTTCCTTGACCTTGCGGCCGGCATCGGAAGACAGGCCCTTCAACTGCGCGTCGACGGCGGGATCGGCTTCGGCTTCGATATCGAAGCGCTTTGAGCCGGTCCAGCCGGGGGCGTCCAGAATCCTGGATTCCGGCATTTCATAGGACCACCAGATCAGTGTGATGATCGAGACGTTGGTTGCTCGCAGATGGCCATCCCACGGCGAGCTCCCGATGGAGACATGTTCGTGCGGCTGGGGTTCGTGGAGATGGATGGCGGCGATATCGAATTGCGGTGCGGGAACAAGAGCGGCGACCGGCGTGGGCGCTGACGGGGCCTGCACGGGGTGCGGGGCCTGTGCGGCGGCTGCGGGTAGAATGGCAAGGCACAATGACGAAGCCGTGGCGATGATGAACCTGGGAAGCAGCCGCATGGCAGACCTCGAAGTGCGTTACTCGGTGAGTATACATAAGGGATGGAAATGCAGTAGGCTCTAATCTTTACCCCAAAAGAAGAGGCGGGGATACATTCAAGATGACGAAACTGGACCAGCCTGCGCTCGAAGAACTGATGAACCTGGCCCGCGGCATCGCGCAGCACGCGTACGCTCCATACTCTAAATTTCGCGTAGGCGCGGCGGTGCAACTCAGCAACGGGGAAATTGTGACGGGCGCGAATGTTGAAAACGTCAGCCTGGGGTTGACCATTTGCGCGGAGCGCTCGGCATTGGTGCGGGCTGTAGCGCAATTCGGGCCGGAGATTCGCGTCGCTGCAGTGGCCGTCGCCAATTTGAATGACGCGGCGAGCCCGCCCTGCGGCGCTTGCCGGCAGGTGCTCGCAGAGTTTATTGAGCCTGGCGCGCCGGTCATGTTTCCGGCTGCGGATGGAGTACGCACCATGCCCTTCAGCGAATTGCTGCCGCTGGCGTTTGAGATGAAATTGAAATGACGAAACCTCAGACGAGCTGGATAGAGACCCGCTTGCCCACCATGGCGGCGGCACGTTGCAGACTCATTAGCGTGATGTCGTTCTTGGGATCGAGCAGCCGGTCCACCTGCGTGCGGCTGGTTTTGAGCAGCACTGCCAATCTCCGCTTTGAAATCTTCCGCCGCTTCATCGCTTCCGCAAGCTGCCACGCCACCACTTCTTTGATGGCATCCGCTTGGGCCTCTTCAAAGATGCCTTCTTGCTTCAGAAAATCGTCGATGCTCGAACCCATGTGCTTTTTGCTCATCGCTCCAACTCCTTCTTTCTTCTGTGAGCAATCGCCAAATCTTTGTCCGGCGTCCTGCGTGTTTTTTTGATGAACCCATGCACTGCAACTAGGTGTTCCCGGTGAAAGCAGATCAGGACACGAGCCGCGCGCCCCGTGGCCAGTTCTGTCCTGATCTCCCAAAGGCCGTCGCCCATCGGTTTGCACAGAGGCATCCCTACGGGCCACCGCCATTGCGCCCTCAAAAGATCTCTTCCAATTGCCTGGCGTTCAGCCAGCGGAAGTCCCTTGAGCCAGTCCCGCACAGGTTCCACGCCGGCGTTCGAGCGAAAAAAGATCAGCGGAAGTTTGTGCGGTTGCGGTCTTTTCGGCATCCTGCACCTTATCGCGTAAGTGTACCTTATAAGGTGCCACCGCGCCAGCGATTACAATAAATTCTTTCAC
The DNA here is from genome assembly GCA_963813215.1 of uncultured Acidobacteriaceae bacterium. Classification (GTDB taxonomy): domain Bacteria; phylum Acidobacteriota; class Terriglobia; order Terriglobales; family Acidobacteriaceae; genus Telmatobacter. Next base: position 100,856 of record CAWEXZ010000003.1, read on the forward strand.
TTACTCATTCCCGATTCCTGGATGCTGAGGCCCGCGCCATGTCGCACGATCATTCGACTGATTCCCATTCCGCACCGCTCCACATGATCGATCTGATCCGCAGAAAGCGCGATGGCGGCGCGCTGGATGCGCGTGCCATCCAATTTATTGCCGAGGGCGCGGGGTCTGGTTCGATCGCGCATGACCAGTTGGCCGCGTGGTTGATGGCGGCGTGGATTCGCGGGCTCGAGCTCGATGAAATTCGCGCGCTGACGCTGGCCATGCGCGATTCCGGCGAAAAGTTTTCGCCCGCAGGATTGGGGCGCGCGGCTGTCGATAAGCACTCCTCCGGCGGCGTGGGCGACAAGACCAGCTTTCTCATTGCGCCCCTGGCGGCAGCCTGCGGTGTGGCTGTTCCCATGATTAGCGGCCGCGCGCTGGGCCACACCGGTGGCACGCTCGACAAGCTTGAATCCATTCCCGGCTACCGCATGCGCGTTGTCGCTGGCGGAGTTTGAAGCGGTGCTGAAGAAGTGCGGCGCATCGATCGTGAGCCAGACGCCCACGCTGGTGCCCGCCGACCGCGTGCTCTACGCACTGCGCGATCGCACCGGCACGGTGGAGAGCCCGGGACTGATCTGCGCGTCGATATTGAGTAAAAAGCTTGCCGCGGGACTGGATGCTCTGGTGCTCGACGTGAAGACCGGCTCAGGCTCGTTTCTGCGCCGCTATGAAGATTGCGAATATCTTGCCGCGCTGATGGTGGCGACAGCCGAAGCCGCCGGCACACGCACCGTGGCACTGCTTACCGATATGGATCAGCCGCTGGGCTATGCGGCGGGTAACTGGATCGAGCTGGTGGAATCGGTGGAGCTGCTGCGCGGCGAACGGAAATCTGAAAGTGAAGACCTACGCGAGCTATCGCTGATTCTGGCTGGCTGGATGATTCATCTGGGCGGCCAGGCGGAGACGCCCGAAGCCGGGTACGCGCGCGCGGAAAAGGCGCTCATGGATGGCTCGGCACTGCAACATTTTCTTCGAGATGATTGCCGCGCAGGGCGGCGATGTGCGCGTCTTCGACGATCCTGCCTTTCACAAGCCCGGCGCAACCAAAGTTGTCGAGGCGTGGGAGAGCGGCTTTATCACTGCAATGGATACCACCGCGCTGGGTTGGGCTGTGCAACGTCTGGGCGCGGGGCGCGAAAAGGCCGGCGAGCCCGTCGATCCGCATGCGGGAATTATTTTCCACGCGCGGCGTGGCGCGCGCGTGGAACGCGGCCAGCCCCTGGCTACGCTCCACGCGACCACAACCACGCAGCTTGCCGAGCCGGAGGCGATTCTTCATCAGGCTATTCACTTTTCCAAAATCCCGCCCAACGCAGTTGCGCTGGTGAACCGTGTGTTCACGCGGGCCGAGGCGGAGGAGTATCTGGCTTCGAGACAGTGAACAGTGGACAGTGGACAGCCTGGACGCGGCGCTGCCCAGGCGCTAGTTCCCGGGCATAGAAAGCGACAGCCCGCGCTGCGCGATACACTGACCTCTGATCACCGACAACGGAACTGTTCACTGTCCACTGTGCACTGTTCACTGTCCTTCGGAGGCCTGCGTTGGCTCGATTTACGGGAATTTTGGGGATTCTCGCCGTTCTGATTGCCGCCTACCTTGGCTCGACAGACCGCAAGCACATTCGCTGGCGCACCATCGCCTGGGGCCTGGGCCTGCAATTCACCTTTGCATTCCTGGTGCTGCGTTTCAGCTTCGGGCAGCGCGTCATGACCTGGGCCGGCGATCGGTCGTCACCAACATGCTCTCCGCCACCTTTGCGGGAACGGCGGTGCTCTTCGGTCAGCTCGGCCTGCCCAACTCCGGCCCCTTCGGCAAGCTGCTGCCGCCGAACTCCGGCGCCATCTTCGCGTTTCAGGTGCTGCCCACCATCATCTTCATCTCCGCATTTTTCGCGGTGCTCTATCACATCGGCGTCATGCAGATCATCATTCGCGGCATGGCGTGGGTGATGCTCAAGACCATGCGCATCTCCGGCGCTGAAAGCATGAACGTGGCGGCCAGCATCTTCATGGGCCAGACGGAGGCGCCGCTCACCATCCGCCCGTTTCTGTCGAAGGCCACGCGCAGCGAACTGATGACCATCATGACCAGCGGCATGGCGCACGTCTCGGGCGGCATCATGGCCATGTACATCGCGCAGGGCGTGGAGGCGCGGCATCTGCTCTCGGCCGTCATCATGACCTCGCCGGGAACCATTCTGATGGCCAAGATGCTGGTGCCCGAGACCGAAGTGCCGGCCACCGAAGGCAAGGTCGTCATTCCCAAAGACGAGTTGCACAAGGACGAGAATTTCATCGGCGCCATTGCGCGCGGCACCATCGACGGCGGCAAGCTGGCCATGAACGTGGCCATCATGCTCGTCAGCTTTCTCGCGCTGGTGGCACTGCTCGACATGCTGCTGACCTGGGTGCACGGCGGCCTGCCGTGGATCCCCAGCAGCCTGGGCCAGATTCTGGGCTTCGTGGGCGCGCCGGTGGCGTGGCTCATCGGCGTGCCGTGGCACGACTGCGCGGCCATCGGCAACCTGCTGGGCACGCGCATGGCGCTCAACGAAGTCATTGCCTACATCGGGCTGGGCGCGGAGAAGGCGACGCTCGCGCCGCGCTCGTTCACCATTGCCACGTTTGCGCTGTGCGGCTTTGCGAATCTTGGCTCCATCGGCATGCAGATCGGCGGCATCGGCGCGCTGGTGCCGGAGCGACGCAACGAGCTGGCCAAGCTGGGCGTGCGCGCCATGCTGGCAGGAACCATGGCCAATCTGATCTCGGCGTCGATTGCGGGAATTTTTCTGGGGTAGGATCGAATTGCCATGATGACAATTGAAATTCCGAAGCATGTTCGCGCGCGGGCGATTGCTTCGATCCAACGTTATTTCGAGGAAAATCTACCTGAAGCGATTGGCGAACTTCCAGCGGGATTGCTGCTGAACTTTTTCCTTGAAGAGATCGGGCCGGCGGTTTATAACCAGGCGATCGCGGATGCGCAGGCGCGTATACAGCAGCGCGTTACCGATCTCAATGGCGAGTTGTATGCCGATGAGTTTCAGTATTGGCCGCGGACGGACGCTAAGCGGAAGGGACGGCGGTAAGGGCCTGCTCCTGCTTGACGCTTCGCAAATTGCGAAGTAGCATAAGTCAGTGCACATCGTCACGGTCAAACGTCTCCAGCAGGCGTCTGAGAAGTACCGGGATTCGACGAAGGAGCTTGGCGCCTGGATCAGGATCGTGAAAGCCGCGCGATGGCGGAATTTTGAGGAGCTACGTGCCAGCTTCCCCGATGCAGATGATGTGGACGGCTTTGCAGTGTTCAATATCAGACGCAATCGCTACCGGCTCATCGTTGCAGTTCATTATGCAAAGAGGGTTGAGGAGCGATTGACGCTGGGGCACGTTTACATCGGGTCGTTTATGACGCACAAAGAGTATGACCACTGGTGCGCAATGACCCAAAAGAAGAGGGCGGAATGGCTACAGTTCTAGCAAACCCGGCCAAAATGATCGAGCGCGGAGCCCCGCACGTCATTCACTCCGAGGAGCAGCTTGAAGCTTACACCAAAGCTCTATTTCGGCTGACCGCAGAGCCACACCCCACGGCGGCGCAGGTGAAAGCGATCGAACTGCTCACACTGCTGATTGAGCGCTATGAAGAGGAGCACTATACGGTTCCCAAAGCTTTGCCCGTGGATGTGCTGCGGTTTCTGATCGAGCGGCACGGGCTGAAGCAGCGCGATTTGGCCGCGGATTTGGGCGGCGAGAGTGTCGTCTCCGAAGTGCTTGCAGGGAAGCGCAAGCTGAACGCTGCGCACATCGAGCAACTCAGCAAGCGATTCCATGTTTCGCCGGCGGTCTTCTTCCCAGAGTGAGCAGCACGATTCCAGTGAGCCGCAGATCCGAAAAGCAACCGCAGATCCTTCACTCCGGTCGCTGCGGCGACCCCGGCTCAGGATGACAGTTTCACCAGATGGGAGCCGTCACCGCAGCGACAGAAACATTCCTGCAATGGTTGCGCTCATCAGGTTCGATAAGGTTCCGGCGATCACCACGCGGATCCCGTAGCGCGTCACTTCCGAGCGGCGCTCCGGCGCTACTACGGAGAAGCCGCCCACCAGGATCGCGATGGATGAAAGATTGGCGAAGCCGCACAGCGCAAACGACACGATAGCCAGCGTCTTGGGATCGAGCGCCTGCATGCCCGCGGCAGTGACGGCCGCGGTGCCTTTCAAATAGGGCGACAGGCGCGCGTAGGCGACGAACTCGTTGAGGATCATCTTCTGGCCGAGAAAGCCGCCGGCAAACTGCGCGTTGTGCCAGGGCACGCCGATGAGCCAGGCGAGCGGAGAGAAGAAGACGCCGAGCATATATTCCAGCGTCCACTGCGGATGACCGAACCATCCGAATACGTAGCCGGTGACGCCGTCGGCGAGGGCGATGAGGCCGATGAAGGCCAGCAGCATGGCACCCACGTTGAATGCGATCTGCATGCCTACGGTGACGCCCGAGGCGGCGGCGTCAATTACATTCGCGGGCCGATGCTCGTCGAAGCCCACGTTCTTGAGCTGCACCGTGCTCTCGTCGGTGCTGGGGCAGATGATTTTGGCGAACAGCAGTCCGCCGGGAATCGCCATAAACGACGCGGCCAGCAGGTACTCCATCTTGACGCCGAGCCCCGCGTAGCCTGCCAGCACTGACCCGGCCACCGAGGCCATGCCGCTGGTCATCACGGTGAACAGTTCCGGTCCGCTCAGCTCGCGAACGAATGGTTTGACTACTGCCGGCATTTCGCTCTGGCCGAGAAAAATGGTGGTCACCGCGGAGAAGGATTCGATTTTGGAGACGCCGATTACCTTCTGAAAGATGGTGCCCAGAACCAGCACTACGCCTTTCATCACGCCCAGGTAATAGAGAACCGAGATCAGCGAAGTGACAAAGACAATCGCGGGCAGCACGCGGAACGCGAAGACAAAGCCGGTGTCGCCGAAGATCTCAAACATGCGCGGCGAAACCAGGCCGCCAAACAGGAAAGCGATTCCGGTGTTGCCGTAGTCGAACACCTGATTGACGCCGCTGGCCGCGGCACCCAGAATCTCCTTGCCCACGGGGACAAACAGCACGAACGCGCCGATGGCAATTTGCGAGAGGAGAGCCGCAATCACGATGCGGGCGCGGATGAGGCGGCGATTGTTGGAGACGGCAAAAGCAATGAGAAGCAGAACCAGCATGCCCAGCATGCCGCGGACAATACTCACTGGATTCCTCCGGAACGAACCGGCTGGAGTGAAAGTTTATTGGTCAAAAACTTGTATCAGAATCGTATCAGGCGGCTGAGCGTGGTCAGGTGGAAGTGGTGGGTCAATTTGGCCATGCATTCTCTCAGGGGCTAAAGCCACGCTCATTTTGGGCGGATTAATGTACGGGCTGAAGAGGCTGCGGAAAAACTCATCATGGATGATCGAATGGCCGTAAAAGCATCCCTCAGGGGCTAAAGCCCACCTCGATTTATTGGGCTCTATCGGAAGCCGGGACTAAAGTCCCGGCCTACCAGTCGTGCCCTGCAAACAGCAGGTCCTTCGACTCGTTCGGATCAAAAAACGCTCCGAAGTTCGCTCAGGATGACAGCTCGATGGGGTCAGTGGATGGTGCGGGATTTGTGCTGCATGTAATCCATCAATAGATACTGGCCGAGCGTGTCGGGAGTGGTGAAGTAGGCTTTGCCGCGGCACATGGCGCTCACCTTGTGGACGAACTGGACCAGGTCGTAATCCGACGCCAGCATGAAGGTGTTGATCATGACGTTGGAGCGCTTGCAGCGTGCGACTTCTTCCAGCGTCTCGCTCACTACCAGCGGATCGAGGCCGTAGGGGTTTTTATAAATGCGGCCGTCGGGCAGGGTGAGCGCCGAGGGCTTGCCGTCCGTGATCATCACGATCTGTTTCATGTCTTTGCGCTGGCGGGCGAGCACGCGTTGCGCCACGCGCAGGCCCTCGCGGGTGTTGGTGTGCCAGGGGCCGACCTTGACGCGCGCCAGATGCGAAATCGGCATCTCTTCGGCCGAATCGTGGAAGAGAACCAGGGAGAGCGAGTCGCCGGGATACTGCGTGCGGATGAGATGGGAGAGCGCCATGGCAACGCGCTTGGCCGGCGTGAAACGGTCTTCGCCGTACAAAATCATGGAGTGCGAACAGTCGAGCATGACCACCGTGGCGCAGGAACTCTGGTATTCGCACTGGTGCACGTGCAGGTCTTCGTACTCCAGGTTGAGCGGCAGGCCGATGCCCTCGCGGGAGATGGCCGAGCTGAGCGTGGTGGTGCTGTCGAGGTTGAGGATGTCGCCGAACTGGTAGCGCTGCGATGCGCCGCTGGCCTCAATGCCGGTGGCCCAGTGGCGCGTGTCGTGGCGGCCGTAGCTCGATTTTCCCAGCGAGCCGAGCAGGTCGCGCAGGGTCTTGAAACCCAGGAAGTCCAGGCTTTTGTCGGTGATCTCGAAGCGGGCATCGATGGGCTTGGGATTTTGCGGATCGCCGACCTGACCGCTCATGCGGCGCGCCTGCTCCTGTGCGTCCCGCGGCTGCGACGAGGAAATGTAGTTGGCCTGTTCCATGCGCTCGATGAGCTTGTCGATCAATTCGTCGAGCTTGCCCTGCGCGGCCATCTGCTGCAACTGCTCGCGCAGCGACTCGTCGAAGAAGTCGCTGTTCTGGAGCGCGCGCCGCAACGCTTCGCGCAGGTCTTCGAGCGTGTGGTCGAGATCCTGAAAGCGCGTGTCGGGATCGTAGTAGCCGGAGTCGAGGAAGTAGTCGGAGAGAGCCTGCAGCAGGTCTTCGAGATCGATCTCGGAGGCAAGGTCACCGGTGTATTTGGTGTAGCGGATGCGTTTCATCGAGTCGTGGTTCCTTCGGAGATTCTCTCCAGATTCCAGAATGGCCTGTCCACGTTGGTGGTCTCCCACCCTTGCGGCAACAACAAAGACGCCGCAAGGGTGGGGCACCCAGCCTAGTTCAGTCCTCCTCGCCGTCCGCCGTGGCGGGCGCGCTGCCAATCTTCGTACTCCACCTCAAGATCCTGCGGCCGTTCCTGGCGGTCTTTGCGGCCGTGCATCTCCGGCGCGCCAAAACCGCGATCCTCGTTGCGGCTCAGCTTGCGATGCGCCACTAACCCTTCCAGCAGAAACTCTGCCGCGGCAACTATCTTGGGCGCGGGATCGGACGGCTTTACGCCGGCAGCCGAGAGTTTTTCAAGCAGCCCCTGAATCTCGCGCAGCTCTTTGACGGCATCGAGCGCGGGCTGGCTGTCTTCAAGCTTCACCGTGCCGCCCAGGTTGAACCAGAGCTCGATCTGCTCCACGTCCTCGTTGGCGAAGTAGCGATCGTAGATTTTTCCCACCGCGGCACGGATCAGGTCGCGGACCACGGTGTCGGCGCCGCGCATCTCGCCTTCGTACTCCAGTTCAAGCTTGCCGGTGATGCCGGGCATGGCGGCGTAGATGTCGTTCACCCGCGGCAGCACCAGCTTGTCGCCATTGACCAGCGCGCGCCGCTCGGCGTTCGACACCACTAACTCCAGCGTGGAGATGGGCAGCCGCTGACTGACGCCGCTGCGCTTGTCCACCTTTTTGTCTTCGCGTGCGGAGAAGGCCACCTGCTCGACAATCTCGCGCACGTACTGCGGAATTTCGATGGAGCCCGCGCCGCGCGCGGCCCACGCTTCCTGGGTGGTGATGGCAATGCCTTCTTCGAGCGTCTCGGGATAGTGAGTGCGAATCTCCGAACCGATGCGGTCTTTGAGCGGGGTGATGATTTTGCCGCGCGCGGTGTAGTCCTCGGGATTGGCGCTGAAGACCAGGGCCAGGTCCAGCTCCAGCCGTACCGGGTAGCCCTTAATCTGCACATCGCCTTCCTGCATGATGTTGAAGAGCGCCACCTGGATTTTGCCGGCCAGGTCGGGCAGTTCGTTTATCGCAAATAGCCCGCGATTGGCGCGGGGCAGCAGCCCGTAGTGCATGGTGAGCTCGCTGGACAGGTCCTCGCTGCCGCGTGCGGCCTTGATGGGATCGAGATCGCCCACCAGGTCGGCGATGGTCACGTCGGGCGTGGCCAGTTTCTCCACGTAGCGGTGGTCGCGGCCGAGCCAGGCGATAGGCGTGGCATTGCCGCACTTGGCAACCAGGTCGCGGCAGCGCTTGCACAGGGGATGGTAGGGGTTATCTCTGATTTCGCACCCGGCGATGTACGGCATCTGCTCGTCGAGCAGGGCAGTGAGTGCGCGCAGGATGCGGCTCTTGGCCTGACCGCGAAGGCCGAGAAGAATAAAGTTCTGGCGCGACAAGACGGCGTTGATGATCTGCGGCACCACCGTGTCCTCATAGCCGATGATGCCGGGAAATACCGTCGCTTTCGACGTGAGGCGTGCCATCAGGTTGGCGCGCATCTCGTCTTTCACGCTGCGGGACTTCAGGCGCGCTTCAGAAAATTGAATGCTGGTGCGCAGTTCCCCGAGAGTCTGGGGAAGCTGTTCCCCGGTGGGAAGCGAAGCTGCTAGAGGCATTGGTGGCTCCTCCCGGCTGGGCCGAGGTTATGCTGTCGGGTTTCGGGAAAGTGGCGGTGCGCCGGTCTCAGTGCGAGAGTGGGCCGGTATTAATAACAGACGCGGAAATCACGAAATCGGTTCCAAGGCGTAAGCGCATGGGGCAAAAATTAAGAATTGCGGCCGGGCCTCAGAGTTGGATGCGCCCCTCTAGTACCGTGTCCATGTAGTTTTGTGCTTTCCCAGGTCTCAAAAGCGAGACCTGGGTCACCCAGGCACCCAGGTTCAAATCTTCCGTTGCGAAATCACGCGGACACCGTACTAGATGCATACGCGCCATTATTTTTCGCCGTCAGGACCACTTATCAATCCATCAGGTGGCACCATCTTTTTGCCGTACTCCCGTTGTGAGCGTTGCCGCTCCCGGCTGGACTTGGTCCGGGCCAGTTGACTTTCGCGCCGCAACTCAACCGACTCATTGCAGAGCGCCTGGGATTGGAATCGCAGCGACTGGCAACGGGCAATGAGTGCGGCAATATCCGCCAGCCAGGTCTGCGGCGGGTCGAGGACCGGAACCACCAGGTCGAACGACGATTCCGACAAGGTCAGCTGCGTTTCGCGAAACAGAACGATGGGCGCTGAGGAACGCGAGCGGGCCAGAAGAACCACATCGGGATGTGGCCCGCCGGCGCCCTCGCTGATCAGCACTGCGTCCAGTTCCTGCGCGGCGGTCAGGGCGTTTTGCAACTCGAGAGCGGAGATGCACGTATCCACCTGATAACCCGCGCTCTCCAACACCGGCAAGCGGTGACAGGAATCCGTACCCACGTGAATGACCCTGCTCGCCACGACGCGCGCCCCCGCTGAAGTTCCGCTCCACGATTTCAATCGACCGGTGCGAGCAGAATACATCGGGTCTTGAGATTTACATAGAGAAATCCTTTTGTCGATGGCTTATGGGACGAGTCTGTCAGGGAACGGCCTGAACTGAGTGGATGGATTCGCCCGCCGGCGCATCTCAGCAGACTGGTGGGAAGAGGGAATCCAGTTTCGATCTTCGCGCCAGTCGCATCGTTTCGTTCCTGGCGGAGGGGAAACCTGCGCACTGTGGCTGCGCTCGCAGTGTTGCTCACCCTATGTCTATTGTTTTTCGTCGGCTGCAGCCGGGCGGCCCAGTCGCAGATGCAGGCTCCGCAGCCCGTGGAGCAGCCTCAGATCAAGCCGGCTCCGCCCACGCCCATTGCGGTCAAGAAAGTGGAACTGGGCGAAGGAGATCCGTGGAATCCGGCATGGGATGTAATGATCGAGAAGGCGCTGCCGCACAACCTGGTCACGCGGCGACGGGCGCCAGCCGTACGCGCGCTTTGCCCCCGTTATCGCACCATGACAAGCGCCAACCGCCGCGCCTTCTGGGCCTATTTCTTCCAGGCGCTGGCCGCGGCCGAGGCGGGATTGAAGCCCACTGCCGACGTGCGCCATACCGAGCCGCAGGTTGCGGTGATGGATCCGGTTACCCATCGCATCGCGCGCCAGGAGGGATTGCTGCAACTTGCGTATGCGGATAGCGAGCGCTATGGCTGCGCCTTCGACTGGCGAAGGGACAAGGAACTGCCCGAGCATGATCCGGCCAAGACCATTCTGCAGCCCCGCAACAACCTGCTCTGCGGCATTCGCATCGTCGAGAATCAATTGATCAACCAGCATAAGACGCTGCTGAGCGATTCCAGCTACTGGGTCACGCTGCGGCCCAATTCACCGAGCTTTAAAATCTTTCTTCGCCAAATGGCGGATGTGCCGGAGGCGTGCGGTTCGCAGCTGCGCAAGCCAGTGACGGAACAGACCAGCGGGGCGCCAAGTTTTCCGCCCGTTGACGAAGCAGATAAGGCGCAATCGCCCGCCGGGGCACAGCCGGCCGAGCCCGTTGAACCGCGCACGGACTCGACAGCGGACCCGCCTGCAAAACCATCCTCTGCATCGCATTGAAGGCGGCGCCGCGAACTGGCGGTGAAAAAGTCCAGCCTTCGCTTTTCTTTTAGAATCAGCGGGAGCGAGGGTTCGTTGGCGCATCGATTGGCAAAGTTGCTCTGCTGTTTGGCCTTCTCCGGGGCGGCTGCCGTGGCTGCGTCGCCCTATCTCGGTTTCGACCGCAACGATTATCCCGGCGATGTCGCCCTGCCTGCCCTGCGGCGCACGTTTCGCTATACCGGATACTGGCTCAATAGCCCGCCGGGTGAGACGCAGAATACCTGGACGGGCAAGCGCGCAATTCTGAAGAAAAACGGCTTTGGCTTCCTGGTGCTTTTTAATGGGCGGACCGATGCGCAGCTTCGAGGCGTGGAGGCCGCAGTTGCGGGCGCTCGAGATGGACGAGCTGCGGTAGCGGCGGCGTTGCGCGAAGGGTTTGCGCCCAGTGTGCTCATCTTTCTCGATCAGGAAGAGGGCGGCAGGTTGTTGCCGGAGCAGGCCGCGTATCTGTTCGCGTGGATCAGAGCGGTGCAGGCTGCCGGCGCACAAGCGGGCGTCTACTGCTCCGGGATTCCTGTCCCCGACGGTACTAAAACCATCACCACGGCGCAGGATATTGTTGAGCGTTTCTCGTCTGCGCCACAAATCCCGACCAAAAGTGAAAGCGCGAAGGGCCGCGTGGCCCTCTGGATTGCGCAAGACCAATGCCCGCCTTCGCCGGGCTGCACTGTTGCTGCGCCGCCGCTGGCGGCAGTTGGCACGCTGGCGCCCTTCGTGCCGGCCTTTGTCGCCGTGTGGCAGTACGCACAATCGCCGCGCCGCGCGGAATTCAGCGCCTCCTGCCCGCGCAACCAGGCGCCCGACGGCAACTGCTACGCGCCCGGGTTGCCGCACGACGCGAACACCTTCATCGATCTCGATGTGACCAGCTCGCCTGATCCCTCTGAAGCGCCCAGGTAGCGCCGGTCTCCAGACCGGCTGTACTGGCGGCGTCCTCGGCGCTAGCGGGAATTTGCGCCTCCAAGGGTGCGGGTCTGGAGACCGGCGGTACCAGAGAGCTTGTAGAATGGCGAGAACAGGCCATGCCAAGTGCAAAGCAAATGACCTACTACGACCAGGTGGCTGAGGCCGCCGCATTCCTCAAGGCGCGTCTTGGCGCACTCGAACCTGAAGTCGGTATCGTGCTCGGTTCCGGCCTGGGCGCGGTGGCCGAATCCGTCACCGACCCGGTGATCGTTCCCTACGGCGAGATTCCGCACTTTCCGCAGTCTACGGTTGAGGGCCACTCGGGCCGCATCGTCGCCGGCAAGCTGGGCGGAGCGCCCGTGATCATGATGCAGGGCCGCGTGCATTTTTACGAGGGCTACACGCCGCTCCAGGTCACGTTTCCGATGCGCGTGCTCGGAGCGCTGGGGATGCGTGCCGTGGTGCTGACCAATGCGGCCGGCGGCATCGCCGAAGGCTATCACGTGGGGCAACTGGTGCTGCTCGGCGACCATATTAATCACCTTGGGTGGAACCCGCTCTGGGGGCCCAATGAGCCGCGCTTCGCCCGCCGCCCAGGCGCGGGCCTGCGCTTCTTCGACATGACAGAGGCTTACAGCAAGGCACTGCGGGCTCTGGCGCATGAGGCCGCGCAAGAGGATGGCTTCGCGCTTGACGAGGGCGTCTACCTGGCCACGCCCGGACCCAGCTTCGAGACCCCTGCCGAGGTCCGCGCCTTCCGCACCCTTGGCGCAACGCTGGTGGGCATGTCTACGGTGCCCGAGACGCTGGTTGCGCGCCACATGGGCATCGAGGTGCTTGGCATCTCCTGCGTTACCAATCTGGCGGCGGGTCTGAGCGCGACGCAACTGAGCCATCAGGAGGTCTTCGAAGCCGGACGCCGGGTGGAGCGGCGGCTGGCCAGCCTGCTCACCCGCCTCACTCCCAAAATCGCGGCGCATTTGGAAGAGCCGGTGTGAGCGGACCGGGCGCTAAACAGGCTTTGCATGCAGTACGGCCCGGATCGCTGATGCGCTCCGGGCCGTACTGCGTGTGGCGATTACTTGCCTTGGCAGCAGTTGTCGGTGCAGCCATCCTTGCAGCAGGTTTGACCGCACTTGTCTTTGCAGCAGTTTCTGCAGGCGATGGCTTTGGCAGCGAACGAGGTCTGCGCAAAAGCGCCGATGGCAAGTACAACTCCGAATGAAAGCAATGCGATGGTACGCTTCATAAAAAATTCTCCTGAACGTTGTGGAACGGTGAATGCTTGACCTCGTGCGAGGCCGCGGCTTTACGTCAGGAGTGGTTTAGATCCGGAAAACCCGGTGCAGCAGATAGAGCGGAGGCGAGACGGACGGGTCGGGCGAGCGCGCGATGTCGGGTGCGGCGGCCGCTTCCTGCGCGGATAGTACGCGGGAAACAGGAGTCGCGTGCGAAGCTCCTGCGGGTCGCGGCAGCGGGGCAAGCTGGCAGACGCCCTGGGTCGCCCTCATCGTGCAGCAGCGGCCGGGGCACGCGCCGCCAGCCATCGAAGCAGGCATGGGGCAATCCGCGCCCATGCCGTTCATGCTCATCGGGCATCCGGGAGCGCACGGCGCGGGCGCGCCAACCGCACAGGGAAGCGCCGCCATTGCCGGCTGCAGGGCAAGCAGCGCGATTGCCAGGAGCGCTGCGAATTGGGCCAGCCGTTTCATTTGCTGGAATTCAAGCTATAAGGCTGGGGGAGGCGGCGGCTGTGTGCTGAATCACACGAGTGCAGCTCGATTACGCAGCGCGGGCATAGAATCAGCCGGCAGGCGGTCATCAAATCGCTGCTGCGCCAGGCGCTTGATCAGCAGCGTCTCGCGCGCAAAGCTGGCTGAGAGTTACGGGATCCGCCGGTCGGTGCTCTGCGGGTCGGTTGTCAGCGCCGCCACCGGCACCAGCATGTCGTCCTTGCGCATGACCAGGTTGGTGGCGTTGAGCGTGGCCAGTTCGAACCCGTGGCCGTGCGTGATAGCGTCTGTCGGGCAGGCTTCGACACAGTAGCCGCAGAAGATGCAGCGGTTGTAATCGATGTTGTAGACCTTGGCGAAGCGCTCCGACGAGGAGATGCGCTGCTCGGCGGTGTTCTCGGCAGCTTCGATGTAGATGCAGTTGGCCGGGCAGGCAGCGGCGCACAGGAAGCACGCTACGCATTTTTCCAGGCCGTTCTCGTCGCGCTGCAGCACATGCGCGCCGCGAAAACGCTCCTCGAAGACTGCTCCGCGCAGAGGGCCCGCACCATCAGGGTAGTTCTCCACCTGGGTGGGCTCCAGCATCTCGCGGAAGGTGATGCTCATGCCTTTGGCGATGGCCGCCGCATTGCGCACGATTGACATGTATGCAGTATACGATGAAGTGCGGAAGGGGACCCAATGCGTTTGTGCCTTGTAACTGCAGTTTTTCTAGCGGCATCGCCTGTCAGTGTTCTCTGGGCTCAATCTGGCTCGCAAAACCAACAGCCTGCTTCGACTCCGCACATGCCAATGGGCGGCATGGGTGGTCAGCCCACCAGCAAGATCACGGCCCAGGTTGCCGGCCCACTCACCATCACCTTTGGCGACAAATCCGCAGAATGGACGCCCGAAAAGCTAGCGGCGCTGCCGCATACCAGTGTCACGGTCTGGAATGAGCACGTGAAGGCTAACCAGACCTACTCCGGCGTGCCGCTCATCGATCTGCTCGCCAAGATCGGTGTGCCCGACAAGCCGCGCGGCAAGGATTTCCGCGACTATGTGGTGGTGGCAGGATCGGACGGCTACACGGTGGTCTATTCTATCGGCGAAGTGACGCCCGACGTCCACAACGCTACCGTGATCGTGGCGGACAGCGAAGACGGCAAGGGCCTTGCAGGCAGCGGACCCTTGCAGTTGGTTGCTACCGGGGAGAAGCGCCCCGCGCGCTGGGTGCGCAACCTGGTCGCCATCCAGGTGCGCGCGGCGGACTGAGCTCATTCAACTTGTGCGCACGGGCTTGAAGGGGCCAGTGCGCACAAGTCTCCGCGCCTGTGCGGGACTTTAGTGATGCTGTTGGTTGCCCCCACCGCGCGATTGCGGCTGCACATTGTGATCGGCCCTCAGAGGCTGGCGGACCGCCGGTTGAGCCGGCCGGCCATGATTCTGGGCCGCGTATTGCCCCTGAACCTTGGAGTAACTTTGCGCATGCTGCACCTGCGAGTTCATGCGCGGGGCAGTTGGTTCGTGCCATGCGGCAGCGTCAGAAGGCCTGGGCCTGGCCTGTACTCCGCCCGTCCCGCCGCGGTAGCTGGCGCGCGGATTCCCACGAGCCACGTTCACGTGAGCGTTGTAGCTGTACACGTTGTGAACCCGGGCGTCTACGTGGTTGTACATGCGGTTGTAGAAGAAGTGGCCGCCGCGCCAATACCCGCCCTCGTATCCTAAGCCGACGTAGCCGAACCCATAATTAATGCCGCCGTAGAAGCCGATGTGCAGACCCCAGTGGCCGGGATAGAACATATAGCGGCCGCCATAGAATCCCCAGTATCCCGGCGTCCACAGTGCGGCGGCATAGGGAGGCTCAACCCATGCCCCGGGCACCCAATAGTAGCCGGTCGGAGACCAGGCCCAGTAGCCGGGAGTCCAGATGTAGCCGTCCGCAGGCGGCGGAGGTTGCTGGTAGTCGGGCAGCGCCGGCGGCGGCTGCGGGGCCGTTTCCGTGGGCTGCTCCGCGTAATCTTGATCGTCGGGGCCGGGGGCAGGCGCGCCTTGCTGCTCCTGGGCCTGCGGAGGTGGCGCCTCTGTTGTGTAGGAAGGTCCTGATGGCGCCACGTTCACCGCGGCGGGGTCTTGATCCTGGCTTGGGTCCTGACCCTGATCCTGGGCCACTGCGGCCACGCAGAAAGCAGCGGCAGCGGCAAGCGACAGCCCAATTGCAAATCGAGAAAGCCGGTTCATCTTCACCCTCCCGGGGGTTCGCGTGATGTCCGCGGTCCCTCAGTCTACTGCAACCGGGCGGGGAACCGCTACCGCTCAGCGCCCTCCCGGCTGCAGAGGCTGGCCATGGTTGTTGGCTGGAGGCGGCCCCGCTCCAGCCTCTGCAACGCATCCTGGCACGGCTACGGACGGCACAACAGGGCGCGCCCGCGCCGCGCATTCCAGGAAGTCGCTGCCGATTTCGCCCGGGCGCTACAGTTTGGGATGCTCCTCTGCTGGCCGTTGCGGCGCAGCCTGACGTTGAGGCGCAGCCTGGCGTTGTTGTGGCGCTGCTTGGCGTTGGGCCGGAGCTGTCTGCCGTTGCTGCTGCGGAGCTGCTTGCCGCTGTTGCTGCGGAGCTTGCTGCCGCTGCTGCTGCGGAGCCATCTGGCGCTGCTGTTGTGGGACTTGCTGCCGCTGCTGTTGCGGAGCCATCTGCCGCTGCTGCTGTGGGACTTGCTGCCGCTGCTGTTGCGGAGCCATCTGGCGCTGCTGCTGCGGAGCCACCTGTCGCTGCTGCTGCGTAGCTTGCTGCCGCTGCTGCTGCGGTGCGATCTGGCGTTGTTGAGCAGCTTGCTGCCGCTGCTGCTGCGGAGCCATTTGCCGCTGCTGCTGCGGAGCCATTTGCCGCTGCTGCAGCGGAGCCACCTGGCGCTGTTGCTGGATCCCCGCCGGCTGCCTCACGTTGCGATCGGCTTGGAGCGGCGCCTGGGAGGCCACATTGGCCGGACGGCCATGATTGACACTCTCCAACTGGGCCCGGTTGGTGCTGGCGGCGTGCTCATTTTCGAGCTGCGCCCTCATCGGAGGAGCGTGCTGTTCGCGCATTGCCGACATTTCCGCCGGCCGCGCCCGCATTTGGATTCCACCCGATCCGCCGTTGAAACTTACGCGGCTGCCGCCCCTGTCGGCCTCGGGGCGATTGTAGACGTAACCCACCGATCCGCCGCTCACGTTATTCATGGAGCGGTTGTAATTGAAGTGCCCGCCTCCCCAGTAGCCGCCTTCATATCCGAAGCCCATATAACCGAAGCCGTAGTCGATGCCGCCATAGTAGCCGATATGCCGACCCCAGTAGCCGCGGTAAAAGCCGTAGCGGTTATGCCAGAAGCCCCAATAGCCCGGCGTCCAGAGCGCCCCCTCGTAGGGAGCCTCCACCCAGGCGCCCGGCACCCAGTAATAACCCTGCGGTGACCAGGACCAATAGCCCGGCGTCCAGAGATAATCGTCTCCGGGAGCCGGAGGCTGGTCATACTGCGGCAGCGGCGGCGGTGGTTGGGGAGCGTAGGCTACCGGCTGCTGTCCGTAGCCCGGATCGTCCGAATTCTGATCCTGTTGCTGGTATTGAGGGTCGCCGGCGTACTGCTGGGATGGAACGCTCTGCTGAGGATCGTAGGTCGCAGGCGCCTGGGCGCTTGAGTCTGCAACGGCAGGGGCCTCATTGGCTGCGGCAGGGTCCGTAGCCGCGTCCACCTGCGATGGGTTCGACCGACATCCGGCGGCCAAAAGCACCAGCGTCAGGGCCAGCAAGGAAGGCGGTCCAAAGCGGAGAGAATTTCTCATTGCACACTCCATTCCAGTTGAATGCTAGACGGAGTGTGCGAGTGAAGCTGTTCTCTATTGACCGTTGCTGTTGTTATTGATCGTCGCGGGAACTCAATCAATGCCTTCCGGGAGGCATCGACTGGCCGCGGTTATTTGCAGGAGGGGTAGTGACAGGCTGGCGCGAGCCGCGCACCTTCAGCATTTGCTGGCAGAGTGGCGAATCCTGCCCGCGCTCCAGCCCCTCGACCGCATCCTGGCCGCGGCACAACTCGAGCTTGGTGGCGTCGAGCTCTTTGCCGTTCAGCATCACGGTCCGATCCAGATCGCTGAAGGGGTCGATGTCGTAGCGATAGAGGTAATCCTCGGCGGCTTTTTGTTTGCCGTAGTCGAAGTGGTTCCAGGTATAGAGCGCCACGTGGCCCTCGCCGCCGGACATCACCGCGTAGACCTGCGTCCAGTTCACATTGCCGGGGTGATCGGCGTTCCACACCGGCACGCCGTGGCCGCCGCTCATCCAGCGCGCGCCCCAGGCGTGGTTGCGCACGTCGTAGTAGAAGGCGGTGAAGTAGGTGTTGGGCGCGCACTCGCGGCAGTTGTCGTAGAGCACCGGCCACTCCTCGGTTGTGCCGTCGCTGAAGCGCACGCGGTCGAACCAGCGCAGGTCAACGCCGGTGACCAGCGGCGCCACCACGTGGCTGGTGAGCGATACAGAATATACCGTGAAAGTGCCCGCACCCGGAGTCGCCTGCGGATTGGGCAGGTCGGCCGTTACCACCAGCGCCGCGTCGTAGACCACGCCGATCTCGCGGATCGAAGTCCACTTTGCGACCACCAGCGAGCGCGTGACCCAGGTGACGATGTTCTGGTCCTGTTGCGCGTGAAAATCGATCCAGCGAAAGTTCTCACTGGTCTGCTGGGCGGGCAAGGGAAGAGAGGCGAACAGCGCGGTGGCAAGGGCGCAGAGAGCCATCCGGCGGACAACAGGATGCATGAATTCAGGTATATCAGACTGCGCAGCTGCGCTGAGCGTGGGCAAACTCGATCGGGCGAACGATTTGGGCGACGGACAGGGAAGGAAAAACCGTCGCGCAGCTCGTCAATGGTTTCGCCGAGGTCGTAACTGCCCACGACGGCGTCAGGCAGGATGCGGGTCCCGCGCACGACGGGTCTTCCGAAAACCTTGCCGGGAACGCTCTCGATCAGCTCGCAGGCCGTCCAATCGATCTCGGCGCCGGTTTGCAGGTTTGCCATGTTCCGGCCCTCATGGTGATGTTAATCCCGATTGCGGATCGGGAAGAGCGGCAGGCGGGATTCCCGTGCGGCTCAAGGTTGCGCTACCCTTTGATTGAGGTTACATCGGCATCATGGCGGCGGATGAGCTTGAAGATTATCTGGAACTGCGCGACGCCAAGGTCAAGGGTTCAATTGCGGCGAGCCGCAAGGATCGCGCGGCCGGAAAAACCAGGCCGGCCGGGAAGCTACTTGCGGAGCTCAAGAGGATAGCCGTTCGAAAGACCGCGTAGTTTGAAAGGCGCATGGGCACGCGCCTGCGTTGCGGGCTAAATCCTAGCGGTATCTCGAAAAGGGATCGCAGAACTGGGGGACGGTATTGAGTAGCCGTTTGCCTGAAGAATGGCTCTTATTTCGTCGGTCCTTTCGCATAATGGCCCGGCAATAACCCTTGTAATTGGCACCCTGTCGTCATCTCGAAAAAAGTTGAACGGTATGTACGGAATTTTGCCGTTAGCGCCCCGATACAGCACGGGGTTGGACGGATGGGGCCTATTCCTTGGCCGAGCCAGCGCCAGACGCCATTCCTGCTCGGCCGAAAATGCCGGGTGTTTGCAATGAGCAGCAGAGCGCAGAAGGTTAAAGAGCACCTTTCCCCACGACTCTAAGATCTCCTTCTCGAATTCTGATTGAAGCTTTCTCTCGAATTGGTCCCGTTCGAACGTCTGCCCAAAAATCCTATCTATGATTCTCCAGGTTCGAAGTTGTTCGTCCATCCAACTCTTGCTCATCGATCGTTCATCAAGTTCGGCAATCTTGTGCTCGAAGGGCGCCAGCGAAGATTCAATAAGCCTTAGCTTCTCATTCGGATCGTAGATGCAGGGAGCGAATGTGACCCCAACCTCCTCCTCCTGCGGCGGTCTGATACTTCGGAAATCAAATCCGATGCTGACGCCTCGGTAATTGTCTCCATACTCGGCCCACTGACCCTTCAAATCTCCATCTGCGCTAAACGAGGAGATATAGACGTCATTTTCCAGCGGCGAAAGGGCACCCTCGTCGAATGCTTTATCCAGCATTCTTGAGAGTTCCTCAACTGGGAAGAGAAATCTGGATCCGTCCTGCTCTTTCGTTTTCAGGAACTTAGTTACGATCTCTCGCGCATGAACGAATTCCGTGCTGTCGTTTGTGAACCGGGCGTCCGTCGCCCAAATCCTTCCAGACGACAAGATTCCGGCAAAGCCGTCGAGTGTCGTATAGTGCCAGACCTCTTGCGGGATTCGCCTGCTGAGCAGTTCTTCCACTGGATTATCTTTCGCGAACACACTTCCTCCAGGACCGAGGGTAAAACAGCATCGATTCGGCTCTGCGTTCAACAATAGTGTCCCTGATTTCCTCAAGCACAGCGAAACTCAACCGCCGTGGGCATAGTTGAAATGAAGACTAAAATTAACACAGCCATGCCTGAATTTACCCACCTCCATCTGCATACGGAATACTCGCTGCTCGACGGCGCTTGCGACGTTAAAAAGCTCATCGACCGCGTGGCCTCTCTCGGCCAGAAGTCCGTCGCCATGACCGACCACGGCAACATTTATGGCGCTGTGCATTTCTTCGATGCGGCCAAGTCCAAAGGCATCAAGCCGATCCTCGGCTGCGAACTCTACGTGAGCAAGTCGGAGGATCATCGCGCGGAAGTGACATGGCGTCCCAGCGCTTCTGGCTCGGGGGAGAGAGAGAGCGAGTACAATCACCTGCTGGTGCTGGCCGAGAACGAAGAGGGGTACCGCAACCTGATCCGCATCACGTCGGAAGCATCGCTGCACGGGTTCTACCGCAAGCCGCGCGTGTCGAAACGCTTTTTGGCAGAGCACTCGAAGGGGTTGATCGCAACTTCAGGCTGCTTGTCCGGCGAGTTGTGCGAAGTGCTGATGAAGGGCAACTACGACCGCGCCAAAGCCGTCGCGCTCGAATACCAGGACATCTTCGGCAAGGGCAACTTCTACCTGGAGATTCAGGACCAGGGCCTGGAGCAGGAGCGCAAGATTCAGAACGACCTGTTCCGGCTGGAGAAGGAACTCGCCATTCCCATGCTGGTGACCAACGACTCGCACTACCTGTGCGGCGAAGACTCGCATGCCCACGACGTGATGCTGTGCGTGCAGACCGGCTCCAAGGTGCACGATGCCGACCGCTTCAAGTTCGACTCCGACCAGTTCTTTGTCAAGAGTGCCGACGAGATGTCGCGGCTGTTTCCGGACAATCCCGAACTGCTGGCCCGGACCATGGAGATCGCCGAGCGCTGCGACCTGAAACTGAAGGCGGTTGAGAATCCCTTCCCGCAATTCGACGTGCCCGACGGCCACACCATCGACAGCTACTTTGAGCATGTGTGCCGGGAAGGCTTCAAGAAGCGACTCGAAACGGCCATCCACCATCTGGAGAGTAAAGGCCAGTTGCGCAACACGGTGAGCCAGTATGAGGCGCGGCTCAAATATGAGATCGGCATCATCCACCAGATGCAGTACTCGGGCTACTTCCTCATCGTGTGGGACTTCATCAAGTACGCGCGCGATCATGGCATTCCGGTGGGACCGGGGCGCGGCTCGGGCGCGGGCTCGCTGGTGGCCTATTGCATGGAGATCACCAACATCGATCCCATGCAGAACGTGCTGCTCTTCGAGCGCTTCCTGAACCCGGAGCGCGTGTCCATGCCTGATATCGACGTGGACTTCTGCATGAACCGGCGTGGCGAGGTGATCGAGTACGTCACGCGCAAGTACGGGCGCGAGCAGGTGGCGCAGATCATCACCTTCAACACCATGGCGGCCAAGGCGGCGATTAAAGACTGCGGCCGCGCGCTCGACATGCCGTACGGCGATGTGGACCGCATTGCCAAGCTGATTCCGGCCACGGTGGGCATGACCATCGACAAGGCGCTCGAAGAGTCGCCCGATTTCCGCAAGGCCTACGACAGCGAAGCCACGGTGCGCGAGCTCATTGATACGGCGAAGAAGCTGGAGGGGCTGGTGCGCGGCTCGGGCGTGCACGCCTCGGCAGTGGTGATTGCGCCGCGCCCGCTCACGGAGCTGGTGCCCGTCGCCAAAACCAAGAACGACGAAATTGTTACCGCCTACGACATGAAGGCCGTCGAGAAGATGGGCCTGCTGAAGATGGACTTCCTCGGGCTCACCACGCTGACGGTCATCGTGGACTGCCTGAAGCTCATCGAGCAGAACCGCGGCGTGAAGGTCGATATCGAGACCATTCCGCTCGATGACGAGGAGACCTACAAGAAGGTTTTTCAGACGGCGCTAACCTCCGGCATCTTCCAGTTTGAATCGAACGGAATGCGCGACATGCTGCGGCGCTACAAGCCGGACAAGCTGGAAGACCTGACGGCGCTGACGGCGCTCTTCCGGCCCGGTCCGATCCAGGGCGGAATGACGGATGACTTCATTGAGCGCAAATGGGGCCGGCGCAAAGTTGAATACATGCTGCCCGAGCTCGAAAGCATCCTGAAAGAGACGCTGGGCGTCATCGTCTACCAGGAACAGGTGATGCAGATCGCCAACAAGCTGGCCAGCTACTCGCTGGGCGAAGCCGATCTGTTGCGCCGCGCCATGGGCAAGAAGAAACCGGAAGAGATGGCCAAGCAGCGCGACCGCTTTATGAGCGGCGCGGTGGCGCTGGGCCACCCCAAGAACATCGCCGGAGAAATCTTCGATCAGATGGAGAAGTTTGCCGGGTATGGCTTCAACAAGTCGCACTCGGCGGCCTACGGGCTGGTGTCGTACCAGACGGCGTATCTCAAGACCCACTATCCCGTGGAGTTCATGGCGGCGCTGCTTGACGTCGGAAACCTCGAAGCCCGACAGCGTGGTGAAGTACATCGGCGAGTGCCGGGAGATGGGCATCGCCGTCGAGCCGCCCGACGTGCAGGTCTCAGGTGCGCAGTTCACGCCGCACGGCGACGTGGCAATCCGCTTTGGCCTGGCAGCCGTGAAGAACGTAGGCGGCAACGCGATTGAATCGATCATGAAAGCGCGCGAGGAAGTGGGCGGCCGTTTCAGCACGCTGTGGCAGTTCTGCGAGAAGGTCGATCTGCGCGTGATGAACAAGCGCGTGATCGAGTCGCTGATCAAGGCCGGCGCCCTGGATACAATGGGCCCGCGCGGTCAGTTGTACGCCGCGGTCGATAAAGCGATGGAGCGTGCGCAGAAAGCGCAGAAGGACGCGGCGCAGGGGCAGTCCGGTTTGTTCGGTCTCTTCGATGAAGCTCCCGCGCACGGCCGCAACGCCGACGACTTGCCGCGTGCCGCTGATTGGGAAGAGGGCGAGCGGCTGGCCAACGAAAAAGAAGTGCTGGGATTTTTTGTCTCCGGGCATCCGCTCGATAAATATGCTGAGAAGCTGCGCAATCTGCCTGCCGTGATTACGGTAGCCGAGGCGCTGGAGCGCAAGCCGCCGGAGCGGCGCTGGGGCAGCCAGAGCGATCCCGCCGATGAGTTGCAGGTGGCGGGAATGATTCTGGGGCTGCGCGTGCAGAAGAGCAAGCGCGACGGCAAGCAGTATGCGATGGCGGCGCTCGAAGACGCCACCGGCAAGATCGACCTGATCTGTTTTGCGCGCGACTACGAGAAGCTGCAGGCACAGTTGAAGATGGAAGCGCCGGTATTGCTGCGCGGCATGCTGCTGGGTGATGAAGATGCGGCGCCCAAGATCGCGGTCAGCGCGATTCAGGCCCTCGAAGATGTGCAGGTCAAGCTGCCGGGGGGCGTGCGCATTCGCATCAACCTGGATCGTGCCACGGAAGAGATGCTGACCGGACTGAAGAGCGCGGCAGTGGCAGCGCCGGGGCCGGGAAAGGTTATGCTGCATCTCGAAAAGAAAGATGAGTATGCGGTGATCCTGGAGCCGGAAGGGTTGAGCGTGGCGGCGGATCGCGGCTGGATGGAGCGGATCGAGGAACTGGTGGGCAAGGGCTCGGTGCAGGCGGTGTAGAAGCTTTCAGCTCCCAGCCATCAACTTTCAGCGGCTCTTGCCACGGTGGGACTCCAATTCAGTTTGTGGATGGAGGGCCGGCAAACCTATACCCCGGTTTGAGCGCGCATTGGTAGACGATCGTTTTCTGCTCGCCGGGATTGGTTCTCACAGTGCAGGTGGCCCAGTCCAGGTAGACGTCGGGACCGACTGGAAATATCATCGCGGTGCCGCCTACGTCGGCTTCAATCGTTACACCCTCTTGCGCGGCTGGAAGCGTGAAGCTGAGGCTGCGATCGAAGATAACCGGGTAGGTCTGGCGAGCGCTGGCGTCGATGCTGGTGTGAAATACCTCCGCTTCCAGCAGAAAGGTTGCGGTGTCGGACCAGTCCACCGCGGTAGCGACGATGGTGCGGCCCTGGGCGCGGGTGTCGATGCGCGTGAAGGGGCAGGGCCCGGCGATGCAGGAGGCGCGCACATCGCGATATTGGTTCCCCAGGCCGGCATCGAGGGTGATGGAGTTGCTGGCGGCCTTCCAGTTACCGTCGGGCGAACAGGGGCCTTGGTGGTTGCACGGAACATTCCCCTGGTTAATCACCTGAAAGGTGCGCGCGGCACTGCCGATGCTTTCCGCGCTCGGCGCATTGACGGTGTAACGGATGCGAATGTCGGAGATCACCGTGGCCGGCTTTCCGGAAACCGGGGCGACGATGGGCATGGGAATGGGTTTTAACGCCACCACTACCAGCCGCCGCACCGTACGGCGGAAGTCAACACGCCATTCCAGCGACTGCGAGTGGTAGTCCGGATGGCTGACGTTGAGGGTCAGGATTTCCCCCGGCCAGATGACTTGCGGAAAATTAATGCGGAAATAGCCTGAGGCATCGGAGCGCGTGGTGGTGGAAACCTCTCCGTGCGACGCCGTGATCAGGGCGCCGGCGATCGGCTCCTGCTTGTGCGTGTCTGTGTCGCTGCGGATGACGGCGCCCTGCAAGGCGGTGAGGCGCGGTTTCCAGGTGCGGTAATGCACCACGATCGCGGTCACCGCGACGGCGGCCGCGATGACGGTGACGATCCACAGAAAAGTGCGCTTTTCGATCAATTCACTCTGTTCGGGTCGCTGCTTCGCGCCTACACATTCTTTGACGCCGAATCGCCGCCAAATGGCTTCGTGGGGCGCCGTTTTTTGTTGAGATGTTGATTGGCGGCGTAACTTCCGGCTGCGGGCCTGCATCTATCTCGTATGAATGCTAGGTTCTGGACCAGGTCAGTGGCAACGGAATCCACGGCAGAAGGAGATCTGGATAGAATCGACGCAATGAAAGGATTGCATTCCGAAGAAAGCATCGCCGCCCAGGGGCGCGCCACCTCTCGCCGCAGCTTGCTGCGCCAGATGGCCGGCATGTCGCTGGCCCTGCCGCTGACTGGCTCACCGCTTGTCGGCGGACTGGCCTCTGCAGCCGCGCAGGAGGAACAGGAGCAACTTGAGCCGCCCGCCGGCCCTGCGCTGCTGCCACAGCCTGGCTCTCTCACCGCCCAGGATGACGCCTTTTTGAATCAGCTTGAACAAGCAAGCTTCCTCTTTTTCTGGGAACAAGGGGATCCACTCACCGGATTAATCAAGGATCGGTGCAATACGCGCGCCAACGACACCAGCATTGTGGCCAGCGTTGCGTCGACCGGGTTTGGATTGACCGCGATCTGCATCGCACAGATGCGCGGGTTTGTTTCTTACGAAGATGCGCGGCTGCGTGTGGTGCGAGCCCTGGCCTTCCTTTGGCATAAATTGCCCACGCACCGCGGGTTTTTCTTCCATTTCGCCAACATCAACACCGGTGAGCGCGTGTGGGACTCCGAGGTATCTTCTATCGACACAGCGCTGCTGCTATGCGGAGTGCTGACCTGCAAAGCGCATTTCGCGAGGGACCGGGACATTACGGCGCTGGCGCATGCTGTTTTCGACCGCGTTGACTGGTCATGGCTCGCGGAAGATACGACGATCTTATCCATGGGGTGGACCCCGGAGTATGGATTCCTTCCCTCGCGTTGGGGCGATTACAGTGAGCTGATGATGATCTACCTGCTGGCCCTGGGCTCGGCAACGCATCCACTGGCCAGCGACACTTGGGATGCTTGGAAGCGCACCATCTTCGAGTACGACGGTTTGCGTTATATCGGCTCGTTCGCGCCGTTGTTTGTGAACCAGTACTCGCAGGCCTGGTACGATTTTCGCGGCAAGCGCGACCGGTACGCCGACTATTTCCGAAACTCCGTGATCGCCACCGACGCGCACCGGCTTTTTTGTCTTTCGCTCAACGAAAAGTTTCCTGATTATACGAATGCAATGTGGGGGATCACGGCCTCGGATTCCAAAGATGGATACGTGGTCTGGGGCGGTCCGCCGGCAACGGGTCCCATTGACGGCACAGTGGTTCCGTGCGCTGCCGGAGGGTCGCTGCCCTTTCTGCCCGCGGCTACCATGCGCGTGTTGAACACCATCCACGATCATTACCCTGGAGCGTGGAGCCGTTACGGGTTTGTCGACGCCTTTAATCCGCTCACCAACTGGTATGACACCGACGTGATTGGCATCGATGTCGGCATTACGATGCTGATGGCGGAGAATGCGCGCACCGGATTTGTGTGGGAAACGTTTATGAAGAATCCCGAAGCTCAGCGCGGCATGGCCAGGGCGGGGTTCGCGCCCTACACCCCGCCGGCGCCGGAAGGGAAACCGGCAGGAACCGCCCCGGTGAACCCGGCAGGAAAACTACGGTCGAAATAGCAATGTCTCGCCAGCGGATTCGCTGCGGCTAAGCTTCTGAAATCAGAACACAACGCCCCGGGTTCCCTGCGCATCGCACTACAAAGAAGGCCGTCGTGCTGAATCAGAGCGCTCCAGCAACGACTGGGAGATTATGCCAGAGCCGGTGAAGAGTTTCGATAAGGCAGGGCATTTCCATTGACGTCATGGACATCTGTTCGATAGCTTCAAAACAGATAAGCCCGCGCTACAGGTCAGAGCGCGTGGAATTTATAAGTTGATTCTTCCATGTCGCTTTGAGCGGCGGATACCTCGACCCAGTCGGCTTTCCTGATTTTGGCGTAACTCCTTGGTTTATGAACCCAGCGCGTCAAGCGCCTTTGTCGAATCTCTTCGTAACGGCAGAGATCCCCAAAGGGAGTTATGTCCTTACCTGAGGATCGCGAGCAAATGAATGACAGGGCCCCAGAGCCACCCGAGCTGGCAGCGCAGGGCGGAGGCAGCGCCTGGGCAGAGCGGGTGCGCGCGCTGCGCAACGTGCCCCTGGTGCTCAGAATTCTGTGGCAGGCGGGCCGCTCCATCGTGGTCTGGGGGCTTGTTCTCCGTGTCATTCAGCCAGTTGTCTCTTTGGGTATCGGCGTCGTTGCGGCAGAGATCGTCTACGGGGTAACCAAAGCCATCGAGCACGAGCCGGCCCTGGCTTATTTCTGGTGGTGGGTGGGAGCAGAAGTCGGGCTTGCGCTCTTGAGCGGCGTCCTCACCCGCTCCATGGATTACACCGATCAGATTCTCGCCGATCGGTACACCAACCACGTCAGCGTTCAGGTAATGGAGCAGGCCGCGCAGCTCGACCTGACCACTTACGAGAATCCCGAGTTCTACGACCGGCTGGAGCGCGCCCGCGTGCAGGCTACCGACCGGTTGGCGATGATTCAACAGATGGGCCGGCTCTTCCAGGAGATCATCATGACGCTGATCTGGAGCGGGGTTCTCATTTACCGCTCGCCGCTCATGATTCTCCCGCTTGCCGCGGGCGTGCTCCCGTCGTTCATCGGCGAGACGCACTTCGCCTTCCTCGGTTACGAGAAGAACTTCCGCCAGACGCCGCGTAAGCGCATCATGGACTACCTCCGCCAGGTGGGCGGCAGCAAGGAGTCCGCCAAGGAACTGAAGCTCTTCAACCTGAGCGAATATTTCACAAACCGCTTTCGAAATCTCTCCCAGGGCATCTACGAGGAGAACGTCGCCCTGGCGAATCGCAAAATGCTTTGGGGCGGGCTGCTTTCGCTCATCAGCACCGTTGGTTATTACGGCGCCTACGTCTACGCCATCTACCAGGCCATCAGCGGGCAGTATCCGGACATTGCCGCCTTTGTCCTGGTTACCCAAGCCATTCAGCAGGCCAGCTCGAATTTCCAGCAGGCGTTCTCTACCGCCTCCGGCATTGCGGATCAGGCCTTGTTCCTCACCGATCTCATCGCCTTTTTCGAGATGAAGCCGACGGTACAAAACCGCCCCAACGCGCTTCCCGTGCCCCACCCCATCCTCCGCGGCTTCGAATTCCGCAACGTCTCCTTTGCTTATCCCGGCACGGAACGAAGGGTGCTGAAAAACTTCAACTTCAGCATTCGGCCAGGCGAACGCATTGCCCTCATTGGCGAAAACGGCCAGGGCAAGACCACCGTGGTCAAGCTCATCACGCGCCTCTACGATCCCACCGAAGGCGAGATCCTCCTCGACGGCATTGATCTTCGTGAATACTCGTTGGAAGACCTTCACCGCGAGATGGGCGTTATCTTCCAGGATTTCATGCGTTACGAAATGACAGTGCGGGAGAATATCGGTGTGGGCCAGGTTGAAGTTCCGCATACGGACGAGGAAATCGCCTTCGCAGCTACGAAAAGCCTGGCTGCCGAAGTGGTAAACAAGCTCGCCGGTGGCTACGACCAGATGCTCGGCCGGCGCTTCGTCTCCGGTGTCGATCTTTCCGGCGGCGAGTGGCAGCGCATTGCACTGGCGCGCGCCTACCTGCGCGACGCGCAGTTGCTGGTTCTTGACGAGCCCACCGCTTCGCTCGACGCGCGCAGCGAGTTGGAGGTCTTCGAGAGGTTCGCGGAACTCACCTACGGAAAAATGGCGCTGCTCATCTCGCACCGTTTTTCAACGGTGCGGATGGCAGACCGCATCGTAGTGCTTGAAGGCGGCAGGTTGGTGGAGGAAGGCAATCACAGCCAGTTGATGGCATTGGGCGGCCGCTACGCCGCCATGTTTGAGATGCAGGCAGCCAGTTATCGCTGAGGCCAGTTTCCAAGGCCTCATTTTCCGGGCCAATTTTTGAGGCTAATTTTTGAGGCTAATTTTTGAGGATTGATGAGTCAAGCCGTGGTTAATCTCGCATCTCGTGAAACGTACGACGACCGCGCGCTGCGCCTTCGGAACGCTGCCGCTGCAGCCGCTGCGTGGGAAGTGGTGCCGCGGCCCACGTCGGCATTCAGCTTCATGGACAGGGTACGCGCCGCCCAGCGCAAGCTGCTGGAATTGGAGCATGAGCTGGCGCGCCATCCGGTTCCGGAGATGACCAACGATCCGGCGCAGACGGGATATCGCGCGGCGCTGCTGGAGTTGGGCGCCAGTCATCGCTTGCTGCGGTCCGCTCTGGGGGCAGTCGCCGACCGGCCGCGTGCCATTGCCCGCCTGCCGCGAGTTGTCGTTGCGCCCAGGCAGGAAGAGCCGCGCGCCGCCACCGTGGCCAGCGCGTATCTGGCTGCAGTGGACGGAGTGTTCTATGGGCCGTCCCTGGCGGAGTTCGTGCGCGCAGTGCAGGAATTCGAGCCCCTCAATGTAGACGAATTGTGGAACCTCAGCGCGTTCCTGAAACTTGTGCTCGCGGAATGGTTGCTGGATGAATCGCAGGCGCTGTTGCGCGCCCAAGAGCAGCTTCCTGCTCCGCTGCTGATCGAGCACATCAAGAGCCTGCGCACCGTCGTCAACACCGACTGGGAATTTCTGATCGAGCCGCTCATCGCCTTCGATGTACTGCTGCGGCAGGATCCCGCCGGCGCCTACGCACGCATGGACTTTGAGAGCCGCGAGCTCTACCGGCGGCGCATTGCGCTGGTGGCGCGCCGCTCTGACTGCACTGAGACCCAGGTGGCGCAGGCCACGCTGGAGTTGGCGCGCGAGGGAACCCTGCAGCGAGCCAGTGATCCGCGCATGCAATTGCGCCGCGTCCACGTGGGCTACTATCTGATTGGCAAGGGTTTTCCGCTTCTGGCCGAGCGCACCGGATTTCATCCGACAATCGCATTCCGGGCGCGGGCATTTGTCTCCGCTCACGGCGACGAGTTTTTCCTCGGCGGAATACAGATTTTCACGCTGCTGTTCATCGCCGCCGTGCTGTTTCCCATCGTGCCCGTGATTGCGCGGTTTACCAGCCTCATGATCGCCGTTCTCCTGCTTCTGATCCCGGCCACGCAGGACGCCGTCGACCTGGTCAACAATGCCATCACCTCGTTCATCGATCCGGAGCCTCTGCCCAAGCTTGATTTCAGCAAAGGCATTCCCGCCGATTGCACAACGCTGGTGGCCGTGCCCTCGCTGCTGTTGAACGAGAAACAAGTGCGCGAGCTGGTCAACGATCTCGAAGTGCGTTTTCTCGCCAATCGCGAGCCCAACCTGCACTTCGCGCTGCTGACCGATTTACCGGATTCGGTGAGCAAGCCCCGCGAGAACGATTCGCACCCGCTGGTGGACCTGGCGGTGCGGCTCATCAACGACTTGAATGCACGCTATAGCGCGCCTCGCAATGGCGCGTTCCTGTTCCTGCACCGTCATCGCATCTACAACACCCGCCAGGGCGTGTGGATGGGCTGGGAACGCAAGCGCGGCAAGCTGCTGGACCTGAACAAGCTGCTGGCCGGAGCCTTCGATGCATTCCCGATCAAGGCCGGCCGCGTGGAAGTGCTGCGCTCCGTCCGCTACATTCTCACGCTCGATTCCGACACCCAGCTTCCGTACGGGGCGGCTGCAAAACTGACAGGCGCCATTGCCCACCCGCTCAATCGAGCGGTTATCGACCCGCAGCGCCGCATCGTCACGGAAGGCTACGGAATCCTGCAGCCGCGCGTGAGCGTCGCGGTGCGATCCTCTACGCAATCGCGGCTGGCAGCCCTCTATTCCGGCCAGAACGGCTTTGACATCTACACCCGCGCCGTCTCCGATTCCTACCAGGATCTCTTTGGCGAAGGCATTTTTACCGGCAAGGGAATTTACGAAGCGGCCACGCTGCATGCTGTCCTCGATCGCCGTTTCCCGCGCAATTCCTTGCTCAGCCACGACCTGATCGAGGGCGCGTATGCGCGCGCCGGTCTGACCACAGACATTGAGCTGGTCGACGATTACCCATCCCACTACAGCGCCTACATTCGCCGCAAGCATCGCTGGGTGCGGGGCGACTGGCAAATCGCTCAGTGGATATTTTCACGCGTGCCCGACGAGTCCGGACGCTGGGGCCCGAACCCCATCTCCGATATTTCGCGCTGGAAGATTCTCGACAACCTGCGCCGCTCGCTGGTCGATCCGCTTCTGTTGTTGTTGTTTTTAGCGGGTTGGCTAATGTTGCCGGGTGGTCCGCTCTATTGGACCCTGGCCACGCTGATTCTGTTGTTTTTTCCCACCGTGGCGCAGTTCGCCTTCGGGCTGGGTCGCGCGTGGGCCAGCGGACAAAAGGGCAGAGCCGCCGACACGGTCGCAGGCTTCGGCCAGGCACTGCTGGTCTCGCTGCTGCATCTCGTCTTCCTGCCTCATGAAACCATGATGGCCATTGACGCTATCATTCGCTCCCTGGTGCGCAGGTTTATTACCGGTGAGCGGCTGCTGGAGTGGGAGACCGCTTATCAGTCGGAGTTGCAGCGGACCCGGCGCACGCCCATCGATCGCTATCTGGCCTTGATGCCATTGATCGTCGTGAGCCTGGGCGTCATTGTCTGGGCCGGGGCCGCGCGGCGCGATGCAATTCTTTGTGCGCTGCCCATTCTCGTGTTGTGGGCGCTCTCCAATCCCATCACCATCTGGCTGAACAAGCCGCCTCGCGAGCGCCAGCCCCTCGCGCCCAACGACCGGGAGTTTCTCTTCGAACACGCCCTTCGCATCTGGCGATATTTCTATGAGTACGGATCGGAACGGCACAACTTCCTGATTCCCGACAACGTGGAGGAAGACGGCCTGGTGGAGGCGGCGCGTGTTTCACCCACCAACATTGGCCTGCTGCTGAACGCGCGGCAATGCGCCTGCGAGTTGGGCTTGTTAACGGCTCCAGAGTTTGCCGGGCTGAGCAGGGCCAGCCTGGAAACCATCCTGCACCTCGAAAAATATCACGGCCATCTGTACAACTGGTACGACACCAAGACACTGCAGCCGATGGGCAACACGCCGTTTGTCTCGTCGGTCGACAGCGGGAACTTAGTCGCTTCGCTGTACACGCTGCACACCGGCGCCATGGATGTGGCGCGCAAGCCGCTGCTCAGGCCGCAATTGTTTTCAGGGGTGCGTGAGTGCGCCCGCCTGCTGCGCAAGGAGAAGAAGCTATGGGGCTCGCTCCACGGCTTTACGTATCCGTCGGATTCGGCGTCCATCGTGGACTGGATCAACTGGCTGCCCGGCGCACAGAAAGCGCTGAATGCAGTTGAAACTCCGCCTCCCGGCCCCGAGCAGGACACATGGTGGCTCATAGAAACCAGGCGGCGTGTCAACGCCATCGTGTCGCTGCTGCATGATTATTTGCCTTGGGCGTTGCCGGAGTTTGCGGCATTGCATTCCGTCGCGCTGCTCTCGATCGACGACAAGAGCTATTCTCTGGCGATCAAGGATGCGCTGCCATTTGCCGAGGCTCTGGGCACGCGGCTGTTGCGCGCGCAGCATGTTCTCAATGAGGATCGCAGCCTGGCGATCCTGGCCGACCGGCTGCGCGCTCTGCTGCCCCCCGCCATGCAGAATCTGCGCACGCTCTTCGCGAGTCTCGGCGCGGTGGAGCAGGATGCTGCGCGGATTGCCGAGGAGACTGACTTTTCCGTCCTGGTCAATCCGGACCGGCAGATTCTCTCCATCGGTTATGAGCGGGGCGCGGCGCAGATTCACAGCGCCTGCTACGACATGATTGCGTCCGAGGCGCGCATTGCGACTTTTCTGGCCATCGCACGCGGCGATCTTCCCCACCTGAGCTGGTACAAGCTGGCGCGCGATCACACCTACGCCTACGGTCGTTTTCTGCTGCTGTCGTGGACGGGGACGATGTTTGAGTACCTGATGCCGGCGCTGTGGATGCGCAGCTATCCGGGCACCATGATCGCGCGCACCCAGGAAGCGGTGGTCCACGCGCAGCAGGCCTTTGCCTCCGATCTCGGAATTCCCTGGGGCATCTCGGAGTCAGGCGCGGCGCAGCGCAATGCGGAGGGCCACTACTTCTATTTTGCCTACGGCGTTCCGCGCATCGCGCTGTGGTTTGAGGCTACGGCCGGGCCGGTGATTTCACCTTACTCGACTTTTCTGGCCCTGGGAGTGCAGGCAAACCAGGCGCTCGCGAATCTGCGCCGCATGGCGTCGATGGGGTGGGTGGGCGCCTACGGATTCTATGAGGCCGCCGATTACATCGGATCATTGCGCAAGCCGGAGGTAGTGCGCGAGTGGATGGCGCACCACCAGGGAATGTCGCTGCTGGCTATCACCAATCTGCTCCGCGACAACGTGGTGCAGAAGTGGTTTCACGAAAATCCTCTCGTTCAATCGGCCGAGCTGCTGCTGCATGAAACGCCGGTGAGCCGCGCCGTGCTCAAGGCGCGGCTTGCAGAATTCGCGCCGCTCCGCGCCGCGTAGAGCAGGAGCCATGCGGTGAACATGGGTGGTTTCCCTGGTCTCAAAATCGAGACCAGGGGCACCCAGGCTTATCGGCGCGAATAACAAACCAGGCAATCAGGGTTGTTGGACTTTGATCAGCACCAGAGCGTTCGGGGTGAGTGTCAGCCTCAACGCGCCGTCACTTAAATGCATTGTTTCCGGCGGAGGCAGCGCGGTTTCGCGATTCAGTTGCTCCACCTGATCCGGTGTCGGGTCGATGGGACTGCCCATCGCCGCATACTTCGGCAGCACATTGCCGTGATCGGCATCCACGCGCTCGATGGTGACTTGCGCTTGCGGCGAGACGTGCCTGAAGTGCAAATCGACCGTCTGGTTCGCGCCCTCCTTGCCAGGATCGACAAGGTTCCATACCGCGATGGCCAGCCCTCCCTGCGCAGTTTTCGTGACGATCGCGTCTGTCGCCGCGTTGGCAATGCGCCGATCGCCCAGCTCGTGCAGCAGACCGTAGCCGTAATAGCTGGGCTTGTTGATGCCGCCCTTGGCGCGCAATCCAAACATGCCGACGAACGGTTTCGGCAGCGGCCCACCCTCTTCAAACACATCGGAGAAAGTCCAGAACGACATCATGTTCACCAGGCCATCGCATTGGCGGATGGTGTTGGCCAGGGCGGGCCCGACGAAAGTCGTATCGCGCGACTGGTCTTGACCCTGCACATTCCACTCCGTCAGATAGAGCGGAAGATTGGGCAGCGATGAAGCCTTGATCTGGCCGCGAACCTTGGCCAGCGCGCGGCACACGCGCTCGTCCATGGGAACAGGCTCATCGTTGTGGAAGAGATTCTCGACGGTATCATCCGCGTAGGCATGCGTGGAAACAAAGTCGACCGGCACGTGATTGGCCGCGGTAAAGCTGCAGGAACTCCGGCACCCAGGATGCGGCTGCGGTAGCCGGCCCGCCCACGCGCAGGCGCGGGCTCACGCTCTTCAAATCGCGGGCGGTGTGCGCGTACAGCTCGAAGTAGGATTGTTGCCGCGGGATGCCGCCCCAGAAATCGATGTTGGGCTCGTTCCACACCTCGAAGTACCACTTGCTCACTTCGTCGATGCCGTAGCGGTCGACCAGGTGCTGTGCGAAATGCGTGATGAGGTCGTCCCACAGTGCCGGGCTTTTGGGCGGCGAAACGTTGGGGTGGTACCAGAACACGTGCAGGTCGTAGGGGTTGAAGGCAAGCTCCTTGGGCATGAAGCTGATTTCGACGAAGGGGCGCACGCCGTTTTTCAGCAGTCCGTCGTAGATCTGATCGACATAGGCCCAGTTGTAAACCGGGTTGCCGTGATCGTCGAGTTTATAGACGCCGTTCTCGTCGTCGAGAATGCCGTGAAAGCGCACATACTCGAAGTCCGTCACCTTCTTTACAGCGCGCAGGTCTTCGCGATAGCTCTCGCGCATGGCCAGGTTGGCGTGGCCGGAGCCGAACATCTCTTCCCAAAAGTGCGGAAAGGGCGTGGAGGGCAGGGCAGCGTCGATTTCGATTTGCTGCTGCCCCGGGGCAGGCTGTTGCGCGCGAGCAAGGAGGCGGGACGAGGAGCAGTGAAGAGAACAGAAGAACAGGCACGAAAAATCTGCGGGGCATGAACGGCCTCCTTCGCAATTCGGAATGGTAGCAGGCAAGGGAAGAACGCGCGGCGAGCGTGATTCACTCGCCGCGCGTCGGGATGGTGCCGTTCAGAAGTTGAAGCTGGCTTGCATGGTGACTGTGCGTGCGCCCAGGGCTGCTGTCGCCTGGCCGAAGTTGACGCTGGTGATGTTGTTGGAGATTCCGCCGGTGCTGCCTCCTCCGATAGCTCCTCCGGGCTCGAAATTCAGATCGTTAAAGAGGTTGAAAGCGTCGGCGCGAATTGTGATTCCCGAACCCTCGCGAAGCCTGGGCAGGCCGAAGGTCTTGGTGATCGTGGCGTCGACATCCTTGTAGCGCGGGCCGGGCAAGGAGTTTCGTCCGATGCCCGGATTCTGCGCAGGTGCGCCCCCCGTAGCAGGGAAGTGGGGGCCAGGAGTATAGGCCGGCGGCGCAAAATAGGCTGTGCCGGTCGCGGTGGCTGCTTTCGGGAAGTTGTAATTCACGCCGCTGCCCACGCTGGGGCCCGATTTGAAGGCTTGATTGCCGGTGTTAAAGCCCGCGCCGCCCAGGTAGGCGCCGGGAAGCAAGTAGTTGTACGCGCAACTACTGCAATACAGATTGCCGGTAGTTACAAAGACCGGCTGCCATGGGAATCCGGAGTGCCAGTTGAAGATGCCGCTGACGCTCCACCCGCCCACGATTTTTTCCGCCCAGGAATGGCCGCCGTGGAAAAAGACCGGTTGCCACAAGCCGTAGATCTTTACCAGTTTGCCGACGTCGTAATCGGAGCGGCCGTAGGAGAGTTGCGGATCGTATGGATAGTACTGCGTCTCATAGGGGGTAGAACTGGTGTCCAGGCTCTTGGCCCAGTTGAAGCTGCCCTCCACCTGGAACTGGTGCGACATCTGATGGCTCAAGGTGGCGATCATGGAGTTGTAATTTCCGTGGCCGTTGTTGCCGAAGTAATAGACGTTGGTGACCGAGGGATTGAGCGGAATTCCTTGTACGGATGCGGCCGCATTCTCGTCGTAGTAGTAGTAAATGTGGCGCGACTCGCTGCCCGAATATCCAAGCGTAAACACGCTCCTGAATCCCAGATCGTACTCCGTGCCAAACGAGTAGTGATAGATGTACTGCGTGGGCATGTTCTGATCGAATGCGGTGACCGACGTTGGGCCGGTGGTGGGCAATCCGTTGGGACCGAAGGCGCTCGCTGTTGTTGAGAGCACGTTGGGGTTGGGCGGGTAACCGTAGAGCGAGTGTACGTTGGTTGCCGTGGCGTAGATAATGCCGGGGTTGGGCGAGGTGGGCGTGCTCATCGTTAAATTGATGGGAACAGCGATGCCCGGATTGCTGAACACGCTGGCCGAGGTGGCGAGCTCGTTCTGGTTATAGTTGATGCCGAAGCCGCCGCGGAAAACCACCCTGCTCTGGTACCAGCGCGGTGCGAATGCGAATCCGACTTCGGGCCCGAAGTTCAACTTCTGCGGGACCCACAGCGAACCGCCGTGCTGGATATGGAGGCCGGTGAGCAGCGCGTCGCCGGTTCCAAAGCGGACGGAAAACATGTCGCCCTGCTTGGCATCCAGGGAACCGAAGTAGCTGTAGCGCAGCCCCAGGTTCAAAGTGAGGCTGGGCGTGACTTTGTAGTTATCCTGCAGGAAGAAGCCCCACAGGTCTTCGCGATTGTCCTGGCGCGTCGCAATCGGCGTTCCGGTTGCAGGATTAAACTGCGCGGATTCCTCGCGCGGCGCGTCGTTCAAAAAGTCCCACACATTGAAGAAGTAGTAAGTGGGGCGTGCGGAAGAGGGATTCTCGTTCAGGTAGTAGAGCCGGGTGAGCTCGCCGCCGAATTTGATGGTATGCCGCCCAATCGCCTTGGTGACAATGTCGCGGTATCCATAGGTCCACTGGTTGTAGATGCCGGGCCCCGGCGCGCCGAAGTACTGCAGGGTTGCGCTTCCGACGGGAAATGCCAACTCATCCTCGGGCAATCCGAATGGCGCCTGGGGATTTGAGTTGACTTCGTTATAGCGCCAGCCGGCAGCGTTGACGCGGGCTTCGTTCAACAGGTTGGAGTTGAAGATGTGATTCCACAGACCCGTGAAGGCGTTGTTGGTCACGTCGTGGTGCCACAGGTTCATGGGCCGCACCGGGCCGTTGTAATAGGTCGTCGCCGAGGGAACCCAGTAGATGGTGAAGGTGAGCCGGTCCTTCTGCGTCACATCGGCGTCCACGCGCCCGTTATATTGATCGTCGCTAATGGTGGTGGGATTCGTCGTGGTGTAGTCGGCGATATCGGGAGTCGTGGACAATCCGCTGCCCACGCCGGGCTGCGAGGCGCTGAGCCAGGTTAGATCCTGCGTGCCCGCGGGGCCGGGCAGCGGCGAGCCGATGTTCAGTCCCCCGGAAACCTCAGTGCAGTAGGCAGGTCCCAGGCCGATGTTCGCGCAAGTCTGTGGCACGAAAGTACCGCTCACACCCGCGCCAGGATAAGTCAGATATTGGTTTGCAATCGACCCGCGCGGCGTGAGCGCGTCGAATTGCGGCGTGTCGTACCAGCCGGTAGACGTAACCTGGGATACGCCG
Source organism: uncultured Acidobacteriaceae bacterium (assembly GCA_963813215.1). Classification (GTDB taxonomy): domain Bacteria; phylum Acidobacteriota; class Terriglobia; order Terriglobales; family Acidobacteriaceae; genus Telmatobacter. The sequence goes on from CAWEXZ010000003.1 coordinate 137,905, forward strand.
CTGCGCTCTGCCTCGTAAGCGAAGAAAGCGAAGACGCGGTTTCTCCAAAGCGGCCCGCCCAGGCTGCCGCCGTATTGATTGAACTGTTGCTGGTCGCGGAGCAGTTTCCGTTGCGAGGGGGTGCAGGGTCCCGTTAGCCCCGTTGTGGCATTGGTACAACTGCTGTTGTAAAAGCCCGGCCCGTTGTAACGCTGATAGGCGTTGAGGCCAGGGCTCCAGCGCTGGAAGAAGGCGCTGCCGTGCACATGATTGGTGCCGCTCTTGGTGGTCACCTGAATCTGCTCGCCGGCGAAACGGCCGTATTCCGCGTCGTAGTCGTTGGCCAGCACATGCACGTCGTCCACCGATTCTTCTGTTGGTGTGATCACCGAAGTGCCGCCCCAAACCGCGCTCGACGTGCTGATGCCGTCGATCGAAATGCCGTTGTTCTCATACTGGTTGCCGTTGCCGTGCGTTTGCGGCCCATTCTCCGTGGAGAAGATGCCGGCATTGGCCGACGGCCCTCCCGGTCCCGCGGTGCCCGGAATCGAGTAGGTGCCGCCTCCGGCTGCCTGCGACATGTCGCTCACCGTGCCCGGCGCAAACTGGCTCAGCTGAAACACGTCGCGCCCGAACGAGGGCATGTGCTGCACCTCGTTGGTGCTGATGGTGGCGCCGATGGATGCGTTTGCGGTGTCGATGAGCGGCACTTGCGCGGCATTGATGGTTACCGATTCAGACGTGGCGCTGATGGCCAACTGGATGTTGAAGGCGTTGGTTTGTTCAGGGATGATGTGCACATTGTCGAAGGTCTTGGTAGCGAAACCGTTCCGTTCTGCCGTGATTTTAAAAATGCCGGGCGGCAAGGCGCCGAAGGTGTACACGCCGTCCCCGTTGCTGGTGGTTGTTTGCTTCTCGTTGGTGGCGTTGTTGGTCAATGTGAGCGTCGCGTTGGGAATTACGGCGCCGGTAGGATCCGTTACTGTGCCCTGAATGGATGCGTTGTACTGAGCGTGTAAAACTGGCGCGCATAACAAGCCCCCGGCCAAAAGCGCGAACAGAGCTAGGAATGCGGACTGGAAAAAGAAATGGACAGGGGTGGGCCCGAGGACCTTGGGGGAGGTCATTCTTTGAATCTCCTTTTAATTTGCTTGCCTGCGTTCTGCTGCAATTCCGGAGACCCGCTACATTACCGCTACGACTGCGGGTACGAACCGGACCGAACCGATCCCGTTACTACATGCAAAGCGCGTGCATTGGCTTGCAGACGTACGCCTCCTCCACTCCCCTGCGGCTAATTCTGGCATTACCCGGGATTGCCGTCAATGGGCGAAACCTGTGGGGAGAAAGGACTTAGATGCGGTCGGAGTCGACGTGGGTTGTCGATCGCGAAGGGCTGGGAGGGGTATGATTTCTTGCGATTTCGCGATGCGGGAGAGGGGCGCAGAGCGGGAGCGGCTCGTGTTACATCAGCCGGCGGCGCACCAGGTCGAGCGCCTGCTGCGAGGCCCATTCGCGGACGCGGCGGCGATCACCGCGGAATGTGCGTTCCAACGTGTCGGTCTTCTGCGCATCGGAGACGGCGATATGCACCAGCCCCACTGGCTTTACGTCGCTGCCGCCCGCAGGGCCGGCCACGCCTGTGATTCCCAGGCCAATGGTCGCGCCGGTGCGCAGGCGAATGCCGTGAGCCAGCGCTTTGGCCACCTCCGCTGAAACTGCGCCGTACTGCGCGATCAGATCGGCAGGAACGCCGGCGAAGGCCGACTTGAGCGCATCGGAGTAGACAACGGCTCCGCCAAGAAACGAACGCGAGCTCCCGGGCACGGATGTGATGCGCTGGGCGATCATTCCACCGGTAAGGCTCTCCGCCACGGCCAGCGTAGCCTGGCGCAATCCGAGATAGTAGAGGACAATCTGCTCCAGCGAGTCGCCCTGCGACGAATAGAGCCATTCATCCAGCGCTTCCTCGATGCGCCCGGCAAGCTCATCCACGCGCTCCTGCGCCTCTTCAAGCGTTGGCTTGGTGCAGAGCAGGGTGAGTTGCAGATCGCCTGCATGGGCCAGAATCGTAGTCTCCACATCGGTATAGGTCGAGTAGATGGGTGCGATCAGTTTGTCGGCCTGCGATTCGGGAATCATGGCCGCCTTTAGCGTGCGGCTGGCAATGGCGCGCGGCGGCACTGTCTCGCGCAGACGCGGCAGGCACTCCGAATCGAAGAGCGGACGGCATTCGTGCGGAGGCCCGGGAAGCAGGATCACCAGCTTGCGATACCGATTGAACGTGATGTCGATCCATTGGCCCGGCGCGCTGCCATTGGGATTCTGCAGCAGGAGTGCGCCTTCCAGCATGTCGGCCTGCTTCAGATTGTTTTGTGGCATCGAGATGCGCCAGCTGGCGGCGCGTGCGTGCAGCGCGGCCACCTGCGAGGCATCGCGGTGCAGCGCCAGGCCCAGCGCCTCTGCCGTAGCCTCGCGGGTCAGGTCGTCTTCCGTGGGGCCCAGACCGCCCATCACGATCAGGATGTCAACGCGGCTCAGCGCCGTGCGGATAGCGTTCACCAGATCGCGTCGCCGATCGCCGACAATCGTCTTGAAAGCCACGCTGACTCCGATCCCGTTGAGCTTTTCCGTCACATACAGCGAGTTGGTGTCCTGCCGATGCGGGGTCAGCATCTCGGAACCGACGGCAATGATCTCGGATTTCATAAAGGCAGCTTCTAGCTCCTAGCTCTTAGCCCCTGGCTGGGGTGTGCTGGGTCGTTCCGCGTCAGCCTTGTCCCTGGCTTTGCCACGTCCGCAGAATTTGCCACGAGACGAGCTAGGAGCTAGAGGCTAGCAGCTTAAAACAGATCCAGCCCTTCCACACCCAAGTCCACATCATAAACGGCGTCGTGGGTAGCCAGGACGGCGGTGCCAAGAGGGGAAAATGCCAGTCCAACCAGGTTCATTCCCGACAGGACCAGCGATGCCTCTCCGTCTTTGGTCACACGCACCACGCCGCGCCGCCCGTGAAGGCAGGCAGCGACGTAGGCATCGCCTTCGCGCGATAGCACCAGCCCCTGCGGGCGACCCAGGCCGCGAAACCAGGCGCGCGTATCGCCATTCGGCTCAATTGTCCAGATCGCCTCGTTCGACGAAAGCGAAGGCGCGGTCACAAACAGCCGTCCCTCGCCATTCACGGCCATGTGATAGGCAGAGACGCTGGGCTCAAGCGTGGCGTGCACGAAAATCTGGCGCTGCGGGTTGATCTTGAAGATGGTGCCGCTGCGATCGCCGACAAAGAGATTTCCCTCGCTGTCAAAGACGCATCCAGTGGCCACGCCCATACCTTCGGCGTAAACCGTCGATTCACCCGCCGCATCAATGCGGTACACGTTGCCCTCGGCGCGCGAGGTGACGAATAAGTCGCCGTCCGCATTAAAAGCCAGCCCGGTAGGGTTCAGGATCCCGCTGACAAAGGGCGTGCCGCGCCCGTCGGGGCTGATGCGCACCACGGAAACCGGAGTCTGCTTGCCGCGCGGACCTGAAATCGTGGCGTAGATCATGCCCGAACGGCTGACGGCTGGGCTGGTGACGGGGTGCAAGCCGTCGGTCAACTGGCGCCCCACACGCAGCGGCACCGTGTTGCTCATTCCGGCCGGACTGCGCACTTCCACAAGCCCGGTCGAGGCGTTTTCCGGTACGCGAAATGCCAGCCGCGTGGAGCGGCTCATCAGCACCTGCGCCGATTCTCCATCCACCAGCACCGTAGGCGGTCCGAATTTGTGCGGGCCCAGGTTCGCGCCCGTGACCTCGATCTCGCCCAGCGGCAGAGCTGCTGCAGGCGTAATGTCGCCGATGCGCGGCGTGGGCGCCATCTCCGGAACGGGTTGGGGTGAGCTTCGTGCCATTCTTTAGTACCAGATGCGAATAAGCGCACCAATACCCAAAGCATACAGGCCGGCGGCCACATCGTCGAAAACGATGCCCCAGCCCTCGGGGAGTGCTTCCAGTTGCCGCGCCGGAAACGGTTTGGTGATGTCGAGCAGCCGGAAAAGAATCAATGCAATCAGCGCGTGCGCCCAGTCGCGCGGGCAGCCCAGCAGTGCGATCCACTGCCCGATCACCTCATCGATGACTACAAATCCCGGGTCGTGGCGCTCGCTCTCTCGCGCCGCAATGGTCGCTGCCGGGACGCCGAGCACCAGAGCCAGCAGAATCCCCCCACCCAGCAGCAGATTCAGGTCCAGTGGCGAAAGATGCAATCCCCACGCCGCCGCGGCCCACAGCAGCACTGCGGCCATGGAGCCCCATGTGCCCGGCCCCGGCTTGATGGAACCGGCGCCGAAAAATGTGGCTGTAAGAAATGCCCAGCGGGTCTTGCGGGTTTGCATTTGAACTGGATTCTGGCGGGGACTTTCAATCGTCATGCGAGTCCTCGCCCCGGCTGCCGCCCATCCCGCCCAGATCCTCCAGAACTTCCGGATCCAGGACCGGCGAGCTGATCTTGTAGACACCCGTGGCCCACTTGCCGAGGTCGATTTTGCGGCATCGGTCGCTGCAGAAAGGGAAATCTTCGTCCTTGGCCTGCACCAGTGTGCCGCAGGTCGGGCAGCGGAGAACTTTGGCGGATTTTTTGCGAGCGCTCATCCTTTTTGCCGCGCTTTTTGAGCCACGGCCAAGATTTATAGTAACGCGTCGCGCGGCATCGGCGCTCGCCTCCCAGTAGGGACGCAAGCAAGTTTCCGCATGTTCAAATTCCCACTGAAATGGGTGCCCCAGGTCCCGCTTTTGGGACCTGGGAAACCACCAAACCTCACGGTCGCGGCGGTTAGATGCCCTTCAGCAACGTCTCCAGCCGCTCCATCGCTTCCTTCCGCGCCGCCACGTTAGCGGGATTCGTATTCCCCGGATCCTCGCCCATGCGCATGAAGCCGTGGCCAGCCCCCGCGTAGATCACCGGATCGTACTTCTTGCCCAATTTCTCCATTGTGGCTTTCGTTGCCGGAACCGTGGACGAAATGCGCGCGTCGTTGCCCGCGTAGAACCCATATACCGGTGCGGTAACGGCCGCCAAATCCTGCGGGGGCGGACCGTAGAACACATACGCCGCGCTCAGATCGTGGCGCACCGTGGCAAATTCAAACGCCTTGCCTCCGCCCCAGCAAAACCCGATCACCGCCAGCTTGCCGTTGGCCGCGGGCAGTTTCAGGGCGTAATTGGCCGTGGCGTTCAGGTCAGAGTTCACAACCTCGGGATCGAGCATCGACACAGCTTGCACGCGCGCGTCCTGATCGGGATACGCCTCGCTCCCGCCGCCATTCGGCCCAGTCCCCGAGAGCAGGTCCGGCACCACCACAACGTAGCCCTGCGCGGCCAGATCGTCGGCCATGCTGCGCGCCCAGTCGCTCAGCCCGAAGATTTCGTGCACCATCAGCAGCACCGGCGCTTTGCTCTTCACCTCGGGATAGACAATGAACGTCTGGATGGTGCGGCTGCCGTTCTGGACCTTCACCCATTCCTGGTGGCGTGGCGATTTGTCGAGGATCTGCTTGGCCCATTCCTGCCCCGCAGCGGAGGGACGCAGGCTCAGAGCGGCGCACAAAACCAGCAGCCAGGCGCCGAGGACGATCGAGGAGCGAAGAAACCGGTTTTTCATGCCCGCAAGTCTAGCAGAATCAGGCAACAAATGCTGCCCTACGCCTTCCAGAACGGCGACGGCCCTTCGTGATGGGGCTCTGTAACAGGGCACGACTTTAGTCGTGCCGATAAAGCCTATAAAAAGATGGGGGCTTTAGCCCCTGGCCCCGGCACCGCTAGGTTGCCGCCACAATCCGCGCGACCACGTCGTAATCGTGCGCCTCGGTAATCTCGGCGCGGTAGAAGCGGCCAGCCTCCAGCGTCTCCAGCCCGCCAAAGTCATTGATGTAGACCTTGCCGTCAATCTCCGGCGCGTGGAACTGCGTGCGACCCTCCCACAGCAGGGGAGTCTCCTCGCTCTCGCCCTCGGCTAGCAGCGTCACCTCGCGCCCCACCCACTCCTGCTTGGCCTGGCGTGAAATTCCCTGCTGCAGCTTCATCAGCCGCCGCTTGCGCGCCTCGATGCTGCGCTTGGGCACCTGCGCGTCCAGCGCATACGCCGCAGAGCCTTCTTCATGCGAATAGCTGAAGACGCCCAGCCAGTCGAATCTTGCCTGGCTGATAAACTCCTCCAAAATTTCAAAATCCGAGGAGGATTCGCCGGGGAAGCCGACGATGAAGCTGGTGCGCAGGGCGATTCCCGGCACTGCGGCTCGAACCTTTTCCAGCGTCTTGAGGAAAATATCGGCCCCGGCGCCGCGCTTCATGCGCTTCAACACGTCGGATGAGGCGTGCTGTAGCGGAACGTCCAGGTATTTGCAGATGTTGTCGTGCTTCGCGATGGTCTCCAGCAGCCGGCCAGTAATGCGGTTCGGGTAAGCGTAGAGAAACCGCAGCCAGCGCAGACCTTCGATGCCGGCCAGCGCGTCGAGCAGCGTGGCAAGCCCGTCCTTCAGGCCAAGGTCCTCGCCGTAGCAGGTCGTGTCCTGCCCAATCAGCGTAATCTCCTGCACACCGCGCGCAACAAGCTGCTGCGCCTCGGCAACCACCGACTCGAAACGGCGCGAGCGAAACTTGCCGCGCAGGTTCGGAATCACGCAGAAGGTGCAGGGATGATCGCAGCCCTCGGCGATTTTGATGTAGGCCGACGCGCGCGGGGTCGCTAAAAGCCGCGGCGTGGATTCGTCATAAAGATAGGTGGGCAGCATATGAGCCGCGCCCTGCCACTCATCGCGGCGGAAGCGCCCCTGGTGCTCGCGCGCATCGCCCTCGGGCCGGCCCTTCGGGCTGTTCTCGTCTTGGACGAGTTTATGGGTGCCTGCCTGCGACTCCTGCCCGGAACGGGTTTCGGCCCTCACGCTGGTCAGGATGTTGAATGGGGAGGGCGCCGCAGCGGGCGGGAGCGCAATGCCGGCGGCTTCCAGGATCGACTCCAACTCGCCGGTGCCGACGACTGCATCCACCTCGGGAATATTCTTTTGGATCTCGTCGCGGTAGCGCTCCACCAGGCAGCCGGCCACGATCAGCTTCTTGGCCGAGCCGGAGGTCTTGTGCCGCGCCATCTCCAGGATGGTGTCGACCGACTCCTGCTTGGCGGTGTCGATGAAGCTGCAGGTGTTGACGACCAGGATCTCGGCCTCTTCAGGCCGCGCAGTCAGTCGCGCGCCGGCGCGGTCCAGCAGCCCCATCATCACCTCGGAATCCACGAGGTTTTTGGGGCAGCCGAGCGAAATGAATCCCACCACCGGGGAAGATTTGGGCGTGGTTGTGCTCACTTATCTATTGTACTGGGATAGTGAATAGTGCACAGTGGGCAGGGAACGGTCGGAGAGCGGGCGGGAGGGGCAGATGATTGCGCGGCATTGGCGCGGATGGGCAAAGAACGAAGATGCAGGGGCTTACGAGGAGTTCCTCAAGCACAAGGTGCTGCCCGGCCTGGCCGGTGTTGAAGGCTATCGCGGCGGTTACGTCCTGCGCCGGGAAGCGGCTGCGGAGGCCGAGTTTCTGGTCATCAACTTCTTCGATTCGCTGGAAGCGGTGAAGCGGTTTGCCGGCCCGGAGTACACGACTCCCGTCTTCGAGCCCGAGGCCCGGAGGCTGCTCAGCCGCATCGAGGATTTTGCCACGCACTACGAGGTGCGGACCTGCACGGTCCCCGGAGGGCTCCGGGGACCGGACAAAGCTCTGATCGCCGAGCCAGGTATCGTTATCTAGCTATCGTTATCTAGCTGTCCTTGCGGTAGAGCATGTCGCGGATCACGCGGCGGCGCTCGGCATTGGCTTCGCTCTCATTCTTCCGCTCCAGCACGTCTTTGTGCCCCGTGGCCACCGGTTGCTCGTCCTCCGGTTCGCTACAGCTCGGGCAGCGGTTGGCGAAGCCGGGCTTGTCGGGCTTCAACTCGAATTCATCACCACAAATGACACAGGTTTTCACAGGGAATAATGGCATAACGAAACTATGGTAGCCGAGTTGGAGGAAGTGGAATATTGCATTGTGAAAAATGAATAAAAATGAATATCGAAGCTGTGTCAGCGCGGAACTCCAGCCTCATTTTCGGCTCCTATGCCATCGGCTCGATCACTCTTTTGGCCATTGATAAGGGAAAAGCGTGCCGGCTTCTTCCGGACTCAACCGCGAATTCAACGACTGCGCCGCCGCCGCCAGCACAGGATCGCGGCCGCTCGCCAACGAGCGGAGATAGGTACCAAAGCAAAGAACAGTCTTATAAAACGGCGGCGATACAATCCACTTCAATATCAAACCCGCCGTTCCAGGCAGGAACATTAATCATTAATAAAGATGCGCGCGGGCGGATTTTCCGGGAAATAACGTCTGTAGACGGTGTTCACCGCAGGGAACATGTCTACTGAGGTTACATATACATTCACCTTCAGAATGTTCTCCAGAGAAGAGCCTGCCGTTTCGACACAGAGCTTGAGTTGATCCAATACGATCTCCGTCTGCCGCTCAATCGGTCCTGCGGCTCGACGCGAATGATTTCCCGTTTCATAGATTTCCTCCGATTCGGCTAATTCAGCGTCAGACGAGCGCAGCTTACATTTAACTCCAATCCAGTTGAGAGATCGAATCGGTGTTTGGGAACTTTGTTGAGGTCATGAATGTTTCATCTGAACGCCGCTTTCTGCCTGGATAAAGCCCCGCTCTCGCGGTTGCCGTCGTGGAATGTTTTCGGTCCGAAATCCAGAGAGCGGTCTCCCACGGCAACCCTTTTTGTCTAAACTTGAGCAGATGCTCCAAACGAAGTTCAGCAGAAGAGGGGAAGACGTGGGCCAACTGGGAGTGGGACTCAAGGAAGTGGAACTCGATTGGGCGGTAAGAGCCGTTCGAAGCGCGCCGGGATTTCTGGCTGTAGCCCTTGCATTCATGCTGTGCCAGGCAGCGAATAGTCAGCCGGCAAATGGTTATCGCGACGTTGCCTCCGCGCGCGAACCGGGAGTGCGAGTCGAGGTCAGCTCCTTCCAGTTTCGCAGCAAGAAGGCGGAAGAGCAGGTACCGTGTCCCGTGAACCAGGGTGCTGACGCGTCCGATGCCCTGGGCCCGTGCCATTGGCAAAGCAACGAGCTCCAGCATCTGCCGCAGTGGGTGTGGGTCCATTTCGCCGGACCGCGGCGGATCGATAAAGTGGTGCTCCATGCGGCCAGCATGGCCAGCAGTCCCGTCGAGTTCTCCGGCCAGCTTTTGAGTGCCGGCGGCGCCGGCTTCCATACTTTATTCCACGTGCAACAGGCGGCGTTCGACCCAAAGACGCTTTCCTATACAGTCCATTTTTCGCCGGTCGTTACAGATAACTTTCGTTTGCTGATTGAGGGAACGGCAGCCTCCTCCACGCCGCAGTCGTGGATGGCCGAGCTGGCGCAACTGGAAGTTTACGGAAACAACGCGGCCTCCGATGCGGCCGCATCGGAGGCCGCCGGGACTGCGTCCCCCCTCGACACGCTGCACGCTCACCTCACTCAAACGAACTTCGCTCCCAAAATCGAAGACCTTGGCCCATCGCTCGCCATCAGCACGCCGTGGTACCGGCTGGTGCTCGACAAGTCCTACCCGCGCATCCTGTCTCTCTCGCTTGACTCTCTTGGAAAAGGCGAGCTTGGCGTCAACCTCTTGCAGGACAGCGGTGCATATCCGGTGCTGGACCCCATTTTTCAACAGTCCACGCCGCTTGGAACCAGTGCGCTGAGCCACACGGGAAATGTCTTCGATTACGCTCCGGTTGAAATTGCGCCGGGCGTCTACGAGCAGGTTTCTATCCGCGCCGGCGCGCAGGGGTTCGACCTGGGCCTGACCGCCGCAGCCAATCACATCGTCAGGATGCGCGGTGGATTGTTCCGCTTCCAGTTCGCAGCCAACCAGACGCCGACCACCTTCGTCTGCCATCCGTCGAAGCTGATCAATTATGTGGACGTGCCCACCTATCTCGCCGCCCCGGATTTCGGAACAGCGTTCATCACGCGCGACGGGAGACGCGGCTGCTTTTTATCGCAAACCTTCTTCGCTTTTTCCGGCCACATCCTATCAAGTCGACATCACGCCGCACCAGCCCAGCAGCGAAGATGGCCTGAACGAGACTGGGCCCGCAGCCCTGGCACACCACGCTTGCACTTTGCAGTGCAGGCCCTTGAGCCGCTTCCCGCGCTGCTCAGCCGCGATCCGCGGCTCGAGCGCTTTCCAAAATACTCGTTGGACATGGTGCAGTGGCGGCCGGATACCGGAATGATCAGCAACAGCGTGATGAGCATCAACTGCGGCCTGGCCATGCTTTTCTATGCGGAGCAGGCGGTCTTTGCGCCGCATCTGGCGGACGGCATTTCGCCCATGGCCCTGGTGGGCAACACCGTCGACCGCTATTTCCAGGGCGCGCGCGGATACATGATGCCCAATGCGAACGTGTACTCGCCCGATTGGAAATCGTCGCGTGAAACGCCTGCCTATCTCGTCATCTCCGGCTGGTACGTGATCCGCACCATCGGAGGCATGCCCCAGCTCCACCAATGGCTCAAGCCCATGGAGGCGGTGGCGGATCATATCGAGCGCATTTGCCGATAAAGACGGACTCATCGACGAGCCGGGCAAGGAGTGGTTCGACGTGTATGACTTTCAGGGCGTCGATGCATTTTCAAATGCCGCCGACTACCGTGCCTTTCTCTGCATGGCCGACATGGAAGCCCTTGCCGGGCAGGCAGCGAAGGCCAAGCGCTATCGCGAAGACGCCGAGCGGATCAAGGCAGTGTATTTCAAGACCTTCTTCAACCCCGCAACCGGAGTTCTGGCCGGTTGGAAGAGCGACGACGGCAAGCTGCACGATTCCATGTTTCCCTGGGTGAATGGTTTTGCGATCTATCAGGGACTGGTACCCGAGCCGCAGGCAAAGTCGATTCTGCAAACCATGCTCGCGAAAATGCAGAGCATCGGATTTCACTCCTACGAGTTGGGCTTGCCCACGGACCTGATTCCGATGAGTCCGGCGGATTATTTTCCGCACACCAGCGGCGCCCCCAAACAGGTGGATGGAATGGACACCTGGCAGGTTTACATGAACGGAGGCGCAACGTCCGCCCTACGAGTACTACTTCATCCAAGCCCTCTACCAGACCGGCCAATACGCAGCCGCCGAACGGCTGCTGTGGCCGCTGATGCACTCCTATGAAGAGGGCACTTTTAATGCCGGTATCGACTTGCCCGGTCAGAAGCAGCGCAATCCGGTGGGCAGCGCGTTTTATGTGTGGGATGGCTCGCGCGGCCGCGGCGAAGGCTACCTGCCCGAAGATTGGCAGGGACTGGACGCGCTCTTCACCGGCCATTACGGCATCGGGTTTGATGAGCGAGGGTATTTTCTGGAGCCGTGGTCGCCGCTCAAAGGGCAGCGCATCAAGCTGGACCTGCCTTACATGGGGAAGACGGTGGAGACGTTGCCAATCGCCAGCCATTAACAGAGCGGTGCGCAGAACAGGGCGGTGCGCAGACTGGAAGGCTGCGTTTTCCGCCCCGCCTCAGGTGCTAAAATCGATCAGTGCCGGGTCCTACGCGACGTAATCCCGCCAACCCCGCCAGGTCCGGAAGGAAGCAACGGTAACGGGCTAGTACGGGCGCAGTAGGTCACCCGGTACTTTTTTGTGCCGTGGGCGCTTTTACGGTTCGGCCGTCGTAAGCAGATTCCGTAAGTGGGTCCCATAAGTCGATCCCATAAGCGGATCCCATAAGCGGATCATTGACCTGCAATTGCCCGCAGGTGTGTGTGTGCACTGCAAGGAGAAATGAATTGAGCCTGACCGTTCGTCCCGTGGTGGGCCGGCGCGCGAAAATTACCGCGCTCGGCACCTACGTTCCCCCCGATGTGATTACCAATCAAGACCTTGAAAAGATGGTGGAGACCACCGACCAGTGGATCATGGAGCGCACCGGCATCCGCACGCGTCATGTAGCTGGCGAAGGGGCTGGGCGTGAGCGACATCTGCACCGAGGCGGCCAAGAAATGCCTGGCCGCGCGCGGCATCGGGCCGGAGCGAGCTGGAAGTCATCATCGTGGGCACGGTCACGCCCGACATGATGTATCCCTCGACGGCCTGCCTGGTGCAGCACAAGATTGGCGCGCCGCACGTGTGGGGATTCGACGTCTCCGGCGGCTGCTCGGGATTTGTCTATGCGCTGCAGGCGGGCGTAAAGATGGTGGAGAGCGGCGCGCATAGAAAGGTTCTGGTCTGTGGCGCCGACGCCAACACGCGCATGACCGACTACACCGACCGCACCACCTGCGTGCTGTTTGGCGACGGCGGCGGCGCGGTGCTGCTGGAGCCGGCCGAAGAAGGCGAGATCGGATTCATCGACTCCGTGAACGAGATTGACGGAGCGGGCGGCGTGAGCCTGAACCTGCCGGGCGGCGGCAGCCTGAATCCCGTCTACGCACGAGACCGTCGACAAGAAAATGCACTACATCCACCAGGATGGCCCGGCGGTGTATAAATTTGCGGTGCGCAAGATGGCCGAGGCTACGACAACGCTGCTGGAGCGCAACGGCGTGACGGGCACGGACCTGGGCTGCTTCATTCCGCACCAGGCCAACAAGCGCATCATTGACGGCCACGGCCGACCGGCTGGGCATGACCCGCGAGCGGGTGATCATCAACATCGACAAGTACGGCAACACCTCGGCCGGAACCATTCCGCTGGCCATGGAAACGGCCATCGAGGAAGGCAAGCTGAAGAAAGGCGACCTGGTGCTGCTGGCCGCCGTCGGCGCCGGCTTCACGGTAGGAACCGTGCTGCTGCGCTGGGAGATCTAAGAGGCAGCCGCTAGCTACTAGCTGCCAGCAGATCTTGCCAGGCATATACTTCATGAGCGACGGGATAGGCTCGCTGTAGCCCGAGACGCTGGAACCAGGTTGCGAAGAGCTAGAGGCCAGGAGCTAGAAGCTGACAGCTGGTTGGGCTTATACTGTGCTCCACCAGCAAATGAGCGGAGGCTGACCATGGACGTGGAGTTCACCGCCAGGCAAGTGAAGGTTCCGAAATCTGCTGCGCGATCAGGCGCAGGAAGGAATGGAGCGGATCGGCCGGATTCTGGGCAGAACTGCGCATGCCAGCATTACCTTCAGCGCGCAGCGCCATCTGCAGATCGTGGAACTCACCGTGCAGGCGCGCATGCAGACCATCGCCGCCACCGGAAAGGCCGCTGCGCTGGATACGGCGCTTCGCCAGGCCATTGCCCATGCTGAACACCAGGCCCTCCGCCATCGAGACCGCAAGATTGTGACCAAGCGATTACCCAAAGAAGAGAAAGTATTGACCGCTCTGCCGGTGGTGCGCCCTAAAGCGCGCGCAGCGCAGCCTGAGGACAATGGAGGCGCTGCCAAATCGGCATCCAGAGCGCGCGCGTCCATTGCCGTGCATTCGTTCCCGGCCAAGGCTACGGTGGTGGAGCCACACATAGTGAAAAGCGCTGAAGCCTTCGCGCTGCGGCCCATGACCATCGAGGAAGCGGTGAAGGAGGCGGAGTTTCGCGACCGCGACCTGCTCATCTTTCGCACCGCCGCGGGCGAGATGTTTGTGCTCCATCGCCGTCGCGATGGACAGATGGAACTGGTAGAAATTCCATAAAAGTGCGCATTCAAAATCTGCGAGCGCTCCCCGCGCTCGCAGCAAGCTGCTGCCCCACCTGTGTCAGGAGAATGCGATCAATCGTTGTCAGAGGAATTCCACAGCCGGTTGACGACCTTTGTTCCCGCAGCTACCCGGTTTAGGGGATAGCTGCTGCAGTACTCCGAAACCTACGATCTTTGTATGGCCGCACCTGTCTGGAGCAGCATGCTGGAGCCGGAAGGGAAATACTTGCGCAGGGGTTGGGCGGCCGACATCGGGGAGGAGACCATCGTTAATCTTCCCGCCAATGCGGACGTGCAGCTGCAGCGCCAGGTTCTGGACGCTCTGCCGGCGCTCGTCTTTCTTGAGCGCGCAGGGAAAAATCGTCTTTGCCAATGCCGAAGCCCGGCAGATAATGGGTCTGACCGAAGGCGAATGGGCGCCGCACCCCATCGAGGAAGTGCTGTGGGGACTTTTTCCCGGCACGGCCGAGCCGCAGACAATGCTTACCGGCACGCGCCGCGGCAGTCCCTTTCATGCCACCATGCCCGTGAAGGGCGGCCGGCTCACGCCCGTTGAGGGCACCTACAGCATTGTCGATCCCGACCTGCGCGAAGCAGTCATCGTGGCCCATCCCTCCGGCCGCGAGCGCGCCCCCAAATCCCGCTTGATGGAAGACGTGCTCTCCAGCATCCCTGAGGCCGTCGCCATCGAGCATGGCGATCACATTCTCTACACCAATCCCGCCTTCACGCAGATGTTTGGTTTCTCGGCGGAAGAAGCGGGGGGCGGAAGCCTGCGCGACCTGATTGTGCCCGAGACGCGGCTCAGCGAGCACGTCACCTTGCTGAAGGCAGTCGACGAGCAGGGACGCGCCATGGTCGAGACCGTGCGCGTCAACAAGTCGGGAGACCTCATCGACGTGAGCCTGCAGATTGCGCCGCTGCTCGTCGATGACAGAGCGCTCGGGTATGTCTTCACCTTCCGCGACATCGGAGAGCATAAGGAGGCTGAGGCCAAACTGCAGCACGACGCCATGCACGACGTGCTCACCGGCCTGCCCAATCGCGCTCTGTTTCTGGACCGTCTGGCGCTCGCGCTCAGCCGCCGCGTCCGGCGTCCCGATCACAGTTGCGGCGTGCTCTACCTCGATCTCGATCGCTTCAAAGAAATTAACGACGGCCTGGGCCACGCCGCCGGCGATGTGCTGCTCAAAGAAGTGGCAGACCGGCTGCGTATCGCATTGCGCCCGCAGGACTCAGCCGCGCGCCTCGGCGGCGACGAATTCGCTCTGCTCGTTGAGAACATTCTTTCTGCAGGAGACCTGGAAATCGTTGCCAACCGCGTGCTGCGCGAGATGGAACGGCCCTTCGAGATCTTTGGCAACATGATTCACTCCGGCGGCAGCGTCGGCGGCGCGATCGCAGGCCCGGAGCACACCACCCCCGCCATGCTGGTGCGTGACGCGGATTTCGCCATGTATCGCGCCAAGCAGGCCGGTGGTCACCACTTCGAGATCTTCGACCGGCATCTGGAAATCTGCGTCAGCAGCCAGCAGGAACGCGAGCGCGAGCTGCGCACCATGCTGGAACAGCGACTCTTCGATGTGCAGTATCTGCCCGTGTATCAACTCGCCACCGGGCGCCTGGAAGGATTTGAAATCGCGCTGTGCTGGCGCCGCGCCGATGGCTCGCTTGAAGACAGCGGAGAACTGATGGCGCTGGCCGAGGAGACCGGGCACTCCATCGCCCTGGGCCGGGAAACACTGGAAGCAGTCTGCCGCCAGTTGCGCGTGTGGAGTGAAACGCTGCCCCACCGCAATCTTTATCTCGCGCTGAATCTGACCCCGCGCCAGTTTCAAAACGCCAGCCTCGGGGCGCAGGTGACGCGCGCGCTCGCTGACAGCGGCGCCGATCCCTCGCGCCTGGTGCTTGAAATTCCAGAGAGCGCGCTGAATGAGAATCCCGATGCAGCCATCGCCGTTCTGCAGCGCCTGGTGGACTGCAATGTGCGTATCGCGCTGGACGAATTCGGCAGCAGCCTGGCGCCTCTCAATCACCTGGTGCGGCTGCCCCTCGACATGGTGAAGCTGGATGGCAAGCTCACCAGGGCGGCTGTCTCCCAGGGCCGCCAGCAGGCCGTTCTCGAGTGGCTGGTGCGCCTTGCACATACGCTCGGGGTGCAAGTGATTGCGCAGGAGATCGAAACGCCGGATCAGATTCACGCGCTCATCCGCATGGGTTGTCGCGCCGGGCAGGGACCGATGCTTTCGCCGCCCTTGAACGAGGCCCAGGCGCTGGCTCTGGCCGGCCTGCACGCCGCCCCCGCGGCCCCGCGCCTGTAACCAGACCCATCCTCGCGCAATTTTCCGTCCCTCATCCAAAAAAAACTGGGTGCCCCCTGTCCCGATTTTGGGACCGGGGATGGCAATATCACATCGAGAATGGGTGCCCCATCCTTTCCGCAGTTTCATCGCGGAAAGGGTGGGAGACCACAAAAGCTGGCGCTCCATCATTTTGCTGAAAGCGCCTGACCTCCACAGCAATCCCCACAACACAAACCCGTCCATCCGGTGTACGATTTGCCCATGACGCCCTTCGATCAGGCCCCCACGGTGTCCGGGCAGGCCGAACCTGCAACCGCAGGCGAAAACAAGCCAGAGAAAGAACTGGTTTTAGTCACCGGCATCTCCGGAGCCGGCAAGGCCTCTGCCCTCAAGGCATTCGAGGATCTGGGATTTCACTGCGTCGACAATCTGCCCCTCGAACTGATGCCGGACTTCGCGGCGCTGGTCAGCCAGTCCGCCGACATGAATCGCGCCGCCATCGTAGTGGATGTCCGGGAAGGCCCCACCCTCGACCGCCTGCCCGAGATCCTCAAGCGCATCCGGGAGCTTCTGCACACGCGGGTGGTTTTTCTCGATGCGCAGGATAATGTGCTGGTCCGGCGCTACTCTGAAACGCGCCGCCCGCATCCGCTGGGCCGCAGCGAAACCGTCTCCCGCTCCATCGTCGAAGAACGCCAGCTCCTGGATCCCATCCGCAACGTCGCCGACACGCTGATCGACACTTCCAGCTTCAACGTGCACGAGCTGCGCGCCAATATCCAGGCCCGCTTCGGCCAGGAGGATGGCGTCAAGCACCTGCTGGTCTCATGCCTCAGCTTCGGCTTCAAAAACGGCGTGCCGCTCGATGCCGACATGGTCTTCGACGTTCGCTTCCTGCCCAACCCGCATTTCGTTCCCGAGTTCCGCAACAAGACCGGCCTCGATTCGCGCGTAGCCGACTACGTGCGCGGCTTTCCGCAGACCGGCGAATTCCTCGACCGCGTGACCGACCTCATGCTCTACCTGTTGCCGCACTATGTGCAGGAAGGGAAGAGCTATCTCACCGTGGGCTTCGGCTGTACCGGCGGTCAGCATCGCAGCGTGATGATGGTGGAAGAGATAGCAAAAAGGCTCAAGGCTGCCGGCTACGATGTAAAGGCGCTACACCGCGACATGCCACGCTAGAGCGCACCACTACAAATGCGTTGTCATCCTGAGCGGAGCCGCTCGCAGCTTTACCGCGAGAGGCGTAGTCGAAGGATCTGCGGTTGCTTTTCAGCCGCTGAGCGTTGCAAGCCACTGCGCCACTGCACCGGAGAACTGCCGGTCCGCATTCACCCGCACCATCTGCCGCGGTGCAACAACCTTGTCGAACGCAGCAACCACCCCCGGCTCCGCAGACGACGGCACCAGCCACAGCGAAGGCACCCGCACCGCGGCCGCGGCCGCATCGAGATCATACCGGTCCTCGAGCAGCGCATCTGCCGGCACCAGGTGCGCTCGCGGATCATCGAAGACCGCACCCATCGGCCGCGCAAGCGGCGCGTCCAGCACCACTCCCGCAAGCTCCGGATGCGCCGCAGCCACTTCAAGCGCCAGGTTCGCGCCGAGCTCATCGCCCATCAGCACGATCGTATGCGAATCCACATGCCGCGTCGCGGTCAGGTACTCGAGCGCCCAGCCGGCGTCCTGCCGCCAGTGCGCCTCGCTGGGCCGCACAAACTGGCTGCGTCCATATCCGCGATAGTCGAACGCAAACACATTCGCCCCCGCTGTATGCGCCTGCGCCAGCGCGTCCACAGCATTGGCAAGATTGCCGTTCTGCCCATGGAGATAAAGAACGGTGAAGCGCGCCCCCGGCGCAGCCGGAATCCACCAGCCCTGCAGCCGAAGCTGCCCGGTGTCTGTGGACGCAAACGCCACAGCATCGAATGGCAGTCCCACGCTTGCGGGCGTGCGCGTAACTGTGGAACTGGGGTGGTAGAGAAGTTCCCAGCCTCCCTGCCAGAACAGCAGGCACAGCGAAGCCCATGCGCACACTACCGCGCCCAGAATCGTGATGCCGATCGCGCCGAGAAGCCAGCGCGCAGAGACAGTGGGGTGCGCCGCGGATGAGGCAGGCGAACCTTTTGCCAACGCAGAGCGGCTGACGATGCGAAGCTGATTCTTGTTCTTGGGCATGAAATAATATCGGAGCTTCTCTCATGGTAAATGCGCCACTGTGGGGCGTGGGACCGGAACTCTGAAGGATGCGAACAACACCATGGGCCGCCGTTGCTGCAGCTAGCGCAATCGCGATTTTGGCGTCGATCCACAAGCAATCCAGGCGACAGAGGCGTTGCACGGGTCCGGCCTCTGATTGCGGACGCATCAGTTCAGGAGGGACGGAAGACAACAATGGTGATCGATTTGAAAACGGCACTCTCGCAGTTGCCTCTCCCGGCGACGCCTACATGGCCCGAAGGCGTTTGGGATAAAACGCTGTTTGAGCATGGGACGATGTCGGTCATCGTTTTCACACCGCGAGGCTACGACTATCAAACGAAGCATTCTCAGGACGAACTCTATATCGTCATCAAGGGCTCAGGTACCCTTATGATCGCGGATAAGCCTCACACGTTTTGTGAAGGGGCCGTTCTGTTCGTTCCCGCCGAGACGCAGCATCGTTTCGTGGATTTTACAGACGATCTCACCACCTGGGCGATCTTCTGGGGGCCTAAGGGAGGCGAATCTTCAGAAATCCTCAAGCCAGAGTGAGGGGTCCTGCCCCGGGCGGTTGGTCGGCAATCCGGAGACTGCTATTCATTCTCACGACTGCACCTGTTCCGCCGCCATCTCTTTGGTCGAAGGCAGAATCCCCATCTCCTGGTAGATGGGCCGGACCACGACGCGCAGCGCCGGCAGTTGCGTAAAGAACCACAGCGCGCCCAGCACCACCACCGCGCCGTTGATGATGACCGTCCATTGCGCGCCGGTCAGCATCAGCGAAACGCCCTGCACCACCGCATTGGTGGTGGGCAGGTTGTGCGCCATGGTTCCGGCCAGCAGGCTGCCGAACGGCGCCATGCCCACAAACGCCATGGTGTAGTAGCTCATCACCCGCCCGCGGATCTCTTCGCTCACCAGCGTCTGGATAATGGTGTTACTGGCGGCCATGCCCTGCATCATGCCCATGCCGGCGATGAAGACCGTGACCATCGAGAGCCAGTACACATGCGACAGGCCAAAGCCGATGAGGCCCAGGCCAAACACCGCGGCAGCGATGGGAATGATGCGGATGAGCCCACGCACGCTCTTGCGCGCTGCCAGCGAGAGCGCGGAAAACAGCGCGCCTACGCCCATCGCGCCCATCAGGAACCCGAGCGTATGCGGCCCACCGTGCAGCACTCCGGCCGCGAAGATCGGCATCAAGCACCACGAACGGCATGCCCATCAGGCTGACGACTGCAAAGAGAGTGAGAATGGTGCGGATGGGCAGAAACTGTGAGACGTAGGTCCAGCCCTCTTTCAGCTCGACGAGAGTTGACGTGGCTTTGCGCCGCCCAGGTTGCGCGGGTACGCGCATCATCAGCAGCGAAATGATTACGGCGATGTAGCTCACGCCGTCGGCGAAAAAGCACCAGCCTTCGTTGGTGGCCGCAATCAGAATTCCGGCCAGCGACGGCCCGATGAGCCGCGCCATGTTCACCATCGAGGAGTTGATGGCGATGGCGTTGCCCAGGTCTTCGCGCGCTTCGATCATCTGCACCATGAAAGATTGGCGCCCCGGCATGTCGAAGGCATTGATCAGGCCCTGCATTACGCTCAGGCCCAGGATCCATGGAATATTGATTGCGCCGCTCAGCGTAAGCCCGGCCAGCACGAACGACTGCACCAGGGAGAGAGTCTGCGTCCACACCAGGATCTGCCGCCGGTCGAGACGATCGACCCACACGCCGGCGAAGGGCGCAATCAGAAAGGTGGGAATCTGCCCGCAGAAGCTCACCGTGCCCAGCAGCAGCGCCGAATGAGTGAGCCTGTAGACGAGCCACGCCGTAGCAATGCGTGTCATCCAGGTCCCGATCAGCGAAATGCTTTGCCCGCCGAAGAAGAGCCGGAAGTTGCGATGACGAAGTGCGCGCCAAGCGTGTGACGCACCGCCCCGCGCAGTCGCTTTGGTGGCCTCGCTCGCGGGCGTATCCTCGCTCCCCGGTGTGCTGCTGGTATTCACCATGGCTTTGTTATAGGATGCGCCGTGTGCCCGCCGGATGCAGCCGTGGTTCGTGGTCCGTGGATCGTGGTCAGCCACGAATCACGATCCACGAATCACCGCCCTAGTGCTGAATTTGGTAATCGGCTTTGGAAACCTTGGCGCCCGCCTGCTTCGGAGTAGGAAGCTGCGACAGGTCCCACCCTCCGCCCAGGTCCTGCACCAGCTCGACCGCCGACATCATCTCCGAAACCTGGGCCGCATTGAGCGTCGCTTGGTTGTCCAGCAGGGTGGTCTGTGCCAGGGTCACGTCCACGTAAGGGTCTAAGCCGGTGTTATAGCGCTGCATCTCAATGTCCAGGTACTGCTGCGCCGAGTTCACCGCTTCCTGGTCACGCAAAATCTGCTGCGAGTAATTGCGCGTGGCCACCAGCGAATCCTCAACTTGCTGGAACGCGGTTAGCACCGTCTGCCGGTAGGTGGCCAGGTCAGAGTTGTATTCGGCCTCGTACTGGTGCAGCTCGGCGCGGTAGAGCCCGCCGTCAAAGATAACCTGTGAAGCCGAGGGCCCCAGGGACCAGACGCGGCTGGGCCAATCGAACAGATGCTTGAGCATCGCGGACTCATATCCGGCCGTCCCGGAGATGGTGATCTGCGGAAAGAACGCGCCATAGCCGATGCCGATAGTCGCGTTGGCTGCGGCCAGCGTACGCTCGTCAGCGGCAATATCGGGCCGGCGCTCCAGCAACTGCGAGGGCACGCCCGTGGGAATCGCCGGCGGGGTGTAGACCATCGGTCGCACCGGAATCGAAAAATCGGTAGCAATCTTGCCGGTCAGCATGGCAATCGCGTGCTCGTACTGCGCGCGCAACAGGCCCACCGCTATATCGGAAGCCTGCACAGACTGCAGAGTCGCCTGGGCCTGGACTACCGCTACCTGATCACCGGTACCGGCCTGGTAGGCGCCTTGGGTTGCCTCGAGCGCCTTCTGGTCCGCCGCCACGGTCTGGTCCAGAATCTTCTGCAGCATATCCTGGCCGCGAATTTCGAAGAAGTATTCGGCCAGGCTGGACTGTTCTGTCAGCTTCTCCACTTGTAGATCGGCCGCGCTGGCCTGGGCCGTGTATTGTGCCTCGTGCACTTCATTGCGGATCTTGCCCCAGAAGTCCGGCGTCCACGAGGCATCGATGGGAGCAGTCCACAGGCCATAGGTCTTGCCCGTGATCGCAGTGGACGAGACGCTCTGGTTGGAAGAGCTACGCGCTCGTTCCCACGATGGGTTGGCTGTGATAGTGGGCCAGTACTGGGAGCGCGCTTCGGCGATCTCAGCCCGCGCCGCCATGTAATTCTCAAACGAAACTTTGATGTTCTGGTTGTTGTTGTTGAGCTGGTCCTCGAGCGTGTTCAGCTCCGGTTCGTGGAACACCTCCCACCAGTTGCCGCGAATCATCGCGTCCTGCGGGCTCGCCACCTTCCAGCCGTCGGTGTCGTGGAAGTTGACCGTCGACTCCTTGTAATTGGACGCGGTAATGGTCGGGGGCGCAGGCGCGTGGTAGCGCGGCCCCACGTTGCAGCCGGCCACCAGTGCCAGCAGCAGAGAGGCGCCTGCAAGCAGCGGCGTTGCAATCCGGTTTCTTTGCTCGAACAGGGTCATACAACCTCTTCTTACGATGTTGCCTCAGCTTGCGCAGGCAACACGTCGTGAGACTTTCCTGTCACCCGCAAACGCAGGCGATCCATTGCCAGATAAACCACCGGCGTGGTGTAAAGCGTGAGCAGTTGGCTCAGCAGCAGCCCGCCCACGATGGTGATGCCCAGCGGGCGGCGCAGCTCGCTGCCCGTGCCGGTTCCAAATGCCAGCGGCAAGGCCCCCATGATCGCCGCCATGGTGGTCATGAGAATGGGCCGAAAGCGCAGCAGGCAGGCCTCGAAGATCGCGTCGCGCGTGTTCTTGCCTTCCAGCCGCTCCTGCTTGCAGCGCAAAGTCGATCATCATAATCGCGTTTTTCTTCACGATGCCAATCAGCAGAATGATGCCGATGATGGAGATGACGTTCAGGTCGATGTGAAAGAGCATCAGCGCCAGCATGGCGCCCACGCTGGCCGAGGGCAGCGTGGAGATGATGGTGAGCGGATGCACCAGGCTCTCATACAGAATGCCCAGCACGATAAACACCGCCAGCAGCGCCGTGGTGATCAGAATCGGCTCGGTGGCCAGCGACTGCTGGTAGGCCTGTGCCGTTCCGGCAAAAAATCCGTGTACCGTCTCCGGCATGCCCAGGCTGGTTTCCATCTGGCTCACTTCTCGCGTCGCGTCGCTTAGCGATACGCCGTTGGCCAGGTTGAACGACACGGTGACAGAAGGGAACAGCCCGGTGTGATTCACCTGCAGCGGGGTGGTGCTGACCTGTGGCGTCATCATGTTCAGCAGCGGCGACACCGAGTTGAGCCCCGCCCGTGGTGCCGCGCTGGACGAACTGGAAGTGCCGGAGCCGCCGGAACTCGCCGCGGAGGCCGTGCTGACGTAGATATTATTCAGGGCCGAAGGGTCCTGCCAGTATTGCGGAGCCACTTCCATGACCACGTAATACTGATTGAGCTGGGTGTAAATGACAGAGACCTCCGACTGCCCGAAGGCGCTGTAGAGCGAGCTGTCGAGCGACTGCGAAGTCTGGCCCAGCTGCGCTGCGGTCGTTCGATTGTAGTGGAGCAGCTCCTCCAGGCCGCCATTCTGCTGGTCGGTGTTCACGTCCTGCAGGCCGGGCAGTGTCTTCATGTGCTCCAGCAGAATCGGGCCCCAGTGCGCCAGGTCAGGAAAGTTGTCGGCCTGAATGGTGTACTGATAAAGCGCATTGCTGGAGCGGCCGCCAATGCGCAGGTCCTGCACCGGCTGCAGGAATGTGCTGGCTACCGGCAGCCGGTTGAGCTTGGGGCGCAGGCGGTTGATCACGTTCATCGCGCCCGTCTGGCGCTCATCGCAGTTAGGCGCGCCCTCTTTGCAACTGGTGCCGAGCGGCTTGAGCGCAACGTAAATAAAACCGCCATTGCTGGCGCCGTTGCCGCCGGTGTACGCATTGGCGTGGGCCACGGCCGGATCCTTGCTGATGACCTTGCACAGCGAAACCACAGAAAAGCGCATGAAGGGGAAGGACGCGTCCTGCGGTCCCTGCACGCCCCCCACCAGCGCTCCGGTGTCCTGCTGCGGGAAAAAGCCCTTGGGGATTTTGATGATGACCAGCACATTCAGCGCAATGGTGAGGCCCAGCACGATCAGCATTAGCGCGGAATTATCCAGCGCCCATACCAGCGAATGCCGGTAGATATAAATCAGGCCATTGAAGAAGCGTTTCGCTGGCGCGGTAAAAAACGTTGTGTTTCTCGTCCGGCGAGTGCGCCTTGAGCAGATGCGCGCACATGCAGGGCGTGGTGGTGAGCGAAATCACCATGGAGAGCACGATGGCGATGGAAAGCGTGACCGCGAACTCGCGAAACAGGCGTCCCACGATGCCGCCCATCATCAGGATGGGGATGAACACCGCGATCAGCGACATGCTGATGGAGAAGACCGTGAAGCCGATCTCCTGCGCGCCCTTGAGCGCGGCCGCAAACGGCTCCATGCCGGCCTCGAGATGGCGCGTGATGTTCTCCATCACCACGATGGCGTCGTCCACCACGAACCCGGTGGCGATGGTCAGCGCCATCAGCGACAGGTTGTCGAGCGAATAGCCGAACAGGTACATCACGGCGAAGGTGCCGATCAGCGAAACCGGCACCGCCACGCTGGGAATGAGCGTGGCGCGCGGGCTGCGCAGGAAGAAAAAGACCACCAGCACCACCAGGATCACGGAGCCGACCAGGGTCCTCTCCACGGTATCGACCGAGGCGCGGATGGTGGTGGTGCGGTCCAGCACGATGGTGGTGTTGATGCCCTTGGGCAGAACCGCTTCGAGGAAGGGAAGCGAGGCCCGGATGCGGTCGACGGTCTCGATAATGTTGGCGCCGGGCTGGCGGAAGATGATGATGAAGATCGCCCGGTGCCCATCCATGAAGCCGGCGGTGCGGATATTTTGCGTGGAGTTGACCACGTCGGCTACCTGGTCCAGGCGCACGGCCTGGCCGTTGTGATAGCCGATGATCAGCGGCTTGTATTGATCGGCCGTGGAGATCTGGTCGTTGTCGAGAATATCTTCGCTGGTGCTGCCGTTCGAAATCTGCCCGCGCGGTGCGTCCGAGTTTTGCAGGCTGAGCACCGATTGCACATTGCCCAGCGTAAGCCCATAGCTTTCCAGTTGCGTGGGATTGACCTCCACGCGCACCGACGGCGTTGCGCCGCCGCCCACAAACACCTGGCCCACTCCGTTGATCTGCGACAGCTTCTGCTCCAGGATGGTGGAGGCCAGGTCGTAGATCTTGGTCACGTCGTATTTGTCGGAGGTGAGGCCGAGGATCATGATCGGCGCGTCGGCGGGATTCACCTTGCGATAGCTGGGATTGGAGGGCAGGTTGGTGGGCAGATAGGTGCGCGCCGCGTTGATGGCCGCCTGCACGTCGCGCGCCGCGCCGTCGATGTTGCGGCTGAGATCGAACTGGATGGTCACGTTGGTGCTGCCCAGCGAGCTCGACGAGGTCATCTCCGTGATGCCGGCAATGTGGCTGAACTGCCGCTCCAGCGGCGTGGCCACGGAGGCCGCCATGATCTGCGCGCTGGCGCCGGGCAGGCTGGCGTTGACGCTGATGGTGGGGAAATCCACCTGCGGCAACGGCGCAACCGGCAGCACCGTGTAGGCGATAGTGCCGGCAATGGCCACGCCGATGGTCAGCAGCGTGGTGCCCACCGGCCGCTGAATGAATGGAGACGAAAGGCTCATGCGCCCTCCGTGACCGTGCGCTCTCCTGAGGTGGGTGTATGCGAAAGGCTCCGTGCCCGTGACCCGCTGCCCCAGCCGGTCAAAGAAGATGTAGATCACCGGCGTGGTGTAGAGGGTAAGGACCTGGCTGAGCAGCAGGCCGCCCACCATGGCGATGCCCAGCGGATGGCGCAGCTCCGAACCCAGGCCGGTGCCCACGGCCAGCGGAAGCCGCCCAGCAGCGCGGCCATCGTGGTCATCATGATGGGGCGGAAACGCAGCAGGCTGGCCTCGTAGATCGCTTCCTCGGAGTTCTTGCCGTGCTGGCGCTCCGCTTCCAGCGCGAAGTCCACGATCATGATGCCGTTCTTCTTCACAATGCCGATGAGCAGAATGATGCCGATGATGGCCACCACGCTCAAATCCTGATGGAAGATCATCAGCGCCAGCAGCGCGCCCACGCCGGCCGAGGGCAGCGTGGAAAGAATCGTGATGGGATGAATGAAGCTTTCGTACAAAACGCCCAGCACGATGTACACCGTGACCAGCGCCGCCAGAATCAGCAACGCTTCATTGGACAGCGAATTTTCAAACGCCGCTGCGGTTCCCTGGAAATCCCGCCTGCACGGAAGCCGGGAAATTCAGACTGCTTGGTCACCTTGTTGATGTCCTCGATGGCCGTGCCCAGCGAGGCATTGGGCGCCAGGTTGAACGAGACGGTTACGCTCGGAAACTGGCCCTGGTGGTTGATGGAGAGTGCTTCCGTCGTAGGCGAGGCCGTGGCAAACGTGCCCAGCGGCACGGCATTCGCCGGCGCCGCCGAGGTGGCCGTGTTGCCAGTGCCCTCGGCGGTCACGCCGGCCAGCACATTATTGGGCGCCGTCAGCACTCCCGAGGACGGCGTGTACTGCGGAGAAGCCGTGAGCGCGTTGGACCCGGCTGATGGCCGAAGCCGATGCGGAAAAAGAACTGGAAGCGCCAGCCCCGGTGGCGTTCGCCGACGCGGCGCTCTGGATATACATCTGCCCCAGCTGAGCGGGATTCTGCGCCCAGCGCGGGTCCGTCTCCAGAATCACGTGATACTGGTTCAACTGGGTGTAGAGCGTGTTGATTTGCCGCTGTCCATACGCATCGTACAGCGTGTTGTCGATGGTGGTGGGAGCAATGCCCAGCCGCGAGGCCGTCACCCGATCGATCTCCAGCTGAATGGCCTGGGCCCCGGTCTGCTGGTCGGTGGCCACGTCTTCAAGTTCGGGCAGCTTCTTCAACTGAGCCACAAACTTGGCGGTCCACTGGTTCAGCTCATCGGTATTCGGATCCTCGAGCGTGTACTGATATTGCGTGCGGCTCACCCGGTCGTCCACCGTGATGTCCTGCACCGGCTGCATGTAGAGATGCACACCCTGCACCTGGGCCAGCTTGTTCTGCAGACGCCGAATCACGTCGGAAGCGCTGATGTGGCTGGGCACGCGTTGATCGAGCGGCTTCAGGTTGATATCGATACGGCCGCTGTTCAGCGTGGTATTGATGCCGTCTGCGCCGATGAACGAGGAAAGGCTCTCCACCGCCGGATCCTGAAGAATGATTGCGGCCAGCTGCTTCTGCTTCTGCTCCATCCCTTGAAAAGATATGGATTGCGAAGCCTGCGAGATGCCCTGAATCACGCCCGTATCCTGCACCGGGAAGAAGCCCTTGGGGATCATGATGTACAGAAAGACGGTCAGCACCAGTGTGCCCAGCGCCACCAGCAGCGTGATCGTCTGGTAGCGAAGCACCACCTTCAGGGTGCGGCCGTAAAACGCGATCATGCGCTCGAACATGCCTTCCGACCAGCGATAGAAGCGTGTCTGCTGTTCCTCCGGGTCGTGGCGCAGGATGCGCGAGCACATCATCGGCGTCAGGGTCAGCGAAACCACCGCCGAGATCACGATGGTTACGGCCAGCGTGACCGCGAATTCGCGGAACAGCCGCCCCACCACATCGCCCATGAACAGCAGCGGGATGAGCACGGCCACCAGCGAAACCGTCAGCGACACGATGGTGAAGCCGATCTGGCTGGCGCCCGGTCAGCGCGGCCTCGAGCGGCTCCATGCCTTCTTCGAGATAGCGGCTGATGTTCTCGATCATCACAATGGCGTCGTCCACCACGAATCCGGTGGAGATGGTGAGCGCCATCAGCGACAGGTTGTCGAGCGAGTAGCCGAGCAGGTACATCACCGCGAACGTGCCCACCAGCGACAGCGGCACGGCGACCGCGGGAATGATGGTGGCGCGCAGGCTGCGCAGGAACAGGAAGATGACCAGCACCACCAGCCCGATGGTCAGCATCAGCTCAAACTCCACGTCGTTCACCGACGCCTGAATGCTGGTCGTCATATCGGTCAGCGTGGTCACGTGGATGGAGGCGGGCAGGTTCGCTTCCAGTTGCGGCAGAACCTTGTGGATAGAGTTGACGACGGTGATGGTATTGGCGCCCGGCTGGCGCTGAATGTTGAGAATCACTGCCGGCGTCTGGTTCATCCAGGCGGCCAGCTTGGTGTTCTCCACGCCGTTGTACACATTGGCCACGTTCTGCACGAATACCGGCGCGCCGTTGCGATAGGCCACCACCACGTTCTTATACTGGTTGGCCGTGGTGATCTGATCGTTGGCGTCGATCTGGTAGTCGAGACGCGGGCCGTCGAAGTTGCCCTTGGCGGAGTTGACGCTTGATTCAACCAGCGCCGATCGCACATCTTCCATGTTCAGCCCGTAGGAAGAGAGCTGCACCGGATTCACCTCGATGCGCACCGCCGGCTTTTGACCGCCGCTGATGCTGACCAGGCCCACGCCATTCAACTGCGACAGGCGCGGCGCCAGCCGCGTATCCACCAGGTCTTCCACCTGCGAAAGCGGAATGGTGTCGGCGTTGATGGCCAGGGTGAGAACCGGCGCGTCGGCGGGGTTGGTCTTGTTGTAGACCGGCGGCACGGGCAGATCGGAGGGCAGGTAACTCTGCCCCGCGTTGATGGCCGACTGCACTTCCTCTTCGGCCACATCCATGCCCAGCGCCAGGTTGAACTGCAGCACGATGACCGACACGCCGCCGGCGCTGGTCGAGGTCATCTGGCTCAGGCCCTGCATCTCGCCGAACTGCCGTTCCAGCGGCGCCGTCACGGTGGTGGCCATCACGTCCGGGCTGGCGCCCGGATAGAACGTGAGCACCTGGATCGTCGGATAGTCGACCTCCGGCAGCGCCGAGATCGGCAACTGCGTGAAGGACACGATGCCCACGAGCAGAATGGCGGCCATCAACAGCGAGGTTGCAACCGGCCGCAGAATGAATGGGCGAGACGGACTCATGGAGCAGTGATCCCAGATCCCCCCGTCGACGATGAGGAGGGCAGCTTGATCTTGGATTCAAATACCTGGGAGCCGTTCTGCAGCTTCTCAAAGCTGCTGTTGGCCACCACGTCGCCGGGATTCAGTCCCGCTACCACCGTGCTGCCACCTTCCGACATGCCCGGATTCACCGTCTTCATCACGGCCTTCTTGTTCTGAATGAGATAAACGAACGCGATATCGCCATTGTGCTGCACCGCCGAGGACGGAATCAGAAGCTGATTCTTCAGCGTGTTCACCAGCAGGCGCGTGTTCACAAACTGGTTGGGAAACAGCATCCCCTTGCTGTTGGGGAACTGCGCGCGCAGCTTCACCGTGCCGGTGGTGGTGTCAATCAGGTTATCGACTGTGATCAGTTTCCCCACGTCGAGCAGCGTCTCCTGCGTGCGGTCGTAGGCATCCACCGTCAGTGTCTTGCCGCCGCGCATCTGTTCGAGAACCTGGGGCAGGTTGTCCTCGGGCAGCGTAAAGATCACCGTGATCGGATTCATCTGCGCAACCACCACCAGCGCGGTGGTCGCGTTGGCCGTCACCAGGTTTCCGGGATCCACCAGCCGCAGGCCGACCCGCCCGTTAATCGGCGAAGTGATGTGGCAGTAGGCGAGCTGAACCTGGTCGTATTGCAGCGTGCCCTGGTCGTTCTTCACCGTGCCCTGATCCTGGAGCACCAGCTTTTCCTGGTCTTCCAGCGTCTGCCGGGGAATGGCGTTCTTGGCCCACGCCTCCTGATACCGCTTCAGGTCCATCTCCGCTTCGGCCAGCACGTTCTGGTCGCGCGAGAGTGCGCCCTCTGCCGCTACCACCTGCGCCGCATACTGGCTCGGATCGATATCGACCAGCGGGTCACCCTTCTTGACGTACTGGCCTTCGCGGTAGTGAACCTGCTGGATCACACCCGTCACCTGGGCGGTGATCGTATCCTGGTACACCGGGGTCACGGTGCCAATCGCATTCAGATACACACCCAGATCGCCCAGCTTGGCCGTGGCCGTGGTTACTGGCACCGGGCCGGCCATGGCGAATCGCCCGTGCCCCCCGCCTCCGCCGGCCTGTGCTTTCTGGCTTACGGAGTGCTGGCTGTAGACCCAGTAGAACAGTAGTCCAAACAGCACCAGAACGATGGCCCAGATCCAGCGGTGACGCCGTTTTTTTTCGGGCTCGGAAGGCGGGTTGGTCGGGGTGGTGGAAGGCGAGACAGAATGAGCCTGATCCATGTTCCTCTCTTCGTACGAACCTGTGATCGGTTCGAGCAGCGCCACAATCATTGGCCCAGCAGCCTGGCCGCAAGCAGCAGCCAGGCTGCTGCTTGCGAGCGAAGGCCAACGCGTGAGCGCCGGTTGGCAACGGAATTGCGGTACTGCTCAAAGGCGTTCTGGGAAACTCTGTATCCCGAAACCAACATCCAATCAACATCCAAAGGTTAACGCGGTGAATCGGATGCGCCAATCCTCTTCGATGTGGAACACTCAAGTTCCTCAAACGCCGTAAATATTCAATACATGTCTGCGAGCGCGGACCAGGCTGCTAATTCTGTCCGGCTCAACCTCTGCTGTGAATTCTTTGCTCGCTGCCGACGGGTATCGCTTCGACGGCAGTCGCTTTCGATCGCCTGCCCGGGGCCGGTCAGCCCTCGGCAAGGATCACACCTCTCCTGCCCATCAGCTCTGGCGCGGGTGCTTGTTCGATTGACGCATCAGGAACCTATTTAGTTGCAAAATCAACGGGCCCAAGACCGGCTGCCCCGCACCCTTCACAATGTGGTTTTCACGCAACCCTCATTGTATGCGCTCAAACCGGAATCCAGCCTCGCGCAGGGCGTGGTGGATGGCCGTGATATGCGTGGCGCCGCGGGTCTCAATGGTCACGTCAATCACGGTTTCGCCCAGGCTTACGCCGTAATACGCTCGGTTGTGAACCGTCTCCACAATATTGGCCCGCTCGCGGGTCAGAATTTTGGTCAGGGCCAGCAGCGCGCCCGGCCGGTCCTGCAGATAGACCCGGATGCGCAGGAGTCGCCCGTCTTTCACCAGGCCGCGCTCAATGATTTTGGCCAGCAATGTTACATCGATGTTACCGCCGCACACCAGAACCACCGTGCGCCGATGCCGCAGGTTCGTCTTGGCCTGCACCACCGCGGCCAGCGCCGCCGCGCCCGCGCCCTCGGCCAGCGTCTTTTCCTGCTCCAGCAGCATCAGGAT
Source organism: uncultured Acidobacteriaceae bacterium (assembly GCA_963813215.1). Lineage (GTDB taxonomy): Bacteria > Acidobacteriota > Terriglobia > Terriglobales > Acidobacteriaceae > Telmatobacter. Next base: position 168,485 of record CAWEXZ010000003.1, read on the forward strand.
GGCGCTGGCGATCTCCTCGTCATCCACCGTCACGATTTCGTCCACGTAGCGCGAAACCAGCGGGAAGGTGATGTCGCCGGCCCGGCGAACGGCAATGCCGTCAGCCACCGTGGCCTCAGCGGCCAGCGTCACCGGCGCGCCGCTTTCGCTGGCCCGCAGCATGGAAGGCAACTTCTCCGGCTGGACCCCTACCACCCGAATGCGCGGGTTCGTCTCCTTCAGCGCGCAGGCCACGCCGCTGATCAGCCCCCCGCCCCCAATCGGCACCACCACCGCTTCCATATCCGGCACCTGCTCCAGCAATTCCAACCCGATTGTTCCCTGGCCGGATATGACATCCGCGTCGTCAAAGGGATGGATGAATGTGCGGCCTCCGTCCAGCCGCCGCCGTATCGCTTCCTCGCATGCTTCGTCGTAATCGGAGCCGTGCAGAATCACTTCAGCGCCATACCCGCGCGTGGCCGCCACTTTCACCAGCGGCGTGGCCAGCGGCATCACAATCTGGGCGCGAATGCCGCGTATGCCGGCATGGTAAGCCACCCCCTGCGCGTGATTGCCGGCGCTGGCCGCGATCACCCCCCGCTTGCGCTCTGTCGCGTTGAGCGTGAGCAGCTTGTTCAGCGCGCCCCGCTCCTTGAACGATCCGGTCCGCTGCAGGTTTTCGAGCTTCAGGTGCAAGGGCAGACCGGCCAACTCGGAGAGATGGTGCGAAAGATGACAGGGGGAGCAATGAATGGCTTCGCCGATGCGGGCGCGCGCGGTATGAATGCTGGCCAGGTTGACGGAATCCAAGGCGTTTCCTCGCTTCAGTTGAAGTGCTGCATTGAGTCGATGGGGCGCAAAAAAAACCACCGCCGCGCTTGCGGGGTGGCCTGCGTGTTTCAGAAAGTCCGCTGTATCAGGCTCCGTTTACCCCGCGCGCATGAATCTGCTAATTCGCATGGCGGGAAAAGGCGCCGCGCAGCACCGGGCAGGGAAGAGACACGCATTCATGGCAATACAAAGCATGGTCACTCGCAGTAGACCAGAGCGACCGCGCGACCGTCAAGAACACCCTATCGGAGATTCCGCGCTCGCCCCGTCTCATCGAATACCATGACCCCATGCGAACCATCACGCTTGAAGAGCACATCTCCACTCCCGCATTCCAAAAGGCCCTCGAGACCCACGGCCACTCCGCCCCGTCGGAGTATCTCCGCCGCCTCCAGTCGAAGCTTCTCGACATCGGCGCCGCCCGCATTGCTGATATGGACGCGGGAAAAATCGACATGCAGATTCTGTCGCTGGCCGGCGGCGATATGCAGCAACTCGACTCCGCAACCGCCACCGCGCTGGCTCGTGACACCAACGACCTGCTGGCCGCGGCCGTACGCGCCCATCCCCGCCGCTTTGCCGCTTTCGCCGCGCTGAACCTGCGCGAGCCCGATAGCGCCGCCAGAGAGCTCGAGCGCTGTATCCGCCACCTGGGATTCAAGGGTGCGCTGGTCGACGGCACCAGCGACGGTTTGTTTCTCGACGATCCGCGTTTTGCGCCTTTCTGGGAAGCGGCCCAGAGCCTCGACGTCCCGGTCTACCTGCATCCCGCGCCGCCGCCCGAGCCAGTGCGCCACGCTTACTTCACCGGACTGCCCGAGGATTACGGCTTCTTCCTGTCGATGGCCGGCTGGGGCTGGCATGTTGAAACCGGCATGCATGTTCTGCGCCTCATCGGCGCCGGTCTCTTCGACCGTTTCCCAAAGCTTCAGGTCATCATCGGCCACATGGGCGAGAACCTGCCCTACTCGCTGGCCCGCGCCGACGCCGTTCTCTCCCGCAGCCGCGCCCCGCTGCAGCGCCGCGTTGCCGAATACTTCCATCAGCACTTTCACATCACCACCAGCGGCTACTTCACCTTGCCTCCGCTGCTCTGCGCTTTAGAAGTAGTCGGCGCCGATCGCCTCCTGTTCTCGATCGACTATCCCTTCAGCTCCACCGAGCAGGGAAGGAGATTTCTCGATTCGCTCCCCCTCAACCCCGCCGACCTCGAGAAGATCGCCCACGGCAATGCCGAGCGCCTGCTCAAAATCCCCAAGCCCGTGTAGCGGGCCATCAGTAAGCCCGCAAGACGTTAGCCCCAGGCGTAAGCCTGGGGAAACATACCCAATTCATCTCCGCAAGCCCGCAAAGCGGGCGAAAGAACGGCGGGCAAATTCTGTGCTCCATTCTTCGCAAAGAACGCCAGGGATGTGGCACTACCTCTTAGGCCGTAGAATAAATTCGCCACCTAATAATGAAATGAGGAGGCGAAAATGGCTAAAGCCATCGCCCGCCTGCGGCTCACGAATTATCTGTTGTGCCTCCTCACGCTATTGGCAATGCGTAGCCCTTGCTCCCAGCCTGTTAGTCAGCCCTTCACGGACGTCATTAGCGCCCCAGCGACGACAGTTAAGAGCGGGCCGATCGTCCGGCTTGATATCACGATTCATAACAACTCGAGTAGGTTGCTGTTCTTGGTGGATAATCGGCTTGCGCCCGCTGACGCGGGCATCTCAATTTGGAATAGCAGCGGCGGTCAGTTATCCCCAAGAGATCAATTCAAACCGGGAACGCCCACATTTGGTAGCCATTTCGGAATGTACATCGAACCCGGAAAAAGCATCACCGAATCCGTGAATCTAAACCGTTGGTTTGACCTGACGAAGCCCGGTCAATACATCGTGCAGGCCAGCAAGAAAATTCCCGGCAGCCAATCGGTCGTCGAATCAAATAAGCTGACAATTACTGTCGTTCCATAGTCCTCGTGAGGCTGACGGAACTGGAAGCTTTCACCCCGCCGTAGCCGTGCTTAAACTCCCCACCACCGCAACTCCACGTTCCGCCGGCTCTTTCTGCGTCAACCGCCGCACCGTGAGCACCGTGATATCGTCCGACTGCCCAAACGTCTTCGCCGCATCGGCAATGTACCCAGCCGATTGCGTAGCCAGCGAGTGCACGCGGTCAAATCCAAAAATCTCTCCTGACGGTCTGCGCGCCTCCACCACCCCATCCGAAAGGAAGAGAATGCGGTCCCCCGGATGCACGTACAGCCGGATCTCGTCGTACCTGACCTCCGGCACCACTCCCAGCGGCAGCCCGCCCGGAATCGCAATCTCCTGGCTGTTCAGATACGGTGGCAGATGCCCGGCATTGGCCAGCACCAGCTCCCCGCCCGCCGCAAACCACGCCGCCTGGCAGGTGGTAAAGCTCTCGCTCCCGGCCAGCACTCGGTTCAGCGCCTCCAGGATCCGCGCCGGACTCTGGTCAGCCGTGCGCCGCAGCGCGCCCATGATCATCGACACATTCATGGCCGCCTTCAGCCCCTTGCCGGCCACGTCCCCAATCACGATCAGCACCCCTCCATCGCCCATGGTCTGCACGTGGAAGAAGTCGCCGCCCACCTCGTCGGCGGGGTTGTAGACCGAGACCACCTCGAACCCTGGCGTAGCAACCTTCTCCTGCGGAATCATCAGCTCCTGCACGCTGCGCGCCGCGGCCAGCTCACTGGTGGCCCGCTGCTGCTCGCGCTGAATCCGCAGGAAGCGCCCGAAGATGATGATCACGATCACCAGCACGCCCACAAAATCGGCAAAATCGGCCAGATGAATGGGAATCGGGCCCGCCATCACCGTCAGCGACGAGTGATACGGCTTGCCCATCATTTCCCCCATCCCCGCCGTCATGGCCGGCTCAATGCTGCCGATGATGCTCAGCACCAGCGGAATCAGCAGCAGACCTGCCTCGAAGTTGCGCCGCAGGGTGGCCGCAATCAGGGTGGCGGACATGAAGACCAGCCATCCCATCACCCAGATCAGGCTGCCCAGAAATACCAGCAGCAGCACCACCCCCACCAGCGCGCTGTGCCCCACCATCAGCAGCGTGGGCCCCACCCCGGCCAGCACCGGCGCCGTGTAGCGAAGCCATTGGATGTACCAGCGCCTGCGCAGCGACAGGAACGAAATCAGGAATTCGAAAAACAGGTACCCCGCCACCAGCGTGAACTGCAGCACCAGCGCCATGAACCACAGGCTGTCGAGATATCCCGAGCTGCCTGCCAGCTCCACAAATCCCACCGGCGCCATGGCCAACTCGTGCAGCGCCAGCCACAGGTATTCGTTATGGCCCTTCTGCGCAAAATAAAGCGCCAGCAGAAACCCGGCCAGCACGATCAGCAGCACCGAGTAGACCAGCCGCGGCAGCCGCTCGAAGAGGTTGCGATTGCTCCAAAGCGTGACGTACCGCTCAAGGTCCGACGGATTCCCGAGCCGCAGCGTGCGGTCCGCAAAAAAGCTGGTGTAGGCGCCGTAGCCAAATGGGATGTTGAGCGTGCGCACCACCAGCGTCAGCTCCGTCTGGCCGGCCGGAACATTCAGTTCGTAGATGCGTGAAATCTCTTCGTAGTGTTCCGCATCGGCGCCGTGCGGTCCATCGGGCAAAATCCGCTGCCCATTGGCGAATACGTTCACCGCCGGCTCCGGCACCCCGGCGCCCAGCGTGGTGCTGTGCGAAACCGGCAACTCGATCAGCAGCGCCAGCGGCCCGTGCTGCGGCGCCAGCCGGACGTGCAACCGGAACCACGCAAAGCGGCGGTGCCGGTCGCTTGGGAAACCGACCTGGACGTGAACGCCGCCTTTATCCTTCCCCTGGCTACCGTTTGCGTTCTCTCCGTCCGCAGCATTCTCGGCTTCGTCCGGCACGTCCTGCATCGACTGGCCCGCACTCCGCACCGCCCAGTGCGAGTCGTCGAATCCGGGTTGCGTCGCTGCCGGATCAGCGGTTACCCCTACCCGCCAGCCCTTATCGAGCACCAGCGGCGCGCCCATATCGGTGGCATCGAACACCGGCCCTGGCACCGCTCCCGGACCGGGGTTGGCACTGCGAGCCGAGTTTGCGGAGTCAGCTTTCTTGCTGGCCGCACCGGCCGCACACGCCGGCGGCCCGGCCGCGCCAACGGCCACACTTGCAATCATCAGGGCTACGCGCAGGATGGTCTTCCGCAAGCCGTCCTCCCGGTTCCGTGTCCTCCACTTTAATTCAGCCTGGGGGATGCTCCAAACAGAGAAATGCTGGTCTCCAACCCTACCTGCTGGCCGCCATTTCTGCAACTCCCGCCCGTCACGTGGCCTTTCGATTTATTCTTGGCCTAGGCTCTCATTCCGGAGCATACTTGCGTCTAAACATTTAAGCGAAGCGGCAAAACCGGAGGGGTCCATCCGGTTGGAGGTTTAGCGATGAGGGCGAATGCAGAAGGTTTGCGGCGGGTAATGCTAGCCGGGACAGTCCTGGCTCTGGCCCTCGCCGGGGAGGCATGGGCGCAGTCTTCGGGGCAATCGACGACGCCCGCCAGTCCATCCACCACGCAAGCATCGGGCACGCAAGCATCGGGCAGCGGCCAGTCCGCGCCCGCCGCCCAGCAGCCGCAGGGAACCGCTTCTCCGCAGGGAACTGCTTCCCCGCAGGGAACTGCTTCCCCGCAGGGAACTGCTTCCCCGCAGGGAACTGCTTCCCCGCAGGGAACTGCTTCCCCGCAGGGAACTGCCCAGCCCGCGCCTGGAACGACTCCGGTCGGTGGCGATCAGCCCTTGCCGGCTTCCCAGAAGGGAACAGCTTCCCAGCAGGGAACAGCTTCCCAGCAGGGAACCGCGCAGCCCGCGCCAGGAACAACTACGGTGGGCGGCGACCAGCCTCTGCCCCCGGACTACAACAAAGACAAAAAAGACAAGAAAGACAAGAACAAGAAAACTGACGACGACAACGCCAAAGTCGATCCCGACAAAGTCGTCGATCCCGGCAGCGCAGATGGATCAAGGTCAAGCCGGGCAGCATTGAGGACGTGAGCGCCGTCGGCAATCGCGACATCGGCGGCCGCGGCCTGGGCAACTGGTACTCGACCGAGAGCGAGATCAAGATGGGCAAGTCCGTACGCCGACGAGATCGAGAAGAGCTGCCCGCTTCATCACCGACCCGGTCGTCGACGAGTACGTGAACCGCATCGGCCAGAACATCGTCAAGAACTCCGACTGCAAGGTGCCGTTCACCATCAAGGTCATCGACTCCGACGAGATCAACGCCTTCGCGCTGCCCGGCGGCTTCTTCTACGTCAACTCCGGCCTGATTCTCAATGCCGACGAGGAAGCCGAACTGGCCGGCGTGATGGCCCACGAAACGGCCCACGTCTGCGCGCACCACGCGGCCCGCGAAATGACGCGCATGAACTACGCGCAGCTGGGCACCATCCCGCTCATCATGATGACCGGCTACAGCTGGACCGGCTACGGCATCTACGAAGCCGCGCAATTGGCCATTCCCATGACCTTCCTCGAGTTCTCGCGCGAGTTCGAGGCCCAGGCCGACTACCTCGGCGTGCAGTACATGTATCGCGCCGGCTACGATCCGCAGGCCTTCATCAGCTTCTTTGAAAAGATTCAGGCTCTGGAAAAACGCAAGCCCGGCCTGGTGGCCAAGGCCTTCTCCGATCATCCCCAGACTCCCGACCGCATCCTGCACACGCAGGAAGAGATTGCCCGCATTCCTTCCGCCCAAGAGCGAGTACCTGGTCACCACCTCGGAGTTTGACGACGTCAAGGCCCGTCTGGCGCGCATCGAAAACAAGCGCCGCCTGACCGACACCAAGGGCGTCACTCATCCCTCGCTGCGCCGCGCCAGCACCAATCCCAACGACCAATCCGGCAATGGCAACAGCACCGATAACAGCAACGGCACCGACCAGCCCACCCTGCACCGCCGCGACGATCAGAACTAACTCCTTGCTTCCTTACCCTGCCGATCCCCGCCCTTGGGCGGGGATCGGCGTTTCTGCCTCAAAAGACGCCCCCCCAACCCATTTCTATGCTTGTCTTGCCCATCGCTCCCCTTTAGAGTTGTGGTGGAGAGAGACGGCGGCCGCAGGCGCCGAAACCATCACGGGGAATTCTTCTCCAATGCACATTTCATGAAACGTATCGTCATCATCGCGGCGGTTGCTGTCGTCATCCTGTTTTTGACCAAGCTGGCCAACGAAGCGCCGCCCGAGCCCATGCCGGGGTTCGCGTTCTCTCTGCTCGCGCAGCGTGTGGTGCAGTGTTCGCCCACCGAGATTACGCTGCTCGACACGCACCAGACCGAGACGCATCTCGACAAGGACGACAGCTGGCCGGATTGCTCGGCTTTTGGGCCCGGCGACGTACTGGACTTCTATCTTTCGCGCGGAGCCAAGACCAGGTTTCTCCACGACGAAAAAACCGCCTGGTGGCGGAAGTCGATGTAACGGTGGCTGGACGGGCGAATCTGGGTATAACCGCACCATCTGCCGCAACGGCCCCATATCTGGGGTCCACCCAGCGGCGGAACGCTACTTCTGGGCTTCCGGCGGCGCCGCGCGGCTCGCTGCTTGCAGATTGGGAATCGGAAACTCGATGAATTTCCGATAAACCTCTGAAAATCCTTGAACTCTCCTGTGATGCCGCGTTATATACAAGGTTACCGGCAGATGCGCCGGAATTCACGTTCGTCCCGTCTGGAGGCATGAAATGCGTAACGCTGCGGCCCGCTCCAACCTGCTGGTTCCTGAAGTTCGCGAGGTCATGGACATCCGCCAGGCCTCCGGCTACCTGGGCATTTCGCCCGACACCCTCTACAAATACGCCTCGGAAGGCTTCGTTCCCGCCTTCAAACTCGGCAATCGCTGGCGCTTCAAGCGCAGCCGCCTCGACGAGTGGATGGACCGCCAATCGGACCTCCAGGCCAGCGGCGACCTTGACCCGCAGCAGAAAAAGCCGGTCAAATCCGCCCTGTAAACGCAGGTCAATTCGCGGCAGGGGAGGATGACTGCGGCACTCGTCAACCCTCGATATTCATATTCTCCTCATTCCAAAGCTGTTCCAACCCAAATCCCTTTGCCGGTAATTACATGGTTTTCCGCTATGCTCAACAGCATAGGTGACCCCATGGAAAATCGCTGTCGTTACAAACACTTACGACAAGTTCGCCAACAAGTCGTCTGTTTTCAAACACTTGCCCTGAAACCAAAATCCTGCCCTTTTGTTTCAAACACTTACGCCCCCCCCGGGGGGTACCCCGGCACCGCGGCACGCGAGGATCAAAAAAACGCGGGCGCCACACAACCCGCTAACTTGCGAACTCGCCATGCCGCGAAGCGGCGCCAACCCGCTGCATTTGTCTTAATAAATAGGGTCGAACCAGCCCACCAATCCGAACCCATCGCGAGATACCCGCCAAGCCGCATCCAGTTCCGCTAGCGACGCGCCAAGCGCGACTGACTCCGCCCGTTAGAATGCGAGAAGCGCCGACAGGAGCCGCCGCATGAACGCCGCATCGCCGTTAACCCATCGCATTCTCATCCTTGGCGCTGCCGGCCAGCTTGGCCGCGCGCTGCAGCGCAGCTTTGCCGGTGCCGGTTCCATCACTGCTGTTGCCCGGGACACCGTCGACCTGGGCAACGCCGACGCGCTTCGCGCCTGCATCGCGCGTGTCGACCCGCATGTGATCCTCAATGCCGCCGCGTATACGGCCGTCGATCGCGCCGAGTCCGAGCCGCAACTGGCCTACGCCATCAACGCCGATGCGCCGCGTGTGCTGGCAGAGGAGGCGCGCGCGCGCGACGCGCTGCTCGTCCACTATTCCACCGACTACGTCTTCGACGGAACGAAGCAGGAACCGTGGACCGAAGAAGACGCGCCCAATCCGCTCAGCGTCTACGGCGCCTCCAAGCTGGCGGGCGAACGCGCCATCGAAGCGGTCGCAGGCAAGCACCTCGTCTTCCGCACCAGTTGGGTCTATGCGGCCGAGGGCAAAAATTTCCTGCTCACCATGCTGCGCCTGGGCCGCGAGCGCGAACAGCTTTCGATCGTGGACGACCAGTTTGGCGCGCCGACCACTGCAACCGAACTTGCCAACGCCACGCGCAAGATTGTCGACGGGGTTCTGGCAGGACGCTTTGGCGAGCCGCAAAACTGGGCAGGCGTTTATCACATGACCTGCAGCGGCGCGACTTCCTGGTACGGCTTTGCCGAAGCCATCTTCGCGCGCGCTGCCACGCTGCTGCAACTCAAGCCGCCGGCTCTCAAGCCAATCCCAAGCGAAGCCTATCCGACGCCAGCCAAGCGCCCCAGCAACTCAGTCCTGTCCAACAAAAAATTGCAAGCCCAATTCGGTGTCAGTCTCGCGCCATGGCAGGACGCGCTCGATCGCGTCTTTCAGGAAATAAGCCTGTCGTCCTAAGCGTGCGCCCAGTCAGTTGCTTGTCATCCTGAACGGAGTGAAGGATCCGCGGTTGCATTTTTATGCTCTCTGGGTGCATCACCGTTCCATGCTCGACTGCGGTTGTTTTCCGCTACGCATCCAGCTTCTTCGTCACCAACTCATTCAGCAGCGCCGGATTCGCCTGTCCCTTCGAAGCGCGCATGACCTGGCCTACGAAGAACCCAGCCATGGTCTTTTTGCCGGCGCGATACTGCTCCACCTGCTTCGGGTTCGCGGCAATCACTTCATCAATCAGCTTCTCCAACGCCGAAGCGTCAGTGATCTGCTGCGGCTTCTCGCGCTCGTAAACAATTCCAAAATCTTCGCTCTTCTCGAAACAAACATCGAGGAGCTGCTTCAACTGTTTCGAGCTGATTTTGCCTTCGTCCAGAAGATCGGCAGCCAGCACGATGCCGCCCATCGAAAGCGGTGACTGTTCAGGCTCAAGATCCAGCGCCTTCAATCTGCCGGCAACCTCGCTCAGCAGCAGGTTGGCCACGCGCCGCGGATTGCGCGCCGTCTTTGCCGCAGCCTCAAACCGGTCGGCGAACTCGCGAGAAGCCGTGAGCGTGCGCGCATCCTGCTCGCTCAACTCGTACTCGGCGATCATGCGCACGCGCCGCGCCTCAGGCATCTCCGGGAGTTTTTTTCTGGTCTCAGACAGGAGCTCAGGCGAGACGATCAACGGCGGCAAATCCGGCTCAGGAAAATAGCGGTAATCGTGCGCCTGTTCCTTCGATCGCATCGAATACGTGCGGCCTTCATTCGCGTTGTAGAGGCGCGTCTCCTGCGCCACGCGGCCGCCCGATTCAATCACTTCAATCTGCCGCTCGATCTCGTATTCCAATGCCGCGCGAATGAAGCGGAAGCTGTTCACGTTTTTCACTTCGGCCTTGGTGCCAAACTTCGGCGCGCCTTTCAGCCGCACACTGACGTTGGCGTCGCAGCGCAGCGAGCCTTCCTCCATGTTGCAGTCGGAGACGCCGGTGTAGAGCAGAATCTCCTTCAGGCGTGTGAGGTATTCGAAGGCTTCATCAGGGGTGCGGATGTCGGGCTCGCTGACGATCTCGGCCAGCGGCGTGCCGCAGCGGTTCAGGTCGAGATAGGTGCGCGTAGCCGAATCGGAAAAGCCGTCATGCAGGCTCTTGCCGGCGTCTTCTTCCATGTGCAGCCGCGTAATGCCGATCCGCTTCATGCTGCCATCGGCCGCAGGAATATCGATCCAGCCGTTTTCGGCAATCGGCTTGTCGTACTGCGAAATCTGGTAGCCCTTGGGCAAATCGGGATAGAAGTAATTCTTGCGCGCGAAAATGGAGCGCTCGCGAACCGAGCAGTTGAGTGCCAGCGAAGCCAGCGTGGCGAACTCGATCGCTTTCTCATTCAACACCGGCAGTGCGCCAGGCAGCCCGATGCAGACCGGGCAGATGTTGGTGTTCGGCTCCGCGCCAAAGCGATTGGCGCAACCGCAGAAGATCTTGGTAGCCGTCAGCAGTTGCACATGCACTTCAAGCCCAATCACAGGCTCGTACTTTGCCAGAACATCCGGAGAAATTGCGGCGCATACCATAGATAAATTTTAGCGCGAGCCTGACGCCGTGGAGGACAGCGCCGGCTTGCGTAATTTTATTGGCCCGGAAACGGTGAGAACGAAGGCTCAGATGTATTTCTGAGCCCTCGTTCCCTGGTGAAAAACCGTTTTTATTCGACCCTCAGAAGGTGAGTTTCATGGCCAACTGGATCAAGCGCGGATTGTTGACGGTTGAGCTCACCAATCCCAGCGAGTTGGGAAGGATCGTGCCGTTGGGGAGAGTGGCTGAGGGCGTGTTTATATCGTTGGTTGGCATGCCGAACTGCGGGTGATTGAAAATGTTGAAGAACTCGGCGCGGAAATTCAGTCCCATCTCTCTGTGCAGCAGAAAATCCTTGATCAGGGAGACATCCGAGTTGACAAAGCCGGGACCAGAGACCGGGACGCGCGCCGCGTCGCCCAACTCGCCGGGCGTAGGCGCAGCAAAGCAGGACTGGTTAATCCACTGATGCTGGCCGTGGTTGGTGGCATAGGGATTGCAATTGGCCAACTGATTCGGCCGGTTCCAGTTGTCGTCATTGCCTCCATTCTCGAAGGCGTTGAAACCTTGTCCAGCCTGATTGTTGGTGTCGATCAGTGGGACAGGGAATCCAGAAGAAATTCTCTCAATGAGTGTCATCTGGTAGTTGCCCAGAAGCGCGTTGGTCACATTATTCCAGCTGCTGCCGAACATCTTGCCCCTGCCGAACGGCAGATCGTAGATGATGCTTCCGGTGAAGCTATGGTTGAGGTTGATCTGCGACAAGGACCAGTCCAAAGACCGCCAGTTGGGCAGAGGGAAGAAGGGCGCGCTCAGCTCGGAACCGAGACCGTCGGAAAGCCCGTTGTCGTAAGTGTGGGAATAGGTGTAGGCAAAGAGCGCGTAAAGACCATGCCTCGGCGTCTTGGTTTCAGCTTTGATTTGCAGCGAGTTATAGGTTGTATCTCCCACGTCGCCGAAGAGAGAAACGATGTTATCGTCGGGCGTGCTGGATTCGTAGGTGGGTATGTACGGCTGTCCGCCAGGCAAGCAGCCCAGCGTGTAGCCAGGAACTGTGCCGCAGGCAGACGGGCTCTGCGTATTCAGGTCGTTGCCGCCAACCAGGATATGATTGCCGCGCGAGCCGGCATAACCGGCGGTAAGTACGATGCCGCCCAGCAACTGGCGTTCGATGTTCACGTTGTATTGCTGCACCCTGCCTAACTTAAAGTTGGTCGGCTGGGCATAAAACGTGCCGGTGAAGCTGGAGAAGGTGGGCGGAGCAGCGAGGGTCGCAAATCCGCTGGAGAGGCTCAGGCCGGTGGGTGTTTGTGATCCACCAGCCGCGGTTGCGCAGTACGAAGTTGCGAAGGCGCAGCCGGCAGAGGGGAAGGCGTCGGTTTCACCCAGGAAAGGGGGATTCATCCACAGACCCTGCGCGCCTTGGCTCCAGGCCGAATCGTGGAAAATACCGTAGCCGGCGCGAAGCACCGTCTTGTCGCTGCCAAAAACCTTCCAGGCCGCTCCAACGCGGGGTTCGAGAGCCGTCCAATCCATTTGCACGCCGGCTGACGCACCGACACCATTCTGATTGGCTATGAGAAGCTGTGACGTAGCAGGATCGAAGTCGGCGAGACGGCCGTGGGCTTCGCTGATGGGAGTGGTCATATCCCAAGCCAATCCCAGATTGAGGGTCAGAGACGGTACGATTCTCCAATCGTCCTCAATGAAGGGCCGGTAGATCTTCCAGCGGCGGCCGGTAACAGTGAAACCGAAGGTCTGGTCGTGAATGGCCAGCCCGGTGAGGCCCATCAGAAAATCGGCCTCGGGATTGCCGGCGACGCTGGTGCAACCTGCTGCGTTGGACGGGCACGTATAGCCGCTAAAAAGCCCGCCGTCGCCGATGTACCAGTACCCGTCCTGAAATGCTTCTGTGCCCACGTTCATCTGGTTGGCGCGGATGTCAAAGCCGACCCGGATGTCGTGATTGCGGCGGATAAGTTCAAGCGCATCCCTGTACGAGAAGATATTGGTTCCACCCTGGAAAGGCGAGTAACCGCGATCGCCGATCGCCCAATAGTTGCCGGTTACTTCGGTAGAAGTCAGGCCGCAGCTATACGCCCCTGCAGCGCAGGGAGTGCTGCCGATCGGGCAGCCCAGGTTGGCGCCGGGAATGCCGCCCGGCACGATGGTTGCGGATGCGCAGGTGCCGGAGCCCAGTGACAGGATGTAGTTAAAGATGCGGTCGTACCCGACGGTGGCCTGATTGATGGTGGTCGCATTGAACACGTGAGTTTCCCCGAGGGCGATTTCGCGTGCGTGGTTAATCAGGCGTTCCGTGCTGCCGAAGGCGCTGGCTGAGGCCAACCCGGGAGCGCCGCCCGGAACAAAGGAAAACGCCTGATCGTAGCTGAAGCGGCCAAAACCGGTGTCTTTGGAGGAGAACGTCTGGTCCAGGCGGATATCGAACTTGGTTTCGTTCAAGCTGCGCACCGGCTCGTTCACATAGTTATCGCCGGAAACATCCGCGTTGGGAGTCGGATAGATGCGCATCATGGCCTGCCCAATGTTGTTGAACAGGCCGGCCGGAATCTTGTTACAGGGAGTTCCCTGCGCCTGGCTTCCATTGGCATTGACCGGGTTAGGATTGCCCTGTCCATTGCACTGAAAATAGATATTCGGGTAGACGGCTGGGTTGGTCGAAGCGCCATACATATTCGGGTTCGAGATGACGGGAACGAAACCGCCAGAAGCGTTTGTGGAAATGTTGTTGCCGACCGGATCATCGGTGAAATCGCCGCTGCGCATGGCCAGCGATGGAACCAGTCCGACAAAATCAATGGCCTCACGCTGATACTTTTGTTCGCCGTCCACAAAGAAAAACGTCTTGTTCTTGTGAATCGGCCCGCCGACCGAACCGCCAAATTGATTCAGGTTGAACTTTTCCGGGGAAGTGGCGAAGAAGCTTTCGGCATCGAGGTCCGTATTGCGCACAAACTCGTAGAGCGATCCATGGAAATCGTTGGTGCCGGACTTGGTGGTGACCAGAACTGTCGGACCCGCGCGGGTGCCATATTCGGCGGAATAGCTGTAGGTAAGGACCTTAAACTCCTGAATGTCGTCAATCGACGAAAAGATACCGATGCCGCCGGCCGTCAACTCGTTGTTGTCGATGCCATCCAGCAGCCAATCGGTGCTGTTGGGACGCGACCCGCCGACCGACAAGGAGAAGGAACCGCGCGCAGCTACCTCGCTGTCGCTGCCGGAGGTGAAAAAGCTATTGGGGTTGGTCTCGGACGTAGCGCCGGCAGTGAGCGTCGCGAGCTGGACGAAGTTGCGGCCGTTCAAGGGCAACTGCGACACCTGCTGAGAGGTGATGACCTGGCCCAGGGAAGGATTGGCTGTCTCAATGGCCACGGCGTCGCCGGCCACTGTCACCGTGGTGGTTACAGTTGCAGGCACCAGCGTGAAGTCGAGCTCGCGGGCCTGCTGAACCTGGAGATTCAAATTCTTGGATTCTGCGGTTCGAAAGCCGGAAGAGTCGACGCGTACCGTATACGTTCCGACTGGGAGCAAGGGAATCAGATAGTGGCCAGCGTCGTCTGTATTGGCTGTTCGTTCCAGGCCGGTGCCTTCGTCGGTGACGGTAACCGTGGCTCCGGCAACACCCGATCCGGATTTATCGGTAACGTTCCCTGAAAAACTTCCCGCGGCTTGGCCGTAGATGGCGGGCGAAAGGCCAAGACCGAGTACACAAACGATCCATTGAAAGAATATTCCGTGACGTATATGACGGGTGAATTTTTGCGTTACTCTTGAACACCTCGCCTTATCCATTGTGTTTTTCATAATTCGACCTCCTTCAAAGTGCTTCAAGTCTTTTGCGGTACCAAGTCATTTTGCGGTACGTAGAGAGCTATTTCAAGCTGGGTGGGCGGCAAGCCGGTGCCGGAGCGTCCGCAGAATGCTTCCCGCGCGCGCTTCCAATCTGATGAGCGGATTGGAATCCCGGCGATGTAAAGATGCCGTGACGGAGATGTCAGCTCGACTATTTTGAGTGCGCGCTCAACTCGCCTAGCAAGCGCTTCAGGTCGTCGAGTTTCTGGCCGGCTTCGCTGAGCTTGCCTTCCGAAGTGAGGCGTTGATAATCCTCGAAGTCCTGGCTTGCCTGCGCGATCAGCGTCTTCACGTCTGTTGCCGCTGGCTGCGCGGTTCCTGTTGGCGCGGGGCCGGGCTGCGGCGCTTCGCTGGCGGTGAGCGAGGAAGATCCGTCGCCAAAGAGCGAGGCAGCCGCGGTTTCGAAGTTCGGCCCGAAGGCCAGGCGATCCTGCAAGGCCAGCACGACGAGGCGCAATTCCGGCATGGGACTGCGCTCGGCCTGCAAATAAATAGGCTCGGCGTAGAGCAGCGCCTTGCCGCAGGGAATCACCAGAAGGCTGCCGCGGATTACGTGCGAGCCCTGCTGGTTCCACAGCGTGAGCTGGCCGGAGAGCTGCGCGTTCTGGTCGATGCGCGCTTCGATCTGCTGCGGGCCGTCGACCAGCCGCGTCTTGGGGAAGTCGTAGACCACGGCGGTGCCGTAGTGCTCGCCGTCGCTGCGCGCGGCAATCCAGCCGATCATGTTGTTGCGATTGTTGGGCGTGAAGGGCAGGATCTCGACGAACTCCAGATTCGATTCTCCGGGCAGCGTCATGAGCACGAAGTTGGGCTGCATTGCCTGCGTGCTCTGCTCGCCACCGCCGCTGCCGGGACCGGTCTGCGTGGCCACCGTCCATTGGTCTTCGCGATTAAAAAAGACTTCGGGATCGGTCATGTGGTAGAGGCCGTAGACATCGGCCTGCAGGCTGAGCAGCAGCTCGGGATAGCGCACATGCGCGCGCAGCCACGGCGGCATGGTGGATGCGTCCTTGAAGAGCGCGGGAAAGATGCCGCGCCACGCGGCCAGAATCGGGTCCTGCTTGTCGAAGACGTAGAAGGTGGTGGTGCCGTCATAGGCGTCGATAACAACCTTCACGCTGTTGCGCATGTAGTTGACTTCGCCGTCGCCCAGCGCGGCATGCGCGGAGTACGGGTACGTGTCGGAGGAGGTGAAGCCATCGATGATCCACTTGAGACGGCCGTCGTCGCCGACCACGATGTAGGGATCGGGATCGAAGGTGAGAAACGGGGCGAGCGCGCTGACGCGCTGTGATGACGTTGCGGCGCATCAGCAGACGGCTGTTGGCGTCGATATCGTCGCTGAACGGCACCTTGCCGATGTCGCCGCGGTTGAAGGCCAGCAGCACGCGGCGCAGAAAACCGCCCATCGGGATGCCACCGGTGCCCTGGTAGGTAGTGAGATTGTTGCTCTGTCCGTTGGGGTAGTTGAATTCCTGCTGGTGGGTCTTCACGTAGACGTCGGTGTTGGTGAGTTCGCCGAAGTAGATCTTCAGGGCGCGTGACGCTGAGGCCGGGCACGGTGCTTTGCACCGGCATGTTCGACAGATACAGTGTGGGCAGGCCTTCCGGCGTGAAGCCGTTCACCGGGTTCATGGTGATGCCGTAGCCGTGCGTGTAGATGAGCTTGTCGTTGATCCAGTTGCGGCTGCTCTCAGGCAGCTTGTCCACGTTGAGCTCGCGCACCGCCAGCATGACCTCGCGCAGTGTGCCGTTTAGCTTGTAGCGGTCGATGTCGATATCGGGGAAGTCGTAGTAGGTGCGAATCTCCTGCACCTGGCGCAGCGTGTCCTGAAGCGCTTGCACGTCCCACAGGCGAATGTTGTCGAGCGTGGCCTGGTTGGCAGCGGGGTCGGCGGCGGCGACGGTGGTTTCGGCAGGGAACTCGCTCTGCTGGAAGTGGTCGAGGCCGTAGGCTTGGCGAGTCATCTGGATGTTGTCGGCGATGTAAGGCCGCTCGCGATCGAGTTGATTCGGCTTGACCACGAAAGTGGTGACGTACCATCCGGCGATGCCCACGGCGAGATAGCAGACGATGCCCGGCGCAACGGCCGCGGCCAGCAAGCCGCCGCTCGGTTTGGTGATGCCACTGAAGATAGCGATGGCCGCGCCGATGAGCAGCGCCACGCAGACCACAAGCATTCCGCCCAGAGTGACATGCGCGTCGGTGTAGGAGACGCCGTCAAAGATGGTGTGGTGCTCGAAGAGCAATTCGAAGCGGCCGATGTAGGCGTGGAAGGCGAAAGTGAGGAGCAGAAAACCCAGCGCGAAGGAAACGCCACGCCAGGGCAGCGACACCGCGCGGCTGAGGCGGCCGGTAAAGGCTCGTCCGCCGCCAGCCACCAGCAGGAACAGCGCGGCCATGATGGAGACCAGGACGGCCATGGTCAGCAGCCAGCCCGCGACCGTATCCCACATAGGCAGCGTGAAGAGATAGAAGCCGAGTGGCTTGCCCAGAATCGGGTCGGCGACGCCGGCCGCGCGCGGAGCGTGAAAGTAGAGGGCGATGGTGGGCCACTGCGCTTTCATAGCGGCGCCGGTGCCGAGCGCGATCAGCAGCGAAAGTCCAAGCGCAAGCCAGCCCAGAACCTTCTCGACCGGCAGATCGATGGGCTGACCGCCGACCAGGATGGTATGCGTGCCGGGCAGGTCGGCGGCGTGGGTTCGCCGCAGCAGCGCGAAGGCGCCAAAGAGAATCGCGAAGGTAGCGGTGGCGAAGATCGCGAAGACGGTCCACTCCATGCGTACAGTGGTCCAGAAGACGCCGGCGTAGCCCAGCGAATTGAACCAGAGCATGTCGACCCAGTAGGCAATGAGCGAGCTGGCGCAGAGAACGATGATGGCAACGAGGACGAGAAAGAAGATCAGCACATAGCGGCGTGGCCGCGCAGTGTTGCGCAGCGGCCAATCAATAGTTTCGGGCATTTGACCCTCGGCTCAGGCAATGATGTCTGCTGAGTACGTCTGAATTGTACCGCTTGGAAATTGGGCGCTCACGATTATTCCTATTTGGGTATAATGGTCAGCGTGAAAGACCTCGCGCAAACAATGGAGGTCGAGGAATGAGAAAGAAGAAAGCGGTGAAAAGTGCGTACCACGAGTTGGGTTTTCCCGATGCAGATGAAATGCTGCTGAAAGCGCAATTGGTGATGAAGATTGCGGAAATTCTGCGCGCGCGCGGTTGGACTCAGCAACAGGCGGCGCAGGTGCTGGGACTGACGCAGCCCAAGCTTTCCAGGATGTTGCGCGGGGAGTTCCGCGGCGTCAGCGAAATCAAGATGATGGAATGCCTGGTGCGGCTGGGGCGGGGGGTAAAGATTGTCGTCGAGCCGGAGGGCGTGAAGGCTGCGGGGCGCGTGGAAGTGGTGGCGGCATGATCATTCGCGGCCCATTTGGCTTGGGTGCAAAATACGCCCCACTGCGCTCAAATGACAGCGTATTTGTTGAGCGAAGATCGAGGGCTGACAGCTAGATAAGTTCGTTGCGCCCGGTCTGGCTTAGCTCTTTCACGATCTTGCCTACATCCTGGGAGTGGTCGCGGTGCACGATGAGCAGCGCGTCTTCAGTATCGACAACGACCAGGTTCTCCACGCCCACCAAAGCTACAAACTTCTTGGGGCTGAAGACGTAGTTGTCCGTAGCTTCGATGGCCAGGTGGCCGCCGGTGTCAGCGACATTGCCCTCCGCGTCGCCGCGCAGGCGGGTGTCGAGCTGGTACTCGTAGAGCGAAGCCCAGGAGCCGAGATCGTTCCAACTGAATTCGGCCGGCAGACAGTAGAGGTGCGACAGGTGCTCGCCCTTGGCCGAGCGCGGCTCCAGCACCGCGTAGTCGACGGAGATGTTCTCGCACTTGGGATAGAGATTGCGGAAGACTTCGTCGAACTGGGGCGTGCCGTAGGCCGCGGCAATGGATTCGAGCAGCGGCGCGGTCTCCGGCAGGTGCTCGCGCACCGCATTGGCCAGCGTGCGTGCCGACCACAGAAACATACCGGAGTTCCAGTAGTAATTGCCTGCAGCCACAAACTCTTCGGCGCGGTTCTGGTTGGGCTTCTCAATGAAGCGGCGGACGTGCAGGGCTCCGCCGTCCTTGGTCAGGTCGCCGGTTTCGATGTAGCCGTAGCCGGTTTCCGCGCGCACCGGCTCAATGCCCAGCACCACGATGTTGTCGCCGGCCGAGGCCAGCGCGATGCCCTTTTTGCAGAGCCTTGAGAAAGCGCGGCTCGTCGGCAATCACGTGGTCGGAGGGGAAAATGCCCAGGATGGCGTCAGGATTCTGTTTCTCGATAAGGAATGCGGCTAGCCCGCACGCGGGTGCGGTATTGCGGGCAACCGGCTCCTGCACGATCTGGCCGTCGGGCAGGCCGGGCAACTGATCGGCGATTTCGTGCGCCAGGAACTCGTTGGTGATGATCCAGGTGCTTTCCAGCGCGGCCAGTGGCTTGAGCCGCTCGACGGTCTGCTGAATCATGGAGCGTTCGCCATCGAGCGCGAGAACCTGCTTGGCGCGGGCACGGCGGGAACGAGGCCAGAAACGGGTGCCGCTGCCACCGGCCAGAATCACAGGACGAAAATCGATTAACTTCGACATTGAAAAAACATCCTACGCGACAGGGATAACGTTTGCACAGTCGTGGAGCGAAGTATTTTTTCCCGGCAGATGGCCGAATGCCTGAGATCTACAGGATAGGATGGATTCTTGCCTCAGCGGCATCCGGTCTGCTCTGGACGATTCATTGAGTGCTACACGCCAACCGGGGCTAAAGTCCCGGCCTTCAGTCTTGAACCCTGAAACCTGATCCCTGTTTACCGGAGCCCGGTCAGGAATTCGCCCATCCGGCGCGTGCCCTCGTCGATATTGGCGCGGGTTACCGGGTAGGAGAGCCGTACGTGCTCGGCGGTGCCGAAGGCCTCGCCAGGAACCGTGACCACGTGCGCCTCGTGCAACATGCGCGTGGCCAGCTCGGTAGCGGTTTTGATGCCGCCTTTGCCGATATACGCGGAGATATTGGGATAGACGTAGAACGCGCCCTCCGGCTTGGTGCAGGTGACGCCCGGAATGGCGGTGATTTTTTCCAGCATGTAGTCGCGCAGACCGATGAACTCCTCGCGAAACTCCTTGACGCACTCCTGCGGTCCGGCCAGCGCCGCAATGGCCGCCTTCTGGACAAAACTCGTTGCGTTCGAAGTGGACTGCGACTGCAGCTTGCTGAGGTTGGCGGCTACGGGTTTTGCGGCCAGCGCATAGCCGGCACGCCAGCCGGTCATGGCGTAGGTCTTGGAGAGCGAGCCGAGGATGACGATGTGATCCTTGGCGAAGGTGAACGAGCCACCGGAGACGCATTTCCCGGCGTAGTTCAGATAGACATAACACTCATCCAGGAGCAGGAAAATCCCACGCTCATGGGCGAGATGAACGATGCGCTCCAGATCCTCGGCCGAGACCACGGACCCAGCCGGGTTGGAAGGAGAGTTGAGGATGATGGCCTTGGTGCGTGGCGTGATGGCCTTCTCGATGGCGTCGGCCGTGATGCGGAAGCTCTCGGCCTCGCTGGTCTCGAGGAAAACAACTTTGCCGCCCGCGTACTGGATGATGTCTTTGAAGCTGACCCAGTAGGGCACGGGCAGGATGACTTCGTCGCCGTGGTCGACAAGCACCTGGATGGTATTGAAGAGCGCCAGCTTGCCGCCGGTGGTGAAGACCGCTTCGTCGACCGTGTAGTTGGAACCGAAGTCGGCGGCGTGACGATCGACGATCGCCTTGCGCACGTCGGGAATGCCCGGCACCACGGTGTAGCGGGTAAAGTTCGCCTGGATGGCGGCGATGGCTGCGTCCTTGATGTGCTGGGGGGTGGCGAAGTGCGGCTCGCCGGCGCCGAAGTCCACCAGATTGGCGCCCTCGGCGCGCAGTTTGGCGGCCTCAGCGGCCACCGCCATGGTTGCAGACACCTCAATGCGGCCGATACGGTCGGCAAAGACACTGGCAGGAGCGGAGACAGTCATATCACTACTATCTTGACAGATTTCGGGGCCGGGGCAAAATGGGGGTGTCTTGCCGGGTCGGGCTTTGTGGTGCCCCACCCTTTTCACGATGAGACTGTGAACAGGATGGAGCACCCGGCATTGAAGCGAATAGATTGGACGGGAACCCAAAAATTACCAGCGAGAAATTTGCAGGTCGTCGAGATACACGGTCGCTGTGCCGCTGCCGTCGCCATCCACCTGGAAGTTGGTGAGCAGCGTCGGAGCCCAACCCAGGGCAAACGCGGAGGGAACGGTGGCATTGAGCGCGGACTCAGTGCCATCGAGCCACACCGAATGGTAGGTCACTTCGCCGGAGGAAGTACGCGAGTAATAGACCTGTACGTGATGCCACGTATTGGCCGCCCAGTTACGTGGATTGCACGCTGCCTTCGAGTGCACCCAGGTATCCTTGGGACTGGTCGGTGATCCCGCGTTCTCGGTGTAGTCCCACGTACCTTCCCAGCCGTCACACTGGAACCCGTAGATCACCGTCTGTCCGTTTTCCATAACCTGGTTCATGTCCATTTCGATATTGCCGAGGTTCGACGCCGAACCGCTGATATAGACCCATCCGTCATAGAAAAAGTTCGTGGAGGTCGTATCGTCTCCATACGTCACGTGGTAAAGTTCGCCGCCTGAACCCGAGAAGGTGGTGACGAACTTGCGGGAACTGCCGCTATAGGCAGGCGAGCTGACGATACTCATCGAACCGCTCGAACTGCCGCTCGTCCCGGGGTCGTGCTCCTCTTCCCAGTTCGACAGAACCTGAAGGCTGCTCACGGTAGTCGCGGTGGAGGGAACCACAGTACCACCCGTCGAGGCGCTGGTGGTGCCTGCCACCGTAACGGTCACATCGGTGACGCAGGACGCGCCATTATCGCCCCAGGATTTCACATGAACTGTATGCGAACCTGCCGCGGCCTGGACGGAGGTACTGATGGATGAGCCCTTGATGATCGTCGTATCCGAGCTGTTATCGAGCGAATAGCCCATGGAGGAGATGGACTGCGACGAGCATGCCGAAGCCGAAGCCGACAGTGTAAAGGGGGATGAGACTTGCTCGCCATTGTAGGGGCTATTGACGGTCACGCCGGCAAAGGCGGGCAACGCGATCAGGGCAAGAAACGAGATAAGAAAAGTTATCTGCTTGAGAATATTCACGTAAATCCCTTCGTTAGTCGGTGCATCGGTTCTGTCGTTTTGCGACAAAAAATACCTGCAGGTCTCGTCAGAGGCCTTGTTGGAGCCGAAATATCCGGGCTTTGATTGGCGCGCGTGACAGCTTACTTTCAACGCGCTTTTCACGTGCGAACTATTGAAGCGTCAACTTCGCTCTTGCCGGCGGAGCGTGCCTGTTGACCACCGAAGCGCCGCAATCAGCACAACACCATGGCGACCCATTCGCGGCTCTCCACACCTGCTCCAGGAACGCTCTTTCCCGCGAAAACCATAGCTACGAAGTGTGGTGCCGTGACGCGCAGAAGAGAGGAGCCCTGGCCGGTCACGGAAAAACTGCCTCGGAGCCGATCCGAGGGATATAAATGCTGGTTGCTCGACACACTCCTCCTCATCCTTTCCCGAGAAGGAGCACGCTATCCACTATCTTGGGGGCTGTTTTGAGCTACAAGACGAAGAACGCTTGATACGAGCTACTCATCAACCTTTTCACTTACCGCCAGGACGCTGCAGAGGACTTGCGCTGCCCAAGCGATCTCCTGTCGACACCGAAGAATCAAGCTGGAAGAGGGAAGCGGGGTCTTTCAATTCACGCTTCGATTTCCCTTACCTGGATTCCCTAAACTCTGACCGGCAAGCGGGAGAATTGCTAAAGGGATAATACAGGTTTTCCCAATGCGGACAATAGGCTTTTTCGCAAAAAAATCAAAAAATCGCGATCTTCAGGCAACCGTGCAAATAGTGCAGGTTATAGGTAAAAAGTCATGAGTGGGGTTGGTAAGAATTACCTGATTTATGCTGTATTGGCGCTTCATCTGTAGCGATTGTCAAGCCGATCAAAGTGATTAATATACCGCGGTGATTAATATACCGCGTTCTGGGACCGGCTCGCGCAGCCCTGGCGGAATTGGAAAGCCTGCGATTCTCGTGCTCCTTGCTGCGGCGGAGCGCGGCGACACCACCGCGCTATGTTGCCAGGGCGCGTAGCGCCGACACCCCGGCGCCGATCAGCGCGGTCTCATCGTCAGGGGGGAGGATTTCGAGCGAATAGCTTTCGAGCATGCTCATGCGCACCATGGTATCAAGATGGTGGCGCAGCAGGGCGAGGTCTAGAAATCCCACGTTGTGGCCGGTGAAGTAGAAGCGGCCCGGTCCCGCCAGGTGGATGAAGGAGGCCGTTCCGGCGGCCAGCGCGCGGTGCCACAGGTCGACGAAATCGCGGCAACGCTCGTCGCCTTTTTTGGCGTTGGCGAAGACCTCTTCCGGCTCCATGTCGAGGAACCTCAGCCGCATCGCCCGATAGCCCATGATGCCTTCGAGATGGCCTTGTCCACCGCAGCCGCAGTAGCGCTCCTTGGGGTCCAGGGTGACGGTGATGTGGCCGCCCTCCCACACGCCGTCGACATACGGCCAGCGGCCGTAACCGATGCCGTTGCCGAGCGTCCAGACGCGGGTGAGTTTGTTAAGCTGGCCGTGCGTGGCAGCCACGCCGGCGGCAATGGCGTCGGCATCGTTGGCCACATGAACGGGGGCATTGATCCCGCGCGCTGCAATTGCCTTGTTGAGCGCTGCGGCCATGCGCGATCCCTTGAGCTGGGGCAGGTTCGGCGAGTCTTCCACCACGCCGGCGCGCACGATTCCGGGAACCGCTACGCCGATGGCGTCCGCGCCGCTGGTGTGGCTGCCGGCCAGGGCTTCCACATGCTCGGCAATCATCCCCACCAGTTCGCTGGCCGGAAGGGTGATCAGCGCATCCAGTTCTGCAGGGTCATTGGGATACCGCAACGGCTTGCCGGTGAGCCGCTGATCCTCAAGCCTTCCGGCGGTGATGTGGTCCGTGACGACGACGCCGATCGCGGTAGTCATGTTTCTTGCCCTCCGGTGATGCGGGCGGACGTGAGCTTCTAGCTGCTAGCCTCTAGCCTTCTCTCGTCCCTCAATGTGCCTGCCCATCCGCTATCGCTGACCTGCTTCCGTCCAGGCTAGAAGCTGGAGGCTGGAAGCTAGCAGCTGCATTACCCTGCCTGATATCGGTGCAGGCGACCCAGGCCGTTGAACGCGGCGACCTTGTAGCACTCGGCCAGCGTGGGGTAGTTGAAGACGGTATCGATGAAGTAGTCCATGGTGCCGCCCAGTGTCATCACTGCCTGTCCAATGTGCACCAGTTCGCTCGCGCCTTCGCCGATGATGTGCACGCCCAGCACCTTGCGCGTGTCGCGATGGAAGATGAGCTTGAGCCGGCCGGTGGTGTCGCCGCGAATCTGCCCGCGCGCCACTTCGCGGTAGTAGGCCATGCCCACTTCGTAGGGAACATCCTCGTCGGTCAACTGCTCTTCGGTCTTGCCGATAAAGCTGATCTCCGGGATCGTATAAATGCCGTAGGGGTAAACGCTGGGATTGGTCGTTGCCTTGCCATCGTTGAAGGCGTGCGCGGCCGCGAGGCGGCCTTGCTCCATGGAAACTGAGGCCAGCGAGGGAAAGCCCACCACATCGCCCACTGCGTAGATGTGGTCGACGTTGGTGCAGTAGTGCTCATCCACGGGGATGCGGCCGCGGCTGTCCGTCTCAATGCCCACGGCCGCCAGGTTGAGCTCGTCGACGGCGCCCTGGCGTCCAACGGCGTAAAGCAGGGCATCGCCGGAGACGCGCTTCTTGCTTTCGAGATTTGCCACAACTGTGCCGGGCGCAGTGCCATCGCCCGCGGGAGCCGGGATCTCTTCCACGCTCTCGACTTCTTCGCCCAGGCGCAAGGTGACGCGCATGTCGCGCAGGTGATAGCTGAGGGTTTCGATGATCTCCTGGTCGGCAAAGTCGAGCAAGCGGTTGCGCTTTTCGATGAGCGTGACGCGCACGCCCAGCACCGCGAACATGCAGGCGTATTCGACGCCGATGACCCCGCCGCCCACCACGATGAGCGAGTGGGGCAGCGACTCCAGGCCGAGGACCTGGTCGCTGTTGACAATGGAGCGGCCATTGATGGGCACCTTCGGCGACGCGGCGGGCTTGGTGCCGACGGCGATGATGACGCGATCGGCCTCGAGCGTCACTTCGCCCTGCGGGCCCTCGACGCGCACGTGGTGCGGATCGATGAAGTGGGCAAAGCCATGGACCACGTCGATGCCGTTGCGCGACAGTTGCGCCTCGGTCACGTCAATCTCGGTCTTGATCACCGCTTGCACCCGGAAGGCCAGGTCGGACATGGTGATCTTTTCCTTGACGCGGTAATTCATTCCATAAATGGTGCGGTAGTTGTAACCGGAGAGATGAAGCACCGCCTCGCGCATGGTTTTGGAGGGGATGGTGCCGGTGTTGATGCAGACGCCGCCCACCACCGAGCGGGCTTCTACCACCACCACGCGCTTGTTCATCTTGGAGGCGGCCACGGCGGCGCGCTGCCCGGCCGGCCCCGAGCCAATCACGATCAGGTCGTACTTGACGGCGCTCATGCGCAGTTTCTCTCCAAAATTCGCTGGTATCCGTCCGCCCAGGGAAACCATGATGCGGGAATGGAATTGCCACCAAACCACTGCCCGCCTGCGAAAGTGAAGGGCGAAAGGGTTAAGCAATGCCGCGCCACGAAAGGCGCCTATCCGGAGGCTAACATAACGCGTTTGGCGATGAGAAAAACCGGTGCGTAGAGTTGCGGCTGGTTTGTGGCGCCAGGCCGGCTATCGCGGCGGTCTCCTGGCGCCCCCGAGCTCCTTGCAGCGAAGTGCTGCGCGGAGTGCGGGCCAGGTAGTGTGGTGGTTTTTGCACGTTTGCTTGCTCGCGATGTAGAAAATCGATATAGTTGGGCGGTTCGCCGACTCTGCCTGCTAACCGGAGGATCTGCTGCCTTGCTGAAATCTACTGCCTCTTCTTGTGCGTTCATTGGTGTGTTGGGTTTTGCTGGCTTGCTGAGTGCAAGCCGGGTGGCTGGACAGTCAACACCTGCGGCGCACCCTGCGCCGACTCCGGAGCAGATCGCCATCCAGGCCGCAACCGAAAAAGACTACCAGCAGATGAAAGACCTGCTGGGCATCAAGACGCTGCGACCCGGCGTGAACGGCGATCCCCATGCTCCAGATGGCGTCAACTACGACGAGTCAAAGGCGGACATGCACCTTCCGCTGCCCGACCCGCTGCGGCTGGCCAACGGCACGCCCGTGACCTCCGCCAAAATGTGGTGGACCGAGCGGCGTCCGCAGATTGTCGAGCTGTTCAATGAGGACATCTTGGGCCGCGTGCCGGCCGACGTTCCCAAAGTCAATTGGGAGGTGGTCAGAGTAACTCATGAAATGAACGGCGACGTGCCGGTGATTACCAAAAAGCTTATCGGCCACGTGGAGAATGCAGGCGCCCCGGCGATCACCGTGAACATCGATCTGACATTGAGCACGCCTGCCAACGTCGCCGGTCCGGTGCCTGTGATCATGGAATTCGGCTTTAGCCGCGAGTTCATGGAAATGATGCTGAAGCGGTTTCCGCAGTTTGCGCCGCCTCCCGGACCAACCTGGCAGCAGCAGGTGCTTGCCCGCGGCTGGGGTTACGCCGAGTACATTCCCACCAGCGTGCAGCCGGACAACGGCGCCGGCCTGATGGAAGGGATCATCGGACTCGCCAACCACGGCCAGCCGCGCCAGCCTGACGAGTGGGGCGCTCTGCGCGCATGGGCCTGGGGCGCGAGCCGCGCGCTCGATTATTTTGAGACTGATTCGGCAGTCGATGCGCACCAGGTCGGCATCGAGGGGCACTCGCGCTACGGGAAAGCCGCGCTGGTGGCGATGGCCTACGACAGCCGCTTCGCGATCGGCTACATCAGCTCCAGCGGCGAGGCCGGCGCCAAGCTCTACCGCCGCAATTGGGGCGAGCAGATCGGGAACATTGCCGCCAGCGGCGAATACCACTGGATGGCGGGAAACTTCCTGAAATACGATGGGCCGCTGACGGTGGCCGATTTGCCGGTGGATGCCAATGAATTGATTGCGCTGTGCGCGCCGCGGCCGGTGTTCATCTCGGCGGGTTCTACGCAGGCCGGCGACGGCTGGGCCGATGCGAAGGGAATGTTCGAGGCTGCGGTGGCCGCTGGTCCGGTGTACCGGCTGCTGGGGAAAAAGGATCTGAGCACGGCGGAGTTTCCGGCTATCGAAACGCCACTCATCGCCGGCGATATTGCGTTTCGGCAGCATACGGGCGGCCACACGCCCGCGCCGAATTGGCCCACGTTTTTGGAGTTCGCCAGCCGCTATCTGCAGGTGCGTAGCGGGCCGGTGCTGGCGGCTGCGCACTGAAAAGTCGTTTAGGCCGTCTGCGTTGACGCGCCGCCCCTTGCGCCGTAGGCTCGAATTATGGAATTCAAAGTCAGCGAACTGGAACGGGAGCCAGTCGAATTCGATCTGGAACTCCCCTCCGGAGCCATTGATTTCGGCGAAGAAGCCGAGCAAACCGGGCTGTTGGCGACCGCCGGCCGCGCCGAGGTGATTCACGAGCATCGTGGCCCCAAGGAAATTGTTCCGGACATCCGCCTGAAGGGGCAGTTTGCGGGTAAATTCATGGTTCCCTGCGCCCGCTGCGTAGAGCCGGTGGAGATTCCGCTGGCCGCGGAATTTGACCTGATCTTCCGGCCAATCGGGGCCGACGCCGACGCCCCGGAACGCTCCATTACTGCGCCGGAAACCGAAATCGGTTATTATCAGAAAGACAGTCTGGCGCTTGAAGATGTGCTGCGCGAGCAGGTGCTTTTGTCCCTGCCGGTCAGGACACTATGCAAGCCCGACTGCAAAGGACTTTGCCCGCGCTGCGGCGTAAACCGGAACATCCAGAACTGCTCCTGCGACGCGGGTCCAAGCGACCCCCGATGGGAGACCCTGGGCGACCTGCGCAGCCGGATCAAGTCCTGAAGAATCAAAGGGTGCCCCCTCTTCAAATGGGTGCCCCATTCTCGTCGCGTCTTTGTTTTTGCGGCCAGGGTGGGAGGGCATTCGGCGAGCCACAGCCGTCGGCGCCTCAATCGAAAGGAATTTGTCATGCCGAATCCGAAAAGGCGCCATTCGACGCGCCGTACTGCCCTCCGCCGGTCTCACGACTTCCTCACCGCGACGGGCCTCTCTGAGTGCCCCAGCTGCCACGAGAAGAAGCTTCCTCATCGCGCCTGCCCCAAGTGCGGAACCTACAAGGGCCGCGCGGTTCTGGACGTTAAAGAAGCTGCGAAGTAACGCAGGGGCCCACACAAAAGGCACCCATGCTCATCGACATTGCGCTTGATGCTGTAGGTTCCGACAAAGCCCCCGAGCCTGAGATCCGGGGCGCGATTCTGGCTTGCCGCGCGCTGCCGGTCCGTGTCCACCTGGTGGGCCCGGAGGCGGAGCTGCGCGATCTGCTCGACGAACACCTCGAGAACGAGGACCTGCCCATCGTCATCCATCACGCCTCCGAGCGCATCGGGATGGACGAGAAGGCCGCGCATGCGGTCCGCTCCAAGCGCGACAGCTCCATGCGCGTCGGCCTCAAGCTGGTGCGCGAGGGCAAGTGCAAGGGGTTTGTGACTGCCGGCAACACCGGCGCGGCCATGGCGACGGCGAAGATGGTGCTGGGCGCGTTGCCCGGCGTCGATCGTCCCGCGCTGGCCACGCCCATGCCTACTCCCAACAAGAGCCATCCCTGCGTGCTGCTGGACGTGGGCGCCAACGTGGATTGCAAGGCGCACAATCTTGACCAGTTTGCCGTGATGGGCGAGATGTACGCGCGCAGCGTGCTCAAGATTCGCCAGCCGCGCGTGGGCCTGCTCTCCATTGGCGAAGAAGAGACCAAGGGCAACGAGCTTACCCGCGAAGCCTTTCCGCTGCTCAAGGCGCTGCCCATTCATTTCATCGGCAACGTAGAAGGCCGCGACATCTTCAACGGCAACGCCGACGTGATCGTCTGCGACGGCTTTGTGGGCAACGTGGCGCTCAAGACCAGCGAGGGCGTGGGCCGCTTTGTCCGCGACGTGCTGCGCGAATCACTCACGAGAACCGTCACGGCGCAGGTGGGAGCGCTGCTTGTCGCGCGCCGCATTCAACGACTTTCGCCGCCGCCTGGACTACACCGAATACGGTGGCGCGCCGCTGCTGGGCGTGCGCGGCATCTGCATCATCGGCCACGGTTCCTCGAACGACAATGCCATTTACAACGGCATCCGCGTGGCGCAGGAGTTTGCCAAGGCCGGGACCAACGAGCGCATCGAGCAGGAGTTTGCCAGTCTCCGGCCGAAGTCTGCGGGCGCTGGCGCCGATGCGGGCGCAGTGGTGCAGTAAGGCAGGCAACAAGGGACCGAGGGAACAAGGGAACAAGAAAGCAAAGGCCCCGCCATGAGCGCCGAATCTGTCGCGCAAATTCCTCTTGACGAATCGATGGTTGCGCAGCTTGCCTGTCCGGCATGCCACGGTGACTTGCGAATTGAGAGTGCGCGCCTGATGTGCGCTGCGTGCGGGCGCGGTTACCCGGTTGTGGATGGCATTCCGGTGATGATCGCGGATCGGGCGGAAGCGACGATGCGCAGCTAGGACAGAACGCCCCCTCCGAACGAATCTGGCGAAGCCCAATCGGAAAAGCAACCGCAGATCCTTCGCTTCGCTCAGGATGACAACTTCCGCCTGATAGGCCGAAGCGCCGTCTCCGTGACCGGCCGGCTCGTCGTCCTGCTGGCTTGGGACTCTTGCCCTTCCAGACAAGCCAACAACTGAAAGCGGTTAGCTCACGGCTGAAAGCTGCTAGCTGTTTTTACAGCGCCACGCGGTGGTAGAAGGGCAGCACGATCAGGATGGCGAACCCGATAGCGATCACCAGCGCGAGCGCGATCAGGCTGTAGAGCAGTGTCAGGCTGGGACCCGTAGATTCTGGCTCGCCGTTCTCCTGCTCTGGCTTTACAGGATCACTCATACTTCAGCGCCTCCACCGGGTCCATCTGCGCAGCGCGTGTGGCGGGGACGGTGCCGAAGATGACGCCTACTCACCGTGGCCGCGGTGAGCGCGATGAGGATCGACCACCAGGAAAAGGGAAGGCTGTAGTCGGTGAAGATGTCGATGGAGAGCGGCAACAGCAGGCCGACGAGGGTGCCCACGATTCCCCCGGTGAGCGAAATGATGATGGCCTCGGCCAGGAACTGCAGCTTGATCTCGCGGTAGGTTGCGCCCAGGGCCTTGCGGATGCCGATCTCGCGGATGCGGGCGCGCACGTTGGCCAGCATGATGTTCATGATGCCCACTCCGCCTACCGCCAGCGTGACTGCAGCCACCAGCACCAGCACGAGCGGTGAGCTCATTGGCAATTTGAGCGGCCATGACCAGCAGCGCTGTGAGGGTCTGCGCCTTGTAAACGGAGTTGGGACGGTGCCGTCCGCTCACAATGCGCACAATCTCCTTGGAGGCATCGGGAACATCGTTCATGCTGCGCATGGAGAAGTAAATCTGGTTCACGCGCTCGGTGCCGGTGAAATAGCGCGCCACGGAGAAGGGGATGAGCACCGTCTCATCCTCAATCTCCGATTGCCCGAAGTCGTTCACCGCCTCCTTGAAGACGCCGATGATGGTGAACGGAATGCCCTGGATTTGAAAGCTCTGGCCCACGGCTGCATCGTCGCTGCCGTAGCGCGTCCCGGGCAAACGGTTCCGTGACTACGGCGCACTTTGATGTCCGCCGCATCGTCGGTCTCGTCGAAGAAGCGGCCCACCGTGACAATGAGATTGCGGATGTGCTGGTAGTCGGGGCTGACGCCCAGCACCAGGGTGTCCTTGGTCACCCCGCCGCCGAAGCTAAGGCGGTCGTGCATCGTCAAGGACCGGCGAGGAGTACATGACGCCGGGCACCTGCTGATCGACGGCCTTCTCGTCCAGGCGGGTGAGGTAATCGTTGTAGAGCACGCGCTCCGACGCGGTGGCTCCGCCGCCCGCGTATTCCAGCTCGACCGTGTTGGTGCCGATCTTCTGGATCAGGTCGAGGACGTATTGCTTGCCGGTCATGCCGATGGTGACCACCAGGATGACTGAGGCCGTGCCGATGACCATGCCAAGCGCGGTGAGAGCGAAACGGGTTTTGCTGGCCTTGAAGCTGTCCAGCGCGATCTTGAGGATCTCGCTCATCAGCATGGTCCGGCGGGCGCTCACAAGCGTCTGCTCAAAACCGCGCGAGCGGGCCTGCGCAGTAGTCGTTGCGGGCTCTTTCTCGAGGAGGCTGGCCGGGTTGGATTTCGGGTTCATTCGGCAGTGGTGGTCAGGAGACGCGGATGACGGCGCGGCGATGTGCCGCGGACAATACCCCTCTAGTTAGATTAACGCGGCTCAACTGGCGCAGGTGGGCTCGATTCAGGAATTCGGGTGCAGGCCGTCCTGCAATTCCACGGAGAGCGAGCGCCAGAGCGCTGCAAGGGCTTCGAGGGGCAGGGACTCGGTGCGGGCCTGGGCGTCGATGCCGGCGTGGGCAAGGGCTGCGACTGCGGCTCCAGGAGCTATTCCGGCCGCACGCAGGTTATTGGCCAGCGTCTTGCGTTTCTGGGCGAAGGCCTGGCGGATGAAGGGCAGAAATTGTTCCGCGTCAACGCCCAGCTCCGTGAATCGCGGCGCAAACCGCCACCGGAAGACGGTGGAGTGCACCTCCGGCGGCGGAGAAAAGGCGGATGGCGGCAGCGTAAATAGCTGCTCAACGGGCCCGTGCATCTGCACCGTGACCGAGAGCACGCCGAAATCGCGCGAGCCCGGCGCGGCGGTGACGCGATCGGCCACTTCGCGTTGCACCATGAGCACCGCAGAGTCAAGCGCCGCGTGGCTGGCGGCCAGCTTGAGCAGGATCGGTGAGGTGATGTAGTAAGGCAGATTACCCACCACGCGCAGAGGCGCGCCGGCCTGTGCAGCCGCTGCGGCAAAATCGAACTGCAGCACGTCCTGCTCGGCCACGGTCACACGTTCTGGAGGGAACTGGCCGCGCAAGGCGGCGGCCAGTTCGCGATCGAGTTCGACGGCAATGACGCGGGCGGCCTTTGTGGCAAGAGATTCGGTGATGGCGCCGCGGCCGGGGCCGATCTCGACGACTGTGCGAGCGGCAATGTCACCCAACGCGGCGACAATGCGCTGCGCTGCCTGCGGATCGCGGAGAAAGTTCTGGCCGAGCTTCGACTTGGCGGGCATGGACTCTTCCGATGGTAGATGAAGGCGCCCGCGTCCCCGGCGAATTTATTCCGCGGCGCGCTTGAGTGGTCTCCCACCCTTGCGACGGAAAAACTCGCAAGGATGGGGCACGGAAGATGCGTGGCCGGCGCACCTAGTACCGTGTCTGCGTGATTTCGTAACGGAAGATTTGAACCTGGGTGCCCCAGGTCTCGATTTTGAGACCTGGGAAAGCACGAAACTACGTGGACACGGTACTAGGGCTTTGCGCAGTCGCTTGGATCGCCCTGGATTTTTTTTACGGCGTGGGGCAGGGCGGTCCACACGGATTCAAGGTTCTCGACTGCGCCCGACGGGCTGCCGGGGAGATTCACAATCAGGACGCGACCGCGAATACCGGCCACTGCGCGGGAGAGGATGGCAAACGGCGTTTTGCTGAGGCTGGCGGCGCGCATGAGCTCGCCGATGCCTGGGATCTCGCGATCGAGCACGGCGCGCGTGGCTTCCGGCGTGTGGTCGCGCGGAGACACCCCGGTGCCGCCGGTGGTGAGAATCAGATCGCACTGGCCGCCGTCGGCCCACTCGATGAGCTGGGCTGCGATGGCATCGGGTTCGTCGGGAACCATTTTGGTCGAAACTACTTCAACCGAGCGGTGTGCCAACCAGGCTGAGAGTGCCGGACCGCTCCGGTCGTCGCGCTCGCCGCGGTGTCCTTTGTCGCTGACGGTGAGAATGGCCACATTCATGGATGAGATCAGTGTAGGAGACACAGGCACAGGGAACAAGGCAGCAAGGGGCCAAGGGAACCAGAAATAGCTCGGAAACTCTTTTGTTTCTGCCGCCGTCAGACAGTGCTCTAAACTGGAAAGAGCCCCCGGCAGAAACCTTCTTATGGCAAATAACGAAATAAAAGTGCTTATCGTGGAAGACGAGCCCCATGCATTGATGGGATTGGCGGAACTGATTTCCGGATGGGGATACCGTACCCAAACCGCCAAAGATGGCATCGAAGCATTGGAGAAGGTACTTGCCTGGGAACCAGCCATTGTGGTCACTGACCTCAAGATGCCTCGGCTGGACGGTATGGGACTGTTAACCAGGCTGGCCGAAGGGGGGAACGGCCTCGATTCTAATCTTGCCGTGGTGGTGCTCACCGCGATGGGGTCGATCGAGCAGGCCGTCGAAGCGATGAAATTGGGAGCCTACGACTTCCTGCAGAAGCCGGTGGACGCCACGCGGCTACGCACAATTCTTGGCAACGCAACGCGGCAACGACAGACAGCCATTGAGCTCGAAGTGGCCCGCAGGCGGCTGCGCGAAACTGGTGTACTGGGCCGGCTGGTGGGTAATTCCGCGCAGATGCGCGAGATATTCTCGCTCATTGAGCAGATTGCTTCTTCCAGCGTGCCGGTATTGATCACCGGTGAGAGCGGTACTGGAAAAGAGCTGGTGGCGCGCACGCTGCATGACCTGAGCCCGCGCAAGAACAATCCTTTTGTGGCCGTGAACTGCGCGGCAATTCCGGAAACGCTGATCGAAAGCGAAATCTTTGGCCATGAGAAAGGCGCGTTCACGGGCGCGGCCGAGCGGCGCGCCGGCTGCTTCGAACTGGCGGATGGCGGCACGCTCCTGCTCGATGAAGTGGGCGAGATGCCGATTGGAACCCAGGCAAAACTGCTGCGAGTCCTGGAAGAGCGCAAGCTCCGGCGGCTGGGCGCGCGCACCGAGCAGGACGTAGACGTACGCGTGCTTGCAGCCACCAATCGCGACCCCAGCACTGCGGTTGCGGAAGGGCACTTGCGCGCCGATCTCTTCTACCGGCTCAATGTGTTCAACGTTCACATGCCGCCGTTGCGCGAGCACATCGAAGATTTGCCAGCCATGGCCGATGCCATGGTGAACGAGATGAACCACAAGCACGGGCGGCGGATTTCGGGCGTTTCCAGCTCCATGCTGGACCGCTTGCTGACGTACCACTGGCCCGGCAATGCGCGCGAACTGCGCAATACGATTGAGCGCGCGGTGATTCTCTGTCCTGATGGCGCACCGCTCGACGCCGGGCATCTGCCGCCGGGATTCGGCAAGGCGCAGATTCCGGCTCCCGGACCCAGCTACGATGCAGGGGTTGTGCCGGTGCAGGTGGGAGCGACGGTCGACGAGGCCGAGCGGCTGCTGATTCTGCGCACGTTGGAGGCGACCGGGCAGAACAAGACGCGAGCCGCGGAGATTTTGGGCGTGAGTTTGAAAACCCTGCACAACAAGCTGAAGGCGTATGGCACACGCGAGACGCCAGTGGCGTAGCGCCGGTCTCCCGCTTCACGAAACGTACCGCCGGTAAGGAGACCGGCGGTACGAATCGATAGCCCCGCCCGCTTTCGCCATCCATATTGCCCTGCGTACAATCGACTTCAGGCACCTGCGCCGACCTACACTACTCCATGCGCCTGAAGACGAAACTCGTTCTGGCCATTACGACACTGGTTTTTTTGGTGGCCGGAGTGCTGTCGCTCGTCTACGTTAGCTATTTGATCCACGCCGCCGTGCAGCAGTCTTACGACGCCAGCCACATGAGTGCGCAACAGATTTGGCTGGCGCTGAAGCATGCGTTGGAGAGCGGTTTGAAGGATCGCACCGTCGATCCCAACGATCCAAACGAGTTGCGTAGCATGGTGGCCACTACCGTGACTCAGAGTGCGGAACTGGCTTCAGTCATCGACTCGGTCAACCGCTACTCGCTTACCGTCTACGACATCAACGTCGGCGACAGCCGCGGCAATACGCTGGTGAGCAGCAATCCCGATAACGAGAATCACCCGCTCCCGGTACGGCCCGATTACAGCCAGCTTCTGAACGCGAACCCCGTGCACCTGATGAAGACCGTCTTCGGGCCGCCGCGGGTGTATGACGTGGCCATCCGGTTGGACAACAACGGCAAGCTGCTGGCCACTGTGCACGTGGGCGTGCGCACGACGCTATTGAGCGCATCGTATGCGCCGCTGCTGCGCAATGCGGTGCTGCTGATGGGCTTTGCGCTGGGAACGGCGCTGCTGGTGGCTTTCCTGCTCTCCAACCTGGCCCTGCAGCCGCTCGAAGATATCAGCATCCAACTCGACTACTGGACGGCCGCCGGCCCGGTGCCGGCCGAGGACGAGGAAGAAGCTGCGCCAAGACAGGACATGGTGGCGCAGGTTTCTACCAAAATCGAAATGATCGGCCAGCGCATGCGCAATGTGGAGGAGGTTTTCTCCGCCCTGACCGAAAACCTGAACCAGCTACTCGGCAACCTGCAGGATGGAATCCTGCTGTTCACCGGCGGCGGGCGCGCGGTGGTGGTCTCTGAAGCCGTGCACCGCTTTTTGCAGCGCGAGCAGAACAGCATTCTCGGCCGCCAGGCGTGGGATATATTCGACCCCGCCACGGTGCTGGGCCGGGCGCTGCTGGAGGCGTTTGAAGCGCGCAGCAATGTGGTGAAGGAAGAGATTCGCACCGAGACCGGACGTCGTATCCAGGCCTCGGTGGACTTCATTCACGATGACGAATCGCGCGACCTGGGCGCGCTGGTCACACTGCACGACCTGGAGTTTGCCGAGGAGATCGAGTCGGAGCTGGAGCTCTCGCGGCGCATGGCGGCGATCGGCCGGCTCACCTCCGGCGTGGGGCACGAGGTCAAGAATCCCATCAATGCTATCGTGGTGCATCTGGAGTTGCTGCGCTCCAAGCTGGGCGAAGGCGCGCCCGGCATGCGGCATCTTGAAGTCATTGACGCCGAAATTCGTCGCCTCGATCGCGTGGTGCAGACGCTGGTGGACTTCTCGCGGCCGGTGGAGCTGCAACTGCGCGAGCAGGACCTGCGCGGGGTGATTGGCGACGTCCTGGCGCTGGCCTCCGACGAGCTTTCCACACACGGCATCACCCTGGTGAGCCGCATGCCGGAGGAGCCGCTGATTGCGAACGTGGATGCCGATTTGCTGAAGCAGGCGGCGCTGAACGTGATCCAGAACGGCGCCCAGGCCATGCCGGAAGGGGGCAAGCTGCAAGTCATTCTCGAGGAAGAGCGCACAAAGCTTAGTGCCAACGGCGCGCTCGCGGGACTGGGCCCGCGTGCCGCCATGTTGCGCATTGCCGATACAGGGCCCGGCATTCCCGACGAGATTCGGGAGAAGATCTTCGACCTTTATTTCACCACCAAGACAGGCGGCAGCGGAATCGGGCTGGCCATGACCTATCGCATCCTGCAATTGCACCACGGCGGGGTGGAAGTACAATCAAGGGTAGGCGAGGGCACGGAATTCCTGCTGCGGATTCCGCTCATCGCTGCGGACCGGGGGCGCCGGCTGCTTCAGCCGGTAAACGCACAGATTTAGAGCATTTGCGGAATTCGCAAGCAGCATTGTCGCGTAACTTCGATGCTGGGCAGGGAATGAGATCCTCTCAGTGACCTGCGAAGGCGACGCGCGTGCGTTTCCACAGAGTTGGTCCGAAGAGTGCCAAAGAAAGGGAAGGTTTGCGATGAGGTTGCCTGTGAGACGCGTTGGGTGGGCGCTGCCGCTGTTTCTTACCGGCTGCTTTTTCCATCACACGCATCAGGCTCCGAATCAGCAGCTTGCGCCGCCCCTGGCTCCAAAGGCGCAGCTCAACCCCACGCCTGTGGACCTGCCGCCCGCGGCGAGCACCATTCCCACCGAGCCTACGCAGAACGCCAAGGCCCCCACCGAGCAGGCCCCCAGGCCCCACCACCATCGCAAACCGGCGGATAAGAACTTGCAGGAGGCGGCCAACACCCCTCCAGATACTCCATCTGCCCCGCCGTCTGTCAGTGCAATCGGGCAGCTTTCCTCCGGCGATCCCGCCGATTACCGCAACGAAACCGCCGAATCCATCAACTCCATCGAGCGCGGCCTGAACGGCATTGGTCGGCCGCTTTCGGATTCGGAGCAGAAGATCGCCGAAAACATCCGTGAGTTCCTGAAAGAAGCGCGCGCCGCACTGGCCACGGGCGATGTGGACGGCGCGCACACGCTGGCGATCAAGGCGAAGGTGCTGCTGGCGGAATTAACGAAGTAGCAGGGAAATCAGCGTCGTCGCTCGTGTTTCGTGGTCCGGCGCCGATGGGCGGACTACGAGTCAGGATTTTTGGCCTTGAAGGGACAAGGTAGATACAATGAATACATTGAATACGAGGTGCGTTCATGGCCACTTCCATTCGTCTCGACCCCACCATTGAGCAGCGGCTTGACCGGCTCGCCGCGCTAACCGGGCGCACCAAGGCCTATTATTTGCGCGAGCTTGTGGAGAAAGGCCTGGAGGATCTGGAGGAGTATTATTTGGCAGCGGCGACGATGGAAAGGGTCCGCAAAGGCGAGGAGAAGACCTACTCTGCGGCGGAAGTGAGAGCAGACCTTGGCCTGGACAATTGAATACACCGACACTGCCAGGAAACAGCTTCACAAACTCGAAAGGCAGACGGCACAGCGAATTCTAGACTTCATGGATGAACGAATCGCCGGCGACCACAATCCGCGCGCTTCAGGCAAAGCACTCACGGGCGATGCTCTGGGCGTTTATTGGCGTTACCGGGTTGGGGATTACAGGCTCATCTGCGACATCCAGGATGGACGGCTGTGTGTGCTCGTAATCGAAATCGGCAATCGGCGCGAGGTTTATCGGTGAAGAGACCGTGAATCATGAACCGTCAATGGACCAAGCGCGCCGTGGAACTGCGAACCACGAACCTACCGCTCTCCCCAGCTCAACTTGGTGCGCAGCGCGTCGAAGAAGCCGCTCTCGCTCAGGCGAACCAGTTTGACGGTGTGGGAGGAGCGATGGCAGCGCAGCTCATCGCCTTTCTGCAGTTCGACCGCTACCTGTCCGTCGACGGTGAGCAACGCCACGTTGGGGATGCCCTCGACGCGCACGGTGAGCCGGGCGTCGCCGCGCACCACGATGGGGCGCAGAGTGAGCAGGTGCGGGCAGATGGGCACCACGATGAGCGCATCCACGTCGGGGGTGAGAATGGGACCGTTGGCAGCCAGCGTGTAGGCGGTTGAACCGGTGGGCGTGGAGACGATGACGCCGTCGGCGCGGAAGCGGGCCACTTTGCGGCCTTCGAGCTCAACCGCAAACTCGCCCATGCGGGCGATGTCGCCTTTGGAGACAACTACTTCGTTCAGGGCCTCGTAGCTGGAGTACATCACACCATCGCGCCACAACTCGGCATGCAGCATGGCACGCTCGTCCACCTTGTGGCAACCCGCGCACCAGCCTTCGAGGGTTTTGTAGATGTCAACGAGCCGGATCTCGGTGAGGAAGCCGAGGAAGCCCAGGTTGACGCCCAGGATCGGCGTTCCCAATTCGGCAAAGACCCGGGCTACGGCCAGCAGCGTGCCGTCGCCGCCCAGCACGATGACCAGCGCGGGGTTCCACGAGGGCAGCTCCGTGCGCTCCACTGAGGAAGCGGCGCTGGTGTATTGGCCGCCCTCGCGATCGAGCAGCGGCTCGAAGCCTTGCGCGCGCAGCCAGGCAATGAGATCGGGGAGGATGCGAGCGAGCTCCTCCTTGTGCGGCTTGCACGCGATGGCGATGCGAGTCATGCGGTTCAAGTGTAACGGATTGGGGCCTGAAGCGGAGGTAGCGGAGTCGGCAGAACGCGACACCGCTAGCTCTGTTTGGCGTAGAGGAGAAATTCCCGGTTGCCTTCGGCGCCGGTGATGGGCGAGGGAATTGTCTCGATTACCTGCCATCCTTGGGCGCGGACACAGTCCGCGACTTTGTCGATGGCGAGTTCATGAGCTGCGGGGTCGCGAACGATGCCGCCTTTGCCCACGTGCTCGCGTCCGGCTTCGAACTGCGGCTTCACCAGGATCACGGCTTCGGCGAGCGATGGTGCGGCGGCCAGCACCGGCGCCAGCAGCAGCGTGGCGGAGATGAAGGAGACATCCATTACCAGCAGCGTGGGAGCGGGCTCTCCAGAGGCCAGCAATGAACCCGGCTCCAGCAGCCGGGCGTTGGT
This sequence comes from uncultured Acidobacteriaceae bacterium, assembly GCA_963813215.1. Lineage (GTDB taxonomy): Bacteria > Acidobacteriota > Terriglobia > Terriglobales > Acidobacteriaceae > Telmatobacter. The sequence continues at coordinate 207,569 of CAWEXZ010000003.1, forward strand.
GCGCTCCAGCAGGCGCACGCGCGGGTCGTTGCGCAGTTTCATGGCGATCTGACCGAAGCCGGTATCGACTGCGGTTACGTGCGCTGCGCCGTGCTGCAGCAGGCAGTCGGTAAAGCCTCCTGTCGATGCGCCGATATCAAGGCAAGCGCGGCTGGTGATTGCGAGCTGCCAATGCTCCAGAGCCGCGGCCAGCTTGAGGCCGCCGCGGCTCACGTAGGGCTGATCATCGCCCAGCAGGCGCAGGGTTGCATCGGCAGCCACCGTGGCTCCGGGCTTGTCGATTTTCTGTTCGTTGACCAGCACGCGGCCGGCGAGGATCAGGGCGCGGGCGCGCTCGCGGCTGGGCGCAAGAGTGCGCTCGACGACCAGGACGTCGAGACGAGCTTTGCCGGATTTGGCCGCTTGGGGCATGGTGGCTCGCGCAGAATTCTGCCGGTGTGAAGAGCACCCTTCAGTAGCAAACTCTCCGTGATGAGGCTGTGTAACAAGGCACGACTTCAGCCGTGCCGATAGAGCCAGCAAAAACAACGTGGGCTTGAGCCCCTGAGCGAGTTTTCTACTCATGGGCCCATCATCGGAAATTTTTCCGCAGGATGAAAGTCCTGCCTTTTACAACATTCCTTCAGCAATGCCCGGCTGCAAAGAGCAAAGGGTCATTCCGCAACGGAAATGACCCTTCGGCTGCCGCGTTCGAATCCGGTTACGGTATTGCCTGGCATTGCGCCAGTGTGAAGCTCGTCCCGAGCACAGACGGAGGCAGGTTGCAAGGTTGGCCATAGCCCGGTACGCGGCTGCTGTAGTTGATATTGCTGATGCTGGCCGTGCCGTTGTAGGTGGCCACGCTCTGCGCAGCGCCGCTCTGGGTTGTGGTGCGTACGTCCAGCACGTTGCCCTCGATGAGAATGCTGGTATCCACTAGATCGGTTTCAGTCTGGAGGATGGTGAGGAAGTCGCTATTAGGCGCGGCGGCGTAAACCTTGCCCTCCAACGAATTCTCCGTGGACACGACAGTGCGCGGAAGCCCCGTGACAGGCAGGGTCTTCTCCACCGTGTGACTGGAAAGATTCACGATGGTGACGGTCCCGTTGCCAGTGGCTGTGCAGTTGGTGCCGCAATCGCCCTGGTTGGCGGTGTAGGCGCGGGTGCCGTCGAAAAGAACGGTCACGCTAGCTGGATTGGTGCCTACTGGAATGGTGTAGGTAGTCCCGAAAGTGGGGCTGTCGTTGCCGTACTGATCCAGGCTGACATCGATCACGCTGATGGTGCCGCCATCGTAGTTCGCCACGACCAGCTGGCTGGTGGCCTGGTTGTACTCGGCGTAGACCGGCCCGGCAATGGCGCCCATGCCCGCACTTCCGTTCGGTGGCGTGATGGGAATCCCAGTCGGGGCTGCGGGGTTGGCACTGGCCGTAGCCAGCGCGCTCTCGGCTGTCGTGGAAAGCGGCAAGATCGGATGACACGTTACCGGCTGGCCGTTCTGGTTGGTAAATGGCGCACATTCATCCAGCGAATTGTTCTGGGAATTGATCACCGAAATGGTGTCGCTGCCCCGGTTCAGGACGAACAACCTGCGCAGGTCCGGGCTCTGCACGGCAAAGACCGGGCAGCGGGCCAGCGAGGAGCCGGTCGAGGCCGCAAAGGGGTCCAGTGCGATGGCTGCGTCCAGCGTAAAGTTGGAGATTTCAACCGGGACTGCTGTGCCGTCCGGCTGCGTAGTCGGCGATACGTTGCATTCAACACCGGTCGAACTGGGAATGTTCTGATTGATCACGTATTCGCGCTGACCGGTGCCGGTGGGCGAACCGGCGATGAAAGCCGGGATGGTGGCCGGCGCCATGGGAATCGATTCCTTGAAGGTCTGCGGGCTGCCGGAGAACAGGTCCACTACGTTGGGAGTGGGAGCGCCGATATCGCCAATCCAGAGCCCCGTCGACGGCGCCAGGATGTTGATGGGCGCCGCGCCCGCCGGCAGCGTGGTTACCGTCTCCAGCTTCTGCTGCAGCTGCGTGCTGATCGGGAAATTGGTAATCGTGTGGTCGCTGTTGTAGGTGTAGCCAGTGCCCGCCACTTCGTCGATGGTGAAGGCCGTCGGCTCAATGCCGATGGGAGCCTCGGCCAGCACCGAGTCTCCGGAATAGTCGATGATGGTGGCCACACCAGGCGAGCCGACCCCGGTATCCGAAACCACCACGGCGTAGGAGGTGACCTGGGCTGCAGGACCGGTGGTGTTCACCGGCGTTACCACCGGACGGTAATTGTTGCCGCAACCTGCAATCAGGACGGCGGCAGCAAGTGCCGCGCCTGCCTGGGCCAAAAGCGCGCGCACCTGGCTCGATTTCATGGGAAAAAGGCTCATTCAGAATCTTTCCTGCTTACTTGGTGATTGTAAATCAGACGACCGGGAAGAAAGGACTGGGGAAAGGGGACGAATGGACGGGAAATCCTCGCGCTCCGCAAGGTCTCTTTTCCCTTGGTCCCTTGTTCTCTTGTGCCCTGTCTCACCGCACCGCGTTCACCAGCAGCGTGAGCCCCAGCCCGCTGACGGCCAGCACCGTCTCCAGTACCGACCAGCTTGCCAGCGTGCCCTTCACCTCGACCTTGAAGAGCGACTGCACCAGCCAGAAGCCGGAGTCGTTCACGTGCGAGAGGATGAGCGATCCAGAGCCTGTTGCCATCACCAGCATCTCCGGGCGCACGCCCATGTGCGCGGCCAGGGGCGCCAGCACTCCCGAGGCCACCGCCATGGCCACCGTGGCCGATCCCATGGAGATGCGCACAATGGCGGCCAGCATCCAGGCCAGGATGAGCGGCGGAATATGCGCGCCCATAGCGAGTGCTACGGTCGCCTGGGCTGCGCCGGAGTCGCGCAGCACGCCGCTCAGCCCGCCCGCGGCCGAGAGAATCACCAGCACGCCGGCGATGGGAGCGAACGAGTCGGTGACCAGCTTGCGCAAGCCGCCATGCACGCGGTAGGCCGGGTTCTGCACATGGCTGCCCAAGAGCGCCAGCGCCACCAGCACCGCGATTAGCATGGCCACATCGGGATAGCCGGCGGTTTCGACCAACTGGCGCAACCGGCTGGGCGGACCGGTGAGCGTGCCGGCCCAGCTTCCCACGCAGATAAGCGCCACCGGCAGCAGGATAATCAGCAGCGCTCGCCACGGCGCCGCGGGCAGGATCGCATTTGCTGCGGGCAGAGCCTGAGACGTTGTAGCTCCAACCGCAGGTTCCGCAAAGCCCTCGTAAACGGACGGCCCTCCGCGCGTTTTTTCCCAGCGCCGGGTGAGCACAGCGCCCAGCACCGGCCCCGCCAGCACGCCCGCTGGAATGCCGATCGCCAGTCCCCACAAAATCGTGCGGCCCATATCGGCGTGGTACACGGTGACGGCCAACATGGCTGCCGGGTGCGGCGGAATCAGTCCGTGCATGATGGACAGCCCGGCCATCACCGGAATGCCCACCAGCACCGGCGGCCGCCCGGTGCGGCGCGCGGCTTCTACCACGATGGGCAGCAGCAACACCAGCCCGACCTCGAAAAACACCGCCATGCCCACCAGCAGCCCCAGCGCCAGCAGCGCCCACGGCAGGCCCTGCCGACCGCAACGTTCCACCAGTGTTTCGCCCAGGGAAGTGGACTGGGAAAGGAGCTGGCCCAGGATGGCCCCCAGCGCAATAATGAGCGCAATGTGGCCCATCATGGCGCCCACGCCGGCGGTAAACGAGTACGGCACCTGGTGGATGGACATTCCCGAGCCAATGCCCAGAGCGAAGGCCGCAATCATCAGTCCCAGGGCCGCGTGCAAACGCAGCCGTACGACCAGCACGAGTAACAGCACTACCGCGCCGGCGACGCAGGCCACGAGATACCAGGCATGAGCAAGAGCTGCAGAAGTCACGGGGGTGATTATTCCATAGCAGGGACAGAGGGACCGAAGAACAGAGGGACCAAGGGACCAAGGGACAAGGGACCAAGGGACCAAGGGACCAAGGGAACAAGGGACCAAGGGAACAAGGGACCAAGGGAACAAGGGACCAAGAAACCACTGCCAGGCTGTGGAAGCTCAGAAGCTTTCGATGAGATTCACGGCGGTGCAGGCAAGCAGCGGGCCCTTCGACTCGGCGCGGCACAAACATGTGCCGAACTTCGCTCACGATGTGGCCGCGCCCAGTCCGATCTGTCTTCCTGTTCCCTTGTTCCCTTGGTCCCTTGTTCCTTTAGTCCCTGCCTCTACAATGAAACAGGACGTTATGACAGAGATACGAGAAACCGTGATACTCGGGTCCGGCTGCGCCGGGCTCACCGCCGCTATCTACACCGCGCGGGCTGGCCTCAAGCCGCTGGTCCTCGAAGGCCACGAACCGGGCGGCCAGCTCTCCATCACCACGTTGGTCGAGAATTTTCCCGGCTGGCCAGAGGGCATTCAGGGTCCGGAGCTCATCGACAACATGAAGAAGCAGGCGCAGCGCTTCGGAGCGACCTTCGAGCTGGCCCACCTGATCTCCGTGGACCTGTCGAAGCGGCCCATCGAGCTGCGCACCTCGGCAGGCGAATTCGCCACGCGCACCCTCATCATTGCCTCCGGCGCCAGCGCGCGCTGGCTGGGGCTGCCCAGCGAACAGGCGCTGATCGGCCACGGCGTGTCGAGTTGCGCCACCTGCGACGGCTTCTTCTTCCGCGGCAAGGAGATTGCGGTCGTCGGCGGTGGCGACTCCGCCATGGAAGAGGCGCTCTTCCTCACCCGCTTCGCCAGCAAAGTCACGCTGCTGCACCGCAGCGAGCGTTTCCGTGCCTCCAAAATCATGATGGAGCGCGCCATCGCTCATCCCAATATCGAGCTGCGCACCAACAGCGTGGTAGAAGAGGTGCTGGGCGTCGCGGACAAGGAAGTCAAGGGGCTGCGCCTGCGCGACGTGAAGACCGGTGTGATCGATGATCTAACCTTGGATGGGCTGTTCCTCGGGATCGGGCACGAACCCAACGCCAAAATGTTTGCCGGCCAGATGGACCTCGACAACGACGGCTACATCAAGACCGAGCACAATGTTTTCACCACGCACAAAGGCGAGACGATCCCCGGCGTTTTTGCCTGCGGCGACGTGCAGGACCGACGCTATCGGCAGGCCATCACCGCGGCCGGCTCGGGCTGCATGGCTGCGCTCGAGGCGGAGAAGTTTCTCGAAGAACACGGGCGGTGAGGCGCTTGCCGCGAGGAGGCAGCCATGGCCCACATCTTTGCCGGCCGCTACACCGCCCAGAGCGATGAGCCTTTCGTGGTTTTCCTCATCGGCATGCGCATCAACCGGCTGTGGGCAGTGGGCAAGTGGATGCGCGTAGCCAAAGCCATGCCGCCGATGCTGGCCGAGCTCAAACGCGATCCCAGCCTCGGCCTGCTGCACTTTGAGATTTTCTTTTACTGGCGTGGAGTAGCCGTGCTGCAATACTGGCGCAACTTTGAGCAGTTGCACGCGTATGCGCACGCGCGCAACGCCGCTCATCTTCCCGCCTGGGCAGAGTTTAACCGGCGGGTTGGAGCTGGCGGCGTGGTTGGTATCTGGCACGAAACCTATACCGTCGCGCCCGGTCAGTACGAATGCATCTACGCCAATATGCCGCGCTTCGGGCTGGCTGCGGCGACAAGGCATGCGAGCGTCACGGGGCGGCTTGACAATGCTCGCTCGCGATTAGCGAAAGCAGAAACGACCAGCAACGAATGACGGCACTCCAGGAAAATCTCGAACAGCTTGAGGAGAAGATCGCCGCGGCCTGCCGCGCTGCCGGCCGCCCGCGCAGCGAAGTTGAGCTGATGGCGGTCTCGAAGACCTTCCCGGCCGAAGCCATCGTCGAAGCCGCTGCGCTCGGCCTCACTCTCTTTGGCGAAAACCGCGTGCAGGAATTTTCCTCGAAGGCACTGCGTGCGGCAGACCTTTGGACGAGCGGAGTGCCAGAGCAGCTTCGCTTTCATCTCATCGGCCATTTGCAATCGAATAAAGCGGCGCGGGCAGCAGAGCTCTTTGACGGAATCGATTCGCTCGATTCCGTACGCCTGGCCGAGCGCCTGAATGAAGCCGCGGGAAAAAACGGCAAGCGGCTGCCGGTGCTGCTCGAAGTGAAGCTCAGCCCTGAAGAAACCAAGAACGGCCTCGATCCGGAATCGGACGAAACCTCGCGGCTGCTCGAATGCCTTCCAGGCTTTGCTCACCTCGATCTTCGAGGCTTGATGACGATCGCGCCTTGGGGCGCGCCGGAAGACGAGACTCGCGCCTGCTTCCGTAGCTTGCGCGCATGGCGCGATCGCTGGGCCGCGGCGCATCCGCGCTTGCAACTCGAGGTGCTCTCCATGGGCATGAGCGGCGATTTTGAATTGGCCATTGCCGAGGGCGCAACGCGCATTCGTGTCGGCACGGCACTCTTCGGCAAACGCGATCCGGCAGCGATTCGCGCCAGCGCGGAAATGGAGCACAACTGATGCTTCGCGTCGCCGGCGACGGCGTTACGCTGGCCGTGCGCGCGCAGCCCGGCGCGAAGAAGACCGCTATCGCCGGCATCTACGGAGACGGCGATGCCGCGCAGTTAAAGATCGCCGTGCAGGCGCCGCCAATCGACGGGCGCGCTAATGCTGCGCTCATCGCTTTCCTCGCTCAAACTTTTTCGCTGCCCAAATCTTCAATCGTGCTGGTTGCCGGCGAATCCTCGCGCAGCAAGGTCTTCCGGCTAACTGGAATTACGGCCGTCGAGGCGGAAGAAAAACTTCGCGCTGTACAGAACTGAGTTCTGTGCTCTCCCACCCTTGCGACAGAAACAAATCGCAAGGATGGGGCACGGAAATTGTTGCGGCGCAGAAGAACCGGGTGCCTCCACCTTTCATTGAACCTCTGTTGCGGAGAGAATTTCTTTGGCGACTTCAAGGGCGCGCTCCAGGCGAACGCCGCGCGAGCCCTTGACAAGGATCACGTCGCCGGGCTGCAGATTTGCAGCCAGCCATTGCCCGGCTGCTTGGGCATCGCGCAAAAAAATCGACAGTACACCGCCAGAGCAGGCAGCCGTGGCCAGATGCTCGGCATGGCCGCGCACGCCGACAACCATATCGATGCAGGCCTCGGCAGCGGCGCGTCCGCAGGCCGCGTGCAGTGCAGGCCCGTGTTCGCCCAGCTCCAGCATCTCGCCGGCAATCAGGATGCGGCGCCCGGCCGCTGGCCGCGCTGCCAGCGTTCCAATCATCGACCGCAGCGCTTCGGGATTCGAATTATAGCTGTCATTCAGAATGCTGGCTCCGGCGAGCTCCACAATCTGGCCGCGTTTGTCGCCGGCGGTCAATCGGGAAAGCGCCTCGATGGCAGCGTCCTCATCGACGTCTGCCTCCAGCGCCACGGCCAATGCAGCCATCGCATTCAGAGCATTGTGCGCGCCCAGCAACTGCATCGTGAAGCGGCTCTCGCGCTCCCCGGCACGATAGCTCACATGCAGGCCGGCAGAATCCTCGCTGGTGGAAAGAATGCGCGGATTGGCCATCGGTCCATGGCCGAAATACACCACGCGACCCAGGAAATCGCGCCCGAACTGCGACACGTAGGCATCGTCGCTGTTGAGGAAAGCCACGCCGTTGGCCGGCAGCGCGGCCACCAGTTCGAATTTGGCGCGCGCAATACCCGCCTGTCCGTCGGGAAAATTCTCGACGTGCGCGTTGCCCACGTTGGTCACGACGCCCCAGTCAGGCGCGGCGATGCGGGCCAGCGCGGCAATTTCGCCGGAGTGGTTCATGCCCATCTCGACCACCGCGATCTCATGGTGCGGCTGCAGGCGCAACAGTTGCAGCGGCAGCCCGTAGCCGTTGTTCAGATTGCCCTGCGACTTCAGGACGATCATGCCGGCGCCCACGGCCGCGGCAATCGCGTCCTTGGTTGTGGTCTTGCCGGCCGAGCCGGTAATGGCCACAACGGTGCGTCCCCACTGGCGGCGCACATGGGCCGCGAGCGTCTGCAAGGCGAGCAGCGGATCTTCTGTCACCAGCAGAGGCTGGGCGAGCGCCGCGTCGGGCAGGGAAGCGACACGCGTGCGCGACACCACGGCGCCCACAGCGCCGCGCTCTAGCGCCGCCGCCACAAAGTCGTGGCCATCGAACCGCTCGCCGCGCACGGCGAAGAACAGTTCGCCGGGGCGCACGGTGCGCGAGTCGATCGAATAGCCGGTTGCCACCAGCGCGCCGGCATTGACCACGCTCGATGGCGCTTCCAGCACAGCGCCCGCGCTAATTGCCGCTTCTGCAAGCGTCAGATTCATAAAAGTCGTTCTCAGTTCTTAGCTTTGGAATCTCGCCCCTCACGATAGCCCATTTCACCCAGGATGGAAAGCGCTACTTCGCCATCGTCGAAGGGAATGGTGCGATCGGCGAGGATCTGTTCTTTCTCGTGGCCTTTGCCCGCCAGCAGCACCACGTCTCCGTGCGCTGCTGCCTGGAGCGCCAGGCGGATGGCCGCGGCGCGATCCGGCTCAACCACATATTGGATGCCGGTGGCCCGCAGCGCGGGCTCAATCTCGGCCAGGATGGCGCGCGGCTCCTCGGAGCGCGGATTGTCGCTGGTAGCCACAACAAAATCGCTGCCTTCGCCGGCCGCGCGGCCCATCTTGGGGCGCTTGGTGCGGTCGCGGTCGCCGCCGCAACCAAACAGCGTAATCACGCGCCGCTTTTCCGTTGATCCTTTTTGCTCCGTGATCTGTCGCGCCAGCGCAGTCAAATTGCGCAGCGCGTCGTCGGTGTGCGCGTAGTCCACAATCACCGTGAAGGGCTGGCCGCACGACACCGGTTGAAAACGTCCGGGCACCGGCTTGAGGTTGGGAACAGCCGCAACCAGATCGCTGAAGGGAATGCCGCGCGCGTGAGCAGAGGTGAAAGCGGCCAGCAGGTTCAGAATGTTTACCTCGCCAGCCAGCCGCGAGCTCACGTGCGCCGAACCGGCCGGCGTTTCCAGGTGAATCTGCGCGCCAGCCGGAGTAAGCGTGTAGCTCGCAGCGCGCCACTCGCCTTTGCCAATCCCGTAGGTGCGAACCTCGGACCCGGCTGCGTGTGCGGCTGCGGCCAGTTCTTCCGCACGCGGATCGAGCGCGTTAATCACGGCCACGCGCGGCGCCGGATAGACTGACCCATCGAACAGCAGGCGCTTGGCGGCGAAGTAGCGATCCATGGTTTGGTGATAATCGAGATGATCGCGGGTGAGATTGGTGAAGACGGCCACGTCGAAACTGGATTCCGGCCATGCGGCCCTGGTCGAGCGCGTGGCTCGAGACCTCGGTCACCAGCTCGGTTGCGCCGCGATCCGCGCCCTCGGCCATCAGCTCGAACAGGTCGCGCGATTCCGGCGTGGTGTGCAGCGAAGGCCGCGCTTCGCCGGCCACGTGATATTCGATGGTGCCGATGAGCACCGTCTTGCGCGCCGCCGTATTCAGCAGCGCTTCGGTCAGGAAAGCGGTGGTCGTTTTGCCATTGGTCCCGGTAATTCCCGTCGCGCTCATGCGCCGTTCCGGATGGCCGAAGAAGGCCGCAGAGGCTTCAGCCAGCGCGCGGCGCCCCTGCTCCACTTGCAGCACCGGCAGCCCTGCTTCGTAGACGGCCAGGTGGTCGAAAGTCGAGGCGGAATCGGTAATGATGCCAAGCGCGCCCGCGCCAATCGCCTTCTGCACATAGCGATTTCCGTCGGTGGTGCCGCCCTTCATGGCGACGAAAACCCGGCCGGCGCGCACGCGGCGCGAGTCGTATTCGATTCCTGTGACAGTTGCATCCGAGTTGCCCGCGCGATCGACGGCGGAGATTTCCGCGATAAGTTCGTTCCAGTTCATCGAGTTCATTCTAGTTCGCTGCTGTGCCGCGCTTATCCTCTGTGCAAGTGTATGAGAACAAAAGGAAAATTTGAGATTCAGAAAAGAGGCGAGATTTGCCGCGCAGGCGCCCTCATTAACATGTTGTTGAAAATAAACATTTTATTGTCTTGTTGAAGCCTCGGCTGTGGGCTCTGCGGTTAAGGGTTGATTCCGGCGCCCACAATTTGGCCCCCCCCGGGGGGGGGTGATGCAAGTGTTTGAAAATAAAGGAACGGATCGAGACTTGTGCGCAAGTGTTTGATTGTAAAGGGACGCATTTGCAAGTGTTTGAAAACAAGCAAGTTAAAAATTCACCCTGTCCTGCCCGTCGGTATTTGGACGCAACCGCCGATCTTCTGATTGGAATGTACTCCCGGCAGGGGTAATCACCGGCAAACGGCGCTTTGTTGTAACTGCTTGTGAACACATGGGATACAGAATCATTGGGCGCGGAGGGCTTGACATTTCGGCGAGCGCCCGTCACCGCGCGCAGCGAACCACGATCTTGGTGCCCGCCGGGACCATGGCGCCCGCTGCAGGAACCTGCTGACGGGCCAGACCGTTGCCGGCAATCTCCACATCGAAGCCGGCTGCGGCGGCTTGCACAATGACCTCGCGAACCGGCAACCCGACCAGCGATGGAACCGCAATGAGCTTGGTAGCCACCACCACCTGCGTGGGCTTCGCTGCAGGCGCGGGTGCGGCTACGGGCGCTGGCGTGTTTGCTTGTTCCCTAGTTCCCTTTGTCCCTTTGTCCCTTGCTCCCTGGGTTCCCGGCTTGCTTGTTCCCTGGTTCCCTTGTTCCCTCGTTCCCTGATCCGAAGGGGCTGCAGCAGCTACCTGGCTTGGCGGCGGCGCCTGGCGCAGCGGGTCGTCGCTGGGCAGATCGTTGGCCGCCTGGTAGAGCGCCTGAATGTCTTCGCTGTTTTCGTCCTGGGTGGTGCCGTCGTCTTCTGTGATGGGCGGTTCGTTCTTTTTCGATGCCGTATCGGCAGGGCGCAAATCAATGTCGTGGGGCACGCCCAGGTATTCGAGCACCTGCTGCGCCACTTCAGCGAAGACCGGTGCGGCGACTTCGGTGCCGTAGTAGGCGCCCTTGGGGGAATCAATCACCACCGCTACCGAGATGACCGGATTGTTGACGGGCGCGAAGCCGGCGAAGGAGGCGATGCGCATGGTCTTCGAATACCTGTGCGTGGCGGGATCGATCTTCTGCGCGGTGCCGGTTTTGCCGCCGGAGGAATAGCCGTCGAGCTGCGCCGGCTTTCCGGTGCCGTAGAGCACAACGCCCTCCATCATCTTGCGCATCTGGGCTGCGGCCAGTGTGCTGATGACGCGATGGGCGCCGGCAGGCAGCGGGTTGGGCAGATCTTCGTCCGGCCGGAACGGCTGCCCTTGCAGCGGGGCCTGGTTAGGCGTCGTGCCCGGGTCGGAACCCGGCATGAGCACGTGCGGCGCCAGATATACGCCGCCATTGGCAATGGTCGAAACCATCGAAACCAATTGCAAAGGAGTGACGGCCTCTTCCTGGCCCATGGCGACGTAGCCAATCGACGCCGGCTGCCAACGGCTGACGGGACGCAACAGGCCGCGCGTCTCGCCGGGCAATTCGACGCCTGTACGCTGCCCGAAGCCGAACGCGCGAATGTAGTTATAGAGGCGGTCCGGGCCGAGCTTGAGCGCCACCTTGATGACGCCGACGTCGCTGGATCGCGCCAGGGCGGTGGCGACGGTGACTTTGCCAATGCCGCGATCGCTCCTGTCGTCGTGGATGACAGAGCCGGCGAGCGTGATCTGGCCGCCCTGGCAGTCGATGATGTCGTCGGGCGTGATGAGGTGCTGGTCGAGAGCCGCGGCGTAGGTGACCAGCTTGAAGGTCGAACCCGGCTCGTAGACATCGCTCACCGCGTGGTCGCGCAGCAGCGCGGGCGTGGTGTGGCGAAAATCATTGGGATCGAAGGTAGGCCGAATGGCAAGGGCGAGGATCTGGCCGGTGTGCACGTCCTGGACCACCACCGTGCCATTCAGCGCATGGGTCTTCTCCATTTCGTGGTCGAGCGCGCGCTCGGCCATGAACTGAATGTTCTCATCAATGGTGAGCACCAGGTTGCGGCCAGGCGCGGGATCCTGCTCGCTTGAAACCACCACGTCGCGGCGCGCGTCCATGGCGGTGTACATGCGGCCGGGCGTGCCGTGCAACTGGCTATCGAATTTTTCTTCCAAGCCGCCCAGCCCGTTGTCGTCTACGCCCACATAGCCGAGCACCTGCGCGGCGATCTGGTTGTCGGGGTAGAAGCGCTGGAACTCTTTCTGGAAGTAGATGCCCTTCATGTTGAGGGCGCGGACGCGGGCGGCCACGTCGGGGCGGACACGGCGCGCCACCCAGGCAAAGTCGTGACCATGGGCGAGCCGGTCGGCGATGGCGGCTTCGGTGGTCCGGTTATCTTCGGGATCGACGTGGACAATCGCGGCGAGCGTCTGCGCAGCAGCCTGCTTGTCATCCATCTCCGCCGGATCAGCGTAGACGGAGTCGACCAGCACGGTCATGGCCAGCTCGTGCAGGTTGCGGTCGTAGAGCACGCCGCGGCGCGGCGCAACCTCAAAGGTGCGTTGCTGCTGTTTGGCGGCGCGCTCTACGTATTCCTTGTGCTCAATGATTTGCAGCCAGAACAGGCGGCCGGCGATGGCGCAGGTCCATACAAGAAAAAGAGGCAGACGATCCAGAAGCGGGCTCGCTTGAGGGGAACAGCGTGAGTGGCGCGCGGCGCGCCGGCACGGCTGCGAATGGACTGAACGTCTGCCTGCATATAAAGCTTCTAGCTCCTAGCTTCTAGCTCCTAGCTGCTAGTGCCCCGACCGCATGAAATCGTACTTTTGGCTTCCGTGGTTTCCCACCCTTTCGCCAGAGAAAAGGCGAAAGGATGGGGCACGGAATTGGTACAAAATTAGGCGGTCAAAGACCTGGCTTCTAGCTTCTAGCTGCTAGTTTCATCGTGGTCCTGCCTGCCTGTTCCATACGCATGCACGGGCTAGAAGCTAGGAGCTAGCGGCTAGAAGCTGTTTTTAACCGCCGGCGGCGTGATCTGCGCCAGAACCGGAGCGCCGGAATTAGGCTGGGCATTGGGATGCACTACCTGTCCAGGCTGCGGCGCGGACAAGCCGAGCTGGCGGGCCATCTGGTCGATGCGGCCGGGCTGCGTAAGTACCGCCTCGCTGAGGCGGAGCTGCCGGTTCTGTTCGCGCAACTGCTCCAGGACGGATTTTTCGCTTTCCACGCGGTAGCTGCTCTCGATGGCGTAGAAGTGCTGCAGGCCGTAGACCATGATGAGCGAGAACAACACGGCGACGGCAGCGGAGAAGACACGCATCTGACGCGCGCGTACCGGATCGGGAGCCTTGACCAGGCGGGAGTTGTCAAAGTGCTGGACGAAGTGGAACTCGGGGGTGCGCACGCGCCGGCGACGCAGCGGCTGCTGCGCCATTAGCTCGCTGTTCCGCTCAGCAATGCGCGGGCCCAATCCGCGGCCCGATTCGAAATACGTTGTTGCACATGCCGCCATGGGGTTCTCTCCTTCGTCGAGCAGTTCATAGTGCTTAGTTCGCAGTTCTCAGTGAGTGGTTCGCGGTCAGTTTGCCCAACGGCGCGGGTTCTGTGAACTGCGAACTACCAACTTTGAACTGATCGCTGTCTTTTCCCCGGCTCTCAGCTTGGCGCTGCGCGAACGCGGGTTGCGATCGATCTCTTCTTCAGTGGCTGTTGCCGGCTTCTTGGTCAAGATTGTCCAGATGCCTTGCCGGGCGCCTTCCCGGAAATTGTCTTTTGCGATGCGATCTTCAAGAGAATGAAAACTGATAACGACGAGCCGTCCGGAGGGCTTAAGCAATTTTGGTGCGGCCTCAAACAGGGCTTTGATTTCGTCCAACTCACGGTTCACATAAATTCGGAGAGCCTGAAAGGTTCGGGTTGCCGGATGGATGGGAGAGTTTTTCATTGGCGGGACGGCCGAAGCTACGATCCGGGCAAGTTGCCGGGTTGTAGTGATCGGCCGCCCCCGCACAATGGCTCTGGCGACTGTCCGCGACCTCCTTTCCTCACCGAATTCGTAAATAAGGTCTGCCAGCTCGCGCTCGCTCGCCTCATTTACCACTTGTTCGGCGGTGCGCCCGGAACGCGTATCCATCCGCATATCTAACGGGCCTTCCGCCTGAAAACTAAATCCCCTGTGCGCCTCGTCGAACTGCATGCTGCTGGCGCCAAAATCCGCCAGAATTCCGTCAACCGTGCCTGGCTCAATGTGCCGGGCGATGGAGCTGAAAGCCTCGCCGCACAAATTCAACTTGGGGCGCCTTGCCCTGCAGTTCCTGGCGAATCCGTTGCAAGCCGGCCCTTCGCGAGTGCCATCGCCTCAGGATCACGATCAAATCCGATCAGCTGTCCCGAAGGCCCCAGCTGCCGGAGAATAGCTTCGGCATGTCCGCCGAAGCCCAGCGTGCAGTCCACATACGTCCCATCAGGACGCACACGGAGAAGATCGATCGCTACTTCTAAAAGAACGGGCACATGGCGTTCACTTGCTCTGCGTCATGCGCTCCCCCCTGAGGGGATCAAACTCAATCGTCAACTGCGGCGGCTCAGAATCGCCGCTACTGCCTTGCGGTCGTCAACCGTTAACGTGCTGGCCGGCAAGGCCTCTTCAAACTGGGCGAGATTGTGGACTTCCAGGTAGTTGATCTTGCCCATTACGGCTACCTCGGCGTCGAGCTTGGCGCTGCCGCGCAGAATCTGCGGCAGAACGAGCCGCGCCTGGTTGTCCATCTCCACCTGCTGACCGTAATAGCTGGTCAGGTTCAAATACTTCTGCACAGCGTCGTCCATGGTGCTGAACTCAGCCAGCTGCGCTTCCCGCTTTTCCCACTCCGGCAGGGGCCAGATCTCGGCGCTCTTGCCATCGGAGCTGGTGACGTAAAACTGCGTGACATGCTGCGCATCCAGCAACTGCTTGAAGGCGGACGGCACCTTCAGCCGTCCCTTTTCATCGACCTTCGCCGGATGGTTGCCGCGAAACATGAGTCACGCCTCAATTCCTCGCCCGTTCCTGTCTGCCGGTTAGCCGGGTTGATTCCGGGCCTGATCGGTGGCAGAAATCGCCGCTACAGGGAGTAAGATGGGCTTGAAAGCTTTCGAGTGGCCCCTGTTACTCCACTTGACTCCAAATTACTCCACGAGTCGATAGTAACCCGTTTCTCAATGACCGCCAAGTGGAAAATCAATGGAAGGCGTGTTCTGCGACGGCAAGGTGTGGGAAATTCTTCCAATAGTGGGTCAAAAAAATCTCAATACAATAGGTAGTGTTTACTGCTTTGGTTCCCCTACTGGACAGGACGGGCGAGGCGTGGTAAGCGAATAAAAGGCGAAAATTGACCAGGGGCGGGCGCGCTTGCGTTTTTTCAAGTTCTGCATTTATCGAACGGTTTTTTCTCCCAGACCGCGAAGGCGACGCTCATCGGCTATTAGTTTCACCAGGTAGAAGAACACTAATATATTGATAGTGAACAAACTGAGGCGGACCCAGGTGAGGCGCCGCATCGCTTCCACGGCTTCCCAGGGCAGGAAGGATGCGGTGATGAAGAGGGTCAGGAACTCGCCCCAGGCCTTTTCCAGATACAGGCCGATGCCTTCGGCCATCCCCAGTGCCGCGTAGCAGAAAGCTGCCGCGCCAATGCGCCGCAGCAGCGGATCGTTGAGCAGAGAAGCCTTGTCCAGGATGAAGTTGACGATGCGCGATTCCGGATTGAAGCGCAGGCGGTCAGCGAGCACGGCGAATATATCGCCCACATCCTTATGGAGCAGGCGCAGCGCGCCCACGCCAATGGCGATGAAGAGCAGCGCCTGGAGCACTTTATAGATCGCAATGAGCACCAGCCATCGGTTGTGGCGAGGGCGCTGGGAGCCTGCGGATAGGGTGTCTTTCATTCTCGCGACGAACCACTTCTCTCTTCTAGTGTACCGAGGCGCGGGCGCGAGAGCGAGGCGAGCCGGTTGAGCTGGCAGCAGGTGCTGTGAAGAGCGGGAATGTTCAAGAGGAGGAAACTTCCACGCCCCGAAAAAATGTGTAGAATACAGACTTCGCTGCAGGCCGGCGCAAGGGTTTTCGCTGGCGGAGCTATTTCTTATTGCTGCTCCAATGGCTCTGTCCGGCAAGCTCTAGCGATTGTAGAGGAGCAGGAATGGAATCGGGACCGAAAGGCGCGACCCAGCCGCTGGGCGAGCAGTTGCCGCCTTTGACCGCGCATGCGGCGGCCGTAGAAGCTGATCGCTGCCTGTATTGTTACGACGCGCCGTGTACGCATGCGTGTCCTACTCATATCGATATTCCTAAGTTCATCAAGAAGATTGCGACCGGCAACCTGCGCGGCTCGGCGCAGACCATCTTTGCCTCAAATCTGTTGGGCGCGACCTGTGCGCGGGTTTGCCCGGTGCAGGAGCTGTGCGAGGGCGCATGCGTGCTGGGCGCCGATCACAAGCCGATCGCCATTGGCCGGTTGCAGCGCTACGCGATGGATTACGCGAAAGAGCGCGGCAGTTTTCCGGTGGGGAAGGCTGCGCCCACGGGACGCGCCATTGCTGTAATTGGTGCGGGTCCGGCGGGGCTCTCCTGCGCGGGCGAGTTGGCGAAGCGGGGCCACGCGGTCACAGTGTTCGAAAAGCGTGAGCTTCCCGGCGGACTTTCTACGTACGGCATCATCGGGCTGCGCGAGCCGATCGAGATCGCGATTGAAGAGACGCGGATGATTGCAGCCATGGGCGTGAAGATTCGCACCGGCGTTGAGTTCGGCCGAAACGTTGCTCTCGCCGATTTGCAAAAAGAATTTGACGCCGTGGTGCTGAGCGTAGGCCTGGGGCGCACGCCCAAGCTGGGCATTGCCGGCGAGGAAGCGATCGTCGACGGCCTGGAGTTTATTGAGGGCAGCAAGACCGCGCCGGAGAAACTGCCCATCGGGCGCAACGTGATCGTGATCGGCGCCGGCAACACAGCGGTGGATTGCGCGACGATTGCCAGGCGGCTGGGCGCGGATCGAGTGACCATGGTCTATCGCCGCACCGACCGCGAGATGAGTTGCTACGAGCACGAGTACGATTTTGCGCGCAAGGAGGGAATCGAATTCCGATTCCTCAGCCAGCCCCATCGCGTGTTGCGGGAGGAAGGGAAAGCCGTCGGTCTCGAGTGCCTTCGTGTGGAACTTGGCGTGCCCGATGCTTCGGGGCGTCCTGCGCCGGTTGTTGTGGCTGGGTCGGAGTTTGTGCTGCCCGCCGACCAGATTGTAAAGGCCGTCGGGCAGGAGAAGCCGGCGTTGGCTGCGCTGCTGGGCCTGGAAACGAAGAAGGGATTTATCGCAGTGGATGCGAGCTTCAAGACCAGCCTGCCGGCGTCTATGCAATCGGCGACTGCACGCGCGCTGTGGGCGCAGCTTCGACCGTGATGGCCGTGCAGGACGGAAAGATGGCTGCCGCTGCAATCCATGACCAGCTCGTTGAAAATGCAAGACCCCAGACGGCAGCCGCTGCGGAGGTGAGGTAGTCATGGCAGATCTCAGCATCAACTTCGCCGGCATCAAATCGCCCAATCCATTCTGGCTGGCCTCGGCGCCGCCCACCAACTCGGGCGCACAGATTCATAAAGCATTCGAGGCGGGCTGGGGCGGCGCGGTGTGGAAGACCATCGGTGCGCCCGTCCTGAACGTGTCGAATCGCTACGGCGCATGGGACTGGGGCCAGCAGCGCATGCTGGCCATCAATAATGTCGAACTCATCACCGACCGTCCGCTCGAAATCGAATCTGCGCGAAATTGTTGAGGTCAAGAAGGCTTGGCCGGATCGCGCGGTGATCGTTTCCGCCATGGTGGAGTCGAAGCCCGAAGCCTGGCGCGACATCATTCGCCGCATCGAAGACACGGGCGCCGACGGCATCGAGCTGAACTACGGCTGCCCGCATGGCATGAGCGAGCGCGGCATGGGCGCGGCCGTTGGCCAGGTGCCCGAATATTGCGAGCAGATCACGCGCTGGGTGATGGAAGCGGCCACGATCCCGGTGATCGTGAAGCTCACGCCCAACATCACCAACATCGTGATGCCCGGCGCGCGCGGCGGTGGCCGCGGGCGCCAATGCGCTGTCGCTGATCAACACCATCAACTCGATCGTCGGCGTGGATCTCGACACACTCGAAATAACGCCGAACATCGGCGGCAAGGGCGGCCACGGTGGCTATGCGGGACCGGCCGTGAAGCCGATCGCGCTGAACATGCTGGCTGCGCTCGGCACCGACGAGGTTGTTTCAAAATCCGGCTTGCCCATCTCCGGCATGGGCGGCATCGCCACCTGGCAGGATGCTGCGCAGTTCCTGCTGCTGGGCGCGAAGAGCCTGCAGGTCTGCACGGCGGTGATGCACTACGGCTATCGCATCATCGAAGACCTGTGCGATGGTCTCTCCAACTGGATGGACGAAAAAGGATTCAAGACGATTGACGAAGTGTCGGGGCGCAGCCTGCATCGCGTTTCTGACTTCAAGAACTTCGATCTGTCTTTTCGCGCGGTTGCGCGCATCGACACGGAGAAATGCATCAAGTGCAATCTGTGCTACGTAGCCTGCAACGACACGGCGCACCAGTGCATCGATCTTGTCGCGCGCGACGGCAAGCTGGTTGAGCCGCGTTCGTACGACATTCGCTCGAACGGCAAGGACGAGGCCATCGAAACCCGGCCGCAGCCCACAGTGCGCGAAGAGGATTGCGTCGGCTGCCGCTTCTGCTACAACGTGTGCCCGGTGGACGATTGCATCGAGATGGTGGAACTGCCGTCCGGCCGCGCGTCGGTGACCTGGAGCGAACTGTCGGAGCAGCAGACCGCGGTGACCGAGGACTGGGACGCGATGGAAAAATATCGCCAGGAGACGGGAATCAATATTCATTAAGGCTGCGAAATTAGCAGCCGTTTTAGACAACGGCTCACGGATTGCCGACGCAACGCTTTGTAACAGGGCACGACTTCAGTCGTGCCGATCAATGCGAACGATCATGGGCTTAGCCCTGAGGGAAGGAGCAAGATGCCATTGCTGATCAGGGCGGTGAGATTGTCACCGCGGAACCGCGCCTCCGCGCCGACATCTTATCGAAGGCGAAACCATTCGCGAGATCGGTCCGGCACTGGCAGCGCCGCCGGGAACCGAAGTGATCGATGCGACGGGAAAGCTGGTCTTTCCCGGTTTCATCGATCCGCATGTGCACATCCATCTGCCCTTCATGGCCACCTTCGCCAAGGACACGCACGCCACGGCGAGCAAGGCCGCGCTGGTCGGCGGGACCACGACGTTTATCGAGATGGTCTGTCCCAATCGCAATGAAGATGCGCTGGAGGGCTATCATACCTGGAAGCAGAAGGCCGAGGGCAACAGCGCCTGCGACTACGCCTTCCACATGGCAGTCACGCGCTACGATGCGGCCACCGAAGCGCAGTTGCGCGAGATCGTCGCCGACGGCACGGCGTCGTTCAAGATTTTTCTCTCCTACAAGAATTTCTTCGGCGTGACCGACGAGGAGATGTACCACACGCTGAAGCTGGCAGCGAGCCTGGGCGTAATCACCACCGCGCATTGCGAGAATGCGGAACTGGTCGGGCAATTGCAGCAGATGCTGCTGGCGGAGGGTAAGACCGGGCCGGAGTGGCACGAGCCCAGCCGCCCGGAAGCGGTGGAGGCCGAAGGCACAGCGCGCTTCGCAACATTTCTTGAGACTACCGGCGCTACCGGTTATGTGGTGCATCTTTCCTGCGCGCCGGCGTTGCGCGCGGCCGTCGAGGCCAAACTGCGCGGCGTGAAGCTCTACGTTGAATCAGTGCTGCCGCATTTCCTGCTCGACAAAACTTACGCCGAACGGCGCGGGCGTCGACGGCATGAAGTACATCATGTCGCCGCCGCTGCGTGACGAGCGCAATCAGCACGCGCTTTGGACGGCGCTCCAGGCCGGGCTGATCGACACGGTCGGCACCGATCATTGCCCCTTCGATACAGAACAGAAATTGCTGGGCACGAAGGCATTCACGCAAATTCCCAACGGCATTCCCGGCATTGAGGATCGCGTGAACCTGATGTACACCTACGGCGTGAAGCGCGGCCGGCTCGATCTCCAGCGCTTTGTGGATGCGCTCAGCACGCGCGCGGCGAAGCTCTTCGGGCTCTTCCCGCGCAAAGGAACAATCGCAGTTGGTGCGGACGCCGATCTTGTTGTTTACGACCCCGAGTATCGCGGCACCATCTCCGCTGCGAAGCAGTACACGAACAACGACTACAACGGCTTTGAGGGCTTGGCGATTGAGGGACGGCCATCCGTCGTCACCGTACGCGGAAAGATCCAGGTACGCGACGGCGAGTTCGTCGGCGATGCGACGCGGGGACGAATGTTGAAGCGCACGCCGCAGTACGCGAGTGAGCCGGAGGCCGTGTATGCCGACTGATGTGGCAATAGACGCACGCGGCGCGATCGATCTGCTGAAAGAATTGCGGGCGCTCACTGCCGACGAAAACGGCGCGCAGCGTCTGGCATGGAGTCCGACCTGGCTCAAAGCGCGTGAGTGGTTTCAATCGAAGCTGCGTGCACTGCCAGTCGAGCATCATCTACGACGCGGCCGGCAATAGTTGGATCGACGCTCAAGGGAAAATCGGAGAAGGCGCTGCTCATCGGCAGCCATCTCGATTCCGTGCCCAATGGCGGATGGCTCGACGGCGCGCTGGGAGTGATCAGCGCCTATGCAGTGCTCAAGCGAATTGCCGAGGAGTACGACGGCAAGCCGCCGGTCACGGTGCGGCTTGTCGACTGGGCCGATGAGGAGGGCGCGCGCTTCGGCCGCAGCCTGTTTGGATCCTCTGCGTTCGCCGGGACGCAGACGATCGAAGCGGATCGCGGACGGACCGATTCGACTGGGAAGCGGCTCGAAGATGCGCTGGCCGACTGCGGCGTGCGCATCGACGAGATCGGCAACGCGGGCGTGGAGCGCAAAAATGCCGCGGCCTATCTCGAGTTGCACATCGAGCAGGGGCCGGTGCTTGAAAGTCTCGGGCATACCGCTCGGCGCTGTGCTCGGCACCAAGGGCGTGGAACGCCACCTCATCACCTTCCACGGCCAGGAAGCGCACTCCGGTTCGACACCCATGAACGCGCGGCGCGATGCGCTGGCCGCAGCGGCAAAGCTCGCCCTCGAAATCCGCCCCATCGCAAAGAAACATCCAGACGCGGTGTGCACCATGGGAAGCGTCAAGACATTTCCCGGTATCGTGACGGCGGTGGTGGGCCGCTGCGAAGCAACGCTCGACCAGCGCGACCTGAATGCAGATGTGCTCGCCGCAATGTACAAGGAAGCGCAGGAAAAAAGCCGCCAGTTTGCGCAGGAAGAAAATTGCACGGTGGAGTGGTCGCGCATCTGGAACATTGCGCCCGAGCCGTTCCATCCCCAGCTCATCGAGTTCTGCGAAGAGGCAATTCGCGAGACGGCGGGGCACTCGCATCGGCTGCCTTCCGGGCCGCTGCACGATGCGGCCGAGGTCTCGCGCTGCGGGATTCCCACCACCATGATGTTCGTGCAGTCGCTCAAAGGCATCAGCCACAACAAGATCGAGGACACGAGCGAGGAGCATCTGGAACTGGCCATTGTGGCGCTCGACAAACTCGCGCAGAAAACCATGGATTGGATTCAGAAATCCTGACGGTGCCGCAATTGCTTTGCGCCGACAAGAGTTCTTTAATGGAAGAGAAGGAGTAATGAGAATGGCTACAGTGGAAACGTTGACGGCCGTGGTTTCCCATTGGATCGACGGGAAGCCGTATGCGGCAACTTCAGGGCGGTCGGGAGCGGTGATGAATCCGGCCACCGGCGAGCAGATTGCGGAGGTGGGGTTTGCCTCGGTGGCCGATGTGGATCGCGCCGTGGCTTCGGCCAAGGCGGCGGCGCACGATTGGCGCACCACCCCGCTGTCGCGCCGCGCGGAGATCCTGTTCCGTTTCCGCGACCTGATCTCGCAGCACAAGCAGGAACTCGCCGCGATCATGAGCCGCGAGAACGGCAAGACCATCGCCGACGCGCTGGGCGAAGTGGCGCGCGGGCTTGAGAACGTCGAATTCGCGTGCGGCATTCCGCACCTGCTCAAGGGCGGCTACACGGAGCAGGCCAGCCGCGGCGTGGATGTGTACCAGATTCGCCAGCCGCTGGGCGTCGTGGCCGGCATTACGCCGTTCAATTTTCCGGCCATGGTTCCGCTGTGGATGCTGTCGAATGCTATCGCCTGCGGCAATGCATTCGTCCTCAAGCCATCAGAAAAAGTTCCTGGGGCGAGTGTCTTCCTCTGCGGTTTGCTGAAGGAAGCGGGCGTTGCCCGACGGCGTGCTGAACCTCGTCCATGGCGACAAGGTTGCAGTCGATCGCCTGCTCGAGCATCCGGATATCAAGGCCGTCAGCTTTGTCGGTTCGACGCCGGTGGCGAAGTACATCTACGAGACCGGAACCCGCAACGGCAAACGCGTGCAGGCGCTGGGCGGCGCCAAGAATCACATGCTGGTGCTGCCGGACGCCGACATCAATATGGCCGCCGACGCCGCGGTTTCCGCGGGCTATGGCGCAGCCGGCGAGCGCTGCATGGCAATCTCCGTGGTGCTGGCCGTCGGCAAAGTGGCCGAGCCGCTGATCGACGCCATTCGCGAACGCATTGCCAAAATCAAGGTGGGACCGGGCTCCGATCCAGCCAGCGAAATGGGCCCGCTCATCACGCGCGAGCATCGCGACCGCGTTGCGTCGCACCTGGATAAGGCCGCTGCCGAGGGCGCAACCGTGACCATCGACGGCCGCAAGAATCCCGCCACCGGCCAGAAGGGATTTTTCCTTGGTCCATCGCTGATCGACAACGCAAAGCCGGGAATGGCCTGCTACGACCAGGAGATTTTTGGGCCGGTGCTGAGCGTGGTCCGCGTCAACACATACGCCGAGGCGCTTCACCTCATCAACGAGAATCCGTACGGCAACGGCACCGCCATCTTCACGCAAAATGGCGGCGCGGCGCGGCAGTTCCAGTTCGATGTGGAAGTGGGCATGGTGGGCGTCAATGTTCCCATCCCCGTGCCGGTGGCCTACTACAGCTTTGGCGGCTGGAAGAGTTCGCTCTTCGGCGATCTGCACATGTACGGGCCGGAGGGCGTGCAGTTCTACACGCGCGGCAAAGTGGTGACCAGCCGCTGGCCCGATCCCGGCGCCAGCAAGGTCGATCTCGGCTTCCCGCAGGTGCGCTAGGCCGGCCAGTACAGTTGGGTGCCCCATCCTTGCGGCGTTTTTGTTTTTATCGCAAGGGTGGGAGAGCACGAGTTTCAACGGTCTTGAAGTTCAGGTTCTTGAAGGAGAGGCATGATCGACGCCACGGAAGCAACGACGCTCACGTCCGAAGAAATTTCAGCTATTACGCGGCAGACCAACTTCGGTACCTGGCGCTATCAGAAGGGCTGGAAGCCGCTGCACATCGCCGATGCTGAAGGCTGCTGGTTTACGGACGGCGCCGGCAAGCGCTATCTCGATTTCAGCTCGCAGCTCATGTGCGTGAACCTGGGCCACAAGAATCCGCGTGTCGTGGAGGCGATTGCCGAGCAGGCGCGGGAACTGCCCTACATGGCGCCCGGCTATGCCACCCGCGCCCGCGCTCGCCTGAGCGTCAAGTTGCTCGAGGTGCTGCCCGACGGGTTGAACAAGTTCTTCTTTGCTACCAGCGGCACGGAGGGCAACGAAGCGGCGTTCAAAATCGCCCGCATGTATACGGGCAAAACCAAGATCATCTCGCGCTACCGCTCCTATCACGGCTCGACCCAGGGAACGATCGCGGCTACTGGCGATCCGCGGCGCTGGGCCATGGAGCCGGGCGGCAAAGGCTCCGGCGTAATTTTTGCGCCCGAGACCAACTGCTACGACTGCCCCATCAAGCACACCTATCCGGGTTGCAACATCGCTTGCGCCGATTACATCGAGCACATGATCCGCAATGAAAGCGATGTGGCAGCGGTCATCGTTGAACCCGTGGTGGGCACAAACGGCGTTCTCGTTCCGCCGCCTGAGTATATGCCGCGCCTGCGCCAGATTTGCGATGAGAACGGCGTGCTGCTTATTGCCGACGAAGTGATGACCGGCTGGGGCCGCACCGGCAAGTGGTTCGCGGTCGATCATTGGGGCGTGAAGCCCGACATTCTGGTTACCGCCAAAGGCATCACCTCGGCTTATGTCCCGCTCGGCCTGTGCGCCACCAGCGGCAAAATCGCGGATTTCTTCGAAGATCACTATTTCTCGCACGGCCACACTTACGAGGCGCATCCACTCACGCTCGGACCGGCGGTTGCAACTATCGAGGAGATGCAGCGGCTCAAACTGGTGGAGCGCGCGGCGGAACTCGAGCCTTATGTCCGCGAAAAGCTTGAAGCGCTCAAGGCACGGCATCCATCGGTGGGCGATGTGCGCGGCCTCGGCCTGTTCTTCGCAGTCGAGC
The DNA here is from genome assembly GCA_963813215.1 of uncultured Acidobacteriaceae bacterium. Lineage (GTDB taxonomy): Bacteria > Acidobacteriota > Terriglobia > Terriglobales > Acidobacteriaceae > Telmatobacter. The sequence goes on from CAWEXZ010000003.1 coordinate 231,984, forward strand.
TGGTGAAGAACCGCGCGAGCAAGCAGCGCTTCAACACCATGCGCGACAAGGTGGAAGGCAAGCCGCTGGTTGTCGATCAGATTGCGGCCAAAATGATGGCCCAGGGGGTATCGATCCAGAGCTGGGTGAGCCATTTTGTCATCGCCCCGCCGCTGATCGTGACCAAAGAAGAGCTGGACCTTGGCATCGCCGCACTCGACGAGCATCTGGCTATTGCCGACGCGTTGGTAGAGGCTTAGGCGCAAACTCTGCGGCATGGCGCGGGGGCGGAATCCACCGCCGCGCTTTGCCAAACGCCATCCCGAACTTCTGCTAAACTGAACAAAGCGTACCGAAGGGAACAATCGCGCCAGGCCGCGCCCCGGAGTACGTTCCACACACCATGTCGGGGAGTGGCTCAGCCTGGTAGAGCACCTGGTTCGGGACCAGGGGGTCGGAGGTTCAAATCCTCTCTCCCCGACCATTGCAAGCCTCTGATTATTCCTTCAAAATCAATCAATTACAGACAATGCGAGAGACTCAAGCTATTGCTGAGTTTTTCCACGAAATTGGGTCCATTGGGTCCATCTGGAAATTTTTCCTGCCAAGATTTGCGTTCGATTACCGCGACCCGCTGTCCCTGGCCGGCAAACTTCCAAGCTGCGAGGGTCGACCTTGTGCCGCCGCCGAGGATTACCACGTCGTAGTCTTCCACAGCGTGAGGTGTGAGTGTATCGAGGAAAGAATCCAGCCCTGCCTCGTTCAGTCATGTTGGCAACCAGGCGCAATTGCGCCGACTCTCAGTACCTGGGGTGGTGTAGCGCTCGACTGGAGTGTGCCTAAGTTTGGCGACCGTGAAACTGCAGGGAAAAAGGCACACAACTTTATGCGAAACCTCACAGTGATTGCCCGAATCTCAAATATTGAATGCGAGCTTTGGTCGCAGACGAGGTGCTCTGACATGCAAACACTGCAGGATACTCTCAACCAGGCAGAAAAACAGGGCGTCGCAATCGGACATTTCAACGTATCTGACCTAGTTCAGTTGAAGGCTGTTTTCGGCGCTGCGAAAGATCTGAATGTGCCGGTCATTGTCGGCGCGTCTGAGGGCGAAAGGGGCTTCATGGGAGTCGCTCAGATCGCAGCCCTGGTGAAGAGCCTGCGCGATGAATTTGACTTTCCGGTTTTTCTCAACGCGGACCACACGCACACGCGCGCCGGCGCGGAGGAGGCGGCCAGGGCGGGATTCGACTCGATCGTCTTCGACCTATCGGCTTTGCCGCTCGATGAGAATGTTCTCCAGACCCGCGAAGCAGTGGCCGCGCTCAAAGCAATCAACCCTTCAATTCTGATAGAGGGCGAGATCGGCGATATCGGCACTGGCTCCGAAGTTCACGAGACGATATCTGCGTCACCGAAAAGGTTGACGACTCCTGATGAGGCCCGGCAGTTTGTTGAGCAGACGGGCATCGATATTCTCGCGCCTGCTGTGGGGAACATGCATGGCATGTCCAAAAGCATGGTGCGAGGCGAATCGAAACAGCATTTGGATATTGAGAGGATCGCGGCTATCAAGACGGCTGCGCGAGTGCCCTTGACCCTGCACGGCGGATCAGGCACCGACGATGAAGATTTCCGCAGGGCCATCACCGCCGGCATTCGCATTATCCATGTCAACACTGAATTGCGGGTGGCATGGCGACGCAGCCTGGACGAGAGCCTTGCCCGGACGCCGGAAGAGGTTGTTCCCTACAAAATTCTCCCTCCAGTCGTGGAATCCGTCAGGCAGGTAGTGAAATCGCGACTGCTGCTCTTCAACAATCCAGCCTCGGGCTCGAAATCGTGAAAAGTGCAAGAACAGATTTCTGTTCACCAAGCGGCTCCGAAGCAGGCACTTAGATTTTGATGGTTCCGGGCTCGGACCGGGGCCGGAGGTTAAAATCCCCTCTCCCGCCATTTCAGGCATCTGATTATCCCTTCAAAATCAATCAATTAGAAGAGCACCGGGTGACTGATGCTGAAGCGGAAAAATGCAAAAAAGTTGGGTCCATTGCGCCCATTCGGCAATTTTTCTTCCCCTTTGCCGAGGACGCTCAACCTTCATTCTTCCGTCGCAATGACGTGCCGGATGGTGCGATACTTGCCTAAAAGTCACTTCAGGCTATCCCAATGGACTTTTTCCGGTACCGTGAAGACCATATCGGGGATTCCAGCGCCCTCGGGCCGGAGTCCCCGGCTCAACTCGGAATGTGCATTCGCAAAGACCATCGGCAACCGGTCCTTGCTGCCGCAACTCCGCGCTTGGAGAATGCGTGAGCACGCCGTCATGAGCCAGCGATACCAATTCGCTCCGCGCGATGCGGAATTGCTGTGGGCCGCTACGCGGCTGCTCCACAAGGTAGCTGCTGCGGGAAAGTTAGGCGCACCGCAACAGGTCACGATCGCCAAGTTGCAGCGTGTCCTCGCCTGCCTCCCGCACGTGAGCGGGCGGATGATCGCTTCCGTCACAGCTTTTTCTCCGCCATTTTATTTTGGTCGTGTGGCGTTCAGGCACTGGTGGAAATTTGGAGCGGACGAAGGAATGCTTAAACTTTCCAGCGGCGGCCTTCATAACCGGCCCGACACCGGAGAAGAAAAACTGACCGCCATGACATGGTGCGCCAATTCTTCCAGGCCCTCCTCGCTTAACAACGATTTCGGCGTTTCAGCTCTGATGGGCCCTAATTGGGGATCGTATCGGGAAGGTGTCGAGAGCATCGACTTCGCGACAGAAGGGTACTCCATTGAGATCTTCGACAACGAGAACCGCTTACTCGGTGACGAAGACTATCAAGCTCCCAAACTGGCCGGGACAATCACTTCGGTAAATGACGCCGAAGTGAAGCTCGCGGCCTGCGTCGACCTTGACGAGATCGATGCCCGTGCACGCGTATATGCAGAGTACGTGAGAGAGTGCGTTGGGTGCGGATGCTCGCTCAATCAACGTGGCCTGTTCGTAGTCGGTCCCAATCTCCCCACGATGGAATGGAAGAGCATCTGCGCGGAATGCTTTGGCGATCCCGATGAATTCGCTGCCTCGTGGAGTGGGCAGATTTTCGCTCGCCAGTCTAACGGCGACTGGCGCCGGGTCAAAGGCCGCATCCACAAGTAGCTCTCGGGGAAGCAGGTCTCTGACCGGATGAATTCGTCCTTTTGCCTTCCGTGGTTTCCCACCCTTTCGCCAGAAAAAAGGCGAAAGGATGGGGCACGGAATTGGTACAAAATTAAGCGGTCAAAGACCTAACCTTCTCCGCATCCCAGATTCCCGCATTATTTACCGTGTTGCAGCCCAGACGTGAAAGCTGTTGAAGAGGAATTGACCACCCAGAATCAGCAGCCAGACCCAGAGCGCAAATCGCAGCGGACGGCGTGGGATGCGGGTGCTCAGCATTGTTCCCACCAGGGCGCCGCCAACGCCTCCAGAGATCAGGTGGAGGAGCAATTGCGCTTGCAGGCCAAAGGAGAACAGGTGTGCTGTGCTGCCCAGCAGCGAAACCAGGAAACCGAACGCGATGTCGGTGCCGACCACCTGCGCGGGCGCGAGCGGTGTGAGGCTGAGCAGCGCGGCGCTGCCCAGCGCGCCAGCTCCGGCCGATGAAAAACCGACCTCGGCGCCCACCGGAAACATGAGCCACGCGAGCAGCGGGCTGCGGTCGCGGGTCTGGCGCCGTTCCTGCATGGGCCGGAAGGAATAGAGGATCTGCCAGCTCGCTGTGCCCACCAGGATGGCGCCCAAGACGGCGTTGAGCGTGTTCTGCGCTCCGGCCCCGACCAGGTGCCGCAACAGCAGAGAGCCGAGCAGCACGCCGGGGGCGCCGCCGAGCAGCATGTAACCGAGCGTGCGCCACGCCACGTTGCGGCGTGCAATCTGCGCGGGAACCAGGATCAACTTCACGGCCGCGGAAAATGTGAGTCCCACACCTACGGCAATGGGAGCAGGCACGCCCAGGAATAGAACCAGGACGGGGACCGTGATGGTGCCCGCGCCCACTCCGGTAAGAGCGATGAACAAGGCGATGATGAAGCCAATGAGATATTGCACTCGCAATCCTTTTTAGTACCCTGTCCATGTAGTTGCGTGGTTTCCCAGGTCTCAAAATCGAGACCTGGGGCACCCAGGTTCAAATCTTGCGTTACGAAATCACGCAGACACGGTATTAGTGCGACGGCGCTGCTTGAATGTGAATGCCGCACTCAACCTTGCGCCCCGCCCAACGCCCGGAGCGCGGATCGTTGGGATCGGTGGGCAGCGACGTGCAGGGCTCGCAGCCGATCGACGAGTAGCCGCGCTCGTAGAGCGGCAGGAGAGGGATCTCCAAAAGCTGGCACGCGTACCACACATCGCGCGTGGTCCACGCGGCAAGCGGGGCCAGCTTTAGAACCTGCTTGCCATTGGGCAAAGTGAAGAGCGCCGACTCATCCAGTGCTGCACGGGTGCGCGCCTGCTCGCGCCGCAAGCCCGTGAGCCAAACACGGTACTGCGCCACGGCCTTGAAGAGGGGCTCAACCTTGCGCAGTCCGCAGCAGCGATCGGGCGCCGATTGATACAGCAACCCATGCTCGGCTTCCTGCTCGGCCACGGTCTTTTCCGGGAGAAGATTGATAAGGTTCAGCCGCCACTCGCTTGCCATGCGATCGCGATAGGCATAGGTTTCGGCAAAGTGATAGCCGGTGTCGAGAAAAAGGACGGGGATTTGCGGATCAAATTCCAGTGCGAGTTTGGTCAGTAGCACGTCCTCGGCTTGAAAACTGCAGGTGAGGCAAACGTCGCCGCGGGCTGTGACTTCACGCTCCAGAAGTGCGCGCACCGCGCTCAGACTGGCCTTAACTTCAGCACTAATATCGGTTGTACTCATCACAAACCTGCCTTCTCTGTTGAGATAAAGACTCCGGCGCGGCGCAGTAACTGGTGAACGGCGGCGATGGCATGCATCGTATCCTGGGCCTCGATTTCGATCGCGGAGTCGTCGATTTGCGCCGCCAACACAGAGCCGCCTTCCGCGCGGGTTACCAGCGAGAGGAGGCCAGACCGGCTTTGTACGGCCGTGACCAAATCGAGTTGGCTGGCGTCGAGAAGCGCGGAATCCTCCTTGGCGTCGATGCGGCAGGTGACGGCGCCGGCCGCGAACAGAGAACGCTCAATTGCGTCGATCGTCTCAGCGGGACCGCTGAGCGAGAGAACCGCGCCGCGATGTCCCCAGCGCGCCTCGCGCTCGCCGGCAGTGACGCGGCCCCACGCCGACGCGTCATCCAACTCGCTTTCCGTTCCCTGTGTTGCCGAGCGAATCATGCCCGCTGCTACCGTCGCATTGGATTCGGAATCGATGAGGATGAAAGCACCAGTGACGCGGTTATCGGCGTACCGGTCCACTGCAATGGGGCGCAGCAGGTTGAGGTTGACCACGCCGATGTCGTTCATGTTGAGGGTTGCCGCGGACTCATGCGCCAGGGTGCTGAGGTCGACGCGGTGGTCAATTCCGGCAACAATGGCGGGCACCGTGTGACTGGCGTGCTTGAGCAGATAACGCCGCTTGGGATCGAGCGGGCGCTGATCCATCCAAACCAGCGCAGCCTCTGCGGCGTGCGTGACTGCAGCCTCGGCCTCGCTGGACACGATTAAATCGCCGCGGCTGATATCGAGCTCGCGATCGAGAACCAGCGTGACGGAGAGCGGCGCAATCGCTTCGTCGAGATCGCCGTCCCAGGTGACAATGCGCTCCACTTTCGCGCTGCGACGTGAAGGCAGCACAGTGATGGCATCGCCGGGCCGCACCGTGCCTGAAGCGATCTGCCCCGCAAATCCGCGGAAGGTGTGGTCGGGGCGCAGCACGCGCTGCACCGGGAAGCGGAACGGCTCACTGCGCAGGCCGCGCGCGGAGGGTAACTGCTCTAGCAGTTCGAGCAGCGAGGGCCCGTGATACCAGGGCATTGTGCTCCGCTCGCTGTCCGCCCGATGCACCACGTTGTCGCCTTTGAGGGCGCTTACGGGAACGAAGATTCGCTCCACCGGCGTCCCCGTATCGCCGGCGATCTGATCGAGGATGGCGCTGAATTCGGCTTCAATGGCGCGGAATTTCACTTCGTCGTAGCCGATCAGGTCCATCTTGTTCACCGCCACCAGCACATGGCGCACGCCCAGCAGCGAAGCAATGTAGGCGTGACGCCGCGACTGGATCTGCACGCCTCTGCTGGCGTCGATGAGCACGATGGCCGCGTCGGCCGTTGAGGCGCCGGTGGCCATGTTGCGCGTGTACTGCTCGTGACCGGGCGTGTCGGCAATGATGAACTTGCGGCCCGAAGTCGAAAAGTAGCGATAGGCAACATCAATGGTGATGCCCTGTTCGCGCTCGGCGCGCAGCCCATCGGTGAGCAGGGCAAAGTCGAGTTGGCCGGGCGCCGTGGTGCCTTTGCCCTCGATCGAGCGCACCTGGTCTTCGTAGACCGATTGCGTGTCGTAGAGCAGCCGGCCGATGAGCGTGGACTTGCCATCGTCCACGCTGCCCGCAGTCGAAAATCGAAACAGGTCCTTGCGGCTCTCGGCGAGCAGAAATTCATCAACCGAAAATGCGGGAGATTGTATCGTCGCCATCAGAAATATCCCTCCCGCTTCTTGAGCTCCATGGAACCTTCCTGGTCGTGGTCAATGACTCGATTCGCGCGCTCCGAGGAGCGGAACAAGATCAGCTCGGCGATGATGGCGGGAATCGTATCGGCATCGGAGCGGATGGCGCCGGTGCAGGGACTACAGCCCAAAGAGCGCAGCCGCGACTTTACCATCTGCGGCTGCTCGCCGATGCGCGCCACAAACGCCTGCTCCACCGGCAGCAAGGCTTCTTGACCCGCACCAGCCGGTCGCACGTACATGGGCCGCTCCTTGGCAAAGTAGAGATCGACCACCGGAATCTTTTCCTCGTGGATGTACTGCCACACATCCATCTCGGTCCAGTTGGAGAGCGGAAATACGCGAATGCTTTCGCCCGAATGGATGCGTGCGTTGTACACATTCCACAACTCGGGGCGTTGGTTCTTGGGATCCCATTGCCCGGCGCCGTCGCGGAAGGAGTAGATGCGCTCTTTGGCACGCGATTTTTCCTCATCGCGCCGGGCCCCGCCGAAAGCGGCGTCGAAGTTGTAATGGCGCAGCGCATCGAGCAGAGCCTGGGTCTTGAGCAGCCCGCAACAGCGCTTGGTGTCGAGCGCGATGGGATTGGTGCCCGCGGCGATGGCCGGCTCGTTGCGCCACACCAGCAGCTCCGCGCCCAGGTCGCGCGCCATCTGGTCGCGAAACGCGAGCATCTCGGCGAACTTGAATCCGGTATCGATGTGCAGCAGCGGGAAGGGAATCGGGCCGGGGTAGAACGCCTTTTGGGCCAGGCGCAGCATCACCGACGAGTCCTTGCCGATGGAATAAAGCATCACCGGCCGCTCGAACTCGGAGGCGACTTCGCGGAGGATATGAATGCTCTCCGCTTCCAGGAGGCGCAGGTGACTGAGCCTCGGCGAGGAGCCAGGATTGGCTGGAAATTGTGCGACTGTATCGGATTCAGCGACCGGCATTTCGACCTCTCAGGTGGATTGAGGAGGCTGAAGACCGGGTACGCATGAAGACTGCCCCGGCTCATCAGCTACGGGTGCGTCTTCTGGATCGATTGTTGCGGAGATCAGAGACTAGCGAGGACACCCGTCGAAGATGTTCGACAGGCAACAACAGGTGCGGCTTTGGGAAGCGCGAAACATGTGTTTGCCAAGTATAGCAAAAAGTTGGCTGCTCGTGTGGATCGATGGGCGCCCGGTACCGAACAGGCGCAATTGTTTCGCGGTACACTGAAACCCTGTCCGCTGCTGGCCTTACGCTGCGCAACGGGCTCCGCCGCAAGCGGCATGAACTTCCTTCGATCGCCAATGATTCAATGGAGAGTGCGTCATGAGAGCTGTCCTGATTCGGCAGTTCGGTGATCCGGAGCAGTTGCGGGTTGAGGACGTCCCGCAGCCCGAACCCCGCGAAGACGAGGCTCTGATCAAGGTGCTGGCCGCCGGAATCAACGCCAGCGACGTGAAAAACGTGCAGGGCCACATGGTCGGCACAACCCTGCCGCGCATTCCCGGAAGGGATTTTGCGGGCGTGGTCGTGAGCGGCCCTGCGGGCATGCAAGGCCGTGAAGTGTGGGGAACAGGCGGCGACGTAGGTTTTAGCCGCGACGGATCGCATGCCGAGTATATTGTGATCCCGGTCGCGGCATTGCTCGAAAAGCCCGCGGCTCTTTCCATGGAAGGTGCCGGCAGCGCGGGAGTAACGTTTGTTACCGCGTGGTCGGCCATCGTTTCCGGCGCTTCCATCGACGCGCCCGACACGGCCCTGATCTTCGGCGCAGCCGGTGGCGTGGGTTTGGCCGCTGTGCAGATCGCCCGGCTTTTTGGCGCAACCGTCATTGCCGTCGTGCGCAGTAGCGACCAGGAAAATGCAGCGCGCGAGGCCGGCGCAACCCAGACCATCGACACCAGTTCGAAAAATGCGGTCGACCAGGTGCGCGCTCTGACCAATGGCCGCGGAGCTGACGTGGTCTTCGACACCACCGGCCATCTCTTCGCCGATGCCATTGAAGCAGCCGCGCTCGATGGCCGAGTCTGCGTCATCACCGCGCCGCCAGACAGCATGGTTACATTCAACCTGCGCAGCCTCTACCGCAAAGAGTTGCGCGTGATCGGCGTGGATTCGCGCCGCCTGCATGTAACGGAGAGTTCCAGAATCCTCGCGCTCATGGCACAGGGATTCAGCGACGGCAAACTCCGGGTCGCCCCGCCCAAGCCTTACTCGCTGGAGCGTGCGGCGGAAGCTTACGTGCAGGCCATGAAAGGCGCTGGGCGGCTCTGCCTTACTCCACATGCCTGAACGGGCTCGACTTCGTTGCCGGCGAAGTCGTATCCTTCAGAGATTGCCGGAGGTCTCCGATGACCATCGCGCCGTCCCTCGATAGCAATAGCTGCTGGCCGGCTCTGCCGCTTTCCTCATGGCAGGACACCTGCGAAACCCTGCACATGTGGTCGCAGATTGTGGGCAAAGTGCGGCTCGCATTCGCGCCGCCCGTTAACCACTGGTGGAACGTGCCACTTTACGTGAATGCCCGCGGCCTGACCACATCGTCCATTCCTTACGGCAGCAGCGCCTTCGAACTGCAGTTTGATTTCGTCGAACACCGGCTTGAGCTGAGCACAACCACAGGCCACGTGCGCTCCATCCCGCTCGCGCCCCGCTCCGTGGCTGCGTTCTACCGCGACGTCATGGATATGCTGCGCGCCGAGGGAATCGAAGCTCACATCTGGCACATGCCGGTCGAAGTACCCAACCCCATGCCCTTTGACCAGGATGAGCGCGGTGCCTACGATCGCGCCGCCGTTGAAAAATTCTGGCAGATTCTGAACTCGGTCAAAGCTGTCTTCGACGAGTTTCGTTCCGGCTTCATCGGCAAGTGCAGCCCGGTGCATTTTTTCTGGGGCAGCTTCGACCTGGCCGTGACCCGTTTCTCCGGCCGCCGCGCGCCCGATCGTCCGGACGCCGACCCGGTTACCCGCGAAGCCTATTCGCACGAAGTCAGCAGCGTCGGATTCTGGCCGGGCGCAGGTCTTGGAGATCCGGCGTTCTATTCCTATGCCGCTCCCGAACCGGAGGGATTTTCGAGCGCACGCGTGCGGCCTCATACAGCGCATTACGACCCCAACATCAAGGAATTCATTCTCATGTACGACGAGGTCCGGCGCGCCTCGTCGCCGGCTTCCGCGCTGCTCGATTTTTGTGAATCCACCTACGAGGCGGCCGCAACGCTTGCCCGCTGGGATCGCGACGCGCTGGAGCGCCGTTCCCAACCCGCCGCTGCCCGGCTCATCGCGTAATCATCCTGAGGAGGAAAGTCATGGCATCCTGCGCTCATCTCGACCAGATCAAGCTCAGCTCCACCACCATGCACGTCTGCGAAGAGTGCGCGAAGACTGGGGATGGCTGGGTCCACCTGCGGCTCTGCCTGGAGTGCGGCCATGTTGGCTGCTGCGACTCCTCCAAGAACAAACACGCCACGCGCCACTTCCGGCAGACCCAGCACCCACTCGTGCGCTCGATCGAGCCCGGCGAGTCCTGGGTGTGGTGCTACGTGGACCAGTTCATGCCCGGCGAAATCCACCGCGAGACCTTTGTGCCCGCGGGCTGAATGCGCCCGCGGGCCAACAGCCACGCGTTTCGCCACGCGTTACGAATCACGAACCACGACGCACAATCCCTGTTCCCCTGATCCCTGCCTCCGTTACACTTAAATGATCATGGAAGAATTTTCACGCATCCAGCGTCTCCCCGCCTACGTGTTTAACATTACCGGGGAGATGAAGATGGCCGCGCGGCGTCGCGGCGAGGACATCATCGACTTCGGCATGGGCAACCCGGACGGCGCCACGCCGAAGCATATCGTCGACAAAATGATTGAGGCGGCGCAAAAGCCGACCACGCATCGCTACTCCGTCTCGCGCGGCATCCCGCGCCTGCGCAAGGCTGTCTGCGCGTGGTACAAGTCGCGTTACGACGTCGATCTCGATCCCGAGTCCGAGGCCATTGTCACCATCGGCTCCAAAGAGGGCATTGCCCACCTGTGCCTCGCCATCCTCGACTCGCGCGACACCGTGCTGGTGCCCAATCCCAGCTACCCCATTCATATATACGGTCCCGTCATTGCGGGCGCGCACATCGTGAGCGTGCCAGTTCATAACCAGGAAGGCTTCCTCGCCCAGCTCGAGGAGCTCATTCCGCGCATGACGCCGCGGCCCAAAGCGCTCATCGTCAACTTCCCGTCGAACCCGACCACGGAGTGTGTGGAGCTGCCGTTCCTTGCGCGGCTTGTGGAGCTGGCCCGCGAGTACGGCTTCCACCTCATCCACGACATCGCCTATGCCGATATCGCCTTCGACGGCTACAAGCCGCCCAGCGTAATGCAGGTTCCCGGCGCCAAGGAAGTGGCCGTGGAGTTTTTCACGCTGTCCAAGAGCTACAACATGCCCGGCTGGCGTGTGGGCTTCATGGTCGGCAACCCGGTGCTGGTTTCCGCCCTCTCGCGGCTCAAGAGCTACTTCGACTACGGCACCTTCACGCCCATCCAGGTTGCATCGATTGCGGCCCTCGAAGGTCCGCAGGAGTGCGTTGCGGAAATCTGCGAAAACTATTGCAGCCGCCGCAACGTGCTGGTCGAAGGGCTGAACAAGGCCGGCTGGCAGGTGGCCAGCCCCAAGGCGACCATGTTCGTCTGGGCCCAGATCCCCGAGGCCTACTCGGCCCTTCGCTCTTTGGAGTTTTCGAAGTTGTTGCTGACAGAGGCGAAAGTCGCCGTCAGTCCCGGCATCGGCTTCGGCGACTACGGCGACGGGCACGTCCGCTTCGCGTTGATCGAGAACGAAGAGCGGACCAGACAGGCGCTGCGCGGAATCAAGCAGATGCTGGCGAAGGGGCTCGTCAACGCGTAAAGCAAATCCGCCCCGGTGAGCTCCAGGCAAGCTTCGGCGGCAGGCTTGGCAGAATCCTCCCGATCATTTCTTCCGAACGGGGAGGCCTTTGCACGCGATTTCGAATTGCTGTAGATCGAGGTTCGTGCTTTCCCGGGTCTCAGAATCGAGACCCGGGGCACCCATTGTCGTGCTGGAATGGTTTCCCGAGATCCGGGCCACCAGCCTGCCGGGGCAGACGACGAGGCTTTCAGGCGTAAATCCGCTGAGCTTGCGCCTCATCGGAAAGAGCGGACGCGCGCTTCTCTGGCTGTTGTGGCCGTGCCACCCACCGGCAGGCGAGCGGCTGCCGCGGATTGCCGGTTTCGGTCCAAACGCAGGTCAGGGATGCGCGGTTCTTGGTGGGAATAGGAAAGGTATAGATGAATTTGGTCATGACATCCTCCTTCCGGCACGTGCGTCCCGCAAGCAAAGCGATCCGGCACGCAGCAATGCAGGCAGCAGGGCACGCGCGGGATCACGCCCAGGGGGCGCAGTTGGCCAGACTGTGGTTTCAGGAGGGGTGGGTAGAGCCGCCGGTTCAGATCAGAGTCCGAGGTTTCTGCTCACTCGCTCAAACAGTGTCAGGCACTGTGAGCAGCGAACAGGATAGAGCCCAGCGAAGCTAAGCGAGATATTCTGACCGGCCGTCACAGCGCAGGAGAGCACTCCAACGTTGTGGAGGTTCTAACGCAGTTTCGTTTTTCATACAGTTTTTGCGGTGCACGGCAGGCTTCGCCGCATGCACCGACTTGTTGTTTATAGCATATCCCGGGGGGGTATACAACCCCGCCGGAAGGGGCAGGGTCGGATGCGGAGAAAGGGGATTAATGCGGGCGGCCGGGCAGAATGAAATGCTCGGCGCAGCGCGGCTCGTAGGCATCGCCGGGGACCTTGATGGGGCTGTCGTAGGCGGCTGGTTTACCGTCGATCAAACGCTGCGAATAGAGCGCCCGCGCGCCGCAGGAACAGTAGGCCATGCACTCAGTGATGCTGCCGCCGTAGGCGTTGACCAGCCAACTCAGGTTCAGCATCTCGCCGAACGGCATTGCCCGGAAGTCGAGATCGAGGCCGGCCACGAGCACATCGTGGCCGGCCTCGAGCAGGTTTTTGGTGAAGATGAAAAGGCCGTCGACGAACTGGCCCTCGTCGATGGCGATACACTCCACGCGCTTGCCGATCTCCTGCTCTTTTTGCTCAATGAGTTCCAGGACGGGCCAGGGATCGCTGGAGTTGAACTCCATTGCGGTGCACTTGGCGTGGCCGTTGGGATTGCGGCTTTCGACCAGGCCGGGACCGCCCTTGGTGTCGTCGCTGGGTTTGAGAACCAGCACAGATTGGCCGGCGTATTGACGGCGCATTTCGCAGCGCCGCAGCAGTTCGGCCGTCTTGTTGCTGCGCATCGGTCCGAGCATCAATTCGAGTTTGCCTTGCACCCGCATCACCTTATATGAGATCGACAAGAGAACGAAAAATCATCATAGCGCAGGGATGGGATAAACGTGCCGATGGGCAGTGGATCGCGCTGCGGGCGCATTCCCTCAGGGGCCTTGAAGCCCGTACCCTTTACGGCCGCAAAGGTAGTTGATGACCTGGCTAAGGGTCGTATCCTTCAAGATCACCAAGGTAGTTGATGTACAGCCCAGGGTATCCCTCAAGACCACCAAATGACCCACCGCGCGGGTGATTGACGGGCGCAGGCGCGGGCACTAGCTTTGAAAGAGATGTAATCAGTACCGTGTTGGAACGCCTGGGCCCCGAAGCCGGATAATTGGCTGCAGCTTCGGGAGACAGCGCAGGGCTGCGCGGCAGGCGTGCGGCGGAGAAACAGGAATGAGCGAAGAGCAGAAGACAGGCAGCGCGAGCCTGGCGGTGGTGATCATGGCCGCGGGCAAAGGAACGCGCTTGAAATCGAAGCGGCCCAAGGTGCTGCACCAGATCGGCGGCAAGCCGCTGCTGGCGCATGTGATTGCGGCGGCCAGCCGGGTGGTGGCTCCGGAGCACATCTTTGCCGTGATCGGGCACGAGGCGGAACGCGTGCGCGCGGCGGTGGCCTCCAGCGGCGTGCAATTCGTGGAGCAGAAGGAGCAGCGCGGCACCGGGCACGCAGTTCAATCGGCCGGTGATGCGATCAAGGGATACGAGAACGTGCTGGTGCTATCCGGCGATGCGCCGCTGGTGCGGACTTCGACCATCGAGCGGCTTGCCAATTTCCATCGTGAGCAGAATGCGGCGATGACGCTCCTGTCGGCAGTGCCGGAGCATTCCTATGGATACGGGCGCGTGATCCGTAAAGCGCCGGGCAGGGCGGAGGTGGAGGCCATCGTGGAGCAGAAGTCGCTTGCGCCAGGCCAGGAAAAGATTCGCGAGATCAACGCCGGGATGTATGCCTTCCGGACTGCGCCGCTGCTCAAGAATTTGAGCAAGCTGAGCGCGGAAAATGCGCACCGCGAATTGTATTTGACGGATATGGCCGGGATCATGAACGCGGCGGGCGAGCGCGTGGTGGCTGTTGAGGCGGAAGACGCCAATGAGATCCTGGGCGCAAATACCATTGCCGAGATGATGGCGCTGGACGCACAACTGAACGCAGCGAAGATTGCAACGCTGATGGCGGCGGGCGTGACCATCTTTAAACCGGAGACCTGCGTGATTGAGGCCGATGTGGAAGTGGCGGCCGACACCATTATTGAGCCATTTGTGCAATTGCGCGGACGCACGAAGATCGGCGCGGACTCGACGATCCGGTCGTATACCGTGATTGAGGATTGCACGCTGGGCGATGACGTGCTGGTGCGGCAGAGTTGCGTTCTGGCCGAGAGCACGGTGGGCGAGGGCGCGCGCATTGGGCCGTTTGCGCACCTGCGGCCGGGATCGGAGATCGGCCCTGAAGCGCATGTGGGGAATTTTGTTGAGACCAAGAAGGCGCGGCTGGGCAAAGGCGCCAAAGCCAGCCACCTCACCTACCTGGGCGATGCGGAGATTGGGGAAGGCACAAACATTGGAGCCGGTACCATCACCTGCAACTACGATGGCGTGAACAAGCACCGGACGCAGATTGGCAAGAATGCGTTTGTGGGCAGCGATACTACGCTGGTGGCGCCGATCCGCGTGGAGGACGGCGCTTATATTGCTGCCGGTTCGTGCATTACCAGGAATGTGCCGGCCGGTGCGCTGGCTGTGGGCCGCGGGCGGCAGGAAAATATAGAAGGCTGGGTGGAAGCGCGGCGAAGCAAGCGCGAAAAGAAAGAGTAACCAGAGCGTTAATACAGGCGAGGGATATGAAACCTCAATGCCTGCTTTGTGATAGAAACTTGATACAACCTTTGAGTGACGAATGGTAGGCGATCCGGCCATTGAGGCGACTGCCGGGCGATGCTACATTCACCCTGAACGGGCCTCTGCCGAAGTGTGTACCTTGGGGCAGTGAAGAAAGTTTGACTTGGGGCCCAGAGAAGGAGTTGTCTTCCGGTGCAGGACGGCATCCGGGGGCGACGGAGGAAGCGGCATTGGGGTTGAGCCTGTCAGGACCGCGAGTATGGGGCCCCGGTAAGCCCTGGCGTAGCGAGGGCGAAACGGGTCCCGACGAGGACGCGCGCAGAAAGGCGCGCGTTCTGGTGGTTGACGATGAATTGCACGTCCGTACCATGATGAACTCCACGCTGGAGCGGCACGGGTACACGGTGAAGATGGTTGCCAGCGGCCGCGAAGCGATGGCCGCGATTGAGAAGGAAAGTTACGACCTCATCCTCACCGACATCGTGATGCAGGACGTGAACGGTATCGCGTTGCTGGAGAGCGTACACGGCGAGCATCCGAATCTGCCGGTGGTCATGGTCACGGCCATTCACGACATCAGCGTGGCCATTGATGCCATGCGCCGCGGCGCCTACGACTATCTGCTCAAGCCATTCGAGCGCGAACACCTGATCAATACCGTGGAACGGGCACTGGAACATCGCCAGGTTCTGGAAGCGAGCCAGAACTACCAGCAGAGCCTGGAACATATGGTGCGGGCGCGCACCGACATGCTCCGCCACGCGATGGAGGATTTGGAACACTCCTACGATGTGACGCTGGAAGCGCTGGGCGACGCGCTGGACCTGAAGGACTCGGAAACCGAGGGCCACTCCAAGCGGGTGACGGCGTACACCATTGCGCTGGCGCGGGCCATGGGCATTGCCCCTGTAGATATCAAGATTATTGCGCGCGGAGCGTTTCTGCATGATATTGGCAAGATGGCGATTCCCGACGAAATTCTGCGCAAGCCGGGCAAGCTGACGCCGGAAGAGCAGGACGTGATGCGCGAACACTGCGCGCGCGGCTACCACATGCTGCGCAAGATTCCGTTTCTGGCCGGCGCGGCAGAGATTGTCTTCTGCCACCAGGAGCACTACGACGGGAGCGGCTATCCCAGCGGGCTGCGGGGACGCGAGATTCCGGTAGGGGCGCGCATCTTTGCTGTGGCCGACACGCTGGACGCCATTACCAGCGACCGGCCTTACCGGCGGGCGCGCAGTTTCGATGCGGCGCGCGAGGAGATTCTGCGCTGTTCGGGAACTCAGTTCGATCCGGCGGTGGTCGAGGTGTTTCTCAAGATCCCCAATGAGTTGTGGCAGGAGCTGCGGTCGGAGATCAGCGGGCAAAACAAGCGCTTCTCCACATTCGAGATGGCGCCGCCGGCAAATCAGCAGTAGAGTTGAGGCCAAGGCGGGCCGCAAGGGCTCGCGCGTTACGGCGGCTGACTCAATAAGACCAGACCCGAGAAGACCGGATTAGACCGGGGCTCATATCCGAATTCGAGGAGCGAAGCGATGCCCGCATTCTCTGTTGACCAGGCTCAGGCGCACCTGAGCAAGCTCAATGGCTGGCAAATTGAAGACGGCCAGCTGGTGAAGATCTTCCAATTCAAATCTTTCCGCGGATCGCTGGACTTTGTGAACCGGGTGGGTGAACTGGCAGAGCAGGCCGGCCACCACCCTGACATCGATATTCGCTACAACCGGGTGCGGCTGAGCCTGGTGACGCACGATGCCGGCGGCCTTACGGCAAAAGACTTCGAGCTGGCGGGCCAGGCCGACAAGGCTGAGCGGGAGTAGGTGGGAATCGGTACTGGAGGCAGGGGATCAGCAGTTTTGTTGGTCGTTCTGAAAACATCCAGAAATATGGAGTTCAGCATTTCCGGCTATCCGAAGGCTAAATGTTTCACAATGTAGTACAAGAGCACCTCCCAGAGGCGCTTATGTGCCGTGGGAAACATGGCAATCGCTGGGACAACTCGCTGCTGTTCGCTATGTGTTTTTGAAATTTAAAGTATTTATATTCAGTAGATTGTGAGAATTACCTTGACCCTGCGCCACTGTGGCGGCTGCTCGTATCGGGGCCGAAATCGCTCCCAAGACAGATAGCTCGAGGGAAAAGGCAAAAATTTTGAATTTTGTATTTGCTTTTTCCTGTGGCTATGCTATTGTGTATTTATTCCGGTTGTGAGGGCGAGCAAATCCCCTCCCAGCCGGGAGTAGTTTGCGTCACTGGCCTCCCGGCACGGACAGCTTGACCGTTCGTGCCGTCTTTTTTTGCTCTGGAGCTGGGACGTCTTTTCTGTCTCGAAATCGGACACTCCGCGGCACCGGTCTCGCAATCACCCCCCCCAATCTTGGACAAGTTGTTCTTGCTGACTCAGGTAAAATCGAGACGGAGAGTTACCCATGAACAAGCTGATGGAGCGGCGCTGGCTGTTGGCGCTGCTGGTTTCGACGTTGACCGTGGCTAGTTATGCCCAATGGTCGAATCCCGCTGACGATGTGCCGGCCTATCATCCTTCCGCGCCGCTCAAGGTGAGCGCGCTGCCTCCGATTCTTTCTGGTGCGCAATTGACGGGGGAGAATTTCCGTTATCCGTGGCAGGTACACGTTTACCGTGACGCCGCGCGGGTCAGCGGTGTGCTGTACCAGTTGCCGTGCAACTGCCGGTGCGACCGCGCGCTGGGGCATACCAGCCTGCGCAGCTGCTTTGAAGGCTTGCATGGGACGGAATGCTCCACCTGCGCGCAGGAAGGCTTCTATGCCTATCAGCAGACGAAGCTGGGCAAGACGCCGGCGCAGATCCGGGCCGGAATCGCGCGGCATGACTACGAGAGCATCGACCTCGACAAGCAATAGTTGCGAAAGCATTAATCTCGACAAAACGTAGGGGCGGCCCAGGCGTGAATACAGGTCCACAACTCATTCGTCCTGACGCGCCGCCGGAGCGCAACTGGGTGCCGCTCGCCGTGGCGGCAGCGGTTGTGATTGCCGTGGCGGTGGGCGCCGTTCTTATCTTCGGCCGCGGGAAAACCGGGACTACGGTGACGCCGATTACAGCCTCAGCCGATCCCTATGCAAAGAACCTGGTGATCTCCAATCTCGCCATGAGCCAGTCGTCAAACCTGGCCGGCGGCCAGGTGACTTATATCGACGGGCACATCGCAAACCAGGGCAACAAGACCGTGACCGGTATTACGGTGCAGACGCTGTTCCGCGACCCGGCCCACGAAGTGGCGCAGAACGAGACGCAGCCGATGAAGTTCATCCGCATGCGCGATCCATATATCGACGTGGAGCCGGTTTCGGCTGCGCCGCTCAAGCCTGGGAACGGGCAGGATTTCCGGCTCATCTTCGATACGCTGGCCCAGGACTGGGATGGGGCGTATCCGGAGATTCGGATCGTGCACGTGGACGCGCAGTAGTCTGCGTGGGCTTCCAGGTTCACTGGCTTCGCGCGGTAGCCGTCATCCCGCGAGGGCCTCGATGACAGCGTCTGGCCGACGGGCGATGACCATCAGATAGGCACGCGCAGCTCGATCCGGACGCCGCCTTCCCTGTTCCCACTCCTGGAGTGCGCGAGGTTCTAGTGCAAAGCGGCGTGCAAATTCGGCCCGGCTAAGACCGGTGGCTTCACGTACTGCACGCACATCGACTTCGTCCAATAGCGGAAATTCGTGCTTCTTTGCCGGTTTTGCGTTCCCCTGTGCAATGTTGACGGCCTCGCGCATGGATTCAACAAGCTCGTTGGCGACGTTATTCCGTCTCATCGTCTCGACCTCCTGCTCTTTGCCTCTGCTTTGAGCACCGCAGCCATCGCTGCAACCTGCTTCTTTTGGTCCGCTGTGAGGTTCGCCCGCTCATTTTTGTCGTATAGCAGAAGCGCGTACAGCGGGCTCCCCTCATCGAAGAAGTAGTAGATGACCCGAACGCCTCCGGATTTGCCTTTGCCTGCTGCTGCAAACCTGACCTTGCGAACGCCTCCCGTACCGGGTATCTCGTCTCCGCGGTTCGGATGGAGTGCGAGGAAGAAAATCAGATCTTCATATTCCTCGATGGTGAGCAGTTTCTCCGCTCTGCGAGCAAAGATGCTGGTTTCCACGATCGTCAGCATGGGAATGCTCACAACTATATTGTGCGGCAATGCCGCACTTTGGTCAAGATTGGGGTTTAGTCGGAAATCAGATGGTGGCGGCGGCCGGCAGGATCTCGTCGACGTCGATCCATGGGGTGGGGTAGTTGCCGGTGTAGCAGGCTACGCAGAATTTGTTGCCTTCGCCACCGTCGCAGCTCGCCAGCAATCCCTCGAGTGAAAGATAGGCCAGGGAATCGGCTTCGATGTACTGGCGAATCTCTTCGATGGATTGGTTGGCGGCGATCAGGTCGCGCTTGGACGGCGTGTCGACGCCGTAGAAGCAGGGCGACACCGTGGGCGGACAACTGATGCGCAGGTGGACTTCCTTGGCGCCCGCGCCGCGGACCATGCGGACAATTTTTCTGCTTGTCGTCCCGCGGATGATGGAGTCGTCGATGAGGATGACGCGCTTGCCTTCGAGCAGATTGTGCACGGGGTTGAGCTTGAGGCGCACGCCAAAATCGCGCACGCGCTGCTCGGGCGCGATAAAGGTGCGGCCTACGTAGTGATTGCGGATGAGGCCGAAGCGGAAGGGAATGCCGGCTTCTTCCGCGTAGCCGAGCGCGGCGGTTACTCCAGAGTCGGGCACGGGGACGACGACGTCGGCCGGCACGGCGGATTCGCGAGCCAACTGGCGGCCCATGCGGTCGCGCGACTCCTGCACCCAGCGGCCGTAGACGCGCGAGTCGGGCCGCGAGAAGTAGACGTGCTCGAAGATGCAACTGGACTGCGGAACGCCGCTCGCATATTGGCGGCTGGTGACGCCGTCTTCGGTCACCATCACCAGTTCGCCGGGCTGCACGTCGCGCACGTATTCGGCGCGCAGCAGGTCGAAGGCGCAGGTCTCGCTGGCGAAGATGACGGTATCGGGTCCGCCGGGATTCTTGATGCGGCCCATGGAGAGCGGGCGGAAGCCGCGTGGATCGCGGGCGGCAAAGATGCGATCGCGCGTCATCATCACGATGGAGAACGCGCCATCGACCTGGGAGAGCGAGTCGGCAATTGCGTCCACCAGCGTCCCGGCCTGCGAATGGCCGATGAGCTGCACGATGATTTCGGAGTCGGACGTGGTTTGGAAGTATGCGCCCTGGCGCTCCAGCTTCATGCGCAGATTGCCGAGGTTCACCAGGTTGCCGTTGTGGGCAATGGCGATGAGGCCCTTGGTGGATTCGACGCGGATGGGTTGGGCGTTGAGCAGCGCCGAATCGCCGGTGGTGGAGTAGCGGGTGTGGCCGATGGCCATGGTGCCGGGCAGCTTGGCGAGCACGTCGTCGGTGAAGATCTCCGAAACCAGGCCCATGCCTTTGATGTTGGACAGGCGCTGGCCGTCGGCGGTGGCGATGCCGGCCGATTCCTGGCCGCGATGCTGGAGCGCATAGAGGCCGAGGTAAGCTTCGCGGGCGGCATCGGGATGGCCGTAGATGGCCATGACACCGCATTCTTCGCGGAGCTTTGGGTCGTGGTCAGGAGATTGGCTTGCGTGGTCTCCTACCTTAACCGGTGCGCAATCGCGCACCGGCGAAGGTGGGGCACCCAGATTCGGGGTTTGGTCGGGAACGCCGTCCACGCCCTGATAAAGAACCCTGCTCATGCGTGGACCTCTCCGTGTATTTGTGATTCGAGGGTGGTGGCCCAGGGCTGACGCAGCTCGTCGATGGGAGCGGAGATGAACAGCTCGCGATCGACGGTGATCTCCAGACGCTGGCCGCCGGTGGCGCCGATGGCGGCGGCAAAGATGCTGTTCTCGGTGGCGAGCTTTTCGATTTCTTCGAAGTGTTCGGGCGCCGCGGTGAGGATGACAGTGGTGGCGGGCTCGGCGAAGAGACCGAAGAGGGGATGCGCCATGAGCGAAGGGTCCTGTTCGACGCGAGCGCCGATGTTGTTTTGGAATGCGGATTGGGCGAGAGCCACGGCAATGCCGCCGTCGGAGATGTCGCGCGCCGAGTGCACCAGCCCGCGCGCGGCCAGCACCGCGAGCAGCCGCTGCAGATCGGCTTCGCCTTCGAGCGATAGCGGCGGCGGCGCGCCCCACGTGCCCCCAAGAACAGTCTTCGCGTATTCCGAGGAGCCAAAGGCTACCAGCTCTTCTGCCAGCTCTGATTGATCGAGGGAATCAGGAACGATCTCGGGCTCATCGCCGAGGACCGCGGGCGCGAAGCTTTCGTGGCCGGGCACATGGCCTTGCGGCGGAGGCACGGCGAGATTCGGATCGGGTGTTTCGCGGGGAATGGGCCACAGCAGCACGATGGCGTCGCCGGCTTGCTGGAAACTTGCGGGCACGGCTTTGGTTACGTCGTCGAGAATTCCCACGATGCCGAGGACGGGCGTGGGATAGATGCCTTCGCCGCGCGTCTCGTTGTAGAGGGAAACGTTGCCGCCGGTGATGGGCGTACCCAGCGCGGTGCAGGCCTCGGCAATGCCATCGATAGCCGCGGAAAGCTGAGCCATGATCTCCGGCTTTTCAGGATTGCCGAAGTTGAGGCAGTTGGTGGCCGCGACAGGCGTAGCGCCGGTGCAGGCCACTTTGCGCGAGGCTTCAGCAACGGCATGCATTGCGCCCAGCTCGGGATTGAGCGCGCACCAGCGGCCGTTGCCGTCGAGAGCCATGGCGAGGCCGCGTTCGTGTCCTTCAGTGCCGGTGCCCTTGATGCGCATGACGCCGGCTTCGCCGCCGGGACCTTGCACCGTGTTGGTCTGCACCATGGAGTCGTACTGCTGATGAATCCAGCGCTTGGAGCAGACGTTCTCAGAGCCGAGGAGTTGCTTGAGGTCGGCGGTGAAGTCGCGTTGCGCGCTGAGCCGGGCATCGACTTCGGGTGTAGGCACGGGCGGGAAAGGCGAACTCCACTTGCCGATGGGGCGGTGATAACGCGGTGCGTCGTCGGTGAGCGACTGATTGGGGATGTCAGCCACCAGCACGCCGTGATGACGGATGCGCAGACGCGGCTCGGGCACGACGGCGCCGACAATGACCGCATCGAGGCCCCACTTGGCGAAGACGCGCAGCACTTCGTCTTCGCGGCTCTTTTCGGCCACCAGCAGCATACGCTCCTGGCTTTCGGAGAGCATCATCTCGTAGGCGCTCATGGCGGTTTCGCGCTGCGGCACCCGATCGAGCTCCATGTCGAGGCCTACGCCGCCGCGCGCGCCCATCTCGCAGGAGGAAGAGGTCAATCCGGCAGCGCCCATGTCCTGAATGCCGACGATGGCGCCGGTCTTCATGGCTTCAAGGCAGGCTTCGAGCAGCAGCTTCTCCATGAATGGGTCGCCGACCTGCACGTTGGGGCGCTTCTGCTCGGAACCTTCTTTGAATTCTTCGCTGGCCATGGTGGCGCCGTGAATGCCGTCGCGGCCGGTTTTGGCGCCTACATAGATGACGGGATTGCCGGTGCCCGAAGCCTTGCCGTAGAAGATCTCGTCTTTGCGCACCAGGCCGAGGGCGAAGGCGTTGACCAGCGGATTGCCGCTGTAGCAGGGATCGAACTTGGTTTCGCCGCCCAGGTTGGGTACGCCAAAGCAGTTGCCGTAGGCGGCGATGCCGCTGACGACGCCCTCGACAATGGCGTGATTCTTATGGATGAGTTGACGACACTCATCCTCGCTTGCCGCCCTTGGCGCAGAAGGCTCGGAAAGGATGGGGCGCCTGTTTTCTTCAATGGGGCCGAAGCGCAGGGAATCCATGACCGCCAGCGGACGCGCACCCATGGTGAAGATATCGCGGAGGATGCCGCCGACACCGGTGGCTGCGCCCTGGAAGGGCTCGATGTAGCTGGGGTGGTTGTGCGATTCGATTTTGAAAGCACAGGCCCAGCCGTCGCCCACATCAATGATGCCGGCGTTCTCACCCGGCCCTTGCACCACGCGCTCGCTTCTGGTGGGCAGGCGCTTGAGGTGCACGCGGCTCGATTTGTAGGAGCAGTGTTCGCTCCACATAACGCTGTAGATACCCAGCTCAGTGAGCGAAGGCACGCGACCGAGCGCGACAAGGATGCGCTGGTACTCGTCCGCAGTGATGCTGTGTTGAGCGAGCAACTGCGGGGTCACGTGGACTGGCTCGGGAACGACTCCGGAAGGGGCAGTAGTCATCGCGGCTATATCCATTGTCGCACGCGGTGCGAGCTGTCGCATGGGATGCAAGGAGCGGTGGCGGTGGAATACGGGGCGGAGCCCACGGTGCGCTCTGTCGGGTGGGCTCTGACGCAGTCGTCATCCGTGGATGGATTAGCGAAAGCGGTTAGCAAAAGAGCTTCTTATAGCGGGCTTTTGTGGTTTCCCACCCTTGCGCCAGAAAAAAGGCGCAAGGATGGGGCACGGGGCATAGAGTTCGCTATATACAGAGGGCCTCAACCGGCTGGCGCCGGGCCGCGGCTTCATAGAGATCGAAATAACCACGGATCATTCGACTTGCGGAGAAGCGGCGCTGGGCGGCCGCGCGGCACGCGTCGGACGAAATCAGGTGTACGCGACGCAGAGCTTCCGCCATCTGTTCAACGTTGTCAACCAGAAAACCAGTGACGCCGTCCTCAACTATTTCCGGAATCGCGCCGGAGCGATAGGCAATGACCGGGGTTCCCGCTGCCAGGGCCTCCATGGCGACTAGCGAGCTGGTTTCCGGGGCAAGCGTTGGATGCAGCAGGCACTTGGCTCGGGCGAGCAATGCCTGTTTTTGGGGCTCCTGCAGCCGGCCGAGGAATGCATGCTGCGGACGGCCGCGCTCAACCGAACGTACACGGGGCTCAATGTGGTCCCGAAAATACTGCTGATGTTCGGGGAAGGGAAGTACCTCACCAGCGAGCAGCACCCGGAGTCCGGCGCGGCTTCCCGCGTCAAACGCTTCGTGGGCATTTTTTTCGGAGCAAATGCGCCCCAGCACCAAGGCGAAATCGCCTTTGGGCCAGCGGCTCTCAACGGGCGGCAGCGGAACTCCGTCCTCAATGATGGCGCAGTTGCGAATCTCCGCGGGCAGGGAGCAGCGATGTGACTCTGAGGCGCAACAAAACAGCGCGCGGCCCGCATATCGGCTCCAAACGCGCGGCGGGTAGCAGGCGGCGGGCAAGTGGAGTGAGATGAGAACCGGCACATCGGCGGGGAGCGAATAGGCCTCGAGATGGAGGCCATGCAGGTGGATCAGATCCACGCAGTGCGCGGCAAGCGCGCGGTCGATGGCTGTCTGTACGTTCCGGGTCGAGCGGAGCCGATCTTCCCAGGAGAGAGTTCCATTCGTGGGCAGCGGGAAAGAGAACAGCTCGCCCGCGGTCTCAGAACCTTCGCAGGCGACCACGATCGAAGTGTGGCCGGCAGCGACCAGAGCACGATCGATGCGGCTGAGAACCTGCTCAGCGCCCCCAACCGCGTGCGGGCCGACCGAGGCAAAAGGGAAAGCCACGCTGAGTACTTTCAGCAGCATGCCGCTTTCATTTCTTCTTCGAGGGCATCTTGCGCTTCCCACGCCAATTCGCAGAAAGTGTGCGATTTAACACCCCACGAGTAGTTGTCGTAAAAGACGGCGCCGGAGTTCGGCGGGCGGCGGAACTCGTATGCGGGCGCAATGCGGAAGCGCTCTTCCGCAACCGAGAACCCGCGCAGGACCTCGCGCTGCGTAACGAAGCAGTCGAGCAGAGCCTGCTTGCGTTGTTGCTCCTGCGGAGAAAGCTGGCAGACGATTTCGTGGGTTTGGGGCAGGGCGGGAAGAAATGTTCCTGACTCCATTCCCTGGCCGAGCCTGCCGGCGTGATAGAACGGGGCTTCGACAATGATGGGAGCGGGCTCGCGACGGAATCGCAGCAAGGCGGCCGCATGATGCGCGGCAAAAGCGCAGGCGTCATGATCGGGATGGCCACCCTCGAAGGGATGGGTGAAAATTGCCTCCGGCTGGTGGATACGCAACAACAGCAGCAGCCGGCGTGTGAGCCAAGTGAGCTGGTAGCTCGTCTCCTGGTCGGGCACCTCGAGGCATTCGCGGCTGATGCCGGCTATGCCAGCCAGTGCCAGCGCATTGCCCATCTCTTCCCAGCGGGCCCGGCGATACTGGGTGAGAGAGTTCAGGCCGTGAGCACGAGCGATGTTTTCGTTGTGCGGGACGCCATCGGTAACGTGCACGAGATGGGCGCCGCGAAAGCGGCCGAGTCGCGCCCCCAGGGCGATAGTTTCATCATCAGGATGCGCGTAAAACAGCAACGCGGGAGGCATCGGAGTCGCATCTTTTTCTGCCGCGGTGGCTTGCGCAAATGTTTGTGAGCCGACATCTTCCATGCGCCACCCCCAACTTCTCTGGCTAATTGAGATGCGCGGCGGTGGCGCAAGGTACACAGGGATCGTAGCGGCAACCCGCCGGTGCGAAGACCGACCGGCGGTCGGATCGATACCGGACTTCGCCAACCTTGCCTCCGCAAACCGGTTCCAAGTTTGTAAGGGAAGAGAAATCTTCCAGAAGGAGAGAGTCGCCTATGGCCTTCAAGAGAATCGGAGACGAGACTCGCGAATGGCAGCGAGGAAACTCGTACAACCGATGTGACAACGGAAAAGTGAGGGAAACTCGGGCTGAGCTCGAACGTACCACCTAATCCGCACAGAAGTTGTGATCTGGTTCCGGACCAGATCTCTGAAAATACGGAAAAGCAGAGGGCGAGACTCGCAAGGGTTTCGCCCTTTTTGCTGGGCGTCACCTGTGGACCGCAGCGCGGGATGACGGGCGCAACATGACACGGCAGCAAAGAACCTTCCTGGTCTCTGCGGCATCTATCGGCTGAAGCTTGGTTTCTCCTCGCCGATCCCCACGCGGCCGTTCGGGAAGCAAAGCGACGTCAAGGTTTTCGCACTTGGGCTCGGCGGGCACTATCTGGGCTCCGCCGCAAATCCTGCCATATCCTGGCAACCTGGCGGCACACTTGAAGCATCAAGCGGAGCTAAAGGGAAAACGAAGGCAGTCAGGCATTTGGAGGCGGCAAATTGCCAACTGATGAGACCTCATCGAGGGAGAATCAACCGACTCCTCTGAGCGAACGCAGTAAGCTGGCGCGATTGGCAGGCATCGCCGTTGTCATTCTATGTGTCGCCGGAGCGTTTCTCTATTTGGGAGGGTGGTTCAATCCGCACCAACTGACGCCGGCGCGATTCGTCAACGGTTTTCAGGAAGTCTTCGGATGGCATTCCGGTTTCCGTCGCAATCATGCCAAGGGTGTGTGCGTCACAGGATTTTTCGATAGCAACGGCCAGGGGGCACGCCTTTCGAAGGCGGTTGTATTCCAGACCGGCAGCGTGCCGGTCATCGGCCGCTTTTCGCTTGGCGGCGGCAATCCCGATGCGGCCGACGCTGCCGACACGGTCCGTGGCCTGGGGATTCAGTTTTCGTTGCCTGACGGGGAAGAATGGCGAACGGCGATGATAGATCTTCCGGTATTTCCGTTCCACAATGCACAGGCTTTTTACGACAATCTGGTTGCTTCGCAACCGGACCCCAACACGCATAAACCCGATCCCGGGAAGATGGCGGCGTTCGCGGCCAGCCATCCCGAATTTGTGCAGGCGATAAAAATCATTAAAAGCCATGAAGTGTCGTCGGGTTTCGACAACAGCACCTTCAACGGTCTGAATGCGTTCCTTTTCGTCGACGCTGCGGGCACATCGACCCCCGTACGCTGGACCCTGGCGCCGCTACAGCCATTTACGCCTGCAAGTGCGAGCGGAGCGGCCCAAGGGAACAAGAATTATCTTTTTGACGGGCTGATCGCGAGTATGCACCAGCATCCGTTGCAATGGCACTTGATTCTCACTGTTGGCCAGCCCGGCGATCCGACCGACGACGCCACCCTGCCGTGGCCCGCCGGTCGCGAGCAGGTGGATGTGGGAACACTAACTCTCGATTCCGTTGAAAGCGAGGATGCCGGTCCGTGCCGGATGATTAATTTCGATCCGTTGGTATTGCCTGCCGGCATTGCAGCGTCCAACGATCCCTTGCTGAGTCCCCGATCAGCGATTTATTCACAATCGTTTACCAGGCGAGCCGGCGAGAAGGAGGAGCCGAGCGCGATCACACCTTCGGCGGTAAGAAAGTGAGGGGCAGGATGGCAGCGAACCCGCGGCAATTTCCAGTTTCGATGCGGTTTTTTCACTGGTTAGTGGCCGCGATGGTACTGACCATGCTGGGCATCGGCGTTTCGATGGTCGTGTCGCTCGCGCATTACCACCAGCTGATATCGATCCATCGCCCGCTGGGAGTCCTGCTCCTGATATTGGTGGCAATTCGGTTCGTGAACCGGCAATTCAGCACCCTGCCTCCTTTTCCCGCGACGATGTCGCCTGGGGAGCGCTCCATTGCGCACTGGTCGGAGATCTTGATGTACACATTGCTGTTCGCGCAGCCGCTGGTCGGCTGGGGGATGTTATCCGCGGCGCGCTATCCGATCGTACTTTGGAGTGGGCTGCATCTTTTCCCCATCCTTCCACATAGCGCGATGTTGTACGCGGCGTTGCGGAAGGCGCACACGGTTCTTGCCTACCTCTTATTCCTCGCGATCATTGCCCATTTTGGAGCTGTTCTGTTCCACACATGGATCGTGCGCGATGGGTTGTTCAGCCGCATGGCGCCTTGGCGGGTGCGCGCGCGCTAGTGTGTGGTCCGCCAGAAATTCATTATCCTGCCTGGTTGCGGAGCGAAGAGTAGCAGGGGCCAAACAGGCTGCGGAAAAACTCATTATGGATGATTGAATGATCGGAAGAGCGTCCCTCAGGGGCTAAAGCCCACGTCGATTTATTGGGCTTTATCAGAAGCCGGGACTAAAGTCCCGGCCTACCAGTCCCGGCCTACCAGTCCCGGCCTACCAGTCGTGCCCTGTTACAAAGCACCATGACAGAGAGTTTTTCCGCAGCCTGCTGGCTGACGGAGGCCTTGCTGTGTAAAGCAATTCGCGAATTGGTCCGATAAACTCCGAGGGCTCTAGTACCGTGTCCACGTAGTTTCGTGCTTTTCCAGGTCTCAAAATCGAGATCTCCACCCCGCGAACGAAGACCTATTCGCGGGGGCCCCGGACCTGGGGCACCCATGTTCAGATCTTCTGCTACGAAATCACGCGGCCACGGTACTAGATTCGACATTCTCAGCATGCGAAGCCAGGTCCCGGACTTGAATCGCTTTGGGCCGGGGTGATCGTGAGGCCAAATTACGTGAAACCAGGGTCCGGGATCGAAGTGGCAGGCGAACGGGCTGTTACTGGCTCCGCAGTGAATTTCTCGGCTTTGATCGAAAGCTCAGACGATCCTATCTGGGCTGTTGGCCTCGATTTTGGGCTGCTCGCTATCAATCGGGCAGCACAGCGGGCGTTGAAGTCGGAACTTGGATTTGAGGCTCCGGTTCCGGGGGGTGCGAGGCCGGAGGAGCTGGTACCTCCAGTAGAAGCGGCAATCTGGAACGGGTATTATGAGCGGGCGCTCATCGAAGGCTCCTTCCGGGTGGAGCATACACCGCCAAGCGGCCGGACTCACGAGATAACCTTCAACCGGATTGTTGTAAACGGGGAGGTGGTGGGCATTTCCGGTTTTGGAAAAGACATAAGCGGTCGGAAGCTGGTAGAGCGTGCAATCCAGGACGCGGAGA
Source organism: uncultured Acidobacteriaceae bacterium (assembly GCA_963813215.1). Lineage (GTDB taxonomy): Bacteria > Acidobacteriota > Terriglobia > Terriglobales > Acidobacteriaceae > Telmatobacter. The sequence continues at coordinate 260,545 of CAWEXZ010000003.1, forward strand.
AGAAATATCACAGTATTTTCGATGGTGCACTGGAAGGAATGTTTCAGACGGGCTTGGACGGAAAAATCCTCACGGCGAACTCCGCAGCGGTGAGGATGTTCGGTTACAGTTCAGCGGACGAGATTAAGTGCCTCGTCCAAGACCTGGGGCACGATTTATGGGTAAGCCCCGAGGCGCGAGAAAGTTTTCTTAAAAAAGTTGAAGAGCGCGGCTCGATTCGAGGGTTTGAGTGCGAGTTCAAGCGCAAGGACGGCACCTTCGTGTGGGTTTCGCTGAGTGCCCGTAAAGTTGCAAGCGAGAGCCAGAGGGCGGCCTACCTCGAGGGCTTCCTCGAAGACATCAGCAATCGGAAGCAGACGGAAAAGCTGCTGCTCGACGGCGAAGAGCGTTACCGCGCGACTTTTGAACAGGCCGCGGTTGGCATTCTTCACACCTCATTTGAAGGCCGGATCATTCGCTGCAATCGGCGCTTTGCAGAAATCATCGGTTATACGCCGGAAGAGGTCAGTGGCATGACATTTCAGCAACTGACTGCGCCCGAGGACAGGACGCGAAGCGTGGAGGTGATGGAAAGGCAGTTGGCAGGCGCGACCGATGCCGCACACTTCGAGAAGCGCTATATTCACAAGGACGGCAGCCTCACCTGGGTAGCGATAACGACCTCTGTCCAGAGGGATGGACAGGGGCATGCGCTGCATTTCATCGCGCTGGCGCAAGATATCAATGCGCGCAAGCAAGCAGAAGAGCAACTGGCCACGGCCCAGGAAGCGCTGCGGGCAAGCGAAGAACGGTACCGAACCACATTCCAGATGAGTCTCGATGCCGTAAATCTCAACCGGTTGAGCGACGGAATGTATATCGACTGCAACAACGGATTTCTTGAAATCACCGGATATGCGCGCGATGAAGTGATAGGACATACTTCCCAGGAACTGAATGTTTGGGCGGATGCCCAAGATCGGGCGAGATTGACCGACATCCTGAACCGGAATTCGGTTTGCCGGAACCTGGAAGCTCAATTCAGGAAAAAGAACGGAGAGATTTTCTGGGGACTGATGTCAGCATCTCGGATTGAACTCGGTGGATCCCCGTGCGTGCTCTCCGTGACTCGCGATGTCTCCGATTCAAAAGAGGCAGAGGAAGAGATTCGCAACCTTGCCTTCTACGATCCTTTGACCCATTTGCCCAATCGCCGCCTGCTCCTGGAACGCTTGCGCCAGACCATCGCATCGGGAAGCCGGTCGGGAAGAAAACGGGCGCTGCTGTTCATTGACCTGGATGATTTTAAGACCCTCAATGATACCCTCGGCCACCACACTGGAGATCTTTTGCTGCAGGAGGCGGCAACTCGGATGGCCGGCTGTATTCGGGCGAGCGATACTGCTGCGCGACTAGGTGGGGACGAATTCGTGGTGATGCTCGAGGACCTGGATACGCGCTCAGAGGAAGCAGCGACGCAGGCGCGGGTGATCGGCGAAAAGATTCGCGAGGCGTTGAGCGAGCCCTATCAATTGGAGGGCCATGAGTGCCTGTGCACTGCAAGCATCGGCATCACGATCTTCGGCGACAAGAAGGACAACTCCAGCGAAATTCTCAAGCAGGCCGATATCGCGATGTACCAGGCGAAGGCGGTGGGGCGCAATACCATGCGCTTTTTTGCGCCCGAGTTGCAGGCAACGGTCAATGCCAGGGCCGCTCTTGAAAATGACTTGCGTCAAGGGATAAAGTCCGGTGAATTTGTTCTTTGGTACCAGCCCCTGGTCTACGAGGATCTGATCGTTGGCGCAGAGGCCCTTTTGCGCTGGAATCATCCCCGCCGGGGACATCTGCTTCCCGGGGGATTCATTCCCCTCGCTGAAGAAACCGGGCACATTGTTTCGCTGGGAAATTGGGTGCTCCAAACTGCATGCGAGCAGCTTGCCAAGTGGGCCTCAGAGAAGGAGAGTGCCCGCTTTTCGATAGCCGTAAACATCAGCGCACTGCAGTTCCGACAACCCGACTTTGTGGACCAGGTTCTGGCGGCTCTGGACCGTTCCGGCGCTAATCCTGAAAATCTCAAGCTCGAATTAACCGAGAGCATGCTGGCGCACAATATCGACGAGGTCATCGCCAAAATGACGGAGCTGAGAGCTCACGGGCTGCGCTTCTCGCTCGATGATTTCGGCACGGGCTACTCCTCACTTGGTTATCTGAAGCGCCTTCCCCTCGACCTGCTGAAGATCGACCGAACGTTTGTGCGGGATATTCTGGAGGATGCCGCGAGTCGCGCGATTGCCCAGACTGTAATTTCCCTGAGCCGCGCGATGAATGTTGCGGTGATCGCCGAAGGCGTGGAGACCAACGAGCAACGCGTCTTGTTGGAGAAACTGGGCTGTCACTCCTTTCAGGGGTACCTGTTCAGCCCGCCGCTGCCACTGGAGAAGTTCCAACGGCTGTTGCCGGGGTTCGTCTCTGTCCCCGTAATGGAGCCGGCAGTCGAGGGTGGAGTTTAGATCTGCTTCAAAAGCGGCGAGAGAATCCTAGATGGGAGTTATATGCCGTCGACGCAGGCAAAGCGCCCTTCTTCGACCACAGCGATAGAGCCCGGGTGTCAGAAGTTCCTGCCCACGATCAGGCGCAAAACGGGCCCAGGCGCGGACCACAGGCTGGCTTTGACTTCGAAAAATGTGCTGCTACGGTTCTGAACTCCCATGAGAACGTTGAAGCCTGTTTTGTAATTGAAATTGCCGAACGAAATATTCTCCCCTTGCCCCGCCTGGGTTTGAAAACTCTGGTGAATAAAATTCAGACTTGGCCCCCCACCGAAGTATGGGGCCCACTCGCTGGTCCGAGAGAAAGCCTGCATTCTGTAAGCAACTTCGAGATTCAACGCAACCATGTCGGTAATCTCACCGAAATCGAATTCGGCATTTGGACGGAAGAACAAATTGCGGTTGAAGATGGGGCCCATCTGCGAATGCACGCCGAACAGGAAAAGTTCGGGATCGAAAGCCGCTCCGACTCGACCCCCTATGCGCCAGAATCGCGCTTCCCGTGCAATCTTATTCTCCGCGTGGTGCACAGATGGCGGCAATGGCGCTGCATTCTCCGCGGAAGATTGAGCGGTACCCGTAGCTGGAGCCAATACCTCAACGTCAGTGGCTAGTCGGGCGCCCGTTTGATCGCCATGGAGCGAGGTCACGCGGACGCGCGTGCCCGCTGGGAGCGATGGCGGCTTTGTCGTGTTGCTGTCGAAGGTGAACAAGTGAAAATTGTTGTCATCAGATTTGACCACAAACATGGTGCTGCTTGATGAAACCACCGTCCCTTCGACCGTAGTTTCACTCTGAGCTTGCGATGATGACGCGTCATCTTGAGAAAAAGCCGGTAGTGAAAGGAGCACGCAAGCGAGGAAGGATGAGAGCAGACGTGGCGTGACAAGATGTCGGATGGACATTCCGCAGATCCCTCATTAGTCGAAGATCTCGAATCAGCGCTGGCGCAATCCATCCCTGCCGAACTCTGGATAGCAGACGTAAATACGAATGCGCTTCGCGGGCCCGGTCAGACACCTACTCTGATGGAGGCTTCACATGTGAGGTTGGCCCTCTCTCCCCATCGCGCCCTGCACAAGTGGAGCGAGAGATGATGGCATCAAAATGTTTAGTAGCAACGCCGCTCAACGTCCGGCTGCGGCGAACAGCGCCAATGGAATCGAGTCGCCCATGGCTTTGTATCCCGCAGGCGACGGATGAAGGTGATCCCCCGAGTCCAACTGCGCCGCAATCCTGGTCGGATCCTGAGGGTCGGCGATTACCTTGGCAAGATTCAGCACCGCATCGAAGTGCCCCGGCGCCAGGATCCATGCATTAATCTTTTCCCGATCCGCCTCAGTTGCTGGGGAGCGGCCATATCCCGAGCCGCCGAATGGCGTAATGGTCGCTCCGATCACGCGAATGCCCGCTGCATGCGCCCGCGTCACGATTTGCGCATAAGCCGCAATGATCGATTGGACGAGTTCCTCATGCTGCTCCGACGTGGCCTCGGGGAAGTGAAAAGCGCGTGGTTGCTGCCGAGGATCCGCTGCTGACGACCCATTGCTGGCCCCGGCACCATCCGTTGCGGCAGCGGGCGATGCACCGTGCAGCGAACCCAGGTCGTTTACGCCCACCAGAACGATCACGTACCGGGCGCCCGCGCGTGCCAGGACATCGCGGTCAAAGCGCGCCAGTGCATTTGGTCCAAGGCCGTCTGTGAGCAACCGGTTGCCGCCAGTCCCCGCATTTACCACTGCTATATTCCGCGTATTCGCTGAAGCCTGCAGGTCTCGAGCAAACACATCGGGCCAGCGGTCGTTCCCATTTGTTGTGGCTGCGTGACCGTCTGTGATGGAGTCACCGAGGGTCACGATAGCGTACGCCGACGGAACGGTCGTTACATCCAGACCAGCAATCGTGTACCAGTGCTCGATGGTTTTGGCTCCGGGCAGGTCCAGCGCACTGACCAGATTGCCGTGTGTGTAGTATGTGGTTGCGCGCGAGCCTGGATGACTGGTTTCCTGCGCGGGAGGCTTCTCCTCGTAAAAAGTGATTGCAATGTCGGAAAGCGCCGCCGCAGGGTAGTCGATCGGGTCGGAGATGTACTCGGCTCCAGCCGGGATCGTCACATCGGGCGCTCCGTCGAAGGTCAGTGCCCGGTCCGATCCGGGCACGATCCCGCTCGAAGCCGGGGAGACCGGCTTTGCAATATGCACAGCGGCGAGGTGCAGCGCCGCCGTCTCGAAGGCATTGGAAAGTTTGACGCGCAGCCTCTCTCCGCCCAGCGAGAGGTGAACAACTTGTCGCATCGTCACGTTCGTCAGGTCGTCGGCGGGAAGTGTGTTCCGCGGCTCGGGAATTTGCTGCGAGGCTCCCCAACTTGCCACCCAGTGCTGCGCTTGTTGCTGATCTGCAGGCGCTGTGGTCGCGTCCACCTGCTGCGCTCTCGCGCACCAGGCACTTACCAGAAGAAGGAAAATCACCCCGTGCATCTTGCGTCCGACGATCATCGTTTCGTCACCCTCGTTAGGGAAATGGCTACTGGTTTTGCGGCGACGCCCCAGCGCGAAAACTTTCTGGCGGTCCTAGATAACTGGGCGGCAGCGCTCCATGCGAAACAACCAGGCGCTCAAGTACGACGCCGGGATCGACCGCCCAGATCTTGAGCACGTGGTAACCGGGCGCGGCGATCGAAAGCGGCACCGTCACCTTTCGCACACTATCGCTCACTGCCTGCGCCCAATCCTGCTGGGTGTTGTGTTCCAGCTCATCCACCACCGTCCGCTGTCCATCGTCCACTGACACTGCAAATCTAAGTCCGCGTCCCGGCACAAAATTCAGCGTCGGGGCCAGGGTCGCCTGCAGATCGAAGTTCCCCGCATCGTATAGGTACATCTTGTACTCCAGGGCCGCATTTGAACTCACATTGCTCGCGCCAGTCACCGGGTAGACAGTCATCGCCGAACGCGTGGCCCCATAGCCCGGCAGTTCCTCCCAATGCGTTGCGCTTTTGCCGGATCCATCCGCCGTGCGTGCCGTGGTGTCTGCCGCCTCGATTGCCACGTAGCTATCACTTTCCACAAAGCCCTGTGCGCTCTCGCGTGTCAGCGGCAGCTTTCGTGCATGCAGCGTATACACCATGGGCCGCGCTTCACCCGAGCTTACGGTTACCGTGCCCTCGACATCGTCAGCCGGCACCCTGCTCCAGTCCACCGCTACGATCACCTTCTGCTCCGCTGGGCCGACTGTCCCTTCGCTTGAAGGGACGGTAATCCACGGCGCGCTGATCTTGACCGTATAATCCACCGGTGTCTTCCCGCGATCGAATAGCGTCAGCGTCCGGGTCTGCTGTCCCACCGAATCCACAGTTCCAAGGGCGAAGCCAAACCGCCCGCCGGCGTGGGTAAACACGGCGCCTTCCGCATTCACGGCCAGCGATCCAGTCTCCGGCACCTGGATCCAGCTCACCGCAGGCATCACATTTACAGGCGGATCATTCCACCTTACGTACCCGATGTGCGTCTGGTCCATCATATGGTTCCACTTGCCGTCGAGCAGCTTATGGTTGTACTCATCGCTCAACTCTGCATCCCGCGCGAACATTCGCTGTACCGCCGTGGCTTCTTGGTTTGCCTCTGGATTCCCCAGCCGCGCATCCATCGCATTACGACCCGCCATGATATACATTTCGGTCAGGTTCGCGCAGGCATCCACCGGATACTGGATCAGCTCAAAATAGCTGGCCCGCTCATTTTCCGGCAGCTCCGTTGCGAGCTTATCAACGCGCTCCTCAAGATTGCGCCATTCACTTACCACGCGGTCAGCTTCGTCGTAGTTGGTCAGGCTGAAGGTTTCCGGATCGATCAGCTCCGGCTTCCGGCGTCCGTTATAGCGCGTGTACTCCTCCATGGCCGACGCAATCTCATCGCTATGTTCAATTCCAAATTCCCGCGTGGCCCAGAGCTTCGTAAACTCATCGAGGTGGTCCTTGTTCCAGCGCTGCGGGGTGCGGGCATAGCTCAAAAAGAATTCGATGGGGAACTCCATTGGCTTGCCGTCGCCCACGTTCACCACCCAGAGCCGGTCCGCGCCATAGTTGAGCGCGATATTCATCTGCTCCTGCACCTTGGGGATGGGATTGGTGTTCAGCCACTTATACGAGCGCGGGCCGCCCACATAGTCGAAGTGGTAGTAGATTCCCGCTCCCCCGGAGCGCTTCCGTTCCTCCGCAGTCGGCAGCCGCCGCAGGTCGCCCCAGTTGTCGTCGCTCCAGAGCAACGTCACGTCGTCTGGAACGCGCATCCCCTTCTCGTAGTAGGTCTGCACCTCTTTGTAAAGCGCCCATACCTGAGGGATTTTTGTCGGGTCGGGATTCACCGTCTCCTTAAGGATCTGGCGCTGATTGGCGACGATTCGCTGCAGCAGCTCAATATTCGCGTTCGCGGACATTGGGGTGTCGCCTTCGCCGCGCATTCCGAGCGTGACCACCTGCTCATAGTTCTTGTCCCGCTGCATTCCTGCGCGCCAGAAATCGTCGATCTCCTTTTCGTTGGTCGTGTAATCCCAGCGGCCGTAATTTCCTCGCGTCCATTCCTTTTCCGCGCGCATCATGGGCTCCTCGTGCGAGGTCCCCATCACGATCCCGTACTCATCGGCCAGCTTCGCATTCTCAGGGTCATCGGTTGCAAACGCGTTGTTCCACATTGCCGGCCACAGAAAGTTCGCCTTGAGTCTTAGCAACAGCTCAAACACCTTGGTGTAGAACTCGCGGTTCATGCCGCCGAATTTTTCGGTCGTCCACCCGGAAAGTGCGGGCGCCTCATCATTGAAAAAGATGCCACGATAGCGAACCGCCGGCACCGGTTGCACGATCCGGTCCGGCATCACATACAGCGCATCTCGCTGGGGAATCCGCACATCCGCCCACCAGTACCACGGCGAAACCCCAATCTGTTCACTCAAGTCGTAAATGCCGTAAATGGTGCCGCGCTTGTCCGCTCCCGCGATGACGAGCGCGCGCCGTACTCCCGGCATCGGCCGCTCGATCACGGTGGTGACCGCGGATTCCCATTTCCCTGCCACGCCGCTCACATCCAGCTTCTTTGCTTTCACCAGTGCATCGATCAACGGGCTGCGGCCGATGGTCCCGATCAGGACTATGTCGCCGGGGGCAGTGCCCGGCTTCTTCAGCACCGGCGGCGTCTTCCCGGTCACCCGTTGCACATCCGCGCTCAGGTCTCCGACTGCCCGCACTACTCCGGGCCAATCGCTTTCGCTCACCACCAGTGGCGCTGCCCTTCCGCCGGCCTCGAGGATGAAGCCTCCCTGCACCGGCGTGGAGCTTACATACTTCGGCTCACCCAGCCCATGCGCGCACAAGGGCATTGCCAGTCCCATGACTACGGCCACAAACCAAGACTTACGCATCATCACGCCACCTGTTTCCGATCTATTTGCTTGCATCCCAATAACCCACCCGACCCGCGCTGCCTACCTTGGTCGGACTAAACGGAGGATGGGAGCTTCCTGCCCGGTCCCCGACCGCATGAATTTGTACTTTTGGCTTCCGTGGTTTCCCACCCTTTCGCCAGAGAAAAGGCGAAAAGATGGGGCACGGAATTGGTACAAAGTTAAGGGGTCAAAGACCTGGTACCGTGTCCATGTAGTTTCGTGCTTTCCCAGGTCTCAAAAGCGAGACCTGGGGCACCCAGGTTCAAATCTTCCGTTACGAAATCTCGCAGACACTGTACTAGCGGCTGCCGGTCTTCGGCATGATGATTCTGAAGTTCCCGCTGGCGTGCAGCAGACTCATCAAATAAAGCATGCCGTCGTAGTATCTCTGTTCGCCCGACGGTACAGGCATGTTCCACAGGGCATCCACAAACGCTTTCGCCCTCGGCCCATCGGTAGCGGCAAGGCTGCCTACCGCCGCGGTTGCGACCATTCCGGGCGAATGGCGGGTCGACAGCGGCTTTCCGTCCAGCGTATAGCGATCGTCAAATGTATCGATGCCTTGCGAGTACAGGAAACTCTGCAAGCGGTTGCTCAATACGGTCTCGCGCGGGTCTTTATGCCACCAGGAGTAGTCCACGCTCCAGTTGCTCACGCTGCGCCAGGAGTCGTAGCTGAATGGCATTGGCGTTCCGTTGAATTCCACCGGCGTACCGTCAAGGTTGCTGCGATCCGGCGTCAGCCCCGTTTGCGGCCCCGCGACCTGGTTGAAAAAGTTGCGACTTACATCCGCGGCCTTGGCCCAGAACGCGCGATCCTGCATCGGTCCCCATCGCGACCACAGCTCATAGAAGGCCGGCAGATGATAACTCGCATCTGTTGTTGCACCGGGCAAATTGGCCACAAACTCGATCATGGAGTGCGCTTCGTCAACCATCGGCCCGATCGTCTCCGGACGCGGGGTACGCGGGAACCGGAATGGGCGTATGGGTTGCCCACTGGCAGCGGCCTGCACCTCCAGCCGGCGATTGTTGGGGCTTGGCCACGGATGGTCCGGTTGCACAAAGGGCGGGTCGTCCGGATGAATCCGGAATGGCCCTGTCGCCGTCAGCACCGCGTGATGCCGCATGCCTCGCAGGATCTTGTCCGCCTCGGACTGATAGTTGTAGATGCCTTTCCCGTTGCCCCACCGGTGCGCAGCAAAATACAGGGCCATGGTGAAGTACTCTTCCCCATCCGGTGCGGCGCCCGCCGACCGCGGAGTCCCATCCGTATTCATGGACCACGCAAAATAACCCACGGAAGGATTTCCTGGGTCGGTGATCAGCATGTAAGTGTGCGCCCAATTCCAGATGGCATCGAACTCGCGCTTCTTGTCGAGTTCGACGCAGATCATCATGCCGTAGCTCATGCCCTCGGTGCGCGCGTCGTTGTTGGCCCAATCGGTAACGTAGGCGAGGGTACCGTTTTCATTTGCCCCGGTCTCGAAATAAATGCGCTCTTGCTTCCCGTCACCGTGAAACAGCTGGCGAAACGCCTTGTCGACTTTAGCTCGCGTCTGCTCCGGCGAGTGTCCCTGCTCGGCAAAGAGGTCGCGATACTTGCCGGTCTTGTATGCGCCCTCGCCGTCGCCCGGAAATCGCTCGATTTTTCCAAGGGGCGCATTCAGGTGCGGAGCCGGCATGTGAAATCCCGGCGGCGATTGCGCGGCTGCGTGAACACCGGCTGCCTCCACTGCCGGAATCGAAAAGCAGCACGCAGCCAGGATCCACCATGTGCGTTGCTTCGACAGGCGCGAGCTGTTGGGACGGGCATTTGGAATGTGGAAAGAGATATGCTTCATCGCAATAGCCTCGGAGCGAAGTCGGCAACGGCGCGGCGCGGCGTGGCCGGAAAAAGTTTGCCAGCCACGAAGTCTATCGCCGAAGACATCCATGTGTAAAGCGATTTATCGATCAGAAGCCGTTTCGCCCGAATGCACAGGCCAGCTTCGTCACGCCGCATTGAAGTCCAGAGTGACGAAGTTGGAGTAGTCCAGTACGGAAAGGACTGCTGGTCGTGCGCCGCCAACAGTAATACCCAGGTTGGCGAGGCGACGGAGACTGTGTTGGTCACGGGGTTCATCGACACGGCAATCGGATTCGCGCCAATGCTCGCCCAAGTGAACACTAACTCTGAAGGACGACTGGCTTAGTTCGGTGTCGGCTGCTCGTCGATATGGTCGATTACCAGGACCGGTTCGGGACGCTTTTCTTTCACCAATTTCAGTCCAAGATCCTTGCTGACCGCTTCATAAAACGACACTGCTCCGTTCGGATCGGACGCAGTTTCGTTTGTCGCATCGGGCGGACCCTGCCCTGCGGCGCTCGGCATATGGTCTCCCGAGCTCCAGTTCAGCGTAAAATCCCAGCCTCCGTTAAGGGCGGTCTTGTCCACGACAGGGTAATGGAGATACCACGCCGCGAAGGTAGGAAATAGCTCGGCGGCTTGTGCCATGGTCACATTCTGGCAGGTCACGAGCATGTTCATGATGGGGTGGTCAACCGGCCCCGGGCCCACTTTGCAGCGCGCCCGCTCCGTTGGATCTGCCTTGGTCATCTTTGGGTTCACGGCCACTAAGGTGTACGCATCCTCAGGCAAGTTATCGGTATGTGTCTTCATCTCAAAGCGCTCGATCAGCAATTGCTTGAGCATTGCGCGCAAGTCCTCCAATGCGATCGGAGGTATTCCCTGCATCGTGCTGCCGCCCTGCACCATGTTGTCTGACGCCACTTTTGCTTCCACGTCAATCTTGTCTGAGTCCAGCCATTTCGGCGCCCCCACAAGCTCGTTATCGATATCGTTGAAGTTCAGGTCCCAGGCAAACGTGATGAGAAACTTCAACGGCAGCGCGTGGAATGACAGCCCGTCGCGTTGGATTCCGCCGCCGCCCGGCTTCTCGTCGGGCGCGCTGGGCTTGATGGTCGCAACTTCGAACTCCGCCGGAGGTAACGGCGGCATGATCTTAGCCAGATCGGGCGCATTCGCGGTGGGCGTTTCGTTCACGCTGTCGACAATCAGCACCGGACGGGGTGCGGTTTCGAGCGTAAGTTTGAGGCCCAGTCCCTTGTCAACTGCATCGAAGATGGAGATGCCCTCAGACCCTGCGCGAGGGAGGACCCCGCGAGGAGTCCACTTGAGGTCGAAGTCGTATGTTCCTTTGAGCCCGGTGGAATCGACAACCGGGTCGGTAAGATAGCCATTCGCCATCATGTGCACGTCCCCGGCAAACTTCTCCATGGTCTCGTTATGGCAGGTAACCAGGATCTGTGGAACAGCGCCCGCAGGCTGATTAGCAGGTGGCTGCTGCGGCCTACAGCTTGCATCGCCGGCGTCATCTGATTCTTTCAACTTAACCGCCCCCGCTGGAGCGGTCAGCACGTAAGCCGGCATGAACGCGCTGCCAGTATGCATAACAAGACCGAATCTCTGCACTAACAGTGACTGCAGCATCTGTTTTGCCGAGGCCGCAGTTGTGCCCGGTGGAACCTTTGCAATCACATCCCATCGATCCCATTCCAGCCAACTCGGCCCACCGTGCACGTAGGTGGAGTCCTTCTGCCCGTAGGCGGTCGCAATCAGGTCCGCCAGCGTCGCCTGCCGGAGCATGTACCGCCCATTCACCAGGAATCCCCCATCGAAAAAGGGAAAGCGGCGCGACGGGCTCGCATGAATGTCAGCAATTTCAAAGTTGACCGGTGCCTTGGTCGCTGCCGTATCTTTCGCAGCCGATTCGCCCGGCGTTGTGGTTGAAGGAGCGGACTGCCCGAAAGCCACCCCGGCCAACGCCGCAAACAGAACTACCCCAGCAATCGTTCGCATCCTCATAACAGCCTCCAGTCGAACCGTGAGAGTTGGATTTAGAGCGTCAAAAAAGCGCGCCGTGCGACAGGCTATACGCCGCCTCCCCGTTCCCGCTTTTCAGCTAGCCGGAACCCCAGCGCGCTCCCGCCATCAACCTTATCTGCACTCCGGGTGCGCCACAAGTCCCGATTGTTGTCGCCCTGGTTCGAAACGAGAATAGCGCTCACATGTCGGCGGCTCTTCAGAAATCTGCGTATGCCTTAACCTTAGCGTCAAAATTGGACAGCGCTGGGACTATTTTGGTCCTTACGTCCCCGATGGAGGGCAGCAAGGCAATCTGGTGATGGGCAGAGGATGGCTGGTGAAGGTTAAAGAAAATTCACGAAAGTCAACTGAGCAATTCTCACTCTTTCAACGTCCATTTTGCAGGGGATCGAGAGAATCGATTACGGCGATCCTCGGTTCTATTTTCCGGAGAGCCAGCCATTGAACTTACATATGCATGAGGTGCAGTTGGATGTCCGGATCCAGGCTGACGTTTCGTGGAATCACGCGCGCGCTCTTTGCGCGCTTGCGAAAGAAGGCAACGCAGAATGGCATTCCCGTCGCCCGCCCAGCGGGAGAAGCGGTCAAAGACGGGGTCAGGATCCAATGGAAATACGATCCTGACACAGAACTGTTGGAAGTGGAATGCGTCAAGACACCGTTCTGGATCGATGCGGCGCGGGTCAACCGGAGGCTGAGCCTGGAAATTCACGCCACGCTTGGGTCAGGCAAATAATCCAGTTTCCGGTGTGGGCCGATGTTCGGCAGTCTCGGAAGGTGATATTCCGAGCGGACAGATTAACGGAATTTCGATGTTGTCGTAATTAGGAGCCGCCCCATGGCGGAGCGCATAAATCTCTTCCTTTAGCGCGTGAATCTCACTGTCTCGTGGGAGACTTTCAATGCGCTGAACCGTCGGCGATGAAATTTTCGACCTTGCGCGATTCCATCTGCTCCGTAAACAATGATCAACCAAAGGAAAGGAGCCGAACACATGGTCACTGCTCCACCTGTCACGCCAAAGGGCCGGTCAGATATTCCTCATGGCATGGATCTCCTCAATAGGCAAGGTCTGAATAAAGGAACGGCGTTTACGGAGGACGAGCGCAGAAAGTTTGGCCTGCAGGGGCTTCTTCCGCCGTTTGTCGAGACCCTCGACGAGCAAGTCGTCCGTGCCTATGAGGCGTACAAGAGAAAAGATGACGACCTCGAGCGGCATATCTACCTGCGCGCTTTGCAGGATACAAATGAGGTTCTCTTCTACCGGCTGCTCCTCGAGCACGTCGAAGAAATGACCCCGATTGTCTACACGCCCACAGTGGCATTGGCATGTGAGCAATTCAGCCACATCTATCGGCGGCCGCGCGGAATATTCATTTCTTATCCTCTCCGCGATTCCATTCCGCAGCTTTTGCGGAATCGCCCCAATGAGAACGTCGATGTCATTGTTGTGACCGACGGCGAACGCATTTTGGGCATCGGCGATCAGGGGGCAGGCGGGCTCGGAATCCCTATCGGCAAACTCTCGCTGTACACGCTGCTCGGCGGTATTCGTCCGGATCGGACATTACCCATCGTGTTGGACGTGGGAACCAACAATACGGAGCGTCTGAACGATCCCGAGTACCTCGGGTGGCGTCATGAAAGAGTTACGGGTGAAGCTTACTTCGACTTCGTAGATCAGTTTGTACAGGCCGTTAAGCAAGAGCTTCCCGGGACATGCCTGCAGTGGGAGGACTTCGCCACTCCTCATGCGCTGCCCATCCTCAATCGCTATCGCGACCAGTTGTTGACTTTTAACGACGATATCCAGGGAACATCGGCGGTTGCCCTCGGCGCCATCCTGGGCGCCGTGAGCGTGACGGGAAAAAGCTTAAAGGAGCAACAGATCGTCATGCTCGGTGCTGGATCAGCCGGCATTGGCGTTGCGGACGGGTTGCGTGCGGCGATGAAGGGGGAGGGATTATCCGAGGAGGAGGCAAGCAGCCGGTTTTGGGTCATTGACAAAGATGGCCTTCTACATACCGCCCGAAAAGACCTGACTCACGAGCAGAACGTCTATGCCCAGCCGGAGAGTCGCATTGACGGATGGCCTCGGAGCTCCAATGGACATATCGGCCTGGCCGATGTTATTGGGAACACGAATGCAACAATCCTTATCGGTCTTTCCACGGTGGGCGGCGCCTTTACGGAATCAATTGTTCGTGAAATGGCGCGTAAAGCCGAGCGGCCGATTATTTTCCCACTTTCGAACCCCACATCAAAGTCGGAAGCGAAGGCCGAAGATTTGATTCGCTGGACCGACGGACGTGCACTCGTGGCGACGGGTTCTCCGTCCGATCCTGTCAGCTACGACGGGAAGAAGATTCAGATTGCGCAGTGCAACAACGTTTACATTTTCCCTGCCATGGGACTTGGAGTCGTTGCTTCAGGCGCTCGCCGCGTCACAGAGCCGATGATGCAGGCGGCGGCCCGAGCCCTGGCCAGGAATTCGCCTGCTCTAAAAGACTCTTCCGGGTCGCTGCTTCCTCCGCTGACAGATCTGAGGAGAGTGGCAGCGGAGATCGCGGTCGCGGTTGCAATGGAGGCACAGAGAGACGGCGTCGCCCCAGAGAGCAGTGAGAACGAACTGCGTCAGCGAGTGCTGCAGACGCAGTGGACGCCTGCTTACACTGTGCTGTGATACGAAGCTCCGAAAACGAGGTACCCTGAAGATATTTTCGGGTCCTCAGGACATCAACGCTTACTCGAAGTTCCTGCGGGAGGTAGGGTGCGCCTGAGCTTGCCGATGGCCGCGTTGCGGCCCGCGCGGAGTTACTTTGGCAGAACTGTCAGTTTAGTTTGCGGAGCCGATCGAATGACTGAAAGTGGCAACTTTGTATGTGCCACCGCAAGATTGTCTGGCAGGTCCGCGATCCATGCGTTCACGGATACATCGATAAAGTAGGCAGACCTGAGCATCTCCAGGAAGATCAGGTCCTCCGTGCCGGTATTCTCGATGTAATGTGTCGCCATGAGTGGAACAAAACCTACATCATTCGCGTTGAAGTCCATGGTGCGGGCTCTCGCCCCGGTAATGGCAACCGTCATGCGCCCCTTGCCCTTGATGTAGTATTGCCACTCGCTGGAGTTTGGGTGCCAATGCATCTCGCGCAGCCCGCCGGGCTTGAGGGTGACCTGTGCTGCGCAGATTTTGTCGGCAACGGGGAATTTGCGCATATCGACGATCTTGGCGCTGCCACCCGTCCTCACCACGTCGGGCGGCTGATTACTGAGCTTGTACGTGTACTTTCTTTCAGTTTCGAGTCTAGTACCCAGCGCTTGTCGTTGAGCGTCGAGGGAGCCAGGCTCGGGCGCCGCAAAGATGTACAACGCTGTTTGTGGCAGCTTATCAAAGCTCTCGCGGGACCACCCCATGTTTTTCATAATGATGTCGGGCGGCGTGTGGACCAGACTCTCTGAGATCAGGAAGGTATTCTCTTCGGAGAACTCGCCGTCGTTAAAGACCAGCAGAAACTCAGTGCCTTCAGCTCCAACTCCCTGAAGAGAGTGGGGATAACCGGCGGGGAAGTACCACATATCTCCCGGTCCAACATCGTCGATGTACATTTTCCCGTCGGGCTGAAAGAGTGTGATCCGTGTCGTGCCGGTCAGCACGATCGCCCACTCGTCAGAGGTGTGCCAATGCAACTCACGAATCGAGCCGGCGGTGAGCCGCATGCTGACCCCAGCGATATCTTTGCTGGATGGCAACTCGCGCTCGGTGACCTGATCGGTCCAGCCACCCCCCTGCAGCCTGCGGGAGGTGAGGTCGAACGAATACCAGATCGGCGCAAAGTTTCCATGGTCCGTAAAGGGTGGAGTATGAGAGTCGGGATTCTCGTCGATAAGTGGTTCATTGGCTGGCCCGGGATCGCTGGCGTAATCGCCTTGACGTCCGGCCAGCAACTCTTCCCGGGTTTGCGCTCCGGCGGCGCTCAGGGCCGCTAAACCTGCTCCCGCGAGGGCAGCCGTACCCACGAATGCGCGGCGCGAAACACTGGCAATCGAATCTGAAGTGGATTCAGATGACTTAGGGTTCTCCTGGGTCTCCCTTTCTTCGCTCATTTGTGCCCTCCTCGATTCGTGGTTCGGATGCCGATTATTTTGGACAGGATGGCCTGTGCCGGCGTGCTGCTTTTAGTTGTGCGGCAATCCGTTTCACGCGCGCACCACGGTGCAATATCCGAAAGGGAAGAGTTCGCAGCGCATTTCCCAACGGAGAGCAGATTAGGCTTACACTGGTTGTGTCGGCAATCGGCGCTTGATCTATTCCTCGAGGCGGCCCGATTCCCGCAGATCTGTTCGCACCTCTCTCCTATCTTCGTCGCCGATGGCGTTCCCGCACCCGGAGGCAATGCATGAGCAGCGAGATTCTTCACCGCCTTCACTTCGCATTCACCATCACATTTCACTATCTGTTCCCGCAGCTCACCATGGGGCTGAGCCTGCTGATCGTGGTGCTGAAAACCATTGCCCTGCGCACTCCTGGCAATTCCGAGTGGGACCGCTCCGCGCGATTCTGGGGCCGCATCTTCGCCATCAATTTTGTCTTCGGCGTGGTCACCGGCATCCCCATGGAGTTCCAGTTCGGCACCAATTGGGCGCGCTTCTCCGCAATATCCGGCGGAGTCATCGGCCAGCCGCTGGCCATGGAAGGCGTCTTTAGTTTCTTTCTCGAATCCGCCTTTCTCGGGCTCTTCCTCTACGGCGAGGACCGGCTCTCGAAACGCATGCACTGGTTCTCCGCAGTCATGGTCTGGCTTGGCTCCTGGATCTCCGGCTTCTTCATCATCGTGACCGATGCCTGGATGCAGCACCCAGTGGCCTATTACCGCCTGCCCAACGGCCACTTTGAAATGCAGAGCTTCTGGAATCTGCTGCTCAACCCATGGGCCCTGATCCAGTACATGCACAACATGACCGGCGCGGTGATCACCGGCGCCTTTGTCATGTCTGCGGTGGGCGCATTTTATCTGCTGGAGAAGCGGAATGAATCCTACGCCCGCCTCTTCGTCAAGGTGGGTGTCATCGCGGGCGTGGTTGCCTCGCTGGTCATCGTCTTTCCCACCGGCGATATGATGGGCAAATTCGTGGCGCACCATCAACCCGTGGCCATTGCGGGAATGGAGGGCCTGTTTCACAGCGAAGCCGGCGCACCCATGGTGCTGATGGGCCAGCCCAACGCGCAGACCGGGCAGATCGACAATGCTCTGGCCGTAAACGACGTGCTCAGCTTTCTCATCTACGGCACCACGCGCGCCGAGGTGCGTGGCCTCGATAGTTTTCCGACCGATCAGTGGCCCACCGCGTTGCCGCTGCTCTTTTACGTCTACCACATCATGGCCGGCCTGGGTACATGGTTTTCCTTTTTGATGGTGGTATCCGCCTGGCTGCTCTGGCGCGGTCAGCTCTACACCAATCGCTGGGCGCTGTGGGCCCTGCTGCTCAGCTTTCCGCTGCCCTACATTGCCAACACCGCCGGCTGGATGACCGCCGAACTGGGCCGCCAGCCCTGGCTTATCTACGGCCTTTTGCGCACCAGCGACGGCTACTCGAGGACCATCGACGCCGGCAATGCGCTCTTCACGCTCATCGGCTTCATGGGCCTCTACGCCCTGCTCGCCCTACTCTTCACCATCCTGATCTATCGCGAGATCAGCCGAGGGCCGGAGAGCAAACATCCGGCGGTAGAGGCGTTGGTGACTGCAGATTGATGTCTGCACCGAGATGTTCTTCGAGTGAGTGCTTTGTGTCAGAGCGCGTATTTAGTCGGCGGCCTTGTGGCGCGAAGCCAGTCTGACCGCGATCGGTGGTTTTGATCTGCACAGCGGGAGAAGCTGCGCGGGCTAACCGTCTATTGGCTTTTACCGCGCTCGCGCCTCTCAAGAATTTTCCTCTTGAAAAAGTGAGAACTATCCCTCTACCGTCTCCCAGGCATCTAAACGCGGAGTTGTTCGGTTTTTCGCGGGCATTGTGTGACCTCAGCCCGCGCGAGCCGCCTGGTGCTGTCTATAAGCGGACCCCGTGGAAGCAAAATTCGAGCGCAAAACGGCGGGCAAATTAATCCGCGGCGCTAAGGCCTGGTATGAATTTCATGAGAAATTTCACCAAGTCTCCCGTCTTCACCTTCCTCATGGCTGTGGTGCTGGCGGTTCGGGTGGTGGCGCCAGGCCAGAACCAGGCGCCGCCTCCGTCGCCCGGTCAGCCCGGCTCGCCGCCGAATCCGCCTACGGCGCCGCTGTCCCCGCAGCAGTTGCAGCAACTGGTTGCGCCCATCGCCCTCTACCCGGATGCGCTGGTAGCGCAGATCCTGGCCGCGGCGACATATCCCACGCAGATCGTCGAGGCCGAGCGCTTTCTGGAGAAGAACCCCAAACTGAAGGGCAAGGATCTGGCCAAGAAGGTCGATAAGCAGGACTGGGACCCGAGCGTGAAGGCGCTCACTGCGTTTCCGTCGGTGCTCTCGGACATGAACCAGAATCTGTCTTGGACCTCGGAGTTGGGAGACGCCAACTACAACCAGCCCCAAGACGTGATGAAAGCCATCCAGGACTTGCGCAAGCAGGCGCAGAAGGCAGGCCATCTGCAAAGCACACCCCAGCAGAAGGTGACCGTGGTCAACGGAGATGTGCAAATCGTGCCCGCGGATCCGCAGGTGGTTTACGTGCCCGAGTACAATCCCGAAGTCATCTACGGGTATCCGGTCGGCTTGTGGCCCGGATTCTATCCCTGGTGGGGAGTGGGCGGTCCGTTTTTCGGGTTTGGCATCGGGATCGGCATCGCGCCGTTTTTTGGATTCGGCTGGGGCTGGGGACACTGGGGCCTGGGATGGGGACCGCATCCGGGCGTGGTGTTCGGCGGCAGGCCCTGGTTCTCGCATTCCGCCGCTTTTTACAACCACCGCGCCTTCGTTCACGGCAACTACCGCGGCTTCGGCGGACATGGCTTTGCGGGGCACGGCTTTGCCGATCACGGAGGGCTGCGCGGATATGGGGCGCACAACGCGGGAACGCACTCGGGAGCCTTCGGGGGAATCGGTCACGGCGGCGGCGATGCGCGCGGCTTTGAGGCGCGTGGCAGGTCGAGCATGGGCGGCTTCCACGGCGGCGGAGGTTTCCATGGTGGCGGCGGGCACCGCTGACACGCTCGCGCCATGGATCGGCCCAGGCAAAGATCCGTATTTGAGTCATGAATTCGGGCACGCGGCTGGAGATCACGATGATGTGGATGGAACTTGAACGGCGCGGGCGTGATGCAGCGGGCGGATTGGCGTTGGTTTCTGCCTTGTTGCTGTCTCCCACGATGGCACGGGCGCAGACCGATTCGAATCCGCAGACGACGCAGGGGCCCCCTTCGGTTACTGCCACCGCGGCGCCCGAGCCGCCCGGCAAAGGGCAGGAACTCTTCCCGACTGCCGAACTGGCCGTGAAGGCCCTGGTGGCGGCTGTGCAGGCGCAGAATGCGGAGGCGCAGAGCAAGATTCTGGGCCCGGATGCGGAGAAGATTCTGTCCTCGAGCGACGCTGCCCAGGACCAGCAGGACCGCAACCTGTTCATGACCAAATATGCGCAGATGCATCGCCTTTTGACTGAGCCCGACGGGCTGACCACGCTCTATATCGGCGCGGAGAACTGGCCTTGGTCGATCCCTCTGGCGCGGGAAGGGCATAAGTGGTATTTCGATACCCCGGCAGGCGAGCGCGAGATTCTTTATCGGCGCATCGGGCGCAACGAAGTCACGGTGATTCAGGTGTGCGCCGAACTGGTGCAGGCAGAGAAGGAATATTACGAGCAGGCGAACGACGGAAGTGGGCAGCAGTACGCGGCGCGTTTCAACAGCAGTCCGGGCAAGCGCAACGGACTCTATTGGCCGGCCGCAGCGGGCCAGCCGCCGAGTCCCCTGGGACCGGTTGTTACGCAGGCAGCGGAGGAGGGCCATGCGGCTGCATTATCGCCGCGGACGCCGTTTTACGGTTACTATTTTCGCCTGTTAAAGGCGCAGGGGCCGAACGCTCCGGGCGGCGCGAAGAACTATATTGTCGACGGCAAAATGACCGGCGGTTTTGCTTTTGTCGCGTATCCCGCTGAATACCGGTCTTCGGGCGTGATGACCTTCATGGTCGGTCCCGATGGAGTGGTGTATCAGAAAAACCTTGGTCCGCAGACAGCGGAACTGGCGCCCAAAATCGATGTGTACCAGGTGAATTCGACGTGGCAGAAGGCAGACTAGATCCCTGACCACATGAATTCGTACTTTTGGCTTCCGTGGTTTCCCACCCTTTCGCCAGAGAAAAGGCGAAAGGATGGGGCACGGAATTGGTAGAAAATTAAGTGGTCGAAGACCTAGTCGGCTGCGGATTCTTTCAGAAGACAAAGTTGCGATTGACGAAGACTGAGCCCTTCGTAGACTGGCCGCGGCTGGCCAGTTCAGCAGTTCGATAGATCAGCCGAACCTTACCAGTAGTTAGGTTGGTTAATGGTGATCGGGAAATGAAAGCCGGATTTTGTAAAGTTGTATTGGAAGTAGGCGTAGGGGTATTGGTAATCGTGGCCTGCCGTCGCGGTCGTGAGAAACGGTCCCACGAAAAAGCAACCGTAACCGAAGCCAAAGTTTAATCCTCGATTCAACGTGTACTCGGCGACGAGGTCGAGTTCGTTGCCCAAGCGGGGGTTCGCGCCGGGATGCGCCGCAACGGCAATTGCGCCCGCCCCGTTATAGAAATTGTCATTCGCTGTAGCCAGCCAGAACCCTTCGAATTGCTGTTTGAGTCGCCATTTTTTAGCGGGTACTTCTTCAATGCCGACCCGGTACTGCACAAGATTTCGGCGGCCGTTCAGATCGACGAAGCCGTATTTGTCATGATTCGAAGGATAGAGTTGGTCAAAGGTATTCCACTCACTTCCTGCCGGATTCTTCGTTCCAGAGGCGTAGTTGAACTCCAGGAAAGTTCGCGGCAATGCGGGTGCCTTGCGAAAGGTTTTGCCGAGGCTGGCATAGCCTGCCCAGGCGTCGATGGAATATCTGCCGAGTGATCCTTGCTGGCCATCAAATTCTTCGTCGTAGTCAAAATCAGCGGGCAGCGTACCTTTCCAGTGGAGGCCGATGGTGACTTCATCCAGGTGCCCGTGCCCGACCTCTTCTGGAAGACCAGGGTTCGCTTGTGCAACACGCCAGAGAACATAAGGCTCAAGGTTTGCCTTGGGAACAACGTTCTGCAAGACTCCGTAGATTCCATACATGCTGTTGTCCGGAAGTGCATTGTGCAGGTCAGTGTTGCTGCCGGGTACGACCGACGAGGCGAATACGCTCACTTTGTACCCAGGATGATGAAGGTCGACCCGTGCGACGTTGAAAGTACGGCCAACGTTGAGCCAGTTGGAGGGGCCGATGACCCGCTCGTCTCCAAATAGCAGGACTTGGCGGCCCGCTAGAATATCCCCCCAGCCTTCTGTGGAGCTGCCCAGCTGAGGGTAAGCTTCCCAGACCGTGAAACTATCTTCATAGGGGTTGCCATTGGCGATGTGATGATTGAAAAAGATACGTGCATCCTGAACTTCACCGTGGAAGGACAGCCAAGGCTTGGGCTGAATGAGCACACGCAAGCGCAAGCGGCTTAACAGGTAAAAATCATTGGTTCCCGTAAAGCCAATACCGATCGGACCCTCGAGCCGATTCCGGTAATTGCCGCCGATGCGGATCCAGTTCGGCAGACGCTCGTTGAGCTCGGTAACTGGAAACCACCAGCTTGGCGTGACCTTTTGGTTGGATGCATAACTGGTCTGGGTGCCCGTAGTTGACTCGTCCTCTCGGTCCCACGAGGCAGACGCAGAAGGCTTTTGCGCGGCGGCTGGGGCAGAAGCCCCTTGAGCACTGGCCTGTCCTCGAGCAGCGCTTGCACCGACGAGGAGGACCAGCATCAGCAGGCAGGTTAGCATCGAGACATCTGCAGCGCAGACGATTCGGTCAGAAAGAGCTGTTTTGTTACATGGAGCGTTATTCCTGTGAAGCATACGTCACCTTGATGCTGTTGCGTGGCGGCCTTCACTGGCAAAGCACCCGCACTGTCTCTCTGCCCCAAGCACGCTACCTGGGCAGACAGTTGATCTTCTCCTGGGGTGCGCGACGAATGACCGAGACGGGAAGCTTCAGGTGTGCCTGGGCCATCTTGTCCGGCATCCGGGCGATCCATTGGTTGAGAGAGATATCGAGATAGTGCGGAGCTTTGAACATCTCAAGAAAGATCAGATCCTCATCGCCGGTGTTCTCGATATAGTGGCCGGCCATGGACGGAACGAACCCGACGTCATTGGCGTTGAAGTCCATGGTGCGCGCCTCTCCTTCGGCGGTAACGATCGTCATGCGGCCCTTGCCCTTGATCCAGTACTGCCATTCGCTGACATTGGGGTGCCAATGCAACTCTCGCAGCCCTCCCGGTTTCAGAATGACCTGAGAAGCGGCAACGCTGGTAGAAACGGGAAAGTTTCCCGAGTCGACAATGCGCACCGTCCCGCCGGTATTCGTTGAGGTAGGTGGCATCTTCGACATCTTGAAGGTGTACTGAATTTCCGTTTCGAGGTTGCTGCCCAGGAAACGCTTGTCGTCCTCCAGCGGACCGGGGAGTTCGGCTTCGAAGATGTAGAGCTGGGTAGCTGGTAACTGATTCCACTCCTGACGCGTCCAGCCCATATTCTTCTGCACCACCTCCGGCGGAGTGTGAGCGAGAAGCTCTGAGATCAGGAAAGTGTCATTCTCCGAAAAATTGCCCTGATCGAAGACCAGCAAAAACTCGCACCCTTCGCCCTCCAGCCCTTGGATGGAGTGAGGAAAACCGGCGGGAAAAAACCACAGGTCGTTGGTTTCGATGTCGTCGAGGAACATCTTGCCGTTGGGTTGCATGACGCTGACACGCGCCTTGCCCGCGAGCATGATGGCCCACTCGCCGGCGAGATGCCAATGAAGCTCCCGGAACGAGCCCGCCGTGAGCCGCATGTTGACGCCAGCCAGATCCGTGGATGGGGGCAGTTCCCGTTCGGTCACTTGATGGGTCCAGCCGCCCCCTTCAAGACGCTTGGGGGTGATGTCGAAGGAGTACCAGTTCGGGCCCGGATTGCCCGTATCGGTGAAGGGCGGCTTATTCGAGTTGGGGTTCATGGCCAGCAGCGCGGTGTTCTCGGGACCAGGATCGCTGGCGTTATCGCCTTGGCGTCCGGCTTCCGTCTGCTGGCGGCTTTGGGCAAGCGCCGCGGAGCTCATGAGGCCAGCGCCCGCCATTGCTGCAACTTCCACAAAGCTGCGGCGAGAAACGGTAGGGCCTATCCCGTTGTTAATTTCCGGAACGGGGCTTGCCTCCCGTTGGTCGTTCAGTTGCGCTTCTATCTTCTTCTCGTTGTGGTCGGGCATGTCCGGGCACACCTCCTCCCCATTGGCGGCTTAGATTCAGTCGGAGCGCGTGAAGTTTTCTCGCCGACACAGCATAACCGCTGTCCATTCAGCCGCGTCGATTGCGGTTCGGACCGCCCTCTGTTATCCAACTCAAGCACGCAGGATTTCAGGAGCATTTCTCACCGGCGAATATTGATAGTCGGGCAATGCTGCTCCGCCACTACCTTACTCGAAAGCAGCCCTTGCAACAATGGCTCACGGGCCCTCGGCTAGCGCGCGGCTTGAACCATTTCGACGAGCACTTTGCGTGTCTCGTCTACGTTGTGCACTTCACGCAGGAAGTTGATGCGCGTGCCCTTCATGCCATCGCCGGTCTTCAGCCGAAGTTGGAATCCGAGCCGGTCGACCGCTGTCATTGTGGCCTCCGTTGCGTCCAGGCCGGCATGAACCTTGGCCAGCAGGATCATCGCGGGGACGTGATCCGAGTTCATGTGGGCGAGGATCCTCGGAACGGCGTCGGCCAGAGAATCGACCTGCGCGGATCGATAGTCTTCCGCCGTCACCCAACCCATCACCCCAAAGCCGCCCACATAATAGATGTCCAGAGGCTCGAGGCAGTAGAAGGCAAAATCTTTGAAGCCTACCCAGGAGCGGCTGTTCTCGTAGCGCGATAGGTAGAGTTCGCGAGCCTCGCCGAGCTCATCCTCGGGCATGGGAAGCACATCGCCAACCAGCGTTGCCCGCGCGGTGCCGAGCGGGTCCCCATCGCCCGCTTGCGCCACAAAGAGACTTGCTCTCGGGTCTGCCTGAATGTTTTGGGTATGCATGGCCATACTGCTGATGAGAAAGATAGGCCGGCCGGACCCATCGGCCGAATAAGGCATGAGAGAACCGAACGGATATCCCGGCCGCTTGCGAGAGACCGTTGAGAGAGTGGCAATAGTGCTGAGGGAAACCAGGGTGCGGACCCGCTCGGCAAAGCTCGGCTCTGGAAGCTGGGGTAAGTTGGCATCGGTATACGCGTGCTTTCGGGGCGGATTCATCTCTGCGCTAGACATTCGGTCTTCAACTCCCTGGGACTATGGTACGTCGACCGCCGCCATCGCCTTGGAGCGCCTGGCGCAAATCGTGCCCTGCGTGTCCGCAATCCTCAGGTGGGAAGATTGGCGGAGCGCATCCACAGCTCGCCCGTTTCTTCAGCGCCCAGGACACCCTCTACACTAGAGATATTCGTGCTACTCATCAATCGCCGTAAAAAATCCATTCGCAGTACCGGGGAGACTGGGTCTGCTCCGATAGGAAAATGCTCTTCATGGCAAAACAATTCTTGTCTCGCTTCATAGTTGCGTGCAACGCCTTGTTGTTCTTGTTGGTCTTCAACCCGTCGGCATCGGCCGCCCCAAATGCTCATTCCGGGATTCCGCCGATCCATCATGTTTTTGTGATCACCCTGGAGAACAAGAACTTCTCCGCCACCTTCGGACCGGGCTCGGATGCACCCTACCTTGCGGAGACGCTGCGAGCCAAGGGTGCGCTGCTAACGCAGTACTACGGAACAGGGCACAACAGCCTCGACAACTACATTGCGATGATGGGTGGGCAAGCGACCACTCCACAGACATCAGCTGATTGTAATACCTACGCCGACTTCCAGCAGACCGGCACCGCTCCCGACGGCCAGGCGGTTGGACAGGGATGCGTTTATCCGGCATCCGTGAAGACGCTGGCCAACCAGATGATGGATGCGGGCCTGACCTGGAAGGGTTACATGGGGGACATGGGCAACGACCCCGCGCGCGAGTCCTCCACTTGCGGGCATCCGCCCTTGAATGCCCTGGACCTGACCGAGAAGGCCGAAGCGCCTAGCGCCGCAGTTCCGCAAGGCGATATGTACGCAACCCGGCATGATCCCTTCATGTACTTTCACGCCATCATCGACTCGCCATCGTGCAAGGACCATGTCGTGAACCTGAGCCAGCTCAAGACCGATCTCCGCTCAATTGCCACTACGCCCAACTTCAGCTTCATCACGCCGAATCTTTGCGACGATGGCCACGATTCGCCCTGCGCTAACGGCGCACCGGGCGGACTAAAGTCCATCAATGTCTTTTTGCAAAAATTGATTCCGGAGATTCTCAACTCGCCTGCCTACCAGAAGGACGGCCTCATTCTCATCAACTTCGATGAAGGCGGCGCTGGAACCATCCAGCAGTCAGCCGCGGGCGTTCTGGTTACGGTCGATGGCGCCACCTGCTGCGATCAACAGGAAGGGCCGAATCTCGGCCGGCAGTACCCGGTCACCGCGACCCATATGTCCCATGGCCGCATCGTTACCACCACAACCCTCAATTTTGGCGGCGACCGAACCGGCGCTCTGCTGCTGTCGAAATACATTCGTCCGGGCACCGTTACCGATGTGCCCTATAACCACTACTCATTGCTGAAATCGCTCGAGGAAATCTACGGCATCCACCAGTACCTGGGCTACGCCGGCCAAAAAGACCTGGTCGCTTTCGGCTCGGATATCTTTACCAGCTATTGATGGATAGAATGCTCCAGCCACGTCGACGCAATTTGGATTCACTCGGGCAGCTATGACGATCGTGCGCAAACTTCTCATGGCCGGAATGCTTTTTTCTACCGGGGCCTTGTGCGTAATGGCCGGAACGGGCGCGCGGTCATCGCCCGCGCGCAGGGCTTCGCTGAGCCCTGCGGCGGCTCTGGGGAAGAAGATCTTCTTCGATCGTTCCCTTTCGGCGTCTGGACGGATGTCCTGTGCCACCTGCCATGATCCGAGATATGCGTACGGCCCGCCTAACGCATCGGCGGTGCAGTATGGTGGGCCAAATCTGAAAAGTCCCGGTTACAGGGCGGTTCCCTCGCTGCGCTACACCCTGAATTACGTTCCCGTGTGGACTTACGTGCGGGCCACCAACCCGATCGAGCAGCTTACCGAAACCGATGACGTTCCAGCCGGCGGATACACCTGGGACGGCCGTTACAATTCCCTGCATGCGCAGGCGATGCTGCCCTTCTTGTCTCCCGCGGAAATGGACAATCGCAGCGTGCAGGATTTGGCAAAGAAGCTGAGCGAAGCCCAATACGCCGGCGATTTCCGTGCAGTCTTCGGCAAAGATGTTTTTGACCATCCGGCCCTGGCTGTCGAAAAGGCGACACTCGCCCTGGAGCAGTTCGAGCTGCAGGATGAGAGCTTTCATCCTTACACCAGCAAGTTTGATCGATGGCTTGATGGCAAGGCCGCGCTGACACCTCAGGAACTGCGCGGTAAACAGTTGTTCGACGATCCGAATGGAGGCAATTGCGCTTCATGCCATCTCGATGAAGCGGGCGTGAACGGCGCGCACCCGCTCTTCACCGACTTTCAGTTTGAAGCCCTCGGCGTGCCGCGCAACAGCGAGATCCCCTGGAATAGAGACCTGCACTACTACGACATGGGGCTCTGCGGCCCGTTCCGCAAAGACCAGGCCAGCAAGGATCCCGCCAACTGCGGCCTCTTCCGCACGCCCTCGCTACGCAATGTGGCCACCCGCCACCTCTTCTTCCACAACGGGCGCTTTCATTCCCTGCGAGAAGCGTTGCGCTTCTACGTCGAGCGCGACACGAATCCGGAGAAGTGGTATCCGGCAGGACCAGGCGGTAAAGCGGAGAAGTTTAACGACCTGCCTGCGCAGTACCGCATAAACGTCGACACGACCGACGCGCCGCTCAATCGTGCGCCCGGCCAGATGCCGGTCTGGAATGAGCAGCAAATCGACGACGTAATCGCCTTCCTCAAGACACTGAACGACAAGGATGTAGCGAGTCAGTAAGCAAGGACTCGGCACGGCAATGAACGCTGCAGACGACCGCTCCAATTCCAATGTCGGAGTGGTCATCGTCATCCTGCTTCCTCGAAGCCGTACGCAGGCAACGTAGTCAGGCGTCCGTCCTCGACAGGGCCACCGACGGTGAAATGGTAGAAGCTCTGCCAATCTCGCGAGGAGATTCCGAAGACCTCGTGAACCGGATCATCGAAGTAGCAGCCGATCCCGGTCGCCCGAATGCCCGCCTCCTCTGCCTCGAGGTACAGCACTTGGCCCACGAGTCCGGCCTCCCAGAAGAGATTTCGGTAGAATCGGGCACCATAGACAACCAAGCCGTCCATGTATTCGGCGATCATCCCAAGGCTGAAGGCCCCGTCCCCAGCAATGTCTTGCCCGCAGGAGAGGGTCGCGGCCAGGCTACGGCAGTCTCCCTCCTTCAGTAGGAATAACGGAAGGCCGTGCGGAGATGACGTTGGGCGTTGCCACAGGAACTCAGGCCGCATAGCCTGTCGGAGTATCTCGACCTTTTCCGGGTCCCGAGCGAGCATGTATAAGCCGGGAGACACGTCATTCACGCGATGCACGAACAAGCCCAGATGGATGCGTGGGCGCCAGGGTAGGATATCCCACGGCATAGATCGGCCGTCCCGCGTGGGTACAAGACGAGCCATCATGCGGAAAAAAGTGGCAGCAGAAATCGCCGTGGCCCCGTCCATGCTCACCGCGCTCCTCCGCCCCAGGATGACGTTTTCCGCAGTGAAGGTCCCGGACCGCACTGGCGTTCCGAAGAGCTCTTCCTCTGAAGGGAATCTGGAGAACTCTTCGTCCGCAGCAGTCCTCGAATTCGTAGTGGCGGCAGCCACTTGGTCGATCACTGGCCAATCGACGGCGTGCTCGGAACTGAGCACGTTCGCTGTGCCAAACCACTGAGAATTAGCCACCTGGGTCCCCAGGTCTTCCGACAGGCAGAGACTCGGGTCGCTGGCCCATTTCTCCCTGACCACAACTGCCAGGAGTTCGGGATGCTCTCGCTCGGCACCGATGAAATCAGCCTCGCGGTCGAGTCCGAGAAGCTTGGCCACGGCAGCGCTACCCACGCGGTCGAGGAGGCGGATCTTCCACCCGAGGGCAGCTGCCGCAAATCGCATCGTCCCCAGTGCATGGCCGACATCGTGTTGGCAGTAGCGAAACGCACGCTCGCCATACTTCCAGGCCTCCCGCCAAAAAACGGACGATAGCCCTACAAGGAATGAGCTCTCCGGAAACGCTGCCGTCAAGGCCGCCCAGACCAAGGGATCGAATTCCGCGCGAAGCTCGAGACCGTGCGCCTTCGATGCGTAGTGGTATACACCGGGACGGTTGTGGATAGTGTCCAGAGACGGCAAGAGTACGTATCCCTCCGTCGGGTGAAGGTTCCCACTGGACGGATTGGCACGCAGAGGCCATGTGGCTCCCGCGAGCTGTTTCCAGGCTGTGAGCGAGAGTGCGTATCGCAAGAAGAGTGAGATGGAGTTCGCTGAAAGCGGAGCCGACACCACGTTGTCCGCGACATAGAGCTGCCAGAACGGAAGCCCCCGTCCCTCCTCGGGGAGAGGAAGGCGAACCAGCGGCGCTCCATCGTAACGGCGGAACGGATCCGGCTGATTAGCCCAATCCAGATATCCAAGCGAGGCGGCGTAACGATGGTAGTGGTGCTTCGTTCTCTCGTGGTAAGCGACAACGACTTGTTCAGCAGGAAGGTCGAGGTCGTCCCTGTCTGCCTTCAGCGCAAATTCAGGAGTATCTGATTCCATGACCATCGTCGCTTTCCCCCCAGGTGTCGGTAAGTACCGAGGCTTCTTTGAAAGGCGAACGCATGGGCAAGTACGGTCGGTAAGTAGCCGGGGACAAGCTGGGAGCCCCAGCTGAGGGAGTCGGGGCTCCGTTGCAGCCATGCTTTAGAAAGGAGCCGCCTCGGTTGCTTTAGAGAGAGCCGCCGTATTGGGGACAGCAGCCGTTTTCTTTGCGGCGGTAGTTTTCTTGGTGCTCTTGGCTACAGCCTTCCTAACCAGAGTCTTTCTGACCGCCGCTGTTACAGCCTTTGCCGGAGCCTTCTTGGCAGGAGCTTTCTTTGCCGCCTTCTTCGCCGGAGTCGATTTCGCCAACTTAGCCGCTGCCCAACGCTTCTTCTGTGCCTCAGCCATGCGCCTGCGAGCAGCTGGGCTCACTCTCCGCCTCTGTGGGGACTTTTTGGCAGCTGCGTTCTCGGCAGGAGCTTCGTGCGCTGTTTTCTCCGTTGGCTTCGCCATCACGGCCTCTCCCTTAACCGCCGCCCACCGTTTCTTCTGCGCCTCAGCCATGCGCCTACGAGCGGCTGGACTCACTCTCCGTCGTCTCACGGCCTCTTGGGTGGGGGCGGCGGCTTCCGCCGTGACGGCGGTACCCGCATTGACGCCAGAAAGCAGCGCGCGCACCTGCTGGAGCCTTCCAATTTCGTCGTCAATCGCAGCGATGATTAAGTCTTCGTCCATATAGCCCTCACATGCCAGTAAATTCGAGTCCAAAAACACGATATCACGCAAAGCGGAGAGCCAAGTTCGACCCAGTGTGGAACTCAGGACGATTACGACGATCCTGGCATCGTCGATCTTGTGTCCACGAGGTCTCGTTCGCAACTTTGCCGGATTCCTACGGGACAGGCGAAAAGAGCCCATTGCTCGATTTCAATTTAGGCGCAACACCATGAGATTGAGTAATTGATTCATCAACTGGCGCAATCAGCGCCGTTTGTCCGTTTCAGGAATAAGGCATGCCGTGCATTAGTTTAGTCCATTTACTCGCGGCTTTTCTTTGTTGGCGCTAACCCGACGCAAAATGGTGATGGGGATGGAGCCGTCGGGACGGGGGGCGACCTTCCAGGAGAGTTCGTCGCCCCTTATCTCATAAGGGCGCACCTGCGTGGTGTCATCCTGATTAGGAAACGAAGACCGGTCGATGTGAAAGGTGATTGTGGCTTTGGCGGGATCGATAGTGTAACGACCAAAGTGGACGCTCGTGCTGAGGGACGCCTCCTTGTACTCTTCCGGAGTTCCCTTGAGTTTGTCTCCGGAAGAGAACTTCAGACGGTCGGCGCGGTAGATCTGCACAGAGTAATAACCATCGCTGGTGAAAATAACAAGTCCATGCGGGTTGTCGCCGTAATCCGACACTCGGGTGCCGTCCGGGAGTAATTTCTCGGCTCTCGTGAGGACCCATGTGCCTACGATTAGAGGTGTTTGTGCGGGGACCACAAGTGAGCCAACCAGCAGGATAGCGAGAAGCGGGAGATACTTGATCGACATGCGGTCAATGTAACAATCTAACAGCCAACGCACAATTTGATTGTTCTCAACACACTTATGAGCGCGACTTATGCATTCCTACGCTCGCCAAACTACTCAGAACTGACGCGGTCAATCCGCCCTTAACGCCACCAGCGGATCGATCCGCGAAGCTCGCAGCGCCGGCACGTACCCCGCAGCCGCAGCCACTGCCAGCAGCGCCACGGCCATTCCCAAATAGGTGGCCGCATCCCAGGGCGAGGTATCGAAAAGCAAAGACGCCAGCAGCCGCGCCGTCCCGATGGACGCCACGACGCCAATCGCGATGCCCCACAGCGCGAGCTTCAGCGTGCTTTCCAGCACGTTGCGCTGCACGTGTCTCGCGCTGGCGCCCAGCGCCATGCGGATGCCGATCTCCTGGGTCCGCCGCGTCACCGTGTAGGAGATTACGCCATAAATCCCCAGCGCCGCCAGCAACAGGCCCAGCACCGCAAATGCGACCACCAGCATCATGAAGAAGCGGCGCGGCGAGTTGGCATGATCCACCAGCATCTGGATCGGCTTGAACTCCGCCGCCGGCTGTTTCGGATTCAGCTCGCGCAGCGTGCGCAGAATGCTTCCCGACAATTGCGCAGGGGGCAACGTCGTCCGCACAACCAGTTCCGCGCCCACGGGACTGGCCTGCGTCACCGGATAATAGATCTGCCATCCGGCTTCTCCTTCCACCGCCTCCGCATGTACGTCATCGGCCACGCCGATTACCCGCAAGTCGTGGCCGCCACCACCAGACAGCACTTGACCCACAGCATCGTTATGCGGCCAGTGCGCATAGTTCGCCAGAAATCGCGCGTAGGCGCGGCTGATAATCACTACCGATTGGTTGGTTGGAGCATCGTCCCAGGTAAAATCGCGACCGAGCAGCCCCGTGCCCATCGCCCGCAGATATCCTGGCGTGACCACGTACACCAGCGGCCCCACCGACACCTGGACATCGTCGGGCGGCTTCACGCCCTTGGGAAATGGCGTTCCCCAGGCGCGATTCCGGCTCAGCGGCAGGTCGTCGGAGATGCCCGCCGCCTCCACTCCCGGCAGCGCGCCTACGCGCGCCAATACCTGCTGGAGGACCGCGGCCCGCTTCCCCGCGCTTGCCTCCGGGGTTGGAGCGCTGTCGTCGTACTGCATTTGCACGGCGATCGCATGTTCCGGATGAAAGCCAAGATCCACATCCAGTACCTGCAGAAAGCTGCGCAGTAGCAGGCCCGCGCTCACCAGCAGCATGCAGGCCAGCGCCACTTCCGATACCACCAGCGTCGAGCGCAACCGCTCGTGCTTGCGGCCCAAGCCCGATCCCGGCCCGGAGTCCTTCAGCGCCTCATGCAAATTTCCCCCGGCCATGCGCAGCCCCGGCAGCAGCCCGAACAACACGGCAGACGCCACCGCAATCAGCAGCGTCCATCCCAGCGCCGCTCGATCGATGGCCAGCGAACTCAGAAGCGGAAGGGCGACCGTACCCTGGTGCGAAAGCCACGCCACGACAAGACTCGCCAATCCCAGGCCGCATACCGCTCCCATCGTCGACAGCACCAGGCTTTCCGTCAGCAGTTGCCGCACGATCCGGCCGCGTCCTGCGCCCAGCGCGCCGCGCATCGCAAACTCCTTTTGCCGCGCCGTGGCCCGCGCCAGCAGCAGGTTGGAAAGATTCACGCATGCAATCAGCAGGATCATTCCCACCGCGGCCCAGAGCATCTCCAGCGATGTTCGCAGCCGCCCGGTCACATAATTCTTCAGCGGTGTTGGCACTGGGACCTTGTAGCTTCCGCACGAATGCGGGTACTTGTTGCTCCAGCACATGGTCGGCGCCACGCGCGCCGCATCCTGCGCGGCCTGCGCCGCCGTGACGCCGGGTTTCACGCGCCCGATGAGAGTAACGATGTTGCCCCAGTCGCGCGCCGGCCCGTAAAGATTGAGCGGAGTGATCGCGTCCACCTTCGCCCCCGGCGAAAACACTGCGCCGAAATCGAAGCTCTTGGGCAGCACGCCGATCACCGTCGTCTGCTGGCCGTTAACGTCGATGGGTTTGCCGACAATGTTCGGGTTGGCTGCGAACGTGGTCCGCCACCAGGGATCGGTCAACAGAATTACCGGTGGCGCTCCGTTGCGCGCGTCCTCCGCATTAAACAGGCGCCCCATCTCCGGCCGCACGCCCAGCACCTGGAAGAAGTTCGCAATCACGTCAACGCCCGTGACGGGCTCCGCCGTGCCCGATCCAATGCTCACTTGTAGATTGCCGGCCGTCGAGAACGCAAAATATCCGGTCACGTCCTGGTACACGCGGCTATCCATGCGGAACTGGTCGTACGCGTCTGTCGAATAGGTCGCGCAGGACATGCCGCACTTTGATGGAGGCGGCGCAATCCACACCAGCTCCTGCGGGTGCGAGAAGGGAAGCGGCCGCAGCATCAGCGTATTCACCACGCTGAAAACCGCGATGTTGGCGCCGATGCCCAGCGCAAGAATCAGCACCGCGACGGCGGTAAATCCGGGATCGCGCATCAGCTTGCGCACGGTGTAGTTCAGGTCCTGCAGCAAGATATCGAAATGCATAAGTCCCCGCGCCTCCCGGTGCTTTTCCCGCGCCTGCTCAACGCCGCCGAAGCGAATGAGCGCCTGTCGCCGCGCCTCGGCAGGCGTCATGCCCCGTTCCACGTATTCGTCGATGGCGAGATGAAGGTGCGCCTCGAGCTCGGCCTCGAGCTCCGCGTCCAGGGCGCGCTTGGCAAAGAATGCCCACACCCGCTGGCGCATGCGCCGCATCGCGGTCACGCCTCGCCGGGCTCCTGACTCCCGGCCGGACCCATGGCGAAAAGCTTGTCAATCACACCCGTGAGCCGGTGCCAGTCGCGCGCGTCTTCCGCAAGCTGGCGCCGCCCGGATTTGGTGATGGCATAGAACTTTGCTTTACGGTTATTGCCGGAGACGCCCCAGGCAGAGGCTATCCAGCCGCGCTGCTCCAGACGCACCAGAGATGCGTAGATCGTTCCCTGGTTCAGAAGCACCTGGTTGCCGCTGACCTGCTCGATGCGGCGCGCAATGCCGTATCCGTGCTGTGTTCCGATGGCAGCAAGGGTCTGCAGGACCATGAGGTCGAGGGTGCCTTGCAGCAGGTTGAGTTTTTCGGGGCTCATGTGGCTCCTGTGTTCATGCCACACAAGAATGACATATTTCCTGTGGTTGCGCCACAGGAGTTTACCAAGCCCGATTCTCTACTTGCTGACAACGCGCGCACCGCCTTCATCGCCTACCAGTCGCGGATGCACACGCGGACGCCGAAGATGGAGACAGGAGCCACGGCTGCGCTGCCGGAGTACTTCGCGGACATGCTGGACTGGCGACAGAAGGCGGACCTGCTGGCCGCGGCCTGGCAGTCGCTGCCGCAGGCGGAACGCGCACAGGCCGTGATCTACACGAAGAACTACGGCGATGCCAGCGCCGTGAATGTCTACCGGCCGGATCATGAGCGTGGGCCGGTTTTCATCTGCCGGGGGCCGCATGAAAATCTTCACACGCTCTGGCCAAGGGCGAAGTTCTGGTACTGAGGCTATGGCAAAAGCGCCCTGCAAGTCATTGAGCGCCGGAGTGGTATCCCGGCAAATGGCTGCCCTGCTTCCGATTCCGGAAGACTGACGCTGGCCAAGGGCGGCGAGTTGCACGCTTTTCGGTAGCGATCCGATCGACACCGCTATATCGCACTCCGCAAGCTAAGCTCGAAACCGGACGAGCTGGCCAGACCGGTATTCGGCGGTATTGCAGTCGCGAGTGCCCGGCGCCTGGCATGGGGACACCGGAATACTACGCATTCTCACCACGCAGAAATCGTCAGTTTGTCCAGGTAAACCGTAGCCGAGCCTTCGCCGCTATAACCATCGATCTGGAAGTTAGTGAGAAGAACAGTTGCCCAATTCAAAGTATAGTCCGACGGTACCGTTTCGTTGATATCCTGCTCGACTCCATCGAACCAGATCGATTCGTAAGTCACTGCGCCTTCCTGATCTCGCGAGTAAGTGGCCTGCACATGATGCCATGTATCGGTGCTCCAGCTTCGGGGATTGCATCCATGTTGCGAGTTCAACCAGTGGTCCTCAGGAGCTTTCGGTGTTCCGGCGTTCTCTGTGTAGTCCCATGTTCCGACATCGCCGTCGCACTGAAACCCCATGATCACTGTATCTCCATTCGACAACACCTGATCCGTATCCATCTCCAGGTTGCCGATGCTGCGCGATGGGCGAGCGATATAGACCCAGCCGTCGTAAAGAAAATTGCTCACTGAGGTGTTACTTCCGAATACGACCGAATAGCGCTCTGCTCCATAATTTGTGAACTGCATCAAAAACTGGCGGGCCGATCCGCTCAGCGACGGCGAGGAAACAATCTGGGTCGTCCCGCTCGCCATTCCCCCGGTTATCGCGGCGTCGTTGACACCCTGCCAGCCGCTGAGCGCTTGGATACCCTTGAATACCAAAGCATCCGAAGGGACCTCGGTTGCGGGGTCGGGTACGACGATGATTGCAACAGAGCTTTCGCATACTGCACCTTCTCTGCCATAGGCAGTCACGTATAGCGTGTGTGCGCCTGTCATTGATGCTACCTTCGTATTGATCGAAGACCCCCTGAAGTTAGTTTCACTGCTATTGTCGATTGAGTATCCGATAGAACTGATCGGTCTCGAGCACTCTGAGGCAGTCGCGATAAGTTGGAAAGGCGAAACCACTTCTGTGCCTCTTGTGGGACTCGTGATGGTTACGTTGGCTAAGGCGGGCGCAGCGAACACAGGCGGGACCAATAGAAGCAAAATGAATCTCTTCATTGAAATTCCCTTTCGATAGGAGTCTGAGTACGCTTTTCGGGGTCACACTTACCAGAGGCAATGAGCTTAGGATTTCTCTGAATTTGTGTCAATCGGGCAATGCCTTACACTCTCTCGTAGGAATAATCCCGAAGGCTGGGTCCCAGGTAGCCGCAATATGGATTGGAGACGAGCCGTGATCGTGATTCGCGGATAGCCCAAAATTTATTCGCATTTGATTACCCGCTCTCACAGCGACTCCTGATGGCGCCAAATATCTCATTTTTGGGCATTAAGTGACTTCTGCGGTGAATAAGTAACACTAGATGGGCTGGTGTCCCAGGATCCTCGCCCTGCGGGTGCCCTCGGAAGGCTGGCGCAGAGCCGATTTTCGTTCCCATCCGGTTCGACCGGATCGGTAGCCAGGGTGGACGCAACCAGGTGATTGAAAGCTTTCACGAGCTTGGCGCCGGTGAACGCCTTCGCGACGAAGGCGGAGGACGGGAGGCCGTCCAACTCTTCAGGGAGAACTCCAAACGCGTTCGTCGCGTCGATGACCGTCTTGCCTTCCCAACTCTGCAGGGCATTCGCAATTTCGCGATGTTCGCCCAACGGAACCGCCAAGATGATTGTGTCTGCCTCGAGTGCAACCCGCAGCGACTTGGCGACGACCGTGGGTCCAATCGCCCGAGCCTGCGGCGCCAACGCTTCGAGGAGCCGGCGGCTCGCGACGGTCACGTCGATGTTTCTACGGGCGAAGGCGTGGGCGAGGGCCTCGCCTATCTTACCGAATCCTACAATCGCATAGGTCATAATGTTTCTCCAATCCGTGTTGATAACGATTCCCAGCCTTCGACGGCGTGGAACATCAAATTCCGCTCTGTGGCGACCTTCCGTAATCGTCCCGCGGTAAGTTACTTTGCGGGCCGCCGGGAGGTCAGCCGCTAACAGAGGTCTGCAAACGTTAGATCGCCGTCATGCCGCCGTCGACGAACAACTCCAGCCCGTTCACGAAGCTCGAATCTTCTGAAGCAAGAAACAGCGCGACCGTCGCGACTTCCTCAGGTTGACCCATCTTTCCCCGAGGAATCAGGGATTCGAAATACTGCTTCGCTTTCTTGGTGAGAACTGCTTCCTGCATCGGTGTGGCAATAGCACCGGGGACCAGCAGGTTCACCCGGATCTTTCTGTCCTTCAGTTCGTTGAGCCAAGTGCGTGCGAAGGAGCGCAGCGCCAACTTGCTCGCCGCATACACGCCGAAACCAGGGAAACCTTTCGCGGCAGCATTGGACCCGGTCATGAAGATTGATCCACCATCGTTGAACAGTGGCAACGCTTTCTGCACCGTGAAGAGGGTGCCGCGCACGTTCAGGTCGAAGGTCTTATCGAAGTGCTGCTCGGTGATCTCCCCAAGCGGGACGGGCTCGCCTATGCCAGCGCTCGCGAACAGGACGTCGATCTTGCCCTTTTCGCGCTTGACTGTATCGAACAGGCGGTCGAGGTCGGCGAGATTGGCCGCGTCACCGCGCACGCCGGTCACGTTCCGGCCAATCAGCTTGACGGCCGCGTCCAGCGCCTGCTGTCTCCGGCCCGTGATGAAAACATAGGCGCCTTCTTCAACGAACAGCATGGCGCTCGATCCACCCGTGATGACTGCAACCTTACCTTCAAGCTTTCCCATAATTACTCCCTTCGGAATGTGTGTAGCATTCGGTACAGTAGAGTAGAGTTATTTGACGGTGGACGAGAACTGTTCAGGAGTCCTAATCTTTTGTCTATTCGTCCAAAAAGAGGAGGCTAGGTTGGACCCGATAACAGACATCTTCAGAACGATGCACGTAACCGCTTTCGGTCTGCACAGGCTCGAAGCCACCGCCCCGTGGGGCTTGATGCAGGACGAGCAGCCCAAAGAAAAAGTCACGCCTTCGGACAAAAAGGCTTCACCCACAGATTTGGCGCACTTCGCCATGCTTTCGCGCGGCAACTGCTGGCTGAGTGTGGAAGGGATTCAGGAGCCGATTCCCCTCACCGGTGGTGATTGCTTTTTGCTGGCCCGGGGGACTTCGATTGTTTTGCGCGACAGCCCACGAACACGTCCGAGGCGGAGTTTCCGCGAGATCGGGGCCCTGGCCAACAGCAATGTCGCTCATTATGGGGGTGGTGGCGCACCGACGACAATCGTCTGTGGGTCCTTGAGTTTCGATCGCGCCAGCCTGAAGCCGATCAATCAGTTATTGCCGAGCTTCATTCTGATGAAGGCCGATCAGGCACGCACGCTTGCTCTTCACGTCACAATGCAGGCGTTGGCTTCGGAAATGGCAGAACAGGCGCCGGGATCTGACGTAGTCGCGACTCGGCTAGCCGAGGTTCTGTTTATCCAAGTACTCCGGGCGCATATCGCGTCAGGAGCGGAACGCAACAAAGGATGGCTTCGTGCTGTTTTCGATCCTCAAATGGGTACTGCCCTGAGTGCCTTTCACGACAGAGTGAATACACCCTGGACGGTTGGATCCCTGGCCGAAGCGGCGGGCATGTCTCGCTCCGCATTCGCAGCCCGTTTTAAGGAGCTGCTCGGACAAACGCCACTGGATTATATAACCGAGTGGCGGATGCAGAAGGCGATGCAATTACTACGACAGCGTGACAAAAAGCTCATAGACGTCGCTCGGTTTGTCGGTTACGAGTCTGACGCTGCGTTCAGTAAGGCGTTCAAGCGAGTCGTCGGGGCTAACCCTGGTCAATTTGTCAAACGTGGTTTTGAAGACCAGGGTTATGCCGGAATGGCGGAAGATTTTTGAAGCGGAGGATTCTCACGTTGGCGGCGGGGCCTAGGTGCCATGGAAGTGTGTTCTCCCACTGAAATGGGTGCCCCAGGTGCCTCGCATTTGTGAACGGGAGACTACGGACCCAAAACCGACCGAAGCAGACCACGATCAGTCCCGGCAAACGGCCCAGGGGGCGATAGACCGGGATGGCGATCAGGATCATGCTTTTTGCCACGGCGAGTGGAGGCCGTACCCATGGCAAAGAGCACTGATGCACAAAGGGCAAGTTTACCTTTGCCGCGCTCTTCCCCCGCCAATACGCAATCAGGATATCTGCGGTCGGCTTCAACTCCGCGCGGGGACAAATTTCGCTGCAGCCGCGGGACCAGGCCATCGCGACGAGTGTTCTGGCAATTCGAGCGGCGACTGAGGCCGTGAGGATTCAAACCGAAATGATGAACAACCACCTGGTCACTCCGCGAGCATTGACGATCAACAGGGTCCTCGCCGCCCCGCCCACGTCTTTCGGGGTGGCGGGAATGGAAGGCATGGGTTCGGGCTCCGGACGTGGCTCGGCAAACGGTGTCATGGGCGCGAAGTTCGGCAGCGGAGCGTCACAGTCGACCCACGTACGCTCCTACTTCCCTGAAGCGCTCTACATTGATCCTGAAATTCTGACCGACGGCAACGGCGACGCGAGCGTGGTCATTCCTGTGGCCGACTCCATCACCACATGGCGCATGGCATGCTGGCCTCCACGAAAGATGGCGTGCTGGGTACAGGCACATCGAGCCTGAAGGTCTTTCAGGACTTTTTCGTTGATCTCGATCTGCCGGTCACGCTCACGCAGGGCGATCGCGTCTCGATTCCCGTCGCCATCTACAACTACACCGGCGCGTGCGGAAATGTGAAGCTCGCGATGTCGATCCGCGGCTGATCGAGCGGACGCGCCAGTGGCTCATCAGCCAGCAGCAGTCGGACGGGAATATTACGATCCGGCGGTGAACTCGATCGCGCGCCCCGTGCAGTTGGAAGTGAGCGAACGCTAGACCACCGGCGGAGGCTCTTGGCTACTGACCTAACTTGCTTTCTGATCGAATGCCACCGTGGCTGGGCTCACGTTTGGAAGTCTCTCCGAGGCAAGATTTTCAGGCATCCGCCAACGGCACTCGCCTCGTGATCCAGGCCAATGGGGCCAACCGAAGACTGCACGCCCGATCGGCAGTGCAGCCTCTGTGTTCGGGTGGAGTATTGCTCCACACCGGACGTGGTCAATTTCCTTCCATATGGAGTTGCTGCACCTTGTATTCCGCTTCTACACGGAGACGCCGTACAACCGTAAGCCCATTACTGCCCAGCAGAAACGTGGTGCCTGTTTCATGGTTAGTCGCCCGATGTTTCACATCCTTGACCGTTGCGAGTTGAGTGGGAACAGAACCGGCGACATCCATCACCATGTAGTCATGCGCGACGGCGGGGGTGTAGGTATGGGCCTGGTTCGTGACGAGAAACCCGTTCTCTCCCAAGGCCTCAGCCGGTCCCAGATTTGTCGTGGTCGAGATCATTCGCAGCACAGGTTTTCTGGCCTTGCGCAGATCGAGCACTGCTTCCTGCTGGCTGCTGCGAAAGTTTACGAGTTCAGCATTGTCGCCGAGTGGACGAACGAAATCAAATGCTCCCTGCGCTGCCAGCGGCGTGCTCACCACCAGCTTGATGTGGGCCGGATCCGTGACATCGAAGACCGATAAACGGGCGCCTTGCTGCTGCTCGACATAGAGATAAGTGCTTCCTGCACTGTCGGCATGAAGAAAGAGCGAGTTGCCCCGTGTTTGCGCCGGCTCCGGAAGATCACGAGGTTCCATCACTACCAGGGTTTTGGACTTCGATTGCATCTCCGCCTCTGCCGGCGATGTGGATAGAACGGCTGCTGCGACAACCAGACCAAGTGCGAGTGTGGATTTGAGGATGCGGTTCATGGTGTTTCTCCTTTTCGAAATCCAGTTTGGTCCGCGCAGGCCGCCAAGTCCAAGTAGTAAAAGTGATGCCGTATAAGCGCGGGCCTCGTCGAATCGAGCACAGGGCCTGCTTATCGGGCATAAGAATTTGTGACTTCTTTTTGGTGCATTGCCGCCCTAATGTCGAAACATGACTACGCAACAAGAACGAGGCACGACAATCGCAATTATTGGCGGAGGGGTGAGCGGAACCCTCACGGCGTTTCACCTGATTCGGCAGGGAACGCCGGCGCGCGTGATTCTCATTGACCCGCGACCTGAGTTCGGGCTCGGCCTGGCATATTCAACTCCCAGCCTTCGGCACCTGTTGAATGTTCCTGCAGGGAAGATCAGCGCACTGCCCGATCAGCCAAACCACTTCCTCAATTGGCTTCGCAAGAATTACGACCCGGCCGCAACGGCGAAGACATTTGCTCCGCGAGCGGTATTTGGCCGGTACATCCAATCGCTCCTGCGATCGACAC
This sequence comes from uncultured Acidobacteriaceae bacterium, assembly GCA_963813215.1. Classification (GTDB taxonomy): domain Bacteria; phylum Acidobacteriota; class Terriglobia; order Terriglobales; family Acidobacteriaceae; genus Telmatobacter. The sequence continues at coordinate 301,034 of CAWEXZ010000003.1, forward strand.
GCCCGCTCGAACAGGAGATTGCAACAGTGGTAGATGTGCGTCTCCATCACTCCGGGGCGGTGCTCACCTTGGATAGCGGATGCGAGCTATGGGCCGACCTGGTGGTGCTCGCAACCGGAAACTTCGATCCGGCTCCGCTTCCGGAAATCACAAAGGCCGCGTCCGATTCGGGTTTGTATCGTCACAATGCATGGGCTCCGGAGACGTACGAGGGATTGCACCCCGACGCCCCCGTTGCCCTTATCGGGACAGGTCTAACCGGGGTCGATGTGGTGCTGAGGCTGCGTGAACTCGGACACCCTGGAAGGATTATTGCGATGTCTCGCCACGGCATCTTTCCGGAACGGCATGAGGATTACACACCGTTGAGTTCAAGTGCAATCCCGTTGGATACGCCGGCCACGTGTGTCGCGTATCTCCGCGCGCTGCGCGCTGCAATTCGTGGAGATGCGGAGTGGAGAGCCGCATTCGATAGCCTTCGTGACACGACCAATGAACTTTGGCTCCGTCTTTCCATTGAGGAAAAAAAGCGCTTTCGCCGCCACCTGCAGCGCAGATGGGATGTTGCACGCCACCGCATGGCGCCATCGATTGCCGATGTTATCGAATCAGAGCTTCGGAACGGAACTCTGGAGATGCGCGAAGGCCATCTGGTATCTGTCGATGTCTCTTCTGCAGGCGCGCACATTACTCTTCGCACACATGCTGGAAGCGAAAGCTTTTATGTAGACCGAGTCATCAACTGCGCTGGACCAAGCATGAACTACCGCCGCGTCCCTTCAACCCTTCTCCGCAACCTGTTCGGGAGGGGACTTGTGACGTCCGGTCCTTTAGGCGCGGGATTCCATTGCTCGCGGGACGGAGCTGTTATCGATTCCGCCGGTTGCGCTTCGGAGATCATCTTCAATCTGGGTCCAGGACGCCTCGGCGATCTTCTTGAGTCCATCGCGGTTCCTGAAATCCGTCAGCAAGCGGTTGAGCTTGCAGACACGCTCGCCGGTCGCATAAGAACGCAGTACGCTCTCCCCGCAAGGACGGTGACAGAATCTGCACCGGAATTAACCGGTGGGTTGGTAGCAGCATGAGCACCGCGACGATCACCAACGTCAGAGGCGCCGATCCAGCGGTGAAGTCCTGGCTGGCTTCCACTGCTTGGGCTATTGTTCTTGGAGCAACGTGCGGCTCGGCCTGTGTCGCAATAAGGCTCTTCTTTCGCCTTCTTCAGTGGGTCTTTGTTCAGCAGACGGGAATGTTACCCATCGTGGCAGCAACGTTGTCGCCCGCGCGTCGCATCTTGACTCCGATCATCGGAGCGGCGTTCGCAACCTTTGTGATCTGGGCGATGCGGGGGTCGGCAGCGGATTTGCGCTTTGAAGAATATGTGCAAGCTGTTCGTCTCAAGAATGGCCGAATTCCTTTTCTTTCGACTGTTTGGCGGACTGCCTCCTCTGCTTTTTCCATAGCCACCGGTGCGGCGATCGGGCGGGAAGGATCGATGATCCAATTTGCCGCTGCAATCTCATCATGGGTGGGAGATCGATCTCCTTTGGGGAAGTCTCGCTGCGGGTCACCTGCTCCACAGTCCAGAGGCATCAATACTGGCCATCTGCGGCATGGGACTGCTGGTGGCTGCTGTGACCCACGCCCCGTTCATGGCGGCTCTGATGGCGGTAGAACTTACCGGGCAATGGCATCTCCTGGCCATATTCTGCCATGCAGTCTGCTTGCCTCGTTTATTGCCCGTACAATCTCGCGTGAGTCCCTGTATGCCATTGCCACTCCGGAGCCTGCACAATAAAAGACAGGCTTCGCCGTGGCCTGGCTGGAAATTGAAGGGAGAGAGGAGGCCGATGCGTCATGATAGAGAATTTCCGCATTCGAGTATTCAGGGCGGTCGCACAGCATCTGAATTTCACCAGAGCCGCAGAAGAACTGTTGCTCACGCAACCTGCCGTCACCCAGCAGATCAAGGCGCTTGAAGACGAGATTGGCGTCCCGCTGTTCGATCGCGGCGGCGGACATATCGCGCTGACCGCCGGCGGGAAGGCGCTGCTTCCCTTTGCAGAGAGGATGAGAGAGCTCTCCGACGAAGCCTTTGCCGCCGTGGCGCAGGCAGTTGGGCAAATTGCAGGGGAGCTCGCTTTGGGAGCTTCCCAAACGATCGGCCAGTATCTCCTGCCAACGTTCGTGGCTGGATTTCGGCGGACGCACCCTAAGGTGAGGGTCACGGCGCGCAGCGGAAATACGGATAAGATGTTCGAAGCCCTTCTCGCGCGAGAGATTCAGCTGGCGCTCATCGAAGGTCCGGAACAGCGTAAGGACCTCCATATCGAACCATTCATGGAAGATCACATGGTGCTTGTCGTGCCCGCGACTCATGGATGGAGCAATCACGATATTAAGGTTGAGGATCTGAAGAGCGAACCATTGCTCATACGCGAAGTTGGCTCCGGCTCAAGAAGAGTGGTGGAGCAAGCGCTTTCGAAGGCCGGAGTGAAGATGAAGGATTTGACAATCAGCATGGAACTCGACTCCACCGAAGGCCTGCTGAAGGGGGTGGAAGCCGGCCTTGGAATCACCTTCGTCTCCAGGTGGGCCGTCCGCAATCAGCTGTCGCTTGGAACGCTCAAGATCGCCAGAGTACAGGGCTTGAAGTTGGCGAGGCGATTCTCGATGGCATACCCTGCCGGTCCAGAACCAACAGGAATCGTCGGAATTTTCCGGAATTTCCTGCTCTCTCAGGCAATGGAAGTGGAACCCAAAAGGCCAGGCAGGATAATTGCGCCTTAAGATGCGAGCCGTTCTCAAACGGCGATAACAGGGCAAAGCGCTCATCCAGCTTCAGCTTGGGACTGCCGAGTTGATTAGTGGCGAAAAACGTTAGATCCCTATCGGGACTATAGGCGAATAGCCGGCAACGGCCTGGGCCTTATCGGGCCGGGAAGCGGGTCTTCGCTTCGACGGCCAGCGGAAATGGCGCCGACGATCCGGGTACGAGCAACTCCTGTACATCGTTCACAAGCCACATAATCGCATAGGAGAAAGCCTGATCGCGATGCTTTTTGAACACTGCGCCGTTGATCTGTTCGACAAAGCCCCAAAGTATAACGTGCGTCTTTGCATCGCTAATTACGAGGCGGACCTGTGGCCAAGCCAGACCTCCGCCTTCCACAAAGCGGATCGAGAAGATCAGATCGGCGTCTTGGGGGTCGAGGACGAGTTCGTAATGGCCCCACTGCTTCAAGTCGGCGTAGAGTTCGTTGTAAGCGCGCTCGGGCCCTCCGCTATAGACGGAAGGGAAGGCAAGCACATCGCCCAGATCGAAGGAGATAAAAACCTTCTTGCCGCTCATGAGCGGCGTGGGCACCGGGGCATTGGCCTCATTAATCCCCTTGGCAGCAGAACTCAGTTGACGGGAACCTGCGAAGCAGGAAGACGCGAATGTGAGAACTGCCATAACTAGAATCAAGCGCATAGTCGTTCGAAACATAAGCCCTCTCGCGAAGCGTGAACTAGCATTCCGCTGGTTTCCTGCACGCCGCGATTCTACACGCCTGCGCCCTTATGCAAGAGAATCTTCCGAGCAGTGGGCTCGCGGATCTATCGTCGGCGATACTAACCTTTGAAAAATTTGTGCCTGTCGCCCGGCATTCTCCTCAGTGCCGGTCACACGACCGCAACCGCGAATAATCGCTTCTCACCCCCGGGGAAAGTCATTGGGACCGTTCAGAACCTCGCCATTTTCCGGTGGATGGGTGCGTGAAAGACGCGGCTGGTTGCCGCCTTTACCGCTCCGATAGAATGATCTAGACCATGAGCGCAGAGAAGATCGGCAGCGATTGGGTTGGCCGTGTCATCGACGAGCGATTTACCCTTCTAGGATGGCTGGGCGGTGCCGGCCCAAGTGGCGTGTTTCTCACGCAAATTGACGACCCGCCACAGAGCGCCGCCGTCAAGCTCGTCCCTGCCGACATCGCGGATGCCGAATCCCTCCTTGCGCAATGGACGGCCGCAACCCGCCTCTCGCATCCACACCTCACACGCCTCTTTCATGCCGGGCGCAGCCGCGTTGACGGCAGCGATGTGCTGTATGCCGTCACTGAATACTCCGAAGAAATCCTCTCCGAAATTCTCTCCGCGCGCCCGCTCACGCCCGCCGAAGTTCGCGAGATGCTCGATCCGATTCTCGCCGCGCTTTCCTGGCTTCACGCGCAAGGGCTCGTGCATGGCGGACTCAAGCCGTCGAACATCATGGTCGTCAATGACCGGCTAAAACTGTCCACGGACCGCGTTCAGGTTGCCGGCCCCCGCGTGCACCCATTTTCATCGCCAGACATTCACGAGGCGCCCGAAACCGCCGAGCGAATCAGCCAGGAAGCGGACGTCTGGTCGTTGGGCATCCTTCTCGTCGAAGTCCTTGCCCAGCAGACCCCGCAGCGGGTCGGAACAGATGCCGCCGAAGCTATCATTCCGGCATCGATCCCTGAGCCCTTCGCGGCCATCGCCCACAAATGTCTCCATCCCAATTCCGCGCACCGCTGCACCCTGAGAGAAATCAAGTCACTTCTGGCGCCATCCGCCGTCCCCGCGGTTTGGGCCCCCAAGTCGCCTGCCGCCACGGCGGAAGCGCCGGCTGCACCACCTGTAACAACCCGGACAAGGTCCGCTAACAATCACCGCGCGATGATCGCCATGGTGGCTGTGCTCCTCCTCATTGCCGCCTTCGTAGGCGTCATCGTCGCCACCCGCCATTCCGGTCCTTCGTCTTCGCACGCTGCGCAACCTTCCGCCGCAACCACCTCGCCTGTCCCAGGGTCTGGCGATGCCGCGGGTCCCACCGTCCCCGGTGCAGTCGTGCATCGCGCCCTGCCTGATGTTCCCCGTGCCGCAGCCAATACCATTCGCGGCCGCGTACGCATAGGGGTGCGCGTGCAAGTCGATTCCAACGGCAACATCTCCAATGCTGACTTCGAATCGCGAGGACCAAGCCGCTACTTCGCCAACCTCGCCCTGGAGGCCGCACGCAACTGGAAATTCCGCTCCGCGCAAACGCACGGCCACGCCGTTCCCAGCACCTGGCTCCTGCACTTCGAATTTACGCCAACCGACACCGGCGTCACAGCGGTAGAAACAGCTCCGTAATCGATCAAATCTGTGAGCAGCTCAGCGGGCTCAGATACAGGTTCGTAATGTTGCTTACGATCTCGGCGTCGGTATTGCCAGGCTTGTGCGAGAGCTCCTTCCACGCCGGATCGCCCGAGAACGCTGCCCAATGAGCTGTTAGAGTCGGCAAGTCAGGGAAGGTCAGCATATAAGTCAGGTTCGGCATGCGTGTGCCGATCACCGTATCCGCAAAGAAGACCGGATTCAGCCCTGCCTTGGTAAACAGCCCGATCTCCGCTTCGTTGAACATCTGGATCTTGCGCGCATGCGCCACCTGGCTGGGGCTCTCGTAGGTACGCAGCTGGAAGATGCGCTTTTCAAGCTTCGGAGCGGTCAGTTTCGGCCATCCCGAAAAGGCCGAGAGGATGGATCGATCCGCGCGTACAAATGCGGGCGCTGAAGCCGGGGCGTCCCGAAACCCGGATGCGCCCTTCACGTACTCCGGATCCTTCCCAAGCAGGGTGTCGAGCGAGAGCAGTGTCTCGACGGAGGTCGAGGGAATCAGCACATAGTAGGTGGGCGTCTGTGGCCCGATATCGAGCTTAAAGGTCCCTACAGGCGACATGCCGAGCTGGTTCACGGCCGGAATCAGGGCCTGTTCGAAATAGCCCTGGGTCAGCGCAAGCTGCGGCCCCGTTCGCAGGGTGTAGGTTCGCAGCTGATAGTACTCCTGATGAGGTCCACCCCCAAGCCCTGTTTCGGCCCCAAACGCCGCCACACCCGTAGCCGCCCCCGCGGTAGCCAACGCTGATCTCACAAATTCCCTCCTCTGCAATGCGCCCTCCTTAAGGTTGTTCGTTCTCAGCTTACGACAGCATCCCAGGCGGAACAGCCATGCTCTGAACTCGAACCTGCATGAAGGCTCCTCGGGCTGGAAGGCTGAGAGGCTTCCCGACACAAAATTGCATTAATCCTACTTTCGGCGGATACATGGGCCCAGCGAGAAGCGTAGAGTTCGTCACGGCTCGGAGCCGTCGCTTCTGATGGTTGGGAAACGAAATCACGAGCCCAGAGAATAAATCGCCGTTTGGCGCCGGGAGGGGTCGCGGATAAAGGAATGAAACCGCTTTCATGCGCTTTCCGGCAGGCCCGAAGAGCGATGGAAACGATCCGCGTTCCCTCGAGTACTCACTTCAGGAGGTGGTTATGCAATCGATCAGCGCAAGAAGTCTGCGAGCTCTGCTGCTCATGGTGGCTGTTACCATCGTTGGATTTGGCATGCTTGCCTACGGACAAGGCACCAGCGGCAGCTTGACCGGGCAGGTTTCCGATCCTTCGGGAGCTGCCGTCGTAGGAGCGACTGTTACGCTCACCAACCTGGGCACGAACTACCAACAGACCGAGAAATCGGATGGCTCCGGTGTGTACCTGATCCAGCCCGTCGAGCCGGGAAACTACGTATTGGCAATCGTGCAATCGGGATTCGCCCAATACAAACAGACGGGCATCGTGATTCATGCGAACGAGGCCGCCACCCAGAGTGTCCACCTGAAAGTGGGCGCCACGGGCGAAACCGTGAGCGTGACCGCCGACGCCGAGCTGATCAACACAACTACTCCCGAGTTGGGCATGACAGTCAATCAGGCGTCTGTGACACAGTTGCCGCTGAACGGCCGCGACCCATCGACGCTCGTCTGGCTGGCTCCGGGCGTGATCAACGCCAATCTGGGCAACAGCTATACCCAGTCTGGCTTCTCGTTCCCGAATGAAACCGACGCAGCTGCCAGCGGCGGGCGCCAGGGCAGCACCTACTACATTCTTGATGGCGCGCCGAACATGGACACTTACCTGGGCCGGGCCGCCCCGTTTCCCAACGCCGACGCCACCCAGGAGTTCACCGTTATCACCAACAACTTTAACGCCCTTTATGGCTTCGCACCGGGCGCCGTGGTGAGCATCCAGGTGAAGTCGGGCACCAACGAGCTTCATGGCGGGATCTTCGAGTTCCTGCGCGACAACGACTTTAACGCCAAAGACTGGTTTACTCACAAGATCAATCCTTTGCACCAGAATCAGTTCGGGGCCTATGCTGGCGGGCCAATCTGGAAAAACAAGCTCTTCATCTTTGGCAACTATCAAGGAACGCGACTGGCTGCGGCATCCAGCGAAAACCAGACCTATGCACCTACCGCCGCTATGCTCGCCGGCGACTTCAGCGGCTTCTCGACCAACCTCTGCGGGGGTGGGGAATCGGCCGTCTGCCCCTTCACCACCATTGCCGGCAAGCCGAACCAACTGGATACAGGAAAGGGCTACAGTTACAACACGGCAGCGCTGCAAATTGTGAAAGACGCCTTGCCGCAAGTGGGAAAGACCGGCGTAAGCACAACCGGGTGCACCGCATCGGAGATCGCGGCTGGCTGCGTCGAGTACACCAGCGCGGCGATCATCAACAACTACGACGAGGTTACCGGCCGCCTGGATTGGGATGCTTCTTCAAAACAGCGGCTCTCCTTAATCAGCTATGTCAACAACCTGGTGCAGCCCTCCGGCGACACACCCGGAAACGTGCTCTCCATGCTGCCGCTGAGCACGTGGCAGTACACGTTTGCCGAGAAGATGCAGTACTTCAACGAGACCATGAATCACACGTGGACGATCAGCCCCACGATGGTCAACGTGGCTTCGGTCTTCTGGACGCAGATGGCCGCGCATAACGGCTCTGCCGCGATGACTGCCAGCAACAAGCCGTTCTGCTGGTCCAGCTATATCAACCTGACGGAACTCCCCGGCTCCTGCTACCTGGAAGGCTTTGAGGTGGATAGCGGCGGCTTCGAGAGCGGCTGGTACGAGCCGTCACAGGAAGAGCGCACAACCTATGGCCTCTACGACAACTTCACGAAGACGCTGGGCCGGCACACAATCCAGGTGGGCATGAATCTCCAGCATCAATTTGCCGAAGAGTACACGCAGTACCCCACCGAACCCGAACTGGATTGGAATGGAAGCTATACCGGCAGCGGACTGGCCGATTATCTGGTCGGTGATCTCTATAAGTTCACCCAAGGCGCGGGGGAAGTGGCTCCTGTTTCCGGTTGGCAGCCGGGATTCTACGGTCAGGATCTGTTCCGCTTGCGTACCAACATCAATCTCACTCTCGGCCTGCGCTGGGATCCGAACCTGCCGCCGCAGATTACCGCGGGACGGGCAGCAGCCTGGGTTCCCGGCCAGCAGAGCACCGTTTATCCTAATTCTCCAAAGGGCCTGGTGTTCCCGGGAGACACGGGCATCGGCGCCGGCCTGATGGACACGACTTACGCATACTGGGAACCACGCCTGGGCATTGCCTGGCAGCCCAAGGGGCTTCCCAAAACCTCAATCCACGCCGGCTTCGGGCTGTTCACCCAACCGATGATCTACTCCACCTACAACCACACTGTGGACAACGCTCCCTTTGCCCCGACCTTCACGCCGCAGGGCTCGGGCTCAACTCCGCTGAGCTTCAACAACCCGTGGTCCACATTCACCGGCACCGGCGGCAAGAGTCCCTTCCCGCCCTTTGCTTCGGCCACCTATAAGCCGCCGACAAGCGCGACCTTCTCCTCCGGCCTGTCGGTTCCAGCAACCATTTCGCCCAACTTCAAGCTGGGCACGACGCAAGCCTGGAACATCTCAATCGAGCAGGGATTCAGATCGAATATGGTTGCCCGAATTGCTTACGTGGGCACCGAGACCTTTCACCAGTCGACCATCATCGACCAAAACCCCGGCATCTATTACGGCGCCGGAAACGCCAACAACGGCAACCGCGGGTTAGCACCTGCTTTTGCGGGCAGTATCCTTGATATGCTCAGCCCCGGCACCGCCAGTTACAACAGCTTGCAGCTGACCGGCGAGTGGAAGCAGTCCCACGGCCTCCAGTTCCAGTCCAACCTGACCTGGTCGAAGGCCATTGATGATACGTCGTCGTCGAATATCAGCTTTGGCAACAATGCGATCGGCGATCCGTTCAACCTTGCCTGGAGCCGCGGTATCTCTTCGCAGAACTTCCCTATCGACTCGGTGAGCAACTTCATCTACACCAGTCCGGCACTGCACGGGAGCAACCTGCTCACGCGGGAGTTGCTGGGAAGCTGGGAGATCAGCGGCATCTACAACTGGATCTCCGGCGCGGGCCTCACCATCAACGGCGGCGCCAATGGCAGCAACAACTCCTATGCGGACCAGGGCGAGGACCGGGGCAACTACGTTTCGGGGCAATCACTGAACGTGAAACAAGGATCCAAAACGCAATGGCTCAACGAGTATTTCAACACCAAGGCATTCACCCCGAACCCCGTGGGAACCTTCGGAGATACCGGGAAGAACATCATGCGTGCTCCGCATGAAACCTGGGGCGACGCGGGCATGGACAAGAATTGGCAATTTGCCGAGCGGTATGGTGTCCAGTTCCGCTGGGAGTTTTTCAACGTCTTCAATCACCCGTCGTTCGGCTCGCCTGGAACCACCCTTACCTGGGGCAACTTTGGCCAAATTTCAGGGACGGGCAACGAGCCGCCACGCGTGATGCAGGGCGCCTTGAAGTTCATGTTCTAGAAAGTACGGTTTCTTCACCTTGGCAGCCCGGGCCGACTGGCTCGGGCTGCTTTTTGGGGGGGCCTTACCTTTCCACGCTCGCCCAGCTCTCGCGCCGGCGGCGTGGCGCGCGCACCGCGATGCGCACGCCCTCGCCGGGCGCATCGCTCAACCGGAACTCCCCGCCGCAGCGCTCGATCCGCTCCCGCATTCCTTTCAACCCAAAATGATGGCCGTTGGGGATCTCCGTCTGTGCGGCGTCGAAGCCGCATCCGTCGTCGGAAAGGTTCAGGAGCAATTCGCGGTCCTTGTAGGTCAGGCTCACTTCCACGCGCGACGGATGGCCGTGCAGCATGGAATTGCTCACCGCCTCGCGGGCTACCATAAGCAGGTCGTGTGCTACCGGATCGCTCACCGCAAAGGGCGTTCCGTACATCGCCCAAGCGATGGGTACCTGAAACTCATTGCCCACCTGCCGGGTCATGCTTTCCATCTTCTTGCCCAGGCTGCTGGCGTCGCCGGCAGGCTGGCGCATATTCCAGATGGCATCGCGCGCTTCGTTGATGGTGGTGCGCAACTGCAGGCGGGCAAAGTCCATCAGTTCCGCGCCGTCCTTGCCTCCCTCCATCGAGAGCGCCTCCAGCAGCGCGGACGCGCCGGTGCAGCCCTGAATCACGGTGTCGTGCATCTCGCGGGCCAGCCGGCTGCGCTCCTCCAGCACCGCTTCAAAACGCGCGCGCACCTGGCGCACCCGGTACTGGTAGACGCCGTAGACGATTAGCGCCAAAAGCGCCGCGCAGATGGCCAGAAACCACCAGGTGCGATAGAAGAAGGGCCGCTGCACGACGGCGATGGAAGCCTGGCTGACTGCCGTGGGACGATTGACTTCGTAACTCTCCACGCGAAAAAGGTAGCGCCCGGGAGGCAGATTGGTGTAGTCGGCGGTGCGCGCGGTGGTAGGCGCGCTCCACTGGTTTTCAAATCCGTCCAGCCGATAGCGGAAGCGCAGGCCATCCTGGGAGCGGAGTCGGATGGGCGTGAAAGCGATGGCCAGGCGGCTGTTGCCGGGCGACAAGACGACGGTGCTGGCAGTCGAAACCGGCCGGCCGTCGGCAAGCACACTCTGAATATGGAGCGGAGGCGGCGGCAGCGCCGGGCGCTGCGCGGGAACGATGTGCACTGGCCCCCGGCTGCTGGGAAACCACGCGTCGCCCGCCGCCGTGATGCTTCCCGATGGCTGCGTGCCGCCATAGATTTCAGTGTTGGCGCCGATGTCGGCGGTGGAGTAAAAAATGAGCGCCAGGCTGCGCGGGAATGTCTCCGTCTGGGCGTCAAGCTCGTGCCGGTTGAGCAGCGATATGCCGTTGGGACCGCTCATCCAGAAATGCCCCGCGCCGTCTTCGAGAATCTGGTAGATGGCGTTGCCGGCCAGGCCGTCGGCGGTGGTAAAGTGGGCCAGCTTGCCATCGCGGTAGCGGAACAGGCCGTTATTGCGCGTACCGAACCACAGGCTGCCGTCGCTGTCCTCGTGAATGGCCCAGATCTTCGTCTGGGCCAGGGCCGTCGTAGCCGCGTCGGTTTGAAAGGCTCCGTCATGCAGATGGCTCAGGCCGCGATCAGTGCCGATCCACACGTCGCCGTTGTGAACCTGGAGCAGCGCCCGGGTGCTGAAATAGGCCAGTCCGTCGCGCATCTGGTAGCTGACGATCCGCCAATGCGCGCCTTCGCCGATGATGTGATTGAGACCTTCGTCGGCCGCCACCCACACGCTGCCGTCGCGGTCCTGCACCAGGGCGCGGACAAAGTTGTTCGATAGTCCGTCACGAGTCGTCAGATGCGCGATGCGATCCCCCGCGATCCGGTACACGCCGTCTCCGTCGGTTCCCACCCACAATGCGCCGGAGCGATCGCGATACACGTTGCGCACGTGGACCCCGCTCATGCCTGGCAGCATTATCGGCGTCACTACGCTGTCCTTCATCCGGAACAGCAGCGTGGAACCGATCCAGAAGCTGCCGTCGCGATCCTGGTAGATGGTTCCAAAGTCGGAGTCGTTGGCCTTGGGCAGCGGAACGATGTTTACTTCCGCCTGCGTCAGCCGCAACATTCCTGACTGCGTGCCGATCCAGAAATTCTTCTCGTCATCCTCAAAGAAGTTAAGCACCGTGTTACTCGGCAACGATGCGGGAGCGGTGATCTGAGTCAGGCCTCCGGCTCGATATTGGTAAGCTCCCTGCCCGATCGTGCCGATCCAGAGTACACCGTCCGTCGTCTGACGCAGAACGCGTACCGTCCCTGTAATTCCATTGACGCGGTTGAATCTTGTCTGTCCGGGAGCCATACGGTTGAGTCCTGACACGGTCCCCACCCACATCGTCCCATCCCGGGTTTGCAGAATCGATTTCACGCGGTTTTGGCTCGCCTCTCCGCGCATCGTGTATTCGGTAATGTGATTGCCGTCGATGCGCAACAGCTTCGAACCACCTACCCACAGGTGACCGTCGCGATCGCGGTAAATGGAGTGCACAGCGAGCATAGGAACGCTCGCCGTCCCGTCAACGCGCACAAAACGGTCACCCTTCAGCCGCAGCAGACCGTTGTCCGTGCCCACCCAGATATTCCCCTCCGCGTCTTCGGCCAGGGTCCGTACAAATTCATTGGTGAGCCCCTCGTTCGTGCTCCACGAGCGGAATTCGCCGTGGACATACCGCACCAAACCGCCGCCCTCCGTCCCGATCCAAAGAGCACCATCGCGCGAGACCCTCAGGCAAAAGACGCTGTTCTCGTGCAGCGCGGGAGTGTTTTGCCGATCGAATACGGTAAAGTGGACGCCGTCAAAACGCACCAGCCCCCCGCTGGTGCCGATCCAGAGAAATCCATCGGGAGTCTGGGCAAAGGCCTGCACGGTTTGTTCGGGCAGACCATCGGAGGCCTGCCACACGTGGCGCGTGTATCCGGCCAGTGCGCCCGATTGTGCACGGGCGCACGCTGCCCCGCCTGTCAACATCCAGGCTGAGGCGAGCCAGGCGGCTAACCATGCGGCCGACACGAGCCAGGCGGCAAACACACGTGCTCTCTGCATTGCGGCGCCCAGTATATCGCGAAGCCGACACTGCTGGAGAAACAAACCGTGCCGGAGAAATCTGGCGCCGATCCGACTTTCGGCGGATTCAAAGCAGGACGCATGGGAATAGAGTGATCTTTTCTTGAAAGCGATGGTCCAAAGCCATGCTTGAAAATGGACCGGCCGGCGCGGAGCCAATCGCCATGTCTTCCTGTATTCGATCCATCCCGATGGGCCCACGGTTTCTGCACTTCTGGAAACTATTGCTGGCGGGCGCCGCTTTGCTTGCCGCCGTTTCTTCGGTTGCGCCAACGCGCGCGCAAACCAGCGGCACGCCAATTCGCATCGATGCCAGTCAGCCCTGGCTCGAGCCTGGGCCGACGCGCTACGAGGGGGGCTCCGCAACCTCACCATCCGGAATCACGCTCGGCGTTAACAGCAGCTATCTCACTCTGAATGGCAAGCCGTGGCTTCCGGTGATGGGAGAGTTTCACTTCTCACGCTATCCGCGCCAGCAGTGGGAAGACGAAATCCTCAAGATGAAGGCAGGCGGGGTGAATATCATCTCCACCTACGTGTTCTGGATTCATCACGAGGAGATCGAAGGCCAATTGGATTGGGACGGACAACGCGATCTCCACGACTTTGCCGAACTCTGTGCGAAACACGGGATGTACCTGGTGGTGCGCATCGGGCCGTGGGATCACGGCGAAGTGCGCAACGGCGGCCTCCCCGATTGGGTTCTCAAACAGAGCCGTACCCGCGTCAACGATCCTGTCTATCTGGCCAGCGTTCGCGCCTGGGACGGGCAGATCAGCGCCCAACTCAAGGATCTTCTATGGAAGGACGGCGGCCCGGTGATCGGCATTCAGCTGGAGAACGAGTACTCCGCCCGCGGACCGGGCGCAGGCCAGGCACACATCCGGGAACTGAAGAACATCGCCGTCGCCAGCGGCCTGGATGTGCCCCTCTACCTCATCACCGGCTGGGACAACGCAGTCGTGCCACCGCGTGAGGTCATCCCGGTCTATGGCGGTTATTCCGATGCGCCGTGGGACAGCTCCATCGCCAAACTGCCTCCAGCCGAGGTCTATGCTTTTCGTTTTCAGAGCCGCGTCGCCGCAAATGTGAGCGCCGGCGGCACCGCAGGCGATCCCGATCCGCCAGGCATCTCAGCGGATCAACTGCCCTACCTCACCGCGGAAATCGGCGGCGGCATCGAGGACACCTACCACCGTCGCCCGGTGATTGCGCCGGATGACATTGCTGCCATGTTTCCCGTGATGCTCGGCTCGGGTGTCAATCTCTACGGATCGTATATGTTTCAAGGAGGCGAGAATCCCGATGGCAAGCTCTCCACACTTCAGGAGTCGCAGGTTACCGGCTATCCCAATGACCTGCCCATTAAGTCTTATGATTTTCAGGCTCCGCTGGGCGAGTTCGGCCAGGAGCGCGCCTCCTTTCGCAAGCTGAAAGTTTTTCAATACTTCCTCAACGATTTCGGAGCCGAACTGGCGCCCATGACTGTGCACGCGCCGGCCTCATTGCCCCACGACTCCGTCGATCTTTCCGCTCCGCGCGCTTCAGTCCGCTCACGCGGTGATGCAGGATTCATCTTCTTCAATAGCTACGTCCGTGGCTATTCCACGCCCGCGCGACCAGCGACACAGTTTCTCATTCGCCTGCCCGATGGCGCGCTGGCTGTGCCGCGCCATCCTATCGATCTGCCCGCGGGCGCTTATTTTATTTGGCCTTTTAACCTGCGCATGGATAGCGTCACGCTTCGTTACAGCACCGCACAACTGTTTACGCGCATTGAAAACTCCGGCACCGCCACCATCTATTTCGAAGCTCTGCCAGGAATCCCGGTGGAATTCGCCTTCGACACAGCAACCATCCGCACCGTGAAAGCTTCGAGCGGAAATATAGAGCGGAATGCTGGAACGACCTTCGTGAGCGGCATCCAGCCCGGTGATGATTCGTCCGTCGATGTTGTCTCGGCCCAAGGCAAGAACCTTCGCCTTATCGTGCTCTCTGCGCGCGAGGCCGAGGATGCCTGGAAGGTGCGCATCGGTAACAGCGACCACCTGTTCATCACGGACCAGGACTTTCTGGCCGATCCAGACTCGCAGCCAGCGCGCATCTGGCTACGTTCCCGCGCAGCGCCGCAGTTCGCCTTCACGATGATGCCGCCGCCGGCGCTTCCGCTGCAGGCCAACCTGCCGCTGACGCCAACCGTTGCGGCTGGTCAGACAACCGGCTTCACGGCCGAGGCGCCGCCATGGAATGCCCAACCGGAGGTCCATCAGATTCAGACCGCCGGAACTGCGCCGCCTGTGACGGTCGGACCATCGCTGGCTTGGCGCGCGCATGGCGTGGCGCAGGCCCCCGGCGCGGCTGACCTTCCGCAGGCAGCCAGGTGGGCTGTCACCGTTCCCGAGGGAATTCCGGACGGGCTGAGCGAGCTGTTTCTGGAAGTCACTTATCAAGGTGACGTGGCTCGTCTCTCAGCGGACCATCGGCTCTTGGACGACGATTTTTACAACGGCAAGCCGTGGAGGATCGGATTGAAGCGCTTTCTGCCCCCGCAGGGGCCCGGGACATTGGAGTTGAGTATTCTTCCGTTGCGCAGGGACGCACCTGTTTACTTCGAGCTTGCCGATCCTCCGCAGTTTGCTCCGAATGGCCAGATCGACAAACTGGATGGCATCCGCTTGATCCCCGAATACCAGCTTGAGATCATCACGCGTTCCGAGTGAGCGCTCATCACCGCCTCCGACTCGTCCACATCGCCTTAAATTAGCCTTTGCATTCAGAACTGAAAACGGGCAAGCTGGGAGTAAAGCGGTGGAAGAACAGAATGGCATGAAGGAAGCGGCGAAGATCAAGGTTCTCATTGTTGATGACCACCCCATCATGCGGGTCGGCATCGCTGCTATCATCCAGGCCACGCCCGGCATGACAGCCGTTGCCCAGGCGGGAAGCGGCGAGGAGGCCGTGGAGCTGTTCGAAAAGTATCTACCGGATATTACCCTCATGGACCTGCGGCTTCCCGGGATGAGCGGCGTCGAAGCCATTCGCACTGTAATGGCCCGCCATCCCAATGCCAAATTCGTGGTGCTCACTACTTACGAGGGCGATGAAGACATCCATCAGGCGCTGCAGGCGGGCGCGCGCAGTTACATCATCAAGGGAATGCCGCACGACGCCCTGGTCAATGCCCTGCGCCGCGTCCATGCCGGCGGCCGTTTTTTGCCCCAGCCCGTCTCGCACGCTCTTAACTCGCGCATCCCCAACTCCGACCTGAGCGCGCGCGAGCGGGAGGTGCTCGATCTCATCGTCAGGGGCAGGAGCAACAAGGAAATTGCGGTCGAACTGGGCATCACTGAGTCTACGGTCAAGTGTCACGTCAGCGTCATTCTCATGCGCCTTAATGTGAGCGATCGTACCCAGGCAGTGGTCAGTGCATTGCAACGCGGGCTGATCCATCTATAGCGAATACATTGCCCCCGACCGGTACGGAGCTTCGGACTCTCTGTACACCTGCCAAGCATTCCCGTGGAAATGGTGGCGCCGGAGCGGGAGAAGCCGCGAAACGGGAGGCATAGGCCGTGCATCGCGCCAATCCAGCCTGATTGGCCAAGCGACATCTCGTGATCTGCTTCGATGGAGTGATCCCGGCGGTCTTTCTGTCGCCTCACGACGCCGGCGATGATGATCAGCAGACCGACCGAGGCCAGGGCTGGTGCAATCCATTCGAGATGACTGAAGAGGTCATCGATTTGTGCATGCGCTACCTTGGAACTGTCGAAGAACTCTATGCGAGAGTGGTTAGTCTCTTGGTTGTGTCACGCGGCAGACGTTAATTGTCAATGACCACACTGCGAATTTTCAGCGTATATTTGTGATCTTGTGAACCGCCTGACCCAAGATAGCTACATATTGCTGCCTGCACTTTAGAGCTTCCATGAATTCCGTGCAGAAAAGTTAGACGGCGAACTGGCATGACAGAAATTGGTCCAGCGCATTCACTAACAATTTATGGAATGTATAAGTAGAACGCTAGAAACTTGGGTAACACTTCCGATAGGTACCTTGGTGCACTCGTTCTGTGTGCGCAGTTGTAACCCACCCAAAGGAAGTATGGAGGATTACCGCATGAAAATGAAAACCGCTGGTTTTCTATGCGCGATTGCCGGATTTCTGGCGATGGCCCTGGCGTCGGTTCCGGCCTACGCCCAGAATCCCAACATCCACATCCTGCTTGTCCACGGAAGATGGTCACCCTGCCAGAATTTCCCGTACACGGCGAGTTCCTGCTCGAATCCAGAGACCTATGGAACCTTCACTACCGACCAGGCAGGGTACTGGGGGAATCTGGACGGCCTGGGCACGCTGGCCACAGCCGGGAACGTTTTGTATGTGCAATGGGACGCCTGGGACTACTCCTTCACCGACGCAACCTTCCCGGGCGGTCAGGCAGTCATGCAAGACGCCATGAATACCTATTGCTCCAGCGGTCAGACATGTGTCGTGATCTGCCATAGCGCGGGCTGCGGGGTTGTCGAGAATTTCATCTCCACGCGCCCTTCCGGCAGCAAGGCTGTGATCTATAGCGTGATCGCGGCGGCAAGCGCGGCCGGCGGCTCGGAATTGGCCTCAGACGACTTTGGAGGAGTTCTCGCGGGTATCGACGTTTCGCTGGAGCCCTCGAATGCACGAAGCGCGTACAACCACAACAACATGCAGGGAATTCCCGTGCGTGGCATCGGCGGAACGGACAACAGCGACGCGGCGACACAGTATAGCTTCCCATCACAAACCGCGACCCCGTGGAATCCGGACTGCACTCAACCTCTTGGACTGTGGAGTTCGTGCTCCGACTCAGTGGTGGCGCTGCATAGTAGCTGCGGCCACAACGAGGTCGCGTCCTATCAGAACTGTCTTAGCACCCTTGCGCCGAACACGGACAGTTCCACGTACAGCTACCACGGCTGGTGGGTCAACGATAAGTACGGAGCGACGGGCACTCCCGGGCCATACTCAGCCACCGGCAAGGCCGATTATGAAAGTACCTGGCATACGTACAGCGTGGATCACGGCGGCGCTAAGAACCTTGTACTTCAGGAATACAACTCCTGCCACCTCGACGGAATTCTCGCCTACTGTCCGTAAGGCAAGCGGAGCAGCAAACCCCGCTCCGACGCCGCCTTTAAGAACATCCGAAGTCAACGAGTGAAGTGAGTTGAGGATATCGACTATGACGAGTATGCGGAAAAATACGCTGAGATTCACGCTGGCAGCGCTGGCGCTTGTATGCGGTACGGCTACCGCGCAGAATACCCGCACGGTCAAGCACGCGCCGCTGGACGATATATCGCCCGCGGGGCGCCTGGCCGTCCTGCAAGAGTACTTGCAGTATCCGCCTGAATCCACACCGATCGACGCAACTTACTGGGACTTGCTTCATCCGTGGTTGGTAAACACAGAAGTGCATACGATGATTCCCCAACAGGCCCAGGTCCAGTTGCTATCGCTGGAGAAGTCTGGTCTGTCGCAGGAAGAGGCCGTGCTGCAGGCGCAGGCGATGCTGCCGCCCTCGCTTCCCAAATACCAGTTCGAGATGAACAAGACCATTCTCGCGGGAACGCAGGACCAGCTTCAGGCTCACCTCATCATCAGTGCGGCGCAGAGTTCAGACCCGGCGCCGGGCTTCAACGTGATCAAAGCGGAGATCATTGGAAGCTCCGTATTTGGATCTCAGGACTTGGGCGCGGCGCCCTTTTCCTGCGCTGCCGGCTCTGGATGCACATTTGTGTGGCAGGCGCCGTCCACAGACAAGAAATATTGGGGGGCTCTGCACCTTCAAGTCACGGTGGCCGTGGACGGGTATCAGGATCCCTTTGTCCTTCACGAATCCTTTTACTCGTCACCGATGGTGGCTGGACAGTTTACCGGGGATTTTCAGGAAAGGATCGTCAACGGATCACTGGTGATCGACGCGGGCGTAAATGTACAGGCGCACATGGCGTGCTTCCTGAGCGCCAACCTGTACTCCGCCGAGAGTGGGACCCCACTTCAACATGCTGAACGGCGTATGCTGGTGGACCCGTCCATGAAAACCATCTCGTTTACCTTCTTCGGCAAGATTTTCCGGGACTACGGAGACCAAGGCGCATTCCGGGTCCAGGATCTGCAGGCCCAATGCAAGAATCTGCCCTATCCAGCGGAGTGGTTTATCGACCCTAACGCTCACCGGGCGGAGTGGGAAGCATTTCAAAAGAATCCGCCTGCAACCAGAGAGCCGGAGCGGATTTACTTTGCTGACAACACCTATTCCTATACGACGCGGAGCTATGCTCTCGGCGCGTTCTCGAATGCCGAATGGCAGTCTCCGGAAAAAACGGCGACACTGAATGCCTTCAAGAAGGCGACAGCGGCGTTATCCAATCCCGCACAGTAGGGTCGATCGGCAATTCGCTGTGCGCCTTCGTTCGTCATGCGAGAGCAACGAGCGGGGGCGCACAAGATATTAGGTCGATTACTCCTACCGCCGACAGGATACACAATCGACAGACTTGCCCGAGCGATCTTGCCCGCCGGACCCGGTGTTGATGGGAGCCCGAGACGCTCACCTTGAGCACCCAGCACTGCACACGGATCGGCCAGATCCGCCGATGGCGATCGATAAAGGCATACTTCACTTCTGGCCCTTCCGCTTGGCCTTCACCCAGTTCGATAGGGTCTGTTCGACCACTCCCAGACTGCGCGCCGCTGCCGCGACACTCGCTGCGGGATCCGTTTTGCGCGGGCAAGGTCAATCAACGCTTTCGTTGATCCCACGCTTCCTGTTGAGTTCTTTCTAACTGCTCGGGATCGCGTCTCACGGCATCATAAATCTGCCTGGCGCGTTCATCGGCCAAAACGTGATTCAGGCCTGACTCGACTCCCTCGAGCGTCCGCGCTGCAACCTGAGCCGGCGCCGTCTTTGACCCGCTTGCTGATGCAGCCATCTCAGTATCGATGAACCCCGCATAGACACCGACCACCTGAGTTCCTTGTTTGCGAAGTTCGATTCGGGCAGCGTCCGAGACCGCTAGGGCGGCGTGCTTCGAGGCTGCATAAGTCGCGTTGAACGGGGGTGTGCACCAGCTTACTACGGAAAGCACATTGACGATCGCGCCGCCTCCGTTCTTAGCGAGGATCGGAGCAAACCCTTGAATCATGGAAGCCATACCGAATACATTCACTTCCATCTCTTTTCGCATGGCATCCACCGCGTCCGGAGACAGAATCGGCGTATTCAACATCGCTCCCGCGTTGTTGACGAGCAGGGTGACGTCGGAGCACTGCCTCACCGCAGCATTGATGTCGCTCGTTGAACTGACATCGAGTTGTATCGGAAAAACACGAGAATCCGTAATCTTCGATGGATCGCGTGCTCCCGCGTACACCTTCGCTGCAAGGGAAGACAACAGCGCCTCTACATACGCCTTACCCAAACCGCGGTTCGCTCCCGTCACTAGCGCAACGCTCCCTGAAATGTTCATGGACCCTCCAAATCATTGGATGATCTCAAGGCTCATCCAGTACCGAAGGGCCTATTTTTTTGAACGATTATCCAGGCACTCCGGGCGCATATCGCGTCGGGACCGGAATGCAACCAGGATGGCTTCGTGCGTTTTTCGATTCTCAAATGAGCACCGCTCTGAGTGGCATTCACGACAGTTGAATACACCCTGGACGGTCGAATCCCTGACCGAAGCGGCGGCCATGTCTCGCTCCGCATTCGCAGCGCGTTTGAAAGAACTGCTCGGACAAACACCACTGGAATATGTAACCGAGTGGCGGATGCAGAAGGCGATGCAGTTACTCGAACAGCGTGACAAAAGCCCATAGACGTTGCTCGGTCGGTCGGTTACGAGTCCGCCGCTGCGTTCAGTAAGGCGCTCAAGCGAGTTGTCGGGGCCAGCCCTGGTGAATACCTCAAACGTGGTTTTGAAAGCCAGGGTCAGCGTAATGCCGGAATGGCGGAGGATTTTTGAAGCGGAGGATTCTGACTCTGGCGCAAAATCTGGCGGACACGGAGAAGAACAAATTCCGCACTCAAAAGGTGAAGCCGCGGATGCAAGCCACACTTGAATAAGGGATTAGATGGAGCGCACGGCCGCCGGCGATATACAGAACGTCCGGTCCGCGCGACTGCTGCCGCGGATAGGCCAGAAATTGCGCAAAATTCTAAAGTCGTCTGCCTCATAGATTTGGTCAAGAAGCACAATTGGGACCTCCTTCCGGTTCTGACTCAGCTTGCGACCTGCGACTCCGCAAGCGATGAACGCCTCTCCGGCAACATATTCTCTTTTGCCTTTAGAAAAACACTTGTCTGGGATTACCAACGCCGCCTTCTCCGCCCCCACCCACGGACACCGTTAGGTTGCGTGTGGGCAGCGATTACGCCACGTGGGCAAGCGGCTATGGCAAAACGCAAATACTGCCCATATCACAACGGAGCGGCTGCCCACATCAAACAGAATCAGGTGCCCAGATCCAATGGAATCACCTACCCAAATCGACCGGTTAGCCGCCGCTCCCGCTTCTACGAGCTCGCTCCCAAAGGCCGAGCGGAACTCGCCGAAAGGCATCGCAATGGAATTGCCGCATCGAAGCTATGGCCCGCATTCTCAACGCCGGGCCCCCAAAGCGAAGAGGTCTGATCATGTTCCATCGCCGCCGCAGCGAATCCGATTTTGCCGAAGAGATCCGCGCTCATCTTGAACTCGAGGCCGACGATCTCGGCCAGAAACGCCTCTCCGCAGACCAAGCCAGCTTTCAGGGCCGCCGAACCTTCGGCGATGTCCGCGCCGCCGAGGAGAGCTTCGACCGCACCGCCATCAAGGGCGACATTGAGCTCGCCCTCAAAACCTCAGCCGCAACCGCCCACACCGATGGCCAGCGTGGACGGGCGCGGAGTAACGAGCGCCGAACTGCGGATGCTTTCGGGAAATCTCCGGGGATTTCGGCCTGCTTGAATCTGGAGAGAATATTCGATTCTCGTATCATGAAAGTTCCCAGATCATTCATCTGGATAAGGCACCAGCTTTTCTTTTTTCTTTGCTGGTTTGCCTGTACGGCGATGGCTCAACAGATCCCCGTCCCGGCGCCCAGGAGCGGGTCCATTATCGGGACGGTGACGGACGTACAAGACGACGTTGTGCCCGGGGCTACAGTGGTTCTGGCTGGCGGGGGTGCGAGCGGGCAGCGGAAGGTTACCACCAACCAAAACGGCCTTTTTTCGTTCAGTAACGTGCAGCCGGGTGTTTCCTACCATGTAACCATTCGCGCAACCGGCTTTGCAGACTGGACCTCACCCGCGATTCAGATCACGCCGGGACAGTTTATGGACCTGGGCTCTGTCCCGCTGACGATCTCCGTGGCGACAACGACGGTGGTTGCGGCTCTTCCTCAGGAGCAGATTGCGACCGAGCAGGTTCAAATCGCGGAGAAGCAGCGTGCTCTGGGCTTTCTTCCGGCGTTCTATGCGGTCTATGATCCGCATCCGGTCCCCCTGACGCCGAAGCTGAAATTCCGTCTCGCCTTTCGTACGGCGACCGATTCCGTAACTCTGCTGGCTTCCGCCTTCATCGCGGGGATCGACCAGGCCACCGACAGGCCCGACTTTGTTCAGGGGGCAAAGGGCTACGGCCAGCGGTATGGGGCCAACTATGCCAACACTCTAACGGACACTCTTGTTGGCGGGGCGATTCTGCCCTCCATTCTGCATCAGGACCCGCGGTACTTTTACCAGGGGACGGGCACCACGAAATCACGCATCTTGCATGCGATCAGGACCCCGTTTGTCTGCAAGGGGGACAACGGCCAGTGGCAGCCGAACTATTCGAGTGTTGGCGGGTACCTGGCTTCGGGCGCGCTTGCCAATACCTACTATCCGACAAGCAATCGCGGACCTGGGCTGGTATTCAGTACGGCCGGTGTCGATATGAGCGCCACCATTGCCAATGCCATCCTTCAGGAGTTCTTCGTTCACAGAGGGAAGAAGTGATTCAGTCTTGATGCTGACAGGTGAGCAAGCCTTTCCCGCTCATGACCGGCGCTGCAGCGGCCACAGTCATCGGCCCAATCCGCGTTTCCCAGGAGTAATCCTGCCAACGTGGAGATAAATGATTACCAATGAGTGTGTTGGGATGACTGCCCGGCGGTTGGAATGAATCGCGCGACAGCGAAAAGTTAGCGTTGTTGATCTTGGCGATTTCTGGATTGTCTATTCGAGGGGTGACTTCCTTCCCAGTCGAATCTCCTGCCCAGGATCCGTTTGACGATCTGGTCGGTAGCCACGGTTGGGCCCAGGCCTGCGCCGAAATACGGCTGTCATTGATTGATGGCCTAATCCAAAAGGGAGATCCCCCGGCTCTCCTAAGGAACAACTCTCATGGGGACGAGTTGGAAGCCGAGTTCCCGTGCTTGGGCGTGCAGTCTTGCTGATTTCTGCAGTCGTCTGCGCTGTTCTTGCTGTTGAAACACCGTCGCATCGTATTCCTGTTGTGTCGTGACCATGTGGTAGGCGATCCTGGCGAGTTTGTGAGCGGTGGCGGTCATGGCCTTGGGAGCACCCATTCTGGCTTTCATGCGCCGGAAGTAATCGCCCAGGAAACTGTCACTGCGGTGTAACCCTTGGGTTGCCATACGCAATGCGAGGGCTGCACGATTCTTGGTGGGCTGGGTCCGCGAGGATAAGACTTGGCCACCGCTGATTTTGGGATTAGGGCATAGTCGAAGCCAGGAGCAAAACGCGGCGGCAGTGGGAAACCGGGACCAATCGGGACCGATCTCGGTAAGCAGCATCTGCGCTGTCAGCGAGTTGATTCCGGGGACCTCGGTCAGGTCCACTCCGTAGGCTCGATAGAGATCGTTCCGCAACTGTGGAGGTTCATTTCTCCAAGGCGTTCTGCGGATCTTGCCTCCTTTGGGCGGCTTCTGCTCAATGGCGATTTTTGAGGGAAGTTTCTGCAGCATCTGTTTCACCTGCAGATCAACTTCCTGAATCAGCTCCTGGTAATGGCGATAGGACTTCAGGGACTGGCGCAGCGTGAACAGGTGTTCCTCCCGGTAGTCGCCGACCAGCGACTTGATGATGGTTTCTTCACTGGCTTGAATATGACGATTCCGTAGTTGGGCCAACTTGTGTGGATCGCGTTCCCCCGCCAGGATCGCATCCATTATGGCCAGCCCGGTGGTCCCGGCCAGATCGCTGATAACGTGGTGAATCTGCAAGTTCATCTGATCCAGCGCCTTCTGCATGTGCTGAAGATGAAGGGTGGCCATTTGAATAAGGTTGTCGCGATGGCGCCACAACGAACGCATGGCGCACACTTCGTCGTCGGGACGAAAGGATCCGCGCAACAGCCCAACGGAGTGAAGGTGCTGAATCCACTGGCAGTCTTCAACGTCGGTTTTTCTTCCCGGCACGTTCTTGACGTGATGGGCATTGACCAGCCGCACATCGAACTTGCGTTTCTCCAGGATTTGAAACAGCGGGATCCAGTACACGCCGGTTGATTCCATGGCCACGGTTCGGATATGGCACTGTTGAAGCCAGTCAGCCAGTCTTTCTAAATCGACGGTGAAAGTTGGAAAACACTGAACCGGCTCCGGGTCGCGATCGGCGGGAACCGCGACGAAGATCTCCGTTGCCCCGACATCGATTCCGGCGGCGTTCGGTTCTATGACGGGTAGGCTGGCAACTCGACTGCGCTGTTTGGGCATGACAACTCCATTTCTGCCCCGTCGCGTTGGCCTGGACCGTGCAAGAAGGTAGTCTCCCAAACGAGATCGGCTGCCCCAGCGTTCGAGGCGGCAACGTCATCACTGTACTGAGCACGGGGTCCAGAACCACACTGCCGGACGAGCTTGGAAAGGCATCAGTGAGCCATCGGTCTTAACTGCCAACGCGCGAGACCTCTCCAGCCTAAAGCGCGGCGCTCGATCCTTGTTCCTTCCCTGATTGTCCAGACCTGTGGTCTGGTGTCCCACTGCCGGGGTGGCAGTAGAACTTTGAGAATTCCGGGAGTATGTTCTCCCTCAAATTGCCTGTGCTGCGGCAGTGAAGACAGCAGTGCGAGGCTTTTGCTTTTGTTCTTGCTTTTGCTTCGGACGGTTGTGAAAAGGCCCCTTTGAGGGGCCAGCAACCGTAAAGCCACCGGCTCTGCCGGTGGATACTTACTTAATGCTAGTCAGCGATGGCTGACAGATTCGTCATAAACAGGGAGGCGCGCGCAGAGGTGCGCGCGCCCCAGAGAATGGCCCTAGTGGCGGCTGACGACTACGATCTCGAAGGTGCCGGGTTTGGGTTGCGGGCGATGACCGGGAGCGGGGGGCAGCATCTCGGCGGTGGGCAGGAAGATCTCCTGTGCGGTGCGGTCGAGGCCCATGGTGCGGGCGCCTTCGACAGTTCTGACAGTCTGCTCGACCTCGAAGTGGCCGGCCTTCTCGCCGATGACGGTGAGTGAGCCGTCTCCGCAACTGGCGAAGGCCCGGTTCCGATCGTAGCGGGCAGCGTCGTTGATGGAGCCGATGGGCAGCGCGGCTTCAATTTTGCCGGTCTCGGTGCTCATGACGATCATCTTTGCGGGACGGCGGCAGCCGATGAAGAGGCGGTGGGAGGCGGGATCAACGGCCATGCCAACCGGGTGTCCACCCGGAGCAACCGGCCAGCGGTCGAGGACTTGGCCGGAGTGGAGATCGACGACGGCCACCAGGTCCTTGTCTTCGAGATTGATATAGGCTTTGCCGGAGCCGTCGGCGGCGAGGAATTCGGGGGCGCCGCCGAGAGCAATGGTGGTGATCTTGCCGTTGTGCAGATCAATGTCGGGGTGGAAGGTCATGAGGGCATTGCCGTCACCGGAAACCACGAGGACGAGGTCTGTGCTGGGATCGTAGATGATGCCGTCGGAGTCGGGCATAGTCTGGATGCGCCCGAGCACCTGATAGGTCTTGAGATCGAAGACCAGGATGGCGCCGGAGCCGCCGCCATCCGTAATGAAGCCGCGGTTGAGCTTGGGCACGAGGGCGACGCCGTGCGAGCGGACTTGGCCGGGAATGTCGGCGAGCAGCTTGCCTGTGCGGGTATCGATGGCTTGGGTGTGCGTGGCGCGGGTGACGAAGAGGCGATGGTTGGGCGCATCGACGGTGACGTAATCCCATCCGCCTTCGCCGCCGGGATGGAAGGTGGTAGCTACGTGCCAGCTCTGCGCGTGGAGCGGCGTTAGGGTGAGTACGGCGGAAAGGGCAAAGAAGACAAGGCGAGTGGGGTACATCAATGTTCTCCTGCAAGGAATGGGGTGCAGCAATCTGGGCCGCGCGGCACGGAAAGAGTGTAACCGCTTGGGCTCAAGAGTTCCTGAAGGGAAGAGCGGGGCAGAATCCATTGGTTCTGCCCCGCCATGTAAGCTCCTCCGAAGTGCTTCTCTCTACTCTCTTGATGGGGACCAGCTCACGCCGAACGAGTAGGTAGGGTGGTAGAACTCGCGCTGCGTGTCGTATTTCTGGCTGCCGTAGTAGAAGCCGAATTCCTCGTTGGTGAGGTTAAGTCCAGAGACGAGCAACTTGAAGCCGTGGTGGAGCGCGTAGCTGCCCTGGGCGTCGACTTGGGTGTGGGGGTAGTTATAGTTGTCGCCAAGAGGGCCCTGGGGTCCGCCCGGCGCCCCGTCCGCATATACGTACTGGTAGATGCTGGCCCCGTTGTAGTTGATGTTCATTTGCATCGAGAGAGGCCCGCGGTTGAAAGTGGGCCCGATGTTGAAGATGTTGGGGGCGTCCTGCAGCAGGCGCGGCTTGTCGCTGCGTCCGGCAATGCCGCTGGTCTGGGACCCGATGTAGCTGTAGTTGGCATTCATGCCGAGGCCGCCCAGGAAGCCGGGCAGATTGGACCAGTGTTGCAGGTACTGCAATTCAATGCCGCTGATCCAGGCGCTGCCCGCGTTGATGTAGTCGGTGGCGAGGTAAGTGCCCTGATCCGAAGACGGCGCCCCCGGAGGCAGGTAGTTGTTCAGCACCGACTGGGTGCTGACCGGCGGAGATGCGAGGTGCTTGAAGAAATAGCCGCCGGATAACACGCCGAAGCTCTTGAAGTAGTGGTCGTAGAGGACGTCGATATCGTCGCCAGTTTCGGCCTTGAGGTTGGGGTTGCCGAAGGCGACCGTGTTCTTGTAGGCGCCATTTCCGCCGATGCCCCAACTCACGTCTTCCGCCAGCTCCGACTCTTCGGGGCGGGAGACGCCGCGCGCATAGAGGAGGCGAAGGTAGCTGTTGGGGCCGGCGGGCACGCGCAGCGATGCGCTGGGCAGCACGTCGTAATAGGAACCGGAGAACGCATTCGGCGTGGCGTTGCCATTGGGATCGAACGCCAGGTTGTGCACATTCTCCGTGGTGATCTCGGCGCGTAGTCCAACGACCGT
Organism: uncultured Acidobacteriaceae bacterium; assembly: GCA_963813215.1. Taxonomy (GTDB): domain Bacteria; phylum Acidobacteriota; class Terriglobia; order Terriglobales; family Acidobacteriaceae; genus Telmatobacter. The sequence goes on from CAWEXZ010000003.1 coordinate 328,247, forward strand.
GCGGACGCCGTTGGAGAAGTCGGTGGTGTTCATCACGTAGAAGGCGGGAATATGCTCTACCAGCCCGTAGTTCCCCGAATACACCCCCTTGTCATTGGATAAGGTGAATTCAGCGGGGTGCTGGTCGACGTACTGTTGGACCGGGCCGAACCACACGTTGTAGCCGTCCTTGTACGCGCCGTTGTAGTAGTTCGGTTGCGTGAGTTGATTGGGGAAGTTCGTCATCGGAACGCCGGCGCCGGCGCCAGCGTAAGTGGAGGTGAGGTCGTACTGATTGTTGTACTTGTGCATGCTGCGGAACTTGGCGCCGTACTCGAAGGTGGAGAGGTGGCCGCCGAGGTGCCAGCGGAAGGCGCCCGAACCCTGGATGCCGATGTTGATCTGCTCCTCGTGGCCGGGCTCACGCTGGGTCCCGGTGAAGACGTAGTTCTGGGGGCTGTTGATCTCGTCAAAACATGCCGGGGTCCACTGGGGCACAAAGTAGTCGGTGGTCGCGCTCTGGTTGAACTGGCACGAACTGGTGGTGGCAATGTTGGTGAAGTTGCCCGATTCGAAAGGATTGTCGCCAAAGTAGCCGGTTCCAACGGCGGCGCTCCACGAATACCAGGTATTGGTCAGAACATGGGTGCCGCTGAGCTCAACGCTGTCCGAATAGATCCGGGCATCTTCAGCCTGGTTGTAGTAACCCGGCGGGGTGTTGCAGGGCGCAGCGGTTGCCCCTGTGGTGGGGTCGAGGCCCTGAACGCCGCCAGTGCACCCGCCACTGTAGCTGCCGTTGGCGGTTTCCGCCGATTGGAGGCCCGGCGTGTTGTCCTTGAGCGTGTAAACAGATTTGTCGCCGCTGTCGCGCGTGAAGGAGTAAAGGTATCGCAAAAAGATCGTGGACCCGGGCTTGATGCGGTAATCGAGGCTGCCGCCCAATCCATAGCGGGGGCGGTGGAACATGTAGGTGCGGAGATCCTGGGAGTCATCCCAAACCACGTTTTGGCCGTTGGACAGGAAGGCCTCGTCCGGGGTGGGCTCGACGTCATTGTAGCCGGTGCCATCGAAGTCGTACTCGGCGCCGACGATGAAGCCGAGCTTCTTGCTTGCTCCAAAGCGCCTGCCCCAGGTGCCGTAAACCTGCGCGTTGGGACGGGCGTTTTCGATCGGCGTGAAGCCGCCCATGGCGCCGAGGCCGCCGATGGCAGTGATTTGGTACGTCGGGGTGTCGCTCGCGGTTTTGGTGACGAGATCGATGGAGCCGCCGATTCCGTCGCCGTCCATGTTGGCCTCGAGCGTTTTGCTCACCTTGACCGAATCCACGATACCGGTGGGAACCGCGAAGAAATCGAATTCGCGGATCCCGGGATCTTCAGACGGCATGTTGAAGCCGTTGACGGTGGTATTGTTCAGGCGGGGCTCGGTGCCGCGCACCGCCACAAAATTGTCTTGCCCCTCGTTGCGCGTCAGGGCGACGCTGGCCATACGGCTGATCGCGTCGCCCAAGTTGCGGTCGGGCAGGCTGGTGATGGTCTGGGTGGGCATGACCTGGATGAGATTGTCCGCGGCGCGCTCTTCATTAACTGCTTCCACTTCAGCCGAGGCACTTCCGGCCGTCACCAGCACGCTCTGTTTTTGCGACTCGACCTCAAGTTGCAGGCTCACAGCGGTCGACGTCCCCGGATTCACGGTGACGATTTTCGTCAGTTTCTGAAAGCCGATGTAGCTTACGGAAAGGACATAGGTGCCGGGCTGAAGTCCACTGAAGAAGAAGCCGCCCTGCTGGTTTGTGTAAACAATGATGCCTTTGGTGGGAATGGATACCTGGGCTCCTCTCAATACCGAGCCGGCAGAATCCATCAGCGTGCCGGAAATGGATCCGGATTGGTTTTCGGCGGTGCCGCCGATCGCGCCGTTGGTCTGTGCGCCGGCTCTGGGCAAAAATCCGCAGAGCAAAAATGTGAATACGAGCAGCAAAACCCCGCTACTCAATCGGGATGCATGAGATGCCATTGCTTCTCCTTCAATTAAGCCTATTAATCTTCTGTGGTTCATGAGCCCAACTCGCGGAGACCGCCATCTGGACAAGTGACCGAAGTGACCGTGATGCTGTAATTGCCTGTCTTGCAGTGCCACCGCCGTTGTGACGACATCGATCCGGTTCTCCTGGGTACGGACAGGTGTCCCGGGTCATGGTTGGGCGTCAGCCTGAACTAGTAGCTGGTACCGAGGATAAAAAGCGGCGTTAAACGTGCGTTAATCATTCGATGAAATAATTTGGAGATAGCCGTGAGCTCAGGGACCCGATTGCTAGACTGCAACCAGCGCAAACGTCAGAAAAGCAGGCAGCATCGATGGAAAGTGACGCTCGCTTGGCACCCCGCATGAGAGTCCTGATTATCGAAGACGAGCCGAAGATGCTGCTGATGTTGCGTGACGGTTTGCGCGAACATGGTCATACGGTCATGACCGCCGCTGACGGGCAGGAAGGATTGAATCTCGCCCATGAGAATCTGTTCGATGCAATTCTCCTTGATGTGTTGTTGCCGAATTTAAGTGGATGGCAAGTCTTGCACGAATTGAAGCGTAGTCAGAACCCGGCTTTGGTGCTCATGTTAACTGCATGCGATGGGGAGGCCGAGGTCATCGCCGGGCTGGACGGTGGCGCAGACGACTATCTGACCAAACCTTTCTCCTTTCTCGAACTGCTGGCGCGGCTCAGATCACTTGAACGATGGAAGTCTTCAAACAACCACAAAGTCTGCGTTGAGACGCTGGTTTTGGATCGAGAACGGCACCAGGCTTTTCGCGGCAGCCAGTGCCTGGATCTGACACGCACCGAGATGGCGCTGCTGGATTGCCTGCTCAAATCGAGGGGAGAGATCGTTCCGCGCGCTGCATTGGTGGAGGCGGTCTGGGGGCAGAGCGACGCTGTCTCTCGAAGCACGGTTGACTCGTTCATCAACCTCCTGCGAAAGAAGGTCGATCCTCCCGGAGAGCCGAGATTGCTGCACACCATTAAGGGAGCCGGCTATAGCATTCACGCGAAATCACTCAAGGAAATGCGCGTGCAAGGAAAAGCACTCTGATCGCCCTTCCCATTCGCGTACGCCTCACCCTTTGGTATTTCTGTTCTGTCGTGATTGCCGGGCTCTCGTTGAGCCTCGCTTCCTGGCTCCTTCTACGACAGAGCCTCGATTTGTTGATGCTCCATGAAATCAACGAGCGGGTCGACGATCTTGACAGCTTCCTCTCAGCGCGCTCATCGGTCGTCGATCTGCGCGGGATGCAAAGCGAACTGATGCAGGAGTATCAAAAGAAAGACGAAGGAAAGTGGCTCCAGATTCTCGACGAACATGGGCATTGGCTCTATTTCTCGGCCCGCGGCGCCACCGCCGATCCGATTCCTCCGTTGCCTCCGGAGCCTGGTCAGATCATTCCTTTTCAAGCGCAAAAAGGACACAGCATTCGTGTTTTTTCTAGCCAGATTCATGTGAACGGGCACCGCTACTTCGTATCAACAGCGATATCTGCAGACAGATCGGTCCGTATCCTAGCGGCATTTGGCTTCGACCTCTGGTTTCTGATTCCAGTTGTGGTGGTGGGCGCCGTTCTCATAGGGCATTTTCTAAGCCGAAAGGCGCTCAGCCCCGTGGCCGCGATAGTCGCCGAGGCGCGCCGCATCAACGACCGGAACCTTTCGATTCGCGTGCCGGCCATTCACTCTCGCGATGAACTTTCTGAGCTCTCCGACACCCTGAACCAGATGCTTGAGCGCTTGGAGGGCGCATTTCGTAGCGTCCGCTTGCTCACAGCCAACGCTTCGCATGAGCTGCGTACGCCGCTTTCTCTCATTCGCACCCAGGTTGAGATCGCCTTGTGCATTCCGCGCACTGCAGAACACTACCGTGCGATTCTGGAAGATGTTCAGGGTGAAACCGTACGCATGACCGCGCTGGTTGAGAATCTCCTCACGCTCGCGCGCGCTGAGTCCGGGGCCTCGCAGTTGGAGTTGGAGCCGGTCCTCATGAGCGCGCTTGTGACACAGTTGGTTCAACAGTGGCAGCCCACAGCCAAACGCCTGGCGCTTGATCTCAGATTGACCGGAGACTCGCAGGATGTTTGGATTCTGGGTCACCAGGAATCCTTGCAGCGGCTGGTCCGAATCTTGCTGGACAACGCCTGCCGATACACCCCATCCTGTGGACGGATCGCACTCCATATCGGGCAAGACGATGGCAAGGTGACTCTATCGATCTGCGACAGCGGTGTCGGCATTGCAGAAAAAGATATCCCGCATATCTTCGACCGCTTTTACCGTGCACAGAATCCATTGCACCAGGAACCCAGCGGCTCAGGCTTGGGACTCTCACTCGCCAAATGGATAACTGAGCAGCACAAAGCCTCGATTACAGTCGACACGACTCTAGGGGTGGGATCTTGTTTCCGGGTTATCCTGCCTGCTCTGTCGACGTCAACCGCTAGAAACACTTCGGCATCTCAGCATTCCACGAGGTGATCACAACAGGCGGGAGTTCTGGCTGGAACAGGCACTCAAGCCGCATACGACCGCGCTGACACCAAGGATGAAGACCTGGCTGCACACTTTCATTTCCCACCCCGCTGAGACCTTTCCTTTAGCGCGCCCTCATATTGTCTCGTTTTGATCGGTCAGATTTTACACCTACGGCCGCAATACATTGTCGGGTGCGTTCTAAAAACTGTCCGAGGCGAATAACCGGCTAGTGGGACCTATGTGCGGTCTGCTAAAGTTCTTCGCTATGCAAGTCTTCATTGGCCGTTTCGCATTCCAACGATCCAGCTTTGTTCCGACGCTCATCCTGATGCTTTGCACTGCAACGCATCCGCTGCATGCGCAAGCGCCCTCAGCCCCGGCGGCATCTGCGCCCGCTGTGCCGGATTGGGCGCAGCCGGGATCTCCTACGCACGTTCAGGTGCCACCACCGCCAGATTTTCATAGGCCGAGCAGGAACTTTGATGCGTCGATCGGTGTATTTCAGGGCCAGTCTGACATTGGCGCCGCCCTAGTACCAGGCAGTGCAGATTACGACGCCAACACGAAAAAGTACACGATTCGCTCCGCTGGCTATAACATCTGGTACTCGCGTGACGAGTTCCGCTATCTCTGGAAGAAGATGTCGGGGGACGTCTCGCTCGCGGCCGACGTCACGTTTCCAGATACGAAGGGTTATGGCGACCGCAAGGCAGTCCTGGTCATTCGCCAAAGTCTCGATGACGATTCCAGGGAGGCCATGATCGGCCAGCATGGAGCGGGCATGATTCACCTGGCGTGGCGTTCAGACAAGAGCGCGATGATGAAGGACGCCGAATTTCGCTTCGGGGGCACCCTCGCCGGGATCAATGCTAGGCGTATCGGAATCGAAAAGCGTGGGGATTCCATTGCGATCTTTGTCAGTCTTGAGGGCGAACCGATGCACCAGTTCGGCCCGCCAATCGCGATCCACTTCGACGAGCCTTTCTATGTTGGCATCGGTTTCTGTTCGCACTTGCCCACGACATTGGACACTGCTGTGCTCTCCGACGTCATTCTCGCGAACTCGGCGGGTGAAGTGGAGTAGGCCGGAGCAATGCTCGCACACGGTGCGCTTGGCCGTGTGGCGCCAGCTGAACCAGCGAAATGATAATTGCCGTCGAGCCGCATGCGTTCGGGAGCGCGCGTGCGGATCTGCGGGGGGCGATCACGCCGTCCGCAACCAGTGGGATTGATCTTTCACTCGGATCGCGGCACTCAGTACGCCAGCGAGGATTTCCGCGCGGTCATCGAGAAGCACGGCATGCGGGCTTCGATGAGTCGCAGGGGCAACTGCTGGGACAACGCGGTGAAAGCCTGGAAAAACGATGAAACTGTCTTTCCACCCTTCCCAGCAACCGATTTCCACATTCTCTCCGCCACGATAACCACGAGATGAATTAACCTCTCCAAACCGGCACGCTATGGGATACGCATTCTGAGGGCAAGGTTACTTCTATAAACAACTGATTATAAATAAGTTTAGCTATGGTGCCGGGAGGGGGGGACCTTAGCCGGTGTTCGAAACACGTAAGTTGCTGATTCCAGAATCGACAAAATCGCTCAAATCGCCAGAAGCGACGTCTTCAGGCACAAACCGGGCACAATGAGGCCAGCGCGCGCGCGAATTTCTATCGATGCACTGTAATCTGTCGCCCGCGAAAAATCTCTGCAAGGCCTCAATGCTGTCTACTTAAACATAACTTCCGGATCGTCCACTTCCGGATCGCCCCATCGCTGCTCCTATAGTGGGCGGAATGATCACGACCAGCATCAATGTCCTTATTCTCGTCCCCGTTTTCTTCGTCATGCTGAAGGAACGGGCCATGAAGCATGGAAGTCTTTACCCCCAGGGCGAGGCAGAGAGTGACTCATCGCGAGAATAATCCATACTCCAGGAGGCATCGTCATGCTCACCGCTGTCGGTCACGCACTCATGATGTCGTTTGCAATGTTTTGGGAGATTCTCTGGGCTCTCATTCTGGGCTTCTCCCTTTCGGCAGTTGTGCAGGCCGTCGTCTCCAAAGAGGAGATGAGCCGTCTGCTGCCCGATGACTCGCCGCGGACTATTGCGATTGCCAGCGGGCTCGGCGCGGCATCCTCCTCCTGTTCCTATGCCGCGGTCGCGCTGGCCCGTTCCATGTTCCGCAAGGGCGCGAATTTTACCGCGGCCATGGCCTTTCAGTTCGCTTCCACAAATCTGGTCGCGGAACTGGGTATCCTGCTGGCCGTTCTGATGGGCTGGCAATTCACGCTGGCGGAATTCACCGGCGGCCCACTCATGATCGTCATTCTTGTATTTCTCTTCAAGGTATTCATTACGCCGGAAATCGTGGAGAAAGCCCGAGGTCAGGCGGACAAAGGGCTGGAGGGCCGCATGGAGGGCCACGCCAGCATGGACATGTCACTGCACGACGGTACTATCTGGCAACGCATGACTTCGAACCAGGGGCGCACCGCCATCAGCCACTTCTTCATGATGGACTGGGCGTCGACCGGGCTCGACATCGGCGGTGGACTGCTGATTGCGGGAACGCTGGCTGCCTGGGTTCCGCAAAGCTTGTGGCAGGCTTTCTTCCTGGATGGACATCCGTTCCTGGCGAAGCTCTGGGGTCCCATGGTCGGCCCGATTGTCGCGGTCGTTTCCTTCGTCTGCTCTGTCGGGAATGTCCCGCTGGCTGCCGTGCTCTGGAATGGCGGCATCAGCTTTGGCGGAGTCGTCGCCTTTCTCTTCGCGGATCTTGTCATCCTTCCGATCCTCAACATCTATCGCAAATACTATGGATTAAAGATCAGCCTGCTTCTCCTGGTTCTCTTCTACGCCTCCATGTCCCTGGCTGCGCTCGCGGTGGAGTTCGTCTTCGGAGCCTTTCACCTGATTCCTGAACAGCGGCATGCACAGCTTGCCGAGGCGGCGATCCATTGGAACTATACGACTGTGCTGAACATTGTCTTTCTGGTGGTCGCTGCACTAATGGTTGTCCGGTTTCTCCGCACAGGAGGCCCCGCCATGATCAGGATGATGAGCGCAAAGCAGCCGAAAGGCAACCATCATGGGACGCAGCAGCACAGTCCCCTCCAATAGTCTTTAAGCGCCTGCAAACGCCAGCTATCGCCTCAATTGGGTTCTGTAGCCTCACGCATATTTGTTACTCCCATCTCCTGCAAGACGCGGCGAATTGCGGCGAGTAACGCTTCTATATCCGAGGCCATGATTCTGCCGATGGTGCCGATGCGGAAACACGCTTCATGGGATAATTTGCCGGGATAAATTGCGAAGCCTTGCTTCCAGAGCCGCTCATAAAACTCCGCGAACTGGAAGGCGGAATGAGTTGATGATGAAGCTCTGGTCTTCGTCGGCGAGATAGATTTCGAAGCCGAGAGCCCTCATGCCGCGGCAGAGCGCGAGGTGATTTTGCCGGTAGCGCTCTCCGCGCGCACGCACGCCGCCCTCTTCATCGAGTTCGTTAAGCGCCTGCTCGAAAGCCAGAATCGTCTGGATTGGCGGCGTAAAGCGGAAATGGCCATCCGCTTCCATGCCGGCCCATTGATCGTAGATGTCGAGGCTCAGCGTTCTGGCATTGCCTTTGGCCGCAGTGAGTGCGCGACGGTTGGCAAGGATGAAGCCGAAGCCTGGAACGCCTTCGATGCACTTGTTTGCGGATGAGATGAGGAAGTTGATATGAGCGCCGGCCATGTCGATGGGCACTGCCCCGAAGCTGCTCATCGCGTCCACAATATAGGAAGCACCGATGGCATGCACCGCGGGGCCAATCTCCTCCACCGCGTTCAACATGCCGCTGGTGGTTTCGCAGTGAACCACGGCGAAGTGAGTAATGCCTTCAGCAGACGCAAGATGACCGGCGACGAGGTGCGCGATGAATTTCCGGTTTTCTGCCACCTCAAGCACGTCGAGCGCGATTCCGTGCACGCGCGCCATTTGCGCGATTCGCCGCCCGTATGCGCCGTTGACCAGCACCAGCAACTTGCCGTCGCGGGGGATGGCGGACGAGATCACCGACTCCACGACAAAGGTGCCGCTGCCCTGCATGAGGATGCATTCGTAGTCTTCTACCGGATACGGTCCCAGGGCGAGTAGGCGCGTGCGCACATTGCGCACGGTCGCCAGAAAATCGCTATCGAGCACGTGCTGGCGGCCTTCGACTGTGGCGCCACCCTGTCGGAGATGCCGTGCAGCATTGAAGCTGCGCGCAAGGCCAAGGAGTTGGGCATGATGGTCTGCATGGGCGCGCCCAACTACTACCGCGGCGGTTCGCATTGCGGAAATCTCTCCTGCCACGACGCCATGGCCGAAAACCTCGTCGACATCATCTGCAGCGATTACCATTTTCCGTCGCTGTTGGCCTGCGCCATCCGCATGATGGAAAGCGGCATGACCCCCTCGGCCGCCGTCAACATGCTCACCCTGCATCCCGCGCGCCATCTGGGGATGGACGGCGTGATCGGCAGCATCGTACCGGGCAAGCGCGCCGATCTGGTCGCTTTTCATACTCGCTCCGGCTTCAGTGATGTGGTACTTGTGTGGGTGCGCGGAGAACAGCGCTTTGCGGCCCCGACGCTGGGCGCGGCCGAGGAGTCGGCGCTCGTCGCCTCCGCCGCTGTCGAAAGCAATCGCTGATCCGCGCCCCGACGCGGATCTCACGGTGCAGTGCGGCAATGCTGCTGCACTGCGCTGTCGGCGACACAGGACCAATTCGGAGCTAAAGGACCCAAGCCTGGATCCGATAGCGGTTCGGTCCTCGCGAAGCTGCTGAGCCTGGCAGATGGCTTCAGAACAAATACTGGACGCCTGCTTGCTGCGCAGAGGCATCAGGCCGGGAGCTATTTCTATCAGGGCATGTTGAACGAGGTCAGCCTCTGGCAACCCCGATGGATCACTGCGACGGGTACAAAATGGCGCAACGCCTCAATGGTGCATTCTGAGATTGGTCCTGTGAAACGGGGTTCTCGTCAGTTTGGTATCATTCTGAGAAACTATCTGCAGCACGAAATCCACGACGGCAAACCATTCGGTTTTTTGGCACTTTGTCCTGCGCTCTGGGTCTCGCGCGCCCGCAAGAGCGTGTAATCGGGTGTGGCTATTGTTTGAATTCCCCAACTCGGCTAACTCTGTAGAAATCTGACGAAACATTCTCCTGGTGAAGGCACGTACTTTAGATTTTGCCCAACCATCCAGCCACAGGGTGAAGGACCCGCATCAATATGAAAACGATCAGAAGAGTTTTTATATCGACATTGCTCATTGAGGCACATGTCTGTATGGTGGCATTCGCAGCTGGGATGAGGATCGCGTGAAGCGAAGGGATTTTGTACGGCTTGGATGGGCCACCATGATCGCGACCGGGGCAGGGAAGCTGCAGCCCGCGTTTGGGAAGTCGCTAGGCCTCCAGCAGGTTCCGGGGCCGCCACAGCATCAGATGGCGCCGTTGGAACCGAAGGCCGCCGAACGTACGGCGGATTTCACTCTGCAAATCGCGCCCATGATGGTCGAACTGGCCCCGCAGGTTGTAATCAGCACGATCGGCTACAACAATAAAGTCCCCGGTCCCCTGCTACGGATGCGCGAGGGCCAGCCGGTCACCGTCGACGTTGTGAACGACACAGACGTTCCGGAGTACGTGCATTGGCATGGCCTGTTCGTTCCCTCGGAAGCAGACGGGGTGGAGGAAGAAGGCACCCCCCCGGTCCCACCCCACGGCCAGCGGCGCTATCAATTCGTGGCCAAGCCGGCGGGTTCGCGATGGTACCACTCACACACCGCAGCCATGATGGATCTGCATCGAGGCGCCTACACCGGCCAGTTCGGTTTTTTCATGATCGATTCCGCGAATGATCCTGGACTCTACGACCAAGAAGTCTTTCTGGCGCTGCGTGAATGGCAATACTTTCTGTCGACGATGGATCAGGACGAGATGGCGGCGGATGCCAACGACCCGATGCCCGAAAAACCCGCCAAGCCGGACCTGCGTCCGAATGGACTCGAAGTCAGTGCCCCTCTTTATTCAATTAACGACAAAATCCTCGGAGCGGGGGATCCCCTCCGCGTGAAGCCGGGTCAGCGCGTCCTGATGCACCTGCTCAACGCGAGCGCTGCCCAAATTCATCGCGTGGCTTTGCCCGGTCACAAGTTTCAGGTGATCGCTCTCGACGGCAATCCGGTGCCGGCACCCCAGCCGGTCGATGTGATTGAGATCGCCCCAGGCGAGCGCGTGGATGCGATCGTGGAGATGAATAACCCGGGCGTCTGGATTTTGGGGGAGCTCAGCGATGTCGCGCGGCAATCCGGCATGGGCATCGTGGTGGAGTACGCCAATCAACAGCAGCGCGCGCGATGGACTCCGCCTCCTCCGAAGTCACGCTGGGACTACACAATCTTTGGCAAGACCGCGCCGCATCCCGCGCCAGATCAGACCATCGACATGGTCTTTGAAAAAGTGCCTGGTGGACCCAATGGGATCAATCACTGGCTCGTCAACGGCAAAGAATATCCGCATGAACGGGAGTTTTTGTTCCGACAGGGTAGTCGCTACCGGCTGGTGTTTCACAATCGCAGTGACGATTCTCACCCTCTGCATATCCACCGGCACCTGTTCGAGCTGGTCGAACTCAATGGCAAGCCGACTGCGGGCATCAAGAAAGACACGGTGATCGTTCCGGCGTACGGACGCGCCACGGTGGATCTGGTCGCCGACCAGCCGGGCCTGACGCTGTTTCACTGCCATATCCAGCAGCACATGGACTTTGGTTTCATGGCGCTGTTTCGCTACGCCTGAGCGCGGCATCGCGTGCAAACTGGGCAATGCTGCGACCCGCAACAGCAAACTCGGCGAAAGCCGTACGCCTCCTTGCAGAATCTTGCATTCACGACCTTTTCACACTCCAGAGATAGACGCGAAATGTGCGGATGGGATAGAAACACTTCTGGCAACTATCCCCAACCACAAATCCGAAACGAGAGGTCTGCATGAAGACGATACAAAGCAGGTTGCGAGCGGCAGTGCTCATGGGAGCGGCCGCCTCGATGCTGGCATTTGCAACTGGCGCAAACGCACAGAATCAAAACTCCAAGAGCAATTGGTGGTTAAACCTCAAGGGCTGGTCAGGCGGCAATTGGGTGCCGAACGACAATCCGTGGCCGTACAACAAGGTGCAAGCCACGCCCGTGCTGGCGGTGGTTGGCGACGTCGCCTGTCAGCCCGGCGAGGAAGAGGAAGGTGAGAAGGCGGGCGAAAACTGCAGCGGGGACACCGCGCAAAATCTGGTCCTGACCCAGGCGGTCACCGCGCAGCAGATTGAGAATATGAAACCTGACCTGGTCGCGCTCCTGGGAGATGAGCAATACCAGGTGGGCCAATATTCTGACTTTGAGAACTCGTACGAGTTGTCGTATGGCGCTTTCAAATTGATCACGCGGCCCACGCCCGGCAACCACGAGTTTTATACCGAGCACGGCGCGATCGGTGTTGCCGGCTACGGCTACTTCTCCTACTTCAACGGCGTCCAGCACAATCCCGATGGTTCCGTAATGACGGCCACAATCGCCAACAACCCTGAAACCGACGGTACATTCACCCAACCCGTGCCGTATTCAGATGGACAGGCGGGGCACTTTGCGCAAACGGGCGGACTCGGAACCAACACGGGAGGCGGCTCAGTCGGGGTCGGAAACGGCTGGTACTCCTATAATCTGGGCTCCTGGCATATTGTCGCGCTCAATATAGAGTGCGAGACGCAGCCAGGCGGCTGTTCGGACTCGGGTTCCTGGTTTGCCTCCGAACTTCAATGGCTGAAGAACGATCTTGCGGCGAATCATTCCGCGTGCACACTCGCCTATTGGCACCAGCCCACGTACAGTCCCACCAACGGCATCAGCCTGGAGGGCGTTACCGCTCAGGCCTTTTGGCAACTGCTCTATCAGTACGGAGCCGACCTGGTGCTGAACGGACACGACCACCTCTATGCACGGTATCGCCCCCTTGATCCCTCCGGGAATTACGATCCAAAGCACGGCATACGCGAATTCGTCGTGGGCACCGGCGGCGAGACACTCGATCCGGTTGTCACAACCACTGTGACGTCCGGCGCAAACGAAACCAACCTGGAAGATCCAAGCGGCAACCCGAACTTCAACGCGGCGAATCTCGAGACGGGAAGCGGGGAATTCTGGGGCGTGATGGGCCTGAAGCTCAATCCCAACGGCTACGCGTGGGATTTCGAGTCGGCGCTGAAGGATCCTGCACAGACAACCGGACCCGCTTCTTACAGCGACAAGGGCGTCGGCACTTGCCACGGTCCAGTCAACAACTGGTAGCGACCGGATCGTCTTCGCAGCGTTAAGCGCGACCTTGCTTCAGTACGCATTCCCCTTCGCGAGAAATTGCGAAGGGGAACTTTTCTTGCGTGGCTCTCCGTTCCTGCTCGCGGGCTGTCCCCATCCGCGCATCTGCGCCCACGCCAGTCATTTTTCTTAATCGTATGAAGAACATAGTCTCTGCCACTTCCAGCGCGGTGAGGAACGTAGTTCCGAGATTGTGCTCTCCTCATAAATAGCCCCTGCCTGAGCAGGGGCTATACATCCCAGACGCAGCTGGTTACTTTTGGGAGACCTGTTTCTTTGGTCTCTTGGCCGGTGCCTTTGCTGCCTTGCTTTTCCCTGCCATTGAGCGTACGGCAGTCTTCTTCGCCGCTTTTTTGACCGCCGTCTTCAGAACAGACGACTTCTTCGCCTTCGTGGGTTTGGTAGCACGCTTCGCGGGGGCCTTGCTGACAGAGCTCTTCTTCGCTACTGCCTTCTTCGCCGTGGCCTTTTTGCTGGCCGTCTTTGGCATACAAATACCTCGATAAATGGAATTACAGCTTAATTCATTTTATTAGAGACTTCACCACTCACCGGGGGGGCGTACTCAAGATCGACAATGCCGAACGGGAGTTGTTGCGTAGCGTTGATTCAAGCACAATGCCGTGAACGGCCTAACCCAACTGCACTTTCATGTGGACCATCATCGATTATCCGGCATGAACCAGTTTCTGCCGGCTGATGGAGAGCCCGTCACGGCGGCGCAAATTGCGGAAGACCAGGGTGGAGACGGCGGTCAGGATGCCGAGAGCGACGAAGGCCTCATGAATTCCGTGGATGAAAACGACGGGAACCGACCAGACGTGCTCGGGGAGGAAAAAGGCGGTCGCGAGACCAGCGATCGCTACGCCGAAGCTGAGGGCCATCTGCTGTATGGTGGCAAAGATGGTGCTGGCGGCGCTGGTGTCCTCTTCGATGACGTCCGCGTAGACCAGGGTGTTCATGCTGGTGTATTGCAGGGTGCTGAAGGCTCCGTAGAGGAAGGCGAGCAGCACTATAACCCAGAGCGGCGTGTGCAGGCCAATGGTGGCAAAGAGCACTAGCAGGATGCCGATGATGAAGGTGTTTGAGATCAGGATAGAGCGGTAGCCGAAACGCCTCAGCAGACGGGTCATGAATGCGTTCATCACCATGGCAGCAATGGCCTGGGGCATTATGAGGAGTCCCGATTCGACAGGGGTATAACCGAGGCCGATCTGATAGAGCAGCGGCAGGAGAAATGGCACGCCGCCGATACCAAGACGGGTGATGAAGCCCCCGCCGACGGCCGCCCGAAAGGTGCGAAGCCGGAACAGCGCCAGCCGGAGCAGAGGGAAGGGAGTCTCCCTTGCATGCAACCAGTAGCCGGCAAGAAGGGCGGAGGAGATCGCGAGCAGGCCGAAGATTTCGCGGACGCTGAGGGTGTGGTCGCCGAACACTTCGAGCACATAGGAGAGCAGGGCTACGCCGGAGCCGAAGAGGATGAGGCCCAAAAGGTCGAGAGGTGGAGTATTGTCCTCGCGATAGTCGGGCAGGCGGCGGTAGACCATGACCAGGCCGAGGAGGCCAATGGGAATGTTGAGGAAGAAGATGATGCGCCAGTGGAGGTAATCGACGATGAGGCCGCCGGCGACCGGACCGAGCATAGGGCCGATCAGGGCGGGGATGGAGACGAAGCTCATCACGCGAACGAGTTCCTGCTTGGCAAAGGCGCGGACCAGTGTGAGACGGCCGACGGGAACCATCATGGCGCCGCCGCAGCCCTGGAGCACACGGCAGAAGACAAGCTCGTGGATATTGGTGGAAATGCCGCAAAGCAGGGAGCCAAGGGTGAAAATGCCGATGGCGGCGGAGAAGACGCGGCGAGTGCCGAAGCGGTCGGCCATCCAGCCGCTGATGGGGATGAAGATGGCAAGGGCGAGAGTATAGCTGGCCAGCACGGCTTTCATGGCCAGGGCGGTGACGCTGAGGGCTTTGGCTATGACGGGGACGCCGGTATTGAGGATGGTCGTATCAAGCGACTCCATGAAAAAGGCGACTGCAACCAGCCAGGGGAGGAGGTTTCGGGTCGAAGAAGTGGTGACTTCGGCGCGGAGTGCTGGCTGAATTGGCCGGGTCGGATCCATTTGTGAGGACATCTCTCCAATGCGGGCTGCGTCAGGTGGGTGTTGACGTGCGGATGAAAGGCCGATTTCGAAAGCGCGTGGTTTGAGCAGCCTTTTTCAGAATACCGTGAAGCGCCGTAACATCTCTGAGTGCCATTCAGAGTGCAGCCTTCTGATCATTTGCGGGAACCAGGTTCGTTGCGGGTCGCCAGCTGGCATGGTCCGGCTCGCCCAAGTCTCAATCGTGCTTCGTAGAAGGTTGCGGCGGCATCGTGCGCTGGCGCGACAGGCAGAACCACGCCTCTGCGTTGTTGCCGCGGAACTCCGCCGATCGCAACTCGACGATCTCCAGCGCAGGCTCGATGGCGAGGGTGACCTCGCGTGCCGAGCGGCGCGGTGGACCGAGTTCGCGCGGCTGACCTTCAGTGCTGCCGATCAATCTCAGCCACAAGCCGTCCGGTGCCAGTGCGGCTGCGACTTGTGCAGCGAACCGCTGTCTCTCGCCTGGTTCATCGAACACATGGAAACAACCGCGGTCGAACACGAACTGGAATGGGCCGTTGGGCAGGGGCGCGGCGAGAAAGTCCCAAGCAACGAAGCGGCAACGCAGTGCGCGTCCTTCTATCTTGGCGTGGGCTCTTTCGACGGCGAGCGGCGAGACATCGACACCGAATACATCGAAACCGCGTTCCGCCATCCAAATTGCATTCGTACCGGTACCTGCGCCAATCTCAAGCGCCGGGCTTGGCGTGACCGCGCCCGAAGAGACAAACTCGACGAGTAGAGGCTCTGGTTGCCCAGTGTCCCAGGGCAGCTGTCCCGCGGCGTAGCTCTCATTCCAGGACGGGTGTGGCATCACAATACGAGTTTAGCTCCATCCGCAACGGCGTTAATCGAGCCCGCCAAAGTCTCAAGGAGTTAATGGTACGCCGAAGGAATCCTGGTTGGTGGTCGTCTGCACTTTCCCAACGCCAAATTGCACTAGATTTCGGTTACTTCCGGTTTGCTAGCGGTCATCCACCAAGGAAATGTATCTCGCGCAGGATCAAGCTTGATTGAGCATGTCGCGCATCACTGTGCCTTGCCGCGACGCCACAACGCAAACGCAATCAGTTCTGCTCCGAGTAGGACGAACCATGGATGTGGCCGCAAGTGCCCCTTCGTGTCCCCATCTGACGACTTGCCCACCAGACGCCTGCCTCACTTAACGGTGCCAACCTCGATCGATTGCCTCGCCGGTGGCAGGAACTTGGAGGCACATCGAGCGAACATTCCTAAGGCTTGCTATCACCACTGCTGCACAGTTCCCGCTGATAGCGTAACTGGCTTGAGAATGCCTGAGAGCATGAGCGGAGAATCCTTGGTGTAGGCACGCACATTGGAACGCGTGAAACTTTGCGCTGCGGTAGACTGCAAATCGCCGATGAGACGGTTTGGCCAGAGATTGGTCACTTTGATTTCGATGATGTTGTCGCCGGGGTGAAGGAGCGGATCGACCCGAACCGCGAATGGCTGACGCCACAAAGTGTCTGCGGTGCGGCCGTTGACCAGGACGGTGGCAATTTCGCGAACCTGGCCAAGCTGTAGCCAGAGTTGCCTGCCGGGCGCAATAACGCCAGCAGGGATGTGAGCGATGATGCGATACGTTGCGGTGCCTGAAAAGTAGCGGATCCCGGGATCTGCCGATTCTGTCCATGATTGAAAGTGCGCGACAGATACAGAAGCAGGTGCGCCCCAACCGGCAGGAAAGGACAGGGTCCAGGACGGCTGGGCAGGCACCTCCAACTCATTTGCGCTCACCGTAAAGGAGTGTTGATCTCCTTGTGAATCCGTTACGATGTATGTTCCTGGACAGGTAGCAACGAATTTCCGCTCTCCGTCCGAAAACACGCCTGCACCCTGATCGATCGATGGGAAGATCGTACTTCCATCTTTTTCAACTTTGACCAGATGCTTCTCGGCGGGCTTCTCAAAGATTACAAAAACCGACCCCTTGGCCGGGAATGTGAGAGGTATATCTGTGCGACCGTCTTTGGTTTCCAGGTAGGCCAATGCAGAGACCGTCGTCCCGTCATCGGCGTTCCATAATTCCGGGGTGCGACCGTGAACCCGAAATGAGAGTGTCGCTTCCAGTTCGCGGGACTGCGTGTTCCGGACAAAGTAGATGTCTGCGTTTGCCGTCTTGCGATGTACGAAGTCAAAGGCAGGCTCGCCCCTGGGGGCGTCGCCTGCGGAGTTCAACCGATACGTGAAATCCGCAGTAACGCCCATGGCGACCAGGACACCGCGCGCGTCTGACGAACAGTAGATCGTTCCCTTGCCGTAGTGAGCCACGGCTGCGCCACCATCGCAACCCGACCATATCGCATCCGCGATGTGCTTGTACGCAGATTCCTTTTCGGAAGGGGTCACTCCGAGCGGTCCGGTGGGCTTCATCCCGATGACTACCCCTCCTTGTTTCACAAAATGCTCGATCCACAGCAAAGCCGCGTCAGAGATCCGGCGGGAAACGGGGAGCGCAAGAGCGCGATAATGCAGACCCTCGGGCGTATGCAGGTCCGGGCCGTTAAATTGCATGCGGTTCAACAGCGCATCTTCATTGACGACGTCGTAGTCGTATCCGGTGAGCACATGCGCCGGATCGTCGCTCTTCACACGCACGAATCCCGGCACCTGGTCCCCGTAGAAATATAAGAGATCCGACACGGAACGGCCCTGTAGCATCAGGAACTGCGCGCGATTGAAGGCCAGCAGAAACGGGCCGGCCTGATTCCACCAGGTGACATTGGGATTGAGGTGCGTGCCGGCGAAGTACTCCTGGCCAGGTTTGCCGTATTCCGCGGGCGACGAAGTAAATTCATGCCAGAACAGGCGGTTCAGGCCTTCCGTCAATGCGTGATCGAATGCGGGCTGCAAGTCGCCGCCGAGCGACTCCGACCACGCAGCCGGATTCATGCTGGTGGGGCCTTCGGCGGCCACAAACGGTTTGCCGTAAATATGCGCGGCGCTGGATGCTTCTTTAAGGAAGAATCGCTCTTCTTCGGTCGCGCGGTGCGTTCCTGAAACAGCCCAGAACTCCGTCTGCGGGAACGTTGTGCTGCGGAAGTTCCGGAGCGCATCAATTGGGGCGCCGTGCGGGCCACCAGCCTCAGGATGCGTGCCCAACCCGAATTTGCGGGCATGATCTTCGAAGCGGTCGTAGTAGTTTTGCGCAATCAGGTCGGCAACGGTGCGACGCAGATCAAAGAGGAAGCGGTTGCTCACGTCACGGCTGGTGAGGATGCGCCCCGCAACAACCGGCAGATATGCAACCGGATCGTAGCCACGCCGGCGCTTGAACTCCTCGCGGAAGTCTGTCGTCCAGTTGGTCCCGCCGGCTTCCCAGCTATCGGTGACGAGATAGCGCAGGCTGGTGCCGAGGTAGGGTTTCGCAGTATCGAGCAATGGCATCACGGAGTCGCGCCAGTAATCGTCGAAGGCCTCAGCACTCATGGCGTCGAGCGGAAGGCCAAGCGGTGTTCCGGCGGCGTCGGTCAGGTGCTTTTCGGTGTCGGTGTAGCCGATGCGCAGCACCTCCCACGTTCCAGGAGGAAAGTTCCACTCCAGATTGCCGCTCGCATCGAGGTGCGAGCTCAGGTCGACGACCTCGCTGACTTCGGCGTCCTGTTCTCCGGCAATTGCGGGCCCCTCGCGCATTACGCGATCCGATGGCGACATCGAGAATCCCGTTTCTATGGAAGCTGTCTTGTAAGCCAAATCCAGGATCGGCGCGCGTCCACTTCCCGGCGCCCCAGGCAGCGCGGCCCCATGGCGCAGCGGGTAGGCGAGAACGGCGATCGGGCGATAAAAGTGATTCTGCTGCGGCGGTGCAGCAAGCTGAACCTTTCTTGCGCCGCCACCAGGCACGATGACGCGCGACCACGTCATGAGCTTCACGGCGTCCTCGGGGGTCACCGTTGATCCGCCAATGATGCCCACGTCCCAGCGGCTGGTCACATTCAGGCTGATCTCGAGACCCAGCTTTTGCGCCACTGCCAGGGCATGAACAAACAGAGCCATCCATTGCGGACTGCCGACTGCCGGACCGGTGCGAACCTCGAGATTGCCTTGCTGGCCCGATCCGTCCGCATCCACCAGGATGGCTCCGCCGAATCCGTGAGACTTCATTCCCTCGAGGTCCCGCGTGATGGTATCGGCAGTGGTGTTGCCGTTAAGCCACCACCAGTAGCAACGAGCTTTGGCTGTCGCCGGCGGCTCAAGAAATCCCGCGTGCAATGCGTCCTGTTGACTGGGAACCTGGCCATACGCGATGGCAAACAGGCTGGCCACCAGAAAAAATAGAAGGAAAGCTTTCCTGCGCATCAAAATCATTCCCATTCACACCTTGCGCGACACTATCTTGTCATTCCCTGACACGGAATCAGTGGGCGCGGCGCATACCTCTCCGCTGGGGAGATGTGTCTGAAAAAAGAAGAGAAATTTGTGGACTTCCGAACTGACTGTTGCAATCGGAAGTCCACGCAAAGGAGGCGTACCTTAGAAATTCAATCGCGCGGTAAGCTGACCGTAACGCGGGTCGTTGACCTGCGTCATCGAGACAGTGCCGAAACTGGTGTTGCCGATCGAAGTATTGGGCGCGCCGAAGATTGGTGTGTTCAGCACATTGAAGAATTCGCCGCGAATCTCGAAGGTCATCGCCTCGCGAATCGGGAAGACTTTGAACATCGAGGCGTCCATGAGCGGATGGAAGGTCTGGCGAACCCCGATGTAAGGGCTGTTGGTTTGGGTGGTGTAGGAGAGTCGCTGCTGGTAAGCCGGTGTGGACGTTGAACTGGCGCAGGCTCCGGGGCCCACAACGAGGGCGCCACTGGTGTTCTCGTAGCAGGTGTTGATGTAGTGGGCGTAGGTGTGGTTGGAAACGCCTGTCGGTCCAATGATGTTCACGTTGCTGGGCGCCGAGATCAGGTTGCCATTGGCCATGCGCAGAACGACCGTTCAGCTTCCAGCCACCGATCGTCATCCGCTCCCAGTAGGGACTCGACGCAAAGGTGGGCAGTTCGTAGGTGCCGAAGATATTGGCCAGCACGTTCGAGTTGTTGTCCTGCACAGACTCCAGCTTCGTGTCCAGCGGGGTGTTTTCTCCGCTTCCGTTGTTCAGGAATGCATTGTGGAGCATCAGCTTGTCCCAGGTGAAGTTGCCCTGGATGGAGAGGTGGTGCGACATGGGATGGCTGACCTGAATCTGCAGCGAGTTGTATGGCGTGCTGCCGGTCGAGGTGTAATACTCGTTGACCGCGCCAAACTCCGGGTAAGGAACCAGCAATAAGTACTGCTGAATGGTTGCGGCGTTCAGGGTCGCGTTATTGGCGTACGTGCTGGCAAACTGCCCCGCCATAGGATTGGTGACTTTGGCGTTGAGGTAAGTTACCTCGGCCGAGCCCTGGTTGAAATAGCTGGCAGGCAGGGCGTTGATGTTGTAGTCGCTCACTTCAAGCCGGGTGGGCCGGGAGCCGACATAGCCGACCTGCAGCGAAATGTTGTAAGGAAGCTGCTGCTGGATGTTCAGGGTGTATTCGGCGGCGCGCGGTGTCACGTGCTTCTGGTCGTTGAAACTGATGGTCTGGCCAAGTCCTGTCTCCAGGCCCAGCGTGTTGCCGGTGGGCAAAACCACGCCCGTCGGGAATGGATCGGAAGCGGAGTTAAGCGGGGCGGAGGAGGTGTAGTTGTTGTAGGAGGTGGACTGGCTGAAGCCGGTGGAGAACGGCGTCTCGAGGGTGTTGAAGAAGATGATGCCGAAGCCTCCCCGGACCACGGTATTGGGCCGTACCTGGTAGGCGGCGCCAAGGCGCGGCGCCATGTTGTGGGTGTCGTGCGGGAACGGGAAGCGGTTCGACGGACCGACGAACTGCAGGCCGCCGTTCAAGGCCAGGCCGCTGACCGAGGCCTGCAGCGGATTGACGCAGGTGGTGCAGAAGCCCGCAATCATCCGGTTGTAGCGCTCGGTCAGCGGCGACTCGTAGTCGTAGCGCGCGCCCAGATTCACAGTCAGCTTACTGTTCACGCGCCAGTCGTCCTGGAAGTAAGGCGCCAGATAGATCTGCTGCGTGGCGTAGGCGATGGAGTCGTTGTAGTTGGCCGTGGAGAAGTCGCCCAGCAGCATGGAAGCCATGGGATCGCCGGAGGAAACCGGAGCGGCGTCGGGGTTGTACAGGATCGAGTTCGACTGCGTGAAACGGCGATCGAAGACCAGGCCCGCAGCGGAGCCATTGCCAAAGCCGCTCATTGGGTTCTGCACGTTGTAGCGCAGAATGTCGCCTTGGAATCCGACGCGCAGCGAGTGGCGTCCCCGTTGCTTGGCCAGAGTCTCGTCGAGCGAGCCGAGCGCGGAGTTCGCTGATCTGGCCCTGAGCGCCGGGCGCCAGCCCTGCATAGTTATCAGTCAAAAAGGAGACACCGGGAAACGAGTTGTAGGGCAGGCCCGACTGGCTCATCGACAGTGCGCTCAGATCGAAGCCCGTGGCGCCCGGATAGACGAGGCCAAAGGGGTGGTATACCAAGCCAAAGCGCGAGTCCAGCACCATGGTGGACGAGAACTGGTGAACCTCGTCCAGACTGCCGCCGCGGCTGTTGCGCAAGACCGAATAGCCGTACCCACTCCCATTCGAGCTGGTAGATACACCCAGCTGCGGCGAGATGTTCTTGGGGTAGTCGTATCGCGGATAGCTCTGCGTCAGTCCGTCGCGGAATCCGATCACGCTCAGCTTGTCGTTCTGGCCGAATTGAAAGTCGAAACGGCCAATGAAGGACGGATAGGTTGCCGGGTAGGAATCGTTTGCCGGGACGTAGTTGGACTGGGAGGCCGAGCTGTACGCCGTTGACCCCGTGACGTTCGGGGCTGGGATGTAGGTGGCCAGGGCGGCGCCGGTGGCGTTGATGGCCGATGATCCGGGAACGGCGGCGCCGAAGCTTGTGACCGTGCACGTGCCGCTTGTGCACGTGTAACCGGCGGTGCCAAAGGTGGATGCAACGATGTTGTTATTCAGGAAGTACTCGGTGCGGTTGCCGTTGGCGTCCACGGGCGAGTTCGGAACAAACAACTGAACGCCCCCGGTTGAGCTGCAGAAGCCGGACGAATTGAAGCCGTTAGGGCACAGGCCAGAGAAATCGCCGCCCAGCTCTGGCTGCGTGGGCACGCGGAAGTCGCCCGAGGGCGGTAAGGGGCTGTGCGTGGCGTAGCGCTCAGCCGAGAACATGAAGAAGGTCTTGTTGCGCCCGTTGTAGAGCTTGGGCAGCATCACGGGCCCGTTCATCACAAGTCCGATCTGGTTGACCTGATTGTTGGGGCGCGCCGTGTGATTCGACTACGTTTTGGTAGAGATTGGCGTCCAGATAGGTGTTCTCAAAGACATAGTAGGCAGTGCCGTGCAGGTTGTTGGTGCCGCTCTTGACTACGACGTTGGTCACGACGCCATCGCCGTGGCCGATCTGCGCGTCGAAAACGCCGTTTTCAATCTTGGTTTCCTGCACCGCTTCGGGCGAAGGAGTAAAGTCCAGGTAACTTGCGCCGGAGAAGCGCTCCGGCGCGTCGTCGGGTATGCCATCCAGGGTCAGCCGGTTGTGTCCTGGAGATGCCAAAGGTGGTAATCTGCACCGCGACACCGCTATAGGGATTCGTGTACTGGCTCGAATGGCCGTTGAAGTAGCCGCCGGAGGCGGTGTCTACCACTCCGGCGGTAAGGGTGGCCATCACATAGGGATTGCGGCCCTCGTTGGGCAGGTCCTTCACCTCTTGCTGATCCAGCGTGGTGGCAATTGTCGGCGAACTGGTGTCCATCAAGGACGCCGTCTGCGCCATGACCTCGACAGACTGGCTGACACTACCCGGCAACAGCTTGAAGTCGAGCTGAACGACTTGTCCGGCAGTCAGAACAACGTTGGCTTGCGTCTCCGTCTCGAATCCCTTGACCGTTACTGAAACCGTATAGGTGCCGGGAGAGAGCGTGGGCATGGAATACACGCCGTCAGCACCGGTGGTAACTTGCGTCTTAAATTGCGTGCTGTTTTCCATGGCCACCACTTGCGCGCCGGGCACGATCGCACCGGTTTGATCGGCCACGGTGCCGCTCAGTCCGCCCAGATACCGCTGCGCCTGCAGCGAATTCGCGCCTGTGATGAGCACGGCGAGGATTAACAACCAGAACATCGTGTGCGTTCTGAAACTGGCCAACTTTTTCATTTCCAATGATTCCTCCCGAAAAAACGACTCGCTCCTGGGTTGAGCGATAGATCTGGTTGAAGCCAAGCGAACCTGTGTCTCTGCAGCAGGCCGCCACATCCCACGGTTTTGCCTACGGACTCCCGTCCTCGGCTGTTTTGAACCTGGATTCGCATTCTTCGTAGCGCACAACACAGATCGCAAGTTAATTCACCGGAAGAATGCGCTGAATTTAACCGCTAGAAGATGAGTAACCACTGTATTTTCAATGCGTAATAGAGTGTAAGGCGGTTGCAGAAACCGCCGGTTAAAGACCCTGCGGGGGTACGTTACGAGGCACGTTTCGCAGCCGTTGCTGTCGACGGCATCGCAGGGGTAGACTTGGATCCATACCTTTCATGGTAATGGGAACATTTGCGGGAAATCCGGCCGTAGGTGATGCGGAAGCACTGCCCACGATTGAAGAGCGGTGGGCGCTGATCGAGCGTGTTGCCGCCAGCGAGCAATTCAGCCGCTCGACCCGCTTGCGCGATTTTCTGCTCTACGTCGGAAAGCAATCGCTCAAAGAGGGATGCCCCGAAATTCACGAGCACGAGATTGGGGCCAGGGTCTTTGGCAGGCCTGCCTCTTACGACCGCAGTGCGGATAATATTGTCCGCGTAAACGCCACCGAACTCAGGAAGCGCATTGAATCGTATTTTGAGTCGGCCGGCGCCAAGGAGCCTCTCCTCTTTGAGATTCCACGCGGTGGTTACCGGCTCGTCTTTCGCCGCCGGCTTGTGGAGCAGGCGGCGAATGGAGCGCCGTCGCCTGCGGAGTCAGCGCATGAATCTCCAGCGGCAGGCGAGACCGCCATTCGCCGGCACTCTCAATTGTTCTGGCATTTTCGACGTTGGGTTTGGCCCCTGGTCAGCGTCACTCTTGTCGCGGCCTGTGGCGTGCTCTACGTTCAGAACCGCACCATGCGCGAGGCTCTCTACCCATGGGAGGGCCAACCGGCTTTGGCCACATTTTGGAGCGGGTTTCTGGACTCGCACCGCCAGACCGACCTTGTCCTTCCGGATGACTCGGCCAGCGTGATGGAGGATATTACCCACAATCCTCTTACGCTAGGAGACTACGTGAGCCGCGCATTCGTTGGGCAGATTCACTCCTCGAGCATGAGCGCGGATCGCAAGGAGGACGTGGACCAGGTCCTGAACCATAACCTGGTAACTTTTGGCGCAGTGCGCGCTGCGCAGGTCGTGCTGGGCGAGATCCCTGCAACCTACCCCCATTACCTCACGTTGGCGCGCTACTTTACCGCGGACGAGATCAACCGCCATAACGTGGTCCTGATTGGCGGCAAGAAGTCGGTGCCCTGGGATTACCTTTTCGACGATCAACTGAACTTCGTTACCGACTATGACTACCATCAGGGCCTGCAGATCGTGCGCAATCGCAATCCCAAGTCGGGAGAACAGGCCGTCTACTCCGTATCCGTGGCCTCAAATAGTTTGGTCGGCTATTCCGTGATTGCCTATCTGCCGAACCCGAGCCATACGGGAAACATTGTCATCCTTGCAGGAACCGACTCCGACGCCACGGGGGCCGCGGCTGCTTTTCTCACTTCCGAAAGTCAAATGCAGAGCCTGCGCAACACTTTCCGCGTAAATCGTTTTCCTTACTTCGAAGTCCTCCTCAAGACCTCGCGCCTGAGCGGAACCTTCTTCGACGCGGAGTTGGTCGCTTACAGAACCTACCCCAATCTCCACTAAGACAAGAATGTTCCGATCTGGGGGAGAACCGGCGCGGTGCCCCGTGAACCAATCTTCCGTCGAACGACTAACTATTGTTGCGAGCACCCGGTTCGGACCATCAGAACTCAAGGGCGCGATGCGTCGAGCCTCAGCTCGTCCTCCGCACGTTTGCTGTCGCAATTCCGCATGTCGCAGGTGTGCGTCATTTCGGAATTCGATCCTTTCATCCTGATTTCGGAACGAACTCTCGATTGCCCTAGGCACGTTGCCAACTCCGATTCGGTACCGTCTTCCGTTCCGGGTGGATTGTCGCCCGCTTGGTCGCCCACTCTGAAGCAACTTTGATAACACCCCGCCGCAGATGTTGGTCAACTGGTTATTTCAGGGTGGGCGGGGAGAACGACCGGAACGCACCAAGATCGAATCAGATTTTACAATTTCGGTTCAATGAACAACGTGGAAAGTGCGTTTCCAACGCGTGTCTGGGAAGAAATGCACCAGGACATGGCCGATCCATGCGAAGTTGTGACCGAAACCTGTTTGCTCAATTTGTGCCTCCGTGGCCTTGAACGACCAGTAGTTGAACAGCGGACGGCCAAGTATGTTGGCGCGTGGCACAAATCCCCAATAACGCGAATCCTCGCTATTGTGTCGGTTTTCGCCCATCATGAAGTACATGCCCGGCGGAACGACGAGATCGCCGTCTTGAATGTATTTCGGAAAGGCCAAATCCCACGATTCGGTTGACCCGGGCACCTCGGCGGGCGGCACGGCCGGGAAGTCATCGAGAAACTCAGTGAAGTTCTCCGGCGAGGTGGGCTGGGCGTAGGGCTCCGACTGTGCCACGCCATTAATGATCACAATGCCGTTGTGCAGGTGAATATGGTCGCCTGGCACGGCGATGAGACGCTTGACCAGGTCGATACGCTTCGGATTACCATCTACGTCGGTTGGATCGCCGGGCGAAAACACTGGCTTGATGAACACCACCACATCGCCGCGCCGCGGTTCGCGATAATTCACCAGCGGCTCAATCCATTTGGTATGCGGTGCCAGCGTGAGGTGATCGACAACCAGGTGATCGCCAACCAGCAGCGTGTTCTCCATTGAGCCGGAAGGAATGATGTAGTTCTGAGCAAGAAAGGTGAGAATAAACAGCCCACCACCAGCACACTGCAGATGCTGGCCAGCGCCTCGAAAGGAGTCTCTTCCCTATTAGTGCTGGCGGAAGCTACGCGCTTGGTTGAATCAGGAGAAAGCTTCCTGGTTGGACTCATCTAAAAGCTCCTCAGGAAGGCTAGCGAGCCCCAGGGCGTTCGCAGCGGTCGCTCCAGAAGGGATGATTTCATGCACGGTTGACTATCGTCGAGTTTGCGCCTTGACCGGAGTTCTATCAAATCCTTGTGCAATGCAGGATTCTCCGGATGATTCGGCGTGCGAGTGGTTGGTGGCCCACCCGGACATTACGCCATTTTCGGGGTACTTCCTGTTGGGCGATGACTCGCCAAGTGGCGCTTTTGGGTGTTTTCGTATTTCCATGCCTTGTTGCGTGGAGAGGACTGTTGGGCGTCGGGCGCGGAGTCGGCAGTTGCAATCGCCAGCGCTCTCGGCCTTGTCGTGGCCCTGGCAATGCTCCCCGAGACAAAAGGCAAAGGCCTTGAAGCAATCGAGTCCGAGACTGGCGCGTCGGCAGGAGAGATCGCCGCCCGGCAGTTTCCCCGCGATCAGGAGAACGTCCTGTTTGATAGCGGCTTAAGCCGATTTGGGGTTGATTACTGCTTCTTCTTTTACCGCGCGCATCCAATAGTGGCCATCGCTATCCACCTCGATGCCATGTACCTCGCGTTCGAAACCGGGGAATCGCTTGCCAAACTCCTCCATGGCAAGAAGGAGCTTGATGACGGGCGACTCCGAGCTGCCAAGGCGCTCCCCGGGCATGGACATCGGGATGCCGGGCGGGTAAGGAACGAGCATGGAAGCGGCGATGCGGCCAACCATTTCCCGGAAAGGTAGAGACTCCGTCTCCTGGCGGACTAGCTTCTGGTAGGTCTGCGCCGGGGTCAGAACCGGATCGAAGTCCTCGTCGCATGCCGCGTTTACCAACCCTGCCAGGTTGAGATCAATCACCGCCCGGTGCATCTCGTCAGAAAGCTCTTTGAGCGAGAGATTACGATAGCGGGCAGGGAATTTCTGCACTAACTCGGGCAGTGCTTCCTCCAGGGGTGCTTTGGAGTCATACAGCCGCTTGAACTCGAAGAGATTCTCAAGCAGGCTGCCCCATTTTCCCTTCGAGGTTCCAACCGAGAACAGAACCAGGACTGTGTAGTCACCTGTGCGAGCAATCTCAACGCGGCGCGAATCCAGGAACTCGGTAAGGATGGCCGCTGGAATTCCCCACTCACTCATCACTCCCTGTGCGTTCACACCCGGCGTCAGGATTGTGACCTTCGTAGGGTCCAGCATGCAATAGTCGTCGGGCGAGTCCGGATCTTGATATCCGTGCCAATCTTCGCCGTGCTTGAGAGTCCAGCAACTCGCTTCGGAGGCAAGCAGTTCGTCTTCAGCATCCTCGAATAGGATCACTTCACCGGTCTTCGGATCGGTGATGCGATCGGGTTGGTAGACGCCGAAGAACCATCCTTCGCCATTTTCCGATTCCACTCTGAGGCGGTGAGCGACAGAACTCATGGCCTGGCGGAAGCTGATGGCGTCGGCCAGAGTCTCGTCCATCAGTGTAGGGCCGGCTGGCTCGTCCATCATGGCCGCGGCAACATCCAGCGATGCGATGAGCGGATAGAATGGCGACGTGGTCCCGTGCATCATGAACGATTCGTTGAACTGGTCAAAGTCCAGTGCGCCGCGCTCGGAAAGCTTGACATGGATCATTGAGCCCATGGAAAAGGCGGCCAGCATCTTGTGCGTCGATTGCACCGAGAAAATCGTGGGACGGTCCGGCATCTCTTCCGGCACGCCCATCGCGTAACGTCCGCGGTAGATGGGATGAAACTTCGCATAGGCGTACCACGCCTCGTCAAAGTGCACGCGGGCCACCGAGTGTCCAAGCTGTTCCACCACGCTGTCCACGTGGTAGCAGAGCCCGTCGTAGGTGGAATTGGTGACGACTGCGTAGGTGGGCTGCTGGGAGCGGGCCCCCGTGGTAAACGGACTGCGCGCGATGATCTCCTGCACCGATTCCGGAGAAAAGCGCGTCAGCGGCACCAGGCCGATCATCCCATACCCATTGCGCGTTGGCTTGAAGTAGACGGGACGGGCGCCCGTGATGGTCAGTGCGTGACAGATCGATTTGTGGCAGTTGGCGTCAGCCAGAACGATATCATCCTGGGCGATCACCCCGTGACCGACAATCTGATTCGACGTACTGGAGCCGCCCAACACATAAAATGTCCAATCCGCGCCGAAAATGCGGGCTGCGTTTCGTTCCGAATCGCCCGGAGGGCCAATGTGATCCAGCCAGGAACCGAGTGGCGCTGAGGAGATACCGAGATCCGAGCGCAGCAGATTTTCGCCGAAAAAGCGATGAAACTCCTGGCCCACAGGGTGCTTGAGAAACGCCACGCCACCCATGTGACCTGGTGCGTCCCAGGAATAAGCAGATTGGTCGTTGTACTTCACCAATTCGCGAAAATAGGGCGGCAGCAGCTGCTCGTGATAGCGTTCGACTGCCGTGTCGAGACGTGAAGCGATAAAGGCGGGCGTGTCTCCAAACAGGTGAATGTATTCCGACACCTGCTTGATCACCTCGAGTGGAAGTTCGGAGACCAGGGTACGATCGGCAATCAGGAAGATCGGCACCTTCTTATTGCGGTGGCGAACGCCGCGGATAATGTCGAGCGCGGCGCGCTCTTCAAACTGCGAATCCCCCTCCAGGTCCCAGTCCAGCAGAATGGCGGAGTAGCTGGGGTCTGAGGTAACCAGCGAGAGCCCATCTTCTGGCGACGTGGTACGAATAGCCTCGTACCCCTCCTCGCCAATGGCCTCCACGAGACGTTCCATCGCGCGGTCAGAGACCGAATCCGTACGCCCAACTTCACTCGCAACTAACAAAACCCAGCGCTTCTCAATCATGTTGCTTTAACACTCTCTTCCAATTTCATGCGGCCTGACTCGCCAGGCAATCTGCGGCAAAACATCTCATGATAGCGCAGATTGCCTCCCCTGCTAATTCTGCGCGGGTTGCTGTAAGGCGAACGGTTACAGATGAAGGTCCCGAGGGACAGGGAACAAATGGGTTGCTGGGCTCAGGGAGTGGAGTGTCACCCGAAAACTAGAAGTAATCCTCGCTTCACGGTAACAGCCCAAAGCACGTTTCCAGCCCCGACTCGAGAAGTTGCCGCGGCGTGCGCGGCCTAGGACGCGGGCGGCGGGGCGTCTGGTATGGTGGACAGGTTCCGCGGTTGCCGCGCGGAGCCGGTCAAAATACCTTCCAGGAGCCTTCGGATGAGGCCTGCCCATTGTCTTGCCGCATTGTTGATTGCCTCGGTTTCAGCAGTTTTACCCGCGCAGAGCGCAGCGCCCGAGGCGGCTTCGCCCACCACGGCGGCACAGGCGCCGGAGCGGGATACCAGCTACATTGACGCGCAGGGAACGGCGCATGTGACGCGCGTGGTGTCGATTCCACAGACCATCAGCCCGGAGGCGCAGCGGATGCTGGCGAGGCAGGTTCCCGACGCGGTGCCGCCGGAGTCGCTGGCGGTGCGGCGGGAGCGGAACACCGCGGCCAACGAGCGGGAACGGGTGGCGTGGAGCGAGATCTGCCCGACGCACATTGTCGAGACGCAGATGGCGGGGATTCCGGTGCACGTGGTGACGCCGGAGGAGATGCCGGAGGCGAATCGCGACAAGGTGCTGATGAACCTTCACGGCGGCGGGTTCAATGCCGATTCGGGCTCGTACGGCGAGTCGATTCCCATTGCCAGGTACACCCAGATGAAGGTGGTGGCGGTGCTCTACCGGCTGGCGCCGGAGCATCCTTTTCCGGCGGGCGTGGACGATGCCGTGACGGTCTACAAGGAGCTGCTGAAGAGCTACAAGCCGGAACATATCGCCATCTATGGAACCTCAGCGGGGGCGATGATGACCGCGGAGGTGGCGGTGAAGCTGAAGCAGCTTGGACTGCCGCTGCCGGGCGCGCTGGGGTTCTTCAGCGGGACGGGGGATTTTGCGCGAGCGGGGGACTCGGAGTCGCTGTTCACGCTGAGCGGGTTGGCCGGTCCTCTTCAACCGCCCAACGGGAGGCACGATCCTTATTATGCGGGCACCACGAGTCCGACCGACCCGGTGCTTTCTCCGATATACGCCGACCTGCACGGGATGCCGCCGACGCTGTTCGTGACGGCAACGCGCGATGCGCTGCTGAGCGGGACGGTGAATCTGGATCGTGCCTTTCTACGGGCGGGTGTGGATACGCAACTGGTGGTCTTCGACGCGCTGCAGCATGCCTTCTGGTACAACCCAAAGCTGCCGGAGTCGATCGAGGCCAACCACATCATGGCGAATTTCTTCGTGAAGCGCCTGGGGCGATGAACAAGAGACGAGGCGACCGGAGACGGGGCGCACCGCGGGGTACCAATTATCCCGGCCGCGTTCGGTGCACAGTAGTTTCAGCGAAAAGAAGCCCTTTGGGAACTTACCCTTTTCGAGACACATCGGGAGCAGGCAGGGAAGGGATCACGCGCAAATTCTAAACGTTGGTTTAGATTTGTACGACCGGCAGCCAAGCGCACTTTGGATAACTACCGGATAAGCGGTCAACCTCCCGCAGTCGATGAAAAGGTCCTTTAGCAGGTCAGAAAACTCCTCGCCGGGTGGTATATCAAGTTCGGGGTGATCCCACAGCTGCGAATCGATGAGGTCCGCCATACCGTCACTTTGATCCTCGATATCAATGAGGCCAAACCGAATCACTCTAATGTGGCCTTGGGAGGACTTGGGCCGCCCGCAGGCAGGCGGGCGGCGGGTGGGGCCCAGGCTTTGTTGGGCTCAGGAATGCGATTCCACTTTGAGTGTCATTTCTGTGTGGCTTTTGGCGCGGTCCCGAATCCGGGGGCAGGTGTTAAGGCCGGTGTCAGTTTTGCAACTGTCGCGACAGGTAGCTCGAAGGCACCCACATGATCCGCGGTGTCATCGCGCAGGCCAAGGCGGAGGTAGTATTCGCCCTTCACTGGTACGCTGATCTGCTGGCGATAGGTGAGCGGGTCTTTGAGAAACGCAGCGTACCGCTCAGCCGAGAAGCTGGCATTGATGCCGTTCATTTGCATGTTGATCAGCACGCCATCGGCATCGTAAGCATAGGTTAAGAACTCCAGCACGCAATGGTGCTCGCCATCCGGCGCAACGGCGCAGCTCAGGTCCTTGGGATTCGCGACGAAGGTGACGGTGTAACGGCGGTAAGGACCAGAAATTTTAGGGTCGGCCTGATTCCCGGGCGCCAGCGCAGTTTCTGTATCCCCGGTGGTGGGCCGAACGTCGGCGATGAACAGGAGTTCGATGGGGTCCGGCGCGCCGTGCAGCATCGCCGCGCGAAGGGGATTGTACGGTACCGTCGTGCTGGTTTGTGCGTCTTCTGCTTGGTTGCGATGTTTCGAAGCGCTGGGTCCGTCGGCATAATAGCCGCGACGATAGGCAAGCTTCACGCCGGGGTGATCGAGCTTGACCTCGATTCTCCGGTAATCACCATCCTGGTTTTGGTTGGTCGGCGTGTAGGCGAGCGTGTAGTAGTTGGCGCCGGCCTCGATGGCTTCGGCAATGGCTGACTTCAAGTCGTTGGTGTCCACGAAGGCCTTGCCGCCGGTCGCCTCGGCCATCTGGTTCATGGTGCCGTGTTCATTGTTGGTCTGCTGGAAAAACTTCTGTTCGGCATGGTTCATCGCGGCCGGGTTCTTCACCAAGCTGCGGCCGGAGTTTGATGCGTCCAAGATAGGCTCGGTCATGAGTCCACGCGCGTCGATCGGGTAGACTGCGACCTGACTACGACCCAGCAGATTTACGGTGGCACGGAACTCATCTTCCGCGGTGGCTACGGCGGCAAAGGGATCCTGCAGATCGGCGTCGGGCAGGATGCTAATGGGGAACGAACCGGAGAACCAGATGAGATTCTTTCGCCCCGGTAACTTGCTCAGGTAACGGGCTAATTGGTTGAATGCATTGAGCGTATATTGGGCGCGAAGCATCATCTGGAATGACTGCTGCTGAGACTCAAACTGCTGCAAATTCGCCAATACTGTAGCGGCGCCCGGTGTATTGCCTAGAGCGTTGGCGGCCGTATCCATCATCGAATCGTCGCTGCCCGGCTGGTCTCCGGAGACAGAGTTCGTCATCATCGGCGAGCTGCCAGGAATTGCTTTTTTGCCCTTGACCAACGCACGAAGCACAGCGGGATCTGAGGTAAATCCCTGTAGGAGACGAAGCTGCGTCGTGAGTGCAAAAATGGCGATGCGCGTGCCAGCGGGAGCTTCCTTCAAATACTTCAGCACCTGGTCCCTGACCACGCTCTGCGCATTCATTGGAGTGTTCAGCTTGTCGAGCAGAAGGACGTTGAGCGCGCCATCGCCAGGTGCGGGAGAGTAATTGGTGAACTTGCCGGGGGCCAATCTGGGTATAGGCGGCTGCGGCGCCGGCGTGCCCGCAGAGTGTTCTTCAAATACCTTGATCGTCTGAGGATGGCCGTCTTCGAAAATCGTGAGGTCGGATGAAGTCAGATTGTGCACCGGGGTTCCCTTCGCGTCGGTTGCCACCAGGTCCACAACCACTAGCTCGGAGGT
This sequence comes from uncultured Acidobacteriaceae bacterium, assembly GCA_963813215.1. Lineage (GTDB taxonomy): Bacteria > Acidobacteriota > Terriglobia > Terriglobales > Acidobacteriaceae > Telmatobacter. Next base: position 360,977 of record CAWEXZ010000003.1, read on the forward strand.
AGAGCGAATGGTGGGAACGGAATCCGTCGAAACTGCCTGCCCCACAACGCACGTCGGAAAAACCAGAACGATACCCAAACAACAGCCGAACAAGCGCAAGATAGCCAGCGTTCCTTTTTCCCACATCGAAGCCCTCCCAGAGTTTGTACTTTCGTTTCATTTCAATTTCTATCCGCGTTATCTTCGAACTTGTTTTCTCATCGCGCGAATTCTCACCACCTGTGCCGTTGTGCTCTGCACGGTGACCTTTATTTTTCCTGTCTGTACGCGCCCCACGGGCACCCACTTGCCCTCCCAGGGCGCATTGCCGGTGATGTCTGCTCCGCCCAAGGTTCCCGTCATCAGCGTGGCATTTCCCGGCCGGCCGTCGGCACAGATCAAACTGCATACTTTTCCAATCAAACCGTGGCTCCAATTGCTAGGGCGCGAGCAGCCGCCGGTCATGGCAAACTAGTTGTAACGGGCAGTCGGTGGTGAAGACAATTTTCGATCTTCACCACCGCAATTGCATTCTGTTCAGATCGTATGCACCACGCTGTACGTTCTCAGAAGTAGAACTTTCCGACAAATTGCCAAATGCGGCCTTCGCCGTTGTTCATCCGGGTACTGGTGACGGTGCCCCAGCCTCCGGTCAGCGATTCGCTGGTGGGAGTAGTGTAGTTGCTCGTTGACGGATTACTAGGCTCCATATGGTTGAAGAGGTTCATCGCTTGTCCCTGGATCTCCAGCCTCGTACTTTCGAACGTATTGAACTGCTTGTGAAGGGCGATGTTGACGTTGTACCAGCCGGGGCCATAGAGCTGGTTTCCTCGTCCGCCCAGAGGCGTGAAATCCAACTGGCCGTTGGCTTGCACCGCCTCCTCTGGTGCGGTAAATGCCGATGAGTTCCAGTAGCCATTGATCTTGGTTCGAGGCTTGTCTTTCGGACCAGGTCCGTAGAGGGGCTGGCCGGGCTCGGTCGTCGCTTCGCAGACCCAGTCCGTTGAGCCGGTTTGGAACCATGGACCCGTAAAGGTGGGGCTGGCGCCGTAGCCATTGGTGCCCTGGCAGGTGATGTTATTCAATGTACCGCTGGCTGCGATCCAGACGGGGGCAAGCTTCCACCCGCCGATAATTGCATTCTCCCATCCATTGACATTGGAAACCCAGGGAGCTCCTTGTCCAACCGGCAGGTTAAACTCGCCCGACAGACGGAACATCTGGGCGGCGAGGTTGCTGCACCGATCATAGTCGGATCGATAACCACCGAAGCCCAATACCATGGGCGCCCGGCCGTTGGTTGGGTCGCCTGCATTCTGCTCGCCCGCTTGGGTGTCTCCCCAGCAACGAGTGAAGGTGTAGTTCGAGTCCATGGTGAAGCCGCCGAGAAATTGGTGCCGATACTCGGCTTCACCGGACTGGTAGTCGCTGATTTGATTGGTGGGATCCATCAAGGTGTTGAGCGACATGTTTGGAAAGGGGACGACATTGCCGTCACCGTTTGCCATGGCTGGAGTGTTTTCGCAATAGGGATTGGCGCTAAGCTGCGCACTACTGCACGCCGTTACAGCACTTGTGTTTGTGGTCAGCAATTCGCGGGGCGCGTTATGGTAGGGCCCAAGCGTATCCAGATGCCTGCCAACATTTCCGACATATCGGCCCTCGATCGAATCGTGGTTGGTGAACTGCCATTGCAGCGCCGCCGTAAGAGTCGTCACGTTGGGCACATCATAGTGATACTGTTTGCCGGTCATCACAGCGGAGCCAAGAGGTATGTATGCAGCGAGAGGGTTGTCCATATTGATGACGTTAAAGGTGTTCTCCATCGTTGCCGTGGCGTTGTTACCGGTGCCGATGAGCTGGGGCGTATATGGATTGACGGAGGAGCCACTCTTCACAGTGAACAGAAAGGGATAGTTCTGACCTAACGTACCACCATAACCGACAGAGCCGAAGGCGCCATAAGCAATGCCGCCGCCAACGCGTGCAACAAGATTTGGACGGATACGATAAGCGAGGCCGATGCGAGGCGCCCAATTGGCCTTCGGCATTTCGTTGGCCGTGTTGTGTGGTTGGCATACGATCGGGATATTGTCATATGCCAGCAGCCCTGTAAAGGAGGGCGACATCGGCGTCTTGCAGCCATCGTGCGCAATGTAATAGGTGCTGCCGCTGGGCTGATTACCGTCACTGCCACCCATCCAGAAGTTGGCTTCCTGACCTCCCTCGGAAGAATAAGGCGCGAAGTGCTCTTCACGGAGTCCCACATTGACCGTGAAATTGGGTGTCGCCTTCCAGGTGTCGACCACATACAACGCAATGTACGGCGAGTGGTAGGTCGACTTCGTCCAGTTGTCGCCGGCGTAAGCGTCAAGTCCGCCCATGAGATTGGTTCCCGTGCTCACCCCGCCAGCGGTTGCATAGGTGGATGTCGCCTGGCTTGGCACCAGCAAAAAGTCGGCCAGGCCCGTATCGGTGTCGCCCGAGTTTGGGGTATTCGAGAATTCCCCGTTGTAGGTGAAGCTGCCTCTCGAGTACGGCAATTGAACGATATCGCCGTAGGTAAGGTTAACCTCGCCCCCAAACTTCAACTGATGTTTGCCGGCCAACTTGGTGATGTTGTCGGAGAATTGCCATGCCCCGACTTTTTGCCAGGTGGTATTGGTGCGCGCCCCGAAACTGGAGATGCCGCTATCCACGGTGAAGGTAGGAAGACCGCCATTGTCCGTGGTTTGCGGGATACCTTGAATTCCGTACTGCCCCGGAGTTCCGTAGGTCGTATCGATGGCGTTTGGATCCATGCGCGTATTCCAGTTGTGTTCGTCGGACGCTCTGAACTCGTTGATCAAGTTGGGGGTAAAGACGTGGGTCTCGGTCAGCACCACCATGTAAGTGGGATTGGTCGTCCAGAAGCCCACGTTGCTGCCGCCTTCGATGACCCCGGGGAACGGCGGGGTGGGATGCACGATTGAGTTGTAATGACTGAATGTCCCCAGGACAGAGTCACTCTGGCTGATTGTGTGGTCGATCCGTACATCATATTGTTGTGTGTTGTACGTCCCCGGCTGGGTGACAAGATAGTTATTGCCATAGGTGATGGTGGGCTGGTTGGGCGCGGGAAACATCTTGAGCAGCGCGACTGCATTTGGATCGAGGCGGCCCGCCGGCAGTTGATTGAAGCAAGTGGGGGCGTAGGTGGTCTGGCTGCCGTTGGCTTTGTTATACGAGGAATTGAAGATCGTCGTCCCATGCAGGCTAGGGCAGCCGCCGGCGCCGCTGATGAAGGGGTCGCGCAAGATGGCGTACTGTTTGCCATTAATCGTGGGCGCATAGCCAACTTTGCAGTTTGTCGGCAGGCCTGTAATAGGGTCGTTGGTCCCGCAGGGAACCTCGCGCGTGGTGGCCGGATCGAGCATCATGCCGATCTGGAACCAGCGGCCGACGGCGTCCTCCTTTTCGGAGGTTTGGGGATTGCTGGTTGAGCCTTGGTTACTCAGCGTGAGCGTATCCGAGAGATCCGAGAAGTTGCTGTTGGCCATGCTCTCGGTGGGCACTGTGCCGGTAAAGGTCGACGACGACGTGTAAAAGGTGGCTTGATAATCGACGGTGAAGAAGGTCCTGTTGTGTCCGTTGTAGAGATGCGGCAAAATGACCGGACCGCCAATGAGGCCGCCAAACGAGTTCTCCTTGTACCTGCCTGGACGGTTTGGCAGCTTCGGGGACCCCGTTACCAGTTGGTGCAGTTTGTTGAAGTAATCATTGGCGTTGAACATGTCGTTTTCGTTGTATTCCCAAGCGGAGCCCTTGAACTGATTGGTGCCCTGCTTGGTCGCAACGCTCACCACAGCGCCGTAGCCGTGGCCCAGATCGGCGCTGTTGTTTCCGTCCTCGAGTTTGAACTCCTGGATAGCGTCCGGAATCGGCGGAATGGTAATGCCGCCGAAGACTTCGGCGTTGTCGTCTGCTCCATTCAGACGAACGTCCACCTGTCCACTTTCCACGCCGTGTACGAGAAAGGTGTTTGTGTTCACAGCGCTGCCTGTGAACTGAACGCCGGCGGCGATGGTCGCAAGATCCATGAAATTCCGACCGCCGCTGCCGCCGAAGAGCGGCAGGTCGTTCGCCATGGTGCTATCCACGGTCATGCCCAGCGAGGCGTCCTGCGCCTGCAAGAGCGGCCCAGCACTCGTGACCGTGACCTCCATGCTTGCCGCTCCCACCTGCAGCGCGACGTCTGCCGTCACTGTGCTTCCAAGGTGAACCACGATGCCGTCCACCACCGAGTCCTTAAATCCGGGCTTTACGACCCTGAGCGAATAGCTCCCCACCTGAACGACCGGGAACGTATAGGCGCCGGCAGAGGTGGAAATGACTTTTTGTGACCCCCCGGTGGCCGTATTCGTCAGCGTGCACCTCGCGCCAACAACGAGTGCCTTGGTTGCATCCCTTACTGTGCCCGTTACGCTTCCTGTATCGACGCCCGCCTGGGCAAAGAGCGGACCGCAGCAAACCAGCATCAGCGAGGCGTAAATTATTGAAAGCACTGGGATTGATTTCAGAAATATGGGGCGTAGGCGTGTTACGTGGTTTCGTGTCATCTGGCAAGTCTCCTCGAGTTTCGCACTAATGAATCGTTTTGGTCTCGACTCCAGCTCTCTGGGCGGGAGCGGTCTCTTGAAAAAGAACTTTTGGGAATTGTTGGCCAAGCAAGGGTCGTACGGGCATGTTGCTTCTTCTTCTTTCGCGGCATCGGCCGCCTGGTTTATCCCCTGCGCATTCGAAGGGGCTGTCTATCTCGGGACCCATCGATTGCAACCGATTCTTGTTCGCCCCAAAAGCTATGCGTGCACGCATAGCTTTGTGAAGGTGAAATAACCGTAAAATGCGCCAGGCAGTCTTCGCGGCCTGCGCTAGAAGTCAAGAAAGAGCCTCGCGGACCATTGTCTTGGGGACCGGTAACTGACGTCGTGATTTATGAGTCAGAGGCGGAACTGGGCTGCAGAAGGGGCACCCCGCATCAGCAACGGGTATGTTCTTCTGAATTAAATTGCACCGCAGGTCAGAGACCGGCAGTGAGAAACGTTGAAGATCTTCGAGGGGCGGCAACAACACGGGCAGCTTTGTAGCGCGACTTGTAATTACCGAGCCGAACCCAGCAAAGCGAACGAGGAATAGCTGAGCACGACCCAGAAAGCTTTGCATCGCCCAACTTTTTACAGTAAAATTCCGCTCTGGGAGTCAGGTTGCGACGCAACTACCTATGAAATTGCAAGAGGGCCTCGCTTTACTGTCGCCGGAAAAGAAGCGGGATCTCGTTCAACGGATTGTGGAAAGTCAGGCATTTCGCAGAACGCCAGCGATGCGGGCCTTTCTTCTTCACATTACTGAGAACGAGATTCTCGGCCGGGCCGACAGGTTGAAGGAGCAGTACATTGGCACGGAGGTGCTCGGCCGTCCGGCGAACTATAACCCGGGGGACGATAATATCGTCCGGGTGAGAGCGTACGAACTCCGTGGACGGCTCGAGAGGTATTTCGCTTCAGACGGCGCCGAAGAACCTGTCGTTATCACCGTACCTGTCGGGAGCTATGTCCCTAAGTTCGAGCCCCGTCAAGCGGCGGCGCCGAAAATCCCGGTCGCAGCGCCTGATAACGAAACCGTGCCCCCGGCCGATAACAAAGACCGCCGCCGGCGATACTACTTGCTACTGCTTGCCGCCATTGTTCTGATTGCCCTGTCAGCTTCCGCTGCGCTGGTCAGATATGTATTGGGGAGTAACGGCCGTATGGCCGCTGTCCAGCGAACGGGCGCGATGCAGGATTTTTGGGGCCCGTTTTTCAACACTCCAAATGAAGAACTCCAAGTAGTTTATGCCGACCCAGGTTACGCCTCATGGCAGGACTTGAGTCACAAAACGTTGAATCTCGGCGATTACCTTAGCCACAAATATCTCAATCCCGACGACGATGAGGTGTTAAAGCAAGCCGTGGGACGGACGGCGAGTCTGGCCGATATCGAGATCGTCGGACATTTAGGGACCGTAGCTGGACGATTCGGCGGTCAGGTAAACGTGCAATTTGCTCGAGATGTCAGCACTAAGATTTTCCAACACGGCAATTTAGTTCTGCTCGGCAGCCGTCGTTCCAATCCCTGGATTGAATTGTATGAGCCGAGCCTCAATTTCACATTGGTAGTGGACCCGCATTCTGGAGCTCCCCAATTCCGGAATCGTGTTCCCCGGGCTGGCGAAGCTGCATCGTACGCTATTCCTGCAACACTCAATGGGCCCGGGGGCGACGAAAGGCAATATATAGGTTATGGGTTAGCAGCTCTCTTGAAGGGCTGTGGCAACCGTGGCTTGACGGTGCTCGCAGAAGGGTTGAACACCCAAGGGACGGAGGCTGTAGGAGATATGCTTACAGATCCGGAGCGACTTAACGCCCTGCTCAAGATCATGGGCCATAAAGCTGGGACAAAGGTAGCCCCCTTTGAGGCGCTGATTCAAATGACGTCGTTCCCCAATACCCAGTACGATAACCCGAAGGTTATCGCTTTTCGGCTTCAACCTGCCGGTTCCTGCGTTGGAGATTGAATTTCGATCCCGTACCCCCACGGAGCTAATTCAACTCCGGTCGAATGGCAAAGGGATGGGGGCAGGCCCTGAGGTGAATCGATCTTACGAAAGGATCTGATCCAGGGTTTGTAGGTCCACAATGTAGACTCTTGTCCTCAGATGGCAACTCTTGGCTGAGTCGGCTACTTGTCCCCAACCCAATTTTGGGGACAAAACAAGGCCACCGCCGCATGACCCAGCGTTGCTGAAATATATCCCCGAAAGGGCCCTCCGTCTGCGAATCTCTTGCCGCCGAGGTTGCCAGGAAGCATGATGGGATTGCGATAGTGTAGTTTGTCTCCTAACGACCTATCCCAGCCAAGAACAAAAGTGGGAGTATTCTGACCGTATGCCTGCACCTTCCTCATGGCTGCCCCGCGCGGCTGCCATGGCTTTCTTGACCTTCGCTGCCGTCTTTTCCCAGGCGGAAGCAGCGAGGACACAGATCGCGCCACTTATCTTCGAAGGCCTCGGCAAGGGAACTGTCTCCCTGAATGGCCCCTGCCGATTCCACCTTGGCGACGACGCCTACTGGGCCGCGCCCGGGTTCGATGATTCCGGCTGGGAGCAACTCAGTACTGACGAGCCGTGGGGAGAGCAGGGTCACGCCCGCTATACGGGCTATGCCTGGTACCGCTGCCACATCGCACTTACCCCGGCGCCGGGCATTGCGTCGCAATTTTCGCTTCTGCTGCAGCGCGTGGACGATGCCGATGAAATCTACTGGAAGGGCGTGCTCATCGGGCACAACGGCAAGCTGGAACCTTACCGGATCTGGTATTACTCGCAGCCGCCGGAAATATTTCCCCTGGGCCAAGGGCAGCGTGGGCTACTGGCCGTGCGCGTCTGGAAGGCTCCCCTGTTCTCCGATGATTCCGGTCAGGCCGGTGGTTTTGAGACGGCCCCTCTCATCGGCAGCCCGGAAGCCATCGCCACCGCCAAGGCAGCGCTTGATTACCAGTGGCTGCACAGCCGTCAATTTCTCTTTGGCGAGAATCTGCTGTACGTCCTGGTTGCCCTGTTGAGCTTCCTGGCATGGTGGCGCAATCGCAGCCGATGGCTCCTTTTCTGGATGACGGTCTTTGCGCTCGCTCCACCGCTGATCCTCCTGTTCCTTGGTGCGGACGTCCGCTGGCCCTATGTCGTGGCAGTTGGAGCGGTGCAGCCCATATTCGCCATTCAAGACATCGCGCTCTGGTTTCTACTTCTTTGGTTGCTCCCTCTGCGGGAGGACCGCGCATTGTGCCGGCTCACCCGCATCCTGGCTGTCACGAGCCTGACCAACGCCACGCTCGATGGAGTGCTCCTTGTCATCAATTGGAGTCCCCGGTGGATCGCGGTGGCGCGGATCGCCGACGGCATATCGGCCATCCTCTACACCCTGCTGGAAGCTTTTCCGCTCGTCCTCGTCGTTTTCGCATTCTCCCGTCGCAAGCGCTTCGATTCCGCCCGCTGGCTAGTGGCGATCCTCGCCTTTTTCGACGACATGATTGTTGTTGTCCGGAACGCCGTCAAACAAGGCCGCCAATTCACCGACTGGTCGATCGCGTCGAAGATCGACTCGCCTCTCTTTACCTTGGGTGGCAGCGCGATTTCTCTCTATACGCTTACCGGCGCGCTTCTCCTCGTGGCCATCGTCTATGCCGTCTACGCCAGGCTTCGCGAGGAACAGCGCGAGAAGGACGCTCTGGAACGGGAGAAGATGGAACTAATGCGCGCCCGAGAGCAGATGCGCCAATTTGCCGAGCACGACGGTCTGACCGGCTTGTGGAATCACCGCATTATTATGGAGCGGTTGTCCGGAGAAGTGGACCGCTCGCGCCGTGAGGGGATACCGCTGAGCGTGATCCTGGCGGATATCGATCACTTCAAAAAAATCAACGACAGCTTCGGCCACCCTACAGGCGACCTGGTGTTGAAAGAGGTCAGCGCAATCTTCATGCGCTCCGTCCGTACCTACGACTGGGTGGGCCGCTACGGTGGCGAGGAGTTTCTCATCATCCTGCCGGGCTCCGGACTTGATCATGCCTGTTCCCGTGCCGAGGAACTGCGCCGGGCCGTGCAAGCGGCGCACATCCTCGATGGCGAGACCAGGCTGAGCGTGACCTGCAGCTTCGGCGTGGCCTCGGGCTTTGCGCCAGATTATGAGGCGGAAGCCGTGATCCGAACGGTGGACGCCGCTCTCTATCAGGCCAAGAAGAACGGGCGCAACTGCGTTATCGCCACCGACATGAACGTGATGGCGAGCGAAAGCTAGAGCGAACTTCGGCTGCTGCTGAAGGAATGCAACTCCACTGATTTGCATTCCCCCAAGAGCCAGCACTTCCGTCCGCGCTTCCGCTTTACGGTATCGTATCGCCAAGAACCGACGATTGCTCTGCGAATGCCTCCTTCGTCTCGTTCCGGACTTTTTTCGCGATGCCGGTCCACACCGGATTGGTCTTCGTCGAATCCCAGGTCCCATTCTCCTGGGCGGCCTCGTAAGCCTCGCACTTTTCCAGTCCCTGCTTGTAGGCCGGAAGCTCTTTCACCAAATTGAAGGCGGCGGCAATCGCGACACCCACATCGTCCTTCAACTCCTCCGGCACGTTTGCATAAACCTCCGGCTTGTGCTCCTCGATCCACTGGAACGCGATGGGCAAAACGACCGCATTAACCCAGTGGTTATAGTCTTCCAAAGCTTCCATTCCTGTAGTCCATGATGGATGCATCTTCCATTCCCGGGGATCCCCGTCGGGGCGAGGCTTCTTGCAAGGGGGTGGGCAATAAACGCATCCCACCTTGATAGGCGACATAAATGTTTTTCCTTTCACTGATAACGTTTTGGTGGGACAGCCCGGTACAAAGGCAATTTCAGGGAATTAGCTGAACCGCTACGAACCAGCTTTGCACAGTCGAGCCATTTCCGGCTATATCCGATGGAGCGATGGATTCGCCGCATCATCGCAGGTTTCCTTGATTCGGCAAACCGCTATGATCCGTATTGAAATTCATTATGATGTCCTCTCGGGCGACCGCCCAAAGCAAAGCGCCCCGCATCCGAAGACGCGAGGGTGTGGATGGTCTTCTGCGAGTCTCAGCCGTTGGCTTCGTCGGCCGAGCCTTTTTCGAGTTGCAGCGCCGGCGTCGTCAACCGGTGAGTTCGGGATTCCTTGCCCTCATACAGGAACGAGATCTTGCGTCACCTTGTCCCTGAGAGGATGGGATCCCTGCACCCTCCGCGAATCCAACCAATTAACGAGGGCTGCTCGAACGTCTGCCCACGCGTCTTGCGAACTGCGCACACCGAAGCGGTCGGCTACTTCTATAAGATCAGCGCGAGTAGGTGGGCAATTGGAGCGAACGGTGGTCATGTGTTGATGAAAATCACGATGACTCCTGGTTTGTGGCCTAGTCACGAGGAAAAAAAAACGAAAAGGCGGATCACCCCGAGCATCGTTGAGGAAATCATGACCCTTGCCGACTAGTCAGGAATGATCTGCCGTCGATGAGCGAATGGCGATGATGAGCTCGTTGTCGCCCCGCAAGTGATCGCAGGACCGAAGCACGTCTTGCAGTGCCAATCATGGCTACTACCCAATTAGAGACCTATCACGCAAGGCCATCTGGCGCGCCCGGAAAGGAGACCGTCGGTCGCAAATTATTCCTGACGCAGCGCGACTACAGGATCCACCCGCCCGGATCGCCGAGCTGGGAGATAGCAAGCCGTTAGTCCCACCAACACAAGAATGCCTAGAGCGCCTGCGGCGATCCGAGGGTCTGAGCGGCTGTTCTGAATGCTTTGAGCCACAGGGTCCATGCTAGCCACCATCACATGCATAGCCAGCACTGCAAGCATAATGCCGATGCATGACCCTACTGCAATCAGTGTTGTTCCTTCAGTCATAATCATCCGCAGAATGTCTTCTGAGCGAGCCCCTAATGCGAGCCGGATACAGATTTCGTGGACGCGGCTTGAAACCGAATAGGCCGTAACACCAGCCAATCCCACGCTAGCCAGCACTAACCCAAAGGCTCCCATTAGCCCGTAGCTCCATAACCCGATCTTCACAATGAACATGACCTGCTCAATCCAGTCCGCCATCGTCTCTTCGTTGAAGGTTGTCAGGTTTGCATCGATCGCCGCGATTTGGGCGCGGACGATTGAGGCCGCATCGAGACCGGGAGTGGTGCGAGCTGCCAAGGTGATGCCCTGAAACGGTGGCGCGGCGTAGTCTTCCTCTGTCATGGGCAGGTAGACCGCGGGGCCCGGTCGTTCGACGGGAGTTTCTAGCACGTCGGCTGCGACGCCGACCACAACGTAAGATTCGTCTGGCGGTACGGTGTCGTAATCAAAGGCCGATCCGCTCATCAATCCGAACGTGACGCCGTTCTTGCTGACCAGAGAAAGCCTGCGTCCGAGGGGATCATTGTTCTTCCATATAGCTTGCGCAAAGGCCTCACTCACCACCATGGAGCGTGAACGGTCGTTCTCATCATCTTTTACGAAACCGCGGCCGCGAAGTATGCGGATTCCCATGGTCTGAAAGTAGTCGTATCCCACAATGTACTTTGTCGCTTGATCAATCCGTCGGGAACCGTCCGTATCCGTCGTGAAAGTAATCTTGCCGCTGGGCTGCATCGGGATCGCCTCCGTCCAGGTAGCGGAAACAACGCCCGACAGCGCCTTCACATGGTCCAGAAGCTTGGGATAAAACTCTTCCGCCTGTGAAACGCTGTATCCATCACGAATCGGGTCAACTGAAATGAGTTGAACGTTCCTGGCATCGAATCCGGTTGCGCCCACCATCGTGCGCTCCATTCCGAAGACAATGTAGCCAGTGACCAACAGCAGAGTGAGCGATCCTGCCATCTGGGAAACGACAGCAGGTTCCGGGCGCTGAAGGCCCGGCGCCTTCCCATCTGGAAGTTGCTGCCTTCTTTCAAGGCGGGCACAAGTTCTGGACGTGTCGCCTGCATTGCGGGCAGTAAGCCAATCGCAAGTCCGGTAAGGGCCGTGAGTCCGATTGTGAAAACAAGCACGCGCCAATCCACTTCGACGTTGAACTGGACCGGCATGGCATGCGGAAGGCGCAGCCGCGAAAGCAGATGCATCAGCCAGCAAGTGAGCGCAAATCCGAGCGCGCCGGCGCCGGAAGCGATCAGCAGACCCTCCATCATCAGCTGGCGTATAAGGCGCGCGCGGCTGGCGCCCATGGCCAATTGCACCGCGACTTCGCGGCGCCGGTCCAACGCTCGCGCCAGAAGCATGTTGACAACATTCGAGCAAGCGATCAGCAAAAGGAGCGCGATCACCACCATGGGCAGAAACGCGAACAAGCCAAAGTCTCTTTCGCGTATGGGGATCAGCTTGCCGCCAGAAGCAACCCAGACAAGGTGCCCGTTTTCCGTTGCCGGGTGGCCGCTATCGCGAAGCATCTGCCGCTGCATCGTATCTAACGCGGTTTCGACCTGTAAAGGGGTAACGCCCTGCTTGCGTCTGCCCAAGAAATGGAACATCGTAAGGAGCGGGCGTTCCAGTCCGTCCCCCGCCATTTCCGGAGCGACTCTTGCACCCTCGGAAATGGGCAGCCAGAGATCGGCAACGAACATCATCGGCGAAGCACCTTGAAATCCCTTTGGCGCCACGCCCACGATGATGCAGAGTTTGCCATTGACGTGGATTGTCCTGCCGATCACGTTGGGGTCAGAGCCGAGATTGTCTTTCCAAAAGCGATCGCTGACTATGATCGGCGGGGTTCCTCGCGCGTCTTCATCGCGTGCGTCGAACAGGCGTCCGGCCTCCGCCTCGACTCCCAGCGTCGAGAAATAAGCAGGCGTGACGATGTGTCCCCAGATTCGCTCTGTATGTCCGTCAAAACCGATTCCGAACGGCACCGGAGCGACGTATGCCGCAGTCGAGGAGAACAAGTCACTATGGTCGCGAAAGCGCCTGTATGCGGGATAAGAGATGGGCTGTTGAAGGGTAACCAACTCATCGGCCCGTGCCACGCCAGGCACATCGCGCAAGATGGTTCCGTTCAGTTCGCTGAAGAAAGAAGAACCCGCACAGATGGCCAGGCTCATCGACACCACTGCGAACAAGGTGAAAGCAGGCCTTCGGATCAGTAGTCGTAACTCATAGCGAGAATCCCATAGGAGTTCCCGCAGGTGCGCCGCCGCGAGTTGGGCTGCCAGATCCGTGAAGAGAGATATGAGGCCTAACAGGTTTTGACGCTGTAACCAGACGGCGGCCTCCTCCGTGGTCTCGAGCAGTTCGCGCTCGAAAGCACAACGAAAGCGATGAGGGAAGAAGCGCGCCAGGTTCCGGTAGAGGCGAAAGACGAAGCCAGTCGAGCGTGTCTCACCTTCCATGAATCATGCCTCCGACTCGGCAGCCCGGCGCTTGGCGCGGATAATGCGAACCAAATCCTCAAGGCGCACACTTTCGCCAGCCAGTACGCGCCGCCCCAGAGCAGTGAGGCGATAATAGCGACGCCGCGCATCATCTTCGTCCGCTGGCGGACGCCGGTTCGCCTCTGCGATCAGACCCGCATCCAATAGGCGCTCCAGTGTTCCGTAGAGGGTCGCCGGCCACAGGCGAATCTTCCCGTTTGTCCGCGACAGTACTTCCTGCATAATCCCGTAACCGTGTTGCTCTCCGTCCGCCAGCGAGAGCAGCACGTGAAACCAATTGGGCTTCAAAGGGAGGAAACGTTCGACCGGAGAGGCTTGATCGTTTTTCACGCAGATAACTCTATATCAGTTGATATATATCGTCAACGGTATTGTAGATGACGGCCCTTAGCCGAATCGTTAACAAACAGGAGGCAATCGGTACCCAGATGTGGTCAGCATGGAGGGATTGCGCTTAGCGTGAAGCGTCAACTGTTGCCAGGCCAATGCGCAGCAGGTGAATCAGTCCGCTGCACTTTGGATGTTCCGGTCGTGTGGTCGGCCATGGTTACCTTACGATTTTGGGCGGTGAACTTTCGGCAAACGTCACGTTTGCCGGTTATCCACCGGGAACCCAGGAACCCGCACGCTTTTCCTTGGCACTGATCTCGAAACGCGGTTCAGCGATAAATCATCGATTGACCCTAGTTGGCGGCAATCACCACCAGAGTTGCGTCGTCCTGGAAATGGTCTCCACAGAAACCCGAAACACGAGCGAGCAATCGGTTGTTCAGTTCGCCGGCTGAGCGAATGGAGTTCGTTCGCGCAAACTCCGCAACGTTTGCTTCGCCAAACTCCTGCTCGTCCGGGCCTGATGCTTCCGTGATTCCATCCGTGAAGAGCAATAAGCGGTCTCCCGGCCGCATGTCAACCGTCGCATCTTCATAGGCCCACGAAGGAAAAACGCCCAGGACAGCGCCGCTCTTTTCGAGCATCTGGGTCTGGGCACGAGAGACGAGGACCGGGTAAGGATTTCCGGCATTGCAGTATTGCAGGGTCCGTGCATTGCCGTCGAGCACCCCATAGAAAAAGGTGACGAACTTCCCGATGGCAATATTGTCACAAAGCAGCGCATTTACCTTCCCGCATAGCCACGCCGCGCTCTCCGATTCACTCGCAAAGGCGTGAACGGCAGCCTGCACGTTGGCCATCAACAGTGCAGCCGACACTCCTTTGCCAACAACATCTGCTACGCAAATGCCCAGTTTATGTCTGCCCAACTTGAAGACGTCATAGTAGTCGCCGCTGACTGCGCGAGCCGGGCGCCAGATTCCCGCAACCTCGAATCCAGGCAGTTGAGGAATCTCTTTGGGGAGAAGCGATTGCTGCATCTCCCGTGCGCGCTGCAATTCCTGCTCTTGCATTTCAAGCTGCGCGGTACCGAGATCCAGCGAGCGCTGCAGTTCGGTATTGCGCCGCTCAAGCTTCTCCTTTGTGGTCTGGTAAAGAAAAATCAGTACGCTCGCCACAAATGTGATCAGTACTGGAAATTTCCAGCCCGTTCTGAGCAAGTGCCCCAAAGTTTGTGGCGTGGGTGGCGCAAGAATCCAAACGACCACCGACGAGAGGACGTAAACCGGGATCAGGAGAGCCAGCAGGATCGTGAGAAAGAACAACCAGTTGTAAGGAAATGGCTTTTCAGAATAGTACCTGTGCAACCACTGCGTTACAGGCACCACAATATTCCCAATTGCAATCGAATAGACCAAGACAGTGAGCGGATTGATCTGCTGTCCAATCGCCCAGAAGACGGCTCCGGCGATTGCGGAGATCGCGATGTAAACAATTTGCTGTCTCAGGAAACGTACGAGAGAAGACGGGGTTACCCGCATGCCGACACGCTTTCAGAACCTCGCGGTTCCATGCTTTCAAAACCGTGCGGATGGTGACGAACTCATCTCCAAGCTCTGCACGGCAACGTATCCAAAGCAGAATAGGAGGACAGCAAACCCCAGCGGGTCCAGGATCTCGGGCGGACTCGGGAGCCTCAGTGGAAGCGACAAGTTGCCATAAACCGCTTCCAAAGCGAAAAGAAGGATGCCTAGAGAAAGGACAGTGCGGTTGGGCAGGACGAGGAATCTCCGACAGAGTTTTGGCACCGTGACGACGATTGCCAGGACCGTGAGCGAAATGGCTGCGAGGAGATGATTGTATGGCATGATTTTGAACGAAGAGCCGGTAAATAAGAAAAGGGCAATGCCTGCCCCAGCAATCGCGAGCCCCGCTACAATCGCTCCTTGAAGAAAGAGCCGCAGTTTGTCCTGGCTTAGGTCGAGAAAGGCCAGCAAAGCAATCACCACGACCGAGAACGACAAAATATTTCCCACGTATGGAAGACAGGTCAAAAGCCAATTCGGCAAAAGTCCAAGGTCAGCCAACGAACCAAACAGGTATTCGGTTCCTTCAATCGCGCTCCAGATTCCGAGCCAGGTGAAGAATTTTCCCCCGCTCCGGCGCCGCATCACGGCGATGCCGCAGACACACAATCCGATAAACAGGAAAACTGTACCGAACAGAATGTACGGGATTCGATCGCGAAGTACGTCCACAACTTGATCTGTCAGGCCAACACCTCCAGAGACCGTGTTAACCTGCGCCTGCTTTCGCTGTCGGTGCGCAACATCACAGTGAATGAGGTGCACCTCGTGAACATGCAACTTGAGCGGTAAAATCGCCCAGATCGAAGTTCACAGTCCCATGCCCGGAATCTCGAGCGCATTTCTCAGATTTTTTTAATGAAGCTCCGGATAAGCGCGGTAAGCGATGCACTCGGAGTCAAAAAACGTACCACTCATGCGAGAAACTTTGAGAAGGACTTCGAAGTAAGGGAAGCGGTCTACATGTAACGTATTTCGGAATTTCTCCATCTGATCTTCCGATGTCAGGAACGCGGCTGCAGCCGCGGTGGAATCTGAATCGGTTCCTGCGAGAATGAGCGCACGACCGGTTCGGCTTGGATTAGGAAGATAGGCAATTGTGGCATAACCGGCAAAGCTTTCCACAGTCCCCGGTGCTGGGTAAGCTGTCTGCTCGCCTGGCCTTGGATTTCGATTCTGTACGTACGGGTGGGAACGCGGATCATCATAATTGGCCACAAAGTTTACTTCGTCATCGAAAAGATGGACCCATGGTTGTGCCTTCTTGCCTCCCAGAAGAATCACGTTGTTCCGCATCATCTCGTCACCCGAGAAATTGCGAGCGCGCGCCAGGTCACGCGGATAGTTCGGGGGGATTTCCTTGAGCAGCAACTGAAGTACGCGCGCCTCGCCGAAGCTGATGAGATTATGGTTGAAGATTTCGTGCAGGTCAGCCTTGCGATCAGGAACCATGTCAGATGTTTGGATTTGTTGCATGAAAGCACGGCTGGTGTAGTCCTCGAGCGTGACGGGCCGGTGTGTAAGGTCTTCAATCAAGCTGAGCGATGAGTCGGCAAACACGATCGTAGTTTGCCTGTGTGGATCCAAAAAGCCATTCCAAAAGGCGGCTACTGCCGGCTGGCTCTTCGATGGGGAAAGGGCTGCCTGCAGCAAATGAACCTGCCAAATCAGCGCCGCACACGCTACAGCGAGAGAAAGGCTTAATCCAATCCACAGAAAATTCGGGTTTAATCGAGGCCGTTCATTGGAGCTCGATTCGGATTGAACGGGTAGGCCTGCCAACTCATCTTGCTCCGGTGGTTCCTGCTGCCTGCTTTCTTCGCCATTCGGGTTACGCGCGGCTTCAGGAATGTATGAACCGGAAGGAAGGCTGATACGGAATTCGGATGCGGTGCCATAGCTTTCGTAATGTCGTTCCAGACGCTTGCGCACATCATTGGCGGTTACCCTTACGATTGCGTCATCGCCAGTGTTGTAGGAGGGGGGCCGTCCAAAGAGTTCGACCCCGATGAGGCGCTCCTTCAACCGGTCGAAGGAGCCTGAGATTGCCTGTTCGACGATGTATTCCAGGAACTGCCCGCTTCGATGGCTCCCACGAAAGATCTTGCCTTCAATAATCTCCTTAACGTGGTGCCGGAGTGCAGTCGCGTCTTCGGCGGATTCGATCGTCCTGGCAAACTGAGCCTGCCTGGCGTCGCTGCTGTCAACTAGACTCGAGGATGCCATGGGAGGCCGCTCAGTGCGGTGAGCAGGAAACAGTATTGATCGTAGCATGCAACCGCAGAAATCGGTACCTGTGCTCGATGAGGCAACTATGTTTGAATTACACCCGCATCAATCCCGACGTTAGTAATATCGTATTAACCTCCCGATAATCTTGTATTAATCCTAACCGTTAGCAAAACCGTTTTCACGTGCTGAAAACGTTGTCCAATAGCTGCGTCGCAGACTAGCTTTGAATAGAACTCGTAGAGACCGGTACCTTTGGACTCGGACAAAGACTCGAACCCAAACCTCGTCAGGGGGCAGCATGAAATTGACCAACACAACTCCGCCAAGAGAGTTTACTGCGCGGCGCGGCAAGACGAACCTATTCACAATTTTCTGGAGCGGGTTCGTTCTGACCGCCGTATTGATATTGATAGTGTTGCCGTTCGCCAGGGGGCAGTCGTACCTGGGCACCATTAACGGTGCGGTGAGGGATTCCACCGGAGCGGCGGTAGTGGGCGCTCATGTGCAGGCAACGGATGAAATCACGAAATTTGTCTCTGTAACGGTGACGAACCAGCAAGGCCTCTATTCGATCCAGTTTCTCAAGCCGGGAACGTATGACGTGAAGGTGAACGCCTCAGGTTTTGCCGAGGACATCCAAACGGGCGTAGTGCTCATTCCCTCGGATATCAAGGAGGTGGACCTCCGGGTCGCGCCGGCAGCGACCAGCCAGCAGGTGACCGTCACTGCCAATCAGGATTTGCTGCAAACGGAATCGGCGACGATCGGGACGGACTTCACGCCGAATGTGCTGCACAACACCCCGCTTCTCGGCGACAATCTTTACATGCTCGCGACCCGCGTCGCCGGTGTGTACTCCAACTACACGCAAAATACCGAGTCATCCTCGTGGACCGCGGCGGGCGGCGGCGTGAGCGGAACCACTTTCAACGGGGTTGCCGGAAACCAGTTGGTCACCGTGAACGGTGTCGATGTGCTTCCACCCGAGGGCGGCCCAGGCCAATACACCGGCTATATTCCTCCCGCGATTGCGGTGCAGAGCCTCGATATCCAGACCACTCCATTCGACGCCTCGTTCGGCCACACACAAGGCGCCGTGGAAAACTCGGTGCTGAAGACTGGGACGCAGCAGCTCCATGCCGAAGTGAGCATGACGTATGGAGATCCGCGCTTTGATGCGAACACCTCCAACTTTTCTGCGCAGCATATCCCCCGCACCGATCTCATCTGGGCTCAACCCAGGTTCATCGTGACCGGGCCGGTGATGTTTCCCAAGATTTACCACCCCGCTCACCCAAAAACCTTCTTTGTGGCGTCCTGGGAACACCAACAGTACCGGACATCGAACGCCGGGACCTTCAGCGGCGACGTGCCCACAGTGAAGGAGCAGGCGGGCGACTTCTCGGAGCTTACGAGCTTTTACAACCCTGGCAACTCCCCGTCGAATATCGAAGGATTGATCTTCGACCCCACGACCACGGTGCCGATCGGTTCGACAGGCGGTTATGCCGCATGGTGCAGCCCCAATTGCGTCCCCGGTGAGCGCGAATCGTTCCGGCAGGAGTACAGCGAAGTTTCCAATCCGCTGGCGGACGGATCGACGAACTACATTCCCACCAACCGCCTTAACCCCGTGGGCGTCAACCTGCTGAAGTACTGGCCGCAGCCAACGGGCAGTGGAACCTCAGCGGGGCCCTACGAAGGGAATTATGCACCCACCACCGCCTATCCTACCGCCAATTGGATCTGGATGGGCGCGTTCAGCATCGATCACGAATTCAACGACAACAACAAGCTCACGGTATCGTATCTGCCCTATACGTGGGGCCAGTCCATTCCCAATAACGGCTTCCCGTATGTTGGGAAATATACGGGCGGTCCCGGCACTCCCCAGCTCTGGAGAAAAGAGCAGGGCGGACTCATCGATTACACCCGAACAATCTCCCCGACCATGGTTCTGGATGCGCGCACTGGCGGCTTCTACCACAACGGGTTGGTGGAGAAGAAGGCCGGCGACCTTGAGCCCCTGGCGGATCTGGGCATGACAGGAGCGACGACCAGTTTTCCGCGAGGAGGTTTTCCGGGAGTTTCGCTCACCGGTCCGTCCGGCGGCTACACCGGCCTGACCAGCCAGGCCTCGACTTACGAGTACTCCGCCATCTGGGACAGCAGCGTCATCGTCAGCAAGGCCTTCCAGCGGCACATGGTCAAGACCGGGTTTGAGTATATGCTGTCGCGAACCGATCCCACCAACCCGGTTTCGAACCTGGGCTCGTTCAGCTTCGATAACACGTTTACTGACAGCAACCCCAATAACCCCAACTCTTATGTAACCAATGGCGGCGACGGCCTAGCCGCGCTCCTGCTGGGTTATCCAACCAGCGGCACAGCGTCGATCGTCGTATCGCCGGCCTACGAATACCCTTATTGGGGAGCCTACGTGCAGGACGACTGGCGCATCACTCCGAAGCTGACTTTGAACCTGGGGTTACGTTATGACTACGCTGCTCCGTTCACCGAGCGCCACAACCAGCTCGATGCCGGCTTCAATTTCTCCAGCCAGAATCCGTTCAACCTTCCCAACTCCACCGGTACTGGTATCGCATCCAGCAACGTACCGCCAGCCAGCGCCGCTGTTCCGCAGGGTTACCCGGGCGGCTTGTACTTCGTGAACACCCCGCAGTGGCCCAGCCGCCAGGCTTATCGGCAGGAGTGGAGTGATCGCTGGCAGCCGCGCATTGGCGCCTCGTACCATATCCTCAACAACACAGTGCTCCGCGGCGGGTACGCCACTTTCTTCTCGCCCAATTACGCTGGCACAGACAATACCGGCTTCGCCTCGAGCACGAGCCTGGTTGCATCGACGAACGGCAATCTCACGCCCGCAACCTGCACAGCCACGCAAGGCGCAGACGCTTATGGTTTCTGCAATATGACAAATCCATATCCCAATGGCTTTGTTTCGCCCACCCGCACCCTGCTGGGGCTGAGCACGGGGCTCGGAGGAAATGTCGCCTTCGCCGGGCCGTCGTGGCTGCCTGAAAAGGACGTGATATGGAGCGGGGGAATCCAACAGCAGCTACCCCTCAACATGATGCTCGACGTCGAATACCATGGCAACAAGGTTACCGGGACTGGCATTTCGAAAAACTGGAACGCCCTGCCCAACTGCTACTACTATGGCGGCAGCTGCCCGAACGCGGGTAATTACTCTGCACTCGTTACCGCTACGGCCGCCAATCCGATGGCGGGATACATGCCTGCCACGTCCGGCCTCAACGCCGCAAAGGTGCCGCAGCAGGATCTTTATCTCCCCTATCCTGAATTCGGTTCGGTGACGCAGAGCATGACGGTCATCGATGGTACGAATCAAAGGCTTGGTATTCTTCTTGACAATGCTCTGTACGTGACCCTGAACAAGCGCATCTCGCACGGGGTGGAAGGCAGCATCGCCGCAACCTATCAGCACGCGGAACAAACCAACACGCTGCTGAACGCGGGGGACAATCCCCAGGACGCGATCAAGTTCGACAACACCATGCCTGACAAATTCCTGGTCGCGGATATCGTATACGACACACCGAAGTTCAACGTGAACCACCTGCTGGGGTATGTGATCAACGATTGGCTGTGGAGCCAATCGCTCAACTGGCAGGCAGGAGTCTCTTACGGGGTGCCAGGCAGCACGTTTACTACCGGCGTCTCGCCCGTCACGCACCACCAGTCGCTGGCGCACTGGTTCAATACCTGCTACATCCCGGTTGTCAACAATGGGAATGTAGGCCAAACCCTGGCAGCCGGCGATCCTGTCAATACGTCGCCGGTCTACGGCACGCCCACCAACTGCCAGTACGGCGAGCAGCCGGCCTGGATTCAGCAACCGACTCAAACTCTCAATCAAGAGAATGGAAACCCGATGCGGAATGTTCGCTTCCTGCAGGTCCCGTACTACGACATGGCGTGGAGCAAGAGTTTTCCAATTCGAGAGAGCCTTGCGTTCACATTCCGGACAGAGGCGCACAACGTGTTTAATATTCCTCTGCTCGGCGCGAGCGCATATGACACGCTGACTTCTTCAAATTTTGGAGTCAACATTCCCTCGACCACGATCAACGGCAAGCCTGTTTACCCGCAGGAGAATGACCCACGGATCATTCGATTTGAAGGCCGCCTGAGTTTCTAACCACATCCGCAAATACTCGAATTTCAGCATGTTGATGCGCCAATTGCGCATCAACATGCTGTATTCTTGCTCGCTTCAAATGCGCCGATCCATACAAAATGGCCCGCGCCGTAATCTCAGGAGTTCAGTGATCTCGATGTCATTCTATGCCCTCGAAAAGAGGCGCTTTCGTTTCGCAACATTTGCGCTGCTGCTGATTTGCACCGGCGCCAGGCTGTCCGGCGCCACATCTGCATCTCAGACAACCAAGGCTCAAGCTGGTAAGACAGAAGTGGGACAGGCGCAGGTCCAGACCGACAGCCTCGTGAAGGGCTTTGTCGCTCCTCCACCATCCGCGCGTCTGCGCTGCTACTGGTGGTGGTTGAACGGCCACGTCACGACCGAGAGTATCGACCACGATCTCACCGAGATGAAGGCCAAAGGCTACGGTGGCGTTCTGCTGGTAGACGCCAATGGCGCCAGTGACGGCGGGAACGACCCTGTGCCTGCGGGTCCAACATTCGGCAGTCCCGCGTGGACAGCTCTTTTCCTTCACGCCCTTCAGACCGCACACAAGCTCGGCCTTGAAGTGACTCTGACCATTACCAGCGGATGGGATCTTGGGGCGCCGTTCATTCAGCCCAAGGATGGCGTGAAGATTCTCACCTGGTCGCGCACGCTGGCGGGCAACGGTGATACGACGCTTTCTGAGCCGTCACCAAAGAATGCTTTCTACGAACGCATTGCCGTGCTTGCGTATCCGCTGCGGCACGGGCCAAGTCTGGCCGGGCAGGGTGGCGATGCGCGCGCACCGATCTCCAACCTGAAGCAGAAATCGGCCGCTGCAGAAACGGGTGGCTCGCTGCCGCCGAGCGCCAATCTTCTCTTTGATCCGGCAGGAAAGCCTGGCGACGAAGACGCGAATGTCTCGGACGTTCGCGATGTCACCAGGTTCGTCGACGCAGAGGGCGTGTTGCACTGGACGCCGCCCACGCCGGGCCCGTGGGAGATCTTGAACATCGGCTACACCAACTCCGGCATAAAGCTATCGCCGGGCAGCGGCGCCTGGCAGGGTCTCTCCCTCGACACTCTGTCGCCGGCCGTACTGAACTTCTACTGGGACAAGGAACTCACGCCGCTTTTCAATGCAGCCAAGCCTTATCTGGGCAATACACTCAAGTATGTGACCACCGATAGCTGGGAGATGGGCGGGATGAACTGGACGCAGAATTTCCGTGCAGAGTTCATCAAACGCCGCGGATACGATCCGGTGCCATATCTTCCGATTGTGGCTGGACGTATCCTCACCAGCCGCGAAGTAAGCGACGAGTTCCTGGCCGATCTGCGCCGTACTGTGGGCGACATGATCAATCTGCACTTCGACACCATGGCAGCCCGGGCTGCGCGATTCGGTCTGGGCATGCAATGCGAATCAGGCGGCCCACATGGCGAGCCGATCGACGCGCTCGAAACCTTCCGCCACTCCGCGGTTCCGCAAACCGAATTTTGGGCGATGTCGAAGGAGCATCGCAGCGCATTTGCCGATCGTTACTTCGTGAAAGAAGCCGCCAGCGCGGCGCACATCTATGGCCGCCCAATCGTCGCCGACGAAGGCGAGACCAGCATGGGCAATCATTGGACAGAATCTATTGGCATGAACCTCAAGCCTTCGTTCGATATGGCTTTGACGGAAGGCCTCAATCGCCTTGTATGGCATCAGTTCGCCAGCTCGCCTGCTGAGATGGGTCTTCCCGGTCAAGAGTATTTTGCCGGCACTTATCTCAACACGAAAGTTACCTGGTGGGAGGAGGCGGGCGCGTTTACCGCGTATCTTAACCGGGGCCAGTTCATGATGCAGCAGGGACTGCCTGTCGCAGACGTGCTCTATTACTACGGCGACGAGGTTCCGAACTTCGTCCGCCTCAAAAGCGACGATCCGGCGGGTGTCCTACCCGGTTATGACTACGATGTGACAGACACCGAAGCTTTGCTCCATCGCTTCGTTGCGGACGGCGGCGATCTGCGCACACCCGAAGGCATTCGCTACCGGATGCTGGTGCTTCCGCCCTCGCGGATCGTGCCGCTTGCTGTTCTCGAGTTTGTTCAACGCTATCTCCAGGCCGGCGGCGTAGTCGTGGGCGAGCGCCCGCTACGTCCGCAGGGAATTGTGCCCGCAGCAGAAGCGGCGCACTACCAGAAGCTTGCCGCGAACCTCTGGAGCGGATGCGATTCTTCTGCAGACAAGAGTGCGCGAATCGGTCGTGGCACACTCTTCTGCGAAGCGAAGGCCGGTGGCGCGCTCCGCGCGACGAATATCCTTCCAGATTTGGATGCAACTTCGCCGGCCATCGATTTCGTCCACCGGCGCTTGGGAAACACGGACATCTACTTCATCCGCAATGGCAGCCCGGAGAAAGTTACCACCGGCATCAAGTTTCGAGTTGCCGAGCGGCAACCGGAAATCTTTGATCCGGTCACCGGCGCCATCACTCGCGCAAATCTGTTTGACGCAACGCCCGACGGTCGAACCGGAATCTCTCTGACACTCGCTCCCTACGAGGCGTTTTTCGTCGTCTTCCGCAGCCCGGCCTCGTCGGTGCATCCCATCCGCATGGAGCGGGAAGGCCAAGACATACCTCTTTCTGACGACACCATGCTGGCGGAGGAACACGGCGCCCTGGAGTTGCGAACATCCGTCGCAGGCGAATACGCCATCACGTTCTCTAACGGCCGCCGGGTCGAGGTGAGGATAGTTCCTGCCGCAACGGAATCGCTCTCGACCGGATGGACGCTGAACTTTCCGCCGCACTGGGGCGCTCCTGCACAGGTAAGCATTCCCACATTGCAATCCTGGACGGAGTTCAGCGATCCTGGGATCCGCTACTTCTCAGGAACGGCAACGTACCGGACTATCCTTGATATCAATGCCGATCAACTCACTCCCAGCCGCGAGCTCTGGCTCAATCTCGGCGATGTGGATGAGGTGGCGGTGATGCGCGTGAACGGCGTCTCGCTGACTCCACTGTGGAAGCATCCCTATTCCGCACGCATCGATCCACTGCTTCATTCCGGCAGCAACTCGATTGAAGTGCGGGTCACAAATCTCTGGCCGAACCGGTTGATTGGTGACGCGCAACCGGGTGTAACACATCGCTATACGTGGACCAACATCAAGTCCTTCACCAACTCGTCGCCGCTGCTGCCTTCCGGCTTGCTTGGACCGGTTAAGCTAGTGCCCGTATATCTTGACCGTGTTTCCTCGCAGTAACATCTGGTACTGCCTAAGGGATTCCATTGGCGGACACTTGGTTACCAACCCCTTCACCCAGATTGCCTGGTATGGCAGTCGCAAGTATTGCTTCGATCATCGAGCCTGCTCAAGGAGCCTACCGTGGCTACAAGGATAAGTGTGAAATACCTGTCGTGGATCGCATTGGCGGTGATTGCACCGTTCGCTGTCGCGCAACATGCCGACTTGAAGTTCCTAAACCATAATCGGCCTACTCTGGATGCCCACAACTGCTATCCGTACGACGGGCAATGGAATAATCGAATCGAGCGCGCGCTCGATTCCGGATATCCGGTCTCCATAGAACAAGACCTGGCGTGGTATGTCGATCCCGCAACGGGTAAAGGGCGCGTGGTGGTCTCTCATACTCCGAAAGCCACGGGGCAGGATCCGACGCTGCGCGCATATTTTTTTGAACAGGTTCGGCCGGTCATAGAAAAGGCGCTCGCGGAAAACAAGCAGCGTGAATGGCCGCTGGTCATCCTGCATTTCGACTTCAAGGACACGCACCCAGCGATTCTCCATGCGGTCTGGGATTTGCTCGGCGAATATCAGCCATGGCTCTCGACGGCGGTCAAGACAAGCGATCCACGGGTGCTCTCTCCGATCCAGCGTCGGCCGATTCTGGTGATAACAGAAGACTCAGACGCGCAGGAGAAGGTTTTCTACGACGCAGTTCCAGTGGGGGCGAATCTGCGCCTGTTTGGATCGGCGCACACACATCCTGCTCCCACGGGAATGCCGATGGCGGAGGTGTATCACTGGGAAGCAACGGTTTCGCCCGATGTGCTATTGAGCGACCGGCCTACGACCTACCGGCGCTGGTGGAACAGTTCCTGGTACCCGGTGGAGGAAGGCGGACAAACGAGGGCGGGAGACTGGACAGCAGCCGATGATGCGCGGCTGCGAGCATTGGTCGATCACGCTCACAAGCTGGGCTATTGGATTCGCTTCTACACTTTGGACGGGTTCACGCCGGCAGAAGATCAGGGTTGGGGAAACTATTATAACTTCGGTTCGAAAGATGCGGTTGTTGCGCGCTGGAAGGCGTCGATCGCTGCAGGAGTCAATCTGCTTGCGACCGATCAGTATGAAGAACTCGCGCCCTACCTGAAGCAGACTTCAAAAGATCTTCGTCCCTCGGCGGCCAAGTGAGCCTCGTGGCCCAGACGATCTTCTCAGTGATCGGCACATCTGCCCGCCAGTTGTTCACCATGCCAGGGAACAGGTAGGTCCTGGGCTTCATCAAAAGAACTTCGGTTGCCAACTCTCGCCAGCCCAACGGTTTTCTGACTCCGGACCGAATAACAGCGTCACGCGAGAAAACGGCGCCCGCAGGTCAAAGTGGAAATCCACGCGGGTATGGACACATTCGACTGTCGACTGCATATTGCGGCATCCTCCGAGAAAAGCCGCAGATAGGAGAACGAACGGCGAGAGGATCGCACAGATTCTCATTGTTTTTCCTTCAATCGATGGCTATCGGAGGCCCGCAACTCGGCAAGCTACCGCTCTATGAGGAGTTGCGCATTATGAACCGCGAAGATTAGTCGCCCTCGATAACGTGCGTCTGCCTGTCATGCCTTCTTTGAGCTTTGCATAATAGACATTAGATGGAGCGCTCACTCCCGATTGTCAATGCGACTGACTCCTGTTGTGCCTCGCGGCCCGCGACGCCGCGAATTGTGTTTTGGCTGCAGGGAGTTACGCTCACATGGATGATGGCAGAATGCGGAGTTTCGCTCGAGGCGGCCGCCACGGCTCACAGCGTCGCGCTGCTGACATTTGGAGCGGACAGTTTTGTGGAGCTTCTTTCAGCAGCTGTCGCACTGATGTCCTTTCTGCCTGGATTCCCGCTCACCAGGGAGCGGGCGTCGCGCTGGGCGGGATTTCTGCTGTTCGGGCTCGCCGGAGTCGTGGCCGTCGCAGCAGTGGCCGCCCTGGCAGTAGCAATTCGGCCCGAAACGAGCCCCGCCGGCATCGCCATCACCGTTGCCGCGCTCGTTGCCATGCCAGGACTCGCGTGGCTCAAACGCAGAACCGCAAAGAAAACGGGGAATCGAGCCTTGGCTGCGGATGCTGTGCAGTCGGCGACCTGTGCGTATTTGGCTGGCGTTACCCTTTTGGGCCTCGGCATCAATGCGGCGCTCCACATCGGCTGGATCGACTCCTTAGCAGCCCTGGCGGCGATCCCAATCCTGGTCATCGAAGGCCGGCGTGCGCTCCGAGGCGAGAGCTGCGTGTGCTGTTGAGCTATCTACGAGCAACAAAATAAGAGCCGAGCACGACCAGGGCGGCAATGGCCTGCGCAGTCAACGTCTCGACAGTTGGA
Organism: uncultured Acidobacteriaceae bacterium; assembly: GCA_963813215.1. Lineage (GTDB taxonomy): Bacteria > Acidobacteriota > Terriglobia > Terriglobales > Acidobacteriaceae > Telmatobacter. Next base: position 387,896 of record CAWEXZ010000003.1, read on the forward strand.
AATACCGAGAACCAGAGCCCCATCCATGCGGGAATTCGGTGTGCGAGGGAAGGGATCATTGTCGTAGGCAGCCAATGCGCTATCTGCATCTCCTGCGCCTGCTCGCCCACCATCACCAGCAGCACTGCTCCCAGCATTGTGCCCGTCAACACGAGCATTTTCCGGTACGGCAGTTTTCGGTGCGCAAGAAAGGTCAGAATGGCGACGGTTCCAGTGAACAGAAGGCCAAGCAGAACTCCGTACAGGACCGGCTCACCGCCTAACTTCAGGCGGTAGCTCTGTAGAAACAGAACAACCTCCACTCCTTCGCGGTAGAACGACGTAAAGCCGAGCAGCGCCATTCCCCAAAGGACACGCCGTTGGGATGTGGCGCCACTTTCGGCGCTCTCCATAAGGTCGCGCTTCCGCTTGTTGTGGTGCGATATCCAGCCGGTCCAATAGATTTTGTGGAAGAACCAGTTCATCACCACCAGGAGGACGAAGATCGCCACCAGACCGGTGCCCGCCTGGACATAGAGCGCATTGATGCTCTTCGTCAGGTCGTCGACGATTCCAACAGCGACGAACCATGTCGCAAGGGTTGCCGCCATCGCCCCCGCGACACCAATCGCCACCGGACGCTGATAGGACTGACCGGATTTGACCATGCTCGCCGTGATGGCGGAAAGAACCAGCACGCACTCCAAACCCTCCCGGAAAACTAGGACTCCGATGTCGAGGATTCCGGCCAAAGAACCGGAACGATGCGCCGTTGGGTTGGGGTTTCCTGCGGCTGTGATCCCTTGCCAAATCAATACGATAAGGACAAGGACGGCAGCCGCAAACAGTACCGCGCGCACCAGTAGCCGGGGCGGGGAAAGGGGGCGCGATGTCACTTCTGAAGTTACTGACACGCCCTCGATTATAAATATAGGACCAAATTAGTCGCAAATTACGGAATCGGATTTGCGGCGGCTTAAATGCGAGCCAAACGATCGCGGACAACGAACGCCGCAGGGAAGCCAAAAATCCCGCTTGCTGCTCGGGGTTGCCCGCCGTTTGTCCGCCCTGGAAGCGCCGGTTGTAAGATGTAGGCGGGAAGAATGAGAGTCTTTCGCCAAACCGCAACCGCTGTACTGCTTCTGCTGGTGACATTTGCACCGGCATGGCGTGCGCGGCGCCCGATGCCAGTCTCACACCAGTGGAGCAAGCGTGCTGCCGTATGATGGGCTCTCAGTGCGGACAGACCGACATGCCGGGGTCGCGGGGATGCTGCCACAAGTATTTCGCCGGGCCACTCCATGATGCACTCACTGTGAAGGCGATTTTCATTCAGGAAATTCTGGGTGCGCCGGCGATTTTGGCCCCATCGCAGTCCGAATGGGTCGCTCTTCTCGGTCGGGGATTCATCGAACAGAGCGAATACCCGCCTCCGGGGTCGCCGCCCGCTTCAATCTCCGTTCTCCGAATCTAAGGATCTCCTTTCTCTTCTTCGGTTTCGTCCGGGGCGGGCGGCGTCGTGTCTCATGCCCGCTCGCGCTCGATGCTACAAGCCATTTTGAGATTGGAGATTCTTATGCCCGTGGCCCGCCTATTGGCCGCCGCGTTTGTGCTCGCGGCTGCTATTGCCTTACCTGGACATGAGGCGCCGTCGAATGTGCCTACCCCACTGTCCGCGCTACTGAAAGAAGCCAGCCAGAATAACACCCAGATAAGCGCCGCCGATGACGCATGGAGAGCGGCCAGAGAGTTCCGCTCCAGGTGAGTACGCTGCCTGATCCGACCTTCACATACCAGCAGTTCAGCGTGGGCAGCCCGAAACCGTTTGCGGGCTACACGAACAGCGACTTTTCCTATATCGGCATCGGCGCGTCGCAGGAACTGCCCTATCCAGGCAAGCTGCACCTGCGCGGCGCAGTAGCGGAGCACAACGCCGACGTGATGAGCTCCGAACTGGACTCGACAAGAGCCAGTGTGGCTGATGCGGTCAAGGCCGACTACCTCGAACTCGCTTACCTCCAGACGACGCTGGGGTTCAGCAACTAAGCAGCGATGTACAGGCCACCGGGAACGTGGACATCGACGAACAACTGCTCTCCTATGTGCAGGTGCGGTTCCCGGCCTACATCCGCAAAGTGTTCATCAATGCGACTTACCTTTTCGTGCATAAGGGCGACCCGCTCTTCACTGTTTATAGTCCCGATCTCGTCGCGACCCAGCAGGAGTACCTGCTGGCCCGGCAGAATCAAAAGGCATTGAGTACGAGCACTGTGGACGGAGTAGCCTCGGGCGCGGCGTCGCTGGCTGCCGCCGCGGAGCAGCGTCTGGAGCAGTGGGAAGTTCCGCAGAGCGAGTTACAGAGGCTCAGGGATACGGGCAAGCCGATCACCGACCTGACCACCAACTCGCCTGTCTCCGGCTACTTCACCGAATACAACCCATTGCCCAATATGTATGTGGAATCTTCGACACGGCTCTACACGGTCGCCGATCTCTCGCGTGTATGGGTCTATGCGCAGGTCTTTCAGAATGACGTGGGACGTGTGAGCCCCGGCGATCCAGTCGAAGTCACCGTGGATTCGTATCCGGGGCGCACTTTTTACGGCAAAGTCGATCTGATTTTGCCGCAGGTCGATCTTGCCACGAGGACCGTGCGCGTCCGGCTGGCGATACAAAACCCCGGCCTGAGGTTGAAGCCCGGCATGTATGTGAATTGCGACCTGAAGGCGCCACTGGGCCGCCAGCTTGTCGTGCCTGCTTCCGCGGTATTTCAGACTGGTACGCGCTCGCTGGTATTCCTCGACAAGGGAAATGGCTACCTGCAGCCGACTGAAATCACGGTGGGACCGCAGGCCGGGGACAATTTCGTGGTGCTGAAAGGGTTAAAGCCGCGCGAGAAGATCGTTACCTCGGCACAGTTTCTTATCGATTCGGAGAGTCAACTGCAGGCTACCGCGCTCTTTCGCGCCCCCGCCACCGGGCGCAGGCAATGCTTCTCCGCAAGCCAATGCAACGCAAACCAAGATTGACTTCACTACGATCCCAATCCACCACAAAAGGGAGCCAACACCTTACGCGTGAAGCTCACGGGACCGGGAAACTCGCCGGTCACGGGAGCGGATGTGACTGTAACGTTCTACTTGGCAGCCATGCCTGCAATGGGAATGGCAGCAATGAACGCGACCAGCAAGTTGAGCGACAAGGGATACGGACTCTACGAAGGCACCGGCTCTCTCGGATCCGGTGGAACGTGGCACGTGACCATCACCGCGCAGCAGAATGGGCAGGTCATCGCAAGCAAGCAGTTGGACGTGACTGCGACAGGAGGCATGTAGATGATTTCCCGCATCATTGAAGTCTGCGCCCGGAATCGCTTCCTGGTTTTCACTGCCGTACTGCTGCTGACTCTCGCCGGCATCTGGTCTTTGCAGCATGTTCCGCTCGATGCGCTGCCGGATATCTCGGACGTGCACGTGATCGTGCACACCACGTGGGCGGGGGAGCCGCCCGACGTGATCGAAGACCAGGTCACGTATCCCATCGTAACCAGCATGCTGGCTGCGCCACACGAGAAGCGCATTGCGTCAGGACAGGCGCAAACCAACGCGGACATCGAAGCTGCGGCGATTGAGGGCGCAGTCCTGCGGCTGCGGCCCAAGCTCATGACCGTATGCGCGATGCTGGCCAGCCTCATTCCGATTCTCTGGGAATCTGGTATTGGGTCCGACGTAATGAAGCCGATTGCTGCTCCCATAGTCGGCGGCATGATCACTTCGACGATCAATGTGCTAATTGTGGTGCCCGTTTTTTTCGTCATGCTGAAGGAGCGGGCGCTCAAGCGCGGAACGCTGAAGCCGTCACAGCCTGAAACAGAAATCTGACAGCAATTCTTGAGATGAAATGTCATCCTTCTCCAGGTGCGGTGCGCGCCAAACTTTGTCTTACTTCAGCAGCGTCACATAAAACGCATTGTTTCCGGTGCGAAGGTCTTTGCCATATGAAAACACCAGGCCGCTGCCAAACACTCTCAGCTTTGCCTGGGCGCCGGTGTCGAAGAGCCACTTGTGGGAGCCGAGTTCGGTCCCGGGATCGCCGATCCGTCCAATATCGACAAATGGGCCCAGCTTCAGCCCCGCGATGCCGTTTCCATAAATATTTTTGTCCAATTCCCAGTTGTGGAGAAAGTATTCGCGGCCCAGCGGCGCGCTGCCCTTGCGCCCGTCGCGCGTGCCGATGTGGGCGCGCATGGGCAGGTCGTTGTCGCGCTCCAGGCCCAGGATGAAGAGCTCATCAAACGGCGCCTGCCCGAAGATTTTGCCGGCGCGCAGTTGCTGCGTGGTCTCGTAGTCGTCGCCCCGCACTTGTGGGAACCAGCGCCAGCTCACCGAGCCGGTCAGGCTTTCAAACGTCTCTGGGGTGCTTGACCACACCCGCGCCGCATCGGATTCCGCTCCTGCGTTCAGCGTGAAGCGATGCTCCGGCACACGCCACAGTACGCCGGTGATCTGCGCCTGCTGCTTGAGCTCGTATCCTGTGGCCAGCATCTGCGGCGTGAGCACCGAACCTGGCTCGACGCTGCGGAAATCGCGATGAGAGATCTCCGCACCGGCCCTCCAGCCCATGCGCCCGCCGGCATGAGATGCCATCGCGAAGCCGGCCCGCCCGCTGCGCATGTTGAAACTGGCCAGCAGTGGAGCGGGACCCGTAAACCCGTTGCGTACCGCCCAATTTTCGTTGCGCAGATCGGTCATCAACTCCCAGCGGTATCTCGCGCCGTGCTCCCAGGGGCCGGAGAGATGCGCGAAGATGCGCCGCTTCTGCGCGTCCCAGCGGAACATGGAATCGAAGTTGACCGCCTGCCCGCGCAGGTTCCAGAATCCCGGCTCAACAGCCTGAAACGGCAGTCCGCGCAGCAACAGGAAGAGGTTCTCCCAACCGTCGCCGCCCGGTCCGTTGAGCTCGCGGGCCCGAAACGCGGCATCGAAACGGCCGTCGTTGCGCGCGCCCAGATCGAGTTGAAACTCGGGGAAGATACCCAGGCCGTGCAGGCGCGTAACCGTGTCCAGATATTGCGGCAGCAGCAGCGTGCCGGCCGGCGAAAACGCAAATGCATGGTCCAGTAGCGCCGGCGAGACGTGCGGCACGGGATCGTCGCGAACGCTGGCGATTTGCGGCTTGCCCACGCGGTTCCAGTACTTCAGTGCCGCCTCGAGATTGCCGTCCAGGAAATACAGTGTGGCCAGAAAGTCGTCCGCATACGCATCGTCCGGAGCAAGCCGCAAGGCCTGTCGCAAGCGTCGCTCGGCCAGCGCATTTTTCTTCTCTTTGAAGGCGATGCCGGCAAGTTCGATAGGGAAGCGCGCATCGGCTGGGACGAGCCGTCTGCCCTCTTCCAGCACGCTCGCCGCGGCCGCCCACCGGCCCAGCCGTGCAAGAGCCATGCCGTAATAGAAATCCATCTCCGCGGTACGCGGATGAAGGGGCGCGAGCACAGTCGCAATCGCATCCCAGTGCTGTGCGCTGACCAGTTCCTGAAGCTGCTGTGGGGAAGGCGTGACAATGCTCTGCGCCGCAGGCGTAGCAACTGGTTGCGCCCAAGTCGCAACGCAGCAGAACAGCAGAGTGAGATAGATTATTGATCGCAGCAACATCGCACGGTGGGCACAACTGCGGAGCGGCTTCATTCAGTTTTCCGCGGGCACCGCCAGCAGCGTCCAGTTGCCGGTAGCCTTCCACTCGCGCTCGAACTGCTGCCGATCCTCCTTGAGGAGCTTGCGCTGCGCGGGGTCGTTGAGCAGTACAACCTGGTCCGGCTCGTCAACACCCGCCACCACGACATAGTGCAGATCTTCGTCCCCGTCCGGTTTGAGCGCGGCGATAAGTGGGCGTCCCTTTGCGAGCTGATGCTCAAGGTCGGCCCATTCGCCCGCGTAGGAGAAGGCGCGGTAGCCGTGCTGCTCGAAGTACCGCAGCATGGCTATCGCTGCCATCCCGTGCCTGCCCGGCGGCACCGTACGCAGAACTTGTGCCGGGTCAACTGCAGCGTGGCCCTGCTGGCGCTGCCAGTACTGCATCACCATGGCAATACTGGCCTCGCCGCAGGCGTTCTTCTGCTGCTTCACAAACGGCACATCGAGCCAGATATTCAGCGGCGCCGCGGCAAAAGCAATCCCGCCCAGCGCCACCCCATACAGTGCCGTCAGCAGCAAGGTAACCATCAATCTTCGGTACGCCACGGCGGCTGCTTCGCGCCTCAATGCACCGCCACAATGATGAGGATCAGCACGGCGACCGCAACGAGAATGATCAGCAGGTCGTGATCGTCCATATTGCCGGCGGCGAATTCGTTCTGCGCCTTACTGGCGCGAGCCGACAATTGCGCCAGTTCCTGGTCGTTCAAGCCGGCAACGGCATTCTGAACCTGTTGCGGATTCATGTGCGCCGACTGGAGAGCCTTCTGCGCCTGGGTCGTGGAGAGGAAGCCACGCAGGGTGTCTATATCTTTCTGCCGTGACTGGGTGGCATCCTGCGTCGCCTTCTGCAGGTCTTGCGGACTGACAAGATGTTCTGAAGTCTGTGCGGAGAGGTTTTGGGAAGCGGAGAAGGCGATAGCAAGAACGGCAGCCGTGAGCACACGAATGGGCTGCCAGGGGCGAGAATGCATGGATGACCTCCGGGGGAAGGAAGTGAAAATGAGGAATCGCAATGCGGTAGGCGTTTCCGACCTCAGAAAAGGTTGGCTCTATCTAAAAATAAATAGCCACTTACCGAGGCTACTTCGGGATACCGTAATTGCGAAACCATTGAGCAAACTAAGGGCGATTATAGCGTGGTAGCGATCCGGTCACAAAGTGCACACGACGGAGAGCAGGCGGCATGGAATCTCCGCGGGGGACGAAAACCGGTCGTAATGAGCGTATGGGCGAACCCGCCGGCGGCTGGCCGCGCGGCACGCATTATGAAGCCAACGAAATTGCGGCGCTGCGCTGGGTCTTCGCTACGCCCGTAGAAAGCGCTGAACTGGCCTACAGTAGCTCGCTCGGCCCCATGGATCCCCACGAGCCCGGCCGCACCACAGCTCGACTTTACAGAAAGCAGTGCAGGCCGCAAAAAACCTCGCGAACAAAGCCGACGTATTTTAGCAGCCTTGGTGCAGTCATGATGCGTGACAGAGAAGAGGCTTGGTGCAGGGAGCGACGAATCGGTAGTCTTCAGACATGGGCATGGGGTCGCGGCAGTCGCAGGCGCAGCAGGAAAAGAATTGGATTGCGAACGCCGAGTTGGCGCGCTCGTTCCGCGCAAGTGCACCGTCATTGTCGACGTTGAGCGCCGAACATGCCTCCCAACTGCGCGAGACAGCGTTCCGCCCGTTCCAATTAAACTGGGAGTGAGAGGTTGGTTTCCTTGTGAGCCGCGGGCAACTGTCTGCCGGGGGAAGGGAACGAATCAGGAAATCCGGCTTAATTCATGGAATTTCGGTTTGCCCGAAGGCTTGCTCTGCCTGTGGTCCTAGCTGCGCTGTGCATGGGTCTCATAGTGGTGGCCGCACCCCTCTCGCGGCTCCCGGATGGGCCGCTGCCCACCGCTTCGGCCGCCGATCCGGCGGCGCCGGAGGGCGGCGTTATCCCTCGCGCCGGGCACGTTTTCATCCCGCGGCTGGACACGGCGCCACAGCTCGCGGATTTTCTGGGAAGGGCGCTTGACGGCAGCGCGCAGCAGATGTTGCGCATCAACACCTTTGTCCAACGGTATCCCGAAGATGGCAAGTCGCCGAATGAGCCGACCACCGCCTTCCTCGGCTATACACATGAGTACTTCTTTCTTGCGTTTGTCTGCAACGACCGGAAGCCGGGACTGATCCGTGCGCACATGCTGGCGCGCGACTCGCTGTCCGATGACGACTACGTGCAGGTCATGCTGGATACGTTCCACGACGAGCGTCGCGCCTTTGTCTTCGAAAGCAATCCACTGGGCATCCAGGCGGACGCCATGTACAGCGAGCAGAACGGCTACGACTTCTCGTTCGACACCGTGTGGGACACGTGGGGCAAGCGCACGCGCACTGGCTACGTGGTGCTGATGCGGATTCCTTTCGCCAGCCTCTACTTTGCCAAGGCCGCACCCGGTGAGATGCGCACCTGGGGAATCATCCTGGAGCGCTACGTGTCGCACAGCGACGAGAGTGACTACTGGCCGCGCAGCAAGCACAACATTGCCGGCCGGCTCACGCAAGACATGGAGATCGAGGGCTTCCGCGACGTGGAGCGTGGGCAAAACCTGCAGCTGGAGCCGTACGCGATCGCACGCAACTTGCGCCAGTTGAACACCGTCAATCCCGACGATCCGTACTTTGAGGACAAGCACCTGCAGGGCTACAGCGGGCTGGACGCCAAGTTTATCCTGCACAACAGCCTGGTCCTGGATACGACAATCAATCCGGACTTCAGCCAGGTAGGTATCGACAACCCCGCAGTTCCCAACCAGCGTTTTCCACCGTATTTCCCCGAAGTGCGGCCGTTCTTCATCGAGAACAGCAGCTACTTCATGACCCCGATCAACCTCTATTACACAAACAACATCGTGAAGCCGCAGTACGGCGCGCGGCTCACGGGCAAGCTGGGGCGCTGGGCCGCGGGGCTGCTGGGTGTGGACGATCAGAGTCCCGGCCAGGCGGTTCCTCAAGGTGATCCGGAGTTTGGAACGCGCGCGCACTTCTGGGTGGGGCGCCTGAACCGCGATTTGGGTTCGCTCTCCAATGCCGGGCTCATCTACGCGGATCGCGAATACCAGGGCTCGTTCAATCGGGCCGGCGGGTTCGATTACCGGTTGCGCCTGCACAACCGCTGGACGGTGACCGGGCAGGGAATCACATCGGAGACGCACAACATCAGTAACTCCACCACCGGCGAGCAAAGCTGCGAAAATGACGCGTTGAGCTGCAGCGGGCAGGTATGGACGCAACAGGTAAGTTACAGTGATCTGCACTGGAACTGGTGGGCGGCGTACGGCGATACCTCGGCAGGCTTTGTCACCGATACGGGCTACTTTCAGCGGCCCGATGTTCGCGAGCCCAACGGCAGCCTGCAACACATATTCCGGCCGGCCAGCGGGCCCATCCTTTCGCACGGGCCCAGCGTCTACATGGAACGCATCTGGGACCACACCGGCCTGCCGCTTGACTACTACTTCGATCCGTCCTATTTCATCACCTTCCGCCACAGCACCGGCGTTTCGGCCTATCTCAATCTCGGGCAGGACCGCTTGCGGCCGATCGACTACTCCGCGCTGCCGAGGGATGTAGAATGGCACAGCTATACCGATGGGATCAGTTTTAACTCGGCGCCAAAGCCGTACCTGGCTATGAGCGGCGGCTACAGCCAGGGAACGGTGGTGAATTACTCACCCCCAGCCAACCAGGGCCCGGCACCGGTGAACCTGTCATCGCCCAGCATGAGCGTGGAAGTGAAGCCCATCACCGGCGTCGACCTCCAAACCAGCTACGTCTACAGTCACTTTACGCAGCTCACAACGGGCGAGGATGTCTACGACAATCACGAGCTGATCTCGCGCTGGAATTACCAGCTCACCAAAGCCGTGTCGTTCAACCTGATCGGCCAATACATCTCCACCCTGCCGCACGAGGACTTGACGGACCTTACAAACTCGAAGACGCTGTTTGGCGATGCCCTGTTCACTTACATGCCTCACCCGGGCACGGCGCTGTATGTCGGCTACATCGGAAACTTCGCCAACATTGACCGGTCGTTGTGCACGCGCGAGGAGGATGGGGGTTGCAATCCGCTGGACCCGATTCTGCCGCCGACGTATTCGTCGCTGATGAATGACGGAAAGACTATTTACGTGAAGGTGAGTTACCTGCTGCGTTTCTGAACTGGAGGAGACGAAACTTCTGATTTTGGGAGAACAGGTCAAAACTGCATTTCGAAACCAAATGCGATGGGAATTTCGAGTTCTGTCTCTATGGTGGCCAACCCGGACCTTTGAAAATCCTTCGCCTGAGAGCAATCGGAGGCGGCCGCAAACGAGGTTAAGGAAGTGTGGCCTGTTCATTCGGAATTCGGTTCCGCGCCGGATCAGTGGGAGAGGTGCTGAAAATCGGCGACGATCGCTCTCTACCCCGAAAGACTATTGCACCGTTGTCGAGATGACCTGAAAGGATCCAGAGTTGTAGTTCGTCAGGTAGAGCGTACTGCCATCGGCACCGACCGTAATCTCGCGCGGGAACAGCCCGGTCGGAATCGTCTGCACGACGCTTGCCGCGGCCGGAACTGCAACCGAGAGGACAGTTGCGTTCGCCGTGCCTGTCCCAAACCGGTTCGAGTTGGCCACCGCTAAGAGCTTCCCGCTGTCAAACAGCCGCAGTCCAACCGGCGCTGTTCCGCCCGTGTCTGCATACCCCAGCAACGCATTGCTGGGATTGGTTTCAAGCATTCCAGTACTGAATTCCAGCACCCGATTATCTCCGCGGGCCGACACCCAAAGGGTCGATCCGTCAGCGGTCTCCACCGCACGCACCGGCGAGCATCCCGCATTCACGGTCGCGATGATGGCCGCCGAACTCGGATTCATCTCTGCCTTCGCAACGTCAATCACTGTCAGAAGGCCGTTCACCTGGGTACCGCCGCCTGCCTGCTGGTAGCAGCCGGTGCGTGTCAGGATAGGGTTGCTCCCGCCCGCCGCCGTCGTCATGGTTCCCTCAACCTCGCTGGTCGCATACAGCCGACCGTCGTCTGGTGAGATCATCACCCCTGCAATCGTCTGGCCTCCCGTCGAAATCTGTCCCACCAGGGTAGTCCCTGTGGTCACAATTCCACTCGCGTCATACTGAAGCGCCACCACCCCGATGTTCCCCTGCGCTATTGATCCGCTCGCCACGCCGTATTCATTGGCGACGAATGCGTACTTCCCGTCGGGCGTAACCACGACGTCGAAGCTCCCTTCATCTGCCGAGGCAGTTCCCTGGCTCACCTGCACTCCCGTAGAGTTGCACGTCTGCAGCGTGCTCAGGTTGTAAAAGATAGCCCCATCCACTCCCAGCGTCGCGGCGAGTCCCAGCCCGTTCGGAAGCAGGTTCATGCCAAAGTCCGCTGCTCCATCCTGCACAAACGTCGGACGCACATAATTGAAACATGAAAGCTGCAATCCGCCGCCGGCTGCCGGCCCAAACACTAACATGCCGGAAGTCGCCGCCGTGACAGAGACCAGCACATTGCCAGACGCGAGCGGCAGCGCCCGAAATGGGTTACCGTAGCCGCCTGTCGAGTATGTGACACTCGAGGCCGTCACTACCGGCACAGCTGCCCCTGAAGCCACCACCGTCACGTTACCGGTGCCCGACGCGCTGTTATAGGACGAAGGATTCAAAGGTGTGAAGTTTGCTGTCAAAGTATCCGTTCCCACTGCCAGCAGCGCCGCCGGCACGCTGATGACCGCCTGTCCGGCACTGAGGCTAGCCGGAAACGATGCATAATTTCCGCTGCTTACAACCACGGAGCCTGACGGCGTTCCTGCGTTCGACGTAACCGCAATAGCGATGCTCAGAGCCTGTGCGTTGCTGACGCTGCCAGAAGGCGAAGCCGAAACGGACACGGTCGGCGTCACCGTTCCTGTGACAGGTGGGGGCGAACCACCGGTCAAGGAGTTTCCGCCCCCGCACCCTGCGATGAAAGACAGACTGAATGGCACGGTTCCAAGCAGAAAAATCCCGGTCCACGCCTTTAGTAATTGGTGACGCTTCATTGCGATAACCTTTCGGAATCGCCGAAATTATATATCAGGCCCACCACCGCACCTTTAACTGCGGTGCTGGAAAACTGGCGGTCGAGGTTAACAACCGGATGCGGTTGCAGTTCGAGTAGGGCGCCATTCACTGCACACTTCGCGACCGGCAAGATCACTTTTTCGCAGCAGCCTCTTGCAAAAGCACCAACTCCGAACTCAGCGGTTGACCGAGTTGTACAAACAGTCCTGTGGTCATCAACTCATCTCCCGTAGCCTCCCTGTCCGGTGAGCTTCGATCCTCAAAATGCAACCGGTAGCGCTTCCGCCTCTCCAGGCCCGCGAGCACAAAGTGATGCCCGGCCTGGTTCCGATCGGTACCCCGAAATGCAAACAACACGCCATGGCGGCGCGCTGGATCCCAATACTCCATGCCGTCCCAATGCACGCCATCCGGCCGTTCTGAGACGTGGTAGAGACGGGCCTCGCGGATCTGCGGGCGCAATTGTTCCCTGTAAAGCTCGAAGGCGCGCCGCGCAGTCTCATGCTCTTCAGGGGTCCAGGCAGTGGTATCCGTCATAATGGTCATCCAGCCCATCATTCCGCTGCGCAGCATATATAGGAAATTCTCCAGCCGGGGCGATGGCCATTTTTTTATATAACTCTCCAGCATGGCTGGCGGAAGTGCATAACTTGTATCGTAGAAGGCACGCCGGTTCGACAGTGGGTCGTAGATGTCTGTGATGGAAAAGTAATCCCCATGCGCAGCCGATCCGAAGTCCACCATGCGTCCGCCGTCGTTGCATATTTCAAGCAGCAGGCCGGGATGCTGGCGGCGCAATTGCTCATAGATACTGTAATAGCTTTGCACCGCGTGATAGCTTACATCGGTTGAATTCGATGCCATTGCAAACTCCCAACCGTTGTCGTGATTGATGCGCAGAGTACTGGCCACCAGCGGAGCGTGTGGATGGTCGTCGCGCGTGCAGGCCTCCGCCACCAGGTAGCCATCGTGTTCCAGCATATCCAGGTGATAGTCGTTGACCATGCGATTGACCTCTCTGGCCGCATAATCGCGCGCGGCCGGCACACCCAGGTCGATGGTCTGCCCCTTGAACGCTTCCGGCTTCCAATCCGGCGCCACATCGTTGACCAGCCAATCGCGCACCCGTGGATCACGCACGTTCAGCGCGCCCGGTTCCGTATCCAGCCCGGCCTGGCTCCAGTCCACCCAGATTCCAAATCGCAACCCCAGACGGTGCGCCGCGTCCGCAATGGCCGCCAGGCCATGAGGAAATTTCCGGGGATCGGGGTACCAGTCGCCCACGCCGCGGAACCAGCCTGCATCGAGATGAAACATCTCCAGACCCAGGTCCTTGGACTCCGCAATCATGCGTAAAGCAAGTGCCTCGTCCACTTGCATTCCACTTCCCCAGCTATTGTTCACCATCAGCGGATAGTGCGGGTCTTTCCAGGTAAGCGGATTGCCGAGCACCGCGCGCACCCACGGCCGCAGTTGATTCCCGGCATCATCCGGCCCGCCGGTGAAGGCGCCCAGAAACACCGCAGGAGTCTCAAAGCTCGCGCCCGGCGCAAGCCTGGTTTGAAACGGCCCCAACTCCGCATTCAGCCCCACTGCGCTGCTGATTTTGTCTCCATGGCGCTCCAGGCTGATGCGGGTGCGGCCGCTGAACTCAATGCCTGCATACCATCCCGCATGCGGTTGAGCGGCAGAGAAAACAAAATCGACGGGAATGATCTCGCGTGCTTCTCCCTTGACCGGATGTGCATAGGTCGATGACCGTCCCATCCAGCGATAGCCATCTCTGACCGGCTCCAGATGCGTGCCTTCATCCGACGGAGCGTCCGCGCCTTTCTCCACATAGAAGTTACACAGCTGGGCGCCGGCAGGGCGTTGCCAACTGAGCCGGAGACTATCGATCAGGGGCAACCAGATCTCTTTGTCATCCAGATTTTCTACCGTGATGCGATGTTCCAGAGGGCCAAAATCCGCGCGCGCCTCCCACTCCCAGAGCAGGCGCAGATGAGGTTGCGCGGACTCGTATACAAACCTTGCATGATGGGCGTCGGCGCGGCCCAGTTGGGGCTGCAACCGCCAGGCCACGGGGACCCAGACGCCATCGATCTGCACAGTTGCCGGCAGTGTCTCTTCCTGTTGGTTTTGCCATGGCGGGCCGTTGGGTCCCGCAAGACTGATTAATTGCGGCGACCGATTGCCGGCGTGCATTTGAATGCTCGCGTCGGAGGTCTTAAGCAGCACAATGGGATGTTGGGGCTGCTGCGCGCACGCGCTCCATGAGAGAGCGAGACAGGCAATCAGGCTCGCGCAAAACATCCTCCGCGGCAGGATGTTAGCGATAAGACGACGGCAGTTCGAAGCGGTGTGGGTCATGGTTGATCTTGACAGTGGCGTCGGCGCGGCGATAGGCCGTTGAGGCATCGTGAGCCGGAGCAAACTTCAGGGCGAAGAGACCTTCCCCGATGGCGCCCAGAGGCAGGCAGCAGACTGTTAAGAAAGCTCTCCACAATTGTTCGCATTCCCTCAGGGGGCTAAAGCCCCGGCTCATTTTGCAGTACCTAACGTACGGGCTAAAGCCCGTACCCTTCAAAACAGGACTTATTCAGAGGTTACCCAAAAGAAAGCTAACTCGACCGGCGTGCGTTGGCCCTCTAGTTCCAGACATCAAGGGTCGACCTACCATGAGAATGTTACCGCTTTTGTGGTGTATCGCGCAGCCTTGGGAAACGTGACGGTCATGCTGCGCACACCATGATTCAATGCGCCCAGTGTGGCCCCATCCGCGTGAAACTTCAGGCCGGCCGCGTTTTCGCGAAGCAGCAATGCGTAGGTTTCTCCCCCCATTCCAGAGAGGGTCAGCGTATTGGACCGCGCAGTAGTCTGCTGGTCGAGCACTTTCAACTGGTTCGTTTCTGCGCCCACCTCCGGCAGCCCATGTGAGATGGCCACTCCGACATCAGGCCGCGGAATGCGCACCACGCTCCCCTGCACGTGGGCTCCGGGAGCCTGCGAATTCGGATGGAAACCCGCTGGAGCACCGGTTGCCTCCACGATGAGTTCCGAAGCCCACGGTGAGGCTTTCAGATTTGTGGGAGAAGGTCGATTGGATCGTGGATGGCCGAGAAGTTGCGCAGTTTCCGGGCTGTTTCCGGGCGGGCGGTGAACGAGCGGAACCCCGTAATTGGGCTGCCGAACAAGTTCTTCGAGTTGCCCACCAACGTCGCAATGTGGCTCAATTATGAAAGCTGGTGGTTTTGCGCTTCGGCTTCGACCGGGAAGGAGAGCACATGACGGGCCGGAATGGTGAAGTTCACCGGATACTATCGTTCGCGATTGAATCGAGGAATGACACAGATCGCGCAAGTCTTCAAGTGGAGCTCCAGGCGCTAATTCAGCAAGAGCCAGCAATCAGAGCTGAGGTGATCGCCGTTGAAAGGGGACTGGTCATCAGCGGGGAGGATGAGCTGCAGTTGATGGAGGTCCGCACGAAGATTCTCCAAAGCACCAGGTGAATATCGGCGAGTTGAAGATCAATTTCAAGGAAACGATCCGCAAGACGGCCGAGGCCGAGGGGAAGTATATCCGCCAGACCGGCGGCTCAGGCAACTATGGCCACTGCAAGCTGCGCATCGAGCCCAACGAGGCGGGCAAGGGCTACGAGTTCATCGACGACATCAAGGGCGGCGTGGTTCCCAAGGAGTACATCAAGCCCATCGACCAGGACATCCAGGGCGCCATGGAACTGGGCATTCTGGCCGGCTTCCCGGTGGTGGATGTGAAGGTGACGCTCTACGACGGCAGCTACCACGGAGTGGACTCGAATGAAATGGCCTTCAAGTTTGCCGGCTCGATCGCGTTCAAGGAAGCGGCCAGGAAGGCGAACCCGGTGCTGCTGGAGCCGGTGATGGCGGTCGAGGTGACGGTGCCCGAGGAATTCATCGGCGTGATCATTGGCGACATCAACTCGCGGCGCGGGCGCATCGAGGGCACCGAGCACGCGGCCGGATCGCAGGTGATCAAGGCGATTGTGCCCCTGGCTGAAGTGCTGAGTTCCAGTGCTCACGGAAGGCCCAGATACGCAATGCGCTACGCGGGATATGAGCCCGCTCCACCGCGTCATGGGCCTTTTGGCGATGACGCAGCCGCTTACGCGAAAAAGCCCTGGAGTCCAAGACCAGCAGCCGGCTCAGCTGCAGCAGATCCGGAGGATTAGGTCATTCGGAGATTATGCCTTTCCTCTCGGCCTCCGGCACTACCTAATGGCTCTTCTGAACCTTATAACTTCGGCTGTCGTCGGATGCGCGGATCCGGACAATCTGAGAGTCAAAGTCCAGGTTCCGAGAGGATGGTGGGCGATCCGGAATGTGTGGTCCGCCGTCTTTCCGCAAGCGAAAAGTGAGCAGGCGCAGTGGTCTCCCAGGTCTCAAAAAGCGAGACCCGGGGCACCCATCTTCGTGCTAAGTTTGCTTGGGGCATGGGCCATTCGCCGGGACGGTTTAACAGAAGACCGAGACGTTGTTCCCAAACGAGGAAGGCGTCACCAATTGGGGTCAATATCGCTACCGTCGCTCGGGCTCTCGATGGCGGAACTTTTGGGGAATCAACAAATAGGCGGTTGCCGGAGGCACATCGAGCGTCAATTGCCCGTCGGCCGCAGGTATCACTTCCTGAACGCCGCCGTGCCAGGTGCCATTGATAGTGATCGCGGCGCCGCCGAGCGTGAGGCCCGTGGAGTCGAAGAGGTTCGGCGCGGTCAGACTCATCAATCTTACGCGCGACACATCCGGCCCCAGGTTGATGCTCACGGACACTGTGTCATTCACCTCCTTATTATTCAGCACGGCGCTGATCGTACCATCCTTTGCCTGCACGCCATAGGCGGTGAAATTGGCGCCCGTTGGATTCAGCAAAACAGTGGCCGGAATGACGCTGCCCCACTTCGGGATCAGCGAGAACATTTTCATCGCGTAGAATTCGGGTCCCACCGAGGTGACGGTCGTTCCGTTATCGTTGATAGGCGAATAGGGGCTCAGGCCGCCGCCATGAAAGTTGACGCCTCGGCCTCCATTCTCTGCCGTCGTGAACATGTAGTCTAATGACCAGAGCGCGGCGCCGAAAGCGTTGCTCACACCGAGTAATCCGCCACCGGAAATGGATCCGGATTCAGTTATGCGGGCACCGAGCGATTGGTTCCCACTCGCTGCTCCCACGATGTTGGTCACCAAATTGTCCAGCGTTGAGTTAGGGTATTGCAGAATGGTTTGCATCGTGCCGGTGGAGCCCGCGTAGTAATGCTGGGTCAACAGCGAAGCCACGCCCGACTCATTGCCGGCAAAGGGATCCGTGTATGCCGATAACTGGCCTTGTCCGGCGTCCGCGCCATCCACCATCCAGCCGCCGCGGCCCGTGCCCTGGTCCCAACCCGGCACTGTGGTTGTAATGGTAGACTCCTCCTGCTGCCAGTTGGAAAGAAACGTGTCATACGTCCAACCGTAATATTCAGGTTCGTTCCCAAGTTCAAAGCCGAACAAATGGGGTCCCAGGTCGCTCGCCGCATACGCTGCTTCGTCGGCGGCATTTGCGGGAGTGTTGGTTTCAAGATTGATTCCATAAATCACGGACCAGTCCCTGGGCAGTGCCTTCACAAATCGGCTAAAAGCGTCTACTTCGGACGGGGTAATTGGAGTCGTGTTCGACATCCCGTTCCAGCTCGTTTCATCTACAGTGCCGCCACCGATGCGCAAGACAGCGGGTCCTAACATGCGGAACAAACGTATCAGTGGAGTGTTCGTGGCGGAGAACAAACCAGTGGTCAATTCCTGTTTCTCATAGCTCAACCCGACGAATGACGGGTTGAGCGGCACCCCGGTGTCTGAGAAATCGACGGTGGCACTGACCGGGTTCGTGGTGCGCGTCCCGGAGGCCTGAAGCGAAATCGAATTCCATTGGATTGCGCTGGGTGCAGTAAGAGTGTGTTGGGTGATCCCAACCGCGGTGATCGCCGGCTGAGTGGTATAGGTATGGCTCGTCCCTGCTTCATTTCCGTCGACAGAGCAAGACATCACCCATTGCGCGCCGGTCGTATTCAGGGTCAACGTCAGGGTGTGGGTCCCCGCGCCCGAGGCGAAGAAGCCATTCTGATTGAAGATCTGTCCGGTTGTGCTCGGGCCCGTGAAATATTGAACGTTCCCGCTCGACTCCGTCAGGATTGCCCAATCGTATCCATTGACGCCGCTCTCGTTGAATTGTGCATTTCCACTGCCGGGATACCAATAATTTTCCGCAAAACCCGCTCCGATCCAGCTGCCTGGATTACCGCTGAAGGTCACCGACGCTGTGAGAGTGTAGATATAGCCATTCTCGGGCGTAAACGGCAGCAGGACGCTATCCCCCGCCGCGGTGTTCACACTACCGTTCGCATGCAACATGGTGCTGTTCGCCGCATCCTTCCAAAGTGCGGAACTGGCAGCGCCCGCGTCATCGGTGGCCACCGTGGGCGCCGCCTGGTTGATGTTCACCGCCCCGCCATTAAACGTGTTCGAGTAGATGGTTTGAGCATGTCCAAGCGAACAAAGGAATAAAGGCATCATCCCGGCCAAAAGGAGTTTTCTCGTGGTTCTCATAGCCTGGTTGACTTTGAGGTACGGCGATAGCGTGGCGGCAAACACCGCCGCAAGCCGGAGGATTGAAGGGCTGGAGCGTGTGATTTCTTCCATTTTGACCTCTCCCTTGGGGTCGTCTTTTGTTCCTGGAACTTGCTCAACGAGCTGAAGAGCACCCTAGCTGCCGTATCGAGAGAACGGCCGCGACAGGCCCTCAATTTTTGAGCCGTTTTACGCTCGTGTGCAGATCGAACAGAACGCAACGAAGCGCAGTGCCAGCGAGCTGAACCTGAAAACAGGCCAACCTTCTGCTGCCTTACCTGCAAACTGAGTGGGAACTTTCTCCAATCGTCGGACTTGCGGGGTGGCTCACGTCCAGCCGCGGCCCCAATACGATCATTCCGCAAGAGAACTTGAAGCCAGCCAAGGATCATTGAGCAGAGCATCGAGATTCAAGTCAATTCTCTGTAGTGCACACGGTGAAGACTACAGTCAGCCGCGGTATGCTACTGGATTTTGGGGCTCCCGAGGCTCCAGTAATCGTGCGGTAATTGCTGGCGCTCAGACCACTGTAGGATCAATCCGGGCAAGGGCTAGTGCACGCCATCCTCGTCGAGTTGTCAGCCCGAACCGAGACTGTCGATGATGAGGAATCCCTCATTGAGCATCCGTTGAGTGCAATTCCCGGGATTACTCTCCGCAAACGTGCGACTGGCCTTCGGCCAGACAGGATGCGCCTAGGCATGATTCTGGGTTGACGGCCATAGCACGCATGAGAAGACGCCCGCTTTCAGAGTGGAAGCAGGCTGGGGGTGCGGGGGCTTCCCCCAGGGCACCCGGCCCCTACCAGCCGGGTGGGCGCAGCAGCAAGGCGAAACCAATCTGGACGACGGAGGGGAGTCGACGGGATGGTGTCTGTAAAATGGATTCCCAATCAGGCAAGTCATGGCTCTTTGGCCTGGGCGGAGGACCTGGGGGGGACGAAAAGGTCTTCGCCGTTGGGACGAATGCGAAAAATGTGGCGAGCCGCGTACTCGGGGGTGTATTCTCCGACGACTGGGCAAAGCAAAATGTATATTCCCGGAATGAGAAGCGTTGCATCCCCAGACCGGGAGGGGAGAGTGCAAAGACGAAATTCTCCTGCTTCTTCGCGAATTCCGCCTTTGACCTCGTTCCGCAGCTTTCCTGGTGATTCTTTCGTGCGTTTGGGTCAGTACGGTTTTGGCTCATCAAGCCGCACAATCCATTGAAACATCGAATCTGACGCTTGCATCCGAACCTGGGCCCCCCCGGCTATTCCCGGCAGAAAAGAGGCATTGCGGTGGCAAACAATTTGTGGACGGCGTTTATCGCCGATAACGGTAGCAACGACATTCTGGCGGCCTCGTCTGCGGACGGCGCAACCTGGACGCCCAGCGTGCCGATCAACCAGACGAGCCCGTTTACGCCCTCCCTCACGTTGTTTAACGGCAGTCTCTACGCTGCCTTCATCAGCGACGACGAAGACAGCGCGACCGGCATCCCCAGCAACCGCATTTTCCTCACCTCAACAACGGACGGCGTGACCTGGAGCAGCGCGACTTTCTTCAATCAATACAGCAAATGCGCACCTTCCCTGGCGGTGTGGAACGGCAGTCTCTGCGTCGCCTTCGTCGCCAATAACCCGTCGAACACCCTCCTCGTCTATTCCTCGTCGACGCCTGACAAGCCGGAGAGCTGGAGCGCAACGGTTGCCACCAATCAAACCAGTACCAATGCGCCTTCGCTTGCCTCCTACGCGGCCTCCGGCGAGCCCGGCGATCTCTATCTGGCCTTCGTTGCCGCAAACGGATCGGAAGACATTTTCGTCTGTTCTCTCTCCGTCGGTGGGACTTGGTCCAAGGCGACCGTCACTGGGGAGTCTTGTCATTTTTCGCCTTCGCTCGCGGTGCTCGGCAAGACTCTTTATCTGGTTTTCGCCGCCGCCAATGGGAGCAAGGATTTGTATCTTTCCTCGCTGAAAGCGGACGGAACCTGGTCGGGTTCCGTTGCCATCAACCAATCGAGCGCGGCGACGCCATGCGCGGTTGCATTCGGCTCGAGTCCGAGTCTCTATACGGGATACATCACCAACAACTCCAGCGGCGAAGTGCTGGTCTCCTCGAATCCGAATCCGTCGAGTAGTTGGACGGGCGGGAATCTCCCCATCAAACAGCAGAGCGCGGCCGGCCCCGCAATCGCGGTGGCGCCTTTCGCCTGCAGCTGGCAGCTGGTCAAGTATGCTGGGACGCTCGGAGGCAGCACGCAATACGTCTTCTGGACTGGCTTGGGAAGCGATAATCGGCCGATTCCGGTGGCGGATCTTGTGGTTGAGATCGATATCGCTGAGGCCCTTGTCGTCAGCCCGACGTTGGGCACGCCGCCGGGTTCGCCGATCGGTTTTCAGATCAACGGGCTTCCACCCAGAGCCGACCAGCAACCGGGTCAGGTGACGACTGATTGGACTGCAACTCCGGGGGACCTGGCGATTGGCTGGGTGCAATATGGCGCCAAGATGTGGCCGAATACAACCAAGCTGATCGCGTGGTCCCAATACTGGCCACCGGCAGTCCAAACGAATCCGAACGTCGCCGCTACTTTCACCGCGAATATACCCAATGCGGACACTGCCACTCTGCCCAGCGATCTCACCATCCCAGGTGGCTGGAAGATCCGTTTTGTATTCAATTACTCCCAGGAGAGCCCAGGCACGATCACCGGGTTTGACTGCAAGGTGACGGATAATAACGGACAGAGTGTAGTGGCTGACATGGGCATCAACTTCCTGGCCTCTCCGAACGTGCTCACCACGGGCGGGCCCATCGGGCTCGGCAATTTGTCTCAGTTGATCGCCTTCCAGGTCGTCCTGGTGGGCTTCTATGCCAGTGCCCAGGCGGTTCTTGTGTCTGGCGGCGGGTCGATCACTGTCCAGGCGAGCACGCCGCTTACCGTGCAGACTTCGTGGCCTGCGGACGCGGTCGGGTCTGGTGGGACGGCGGAGAATTGCAACTGCACATATGTACAGTTGCCGGCTGGCCCGAGCAAATCGTTCACGCAGCCCTTCGCCGTGCCCTAGCCTGCGCGTCTCCGTCGTTCGACGACGCCCTCAACTCTCTCCCCTGCCGCCGATGCGCGAAGGCCGGCTGCTGGACGAAGCCCGCGCCGACACGGCGCCATCCTGATTCCTACCTCGTGAGTCCGCTGCGTCGTCAGGAACGCCATGAGTCCATAAAGTCCCACAACCGCCAGCGTCAATCCCGCGAATGCAAAGAATGCATGCAGCGCGGTTTCAAAGCGAGGCCGGTCCGCAAGCCGGTTCACCGTCTGGTCCAGAACTTCCATCTCCGCCGGCACGGTCGGATCTATCGAAGCAATCGCCGAATGTACCCACGGCTCTACAGCCTTCGCAGGCATGACAGAGTCCAATACGACAACGAATTTGTTGCTGTCCCAATCGTCAGGCACGTTCCGCCGCAGCGTGTACATCTCCGGTTCCCAGTCGCCATGCCGACTTCCCAGGTTCTATCGTGTTTGAGCGCCGGCCATGGTCAAGTTCTGCAGATAGCTGAGGCTGTTTACCTTCTCACTGCCAGAACGATAAGATGCGCTCGTTCACTATGTTTCTGCCTTGCACACGTCCAGCCCTTGCTGCTGGGGCGGAAATCGCCGGATTCATAACTCCGCCCGCCGCGGCGAGGGCCGCCGAAGTGTTTTCATCGGGATGTATGACTTCAACCAAAGCACCGCTGTCTCGCAGTGTCTTCACCCCCTCGTCGAGTGAGACTAACTTCTTGTACGGAACATTCGGGGGTGTTTTGAGCGCGAGGATCATCACCCGATCCAAACCGGTCGCCAGGTCTGCGTTGTCCGAGGAATAGAACCCTCCGTCAATATAATGCTCGCCTTGAAACAGGGTGGGCGGCCAACCGAAGAAAGCGGTGCTGGCGATGACCGCATCAACCAGATCGATGCCACTGTCGCGATCGAAGGCGCGTCGCTCTCCAGTTTCCGCATTGACGGCGACGATGAGCACCCTTTTTTCCGGCCATGTCCTCATCGGAAGCTGAGCCGCGACGATCTCCCGTCTGCTAGAGCCACTCCTGCCCGAAGCTGCCGCTACCGCCAACGATCCGATTTTTCGCATAATTTCAGTCCGGGTGCCCCCGGCCTGCTTCGCACGATCTACGCCGTCGAGAATCTCTGCCCAGTCAACTTGAGGAGGCCGCTCGGAAGACGGCGGCCCGGGCTGAAGGCGTCGTTGAAATTCGTCTTCGTGCGCGACTCCGCTCGCAAGATGGAGCACAACTCTGGAGCCAGCAGAGGTTCCGACGAAAAGGTCGGCGTTTCTGACGTCGAGACCCGCGTCTGCCATCCCTGTAATGAGGCCAGTCTCCCAGGCGCTCGCAGCGAGCCCACCACCGGTCAGAACTAAGGCACGTCGGGTACGAGTCAGTTGATCATCTCCATGTGAATAGAATACTTGAGGGCTGGAGACGTTCGCGAACGGCTTGGTCGTTAGATTTCGAAACGGCGCCGCATTTCCATCGATAGAACCTGAAAAATGCCGCAGCGTCAGGGAGCTGTGAGCCATGCTAACACAAGTCCAGGTCGCAAGATCTCGCGTTCCTTTACATCCTGCCTGGCCAAGGGTGGCCAGTTACACGCTTCACAGGACTAATCCAGCCCTTTAGAATTCACAGCTTCCGGTTGACCATGCAAAGGGCGTTGAGGGATCTCAAGCTCACTGGTCTGCTTAAGAGGCGGAGTGCAGCGAGCGACGATCAGAGTCATATCGTCTGCCTGCCTGCCGCGGCTGAACTGCTGTACATCGCCAAGGATGTTGTTGAGAAGTTCGCCCGCTGATGGCTGCCGATGCTTCCGAAACGTATCAATCAGACGATCTTCGCCGAATTCTTCCTCATCGTTTGAGCCCGCTTCAGAGATGCCATCGGAATAAATCACCAGGACGTCGCCGGATTCGAGATTGCATTCGGCGACCGCGCAGTCCCATTCCTCGAACAATCCCAACACTGTTGCGGTTGCCGTGAATCGCTCAAAAACCCCATTGGCCCGCAGAAGGATCGGAGGATTGTGACCGCAATTCACATATTGCAGGCACTGAGTCCGATCGTCGTAGATTGCAAAGAACATGGTGGCGTAATGGCTAGGCTCAGTGTTCCGGTAAAAGAGTTGATTGACGGAGCGTAGCAACCGCGGGAAGTCTTCCAACGCAAGCGCGTACTGGCCGCGCAGATTGGCCTGCAGATTCGCCATCAGCAGCGCGGCCGACATGCCTTTTCCTGAGATATCGGCCAGCACCAGGCCGAGACGGCCTGAGCCAAAATCGAGAAAGTCGAAATAGTCCCCACCAACGGCACGCGTCTGTATGCACTTGCCGGAACAGTCCAGCGTCTTGAGCGAAGGGGCCTGCTGTGGCAGCAGCCGGCTTTGCACCTGACGCGCGATCTGCATTTCCTGCTCGGTGCGACGCTCCGCTTCCATCTGCTCAGCCATCTTTTCCGCAAGCGTGATGCTTCGCATCGCGATTCCTGACTGGCTGGCCACGGATGCCAGCAGGCGCTTGTCACTGGCCGAATATGGTTCATCGGAAAGCCGCGTGCCGAGCACAGCCACTCCTTCGAGCTTTCCTCGGCTGGAACCGTGAATCGGCACCAGGCACTCCGGGCTTAGCGGGGCCAGTTGCGTCCCACGCATCTCCTCGGATATCAACTCCAAAGGCCCGTCTCGGTCTGCCAGTTCGGCGATTCCTGCGCCGGTACTTGAGAGTGTCATGGCTTCAGGCGGCGGATTGCCCGCATATGCGAACAACTGTCCGTTGCTGGCCTGAAGGTAAACAAACGCTGAACGTGGATGCAGCGCGTCGCAGATTTTCTGCTGCAGAAGCAACGCGAGCCCTTCGCGACTGCTGGTATCGAGGGCCTTGGTGGCAAGGTCCTGCAGGATTTGCTGTGCGTCATAGGAGCTGCGGAAGAAAGCGCGGTCGAGCCGCGTCCGAACGCGGCTATGGACCTGGGTTGCTCCCGAGATCAACACAACGCCGAACATCGCTCCAATGGGGATGGCGGTTCTGGATCCGGCGGAGAAATAGTGCGCGAATCCCTGACCAAACCACAACGTCAGGCCAATCGAGATGACGAGGATCAGAATCAGAAAGCCGCTTTCAACCAGGAAGTAACGGGCACTGCGCTTGAGCAGGACGGGAATGTCCATGACGCGATGCTTGACCACAGCGTAGGCGAAGGAGAGAGGAAAGAGGAACAAAAGAACGACCTTTACGAAATTCAACCAATAAGAGACTTGAACATGGAAGAGATCCTGCGAAAGCGCGATCGTTACAGCGGGCGCGACACCGACGACGGTACCCCAGAAAAGCACTTTGATCTTGCGCAGGTCGTCCGTGCTGGCGCTGAACCTGTTCCACAACAGGGAGATGAGCCCAAGAAGAATAGAACTGTAGACAACGACGATTCGGGCGTTCTCGGCGGTGCCGCCGGGCAATACCGCGAGGATAAAAGGCAATGCCCTGGCGTTGCCATGCTGGTAACCTCCAAGGCTCAAACAGATACCGCATGCGAGGAGAGCCCACTTCAGCCAGGGGACCCTGCGGTCAATCGGAGATCGGGCGGGGAAGACGGCAAAGAAGAAATAAAACAGCCCGGTGAGAAGACTGCCCATTATGGTCCGATAGGCGAGCAGGAATGACGCGAGATTCCGCGGTGCGGCGGAGAATTCATCGGGTATGTCAGCGGCCGTAATGAAGGTAGCGAATACCAGCGCCAGCAGCCATGCGTTGCGGTCCTCCACCCGCAGAAACAGGACAGCCAAACCCACAACTAGAAATAGCAGGGGGTACGACGCCAGTATCTGATTCGCTATAGCTCGGGGCAGGGTCTTGGGGTCGTCTACTCCCTGCCGGGCGCGAAATCGAGGTGTGATGACTAAGAGTTGTGATTGTCCCGGTCGTTGCAGGGTGAGGGCTACCGTGTCTCCGGGTTGTGAACTCCGCCAGGTGCGTGACTCCAATTCGTCCCATCCCGATGCCGAACTTGCGCTCCTTCCATTGATGGCTACGATACGGTCGTTCACCCTGAGCCCAGCACTCTCCGCTGGGCTGCTTGGATGCACCCTGTCAATCTCAATTCCAGTGGGGACGTACGATTGGTTATAGCCTACTTCGACCGGCGGCAGCGCTGACATCGGGAGCCGAACGTAGTACATCCACGCAACGCTGTAGAGGATGGTCAGCGCTGCGAAAGCGGCTCCAAGGGCCAATAACAAGGCCCGGTGTTTATGGCTTTGCATGGTGGCTGTAGGCATATGTGAGTGGGTGATCGACCCGCTTCGGAGGTAGCCTAGTCCGACCCTCGAACCTGGGCTGTGACGACGAATACGCTGAGTCCCCACAAACGCCGCAGGAGCCTGGAGTGGGGTAACACCAGCATCCAACCCTTCCCCGACGTGATATTGCTCACATTGGTTCCGGATCGCCGGATACGCCCGCAACTGCGCGGAGGCCTCGGATGCAGCTCTTCGTTTGCAGGTCATGTACGTCGGCCCATAGAACAGGCAGGACAGCACTATTCACTGCTCGAACCAGAACGGCGCTAGCAAGTTGTCGCAAGCGGCGGGGCTTAGGAAGAAGCTATCAGCGCCTTCAATGCTAGCAGGTCACGCGCGACCCAATCGGCATCTGCAGCAAACTTCTCGTCTGACATGCCTGGCTGGCGAAACAAGGTAAACAGGACCTCAGCGCCTTCCCCATTCGCGACAATTCTCATCGGAACATAGATTTCCGCTCCGGTTCCGAGATCCACGTAGTGATCCATCACGCCAAATGCATTGTGGTCGGAAAAATGTATCCTGATCGGGCCCTCGGGACCTTCGGTCTTCCACCAATCCGCCTCGTCTCTCTCCAAGCGTGACTGACTCAGGCCAGATGCCCATCGCGTGAAATCCTGTGGCCGCCACACGGCCTCATAGACATCTTTCCAGTCTCGTGCGATTGAGACGCTTATTGTGTGTGATTCCAGCATACCGCCTACTGCTGCAACGCAATTATGTGATTCTGTAGCCTTGACGGAGCTCGATGGGCGGGTGGCCCGCATCTCAGGGAACTCGCCCGGCCGCGATCCGAGGGTGCTCCAAGTCTCGATTTTAGACCTGGGATCGCACCAACCTCTATAACCTTCTGCATGTCAGACGCTGCGACTTGCCTGACAGTCGTTCGCCTTCTCCGCGTAGTTTTAGACCGCCCGAACGGGTCTGTACCTTACGATCTCTCCGGCGACATTGCCTCACTTGATTCAAGGGGCCGCTGAGTGTGTTTTGCACATGTCCGCGGGGGTGGTCCACGCGGCCGCCACTGCTGGTCCGGTCAGCATTATCGAAACCTCCAAAACGAAAAGCCAAGCCGCTTTCTCTGCAAATGCTGGATGGGACTCACCACGGCGATATCACCGTTGCGAAGAAACAGAACCGATAGGTACTCTCCTGCCGTTTCTCGTAGTGGCGCACCACTTTTGCTGGTTCTAGCCCAGCTGTCTGTTCTGAGTTTGGACAGCTGCGCGACGCGGGGCCGGGATTGGCGGCTGTCAACCTCAATTCGAGCCACGTGCCACTGCAACGACTCACCAGTTCCAGAGAACCATGTTGCTGCCAGTTCGCCGCGGTCTTTCGCAGTGAGATAGGGGTAATAGGACACGGCATCAATGTCGGCGACGCGCCACTGCCGCCACGTCGCACCGTTGTCCGTGGACTGCGCGAGCCAGACGCCTTTGCTATTCGTCCACAGGGAGTAAAGCGCCCCTTCGACGTCCCAGGCAACGGGTTCAACCCAACGCGGAGTGGAACGCGGGTCATCTCCGGGAGACCAATCTTGGTTTCCGGGGGGCAGCCTTTTCCGCCAGGTATTGCCACCGTCGGTGCTGACGGCGATGAAGTCCGCGCCGGCGCTGAACTTGGAACCCCCAGCGTAGCTAGGCACGATGCGGACGGCAACATCTCCATGGGGTCCGACAGCAAGATGGCTGGAGCCGCCGGTACGGTTAAGGCACTGCGGCGCGCTCCACGTGCTGCCGGAATCTCGGCTCATGGAGTGCTGGACGCCCTCGGAGTCGTTCCAGACCACATGCGCAGTTCCGTCCGGCCCTACGGCCACCCACGGACGGTCCTCCCAATGCTCTTTGGCAAGTGTCGTCCAGTGCCACGTTGCTCCGACATCTCTGCTGACGCCTACGGTGACACGGACCCCAGCCATGACCTTCGGATCGAACTCCAATTCGGCGAGGTAGAGAGCACCGTTCCGAGCAACGGACAGGCTGACATCGGAGTTCCCCACAGCCCCATCGGCCGTGCCTCCGACATCCACGCGTGTCCAACTTTCCCCGTGATCTGCACTCTTCCATACCGTCGGCACTTGCTGCGGCCGGCCGTCGGCCAACACTCCATAGCCGCTGACAAAGAGGTTCCCATTGGGATGCTCGACGATGGCGGGTTCTCTGGCGGAATCTCCGGCGACCTCCACATGCTGGATAAGGATTAACTTCGAGGCCGGGAAACGACCTGCCTTTGCCGGGACCTGAGTAAAGGAATGCCCGCCAGCCAAGGCGGTGAGGCAAAGTGCTGTTGCGATCAGCATGGGCGGACTACGTATACATCGCTTTGCTCCTGTGCGTGCCCTGGAGATAGTGTCGATCATTTCCACCTCGCGCTGTAAGTCCGGAGAAACCGCAACTAAGTGTACAGGGCTCTCGGGGATTGCCCGACCACCGAAGCGCTTCCCGAGACAGATTACTCCCCGAATATCAGCTAAGGGGAGATTGAGGGCAGGACGGCGAAGCTCCGGCAAAGGTCATCGTTGCCGGTGATACAGCCAGTGCTCCCCACTGTTCGAAGAAAGAAAGCTACTGCTTCGTATCGAAGAAGCTAGCCATGGAATGCTCCCGGGCTGCTGCCGAACTTCCAACAGCTTGCCTTGCACTTCACTTCCATCGTTGAGTCGCCAAGTTGGCCCTGCGAAGTGCTTCCCAATCGCTTTGCCATCTTGATCGAATGACGTGGCGTCCGGGGCCTTCAACTTCCAGGCCCAATCCGAATCTTTCACACACGTGTATATCTGCACGCCCTCCCCTCGAGCCTGCAGGACCAGCGCTGCGGTCGAGGAGCCGTCAAAATGGACGGATTTCACCTGCTCTCCAGGTGCCTGGAGAACGGACGCACTTTGTGCGCCCGCGGGAATGCCATTCCAAGCATTCCCGACAGGCAAAAGGTTTGTAGCGTCCTTGTTCTCATCTGGAGTAGAGGATACCACCGGCGCGTTCTTGGAACGTTCATCTCTCGTGAGTGAATCAACGTTGCGAAAGTTCCAATGATCGATGCAATCATTTACAAGATTCTCTCGCTAAGACTTACAACGGGATATTCGGGCTGGTGTCTGGAGAGCGCACGCTTTCCAAGCGTGCGTCAACATGCAAAACATTCAGTATTTTTCGGGTACGAATTTTCTGCCTTCGAGCGTGGCCTGATCGTCGTAGGCATCCTTGTTAGAGCGCTTGGGCAGTTTGACTCTCTTTCGTCGTACTTGCTCCCAGGGAATCAAGCCCAAAAGATGGGAAATGCAGTTGAGTCGCGCGCGCTTCTTGTCATCCGACCGGATGATACACCAAGGAGCATGGTCGGTATCGGTGGATTCGAACATCATGTCGCGCGCTCGCGAGTATTCGTACCAACGCTCACGCGACGGCAAGTCGACTGGGCTGAGCTTCCACTGGCGCAGCGGATCCTCGATGCGCGCCGCGAATCGTCGCTCCTGCTCTTCGTTGCTCACTTCGAGCCAGAATTTGATGAGCTGGATTCCGCCTTCTATTAAGTAGCTCTCAAAATCTGGACAGAGTTCAAGAAAGCGGCGATGCTGCTCCTTAGTACAGAAGCCCATTACATATTCCACGCCCGCACGGTTGTACCAACTGCGGTCGAAGATCACAATTTCGCCAGCAGACGGGAAGTGCTCAAAATAGCGTTGCATGTAGAGCTGAGTCTTTTCACGGTCTGACGGAGCAGGAAGTGCCACGACTCGGAAGATACGCGGCTCACCTTTTCCGTGATCGCGCGTATCGTGCCGCCCTTGCCCGCGCCGTCACGGCCTTCAAAGACGATGATGATGCGCTGCCCCGAGTGTTTCACCGAGCCCTGCAAAAGACAGAGTTCGGCCTGAAGGCGGCGAAGCTCTTTTTCATAATCTTTCCGCTTTAGCTTTGGCTTGGCAGCGACGGCCTTGTTTTTGTGTGTTGTCATAATCACCTCACTTACTGCTTGCGGAAGCGCCAGGCGCTGATTGAAAACAATATCAACAAGAATGCCGCCAATGCAGCGAGATTTGGCCACAGCGCGCTGAACGGTGCGTTCCCGATGGTTACACCTCGAATAATCGTCACAAGATAGCGCAACGGATCAAAGTACGAAAGCTTCTGAAACATTTGCGGCATGTTCTCGATAGGAGAGCTCGCGCCCGATATCAACGTAAGAGGCGGATTGACAAAAAAATCAGCAGCTGTGCCTGTTGCTGCGATTTCGAGGCTGTCGCCAGTGTCACCCCAATTCCGATACCAGCGAGCGAGGCGAACATTCCAGACACCACGAAGAGCCAGAATTCCCCACGAAACGGCAATCCGAAGACAACCATGGAAACGCTCAGTGCTAGCATGAGAACGATCATCAGCAATATGAACACCGGCGTCGTCTTAGCCAGCAGCATTTCCATAGTCTGCGCGGGTGTCATGAGCAATTGTTCTATCGTGCCGGTCTCTTTCTCCTTTACGGCCAGCGCTGAGGCCACGAGCGATCCGTTGATAAAGATTAGGATGCTCATACTCCCGGTAACGTAGAACCACGGCGTCACCAAGCCGGGGTTGTAGAGCACGGTCGAGCGCACCTGGACCACGCTGGTTGGCGTCGTAGGGTCCAGACCATTCCAGGAGTTGTACTGCGATAGCGCCAGCAGCATTCCCTGCTGCAGATACCCTTGAGCGATGTTGGCCGTGTTGGCATCCACGGCGTCGAGAATGACCTGCACGTCAGAGGGATGCCCCCGACGCAGATTAGTAGCGAAATCGAGCGGATGGTGTTTCCCCTTCGCTTCTCGGGTGCCGTATCCGGGCGTGATACGCCGACCCCGTGAGTCTTCGGTGCTCGCGATTTGGCGCCGTCTTCAGCAGCGTGGGTGAGGCGGCGTTCAGTTCTGCTGAACAGTCTTTCCGATGCGCACTGGCGTTTTTGCCAGTTGTTGATGCAACAGACCACGCCTAGTCTGGGGAATGAGGGAGGATCAGGGAATTGCGCTCTTAACTTGCGACCGAGATAAGTATCTGCTTCCCCGGTCAGAGCATTAACCTCTCGAACAACAAGCACAACCATATAAGGAGAATAGTCATGGCAGTTAACGATCCAAGAGATTTGTTTGTCCAGATGCTTAGCGGCCTCCGCCAAGGAACGGAGCGGAGTGCAAAGTTCTACCAGGAAATTAGCAAGCTTGCCGAGAATCCAGATGTAAAAGAGGCCCTGGAAGCGCGGGCCTTCATCTCAGAGAAAGTCCTCGCCACTCAGGACCAGTGCTTCAAGCTGATTGGCGAACAACCGGTTAAGGTCAACTCGCGACTCCAGGAAGTCTTTATCGAGGATTTTCGTAAGGAACTCGCCGAGATTCAAAACCCGGCTGCGAGGCACCTCTTCATCCTGGCAAAGGCCACACACCTGACTCACCTCCGCATTGCAGAGTATATGGCTTTGGTTGCGGCAGCCGATATTACCGGCCACTATGGCGTTGGCGTCCTGCTTGAAAGCTGCCTGGCAGACAAACTCGCGTTTGTGGAGAGAACGCGGCGCCTGATTCGGAACCTCATCGAGGCCAGGGTGGCCAAGAGAGTAGCAGAGAGAGTAGCCGCCTAGAGGTGCTTCCTCGTTTAATGCTTGTAACGGTCGATCCAAAATGAATTGAGTCGCGCCGATTCGCGCAGATGCGCGGGGCGGCGCGACTCACAGCCCTTCCCACGACAGTGGAGGTTCGCTTGCGTGACCAGTTCAGGATCTTCAACCGCGACGTCGTGCGCGGCATTTGCCTTGACCGGACCGCGCCGGGATCGAATGAGCGCTCAATCTTCGTCCGTGCGCTGCGCGGCTCGGCGAGGGTCCTCGAGTAAACGACTTTTTCTGCCGCCTGCCGCTGCCGGGAAAAGTCGAGCCGGAATCGTGGTTGAACGCGAGCCAAGTGCGTGATCTCCCAGCACACCATTGTCTCGTACATTTTCCGTCCGTAGAGACAGGTGCCGAATGACGACTCAAGCTCGCAGATGTAGGAGTGCATCTCTTCGTCTTCGGGAAGGCCCAAGCCAAAGCGGCCATGCTCGTCCTCCGTGTAACCATCGAGCGACGTGATCATTGAGTAGATCAACTTTGCCATGAATCTGACCTTCCACCCACGTCAAACATTTGCTCTGGGCAAGCCCATTCGATAGTTCGTGATTGTCCGATAGCTGTCAGTTGTCGTGAACAGCCCGAGGCACGTTTCCATCTCCGATTCGATGCCATCTTGCGCGTTCCGGACGGTTTGTCGGCGATGAGGACCCTTGCCAGATCTTTGCCCGTTGCGGCGTAATCTGTCCATCGCCGGTGATCCAGGCGGACCCCAAGATTGCGTCCCCTCACGCTCTCCTGCTTGGTCTTCGCGAGCACCTCCTCGAAGTGTAAGAAGCCGCTTTGCCGGCGGTAACCCGCAAAGTGGCTATCCTTGCGCCAAGCGCTCGCGATGTAGAGGTCGTTGCCCACCAAAACAAAGCCGCGCAATTTGCAACGGCTCGCGAACCTGCTCGCCAGCAGGTTCTCGATGAAATAGAAGATCAGCGTAACCGCCGCGGCCGTAGTCAAACCCGATCCGATCAAAGTGGTCGGATTATTCGCCAAAAAAGAAAAACGGCTGCAGCCAATTACGCCTGAGCTCTCGAATGCGCTCGCTGCTCTACCTTTGCGCGCTATTTTTTCTCCAGTGTCCTCATGT
Source organism: uncultured Acidobacteriaceae bacterium (assembly GCA_963813215.1). GTDB lineage: Bacteria > Acidobacteriota > Terriglobia > Terriglobales > Acidobacteriaceae > Telmatobacter. Next base: position 420,342 of record CAWEXZ010000003.1, read on the forward strand.
AGGCGACCACCTCGTGGATCTGGCTGTCGCTGAGCTTGTCTTTATAGGCCGGCATCTTGCCTTTGCCGTTCTTTGTGCTGGCGAACATCTCGGATTCGGAAAGGGCCTGGAACTCCGGCGATTTCACCGAGGGCACTTTGAGGGCCTTGCCTGTCGGCGTGTCGGCAAGCCCGTCCGCACCGTGACACATGGCACATTTGGCTTTGTAGGCTGATTCACCGGCTGCCTGCGCGAACGCGGGCAAACTCCATTGGGCAACAAACATACAAACAATCAAAGCCATCATTTTTCGATTCACAACAGTCTCCTTTGCAGTCGTGAAAAGTGGCGCCCGCGTTCCGTTGGATGCGGGTTCAGAACTCGTTGTGTACTGCGATGGTGAAGACATTGCCTCTGAAGCTGCGCGGCAGGGTAGGCCCAATCGGAGAACCTTCGCCGTATGAATAGTAGTTCCAATCGCCGCGCACGCCCCATCCCTTTTCGATGGTCCAGATGGCGGTGGCGAAAGGCGTCTGGTACTGCGATTGCAGCGAGCCCTCGACGGCCCGTGGATTCAACAACTCCGTATGCCCGTTGATCGCTGTCATGTGGTAGCCGAAATCGGTCTGGAGCGGCTTGAAGGGATTGATGGTGAAGATAATCGAGCCAAACTGGGTTGGCGCATCGTAGTACCCGTTGCCGAAGAAGCCCGGGATTGGACTGACGGCGGTGACATTTCCGCATACAAAGCCAGGCGGAAGTGGTGTAGCGCTGGGCGGCGGCGGAGCGGAATCGGCAAAGCACTCCGTGACGCGCGAGTACGCATCCGTATAGCTGTAGTTCAGATCCACTCCGTAATGGCTGCCGTTCGCGAACGAGGCTGCCGCGTTGAAGGCGCGATTGTGCGCCCGATAATCGACGTCGGTCACGTTATCGCGCCGTTCCCAATCGACAAAAGAGGCCGACAGCCGGGCCCAGCTCTTCGCCTGCCATTGCGAGCCAACGTTATATCGCTGCCATTGCCTGGGATCGATCTGCACATAGGCGTTATTGGCCCAGCCAACCTCGAAGTCCGCGTTGACGCGCCAGTTGCGTAGTGGCTGGAATCGCAGGCCGAGCAGCCCGCTGTTCTCCTGGTCGCTGAAGGTGTAATCCGCCCCGGCGGGCAGTGCATCCGTGGGAACCGACTGCACATACGCGAGCGAGCGGCTGCGGAAGCGATAACCGACAGAGACACTTGCGTACCTGTTGCCGAGGAACTCCGCGGTGACCGTGTTGGTCGAGGTCTTCTGTCCCAGGAAGTTGTTGGCGCTGGTGATGGCGGGCGGCAGCGGAGGACCCGGAGCCGCGAGCATGGAGGTCCCATCCTGGTCGACCTCGGAAAGGAATCCGACGCCGGGCTGGCGAAAATCCTGAAATGCGTACTGCTCGGTCAAATTGACGCGCGGCGAAAGCGCCCAAACCACGCCCAGGTTTGCGCCCACGTTGATGCGCTTGGCCCGCGCGGCGCCGGTGACGGTGGCGGCACGCAGCGTGGTCCGGGTCTCGAGGCCGTTGAAGTACTCGAAGTAGTTGGGCAGATTCATATTTGCGCCGGTGTAGCGTACCAACGCCGTTACCTGGACATTCTTGAGATCGCCGCTCGTCAGCCGGAACATCTCTGTGGGAAATAGCACTCGGGTTGGCTCGGTTCTGGTGTACTTCAGAAATCCGTTGCAAGTAGGGTTGGCTGTCGGCGGCGTAGTTGCGATGGTGGTCACCGCAGGGCCATGATTGCCGCAAGCCGGAACCGTGGTGTTATCGAATCCCAGGGTCACCGGAGCCCCATTGGCGAGTTGCAGATTCAGCCCGGTGAGCTGCCAGTATGTATCGCCCTTATAGTGCGTGATGTACTCTTCGTAGGTGATGGTGGTACGCGTCAGCGGTCTCCAGTCCACGGCGCCCAGCCAGTTGTCGGTGCCGTTGCGCCAGCCCTGGTAGAGAAGCGCTTCGGTCCCGTAGTGGACTGAGCTATAGCTCGGTCCCTGGTTCATGGTGTGGACATAGCCGGCACGAAAACTTATCTTCGAGAGCGGCAGCAGCGTCAGGTTCGCATTGGTCATCTGCCGAACGGTATTGAAGAGATGCGGCGCGGAATCCACCTGCGGAAATGTGTAGCCGGTGGTCGTGGTCACCCCGGGCGGAATCAGCGGATTGCCGAACAGGTCGTAGTCGAAATACTGGCGATCGCGGCGGAAGAATCCCTGAAAATCGTACAGCTTTCCTTTGGAGAATCGTAGCGTGGTGAAGCTGTTGGGGTCGCCGCCGTAGCCTGTGCTCTCCGTGTCGAGTGAATCGAAAATGGTGCGCTGCGCCCCGGCCACTGAATGGGCCGTGAGGGTCTCTTCCAGAATGCGCGGGCCGCTGTGCAGGTTAATCAGCGTGGCGTACACTGCGCCGCTCCCGGAGTACTCGACAATGTGCCCGCCAAGATCGAAAGACTGGCTCACCACGTACTTGCTCTTGGGTGCCGGCTTGGGCGCAGTATCTGCCTGCGCCGCGGCCGTGGATACGAGTGCCGCCAGGCATGAAGCCGGTATCAATGTACTGGCAAGGACCCGCAGGAAGCGAAACCTCTTCATCGCTTTTCCTCCTCTGCGCACCTGCTAACCGCTATCGGAAGAAAATGTTACTTGCGTTCGAGCCATGAATCTGAGTGTGGCAATTGGTGCAGGCCACGTACTGCGCGGCCTGATCGTGCACGGGCCCGGTAGGCGACACCGCGTGCGGAAAGGCCACCATATTGGTAGCCGAGTGGCACTGCAGGCACAGCGTATTCATCTGCGCCACCTGCAGCAGGCGCGCATTGGGCGAGCCATGCGGCTGGTGGCACGAGGTGCACCCGTCGGTTTTCACCACCGGGTGCTCGTAGACGAACGGCCCCAGAGTGTCTGTGTGGCACTTGGTGCAGATGGCGTTCTCATCCGCGCTATCGCGCAGTTGCAGACGGCTGTTTTCGAATGTGCCATGCGGATCGTGACAGTCGCTGCACGTCATCAGGCCTTCCGGAACGCGGTGGTGAAACGGCATCTCGAAGGCGGTGCGCACTTCGGCATGGCACCGGTAACAAAGTTGCGGCTGAGGCCCGGCCAGCAGGTAGGTTTCCGGTGCGGCGTGGTGCACGCTATGGCAGGTGGTGCAACTCAGGCCGGCCTCGCCGTGCGGGGAGCGCTGAAAATTCGGATGCGCTGCTGCGTGGCACCTCAAACAGGTGGAGTCAATGCGCTTGGCGGAAGCCGAGGTAAAGCGAAAGATCTTGGTGGGGTCGCCGCCGCCCTCGACGTGGGCCTTGCCTGGCCCATGGCAGCTTTCGCAGGTCACACCCTTGCCGCCATGCTCCAGCGCCAGGCGATGATGCGGATTGGCCGCGAAATCCTTCGCCACATCCGCGTGGCAGGTTGCGCACGTATCCTCGCCAGCGTAGTCGGCAGAAGCCACGGGAGCCGTCGGCCCCGGACCGATGATTTGCTGTGCCGCCGCTGGCACATAGGTGGCGCTCGCAGCAAATAGCAGCGCAATGAGGGCGGGGAATGGCGCAGGAGAGGCGAAAGAGTTACGACTTCGCCCGACAGCATTCTCCATCGGCACAGCCTCGGATAATTGTCCAAAAATGGATCCCGGGAAAAAAGGCCCAACTAGCAGTTGCGCGGTTAGATGCACTGCTTAGTGGAACGTTGCTCGCACCCGGTTGGCAATTCTTCCCACCCCTTCGCATTTCTCTTCGCATCCATTGCGGTCATGGCCGCCGCGGCGCTGCTCGCGCAGGGCTCCGCAAGCCTGGCGGCAGGCGCATTCCAGGTGGGACCGCATCCGGTTGTGTGGTCGGCAAACGTCCAACTGCGTTGGTGACCGATGTTTGATGACATGCGCGCAAAAAGGGCGGCTGACGGCGGAGTTCAGGACCCGGAAGGCACTTCCGGTTGGATCATGACATGTACGGAGCGTATCCGAACGGAACAACAACATCGTACATCAGCTTGAATCGATCCCAATCCAGTCAGGGAGCACACCTACGCAATGCCAACGCTCGAACACTGCGGCCGTGATTGAGGGTTGCCGGCCGCATCGTAGATACCCGTACTGGTCCTCACGAACGCTGCCGGCCGTTCTGATCGTATGCGGCGTCTATTCTCACCGAAGCCTGCCACCAGCAAGCGTGGAGTATGAGCAGCCTCATCCGCGCCGGAGGCGGGTCTGGATAAGCTCCTGTGGTAAGAGGAACAAAACCTGGGGCGGATATTGACGCCTCCTCGCGGCGTTATTGTAAGCGGTATACCAAACTGGCCACAACTGCGTCACTGCAATCTTAGACGCAGCCAGATGCGGATTTAACAACATCCTCGTTCCTCGCGATTACTGGAGGGCGACAGGCGGTCCCGGTGTAGCCAGCTGATCCCCAAAGGAACGTCATTAACACGAAGCCGAACCCGCCTGCGATGCGTGTCAGAACGGCGTCGACAAGTCCCGACACGATCATTCGGAGCCGGTCTCGCCCTTGAGAATCAGCTCCCAGTTGAGCAATAGCAGAGTCTGGCCAGTGGAAAAGGACAGGGCATCGAGGCACGGCTGAATGATCTTCTGCGCGTTGATATCTGCATCCTGCCAGGATGTGCCCTCAATCGTGATGGTGGCCGAAAAGCGGTCCAGCCCCGACCCAGGGCCTGGCAAATTGAACTTAACCTCGTGTCCCTGGAAACTCAGCGACAATTTTTCTTTTGTCGTGAGCGAACCTTCGCAAACGTACCGTATGAAATAGAGTGCCATTGCCCCTCCGCGCAAGGGACATGTCGCGAATGCTGTGGGTCATATGTGCTTGGCATTTTAGAAACTCAGATCTGAGCCATACCGCCATCGACACATATTTCGCTGCCGTTCACGAAGGTGGAGTCATCAGACGCGAGAAATAGCGCCGTCGTTGCGATCTCTTCCGAGCGCCCGAACTCCTTGCGAGGGATTCCCGACCGGAAATATTCCTTCGCTTCTGCAGGAGCGTTCATGAGAGCGTTGGTAGCGATCGGTCCCGGGCTGAGTACGTTCACGCGAATCCTGCGCTCTGCGAGTTCGACCACCCATGATCGCGCGAACGACCGCAGCGCCGCCTTGCTTCCCGCATAAACAGCCAGCCCTGGCATACCCTTGAGGTGCGCAATCGATCCGTTCATGATGATCGATCCGCCATCGCGCATCATGGGCAGCGCCTTCTGGACTGTAAAGAGTGTGCCGCGGGTATTCAGAGAAAAAATGGCGTCGAACTGCTCTTCGGTGATCGCCCCGAGTGGAGCGCGGCCGCCCTGACCGGCGCTGGCAAACACTATATCGACATAGCCCTTCTCCCGCTTGACCGTCTCGCACAGCCGGTCGAGATCAGCCAGCTTCGCCGAATCGCCCTGCACTCCGGTCACATTCCGCCCAATTGCCTTGACAGCTTCGCCCAGATTCTCTTGCTTCCGCCCCGTGATGAACACGTACGCTCCCTCGTCGACAAACAGCTTTGCCGAGGCCAGCGCCATCCCGGAGGTTGCTCCGGTGATTACCGCCACTTTTCCGTCCAGCTTACCCATCACTACTCTCCTCCTTGCTCGCTTAGAAACTGTCGAATGCTGATTCGCTCATCGATCGAGCGGTCAGTTGGAATGACGGTCATGCACGCAATAATCTGACTCATCCCTTCCTCTCTCAGCGAAGCCCTCGCCGTCGGCGGCAGAGGTCACCCTCTGCGTCATTAGAGGCCTCAGTTGCATTTTGGTTACAGCGCATGTTGAACGCCGGCTTGTAACCATGCGCGAGGCGAAGTGTCAGATGGAACGACGCATACCGCCGGAGGTGGTTCCGTGCAGCTTCGCCCCGTGCTTGCCTGTTCGCTTTTGCTCTTCGCCAGCGGTCTTCTTCCGCACTTCGCCACGGGCCAGACCTCGGGTCAGAAACGACCCGGTTCGGCAGTGATCGTGGAGCTCTTTACCTCGGAGGGATGTTCAAGCTGCCCGCCTGCGGATGCTGTATTGCGCCAGGTCAATCTGAAGCAAACAAGCGCCGGGCAGTTGATTGTCGGCATCAGTGAGCACGTCACCTACTGGAATGACCTCGGATGGAAGGACCCATTTTCATCCCCGGACTTTACCGAGAGGCAAAGTGTCTACGCCCAGCGCCTCTCTCCTGAGGGCCCCTACACGCCACAGATGGTTGTGAACGGACGCGACCAGTTGGTTGGGAGTGATGTCAGCGCACTTCAAAAGGCCCTTGGGGATGAAGCGCGGCGAGCTCATCTGGATCTGAGCATACTCTCCACGACACTCTCATCATCGGGAGTGGATGTGAAGTTTTCTATAGCGGGCGAGACGTCGAGGCCGCTCGATATAGTCGCAGTTTTGACTGACGATGCCGACCGTTCCAACGTGCAGCGGGGAGAAAACGGTGGGAGACTCCTTCAGCACGTTTCCGTGGCGCGTTCGCTGGTGCGCGTGGCGACGGTCAGGGGCGATGCGCAAGAGTCTGTTCACATCGCGTTCCCCGACAGGTTCCACCTTGACAGTGGTTCCGGTCATCACTTGATTCTGTTCGCTCAGGAGCAGCATCAAGGTGTGATTGTCGGAGCTGCTACGACCCAGCTCTGAGGTTTTCGGCGGTTCGCAACCAACCGCGCGCTTGCGCTTCAAACATGCGGCACAGGAAGGGCATCTCGCAAACGTGCGAGTCCAGTTCATTCTAGCCGATTGCATTTGGGTCAAATCCACATCCGGGCACATCGCCTCAACCGATCGAAGAAAGGAACCCTTCATGAAAACAAGCACCGTAGCACTCTTGTTCAAGACAGCGATTCAGTAAATCCGCGCAGTTGATTTCAGAGGACATAGGCATCTTCCCCCACCGTTAGCGGCGGGTTTGGTCGAGGACTCGATCTGGATGGGTTTTGCGGCTGGCGGTCCTTCCAGAGGAGTGTTGAGCCATGCCCACAAGTCGTCGACTTCACAGCAGCATGGTGTCTATCCTGCCAGGTCACTGGAGCGCGAACCAGAATTGAAGGACGTCTCTCTCGGTGGCGCGCAGCGCCAGACGCACCCGCAGTACAGAGACGCCATTCGAACCCTGCATCAATCCCCCGGAGGGAGGATTTGACAGGCTGGAGCGGTTCGGCGCTGTGCACGAGGTCTCCCGGCAACACCTGGACGGCCCAGCTTTGCAACTAAAGCTGAAGAAGGGCTATTGGAGAGAACAAAAGCGACAGTGCAGATCAGCGATCAAACTTTCGATAGCTGGGAACGACAACCTCATCGACTCCGCGGAATGGCGCTGGGGGCCGGTCAATACCGTGTTGTCTCTTGCGGATTGCCCCGCGTACAGAGCGTCGAAGGTTGCGACCTTCCATCATCAAGAGGGCGCTAAGCCATGCTCGACCACGCTCTCGCGTTTTACCCATAAAAAAAACAGCAGGCGCGGAATAATTCTTGCCGCTTGCGCCACTTTACTTTCGAGAACGAATTCTACCGGAGCAATATTGCTCCCACATTTCATATTGGAAGGATCATCCCATGAAACATCGCGTATTGCCATTCGTCTTCGCCGCCTTCCTGGCCGCGCAACTCGTTCCGACTGTCGCCCGAGCCCAAGCCACTCCACCAATCGCAGGAGTAAAGGGGAAGCTTGAAGCGGTGACTCATGACTCCATCTCAGTTCACACGCCATCCGGCGTTGTGCGTGTTGCAATCAAGCAGCCTCTCACCACTTATCGGCAGGTTCCCTCCAGTCTGAGTCAAGTCACGTCGAGTGCCTATGTTGGCGTTGCCTCAGTAAAGCAGGCGAATGGAACGGAGATAGCAACGCAAATCAAGATCTTCCCTGCGGAACTGCGTGGCGCGGGTGAGGGCAGCGTTATGATGGGTGCCGCTCCGGGCGTCATGACTCACAGCAGGATGACGAACGGCTCCGTGTATCGGCCGGTCAGCGCCATGTCTCATTCGCGCATGACAAATGGCACAGTACAGAAGGGAAACGGCACGACGCTGGTTGTGCACTACCAGGATGGCGCAAAGTCGATTTCGGTGCCCGCCGATGTACCGGTGACCCAAGTTGAGCCGGGAAAGGTGAACCTGGTTCCGGGAGACACGATATACGCTGCCACCACGAAGCAGTCCAATGGAATACTCGCGACGAACAAGATTTTTCTCATCGCCGCAGCTCCGGCCGGAAATAGCATGCAGTAGCTGCGTCGAAGCCGAGACAATTCGTCGATCAGCACTACGCCTTCACGCTGCAGAAAGCCCTCTTCTGGAGCCGGCTTCCTGCGCGGTTCCGCAGGGCGCATTCCCTGATCGCGTGCGCCTTGCAGATACACAAAAATTGTCCAATCAACCGAAGTGCAGTGATGGGATACCTCTGTTTTTCCTTGGCAGGAGTCGCAAAGCTTCCCAATCGTCTGCGCCACAACCTCAAGGAGATTTTCATGAACGTGACAACTGCGGAGACGAAACCCGTTGAGCAACTGGAGGACGCTCTCCGCTCGACTGTGCTGGAAATGACTACCGTCGTCACCGAGCGCCTGCCGTATTTTCGTTACGTTGCCCTGCGCCGTCTGCAAAACGCGGCCGACGCCGAGGACGCTGTCCAGGATGCGTTTCTGTCCGCGTGGAAACATCTGGGGCAGTTCAACGGCGACGCCGCGATGGCTACCTGGCTCACGGCCATCGTCACCAACTCGGCGCGCACAATTGTCCGAAAGCGCTCCCAAATGCGCCCTCTTGAGCTCGAACGCGAGAATGAAGACGAAAACAAGACTCAGCTGGTGGACCTTGTGGCCGATAGCCGTCCGGATCCTGAGGCGCAGTTCGAACGATTGGAATCTGAGATCCGGCTGCACCGGTTGCTGGCGTGTTTGCCCCCTGGGTTACGAGTTGTCGTGCATCTGCAGTCCGTCGAGGGATTGAGCGTTCGAGAAATCGCCAAGACACTCGGCCTAACCGTGAGCGCGGTGAAAGCCCGGGCCTGGAGAGCCCGGGCGGAGCTTCGGCGGCTGGAGCGGAAGACATCGCACCAGTGTCTACCAACGTCCGGCCACGCGGTCCGCGCAGCCAAGGGGTCCGCTGCGTTGTTGCATCTGCAGTGAATTCGGACCGCAGGATTCATCGCGCCCCGAACCCGGGGCAGCCCGGCGTCCCGGGTTCGTGGGGAAGGGAGAGAGCGAACTGTTATGCCACAGGCAATTCCAATTTATCAGCCGGTCGTTATAAACACACCGGAGCCGATCGCTGTAGACACACCGGTCGATCGTGAGCGCGTGCAGATCGTTCGCAGGCACCACCCCTTGGTGAGATGGAGCCACTGGCTGAACGTGCCAATTCTGTTGGGTCTCATCCTGAGCGGCATGGCCATCTACTGGTCTTCGCCGGTTTACCAGCACACACCCAATTTGCAGACTGGAAATTTCGACTACATGGCAGATATCGGCGTCTGGATATGCGCCCATGTGCCCGGCCTGCATCACTACAGCAGCCCGCCGGACTGGATTTACAACCACATGAGCCTCGGGCCCGGGATGCTTGCTGTGGCTCTGCGGCTTCATTGGTTGTGCGCCTATCTCTTCATGCTTAACGGGCTGGTATATGTGGCCGGATTGGTCCTGGGCGGTGGGTGGCGTTCTCTGTTGGCGCGCCGTACTGATCTGCGCGACGCGGTAAAAATGTTCCGGTACTATATGGTTCTTCCTTTTGCATGGCTTGCGCGCTGCACCTGGCCGCATCCACACTGCAACACCAAGTACAACGCTCTGCAGCGCATGGCTTACCTTTCAATTCCGGTGGCCGGATGCCTTTCCGTGGCCACAGGCTGGGCGATTCACAAGCCAATGCAGCTCTCCTGGCTGGCTGCGCTCTTCGGGGGCTATGACAAGGCACGTATCTGGCATTTTTGGTTGCTGTGGTTGTTTGTCCTGTTCGTTGTCCCGCACGTGATTCTTGTGCTCGCTGACGGATGGGATACGTTGCGCAGCATGATTGTGGGTTGGTCAACGAAGATCAACAACCCGGAGGAAATCCACGATGAATCCTGAAAATGACACTGCCGCGAGAGAGCCGGACGATACACATTGCGCCGAGGTGAAGCCGCTTGACGAGACGCCGGATGGAAGGGAGAGTGAGCTTGCAGCCGCAGGGTCTTCTACGCTTCCACAGGTTCAGATTGACGAGCCCGAAGAGGCAAAGACACACGATGTGTCGGATAGTCCTGAACAACCACAGCTTGCCGCATTTGCACTGCTTCCGCCGGTCGAAGTTGCCGGAAAGATAGAGCTGCCGATCACGCGGGACACAGCCCCTGTAGAGGCCGTTGAGGAGAAGGTACTGCCCGCCGAGACAGCTCCGGCCGTTGCTGAGAGAACTGTCGCCGCTCGGAAGGCGGCGAGATTCTTCGAGGAACAGCCTCCGGAGACGATCGAAGTGGCCCCTCAAGTTCTGCATCGTTGGTCCCGCCGTGATCTTCTCCTCTTTGGGGCAGGAGCTGTCACTGCACTGGTTGGGGGCGGGGGTTTGCTGCCGCAGGCCACGCTGGAGCGCCTTGGGGTGTCGCATACAGATAAGCCCTGGCCGGGGAAAGAGTGGATTCTGAACAGAGCCTTGCGCATCGACGACGACGTTGCAGAGGCGCTCTATTCGCCGAATCGACTGGTCCCCACTTACTCCAAGTCGCAGATCACTCCGCTGAAGAACAACTACAACGGGGCAACCCCCGACCCAAGCTACATCCCGGGATGGCGTTTGACCGTAGATGGACTCTCTTCCGGTTTGACGCTGTCGCTCGATATCCAGACGCTTCTGACCCGATTTCGGGTCTATGACCAAATTACCCGTTTCGTGTGCGTGGAGGGCTGGAGTGCGATTGCGTGGTGGTCTGGTTTGAAGTTCGACGATTTTCTGCAGGCCTACCCGCCCGTCTCCCAGGCAAAGTGGGCGCGGATCGAATCATCCGTGAACCTCGACGCGTACGGGAATCCCGACCCTTATTATGCTTCTCTTGACCTAGCGACGGCGCGTCAACCGCAGACGCTGCTTGCGACCCATTACAACGGACAACCTCTCACGGTTGACCATGGCGCTCCTCTGCGCCTGCGCGTGCCGGTTAAACTCGGACTGAAGAACGTCAAGGCGATTACGCGGATCAGCTATAGGAAGGAAGAACCCAAAGACTACTGGGCTAAACGCGGATATTCACGCTATGACGGAATATAGATGGCAAATATGGATACGTCCGCAGCCGCCGTTCTTGGTTCTTAAAGTCCAAGCCCAGTCTTATTTCATGCCTGTTTAAAGACTTTGACAACGCCAAAGCGAATATTATGGTTTGCGTTGACAGTGCAGAGTCAGCAGCACAGAATTTGAGGTGGCTATCGCACCTCGAGCGGCAGCCGACCACTGCGGCTTCCTTTCCCTGGTTGCACGAACCGTCCAATGCGCGGTCGATCGCCATTCATAATCTTCCTCAGGACGAGATCGGAGTCTGTGCCGTGTCCCCCTCTCTTCAGACCGTCTAACTCGGCTTTCGGCCAGATACGGCAAAAGTAAAGAAGCGGAGGTTAGTGATGCGATTCACGAGATTAGCAGGATCTGTAGCGATCTGTGCGGCGGTGCTCACTGCCGCTTCCATATACACGCTACATCATGCGCGGGCACAAAGTGCCGCGCCAACCTACAACCCATACCCGCCCGGTATCCTGCCCTCCGACATAGCCGACGAGACAGCCAGAGTTGAGCGCGAGGTCAATGTCATCGAGGGCCGCGCGATTGCGCGGTGGCACGCATTAGCGCCTCCCGTTGTGACCGGTCAGCCTCCAACCCTTCAGAATACTGGCACAGAGGCAGTAGAAACACTGGGTGAGCTCATGATGTTCGACCAGAACATGTCAGTCGGCAGAAATCAGGCATGCGGATTCTGCCACATGCCATACGCTGGCTATAGCGGACCGATCCCATCGGTGAATCTGACCATGGTCGGCTATCCCGGATCGGTTCGGTATTTAGCCCGCGTCCGGGTGCCACAAAGACACACCTATGCGGCATTTTTCCCCGTCCTCCAGTACAACCAGGAACAGGCGCTCTTCTTTGGCGGAAACTTGTGGGATTCACGCGCAACCGGATATCTGACGAGAAATCCAAACGCGCAACAGGCAGAGCAACCTCCGGTGGATACCAAAGAAGAGGGTTTCCCTGACACGGCCTGCATCGCATACCACCTCCAGCAGGCTTCGTATCGGAGTCTCTTTGAGGAGGTCTGGGGTGAGGGCTCGCTCGATATCGACTTTCCGGCGAACACCGAGGATATTTGCAGCACTCCCGGAGGAGCTGCCAAATTCGGTGATAACACCACTCCTGTCGAATTGAGTCCGACCGATCGCACCCACGCAAACGCGGTGTATGACGACTGGGGACGCTCTATCAGTGCCTTCGAGCAGTCCACGCAAGTGAGCAACTTTACGTCGAAATTCGACGCATTTCTGAAGGGCAAATACACGATGACATCCGACGAGATGGCAGGTTACATGCTTTTCAACGGTAAGGGTAACTGCAACTCGTGTCACGTTGATGGCAGGGGAACCACGCTTAGCTCCGGGCAGGTGGACACCAGCACAACCGCGACCGCGAATCCTCCTCTATTCTCCTGTTTCGGTTCTGCCAACGAAGGATTGCCGTTGAATCCCAGGGTCGCTTTTTACTATGAGACTAAGCCTGATGCCTATGGATTTACTCCCAACCCCTATGGCTTCGCTTTCAGGGATTTGGGAATGGGAAACTTCCTTCGCGGCGGTTTCGATACCTTACCTAATCCAAACGAGAGCTGGACACAATATGCGCCAAGTGTTGACGGCCAATTTCAAGTGCCCACGGTGCGCAATGTGGCAATGACACCGTCGCAGTGTCCCACCACCGAAGCTGGCACTGGGAAACCTTATTTCCAGAAGGCGTTCTTTCACAATGGCTACATCAAGAGCCTGAAGCAACTGGTGCATTTCTACAACACGCGCGACACCAGCTATGCCTATCCGGTCACTTCCGGACACTGCCCGGCAGGAACAGTCGAGAGGGTAACCTGCTGGCCGATGAAAGAGGTGCCGAACAACCTCGATACCACGACGGGGATGCTCGGCTTGACCGATGAGGAGGAGAACCAAATTGTTGCCTTCCTGGAAACACTCACCGACGGTTATACGGCGCCTTACCCCAACAGTGATACCTTTACCGGGCAATGTATGACCGGTGGTTCGGCGTCGACCCAAGGTAATCAGTACCTCATCCCGACTCCACAGCTTCCGTCCTGCGCATCGGCGGTCTGCGGAGTGGAGCCGGTCCCGAACCCGCCGATTCAGTAGCGCATTACGCTATGCGGAGCCGCTTCTCTGGCTTGTCCGTCTCACAAAACCCGATATGTGAGCGGACGAGCCGGAGCTGAAGATGTTCGATCGCGAGAGAGCACAGTCTTTTCGTTCCTGATCAGCTGGAGGTAGTTGAGGCGTGAAAATGCAAAAAGCCCTTCTGGCATTGTCGATCACGATCTTGAGCGCCAGTTTGCTTGCTCAAGAAAGTCCAGTCACTCCAAGAGCTGGGCGGGTACGGATCAGCGAGGGGCCAGAAGTGCCGCTGGTGGGTGGCTATTTGACGGTTATCCGATGGACGGTAAACAATCCCGGTGGCTTGCCCGTGCACTACGGCGTTGTGCGCTATGGTAGGGATCCAAAAAAGTTGAGCATAACCGCCCAAAATCCGATCAGGTTAAACGCTTACCATCCATCGACGGTGTTCCGTGTAAACCTGTACAACCTCCCATCGAAGACGACCTTCTACTACACAGTGGGATCGACGGATTCCAGCGGCAAGAGCGACGGAATCACCAGTCCGACAAAAACGTTCACTACAAAATAGCCGAGAGCAAACTAACAAATAGTACTTAGCAAAGTTGACTCATGTGAGCGACTGCGAAGCCGCCTATCCCTGCAGTGAATAAATGGTATTGTCCCGCAATACCCTCGCCACTGTCAGCCAATCGAGCCGGCAGTTCTATGTAACGATGCCCATCCGGGTCATATAGGCGTGCATATCCTGCTCGCTCCCTTGAAAGAGAAGCACATACGTTCTTCGTCCATCGGACCAGCGACTATCGCTGCCTGCTGTCTCGTGGAAGAATTTGATCGTATTCTCAGCGGTGAGCGGTGCATCGATAATCAGCAGGCTGGCACGTTGCTCGTTCTCCATCTTGAGCAGGACAGCTTTGTGGTTGGCGACCTTGAGCGAGCTTGCGGCGCGAAACTCTACTCTACTCAGCTCGGGAGGCAGCACCGCATTCCCCGACAGAGCGGCGGCGCTCCAGGCGAGAAGCTGCTTTTGATCGGTGCTGTTGATCTCCGCAGAGGGAGGCTGGCTGAGAAGAGTCGCTACCTGTCTGCTCAGGCGCGTTTCCTGGAGCCAGGGGCCGAAACCGAGCGTGATGCCGAGGAGAAGAGACGCCGCAATGGGTAGCAGAAACCAATTCCTCCAGGTCGCCTTCCGAGGTGCTTTTTGGACACGCTCATAGGACAGACCCTCGAAGATTTTTGCCTCCAGCGATGGGCTCTCTGGCAGCTCTGAAAAAGCCTGACGAATCCTCTCATCGCTCGCGCTGAAGTTTGCGAACCACTGCGCGCATTCAGGGCAGGTTGCGAGATGGTCAAGGAGTGGCCTGGAGTCCGGGACTTCATCGCCAGGCCGCCACGCGTACATCTCCGATCTGTAAAGTTCGCAACTCATAGTGATTCCGCCTTCTTCATCAGAACTAATTTCGTGGGTGCTTTCATCAACTCATGCAGTTGCTGCCTTGCGCGGGCGAGTCTGGACATGACGGTTCCAATCGGCAGTTCTAGCGCTTCGGCGATCTCCCGATAGGAGAGATCCTGGAAGTAGAACAGCACAACCGGGAGACGCTGCCGTTCCTCGAGCTTTTCCAGAGACTGATGAAGGGCGAGAGCATTCGCGCTGACAGTCGGCTGGCTCTCCGGCTCATACCGCATCTCGTCGAAGGAGACTTCCTCTTTCGATTTCGATCGCCGCCGGGTCTGGCTATGACAGTGCCTTAATATACCGACAAGCCATCCTTTTACAAGTTCCACATTGCGAAGAGTCGAACGAGAACGATAGGCCTGCAGGAAAGCCTCCTGGGTCAGATCTTCCGCGTCCGTGCGCGAGCCAGTCCACCAGTAGGCGATCCCGAAGAGGAGCCTCTGGTGCTGCCTTACCCAATCGTTGAACATCTGGTCAGTGATCTGCACGGTATACCCTCTTGAGTGATCTGTCCGGTGAGCCTTCTTTCGACTGCCTGCTCTACTGTCACCAATAGAGTGTCTTCTGCCTTCCGTTTTATTCCAAATGCCCTTTACTTTTCTCGGAAATATTCTTCCCAAAACCTAAATCCATGATTTCACGCGGGATGAATCGCCTAGATCTGGGTACGAGTTAAACGCCCCCGAAGGTTTCATAGAGAAAAGCGAAAGTTTCAGGCGCTGAGGGAATAAGGCGGCTCTCACTCGACACTTCATTGACAGCAGGGACGAGTCGTATGCGATCGTCTCGGCACGTATAGAAGGAGCAACTGAATGACGCTCAAATGGACACAGCCCGATCGAGGAGCGCAAATGCCTTCTGTCATGGAGCAGTTCATGCAAAGGATGGAAACGAGCATGACGAATATGGATAAAGGCATGGCTGTCGCACGCATGACCGGAGACATCGATCATGATTTCGCCACGACGATGATGCCCCTTCACGAAGGCGCCATCGACATGGCCAAGGCGGAGTTGAGCTACGGGAAAGATCCCGTGATACGCCTGCTCGCAGAAGAGATCATCGTCAACCAGCAATCCGAGATCGATGTGATGAACCTTTGGCTCAGCAAGAAACACTTACCCTGACGCTCACCCTTCACTACAAAAAGAGAGACAAACAATGCGCTTCTTACTGATTCCCGCACTCCTGACCGCTTGTGCTGCATCCGGTCTTGCTCAAACCGCACACCGCGACCAAACAGCCGACCAGACCTCGAACACGGCCTCGATCAGCGATCCTGCGACAAACGAATTCCTCAGCTCCATTCCTATCGGCGATGATTTGCTCGGCGATAATGTGCCGGCTGTTCTGAGCACCCTGTTTCACAGCCAGTTTGTGGTCCATGGCCCCGACTTCTCCTCCGAACAGGCACCTTTCGAACAGCCCAACATACCGATCAGCTCTCATGACCGCGTTGACACAGCTGACCAGACCTCGAATAAGGCTTCAGTCAGCGATCCTGCGACAAACGAAATCCTCAGCTCCATTCCTATCGGCGATGATCTGCTCGGCGATGGTGTGCCGGCTGCTCTGAGCACCCTGTTTCACAGCCAGTTTGTGGTCCATGGTCCCGACTTCTCCTCCGCACAGGCACGGGATCTGGCCGTTTGGCGACGGTAACCGCGTTTATGTCGGGCTCGAGAACGGCGACGGCGTCACTGCCATCGATACGCTTACCAACAAGGTAATCGCGACGGTTCCCATCGGCCAGGCGCCGCAAGCTCTCACCTACGTGCCCGATGCGGAGCCGTCGGGTCCCGGAACGCAGAACCTGCAAGCACTCGGCGTCGCAGGCCAGGCCGCACATTTTACCCTCACGGCGTCCACTGCGGAGAGGAAACGAACTGCTGATCGTTGATGAACTGGGCTTCGTGCCACTATCAAAGACCGGCGCCGAACTGCGGTTCAAGATGCTCAGCCAACGCTACGAGCGCGGCTCGACCCTGATCACCTCGAACCTGCCCTTCCAGGAATGGACCGAAGTCCTTGGCTCTGAACGCCTCACCGGCGCCCTGCTCGACCGGCTTAACCATCATGTCCACATCCTGGAGATGAATGGCGACAGCTACCGTCTCAAGCAGAGCCGCCGCAAACGAACCTCATCCGCAGAACGCTAGAGCCCCCCGAACGCGCCCCGGGGTAGAAGGGCCTCTTTCGCTACGCTCCAGAGGCCCTTCTACCCCGCAATCCCACAACAATCTCGTAGCTATCTACTGGCCTACTTTTACTCCGCGACACTGGTCTGCTTTTGCTCCGCCCTTGACATCGGCGGGCTCTCCATCATGTTCAAGGTGGGGCCGCGGTTCCTTCTGGGCGCAAAGGCGCGCTCACCACGAGGGCCGCTGGGTCCATTTCATACGGACGCTGCAATTTACGCCACAAAACCGCGGTCAGGACTGCGCATCACCTGGATGGGACATTCTACGTCGATCGTCGAGATCGATGGAGTACGCATGCTGATCGACCCGGTGTGGGATGAGCGGGCATCTCCGACAAACTGGAGCGGGCCAAAACGGTTTTTCCCGCCGCCTCTGGAATTGAGCGATCTTCCACCTGTCGATGCGGTTATCGTTTCGCACGATCACTACGACCACCTGGGGGCGGGCACGATACGCGCGATGGCGCAACTGGCTGCGGTGGAGAAAGCGCGATGGATTACGCCCCTCGGCGTAGGCGCGCTGCTGAAGCGGTTCGGCGTGCCGGCGGCGCAGTGCCTCGAACTCGATTGGATGGACAGCACACAAGTGGGCGCGGTGCGGGTGACGGCTCTACCCGCGCGACACTTTTCAGGCCGCAGCCTCTTCAATCGCTTCGAAACGCTGTGAGCCTCTTCTACATCCGTGAGTTTATGACGAGTTGCGCCCCGTTCATCCACGCGATGGAATTGAATGGGTTGCGCAACTGGCACGAGAATCGCCGGGTCCAGGCGCTCGCGCAAGAGTGGAACCAACTCCTGATCAGCGGTGGCGACCGCCACGGTATCCAGCCGAATGCGAATACCAACCTGACGCACGCAGCCACCTTCGATGACTTCGTCCACGAGGTTCGCCATGAACCCATCAGCCACATCCTCTTCATGGCGTCGTATGCAATGCCTTGGAAGTACCGCATCCTCGAGTCAACATTGGACGTTATCCGCCACTATCCAGATCTCCCGGAAGGATCACGCAACTGGGACGATCGCGTCTTTCACCCTGACCCCAGAGGTGTCATCCGCCCCATCTCGCAGCTCTGGCCTGGAGACGGACGTGCGCCTCTCTTCGCTCGGTCCGTACTTAGTGCGGTGAGGCTTCTCGGTAGAGCCCCATTGTCGAACAGTCTACGCTTGGCGTGGAATGATCGGCGGGGCCTGCGCATGGCCTTTAGCCAGTAAGAGGCATAGAGGACACTCAGATGCTATACCCATTGAGGGATAGGATGCACAGCATAAAGGAGGCCGCGCTCCAGCGCTGCTGGCAAGAACAGCTGCCCGTCCCAGTTGTCGGCGCGGGCCTTCCCCAATTGCAAGGCCGGATGGGGGGAGGCAAAATCCTACGCGGAACGACTTTTCGATTTTCCTCAGATCGGCCCCCTCGATCCCCCCGATGCCAGAGATGCAATCGTCCGACCCGCTGAGAATGAAGGAGCTGAGGTTCTGGACGAGGCGGTCGACCTAATTATCGAGAAGACACAGGGGTATCCTTACTTCTTGCAGGAATGGGGCAAGCATGCCTGGGATGTGGGATCCGACAGGGTCCCCCCAAAATAATAAATGCAAGATTTCACTTACTTACCCGGATCGTGGCAACAGGTTCTGGTCTATCGAAGAGCGGCTCACTCACTGCTTCTATCTTGCTGACCACCTACAACCAGAGAAGTCGCCCACGGCGCGCGGGAAACAGGCGATAGCAACGCGCAGGAAGGCAGGCGCGTTGGATTGAAACTTTGTCATGGACCTGCCGATAGGAAATTGCGGTAAATCCTCGAGGTGTCAAATGTCCGTATCATTTTCGACGACAATGCCCCTTAATAGTGCGCTCGATAATAGCGCTGAAGCTGCAGCACCAGCGAAACCGACAATAGCTCAGCAATTGCAGCAGATGGCGATGTCAGGCGACTCGCCCGCGCTAATCGCCACGAAATTGGCCATGCCCCAATCGCAGGTCGACATCTACCTTGGAATCAAGACGCCTGCTGTAGCGTCCACACCAGAACCAACTCAATTGTCCACACCAAAACCCACGCAATCGTCCACATCAGAAGCTGCGATCGTCCCGGGGAGCCTATCCGTACAGGCTTGAATCAGGCTATCCGGCCTCAAGCGCACTGCAGAGAACTGCCAGCGGTCCGCGAGCGATTGCCTGACTGGTCACAGAGCGTTCTTGCGGTTCTCAGGAATGCGTGTAGGCCGCGGTGGTTACATCTGCTCGAACCGGAAAGCAGCGGAGCCGGAGCCCATCTCCGACGCAAATGGAATGTTAACCGTAATGCGCGCTCCACCCGTCTCCCAATTCGTGACCGAGACCGTGCCGCCGTGGGCATGGGTGACGGCATCGACGAAAGCAAGGCCCAGTCCATGACCGTCAGAATTGCGCCCCTTTACGCGGCGCTCAAAGACATGGTCAAGCACCTCGGAATCGAAGCCGGGGCCATCGTCTTCGAAAATCAGCGATGCACCATTCTCTCCGCGCTCGAGTTCGATCGTAACCGTGCAGGAGGCCGGCAGGTGCTTCAGCTCATTATCGAGGAGATTGGCGACCATGCGATGAAGCAGCGAGGCATCGGCAAAGACTGTTACGGGACCGAGGCTTCGCATTCTGACCTCTAATCCCTTCTCTGACATGGACGGTTCATAGAGATCGATCATTACGCGCAGCAAATCATCCATGTCAACTTCGGTCCGCGTCAGCCGCAGAGCGTCTGCCTTAGCCTCGGCAACATCCAGGGACTTGTTCAGAAAATCAGTAAGTCGATCGAGTTCGTCAATCGCGGAGACGAGAGGCTCTGCCTGATCCCCTTCCAGGTCTCTCGACAGGGATGCTTCAAGCTTGCCGCGAATGGCCGTGAGAGGGCTGCGCAGATCGTGGGCCAGCGAGTCTGTGATGGTGTGCAACTGGTGCATCGATCGCTCGATGCGGTCGAGCATGCGATTGAGCGTAGAGGCGAGCTGGCTGACTTCGTCGTTGCGGCGGGCAACCGGAACGCGGGCACCAAGATCGGAGTGACCGATGCGGGAGGCCGCTTCCGTAATCTTGCGTACGTGGCTCAACATGCGTCGCGTGGACAAGAACACCATTGCGAAACCAAGCATGACAAGCAGGAGCCAGAGCAGGAGAAAACGCAAGCGGAGATTCCGGAGCACGCGGAGGTCGTCTCGCTCCGACAGGCCGAGAAAGATATGGCTACCGTCCTTAATGCGGATGGACGCAACACGGAAGGGCACTGAGAAACCCTGCACGTGGATATCGGTCGGATGATCCGACGGGGTGGGGATGGCGCGCAATGCGTTCAATTCGGCTTGGCCATTTCCAACTCCGACCCAGAGTTTGAGCGAGCCATCGTCGCCACTCTGGAGAAAGAATACCGAGTCGTTGAAATTGCCTTCCGAAGGCAGTCTGTTCGGAATCTCACGGCTGGCTAGCTCCGCCACCTCCCTCACCACGCGATGGTAAAGCGCGTCCTTCGGCGTGCGCTCGGCAACATCCCCAAGCACATTGACCTCGCCTGAGAGCCATGCGTCGGTACGCCGTTGAATATCGCCTACGACAAAGCTTTGGATAAAGAAGAAGAGCACCAATGTTCCGCATGCGAAGGCAAAGGTTGCCCACAGCGAAATGCGCCATGCCGCGCTGCGCATGCGCGGCTTACCTGTCTGTGAGAACATAGCCCACACCTCGCATGGTTCGAATCAGCGGTTGTTGTCCGGTGCCATCCACCTTGCCGCGCAGCCGGTAAATGTGCACGTCAACCACATTCGTGTCCGGCTGTATGCGCATGCCCCATACCTGATCGAGAATCATGGAACGAGTCACCACGCGCCCTGCATTCCGGCACAAGTACTCCAGTAAAACGAACTCCTGCTGCGTCAGTTGTAATACTTGGCCGCCGCGAGATGCTTCGCGCCGCAGTAAGTCCAGTTCAAGGTCCATCACGCGTAGCCGCGTCGCTTCAGTTGTTGCGGGGCTGTTGCGCTTGAGCAAATTGCGGAGGCGCGCCAGCAGCTCGGCGAGCGCAAAGGGCTTGGTCAGATAATCGTCACCGCCCTGTTCGAGCCCGCGCACACGGTCGTCGACCGATCTGCGTGCAGAAAGAATCAGTACCGGAGCTCTCACTCCCAATTGACGCAGGCGGAGGATCAATGTGATTCCATCCTGGTCGGGCAGCCCGAGATCGACGATGAGGATGTCGAATGGGTTATCGACGGCCAGCGCCTCGGCAGTTTTTCCGTCAGGCGCCGCTTCCACCGCATATCCCGCTTCTTCGAGAGAACGCCGCAGGAAACTCTGGATGTCGAGTTCATCTTCCACCAGAAGGAGGCGCATGTCAGGATCTTAGTGCATTTGCAACGCTCCTTTACAGATTGAATCCCCTTCCTCATGGACTCCACTCGGTAAACGGGCAAGCGTTTTGGCCAAGATGAACGCGTTGTCATCTGGGCGTTCACTCCCGGTCATCTACCCTTAGACGCAGGCTGAAAATCGAGGTCGCGTTCGAGCGTGAGCAGATGCTTGCCTTCGCCGAGATTGTGCGGATAATGGCGCGCGGCCTCGAAGTGGTTCAGCGCGGGGCGGTGCGCATAGACATTTATTATTTACTCCCTTTCCCCACCGGACCCGACGCCATTTGCATCCCACTGTGTTGTGCAGATGGGAATCCCGGGATCAGCTCTACGGTGTTCAGGTGTTCTTGGCCTTGCCCTGACCCTGCTCGCGGGATGCGGTGGCAGCTCCTTGGTGACCGGGGGCGGCTCCTCAGGTCCCGGCCCCTCAGGTCCCTCGTCAAGTCAGGTGACGGTTCCAAATGTTGTGGGACAAACGCAATCGGCAGCGACGGCTGCTATTACGAGCACGGACCTGGTGGTGGGGACGGTAACCGTCCAATCCAGCAGCACGGTGCTCTCCGGGAGTGTAATCAGCGAAAATCCGGCGGCCGGAACCCTGGCCAGCGCTGGTTCCGCTATCAACCTGACCGTCTCTTCCGGCCCCGCTCAATCGGGCGGCTCACTTCCCCCTCCGTTGAGCGGCGTCAACGTCAATCTGATCTTTGTCGCAAGCGAGGATTTGGCTTACCAGGCCTCCGGGGATGTAAACGCACAAACGGCAAACCTCACGAACCAAGGCTTATACCGATCGCTCCAAATGGGCACGTATCTTCAACAGAGCGTGCTGGGCGGGCACAATGTGACCGACATCTCTGCGCTCGAACCGATGACCCATTTGCAAACTCCGGGCAATTCCCCCGATATGGCGGCGCTTGAGACGATTCAGCAGTTTGCTCTTCTCAACCACATCACGATATCCAGTAATGCCAACGGCGGAGATCCGCTGCCCGGGAACAGCTTTCCGATCGATGTCTCGTACGCGCCACCGCCGGTGACCCCACCCAGCGGAGTCGCTACGCCGCTGCTGGACTGCCCGAGTTGCCAGGGTCTCGATTTCAACGATCAGGACGGCGATAACGAGGCCTTGGTCAACAGCATTGTCTCGGCAGGCGCGCCCGGCTTTTATGTCTTCTCGGCGCCCTGGGAGGTCGTCAGCACCCTCCTCGACAATGTCAATCGGAGTCATTCGTACGACCTCAACCTTCCCCCCAGCTATGCCGGACCGAATTACATCTATGCGATTTCGATTCCTCCGTCGGGAGGTGCAAGTCTTGTCACCTTCAACAGCAACTTGAATCCGCCTTCCGCATACCCCGCGTTGCCCTCCCCGGTAGCCTCCGGCAATTCATGCGCGGCCGCGCCATTCAGCATTACCGTGACCGGCGGTACCCGCCGTGCTGTCATTCCCGCAGGCATCAACACCAACGAGACCGTTTACATCGTTCGCCACGCCGAGGCGCACCCCGAGTTGAACTGGGACGACGGCAATCTCATCTGCGCCGGCCAGTGGCGCGCGCTCGATCTCCCCAACGCGCTGCGCGGCAAAATCAGCCCTCAGGTGGTTTATTCGCTCGACCCTGCTCAGGTCAATCCGGGCTCCATCAGTGCCTCGAGCCGCTCCGACTGGTCCTATGTGAGACCGGCCTTGACGGTCGAGCCCTATGCAATTGCCAATTACCTTCCCTACTATTTGGTCGCGGGGATCGAGCTAAGCGCGCAGAATCCGCCTCAGCCAGCAACGCGGGTGAGCGACTTCTTCTTCACGGGCGGCAAATTCTCTTCTCAGAACGTGTTGTTTTCATGGGAGCACTTGCACATCCCAACGACAATTCAGGCGCTGATATCGAGCTATTATCCAAACGGCGGCGCACCACATGTACCCAGTTGGGGAGACGAAGACTACGACAGCATCTGGACAGTAACACTGGACGGAAACGGCAACCTGACGGTGGACAACAATCTCTGCGAAGGCATCGTCTCAGCCAACCTGCCCGCTGTCTGTCCGGCATTCTGAAAAATAAACCAGCGCCTTCCTGGATCTCTGACCGCATGATTTCGTCCTTTTAGCTTTCGTGGTTTCCCACCGCATGCGGGACACTTTCCTGCCGTCCAGGACGTATTCCAAACATGGCCACATTTACAAATCCAGCGGAGATCGGTGGAAGGCTGAAACCGGCACTTTGGACAACGAATGAGGCGGCATTCGGGGCTTCGCATTCCCTCGCCAGTTGCAGGCGATCAAAGACTATGCAGCAGAGCGCGACCTTATGATCATCCAGGTCTTCCGGGAAGAGGGAGTCGCCGGAGACAAGGAACCGATAAACCGACCAGCTTGGGCGGCGATGATGACCGCGCTGCTCGGGAACGGAGTGAGGAACATTGTTTTGTAACCAATGTGGCCCGCGCCCTCAGCGATCTGGCAACACCGTGAGCGGATTTGTTGCCGGCGAGTTCCCGCCCAGGAATGCGGACTGTGCCACGGGCGCAGCCGGGTAATCCGGTTGCCACTGCGGCTGCGGCAAATCCGGCATCGGCTTGGCCTGAAAGAGCCGCTTGCATTGTCGAGCCGTCCATCGCGCCCACTTCTGAGATTTTCGGCGCCGCGCGCTGTCTGCGGAGATCCCTGTCCCGGCGTACATTTGCCGGTAGAGCTTCGACAGAAAGATAAACCCGATCCTCGCCCGCACAGTCGGCGTACAGGCAGACCGCTCCCAGATGGCGCTCCATGTATAGAAACGGTCCCACACGCCTTGGGTGCGATCGCGAATCTCGTCGACGCTCATGGTCGGATGCGGCGTAAACATCTTCGGCCGCACCTCGCTGGGAATGAGCCAGTAGCGCGTAATCGGAATGTCGCCCACCATTGCGGGATTCTGCGACTGCTGTTTTTCCCATCGTCCGAAGTCGACCGTACCCGGGAACGGGGTCATCATCACAAACTGGGCAAAGGTTACCCCCGCCCTCTTCGCCATCTCAACGGTGGCGTCGAAGGTTGCCGGCCGGTCCGTGGGCAGGCCGAAAATAAACGAGCCCAGGACATGAACTCCGTGCTTCCGGAAAGTCTGTAACTGCCGCGCCAGCTCTTCTCCGGAGTAGTTCCAGTCCTTGTAAACCGCCTTCAGCCCCTCGGGGGTCACGGCTTCCACGCCCACCAGCGCGCCTTTGATATTCGCCCGCCGCATCGCGTCCAGATACTCGCCATCTTCCCCCGCCTCCATTGTGATCTGCGTGAAGAACACCATGTCCTTTGGCAGCTTGGCCAGTTCTTCCATCAGATGGAACCGGTCGGCGCGAATGACGCTCAGTTGCTCCACTTTGGCAAGGTTGTTTTGTTCGCGGGCCAGTCGCAGATCGGTCAGCGTGACCGGATAAAAATTATCGTCGGCGAGCGCGATGAAGCGGAAACCCATGCGCCGAAGGCTCACGATCTCATCGACGACGCTTTGAAAGCGGCGTTGCCGCGGCTGCTGCCCGTCTGTCCGCCACACGCTGCAGAACGAGCAGTGCTTCGGGCATCCGCGAATGGTCTGCACGGAGGCCCACATGTATTTTTCCGGTTGCATCAAGTCCCAGCGAGCAGGCAGAAAATCGCTGCCCGCAATTCGCCCGCCTTCGTAAACGCTCTCCGGATGTCCCGCCGCGCAGTCCGCCACCACCCGCGCCCAGATCACGTCACCGTCGCCCTTCACCACGGCATGGCCTTCGCCGCGCTCCAGAGCTTCCTCAGGAAATAGTGTGGCGTGGATGCCTCCGTAGACCACCCAGGCGCCCCGCGCGCGCGCCATCCGACCCACTTGATATCCGCGCAGAGCATTGCCGGTGTGAACGCTGATGCCCACCAGGTCTCCGGCCTTGATCCCATAAGGATCGATCGGCTCCAGCGATTCGTCGGTCAGGATTGGATCGCCTGCGCTCTGTGGCGTCGCCGCGGCCAGTACAAACAGCCAGCGCGGCGTGATCACCGCCGTGCCAAAGGAGTGGTCACTGGGATTAACTAGGTGGACCTTCATCGGATGCAAACCTTTCCTCGCGCCTGAGCAACGGTTTCTCAGAGAGCGTATGGACCATGGACGAGGGGCTTGCGGGGTTTGGGGAACCCAACGCACGGCGGTCGGCCTCGGGACTCACTCACCGAAGTGCGCTCCCATCATAGTCCGCGCTTCGGTCAGGACGTCAAGCGGCGAAGGGCACGGCACGGCTATTTCCTCTCAGGAGCCTCTCCGCGGCTCTAGAGTTGAAAATCGCCGAGGAAGAACTGCGCGCACGAATCGTGGAGCAGGCCCCGCCGGCGTATCTCCCCATGCTGGAAGCCACCATGAAACTCGGCGTCTCGTGCCAGACGGTGTTGCAGCGTGTAAAGCACGGCGACCTCAAAGCCATGCTTGTTACGTCCGGACGACGCAAGGGCTTGCGAATCAGAGTTATAGATGATCAGCCCATGCTATTTGCAGCTACTTCATGAGTCTGGGGGCAGTATGAAGCCGGATCCAAGTAGCCAAGGAAGTCGGCATCGACCTACCCCTGAATGGCCGCCTGATACGGGAGGAGTGAGGTACAAATCTAACTTCTAAGCTCTCATAAGTGCGCGTGCAAAATGACGATTTGTTCATTCTTTGTAAATCTCAGTGACGCGGCCGAGGCGCATTCGTCAGACTAAAGGCTGCCGGCACGCGTTTGGAAAGTTGTCGACTGGCATATTGCATGGAGCGCCAATTCTGGGCGTCAAGCACCTGTTGGTATCTTCGAGATCATTTTGCCATTTCTCCTGAAAAAGAACGGCCAGCTAAATCTGGCTCAATGGGGGAATACCAATGAAGGCAACGAAGAGCGCCCTAAGAGCGGTAATTCTTGTTTCCGCTCTGTTTCTACCAAATGTGCTGCGGGCGCAGTCTACTGCGCCTGCCCAGCAGACTCCCACCAAACAAACGAATCCACCTAATGCTCCCGCGCCCGCGCCGCAGGAGCCCACGCTCCAGGATCTGGGCATCACCCCGCAGCAGATGCAGGGCAACCTCAAGCTGCAAGCGCAGCTCAACAAGCGAACTGAGATGCTGAAGATTCACCAGCGCCTTGGGCTCATCACACTCGCGCCGCTGGCGGCGGACCTGATCACCGGACCGATGGCCAAGGCCAAGGGGAAGAGCGGACAGACCATCACCGAGCCCACGCAGACCAATCTCGATCTGCACGCGGCATTGGGCAGCACTACCGCCGCACTCTATTTCACCACCGCGTACTTTGCCTATGCCGCACCCAGGATTCCAGGCGTTCAGAAGCGGGGCGCCATCCGCGCGCATGAGGCGTTGGCCTTCGTTCACGGTCCGGGCATGATTCTCACGCCCATCCTGGGAGCGATGGCATTTAACCAGGAGCAGAACGGCGAGAAGGTTCACGGCATCGCGTCGTACCACGGCACAGTGGCCTATATAACCACGATTGCCTACGGCGCATCGATCATCGCCGTCTCCTGGCCGATCCACTTTAAATTCTGGGAGAAATAGAAGTATGATTCGCAAATTCCGAGCTGCATTCCTGGTCTGCGCGCTCGCCGCTTGGGCGCTGACGCCAATCCTTGCCCACGCCGATTCGCAATGGATCCCGGATAACTCCACGCTCACCTACACAGTCACTCACCCTATGCACACCGTGGAAGGAACCAGCCACGCGGTCCGCGGCAAGGGCGTGTGCAACGCCGGCCAGTGCGAATTCCTCATCGCCGCTCCAGTCAAAACCTTCAACACCGGCGACAGCAACCGCGACCTGCACATGATTGAAGCGGTGCGCGGCGCGGAGTTCCCCATGATCGTGGTGCACGCCAACTTCCCTGAGGCCGAGGTGCACCAACAGTGGATTCACGCCCATCTGGAGGTGCAGTTCGCGGGCCAGACCGCTCATTACAACAATGTGCCCTTCGAACGCACTCAGCAGGACAACGAAGTTCACATTGCGGGCACGATTCCACTCACCTGCTCGGACTTCAAGATTCAGCGCCCGTCGTTTCTGACCGTGCCGATCAAGAACGAGATACCGGTGCGCGTGGATATGAGCTGGCACCAGCAGTAACTCGATCCGCGTGAAGTGCACCGACGAACGTCGATGTGAGTGTTTCGAAATTCAATGCCAGGAGCCTTCCCCGTGTATTCATCCGCAAGCTCGCGAACGCTAATGATCCTTGCCTTTGCCGTTACGATCGTGGCGACGCCAGCGAGCGCACAGAAGCTTGTACCCCGGCCACCATCCGCGGCACAACCGCCCTCTGCGACCGCTGCCCCGTCGAATGTCGTGCTTCCCGCTGCAAAGGAACTGATTGTGCCGCGAGGCACGAGCTTGCAAGTAGAGATTGCACGGGCCCATCCGATGAAGAAAGGGATTATAGAGGGACAGTTGCTGCATCCGATCTATATCCAGGGAAAGCTGGCTGTCCCTAAGGACACGTTGGTGGTCGGCAACGTCGTAGCTCTGGAGCCGGACATGAAAACACGCTGGCACGGACGCTTGCAGGGAGACTTCACACCATTCGACACGGCTCAAGTAAGGTTCAACGAAATCGTGCTCCCGACCGGACCGCTGCCGATCACCGCCGGCACTGCAGCCGCCGGTGCGCCGCTGCTGCAACTGACAGCGCCGGGCGCCAGGCCGAAAGAATCCCTCGTCGCTCGCGAGTGGACACAAGCTAAGGCAAGAGTTCGAGAGCGAGTGGATTGGTTTATCGCGCCCGGGTTCGGAGATCGGGCCTTGCAAATGCTCTATCATCAACTCCCTTATCATCCCCAGCGAATCGAAGCGCATACCGCCTGGTCGTTTGAGTTGTCGGCCCCGCTGGACTTGCCCGGCCTGCCCCCGACTCCAGCGCTTTCATCATTCTCAGTGGCGGGACCGAAGCGGCCGGAAACCTGGACCGTGCCCGCCGTGCTTACGCAAGAGCTCACTTCGGCCCGCGCCAAACCCGGCGATCCCGTCGAGGCCCTAGTTGTGGAACCTGTCTTCGACAGGGATAAACAGCTGGTGGTTCCCCAGGGATCTATGTTGATCGGCAAGGTAACTACGGCCAAGGCTGCGCGTTCGCTGGGGCGAAACGGGAAGCTCCGCTTCATCTTTCAGCAGGTACGTTTTCCTGAGGGGTTCGGCAAGCCGGTAGTTGGGGCAGTAGCAGGCGCGACTGCTGAGAAAGCGCAGGACCTGCAAATGGACGCCGAGGGTACGATCACTCCACGCAATCAGTCCAGCGCCATTGCGCCCTTGCTGCTGACCATGCTCGCCAGCCGGGCTCTTGACGAGGATGGAAATATCACCGCCGATACTGGTGTCGCCTCTAATGGTTTTGGCATACTTGGCCGCATCGTCGGTCTGGCAGCTGGGGACCGCAACCTGGCTGCGGGCCTCGGCTACTATGCTGCGGGGCTCTCGCTTTACGAGAATTTCCTGCGCCCGGGCCGCGATGTGGTGTTCGCAAAAGATACACGCATCGAGATCGAAACGACGCCCCTGCGTGCGCCGGTGCTGAAACCGAACGTCCAATAGCTCCGGGTTGACTTGCAGGCATTCTCGAAAAATCTTTGCGGAATTCTGCTGACTGCACTCGGAAGGGAGCCAATCTAATGCGGTGACGGGGCGACAGGGCTGCCACCATGCAACAGCCGGTGATTGATGTCGGGCCAGAACTCCTTCGCCACAAAGGCAGCGGCGTCGATTCCGATGTTCAGCCCCCACTCTGTGCCTGTGTTGGCAAAGCTGCGCTCACGCGAAGGATAGTAGAGGCTGGACAAGCCGGAAGCGGCTCCGGCGCCCACCACTTCGCTGACATTGAAGACTTCGTTTCCGGAGTCGGACCGGGTGATGACAGCTCGACTGAGGGCATAGCCGGTCCGCTTCAGAAATCCGCCTGTGCCCAATGTGTAGTACCGCGTGTCTTCGTGGGTGATGACCGGCACTACGAATTCCACCATATAGTTCTCACTGGTCTGATCGACGGCGGAATGCCAGAAATAACGGGCGTATCCAGCCATCCCCTGATGGAACTCCGGAGTTGCATCGGTTGCCATTGAGTAGCCCGCGAGCAATGCCGGAATGACCACGGACGAGTAGTCAAAAGAGTTTTCAGTGGCAGTAACGAACTTCTCCTTTACGGGCTGTGGCGGTAGCTTCTGTCCGGCGTTCACTGCCCGAAAGTTCGGGATCACGTCGAAAATGCGATTTGTTTGAGTCCCGCTCTGATCCCTGGACGAATTTTCTGGGACTGGCGCCTCTGGTAAGCCATTCTGCGAGCCTTGGGAATGGGCTGTCTCGCTCCAGGCAACGGCCAAATTCGTAGAGGGGGCGTCGACGGTAACCGCGAGAGAATGCCCGGTAAATTGTACGGGCATGTTCAATTGAGGTTCGCCCGGTATAGGCGAGGTCTCTGCGATGGGGCTGGAACCGGAGACGGCCATCACATTTTGCGCCGCCAAATTTTCCGCAGAAATCAAAATGAAGACGGCGTACGCCGAATATAGGAGATATCGGCACAGCCGTGAAGGAATCGCTTGCTGGGGACGGAAGGTGCGTCGCTTAATGAACGAGACACTGGTGGAGCAGGGCTGTAAGCTCATGCATTATCTGACCGGTGACGAGATCAAAATGGCAACTCAATCCAGCAAGAATGAACAAATCGTCATGCGGGAAATGGTACAGCGAGAATCGCAAAGAGAAATGCACGCATTCTTGGCGTGATGCACCCGATTTTATTGCTCCCGAACTGCATATTTGACAGCCGGAGTGGAGCGGAAAGTTAGCGTTGACCGCTGTCTTCGGATGGGCAGCAGCGTTATCCCTCGTCCGTGTAACCCAATGTTCATGAATCCTTGCTTTGAAACAGGTAGCGTAAAGGCAGCCATGAACATTCTTGTCATCGAAGACGACCGTAGGATCGCGGGTCTGATCGAGCGCGGACTTAGCGAGAATGGTCACCGCGTATCACTGGCCGGTACTGGGGCACAAGGCATTGAGTTAATGCTGAGGGGTGGGTTCGACGCCGCGTTGCTCGATATTCTTCTACCGGGGATGGACGGTCTGGCCGTTCTGGAACAAGTGCGCGCGAAACGCTGCCAGACAGCCATAATGATGCTGACAGCGGTGGACGCCGTGCCCAGCATTCTGCACGCTTTCGATCTGGGCGCGGACGACTATCTTGTCAAGCCGTTCCTGCTGGAAATTTTGCTGGCGCGGCTGGGCGCAATCGCGCGTCGTGGGCAGCAGAAGGAAGTACCGGTTTTACAAGTTGCGAATCTGGTGCTGGACCGCAACCGGCGCACGGTGACGCACGGCGGCCGGCCCATTCATTTAACGCGCAAGCAATTTAATCTGCTCGACCTGTTGATGCGTCGCCACGGCCTGGTGACTTCACGTGAAGACCTGATTGAGGCGGGCTGGGGGTACCTGGCTGATGTGAAGGGAAACACCCTGGACGTTTATGTGCACGGCCTCAGGGCCAAGCTGGAGTCCGATTCAATCTCTCCGAATATCGCGATTCGCACGATTCATGGCACGGGCTATATGTTGCAGACTGTCTCCTGAGGTATTTCATGCAATCTCTTTCGGTCCGAGCGAAGCTTACGTTATGGTATTTTGCCATCACCTCGATTGCACTCTGCATTTTCGGCCTCGCTTCTTTGGGAGCTCTGCACTACACACTGCTGAACCAGAAGCACCTAAACTTGGAGCGGCGCGAGCGGCGGCTGCTACTGTTTCTGGAGCAGAACAGGGATCGGCGCGTATCCGCATCAGTTTCGGACCAGTTGCAGAATTTTGCGCTGATCACGCACGAGGGAAATCTCTTCCAAATTCGCGACCTCAACGGAAAGATACAGTTTCCAAATGCCTCAGGGAGCGCAACCTGGCTGACCAATCCGGCGCGGCACTGCGCCCGAGCTTCATTCCAGGAAGTCACGGTTGAAGGTCAACTCGTAATGGTGATGTGCCATGAGACCCAAGTGGAGGGACGTACGGTAAGGCTCTACTTCGGCGGCTCGCTTGAAGACAATCTCTACATTCTGAATACCTACCGAAAGGCGCTCTTGCTGCTGTTGCCCTGCCTGCTGACCCTGGCGGCGTTCGCCGGATTTCTATTGAGCCGCAAGGCCATGCACCCCGTGGACCGCATGACGAAAGCCGCGCTGGAAATTGGTATCGGCAATCTCTCCGCGCGCCTTCCACTTCCTGCAGCGCACGACGAACTCTGGTCGCTGGCCGTTGCGTGGAACCAGTTGCTCGACCGGCTGGAAGCGGCAGTGTCGCGTCTGAGCAAATTCTCGGCAGATGCTTCGCACGACCTGCGGACGTCCATCACCGTGATTCTGGCCACCGCGCAGCTTTCACTCCGTTGCCGAAGGCCGGAAGAGGTATACCGTGAGGATCTGGACAAGATCGCGCAGGAATGCCGAACTGCCTCGACGTTGCTCGACGCCCTGCTGTCTGTAGCGCGGAGCGACACCTTTGTTCACGAGGTCGCGTTCAAGAAAATCAACGCAGGCAATCTGGTAATTCAAGGCTGCCGACGGGTTGAAGATCTCGCCGAATCGAGCGGAATCATTCTGGATTGGCGACTGCCGGCGGACGACCTCTATATCAATGGTGACGAATTGCTTTTGCAACGGCTGCTCGGAATTCTGCTCGACAATGCGATCAAATATACGCCGGAGACCGGCGAAATTACGGTAGAGCTCAGGTCCACGCAATCGGAGGTTGTCCTGAACGTCCGCGACACGGGCGTAGGCATGTCGGATAGAGTGCGCCAGCGCATCTTCGACCGGTTCTATCAGGCCGATCTGAGAGAGCGGAAGAATGAAGCGGGCAGCGGGCTTGGTTTGGCGATCGCGAAGTGGATCGCGGAGGCGCATCGCGCTGTACTGACGGTAGAGAGTACGCCAGCCCAAGGATCGGAATTTCAAATTCGGTTTCCCTTGGCCGCGGTGTCAAATTCACCTTCGGCGGGCGCTCGCCCGGAGTATGCGGTAAGCGCGTAATGAGTGGGTTTGAACGCACGGTACGGCTATTCAAGTCTGTTTCGGCCTTAAAAAAACCTTGCATTCTTCGGCGGTGATCGCAGCCCCGGACTGGAGCGATTCATCATCTGAAACTGCCACGGCGGCACTCAACTCGGGCGGCGTCTACAGGCATTCTCCATAAAAATGAATCAGTTCGCCAGGATAAGAAGGTAATCCTGTTCGACCGCCGCACAGCGGCTCCGGTAATGAGATCGAGGCCGCGCCTGCAAAATAACACTGCTTTCATGCTCACTGGCTACCTTGACGGAACCGGCTATTGTGCCGGGAACGTTCAGGAGGGTCAGCTGTGAAGAACATTCAGATTTGCGATCGTCGATTCCTATGGAGTATTTGCCTAGCTCTCTGCCTTTCATGTCTTTCTCTCAATCCTCTGTTCGCGCAACAAACCGGCTCGATTTCGGGCATTGTGCAGGATCCTGGCGGTGGAGCGCTGCCCAAGGCGACGATCGCGTTGCACGGCGCAGGCAATCTGGCCAGGCAATCCACTTCTGATCCGCAGGGTCACTTCTCCTTTACCAGCCTTGCGAGTGGAACGTATTCTCTCAATGTGACCGCGCAAGGCTTTGCAGCCGCATCGCGCACGGGGTTGAATGTCGCAGTGGGCCAAAGCCTGAATGTTTCGGTACAACTGCCGGTTGGAAATGTGTCTCAGGAAGTGATCGTAACGGGAGCCGATTCCAACTCGATTGCCGCAAAAGAAGCACCGCTGCAGGCCCCGCTCGACGCCGAATCTGCGCGCTCCGAATTCAATTCCACCTACATCCAGAACTATGCCTCGCCTGTTTCCGATTACGGCACCGTGCTCCAGATGGCGCCCGGAACATTCAGCGTCAGCTCCAACGGAATTGGTCTTGGCCAGGATAAAACTTATTTCCGCGGTTTTGCCGACGGCAATTATGACATCACCTGGGACGGCATTCCCTTCAATGACACCAACGGCCCAACGCACCACTCCTGGGCGTTTTTCCCGTCGCAGTGGCTTGGCGGCATTGATTTCGATCGTAGCCCCGGCTCCGCATCCACGATCGGCCCCACGCCCTTCGGCGGTTCCATCAATCTTCTTTCGAAGCAGATTCCAGACCAGCAATCCGGGAATGCCTCGGTCTCTTATGGCTCGTTCAATACCGTGCTATGGGATGGCCAGTACAACACCGGTCCAATCCTGGGCAACAACAAGTCCGGTATGACCCTCGATGTGCAGCGGATTACTTCTGACGGTTTCCAGACTTTCAACCATCTGCAGCGTATCGCAGGCGATCTCAAGTTGGACTACAAGTTGTCCGACAAGGTAGTACTCACCGGCTTCAGTGGCTGGTTGATGCTGGACAGCAACACGCCCAATACCGTCACGCCCACACGCACCCAGGTGGCGACGCTCGGCTACAACTACCTGATGAACAACAATCCAACCAGTCCTTACTACTACGGATACAACGGCTACCATCTTCCCACCAACTTCTCCTACGTCGGCGTCATTGCTGACCTTGGTCACGGTTGGAGAGTCGATGTAAAGCCGTACTCCTACAGCTACAAGAACCATCAGTGGTATACCGATCCGCCGCTCACTACTTTCAATTCGACCTACTGCGCCACGCCGGTCAGTGGCATCCTGCCCTGCGCCTCAGACCAGCTGAATGGCTACCACAAGTTCGGTGAAGTCAGCACCATCAGCCAGACCTCGCGCTACGGCGTTTTCCGCACCGGCCTCTGGTATGAGTGGGCTTCAACTAACCGATATCTCTATCCAACCAACCCTTATAACCGCTCCTTTGGTTCTCTGCCCAGCTATCGCGAGTACTTCACCACCGGCTCCTACCAGCCGTATGTCGAGTACGCTTACATGGCCATCCCAAAGCTCACCATCACCGGCGGGTTCAAATACGCTTACTACAACCAGAACTTTACTCAGTATCCTGACAACGGCAAGACCATTGGCACTCCCGCAAACGGAGCGGCGGCAGTTTACACTGATGCCGGATATCATTCATTTCTGCCCGCGCTCTCGGCCAACTATCGCATCAAGCCGGCTTGGTCGGCATACGGACAGTTTGCGCAGGGCAGCGTTATCCCGCCCAGCAGCGTCTTCGACGTAAAAACACAGTCCGTGCAAACGCTGCCTAGCCCCGCCCGCACCACGGCCTACCAGGGCGGCACCGTACTCAAGCTCAACCGGGTGATGTTTGATGCCGATGTCTACCGCATTAAGTTTCAGAATGCCTATTCAAGTTCAACCGCCTCGGATGGTTCAACCATCTACTATCTCAACCCGGATTCAGTCACCATTGGCACCGAAATGGAAACCAACGTCTCTATCACCCGCGGGCTCAGCGCATACGCCAATGGCAGTGTTGGCAAGGCTCAATACACCGGCTCTGGTGTACCTTCGGGCCTGTGGGTTGCCAATACGCCAGCTTACACTGAGGGTCTCGGCCTCACATACCAGCAGCACAATTTTGATCTGGGCGCCTTCCAGAAACTGATTGGCCCCATGTGGAGTGACAACAAGGCCTATCACAATCAGGTCTATAACGGCGCTTTCAATACGGCCAACCTCTTCCTCAACTACACGGTTCACAACCACTCACTCTTCGACCAATCCAAAATAAACCTGAGCGTGAACAACCTCTTCAACTCGGAAAACATCATCGGAGTGACCTCGTCTAATTCTGCGGTACCGGTTGTGGTCGGCGGGGTGGCCTCAACTTATCTCGCAACCACAGCCATTTCGGGTAATGACCTGCTCTCACTCACGCCCGGCCGCAGCATCATGCTGTCGGTGACATTTGGGCTGCAAAAGCAGAGATAGCGACGCGAAGAAAAGAAAACGCCGTGGGGAGCGTTCGTGGCGCGCCGTGTCTGTTGAAACGCGCCACGAACAGGTTGTTCCCGGATGCGAGGTCAGGGGCATTATTGATGCGAGCAAATACGCTACAGATATTTCGTCAGATCCATCTTTACCTGGGGTTGTTTACGGCCCCGGCGCTGCTCTTTTTCGCCTTCACGGGGGTCCTGCAGACGTTCTCGTTGCACGAGGCGTCAAGAGATGGCAGTTATCAGCCGCCGAGCTGGATCGTGCGGCTTGCCGAAATTCACAAGAAGCAAACGCTGCAGTTGCCGCCGCGGAAGCCAGAAGGCGTGGCGCACGCCAGAAGCGGTTCGCACGCCGACTCAAAACTGCCGCGCGTTGCCAGCAAGGAAGATCCGCCGGTGCAGCCGACGCGGACTACGCTTCCACTCAAGATATTTTTCCTGGTTGTCGGGTTGGGGCTCTTCACGTCAACAATTAGTGGCCTGTACATGTCGTGGAAATACCGAAGGGGCAAGGTGCTGCAGGTCTCGCTGGTACTTGCCGGAATTGTTGTTCCCCTTGTCCTGTTGGCGGTATAGCTGCAGACCTGTTTGCCAGGCCGCCGTCTCGCGCTTATTGAAAAGAATCGAGATCGATTTAGAAAGGGTTTGGAGTCTATGAGGATGAAACCGATTGTAGGAGTCTGCGCGGCATTGCTTTTGTGCGCGACTGTGCAGGGGCAGCAGCAGGAATCCCTCAAGCCGCAAGTAGGCGCGATGAGGGCGCCGAGAACGGCGTATTACATTGACCCAACAATTCTGGACATGGCGGACCTGTTGCCCGCGCCGCCTTCACCAGGCTCGCCCGCCAATAACGCAGAACTGGATCAACTGCACCGCATCGAGCAGACCCGCACTGCAGCGCAGGTTGCTGAGGCGCAGGCGGATGAAGCGGAGGAAGACATGTTTGTCTTCAGGACGGTGCTAGGGCCGGCTTTCACGCCGGAGGCGCTGCCGCTGACCGCGGCGCTTGGCGCGCATGTGAAAAACGAGCAAAGTGTGGTTGGAAATCAGCTCAAGCGGCTTTACCAGCGGCCGCGCCCATTCCAAATTGACGCGACCATGCATCCGGTCTGCAAGCTTAAGGCGGAACATGACTCCTACCCCAGCGGGCACGCCTTGACGGGCTACCTGGAAGCGCTCACGCTGGTAGAGATGGTGCCCGAGAAGCGGGCTGAGATTCTGGCCCGGGCAGGCGAGTATGCCTACAACCGCGAGGTGTGCGGCGTGCATTACCCCAGCGACGTGCAGGCCAGCCGCATGGCGGCATACGCCGTGTTTGGATACATGCTCGCCACACCTAGGTTTCAGCGCGATTTGGGGGCGGCCCGAGAGGAACTGCGAGCCAAGCTGGGTTTATCGGGTAAATGACATGACGGAGAAGGAGTGGATCGCGTCCCGTAGCTCGGACACGAATGAGCAGTACTCCCGATCCCAGGCGTTGCAACTGCAAACTCGCGGGACCATTCCCGGATCGACTACTGCACCTCCTTGCGCAACCACAAGGTGCGAGGCGCCTTGCCAGCCCGCATTCCCGCTCTTAGCGCGTGGCACGTGCCAGCCAACCTCGGCGCAAGCCAATCGCCTGGATCAAAACGCATGCTCCGTCCGCAGCCGCGACGGCCAACCAACCAGCCTCAAGCGTGCTGAGCAGGACTTGCATGACTACGAAAATGGCAACGCTGGCGCGCGTGAACGCTGTCAGAATCCAGATAATTTCAAGTCTCGCGCGGCAGTTACCGCGATAAGCGAGAAGTGCGCCGTAGAGGCACGCAAAGCCGACAGACAAGACAAATGCACCAACAGACGAAATGTAGATAAGCGCGTCTGATGGAGCACGCAGATTCATCAGTTCGAGAGTCAGTCCGGGCGCAATCATAAGAAGTGCGCCGGTTGAGGAATCGGAAAACCCTGTGAGTAACTGATACCCAATGAGGATCGGACGGTTCATGCTATCTTCTCCCGAGGAATTTCAGTGGAAGCAGGAACAAGTTCACGAAGCAACGCGGACGCATCCACGAGCCAGTCGAGCGAGGCAAGCAACATCCGGTGCCGGTGATGAGGCGGAGAGTATAAAGAATGTTGCGCGAAATTCCCGGCACTCGCCCAATTGCCGGTTGAGGGCTGGAGCAAGCAGCAGAATTGCAATCAGCACTCCTACGGCGTTCGCGAGGACGAGCCAAACAAGGCCGTGCCATGCTGCGTTGGCGACAGGCCGGCAGTCTCGGTGCGGCGACTACAGTTCATCAAGCATAGGCATGTTTGTGCAGCTTTCCGTCGTGCATCTCTACCAGGCGGTCACAGCGCATGGCAAGACTGCGATCATGCGTGGCCATCAGGAGCGTTACACCCTCCGCGGACACGAGGTCGAGCAACAGATCGAAGACCATCTTGCTGGTTTGCTCATCGAGGGTACCTGTCGGCTCATCGGCGAGCAGTATCTTCGACGGGTTCATCAGTGCGCGGCAGAGCGCTGTGCGCTGGCGCTCTCCACCGGAGAGTTTCTGGATGGGCTGATTGAGCCGATGACGGAGTCCGGTGCGCTCCGCAAGCCCTCCAAGGCGCGCCATTATGAGCGCCGGAGCAAAAATAGGCCACAGAGTGCCGCGTGAGCGGTGCTTTGCGGCGGAGTAAAAGTAGTCCACCGCCGGATCTTGGTTTCTTGGGCTGGGTTGCGCTAGCGACGTGGTTCATGGAACACCGGAGGGATGTTCGAGGTGGAGATTTATGGTCGTGTACGGCGAGCGATTCGAGTTGAGGGCAAGAGTCAGCGGGCGGTAGCCAGGGAGTTTGGGCTTTCGCGAGAGACAGTACGGAAGATGCTGCAGTACGCGGTGCCGCCCGGCTACCAGCGCCAGCGGCCGATCAAGCGGCCCAAGCTGGGGCCATGGTTGGGCGTCATTGATGCCATTCTGAGCGACGACAAGCAGAGACCAGTCAAGCAGCGGCATACGGCAAAGCGGATCTTCGACCGGCTCAAGGAAGAGCACGGGTTCGCGGGCGGCTACACGATCGTGAAGGATTATGTGCGCATAGCGACATTGCACGGCCGGGAGGTGTTCGTGCCCCTGACACACGCTCCGGGCGAGGCGCAGGTGGATTTCGGCGAAGCGCTGGTAGTGATTGCGGGGTGGAACAGAAGGCGCACTACCTGGCCATGGGCCTGCCCCACTCGGACGACTGCTTTGTGGCGGCGTTTCCGGCCGAAACCACGGAAGCCTTCCTGGAAGGCCATGTGCGAGCCTTTGCGTACTTCGGCGGCGTGCCCACGCGGATACTTTACGACAGCACCAAGATCGCGGTGGCCAAGATCCTGGGCGGCGAAGAGCGACAACGGACGCGTGCCTTCTCCGAGTTGCAGAGTTACTACCTGTTCGCCGACAAGTTCGGCCGACCTGCCAAGGGCAACGACAAGGGCAAGGTCGAGGGACTGGTCGGATATGCGCGTCGGAACTTCATGGTGCCGATTCCACGTGCAAGCAGTTGGGAAGAGCTGAACGCGCACTTGGAACAACAGTGCCGGAAGCGGCGCGAGCGCCGTCTGCGGGGGCACACCGAGACCATCGGCGAACGGTTCGAGCGCGACCGTGCCGCACTGCTGCCGTTGCTCGTGGCGCCCTATGAAGCCTGCGAGAAGATCTCGGCGCGGGTCAGTTCACTGTCGCTGGTTCGTTATCGTGGGAACGATTACTCGGTGCCAACCGAGTACGGACATCGCCAGGTATGGGTGAAGGGCTAGGTGCACGAAGTGGTGATCGCTTGCGCCAGCGAAGTGATCGCCCGACATCAGCGAAGTTATGAACGTGAGGCGGTGGTCTTCGATCCACTGCACTACCTTGCGTTGCTCGAACAGAAGACTCGGGCCCTGGACCAGGCGGCACCGCTGGCCGGCTGGCAGTTGCCGGAGTGCTTCGCACAACTGCGGCGCCTGCTCGAAGCAAGACTCAAGAAGCACGGCAGCCGCGAGTATGTGCAGGTGCTCCGCTTGTTGGAGACCTTCGACCTAGCAGAAGTCACTCTTGCCATCGAAGATGCCCTGCGATTAGGCACGATCAGCTTCGATGCGGTGCGCCATCTGCTGCTGTGCCGCATCGAACGAAGACCGCCGCAATTGGATATGGATAACTATCCCCACCTGCCACTGGCGCAGGTGCGCACCACGCAGGCTGCCGATTACATGACGCTACTCGTGGAGGCATGCGCATGAGCGGCGCTGATATCTCTGTTACGAACACTGCAACTCACACCGCCGACACACCACAGTTGCTGCTGGAACATCACCTGAAGGAACTGCGGCTGCCAACTATCCTGCGTGAGTACGACAAGGTGGCGCGGCAATGCGCAGTCGAACAACTGGACTATCAACGCTACTTGCTGCGCATGACCGAGTTGGAGTTGCTGGACCGCGAACGCCGGGCCACGGAACGTCGCATCCGGCAGGCGAAGTTCCCGGTTATCAAGACCATGGACAGCTTCGACTTCCTGGCTATCCCGTCGGTGAACAAGACTCTGGTGCTGGAACTGGCGCGATGCGAGTTCCTCGCCCGCCGCGAGAACGTCCTGCTACTGGGCAACTGCGATCCTGCAACATTCTGCACCTCCTCGCTACATGATTGAAAATACTCGCTATTGCGTGAGTCGGATTTGGGCCGACGGGGGGCGATTGCGGCGATAGTCATTCATGCCTCCGCAAACATCGGTAAATCCTCGGCAGATCTTGCCCGTAATGGCCGCTCCCGCTGCTTGATCCGTTTGATTTCCATTAAGACTGCTTGGGATTCAATGGCCGCCGCAGATATCTCCCATGGTGCGCAAGGCACGACCTGAGTTGCTGTTATCTTGCCAGCTTCAATCAATCTGCGCACGATCTTGTGGCTCACGGCTAAGCGCATTGATGCTTCTTCCTTGGTGAGAGTGTTTCGCTCGCACTGCGTCGGCGTGAACGCAGGTAGCTGATGATAGCTGCGGACCGTGCGGACGTTTCCCTCCCGCCAGGTGTTTCCCGCGCCCGTCCGCAAGCTCAGCCGATTCAGGGTAGCGGCTATCTGGTCATCAGGGAACTTGCCAGCCATACGTCGGACGATCTCGATTGCTTCCAGGCTGGTACACCGGCAGTGCTTGCCGGTGGCATTCTTTCTGACGCGCAATTCCGAGTGCTGGCCACCGACCCAGTGAATCAACAAAACGATCTGTTGGTTTTCTTGATCTACATCAGCAACGATCTCCGCGACCAAGATGCGAACGATGCGTTGTTTCAAACGCATGTCGGTGGCCGGCAGATTCCAAACGGCGGCAAGATCGTGCGCCAGATTGCGCAGTGTGTCTTTATCTGGAATCCGCGCGACCTCATTGGAAAGCTCGTCTTTACGCAGGCGCGCCTCTAGTTCTGCCACAGTTTGCAGGGTGGCATTCCATCTCGCCTCCAACTCGGCAGCGACGAGCCGATTGTCGGGATCAACGGCCTCATATCGGCGCGCAGCCAGATGGGCCTCATATCGCGCTTGCTCCAATTCCAACGACCAGGCATGACGCCGCTGCTGTTGCTGTTCAGCAACGCGTGTGGCAGCTTCGAGCGCCGCCTCGACAGCATTGCCTTCCACCGATTTCAGAATCTCAGCTGCCACGGCGCGGTCGGGCCCCAGCCCCCCAAACGAGATGCACCAGTCCTCGCCATGGTTGATTTGAGCACCTCGGCAGTGATAGCGGGGTACATTGCCATTGGTACCGCTATAAGCAACGTGCAGCATCCGCCCGCAACGGCGACAGCGCAGCAGACCTGCGAGAAGGCTCCGTCCTCCGCGTCCCGCCTTCGGCTCCATGCGCGATTTCATGTGTGCATTATCGCCCAGCATTGCCTGATTCCGCTCGAACTGCTCCCAACTGATATACCCGGCATGGTGATCGCGAAGCAGAACCATCCATGTCTCAATCGGCTTAAAGTGTCCTTCGGACTTTCTCGCGCGGCCATCGACAACCTTGGTCCGCGATTCCGTCTTGCCGAATGCGTAAGCGCCCGCGTAGATCGGATTGCGCAGCACCCTCCATATGGTGTTGTAGACCGGCAGCTTCCACGTGATCTCCTGTCCTGGCCCCTCATCCATTTTTGGCAGGCTGACCTTTTCACGGCGAAACCACAGTAACGCTTGCCGTGCACTGCCTAACTCTGCGACCTTTGCAAAGATCAGTTCCACGGCCTGTTGCACGCGACGGTCGGGATCAACTTCGATCTTACCGCTCGGTGTCCATCGATAGCCGACCGGTAATCTGAACTGTAACTCTCCGCGGCGCGCCTTTTGGCGAATCGCTTCCAGTGAACGCTGCCTCAGTAGGTTCAATTCAAACTCACTCATCGTGCCCTTGAGTCCCAACAGCAGCCGGTCGTTGAGAATACACGGATCGTAGATTCCATCGGGATCGATGACGACCGTGCGCACCAGTCCACAGAGTTCGATTAGATGGTGCCAGTCCCGGCCATTGCGGGCGAGGCGCGATGCTTCGATGCAGAGCACGGCTCCCACCTCTCCCGAGCAGACCTCTGCTACGAGACGTTCGAATCCGGGCCGCTCCACTTTGCCGGAGCCGGAACGCCCGAGGTCCTCATCGATGACCTGCACCTCATGAAATCCAAGTTTTCGGGCGTGATCGGCCAGACCATATTGCCGGCGTTGGCTCTCCTGATTGTGAACGACCTGACCTGGAGAGGATTGCCGAATATAAACAACAGCACGGCGCTTGAGCAGCTCAGTCGTTAGCTTCGGATGCATCCTCGACCTCCCTGTGGGTATCTGGGATCGGCTCACTGGACTTAGTGGCGGCCGCGTTGAGCAGCAGGTCGGCGAGTGCGGCGGTTAGATCGCGTTGCCTCTCCGCTGGCAGGGTGATCGGGGCGCGATGGCTGAACAGCAGTTCCATCTGCGTCAACTCCAGGCTCTTCTTCAATCCCATGCGGGTTCTCCCTGAGCGCTTCGTTCAGGAACGCGCTCGCATCAAGAGAACCAGAAGACGCGCAATCCAGCAATGCCTGCAGCTCTGCCAGAGCAGCAGCCGATGTCATTGGTGAACCAATCGGGCAGGCCGAGCAAATCGCTGGGTCTGTCATCCATGCTGGAAATCCACCAATGGTCCCATCCGGAAACTCGCCAAAGAGGTACTCCCCCAACGGTAACTGAATGCGTCTACGCACACGTAGATCCTGCCCACGTAGCGGATGCCACTGGTAGTAAATCTTGATTTTCTCCGGACAATGGGCATTATGTTTCGGTCTCGAGCGGCACGGGGAAAACGCATATCGCTCTGGCTCTGGGCCTGGCTGCCTGCCAGCGCGGCCATCGGGTGCGCTTCACCACTACTGCCGCGCTGGTCAGTGAGTTGATCGAGGCCCGCGACGAGAAGAAGCTGCTTCGCTTCCAGAAGCAGATCGCCAGCTACGAACTGCTGATCGTTGATGAACTGGGCTTCGTGCCACTATCAAAGACCGGCGCCGATCTGCTGTTCGAGAGTACGCCTCCGAGCAAGTACATCTTTTCGGCAGCGTCGCCGGATGCTTCACTTGACTTATGAGCGAAACACAGGCAGTGGAGCGTGGTCGGAGGCGGCGCAGCCGAGGGGAAGCGGAGCGGCTGGTGTTGGACTATGAACGCAGTGGCATGACGCGAGTTGCATTTTGCCGCCAGCATGGATTGTCTGCGGCCACACTGGACAATTACCGCAAGCGTTGCCGTGCGGATGTAGACGCGCGATCGTCGGTGCCGCTGGTCGCCGTCGATCTGGTCGACCGGGTAGCTGTAGCGCCTGGTTTGGCAGGCGAGGCTACGTTGTTTGTCGAGTTGGCGGGCGGACGCCGGGTCGGCGTGGCGGCCGGGTTCGATGCGGCGACGTTGCGGCGGTTACTGGGCGTGCTGGAGCAGGGCTGAGGCGATGCTGGGAGTGGGCGCGGCGACGCGCATCTACGTGGCGACCGGCGCGACCGACATGCGGCTGGGGTTCAATGGCCTTTACGGGCTGGTGCGGGAACGGTTGGAGTGCGATCCGACGAACGGACATCTATACCTGTTCGCAAATTCGCGGCGTGATCGCATGAAGATCCTCTACTTTGATGGTTCGAGTTTATGGGTCTGCGCACGCCGCATGGAACGTGGGCGGCTGCGCTGGCCGGAGGGCGAACGAGGCCGGGTGCAGTTGAGCCGCGAGGAATTTGCGCTGCTGTTGGGCGGCATCGATCTCGGTGAGACGCGCAAGCGCAAGTGGTACCGTCGCGAGGTGGGCGAGGAACCGCAAGAGTTACGAACAAGCGCATGAAGACTGTCGATTTCAGTACATATCCACAACACGATCTGCTATCAAAGAAGCATCGTGAGTGCGACGCCACAACCCTCTTCCCAGCCGCACTCCGATACTGTTCTTGTTGAGCTCGTCGCGCAGCTTCAGGCGCAGTTGGATGAGCGGACTAATCAAGTTGAAGAGCAGCGGAAGCAGCTCGCATCGCAACGCGGCGAACTGGATTACGCGCAGTTGAAGATCCGCGTCCTGGAAGAGCGTCTTCGCAAGCAGCGCATCGAGCGGTACGGAAAGCGCAGCGAGACGTTGAGTGATCTTCAACTCGAACTGCTCGACCTGGAGCCGGGTGTATCGAGCGAAGAGGTTGAAGCCGAGAGCCAACGCGAGCCTCTGGCCGCACCGGCGAATACCGCAGAGACAGCCGGACCGCAGCCTGCTGGCAAGCCGCGGCGCAAGCACCCGGGCCGCAACGAACTGCCCCTGCATCTGAAGCGGGTCGACGAAGTCATCGCCTGCACCGCGAGCCAGTGTGTCTGCGGCCAGTGCGGCAAAGGAACCACGATCATCAGCTACGAAGAGACCGAGGTGCTCGACGTACGCCCTGCCGAGTACTTCGTACGCGTGATCAAGCGCGAGAAGCGGGCCTGCAAGAAGTGCGAAGAGCAGGGCGTGCAGACGGCTGCGGCGCCGGAGCGCATGCTGCCGAAGTCGGTGCTCTCGGACAACGTGATCATCGACCTGGTGGTCAACAAATACTGTGACGCAAAACCCATCTATCGTATGCAGGCGACGATGCGCCGCGACGCCGGCATCGAGTTGGCGCTGTCGACACTCGACGATGCGGTGCTCTATGCCGGCGAGTTGCTCGTACCCATCGCG
The DNA here is from genome assembly GCA_963813215.1 of uncultured Acidobacteriaceae bacterium. Classification (GTDB taxonomy): domain Bacteria; phylum Acidobacteriota; class Terriglobia; order Terriglobales; family Acidobacteriaceae; genus Telmatobacter. The sequence continues at coordinate 464,816 of CAWEXZ010000003.1, forward strand.
GCGGCGATGAAGCGTGAACTGCTTGCCGGCACCTACATCCAGGCCGACGAAACGCCGGTGGGCGTGCAGACCCATGACAAGCGCGGGCGCAATCATCAAGGCTATCTGTGGAAGTACGGCTCGCCGGGCAAGAGCGCCGTCTTCGACTTCCGCATGGGCCGCGATCGCGAAGGGCCGAAGCTGTTCCTGGGCAATTTCGAGGGACTGCTCCAGACAGATGGATACAATGCCTACGACAAGGTCGGCGGCCCGCGGATGGTGCACGCCGCGTGCCTGAGTCATGCGCGCAGAAAACATGTCGATGCAGTGAAGGTCAACGCGAAGGACGCCGAGTCGGCGCGCGTTGTCGCGCTCATGGATGAGTTGTTCGCCATCGACCGCTTGGCGCGAGAGAAACAGATGAGCCACGCCGAGCGCCACACGCTACGGCTGGAACGTGCGCCCGAGGTGCTCGACAAAATGCGCGCACAACTGCTGACGATCCAGAAGACGGCGTTGCCCAAAAGCGCCGCCGGCCAGGCTGCCAACTACACCCTCTCGCTGTGGTCGAAGCTGACTCAATTCCTGAAACACCCCGCCCTTGAGCTATCGAACAATCTCGCAGAGAATTCGATGAGGCCGGTAGCCATCGGAAGGCGCAACTGGCTGCATCTGGGAAGCAAGGAAGCGGGCCCGAAGATCGCCGCAATCTTTTCCGTCGTTGAAAGCTGCCGCCGGCTCAATATCCCCATCCGCCGCTACCTGGCCGAAACCCTTCCCGGCCTTGCCAACCGCTCCATCCAGTCTCTCGCCGAGCTTACCCCTGCCGCCTACGCCGTCCGTCTGGCCAAGTAACCTGTCAGACCACCCGCGGACACGTCAACTGTGTCCTTGCCCGGAGGCATACGATAGATGGGTTTTGCGTCACAGTATTTGTTGACCACCAGGTCGATGATCACGTTGTCCGAGAGCACCGACTTCGGCAGCATGCGCTCCGGCGCCGCAGCCGTCTGCACGCCCTGCTCTTCGCACTTCTTGCAGGCCCGCTTCTCGCGCTTGATCACGCGTACGAAGTACTCGGCAGGGCGTACGTCGAGCACCTCGGTCTCTTCGTAGCTGATGATCGTGGTTCCTTTGCCGCACTGGCCGCAGACACACTGGCTCGCGGTGCAGGCGATGACTTCGTCGACCCGCTTCAGATGCAGGGGCAGTTCGTTGCGGCCCGGGTGCTTGCGCCGCGGCTTGCCAGCAGGCTGCGGTCCGGCTGTCTCTGCGGTATTCGCCGGTGCGGCCAGAGGCTCGCGTTGGCTCTCGGCTTCAACCTCTTCGCTCGATACACCCGGCTCCAGGTCGAGCAGTTCGAGTTGAAGATCACTCAACGTCTCGCTGCGCTTTCCGTACCGCTCGATGCGCTGCTTGCGAAGACGCTCTTCCAGGACGCGGATCTTCAACTGCGCGTAATCCAGTTCGCCGCGTTGCGATGCGAGCTGCTTCCGCTGCTCTTCAACTTGATTAGTCCGCTCATCCAACTGCGCCTGAAGCTGCGCGACGAGCTCAACAAGAACAGTATCGGGTGCGGCTGGGAAGAGGGTTGTGGCGTCGCACTCACGATGCTTCTTTGATAGCAGATCGTGTTGTGGATATGTACTGAAATCGACAGTCTTCATGCGCTTGTTCGTAACTCTTGCGGTTCCTCGCCCACCTCGCGACGGTACCACTTGCGCTTGCGCGTCTCACCGAGATCGATGCCGCCCAACAGCAGCGCAAATTCCTCGCGGCTCAACTGCACCCGGCCTCGTTCGCCCTCCGGCCAGCGCAGCCGCCCACGTTCCATGCGGCGTGCGCAGACCCATAAACTCGAACCATCAAAGTAGAGGATCTTCATGCGATCACGCCGCGAATTTGCGAACAGGTATAGATGTCCGTTCGTCGGATCGCACTCCAACCGTTCCCGCACCAGCCCGTAAAGGCCATTGAACCCCAGCCGCATGTCGGTCGCGCCGGTCGCCACGTAGATGCGCGTCGCCGCGCCCACTCCCAGCATCGCCTCAGCCCTGCTCCAGCACGCCCAGTAACCGCCGCAACGTCGCCGCATCGAACCCGGCCGCCACGCCGACCCGGCGTCCGCCCGCCAACTCGACAAACAACGTAGCCTCGCCTGCCAAACCAGGCGCTACAGCTACCCGGTCGACCAGATCGACGGCGACCAGCGGCACCGACGATCGCGCGCACATACGAGAGTCGCGGCGAGATCGTGCGCCGAGAACTAGGGTCGAGAGACGCAGAAGCCTTCACTCCTCAGGACCTTGAGACCTGGCTGTCCGATCACTGCAGGACAAGCGCAACCTTCAATCGATACAAAGCGCTCGTTAGCCTTGCTTATCGCCAGGGCATCCGGAACAAGAAAGTTACCGTCAACCCCGCCCGTCTCATCCCACAACGCAAAGAACCGAAGGGCCGTCTCCGCTTCCTGAGTCGTGAGGAGTTTGACAAGCTGCGCAACGTGATCGAGACCCGGTTCCCCGAACATCTCGCGGAGTACGTCGTCGCTGTGCACACGGGTATGCGCCTTTCGGAGCAATACACCATCGAGGTCGGACAATTCGACCGACATCGACGCGCGATCGACTTGGACAGAACCAAGAATGGTGATGCCCGCACTGTCCATCTGAACTCCGAGGCCCTCGCCGCGATCGAGTCAGTTCTCCATCCCGGGCAGAAACGACCAGAACGTATGTTCCCTCGCGAAGATCGGTCGAAGGTCTACACCGATCGGAAGCAAGAACGATTTGAGAACCGCTCATGGTCCGAGGTTGCCGTCAAGGAGGCGCAGATCCCTCGGATTACCTGGCACGGTCTGCGTCATACATTCTGCTCGTGGATAGCAATGGCCGGGGCGACGCCCCGCGAGATCATGGAGGCCGCGGGACACAAGACTATGAGCCAAGCTGCTCGCTACGCCCACCTTTCCCCTCAACACACGCAGTCAGTGGTAGACCGCATAGTAGGGACGCGTTGAGGACAGCAACATGCACCAAAACATGCACCAAGCGCGCGAAGGCTAAAGGCGGGAGGGGCTATTCACGAAGGATTCGAACCTAGTTTATTCATTCTTATCGGTTTATTATGGTGCCGGGAGGGGGGGTCGAACCCCCATGACCGCAAGGGTCGGCGGATTTTGAGTCCGCTGCGTCTGCCAGTTCCGCCATCCCGGCACATTGAAGCTAATTTCCTATTTTTGAATAGCCTAGGTCTAACTTTATTTTACCCCTCGTCGCCTCGTAAAGGGCTCAGTCGCCGATTGTAGACGCCACTTCCTGCGCCCATCATGACCACTCAACTGTGCGCCTGATTGTGACCAGAGGCCAAGCGGGCGTACGGCGTTGTCATTTAAATTGTACGATGTCCCATCGATTGTGCAACAGGGCGGATATCCACTCCCCGCCATCACCGGCCAAGAAGCGAACGCTTGCCGGTTGCAGCGCCAAGCGTAATCTTCAAGCTTCGCCTTTTTACAGTTGGTTCCACCCAATCGCGGGCTTCGCGTACGCAGGGCCTCCGGATAAGATGGAACTTAGTTGCGTCCAAGCCGTCGTGTCCCAGAAATACGCGTATATAGTCTGGCGAGTTTCTCGAAAATGGGCTCGGCCGTCGCTGTCCAGGTGAAGGGCTTGGAGTTTTAGCGATCACTTCCTTGACGCATTTGAATGAGCCACGGTGGTCGGCCTGCTGTGGGGTGAGTCCGAGCCAGCGTTCCACCTGATTCAGCCAGGACGAGCAAGTAGGCGTGAAGTGGAGGTGAACGGCGGTCTTGCGGCCGGCCACGTGCTTACTTTGGCGTGTTTGTTCGCTTGCGCAGAACCAACTTCCCTGGAGGCAGCCGGAATGGCTCTCTGAGAATGCAACGGATTAATGAATCCGCTAGTCTTAGCGGGCGTTCTTATAGATCATGTCCAGCAGTTCGTCATACATGGCTTCCTTGTCCTCCTGCGATCCAGTCTTGATTGCGTGGGTTGCGCAGTGGGAGAGATGATTGCGCATGAGATTCCGTGCCACGGCACGCAACGCCTCCTGGGCAGAGGACACTTGCATCAAGATATCGGCGCAATAGCGATCCTCCTCCACCATGCGTTGGATTCCCCGTAACTGACCCTCAATGCGGCTGAGTCGTTGCAGATTTGAAGCTTTGATCTCCGCATCGACACCAACTGCTTTACGTCCCGTTGCTGGAAACTCGCACACTTGAACCGACAGTGTGGCTTTCTTTTTGGGCATAGCTCTCCTTATCCCAGGTTCAGTCGGCTGAGCCGCAGGCTGTTGGTTACAACGCTGAAGGAACTGATGGCCATGGCCGCGCTGGCCAGAACCGGACTGAGCTGCAGGCCGCAAACCGGATACAAAGCTCCGGCTGCTAGCGGAATACCAACTACGTTATAAATGAAAGCCCAGAACAGGTTTTGACGCATCACGCGCATGGTGCCGCGGGAAAGCGCAATGGCGGCTGCAACGGCCGTAAGATCGCTGCGCATCAGCGTCACATCGCCTGCCTCCATCGCTATATCCGATCCACTGGCCATGGTGATGCCAACGTCGGCCTGCGCCAGGGCCGGCGCATCGTTCACGCCATCGCCGACCATTGCCACCGTGCGCTGTTCAGCTTGCAGACTGCGAATGGCCGCAACTTTGCCCTCCGGCAGCACGCCTGCGATAACGGAATCCACGCCCACCTCGCGCGCTACGGAGCGGGCCGTCCGGTCATTGTCACCGGTAAGCATCACGACGCGCAGACCTTCGCGATGCAGTTGCTGAATGGCGACGATTGAAGTGGATTTGATGGTATCGGCTACAACGAGGACGCCGGCCAGTTCCCCATCGATCGACACCCACAATGGCGTGCGGCCATTCTCCGCCGCTTGGTCAGCAGGTTCGAGCAGAGACGCAACGTCAATGCCATTGTCTCGCAGAAGCTGCGGATTGCCGATTAGCACGGTTCTGCCTTCGACGCTACCCAGCACGCCGCGCCCCGTGATGGACTGAAAGCCCTCCACATCCGGTAAGGCGAAACCATTTTCGGCGGCACAGCGAAGCACGGCTTCTCCCAGCGGATGCTCGCTCGCGCGTTCGAGCCCAGCCGCCAGGCGAACAACCTCATTGCGAGAAAAGCCGCTGCCGGGGCTGAGCAGGATATCCGTAACTTCGGGCCGGCCCGCAGTAATGGTGCCGGTTTTGTCAAGGACAACCGTATCGACCTTCTCGAGACGTTGCAGCGCTTCACCGCCTTTGACCAGTAGCCCGAACTCCGCGCCCCGTCCCGTGGCTACCATTACCGCTGTGGGCACAGCCAGTCCCATGGCGCACGGGCAGGCGATGACCAGCACAGCTACGGCCGCGGCAAATGCCTGCATGATGCCTTGACTGGGTGCGAATATCGCCCATCCGGCAAAGGTGAGAATGACAAGCACCAGCACCGTGGGCACGAAGATAGCGCTGATGCGATCCGCCAGATGCTGAATGGGCGCGCGCGATCCCTGCGCATCGCGCAGTAGACGGACAATCTGCGAGAGCACGCTCTCTGAGCCAAGCGCTGTGGCACGATACTGCAGCGAACCGCGTTGGTTCAGCGTTCCTCCGATCACACGATCCTGTGGTGTCTTTTCAACCGGCAGTGACTCGCCTGTCAGCATGGACTCATCGACACTGCTCCGACCGGAGACGACTTCACCGTCGGTCGGGATACGTTCTCCAGGGCGGACCAAAATGATATCGCCTTGGAGGATAGCGTCGATCGACTGATCGGATGCCACGCCAGCGCGCAGAACACGCGCCGTCTTCGGCTGCAGTCGCACCAGTTTGCGCAGGGCGAGCGCGGTCTGGCCTTTCGCTCGGCCTTCCAGCGTATTTCCAACAAGTACGAGCCCGATGATGAGGATTCCCGCTTCGTAATAGACATCGGGCGCGATCCCATGAGCAATAAAGAATCCCGGCGCGATGGTGCTCGCCGCCGAATAAAGAAACGCTGCTCCGGTACCGAGCGCGACCAGGGTGTTCATGTCCGCGGTTTTGTGCAGCAGCGCCGACCACGCTTTCACGTAGAAGCGACGACCGGCCCAGCCGGCGATAACCGCGGCAAGCACAAACAGCAACCATCGGAGCACATCATCGCTGACGAAAAAGAGCCACGGCATCAACTTGCGCATTGCCGGATCAAGGACCCGCATTGACCAGTTCAAGAATGGGTCCTTCATGCGCTCCAGCCCTCCCGCCGCATTCATGCTCATCAGGGGCATCGAAATGAGCATTGCTGCCAGGCCAGCGAGCACGCTGACCGTCGCTTTCAGTCGCAGCGTGCGGTATTCACGAAGTTGCTCCTCGTCATGCCTCTCCTGCTGTTCGAGGACAGATTCATCCTGAACTGGCAGCTCGGCGCCGTAACCCGTGCTGCGGATCTTTTCGACAAGTCCTTCGGGTGAAACGATGCGCGGATCGTACAGGACGGTCGCGTTGTGGAGCATCAGATTAACCGTCACCTCGCGAACCCCGTCCTCTCCCGCAATCGTGCGCTGGACAAAGGACTGGCACGCAGCGCAGGTCATGCCCGTTACCGGGACGCTGACACGTTCCAAAGGGGCGGCGGGGGCATTATTTCTGCCCTCCGCCAAATTAGTTCCAGTGGTGCTCGCCATCTTGCCTCCTCATTCAGCGCTCAACGCGAGCTTTGAAGCCAATACGTTCTACGGCACTGGTTATCTCACCAACCGTAGTTGTCGTAGGATCAACCTCTACCTTTGCTGAGCCCACTTCAACGGAATAGACGCGAACCCCCGCAACTCCTGTCAGTGCATTCGTGACCCTGCGGACGCAGGCCTCGCAGTGCATTCCTTCAATCGACAGCCGGACATTTTCCATATCGCTCTATACTCCTTCACTAGTTTAAATGATGCCCATACCCCCCACCAGTATGCAAGAATTTAAGGATTTTGTCCCGTATTTCGGAATTCAGGCCCAACCGTGTCCGGCCAAGGATCGATGGGTCAATACGATCCGAAGCCGTAAGGCCTTGTCTATCAATCTATTTGGGGAATTGATCGTCGCTCGTCACAACATCGGGTCTGCCTGGAAGGGGTCTGCCTGGAAGAGTTCGCCTTGAGTCAGGGTTTCGAGAATACACAATTACGGGAGGGCTTGGGCTGAATCGGTCTCGGTCCGAATGCGCGAGCAGTGTCGCGCTGCGGCCGATCCGTGCGCGAGAGCGCCCGTTGACGTGCGAATTCCCTGATGCCCTGGTCCTTATATTGTGAACTGGTCAGACTCGCCATAAAAGCAACAACATCATCGATCTCTGCTTCGCTCAGGGCAAGCGGTTGCATGTCAGCATCGAGATACGGGTCCTTTATGCCATCGCCTTTGTTGTAATGATCCATGACATCCCACAGCGTCGCTTGCGAGCCGTCGTGAAAGTATGGCCCTGTAACGAGCACGTTGCGCAGGCCCGGCGTTTTGAAAGACGCAGTATCGCCCTCATTCTTTGTAACAAGGAATCGGCCAAGCACAGACATGTCCGACTGAATTGCAGCCCGATCGACATCAATGACGTCGCCGGAATTGATCTCCTGTTCTGCTTTGCACGCCTCTGCGGCCACATTGTGTCTGATGATACCGACGCCGATGTTGTGAAAATCCTGATCCGAAAAGTACGTGGGATCGGTTTCGGTCAGGGAATGGCATTTGTTACAGCGGGCTTTGGTGTTGAAAAGCTCCCAGCCTCGCTTTGCGGAATCGCTGATTGCGTTTGAGTCACCGGCGACAAAGTGGTCAAATGGAGAATCGAACGAAAACTGGGTGCGCTCGTATGACGCGATGGCACGCACAAGATCGGTAGGGTTAGGCGGACGGCCAAAGACAGCGCGGAATGCCTTCGCGTATTCCTGAATGGCAGCAATCTTGGACACGGCGGCATCAAGGCTAGGCTGGCCCATTTCACTCGGGTCAATGATCGGAAGAGCGGCCTGCTCTTCGAGAGTTTTCACGCGGCCGTCCCAGAACTGGTGCCTGTTATAAAGCGCGTTCAGAATTGTCGGAGCGTTGCGCCGCCCGGCGCGGCCTTTGACACCGATCGAAACGGGTAGCCCATCCGTGAAGGCGTGTGCCGGGTCGTGGCATGTACTGCAAGCAACGCTGCCATCAACTGACAAACGGCCATCGAAGAAGAGCTTTTCGCCCAGCGCGATCTTCTCCGGAGTCTGCGGATTATCCGCTGGTGCCGCTACTCGTGTGGCCGCTACCGGGACCCCGATCTGCTTCAGGGACTTGGGATCCGCCAGTGGGCCAGCGGCCGGAATTGGTCTTGCCACTGGTGCGGTTTGCGCGGAGGCCTGTAACGTCACCTCCGGCTTCGAGCCTGGGTTGGCAATCCTTTGCGCAAGACCCGCCACAGGCAAACCCGCAAGAAGTGGGATGCAAAGCCGCATCTGGTTCCTGAGGCGCATCCAGCTTCACTCCTCTCGCTTTCCGTTACACTCACGAGTTCTGGAAACGAGAATTCTGGATCTGCTCGTAGAAGTTGCTGCGCTTATAGTTGCGAATAAAATGCGAGCAGATATCTTCGTTGCAAGTGCCTTCAGTCGTCTGCGTCTTATGTTCGAAGCCGCCGAGAAATGCTGCGGCGATCTCCTGTTTAAAGTTCACCCGCGGATACTGAGCGACGATTTCCTTTCGCAGGTCTGCGGGGAAATCTTCATAGCCGATTCCCAGAACGTCGAGACCAACGCCGTTGTAGAGGAGTTCAACCTCAATCGGCTTGTACTGGACGATGCCCGGTGTTGTGTGCAATGAGATCGCATCCCATGCGACCTGTATGCGCGCCGCCGGCACATCGTGGTGCTCGAGGAATTGGCGAACAGCGTTCGCGCCGTCAACTTCAAACCGATCTTGGGCGCTCGAGAACTTCTTCAGAAGTCCCATGTCGTGAAATGCAGCACAAACAAAGAGGAGTTCCTGATCGTAGTTCTGCCCCGTCTGTCGGCCAAGCTCATTCGCCCAGAAGAAAACGCGATGAGAATGGTTGAACAGCAGCTCGGTGCTGAACTCACGAAGGAGTCCGGTCGCTTCGCGAGTCAGCAGCGTATCGGGGACTCCCGGCTGAGCGTGCTGGGACTTTGCCTGGGGCGTAGGTACGGGGAGAATTACGTTCGGGCGCCGAAAGGTGGGTCTTGCATCGGCGGTTTGTGGATGTGCGCTTGTGGCGGTTGAGATCTGTTCAGTTCTACTTTGCTGGTGCATAATTTTTCCCTCCGGTACGGATATACCCAGCGCTGTACGGCCCCAGCCTATCGCCAACAGTTCATTCAGGCGTGATTCCTTTGGCCACCCGCGTCCCCAGATCGGCATCGATCGGGTGCCGGTAGCTAGTTATCGCGGTTTCGGTCGAGCGCTATTCGGCTCATCGGGATGAGTAGGCAGTTCTATCGTCAAGCCTCGCCCCGCGGTTGTTGGGATGCCCGCACTCCTTCAGCGGACTGACTCTCGCATTTCCTTTGAGATTCGCGATGGTTGTTTGAGGTTCGCTGAGAACGACATAGACCCAACGTCTTTTTGACAGGATGAATTTTCGCCTTCAGGGCGTTGAACGAGTGAGCAGAGCTCTTTCGGGCTGCGCTTTCTTCTGGTAGCAACCCGAGCGATATCCGCGTGCATCTAACTGCCCGCTGCAGGTGTCGCTGGCGTGGTGCGATCGCGCTTCCCGGGAATACTAATCCACGCTACCGCAGCACTGATCAAAGACAGTCCCGCGCACACCAGGACGACGACTCGGAATCCAAATATGAATCCTTCCCGTATGAACCTATCGAGAATCTCTCGCGTGCCGGAATCCAGGCTGGCCGGAGCCTGCAGGCCGGCGAGCTTATTCTCATTGGACTGAAGCTCCCGAACGGTCGAGGGCGCGAGAGGGAGATGCGCCATCGCGCGATTCAGATGAACGCGAAATGCATACACCATCACAATCCCCAGCGCCGCGATGGCCAGAACGCCCGCGACGCGGGCAACGGCATTGTTGATTCCCGATGCCGCGCCCACCCTGTCTTCGCCGACCGAATTCATTACGACCGTAGTAAGCGGAGCGACCGTAACAGCCATCCCGAGTCCAAGGACAAGGATGGCTGGAAAAAATGATGTCAGGTAATTGCTTGCGGCTGCGGGCACGGCAGCAAGAACGAAACCAAAGGCTGTAATGAGCGGCCCAACCACGAGAGGGCTTCTCGCTCCAAAGCGGCCAACCAGCCCGCCTGACCACCGCGAAAGAAGAAACATCAGCAAAATCAGGGGAAGAATTGCAGCTCCGGTTTTGGTGGGTGAATAATGCTGGACCTGAATCAGGTTGAGCGGAAACAAAAAGAAGAAAATGCCAATTGCTGCATACAAGAACAGCGTGAGCAAATTTGCGCCGCTGAAGCTGGGGTTCCTGAAGAGTTCGAGCGGCACAATCGGAAAGCGAGTGCGTGCTTCGACAACCAAAAAGCCTAGAAGGAGCCCGAGACCGGCACTTAAGCTGCCGAAGACCAGGAGAGGGCTCCAACCCGGGTTGGACAGGGCGAGGAAGCCGTTGACGATGCCGCCCAGTCCCAGCGTTGCCAGCATAGCTCCACCCCAATCCATGTGGCCTTCGCTTCTACTGCGGCTCTCCGGAATTCGCCAAAAGGAAATGGCAATGACCACCGCTGCGATGGGAAGATTGATGAAAAATACCCATCGCCAGGAAGCATGCCCCACCAGCCAGCCGCCCAGGACTGGTCCAAGTGCAGTTGTAATCGCAGTGAACCCCGACCAGGTGCCGATGGCCCGGCCCCGGCTTTGCTCGTCGAAAGACGTACTGATAATTGCCAAACTCCCTGGCACTAACAGCGCAGCACCAATGCCCTGAACGCTCCGCGCCACGATCAACTCGGCGAGATTCGATGCCATCCCGCAAACGGCTGAAGCCGCTGCGAAGATGGCAACGCCCAAGATGAAGATCAAACGCCGGCCGAAGGCGTCGCCGAACGACCCGCCGATCAGGATCAGCGCAGCCAGAAACAATCCGTAGGATTCAACCACCCATTGCAAATCGACGATCGTGGCGTGGAAGTATGCCTGCAGCGCCGGAAGTGCGACATTCACAACGGTGCTATCGATGAATGCCATGCTGGAAGCAAGAATAGTTCCGGCCAGTATCCAGGGTTCGGCCTCCTTGCGACATGGAGCCTCTGCCGCGGCCCGTGGGAGTATTTCGTCACAAGGTGCTCGCATGGGATGATTCGATGCCTTTCAAGGAGCTGAGAATCAGCCCGGCACAACTTCATAGGGCCGCATCATCTCGTTGTCTTCGTGCTCCAGAATGTGGCAATGCCAGACGTAACGGCCGGTATAGCCTTCGAAGGGCACCAGGATGCGCGTAATCATGCCCGAGTCGGCGCGGGCCGTGTCTTTCCAGCCTGATTCAAAAGCTTCGGGAGGGCGAGCAGGACCGGTGAAACGGACCACGCCTTTGGCCATATATTCGAAGACATCGAAGGGACGCCGATCGAGAATCTGGAATCGCACCAGGTGCAGGTGGATAGGATGCGAATCCTGGGTCAGATTGACCAGTTCCCATATCTCCGTCGTGTTCAATACGGGCTTCTCGGTTACCGGCGCCATCCACGGAGTGTTGTTGAGAAGCATGCCCATGGATTGCTGCACCTTGTCCATGTGCTCATTGAGGGTTAGGCGGCGCGTGCGGACAGCGTCTTTTTCGCGCGCTTGCATTGGGGGCTGATCGAGCAGAGCCGGCACCTGACTCGTATCCGGCGTACCCTGTTTTGCGACCCGAAACTGAAGAATGGGATAAGCATCACTGACCAGTTCGATATTCGAACCGGCAAAAGGCGCAAAATCGACCACGATATCGGCGCGTTCGGCCGGAGTGAGAGGGAGTCGATGGGCCTCGACGGGCGCAGCCAGCAGCGCCTGATCGTTTGCAATCACCTGGAACGCGGCGCCATTTGACAACCCAAAGTGATAGAAGCGCCCGTTGGAACCATTCATCAGGCGCAGCCGGTATTTGCGTGGCTCGACCTCGTGGTACGGCAGCAGTTTGCCGTTGGCCAAAATGGCATCGCCGTAAACCTCCGGCACCCACGGATGTGCCGGGTCCGGCGATACAGGATAAAAAAGCTGACCGTCGCGGGTGAACATGCGATCGGTGATCATCAGCGGAATCTCGTATGCGCCGGAGGGCAGGCGCAGATCGTCCTCGCGTGGATCGCGGACGATAAAAAATCCCTGCAACCCCGCATAGATATTCAGGCGGTTAATTCCCATCGAGTGATCGTGGTAGAAGAGCAGAGCCGCTTGCTGGCCGGAGGGATAAAAGCAAGTCTGCGTCTGGCCGGGAACGGTCCATCGCTCCGGATATCCATCGCTCTCCGGAGGCGTGCGCCCGCCATGGAGATGGACGACGGCGCGGACTTCGGGAAGGTCCGCGCCCGCACCCTCCAGCGAATGGTCGATGGGCAGAAAATGCCGCGCAGGAAGCTGATTTTCCCAGTCGACGATCATCGCCTGGCCGCTTCGGGTTTCGATCACCGGTCCGGGGAAGCTGCCGCCAAAGCACCACATGCGCGTCGCCGGCAGATCGCGGTGAACCTTCACCCTCTGCTCGTGCAGGCCAATTCGGTAGTACGGAATGGTCTCGCCGGGATTTTGCGGATGAGGCCGGCGGCCGGAGGGCCGAGCCAGCGCCGGCAACGGCAGAGGATCGACGAAGGGCTCCAGGGTGGACGCATTCAGTTGTTCAGGAGCGATCGGCGTCTTGATTTGGAATCCGGCAACCGCAAAACCGGCATTGCGCAGAAATGCGCGGCGGGATGAATGGAAGCTGGAAAGCATTCCTTCCTATTTTCTCTTGAACCGGGAACGAAAGTATAGGAACGAAAGTACAGAATCGTCCGGCTCATCACGAATTGCCGCGAAGAGCCGGACGAGGGTTGGAATCAGAACAGACCGGGGCCGCTCGGACCATGACCCGGACCGAAGCCAAATCCAGGGCCGGATCCGAAACCGGGGCTATTCGGCTCACCCGTGGTGGGGTTGAGCAGATAAGGTGCTGGCGAGTCGATGTGGGTAAAGTCGAACATGTTGTTCACCGATCCGGAAAGAGCATCAAACGAGCCTTGCCCGATCCGTTTCCCACCCAGCCAGTTGTCTTCGATGAAGTGAATGATCGAAGTCTGATCGGTCAGTGTGTGATCAACAAAATTCGCCTTTGCCCAGGGAGAAATCAGCATGAGCGGAATGCGCGGGCCGTAACCGCAGCGGCCCTGCACCGGTGTCGTGCCACTGGTAGATCCGGGCAGAGCGGCGGTTCCCGTACCGCAGTGGCCCTCGCTGCTCAGCATGTCGGCGGCGCCGGCGGACTGGTTCACGATCTCGCCAAGCTGATGATCATACCAGCCGTCCGAGTCGTCGTAGTTGATGAACACCGCGGTCGAAGACCAGTCCGGCGTGGTCATGAGGAAGTTGATTACGCTGACCACGAAGTTCTGCTCATCGAGCGGATCGGAGTAGCCGGCGTGGGCATCCTGATATCCGGGAGCCTTGAGGAAGCTGACCGCAGGCATGTTTCCGGCCTGCACCGCCGCGTAGAAATCGTTGATGTCGTACTGATGGTTGGCCTGGTCCGTGCGCCCGATCATCGCCATCGACGTCGGCCGGAGATGGCTCCAGTTCGCGGTCGACGCGTAGTACTGGAACGGCTCGTGGTGGGGAATGTAGTCGCTCTCGGTGACGCCGGTGACAGCCGAGGTGGTGCTACGGTTGCATCCGGTGGTGCCATTGGCGTTTCTGGTGCTCAGATTGAAGCCGCCTTCAAACCAGCCCCAGGTGACGCCCTGCGCATTAAGCAGATCGCCAATGTTCTGGTTCTCATTGCCCATTTCAAAGCCCGAGCCGCCCGAGCAGATATCGTTGATCGGATTGGCATCGCCGATATCCGTGTAACCGCCGTAGCCGTCGCTGGACACCGCGCTGCCTGCGGAGGCAGCATCCTCGGCATTGACGCCGTTGGTCTGGCCCGAAATCAGGTTGACCGCGCCGACCGTCGACGGCCCGAAGGTGGTGCCATAGGCGTTGTCGTTGATCGCAAAGTGCTGCGCGTAGTTCCACAGCGCCGTCACGGTGTTGCCGTCGTAGTAACCCATCACCAGCCCCGCGGTGGTGTCTCCAGCCGGCGGAGGACCAGGCGTACCCGTGTATTCGGGGAAGGAGTCCATCAGGCCGGCGTGGAACGCCTCCTGTTCCGGTGTGTAGTCGTGATCCTGGTCGGCAGTAAACGCCTGGGAACGGTCGAGGCGAAAGGGATTGAGTGCCCCTTTGCCGTTGGCCGTGTTCAGGTAATTTGGATTCTCGGTCAGCAGCGCGGGGGTAAGGCCGTTCACGCTGGGGGTTCCTGGAGCAGCGATGAACTTCGGCTCACCGGAAGGGTTGGTGGCATTTGGGTAGGTGCCCCAATAATGATCGAAGGAGATATTTTCTCCAAAGATCACGACCACATGCTTGATGGGAGTGGCGGTGCTGGTGAAATCAGGCTGCGCACTGGCTGCAGCTGGAGCGGCAAGCTGGCTGGAGATCAGCAAGCAAGAAAGCAAGCATGCAAGATGCTTTTGCATCGGTACTCCTCCATGCCGGGAGAGTCTCTCAAGGGGGAACCGGCAATTTTCCAAAGCCGGTAGCGGGCAACGCAATGGTGGGGGGAAGTCGCGTTGCCCCTGAGACTCGAAAACCCGACCTTTAGGGAATATCAGACAGCCGCGGCCGGGCTCATTACGCGTGCTTGAATTTCGTGCTAATTTACTGCCGCCGATTCAGCAGTAACTTGACCGAGCGCAGGCTCGCTATTTTACTAGACTTGCTCCCAGCGGGCGGTCGATACCTTTGTCGATATCTTTCACGAGGAGCCAGATTCGCCATGCTCACCATGGCGACCTATATAGCAAGCACGTATAGCATGGAATCATGTTGAGGCGCAAGCACGACGAAGAGGCTCTTGGCGCTGAAACCAGCGCCTGCACCAGCGCCTATCTTGACAGCGCGGGACTCTCAAGGGCCGATCCGGCTATTGACCGGTCTGTGTCTTTTCCTTTTCCGCTGGCGGCGCGGGCGTCAGCGGTTTCGTGATCTCGTCCAGGTAATCCGGCGTGCCGTCGATGCGTTCGAGATGCGGATAGCGTTCGCCATCGTGGTTATCAATAGTGACGGTGCGCACGTGGATGTCGTTCTGTACGATCAGACTCAGTGGACCGCCTGTTTTCGTGGCGTGCACTGCGTCCTTCATGGCGTCGTTTGAATAGATGTTCCCGTTGACGGCGATAATCTTCTCGCCGGGCGCGAGCTTCGCCGTGTCCGCCGGACTGGCGACGCGGACATCGCTGATCGCCCCCTGCGCGTCAAGGTTGAGCCCCAGTGAGTACCAGGCGTCAGGGCCACCCTGGCCGTGGCCGAACGTTGTGGAGTGCGCGTCCTCGTACTCGTTCGGCTTGTCGGTATAGACCAGCTTCCATCCGCCCTGCTCGATCCCCTCGACGTTCACATGCGGCTGCACGGTGTAAACGCGCTCGCGCAGAAACTTCGCCCAGTCGTATGGAACCACCTGGTTGAGATCGGCAACAAGCTCGTCGAAATCGTAAGGAACAATCTGCGGTGGCGTGCTGCCCTTGCCGGCGACAAAGATCGCCAGGAAATCCTGCAGGTTCTTCTGGTCGTGGGTGAGCTTGCGGATGGTCGTGTCGACGTCAAGCCAGACGATGTTGCCCTCCGAGTAATAGTCCGCGCTGCGCCGCCAGTTGGCCCATGCCGATCCCCCTTGCAGGCCGGAGATGCCGACCGCCGTATCCTCGGTGCTGCGCCAGCGGCGACCGGACGTGTTGTCCCGCTCCGCAGCGATGGAGGCGATGTAAGCGCGGTAGTCTTCGGCGGTCATAAAGCCACAGCGCGCGCCCAGCACGTTGCCCAGGTAATCCGTGAGCCCTTCGTAGACCCACAGCAATTCGCCTTTCATGGGATCGGCGAAATTGGAAGTGGCCAGGCCCGCGGGACGGCGGTACTTCCCGTTCCAGGAGTGGGTGTACTCATGCGACAGCACCGGGCCACCGATCTGGAGCGCGGCGTCGGTCGTCCGAAACAAACAGAAAAGAAAGCCACAACACACGGCGGGTACAGGAAGCACTGGACACGGTCGAAAACCTCCGGGAAAATCGGGGGGAAGAATACTCCGCAAGTGTACTGCAGGCGAGGAGTCGGGGGCCTGTCGGAGTCAAATAATTGCGGCTGCGCTAAAACTCGTACCCCGCTGATCGAAGAATAATGAGAGCCCGCGCTAACTGTAGGGCGGAGAAAGGGCATTCGGGTTGCTATTACCGCGCAGCTTCTGCGATTGTGCGGCACGAAACGAAGACAGAGAAGGTTGCGTTCTACAATGCAAAATCGCCGCGGTTAAGCCATCCATATATTCATTTAGAATGGCCCCAGATTGCCAGGGTCGAATCAATTTCACTTAGGAGAACCATGATCTTGAAGGCATCATCCGTATGTGTGCTCATAGCGTCGTTGATCCCAGCCGCGGCTGTGCTTGCGGCCGTTCCCGTTCTGCAACCAGCTCAGAACGTTCCGCCGGCACAGGCCAGTAATCAACCAAAAAATCTAAAGGTGCTCCCGAACGATCTGACGATACACCAGGTGCGAGATATCATGGATGGCTGGACTGATGCGCTGGGCGTTGACTGCAGTACGTGCCACGTGCGCGATACGGCCAATCCTGCTCCCAATGGCCGGCCGCACTACAACTATGCCGATGATTCCAAGCAGGAGAAGAGAACCGCCCGCGTCATGTATGAGATGACTGAAACGATCAATTCGCGGTTTCTCTCTACGGTTCCGAACTCCGGCATTCCAGTCACCTGCGGAACCTGTCATCGCGGTCATTTGAGCCCGGTGCCTTTTAGTAGCGATGACGAAGGCGCTCCTGCAAAGACGGGCGACACTGCGCAGCCATAGATGGTCTTGTATAAAGATTCCATAGTGATGAGACGAAATATACTTCTGGCCTTGTAACTCGAAATCGTGTTACGCTCTGCTCAAGTGACTATCCGGCGCACAAATCGGCTTACCTCTATCAAGGTGCAACTGCGCATTAATCATATGGATGTGTGCTGCGGGCCTCCAGCTTCGACCCTCTCTTTCCGCGTGTGATGCGCCGCTGACGCGGTGCTTTCAACCCTACGCAAGCCAGACTGGGCGTGATCTCTGTATCTCAGGGCAGCGCCGGGCATGGTCCCTACAGAAAAGTCTTCACGATCTGCCGGCATGAGCTGGGCATAGGCGCATCCTCCATTGAGTGGACGTGCCGCCTGATTGCATCCAGCAATATGCAGCGATTTTGAACTCTCTGTTTTGGACACCGTGCCAGGGAGTGTCGTGTCGATGGGCACCAGTGTAGTCCTAAGCGAAATTCTTCCGGGCAGTGCCACATGGTCGCACGTGCTGAAACGCGGCACAGCACTGCGTATAACCGACGTGGAAGGTGGCGCAAATGTCGCGGCCTACTTCCTGAATTTTGAGCTCCCCGCGGAGCGGTTCAACCTTCCAGATACGCTGAAGGCGCAACATACCGCATGCCTGACCAAAGGGCACGTTCTGTACTCGGACATGGGGCGCATTCTATGTTCCATTACCGAAGATACTGTCGGCTGGCACGATCCGATCGCCGGTCTATCCAACGCCGCCACGGTCGAAAAGAAATACGGCAAGGCGACGTACCAGCAGTTACGTAACCAATGGCACCAGAATGCGCGCGATGGGCTTTCTGTCGAGCTGGTCAAGTATGGTCTCGGCGCGCGCGACTTGCATGCTACGGTGAATTTTTTCAGCAAAGTGACCGCGGATGGCAACGGCGATCTGCATTACTGCCCCGGGAATTCACAACCGGGAAGTTATGTGGAGCTGCGGGCGGAGATGAACGTTCTGGTGCTGCTCAATAGCTGTCCGCATCCGTTGGATCCGAGCGATGTCTATGAGCCGAAGCCGGTAACGCTGAGCATCGCCAAAGTGCCTGCGCCCCGTACGGACGACGCCTGTCGCCTGTTGTGCCGCGAGAACATGCGCGGATTCCTGCTGACCGAATTTCATTTTTTGTAAGCTATCGCTACGAGGAGCAACGTGGCAACAGTCAATTTGCAAGTAAGTTCCCTGCGCCCCGAAGAGGCGCTGAAGAGTTTTGTCGTTGAAGCGGGCGATTGGTTTGTGCACGAGATTCGCCGCGGCCAGATTGTTCGTATTGTCGATCTGGAAGGCAACCAGGCGGTAGACACGCTGTTTTACAGCGCGCACGACTACAGCGATCGTTACAGCGCGCAGGACACGATTCGCGAACAGGGGAATCTGTACCTGACCACCGGCACGCGCCTGATCTCGACCGAAGGACATGTGTTGCTGATCATTCTGGCCGATACATGCGGGCGTCATGACACGCTGGGCGGAGCCTGCGCTCAGGAGAGCAACATGGTGCGCTATGCCATCGAGAAGCGCTCGATGCATGCCTGCCGGCAGAGCTTCGTGAGAGCAATTCAGCACTGGAAGCATGGGCTCGAGAAGCGCGACATTACCAGCAACATCAACTTTTTCATGAATGTTCCGGTGACTCCGGACGGCGGACTTACTTTCGCGGACGGTGTATCGGAAGCGGGTAAGTATGTGGAGTTATTGGCCGAGATGGATGTATTGATGGTGGTAAGTAACTGTCCGCAGCTGAACAATCCGTGCAATGCGTATAATCCGACCCCGGTTCAGATCCTGATTTGGGATGAGCATGTTCAATAAGGTACTCATCGCCAACCGGGGAGCGATCGCATGCCGCATTGAGCGGACGCTCCGTCGCATGGGCATTGGTTCTGTAGCCGTTTATTCAGAAGCTGATCGCGAATCGCGCCACGTTCTTGACGCCGACGAAGCGTTTCTCGTGGGGCCCGGCCCTGCCAGTGCGAGCTATCTGGCGGTGGACCGCATTCTGGCTGCCGCTACGCAATCCGGCGCCAATGCGATTCATCCCGGCTACGGTTTTTTGAGCGAGAATGCCGAGTTCGCGCGCGAGTGCACGCAGCGCGGCATCGCCTTCATCGGCCCGCGCGTCGAGCAGATCGAGGCCTTTGCCTTGAAGCACACGGCGCGGGCCATCGCGAAGGAGTGCGGGGTTCCGCTGCTGCCCGGTACGGGCATCCTCAGCGGCAGCAATGAGGCGTTGCAGTGCGCAGAGGAACTGGGCTATCCGGTGATGCTGAAGAGTTCGGCCGGCGGCGGCGGAATTGGCATGCGCGTCTGTTACACGGCGGCGCAACTTGCCGATGCCTATGAGTCCGTGGTGCGGCTCAGCCAGAACAGCTTTCGCGATGGCAGCGTGTATCTCGAGAAGTTTGTGGCGCGCGCGCGAGCACGTGGAAGCGCAGATCTTCGGCGATGGCAAAGGCGGCATCCTCGTGCTCGGGCTGCGCGACTGTTCGGCGCAGCGCCGCCATCAGAAGGTGATCGAAGAAACTCCCGTGCCGGGGTTGGATCAGCGGTATGGCCAGCGCCATCTGCGCCTCGGCGGAGTTGCTGGGCAAGGCTGTGAATTATGCTTCGGCCGGCACGGTGGAGTTTCTCTTCGATGCCGATACTGGCGCCTACTATTTCCTCGAAGTGAACACCCGGCTACAGGTAGAGCACGGTGTTACCGAGCAGGTGACAGGTCTCGACCTGGTGGAGACTGATGATCCGTGAGGCAGCCGGCGAGCTTCCGCCGCTGGAGAGCCTGCGTGTCGAACCGCGAGGTTGGTCGATCGAGGCCCGCATCTACGCTGAAGATCCGGCGAAAGAATTTTCAGCCTTCGCCGGGCAAGCTTGCGCGCGCCTGCTTTCCGCCTGCGGAGACAGCGCGCGTCGAGACATGGGTCGAAAACGGCACGGAGATCATGCCGTTCTACGATCCCATGATCGCGAAGATTATCGTCACCGGACGAGACCGCCAGGATGCCGTCGAGCGCCTGCAGCACGCGCTCGCCGCGACGTCTCTCTATGGTACGGAGACGAATCTTCGCTATCTGCGGGCGATTGCAGCATCTGAGACCTTCACGTCCGGCGCCATGACCACGGCGTTTCTCGGCAGCTTTGAAGCGCCACGCCGCGCGATCGAAGTGTTGGAGGGCGGGACGCAGACCACGATCCAGGATTATCCGGGGCGGCTTGGCTACTGGCATGTTGGCGTGCCGCCGTCGGGGCCGATGGATACGCTGGCGTTCCGGCTGGCCAATCGGCTGGTGGGCAATGACGAAGGTGCGCCCGGTCTGGAGATCACCACGCTGGGGCCGCGGCTACGCTTCGATGCCGATACCGCCGTGGCGCTTACCGGCGCCGACATGGGCGCCACGCTCGACGGCAAGCCGGCTCCGCGGTGGCAGGCCTTCACATGCGCCAGCTGGTTCGGTGTTGCGTTTGGGGCCGGTACGGAATGGTGGTACGAGGGCCTACCTGGCCATCGCCGGCGGCATCGATGCACCGGTGTTCCTGGGCAGCCGCGCGACGTTCATGCTGGGCAAATTCGGCGGCCATGCGGGCCGCGCTTTGCGCGCGGGCGACGTGATTCACCTTGTTGGCGATCAGCCAGGTGATCGGGCGATCGATGTGGGCGCGCAACTCGATGAGGCGCAGCAGCCAGCTTACACGCGGCAGTGGGAGATCGGAGTATTGTACGGCCCACACGGCGAGCCGGAGTTTTTCACGCCCGCCGACATCGAGATGATCTTCTCGACCGAGTGGCGCGTGCATTACCAATCCGATCGCACTGGTGTGCGGCTGGTTGGACCCAAGCCGCAGTGGGCGCGCAAGGACGGCGGCGAGGCCGGACTGCATCCCTCGAACATTCACGACAATGCATATGCCATCGGCTCCATCGACTTCACCGGAGATATGCCGATCCTGCTTGGCCCCGATGGACCAAGCCTGGGCGGATTCGTTTGTCCGGCGGTGGTGGTCGAGGCCGAGCGGTGGAAGCTGGGACAACTGAAGGCCGGCGATACTGGTGCGCTTCCGGCGCGTCAGCTTCGCGCAGGCGGAGGCCATGGAAGCGGCGCTGGATGCGTTTGTTGCCACGCTCAACGGAGCGCTCCCGCAGTTGCCCGCGGAGCAGTCAACCGGGCAAGCGATTCTGCGCAGCAGCGAGGGACACGGGCCCGCGCAAGTGTGCCGCGCCGACGGCGACAGATACCTGTTGGTGGAGTACGGGCCGCGCATGCTCGATCTTGGATTGCGCTTCCGCGTGCACCTGCTGGAAGGAACGACTGCGCGCTGCGTGTCTCCCCGGCATTATCGACATCACCCCCGGCGTGCGCAGTTTGCAGATTCACTATGACAATCGCCGTCTGCGGCGCGAGGAATTGCTCGATGCGTTGGAAGCTTTCGATGCCGGGTTGCCGGAACGTCCGCAGATCGCCGTGCCTTCGCGCATCGTGCACATGCCGCTCTCGTGGAACGATCCGGCGACGCAGCTTGCGCAGGCCAAGTACATGCAGGCGGTGCGGCCGGATGCGCCTTGGTGCCCTGACAACATCGAGTTCATCCGCCGCATCAACGGGCTCGACAGCATCGACGATGTCTATCGGATCGTGCACGAGGCCAGTTATCTCGTGCTGGGCCTGGGGGATGTTTACCTGGGAGCGCCAGTAGCAACACCCACCGATCCTCGCCATCGCCTGGTGACCACAAAGTACAATCCAGCACGCACGTGGACGCCGGAAAACGCGGTAGGCATTGGCGGCGCGTATATGTGCGTGTACGGCATGGAGGGCCCAGGCGGTTATCAGCTTGTGGGCCGCACCGTGCAGGTATGGAATACCAACCGGGTTACACGCACGTTTGCGGAAGGAGCACCGTGGGCGCTGCGCTTCTTCGATCAGATTCGCTTCTATCCGGTGTCGACTGCCGAACTGACGGAGCTGCGCCGCGACATTCTGCATGGCGCCTTCGATCTGCGCATCGAAGAGTCGGAATTCAATCTGGCGCGGCACGAGGAACTGCTCAACTCTATTCGGCCCGGGATCGCAGCCTTCAAGCAGCGACAGACGCAGGCCTTCAACGAGGAGCGGGAACGCTGGCGTATCAATGGCCAGCTGGAAACCGCGGCGTCGCTCCTCGAAGTACCGGAGCCGGAGACGGAAGAGCGCGGCGTTCCCGATGGATGCGAGGCAGTGATCGCGCCCATGACGGCCAGCGTCTTCCAGGTGGCCGCGCAGCCCGGGCAACACGTTGTCGAGGGCGACAAGCTCGTGGTCCTCGATGCAATGAAGATGGAGATGGTGATTGCCGCGCCCGTGGGCGGAGTAGTGCGGGAGCTGCTGTGCCAGCCCGGGCAGATGGTCAGCGCCGGCCAGCAGTTGGCGATTGTGGAGATGACGCGCAACGGGAAGGGTTAAATGGATATTGCCTCGCTCAAAGCGGCATACGACAAGGGGACCGAGACTCCGTGCGCTGTTGTTGCTGCTATTTACAACGAGATTGACCGCACCGGGAAGCTGCCGGTGTGGATCTCGTTGGTCGACCGCGCGGATAGCTTGGAGCGGGCACGGACTCTCGAGGCCGACCCCGCAGCGCGCGAACTCCCGCTGTACGGAATTCCGTTCGCCGTCAAAGACAACTTCGATGTGGCCGGATTGACGACCACCGCTGCATGTCCGGCCTTTGCGCATGTGGCTGCTGAAACGGCTACTGTGATCGAGCGGTTGCTGAATGCGGGCGCCATTCTGATCGGCAAGACCAATATGGATCAGTTCGCCACCGGTCTGGTTGGTACGCGCTCGCCGTATGGCGTCTGCTCCTGTGTCTTCGATGAGCGATATATCTCCGGCGGCTCGAGCTCAGGATCGGCCATTGCTGTCGCGCGCGGGCTGGTCAGCTTCGCGCTGGGCACCGATACGGCTGGGTCGGGCCGAGTTCCGGCAGCCTTCAATCAACTGGTCGGGTTGAAGCCGACCCGTGGTTGGCTGAGCACGTATGGGCTGCTGCCCGCGTGCCGCACGCTCGATTGCGTCTCCATCTTTGCCGAGACGTGCGCGGACGCTAGCTGGGTCTTTTCTATAGCGCGCGGATACGATGCAGCCGATCCGTACTCGCGTGTTCCTGCGCCGGGTCAGGAGGCTGCGCCGTGGAGCGCGGCGGACAGCTTCCGCTTCGGCGTGCCCTCCATTGCGGAGTTCTTCGGCGATGAAGATGCGGCCCGTTGCTACGGCGCTGCGGTGGCCAGACTTAAGGAATTGGGTGGTGTCGCTGTCGAGTTCGATTACGCGCCATTTCGCCGGGCTGCAGACCTGCTCTACAAAGGGCCGTGGGTCGCCGAGCGCGTCGCAGCCATCCGCGAATTTCTTGCCGGCGATCCCGATACGCTCGATCCGACGGTCAAGGGTATCTTTCATCGCGCTCAGGCTCTGAGTGCTGTCGATGCATTCGAGGGCGAGTATGCACTCAAGTCCTTGGCTGCAGAATGTTCTGCGGCGTGGAGTGACCTGGACTTCCTGCTGCTGCCCACCACTCCGACTCAATACTCAATTGCAGAAGTGCAGGCCGAGCCGATAGCGCTGAATTCAAATCTCGGCTACTACACCAACTTTGTGAACCTGCTCGATCT
Source organism: uncultured Acidobacteriaceae bacterium (assembly GCA_963813215.1). Lineage (GTDB taxonomy): Bacteria > Acidobacteriota > Terriglobia > Terriglobales > Acidobacteriaceae > Telmatobacter. The sequence goes on from CAWEXZ010000003.1 coordinate 488,511, forward strand.
GGCCGCAGTTGCCGTGCCGGCCGGATTCAAAAGCAACGGCCTGGCCTTTGGCGTCTCGCTCATCGGTCCGGCTTTCAGCGACGAGGGACTGCTATTCCTCGCCGATCGGCTCCATCGCAAACTCGCCATCACTTTGGGAGGATCATCACGCGCACTTGACGCTACGCCATCCATCTCCAGGCCAGTTATGCCGGCGGGTTGCATTCCCATCGCTGTGGTCGGCGCGCATCTGACCGGGCAGCCGCTCAACTGGCAGCTCACCCAGCGTAACGCACGGCTGATGGCCTCTACGCGGACGTCCGGTGACTACCAGCTGTTTGCCCTTGCCAATACCACTCCGCCCAAGCCCGGCCTTGTCTACTCACCAGGATTCGGCGGCGATGGCATTGAAGTCGAAGTGTGGGCTATGCCCGAGGAGACAGTGGGAAGTTTTCTGAATGCAATTCCGGCGCCGCTAGGGCTGGGAACAATACGCCTGCACGACGGCTCCGCGGTGAAGGGTTTCATCTGTGAGGCATCAGGCCTTGAGAATGCTTGCGAGATTACGCACCTGGGAGGCTGGAGAAAGTACCTGGAGAGCAAGCGCGGCTGAGCTATCGCAGCGCGCCTGCTCATTTGCTTTGCTTACTGGTCGTCATCGTCGTCGGAAGATTCCTCGTCTCCAGCGGGCTTTTTCTTTTCTCCGCTGGCGGAAGGCTTCTTGAACTTGCCGGAGAGGGCCGACTCGATGGCAACGTGAAAGTCAACGTCGGCGGGATCGACATCGACTTCGTAGCGGGCCAATGGCGTTCCGCTCCGGTCGATGAGGAACTTGGTGTAGTTCCAGCGTATGTCGCCCCCGGGAACGCTTAGTTTAGGGTCGCACAGGAACTGGTACAGAGGGATGGCGTTAATGCCGGTGAGCTTGGCGCTGGCGAAAACAGGGAAGTCGGCGTGGGCCGTGTCGGCATAGTACTTGCGCATGCTGACTGCATCCTTTAGCTCCTCGCCGCCGAAGTCGGATGACGGAATGCCGATGACCTGAAGCCCCTTGGGCCCGTAAGTTTTTTGGAGATCGTTGAGAGCGGCAATCTGACTGCTGTAAATGGATTGGCTGGCGAGGTTCACAATCAGAAGCACCTTTCCCTTGTAGTCGGACAGGGAAACGACTTTGCCATCCTGGTCGACTAGAGAGAAGTCAAAAGCAATTTCCTTTTCGTTGGGATTCAAAGTCTGGCTGGCGTCGGGATGTTCTTTAGCTGCTCGCTTTTCAGCAGACGCAGGAAGAGAACAAAGAAGAAATAGAGCGAGAAACAAAGCAAGGAAGGAACGAGCGGTCATTCCGGGGGCTCTCCAGTGATCGCGGCAATGATTGCACGGATAACAGCATTGTGCCATTCAACCAGACCGTATGCGCATAAATGCGCAGGCAGTAATTTCTTTTTTGTGCGTCATTCGATTTGTTTTTCGGCGCGGGGGAACCCCGGGGTTCGGGATATGCTCAGTCATATCTTCACGTGAATCCGTCCTCCGCAATCCTTCAATTCTTCGCTGGCAGACGCAGCCTGGATGCAGCGAAGCAACCCAATGCGGGTGGACAACATGGACTTTGAACAGCTCAGAACATTTCTGCAGGTAGCCAGGCTCAAGAGTTTTTCGCGCGCGGCGGAGAAGCTGGGAATGACCCAACCCGCAATTTCCGCGCAGATCCGGACGCTGGAGAAGGAGATGGGCGCGCGCTTGTTCGATCGCGACGGCGGCAAGGTCACTTTCACCGCGGCCGGACGCCTGTTTGAGCCTTTCGCCGAGCACTCCCTTCAATGCCAGAGCCACATCTCTCTTGCGGTCAACGAGCTTTACCGCTCGGCGCGCGGCGAGGTCTCGGTAAGCACCAGCGAGGCGACCAGCCTGTACGTGCTGCCTCCGGTCCTGGCCCAGTACAAACGCCTCTACACGCGCGTGAATCTCAACGTGGTGCGCGCGGAGCATTCGCGCTCCCTGGAATCGGTACTGAGCCGTGGCGTGGATTTCGCCGTCATCTCCACGCCGGTGAAGGATCCCCGCCTGACCGAGCACATACTCCATCGGGATGAGATCGTGCTGGCCGTGCCACCTACGCACCCGCTGGTGCGCCAGGAGGTAATCCGCTTCGACGATCTGTTGCAGTACCCCATGCTGCTGCTGAAACAGGGCCGCCAGCGCAAGCAGCTCAACAATATATTCCACGTGCACGACGCGCATCCGCGCATTGCCATGGAAGTAGATTCCAGCGAATTGCTCAAGCGCCTTATCTGCGCCGAACTGGGCATCGGCTTTTTGCCCCGCGTCAATGTGATGGATGACGCACATGCGGGACTCCTGAGGACCCTGGAAGTGGAAGGCATGAATCTGCGACGCGAACTGGCGCTGGTCTATCGCAAAGACCGTACGCTCACCCATGCCGCCAGCGCTTTTCTTGAAACTGCCCTGAGCACCGCGCCCGCGGCCTCATATGCGTTGCGCCCCGTGCGCGTGGTTCGGTCCGCACCGGAAAAACTCACCCAATCAGGAGGAAGAGGATGAAACCAAGCTGGATGCCGCGCGCAGCAGTGCTGTTGCTGGGCGGCTGCTGTGCATGGATTGCCACAGCCCAGGCGCCCACCCAGGCGCCACGGCGACAGAGACCGCATTTCCCACCCAAAACCGGCGTGCAGACGCCCGGCCTTCAACACGACATCGCCGAGCTCAAGCCCACCACGACTTTCCTGGTAGCGGGCCATCCGGACTGGATGGCGGTCGCCAGGCGTGGCGTTTGGGTCACCAGCTCGAGCGCCGATCACGTTGTGTGGCTCGATGCCAGGACAAACCAGCCGGGGACAGTTGTTACAGTGGCTCGTCCATGCTCCGGACTGGTCCTGGCCTTTGGCAGCCTGTGGATTCCAAGCTGCGGCGATCACACCCTGGTCCGCGTGAATGAAACGACCGGGGCCGTGCAGGCCACGATTGCCGCTGGACCGGCTGATTCGGAAGGTGGTATCGCCGCCGGTGCCGGAAGCGTCTGGATCGTAACCTCAAAGGAGGGCGACCTGGCGCGAATTGATCCAAAGACCAACACAGTAGCTGCGCACATCCAGATTCCGCCCGGCTCCTTTAACCCGGTGTTTGCCAATGGCTCATTGTGGGTCAGCTCGAATGCCGGTGGAACGCTGGTGCGGGTTTCGCCGGTTACTAATGCCGTCCTTGGCCAAACCCCAGTAGGTCCGCTGCCACGCTTTCTCACTGTCGGTGCGGGGGCAATCTGGGTACTGAATCAGGGCGACGGCACAATCGCTCGCGTCGATGACAAAACCGGCCAGCGGACTGCTACGATTGCTGCCGGAATTCCGGGATTCGGCGGAGAGATCGCCTTCGGCGGCGGCGCTGTGTGGGCCACAGTCTTCGACTTTCCCATCACCCGCATCGATGCCTCAACCGGAACCATCACCGCACAATGGCACGGAGCGGGCGGCGACAGCATTCGCTACGGCCTGGGTTCCATCTGGTTAAGCAGCTACCAGGGCGCGAAGGTCTGGCGTCTGCCGCCACCCGCGAAATAGTAAATTCCTCATACCGTCTTTACCCCGCATTCTTTACCGTTAAGAGCAATCGGTATCTGACCCGCTTGTCCACTCGATTTTGGGCCGCCAGTGCTTCCTACATTTGCGGCCCGGGTGAGACTGCTCGACCTTTATTACTCGATTTTGCGATAGAAAAGAATCGAGCTGCTTTATCTCCCGCATAAATAACTTGTATGCCCCGCGATCCTTCACGCGCGCAGGGGTAATGTTTGGTAAGCGAATCAACTTCTGCGCCTCGCTGGCGCGCAACCAGAATTAATTTAGCGATAAAGGTGGAAGGATTTGCATCGGATTCTTTCAGACAGGGGGACTTTCTTTAGAGGCGTGCTCGTCGCTGTCGCGTTGCTGATAGCCGGATTGGCCCAGTCAGCGCAGGCCGGCACCCCATCTTTCACCGTCGGCTGGTCCGTCTACGCCGGCTGGAATCCCTATTTCTACATGTCCCGGTCCGGCATTCTCAAGCGCTGGGCGGATAAGTACGGAATCGAAATCAAGGTCCAGCGCTTCGACTACGCCGCCTCGCTGGATGCTTTCGTTTCCAAAAACATCGACGCCTGCACCATGACCAACATGGAGGCGCTCGACATGCCTGCCGCGGCGGGCGTTGACTCCACGACGATCATCATCGGCGATTACTCGAACGGCAACGACGCTGTGCTGGCGCGCAATAATCTCACGCTGGCGCAACTGCCCGGCCAGCCGATTCTGCTGGTGCAGAAGACGGTCTCCGAGTACCTGCTGGAACGGGCAATGGTGCTGAACGGCCTCGGCGGCGAGTCTGAACCGCACTGAAGCTGATCAACACCAGCGACTCCGATATTGTGGGCGCCTTTGTCGGCGACCGGGGCAATCAGGTTGCCGTTACCTGGAAGCCGCTGGTCTCTTCGATCCTCTCGCAGGACTCCGGCGTGCAGGAGCTGTTCGACTCCTCGAAAATTCCCGGCGAGATTCTCGACCTGCTGGTGGTTCGCACGGATGTGCTGAATCGCCCTGACGGCTCCGGCAAGCGATTTGCCAAGGCCATCACCGGCGCCTGGTACGAAACCATGGCGCAATTGACTGGCAACGGGCCCATGACCGCGCGCGCTCTGAGTGGCAGCGCCGCGGCTAGCGACGACACCGTCTCCTCGTACAAGGATCAGTTGCGCACAACGTATCTCTTCTCGTCGCCGCAGGCGGCAACTCAGTTCGCCACCAGCGCTGCGCTCAAGCAAAAGATGGATCTGGTGCGGCAGTTCTGTTTCCATCACGACCTGCTTGGCGAGGGAACCCGTTCCGTTGATGATGTGGCCATTCTCTATCCCGACGGAACCGTGCAGGGCAATCGCAGTCGCATTCGGCTGCGCATGGACGCCACCTATATGAAGCTCGCAGCCCAAGGAGGCTTGTAACATGGCGAGCTCTTTCCATCCGACAGATCTGGTTGGTATCCAGGTGCGCCCGTCGCGGTTGTGGACACAGTCGCTGAGCTGGGTTCTGTTTGTCATCGGCATCGCGCTCTATGCCCATCTGGCGATCGTCCGCCACCAGGAGAATCCCGACGATCGCGTAGCGCCCGACAGCACGCCAGCTCTGGGAAGGCATCAAGACTGCCGCGCTGCAGCCGGCCGAAGAAGACGATCCGCTCGATCCCGATGCAACCCTGTGGCAGCACATCCACTCCAGCATGTTGTGGAAGGACACCGCTGCCAGTCTGCGGCGCTTTCTGATTGCGCTGGCGTTGCTGGTCCCGGCAATTCTGCTTGGCCTGCACATGGCCGTCTTTCCCTATTTCGGCGCCGCGTTTCAGCGCTTCGTGCTCTTCTTCGACAAGATCGTTGCGCTCTCGCTGTTGCCCATTCTCTTCATCGCCTTCGGCATTGAGGAGTGGTCGAAGATCATGCTGATGGTCATCGGCGTGGCGCCAACGCTGGTGCTGGACACATATAACATTGCACGTGCCGTGCCGCGCGAGCAGGTTGTGAAGGCCTTTACGCTGCGTTCCACAAATCTTGACGTAGCCTATCGCGTGGTTCTCAAGCAGATTCTTCCGCAAATTATCAACAGCGTGCGCCTCAACCTGAAGCCGCTGGCGCTGTTTCTTTTCGCCGGCGAGATGATCGCCTCATCCGACGGCCTCGCTTACCGTATTGCCATCATGCGCCGCCACATGGGCATGGACATCATTCTTCCATACGTTCTGTGGGTAGCTCTGCTGCTGTTTGTAGCCGACGCGCTTCTGAACTTCGTGAATCGGAGATTGCACCCGTGGTATCAGCCGCTCTAAAAATCGCGCCCGAAGAAATTCCGTCGCCTGCTCAAGCGCCCGCGCGCACTGAGATCGCGCTGCGTGATGTGACGGTGGCCTACGACGCGGGCCGCGCCGGCAAAAAGTGCGTGCTGTCCGGGCTCAATCTCGAAATCGCGGCCGGTGAGTTCGTGGTGATTCTCGGCGAAACCGGCTGCGGCAAGAGCACGCTTCTGCGGCTGATCCTGGGCCAGGAGTTTCCCACTTCCGGCACCGTGCAAGTCGATGGCAAGCCGGTCCGCCGCATTGACTCGCGTTGTGGCTACGTTCCCCAGAAATACTCGCTCTTCCCGGACCGTACGGTGCTCGGCAATGTAATGTACGGTCCGGAGAATGCGTTTGGCCGGCTCCTGGGCCGGCTGCGGCCCTCCTACGTCCGCTTCCGTCGTGGTCTTCGCGCGATGGCTGCGAATTATCTGGAGCGCATGGGGCTGCGCGCGCAGGACCTGGGAAAGTATCCGCATCAGCTTTCCGGCGGTATGCAGCAGCGGGTCGCCATTGCCCAGGCCCTGCTCATGCGGCCTCCAGTGCTGTTGATGGACGAGGCTTTTAGCGCGCTCGACCCCTCCACACGCGCCAGCTTGCAGCACCAGCTCCACCTCATCTGGCAGGAGTCGCGACCCACGGTTGTGTTTGTCACGCATAACACGCAAGAGGCGCTCCTCATGGGCACGCGCCTCATCCTGCTTGGTCGTCATCGTGAAGAAGGTGTACAGGAGGGAAATGTACTGCTGGATACGCAACTGCCTACAGCGCATCTGCCCTTCGCTCGACGCTCGCACAGCGCCGAATTCCGCGATCTTCACGAACACGTAAAGCACCTTGCATACCAGCACTCGTCGATGTACCGCGACGGGGAACTGATAGCCAATTCGAACGTAGAAGGCAATCCGGAATGAAAATCACGGCTCTTTTTGCGCTTTTCTGCGCCATCCTGCTGGGGATGGTCACGCTGCCCAGTGAGTCTGTTTCTGCCTCGGGCCCCGCGGCGCCGGCTCCCGACTCGCAGGAGTTTTATTCGGCGCAGGTCACGCCTGTGCTCCAGAAAAACTGCGTTCGCTGCCACTCCGATCCCGCCAAAGGTGGCCTGCACCTCGACACCTACGCAGGAATTCTGAAGGGCGGGGAAGACGGCCCGGTGATCGTCAAGGGTGATACAGCCAACAGCATGCTGATCCAGGCTGTGCAGCGTACAGGTGACTTGGTAATGCCTCCCAAGAGCGCACTCGATCCGGCCGATGTCGCCATTCTCATGGCTTGGGTAAAGGCCGGCGCGGTGGGCGCCGATGCGGCTTCACCGGCAGCCTCGCCCGAAGCAACGTCCGCGACCGACGCCACTCCCTCCGGTGCGGCTGCGAAAAATGTCTCCATGGCCGGCGATCCCGACTTTTTCGAGAACAAGATTCGGCCGATCTTTGCCAATAGCTGTTACAGCTGCCACACGGATGAAGCCTCCGGCGGACTTCAACTCGACAGCAAGGCGAACTTTGAGAAGGGCGGCGATCACGGAGCTGAAGTTGTGCCTGGCGATCCGGATAAGAGCCGTTTGATCCAAGCCGTGGAGCAGACCGGCGCACTCAAGATGCCACGCAAGGGGCCGAAGCTCAGCGATGCGGATATCGCCCTTCTGGTGGAATGGGTCAAAAGCGGCGCCAAGTGGCCGGCCCACGAATCTGCGCCTCTCGGCACCACGGCGACCACCGGCATCATTACCGATCAGCAGCGCAAGTTCTGGTCATTCCTTCCGCTCAAGACAGTTGAGCCTCCGCCGGTGGCCGACAAGCGCTATGACCACTGGGCCAAAACGCCCATCGATAAGTTCATCCTTGCCGGACTACATTCGGCCGGCCTGTCGCCCGCGACTCAGGCTGACCGGCGCACCCTCATCCGCCGCGCAACCTACGATCTCACCGGTCTGCCCCCTACCGAGCAGGAAGTTGAGGCCTTCGAGAACGACCACTCGGCGAACGCCTGGGAAAAGGTTGTCGATCGGCTTCTGGCCTCGCCCCGCTACGGCGAGCGCTGGGGCCGTCACTGGCTCGATGTAGCTCGCTACTCGGAGGATGATGTGCGCGGCCTCGATCCCAAGGGGCGCGGATACATGCCGTTCTCCGGCGCTTATCGCTACCGCGACTGGGTCATCAGGTCCTTTAACGAGGATATGCCCTACGACAAGTTCCAGATCATGCAGCTTGCCGGAGATCGGCTGCCTACCAAGACTGCGGCCGAGCGTGACGATAACCTGGTCGCGACTTCCTATCTCGGCGCTGGTCCGTGGGTTTGGGACCAGGCAGAGCCGGTGCAGGGTCGTGCCGACGAGCGCAATGAGCGCGTCGACGCCGTGACACGCGGCATGTTGGGCCTCACCGTGGCCTGCGCACGCTGCCACAATCATAAGTACGATCCAATCGCGCAGACTGACTACTACCGTGTCGTTAGTATCTTCGCCAGCTCCACTTATAAGGCTTATCCCGTGGTCTCCGCGGCCGCAGCGGCTTCCTACGACAAGAAGGTTGTGGAAGAAGCCACGATGCGTGCCAATCTAAGGGATTACACCAGCGACCTTACCAAGGACCTTGCCGGCGCACTGGCCGCACAAACCTCAACCTATATGACCGCTGCCTGGTCCGTGCTGGGTCCCATGAAACAGAATATTGATCAGGTCTCGTCGATGGGCCGTCTCGATCCCGAACTGCTGCAGCGCTGGGTGGACTTCCTCAAGATCCCCGACCATCCTTATCCCTATCTGAAGGACTGGGATGCGATGATCAAGTCGCCCGACAGCACCAAGGAACAAGCGAAGGTTTTGGCCGACGCCTTCCAGCAGGTAGTGCTGAAAGTGCGTGCCGACTCAGAACAAGTCGACCAGCAGAACCAAGCCATCAAGATCAAGAACGACGTTCCGCTGGAACGTTTGCAGATTGATACCAATCCTGGCAAATTCGACACGTTCGACGAGTTCTGCCCAGGCTGCCAGTTGGAACTGAAGGCTCTGCCGACCGATGAAGCCAAGCTTTACGGCGAAATCTTCAGGAGCCAGCCGGGCGATCCCACCGAGCGCTTCAAGCCGGGCGTGCTGGTCTTCTCCGGATGGGGCCTGATGCGGCGTGTCGGTCCCGAGTTCCAAGACTATGTGGATACCCAGCAGAAGCAGCTCGCGGCCATAGACAAGGAGATCAAAGACGCCACCTATCCGTACGTGAACGGCGAGACCGACAAGCCCAAACCGATGGATGTGAATCTGAACATTCGCGGCAATCCTCACTCGCTGGGCCCGGTGATCCAACGCGGCTTCCTGACGGTGCTGAGCCCGCCGAACGCCAAGCCGTACGACGACGGAAGTGGCCGCCTGGAGTTCGCCAGGGATATCGCCGATCATCCTCTGGCTGCGCGGGTGATCGTCAACCGCGTCTGGGAGTGGCACTTCGGCACGGGCATCGTGAACACCCCCGACAACTTCGGCGTCATGGGCGATAAGCCTTCGAATCCTGAACTGCTGGAGTGGCTTGCCGACCAGTTTGTGCAGCACGGCCGTTCCATCAAGTGGCTGCAGCGCGAGATCATGCTGTCTGCGGTCTACCAGACCAACGTGGACGAGTCGCCCGAGGCGCATGATAAGGACGGCGGCAACATGCTCTACTCGCACTTCAACCGCCAGCGTCTGGATGCCGAGGAGATTCGCGATTCGCTTCTCGATGTCGCCGGCGATCTCGATCTGAAAGACACCTCGGGGCCGTCTGCGGAATTCACCCCGGATAATTTGCGGCGCACCGTCTTTTGCCAGGTTAGCCGCTTCCGGCTCAACAATTACCTCATGATCTTTGACTTCCCCAACCCCAGCTTTACTGCAGAAAAGCGGTTCTCCAGTAACGTGCCGCTGCAACAGCTCTACTTCATGAACAATGCCTTCGTCTACAAACAGGCCAAGATCCTAGCCGACCGCGTGCACGATGCGCCGACGGACCAGGCCCGCATCGAAGAGGCGTACGAATACATCCTTCAGCGCAAACCAACGGCCGAGGAACTGCAGTTGGGTTTGAAGTTCCTGAGCACGACGCCGGACAAACCCGGTTACGATGTTATCGGTCAGCCCATCACCGCGTGGAACGAATATGCTCGTGTGCTGATGAGCTCAAATGAATTCCAGTTCGTGAACTGACAGCAGTGGCGCGCCCGCATGCGGCTGCGCTGAGGAGAAGAATCATGGTGCATACACCGGCAAATCGCCCCATCACCCGCCGCGACGCTCTGCGGAAAATGGGGTGCGGCTTTGGTTATCTCAGTCTCGCCAGCATGATAGGGCAATCGATGGCTCGCGCAGCTACGACCGACGGCATTCGACCTTCCTGGATGATTACGGACAAGCCCAAAGCCAAGCACGTCATTTTCCTGTTCATGAATGGCGGCATGTCGCAGGTGGATACCTTTGACTACAAGCCGGCGCTGGAAAAGTACAACGGACAGCCCATGCCTGGTGGCCCGCTGTCGCACGAGCGCAAAGTGGGCAACCTGATGAAGTCCCCCTTCAAATTCAAGAAGTACGGGAAGTCCGGCACGGAGGTCAGCGAAATTTTCCCATACCTCGGCGAGTGCGTGGACGATATGTGCATCGTCAAATCGGTCTACACCGAAATACCAAATCACGAACCTGCGCTGGAGATGATGAACACCGGCGCAAACTTCGCCGGCCGTCCCTCGATGGGCTCCTGGATCACCTACGGCCTCGGCACGGAAAATAAGAACCTCCCCGGCTTCGTCGTCCTTTGTCCGGATGTGCCCACCACGGTTGGCCCGCCGCTCTGGTCCTCGGCGTTTCTCTCGCCTGTCTTTCAGGGTACTTATGTCTCTGACAAGGTGGAGAAAGGCGAATTCGATCCGCAGAAGTTGATTGCCAACATTCACAACGATCGCTTCGACCTGAAGCAGCAGAAGAAAGAAATGGACCTGGTGGAGCAACTGGATCGTATGAATACCGGCGCCTCGCAGACCGGGCCCCAGGATCCACAGCTCGAAGCCACCATCGGCGCGATGGAGACGGCCTACCGCATGCAGACAGAGGCTCCCGATGTCTTCGATGTGCGCAAAGAATCTCCTGCTGTGCTCAAGATGTACGGAGAAGGAAGCACCGCTCGCGGCTGCCTGACGGCGGCGCGTCTGATCGAGCGCGGCGTGCGCATGGTGCAGGTCTACTACGCCAAGGGCGATCCGTGGGATCATCACTTCGATATTGAACTGCACCGCAAGACCGGCCACGATTCCGACCAGCCGTTTGCCGCGCTCATCAAGGACCTGAAGAGCCGCGGCCTGCTGGACGAAACCATCATCGTCGCCGGCTCGGAGTTCGGTCGCACGCCTGTAGTTGAAGTTGGCAGCGGCTTTAACGGCGGGCAGACTCACAACGGCCGCGACCACAACCCGCATGGCTTCACGATGTGGATCGCCGGCGGCGGCTTCAAAAGTGGATTCACCTACGGCGCCACCGACGACTTCGGCTGGAAGGCGGTCGAGAATCCGGTGCATGTGCACGACATCCACGCCACGATCCTTTACCAACTCGGCATCGACCACACCAAGCTCACCTACCACTACAGCGGTCGCGATTACCGATTGACCGACCTATACGGCAACGTGGTCCACGACCTGATTGCCTGACCCTGTGCTGCGCCGGCCCGATTCGCGCCGGCGCAGTCTCTCTAAATGCAACTTGCGAAGCCGGAAAGAACCCCATGCGCTCCTCGATCTGTCTCTCACTGCTCTTCGTGTCTGCGCTGCTGGCTCACGCGCAGTTCCCGCAACCCGATGGCGGCGATCTTGAACCCGGAACCCTTCCGCTCTCCTGGAACACCGGCGGTCCCAAATGCATGGAGATGCCGGAGTGGCAGATTCACGAGTACAACCCTAACCTATTTATTCTGCGGCAATCGGGCTGCACGGACTACGAGATGCCTTTCCTCTACATTTTCTTCGGAAAGGATCGCGGCCTTCTCTGGGACACCGGTTCGCGCAACGGCGATCTGGTGCCCACCCTGCAGCATGTAGTGCACCAATGGCTGGAGCGTAACCATCGCGCCAGTATTCCGCTCGTCGTAATGCACTCTCACTCGCACAGCGATCACACCTGGGGCGACGCGGCAGTGCAGGCGCTGAACGATCCCGCCATGCCCATCCAGTTTGTCCCGCCCACGATTGAAGCAGCGACAAAGGCCTTCGCCATCTCCTCGTGGCCCACCGGCCTTGGTCAGATCGATCTTGGCGGCCGCGTTCTCAATATCATCCCCATCCCCGGCCATGATGGTTATGCCGTTGCTCTCTATGATCGGGCGACCGGCATCGTGCTTACCGGCGATAATCTCTATCCCGGCCGACTTTATATTTCAGATTTTCCGGCCTATCAGGCCAGCACGGAGCGGCTCATCGCATTTCTTCAGGGTAAGCCCGTCGCGCACGTCCTCGGCAATCACATTGAAGAGACCAGTACGCCCTTCAAGGATTTTCCTATCGGGACTATCTATCATCCCGGCGAGCATCGCCTCGAGCTCTCGTATGGCGATCTACTCGCACTGGAAGACGGTTTGAAATCCATGCAGGCCGCACCCCACAGGATGGCCATGGCCGACTTCACCATCTGGCCTCACGAACCGGGAAAACACGGCGCGGATAACCAGTTGCGCGAGATTCTGAGAAAAACCCAGGAGGAGCAGTTAGCGCATAAGTGGGACCAGAACGCTAAGTAACTGCGTGACTTACGCCCGGACAATGTCGCGAACTGGAGAGGCGATTGGAACCCTGTCGAATAAACTCCTATTCTTGCCCTGATCGAAATTATTTATCTCTATGGACTCACTATGTTCCCTATGCGAGCCTCGAATCAGAATTCTTTTAAGGGCACTTTTCCAAATCACAGCCCGATAGCACACCAATTCTTTCTGCCTTCCACAGCCTTTCCACTCTGAGGTCCAAGAGAAAGGCGCGGCACATTTGTACTCTCAATAAACGCAGATTTTGCTCTGATTGCTAACCCACGCTCACTTTGTCGAGAGCGACGCTGTAACTGTATCTCAATGGAGGCCCGTCTTAGATGAAACAGTACCGTCTATTGCTTCTTCCCATCGCCGTGTGTCTGCTCGTGCCGCTCGGCCTGATTGCGCAAACGGCTCTCACCTCGCTTCATGGAACTGTGACCGACCAGACAGGCGCGGTCCTTTCGGGCGTGCACGTTACTATTCGCGATCCGGAGACAGGCGTTCAGGCGGAGGTGCTCACGGATGCGCATGGCAACTATAATTTTGAGCAGGTCACGCCCGGCAAGTACAGCATCCTTGTCGAGGCGACCGGATTCACTTCGCAAAAGCAGGAAGGCGTGGAGTTGCTGGTGAACCAGCCCACCAGCGCCAATTTTAAGCTCCCCGTGGCCTCTGCCACGCAGACTGTCGAAGTAGTCGATACAGCCTCGTCGCTCAATACGCAGGACGCCACCGTGGGCACTCCGTTTGACACCAAGCAGATTCAGACGCTGCCCTTTGAAGGCAACAACGTTCTCGATCTGCTCAGCCTCCAGGCCGGAGTGCTGTTCCTCGGCGACCAGACTCAGCAGCAGCAGAACACCGACAGCCGCAGCGGCGCCGTGGATGGAGCCCGCTCCGACCAGAGCAACGTCACACTCGACGGCGTGGACGACAACGACCAGAACGAGGGCTACGCCTTCAGCGGTGTGCTGCGATCCACGCGCGACTCTGTCGAGGAGTTTCGCGTGGTCACCACGAACTCCAATGCCGACGCCGGCTACGGCTCCGGCGCGCAGGTCTCGCTCGTTACCCGCAGCGGAACCAACGCCTATCACGGCAGCATGTACGAGTACTATCGACCGACGAACGCCGTGGCCAACAACTGGTTCAACAAGCAGGCCGAAATTGAAGAAGGCGAGCCCAACGTTCCGCCCAAATTTCTCCGCAATACCTTCGGCGGCTCGTTTGGTGCGCCTGTCGTAAAGGATAAGCTCTTTTACTTCGTGGCTTATGAAGGGCAGCGGACCGCGGAAGATGAGCAGGTGACGCAGGAAGTGCCAACGGCCAGCTTCCGCGCCGGAAACGTGATCTACACGTCGCCTTCATGCCCAACAACCGGGAGCACTCCGTCTTCTTGCGTCCCGACGACAATCAACGGGCAACCTGCCGGTCTCGTCACCCTCAATGCCGCCAATATCGCCTCAATGGATCCCAACTGTAGTTCGGATGGCACCTGTCCATTGGGCCCTGGCGTCAATCCCGCCGCAGAAGCCTATTACGCCCAACTGCCCGCGCCCAACGGCAACCAATTGGGAGATTTTTATAACTTCGCTTCCTATACCTTTGCCTCACCGAACCCCATCAATCTGAATACGCTCATCGCCAGGGTCGACTATAACCTCGGCGCAAAACACCGCCTGTTTGCCCGCGCCAACCTGCAAGACGACCATACTTATGGCCCCGTTCAGTACCCCGGCCAGCCGCCGAACTACCGCATCATCGATAACTCCAAAGGCATCGCCGCCGGCGACGTCTGGGCAATTTCCAATACATTGGTTAACAACCTTCGCTATGGTCTGGTGCGCCAGGGTTACGCCAGCCGCGGCATCACTGACAGCAACTACGTAACATTTCAGTCCATCAACGCGCTGACCGGTGTTGGCAATACATCCTCGATCGTAAACGTGCCGACCAACGACTTTGCCGACGACCTTACCTGGGTCAAAGGCAATCACACGCTGCAGTTTGGGGCCAACTATCGGCTCATCCTCAATAATCGCTCCTCCGATGCGACGCTTTATAACAGCGCCAGGGTGACCTATGAGGACCTCGGCTACGGGGCCATCGCCGGAACCGGCTCAAGCCTCGATCCCGATGCCTTCGGCTACCCCACGGTTGCGTCCATCTCTTCCTATGACGTGGCCGTTGCGGATATCGTGGGCATGATTACGCAGGCCACGCAGTACTACAACAATCAATACTCCAACGGCCAGTTATCTGCGCTGCCGCCGGGCCAGTGGGTCAGCCACCATTACCTCACCAACGAGTTCGAGTACTACGGGCAAGATAGCTGGAAGCTTCGGCCCGACCTCACCCTGACCTTCGGCCTGCGTCATGTGTTACAGCAGGTTCCCTACGAGCGCAACGGACAGGAGGTGGTGCCCACCGTGAACCTGGGTCAGTGGCTCAATGCGCGCTGGCAAGGCGCCGCCCAGGGTGAGGATGTCGATCCGCAGTTTGGCTTTACACAGGGCGGCAAAGGCAACGGCAAGCCTGGCTTCTGGAACATGGACAAGCTCAACCTCGCGCCGCGTTTTGCCATCGCATGGCAGGCCACGCCAAACGTCACCGTCCACGCCGGCTTCGGCCTCTACTACGACCACTTTGGGCAGGGCATCGTAGATTCATTCGACCAGCAGGGCGAGTTCGGCCTTGTCACGTCAAATCAGGCTCCGGTAGGCGCAGCAGATGCCGACACCGCCCCCCGCTTCTCGTCGGAATCCACTGTACCCACCAGCATTCTTCCCACTATTAACGTCACCGGTCCCACCCCTGTCACTCCGGGCGACGATCTGGCTCTTGCGTGGGGAGTTGATCAAAGCCTGAAGAGTCCGTATTCCTACGCGTTTAACTTCGGCGTCCAGCAGCAACTGCACCGCGGCCTGGTGTTGGAGGAAACCTACACCGGGCGCCTCGGCCGTCATCTGCTGCAGATGCGAGATATGGCCGAGCCGGTCGATCTCGCCGATCCTGGGAGCGGAACCGACTACTATGCTGCCGAAAAGCAGATCGATCAGTTGAACGACACGTCAACACCCGTCTTGAGTGTGCCGAATATTCAGTACTGGCAAGATATGTTTCCGTGGTTGGCCGGCGAGTACCAAATTACTCCCAATTCCAACGCCATGACCTACCTCACCGCCACGCAAGCGGTCTACAACACTTATTTCGGAAACAGCCCCGGTCCCGAGGCCGGCTTCCGCGGCAACGAAGCCTCGGCTCTGTTTATCCTCGACACGATTCCCGGCGTCTCGCCGTCGAACCAGCAGTTCCGCTACTTCGATCCGCAGTATTCGTCGCTCTATGCGTGGTCGTCGATGGGCACCAGCAGCTATAACGGCGTGCAATTTGCACTGCACCAACAGACCGTTCACGGGGTCCAGTTCGATGCCTACTATACCTTTGCCAAGTCCATCGATCTGGGCTCCGATGCTGAGCGCACCGGCCCTACGGCCAATAGCTTCGGCGGCTTCTCCAGCCAGATCATCAATGTCTATAACGCCAAAGGCAATCGAGGACCGTCCGACTACGATGTGCGCAACGCCGTGACCCTCAATGCCATCGGCGCACTGCCCTTCGGCAAGGGCCGGGCGTTCGGCGCCAACCTCAACCGCTTTGCCGATGCGTTCATCGGCGGCTGGAATCTTACCGGTCTCACCCACTGGACCAGCGGCTTGCCCTTCACCTCGCTTGACGGCCTGGGTTGGAACACCGATTGGGCCGACCAGAGCTGGAACGTGGCCACCGGTTCGATTCAGTCCGGCGGCCACCATCACGACGCGCTCGGCCAGCCCAATGCTTTCCATAATCAGACCGCGGCCATCAACAACGTGCGGCCGCCGTACGCGGGCGAAACCGGCGAGCGCAATTACTATCGCGGCGACGGCTACTTCAGCATCGACGGTGGCCTCTCGAAGGTCCTCTCCTTCACCGAACGGCAGCAACTCAAGTTCGCCTGGGAGACCTTCAACGTCACCAACTCCGTCCGTTTCGACCCGGCTTCGGTCACCAACGACCCGTACTTCGGTCCTGAAACCTATGGCGAATACACGGCCTTGCTCAACCAGGGGCGCCGCATGCAGATGTCCTTGCGCTACAGCTTTTAACCGCAAACCCTTCTCTGCAACACTCGCATGCTCGGAGCTCATCCTTTTCACAGGGTTATCGTGAAAAGGATGAGCTGGTGTCCGAAGCGAATGTCCAGCAGGTAGAGTAGAGTCGCATTCTGCCAGTTATCGAAACTGCTGATCTGCCCGAACTCCAGCAGTCCGCTGTGCGATCCTGACAGAGTTAAAAATTCATGCGGAACAATCGTGTGTGGCTACACCATGAGTGGTCTTGGTGCCTGTTTGTTCTGTCACCGCAATACAGTTGAAAGGGCTTCCCGATGAGGCGTCTGATTCTCCCAGCATTCCTTGCTCTCTTGCTTGCGCCGGCAATTCCTGCACAGGCCGCTACCTGGACTCCCGACCAGGCGCACAGCGAGGTCGATTTCTCGATTCTGCACATGAGCCTTTCCAATGTCCATGGCCGTTTCGGCAACGTGACCGGTGCGGTCCACTTCGATCCAGGTGACATGGCCAACTCCTTCGTCAACGTCACGATTGACGTGGTTGGGATCGACACCGGCGAAAGCGCGCGCGACGCAGTTCTGAAAAGCACGGGCTTTTTCAATGTCGAAAAGTATCCGACCGCCACATTCGTCAGCACTAAGGTAGACAAGACCGCTGATGGTTGGGCAGTCACGGGCAACCTCACGCTGTGCGGTGTTACTAAGTCTGTTGTCCTCACCGTGGAGGGCCCGAATGGCCCGGTGACGGGCATGGATCAAAAGCTGCATGCCGGCTTTACGGCTACGGCTTCGATCGACCGCAAAGATTTCGGTATAGGCTCGAGCTTTCCTTCCGGAATTGTCGGTGACCAGGTCAAGCTTTCGATCGATCTCGAGATCGTCAAGCAATAACATGGCCGCAGTGCCGCCCGGTGTCCCGCGCGTCGGCAGACCCCCATGCGCGAACTCACCATCTCGTCGGCGCTGCGGATGGTCGTTGGCGTTGCAGAGCTGGTTGCGCAGAGAAAGCTGTTGCCGCGTCCTTTGACATGAGTTGCCAGAGCCCGCCCAAGCCACAGATCAGTAGTTCCCCCGCTCTCTCCCCCGCCTGACTCCTCAAGCCCAAGCCCCGGGCCCCAGCGCTGTTCGCTCCCACAACTTGCCCTCAAGTGAAACCGTTCATGGTCGATATGGGGAGTAAGGCCACGCGCGCACCGCAGGAGCTACCTGAGGCGCCGAAGTCTTCGCCGAGGGAAGGGGCTCTTGCCATGTCGATTCGGTCGAAGCGGAGCAAGGGTGGAGATGGAAGCGCGGAGAAAGGTACGAAGCTGCAGCCGGCGCGGACAAATTATTGTCTCGAGCTCAACCTGCTGAAGCATCACCGGGATGCGACCCATGCGGCCGATACCGGCCTGAGGGTTTTATCTGCCGAAGAAGAAGCGAGCGGAATCTGCAGTGTGCTCCGCGCCATGTATGCGGCATCGCCCGACGGCATCCTTGTGGTCACCGCTCAGGGAACCGTTCTATCGTACAACCGCAAACTTGCCGAGATCTGGCGCATGCCGCTGGAGCACACGGAGGTCTGCGAATGGAGTTTGCTGGCCATCACCAACGGCGCCATTCTGACCATGGCTTCCGATCGCGTGAAAACGCCGCGCGCCTTTGCCGACAGAGTCAAGGACCTTTACGCCCATCCCGATCAGGAAGATCATTGCGAGATCGAATTGAGGGATGGCCGAACCCTGGAGCGGCACTCTTCGCCTTTGAGAACCCAGCAGGGCAAGTACCTGGGCCGCGTCTGGTTTTACCGCGACATTACCGAGCGCAAACGGTACGAGCAGGAACTGCTCCGCAGCGAGCGCGACGCCCGCGAGCGGCTGGCGGAGATCGAACAAATCTACCAGCACTCACCGGTAGGGCTGGGGCTTCTCGATAGTGCCTACCGCCATGTGCGGATCAACGACCGGCTGGCAGCCATGGCCGGGATGAAGGCGAACGAGTGTGTAGGCAAAACGGTACGGCAGTTTGTTCCGGAACTCGCCGACAAGATCATTGCCGCCAGCCGGCCAGTATTCGAGCAGGGCAAATCGATACAGGATCTGGAACTCTGCGCCCATGCCCCCGGTGGCCATGGCAAGGCTTACGGGCTGGCCAACTATGCGCCCTTTCGAGACGCGAACGGCGAGATAACAGGCCTTATTGTTTCCGTTCTCGACATCACACAGCGCAAATTAGCGGAACAGTCCGTGCGCCGTTTGGTAGCCGAATTCGAAACTCTCTTCAACTGCGCCAACGACGCGATCTTTATCGTTCGCCTCAGCGATCGCCGCATTGTGGAGGTCAATGCAACCGCGTGCAGTCGCTATGGCTACAGCAAAGAGGAACTGCTGAGCATGCCGATCGACGAGATCGAGTCAATCGATGGAGAAGCGATTGCGCGGGCGCGCCACGCGCAGATTGCCAGGGAGGGCGAGTGCCGCTTTACATCCGAGCACCGGCGCAAGGATGGCTCGCTGGTTCCTGTAGAGGTCAATATCCGCAAATGTGAATTTCGCGGAGAGACAGTTGGCCTGGCCATTATCCGCGATATCACGGAGCGCAAAGAGGTCGAGGTGGCAATGATCCGCGCCCGCGAGGCCGCCGAAGACGCTGCCCGCATCAAGAGCCAGTTCCTCGCCAATATGAGCCATGAAATTCGCACCCCGCTCAATGGCGTGATCGGAATGACCGGCCTCATTCTCGATACCGACCTGACACCGGAGCAGAGGAGGTACGCGGAGATTATCCACGACAGCGGAGAAAACCTCATCGCCGTCATCAACGGCATTCTGGATTACTCCAAGCTCGAGGCCAAAAAACTGATGCTTGAAAAGCGCAGCTTCGACCTGGGCAAGTGCCTGCGCCAGGCTATCGATATTCTGGCGGCCAAGGCGCATGAGAAGGGCCTGGAGCTGACCTGCCATGTGTCGCCCGATACACCTCTGGCCCTGTGGGGTGATGCAGGCCGCCTGCACCAGGTGCTGGTAAACCTGGTGGGAAATGCGGTGAAGTTCACCCCGTGTGGAAGCGTGCAGGTTACGGTGGGTGTGGAACACGCCGACGATGACTCGGCGATCCTGCGCTTCACGGTTTCCGATAGCGGCGTCGGTATGCCGGGAAATCAGATTGCCGGCCTCTTCGATCCGTTTGTGCAGGCCGATGCCTCGACCACGCGCAGATTCGGCGGAACCGGTTTGGGGCTGACCATTGCGCGGGAATTGGTTGAACTGATGGGCGGCCGGATTGGCGCCCAGAGCGAAGTCGGGAAGGGTTCCATCTTCTGGTTCACCACAAAATTCGCCCGGCAGCGCTGGAGCGTATCCGAATCGCAGGCCTGGCGCGCTCTCGAAGGAGTGCGGGTGCTGATCGCCGACAGCCGGGCCGAAAGCCGGGACTCGATTCGCGCAATTCTGGATTCCTGGAAGTGCTGCTCCGCGGAAGCAGCCGACGCGGCCACTGCGCTGGAACTGTTGGGCGAAGCGGCTCGCGCAGGCAGACCATTTCAGGCCGCGCTGGTTGACATTGCGCTACCCGGCACGGACGCGAGCGAATTGACGCGGCAGATTGCGGGCGATCCCCTCCTGTGCGCCACGCCGCTGGTAGCAATCATCCGCCTGGGCGTGCGCAGCGAACTGGCCAGAGCGCAGGCGGCCGCCTTCGCCGGACAGCTTACCCGCCCCATCTGGAATTCAAGCTTGGGCGAGGCGCTCACACTGGTGTTGGCAGGCGCGGCAGCTGCACCGGCGTGCAATGGATCGCCGAAGCGGCCAGCAGCCGCTCGGCTTCACCTGCACGTGCTGCTGGTCGAAGACAATCCGATCAATCAGGAGGTTGCCACCACCATCCTGCGCTCGCTGGGCTGCTCGGCCGACCTGGCGGAAAATGGGCGTGAAGCCGTCCAGGCAGTCCGGCGGAATGAATACGATTTGATTCTGATGGATTGCGAGATGCACGAGATGGATGGCTACGTGGCGACCCGGCAGATTCGCGCCTACGAAAACAGCGCTTCCAGGCGGCCTTTGCCCATCATTGCCATGACCGCACACGCGTTGGATGGAGACCGCGAGAAGTGCCTGGCGGCAGGGATGAATGACTACATTTCCAAGCCCGTCGATCCAACCGGCCTGGCGGAGATTCTGGCCCGGTGGCAGGCCTATGGGCGGCAGACTACGGCTGCTGAACCGGCGGGCGCGCGGGCCGCAAACCTGGATTCGGTCTTCGATGAGGGGCAGTTCCTCAACCGGGTAATGGGCGATGAGGGCCTTGCCGCGACTCTGGTGCACGGATTCGTCGAACAATTTCCAGAAATGCTCGCGCGACTGACCTCCCTCCTCGATGCGCGAGATTTCGGCGGCGTTCGGCTGCACGCGCATTCGTTGAAGGGAGCGGCGGCGACGCTCTCCGCCGCGGACCTCGCCAAGGCCGCGGCAGAACTCGAAGCGGCCGCTGCAACGGAAGATCTCCAGGCTGTTGTCGCTGCCTTTCCGCATCTGGAGAAAAATTTCAATCAACTCAAACAGGCACTCGGCCAAACCCATTGGGCCGCCGCGAGCCGGAAGGAAACCGAGGATGAAAAGTCTTATTGTTGAAGACGACTTCACGAGCAGGCTCCTGTTGCAGACCATTCTCTCGCGGTATGGAGAATGTCATGTCGCCGTGAACGGCAGGGAAGCAGTCGATGCCTTTTCCGCGGCTCGCGCAAGCGGGCGCGGATACGACCTGGTGTGCATGGACATCATGATGCCGGAGATGGACGGCCATGCCGCGTTGGAGGCCATACGGAATGCGGAGATGGAGGAAGCCACTCGTTTCGAGCCGGCCGCCAGGGTAGTCATGACGACGGCCCTCGACAATGTGAAAAATGTGGCCGCCGCATTTCGCGGCCTTTGCGACGCCTATCTCGTCAAGCCGATCAATAGCTCCGAACTCATCGAGCAGTTGCGGGAATTCTCGCTGGTGGCATAGCCGCAGCAGCAACCGTGCGGGAAGCGGCGGATCGAGCCCTGCCATCTTGAAAATCCTCGAGGGCCAGGTTGTCGGCAGGAACGTTTTCCACTGAAAACCAAGGCCTTGTAACCGGGCACGGCTCGCAGGCCGGGACTTTAGTCCCGGCTTCCGATCAAGCCCATAAAAAGATGAGGGCTTTAGCCCCTGCGGGATGTTGTTTCGCACTATTTGCCCCCACTATAGAGTCT
Source organism: uncultured Acidobacteriaceae bacterium (assembly GCA_963813215.1). Taxonomy (GTDB): domain Bacteria; phylum Acidobacteriota; class Terriglobia; order Terriglobales; family Acidobacteriaceae; genus Telmatobacter. Next base: position 510,443 of record CAWEXZ010000003.1, read on the forward strand.
TTCCGCAGCTGGGTGCCCCAGGTCTCGATTCTGAGACCTGGGAAAGCACGAAAATGGACACGGTACTAGGGTCGTGCCCCGTTACAACACAAGAGATAGGGAACCTCTGAATAAGTCTCTGTTTTGAAGGGTACGGGCTTCACAGGTTGCGGAAAAACTCTCCGTGTGGGGCTTTGTAACAAGGGCACGACTTTAGTCGGGCCAATAAAGCCAGCAAAACCACGCGGGCTTTAGCCCCTGCGGAATGTTGTTTCGCACTATTTGCCCCCGCTTTAGAGTTTTTCCGCAGCCTCTTTAGCCCGTACATTAACCTCCGGAAAAGGAGCCGGGGCTTTAGCCCCTGAGGGAATGCGAACTACTGGTGCAGAGCTTCCCTAATTTGCGCAATACCGTCACTCTCAAAATGCGATTGCCCCTTGCCATGGATCGCATGCCCTTGCCCTCCGCTTCCATGTCTGCTACATTGGTTCCAATTTTCAAAGAGACTTGAACCGTGCGGCGTGCGGCTGACTCGCCATCAGGCGCGCCCGGCCAAACACCTGCGCCTACTGCCGGAGTGTTTGCGGTTTCTTTGAATGCCGGGCTCGATTCACATTGATCAAGAGTAGGGGACTGAAGACTACTACCGGCCCACGAAGTCCCGATCACTCCTTACCGCTAATTCGAGCAGAACCTGAAAGCAGGGCGGATAATGCTCAAACGGACTTTTGACTTGGTTGCATCTTCCACCGCGCTAGTGCTGCTCAGCCCTTTACTGCTGGTCATTGCCGTGATCGTCAAGCTGGACTCGCCCGGCCCCGTGTTCTATCGGGGAATTCGCGCGGGAAGAGGAAATGTGCCGTTCCGCATCCTCAAATTCCGCACCATGGTTCCCGACGCGGAACAAAAAGGAGGGCCCGCTACCGCGAAGGGCGATTCCCGCATCACCCGATCCGGAACTTTCCTGCGCCGTTACAAGCTGGACGAGCTTCCTCAATTTATCAATGTCCTGCGCGGCCAGATGAGCATCGTGGGGCCGCGCGCAGAGGTATTGAAGTACACGCGTCTCTACGCTGGCGACGAGTTACTCATCCTTACCGTCCGACCCGGAATCACGGATTACGCTTCCATCAAGTTTGTGCATCTGGAGGATGTTCTCGGCAACCAAGATGTAGACCGGATCTATGAGGAAAAGGTCTGGCCCGTGAAGAATGCGCTGCGCGTGCACTATGTAAGGACGCGCTGCTTTCGCGGAGATTTGGCCATTATCTTTCTGACCCTTTTCAGGCTGGCAGGAATATCTCTCGGGCATGCGCTGGATTAGGCGCAGACAGTGGTTTGCTAAGCGCGTTGCGCCTGGCGGTCCAGCAACGCATCCACCTCCGCGCGATGCGGCATCGATGGCGCTGTGCCCGGACGCGTGACCGACAATCCGGCCACGGCGCAGCCGAAGCGCGCGGCTTCCAGCAAGTCGCTGCCTTCGGCGAGAGCCACGGCGAAGCCGCCGTTAAAGGCGTCGCCGGCGCCGGTGGTTTCTACTACCGGACCGGCATCGATGGCGGGAACCAGCGCCTTGACCGTTTGATTTTTCACGAATGCGCCTTGTGCGCCGAGTGTGATCACCGCATTGCGCACGCCCAGCGCGAGGAAGGCATCGGCCGCGCGTTCCGCGTCGGCGGCCGAGCTTACGCGGATTCCAGTCAAAACTTCTGTTTCTGACTCATTGGGAGTTACGTAATCGCAGCAGGGAAATATCGATTCCGGCAGCTTGTGGCCCGGCGCTGGATTCAGAATGGTGGGAACGCCGAGTGCGTGGGCCAGCCTCAGCCCATGTTCCACGGTGGGCAAAGCCAGTTCCAACTGCGTGACGAACAGGTGCGAGGTGGCGATCATCTCCTTCATGCCATCGACTTCTTGGGGCGTAAGATCGAGGCACGCGCCGGGAACGACGATGATCGAATTTTCTCCCGTCTTCGCATCGATAAGGATGGCTGCGGCCCCGGTGGCATTCTTGCTGGTCAGCAGGAACTGCGCGTCGATGCCTTCTTCGCGGTACAAGCCGCGCGCCAGCTCGCCAAAAGGATCGTTGCCTACCTTCCCGATGAAGCTGACCTGTGCGCCTGCGCGTGCGGCGGCGACAGCCTGGTTTGACCCTTTGCCGCCTGGGCCCAGCCTGAAACTGTTGCCCATGAAGGTTTCGCCGCGTGCGGGCAGCCGCTCACTGCGAAAAGCTAAATCGGCAACGAAACTTCCCATCACGGTAATACGAGCCAAGCTCTTGTCTGCGTGCATGCGTCGAGATTAACTCCACCAGGATCTTTGCCAAAACTGCCAATCTATCGGCGTCCAGGCGCGGTGTCAAGGGAAAAGCCGTTTCCGGCCGGTTGCCGGGCCATTTCTCAAACGAATAAACAACTGAATGCATTGGAAATCCGTCCAATGGACAAGTCGCGCCGCGAGTGAGGGGTATTTTGCGACAATTGACCTTTGAAGGCTGCACACCATGGCCACTGCCCTCAGCCGGTGTTGCGTGCGCCTGCAGCCGGGTTGTTGCGCTGAAGCGTTGCGCCTGAAGCGATATTCGAACCACGCCATTCGAACGACGGCTATCCGAACGAAACGAGAGGTCCTGACAATGAAAGCTCTGCAAGTCCTGCCTTTGCTGCTCCTCGGTGCCACGGTTTTGCCGCGCGCGAGCGCAGCTCCGCAAGGCGAACCGGTGGTCTCCGCCACAAACGTCACGCGCGCCACGCTTGACAACGGCACCAAGGTGGTCATCATCCGCAACGCCCTCGCTCCGGTTGCCACCGTTGAAGCCAATTTCATGGTGGGCGGCAACGAGACGCCTGATGGCTTCCCCGGCATGGCCCACGCGCAGGAGCACATGATGTTCCGCGGCTGCCCCGGCATGACCGCTGACCAGACGGCAGCCATCTATGCGCTGCTGGGCGGCGAAAACGACGCGGACACGCAGCAGAGCATTACCCAGTACTTCGCCACCATTCCTTCCGCCGATGTGGACGTGGCGCTGGAGGCGCAGGCCGCCTGCGTGCGCGGTGTGGATGATTCGCAGGCGGAATGGGACCAGGAGCGCGGCGCCATTGAGCAGGAAGTGCAACGCGACCTCTCCAACCCCACTTACAAATTCATCGACAAGCTGAACGGAATGATGTTCGCCGGCACGCCCTATGCACACGATCCCCTGGGCACGGTGGACTCCTTCAATAAAACCACGGGCCCCATGCTGAAGTCGTTTTACGACAAGTGGTATGCGCCCTCCAACATGATCCTGATCGTGGTTGGCGATGTGGATCCGGATGCGACCCTCGCCAAGATCAAGAGCCTCTACGCCCGGGTCCCCAATCATCCCATTCCGGCGCGGCCGGCCGTCGATCTGCAGCCGTTCAAGGACGCGAGTTTCACCGTCGACAGCAATCTTCCTTATGTTCTCGGATTCATCGGTTATCGGCTGCCGGGCACTGACTCGCCCGATTATGCGGCCATCAATATTCTGGTAGACGTATTGGCCAGCGAGCGTGGCGATCTGTACGGCATGGTTCCCGCGGGCAAGGCGCTGGCCGCCGAGTTTGGTCTCGCCGAAACCTATCACAAGGCCAGCGTGGGCTATGGCGCGGTGGCGCTGCCCGCAGGCGCTGACCCCACCAGCGCCATCTCGGAGATGCGCCAGATTATTTCCCGCTACGCGCAGAACGGCGTGCCCGAGGAACTGGTGGACGCGGCCAAGCGCAGTGAGATTGCGCAGGCCGAGTTTCAGCGCAACTCCATTCCCGGACTCGCCGACGTGTGGTCCACGGCGCTGGCTGGCGAAGGCCGCACTTCGCCGGAAGAGGATATTGACGCTATCCGCAAGGTGACCCTGGCTGACGTGAACCGCGTCGCCAAACAATACCTGCTCAATGCCAGCACCATTACAGCCACGCTCAAGCCGGTGCCCAATGGCGGCGCGGTGGCCCAGAAGGGTTTTGGCGGCGGCGAACAGGTGACGGCCGCACCCACCAAGCCGGTGACCCTGCCGGAATGGGCGGCGGGTCCGCTGAACAAGCTGCAGGCGCCGTCGAATTACATCGCGGTTTCTGACACAACATTGCCCAATGGTATTCGCCTCATCGTACGCAGCGACAAGACCAGCCCCACGGTTACGGTGGAGGGAGTGGTAAAACATAACTCCGATCTGCAAACCCCGCCCGGTGAAGAAGGGCTCGCCGATCTTCTGGATGGCCTCTACTCCTACGGCACGCAATCGCTCGACCGGCTCGCCTTCCAGAAGGCGCTCGACGACATTGCCGCCAGCGAGAGCGCCGGTTATCATTTTTCGCTGAGCGTGCTGAAGGAGTATTTCTCCCGCGGCGTCGAATTGCTGGCCGACAATGAACTCCATCCTGCCTTGCCGGCCCAAGCCTTCGCGATCACGCAACATCAAACCGCGCAGTTCGTCGCCGGTAACTTGGAAAGCCCTGGATACCGTACCTCGCGCGCTCTCGATCTGGCGCTGCTTCCAGCCGGCGATCCCGAATTGCGCGAAACCACACCGGCCACTGTTTCCAAGGTGACACTCGATGCAGTGAAGCAGTATCACGATTCCACCATCCGCCCCGATCTCACCACCATCGTAGTCATCGGCGACGTGACCGCGGACGAGGCGAAGGCGGTCATCGAAAAATGGTTCGGTGACTGGAAAGCCGCGGGCCCGAAGCCGGAGACAACCTTGCCGCCGGTTCCCGTGAACAAGGCTTCTGCAGTCACGGTGCCCGATTCCGAGCGCGTGCAGGACCAGGTCGTGCTTGCCGAGCAGCTCAAGCTCAACCGCTTCGATCCCGATTACTACCCGCTGCAGCTGGGCGATCATGTGCTGGGCGGCGGCTTCTATGCCACCCGTCTCTATCACGATCTGCGCCAGGTCAACGGGCTGGTGTACAACGTGGATGTCAGCCTGGATGCAAGCAAGACGCGCGCCAGCTACTCCGTCGAGTACGGCTGCGATCCGCAGAATGTTTCCAAAGCGCGTGCCATCATTGTGCGCGATTTGAGCCAGATGCGGACCCAGGGCGTTTCCGACGACGAGTTGCATCTGGCCAAGGCGCTGCTGCTGCGACAGATTCCGTTGAGCGCAGGCAGCGAGAGCGCGCTGGCAGAGCAATTGTTGTCGCACGCGGAGATCGGCTTGCCGCTCGATGAGCCGGTGCTGGCGGCTCAAAAATACATGCAGCTCACAGCGGATGACGTGAAGAATGCGTTTGCGCGCCACGTCAGCACGGATGACCTGGTGCAGGTGGTACGCGGCCCCGCACCGCAATAAGAACCAGGCTGTAGCAGGAAATCGGGTGCCCCAGGTCCCGCTTTTGGGGCCTGGGAACCGGGCAGAAAAACAAGCCTGCGTGTCTAGAGAAGGCTTCCCACGGGAGAAGGCCTCCCACGGGAATTTTTTCACTTCGCGAACGCCCCGTGCCCCGTCCTTGCGACTTGTTTCTGTCGCAAGGGCGGGAGGCCACAAAGGCCGAATTCTCTCAAAACCGGGCGGCCTCTAAGTCACGCAGCCGTTGGCGCGCCTGTTCGATAAACGGATCCTGCGGCGCCTCCTGCTGCATGGATTCGAGATTGATCTCGACATTGGCCCGCGCGCCCTCAATCGCCGCGCGCGCCAGCGCAATGGCAGTCGTCAGGTCCGAGCTCATCCTGGGATTGGTCATGGCTCGCAGCCGGTCCGCAGCTTGCGCCACTTCCGTCGCGTTCTCTGCCACGCCCAGCGGCACACCAGCCGCCTGGCGCAACGCGGCGGCTATGGCCACACTGCCATTCGCCGAATCTTTCGCCGCCTTGTACGCCTTCATGACCAGCTTGTAAGCCTCAGCGTCGGCATCCACAGCGGCCTTCAACTCTTCACGCAGCGCAGCAAGGCGCGCAATTTCCTCACCGAGCTGCGTCTCATGCTGCAGGTAAGCTTTCTTGCCGCGCGACATGGACGCGACCATAAAGGCGAGGCCCGCGGCCATGGCGCCGCTGGCAGCCGCGGCGCTGCCCCCGCCCGGAGTTGCGGTCGGCGCAGCCAACTGCTCAATGAAAGGCTCGACACCGGCGCGCAGACCGCCCACTGCCATCTTGCCACTGGTCACCGCAGCCAGGCGGTTCTCCAGGATGAGCGACGAGTCGAAGTTCTCAACCTGCAGAAACCACTCCGCAGCCTGCTCCAGCGCCAGCTTGGGAATGAGCCCGACAATCTCGCTCGAGACGGGGACCACGCCGTAGCGTGCCGCCTCGCGCTTCACATATTCGAAGACGCGATGGATGGGCGTCTGCTCAAAGTCAGTCAGGTTCATGGAAACCTGCGCCAGTCCCCGCACCAGAAATCCCGCTGCTTTGACATAGCGCAACCCACCCGAGGAGAAGCGCACGGCTTTGGCGATCCGCTTCGCCACGTCCACATCTGGAGTATTCAGGAAGATGTTGTAGGCGATGAGAAATTTGCGCGCGCCCACCACTGTTGCACCCGCGGTGGGGTGCAGGCGCAGTTCGCCGAAGTCCGGCTTGCGCGCGGGCACGGTCGCAATCTCGTCGCGAATCCCCTCAAACTGGCCGCGCCGAATGTTCTCGAGATTCTGCCGCTCGCGCGTAGTCGCGGCGGCTTCGTATAGATAGACGGGCACCTGGTAGCGCTTCCAGATCTCCGCGCCCACGTGGCGCGCCATCGCGACGCAGTCTTCGAGTGTGACGCCCTCGATGGGAATAAACGGCACCACATCGGCTGCGCCCAGGCGCGGGTGCGCCCCCTGATGCACATTCAAGTCGATCAGCTCGGCGGCTTTGCCGACGCCGCGAATCGCAGCTTCCTGGATCGCCTCGCGATCGCCGACGAGAGTGATGACGCAGCGGTTGTGGTCGGCGTCCATCTCCCGATCGAGCAGCTGGACGCCGGGAATCTTCATCGCTTCAACAATGGCGTCAACCGTGGCCGCATCGCGGCCTGCGGAGAAGTTGGGAACGCATTCAACGAGCGTGGTAGCCACGCCAAAAGCATACGATTCGTGAGTCGATATCGCAACTCAGGCCGCCTGCCTGACTTCGACTTGTTCCAACAACTCGGCGTAGCTGGTGATAACGTCGGGCCAGCGGTAGTTGGCGCGGGCCCGCGCGGCGACAGCCTGCTTCCACGCTTCCTTGTGCAGGCCATCGAGCTCAATGCGGTTGATGGAACGCGTCAGCTCCTCAGCATTTGCAAAAAAAAGTCCACACTCTCCCAGCGTCTCGCGATTGAAGGGATTGTCATGCGCGAAGACCAGGTTGCCACAGCCCATGGCCTCAAGCAGCGAAGGATTTGTGCCGCCCACGCTGTGGCCATGCAGGTAGGCAAAGGCGTGGGCGCGCAGGCAGACCAGCTTCTGCTGGTCGTAAACAGTGCCGATCATGCGAATGCGAGCGTCCCGAACCGAACAGAGCTCCCGCACATAGCGCGTCTCGGCACGGTGATTGCCCACCACGATCAGCTCGCGTGCACTGTGCGATTGCTGGAAGGCGCGCAGAATTTCCAGCACATGGTTTTCCGGTTCCAGGCGGCAAACCACAAGATAGTAACTCTCCGGAACCAGTCCCCAATCGGTGAGCGGCTCAATGCATGGGAGACAATCCACAAACTCGCAGCCATAGGGAATAACCGTGCAGCCGGGCAGGTCCCCGTGCCGTCTCGCAAGGCTCTCTGCAATCGCGGCAGCATCGGCGATGATACGGTCGGCAATGCGCACAGCGCTCCACTCCATGAGGCGAAGGTAGAGCTGCCCGATCAAGTTCCATTTGGCCCGCGCCCACTCCAGGCCGTCGGGATTGATCCACACCTGGGCCCCATAGAGGCGCGGAATTGCACAGAACGGGGCGGCGCTGTAACCAAGCATGTAGACCACGTCGTAGCCGGTGCGCGCATCCCACAGGCACTTCGAATCGTAGACGATGGATTCAAGCGGCCCCAGCCGCGGGCTGGCGATGTGGCGCAAGCGCACGCCGTGGAATTCGGCGGGCATCGGAGATTGTCCTGCCTCGCAATAGACGGTGACTTCGTGTCCCAGCCGGACGAGGCCGAGGCCGAGCTTTTCCGCAAAGGTTTCAAAGCCGCCATAACTTGCGGGTATTCCGCGCGTGCCGAGAATGGCGAGCTTCATCGTTTCATTCCCCCGCAATCAAGAAAAGAGAAAGCCCTGGTGGGGCGCCCGCAGGTTGCTTCGCTCCGTCGCAGGGCAGCGTCAAACGCGCGTCCCATTCGCGAAACACGGAATACGGCTGGACGTAGACCAGCGATTTTGAGAACAGCCCAAAGCCGACGATGACGAGAAACGCCACGTAGAAGATGCGTGCGTTGCCCTCCAGCTTCTCCAGGATCATCATCATGATGAGCAGCCAGTAGACGTCGAAGATGTAGAGGCAGCGTGTGGCCAGGCCGGTGTTCCAGCCGAAGATGACGAAGATGGCGAGCCCGATGGCGCAGCCGATGGTCGCCATGCGCTGATGCAGGTTCAGCTTCTTCCAAAGCAGGGCGACGGGAATTGCAAGCGTGAGCAGGTGGGCGAGCGCATACCAGGAGATGACGCGCAAGTCGTTTTCTTCTTCGCCGCCGCTCATGAATTCGGAGATTCGGTAAAGCCCGGAGAGCAGATTGATGAGGCCGCGCATGGTCAGGGAGGCGACCGCGCCGATTACGATCAGCACAATGAGCCAGCGCCGGGTACGGAACCGTGCGCCGGCGAAGAGCAGGATGAGCAGCGGAAGGGCAATGATGACGGAGAAGTGGAAGAGCAGCGCGAGCAGATAGGTCCAGATGGCCTGGCGCCGCTGTCCCTGCGATGCCAGATACAGGCTCAAAGCCATCAAGGGGATGGCGACGGCGGCACGAATTTCCGTCATCTCGAGAACGATGTAGTACTGGCAGAAGAGAAGATAGAAAAAGAGTGTGATCCATCTCTGCATCGAGGCGGCCACGGCAAATCGCCAGGTGGCAACCAGGCCCAGCAGAGCGTAGGTGAAGGCGACCGCCTGATAGCCGAGTCCCAGCTTCGCCGCAATGAAGGAGAAGACGGCGAAGGCGGGATCGCGAAACCATGCGAACAGCGGTGCGTCGCCGGATTGGATCAGGCCGAACCAGAGTGCGTAGTCGTGGAAGTCGCGGTCGACGTTGGGCGAGCGCAGGCTGGCGAAGAGCGCCAGCGCGAACAGGATCACGACGCAATAAAGGGCCTGCGACACACGCCGCAAAGTTGTGTCGCCCAGGAAGCAGATGACAATCCCGGAAGCGACCAGGCCGTAGATGAGAAAGTAGGGAGTCATGGCGCGGCAAATGGCCGCATGGTGCCGGCCAAACCCTCCCACACAGCGCGCAGCATCTGCCTCGCGCTGCGCCAGCGATGTTGCGACAGCCACCCGTGCACCAGGATGTACTTGGGAATATAGGCGAGCATGCTGAGCCGCCATATCCAGCTCATGCGCGAGTCGCGCAGCAGGTAAACGGCGTTGCGGACGATGTAATAGTTGCGCGCCGGGCTATGCAGGTTGATGCGCTTGCCCATGAACTGGACGGTGGCGTCGCCGATGTTGTGTCGCATCACTACGGTGGGAATAATGTAGGTTTTGTAACCATAACTCTGCGCGCGGTAGGCCCATTCGGTATCCACCCAGTCGATAAAAAGTTCATCGCGCATGAGGCCCACCTGGCGGAGAACGCTGCTGCGAATGAGGGACCCGGAGGCAATCAGGTAATCGGCCTCCACCGGTTTGGTTTCTTCGGGCGGGATGGTGACCCAATCGACGCGCAAGTATCGCCGATGCACGGCGCGCGAGCGCTCGCCGGTTTTTTCGTCGATGAACAAGGGGCCCACCGCGGCCACAGGAATGCCGCCACTTAACAGAGACCGTTCCGCAGCCAGCAGCCCATCGACGGCGCCGCCGGACAGTGCGCTGTCCTGATCCAGAAGCAGCACATGCGTGTAATTTTCATCGAGAGCATAGGCGATCCCGGTGTTTTGCGCCCCGGCAAGGCCTTTGTTGGCTCCGTTGGCGTAATAACGGACTGAACAGCCGCAGTCTCTGACTGGAGCGGGTAATTCCTCCGTCCGGCTGGGCGTGTTGTCGACAATGAAGATCTTGTTAACCTGGGAGGCGATGCTCTCGATGAGGCGGGCGAGCACCGCGGGTTGGGGATGAAAGAGAACCACAACGGCAGCAACGCTTGCCAGGCGTTCGGCGTGCCCGCGGAGGGCGTCCGGCGTCGCATCCATTGCGGTACGCGAGTCAGCACGCCCCTGCATCGCGCCTCCTGTCGGCAATCCAGGCGGGCAGCCTGTGCGCAATGAATCCGCGTGATTTCGTAACGGAAAATTTGAACATGTGTGCCCCAGGTCTCGATTTTGAGACCTGGGAAAGCACGAAACTACATGGGCACGGCACTAGGTCCTCCGCGGCCGAAAATGGAAGGCTCTGTAAATGCGGTGCAGCTTGGCCGCGGACTCCGGTTCGCTTTCCATGCGTTCCAGGCTGACCATTGCGAAGGCAACGAGGATGGCGAGAACGAGTCCGCCAAAAAATGCTCCCACAACAATGTAGGAGCGCTTGGGGAACGAACGTTTATCGGGAACAATGGCGGGATCCACGACCTGGATGATCTCCCCCTCCCGCGCTTCGTCGAGTTTGGCCAATTCGAATTGCCGGGCGAGAATTTCAAAGACGGTTTCGTAATACTTGACGTCGCGCAATTTGCGAACGTATTCGAGCCCCTCTTCCGGAACCAGGCCTTTGGGCACAATGAGCCCGTCGGCGCTTACCTTGTCTCCGCCTAACTTGGCCAATTGCGCACGCAGGCTGTCCAGTTCCTGCTGTGCCTCTACCATCTGGGAATTCTGGCTGGTGGCATAGGTTTGCATACCCTGGATCATCATTTCGCGCGCCGCAATCTGCGCGCGTAACGTAGCCACTGAGTCAATCAAGGCGCGCGCCTGGCTGTCGAGCTGAATCAGTCCGGTATTCTGCTGGGTCACCTTCAGAGCCTCTTCGGCGTCGGCCAGCTTGTCCTTGGCCTGTTCCAGTTGCTGCTCGAAGAAAACGCGCCGCTGCGAAGCTTCCGAGATGGCCAGGCTCTCAGAAAGTTTGCGGAACTCCGCCACGTATCCACTGGCAATCTCCTGGGCGCGATGCGGATCGGAATCTTCGACAGCGATATGTATCAAGCCGTCTTTCGCGTTCCCATCCACTTCGACGCGAGTTTCAAATTTTTTACGCGTGTCCGACAGATATTTCTTGTCGTATTCCTTCTGTAGCCCGAAACGCTGAATCACCGCATCTTCAACAATGCGGCTGTGCAGCATGCCCACATAGCGATCGTTGGGATTCTTGAGGCCCAGGCTGCTGCCGGCCAGCGCCGCCATCCCTCCCAGGCCGCTCAATCCCGAAGAACCGCCCACACCTCCGAGTTGTGTGGCCAGCATGGCGCCCAGCGGCGAGCCCTGTTGAGGCGGCATTACCGTAACCGTTGCGGTATAGCGCGTGGGCAGGACCAGCGAGACAATGATCGCAAGCAGGGTCACAACCGTGACGATCCAGAAGATCAGGGCTCTATGATCGGCGAGCACGACCAACATGTCGAGCAGCGAGAGATTGTCGTCCTTCTTTGCAACGTCGGATACCGCTTCCAGATCGGGATCGGAAACGGCGGGAGCGTGCAGTGCGGAGATGGATGTTCGTGTTGCCATCGGGCCAGGAACTTACGTCAATGAATTCGATGCAATAATAGGCGGTTACAGCTGTTCTAGGGCGCAATGATGGCCAGAGCCGCGGCACCTATGGCGAACTGCGAAAAGAGCTGCGAATAATCGAGCACAGCACGCATGGCCGAGGGCTTAAGGGTTTTATCGGGAACCACAATCGTGTCGCCCGGGTTCATGGGCAGGTGGTCGAACTCATTGCCCCACGGGCCATGCGCCATGTCGTAGCTGATCACTTCTCCATCCGCCCGGATTACGAACGAGTGCTTGCGGTCCGCGTCTTTATTGGGTCCGCCGGCCATTTGCAGGTACGAGCCCACACCTTTGCCCCGGGCATAGAGAAAGGAGTTCTGGTCGTAGACCGCGCCCACCACATTCACGCTGGAAGGCAGTGGCGGCACGATGAACCGGTCCCCGTCTTCCATGGGAATATCGGGCACGGATGCCACCCCATGACTGTCGGGTTTGAACTGGAGAACAATGCGGCCGGTGGCCCGAATCTGCTTCAAAGTCGCGAGCAGCTGTTGCTCCATGCCTCCGGCGACGGCGCCGCTGGCTACATCCTGCGGCCTGGCCGCCGGTGCTGTCACCAGCGCCAAGGTGCCGCGCTGAATGCTCAGGTTCATGCTTGCCACGTACTCATCGATGCGCGCCTGCTGGATAGCACGGGTCGATTCGCGGGTGAATTCAGAGCCGTAAAGGTACGCGTTGGGTGAGAATCCGCCGGCACGCGCCACCAGGTCGCGCAGGGTCTCGCCGGGCAACACCGTGTAGATGCCGGCATGGACAAACTCGCCTTCCAGCCGCACCAGCTTGGTCTGCTCGTCCACCGGGACCCGGACGTCGGCTTCCGAAAAGATCGTCACCACGTCGTCGGGTTGCAGTTCCAGGTCCTGGGAGGCATCGTGATGCAGCACCAGCTTGCCCAGGTCGAACGGGATCAACTTGGTCTTGAGCGTCTCCTGATCAATGCGTTCGATGGCCGCATAGCCCCAATCGATCTCCGGAGCGAGGAGCTGCACATCGGTTCGCTGCGCGGGAGAGCGCGTCTCGCTATTGGCGGCGGTTTGCTGGGCAGCCAGCGCGGAGCTGCTGGGGCGCGCGCTGGCCGGCAGGTTCTGGTTCGGCGATCCGGATTGCGCCTGGCTTTGCGCCACCGCCGCTTCAGCGACAGATGTAGCCTGTTGGCCCGCCTGCAGCTCCGAGGGCTGCTGCAGGTTGCCGGTTTGATTTTGATTCTGCACCTGATCCTGCGCGTTGAGCTGGCTCGGCCTCCCGGTCGCAGATACCTGCGTTGGATAACTCTCAACCGGCTGACGCAGAGTGTTCAACTCCTGCATGGGTTCAAATTCCGGCGCCGGCAGCCCGAGCTGTGTGCGGCGCCACCAGTAGTTGCGCGTCAGCAGGGAATCTTTGTCGGGGATCAAGTCGCTGATGTGCATTCCAGCATGCCAGGCAAAGCGCCCTGGATTGGCAACATTGCCCCGCAAGGTAACAGTCTTTCGGTAGGCGGGAACAATGGAATACACGCGGACCAGATCACCATCGTCGATTGAAACCGACAGCCCCGAAGCGTCGTCCGCGACTTCCATGGCCCGGCGATCGCGCCGGTTGTCGATGCGCTCAATGGAAATGCGCGCGCCGGATGCCACCGCAGTCACGTCGCCCGCGTCTTTCAGCAGGTTTCCCAGTGGCTCGTCAGGCAGCAATTCGTAAATCCCCGGCATCGCTACACTGCCCGTGACCGCGGCTTGCGGACCCACGGACGGAATGTAGATAACATCGCCGTCGAGCAGCTTCACATCCTTCGACTTATCGCCCTTGAGAAGCAGGTTGTAGAGGTCAAAGGTGCTCACCACCGATCCGTTACGGCGCACCTCGATGCGGCGCAGCGATCCGTGTACTGACGGCCCGCCGCTGGAGAAGATAGCGTTGACCAGCGTGCTCAACGAACTCACCGTGTACATGCCGGGGCGGCGTGCTTCACCAGTAACATACACCTGGATGGACCGGATCTGGCCCACGTCTACGGTGAGATTGAAATTCTTGTACACCCGGCTAACCGCCTCGCGCAGGTGTCCTTCGAGATCGGAGAAGGGAAGGCCGGCAACATGAACGGGGCCGACCTGCGGGAGATAAATGTCGCCGGAGCGGTCGATGCGGACGTTGGCCTGGTTGTTGACCTGGCCCCATAGGCGGATGCGCAACTCGTCGCCGGGCCCTAGCACGTAATCGGGAGGGACGGGGATCAACCCCAACGGCGCGAAGGTGGAAGGCACGCGGCGAAACAAATCGGCTCCGTAAACAGGCAGAACCTGGCCAGTCGTCGAAGCAATGAATTTTTGAAATTCGGTCAGAGGCTCAGGAGCCAGCGGCGTTGGCGGCAATGACGCGTTCGCTTGCTGCGATAGCTGTTCGATATCGAAGTAGTTGCGCGCGGAAGAAGAGGACGAAAGGCCGTAGGAACTTCCCATCCCATAGGACCCTCCTATTCCGCTGGAGGGGCCTTCAAATCCAAGCGAGCTGGCGGAGCCCTGCGAGAAGCCAAAGCACAGCGAGGAGTTGGCCATCAGCGGGTCCGAGCAATCCACGTTGCCGGAGCCGGCGCTGCCAAAGGGATTTTGGCTCGTCCCCGTTCCGCTGCCGCCGGTGGGAAGCTGCTGCGCGTAAAGCCCTGAAAACAGCGTCGACATCAGGAGCAAGCGCCCGGCCGCGATGATTGCGGGGGCGCCACGTGCTCGACGGAGGAGGGGACTACGGCGATTTTCCAAATCGTGGGGAGTGCCGGACATGATGGCTTGCACGTTCGTCTCAGGCCGAGCGCTACGAGCGCGCCGGAAGATCGTTTTTGGATGCCACAAAGAAATCAACGCGTATTGACCGCAGACAATTCATTGCTTCCAATCGAAAACCGAAGTCTGGACGGGTGTGTGGGCCCCAGGCAGTCCACCCACGCGGTAGGTCTTAGACAAAGGTTGATGCCTGATTGCAGGGGAATGGTTGCACCTTTGTCAGTCAGGCCCTGACAGGCGGCGCGGGGATTGCTTCGCGCATCTATCCCAAACATGCCCGCCGCCCGCAGTCGAGTGCGAGCCCGGCACGAACAAGATGTCACGACGCTCTCATTGCGATTCCCCCTGGATGGTTGCATCCGTCTCGCCCGCGCGCGAGCTTGTTGCCCTGGTGCATTGGACGGCGAATCTCGAGCAAGCGCATTTTCTGATTCAGTGATTGGCGGAAGAGCCTGGAGACGACTTACTCAGTCGCCGGAAAGCGCCCTATAAGTGCTGCTAGCAGCCGAAGCAAAGTGCATTGCTCTTTGACCAACGATGTTTTTTGTGGAGGGTCGCTTGTGAACGTTGGGTCGATTGCCCAGCAAAGTGTTGAGGCTCCGGAAATCGAACAATTTGGGTACGAGCCGGAAGGCGCGGAGTCCTCCTCGCAACAGGATCGGGTCACGCTCTTCCTGATATCGAAGCGACTGCAGGAGGAGTTGAGCCCCTGGTCGCAATCAGGGGCGAAGCGGTTTTTCGACTGCCTTTGCGTCCTTCTGGCAATGCCCTTGCTGCTTCCTCTGCTGCTGCTGATTGCCGTCGCGGTCCGCGTCACTTCGCCCGGCCCGGTGCTGTTTTTGCAAAAGCGCGTGGGCTGTCACGGGTGCACTTTCACCATTCTCAAATTCCGCACCATGATTCACGATGCGGATGCGCGCTATCACGCGGTGACCACCGCCGACAATCAGCCGTTCACCTCGATCGGTCCATTCATGCGGCGCTGGAAGTTCGATGAGCTGCCCCAGATCTTCAACGTCTTGTTGGGGCACATGAGCCTGGTGGGCCCGCGACCCAAGATGCCGGAACACGTCAAGGTCGATCTTCCCTGCCGTCCCGGCATCACCGGCGCCGCCACCATTGCATTCGCGCGCGAGGAGACCATTCTCGATCGCGTCCCCAAGCACTCGCTCGACAACTACTACCACGAGGTGGTGTTGCCCACCAAGCGCCAACTCGATGCGGAGTACATGGCCAACGCCACTTTCTCCTCCGATCTCAAGCTCATCGTCGACAGTGTGCTGCGCAGGTGGGATGGTTCCGTGGCCGAGGCGCTGCTCGAGGCGGAAAGCTTTGAGGCGGAAGCGCGGCTGCGCGGCACCAGGTTGGAGCCCTCGCCGATTTGCACGGTGGTAAACGAGCCCGTTTCGGTGCGCACCGGCACGCGATAACGGCCGCGGTGAGCGCGCACTAAGTCTTTGACCGCTCAATGTTGTACCAATTCCGTGCCCCATCCTTTCGCCTTTTCTCTGGCGAAAGGGTGGGAAACCACTGAAGCCAAAAAGTACGAATTCATGCGGTCGGGGACTTACGTCCTGCGGTTGCCTGCCTTCCCGCTAAGAGCATCTACCACGCCTGCCGCCATGGCCCGAACCTTCTTCCATTTATCGCCTTCCACCAGGCCAATCTTTGCGATCTCAAATACCGCTCCCCGAATCTCCCGCCATACCCATGGCCAATCCTTTGAATAACGCGCCAGCAAGCGAATACGATTGCGACATATGTAGTAATGTCGCTCGGCAGAATGATTCGTCGCCCCGAAGTGAAGGCCGAACAATTGATGATAGGTAGCCCGCCCGAGGGAATGAAAGAGCACAGCAGGAGTCTGGACGATCACCATTCCCTCCCTTCGCGCCCGCAGGCAGAACTCAGTGTCGACTCCATCTATAAAAAGATCTTCATCAAAAAAGCCCAGCTTACGAATCGCAAGTGACGGTATCATGCTTCCCGAAGTCATAGCTTCAAGTACTTCGCCAGAAGCCGAACGTCTCAGGCGCACCGGTATTTTGGACTCGCGGTCGACATAACTTGGAGCAAGGAGCGCAATCCTTTCCGGCTGCGGCGCCCGCCGGTATGTGGCCAACATCTGTGCGATGAAATCGGTGCAGACAGTACTGTCCTGGTCCAAAGTGCACACCCAATCGTATCCGGCTTCAATCGCATGCTTCACGCCGAGGTTTAGAGCTGTGGCAACACCAAGATTTTGACGGTTGCGGATCACCCTGCAGCGCGGGCGTGTCTCCAGTTCCTGGAGATAAGGTTCAGTGTCACCAGAGGATCCATTATCGACGACGACAACCTCCCGGACCTGTGCGGCGATCGCCCCGATACCGTCGACGAATGTGGGCTGGGGGTTGTAGGTAACAATGACCGCGCATACAGATTCCGCCGTCATCTTTTCCGCTCCCCATTTCCTCTCACTTCGCCTGCGAAGGAAACCACGTGATGCGCACCGATGCGGCGGTGTCGCTCTGCGCCCCGGGTAAGTAGATGGGCGCTTTCCAACTCTCGTACTGCACACGGCCCAGGATCTGGATGTTTTTCAAGATACGCTTGCGAACCTGCAGAGCGAAATCGTTCTGCGTGGTACCGCCAAGAATGAAGGCAGAGGCCGCCTTGGCATTCCGGTACTCCAACTCCACATCTTGGTCCGGCGACAGATGGTAGGTGAGCCACGCCTGCCCACCTTTGCCTTGCCGTCCAACCCAGTCGCCCACCAGAAAACCCTTGTTGGTCGGCCCTTGCCGCTGCACCTGTTCCCAGTATAGAAACTGGCCGCTCTGGACTGAAGCGCTGACCGTGTCGGTGCTGGCGCCCTCGACGCGCAAACTGAGATTCTCGAAACGGGGAAAGCGCGCCAGGTAGAGTCCCGGATGCACTCCCGCGCGCCGCGGCGCACTGATCGGGTTAGGGTCGTCATGGCTGATCGAATCGGTATACAGCAGCACCCATTTGCGCAGGTAGGGAAGCCGATAGCTGAAATCGAAGTTGGCCAGCCTGTATCCCGGATCCTCGGGCGAATACTTCACTGCCGCCGACACATTCGAAACGCTGAAGAAGCTTTTCAGGAAGGTGTGCAGCGTTATCGGCTCGTGGCCTTTGCCGCCCCAGATCACCATGCGCGAGAAACCAAACTCCAGGTTGCGAGTGGGTTTGAAGCTGACCTTCTCCACGTGCACCCAGGGATCATTGGGATAGGTATGTCCCTTCAGGCTGCCGACAAAGAAGTCGTAGCGGAATGGCCCGGTGAAGTGCGAAAGACCAGGAATGCGCAACGGTTCGACGCGATTGATTTCGAAGTCGTAAATGTTCTCCGCGTTGTTGCTCCACAACATCGATGCGCCGCGGTCCGGTCCCAGCCAATGATCGCCCTTTCCGAATGAAATCTCATGACCGAGCAGCAGGTAGGAGAGATTGGCCTCCAGGACGCTCATGTCGTCGGCCTGCGGAATGGGTCCCTCGGGAATGGTGTCCTGGTGGGGATTTTGCGCGAACGGAATCAGGTCAACATAGTTGGAAAGGTAAGCGGCCAGCGCGGGCGAGTAGCCGTTGGCCGATGGCGCATGCTGATATTCGCCGCGAAAATACAGTGCGAATCGGCCGGCCTCAGCAAACCCGCTGAATCCGGTGTAATTGTTGAAGCCGCCTTCGTAAGGGCGTCCGTAGTCGTCTACGATGCTCTCGCCCAAGTGGTAGCTGTCGCGCAAGGGCGTGCCGGAGATGCCGCGCAGCATCGTGTAAACGCTTTGCGGCTCGACATGAAGGCGCGGCACACCCAGCGCACGCTCCACATCGGGCTGAAATTCGCGCACCAGGGCGAGATAAATCCCCTGCGCTTCCTGATCGTTGGTTGCCGCTGCAATGTCTGCCGCGCTGCGCTCCAGCATGTGTGCAATGCTCATGCGCGTCCAGGGGCGGAGGCCCAGGTAAGCGGTATCGACGTAGCCAAGCGCATAGAGCCGGTCCAGAGCGCCATAAACCCAGTAGTCGACTGGCACGTAAGGCGAGCCGGCGGTGCTGGTTTGCTCCGGAGTTGCGTCTGCGGCTTGATCGGAAGCGGTGGGCTGCGCACCGGTGTGCACCGGCTGAGGCGAATGCGCATCTTGGGCTGGCACGGCGATTGCCACAGCGCCCCAGATCGCTATTGCAGATAAGAATGAAAAAGAGAATTTCAGGATCTTCATCCGGATCCCAGCACCTGCTCCGAGAGTTGGCGCGCCCTGCCGCGCATGGCGGAAACACTATTCAACATGGCTCGATACATGGCTCGATACATGGCTCGATACATGGCTTCATACATGGCTCGATACATGTATCGATACGCAGCTCGACTCCGTGGGCAAGAAGAAGGAGCGCGATCGCTGCTGGAGACCTAGATGCTGGAATTCGTTGTAGGGGTGGCTCTGACGCGGAAG
This sequence comes from uncultured Acidobacteriaceae bacterium, assembly GCA_963813215.1. Taxonomy (GTDB): domain Bacteria; phylum Acidobacteriota; class Terriglobia; order Terriglobales; family Acidobacteriaceae; genus Telmatobacter. The sequence goes on from CAWEXZ010000003.1 coordinate 529,418, forward strand.
TCGGTGTGGGACCGAATGCGGCGCAGATTCTATGCCACTTCGGTCGGCGCAATCTCCGTAGCCATCACGCAATTGCGGCCGCTGTCTTTGGCGCGGTAAAGCGCAGCGTCGGCCGCGCGGATGAGCGACTCGTAATCGCTGGGAAACCCGGAGGCCACCCCCAGGCTGATCGTTATCTGGATGGGCTTGTCGCCATCGAGAATGCGCATGGCCTGCACCGCCTGGCGGAGTTCGTCGGCGCGGGCACGGGCGTGGGTAAAACTTGTGCCCGGCAAAATGAGTAGAAACTCCTCGCCGCCGTAGCGGCCGACCCAGTCGTAGGTGCGCACAGAGCGCTGAAACACAGAGCCGATGCGGCGCAACACCAGGTCGCCGGATGGATGGCCATAGGTATCGTTAATCGCCTTGAAGTGGTCAAGGTCGGCCAGGATGACGGTCAAGGCTGCGCCCTCACGGCTGGAACGGTCGACCTCGGAGCGCAGCCGCTCGACAATGATGCGGTGGTTCCATAGACCGGTGAGCTCGTCGTGCTCGGCGTAATGGCGCATCTGTTCGCGGGCTCGTAATAATTCTGTCTTTTCACGCTCCAGGTCTTCGGTGCGCCTCTGCACCGCGAGCTCCAGCTGTCGGGTCCGCCTGTGCAGCATCTCCACGCGCCGCCGCCACAGCAGGCCGGTGATGCCGATGGCAAGCAGAATCAGCGCCACCCGCAATTGCACGCTCTGCCACCAGCGCGGCTTGATGCGGAAGGCGATCTCCGTCACCGGCGAGCTCGCCCCGTCGCTGGTGCTCACGGTTTGCACCTGGAAGCGGTAACGCCCAGGTTCAAGCCGGGCATAGCGCACATCTTCTTCCGTCGTCTCCACCCAATCCGGCTCAAGACCCAGCAGCCGGTAATGAATGCGAACGTGCTGCACGTCTCCGAAGTTGAGCGTGGCAATGGAGATCGACAGCGGCTCCTCGCTCCAGAGAATCTCCGAGCCGGCTGTAATCGGCGCGTGACCAAACTGAATCTGCGCAATGGCCGGAGGCTGCGGCGCAGTCGCGGGCTTGGTGTACGGCCGCAACAGGTGCGAGAGACCGCCCGATGTTCCGATCCAAATCGACCCGTCCGAATCTTCGCTGATGGCGTTGCTGTCGACGTCGTTCCAAATAAGTCCATCGTCGCGGGTGAAACTGCGCCACACTTTGCCGTCGTAAACGCTCACCCCCGCGTCCTGGCCCACCCACAGCCAGCCGCGACTATCCACCATCAGCGCCACCACTTCCGGCGAGAGCAGGTGCGGGCGTCCGATCACCTGCGATTCCACTACACGCGCACCGCGAATGCGCAGCCGCATAATGCCCGGGAAAGCGCCTGCAATCCAAAGATCGCCATTCGGGCCAGCCGCCAATGTCTCGGGTATTGCCCCCGACAAACCGGGATCGATGTGCTTCCATCCGCTGCCGTCAAGCCGGAACAGGCCCTGGTCGGATGCGGCCCACAGCCCGTGTGCGCCGTCCAGCGCGAGATCGTTGAAGCGCATGTCCGGAGACGCGAAGGCCGGGTCTCGAACAAGCTGCGGACCCTGGCCTGGCGCTCCCATGTCGATCGTGTACAAGCCGCCATCGGTTGCAATCCACAGCCGGTTGCTGTGATCGGCGAGAATGCGGAACACCTCCGGCAGTTTCCACCCCCGTCCCGCCAGAGAATGCTCATCGATGCGCGCCAGGCCCCCGGCTGCGCTGCCTACCCAGATGCCCCCGTCCGCGCTTTCCACCAGCGAATCAGCCCGCGCGGTCTGCACTCCGGGGCTCTGCCATTTCCGTGCGCTATCGCCGCCGCTGGGAACCCAGTCGAGACCCGATTCCGTGCCCTCCCACACTCGTCCGCTGTGATCGCGCAGCGACGCCCATACGATCTCGTCGCTAAGGCCCTCTGCCGTGGTGTACGCTTCCCACTCGTCCTGCCCTACCCAGCGCATCAGGCCGTGGCCTGTCGCTCCCAGCCAGATGGCTCCCTGCCGGTCCTTGAAAAGCGCGGAGATGTCGTAGCGCGTCAGGCCATTTTGCTGCGTAACCATGCGCCACCGGCCGTTCTTGAAGATCCCAAAGCTGGCCTCGTCTGAAGCCACCACCTGCCCATGCGCATCTTCAATCAGCGCGACGTAATGCACGGCCGGCGAGCCGCCGGGAAAATCATGGCTACGGTACTCGTAGTGCGGTTGCTCAGAGCCTTTCCCAGCCACCGGCACAATTTCCCCCATATGCGAGATGCTGCGTATCCAGAGATGCCCGTCCCGGGCCAGCAGCATGCGCTGCCAGTTATCCTGAGGCAGATGCAATGCGGCCCCAAATTCTTCCGTGGCGCCGTGTGCCAGCCGGCACAAATCGTTTCCGCATCCGTACCACAGCGCGCCATCCGGTGCGGCCAGCGCGCTCCACACCGGCCCCCCCTTCAATCTCATGGCTTCCGCCGTCCAGCTGTCCGGCGAGCCCTCCCGCAGCAGGAAGGCTCCGGTTCGGTCCACGGCCACCACTGCTTGGGGGCCAAGTGCTGTGAATTCGGTACCGATGCGCTGCGTGAAGGGATTGCCCTGAGATGGCGGATGAATCTCCGCGAAGCTGTCATCGCTGCGCTGAAAATAGATGCCATCCTCTGTCCCGACCAACAGAGTTCCATCCATCGCCACAAAAAGATTCTGGATCGTGCGTCCGCGCAGCCCCTCCGCGCTGCCGAACAGCCGGAACAGGCGCCCGTCGTAGCGGTAAAGCCCATTTTCCGTGCCCACCCACAGGTACCCGGTGTGCCCCTGCACAATGGAATTCACGTTGGGATCGTCCATGCCCGAAGCAGTTTCACTGAACGTGTAATGCTGCGCCGCGCAAGGAATCGCGACGGCCAGCGCCACAGCGGCACACAGGGGCCGCGATACACGAAATCGCTTCTGCAGGACTGGGGGCAAATCCAACCTTTTCGGTGAAAGGGGATAGGTGACAATATACCGGCTTTGACGGGCGAAAAACCAGAGAAAATTTTCAGGAATGCTCTGTTTTTTGACTCAATCGCAGATCAGTTCAGCCTGCGAATCCCAGGCCGGCGCATCGCCGGGTTCTGCACACGTTTGCGCACAGGATGCCCCCTCGTCCTGCGCGGCAAAAAACCGTTCCACCTCGCCCAGCACTTCCATCCCGGTGCGCGCCTGGTAGATGGCCGCGCGCAGCTTGGCGCCGCCCGGAACCCCGTGTGTGAACCAGGTGGCGAACTGCTTCATCTTGCCGACCGGATCGCCAAGGCGCGCATCGCGCGGCATGTCCTTCGTCGCTTCCGTCTCGGACAGCAGCATCTCGAAGTAGGCACGGATCATCCGGAAGCGATCTTCGACCGTAGGCTTGTCGTAAGCGCCGGTTGCCGTGTACTGCGCAATCTGCCGAAAGATCCAGGGATTGGCCGGCGCTGCGCGGCCGATCATCACCGCGTCGCATCCAGTCTCGGCAACCATAGCAGCAGCGTCTTCGGGCGTGCGGATATCGCCATTGCCGATCACCGGAATGGACACAGCCTGCTTGACGGCGGCGATCCACTGCCACTGTGCCTGGCCGCTATAGCCCTGCTCGCGGGTCCGCGCATGCAGAGCGACGGCATTGAGGCCTTCCTGCTCGGCCATCTTCGCCAGTTCCACACAAACGATTTGCGCGTCGTTCCAGCCCGTCCGGAACTTGACGGTGAAGGGAATCGTCACATTCCTGCGAATCGCCCGGAAGATTTCCCCGATCCTGGGCAGGTCGCGCAGCAGCCCCGAACCGCCATTGCAGCCCACGACACGCTTGGCGGGGCAGCCCAGGTTCAGGTCCACGGTGTCGAAGCCGGTTTCTTCCACGATGCGCGCGGCCTCGGCCAGAGTTTCGGCATTGGAGCCGAAGAGCTGTGCGCCGATGGGGTGTTCGTCGTCGTAGAAGGTGAGATAGCGGCGGCGCTTTGTCTCACGCATGCGCGCCAGGCCGTCGGCTGAGGTGAATTCAGTCATCAGCAATCCGCAGCCGGACTGCACATTGCTGATGTCACTTTCGACACTTTCACCCGCCAAAACCGCGGGTGCCCCGGGTCTCGATTTTGAGACCTGGGAAAGCACAGGCGCTGATTCAGCAGTCTCGGTATGGCAGAACAGGCTCGCATGCCGAATAAAGCGCCGGAAGACCGTGTCGGTCACGCCGGCCATGGGCGCAAGAACAGTAGCCGGGCGCACAGCCACCTTCCCGATCGACACTTCTGCCGGAACCCGCGCTTCCGCAGGCATAGTGTGTTCCACCGGATTGTCCCAGTTCTTTTTCACGGTGAAACCTTTGCCTGCCATAGGGCCAGCTTTCGGCTAATCAGTTTTCAGAGTCTAGCCTGTTTCGCTTTGATCGAGGCATGTATCGACTTCTGGTTCTTGGCTCCGAGCACTCAAAGGCTAAAAGCTAGGAGCTAGCAGCTAGCAGCTAGAAGCTATCGACAAACGAACTGGGCCTCCGCCGCGGCGGAGGCCCAGGCGAATCTACGTTCTTGCCGGCCTACTTGGCCGCTATGGCCGCGTCGCTCTTCGCGTACTTGCGGCGGAAGCGCTCCACGCGTCCGGCGGTGTCCACCAGCCGCTGCTTGCCGGTGAAGAACGGATGGCACACCGAGCAGATTTCGACGTGGATGTCGCCCTTGTGGGTCGAGCGCGTTTCAAAATTGTTTCCGCAGGCGCACAGAACGCGCACCGCAGCGTAATTGGGATGAATCTTTTCCTTCGGCATCGTGGGCAAGAAACCTTTCCGGCAAATGTTCTCTATCAGTTTATGGGTTTTGGCGCGAATCTGCAATTGGCCGGGCCAACCGGTTCTGCGTTCAGGAAGGAAGATGTTCGAGCCGGCCCGTCCGATTCAATTCCAGGCCGTCACCCTTCTCTTGCTCCTTGGCCCGCACGCATTCTTGTCAAGCCATCGTAAGGTCTATGTGTTTCATTTCAGACAAATTAAACCCCATTCTCGCCCTGCCGGTTATATCCATTCCAACAGGTACCCTGAAATAGAATGAAGAAAATAGCGCTCGCGTACGCAAAAAAAGCGGGGTCCGGGGTCGAATCTCGCCGCAACGCCGCCCCGGAAGTGTGCGTCATCGGCGACGCGTGAGGGCCATGATGACAATATCTTTCATTTTTTCAAACACTTGCGTTAATTTGTAGCGTAACTATCCTGGTTTCAAACACTTGGGAAAAGTGAGAAATGCAGATGTATTATTTTCAGACAGTTGCGTCCCCCCCCCCGGGGGGGAGGGGTACGGCAGGCCGAATCATCCTTGCGGGGCTCCAGGGCGGGGAAACTCCTCGTTCCCGGGCTTTCTAACAGGGCACGACTGGTAGACCGGGATTGGTAGACCGGGATTGGTAGACCGGGACTGGTAGGCCGGGACTGGTAGGCCGGGACTGGTAGGCCGGGACTGGTAGGCCGGGACTGGTAGGCCGGGACTGGTAGGCCGGGACTTTAGTCCCGGCTCCGATAAAGCCCATAAAAAGATGGGGGCTTCAGCCCCTGAGGGATGCTTCTACGGCCTTTTGATCACGTATGCTCCGCCGTGCTACTGTGCCAGCGCCTTTTGAATGCCCGCTTCCACGAGCGGGTCCATGAGCGCGTAGCCGGAGGGGTTGGGATGAACGCCGTCGTGGCTGAGGCTCGGCGGCAATCCCCCCGCCGCGTCCTTCAGGGCCTCATAGTAGTCCACGTAGATGTAGCCCTTTTGCGCGGCATATGCGCTGATCCACCCGTTAAGCGCGGCGATTTTGGGCGCCGGCTCAAGACCCGGATTCCACGGGAAATCGACTGAAGGGGTAACGGAGCAGAGAACCACGCGAATGTGGTTGGCGGCGGCAATGTCGGCCATCGAGGCCAGATTGTCTTCGGTCTGCTCGAGGGTCATCGGTCCGGTGTTGCCGGCCAGGTCGTTTGTGCCGCCCAGGATGACCACGACTTTGGGATCCAGCTCGACGACGTCCTGGCGGAAGCGCACCAGCATCTGCGGCGTAGTTTCGCCGCTGATGCCGCGGTTGACATACGGCTTGCCGGGGAAATTGGTATCGAGCTTCCAGCCCTGGGTAATGGAGTCGCCCATGAAGACGACGCGGTCCTCGCCAGGCGCCGGCGCAGGCAGCGCCGCATCCGCCGCCTTGAAGTTTTCGAGATTGCCGAAGTCGACCAACAGTTGTTTGTCGTGCGCAGTCCAGTATGTGTCGTGGCTGCGCTTGGCCTGCAGCTCCTCGTGTGTAAGAGCTGTTTTCGGGGCAACCTTGGTCGGTGCCGGCGCGTTGCTTTCAGGCATGGTACTGCCCGGTTCCTGGCCGAGTCCGCAGACGGCGATTCCGCTGACGAAGGCAAATGCCAGAATTACGTTCCACGGTGTGCTGCGCAATATTCGATTCATCCGTTTCCGTTTCTCCTTGCCGTCCATTTGAATGCGGCAGATTGGCCTTTCGGCCCCTTCCGATTGTAGGCAATGACACTCGAGTCTGGGTGGCATCTGTGGCGCCAGGCGAGCGGAAGGCACCCCTTTTCCACATGTCGGCGCCGAAGCCGTCGAGGCCCGTCTGCGCTACGCTGGAAACAGATGAGTGCATGTCCGATTTGTGACGGTGTAGGGCTGGTGCGCGTGGTCGACAGCGCGGGACGCTGGGTTTCGCGGGCCTGCGAGTGCCAGGAGATGCAGCGCGAGGAGCGGCGGTTGCGAGCTGCGCGCATCCCGCAGCGCTATCGCGACTGCACTCTGGATGCGTTTGACCCGTCCTATCCGCGTGCCGATGATTCGCTGGCGCGCTCGCTCCTCACCGCGCGCAAGTTTGTCGACGCCTATCCCGTCGATACGGCCGGACGCGGACTGCTTTTCGTGGGCACGGCCGGCCTGGGGAAAACCCATCTGGCGGTGGGCGTCTTGCAGCGGCTGGTGCGTGAGCGCGGGGTCCGCGGGCTGTTTTGCGATTACCGCGAGCTGCTCAAGAACATCCAGAACAGCTACAACCCGCAGGTGAATACGACGGAGATCGAGCTGCTGAAGCCGGTGTTTGGCGCGGAAGTTTTGGTGCTGGACGATCTGGGCGCGCAGAAGCCCAACGAGTGGGTTTGGGACACGGTGGCGCTGATTCTGAACACCCGCTATAACGACCGGCTGACCACCATCATCACCACGAATTACGCTGACCTGCCGGCCGGCGGCGGCGACCAGAGCGATGCCCAACGCGCCGCGCGCGAGCAGACGCTGGGCGACCGCATCGGCGACCGCATGCGCTCGCGCCTGGCGGAGATGTGCATCCGCGTGGAGATGAAGGGTGAAGATTTCCGGCAAACGGTGAAGCGGGCGCGGTTCGGGTGACTCTGTCTCGATTTGAGACACAAATCTGTCCGATTGTGGGACACAGTGCTGGCCGATTTCGGGACAGATTGTCTCGTTTCTTTACAGGGTGCGGAAAAACTCTCCGCTTGTCTCGTTTCTTTACACGGTGCGGAAAAACTCTCCGCGTGAAGCTTTGTAACAAGGGCACGACTTTAGTCGGGCCGAAAAAGCCAGCAAAATTAATGTGGGCTTTAGCCCCTGCGGGATGTTGCTTCGCAATATTCGCAAAGAGTCCCGCAGTCTCGAGCGAGCCTAGAAAACCCACAAGCTGGCGAGCAGCAGGAGCATGGCGGCGAGGGTCAGACCGCGGTAGACGGCATCGGCATGGTACGGCTGCGGCAGTCCTGTTTCGCACGAATGACGGGCCCATGCGGAGTTGGAGGGAGTGTGCATCGTTGGCCTCTTTTCCAATGCAGCCCGGAGACGTACTCGTTCACACCGTCACTTCCATGTGATTCTCTTCGGTCGTCCGGAGCCCGCGTTTCTGGTTCCTTTGCACCTTAGACGCTCAATCGTCGACCGGGATGCGTGAAATTCTCCGGACAGTGATTGCCCGGCGTTGAACTGCTTATCGGCGGCTTGAGCGGAAATTTGCGCCCCAACTGCGCTGTTTGGGAGGCTTCAGCCGTGCCTTTGGTAATCCAGCCCCTCTTCGGCGGGCGACTGCCTTGAACCCGGGCCCGCAAGCGCCCGCATGCAATTGGGCGTAGAATAAAAGTTGCAGCACGAGCCAGTTGGCTCCGCGGTTGCACCCGCGCGCATTCGTTTCTCATCGAATGCAATGTGTTGGGGGCGTCACGGTTTCGACGGGATCGCTTGCGGCACGGAGGCATGCCGGGGTGTGGGCACCCGTAATCGCCTGCAAAACTAAAGTTGCCAACGATAATCTGGCACTTGCTGCTTAATTAAATAAGCAGCCGTCCTCCACGGCTTCGCCTATGGGCTGTGAATCGGACGTCATTCAGTAGGCTGGCAGTTGCGGCTCGGTCCGTGTCGTAACTGCGAGATCATCGGACTAGTCTGCAGCGCATCTTGTCCGCTCTGAGCGTTGCAGGCGAAACCTTTCGGAACGGACTGAGCATGGAGTCTCCTGGCTGACAACGATTTCGGACGCGGGTTCGACTCCCGCCGCCTCCACCAAACTAGCTTCCAACCACGTTCTCAGAACTCCAGCATTCAAGTTCTGACAGTTAGAGCTGACAATTATTCTATTTCCTCTTCTGGGACCTCGTCCTGGAATGCGCAAACGAGTTCATAAACCCAACAACTCATAGCCTTTTGCCGATGGTTTCTCGGTCAGTATCCGAAAGCCGTGCCGCGCCGTCCTCATCACACTCGGAAACCGGATGGATGAACGACGCGCCAGCACACCCATCGCCATTTACGACGCACCGCACTCGCGGGAATAGCAAAATGTTGCCACAGCAGACCGGCATCAAATGCCCAGGTAAAAAGGCAAGAACCGCCGATGCGCACCGAATGCGATTCGGGTTATTACTTATGGTAAGCGTTTGTTGCCGAGGAAAACCCAGCGCGAAATAAGGCATAGCAAGAACAACAGACCTGACACCGCGCATCATCCGACTAAGAGCTCTACCCCTAAGGAGTATTCCGCGCTATATGCAGAGTCTTCCAGGCAACGCGACAGGACTTCAAGAGAGTAGCTCGCTCCGGCCCATCGTCGCGGCCGGATTCCGTTATCACCGATTCTGGCTGCTCGTGGTCCTCGGCGTCGTCGCCGTGACAGCCGCCTATGTCGTGCTGGCGCCACGTAAATATCAATCGGAGATGGATATTCTCGTTCAGAACAAACGCGGTGATGAACAGATCACCCCTAGCCGCATTAACGGTGAGATCACCATCAGTGGTGTGACGGAAGAACAAATCAACTCTGAAATTCAGATGTTGATCAGCAGGGAGTTAGCCGACCAAGTCGTAGATCCAGGCTGGAACAGCCAGTCTGAATTGAAAATGAAGCGCGACCAACTCAAGGTTCATGACAAAGCCGTGGAGGAATTTGAGAAGCATCTTTCCGTCACCATGATGAGAAAGTCGAATGTCATCCACGTCGCGTACATCGCATCCGACCCCAAAACAGCGACAGATACCCTGAATCGGCTGCTAAGCGCATTCCTGAAAAAGCAGCAGGATATAGCGCAGCCTCCCGGAACTGCTAAGTTCTTCGCAGCACAAGCGGCGAGCTATAAGCAGCAGCTCGATCAGGCGCAACAGCAACTCGCTCAATACCAGCAACAGAACGGTATAGTCTCCGTGCCGGATTCGGAACAGACGCTGGATCGCCAAATTAATGACGCCCAAACCGACCTCCGTGCAACCGATGCGCAGATCAGCGAGCTGACGCAGCAGCTGGGCTCGCAAACGCAACATCTGCAGACGATTTCTCCCCGGCAAACCACTGAGGTGCGCACCATACCAAACGACTACTCGGTTGAGCGTTTGAACACCATGCTCGCCGAGCTCGACAACCAACGCACGTCGCTCCTAACGAAATTCACCTCTAATGATCGCCTGGTGCAGCAGGTAGACCAGCAAATCGCCGATACAAAAGCAGCCTTGGCGAAGGCGCAGCGCATGACTTCGCAGGAGCACGATACCGATGTAAATCCGGTTTGGCAGTCCGTCACCCAATCGATCATTCAGAATGAGACCGATCGGCAGGCATTAAAAGCGAAACGCTTCGCGCTCGCCCAGCAGGTGGCTGATCTGCAGGGCAAGCTAGCTGGCGTGGAAGGTTCCACGGTCAACTTCAGTACTCTGCGTCAAAAGGTGACGGACCTCGAGAACAACTATCAGCTCTATACGCAAAAACGGGACGAGGCTGAAATCGGCGACGCAATGAATGCCAATAGGCTGCTCAACGTGGCAGTTGCGCAAAATCCCACATATAACGTCACACCCTATAGCCCTAAACCTGTAGTCGATACAGTTCTAGGTACATTCACCGCCGTGTTCTTTGCTAGCTTTCTGGTGTTTTTCGCCGAGATTGGCCGTAACACATTTGCTACTTCCACTGAGGTTGAGAAAACCTTGCGCTTTCCAGTTCTCGCTGAGGTGCCTATCGTTCACGGGGGCGAGCGCACGGAAAAGCACATGGAGTTTGTTCCTGTGTTTGTCGGCATGACCGTCTCCGGAACATCGCAAGACGAGCCCAAAAATCCGTGGCCCAAGCTTGTCCGATATCGAAAGGAGACGCAAGCGTTATGAATGCATCACTTAATCTCTCAGCGGCCACTAGCGCTCCTTCCCGGCTGGAAGGCGTGCAGGGCTCGATTTTCCATACTTTGCTCTATACGGTATTCCAAAAACCACGAGATCCAGGTTTAGGTGGAATGGTTGTTGCCATTGGTTCTCCCAATCCGGGAGAGGGAGTCACTTTTGTGGCGCGCGCGTTGCTTCAAGAGGTGAGTAAATCCGAGCTCACTTCCGTTGCAGGCGTCAATATGAGCTTTCTTCGTAAGCTTCATGCACCAACTCTCGAAGCGATCAGAAATTCGCTTCGTGCAGCCGAGCATGGGGATGGCGAAGATGCGCACGCGCTTTCCCGCAGGCGCGGCTCCCTCTTTACGGAAGAGCACCGGGGTCCCTGGGAAGGCAGTTGGCAGTATCGGCGCGACTGCATCGATCTACTCCGGTCGGAATTCGATTACAGCATCATCGATTGCCCAGCCCTCAAAGTGTCTGGCGATCTGCTCAGCATTGCTCCATTTGTAGACGGTATTCTCCTTGTCATTGAAGCCAACCGCACGCGCCGTGAAGAACCACTTCAGGCAGAACAAAGCATAGTGGCGGCTGGCGGAAAACTCCTTGGTTTCATCCTGAATAAGCGCAGACAGGAAGTCCCAGCCTGGCTTGATCGCATGCTCTGAGTGAAGCGCGCCTGGACAAGGCGCGGAGGAGTTGTTCTTGAAGAGACAAGTAGTCATTGTCATCATGGCGCTTTTCATCTTGCACATACGCGCTTGGAGTGATCAGCAGCTTCACCAAAGGCCGATCTACACCCTCCATGTCGGCGATGTAATCGAGTTGAGCTACCGGCTTACACCCGAGTTCAATCAGACAGTCACCGTACAACCGGACGGACGTGTGAATCTCGACGTCGTGGGAGATGTGAAAGTCGGTGGCCTAACGCTGGACCAGGCGCACGACGCGATTGTAAAGCTTGCTTCAAATGAACTGAATCACCCTCAACTCGCAATTACGCTCAAGCAATTCCAACAACCCTACGTGGTCGTGGCTGGCGAAGTTGCCAAGCCGGGCAAGATAGACATCCATGACAATACAACTGCTCTTCAGGCAGTTATGCTTGCCGGCGGGTTCACGTCTGGGGCGCGAGACACTCAGGTCATCCTATTTCGCCATATCAATGGAGACACGGCGGAGGTCCGCCGTCTAAACCTGCACAATATCAAAAAACAATCCCAATTGGAGCGCGACACAGATCTTGAGCCGGGAGATATGCTGCTTGTCACTCGGAATAAGCTTGAGCACGTATCCAACTTCATGAAGGCCACCAATCTCGGTGTGTACTTCAACCCGATCACGGGTGTACCTGTTCCCTAATACAAAAGCACTTCAAGCTCACAACTCGAAGGAAGGCGCGCGCAGCACCGTTGCCTTAAGGAAAGCCTCACCTATTTTTTCCTCACGCTTTGGAGGACTCTATGCGATCGGAATTGCAATCTGAATTTAAAGGAACAGCCAGTCTCAAATTAGCCGCTTCGCCATGGACACTGCAGAAACGGCCAAAGCCTGCCTCAGGGTTGCGCTCGTCCGTCGCGCGAGGCATTGCAGGACGGTTCGCCGGAATCATTGACCTCTGTATCCTGAGCGCGACATTAATCTACTTCGCGCTGTGGGCGGTTGATGCTCGACCGGCGGCTGATCCTTTGACGCTGCTTTCCATGAAGATGTCAGTGGCCCATTTTTGCATGCTGGCGTTCTGCTGTATCATTTGGCGCTCTGTCTTCTTTTATAGCGGCCTCTACACCTGGCAACATATCCAGTCGCCACAAAGCGTTCTCAGTCGTGTGTTTCTGGCTACCGGCCTCTGCGCGCTTATTGAGGCGCGCATCATCGCAACACAATGGCACCACGGGCACTTCATCCGAATCATCCTCTGCGCGTGGAGCGCCTCCTTCCTCTGTGCGCTCATCTCGCGGGCAGCGATTGGCGCGTTTTGTGCCTATGTGCGGCCACATCTCCGGCGCACAAGAAATGCCGTGATCGTCGGAAACGTCATGAGCGCGGCCCACGCCAGCGATGATTTGAACGCACACCCGGAATGGAAATACAAAATTCTCGGCGTTGTTAACCCCGTCCCGGAAGAGACTGGAGATAAACGATTCCGTATCCTGGGGCGGATCGGAGACCTCGAAGACATTCTTATGCGGCAGGCCGTGGACGAAGTCATTGTGACGCTGCCCGTGAAATCACATTATGCCACCATCGAACGCATCATTGCCGTCTGTGAGCAGGTGGGCGTTCAGGTTCAATGTCCAGAAGATTTCTTCGACGTGTCCTGGTCGGGTCATTGCCACCGTGCCCATGAAGATCACCCCCAGGTTCTTCTCAAGATGGTGCCTGAAGATTATCGTCACGGTATCAAGCGGGCATTAGATATCGCCGGCGCTTTGTTCGGGTTGATCTTGTGCGCTCCCCTGCTTCTGGTTGTCGCCATCCTGATCAAATGCACAAGCAAGGGGCCAGTTCTGTTCCGGCAAGAGAGGTACGGTCTGGGCAGGCGCATATTTTCTATTTACAAATTCCGCACCATGTTCGAAAACGCCGAAGCTGCCCAGGCCGGCCTGGAGCACATGAATCAGAATAGCGGGCCTGTATTCAAGATCTTCAAGGATCCGCGAATCACTCCAATCGGGGCATTCCTGCGCAAGACCTCGATTGATGAATTACCCCAACTAATCAACATCCTCAAAGGTGAGATGTCTTTAGTCGGTCCACGGCCTTTAAATAAGCGCGATGTCAGCAGGTTCTCTGAAGCGTGGTTGATGCGGCGATTCAGTGTCAAGCCTGGATTGACCTGCCTGTGGCAAATAAGCGGGCGTAGCAACATTAGTTTCGACCGCTGGATCGCACTCGACCTGCAATACATCGATCATTGGTCACTGCAATTGGATTTTAGGATTCTTGCCATGACTCTTCCCGCCGTCATCAAGGGAACGGGTGCAGCATGAATCCGTCCAGAAAAACCCGCATTCTCTATGTCAATCACACCGGGAACATGAGCGGCGCGGAAAAGGTCCTTGTCGAAATCCTGCGCGGGCTCGATTTTGACCGCTACGAACCTGTCGTAATCTGCCCGTCACAAGGAGGATTGGCTGAAGAGGTGTTGCGACTGGGAGTGGAACAGCATCCATTGCACGCGGTCAATACCAGATTCGCGCGGCGCCCCGACCAACTTCTCCGATCCATCGCGCCAATCTTCAGGGCCGTTATAGGACTGAGAAAGAAAATTCGCATCCTCGCCCCCGACGTTATACACGCGAACTCGGTTCGCGCTGGCATCGTGGCGACGCTGGCGGCAACGGGTACTGGCAAAGCGGTGATCTGGCATGTCCATGACACCCTGCCAAAGCATCCCGGAAGCAGTGCAATCCGCTTGCTCGCTCTTATGGCGCGAAGGACCCGAGTCATCGCGGTGTCGCAAGCGGCTGCGCAGCGGTTCTGCGGGTCCTTGCCCCTGGCGAAGAAGGTGCAAACGATACATAACGGCGTGGATCTGAGCAGGTTTCCCGTCAAGCAGGAAGGCGGATCACCCTTCAGAGAAAGTATTGGAGTGTCCCGGCAGGACTTTTTGGTTTGTGCAATCGGTCAAATTTGTGCCCGGAAGGGTCTTCTCGAGCTGATCGATGCAATAGGGCAGATTTGTAAGCGGGCGCCCCACGTTCACCTCGCCATCGTGGGGCGTGTGGTCTTTCAACACGAAGCTGAATATCTCAAGGCTTTGCACGCCGCTGCAGCAGCTGCGGGAGTGGAAGATCGGGTGCATTTCACAGGAGAGATGCACAATGTTTCCCCGGTGTTGCAAGGGGCCGACCTTCTCGTGTTGAATTCGCGCGACGAACCCTTTGGACTTGTGCTCATTGAGGCCATGGCCAGTGGCACACCCGTTCTCGCGACTCGCGTAGGCGGCATTCCGGAGATCATTTCGGACTCAGAAAACGGTTGGCTCGTCGAAAAAGGAGATACCGCCGGCCTCTCTTCAAAACTTCTAGAGTTATCGCGCGACAGAGAGGAACTCCTCCACACAGCGTATAGGGCCTATTGCACGACCGTGAAAAAGTTCTCGATCGAGAGGTTTCAGCAGGATCTGAGCCAGTATTACACGGCACTTGGATGTAATCCGAATCTGACCAGTAACAATCGCCACGTGCTTGCCAAAAGCGTGACCGACTGAGGAGCACCATATGCCAAAGATCGCTATCTTTCAAGACTATCTCGCTCAGTACGGCGGTGCGGAACGAGTCACGCAAGCCATACACCAGACCATGCCCGAAGCAGATTTGCACACCACATTATTTGTGCCGGAGAAAATGTCTCCCTACCTGCGTAGTCTCGAAGCGAAAACAACCTGGATGCAATATTTACCCGCGAAAGCGAAGCTATATAGACACTATTTTCTGTTCTATCCGCATGCAGTGGAGTCCGCGCGCCTCGAGGATTATGACCTGGTTGTGACCAGCTGTTGTGGATACGCCAAGGGAGTAAAGCGCGGAAAAAACGCAATTCATGTCTGTTACTGTCATAACCCAATGCGTTGGGTATGGCGATTTCAGGAGTACATGGCAAGAGAAAAATTCGTTGCCCCGACAAAGTTCACTCTGGAATTCATGATCCGCATGTTAAAACGGTGGGAAATGAAGGCTGCCCGCAGGCCGGATTACTTTATTGCTAACTCCCATATCGTGGCGAATAGACTGAAGACTGCGTTCAATATCGATGCTACGGTGATTGAACCGCCGATTGAAACTTCGCGTTTTTCGATCAGTAAGGAGGTTGACGACTACTACCTGATTCTTTCCCGGTTGGTTTCGTATAAAAGGATTGACTTGGCGGTGGAAGCGTGCACCAGGACAAACCGGCGTTTGCTAATCATCGGCGACGGCCCGGACCGAGAACGGCTGAAGGCGCTGGCAGGCCCGACAGTGACATTCCTGGGAAGACAGCCCGACCGGGAAGTGAGCCATTATGCGAGCCGCTGTCGCGCATTAATTTTTCCCGGCGAAGAAGATTTCGGAATGGCGCCGCTCGAAATCAATGCGGCCGGAAGGCCGGTGGTTGCGTACGGAGCGGGCGGAGCAACGGAGACGGTGATCGAACAAGTGAACGGAATTTTGTTTCGCGAGCAGACTCCCGAGGCGTTGATCGAAGCCCTGGAGAGATGTGAGCGCGGAACATGGGATCCGCCGGCGATCCGCAACATTGCCAAGCGCTATGACATTCATGTGTTTCAAGAGAGATTGATGAAGTTTCTCGGTGCGGTGTCGCCGTCGATGAGTAATTACCGATGGTTGCCGCGGAGGGCAGGATGACTTCTCCGCCGATTGCTCAACAAGGCGAATCCGCTGCAAGCTCGCATGGCCCACGCCATGGCTTTCGAGCAGTGGTGCAGGCAATCGGGAGCAAATCTACGATCCTGGTATTGCAGGCCGGAACGGGAATCCTGACGGCGAGAACTCTTGGGCCGGCGGGCCGGGGCGAGTTAGCGGCCATGATTCTGTGGCCTCTTTTTATAGCGAGCGTAACAACGCTTGGAGTGCCCAGCTCCCTTATCTACCATCTTCGTAACGCAAGCGACGAACGCCAACGCCTTGTGGCCAACGGCTTTGCCATGTCAGCCTTAACGGGGATCCTCGCTGCTGCAATGGCGGCTATGATTCTGCCCTGGTGGTTGCACCAATATTCACCGACGGTGATTCATGCGGCGCAATGGTTTCTCATTACCGTGCCTCTGGTTTCAATTACGCTGGTCGGCCGAGCGGTGCTCGAAGCTGCGCACGACTTCGTCGCCTCAAACGCAATTCAAATTCTTACGCCCTTTGCAACGCTGCTGGGCTTGCTGTTATTGCTTGCCGTACACCACATGGATTCTTACGGCGCGGCAATTGCCTACATCGCCGCGTCGGTCCCCGCGCTGGGTTATATGGTTTTGCGCATCAGGCGTACAGGGGTGCGTCCAGCCCCTCTTCGCATAGCTGCGATGAAACAGATCCTGCAATATGGCATAAGGTCCTATGGAATCGATGTGCTCGGAACTCTGGCATTACAAGTGGATCAGGTGCTTGTGGTCAGCCTCCTGAGCGCCGGCGCGATGGGCTCCTATGTAGTTGTGTTGAGTCTTTCGCGCATGTTGAACGTCTTTCAAACCTCCGTGGTGATGGTGCTTTTTCCCAAGGCTGCCGGCCATGGCGCGGACAAGGTTATGAAAATGACCGGCGAGTCGGTGCGCATCAGTGGGCTCGTAACAGTGGCCTGTGGTGCAATGGTCTGTATCGCCGGTCCCACGTTGCTTCGCATCCTGTATGGCGCCGAATACGTCGCTGCCGCTGGAGCGATGCGGATCCTGGTGCTGGAGGCCATTCTTTCGGGAGTTACATTTGTCTTGGCGCAGGCATTTATGGCTCTCAACCGCCCTGGCGTGGTGACAATCCTGCAGGGAATTGGCCTTTCCCTGAGCGTTCCAATGATGCTCTGGTTGATTCCGCGTTATGGAATCTATGGAGCCGCGATTTCACTCCTCGTGTCGACGTGCGCGCGTCTGCTCTTCGTCTGTGCCGGCTTCAGAATCTTTCTCAAGGTTGCTCCGCCTCGTCTATTTCCAGCTTGGCGGGATATTCAGGCGTTGTTCGGCGCCTGTCTGGTTCTAGCGCGGGAGCGTGTAGCGTGATTGCCTCCAGATTCAACGATCAGAATGCTTCGGCAACCGCGATTCGTGGCCACTCCGAACATAAAGCAGAGATATTTGCTGTGTTCGCGATGATGGCGGGCATTCCCGCCCTCTGCATCTTGGGGGGACTGGCCGGTGTTCTCAAGATCGCGTTCCCAGCATTAAGCCTGGTCGCGGGCGGCTTTTTGCTTTGGCGTTCGAAGCCTGCCTATGTGGGGCTCATCCTCTGGCTGTGGTTCCTCACACCCTACCTGGGTCGCATGGCAGATTATCAAGGTGGGTGGACTCCGTCGAGTCCGGTAGAATTGGCGCCCTACCTCGCCGCTGGCCTATCTGGGTTGCCGCTACTCGCGTCGTTGCGGAGCCTCGCTAACCGCAGAGCGCTGTCATATGTGTGCGCTTTGGTTGCCATCCTCTACGGCCTGATCCTCGGATTGGTCACTCTCCCCTTATTCGATGTGCTGCGCGCGCTCCTCAACTGGCTGGTGCCTGTGCTCTTCGGGCTATTCATCTATCAGCACCGTGACCTCTATCCGCAATTTAAACGAGTCATTGAACGGTCTTTTCTCTTCGGCACATTGCTCACCGGAGTCTACGGCATCTACCAATTCTTTGAACTTCCAGACTGGGACCGCCTGTGGATGCTGAATGTGCAGCTGAATTCCTTCGGTGCTGTCGAGGCCATGAAGGTCAGGATCTTCAGCACCATGAACGCTCCAGCTATCTACGCAGCTGTGACAACATGCGGTCTGTTGCTGCTCTTCAACCAGAGTGGAAAAGTACGCCTGCTTTCAGCAGCGTGTGGGTTCATCGGCCTCATGCTGACCGTAAGCAGGGCCTCGTGGATAAGCCTGGTGGCAGGCGGTATCTATTTGATGATGCATTCGGGAATGCGCCAGCGTGTAAGGCTGGCAAGTGCAGTGTTCGCTTGCGTTGTCTTTCTAATCGGTATCGCGCAGGTTCCCGTTGTGCACGATCTTCTTGTGCAGAGATTGGATTCCTTTCAGGACCCAAGTCAGGATGTAAGCTTTTCAGCGCGCGTTACGGGGCACGAGAAAGCATTCCGTGAGCTTGCGCAAGAACCGTTTGGCGAGGGCGTAGGCAGTACAGACACCAAGCACAATACGGAGGGAAATGATGATTTCCTTGGACCCCACGATAGCACGGTGCTCGAATTTCTCTATTCGCTTGGCTGGGTCGGATCGTTGGTGTACGCCTTGGGGCTGGGGTCTTTGATGTTTCAGTTAAGGGGTGTGGGGCATGAAGACCCGTTCGTGGCTTCGGCCAAGGCGATCCTCGTTGGTTTTGCTGCGCAGTGCCTATTGAACAGCGTCATGATCGGAGTTCTGGGCTTCATGGTATGGACCTTTGCATCCATGTCCCTGGCGGCCGGGGATTATTCAAAAGAACCGGACGAGGGCATGACGCAGGAGAGTCGCCGCGCCGATAGCTTAGTGGCCGCATAGGAGACAGTTATGCGTGTTCTGCACATTCTCAATGACGTAAGTGACTGCGGAAATGGTATCGTGAATACCGCCGTGGATCTGGCAATGGAACAGGCGCGACAGGGGCTCGATGTCGCCGTGATTTCGGCAGGCGGCGGTTATCAAACACTTCTCGAGAAGGCGGGCGTCATCCACCTCACACTCGATCAGTCCCGGCGTCCCGCGCAACTACTTCGGGCTCTTCGAACACTTAATGTGCAACTGGGTAACTATCGACCCGATATAGTGCATGCGCATATGCGAACAGGCCTACTGTTGGCGTGGTTACTTAGGCCATTGCATCGTTACGCCTTGATAAGCCACCTCCACAACGTGCATGATCGCGAGTCCATCATGATGGGCCTCGCCGACCGAGTGATCGCCGTCAGCCAATCCGTGGCTGAAACTACGGCCGCACAAGGTATTCCGAAGCGCAAAATTCGCGTAGTCCTCAATCGAACCCTTCAAAGCGGGCGTGTTCCCGCACTCGCAACCATTCAACCGGCTGTCCTTGAACACCCCTCAATCGTAACGGTCTGCGGTATGAATCACAGAAAGGGAATCGAAGAACTCATCAATGCTTTTGAATTGGTTGGGAGCGAGTGTCAGGATGCACATCTGTATCTTGTCGGCGACGGACCAGATCGCGCCCAATTCGAAAGTCAGGCGCGCAGATGCAGCTGGTCAAGCCGAATCCATTTCGAGGGCTATCAGCCGCTGCCTCAATCCTATATGTTGAGCGCGGATGTCTTTGTGCTGGCCTCACGGCGAGAGTCGTTCGGCCTGGTCCTGATTGAAGCAAGAGAGGCGGGATGCGCAGTCATCGCTGTGAATGTGGATGGAGTTGCCGAGGCGCTCGACGGGGGCAACGCGGGCATTCTTATTCCTCCAAAAGATCCAACGGCTCTGGCAGGCGCGCTGCGACAACTGCTGAGCAATCCGGCTGAACGGGAGAAGTGGAGAGCGCTGGCCCCCAAAGGCATCGCCAAGTTTCGCGTAGATCGGATGGCGTCTGAGATAACCACGGTCTATGCGGAGCTGGCTAAAGGAAATGCGTCATCCATTGCATCCGACTCGAACGCGCGGAGGTCTCTGTCGCTGTCCGTCAGTATGCAATCTCAACGACCAATGGATGATCGGGAATCTGAAGCTGCACACTCTTGACATCGCTCAAGCTCTGGACCGGACCGGCCTGGGTCACCGGTTGGTAGACTTTGATGGTGCCCGCCTGCCGGCCAAGAGTCAACGTGGCAGTTACTGCCGGGTTAGTAATATCCGCATGGCTGTGAAGATTGTAGCTCGGAATGTCCTGCCATATGACAAGATCATAGATACCAGTCGATTTTTGCAACAGTAGGTGATGAATCTGTGCGTCCTTTGCGGAAAGAGTCCAAGTCATTGGCCGCAAGGTTGCAGGCTCGGCTGAGTCGTTCAGCTCTCCGATCAGGTTCTTTAATGCGACGAAGGCCGGCTTCTCCGAGCCGTCGGCGCGGATCAATCCCCAATGCAACTGCGGATCCGTTAATCCTGGGTTGGGCTTCTCATCCATAAACTCGTATAGATAGGTGCGCGTTATGCCGCGCATATAATCTTCCAGAAACAATCGCGGAATATATTTAGCTGCAGCGGCTTCGGAAACTCCCGGCTGATCGTGTTGTTCGAAGATCGCATTGTGATAGCCGCTCTCGGTGAAGACAATCGGCTTGTCGCCACCCATAGCCTTTTCAAAAATGACTTGGTTTGGGAAGACGACTGTTGGAATTTGTCCCGCGGGGTATGGATGCAGATTACCTTCATCGATTTCATTGGTGATATTACCTACCTGCAAACTCTTCGACGCGAAGGCCAAGGAGGGTCCGATGACCTTGATCGAACTTCCGTCTTGCATGGCGCGAGCAGAAGCAAAGAGTTGAGCCTGGTAGCTGCGGTCGTTCGCTGCCCAGTCAGCCGTATTGCTCAAATCCATTTCATTCGGCCCCTCAAACGACTCGATCGTGTGACCCGCCAGCGTGTCGACCTTGTTGAGCAGAGCGGTGCTCAGCGGTCCAAGATTGCTGCGTGGGTCGAGAACCGCATTAAAGCGCACACCAAAGCGGCCGAGTTCGATCCATCGTCCATACAGCATGGCATTGTAGGCCGGGTCCTGAAGATGAATGCCATCACGGATATGGCGAATCCCTACGGATTTCAGTTCGCGCTCTACGAGGGGAAAGTTTCCGTAGATCGTATCGAAGTAGTTGAGGTGGGTGTTCACTCCGATACTGTTGACAAAATCGACCGCGCTATGTGGCATTTCGGAGGTCGTTTCGATGCTGGGTGATGAAGAATCTGCAGAGTTTGCTTCTCCATGGCAGGCTGCTAGAGGAAGGACGAACGCAAATGCAATCACAATGCGCAACAGAAGTGAGATTGATACGAAACGGAGTGTTAATATCATCAACATGGACCCAACCATTGGGAATTCCAAGGCGTCTAAACCAAGAAAGCAGTTTTATTGAATCATTCAGTCCAGCGGGAATCGCATATCGTTTAGACTGTCATGAAGCGGTTCCGTTCGCCAATATTAATGTTTCATTGTCGTTGCCTTGATCTCATAGCAAGTGTATTCAAAGTGGCTGTCCCAGTACCTTTCGTGGCCACCTCGGAGATTTATGGGCGACATTCAAGTCATCATTGCTGACATTCATCCTCTCACGCTTTCTGGTTTGCGCAACGCAGTGGCAGATCATTCCGACATCCAAGTCCTTGCGGAGTGCCAGAATCGCGACACGCTGACGGATGTGGTGCGTGAGCACACGCCCGATGTGCTGCTGGTAAGCGCAGACCTCCTCCAGGAAAAGCTCGATGCGCTGGAACGTCTTGTTACGGAGATTGATGAAACTCGCGTAATCGTTTTGACGAGCCGGAAAGACCTTGATTTTCTTGAAGGGGCGTTGCGCTGCGGCGCCAAAGGTGTGATTCAGCGAGAGTGGCCGATTTATCAGATTCCAATAGCGATCCGGAAAGTGACCAACGGCGGTGTCTGGCTTGAGCGAACCACCGCCGAGCGAGTTCTCGAAAACCTGCTTTATTCGCGCGATGTAGAGAATCCTGACGCCCGCAAAATTGCTGCTCTCACCCAACGCGAACGCGAAGTTGTTAATCTCGTCTGCCAGGGCCTGAGAAATAAGAACGTAGCTGACAACCTGCACATCAGCGAAGCAACAGTCTCGCATCATCTCACCTCAATTTATCGCAAGCTCGAAGTCGATGACAGGACCTCGCTCGTCATTTATGCAGCAAAGCATAGCCTGGTAATGCTTTGAAGAGAGCGGAGATCTTCTGGTCCGGCCATCGAATCGTCTGGTTCGGCCATCGAATCGTCGATGTCCACTCTCCTATGCAGCGCGAGCTTAGCGCACCAGCATGCTATAGAGCGCGTGCTGGGCCAGGATGAAGAGCGTGTGCTGATCGTGGCCCCCGAAGACGAGTTGCAGCGGGCGTTCCGGCACATCGACTTCGGCAATCTGGCGACCGGCAGAATCGTAGACAAAGACCTGTCCATTGGCGACGAAGACGTTGCCGTGCGTATCGACAGTCACACTTTCGCCACCGCGTTCAGCGAACGGGCGCAGAGCGCCCAGGGTCCCGTTGCCATTGACGCTGGCGCTGTAAGTTCGATCCTCCGACGAACTTATGACGTATACGCGGCTGCCGACCGCGGCCGAGAGCAATCCGTAGGTATCGAGATTGTCGCTGAAACGCCAGCCCGTGTAGTCGGTCGGGCCCTGGTCAAGCACGCGGACAGTGGGAAGAAAGACGCTGCCGTCAGGCGAGACGTACTCCTGCGGCCTCGGCATCGCGACGTCGCGGGCGAACATCTCGGGAAGGCTGACGTAGGTGTAGTTCCGCGGATCCAGTTGATCGCGGAATTCGCCGTTGTTCCAGTAATTCGTGGGCAAGATGACGCGCGCGTTCGGGTGCGGCTGCGTGGCCTGCGGCTCAAGAACGGTAAGGTCCTGCTTCGATGTGCCGGGCCTGAAGGCATAAACGGTGCCGCTGGGGCCTGCTGAGGAAACGACGAGCAGATCGCCGGAGCGGTCGAAAGCCAGGTTCACCGGATCCAGCGGATTATCGCGCTCCACCGTAAGTCCTTCGTCTGCTGACCAGCCGTAAATCCGCTGCTCATGATGATCGACAAAGTAGAGCTTGCCGTTCGCGTCGACGGTCGCTCCAGAGATGGAAAAGAAACCGTCGGCCAGCTTCTCGATGTGAGCGCCGGGAGCGGTCACTGCAGTTGACAGCACCGCAGCGGGCTGCGCTGGTTCGTCAGGGATGTCGAGAGCGGCGAACTGGCGCTCGCGAACGACCAGGTGATGAGTGACGTCCTGAATTGCGTCTTCGAACGGGAATTTGCTCGCGCGCAAGTAGGTCCAGCACCCCTCATCATCGCAGGCGGGAATCCCGCTCTCTGCGTTAATGAGGACGTTGCGGAAATGAATGTCGCCGGAGTTGTAGAGGCGCACGGCCGCGGGGAACGGTGCGCGCGATCGTGTGACTCGGTAGCCGTGGTAGTTCGCGATGGTGATGTGGCGCGACCAGTCGAACTCGAGAGAGAGCGCGTCGGGGCTTTCGCCGGCCTCTTCTTCGGTTTGCGGGGCATTCAGGTCCCAGTTCTCCACGTGGTTGAAGCGGATTTCGTTGCGCACATGATGCTCGTTCGAGAGCTCGTAGACGTGACCGGGCGTCTTAGTCCATGACACGTAGAAGCCCTCCTGCGCAAAGGTATTCGGCGTCCAGATATCGGCGAACGTGCCGCCGCCGCCCGCGGTGACCCAGATGCTGGGATACTGGCCGTCCCAGCGCTTGGCCAGATCGGGATCGGCGGTGTGGTTGTTGTTGTAGGGATTGGTGCCGCTGCCGTGGCCGCCGAGAATGCGCACGTCGTCGATGAGCGAGTCTTCGCCGGCCTTCCAGAGCACAGCCACAGCGCGCGGATTCATGCCGCCGGTGAAGACTCCGAGACCGGTAATGATGTTGCTCCCGTCGGGCGGCGCGGAGAGCACGGCCTTGGGCGGGCCGATCCCTTGATAGCCGGCAGTGTCATCGAGCAGATCGAATTGGGTAAGAGTGGGATGGAGACCGATGAGAATGGTGTCGGGCCGAAGCGCGAGAGTGTCGCGAACGACGTAGTGTCCGCTGGGGAAATAGAGCACGCGATGCGCAGCGATGGCGGCCTGGATGGCCGCAGTGTCGTCGGTGACGCCGTCACCTTTGACGCCGAGCGTGTGCACATTAACCCACTTGCTGCTGGACGGCAGACTGCGGATCGCGGGTGGCATCGGCGCAGGTAGTGATGCCAGCGGTGTGGCAACGTAGCGCATGCCCATCGTGCCCATGGCGCCCTCGGCGGGAACGATCAGTCCCCAGGTGAAGTCCGACACACGGTAGAGGTCGCCTTTTGCGGCAATGGTCTTGCCGCTCTCGCGCAGGCGCGCAAACGTGGGGACGCTGCGCAGCACGGCATTCTCGAAGTTGATTTCCGTGCTGGGATTTTTCTCGTTGCTGATGATGACGGCGGCCTGGGGCACGTCCTCGAACCGGCAGTCCTTCACCCACAGGTCGTCGGAATAATTCGGATCGATATCGATGGCGACGGGCACGCTGTGAAAGGAGTCGCGAATCAGCGTGAAGTCGGCCTCGTGCTCGCGAATGGCGGCCTCGCGCTGGCCTTCAAACGTCGAGTCGATCAGCGTGAATTGCCAGGCAGGCGAGGTTTTTTCCGTGAGAATGGCATAGCGGCCACCGTAGAAGTGCAGGTCCTCGGCCTCGTTGCCGATCTGCGTGAGCGCCGCCAGGCCGGAGCCGATGTGAAAATTCATGTGGGTAACGAAGGCGTGCTGCGCCACGTGGAAACGAACGGCGATGGCCGCCGGATTCCCTGCGCCGATTTCGAAATCGATGTTGCTCATGGCCGAGTAAAAGGTGCTGGAGTTGGCATCGGCGATGTTGTTGTTGGCCGGCACGCTGCCTGGCGGCGGAAACGGAATGCGTCCATGCGCGGCGGTCGGATCCCTGGGATTGACGCCGGCGAAGATGACCATATCCGCCACGCCGCTCCCAAATCCGGGCGTGTCGTCGGCAAGCAGAAACACGGGGCGCGTGGCGCCGTATCCGAAGACGCGCACTCCGGGCCATATATAGAGCGTGCGGGTAAGCCGATAGCGGCCAGACGGAACAAAGACAATGCCCTCGCGTCCCGTGCCCGCGGCCCTGTCGATGGCGGCCTGCAATGCGGCGGTGTCGTCAATCTGGCCATCGGCCGGCACAATGACGTCGATCGCGCGGGGATCGCTGGGACGCGTGACCAGGACAGATTGCGCCCTGACCGGAGCACTGTCCGCAGCAACAAGAAATGCCAGGGTGAGGACGAATACTAAAGTCTTTTTCATCGGGAACTCCGGCGAAGAGCGGCGAGTCGATCTTACAGGAAGGTGCGGATGCGGAAACGCTTCACCTTGGCGTTCTCTACTCAAGCAGCAAGCCCCAGGCTTGCGCCTGGGGCCCCAAGGGAAGAAGTTTCGCTGTTCTTTACGGTTGCACGATGACTACGTTCATGCTCCACGGCTGCAGCGTGAGCGTCAGCGGCAAGCTTACCGGGCCCGCTATCGTCGTGGTCGTCGGCGGAGCCCACTGGGCGGTGGAGTAGTTGTGGGTCGCGTCGTACGTGCAGGTGGGTTGGTCCGCTTGGCAATTCGTGTTGGTGTAGTCGTAGATCTCCTTGTCGTAGGTCATCACCGTCACGCCGGTGCTGCTGGTCTGGCTGGTTCCGGTCAGCGACACACTCACTGTCTCGGGCGTGGTCTCGCTCAGGTTGAAGAGCATGAGCGCCGTCCCGCCGCTGGCCGTGGTGGCCGCGTAGGCCCGCGTGTACCCCGTTCCGTCGACCACCGCGGTTTGCTGCGGATATTGCCCGGCCACAAGCACGTTTTGAGCCAGGTTGAAGGCTTCGGCGCTCGGCGACAGGCTGCCGATGTTGCCGCCATAGGAGCAAGCTGAGTTGTTGGTTCCACCCACATCTCCGGAACCGTCGGCAAAGATGTTGTACGCGCCGAAGCTCTGCCAGCCATAGAGCGATGAGCTCATGTTGCCGTAATCGCCATTGCAGTTGCCGAAGCCGATCCACCAGGTGAGGCGCGCAACCCCGTCATTCATGGCCTCGCCCAGTATCTGACCGGCATAAAGCCCTTGCGTGATCGACCAGCTCTGCTTGCCCGGATTGCTCGACACTGAGCCGATCTCACCCACGTAGATGGGCGTACTAGGCTCTCCGGCCGTCTGCAACTCGGATTTGATCGTGTTGATATTGGTCGTGAATTGTTGCGCCGCTTGCTGCACCAGCGTCGTGTCGCTCTCGCTGCCCGCATTCTGCGGATAATAGTGGTACTCGACAAAATCGTAGGAACCGGCCGCCTGCTGCAGAACTGTGCTGTCCCAGCCGTTTGTGCAACCGCCGGAGGTCGTACAATTGGCATCCACATCCACGCCCACCAGCGTGTTCGGGCTGGCAGCCTTGATGGACGAGTAAAACCCGGTACTGCCGGTCATCTCCCCGGCGTAGGTCGACGGGTTATGCTGATCCGCGGCGGGGGTGTGCAAGTCGTACTCCCAGCTTCCGTACTCCTCGTTGCCCACCGTCATGTAGTGGATCGGGACGCCGTCGGCGACCGCGGCGGCTGCCCAGCCGGCCGCCTCGGAAGCCAGTCCCGGTCCGTTGCAGGCTGGGTCCGATCCGTAATCGGCCGTAATTGCCAGATCGAGGTTCGCCGGAGTGACGATGTCGCTCAGGAAATTCGTAAAGGTGTCGTTCGGAGCCGAATAGCCGCTATCGCAATTGCTCGGCGCGCCGATAGTCGGATAGGTTGCCGTACCATTCCAATGATAAAAATCCGAATTCGAGCCGCCCGGCCAGCGCACTGCAGCAACGCCCGCGCTCTGGAAAGCCTGCACGATGGGACTGGCATTGGTGGTCACGTCGTACCACATGGCCAGGTTCATGCCCATAAGCAGATTGCTGATCGCAGGTCCGCTGCACGAGTTCGATAAGCACACCGCGACCGACGGATAGACCGCCAGCGTGAGCGTCTGCGTAATCGCGCTGCCCACCGGCGGCGTCACCGTGAGTGTGTAGGTGGTGGTCTGCGTCGGGTTCACCGCCGCCGCCGTCCCGCTGGTTACGGCGATGCTGCCTGTGGTGCCGCCACTCGCGCCTGGCGTGATCACGCCGGTCCCGCCGCTGAAGTTAGCAGTCAGACTTGTGCTGTTGCCCGCCACCAGCGGATTAACCGCTGCAGTGAAGCTGGTGATCACCGGCTGCGGATCGACGGTGACGGTCGCGCTCTGGGTCGCTGCCGTGCCGCCGCTCGTTGGCGTCACCGTGAGTGTATAGGTATCCGTGGCGGACGCGGTCGTTGCTGGCGGGGTTACGCTCAACAGTTGACCGCTGGTCACAGCGGTGATGAGGTTTCCCGGCCCTGTAATGACACCCGACCCGCCGCTAAAATAGCTGGTCAGGGAAGTGCTCGACCCCGACTCAATCTGATTCGGACTGGCGGTGAAGCTCGTGATGGTTGCGGCAGGATTCACCGTCACCATTGTCGTTTGACTGGCAGTCACCGTTCCAACCGGTGGAGAAACCGTCAGCGTATAGGTTGTCGTAGTTGTTGGGCTCACGCTCAGCGGCGTTCCGCTGCTGATTGACTGATTTCCCGGCGAGATCGTGCCCGTCCCGCCGGCAAAGATCGCTGTCAAATTCGTGCTTGATCCCGACGTGATCGGGTTGGGACTCGCCGTAAAGCTGGTGATGGTCGGAACCGGATCGACCGTCACCGTTAAGCCCGACGTGGAGGTTATGGTGCCCACCGGCGGCGAGACGGTGAGTGTATAGGAGGTGCTCGTGGCCGGGCTGATGGGCACGGCAACTCCGCTGCTCACCGCGATATTGCCGGGCATGATCACGCCGGTCCCGCCGCTAAAACTCGCCGTGAGCGTGGTGCTGGTTCCAGCCTCAATGGTGGCCGCGCCGGCAGTGAAGCTGCTGGTCGTCGGCACTGGATCCACCGTCACCTGCGCGGTTTGCGTGGCCGCGGTGGTTCCGCTCCCACCCGTCACCGTCAGCGTGTAGATTGTGGTGCTGGTCGGCGTCACGCTCACCGCCGTGCCGCTGGTCACGGCGATATTGCCGGGCGTGACGACGCCCGAGCCGTTAGTGAACAACGGGGTAAGGGTGGTGCTGGTCGTCGCCTCAATAGTGACTGCGCCGGCTGTGAAGCTGGTGATGGACGGCTGCTGCGTTTGCGTTCCGCCGCCTCCGCCTGATGAGGACCCTCCTCCGCAACCGCTCAACAATGCAAAGGCTTGAAGACAGGCGATGGCCCAGGCAACGGAAGATACAACTCTTTTCATGACTCTCCATGCGCGAACGAATATCGGCGCAGATTGATTGCGCTCCCTACTCGACAGTGACCGACAAGGTCGCAGTCTGTTGCACCGTTCCCGAGGCCCCGGCCATTCCCGACTCCGAGACTGTGATGGTTGCGCTTGATGTGGTTGACTTGACTGATGGAGTGCTGGAAGAACCGCCGCAGCCAGAGAACGCACCCAGCGTCGCCAGCCCGATTACGGCCAGCACCAAAAATTGCAGCCGAGTCCGTTTCCTGAAGCCGAAGAAGCAGAGCGCGACAGCCAAGGCGGTTATGGGAAGGAACGGCCGCTTGTCGTGGCGCACCAGGGCGGCTGTCGTGGGCGGAGTCACCGTGAGCGTCGTGGTTGCTGTGCCCCCTGCGGCGATGGAGGAAATTGTGCTCGGGTTGAAGCTGCAGGTATAGCCCGACGGCAAACCGCTGCAGGCAAGCGACAGCGCACCGGTGAAATTGTTCTGCGACGTGATGGTCAACTGCGTCAAGCCGACAGTTCCGGACTGAATGGTCAACGAGGAGAGCGAGAGACCCAGGCTGACGTTCGGGCTTTGGCCCTTGGGATTGACGGTGAAACTCTGCGTCACCGAAGGAGCTGCGGGCCAGGTGATGTTATCGCCGGACTGCGCAGCCACGATGGTGCAGGTGCTGGCCGCCGTCGTGCCGGAGGCAAATGTAACCGCCGAGCCGGAGACCGTGCACACCGAAGTCGTGGAAGAGGTGTAGCTGACCGGCAGGCCGGAGCTGGCTGTAGCCGCGAGCGTCAGCGCCGTCCCCACCACCTGCGTCCCCGGATTGTTGAAGGTGATCAATTGCGTAGCCAGTGGCGGCAGGATGGTGAGCGTCCCCAAAGGCGTTACCGTCACCGCCGCGTAGTCGGTGCTTTGCGGTTGCGTGGCGTCAATCACGATGGTGCCTGAGGTGGCGCCGCTCTTCTGAAGCGGAATGGCAAGCGTGGCCGTGGAGGTGGCTCCGCTCACCGTGCTCGTGCCAAAGCTCCCCGTCATCGTGGACTTCGGATCCAGGCTGAACACAATGGGATTATCCGATCCGCCGCCGACTGCCGAGACCTGGACCGTGATGCCGCCCGCGACTCCCGCGGATGCCGCGATGAAGTAGATCGGCTGCGTGGGCGGTACGAAGGTGATGGTCTGCGCCGCCTGGTTCACCTGCAGGGTTTGCGCATCCTTCACGCTGGCGGCCGAGTAATTCGTAGTTGCCGCCTGGCTGGCGTTGATGACGATGCTGCCGGCTTGCGTAACCGTCAGTGTCGCCAGCGAGGCACTCCCTACCGTGGTCGATGAGGTGATGCTTCCGGCGCCGGTGCTGGATGGATCGACGCTGAATTCGACAGGATTACCCGAGGCGCCGCCCGTCGCGCTGAGTTGGATCGTCACCTGCGGTGCAGCAGAGTAGGTGAATGTGGAGGGCGAAACCTGCGTGTAGGTGATGGTCTGCGAGGCCGGGTTGATGGTGAGCGGCAGTGTCGCTGTGTTGGATGGGCTATAGTAGACGCCGCCCACCAGCCCCCCCGCTGCGCTGCCCGGTTCACTGGCGTCGATCTGAATCGTGCCTGCCTGCGTCACGGTCAGTGTGGCTGATGAGGTGGTGCCCGTCACGGTAGTCGCGGAGAGGGTCCCGTTCCCAGTGCTGCTGGGGTCGACGCTGAAGGCAACCGGGAAATTCGAACCGCCGTTAGCCACGCTCAGCGTAATGGTGACCGGGCTCGGCGGAGCAGTGTAGGTGTAGGTGGTTGTCGTGGGCGCCGTGAAGCTGATAGTCTGCGGCGTCGTCTGGGCATTGGCACTTATTGCCGCAGTGCCTTCGCCGCCGTTGGTGGTGTCGCCCAAGGTCAACGTTGTAGTCTGCGCGCCCGGGATAAGAGGCGTAAAGGTGATCGTTGCCGGATAGGTCGACGCCGAGTTGATAGCGTTTGTGAACGTGCCGCTGCCGACGGCCATCCCCGTACAGCCCGTGCCTTGGTTTCCGGAGAAGTCCGATGCGTCGGAGCCGGAAAAAGCGAAGACCAGGGTTGCGGCCGTTTGCGGGCAATACCCGATGCCGTTATCCACCACGGTCGCGGAAGCGCTCACGGACGAGCCCTTATACGGCGCGTTAAGCGTGGCCAGGCTTCCAATGGTCAACATATACAGATCATCGGAAGTGGGATCGGAGCCGACGGCGTAAAGAGTGCCCGGAGCACCTACCGCCAGTCCTTTTCCACCTGTCATATCACCCGAGTTCGTACTGGTGCCATTTTTCCCCGCGACTACATAGAACTTGGGCAAACTGGTAGCCGTGAACGGAGTACCGCTGTTCGCGAACGCCCAGATGCCATTCTGGATCGTGGAGAAATATACGATCCCATTCGTCCGGTCCGCAGCAACGCCGCTCATCACATTGTCGTACGATCCCGGGCCGGAGTTCGTAAATGTCTGCAGTGTCACCGGCGTCCCAGAGTAGGTTCCCAGCGCCGTGGCGGACCCGGTGTTGGCCAATTCGTAGAGGTTGGAAGCGTAGGACTCGCTCTGTCCCAGGTTCGTCGGCGCTCCGCCCGGCGTCGCCCCGTACTGGGAGTCGGTGAAGAATAAGTTGTTCTTCGCGTCGAATGTGATTGACGAGATGGTGTTCACGTCGGACGTGTAAACCGGGGTTATAGTAACGCTGCCGCCGCTAATGGAGGTCAGGCTCGCAGCCGTGATCACATAGATACCATTAAGTCCTCCGCTGGTCGGCGCCGTGACGATGAAGAGGTCCCCATTGGTGTCAAAGGCTGTCGCCGAGACTCCGGACTCAGAATTAGCTACAGCGCTGAATTTGAAGCCACAGACAGTGGCGTCCGGACTGGTTCCCCCGGTGCCCACGCAGTTCGGCATCGGGCTTGGCGCCGTTGTGGCATAGGCACCCCTGACAAACGGGACCTTCCAAAGTTGCAGTCCATACATGTTGCCAGCGTAGATATTGCTCGCCGCATCGACCGACGCGCCCGCAACATTGTTAGAGCCCGTCGAAACAGTTGTCTTCGTGTAGGTTGCCGGATATCCGCTGCTGCTCGACGGAGCCCAGATCTGAATACTGTCACCGTATGCATTGCCGTCGATCACGTCTCCGTTCACGGTGTTGATGCCCAAAGAGCCGCCCGCAGGGTTCTCGCCGGCAGTAAAGCCTCCCGAATAATTGACGCCGAAGTCTCCAATCCAGGTCGCCTGGTTCGTCAGCAGAGCCGGCACACCGGCCGCCGTGATCAGGTTGCTGACCGTGATATGTCCCGTCACCGTCGGTGCGGCGCCGTAGAGCGTGCCGCTGACGCTGCCGCCCGCCTCGTTGGCGTTGATGGTGCAGCTACCCACCGCGATGTAGGAAGTAGTAAAACCGGCAGTGGTGTTGCCGGCCACCGTGCAAATGCTGGGCGTGGTCGTGGTGAAGCTCACCGCCAGGCCGGAAGTTGCCGTGGCTGAAAGCGCGATCACCTGGCCCACGTAGCCGGTGGTATTCGGGTTCCAGGTAATGGTCTGTCCCACAGCGGCCGATGCCGATGCTGTGCCGGAGATGGTCACCGGAATCGAAAGCGACGGAGTGCTGAAAAGAATGTCCGCCGTGTCGCTAGCGGGCCCCACGGTCATCCCTGCCGGTGGAGCGAACTCGGCTGTGAATGCGCACGAAGCTCCGGCTGGTCCGTTCGCCCCGGCCGCGCAGCCATTGGTCGCCGCCGGCTCCAGCGAGAACGTTGGGGAACTGGCAGGCTCCGTAATGAGCGGAGTCGCCAGTGTCGCCGCCTGGTTGCCGGCGTTTATCAAGTAGACGCTGCCCGTATTGTTGGCGCCGTCCGCCACCGTGCCCAGGTTGATCGCGCCTTGGGTGCGCTGGATGGCGTTGGCTGACTTGCCGCCTGCGCTCGCCACGTACAAGTCGCCGAGTTGATCCATCCACAGCGAGGACGCCTGCGGAGAAATGGTTTCGATAGTGAGTGCCGAGCCCGCGCTCAGCGTTCCGCTCAGGTTGGGAATGCGGACAAGGTTGCCATTTGCGCTGTCGGCAACGATCAGGCTGCCGGATGCATCGATCGCTACGCCGGTGGCGCTGGTCACATTGGGAGGCGTGACGCTGGAGACCGCACCGGCGCTGGAGACGATGACAATTTCGTCCAGACTCGCATCCGCAACATACAGGTTGCCGGAGGCATCCACGGCAAGCCCTTGCGGGTTCTCCAGGCCCGACGGCGAGGACACACCTTCGATTACCGATTGAGCGAGCGTCACTCCAGCCTGTCCAGTGAGAATGTTGTAGGAAACGACGCGCTTATTTCCCGTATCGGAGATGTACAAGGTGCCGCGCGGCCCCACGGCCAGCGCCTCCGCCTCTTTCAGCGCAACACCGCCAAAGGTGCTTGAAGAGCTGACGAGGGTCTGCTGCGTCCCGGCCACAAATGCGCCGGTGGTGCCCGTGTTGGGAATCTCAACGACGTCGGGCCCGCCATTGTCGCCGACAAACAAATTGCCCTTGGCGTCAAAGGCGAGAGCTGCGGGCGCGGTGAATCCTGAGCCAACCGCGGTTGGCGTCGTGGTCGACGTCGATCCTGCAGAGAACTCGAAGACCTTGCCCGCGCCCGAGTCGGCCACAAACACGTCCCCCGCGGCATCGGCTACGACGGATGCCGGGGAAGTGAGCCCGGTGGTGTAAGTAGTAAGAGCGCCGGGATCGACGTTGCCGAGCACGCCCTGGCCGATGCCTGAAAGGACTGCGGCTCCGCTGGCGTTGTTGGCTGTATCGGAGATGGTCAAGGTCCCCACCCGTTCGCCAACCTTTGCCGGAGTAAGGCTCAGGGTAGTGGCAAACGCCGCGCCTGCCTGCGACATGGGCGCGCTGAAAGTTCCGTTCGAGCCGCTGAACGCAGTGGCGCAGCCGCTCAGGCTGGTTGCCGCGAACTCCGCGGTGGTAACACCAGACTCCGTTGTAGCGGCCGTTAACGTTGTGCTACAGCTTGCCACGCTGTCGACGACGGCTGCGTTCACGGTAGTAGCGGAAGCCACGCCCACGACGGCCGAGCCGAGTGGGAAGCTGAACGCTGGAACTATGCTGATGGCATCTTCACCCAGCGTGTTGTTGTAGGGAACCAGGTAGAAATTGCCGCGGGAATCAATGGTAAGTGCCTTGCCGCCGGAGGCATTGGTGACCATGTACATGCCGGCCACAGTTGGACCGTTCGCCTGGCTGTTCGGAATGGCGAAGATACCGTCGCTGTTGGTAGCGAAATAGATGGTTCCGTTAGAGCCACTGACGACGCCGCTCAATCCGTTCCCTCCGGCGCTGGAGGTATACGTTTCTAGCGTGGTTGGCGAGGCTGCATAGATTCCCGACACAAGCGCCAGTTCTTTCAGGTGACTGACAGCGCCGCTCCCGTTTGCGCCGTCGGTGAAGAACAGATTTCCCCACGGGTCCAACGTAATCGCGCCCATGTTGACGGTGTCTGCGTAAAGCAGCGTCGCTGGGTACGTGCCGTTCCCGTCGGTCTCGTTTTCGCAATTGACGTTGCACTCGAAGATGGTGTTCTTCTGCGTTGGATTGGTGTCGCTCGCGAAGAAGAAATTGCCGTGTGAATCGAATGCCATTGCCGCTATACCGGCGTAGGCTTCGGTATTGGGAGCAAAGATACATGCAACTGTGTCGGACGTGCCGCCCAGGCAATTGGTCGTAGGCGCCGTCGTGTAGCCCACATAGGCGCCGGTCGAGGCGTCGTATGGAAGTTTGAAGATGGTCCCGTTGTACTCCTGGGCCACATACACATTGCCGTAAGAGTCTATAGCGGCGGCCGTGGAGTTACCTAGACTCGCGATGACAGTTTGCACGCCACTGGGAGAGATGTCGAAGATTCCGGCGCCGTATCCGTCACCGATAATCACGTGGCCGTTCGCGCCCACCACGAACGTGCCGCTCAACGGCGATGCCCCCGGATCCCACCCGCCGCCGGTGCTGCTGCCGCCAGGGGGCGTGAATTTCATGATGCCGATCTGCGTGGCCGGACCGCTGACCACGATGGGCGACTGCGCGCTGGCGCGCGCCCCAGAAAACAGGAGAGTGACGGCAAGGAACAGGGCCGCCCATGTTCCCGCCGCAAAAAACCGCACTGGACTCATCAGCTTGTTCAAAAAGGTAGCCTGCATTTCACTCCCCCGATCTGGTTCACTTTGATTTCGGAAATCAGCTGCGGTCTGGTTTATTCCCTTCGAAACGTCCCCCGCTGGAGGCGCGCTCTGATTGCTTCCCAGGCGCCGTTGCGCTCACACCGCGCCGCTGCCCCACTCCCGCGCCTGAACTGCAATTGCCTTTTCTTCCCTCGTTCGCCCGGCATACTTACCCCGACGTCTCCGCGTTACTGTCGAGGTCTCGCGACCCGGATCACCTGAGGTGCCCGGGCGACTATCCAGCAGTGGCTGAATAGAAAATGGAAGTAATTCCGATTGACTTAGCTGTCCGGCTTGCCCTTAGTTCGCGAGAGCGGGCACCAACCGCAGGAAAAAGAATCCTGCAACAGCAACATTCGCCTTGGGTAGCTCCGCGTCCACGCCGGGTTCATGAATGTCCTTTGAACCTCGTGCGTGTTCAAAATTTCAGTTTTTGATGACGACACACCGTACTTAACTAATTTGCAGTTGTCAAGAGAAAAACGATTAAGTAGATATGGATCAGCCTGCTCCAGGGCGGCCATGGCAATGTAAAGGCGATGGAACATAGCCCCCCTCATCAGCGGCCCACCGGTCGAGCGAAATCTTCGCATAACTAAGTGAATCGCTTTTCTCTTGGCATCCGCGCGAAAAATTAGCTTGACAGCAGTTCCTGCGAAGCCTCAGAATTGCCAACCATCAAAACAATTCTCATTTACAAAGAGAATCTGCGTTCAGCACTCAAAGGTTTGAGTAAATACTGAAAAGCCCGAACCAGGTGTGTCGATGACGGATACGGAAGTAGCCGAGGGGGGACTACTATGAAGTTCTTTTCAAGGATCAGGCCGACTGCCTCGTCGCTGGTGTTGCTGAGCGCAATGTTTCTGCTGGGCCACACCACACTGTATGCCCAGGCGACAGGTGGCGTGACTGGCGCCGTCGAAGATACGACCGGCGCCGTCGTTCCCAAGGCCGTCATCGTTTTGACGAACGTGGAGAACGGAAGTCAGACCTCCAGGACCAGCAATAGCGTGGGCGCGTTCGCATTTACCGGCCTCACTCCGGCGACATATAGCTTCAAGATCACGGCCACCAATTTCGAGCCGTGGCAGTCCCAGCCCTTCCCGGTGCACCCTGGGCCTCCCCTCAACTTTTCGGATATCCGGATGCAGGTGGGCACAGCTACCGCCGCGGTGACGGTCGAGGCTCAGACCGAAACCGGACTGGCCGCGCTCGACACCGCCGCGCAAAGCGACGTGATCAGCGCCGAGGAACTCAACACCCTCAGCGTGATCGGCCGCGATGCCACGGAACTGGTGCGCATGTTGCCCGGTTACTCCATGTCCACCGGCGACCAGGGCCTCTTCAACCGGCCCGGATACAACTCGGCGGTCGTCGGCCTGAGCGGACCCACCGGCGCTTTTTCCGCCAATGGCGCGGGCGTCACCGGCATCGCGGTACTCACCGATGGCATCTCGCTCACGGACATCGCGTCCAACTCGGGCTCCGTGCAGCAGATCAACATCGAGATGGTCAATTCGGTCACAGCCACGAACTCTTCCTATGGTGCCGTGTACGCCAAGGGGCCGGCGGTCATCAGCGCAGAAAGCAAGGTGGGTACTGCGGCGTTTCACGGCGAGGCTTACTTCGCTGCTCGCAATACCGATCTGAATTCCAACGACTGGTACGACAATTACCTGCGCCAGTCCCGGCCGGCGGGGTCCTACTACTACCCTGGCGGACAGATCGAGGGCCCCCTGCCTCTGCCCTTCACGGATTTCAATCGCGGCCGCAAGAGGCTGTTCTTCTTTGCGGGGTACGAATACTCCAATCAGAGCTTCGAGGCCAACCAGGAGGCCATCTCCGGCTGGGTGCCCACGCTGGCGGAACGGCAGGGCGATTTCAGCCCCGCATCGCTCGATGCCCAGTTATGCGGCAGCCGCCCTGACGGCGCCACCAATCCCAACTCCATCCAGGCCATGTGTAACTCCGATAACTATCTTCCCAACGGCACGCAGGTAGCCAACTACAACGCCCAGCCTTACGCCAATCCCTCCGGCGTGGCGCTGGTGAACTGGTTCCCGCTGCCCAATGCCGATCCGTTTACCAATCCCTTCGGCTACAACTACATTCAGCAAGTGATTCAGCAGCAGAATGTACAGCAGTTCAAGGGCACGTTGCAATACAACGTCACCGACAACGACAAGCTCTTCCTGGTTTACGGACTGCAGCGGGAGAACGACCAGGACCCGGTGGCTTTGAACCAATCTTTCCCCTCGGGCGCGATCCCTTATCCGGGCGGTATCACCACTGGCGACATATCGAATGTGCTCTCCGCCCACTGGACTCGCATCCTGGGCGCCACCATGACCAATGAATTTGCAGCCGCCATGTCGTTTGTGTCCCTGCCCGGCAAAATGGGCAATCCGAAGGGCGTGGACCGCTACGACATGAGCTATTACAACTGCGGCAGCGCAACCGAGCGCGCCGCGGGAAGCTGCCCGTACACCGCCGGTAACAATTTCAACTATCTGGGAATGTACAAAAACGGAGGCGATCTCTCCATCCCCGCCGTCACCGGCAATAACGGCGCCGGTTACCCGAATTTAGCCATGCCGGGCGGCTTCTATAACAACCAGGTACACACCAAGAAGGTCGATCCTATTCTCCAGGACGATTTCAGCTGGCAGTGGAAGAACCACTTGCTGCAATTCGGCGGCTACTGGGAGACGGGCACTTACAACGGCATCGCCGATTCACAGAACGCCTATCCGCAGGGCCAGTTCTCGGACAATCCCGGCAATGGTTACTTCGAGTACTCCGGGCAGCCCTTTGCCACTGCGCAGTTTGTCAGTTGCGAAAACCCCAGCACTCTGGGCAACTTGCGCAACTCGGGCGCCAATTACCTGGGCAGCTGCTTCAATCCCACCGCCATGATGTACGAGGGCTATGCCGACACTTGGAATCAGACCAACTTCACGCCCGAGGTCGACATGCGTTTCACGACCGTGGCCGGGTATGTGAACGACACTTGGCGGTTTCATCGCCTGAACCTGATTGCTGGAGCGCGTATCGAGCACCTCGGTCCCTGGACCGACAAACACAACAACGGCCTGGCGACGTTCTCCGACAGTCTTTACAACACGAACTGCGGCGGCTACACGCGCGGCTGTTCCGGTGCCAACATGCCCGGCCTCACCTGGTACGCGCAAAAGACTGGCGTCTCCAACTCTGTTAACTCGCCGCCGACCGTCTACTTTACCCCGCGCGTGGGTGCTTCCTGGGACGTCTGGGGAAAGGGCAAGACTGTGGTGCGCGGCGGCTGGGGCATCTACCGCAACGAGGAACAGTTCAACCCCTACGCCCTGGCAGCCGCCACGGCCCAGAATTACAAGACCAGCCAGTTGGTGGGAACCTTAAGCTTCAGTCAAATCGATAGCGAGACACCGCAGAATCCTCCTGATTTCAACGCCTACACCATCTCCGCGTCGGATACGGTTCGCCCCATCTACTACGAATACAGCTTCTCGATCGATCAGCGCCTGCCCTGGAACTCGGTGGCGCAATTCGCTTTGGTCAGCAGCCATAACATCAACCTCGGCTCCTATAACAACAGCAGTTACAACGAAGCCTCGGACATGAACGTCATCTGCGGCATTGAGACCGGTTGCCCTGCCAATAAGAACCCGAACATGAACGTGAGCGGCGCGACTTATCCGGACAGCCTTTTTCAAGTCAACCTGGGCGGGCTGCCGCAGTATATGCTCGTCGCGCAAGGCCTTTCCAGCGGCATCGGCTCCATGAGCACGCAGGAACAGGACTGGTTCCGGCCTTACCCGTTCTACCAGCACGTCTATGCGCTCAAGCATGACTTCTATTCGAACTACAACAGCTTCCAGGCGCAGTGGAACAAGCAGGCAGGCGTGTTTACCTATGGCGCCAACTATACCTTCGCCAAGAACCTGGCCACGGCTGCATCCTGGAACAACAACATCGTTGATCCCGTCAATCTGCGCAATGATTACAACCCCGTGCCTTACGACCGCACCCAGACGGTCAACGTACACTACCTCGTCAACCTCGGGCAGCGCTACAAAGGCAAGGCCCGGTTGCTGTCTGACCTTGCCAACGGATGGCAGGTCTCGGGCATTTCGACGGTCTCCAGCGGATTCCCGCTGGCTTCGGAAAACGGTGAGAATTTCGGCTTCGGCTACGGCGGGGTCCTGCCGGTAGGGGTGCCCTACGCAAACCAGACTTCACCCAGCAACGACAAAACCTGCCAGTACGTATATCTCGTTCCGTCCATCAATGGAACTTACCACTGCACGTCCAACATGAGTCCGATCACGTGGCTGGGCACGCCCGACGTGCAACTGATGCCGACACTTCTGGGTAACCCCAAAGCTGGACTGAAGACACACCAATTTATCAACCCACTCGCTTTTGGCCTGCCGCAACCGGTGAGCAACGGGGTCTACCGGCTGCCCTACCTGCACGGACCCGCGTACCTCGACCACGATGTGACCTTGCTGAAGAATTTCACCTTCCACGAGAAACAGAATCTGCAACTCCGCATGGCCGCCTTCAACGTTTTCAATCACCCGTTGGTCAGCTTCAACAACCAGAACACAGACAATCTGACCCTCAACTTCAACCAGGCAGTGGTCGGACAGCCGTTCACCAGTAATGTCCTCCAATACCCGAACTTCGGCGTGGCGAACATCAAGGTAGGCAATCGGCTCGTAGAGGTAGAAGCGAAGTATTCGTTCTAACTGTTGTTTCTGAGCGGGGCCTCAGCGTTGGCGCTGTCATGCCGCTCGGCGCAGGAGCCTGACGAAAGCGTAGACAACGGCCGCCAGCCAAGCCGATCCAAATGGCCGGTTGGACTGAGATTTTTGGGAGGGAAGTATGACCATCGAGTCTGCTGTGATGTTTCGTCGGGTTGCACGGATCGCATGCCTGGCCTTGTTCTTCGGTCTGCTGATTGAGCCGCACGGGTACGGCTCAATTGCCGATCACGTTCACGCCAGGGAACCCTCCCCCTGTACTGGGCGGCTCGCTGCTCCCCTTCAACCACGGCTCCACCGGCCAATGGGGCCAGATCTACTCGATGAGCATTGCGCCCAACGGCAGTGTCCTCTTCTTGGACTCCCAAAACAGCGACATTTATCAGCTCGCGCCGGGCGCGTCGCAGCCGACCTTGGTCGTGGGGGCGGGAACGACTGCCGAAGGGACAACCAACTGCTCGTCGCTGGAACCCTCTGGAACGTACTGGAACGGGGGCATCGCCGTCGACTCGGGCAACAACCTTTACGTCACTGACCGCTATAGCGAAATCGCCGAGTTCTGCCGCGTTCCCTACAATGCCAGCGCGGGTACATGGAACTTCAGCTCCTGCGGTTCCGGTAACTCCAGCTGCGTTTGGGGCCCGCCCACCTACTCGATTGGCGGCACCACCACTGCGCTTACCCCACAGGTCATGGTGATCTCTCCTAACAGCAGCGCGGGCAGCGGGTTCAACACCGTCTATTTCAGCACCTCCGGAAATCTGGAAACTCCTTCGATCTATGAGGCCACCGTCAATGTGGCCACGGGCGCGATCACCAATGTTACGCCCCTCATTACCGGTCTGGAGGATTTCGCCGCCAGCATCGCCGTCGACCATGCCGGAAATCTCTTCTTTACCGAAAATATCTATCCCACTCCCATCAGCGAGAGAGTTACGGGGATTCTCGAAATTCCCGCCGGCACAACTGGGATTGCCGGTAGTGGAAATGGAGCGGCCGAGAAGGGCCTTGCGGTTGTCGGGAGTTCAAACGACTACACCGGCCTCGACGGAGTTAGTTTCGATGCGCAAGGCAACCTGTACTTTTCCAGCTCTTACAACACGAGCTACGGCGGATATGTCAGCGGCGTGTTTATGATTCCCAACGAGGGCACACCCACCAGCCCCAACCTGGTCTGGAACGACACGGTCATGGTTTCGCCGGTGTCTGCCGGACAGCCGGTTTTGCCCGATCCGCGAGGTTTCCTGTGGATTTCAGACGGGTCGGGCGGCTCGAACTGGGCACCGCCGGGCGTAAACGCCCCGAACTGCGATACCACCAGCAACCAAACCATTGATGCCACCTGCCTCACTTCGGCGGTCGCGATATGGAAGCCGGGCATGGCCACTCTGGGCGCGTCGGCCGCAGGCGGTGGGGCGCCAACGCAGGTTACGGCCTTCTCGGTTGCGGCGACGGGTGGCACCCTCACTCTGACCGCAAATAATTCCTTCACTGAAAACCAGGTGGTCACGTTCTCAGCCAGCCCCACCGATCCGCTGTACGCGCTCAACGGCCTGAGCTTTTACGTGCAAGGCAGCCCCCTGAGCGCCACTCAGTTCGCAGTCTCCATCCCCACCACCTCCACCACCGCGGGCTATGTCGCCGGCGGCGCCAGCGGCCCCACTGCGGCCACGGCAAAGGTCGCCCAGATTGGAACCGTCTACTACACCTTCAACACGCCTGTAACTCCAACCAGCATCAACTTCGGGCAGTCAGTCAGTACGAACTTCACGCTGGCCGGCAATCCGAGCCCCGGCCATCTATATTCGGGCGGCAGCGCCACTGCTGCGCCGGCCTGCACAGCGGGTACTGCCTATCCGGCTTTCAACGCCACCGAGACCTTCAACGATCAATTCAGTTGGTGCTATCTCTTTGTGCAACTGAATTCGCAAACGGTGGGAACCGTCGGCACCGACGTGCAAATGGTCGGCACCGTCAACAACGCCACCGGCGTCATCTCCGGCAGCAACATTTACCTGAGCGGCGTGGGACAAGGGGCGGCGATTTCCAATCTGGCTACGCCGCAGGTGTATTCCGTCGCTTCAGGTTTGAGCGAGCCCCAGCAGGTGGCGGCCGATGCGCAGGGAAACACCTATGTGGCGGACGCCGCCCTGGGGAAGATCGAAAAATATCCTGCCGGAACCACCTCGCCCATCGCGGGCAATTACGTGGGAAGCGGCCTGACAGCGCCCACCGGCGTGGCTGTGGACCCGGCAGGCGATGTCTTTGTCGGCGACTCCGGCAGTGTCTACGAAATTCCCTTTATCAATGGCGCCTTGTCCACGACAACAACCAAGATCGCGACTGGTCTAGGCACAGATCTAAACCTGGCCGTGGACAGCATGGGCGATATTTTTGTGGCCGATAAGAGCAACAAGCAGGTGGTCGAGATCTCGAACCCGCAGTCCGCCCTTCTGCGGCAAGGGTTGCCGGCACTGCAACCCTTGGCAAGCAGCGCCAACTTTACCGGGCCCACGGCCGTCGCCACCGATAATTCCGGAAACGTGTGGGTGGCCGATGGTGCGAACCTGTGGGAAATCACCATGCCCTTTGGAGGAGCCACCAAGGTCACCACCAAGTTGACGACTCCGGTGACGGGGCTGGCCGTCGACCCCTCGGGATCCGTGTTTGTGGCCGAGGCCAGCGGCCTGCTGTGGATCCCCTACCAGGTGACCTCCACGTCGTCCGGCCTCAATGTGAACGCCGCGGTTCAGGTGGTCAGCGGCTTGGGATCGAACAACTCTGAGCTGCCCATCGGCGTGGCCTTGGATGGATCGGAAAACATTTATGCCGATTACGGCTCCGGCACTACCGCGGGCCTGTCGCAACTGAGCATTAGCGGCGCCATCAGCTTCAACTCTAACGGCGCTGAGACCAATCCGGCCGTGCCTTACGAAGCCGATGCGCAGTTGTTCAATCTTGGCAACGCGCCTTTGACGCTGGCCGCATTTGCGAATGACAATTTCACGCAACCGAATACCGACGAATTCTCGGTTGCCACGGCCACCCTCAACTCGCCCGCCTGCAGCTCCACGGCCAGTGTCTCGCCGGGAAGTTGGTGCTATCTCGGTTTGGACTTATTAGACACATTGACCCCGCCTGCCGGCGTGGGTCTGACTCAAGTAACGGTACCCGTCGACAGCAACGCTGCGAACGCCGGTTCAGGGTTTAACCTCGCTGTCTCGGCCAACATCGTCCAGGATTTTCGCTTCTCCACCAGCCTTGCCGCGACCATCACGCCTAACACCAGCGCGACCAGCACCCCAGTGTGTGCGGGTTCCACCTATCCAGGGTGCGAGACGGTGACGGTGACCGTCACTTCAAGTTCAGGCACTCCGCAAGGCTCGGTGATCCTCAAAGTTCCGGGCAGCGGAGTTTCCCAGGAACAGCAAACCCAAACTCTGAACAGCTCCGGTCAGGCCACATTCACCCTCACCAATCTGTCCGGTGGAACATACAACGTCGTCGCGACGTACGGAGGCCAGGGCACGGAGGGCGCCACGCAGAACAGTTGCTTGCCCTCGGGCTCAGCTTGTTTCGCAGGAAGCGCGTATTCAACCACACTCACCGTCAACCAAGCCACGCCGTCCTTTACCGTCGGGCCTCCAGGGACCGAGGGCTGCCTGACGTGGACCGCCAGCAACTGCACACCGGGTTCGAACAACGTAACTTCCTATCTCGGTACCGACTTTGTCGCACTTACCTCCAATACATGGTTTACGGCTTCAGTAACCTCGGGCGTGGGAACTCCGACAGGCTCGGTCGTCTTCCTGGTGAACGGACAGCCGGTCGATTCGACGCAGCCGCAAAACTCGCTGAACGCCGATGGGATTGCCGACTTCACTCTCGTCAACCTTCCTCTAGGCGTTTACACAATTACCGCGCAGTACAAAGGCGACGTGAACTACGCCACCGAAACCGTCACGTTACCCACTTTCCAGGTCATTAATCCCAGCGTCGAGGTCACATCCACCCCGGCCACGATAAGCGCTGCGGCGGGATCGGCCGTCCAGACGACTCTCAACCTGATGCCGCTCGTCGGATTTAGCCAGGAAGTGAGCCTGCAATG
The DNA here is from genome assembly GCA_963813215.1 of uncultured Acidobacteriaceae bacterium. Lineage (GTDB taxonomy): Bacteria > Acidobacteriota > Terriglobia > Terriglobales > Acidobacteriaceae > Telmatobacter. The sequence goes on from CAWEXZ010000003.1 coordinate 572,722, forward strand.
CGTCTCGGCCTCATTGCCCCAGAATGCGGAGTGCACATTCGCCTATCCCAACTCGGCAACGCAGTCCGCCAGCTCAGGGCAAATCAACGTAAGTGGCACATCACCCTCCACCATCGTGGTCACTATCAGCACCAACGTGCCGGTCAACAGCGGCACGGCATCCATTGCGCGACAGGCCCCCTGGGCGCTGGGAGGGCTCTTTGGGTTCGGCCTGCTGGGGCTGATTGCCAGTCGCAAGAGGCTCAATAGTTACCTGACCATGATCTGCCTGGCGGTAATGTTCTCCGGCGTATTCATGGGCGTCACGTCCTGCACCAACGCGGGATACTCAACACCACCTGCGGCGCCCAAGGTGACTACCCCGACAGGAACCTATGCTGTGCAGATCATCACCTACACGCCGTCGACCTCGCAGCAGAACTCAGTGACTACATCGTCGTCCACCCCCACGCTGCAGTTGACGATTCAATAAGGCCGCTGACAGGCGCGGCTGAAAATCGTGCCTGTCCGGGCGCTGGAGGCGGCTCCCGGAAAGCGAGAAGAAAAAAGAAAGCCTCGAGCCGCGAGAAGCGGAACCATTCGCGGTGCTTCGATACGAGTTGTTCTCGGGAGGAATGGAATGGCCACCACGTCGTTCACCGCACTGCGCCGGCTCGCCGGCTTTGCCTTCATGCTGACGCTGTTAAGTCTCTGCCTGACGGGAGCAGCCGTTGGCCAAGGTTCGCCGCTGGTGACCGCGAGCAGTCCTGCCGGTTTGAATCATCCCACCGGATGGAACACCATCGAGCAGACCACCATCGATGCGAATGGCGACTGGCTGGTGGAGGAATACCCCCATGGCGGCCTGTTTGAGTTTCCCGCCAACGGCGGCTCGATGATCACCCTCGTGCCGCTCGGCGAGATCGGAAACGTTGGCCCCGGCGGCGATGCCTATTGGAGCGGATCGATCTTCCTTGACCCCGCTCAGAACCTTTATATAGGCGGCGCCTATAGCAATTGTCTGCTCATGTTTCCCTTTGGATCGGCTGCGAATCCATGGCCGTTGCTGGCGTCGACGCTGGGCCCCAATGGCACTGCCCCCGCCGGCGTCTCAGCCAACTTGGCGCCTGACTACTGCAGCTTGAGCGCGACCACCCCGCCTAACTTCGCTGAGGGTGGCCAGTATCTCGACTGGGCTGGCTCTCCAGGTTATTTCCAGCCTTGGGCGGCTGCGGCTGGCGCTGGCGTTTACGCCAACTCTATCGTCATCGCCGCCGCCAACAGCGGCAATTTCATCTTCTCAATGCCGGTATCGGGCGCCTGGGCTAACCCGGTAGCCGACTGCTCAAGCTGCTCTACCAAGACCCTCGCAGTCGAGCTCATTGGCGGGTTGAAAGGGCGCCCCATTTCCGTCGCCGTGGACCCGGCGGGCAACGTCTACTTCACCGAGGATTACACGAACGGCAAGGCTTCCTATAATGAAGGCGTCTTTGAGATTCCCGCAGGGGAAACAAATCTGACTGCTCCGTCAGGATCGTACCCAGAGCTCAACCTTCCCCGCGTTGACCCCAATCTTCCCAACGTCACAGGCGTCGTTACTGACGCCGCAGGCAACCTCTACATCAGCGACGGGACCGACGGCGTCTTCATGGTTCCCAATGCTAGTCCGTCAGCGGGGGGAACTCCGCAAACTTCGGCGGCAGTGATGCTGAGCCCTGTGCCCGCGCAGGGTGAAGCAGCCATCGATCCGGCGCGGAAAATTCTGTATGTACCCACCACCCAGCAGCAATCGAACGGGCAGGCCGATGTGGCCAAATTGGGCGTCGGCTACGCGGAATTCGGCTCGTCGCCAGTAAAACAGAAGACAGCAACGGCGACACCCGTGGACTTCAGCTTTAACGGCACCGCCACGCCAGTACAATTCGTCATCGAGGAGCCCGGCGCACCAGCCTCCGATTTCGGCATCAGCGGTGGTACCTGCACTACTGGAACTGCCTACGCGGCCAACACCAGTTGCTATGTAGATCTGACCATGACTCCGAATACCGTAGGCAGCGTTTCCGCCAAGCTGCTGATGGAGAACTTGCTGCCCAATGCCTCTGGGACTCACGATTCAAACGACACTGTCACGGCATTCACGTACTCGGCAACCGGCACTACCAACGTTCTCACTCTTACTGCTAATAGCGCGCTTTCGGCAGGCCAAACGGTTTCCTTCAGCGCCGGCGCGACGGATCCGCTTTACCCACTGAACAACAAGACCTTCACCGTCCTGGCCGCCGGCCTCAGTGGATCGCAATTCGAAATTTCGACCAGCCTTGTAACCGCTGCGAAGGGAAACTCAACCGCCACCGTCACGGGCTATCACTATACAACGATTGCATCCGTGTTGCTGCATGGCACCGGGGTGGGCGCAAACGCCCAGGTGTCACCTGGGCTGCAGTCGGCCATCGGCAGCGGCCTCGCCACGCCAACCCAAGTCGCCACCGATGCTGCGGGCAATGTTTACGTCGCAGATCCCGGCCTCGGCAAAGTTCTGATGTATGCTGCGGGCTCCGGCACTTCTGCTACTCCCTTCTCTATCGGCAGCGGATTGACTTCCCCCACCGGCGTCGCGATCGACGGCGTAGGCGATGTCTATATCGCCGATAGCGGCACCGGCAAGGTGTACGAGGTGCCATATGGGACCAGCGCGGCCACCGGCGATGAGTCCACGCTCAACGCGTCGGGACAGGTGCTGTTGGTGAGCGGATTAGGCACCAGCGGTTTGAACCTGGCTGCCGACGGCTTGGGCGATCTCTATATCGCTGACCCAACCAATGCGCACGTCGTAAAGCTGGCCGGGCTCGGTGCTGCGAGCGCCGGCGCCTTGGCGGAGTCACAGACCGTGCTCACCGGGTTCACAGCGCCGTCCGCTGTAGCTGTTGATTCCAACAGCAATCTTTACGTCGTCGACGGCTCAAATCTCTTTGAGTTCACGGGAGGCGTGGGCGCGCCTACAACCGTTTTGAATACTTTGAGCGGTGCCACCGGCGTCGCCGTCGATCCTTCCGGAGCTGTATATATTTCATCGCCGGGTGGAACCGTGCGGATTCCTTACGTGAGCGGCGCCCTGGTTCCCAGCAACGCAACTGCAGTCGCTTCGGATGTGAGCGCTTCATCGTCCGTCGCGCTTGACCGTTCCGGCAATTTGTACGTGACACCGGTCGGCGGTCCCCAGGTGACGCTCGTGAGCACCGCAGGCATCCTCACCCTGGCCGCTGCCGGTTCCTCCACCACCCCGTCCACATCGGCAGATGCCACCGTCACCAACATTGGCAACGCGCCGCTGTCGGTGAGCGGTTACAGCAACAGCTCGGCGGTCGTGGACTCAGTGACGATCGCGAACTTCACGGGCGCCGATGGGAGCTGCGTAACGGATAGCACCTCGCCCGGCACGGGCATCGCCGCCGGCGCCACCTGCCAGGTCGACGTCACCTTCGACCCCGGCCCCGGGCAACAGGGCACGCTGACCGGCTGGGTCGAGGCGACCAGCAACGCAATCAACGCTCCCATAACCATCGACACGGCCGGCACGGCCGTGGGTCTGAGCGGTACGAAAACCACAGTGAGTGTGGCAAGCTCAGCCCAGGTGATCAGCACGCCGGTAACGGTGACAGTCGACGCCCTCGTCGGGTACGGGGACTCCCACCGGCACGGTGCAAGTGAGCTATTCATCCTGGACAGTGTCTGTTCCCAGCTGCGCTAACCCTCCCTGTGCTCCCACAATCAATTCCGTGACGCTGACCCAGTCTTCAACTTTGAAGAATGGCCAGGCGCAGTTCAACCTCGCCCCGGTCCTGGCAGGGAACGACACTTTCACCGTGGGGTACGCGGGCGATCGAGCCTACGGTCAATCGACGGGAACCACCACCGCCAGCGTGGCCAAGTCGTCGGTCTCCGGCTTCCTTGCCGATCCCAATCCTCCGCCCTATCTGCCGTTCGTGCAGGAACAGAGCGGTTCCACTCCCTACGACGGATCGCAATCGACCTGGCAATACAACATGCCCGTCACCATCAACACCGCGGCTGGCGTTCCTACCGGCACCATCACCTTTGCGGATAACTCCGCAACCTGCCCCTCGGGAACCTCGACGACCGGGTTGGGCGCGGCATACTGCCTGTTGGCGAATTCGTCGGGCACAGCCTGTCCACAGGCCGTGGGTGCGGGAGTTCAATATGTGGTCAACAGCGGCACGCCCTCGGCGAATGCGGGCGCCACGGCTTCATTCACCACGAGCTGCCTGCCCATGCCCTCGTTCACAACCTACACGCCCGTGGTGTCGACGCACTACATCACACCCCAGTACAGCGGAGATGCGAATTTCAATCCGGCCACAGACCCCGTGTCCACCCTCTTCCAGGTCCTTCGCAGTTCGCTGGTGAACATCACTACCTCCATGCCCTCCGCCCCTTCCACTCCTATGTCCGCGACTTCGGTGAACGTGCAACCCGGATCGACGGCGAGCGTGACGCTCTACCTCGCGCCGTTGCTGGGCTACGGCTTTCAGGGAAAAGGTGGGACCGAGAACGATTACAACTTCCCGGTGACCCTGGCCTGCGACAACTTACCCCCGAATACTGAATGCACGTTTTCCTACCCCACCAGCGTCAGCCCCTACCAGCCGAGCGCCCCCAATTCCGTCCAGATATGCCCGCAGCCTCTGCTGGATTCGAATTCGGGAACCGCGGCGGCGTTCGAGACGTTGGCTGAAACTGGCGGATGCAACGCCAACGGTAGCGGGATTGTCACGCTCACCATCAACACCAACGTCTCCACGGGCACCACTACCACCAGCCGAAATATTGCGCCATCGATCACATGGGCGTCGCTCTTTGGCTTGGGAATGATCGGCCTCTTCATCCGCCGCAGAGCCTTCGAGAAATGGCGCCGCCTGTTGATGGTCGGCTTGCTGATTGTTGGCGGTGCGCTCGCGACCAGCCTGACCGCCTGCAACACCACAAACCTCGCTCCGTCGGCGCAACTTGCGACGCCGGCGGGATCCTATGCTGTGGCCATCACCGCGAAGCAGGTGGGCTCCCAGTGCGTTCCGCAGACAGGCCCAGGTGCCAACTGCACGACCGCGAGCGGGGGAACAGGTCTGCTCGTCTATGGCAGCGCCAATCAGGTTTCCTTGCCGTATTACGTGAATGTGACGGTGCAATAGAGGCGCCGCAATTAGAAGATCCGCGGGAATTGGGCCAGCATCGCGCCGCCTGGGCGGCGCGATGCTATCTATTTTGAGCTGGCGGATGGCTGCGTACCGGCCAGGTCGCTTGAGCCCAGGTCGCTCGAGCCCCGATCGCTTCAGTTTCGTCGGAGGCGTTATGCTCGTTTCTTCGTCGCCTTCTCGCGCCGCAGATGCCGCAGTTGTGCGTTTGCCGCAATGGCTGGTCCAGCGTGGCGCAGCCGCGCAGCGCTGCACTCAGGCAATCTCGATACTCACGGCAATCACGCTTGGTGCTGCGGCGATGCGAGCAGGCGCGCAAGTAAGAGCCGCCGCACAGCAAAACTCAAACGCATCGACCGCCGGTGAGCAGGCGCAGGCGCCGCTGTCCCCGGATGTTGTAGAAGGAGTGACCGTAGAGCCGGCACTCGTGGAGCTGAGCGCAGGGGAGAGCAAACAGTTTCGCGCGGTCGTGACGGGGACGGGAAATTTCAGCTCCGCGGTGAAGTGGGCTGCCGGCGGCGTGGAGGGCGGGAATGCGACGCTGGGAACGATTACCGGCGCAGGGCTTTACGTCACCCCGTATCCAGCCCCGGCGTCGGTGACGATTACCGCGACAAGCACGGCGGCCCCGTCAAAATCGTCCACCGCAGTGGTCAAGCTGGTGGCCACTCCGCCGGCCGCCGGACCAGCGCTCACCGTGAATGCGGGGAAGGCAACGCACCCCATCAGTCCGCTGATCTACGGGATGAATGCCTGGCGGTTGACGGACCCGCATCACCAAGCGCCGCTGGTGGCAGAGGCAACCCGGCTGCCGCTGGACCGCTGGGGCGGCGAGGGCGTCACCCGCTACAACTACAAGCTCGACATCAGTAGTGCCGGGGAAGACTGGTTTTTTGAGCTGGTGCCAAACCGAAACTCAAAATATCCAGATCAATCGCAATTCAACTCGCAAGTGGAGCAGGATCGGGCGACTGGCGCAAAAACGCTGGCCACTGTGCCGGTGATGGGCTGGGTGGCGAAGACGCGGACGCACGCGGCGAGCTTTTCGGTGGCCAAGTACGGTCCACAACAAAAAACGGATCCGTATTGGCATGACTTCGGGAACGGCGTCCGGCCGGATGGAACCGAGATCGTCAACAACGATCCCAATGACACCTCCATGCCGGTGGACGCCGCGTGGACAGCAGACTGGGTGAAGTATTTGGTAGGCCGGTTTGGCGACGCAGCCCACGGCGGCGTGGCCATTTACTCGCTCGACAACGAGCCCACCTGGTGGAACAAGATACATCGCGACGTGCATCCCTTGCCATTTACCTACGAGGAGGTCACGGAGAACGGGCTGAAGGTGGCGCAGGCGGTCAAAGCCGCGGATCCCACAGCCGAGGTAAGCGGCCCGGTCATCGACTCCTGGATGTCGTTCTTCTACTCCTCCAAGGACCTCGACTCGATGAAGGGGCACTGGATGGATCCGGCGCGAGCCGTGGACCGCAGAGCGCACGGGAATGTTCCGCTGATTGAGTACTATCTACAGGCGTTCAAGGCCGCGCAGGATGCAGATCCGCAGCACACGCGGTTGCTGGATTACCTGGACCTGCACACATATTTTGCGGCGAAAGATGCCGGACTGAAGCCCGCCGGAAACAGCCAGCAACAAAAAGCGGTGCTGAATTCGACCAGGGTCTTCTGGGACCCGTCCTACACCGATTTTCGATTTCGCAACCCCGACAATATTATGGCGACGATGCCGCCGGAGCTCATTCCACGCATGATGCGCTGGGTCGCTGCCGACTACCCGGGAACTAAGACGGCGATCACCGAGTACAACTGGGGCGGGGCGGAACACATTAGTGGTGCGGTGGCAGAGTCGGACATTCTGGGTATCTTCGGCCGCGAGGGGCTCGACATGGCGGCGCTGTGGGGACCGCCCAACCTGGATCAGCCCCTCCTCTATGCGTTCAAAATGTTTCGTAACTATGACGGCAAGGGAGGGCAGTTTGGCGACCTGAGTCTGGCGGCCACCAGCGGCGATCAGGGCAGGCTGTCCATTTACGCGGCTCGCCGCACCGCCGACGGCAGGGTGACGGTAATGGTCATCAACAAGACCTTTGGAGATTTGAAGGCCGCGTTGACGCTTGAGAACTTCAAGGCGAGAGGACGCGCTAAAGTGTTTCAGTATAGCGCCGCAGACCTGGGCCGCATCCAGCAGTTGCCCAAAGCCAAAGTAGCGCGGGGCCAGTTGGAGCGTGTGTTTCCCGCGATGTCGATTACGATGGTGGAGATTCGGGGAAGCTAAGGGCAGGGAACTGTAAGCGAAAGGTGAGGGGAGCAAGATGAAGAACATGATTCGCGGCATCGTGGTGGTTGCTGCTCTAGCCGGCACCTTATCTGCGAACGCTCAAACCGCCAATGAGATCATAGCCCGGTATCTCACTGCGATCGGCGGCAAAGAGGCCATCAGTCAGGTGAAGTCGATCTCCATTGACTCAACCGTCCAGGTGATGGGGAATGATGCCCCGAGCACGACGGTCATTTTGGACGGGGTCGGCTACAAGACAGAGACAGACATCAACGGCAGCAAGATTGTGCATTGTTACAACGCCAAAGGAGGATGGACGGTGAATCCAATGGCCGGTACGAGCGATCCAACTCCCATGCCGGAGGCGGAGTACAACGCGGGAAAAGATCAGATGTACGTGGGGGGCGGACTGTATGACTACGCATCCAAGGGCAGCAAAATCGAAGCGCTCGGGAAGGATGCCGCCACTTATAAGATCAAGCTGACCACAAAGGAAAACGTGGAAACCGTCTACGCGATCGATGCCGCTACCTACCTTGTCCAATCCGTTACCCAGAAGGGCAAGTTACAGGACCAGGATGTGGACATAGTAACAACCTTTTCCGATTACCGAAAGACGGATTCGGGCTTATTGTTCCCCTTCTCCATGAACGTAGATCTGGGCGGGCAGTTAGCGCTCAACATCACCGTAAAGAAAGTGGAGGTGAACAAGACGGTCGACCCGGCGACTTTTACAATGCCGAAGGCGGGTAGCTAGGTCTTTGACCGCTTGGATTTGTACCAACTCCGTGCCCCATCCTTTCGCCTTTTTCCCGGCGAAAGGGTGGGAAACCACGGAAGCCAAAAGAACGAATTCATCCGGTCATTGCTTACCTTCTTGGTCCCTGGAGATTTGTCGAATCACATGCCGGCGCCACAGCACGATTCCAACGCCGGCAAGAATCATGGGAATCGTCAGCAACTGCCCCTTGCTCATCCAGCCCCAGTAGATCGGCTGTCCGAGATCGGGTTGGCGCCAGAACTCATCCACAAAGCGGCCCACGCCATAGGTGATGCACACCGCCGCTGTCGTCATACCGGAGCGGCTCTGGCGATGGAACACCCACTGAGCTACTGCGAAGACCAGCAGTCCTTCGATCAGTGCGGCATAGAGCTGGCTTGGGTGCCGGGGCACGTTGACCCCATCCACAAGCGGCGCGTTGGGAAATATCACCGCCCAGGGAACCCACGATGGCCGGCCCCACAACTCGCCATTGATGAAATTGGCGATGCGCCCAAAAAAAATACCGAGGGGCCCGGTCGCCGCGGCCGCATCCAGAAAGATCCATGGATTGAGCTTTCTCTGCCTGGCAAAAATCCAGACACCGATCACCAGCCCAAGAATGCCACCATGGCTCGCCATGCCACCGTGCCAAAGCGCGAAGATTTCTAGAGGGTGATGGAAAACGTCATCCAGGTTGTAGAAGATGCAGTAGCCAAGTCTTCCTCCAACAATCACTCCTGCCGCGGCGTATGCAATCAGGGTGCTGACGTCATCGCTTGAGATGGGCAGCCGGCCTCGACGCGCCCAGCGCAAAAAGATGAGAGCGGCGACGCAGATGCCTGCCAGATAGGCGAGACCATACCAGCGGATCCCGAAGTCACCATAAAAATGAACGACCCAGGGATCGAGCCGATCGACCCAGTAAGGATGCGGCGAAGATGGATCGATCGCGGGCAGATTCATTGAAAACACTTTGCCTGATTTGTGCAGCACCCGAAAGAGCTTCCTGCAGCGGCCTTACTTCCCATAGTAGTTCACCTCGTCACCATTTGAGGTTGATAATAATGCGAATGTGTTATCATTAAAAAGTAACAAGACACAAAGCACAAATAGAGAGGAAACAAACAGTGGAAGCCAAAAGCAGGGTTCGGGAAATGTCGGATAGTTTGGGAGTGGCGTTGTCGGTGCTCTGCATGATTCATTGTTTGTGCCTTCCGGTTCTCATCGCCTTCGCTCCGCTTCTCCTCAAGGGGCTGCCGGGCGACGATGTCACCCATCGCTACCTGACGTTGCCAATCGCATTCTTCGGCTTTCTGGCCTTTCGATCCGGCTACAAGATGCATCGCAGGCGCTGGCTCCTTTATCTCTTCATCGCAGGGCTGTTGCTCATTTCGCTGGCTGCGTTGCTCGGCGATGAAACCCTCGGCAGTTTCGGTGAAGCCGCGATCACCGTCTGTGGCGGACTGCTGCTGGTGACGGCGCATCTCGTTAACCGGAGCTTCTGCCGTTCCTGCGCGCTCGGCACTTGCCTTCATCCGCACTCAGCTGCCGCAGCGGCGGACGCGTTATCCCCGGCCACACCTGGCGAGAACGCTCTCTCTTCGTGATGAAGTGAAACTCTCTGCTAAAATTCAACTGAGAACGAATTCTTAGCAGCGTGGAAAAGCGCAATACAAAACAGAAGGCCGCGATCCGCGAGGCGTTTCTCGAAAACGACCGGCCGCTCTCTCCAGACGAGGCTCTGAGAGCCGCGCAACTCCATCATGCGCAGTTGGGAATTGCCACCGTCTATCGCAATATTCAGGCGCTGGTGGCCGAGAAATGGTTGCAAATTGTCGCGCTTCCCGGAGAGCCCGACCGCTACGAACTTTCCGGTAAGAAGCATCACCACCACTTCCATTGCGACAAGTGTGGCAAGCTATTTGACCTCGAAGGCTGTATCGCCCAGACGCGCCCCAAGCTCCCCCGCGGTTTTCGGGCGACGGGGCACGAGTTCTTTCTGTATGGAATCTGCGGGGATTGTGGCAGCAAGCGCGCGGGAGCCTGAAGGCTGTTGCCACCTCCAACTGGAGCGAGTTAGTCGAGAGGCTAAGCTGCTTTGCGCAAGATCCCATGGGGATCGAGAATGTACTTCTTCGCAGCTCCCTTATCGAAATCCTGATAACCTCGCGGTGCATCTTCGAGCGGCATGACTGTGGCATTCACGGCTTTCGCCGGATGCGTTTTGTCGTGGAGAATGGCCATCATCAGTTGCCGGTTGTAGCGCAGGACCGGACACTGACCGGTTGCGAAAGTATGGGACTTGGCCCATCCGAGTCCAATCCGCACACCCAGAACGCCGCGTTGCGCGTTCTTGTCTTTGCTGCCTGGGTCGTCGGTGACATAGAGTCCCGGGATTCCGATCGCACCGCCGGCCCTGGTAACCGACATCAATCCGTTCAGAACGATTGCCGGCGCTTCTTCACCATGGCCGCCCTTGGCTTCAAAGCCGACGCAATCGACCGCTGAATCCACTTCGGGCACCCCGAGAACTTGCGCAATTCTGTCGCCCAGCTCTCCCTCCTGGCGCAGATCGATGGTCTCGCAGCCGAAGCTCCTGGCCTGGGCCAGCCGATCCGGAATAAGGTCTCCGACGATCACTACGGCTGCTCCAAGCAAATGGCAAGCCTCGGCACATGCCAGGCCAACCGGCCCGGCTCCAGCAACATACACCGTCGAACCAGTGCTTACGCCCGGCCGTATAAGCGCCGTGATAACCAGTGGGGAAGATGTCGGACAGCAGAGCCAGATCGCGGATCTTGGCCATTGCCTTCTCTTTGTCTGGAAACTTCAGCAGATTGAAATCGGCGTAAGGGACCATAACGTAGTCCGCTTGTCCGCCGATCCAACCACCCATATCCACGTATCCAAACGCGCCCCCCGGGCGGTCCCCGTTGACATTCAGGCAAATCCCCGTCTGTCCCTCTCGACAGTTTCGGCATCTGCCACAGGCGATGTTGAAGGGCGAGGACACCAGGTCGCCAATCTCGAGAAATTCAACATCGCTGCCTTTCTCAATAATCTCGCCGGTAATTTCGTGGCCCAGAATCATTCCGATCGGCGCCGTCGTTCGGCCTCGCACCATGTGCTGATCACTGCCGCAGATATTGGTAGCAATCAACTTGAGGATGACCGCGTGCTCCAGTTTCCGGCCGTTGTGTTCCATCTTCGGGTAGTCGATATTTTGTACTTCGACCTTCCCGGTGCCCTCGTATGCCACTCCACGATTCGCTGCCATATAAATGCTCCTGCCCGATGTTTGGGGTTAATTATGCAAACGCGGCGGCGCCCGCCTCAGCAACGGCGTGATCCTGCTCTCCCGATCCGCCGCTGACGCCGATGGCGCCCACAACTTTTTCGCCACGCTTCAGTGGGACGCCGCCGGCGAAGATCATGATGCGGCCTCCATTGGAGACGTGAATGCCGAAGAATTGTCCTCCCGACTGAGAGTGCGTCGCTAAATCTTTTGTGGTGATATCGAACGCCCGCGAGGTGAACGCCTTGTTGATCGAAATGTCGATACTGCCGATCCAGGCCCCATCCATGCGGACGTGGGAGACCAGGTTGCCGCCCTCATCGACCACTGCGATATTCATCGGCCACTTGATTTCCTGGGCCTTCTTTTCGGCGGCTGCTATTACCTTGCGCGCTTCTGCGAGTGTCACGTGTGCGTTCTCCTTTGCTGTGGTTTCGCGTGTTGTGCGTAAAGAAGTACTCCCGCATGCCCGGTTTGGATGCGGGCGCGGCGATCATGGTGTTCCGACAACGCTTTCCGGATTCCGGGCAAGATTGCAGCCGCCTGACAAGGCGCGGACCGCGTTCGGGCTTTCCAGCATCTCCAGCTTGGTTGGTCAGATGCTGTCAGCCTTCACCTGGCTTCATGCAATTTGTCTTTGCTGGGTCTGCGTCTGGGGATTCGCCAAAAAGCCCAACCGGGTCCCGGCTTGAGTTCGGGCTGAAAGGCCGGGGGCTGCAGATGCGTCGCGGCCCGCGTGCTAAAGGCGAGACGCCGCAAGCATCATTCCCGCCAGCAGCGCTGTGCGCGGGGCCAAATGCTCCACCAGCACCGATTCATGGTTCGCGTGCGCGCCTTCGCCCACAGCGCCCATGCCGTCGAGGGTAGCAATGCCCAGCGCCGCCGTGAAGTTGCCGTCGGAGGCGCCGCCGGTGGCCGCTTCATCCAGTGCCAAGCCCAATTCGGCAGCCAGGGTGCGCGCCCTCCTGTAGAGTGCTACCGTGCCGCGCTTTCGTTCCATCGGCGGACGGTTGATGCCCCCGGTGACAGTGACGGAACAACGTCGATCGGCGGCCTTCAGCGCCGCAAACTTGCGCCCCAGACGCGGACCATCGGCAGCGCGGGCGATGCGCGCATCCACAAGGGCCCAGGCCTCAGCGGGAACTACGTTGCTCTTGGTCCCGCCGCCCGCCACGCCTACGCTCACTGTCACGCCCCGCTTCAGATCTGTCCACCCGCTCACGGTTTCGATGGCGCGAGCCAGCTCGCAGAGCGCGCTTGCGCCCTTTTCAAAGTCCACGCCTGCGTGCGCCGCCACACCGCGCACATCGATTCTCCAGTTGCCGGTACCCTTGCGCGCAGTTTTGTAAGCCAGTCCCTGCGCCGGTTCCAGAACATAGACCGCGGCGCTCTCCCCCGCCAGCTTCTCGGTAATGGGCCGCGATGCCGGGCTGCCAATCTCCTCATCGCTATTGAGCAGCAGAATGACTTCGCGGTCGAGTACCTGCGCGTCAATCAGCAACTCGATTGCAGTCAGGGCCATGGCGACGCCGGCTTTCATGTCGAGCACGCCCGGTCCAGCCAGGCGGCCGTCGTGTATGCGCCACGGCATGGTCTTCAGCGTGCCCAGCGGCCACACCGTGTCCAGATGGCCAAGCAGCAGGATGCGGTCCCGGCCGGCGCGCGGACCAAAGCGGACCTCGAGAATGTCGCCGAAGGCCTTCTGCCGGTGCAGCTTCACGCGCCCACCGAGTGATCTGGCGTGCTCCGCGGCGAGAGTCGCGCAGCCATCGACGGCCGCTTTGTCGTCAGAAGGCGATTCGGCGCAGACAAGTCTTCGCGCCACTTCGATCAGTGCCTGCTCCTTGCGCCGGGCTCCTGCGAGCAAAGCGCGCATTGGTAAATCGAGATGGCGGTCAGGGATCAACGTAAAATCCTTTTGGAGTCGCGACGCCGAATACTTCTGGACTATCTGATTCTAAACCGCTTACCATGCGCCACGCGGGCCGCGCCGATTTTTACTGAATTGATTCCACTGTGCAGGGTGTGGCAAATTTACCACACTACAGCCTCTCCAACCTTCGTCTAATCTAGGGAGGAATTTTCTCCACAGTTTCATAAAGGGATTGGGATAAAGGGATTGGGACCATCCGCGCAATACGAACAAACGATTGCGGCTCCGCTGGAGTTTACAGGCGTCGGCCTGCACTCGGGCGCGCCGGTAACCATGCGCCTGCTACCCGCTCCCGGCGGCTCGGGCATTGTCTTCCGACGAACCGATCTGGATAACTTTGAGATTCCCGCCACCGGCCGCAATGTTGCCAAGGTCAGTTACGCCACCAGCTTGATGCGACAGGGCGTCCTCATCTCCACCACTGAACATTTATTGTCGGCGCTCATTGGCATGGGCGTGGACAACGTGATTGTGGAGCTCGATAACCTCGAACTTCCGATTCTCGATGGCAGCGCGTTGCCCTACGTCGACGCGTTTCGGAGCGTGGGTATCCGCCCGCAGCGCCGCCGCCGCGAAGTCATCCGCGTAACCAAGCCGCTGGAAGTGCGCGAGGGCAACAAGTTTATCGGCGTCTATCCGGGCGAAGGCTACAACATCTGCTACGCCATCGATTTTCCATCGCCCATCGGACAGCAGGATGTGTGCGTGGATCTGGCCGCCGAGACGTACGGAACTGCCATTGCGCCGGCGCGCACCTTCGGCTACATAGCCGACGAGCAGCGGCTGCGCGACATGGGGCTGATCCGCGGCGCCGGCCCGAAAAACGCCATCATTCTCGACGAACACGGGCCTGTGAACGGTCCCTTGCGCCTGGCCGACGAGTATGTGCGGCACAAGGTGCTGGACCTCATCGGCGACTTGGCTCTCGCCGGACGCCGCATTGAAGGGCGCGTGGTGGCTGAGCGTGCCGGCCACGCCATGCACACTGCGCTGGTCTCTCGGTTGCTGAAAGACCGTTCCTCCTGGGAACTGGCCTATGTGGATATTGCCGATGACGCCGAAGAGGTCGCCATGGCTCCGTCGATAGCCGGTAGATCCGTGGGACAAGCTGCGCTGCTGGGGCTGTGAACGTTCAATCGATCCCGCGCTTAAAGTGCATGGTTGTTGAAAAGCGGCCAAGTCTTGAAGGGACGACCGAAAATAACCCCTGGGGAGAGTTCGCCGCCTCACCGAAGTCCTTGTCAAGCCCTGACGGCCGCAATCTCCTTCTATCATCAATTATTCCAAACACTTACAAGACGATCCACCCTGCCTGGAATTACCACCTCTTGAAGTACGCTCAAATCAATGAGCAAAACAATCCAAACACCGGAGGAATGGACGTTAAAGTTATATATTTCATATACTTGCAAAAGTGAACATTTAGAATCATACACTTACACAAAAATCAAAACTTCCTCTTTTATTTTCAAACACTTGCGTAGTCCCCCCCCCCGGGGGGAGGGGTACAGCACGAATGTCCGGCCCATGAACCCGCATCAAATCTTCCGTGCCCGTCCTTTCCGTTCTTTCTGCTGAAAAGGGCGGTAGAGCACAATCGCTGGTTTTCGTGCCTTTCAACTCGCCCCCCCCATCGGATGGAAGAGCCCTCGTTCCGCTCCTTTACGATTGAAGTTGTGCAAACCATACGTGTTGAAACACCCTCGGCAAAATATGAAGTCTATGCGGGCAGCGGGCTGCTGGAGACGCTGGCTCCGCGGATAGACAAGGCCGTTGGCCGGCTCGCCCATTCCCGCGGAAATGCCCGGCGCGTCTTTGTCCTCACATCGCCCGCCATCTGGGCGCTGTGGAGCGAGCGCTTCCTGCGTTCCTTTGCTGAAGAGCCGATCGTGCTCTTCCTGGAGCCGGGCGAAAAACATAAGACGATCCGCAGTGTCGAGCAACTGCTCCGCGAAATGATCCAGGGCGGCGGCGATCGCGGGTCTTTGCTCATTGCGTTTGGCGGCGGCATTGTGGGTGATGTGGGCGGATTCGTCGCCTCGATTTTCATGCGCGGCATTCCCTATGTGCAGGTTCCAACGACGTTCCTGTCCCAGGTCGACTCGAGCGTAGGCGGCAAGGTAGGCGTGAATCTGCCGGAAGGCAAAAATCTCGTCGGCAGCTTTCACCACCCGCGCGCGGTGTTTGCCGATATCGGTGTGCTGGGCACGTTGCCAGACCGCGAGTTGCGCGCCGGGTTGATGGAAAGCGTGAAGGCCGGCATTATTCGCGACCGCTCGCTGCTGCGCTTTATGGAAGAGCAGGCGGATGCGGTGCTGGGGCGCGACGCCAAGGCGCTGGAACGGGTGATTGCGGCTTCGATTCGCATGAAGGCCGGCGTGGTGAACAAGGACGAGCGCGAAAACGGCCTGCGCATGATTCTGAATTTCGGCCACACGGTGGGTCACGCACTGGAGCAGGTCACCGGCTACAAGGCCATGCTGCATGGTGAAGCTGTGGGGTGGGGCATGGTGGCCGCACTGGCGCTGGCGCGCCGGCGGGGAACCATCAGCGCCGCGCAAATGGAGCGCATGGAGCAGCTTATCTATCGTTACGGGCCGCTGCCGCCGCTCGATCTGCGCGCCGCCAAAGTGGTGGCGGCAACCGGCGCAGACAAAAAGAACATCGGCGGGGTGCGGCGCTTCGTGTTGCCGGTCGGCATTGGCGATGCGGGCGTGGTGGAAGATGTAACCCCGGCGGAACTGCAAGCGGCGGTTGAGTACATGCTGGCGCGGGCCAAGGAAGCGTAAGCACGAAGGGCCAAAAGACCGGGGAGCCAAGGGAATCACTCATTTCGGCGGTGATGACTGGCGCAGCGCGATGCCCGCGTAGCGGGCAAAAGATGGTAGCCCCAGGCGCAAGCCTGGGGAAAGTGTCCAAACCGTCACCGCAGCCCCCGCGGGGGCGTAAGAAAGGTGGGCGCCTGACTCTACCGCGGGTCCTGCGAGAACAAAGTCTTGCTCAGAGAAGCTACCTGCGACTTGATCTCCTTGGCCTCCTTGACGAGTCTGTCTTCCGCGATGTTCGCGCGATACTCGGCCACGCCGAGTTCGATGGCGTGGACAAGATCATCTTTCCCGCAAGGCTTGGTGAGGTAGCGGAAAATGCGGCCCTCATTCACGGCCTTGATCGCTCGATTGAGATCTTTGTGGCCGGTAAGGATCATACGCACAGAATTCGGAGCGAGTTGGCGGACCTGCGCGAGAAACTCCGCGCCGCTCATGCCCGGCATCTGCATATCCGCGATGATGACGTCAAAAGGGCCGAGCAGGTGAACCGCAGCCAGGCCCGGGACTCCGCCCAGTGCGGTTTCAACATCGAAGAGTCCGTAGAGAAGGCGTTTGTAGCCTTGGAGAGAGTTGTTGTCATCGTCGACAAATAGAATTCGCGCAGATTCCATGAGGTCTCCCTGCGTCCGAACGTCGCTTTGTTCATCGGCAGCGATTCCTTTACCGTGAGGGCGCTTGGGCGGCTTGCATCGAACTGGCGTGCAACCTTTGCTCACGCTCCGGGTCTAATCGAAAGAGGATCGTCTTCTCGCATCTTGCCGCATTGATTGCTGACGACGAAAGACCGAACGCCGACAACTGGCAACTGATAACTACTTATCAGACACATCCGAATCCGGCTTGACACTCGAACCCGGGCGCGGATCGCCGTACACTGGAGTTGCTCTGGATGTCCGCACCCTTTCCCATGTGCAGGACCGCCATCCTAATTGTGGCGCTGGCGGCCGGACTGGCCGCCAGCGCCCGTGAACCGATCTTCGCGGATGCCTCCGGCGCAGTTTCTGCCGCTCCGACCCACTCCGCAAAACCGCACAGGAAAGCCGCAAACGCGCACGCCCCGCATGAAGCCGCGCGCACGCAATCTTCAATCCATTCGCGCCACGCTGCTGCCGGCGAGCATCGCGCCAGGATTGAGCACGCTGGGCGCCGCCCAACGAAGAGCGAGCGCGAGCGGATTGCAAGGGAAGCAGCCGCATCGCGTAGAGCCCGGGAAACAGCGCGCGTCGAGCAACAAAAATCTCGCCAGGCGCGCGAAGACGGCGCAGCGCGTGGCGCGTCTGCTGCCTTGGCCACGAGCTTAGCCGTGGCAGCGCCGATCATTGGCGCTGCAGACGCCCCTGACGTCAAGCAAAATGAGTTCACCTCGCCGAGCCGCTCGCTCTCGATTGCGCGCGGAGGCATGCCGCCGCCGTTGCGAGGCTCGCTGGCGTCACTCGAACGGCAGGATGAGCGGCTGGAAGCCGATGGGCTGGAGCGGATCGAGGATGAAGACGATCTCTCCGCGCGAATCGAGCACCATCTGCTGGTGCCGCTTCCGCTATCGGATGCGCTCACGGTGGACGACGAGTTGCCGGCGCACCATCGCTACTGCCGGCCGTGGACGGCGCGCTTCCTCGCTGACCTGGCGCGCGCGCACGAGGCTGCGTTCCATCGCCCGCTCGAAGTGAGTTCGGCGGTGCGGACGGTTGCCTACCAGGCGCAGTTAATGCGCATCAATGGAAATGCCGCGCCGGCGGAAGGCGATCTCTTCAGCCCGCATCTGATGGGCGCCACCGTCGACATTGCCAAAAAAGAAATGAGCCGCGATGAGATTGCCTGGATGCGACGCCACCTGCTGGCCCTCGAACTCGCGGGCAAAATCGACGTGGAAGAGGAGTTTGAGCAGGCCTGCTTTCACATCTCCGTTTACCGCAGCTATATGCCGTCGCACACCCTGCAGCCGTCGCGGAGCAAAGGACGAAGGGAAGCCGGAGTCAAGACAATCAGTGAGCACCAGCCAGCTGGACAAGGCTCCTAGTACAGTGTCCGCGTGATTTCGTAACCGAAAATTTGAACATGGGTGCCCCAGGTCTCGATTTTGAGACCTGGGAAAGCACAAAACTACATGGACACGGTACTGGCTCAGGCACCGCTTCGCATGTTTTGACAGCGAGTCCAGGTTTTCAAAAAAATCTGCGCGACGGTTGAGCGGCCGCCGCGCAGAAGTGCAAAAAGCTCTGCGCTGTAATGAAGCGCAGAACCGTTTCGATTTATGCCGGAACGAGGACCTCCTCGGATTCTCTGACCACCGGCTGCACTGTGCCAAGTGCAGACTTGAAGATCGCCGTGACCTGCTGCAGTGTTGCAAGGCGCGGATTGGTGAGTTGGCAGGCGTCCTTCTTGGCGTTGATGCCCATCACTTCAAAATCGCGCTCCTTCACGCCCAGCACGGCCAGGTTGTCGGGAATGCTTACGTCCTTCGACAGCTTGCGGATGGCGGCGATGGCGACGTCGGCAGCGTTAATGGCCGAAAGCCCTTCCACGCTCTCGCCGAGGGCGACTGCGATGTCGGCAAAGCGCTCCGGGCAGGCGATCTTGTTGAACTCGCAAACCTCAGGCAGCAGGATGGCGTTGCACACGCCGTGCGGCAGGTTGTAGAAGCCGCCCAACTGGTGAGCCATGGCGTGCACGTAACCGAGGCTGGCGTTGTTGAAGGCCATTCCAGCCAGATACTCGGCATAGGCCATCTTGTCGCGGGCTTCCAGGTTGGTGCCGTTGGCAACGGCTGGACGGAGATACTTCGAAACCAGCTTGATGGCCTGCAGAGCGCAAGCATCGGTGATGGGCGTGGCGATCGTGGATACATAAGCTTCCACGGCGTGGGTCAATGCGTCCATGCCGGTAGCAGCGGTGAGCGAGGCGGGCATGCCGACCATGAGCAGTGGATCGTTGATGGCGATATTCGGAGTGACGCGCCAGTCGACGATGGCCAGCTTTACGTGGGTATCCGTGTTGGTGATGATGCAGAAGCGGGTCATCTCCGACGCGGTGCCTGCAGTGGTGTTGATGGCCAGAAACGGAGGCATGGGCTCGGTGGACTTGTCGACGCCTTCGAAATCGCGGATGTTGCCGCCGTTGGAAACTACCAGGCCGATGCCCTTGCCGCAGTCGTGGGAGCTGCCGCCGCCAAGGCTGACGATACCGTCGCAGTTGTTATCGTTATAGACCTTGACGCCGTCATGAACGTTCTTGTCGGTCGGGTTGGGCTCAGCGCCGGAATAGATGGTTGCCTTGAGGCCGGCAGCAACCAGGTAACCCTTGATTTTGTCGGCAACGCCGAGCTTGGCGAGGCCGGCATCGGTGACGATGAGCAGGTTTTTCGCGCCCAGTGCCTTAGCCTGTGCACCGGTGTCTTTTGCGCAGCCAATTCCCATCAACGAAACGGTGGGAATGAAGAATCCGTAAGTCTGATCTGCAAGAGCCATGATGAAATCTCCTCACAAAGTTTTCTCCGCCTCGCGGAGGTTCAAATGATTGCCTACCCCTCAAAAGGGCCCACTCGCAATCGTTCCGGTTTGAAAGCCACCGAGTGGAGGGTATTCCTACACCGAGCACTGTTTACTTCCGCTTCGTTCCAGGCGGAGCCAGGGTCTCTCCTCTCTCCAACTAACCCACTGCGTTCCGCGTGGGAGATTTCATCGCAGCCAACCTGCGGGTCCTTGAAAACAACCAGTGACTAAAAGAAGCCCAGCTTTCTCGGGCTATAACTCACCAGCAGATTTTTGGTCTGCTGATAGTCGTCGAGCATCATGCGATGGGTTTCCCGGCCGATGCCGGATTGCTTGTAACCGCCAAATGCGGCGTGAGCCGGATAGGCGTGATAACAGTTCGTCCAGACGCGGCCGGCCTGAATGCGGCGGCCCATGCGATAGCAGAGGTTCGCGTCGCGCGACCACAATCCAGCGCCGAGCCCAAATAGCGTGTCATTGGCGATGGCGAGCGCTTCGTCTTCCGTTTTGAAGGTGGTTACCGAAACCACCGGTCCCAGAATCTCCTCCTGGAAGATGCGCATGCGATTGTTGCCACGGAAGACGGTAGGCTGCACGTAATAGCCGCTGCTGAGCTCACCGGGCAGGATCGCGCGCCCGCCGCCGATCAACAGCTCCGCGCCTTCATGCTTTCCGATGTCGATGTAGCCGAGAACCTTTTCAAGATGACGGCTTGAGATCTGCGCGCCCATCATGGTGGTGGGGTCGAGCGGGCTGCCTTGGCGGATGGCGCTGACCCGCTCGAGTGCACGCTCCATGAATCGCTCGTAGATGCTTTCCTGAATTAGCGCGCGGCTGGGGCAGGTGCAAATTTCACCCTGGTTGAGGGCAAACATCGCAAAGCCTTCAAGCGCCTTATCGAAGAAATCATCGTCCTTATCGGCCACATCCTCAAAAAAGATGTTGGGCGATTTGCCGCCCAGCTCAAGCGTGACCGGAGTCATGTTGCGGCTTGCGAATTGCAGGATGGCGCGGCCGGTGACGGTGGATCCGGTGAATGCAACTTTGGCAACGCGCGGGCTGGAGGCGAGCGGTTTTCCCGCTTCGTCGCCGAAGCCATTCACGATGTTCAGTACGCCAGGCGGAAGCAGATCGCCCACCAGTTCAGCCCACAGGAGAATGCTGGCCGGGGTTTGTTCCGATGGCTTGAGGATCACACAGTTGCCGGTGGCCAAAGCCGGCGCGAGCTTCCACGCGGCCATGAGCAGCGGAAAGTTCCAGGGAATGATCTGTGCCACCACGCCGAGCGGCGTCTGAAAGTGATAGGCAACAGTGTCGTGATCGATCTCCGCGGCACTGCCTTCCTGCGCGCGAATGCAGCTGGCGCAGTAGCGGAAGTGATCGATGGCGAGGGGAATGTCGGCAACCATGGCCTCGCGAATCGGCTTGCCGTTGTCCCAGGTTTCGGCCAGAGCCAGCGTGCTGAGGTTCTCCTCCATGCGGTCTGCAATTTGATTCAGGAGAATCGAGCGCTGCGTGATGCTGGTCCTTGCCCATCCTTCCTTCGCGGCGTGAGCGGCGTCGAGGGCCAACTCGATATCGGCGGCGGTGGAACGGGGCACTTCACAAAACGGTTCGCCGGTGATGGGCGTGACATCGTCAAAATACGCGCCCGCAACCGGTGCAACCCACAGGCCGCCGATGTAGTTCTGGTAGCGGGGGCGGAAGGTGATCGACTCCGTGAGTTCAGAAAACGACGATGACTGAGTCGACCAGGAGGGCATCTAGATTGCTCCTTTGCACTCAAAGCTGCAAAGTTGATTGCGCCGATAACATGGCAATTTGCAGGCCATTCCTCAGAGGAAGCGCGGCAACGTCCACCTAAAGGAGCGTATGTTGCTATTGCACGGCGAGTTAGGCGCACTTATCTACCTGCCGCAGTTCGGTAAGTTGGGGCCCGTGCGGAGCGAAAGTGTCTGAGGCCGTCGCATTTTGCAACGCTGCAGCGACGCACGCGCAACACTTTTTGCCGCGTGGACGGTGGGATTTGAGCGACAAACGTTGTTGATCGGTGCTAGAATCTGCCCGTTATGCCCCAATCATCACCGTGCTCCTTCCGAAGCAAGTGGGAGGAGGAAAACGGGGAGACCGCCCGGTTTCTGCTGTCCACAGAACGGTCCGCGGCTCCGCAATGCGTGTCGCCGATCGCACGCTCGTGGGAGCGTTGCCGGCAACTGGGGTTGGTGCGCGCCAATAGCGCTAGCCTGGAACTGCTGGCAGACGGTGAGCTCAAGCGGCGCAAGGAGCAGCATCGCGTTCTGGTGCAACTTGCAGGCAACGAACTGAGCGTAATGCGGCGCGCGATTACCGGGGCGGATGGAGTGGTGCTGCTCGCCGATCCCGATGGAACCATCCTGGACGGCTGCGGCGACAGCGATTTCATAGAGAAAGCACAGCGCGTAGCGCTGCGACCCGGAGCCACGTGGAGCGAAGGCTGTGAAGGCACAAACGCAATTGGAACTGCGCTGGAAGAAGAGCGGCTCGTCCAGATCGTAGGCGACCAGCACTACCTGGAAGAGAATCGCTTCTTGATTTGCACGGCCATTCCCGTGATGAACCCAACCGGCCAGGTGGCCGGAATCCTCGACATTTCAGGCGACGTGCGGCATCCGCCCATGCACTCGTCCATGCTGGTGCAACTGGCATCGGCCCGCATTGAGCACGCATGGATGAGCCGCAATTGCAGCGGAGATATGCTGGTGGCATTTCATCCTCACCCTGACTGGCTGGGCACACCGCATGAAGGCGTGCTGGCGTTCGCCGATGGCGTCCTGGTGGGGGCAAGTACCGTGGGGCTGCGATTGTTGGGGTTGGGTCCCATCGCCATCGGCCACATTCGCTGGAACGAACTCTTTAGCAATCCGCCCATATTCGGCAAAATGGAGCTTTTCCCGCACCATCTTTCCGGAATGTTTTACGGCCGCGTGCAAAGAGCGCAAGCTGTTCGAGCTTCGAAAACTGGCGGCGCGACGAGCGATGCGCCGGGAGTCGATTCGACGGAAGTGTTTGTGCGCGAGGACGGCGTCTGGGATGCGGAGACCATCCAGATGCTGAACAAAGCGCGTCGCGCGTTTGAAGCCAGCGTTCCCATCCTGCTGCAGGGCGAGACCGGCACCGGCAAAGAAGTGCTGGTGCGCGCAATCCACCAGCATAGTTCGCGCGCATCGGCTCCGCTGGTGCCGGTCAACTGCGCGGCCATTCCGGAGGGTCTGCAGGAAGCAGAGCTTTTCGGCTATGAAGACGGTGCGTTTACCGGTGCAAGACGCAAGGGCAATCCCGGCTACATTCGCCGCGCGGATGGAGGCACGCTGTTCCTGGATGAGATTGGCGACATGCCCCTCGCTTTGCAGGCGCAACTGCTGCGCGTGTTGCAGGACGGCGAGGTAACGCCATTGGGCGCCAGCCGCTCGCAGCGCGTCGACTTCCGGTTGATTGCGGCAACACACCGTGACCTGCAGGCGGCCGTGGCCGAAGGGAAATTCCGCGCCGACCTCTACTATCGGTTGCGCCACATGGTTTTGTGCCTGCCGCCGCTCAGGAAGCGGCGGAATCTGGCAGGAATACTCGATGCGCTGATGACCAGTCTGGGCGCCGATACGCGCGGCATTCGACTGACGGTGGAGGCGCGGCAAAAACTGCTGGAGTATCACTGGCCGGGAAACCTGCGTGAATTGTCGAACCTGCTGCGCACGCTCGTGGCGCTCGGGGAAGACGGAGGCTGGATCGACACCGATAGCTTGCCACCGGACGTTGCGACCTTCCTTCCGGCGGAGCAATCCGGCAAACTATCTGTAGTGACCGACGCATTGCTGCGCAAAGCGATCGACGAGCATAGTGGCAACATGACTGCGGCGGCTCGGCAACTGGGGCTGCACCGCAGCACACTCTACCGGCGCTTGTCGGGATCGTAACGCCGAATCCGAAGCCTACCCACCGATCTGGCTCATCGCAAACGAACTGTCCATAGCGCTGGGCGGGACCTTGCTCGCAAGATAGGAACGAAACTCCTTCAAGACAGACTCCTCTGCCGACGCTTGCATCAACTGGTGCAGATCGAGGAGGGTTGCATCCATCAGGCAGCGGCGCACGCGCCCGCGCGCGTCCATGCGCAGACGCTCGCACGTGGCGCAGAATGGATGCGAGCGCGGTGAAATCCAGCCGACGGTGAGGAGCTTTCCGCGCCACTCGAACTGCCTCCGTTGGGCGGAGGAATTTGTCTGCTCAGCAAGGGGAAGAATCTCGGCGTTCAATCCGTTGCGCACCTCGTCGACGGAGACGAATTCAGAGTCGCACCACTCTCGCTCGGTGCCGGTGCGCATCAGCTCGATGAAGCGAATCTCGAAACCCCTCGCGGCGGAGTAGTCGAGCAGGTGCGGCACTTCCAATTCCCAGGTGGAGCGCTGCAGCACCGCGTTCAGCCGGATCGGCGTTAGCCCGGCCTTCTCTGCGGCATCAATCCCGTCGAGAGCGCGCTCCAGGCTCCCGCCACGTGTGACGACGGCAAATCGGTCTGCGTCGAGAGAGTCGAGCGAGATGTTTACCCGGCTGAGGCCGGCGGCTTTGAGTGCCGGCGCCATGCGGGTCAGCAAAGAGCCATTGGTGGTGAGCGCGACTTCGCGGATGGCGGGAAGGGAAGACAAGGCGGCAACGAGGCACTCAATTCCCCGGCGCGCCAGGGGTTCGCCACCGGTGAGCCGTACGCGCTCGATGGCGGTGTGAGTGATCAGCCACTGGACCATCTCTACCAGCCGCTCAAGCGGCAGTATGTCGTGATGCGCAAGGCGCGGCACTCCGGTGGCTGGCATGCAGTACCGGCAGCGAAAATTACACAGATCCGTAACTGAAAGTCGCAGCAGACGCAGACGGGAGAGCGCAGCCGTATTGTCGGCCGCCGCAGCTTGCGCGAGGATGGGGAATGCGGGAGCCGCGATTGTGGCCGCCATTGCTATGCCCCGAACCAGGCCGCGTTCACCTGCGCAAATTGTGAGAACCGCGCGGGCGAATCTTCAAGTCCGACAATCGCTCCGTTGCGGCAAGCCTCGACGCAGGTGCCGCAGCCGATGCATCGCTTCGGGTTGATATAGAGCTGGCCGGCACTGGAGAAGCCGGGCTCGTCGCCGTCCGGATGAATCGCCTCGCGCATGCAGACTTCCACGCAGAACATGTCCTTGATGCATCGATCCGTGATGACGTAGACGCGTGCCATAACTTTCATCCTGCGAATTCAGCGCGGTGAGCCGGCAGCGCTGTTCTAGTGCATCACCTACCTAAACACGAGGCTCGACCCTCCTGAGGTGATGCAAATCACATCTGATTGCGTGATTTTGCGGATTCAATAGACAGCGAAGTGTGAGGCCCTGCACGCTCATCGCGTTTTCCAGCGAGGCTGCCCATCGGGACTGGCCTCTGAAGGTAAACGGCCTGGAGCGGCCGTTGATTCCAAGAAGAATCGGAAAAAGGTTATGACTTCGACCAAGACCGGTTGGATTGAGCGCGGAGAAACTCGTCCGACAACGAAGCTGTTGGTGGTGGGCCACCAGATTCCCAGCGCTGATGAGTGCGAGGCGATCCTCGCGGAGTGGTGGGTGGATGTGCGCATTGTACGCCACTCGCGGAAAGTGGCAGAAATAGCCGGCAGGATAGCGGTGGCCCTGCTGGACAGCGGGCTTCAAGTGAATCCGGAACTGGTGCAGGCCGCTGCACTGCTGCACGATGTCGCAAAAGGCCGGCCCGATCACGCCGCGGCGGGAGCATCGATGTTGCGCGGCATGGGACTCGATCGAGTGGCGGAGATCGTCGCCGCGCACACCGACCTGGGCGATTTTTGCAGGCTCGATGAAGCTGCAATTGTCTTTCTCGCAGACAAGCTGGTGCGTGATGAGGAACTGCTGACTCTCGAGCAGCGATTCAAGCCGGCATTGAAGCGATTCCGCAAAGATGCGGCTGCACTCGAAAGCGCGCGCAGGCGTCTCGCGGTTGCAACAGCTGCGGCTCAAGCTGTGGAGGAACGCCTGGGAAGGCCTCTGCTGCGACTCCTGCGCGAATCCATGGAAGTTCGCGCCCACACTCGTTTGCCGATAAATCTGCAGTCGCAGGAAGTGGACATGGCATGAAGAAGGATTGTTGCCCACCCGAAGCGGTCACAGTGCTCAGCGTGAACGAGAGCGCGTGCCCGGTCGAGGAACGCTGCGGGCGAGTCCATTCATGAGTCTTACCGCGTAAGACAATTGAGCCCAACATCTGTCAGAATAAGGCGAAATGAAGCGCATTCTTCTATCGTTGCCTCATATGGGCGGCGGCGAGGAGGCCTATGTTCGCGAAGCCTTCGCGTCCCATTGGCTTTCGACGGTCGGGCCCAATTTGACTGCCTTTGAAGAGCAGTTCGCATCCTTTCTCGGATTGCCGGCCGTCGCTGTTTCCAGCGGCACGGCGGCTATTCATCTCGGACTGCGACTGCTTGGCGTCGGCAACGGCGACAGAGTATTTTGTTCGACGCTCACTTTCGCGGCCAGCGCCAATCCCATCCGTTACCTGGGAGCTGAACCTGAATTCATCGACAGCAATTGCGGCACCTGGAACATGGACCCGGAACTGCTTCAGGAGGCGCTGCACGATGCCGCCGATGCCGGTCGCCTGCCCAAGGCTGTAGTGGTGGTTCATCTCTATGGGCAATGCGCGGATATGGATCCAATCCGCGCGGCGTGCGCCCGCTACGGAGTTCCAATCCTTGAGGACGCAGCTGGGGCGCTAGGCGCCACCTACAAAAAGTCGCAGGCTGGAACGTTCGGCGATGTGGCGGCATTCTCATTCAACGGAAACAAGATCATCACCACGACCGGTGGCGGCATGTTGGCTTCGCAACATTCCGCATGGGTTGAGAAGGCGCGTTTCTGGTCCCAGCAAGCTCGCGACCCTGGACTCGGGTACGAGCATTCGGAGTTAGGCTACAACTACGGCATGAGCAATGTCCTGGCAGGTATCGGACGCGGCCAGCTTGAAGTGCTGGACCTTCGCGTCAGGCAACGGCGCGCGATCGCGTTCCGATACCGCGACGCATTCGGGGACCTTCCCGGCATCAGCCTCATGCCCCAGGCTGCTTATGGTTTGCACACCAACTGGCTGAGCTGTTTTCTGATCGAGGAACGGGAGCTTGGTTGCTCGCGGGACGAGCTTATTCGGGCACTCGGCGCCGATCATATCGAGTCGCGCCCGGTATGGAAGCCGATGCACCTGCAGCCGCTCTATGCGGAATGCAGGCGTTATGGCGGCGCGGTCGCAGAAGACTTATCGCGGAGAGGAATTTGCCTGCCCAGTACGAGTAGCTTGTCGGAAGAGGATCAGCTGCGCGTAATCAATTGCGTGCGCAGGCAGATTGGCGCCGGCGCGTTGACGCGGATGGAGCAAGCAGAGAGCTTGGCGGAAGCAGCTCTCGGGTATGGAGCCAAGACAGAAAAGTCTGAAGCATAGGGTTGAAGCCGGGAGCGCGCTCGCACTCCCGGCCTTCTGGATGCAGCTTCTGCTATCGCCGGCTGGGGAAGTTGAACATATCGAACAGGTCTCCGATGGCGGGACCGTTGACGGGAACGTATGGGTTGCCCGAGGCTGTTACCGGGTTCGGGAAGTTGTCCCGGCTGCGGCTGGTCACAGGGCTCAGGCTCCAGTTCCTTTCGATGAACTTCAGGATCGAGACATGGTCGTCGTATTCGTGCACAACGCGTCCGCCGGTTGAGTAGGGCGAGACCACGATGAGTGGAATGCGGGTGCCGTCGCCGAAGAAGTCGAGCGGCTGCACATAGCCGGAGTCATAGTAGCCGCCGCCTTCGTCTTCTGTGATGAAGATCGCAGTGTCTTTCCAGAGCGTGGGGTTGGCCTGAACGGCAGTCACAATCTTCTGCACGAAGCCTTCAAACAGATCCAGCTTCGACGAGGCGGGATGCCCGTCGACCAGGCCGCTGGGCTTTACGAACGAAACCGCGGGAAGCGTGCCGCTCGCGATATCGCTATAAAGGTTGGCGGTGTCCTGGATGTGTGCGGTGCGAATGGTCGGATTGGCCATGATGGACGTGTCGTACTGGAAGGGATTGCAGATATTGCAGTACTCATCGGTCTTTGCACCGATGGGCGCATAGTTCAACTGGTAGGGATCCGGAACGTAGTTGTTCCACTGGTCGCCGTAGTACTTCCACGAGAGGTTAACCGCCAGCATCTCATCGCCGATGCTGCGCACGGCCGACGGAGGAATCGTGAAAACCGTGTTGTCGGCGTTGGTATCGGTGTAGGCATTGTTGCCGTTGCCGAAGTAGCCGGGGTTGTAGTTGTTAAGCAGATAGTAGTGTCCCGCTACACAATGAGGCGCGACCGGCTTGGGCAGCGACTTCAGATAATTCACGATCGGCGCCACGCCCGGCTGCGACGTATCCGCGCAGTCGCTATACGATCCGCCGCCATAGGACGCGGAACCATAGGAACCGCCGCCGTAGCCATCCTCGCTGTACCAGTTGTTGGTGTTCTTGGCAGGATTTGGGTTCTCAACCTCATTCACCACGCCAGCATTGGCGCTGCCCGGCTGCGCGGTCACATTGTTCGGGGGCACTTCCGCGTTCCCCTTGCCGTCGGTGAAATAGATCATGTCACCGTGGCCGAGCATGATGTGGTTGGCGCCCGTGCCGCCGTTCACCGACTGATGGAAGTTGTCGCTGATGGAATATTCATCGGCCAGCTGCTTGAAGTAGGGCACGTCGCCCTTCTGCATGTTATAGAAGCCCATGGAGCTCGAGCCCTCGCCGGTGGTCGTTACATCCGGTCCGTACTCGGTGCTGAAGTTTGCGGGCTGCGTGACGCCGTTGGTGCCGGCGCCCACGGTGACTTCAACCCAGGGAAAGAGGCCGGCGTTGCAACCGGACGGATTGTCCCGGGTGCTGCGATCGGCACTGCAGTTCAACTGCTGCCACATCTGGTAGAAGCGGTGCACCGGGCTGGCCGCATACGAGTTATACGTAAACTTGTTGCCGTTGGTCAGCTCGAAGGGGCCGGTGGGCAGGCTGTTGGCGTTCGTGATGCGGGTGTCAGGCGTAGACGACGCCAGCCCCGTGCCGCCGCTGACCAGGTCCTCATAGTAGCTGACGTTGGGAAGGCCATTTTCCGATTGCTCGGCCAGGGTCAGGTTGTTGCCGGCCACGTAGGACGATGTAGGACCACCCACGAGCGGAGCGGGCAATACGGCTCCGGGGAATTCCGTCTTGGTGGGGCTCAGGAGAAAGCCATCCTGCTGTTCGTCATAGGCGGCCGTCTGCTCGGCTTTGGCAAAGTTCGGGCCGGGCGTTCCATCCACTTTCACAATGCCTTCAGAGAGCAGGTTCCAAATTGTCTGTCCGCGCCTTGGCACGTAGGTGGCAAAGACGTGATCGAAGCTGCGGTTTTCACCGATGATCACGATAACGTGCTTGATGGGAGAAACGGTATTATTGTCCCGAGATGAATCCTGGGCGCCTGCAAAGGTATTGCCGAAGGCTAGCGGAAGAATGGTGGCGTAGACGATTGCCGCCTTCAATGCTCGCGCAGCCGTGGATGCGACCTGACCTGTGGTCATACTGATCTCCTTGGGGTTTGGGCTTGCTGGAGTTGCCGATTGCTGCTGCCAGTGGATTGCGGGTGTTGCAGACTGCCCGTGTTGAGGGTTGTGCCTTGTCAACCCGGTGAGGATAGCGCTCTTCGGCGCATCTAATCTGTGGACGCACCGTGAAAAGTGTGGGGAAGAATGAAGAATTGACGAGCGTGTAACATTCGCCGAAATTTAATCAAGAGGCGACAGGCGCCGCATCAGCGCTGGGCAACTCGCGTTTTGCATCCTGCATCCCTTGGCGAGCCACACGGCAGAGCACCGTGCGGCGCTGCTACCACCTGAATGGTCCCCATCATCCCTTTGTCTTCGTGCTCGAGCAAATGACAGTGATAGGGAAATGTGCCGATGATGTTGGGGTCGCGGAAATCAACGCGGATGCGAACGCTCGGATACGCGAGCAAATGGCCGTTGGCGTACGGAACGTTGACCGTATCGCGCAAGAAGTTTTCATTCACCGGCCTGCCCATGTAATCCAGCAGCAGGAAGTGCAGCTGATGGATGTGGAATGCATGCAACTCCTGGGAGCGGTTTTCGATAATCCAGTCTTCGACGGTTCCTTGCTGCGCCACAATATTGGGTGTGGTGGCATTCATGTCGAACATCTTCGGCGTCTGGCCTTCGACTGTGAGATAAAATTCCACCGCGCTGGTGGGGTCGTTGGGGTTTTCAAGCTTCTCAGAGAAATACAGGTGCCGCACCCGGACCGGCGCGACATCGCCAAGCCATTCGCGGGTCGGCGTCTGCAGCGGCGTCGGAGAACTTTCCAATCGCGAGCGCGGTTCGGGCGCATCTGGCGTGGTCACGATGGTCGCCAGTATGCGGTTGGGATCGTTTTCTCCACCTGGGCCTGTGTCCACGCTTCGCGTGACCAACAGTCCCTGCTCGCCCTGAGGCGGCGCCTGCAGAATGAATTCGACGCGCGCTCCTGGCGGGATTCCCAGATGTGTTTGCCAGTTGACCCCGTTTTCGGGGGCGTTCGGATCGGGCATGTACGCACCGATGGGAACACCGTCCATACCCACCAGGCCCAGCGGCTGGGGCGTGCGGTTGAAGAGCACTTCAAGATTCAGATAGGTGATGGCCGACGCATTCAACACCCTCCACAACTGCCGCTCGCCAGGCTTGATGCGAATCACAGCCGGCGGATAATCCGGGTAGGGCACGGGAACATAGTTGATGGAGAGATCTTTGGCCGGTTTACCGAAGCCTGTGCCGTTGTTGGCCGCATCGCCATCGCGGTCGATTAAAAAATGAGGGACTACCGGCTCCAATTTCGAAGGCGGCGCGTTGGGATGCATCAGGTCTTCATCGCGAATGATGAACACTCGTTCCGGCAGGCCTGCCACTTCCTTCTTCGCCCGCTCGATGCCTTCGACAATCAGTGCCCCGGACGCGCCACCCAAAACCTGCTGCTTGCTGAATCCGTGGATGTGCGGGTGATACCAGTAGAGGCCTGGGGGCTCATCCTCGGGAATGTGAAAGCGATACTCAAAGGACTGGCCCGGCTCGACCGAGGTCCTGAGTACATCATCCATGTGGCATGTGGGCGGGATGGTGGTGCCGTGAAAATGCAGATTCGTGGAGATGAGGCTCATCTCTCCGCTGGCGGTGCACAAGTTTTTGCGCGCCATGGAGCCGGGCGACGACATAGGCATATTTGCCGGCGCTGCATTCCCCGGATCGAGATCCGTCATTACATTCTTGAGGTGAATGATGACGAGATCGCCTGGATTCACTCTCAAATTTGGGGATTCGTGGCCCTCGCCGTCGGTAAAGCAGTAGCGCGTACGGCCGTCACTCTCCCTGATGTCCTCAGCGCGCAGCGTAATTTCCAGGACCCCATTCTTGCTGCGCACATCCGGCGGTTCGCCGACGAGACTACCCACCTGTGGGCGCGGGCAAAGATCCGCATCCGGCTTTTGGCCGTACAGAGGCCGGCCCCAAAGCGCGCCGGCAACGATGCAGAACGCGACGAGAACCGTATCGTTGCACGCATAAATCCGTCGGAAAATGCGGCTCGCCGCAGAAACGCTGATCCCAACCACTGGGATCCATTGTGTCAATCGCTTCCGGGCGAGCGCATTAATGCCTCGTGAAATACATCGGAAGCTCCACCACTAACCAAATGCCGGAATTTCTATAACGGTTCAGGTTCCGCTCTCTTCACGCCAAATCCTCATAGGCCGTAACGGTGAGAAACTCACGAAACTCGCCGCTGCTGAGCTGGCGGAGCAGTTCGGCTGCGCGCTTAAATTTGGATGCAGAGTAGGCTTGTTCGCCGAGCGTGCTTCGCGTCCGGTTGAGGATTTCCTCAAGGCTTCGATCAAGCATTTCGGTAGTGACGATGCGGCCATCTTCCAGGTGAGCGCCGTAGCGGATCCATTGCCAGATCTGCGTCCGAGAGATTTCTGCAGTGGCCGCATCTTCCATCAGGTTGTAGATGGGGACGCAGCCGTTGCCGCGAAGCCATGACTCGAGATACTGCAGTGCAACATCGATGTTGCGGCGCAGGCCCGCTTCCGTAATGCTGCCTCTGGGGATTTCAAGCAGGTTCTCCGCGGTGATGCGCGAACGGGCTTCCGCGGGCGGACGAATCTGATTCTTCTGCGGCATATATTCATCGAATACGGCGCGGGCCACCGGCACCAGGCCCGGATGCGCTACCCAGGTGCCGTCGTGGCCGGCGCGGACTTCGCGCAGCTTGTCTTCGCGGACGCGCTGCATGGCTTCCTCGTTGGCCTGCGGGTCGTTGCGTATGGGGATCTGTGCGGCCATTCCGCCCATGGCGTGGATCCCTCGCTTGTGGCAGGTATGGATGAGCAGTTCCACATACGAGGCGAGGAACGGCTGCGTCATTGTGACGTCGCCGCGCTGGGGAAGGACGCATTCAGGATGGTTACGGAATTTCTTGATGAAGCTGAAGATATAGTCCCACCTGCCGCAGTTGAGACCCGCGGAGTGTTCGCGCAGCTCATAGAGGATCTCGTCCATTTCGAATGCGGCGGAGATGGTTTCGATGAGCACGGTGGCGCGGATGGTGCCCATGGGAATGCCGACATATTCCTGCGCAAAGCGAAACACATCGTTCCAAAGCCGTGCTTCAAGATGGCTCTCCATCTTGGGCAGGTAGAAACATGGCGTGGAACCGCGGTCGAGCAGAATGCGGAAGTTGTGGAAGAAATAGAGACCAAAGTCGAAGAGTGAGGCAGAGATGGGCGCCCCGCTGATGTTCATATGTCTCTCGACCAGGTGCCAGCCGCGGGGGCGTACAAACAGCACCGCGGGATTGGGCTGTAACTCGTAGAGCTTGCCCTCAGGAGATTGCCATGCGATGGCGCGCTGGTTGGCATCCCGCAGATTGACCTGGCCTTCGATGCAGTTATTCCAGGTGGGTGAGTTGGCGTCTTCAAAATCTGCCATGAAGACGTTAGCTCCGGAGTTCAACGCGTTGATCACCATCTTGCGCTCGGCGGGTCCAGTGATCTCAACGCGGCGGTCGAGCAATTCCTCAGGGATGGGCGCGACGGTCCAGTTTGCATCGCGGATGTGCGCGGTTGTGGGATTGAAGCTGGGGAAGCGGCCGCGGTCGTACTCGTCCTGTCGCTCGCGGCGCAACTGAAGGAGGCGTACGCGTGTGCTCTCAAACCTCTTATCGAGTTCGCGAAGGAAGGTAACGGCTTGCGGTGTGAGGATTTCCTGCTCGGCCTGGCGCAGAGGTGTGATCGCATCGGGTACGGGTGCCATGGTGGTCATTGAATCCTCTCTCTCACGCTTGCCTGGGGCTGAGTTGCGGGACGGAAACCTGTTGCTCCGGAACCTCGTGATCGTAGGGGTCCTCGAATTGGTCCTCTTCCGTGGACCCGGGCAGCGCGCAGGTTGATATGACTCCGGAAGCGATCGTGGTGGCGACCTGGTCGAAGTAACCGGTGCCAACGAAGCGCTGGTGTTTTACGGCGCTGTATCCGCTTCGCTCCGCGAGTTCGAATTCGCGCTGCTGCAGATGCGAGTAAGCGAGCATGCCGCTGCGCTTGAACTGATGAGCCAATTCGAAAACTGCGAGATTCAGGGCGTGGAATCCGGCCAGGGTGACGAACTGGAAGCGATAACCTATGCCGGCAAGCCTCTGATGAAACGCAGCGATCTCGGCGTCGCTCAGCTTGGCCCGCCAATTGAAGGACGGTGAGCAATTATAGGCCAGCAGCTTGCCGGGGAACCGCGCGTGGATGGAGGCTGCGAAGTGGCGCGCATCTTCGATGTTCGGCTCTGAAGTCTCGCACCAGATCATGTCTGCGTACGGAGCATAGGCCAGGCCACGCGCAATCGCGGCGTCGATGCCGCCGCGGAAACCAAAATAACCCTCGATGGTGCGCTCGCCCGTAAGAAAAATCCGGTCCGCCGGGTCGCAGTCGCTGGTGATCAACTGCGCGGCGTCTGCGTCGGTACGGGCAATCACAATTGTGGGAACATTCAGGACATCGGCGGCCAGGCGCGCCGAGATAAGCTTCTGGATTGCCTCGCGTGTGGGCACCAGCACCTTGCCGCCCATATGCCCGCACTTTTTCGCGGATGACAACTGATCTTCAAAATGAACTGCTGCCGCTCCCGCCTCAATCAGGCTCTTCATCAACTCAAACGCGTTCAGGACCCCGCCGAAGCCTGCCTCGGCGTCGGCGACAATGGGAAGCATCCAGTCCACGTCGTCTTGGTGTTCGGCATGCGCAATCTGGTCGGCGCGCATCAGGGCGTTGTTGATTGCGCGCACCACGGCGGGAACGCTGTTGGCGGGGTACAGGCTCTGATCCGGATACATGTGGCCGCTGAGATTCGCGTCGGCGGCGACCTGCCAGCCACTGAGGTAAATGGCTTTGAGTCCGGCGGCGGCCATCTGGATGGCCTGGTTGCCGGTGAGCGCGCCCAGTGCGGCGACGTATGGCTCGCGATGCAGTAAGCGCCAAAGCTTCTCGGCGCCGGCGCGGGCCAGTGAATGCTCCACACGAACCGTGCCACGCAAGCGGTCCACTTCCTCAGAACTGTAGGTTCGCGTGATGCCTTGCCAACGGGGTGAAGACCATCCGTTGCGGGATGCGTGATTCTCCATTTCGCTCTCCTCTTCGCTTCCTTCTCCGATGCCGCACTGCAGCATCCAGTTGTGAGTAAAGAACGTTTTCAGGTCAGGCGGCAAGGGCATCTGATCCGAATCGGACGTGTAGACGAATTTGCTCCGGGAGCGCATAATCTCTGCAAAACGTGGATTGCTCGCCCCAGGGCCATCGCGCCCCGCGCTCTTTATAAGTCTCCTCGACCGCTTTGGGTGAATCCGACATGGAGCTTGCTGCAGTGCTTCTAAACAGACGATTTGCGGAGGAATTGAGCGCTGCCTTGCAGCAGCGCCGTGTCAGCGACGGGATCGAGTTGCTGGAAAGATCTGAGGCTGAAATCCTGCAGATAGGGCCGGATACGCCCAATTCTGCGCGGCTGTTGCTGCTGCTGGCGCAATGGGTTGATTTGGGCTATCGCGACTACCGGTTTCTGGAGGCATTGCTGGCGAGATTCCAATCGGCTTGCAGGAAGAAATTCAGCGTAGAGGAGTATCTACAACTACGGATGGCAGAGGCCTTTCGCAGCCTGGCAAGCGGCGAAAGCAGCGCCTGTATTGAGGCGCTCGACCTGATCCTGAAGTCGTTGCAGGAACTTGGAGAAGCCTCAAACCTGGCGCTCGCTCATTTTTGGAAGGGACGTGCGCACCGCAAGAGAGGCGAGTACGAAATCTCG
Source organism: uncultured Acidobacteriaceae bacterium (assembly GCA_963813215.1). Classification (GTDB taxonomy): domain Bacteria; phylum Acidobacteriota; class Terriglobia; order Terriglobales; family Acidobacteriaceae; genus Telmatobacter. The sequence goes on from CAWEXZ010000003.1 coordinate 607,947, forward strand.
CTCGCGCATATCATCCGCGCGCGGGAAATAGCGCAAGCACAAAAGGACCAGATATTTACTGCTGTTATCCAGGTGCAGGAGAGCTGGCTGCTGTTCCAGAAAGGAATGACGCGAGAGGCGTTGCAGATTCTTGCCAGCGCCGAATCCGTACTGAAGGCTACTGATCACTCCGTCGCGATGGGGAATATCGAGTCCGCGCGTGGGCGAATTGTCCGGCGCCGGGGCGAGTACGCCAAGGCACTGGAACATTTCACGCGGGCGATCGAGTTGATTGCGCGGCGCGATGCCAGCCACCTGAACCTGGCGAGATCCTTGGTGAATGCCGCGTACGTGCGGCGGCTGCTGGCACTGCAGATGCGCAAGCGGATTGACCGGCAGGCTCAATCGGGGCGAGCGCGGCCGGGTGCCGCGAAATCCGACAGCGGCGAATCGCTGCGCCTGCGATATCAGGAACTGTCGCTGCGGGCGCTCGAAGATCTGAAACGAGCCCGGGAGATCTACGAGCTGCATGGGAACAGCGACGGCATCGGGAAGGTGATGCTCAATTTGGGCTATCTGCATCTGGATCGGGGCGATATCGACAAGGCCTCTCCGGAAGCCGCCGAGGCCCACCGCATCGGGCAGGAACAAGAAGATAGAATTCTGATGGCGCGGGCTCGCATTCTGGAAGCAGCGATCGAGAATGCGCACGTGGAAGAGCAGACCGGGGAAGATGTAGATTTGGCCGTCCATGCCAATCGCGCGCGCGAATACAGCGAGGAAGCTCTGGAACTGGCTCAAGCCACGCAGAATCTTCGCTTGCTGGCCGGCGCCTGCATTGCGCGAGGAATCACAGCGGCCAACGATTTCTTTCAGGATTGGGAAGAGGCTCGCCAACGGGCGAGCGAAGCGACCCGCCTGATTGGCCCGGGCGATAACGACCACCTGGTGGAGGACCTATCGGTCTTGAAGGCGCGCATCGTTGCGGCCTCGGGTATTCATGACACCTTGCGCAACTGGTCTGAAGGCATGCTGGGCAACAAGACATTCCAGCAGGTAAGCGAGGAGTTCGCAGAGATCGTGATCCCGAAGGTCTGGATGCGGGAAGGTAGAAAAATTTCCAGGGTGGCGGCGCGGCTGTCGATCTCGCCCAAAAAGGTGAGGCGGATTCTGCGCAATGCCGGATCAATCGGGCCCGATTGCTAGTTATCTCCAACCAATCCTTGGCATAAGTGGTTGGGTGCGAAACTACTTATCGATTTAAAATGGCTGAGGGCTAGTAACTTAACCATTAACTAGGGAATCTCCTCATTGACTAAAGTACCAGTTGGGGTAGAGTGAATACGTCTACATACGGGCTGGTCTGCTCGCCAGCTTGGGGACACATCAGCCCTGCGTGGAAGCTCCATGGGTGCCGGCACAAAGGCAGTCGTTGCGGCTTCGGTGTGTTTCCTCGGGTGATTTTCTGAATTGCCAGGTTCCGCAATCCTTATTTCCCTCCCCGAAATACTCGACGCCGGGTAAGTGCGGCTGCATCGGGCCATTTCCTCGCCGACACCCCGGGGTCTGTCTATAGGCGCGCAACTTCGCGCGAGGGCGAAGTGTCGCCTTAGCGGAGCCTGCGTCAGTGCAGCCGTGCGCAACGGCCGCTCAATCATCGACAAACGGAAACTTCGGTCAGGGAGTTCGTCAAACTGACCTCGCTCTTAGTGTTGTCGAATTGGCCTGTTATCACACCATGGCAGGCCGCAAGCCAGGAGGGCATATGGGGGAGCGTGAGGTAGTCGTCCTAAGTGCGGTACGTACGGCGGTTGGCAAATTTGGCGGCGGCTTGAAAGACATTCAGCCAACGGTACTTGCGGCCAAGGTGCTGCACGAAGCAGTCAATCGTTCGGGGCTTTCCCCGGACCTCATCGGGCATGTGGTGTTCGGAAACGTGATTCACACCGATGCCAAAGATATGTATTTGTCGCGGGTAGCGGCCATTCAAGGCGGCCTGCATGCAGAGACACCTGCATTGACGCTGAATCGTCTTTGCGGCAGCGGCTTGCAGGCGATCCTGACTGCGGCGGATGTGATTTACGGCGAGCAATGCGATGCGGCGGTAGCAGGTGGCGTGGAGTCGATGAGCCGCGCGCCCTATTGGCTACCTTCTTTGCGATGGGGCGCGCGGCTGAATGATGCGGCGGCGGTGGATGCGCTGGTGGCCGCGCTAACCGATCCTTTTGATAACGTTCACATGGGCATCACTGCGGAGAACATCGCAAAGAGGTTTGGTATTTCACGCGAAGCCCAGGACTGCCTTGCGGTAGAAAGCCACCGCCGCGCAATGGCGGCCATCGAGGCTGGACGGTTTATCGACCAGATCGTTCCCATCGAGGTGAAAGGAAAATCTGGGCCCGTATCCGTCTCCAGGGACGAATCGCCCAGAAATGACGCCACTCGCGAGAACCTGGCAAAACTCAAGCCCGCATTCAAGGAGGACGGTACCGTGACTCCTGGAAACGCATCGAGCATCAACGATGGAGCAGCGGCGGTGACCCTGATGGAGCGGCGCGCTGCCGGCATGCTTGGGTTGAAAGTGATGGCTCGTCTCGTGGATTACGCAGTGACGGGGGTCGCGCCGGAAATCATGGGGATGGGCCCTGTGACCGCAGTGCGCAAGGTGCTGGACCGCTGCGGACTGAAGGTCGACGACATGGACGTGATCGAGTTAAACGAGGCATTCGCCGCGCAAGCCATCGCAGTGCAACGCGAACTGCAGTTGCCCCTCGAGAAGACCAACCCAAATGGAAGCGGCATATCGCTCGGTCATCCGCTGGGCGCGACTGGGGCCGTTCTTACCGTGAAAGCGCTGCACGAGTTGAAGCGGATTGGCGGCCGTTATGCGCTGGTGACGATGTGCATTGGCGGCGGGCAAGGCATTGCAGCGATATTCGAATCGTTGAATTGATGAAGGAGGATTTATGGCAACCGCAATAATGATTGAAGCGAAGTCTTCATCCCGTCGCCCTCTGGAGGGGAAGATTGGGTTGATCACCGGCGGTTCCCGTGGCATCGGCCGGGCGATTGCACGGGAACTTGCTCAACGGGGAGCGGCAATAGCAGTGAACTACCGAAGCAACGTGAGTTGCGCGGAACAGTTGCGCGACGAAATCCGGGAAGGCGGAGGGGAATGCGAACTCTTCCAGCAAGACGTCTCCGATCGCCAGCAAGCGCGGGCGCTGGTGCAGGCCGTGCTGGAGCACTATGGACGCATTGACATCCTGGTGAACAACGCCGGCATTACGCGCGATAAATCGATCCGGAAATTGACCGACGAGGACTGGACCGCGGTGATTGACACCAATCTGAATAGCGTTTTTTACTGCAGCAGCGCGGTGTTGCCGGGCATGATCGAGCAGAAATACGGGCGCATCGTGAACATCGCGTCGTTTGTGGGGCAGGCGGGAAACTTTGGCCAGGCGAATTATGCCGCGAGCAAGGGAGGCATTATCGCCATGACCAAGGTGTTTGCCCTCGAACTCGCGAAGTACAACATCGCCGCAAACGTGGTTTCTCCGGGCTTTACCAGCACCGATATGCTGGCGGGCGTGGCACCGGGGATTCTGGAGCAGATCAAGGCGCGGATCCCGATGCAGCGCTTCTGCCTGCCGGAAGAGATTGCGAAGGCGGTGGCGTTCCTGGTATGCGACGGGGACTACATTACCGGGCAACAGATCAACGTAAACGGCGGAATCTACATGTAAGGCGAGTGGGGCCTCAACGGCCCCACTTTCATCCTAATCGGAGCGGGTTGCGAGCCATGTGTCAATGTGCGGCCAGGTGGTGCGATGTGCTGCACTGCCAGCCATGACCCCGATGTGGCCGCCGGGGATACGGTAAAGCTGCTTGTCGTGGCTGGAAACCTTCTGCATGATGGATTCGGACTGGCAGGGCGGGGTAATGTGGTCGCCCTCGGCGATGACGGTGAACAGGTTTGCGCGGATCCGGGCCAGGTCAACTTGTTGGTCGCGGATGCGCAGCCGATTTTGAATGAGAAGATTGTTGCGGTAGAAGTCCGTGATCAACTGGCGATAGGCTGCTCCGGTCATGGGGATGATGTCGCTGACCCAGGTGTGCATCGCCTGCCACGCCGCGACAGTGCGGGGATCCTCCAGGTTGTCCCATAACTTGCAGTAATTCCCGACGTAATTCTCTACCGGCTTGAGAGCCTTGGCGCCGTAATCGATCATCTCCCCTGGCATGTTGCCATACATGGCAAGCACCTTTTCCAGATCGAAATACTTCGCATCGGTCCATTTGGCGAAGGTGAGCCCCTGGCGATTAGTGAAGTCCAGGGGCGCGGTGAGCAACAGAAGATTTTTCAGCCCATCATCGGGACGCATGGCCGCGTAGATGGTGGTAAGAATGGCGCCGATACACCATCCGAGCATGCTGAATTCGCTCGATGCCGAGATTTGCTTTACCTTGCGGATGGCGCGCGGAAGATACTCGAGAACATAGTCATCGAATTTGATGTTTTTATCCTCGATGCCGGGGCGGCCCCAATCGAGGAGATACACATCGTATCCGCGCTCCACCATGAATTCCACAAAACTGTTGCCAGGGCGCAGGTCGAGGATGGAAGGCCTGTTCATGATGGCGAACACCAGCAGCAAGGGAACGCGATGCCGGTGCTTTGCCTCAGGGTTGAAGTCATAGCGAAAGAGCTTCGCCTTATTCAGGGTCCAGACGAGCGTCTTCGGTGTTTGCGCAATGGCTGCCTTGGTAGTGAGAATGCGGGTGAAGTCGCGCATTTTTTCCTGAAACGCAACGAACTCCTCAAGAAGCGACGTAGCTTCAACCATGGTGCACTGTCCTCCGCTGGCGAGGAAGAGTGTTTTCCTCTTCCGCCCAGTTCAAGGAGCAAACGGAGCCCCGGCCGGGACATTCATGAATGAAGCATCCCGGCCGGCTGCTCGCGGCTCCGTTTACTCTGCGGGTGGCGTCGGTCGTATGGGTGCGAGCAGGTTCAGCACGCGATCGAGTTTTGCATCCAAATCATCCACCCGAAGCTCGAGATTGGCGAAGCGCTCGGCGAGCGCCGCGATATCCTGGCGCGAGGGCATGGAGAGCTGTTGCATCATCTGGAGCATCGACTTGCTGATCTCTTCGCGGATCGGGGTGGAGGCAGTCAGATAGCAGTCCAGCATGGCCCCGGTGGCCTTGGCGTAAGCCTCAGAGTTGACGGCCTCCGCCATGTTTTTCGACGCGGCATCGAAGTAGGCGTCGCGCATCTCACGAAAGGGTGCAAACGGGTCAAACGTGGCACCCTTCTCCTCTTTCACTTCCGCCATAACTCACCTCAAGACACACCAAGCATATACCCGTTCTTGCGTGCCAACACGGGCGAAACTTCATGAGGCGCAATCCTGTTGCGCCGCATGAAGAAGCCGCCCGCCCCGGGCAGCTGCGTTCAGCGCGCAGCCACCAGGTCGAGGATTTCCTTCTGGGCTTCGACGAACGTGTTGACGCCCTTCTGGAACGAGTTGACCGCTGCCTCTGCCGGCGCTTCGGTGAAGCCGATTTGCTGACGCGTGGCTTCCAGCACCGCCTTGCCCCCGGCGACGGCGGTCTCCATCACCTTCTTTTGTGCGTCAACGGTGTGTTCCACCGCTTGCTTGCCGCGCTGTACGGCTGATTCAGTGGCCTTTTCGGCGGTGGCTGCACGATCGTTCATCGTATCGATCAGGGCGTGGCTCTGCTCGACTGCGAGGTCAATCGCGTGCTTCTGAGCGTCGCAGAGGCGCGAAAACATGGTGTTTGCCAGTTCCACGATGGGCGGTCGAAACGCTCGCGGCAGCTTCTGCGCGGCTCTGTTGTAGACCTCCATCACTTCGGCGTTGTGCTGCGTTGCAATATCGATTGTGTGTTTCTGGATCTCGGCGAGGCGGTCAAAGCCGCGTCCGAACAAGGTGACGAAGCTCTCTTCCGCTGTTGCAGGATCACGAGCAGGAATGCGGGGTTCTTCCATGATGCTCTCCCTTCCGGTCTTTGCTGTCGGTCTCATCTCTTGCCTCCATTGGCGGATTTATGCTGCCAATGATGCTGCACTGCAGCATGATTTAATCGTACGCCTGTTTTGATCGCTGTCAAGGGGCTAAAATAGGAAATTCCATATGGCTCAAACCGTGATCATCAAGAAATACGAGAACCGGCGCCTCTATGACGCCACCAACAGCCGCTATGTGAACCTGGAGGAAGTGGCGCAGCTGATGCAGCAGGGCTGCGACGTTCAGGTGGTGGATGCTGCGTCAGGAGAGGACATTACGCGCCTGATCCTGACCCAGATCATCGCCGAGGGGGCCAAGAGCTCTGATTCGAATTTTCCGCTGGATATTTTGCGGCAAATGGTGATCGCCTCCGGCCGTGCCAGCCAGGAGAGTGCAATCCGCTACACGAAAGCCATGCTTGACCTCTACAAGACCACCTACCAGGCGATGGCTCCAGCATTGAACCCATTCGAGTTTCTCCACAATCCCTTGGGGACTGCGCCTGCCCAGGCGCCGGGCGCGACACCCGAGCACCAGACGCGCGGGGATGAGTCGCCTGGTGGGGCGGATGAAATGACGAAGCTGCAACAGCGCATTGCCGAGTTGGAGAAGGCGGTTTCGACGCTTCGCCCGGCAGGCAACTCGCCCGCCGCTGCAAAGCAGGCGAGCAAGCGGCCGAACCGCAGCACTGCCAAGCGGAAGAAGCTGGGGTGACCTGCTGCCGGCGTTTCGCCCTGAAACGCCGGGTATCCACAGCTGATTTGCTGCCCGGAAATTCCCTTTGAGCGTCTGAAGTCCTCGCGCAAATATCGTCCCTCCCGCCAACCATAAGAAAATGCGGTATTTATCCGGCGGTATGGCGGTTGGACGCGGGGTGCAACCTCTTGACATCCCCGGCATCTGATATATTGCACTGCAGCATACGTGTATGCTGCAGTGCACACTTTTTCAAGAAAGCAGGAAATGTCAGATGAGCATGTTGCAAACTCAACCGGCCGCAGCGATCCAGGCTCCTTTCACTCTGGCCGGCAAAGTAGCACTTGTTACCGGAGCGGCGCGCGGAATCGGCAATGCGATTGCGCGTAAGCTGGCGCTGGCCGGCGCGTCCGTGATGATGAACGACCTGGACGAGAGCACGCTGCGCAAGGCGGCGGATGAGATTCCGGTGGATCGCGTCAGCTGTCTTTACGGGGACCTCACCGATCCGTCGGTGCCGCAACGCCTGGTGGAGAGCACGATTGACAGCTTCGGCTCAGTCGACATCATCGTGAATAATGCCGGCTACAACTGGGACCACGTGATCCAGAAGGCCACCGATGAGCAGTTCCAGGCCATGCTGGAGATTCACGTGATCACCCCCTTCCGCATTCTTCGCGCCGCGTCGGCATTCCTTCACGACTCAGCGAAGCGCGAGATGGCGGAAGGCAAGCGAGTCATGCGCAAGGTCGTCAACATCACTTCGATCTCTGCTACGGACGGCAATCCGGGGCAGGTGGGCTACTCCTCGGGCAAAGCCGGCGTGATCGGACTGACCAAGACTTTGGCAAAAGAGTGGGGCCGGTACAACGTGAACGTGAACGCTGTGGGCTTTGGGCTTATCGAGACGCGGCTGGTGCAGCCCCTCGATGGAGAAGGCGCCGAGATCGAAATGAAGGGTAGGCATATCCGGTTGGGCGTGCGCCAAAGCTTGCTGGAATCGGCAAAGATCGCCTGTCCGCTTGGCCGATTGGGCACGCCCGAGGAAGCAGCAGGAGCAGTGTTGTTCTTCTGTTCGCCCCTCTCGGACTACGTGACCGGCGAGGTATTGATCTGTGGTGGAGGCTTCCACTTCTGAGGTGAGGGAAGGAATGGATGAACTAGATGACGAAATGCTCCGGGAAATGCTGGCCTGGCTAGGGCGGGGAATGGATGAAAACGGAGATTCTCCTGAGGCTGAAGTCCCAGGCGAGGTGGAACTGACCGAAGAGGATTACGAATTCCTGCACGAAAGTGGAATCGCAATTCCCGGCTGATCTACACATCGGCAACCACAACCAACCTGGAGCTCCTGTTGCAGGACAGCGGGGTGAAATGTTTGTGGCCGCTTCTGCGGGAAGGAGATGGGATGAGCAATGGAGCAAATGAGGGGAGGTATTGGGAGAAGGGGTTGTGGGGCCTCTTCGATCCATGGAGCGCCACCAGGCTGCTGAGGGATACCTACCTCGAAAGCATGGCCGAGGTAATGGATCACTTTGTCAATACAGAGGCGTACGCGCAAGCGACCGGAGCCATGCTGGACTCTTACCTCAGCGTGGCAGCGCCTGTACGTGAGGCCATGGATAAACTCATGCCGCAGCTGCTCGCCTTTTACGGCCTGCCTCAGCGCGACGACGTGATTTCGGTGGCCACTCGGATGACGAACATTGAGACGCGGCTGGACGACATGGAGATGAAACTCGATGAGATTGCACGCGCAGTCAATCGGGGTGAAGAGCGTGGGCCAAACATCGCGCCGGTTGGCACTGCACAAGAGCAATTGCGGAGATAAAGGCATATCCAGTGGAGCCCGGATAGAAATAGAATCGGCCGCTTTGTGGTCTGACCTTAATAACGAAGGCCATGAGGTGAGTGGCGGTCTGCCGCCACAGTTGAGCGTGAAAATAGCTTATTTTTAATGACTTGGCGGCAATTCATCCCCTTCTGACGGCAGGCTTCCCTGGGCGTAAGATTTCCCAATTGACAACTGTTCTTCCGTTATTCGAGACTGTTCCGAACATATCCATCTCAGCAGTACTGCCGCTCGCAGAGCGGGCGATCCGATCGAGCCTGGGGGCACGGGCCAAGTTTCTGATACGGTCTGACCACCAATCCTCGCGACTCGACCTTCGTGTGCCAATAAGCGCGTAAAAGCGGGTTGACAATTCTGCCGGGGATATATGAGACTAGATGGGCTTTAAAAAAGTGGTCAGACCACGCCTTGTAGTTCGCAGATGGGAAAAGCAGAATGTCGCCTTTATATGAAGGCGATGAAAGTCTATGGAGGCTACAATGAGGCATTTTGCCTTAGGAGTTTCGGATTCAAAAGGGAGGCGGTGCGTCTCTCTGATATTGAGCTGTCTGGCGCTGCTCGCAATTTTCATCCTTGCACCGTTAGGCGCCAATGCGCAGTTGGCAGGAACAGGCACAATCGAAGGAAGCGTCACTGATCCCAGCGGGGCTGTGATTCCTGACGCAGAGATCAAGGCTGTCAACACAGCCACCGGCGAAGTTACCATTCGCGCCAGTACGAAAAGCGGCCTGTACAGCTTATCGCCGCTCACTCCGGGCATCTATTCGCTGATCGTCACAGCTTCCGGATTTGAGAGGCTGGAACGCGCGAACATTCAGCTCGATGGCATGCAGGTGCTCTCGCTCGATCTGAAATTACAGGTCGGAGCAGCGAGCACCACGGTGACCGTCTCCACCGCACCACCGGCCCTGGAAACAGAGGACGCGACGCTGGGCGCAGCCATGGAGAACGATGTCTACCAATCGCTGCCGCTGGAGATGGGCGGCGCCAATGGCGTGAGCACCGACCAGCGCCGGGCCACGGACTACGCGGTGCTGATGCCGGGCGTGACCAACAACGAGACCAAGAACAACGAGTCCGATGAGCCGATGGTGGTCAACGGCAACTCGAGTTCAAGCGAGTTGTACGTCGAAGGCATCCCTCTTGAGTCCGCTTCGGTGAGCGGCGATCCGCGCTTCATCTGGCCGGCCTTTTCGGTCGATTCCGTCGACCAGTTTCAGCTCAAGACCACGGCTTACTCGGCTGAATACCAGGGCCTGGGCGTGGAAAACTTCACCATCAAAAGCGGTACCAATCAGATTCACGGCTCGGCCTACGAAGTGGTTCGCAACACTGCCTTTGATTCGGCGGGCTTTATCCCCGCCCAGTACCCGACGAATTATCCCAACGCAGCGCTGGCTGGCACTTACTACAAGCCGCCGGAGCACATGAACGAGTATGGCGTTTCCATCGGCGCCCCCATCTGGCGGAACAAGATCTTCCTGTTCGGCAATTACATGGGATTCCGCTACATCGCTCTCACCAAGCCGCAGGCTCAGCAAATACCAACTCCGGCGGAATTGTGCGGCGATTTTTCCCAGGCAAACACGGGAAACACGCAAAACATCTACGATCCAACCACGCAGCAGACGACGATTGCCGCGGGCGGCTCATACACGCGTACCCAGTTCTCCGGGCACAGTTGGACCGCTGCCGGCGGCTGCGGCTCCGGTCCGATCATGGCGAACGTAATCCCGCAGAATGAGCTTTCGCCCATTGCCAAGTACATGCAGCAGTGGATGCCTGCACCCAACATCCCGGGCGCGGCGTTCGGCGCCAACAACTACATCGGATCCTATACGTGGGGTCTGAATAATTATTCGACGGCCGAGCGGTTGGACTTCGATCTTTCCGACCGGCATAAGTTGAGCATCATTACGGGGCTTGGGCGTCAGGGCCTGGTGGGCTCCTCGGGCAGCCAGACCACGGACGTGCTCCCCATGCCCTACAAGTACACAAAGACCTATGCTCCCATCTCCTATGTTGGAATCTTCCAGGATACGTACGTCATCAACCAGAACCTGGTGAATCAGTTCAAGTACGGCGCAGCCAAATATCACTCGCCCGACAACAACCCCACGTACGGCATTGCGGCCTATGAGGCGACGGCCTCCGGCATCTCGGGCCTTCCTACCGGACAGGCCGGCGGCGGATTCCCCATCGTCAAGTTTTCAGGTGGCACGCAGGTTCCGGCGCAATGGGGACCGCAGGACGGGTACTTAGGCAACACGGACGACTACACGCTGCTCGATAACATCCAGTGGATTCACGGCAAGCACTCCTTCACTTTCGGCGGGCAATACGAGTGGATGAGCTACAACTACGTCTACGCGGTGGGCGGAGGAACAACCCCTGTTACCTTGAACTACGGCGTGAATGAGACCGCTCAAGTCAGTGGTACCTCGGCCGCTGTCACAACCAAGACCGGTCAGCCCTACGCCAGCTACATGATCGGTGCCGTCGATTCGGGCAGCTACACCGAATACGCTGCTCAGGAGACCGGCGCGCGCTATCATCCTTTCGCGTTCTATGCGAACGACGACTGGAAGCTGACTCCCCAGTTGACGGTGAACGTCGGCCTGCGCTGGGACTCGATGCCGCCCATGCGCGAGGTGCAGGACCGCATCTCGTTCCTCAATCCGACCGGGGCCAATCCGGTCACAGGCCTCAATGACGGCACGCTGGAGTTTGCCGGCAACGGTCAGGACAGTTGCAACTGCCACAGCCCCATGCAGAGCTATTACAAAGACTGGGGCCCCCGGCTTGGCTTTGCCTATTCGGTCAACAACAAGACGGTAATTCGCGGGGCCTACGGCATCTACTACGCGCACGGCGGAGGCACCTCCGGCGGCGCCAACACGCTGCCGACCACAACCATGGAGCTGGGCTTATCTGCAGCGCCCAACCCCAAGTCCCTTGGCTTTGCTCTGCCCGCCTTTTATCTGAACGGGAACACGGCGGGCACCAACATGAACGGGGCTGCCTGGAGCTCGACATCCACATCCGCGGGCTATCCCAACAATCCCGTCAACACGGCCTTTGGCACCGCTACCGTGGCCACACCGCCAGTCACCTATGCGCAATACGGCACCTACTATGCCAGTAACGCGGTAGCGCCGTACAACGTTTCCTCCACGCTGGCGTATCTCGATCCCAAGTATGGCGGCCGCACGCCGACATTCGAGGGATGGTCGTTTGGTTTCCAGCGGATGATTACCCAGAACATCACCGCTACGGTAAGTTACGTAGGCAATCAGGGACACTTCCTGACCCCGAGTGGCAATCCGCGCGGCTATTGGTCTAATCAGCTGGATCCCAAGTATCTGGCCCTGGGAACCACCGTTCTGGGTTCAAAGACCGCGTCGAACATGCCTTCCGGCGCTTTCCCGTATCCCACTTTCAACAACGCCGTTTCCCAGGCGCTGCTGCCGTTCCCGCAATACAGTGGCGTCACCGACCAGGAGCCATCCGTCGGAAACGCGAACTATAACTCGTTGCAACTTACCCTTCAGCAACGGCTCGCCTATGGCATCACCTTCATGCTGAGCTACACCTACAGCAAGACGATCGATGACGTGGGCACGTTCCGCTCGGGCTACGCCATTCCCGCGGGCGTTGTGGCCAACAACGGCCTGGCGTGGCAAATGGATCGTATCGACCGGGCACTCAGCACCCAGGACCAACCGCAGAACCTGGTGTTCACCAACACCTACGATCTGCCCTTTGGCAAGGGGCAACGTTGGGGTAATGATAACCCCATTGTGCGGAATATTGTGGGTGGATGGCGGCTCTCCGACATCTTTACCTACGTTGCCGGCAACCCGCTGGCAATTACGTCCGCCACTTGCTCGAATCTATCCGGCCAGGGCACCTGCATGCCTGCCTATAACACAGCGTTCACCGGGTCGGTGCGTCAGAACGGCGGATGGGGCCACGGCGCTACACGAGCAAATCTGACCACCACTCAATACATCAACCCGGCAGCCTTCGAACAAACCGGCTCGCTGATCAACCCTAACTGCACTGCTCCAATCGTTAATGGCGTAAACCCGTGCGCGGGTGAGGTGCTGGGCGATGTTGCCCGCACGGCGCCTTACGGGTTGCGCGGTCCCGGCAACTATGACATTGACGGCAGCTTGCGCCGCACCTTCAACCTCTGGAAAGACGGACGGGTGAAGTTCCTCTTTGAGGCGCAAGTGTTCAATGCCGTCAACCACGTCTGGTTCGGAAGCACGGCAGCCACCGCGGACGGCGCCATCGGCGAATCTGTGGGCTCTGCATCCCTGGGCGCTCCCGCCGGCCAGGCCAACAACCCGCGCCAGTGGCAGTTCGCGGGGCACGTCAACTTCTGAGGCAATCTGGCCTCAGAACATCGGGGGAGTTGGAAAACTAGCTCCCCCAGGTCTTTGAACCATTCAGCTCTACGCTGTCACTCAACGACCAGCTCGATTCAACCAGTCTCACCAAAGTGCTTCCGGTTCATCGGCGGCACTTTTTTTGTTTGCGGGGGCTCAAGGCATTCCATTGAGGGGAAACAGGAGATCGATCGGGCCCTTCGGCCGCTGGTCGAGCGGACGGGGCGAAAGAATAAAACCCAGCACGCTGAGCTCATTGAGGGTGAGCCTTTTGCGGCTGGGTTCCCTTACTTGAACTTAAGATCGGAAACAAAGTCGGTGCGTGCGTCCCAGGAGCTGACTGTCTTTGTGGCGCTCTTCTTGCCGTCCTTCTCCGCCCACAGGTCGTAATCCTGGTCCTTGTCGACCTGGGCGAAATGGAAGTGACCATTGTCAAGGGAGGTAAAGCTGCGGATGGACTTGGTCTTCTCGTTCTCGAGGAAGACGGTAGCTCCCACGACGGGAGCGGAAGCGGCGCTGAGCACGGTGCCGGAGACGGTGCGCTCGCCCAGATTCTGTGCTGCTGCGGCCGGGACGAAACGGGCCACGGGGACGACACCCAACGCCAGCGCGGCGACGAAAGCGGCTGCGGCCACCCTCCGAATTCGGCTGGTTTTACCGAGTGCCTCCTGAATATCCGCCATCTTCACTCCTCCTCTTCCTCACCGCCGAAAAGATCGTCCTCTTCGTCGATGTCGCCTTCAACGCGGGCCAACTCCAGCGGCTCGATGCCCACCACTTCAAACTCGGTGCCACACTCGTCGCATGCAACCACGTCTCCTTCTTCTACTTCGTCCATCTCAATGTCCAGGTTGTTCTCACATTCCGGGCAGGTGGGCATGGCAGCCTCCTCTCGATCAAAAAAATTCCGTATTGGGGATGATTGCTTACGATATACCATCGCATATGCGGGGCCCGGCATCCAAGCCATTGCGCGTTTTCTTACTGTGACTACGCCCTGCGAAAAATGTCACCGGCGCGGCCGGTCGCAAGGGTTTGGCGTGTGCTGGTCCCGCTATAGTTTTAGGGAGAAGCCAGCCTCAGGTCAAGGGGCTGGCGAGGGATCAAGGACGCGGATTTTATCGACGAGCTGCGTGCGAGCCGCGTGCCCCATTTCGCCCGACGGCACCACCCGAATTCCATGACACGCGCGCGCCTGAGCGTTTACCCTGTTGAGTACGATGCGCAGAATCGGTTCCAGTCCGTTTGCCTTCCCCGACTTCAGCGGCGCGACGCGCCAGCTGATTCTGATCAATCTCTGCACGTATTTCGCGCTGGCCATGGGCGGGCTTGCCTCGGCGGATACGGCCAGCTTTCTCGCCGGCCGGATGGCCTTCGATCCCTTCAGCTTTCTTCACGGAGCGCTCTGGCAGCCCATTACCTACAGCTTCATCCACCTCGGCATCGTTGCCACGCTCTTCGAGCTGCTTTCGCTCTGGTTCCTGGCAGGATTTTTGGAGAGCTTTCATAACGCCAACTGGATTTTGTCTCTCTATGCGGTGTCGGTGCTGGGCACGGCGGCTGCGGCGCTCGCCATCTACGCGGTAAGCGGCACATTTGGCTGGGTGCTTCCGTCCATGTCGCTATGGGGCTGTTTTGGCGGCATCTTCGGACTGCTGGCGGCTATTGGCTTGCTCTATGGCGATACCCAGTTCCTGATGTTCTTCGTCATCGGCATCAAAGCTCGCTACCTTGCGATCATCTATGGGCTGGTGGCGATTGCCATGCTCTTCGGCCAGCAGCGGATGTACGCTTTTGCCCAGCTGGGCGGTGCGCTGGCCGGTCTGCTGTTTGTGCGCACGGCGCCGCGCAAGGGCATGTCCTTTGCGATGAGCGAGAGCTGGTATGCGCTTCGCAACCGCTACTACCGCTGGAAGCGCCGCCGCGCCGCCCGCAAGTTCGAAGTCTACATGCGCCGCCAGGGCCGCACCGTGCGTTTCGATGGCCAGGGCCGAGTCATCCACGAGGACCCGGACGACAAGAAGCGGTGGAATTGAAAGGCAGTTCATAGTTCGCAGTCGGGTGCCCCATCCTTCGCAGCTTCATCGCGAAGGGTGGGAGACCACAAAGGCCGGACGTTGCGGCCGTTACGCAGCTGTCTGAGCTGCGTCCGATACAATCCATTCTGGAATGAACGCTCAAATTGCATTTCTTTTTCCGGGGCAGGGCTCGCAGGCGGTGGGAATGGGCCGCGAGCTGGCCGAACGATTTCCCATTGCACAACACACATTTGCCGAGGCCGATGAAGCGCTCGGGTTTGCTCTCTCGCGGCTCTGTTTTGAGGGGCCGGAAGAGGATCTGCGGTTGACGGAAAACACGCAGCCGGCGATCCTGACGGTCAGCATTGCCGTGGCACGCGTGCTTGCGGAGCAGGAAATCGATCCTGCTGTTGCCGCTGGCCATTCGCTGGGTGAATGGTCGGCGCACGTGGCCGCGGGCACGCTCTCGTTTGCCGATGCGGTGCGCGCGGTGAAGGCGCGTGGACGCGCCATGCAGCAGGCCGTTCCGGCCGGGCAGGGCGCGATGGCCGCGATTCTGCAACTCGATGCTGCGCAGGTGGCAGAGGCGTGTGCAGAGGCCGCGGCAGACACGGGTCTTACGGTGCAGGCCGCGAACCTGAACTCGCCCGGCCAGACGGTGATCTCGGGCGCCAAGGCAGCGGTAGAAAAAGCTTCGACGCTCGCCAAGGCCAAAGGTGCGCGGCGCACGGTAATGCTTCCCGTGAGCGCGCCGTTCCATTGCGCGCTGATGCAGCCGGCGCAGGAGGAAGTGGCGCGCGTGCTTGCTGGCCTGGCAATGCACAACCCGCGGGATTCCCGTGGCCGCAAACGTAACCGGTGAATTGGTGACGACCGCCGAAGCCGCACGCGATGCGCTGGTGCGTCAGGTGACGGGCGCGGTGCGATGGGTCGACTGCGTTGGCGCAGTGAAAAATGCCGCCGCAGAGGTCTACATCGAGGTGGGCCCAGGCAAGGTGCTGTGCGGCCTGCTCAAGCAGATCGATCCTGCGCTGAAATCGCTGAATGTGGACGATGCGGCCAGCCTGGAGAAGACGGTCGCGGAGCTAAAGTTGATCGCGCAGGCCTGACAAACTTCAGGTTCCTATTCCGCAGGATGGCTGGAGCCGATTTTGCCCTGCTTCCGATCTCCGGGCTCTCGAAGAGGATGGGACAAGGAGCTTTGGAGCGAAGACGATTACACGACGCTCAGTTCGCGCAGCAGGAACGCGTAGTCGAACGCGATTTCTTTCAGGTAGTCGTAACGGCCGCTGGCGCCGCCGTGGCCGGCCTGCATATTGGTCACCAGCAGCAGCGGATTGGAGTCGGTTTTGAGGGTGCGCAGCTTGGCCACGTACTTGGCTGGCTCCCAGTACATCACCTGGCTATCGTAAAGCGAGGTCTTGACCAGCATGGCCGGATACGCGCCTGGCTTGAGGTTATCGTAGGGCGAGTAGCTGAGCATGTAACGGAAATATTCTTCCTCATTGGGGTCGCCCCACTCCTCGTATTCGGGAACGGTGAGCGGCAGCGAGGCGTCGAGCATGGTGTTCATGACATCGACGAAGGGAACGTGCGAGACCACGGCGCGAAACAGGTCCGGCCGCATGTTGGCGACGGCGCCCATGAGCAGGCCTCCGGCTGAGCCGCCTTCGATGGCTACGCGTTGCGGATCGCCGTAGCCTTTGGCGGTCAGATGCTCGACAGCGCGGATGAAGTCAGTAAAGGTGTTGCGCTTGACGAGCATTTTGCCGGTATCGTGCCAGGGCTTGCCCAGGTCGCCACCGCCGCGAATGTGCGCGTACGCCATGACCACGCCGCGGTCGAGCAGGCTCAGGCGGTTGGAACTGAATCCAATGGGCAATGAGTAGCCATACGATCCGTAGCCGTAAACGTAGATGGGATTCTTGCCCGGCTGGCGCATGTCCCGGCGATAGACGATAGAAACGGGAACCTGCACGCCATCGTCGGCCGTGGCATGAACGCGCTCGCTGGCGTAGAGCGCGCGATCGAAGCCGCCGGGAATCTCAAGTTGTTTCAGCAGCGTGGATGCGTCAGACTTGACGTCATATTCGTAGACCGAGGCCGGCGTAACCAGCGACTGGTAGCCATAGCGAAACGTAGTGGTGTCAAAGATCCGATTGATGTGCGGATGCGCGCTGTAAACTGGCTCCGGGAATGCGATCTCGGTAGCCGGAGCGGCTTCGGGCCCGTCGCCGGCAAAGCTCCACAGGCGGAGACGCGGCAGACCGTCCTCGCGTTCGCAGGCGATAAAGAAGCCCGCAAACAGGTCCACATCCTCCAGCATCACGTCGTCACGGTGCGCGATCAGCTCAGTCCAGTGCTCGCGGCCGGGCGTTTCAAGCGCAGCGGTGACCAGACGGAAGTTGCGGCCGCGATCGTTGGTGCGGATGAACCATCGGCCGTTGCGGTGATCAACCGAGTACTCGTGCTCGTCCTCGCGCGGGGCAATCAAAAGAAAATTGTCCGTGGGCCGATCGGCGCGCAGCACCTGGCATTCCGTCGTGGTATGGCTGGCTGACTCAAGCACAATGTACTTGCCGTCACGGGTTCGTCCGGCGCCAAGGTTGAAACGCTCGTCGTCGTCCTGATAAACCAGCACATCTTCGGCGGACGTTTGTCCGCAGGCGTGCCTCCAAAGCTGGTACTGTCGCTTCTGCTGCTCGTCTTCCACGGTGTAGAAAAGCGTGCAGTTGTCCGCGGCCCACACAACCGAGCCAACGCGTTCGACCTCGTAAGGCAGGGTTTCGCCGGTTTCCAGATCTTTGATGTGCAGCGTGTACTGGCGAAAGCCCTTGGTGTCGGTGGTGTAGGCCAGCCAGCGGCCATCGTCGCTAATGTCGGTATCGCCAATGGCGAAGAAAGGGAGCTTGTCGGCCAGGACGTTGCCATCGAGAACGACTTCTTCGGGCGCATCGGCGTCGGGCGCGGTTGCTGTTCCGCGCTTGCGGCACTGGATGGGATATTGCAGGCCCTCCTCGGTGCGTGCGTAATACCACCAGTGGCCGTCGCGAAACGGAACCGAAACGTCGGTTTGCTTGATGTGGCTGAGCATCTCGTTGTAGAGTTGCTCGCGCAGGCCCGCCAGCGGCGCCATGAAAGCTTCGGCGTAGGCGTTCTCGGCTTCGAGATAGGCGATGGTTTCCTGATTCTCTTTGGCGCGCAGCCATGCGTAGTCGTCGGCCAGGGTCACGCCGTGAACAACGGTCTCGGTGTGGTGCTTGGGGGCAAAAGGTGGTGTATGCAGCGGGTTCGATTCCATCACTTCTTTAGTTTAGGGGAAGGAACTGGCCGAGCCGATGGGCGAGATCGCTCCCCGGCCGCAAGAATCTTTCCTGGTCAGGGCCAGTGCTTTCCCACCTTAACCGCCGCAAACTGCGCGACGGCGAAGGTGGGGCACCCGGATTGGTGCTCGATCAAGTGATTAGAGGCGCGCGGTTCTGTCTTTGTGCTATTTCAGCCCGTACACATCGATCTCGCCTTCGGGGTTGGAGACAGTGGTAAGATCGTGGCCCGTAGAAATGTACGCCTTGCCGTTGGCCACCACTGGCGAGCTGAACTTGATGCCGTAACCCGGTGTGTCTGCGGAGTTCATGCTGCTGTCGTAAATCTCGGTGGGGAAGTTCGCGGCGTCGTATGCGCGCAGGGTAGCGTCGCTGGCTGCCGCGCCGCTGGAGTTTTGCAAGGGATTACCCTGGTCAATCATCCAGACAATTCCATCGCTCGTGCCGTTCGCCGAAATGAAAGGGCTGGTGCCGCGCGTGCCCTGCAGCTGATAATTCGACGTGTCGTCGGCGGGGCTGAGCGTTCCTGAGTAATCGAACTGGCGCACGCCGCCGGGCGAGGAACTGGAGGTTGGCGTCACTCCCAGGTAGACCTGCCCATTGAAGTAAGCGGTGGTGCCGAAAATTTCATACGAGGTGATATTCGCGTAGTTGGTCCCGGTGCTGTCCTCGCAACTGCTTTGGTAGGTTCCGCCCGCGGTCAGGCTCTCGCCCCATACCTGTTCCTGAATCGCTCCGTCGTCATTGGCTGATTCGTGTCCCAGGTTGCTGCTGTTGACCAGGTACATGGTTCCCGTTTTACCGCCGGCGATCAGGGTCGTACTGCCCGGGATCAGTATGAGGCCGCCGGACGCGAGATCGGCGTCGTCGCAATCCATGTACTGGTAAATATACGGCGTGAAGTAATCGATGGGCTGCATGGTGCCGTTGCTTCCCGACGTCGGTGTAGGTCCGAACTTCAGCACCGAATCGCTGAATGCCGTCTGCCCATCCCACGGACCGTTGCCCGTGGTGATGTACACGTTGCCGCTGCTGTCGGCCACCGGACCCGCGCCGCCCATCCACACACCGCCGGCGCTGGCATAGGTGCCTTCGCCGTTCAGGTTGGGGCTGGCGTTGAAGACGCCCACCTGCTGCAACGATGAGGCGCTGTAGGCAAGCAGCCAACCGGTGTGGCAACCGCCGAAACCGATATAGACATTGCTGTTGGCGAGCAGGAGCGCTGCGCGCTGAATGCAGGAAGTATTGAGGGTCTGCACACCATTGACCGCGGCAGAGTTTGTCGCCGTAATGGAGGCGTTGATAGTGACGGGTCCGCCAAACTTCTGCGCGCCTGTGATCACGTCGAGCGCGTTCAGGCGGAAGGTGGTGCCGGAACTCGATTTCTGTGCCGAAACAACGTAGAGAGTACCGGTGCTGACGTCGATCACGGGCGTCGAAGTTACTCCTTCGTACGGCTGGATCGGACCGTCCGTGATGGGTGTCTCGCCGCTCTGGAGCAGAGAGACTTTCCACAGTGGAGTTCCGCCTCCACAGGTGTCGGCGTCGTACGCGTACACGCTGTCATTCTCGGTCGCCGCGTAGAGTACGTTGTGCGTGGCGCCGCCGATCGTCTGGTTTGACAAGATCAGCGGCGACCCGTACACGTAGCCGTCGACCAGGCACGAGAAGAGCTTGCCGAAGGTCGCCGGAACAACATTGGTGGGCGTGAGCGTCGGTTCGTTTGCATTCAGCCCGCTGCGATTGTTATCCACGTGCCAAGTGGTAATGTTCACCACGCCGGCTGGTGCGTTGGGGGTCACTGTTGCAGTTGTGGTTCCCGTGAAGCTGCTGTCGGTGGCTGTGATTGTTGTGGACCCGGAAGTTACAGCGGTCGCCAGGCCGCCGGAATTGATTGTGGCGACGGAGGTGTCCGATGAGCTCCACGTGGCCGATGAGGTAACGTTCTGGGTGCTGCCGTTGCTCAAATTTGCGATGGCTGTAAATTGCTGCGTGGACCCGGCCGCGAAGCTCGGGTTAGCGGGTGTAATCGTAATCCCCGTCACTGTGGGCGCGGCCGTTACCGTCAGAGCTGCGCTGCCGCTTACGCCACTTAGCGTGGCCGTCATGTGGGCCGTGCCGGCCGCCACCGCCGTAGCGAGGCCTGACGCATTGATGGTTGCCACGGAGGTATTCGACGAACTCCATGCTGCCGAAGAGGTAACGGAGGCGGTCGAGCCATCGCTGTAGGTTGCGGTCGCGGTGAACTGCTGCGTAGCGCCCGCGACAATGCTGGCCGTTACCGGTTTGACTGTAATGGAGGACAGCGTTTTCGGTGCGGCGTTGACAGTGAGCGCGGCCTGCGCACTGAAGCCGTTCGCCGATGCGGTAATGGTTGCTTTGCCCGCGGCCACGGCAGTCGCCAGCCCTGAGGCGTTGATGGTGGCGATGGATGTGCTGGACGAGGTCCAGGTGACGCCCGTTGTCAGCGGCCCAGTGGTGCCGTTGCTGTAGGTTGCGTTGACACTGAACTGCTGCGTCGCTCCGGCTGTGACTGTGGGGCTCGACGGTGAAACCGCAATGCCGGTCACGGTTGCGGCTGCCGCGGTCACCGTGAACGTGGTGGTGCCGCTCACGCCACCGCTGGAGGCGGTGACGGTGGTGCTGCCTGCGCTTGCCCCGGTCACCACGCCTGCGGAACTTACGGTCGCCACCGCGGTGCTGGAGGAAGTCCACGTGACCTGAGAGGTGAGGTTCGAACTGGTGCCATCGCTGTAATTTCCGATCGCGGTGAACTGCAGGGTAGCGTTGGTCGCAGCGCTGGAGTTAGCAGGCGTAATCGCGATCGAGGTCAGTTTCGCCGCGGCATTCGAGCCGGTTGACGAGTTGGCGCTGGTCACGCGACTCGAACTGCAGCCCGTACCCGCGAAGAGAACAAGAAAAGGAAGGATGGTCAGAATTTGAGAGAATTTGCGCACCGATAGCCGAGCCCCCATATGTTTCCGCAAGTAATTCAAAGCACATGTTGCGAACGCACAGGCACACTCCAGGCATTCCCCGCAGTGGGAAGAATGCCCGACTCTGTATCTAGAGGAGCCAATGTGAAGCGTGGCTAAGCAGTTGCGTCCGGTGAATCAAGGAGCTGTTGTAGGATGATCCCTACGATTGCAAACACTGTGAGACCGTACAGCTCTTACCTTCTGTTAGTAGAAAACTGGTGGCAGGAGGTTGCCACCAGGATCATGGAAGATCAAGTGAAATGCGGGCCGTGTCATCCTGGTCCTTACCGATTTGTCGGTGCATTTACTTACAAGCACGCGTAGAGAAGGACGGAAGCGGTTTGGTAGCGTGCGGGAACTGGCCGGAAAGCGTCCGGGTACAATGTAGAGGAATGAACCGAATTCATCGCGTGCAGTCCAACGCAGATTTGTTGCCACGGGCAGGCAGACTGTCAGGGACAGTTTTGCCGGCGCTGGGAATGGTGCTGCTGCTGGCGGCGCTCTGCAGTTTTTTCCCGCTTTCCTCCCACGCCCAGGCCGTGAAGGACCTGTCTGCGCCGACCGATTATGTGAGTGATTTTGCGCACGTGCTTTCGCCGGAGGCGACGGCGCGGATCGACTCCATTTGCTCGCAACTCGATCACTCGGCCGCCAACGCGCAGGTGGCAGTGGTGACGGTGCGCTCGCTGGAAGGCGACGACCTGGCTGACTATGCCGATGAGCTCGAAGGCAAATGGAAGATGGGCCGCAAGGATTCCGATCGCGGCGTGCTGGTGCTGCTAGCGGTCGATGACCACAAGTACCGCATCGAGGTTGGCTACGGCCTGGAAGGCATTTTGCCCGACGGCAAAGTCGGCGACATCGGCCGCGCCATGGTTCCCGACCTGCGCGCCAACGATTTCGATGGCGCGATGACGCTGGCGGTGGGCGAAGTTGCCCAGGTAATTGCCGACGATGCCCACATAACGCTGAATCAGGATGAGCCGGTGCAGCAGAGGTTACAACCGGTTCACCACAGCAACGGGCTCGACAAGCTGATCCTGCTGATTATTCTGCTGGTGTTCTTTGGCGGGTTTTCGCTGCTGCGGATGTTGTTTGGATGGGGCCTTTTCTTCGGCGGTTGGGGCGGCGGCGGCGGATTCGGCGGCAGCGGCTTTGGCGGCGGCAGCGGATTCAGCGGCGGTGGTGGTGGATTTGGCGGTTTCGGCGGAGGAAGTTTTGGCGGCGGCGGCGCTGGTGGAAGCTGGTAAAAATCAGTTCTCAGTTCACAGTTCTCAGTTCTCAGTTTTTGTCGGTTGAGCCAGCAGTTTGGTCAAACGCCGAATACGACGAGCCGAACTTAGAACTGTGAACTACGAACTGCGAACGGAGAGAGCATATGAATCGCACATTGTGGGTTGTGCTGGGGATTTTCGGAGTTGGGGTGCTGGCCGCGATCATGGTTTTTGGCAGTTACGTGAGCGCCAAAAACCAGATGGTGGCCAAAGACCAGGCGGTTAAGGCATCGTGGTCGGAAGTTGATGTGCAAATGCAACGCCGCGCCGACCTGATCCCGAACCTGGTGGAGACGGTGAAGGGATTCACCAAGGAAGAGAGCACGGTGTTTGGCGACATTGCCAATGCGCGCGCGGGCATGTTGAACGCGCAAGGGCCGGCGGCAAAGATTGCGGCCAATCATCAGCTCGATGGCGCCATTGGCCGCCTGCTGCTGCTTACCGAGAACTATCCGCAACTGCGCTCGAGCGACCAGTTCATGCGCCTGCAGGATGAATTGTCGGGCACTGAGAATCGCATTGCCGTGGCGCGCAAGCGTTACAACGACGCGCTCACCGACTACGACACTTTCATCCGCCAGTTCCCTAACAGCGTGTGGGCAGGAATGGCAGGGTTCCAGGTGAACAACGACTACTTTACCGCCAGCCCCGCTGCGCAGACGGTGCCGTCCGTCAAGTTCTAGGGCGCACTTCTCGCCAAGCGCGGCCAAAGGCGTAAATTCGCCGCTTCAGGTTCGTGGTCTCCCACCCTTCGCGCAAAAGCGCGCGAAGGATGGGGCACCCGAAATCTACGGTTCGTACACCCGGTACGCAATTCCATTTCGCACGACGATCATCATGCGTGGCGCCCAAGCCTGCGCATAGGGCGAGACGTAGACCGGCCGCGGCGACACGTAGTACACGCCGTTGACTGCCGGAGGCTGCGCCGGTCCAGCCATATAAACCGGCTGGTAAGGCGCCGCTTGAGCCGGCGGTGTTGCCGATGCAGTCGATGCTACAGGCGCCAGAACCGGTGCGGCTTGCGGGACTGGCGCGGCTTGTGGCTCCGATTGCTGCGGAACGGTATAGGCGCTTGGCTCACGTCTGTAGAGGCCGGATGGATCCTGTTGGAGCGGCGGCTGTCCGTCAGGCACGGCGAAATCGTCCATGATCTTCAACGTCAGGCGGGTTTCCGATTTGAGCGTGGGCCGCGGACCGCGGCGCGGCAGGTTGATCAGATCGATGGGCCAGAGAATCGGAATCATCCAGGCCACTATGTCACGCACCCTGTGCCCCTTGCCGAGGATGCGGCCTTCGCGGTCGATGTTGTAGCCCGGCACTCCGACCACTTTCGCGTTCAGGGGAATGACTGTGTCCGGCTCCACGATCATGTGGTCGAAGACCAGCTCCATCCAGCCTTTCCCGACAAAATGGCCTGGGTCTTTGTAGTCTTCGAACCGGCCGACGATGTAGCTGTAATAGGGGAGCGCAAAGGAACTATAGCGTTCCGAGTAACCCACCTGGCAGAGAACCGGATCGCCGACAGCGGTTGTTTTGGAATTGAGTCTGGGCTCCGAGACCGTGCATTGAATCAGGGCGCCGGCGGGAATGAGACGCACACCGGCACGCGCAACCATGGGCGCGGCCAGCACGAGGCAGCAGAGAGCAATGGGGGTGCTCTTCATCATGGACTCCTGGTCATAGGGGCTCTCGGGCGGAGAGCCCGGCTCACACGCATTTTTCGATTGAGGGACTAACGAGGGACGCGTACAGAGAAACCCTGGGCCCGGTAGGGGAATTCCGATCCGGGGAACACATGATGGCGGATTTTTGAGGCGCGTGTCAAGGGCGCGAATCTGCTCCGGTGGAAAAGAGTGCTCCGAGGCAGCAGCTCAGGATGAAGAACGGCGGCCAAAGCCGGAATCCTTGCAGCTATTTGCGGCACGGCTCAACGTCTGGCTGAAAGATGGTTGGAGTACCAGAAAGGCTACAAAATCATCCCTCAGGGGCTAAAGCCCGTCCCTATTCGTTAGCCTTATCGGCCCGACTAAAGTCGTGCCCTTGTTACAAAACTCCAGGCGTGCCCTGTTACAAAGCTCCAGTCGTGCCCTTGTTACAAAGCTCCAGTCGTGCCCTTGTTACGAAGCTCGCGTCAAAGACCGTTTCAGCAAGCTGTCAAGCCGTGCCCTATCAAAACCGAATACTCCAAACGAGCTTCACACGAGTATTTCCGCAGGCTGTTAACCCATGGCCTGCAGGACGGCATCGGCGAACTTGGTGGTTCCGGCAGTTCCGCCGACGTCGCGGGTGAGCGTCTTGCGTTCGGTGTAGACCTGCTCCATCGCCTTCTCCACGCGGTCCGCGGCGGCCATTTCATCGAGGTGGCGCAACATCAGAATGGCGGACTGGAGCAGGGCTGTAGGATTGGCGACGTCCTGGCCGGCAATGTCGGGAGCCGAGCCGTGTACGGCTTCGAAGATGGCGCAGTCGGCGCCCAGGTTCGCACCCGGAACCAGGCCCAGACCGCCGACGAGTCCCGCGCACAAATCGCTGACGATGTCGCCGTAGAGATTTTCGAGCAGCAGGGTGTCGTACTGGAAGGGGTTCATGACCAACTGCATGCAGGTGTTGTCGATGATGTGCTCGGCGTATTGAATGCCGGGAAACTCCTCGGATACCTTGCGGGCGCAGCGCAGGAACAGGCCGTCCGACATCTTCATGATGTTGGCTTTGTGGATGGAGTGTATCTTTTTGCGGCCGTGCTTCTGCGCGTATTCAAACGCAAAACGCGCGATGCGGGTCGAGCCTTTTTCGGTGATGACCTTGATGCTTTCGACGACGCCGGGAACGACTTCGTGCTCCAGGCCTACATATTCGCCTTCGGTGTTTTCGCGGACCACGATCAGGTCGACACCGGGCCAATGTGTGGCCAGACCAGGAAGATTGTGGATAGGCCGGAAGTTGACGTAGAGGTCGAAGCGCTTGCGCAGCGTGACGTTGATGCTCTTGAAGCCGCCGCCAATGGGCGTGGTTACCGGACCCTTGAGGGCGACCTTGTTGCGCTCGATGGACTCGTAGAGTGCGGCGGGAATGTATTCGCCGTGGGTCTCGAAGGCTTCAGCGCCGGCGGCGAACCGCTCCCAGTCGAATTTTGCGCCGGAAGCTTCGAGGATGCGAACTACTGCCTGCGTGACTTCGGGGCCGATGCCGTCGCCGGGAATGAGGGTGATGCGATGAGTCTTTGTCTCTGCCATGATTTCCTTTAGCTCGTAGTGCCGTGTAGTTTCGTGCTTTCCCAGGTCTCAAAAGCGAGAGCTGGGGCACGCAGCGTGGTCCGCCAGAAATTCAAATCATTATCCTGCGTGGTTGCTGGAGCGAGGAGTAGCAGGGGCTAAAGCCCAATTCTCTAGATTTCAGCGTTGCTGGCACGACTGAAGTCGTGCCCTGTTACAGAACATAAACGACGAGAGTTACGGCGGACTGCGCTAGCCCTTTTTTCCGTGGCTGCGCAGCAGGCCTTCCAGCTCTTCCTTGAACTCGCGGACGTCGGTGAAGTCGCGGTAGACGGATGCGAAGCGGATGTAGGCGACGGTGTCGAGGCCTTTCAGATGCTCCATGATGAGCTCGCCGATTTCGCGGGTGGAGCGCTCGCGCTCCGGCGCATCGACCAGGAAGGCTTCGGCTGCGTCCACGATCTTCTCGAGTTGCGACGACGAAACCGGACGCTTTTCGCAGGCGCGTAAGAGGCCGCTTAATACCTTCTGGCGGTCGAAGCGCTCGCGCCGGCCGTCCTTTTTCACCACCATGTAGGGGATTTCGTCGATGCGCTCGTAGGTGGTGAAGCGGCGGTTGCAGCGCTCGCACTCCCGGCGCCGCCGAATGGAGTCGGCTTCCTTGCTCTCGCGCGAGTCGACGACGCGATCCTGCCCGAATCCGCAAAATGGACACTTCATCTACTGGGATTCTAAGGCATTTAGATGCGCGAGCGAGGTGGACGGTATTTGCGGCGATGTTGGGGTTCCTCTCTGCTTTGCGGGGATCTCGCTGTGGGGTCGGATTGTGAGCTGTTGGGGCGATTTTTTTAACGACAAGTGCGGCGAGTCAGCGCCGCTTCGCGGCATGGCGAGTTGGCAAGTTAGCGGGTTTTGCGACGCTCGCCGGCTTTTTTCGGCTCGGGTGGAGGGGGGGAGTGCGCAAGTGTTTGAAAATGAAGGGACGGGTTGCGGTGGTTTGGATAAGTGATTGATAACAGGTGGCTTGTTGGCGGAAGTTGTGTAAGTGTTTGAAAATGTGGCGGTTGGCGCGAGCGGCAGGCCGGTTTCGTCGTAGGTTACTTCGCGAATGGCTTCCTCGGCAGGGACTTCGGTCTCAAGTTCGTGCATCTGACGCAGGGTTTTGAGGCAGGTCTGCATGAGGTAGGTGAGGGCGGTGACCTGGCGGAAGTCGATCTGGTGGTTGGCGAAGGCTTCAGCGATGGCGTTCTGGTTGGCGATGATGGAGGCGTGGTCATCCATGTAGATGAAACTGACCAGCGGGCCGGTCGTGTTGGGTTCAGGGAGGATCTTGCGCTTGAGGCGGGCCAGACGCTTGCGCTCTTCGTGCTGGTAACAGAGGTCGCGGCCATTGAGGGTTGGCATGGTGCAGCGTGCGCCGTTGATGCGCGTGTAACGGCATCGGGATTCCATGGAGTTCTCCTTTGAAAGCAGTTCGCGGCTGGGGTGGATTCGTGCTTCCCCGGTCCCAAAATCGGGACCGGGGGCACCCGATGGTCGCGAGAGTGCTTTCCTACGCTGTTGAGCGTAGCGGAAAACCGCATAATTACCGGCAACGGGGTTTGGGGGGAAGGGCTTTGGAATGAGGGGGGAAACTTTGGTAAGTGGTTGACAACGCAACAACGGCCTGGAAACGTGCGTTCCCAGGCCGCTGCCGGTGATCTGTTGGGATTGGACTGAAGCCTTCGCGCTGTGGGCGAATGCCAGAGCCATGCAAGCGGAGATACCCTCCGCCGGGTCTTGTCAGGGCCGTAATCTGGGCCGTAGGCGCAAGGGCCTCAGGCCTCAGTCACCTCACGTGAGATACAACTGGAACAATCATTCTTCATAGGCTGGATCAACCTCCTTTCCCGTGTAAGGCCAAACTACGCCCGGGGCGGAGGGGGCGTCAAGCGGGTGGCGTTAAAGTGGGCCGTGCGAAGGGGTTGCGAGTGGATCTGGCTGCGGCGCTCAGGTTGATGGAAAGTTGGTTTGCACCATGCGTTGCCAGGTGGGCCAGTCGTGCGTGTTGGGCGTGTCCCAGATGTGGAACTGGTGGGGGATTTCCTTCTCGCTGAGGATGCGGGCGAGGTTCTGGTTCTGGGCCAGGCATTGGTCGTCCCAGCCGGTGGCCAGCACATAGGTGTTGCGGCGGAAGCGCTCGAGGTACCAGGGGTCGGTGAGGCGCGGGAGGTAGTGCGTGGGCAGGTTGTAATAGCAGTCCTGGTCGTAGTAACCGTCGAGAAAGCCGGAGAGATCGAAGGCGCCGGACAGGGCTACAAAACCGCTGAAGATGTGGGGATGACGGAGCGCCAGGTTGACGGCGTGGTAGCCGCCGAAGCTTGAGCCCAGAGCGAGCAGGCGGGGGTCGGAGTTCTTCTGGCGGATGAGAGGCACGGCTTCCTGGAGCAGGTAATCCTCATAGCGCATGTGGCGCGCGATGCGGCTGGGCGGGGGAATCTGGCGGTTGTACCAGCTCTCCATATTGACCGAGTCGACGCAGTAGAGTTGCAACTGACCGGCGTCGATGCGGGGAGCCAGGGCGGCGACCATGCCCTGGTCTTCAAATTCGAAGAAGCGGCCGCCGGAAGTGGGGAAGACGATGACCGGCAGCCCTGCGTGACCGAAGACGAGCATTTCCATCTGGCGGCCGAGCCGGAACGACTGAGCTTTAAGGTACTCGCGATTCATGCGGCGACATGCCCGTTCGAATGATAGCAGCGGGATGGGAACAGACTTGATTGTCCGGAACGCAAAGGTTGGTCGGGCGGGGGCCGTTCGCTTGTTCCTTTTGTTCCCTTGGTCCCTGCTTCTCGGTCCCTTGGTCCCTGTTTTAGGTGTGCTGGTTGTAGGCGGGGGAGCCGGCCATTACCATGCCGCTTTTCTGGCGGCCGTGGATGTACCAGCAGAACCAGGAACTCTCGTGCGCGGGCGCGTCGTCGGTGGCGGCGAGGTCGCGGTAGGTAACTGTTCCGTAGAGGAAGATCTTCTCCTCCCACTTTTCGACGCGGGCCAGGCGCTCTTCTGACTCGCAGATGCGCTTGACGTCGGCGCGGCTGAAGGCAAGGAGCTCGGTGGTCTCGCCGGGGAGCAGGATCATGGGGTCTTCGGGCGCTGCGGGCTGGCTACGATACTCGGGTTTGGCGGCCAGGTGGGCTTCGTCGACGGCGCTGACGATTTCGTCGATGGTGGAGAGGATGCGGGCCGGGCTGCGGCCGCGGTTGGTGGCGACTACGGAGAATCCGTTTTCGATGTTCTGCGAGGGGCGGACGCTCATGAGGATCCAGGGGCGCTCGGCGCGCAGCACGGCCTGGGCTTGGGTCAAGGCGGCCTGTGCGCTCTCCTGTGCGGCCTGGGCAGCGGCCTCGCCATAGCGTGTCTGGCGCTCGATTTTGCGCAGCAGCGAGAGCGCGAAGAGGATGGCGATGTAGCCGAAAACCACGAGGACGATGTTGGCGCCCCAGGCGATGCGCTCCTGCCACAGCCAGGGCGCAGGCGCAGGAGCGGGCGTGGCGATGGTGATGTGCGGGGGCTGATAGTCGCAACTGCCGCCGAGGCAGTCGGGGGCCGCAGGGCTGGGTGAGGCTGACGGTGATCCGGTTGCGGGTGCGGCTTGACTGGTCGAAGGCGCGGCTTGCGCGCGGGGGATGGCGGCTACAGATGCAGGCGTGGAGGCAGTGTGGTTGGATTGTCCGAATGCCACGGGATTGGACTGGACAAGGAACAGCAGCGCCGCGACGACTGCCAAGCCTTTCTGGATCATGGCGCCACTGTACCATATCGGCGGTGGGAGGTTTGAGGGACGAGGGACCTAGGGACGAGGGACGAGGGACGAGAAACAAGGGACAAGGGACAAGGGATAAGGGATAAGGGGTAAGGGAGCTAGGGGCCACAGGATCCTTCTTTCGCCCGCTTTGCGGGCTTGGGTTCGTGCTTCGCCCTTGTCCCCAGGCTCGCGCCTGGGGCTAACTTCTTATGCCCGCTTTGCGGGCTCTTGTGCC
The DNA here is from genome assembly GCA_963813215.1 of uncultured Acidobacteriaceae bacterium. Lineage (GTDB taxonomy): Bacteria > Acidobacteriota > Terriglobia > Terriglobales > Acidobacteriaceae > Telmatobacter. The sequence goes on from CAWEXZ010000003.1 coordinate 637,727, forward strand.
TGATGCTCTGTTTATGCCCGCTTTGCGGGCTCTTGTGCCTGATGCTCTGTTTATGCCCGCTTTGCGGGCTCTTGTGCCTGATGCTCTGTTTATGCCCGCTTTGCGGGCTCTTGTGCCTGATGCTCTGTTTATGCCCGCTTTGCGGGCTCTTGTGCCTGATGCTCTGTTTATGCCCGCTTTGCGGGCTCTTGTGCCTGATGCTCTGTTTATGCCCGCTTTGCGGGCTCTTGTGCCTGATGCTCTGTTTATGGCCGCTTTGCGGGCTCTTGTGCCTGATGCTCTGTTTATGCCCGCTTTGCGGGCTCTTGTGCCTGATCCTCTGTTTATGCCGCGTTGCGGGCTCTTGCTATCGCGCGGGCTCGTAGGGTTCGGCGCGGAGGAGATTGCCGAGGATGTTTCGCTCCTGCGGCGAGAACATGCCCTGGTAGCGCTGAGATTCGAGCACGGTTTGGCGCTGATCGAGGGGGACGGAACGCAGGTCCTGGAAGGCGTGCTTGACGAGCTGCTGACGATCGGTGGGCAATGCCTGCAACTGCCGGCTCGACTGATTCAACTGCATGCGCTCCTGCGGGGACATGCGCTCGATCATCTCGGCGCGGGCCAGGCGGCGCTCGCGCTCCTGCTGGGGCATGCGGTCGACCTGCTGCAGCTGGCGCATGAGGCGCTGCTGATCGCCCTGGGGAAGCTGGCGGAAGCTGGGATCGTTGCGGAGCAGTTGCTCCTGGCCCTGGACCGGCACATTTTGATGCTGATGGAGCCAGGAGCCAAGATGACCCGGAGGGGATGCGCCGGGATAAAAGCGGTTGGCGGGCAGCGCAGGACGTACGTTTTCGCCCTGGTAAGCGGGGCGCGCGTTCATGGCAGGATTGGGGCGGGCGTAACCCTGGCCGGGTTGCGCGTAGTTCTGCTGCCGGCCGTAGTTCTGGCCGCGGCCGTAGGCGCCCATGGGGGCCTGTTGCCGGTAGCCGGGATTTTGATTCTGGAAGCGCTGCTGGCGTTCGGCCCGGTTTCCCTGGCTGCGCTGGGCGTTGGGGCGAGCATAGCGCGGAGCCGCGGCGCGCCCGCCGCCACGCTGGCCCTGTGCCGCAAGCGGGGAGGCAGCGAGAAGCAGGGCGGGGAGTGCCGCAGCGAGGACGGCTGCGAGCAGCCGTATTGGCCCACGGCGCACCTTTCCCGCGTTGGCTTTCCTGATCACAACTCTCTCCTGGCCCCATCGACGAACGAGCACGAAATCTTTCAGTTCAGCAAACCTCGGAGTGGTTAACCCCGGAGTGGCTGAGCAGTTTCGAACCCCGCGCGCTGTTTTGAGCGCCGTCCCCTTGGCTCGCTGCCCTCTGCCGTGCAAATCGGCTGAAAATTGTTGCCGTGGTTCTTTCGCCCCTACGGGGCTTCAACGGTTTTGGCAATCTTACCCAGGACTGCGCTGCGCTTGTCCTGGGCTAACTTCTTTGCTCCCTCCGGGAGCGGGGCAGTGGCCGGTCAGCCTTCCCGGTTTTCATTCGATCCCTCTCCGGGAGCTGTCCATGTAGTTTCGTGGTTTCCCAGGTCTCAAAATCGAGACCTGGGGCACCCAGCGTTCAAATCTTCCGTTACGAATCCTTCCGAAAATCACGTGGACACGGTGCTAGTCGCCGTTGTTGCTCGGGGTGGAAAGATTCTCCAGTGTATCGAGCACCTGGGCGTTGTTGTCCAGCGTCTGCAGATCGTGCACTACGGCGTCGCTGGCCTGCTGGGGCGGCTGCATCAGCTTGCTCAGGCTGAGGTAAGCTCCCCCACCCAGCAGCAACATCACCGTCAAGGCCATGGCCGCGATAGGACGGGCATGCAGGCGCGGACCGCCGTAGGTGAAGCGGGCACGCATGCGGCTGAGCCATCCGGCCGGCTGGGCTTCGCGCTCCTCGCGCATGCGCGCATTCAGGCGGGTGAAGAAGAAGGGGCTGGGCTCGGGAGCTTGCCAGGCGTCCAACAGGCCCATGGTGGCCCGGAGCGACTCCAACTCGCGGCGGCAGGCCTCACACTTCGCAACGTGATCCCGAACCTCAGCAGACGCACTCTCCGGCTCCAGCAGCAGGTCGGCCAGCTCTGCGTCCATCTTGCGGCAACTTGTTTTCAAGTCCTTCATCTCTGCTACCTGCTCTCCGCCGGTCCCCTCCGGCTGTTTTTACTTTCCCCAATTCGTATTCAAACAAAATCCTTGAGCTTGGCCCGCAGCGTCTGGTAGGCGCGGAAGAGGAGCGACTTGGTGGCCGACTCGCTCAGCTTGAGCACCTCGCCGATCTGCCGATAGTCCATACCCTGATATTTATGCATGAGCACCGCCGTGCGCTGCCGCTCCGGCAGTTCCAACACGTGGGCGCGAATGGCAGCCATGCGCTCATCGCGGAGCATCCGCTCTTCGGCGGTCAGATCGCCGTCCGCTACATCGGGCGTGGTGCCTGTCTCCTCATCGGGAGCGTCGAGGTAGACGGTTTGCGCCGCCCGCTCATGGCGCGTGTCGCGGGCGTGATTCACGGCCAGGTTGGTGGCGATGCGGTAGAGCCAGGTGGTAAACCGGGCCTCGGCCCGGTAGCTGGCCCGGGCCCGATAGACGCGCAGGAAAACCTCCTGCGCAAGCTCCTCTGCCACGGCCTGATTATGCACCATGCGGTAGAGGAAGTTGATCATGGGCCGGTGGTACTTGCCCACCAGGAAGTTGAAGCCGGCTTCGTCGCCGGCGGCAACGCGCAGCATAACCGCGGCATCGCTGGCCGGGTCGATATCGGCGCGGAGGTCGTTGCGCAGGTCTCCGGTAAGCGACTCAGGCCACGTGCCTTGGCTCACTCCCAGGGTCGACTTGTCCAGCACCAAGGTCGCCATATCCTCTGGAACCCCATCCGGGTCCGAAGGTTGCGGGTCCAGGCCGGTTTCCGGCCCGGAAATCTCTTCTTCCAACTCGTCGCCAAACTCGCCCGCATCGGGGTCTGGGTCGCCCTCGGGCGGACCGGGTTGGAAGGTGGATTGCGAGAAGAGTTTACGCCCGGGGGTGGGGGCGAGATCAACAGCGGGGTCAGTTGGGATGGGTGCGGGTCGGGAAACCCGCACTACAGCCGGTCTTCCACCCCAACGAGCCAAAAGCAGGCTCGCCGGGGACCCCGGGCTGGAGACCGGCGCTACAGCCGGTTCAGGCGTTGCTAGTTCCCAAAAGCGCAGGAGCGCCTCGCCGCCGGCGGGGAATTCGGCTGCCGGACGGGCCGGCCGGATTGACCTGAACTTCAAGCGCATCGATAGTTTTGCGAGGAGCCGGTAGCCGTCTCAAGGAATCGGAAGGCGGTTTGGCCCTAAGCGTGTGCTGGTGTTACTCTAACCTACGGGATGCCCCGCTGGCGTGTCCCGACTCCCTCCTTACGGCCAGCATGAAAATCGGGCGCTTAACTCAGCGGTAGAGTGTCACCTTCACACGGTGGAAGTCGTAGGTTCGAATCCTACAGCGCCCACCAATTTTCAGGTCCTTCTCTTTCACTTCGTTCCAGATCAGGATTTCGCCTGCGGGCTCGGACGCCCGCAAGACAGCTCAAGTTCGAATCCTACAGCGCCCACCAATTTTCAGGTCCTTCTCTTTCACTTCGTTCCAGATCAGGATTTCGCCTGCGGGCTCGGACGCCCGCAAGACAGCTCAAGTTCGAATCCTACAGCGCCCACCATAAGACTTTTGAAAATCATGGATTTAAGGCGGCTCTCCCCGGAGAGCGCCGGCCCCTGCATGGGTTGCCACATGGGATCGACGCCGGCACGAATTCGCTCAGCCCGCGCTATATAAATTGCAGAGGCGGCCGATGGCGGCGTCGAGCAGGATGGGGTGGGCAGCTGCCTGGATGGAAAACTCCGGCTCAATGAAGTAGGGATTGACCATGGACAGGTTCTCGGTGACGAAGAAGGACTGGTGCGTCAGCAAGCCGTGGCGCACCGCCTCGCGGGACACAGTGCCGACCTGGTACTGGCAAATCGCGCTCATGTTGGGATGGTCGCGGATGAAGATCTCGACTCGCTGCTCATACTGGAAGAGTTTGGAGTAGTCCTCGCGGGGCCCCATCTCCCAGGCTGAATCGCCGGTTATCCAGAGCCCTTCGTATCCCTGGTCCAGTGCCTGTTGATAGGCCACATCCCACGCTCCTATCATGCGATCGGGATCGAAATTCCCGCCCACCAAGTGCTGCTGATCGGCCGAGAGCAGCAGCCTCTTTTGGCCAACCTCCTTGTCGACATCAATCTGGGCGGCTTCAAGAAAGGGGCGCAGCTCGGCGATCCGGTTGAGGGTGTCGAGGTAAATGCACTTGTGGTTCTGCCGGAGTTCGCCGCGAATCACTGCGGCCAAGGCCGACCACTGACGCGGCGATGCTCCATTGTGGAGCAGACATTGGTGGGCAGGAGCTGTTTTAACCGAAGAAGTCATGAGGCCGCTCTGCGATTGGACGCGCGTGGTCGAACGCGTGTTTTGAGTCGAAGATAAGTCTCGCGCCGATTTTTTATCGAGCCGCCGGTAAGAACAGGGCGGACGTCATTCCGACTTAGCTTGAACTAAAGTGCGCAGGGCCTGAGGAAATTGCCAGCTGTATGCTGTCAGCAGACGCCAGTATAACCGAATGGGCGAGTCCGCGCTACAACGGTTTACTATGCAGGAGATCGTGGTGGTCCGCCGCGGGGAGTATCCTGCTGTGCGGTCTGACCTTTGCAATGGAGAGTGCAATGAAGAAATCGCTTTGGGGCAGGACCAATGAGGGCGTCGAGGTTCAACTTTTCACCCTTACGAGCGGAGAAATCGAAGTCCGCCTGACCGATTTTGGGGCGCACCTGGTAAGCGTGCGCACGCCGGATCGCACGGGCAAGGTGGCGGATGTGGTGCTTGGATTCGACTCGCTCGAGCCGTATGTGCAGGGGGCAAACGGTTACCAGGGCGCGGTGGTGGGGCGTTTTGCGAATCGCATTGCCAAGGGGCAGTTCACGATTGACGGCACGACGTACCAGATTCCCGTGAACAATGGTCCCAACGCGCTGCACGGCGGGCCGGTGGGCTTCGACCGTTACGTGTGGAAGGCGGAAGAGGTGGCCAATGGCGTGGAGTTTACGCACGTGAGTCCCGACGGCGACATGGGTTTTCCCGGCAGGCTGACGGCGAAGGTGCGCTGTACACTGACGGGCACCACGCTGCGGCTCGACTACTGGGCGACGACAGACAAGGCGACGGTGCTGAACCTGACCAACCACTCGTATTTCAACTTGCGCGGTGATGATGACGGCGACATCCTGGGGCACGTGGTGGAGCTGAGCGCCGACATGTATACGCCGGCGGGCGCGGGCCAGATTCCCACCGGAGAGATGGCGACGGTGGCGGGGACGCCGCTCGATTTTCGGACGCCGAAGGTGGTGGGGGCGCGCATCAACGACGATTTTGAGCAGCTTACGATGGCGCGCGGCTACGACCATAATTTTGTGGTGAATGGGGCGCAAGGGACGCTGCGCCGCGCGGCCCGTGTGAGTGAGCCGGAGCGCGGGCGCACGCTGACGGTGGAGACGACCGAGCCGGGAGTGCAGTTTTATTCGGGCAATTTTTTGAACGGGAAGGTGACCGGCCGGTACGGGAAGAAATACGAAGCGCGGATGGGGTTGTGCCTGGAGACGCAGGTGTTTCCGGACGCGCCGAACCACGGGAATTTTCCGAACGCGGTGCTGCGGCCGGGGGAGACGTTCCAGTCGACGACTTCGCTGACCTTCGGGGTGAAGTAGGCGGGACGCAAAACAGCTGACAACGTGAGGATCGGAACTTGATTAGTCAAATTTCGGATTAATCAATTTCGCGAACGGGGCGGTGCAGCGCGGCGAGCAGGGTCACGAGAAGAACCATGCTTCCTCCAAGGAGGAACATGCCGGGCAGACTCCACTGAATGACAATGCCGGCGAGGGCCATGGAGACGGGCGTGAGGCCAGCGGCAGCAAACATGAGCACGCTCATGACCCGGCCCATCATGGCGCGATCGACGCGCTGCTGGAACCAGGCGAGCAACTGCACGTTGAGGAACGCGGCCGCGCAGCTCATGACGAAGAGGACGGCTGCCAATGAAGGCATTCGTTCCGTCCATCCGATCGCGGCAAGGCATACTCCGATGGCCGCGCTGACCAGCAGCAGGAGACGTCCGCGCTTGCGGAGCTTGAACAGGCCTGCACACAGCAGGCCCACCAGGCTGCCTGCGGCGAGCGCCGACAGGAGCAGGCCAAAAGAAGCGGCCGAGCCGAATTTCTGTTTTGCCATGAATGCCACGCCGATGGTGGCTGGGCCGCTGATGGCAAAGTTGAGCACGGCGACCATGCTCATGAGGGAAGTGAGCGCGGGGTCGCTCCGGACGTATGCCAGGCCGTCGACGATGGAGCGGAAGACATTGCTGGGCGGAGCGCCAAGGGAGGCCTCGGGTGGGTCGGGCAACGCCCAGAGAGCGCCAATGATGAACAGGAAACTGACAGCGTCGATGAAGAGAGCCCATGCTGTTCCGAAGGCTTTGATGAACAGACCCGCCGGTGCCGGGGCGACGAGGGTCGTGACCTGGACCGTGGATTGGAAAAGCGCATTGGCGGATGGGAGTTGCTGCGGCGCGACCAGCGAGGGCAGATAGGTTTGCGCAGCGGGGTTGGCAAAGGCGTCGGCCACACCGAAACAGAAGGCCAGAATATAGAGGGGCCAGAGTGGAAGCGAGTGCATCCAGATGAGCACGGAAATCGCAGCCACGGCGAGGGCACGTGACCATGCGGCGGCGATCAGAATGAGGCGTGGCGAGAAACGATCGCTGAGGGCTCCGCCTACCAGCATGAGCGCGGCGCGGGGAATGGCGGCTGTCATGGTGATGGTGCCGAGGACGACGCTTGAACCAGTGAGTTGCAAGACCAGCCAGGGCAGAGCCACAAAGTAAAACTGATCGCCGATGGAGGAAATGGTATTGCCCGCCCACAGAAGCCGAAACTCGGAGTTACGCACCGGGTGCACACTGGAAACAGCCGTATTGCTCATTAAGCCTTCCTTGTAAAGTGGTGCCTCTGTATGCGCCTCAAGTCGCGAAACTTCACAGCGTGGTTGAGGGGATTGTGTGGAAGATCCGATGGATGGCGGCAGATGATTCCGGAATTGTGAATGAGCTGTGACTTACCGAGCGAGCGAATGAGACGTGAGAACAGGGGATGAGAATTAACAGTAAAGCAGAGTTCTAATGGTTGCATCGCGACAGGACCAATGTTACTATCTCCCATAAGAGTAACCGCCTATTGGTTACTCAAGTGTTAAGTAGACTTAAAACCCCTCACTTTTCCTACTGCAATTTCCCCTGGTCCGAACTGAGCTGCCTGGATGCGGTTCCCCCCATGCCGAGGAGACGTAGTGCTCTGCGGCAACGCAACGGTACGAGAACAGCTAAATTCTGCTCAACCGAAGGGTGCGCCCCGCCGCACGCCCTGGCCTGAAGACTGGCCACGGGAGTGGAGCGTCACGAGAGTTACTGAACCTTTGAACGCCTAAAAAACAGCGGAAAGCGCGCTGGCTACGGCCGTGTGTGCGCAGGGGCTCGGCTATTGACTGGCGCCTGTTACCTACACGGCAAGCTGCTAACTCGAAGTGTGTCCCCTGACGCCGGGCCCCTTGAAGGAGGGACAAATGATGAATGAGCATGCGCATGATTCTTATCCGCTGACCGTGGCACAACGCGGTCTGTGGTTGACGCAGAAGATTACTCCAGGCGCCATTTTGAACATTGCCGAAGCGGTGGAGATCTGCGGTGCGATCAAGCCGGAGATTTTCCGCTGCGCTCTTCACCAGTTAGTGAGCGAAGCGGAGCAACTCCGAGTACGGGTGATTGAGAAAGAAGGCATGCCGCGGCAAATTCCGTGGCCGATATACGGTGGCAATTTTCCATATGTTGATATGAGTGACGAAGAGGACCCGCGCCAGGCGATCCAGGACTGGATGATGAAGGAGGTGGTGCAGCCGGTTGATCTGGCCACGGGGCCGTTATGGGCCTCCGCATTGCTGAAGGCCTCCGATAGTTCTTATTTCTGGTATCAGCGCGCTCATCATATTGTGTATGACGGCTACGGCGGCGGACTGGTGGCGCGGCGGCTGGCCGAGCTCTACACCGCGTATGCGAGAGGCAATGAGCCGGAACCGAACTGCTTCTGCACGGTGGAAGCGATGCTGGAGGCTGAGTCCAGTTATCGCGGTTCCGATCGTTTTCGTCGCGACCGTGAGTATTGGCACGAACAGTTAGCACGGCTGCCGGAGGCGGTGACACTGTCGCATCGTAACCGCCGGCATGGACTAAGTGGGGAGTTGCGCCGAAGCGTCGGATATCTGCCTGCGGCTATTGCGCGGCAGTTGGCTGAATTTGGCAAGAGCGCCGAGGCCAGCTTGCCGCAGGTACTGATCGCCTTGATCGCGGCTTATTATCAGCGCGTGAGCGGCGCCCCGGATCTTGTCTTCGGCATGCCGGTTTCGGGCCGCGTCGGCGGAGCGCTGCGGAACTCCGTATCGGTATCGGCCAACGTGGTGCCGCTGCGGGTGTCGTTCACGCCGGGAATAACGGCGGTTGAGGTCATCGCTCACGTATCGCGCACTGTGCGCCAGGCGCTGCGGCATCAGCAGTATCGCTATGAAGATATGCGGCGGGACCTTGGACTTGTCGGACAGGGGCAGAACGTTGCCTGGCTCGGTGTCAACATCGAACCATTCGACTACCGGATCAATTTCGATGGCGCACCCACTCACTCGCACAATGTGTCGAACAGCTCGGCCGAAGATCTGATGGTCTTCGTGTACGATCGCGGCACCAATGCCGACCTGCGCTTCGACCTGGATGCGAATCCGTCGCTGTACGAGATGGCAGAGCTGGACGAGCATCGCGCCCGGCTGCTGCGCTTTATTGACCAGGTGTTGCAACATCCCGGCCGGCCGCTGGCGGAATTAGACATTCTTGGAGAAGAAGAGCGCCGGCGGCTTGTGCTGGAATGGAACGACACGCGCGCGCCAGTGCCCGCAACGGGGCTGGCTGGATTGGTCGCGAAGTGGGCAGAAGAAACTCCGGATGCGCCGGCGATTGTGTTTGAGAACGTTACGGTAAGTTATCGCGAGTTACATGAGCAAAGCGTGCGGCAAGCGCGCCAGCTGATCGCGCGCGGAGTGAAAGCGGGACAAATTGTTGGCGTGGCGCTGCCGCGCAACGAACGGTTGCTGGGTACACTTCTGGCGATTGTGCGTAGCGGCGCGGCCTATCTACCGCTCGATCTGGACAGCCCGCCGGAACGGCTGGCGATGGTGCTGGAAGATGCTGCGCCGAAGGTGGTCATCGCTGAACGTGAGATGCATGGGCGCTTTGCCGGCTTGACTCTTTTGCAGCCGAAGGATCTGGACGCACAGCAGGACGAGATCGTGCGAGGGCCGGACCTGAGTACGGCAGAGGGAACCGCGTACGTGATGTACACGTCGGGATCCACGGGGCGGCCCAAAGGTGTGGAAGTTACGCATGGCAATCTCAGCAACTTTCTCTATGGCATGCAGCGCCTGCTGAAGCCGACGGCGAGGGATAAGTTCCTGGCCGTAACGACAATGATTTTCGACATAGCCGGCCTTGAGTTGTATCTGCCTCTGACTGTGGGGGCGCGCGTGGTGATGGCCGGCAGCGATGCGACGCGCAACGCACCTGTGCTGGCGCAGTTGATCGAGCGCAGCGGCGCGACGCATGTGCAGGCTACTCCATCCTTGTGGCGCATCCTGCTCTCCAGCCCGGAACTGCGGCTGGAGAATGTACACGTCCTGGTGGGTGGCGAGGCGCTGAGTGCAGATCTTGCCACGACGCTCAAACGCATGGCGGCAAGAGTTACGCAGTTGTATGGTCCGACCGAAACGACGATCTGGTCCACCGCTTATGAACTGCGCGACGTTGGTGCCTCGCCGCCGCCCATTGGACGGCCCATCGTCAACACCCAACTCTACGTGCTCGGCGCGGATCGTCAGCCGGTTGTCACGGGCGCTCTCGGAGAGCTCTACATCGGCGGCGCGGGGGTGGCGAAGGGTTATCTCAATCGGCCCGAGCTTACGGCGGAACGCTTTCTCGAAAATCCATTCACCGGAGATGGCAGTCGCATGTACCGCTCCGGAGACATGGTGCGCTGGAGTGAGAGCGGCGAGCTGGAATTTGTGGGACGGGCAGACGACCAGGTGAAGATCAATGGTCACCGCATCGAATTGGGCGAGATCGAGAGCGTGTTGCGGGAACAACCGATGGTGGCCGAAGCAGCGGTTGCTGCGCATCGCAATCCGGACCATACCACGACGTTGACGGCTTACCTGGTGGCGCGCGCGGGGTCTTCGATCGAAATCAGCGCACTTCGGATGGCCCTCGCAGGCCGCCTTCCCAACTCCATGATGCCGTCGCGTTTCACGCTGCTCGATGCGATGCCGTTGACGCCCAATGGCAAGCTGGATCGCAAAGCTCTGCCGACCCCGGAACGTGTGGGCAGCCGCAAGCGCTACGTCGAACCGGTGACGGCCATCGAGAAGAAGCTGGCCGCGTTGTGGCAGCAGATTCTGAATGTCGAAGCAGGCCTGCACGACAACTTTTTCGAGTTGGGTGGGGATTCATTGAGCGCGGCGGTGTTGGTGGCCAACTGCGCCATCAACGTCGGAGTTGAATTGCCGGTGGCCAGCCTGTTTGAAGCGCCGACGATTGCAGAGCTGGCAGCGGTAATTGAACGGCTGAGCGGGGGGACGCTGGACCCACTGAACGTGGTGCTTCCGTTGCGCAGGGTTCGCAACTCTGCGCAGCGGCCGCTGTTTTGCATCCATCCCATGGCCGGCATCAGCCTGGGTTTTTCGAGCCTGCTGCGGCACCTGGATTCGACGCTGCCCGTCTATGGTTTGCAATCGCGCGCGCTGCGCAACGTGGAAGCGCTGCCCTCGAGCATCGAAGAGATGGCTGCCGACTATCTGTCTGAGATCCGAAAGGTCCAGCCCTGCGGTCCCTATCGGCTGATAGGCCGCTCGCTGGGAGGCCTGATCGGCCACTGCATTGCCGAGCAGATGCAGGTAGACGGAGAAGAGGTTGAGTTTCTGGCCATGATTGACAGCTACCTGTTTACTTCCGGGGGGCTAACTGGCCCGCGGAGCGAGGCCGATGACGTGCGTGCGGCGTTGAGTTTCCTGAATGCTCCGGTGAGCGGCGAGCAAATGCCACAGACGCTCGAGGAACTGGCGACGGTCCTGGTCGAAACGTACAATCCGCGCTCGTTTCCGCTGCTGCAACAAATTATCAAGGGCAATCCGCAATTCATACACAATCTTTGCGCGGTGATGATCAGGCATCTCGAACTGGCACGCAAATTCGTGCCAGGGAGGGTCGATCTGGACCTGCTGTTCTTCCAGGCCACGGAATATAACGGCGACCTGAAAGGCATTCTCCATCGCAGTCCCTACACATGGCGTCCTTATGTGGGAGGACGGATCGAAGTGCGCGAGCTTGCTTGTAACCACGAGGAGGTGCTGGATGCGGAGCCGGCGGCGAAGATCGGTCACGTGCTGCAGCAACTGCTCCTTGCGACTCGACTGCAGGCCATACCTATGCCTTCTTCAGCGCTTCGGAGCCAGATGGGAGAGGGATCGCTGGCATGAGCGCGCCTATCGTCATCTTCACCATCGGCACGCAGGGAGATATTCGTCCCTGTGTCGCACTCGGCCAGGGATTGCAGCGGAGCGGCTATCCGGTGCGCATTGCCACCAGCCCGAACTTTGCGGAGATGGTGCGCCAGGCGGGGCTGGAGTTCCATCCCTTAACCGCGGACTTCCAGTCGATGCTGGAATCGGATCGCACGATCACGGACCAGGGACTGAATCTGCGCGCAATGGCCCGCATTTTTCGCGATCGCTATGCGGAATGGGCTACTCATTGGGTGCACGAGGGGCTGGCCGCCGCCGATGGCGCGGGACTGCTGATCGGCGTGAGCAACAGCACGCTGCTGGCGAAGGCGCTCTCCGAAGCGCTGGGCATTCCCTTCGCGATTGCGCGCCTGCAACCACTGACGCCATCGCGCCTGCTGCCGCCCATGGTATTAAGCGGTGCGCGCGATAAGCTTCCGGGACTGCTCAGCCTGGGCGCTCATCATCTGCTCTTCCAGATGGTGTGGGGAGTGATGCGTCCGGCCATCAATGAGGTGGTTCGGCCGCAGCTAGGCTTGCGCAAATATTCGCGGCTTGGGCCTTACCTGTTGCGGAGCGAATTGCACGCAGCCAAGGTGATAAATGGCTTCAGCACACATGTGCTGCCCAGGCCGGCGGACTGGCCGGACAGTTCACAAGTAACCGGCTACTGGTTTCTGGACGAGCCGCTGTGGAGACCGCCTGAAGCGTTGTACGAGTTCCTGGCGGCGGGACCGAAACCAATCTACATTGGCTTCGGCAGCATGGTGAACAGCAATGCTGCGCGGTTCACCGAAGTTGTGCTCGATGCGGTGAAGAAGAGCGGCCGGCGGGCTGTGCTGGCCACCGGCTGGGGCGGCCTGGATCACGAGGGCATTGGGCAAAGCGAGCGGGTCTTCGTTGTTCGCCACGCTCCGCACGATTGGCTGTTTCAGCGGGTATCAGCCGCGGTCCATCACGGTGGAGCGGGAACGACTGCGGCGGCGGTGCGGGCCGGCATTCCGTCGGTGATTGTGCCGTTCTACGGGGATCAGCCCTTCTGGGCGCGGTGCCTGCAGCGCAAAGGCGTGGCGCCGCCCGCGCTGGATCGCAAAGCCCTGAGCCCCGATGCAATGGTGGGCGCGCTGAGAGCCGCACTACATCGCACGATGAGGCAGAACGCTTTTGAGCTTGGTTGCGCTGTGCGCGCGGAGGACGGCGTAGGCGAGGCGTTGCGCTGCCTGCAGGGATGGGGCCTGCTACAACAGCCCGACGCCGAAGTTGCGGGTCACACACGAAGGAGTGCATGAACACTGCACATCTTACTCCCATGGTCGATGGGCCAGAGTCATCGGCAAGCGTGCCGGCCCACGGCGGAGTGCGCTCGAGGCCGCTGCTGCTGCTGGAAAGGACCATGTATCGCGAAGGGCGCACGCCGTTCACGAGTGTGTTCACGATCAAGCTGCTCGGCAGATTGGATGAAAATCACCTGCGGTGGGCGTTGCGCACTTTGCAAGCCAGGCACCCGCTGTTGCGGTGCGTGGTGGAATCCGTTGATGGCCGACCGCACTTTGTGGCGCAAGGCAGTCCGGCGCCGATTCCGCTGCGCATTGTCGAACGGACCGGCGAGGACGATTGGCAGAACCAGGTTCGGCGGGAATGGACTGTCCCCTTCGGCCTGGGGCGCCAGCCATTGGCGCGGTTCGTATGGCTGCGCGGAGCCCATGCGAGTGAATTGATACTGGTGGCCCATCACTGCATCTGCGATGGACAGTCCGGTATGACTCTTCTTGAGGAGTGCCTTCGCGCCTGCGACGATCCGCAGGAAACCCGAGAAGGGGAGTTAAGGAACGTTGATGCGCTCCAGACCGTGGAAGACCTGGTGCCCGCTGTTCTGCGACAGGATCCGCATTTCAGGCGGCGCGTGGGCTGGAAGATGCGCCTGCTGCGGCTGGGTCTTCTGCTGAAGCGCAAGGATGCCGGCCAAGTGGGCGCGCCGATCGCGAGCGAGCAGATGTATTTTCACCGTTGGCGGCTGGATGCGGGCACCTCGCTGTTAATCATGGATCGCTGCAGGGCAGAGGGTGTTACGGTGCTGGCTGCGGCGACATTGGCATTTGTGCTGGCCTTCCGTAATGTTCGCGGAGCTTCAGCGCTACGCAAGGCGTACACCATGGTGAATGTGCGCCGGTTTCTACCGCAGTTGAAGCCGGACGCCTTATTTGGCATTGCGCCGGGTGTTGAGCTGTGCCTGAAAAAGCTATCGCCCGGGAGGATAACGGAAGCCGGCTTTTGGGAATGCGCACGCGCGATCAAGGCGGACATGACGCGCCGGGTCGATCGGCTTGGAGCCGGTCTGTACGGATACCTGGTGGGCCTGGAGAGCTTGCATGACAAGTACGACCGACTGGTGGGCGATACCGAGAGTGCGCCCGCGGTGCGCCACCTTACTCTGTCGAACATGGGACGTCTTGACCTGCCAACGCAGTACCGGACGTTCACGCTGGAGACGGTTTACAGTCCGATGGTGATGGTGTCACCCACTCCCGCAAATACAATTGTTCTCTCCAGTTTTGCGGGCCAGCTTGAATTCGCGATCATCTCCGATACGCAATCGCTGCCGCATACAGAGGCAACGGCGATTCAGCAACGGGCCATGGCCATTTTGCGCACTGCTGCAGCCAGCGCGGAGAGCGCATCCCAGGTTTCGGGGGCGAGGCTGACGGGAGCGGAAACGCGATGAAACGTTTCGGCCTGATCTTCGTGCTGTATCACCCTACGGAGGAATTTCTTCACAACCTGGCCAGAGCCCGCATGGTGTGCGCGCACCTGGTGGCGGTGGATAACTCGCCCGAAGCCGATGCCCAACTGCACACTTGCTTGCGCGAACAAGGCATGGACGTGATCTTCAACCGCAACGACGGTGGACTTGCCGGCGCCTACAATCGAGGCGCCGATGTATTGCTGGCGCAGCAGTGCGATGTGATTTTTCTGATGGACCAGGACTCGGAGATCGAGCCTTCGTTCTTCACGCAGATGATGGACGCGTGCGCGAACGTGGGCACGGATACATTTCTGATGGGGCCCAAAATCTACGAGATCAATCTGAAGAAATGCATGGCAGTCTTTCAGCCCGGCAAGTATCTTCCCAAACGCCTGCGCATCGATGACCAAACCGAGGGATTATTTCCATCCCTGTGCATCATCTCCTCGGGGTCAGCGATTTCGGCGGACGCGTATCGCAAGTTGGGCGCCTTCAGAGAAGACTATTTCATCGAGTACATCGATATTGAATACAGCTTGCGGGCGGTGAGCGAAAACGTGCCGGTATATATGAATGCCGGCGTGACGATGCGGCAAACGACGGGGCAAATTGAGCGGCACGGAAAGGGATTCACGACCAACCACGCGGCATGGCGACGTTACTATGGCGCGCGCAATGCGGTGCACTGCCTTTATACGCATCGGGCCACGTGGGGACTGCATTGGGTAAGCTCGGTGCTGGCGGTGCATCAGGCGGTTTGCGTGCTCAAATACGAGCCGGAAAAACTGCGGAAGATTACCGCAATCGTGTGCGGCTATGTGGATGGCCTGTTGGGGTTGCTGGGCACGTTCGAAGGCCGGCATCCGGTGATTGCGGCTTACTGCAAGGGCGCGCACAAACGGGCCGCGTCCCACCGTGGTTCGCCCGCAACCTTGACGGGAGACAATGTATGAGACGAAAGCTCTCCGCTCTCGAGCACATGATCGATGGCAATGTTGTCTACTTCGTGCGACTGGAGGGCGCCGTGGACGCGGCGCGGCTCAGGCATGCGCTTGCCGAAGTGCAAGGCAAACATCCGGCTTTGCGAGCCCTGATTCGCACAGAGCGGGACGGACTTTACTACGAAGAGGACTGTGCTCCGCCGGTTCCGCTGCGTGTGGCATTACGGGTTGACGACAACCAGTACCGGGGCGAGTGCCGGCGGGAATTGACGACCGCGTTTCCCTATGACCAGCCGCAGCTGCGAGCGGTCTGCCTGCAGACGGCGCAAGAAACCGACCTTCTGCTTACCACTTCGCACCGCATCTGCGATGGCATGAGCATGCTGACCATCGTGCGAGAGGTGCTGCGGCTCCTCCACACCGATGAGGCGCTGACGCCTTACACAGCCATCACTACGAAGGACATGATTGGTGATTACCGGCCGCCGCGGCCCTGGAAACGCAAGCTGAAGGCCAGTTTTGTGAACGGGTTGCTGGGGCTGATTCCGGGGTCGCGACGAACGCCGGAGAATAACGAGTACAGCCTGGAATGGTGCGGCGATCGAGCGTTCTCCGATGGCCTGAAGCAGCGCTGCAAGGCGGAAGGCGTGTCTATTCATAGCGCGCTGGTGGTGGCGCTGGACAGGGCCCTGTTGACGGTGTTGGGGAAGAAGTCGCCCGCCTGGATCGAGAGCCCGATGGATGCGCGGCGGGGACGGTTAGCGGCACTGAAGAGTGACATGCTCTTTTTTGGCGGGGGCAGCCTGAAGATACGAACCGGGCAAGGAACGCAGACGGAGTTCTGGGAAAGAGCGCGCGAGGTCAACGAGCAGTTGCAGAGAGATATCGAGCAGGAACAACGCAACATTCCGGCGCGCTATCACTTTTTCGAGATGCTCCGGCCCGTGCCGAGCGGACGGATGCAATCCCTGGTGCGGATGGGCGACGCGTTGAAACTGAATGGCAGTTGGAACCGCTTTGCTTTGTCGAATCTGGCGAATGTCGCAATCAGCAGCGCTGACGCGCCGTTTCGGGTGGCGGATCTGCGCATCTATGTGCATTCTTTCAATATCAGGCTGCTTGGCATCGTGGCCTATGCTTTGAATGGGATCATGTGCTTCTACTACGTCGGCGACGAGAAGTGCATGAGCTGCAGACACGCCGAAGAACTGAAGCACGAGTTCATGTCCGTGCTTGAAGAGCAAATGGTGAGATGGGATCAAGATGCCAGGTCCCGGACCGCATGAATTCGTACTTTTGGCTTCCGTGGTTTCCCACCCTTTCGCCAGAGAAAAGGCGAAAGGATGGGGCACGGAATTGGTGCAAAATCAAGCGGTCAAAGACCTAGGGAAACTCTGCACAAGTAATTCCCATTCCCTCAGGGGCTAAAGCCCATCTGGAATTATGGGGCTTTATCGGAAGCCGGGGCTAAAGTCCCGGCCTACCAGTCCCGGCCTACCAATCCCGGCCTACCAGTCGTGCCCTGTTACAGAACATAAACGACGAGACTAACGGCCCTTGGGCACCACGATGCAGATGCCGTCCCAAGTCGAATGATCGAGCCCAGCGGGTGGCTTGTTGCTCATTGGCACAGCGCCAATGTTTCCGGGATTCAGCTGGAAATGCAGCAGCAGGTACCGCCGGACCAGAATGGCCCGCTCGTTGGAGAGCGCGAGTTCATCGGCTGCATTGCCACCGCCGCTGTAACCCTCGATGACGATCGGGCTCGCGACTACGGAATCGCCAAAGTGCGCCAGGGCGCTGTTTAACTGGGCCTTTCCTTGAACGGTGAGCAGTTCGTGTCCGTCGGCTTGGCGCCGAAAGAGCTGGTCGGCGGATAACCAGGCGCGATCGTTGGAGGGATTCGTAAACAGCTTGTCGTTGCGGTATTTTTCGGGATCCATGCGGTTGAGATTGAAATAGCCGCGGTGGCGAAAGAAGGCACGGAAGAAGAAGTTATGCTTGAGGGCCTCGGTGTCGTCCGCCATGTTTGCAGTCGTGGCGTTGGCGTTGGTGAGCGATTCGCGGATGTTGATGCCTGCCGGGAGGCCCTCCTCGTCCGGGCCGTTGATCTCGGTGAGCGTCTCGTGAAGCTGCTGGGCGCTGGAGTCAAGGTTGGTCGCTGTGTTCTTTACGACGGCCATGGTGTCGTCGATCTTCTGCGGGAAGTGGCGCGACCGGATGTCGGTCATCAATCCATCTGCCTGCTTGGAGACATGGCCAAGATCGGCGGTGGCCTGCTGGGCATTGTTCACAGTCTGGCGGATATGAGCTGCGAGGGCCTCATCGCGAAGCAACATGCCTGCCGGGCCTCGTCCCTCTTTCAAGCCGACAACGACATCATTGGCGTTCGCGAGCGTCGTGTTGGCGCGCGATAACACGGTATTGAGATTGCCGCTGACTGAGGTCAAAAGGCCATTTGCGTTTTTAATTGCGCCATCGGCATCTGTGAGCACGCCTTTTCCCTGGTCGAGAAGGTCGGCAAGCTCTGTCGGTTCCTTGCTGGGCAGGGTGCTAAGAGGCGGAGCCGGCGGAGCGCTTGCGCTGCCTGGACGGATGAGCACGAAAGTGTCGCCGACAACGCCTTCGGTGCCGATGGTGGCGACCGAGTCGGTGCGCACCAGTCCATGGAGGCTCTCGTAGATGCGCACCTTGACGCGGAAGCGCGAGGAGGGGGAATCGGGGATGCCGATCTCGAGGATTCGTCCCGCCTCCATGCCTGCGACCTGCACCTTGCTGCCCTTTGCCAATCCGTCGAGGTCTTTGAATTCGGCGTAGAAGTCCATGTGCGGGGCAAAGGTTTCATGTCGATTGCCGATGAGGAACAGGCCGAGGGTGAAGAGAATGAATCCGGCGGCGACGAAGAGTCCGGCAATGAGGCTGCGGGTGGGCATAAGTTAATGCTCCGAGATTAGCTTGCGTGCGGTTTCATGTTCGCTGCGCTCGACCTCAGCGGCAGGTCCAAAGGCAATCAGTTCACTCTTGTCGAAGACAGCAAAGCGGTCGCCGATGCGCCGCGCACCATGCACGTCGTGGGTGACTACGATGACGGTGGTGTGGTGCTCGACCTTTTGCTGGATCAGGAGTTCATCTATCTCCGTTGCGGTGATGCGGTCGAGGCCGCTGCTGGGCTCATCGGCGAGCAGGATCTTGGGCTCCAGCACCAGAGCGCGGGCCAGCCCGGCGCGCTTGCGCATGCCACCGGAGAGAGCTGCGGGCATTTTAGACTTGTCCCCTTTGAGACCTACCTGGCACAGGACTTTGTCGATAATCGAGTCCATCTCATCCCTGGTCTTGGTTGTGAGCCGCTTCAGTGGGATGGCCAGGTTTTCATACAACGTCATGGAGTCGAAGAGCGCCGCGTCCTGAAAGAGAAAACCCATTTTTCGCCGCACCCGCGAGAGCTCAGACTCCTCGAGGTGGGTAATCTCGTCCTGATCCACCCAGATCTTTCCCTGGTCGGGTTTGATGAGAGATATGAGCAGTTTGAGGGTTACGCTCTTGCCGGTTCCGCTGCGGCCCAGGATGCAAAGGATCTCGCCGGCAGGAACTTCAAAAGAGATATCGCGCAGCACCTGCTTGGGTCCGAAAGCCTTCGAGACATGATCGAAGACTACCGCCGGCTTGGCGACGGCGCTCACACTGCGCTCTCCGGGAATACAAAGAAGATGCACTTGATCAAGATCACATCGGCGAGGATGATGAGCAACGACGATATGACCACGCTGTTGGTGGCTGCCTTGCCGACGCCTATACTGCCTTCGTCGGTCGTATAGCCGAAGTACGAGGAGACCGTCCCGATGATGAATCCGAAGACCGTGGTCTTGAGCGTGGGCGGAATGAAATTGGACCATTCGAAGTTAGCGAATGCGCGGTTGATATAGAGTTCGAACGAAATGTGCGACGAAGAGAACTCAGCGAGATAACCGCCGAGCAGGCCGGAGAAGTCCATGAAGAGCGTGAGCAGCGGCAGGGCCAGGACGCAGGCCACTACGCGGGGAACGACCAGGAGCTTGAACGAATCGACGGAGAGCGACTCGATGCCGTCGATCTGTTCGGTGGCGCGCATATTCGCGAGCACCGCGCCGATTCCGGAGCCGACCCGGCCTGCCAGCAGCAATCCTGCGACCAATGGACCAATCTCAACGAAAAAGGCAAGCGCCTGCACGGTTGGGATCATGGCTCCGGCGCCGAAGGTGACCAGCGTGCTGCGCGTGTGGAGTGTCATCACCGTTCCCAGCGCGAACCCTGAGCAGATGATAAGGGGAAGCGATCTTGAGCCGGCATCGGCAATCTGCCGGACGATCTGTTCTGCCTCGAGCGGCGGCCGAAAGAGATCCACGATCACGCGAAATCCGAATTGACTGACCTTTCCGATGAATTCAATCGCCTTGATCAAGCGACCCACCTCACTTTCGTGCGGAGCAGCCCAGCGGCTCAAACTTTCGATATGGAGGCAGTCAATGGATGCATTTGCGTCGCAGGCTTCAGCCCGACTTGTCCCGGGGGCGCGGATTTCGAATGTGGTCGCGGAACAGGGGTTAGTTCCGGAATCTATGGAAGTACGATGCTGAGGTCACTGGGTTTGGTTCGCCAAGAAGTGAGTAGATGGCAGCTAACGGTAAGGAACAATTGCGGCAGAGGGGGACGGTGGCCGAGTTGGAGGGCGCCATCGGCCAACCGCGGCGCCGAATCGCTGTTAGCTTCGGAGGTCCTCGAATCTCGCTTGAATCAGGCGGGCGATCACGGTAAAAATCATGGCTGTGGAAACGCCGAACATGAGGGCTCCATCCGCTGCTTCGATTGGTCCGAGCAATCTCCAGGATGCCGTCATCACCACGTCGCCGTAACCCAGGGTGGTGTAGTTTACCGCTGAGTGATAGAAGGCGGCTCCAAACTCCCGAAATTCTCCGCATGCGACAAACAGCGCCGCCCATAACACCATTTCAATCAGGTGCGCGACGAACGCGAACGATATGACCAGAACGACGATCACGAAATCGATGAAGGGTCCTGCACCAGCTCGGCCGAGTTGTCTTTCATGGCGGAAGAAGTTTACTGTTGCGCCGACGGCAAGCGCGTGAACGCAGATGGTGCAAAGCACAGCGATCGCTCCCACCGCCAACGGAAGCAGGATCGCAATGTCAACGCCATGTGCCATTTACCTCCCAGCTACGGTACCGCGATGGGCGGTACCAGAATTTGCAGCGATCTGAGCAGCTCCGCTCAGTCCGGATTACTGCAGCCGCGCCACTGTTCCCTTATCGCCGCTAGAGTGAGAACGACTCTGCGAGGTCGTTGTCCAATCAGGCAAAACAGCGACAGGGAAGTAGGATGCGGGGATAGGGGCTGCAGGTATGAGCAGCATGAGCTCTTCTCTCCTTGCGTTGAGAATCTCTCTGCGCGATGTTTACAAATCGCACGGGAGCGGACCATAATCGTTCTCAATTCGTGACGGGGATGTAGTCAGTTTGTCCCCGTACGTACTGTCGATTTGTCCCCGTACGTAGTCCGCTGTACTCCTCTTAGGATCGAGTGCAAAGAGCATATTTTGCGCCATGGGGGGCAGCATTTGAACATTTCGAAGCGCGCAATCATTGTTCCGATCCTGGTGCTGGGCATGGCGCTGGCGTTGTTTTTTGGCATCCGCAGCCACTGGGTGCGCGGCGAGGTCGGTTCTGGGAAACAATGGACGAACGATGCGTATGTTGAGGCGTTTCAGACGCCACTGAGTATCCGCATCAGCGGCACCGTCAAGCAGGTCATGGTGCAGGACTATGCTACGGTCGCAGCCGGTCAGCTTTTAATGGAACTGGATGACGCCGACTATCAAGCGGCCGTGAAGGAGGCGCAAGCGGCGCTCCAGGCAGCGCGGGTGGAATACGCGGCGAATCAAGATGCCAAGCGTGCGGCAGACGCAAGCATCGACGCCGCCCAGGCTGGAATTGAACAGGCGCAGGCGGCTGCCGACGCTGCGCGTGCAGGCATCGATGCGACCAAGGCAAGTCTGGATCAGGCCCAGTCTGAATTCGAACGGCAGCAGGGCCTGTTAGCGACCAAGGCCGCGACTCGGCAACAGTTTGAACAAGCGCAAGCGGCTAAGCTGAATTTCGTTGCAGGGCTTGCGAGCGGGAAAGCAGGCCTGGCACGCGCGATAGCTGCCGTGACTGCGTCTGAGGCAGCTTTATCAAGCGCGAGGCAGCAACGCGCGGAACTGGATGCAAAAGATCAAGGACTGTTGGCCCAGATCGAAGCGAAGAAAGATGCAATCGTCGTTGCCCAGGTAAATCTCGGGTATACCAAGGTCTATTCGCCCTCCGACGGCTCTCTTGGCGAATTCCAGGTCCATCCCGGACAGCTTGTCGGAGCCGGTCAGCAGATCGTGGATCTGGTCGAAAGCGGCGTCTGGGTTCAGGCCAATTTCCGGGAAACGCAACTTGGGCACGTCAAGCCCGGTGATCGAGCCGAAGTCGAGATCGATGCTCTCCCTTCCAAAGTCTTTCACGGGCACGTGCTCGAAATCTCACCGGCGAGTGGTTCCCAGTTCGCGCTTCTGCCGCCCGATAACGCAACCGGAAACTTTACGAAAGTTGTTCAGCGCATCCCCGTCAAAATCGCATTGGACGAGAATTCATCTCTGGCACAGCTGAGACCGGGGTTTTCTGCGGAGGTTGTGATCCATCCCTCGGTGAGGTAAATCGGTTGATGGCGGACACTACGCAAACGACTGAGGCGGCCCTGACCTATCACCCACTTCTCGGCGTAGGAGGGGTGCTTCTCGGTGCTGCGCTCGCCACGTTTCTTGGACGCCTGTTAAGCGTGGGCGCCGAGGACCTGCGCGGAGCTCTTCGCCTCGATTACGATGCCGCCTCCTGGATGGGAACGACTTACAACATGGGCATGATGTTCATCGGTCCCTTCTCGGTCTACCTTGGAGGACTGCTCGGTCCACGTCGAGTCCTGCTCGCTTGTGCCGGAATTTTCACGGTCCTCTGTATCGTGGCGCCATTCGCGGGCCGCTTTCCACTGTTGTTGGCGATCCTGGCTCTCGCCGGATTGACCGCAGGTACCTTCTACCCGCTCAGCTTGTCTTTCGTCCTCCGCAACATCCCTGAGCAATACATTCCTTATGGAATTGGCGCTTATGCCTTCGATATTGTGGTCACGACCCACGTTGCTCATTCCTGGGAAGCGTGGCTGATGCGGGACTTGTCGTGGCGATGGATCTTCTGGACCGACGCCTTCCTGACCCCGATCATGATATTGCTGGTCGTCTTCGGCATTGCACCTCAGCCGCTCCCGAAGCCGAAGCCTGGACAGCCAGCCCCAAGCTGGCGCGGATTTCTCTATGCCAGCGGCGGAGCGGCATTGCTGTATGGCGCGCTTGATCAAGGGCAACGCATGGATTGGTGGCGCTCTTCTACCTTTGTCGCGATGGTCGTGACCGGCATATTTCTCATCGTCTGCTGCCTTGTCCGCCACTTCTCGCTGCCCAACCCCCTGATCAACTTTCCGTTTCTTCGCAGGCGCGATGTTGTGCTGATGGCCTTTGTTTTGATTTCTTTTCGTTTTATGCTGCTGTCCGCGGTTGTCGTCATCCCGAGCTATCTAAGCAGCGTGCAAGGCTACAGGCCAGACCAGATCGGCCCGGTGCTCCTCTGGCTTGCGATTCCAGAGGTCCTGGCCGGCTTTCTCGCAGTCCTGCTTCTCGAGCGCATCGATGTCCGAATCATTCTCGGGAGCGGGTTTGCTCTCATGGGACTTGGATGCTTGATGAATGCCGGCCTATCGTCGGCCTGGTCAGGTGCCAACTTCCAGTTCACCCAGCTGATTCTTGCTCTCGGGGAAGGCCTGGCGTTCAACGGTCTGGTCGGAACCCTGGTGCTCGATGTTCTCAACACCGGCGCTATGAGTAGAGGAATAGACATCCTGACATTCGCAGGATTCTTCCAAACAGTCAGACTGTTCGGCGGCGAACTCGGCTCGTCTTTCATGCAGTTCTTTTTGCAGCACCGCGAGGAGTTCCACTCGAACATTATCGGTCAGCACGTGCAACGCGGAGCCATCGATACGACGCAGCGAATTCAGGGGCTCACGGCTGCCATGCAGCCGCAGGCGGCTGGCCCTTACCAGGCCGCCGGTCGGGCGATGGACCTGCTGGGGCTGACGGTGAGGAAACAGGCATTCACGCTTGCAATCACCGATTGTTTTCTTCTGCTCGCCTGCGCATCCGTTGTCTGTCTTCTAGTCGTTTCGGCAGTAAGCTCCCACAGGCTTCAATACAAGACCCTGCTGGCTTCGGTGAAAGGACAGACCGCCTAGATGGTGCCCAGAGCAAAATGCGCCGCCACATTCCTCGAGAGCCGAAGCGACAACCTTCGCGCCAGTCGGGGAACTCGCCTCTGGCGTGCTGTGGCGTTGACGGTCTGTCTCTTAGGCCTCGCAACACAGGCACAACAGCCGACCGTCGCAGCTCGAAGGCCCACCGTATCGCTCACATTGCGTCAGGCCGTCGACCTGGCGATGCAACATAATCGCCGGCTGCGACTTGCGAGGCTTGCGGTTGAAGAGAGCAAAACCAAGCAGTCAATTGCCAAATCGGACTTTTATCCGCACATCGCCAATCAGTCATCCGCGTTGTATATCACGGAGCTCCAGGGTGTGACGATTCCCGCAGGCGCGTTTGGAAGCCCATCTGCGACCGGACTTATCCCGGGCAAAAGTGTCACGGTAGGACAAGGCGCTCTCGATGTGTTTACGAGCGGTACAGGACTTGCGCAACCACTTACGCAGTTCTTCAAGATCCGCGCAGGAGACAAGGCCGCAACCGCCGACCTGCGCAGCGCTCAATATGAAGAGTCGGACGCCGAGGATTCTGTCTCTCTTCTTGTTCATCAACTGTATTTCGATATTCTCGTCCAGCAAGCTCAACTGGAAGCAGCACAACAATCGGTCGCCGCAGCCCAGGTCGCAGAGGCAGAGAGTATCAAGGGCGTTTCGGAAGGAGCGACGCTCGAAGTTGCAGCACTCGAGGCCCATGCTGCGACCCTCGATCAAACGCAGAGCGTGCTGACGCAGCAATTGACGATCGACGACGCGATGTTGCAATTGGATGATACTTTGGGCCTGCCCCTGGGTACGCTGCTTATTCTCGATGCCGAGTCGGTGGGAGACGCGCCAACGATTCCATCTCGCGACGATGCCTATGCAAGTGTGCTGTCGCATAACCCTAAGATCCTCGAAGTGCGGCAAGCGGTCGAGAGTGCCAAGGCGGGATTGGCCGCTGCCCGGGACGCATACATCCCTGACCTTACGGGGCTTGCCAGGTATAGCTATCAGAGTGGTGTGCCATTCCTGGTACACAACTTCGGCACTTTCGGAGGAGTGTTTTCCTTCGACCTGTTTGACGGGGGAGCGCGCGAAGCCAAGGTGAAGCAGGCGGAAATCGCCGTCGAGATGGCGGAGACACAGTTACGACAAACGGAGAGCGACATTCGGATTCAAATCTCAGCCGCTTACGACAAGGTTGAACGGCTTCAGCAACTGGTCTCGGTGGTGCAGGAGGCATACAAGGCGCGAACCGAAGCAGCACGCGTTAGTTCAGAGCAGGTCGCTCACAATGAGAAATTGGAATCAAACGCTGCCAAAGATACGGCGACCGTCTACGGCACAAAAGCCTCACTGCTTGAAGCAAAGCTCGGTCTGTTCCTTGCCGAGGACGATATTCAACAGATACTTGGGGAACGCCCTTAGTCGAAAGCGGCAAAGGCTGAACCAAGTACCTACGTTTGCGGATGCCATCGCACTTTCTAAGGTGGACGGCGATGCAATAACACGCGCACGACTAATGCGGAAGCATGTTCGTGGGCTGCAAAAGCGAGGTTCAGGCTTATCACGAAAAATCGGAAATTTCCGAATTGTCGTGACGATCACACTTTCCTATCCAGCACGCTTTCAAGCCATTCGCTATTGGTTGTCGTCGTGCATTCTCACCGCAGAGGTCAAAATGGATGACTCTACGCATTCAGAAATCCGACGAAGACAACTGGATGGTTGTAACGTTAAGCGGGCGTATTCAGGCAAACCACTTAGAGGAACTGGAATCGCTTTTGCGATCTGATAGCAATCACAATGTCGCCTTGGACTTGAAGGATGTCAAGTTGGTGGACCGCGATGCCGTCCGCTTCCTCGCGCGGATCGAGGCGGAGGGAGCAAAGCTGAGGAATTGTTCAGCATTTATCCGGCAGTGGATTTCGCAGGAGCCGAAGTGAGCGGGGCTTAAGGCTGAGAACGTGAAGCCATCAATGGGCGTTAGAAGCGAGACTGGGAGATGATGCTCTATGTGGTTAGTGCACCTGGCATTACGCCGGCCATACACCTTCGTCATTATTTCACTGCTCATTTTTATTGCCGGTGTTGAATCGATCCTGACAACGCCCACCGATATTCTGCCGAACATTGGAATTCCCATCGTCAGCATCATCTGGAGCTACAGCGGCCTGGATGCAGACGACATGTCGAAGCGGATTGTGGGTATTTGCGAGCGCGCCCTGTCCACCACGGTGAACAACATCAAGAGCACCGAGTCGCAGTCCTACAGTGGTATCGGGGTTATCAAAGTAAATTTTCAACCGAATGTTCAGATTGACCTTGCGATCGCACAGGTGACGGCGTTGGCTCAGTCGATTCTCCGACAGTTGCCGCCGGGCACGCTGCCTCCACAAATCCTGAAGTATGATGCGTCCAGTGTGCCCATTGTGCAGCTGAGCCTGGGCGGCAAGAACCTGTCGCAGCAGGAATTGTACGATCTAGGGCAGAACTTTATCCGTCCCCAGGTGGCAACCGTTCAGGGTGCTTCCGTACCGATGCCGTACGGTGGTCAGCAGCGCGCGATTATGGTGGACGCCGCACCAGAGCAGCTTGCGGCCAAGCACCTCACCGTCTCGGACATTTCGGCGGCGCTGAGCAATCAGAACATCATTCTTGGTTCGGGCACCGAGAAAATAGGCGATCGCGAGTATCTTGTTGGCACGAACAGCAGCCCTGGGTCGATCGCCGAACTGAACGAGATTCCGATTCGGGCCGCGAACGGCACGGTGACCCTCATGAGTGATGTTGCCTGGATCCACAATGGGCATGAGCCTCAGACCAGCTTTGTTCGAGAAAATGGAACACCCTCGGCATTGCTTACGGTCATCAAAAATGGCGCCTTCTCTACGATCACCATCGTCAACCAGGTGAAAGCGGCACTGCCGCGCATCAAGGCCGGCCTTCCCAGTGGGCTCACGATCACCCCGCTCTTTGACCAATCGATCCTTGTGAAGGCGTCTATCCAGGACGTGGTCCAGGAGGGGGTTACCGCGGCCTTGCTCACTGCCATCATGATCCTTATTTTTCTGGGCAGCTGGCGCAGCACCTTGATTGTCTGCACGTCCATTCCGCTGGCCATCCTGACTTCGCTCGCGGCGCTGTCCGCACTTGGGGAAAGCATCAACATCATGTCGCTTGGCGGCCTGGCCCTGGCGGTAGGTATGCTCGTCGACGATGCGACCGTCGAGATTGAGAACACTCATCGGAACCTGGCCGCAAGCAAGATCCCTCTGGGCGCCGCGATTCTGAACAGTGCAGAGCAAGTGGCGGTACCGGCGATGGTGTCGACGCTGTGCATCTGCATTGTGTTCGTGCCTGTGACGCTTTTGTCGGGAGCGGCGAAGTACATTTTTACTCCATTGGCCCTGGCAGTGGTGTTCGCCATGATGGCGTCTTACCTGCTGTCGCGCACGCTGGTGGCGACGATGATGCACTTTCTGCTTCCTTCCGAAGCGCCTCTCTACCAGGGCGGGGACTCGCCCCTGGCGCGCAGCGGAATCTGGCGGTTTCATCAGCGGTTCGAACAGCACTTCGATCGGTTTACGGAACGGTACCACAAGGTTCTGCAGTGGTCGCTGGCGCACCGGGCGGCGGTGCTGGTCACGTTCGCGTTGGGGTCGCTGGCTTCGCTTTTGCTGGTACTTACTATCGGTGAAAATTTCTTTCCGTATGTGGACTCAGGGCAGATGCAGTTTCACGTACGTCCTCCCAGTGGCACACGGATAGAGGTGGCCGCCGAGGTTTTCGCACGCGTCGATGCAGAGGTGCGGCGGGTGATTCCGCCCGATCAACTGTTGCTTATTGTCGATAACATCGGTCTTCCGCCGGGCGGCGTCAACCTAGCCTTTACCACCAGTGACACTACCAGCAACGGAGATGGGGATGTGCTGGTGGAACTCGCGCCGAACCATCGTCCTACCCAGCAGTGGATGGGCGTGCTCCGAGAAGACCTGAACAAAGCATTTCCACAAGAGACGTTTTTCTTTGAGCCCGCGGACATTACAAACCAGACCTTGAACTTCGGCTTACCGGCTCCCATCGATGTGCGGGTACTGGGCAAAAATGCCGCTGCCACGGAGAAGATTGCGGTGGAGTTGCGAGCGCAGATCAAGAACGTGCCGGGGGCGGTGGACGTATTCATTCAGCAGATGTTCAATGCGCCGGAATTTAATGTGAATGTGGATCGTCTCAAAGCGCAGGAGCTGGCGCTCACACAGAAAAGCGTGGCCGACAATGTGGTTCTGGCACTCTCCGGAAGCGGACAAACGGCGCCCAACTTCTGGATGAATTCCGAGACGGGTGTAGAGTACCCGGTGATCGTGCAGGTGCCGCAATATCGCTTGCACGATTTCAACACTCTCTCCAACACGCCAGTAACTGCGCCGGGCAGCAGCAACGATCAGCTCCTGCGGAATGTCTCCACATTTGAGCGCGCTGAAGCACCGCTTACCGTATCGCACTTTAACGCCGAACCGCTGATGGATATCTATGCGAATACGCAACAGCGCGATTTGGGCGGTGTGGCGCGCGACGTACAGGCAATCATCAACAAGGCCTCGCAACACCTCCCGGCAGGAACGCGTATCGAGCTGAGTGGGCAGGTGCAAACGATGAATTCCTCGTACAGACACCTTGGTGCGGGAATTGTCGCGGCTATACTCTTCGTCTACCTCCTGATGGCGCTCAACTTCCAGTCCTGGACGGATCCATTCGTCATCCTGATGGCGCTTCCAGGAGCTTTCGCCGGAATCGTGTGGATACTCTTCCTGACCCAGACTCCCTTTAGTGTGCCGGCGTTGATGGGAGCAATCATGACGATGGGCGTAGCAACATCGAACAGTATCCTGGTTGTTACCTTTGCGAACGACGCGCGCAGGGCGGGCAAGAGCGCTTTCGAGGCGGCACTGGAAGCGGGCCACACACGCGTGCGTCCTGTTTGCATGACGGCACTTGCCATGATTCTGGGCATGCTGCCGATGGCGCTTGCGCTTGGCGAAGGCGGCGAGCAAAATGCACCCATCGGGCGCGCTGTTATCGGCGGACTTCTGTTTGCGACGGTAGGCACGCTCCTGGTGGTGCCGGTTATCTACTCGCTGCTTCGCAAGGAAGCGCCGATTGACTACGACCGGCGCATTGACGAAGAGACCAGGGGATACGTGCACAAGGCGGAGCCAGAGTAACCGTGGGACCAGGGGAGGCCGCGGATGCGGTTCTCCAGGGAGCGGTGAGATGAATAACGACCCGATTCAGTACTCTCCAGATCCTGCGCCTGATCATGCAGAGAAGGCTGCGGCTCCGCGTCGACGCCACCGCTACTGGCTTTATGGATTGATTGCTGCCGTGGTCATCGCGGCGCTGTTGCTACTGGGCTGGTTGCCCCGTTACCAGCGTCGCAAGGTGGTGGAGGCACGCGCCGTGCGCGAGAGAAATGCGCTGCTGGTTGTGCAGGTTGTGACCGCTCAGGAGGCGTCGAAAGAGCGGGACCTTACGTTGCCCGGAACAGTTGTGCCGGTGTTTACGACCCATATCTATGCGCGAGCTACGGGCTACGTTCGAGTGCTCAAAGTCGATATCGGCAGTGCCGTTCACCGCGGCCAGCTTCTGGCCGTTATTGAAGCCCCTGAACTGGACGCGACTGTGCAGCAACAGCTGTCCTTAGTGCAGGTCAGCAACGCATCCCTGAATTCGACGCGCAGCCAGTTGGCGCTGCAGCAGGCGACCTATGATCGAGTGCATGTTCTTGCGCAGCATGGTGTCTTATCGCAGCAGGATGATGATGTTGCACTAGCGGCAGTTACGGCTGCAGCGGCCGCGGTGCAGTCTGCGCAGAGCAATATGAACGCCGCGACCGCAGCACTGGCACACTGGAGCGTGCTCGCATCGTACGAGAAGGTGCGCTCGCCCATTGATGGCACGGTGACTGCCCGCAACGTGGACGTGGGCAGCCTGGTTTCGACGATAGGGGCTGGAGAGGGACTCACTCCTACTGATACTGGCCCACCTTCCGGGGGACCGATCACGGGCGGCGCGCAGGGGGGTGAGCTTTTCCAGGTCACCGACATCCATAATCTTCGGATTTATATCAATGTTCCCGAGGGAGATGCCGAATTCGTCGAAACCGGACAAGAGGCGACCCTGACATTCAGCGAACTTCCCAGTGAGCAATTCCGGGGAACAATTATTCGCAGCAGCAATTCTCTCAATCAAGAGACTCGCACGCTTCTGCTGGAGGTGCGGATTGTGGATCCGCAGCACCGGCTTCGCCCAGGCATGTTCGCATCGGTGCAGCTTCATTTCAAAGCGCCGGAGCCGGGTATTCTCATTTCCGGCGACAGCGTGCTTTCGCGCGCCCAGGGGGAGTTTGTTGCCGTCGTTCAGAACAACGTGGTTCACTTGCAGCCGGTTCACGTGGGCCGCGACCTGGGAAGCCAGCTCTACGTGACGAGCGGACTGAAGAACGGCGACCAGGTGATCGTCAATCCAACCGATTCTGTCCAGGAAGGGGTTCACGTCCAAGCTGAACCTGCTCCCAAAGGTCAGGAAAAATGATGGGCATGCGCTGGATGGTACTTGCGATTCGATCGTGCTCTCACGCGGCTTCACGCAGAAGCGCGGTCGGCTGGTATGTGTGTTGCTTACGGGTTGGCGTCGCAATTGGAACCTGCCTGGTGTGCGGGAGCACAGCAGGCCAATCAAATTCGCAGGCGGAGGGCACAGATGGCACCGCGACGATTACTCTTGATGCGCCGACACCAGCCAGCCCCGTGCTGCAGCTTCCAGCGGGTGATCGTGGAGGCTCGGACGACGCGCTGACCTTATCGCTCAACCAGGCGATCCAGATGGCACTCGAGAACAACCTGGACGTGCGGTTGGAACAGTTGGATCAGTCCGTAGCTGAGTACAGCATTTCCAGGACGGAAGGAGGTGCGATTCCGCGTTCCATCAACTCCATCATCGCCGAGACCCCGGCAGGAGAACTGGTTGCTCCCGTGCCGCTGCTGTCATCGACGGCGTCGACCTTGTCCCCTAATGGGGTAGAGCCGTCCGGCATTACTGTTCCATCGTCCTACAATGCAGGCCATGTGCTTGAGGCGCAGCATTCTTTGTCGATCGCCACCTCGCCATTTTCAGTCGGTGCCGCGGTTCCAGTCTTCGACCCGAATTTCCTGGGGCAATTCGCGTGGGCGCGCCGAAACCCGAGCAACGCCATCGTGACGGCTGCGGATGCCACTCCTGGAGACAGGGTGATCTCCAACAATACGCTTGGAAATAGCACGCTCGTGAAAGGTTTCTCTCCGGGAACATCGGTACAGCTCGGGGTCAATGACTTCATTCAGTCCTTCTACTCCGGGCGCTCGTCTGCGGTGCCCTTCACGCATCCCAACGCGATTGCCCTGGTTGCGCAGCCGTTGCTGCGGGGCGCCGGCCGAGCGAACAATACCCGTTACATCGCGATGGCGAAAACAAACCGGAAAATAGCCGCGGACACCCTGGAACAACAGATGATCAGCACCATTTCGGGCGTGGAAAGTTTGTACTACGATCTGGTGAGTTTGCAGGACTCCGCGAACGTGCAGCAGAGGGCCCTGGCTGCGGCGAATAAGCTCTTGAGCGATAGCCGGCAGCAGGTAGCCGTAGGCCATATGCCACCCATCGAGGTTACCCGTGCCGAAGCCCTGGTAGCGGCCAGCCAACTTGCCCTTACCGAGGCAGTTTCTCTTCGCGAGCAACAGGAGAACGTGCTCCGCAGTGTGATTGATCCGCAGTCGCTAACCGCTCCCGACGCGAAGCTGGTTGAAATCGTGGCAACAGACAACCTTTCATCACCGTCAGCCCCGGCGCCGGCTCCCTTGGCGGAACTGATTCAACATGCCCTGCAGCAGCGGCCAGACCTACGTCAGGCTCGATTGCAGGTGAAGAATGGCGAACGTGCCGTGGCGGGATCTGCGAATGCCCGGCTTCCGGAGATCGATCTGTATGGCTCATTTCAGACCCGCGGTGTTTTCAGCCCCAGCCTCGTTCCGATTGGTGGCGATCCCACTACGGGCGCTCCGGTCATTGATCCCATACCATCTGGAGGAAAGAGCGCTTCACAGTTGTTCGAGGCGGGTATCCAGTTCGATCTACCGGTACGCAACAAAGTCGCCGAGGCAGATTACGGCGCCGACCGGGTGGAACTGCGGCAAGAGCGGCTGCGCCTGACGCAGATGGAGGCGCAAGCCGCTGCTGAAGTACGGAACGCAGTCATCGGCGTCAATGCTGCGCAGCAGGCGAGACAATCAGCCCAGAGCGCGAGACAACTGCAGGAACAGCTTTTGAGTGCCGAGACCGAAAAGTTCCGGGCAGGTTATTCGACGAGCTTCGCCGTTATTCAACAGCAAAGCTACCTGGCAGAAGCAGAGACCACAGAGATATTAGCGCAGGCAGCATGGAGGAAGGCGATGGTGCAATTGGACCGGGCCGTGGGCGACACCTTATCGCGGCATGGGATCAACTTTGATGGAAACGCAACGCGTCGCGTTTCTCAACCCTGAGGCAAGCGCATGTGTCTTAACGTTCAGGGCGTTCATGCGGCTGCGTCGGGGTCGCGGTGGCGTGTGAGCAGGTAGTACACCAGCGGCGTAATCACCAGGCTCAGGACCATGGAGATGCAGAGGCCGCCGATGACGGCGATTGCCAGGGGCTGGAGCATCTGCGAGCCGGCACCGAGGGCGAAGGCCAGAGGCAACATGCCGCAGACGGCGGCGATGGCGGTCATGGCGATGGGCCGCAGACGGCGCTGGGCGGCTTGCATCATGGCATCGCGGGCCGAGGCGCCTGCGGCGCGGTACTTCTGATCGGCGTCGAGCAGCAGGATGCCGTTCTTGGCCACGATGCCGATGACCATGATGACGCCCATGAACGAGGCCACGTTGAAGCTGGTTCCGGTAACCAGCAGCGCCAGGATCACTCCCGAGATGGAGAGCAGCGACGAGGTGAGGATGGCGATGGGCGCGGGGAAGTTGCGGAACTCGGCCAGCAGCACACCGAAGACGAGGGTCAGGGCGAGGAGCAGGACGCGCAGCAGATCGTGGAACGATTGCTGTTGCTGTTGATAGGTGCCGCCATACTCAACGCGCACCGTGGGCGGCAGGTGCAGACCGGCGACCGCGCGCTTGACGCCGACGATGGCGGAACCGAGGTCGGCACCTTCAAGGTCGCCGGTGACTTCGATCATGCGTTGCAAGTTTTCGCGGTGAATTTCGTTTTGCGGCGGCAATTGGGTGATGGTGGCCAAGGAGCCGAGCGAAGCGGTGTGGCCTGAACTGCTGTTGAAGACCGTACTCTCGATCGAGTAGAGGGAGGAGCGCGTCTCATTGCCCAGGCGCACGCGAATGGCGTAGGGACGGCCGTTGGCGATAAGGGGATCGCCGAGCTCGATGCCGTCGAGGATGGCGGTGGCGTCCTGAGAGACCTCAGCCGGCGTGAAGCCGAAGCGGGAAGCGACGGCAGGGTCTACCTGAAAGTTGGTGGCCGGACCGCTGATGGTATTTTCGATGCCGTTCTCCACGTCGACCACGCCGGGCACGGCGGAGATGGCATCGCCGATGCGCGGGCCAAGCTGGTTGAGCAACCGCGCATCGGGGGAGAAGACCTCGATTTGAATGGGTTCGGGGGCATTGGAGAGATCGTTGATATTGTCCTGCAGAATCTGGGTCAACTCGATATCGAGTTCCGGCTCGCTGGCTTTAATGCGGGCGCGCGCCTCGTCCATCACATCCCATACCGAGCGGCTGCGATGGCTGTTGAGCTTGACGGTGAAGTCGCCGGTGTTGGCTTCGGTCACGGCTGCCAAGCCGAGTTGCAGGCCGGTGCGACGCGAAGTGTTTTCGACTTCCGGAATGGAATGCAGGATTTGGGTTACATGTTGCAGCACCCGATTGGTCTCAGTAAGCGAACTGCCGGCGGGCATGATGTAGTCGAGAATGAATCCGCCCTCATCCATCTGCGGCAACAGGTCGGAGCCGAGAGTTTTGTATCCGGCCCAGGTGGCGATGACCAGCAGCAGGCAGAGGCCGCCGGTCCAGAGCGGTTTGGCAAGCACCCATTCGAGAACCCGACTATGGGCGTGCAAAACCCACTGCATGATGGGGCCGGAGTCGTGCTGGTGGGCTGGCTTATCGGTTTCACGCTTCTCCCGCAGGAGCACGTAACTCAGCCCCGGGGTCCAGGTGAGCGCGAGCGCCAGCGAGGTGACCAGCGCCGCGGCCATGGTGATGGCGAGCGCGCGAAAGAAGATGCCGGTTACGCCGGTGACCGAAACCAGGGGTAGAAACACGACAACCGGCTGATGGTGGAACCGATGAGGGGGATCGTGAGTTCCTGGAGCGCCTTGCGCACGGCCTGGGCGCGGTGCTCGCCGGCATCCCGGTGCATGACGATGTTCTCGACCACCACGATGGCATCGTCGATGACCAGGCCAATGGCCGCGGCGAGTCCGCCGAGAGTCATGAGGTTGAAGCTCTCGCCCAGCAGCCAGAGCGCCACGATGGTGATGGCAACGGTGACGGGGATGACCAGGCCGGCAATGAGCGACGACGTCCAGTCGCGCAGGAAGAGAAAGAGGATGATGCAGGCGAGCACCAGGCCAATGCAGATGGCATCGCGCACGCTGGCGATGGAGTCGCGCACCAGTTGCGACTGGTCGTAGAAGATCTGCAGCTTGGCGCCGGGGGGGAGATTTTTTTGTAGCTCGTTGACCTGCGCGGCCACGGCATTGGCGACGGCAACCGTGTCGCTGGTGGGCTGGCGTGCAATGCTGAGCAGCACCGCGTTTTTTCCGTTGGCGGTGACGATGGTATAGTCCGGCGTCTCCGAAGGCTGGACCGTGGCCACGTCGCCAACGCGCACGGGGGCGCCAGCGGGCGTGGTCTTGACCACGATCTGACGAATCCCGGCAATGTTGTGCACCTGCGCACCAGCCAGGGCCAGCACCAACTGGTGATCGGCCTCGTAGAGCCCGGGTGATTGTACGACGTTCGATGCCTGAATGGCGCTGACCAGATCGCCGATGGTGACGCCCGAGGCCTGCAGTTGGGCAAGATTGGGGATGACCTGGAACTCCGGAACCTGCCCGCCCTGTACCACCACATTACTGACGCCGTAGACGCGATTCAGCGGCGGTTTGAGATCGTAGGTGGCAATCTGCCAGAGCTGCGTCTGCGGAATGGTGTCGGAGGTGAGGCTGTAGCCGAGGATGGGAAAAGTGGCGAAGGTGAGGCGCGTGGCCTCGATGTGTACTGTGGGTGGCAGGCTTTGTTGTACCGTGGCCAGCGCCGCATTTACCAGTTGCAGCGTGGTCACCATATTGACGTTCCAGTCGAAGAAGAGGCTTACTTCAGCGGAACCGCGGCTGGTGTTGGAGCGCACGGTCTCAAGCCCGGGTACAGAGTTGATGGCATTCTCGATGGGCTGGGTGATGGCGACTTCCATCTGCTCGACAGGCATGACGCCGTTGTCGATGGCGATGATCACGCGGGGGAAGTTGGTCTCAGGAAAAACGCTGACCGGAACCTTCAAGGCCAGAAAGATACCTGCCACCGTGAGCATGACGGCGAAGAAGGTCGCTGTCGTCGAGCGTGGCCAGGAGTTGGCCCGCGCGGACGCGAGCGCCGCGCTCGACGTAGAATTTTTTCACCGGCGCGCTGATGCGCGGAGCAATGGCAGCCTGTGCGATGGGGGCCAGGACCGCGGAGGCGACGATGTGCTCGGAGATGGGGCCCCGCTGCGGATGCTCGGCTTGCACGGTGACGATGGTTTCCGGAGGCGGCGCACTTTTGCATCCCGCGACGAGCAGCAGCGCGCACGCGCAGAGGTCAAGAAGGAACAGCGCGGGACGCACCGTCTTTCGAGCAGGTGTTGGTCGCATAGCATCTTTCATCTTTTACATCGATCCAGTTAATGTCTGCAGGTTGGCAAGCGCGGTTTGATAGCGCACGCGACCGTCCATGCGCGCATTCTCTTCCATTACGTAAGAATTCTGGGCGTCCACGACTTCGAGCACCGTGCCTTCGCCGCCCTTGTATGCTTCCTGGGTGAGGCGCAGGCTTTCGGCCGCAGTGTTCACGCTCTGGTCGAGGGAGGCGAGCTGATCGCGGGCCGTAGCAGCCTCGGAATAGGCCTCGTCAAGCCTGGCAATCAACTGGCGCTGGGTGTTGGTGAGCGTGACTTGCGCAACCTGACGGCGAATCTCGCTCTGTTTCACCTTGTGCTGGGTGGCCAGCCAGTCCCAGACAGGAATGTTGACCGTGACGGTGGTGGAGTAGCCGAGGTTACGCCCCTGGGTGCCGTTGGGGTTCATGGGGCCATTCACGGCGAATTGGTTGGCGTCAATGCCGTAAATCAAGTCGAACCGGGCATCGGGCAGATAGGCGGCACGTGCGGCGAGCACGTCGGCCTGGCTGGCCTTGAGCGCCGCCAGAGCGCTTTCTAATTCGGGATTCGCCCTGGCCGCCGCGGCATCGACATCCTGGCGCGAGGCGAGCGGCGGGGCAGCGGCGGGCGCGCTTAGAGTGTAGGGCGTGCGGGGGTCGGGAAACAGGAGCACGCCCAGTTCCAGGCGCACTTTTTGCGCCTCGACCTGTGCGTCCTGAAGCTCGCGGTTCCGCATTTGCTCAACGAGTTCAGCCTTCACCTCGTCAGCGCGCGCAGCTTCCCGCGCCTGCACCCGTTCCTGGGTGATTTTTGTGAATCGCGCAGCTTCGCCGAGAGCCTGTTGCGCCACGGCAACTTTTCCATCCGCAGCCAGGTCTGTGTAGAACAGGGAAGTGACGCCGGCCACCAGTCCGCGGCGCGCGATCTCCTGCTCGGCGGCCGCCTGCGCCGCGACGGCTTGGGCG
Organism: uncultured Acidobacteriaceae bacterium; assembly: GCA_963813215.1. GTDB lineage: Bacteria > Acidobacteriota > Terriglobia > Terriglobales > Acidobacteriaceae > Telmatobacter. The sequence goes on from CAWEXZ010000003.1 coordinate 674,396, forward strand.
CGGCGCACATTTGCCACGCCAGCCAGGCTGAGGGTTTGGTCTGCGACACCCTGGGCCATGTACTCCCAGGGCCTGGAGTCGTTGGCCACAAACCTGGGCAAAGGCGCCGAAGGCTGCCCGGCATCGCCCTCGGTGTAGATCCCATTGGGTTGCGTGTAGATGTCGCTGCTGTATAAGCGCGCCGAGGGCAAGAGCCCTGCTACTGCGATGGAGTGGTCGAGCGCAGCCGATTTGCTGGAAGCCTGCGCGGCTGCGAAGGCAGGATCGCTCATTTGCGCGCGGTGAATTGCTTCCTCGAGGGTGATGACGATGGGCTGGGCGGGGACAGCGGAGTTCGATTGCGCGAAGACTGCGAACGCCGCCGCGAGCAGCCAGGCGGGGGCAATCCACAGCGATGTGCGAATCTGCCTACCCGGCCAGAGCCTGGGATTGTTACGGCTGTTCACAAAAGGAAGAATAAATGGCGCGACCGGTTTTGCTGAACCGCGTGGCCTGTTTGCGGAGCCGATGGGGCTTACCCGCTTTTGCGGCGGGAGCCTATGGGGACAGCACGCACAAGGCTCCCGTGATTCAATTTCCGCGGGAGCCTTGTGAGGTTGGTGGTGCTTGTTTTTATCTGCCGTCTACGGGGGCCAGGGCGACACCGCGGAAGGCTACGCCTGCCTGAGGCGAGCGAATGGTCACGAAGGTATCGAGATAGCCGTTGGTTGTTTGCCGGGTGGCGCTGATGCGATCGGTAACTTTCACCACCTTGTTGGGATCGGCGCCGTTATCGCCATTCTGGCTGATCGTGGAGGTGACCGCATAGATCGTCGCGGTGCCGTCAGGGTTGGTGACGCCGGTAATGTTGCGGCAGCCGCCGGTTGCAGGTTCGATGGAGGTGGGATAGTTCCAGACGCTATAGGGCACGCCCAGGTTGAGTCCGTTCTGAATGGTGTACTGGAGCACCCAGGTTGAGCCGCTCGCGCCTGGAGTGAGTACCCACTTTTGCAGACCGGCAGAGGCCAGGGTGCCGGCATCAGCAACGTTCACTCGGCCGTTGATCGTCTGTGCCGACGTGTAGGCCAGGTCGCCCTCGTTGCAAACGTACAGAGTCGTGTCGTTGGCGAACCAGAGGCCAAAGGGATAGTAGCCACCGGTGGCGGCGGTGGTGGTGGTGGAAGAGGGGAATCCGGGAAGGATAGCATACGGCTCGTTGTTCAGGCCGCCGGTGGGTGCGTTGCCGGTGGTGGGCAGAACGCCCGCAGTGCCGAGCTGATAGACGGTATTCACGCCGTTACTGCCGCTTCCCTTGGTGACATAGAGCGTGTCATTGAAGATGGTTTCACCGCGGAAGTTTGTGTCTTTGCCCGCCTTGTCTCCCGAGGAGATGGCGAAGTAGGAGATCATATTGTTGCTGGGGGGTACGAGCGGCGCTGCGCCGGGAACGAAGAGTTCGGCGCCGGTTGAGTGGGAGAGATCGATGCCGAGTTGGGTCTCCGGCATCTGCTTCTTCGATAACCCGCCATTGTTGTCATTTCCCACCGAGTAATAGAGCCCATTGTCGGCCTCGATGACGGCGCGGGAGTTGTCGCCGCTATAGGCGTCGCCATTGGTGTAGGAAATTTTGCCCTGGGCGTCGACTTCCGCGACGGAACGGTAATAGGCGGTGGGATTGTTTGCGCCGGCATAACTTGCGACCGCGGGATTGGTAGGATCACAAAGCCCTGGGGTGCTGGAGGCCGAAACGTCGAGTAGATTGGCCGCGGTCGGCGAGATGGGGCCCACGTTGGTGCCTTGGGTAAGGACATTGCTGGTTGTGTTCAGGGTGAGAGCGGGGCAACCGGGACCACCGCGGTAGCCCATGAATGTCAGGCTCCTTCCGTCGGCCGAGCGATTCAAGGCCAACTCGGACTTGGAGCTGAAGCTGGTGACAATCTCGCCACTGGGAACGAGCAGCGCGCCAAGCAGAGCGCCATCCGGGCTCAGGTCCCAGAGCACGATGGGCGAGGAGACGCCAAAGCTGGGGTCGGTGTTGGCGTTGTTCCAGACATTGTGATTGTCGTGGAGATTTGGGGCTTCGCCATTATCGCTGGCATAGCCACAGGCCACCGTCGCGGCGGTGGTGCCTGAAGGAAGCAGCGGCACATTCACGGTTGCAGCGGTCGGGTTGGTGGCCGGGCCGGTGTTCAGACATCCGAAGGGGAGGATTTCACCGGGCGTAACGGTGCCGGCATTGCCAGCGTAGACGGTGCCGCTGACCACAATGCTGCCGGGCACAAAAGCGTGGAACTGTGAATGGCCGTGATCGAAATACTGATCGTGACCGAATCCCGGAGCGCGGTCGTGATTGTATTCCTGAGCTTTGACGTTGACGGCAAATGAACCTAGTGCCACCGCTGCCGCAAGAGATCCAGCAAAGATACTCAGTACTCGAGCTTGCATGCTTTCATAACCTCCTGGTCGGAAGGACCGCGGTGATCATAAGGCAAGCCGCATCATGCCTCGTTTAAAGATCGATGAAAACACGATGAACGCAGCGTGACGCTCGCTGTTCGCGGCTGAGGATCAAACTGGCGATTCGCCTATGAGGATGGACGGGAACCTGCGAGGAGGATGTCTACCAATCTTCTTGCGCTTTGCTGCCAATCGTGGCCGGGTCCCACATAGGAGACGCCGATTACCGCTCGAAGCAGGTCGGAGGCGTCGAGTTCTCGTCGCAGGTCGCCGCTTTTTTTGGCGCGCTTCACCAACTCATCCATGGCCGCCTGGATCAGGCTGCGCGAGTCTTCATAGAGCCGGGAAGGGCCGCCGCCGACGCTGTTGAGAGCGGGCGCGATGATGTGCTTGGCCGCGATGTAATCGACGAACAGCAGCATCCAGGATCGCAGGGCTTCAATCGGGGGCATGGCCGCGGCGAAGCTGCGCCCTGCCGCGGCCAGCTTTTCCACCTCACTTCGATAGACCGCTTCGATGAGCGCATCGCGCGTAGGGAAATGGCGATAGAGGGTTCCGGGTCCAACGTCCGCCTGCCTGGCGATTTCATCCAGACTGGCGTCGGCACCATGGCGGGTGAAGGCTGCCTTGGCGGTTTCGAGAATACGCACGCGGTTGCGCTGGGCATCGGCGCGCGGCCTGCGCTGAGCAGATTGTAAATTTTTCTTCACCATCGCGAATATTCTTGCAACCGGAGACTATCTCCGATTATCTATTAACTCGGAGACTGTCTCCGTTTTAATCGGGGCGACAGCCGTTCGTCAATCGAAAGAGATGGAGGAGATTGCAATGCGCGTTTTCCTAACAGGTGCGACAGGATTCATTGGTTCCAGGATTGTCCCGGAACTCATCGGCGCAGGCCACCAGGTGCTCGGGCTCGCGCGCAGCGACGCGGGCGCCCAGACTCTGGCCGCCACCGGGGCCCAGGTACAACGAGGCGATCTGGAAGATCTGGAGAGCCTGCGCAGTGGAGCTGCCGCGTCCGATGCCGTGATTCACACCGCCTTCCGGCACGATTGGACGAGATTTGCGGAAAGTTGCGAGCTCGACAAACGCGCGATCGAAACCATCGGCGCTGTGCTCCAGGGTTCGAGCCGTCCGTTCATCGTCACCTCCGGCGTCGGAGTGGCCCAGGGCCGCGCCGCCACCGAGGACGATCCACCGCTTTCTTCCCCCTTGCTTCCTCGTGTATCCGAAGCGACGGCTGTGGCGCTGATGGAGCGCGGCGTGCACGCCTCGGTGATGCGCTTGCCGCAGGTCCACGACACGGTCAAGCAGGGCCTTATCACCCCATTGATCGCCATTGCGCGCGCGAAGGGGGTGTCAGCGTACGTCGGGGATGGTCACAATCGCTGGCCCGCAGCGCATGTGGCAGATGTTGCTCCTCTCTACCGGCTGGCGTTGGAGAAAGGCTCGAAGGGAGGCCGGTATCACGCGGTTGCCGAAGAGGGCGTGGCGCTCAAAGACATCGCCACCGCTATCGGCCGTGGGTTGAAGGTGCCCGTCATTTCTATCTCGCAGGAACAGGCTCAGGAACATTTCGGCTTCCTGGGATTCTTCGCGGGGAGAGATGCCCATACGTCCAGCGCCAAGACCCGCGAAAAGCTGGGATGGAACCCCACCGGCCCCGACCTCCTCACCGATCTCGCGAACATGAACTATACGGAGATCTGAGCCAATCAGCGAATTGCTGCGCCAAATCGCAGTTCGCGGCGCACGGAAACAAACACGGTCAACTACAAGGGAGAATCGGGTGGTGGGTCAGGTTGAAATGCAATCCCGCAGGGGCTAAAGCCCTCATCTTTTTATGGGCTTTGTCGGAAGCCGGGACTAAAGTCCCGGCCTACCAGTCCCGGCTTACCAGTCCCGGCCTACCAGTCGTGCCCTGTTACAAAGCCCCACCGCGAAGAGTTTTTTCGCGGCCTGTAAAGCCCGTACCCTTCAACGAACGCCAAACTGACTCACTACGGAGAATCGATATGAAGAAGACATGGCTCATCACCGGTGCCTCGCGCGGCTTCGGCCGCGTCTGGGCTGAAGCCGCGCTGGAACGCGGCGATCAGGTCGCCGCTACCGCTCGCAAACTCGGCGACATTGGCGATTTCACGAAACGGTTCGGCGATGCTGTTCTTCCCCTCGCCCTTGACGTGACGCAGCCCGAGCAGGTGCAGCAGGTGGTTCAGCAAGCGCACGCACATTTCGGAAGGCTGGATATTGTGGTGAACAATGCTGGTTTCAGCCTGCTCGCAGCCACGGAAGAGGCAAGCGACGAGCAGATCCGCGAGCTGTTCGACACCAACTACATGGGTATGGTGCGGGTTCTCCGAGCCGCGCTTCCCCTGCTGCGGCAACAGGGCAGCGGACATATTCTCGGCGTCTCCAGCGGCCTCGGGATTGGGACGATGCCGCTCCTCGGTTTCTACGCTGCGACTAAATGGGCGGTGGAAGCACTGCACGAAGCGCTGGCGCAGGAGGTCGAGGCGTTCGGGATCAAAGTAACGATCGTTGAGCCAGGCGCCTACGCCACCGATTTCGGAAAATCCGCGAAGGTTGCCGAGGTTCTGGAACCCTATGCGGACAAGCGGAAGCAGTTCATGGCGAGACTGTCTGACCTGGAACGCGGCGATCCCAAAGCAACGGCAGAAGCCATTCTGAAGCTGGTGGACGCGGACAATCCGCCGCTGCGATTGGCATTGGGGTCTCAGGTTGTGCCGGGCGCATGTGCCCTCTACGCAGACCGCATCGCCACCTGGGAAGGGTGGAAGGACGTTACGGATCGAGCACAGGGCCAGTCCACGAAAGGCATGCTTGCATCGTGATGGCTGCCGGGCACCCGGCTCCATCACGCCCCGGCACCAAACAGCGGATTATTTTTAGAGTGAACAAAGGAGATCGAAAGATGGCAGACAGAATAGCGATTATCACGGGCGGAAGCCGCGGCCTGGGCCGCAACACCGCCCTTAATGTTGCCCGCCGCGGCGTCGACATTCTCTTCACCTGGCGCGCGAATCGGCAGCAAGCGGAAAGCCTGGTCGGCGAAGTGGAAGCTATGGGCCGCAAGGCTGCGGGGTTTCGACTCGATACCGGCGATATCCGGACTTTTGATGCATTTGTAGCGGAGGTCCGCAACACGCTGCAAAGCTGGGGGCGCGAGCGCTTCGACTACTTGGTGAACAACGCCGGCAATTCCCTGCATGCCGGCTTCAGCGAGACCAGCGAAGAGCAGTTCGATGCCGTCTTCAATGTTCACGTGAAAGGCGTCTACTTCCTTACTCAGAAGCTGCTTCCGCTTCTGAAGGACGGCGGGCGCATCGTGAACATTTCGTCGGGATTGGCGCGCTTGGCGCTGCCGGGGAGTTCCGCCTACGGAGCGGCGAAGGGGGCAGTCGAAGTGCTCACGCGCTACATGGCCAAGGAACTCGGTCCACGGGGCATTACCGCGAATACTGTTGCGCCCGGCGCCATCCAGACCGACTTCAGCGGCGGCATGGTGCGGGACAACCCGGTCGTCAACAAGATGGTTGCGGATATGACTGCGTTGGGACGCGCGGGGGTGGCGGATGACATCGGCCCCATGATCGCGTCCCTTCTGTCCGACGAGAATCGGTGGGTCAATGGGCAGAGAATCGAAGTGTCGGGCGGGATGGTGCTTTAGGGAAGGTCTGCACAGGTCCCTCGGGGGCTAAAGAGGCTGCGGAAAAACTCTAAAGCGGGGGCAAATAGTGCGAAACAACATTCCGCAGGGGCTAAAGCCCGCGTGGTTTTGCTGGCTTTATTGGCCCGACTAAAGTCGTGCCCTTGTTACATAGCCCCACACGGAGAGTTTTTCCGCAACCTGTAAAGCCCCAGCTCCTTTTGCGGAGCTTAATGTACGGGCTGAAGCCCGTACCCTTCACGACTGGAGCCCGTACCCTTCACGACTGGAGCCCGTACCCTTCACGACTGGAGCCCGTACCCTTCAAAACAGCTTATTCAGAGGCTCTTTAGAGGATACGGACCTCAGCTCATTCTTTTGAGCCTTGGGTGACAAGATACACCTGCCCAAGGAGTCCGGAAGGGATGGGCTTGACCTCATCGAGATCCTGCAGCTGGAAGCGATCGCCGTATTTGGCAATGAGCGGCTTGTAATCGTGCGGCGGTTGCGCTGACCAGGCGTTGAGAGCGGTGTTGTAGACATGAATTTCGATTTGATTCTGGCCGCGCTTGAGGAACTTTGAGACATCGAGCCTGTAGGGTGGATGCCAAAGAGCGCCGGCGGCCTGCCCGTTGACCGTAACCAGAGCGGCCGCGCGGATGGGCGGATCGTAGTAGGCGCGCATGCCGTGCCCTGGGCGGGTAATGAGCGGATTGGGCAGACCGTTCGCGCCCAGCGCCGGATGCTCCGGCGGAGAGTTGGGCGAGCCAGGCAGAGATTTGCCGCCTTCAACTTCCAGGTAGACTGAGCCGGCAGGGCTTGCCGTGAGCTTGAAGGAGCGCGAGTACACGGCCTCTCCGGAGTAATGAAGAGTAGCGGGAACGGCTGTCCAATCGGAGGGCGTCTGCTCGAGTTGAGATGTGCCGGTCGAGGTGAAGGTGACCTTCCAATTGTGGCTCAGATCGGCGAGCTGAGAGAATGCTGCATCTGGAGAAGCAGAATCCGTCGTGGCCCGCGAGTCTGAGAAGACGAAGAGCTGTGACTCGTAGGGCGCCAGTTGGATGCGCTGCGCAGTAGCGGAAGCTGGGGCGGACGCGGCGCTGTCGGGGTTCCACTGCTCGCCGAATTTGTGCTGGGTGGCGAAGCCGGCTTCGGTGTCAATCTGCTGGTTGCCGGTGTTGACAACGAAATAAATGTCGGCGTTGGGCAGTTTGCGGCGAATGAAGCCTAGCTGATCTTCGACCGAAGACGCCGCATTCGCGAGATTGAAATCGGGCGGAGCGGCCTGGTGAAGAGCATCTCCGAGCTGGCTCGCCGCGGGGACAAAGGTGGAATTGGAGGGATTGAAAAGCTGCTGTGCGAGAGCCGTAATTTCGGCGTCGGGCTTGCCCTCGGCGTCGAGCGAAGGGGCGCGGCCGACGGAGATTACTTTGCCTCCGGCGGCGACGAATGCCTGAATCTTCTTCAATGTCTCCAGTGGAATTCGATCGGTCGGCGGCAGCACCAGGACCTGGTGGTGGATGCCGACCTTGTCGATGGCGTCGGCGTCGATGTAGTCCACGTTGTAACCGGCAGAGAGAATTGCGGACATCAGCGCAGGCGTGATGAGGCGCTGCATGGCCGCGGTCACGCTCACCATGGGAGGAGCGAAGCCGGCCCAGGCGTCATCGGTAGGCAACAGCACTGCTACCTGGTTGGCCGGCTCGCCCTGGCGCAGCAGATAGCTGATGCGCGTAATGTACCGGGTGACGGCGGGCATCACCGGGTGCCAGGGATTGTGATTGTTGAAAACGGCTGCAGCATAGAGCGACCATCCGGGTTCGCCCGCCTGCGGAGGCGAGTAAGGCCATCCGTGAAAGAGAAGCAAGTTCTCGCCCATGACGAAATCGATGTCTGCCTCCGTCTTCATGTCGAGAGGAATGGCGCGGAAGACGGGGGAGTGCAGCCAGGTAAAGGTCTCACCGGAGGTGATGTTGTGGCCGAAGACGTGGTTTGCGGAAGTCGCCCAGCGGAGAGTGGAGAAGGCGCGCCACTGCGGGCCTTCTCCTTCGGCGAGCCCTACGAGATTCTGGCTGGAGAAGCTGACGGCCGGCTCTCCGTAAGTCTGCGAGCGGAACCTGGTATGGTGCGCGATGGCCCAATCGTTGATCTGGGTCAGATAATTTTCGTCGATCAATTCAGTGAGAGTGCGGCCATAATCGTGGCGCACATTTTCAGCTTCCGGGCTACCTCCGGCGACCAGCTGCGGCAAAAGCGGAATGAGATCGTAGCCGCGTCGCTTCTGGAATTCGGCGGCAAGGTCCGGCGTCCAGTCCGCTCCGTAGGCTTCGAGAGAATCGGAGAAGACGGAGTACGGTGGAGTGCCGCCGAAGGCCTTGACGAGCGGCTCGCCGACCTTCTGGAGATGAGTGGCGACGGCGCTATGGCTGAAGGGATCGAGCACCCAACCTTCACCCCCTACCGCGGCCCGCTTGACCTGCTGTCCGGTGTGGCTGGCGATAAGAAACAGCGCCACGCGCGATCTGTCAGCGGGTGAAATTGCAACCGATGCGCCGGAAATATGGAGAGGCTGTGCGGAAGCTGGATCCCAGTCAACAGGCTTGGGGCGGTGCCCAGCGGGGGCTTCCGCCACGGGAGGTGCGATGGAGTTGACGAGGGATGCGGAGACGAGTGACTCGCCTTTGCCGAGCGCGGGCACGGTGACCGAAGTCGCGTTGGGTGGAACCGGCAATTCGGCGGTGCGCAGCATGCCGGCAGCTTCATCAAGTGTGGTGTTGGGACCGCCGTAGGGCCATCCGCTGCCCATGGTCACATCGATTCGCAGGCCCAGCTTCCGGCCTTGCGTCTGGGCGTAGCGGACGTCGTCCAGCATTTCCGGCGAGAGGAAGGGGAGATTGACAAGGCCGTTAGCGGGATCGTTGAGGACCTGTGGATACTCGAAGGCCATTTCGGCGCCGCCGATGCCGTCGGCCTTCATCTGCTGAAGCTCGCGAAGAATCTCCGGCTTCTGGACCGCGAGGCCGAACCACCACCACCGCACCATCGGCCTGGCACTGGCGGGAGGATTGATAAAGTTCTCTCTCAGGGTTTGAAGCGAAATTGAGGGTGAGGCGGATGCGGCAGGGGTAGCGGCCTCAATCGAGGGCGTGAGCATAGCGAACAGGAGAGCGGCAAGGGCGATGTGGGCGATATTCGTGCGCGGCATAAAAGGCTACTCCTGGATCCAGCTCGATTGAAAGGCTTGACGGGCATCAGGCACTCCCGCATTTGAGCGGGGCGGTACGGAGCGAAGCTAAGTGTTCGAGAATTCTAGGCAGCGCCAGCGGTCAATGTCAAATGGGATATTATAGCCCCATTGAATTTTCGAGCAGTAGCGACCCCAGGTGCAGAGGCGCGAATGAAGACCATGATTCGATGGATGGGCGCGATTGCGGCGTCCGTTTTGCTTGCAGGGACCGCAACCGCCGCCAGCACGCGGACCTATGTGGCGAACGACTATGGTGCCAGGGGAGATGGCACGACTCTGGAAACTGCTTCGCTGCAGCGGGCTATCGATGCTGCCGCGGCTGCAGGGGGAACGGTTACCCTCAAGCCTGGAACTTATCTGACCGGCTCGCTCTTCCTCAAATCCGGTGTGACGCTCGATGTGCCGGACGGGGTTACGCTCATCGGCTCAGAAAAACTCGATGATTATCCGATGCTTCCGACACGCATCGCCGGCATCGAGATGACGTGGCCGTCAGCGCTCATCAATGTTCGCAACCAGCATGATGTGACCATCACCGGCCACGGAACCATCGACGGCGACGGTCCCATCTGGTGGAAATCGTACTGGGATCTGCGCGCCGCTTATGAGCCGAAAGGCCTGCGCTGGGCCGCCGATTACGATGCCCGCAGGCCCCGCCTCATGCTGATCCAAAACTCGTCGAATGTGCGGGTGGGCGGCGGTATTCTGCTCAAGCGCTCCGGGTTCTGGACCATGCAGATTCTGTATTCCCACGACGTTCACGTGGATGGGGTCACCATCCGCAATAACGAGGGGGGCAAAGGGCCGAGCACCGACGGCATCGACATTGATTCGTCGCGCAATATCCTGGTCGAACATGCTGACATCGACGTGAATGACGATGCCCTCTGCCTCAAGTCGGGCCGCGATTCGGACGGGCTGCGCGTTAACCGGCCCACGGAGGACGTGGTGATTCGCGATTCGATTGTGCGGCACGGCGCTGCTGCCATCACCATTGGCAGCGAGACCTCGGGAGGTTTTCGCAACATCGAGGCCTACAACATTACTGCGCTGAGCGGAGTCCCTTCCGGCGTGCTTTTTAAATCAGCCCGCACGCGGGGCGGGTTTGCGCGCGACATCCGCATTCACGATCTCACGCTGGAAGGCGTGGCCATTCCGATTCACATCACGTTGAACTGGAATCCCAGCTACAGCTACGCGACTCTTCCGGCCGGGGCGCAGAATGTTCCCCCTTACTGGGTCACGCTCACGACGAAGGTTCCGGAGACGCAGGGGCTGCCGCATTTCAGCGACGTGCACATCTGGAACATCAAGGCCACCGGCGCCAGGACAGCGTTCAACGTCTCCGCTTATGCCAACGCCACGCTCGACAATTTCCGCCTCGATCATCTCCATATCGAGGCGGCTACGGCGGGCAGCATCGCCAACGCAAAAAACTGGACCCTCACCGAGAGCATCATCAAGACCGCAGATGGGAGCAGGCCGGTCTTCACGGATTCTACGGTCAACGATCCCCGCGATGTGCCCTACGGCGAGCCGAAGTAGCTTCGCGCAGAGGGGCTCAGCGCAGAAAGGCTTCGGTTAGCCCGCCATCGACGGCGATGAGTTGGCCGGAGGTGCAGCGGGCGCGGGCACTGGCCAGGAAGAGAATGGACTCCGCACAGTCGGCCGGATCGATGGGCTGATGAGTGAGCGTGCGCTTTGCGTAGAAAGCCGCCAGAAGGTTGCGCAACTCGTCGTCGGAGAGCGATTCGTCAAAGGGGATGTTGTACTTGGTGAGTGAGGCGCGTACGCGGTCGCGCGGAAACATTGTGGAACCCCTGACCACGGTGGCGGGGCTGATGCCGTTGACGCGCACCCGCGGGGAGAGCGCCACGGCCATTTCCCGCACCAAATGCGAGAGCGCAGCCTTGCTCACGTCGTAGGCCTCCGAGCCGCGCTTAGCCACTACGGCATTGGCCGAGCTGGTGAGCACAATCGAGCCATCCAGTCCCTGCGCGGCGAAGATCTTTGCGGCCTCGTCGCAGAGCAGGTAGTTGCCGGTCACGTTGATGTCCAGCGTGGTGGTCCACATCGCGTCGGGGATCACGCCGTCGGGCGAAGAGGGGAAGAGCGCGGCGGTGTTGATGACGATGTCGAAGCCTCCGAATGCGGCCACGGTGGCGCGCAGTGCCGCGGCAATGGTTTCGCGATTGCGGATATCGACGCCGGTGATGGCGACAAATTCTCCCGAAGTGACTGTCTTGAGCTCTTCGGCGACACGCGCCGCGGCGGCTTCGTCCCGATCGGCGACTACAACGTGGGCGCCACGCTCTGCAGCCAGGCGGGCAGTCTCGCGTCCGATGCCGCTGCCTCCGCCCACGATAACGGCGATGCGGCGGCTCAGCTCCTTCTCCGGAGGCTGGCGGCGAATCTTGGCTTCTTCCAGCGCCCAGTACTCGATGCGAAAAGCTTCGCTGGCGGGCAGGGCAACGTAGTTGGAGAAGACCTTGAAGCCGGCCGGATCCTGGCCGGCGCCGCACTGTGGCACCACGCCGCCGGCATTGCCGTCGCCCAGTAACGAAGCGCCTTCCATGACGTGAATTGCGTTGCTGTAGAACTCGCCGGTGATGCGGGCTTCGGTCTTGTTTTTACCGAAGCTAAACATGCCCAGCCCCTGGATCAGTACCACCGTCGGGCTGGAGTCGCGCAGCGCCGGAGAATCCGGTGTAGCGTGAGCGCGATAGTAAGCCCGGTACTGTTCGCGGTACTCGTCGAGCGAGGCCGTGATCTGGGTCTTCAGTTCGGCGATGCCTTGCTGCGCCGGCCAGGGCACAAAGAGCGGCCGGATCTTGGTGCGAATAAAGTGGTCGGGGCAGCTTGTCCCCAGAAACGCCAACTCCTGGGCATGCGCCGAGTTGATGAACTGGAGCACGTCCGGCGCGTCGCTGAAGCTGCCAATCCAGCGGTTTTGCGCGCTGACCAGGCCGCGCAGGGTGGGGGCAATTTCGACGGCCAGCCTATGGCGATCTGCGCGCGCTGCGACCAGCTCACCGCCAAAGCGTACCGGGCCCCTGGCGATTCCGTGACGTTCAATGAACTGCCCGATCTGATCGATGATGGCGAGGGTGTTGAGGTAGGACTCGCGCTGCGTCTGGCCCCAGGTAAAGAGTCCGTGACCGCCCAGCACGATGCCGTCGCAGCCGGGATTGTCGCGCACCGCCTGGCGCAGCATCATGCCCAGCTCGAAGCCCGGGCGCTGCCAGGGCAGCCACACCAATGCGTGTCCGAACTCGCGGTTGAACTCCTCCATCTTGATTTTGCCGTTGGCCGATGCGGCCAGTGCGATACCCCAGTCGGGATGCAGGTGATCGACATGTGGAAAGGGAAGAAACCCGTGCAGCGACGTGTCGATGGAGGCGGCCACGGGGTTATTGCGGAAGGTGCACAGCGGATACATGGACACCATGTCGTCTTCGTACGCCACGCCTTTGTAGCTGCGCTCCAGGGCCAGCAGCTTCTCCTGGTAGAGCGTGGCAAAGCCGGTGCGCTTGATGCTGCCCAGGTCGCCGCCGGAGCCTTTGACCCACAGCACTTCCACCGGTTTGCCGGTGAGTGGATCGATCTCCGCGATTTTGGAGCTGGTATTGCCGCCGGCAAAGTTGGTAATGCGCAGGTCGGAGCCGAGCAGGTTGGAGCGGTAACGCAATAATTCGGGCTCGTCCAGCGTGGCGGCAACGCTGGGATCCCAGCGGTCTTCCAAGAACTTCAGGGCGTGGGAGGCAGAAGCGGGATGGCTCATGGGTCACCTGGGAAAACGAGATTCTTCAACCAAGATATCAAAGCATGAGCAATAGGGAAATTTTATTTCGCCAGGAATACGCGTTACTTTTCCATTAGAGAATCTATTTTCCTTCGATTCTGCTATCATGCCAATTGCATGCCCGGCTATGCTGACGGGCAGGCGCCAGGGCTCCGCGGGGTCATCCGCGCCTTGTCCCCAGGAAGTGGATTCTGGCGTCGAGATTGGCCAGCATCTGAGGCAACTGCTGCCCGCAACCATCAACCAGGGGTGGAACGCACGTGACAGAGAATAAAATCCAGGACGCTTACGGGCTGGCAAGAGAGCGCTTCGCGGAACAAGGTGTCGACACCGACGCAGCGCTGGCAATGTTGGATGTCGTTCCGATATCGATCCACTGTTGGCAGGGCGATGATGTTCTTGGCTTCGAGGATCCCAATGCCAGTCTGACGGGCGGCATCCAGGCCACGGGCAATTATCCAGGCCGCGCCCGCACTGCGCAGGAGCTGCGCGCCGATCTCGAACATGCGCTCTCGCTCATTCCCGGGCGCAGTCGTGTGAACCTGCACGCCAGCTATCTCGAGGCCGAAGGGCGAGTGGAGCGCGATGCCATCCAGCCGGCGCATTTTCAGGGGTGGATCGATTGGGCGCGGCGGCAAGGCCTGGGCCTGGACTTCAACCCTACCTGTTTTTCCCATCCCAAGAGCGAACAGAATCTTACGCTCAGCCATCCTGACGCCGGCATCCGCAGGTTCTGGATCGACCACTGCATTGCCAGCCGCAGGATCAGCGAGCATATGGGCAGGGAACTGAACAGCCCGGCGATCATGAACATCTGGATCCCCGATGGATACAAGGATCTGCCTGCTGACCGGCTGGCGCCGCGGCAACGGCTGACGGCAGCTCTCGATGAGATCCTGGCGGGCGTTGACGGCCGACACCACAAGGTCGCTGTGGAGGGCAAGCTCTTCGGCATCGGGGCGGAAAGCTATACGGTTGGCAGCAACGAGTTTTATCTGGCCTACGCGGCCACACGCAAGACGCTGCTCTGCCTGGATGCGGGCCACTTCCATCCCACGGAGAATGTGGCCGACAAGATTTCCAGCTGCTTGTGCTTTCTCGACGAGCTGTTGCTGCACGTGTCGCGGCCCGTGCGCTGGGACAGCGACCACGTTGTACTGCTGGACGAAGCCACCATCGGCATCGCGCAGGAGATTGTGCGTTGCAACGCTCTGGGGCGGGTGCACATCGGATTGGACTTTTTCGATGCCAGTATCAACCGCGTGGCGGCGTGGGTGATTGGCGCACGCAACATGCGCAAGGCGCTGCTGCTGGCGCTGCTGGAGCCGCACCAGGCGCTCATCCGGGCAGAGAGGGAGTTTGACTATACTACCCGGCTGGCGTTGCTTGAAGAAGAGAAATCCATGCCCTGGCCGGCGGTTTGGGACTACTACTGCTTGAGCAAAGGCATACCCTGCGGCGCGGAGTGGCTGGAACGTGTCCGCCGTTATGAAAGCGAAGTGCTTTGCCGGCGCATGAAGATTGAGGCGCCGGTATAGCCAGTATCCTTATGACAGCGATGCCCCAACATATTTGTTTTGTGCTTAAAGTTAAGCCCGAGAAGCTCGACGAATATAGAGTTCGTCATGCCGCGGTCTGGCAGGAGATGCAGGACGCGCTGCGTCAAACGGGATGGCGCAATTACTCGATGTTCTTGAGGGCGGATGGTTTGTTGGTCGGCTATCTTGAAACCGACGACTTCGAACGCTGCTGCGCAGAGATGCAAAAACATCCCGTGAATGCGCGCTGGCAGGCGGAGATGGCTCCCTTCTTTGACTCGAATGGAGGCCGTGCCGCCGACGAAAGCATGATTCCTCTTCAGGAAATCTTCCATCTCGACTGACCCGCAGAAGCCGCCACCTAAAACCAAGCCGTCGCGCCTGTCTCTCTCGAGCTATGGGACAATGAATTATGATTGGACTCAATTTTCTGCTGAGCGAATGCCTCGCAAGGAGATGAACGGGTGTCCAAGGCAAAGATCAAACGGCTCTACCTGATTCCCATCTTATCCAAAGCGCTCGATGTAATTGAGCTACTGGAGAAGGATAAAGAAGCCCAGTCTCTGGAAGATGTTTACCAGAAGACGAACATCTCCAAGACCAGCATCTACCGCATTCTGAAGACGCTGGTGCACCGCGGCTATGTGGCCCAGACCCAGAACGGTCTCTACCGGTTGGTTTCACGCCCGCGGCGTTTGCATTTCGGCTTTGCGGTGCAGAGCGCCGACCTTCCCTTCTCGATCGCCCTGACGCAAACTGTGACCGCCGCCGCAGCTGCCTCCGGCGTTGAGCTGGTGATCCTCGACAACCAATTCGACCCGGACATTGCCATTCGCAACGCGGAGGAGTTTGTCGCCAAGCGGGTGGACCTGGTTCTCGAGTTCCAGGTCGAGGAGGCAGTGGCGCCGCGCATTGCCCACATTCTGAAGAAGGCGGATATACCTCTGATCGCCATCGACGTTCCACACCCCAATTCCACGTACTTCGGGGTGGACAACTACGAGGCCGGCTACGAGGCAGGGACGCTGCTGGCTCTGCACGCCCAACGGGTATGGGGCGGCAAGGTCGACCGGGTGGTGGGTGTGGGCTTCGGTGAGGCGGGCAGCTTTGTGCAGAGCCGCATCACCGGCGCGTTCCAGGCGATCCGCGAGCGCATTCCCGCTCTTCCCCCCGACTGCTTCTTTCAGATCGAGGGCCGCGGCATGCGCGAAGCCAGTAGAAAAGCGATGCAGGAGTTTTTCGATGTCCATCGCGGCGGCAAACGCACGCTGGTGGCTGCGGCCACCGACTCCAGCGCCCTCGGCGTTCTGGACACCATTCGCAAACGCAATCAGCAGGCTAATTTCGCCATCGTCGGGCAGGACTGCATCCCCGAAGCCCGCGAAGAGATTCGCTCGGGATCCAGCGCCTTTATCGGCTCTATCTGGCATACGACCGAGACTTACGGTCCGCGCCTGATTCAACTTGGCATTACGCTGCTACGTGGGGTCGCCGTGCCCCCCTACAACTACGTGCAACATCGCGCCGTGACGGCGGAAACTCTTGCTACCGAAGCGCAGCCTCAGCTCCGAAGTCCAGCCTCGGAGGAATTCCGCAGCAAGTCGCCTGAAAAGGCGCCACGCGCCGCGCGCCGGGCTTGATGCAGACCCTTGGATGTGTGGGCCGTTGAGGGAAAGCGCAACTCGACGGCTGTAAGGCAGATGTAGTCCGCCCTTCATCGTCCCTCTGACGGGGCGCGCCTGAATTCGAATTTAAATAATTTTTCTATTGACAATCGTTGCGGAAAACGCATTAAATGCTTCCCTGAGATCGCCAACTGGTCTGACCGCGCAAATGTCGGGGCTCACCTGAAGCAAGCCCCGGGTTCGTCCATGCAGGAGCAACTGACTGCAGGTTTATTTTTCGAGGAGGCCACCTATGCACATTCTGAATCACAGATTGTTCTGCGCCATCAGTGCGCGCAGCAAGCAGTGCGTGAGTTATTTCACAGTCTGTTTCATAATCCTCACGCTGACCATCGGCTTGGGATTTTCACCGCAGCGTGCCGCAGGTCAGACCGCCGGTGAAGGATCCATCGAAGGCACAGTCACGGATGGCACCGGCGCGGTGATTGCCAACGCCAGCATCACCGTCACCAATGTGGCCACCGGCGTGGCCGTCGTCCGCGATTCCTCTTCGGCGGGTCTATACAGCGTTGCGCCGGTGCTGCCCGGAACCTATACCATCACCGTGTCGGCAAAAGGCTTCAAGACCCTGGTGCAGGACAACGTGGTGGTGGACGCGCTGCAGACCAGAGGATTCAACCCGGTGCTGAATGTGGGCACGGCCACGGAAACGGTGACTGTGAGCACCGCGCCGCCCGTGCTCGATACCGCCGATGCCACGATCGGCCTCACCATGGAGAACAAGACCTACTCCAATCTGCCGATTCAGATGACTACTGGCGGTCAGCGCGACCCCACCGCGTTTGGCGCCCTCTCTCCGGGGGCAGAGTCCGGCGCGCGCCTGCCGGTCATCGGCGGAACCGGGAATTATCTTGGGCAGCTTTATCTCGACGGGATGCCGGCAGAGACGGTGAGCCAGCAGGGCGACAACCGGCTTGTCTCTGCACGCCATGAGCGTCGAAGCCGTCGATCAGTTCCAGGTGCTCTCCAGTACGCCGCCCGCTGAATACATGGGCGCCGGCGCGGAAAACTTCACCATGAAGTCGGGAGGCCTGAAGTATCACGGCCAGGTTTCCGACTTTATCCGCAACACGGCTTTCGACTCCTGGTCCTTTACGCACCAAAGCATCCACCATCAAGAATGCGCTGGGCCAGACCATCCCGGCGCCGAAACCCCCGGAACATCTCAATGAACTCTCCATGTCGGCGGGTGGCGTGGTTCCTCATACGGGCAAGAAGCTGTTCTTCTTTGTCGCCTACGACAAGTTCCACGACCGGTATGTCGCCAACCCCTCGTTGTGGACCATCCCCACGCCATTGATGAACCAGGGGAACTTCACCGAACTGAACGGCGGCGTGGGGAGTGGATTGACGGAGAGGGAGTCGAACAATCCTGCCATCATCTACGATCCGACGACTACCTCAACGACTAACTGCCCTGCTGGCGCCAGCATTTGCCGCCAGCCATTCGCCTCAGACGGAACTTACAACGTGATTCCGTCGGGCGACATCTCGCCGATCGCCAAGGCCATGGCGGCTTTCATGCCCGCGCCCACCAATCCCAGCGTACTGGTGAACAACTATCTGGCGGGCACGCCGAAAGGTTACGATAATCACCTGACCGACTGGCGCGTGGACTACGATCTGAGTCCCAACCACCGCATCTCTTCGGTGGGCACCATCGGCGTCGTCAATTACCTCAACAACTACGGAACGGGCGGATCGGGCGCCACCGCGTACGGCTATCTGCCGCCGCCCTATATGGGCGGCGACCTGGCCAATATCTATCCGAAGAACTACATCGTGGAAGACGCATACACCATCACGGCCAAATCTGGTGAACCAGTTGAAGTACAGCTTCACCCGTTTCTACCAGAACATTCACGACCTGACGCAGGGCGTGACGCGCGTGGGAGGCCGGAACACTTGGTATTACCAATCTTCCCGGCGGGCAGGCTGGGCAAGAGTTCCCAGGAGCGTCATTTGGCGCCGCCCCGGTTGCTTCCAGCATTCAGTTAACCGGTTGGACAGCGAACAGCAACTCGGTTGCGACGCAGCTGACCACGCCGAATAACTACGCCCTCACGGACAATGTGGAGTGGGTGAAAGGCAAACACGCGCTGAGCGTGGGCATGACCTTCCAGTGGCAGGAGATCAACAATGCCAACCCGGCGACCTTCACGGGCGTTCTTGATCTCGCTTACAACCCTTATTCGACGGCCAATTTCTCCGGTAACGCGTTGAGCGACAGCAGTACCGGTTATTCCTATGCCAGCTACCTGCTTGGAGCGGTCGGAGGATCTGCGGCGAACGACACCTCCGCTCCATCGCTGGGCCTGGACTACGTGAGCGAACTCGCCGGCCGGTATAAGACCATCTCACCCTATGTTCAGGACAGCTATAAGCTGACGCAAAAGCTGACTCTCGATCTCGGACTGCGCTGGGATTACCTGCCCCCGTTCCACGAGCTACGAAACCGTTGGACCTTCCTGAACCCCACGCTCACCAACCCGCTCACCAATACGCCCGGCCTGTTGCAGTTTGCCGGCAACTATGGCGGCGCGGGGGTAAGCTGCGAGTGCACCACGCCGGTGAAAACCTACATGGGGAACTGGGGTCCACGGGTAGGACTGGCCTATTCCATCAATGACAAGACCGTAGTGCGGGCGGGATTCGCGCAGGTGTTCTCACAGGGTGGCGGTGTGGGCGGACGCGGCGGGGCGTACAGCGGCACGGGGCAGACCGGTTTCAACACCACCGCAATTGGGCCGACCGAATCCGGAATCGGCGCGACTGCGGGGCCCTCTTTCTGGCTAAACAGCAACAGCACTTACTTAGGCGCCAATGCCAATACCGGGATTGTTCGGATGCGGCTTTAACTATCCGGGCCAGCCCTCGCCGGGAGTGGCGGCGCAGGAACTGAACACCGGCAATTACCTGAATGGCACGGCGTACATGAGCGCCAGCGGCGTTTCCTACGCCGATCCTCACTACTCCGGGCGCGCGCCGGAGCTGCAGCTCTTCAACTTCGGCATTGAGCGGGCCATTACGCCGGATATGACGCTGGCCGTCAATTACGTGGGCAACGAGAGCCATTTCATCATCGACTCCACCAATACCGGGACCGGCAATGCGCGTGGCTACTGGACCAATCAAGTCGATCCCAAGTATCTCGCCATCCTGGGGCCGCTCACCGACAGCACGGGTAAAAATCCGCTGCTGACCGCGCAGGCCACGCCGGCCAACGTTGCTCTCGTGGAAGCAGCAGTTGCTGGAGCGCCTGCTCCAGCATTCTTCACGGCTGCCGGAGCGGCAAGCAGCAAGGCCACCATTCAGCAGATGCTGACGCCCTTTCCGCAGTACAGCGGCGTCACCGATACCTGGGGCAACGTGGGCAACTTCGCCTACAACTCGCTGCAGATTACGTTAGAACAGCGGCTCAGTCACGGGTTGACGTTCAACTTCAATTACACATATTCCAAAAACCTGGGAGACGACGGGCCTTATCGCGACGGGTACAACATTCCCGCGGCCGCGCTCTCTCACGGAACCAAAGCATGGAAGCAGGACCGCATCGACCGCTCCTGGACGACGATCTCGAATCCGAATACCTTCCATGCGTACGGGGTATACGAGTTGCCGTTCGGCAAGGGGCACATCGGCGACAGCTCTATGCTGGTGCGATGGCTGGCGGGCGGCTGGCAGTTCTCCGCCATCTACCAATTCGAATCGGGAGCACCGGTGCAGGACACCTGGTCAGGATGCAGCGGAACCACTTGCCCGGCGCAGGGCCAGAATATGCCTGACCTAGCCAGCGGTTACTCCGGCACGGGGCGCCTCAACGGAAAATACGGCAGCGGCCCGAACGGTGTTACCGCCTGCAACCTGGGCATCGGTTCCGGGTGCAAAGCCATCCAGTACCTCGACCCGGCCGGATTCGCTACTCCACAGAACGTATCGGCGGTCAGCACGGCGCAGTACCTGATCGGGAATGCGCCGCGGACGGCGCCGTACGGCTTGAGAAATCCGCCCAACTGGGATCTTGACAGTGGCCTCCGCCGCAGCTTTCCGTTGCACCGGGAGGGCACGGAGTTTGTGTTCGAGGCCGATTGCCTGAATACCTTTAACAACGTGGTCTTCAGTGGTCCCAGCGGGGGCTGGTCTTCTGGCTCCAGCTCCTACGGAACCATCAGCGGCATCTCTAACAACCCGCGTGACTGGCAGTTTGCCGGGCATATCAACTTCTAACCGGTTCGTGGTGCGCATCCGCTGCGGAAATTCGCGCTGGATGCGCACCGCACAGCAGTCAACGCTAAAATCCTCTTCGCGTTTATCGTACGCGCCCTCGTCCGCGGCTGTGTTTGCCGCTATGAGCAGGCAACTCGGCAACTTGCGCCCCGGCCATTAGGAAAGCGCCCACGCCGTAGTTAAAGCTTGACGAAGGTAAATAATGCGCCGGTTCCGCGCCGGTTTGCTGAATGTTGCCCAACCGGCCGTCGGCGTAGATTTGCCCGACCATTCCCTGCCAGGCCTTCGTGATTGCCGGCATGTACGTGGCGCGATCCAGTACGCCATGATTCACGCCCCACGCCAGTGCAAATGTAATGAGTGCGGAGCCGGAAATCTCCGGCTGCGGATAATCCTGCGCGTTCAGCATATCCGCGTGCCACAGGCCATCGTTCGGATCCTGTAGCGCAATCACAGCCGCAGCCATTTGTTGAAGCTGCGTCTCATAACGCCCGCGGTCGCGAAAATCCTTCGGCATATCATCCAACGTGCGCGCTATTCCGGCCATCACCCAGCCGTTGCCGCGCGACCAGAAGATCGGGTTGCCGCGCTGGTCGGTCTTGTGCAGATAGGTAACGTCGCGGAAGTAAAGATGCCGCTCGGTATCGTAAAGCAGGTCTGAAGTTTCCCACCAATGCTTGTCGGCGTAGTCCAGATACTTCTCTTGGTGCGTGGCCGCGTACATTCGCGACCACACTGGCGGAGCCATAAACAGCGCGTCGCACCACCACCAGGGAATCTGCGCCTGGTTGCCGGGTATGCGCGCAGCGGCGCCGGCAAGCAGGCTGTCGAGCGCGGTTTGAGTGGGCGTGATCTTTGCGGGAGAAGGCCTGAGCAGATCGAGCTCTAGATAGGTTTGCGCGATGCTCTGATCGTCGGCGTTGGGGTGCGCGGAGCGCAACTCCCAGTTAGACTTCTCCGCCATTGCTTCCATCGCATCGCGATAGCGCGAGTCATGGAGCGCGGGCGAAGCGGCCATGAAGCCCGCGTAGAGCACGCTCCAGGTCCAGATGCGGTCGAAATAGGGCTGGGATCGCTCGAGTTCCCAATCGGCAACCTTACGCATGGCGGCGCGCACGTCCGCGGGGCGCAGGGAACTGGAAAGCTTCGCTTTCGGTCCGGGGTTGAGCGGCGCGTCGCCGAAGTGGCGTGCAATATCGCGGTCGATGCCGGTCTGCTCCTGCGGAGTGATGCCAGAGGTTCCAAGCTGCGCGGAACTTGCCGAGGCCGGTGCGGTCAATGTTTGGGCATGCGTTTGGGGCGCACAGAACCCGGCAAAAAGGCAGGCGGGAAGGAGAAATACAAGCAGGAGGGATCTCGAGAAGCTTTGCATCATTAAGTTATGCTCCGCGCCGGCTGCTCAAGCCGGCGACAGCAGTAATCATCTACCCTTGGCGCTGTTATTCTCAAGTAAAAAAGTTTCCTATTGACATAAGCTTCTCCGGCTCACTATATTGGCACCCGCCCCGGCTCCGCTCCTTTCGGCACCGGCCAGCACTCTCTCACATGCAAGCGTGAGAGGATCCATCCCCGCAGTCCGCCCGTTCAAGGAGCAGGTTCATGGTCCGCGTACCTCATCGCCTTTCCTGCATGGCCGCTTTGGCAGCCATGCTCGTTCCGTTTGTCTGCGCGCAAACCGCTCCTCGCTCCTGGGTCGATAAGGATACGGGGCATCGCATCATCCGGCTCACCGATGAGCCTGGCTCCTCGGGCTTCTACTTCAATGTGAACGCTTATTCGCCCGATGGGCGGTTGATGGCGTACAACGCGGTCGATGGCATTCATGTTCTCGATCTCACCACCATGAAGACGCGGCTGCTGGTCCCCAATCCGCCCAGGGCTGCCGGCGCAGACGGGTTGCGCGGCGGAATCCATGCCATCGTCGTTGGCAGAAAGACCAACAGCGTCTTCTTCTCCAAATTCGATACCGACACAAAGCTGAATACGATTTACAAGGCCGATATGGATTCGGGTGAAATCACGAAGCTTGTCACCCTGCCGCCGCGCGCGAGCGTGGCAACCATCAATGCCGACGAGACGCTGGGAGCAGGCGTCTACGATGAAACCGAAACGGGGCAGGCGCAGGAGTACGGCCACAATCTTCCGCAGCCCCAGGCAGCCGTCCCCGGCGCCCATTCCAGCGCTCCTCAGGCCGGCTTCCTGGTACAGCCTGAGAACAAAGGGCAGATGATGGAGCGCCGCCTGGCAGCTCACATCCCCCTGGTCCTCTTTACCATCGACCTTCGCACCGGCAAGCAGAAGATCCTGCTGCATTCGACGGACTGGGTCAACCATCTCCTCTTTTCTCCCGTCGATCCCACCCTGCTGATGTACTGTCACGAAGGCCCATGGCAAAAAGTCGACCGCATCTGGAACATTCACACAGACGGCACCCACAACATGCTGATTCACCATCGCACCATGGCTATGGAGATCGCCGGGCACGAGTTCTGGGGGCTAGACGGCAAGACCATCTGGTACGACTGGCAATATCCGAAGGGCCAGGTGTTTTTTGTTGCCGGCTACAATCTTGAAACCGGCAAACGCACGGCGTACCACATGGAACGCAATGAGTGGTCCATTCACTTCAACCTGACCCAGGATGCGACGCTGTTCACGGGGGATGGCGGTGATCCGGGCCAGGTGGCGCATGCTCCCGATGGCGAGTGGATTGAGCTCTTCCACCCGGAGATGATCTCGCTCGATGGGGCGCTTAACACGCCCGGCTTCTGGCAGCCTGGTGTCTTCCACGCCGAGCACCTGGTCAACATGGCGCACCATAATTACCGTCTCGAGCCCAACGTACGCTTTTCGCCAGACAGAAAGCTGGTTATCTTCACCAGCAACATGTTCGGTCCCAGCTATGTGTTCGGCGTCGAGGTGAGCAAGGCCAGCGATGCGGATGCTTCTGAGGTTCACTCCACACCGGAGCTGGCTGCGCAATTTAATCCTGTGAATCCGACTCCGGTCAACGTGCCGGCGAAAAACAGGCCCGCGGAGTACTGAGTGCCTCGCGTGGCTCGGAGGTATTGCTTTGCGGGCACTCCGGAGGTTACGGGCGATTCGAATAACCCCCAACGCCGGGGCGATTGCGGGCGCGGGCTGTTGGCGCAGGAGTGACTGCTGCGGGTGGTCGCCGAGCCGCAATGGCCAGCGGCTACTATACTTTGTAGAAGTCTGTGCGCAAGAATCTACCATTGCTGCTGCGCCGCGCGATGTACAACCTGCGCGGCGGCTTTCTCATTCGGCCGCTCATCATCGCGGTGACGCTGGGGTGCGCCGGGGCACTGCTGTCGTGGCTGGAGGAAAGTGTTCCGGCGGTCAGCGCGTGGGTGCCGGCGGCGATTTTTCCGTCGCACGCCGATCCCCAGGTAGCGCAAGTGATCCTGGGGGGGATCGCGGCGTCGATGATGACCGTGGTGTCGATCGTCTTCGCCATCCTGCTGATGACGCTGACTCTGGCGTCGATGCAGTTTTCGCCGCGGATTATCGTGAGCTTCGCCAAAGATCGCGTGACGCAGTGGACGCTGGGGATCTTCCTTGGGACGTTCTCTTACTGCATGGCGGCGCTGCCGGCGGCGCGGTCGCTGCCCCATCCGTTTGCGCCGGTGGCTACGGTGCTGGGCGCGATGGTACTGGCACTAACCTGCGTGGGATGGCTGCTGTTCTTCATTCACCACATCTCGCAGGCGATCAGCGTGAACCATATCGTGGACCGCATCGCCAAGGAGACGGAGGCGATGATCGACGACATCATGCCGTGGCCACACTGGCCGGGGCGATTGCAGCAATCGAAGGCGCCGGCAACGAGCCCAGACGAGATCCCGGTGGCGAACCCGGAGTCAGGTTACATCCGCTTTGTGGATACGCCGCGGCTGCTTGAAATTGCGAAGCAGTATCACGTACGGATTCGGGTGCTGCGGCGGGTGGGGCATTTCGTGCCCCAGGGGATTCCGATAGCACTGGTAGCGAAAGGCGAACGGCTGGGTCCGGGGGGAACGGCGCAACTGCAGGCGGCGTTTGATACCGGACCGACGCGCACGCTGCAGCAGGATGTCGAATTTGGGGTGCTGCAGATTGTCGATATTGCTTTGAAGGCGATCTCACCGGCAGTGAACGATCCGACCACGGCGATCAGTTGCGTGGATCATCTGAGCCGGGTGATGATCCGGTTTGCGGCGCGACAGACACCGGACGAACTACTCTTCGATCCGCCTGGCGTGATCCGGGTGAGTTTGGGGTGGATCCAGTTTTCGCGGCTCCTGGACGCGGCATTTGAGCAGATTCGCATGTACGCGAAATCGGACTTGGCGGTGAGCCTGCGGCTGCTGCGCGCGCTGGGCGACATCGCGATGTCGACGCCAGACCCAGAGTACCGGAAGATACTGTTGGATCGTAGCTGGCGGGTGGTGGCCGGTTGCGCGGAGAAGCTGGGCGAGGACGAAATGCGCGAGCTGCGATTGCGGCACGAGTCGCTGGCAGGGCTGCTGATGTAGGCAGGAACCCTGAGTTGTAGCCGAATCTGCGCATCGGTCGATCTGTTCATTTATAGTGGACTTCGCGTTCTCCAGGTCCCCGACCGCATGAATTCGTACTTTTGGCTTCCGTGGTTTCCCACCCTTTCGCCAGGGAAAAGGCGAAAGGATGGGGCACGGAATTGGTACAAAATTAGGCGGTCAAAGACTTAGTGTGGCCGCCAGAAATTCAAGTCATTATCCTGCCAAAGAGGGTACGTTCCTGCGCAACGTGCTCATCGAGGGCGTCGATGCCACGGGCGCCATTGTCTCCAGTTTCATCACGGGGGTTCTGGACCTCCGCCCCTCCGACATCACGGTGAGTAATTGCCGGATTCGCACGCAGGACAATAATTGAAACTCGGAGTGCGGTCTGGCCTTAACGTGCCGATTCCGCGCTCGGACCGAACTGGCGCACCAGTGGAACGGTGATGGCTTGGGCGGTCGAATCTTCGATCCGGTTGCCAGCCGCTACCGCCCAGTGTAGATTCATCTCAGATGGGTCGCAAATTTGCAATTGCGGTGATATTACTGTTGCTGGTCGTCGTGCAGGCGGCCGCTCTTGATTGCGCCCTGAACTGCACGGCCATGAATCTCATGGCCCGTTCCTCCAACTCGCACAGTATGCAAAACTGCCCCGGGATGCAGGGCGAGACTGTTTCCAATAGTTGCGAAGCCATGATGGTCCGGGCTTCCCAAAGTTGTTCGTGGAAACTGTGCATGCTGGAGGTAGTGCTGCCCCAAAGCCAAACGGAACACGAGGCGGTGTTAGTCAAAGGATCATTCATCGGGGCGATCATTAAGAATGTTCTTGCCGATGAGGTTCTTACAGGCCTTCGTCAAACTCGGCTCGCAGTCTCTCGAAGAGCCGAACCTATCCCGTTGGACCCTCTTATCTCGCCCCTCCGGATATAGCTCCTCCCGTCTGCCGATCATGCAGGCAGAGGTTCACTAGTCCGCGACCGTGAGGTTTGGTAGTTTCCCCGGTCCCAAAATCGGAACCCGGGGGCACCCAAGCTCATGGGCGCGATTACTCCGCGCCTCCGTCTGCTCTCCTCGATTAGAACTTTTCTTGGTTGAAGGCCCCGGCCTGGGCTTGGGGTATTTTGCCCTGCCCCAGATCAAGTTGGACGAGGCGCAGCGCGGGGCCAACACGGTCTCGGGAGGAATCATGCACAGAGAAGACAACACCGCGGCGAAGCAGTTGGTTTCCTTCAGTCGCCGCCGTTTTGTTCAGGGTGCGGCGGCGGGCGCGGTGGTCGCCGCGTGTGAATGGAACGGTGGTGCGGCGTTCGGCCAGGCAGCGCCCTTCAATCCCCCATCCCTCACAGGAGAGCACTTCGACTTGGCAATCGATTCGTTGCCAGTGAATTTTACCGGGCACCGCTCGCTGGCAACTGCCGTCAATGGCTCCGTGCCCGGCCCGATCCTGAGATGGCGGGAAGGGGACGTCGTCACGCTGGCGGTGACGAACAGGCTCAGGCAAACCAGTTCCATCCACTGGCACGGAATTCGGGTCCCCTCCGATATGGACGGCGTTCCTGGACTTAGCTTCCGCGGCATTGAGCCGGGAGAGACTTTCCGTTATTGCTTCCCTGTGCGTCAGAGCGGCACGTACTGGTACCACAGCCACTCGCATTTTCAGGAACAGACCGGGTTGATCGGCGCGATTGTGATTGAGCCGCGCGAAAAGGATCCTATTGAGTCCGACAGGGAATACGTGATCTTTCTCTCCGACTGGACCGACACGAGTCCGGAGGCACTGTTCAGCAACTTGAAAGAACAGAGCGACTATTACAACTATCACCGTCGCACCTTGCCGAATTTCATCGCGACTGCGGCGCAAAGCGGCCTTGGCCGCGCCCTCTCCGAGCGGATGGCGTGGGCAAGAATGGACATGAGCCCCACCGACATTCTGGATGTGACGGGGGCGACCTATACCTATCTGCTGAATGGCAATGCGCCGAATAGCAACTGGACCGGCCTGTTTCAGGCGGGGGAACGCATTCGACTTCGCTTCATCAACGGCTCTTCGATGACTTTCTTCGATGTCCGCATTCCTGGTCTTGAGATGACAGTGGTACAGGCGGATGGCAATGCGGTAGAGCCGGTGGCGATGGATGAGTTCCGGATTGGTGTTGCCGAGACCTATGACGTGATTGTGCAGCCGCAGAACCATGCGGCATACACCATCTTTGCGCAGTCGGAAGACCGCAGCGGCTTTGCCCGGGGCACGCTCGCTCCCAGGATGGGCATGACGGCCGAGATTCCCCCGATGGATCCCCGCCCGCTGCGCACCATGACGGATATGGGCCTGGGCAGCATGAAGGGAATGAAGATCGGAAACACGGCGAGCGTGGATGTGTCTGGAACGAGTGAAATGCCGGGGATGGATATGTCTCAGCCAAGTAGTCACCCACACGAGACGATGAATATGCCGGGGATGAGTATGGACCATCCCGCGATGGCGCAAATGAGTGTGATGGGCCGTGTACCTCTTCCGCAGCCAGGGCCGGACAGCACTCCGCTCGTGCCAATGGGGACAAATCCAGAAACACGATTTACGCCGTCGAATCCTGTTCATCTGCGGATTGGACCGCAGTTGGATAATGTGGCAAGGGAAGTCGGCGAGCGGCTGAACGACCCTGGGGACGGGCTCAACAATAGCAGCCGGCGCGTGCTGACCTATGCCGATCTGCGCGCTCGATACCGCGGCGTGGATGGGAGACCGCCGACGCGGGAGATCGAACTCCGCCTGTCAGGAAATATGGAGCGCTATATCTGGGGATTCAACGGCCAGAAATTCTCAGACGCAGAGCCCATCGTCTTGAAGCTCGGCGAACGTGTGCGATTCGTGCTGATCAACGAGACGATGATGGAACACCCGATTCATCTGCATGGGTTGTGGAGCGAGTTGGAAAATGGGCATGGCGAATTTAATCCCTATAAGCACACGATCACCGTCAAGCCTGCGGAGCGGGTTGGCTACCTGATAAGCGCGGATACTCCGGGGCACTGGGCTTATCACTGCCATCTGCTCTATCACATGGAGGCGGGAATGTTTCGCACGGTGGTGGTACGGCCATGATCGTTACCGGAACGCTCTACCTCAAAAGAGGACGGACTACTACGTGTGTTCTGAGCCGCTGCGCAGCGATTGCGCTCTTGATCTGTTGCTCCGCTTTTCTGTCGATTGCGCAAACGCCTGCAGAACAGCCTCCCGAAAAAATGTCTACTGCTGTTCCAAATTGGGGCTCTCCCGTCATGGACAACCGTGTCTTTGCCCACGTGCTGCTGAATGAGTTCGAAGGCCGCACCAACGGTCCGGACAATGAGTTCCGATGGGACGGCGAGGGATGGATTGGAACGGATTTCACGAAGCTTTGGCTGAAGTCCGAGGGCTTCGCCGACTCGAGCGCAGTGACTGATGGCGACCAGGAAGCGCTGTACGATCGCCCTATTCCCCACATGCGTTATTTCGACGCGCAAGCGGGCATGCGTGCCGATCTTGATTCAGGACCGGCCCGCGCCTGGGCGGCGCTGGGCATCGAAGGTCTGGCGCCATACCGCTTTGAGTTCGCTCCAACGTTCTACGTCCGGAACGGTGGCAACGTCGCCGGCCGCCTGGAGGGCTCCTGGGACTTACTGCTGACCCAACGATGGATCGTGCAGCCGGAAGCCGAGCTGAACTTCTACAGCAAAGACGACGTCGGGCGCCAGATCGGATCTGGATTCTCAGATCTGGATGCCGGCATACGGATGCGCTACGAAGTCCGGCGGAAATTCGCGCCCTACATTGGCTTTGCCTATACGGGGAAATACGGCAACACGGCCATCTACGCACGCGAGCAGGGTGAGATCAGCCGCGATCCCCGTTTCGTCTTTGGGCTGAGGCTCTGGTATTGAGCGTCTGCTGCTATGTTTTTTCCACCTCATCAAAGGAAAACGGTCATGACGAAGTTCTTTCTCGGATTTTCTGTTGCAATAGTTGTTGTCGTCGCGGCGGCATTCTATTTCGTGCGTTTCGGCTTTGTCGATCCGCGCGCAGACATTCCCGTTAACTCACTCGAAAGGGCAATCAGTATGCCTTCGCTCGACGCCGCCGTCGATCGGCGGGCACCGGAGGCGCGGAACCCCATCCCACCTACCGACGACAATCTCACAGCCGGAATGAAGCTTTACCAGACAAACTGTGCAAGCTGTCACGGCGATATCAACCAGCCTCACGGCAGGTTTGCGGATGCGCTCTATCCGCGGGCGCCCGAATTCGTTGAAGACGCACCCGACATGCCCGAGAACCAGAACTTTTACATTATCCAGCACGGCATTCGGTTAAGCGGGATGCCAGCATGGCAAAGAATCCTGAGCGAACAGCAGTTGTGGCAAGTGACCACGTTTATGAGCCACATGAATAAGCTGCCGCCGCAGATCTCTGCTGCGTGGAAAGCGAGCGCCAGCCAGCCTTGATCCGTGCTGCCGTCAATGTGCCCTTCCTGTGCGACCCAGGTCTGTCCAGGGACGGTATCGAATAATTACTGAAAAAACCGCTTTCCCAAATAATTCAAAGTTCCTGCAGGCGGATTGCGCGGCGAAACTGACGGCTCGCAGCAATACGTTGCAGGAGCGCCCAGCACTCTTCAGTGTCGAGCCCCTTTCTCATCTCGACCGTGGATTCCGCCATCGCTCCCTCACAATTTCGGCAGACATACGTGTTTCCGGCGCCTGACAACCGCGCCGCGTGCTCGACATAGCAGGTGGTTTGCCGCCCCGATCTTGCTGTGAGGAAGCAAGGTTGTATAGCAGCGCAGTCCAGTCTAATTGCCGGGCGATATGTTTGTCACCCACATTTCCATACGCGGCACAAGGATGGAAGATTGGACGGATGGCGCGGAGTGAAGAGACCGCTTTCCTGATGTGGGTCGAGGGTATTAAATTCAATAGGAGCATTTATTCATTCTGCCGTGCAACGGCTCCTGAATCCTTATTGACTGTAGTCCCTACGTAGGCACTACAGAGAATTGACTTGAATATGAATCCTTGGTGAAGTGATCCTTAAGCCGTCTCGAATTCCCTCCGAAGCCACAACATGAACCAGTTCATACCCTGTGGGACTGGCGAAAGCGAATGGGCTACAGCGTTCCCAAAGGGAACGAGGCAATCAGGGCCGTGAGTGGAAATAGCGAAGCAGGAATACCACAATTTGACACATGCAGACTCAGGAGGCAGTGTGAACGCTCAACCCAAACGACAAACAAACAATGTACATTGGAACATTTCAATCCCTCGATCTATTTGGAAAGAAACGCTGATTCTGGTGACCGTTCTCTGCATGGCGATTTTCCTTTCAGAGGCGCGCGCGCAGAGCGGCGCGGGATCGATTCAGGGAACGGTCATGGATTCAACCGGGGCGCTGATGGCGGCAGTCAGCATCCACGTGGTCAACACCCAGACCGGGGTAGTAGCAAACACCACGACCAACAGTGCGGGCTCCTACAAGGTGCCGGACCTGTTCACCGGAACGTACACGGTGACGGTCTCCGCGCCGGGGATGCAAACCCACACCCAGTCCATCGATCTGCTTGTCGCGCAGACCGCGGTCATTAATGTGAATCTGACTCCGGGCTCTGTCACGCAGCAGGTTACCGTGGCCGGAAATGCGGTGCAGCTTACCACCACGAACAGTGGAGACATTTCCTCAACGCTGGACAACAAGAGAATCAGCCAGCTTCCCATGAATGGGCGAAGCTTGCTCACGCTGGCCGCTAACTCCGTGCCCGGCCTGGAGGGCGGCGACGAAGACGTAGGGATGGAGCCCCAGGGGATGGAGTACGTTTCGGACGGCGTATCCCTGGACAACGATAATTTTGGCGGCCAGAACAATGCCTACGGGTCTTTCCTGCCCGATGCGGATGCGATCCAGGAGGTCTCGTTCAATCTGATCGACGCACCGGCGCAGTACGCCACGCCGGGCACGGCCGTCATCACCACAAAATCGGGAACCAACCAGCTCCATGGTTCATTTTTCGAAACGTCAGTGAACAATGCCTGGGGCATTGCCAAAACCAGGAACGATGTCCCCAACTACGTCGCACCGCAATACGTGCGCAATGAATTCGGTGGATCGGCGGGCGGTCCCCTCGTGCTCCCACACCTCTATCACGGCAAAGACAAGAGCTTCTGGTTCTTCGCCTACGAGCGCTATTCTTTGGCCTCGGTTACGCCCGAGCTGGCAGCAGTGCCTACGATGGCCGAGAGAGCTGGAAACTTTCAGAATTTGGAAAGCTCAGGAGTGCCGCAGACGATTTACGACCCGACGACAACAGCGGCCAATCCTAACTGCCCATTGCCGCCCGGCGTAACCATCAGCGGCAGTTCCACCACCAGCAATAACTATTGCCGCAGCCAGTTTAACTTCGGGGGCAATCTGAACACGATCAATCCTGCCCTGGAGTCTCCGGGAGCTAAGCTCCTGTATTCGATCACGCCGCAGCCGACTAACACAAACGACCCTCTTTCTGGGACGGGAAATTTCAACTCGCCCAATGACGCCTATACGGTCATCCCGACGATCACCTGGCGTCTGGATCAGAACTTTAACGAAAACAATAAGGCCTACTTGCGCTATGGCCAGAATATAGAGACCAACCGCGCTCTGCGGAATTACGGGGGCCAGCAACCGGCTACGCTCGCTGCCAATGGCTTTCCCGCGGCCGCAAGCGGCTACCAGGTCATCCCGGTCTCGAACTTCGCTCCCGCCTTCGGATACACGCACATTTTTTCGCCTACGTTCTTTGCCGAAACGAACTTGAGCCAGCAGTGGTCCATGCAGTACGTGGGCGGTGGCGGCAATCCAAATCTGGACTATGACACGATGCTCGGGCTGCCGAACAACTTTGGTGAAACCGGCTTTCCGGTCATCAACGGCCTCTCCACCATGAACTACGGCGGCACCATGTATCAGTACCAGGAGAACCAGATCGTCTCGCAGATCGACGAGAACCTGACCAAAACCGTGGGCAACCACCAGTTGCAATTCGGCGGCCGTTTCCGTCACGATCGGTTCTACTACCTGAACAGCCGCAACGCGGACACAGACACCTTCACCACCTTTACAACCGGCCTTGAAGAACCCTCGACCGGCAGCACTTACGGGTCCTTTCAAAATACCGGATTGGGCGATGCCGGCTTGTACCTCGGAAATATCGCTTCGGCGTCGGTGCAATTGCAAGATCCTCCGACCTGGTTCCGCGACAAGGAGTTCGATGCCTATTTCCAGGACGACTGGCATGTGAGCCGGAATCTCACTGTGAACCTGGGACTTCGCTACGAAGCCCATCCGGCTAGGACGACCAGGGGCAACGTGATCGATAGCTTCGATCTCAAGAACCACGCCATTGTTCTGGGCGCGCCGATCTCCAATCTGATCTCGGAGGGATGGACGACCCAGCCGATTATCACCAACATGGAGAACATCGGCGTAAAGTTCGAGACCGCCGCGGAGGCCGGTTATCCCAGCGCATTGTATGATAGTGCGAATCTCGAAGTGAGCCCGCGCGTCGGTATAGCGTGGCAGCCATTTGGGAGCAGATGGGGAACTGTTCTGCGCGGAGCTTATGGCCGGTACGTCATTCCAGTTCCCACGCGCAACGCGAACCCTGGGCCAATCGGGCTACCCTTTGCCTATGGCTATACGCAAAACTACAATGCCGCTAACCAGTCTCCGGACGGGTTGCCGGATTACCCTCTGCGCGAAGTCTTTGCTCCCGCGCCCGGCAATAGCTCGATTGAGATGGGCGTGAACGCCTCAAATATCGTCAACACCTCGACCACCACCGCGATTGTGCCGGGCATTGCGCCGTTGAGCCCGGGATATATGGATCCGGATGCGAAACCAAGCATGATGACCGAGGTCGGCACTACCCTTGAACAGCCGCTCAAAGGGAATTCGGTCCTCCGGGTAAGTTGGATCTGGACGCATGGTTCTTACCTGGACCACGACTATAATCCCAATGCCCCCCTCAGCTCCTTTGTCTGGGAGATGGTCACTGGCAAAACTCCGCCAACCGGCGGCGCAAGTGTTATCGGAACGCCGCAGCAGAACACTTATGCGGCAACCGCGCTCCAGCCTTACGACAACACGGTCTATGGCAACTTCTCCTGGGATGAAAAGAACGGCTGGTCGAATGACAATGAGCTGCAGGTGAACTACCAGCGGTGGTTCCACAACGGCTTCGCTTATCAGATTTACTATGACTACAACCGGGCGTTTCGCATTGGCGAAAACGGCTCCCGCGACAGTACAACCACGAACGCCGAGGATTATCTTGGCGTTCTCCCCATCACGGCGAGCTTTACCTCCGCTTATCCGGTACAAGCTCCTCCGATTCCGCCAGCCTGTCCCGCAGGCACGCCGTCCTACGCGGATTGCCACCAACTGATCAAATTTGAGAATTACCAGCTCGACTCCGGGTTTCCGCCGCATCACATTGTTTTCAATTACACCTACGATCTGCCTGTGGGTCGTGGAAAGAAGTTCCTCGGCAACTCAAATCGCTTTGTGGATGAGTTAGTCGGCGGGTTTCAAATTGCCGGTGTCGGCCATATGACCTCGTCGATCTTCCAGCCCGTGAGCACAAATTGGGGCCCCACCAGCCCCATACGAATTTACAAGCACAAGCTACCTATCACGGATTGTCGCAGCGGTAACTGCTATCCGTCTTACCAGTGGTTTAACGGCTACATCGCACCTACCGCCAACGCCAGCAGCGGCCAATGCACTGCCGCCAACGGGGTGAAGACCGGGGCCGGTGGGGCACTGGAATGCGTCTATGGCCTTCCCACCAACTACACGCCCTACGAGGAGCCGATTGACACGGTTCCCGGCACGGCAGATTACAACACGAACAATGTAAGCGTGAACCTAGCAAATGGATCGACCTCAACAGTAGCTTACGGTTCTTCAACCGGCACTAATCGCTACGCACACACCTTTATCGCGGGCCCGAAGAACTGGGAGAGCGATCTTTCGCTCTTCAAGGTCTTCCCCATCACCGAAAGGTACAACCTTCGCTTCAATGCGGACGCGTTCAACTTCCTCAACCACCAGGGCTTTAACAATCCCAATACGACTGACGGCACTGAGGCTTACTGGCCCGGCGAGGCATCCGGTGCCACATCCGCCAACCCTGGCCGTCAGATGCAGTTCACGCTGCGGCTGTCGTTCTAACTGGCGTGCCCTGATTGACAAACCGGCCCCGGAACACCCAGGCCCCCGACCGCATGAATTTGCACTTTTGGCTTCCGTGGTTTCCCATCCTTTCGCCAGAGAAAAGGCGAAAGGATGGGGCACGGAATTGGTACAAAATTAAGCGGTCAAAGACCTGGTTCCGGGCCCGCAATCCTCAACAAGGCGGCGCTGGGATGTACCTGCAAACCCCTTATGGAAATTCTTTCCCGCTCAGGGTTGTCGCAGAGAGAGTTAACAGATAAAGAGAAATGCGGGATACAGATTCCATTCCGGCGGACGAAGGACATGATGCAGCGCGAGCCTTCCCAGAGACCAAATGATGATTCCCATCTCTTCCGTATATATTCGCAGGCTCATGATGTTGGCCACGCCGCAGAGCGGATCGAGGAGTAACTTTGATTAGAAAGTCCGCGTTAATTGGCACGGTTGCGGGGATGGTGGCATGGATGCTGTTGACCCCGCTATCCGGGGCCGCCACTGTATCCTCTTCCGGTATACATCTCGCAGAAGATCCGGCTGTTACTCTTCGATTCTTCGGTCCACCAGCCGCAGATTTATTCACAAGGGAATTGGATGCGTCCTTCCAGGGTGTGCTGAAAGAGAGCTTCTATGCGCAAGCCCGAGATGGTCACCCAGCGGGCTTCGTGAGTGCCTCTCTTCCGGGATTTCCCTGGGCTGGAACTATGTGGTCGCGGGACGGCGGCACGTTTATGCGTGAGCTTGTTATGCGCGGCTATTACCGGCACGCAGCTCTCCTCGCAGAATGTCTCATGCACCTGGTTGAAAAGGACCAGAACGGATTCTACTCATTTCCGGAATACTTTAAGGGTTCGCAACCGGGGGCTGGCGAGGAATTGGATGGCACGTCTTCCATTGTTATTGGCATGGTGCTGTTGTGGGAGCGGCTGCCTGCCTCAGATCCCGTCAGAAGCGATATCCAGAGGTTTCTCTTTCAGCCGGCATCGCCGCTCAACGGCATGAAATTTGCGCTGCAGACTGAGCCACTGGTTGCAGGAAGCGGCGAGTTCGGCTGCGGCCTCGGCAATCCGGGGCTCTGTTATAACGTGGTGCAAAACGACCTTGTGCGGCTTGCTCTTCTGGCAGCGGTCAGAATGGCTGGTGAAGCTGGAGAAGCCACCCGCGCCACGGAATACCGCATGTTGGCGGTGCGCCTGGGCGATGCCATGAATAAATATCTCGTCGACGACGACGGTGCATGGATCTGGTGCATCGACATGAAAACCATGAAGCCCGACCCCCGAGTATTGAACTCTGTAGGGAACAAAGGCATCGGGTCGATCAACGGCGTTGCCTCCATGTATGCGGACGTTCTGGGGCTGCAACCGCTCCAGTCCTCGTGGATGCCGGAGTTTCAGCATAGTGCAAAGACATTTCAGCAACTCTACGACACGCCACTGCGCAAGTCCGAGTTCGACCGATATGGGATCTGGACTCAATTCGACCTGCTCGCTGGAGGTTACTTATCCAGTCCATCG
This sequence comes from uncultured Acidobacteriaceae bacterium, assembly GCA_963813215.1. Lineage (GTDB taxonomy): Bacteria > Acidobacteriota > Terriglobia > Terriglobales > Acidobacteriaceae > Telmatobacter. Next base: position 710,300 of record CAWEXZ010000003.1, read on the forward strand.
TATGGCCAAGGATACGCGATACAGACAATGCTGCTGTTCGACAACGTAGGGATGGCCGGCAAGGCGCTCTCCTGGCTCGCCAATGCGACCTATCGGCCCGTGCCCGAATATAAGCTGCACCGTGATTCCCCATATTACTTCTACGAGCGAACCTATTCCCCGGATGCAGTGGGTAAGATTCCGCTTGCGGAAGGCTGCGGTGCGTTGAATCTTGTTAACGTTTCAGAACCGCTGAAAGTCTCGCGTCTGATGTTAGGCGTTGACGATCATTCACTGCAGGAAGTCGATATTCTTCCGCGGATTCCGCCGGGTTGGACGGGAGTGGAAGCGCGTAATTGGCCAATCCGAACAAGCAGCGGTGTTGTCAGGGCAAATATTATCTACCGACAATCAAACCATGGCGCGGAGTTTACCTTGACCTTGCCTGCAGGGCAGGAGATCAATAATCTCAAGGTTCGATTGCCCGCGGGGAGCGGATTTGTCTGGCGTGAACAAAGAAACACCGCATCCGCACATTTTGTAACTAACTAACCCCGGCAAGGGCACGAACAGGCCGGATGATGGAAGGATAAGAAAAATACGACGATGAAGAGGCGCACATTTCTTTTGCAATCAGGTGCGGGACTGGCCGCTACGGCGCTACCGGGATTCGCACAAACAGAGGCGTCAGGCGCAGATGGCGTTCATCGTCAAGGATCGAATTCACCGACGGATGCGCACGGCGCACATAGGGCAATTGTGCATCCCGGGGTTCAGCAGACGCGAGCTGACCTGGAGTTCGCAAAGGCAAAGATCAAGGCTGGGGAAGAGCCGTGGAAATCGTCCTGGCAGATATGGCTGGACAGCCCCCTCGGGTCGCTCGACTTCACTCCGAAGCCGTTTGCGCATGTCATTCGCGGGGCCTACGACGCCGGTGACCAGGGTGGACGCGAAATCCAGGACAGCGCAAACGCGGCGGAAAACCACGTAATGCAGTGGTATATGACGGGAGATGAAGCGCACGCCCGCAAGGCAATCGAAATCTTCGATGCTTGGTCGGGGACGCTGGCGGACTTCGCCGAGAACGATGCGATGTTGCTGGCCGGGTGGACGGGCGGTCAGTTCTGCAATGCGGCAGAGATTTTGCGCGCGACTTATCCGGCGTGGAGCGCACAGTCGCAGGAGCGCTTCAAACGGATGCTTCTGACGGTGTACGTGCCGCTGTTGCGCATGTTCTATCCAGAGGCGAATGGCAACTGGGACGCGGCTATCATGTGGACGCTGCTGGCGATCGGCGTGTTCTGCGACGATCGGGGATTGATGGAATCGGTGTACCAGCACTTTCGCCTGGGGCTGGTGAATAGCGGCATTACCCGCTACGTGTACCCGAGCGGACAGTGCGAGGAGACGTGCAGGGACCAGGGACATACGCAACTCGGGCTTGCGTATATGGTGAATACCTGCGTGGTGGCATGGAATCAGGGTGTCGATCTTTTTGGCGAAGCGGACAACCGGCTCGCGTTGGGGATGGAATACACGGCGCGCTACATGCTGGGCGAGGATGTACCTGTTTACGGGCGGATCAGCGAAGTGTCGCGGGGACACTTCGGCGACCTGTACTGCGCAGTGCTGCAGCATTATCGCTATGAAAAGCACATTGCTATGCCGTACACGGAGAAGGCGGCACAGAAAGTCGCGCGTTCGCACAGCATCGCGACTATGTTTCGCGGCGATTTGGGCAAAACTCCCGTGAAGCTAAAACCCGCGCCTTCGCCTTCGCCGATTGCGATAGCGGCGGGCGCGCAGGCACAGCCAACGAGCGCGCCGCCGGCAAACGCGATCTCAGTGGCGCCGGGCGAATCTATCCAGGACGCGTTGGACAAACTGAAAAGGAATGGCGGCGGTGGGCTGAGTCTGGGCGCGGGATTGCACACGCTGCCGGCCACGCTGAAGCTTCCGAGCGGCGTGACGATCGCAGGGACCGGCTTGGATTGCGAGTTGTTCCTCGACCCGAAGGCGGGACATGAAGCGGCGATTGTCAATGCAGAGCCGGACCTGCACGATGTGGTGCTGCGGGATCTGGTGATCGAATGCGCGCTGGAGCCAGCGGGCTCGCGCGACCCAAACAGCGACGTGGGGCGGAGGCGGCTGGCGCATGGGCCGATTCGCGCAGGGATCGTGTTGCAGGGTGACGGGAAAACGCTGATGCGTAACGTCCGCTTTGAGCACATTACGGTGCGTAACTGCACCTACAGTGCGGTCGAGTTCTTTGGAGGGGAGAAGGTAGACATCATCAATTGCGACATGTCGGGGAGCGGTGGCATGGTGCCGCCCGGCCCGGGAAAGAACCACAACCTGAAGATGAATCATGTCGCCGAAGTCACGATCAGCGGCTCGCGCTTTGATGACTCGATGTGGGGACATGGGATTGCGGTGATCTTCGGACGCGATGTTAGCATCCGCGATTGCGAAGTTGCACGCAACCAGCTCGACGGAGTCATGATCGCCCAGAGTCGTCAGGTGACGGTTGAGAATTGTTTGGCGGAAGGCAATGGTGGCGCGGGGGTTGGGCAAGAGACCTGGATGGATCGGAATCGGGACGTGGTAACGGGAAATAACATCCTGCGCAATAACGTGGTGGCGAGCTGATGAGGGATGGACGTAGGAAGTTTCTGAAAGCGGCAATCACCTCTGCGGCAGCGTGGATGCTTGCGCCGTCTCTCTTCGAAGCCAGTGCGCTTGGAGAGGATACGGCCGGCAGTGGCGGGAGTGGGTTTCGCTTTACGTCAGACAGTATCTGGGCGGAGTTGTCGAAGGAGGCTCCCGAGTTTACGGCGCTGAGCATAGATGGCTTGGGGAAAGGCCGACGGGCGCCAATGTTGTAGATCCGAAGAGTTCAAGCTCGGGATTTGAATCGCTGGGTGCTACATCCGGCGGGGCCCTGCGTGTTGCGTACCGCTTGAAACAAGCAGATCCATCTGCAGTGCCGGAATGGACGATTGAGTTGTCCGGCAAGACAATCGTGATGATCTCGGAGTGGTCTCCGGGCACCGATCCGGTTCCAATGATTTTTCATCTCAGCCAACCGGACGCTCACGGCACAGTTCTTGGAGTGTTCCGAAGAGACAACCTGCTGGCCGTGCCGGCGCTCATGCATTTTCCAGGGCAGGGCTCCGTGCGCATTACTGCAAATGTTTTCGATCTGGGATTGACTTATCAGTGTGGACGGCGAGCACCCACAGCGACACTCATGTTTCCCGGAGCGACCTTCGAGCACAAGCGAGTGATCTACACACTGGAAGTAACGGCTATCTATCCTGATGTGCCGGGGATTGCTGACGATAGCCGATTCGACTCATTTCGCCGCAACTGGCTGAATATTTTGCAAATCAATCCTGCGTACCCTGCGCTGGCCAATAACACCGGCAGTACATCGTGTGCCTTTTGTTACTACGAATTCGCCGATATCGCTTCGCTTACCCCGCCGCTGGCAGAGGGTCTGACGGCTCTGGATCTGGTACGTGAAACAGTCGATCGAATTCTGGCCGGCGGGACAGCGTACGGCTTGCCGATACCGGGTAACTTTCCGACTCCATCTTCGGACACTTTTCCGTCGCTGCTGATTGCTGCGGCCGACTGCGGCCGCGAGGCTGGCAATTCCGATTGGCTGGCTGCAAATTATGAAGGCATTCGTAGCTGGGGTGAGTCTCTGCTGGCCACCGACGAGGATGGCAATGGATTGTTCAAGTACAGCGTAAGTGGCAACTCCGACATCTGGCCGGATGGGTTTCCCACGGTCAGGCCGTCAAACTGGTGGGATACGATCGGCTTCGGTCATGAAGATGCCTATGGGAATGCGCTTGCCTATCGCGCCCTGCGGGAGTTAGCTACGATCGCTAAGAAGCTGGGGAAACCGGCTGACGCAGCCCGGTATGAGAACGCCGCCGAAAAGCTGCATAGCGCCTACTACCAATGTTTCTACGATCCAGCCACTGGGGTTCTTGGCGGATGGCGCAGCGCCGACGGCCAACTGCATGACTACTATTTCCTCTGGGTCAACGGCATTGCTATCCATTATGGGCTGGTGACGAAGCCGCAGGCCGACGCCATCATGGATAAGTTGCTCGCCAAGATGCGAGAGGTTGGCTACGACAAATTTGCCATGGGATTGCCCGGCAACTTGATTACTGTTGCGCTGAAAGATTATGTGCACAAAATGCCGGATGGCCGTTTCGGTGGCGGAGTATTGCCCGATAACTCGGATGGTTTCCAGAACTACGAGAACGGCGGAGCCACGGGCTGCTTCGCGTTCTTCACGCTGGCCGCCCTCTACGACCTGGGCCGCAACCAGGAAGCGGATGAAATTCTCTTCGCGATGCTCGGCGGATACGATCGCGGCGGTTTCCGGGGCCGCGGCCCGAGCGGCCGCTCGTACGACTGGCGCCGCTGGGACGGAACTCCGATGGGTGGTGAAGGCTACCTGGTCGATAACTACTACACCTTGCTCGCTGTTCCGCTACGACAAGCGGAGACCAGTTGGCATACCGACTTCCGTACTCCCTCTATGCCCTGATTGCAGGGAAGCTCTTTCGTGGCACGCGCTTCGGTAACCGATGAAAGGGATGACGTAATACATGATGACGACACTCAATCGAAGAGAGATGATTGCAGGCGCCGCAGCGCTCATTGGTGCCGCGCATCTGCCCTTGGCGACGGCGATGCAGACCATGAGTGGTGCAGGCGAGGCATCGGCCAGCGCCAATCTCCCTGAGAAGCCGAAGGACCTGTTCTGCTCCACTTTCACGCCGGACCTGCTATCGAAATCTCTGCTCTCTGCGTCGGAGTGGCATCCTTACCCAACGGCGAGCGAACGCGACGCCTGGCAACAGGTGCCGAAGGAGATCGCGGACACGACCTTAGCGCGGGCTGAAAAGGCGAAGGGGCACCGCATGGGAGTCCCTTCCCGCCACGGTGTTTCTTGAGTACAAAACGACTGGGAACCGCTCGCATTATGAGCGCTATTACTTCACACGCCGTTCGCGTCTGACGGACTTGGTTCTGGGCGAATGCGTTGAAGGCAAGGGCCGCTTTCTCGACGAGATCGTGAACGGCATCTGGCTCGAATGCGAAGAGACGTTCTGGGGGCTTCCGGCTCATCTGTTTTTGCAGAGAGTTCACCCCGGCTCCGGGTTGCCTGATGTCGAGGAGCCGGTGGTGGATCTTTTTGCCGCGGAGACGGGAGCTACGATGTCGTGGATTCACTATCTGCTCGGCGCCCAGCTCGACCAGGTAAACCCGATGATTACGCGCCGAATCGCATACGAAGTGAAGCGCCGCATCCTCGATCCTGCATTTGCGCGGAATGACTTCTTGTGGATGTTTCACGAATACAACGGGAAGATACATCACCTGAACAACTGGACGCCCTGGATCGATTCGAATTGGATGTTAGCAAATTTGCTGCTTGAGCCCGATGCCGAACGGCGCAAGGCCGCTCTCCTGAAAATTTGCCGCAGCGTCGATCAGTTTATGGATGACTATCGACCTGATGCGAGCTGCGAAGAAGGCCCCGGCTACTGGAACGTGTCGCCTGGATCTTACTATGACTGCTGTTTCCTGCTTAGCTCGGCCACCGGAGGAGCGGGGAATCCGCTCACCAATCCATTCGTCCAGAAAATGTTCCGCTACATCGCCGACGTTCACATCAATGGGCCATGGTTCGTTGACTACGGCGATGCGCCATCGAAGATGGATGAGAGCGGAGAGTTTGTTTATCGCATAGGTCAAGCAGTTGGCGATAAGACCCTGGAGGCTTATGGCGCCTTCAATGCATCTGCCGACGCGGTTGCCGGCCAGCCCATCTCCGACGACCAGGGGCGGCTGGCGCGGGCGCTGCCTAACCTTCTCATATCCGCCAAGGCGATTGCGGCGCAGAAACAGGATGCGCTGGTTCGCGACTCATGGTTCCCCGACCTGGGACTGATGACTGCGCGAGTGCAGGAAGGAAAGGCCGATGGGTTCTATCTTGCCATGCAAGCGGCTCCCAATCAACGGCCGCATGGGCACAACGACTCGGGCAGCTTCATCGTGTTCCAGGATGGCAACCCGGTGATTGTCGACCTTGGCCCGGAAACCTACACCGCGTCGCGCTATAAATTCTCCGTGCAATCGGCATATCACAACCTGCCCACGATTGGCGGTGTGATGCAGAACAACAAGAGCCCTCAGTATCGAGCCAGCGATCTTCGTTATTTCACCAGCGATTCCCGCGCCTCCATCTCGATGAACCTTGCCACCGCTTATCCCGAGGAGGCCGGCGTCACCCGCTGGGCGCGTACATTAACGCTGGATCGCGTGGCGAACCGCATCCTTCTGAACGAAGATTTCCAGTTGCAGAAGCAAGTGCCGGTGCAGCTCTCATTGATGACTCCCCGCGTTCCTGTGCAGTCACAGCGAGGCAAGATCACATTCACTTCAGCCGCGACATCGGCGCGTGACGTTAATGCCTCCTACGACGCCCAACTCATCACCCCGAAGATTGAAAGGATCGACCTGACCGATGATTGGCTGGTCGAACGCTGGGGCAAAGTCATTTATCGAGTACTGCTCACATCGGTCACTGCGACCGACCACGGAAACTGGACCATCGAGTTCGCGTAATTAGTTTGACAGAGTCGCTGCGCGGGTTCGAATGGACAAGATCAGTGCGTGCGTACGACCTGCGTGTCCTGAGGGACGTGGATCAAAAATCTCAGTATCTGCGAAAGGAAAGTGATCATGCGGATCTGCTTTGTGCTGAAGGTCCGGCCGGAAAGAGTTGAGGAGTACCGGGCGCGCCATGCGCACGTCTGGCCCGAACTTCAGGATGCTCTTCGCAAGACCGGCTGGAAAAATTACTCCCTGTTTCTTCGTCCGGACGGAATGCTGGTTGGATACCTGGACGCGGAGGATTTTGAACGTTGCTGCGCTGCGATGAAGCAGCACCCGGTGAATGGGCGCTGGCAGGCCGAGATGTCTTGGTTCTTCGAAGATATTGAGAACGGCGGTCCAGACGATCATATGCACCCGCTCGAAGAAATATTTCATCTCGATTGAGCCCGGATATTGTGCCCGTGTTCATCGGTTGCCGATCGATGACCGCCGGCAAACCATACTACTCATTCTTTACTGAACCGCGAGGCTGGTATGCCGCACTCTTTTAAGACGTTTTTATTATTGATTGTTGCCTTTGGAGTCGCGATGGCCGCTCAGGCCCAGGCTTCGAGTGGGCTAGACCTCACCAATCAGCCCACACTTTACGTAGTTCCGTATGCGCACCTCGATACGCAATGGCGGTGGGATTTTTCCCAGACGATCAGCGAGTACCTTCTGAAGACAATGAAGGATAACTTTTATTACATCGATAAGTATCCTCACTATGTGTTCAACTGGACTGGCTCGAATCGCTACCGACTCATGAAGGAATACTATCCAGCCGATTACGCGCGGATGAAGCGCTATATCGCGGAGGGGCGGTGGTTTCCGGCGGGGTCTTCGGTCGAAGAGGGCGACGTGAATCTGCCCAGCGCGGAATCGATTATCCGGCAGATTCTGTATGGCAACACCTATTTCCGCAAGGAATTCGGCAAGGCGAGCGATGAATATATGTTGCCGGACTGCTTCGGATTTCCGGCTTCACTGCCGACGATCCTGGCCCATGCCGGTATCAAGGGTTTTTCAACGCAGAAGCTGGGTTCCGACTGGCAGCCGGCGCCGATTGTGGGCGGCCCCAACTCTCCGGAAAAAACCCCGGACGGTATTCCATTCAATGTGGGCGTCTGGGAGGGCCCAGATGGCGAATCGGTTATCGCGGCGCTCAACCCGCTCGAATACGTTGGGGGAATTCGCTACGATCTGAGCAAAACGCCGCCTCCGCTTCCCGCCGGATCGACGGAAGGGAAAGTCTTCGGCGCGAGCAGTGGGATGACGGATTGGGTGAAACGCCTCACGATCGACGGTAAGCTGACCGGCGTTTACGCTGACTACCACTACATCGGCACCGGCGATACGGGCGGTGCGACGGACGAAGAATCCATCAAGTTTCTTGAGGCTCTGACCACAAAAGGAACCATGATCCTTCCGCCTCCGGATGCGCCTTCCGGCGCTCACGCGGTAGCTCCTCCTGCTGGAGGTTATCAAGGCCCGGCAGTTCGCGTGGGCGACGGCCCTGTTCGGGTTCTTTCGACAGCAGCGGACCAGATGTTCCGAGACATGACGCCCGGTATGACAGAGAAGATGCCGCGGTACAAAGGCGATCTTGAGCTGATCAACCATTCGGCGGGCTCGCTCACGTCAGAGACCTACCATAGGCGCTGGAATCGCGACAACGAGATTTTGGCCGATGGGGCAGAGAAGGCTTCCGTGGCGGCGCTATGGATGGGTGGACGGCCCTACCCGCAGCAGCGACTGAATGACGCATGGACGCTGGTAATGAGCGGTCAGTTTCACGATATTGCTGCTGGCACGGCAACTCCGCGGGCGTACCAGTTTGCGCAAAATGACGATGTCATCGCGATGAACCAGTTCGCGGATGTGATCACCAGCGCTACTGAGTCGGTCGCTTCCGCGCTCGACACGCAGACCAGGGGCATTCCCGTGGTTGTCTACAATTCGCTCAACATTCCGCGTGAGGATGTAGTTGAGGCGGAGGTCGACTTTCCCGGCGGAATGCCGCGCGCGGTGAAGGTTTTCGGTCCTGATGGCAACGAAGTTCCCGCGCAGCTCGAAGATGGTAAGGTCGTGTTCTTGGCCAAAACGCCGTCGGTGGGATATGCGGTTTTTGAGGTCCGCCGCGCAGAAACGGCCGAGACTTCGACAGCGCTCAGGGTTACACCATCGTCGCTTGAGAATGCGCGCTACCGAATTACGCTGAATGCCGCGGGCGATGTTGCCAGCATTTTCGATAAGCAGCTCAATAGGGAACTTCTCTCGGCACCCATGCGGTTGGCTATCTCCAACGATGCGCCAACGCAATGGCCGGCCTGGAATATGGATTTCGATCAGGAACAGGCTGCGCCACGTGCCTACGTGAGCGGCCCGGCGAAGGTGCGTATCAGCGAGAACGGCCCGGCCCGCGTTGCCATTGAGGTTTCGCGGCAGACGGAGGGGTCGCGATTTGTGCAGACGGTTCGCCTTGCGGCTGGCGACGCCGGGAATCGCGTCGAGGTCAACGACGTCGTCGACTGGCGCACACTCTCAGCGAATCTCAAGGCGGTCTTTCCGCTTACCGCCAGCAATCCCATGGCTACCTACAACTGGGAAATTGGAACCATTCAGCGGCCAACGGCGTTCGATCGCCAGTTCGAGGTCGCGACGCACCACTGGATCGATCTGACGGACAAGAGCGGTGCCTACGGCGCCACGATTCTAACAGGCGTTAAAGACGGCTCAGACAAGCGCGATGACCATACCATCCGGGTTACCCTGATGCGCACGCCGGGAGCCCCTCAGCCCGGCCCGGGCGGCAATTTCCCGGACCAACTCAACCAGGATTGGGGACACCACGAGATTCTCTACGGACTGGCCGGGCACGCCAGTGACTGGCGAAATGGCCAGACGGATTGGCAGGCCTATCGCCTCAGCACTCCGTTGATGGCATTCACGACCACGCGCCATGCAGGCGCGCTGGGCCGGAACTTCTCTCTGGTCAATATAGATAGTCCGCACATTCGCGTCCTCGCTCTGAAGAAAGCCGAGATGAGTAACGAGGTCATCCTGCGCATGGTCGAGCTGGACGGTAGAGCAGTACCGAACGTGAACGTCAAATTTGCAGGACCTATCGTTGCGGCCCGCGAAGTGAACGGACAGGAGCAACCGGTAGGCCCAGCGACAATAGCCGGCGGTGTGCTCGAAACTTCGTTCAAGCCTTACCAGCCGCGGTCGTTTGCGCTTCGACTTGGTGCCCCTCCTGCCGAGCTCAATCCGGTAGTGTCACAGCCCGTCGAACTCAATTACGATCTTGCCGCAGCGAGCAACGACGATACGAAATCGGTGGGCGGCTTCGATCGCCAAGGCGATGCCTTGCCGGCAGAGATGCTGCCTGCGAAGCTTGACTTCAACGGCATCCAATTCCATTTGGCTCCGGCTGCCACGGGAAAGCTCGATGCCGTCATCGCGCAAGGCCAATCCGTACCGCTTCCGGCCGGCGACTTCAACCGCGTCTACGTGCTCGCGGCCTCGGCCAACGGCGATCAGAACACTACATTCCGGGCAGGCGCTCGTTCCGCTCAGTTCACAGTCGAGAAATGGAGAGGCTTCATCGGCCAATGGGACACGCGTGTGTGGAAACCCGCTCCCGACACGGTGAGCGTCGGCGATCCGCCCCACCAGGTGAAGCTCCGCAAGGACTGGGCGGTATCGGCGAATCACGCAACCTGGAACGATCGCACCTATAGTGGATCGCAGTGGTGGGCGCCGCGTTACCCGCAGGACTATCTCGGGCTATCGCGCGGTTACATCAAGCGCGCCACACTGGCGTGGTACGTGTCGCATCATCATACGCCCGACGGGCTCAATGAACCTTACCAGTACAGTTATCTCTTTGCCTATTCGATGGAGTTGCCTCCGCATGCTACCACGCTGACACTCCCAAAGAATGAGAATGTCCGCATTTTGGCAATCTCCGTGGCGCACGACAACCCGGAAGTGAGTCCGGCTCAGCCGCTCTACGATACGCTGAAGTGGCGAGATACTGACAAGAATGATTACATTGCAGCAGCGCAGTGAAGATCGGTCTGCTGCTTGCGGTCACTGCATCGCAAAATCTTTGCGGAACACCTTTTTGGTTTCCCTGCATAGCATGATATTGATCGCTGAGGACTCCTGAGATGAGCAAGACACAAAAGCCCGAGACTGTCCGCTGCTGGGAGCAGCAAGTCAGCTTTCCGACCTATCCGGTTCAACCCGCCGACCCGAACCCGATGTTTCTCGAAAGGCGCGTCTACCAGGGCAGTAGCGGCAAGGTCTATCCCAATCCCTTCACCGATCGCGTGTCGCTCCACAAGGTGGAGCAGAGCCATCGCGCCATTCTGCTTGAGAACGAATATATTCAGCTAATGATCCTGCCCGATATTGGCGGCCGGATTCATGCCGGGCTTGACAAGACCAACCAGTACAACTTCTTCTACCGCCAGAATGTGATCAAGCCAGCGCTGGTTGGCCTGCTGGGCCCGTGGATTTCGGGCGGGGTCGAGTTCAATTGGCCGCAGCACCACCGGCCCTCGACCTATATGCCAGTGCACGCTTCCATCGAGGAGCGCAGCGATGGAAGCCGCACCGTTTGGCTCAGCGAACATGACCCCATGGCACGCATGAAGGGCATGGTTGGCATAAGCCTGGCGCCGGGCAAGGCGATCGTCGAAGCGAAGGTTCGACTCTTCAACCGCACGCCGCTGCCGCAAACCTTTTTATGGTGGGCCAATGTCGCCGTCCATGCGCACGACCAGTACCAGTCCTTCTTCCCGCCCGACGCGAGCTTCGTGGCTGATCACGCTCGCCGCGCCGTGTCCTCGTTCCCGCTGGCGCGCGGCACCTATTACGGCGTGGATTACAGCCCAAGCACAGATATCCGATGGTACAAGAACATACCCGTTCCCACCTCCTACATGGTTGCCGATTCGCGCTTCGACTTTTTGGGTGGGTACGATCATGCTCGCGAGGCCGGCCTGGTGCAGACATGCGATCGTCACATCGCGCCGGGAAAGAAGCAGTGGACGTGGGGAAACGCGGAGTTTGGCCGTGCGTGGGACCGCAACCTCACCGACAGCGATGGCCCCTATCTTGAACTGATGACGGGTGTCTTCACCGACAACCAGCCTGACTTTTCCTGGCTTCAGCCCTACGAGACCAGAACTTTCCGCCAGTACTGGTATCCAATTCAAAAGATTGGGCCGGCAAAGAACGCGAACACCGAGGCTGCAATCAATCTTGAGTTTGAAGCGGAGAGCGCGCACATCGGCGTCTGCGTAACTTCACGCCGCGCCGTGCGCGTCACCGTGTCACGCAAAGGTCACATTGTCTTTGAGGAACGCGCGGAACTGGCTCCCGGAAACCCGCTCATCCGCGAGGTTCCTGGCGTTGTTGGCGCTCCCAGCGATTACCGGCTCTCTGTTACTGAATCCGCCGGCCGCGAACTGATTGCGTATCAGCCGGAGGAGCGACATGATTCCGTTCCACCGGCTCTGGCAACTGAGCCTCCGCAGCCTGCCGAAATCCAGAGCGCCGACGAACTCTACATAACCGGCCTGCATCTGGAGCAGTACCGCCATGCCACGCGCTCGCCGGAGATCTACTGGCGCGAAGGATTGCGCCGCGATCCCGGCGACGCCCGCCTGAACAATGCCATGGGGCTGCTCGCGCTGCGAAGAGGATTGTTCAGGGAGGCGGAGGCGCATTTTCTCCGGGCGGTGCAGCGCCTTACGCTCCGCAATGCCAATCCTTATGATGGCGAGCCCTTCTACAATCTCGGCCTCGCACGCATGTATATGGAAAAGTTCGACGCTGCCTACGAAGCCTTTCACAAGGCGGTGTGGAATTACGCATGGCAATCGGCGGCATATTACGCACTCGCATGCATCAGCACGGAACGCCGCGATCTGCCGCGGGCTCTCGAGCAGATTGAACAGAGTCTGTTGGCCAATGGACAGAACCTGAAAGCGCAGGCGCTTAAGGCCGCCTTACTGCGTAAGTCAGGCCAAATGGATGAAGCACGGAAACGGATCGCGGACTCGCTCACAGTGGACCGGCTCGACTTCCGCATGATGTGCGAGAGCTATCTGCTTACCCGCGATGACCGGGACCTTCACACATTTCTTACTGCGCTTGAAAACGACATCCAGACGCTGCTTGATGTGGCTTACGATCTCGCATGGTCCGGGCTGCGCGAGGACGCTCTCTTCCTGCTCGAATCGTGTGCGCAGGAGCCGGCCTGCGATCATCCGATCTTCTGGTATACGCTTTCGTGGCTCGCTGCGGGTCTCGGCCACGATGCGCAGGCCCAGCGTCATGTTGAAACAGCCGAGGCGGCGTCACCGCTCTACTGTTTCACAGCGCGGCTTGAGGAGATGATCGTACTCGAGGACTGCATCCGCCGGAGGCCTTCCGGTGCGCGAGCCCACTACTATTTAGGCAATCTTTACTACGACAAGCGGCGTTATGACGACGCCATCCGCTGCTGGCGGAAATCCGTCGAGCTCGATGACAGTTTCTCGATTCCATTCCGCAACCTGGGCATCGCAGAGTTCAACGTACGACACGATCCCGAAGCCGCCGATCGTATGTACGCGCGCGCCGTGGCAGCCAACCCGGAGGATGTGCGTCTGGTCTACGAGTGGGATCAGTTGAAAAAGCGCGCCCGCCTGGCCTCGCCCGAAGCGCGCCTGGACACGCTTTCCCAGCGTTTGCCGATGGTGGAGCGGCGTGATGATCTCAGCGTCGAGTACGTAACGCTCCTGAATCAATGCGGTAAATGGCAGCAGGCACTCGACCGGCTCAGCGCACGCCAGTTCAGTCCGTGGGAGGGCGGGGAAGGCCTCGTCTCCACTCAGTATGCCTACGCGCATCGCGCGCTCGGCCGTGAAGCGCTGGCCAACAACGCCCGTGAGGCACTCGATCACTTTGAAGCAGCGCGCCATTATCCGCAAAACCTCGGCGAGGGCAAGCACCTGCTCACCTTGGAACGCGATCTTGATTATTTCTCCGGCGTGGCCGCGAAAAGACTCGGCGACCGCGAACTCGCAGTGCGCTATTGGCAGGCCGCCGCCGCGCCCCTCGCGGCTCTCGGTGTGCACAGTTACTTTCAGGCACTGGCGTTGAGTGCGCTCGGAGATCGAGAGGCGGCGCGTGCGATTCTCGTGAATCTTGCCGAGTGTGCCGCAACGCAGGCGAAGAAGGATCCGACAATTGATTACTTCGCTACCTCGCTTCCCAACATGCTGCTCTTCGAGGACGATATTGGCAAGCAAAACCGAGTGGAATCGCTGCTGCTGAGCGCTTTGGCGCACCACGGCCTGGGCGAAATTGAAACGGCTGAGCGGGAACTGCAACTACTGCTCGCCGAAGACCCCAACGAGCTTCTGGCGATCGAAGCTCTGCGCTGGCTGCAACGGGAACGAGCGACGGATGCGGTCGAGGCGCGCTCGTCCCAATGATTCCTCCCGGGCCAACATCCGCACAGAGTGCAACGCCGGCTGGAGCGTACCGGCCGGCATACGTATGGCTCTCTGCTGCGGTGGGTGCGCTCGGCGGCCTGCTCTTCGGCTACGACTGGGTCGTGATTGGTGGGGCCAAACCTTTCTACGAAATCTACTTTCATCTAGCCTCTCCTGAAATGCAGGGTTGGGCGATGAGCTGTGCCCTCATCGGATGTCTCGCGGGCGCAGTCACTTCAGGTAGCCTGAGCCAGCGTTTTGGCCGCAAACGCCTACTCACATTGGCTGCGCTCATCTTTGCGCTCTCTTCACTTGGAACCGGCCTGTCCGTGCATTTCGCCGCATTCGTGGCCTGGCGCGTTCTGGGCGGATCCGCCATCGGCCTCGCCTCCAGCATCTCGCCGATGTATATCGCGGAGATTTCGCCTGCACACATGCGCGGCAAGCTTGTTTCCTTGAATCAGATGGCGATCGTCGTCGGGATCCTGTTTGCGCAGGTGGTGAACTGGCTCATTGCGCGCCCCGTGCCGGCCGGCGCTTCCGCGCTTGAAATCCTTGCATCGTGGAATGGCCAGCTCGGCTGGCGCTGGATGTTCGCGGTGACCGCCATTCCGTCTCTCTTATTCCTGATTGCAACGTTCCTCGTGCCTGAGAGCCCGCGCTGGCTTACCACGGTGGGCCGCAATCGTGACGCCCTGCGCGTGCTTACGCAACTCGTTGGCGCCGCGGAAGCACAGCAGACCTTGTCCGATGTAAGCAGCGAAGCAACCCCTGAGACCTCTCGCCCGCTGCTGCAAGAGCTCGCGCAACCCGGCGTCGCACGGGCTCTGCTGCTTGGCATCTCTCTTGCCATTCTCCAGCAATGGTGCGGCATCAACGTCATCTTCAATTACGCGCAGGAAATTTTCGCTGCGGCGGGATACCAAATCTCCGGCATCCTCTTCGATATCGTCATCACCGGAGTCGTCAATCTTGTCTTTACCGTGGTTGCTCTCGTCACCATCGACCGTTACGGGCGCCGGCCCCTGCTCCTGGCTGGAACCTTCGGCCTGGCGGTCATCTATACCGTTCTCGGCTTTTGTTACCGTATGCACCTGCACGGTGTGTTCATGCTGCTGCTGGTGCTCGCCGCTATTGCCTGCTACGCGCTCTCGCTGGCACCGGCTACGTGGGTAGTAATCGCGGAGATCTTCCCCAATCGCATTCGCGGTGGCGCAATGTCTATCGCGGTGACCGTGCTATGGGCCGCATGCTTCGTACTTACCTATACGTTCCCATTGCTGAATGCATCGCTCGGCTCGTCGGGAACCTTCTGGATCTTCGCTTCAATCTGTCTCGTTGGCCTGTTCTTTGTCTTTCGCACTCTGCCGGAAACGCGCGGGAGAACCCTCGAAGAAATCGAGAGAGATTTTCAGGCGAGCTAACATTGCCCCCACAAGATTCCGTTTTCAGGAGAATGTTGACTTGAGTTTACAAGCAAAGATATCGCGCCGCAGCCTGGCCAAAACCCTCGCAGCAACCGGAGCAGCAGCCGGCCTATCCGGCTGGTTTGGCGCGGATTCGGCCACGGCCGAGCCCTTGACCTCAAGCGCCTGGGAGCAGGTTTACCCGGGCGTCTGGCGCCTTACCGTTGGGTCGCCCGAGAAGTTTACGGCGGTCTCCAGCCGGCTTGTCCCTCCGCAATCGGAGGCTTTTGCCAAGCTCCCACGCGTCACGGCTCCGCCCGATCTCCCCATCGAGGCCAAGCGAACCGAACGCGGCTGCACAGTGCGTCTGCCGTTGCATCCGGGCGAGGAAATCTTCGGTTTGGGCTTGCAGCTCCTGTCGTTCGCGCAGCGCGGGAAGAAGAAAGTGGCTCGCGTCAATGCCGATCCCAGGCTCGACAGCGGGGATTCTAATGCACCGGTTCCGTTTTACGTCACAACCGAGGGCTACGGCATTCTCGTTGATAGCGCACGTTATGTGAGCTTCTACTTCGGTGATGCCCGGCCAAAGCCGACACGCGCCGCGAATGAGGCAGTCAGCGGAGCGAATCCCGATCCCAATTACACGCACACCGTCAAGGAAAATGATGCGAGCTATGTCGTAATCGACGTGCCAACCGCACCCGGCGTGGATCTCTACTTGTTTGCCGGCCCCGGAATGCTCGATGCGGTCAGGCGTTACAACGTATTCTCCGGCGGCGGAGTCATTCCGCCGGAATGGGGCCTGGGCTTCTGGTACAGGCACGAGGCGCGGGCTACGCAGCAGAGCGTCCTTGCTCTTGCGAACGAATTTCGCGAGCGCAAAATCCCATGTGACGTCTTCGGCCTCGAGCCAGGCTGGCAATCGCACGCCTACTCCTGCACGTTTGCGTGGGATGACGATAGATTCCCCGATCCGAAAGGCTTTGTGCGCTCCGCCGCGAACCTCGGTTACAGACTCAACCTCTGGGAGCACGCATATACGAATCCGGCATCGCCGCTGTTTTCCGCGCTCGAACCGTACTCGGGCGACTATGGTGTGTGGGGCGGCCTCGTGCCCGACTTCGCCGGCCAGGAAGCTCGCGACACCTTCGGTGACTTTCACGGCAAGACGCTGATTGACATGGGCATCAGCGGCTTCAAGCTCGACGAGTGCGACAACTCCGATTTCACCGGGGGCTGGTCTTTCCCGGAGTGCAGCTCTTTCCCCTCCGGAATCGACGGCGAGCAGATGCACAGCGTCTTTGGCCTTGGCTATCAAATGTCTATCTGGGATCCATTTCTTAAGCGGGGCTTGGAGACCTATTCTCTGGTTCGTTCCAGCGGGGCGCTGGCAGCTCCCTACCCATTCGTCCTTTATAGCGATCTCTATGATCATCGGCAGTATATTCGTGCGCTCGTCAACTCAGGCTTTAGCGGGCTGCTCTGGTGCCCCGAGGTGCGGCAAGCTGCAAGCGAAGAAGATTTGATTAGACGCCTGCAGAGCGTGGTGTTCTCTCCGCTCGCTCAGGTGGACTGCTGGTACATGAAGAACCCACCCTGGAAGCAGTTAGACCGTGGCAAGAACAACGCTGGCGAGTTGCTTGAGAACTGGGAAGCGCTGGAATCCCGCTGCCGCGAAATTATCGGCTGGCGATTGTCGCTGGTGCCGTATCTCACGGCCACATTTCAGCGTTATCAGCAAGACGGGACACCACCCTTCCGCGCGCTGGTTCTCGACTTTCCGCAGGACAAACGTTTCTACGCCGTCGACGATCAATACATGATCGGAGACCGTATGATGGTTGCGCCGCTCTTCGCCGGCGAACCCGCACGCAAGGTCGTATTCCCCGAGGGAGGCTGGCACGATTTCTGGACGGGTGAAGCGATCGCCGGTGGCACGGAGATATCGGTACCGGCATCTACCGGCCGCATTCCGGTCTACGTAAAAACCGGAAGCATTGTGCCATGGGCCGATACCGGCCTGCATGCGGACGCTCCCGAAACGCGGCGCATTACTGCACGCGTCTACGGCAACGGCTCTTTACCGTTCACATACGAAAACGAGAAAGCCACCTTGCGATTGAGCTGGCAGAATGGTCATGGCTCGGCGCAGAGCGAGAATTACCAGGTTTACCGCTGGCAGCACTTGGGATAGATCGGCAGGCAGCATTGATGGTCTCTGAGATCACATCTGTGATGTGCCGGAATGACGCTGGACAGAAAAGTGGCCCAAGGCCGTTACCTGGCTTCATGATCGTTGCACGCAGCGATGGGATGAAGACTGAGGCGAAGACAGGTGTAGAGTAAGCGGCAGGAAAGCGGTCTGCGAGATCGAGCTTTGGCGAGGCGATGCGGGACGGCCGGATAGACCGCAACACTCCGGGCTCGGTGCGCTACTCCGAAGTGAAGGCGGCCCTGGATGGCGCCAATGAGGTGCTTGCCCCGCCGGGCAAATGCCCGTAACACAAAGCCGCCCGCGGTGGCGGCGTCCATCCTGCAGGTTAGAGCGGGCCGGCACATTTGGGCGTCGCCGCTGCCACTGCCTAAACGGGAGTCCCCCCACGGCCGGAGACTCCATGGGACATCTGGGCGGATAGGCGAAAGCGAATTTACAAACCTTCCTACCCTTTTATTGAAGTGCCTCGATATAATCCTTTTACGCAACTGCACTACAACTCAACCCTGCGCGAACACAATGAGTTCAACCTCTGTCGCCAAGACGAGTTCCATCCAGCAGATATTGAGCACGGCGCGCAATTTTCGAATCATTCCGCGCATCGAAACGTACCCTGCTGCCGTTACCTTTGTTCAGACACCGCCAGGCAAGATCGCTCTCCTCGCGCTGTTCGCACTGGGTGAGCGGTTTTTCTTGCCGGATGTTTCCAGTGTCGTGGCACTGATGGCACTGCTCGCAATCATCAGCTTCATGCCGGAATATCGGCGCTTTGTTCTGGCGGTCGCCCCGGTAATCATCTTTTGCGAGAGCGCTTTTGGGCAGCCTTTGTTCGTTGCCACAGGGATGGTTGTCATGGGCACAGGCATGCTTCTTTACCTATGCGCTGTGCGCTGGCCGAACTCGCGATTCGGGCGCAGGCCTATTGCGTTCCTGCTGACGGGTTTCTCGCTTCTCATCGTGGCGGCGTGCTACGTTCCGGCGCATACGCCCGGTTACACAATCGTTTGGTACGCCGTTGGCGCACTGGCGAGCTATGTGTGGTTTATTGCGTACGCAATGATAGATCGAAACTCGAAACCCTCAAAGGATTGGACGCTTGAGCTGGCGACCTTTGGTCACTTATGGGGATCCACCAACACACCCTTCCCGAAGGGCGCGGCCTATCTTCGACGCATTGAGGCGAAGACGCCGGAACAGTTGGCGGTCACGCAGCTGAAGGGGCTCAAACTGCTGACATGGGCGATTCTGCTGGCAGTCCTGCAAACCGCCTGGCTCCGCTTCTTCCACGGATATTTGCACATCCCCCTGGCCGATCAGGCGTTGGCTATGAGTGTGCGCGGAACTCCTGCTCCCTGGCACATGCGCTGGGCCGCCCAGATCCTCGCCTACTTCGAACTCATCTTCAGCATCTCCATTATGGGCCACCGCATCATCGCCTGCGCCCGCGTGGCCGGATTCAATGCCCTCCGCAATACTTACCGCCCTCTTTCTTCCACGAGCCTTATCGAATTCTTCAACCGCTTCTACTACTACTTCAAGGAACTCCTTGTCGACTTTTTCTTCTATCCGGTCTTCCTCCGCTACTTCAAAAAACATCGCCGTCTGCGCACCATGTTTGCCACCTGCGCCGCCATCGTTTTTGGCGACAGCTTTTACCACATCACGCGGGACTGGCACTTCTTTCGCGACCTCGGCCTCTGGAAGGCGATCGCGAGCTATCAGGTTGAATTTGTCTACATGATCGTCCTGGCCGCGGCCCTCAGCATCTCCCAGCTGAAGAAGCGTGCCCCCAAGCCAGCCGGATTCCTTCGCGGGCGTCTCCTCCCCGCTTTTGGCGTGGCTCTCTTCTACATTCTGGTTTCATTCTTCGAGACCGATACCCGGACATTCTCGCTCGCGCAGACCGTTCGTTACTTCGCCAGCATGTTCTTCATTCACTTTTAGGATTTCTCATGACCGAAAAAGACGATATCCGAAATTTTGTGCAGAACCTCCTGACCAGCCAGGAAGATCGCCGTCCCCTCGCCGACGACGACTCCCTGCTGCTCAGCGGCCGTCTTCAGTCCATCGACGCCGTCGAGATTGTGCTTTTCCTTGAAGAACGCTTCGGCATCGATTTCGCCGACATTGGCTTCGATCGCGAACAAATCGACAGTGTCGACACCATTTATGCCTTGACGCAAACCGTCAGTCATTGACAATTGAAACTTGAGCCAGCCACCTTGATCGACGCGTCGGCCAACTTCGAAAACGCTCCATACTCCTCCGCAGAGCCGCGGATCATGCTCGAACAGGCTCTTCTGCTGCACCCCGGCGTGCGCGATGCCGCGGCCTTCAACAACTCTGGAGACGAGTTCATCGCCTTCGTCGTGCCTGAGGATCGCTACCTGGATGAGGAGCTTGGCCGCGCGGCCGCTCAGGCAACGACGATCGCCAAGTGGCAAAAGACCTACGACCTGAACCAATCCACCAAAGCCGCCATCGCGGCTCCTTCGGGATTCAACACTCTCGGTTGGGACAGTACCTACACTCGCCAGCCGCTCCCCGAAGTCGACATGCGCGAGTGGATCCGGACCTCGGTGGACAGCATTCTTGATCTCAAGCCGCAAGCTCTCCTCGAAATCGGCTGTGGCACCGGATTGCTCCTGATGAGGATCGCTCCCGCCTGCGAGCGCTATGTCGCGCTGGACTTCTCCCGCGGAGTGCTCGAACGCCTGCGCAAGCAGTTGGCAGTGGTGCCGAACATTGCCGAGCGCGTCGAAGTCCTGGAGCGACGCGCCGATAACCTTGAGGGCTTCGAGATAAAATCCTTCGACACTGTGATTATCAATTCCGCGGCGCAGTACTTTCCCAACCTTGGCTATCTCACCCGCGTTCTCGAAGGCGCTGCCAGCCTCGTCAAAGATGGCGGCCACATCTTCATCGGCGATGTCCGCAGTCTCCCTCTCCTGGCCGCCTTCGCCACTTCCGTTGAGCTCTGCCAGGCGCAGGACGAGGTTCCTCTCGCCGAACTCCAGCAGCGTGCAAGCAAGCGCTTCCGCCTTACTCCCGAACTGGTTCTCTCACCGGCGTTCTTCCTTGCACTGCGGGAGCGCCTACCTCGTTTATCGCGCGTTGACATTAACCTGCGCCCGGGCCGCGCTGACAACGAGATGACACGCTATCGCTACAACGCGACCCTGCACATCGGGCCCGAACCGCAGGCGCCCGGCAACATTGCCTTCCAGGACTGGAGTGACGCCCACCTCTCCCTAGACGGCATTCGGGCGATGCTTCGTTCCGGGCTTGGTTCCGGGAGCCCATTCGGCGTCAGCCACATTCCCAACGGCCGCATCGCAAAAGACCTTCTGGCACTGGAGCGACTCGCCACGGCCGATCCTTCGCTGCCCGCGGGCGATTTGCGGCGAATGGTGGAGCAAAGCAGCATTCCAGGTGTACATCCGCAGGATCTTCTCGATGCCGGCGCTGACTTAGGCTTCCAGGTTCTCCTCAGCTGGGCCGCTTGCCGCGATGACGGCAGCTACGACGCGGCCTTCATTCCGGCGACAGCCTCGCAGCCTTACGCTTCCCCTGTTGTTCCCTGGCCGGAGCCACATGCCTGCGCCTTTGCGCATCTCGCCAATGCTCCCGGACAGGGAAAATTACTTTCCGATTTGACGGAGCGGATGCTCGCGCATTGCCGCGAAAGCCTGCCGCCATCGTGCCTGCCCTGTCACATCGTCTGGGTCGATTCGATTCCCCGATCGTCCGACGGCACGCCGGCCTGCACCGATCTTCGGGCCTTCGAGCGCTAGTGGGAGATCTGCGATGCAGAATGTCCAGGTGTGCGCACCGCGTAGACCTCGTAAACGGTCGTGCCTTGCAGCAGAGGATCCTGTTCGATTGCCACGTGGAATCCGTGCCCCACTAGAAGTTCTCGCACCGTCCCAAGTCCGCCGGCATCATCGTAGACTTCCATCACCACCTGGCGGATGCGCTGCCAGTGCTCGGGCCGAATGCCGTCCAGCACATCCGTCTCGCTCCTCTCCACGTCAATCTTCAGGAGATCGATCTGCTCGATCCCTTCCTCCTCGACGATCTCCGAGAGTCTACGCAGAGGCCGCTCCACAGTGGTCTTCCTGAACAGGAGCCCTGAATATCGATCGGCCGCATGCGGCGCAATGCCGCTGTTCACCATATACGTTCGTGTAGTTTGACGGTCGCGTTCCGGATCTGCATGAAATCCCGACATGACTGTATTGCCGGGGTAGAACGTAAACTCCGCCACGCCGGATTCGCGCGACAATCCGCACTCGAATACGCGTGCGTCTAATCCATGCAGTCCGATGTTCGCCCTCAGGCACTCCGCCGCAACCGGGCTCGGTTCGAACGCAAAAATGCGGATGTGCTTGCCCTGCCGGTGGAAGAACAAAGACGCCAGCCCGATGTTGGCGCCCACGTCAAACACGCAGTCTCCGTCGTGCAACTCGATGCCGTGCCGCAGGTAGCAGCGTTCGCCGAAGACTTCGCGATAGACGAAGCGGGTTTCGTCCGCATTCAGCGAAAAGACGGTGAGTCCCTCCGCAAGTGTCAGCTGTCGCATCATAGTCGGATCAGTCTCCCGCTCGCCTGCCGCACCCGGTTCACGCATCCCGGCTCTCTTCCAGCATCCGGATGAGCGCCTTGCGGTCGACCTTACCGCTGCCGCTGCTCATCGGCATGGCCTCCAACTCGTGAATGCGCGCCGGCACCATGTAGCTCGGCACCCGCTTCTTCATTTCGTCGCGAATCCGATCGCGGCTCAGCCCCGGTGCGCAGTGAAACGCCACGATGCCCGTCGCGCGGTCGCCTTCCCGCGGCCAGGCCACCGCCGCCACCGCGCCGGTTCCCGTTATTTCCCGCAGATGCGCCTCCACTTCTTCCAGCTCTACTCGATTCCCAAGCACCTTCACCTGATTGTCGATGCGCCCCAGATGGTGGAAGACCCCTGATGGATCGCGATACGCCAAGTCCCCGGTGCGATACCACCGCTGCCCGTCCAGCGTGGGAAAACGCTCCGCCGTCAGCGCCGCATCCGCCACATAGCCGCGCGCTACCTGCCGTCCTGATACCACCAACTCCCCATCCTGCTCGGGCGGCAGAAACTGCAGCTCCTCATCCACGATCCCCGCCTGGATTCCCGGGAACGGCCTGCCGATTGCCAACGTGCCGCGATTTCTCGTCACCGTGGGCGGATCCTCCAGCCGCTGCGCGATGCAGTCCACCGTGATCTCTGTTGGCCCATAGAAATTTTCAATCACGCTGTTCGGAGCAGCTTTCTGCCAGGCCAGCGCCATCGCCAGCGGCAGCGCTTCTCCGGCGAAAATCGAAATGCGCAGCGACGGAAACGCTCCCGGCTTCAGCATCTTCATCCGCTCCATGATCACGCCCGTCGAAGGCACAGCGAACCAGATGGTCAACTCGTGTTCCCGGATGAACTTGGCCGGCGCCATGATCTGAGCCGCCGGCACCACATAGACCGCTGCCCCAACTCCCCACGCGGAATACAGATCGAGCACCGATGCATCGAAGGTCATTTCAGAAAGCTGCGAAAACCGGTCCGTCGACCGAAACGCGCAGCGGTCCTGCGCCACCGCGAGAAACTCTGCAACGCTCCCCGCTTCGATCATGACGCCCTTCGGCGTCCCCGTAGTCCCCGAAGTAAAAAGAATGTAGGCCAGCGCGTCTTCCGCCACCACAGCGGGTTGCTTCGGCCCCTCGTCGGCCAGTGCCATTCGCATTTCAAAGCTGCGCTCGGCTGCTCCGCCAGCGCCCGGCTGCGCATTCTCCCCCAGCAGGATCCGCCGCGGTGCCGCTTCCAGCACTCGTTCCGTCAGCAGTGCTGCTCCGGCCCGATCCGCGATCAGCGCGTCCATCTGCGTCGTCTGCAGAATACGCAGCAAACGGTCCTCCGGAATGGTTGGATTGATGGGCACGTACGCTGCCCCCGACCACAGCGTTCCCAGTACTCCCGCATACATTTCTATACTGCGCGATGCCAGGATGCCCACCGTTGTCGTCGGGGCCCGATTCAGCCAGCCCGAGATTCGCCGTGCCAGTCCTGCGAGTTCTTCATAGGAGAACCGCCTCTCATCCACCACCAGCGCCAGCGCTTGCGGGGCTCGAATTGCGTTTTCATAGAAAGGTAGGGCCAAATTGTAGTTCATGCCTGAAAAGATGATACGAGAGTAAGCGCCGAGTGAGTGTTCAAAGCCTTCTCACGGCAGCAGGGCGCTGGGCCCACACGGAGCGTAGTGTCTCCAGAGGCCGAAGGATGCCTCTGGAGACGCCATAAGTCGCTTGAACCCTACTTCTCTCTCATTTTTCGCCCTGGGAAAGTAATCTCACCAGGAAAACGTTTTCATCGATTCAGCACGCAAGCGTCCGGTGGCTTAATCAGATTCTCCCTAAGCTTGGTGGATCAACTCGTTTGCGATTACAACGACTGGATCGACGAAATGCCGCCGCCGCTCCTGCGAAATTCTAAGTGGAGGTTGCAGGCCCCCCGAGGATCGCGTGCCGAAGGATCTCCGCGGCAACACCCGTCAGATCCGCGTTTGTTTCTTCTTTCCGAACTAGCCGACCCCGGCAGCGGATGGAACACCAGCTCGACAGGGTCACCTCGGGAGACATTTCCAGTTGAAATTCCAAATCGTGGTCGAGCAGTCCGATGTCGGCCGAGGGCAGGTAGAAATAAACGCCCCGATTGCTTACGTCCTTAGTGTAGGCAGAAAGTTTGCGATCACCGATGAATACGGTGACGGGCAGATTCAAGGAGTAGCGAGGCTTCGCCCGGCGATCGTCTTTGCCGGTCAATTGTTCTGTCATAGGAACAACTCGAAAGCCATCGTCCGAACCGACTGTACTAACAGAAACGGAGTCATGAGATTAC
The DNA here is from genome assembly GCA_963813215.1 of uncultured Acidobacteriaceae bacterium. Lineage (GTDB taxonomy): Bacteria > Acidobacteriota > Terriglobia > Terriglobales > Acidobacteriaceae > Telmatobacter. Next base: position 734,996 of record CAWEXZ010000003.1, read on the forward strand.
CTCGGCCTTGCGGTTAGCCCAAAATTCGTTCGAAAACTGGGTTACACAGCGCGCGAGCCTCGAATGACTCATCTTCTCTGCGATTTCTTGCTGTCGTGCTATTGTTTCGGCGAACACAAACTAAGTGGGGAAAGGTCTGCATGCCTGAATACATCGGTCATGAAAGCCTCCCCAAAAGGAGGCGAAAACTCAACTGGGAGGTGACCGAATTTCGATCCCATACATCCGGTGAACGATTGGGGGGAAGCCTACTGCAAAAAGGCGGCGATAACTGCCGGTGATGCTGCTCAGGGCGTAGTCCACCATGGGAAAGTCTGCCACAAAAAGGCAGCATAACAGCCTGCGGTGGATGTCAGGCTTTGAATGGGCATGACCTTAGTCGTGCCTCAAGTTCAGCAAAATCAGTGGGGCTTTGGCCCTTAGGGATAGCAAGTCAGCATTTCGACTCTGGCCATGGGCTGCCAAGCTACTGCCATGCCCTCGCAATCAATGAAGGAAATGTACAGCTATCGTGCTTCTCCTGACTAAACGTGTCAACAGACGCTTTGGTAATGCATGATGATCTTTGGTAATGCGTAGAGGTAACTGTGTCGTTTCATGATATCTCCATGTCACCGAGGCCACCGTCTCGACAAGCCATGCATATTTTAAGGAAACAGAGTGGAGGGACATTCCTGGCCTATTTGAACGAAGCCTTGTGCCCAAAATTCCGGCACGACGGCGGCGTGATGGACAATTTCAGTCTGCATAAAACGGACATGCGGGCGTGAATCGAGGCGGCGGGATCGACTCAGCTTTACGTGCCGCCCAATTCCCACGGCCTGAGACCCGGATCGCCGTCCACAATCTATTCGGGAATCCAGCAGAGCCAGTTTTCTCTCAAGTTCATCTATTGACAGAAAGCCGGCGCAGCCTGCCGAAACCCTAAGCGGTGTTTACAGCTTCCCTGAGTATTGAATACTGAAGGATCTCCGCGGCGACACCTGTCAGATCCATAATCGTGACTTCCTTGCGAACCAGTCGGCCGCGGCAATGGATGGAACACCAGGTCGACAGGGTAACCTCGGGAGGCAAATGCAGTTGAAATTCAAAATCGCGGTCGATCAGTCCGCTGTCGGCAGTGGGCAAATAGAAATAAACACCCCTATTGCTCACGTCCTTCGTGTAGGCCGAAAGTCCCCTGTCACCGATAAATACGGTGAGGGGAACCTTCAAGGAGAAGCGAGGCTTCACCCTGCGTTCGACTTTGCCAGTCAATTTTTCTGTCATCGGGAATAACCTCGAAAGCTATCGCCTGACGTTGAAAGTGATCCGATGAACCCGCTGATTCGCGAATCCTCAGATCGATCTCAGAGCAGGTGCACTGATCTGAATCGCGTTATCCAAACAAAAAAGGCCCGCATGAGACACAACACCTTGCAGCGCTAATACCCGCGAGTTTGAAGCCTCCATGAGGCTCCCCCCCCCGAAAGTGTCATTGACCGTGCCGATAGGTTACTTTAGATTACTAATGACTACTCCGTAGGCTTCATTGGTAACCATCCAGGGGCTCCCGACTGGCTCAGTTGGAAGTGTTGAATGCTGCACTTCGCCGGTCCCGGGGCTCTTTGAGGCTGCGAACTGGCTCTTGCGTCCTGGAGCTTCGCTCTCGTTACTTTCGGACGAGGCGCTTAAGCGACCACCCGTGACCATATCCGCCAGATTGCCGATCGCAGGGGAGGGAATTGGGCCCTATTCCGAGGTAATGTGAGTGCTCGGCTTTTTTGTTACGTCCCAATTCGAACCCACACGCGCTGCCCAAAATTCATTCGCTTTCAGCGGCGGCGGAACTTCAGATCAGCGCCCGGCAGCGAATCGCGCCCATGGCTGTAGGCTGGACCATTGGTGCTTACGCATCCTATTGATTTGTTGCTTCCCCGTCATTTTGTCCGGTTGCGGGGGCAAGGTCAGCGGCATATCGGCCAATAATGCGGAATCGAGCTCTGCGGCGGCAACCTTGAGCGTCAACCCAGTTAGCGTGCAGTTCGGCAACGTATTGCTGAATGCGACTGCGACTCAATCGGTCACCTTGGCTTCTTCGGGCACTGCACCGGTAACGGTCAGTTCGGCCACGCTTACCGGCACTGGCTTCACGCTGTCAGGGGCTTCATTCCCCGTCACGCTCAATGAGGGTCAAACGGTTGCGTTGACCGTGCAATTCGTTCCGGTTGCCACGGGGCAAGCGACCGGACAACTGACCGTCTCCAGCAACTCCTCAACCGGCAGTACAGAGGTGATTTCTCTAAGCGGAACCGGCACGACAGCGCTACCAGCGCTGAGCGCGCTCTCTTGCAATAGCGCGTCCATCACTGGATCGGGAACGGATTCTTGTCAGGTAACGCTGAGTGCTGCGGCGCCGAGCGGCGGCCTGAGTGTAAATTTGTCGAGCAATAATCCGGCGGTGACCGTGCCGGCCAGTGTGATGGTGCCGGCGAATGCGACCAGCACTGTGTTCGCCGCAACTGCCGCCTCGGTGACAACCGCTCAAGCGGTGACGATCACCGCGACTCAGGGCACTGTTTCCACCGGCTTCGCCCTGCAATTGAATGCCGCCGCGCCGGCCGCGGTGCCCACACTTGCTCTGAGCACGTCCACAGTGAGCTTCGGGACAGTGGCAGTGGGCGCGACAGGAACAGCGTCGGTGACGCTGACTTCATCCGGGACCGCAGCGGTGACGTTGAGCGCTGGATCGGTGAGCGGCACGGGCTACATGATCTCCGGGGTAAGCTTCCCGCTGACCCTGAATCCAGGCCAGACGGCAACGCTTACGGTGGGCTTCGCTCCCAGCGCCGGCGGCGCGGCCAGCGGCACGGTGACGTTGACCAGCAACTCGTCAAGTGGATCGACATCCACAATCAGCCTGAGCGGAACGGCGCAGCCGGTCCTGAGCGGGCTCAGCTGCTTGAGCGGCTCGATGACCAGTGCGGGCACGGACACCTGCACGGCGACGCTGAACGCGGCGGCCGGCACGGGCGGCCAGGCGGTAAGCCTGTCGAGCAACGAAACGGCAGTGACGGTACCCTCGTCGGTAACGGTAGCAGCGGGAGCCACCACCGCCAGCTTCTCGGCCACGGTATCGGCGGTGAGCACGGCTGAGACGGCAACCCTGACCGCCTCGTCGGGAGGCGGGACCCATAGCTACGCCATCAACCTGGGCGCGGCGGTGCCCACACTTGCTCTGAGCACCTCCACAGTGAGCTTCGGGACAGTGGCAGTGGGCGCGACAGGAACAGCGTCGATGACGCTGACTTCATCCGGGACCGCAGCGGTGACGTTGAGCGCTGGCTCAGTGAGCGGGGCAGGCTTCACGATCTCCGGGGTGAGCTTTCCGCTGACCCTGAATCCAGGCCAGACGGCAACGCTGGAAATCGTGTTCAGTCCCACCGCGGCGGGTGCGGTGAGCGGCACGGTGACGCTGATCAGCAACTCGTCGAGCGGAGCGACGTCCACCATCAGCCTGAGTGGGACGGGACAGCCGGTGCTGAGCGGTTTTACGTGCACGACTGGATCGATCACCGGAGCGGGGACGGACACCTGCGCGGTGACGCTGAACGCGGCGGCGGGCACGGGCGGCCAGGCGGTAAGCCTGTCGAGCAACGAAACGGCAGTGACAGTACCGTCGTCGGTGACGGTAGCAGCGGGAGCAACGAGCGCCAGCTTCTCGGCCACGGTATCGGCGGTGAGCACGGCTGAGACGGCAACCCTGACCGCCTCGTCGGGAGGCGGGACCCATAGCTACGCCATCAAACTCGGCGCGGCGGTGCCCACACTGACTCTGAGCACGTCCACAGTGAGCTTCGGGACAGTGGCAGTGGGCGCGACAGGAACAGCGTCGATGACGCTGACTTCATCCGGGACCGCAGCGGTGACGTTGAGCGCTGGCTCAGTGAGCGGGGCAGGATACACGATCTCCGGGGTGAGCTTTCCGCTGACCCTGAATCCAGGCCAGACGGCAACGCTGGAAATCGTGTTCAGTCCCACCGCGGCGGGTGCGGTGAGCGGCACGGTGACGCTGAGCAGCAACTCGTCGAGCGGAGCGACGTCTGCGATCAGCCTGAGCGGGACGGGACAGCCGGTGCTGAGCGGGCTCAGCTGCTTGAGCGGCTCGATGACCAGTGCGGGGACCGACACCTGCACGGCGACGCTGAACGCGGCGGCGGGCACGGGCGGCCAGGCGGTAAGCCTGTCGAGCAACGAAACGGCAGTGACGGTACCGTCGTCGGTGACGGTAGCAGCGGGAGCAACGAGCGCCAGCTTCTCGGCCACGGTATCGACGGTGAGCACGGCTGAGACGGCGACGCTGACCGCCTCGTCGGGAGGCGGGACCCAGAGCTATGCCATCTACCTGGGCGCGGCGGTGCCGACACTTACTCTGAGCACGTCCACAGTGAGCTTCGGGACAGTGGCAGTGGGCGCGACAGGAACAGCGTCGGTGACGCTGACTTCATCCGGAACGGCGGCGGTGACGGTGAGCGCCGGATCGGTGAGCGGCACGGGCTACACGATCTCCGGGGTGAGCTTCCCGCTGACGCTGAACCCAGGCCAGACGGCAACGCTTGACGGTGGGCTTCGCTCCCAGCGCCGGCGGCGCGGCCAGCGGCACGGTGACGCTGACCAGCAACTCGTCGAGTGGAACGACATCCACCATCAGCCTGAGCGGGACGGCGCAGCCGGTCCTGAGCGGGCTCAGCTGCTTGAGCGGCTCGATGACCAGTGCGGGGACGGACACCTGCACGGCGACGCTGAACGCGGCGGCTGGCACGGGCGGCCAGGCGGTGAGCTTGTCGAGCAACGAAACGGCAGTGACGGTTCCCTCGTCGGTGACGGTAGCTACGGGAGCAACGAGCGCCAGCTTCTCGGCCACGGTATCGGCGGTGAGCACGGCTGAGACGGCGACGCTGACCGCCTCGTCGGGAGGCGGAACCAAGACCTACGCGATCAGCCTGATTGTGCCGGTATCTACGCTTACCCTAGAATCGACAAGCGTTCCCTTTGGCAATGTGAATGATGGCACGCCTGCCTACCAATCGGTGACATTGACTTCATCCGGGACGGCGGCGGTGACGGTGAGCGCCGGATCGGTGAGCGGCACGGGCTACACGATTTCCGGCGTCAGCTTCCCGTTGACTCTGAACCCTGGCGCGACAGCAACGCTGGAAATCGAGTTCGATCCCACAACGGCAGGAGTTGCGGACGGCACGGTAACGCTGACCAGCAACTCCTCGACCGGGTCCACGTCCACGATCACCCTAAGCGGGACGGGCGTGGCTACATCTTACGAGGTGAACCTTACCTGGGACGCCCCGACCAATTCTTCCGATCCGGTGGCAGGCTATAACATCTACCGGGCAGTCACTGGGACCTCCACATATCAGTTGCTGAACTCGTCACATGATAGTTCAATCACTTATTCCGATACGACTGTTGCGAACAACACCTCTTACACCTATTACGTAGAGAGTGTCGATGCCGAAGGCAATCAAAGTGTGTCTTCGACCAGCATTACGATCTCGGTCCCATAGAAGTCAGGTCCAGTCGCGGTTAGGGCGGTTCTCGCGAACCGATCCTGCCGCGGCTTACATCGCTCGCAGGCTTAAATGCTTGCCAATTTGGTGCGGCGGTTTTCTTGCTTTCCTGCCAGTCCGAAGAGTCCCGTCGCAACACACTGATTTCCGAGTGCAAGCGTCGCTCCGAAAACATCTCTCAGAGCCTTCGGCGTAGTGCACTGATGAACCAGATTTCCACAGCTCCACCGCCACCACCCCGCGACGATGGTGGATAATGGTCTAAAGCCCACCACGACGAGGATGAACAAAGTTCTCACGCCGGACCACCGCTCAGGGATACGCATTCTGAGGGCAAGCTAAATTAACAGTCGCAAGTTATATTACCTAAGTAATAATAAGCACGCTAATAGGTAATTTTCTGTTATACCCCTTGGAAATCACCCGATTATGACGATGCTCTTAGCAAAGAGCCCGTCTAGCTCTCACAAAAGAGCTTGCCTAACCTTGGTTTTCTGCTTGCGGGGCGGCCTCGCGCAGCGAGTTGCCCATTTTTTACGCAAGGAGCGATTGCACGATGAGGTGCATTCGGAAAGCATCCCTAATTCTGTCTTTACGTACAAGGCCTGTAAAGCGTACGACTTCGTCCGACCGCAATGTTATTGCACTCAGCCCCTGGTCAAGGCCGTCTCGCCTACTTTTCTCTCAGAGCGACAGGTGGAGCACGGTTTTGGTCGCACTCGTCGCTTCTTTTCTGTTCATGAATCTGCTGGCATGCGGAGGGATGAGCACCTTCACCTCCGCCGACTCGAGCGCGACGGCGCAGTCGGCGGTGAGCGGGTTCAGCTGCTCCAGCGGCTCGATGGCGGGTGCGGGGACCGACCTCTGCACGGTGACTTTGAACGCAGCGGCCGGCACAGGCGGTCAGGTGGTAAGCGTGTCGAGTAACACACCGGCAGTGACAGTACCGTCGTCGGTGACAGTAGCTGCGGGAGCCACCACTGCCAGCTTCTCGGCCGCGGTATCTGCGGTGAGCACGCCGGAGACCGCAACCTTGACAGCGTCGTGGAAGGGCGGAACCAAGACCTACCCCATCGGCCTGGGGGCGACGGTGCCCACGCTTGCTCTGAGCACGTCCACAGTGAGCATCGGGACAGTGGCAGTGGGCGCGACAGGAACGGCGTCGGTGACGCTGACTTCATCCGGGACCTCAGCGGTGACGTTGAGCGCTGGATCAGTGAGCGGGGCAGGCTTCACGATCTCCGGGGTGAGCTTTCCGCTGACCCTGAATCCAGGCCAGACGGCAACGCTGGAAATCGTGTTCAGTCCCACCGCGGCGGGTGCGGTGAGCGGCACGGTGACGCTGACCAGCAACTCGTCGAGCGGAGCGACGTCCAGCATCAGCCTGAGCGGGACGGCGCAGCCGGTGCTGAGCGGGCTCAGCTGCTTGAGCGCTTCGATGACCAGTGCGGGGACCGACACCTGCACGGTGACGCTGAACGGGGCGGCGGGCACGGGCGGCCAGGCGGTAAGCCTGTCGAGCAACGAAACGGCAGTGACGGTTCCCTCGTCGGTGACGGTAGCTGCAGGAGCCACCACCGCGAGTTTCTCGGCCACGGTATCGACGGTGAGTACGGCCGAGACGGCGACGCTGACCGCCTCGTCGGGAGGCGGAACCCATAGCTACGCCATCAAACTCGGCGCGGCGGTGCCCACACTGACTCTGAGCACGTCCACAGTGAGCTTCGGGACAGTGGCAGTGGGCGCGACAGGAACAGCGTCGATGACGCTGACTTCATCCGGGACCTCAGCGGTAACGTTGAGCGCTGGCTCAGTGAGCGGGGCAGGATACACGATCTCCGGGGTGAGCTTTCCGCTGACCCTGAATCCAGGCCAGACGGCAACGCTGGAAATCGTGTTCAGTCCCACCGCGGCGGGTGCGGTGAGCGGCACGGTGACGCTGACCAGCAACTCGTCGAGCGGAGCGACGTCCAGCATCAGCCTGAGCGGGACGGCGCAGCCGGTGCTGAGCGGGCTCAGCTGCTTGAGCGCTTCGATGACCAGTGCGGGGACCGACACCTGCACGGTGACGCTGAGCGGGGCGGCCGGCACGGGCGGCCAGGCGGTAAGCCTGTCGAGCAACGAAACGGCAGTGACGGTTCCCTCGTCGGTGACGGTAGCTGCAGGAGCCACCACCGCGAGTTTCTCGGCCACGGTATCGACGGTGAGTACGGCCGAGACGGCGACGCTGACCGCCTCGTCGGGAGGCGGAACCCATAGCTACGCCATCAAACTCGGCGCGGCGGTGCCCACACTTGCTCTGAGCACGTCCACAGTGAGCTTCGGGACAGTGGCAGTGGGCGCGACAGGAACAGCGTCGGTGACGCTGACTTCATCCGGGACCTCAGCGGTGACGTTGAGCGCTGGATCAGTGAGCGGAACAGGCTTCACGATCTCCGGGGTGAGCTTTCCGCTGACCCTGAATCCAGGCCAGACGGCAACGCTGGAAATCGTGTTCAGTCCCACCGCGGCGGGTGCGGCGAGCGGCACGGTGACGCTGACCAGCAACTCGTCGAGCGGAACGACGTCCACCATCAGCCTGAGCGGGACGGGACAGCCGGTGCTGAGCGGGCTCAGCTGCTCGAGCGGCTCGATGACCAGTGCGGGGACCGACACCTGCACGGCGACGCTGAACGCGGCGGCGGGCACGGGCGGCCAGGCGGTAAGCCTGTCGAGCAACGAAACGGCAGTGACGGTTCCCTCGTCGGTGACGGTAGCTGCAGGAGCCACCACCGCGAGTTTCTCGGCCACGGTATCGACGGTGAGTACGGCCGAGACGGCGACGCTGACCGCCTCGTCGGGAGGCGGAACCCATAGCTACGCCATCAAACTGGGCGCGGCGGTGCCCACACTTGCTCTGAGCACGTCCACAGTGAGCTTCGGGACAGTGGCAGTGGGCGCGACAGGAACAGCGTCGGTGACGCTGACTTCATCCGGGACCTCAGCGGTGACGTTGAGCGCTGGATCAGTGAGCGGAACAGGCTTCACGATCTCCGGGGTGAGCTTTCCGCTGACCCTGAATCCAGGCCAGACGGCAACGCTGGAAATCGTGTTCAGTCCCACCGCGGCGGGTGCGGCGAGCGGCACGGTGACGCTGAGCAGCAACTCGTCGAGCGGAACGACGTCCACCATCAGCCTGAGCGGGACGGGACAGCCGGTGCTGAGCGGGCTCAGCTGCTCGAGCGGCTCGATGACCAGTGCGGGGACCGACACCTGCACGGCGACGTTGAACGCAGCGGCCGGCACGGGCGGCCAGGCGGTAAGCCTGTCGAGCAACGAAACGGCAGTGACGGTTCCCTCGTCGGTGACTGTAGCAGCGGGAGCAACGAGCGCCAGCTTCTCGGCCACGGTATCGACGGTGAGCACGGCTGAGACGGCGACGCTGACCGCCTCGTCGGGAGGTGGAACCAAGACCTATGCCATCAACCTTGGGGTATCGGTATCAACGCTTAGGCTCGAATCGACAAGCGTTCCCTTTGGCAATGTGAATGATGGCACGCCTGCCTACCAATCGGTGACATTGACTTCATCCGGGACGGCAACGGTGACGGTGAGCGCCGGATCGGTGAGCGGCACGGGCTACACGATTTCCGGCGTCAGCTTCCCGTTGACTCTGAACCCTGGCGCGACAGCAACGCTGGAAATCGAGTTCGATCCCACAACGGCAGGAGTTGCGGATGGCACGGTAACGCTGATCAGCAACTCCTCGACCGGGTCCACGTCCACGATCACCCTAAGCGGGACGGGCGTGGCTACATCTTACGAGGTGAACCTTACCTGGGACGCCCCGACCAATTCTTCCGATCCGGTGGCAGGCTATAACATCTACCGGGCAGTCACTGGGACCTCCACGTATCAGTTGCTGAACCCGTCACATGATACTTCAACCACTTATTCCGATACGACTGTTGCGAACAACACCTCTTACACCTATTACGTAGAGAGTGTCGATGCCGAAGGCAATCAAAGTGTGCCTTCGACCAGCATTGCGATTTCGGTCCCATAGAAGTCAGGTCCAGCCGCGGTTAGGGCGGTTCTCGCGAACCGATCCTGCCGCGGCTGTCTTGTTTAATGGTTGCAATGGTCGCTACGCCCAATTCGCTCGCTCGATAAGAACTTGCCAACTGCGCAATCACCGCCCGACCCCGACGACGAACCACCACTCCAGTCTCTCCGCTCATGACAACAGTCCATCACAGCCGAGACACAGTTAACAGATGCGATTGGTCTGACGGATACGATTGAAGAGAGCGCCTTTCCTGGCTTGCGTAGACAAAAGCGACCGTAACAGAACAAAGAGAGCTAAAACATGAGCGCGCAGCTTGGATGAGCGCGCAGTTGACGTCATGAAAGCTTGATGGTCACTGTCTTCACTTCTGTATATTGCTGCAGGCCATACTCGCCGAGTTCGCGACCGATTCCCGATTGTTTAAAGCCGCCGAAGGGCGCGCGAGCATCTAAAATGTTATAGCAGTTGACCCACACCGTACCGGCTCGTACGTTATTTGCAATGGCATGCGCTTTCTTGATGTCCCTCGTCCAGACGCCCGCGGCCAATCCATAGATCGTGTTGTTGGCGCGCTCTATGACTTCTTCAAGACTCCTGAAAGGGATGACGCTCATCACCGGTCCAAAGATTTCCTCGCGCGCAATCTTCATGTCGTCGTGAACGTCGCTGAAGACGGTCGGTTCGATGAAGTAGCCGCGGCTGCCATAGCGCTGGCCGCCACATGCTAGAGCAGCACCTTCACTTTTCCCAGACTCAATGTAGCTCATAACCCTATCGAATTGCGCCTGATCGACCTGCGGTCCCTGCTCCGTGCGCGGATCGAGTGGATTTCCGATAACACGCTTGCCTGCGCGGCTTACGGTCTTCTCCAGAAACCGGTCATAAATCGCTTCTTCGACAAAGACTCTCGACCCGGCGCAGCAGATTTGGCCCTGATTCGAAAAGAGGCCACTGTGAGCACCCTCCACTGCTTCATCCAGGTCTGTGTCAGCGAAGATGATGTTCGGGCTCTTTCCGCCCAGTTCCAATGTAACTCGCTTTAGATTAGATCTGGCGGCCGCTTCCAGGATCAGACGTCCTACCTCGGTGGACCCAGTGAATGCCACCTTATCCACGTCCGTGTGGCGCGCGATGGCGGCGCCGGCTGTGGGGCCATATCCAGGCACCAGATTGACAACGCCCTCAGGGAAGCCGGCTTCGAGAATCAGCTCGCCTACGCGGAGGGCAGTGAGCGGTGTTTGCTCCGCGGGCTTCATTACGACGGTGTTCCCAGTGGCCAGAGCAGGAGCGAGTTTCCACGCTTGCATCAGCATCGGGTAATTCCAGGGAATGATCTGTCCCACGACGCCGACGGGCTCGTGACGCGTGTAACAAAAATAATCGCCATCGATGGGGATGGTTCTGCCATGAACCTTGTCGGCCCATCCCGCGAAGTATCGATAGCAGGCGATGGTTTTGGCAACATCCACCCGCCTGGCCACGGAGAGTGGTTTGCCGTTATCGATGGACTCGAGCCCGGCAAGTTCATCCGCGTGCATCTCGATAAGTCCGGCAAGGCGATGAAGCAGTTGGCCACGCTCCGCTGCGGACATCCTGCGCCAGGGTCCGCGTTCGAATGCGTACCGAGCTGCCCGGACAGCCTTATCGACATCGGCAGAATCGGCGGCGGCAACCTGGCAAATTTCCTCGCCCGTAGAGGGATCGTGCGTGGCAAACGTCTCGCCCGATTCGCTCTCCATCCAGCGATTATTAATCAGCAGCTTTGTCGCTGAAGGAGCAACTGCAACTTTCGTATCTGCCGTGGTGACTGAGGCCATAAAAGAAATCCCCCTTCAATCTACATGGGGTAAAGTGTGATCATATCTTCTTGAATGACTGGTGGATGGATGCCTGATTGCTCGAACGGAGAGGAACGTATGGAGATCTTAGCACGCGACCTTGCAAGCGTTGACCGGCAATATCAGATTCACTCCTTGCACCATCCTGCTGACTCGGCCGAGCCCGTGATATGCGTCAGCGGGGAGGGCATCACCGTCCGCGATGTTGAAGGTAAGGAGTACATTGACGGACTCTCAGGGCTTTGGAATGTGAATGTCGGGCACGGTCGGGCCGAATTGGCAGAGGCCGCGGCAGAACAGATGAAGAAACTAGCCTATTTCTCCGGCTACGCGGGCTCGTCGACAATGCCATCCATCCTGCTGGCTGAGCGTCTTATTCAATTGGCGCCAGGTATGGGAGCGGTCTACTTCGCCTCCGGAGGTGGCGAAGCAAACGAAGCGGCATTCAAGACAGCGCGCTTCTACTGGAGGGTTCAGGGTAAACCCGATAAGATCAAGGTCATCTCACGAATTCACGGCTATCACGGCGCCACGCTACAGGCCATGAGCGCCACCGGAATCTCATCCTACTGGAAGATGTTCGAGCCCAGGGTTCCAGGATTCGTGCACATTCAAACCTGTTATCCGTATCGGTTTCAAGGAGCCAAGTCCGGGGAAACAGTTGGCGAGGCGGCTGCGCGCGAGCTGGAGGAGGCGATCCTTCGCGAAGGACCTGAAACCGTCGCGGCGGTCATCGGCGAACCGATTCACGGCGCTGGCGGTGTCATCTACCCGACGGACGATTACTGGCCACGGGTGCGAGATATCTGCTCGCGTTATAAAGTGTTGATGATCGCAGACGAGATCATTACAGGCTTTGGCCGCACGGGCCGATGGTGGGGCCTCGACCATTGGGGCATAACGCCGGACATTCTTTCCTTTGCCAAAGGTGTCACATCTGGCTATGTGCCACTTGGTGGCATCATGATTACGGAGGAGATCAAGAAGGCCCTGAATTCAGTCGAACCTGCAAACAGGTGGATGCACGGTTACACGAATTCCGGACACCCGACTTGTTGCGCGGTTGCATTGAAGAATATTGAAATCATCGAAAGGGAAGGTCTTCTGGAGAACTCGGCGAAGATGGGAGATCTTCTCCTCCGTGCTTTAAGACACGCGCTCGAAGACCATCCTCATGCCGGAGATATTCGCGGTGGCAAGGGGCTTCTTGCTGCGGTCGAGTTCGTCGAAGACCGTTCAACCAAGAAAAATTTTCCCCTCGAGAAAGCGATCGGCCCGCGCCTTCAGTCCGAAATGAAGAAACGCGGAGTGATCACGCGGACACGACCCGCGGTGGGGGACGATCCAGCGCCAGGTGATGAGCTGCTCTTGGCGCCGCCGCTGATTATTCGCGAGAGCGAAATTGACCGGTTGGTAAGCGTTGTGCGTGATGCAGTCACGGTTGTGATAGGTGCGTAACGGTCCAAGCGGGAAAAGCTACGTTTTTTAATGCGCCACTTTCTCCGACGCCGAGTGCCTAAATCGCTTCATCTGTCTTGGTGCGGGCAAGGACACGTTATTAGCCAGAATCACGCATTGCGCTTCTGGTCAGAAGCCGCGCATTTCGGCCAGCCGCCGCGCCCCCGGAGGCACTGGCTGAAATGGCTCGGTGAGGTCGGTGTGGAGCTACAACTGATCCAGGTTCGGCGGTGCCGTGAACGACTGCGCCGCGCTGCCGGTGCTGGTCGCTCCGGCGCATCGGCAGACTCCGCTGGGCTGCAACCTGGCCGACGCCGAGCAGCGCCATACTGCTACCGACTGCCGCCGACGTGAGCCAATCCATGGGAAGCGTCCGGTTCCAGCGGCGAAGGCACCGGCTTTGCAGGGCTGTAGTCCTCAAGGATCTCCTGCAGGCGCTGCCCAAAGACCTCCACATTCCCCTGTCTGAACATGGTCTCGTGGTCTCCGGGAGTCTGGACGACGTGGACCCCGCCGGAGGCAACACCGCCCCAGCCCAGAGTGGCGTCGTGACGGATGTGATGTGTTTCGAGCGGCTGGAAGAGCGTGATTGCACCATCGTAAGGTGCAGAATGTTCGACCTTCCACGTTGACAGGTTCAGAAGGAATGCGGGGCTCGGGATTCCCATCCGGCGGCAGAAAGCGAGGACGAATGTGTGGTGGCGGATCATCAGGCCGCGGATTTTGTCGGTGACCAGATTCCTGAGATAGCGGGCGAAGTAGCGGACAGTTCCGGTCCGGGCCGATCGAGAGCGGACCTGGCGGTGATAGCGCATCCACCCACGGGCGCGGTCGGCGAATGACTTTCGGGCTCGATCGCTGCGCAACTGCGCCGTATACTCGGGGCTGGCTGCGTCGATGAGCCCAAGCAGGCCCACCTCGGCGCCGCATTCTCTAAGACTGCGCGCGAGCTCGACGACCAGAGGACCGGCGGCGCACCAGCCGACGAGATGATACGGGCCCTGCGGCTGCACTTCCCGGATATGGTTGAGATATTCGGAGACCCGATCGCGGACGGAGAAGACGCGCTCCCCGTCGTCTTCGCGCTCGTGCAAGCCGTAGAGCGGGCGGTCGGGGTCGATCACCTGGCGGATGCGCTCATAGATGAGATACGAATGCACGATGAAGAGCGGCTCTTTGCTTCCCGAGGGCCGAATCGGCACCAACGTTGCGGATGTGGTCTTCTCACGAAGCAGTGCGGCCAATTGTTCGATTGTTGGAGCACTGAAAATGGTAGCGATCGGCAGCGAGCGACCAAAGACCTTGTTGATCTGGGTAAACAACTTTGCAACCATCAGCGAGTAGCCGCCCACTTCGAAGAAGTTGGTTCTAATCCCGATCGGATGCAGATCAAGCACTTGCTCCCATATCTGGACCAACCTGGCCTCAACGGAATCCCGTGGGACATCGACGGGGGCTTCGCTTGCAATCGTCGTGAGATTGGACTGTGACAGTGCTTTGCGATCAATCTTGCCATTGGGCGTCAATGGCATCCTTTCAACCACTGCGAAGGCTGCGGGAATCATATAGCTCGGCAGTCTCTGCTTCAACGCGCTCCTTAAATCGTCGACGGCTGGAACTCCCTGCGGATCCGTGGGGACAATGTATGCCACCAGACGCTTATCCGCTTGATCACCAGCCTGAACGAGCACTGCGCATTGAGCTATCCCATGTTGTTCTCCCAGGACAGCCTCAATCTCTCCCAGTTCGATGCGGAAGCCGCGTATTTTGACTTGAAAATCGTTGCGGCCCAAGCATTCGAGGTTGCCATCTGCGCGGTACCGAGCCAGATCGCCGGTCCGGTACATACGCGAGCCGGATGTGAAAGGGTTCGGGATGAACTTTTCATCTGTCAACTTGGGCAAGTTTCGATAGCCCCTGGCGAGGCCATCTCCAGCAATGTATAGCTCGCCAGCAACGCCGATCGGCACCGGCTGCCCCCCTCCGTCCAGGAGATAACATTGCGTGTTGGCCACCGGGCGGCCGATGAGAACTGGCTCATCGCCTTTCTCCACGCGCCAGGCAGTAGACCAGATGGTAGTCTCGGTGGGCCCGTAGAGATTCCACAAACGCGCAACCTCTGGGCGCAATTGCGCCGCCAGTTCTCGCGGCATGGCTTCGCCAGTGCAGACTGTCGTAAGTTGGTGTTTGTCTCGTAAGCCGGCGGCCAACAGCAGCCGCCAGGTGGTGGGTGTCGCCTGCAGGAATGTCACATGGTGGCGTTCGATCATTTCCAGCAACCGCTGACCGTCTAACGCCGACGTTCGACTCGCAATAACGCTGCGAGCACCCGTCAACAAGGGAAGCCAAACGTCTACTCCGGCAATGTCGAAAGAAATGGTGGTAACAGCCAGCAATGTATCGGTGTTCTTAAGTTGCAGCAATTCACGCATGCACCACAAAAGATTGGTCAGCGCGGAGCGAGGAACCTGCACCCCTTTGGGACGTCCTGTAGAGCCTGAAGTGTAGATAATGTGGGCCAGATTATCAGGGGAAACCCGAACGTTTGGGTTCTCACGGCTATTATTCTCCGAGACGTCGCTGTCGACCTCGATAACCGCCCCTGCGAACGGCGGAAGAGACGATCGCAGTGCTTTTTGAGTCACCAGAATCCTGAGGCCGCTGTCCTCGATCATGTAGCCCAGCCGCTCTAGCGGCAGATCGGGATCAATCGGCACATAGGCGGCACCTGCTTTGACGATCGCCAGGAGGGCCAAGATCATGTTGACCGAACGCTCTACGCACATCCCCACTAACTGGTCCGGCCCGGCGCCGTATTTTCGCAACTCATGCGCCAGTTGGTTAGCCTTCTCATTCAGGCCGCGGTAGGTGATGGAGGAGCCGTCCTCGAGTATCACCGCTGCGGCGTCCGGGGCACGTTCGACCTGCTCTTCCACCAACTTCGCCAGCGAGACGTCCCTCGGATAGTCTGCCGCGGTATCGTTCCAGTCAAACACGACCTGTCGCAGTTCAGCAGCGGTCAACAAGGGCATCTCCGCCAGCTTTGCGCCCGGATCATTCGCTACGCTCTCCAGGAACGTTTGATAATGGCCCAGCATGCGCGACATGCGGTCCCGGTCGAAAATGTCGGTGTTAAATTCCAGTTCCAGCCAGATCTCGTTACCGATGTCGGTGGCCTGGAAGAGCAGGTCGAACTTGGTGGTGCCTGCAGTTGCCATGAGCGAATCGATGGCTAACCCTTCCAGACCGATAAAGGGCAACATCTGATCGCGATCGCGCCAGTTGAGCGCTACCTGAAACACCGGGGTATAACCTGGATTGCGCTCCGGCTGAAGCTTGTGAACAACCTGATCGAAGGGAACGGTGCGATGAAGATAAAGGTCGAGCGTGCCCTTTTGAACCAGGCTGAGCAGGTCGCGAAAGGTCATCTCGCCGGAAAGCCGGGTCCGCAACACATGCATACGCAGCAGGTATCCAACCACCGCCTCTAATCCCGGATGGTCGCGGTCGGCCAAAGGAATGCCCAACAGAATGTCATCGCTGCCCGTGTAGCGGTACAGCAGCGTATCCAATGCCGCGGCAAAAATTGTGAACAGGCTGGTCTTCTCGGTGCGGCTGGTATTACGCAAGGCTTCGGTCAACATGTTGTTGAGTTTCCAGCGAACGCGGTCTCCGCGGTAGGACATCACCGGCGGGCGCGGCCGGTCAGCGGGCAACTCCAGAAGTGCGGGAGCTCCCTTCAGCGTTTCTTCCCAGTAAGCCAAGTCGTCAGAAAAGCTCGTTGAACCCAGCCGCCGGTGCTGCCAGACGGCGTAATCCCCGTGGCTGATCGTCAGTTCGGCTAGCACCGCCGGTTGCCGGGTTAGCAGGGAGCGGTAGATCGCCGACAGGTCCCGCCAGATCGCCCCTTCCGATGCCCAGTCGCATACGATGTGGTGCATCATCAGGATCAAAACATGCTCGCGAGGGGCCAGATGGAGCAAGGTGACTCGAATCCCCGGCTTCTCTTCCAGACGGTATGGAGCCTGTGGTTCGCTGATCAGCAAACGTTCGACTTCGGCTTCGCGGTCGGCTGTGGGCAGTGCGCTCAGGTCGATCTTCTTGAAGCGCAAGGGCCGGCTTTTATGAATGACGGCGTGCGGCGCCTCGTCAATAACCTTGATGGTCGATCGCAGCACCTCCTGCCGGTCAATCACCATGTTCATCGCCGTCTCCAGCGCGTCGACGTTCAACTCGCCTGTGAGACGGACTGCTTCGGCCTCGTTGTAGACGGGTACGTTGGGGTTCAATTCTTCCAGGAACCAGAGACCCTGCTGGGCGGGGCTGAGGGGATGGGGAAGCGACGGATCTTGCCGGGGAATGATTTCTTCGCTGGGCGGCGGCACATATTGTTCCAGGAGAGACTGTTCCCAGTTAGTCGATTGATTGGCGAGTTCCTGACTGCCCTTGCCATTGGCCGGGTGCAACCGCTTCCTGACCAACTCGGCCTGCTCAGCCACTGTGCTGAATTCGAAAAAGTCGGCCAGCGATAGAACCATGGGCAGGCGATCGCGCAGCTTGGAAATACATTGGATGGCGAGCAGGGAATGGCCGCCCAGGGCGAAGAAGTTGGTCTGGGGATCGACTTCCGGCAGGGCAAGCACCTCCGCCCAGGCCGAGGAGACGATCTGCTCGATCGAAGATCCCGCACTCGTTGGGTCGCTTCCATTTCCATGCGCGTTGATGGTGACCGGGTTGCTCTCCGGCTGCGCGGTGGCCGCCACTGCCGCCAGCACTTCCGGATCGAGAAGCCGCAGCCGCTGCACCTTGCCGGATGGGCCTTTCGGCAACTCCTTCAGGAAGTGGATGCGCGACGGGGCCTTGAAATGGCCCAGCCGCGTCTCGCAGTAGGCCAGCAACTCCTTCTCGTCGGCAGCCGCATCGGAGCGCAGAACCACAAAGGCCACGGCATCTTCGCCGAAATAGCGTTCGGGAACGCCGACCGCGGCCGCTTCCAGCACCGCCGGATGCGATTCGAGCACTTCGTCGATCTGGCGCGGGGCAATGTTGACGCCGCCTTTGATGATCAGCTCCTTGGAGCGGCCCACGACGAAGAAATATCCGTCCTCGTCCTGACGCGCGAGGTCACCGGTGTGGAGCCAGCCATCGGCATCTACTACTGCCGCCGTGCCTTCCGGATCCTTGTAGTAGCCGCTCATCAGGCCGGGGCCGCGGAGCAGGACCTCGCCGGATTCGCCGCGCTGCACATCCGCCCCTTCTCGATCGACGATGCGGGATGCGAATCCCCAGGGCAAACCCGGTGATCCGATTTTGTTCGCGGCCGGCGGCACAGGGTTGGAGAAGACGTTGCCGCACTCGGTGGAGCCCATGGCCTGGAGAAGAGGGAGCCGGAACTTGTCCAGAAACCGCTGATGCAGCGCGGAGGAGAGAGGGGCAGATGAAGAGCGCAGGAAGCGGATGCGCGCGAAGGCAGGGTCGCGCTCATGCTTCTTCGGGTCGTCCCATTCGACGAGCTCGGAAATGATGGTGGGCACGAGGGCCGCCCAGGTGATGCGGAGATCATCGACCCAGTCCCAAAACTTGCTGACGGCAAAGCGGCGAACGATAACGACGGAACCGCCGCTTAGGAGGGTGGGGATGAGCGTGACGCACTCGGCGTTGATGTGATACAGGGGCAGGACGAGGAGGGAGCGATCCGCCTGAGAGAGCCGATGGGCTTCGATGGAATTGCGGCCGTGAGCAAGAATTGAGCGGTGGGTGTGGACGGCGGCCTTCGGCTTGCCGGTGCTGCCGGAACTGTACATGAGCAGCGCGACAGCGGTGGCGCAGGGCGGGTCCAGATCGATCGCGGCGGGCTGCTCAAAGGCCGGCATGGGGCCGTCGGCATCGGCCGTGACGACGCGGATGAAGCGGCCGTTACCCTGCAGAGACTCACGGAGCAGGTCCTGGTATTGCGGCTCGACAAAGACGATGGCAGCGTCGCAGTGATCGAGGGTGTAGGACAACTGCATTGCGCCGGCGCGCACGTTGAGTGGCACAGCGACGTACCCCCCGTACATGGAGCCGAGGAAGAGCTGGGCCGTCAGCAGGCCGTTGTCCATGAGGAAGGCAACTTTATCCCCTTTGCGGAGACCTGCCTGATGGAGCATGCGGCAGAGCAGGACGGAGCCATTCTTCAGGTCCTGAAAGGTGACCGGGAATTCCGCGTCGGGGCCGATGAGGAATGCGGTTGCGGGCTGACGCTCCGCCAGGGCATTGATAGCTGCGCCGATGCTCAATACGTCGCTGAGAATTTGCACGGACATTGAGACTCTCCTAACTGAGTCTTCATAGTTGAGCGGGGTAGAGAAAACGCCCTAAAGAGGTTTCCGGGGGGAAGAAAAGATGATCTGACATCTGATCTAACATCAGACCAGACCCGAAGGCAAAGGAAATGTGCCTTATCTGCGTGTCGCGATCGCGACTCTGCCGGCCGTCGGGCCTTGCCGGGCGAGCGCTTGCTGACCTGTTTCAAGATCAAACTCTACCGGCTCGAGTTCAGCAGAAGGATGGAAAAAATGGTAGACCCTGGAAATCAATTGACGCCTCGGCCAACTCGTCTGCATCAATTCGCAGATCAATTTCGGGTGGCCCTGGGGAACATCGTTATAAATACCGCTGGGTAATAGGCTCTTCGAGTTCCATCGGGCGGCTTGGGGAAAGAAAGCGACGACCTGCCCTTCCACAAGAGCTTCCTTCGCTGCTGTCGTTTCACCGCCAAGTTTCGCGCACAGGGCACCGGCGAGATCACTGCCCCCATTCAACGGCAGATGGCCGAGCTGCGTACAACGCGGATTCATTTCGATCAGATGGGGTCGCCCGGTTAACCGGTCGATCTGAAAATCCAGTCCGCAGAATCCACTCAGCCGTAACGTCTTGGCCAGCAAGCGCGCAGCCTTCGTCAAGTCGTCATGTTCAATTTGCCGGACCAGGAGGGCTGCTCCAGTCGCGCCCTGCGACGCCAGCACTTCGACAGAAACGATGGAAAGGACCTCACCCTCCCAACATGCCAGCATGGAATTGGCAGGCCAACCGTGAACGAATTTCTGGATGATGATTGCCGGTTGCGCCTGTCTGCTCCAGTTCCACAAGGACAGTGGATCCCTGTTGACCACAAGACGCTTTATAGCGGTGACGATCCCGGTCGGACGCGCGAACCTGCGGAAGGCATCTTTCGCCTCCTGCTCCGAATGCGTGATCGTCACTCCCTCGCCGCCCCAGGTCCCGTCGAGTTTCAGCACGGCCGAGCCTTCACCGCTAGCGAACCAGGTATGAATCTCTTCCGCGGACGTAACACGCCTCGTCGTTGGAACAAGAATGCCGAGTGATCGAGCAACTTCCAATAGCAGGTCGCGGTGCTCGACGAGTTGGAATCCCTCGGCCGTGCCCAGAGACGTTTCAATGAGCGGCCGCAGATCAGGCTTGAGGCGGTGCAACTCATGCAGTTGCCAGACCACTCGATCGTCGCAGGGAACGACAACGTCTGGCATAGACTGGCGGATCGCCACTTCGAGAGAGGCCAGCGAATTCAGGCTACGATAGGGAAAGACCCTATCTAATCCCTCGACATACCGGAGAAGGTGGCCCTTTGGACAGATTGCTGATACCAGGCAACCGTGGTCAAGAAATCCAATCGCCAGCCGGGCCGATAACTGCCACCATAGCGTGGCAGCCAACAGAATGGCGGGGCGTTTGCGACTTTCGACACCAATCGTACATCCCAGAGGTAAAGGCATAGCGATATTTACCCGATTGTAAGTCAATCACAAATGTTTGCCGCGATTCCACAGTTCGGGATACCTTATGAACAGGAACCTTGTCATGCACATCAAAGAAAGCTCACCTGTCATGGACGTTGTGATCCTTGGAGCGGGGCCGTATGGCCTCTCGATCGCCGCCCACCTGAATCGGCTGAAAGTTCCTTACCGGATCTTCGGACGGCCGATGCAAAGCTGGCAGTCGAAGATGCCAACAGGGATGCTTCTCAAATCCGACGGATTCGCATCCAGACTCTATGACCCGGATGGTGCATTCACCTTGCGGCACTACTGTGCCGAAACAAATCAGCCATACGCCGATGTTGGCATTCCAGTGCCAGTTGAAGTGTTCGCCGCCTATGGGATCGAGTTTCAGAAGCGAATGGTTCCCGGCCTGGAGCAGTTCGAACTTACTTCGATTAAGGCCGTGCCTCAGGGATTTGAGGTGGCTACCGAGGCGGGAGAGCGGTTTCTAGCGCGCAGAGTTGTTATTGCCGCGGGCATTACACACTTTGGCTGGCTTCCCCCCGAATTGGGCAAATTGCCGCGCGAATATGTGACGCACAGTTCTGCCTATGGCGATCTGTCACCATTCAAAGGACGTAAAGTGGCGGTTGTCGGCGCTGGCGCATCGGCCATCGATATTGCTGCCATCCTTCGGGAGGTTGGGGCAGAGCCCGAAATTGTAACCCGTGCTCGTGCGATCGCCTTTCACAAACCTTCTAGAGAGCCGCGTCCATTCATTGAGCGCCTCATCAAGCCGCGGTCGGGCCTGGGACTCGGTTGGCGCTCCCGCTTGTGCACGGACGCCCCGTTGCTATTCCATGCGATGCCTGAGCAGTTCCGCTTCCGCGTGGTGCGGGGTCACCTCGGCCCGGCACCTGGCTGGTTTATGAGGGAAAAGGTTGCAGGCATTCCCACTCATATAGGCGTTGAATTGAAGGCCGCCGAAGTGCGCGGCACGAAGGTCCACCTCACACTCGCGAACGGGACGGGCTCAACGAATTTAATAGTCGACCACGTCATCGGTGGAACCGGCTATCGTGTCGCACTGGAGCGGTTGCGCTTCCTTGATGACGGACTACGCAAACAAATTCAGGCCGTGGGGGACACGCCCGTACTGAACAGATTTTTCGAGTCCTCAGTGCGTGGTCTGTATTTCGTCGGCGTCGCATCCGCCAATAGCTTCGGTCCGCTGGTCCGATTCGCTTACGGAGCCATGTACACGTCACGACGGCTGTCGCGGCACCTGGCTGCACGCCAGGCTTAGGTGGCCAAGTCAAGACGCGCAAGGTTCATGGTGGATGGTTGCTTGTCTACAAAGTGACGGCCGCTTTCGTATCTTGCGGTGAAGCCAAGAGTGGTGGCGTTGCTGACGAAATGGACACTTGGTAGAGAGACCGGAATGATCAAATAAGGGACGTAGCCTTTAGCCGTCGCGTAATCTTCCCTCTGAAGTACAGCCCAGCCCGCCAAGAAGTTAGCAAGAATGGCTACCCGGAGTTCGAAGCGGCGGAACAGGAATAGGCCAATCGGTATCCAGGCAGAGAAGGCGAGCAGTGGCGGGATATGCATATAATTCCCAACATGCTCCTAAGCTACGGCAGATTCGGGATTATCATGGCAGCCACGGTCTGGGCATCTCCGACGCGGGAAGCTGGGATCGGTTCCCATCTTATGGCAGCGGCCGCGTGTGGCGCAGCATGGCTACGAGGTGGTCGAACCTGCCGATTGCCGCTCTCGATCGGACTGCTGGAACTATTCCTACTCCTCGACGCTGCTTTCAACTGGCGATGGATTGTGCACGGATTGTTGGTAAATGCAGCGATGGAACAGCATCTATATGGAGAAAGAAAGGCTCCGCAGGAACTCATCTTGGGGGTGCTCTTCGCCGTCACGATGGCTACAATTGTTGTGACGCTTCGACACTTGCGCGGGCGATCTGGCGCGTGCCTGAGCATCTGTGGCGCGTTGATTTCTGCTGCGTTTTGGATGATTGAAGTGATCTCTCTACACGCGACCGATGCGATTCTCCAACATGCCCTGGGCCCGATCATGCTGGTTGCGCTGGTATGGATCGTCTCGTCTTCAATGATAGTGGTAGGGATTCTGTGGGATCTGAAACGGGAAGCATAGGCCAAGCGTCCATTTTGAGTATTGCCCAGCGCAAGCCTCTTGTGGGATAAACACCAAGAGGAACTTTGGGGAAAATTGAGCAGAGTAACGCCGCGCGCTCACATGTCTAGACTGGAACAGATGTGCGAACAGTAAAATCTTGAAGATGCTCATCGACGATACAGATTTAATCGGCGTGCATTGCACGCGAGCCGAGGCGCGGATCCAGAATCTGGAGCATTGTTGCTGGCGATCGTCCGACTGCCGATGGCGGACACGGCCCAAAACATTTCCCAGTTGGCGGAGAAAGTCCGCGATGGGGACTCGTTCCCGGATATAACCGAGGAGCATCGTGTCTTGCCGATGGTCGGTGGCTAGATTGTTGCGACTAGCTAGCTAGGTCCCCGACCGCATGAATTCGTACTTTTGGCTTCCGTGGTTTCCCACCCTTTCGCCAGAGAAAAGGCGAAAGGATGGGGCACGGAATTGGTACAAAATTAAGCGGTCAAAGACCTAGGTTATATGATCTCGCCAGCAGGTCTTGGGATGATGGCAGAATCTGTTCTGGCGTCGCAACACACTATAACGGCAAAGGTCACCTATGTAATTGGGCACCAGATCGCTTCGACGTCCTCGAAGTAATAGATGAAGAGCTCCCAAAGAGGCTGCGAGAATCGCGGCGCAATCGACACAAAGTGCGCGAGCGAGACTGCCGGAACATAGGAAATATCGCCGTCTGGACTCGAACCAATAACCCGGTAACCTCTTCGAGGCAGCTCTCCGTTCGGTGACCTTCGTGCTCTGCCCAGCTATGTGAACGACTCGGCTGCGGGGTACATACCACATGGAAACACCCGCCCGTTTTGCCCGCCAACAGAACTCCGTTTCCTCGAAATACAAGAAGAAATTCTCATCAAACCCGCCAATCGACTCCAATAGAGACCGCCTGATCATCATTGAAGCACCAGCTCCCCAATCGATGGGCTGCGCCTCGCAAGACATGGTGCGGGCGACTGTCCATCGGGAAAGCATGCGAGACACAATTCCAAGGCGAAGGCCATTGTCGATTTCGCTCAACAAAGACGGGAAACGGAAGGCGATCGGCCATTTGGTACCGTCACTATTCTCGAAACTGCTACCTGCTATCCCCGCATCAGGATGGCTCTCGAGAAATTCGATGAGAGCGGCAATGGCCCCAGGCGTCACCCGTGTATCGGGGTTTAGCAGGTGCAGGTAGTCGGGGGCGCCATTCTGGCACGCGTAGGCGAAGCCAAGATTGTTGCCGTAGGCGAAACCCCCATTCCGAGGAGCTTCAATCACGGTAATCCAAGACACCCAACCGTTTGCCCGAACGATGTCGGCCACTTCGGGAGCATCTCCGGACGCATTGTCGACTACCACGACGCGTAACTCGATCCCAGGCGCTCGGCGCTCCGGAACTAGAGATTCGAGGCATGCGATGGTCAGAGCGGCCGATTTGTAAGTGACGATAACGAGCGCGACCGAACGAGCAGTGGGCATATCTGAGGCTCTATTCCGATGTAGCCGATATGGGAAGTACAGCAAGTCGCTGCAGAACAGCCGTCGCCAGCGATTCGACGGCATGCGCCTGCAGCATGCTCGAATGCCCACCTTTTACGTCGACCATCTCTAATCGACGTGCCAGGTTTCGCCACCCCAAATCTTCGTCACGGTAGACTTCCCGATATGGGGTGTCGGTGCCGTGACCTTCCGTAGCCCTCACCAGCAAGAGCGGCACGTCGGGCAAGGACTGGGGGGCGTAATGAGCCTCGAGAGCGTTATAAATCTGCATGACATTCAGCGAAGACACGCCTGCCGGCCATGATCCATTTTTGCGCACCAGCCGCTTGAACAGCTGAAATCTCGCTCGTATCCAGATTCTCTCCAGGAAGGTAGCACTTTCGTAGGCCACGACATTGCTGGCTTTACGAATCACCGTGGATGCAATTGAGGGCCAACGCGCCATCAGCGAGGCGGAAGACCCTACTTCGCCTTCACCCATTGCCAGTGCGTTCCGTACGCCGGAAAGGCGACTGAGCGTAACTCGAGCGGTGCGCTTGGGCGCTTGCGGTGTCGCGCCATCCATCATCACTACCATCTGGACTTTCTGGTCCGCTCGAGTCAAACAAACGGCCATTTCGTACGCAATGATCCCCCCCGCGCACATTCCTCCTAATAAGTATGGCCCCTCGGGCTGAATTCTCCGGATCTGCGCAACATAGAATGCTGCCATCTCCTCGATGCTAGTATGGGCCAAAGGAATTCCCGGCAACCGCCTAGGCTCAACGCCATAAACTGACATAGTTTCAGGAAGACGCCGAGCTAGATGAAGATAAAGTAGCGTTTCCCCCAGACCGTCATGGACCAAAAACAGATTGCTGTTACCCCCGGCGCGCAGTGTAACCACTCCTTCGCGGTCCTTAATAGCGGACGGTGAAATCAATGCTGCCAACTTCCGCGCTGTCGGCGCCTCCAAGATGGTCGTCAAAGGTAATCGCGTGCCGAAGTTTCGTTCGATTTCCGCGAACAACTTCACCGAAAGCAACGAGGTACCACCCAAAAGAAAGAAATCATCATCGACGCCGAGTCCTTCCATCTTCAAGACACTCTCAAACACCCGTAGGATCTTCTGTTCGGCCTCAGATGTGGGTGCCGCAGCGGGGGTATCGGACGACCTGGGACGGCGCCGGCTCGCAGACATACCATTAAGCACCGCTGAGCCTGATGTCAATTCAAGGGCAAATCGGGAATACAACTCGGAGCGGCCCTGCCAGTTTCGCGGTTGCATCGATACTGCCTTCCGATCGTCCGAGGCAAGAGCTTCCATCACTTCCACTGGATCCTGGCCGGGGCGATGCTCGATCGATGAGGCTATCAATGCAGGGATTCTGTACAGTGCTCCGTCTTCCCCCACTTCCATATAATCAGACGCCACACTATCAGCGAATGCCAGTGCCGGAATGTTGCGACTGGTTCTGATGTAAGGCAAGGACAAAAAATCGAGACCCGCCGAGACAGCCAACGACCCCAACGAGCGAAGCATTGCATGTTCGACTCCTCTGCCAAGCACCCTGCAACTCAATAGAAAAGTGTCCACCATTAATGTGTCATGCCCGTTTTCCGCGATCATGACGCCGACCAAGCCATAGTCCCCGAAACGATCGGTGACGCGTACGCGTAGTACATGTCGACCTGCGGCAAGTATGGACCTGAGCTCGTGCTGACTACGCCGGCGAGTCGTGAAATTGAATTGATTGGTTCTTTGCGTCAGCTGTTCAATCCGCGACCACTCATCGTCAGCGGGGGGCAATATGTCAATTGTCACATTAAGCACCGCAGTGAATTGACCAATATCCGTAGCGGCCGACTCCATGGCCTTCCGAGCGGAATTCTCGCGATACATGCGAGTACGTGTTGCATCCTCCGAGGTTATGCTTAACTTATCAAGCATCCAAAGGTTGCGCAGGAATCCTGACATGTCGCCTTCGGCGGGGATCTGCAACGTGATTACCTGAGGGAGCTCTTCACGCATCTGTCCGCACTCGATCGGATTATCGTCAAGGAATACAAATGCATCGAGTCCCAAATTCAGCTCTGCAGCCAATGATCGCAGGTTGGCTGATTTGGAATACCAATTTATGCGGTGGGCAACAATATGGCTCAGGTTCAGGCGCATGTCTTTGCGCTGGTCGAATACCTGAAGCACGTCCGCCTCACTATTTTTGCTAGCGAGGCACAATAGTGTTCCCTTGGCGTACTGGGCCACTGCAAAATCTTGCAATTCTGCCAGGGGCTCTGGAATGGAGATCCCTTCAACACCATCCTCGCCGACGACACCTTGCCATAGCGTGTTGTCGCAGTCCAGAACCAACACCTTCGAGGTAGGTACACGGATCGCGTGGATCCGCCGGGCGATTATCAGAGCTAGAGAGGCGAAATGCGATTCGGAATAGGGAATATGAGCCAACTGATCACTGATTTTGTCGTAACGACCATGGCTGGATGCAAGGTCTATTTCTTCTTCCGCAACAACATGAACTGCCGTCAATCGGCCTGCGAATCTGGAAACGCGCGCTCCAGCCTCAAGAAGAACTTCCCTCAGCTCAGCCGGAACCCCGGGGCCGGGGGGCAGTACCGCCATAATCAACGG
Organism: uncultured Acidobacteriaceae bacterium; assembly: GCA_963813215.1. Lineage (GTDB taxonomy): Bacteria > Acidobacteriota > Terriglobia > Terriglobales > Acidobacteriaceae > Telmatobacter. The sequence continues at coordinate 761,986 of CAWEXZ010000003.1, forward strand.
GCCAATGTGCTTCGTCGCAAATTGTTCGAGGGCAGCGGTCAGTTCGTCACCCACTGAAACAATGGTTTTACGGGCCTCATCGATTGCTGTCTGGTCGCGCACGAAGTCTTCCATGCGGAGTAGCAAGATATTAATGCCGCCCGCATTCCGCAGGAGCTCGCTCGTGGGAGTCAATAATTGTTGAAATACTTGGTGATAAGGGGCAAAATGAATCGCGGCCGGGAGCCCCAATTCGTCCAACAGCCAGGCCAAGGGTGCCTCGATCGGTTCGGCCACGAACGTTCCGGCAATCAAGATCGAAAGAACTTCCGCCGGTTCAGTTTTCCCGGACGGCGTTGAAAGTTTTGCGGCAACTCGAGAATCAAGAACCTGATTACTCCGCATATTATCACCTAAAACAGAGTTCCAGTCTTTTTGGCCTGACTCCGATTTCCGTCCACCTGGTGCATAAAATTATTGTGCAATGAGGCTCCCCGGAGCCTGCCCTGAGTGTTTATGGACCTTCGGGCCATCGAAGGGAATGAAAATCAATAACATTAGACCGCCATTCTGAGCGACCAGAGTCCGCCGCGGAGGACTCTGGTCGCCGAAGGATCTGCGGTTGCTTTTCGGCCATGATTTTCGAGAGGGGCTGTCGAAGGGTCTGGATTTTCAAACGTAGGATTCGAATGTCCAATGTGGACCGGCCGCCTAGGTGCGATGCTTGGGTTTCTCGAATCAAGGTCTCCAAAAGGCGAACATGGTGCACTCCTGCATCTTGGGGCAGACGTGGGCCCCGCCCCCACGGGAACTTCCTCACGAGGGGTTGGTGGGCTGAGAGTAGACCGCAGCGGTATTGGCATCCCACGACTCAATCGGATGAACCTCATAACCCAGGCTTTTCAGGAGTTGGGCGGCGCATTCTCGATCCGCGTTGCTTAAGTGCTTATGTTCATAGATTACAAGCTTCGGTTGAAATTGACGAAAATCGATCATCTTTAAAATCTGAAAATCATAGCCCTCGGTATCAATAACAACGGCGTCAATTCTCTTTATCCCCTGCTGGCGGATAAGTGTCGGGAAAGATATAGCCGTAATACTTTCCTCCACAATATACCGTTCGATCTCCTGGAAAAATGCGACGTGCTTCGCTACAACTTCGCGATAAAATGACCCTAGCCCGTGGAAGTAGTCGGGAACTCCAGGGCCGGTCCTTACTCTGTAAAATGTCCTCACGCCGTCGCTCTCAGCAAGTGCGGCATTCAAAAGAGTGATACTGCCGGTATCTGCATAATTCTCACGAAGGGCAGAAAAAATGTCGGGCAATGGCTCAAGGAGGAGGCCTCGCCATTTGTACCTACGAATGAAAGGGCGCAAAAAATCGCTCCGCTTGCCATCATTGGCGCCGATCTGCAGCACGAAAATATTTTTACCAGAATGGCGTTGTCGAAGCTCGAAAACGTAATCCCACTCATTCTTTCCGCGCCGCCAAGGGCCGACGTTGGCTCGTCTTGCCCAACGCCGCACAAACAGACTACGTCCAAGCGAGGAACGAAGCGCTTTCAGCATTTGAGCCTCCCCGTGTCGTGATATTCCAAGTCTGATAGTAATTGTGAAAATGCCTTAAAACTCATGATGACCATCGGGAGCGGCGCCATTTTGTTGACTTCAAGTGAATCAATGCGTGATTCCTTGATTCAGTTCCTTATTTCAAAGATTGAGCCTTTTGAAGGCAAACTCCGGGATGCTACGGATGATAAACATGATCGGCGCCCAGAAGCCGGGAACGTAGGCTACATCTTTGCGCTGGGTGATTGCCTTGACAATGCCCTGTGCAACCTTGTCGGGGCTGGCAAAGAGCGGCCCCTTCGGCAAATGAGCGGTCATCGGCGTTGCCACAAAGCCTGGCCGGACGGTGAGCACATGCACACCGGCGCGATCGATGCGGTTGCGCACGCCATCAAGAAAGATGCTCATGGCTCCTTTCGATGCGCCGTAGACATAATTGCTCTTTCGGCCGCGGTCCCCGGCCACCGACGAGATCGCTGCCAACGTGCCATGGCGAGCCGTTTCAAAGTAATTTGCCAGCCAGGTGATCAGCGAAACGGCGGAGAGAAGATTAGTCTGCAGAATGGCTTCGGCGTGGGCGTAATCGGATTGCGCCCGTTCCTGGTCGCCGAGAATGCCGTGAGCGATCAGCGCGAGATCGATGGCGCCCAGAGCCTGGACCGCATCTGAAAGGATGCGAGGATGGACTGCGGTATCGTCCAGGTCGGCAGCGCAAACAGTGACCGCAGCGGCCCCGCGCGTGAGCAGGTCTCGACGAACAGCCTCCAGCTTGGCAGGGTTGCGCGCGACCAAAAAAAAATGTGCGCTTGGCGCAAGCAAGCGGCGCGCCACCGCCATGGCAATCGCAGACGTAGCTCCCAGGATGAGAATGCGAGAGGGCAACGACTTAGACATGAGTCATCACCCTTTGCCAAAAGGCCGAATCGAAAGCCGGATCGATGTAACTGGCAAATTGCCGCCATTGCGGATAAAAGGATTGAAACTGCTCTGCGGTCATGCATGCATCCTTGGCCGGGTAGATGCCTCCTCCGTACGAAAGCGTGATCGATGCCAGCCGGTCAAGCAAGAGAAGCGTACGATTGCGGCGCAATGGGAAGTCCAGGGCAAGAGTGATTCCTGGGCGCGGGAACGACAACATGCCGGGAGAGGGTCTATCCCCAAATACCTTGAGCACAGCCAGAAAAGACGCTTGCCCGGAGGCGGCGATTGTTCGCAAAATCTCGTTGATGCCGCGGAGCTCGCAGCCGGGCAAAACGCATTGAAACTGCAACAGGCCTTCGCGGCCGTAGATCCGGTTCCAATGCAATATGCTGTCGAGCGGATAAAAGAACTTCTCATACTCGACCAGAGCGTTGGTTTTGGACTTCAGCTGCTTGTGATAATAGAAGGCGTTGAAAGCGCCCACGGTAAAGTGATTGAGCATGGCGGCGGGCATGTCAAAGGGCACAGAAATCAGTTTTTCAGCCGGCGCTGCGAGCAGGCCACGCTGCGGAGAATGCGCGCCTTGCATGAAGATACCACGCGCAAAGTTTCTGCCCTGAGAGAGACAATCGATCCAGGCCACCGTATATTCCACCGCAGTAGAGGCTTGGGAGATAGCGAGAAATTCTTCGATTCCTCTGAATTTGGTCCCGGTGTAGTCAATCTTGCGGGAGACAATGGGGCGAAGCTTTACCTCTACCCAGGTAATGAGGCCCGTAAGTCCCAGCCCGCCGATGGTAGCGCTGTACCATTCCGGGTTCTGCGTTGCGGAGCACTCCATCCGCGTGCCATTGGAGCGGACCAGTTCAAACTTGGGCACGTGGCGGCCGAAGGTTCCGGCGAGATGGTGGTTCTTGCCATGGATGTCATTGGCCACGGCGCCGCCAACGGTCACGAACTTGGTGCCCGGCGTAACCGGGAGAAACCATCCGCGGGGTACAGCAAAGTCGAGGATCTCAGCCAGACTCACGCCAGCTTCGCAACGCAGCACGCCGGTTTCCGCATCGAAGGCGATCATGCGACTCATACCACGGGCGTGGAGCAGAGTGCCGCCGTCGAGCAGGCAGGAGTCGCCATAACTTCTGCCCAGGCCGACCGGTAACATACGGGTCGGTGGTGGCGCCTCCAGCGGGAAGTCGGTGGTCCAGTTAAGCGGGATCAAATTGCTTTCCAAACGCGGGTAATGCCCCCAGGAATGAAACTGTGTCTGCAAGCGTTTAGGAGCGGGCCTGCGTTCCACAGGGATCTCTTGCTCCGGTCTGGGCTGTGGTCGCGCACTCATATCGCGAACCATGCTATAGCCAGAATCGCTGCTCCGTTTGCCAGGCTCATACCGTCAGTGAGTGCAAACACGACAGGATCTTCATTGAGTTCGCCGCGGGAAGCGAGCAGCCAGACGCGGCAGAGCCAGAGAATAATGAAGGGCACGGTGAGCCAGAGCCGAGTGGGGTTTCTATAAAGAGTTACAACATCGGGACCGCTGATATAGATGGCAAAAATCACTACCGCGGCAAAGGCGCTGGCCGTGCCAAAACTGCGCACTTGCTCGATGTCCGCGACCAGGTAGCCGCGGCCGTTCTTGGGCGATGTACCACTGGACCGCAGATTCTCAAGTTCAGCGAACCGCTTTACCACTGCCAGGGATAGAAATAGAAAAAGTGAGAACCCCGCTAGCCAATGAGAGATGGGCGTGTGCGTGGCTCCGCCTCCGGCGAGCAGGCGCAGAGTGTATAACCCAGCCAGAACCACCACGTCCAGCAACGCCACTCGCTTGAGAAACAACGAATATGCCAGCGTGGTGAACAGATACAGAAGCAGCCACCCGGTGAATGCGATGGGAAGGTAGCGCGCCCCCCAGAACGCCAGCACCAGGGCGACTGCAACCGTGACAAGGCCCGACGCGGCTGACAGATCGCCCGCGGCAAAAGGGCGCATTCTTTTGCGGGGGTGATGACGATCGGCTTCAATGTCAAGTAAGTCGTTGAAGATGTAGGTCGCCGACGCAGTCAGGCTGAAACAACCCAGAGCCAGCAGCGCTGCCTGAACACGGCCAAGCGTGAGGTGGTGCGCCAAAACTACCGGAACCAGGATAAGGATGTTCTTGGCCCATTGGTGGGGGCGCGCGGCTTTCAGGATCGACGGTATTGTGCCGCTGCGCTCATCGAATGAGCGCGCCGGCCGGATACCGCGCAAGCGCAGCTGGAAGCGCAAGGACCAGGTGGGATTGGCCACCATAGTTTCAGCGGCGCAGGCCAGCAGCGGCAGGTCGGGCGTGTCGTTACCGATGTAATCGAACGCTTCCGAGCCGAGCTGGACGCGCAGGTGGTCGAGCTTGCGGTCCCCGGTCAGGTTAGTGGACGAGTCGGAAGCGAGAACGGCCGTAAAGATGCCGAGATGCCCTGCAATACGGTTTGCCAGAGCCTGGTTAGCGCCGGTGGCGAGATAGAGATCGCGGCCCTGCTGCCGCTCCCGCTGCAGATACTGAAGGACCTTGCGGTTGTAGGGCAAGTGGGCCACGTCGAGCGGGGTGTGCTCGGTGACGTAGGCCTTGAAGGCCGCCTTGCCGCGAAAGAGCCGGGGAACGAGACCGAAGAGCAGCACGGGGCGGGTGCGCGCGAGCACCAGGAGGGAATCGACGAGGGTGTCGGATTTGACCAGCGTCCCGTCCAGATCGACGCAGAGGGGACGCTGGGTCGCAGTGGGAGACTCCGGCAGAGAGATGGTCTGGAGCAAATGTTCACCTCGCTTGAATTTGGGGGTTCCGGAAGGAAATGCACAGGCGTCACGCAAAAAGTCTTGCGAATCTGGGGAAAGCAACTGAACCGCTTCGATCGAAGCCGATTGCTGGAACAGCACGAGTGTACAGCAGGAGTGCTGAAACTCAAAGATAGAATGGCGTAACACGTATGATCGGCTGATCCGCTTCTGTAGCATCAAATACTCGAAGGCCGTTCTTGCCCTCGTACCTGCGAAGTATTGCATCTTGGTCGATCCGTGCTCGCTTCACTCTACCGGGGGGAAAACAACCGATGGACCACCGATTGCACAGTGCCCTTCAACGCGGGGTGATTCAATCCGATAATCGTTCCGATCCGGCCAGACAGGGTACGGACTCTCAACCAGTCAGTATCTTCGTCCAGCATTGTCATGTACTTGCGAGAAAAATGTACATAAGGGGATAGCTCAAGATACGTGCGCTCATAGTAGTCTCGCGGTGTTTGCAGAGGCCGCGGTTGCTTGGGCATTCTCCAGGGTTTGATTGTTCCCATCGCATGAATAAGCGGCGGCATTCCCAGAACCAAATTCGACCATCTTTGCTGGAGGCCATAGGCACCCGCGCCATGATGTTGCAAGACTTGGGTGGCGTGTCGCAGTCGCAATACCGGTATCTGTGCGAACTCCTCAGAAGCTAGGAGCGCGCTCAATCCATCCTGATCGCCGAGCATATGAGGATTGCGAGAGTCGACAGGTTTAGCCTGCTCCCGAAGATAGGACTCAGCTGTGAGAATCCTATGCCAGAATCGGAGTAAGCTTTCGTGCTGTCGAGTTATATATATAACTGAAGAATTGAGCGGCCCAGGGAGCGGGCGGCCGGCAGCCAAGCCCCAGGTTTCGCTCCGATGAGTTGAGCCGTCCTCGTACTCCCATGGATCTTGGGTGACGACAATTGTCTCAGGTGATGACGCCGCAATGAAATTGAGATGGCCATTGACCAGGACATCTGTGTCGAGCCACAAGCAAGCCTTCGCCCCGCTGGCCAAGCCATCCATCAAAACCGAAGGTTTTACGTTGTAACTTCCCCATAAAGGCAATTTATCTTCGTTGAGACTGATCTGCGGAAAGCGATTCAACCATGCGCGAAACGAATCGGGTACAGCGGGAAATCGCAGACGAATGGGCCACTTCGGGCAGTATCGATTCAAAGATATCAACAAAATCTTCAGGCCCGGAATCTGATAGGGCCTGTCCTCGTAGAGGCAAACAAGAATCGGAATCGGCTGCACCATGGCTTCCACTAACGAGATACTCTCTTTCCTGCTCAGAGCCAATTTTCCGTAGAATGACGCGATAACTTTCCGCGATAAACAGCTATAAGGTGGGCCTATCCAAACAGGCTTGCTAAGGCTCTATGCCGCCTGTTCAATGAGGTGCGCTGATAATGGTTGCGCATGCAAACCCACTGATAACGGCAAGGAATTGTCTGGTATGTGGCGCGAGTATCGGTAACGATCATCAGTTTATTTAGAAGCTGTTTCATGACCTGATTCGGGACCAAGAGGGGCCCTTGGAGGAGCAGTAGTAAAAGGGGGCGATATGGTGGCAGGAGGAAGTGTCCATGCCACGAGGTGGCCCGATGCTGACGGATGGTCAGTGGAAGAAGATTGAGCCGTTGCTGCCCAAGTTGCGCGAGAGCAAGCGGGGCGGTCGTCCTTGGGTGGATAGCCGGCGCGGAAGCCTTGAGTAGCAGAAGTCCAACCCTTTGCGCGATGGTGGCCCGAAGGATGGGGAGACCAGAGTCTGCCTGGATGGCTAGCCCTACTCTGACGCAGCTTTCCCGGCCGAATTAAAGAAAAAAGCGGGGCAGTCATGCATAGAGGGCAAACAGGCGGGCAACAATGGCCTCGCTGCGGTGAGCGGTCTCACCCTTGCGCGCCGGGTGCGCGGAGATGCCCTGCAGAATGCAGGTCCGTTTCGCAAGCCTACCGGGCACAAGGAAACGCCGTGGCAGCCAGTTGTTCAACTCGCCCCCGACGTGTTCCGGAAATGACTCCGCCACTGTTAGCTGTGGCGGATGGCTGCACGCCGTCACCATTGTCCGAACCAGAGAAGAGACGGTTTCGACCGCCGACCCAGGCCGGGCGCAGTGCCGGCTCGGAGATTATGTTATCCAGTTCAATGCGCCCTGACTACTGAGGTACCACAGCGGCTTGAACGTTCGTTGGCGCGCCTGGCGCCGGCCCGTTGATCGTGTAGCTCGCCTCCGCCACAGAACTGGGCGGTGTCGCAAAAGTCGTCCCCGTGTCCGCGTAGATGGTCTCACTGGAAGATACGGTGATTGGTCCTGTGTACGCGGTTCCAACATTGCAGGTGGCAGGATTGGTATCGCTGCCATTCGGCGGCAGTTGCGCCGTTCCGTTGTTCGGCTGCGGAAGGAACTGTGGCGGCGACGAAGCCACTTCGTAGCAGATCACCGCGCCGGGAGTCGTCGTCGAGAGCGTGACTGTCTGCGTTCCTGAGTAGGCTCCCGGCGCTGGCGAAAATGTCGGGCTGTTGGCTGCTGCCCGACCACCATAAACTGCGAACGGATTGACCACATATGCCGCCGAGCCTACTGCGCTGTCGCTGCCGTATCCCGTTCCCCCCGCCACGGCATAGATTGTCTCGTTCGAGGAAACGGTGATCGGAGCTGAATAGAGCGTTCCCGTAGTGCAGCCTGTAGAGCCGTTCGTCGCTGGAGAACCTGTAGTGTTGTAGCAGATCACCGATCCCTGCGCGGCGGTCAGGTAGACCGTCTGGTCGCCCTGATAGGTTCCTTGAGACGGATTGAAGGTAGGCTGTGAAGCCGTGGATCCAATCTTGTATGCGCTTGCGGTAACGGGACTATCTCCGTATCCTGTTCCCCCCGCAACCGCATACACAGTCTCGCCGGAAGGGACCGAGATTGTTCCGGTATAGAGTGTCCCAATTGCGCAGCCCGTACTTCCGTTCGTGGCCGGCAGGCCGGTAGTGCTGTAGCAGATTATCGCTCCTGAAGAAGAATCAGAAAGCGTGACGGATTGTGTGCCGGAATAAATTCCTCCCGATGGGGAAGCGGTCGGAGTGGCAGCCGCCGAGAGTGACGTGAAGGACCAATCGTAGATATACATCGCCGGACCGGTGCCAAGATTTGTACCCGCCGTCAGCCCTACATAGCCTTCTCCTACGTTATCCGTTGGAGAGACAATCGTATTCTGTCCCGCGATACCGGGGATATTAGGCTGATACCACGTGTAAGTAAAGCAACTGGCTCCGGGGCAAGAACCGCCAGCGGTCACATCGAACAGGTTTACGGTAAGGACGGTCCCTGTGTAAGTTATGGTCGCTGAGAAGGTATCCTTGGATGGAGAACCTTGTGCGCTGGCCATCGGAACGGGAGATGTGCTCACTCTGTCTATAGGATACAAAGGAAGATAGCCTTCTTCTGATCCGCCGTTGCCTTCAGGCGATTGCGAAGATTGATAAATCTGCACGCCGCTATAAGTCCATCCCGAGGCGTCAGCGTTCAAGTTCTGATACCAGTCGAAGTCCACAGCAAACAGGTTGGTCGGACTAATGTTATCGCCACCGGCGAATTGTGAAAATCCTGCCTCCGACCCAGCCCCGGCGTTGAACATCCACGGTGCATACCACGGTTGGTCCTCGGTGTCTAGGGCAAAGTTGTTTATGACGAAGGCTAGATCACCGGCATCGGGGTCAAAAGTGAAGGTGGTTGTGAATGCGGTATCATTAACTGCTTGCCCATAGACAAATGTCCACGTGTCATGCGGCGCATTGGCAGGGACCAGTAACACACTCGTGTTCGTTATAGTCGTGTCACTGCCTGTGTCGCAGCACCAAAAATTAGTCGTCGGTACTGGATTGGCGCTATCCTCTCCCTGCACTCCGCAGCCGTTTGCAGGCTTCGTCGCCGTACTCCAGCCGTTCGAACCACCGCAGTTGAAAACGGTGGTGCCCTGCGCTGCGGCGAAGGGAGCCAGCAGCAGAAGCAATGCGCTAATAAGTATCCACTTCATCAATCTAATCCAATCGTAATACTGTCATATCCGTTCTGAGAGCAAACGCAATGTTCTGCCCATTAGGCCCAAATGTGAAAGTGAAAGAAAAAGCCTGGACGCTTACGACTGTCTGGTAAACAAGGGCGCCGCTGAAGTGTGATGCGCCTGTTGTGAGCAAGTTCATTTGCGTTCCCGACAATTCGGCAGCATTCCTCCACTCCGCAGGGTCCGGTCGCGGTAATGCCGGAAGCGCGGTTGAATACATTTGTTCCTTGTCCATAGGACTCGATCAATATGCCGAACGTCGTTACGGCTAGTACGAGAACCCTTAGGAGCCTGCTTCTCCGAGTCTCGCGAAAAGGAACGATGACTCCACCCGACGAGCCGGATGCCTCAGAGACCGGAGTTCCCGGCAAATCCGGTAGCCGGCGATGTTTCACTCTCTCTCGCCTTCTGCACCTCTTCCCATTTTCCTGACGCGCGCCGTGTACCGGAGCAACAGGGCGGTGTTCTGCCGCGCGCAGCGTGTGAACGTCGGAATGGTCTCCTACAGTCCGCTCAGGATATAGGTTAAGATGTAACTTTAGTGTAAACCATTCCTGGAGGAGTGTAAACTATTTCTGAAAGGGAGTATTACCAAAGTGGTATGCAGACCCTACACCCACTCGGGCGAGTGGGCTGAAGTGTCCGCGTGAGAACGCCGTCAAGTACCTCGTCGAGTTCTCGCGCAGGCACCTTAGCCCGGCCGCAAGCCCGTCGTCGGCATACCCAACTTCGACTCGCTCGTTTTCGCCTTGGTTGGCAAGGGCTGGGCGGGCCTGCAACCCCCCTCGCAGGTTCAGCACTTCTCTCCGAACTCGCCGCGCCCCTCCGTCGTTCGCGCCGAGCCCACAGCCGGCCTGATGAGAGGCCCAGCCGTTTCCGGAACTCGTTGAGGGAGAGCTGACCAGTCGGCCGCGACGGCGTCTCTCGTAATCGGGCGGCTTACGAAGCGCACTGGCGCGCAAGGGTGAGGCAACCATTGCGGCGAAACCATTGTCACCCGCCTGTTTACCCCTCCACATGAATGCCCGGCTGTGCCGCCTTTCTCTGACCCGCCCGGAAAACTGTGCCGTCGGATGGTGAGGTTGTCACCTATGTCCTCCGCGCTTGTTTTCTCTTGTCGATCATAACCTGCAATAGAGTTGCACGTTGCCGATGTATCTCCTGGTGCGTCATAGTATGGGCATATATCAGCGACTGCAGGCCTAGGCGCCTTAACTCCGAACGGTGCTCAGCCGCATGTCTAAGAAGGCCAGACAAAGCGGAAACATCGTTGGGCGGTGCAAAAAGGCCTTCCTCGCCGCTATTCACACATGAGCGAAGGCCAGGCGTGTCACTTGCAAGGACCGGTACTGCCTGAGAGTACGCATCGAATACAATTCTAGGTTGTTCATCGCTGATGCTCGGAACCACCACCGCATCATATCGTTGAATCACCGCAAATAAAGGCGCGCCGTACGGTACGGTACCAAGCATGTTTACAGCCGTGATACCCCTTAGTCGCGAGGCTGCCGATTCGCATTCGTTCCTGAGAACACCCTCCCCTAGAATGTCCAATGATATTGGAAGAGATTCCGTATTTAATTGCCGCATCGCTTCCAAGAGAACGAGAATGCCTTTTTCAGCAACAAGGCGTCCGACAAATAGAATCTTTAATCGTTGATTGGAAGCGGAAAGCTTTTTCTCCCAAATTTCATTCGCTTCGTCCTGGGAAAGGATATCTTTTTCATCGATCCATGACGCGGGTATGACGAATCCTCGCGCCTGCTTACGCCCTAGTAAGCTTTGGCGATATTCGTTTTGAGTGCAAATCACAAGTTCGGCGTTTCGGAGAACCCACCGGCCTAGAAGCTCTTGCATGACTGCTCGGAATCTCCTTTTCCACCCGGTTGCAAGGCCAGGCGGAAGCCGCCATGGTGCGGATTCGACGATTATCACAAGAGGCTTGCGGAACACGAGAGTGAGCGGGGTTACGACCCAGCCCATGGGAATTGGCCAGCCAGCTATTCCACTATGTACGATCTCTGCTCGACGAATCGCTCTGCAGAGACGGTACGCTATTACGGGCATCACAATTACAAAATGCAGAAAGCTTTTCTGTAGAGGTAATTCAATAATCTCCAATTTTGAATTATCGGCAAACAAAGGCTTGGCATCTCGAGGAGGCTCTTGTTGGCGGCAGGGCGATGCAAGCATTAAGTGATCGAGGTACTCCAGGTGCATCAAGAGGTCCTTTTGCCAAAGGTCGTCTGCAAATAGCTGTCCGGTTCTGTCTCGATATAGCGGCAACTGCTGTTCCACGACCATCAGATAGTGAACGGCAAGGCGAGCCGGCTTTCGACCGTCTACGGATTTCCCGCTAAATAGTAAGCCTACATCACTCATCAATTTCCGCCTCGTCAGCAAAGCTCATGGGCAATCTTCGGCTTAGGAAGTTGCCCGAGAGCATGATGCATGGCAATTTTTACGCTGCGCTAGTGTGGTGTCCGCGAAATACATGAACAAAGTCTGGAGAGTTTTTGGAAGATGGAATCGGCAGGTCAGCCTCAGCGTGCCCTGGGCCTAAACGAAAAGAAAGGCATTTTCAGTCCGGGATCGTAATAGTCCAGCGAAAACTCAAAGCGGTCCATCTCCCCATACATCGTCTGGTAAGCGAGACTATTGCGAAGATACTCGCGAATCCCACTATCCGTAGTGGGTGGATCCTCGGTCGTCATGTATCCAAAACCGGCGATGGTGTTGATGCCTCTCAAATAAGCGAGTGAGAGCATACGTCCTTCATCGTGGGCCCTTTGTGCCTGGACATCTGTAGCAAAGGCAAAGCCATGCATGCAGGGCAAATCGAGCAGGTAAGCGGTAATACCATCGTCCACATTCACCAGGCCAGTGACCCCGCCCGCAATAAGCTGCTGGCGGATTTGATTATGCCTCTGCCACAACTGAATCTCCGGGTTTTCGGGGTTCATGTAAACGAGCGAAGCATAATACTGCGAGGCGCAAAGGGTCATGAGCCCCACATAGACAGTAACCACTCCGATCTTGACGACTGGGATCTTTTCAAGTGCGGCCCATGGCCTTTGCAGGGCAACTGCTCCCATCACGCTCAGGCTCAGCGCAATCAGTTGATAATACCAGGGCGCCTGATGCCATGGGTGGACGAAGAAGTAGTTGTAAGAAACTTTGAAAACAATATAGAGACAGAGAGCAAACCAGATCAGAAACTCCGGACGCTGCTTGCGGCGACCCCATATTGCAATCATGCCGAATCCGGCCAGGAGCAGAGGGTAGAGCATTTCCACATATCGGAAGCTGTTAATGAATATGACAGATCCGTCGGATGGCTTCTTAGACAAAAGATATTTGAGCTCGAGTAGGGGAGGAAAGTGGACAGCTGCGACGAGATACGTGGTCAGAAATCCGACAAAGCCCTCTTTAGTGCTTCCGCTGAGAGGCATAGCCGCGCCGACCGTCAGCTTGTTATAAATTAAATAGGCTAAGATCGCGAGCGTACTCGGACCAACGATCCACGCGCCTGCGACGACTCTTTTGCGCGGAAGTGCTTCATAGAAAAGCAGAGCAATCAAAAAGGCTGGCAGGATGAAGAAATCGTCCAGGCGGGATAGGATCGTCAGGGGCAGTATCCAGCCAAGAGTGCGGCATGCAGCAACCGAATCGAACCGCTTCCGAGCGGTTGTTCCCACGTGGAAACTCAGAAGGTAGAAGAAGAGTCCACCGAACAGGACAGAAAATGCCGATTCCATTCCGTCGAGGGCTGACCATATCCAAAGATCCCGAACGTGAACGCCAATCGTCAAATAGAAGAGGCCGGGGACCAGCAGCAATCCAAGAAAATAACGATTTGTCATGCGAATGACGCCACTGCTGGCGAGAACGATGCCAAGCGTGGTGGCGATGAGCGCTGCGAACATAACCGCAATCGCCTGATGTTCGTGACCCTGCAGATGCAGGGCAAAAACGATGCCGCGGATGAAGTATTCCCACAAAGGGTGGAAACCGTTGGTCACATGGATACCGTCGTAGGTATAGATGTGATAGCGCTGGGCGTTTCGGGCAATGGCAAGATAATGATACGCATCGCCAGTGAACGAGCGGATTATGATGGCTGGGCCATAGACGATAGCAGCATAGAGCATTGGCCATGCAACTGAGAGGCCCGCAATCGTCGCAATCGCCCATACTTTCAGACTTCGACTCATCGTTCCGGCCGGCTTTGCGACGATCCCTGCGGAAGACTCAATGCTGGTGGTGCTCATGGGGTTTCTCCTCGCCCGATGCGGTAGCATTCGGGATAGCTTCGCTGGTGAGATTAGCTAGCAGACCATGCCTGACAACCGGGCTTCAAAGAGGTTGTCGCCATCGACGAAGATCTTGGCCGCTCCGGGTCTTGATCCTACGACAATTCTGCTCTCGGCAGCCTCCTACCGCTTCTTTGAAACATCTTTCAAGAAGGTCAAAGAACAGTTCGCGGCAATTCAAACGCGCAATCTATAATTGGGCTCGTCCGAGTTTGTAGCCAATCCTGCAGGGAGTGAATGCGATCTCGCCATGAACAACCAGAGTGTTTCGTCTCGACTGTCACAACTTGCTCCGCCAGCTATCTGCATCCTGGCAGCGCTAGTGATTTTTGCACTCTCGTTAGGAAAGTATTGCCTCCATTATTTCCCGTATGAGGATGACTTTTCTTTGATTCGTTACAGCGCGGTTCAAAACTCGCCGGCGCTATTAACCTGGATCACCAACGGCTTCTCCGAGTACTTCGCCAATGACCCGCAATGCCCCACACGGTATTTCGGCTTCGATAGGCCTGTGGCAAATGCGACTTTCTATCTAGAGAGCCTTCTTTATCGATCTGCTCAAGGTCCTCTTTTGTTGCTGACAAACGTCCTGTGCTGGATTGTCTCGGCATGGTTTGTATATCGAATCGCCCGCCGTCTCGGAGCCTCCCAGTGGATTGCATCCGCCGGAATTCTACTTTACGCGCTGTCGCCCTGCTGGTACCGCGATCTGATTCACGCGTCGTTTAGGAATAACGGGCTAGTAGGATGCTTTGTGTTGGCCGCTTCTTATGTGCTTCTCAAAAAAAATGCCATGAATTCGTGGCCGCGACTATTGGCTGCCGGATTACTCATCGCTCTGGCGGGCGGTTCCCATGAGCAAGGGTTCACGAGTCTGCCTGTTTTTGCTGTGGGTATCGCATGGCTTAGTTTCAAAACGGATAATAAATGGCGAGCGGGACGAATCGCTCTTGCGATCGCGGTAGTAGTCCTACCATCTCTCCTCACTCTTTGCTGCTTTCGGCTGATGAACCCGATGTACGGATCCAGCTATGTCACAACTGGCTTCCTGGATTCCCTGACGCAATCCAGGCATCTGGCGGCACTCGGCATTCACAACACTCTGTTGATAGGAATCGTCAAGCTGGCCTTTCGGGCCATCAGCGCCCTGATCAGCGCCATGAGTGCATTTACACCTGTTGGTGGCGAGAATTTGGCACAACTGAGTCCTTACCTCGGAATCATCATTTTTGTGCTGGCCATAGTCGCGAGCCTGGCAATCATGAAGCAGTCTCCTGGGCAGCTTTTACCGGTGGGGGCTTTGATTCTCTATGCTGTGGGGCGAAGTTTCGGCATTCCTTCGGCAGAGCCGCGCTTCATGATCATGGAAGTCGCCTGGGGCATCATCGCGCTGGTGTGTGCGTTGTCCGCTGGCTTCGCTTCGGCTAATCACACTGCCATCATTGCAGCAGCGGCGGCAGGGCTCGGGTTGCTGGCATTCAACATCTTCAGCTATAACGCAACCATTCTAATGCGCCACTCAATCCTGCAGTGCCGGAATGACGTAGACCGCGAAGCGTTTTATCGTAT
Source organism: uncultured Acidobacteriaceae bacterium (assembly GCA_963813215.1). Taxonomy (GTDB): domain Bacteria; phylum Acidobacteriota; class Terriglobia; order Terriglobales; family Acidobacteriaceae; genus Telmatobacter. Next base: position 777,197 of record CAWEXZ010000003.1, read on the forward strand.
AGAGGCGGCAGCATCAAAGTATCCCGGCGCGGAAGTGATCCTCGTCAACGACCACGCAGGAATAGAGTCGGCGCGGGCTATGCTTATACTTGCCGGATTCAAGGGCGATGATCTCGAAATTCTCCCGACGATCATGAACACGTCTTCAACCGATACTCTGCACGACGTTTCAGCGTGTCCGGCCAATACCCGGTTGTTGCGACTTCCCGCATCTTTGCAGATTCGTCTCGATTATCCGACGGGATGCGCAGTGAGTTTCTTTGGTCGCGATATGGGGTGCGTCGTGACAGAGTACAGGATGGCCGGCCGTTTCCACGCTGCCGGCTGGGCCGCGTTTATTCAACATCCAGAGAAGCAGGGCCTATTTCCTCCACCGTTGATTGACGACGTTCCCATCCAGCCCGACGAGCCTCTGGTAGTTATTATCTGGCGCAATCGCCTTTCATTACGAGAGGTAACAGCTATTCCCAACGGAAGCGGGCTCCCACTTGACTGGCAGAGGACTCCCTGAGGACAAGAATCGACGATCAGAACCGGCATGTGGCGCTGGCCCAGCCGGTTGCCGCGGGCGTCCAATACCGACAGACTAGAACGCTGTCAGCAGGCGATGTGTCCCCGGATGCAATATTCAGGTCTGCATCTGAGCAGTCTCTTCCGGTCAAAAAGGCTCAAAAGGGATGGTCATTTCCAGCGATGTCAGATAGGCTTCTTCGTTGCTACACCAAGGATATCTCCGACGGGGCCGCACGACAAAGCGAGCGCGAAAAGCCCTGGCTCTGGCTAACTGAACACTTGCCGGAAGGGAAATTGTTGAATTCGATTTTCCGGAATTTGCGCGCCGGAAGAGATTGCAACCTTCGCCGGAACCATTGATTGTATCCAGCCGATCAGAAGAAAACAGATCTGAGGCAGCTGTGCGCCCATAAATACCGTCAGAAGTGTGAGCCAGAGAACCGCCATCGCGGCCAACATGGAGAGAGCGAATGCACGATCTTGCAAAGCTTTGAACTGCCAGGAACGCACCACCACAACGCGAATGTTTTCCCCGGCGATCAACAAAAAAAGGATATAACCAAGCCGGCCGTGGGCAAGGTGGACCAGCAGGTACTGATTGTCAATTGACTTCATTCCTTGAATGTCAGGGATACCCAGCGCACCCCAGCCCGTCCAACCTCCCAGCTCCGCGATCGGAGCGTACACCTTGTTCATTTCGCGTCTGTACAATGCGGAGCTTTGTTCAGCAGTGATGGCGTGGGAATCAGCGACATTCAGATAGGAACGGAAATACGCCGATGTCGCCATATAGCCCCCAACTAACAGGACTGCAACCACGATCGTTATCAGCTTGGTATTCTTAAATCGGGGAATCTGAAGGATGAGATACCCGGCAGCCAGGGCGAGCAGTGGTCCGCGCGACTCCGTAAGCCAAACATACAAGAGTAAGAGCAGCCCGGGCAAATGATACTTCTCAAGCGTTGTCAATGTCGTTCCGGGATTGACAGGGGCCTTGATTCTCCTCCGGAAAACCAGCCATGCATTAAGGCAATAGGTCATCGCAAATGCGATTCCCGCGCATTCTCCGCCGCCGAAGACCTCGCCGATTCTTGCACGCCCGTTCCTGAACTGCACATGCATTGTGACGCCCAGGAATTTCTCCCCGAACATTTCGTACAGACTCTGCCCCATCCGCCACTCGTACAGGCTGGGAATGCCATTGAGGAGTACCAGGATGACGAACCGCCGGATCGTGGCGAAGCGGAGGTCTGGTTCGATCAACCGTCTTCCTGCCATGTATGCCAAAACCATGGAAACAAAGGTGCTTATGGCGGTGAGGATTCCGTCGTTGAGGACGTGCTCGTGAAGGATCTCGCTCAGACCGACACTCGCCCCAAAGAGAACCACGAGTATATCCATCAAGGCGAAGGAACGGCTGCGCATCAGCCGGGAAAGTCCGACAAGGCCGAGTGGGACTAGAGCAAATTCTGCTGCCGACAAGGGCGGCAAATGGGGTAACCGAAGGGAATACTGCTCAGGAAGGAGTAAGAGGCACGGCAGGTAGACAGACAGAAATGCAGTCTCGATCCGTCCTCGTAAGACAAGGAAGAGTGAGATTAGGCCCGGTACAAGGAGAAGAACGCTCATGCGGCTGTTTCGTTGATTTCGCGGTCATCCCCACGCGAGACTTCAAGTTGACTCATCGATTGCCTCTTTGTACACCGGAAGCCCATGTCTCTGACTTCAAAGAAGTCTCGATGTGCTCGCGTGCGTTTGTTTACTCTTGATGCGCTAACCTTAATGAGATGAACATATGGGAACACGCGTCGTGCAGCGCTGGATTCTGCCAGAGGATCGTAACGCTTTTATGTATCGTGGCGATCTGGAATGGGCTGAAGCCACGACGACGCGATAAAACTCAAATCGCTGGCGCGACAATCAAGGTAACCGGGAGGCCAGTTATCGGGCGCATTTTGTAGATCATTGCAAACACCAACGGATCGTCATCCAGATTTCCGCTCGAAGCTCGCAATCACACGCAAAAGAGCCAGAGAATCATCAGCGCCATGATCAGCCAAAGCAGCCGTGGCAGCCTGTAAAGATTCATGACTTCTGGCTACTCGTATAAAGAGCGAAAACCACTGCGCCTGCAAGGGCGCTGGAGGTAAAGGCCGTTCCGTGATGCGATTATATATGCGGCATTCCAGGAAACGGAAGGCCCAATCCAAAAGCATGCCGGATGGCAAGGCCGAGAGCCAGTGTTCCGACAAAAAACAACGTCATCAAACCGTCCTGGCGTAGCATACCCAGTCCTTCCCGGTAGGACGCGAAAACATTCACAATGTACATCGGTAGATCGCTAATTGCTACTGCGGCCACGGCGCCAACTATCCCAAAGTGGCTATACCCGAGTGGCAAAAGGGAAACCAATGTGAGAAAGTAGAGCAGATTCGCGAGCGCGTTATAATGCGATTTTTGTAGTGACATGATCGCCGGAGAGGTAGTGCTATAGAGTAGCGTGTGCCAAAGGCCCAGGCCAAAGATAGCTATCATCCAGGCGGCTCCGTGGTAGGGATTTTTATATACGTGCAGAATGAAAATATCGCCAACGCAAATCGTGAAGGCAAGCAAGATTGCGCCGGCAGCCAAGACCATCATCCGGTATCTGAGGAGCAGTTTGCGGAATTCCGGCCGCGGCTGGTGCGCAAATTTTGCTATGAATGGGAAGCCAACCCTCGATGAGAACATAGAAATGATCTGGCGTGGCAAGTCCGACAGAGCGAAAGCAATTCCGTAAACTCCCAATACTTGGAAGGCGATGGATTTGGGAAGCAGCTTAGGCAAAATCAGTCTATCCGACTGGTTCCCGAGGAAGGTGAGTGCCGTGCCAATCAAAATCCATCGTCCGAAAGTGAACAACGATCGCAGGGCCTCTCGTTCCAACACAAACCGAGGGCGCACCCCACCTTTCATTATTCGATAGCTTAACAACGTTCGCACCAGTTCGGAAGCCAGTGTGGCAACTACCAGTGCCCGTATTGTGCGGTCGAAGAACGCCCAGCCGATGGCAACGCCGTAGAGAGTAAGCTGACAGGTGAGATCGAGGAACGACAACCTTGCAACTCCAAGGTGCCGTGATAGCGAGAGCAGGTTGGGGGAGCGGAAGCCGCTGATCACGGACGCGAAGCCTACAAGGGGCAAGAGCCAGAGCAATCGCTGGTCGTAAAAATGAGCCACCGGCCAAGCCAAGATCACCATGACCAGCCATAGCCCGATGCCGCGCACCACCTGAATGGTCCACGCCGTGTTAAGGAACGGCTCATCGTCACCGCGCGGATTTTGGATGACGCTGTCTTGGAATCCAATATGGGAGAAGAGATACAAACCCACAGTGATCGTTGTCAGCAAGGTCATTAGCCCGAAGAGCTCCGGGGCGAAAAGCCTTGTCAAGATAATGCTGCCGGCAAGTCGCAGTCCCATCGCCATCCCGTAGGAGGCAACAATAACGTAAGTGCCCTTCAGGGCACGGGACTCAAGCGCCCTAAAACGCGATTCTTCGCGGTCTCCCGTGGTTATCTCGTCAATGTCGGTATCGATCGTCATGTCGGTAAAGCGTACCGTTGCTTGCGGTGCAATTTGTGCAGGTGCCAAACTACGCGATCATCAAACGGAATCATGATTTCCTATCTTACTTCCCGAATCGCGTGTTCAAGAGAGCCTAGGGATCTGCGAGGTCTTGACATGGCTGCCCTGCACTATCTGGTTCTTTGGCACCCTCATGCTCGCAAATCCCTTCAAGACTTCCGCACGAGCTTAACAACAATCATCGGCTCCGTCTCGGTGAATATCATCAACTTCATCCTGCAAAATTCCTTGAATTACTGCCACAGACCTCTTCGCTTATGGCGCAACTCAGTAGGCACCGAGCAGTTTGTAGTACCCCAAAGTTCGCAACATACTTCTGGTTCTTTGAGCGCGGACAAACTTTGACTGGGTAAACTCTACGAAAGGGAGAATTTGACCCGGTTCTAGATGATCCATTCGGCATCTAAGAAGATCGCCGGAGCAGTCCGGAATCCACCATTTGGAGGCGCCTCCGCAATGGAAGCACTTCATATCGTCCCATCGTTCGTTCCGAAGAATATCTTCGCCGGCAATGCCGATTTTTTGCTTGACCCGGTTCAGTTGCGTGCGATGCCAGCAAACCCAGCGCGTCGGATCGAGATAACCTCCACCCTGATGCATCCCCATGGCTGCCCAAATAATCGCTTCAACATGCATTACATGCGGCAGCGAGGCGCCTCCAAGCTTTCCGATCAACCAATCAATCCACTCAAGGTCCTGGCCGGCACGCCAATGGGAAACCCCAATATCGACGTGATCGGCAAGCGGAATCCCGCTTTCCATGGCACTCCGTACGATCTCGGGAGGCAAGAGACAATTCGGCCTCTGAAACATCAACAAGAGGCCAGATTCGGGGGTCACTTCAAACTGGAAGAGGTTAGGAAAGTACACGTCTGGATCGAGCAGAACCAGCTCTGCACCCGGTTCACTCAGCAAAAGAGGATCGGTAACCTTGCGCCAACAAGGATGGCCGGTGCGAAAGATTCGAAGGTTTTCGTATCCGTGAAACGTTATTGCCTCGCGATCAAGTAGCTCAGTTTCGCCAACCACCTTCCAGCGATGCCGTTTGTCCGGATGGAGGGCTTCCATTGTCTCTGTTAACTGCAGTGTGTCTTCGTCACTGTCAGTAATCAGATGGAACTCAAGTGCCTGAAAACTGTTCCGCAGCAAGCTCTCAATACAAGGCTTCGCATACGGCAGCGCACGCGGCGAAAGCACCATAAACACTTGTCGAAACGGAACTGAAGGGAGGTTCTCTTCACTCATAGCTTGATCTCATAGTTCGAGGCTGGGCGATCCCATGCGGTCCTTGATCCAGTTGGAGACACGGGCGGGCGGTCCCCATTGCAACAATCAAAGAATCAGCTTCAGATTAGTGACTTAGTCCGCTTTCCTGGTTCATAAGTGCCAGCTGAATGCAGAGCCAGCCGGGACCCTTTGCGGGGTTCGACTTGTTGTTTCCCGATAGTCTCGCAGCCAATCTCATCTTACCCTACAATCGCCGCAACATAGTCTTTACTCTTCGCAATCGCCGTAACTCGTCGGGCGCTCAGGTTGGATATAGCACTATAGTGTCCATAACTCTATTCCTCATGTGAGAGCCCCCGCTTTTGAAGCTGTCGTATTATTGTCAGGCACAGCGATTGGTAATACCAATGGTTGGCGTCCCATTCACGAAGCTTTCCGATGAGAAATCGCGTCGATATGGCGACCGGAACTACAATCGGTGGTGCACAGAGACTGCGGCGGGCAAAACGCGGCTTTCATTTAATTCCGAAGGAATTCGGATTTCTCCACAAGCATACGGTAAATGCAAATCACCCGGTCGATCCTCCGCTGCCAGTCGAAATCGCGAACCGCCCGTTCTCGTCCGGCGTCGCCCATCGATTTTGCAAGTTCGGGGGAGTCGATCAGCTTCTGCATCCCCTCGGCAAAGCCGGCTACTAGGGTCGCGTAGCTCTCCGGCTCCACAAGAATCCCGCAGGACTCGTTCAAGTAATCCGCCGGACCACCCCAGCGGGTGGCGATTACCGGCTTGCTCGAGGCCATTGCTTCAAGCACCACGGCGCCCCCGCTTTCATACAGACTAGGCAGAACCAGTCCGACAGAGGATCGTAAGCGAACGGCGTACTCCGGCTGGGCGAGCCGTCCAGCGAAACAAACACGGTCCTTCACTCCCAGCTCATTGGCTAACGACTTCCAAGCTTCTAACATCGGGCCATCACCGACAATCTCCAGTTCGGCGGATGGGACCTTATCGAGGGCCCGGATCACGATATCCACTGCCTTCCAGTTCACCATGCGCCCAACAAAGACAAAGCGAGGAATCGTGGCTTCTCCGCTGTCGGACGCGCTCTGCCACATCCCAATGTCGATCCCGTTCTCATCCAGTTCTATCACCTTGCCGCGAATTCCTGAGGGCAGCGCCTGCCGAGTGCGTTGATTGGCCACCAGCAGGACGTCAGCGTGTTTCTTGCCAGGCACCAGGGTATTGCCCGCATTCGTAAACAGCCGGAGAAAGGCAATCGCCACACGGCTCACCCATGACTCGGTGTGGCGAAAAGCAGGCGGATATTCCATCCCACCGTTCATAGGTCCTATTACCACGGGCACACCCAAGCCAAACAGCGCAGACGGAAAACGCGGAGAAATCGGAATGGGCTGGTGAATCACATCGATCCGGTGATTTTGGATCAGTTGGCGTAGGATCGAGCGCTGGCAAAATTGTGTGATGAGCTGGTTGATAAGGCCCAACGTGGCTTCTGACAGTCGCCTCGGCAGATGACGGCTGAGATAAAAAAGCAGCTTGTGAATCCACAAGTCGGGAACAAACAGTATCCGGTCGACGTCCTCCGCGAACAGTTCCACAAGTTCGGTCCGCGTTCTCGAGTGGACGACCAGCCAAGTCTCGACGCCGCGGGACCGCAACAGGCCAAAGTAGTGTACAGGAAGAAATGCTTCGCCGCCGAAACGTCTCGATGCATGTTCGGCGACAATACAGATACGCATATGAGCTCGCGCGGAACAGAAGATTGGTAATATCACAGGGTTTTCAGCACTCGCTTCAACGCCGGTTCTGGCGCGTAATCTGCGGATGCCAGTTCTGTAGAAGGAAGCACGCCACCAGGCCGGCTAAGATTTGCGCTCTGCTTCTTCACCGCGGGCACGAAGCCTTGCAGAATAGTGAATCGGAAGAATCGCCTCTCTCCCGAACTGGTATGAAGCGCGCTCGGCATCTATATAGCTACGCATCAGATACTTTGAGTTTGTCTGTCTGAACGCAGGATCCGATCATCGCAGATCCTTCCCGGAGACCCTAAAGCCACTATAAACATAACCCCACGGAATATTTCGAACAGATTTCAACCGAAGAGAAAAAATACCAGGAAATCTAATATGATGCGGCCTATTTCACCTAGTTCTCAGATGCAGTGGCTTCGTTGCCTGTGATTCTTGATTGCAAGGGTATGTTCCATTCTGCCAAGACGGAAGCCAGGTCTGATCGCACATTAGTTTCTGAACAGTTCTCAGCCCCAAAGCGTCGATTGTTCTCGGCGAGTCTTGCGGCTTCGGATGGATTCTTCCAGAGGCTATCAATAGCCTGAGCCATGCTCGCAGGCGAGCCCGGCTCGCATACCACGCCATTAAAGCCAGGAAAAACGTAATCAGAAATCCCTGCCGATTCAGTTGCAACCACAGTTTTTCCAAGGTGCATTGCGCATACGAGAGTTACGTGACCGCATGGAACTGTCGAGCCTGCCAATGGCAATACCAAGAACCGAGAGTGCAGCAAGATATTCATTGCCTCGTCGAATTTTGAATTTACCAGCACTCTCACATTTGGTGGAACTTCAAGCCCTTCCAGGTTTTCAGGACGGACGACGAGTACAAAGGCTACCTTGCTTAATATATGGCTTGCTGCGAGCAATGTTTTGTAATCTCGACCGTTTCCACCGATCGAAGATACATATGGACCGACTTGCAGCGGAGTATCAGGATACACCGTTGGTATCCCGATACTCCATAGACGCAAACGTATGCGCTCTTCCGGTATATCGAAATAATTACTGTAGAGGCTCTTCTCCATACTGGAATGCACGGAAAAGCGGGCAATCCGACGGAACGCAAAACGCATTAGGCGGTACCGGAGGCCAACTGGGAGTTCCGGAAAGTTTAGGGAGTTGACATAATGATTGACCCGTATTTGCAACAGACGGCAAAGCAGCGCGCAATAAAGCGATGTGCGAGGATCTTGAGTGATGAGAAGCCTAGTACCACCCCTTATTGCGCGGATTACAGCCTGAATACTAGCGCGCAATATTCGCACATCGGGACGACGAATGAATTTCTCCCAGAAGTAGATGGGGCGGTCGTTGTAAAATACCCACTCTACCGCGTTCCCAGTAAGCACGGGGCCCAGCTTTTGCCATCCTTCATAGAAAGGCGAACAGGAGATGACTATTGGCCCTGCCGAATTTATCTTGACCATCAATATTCCCCAAGTACGATCGACATTGGATTTCTGACCGTGCGAGTCCGTCACGGAGGATTGCCAGTCTCAGGTCCGAAAGTTGGGACTGGGAACCTGATGTCGTTATATATTCAAGCTTTCAGAGGCGTGAGGCATGGTATTGAGCGGATTTCCTCGAAACGCATATTCTCTTCGACGGCTCGTGGTATTTCAATTAGATCGCAAAAAAATCGTGCCGATTGAGGTCACATCCTTGCCGGTTCGGCAACATTGACTGACGCCATAAGTCCGCAGTGAATCACCTTGGACACCCGGAGAGCGTTGGCGGCAATTGTGAGCGAGGGATTGCAGGCCGCGCTCGATGGCATAAATGAGGCATCCACGATAAAAAGGTTGTCGATTCCGTGGGCACGACAATCCCGATTCAATACGCCCGCGGAAGGGTCATCGTTCATCACGCAAGTGCCGCACGGATGGCCATAATTGAGCTCAATGTCGCGTGAGAGAAATGTCATCCGCCGACCCGTGAGGCCATCGGCCAATAGCTTGCGAACATGGGCGGTGCGTTCGCGTAGTTCAGCTTTGATCGTGTATTGGATTCTCACACCATCGTCTTCGCGTTCGTCCAATATGACTCGATTATCACGGTACGGGAAGTCCTCGATGAGGCACACAAAGATGGTTCCACGGCCAAAGCGCTTGATTGTTAAAGCTGCCGGTATCCGCAAAAATGGCTTAAGGGCCGTCAGGCGACTTGCCGCTCCATGGTCAAAGCGCCGGTAGAGATGCATCAACAATTCGCCATATCCAAGCTCGAATCCGGTCGACTGCACAAATCCGCAGCGACGGCCGTTTGTGACGTAGAAATCACGAAATCCGATCGACTTTCGGGGGCCCGAACTTGGCATTTTTCTGTTTGGCCACAGAGCAAATGATTGATTGACATGAAACATGAGGTTGCAGCCGACCAGGCCGGAGCGATTTGCGAGACCATCTGGCCATTGATCGTTCCGCGACTGGAACAACAGCTTCGGGCTATGAATTGCGCCCGCTGCCAGCACAAACACCTTGGCTCGAACCCTGATCTGCTTTTCTCCGTGGATTCCGAGCGCGCAGGTTACCCGGTTCCCGGAGGATTCAAGCATTTTCACCTCACAGCGAGATATGACGGTTGGCTTTCTGCGGGCTTCGGCCAACACGGAACGAACATCCGCGCGGCAGTCCCTATAACACAACCCGCTAAGGCATTCATTGCAGCCGGGAAGGTATCGTATGCCCACGTGGAGCCTATAGGGATGCATTCCGCATTTTTGAAAAAAACGCACAAATTCTGAATCGGCAGGTCCCAAAGGGGGAGGTTCCCCAAGATGATTCGCTTCGTGAACACTCAGTGGATCGTTTGTACCGACCACGTGGAGCATATGCTCGGCCTGCTCGTAGTAAGGGAGAAGTTCGGAATAGCGGATGGGCCATCCACCAGTCGGATGCACCGATTCAGATCGCGAATCTAAGTCGAGGTCTGCGAATCGTTCCAGAGCCGCAGCATACCAATTGGCGCTCCCCCCCACCCCCGAGCCAAGAGGAGCGTAAAATCGGCTCGTGACACCGTCGATCTCAAAGGTATTGGAATTAGGCCACCTGCACTCGGTCAACCGCTTCTCCGGATCCTCCGATGCTAGTTCGCTACCGCGCACAGGCAACGTTTCATTGCCGCGCTCCACAAGCAAAACATCATGCCCCATGTCAGCGAGAGCCCGCGCAACAAAGCCTCCTCCCATCCCAGCTCCGATGATGGCGACGTCCCATAGCCGATCCTGATAGTGCAGACCTTCCTTTGACAATTGAGCTCTCCTAAGGGATGACGCCCCCGAGCGGTCATAAGGTCGGTAGGTCGGCGAGAGTTGATAATGCCGGTCGCCGGTGTCTACTGAAATGTGTGCAGCCTTATTGTCCCAACCGAGGATCAGGAACTGTGAAGATCCGCTCTATGGCCGTCGCGCGTTCGAGCCAGCCGAGCGCAGTCTGCATTCTCTAGTGGCTGCCCAATCACTGGCTAGTGTTCACTCCACTTGACTCTGTTTATATTCGATCAAGTCACGATGAATTCCGCGTCGTTTGTCTACGACGTATTGTAACTGCCCGATCAAAATCGGTAGGTGCTGAAGATGGGAGTGGACACCGTAGAGAAGCAATGTCATCGGATTATCACTTTTCCAGCGGGCTCTCCACGCCGAACGGAAACAAGCTACCAACGCCAGGCACAACCATATCGTCATGGGAAGGTAAGAAAAACGTAAACTGGCGACAAGAGCGGCCACCAGAGAGAATCCCCAGAAACAGCCGAGAACCACCGCTCGTCGCGCGTTCGCAAGCCAGAAGGGGTCCTCAGTTGACTTGAAGCGATCAGAAACTTGAGCGTAGGCGTACCCCGCACGTCGCCCATGCTTCCAATATTGACTCAAGCGCGTTATGTCGAGGTCATGCCGCGTCATGGGGTGATCGATGTGTAGAATGGAGTATCCACGCCCCCGCAGTCGACGGCATAACTCGGGCTCTTCACCCGCAATCAGTTCGCCGTCATATCCGCCGGCTTCAAGCAGCGCACAACGCCGCATCATGACGTCACCACCGCACGCTTCGACAGCGCCCGGCGCGTAAATCCAATCCAAATCGAGAACACGGTTGTAGATCGACCTTTCAGGGTACATCTCGCGCCGATGCCCCCATACTGCGCAGATTTTCGAATCCGCGACCAATAGGTCGAATGCTGCTCGCGGGAAGTCCACGTTTAGTTCGGTATCGCCATCTAAGAAGAGAACGAATTCTCCGGTTGCGCGACGCCATCCGGCGTTTCGCCCGATAGCCGCGGTCGGCCGTTCCGGGTGAACGACGACAACTTCTGCGCCAAACTGAGCGGCGACTTCGGGGCTGCCATCGGTAGATCCGGAATCGGCATAGACCAGTTGGATCTGATCAAACCCTTGAATCGCGCGGACGGACTCCAAGCACCTCGCCAGGCGCTGACCCTCATTACGTCCTATGACCACAATGGAAAGCTCTGCTAGCAGAGTCCGATCCGCGCGGCAGTCCCCAAATTGCGGAGCCATAGCCATCAGGATATCCGCCCCTCGGCGATCGGTGGATTACTATTCAAATTAACGTCATCCCTTAGCCTTGGCTTCCGCGGCAGGATTCGCGCAGGAGGACCGAAAGCAATCGAGTTTAGGGGTACGTCGTTAAGAATCACAGCATTTGCTCCAATCGCCACATCGTCCCCAATGTGAATGGGACCAGAACCTTTGCGTCATCTCCAATATCGACGCAAATGCCGATGATGGGCGATCCACGCTCTCCATCTTGCCGCAAACCGCATTATTGTTCGCCCTCTGCATTGGGCGCCCACTCGAAATGAAGACGTATATCTTTACGTCGTCTGTGATTCCATCAGCGACAAGTGCACCAACCCCAGTCTTACTAACTAAAATGGTCTGGATTTGGTTCTCGAGAGGTGAATTCACGCGGTTCACACGCAGGGATGGCCAAAAGGAGTCCGCAAATCGGGGTCAATGCGAGGTTGAATTGTCGCGCGGAGCATCTTCCAGCGCCAGCGTAGCGTATCCGGTCGCGGCGTCGGTCATGAAACGCCCTATATCGGTATTGGGGTCGCGCGGCCCATTCAGCGAAATGGCCCACCAGCTACCATCCTTTCGCTGATGGTGTTCAAGCCACTGCAGCCCGCGATTCAGCGCAGGGTCCTCTTGTTTTACTCCTTTTTCTTCCAGCGCCAGAACGACCAGACCAGTCGCGCACCCATCGCTTTCAGTTGTGCCACTAATCTGCCTCCAATGGTTGACTAGGTAGTGCCTCAAACCTGGCCGCTGGTCCAAAGAAGCAAGCGCCCAGCCCCCATCGTGCAACTGAAGGTCATCGATTTTCTCGATGAGTTTTGCGCGATCGGGCTCTGCCAGCAATCCCGGCATTTGGGCGGATGCCCACAACACATAGAGCTGGCTCATCATTGGCTGCACAGCATAGTCGCGCCGCAAATAATCCTTCAGAAGCTCCACCTGCTCGCGATCAGCGGAGTCGCTTGCGTAGTGATCCGGAGCATTACCCAGCGCAACTGCGAACAGCGCAGCGCCTTGGTAGGCCGATTCTGGGGACTCCCACGGAGCCAGATGAAAGTCTTGCCATTTCCAGCCTCCAGCGTCTGTTCCAGTCTTTTCCTGTAGTGCCCATGCCTCGTTGAAGGCCAATCTGGTCAAAGACCTGAGATGGCCCTGAGAAGCATCGTAGCTCGAAAGAATAACCGCATTTAGCACAGCCTCCGTGGCATGTGACTGTTCCGTCTTCCCGGGGCCATCTATAGCATCGGTGTAAAATGGAGTGATTTCGGACCAATCTGTCACTCGCTTCTCAATACTGGCCAGGATGGCCTGTTCGGGCGGGGTCATCTCTTTCTGTCGTAGCTCGTTTCGAAGATCGGGCCGCACCAACGTATACGGAACTACCGTATGGCAGGAAATGCATACCGTTCCATGATCCATTTGGGCCGGCGGCCATTTCTGCCACCACACCTCGCGGCTATCGAGATAACGCGCCGCCGATTCTGGATCCCATGTTCTAGAGCTGTTTGGAAAGCTCAACTGCGACGCTCGTCTCGCCTCCAGAACTCTCCAAAGAGCTGTGCTCCCAATGCACATGGCCAGCAGCACCAAGACGTAAACGGACTGCCTTCTCATATGCACGACGCTCTCGTCTCGCCCGCTTCGGCAGACATACAATTGGGGCGGCCTGAAAGTTAGCGGTCTAGTTGCGAAGCTTCTTGACCGCACTGATCAGGATAGGCGGCGTAATCGCGCGAACCACTTCCCTTAAGGAAGTATGATTCTTTACAGGCTTTTCGCCCGGACGTAACTGAAACAAAGTCGAATGTTCACCCGACACCTCTTCTTCCGGTCTACCATTTGAGTAGTAATAAGTCGCAAGCGACTTCCGGGTGCGGTCCGGCGGGCATTTAAGCGGATTAGGATGCCCATGGTAGGAAAAGTCTGTAGTACTGAAGATGGCGCAGCGATTAAAGATCGGCAAAATTCTTTGTTCTGCGGCGCTCATGTTCCGATTCCAGAGTTCGAAGTGACCACCATACTCATCCGTCCAGTTCTTGTTCAGATAAATCAAAAGATTTATGCGACGGTCAAGGTTGAGCTTCTTGTGCTTATTGAAGTCAACATGAATTTCTAAGTTGCCGCCCGGCTTGATCTGATGTAGCCCGCCGCCGAGAAAATATGGGTCGGGAATAACGCCGTCGATTCCCGTCAAGACTTCTAGAAACCGGATTATTGGGCGGCTATTCAGAAAATACAACACTTCCCGTATACTGCGGGGCAACCTTTCCACTTGATCGAACTCAAGCTTCCGTTCGGTCGGCCTATCAAATTCCGACCACGCAAGCTGCTTTGGCTCGGGAAAGTCGCGAAGGACCGCCTCGGCCGCGCCCACAGGCAAAAAATCGTCAAAGTAGATATGCGGAAAGGGTTTGTTCTTCTTGTATTGCTCTGCATTCTCCTGAGCCAGAGACTCCAGCCTCTTCCAATAGGAGTCACTGAAGAGTTCCTCAATGTCGTTCGGCGATGCCAGGGAAGAGCCGAGTTTGCCCTGGCCTGAGTCCGTCATTTGTTTCTCACCTGTTGCCGCAGAGATGCTTGCCATGAAACACACTCCTTTTCATCGTTGGAAGTTGGACCGGAGAGATGGATACAGTACCAGTTCTGCCACGAGCCATTATCCACGCGAAGTAGTATTCTTGTCCGAAAACATAGAACCCTCAAGAGCACAGAAAGCCAACGTGATTCGGTCATCCCCGAAGACGGTCGCTAATCGCAGCGGCAGATTTAAATCAACTTTCACCCGTACGAGGTTCCCGAAGTCATGAAACAAACTAACCCGTCTCAAGCGGAACAGAGAGCCCTGTTTCGTTGAGATAGAGCCCGGAGGCACCCCGTACCACCTCCTCTTGCCCGTCGCTCGCGGCCCGCAGTTCAGAGCGTTTTCGTGCGGATATGAAATGCAGCCAATTACCATAGATGCGAGTCGCAGTGTCGCGCCACGTCGACTCAAGAGTTGCGCCTTCCAGGACCTTCACGATTGTTTCGAGCAATCCGCGCCGCAAACCCATGGCGCCCTCTTTTTGAAGTTTCATCAAGCGCGCGTGTGAATCGGCATCGAAATAGCCCTTCGGCGGTGGAGGGCACTTCACCATCTCCCCTCGGAGAAAACGTCCGATATCCCTTTGGTACTCGAGTAGAAGACTCCTTGACTCGTACTCTGGATGCCCCTGAAAGAAGACGAACAAACTCTTCTTCTCCTGTACGAAGATATCGACCCCTCCGTCCTCTGTGCGGGAAAGTACGCGGTATCCGTGATTCATCAATTCGTCCGCTGAGAGCCCGTTCCAACGTGAGTGCGGAAGTGTGAAGTGTGATTGAATCCCCTGAGTTATTGCGTGCGTCACGGCGCAATGGCAATCAAAGATTCCAAAATGCTTCCGTTCGCTCCGAATTCTCCGGATGTCGTCCTGGTAGAGCACCGCTGCATGTGCGGCCAAGCAAGACCAGACGGCCGAATAGGTATTATTTTTCGCCCAGTCCAAAACACTTATAAAACTTCCCCAATAAGGTTCGTCCGCCAAATTGGGGGACAGCGGCTCTGTCCCGGTAACAATGAGCCCATCTAGCTGTGTCTGCGGAAGGTCCTCGGTGCTCGAGTAGAAGTCTCTGACACGGCTCGCACTGGCTCCGTGCCGAGAGACGCCCGGTAATGAATAAGGATACAAGTGAACGGTTATGCCTTCCGAAGCCGACTCGAGCAGCGAGATGAACTGGCGCTCAGTAGCTTCAAGTGCGCTGTCCGGCATGTTATTGACTAGGCCAATTGTCAGATTCGGACATGCTCGTTCGACACATGCGGTTGATCGTCTCGAACGCAGTGCTCCGAAGTTCTCTCGGCTGCAATCTGACGGATTAGTCTTCAGAATCACAGGCATATGAGTGTCGTCCAGGGAGGAATTAAAAGAAGTGATTTCTTCGATTTGTTTAAATTGCTGCTTCCAGGGCACAATCCAAGTCAGCGATGATATCGTCAACGTGCTCTATACCGATACTGAGTCGGATCATTTCCGGCGTGACTCCAGCAGCCCGCTGCTCCGCCGCCGACATCTGCCGGTGCGTTGTTGATGCCGGATGGCAGGACAAAGATTTGGCGTCGCCGAGGTTAACTAATCGTGTAACTAACTTCAGGGCGTCATAGAACTTAACGGCGGCTGGAAAGCCTCCTTTAATTCCAAAAGCCATCAAAGAACAGGCCTTCCCCTTCAGGTACTTCTGTGCCAGAGTGTGGTACCTATTATCCGCGAATCCTGCGTAGTTGATCCAATCGACCTTCGTGTGATTGCGTAGGAAATGCGCAACGGTGTGCGCATTTTGAGTATGACGTTCCACCCTTAGGGCCACCGTCTCAATTCCCTGCAGGAGTAAGAATGCGCTCAGGGGAGACAAAACGGCCCCCTGCGTGCGAAGGTAGGTGCTGCGACACCTTCCAATGTATGCCGCTCTTCCGAAATGATCTGTGTAGACCAGTCCGTGGTAGGAAGGATCTGGCTCATTGAACATGGGAAACTTGGCAGCATGTTCCCGCCAAGGAAATCGTCCGCTGTCAATAATGGCTCCCCCGAGCGTAGTGCCGTGCCCACCCAGGAATTTAGTGAGCGAGTGCAGAACGATATCCGCGCCGTACTCGAACGGCCGAAGCAAAACCGGCGAGGCAACCGTATTATCGACAACAAGCGGCACTCCGTGTCTGTGTGCCACCTTTGCGAGTTCCTCGATGTCGCAGATATTCCCCGCAGGGTTCCCAACGCTTTCACAGAAAACTGCGCAGGTCTGGTCATCGATCAGTTTTTCAATTGCTGCCGGCTGATCCGATTCCGCGAATCGAACTTTGACTCCCTGAGCGGGTAACACGTGGGCGAAGAGCGTGTGTGTAGTTCCGTAGAGTTGGGGAACCGAGACGAAATTGCTTCCGAGCCTTGTCAGATTGAGGACAGCGTACGAAACGGCGGCTTGCCCGCTGCTGACGCACAGGGCGTCTATGCCTCCTTCGAGGGCCGCGACACGTCGCTCCAGCACCTGTGTAGTTGGATTTTGGATACGAGTATACCGGAACCCCTCGGCCTCGAGATTAAAAAGTGCGGCCGCATGGTCGGCGCTGTCGAACGCATAAGAGACCGTCTGATAGATCGGAACTGCTACGGCCCTAGTCGTTGGATCGACTTCATAGCCGGCGTGGACTGCGATCGTCTCTTGTTTCATCAATAAAATCCGTCTCTCTCAGGCTAGTCCGTCCGCTCGAACGGCTTTCATCAAATAAAAGCAACTTGTCAGCGCTCCCCAGTGGTTAACCGCGGCTCCGTATCCTGAGCGACAAGTCGATTCATCTCGCTGACAACCCACAGAACATCGCGTTCGGTAGTCTTGAAGCTCGTGACGCAAGCACGCACGACAGGAGCGCCATTAATCTGTGCCTCTGACATCCAGGCGATCTGGCGCGTTTGGAGCGAGGTCAGAAACTCTGAAATGTTGAGGCCATCCCTCGTAAAACAAACAAGCGGCAGCGGCGTTTCATTCACGATATGCCACCCGCTCTCAGCCAACAATTCTCTCAGTAGCTGACCCATGTGAATCTGGTTTTCGATCATCTCACTTTGGCCAGACTCCCCGTGCACAGCAAGACTGACGAAGAGCTTGAGACCAATGAACCGCCGCGACCACTGTATTGACGAAGTGTACGGATCGAACGTGGCACTGGAGCCCTTCGCAGGCATGTAGGTCGCATCCGCGCGAAACGCCTGGAAGACGCTCTCCCGATGCCGGCAGAAAAACATTCCGCACCCCATCGGCACGGAAAACCACTTGTGAGCGTCGCAGGTGACTGAATCCGCGGCATGCATTCCGTCAAGCAGTGGTCGCAGACTAGGGGCGAGGATGGCCGCGCCGCCCCACGCGCCGTCAACGTGGAACCACAGTCCTTGAGCGCTGCAAAAGGTGCCAATCTCAAGCAACGGATCGATCGCTCCCGCTGTGGTCGTACCGCACGTGCCAACTACCATGAAAGGTAAGAACCCGTTGAGTCGATCCTCAGTAATTGTCCGCTCAAGATCTGCGAGATTCATTCTCAAATGATGGTCGGTCGCAACCACGCGCAATGCCTGCCTTCCCAGACCTGTCATGTGCGCTATCTTTGCGAAAGAGTGATGAGCCTCACTCGAGAGATAAATTGTTGGTGTACCACCTAGACAACGAAGCCCCTTATCGCCGTAATCTGAAAACGCTCGTGTCAGCGCGACGATCACCGCCGAGTGATTCGCCTCAGCTCCACCGCTAGTAAAGGTCGCAAGTGTGTCTTTCGGCAAACCGAACTTCGCTGCAATCCAATCGAGCGTGAATCTTTCGATCTCATTCGCAATCGGTGATGTGCGCCAGCTGGCCAGCTGCGGGTTGTACATCGCGACCAGGGTATCCGCGACAACGGAGGCGAGTGTGACGCTTGGGTTGAAGAGACCGAAGTACCGCGGATGTGTTACCTGGACTTGCCAGATTTTCAACATCTTCTCTACATCGGCGATCACTTCGTCCAACGTCATCTGCTTTTCAAAGTCATAATGCGCTGTCAAATGACTTCGAATTTCTTCAGGAGTCACATCGGGAGTGATTAGACCGTCACGAAGCTCCTGCTCCCGAATTAGATAAGCATCGTGAATCGTGTCAATCAGCATGTACATCTCTCTTTGTTCGAGGCAGGAGAAACCTCTCGGTCAGCCCGGAAAGGATTACAAACGAACCTTTCCGCCTTGAATGCATTCGTACAATTCATCGTCGAGCCGAAGATACCGTTGCGTCTCCGAACTGTCGAAGTAAATCTCGTCCGCGGTGGCATATGGATTGAATCCCTGGCGAACCAACTCTGTCTTCGAGTATTTAAAAGTCCCAGTCAGGTCAATCTGATCGCGGAGCCGCAGGAATAAAGGCCGAGCGTAGGATGGAAGCCGGCTCGTGAGATGACTTCTAAAAGCGTGAAGATCGATCTCGCGATCGGTGACGATTGCAGCCATTCCTGCCCTGCCTTCGGCCGACGGAATGGCTACCCCATAGACGCTCGCGTGTTTCACTCCGGGAAATGTGCAGATTGCTTGAGAGACTTCAGACGCGGCGACGTTCTCGCCTTTCCATCGGAAGGTGTCGCCAATGCGATCGACAAAATAATAAAATTCCTTTTCGTCCTTTCGCATCAGGTCGCCGGTGCGAATCCACATGTCGCCCGGCTGAAAAACATGACGCAGGATCTTTTTATCGGAAGCGCCTTCGTCGGTATAGCCTTCAAAGCGGCTACCCACTTGCCCTGGGTCTGCGGAGGCCCGGCCGATTGCTTCGCCGACTTCGTTTGCCACACAACGGATACAAGACCCATCCTTGTTGCGAATTGGCTCGCAACTTTCGACATCGAACTGCACTAAAGCGACTGGAAAGCGATGTTCCAGGTAGGCAGGTACGCGGCCAATGGCGCCTGCCTTGCCCTCGACATTGAAGAGCGAGACGCCGCCCTCAGTCGAGGCATAGAACTCAAAGATCCGCGGGATTGAAAAGCGCTCCTTAAATTCGTCCCATATGTCGGCTGCAAGGCCGTTGCCACAGGCAAGGCGAATTCGATGACGCAAAGGGGGCAGCGACGGCTCCGCGTGTAGCATATACCGGCAAAGTTCGCCGATATATTGAAACATCGTGCAATCGCAGCTGACGACATCACGCCAAAACTGACTGGCAGAAAACTTCTCTCGAATTACCACACTACCGCCGGCCACAAGCAAAGCGCCGGGAACGAGTACTCCGCCGATACTGTGATACATCGGGAGGCAGTTGTACATCCGGTCCGTAGGTCGTGTGTCCATCAATCCGGCAAACCAATAAGCCCATTGCAGCACTCGCGCATGGCTGACGTAAGCTGCCTTTGGCCACCCTGTCGTGCCGGAAGTGAAAATATAAAGAGCTCTGTCCTCAACTGACAGAGTGGAACGCTCGCCTAGAGCCAGTCTGCCTCCGGGCTGTAGCTGAATCTCCTCATCGATTCGCCGGAATCCTTCATGATCGCAGCCATGGACCCAGACCGCTGGCGAGGCGGATAGATGGGGCGATGCGCTGTTGAAAGAGTCTAGCAATTCTTTCGCAACGATCAGATGCTTTGGCTCGGCAGTATCGATGCAGTGCGAGAGTGCTCGCCCAATCAGATTCGTATTGAGCAGCGCCACCACGCCACCCATACTGCTGACGCCCAACCATAAAGCGAAGTACTCCGGCCGATTTGTCATCAAGAGGCCAACTACTTCGCCTTTTTTGAGACCTTGCTCGAGAGCCCAGCGAGCATACTGATTTGAGCGCTCCGAAAGTGAGCGATAGGTGAAAGACTCGCGGTCTGATAATAGGGCCGGCGCGTCGCCGCAACGAGAGGCGAGATCGTCCATCACATCAGAAAGCACACGGTCCCGATTTCGAGAAATCGCTGCAGTCAATTCCAGCGCACGCAGCCACGCTTTGGCCGGAGAGTCGCTGACACTGACGGGAAGCATTGTCTTAAGCGCGCTCAAGCTGTGCTCCCTGCGTCGACGGTCAGCACTGTGCCCGTAATGTTCCTGGATTTGTCGCCAAGGAGGAACTCGACCGCGTCTGCCACGTCACCAACCTCCGCCAGACGCCGGAGCGCGCTGCGACTCTCGATCCGCTGGCGATCTTTTTCATCGAGTCTCTGCGTCATATCAGTTGCGATGAAACCGGGTGCGACCGCATTGACATTAACACCCATGCGGCCCACCTCGCGAGCGAGCGAGCGCGTGAAGCCGACGATCGAAGCCTTCGTGGCGCCGTAAACAGAAAGTCCGCTATACCCAGTAGAAGCAATGATCGAAGATATATTGACCACACGGCCGCCGCCATGAGCAAGCATCGAGCGCACAACATACTTCGTCAATAAAATGGGTGACACCGTGTTAAGCCGCACCAGCTGTTCGATTTGAGAATCCGGCATCAGCGCCAAAGCGCCCTCGAAGCTGATACCCGCATTGTTAACGAGTCCATAGGTCGCGCCAAAGTCTTTCCGCATTTGTTTGACAAGATCGGGAATGCGTTCGATCTCGCCCAGATCGAATGGCACAAAATTCAAACTTCCCGGGTTGGCGAGCTCTGCCTCCCGGATGGCGTCGGTGAGGCCGCTGCTTTCTTTGCGGGCAATGGCAATGACACAATAGCCCGAACCGGCGAGCCTGCGGGCAATACCTAGTCCCAGCCCGCGACTTGCGCCAGTAACGATGACGTTACGCACTGCGACGCATGACCTTCCCCGACTCGGCAACTGTGAGCTGGGGGACGAAGTTGATTACCGCCGGGACCTTGTGCGGCGAAAGAGCTTTGCGGCAAAGAAGAAGAATGTCGTCCTGAATCCTGCGCGAGTCGTTGTGCCCGTCTTCGCGTACTCCCTTCAGAACCACATCGGCGACAACGAGCGACCCGGTTATCGGGTTCTTCCTGGTTTGAACCAGCGACAAGTGCACGTCCGGATGACGGTTGATGACCGCCTCAATCTCCTCGGGATACACCTTCAATCCTCCGACATTGATCACGCCGTCGCGCCTTCCGGCGAAGTAAAACCGTTCTTCCCGCAATTCCACAATGTCACCTGTATCCACAAATCCGTCTGCGCCTTTCAGAATTGGCGCTGCGATCCCTAAGTAGCAGCTCGCAGTTCGTGCCGAGCGGATTCGTAGTGTGTGGTCTTCGACCTTCATCTCGACGCCCGGCGTGTTCTCGATCACACCTTGATCGAATCCCGCAATCTCGTCGTTGACTACAAATGCGACTCCCGCTTCGGTAGATGCGAAGGCATGAGCGATACGAGCCTGAGGATACGCGGCACGCAGATGATTGAGGATGGCCTGGTCCGCGATTTCGCCGGACAAGCGGACGTATTGCGGCGTGATCAGCTGTGCTGCAGGGCTCATAAGCGCCCGTCGCCAGTGAGAGGGCGTGCCTGAGATGTGCGTCACTCCATACGATGTGACACGTGTCAGAAAATCCGCAGTCGATTCCTGCGCGCTTGAAAGCACCAAAGAAGCTTCGGTAAGAATAGCGCGCAGAAAGATCTGAAGGCCGCCGTAACGGCGAATATCGTAAAAGGTGCTCCAAACCATGCGGTCGCCCGACCCGCTATTCGCTCGGATAGCTTCGGCCAGGCTTTTTAACGTGTGAGCAACAAGCTTGGGAACGCCGGTCGTACCGGATGTAAGAAGAACCCACTCTGTCTGGGAGTACACTTCATGATTGCCGTTGCCGGGAACCACGTTCCGAGTGCATGGGCTGAAATACATGGACCGGGGCTTTCCCGGCAGCAGGATCTCCTTATCCGAAATCACTGCGTCCACTTCGGCCGTGTCCATGACGTAGGGAAAATGCTCAAGCGGGAGATCGGGCGGACAGAGCACAATACGCCGCGCAATACCGTCGAGCTCAATCAAGGCTGATGCAGCCGTGAACTGGTCCTTGGTGACGAGAAGCACGGAGCGGTCGCGGAGGTCCTCACCACGGCCGCAAAGAACTGACCCTGAGACCAGATCGTTCAGAGAAATATAGGAGTCCGCATCCGTCACAAAGCGGCCCGAAAGGTCGCCTGCAGCGGTAAGTGCATTCCAAAGCGAGTTAGGCCAATTTTGCGGCATTTTCGTAAAAGCTGACAAGCTCTCCAAAGGTCACAGGCAGCACTGCATCTTCCGAAGCAGTAAAGGGATCTACTCCAAGCGACTCTTCGAGGCGCGATACAATCACGGCAAAGCACAGAGAATCCAGGCCCGAGTCGAGCAATTCAAGATCATCAGCCAGTGGAGCCAGCTGCTTATCGTTTTCCCGCGCTGCCTGGGTGAATTGAGCAATGACTTCAGATCGCACATCCATATGAATTAATATCAACTTTCCAAGAAGAGTTTTGAGTCGGCTTCTCTGCCATTTACTAGCTGCGAACCGACTGATTCAAACAACCAAATGTTTAAGCGCAGCCAACCGGTCTGAGAGTTGTTTTTGGGCTAGCGGGAAATAGGTCCTCAGCCAGTTTTCCACATGCTGACGTACGGCATTCCGCCCCACCCGATTTGCGAACGAGTGATCGGTTCCCTCGGTGAGCTCGACTGTAACTTGATTATGGCTCCCGGCAATTCTTAGCACGTGCGCTAAATAATCAAATTCGCCTGCTCTCGGCTTGGCGCCTATAGCCTTTCGTGCTGGTGCTTTGAGAATGAGAATAGGCAATCCTGTGGAAGCAAGGCTCCTCCAGCACCGAAGCAGAGGGATATTCGCATTCTCCGGCAATCTGTTTCCCATCAGGCTGAGGCGAATCTGCCCCAGGCGATCATAAACATCGCTCGCAAACCGGCCAAAGCGGCTGTGTAAAGCCCAGCTGCTCAACTCCTGCCGTATTTTCGGCCTAATTGTCTGCGGCAGATGGAAGTAAACGTCTAAGAGAACCAGCCCTTTGCACTCAGCGCACTTGGCAGCCGCAAAAAGCGCCGAAACACCCCCGGCGCAGTGCCCGACAATAATGACTCCGGACAAATTGAAAGTTTCGACAAGCTCGCGCACCTTTTGGGCAGCCACAGACGCGAACCCGCCCGAATTGATGAATCCAAGTAGATCCTGTGGAAGAGTGCCGTCAGAATCCCCTAGACCGGGAAGATCAATGCGAAAAGAAGGATAGCCGGAATCAGCAAAACAGTCCGCCCAATAAACAGAGGAATCTCCAGTTGCAGCTCTCGGCAGAGACAGTGAATTTAAAAAAAGAATACCGACGCGCTTCTCGTCGCCGACTACTGGATTCTTATCGCGCCCCTTATGAAATGTGCCATGAACAAGAGGACCAAGACGGCGTAGTGTTATGAGTTCGCGCTCTTCAACGGACTGCAGCATGGGCGCCCCTCCCGCGAAGAGCGACTTTGTTTTGAATCCATTCCGAATTCTCTTCGAAGAGCCAGCCGAAATCCTTGACTTCGTCATAACCGACAAATCCGCCCTTTATGAGCGGAGCAGCTTCTTTGGGGAGCTCCACGACTCTGACGGGCCTCCTGCACGTTTCTGTGCCGGGTTCTTTGCCAATGTGGGATGGTATCGCCCATTCAAACGAATCATGCCAGAGCGTTGAAGACCATTGATATCCCTCCACCTCGACGGACTTGCCCTCTTCCAATTGACGAATGTAATGACTGGCCGGCCGCCGCTCAGCGCCGGGTGTAAGCAGTTGCTCCAAGCCGACCCAGCGCAGGAGCGTCGAGCGAAGCGCCTGATTGGCGTTCACCGGCGGCGACCACAATAGCATGGCGTCCCCCATGCCATCATCAAAGCACTTGCCGGCAAGAAGTGCGCCTATTTCCAGGCCATGGAATACAAGGGGCAAAGGGGGTTCTCGTTTCGCATACCACTCGCCAAGAAGCCGGAGATCGTCGCTCCAGTCCTTAAACGTCGTCTCCTCGAATTGACCGAGGCTCTCGCCAACCCCCCGATAATCGTACCGCAGGACTTCGATTCTCCTCGCTGCCAAATATCGGGCCCATCGCACCCACGGAAGATACGAATTCTGCCGCTCAGACGCAAAGGGACCAACAAGAAGAACACGGGCCAGAGGCTCCGATGCCGGGTGCAACACCGTGTAAAGGTGAGTCCCGGCAACGCGGAAATAGCCCGCCTTTTCGCCAGAGGAGGGTTGGAAGTCGGGAAGGGATTGCAGGTCAGATCTCACAGAGGTTTTTCACGAGCGAAGATCAATTCTTCTGATAAAACACGATCCGTTGCATCAGCGTACGAAGAAGACTTACTCCTTCGTACAGGTCTTTTCCCGGAGCGAGCGGATTGGCAGACATCTCGATCGATAGTGCCTGGAAGAGGCCCTCGGTGTGAGCGATATCGCATACGCCATGCACATCCGTGTATTCCATTTCAGTCGATCCTTGCGCCGCGGCAAGGTCGGCCAGGTACGGCATGAATTTTTGAATGTATCCCTCGAAGAACGCCATCGTCAGAAGCGACTGCACGGCCGAGAGCTTGCCCAGGAAAAGCCGCATGTTGGTGAGCTCTTCATTGACCGCCAACGCATCTGAACCTTTAGGAAAGGAATGCGCAGCAAGTGCAAACCGGCGTAGCATAGCCGGGTGAGCATCACGAACCTCCTCATGCAAGTTCTCAAGCAGAATCGGACGCGCTCCTTCCGCCTTGACGGCAAGCAGGGTAGCGGTCATCCAATAGATGAAATTTCCTTCGAGAACTGCGGAATACCTGGCGATCACACCGCGTCGTTCTTCGGGAGTTAGCCGCTTTGGGTCAGGCAACGACGCGATCAGATCATCAATCATGGTTGTGATCGTCTGTTGAACCGAGTCGGCAGCGGCATAGCACTGCGACAGATAGGACGACTCTATCACTGTGGTCATATGTTTCCCTTCCTTTTGTGGTTGAAGTTGAGCGCCGCAGTAGGCGCGTGATTGATGCGAAGTTGACGGCTCCCCGCACAGGATGTGAATTCCAGGTATCAAATCGATGTACGACGACCTTAAATTCAAGTAATAACTTACTTTGAAAACCTGCCGGACTGTTCGATCCAAAGAGCTCGCCTAATCAATTGCTACATTGCGCCCCTGCACCTAAGCACGGCAGGCACAGTGGCGAGGAGAATGAACAGATCAAGGTGCAGCGACCAGTTGTCAATATATTCCAGGTCTTGGCGAACCCAGGATTCGAAATCCGTAGCATTGCGCCCATTGATCTGCCAGATGCAGGTAATGCCAGGGCGCACGCTGAAGCGCCGCAAGTGTCGGCTGTCTTGGATCAGCTGCACGTCGCGGACTGCGAGCGGGCGCGGCCCCACCAGGGACATATCACCCTTTAGCACGTTCCACAATTGAGGGAGTTCGTCAATCGATGTTATTCGCAGAAAGCGCCCCAAGGGGGTGATGCGAGGGTCGCGGCGAATCTTGAATACCGGGCCGGCAAGCTCATTCATCGACTCGTATGCGATCTGCAGGGCATCCGCATCTTCGACCATGGTTCGCAACTTATAAATGCGGAATCGTCGGCGGTCGAGTCCGTACCGTTCTTGAGCAAAGAAAATCGGCCCGGGACTGGAGATTTTGATCGCAATTCCGGCAAGGATCACAATCGGCGCCGTCAACATGAGCATTGCCGAAGCCCCTACGATGTCGATCGCCCGCTTGAGATAATTCCGAGACCCTTTGCGGACCATGCGAAGGATGGCGAACATACCGTGCACTGAGGAGTGCGAGTCGATTTGCGCGATGTCGGTATTAAATAGACGAGCTGAGTGGCGTACCTCCACGCCCATTAGCTCGCATATCGAGATCACGCGCTGCGTCTCAGCGTACATCGTCTTCACGGGCAAGGAGCAGTACACCACAGCAACAGGGTGCTCTCGCAGGAGATGCTCGAGCTCAGCAATCCCGCCCAGATACTTCGATTGCATCGCGGGTGTGCCCGCAAACTGATCGTCTACGATGCCCCTTACCGTTTGGGTCGGGGTGTCCATCAGCTTTGCAAAAAGGTCTCGTGCCCTAGGGCCCGATCCAACAAGAATGACCTCGTGTTTGACGACAATGTACGTCAGAAGTACCCAATGGGAGACGCAGGCGCCGGCAAGCCACAGCAGGCTAATCGAGCTTGAAGCGAGGAAGAAGCAGACACTCAGAATCATTGCTTGAGTGGGTGTAGTGTGGGTGCAGCCTGCCATGAAAGCCAGGATTGAGCAGCACAAGGCGGCAATCAAATTCCCAATTGCCTGTTTGCGCACGAGCTTGGAGCCCGTTGCCATTGCACTGCCTGCAATCTCCCGCCAGCAAAGCGTCAGTACCGCCAAAAGCGCAACATCCAGCAGGCTGAACTGAGAACTCAGCCACTCCTCTGGGGATGCGGAGAGAGAGGCGGAATTCTGTAAGAACCACCAGCTTGCCATGACAAGCGCGGGTATGAGGTCTCGAATGAAACCATAGATCCCCACATGTACGGTGCCTAGGTCATCGAAATGGCGGCTCGCATCTTTCCAGGAAAACCGCGCGCCGGTACTCTCAGCAGACAATAGTCTTGGAAAATCTAGGGGAGCTTGCGACATTTTATTCACCTAGAGTTCAGATTCGGGATTTAACTCCCTGCAGATTGAGATTGAGAAGAGGCGAATCGGCCGAGAACGACCGGGCGGGGAAAGTCGTCGCCTGTTCGCCGGCAAAAAGGACCTAATTTTGATAAGAGTGGCTGCTTGCGGCATCGTCCACTTTAGAGCTCTTCGAGGGAAAAGAAGAGGGTTTCGACGTTTCGGTCACGCGCACTTGTCGCGCCGGAACTCCCACTACGGTCGCACCCGCTGGTACATCTCGGGTGACGACAGCGTTGGCGCCTACAGTTGCGCCATCACCAATGCTTACACCTTCAAGGATGGCCGCACCCCTACCGATCCAGACTTCGCTGCCAATCGTGATGTGCGACGCCGTATAGCCAGCCTCGCGAATCGGGCATTCCTGCGAACGAGCATGGTTGGCGTCCCGAACGCTAGAGTATTCTCCAATCATCGTGCCGGGGCCAATCCTGATCTTCTCTACAGAGACGAGATGAACCCCGGAGGAGAGCACAACATTATCGCCAATCTCAATGGATCCGCCCTGTTGGGTCTCAAGATGCAGGTTCGGATAGAGCAGAACGTTCTCTCCGAAGCGAATATTGCCTGTTCCATAAACGTTGGCCCTTCCCATCACTATCACCGATCCACTCAGTGGAGCGGGAAGTGTCGACGAGAGTAGGGCATGGCTGTAAAACCGGCGCCATTTCTGGCGCAAAATCAACGTAGCTCGAAACAGCAGCGATAGGACCAAGCTGGACGTCTGTTTGAACTGACGATTCATGGCGGCTCTAGAAATCTCAACTCCCTTTCGACTTATCACGGTTGCACTGGAGAGAGCCTTCCGCCGTTTGTTTCGCGCCATGCCTGCACCATACTCGCCGCTAGCCGCATCTCCGACTTTGCAATGGCGCGGCGATCCGGGTTAGAACTAAGGCGCAATCTGAGAAACCGCTGTCCGTGCCGGAGAACTTCCAAAAGCATTGCGAGAGTGGCAATAAAAGCACCAGAGTGTTTCCGACAGGAAACAAGCGCACTACGCATTCTCCATAGAGTAAGTTGCGCGCCGACTTTAGACGTGTCCACAGAACGCACCTGTCGGGATGACTCTCCGCCAATATGAATGATCGAAATGTCGGGCCAATAACAAACGGAATACCCTAGTTGCCTGAAACGCTTGCACAGGTCTACTTCTTCGCAGTAGAGAAAAAATCGCGGATCAAAAAGTCCCGCAGCAGCCAAAGCATCTGCGCGAATAATCGAGTAGGCTCACGGAACCCAATCGACCTCCGCAGGCTCCATGACAGTCGCCCAGGTCCGGTCGAAGCGGCCAAAAAAGCGGGAATGTGGAAACCTTGCCGCGAAGCCCGAGCGAACAATTAGATCGTCGAGGATTGTGGGAAATTTGCAAGCTGAAGGCTGCCAGGAAACGTTGCGGCCCACAAGCTGTCCGCCCCCGATACCTACTTTCTGATCCGCATTCATGTGGTGGACAGATCGCTCCAACGCGTTCTCAGTCAAAAAAGCGTCGGAGTTGAGCACCACGATATACCTGTCCTCAACCGATTGAAACCCGAGATTGTTCGCTCCTCCGAAACCGAGATTCACTTCGCTGCGGATCAACAAAACTTCCGCAAACTCCTGCTCCACCATCTCCTGAGACCCATCGCTCGAACTGTGTCGACGACGATGATCTGGACTCGAAGCGACCGGGACTCTCGACGTGCTGATTCCAGGCATTCCCTGAGTACGCTCTTGGTATTCAGTGAAACGATCACCACGGATACATCAAATGTGTATTGTGCTGAGGTCACCGATGACATGTCTCTTCAGGCACCGTGCGCGAGATTTCGTTCCAATGCAGCAGCGAGAGCACGCGTGTTCGTTGCCAGGTCATGACGAGCTAGGACACGCTTTCTGCCTGCCACACCTAGCTTGCGTCTCAGCTGCGGATTATCGATAAGCAGCTTGATCGCACAAACCAACTCCTCCTGCGATGAAGCAGGAACGAGGAGTCCATCAATGCCGTCGCGGATCAATTCGGGGATACCTGCGATGTATGTGCTTACGCAGGGAATCTCCATCGCCATCGCTTCCATTAGAGCTACTGGCAATCCTTCGGCAAAGCTTGCCAATACGAAAAGATCCGCCGATTCCAGGATCCTGCGCGTCTCCTCATGATTTAGTGCTCCGTTGAACTCCACGACCGCACTCAGAGCTCGACTGTCGACGTAAGATTCGAGTTGCTGTCGATCTTCGCCGTCACCTACGAACTTCAGACGAAGCGCGTAGCCCTGTTCAAGCAGGTCTGCGATCGCACGAACCAGAACGAACTGTCCCTTTGCAGAAACCAGCCGACCTACACAGACGACCTCAAGTAAACTGTCAGCCTTCTTCACGACTCCACCCGAAGGCGCAAAGACGGCCGGATCGACTCCCAGTCTGATGACCTCAAATTTCTCCCAATGCTGCGGCGACGAGATGCGCATGAGTTGACTGCGGCAGAAATCACTTATGCAGAAAACAAATTTGGCATGCGCGACTTTTCGGGCGAGAGAGAATTCACCGACATTGTAAAATTCGTCCGGTCCATGAACGCTGAGGGAGTAAGAAATCCTCCAAGCAACCGACGTCAGCAAGCCAACTGTTGCCACGGCTGTCGAAAAATGCACGTGAAGATGGTTACGGCCGCGGCGCGCCATCCAGTCTCCCAGCAGCAGAGCTTCTGCAAAGTAGAACAGAGAAAATAGCTTTGCGCGGAGGTTCCAACCGCCCAGACGCAATGCGAAGATCAGGCCTCGACAAAAAACTCCCGGCCGCAGCAGCAACGTCCTGAAGATGATACCGACTGACTTAGCATATGATGTCGACTTTACGTAGTAGGTCTTCCTGCTTTCGTTGAGTTCGGCCGAAGCCAGTGCTTCTGTCGCTCGATCTGGAGGGTTAATCGAGGCGACTTCAACATCAAGCCCGAGGTTCCTAAGTTGCAGAATCTCATTCAGGAAAAAACTGTGCGACACCGCTGGATAACGGCTGAGGAGATACGCGATCCGCATGCGGGAAGATCCAGTCGCGAGACTCATCGTATTGGGGAGTGGAGCGGTGGCTGTCATCATTCCGCAAAGTGATATGTTCGGTCACGATTCTCTAGCTGGAGGCGAAAAGGCAGGGTGGCCATCGCTCTCGGATCCTTCTGTTCTGCTTCAATATCAGCGATCCCCTCATTAAGGCGCTCAGAAAGCCCTATCGATTCGCTCCATGGATCTGTGATCAATACAAGGGGCGCGTAAAGTGCGGACAGTTCGTTCGCCGGGCAGGGATCAGATAACTTCGTCAGACAACTTTTGTAGAACTGCAATCCGGTCTGCCGATTGAGGAGTCAGGCCGTTGAGAGTATGTCAAGGGAGCGGCACTGGCAGTGGGGGACGTCGACATTACGGGCAGCGCATCGCGGTGCGTCCGAACCCAGGCTGCATCGCCCTGAGATGCTCTCCAGATGCGAGTAAGCATCGAAAGCTTCCAAATAATGTAACCCGGAGCCGCGACCAAAATCCTTGCGCTCGCCCTGAAGCCTGGGCCAAATACAGCTGCGGCGAGCAGATGCAGAGCAATTATGGCGAAGCCTCCGATGGCATAAAGCCGAAGCCAACTAACCGGAAGGCAGAGCCCACAGCACAGAAGCAAAACCTCAAACGCAAGAGGAAGTCCTAAAATATCCAGCAACGGTTCCACCAGACTGATGCGTCCTCTGAGTACTTCCCAGAGCAAGGGGATCGACCATTCCTTTGCCATGCGCAGTCTGCCACCCTCCCAACGACTCCGCTGAGTGGCGGCGCCCCTGCCGCCGACGGGCATTTCGCCCAGAACGCTCGCCGAATTCAGAAATTCGACGCGTATGCCGGCTCGAACGAGATTTAGATGGTATTCCAAGTCTTCAACCACGGAGTGCGCGCTAAAAGGAACTTCCTGTATGACCCCACGATGCAAGCCGAAACCGTTGCCGAAGATCCCTGCGGAGAGACCGAGTCGAGCGCGCCCGCGTGCGCGCACCACATTGAATGCAACAAACGCGAAAGACATAAGCCGCGTCCGCTGATTGGCGTCTGCGTTATCCACCTCATAGCGGCACTGCAACGCCCTCGCTCCGGAGATGAACCTATTTCGCACTGCTCGTATTAGGTTCGATGCGACGAGGGAGTCTGCGTCGATGACGAGTACCGCATCGAAGCCTTCGGTTAGCGCCACTGAAAAGCCGTAGCGCAGCGCGCATCCTTTACCAGTCTGGCTCGGGTCGTCGAGCGTGAGCACGCGCGCCCCCCCGCGCTTCGCTTCCAGGGCAGTGCTGTCGCTGCAGTTGTGGGCCACCACCAGCACTTCGGCAGATTCCGGTTCGGAGATAAGTATGCTGCGAACGCAGCGTCCAATGTGCGCTTCCTCATTATGGGCCGGAACAATCACAGCCATGCGAATCGATTTCGCTTCATTGTCCTCGTTCACCTCTGACGAGCGTGAAGGCAGCAAGGCCCCCACCGTCAGGAGCAGAAGTTCCAGGATAAGAGGCAGCGTGGCGATAAGCAACGCTGCGCAGAGGAATAGAAGTGGGATAGAGAAAATCGTCATAGTAATTGGTTGCCCGCATCAAGATGGGTGGTCAAATCAAACCGGATCTTGCTGGGAGATGCTTTCAGCAACTCGTCCCTAGCACCCGGCTGAACCGTTCCGCTGTCGACAATGGGAATGCTGAGGGAACTCGGCTTCAGAACCTGTTCGCGGAATCCCTTATGCTTCAGCAGACATTGCAACTGGCTGTACAAATCCTGGACCTCAAATGCGTGGATCGGAATCATCTCGTTACCGATCCGACAAAATGTCCAGCCTTCGTCGGCCCGTGCACCAATTGCGACCGGATTTGGCCCAATTCGGCGAAGCGCGTCGGCTATCCCGGGAGCCATACGAAATTGGGAACGCAACTGGGTTGCGTAAATAATGCGCTTCAGAAATGGTCGGAGGCCTACAAGCCAAATTTCGCGTTTCCAGCGATGCGCTATGCCCACCAGATGAACCAGTGAACCTAGTGCATCCGGGCCAAGATATGAAGTATTACTCAGGTCAAGCACAACATCGGTACCCGAAAAAATCGCGCTGGAGACCCCGGTTTCCAGGGATGACAGTAAATTGCCGCTAACCCTCCCCTCTATGTGGAAGACAGTTGCAGCACCCACCGCCTTCTCCGTAAGCTTACCGGCGGTACGGCCCCCGGCCTGCGCGGCAGTGGCCGCCAGTTGCGGAGTGAGATAGCAAAACAACCCAATAGCATCTCCCAAATACCGCTTGGCCAGCCGCTTTGGTTCCTGACAAAGCCTGTAAGCCCATTCAAGGCTGCTTGCTTGCATCCACTTCGGCGCGCGCGCAACCTTCCCGCTCAAAAAGTCGAGTGACGCGCCTATCCCTATACAGAACGGCACCCTAAGGCGATGTCGATGCATAGCGAGCCACTTTTCCTGTTTCGGATTGCCGAAAGCCACCATGAGAACATCTGGACGAGCCGTCTCAATCTGGCGGAGGATTTCATCGTGATCCATCTCGTCCAGAGGTTTAAACTCCGGCGAGTACCGGCCGGCTATGCACACGCCGGGATAGTGACGTTCTATCCAGGCCGCTGCGCGTGCGGAACTCGGATCTTCGGCGCCCAGCAGGAAGATGCGATAGCCGCGTCGCGCGGAGACTTGCAAAAGCCGCGGAACCAGGTCCGCGCCTGTGACGCGTTCCTTGAGCGCCTGGCCCATCATGCGAGAGGCCCAGACAATAGGCATTCCATCTGGCAATACCAGATCGCAGCGGCAAAGAATCTCGTGCAGCTCGTCGTCATGGATGGATTTAATCAGAAAGTCCACATTTGCTGTCGCAACCTGGTGAAAGCCTCCTTCATCGATTTGATCCTCGATGGCCCGCACGACTTCATCCATCGAAAGATTATCGATGGGAACTCCCAGAATGGCTACCGTCCTCTTTTTTGGCGCGGGTAGAAGGATCGCTCCGTAAGCCAATTTAACTGCACCAGAATCGGTCGAGAACATAGCCGACCTCACGATTACACCGCGACGGAAGACTTCGGCGCTTCCTTCGCCCCGCAATTCAAGAGGTAACTCCAGTTTCATTTCAATGGGGGTGGAGGGTTTGACGATAAAATCCGACCGAAAAAGCACTCCGGATGCGCTGATGTTCCCGGTCACGCCGTCGCGCCAGTTTTCTTCCCCTCGGATACGAAAGCGCACGGTCGTCTCTACTTCATAGCGCTTGGCGCGAAAAACATCCTGTGGCGTGGTACCCTCAATTTGCTTGCGCTGCATAAAATCCCCCTCCGACTGTTCAGATTGACGACCCAATCAGTGGCTCGCGGCGCTGGGATGTCAGATGAGCTTATCTACCTCAGTGGACCTATCTTATAAACACTCTGGCGTTCGCTATCAGCGAAGCCCCAGCAGTACCCTGATAGTACTGTGTTATAAACAAGATACCTGTCGCTTGGGTTTCCTTGCGCCGCCTTGATGGGTTCGCAAAGATGGCTGTATGTGCCCGCCTTTCATTTCTTCCAGGTCGGCCCGCAGACGGGCTATAAATGACCGTAGGCTGAAGGCGATCAAGCGAAGGTCAATTCGGAAGAAATCCGCGAAATAATGCCCACTCCATGACCGCATAACCTCGTCGCCTCAGGTGAACTCCATCGGAGGAGTAACTTGGGTGTCCGAGAATCGGATCGTAGTAATCAATTACCTTCCACTGGTGTTCTGCCGCAAGGCGTACAATCCGTTGATTGAGCGCGTAGACTTCCTGCGAATAGTTAGTCTTGTCGGCGGGATTGTAAGGGTGAAAGATTGGTGGAATCTCGCAAAGGACTGGTTGAGCGCTTAACTGCATCGCAGCATCCGCAATTTCAAGAAGGTTATGGATCGTCACCGCGGGATCAATGTGCAGCAATACGTCGTTGGTGCCGCCCAGGATTATGACCTCCCTATAGCGGTGTCCAGCCACCTCAACCGGAAAACGCGTAGCCATCTGAGCCGTAGTGTTTCCGAATCGTCCAAGATTCACTCGTGGATATGCCCATCCTTGAGTGATTGAGTCCCCTAAGAAAGCGACATCAGAGGAAGCTCTCGCAAGTCGGAAGCCTATAACGAAGCAAGCCAGAAGTGACACAAACCCCAGCAAGAATAAGGGCGTTCTTTTTAATTTGATCATTGTTCGCAATCCGAGAAAGTGCTGTCTTTGGCGCCTTTCGGCTTCTGCGCGAACTGGCCCATTTTACCCATCCGGGTGACCTGGCCCCAAATTCCGTCCAGTTTAGTGCATGAAATCATAGTCTTTCACGTAACCACAATTGTTGGCCCCGTTGTGCGCGATGTGCTGCGAAGACTGACCTACTGTCTCAGAGCGAAACGCCAAGTCCTCGACCTGCCGTCGTTCTCCTGCTACGCGACACTCAGGCATTTACGTGACCGCTTCCAGATGGGTGCGATGTTACGCGGATTTAGCGGATGCCCCGTAGTAATAATCACTATGAGGGTGATCTTTAGACCCGTTCAATACTGCGCCAACCACCTTTTGAGGATCAATCTCTTTTAGCCCCATCTTCAGCTGGTGTTTCTCCGTTGTCCCTTGACGGGCGACCAGAAGGACTCCATCCGCGAGGTTCATCCAGAAACTCGTATCTGCACAAGGCAGTATGGGGGGAGAGTCGATGATGATCCAATCAAACCAGGTAGCGAGCTGATCCAGCATAGCAACCATTCTCTCTGATTGCATCACATCGAAAAAGTTCTCGGGCGCAGTGCCTCCGGTCATGATCCAGAAGTTAGGGCCATCAAGATGGTGAACGCTAGTCATCAGACTTCGCTCGCCCCGCAGAAACTCACAGAAGCCTGGATTCGTTCCGATCCTGAACATCTGAGACAGGGACGGCCGCCGCAAATCTCCCTCGATCAGCAAAACGTTTTGCTGTTGCGTACGAGCGAGCGTACAGGCCAGATTCGCAGCAATCGTACTCTTGCCTTCTTCAGGAATTGTGCTCGTAATGAGCACTTTCTTGAGCGAACGCCTACCCCGGATATCTCTCAATCGCAGGTCAAGGAGCCGGAAGGCCTCAGCTGCTGGACTGTCCATATCTGTCAAGCAGACCAGATGATCTTGCAATGGAGGTACCACGCGAAGAGACGGGAACTGACCGAGTATACCTAGAACCTCTTGAGCTTGAGTTGAAGTAGATCGATCCTCGATGGCTGTTGCTGATGCAATCCAGTCAACCGGAGATGCCGGCTCTTCAAATGACGGATCTGGCAGTCGATCTTGCTTCAATTCTGTTCCTTGGCCCGGATCTCCACCTCTCCATTTTGATGCTGCATTTCGCTCAGCCCGGAGCAGCACTTCTGGAGCTTCTGACAATGCTGACGGGGCAATTCCCAAGCGTTCAGCCTCTGATCGTCTCAAAGCATCAAAGATTTGGCTCATAATTTCCCTCCTCAGCGCCTAAAAGCATATCGTTCTCTCGTCTGCTGGAATATTTAAGTGACAGCTGTGTGACCTCTACATTCTGGCTCGAGCTCTCTTTGACGTACATTGCCAGCATTCCCCTCTCCGCGTCCAAAGCGTGAAAGAAGTGTATGTCTCCGTTACGTTGCTTGATATTACAAGTTGTGGTCAAGTGAACGATCCCGCTCGCCTACTCTTAGCCGGCTCTTCGAACTCAAAACTTGGATCACGGCCGAGGACCGTCTGACCCGGAGCATTCAACTTACTTCCACTCACGCTGCTGAGTGCTGCGTGCAAAGGAGTCACACCAAGACGGAAGTTGTCAGCAACATCTCCGATGATCTTAGATGATATGAATTGCTCTTGCCTAGCGTAGGCGGTAATCAGGGCATTCTCGCAAATCGTATTGATTAAACGGGGGAGGCCGCATGAATACTGATGTACTGCCGCAACGGCGTCCGCCGAGAAAAGGGAGATGGATGCTGAGTTGGCACCTGCAATCTGCAACCGCTTTTCGATATAGGTCCTCGTCTCATCCTTACTCAAAGAATCTAGGTGCGTCCGAAGGGTAATTCTCTGTTTCAGCTGTCTAAGTCCAATGGAATCCAGTTTGTCGTCGAGCTCCGGCTGTCCTACCAGTACAATCTGAAGCAACTTGTGGCCGGGCGTTTCCAGGTTCGAAAGCAGACGAACTTCCTCAAGAAGTTCTCCGGACAAGTCATGTGCCTCATCCACAATGAGCACGGTTGTCATTTCTTTCGAATTCTGCAACGCCAGAAACTTTCCCAAATCAAATAACAGTTCGCTCTTATTCTTTCCGGAAGCCGGAAGTCCAAAGTCAAGCAGAATGTATTCGAGAAACTCTGTTGGTGTCAGCCTGCTGTTAAAGACAAATGCGTACGAAATGTCTTTACTGCCTTCAAAAAGGTGGAGCAAACATCTCAGCAGCAAAGTCTTTCCCGTTCCTATCTCACCTGTGACCACGACAAACCCCTTATGTTCCCGAACGCCATGATGAAGCGCAGCAAGCGCCTCAATGTGTCGTGGCGTCGAAACAAAGCAATTTGGATCCGGAGGGAGGTTAAAAGGGTTGCGTTTGAGATTGAAGAAAGTCTTGTACATTCGAAGTCAGCACCTACCTGTGAAGAAAACTGAACGCCGAGCCCGCAAGAATAGCGAGGATCACGAGAGCGGAGGTTGTCCATCCGAGCGATAGTCTCATCTTCCGGGTTCGCTCATCAGCTGGGCTGCTGATCGTCGGAATCTCAGCGATGACGGGCATCGAAAGCAGCGCTCTCAACTCTTGTCCATTGTGAATTCGGTCATCCAGTGCTTCGAGGACAAACACCAGAGTTAAACCTAGCGCCAGGCCAACGCCAAGACCAATTTCACAGAACTTCAGCCGGTTGGGAAAGTCCGGCCTCAAAGGCAAACTTGGAGGATCCAGCATGGTGAATCGCTCGCCTTGCTGCATTTCTTCCATGCTTGTGGCCATCTGAGAGTCGTTCTTTTTTTTCAGAAGATCGTTATAGTCTGACTGGGATTGATCGTAACCGCGGGTCAAGTCCGCAAGCTGCTCTTGGACAGCAGGCTGCGCGTTCAATCGAGCCTGATAGTCGTCAATTCTCGCCTTTAAAACGGCGATGGAGTGTTCACGATTCGTGATCTCGAGTTGGTTGGCCTGCAGCTGGCCCTGCAACTGCGACAACGTGGCGCTTTCTGTAGAATCCGTAGTCTTGTCTCCGGCCGCGCTCTTGCCTGGCTCTTGACTCTCGGAGGCTTTTCGCCTTGTGTCCGTTACAATCTTCTGCCGAATCTCTTCGGTCTCGGCAATTTGTTCCTTCAGCGCTATGACCTCTGGGTAACGGTCAGTGTAGTGGGAACCGAGGTCCACCAGCTTTGCCCTGAATCCGGCAAGTTGCTCATCGATAAGGTCAATTGGTGAGGCTTGAGCCGGTGTACCATCAGCCTTCAAAGCAGGCGGGGCTTCTCGGTACCGTTCAATCATCGCATCATAATAGACTCGCTGTTGCCGTGCGGTGTTGAGGGCGTCTTGTTCGCTTTGGAGCTGCGATTGAAGACCGCTTAAGATTTGCAAATTGCTTGCCTGTTGGCTAGGTAGATCACCTTCGTGCTCTGCCTCAAACTGCTGCACTTTGGCTTCCTGCGCCGCCAACCTCGTTTGCGCGCTGTCCAGCTGGTTTTGGAGAAAGGTAGTGTTATCTTCGGATTCCTGTTGACGCGTCTCGAGGTTGTCATTGATAAACAGTTTCGTTAATTCGCTGGTCACGCTCTGGGCGATATGAGGATCGCGAGTCGAGTACGAAACGGTAAATGACGTGATGTCATCCTCTTGATTCCGTACAAGCTCTATATCGATATCCTTGCGCATTTGCGCGACTTGCCGATCTGGTGTCGACGAAAACTTGGCATCGCGATATAGATGCAGCTTATTGATGATCAACAATAAGCGCGTCCGGCTAAGGATCTGCTGTGTAATGCTTTGGAGCCTGTCTTGTAAATTGTCGGAGACGTTTGGCGCAACGAAGTTCTTTGGCATCGTCGGCTGCTCGACGAGAATAAGCGTAGTCGATTTATAGCGAGGGGGCAAGAGCCAACTCGCTCCCCAGACCGCGCACCAGCCCGCGAAAAACAAGAGAAGAAAAGGCAGGTGACGGCGATGCATGAGGCCGAGAGCACTCTGCAGGTCAAACTCTTGAGGTGCCTGTTCGTCCAAAACGTCTCCCATAACTACCTTCCCAGAGCCCTCTTGAATTCGTAAGCGATGGAAATGAACTCCCTGTCGCTGTCAGGGGCGCCGGGTATCGTTGCAATGGCGCCATAGCTTTCGTGCAAGTGTGAGTATCCACACTCTACTCTAATATGTTGCGAGATCAAGTGCCCGACCGAAGCGGTGCCTGTCACGCCATGTCCACCTGGATCCAAGGAGTTAAGCTGTGCGCTCACATTCTTGCTGATGAAGTAGCTCGCTGCCGAATTGATCGTCCAATCGCGCGCCAGGTTCCAGTGCACGCCGCCGTCGGCGCTATTGGTATTGTTCGCTCCTAGCAAACCTTCCCCAGATGTGACGGCTCGTGCGTAGCCAATCGAGACACCTGCATGGTTCCTCTCCCATGCAACGTTTGCGCGAAGATTCGGGGCCCACGATGACGAAGAGGGCGCGTGAAGCCAAGTGATGTAGGAATTCTCGGGGCCAGAAGATACTGAAAAAGAAAATTCATGCTTTAACTCAAGAGAGTAGAAAAGCGAAAGGGTCTGCAATTGGGTGGTTGCGTTTGCCGAGGGCGTTGAAACGATTGAATACTCGTAAGTTCCACCGATGTACTGGTTCCCGGAGAGAAGGTGACTGTAAAAGCCGTCCCCTCCCTCTGTGCGGGAATTGTAGAGGCCGGGAACTTGCTTCGGGTTAGGGTAATCGAGCAACGCAAAAGTGGCGCCCCCACCAATCATTCCAACCCTGCTGAACTGATAGGATAGGCCTGCATCGGCGGTATTCGTGTAGAGGTTCGCAAGCGGTGCGATGACGGTCGCCGTTGGCGAAGAAGTCAATCCGCTCACAGTTCCCTCAGAGAGTACGAAGGGCTGGTCGAACACATTCGAATTCTGTCGAAAGGTGTCCTGCACATAGATCGTTGCGTGAGGGGTCAGCCGATATTGAGAGTTCAGAGCTGCACTCTGATTGATGGCATCAAGGACGCTCTCACGCCGGTAGAAGGTGAAACCTGAACTATATTGGAGTGACATGCTCTGTTTCGTCGTATTGTGTTCGAGTTCTATCTTGGGCCAGATCGAATAAGTAACGTCGCCGACCGGGGTTCCTGCCATACCCGCGAAGACGTTGTCGGTGTAGGCTGTATTGAAGACAATTCCGCCATAGAGATAATTGGATTCCGTCTTTCCTCCGGGCCCGGAGTGGAGGCTTCCTCCGCTCAGGAAAGGTGGCATCGTCATCGGGCTTTCTCCCGTGTAAGTAGCGCCTCCGGTTGCGCTGGGCTCCACCTGAGATCGAGCCGGGACGGCGCAAAGCAAGGCGACGATTAGAAGGATGCGTACAAGCATGAGCTGTCCTCAGGGGACAATCACAGTATCGTTCGGCTGAAGCGTGATACTCGTGGCGTGGTGCCGGCCTTTGATAAAGTCCGTGTAGTTAAAGGGTATTGTTGACTCTGACCCATCCGGGCGCTGCCGAAGAATATACAACCCTTTCTTTTTGGCGAAATCACGGAACCCCCCAGCGATTGCAATGGCATCGACCACATTCGGAGCCTCCGTGAGGGAATATGAACCGGGCTTCATCACCTGCCCGAGAATATTGAACTTCTTGCTGTTGATCTGCTCGACCATGACCGTTACAACAGGATCGGTCATATAGCTTTGAAGTCGATTTGTGATTTCGAGTTCGAGCTGAGGTGGGGTCTGCCCTGCCGCCTGTATTTCGCCGACGAGAGGTAGCGAGATTTTGCCGTCCGATCGCACCGGAATTGATCGAGTAAGATCCGGCTCCTTCCACACATTGATCGCCAGAACATCCTCGTTGCCTATGATGTAGCCGGGGGCATTCAGTCTATTGCCCGTGCCCGATTGGGCTTCTGAGCGCGCCGTTTTGCTATTGACTTGGGCAACAGAAAAGAGTGGTCCCGATGAGATTCCCGAGAGAATTACCAGAAGGAGTCCAAAATGAGTTAGATGCCTGGAGTTGCACTTCATATCGATTCCTGTTGGCTCGAACGTCTCTGCTTTTTGCAGGTGGTACGTGGTCGATCTTCTGTGCATAGTTCTTAAGGATGCAGCCGTACGTCTGGTCGTTTCACGGCGTCAGCTTCGCCACGCGCCTCAAAACAGCTTTGCATTGAAACTCCCGTGACCTGACGATTGTCCAGCATAGTGGATTTCCTTCGAACATGGTGCC
Organism: uncultured Acidobacteriaceae bacterium; assembly: GCA_963813215.1. Taxonomy (GTDB): domain Bacteria; phylum Acidobacteriota; class Terriglobia; order Terriglobales; family Acidobacteriaceae; genus Telmatobacter. The sequence continues at coordinate 817,498 of CAWEXZ010000003.1, forward strand.
GTCACGGGTTCCACATCCGAGGCTTCAATTTCCACTGCGACCGATTGCGCCAGCATGTCCACAGAAAGGACCAGGCGATTGGTGTTCTTTTTGCGGATCAGAATTCCGTGAACGCCTTCAAGCGACCCCTTCTTCACTCGGACCCGGTCGCCACACTTCAGAAAAGGGTGTGGCTCAACTTTGAATTTACCTTCGACGGCCCTTCGTATAGTCTGAATCTCATCTTCGGGGATGGTAGCCACGCGTTCGCCGTTGTACAGAATCATATGAACGCCCGGCGTTGTTACCACTTGCAATTTGCGACTGAGGGCTCCCCGGACGAACACATAGCAGGGAAATAGGGGTAGAGAGAGCAGCCTCTTCCTGTCTTTCCAGCGGTGCACCGACTCATAGAGGGGCAGAAAGACTTCGAAGCCCTTTGTGGACAGCATCTCTGTCACCATCTTTTCATGCTGGTGTCTGGTGTAGAGGGCACACCAATCTGAGCCGTCTTCAATTCCGACATCCGTCGGCATCTTCGGTCTCCCTTCAATCAGAGCATGTTCAAGAATAGGGGGGGGGAAGATACAGCTTCGCCCTGTGAGTCACATTCTGACCCGTTATCACTCCCAGAGGGACTTCGAAATGGTCGTCCTCGACGTCAGTACCGCAATCGTACTAGGCTATCGACTGTTCGGTAACGCAGCGTGGCGACCTTCAGACACTTCAAATGGCCGCTCACTACAGTTAGTCCCCATACGGCAATTCATGCGGTCGAGGTTAAAGCCGCCGACGCTCCCTTGAGAGCCATGCTCTCAGTAACCTCCGAATCTTTGGATCCCATCCTACGCCGAGGCCGGGATCTTCCCGCTTAGCGCTTACTCCTCAACCTGGGTCATTCAGGCCCACACGGGAGAGTAGCTGTTGAGAACAGGATCGACGCTGGTCCGAACTTCTCGCATCGCGGCGGTGCAGCTGCCAAATATGACTGCCTCGCGGGGCAGATCCGCCGAATCTATGTGAAGGAACTCGACCATTGTTCTTCCGTCGCTTTCTGCCCTTTTGCTCTTTCTTGTCTCTCTGTAGTGCACCTAAGTGGCCAAAGCACTTGCGATCCCAGCGAGGGGTAGTGACCGAACTTACAGTGGGCTTTCTCTGGAGTTTGGGCGATTTCATCGGGATTTAAGCGATGTCACCCAGGCTCCCGTAATTGCTTCCCTCCTGAAGTTGCAATGGATTGCACACTGTGGCCGCGAGTTTACACAATTCCACATCTTATCTCCGCGGAAGTCCGTGGAAAGCACAATCCGGTTTCCTCCCACCCACGTGTGGTAAAAGACTCTGCGAAAACCCTGGACACCGCCCTCCGTAGCCCTCGGGCGAGTTTCTTGTTCAGATACTTCGATTCGCATTATCGAATCAGCATCAAAAGGTCTCAGCTTATAGCTGCCCCCTTTGTGTCTTTGTCTGGCGGCAATTCAGCAGGTCAATGATCCAGTCGAGATCACTCCAAGTACATTGCTTCTCTTATTCGATTGTCTTCTCAGTTCAACAGAATTTGGATGAACGGTGACCTGTGGACACGAACGCTCCCGTGATCAACGATCGCGTCTGAGGATTCTGAATGACGGTCTGTACCAGCGGGAATGGAGTCACGAGATCACCTCGGCAAAGACTTGCGGTCAGTTCAAATTCGTACGAAAACCGGGTTACACATCGCTCGAGTCTCAAATGACTCGTCTTCTCTGCGATTTCCTGCTGTCGTGTTATTGTTTCAGCGAACACAAACTAAATGCGAACAGTTGGTTGTTAGTGAACTTCCCACCGGCCTCGCCGGGATTGGTGCCGTGGAAGTCTGGCAGTCTTTTTGGGTCCAGGCACAAGTTGCGATACTTCGCCTCAGCCCGGAAGCTTACGAGGGTGAACTGCGCTTGGAAAACCCCTAAGACCGCCGAAATTCCTGCGCTTTCTTGAGAGAGCTATCCTCCTCATGCAACAGCATTGAGCAGTTTGTCCATTGCACCTTATCAGGGGATCTGCGGCGCAACTTTACTCATAGGCACAGTCAGACTGTGGGTTCAACATGCCCTCATCCAACGAATCACCGTTTAGAGACCGTTGTGACCTCGCGGAGCGGCAAGCAAATATCAGTTACATCGGGAAAGGTCTGCACACCTGAATACATCGGTCATGAAAGCCTCCCCAAAAAGAGCCGAAAACTAGACTGGGGAGGTGACCGAACTGCGGTCCCATACATCCGGTGAACGATTGGGGGAAGCCTACCGCAAAAAGGCAGCGATAATAGCCTGTGGTGGATGTGTCAGGCTTTGAATGGGCATGACCTTAGTCGTGCCTCAAGTGCGACAAAATCAATGGAGCTTTAGCCTCCGAGGAATGGCAAGTCAGGAACTTCGATCTTGCCACAGACCGTTGAACTACGGCCTTACCCTCACAACTTGCGGCTCAATCATACAGCTATCATGCGTACAGCTATCATGCTTCTCCGTATCAAATGTGTCAACGGGTGCTTTGGTAATGCGTAGCGATCTTTGGTAACGTGCAGAGGTAACTGCGCCATTTCATGAAATCTGCCTGCCACCGAGACCATCATCTCGAAAAGCAAATGCACATTTGCACCGCTCTGCTTAAGGAAGCAGAGCGGTGCTCGCTAAGGGGTAGGTATTTCCGGGTGCAGGTAAAAAGTTCCTGTTAACTAAAAGGTTGCTTAGTAGGCTTCAGTAGTGAGGCAGGCAAGAAGGAAGTTCTATAATCTAAGCATTTCATTGTGTTTAACATGAATCATGATCGCGAGAAACACTTTGGAAGGTAGATTGCTTGAGTTTGAACTGAACCAAACCAAGCATTCAGGCCTCGGAACGAATTGACTATCGATTGGAGGCTCGCACCCAAACAGGTTTGCACCGAGAGGCGTGAGGACTTACTGATGTGACGCATTGGGACGGAATCTTCCATGGCCAGCAATTCTGCTGCAGGCGTAAAGTGGCCAACGCCACTTCACACGGGTATCTTTCACACCCGAGTCGTCCAGCAGCGCATCGGCGCGTGCCATTCTTCCGGCTCTCCTGTTGGAATGCCAGCTTAGCAATTTTGCTGCCTTCGTGCCTGGCCCTGTCTGGTTGCGGCTCTCACGGCGCGATTAAATCTCCGTTGAGTGGAACTGCCCCAGGAGGTACTGGAACGACGACTTCAGCATCTGGCGGAACGCTGAGCGGGCTGACCTGCAGCAGCGGCACGATGATGGGCGCCGGTAGTGACTATTGCACGGCGACGCTGACCGCGGCGGCGGGCGCAGGGGGGCTGACAGTGAGTTTGTCGAGCAACGACGCGGCGGTGACCGTGCCGACCGCGGTAACTGTGGCTGCGGAAGCCACCAGCGCCAGCTTCACGGCAACGCTCTCGGCGGTCACCACTACACAGACCGCGACCCTGACGGCCACAGCGGCTGGAGCCACCGAGACCTATGCCCTCACCCTAAACGCAGCCACAGCGGCACTGACATTTAGCTCCAGCAATGTGACTTTTGGCGACGTGAATTTGAACTCACCGGCTACACAGACTGTGACGCTGACTTCCTCGGGCACGGCAGAGTTGACCATCAGCGCGGGGAGCGTGACAGGCACAGGCTTCAGTATGTCGGGGGTGAGTTTTCCGTTGACGCTGAATCCCGGCCAGACCGCCACCCTCACCCTGCAATTCGATCCCACGACAGCGGGCGCGACGAGCGGAGCGGTGGCGCTGACCAGCAATGCATCAGGTAGTGGGACGGCAACCATCAGCTTGAGCGGAACAGGAGAAACGTTTGAGGTCCAACTGACCTGGAATGGACCCTCTGGCTCAACCGATCCGGTGGTAGGCTATAACATCTATCGGGCCACAGGGAGCAACTCCTCGTATCGACTCATGAATCCCTCCGTCAATGCGACCAGAACCTATACTGACACCAGTGTTCAAGACGGCACATCCTACAGCTATTACATCGAAAGCGTCGATGCCTCCGGGAGTCAGAGCGCTCCGTCGAGCCCCTTCACGGTCGACATTCCATAGATCCCCGCAAAGAATCGGCTGCCCGAAACAACCAGCGGAATATGCACAGTCTTCGATAGCATCAGCGGCGGAGCGCCTACACAACAAACATCGCAACGCCGGCGACGAACATGGCTACTGTAGTGATGGCCACAACCATCCATCCAATACGGGAACTCGGTTGGCCCTGCATCAGCTTCTTGTCCGCTCCGACGATCAGGATTGCCACCAGGAGGAAGGGCGCCAAAAGCCCGTTGATGACGGCCGTCCAATAGAGCGCCTTTACGGGATTGACGCCGATAAAGTCGAGTGCAACGCCCGCCGCGGCAGAGGCCAGAATTAGAGCGTAAAACCACCGTGCCTGCCGCAATTGCTTGTTCAGTCCCTGACGCCAGCCTAGAGTTTCAGCGAAGGCGTATGCCGTCGATCCGGCGAGCGTGGGGATGGCAAGGAATCCCACGCCGACTATGCCCAAAGTAAACAAGGTGGTAGCAAATTTCCCCGCAAATGGCCTGAGTGCTTCCGCAGCCTGGCGGGAGGTTTGAATGTTCGTAATACCATGCCGGTTAAGGGTGATGGCAGTGGTCAGAATGATAAAGAACATGACCATGTTCGAGAAAAAAGCACCCACACCAACATCGATGTTTCTCAATTCGAGTTCCTCGGTGGTGGCCCCTCTGCGCAAAGCAAGGGAGCTCTGGCCTGCCGACTTCTCTTCTTCAACTTCTTCGCTCGTCTGCCAGAAAAAGAGATATGGGCTGATCGTGGTGCCAAGGATCGCGACCATGGTTGCCCACTCCCCTCTGCTGTGCGGCATCGACGGCACCAGCGTATCGCGCAGCACTTGGCCCCAATTGACTCCCACCACAAACGCGGTAATGGGATATGCGAAGAGGGCAATCACCAGCCACTTGAGCACGTTGGCGATCTGCCGATATTGGAGTCGGACTGTCGCCCAGGAAATCAGAAGCGCGAAGGACGCCACAAACCAGTGAGAATTGATTCCCGACAGCATCGCAGCCGCATCCGCCATGCCGGCTAGATCGGCAGCGATGTTAATGGTGTTTGCCGTCAGCAGGGCTATAACGAAGGCGAGCAACAGCCACCTTGGAAATCGTTGCTTGAAATTTCCTGCCAAACCCTGCCCCGTCACCTTGCCGATGCGGGCGCACATCATTTGCACCGCGGCCATGAGCGGCCAGGTGATGAGTGCGGTCCAAAGCAGTTTGGTTCCCAGTTGCGCGCCGGCAATGGAGTATGTGGCAATGCCCGATGGGTCGTCGTCCGCAGCGCCGGTGATGATCCCTGGCCCAAGCGACTTCAAGAGCGATCGAATCCAGCGGGATGGGGCAAGGGCCGACACGAATGAGTTGGACCTGCGCCCCCTGCCGGTTAAAGGGGGAATCGGGTTAGAGTTTATAACCACGCTTCCAACTCCGTCCCGGCCGGGATCTTTTGCAGCCACAGGAAATGAGATGCTTTCGCTACCTTCGGCCGCTTCGCGTAGGCCGTGTTGCGCTTTCCTCGCCGGCCTGCTGGACCGCATCTTTCGCCTTACCCCATGTGCTTTCAAGGCTTCCCTTCACCTGCTGGGCAATGCCTCTGATCTGGAGCCGGGTGTCGCCTGTCAGCTCACCGGCCTTGCGCTTGGCGGTGCCCACTACCTTGTCGATCGGGCCCTTCACTCGATCATTATTCATAGGTCCACCTCCGTGGATTCAACTCTTGCATGATTAAGCGTAGCGGCTGAAATCATCCTGGTCTGAGCAATTTGGCCCTGTCCGGCCGGAACGATGCAGGCCACGGACAGTCGCATGAAAGGGTTGAGAGCTCACATCCGCCAGGGAAAAGGAAGCATTGAGGCGGGATAAGGTGAGGGCGGGTGTGGCGAAATGCGCAGTCTACCGCTATGACCGGCGGGAACGTTCGCGGCCGGGACCCGGCTCTCGAGGAACTCGCAAGGCGCGGTGGAAAATGAACAGGATCAAGGCCATTTGCAGGATCGTCAAAGCTCCCTCCCTTCTATGCTTCTGGATACGACCAGCATCTCTTCGAGCGTCGGCATCGTGCGGCTGATTCGGCTCCGGCGGCCTCGTTGTGGTGACGGGAAGCGGGGGGGCTGTCACTGGGCTGCGGCAGCGGCCGCCGGCTGAAAACCGGCTTGTAACTGCCCAGCGCGATCGTAATCACCACATCTTCGCCGCTGCCCTCATCGGAGAAATACTGATCAAGCTTTCAACCCGGAAGAGCCGGTCCACGAGTCTGAGACCGCGCATCGTGTCCTGGGCCTTCGTAGCGACTTCAATCCGCTACGACGGCAAGAACCGCTCCTTCTTCTTCCTGGCTTTTGAGGGTTTCCATCTGACGCAGTGCGACAATATCGGCAACGGCCCAGCCGCGACATCCGAACGCGGCTTCGTTAAGCAGAAACAGCCGTGAGATCTTTCTCACGGCAATGGAGTGGGGTGACCGGTATTTCGATCCCCAGGCCGCATTGTGCAGAGCGCTGTTGGGGCCGGCCCACGCTGACCTGCAAGTCAAGCCGTATCTAATGGTGCGTGAGTCGGCGTGGTACGCGGTAGGCCTTTTGTTGCGAGACGGCCCGGGCGACCGCCAGCGAGCCGCGCAAATTCTTAACACCGTTCTGAAAGCGCAATATCGCGAGCCCGGCAAGCCGTGGGACGGAACCTTCCGCCGCACGCCATCTGGACCTGAACCGGGACCGAATGCCGAGATGTGGCGCACCTACGACCCCAATTGGCGTGAGTTCATCGGTACCACTTTCGCGGTCATCCTCACCGAGTATCCCGATCGGGTTCCCAAGAATCTGCGGGACAGAATGCTTGATGCGATTGACTACGCGGTCGCCGGAGAGATGAAGCAGGGTGGATTGCTGCCCACTTACACCAACATCTCCCTCATGTATGGCTTCCTCTGGAACTTTGCCGCGGTGCGGGGCGGAAAGGCCGAGTGGATCGCCCCGGCTGGGCAGTGGCAGAAGACCACCTATGATCTCTACAAACAGCATGACGCGTTCTTCGAGTTCAACTCGCCCACGTATTCCGGCGTGGACCTCTATGGGCTCGCACTTTGGCGCGATTACGGCTTCACGCCGCTGATGCGCGAGCGCGGCGAGGACATGGAGGCCGGTTTATGGCGCGCGACGGCAGATCTTTATAACGCCAACCTGCGCAACATTTCTGGCCCTTACGATCGCGCCTACGGAATGGATATGCAAAGCTACGTGAGCGTCATGGGATTGTGGTTGCGCACTGTGCTGGACGCCGAAAAGGCGCCCCTCACCAGTTTCACGCCTCCGGTGGACCACGTCGACGATCTTTGGATGGCGCCGCTGATCGTGGCCCTCGATACGCGCATCCCGCCCGATGCCATGGCAAAATTCAAATCATTTCCCGGCCCGCACCAGGTAAACCGTCCCATTGAGGGCAAGCGCGTGGCAACAGCGTGGATGGGAAAGGATGTCATCTACGGTGGGGAAATTACCGGCCACGCCCGCGATGTGGGTGCGCACAGCCAATTCCATCCCGTCACCGTGCAATGGCAGGCGCCGAATGGAAAAATCGGCTGGATTCAACTCACCTGTTGTCCGATGATAGATGCTACCGCTGATAAAACGGGTATCTCGATTTCGGCGGACGGTGATGTAAGTTTGCGCATCAATGCTCCAGACGCCAAGGCTAACCATGCAGTAAAGGAGCAGTGGACCCCGGCTGGTTTCACGGTCCATGTGAGCAGCGATGCGAAGAGTTTCAGTGCAGAACAGACCGGGCCTTTTGTTGATGTCAAATATATGGGCATGACAAAAATGACCATCAGCATGGAGCCGACAAGCACTGTCGTTAAAGTCATAGGCAAGCGATAAAGCCCACCGGTGAACTATAACGTCTCAGCTCTCACATGACCCTACGCAAACGAAGCTTCGGAGGATTTGCTTTGCAGAAAGCGGCTTTTGTCATCAGCCATTTCGGCCTTCTTCAGGCTCGGTTCCAGCCGAGGATTAATACTCGGCCGAGCACAAAGCTCCGGATCAATTATCCAATTGATAAGATCGTGTGGATCGGAAGAGGCTGCTTGGGAGGGGTTCGATAAAGTCTCTATTGAAATCGGTAAGCTTCTGGCTGTGCGCGCGCCAGCTTGCCGACTTTGCGAGGAGTGCGGCACGGGCCGGGCGCCTGTGGGCTTCGGGAAAGGGTCTCTTTTTTCGCGGCCTTCACGCCGCGGCTTGGGGCTCCGGGGAGTTCGCGAGATTCTGCCGGACTTGCTTTTTCATGCGCTTTGCAGCGTACATCGCGGCGTCGGCGGCGCTGAGAAGGGTATCCCTGGTAGCGCCGTCGGTTGGATAAAGGGCGATGCCGATGCTGGCCTCTCCATGGAAGACATGGCCGCCCAGAGCGAAAGGCTCATCAAAACTGCGCCCCATCCGTTGCGCGATCTCCTCGACCTCCGTCCGATTGTGCGCCACCGAAACCACGGCAGCGAATTCATCACCGCCCAGGCGCGCGAACATGTCGACCGAGCGAAGCTCCCGCTTCATGCGCTGCGCCGCGTGCTGCAGATACTGGTCACCGACCTGGTGACCATAAAGGTCATTGATCTGCTTGAACTCATCGAGATCGACGTAAATGAGCGCAAAAACGCTGGTACCGTGGCGCGCTTCATCAATGCACTCGTCGAGTTGCTTCTCGAGCGAAAAGCGGTTGTGTACTTCGGTGAGCAGATCGAAATGCGAGCGGTGACGGAGATCATCATAGAGATGGCGCGTTCCTATGGCCAAGACTGCGAGTTTCGATCCCATGGAGAGCGCAGCGACCTCGCTGGTGCGCGGCGGTAAATCGAGAGGGAAGCCGGCAGAGATTGTTCCGAGCGAGGGGCCGGAAGGCGCGGGAATGTCGGTTTGAACGACGCGGAGGCTCGCCGCCTCGGGCGGGCAGTTGCCCAGCCGCGCGCCGTCGGCGACCTCGCACCAGCATGGTGCTCCGGCAAGTTGGGAGGAGACCAATTCGGTGATTGCAACGAGAATCACAGCCAGCGACCCCGCTCCGTTGATGTTCTCGAGGATGCGGCTGCGCTGCCGCTCCACGGCGGCCTCCGCCTCAATGCGAATGGCCATTGCTTCGCTCTGACGGCGGACCTTGCGCGTGAGAGTCCAGCCCCAGGCGCCGGATGCAAAGATCACCAGCAAGAGACCGCTGGTGACCAGAGCGAGGTTGCGAACGGTGAGCAGCGACGGTCTGGCGACGATCGCGATATCGGAAGGGGTGCGGAGCAAGATGCTGAACGGCGTCTGGGTGTCGGCTGCGGTGCGGCCGAAGAGATCGAGCTGTTCGGTGGCGCAGATGCCGGTGAGGGCGACTCTCGAACCAGGGGGAACCTCCCTCAATGGTGGAAGCAGAGCTTGGTCGGCGTCGATCGGATGGTAGTAAATCGCCGAAAAGAGTTTGCCGTCGGTTTCCAGTACATATTCATCCTGCGTGCCTTCGCGGGCCTCCATCACCATCTTCCCCTGGATGGAAACCAGGTCGAAGACATGATTCCGCTGGGCGCTTCCGATCAAAGCCAATTCCGACCAGGTGGCAGGCACAGGCACGACGGGCGCCGGCACATGACTGTCCTGGATTTCGCCATCGGTGAGGGTTAACGTTCCATCACGGACGTCGGGAAAGCCGGTTGCGTCGGCTGCGTCGCCGATGCGCAAAGTCCCTTCAGAGAGGGTCATGATCCAAATGCTCATGTTGCCGCTTTGGAGTACGACCGCAGAACCCGGCAGGTAATAGGTAATTGTTCCATGCACCCGAACTTTTTGAGTAAGGCTGCGCACATGATAGGCGCTCAGCACCATATCCATCGGTGTAAGCGGCAGGGTCCACTGGCTGGAACCGGGGCGCTTCAAAATTTTCAAGCCGGAAGGCGCGGGCACATGAAGCCAGATTCCCGTCAATTGCATCTTGCCATCCCACTTGCCTGAAACAGCTCCTGTGACCTCAACCTGTGCGTCCACCAGGTCGTTGAGTGCGACCGCATCGCCATTGTTCACGGTTGCATCAATTACGCCCCCGTCGAGCAGCAACTGCAGATTGACGTACCGCTCCCCGGTCCGCGGACTTACCCCCAGGTTCGCAGCGCGCACGGTCCCGATCACATTGGCAAATTGGCAATCGCGTTCACCACGGATGAGTTGATCGAAGTTGGCGGGGACAGGTTTCGGCAATTCGCCGTGATGAAGCACTGTCACGGAACTGTTGGTGATGAAAGGACGAAAGCTCGCATGGGTGACACCTCTCACCAGGACCCTGTCGCCGGGCTCGATCCTGGCACTTTCCGGCGCCAGCACGAAGATCGCTTCGTCGCCGTCCTGGACGAACAGGGCCCGGTACGCATCGAGATAAAATGTTGCGGTTGCCTGGAAGGCGACGGGGAGCGCATGGCTCGCTTCAGAGTTGCTCAGGGCATGAACTGCGCTCAGCGTGGTCAGGATGCCAGGCGCCGCTGCCCACGCTGCCGGGGAGCAAGCGAGGAACAGCGCGAAAAGTGGATGGAGCCTTTTCATGGACACACGCCCAGCGGAAATGCATTCACGCTGCGAAATTCGACAGGAACTTCATCGGCAGAACGGGAACGATCTATTAGAAGAAAACTTCTTTTTCGGATTCGATTTGACCGAATGGCATCGCTCCTGAGCGGACCGGAAGGACCGGAGCTATACTTGCAGGCGAAACACAGGGCGATTCTGTGTCCTCCCTCTGCTTGTCCGTGCAATCGAGAGCCCTTCTGTCGATCTTTCGCACACTGCTCCATCCTCCTGGTTCTCAACGATTCGTTCCCCGCAGTAGTCCACCCTTACTTTGGTTTGCCCTACGCGGCAACATCGCCATCGATAGGATTGCCCGATCCGCTCTGGCTACCCAAAGTGGGCGCATTGAGAGCTATTGCTGCCTAAATCCAGTGTTGCTCGAACCCCAGCAAGCCCTGCCGCAGATGCCACCGTTTACACTCAAACCAAATGCTCAACCGAGGCTATGCCTACACCACAATCATCAGCAGAAAATACCATGGAGAAACTCTGCTCTCCCACTTGGCATGCCTTTACCCCCACTCAACCCCACAAGCCTGGCAAGAAAAACTGAACAACGGCGAAGTCACCGTCAACGGCGTCACCGCCACCGGAAACGAATCGGTCATTTCAGGCCAAACCCTTGTCTGGAACCGTCCACCCTGGATCGAGCCAGACGCCCCTCAGCACTTCGAAGTCCTGTTTGATGACCCTCATCTGTTGGCCGTCAACAAACCCAGCGGGCTGCCCACCCTCCCCGGCAGCGGTTTCATGGAAAACACCCTCCTGCGCCTGGTGCAAAAGCATTGCCCCAACGCAAACCCTGTCCACCGATTAGGTCGAGCCGCCAGCGGCATCGTCCTCTTCGCCAAAACAGCGCCAGCGGCTTCGAATCTGGAGGCAAACTGGAACACACCCAAAATTCAAAAAATCTACCGGGCGCTCGCTCAAAAGATTGCACTGCAGGACACCTATGAAATCCTCACACCCATCGGGCTCGTACCGCACCCGCTCATCGGTTCCGTGTGGGCCGCCAGCCCAAATGGCAAGCCGTCAAAGTCAGTGGCCAAGGTGATCTTACGCACCACTAGCACCACGACATTTGAGGTAAGCCTGTATTCGGGCCGCCCTCATCAGATCAGAATCCATCTGGCATCCATCGGCCATCCCCTGGTTGGCGATCCTCTGTACGGCTTAACCGGCCAGCCTCTCGAGAAAAACCCCGGCCTCCCCGGCGATGGAGGATATTTCCTGCACGCCCAATTTCTGAAATTCCACCACCCCATCACCGGAGAGCATATCCATCTTGAGGCAGCTTTGCCGTCCGGATTCTCATTGCATGAGTAGGTTCACGGCGGGAATCGAATCAGGGTGGCCGTTGAAAGCTGCGAGACCCCGCAATTCCGAATCCTGACCAAGCGAGTTGAATGACAAGCCGATCATGGAGGTTAGAACCCCTGAAGTCGGCATCGCGTCAATTTTCCAGAAGCAACCAGGGACGGAAGCGGAACCAGGGCTGATCTACGCAATGCAGCATTGCCGCCGACCTACCTTTGGGTTGTTGTGAGGTTGGAGTGATCCAAATCACGTAGGGTCAGAGTGGCCCACCATCCGCCCAAGACCCGCAATTTCGAACTCATACCAAGCTGGATGAGTGCCTGTTGGCGCCATTCGAGGAGCAGGCCTGTGACTCGAGACCGATGTCTTCCGCATCCGCCGGCCTTTCGCAGATGTGTTCGACGACATGAACAGCTACTGGGTGCCCCAGTACAACACCTTCGATCTCGGTGACCGTTACAGCGCCAGGGTCTTTGGAAAGCTGGCGACCCGGCTTGTTACTTTCAACAACGTCAGCAACGTTCACTACTGGTCGACTCTGGACCCGGGCAGCATCACCGGACAGAACTCGGCCGACCTGGCGCATATGGGCGAGCCGCGCCTGATCACGGCATCCATGCGGTACGATTTCTAAAAAAGAGGCTCGCTCCTGGAGGGTGTACTCTTTCATTTAGAAAGAGCGCAGCTAAGTTGGAACCGGGCATTCTGATGCAGTCTCTTCGAACTGGAGAATGCAGGATGACAAAACGAACCTATGTTCGACTACCAGCAATGTGCCTCGCACCGCTCTCTCCTATCTATGCGCAAAACGCCACTCCGTTAGCCGCCTCCGCTCAGCCCGTGCCCGCAGCCAGCCAGTTGATCATCTACCATGCTGGAAGCCTGACCGCCGCGTTCAAGAGCATTGCGACCGCGTTTCTCGAGTTTCTGCTGACGCCGGACAAGGGCGCAGCGTTGCAAAAGGTGACCGGCCCCGATCCGATACTTCCGGCGATCGTGAGCGAGGAGGACTACTCGCGACTCCCTGCCGAGCTCCGGCCGCCGGTTACAACCAAACCCATGCCGTAAGGCCTACTCATGTAGGCGACTGAAGCGGATACTCGCAGAATAACCTGGCGTCGGGCATGGGCTGCCCGGTGGTTGCATCAACACATTGGGAGAATAGATGTGCACGTCCACCTCCTCGCCCGCGTCCAGCGATGTACGCTCCGCAGGCAGAATTTCGACTCCATCCGCTCTAAGCAAGGTCTTCAGCATCCCGGTGTTCTGATCGCCTGAGCTGACGGCCAGAAGTTGACCGTCTCCGGGCTCCAGTCGGACGCGCAGAAGCTTGATTCTGCCACCGGACTTGGCCACCTTCTCTTTCAGAACCGCTCGAACAGTGGGTCGAAGAATGCGTTCGTATCCCATGGCTTTCAAGATCGCGGGCCGCACTAGCTCTTCGAAGATGAGGATCGATGCGACGGGATTCCCGGGCAGGCTGAAAACCAATCGGCCATTCCTCTCGCCAAAAGTCGTAGGGCCGCCCGGCCGGATGCCCACGCCGCAGAAGACCTGCGTGACCCCAAGCTTGCCGAGCACTTCGCGCACCAGGTCGCGTTCGCCGACGGAAACCCCCGCTGTGGTGATGAAAAAATCGGCTTCGAGGCCGATCGTCATCTTAACTACGTGGCTCTCATACGTATCGCGTGCAATGCCAAGCGACACAACCTCCGCCCCGCATTCCTTGACGGCCGCGGCGAGCGAAACTCCGTTGCTATCGACGACCATTCCCGGAGTCACGCTCTCTCCAACGTTCAACAACTCGTCGCCTGTGGAGAGAATCGCAACCTTGGGACGGCGGAAAACCGACACGCAGCTTTTGCCGCAGCCCGCCATCATGCCGATTTCGGGCGCGCCAATCACTGTACCGGCTGGAATCACAACCCCGTCGCGGCGAACATCGGACCCCGCGAAGCGAATGTGCTGATGAACTTCTACCGGTTTTGCAATAGAAAATCCAACTCCCGCACGAGCCAGCAGGGAAGCGATGGCCGACCCGGTTCCCCCGCAGCCAACGATCGCTACGCGCGCAGATTGCAGTTTCTTCTGGCCTTCTTCGCCGATGCCTCGGAAGAGAATCTGGCGCGAGTAAAACTCGTTCGAGAGGAGGGGCAAATTTATCCTCCACCCACCAAGGGGAATATGCCAAGTTTCGCGCCATCATGAAGTTCCCGGTCCAGCTCCGCGTGCTTGAAATCGACAAACACGGTGCCAATCTCTGATTCTGCAATGGCAAGCCCTTCCAACACCTTCCGGATGTTGGTTCCGGCAGGATAGTCTCGCATCTGTTCGGTAAACCTGCCAATGCGAAATGTGGCGAAGAGTCTGACCTGAACCTGCATGGCTGTAGCCCACATTATTTGTGGATTCCAAAAGCCCTGGGCAGCTGCGTTGCAGGCCAGGGCGCTGGGGTGTTTAGAAATTCCAGAAGGTGTCGATTTCCTCTGGAGTGAAATCCCAAACAACGTTGTGCGGAGGAAGCGGTTCGACTTCTCAATCCGGCTGCCATCGCCCCAAGAACGCCAGCGAAGCGAATGCCGACTTACGAAATTGACGCTGTGAGCCAGGACGAAATACGGGCTTTGGGGCGCTTTGGAGATACGCGCGCGGAACCGGCACTACTTCCCGCCTTGAAGGATCAGGGCAAGGACCGGGAGAAACTCCCGAGGACCTGAATCATGATCCGCAATTTTCCTTTCCGGTTGAGCCACCGCCAAGTGGAATACAACGTGATCCATCTCACCTCAGGCCCTGCTGGCCGACCAACCGGGATCATGGTCTTGCCGGTGAAAAAGGCTTTTCAGTGTCAATCTCGTACTCGCTCTGGACGAGCCCGCCTGTATACGAACGAGTTTCGACATGACGAAGCCAGATGTCGCGCGGCACTGGGCCAAACAGAGAGATACCTGCGCCGATCAGCACCGGTACGCGCGTGATCACCAATCGGTCGACGCATCCGGCTGCAAGGAATCGCTGAATGGTGATGCCGCCGTCCACGTAAACATGTTTGAAGCCGCGAGCTTCGAGCTGCTTTTTGATTTCAGACGGTTCCCCGGACGTCTGTTCGACGTTCCCGCGTGTAACCGACGAAAAATCCAGCGGACGGCTGCTGAGTACAACCACTGGCTTCTTGCCGTAAAGTGTCAGGTGTCCAAGCTTCAGCACGACCTCGAAAGTCCTGCGGCCGATTACGACCGCGTCGACGCTGGCGAGGAATTCTGTGAACCCGTGAGGCGCCTGCTCACCTGGGTGCAGGAAGTCGAGTGCGTCGTCCGGCCGAGCCAGAAAGCCATCTACGCTCACTCCGCAAAAGACTGAAAGTCTCATGGCGCGCCCCCAGAGCTGACGCATTAGTATAGTCACAGATGCCCATACTCGACATCATC
Source organism: uncultured Acidobacteriaceae bacterium (assembly GCA_963813215.1). GTDB lineage: Bacteria > Acidobacteriota > Terriglobia > Terriglobales > Acidobacteriaceae > Telmatobacter. The sequence goes on from CAWEXZ010000003.1 coordinate 832,858, forward strand.
GATCAGATCGACGCATATTTGTCATCCTTACGTCTCGCTCGCGACCTCCTCTCGAAATCCCTCGCTGGTCCTCAGGGTAAAGGGGTGGTTAGGAAAAAGGCAAAGACAGATCCTATCGTCCCGACCAAATCCAGGGTTCGGACCGCATCGCGAGCGAAGGTCCAATCTGCTCCGCGAGCGGGCGCCAAGCGCGTCGCTGTTGCTAATATTCCTAGTTTCCCGGCCCCCCAGGTCGAGGCTCTCGCGCCACTGCCAGCGGTAACCTTGAAGACTGCTCCAGAACGCCTGCCGCTGCCAAACGTGGGCAGAGGGCGACTCCGATATGGGGGACCGAGAAGATCTACCAAACCCTCGCACGCCCGTAATTTAAGAGCTTCCGAACCGAGGTCTCGTGCAAGTTTTGAGAGCGCGAAACCAGCAATAGCTCTTGCTGGTCCCGTGAATTCAAAGATCGTGGTAGTCTCGGCCGAGCAAGCACGACAGGACCGCGAACGGACTGCCCCCTCTGAAAATCGACCGCGTAGCATTCGTGGTTCTGGCCTGACCGGACGGCTGGCTTTCGAGGCGCTGTTTCAGGACAAGAGAGATCGTTCAAGTTGAGCGGACAAGACCCGCGTAGCTCTTGGCCCGTCTCCGGTACCCCAAATCCCGGCTCTTGCTACGTATTGTGAACTGCGCCTGCCTGCCCCCCCGTTGTACACTCCCCTTGATGAAACCCGCCGCCTTCTGCACCCTCGTTCTTCTCGCCTCCGCCGCTCTTGTTGCTGCCCAGGAAGCCAAACAGACCAGAGCACCCCTACGGGCGTTCGCACATCGGCAATGACGCCAGTCATCATCCGCACCGTAACAAGAAAATAAGCCCCTTTCACGCTTGTTATCCCCTGAAGATCGTGATCCGCGCTATACTGGCGTTCCGGCTAAGAATTCAAGCCCCTGGCTCGCATCCGGTCCGCTCATCGCGGAACGCTTCTTCAACGTGCGCAATCTATATCCGTCAAGGTGGAGGAGCGATGAAGGCCCATCCCGGCGAATTCGCCATGGCCTGTGAATACTCGAGCTTGCACGAATTCGAGCACCTCAATCCCGAGCAAATTCATCAGGTCATGGTCCGCGGCCGTGAGTTGCAAAAGTGGTTCCGCGCGCACCTGCGCCTTCACGCTGCGATCAGCCTCTCGGCCATTGGCAGCATCTTCGCGATTGACTGGTTTGCGTGGATCGCCCTGGCCCGCTGCCTTGTCGCCGGCGTTCCGGGCAAATGGGCACTCATCCTCGCCGCCATCTTCACCGGCGCTGTCCACAGTTGGCTCATGTACTCGCTCAGCATCTACTCCCTGCACGAGGGCGCGGCGCACAACCTCATCTTTCCCGGCAAGGGCCCGCTCAGCCGCGCGGCCAGTTTCCTCTCAACCAACATGTGCCGCCTGGCAGCCGCCGAACCCGAGTACTACTCCGAGTGCCATATGGCGCACCACGCCAAATTCGGCACTGTGGATGACCCTGAATTTGTCAACTTTGTCTTCCCCCGCCGCCTCTGGCTCAACTTCCTTCCCCTCGGCAGCTTCTTCAACTACACCGATTTCTTCGTGCATCGCACACCCGCTTACACCCGCTCCAGCGCCACATCCGGCTTTTTTGCCGCCATCTATAACGGCCTCTATCTCTTCATGCTCTACCGGTGCTTCGGCCTGCTGTTTGCAGTCATCGTAACCCTGCTGATGCCCCACGTTGGCTTTTATGTGGACCGCATGAGGCAGTTCACCGAGCACAACCTGATGCCGCTTGAGAACAACAGCGGCGCACGCAGCCTGGGCGTTGGCTTTTGGGGGCTGCTGATCGGCGGCGGCCCGTGGGGCCAGCCGTGCCACCTGGCGCATCACATGGTCGCCAGCATCCCCTGGTATCAGCAAATCATCCTGCATCGCTACATCGTCGGCCTGTTGACAGAGACCCAGCGCCAGCAGTTCCTGCTCAAACCCATCGTAGGATTTCCCGCCATGCTCTGGGCCATTCTGCGCGAATCAAATCGTTTCTCACGCAGATCTGCGGCGCGAGGCCTCGCCGATTGACACCTGTCAGGCGAGCCCCATCATGCACTAGATTGGATTTAGGAGGCGCACCGTGCTAGGAAACCGAAGCTGGGACGACTGGATCCGCCGGTACTCCACCAGCCACCAGAACCCGGTCAATCGCGCCTGCCACACTGTCGGCATCCCCTTGATTGCTCTCGGCGTCCTCGTCACTCCACTTACCTTTTGGCACACCCGCTTCTGGATGCTCGCCGCAGGTCTCTTCGTCGCCGGCTGGATCTTCCAATTCATCGGCCACGCCTTTGAGGGCAAGCCGCCCGAGTTTTTTCAGGACTGGCGATTTCTCTTCGTTGGCCTCCGCTGGTGGTTCGCCAAAATGACCGGCAAGGCGTAACAGCGCGTGCGGGCCGCACTGCGGCTTTCGACTACCTTTGGATCATCCGAGTGCGTCGTCGGCCAACACGAGACTGGGTCGTATCGAGGCAGAAAGGACTGCCCGTGGGATACAGCTTGGTGGTTTCGCCAGCGGCCATGGCTCTGGTCGCAATTCCCATCCAGGTGACTTGGTCGTATGGCGTCGGCAGCACTTTGGTGCGGCGGCTCCCAAGGCTGCATTTGGGGGAGCAAACAGGGGTGAGATTCGCCCAGTCAAGTAGGTCGGGTTCGCGCGGGATTCTTGATTCTCCTGCTGCCTGCATTGCGCTCAGGATGACGGATTGAACTGCTCTATTCGATGGGAGCAGTTTCTTTGGGGCGAAAGCGAGGCTTCTTCATCAGATACCCAATCGGGATAAGGCAAACGGTGAGGATGACCAGGGCGTGGATGGTGTCGATGTAGGCAAGCACATTCGCCTGCTGCACCATCATGCTGTAGATGTGAGCCGTGGCGCCGCTCGCGGCTCCAGAGGATGAGTAACCCTGGCGTTGCAGCATCCCGTCGAATCCACGATTGAGGATGCGGTAATTGGTTGAGCTGGGATACACACGTGCTGCGAGGAAATTCTGATGCACCTGCGCGCGGCGAACGAGCATCGTGCTGATAAAGGAGATTCCCAGGCTGCCGCCGATGTTGCGGGCAAGCGCAGTGAGTCCGGAGACCTCGTTGTTTTTCACCTGCGGGACTCCGACATAGGACATGACGCTGATCGGCACGAAGAGGAACGGCATGCCCAGCACCATGATGACGCGCCAACTGGCGGCGTCCCAGAAGCTGATGCTGAGGTTGAGGCTGGAGATACGCCAGATGCCGAAGCTGACCCAGGCGAATCCAAAGCAGATCATGGCGCGGGGATCGAGTCTTTGCCCGAGGAAGCCCACGATGGGCAGGAGAATAATGAGCACAAGGCCGCCGAGGGAGAGCACCATTCCGGCCTGGGTGGCGGTGTAGCCCATGATCTCCTGCAGGAATTGCGGGATCATGACCGTTGTGGAGTAGAGCGAGGCCCCGATCACGACCATCACGAGCTGGGTCATGGTGAAGTTGCGGCTGCGATAGAGCGAGAGGTCGATGATGGGGTGCGGAGTGGTCAGCTCGCGGCATAGAAACGCGATGAAGCCGATGCCCGTCAGCAAGGCGCAGGCCACGATCAGGTTCGAGCCGAACCAGTCTTTCTCCTGCCCCTTGTCGAGCATGATCTGGAGAGCGCCGATGGTGACGGCGAGCAGACCGAGCCCGATGCCGTCGACGCTTCCGAGTTTCTTGCGGACGCGCTTGAGATAGGGCGGATCTTCCACGATGCGGCTGGTGAGAAGAATCGAGAGAATGCCGACGGGAATGTTGAGGAAGAATATCCAGCGCCAGGTATAGTTGTCGGTAATCCAGCCGCCGATAGTGGGACCGATGGCAGGCGCGACGACCACCGCCATGCCGTAGATGGCGAAGGCGACGCTGCGTTTTTCAGGAGCGAAGGTATCGGCGAGGATGGCGCGCTCGCTGGGCTGCAGGCCTCCGCCGGCTGCGCCCTGAAGGATGCGGAAGATGACCAGCATTGCGAGAGAGTTAGCGAGGCCGCAACAGAACGAAAAAACCGTGAAGCCGACGACGCAGCTCATATAGAAGCGCTTGCGGCCGATGCGGTTGGCGATCCAGCCGCTAATGGGGAGAATGATGGCGTTGGAGACGAGATAAGAGGTGAGAACCCAGGTGGCCTCATCGTAACTGGAGCCAAGCGACCCGGCAATGTGCGGGAGGGCAACGTTGGCGATGGACGAATCGAGCGCTTCCATGAAGGTGGCGAGCGTGACGGTGAGCGCGATGATCCACGGATTGAAGCGCGGTTTCCATGTCTCATCAAAATGAAATTCAGTATCGGCGTCCCGCGGTTTCGCAGAAGAGGCCGCGGTCAACTGCGCCATGCGCGCTCCCTAAAAAATTTTCTCTTGCCATGCGATTCCGAAACCGGAAACTAACAGGAACAGGCACTGTCAAACCGACAGTTCTTTAGTTCTATGCCGGGGAAGAATCCAAGGACATTGAGGCAGCCCTGCTGACAGGATAAAACACACACCGAGTTGCAGAGCTGACAGAGACGCAGGCTGCCAACTGTAGCGGGCGTTGGGGGCTTCGGCTGCAGGCAGAGATGTTGTGCTATCGGTTAGGTGCAACTTCCGTCGTCAGCCGATGCACGCATTGACAGTCCTCTGGGCATCGGGATTGCCAATACAGGCTCCGACTGCAGCAGATCTGCTGAATGGCGGACTCGCGCACGTGAACTTCTGTCCCTGGGCGTCACTCTTCGCGTAGAACCATGGCCGGGTCTGCTTTTGTTGCTCGTCGTGCCGGAATATAACATGCAAGCAAGCTTACGATCAGCAGAATGCAAATCACCGAGACGAGAGTGGCAGGATCAAGGGGTTTAATTTCGAACAGTAGTGCGCGCATGAAACGCGTGGAGCTGACGACCCCCGCAAAGCCGAGCAGCAATCCCACAATGGTCAGCCGAAATCCATCCCCCAGGATCATCCGGAATATCCCCGCCTGCGAAGCCCCGAGCGCGACGCGTATGCCAATCTCGCGCGCTCGCTGAGCCACCGAAAATGCGATGAGGCCGTAAAGACCGATGGCGGCGAGCGCCAGAGCAAAGCCGGCAAACATGGTGAGCAATATTGCTTCCAGACGGGGTCGGACAATGGAATCGGACACCAGCTGCTGCATGGTTTCGATTTTGGAGATGCCCTGATCCGAATCCACAAGCCGAACCTGTTTGCGGACGGCATTCGCAAGTTGCAGCGGATCGCCTGCGGTGCGCACCACCAGCGAGACAAACGGGAACGGCAACTGGTCGTTGGGAATAAACAGGCCGGGATCGGGCTGCGTGCTCACGCTGGAGTCGCGGGTGTCGGCCACCACGCCGACCACACCCAGGATGTAGTTCTGGTCCCACTCGAATTTCACGCGCTTGCCAATCGGATCCTCGCCGGGAAACAGAGTCCGCGCGGCGGTCTGATTCAGAATGGCAACTCGCGGGGCCCCGGCGCGATCCTGAGGGCTGAAGGCGCGGCCGCGGAGGAGGGGAATGCGCATGACCTGAAAGTATCCGGGGCTAATCATGTTGACGTCACCGCTGGGGCGGGCATTGAGCGGGGGATCGGGACGGTCGGCGCGATAGTAGGCTGTGCCCGATGTTTCACCGCCCAACGGCACCCAGCCGATGGACCCGGCAGCGAGCACGCCAGGCAAAGCGCGGATGTGATCGAGCATCTGGTTCACGGTCTGGGCGTTGTACCCGTCTTTCTGACCCGGCAGCAGAAGCATGCGGGCGGTGAGCACGTTGTCAGCGTGGAAGCCGGTGTCGACGTTGGCTAGACGTAAAAAACTACGCACCAGAAGCCCGGCCCCGGAGACGAGGACGAGGGACAGTGCGATTTCGGATATGACGAGCACGCGGCGAATTTTGCGGCCGGAAGTGACGGTGCGCGTGGACTCGTGAAGATCCCTGCTGACGTCGCGCTTGAGGGATTGAAGAGCCGGCGCTAGGCCGAAGAGGATCGCGGAGAGGATGGACACGGCAGCGGAAAACAGAAGCACCGGTAGATCGAGGTGAACTTCGTTGAGGCGCGGGATTTGCATGCTTTCAGGAAGCGAGCTCTTGAGCAGGTGCAGCGCGATGGCGCCGAGGACGGTGCCGAGCACACCGCCACAGAGAGCGAGCATGAGACTCTCAATGAGCAGTTGGCGGAGGATGCAGCTGCGGCTGGCGCCGAGGGCGAGACGGACGCTGAATTCGCGGAGGCGGGCTGAGGCGCGCATGATCAGCAGGTTGGCCACGTTGGCGCAGGCCAGCAGGAGCACAAGGCCTATGGCGGCGAAGAGTATGAGGAGAATGGGGCGGACTGAGCCTACGGCCTGGTCGAGCAGCAGCATGCCGGACGCGCTCCATCCGGAATTCATGACCGGGGTCTCGCGCGCAGTTTGGGCGGCGATCGCAGCCAACTCCGCTTTGGCGGCACCGGGGCTCACTCCTGGTTGCAGACGCGCAATTACCCCGAAGTCTCGACCCAAATTCAAGGTAAAGGCTTGCGGAACGTAGAGCTCCGACTTGTCATTGGGCAGACCGAAGCCCAGCGGCATGATACCGATGATCACGAGATGGCTGGCATTGACTGAGATCATCTTTCCGATGACGTCGGCGCGGCCGCCGAAGAGCCGTTGCCATGCGCCGTAGCTCAGTACCACTTCGCGCGGGTCGCTGGACCAGTACTCGCCGGGACGGAAGGTGCGGCCCAGTATCGGGGCCGTGCCCAGGGTGCTGAAGAAGTCGGAAGTCACGGCGAGGCCGGGAACCTGCTCGGTATCCTTGTCGCCGCTGAGGTTCATGGGCAGGCTCATGAAGGCCGTCATCGATTGGAAGGAATGGCTGCGCTGTTTACAAGCGGCAAAGTTGGCCAGCAGGACGTGGTTCGGTTTCTGCGTATCGGGAGGCAGCTCCCAGAGCGTCATGAGGCGGTTTGAGTCGGGGAAGGGGAGAGCGCGCAGGAGGATGCCGTCAAGCAGACTGAAGATGGTGGTGGCGCTTCCGATGCCGAGGGCGAGGGTGACGATGACAACGATCGAAAAGAGGGGAGCCCGCGTAAACGAGCGACGAGCGTAACGCGCGTCGCGTAAAGCCTGCTCAAGGCCGGAGAATCCCCACTGTTTTCGCGTCACCTCGGCCACCATCCCCATGTTCCCGAATTCGCGCAACGCGGCCTGCCGCGCAGCTTCGGGCGATTCGCCGCCGCGGACTTGCCGGGCGGTCTCCATGGCAATGTGCGAGGCGAGTTCTTCGTTCAGCTCGCGTTCGAGATCGCGCCTTCTGAAAAATCGACGGAAGAGGAAATGCAGCATATTCACTGCCATGGTGTCCTCACGCAGGGTCAAGCACTCCGGAGACGGCCTGCACCAGTTGCCGCCATTTGTCTTGTTCGGCGATCAGTTGTTTTTTGCCTGCTTTGGTCAGGGAGTAGTACTTGGCGCGCTGATTGTTCTCCGATATTTTCCACTCCGAATCAAGCCAGCCCTTCTTTTCGAGTCGATGCAGGGCAGGATAGAGCGATCCGGTTTCGACGGATAGCAGGTCGCCTGAACGTGCGCGGATGATTTGCGAGATGCCATGACCATGCTGCTGGCCGCGGGCAAGGGTCTGCAGGATGAGCAGGTCGAGCGTTCCCTGCAGGATCTCAATGCGGTTCTGATAGCGTTGCGATTCCGCCATAGTAGTAGACCATCTACTACTAGAATGTTAGCGGAGTTGCCGTAGACTGTCTACACCTTTCTAGCCACTATGGTTTCGAAGTCCTGAGACTTTCAACTCCGCTAACCAATGGTTCGTAATTGCCAGTACCAAAACCGCTCGTACAACTGGACATCTCTGGTCCGCCCAAATTAGGCTACTCTGGCAGTGCCAGCGCCCCCTTTTCCGCCGGAGACTGGAGCCGGTGAACCATGCAGAGGAGCAGCCTTACATCCAACCTCGGAATTTACGTGTACGTTGCCGGTGCCATCTTTCTCGGCCTTCTCGGGCTGGCCTCGGGCGACTTCGCCACTACATGGCAGCGCGTCGCCCCGAACGTACTTTTCCGCGAGCCGCTCGCCTATCTCACCGCCTTCATCGAGCTCGCCGCTGGACTCGCGCTTCTCTGGCGCCGGACTGCTCGCACCGGCGCACTGACGCTCACCGTCATCTACTCCGTTTTCACGCTAGCCTGGGTGCCCAAGATTCTCCAGGACCTGCGCAACTTCGACTCCACCGGCAACTTCTTTGAGGAGTTCTCGCTTGTTGTCGCCGGAGCCGTCCTCTTTGCATCGTTGGCGCCGGCCAGTTCGCCGCTCTCGGGCCGCGAGTCTCTCTTCGCCCGGCTCTACGCTCTCTCCGCGATCTCCTTCGGCATCGGTCATATCTACTACATGCCCGGCTTGTTGACCTGGATTCCGAAGTGGATCCCGCCTTCGCAGATGTTCTGGGCGTACGCGACTACCATCGGCTTTTTCCTTGCAGCTGCGGCCATCCTTTCCGGCATCATGGCCCCGCTCGCCTCGCGCCTGCTCACCGCCGAGATCGTCGGCTTCGAAATCCTGGTCTGGCTCCCTAAGCTCCTCATCGGCCCCCACAATCATTTCAACTGGGCCGGTAACGCCATCTGCGTCGCCCTCGCCGGTGCATCATGGGTTGTCTCCGACTCCATCTGCCGGTCCGCCAAACGAGGGCTCGCCCATACAGAATCCACCACTGAGGTCAGCACCTCCGCCTGAGCAAACGTCCGATTGTCCGGCACGCCTCGCGCGGTTGAATTCAAGGTTTTCAGGTTTTCTTTTGCGAGATGGCGATTGAGATTGTCGCCTCGTGGCAGGAACCAGGTGACCTTACACACTCACGCAAGGACGTGTGACCCCATCACAAGTCCAGATCAAGCTGCCATTTGACGTAACCAAACGCTAGGGAACTCGACTCAACTACCGCGCGCTATCCGACCGGAGCAGGTCAAAACTGTGATACGAGAGGTTCGACAAATGGCGACGATCGATCCCTATGAGCGGGCACATCGCCAAGGTCGATATTGAATTGACCTAAATCGCCGAGGGACTCACCGTGCCTGAAAAACGGCTTTGGGCGTATGACCGGCAAGTGAGACCCAACGCGATCCCAATCACGCCGGGTTCTCCTCGCCCGCTATTACCCGGGATCCAGGGACTGAAGGGCGTTATGAGGACTCTACTCATCTCCTGTCCCTTGCCAAAAGCCGATAGCGCTCTATTACGGTCGTTGCTCTTTCACTACCTGTGCCGTTTCGTTTCTTCTTCGTCAGGTGAGCGTCGGCGAGGGAGTCCCTGCCGAGGCCTCGGATCCAGGTGGTTCACGGAACGGTTCCACAGAAATGCGCTCGTAACGCACTTCCAGCACCGTCAGGTATTCTGTCCCGCCCGGCGCTTGGAGAACTACGCTGTCACCCGCTGCCGACTTCATCAACGCGCGCCCCAGAGGTGACACCCAACTGATGTGGTTGCGGTTGAGATCGACCTCGTCGGTGCCTACGATGCTGACCACTCGCTCCGCTCCCGCGGCATTGGCATAGCGCACGGTCGCCCCGAAGAATGCCCTCGTCTCCGGCCGCCCTGTTCTCGGAGCTTCCGGGTCGACCACTTCCGCGGCTTCGATTCGCTTCGTGAGAAAGCGAATCCGCCCATCGATCTGCCGCAGCCGCCGCTTGCCGTACTGATAGTCGGCGTTTTCACTGCGATCGCCGTTGCTGGCAGCCCACGCCACCACGTCCGCCACGGCCGGGCGTTCCCTGGTGAGCAGAAACTGGTGCTCTTCTTTGAGGCGCTGCAGCCCGCTCCGCGTTATGTAGTTCTTGCCTCGCGTTGCGGGCTCGTCCCCTTGTGGTTTTCTCGTAAACCCCTTCCGCATCTCGTAGTCCTCCCAGCGCGAATCCAGTGGGTGCTCCCAATGAATTCGGATGAACGCCGATGGAAAACACTGTAGGTCATCCACGTTCATGGGAGTCCATCTGCGGCCCTAACTGATTTTTTCACGTCTTCCGGCCCCTTAGCGATCCTATTTATCATCTCGGACAAGTGCCGGCTAAGGCATGCTTGGGAGATCGGTACTGATCATGATTTCGTAAACGGCCGAAATACCAGCCTGTATCCAGATTTGGCAGAATTGAGTTCTACCACTCTAGAGAGAGTTTCGACCCGTCGATTCGTCCAGTAGTATTGGTACCCAACCGCAGCGACTGGCTTGGCTGGTCTGGCAGGCCTAAAATCAATTCATTTCAGACTGCGCTACCCCATGGCCTCAAATCGCATGCCTCAGTCTCCGCAAAGCTGGACAGGCCGAAGCTGGACCCGCATTGACGGAGTCGACATCCTGCGCGGGCTCGCCATCTTCTTCGTGCTAATGAACCACGTGAATATGCGATTGCTAGGCGCAAAGGTTCAGTACACGCACGGCTTGCCGCGCCAGCTTGTCAGTTCGCTGGTTTGGAATGGCCAATATGGCGTCGAGATCTTCTTTGCCGTATCCGGATTCCTCATCACATCCACTGCATTGCGCCGCTGGGGCTCCGTCGGCCGCGTGAACGTGCGCGCCTTTTATCAGCTCAGGTTTGCGCGCATCGCTCCATTGCTGGTTGCGCTGCTTGCCGTTTTGTCAACACTCCACTTTGCGCGCGTGCAGACATTCGTAGTCCACGCCAAGACCGGCGGTCTTCCGACTGCGCTCTTCGCTGCACTCACCTTTCACGTCAATCTTTTGGAAGCACGACGCGGTTATCTGCCACCGGCCTGGGATATCCTGTGGTCTCTCTCCGTTGAAGAAACCTTCTATCTCTTTTTCCCGTTCGCGTGCCGGCTCTTCCGCCGCGCCCGCATTTTTTTGATCCCACTCTGTGCGTTCATAGTTCTCGGTCCGTTCGCGCGTTCGCATATCTTCACTCCCAATCCCGTCTGGCGCGAGTACTCCTACCTCGGTGGAATGGATGCAATCGCCATGGGCTGCATGACCGCACTTTTCGCATTCCAGCGTACTTTATCGAAATCGGTTCTTCGCACTGCGGGCGTTTGCGGCGTGGCCCTGCTGATCTTCTGCCTATGCTTTTCCAATTTCTCTGGCAAGCTCGACCTTGAACGCACCGGCCTCGACATGTCGATTCTGGCGATCGGGACCTGCCTGGTCATCGTCGCGGCTGCGCAATCACGATGGCAAGCGCCGCGGCTCCTCACGCCGCTTCTGAACCTTGGACAACGAAGCTACGAGATCTATCTCACTCACCTGTTCGCAGCGTTGGGCCTATTCAGTTTATTTCTCGCCGCAGGCAAGCCACTGTCGTGGGTTCCTGGCCTTTTCATCGCCACGATTCTACTGGCTGCCGTCCTCGGCGAGATTGTCGCTCGCTGCTACTCCGAGCCGATGAACCGGTGGCTGCGTAAAAAGTGGAACGACGATCCCGAAAGACTCGCCACCATTGCCATGACCAGCGAAGTCGGGACGAACTAAAGCCAAGAGTGCGGCTACAATTCAGTGGCAACCGGTCAAACTCTACACTGATTCCGAGCTTTCGTGCAGCCAGCGAACCGAAGGGCGTGTTCAGGGCGAAGGACCGGCTATGCGGACCCAATTTGAGCAATATCACCTCAGGGAAGGGTTGGATTCCGGCGTTACCCCATTCCAGGCTCCTGGGGCATTTATCAGGACCGAAAGGCGCTTGCAATACCAGCGACGCTCAATCCCACCTAAGAGAACCGCCGTTCTGATACTCGATCACCCGCGTCTCAAAGAAGTTCTTCTCCTTCTTGAGGTCCATCGCTTCAGACATCCACGGGAACGGATTTTCGGTTGGTGCGAAAACGGGTTCCAGGCCAATTTGTGCGCAACGGCGGTTGGCGATGAAGTGCATGTACTGCTCGCAAAGCGCCGCGCTGAGTCCGAGGAAGCCCTTGGGCATTGTGTCGCGGCCGTACGCAGCTTCTAGCTCGGCGGCGGAGCGGAGCATGCCGCGGACTTCTTCCTGGAACGCACCGCTCCACAGGCGGGGATGCTCCACCTTGATCTGATTGATGACGTCGATGCCGAAGTTCAGGTGAATGGATTCGTCGCGCAGGATGTATTGATACTGCTCCGCGATGCCGACCATCTTGTTGCGTCGCCCGAGCGAGAGAATCTGCGCGAAGCCGGTATAGAACCACATGCCTTCGAAGACCACGTAGAACGCAACCAGGTCAAGCAGGAACGCCTGGTCCGCATCATTGGAACCGGTAGCGAAGGAGGGGTCGCTGAGGTGCTGCGTGTACTTGATCGCCCAGGCTGCTTTTTCAGTGATGGACGGGACCTCGCGGTACATATTGAATAACTCGCCTTCGTCAAGGCCGAGCGACTCCACGATGTACTGAAAGGTATGTGTATGCACGGCTTCTTCGAAAGCCTGACGCAGAAGATACTGGCGGCATTCCGGGTTGGTGAGGTGCCGGTAAATGGCCAGTACGATGTTATTGGCGACCAGCGACTCGGAGGCCGCGAAGAAGCCGAGGTTCCTCTTGATGGCACGACGCTCATCCGGGGTGAGGCCGTTGGGTGATTTCCAGAGAGCGATGTCCGCCTGCATGGAAATCTCGGTGGGCATCCAATGGTTGTTGCAGCCGGAAAGATATTTCTCCCAGGCCCAGCGGTACTTGAGCGGAAGAAGCTGATTGACGTCGGAGCGGCAGTTAATCATGGCCTTGTCGTCAACGCGCACGCGCGCGGCGCCGCGCGCGATGTGGCCGAGCCCGGTGGGGTCGGGGCTGGCGATATCGGCGGCAGAAGGCTGCGTGAGAACAAGGACAGACGGAGTTTCGGCGGGTTCGTTCCAATCGAGCATGCGCGGTCTCATTTCTACGGTGAGAAGGGTGAGCTTACTGGCAGGCTTCGCAGGTGGGATCGTCTATTGCGCATTGCTTCGGTGCGAGCGCGACCGCATTCAGCTTGCGGTCGGTACCCTTGAGCGTTGACTTTTCAACATGAGTGGCAGAGCTCGAGCGCAGGTAGTAGGTCGTTTTGAGCCCTGCGCGCCAGGCCTCGCGATAGAGCGCATCCAGCTTCCTGCCGCTAGGCTGCGCGATGTAGAGGTTCAGCGACTGCGCCTGGTCGATCCACTTCTGCCGCCGCGCCGCGGCCTGGATGATCCACGTGGGCTCCACTTCGAAGCTGGTGGCGTAGAGCTGCTTCAGGTCCTCGGGCACACGAGCGATGGCACCGAGCGAGCCATCGAAGTACTTGAGGTCCGAGACCATGACTTCGTCCCAGAGACCGCGGGCCTTCAGGTCGTGAACGAGCGCTGCGTTCACGACGGTGAAGTCGCCGCTCATGTTCGATTTGACGAAGAGATTTTGATAAGTCGGCTCGATAGATTGCGTGACGCCGCAGATGTTCGAGATGGTGGCTGTGGGCGCGATGGCGAGCGTGTTGGAATTGCGCATGCCCGTAGTCATCACGCGCTGGCGAAGGCCATTCCAGTCGAGCGTGGAGGAGCGGTCGAGCTCGAGTGTGTGCGAACGGTTCTGCTGCAGGAGTTCGATGGAGTCGATGGGCAGGATGCCCTTGCTCCACAGCGAGCCTTCGAAGCTCGAGTACTTGCCGCGTTCGACGGCGAGATCGACTGACGCGGAGATCGCGTGGAAGCTGATGAGTTCCATGCTGGTGTCGGCGAAGCTTACGGCGGCCTCTGAGCCGAAAGGGACCTTGAGCGCGTAGAGCGCGTCCTGGTAGCCCATGATGCCGAGGCCCACGGGACGGTGCCGCAGGTTGGAGTAGCGGGCCTCCGGTACGGTGTAGAAGTTGATGTCGATGACGTTGTCGAGCATGCGCATTGCAATAGCCACCGTCTTCTTCAGGCGCACTTCGTCGAGGCCTTCGGGCGTGCAGTGGTTGGCTAGGTTGACAGAGCCGAGGTTGCAGACTGCGATCTCGCGCGCATTGGTATTCAGTGTGATTTCGGTGCACAGATTTGACGAATGCACGACGCCCGCGTGCCCCTGCGGCGAGCGCAGGTTGCAGGGGTCCTTGAACGTAATCCAGGGATGTCCGGTCTCGAAAAGCATCGTCAACATCCTTCGCCAGAGTTCCTGGGCGCGCAGAGTGCGGGCGATCTTCATTTCGCCGCGCTGCGCTTTGGCTTCATAGAACGCGTAGCGCTCGGCAAACGCCTTGCCGTAGAGGTCGTGCAGGTCGGGCGTTTCATCCGGAGAAAACAGGGTCCAGGAGCCGTCAGCTTCGACGCGCTCGAGGAAGAGATCAGGCACCCAGTTGGCGGTGTTCATATCGTGCGTGCGACGCCGCTCGTCACCAGCGTTCTTGCGCAGTTCCAGAAACTCTTCGATGTCGATGTGCCACGTCTCGAGATAACCGCAGACGGCACCCTTGCGTTTGCCACCCTGGTTTACGGCGATGGCCGTGTCGTTGGCGACCTTCAGGAACGGCACGACGCCCTGAGACTGGCCGTTGGTGCCAACGATGTGCGATCCCAGGCCGCGCACGCCCGTCCAGTCATTGCCCAGGCCGCCCGCATACTTCGATAGCAGCGCGTTGTCCTTAATCGCCTTGAAGATGCCCTCGAGTTCGTCGGCGATAGTAGTGAGGAAGCACGAGGAGAGTTGAGGACGGAGGGTGCCGGAGTTGAACAACGTCGGCGTGGAGCACATGAAGTCGAAGGACGAGAGCAGCTCGTAGAATTCTATGGCGCGCGCGTCGCGATCGATCTCGCGCACCGCCAGGCCCATGGCGACGCGCATGAAGAAAGCTTGCGGCAGTTCGAAGCGTACGCCCCCGGAGTGGAGGAAATAGCGGTCATACAGCGTCTGCAGCCCGAGGAACTGGAAATTGCCATCGCGCTCTGGACGCAGCGCCGCGGCGAGGCACGGAAGATCGAAGTTTGAGAGCTCCTTGTCGATGATGTTCAGCTCGATGGCACGGCGGAGGTAGGCGGGGAAATACTCCGCATAGCTGAGCGCGCTGTGGCGCTGCGAGCTTATTTTAGTTTCGGGAAGAACAAACGTAGCGGCCTCATCGCGCAGGTTGTTCAGCAGCAGGCGCGCGCTGACGTAGGCGTAGTTCGGCTCCTGCTCTACCAGAGCGCGGGCGGCCATCGTCTGCGCGAGTCCGACCTCGCGCAGCAGGATGCCGTCATAGAGGTTGCGGCGGACTTCCACCATGACGGCTGCGGGCGAGACACCATCGAGCCGGTGACAGGCCTCTTCGATCTCGCGCGCGAGTTGCGCTTCGTCGAGGGGGGCGGTTCGGCCGTCCGGCAGCTTCACGGAAAGGCGAGTTTCGGACGCGGGCGCTGCCGTGTGCGTTTGCTGCCGGCGTTGCTGCGCGCGCTCTTCGCGATACAGCACATAGGTACGCGCAACCTTATGCTCTTCCGAGCGCATGAGGGAGAGCTCGACCTGGTCCTGGATGTCTTCGATGTGCACGGTGCGCGCGGAGCCGGCACGGCGGCGCAGCGTGGTGACGATCTGCTCGGTGAGAGACTGAACAGCCTGGTGAATGCGCGAAGAGCCTGCGGCACTGGAGCCTTCCACGGCTAGGAAGGCCTTGGTGATAGCAACGGAGATCTTTTCAGGGTCAAACGGCGAAAGGGAGCCGTCGCGGCGCACGATCTGAAACGGGGTTGGGCTGTCCGGCGCCGAAGCAGGCGGCGGAACAGGCAGTCTGGGCGATGGGTCGGTGGAGGTGTACGCGGCCATGGAGGAACTCCTTGGCCCCAGAAAGCGATGCGAAGAAACAGCGGCCGTCGAGCTCGAGCGCGAGACGAAGCACTGCCACCTCGCCTCCCCTCGGAGGCGTCAGCGAATGTTTCCTTGGCAGGTCTTCGGACTTACAGGTTCGTACCTACTTGCCGGACTTCCCAAGCGCGGGGAAAGCGCTCAGTGTCGTGTGTGGCGTTCGTACCTGATTACCGCTGCGGGGCAGTTCCGGAGTCACACCGGATTCCCTTTTCATCCTCCATTGCGGGAGGAACCATCGGAATGAGCCTACTATAGCTTGCGCCGTCCAGCTACACAACCCCATAGCTTGTGGATTTCTCGGTTCGGGGACGTGAAGGCAACAAGCTTGCGCTCAAACGAGTGCGCCGCGCGCAGGATTCCGCTGGAGTTGTTGAAAATGGTGCGGCCCTTCGTAATCGTAAGTCGGCCTGCGGTGCGGGGTCTACGGAGATCCCTGCAGGTCCGGTTCCAGCCCAATCCGATCATTCACCGCGTTGCGGAAACGCTGCTTGCAGCCCAGGTACCGCTCCGTCGTTTGCACCGAGACATGCCCCAGAAGGAACTGAATCTGCTCCAGTTCACCGCCGGCTTGATGGCAAAGACGGGCGCAAGTCCGGCGAAGATCGTGCGGCGCGAGAGACGAAATCTCACAGTCCATTGCTTTCTGTTTCACGACACCCCAAATGACCTTGGGGCTGAATCCGGTGCCCCAAATCCTGCCATACAGTGTATGGTTTATGTGATATACAGTGTATAAATGGACGAGAAGAACACAACTTCGCAACGAATTTACCAGTGCACGCTCCGCATTCTTGAGACCGAAGGACCGCAGGCAGTGAGCATGCGCCGCGTGGCTAAAGAAGTCGGCATCACAGCCATGGCCATTTACCACCACTTTCCCGGTCGCGAAGCACTGCTGAACGCCGTGGTTGACGCCGAATTCGAAAAGCTGGCTGGGTTCTACGGCCGCTCGGAGGGGAAGCAGAGTTTTGAGGCAGAAATGATTCATCTCGTGGATGGGTACATCGATTACGCTTTCGCTCATCCGTGTATTTTCGATTACGTTTTCTCGGCTCCCAGGCCCAGCGCTCGCCGCTTCCCGGACGATTTCTGCGCGCGGAAGTCGCTCACGCTGAACTTTACGGCCGACATCGTTTCAGCATGGGTGAAGGCCGGCAAGCTCAGGCGCGATGACGTATGGGAGATCGCTATGGAGCTCTGGGCTCACGTTCATGGCTATCTCGCTCTGTGGCGAGCCGGCCGCTTTCACTTGTCGCAAGACGAATTCCGCAAGCTTGTTCATCGATCCCTCTGGAGGTTGCTGCGTGGACTCGCCCGCTAACTCCCTACACCGAACATTGGTAATTCTGTGTGCGATCGCGTTGACGGCAGACGCATTTTTTGCGTCATCCGGGCTTCACCGTCTCTGGTGGCCGGTGTGGCTTGCGCCGCTTCCCGTTCTTCTGCTGGCTCCAAGGGTGCGCGCCGGCCAGGCCTTCACCATCGCTCTTCTCGCACGCGCGTTCGCCGCTGCCCTCGACTTCTGGCAATATATGCGCCAGATCTTCGACTACCCGATCTGGCTCGCGCTGGTCACCGCTCTTATTCCAGGAGCCTTTTTCGCTCTCGCAGTGGTCTTCTATCGCGGACTGCTCAGAAAGGGGAATCCGTGGCTTGCCATGCTTGCGTTTCCCGTGACCATGGTGGCGGCGGAACATCTCTCCGGAGTCGTCCAGGGCGCATTCCTCGGCGTTGGATACACACAATTGGGGAATCTCCCGATCCTCCAGCTCGCGGCGATTACCGGCGTGTCGGGAATCAGTTTCAGTGTCGGCCTGTTTCCCGCCGGATTGGCGGCACTCTTTTCCGCGCCGGCAAAGCTCCGCCTTCGCATGGCCGCCGTTCTCGCCGCTTTTTACGCCTGTGTTGTTTGCTACGGCCTGTTGCGCCTCGACACCACGCCTCAGGCTTCCAGTTCGGTCGTCGTAGGTTTAGTCGAAACCCACGCCGGCAAAGATATGTTTCCTCACGACGCAGCGCGCACCATGGCCCTGTTTCAGGGGTATGCCGCACAGGTAAAGTCTCTGGCTGCTAGCGGCGCGCAGTTCGTGATTCTACCGGAAAAGACCGCGCTCGTTCCCGATTCCGACTCCGGCAAAGTGGACGAGTTCTTTGAGCAGACGGCGCGCGATTCGCATGTGCAAGTGCTTCTCGGCATTCACCACGCAACGGCCCACGGCGCATATAACGAGGCCCGTCTTTACTCTGCAACAGGCCAGATCGAGGCGGTCTACCGCAAACATCACCTCGTTCCTGGGTGGGAAGACCGGCTCACGCCGGGCAACGAAATCTCTGCGCTCCCACAGCCGGAGGGTGAAATCGGCATTGAGATCTGCTATGACATGGATTTCCCCGAGTGGTCGCGCCGCTACGCGCACCAGCAAGTGGGGCTGATGCTGGCGCCTGCCTGGGATCAGGGCGTGAACCTGGACGCCGACTGGCATGGGCACATGGCTGTGATGCGCGGCGTGGAAGGTGGCTTCACGATAGTGCGTAATGCCAAAAACGGGCTGCTCACCGCTAGCGATGATCGCGGCCGCATCCTCGCCGAAGAGCCGACCCGCCCCGACGGAGCCTTTGTCACGATGCTAGCCAGAGTTCCAGTGCGCCATGACTCTACGCTCTATCAGAAGTGGGGGGATTGGTTTGCGTGGGCCGATCTCGTCGCGTTGGCTGCTCTGCTTGTGTTCTGGCTGGCAGCCTGGAAGGTTCAGCCAAAACAGACGGGCCAACGCTAAATCGCCAAGGTGCAATTCGAGGACCGATTTGTAATGATAAGTGCATCTCCGCAGCCAGCAGCGCGACGGCGCGGTTCCATGCCGCGAGTGCATCGGCTTCGCCGTTGCGATCGATCTGGTCAAGGAGAGACTTTCTGGAGCGACTTCGCGCGCGTGCTCGGCAGCGTAAGCGCGCATGGACAATACGACTCGATTCGCCAGCAGGTCGACGACATGCTGCGCATCTACATGCGGCGCAGCGAGTATTACCGCACCCAGCCGCTTATTGAGGCTGCGTATCGAGCAAGCGGCGATTCCGTCCAGTGGCTCATTTCCATCGTCGGCAATTCAAGCGACTCGGAGCAGATGCGCGAATCCCTTATGAGCAGCAGCGAGCAGGACGGCGACCAATGGATCCAGCAGGACTTTCTGGGTCTGCAGTTTTGGGGTTCGCCCATTCAGCGCGCGGGCGTTGCGGCCGCGCTGAAGACCCGGTGGGCGAAGGCAAAGAAGGGTGCGGGCAAACCTGCGAGGAAGGCCGCGAAGAAAGCTCCCGCAAAGGCCGTCCAGAAGGTTGTGAAGACAGCGGCTAAGTCATCAGCAAAAGCGGCCACCAAGGCTCTAGCGAAGACCAATCCAGCGGCCACGGCCTAGGCCGCCGAGGCGGCACAGCATTGACGGGCGGAGGACGCATAGCTCTCCGCGTTTTTGTGTGCGCCTCTGCACAGATGATCCTGGACGCCAGATGGTCTCGGGTGCGATCGCGCTCCGGAATGACCGGCTGATCCACAGGACCTGTCATCTGGGGTCAGAAACTGCAAAAAGCGCGCCAAACACATTCCAGGATACTTGCCGACATGAACGAAGCCGCTGCGGCGGCGGACGCTTGCGCGTGCGGCTGAGCCGGCTTTTGCGGCTGCCGGGGTAGTTTGGTTCGCAGAGAAGGAGGATTCTCTGTGAACCAACTACGTCAGCTCATGCTTGAGGAGTTGCGCCGCCGCAACTTCGCCGACACCACCGTCCGCACATACCTGCACGGCGTTGCGCATTTCAGCCGCTACTTTCGTCGCCCACCCGATCAGCTTGGCCCTGAGGACATTCGCAAGTACCAGGCGATGCTGTTCACTGAGTTGAAGTACAGTCCCAACACCGTCATCCTGCGGCTGGCGTCACTGCGCTTCTTCTACATTCATGTGTTGAAGCGTGGCTGGAGCATTCGCCGAGACGCCCTATCCGAAGAAGGTGCGGCACCTTCCCGGGGTACTCAGTCAGGAAGAAGTCGCGCGACTGATTGAAGCCGCGGATACTCCCTTTCATCGCACCCTGTTGATGACGCTCTATGCCACCGGCGCACGCCGCGCAGAAGCGGCCCACTTGAAGGTCAGCGACATCGACAGTCAGCGGATGGTGGTTCATATCCGGGAGGGTAAGGGCGGTAAGGACCGCGATGTCATGCTCAGCCCGAAGCTTCTCGAAGCGCTGCGCACTTACTGGCGCGGACTGCGGCGCAAGCCGAAGGAGTGGCTGTTTCCCGGTAATCGCTGGCACACATCCAGTCATCCTGTGACCACCAAGGTCCTGTGGAGCGCCTGCCAGATCGCCGCCCAACGTGCCGGCCTTGAGAACACGAACATCCACCCGCACACTTTGACGCCGCTTCCTGCTCCATCTGCTGCCGCCGGGCTTCGTCCGCATCCGCAACTTCGGCTTCCTCGCCAACCGCAACCGCGCCACTCTGTTGCCGCTGTGCCTGCGACTGCTCGGCGGATCACAGCAAAACACAGATACGCCAGCATCACCGTCCACCGATCAGACCCACTCACTCTGGAACTGCCCGGTCTGCGGCGGAACCATGCGCGTCGTCGAACGGCTCTCTGCCGCGCAACTCCTGCTTCGCTCTCCACCTCAACCAGACCGGTGCGCCGCATGAAGCTCTATCCACATCCTCGGCGCCTGCCCGTGCTTCGGCGCGCGGATTCCTTGTCTCATCCGGCCAAAACCCCTCGCATGCCAGCCTCTTCAGCCTCCACATCAGTCCTCAGCGAGCCACAGGGCCGCTCCATCCGGCCTTCAGGCGATCGGATCCTACCAGACTCAGTCTCTTCCTGATCCATCTGCACCCGCGCAGACCGATGCAAAGTACATAGCCTTCCATGAGGGCGGCTTCCTTCAAGTCGCTGTATCAGAAGCGCCCCGCTAAGACCATGCAGCTGCACACCTGCGTGGCGGGGCGCTCCAGATACAGCACTAGGACATGGATATCTAGGACATGGACATATCAGGACTAATCCATCTCCGTTGCGAGTACCGTTGCGTACCAGAGGGCCGCGTTTTTCCCGTTTTCGCCGTTTTGAGCGTGCTGAAAAGTCAATTGTCCAAAGGTGCGACCCGGGCACCATACAGTCAACAACCTAGATCAAGATCCAAATACCCGCGGAACCTCGCTTTGCCTCGAGTAATCCTCTGTACCGGAGTACTGATCCGGGTTCGCAATGCAACAGACGAACCGCGCCATGGCCCCTGGGATCGGGGAGAAGGCATCCGAAGGTGCAGGCTATCGGAAGCGCAAGACCACGCCTGCACCGAGTTGGAGATTGTTTTGAACATTGGCATTGCCGTTGGGAAGCTGGGTACGGAGATAATGGGCTTCAATGGCGCGAAGTGCAAAGTGCCGGGCCAGATTGACATTCACGCCGCCACCCGCTTTCACGGCCAGGCTATTGGCCACGGTGTTGGCGCCGGCGGGGTTAGGGAAGACGCTGTTCATGCCCCAGGCTTCGCCCACCAGTCCCTCGCCGTAAAGGCTGTAGCGCCCATGTGCAGGCGTCCATGTGTAGCGCGGGCCGAAGGTGCCCGTCACCAGGTCCAGGCCAACGCCGCTTGCGTTGATGTTGGCGCTGTGCGCGCCTGAAAGATCCGCCACCACGCCCCAGCCGCCGTAGAACTGGCCGTGGATCTGCGCTCCGCCGCCCTGCATCCAGAAGTCCGAGCCGTTGACCGGCTTCGAGGTGGTGGCCGTGTAGGTGAAGGCAAGCTCCAGCGAGGGCTGGCGCGGTGCGGGTGCGTTTTGCGCAAGTGAAGCCGTCGTCATCGCCCCGGTCAATAGCAAGGCTGGCAGCACAGTCTTAAAGATTCGTTGCATCGCGTTCCTCCTGTCGTGCGGGCGCGAAACGATAGCTCGTGCCCGCCGGCATGTGGCTACTGCATATTTAGGGTGATGGTGGTTGAGTGCTGCAAATTCGCGGCCGTGGCCGTCACGGTGACGGTGTAGTTCTGGGGTGGTTGGGCGAAGAAGCCTCCACCACCGCAACCGCTGACCATCGTAGCCGCCGCACCGGCGCTGGCAAGCACCAGCATGCACAGCAAGCTGCGCAGTATGCCTGGGCGCTTGCGCAGCGCGCCCGCGCCGAAGAGCAGCAGGAAGGCCAGCGCGAAAGGTGCGGGCTTGCGGCCCGGCGAGGCAGGCTGCTGGCGATGCATCATGGCAGTGGCCGGCACAGTCTGGATCGTCACCGTGACTGTCTGCGGTCCAGCGTTGGCCGCGATGCTCGACGGCGAGAAGTTGACCGTCGCGCCCGGCGGCAGGCCGCTCACTGCAAAGTTCACCGGGCCCGCGTAGCTGCCGTACCGGGGAGTAACCGAAACTTGGTAGCTGATGCTTTGGCCCGGTATCACCGTGGCCGTACTCGGCCCACTGATGGTCATGGTGAAGTCGAGCGGCGCAACCGTGATGTTGGTAGAGGCACTTGCCGTGGAACTGCTGCCGGTAAAGTTCACGTCGCCCGAGTAAGTGGCCGTGATGGAATGCGTCACGCCCGGAGCCAGCGTGGGGGTCGAAGTGCTGGCCGCGCCGCTGTTCAAGGTTACCGTACTAAGCAGTGTCGTTCCGTCGTAGAAGCTCACTGTGCCGGTAGGGGTGCCGGTGGTGGACGAGAGCACCTGCGCTGTCAGCGTCTCATTCTGGCCCGGCGTTAGCGATGCGCTGCTGAGCGCCAGTTCGGTGGTGGTTCCAGCCTGGGTCACGCTGAGCGTGCCGTTGGTCACCACCTGCGTGTAGTCGGCCAGATGCGCGCCAGTCACCGACGGAACGATCGCGTAGGTATTCACCGGAGACGAGAGCGTGGCGCTGGTGGAGAATCTCTCGTTCAAGGTGTCGCCATTCTGCTGGCCGGTGACCGTGCCGGTGAAGGTGGGGTTGGCCGTGCCATAGACCTTGGAGGCGTTGTTGGCTGTGATGGTGAGCGTGGCCTGATTGATCGTGAGGTTCACCGCGATCGGCGTGGCGGCAGAATAATCCGTGTTGCCGGCTTGCGTCGCCTGGATGGTGCAGGTTCCGACCGAAAGTATCGTCACCGTTGTTCCCGACACCGAGCAGACGCCGCCGGTGGTGGATACGAAGCTGACGGATAGTCCAGAGGTCGCTGTTGCGCTCACCGCGAACGAACCGGCAGAGAATGAGTACGAGGTGACGGTTGGAGCGAATGTGATGGACTGGCTGATGATGGTTACGTTGAATGGGCTGCTCAATGCCGTCTCATTCAGCGATGGGTTGAGCGCCAGCCATACCGACAGCGTGTCGCCGGTTTCGGGATGACTGAAGTTCAGATTGCTGAAGGTGGCCACGCCGCCGGCAGTCGCTGCGCTAGTGGTTGCTGAAGCACTCAGGTCCGTGTCGGCATCAGTAAGGCTGACGGTGGCCGAACCCGCAGTGAATTGACTGCCGCTCTCGGAGACGG
Source organism: uncultured Acidobacteriaceae bacterium (assembly GCA_963813215.1). GTDB lineage: Bacteria > Acidobacteriota > Terriglobia > Terriglobales > Acidobacteriaceae > Telmatobacter. Next base: position 856,121 of record CAWEXZ010000003.1, read on the forward strand.
AGACGATGGGCGCGGGCAACATGGTTGCGTGGGCCACGACGTCCGAAGGCTGCGGCGCTGTGAAGTTGAGCGCGTAGTTCGTCTGCACCGCGCCCGCGTCGGTGCAGATGGTCGAGCCGTAGGTGGTCGAGTTCGGCTTGCCGCGCTGGTCGGTCGTCACGCCGGCGGGGATATTCGCCGCCAGTCCCGCGCAGATGGCCGCGCTACCCGGCTGCGGCAGCATGGTCTGCGTGGTCCCGCCGTAGTTGCCCAGCGGCAGCAGCTTCGGATCGCCGTAGATTACGTTGGTATTGGTGCAGATGTTGGCGCAGTCGTCTTCGAAGCCGGCGGAATCGAGATTGTTGTAGAAGACGTTGGTGTTGGCGTTGACGGTGGCGCCGTTGCCGTTGATGCCGGCGCCGGAGCCGAAAGAGCTGGTGGTGGAGTTGCCGGAAATTATGCTGTTGGTTAGCGTCAGGGTGGCTTGGTTGAAGATGCCGCCGCCCAGGCCTGGGGTTTGGCTGGTGGAATTGCCGGAGATGGTACTGTTGGTCACCGTCAGTGTGCCTTCGTTGTAGATGGCACCGCCGACCGCACTGCTGGAATTGCCAAAGAAAGTGCTGTTTGTGATCGTGCCGTTGCCGGTGTCGACGGCGCCGCCGTCGTAGAGGGCGGAATTGCCGGAGAAGGTACTGCCGGCCAACGCCATCGTGCCGGTACTGTAGATGCCGCCGCCATAGGTACCAGAATTTCCGGAGAAGGTGCTGTTGGTCACCGTCAGTGTGCCGGAATAGCTGTATATGCCGCCGCCTTCGGGACTAGAATTTCCGGAGAAGACACTGTTGCTCACCGTCAGCGTGCCGTAGCTAGCGATGCCACCACCTGCAGAGGCAGAGTTGCCGGAGAAGGTGCAGCCGGTGACGGTCACTGCGCCGAAGCTGTAGATTCCGCCGCCGCTGAGGCTGCTCGAATTACCGTTGGCGATGGTCAGGCTGGTGATGGCCGCTCCCGATACGCCGGAGCCAACCGTGAATACGGGGAAGTCGCTCGACGGGCCGCCGCCGGCAACCGTCACCAGGTTGGTCAGCGTCGCTCCGCTGCCCGTCGTTGGGCCGGTGATCGTCGTCGTCGACGGGATGTTAAGGGTGCCGTTGGTCAGTGTAATCGTTTGCGCCGCGGCAAAGACTGTGGAGTCGAAGCTGATGTGGGCGCCGCCCGCCGCAGTCGCCGCGGCCAGAGCATCGCGCAGGCTGCAACCGCTGCCGCCGGAGGTGCAGTTGCTGGGCGCGCCCGCGTCGTCGGCCGTGGTCGTCACCACATAGTTCGGCGCCGTAACCGTGAGCGGAATGGTGACCGTGCTGGACGCGTAATACGAAACGCCCGAGAGCACGCCGCTTACGTCGATCACTATGCTGTGACTGCCCACCGTCAGCGGCGTGGCCGGCAGCGCAAGATTGAATACGTTCGCTCCCGTTCCCGCCGTCACCGTGAGCGCGGTGGTTCCATCCAGCGTGGCAGAAAACTCGGCCGCTGTAATCCCCGTAGCGGTTGACGGCGCAAGCGCCACCGAGATACCCGGCTGGTTGTTGTAAACGAACGTGGCGCTCGGCGTCACGCTCGGCGTGAGCGAGGTGACGACCGGCGCGAAGTAGGTGAACTGATCCGCCGGGTTGGCCGCGCTCGTGCCCGACGTGTTGGTGACGGTCACATCCACAATTTCCGCACCCGCACCGACAGGCGAAACGGCCGTGATCTGGGTATCGCTGATGACGGTAAAGCTGGTAGCGGGTATGCCGCCGAAACTCACCGATGTGGCTCCGGTGAAGCGGGCGCCGGTAATCGCGACTGGAGTGAAGCCGGCGATGGGACCAAACGACGGGCTGACCTGCGTCACCACGGGATTGGGCGATACGACGTTAAAGCCGTAACTGGTGACGGCGGGCAGGTCTGCGCTGCCCGTGATGGGGATGGCCAGCGTATAGAGCGTGTCGCCCGTGCCCGCGGCGCTCACCGTGAGACCGCTGAAGGTAGCCACGCCGTTGCCGGTGGTCTGAGAAGTGCTGCCTGTCAAAGTCGCGGTGGGATTCGAATTAAGCGACAGCGCCAGAACCGTAACGCCGTTCACCGCGTCAGTGTTGTTGGGCGCGCTCAGGTTGGTGTCGGTTTCGAGCACCTCGACTGAGGGCGCGGGGCTGATGGCGTTGCCCACCAAGACCGTGCCCGGCGTGCTTGCGGTCGAGCCGGCGGGCTGGGTCACAAACTGCACCCCGGTGTAGTTGGTCTGCACCGCGCCGGCGTCGACGCAGGGACTCGAAGAGGAGTAGCCGGCGTAGGTGGTGTTTTCGACCGGGAAACCGCGCTCGTCGGTGGTTGCGCCGGAGGGAAGGTATGACGCCGCCCCGGCGCAGATGGCGGGGCTGCCGGGCAGCGGGATCAACGTCTCCAGGGTCGCACCGGTGCCGTTGTATTGCAGCGAGCTGAGATTCGGATTGACGGGCGAAGCGGAGCTCCCCACCACATTGTTGTTCGAGCCATTGCTGATGCCGGAGATCCCGTTGCCGTTGCCGATCAGGTTGTATGCGCTCGCGGCTATGAAGGTACCAGAGCCGTCGGGGTAGCCGCCCGTGTCGGTGTTGCCCGCCAGGATGGTGTTGGTCAGCGTGGCGGTTCCGTTCTGGAAAATTCCGCCGGCTTGATCGCCCGTCCCCGTACCATTCTGGCTGTTTCCGGCGATGGTGCTGTTGCTGATGGTCAGTGCACTCTGGAAGCGGAGGTTCATAATCGCACCGCCTGTCGCCCCGCCCATGCCATCAGGATCGGTAACGCTGTTGCCGGTGATCGTGGAACCGATGATGGAGAGGGTTCCTGCGTTCTCGATTGCTCCTCCCGTTCCCCCGCCGGCACTTCCTCCCAGGGCGATGTTGCCGGAAAAGGTGCTGTCCGTAATCGCGGCGGCTCCATCGTTGGCCAAGCCGCCCCCTATTCCTGCCATTCCCGCGGCAGCATCGTTGGAGACCGTGCATTGATCAATGGTCAGGTTGCCCGACGTATCGTTGAAGATTCCGGCCCCAATTCCGCTGTTGGTTTGCTGATTTCCCGTGACCACGCAGGAGCTCAGTGTCAGAGTCCCATCATTGTAGATTCCGCCGCCGCCGCTGGCGGCAGACGTGCTCAGTCCGTCCTTCACCGTGACGCCGGAGATCAAGGTCGTTGCCCCGCTCGCGATGTTGAAGACCTGGACCGCGCCGTTGCCGCTAATCGCCAGGCTCGACGCGCCGGGGCCAACGATGTTGACGCCGGTCGAACTGCTGAGAGCGAGTGCGCCATTGGTGCTGGCGAGGATGACGGATGAGACCGCCGAGGCGAAATCGATGTCGCCACCGCTGGTATTGGCCAGAGCAATGGCGTCGCGCAGGGTGCAGCTTGCGCCGGGGCAGTCGGCGGCGTCCGCAGTCCCGTCGCTGCTCGCCTGCACCTCGATGTAGTTGGCCTGCACGGCGCCCGCATCTACCGATCCGTTGGCGCACTGCGAGTAGCTGGGGCTCATCGCGAAGCTGCGCTGATCGGTCGTAACGCCGGACGGCACATCCGCCGAGTTGCCCGCACAGATGGCCGCGCTGCCCAGCTGAGGCAGCAGCGTCTCGGTCGTGCCTCCGTAGTAGCCCAGCGGCAGGGTTAGCGGGTTGGAACCGGCCGAGACGGCATAGGTATCGGAAGTGCAGCCGGAGCAATTTCCATTTGGATTATTCCAGTACACGTTGTAGCTGCCGTTGGAAGTGCCTCCATTATTAAAGACCGCCGCGTATTCTGTGTTGCCGGAGAAGAGGTTGTTCTCGAGCGTAGTGATTGCGTTAGGGAATGTATATATCGCGCCGCCGAATGCGGCATTGTTGCTGTAGAAAGTGCTGTTGCTGACAGTCATGGCACCAGTCAAACTGGCGATCGCGCCACCATCATAAGCGGAGTTGCCCACAAATGTGCTGTTGAAAATCGTTGCAGTCGCGCCTTGGGAGACAATAGCGCCGCCGTAGTAAGCTCCGCTTTGAATATTATTCAGAAAGCTGCTGTTGCTGACGACGAGTGTGCTGAAGGAATAGATGGCCCCACCACCGAAAGCCGTGTTTCCAAAGAAGGTGCAACGGTCGACGGTCACGGAGCCGTTGTCTACTAACAATCCGCCGCCAAACGTGTCGCCTGGGGACCCGTAGCCAATCCCGTTTGCGATCGTCAGCCCGGAGATGCTCACCGTTGGCGAGGTGCTGGTCCCGACCGCGAAGATTGAATAGGCATTGGCGCCGGAGACGGTGAGCTGGTTCGCGCCCGGCCCGGCGATGGTCATGCTCGCCGTGATTGGCGGCAGCGCGCTCGCCAGCGTGATGGTGCCCGTGACGCTGAATTCGATCGTGTCGTTGTTGTTGTCGACGTTGGCCTGGTTGATCGCCACGCGCAGCGAGCCGGCACCACTGTCGCCGTTATTGGTGACGGTTAACGTTGCAGCCCGCGCCCCGGCCGCAGTCAGGCACACCAGGACCGCGGCCGCCAGAGGTAGCGCCAAGCGCCGGCGTCCCTTGGCGCCAGAGGCAACGAGTGAAAGCGAAACAACGCGATGAATCAGGCAGAGAAAAGAGCGCATCGGGGACCTCGCAACCCAAAACCGTGTTCCGCAGGGATATCCTGCGGGAAACTGGGAGTTTCAGCTGGTGATTTCAACTTGTTGGTGTGCTAGTTCTGTGGGCAAATCGCAGAGGGCCTGCAAAGGCCAGGGGCGGGCAGAAGGCGAGCCATAACCAAGGCCGAATGAATCAGCAAAACAGTCGAGCAAACTGGCAACTGCGATTCCTGCGACCTGTCGGAGGCCCGACGTTGCCGCTTGGAATGCTTTTAGCGGACAGCCTCCTGGCTTGCGTAGGAGGGGGGAAGTCTACTGGGGGGACCAGAGCAACTTTCGCATACGCCCCCGCCGGATGTCAATGAAGACAGAGCGTCGGCGTGAAGAGCTGATTGCCCGAGGAATCGTCGATGTGGATGACGGCAACGCCGCTGTTGCCGTTGGGCAGGACGGTAGTGCGGGGGGGGGGGGCGGTGGAGGGTGTTTTGGACGTAAAACCGGATCCAACCGACCCGCGGGACCCGTTCGATCCAAATCCAAAGAAGGTCGGAGTGTTACTTTATCCTGCTGCCACAAAGGCGATGACAACCACCAACCACGGTGCGAAACGAGTCATTGGCGGAACAATGCCTCTCCTGCGAGGCGATCAGGCTCCTCCATTTTGCGTTCGATGTCAGCCAGCGTAGAGCTCAAATTCGGCGAGACCTGAGTAGTTTGTCAGCTTATCGAAGATCGCTTCCCGATAGCTCCTACGCCCTTTGCAACTTGCCGAAGACACAGATTGATCTGAAATAGGTCAATGAGCGCCTTGCCCTGATATCCCCATTCCAGAACTCCGGATTTCGTTGGACTTGAGCCGCTGGTCTGAACTTCCAGCGGTAGAGACGCGACTCGAACCCGCGGCCTCCCCCTGTAGACCTCTGCCCAACTCTTGGTTTGCTGGCTAATCTGGCGGATGTGAGCAAGCGTTGCATTAGATGCGGGCGGCGATTCCGCTTCAAGTGGGCAACCATGGTATTCGCTTTGAGCAGGCATTACGGCGAAGTTGGCCGCGGTTCGGCGATGTGGGACAGTTGGTGCGCTTATTCGTAGAGAGGCTCTGGACAAAGAGCTTGTGTGGAGCTTCTTCTCTTTCTGGGAGCTACGTTGCGCCGCGCTCGCCGGGGGTCAAATCGAAGCGAGGCGATAGGCGAAGTCATACCCAACTTATTATCAAGAGCTCGATTTCCTGGTTGAGAGCCTGACCAAAAATGAGATCAGGAAGTGCCATCTCAAATCGCCGCCCGTTTTTCCGCGGAGTCACTGGACGAATTCCTCCAAGAGGAAATCACTCAATCTTTTCGCATAATGCTTCTCGAGGGCTCAAGTGTTCGAACACAATTTAAGGACTCTTGAACCTCATCGAATGCGATCCGAAATCAATCGGCTTCTGTTCGATGTGGTCAGCTTTTGTTGACGCCTGAATAATGCCTGCACAGCCTCGCTGCGCAGGCGCGACAGGTCTATTAAATGGTATTAAATGGTCGTGTCCGATTGACGTTTCAATTGTCGGCGCCTGTGTTCTCCTGGCGGAATCTCAAATGAACTAGCGGGTCTCCGTGCGCATAAAAGTCTATGTATTATTTGCGGTACTATTTGCGAAGCGAAATCAAGCGCGCAGCGGCGCGGCGAGAACAAGACTGAATCCCTGGGGTCCGTGCGCCACGCGTCGCAGACGCCCCATGAGCCGTTGCAAGAGGTCTTTCTCCCGGTAGTCATCGCCGTAGGCGACGCCCACGCGCCCGGCATTGTGCTACTAAGTCGATTTTTCCTTGACAGGTGGATTTTCTTGTGGATATAGTTTGTGCCGTGAACTAAACGCAGTTCGTCAGACCGCCATTCCCCAACCAAGTGCGCGCGACGCGCAGGCTATTAATTCTGGTCCTCGGCAGTCCTGTTTCGGTGGCCCGGCCCCGATAGTAATCAAGGTCGACTAAGGCTTGTTTTCTCCCCTTGCACTGGACTAACGCTCCGTGCTAGGGCTGGCTGGTTTCCCCGCTGGCCGGCCAACAGGTGAGGTCACTATGAAACTGAGTAGTTCCCTTGGTTCGTGCGAATACGTCGGGAGCTCGCGACCCTCGCCCTTCAACGCCGACGGCTGGACGAGAATTCCAGTCTTGACCATCCAAACCAACCCATGAAAAGGAGAAGTGCAATGCGTATGGCCCCTAGGAATTTGCGTCTCGCACGGATACTATCTGGGCTAGTGGACTGTCGCATAGTAAACGTTACTATAGCGATGTCGTCTAATCCTATGTGACCAGCGACTCCGTAGTGCTCTCCGAAGACCAGCATTTGGAACTCAGCCGCATCTCCCAGTCCCGGTCTTTGCCTGCCGGGTACGTATTTCGCGCCAGGTTGATCCTGATGCTGGCCGAAGGCGCCTCGTATAACTCCATCAAGCTGCGTCTGGGAACCACCGCGCCGACCATTAGCCGCTGGAAGCAGCGCTTTCTGGCTGCGGGGCTGGACGGGTTGGACACGTCTCATCCCGGACAGAAGCCCACGGTGCTGACAGCCCGGCTGCGGGCGCGGATTCTTGCCGCCACGCGCAAGCCGCCCAAAGACGGCTCGACGCACTGGAGTTGCCGCAAGCTGGCCGCCGCTCTGGGCTTCAGCAAGGACGCCGTGCACCGCGTCTGGCAGGAAGCTGGCTTGAAGCCGCACCGCCTGGAGCGCTACATGGCCAGCGATGATCCCGATTTCGAAACCAAGGCTGCCGACATCATCGGCCTTTATTTGAACCCACCCGAGCACGCTGCCATCTTCTGCGTCGACGAAAAGACCGCGATTCAGGCCTTGGATCGGCTCGATCCCGTCTTGCCGCTCTCGCCAGGACGGATCGAGCGCCATGGTTTCGAGTACTACCGCCACGGAACGCTATCGTTATATGCTGCGCTGGAAACAGCCACTGGCCGCGTGCACGGCAAAACCGCAGCGCGCCACACCAGTCAGGACTTCGTTGCTTTTCTCGAAGAAGTCGTTGCTCACTGCCCGGCCAGGAAGCAGATTCACATCATCCTCGACAACCTCTCGGCCCACAAGACCCGCCTGGTCGACGAGTTTCTTGAAAAGCACAGTCGGGTTCACTTTCACTTCACCCCGACCTATTCTTCATGGCTCAATCAGGTTGAATTGTGGTTCGGCAAGATCGAGCGGGATCTGATTGCTCGTGGCGTCTTCACCTCGGTCAACGACCTCGCCCGCAAGATCCGGCGCTACATCAAGGCTTACTCCGCAAATGCCAAACCCATCCAGTGGAAGTACTCAGACCCGACTCGCCGCATACGTAGTAACGAACTCACTGCGACAGTCCACTAGTAGTGGCGGTGTTGCTTCTTTGTGCCGTCACTGCGCTGGCCCAGGGCCCCCCATTGGTCTACACCCAGGAGAATACGGGTGCAGGCCTTTACCCGGCTCTGGTCTTCCCCTCTTTCGCGCAGCTCCCCATCGTTCGGCAATTGCCGGACCCGTTTGTGTTCGCCGATGGGGTACGCGACACCAGGTGGTCCGCCCAGGAGCATCACCGCCAGGATTACCTGGCTGCGCTTGCGCAATACGGGCAGGGTCCAAAGCCCGAATGTTCGGGTACCTCGGCAGATGACGTTTTAGGCGTTTCCTATAGGTGCTCCGAAACCGCGTCCTTTGCTTTTACTAGCGGCAGTACGACGAGTGGCACACTGACCATCAATGTGACGGTGGTTGGGCCGAATGGGTCAAACACGCTAACGACGACCGTGCCAATTACCCTTCCAACCCCGTCAGCAGCGTGTGTCCAACCAGCCGCTGGATGGCCGTACGTCATCGGTATGACAGGACCCACCGGAAGCTGGCCCGAATCGGCGTTTGATGCATCGGCGACATTGCCGAGTGGCGTTACCGTACCGGCAGCCGGCTGTGCCGCGCGAGTCAGTTTCGGAGCTTTTTTCGGTTTCGCCGGCGCGCTTCCTGCCTTTGCAACCTATACGTTCGGTACTTTGGCGGCTCATAACAAAGATGGGTTCTTCAAGCTCTATCCCACTCTGTGCGCCGGAATAACCACTGGCGCGGCCGGTTCAGGCGCCTGCGACGCAGCCAATGGCTTCGCCAATGGAAGCAACTCGACAGAATACGCTGCATGGTCCTACGGAATCAGCCGCGTCATTGACGGCATAGAACTGGTTGCAGCGCAGCCCAACACCCCGCTCCCGCTCGATACCACGCACTCGGCGACAACCGGATAGCGGTGCAAGCGCCGAGCCGAGCGCGGATCAATCGAAGAATGAGTCGTCGCTTGCGATGCACTCGTTGAGACCCTGAAGCGCCGCCCCGCCTATTGCAGTGCAACACATGATGCAGCCACGGCCAAAGACGATGAATCCCCAGCCAGCGCCTTTGCGCTTGCGCCGGCAAGGACTTCTTGAAACGTTGGTTCGCAGACTTGCGCTTTCGGTCGTCGCGCTTTTGGTCGTGCCTGCAACTCTGGGCGGAAAGAACCTTCCCGCGCAGACCCATGTTCCGCAGCCCACAAAGCCAGCGCAGCAGCAAGAGGCCGCCGCCAAGCCCGCCCAACCGCGCCGCCCCGCTGCCGCGCATGCTCGTGTTGTTTCGATCGAGCCCCGGCCCGCTCCGGAAGCGATAGCCGCGCCACCACCTGCTCCGCCGGCTCCGGTCTGGCCCGCTAACCAACCTCCCAACCAGGCCAAGGTGAGCTTGGACAGCCACGGCCTCGAAATCGAAGCGTCCAATTCCAGCCTCGACCAGGTTCTGCACCAGGTCGCCGCCGACACGGGCGCCAGATTGGAAGGACTCACCCAGGATCAGCGTATCTTCGGCACCTACGGCCCCGGCCCGGCGCGCGACGTGCTCTCGAAGCTTCTCGACGGCTCCGGCTACAACGTGCTCATGATCGGGGGCCGTGACGGCGACGCCCCGCTCGAGATCGTTTTGACCGTCAGCTCCTCGGCCAGCCCGCAGACGGCCGCGAACAATCGGAACCATAGCAACCCGGTGGATGACGATGCCGCCGAGCCGCTCGAACCCGAGCCACCACCTCCCCCGCCGATGAAAACTCCCTTCGGCAATGGCGACTCGGGATCGCCGGAGACCCCGCAGCAGATCATGCAGGATATCCTCGATCGTCAGCAGAAAATCGAACAGCAACAGCAGCATCAGCAGAATAATCCGCAACAGTGAAGGGCAGGAGCGGATTCCCGGAATCCCACATCGATCGGCAATGAGTGTCTTAACTTTTTATGTCAGCCGAGGGGCAGCCCAGCCGGAGACTGCCCCACGGGTTGCGGTATCAGGGCTTGGCAACATGTGCCTGTAGCCACTGCTGCTCCATGCGTATAACCTTCGCGCGCAGCGGTTCCCAGCAGCTTTCCGGAATAGGCGAACGAATCACTTCGTCGATAACATCGGCGAACTATTCGAGGCTGGTGAAGGGGAGCCCGTACGCCTGCATTGAACATGGAGACATACTTGCGGGCCGAACCGAGCAGGACGGCTCGTGTGATCTGTTCCGGTGAAACGCCTCGTCGATGTAGGCCAATTGCGATCTTTTCGTCGGCAGCCGAGCGAGCCACCTGGCCGAATAGTCGGCAACGCGTCCACATGGTTTCCCACCCGCGCTCAGCTTTGGAATTCACTTCTCTCGGTAGCCGGTTTCTCGGCAACTTGCCGAAGACACAGATCGGTCTGAATCGGTCAATGAGTGCCAAGCCCTGGTATTGTCAGGCGAGGCTCGATAAGCGCCCCATGCACAATGGGCGAGGGTTCTGAGAATCCGGCGGTCAATGAGATTGTGGAGTTTGTGCGTGTCAACCCTTGTGTGGATGTCCACCAGGCCGGGACATAAACCAGTTGGGTACTCCCATAACGTCGGCTTCCGCTACCACCGCGAACCCGAATTTCTGATAGAAATCAACGTTTGATCGTCGGTCGGTTTCGAGATACGCAACTGCTCCATAGGCATCCATATGCAGGCAGAACGCGGTCAGCAAGGCGCTTCCAATTCCCTGGCGCTGGACGGAGGGTTCGATGGCCACTGGTCCCAGATGCCAATGAGGCCCCGCAGGATCACGATGCGCCCATGCATCGGCCCAGTTCAGAACGCGAAGCGCCGCGCCGAGTGGATTGCCGAACACGACTGCGGGTAACACGCGGAGTTTTCCAAGAGGAGTAGGCTGACAAAAGCCGGGCCGTGCAATGCCGCAGATTCCTACAAGCGCATCATCGAGATAAGCGCCGTAAATCAACCCCCTCTGGTGGAGACCGAGCAGTACCGGCCGGAAGAACCGTTCCAGCGCCCGACTGCGGCGCTCCGCGTCCGATATTGCGAAGGCTCGGACGTGCACGGGATTGTCGCGCATGGCGCGGCCAAGGATCAGGGCTGCTGGTCGAAGGTCGGTTCGTCGCAGCTGGCCCAGTTTTACTACGCAGTTGGTTTTCATTCAGATACCCGCAAAGTCAAGTGAGCTGAACCTCGTATCCATGGCTCGGTTTACAGGGATTATCGATAAGTCGCCGCGTGATCAGCCGGTATTCATCGAAGCGCACCAGCTGTGGATGTGTGTTGTATTTCCTCCTTCGGCGCCGGCGCTACTGCTGGCGAACTCTTTCCGCCTACTTTCCTCCTGCTACTACGGTTTCGATTTTATAGTCGGCGAGAATTTGAAATTTGGATGGGTCTGTTCACCACGCTCGCGCAAATTGTCCTTCTGGACATGTTGGCCCGATCATAACGATTTTCAGCCCAGTTGCAGTGATCATGGCCGAATAGCCGCGTCAGGTGCTCGTTCGGCGCTGTATGGGCAGTCCGCTCTATACCGTACCCTGTTCGACGGAGTCGCCGACTTCGCTGACGGAGACGATTGAAAGAGATCCGGCGCAAATCAGGATCAGGGCACCTGATACGGGAGAATTTCCCAAGGCGGATCTCGGGCGCTCCAATCGAGCGGAACCTTCAATCGCCATTGCCCTGCTGCTGGTACACACGGCCATCGATCGTCGTTAGCGTTCCGGCTGCTTAAATATGTTCGTGAATTGATCTATCGAGGCTCGATTTCCTCGCTTCGTCGAGGATGGCCGAAGGCTGGGGTTTTTCATTGCGCTCGATTCGCGCAACGAATCCCGCTAAAACGGTCGAGAGGGTGCGACCGGGAGGCTCGCTAAGAGCGCTTCATGCTTCGCGGCAAAGGCTGTTTTCTTACGGAATCCACGAGCCTACTGTTTGCGGTGTGAGGGCAATGGTGTTTGCGGCCTTCGCATTGAGGTGGCTCCCCTCGCCGGCGCCGAAGCCGATATAGGCGCGGAAGACGATCCTGTTTTGGATGGTGACGGAGACGCCGATGCCAACGTCGGTGCGAAGCCCCTGGGCAGTGGGTTGGCTGGTGGCGATGACAGAGGTGTGATCAAAAACGGTGGAGCAGATCGTTCCAGATGCGACGTAAGGAGAGATGACGACGGCCGGGACGCGTATGCCACTGAGCGTGAAGTCAAAAGGCGGAGCAATGGAAGAGATGTCGTCTGGCGAGGGCAAGGGGACCGGCGGGACGTGATCGAAGATGCCCCCGTGCTCGTCGTAAACGATGAGGAGGACGCTGGAGTGCCAGAGGTCGTCGTTCTGGCGAATGGCGTTGTATACGTTCTCGATGAGGGTTTCGCCATCGCGCATGTCGTTGTCGGGGTGCTGGTCGCTCGCCGGCAGGGTTCCGCCCGCAGGGTTGTTAGCTGGGTTGTACTGCGGCTCAATAAAGCAGTAAGTGGGGACATTATTGGGGGCACCGTTGCAGACAGCGGCGAAGTTGGCGTACCCGTCGTAGAAAAGATTCTGGTGCGCCATGAGGCCGCTAAAGGTGAGCGTTCCAGACCAGTCGGACCAATAGATGCAGGAAGAAACACGTTGCTTGGCGAGTTCCTCGTAGACGGTGTAGAAGCCACTGTAGAAATCGGGTGACATGTCGAGGCGACCGCGGGAGGTACCGCAATGGACATAGAGGCGATTGGGCAGGGTCGGTCCGGGGATGGAGGCGAACCAGTGGTCGCAGATTGCATATTGCTGGGCGAGGGAAGTCAAAACGGGCAAACCGGCAGGGTCGAAGCACTTCATTATGTGGGCGCCAAGGGCTGCGCTGCCGCTCTTTGCTCCTCGATAATGAGCTGAAGCACTTGCCGGCCTCCTGCACGGTTACGATCGAACTGGAGAGCGGAGAAAATGGAGCATCGCTGATCCTCGAAGGCGATGGCCCCGGCTTCGATTTCGAGGTGCTTGATCATGTCTTTGAGCGCCGCGTAAAGGGGCGCAATTCTGACGGTCATGGACTGGGCCTCGCTTTCGTCGATGCCGTCACCCATGCCCACGGCGGCACGGTCTCGGTCACGAATTGGGAGACGGGTGGAGCGCGCATTACGGTTAACATTCCATTTGCGTCGGAGGTGGGTTCCGACTCCGCCGCTATCCGGTTCGAGCAGATGTAACCACCGCGGGCTCCACGCATTCCTGAGAACCACAAGGAGGCTCCGTGACCATTCGGGCAATCGCTCGCGGATTGCTGGCAGTTCTCTGCAGTTTGCAAGGCCTGGGAACGATCACGGTCGACCTCAGTCGCACCCATGCCACGAACCCCGGATGGCCGGACCACGCAAAGTTTCATCTTGCATGGCAGGTTGTGACAGTTGCTTCGCTTGCACTGCTTGAGGTCATTCTGGTTCTGTCCACCCATTCCTTGATCATCGTGAAGCAGGTTGGAGGGCACGGTTTATCGCTGGCGCGACCAGCGATAAACGAATCCAGCCGCAGCCAGGAGGTTGTTTTGGCGGCCATTGACGCCGTTGGCGAAGGTGGTGGGAACATAATCGGCCGAGAAGCGAAGTGCAAAGTGCCGGCTCAGGGGTTGATCCATGCCTCCGCCAACGTGGCCAACGAAGCCGTCATTGCCGTCTCCCGCCCCGGCAATGCCGCCACCGGCGTGGCCGATGCCAGCCAGTAGTTCGGCGAAGAAGCTCGGCGCGCGATCGCTGTGCAGGTGCACGGGAAGGCCATAGCGGATACCGGCAACACCACTGATAAGAGTGATGGAGTTGCCGGTGCCGGGGCCATTATTCGCAAAGCCGGCATCGGCCTCGGTGACCATCGACCAGCGTGGGCGGAGCAGCCAGGAAGCGGAAAACCCGCCGCCATTAAGGTTGAAGCAACCGCACGCGCCGGGCTGCGTGTTGCTGTGCAGGTATTGATACGTTAGGGCAACATCTCCACCGGTAACATGTGCGGTAGGGTTTATCTGTCCGACAGCGGAAAGAGTCATGCCAAGCAACAGTGCTGCAAGCGCTGAAATGGAGCGCATTTTCAAAATCTCCTCATGCACACGATGGGTGAACCGGTGCGGATACTGCGTTGGTGAAGGCAACCAGATGGGGTGCTGGCTCCCTCGGACAAGCACATCCGCGGGAGCCAGTATTGCGCAGGGCTCCTTAGGGTGCAGAGACCGTCGCGTTCATGTCCGAGAACGTGACCGCTTCCATGCTTCCTCCGGTCGAGGCCGTGAAGCCCAGGTAGGCTACAGGCGGCAGGTTCACCGTCCCCGTGAACAACTCGTAGCCATCCATGGTCACCGTCATTACGCCGCTGACCACACTGACGACATAGCTATGGGTCGAGTTCGTGAAGTCGTTCGGGTCGTTTGCTACACCCGTGTCCTCCAAGTAGTCGGTGCTGTTTTGGGTATTGAGGTTGCCGTTGACAAAGTACCAGGGGTTCTCCCAGAGGTTTGTTGCCCCCGGACCCACGGCCATATAGGGTACGGTGATGGGATCGCAGCCTAAGCAATCGGCAGGATTCCCACCGTTTGCGTTGCCGTTCTGGTAGGTATCAAAACCCACCACCAAACCCGGAATACCGTTAGCGCCTAGACCTTCTCCCACGGCGCCCAAGGATGCCGTGGTGGCGCCCTGCGACGGATCCGCGAGGATCATCGTGAATCCATCGGCAGGGCTTCCGGTGGTGTCGCTGACCTGGACGGTGAAGCTGGCGGTGAAGTTGGCGGTAGAGATGAGTGTAGGCCAGTAGACCGCAGCCTGCTCTCCCCCCGAGTCGTTCGTGAGCTCGATGGAGCAGGCAGACGTGTTCTGATAGGGCACGTCGCCAGACGTGGTCCCGCCCGTGTTTGGAGTCGCTCCGTTGCCCTCCGATCCGTTCAGCACCCAGTTCACAGTGGAACTGTTGCAGAGGCCTTGGTTAGTGCCGGCGTTACCCACCGTACCCAGCGAACCGACAAAAAGACCTGCGGTATTGCTGGTGAGCGGATCGGTTCCCGAAATCGTCGCGCCGTTGCTGGTGCTGGTGACCAACGCATAGAGGACAGAGCCGGAAGCCGTAGCTGGAACATTCTCCAGGGTCAGCGATGAGGTGGCCGAGCCAATGACGGTCGCCCCGCTCAAGGCACCGCTGGAGAGCGCGCCATCCGTGAGCGCCACGGGCGTAGAGGTTCCGGGCGCGTCCCAGTACCACTGGTAGGCCGGGGTGCATGCCGAGCAACTCGCGCTGACGTTTAAGCTGGCCACGGAAGTAGCTGGCACATAGGTGGTCTGGGGCTGGCCAGTGATCTGCATGATGATGCCGGAACCCACCGCCAGGATCACACGATTGGACAGTGCTGAGCCATACGAATTCGTGACCACGACAAAATAGTTGTCGCCGTCATCGCTCTGGGTCGTATAGCTGGTAGGAACTGTATAGGTGCTGCTGTTCGCGCCGGAAATCGCGATGCCGGCCGTGCTGGCCATGCCAGTGGAGCCGTATGGCACGCGATACCACTGATAGCTCAGCGTACCCGACCCGGAAGCGGTGACGGAGAAGGTTGCCTCTCCGTCTACGCTGACCGATTGCCCCTGGGGCTGGACCACGATCGTGGGTGGCACAGCCGTGTCGGTTGTACTTACAGTGAGCGTCGCTGCGCTGCTGGTAAGAGTGGTGCCCGTGCAGTTGCCATCGGTTACGGTTGCGTAGTAGGTGGTTCCGGTGTCCGCGCCAGTCAAGGCTCCGGTCGTGTAGGTGCTGGAGGTGGCGCCGCTGATCGGCGTGCCGCTGCTCGGCGTGCCCGTATACCACTGATAGCTGAGCCCACCGGTGCCCGTGGCGGACACCGAAAAAGTGGCCGTCTGAGTCGCATAGACAGTCACCGATGCCGGTGGTTGGGTGATCTGCGGCGTCGTGGGAGAGGAGATATTCAGGACTACGGGGTTGCAGGTGGCGTTACCAGCGCCATTGATGGCCGTGCACTGATAGGTTCCGCTATTGGTGGTGGCGGCTGGGGAAAAAGTCAATGTAGCCGCAGTGCCAACAATGCTTCCCCCTTCAGTCCACTGATAGCTACTGGCATAGTTCGCGGTCACGCTCAGCGAAACAGGATAGCCGGAGCAGGCATTCCTACTGGTGGGCTGTGCCGTGATGACCGGCGCACTGACGATGGCCGTGGTGGTGACCGAAACGGCCGGGTTATCCACGCTGGTGGCCGTAATGGTATAGGAGCCCGGCGTATCGGGAGCCGTCCACACTCCGCCTGAGGTGATGCTGCCGCCGCTCGCAGTCCAGGTCAGCTGATCGGTCGAACCGCCGGAAGCCGTGCCGCTGAAGTTCACAGTTCCAGGAGCGGTGGTTTGATTTGCCGGAGTGATGGCGGAAATCGTCACTGTCGAAGGAGTGACGGTGAATGTTGCGGTAGCGGTATTGCCGCCCGAGCCCGTAACCGTGAGTGTGTAGGTCTTGGAAGTGGTGATTGCCGGGGTGGCGTACGAGGCGCCACTCACGGCTGACGCCGTAATGTCGGAACTTCCTGGCCCCGAGGAGCCGACTAACGCTGTTCCGCCCGAAAAGGTAGGGGTCAGGTTAATCGAGGCGCCATATCCCGGAGTGCTGCTGCTTCCGACAAGGCTGGCGGCGATTGGAGTGGAGTTACCCACGGTGATGTTGGTCTTCGACGTAGCTGCCGCGTAGTTGCCCGATGCTGCCTGGCTGGCCTCAATCACGACGGTTCCTGCGGCCGTTGGCGTGACCGTGTTGCCGCTAATCGTTGCCGGGCCGCTGTAGACCGAGTAAGTGATGGTGCCACTAGATGTCGAACTGGCACTCACCGTGAATGGGGTATAGGCGGTCTCTGTGGGGAGCGAGGTGAAGGTGAGCGTCGGAACTTCCGCAACTACGTTGAAGCTGACGGTCGTAGTCGCCGCGGCGTAGTTTCCGTTAGCCGCCTGGCTGGCCTCCAATTCAACCGGGCCTATGCCGGTGAGGGTGACGGTGCTGCCGCTGATTGTCGCATTGCCGCTTAACACGGAATAGGTGATCGTACCGCTCGATGCGGAGCTTGCCGACACCGCGAACGCCGGGTTGCCATAGGTCTCGGGTGGAATCGAAGCGAATGCCAGCGTCGGAACTTCGGCAGCTACGTTGAAGCTGGTCGTCGCTGTCGCCGCAGCGTAATTACCGGCTGCTGCCTGGCTAGCATTCAGCACAACTGTGCCGATTCCGGTGAGGGTGACTGTGTTACCGACGATCGTGGCCGGGCCACTTGCCACCGTGTAAGTAACGGCTCCGCTGGATGCAGAGCTTGCCGACACCGCGAATGCCGCATTGCCGTAGGTCTCGGGTGGAATCGGAGCGAACGCCAGCGTCGGAACTTCCCGAGCTACGTTGAAGCTGGTCGTCGTCGTCGCAGCAGCATAATTGCCGGCTGCTGCCTGGCTCGCGTTCAGCACAACTGTGCCGGTTCCGGTGAGGGTGACCATGTCACCGCTGATCGTTGCCGGGCCACTTGCCACTGTGTAAGTAACGGCACCGCTCGACGCAGAGCTTGCAGTAACCGGGAACGCCGGGTTGCCGTAGGTCTCGGCTGGAATCGAAGCGAACGCCATCGTCGGAACTTCCGCAGCTACGTTGAAGCTCGTCGTCGCCGTCGCGGCGGCGTAATTGCCGCTGGCTGCCTGGCTGGCCTGCAATTCAACTGTGCCCACGCCGGTAAGGGTGACGGTGTTGCCGGTGATCGTCGCCGGGCCACTTGCCACCGTGTACGAAACGGCACCGCTAGACGCAGAGCTTGCAGTAACCGGGAACGCCGGGCTGCCATAGGTCTTGGCTGGAATCGGAGCGAAGGCGAGCGTCGGAACTTCCTCAGCTACGGTGAAGCTGACGGTCGTAGTCGCCATGGCATAGTTTCCGCTGGCCGCCTGGCTGGCTTGCAATTCGACCGTGCCCGTGCCGGTGAGGGTGACCATGTTGCCGCTGAAGGTCGCCGGCCCGCTCACCACCGAATAAATGATCGCACCGCTCGATGCAGATCCCGCAGTGACCGCAAACGGCGCGTTGCCGTAGATCTCCTGCATTGGAACAGCCGCGAATGCCAATGCCGGAACGATGGGGGCCACCGTCAGAGTGGCGACTGAACTCGTCACCGAGCCGGCCACGTTGCTGACCGCGACACTGAAGGTCGACCCGCTGCCGCTAATCGATGTGGCCGGGGTAGTGAGGGTCGAGGAGGTCGCGCCGGGAATGGGGGCTCCGTTCTCCGACCATTGGTAGCCCATCGGCGCAGTGCCGCTAATCGCAACGGAGAAAGAAGCAGGTTGGCCGGCGGTTACGGTTTCACTGGCGGGCTGCTGCGTGATGGTGGGTGGCACATTGACGGCGAGGGTAAAAGGTCCCACGGTTACAGTCCCGGCAGCATTGGATACTGTCACGGTAAAGACGGCGCCATTCAGATTGGCTGTCGTCGCCGTAAGCGTGTAACTGGCGGAGGTAGCGCCGGTGATTGGCTGGCCATTCAAGAACCACTGGTATTGAAAAGGACCGGTTCCCTGGGCCTTGACACTGAAGGTTGCTGGCTGCCCATCGTTGACGGTAACTGTCTGGGAGCCGTTACCTGAACTGCTTCCGCCGGCACCGTTGCTACCGCTGCTGCTAGTACTGGTAATGGCTGGTTTGGCATCACCCCAACCGCCCCCACATCCGGACACCGCAGCCGAAAGCAAAGCGATGACCAGTAGACACAGGCCCGCATGAACCCGAATAATCTTCATAATTTGTTGAGTTATCTCCGAGAGATGTAAGGGGAAAGACCGGGGTATCATCCCGGCGAACAGAAGGGAAGTGCTAGATAAAATGACGAGTCAAAATCTTGTCCCTAAAGTAACACCGAGGTGGGACCTGAGCTATGACCCTTTTGTGGGAGATCGCTTTATACAATGTTAATGATCAGGAATTTCGGCAGAGCCTTCCAGACCTGACGTGTGCGCTTCCACTCCAGAAGAATCGCCGCGAAATCAGGATCAAGGGGCAACTCCTTCTGAGTACTCCGTCTTGACCCACTTTACGCGGCCGTGAACGACCGCCCGGACGACCCGCATGTGCAGGTTCTCGAAATCGATATCGATCCTCGCGGCTTGCGTCGTTGATAGCCTGCACGGTCATGCCCTGATAGATGGACTACCCGCCTTGCGTAGCCTTGCCAGTGTTTTAATTCGCCTCAGAGCCCTGGAGTCTGAGAGATTGCCGCCACGGTTTCGCATGTCGATTGGCATGCGCTACAGATTGTGCCCAATTGCGCATACGACCGGTATATTAGCTCCTATACGGGGTGCAAACATTTCCCTTGCAAAAGGCAATCCCATGAACCGCCGAACATTCATCGCGCAGGTAGGCACTCTCCCACTTGCAGCATCTATTCCGGCCCCATGCCGCGCTCTATCCCGCAACCCGCCCTCTACCAATCCAGTTCTCAAAGCAGGACCGGACTTGAGCCGCTACCGTCTGACCTTGGGCCGGGTGCTCAGCGGTACAGGTCCGTCATACACTCCCGACTTTCTTCTGGAAGACATTCTGGCAACTCCCGGACGTCGGTTCACCAAGTTTTCCGGCGATCTCTCAGGGCGCTGGATCGGAGCCCTCTCAATCCGGGGTACGCTGGATCTTTATCAGTTCACTGGCAATCCTTCCCACCTCAATCAAGTGATCGCGGTCTGGAAAGATGTTCAGAACTCGGGCGACACGCTCATTACAGGTGGTGTTCCAGAGCGATGGACGCCAAAGCGCGAGCGCACGGGAGGCTGCGCTGAGTGTGATTGACTCCGATTGAATCTTGGACTCTATCGCGCAACTGGAGATTAGGTTTATCTGGATACCACTCAGAACACGTACTTCAATGAATTCTCCATGGACCAGTTCGCCGCTGGCGACTATGGACATGCGAGACTCGACTCCGCCGGCGTACCAGAAATTGTGTATGTGCGTGCATGGTGGTGCTGCACACTCTATGGTTTGCGGACGTTCCCTGACTTGCAAAGTGCGGCCTTCCGCATTCTGTCTGACGAAATCTATTTTGAATTTCCCATCGACAGCCAGATCCGCACCGAGGCGTTTCCGCCGTGGCCGCATCGGTGCTCGCGGAAACTGGCGCAATCCGTATCGATATTCAGCAGGCAAAGGCAGCCGAGAGGTTGACCATTTCCAAGCCCTCATGGGCTGACAACATAACGATCACTCGCAATGGCAATCCGGTACGCGGTCTGACGGTAGAAAGGATCTCTGCCGGCGACGTCATCCTGGTGAACTATGGAATGAGTCTGCGCGTGAGCAGTCATGCCTCAGGCGCCGGGACGACTGCAGGGCACTGCCTGCACTTCGGGCCCTGGCTTCTGGGTGCAACCTCAAGTGTGAATCCCGAGTACTTCAATGAGCTCTACGCAAAGAATCTACTCGACCTAAAGACGGCTTCTCGAAATGCAGGGCGTGCGGATTCCGTCTTCGAGGCGCCTAAGGCGCGGGCGACGCTTCGGTTTATCCCCGCGGAGTTCCCCGAGCAGCCTGCACAGGTTGAACTCTGCGCAGTCGCGGAACAGACCGCCAACCAATCTGCAAATTGGCAGCTTGTTTTCGCACTGACCTCAGCAATGGCACGTGAGACTTAGCAAGATGCCGAATTTCGAAAGTAATTCTTCGTTACAAATCTCCATTGATACTGAATCGTGAGTTTTCGGCAAGGTTGTCCATTTGGAGTCTTCCCGAACGACTATCTTGCGTAATGGGGCAGTTTCACACCACCCAGGAGGAAACAATGAAATACCTTTGCATGGTTTTCTACGACGAGAAAAACCTCAACGCGCTGTCGGCGGCCGATTTGCAAGCCCTGGACGACGAGAGCCTGGCATATGACGAGACGCTACGAAGGCGCGGTCATCTTATAGCGGCCCAGGCTCTGGAATCGGTTCAGGCGGCTACCACTGTACGACTCAGAAACGGCAAGGTTTCGGTCACCGACGGGCCTTTTGCCGAGACCAACGAGCAGATTGGCGGCTTCATTCTCATCGAGGCTCAAGATCTGAACGAGGCCATCCAACTGGCCGCCAAGATGCCGCCTATACGCCTCGGGGGCGTTGAGGTGCGGCCCATCAAAACACTCACCAGCAGCAAGCAGGCGGAATAAATACACCAGGAGTTGATTATGTGCCCCGCATGCATCGAATCCGTGGCCCTCACGATGGCTGGCTTAACCTCCGCCGGTGCCGTCAGCACATTCCTGGCCCGAAGCAGCGCTCGCATCACGAGACGAGCAGAGACCCACCAACCTGAAAAGGAGACAATTCGTCATGAATACGAATCTGATCGAGCACCCGAAAACGGTTTCGCAAGCCGAATGGCTCACCGTGCGCAAGGAATTATTGGTCAAAGAGAAACAGCTGACCCGTCAACGCGACGAGATCGACCGGCAGCGCCGCGCGTTGCCCTGGATGAAGGTTGAAAAGAGTTACACCTTCAATGGTCCCGATGGACAGCAGACACTCGCCAACCTGTTTGACGGCCGAAGTCAGCTCATCGTGTCGCATTTCATGTTTGGTCCGGGTTGGAAGGAGGGCTGCGTTGGCTGTTCTTTTCGCTCCGACCATGTGGATGGCGTCCTCGTCCACCTGGAGCATCACGATGTTTCCTTCGTCACCATTTCGCGCGCGCCGTTCGCAGAGATCGAGGCCTTCAGGCGTCGCATGGGCTGGCGCTTCCGCTGGCTCTCGTCGTATGGGAGCGACTTCAACTACGACTATCGCGTGTCGTTCACCAAAGAGGAACTGGCGACCGGAAAGACCGATTACAACTACGGCTCTTCGGGATTTCTGAGCGAGGAGATGTCCGGGCTCAGCGTCTTCTACAAAGATGACGCCGGAGATATCTTCCACACGTATTCCACCTTTGGGCGAGGCGACGAAATGGTGGACACCGCCTATATGTATCTGGACCTCACGCCGAAGGGCCGCAACGAGACCGGGCCGCGCCACAACCTGACTGACTGGGTGCGGCACCATGACCGGTATGACGCCGCTGGTGTGGTGGATGGAGGCGGCCGCTTTGTGGCTGCCCAACCTGCGGAGTCTTCGTGCCGCTGTGCGGACGAGCGAGGGTGAGGGCCTCGTTCGTCACACCATTGCCGTCATGCTTCCTACCGCATCGCAATGAAGAGCGGCTCCCGGCAGGTAGGATGGAGTGCAGCGGTAAGCCATGGATGAGCCTCCGAGGCAGGACGAAAACGAAGCACAACGAGTGCGCGAGTTGGTGGATGCGATCTATCGATCCGACTCGCGCCCCGTCCTGGCCACTCTCGTTCGCCTGCTAGGCGACTTTGACCGGGCCGAAGAAGCCTTGCAAGACGCCTTCGCGGCTGCCGTGGAACAATGGCCGCGAACCGGCGTGCCTGCCAATCCCCGCGCCTGGCTGGTCTCGGCGGGACGCTTCAAGGCGATTGACAGCATCCGCCGGCACGCGCGGTTTAATGCGATAGCGGCGGAGCTGGCACAGCAAAATGGCGGGGAAACGGTTGATCCCGCAGCATGGGCTGATGCCCCGGCCATTGAAGACGATCGGCTGCGGCTCGTCTTCACCTGTTGTCATCCGGCCCTGCCGCCGGATGCACGGATCGCCATGACGTTGCGCGAGGTATGCGGCATAACCACGGAGGAGATCGCACGCGCTTTCCTTACCGCCGTGCCCGCGATTGCCAAGCGGATCGTCCGCGCCAAAGCGAAGATCCGCGACGCCCGCATTCCCTACGAAGTGCCGTCGGAGGTCGAATTTCCAGAACGACTGGACACCGTGCTCCATGTCATCTACCTGGTGTTTACCGAGGGCTATGCGGCATCATCGGGCGAGTCACTGACGCGGCCCGATCTCTCGGGCGAGGCCATCCGTCTTGGGCGCCTGCTTGTCGAGTTATTGCCCAAGCCCGAAGTGCAAGGGCTCCTTGCGTTGATGGTATTGCACGAATCGCGCCGCGTGGCGCGCACCTCGCCCGACGGCGACCTGATTCTGCTGGACGATCAGGACCGCTCGCTCTGGGACCGCGCTCTCATCGATGAGGGCAGGTTGCTGGTGGAACGAGCCCTTGGCTCGCGCCCTTCCGGCGTTTACACGCTCCAGGCGGCGATTGCGGCCGTTCACGCCGAGGCTCGCACGGCCAAGGAGACGGACTGGAACCAGATTGTGAATCTCTACGACGCGCTGTTGCTCGCAAACCCGTCGCCAGTCGTAGAACTCAACCGGGCAGTGGCAGTCGCCATGCGCGATGGCCCAGCGGCGGGCCTCACCCTCATCGGTGCCATTCTCA
The DNA here is from genome assembly GCA_963813215.1 of uncultured Acidobacteriaceae bacterium. Lineage (GTDB taxonomy): Bacteria > Acidobacteriota > Terriglobia > Terriglobales > Acidobacteriaceae > Telmatobacter. Next base: position 879,365 of record CAWEXZ010000003.1, read on the forward strand.
CTCGCGGAGATCTGCAAGACTATTACCTCGCGCACTCAGCCAAGGCGGACATGTGCCGGCGGCTGGGGAAATTAGCCGAGGCTCGCGCAGCGTATGAAAAGGCTCTGGGCCTCGCCCGGCCGGAGCCGGCACGGCGGTTTCTTGCCAAACGGCTGAGCGAACTCGCCAGTTGAGAGTGGTACAGCGTCACTGGAAAGCTCCATGCGGTGGTCGCCGTGTCCCTCTCGAATGCGGGGCCAGATCATCGATTATCCGGAACGTACGCTCTCATCCGGTTAACAGAAGGGCAAATCACTCGTTGACCTACGGTTAGGCAACGCCCCGCGGATCAATCTTAAAAAACGCCGATCCTCAAAGCCCTGACCGTCTACGGATCCCAGTCGCGATGCCGACATTTCAGGACCTATCGGAGATTAGAACACAGAAATGGCACCGATACCGCCGTTCACCTTTCCGGAAAGCCGGTTTTACGTCCAAGTGGATTGGATTTGGAAGCGCTGGCCGACATTTTGGGTAGTAATCGGACCCGATAAATGCATTCGCGATTTATCACCTTTAGATTGCGTTATCTCGGAGAGACAAACTTCCTTCGCACATCTTCCTCGTGAGGGCGCTGCCGCAGTGAACGCACGCGTGTAAGTGAACAAACTGAGTGTCTGGTTCTCCGAACCGGCCGTGGCGAGAAACCACCACATCTCCCTTTCCTGATCCCTCGTTAGTGGATCCGCCGTGTTGCCATTCGCCGCGCAGGCTCGCCTCGACGGAGATGTGACGCCTGTCGCGAAAGCCGGCTCGCTCATCCGCATCACAGTTTGAGTGCTCGCTGAACGGTTGCCGCAAAGCCTTGCCACGTGCAGGACATGTCCTGTCTGCCGCAGTCCGGTACAAAAACTAGTGCGCGATCCGGCGGTGTGGTCAGGGTAAGCACCGTAGCCGTTCGCATCTGTTCCAGCGTCTGCGCCATGTAATCGATGCGGACGGAGTAAGTACCGGTGGAGCGCTCACGCCACAGTTCGAAAACGAGCGCTCCGCCCGGAGGCGTATCGTCGCGGCGTCCGTCCAGAATCCGGTCGAGGTGGAGCGCTCCGGCGACATTGGCGATATTCGTGTCGTGTCCCGCGAAGAGCAGCAGTCGGTCTCCGGGTTCGCCTGGCGCACCCGCCACGGGCTTGCTCATCACCTGCTGCTGCAGCGCCAACAGGATGTGCTGCAGCAGGTTCGCGGCAGCGTGGCGTTGTCCACGCAGCCCCAACCCACATCCGCGGCGGGCATTCCGTCGGTTCGTCCCACGGCCAAAGTGCCCGTCATGCTTCACCGAAAGTGACGAAGAACCTCATTCATTCCGCCGTTTACACATATGCCATCCCTCCAGCTAAGCGGAAGGTGAGTGACTGGCCCCTAAAAAAAACCTAAAAAACCGGAGTCGTCACGAGATTTTCATGCAGGCCAAATATGATCGCCGGGAAAGCATGAAGGGAATGCATGAAGGTTCTGGTGGCCGAGGACAAGCCTAGGATGGCCGATTTGCTGACGCGTGCTCTGCGGCGCGCAGGTCACTCGGTGCTCTTGGCTCACGACGGCCAGGAAGCACTCGAAATGGGGCGGTCCGGGGAGTGCGATGTAATCCTGCTAGACCTCATGCTGCCCCGTGTGGACGGCTTCACCATCATTCGCACCCTACGGGCAGAGCAAAGAAGCACTCCGACATTGATTGTCAGTGCTTGTGACGAGATGGGCGACATTGTGCGGGGTCTGGACCTCGGCGCCGATGATTACCTTACCAAGCCATTCGCTCTCGATGTGCTACTCGCGCGTGTGCGCGCTCTCTCCCGGAGGCTCCCGGTGTGCACGCCGGGGAGCCTCGTCTTTCACGACCTCGTGCTTGAGACGAATACGCACGAGCTACGCCGCAACGGACGTATGAGCTCGCTGACGCGCACCGAGTTCGCCCTCATGGAAGTATTGATGCGGCGCGCCGGCTCGATTGTCTCACAAGAGACGCTGATCGAGGCAGGGTGGGGCTTTGGTGCGGAGGTCAACGACGCCACGCTGTATGTCTTCATCCGCATGCTTCGCGCAAAAATCGGTGACCCACAGTTCTTGCAGACCGCTCGTGGGGTAGGTTACGTATTGCGCCCGTGAGACTCCGCTTTTCCATCTCGCTGAGGCTGACCCTCTGGTTTTCCGCGATCTTCCTGTGCGGATTTATTACCTTTGGCGTGCTTCTGATGCTCGGCTTAACTACGTCGGTGACCAAGTCGAGAGACCAGAAGCTCAAGCGACGTGCGGAGCACACGATAGAAGCTTTCAAACGCGCGCAGAACAACGCGTCCGGCGTCTCGCAGAAAACTAAGAACAATTTTATTGTTCCGACACAGGACGGGCGTGTGCTTCAGGACTACGAGCTCGATGGAAAGCGCCTGACACCGGGCGCTGTTGCGGCTGCACAGTTTCCATGGCCCGCCGTTCCTGCCGGGAAGGCAGACTTTAGCATCAGCACAGAATTCAATGGAGATCTCTATCGTGTCTATGTTCTTACGACACCGCTGAACGGAGTGCTGCTTCGCGTTTTTGTCGCAAGGGTCCTCATGGACAATCCGGGTCTCCTCGATCAGCCGATCTGGATTCTGATTCGATCCCTACCGCCGATGCTTTTAGTGTCTGCGTTGGCAGGTTACTTTATCAGCCGTCGCGCGCTAATGCCTGTGGTGCGCATCACCGAATCGGCGCGATCCATTACGATTGGAAATCTTGCGGCGCGCTTGCCGGTGTCGCCAACTGGCGATGAGCTGGCGCGGCTGGCAGAGACATGCAACGAGATGCTGGAACGGGTGGAAGAGGCGGTCAAAGGCATTACGCAATTTACGGCCGACGCGTCGCATGAATTGCGCGGGCCCATCGCATTTATTCGCGCAACCTCAGATTATGCGCTCGGCGCGCCCGGTCTTGACGCAGAAACTACACTGGCGTTACGGAACATTGTGAGTGAGACGGATCACTCACTGGGCGTGCTCGAAGACATGCTGCTGCTGGCGCGGTTTGACGCCGGGCGCGCAACGCTTCCGTTTGAGACGGTCTTTCTGGCCGAGGTCGTGCAGGGCGTGGTGATGCGCATACGCGTGCTTGCACAGGAAAAGCGTCATTCTCTGCACGAGCGAGTATCGCACGAGAATCTCCTCTTGTCAGGCGATCCGCTGCTGCTTCGGCGGCTGATCTGGATCCTGCTCGACAATGCCATCAAGTACACGCCGCATGGAGGATGCATCGAAGTGGTGCTCGAACGCAGAGGACGATCGGCACTGCTCATTGTCACCGACAACGGAAGCGGAATTCCGGAATCACTTCTGCCGAAGATATTCGATCGCTTCTTTCGAGTCGATCCTTCGCGTGGTGAGCAGGATGGCACTGGACTCGGACTGGCAATCGCAAAAAGAATTGCGGAGACGCACGGTGCGAGCATTGTTGCACGCAGCGAGCGAGGTACCGGCGCTACGTTTGAGGTGGCTTTTCCATTGAGCGAGAGCCACGAACTGCAATGTAGTCCTGCGATTCACGCATGCTTCGACAGCACAGCAAACGCTCCGATCGTAAAAATTCCTTAGAGCATTCTTGTTTTGTTATAAGTCAGTGAAAACTCTTCTCCCTCCTCTCTCAATTTTAGGTTCCTTTTAGAGTGCCTTGCTCTAATGCGGCCATGCCGACCTCACAAAGCGCTATATATCAGCCTTAAACAAAGAGCAAGCAGTCCAGAAAAGGGAGATTGTTTATGAAGAAACTCATTCTATTGGTCATGTTGATGTCTGCTGTATCGTTGGCGGCGCAAACAGATCGAGCAACATTGACGGGAACAATTACCGATCCGACCGGCAAGAGAATTGTCGGAGCGAACATCGCGGTCAAATCCATAGCAACCGGAGTAGAAGTTTCTACAACAAGCAATAATTCGGGCGTCTATGTCGTGACCTCGCTGGCAACCGGTCTGTATCGGGCAACGATCAGCGCACAAGGGTTTACAGTAGTCCAGTTCGAAGATGTCAACCTGAATGTGGGGCAGATCCGAACCCTGGACGGCAAGCTTCCTGTAGCCGGAGGCGTGACCGAAGTTGAAGTGCAAGCCGGATCGGGGCTGTCTCAGTCTGATGCTACCATCGGCGGCGACTTCAACGGCAAGGAGTCCACCGACCTTCCCATCAATGGCCGCAGCTATTTCAACCTGCTGGATATGATTCCAGGGGCTCTCGACTCGAGCACAGGTGGGCAGTCAGGCATACGCTTCGCGGGCATGTCGGACGAGGATAACACCTGGCGGCTGGATGGAGTGGACGACTCCGGCATCAATAACCCGTATGTGGACGTATCGATGCACCTGCAGGTTTCGACCGAGGCGCTGGCGCAGGTGGAAGCCACCGGCGTGGGTTACAGCGCGGATCAGGGCGGATCGCCCGCCGGTCAGATCAATGAAGCATCGAAGAGCGGCGGCAGCAGCTTTGCGGGTTCGGCGTGGGAATACGTCAGCAACAACGTCTTCGATGCTACTCCGTGGGGCGCAACCACCCAGCTTCCGGGAGTGCACTACAACGATTTTGGGGCCAATCTGGGCGGGCCAATCCTGAAAAGGAGGAACCTTTTCTTCTTCGGCAACTATGAAGGCTCGCGGCAAAATATCAACCAGGTTCTCGCCGGCATTGTGCCGACTCCGGCATTCCAAGCCGAGGTTGCGGCCCAGCAGCCCGTCTTGGTTCCTCTGATCGATGCATTTCCGGCCGGGAACGGGCCCGTTCTCACTTCGGACTCCATGCAGTGGTTCGGCAGCGGACCGTCGGTTACAAACGAGAACTCATTTCTGGATCGCGTGGACTGGCACATCAACAATAAGATGAGCGCCTATGCCCGCTTCAACTACGACGCCTTCACGAGTTCAAAGCCGGATGCCATCAACCCGCTGACCGCCTTCCACAATGAGAGTCAGCCGAGTGCGGTCGTCGACCTTCAGAACACCTTTTCTCCCAGGTTTCTGAACGACTTCAAATTAGGGTTCAACAGAGACGTCTCCCTGGAAGGGCAGAACACCCAGCTTCCCTTCTTGCTGAGCATCTCCCCCTACACCTCACTCGACACAGACAACGGAACCGCGCGCAACGACAACACGTTTTCCTACACCGACAACCTGACCTTTTTGCGCGGGAAACATACGATCAAGGCCGGCGTCTCCTACATGGCGTGGCAGGAGAACAAAGGAGGACTAACCACCCCCGACTGGGAGATAACCTTCAACAGTCCCCAGACCTTTCTGCAGGACCAGATTAACAGTGACCTCTACGTGTCCCCGCAGCCGGTGGCTGGGACCCGCCTGCATACCGTGTGGAGCTACATACTGGATCAGTTCAATGTGACCCCCACGCTGAGCATGAACGTGGGATTGCGGTATGAGTATTTCGGCGTGGACCACCTGGCTCACAACAGCCAAGCATATGAGCTTGTCGATGTAGTGAACTGTCCCAATGTAGTCTGCCCGATGTCGGATCCCTGGTATTACCCGAATCCGGCAGATTTTTCTCCCCGCGTCAGCCTCGCATGGTCTCCCGCGATCTTCAAAAACAAGACTGTGATCCGGGCGGGATTTGGGATCTACTACGGGAACGGCCAGTACGGGAGCCTGGGCAACCCGCCCGGCAATGTCGAAACCCGCTACGAGCTGTTTAACGTCAGTTATCCGCCACCCGAGCAGCAGAATGTGCCTGGCGTTTTTAATACCGACCCGGAAGGAACGGACATCCACCGCAAGGACGTCGCCAACAACGAATATACGATGTCCATCCAGGAACTGCTGACTCCTCACCTGATTTTCCAGGCGGCGTACTTTGGAAATGAGATCGAGCACGAATTCGACACCAATCTGGTGAACCCGTATAACCCCGCCACCGGAGAAGCACAATTTCCGGCATACGATATCGGTTTTGAGGAAAAGTTCTTCAACGAACACTCCAATACCAACGCGCTGCAACTCGGCCTTCACCGCGACTATGCAACCGGTCTGCAGCTCGCCATCAACTACGAATACTCTCATTCGATCGGCAATGGAAGTCTCGGAGGCGGTGAGTCCAATCATCCGCAAAACCCCGATTGCCTGCCCTGCGAGCGTTCGTCGACGCCCGAGGACATGCGCCACTCCTTAACTGCCAGCACGTTATGGCAGGTGCCGGTTGGCAAGGGGAAGGCTCTGCTGGGTTCCGATCCCCGCTGGCTGGACCAGATCGTGGGAGGATGGCAGTTGGGCGGAATCGGCTACGTTCGCAGCGGTCTCCCGCTTAACATCACAATGAGCCGGCCGACCACCGCTCTGCCCAATCAAATCAACAGCAGTCAACGCCCCGATCGTGTGCCCGGTGTGTCTCTCTATCCGAACCACAAAACGACGGGACTCTGGCTTAACCCGGCGGCTTTCACGACGCCCTTTTCCTGTCCAACCACCGGTCCGTGCGATCCCCCGCCGGGTGTTTCACCCTGGGGAGACCTTGGACATGATGCGGCACGAGGGCCTGGGCACTGGCAGATGGATACGTCGCTCCAGAAGGAGTTTCCGATTCGCGAGAGGATGCACTTCATTCTGCGCGCAGAAGGGTTCAATGTCCTGAACGTTGCGCAGTACGGATCGCCTGCCACCAAGTGGGCGCCGCCGCAGGCGGGAGTGTCGGACAATCCTGACTCCCTTGGCCTCATCAGCAGCTCTTTCAACAGCAGTCCTACAGGGACCGGTACGCCGCGCATCCTACAGTTCAGCGGAAAGGTGACCTTCTAACCTGGTAACTTCATCCGGGGCATTGCTGACCAGTGGTAATGCCCCCTTGCCTTTCCGGTGCGGATCGGGCAAGTCCACTGTTGCTGGGCACCGCAATACGAACAATAGGGAGAAAAATGAAACTGAAGGTAGTTGTAGTTGCAACCGTTCTCAGCAGCGCAATGTGGTCTTCAGCGGCAGTCTTGAAAGTGCAGACTCGCTATCCGGTTCAAGGCAATGAAAAATGGGACTACATTTCTGTGGATAGCGTTGGACGGCGCATCTATGTCTCGCACAGCGTCCGCGTCAACGTGCTTGATGAGGACACCGGTGCGCAAGTCGGGACTATTGAAGATACGCCCGGAGTGCACGGCATCGCAATTGACCCGAAATCGAAACATGGCTTCACCAGCAACGGCAAAGAAGACAAGGTATCGATGTTCAATACTGCGACCTTGGCCCTCATCAAAAAAATCGACGTGGGCAAGGGGCCGGATGGGATCTATTTTGACGCTGGATCCGGGCGCGTGTTCACGAACAATCATCACTCACATGACATTACTGCCATCGATGCGGCGAGTGGCGATGTGGTAGGCACCGTGCCAGTCGAGGGCGACGGTGAAGGTATAGCTGCCGGCAAGGATGGACTGATTTATGTCGCACTCGAGGACAAGAACCAAATCGCCGTCTTCGACCCTAAAACCCTTGAAGTGAAGCGCCGACTGACTGTGGATGGAATGACCAAACCGGGCGCCCTGGCTGTCGACGCAAAGAACAACCGGGTATTTGTTGCAGTCCACGGGAAGACAATGCTTGTGCTCGATGGAGATACAGGCAAACAGATCGCCACCTTACCAATCGGCGCGGGTACCGACTCGGCCGCATTTGATGAACGAAACCACCTGGTCTTCTTCTCGAACGGTGACGGAACTCTCTCCGTCATTCACGAGAAGTCCGCGGACGAGTACGTTGCCGAACCTCCCGTCATCACTCAGCCGAGTGCGAAGACGATGGCGCTCGACAAGAAGACTGGAAAGGTATTTCTTTCTTCTGCGACAGTAGTCATCACTCCAGCCGCAGACCCCTCGCAGAAGCCGAAGAAGACGGTTCAAGATGGCACGTTCGGCGTCCTGGTAGTTTCTCGGTAAATCGGAGTTCCACGTTTTATAACATTAGCCACCGAACCGGCTCGAATTCATGGGCCGGTTCGCAAGCTAAATTGGGCTACCCCAAGGGAAAGATTGATGAAAAATATTCGGCTGCTACACCGGTACATGGGATTGTTCTTTTCACCGGCAATCTTGTTTTTTGCTTTCAGCGGTGCCCTCCAGACATTCAATCTTCACAAGCCAAACAAGACAACTGGCTATGTTCCTCCAACCTGGATTCTCGAATTGGCCCAGATACACAAAGATCAGAGTGTCGTAATGCCGAAGGAAAAGGCTAAGACCACGCCGGATGACTCTGACAACGTAGAAAAGGCAGCGCCGAAAAAAGCCCCCAAGCACGAGAAGTCGAAGTCGACCCTGCCACTCAAATGCTTCGTTCTCGTGATGTCGATTGGACTGATGGCGTCGACATTGCTCGGGATCTACATGGCCTTCCGTTATGGCGGCGATTGGCGTCTCGTATGGGGAATGTTAATTGCAGGAACAGTGTTGCCGATTGCCATCATGCTTCTCTGAACACGCCCTCCACTGTTGTTCAGGCTATAGCAATGATCTTCTTCTGAGCTCGCGCCGCGCGAGCGATGATTCCGACTACAGCATGAGCTACCGTACACAGGAGTTGAAAAATGAGTTTTAGATCCGTGCGCACTAGACTGAAAGTTCTAGGGCTTTCGATGTGCATCGCTTTGTGGATGCAGGGGATCGCAGGTACACAGCAGCCGCAACCGCAGACCTCCGGTTCCACGATGCCCGTAATGGGGCCGGTCGGCGAAAAGGACGCCGCGCCGCTAACCGCCGCGGCGCCTGCAAATTCGGTCGTCGATCAGGGCATCATTCCCAGCCGTCAGCTTATCTCTCCCGCCGGCTTGCAGAGCGTGTTCGCGAGCCGAGTGTACGGCGTTGTCTTTGGAGAGCACGGCGATTCCATCTATGCAGCCACGGTCGGCCAGAAAGGTTCCAATGTCTACCAGATCGATCTGAAGACCAACCACATGATGGCCGTGTTGAGCACCGATGCCGCCCCGGGCATGCAGGGATTGGCCTACGATCTGCTGCGGCATCAGCCCCTGATGAGTGGACTGGCTGGAAAAGTGAAGGGCGGCGGCACAAATTCAGAGCAACTGATTGCCCTGGACCAGGGGAGTAGTGTGATTGCGAACGGTCTGGGCACGCAACAGATCGGAGGTCTGGCTGTGGGTCTATCGAAGAACTCGACGGGCCGCAGGCTTGCGGTTGTCGCGCTGACCTTTAACGATGAAGCGGCAGTTATCGATCTCGATACCAAAGAGGTCTATGGCAAGATCAAAACCGGTGTGGCGCCGTTTGGCGTTGTCGTAAGTGCGGACAGCTCGGTTGCCTGGGTCAGCAACCGGTGTGGGCGGTTCGCGCACGCAGGAGAACAAACGGCAGCGACGGGTCCAAAACCCAATGCTGACCGGGTGCTGGTGGACGACCGCGGAGTGGCATCGAGCGGCACCGTCACCCGCATCGACCTCATCGCCGGGAAGGTTACGGCGGAGGTGAATACCGGTCTGCATCCGTCCGGAATGGCTTGGGATGAGGAGCATCACAGGCTTTACATCGCCAACAGTAACTCCGATTCAATTTCGGTGGTCGACACAGCCAGCAACCGCGTGGTCGACACATTCGCGATCGAGCCCTTCGTGAAGAAAGCCGCGGGCGTGTCGCCCGAATCCGTCGCCCTCTCGCCGGATCATGCCACGCTCTATGCCGCGTGTGCGGGCATCAATGCCGTGGCCGTGATCGATCTGACCGCTTCGCATCCGAGGCTCGCGGGCCTCATTCCAACGGGTGGTATCCGGACGACGTCGCAATCAGCCCAGATGGAAAGTTCATTGCCGTTTCGACCCTGCTGGGGGTTGGATCTGGCTGGAACAGCCCCAATCTCTTAAAGCGCGAGCGTCGCGACGGCATGAAGCCGGAACTCAATGACCATCGCCGCTATGTTCACGCCGATCGCGGCACAGTGCATGTCATTCCCGTTCCCGATGCCGACGAACTGGATCGCTACTCGATTGCTGTAGCTGAAAACAACCACATGTACCTGCAGGGTGAGCTGTTCGCAGCGGCGAGTCACCAAGCAATGCCGCGTCCGGGTGTTAAGCCTCAGCCCATTCCGGCGCGCGTGGGTGAACCGTCCACCATCGACCACGTAGTCTATATCATCAAGGAAAATCGCAGCTACGATCAGTATTTTGGATCTCTGGGAAAAGGCAACGGCGATCCAAGTCTGAATCAGTACGACGACAGTATCATCCCCAATCAGCGCCAGTTGGCCCGCGATTATGTTCTGCTCGATAACCTCTATGCGAACGGCGGAAACAGCGCTGACGGACACCAATGGGTGACGCAAGCCGCTGAGACCGACTATACCTACTGGCCCGGGTACGCAGGACGTAGTTACCCGAAGAACGGAGACGATCCGCTTGCCTTTGCAGGTTCCGGGTTCTTATGGGACGACTTAGCCGCAAATCACAAAACTTTTGCTGACTTTGGCGAATACGAAGGCGAGATGGGAGGCAAGGACGGAGGCCTTTGTGCGAGACTTCTCGAGCAATACAAGCAGGGCAGCGATTTTACCGGAACGTTTGCAACTAAAGCTCCCATCGTCCGTTTGAACCGCTATGTGGTCAAGGACTTTCCCAATTACTCGCTCAACATTCCCGACGTTGTGCGGGCACGCATTTTTCTTCGCCATTTGAAGGATTGGGAGGTCGACGGCGACATGTTCAACCTGGTGATGATCCAGTTGCCCTCGGACCATACGCAGGGAACGACGCCAGCATTCTCCACTCCGATGGCGTGTCTCGCGGATTACGACCTGGTGGCCGATCCTGAAGTAACGCCCTTTTCGGAGCTACTTCCGAATCGAGGGGCAACACTGAAGTGACCGAAAGCTCAGGGGCTTGCCCTGGTCGTCGGATTGTTGAGGCTGGTGTCGCTTGCCCAAAGGCCGGCGCTGGGCGTAGAGATAGAGAAAGCTTCCTCGCCGTCGGACATGCGGAAATGGGACGGCGAAGCTTTGCTTGAAAAGAGGGTCTCGCGGAGCGTATGCTCCCAGACGCAGCGTGAAAACATCAAATTGTGGAGGCTCTTGATGCAATGGACTCGTCGCGAATTCAGTTATCTTTCGGCTCTTGCCTCTTTGTCTCGCTTCCTGCCTGCCCTGGAAGCACAGACCGAAGACCGAAAAATCGGCTGGTGCATGGTCGGACTCGGGCGGATTTCTATGGATCACTTCATGCCCGCTCTCAAAGAAACGCGGACCTCGCGCCTCACCGCGCTCGTAAGCGGCCACCGCGATAAGGCTGAGCACCAAGCCGCGATGTATGGAGTCCCCACAAAAAACATCTACAGCTACGACAATTTCGATTCTATCCGCGACAACAAAGAGATCGATGCAGTCTACATAGCGTTGCCCAACAGCATGCACGCCGAATACACCATCCGCGCAGCGAAAGCTGGCAAGCACGTCCTCTGCGAAAAGCCCATGGCTACTTCAGTAGCCGACGCCAACGCCATGATTGCAGCCTGTCGCGCAGCCAACGTCAAGCTCATGATCGCGTATCGCTGTCAGCTTGAACCGTCAAACCTCCGTGCCATCGAACTCATCCGCAACGGAACGCTTGGCAATATACAAGCCATTGAGAGCGCGAACGGGTTCAATATCTCCTCTGGTGAGTGGCGTCTCAATCGCACACTTGCGGGAGGAGGCCCGCTGATGGACATGGGCATCTACTCGCTCAATGCTTGCCGTTATCTCACCGGCGAGGAGCCAATCGATATCAAGGCAAACGCATCCGTCATCGATCACGATGGACGCTTCACAAGCGTCGAAGAGAACATCTGTTGGACGATGAAGTTTGCCTCCGGCATCGTCGCCAGTTGCAACTCCACCTATGGTGCCAGCATGAATGGATATTATCGCGTGCACGGCTCCAAGGGGATGCTCGAACTGGCGCCCGCCTTCGGCTACCAGGGCCAGCATCTTACGGCTAACCTTGGAAGAAACCACGTCATCGACGAACCGAACCTCTCGCGAGATCCCTCGCACTTTGTGCGAGAAGCGGACTACTTTGCCGACTGCATCCTTGAGAACAAGCCTCCCAAACCTTCCGGAGAAGAAGGCCTGCGCGATACAGTGTTGATGTCGCAGATCTATCAAGCTGCAGGCTTGCAGGGACTCTGATGCGGCTGACCATGCAATCCCCTCGCTAAGTGTGATTTGACAGGCCGAGCCCCCTCGATCTTGGCCCCAGGTCAGGTCATCGTGACCGACGGGCAGATTCGGGGAAAGAATAGAACCCTATCAGACCGAGACTGATAAACGGTGAGTTGTGTGCGGTTGACCAGCTTGCCTGCGAACGGCGCCATGTCTGTGTTAATCAACTTCCAACGCCAGAGTTGCCGGTCAACCGGCCAGAGCTCGGAAACGAAACCCTCCGGGCGTGCTCACCTGTCGCTACGTTCGCTTATTGCGCGATGCGTTGTATTGGAAGACCTGCACAAGCGGCACCTCAAACACGTGGACAATACGGACGGCGATTTCAAGAGATGGCGAATACTTGTTCCCCTCAATGGCGTTGAGGGTCTGGCGCGTCATTCCGATTCGCTCGGCAAGATCCAGTTGTGTCATAGACCGAACAGCGCGAACCTGCTCTACCAGAGCCACTTCTCGACCCGCTGGCCCATCGGCGGAAGCGGGTGCTGCTCATGGCGGCGGGCTGCAGTGGCTGCCATTGTTCCCACCCGCCGCGTGGCGTCTATCGATCCCAGGCAGGAACTAAGGACGGAGTAAAGGGACACAGCGGTCCAGTCGGCAAGGGGCGCGCCGCCTCCATCTCCATCCGCTGACTCCAACTCGCCTCCAGAAACAGCAAGAACGCCGAGCTTGGCCCCGCAATTCATACTGCGTTCAAACTTCTTCTATACGCTCGCATCTTGGGGAAAATTAGTCTTTTCTAGATACCGATCGCGATTCACCGCCTTTGGGCCTTCGTGTCTAGCAATGCTTTCCTCAGTCTTGGCACGCTCGTTGTTGTATAGACCATCTGGAGAGCCATCATGAGCCTTAGTCATTACCGCCTGGGCGCTCTGTGTCCAGTGCTTCTCGCGTTAGTCGCCCTGACCTTTACCTTGCTCTGCCCAGCGCAGCAAACACTGGGTTCGCTCAACGGCACTGTGGTGGATTCGTCCGGATCTGCCGTGTTCGGCGCTAGCGTAACCGCGACGAACGAACAAACGGGGCTCACACGGTCGGCCAAGACCCTCAAATCCGGTTTCTGGCAGATCCTTGACCTTCCCGTCGGCAGTTATCGCGTGACTGTGATGCAGTCCAACTACGAAACGGTGAACCTGCCAGGATTGCAGGTACAGGGAGGCCGCGCCGCAACCGTGAACGCCACGCTCAAAGCGGGGAGTGCGTCCGAAACGGTGACGGTCACCGCCAACCCCATGATGAACGCCACCGACACCACCAACGGCTTCACACTCGACAAAGAACAAATCGCCGAAACGCCACTGGCCACCGGCAGCTTTACCCAACTGGCCGTTCTGGCTCCCGGCGTAAGCTCGCAATTCCTCGCCGGCGTGGGAACCAACCAGGGTCTCGGCAACCAGAACATCTGGGATGACGGGCAGCGTTCCACGTCAAACTCCATGACTGTCAACGGCGTCGACGTGACCAATCTGTTCAACGGACAGACCGCCAGCGAACAAGCGTCGCAGCGTTATCAATTCAACATCGGCGAAGGCAACACAACCGGTGGCCAGGCCCAGGACAACATCTCGGTCTATGGCTCCAACGGCAACGCATTGCCCTCACCTCCGCCGGAGTTCCTACAGGAAATCAGCATCGTGACCTCCATGTATGACGCGCAGCAGGGCCAGACCAGCGGCGCGCACATCGGCATGATCACCAGCGGTGGTTCCAATGCTTTTCACGGCCAGGTCTACGGCCAATTTGACAACAACTTCATGAATGCCGATCCGTTCTTCTATAAGCAGGACGTACAACTCGGTACGCTGCCAGCCTCAGACGCTGATCCGCAGTTGCACAAGTGGGTCGCGGGAGGAACGCTCGGAGGGCCGATCATGAAGAACAAGCTGTTCTTCTTCCTCGGCTATAACCACCTCTATACTTCCGATCAATACGGCGGCCTGTCCCAGTTCCAGGTTCCCGCGTACCTCACGGGAGACCGCAGCAGCGCAGGTATCGCGAGTGTCATCACCAACATTTGTAACAATTACCCCGGAGGAAGCGCCGTCACGGGCGGAGTGGGGGCCTGCGTCGCGCAGTCGCAGTGGAGCCCCGTCGCCGTGGCCCTCTTGGAGGCGACGTTGCCCAACGGCCAGTATCTGATCCCTTCAGCCAATGCAAATGCGGTGGCGGAACTCGCAGGTAAGGAACCCGATGCTACCCTGGTCAGCTCCTCCATCTTCAAAGGTGACCAGGCGACCGCAGCTTTGGATTACAACGTCTCCGGCGCCGACCATCTCTCGGCGAAGTACTTCTACCAGCACATGCCGGCTGCGAGTCCCTTCGCAAACAGCAACTATGCCGGGTTCCCTGAAAACGAGGACAACGGTTCACAAGTGGTTTCACTCTCCAATACCGTAAATCTTGGCTCGCATATTAACTGGGTGCAGTTGATCGGCTTCTCGCGGCAAAAGTCCTACAGCAACTTCTCTGAGGCCTTCACCGCATCGCAGATGGGGATCACCCTGCCGGTCGGCACCAGCTTGCCGGGTATTGAACTGGTGGACTTTGCCCAAAACAACAACGCATCCACGTCCTCCAAGCTCGGTCCCGATTCGTCCTTTGTCGACTCCGGATACTTTGAAACCCGCATCTCTCCCACCTCGGACCTGATCTGGTCCCATGGCAACCATACGGTGACGGTCGGTGCCAACTTCAGTTACGACGAGTTGAATATTCGAAACCTCGACGAAGGCCATGCCACGATGGAAGAGAAGACCTTCCCCAGTTTCCTGAAAGGCAGCGTCTACTCCGGCACCGTTCTGGACGGCAGCTCCAACCGCTATTACCGCTCCCACGACATCGGCGCTTATGCCATGGATAAATGGCAGGTGCTGCCCAACCTGAGCATCTCCGCCGGTATCCGCTACGACTTCGACGGACCCTTGAGCGAAAAATACGGAAACCTCTTCAACTTCAATCCCGCGCTCTACCAGGCAACCGCCAGCCAGGTCATCAACTCCGGCTTCGTCGTGGCCGGCAACAACAAACTTTACGGCACTCCAGGGGTGAGCGATTCAACCCTCAATGGACGTCAATGGGGCATTGCCCCGCGCCTTGGCGTAGACTGGGCGCCCAAGATGAACGGCGGCAAGATCGTGTGGCGCGCCGGAGCAGGCATGTACTACGATCGCGGCCAGTATTTCCAGTACCTCTCTCCGCCGGCCGGCCGGGGAATCAGCGGCACCTTCGGCGTTACCGAAGAGGCTCCCTTTGCGGCTTACTCAAGCGCAACCGGAAACCTGAGCAATCCATTTCCAAACATTCAACCCCCGACAACGCCGGCCGGCCTTGCCGCCATCATGCCTACTATCAATTCCATGGAAAGCGCGTGCACAGCTTACAACGTCTATAACGACGTGTCGGCAGATATGACGGGCTATAACTGCAACGACGGCGGACCCGAAGCCGGCCTCGTCATCGGCAACTACAACGTCAACAACAAGCTCCCCTATAGCGAACAGTGGATGCTCGATATGCAGTGGCAGCCGAGGAGCGACATGTCCTTTGACATCGGCTATGTCGGCGTCCGCGACCGTCATCAGGTCATTCCCTTGCCCTTCAACGAGCCGGTACTCTGTACGCCGGGCAACTATCAAAGCGTAGCCGCCTGCAACGGCCAGGAGTACTCCTACGGCGTGCAGGTGCTTAGCACCGTCAATAATCCAAGTGCGCCTCCGTACGGGAGCAAGGGTACGACCACGCCGTATGCGATGGCCAACGAGCCTTACGACACCTATAGCGGCGGCAACATCGATCTCCGCGTCCCTTACCCCGGCTACGATCCCAACTCCGTCTCCTTCACTGCAGCCGGCGTCTCCGCCTACGATGCGCTGCAGGCTCACCTGACCAAGCAGATGTCGCACGGCCTTTCCGCCGGAGTCTCCTACACCTGGTCGCATGCCCTCGACGAGCAGAGCGACGTGGGCCTCTTCTTCACCGGCGACAACCCCAACAACCTGCGTGGTTCTTACTCCGATGCCGATTTCGACTCGACCAACAACCTGACCTTCAACTTCGTCGCCAGAGTTCCCAACGCAGTCCAGGATCACGGCAACTGGATCAGCTACGTAACCAACCATTGGTCATTCCTGGGCCTTGTGGTGTTGCAGAGCGGCCAGCCCTACAGCGTTTACGACTACTCCGGTTCGGCCGGCGGCCAGTACTTCGGCACCAACGCGGAGATCATCAACCCCATCATTCCGCTTGCACCCGGAATCAACCCGAAATCGGCAACCACCGGAAAGTCCGGCGCGTTCACCTCGGCAATCATCAACGGCAGCACCATCACACCCTCGTACGCTCCGGCGCTGAATGCCAACGACTTCGAGATTCCGTTGTTGACCCCTGGGCAAAATGGCGTTCCTGCCTGCGATGGCACTACCAACGGCGGAAACGCTGGCCCCGGCGGCGGCCCGCTCTGCGACGTCTATGAGACAGGTTTTGTCCCCGGTCAGCGCAATATCTTCCGCCAGGCATTCCAGAAGAGCGCCAATATTTCCCTGCAAAAGGACATACCGATCAAGGAACGTTACATCCTCAAGTACCAGTTCGAAGTCTTCAACGTCACGAACACCCCGAGCTTTGACGTTCCTACCAATAACGTCACCCTCAACTCGAAATACAGCGAACTCGGTGGCAATGGCAACGGGCAGCAGGTTCAGCCTTCGGCCAGCACATCAGTGGCAACCCCGACCGGTACTCAATCCTGCTCGGGTGCTGCAGCGGCCTGCGCCTATGAGCTCTATACGGCGCCCAACAATTCGAGCAACAAGCTCGGTGTCGTTACCAACACCATCGGCAGCAGCCGCATCATCGAAATGGCGATGCACCTGACCTTCTAGAGCCGATCTGACCCGCTTCACAACCGAAAGCAAAATCGGCGGCCCTCGGGCCGCCGATTTTTTCCGTCAAAACCTTCGAAGCTTGATCGTTTTGAAAAAACACCTTGGCGGTGATCCGATCAGATTGCTGAATCCAACGCTAACGCTGTTAGCAAGAGAGATCCGGAGTGGGCCGCGATCCTTGAGCTTGCGAATGTCGCGCAGCACCTTGGTCCACACATCCTGAAGCTTGTCGAGCCCACTATCCTGATGCCGGTCAACCGTCCGGAACCCCGAAATCTGGCTACCAGAAGCTCGATTTGAGCTTTGGCGGCGATAATGCGCTCAGTGAACTCTTTTCGCCTGCTGGGGCTCGTGAAGGACCGGGTTCCATAAGAGTAAGCGATGCCCCTGCCTTTAGAATTCGATCCTCCCTTGAAAGGCAATCATGCGGGGCGAAGTGTCTCCTCCGAGTCCCACGCCAAGCAGCCCGGTAGGTGGTGAGGTCGTGCTTTCGAGCGTTCCGAATCTTGCGATGCGTGAGCCGGGCACGCCTGCTTGGACTGTGCTGGGCAGCGCAAAATTCGGATGATTGAACGCGTTGAACATCTGGCCGTCGATGCGCAGCTTGATTCCCTCCCGGATCGGAAAGGTTTTCGTGATGTACATGTCCGAATACGTGAAGTGCGGCCCGCGCACGGAGTTGCGGCCGGAGTCGCCAAACTGGCAGATGGTTGGATTATCGTTCTCGACGCCGAGTACGCCGGTATAGCACGCCCCGGTCCTCGGATCGACAACGGAGACAAACGCGTCGGGATTGAGCCACTGCTTCGTGCCGGTTACGGTGACGCCGGGATAGGGCGTCCTACGATAGAGCGGCACGCCGGGAACCCTGTTCGCATATTCCGGTGCGGCGAACTGAATGGTCTGCGCGGGGTTCGATGCCTGAAAGACGCCATTGCCGTTCGCGCTGTACTGCTGGCTCAAGACGCTGAAGGGCAGCCCGGAGTGCAGGAACCCCGTCTCCGAAAACGACCAACCTCCGAACACTTGGCGCAGTATTGGGCTGCCGGAATGGAACGGGATCTGATAGATCCCGAATGCGGAGATGTTATGCCGTACGTCGTAGTCGCAACTGGCATACTGCCGGCTCAACTCTCCCGGTAATGGCGATTCCAGCCCTTGTGTGGAGAAGGCGAGCAAACCTCCATTCGATACTTCGTCCAAGCAATGGCTGAAGGTGTAGTTGCCGCGCAGAGTCAGGCTGCCCCATTGTTGTGTGTAGACGGTCTGCAGTCCGTCGTAGACGCTATTCGCGCCGGTCCGGAATTCGGTGACGGTTCCGAATCGCTGATCGAGCGGTTGCCGGTATGGAAATGGCGCAAAGCAGCCATTGCAGACGTTCTGATAGCTGTTGAGCTGAACCTGGTAGGGCTCATGCAGCCCACGAGTGCCCACATAGTCGGCTCGCAGGTTGCCGCGCGATCCGATCTGCTGCTCGATACCGAGGTTGTACTGGTAGTAGTACGGAGTCTTGAGAGTTCCACTGGGAAAGGTATTCAGGCTGACGGCCAGTGGACAGGTTGCCTCGCCGGGTTGAATGCCTGCACAAGGTGCGCCGCCAGAACTGAAGATTGCCTGGAACGACTTGTTGGCGTTTGCCGCTGCATCAACGGCGCTTCCCGGAATGCCGGGCGCTACTCCAAGACCGCCCACCTCGCCGCCAATACCTCCAGTGAAGGCTGGATCGTTAGGAGCATTCATCAGACCGCTATCGGCGATCTGCTGGGGGACGATGTCATTGAAGACGCCGAATCCTGTATGCACTGCGGTATGCGGGCGAATCTGGTAGGCAAAAGAGGCGCGTGGCTGGTAGACGAACAGTGGCGTTGCTGCAAAGAGGTTATGAACGTTGCCCAAAACAACCTGCTTCAACGGCTGATTGGTTTCGTGCGAAGCATCCAGAAAGGAGCCAGCCATGCGGGAAAAGAGAGCGTGCGGACTGGTGACGTTGGTGTTCCAGGTCACGCGCATGCCGTAGGTAACCGTTGCCTTCGGAGATGGCTTGTAGGTGTCCATCCCGTAGTACTCGAGGTTCCCGACCGCAACTCTCTCCTTGAGAGCGACTGGGAAGTTCTGGACCGCGGTGAACGCGGCCCCGTAAGTGAACTCCGCGAGGTCGTTGTAGGTAACCGTCGGCACAGTGCCCTCACCGAGGTCGTAGTCGCTTGTATCGACTCGGCGCGTATTGATGCCGAAGTGCAAGGTGTGCTGTCTGTGCGTCCAGGTTAGGTTGTCGTTGATCTGCCACTGCGTGGCCTTGCGCCCTTGCGGAAATGTATTATTCAGGCCGCCGATTTGAGTGAAAGGCACGCTATCGCTGCCCGACGTGAGCACAATCGGATATGTTTGCAGCGTCTGTGCGTAGTTGTTCGGCTCGAAGATGCTGGAGTACCAGCTTGCTCCAGGATTGAATTGATTCACAAGATTCGGGCTGAACAGATGCGTGTAACCCACGACAAGGGTTCGCTGCGGCTGCGGCGAAAAAGCGTTGAAGATGGAGTTGATCGGGTCGGTCCATTCTGCCTGCAGGCCGGTATCCTGCTGGAAGCGATACCAGACGCTGTCTTTGGCGTTGATTGTGTGATCGATCTTCAACACAATGAGGTTCTCGCTATCGCTGTTGTTCAGGGATCGCTGCCGCTGGGTCGCGCAGCCGCCGCCGTCGAGTAGAGTGCCATTTGGAGGGGCAGGTAACAGATTCCCGGATGCATCCAGTGGGCAGGCAGTGATCGCTACAGGAGATCCGCCGGGAGCCGGCAGCAGCGAGAACATATTTTTGTAGAACGGGATCTCCGCGGGTTGGGCAGGAAGGTTGGCGCCTGTGACCGGGTCCTTCCCGCCCGTAGCAAGTTGCCCCAGGACATACTGCTGGTAGGCAGGCGTCGGCAAGGTTGTTGGCGTGACGAGCGGCAATGCGATGCGAATACCCTCAAAGTGAGCAAAGAAAAAGAGCTTGTCCTTGGCGATCGGCCCGCCCACGCTGACGCCGAACTCATTCACGACATCACGCGGCTTTTGGGCAATGTTGCCCGGCGTGTCATTTGCGTGAAGGAAATAGTCTTCCGCGTTGAACAAAGAGCCGTTCCATATCTCGGACACGTCGCCATGAAATGCGTTTGTGCCGGACTTGGTGAAGTAGTTGACCTGGGCCACGGCATACCGACCCTGATCGACCGAGAAGGAATTTGTATTGACGGTAGCTTCCTGCACGGCGTCGAGCCCGATGACGAGATTTGTGGAAAGACCTATATTCAAACCCAGCCAGGGATCGTTCGAGTCGTATCCATCGAGGATGTAGCCGTTAGAGGTCGCAGGCAGGCCATTGAATTCGACGTTGCCGTAGCCGCCGGGAGCCTTCGCGTCACTCGATGAGCCGGCGGTGTTCATCAACGCACCCTGCGCGAACTGTGCAAGGTAGGTAAGGTCCTGCCCGGGATTCGGCAGGTTCTTGATCTCTTTTGCGTCTATGGTGGTCGTAATGTTTGGATTGTCGAGACTGAGCAGGCCCTGCTCAGACGTCACTTCGACGGTTTGACCGTTCGATTGAACTCGAAGCGAGAAGTTCAGCGCGACCGTTCGACCGACACCAACAGCAGTAGGTTCCGATTTCGAAGAAGCGAAGCCTTTGGCCTCGACGGTGACCTGGTATGTACCTGGATTGATCTGAGAAAAAAGAAAATCGCCGGCCGCGTCCGTTATGCCGGTGCGGGTTGCCTTGGTGTCAACATCGGTAGCGGTGACCATTGCATTGGGGACCACAGCGCCACTCGCGTCCTTCACCTCGCCGGAGAGTGCACTGCTGGTTCCGCTCTGCGCTTGCAGCGGGAATGAATTAACTATGGTTAATCCCAACAAAAGAATGAAGTTGTATTCCCATGCTCGAATTGAGCGCATATTGACCTCTGGCTGTCTGTGGTGGCTTTGCCTTGGAGGGAATACGAGAAGATAATCCTCAAGGCTATTTAGGCGTACCTAAATAAAATAGGTACACCTAAAATAAAGATGTGTCAAATCAGAGAAATGGGGAGAGCATGACAACTCGCCGCGTCAACCTGAACACGGAGTCCGTGGACAACTACCTGAAGGCCATCTTTGTACTGGGTGGGCAAGAAGAAGAGCGCGTAACAAGCAACGCGCTGGCGCAGCGGCTTGGGGTCGCCCCAGCGTCGATCACGAACATGCTGCAAAAATTGGCGGCATCCCCATCTCCTTTTGTGGAATACGAACGACGCCGCGGTGTTCGACTATCACCCGCCGGCAGACGGCGCGCGTTGGAGGTAGTGCGCCATCATCGCCTGATCGAAACATTCCTCTACGAAGTCTTGGATTACCCCCTCGAAGAGGTTCACGAAGAAGCGGAGCGCCTGGAACATTTCATCTCGGAGCGGCTTGAAGAGCGCATCGCCGCCAAGCTTCATCACCCAAAGTTTGATCCCCACGGCCACTGCATTCCAGCCCTGGACGGCAAAATGCCAAAACAGGTTTCTAAGCTGTTGACAGACATTAAAGAGAACGGAAAATTCCTTGTGGACAGCGTTTCGGACCAGGATGCACTTCTCTTAAAACAGCTCAGGGCTCACGGCGTCACTCCGGGCGCGCGCTTGCAGGTCACACGCACGCCCCAAGAGGAATTTGTTCTACGCGCAGGCAGCGCTTCGAAGTCATTGCACCTCTCTCGCATTCGCGCGGGTGCGGTTCGAATCCGTTCTGTGGATTAAAAGGAGGGAATCATATTTATATGATCGGTCCGTTGCAACAGACGCGATTCACAGGTGAGACATCAACTGTTCAGAACAGACCAAGCCGCTCATCTTGGCGCACAATCACCCCCCGCCTTCGAGTTCCAGGCGGTTGGTCGGCCACTCTGACCCTGCGTGATTTGGGTCACTCCAGCCTCACAACAACCCAAAGGTAGGTCGGCGGCAGTGCGTCGCGTTCCTGTAAATCCTGTCTGGCCAAAGGCCAGTTGCACGCTTGTAGGTACTAATGCGCTAGCGCCAACCGGCTCCGATAGTTATTCGATTACGAGGCCGAAGACGCGATGTTCCGGGATCGACGATGACCGGCTGGCGGCAGGATTGAGCAGCACTTGCCGACTTCACAGGACTAATCCGCTTCCAGATGAGCATCGGCAATTCCTCAGTCATTGGGATTTCCCCCCGTTCTCAGAGTGGTTAATCGTCCGAACGAGTGTCCTCAGTCGCAGATTTACGCTGTCGGCACAACTTCGAACCGAAACGAAACAGTTCTAGCAACGTTGTGCGAACCCTGATTGAAGACTCGGCAAACCTGAATTGGCGTAATGGTAGGAGCCCCGACCCAATCGCCCCACGCACCCCCAAAGCTGTCAGTGTAATTTCGGACATTGCCAGTTGTTTTAGTGTTTGCAGGCACAGACCCACATACTTGGTACTGAGCGTTTCAGCCGCTTTCTCCGCAACCGGGAACGATCAGCTGCGCAGTTGCCCAATCGGCTCTTCGTTCCGACTGCGTCAAGTCCGATGTTGTCGGGCATCCTCAGCTTGCACGAACCAGGTTGCGCCCAGCACGACAGGCAGCGCGAAGTTGCTTATTGCGATTGTCCTGACTATCTTTCGCTTCATTGATTCCCCCCCCCCGGATTTTGACAGTGTTCTTTGTATGATCATGACTTGAGCACGCCATGAGTTCGAGCGTCAGTTCTGATCCTTGGGTGCATCCGTTCCATCCGACCACTTGGACACTGAAATATCGAACTCGGTAATTGGCTGCGGAGAGTACTGATGGATGTCTATAGGCGAGCCAGGGAACTCCGCGCCCCAACTCTGATGGTCTTTCTGGGGAAACCAGAACATCAGATGGGGATCGGCGTTCCCAACCTTGCGGCTAAAGTACTGTTGCTTCGACATCATGTAGCACATCGCTCCCGGTTCCGGCAGCGGCAGTTCCTTTTTGTCGTATGCGGCCTTAATACTGTCGAACATCTGAGTTTTGGACTGTCCAGCCATTGCCAACTCTGTCGTTTTGAAAGTGAGTGGCAGGTGGGTTCGCGCCGGGCGGATTTAGGCAAAGTGGAACCCGCTGATCGGGGTTCAGAAACTCTGGATCGTCGAACGGGGCCATCCACGATCGCTCCACGACGCACACCCAGCCGTTCTTGCCTTTGACTGCAGTTTCGTAACCATGCCGTCCGAAGACCAAGACCTCGGCATCGCGTGAGATGGACTCCGGAGCCGCGGTCCGTGCAAAAGCTATCTCGGTATTTCGATCGGTCATCAGATACTGGTCAATCGGCGCCATGTGCTCATACAACGATTTCGAGTCTTGCGCCCGGGCCGGCCATAACGGGCTTAGCACGATTACCAGCGCGAAGCTTCCCAATGCGATTGCCTTGACTTTCTCTCTGTTCATTAACTTCCTCCATCATGTGTTGGTCCTTTGAGGCTGCACCCGAATTTTCTTTGACGCCGGCCACCCTCGACCGCCGGCCCTCGTTGATCTCTGAATCAACGTACAGTTTGTCTGCTGTCCAACTGATTTCAGCTTTACGCAGTTTGTCATCGACCGTAATCCTCATCACCTTTCCATCTCGATCAACGGTCATGCGAGCGACAGTAATCACTTTGCTTTTGCGTATGTCTGTTTCATCTATTGTGTTCTCGTCGATTTTCTTCAAAGAAACCGCTGTGACACCGAGATCTCCCTTGAATGGATATTTCTTTTCGTCGAATTTAGCAGTGAAAGAGTCACCGGTCGGATCGCTCATGGCAAGTCCATCAGCGGTCGCTTTGTAGGTGACAGTGATAACATCCTCGGAAGTATTCGTTTTTACCGGTCGCCACTCGCCCGCGACCTTATTGCTGCCTGCGGGGGCTCCTCCTACCCGCTCAGACTCAAATCGTCCGCCACTCTCCTTACCATTCTCGGAAATAGTTTTCCAAACAGTAGTCAGAGTTTTGCCATCGTCGGACGTGGTCAACGTGTTCATCGCTACGACTTTCCCCCGGTGATTTGTCAGTAATCTCGATACTGTGATCGTTCATTTCACGGACGCTCTCCGTGTCAGCATAGGGCGCGCCGTAGTACAGGGAGCTATTTACTCTGTGGTAAAAGCCATCTGCTCTGATTGCGATTTTAGGAACGCATGTGTCGCACCGCTAAATTCCATTCCGTAGAGAGAACTGGTTACTGCCTTGGTATTCGAGACTCTGATTATTCGCACGCCACGTTCCATTGAAAGCGCTCTGTCCTAGTGCCGAAGTCGCTCCCAATGCAACGATCGCAAGCATCAGCTTCGTCATTTCGCGGTCTACTGTTGGCCCTTTTCGGCAATAGTTTTGGCAAGATTCCACATTCGAAATGGCTCCATGGTGCTGCTACCATATTCAGTCGTCCGGCCTCATTCACCTGGCGAGTTCAACTGATGCGGACCCCGGATGTAAGTCTGGCGCGTACTGCGACGGATAGCCTTGGCTTCCGCCGAAATAGCACTCGATGGCTTCAATCTTTCCGTTTGCTAACCTGAAATACTCCGTATTTCGGAACGATCTTCCGTAGTTTGTGTGGCACAGGTATTTGACGAAGATCTCGCTCCCCTCTTCGATTACGCTCTCCAATTCAAACCGCTCAACCCAGGCCGACTGCAGCCAGCATTTTGCCTTGAAGCCGCGCATGTCGATGCGGTCATCACCATTGGGGCTTGTAAAAGTGAATCCGTCTCCGAGCAACTTCTCAACTGTGTTCCATTCCCTCTTCTCGAATCCGGAATAGTAGCTTCTGACTGTCTCTGTATTTGTCATGACGGTCCTTTCCGTTGGTAGGTTGTTCACATTCAGAAGACTCTGCGTCGCAGCAACCGAAAGCAGGAGCGGAGTTCTCCAGTAAAGGGCGCCGGCTGTTCAAAGGCGGCGAAATGTCCGCCTCGGTCCAGTTCGTTCCAGTAGATGAGGTGTGGGTAACACGATTCAGCCCAACTTCGAGGCGCGCGGTAGATATCGTGCGGAAAGACGCTGCAGCCAACGGGAAGATCGACGACCCCGCCGTTCGGGCCGAGGTTTGCGTCCTCATAATAGATTCGCGCAGAAGATGCCGCCGTGTTGGTGAGCCAATAGAGTGTAATGTCGTCAAGCATCTGATCCAAGGTGAGCGGCGAGTTTGGATCGGTATGTGCGTGCAATTGCTCGTAAATCCAGGCGGCTTGCCCCGCAGGCGAGTCCGTAAGTGCGTAGCCGATGGTTTGAGGGCGAGTAGCCTGCTCCTCGAAGTAGCCGAAGTCATAGGCCCGGAGGCGATGGACGCTGTCTGCTGCACGCTGTTCCTCCGGTGAAAGACCCATGGAAGGAATAGTTTCTGGAATCACCAGCGGCATGTTTAGGTGAATTCCAATTAGACCGAGCGGATGCTGCTGCGCAAGCCTTGTTGTCACCCAAGCGCCCCAATCACCACCCTGTGCGACATAGCGCTCATAACCGAGCCTCCGCATCAGCTCAGCCCAAGCTAAGGCGATGCGGTCCACATTCCATCCACGCTCTGCCGGCTTATCGGAAAATGCGAACCCAGGCAGCGATGGCGCCACTACGTGGAACGCGTCTTCCGCTCGTCCTCCGTGCGCTGTCGGGTTCGTCAAAGGGTCAATAATCCCAAGAAATTCTATTACCGAACCCGGCCATCCGTGCGTAATGATAAGCGGCAGAGCGTTTGCATGAGGGGACCGAACATGCAGGAAATGGATGCCCAGAGAATCGATGGTGGTGCGGTATTGCGGGTATTCATTTAGCCTGGACTCGCACTTCCTCCAGTCGTAGATGGTTTGCCAGTGCTCTACGAGAGCACGAAGATCGGCCAACGGCACACCTTCAGACCAGCCGGGCCCAGTCTCGCGTTCTGGAAGGCGGGTATTTAACAGGCGAAGATTCAGGTCGTCCAGCATTCCTTGTGGCGCGTGGTAGGCGAACGGTGTCAACGCAGAGGTTTCCTCATGCCCGGCAAGAGCATCGGCCGCGCGTAACAGGCCGGATCCTCCGGCCAGGAAATACGCCCCTGCTTGCAGGAGGCTTCGGCGCGACACGCTGTCTCTGGTCATAATCGATCTCGGTCCTATTTTGGCGAGAATCGCGCCCGCTCAACTGGTGTCCGTTCGCCCTTTTTCCTGCATTCAAGGACGTTATCTAACCAGTTGCAGACTGCAACTAGTATCAATTGATGCAGAGCTTGTTGCAAAATACAAGTGGTGAAAGATTAAAAACGACAACAACCCGTATGAGAAACACACACCGCTCAGGCTGTCCAATTAATCTGACGCTCGAAATCCTCGGAGACCGCTGGAGCCTCGTCGTCATCCGAGACGTGATGTTTGGTAATCGCCGGCACTTTGGCGATCTCCTGAAACTTTCGGAGGAGGGCATAGCATCGAACATTCTGGCTAGCCGTTTGGCACGTTTGGTCGAGGCTGGTCTTCTCTCAAAAACCAGCGACCCGACTCACAAGCAGAAGGCGATTTATAGCCTTACGGAGGTTTCGATACAACTTGTTCCATTACTGGCTCATATGGGAGCCTGGGGACGGCGCCATACTCCAGCTTCCAGAGAACTGTCGGTGCGCGCTCAGCTGCTTGAAGAGGGTGGAGTACGAATGTGGGAGGCCTTTATGGCAGAACTCAGAAGCGTCCACCTCGGAGCATCCGTACAGCGTCGGTCGGTCTTCGCAGAACTTCAGGCTGCCTTCGAATCTGCAATGAGAGAGCGAACGAAGGCCAAATGATGCTGCCAAGCGCCTTTTGTTGACACCGGACTGCGCAGGCTTTCGAGGCAAGCGGGACTATGCCACACTTGCGATTTTGCTGGGTTGTGGACTACGTTGGGCGGATCTCGCGCGTTGAAAACATTCAACAGAGGAAGAAGCACTGGGTTATTGCGGATCTTGTTGGCAAGGGCGAATCAGTCGGTTTGGTCCGGGACAGCAGACGCTCTCGAAGTGCTTATATTGCCTTCTTTTTTAAACCAAATCAATTGCTCTGGGGATGGCAGATTGCCCCAAGTGACAGCAATGTTGGGCTACCCCGTGGGGATGGTGGTTCATCATGCCTGCTGCTCGGAAACGTCCCTGTTGCGTCTGCCGTCGCTGGCTCCGTTCCGACAACCGAGTTGGTTCCCGCCAGCGGGCTTGCAGTAAGCCTGCGTGCCAGGCGTCGCGTCGCCGAAAGAGACAGGCGGCCTGGCGAGCACGGAATCCGGATTACTTTGCAGGTCGCCGTATTCAGGCGCGGATGGCGGCTGATCCGCCGCCGGGGCCGCTCCGTTTGCCACCTCGTTTGAACCGACTTCCCTGGGACATCGCGCAATCCGAGCGGGCGAATGACACTTCAGTCCATCCGTAGCGCAGCGCGGTGGCTCCAATAATCGGCGTTGCAAGCGTGATGAATATATAGAAGACCGACGCGAGCACCGGGTGCGCAGCAAGGCAAAGCGCTGGGTGCGTCGGGTAGAGCGGCAAGCCCAACCCGCAATTGTGGAAACGTGCGTGCCCGCCGTCGAGTATTGATCTTGATAGCTTGTGATTGGAATCAACAACAGTAGTCGTTTCCTCATGCAAAAACCGACGTGGTGGTGTTAAACTGCGCCACTCTGCTCGAGCGCGTAGGTCTTCAGTCGCTGATCAACGACGCAAAGCGGACGCCTCGTCCATTCGACGCCCTCATGATCGACGACACATCAAGATTCGGACGAAATCTTACGCTGGTGCTGCAGCTCATGGAACAATTAAAATCCACGGGCGTGTTTCTTTACTTCGTCAGCCAGAATCTTGATTCGCGTCAACCAAATTTCCGGCAGCTTTTCATCATGAACGGAATGATGGATGAATACTACCTTGAGGGCCTGAAGGCAAAAACGCACCGGGGGCTAGAGGGTAGGTTTTTGGCGGGTATGGTGGCAGGGGGAAGATGCTACGGTTACAAAAACGTGCCAATCGAGCACCCCTTCAAAAAGGGTTTGTATGGTCGGCCCGAGATCATCGGAGTCAAGGCGAAAAAGGTCCCTTCTGAAGCAGAGACCATTCTCAGGATCTTTCGCATGTACGCTGAGGACCACCTAAGCCTGATCGCCATCGCAAAGCAGCTCAATACGGAAGGAACAACGCCGCCACCAGCGCGCCTAGACAACCCGGATCCATCATGGAGTCACAGCCCAGTGCGCTGCATCCTTCACAATGACCGCTACCGCGGCGTCGCCAAGTAGAATCAGACAAAGCGTGACCGTTCACGAGCCCTAATGATGTAATGCTTTTGGCTGCCCCCCAGGGATTCGAACCCCGATAACCTGCTCCAGAGGCAGGTGTCCTACCATTGAACGAGGGGGCAAAAAGCGCGGCTTGCGACTCGGTGAGAGACGCGCTGGCCTGACCTGCAGCAGAGCGCCACGGCGCGAAAAGTCGACCTGCTCATCATACCGGGCAGCTGCTCGATGGGTCAACCGCCGCTGGCGGAGTCAATGTGCCACCAGTACGGCGTCCACTGCTTCGAGAAGCGAGTTGCAGCAAAAGTCCGCCGCGGCTCCGGCTGCTGCTGTGCCAGGCTTCTGGAGTGCGGGATCGCCTTCGATGAAGATGGTCGTCATGCCCAGGCGGCGGCCGAACTCGATATCCGCGGCCGAGTCACCGATCATCACGCTGGTCGCTGCGGAAATCGCTGGGAACTGGGCGGTCGCCTGGTCGAACATGCCGGTAAGCGGCTTTCGGCAATTGCACTCGCTTTCCTCATGCGGACAGACAAAGAAGGCGTCGATGCGGGCGCCGTGCGCCTTCAACAATTCCTGAAAATGCTCATGCATCGATTTCACATCTGCGGCCGTATAAAGACCACGCGCGATGCCGCGCTGATTCGAGACGACGATGACCAGCAGTCCCGCCTGGTTGAGGTGGGCAATGGCCTCAGGCACGCCGGGAAGTACGCGAAGCTCTTCCCAGCGGGCAATATACACGCCTTCCGGAGCCTTCTGGTTCAGGACGCCGTCGCGATCGAGGAAGATGGTTCGCAGATTCCGCGGGAACGCCCGAGTTGGAGAATCAGTCACCCGGTCATCATAGCAACCGACGGACATAGCAGCCGACGGGCTGCGGGACGGGCAGACGGCCTGAAGGGCGCAATCACGCTTGAAAGGGAACTGCCTCAGCCCGGATACAATATCTGGATGGAGTTTTCCCCAACAGCCTGGTGGGTTTCCTGGGTGCCGGCGCGGCGGCAGGCGGTCGAGGAGGCATGAGAAACTTTCTTCGCCTTCTGCGCTACGGGCTGCCTTACACGCTGCAGTGGTTACCGGGCGTATTGCTGCTGGCCGCGGTGGGCTTGCTGGATAATTTCCGCGTGCTGCTGTTCCAGCCCATCTTCGACCGGGTTTTGGCGCCGAATGCTCCGGAAGGCCCGATCCTGCTAGGAGTTCCCAACTCCAAATGGCATTTCGATTTGCGGGCCATCGTTCCCCATTTTCTGCATTTGCACAATGCCTGGGATGTGGTCGCATTCTCCCTGGTGGTTTCGACGGTCCTGAAGGGGCTTTGCGATTACCTGGGCACCTACCTGGTGAACTATTCGGGCTTCGGTACCATCACCGACCTGCGCAACCAGCTTTATGAGGCCACGCTGCGGCGTTCCTCAAGCTTCTTTCACAAGCATTCCACGGGCAGCATTCTCTCCACTCTGATTAACGATGTGGATCGCGTGCAGGTCGCTGTCAGCTCGGTGATCGGCGATTTTCTGCAGCAGTTCTTCACCTTCGTGGTCGCAATCACGGTGATCATTTGGTATGGCGGGCAGTTGAGCTGGGCGCTGCTTCTCTTTGTACCCGTGGTGGTCACATCGGCGCGGAAGATTGGACGCGAAGTGCGCCACCGGACGCGCACCGGCCAGGACAAACTGGCCGAGATTCAAAACATCCTGCACGAGACGGTGACTGGAAACCGCATCGTGAAGGCTTTTAACACCGAGCTTTGGGAGATTCTGCGTTTCAAGACCGCGGCGCGACGGCTATTTCGTGCCAATCTACGCAGCATCCGCATTCAGTCCATCAGTTCGCCCTTGATGGATACCATCGGCGCGGTTGCCATTGCGCTGCTGCTTTGGATTGGACGCAACGAGATCAAGAGCGGTCACATGACGGTTGGCGCTTTTGGCGCGTTCATCATCCTGCTTTTCAAGCTCTACGACCCGGTCCGCAGGTTCGCAACTTACTACAACAGCTTTCAGCAGGCAATGGGTGCGTCGGTCTCGATCTTCAACTATTTCGATACCAAGGACGACGTCGTGGAGCGGCCGCACGCGGTTAACTTCGGGCGGTTTCAGACTGCCATTCGCTTTGAAAACGTGGGATTTTCCTACGCCAATTCCGACGGGGAGCAGGAGATCCTGCACAACGTGGATTTGGAAGTACGCGCCGGCGAGGTGATGGCGTTGGTCGGTCCCAGCGGCGCGGGCAAATCCACCCTGGTGAATCTGATTCCGCGATTCTTCGATGTGACATCGGGACGGATTCTGATCGATGGGCGGGATGTGCGCGACCTGACGCTGCTCTCCTTGCGCCGGCAGATTGGGCAGGTTACGCAGGAGACAATTCTTTTTAACGACACGGTGCGCAACAATATTGCCTACGGGCAGCCTGAGACCAAGCACGCGGTGGTGGAGCAAGCAGCACGCAATGCTTTGGCGCACGACTTTATCATGCGCATGCCGCAAGGCTACGATACAGTGGTGGGCGAGAAGGGATTCCGGCTGTCGGGCGGCGAGCGCCAGCGCATCGCCATTGCCCGCGCCATCCTGAAGAACGCACCTTTGCTCATTCTGGACGAGGCGACTTCGGCTCTCGATGCCGAGAGCGAATCGCTGGTGCAGGCGGCGCTCTCGAATCTGATGCAGGGCCGAACTGTAATCGTCATCGCGCACCGATTGTCGACCATCCGCCGCGCCAATCGCATAGCGGTGCTGGAAAGTGGCCGCATAACGGCTACCGCGCCCCACGAGGAACTGCTGACCAAGTGCCCGACGTATCAGCGACTTTATCAATTGCAGTTCATGGACATGCCGGAGGCGGTTCCCGATCCCATTGTGCCGGCTAAACCGGCGTGCGACCCGGTGATTGCCAGCGGAGCAGAGGAGTAGCACGAATGCCCATTTCTTCGATGACTGGCTATGCGCGGTTGCTGGTGCGCGTGCCGCTCGCCCAGTCCCACGAGCGTGATCAGCTCAGTTACACGCTTGCCATCAAGAGCGTCAATCACCGTTTTCTCGATCTGCAGTTCCGCCTTCCGCCCGGCCTGGATGGGCTGGAGATGGATCTGCGCAAGATACTGAAAGAGAAACTGGTGCGCGGGCATGTGGACCTGACGCTCTCCGTCGATCGCAGTGCGCAGCAGAAGGTTGGCTATAACCGGGAACTGGTGGGCGCATATCTGGCGGCCTTTACCGCGGCGCGCGAGGAGCACCGGCTCATGGGAGAACCCGATCTGAACACCGCGCTGCGTCTTCCCGGCGCATTGCAGGCCGAAAGCCGCGTGGATGAGTATCTTACGGCCTTGGCTGCGAGTGTTCTGGAACAGATGCCGGCGTTGCTGGAGCAGCTGAAGATCATGCGCACGCGTGAAGGCGATGCGCTGGAGACGATCCTGCTGGACATTCTGACGCGATTGGTGGATGCCTGTTCCGGCGTGGCGGAGCTTGTTCCGGAGATCGCGCAGCGCTACCAGGAGCGGCTGACTGAACGGCTGTTGGCAGCGACGGGACCAGAATTCAATCGCCAGCGGCTGCTCGAAGAAGTCGCGGTGCTGGTGGATCGCAGCGACATTTCTGAGGAACTGGCGCGGATGGCGACGCATATTTCCCATTTCCGCGAGCTGCTGGATGCCGGTGGCGAAGTGGGCAAAAAACTGGATTTTCTGCTCCAGGAGATGAACCGCGAAGCCAACACGCTGCTGTCGAAGACCAGCGGTCTGGGTGGCCGCGGCACGCGAATTACAGAGCTCGGACTCGCCATGAAGGCGGAGATCGAGAAGGCGCGGGAG
This sequence comes from uncultured Acidobacteriaceae bacterium, assembly GCA_963813215.1. Taxonomy (GTDB): domain Bacteria; phylum Acidobacteriota; class Terriglobia; order Terriglobales; family Acidobacteriaceae; genus Telmatobacter. The sequence goes on from CAWEXZ010000003.1 coordinate 911,501, forward strand.
CAGATTCAGAATCTGGAGTAAAGCAAGGAACGGGGCACCGAGGGAGCAGGAAATGAGGCTGGGGACTCTGATGGAAGAACGGGGAAGATCGTAGCGTGGCGGGAATTCTGTTTATTATTTCGGCGCCCTCAGGATCGGGCAAGAGTACCTTGGTGAGCGAACTGCGCAAGCAGGTGAGTGGCGTCGATTTCGCCGTCTCCTGGACCACGCGTGCGCCGCGCGGCAGCGAAGAGGATGGCCGCGAGTACCACTTCACCACGCGCGAGGAGTTCATGCGCATGGTGGAGGCTGGGCTCTTCCTCGAATATGCCGAGGTGTTTGGCAACCTTTACGGAACGGCGCGGGCGTCACTCGAAGAGGCGCGGATTGCCGGCCATGACCTGCTCCTTGACATCGACGTTCAGGGTGCTGCGCAGGTGCGGTCGAGGCTGCCTGAGGCGGTGGGCATTTTTGTCATGCCTCCCAACCCGCATGTACTTCGGACCCGGCTACGCAACCGCAGCCGTGCGGAAGGCGTGGTAAATGAGGAAGAAGTCTACCGTCGGTTGCGGGAAGCCAGCAAAGAGATTGAGAATTATCGCGAGTACGGCTATATTTTGGTCAACGACATTCTGGACCGGGCGGTTGCGCAGTTGGAGGCCATTGTGCTGGCTGAACGCTTCTATCGCAACGGCGAGACCATTGCGTACCGCTCGCGCAGGGTGTTGGAGGTCGCCGCGGCCTGTCTGCAGACGAACTCGCAGGAGCGGCTCAAACCTGTGCTGGAGGCGTTCGGCATCCTGGGCTCTTCCGGCCAGCAACAACTTCCCTTTGGAGATGATCCTGATGACGATTGAGACCGGCTTCGATTCCAACTACCGCAAGGTTCTGGTCGCTGCGCGCCGGGCCCGTCAGTTGCAGAATGGCTCCCACGCGCTCATTCCGACCCATTCGAACAAGGCCTGCCGCATTGCGCAGGAAGAGATCGACGCGGGCAAGATCGCGTATGTGAAAACAGAGGTAGAGGTTACCAAGCCTCTGGTGGAAGGTCCGGCGATCCCGATCCTGCTCAGCTAGTATCTGCTTCTAAGTCAGATGCAGGAAGCGGTCGCGTGCCAGTCCCGCGCCGGGGAAGATTAGCTCCAAATTCTCCGCGCCGAGCGTGCGCGTAACCACTTCGCCAAGTACGGCGCGATAATCCGTGGTGAGTGCCAGATCGCGGCCCTGGTTCAGTTGTTCGTTGGCGAGGCCGGGCCAGCGTCCGTACACCTTGCCGCCCTTCACATCGCCACCCAGAACAAACATGGCGTTGGCGTGGCCGTGGTCTGTGCCGCCGGTGCCGTTTTCACGCGCGGTGCGGCCAAACTCCGACATCGTAACCAGGGTGATGTTGCCTGCGTCGTCGCCCATGTCGCGCCAGAAGGCGGCGATGCTGGCGGAGAAATCGCCGAGACGATTGGCGAGCTGCCCGTTCACGCCGCCTTGCGCGTGATGCGTATCCCAGCCGGTCACATCGGTGAATGCGGCTTCCACGCCGAGGTTGGCCTTGAGCAGTTGCGCGATCTGCCGCATGCTGTTGCCGAACTCGCTGCTGGGGTAATTGGCGCCCGGTGCCGGCGCGTACTGCGCGGGATTGGCGGCGCGCAGCATCTTCACGGCCTCAAAGGTTTCATCGCCTGCGGCGTGGAAGATGTGATCGCCGGAGTCGGCGTACATGGCTTCGAAGGCGCTGGCGGCGGGCGAGATGTTGGGGCCGCGGCCGGCGATCGAGAATCCATTCACATTGTTGAGCGCGATGGCTGGAATGCGGCCGGCCAGCGTAAGCGGCACTTCTGCACCCAGCGCGAGTGCGCGAAATGCCGTGTGCTCCTGATCGTGACCCATTCCGTGTGCAGCACAGTTGCACGCGTCTTCAGCCTGCAGGGCGCGGTTCAGCCAGCCATCGGAGGTGTTCTTGTTGCCCGGCGTGCCGGACTCCATGTAATCCTGCGCGTCGAAGTGCGAGCGGGACATGTCCGGTGAGCCGGCCGCATGCACAATGGCGAGTTGACCTGCGTCGTAGAGCGGTTTGAAGGGTGACAGGGATGGATGCAGGCCGAAGAAGCCGTCTAGGTCAATGACCTGCTTTTCGGGAATGGCGATGGTGGGCCGCATCGCATAGTAATTCTTTTCGCGGTAGGGAACGACCACATTGAGGCCGTCGGCTGCGCCACGCTGGAAGATGACCACGAGACGACGGCCCGGCGCGGCAGGCGTCTCAGCCAGCACCGAGCGGACGAGGAAGTTGGGCAGAGCCGCGGTGCCGGCAACGGCCAGCGCGCCTTTGTGGAGGAAGAAGCGGCGAGAGAGATTCACGGTGATCCTCCGATTGGAGTGCGCCCTTATGCGCGTGGATCAGTTAACGTTCGTGGTCTCCCACCTTAGCCGCAAGAACAAAGACGCGGCAAAGTTGGGGCACCCGGCAGATTTTGTGGCATCCCACCCTTGCGACAAAAAAGTCGCAAGGATGGGGCACGGTATTTCTTTACCCAGCCGTTCATTTCCCGTGCCCCGTCCTTTCGCGCACTTTGCGAAAGGGCGGGAGAGCACTACGGTTCCCGGACCGCGAACCGTTGCTCACCGTCGCTGAAACTCGGGCGAACCGAGCAGCAGGCCAGCGAGCAGTTGATCCTCACGCTCTTGCGGCGAAGTCACGCCGGGGCGAGCGTTGGGGCGATTCATGAAACGCGCGGCGCGCATGGGCTGCGCCGGCGAGGAATTTTGTGCGTTGGCTATCTGCGCCTGGAATTGCTGGAGCGCTGCGGAGCGGGTGGAAACGCTGACGCCGCCAGGAACTATCATCGGCTCCAGGCGTGCTTCTTCCTGTTCGGCGCTGGGCATGGATTCCGATGGGGTGTCGTTGCTGTTGGCATCGCTAGTCCACGCTACGCGAATGCCTGGGAAGCGGTTGCCCGCGAGCGTAAGCGCGAAGTTCATGCGATCGACAAGCGCGCCGGTCGAAACCCAGGTTTGCGTGTCCCATGCGTAGCCGCTGGGCGGAATGCAGCCGTAGAGCGGCATGCCCATCTGGCGCAGAGTATTGATGAGCGGTTCAAAATTCTCGACCTCCGCGTTCGATGCGCGTACTGCGGAGACGACGAATTCGAGCGGTGTCTTGACCTTGGCGTTGTCGTCGCTGGTAGACCAGAACTCGGGCGAGCGGAAGAGTGTGCGCAGAACAGTGGGGATGTCGCCGCCGCTCGAGAGATAGGCTTTGGCCATGCGATTCACGAGCGCCGGCGGCGGATTGTCGCCGACAAAACGAATGGCCAGCTCGGTTGAAAGGAAGTGCGCTGTGGCGGGGCTGGCGGCCAGCATGTGCAGCAGCTCAACACCTTCTTTTTCGCCGCCATCCTTGATCTTTTTGCCCATCACCTTCTTCGTGCCGGGCTCATGACGGTTGGGATTGAAGGTGAAATCGCCGCCCATGTTGGGGCGATCGACGGTCCAGCCAGTGAGCACCCGCGCTACCTGGATGACGTCTGCCTGCGTGTAGCCGCCGTTCACACCGAGCGTGTGCAGTTCCATCAGCTCGCGGGCGTAGTTCTCATTCAGGCCCTGCGGCGCCTGGGCTTTTGCATTCGGGCGCCGGAAGTCAGCGAATTTGGCGCGCTCCGCGGCCAGCGAATCGGGGCCGATGCTCTCGGCGTTGTCGAGGTAGATGAGCATCGCGGGGCTGTGGGCGACGGCTTCAAGCAGGTCTTCGAACTTGCCCAGCGCGTGCGGGCGGATCACATCGCGCTCATAGCCGACCAGGTAATAGGGCATCATCTCGTTTTTGCGCAGATAGATGTTGAAGTGATTGAGCCAGAAGTCGGTCATCACTTCCTGCAACTGCGCATTCGAGTAGATGTCGCGGGTCAGGCGCTCGGCCATCAACTCGCCGGCGACCAGGCGCTCGGGGTTTTCGAGAGCGGCAACCGTTTCGCGGAGCTCCGGTGGCATTTCGGCCACCAGGGCCATGCGCTGCACTGGGCGCAGAGACTTGATGAACAACTCGAACTCCGCCGGTTGCATGGCGATGAGCCTGGCAACGCGTTGCTCGGGCGCGAGGGCGAGGATGGTATCGGTCTGCGGGTCGTCATCGAGCGTGTCCATGCTGGCCGCGAGCGCCATGGCCTGCGCATCGGGCGTTGGCTGTGCGTTGGCGGCCGGCTTGGCATTGACTTCCATGTTTGCGGAGGGCTGATCGGGTTGCATGGACGCTACGCTCTGCGGAGCGGCTGTGCTCTGCGGAGCGGCACCATTCTGCTGTAAGGCGGCCTTCTCGTTCTTCGCTTCCTGGCGCGCCCGCAGGCGATAGATGGCGTTCTCGTAGACGGCGTGCAGTGTGCCGTTGCTTGGGATGGGAACACGGCCATCGGCGGCCTGGCGAACGATGGGGTTCGCGGGAGCGCGGAAGAGCAGGTCACGCAGGCTCCACTGCATGGCAGGGAAGCGCTGGAGGCGCGTATTCAGATCGGCTTCGTCAATGGACGCTGGGTGTAATTGTTGCTCGAACCAGTTGCTGAGGCCCATCGACCGCACCGCATCTAAATCGCCTGCGCGCGGACCGAAGGTGAAGCGGTTCAGGGCGTGCAGAATCCGCTGATCGCCCTGAAGCTGCGTGGACACGTATGCGGGTCGTGTAGCAGGCCGGTCTGCGGACGCAGCTAGAGCGTAAGGCGCGGGAGAGCACAGGTCGCAGATAAGGAGGACGGCGAGTGCGCCTCGCAGCGATTGCATAGCTGGTGCTCCAGTCCTAATGTGACCAGGAATATCGTACAGCGCAAGCTTCTTGTGGTGCAGACGGGGTTTTGGCGGGAAAGTTGCGGAACGGCGGAATATGAATGTGAGGGCCTGGAGGCCCTCACTACAGCCGGTCAGGAGACCGGCGCTACAGCCGCTCGCTTAGCTGCAAGGGCCTTTTTTCTGTTTGCAGCGCTCCATGATGGCGTTGTGGAGGCGGTCGCGCAGGTCGGTCGGCAGCTCATAGATCTCATGCGATCGGTAGATCTCGATGGTCTTGCGCGTGGTGTTGACCACCACTTCGCAGTGCTCGCAGTCGTGCATGTGCTGCTCGATCTGGGCGCGGGTTTCTGCGGCGATGGACTCGTCGATAATGTCGTCGAGCATGGTGAGGAACTCAGTGCAGGTCACGCGGCTAGCCTCGCTTTCCTGCCGGAGAACCGGCCTGTTGGCTTGGGATCGGCGCTGCTTTGCCACCGGCGCGGAAGTAACGGCTGAGCCGCTCGCGTAACTGCAGCCGGGCGCGAAGCAGGCGCGACTTGACGGCTGGCACACTCAGGCCCAGCGCTTCGGCGGTTTCCTCGGTGGAGAGGCCTTCCACGTCGCGCAGGGCGAAGACCACGCGAAAACCACGGGGCAGGCCCTGAATGGTCTTGCGCAGGATCTCCGACAGCTCGGAGGTGTTGTAGTTCTGCTCGGGATCGGGCGCCCAGTCGGCCAGGTCGCGAGGGACTGAACCCTCGTCCGTCTCCAGATCCTCGTCGATCGAGACCATTTTGCCGGTGCGCCGCTTGCGCAGCCGCATCAGGCTTTCGTTGACCGCAATTCGAACCAACCATGTGTAGAACTTCGCGTTTCCCTGGAATTGGTCGAGTTTCTCATAGGCCTTGAGAAACGCGTCCTGCGTTACGTCTTCGGCATCTTCCCGGTTCTGCGTAATGTGCTGCGCGATCCGGAAGACCTGCCGCTCGTACTTGCGCACCAGCGTATCGTAGGCGGAGATGTCGCCGCCTCGAACCCTGTCCACAAGGGCCAGGTCGGGATGCGGCTGCCCGTCTTCGCCTGCAATTGTTTGGATGGTCGACATGGGGGTTGGTTGCGGGAAAATCCTCAAGGCAGCTCCCCGATAGTTTGGGCTCTGCCGACAAGTTGAGTGTATCAAGACAGGGAACAAGGGACCAAACCGGGATCAAGGGACCAAGGGAACGGAAAAACCGGCCGCTTGCATGCCAAAACGTTGTCGGGTGCGTCCTTAATGGGTGAAGGAGGAGATTCCCTGGCGGTTCGTCAGGCCAAAAAAGGGATACATTGGAGGTATGCAGGTGCGGTTCTCTCCAGGTTTCTTTTTTAGCCGCGTTTGCCGCGGTCTGGCTATTACGCTTTGCGGGTTGCTGACCATCCTGCCGGTTTACGGGCAATCGTCCGAAACGGGTTCCGGCTCTTCTCGGAGTTCCCGGGAAAAATCCACGCACAAGACAGCCAGCAGACACCGGCGGACGCGTCCGCGAGCGAGCCGGGCAGCGCGCACGGCGCGGACGGCCCGCATCCGGCAGGCATTTATTGCGTCGAGCGAGTTGCGGCCCATGGCGCAGCAACTGGCCACGCTGCGTACGCCCGAAGCATATGCCGGCGTGAGCGCTTATGCACGGCGGCACACGGGCGATGCCGCGGCTGCGGCTTATTTGGCGCTGGGACATGCGTACCTGCTCGATCACCGCTACTCCGAAGCGGTTGAAAACTTCCGGCAGGCGCGTGAGGACAGCGAGGAACTGGGCGATATTGCCGATTTTCTGGCCGCCGAGGCGGATCACGATTCGGGCGACAATGCCGGTGCCGAAGCTGTTCTGCACGGGTTCGCGGCCCGCTATTCGGACAGCATTTTTGTGGACCAGGCGCCCGAGCTTGAGGCCAATGTCCTGCTGGCGCTGAACAATCCCAACGCAGCGCGGGTGGTGTTGGCGGCCGCAGAAGATACCGATGCCGTGGATCGCGTGGGCTACCAGCTTGCTGCCGGCCAAGTGGAGTACGCGCTGGGTCAGCAGGACGCGGCGATTGACAGTTTCAAACGGCTTCTGCTCGACCACCCGCTGAGCGGCGAGGCGCAGGTTGCGCGCGCGCGGCTGACGGCGGTGGGCGCGGAACAAACGCTGACGGCGGCAGAGCTGCGCAGCCTGGGCGATGCCTACTATAACGCCGGACGCTACAACGAGGCGGCGGAACAGTATCGGGCGCTCGCGCAGACGTCGGGACTGAGTGAGGCGGAGCGCAACAGCTTTGCCGTGGCATTGGCGGCGTGCAACCTGAAGCTGCATCGGCTGACGCCGGCCGATGTGCAGGCGCTGCCGGATACGGATGATGAAAATGGGGCGCGACGGCTTTATTTGCTGATGGAATTGGCGCGCGATCGCGACGACGACGCAGATCAACAGCGGATTGTGGGCGAGATGGAACAGCGGTTTCCGCACAGCCCGTGGCTCGCTGAGGCGCTCTACTCGAGCGGCAACATGTACCTGCTGAAGCGCGATTACCCGAACGCGGTGACTTACTACAGCTACCTCGCCGAGAACTTTCCCAATGACAAATACGCGGCCGCGGCGCACTGGCGCGCCGGCTGGATGAGCTATCGCGAAGGAAAATATGCGGACGCGGCGAAGTTGTTTACCGAGCAGATCGAACGTTACCCGGCCGCGACGGAGACGGTGAGCGCGCTCTACTGGCGCGGACGGCTGTACGAGACGATGGATCATTATCCTTCGCTGGCGGCAGCCAATTACCGGGCCATCATTCGCGCTTACCCGCACTACTTCTACGCGCAGATGGCGCGCGCGCGGTTGACGGCGCTGGGCAAACTGGAGCCGGCAGTTGAGCCTGCCTTGGATCACTTCCAGCCAATGCCGGAGCCGAAGCTGGTGGATTCGTTTCCTGTTGACAGTCCGCACATGGCCAAGGCGCGGCTGCTGGCTAACGCCGGGTTGAACGAATATATTGCGCAGGAGATCGAGGCCGACCCGGATTCGGAGTCGTGGAGCGCGCTGGCCGAGGCGCAGATTTATTCGTCCTACGATGAGACTTTTCGCGCACTGCGAGCGATGAAGCGGGCGCTGCCGTATGCTTCGACGGCGCCTATCAGCGCGATTCCGCTGGCCTACTGGCGGATTCTGTTTCCCGAGCCGTATTGGCCGACGATTCGCGCTGAGGCGGAGAAGAACAATCTTGACCCGTACTTCGTGGCGTCGCTGATCCGCCAGGAATCGGAGTTCAATCCCAATGCGGTGTCGTACGCGAACGCATATGGCCTGATGCAGTTGCTGCCCTCGGTTGGCAAGGCGATGGCGCGCGAAGAAGGGCTCACGCATTTTCAAACTTTTCAGCTTCTCGATCCGGAGACCAACATCCGGTTGGGAACGCGCTATCTGCGGCAAATGATCGACCGCTTTGGCGGCGTGGAAGAGTACGCGCTGGCCGCCTACAACGCAGGCGATAACCGCGTCGTGGATTGGCAGGCGGCTGGACCGTATTCGGGAATGGACGAGTTTGTGGAGTCGATTCCGTTTACGCAGACGCGTGAGTATGTGCAGGCCATTCTGCGCAACGAGGAGACGTATCGCGCGATCGACCAGTACGCCAGCTCGCAGAGCGAATTGACGACGGCGAGACGGTGAAGGAAGTTCTTAGTTCTCAGTTGTGGTCTCCCACCTTCGCACGATGAGACTGTGCAAAGGATGGGGCACCCAATGCGTTTGCTGAGTGGTGCTGGTTCGATCTTGTTTTGTGGGACGAGATTTCATTTTGGCGCGTGGGAATCTCTTTGGATACTGTCTGCTTTCGATTCTGATTGACTTACAGCGGTAGCTCCGGCAACACTGACTGCAACCAAAGGCAAAACGGCGGGTTTGAAGAAGCAAGGCCGTGTAGCCGGAGGCGATTCGAGCAGCCTGATCTTGCTTGACGCCGGAGACGCCCCACGGCTCCGTCGATCTCATCACCGATCCCACGCAAGGTGGAGGGCAGGATGTCAGCCGATCTGCAGTTTCTGGAAGAATGGATCCCCGACAAAATGGACCCCGGCACGGTATTCGTGCTGGAAAACCAGGCCAAACTGGGACAGGCACAGAATCCCTACGTTGCCGTGATGTCGTGCCCGCGCTGTGGAACGCTGGGGCTGATTACGCGACGCCAGCTCTACGACGGAGAGGCGATGATCTGCGGCGGCGACCTGTGCTCGGCGGAGTACCGGCTGGACGGCGACGCGATCTGCTATCGACAGGCGCAGTAATTCGCTAGACGCCTCGCAGAGGCTGCGCCATCTCCCGACCCTCTCGCACAAAGACTGGCGAAAGGCTGCGGTCCCGGCTGCGCTTACGCGGAATAACACGTGAGGCCCCCCTCCCCCCCTCATTTTTCGTAAGTGTATGAAAACACAGGGTAGTGTCTGTCTGTCGCGCGTAAGTGTTTGATTTCATTGCCTATGTATTGCAAGTGTTTGAAAACAGGTGGCTTTCTCCATGTACTGTCCTGGTTCAGACTGCTTACCCTCCTGTTTTGAATGTACTCCGGTGCATGGTAATTGCCGGCAAAGCCAACGCGCTTGCAAGTGTTTGATAATACAACCGCTAGCAGAGGATTGCGGGCGGCGGGGCTTGACGAAAAGCAGGGCGCAAGAAAAGAGCGGCGGCTCGAGGGCCGCCGCTCTTTTTCTTGCTTTATGGTGCGGGTTAGAAGCTGAATTTGGCAGCGATTTCAACTTCGCGCGGCGTGTAGAGGAAGCCGCTGGAGTTGGAGTTGGTGGGCTGGAACAGCGTGTTGTCGGAGGGGTTGGAAGCGCCCTGTCCGAGGTAGGTGAGCGTGGAGCCGGAGATGGAGTAGGCAGTGGTGCCCACGCCGGTGATGTTCTGGTGATTGGCGACGTTGAAGACGTTCAGCACCAGGTCAAGGCTGCGGCTGTTTTCAAAGTCGAAGGCTTTGTCGACACGGGCATCGTCCACGATGTGGCGGGGATACTGGAAGGTATTCACGCCGATGTAACCGGGGATGATGCCATTGGTGCCGCCTGCGCCGTTCCAGTTGCTACCGATGGCGCCGCTGATCTTGCCCGTGAAGCCGGCGGTGTAGGGCAGACCGTTCTGCATCTGGAAGCTGTCGTCGATGCTCCAGCCGTTGGTGACCCACTTGAGCATATTCGCGGAGTGGATGCCAGGGACTGAGTACAGAGCATAGGCGACGAAGCGGTTGGGAACGTTGTACGCGGAGTTGCCGTAGTTGGCCCCCGCATTGCTGTACGGGTCGTACCAAGAGTTGGCGGTGCCTTCGGTCAGGGCGTTCTGCGAGAAGTCCAGGGCATGCGACCAGGTGTAGTTGGCGTCGAACTGGAGGCTCTTGAGCGATCGGTTCAGCACCTCGACGACGAAGGCGTTGTAGGCGGAGTTGACGTTGCTGACCATCTCGGTAATGGAGCCGAAGTTGGCAGCGTTGGCGCCGAGCAGGGCAGTGTTGCCGTAGGCGGTGTAGACGGATGGAGTGTAAGTGGAGCCGGTGGCGCCCAGCGGACCCTTGCCGGAAGCGTCGTTGATGGTGACGGTCTTGACGGTAAGGCTGGCCGGGTTCAGGTTGACGTCGAGGAAGTTAGGCAACTCGCGTCCCAGCGACCCGAGGTAGCTGAGGGACATGAACGTGCCCCTGCCCACTGCCTGCTGCAACTGGAGGTCGAATTCCTGGACCTCAGGCAGCTTGAGGTTGGGGGAGAAGAAGTAGGAGTTCGGTTTCGCCGTGCTGTTGCCGGTGGCGAAGATGGCCGGATACTGCGGGCCTTCGGAGATGGTGGAGGTAGGAGCGTTGTAGAAGGTGGGGCTGGTTTGCGCGTTGGGGCTGCCGCTGTCGAAGAGCACTTCCAGCAGGTTCCCGTTGGTGATGCGGCCGAAGTACATACCCCATCCGCCGCGGAGCACGGTGTTGCCGCTGCCGTAGACGTCGTACGCGAAGCCGACGCGGGGACCCATGTTGAACTTTTGATCGGGAGCGTTGGTAACGCCGTTGTAGGGAGTGAAGGCTCCGGCGGCGGTGGTAAAGAGCGAAGAGGGAGTAGGCAGGGCTTCGTGGTCGTAGCGGAGGCCGAGCTCCAGGGTGAGGCGTGGCGAGAACTTCCAGTTGTCCTGGGCGAAGATGCCGGTGTCGAGGGTATTGAGGGCAAAGGTGGGCGTTCCGAATCCCTGATAGAAATCGGCGTAGCAGGGATAGACGCCGGTGACCGGGGCGGCGTTCTTGGTCGAGCTGCCATCGCCGTACTGGGTCGCGTACTCGGCGTAGGACGAGTCGCAACCAGCGGCGGTGGAGTTCACGCCCTTCTTGAAGTTGAGCAGGTCGTTCATGTAGAGGCCGAGGTACGGATAGCTGTACTCGCCGTTGCCCTCGTAGAGGTTGTTCTGGAAGTCGTAGTTGTGGACCATGTCCACGCCGAACTTGAAGCTCTGGTTGCCCTTGTTCCAGTAGAGGATGTCGCCGATCTGCCACTTTTTCTCGAGCGGATAAGCGGTGCGGTAGGAATAGTAGGGCGAGCCAGCAGAGAAGCCCCAGCCGGAGGACGAAGAGGCCACCAGCACTTCAGGAATGTTGCCAGGGGTGCTGCTCTTGGTGGGGTTCATGTCGGCGAGCGTGTAGGGGGTATAAGGCTGCTGACCTTCGTCGTCGAGCTCGCGGCCGTACTGGAAGAGGAACTCGTTGCTGATGTTGTTGGTGAGGAGGCTGGTGAGCTTGGTGAGGCCGTAGTCGAGCTTCACAAAGTCGTTGCCATCGGTGTCGCGAGCGTAGTTATCCGCGGCCGTGGTCTGCACTCCGCCGGGCGAATCCCAACGCAGGCGATGGTAGAGGACGCTCCAGTGCTCTTTGGGGTTGATCTGCCAGTCGAGCTTGGGGGTGTTGATCTCCTGATAGCCGAAGCGGGAGACCTGGCCGAGGTCGGAGTTGAGGCCGAGATCGGTGTTTCCGTTATCGAGATTTCCGCCGTTGATGAGCGAGGCCCAATCGGCTGCGGCCGGAGCATAGCTGGTGAAACCCTGGCGTGCGGCCAGCGTGCAAGCTTCCTGATCCTCGACCTTCGTGTCTCCGGCGAGGTAGCCGTTCTGATAGGCGACGGTTGGAGGCGTAGCCGACCCATTCAGGTAGCAGACGGCACCGGCGGGAAGGGACGCAGACGGCATGGTGTAGAAGTTAGTGGGGTTGTAAGGAATGCCGACGACCGGGAAGACGTGGGTGTGCTGGTCGTAGGTATAGATCCAGAAGAGCTTGTCCTTGATCAGCGCGCCGCCGGCGGTGAAGCCGTAGATCTTGCGCAGATCTTCGGGCTTGATGTGCTCCTGAGTCGAGGAGCCGGGGACGGCGATTGTGGTCCAGTCGTTATAGGCGTTCCAGTTGCTCTCGCGGTCGTAGAAGTAGGCCTGTCCGTGGAGCTGGTTGGTGCCGCTCTTGGTGACGGAGGTGATGACGCCGCCGGCGGCGCGGCCGTATTCAGCCGAGTAGACGCCGGTGTTGACGGCGAACTCACGGACGGCATTGCCGGCGGTGGAGTAGGCTTCACGGGTGCGGCCGCGCTCTTCTGCGAAGAATGCCTGGTTGTCGTCAGCGCCGTCGATTTCGACGTTGTTAAGAATGGGGCTGACGCCGCGGATGCTGACCAGACCGTAGCCGTTGCCGTCGGAGACGACGCCGGGGGTGGTCATGGCCAGAGCCGACCAGCGGCGGTTGTTGATGGGAATGTTCTGCATCGCCTGCTGGTTGAGGGTGTCGCTGAAGTCGGGCGATTCGAGGTTCATGACCGGAGTCTGCTCGGTGACGATAACCTCGGCGGACGAGGAAGCAACGGCCATGCGCGGCTCAAGGCTGGTGGCCTGGCCGACGACAACGATCACGTTATCGGCGCGGTACCCGGCGAAGTTGGGCGCGGCAATGGCTACCGTGTAGGTGCCTGGCTCGAGCAGCGGGGCCTTGAAGTAACCGCTGGCATCGGCCACGAGCTTGACCGTGAAGTCGGTGGCGGTGTTGCGGATGGTGACGACGGCGCCGGGAATGGCGGCTCCGGAGCTATCGAGGACCGAACCAGAGATGGAGCCTTGGGTGGTGGACTGCGCCAGCGAGATTGTGGGGCTCGCCACCAAGGCGAGAGTGCAAAGTGCCAGGCAGAGAATGCCCAGCCGGAAGCGATTTAAGTTCATAGTGGCTCTCCAAAGGGTGAACAAATGTGGCGGTGAATCGGCGCTCCTTAGCGAACGGTTGCGCAGCGCGGAGCGTGCCAGGTTGAGAAGGGTGATCTGCCGCACGAGACACACCACCGCCGAGGTCGGCCGTGGTTTTGCAGACAGAAGGATTTCCCCAATTTTTAACCGTACAGGAAGAAGTTGAAGGGAAGATGAAAGGCGAGAGTTGAGGGCGCAAAGCGAGAAGCGAGGCAAGATGAGGCGCGCAGGAGTTTGCGGTCCTGCGGCAGTTGATTCGATCGTCGAAGGATCGGCAACAGCGTTCGACGTCCATTCCCTCACACAAAGTGAAACAAGCAAAAGTCCCATGCTGGGGCTGACGTGCGGCTCCAGCGTCCTGAATCAACGTCCCGGAAATTTCAATAGAAATAGAGAAACTCTGCGCCGGATCGGGAATGAAAACCCTACCTGCACAGGCTTCTTACTACCCCTAGAGGAAGTTGGGATCTCTGCTGTTCAGAGGTAATAGTGTACGGCATGGGGAATGGGTATTCCATAAAGAAATAGGTAAGAGTGAGCTAGATTGTGGAAAATGCGGCTGAATTCGCGTGATCCTGGCTTGGGAGCGGGCGAGGGCGCTGCGGGGAAGTTGCGACTCTTGATAAGAGTCCAATGCGCCAGACTCCGCAACGACAGCCAATGATTTGCCGCCGCGCCAATCAGTCGCCCCGAGCGGTGAAGAAATGCAAGGAGGTTCTGCACCGGTAGTTCGCATTGCCTCAGGGGCTGAAGCCCACCTCGATTTATTGGGCTTTATTGGATGCCGGGACTAAAGTCCCGGCCTACCAGTCCCGGCCTACCAGTCCCGGCCTACCAGTCCCGGCCTACCAGTCCCGGCCTACCAGTCATGCCCTGTTACAAAGCACTATCGCAGAGAGTTTTTCCGCAGCCTGTGAAGCCCGTACCCTTCACGCTGAAGCCCGTACCCTTCAAGACCGCGACTTATTCAGAGCTTCCGCAATGGCCAGGATAGTTCTTCAACGACGAATAGGTATTTCTGCTATTCTGATCGCCCCCCTCTGGTGACACACAAGGCCGGCCCTTACGTTTGACGGATGTACTCTTCCCAGGCTTTTCTCCCTGTACTGCTGCATCGATTGCTCCCGGCTGCAGAACCCGACAATGGAGAGGTCAAACTTGCGCTCGTGTTCGCTTTCGCATCCTTCCTTGCCCTGGTCTTCAGCTGTGCTTCCGCTCAATCCGCCACTACCACGGTGACGGCCGCAAATACTGCCCAGCCGCCCGCTTCAACAACTCCCCAGGGGGCCGCTTCACCGGCAAATGGAATGAACCTGAATGTCATCCTGAGTTGCCCTATTACGTTGGGCGCGGGCAAGCAAACCTGTTCGGATGGAAAGACCACGATTCCGCAATATCACGGCATTGCCCCTGGATCATGCGTGGCGATAGAACATGCGCTGAGTGAGCAGCACGCCGATATCGCGGCTGGGCTCGCACGATTCATGGCGGCGAACCTTGCGCTTCCTTCCGGCTATACGCTGGCCGCTATCGGCAACACGCTGGCCATATCAAACAGCGCAGCCGCGGCCGGAGCAGCCGCCAAGCCCAGCCCCCCAAAACCGAGTCCCGCCAAGACGAATTCCGCCAAGACGAATTCCGCCAAGACCAGCACTGCAAAGGTGAACACCGCCAAACCCATCCCTGCGACGCCCGATCCAGGACCACTTGTCGGAGAAATCACTGCCTACATCGACCTGCTCAACTCCAGCCAGGACGCGGTGCCGCCCGTCAGCTTGAGGATTTCCTTTCCTGCAGCCGCATTTCTCGGGGGAGACGCCGGCGCTGCTCTCGCCGATGCGGCGGGATCGAACTTCCAGCTTGAGCCTCTGACCAGCACAGCCGTCCTTGTTACCGCGAATCCAGCCAGTGCGATCCGCACCTGCCAAGAATGGACCGATTTTTTCAGCAGCGCGGGAGACATTGCGCATACCGCCATGCAAGCAAGCCCTGTCGATCGTACTTATGAGATCGATGCCGGCGATGCAGCGACCGCTCTGAATGCAGCGCCGCTGGTTGGACCCGGCAGCGGGCCGGGTAACGGCAGCAGCTCGGGCAAGAGCAGCGGAAATTCCGGGATAAGCAGCGGTGCGGGGGCAGGATCGTCGGGAGCCGGTTCGGGCGGCTCGAAAGCGGCGAGTGCGGGCGGCTCTAATGCAGGTGGAAGCGCGGGAAACAACTCCACTTCCACGCCGCCTTCCGCACCCACCCCGAGCACAACCACTGCCAACACTTTTCCGCTGGGGCACCCGGGAGACGACCTGATTCTATTCACCAGCGCCAACGGTGACCGCGCCATTTCTGAGAAGCAGCGCGTTCTCGCGGCGATGGACCTTCCCCGCCCGCAGATGTTGATCAACGGATGGGTGCTGCAGAGCTCCACCAGGGACTACGGCAAATCGGCCGAGTTCCGTAACGGTGTGACCCAGTTCGTCAACCAGCAGAACGATGCGCTGCAGACGGCGGTTCTTACCGGTTGGAACGAAGTAGCGGCGCGCATCAGGGCGGATATGCCGAACACTCCGCCGATCAGCCGTGAGACCGAGCAGCTCCTTTCCACGTCCAATTTTTTCGATCATGACTTCACCGATTACCTGACCCAGCGCAAAGCCTATAACCCGGTCAATGAGGATATTCCTCCAGCGTCTGCGACCGCGGTCGATATGGGAGGCATCGGCGCCACGGCTGCGCAGGCGAGCGCTCTCTTTTGCGCGGAGGGACAATACTGTTTCGGCTACACGGAATTGTTCGCGCATGCCCAGCCCCGGCTCACGGACCTTCTGCTTACTTTCATTGCCGCCGCGAACCCGCAGGCCGAGACCAAGGCGGCCATCGATGCGGTTGAGAAAAATCCCGCGCCGCCGGCAGGGGCCACCTGCGAGGATCGCGATGCAGCCCTGTTGGGCGCCGGCGGGGCCGCTCCGCCGCTGGCTTTGGAGTGCTTCAGGGAACGAGCCAACGGTTTGCTTGCTCCCGGCAATGGCGCACTCGGGTTAATTCGCGCGGCATTGGCTGATTTTCTCTTCAACTACAAGATGAGCCAGATTTATCCGCACGAGTTCACCGCTTACGATCTGTCGCAGAGCGCGGTGTCACTCGATCGTGCGCTGGAGCCGCTGATCGATTCGTTTAATCGCGATATCGCGGCCTTCCAGATTTTCTGGCAAAAGAAGATCACGGACGAGGAAAAGCACCTTATTGGCCCCAAGCAACTGTTTTATAGTGGCGTCATCTCGGTGCGAACAGTGGCCGGGAATGCGAGCTCGGCGAGCACGACTTCCCAGAGCTTTCTCAACATCAGCCAGGCGCCGGATATCGGAACGCTGCTCTCCAATCTGGTAGCGGCGGCGCCGGCCGCAGCGGTTGCGGGTACGCCCGCGGGTGTGCTGGCGGGCAATCTGTCACCCAACGGTGTACAGGCCCTCAAAGCTGCTCTCGAGAGTTATCAAACCACGCAAGCGCAGGTTGGCCGCCAGTTAAGCATCCAGGCGCAGCCGCGCTCGCTGGCTGGGGCATCGGCGGCGGAGTTGGACGTGACGTTTAATGCCGGCGAATCGGCGCCTCCAACCTACTGGAGCAGCTCGTCGGGCAGCAGCAGCTCCGGCCCCAATCTCTCCCGGGTGTCCTCGCAGTCTGTCAGCACCCATGTGCGCGTGGACTCTCTCAACCTGTTCGAGATCTCGTCGATGACGGCGATCCTGCGCGCCGGCCGCACCAAGTTTCCCTTGCTGCCTCCGTTTGTTGAGATCCCTTATATCGGCACGCTGGTCGGCATTCCGCTCAAGGAGGCGGAAAACTTCCAGACCAGCACGGCAATCATCAGCGCGGTGGTGGTGCCCACCGCATCGGATCTGGCCAACGGCCTGCGCTTCCGCTCCGACCTGGTGCTGGAACCGCTCGAGAATGCAAGCGGCGATCAGAGCTGCCAGCTTGGCGGCGCAACTCCCGCCTGCCATGTCCGTCAGGCTGCTTCCATGCAAGAGCTGGGCGGCCGCGCCCGCCTGGTTGAATACAACCACGAAATGGTGCAGTGCTATGCCAGCGGAGCGACAGATTGCTCTTCGCTTCGGTTCAACCAGATTCTGGCGCCGGCCCCGTAACGCCCATCCCCGGCAGGGATTCGAAATGAGACCACGAACTTTGGAAAGGCGGTCGTCATGAGTCCGATTAACAAGCAGTCAATATCCACCCGGCCTGAAGATGAGGAGCCGCGCCTCGGCTCCGATCCAAACCTGGAGTATTGCCGCCGCCTGGCAGAAGAAGTCTTCCGCGGCCGCAAGGGAACCGTCACCATCGGGACGGCCGCCTATCCATCCAGTTGCGACTTGTTGCGCGACCTGATTCAAAACGCGCGACTGCAGTGGCATTGCGCTGCCGAATGCGGCTACTCGCCCAGCAAATGGCTGCTCGAACAGGAGATGAAAGCGCGCGGATGCTGGCCGGATAAGGAACGCGAGGACGTCTACGATGTCGCGGACCGCCAATCGCTGGTCGGCCTGGGCCTCTCCGGCGGCGGAATCCGGAGTGCGACCTTCAGCCTGGGAGTGCTGCAGGCTTTCGCCGCACTGGGAATGCTGGAGCATATCGATTATCTTTCCTCTGTCTCTGGCGGCGGCTACATTCACCAGTTTCTGGCCGCATGGATTCTGCGCGATCCGCACGGCCGGGCCGGCGTGGAAGCCAAGCTGATTCCCCAGCCCGAGCCCGGGTGCCTGCCGCGCAGACCCGAGCCCATCCGCTGGTTGCAGCGCTATGCCAGTTACCTCACTCCCCGTCGCGGCCTGCTGGGCGCCGATACATGGACCATGATCGCAATCTGGTTCCGCAATACCATCCTCAACCAGATTCCGATTCTGGCTGTGCTCTTCACTGCATTTCTCCTGCTCCACCTGCTGGTGCAGGAATCCATGCAGACGCACGCGACAGTGACATACGCCCTGAATCATGTCGGCGAGTGGAGCGCGTTCTGGTGGGGTGTCGCACTCCTTGTCGCTCTTGGCTGGTCGATCGTGGCCCTGACCCTTGACCTACACCGGCAGGAAAGTATCTCGCACGGCGGGACGGCGAGCAGTAGAGCCGAGGGCCTGCTGGACAACACGAAGGTGCGCTGGTTCATCATTCTTCCCTGGCTCATGTTGGCGGTGTGGTGCACCTATCTGCCGCAACTCAGGTTCGGGCACGCGACTCCGCTGTGGTATTCCGGCGCCCCTTGGATCGGGTGTGTTTCCATTCTCCTTGCCACCCTTGGTGTCACGTTCGCAGGCGGAGCGGCGTCGGCCTATAACGCGCTCCATGAACATGCGCCCTGGTGGAAGCGTTGGCCGTCAGTGGCGGCGCTCTCCGTTTTTCCGCTGCTGGCCACAGTCGTTGCCTGCATCCTGGGCTATGCCTTTCAGGTAGGTACCGGGGACATGGCAGCCTGGATAAGCAGCCAACTGCCGCTTGCACCAGTGGCAGCCGGAGACGCTCTCTTGGGGGTGTTTCGCTCGTCCGCACACCCGGCCCCGGCGCTCACCATCGATCCATGGCGAATTCAAGTCGTCATCCTGCCGGCGCTGCTGCTCTCCCTTCCGTATCTGGCCTTCGAACTCACACTCGGGCTGCTGGGCCGCGATTACGCGGACTCCCGACGCGAATGGCTGGCTCGGCTGCGCGCCTGGTCGCTGCTGTATGGACTGCTATGGATGGGCATCACCGCGATTGCCCTGCTGGGGCCATACTGCGTCTATTTTCTGTGGTCGCAGGGGACAGCCGGCAAGCTGACGGCCATCGGCGCATTCGTCCTGTCTCATCTGACCGCGTTGCTAGCGGGGTCGAGCGGCAAGAGCGACGGCAAGCGCAGCAACAGCGGCATTCTGGGATATAAGCCCATGGACCTGCTGGCACTGGTAGCCGCTCCGATTGCGGTCGTCTGCTTCCTGGTTCTCGTTTCGTTCTGCGTGGAATGGGGCGCGAGCTATTTGCTTCAGCCACACCGCCTGCAAGAGTTGTGTACTTTACTTGTCACGCACCTCCATTTCCTGCAAGGGCTGCCTGCCGCCACAGTCATCGCGCATCCCGGCTGGAAGCCGGTGTTGCTGATCACCGCCACGATTTTCCTGGCCATTGCGCTGCTCTTCGGGGTGCGCGTGGACATCAATGAGTTCTCCATGCAGTCGTTTTACCGCAACCGCCTCTCGCGTTGTTATCTGGGCGCCTCCATTCGCGACCGCAGCCCGAATCCCTTTACCGGATTCGATATGCGCGACTGCCTGAACGTCGAAAATGAGCGTGGCCGCCGCACCCCACCGCTGGTCAAGGATCTTCTGCCCAATAAGTTCTCAGTCCCCGGTAAGCCGCCGGGCACGTACGACGGCCCGTTCCCGATCTTCTGCTCTACTTTGAACCTCACCACCGGCGAAGACCTGGGTACGCAGGAGCGAAAGGGCGCCAGCTTTGCATTTACTCCGCTCTATTGCGGCTACAGCGTGGGCTGGACAGACGCCGGCAAGCACGGCAACGAAGCCGTGAGCCTCAATGGCTACGTGCCGACGGCCCAGTACGCCTATCCAAAAGGCGGCATCCACATCGATACAGCAGTTGCCGTCTCCGGCGCGGCCGTGAACCCCAACCAGGGCTATAACAGCAATCCGCTGCTGGCCTTCTGGATGACGTTTTTCAACGTGCGGCTGGGCTGGTGGATTTCGAATCCGCGCCACACCAAAACCTGGCGGGCCGGAGTTGTCTCCGCCGACGCGCCATTGGACGGAAATATCCCAGCGCCGTATTCCGGGACTTTGAATCGCCCCACACCCTGCGTGTCTCTCTATTACCTGCTCAAGGAGCTGTTAGGATCGGCCAATGACAAATCGCCCTATGTGAATCTGAGCGATGGCGGCCACTTCGATAACATGGGCCTCTACGAGCTGGTGCGGCGCAGATGCAAGTACATCGTCATCTGCGATGCCGAGCAAGACACGCAGATGACGTTTGCCGGAATCGGCAATGCCATCAATCGCTGCCGCGCCGATTTTGGCGTCGAGATCGATCTCGACCTGCGCCCTCTTCAGTTGCAGGACAATGGACTGAGTAATGCCCACTGCGTGGTGGGGACGATTCAATATCCGCCGCCGAAACAGGATCCGGCCTCAGGCCAGCCCGCTAGCTGTGCCTGCGCCGACGGCCAAGTCAACAAAGACGCGGAACACGTCCGTTACGCCGGAACCATTCTCTACATGAAATCTTCTCTTGTGGGCGACGAGCCGGGGGACCTGATGGCTTACAAACTCCTGCACCCGCAATTTCCGCAGGACCCAACCGCCAACCAGTGGTTTACCGAAACCCAGTTCGAGAGCTACCGCAGGCTCGGCCAGCACGTCGCGGTCACGGCCGTCCGGCCGGCCCTTTCGCCGGGTCATGAAAAGGTGAGCGATATTCATGAACTCTTCGCGTCAATGTACGCCATCTGGTACCCGCCCACGCCGGAGATGCAGCAGCACTTCTCCGAGCATGTGGCTCAGTATCAGTCCATCCTGCGCGAATTGCGGGAGCGTCCGGAACTGGCGGGGCTGGCGGAGAGCCTCAATGACTCGTCGGGCATCGGGCGCGCTGCCTGGATCCCTCCGGGCACGGCTGGCAGCAGTCCCGATTACGGCTGGCAGTTTGCAAACTCGGTGCTCGACTTCATGTACACGGTCTATACGAATCTCCAGCTGGCCTTTCCTGATAATCGCACCTCGCCGCATGCGCAATGGTGGATATGCCTCTTCCGCCGCTGGTGCAAGGCGTCGCTCATGCAGGAGACCTGGCGCGTACTGGCGTCAATCTATTCCCGCGAATTCAGATTGTTCGCGGAGCGAGAGCTGCAATTGCCGGTAATGAATGGAGCGATGACTGTGGCAACGAACGGAAAGCCGCCCGGGGCAGAGAAGCTTCAACCGGCGCGCTGATTTGTGTGCGCGCCGTACTTCCGTTGTTATTCCACAGGATGTCGTTCAAACCAATTCTGCCTTCTTCCGGATGTGCGCCGCGTTCGCCTTCACCAAGTCGATAAAGGCGCGAAGCGCAACCGAGGACGCATCCTTTTTCCATGCAGCGACCAGAGCGACGCGCACATTGTCTGGTTGCAGGCGGTAGAATCTCACGCCCTTCGTCCAGAGGTTCCTGACGGAGGCGGGCACAATCGAAACACCTTGCTCTGCCTCAACCAGCGACAGCACCGTCTGTGCCCGGTCCGACTCATGCTCGACGGTGGGAGAAAAGCCGGCCTCGTTGCACATCCCAATCACCGTGTCGGAGAGTGCTGACGCGGCCTTGCGACTGAACAGCACGAATCGCTCATGGGCCAGATCGGCAATGCGCACGCTCTTGGCCCTGACTTTTCGCGACGCAGGCAGAACAGCCAGCATCGGATCGCGATAGAGACAAAAGGATGCAAATGTCTTGCTCATTTCAGCGGAGAGCGCGCGGGTGAAGCCGATGTCGATCAGGCCGCTCTCGAGGGCGGTGTCCTGCTCGAATGGGCTGAACTCCAGCAATGTTACCTTCACGCCGGGATAACGCGCCTTATAGCTGCGCACTAGCCCTGGAAGAAACGTGTAGGTAGCCGAGCCGATAAATCCAATCGACAACTTTCCAATTTCGCCCTTCGCGGCGCGTTTTGCGGTCTCGATGGCCGATTCGGCCTGCTCGAGGGTGCGCACGGCCTCTCCATAAAATACTTCCCCTTCGGGCGTGAGTTCCGCCCTTCGACCGGTGCGCGAGAAGAGCTTCAAACCGAGTTCCTGCTCCAGGTCCGCAACCGTGTGGCTGATTGCCGGTTGCGCAATATGAAGATGCCGGGAGGCTTCGCGGTAGCCCTTCCACTTGACCACCGCCGTGAAATATCGAAGGTGCCGGAGTTCCATGCTGATCACCTTTTACTATCAGGTTGATTTAAACATGCGACGAATCGTTTCAGCCTTCAAAAAATCTAACTTGTACGCAGTAAAAAGTCTGAGAGAAGCATGGCATCCACTGGCAAGCAGGGAATCCCTGCGGATGACGCAGTTGAGGGACCGCCAGGAGAGCCGAGGATAGCGAAATGTGGATTGTCAAAATAGCGCTCAGCAGGCCTTATACGTTTATCGTCCTCGCCCTGCTGATTTTCATTCTGAGCCCGGTGGTCATCATGCGCACGCCGACGGACATCTTCCCCAACATCGATATTCCTGTGATCGCTGTGGCCTGGACCTATACCGGCCTAAGCCCGCAAGAGATGGAGGGGCGAGTTACTACAGTCTACGAGCGGGTCCTGACGACAACCGTCGACAACATCGAGCATATTGAATCCACCACGGTAAACGGAACCGCGATTGTCAAGATCTACCTGCAGCCCACGGCCAGCATCGACCGTGCGAATGCGCAGGTGACGGCGGTTTCGCAGACCATTCTGCGCCAATTGCCTCCGGGGTCACTTCCTCCGCTCATTCTCGACTACAACGCTTCCACGGTG
Organism: uncultured Acidobacteriaceae bacterium; assembly: GCA_963813215.1. Classification (GTDB taxonomy): domain Bacteria; phylum Acidobacteriota; class Terriglobia; order Terriglobales; family Acidobacteriaceae; genus Telmatobacter. The sequence continues at coordinate 933,983 of CAWEXZ010000003.1, forward strand.
CCCATTCTTCAGTTGGGCTTGTCGGGCAAGAATCTGTCTGAATCGCAACTCAACGACATCGCACTCAACTTCCTGCGCACCCAGTTGGTCACCGTTCCGGGCGCATCCGTGCCATTTCCTTTCGGGGGAAAACAGCGTCAGATCATGGTCAATCTGAACCAGAATCTGTTGCAGGCCAAGGGCCTGTCGCCCAATGATGTGCTGACCGCGCTCGGCAACCAGAACCTGATTCTGCCCGGCGGCACCGCCAAGGTTGGCCAATTCGAGTACGACGTGGACCTGAATGGCGATGTGAAAACGGTCCAGGAACTCAACGACCTGCCCATCAAGACGATTGGGGACACCGTCATCTATCTTCGCGATGTTGCCACGGTCAGCGACGGTTTCGTGCCGCAGACGAATATCGTGCGACAGAACGGCAATCGCGGCGTGCTGGTGACCGTGCTCAAGGCCGGAAATGCTTCCACCATCGATGTGGTGAAGGGGGTCCGGCAAGTTTTGCCGCACGTAGCCCAAACGCTTCCGCCTGACCTGAAGATCCAGCCACTCGCAGATCAGTCGATCTTCGTGCGCAGCGCGATCAATGGCGTCATCCGGGAAGCTGTCATTGCCGCAACACTTACGGGGCTAATGATCCTGCTCTTTCTTGGCAGCTGGCGCAGCACGGTCATTATCGCTATCTCGATCCCGCTCTCCATCCTCACTTCCGTGATGGTGCTCAGCTTTCTGCACCAGACCATCAACATCATGACGCTGGGCGGTCTGGCGCTGGCGGTTGGAATTCTCGTAGACGACGCAACCGTCACGATCGAAAATATCGAGCGCCATCTTGAAGAAGGTTCCGAGCTGCACGCCGGCATCCTCGACGGAGCCGCGCAGATCGCGGTTCCGGCAATGGTCTCAACGCTGTGCATCTGTATCGTCTTTCTGCCCATGTTCTTTTTGAATGGCGTCGCCAAGTTCCTGTTTGTTCCGCTCGCTGAAGCGGTCATCTTCGCCATGCTTGCGTCCTACATTCTGTCGCGAACCCTGGTGCCCACGCTGGCCATGTACCTGCTGAAGGCACACCGCCGCGGCGGGCCGCAGTCTGGCGGCCCGTTTGCGAGCTTCCAGCGAGGATTTGAGAGAGGCTTCGAACGAATCCGTTCCGCCTACTCGTCGCTGCTGGGGCAACTGGTTTCAGCGCGGAAGGTTTTTGTTCCGGCGTTTCTGGTGGTTTGCCTTTGCGGCTTTGCGCTGGTTCCGTTTCTTGGCCAGGACTTTTTCCCGGACACAGACAGCGGCCAGTTCATTCTTCACGTGCGGGCCAAAACCGGAACCCGTATCGAAGAGACTGCGCGCTTGACCGATCTGGTAGAGGCCAGCATCCGCAGGACGATTCCCTCCGGTGAAGTGGACAATATCCTGGACAATATCGGCCTGCCGTTCAGCGCCATCAACTACATCTACAACAACACCGGGCTGACCGGCGCGGCCGACGCGGATGTTCTGGTGTCGCTCAAGCCGAAGCACCACCGGACCGCGGACTACGTGCGCACATTGCGTAAGGAATTGCCGCTCGAGTTTCCGGGAGACACGTTTTATTTTGTTCCGGCGGACATCGTCACCCAGATTCTGAACTTCGGTTTGCCCGCGCCCATGGATGTCAAAATCGATGGTCCGGACATGAACGGGAATCTTCGTGTAGCCGACACCATGCTCACCCAACTCCGTCATGTCCGCGGCATCACCGACCTGCGCATCCAGCAACAGGCCGACTATCCCAAGTTCCACATCGATGTCGACCGCACCAAGGCCGCGCAGGGAGGGCTGACGGAACGCGACATCGCCAACAGTGTGCTCATCTCGCTGAGCGGCAGCTTCCAGGTCACGCCCATGTTCTATCTCAATCCGAAAAACGGCGTCTCCTACAATCTGGTTACGCAAACGCCGCAGTACGATCTTCAGTCCCGCCAGGATCTCGAAAACATTCCGGTGAGCGGGCCGAATCAAACGCGCCCGGCGATCCTTGCCGATGTCGCATCCATTCAGCGCACCGATGAACTGGCTTCCATCAACCACTACAACATCCGGCGCACCGTCGATATCTACGCGTCCGTGCAGGATCGGGATCTGGGCGCGGTGGGCCGCGATGTGAACAAGATTGTTGAAGCCAATGGAAAGCTGCTTCCGCGGGGAAGCTTCGTAACGCTGCGCGGTCAATACGGCACCATGCGCACGTCCTACATCAACCTGCTCGGCGGTCTGGCCTTTGCCATCATCCTGGTCTACCTGCTCATCGTGGTGAATTTCCAGTCCTGGCTCGACCCGTTCGTCATCATCACCGCATTGCCCGCGGCGCTGGCTGGAATCGTTTTGTTTCTCTTCATCACACGCACCACGCTCAGCGTTCCCGCACTCATGGGCGCCATCATGTGCATGGGCGTGGCCACGGCTAACAGCATCCTTGTGGTTTCGTTTGCAAAAGAGAGGTTGCTCCACCATGGAGATTCGCTCATCGCTGCAATTGAAGCGGGGACTACGCGCTTCCGTCCGGTCATAATGACGGCCCTGGCCATGATCATCGGCATGATTCCGATGGCGCTCGGTCTGGGCGACGGAGGCGAGCAAAATGCGCCCCTGGGCCGCGCTGTCATTGGCGGCTTGCTCTGCGCCACGGTGGCCACGCTGGTCTTTGTTCCATCCGTGTTCGCTCTGCTGCATGGCTTGCGCTCTTCCCCTGAAGCTCAGCCCAAAGCAGCGCAGGATAACGAACCGGTTCACGCATAATCGCACAGCCAAGCGAATGGAGGCACAACATGAGCACGATTGAAGAAAAGCCATCTCAGGTTCCCCAGGCGGTTGTGGAGCAACCCACAGCAGCGCCGTCAAAGCCGCAGGGCTGGGCCCTTGCCGCCCTGGTGTGCGCAGCGATTGTTCTCGGGATTGTTATCTACTCCGGGATTCACGAACGCGCCCACGCAGAGACTGCTTTGGGCGTCAGCACCGAGCAAGCAGCGGTTCCGGCAGTCAACGTTGTCCATCCGGTCGCAGGCGCCGCAGTGCAGGAGATCGTGCTTCCGGGCAACACGCAGCCGTTCAACGATACGCCCATCTACGCCCGCACCAACGGCTATCTCAAGCGCTGGTATGTGGACATTGGCGCGCACGTGCGCCAAGGCCAATTGCTTGCGGAGATCGATACTCCTGAAGTCGATCAGCAATTGGAGCAGGCGCGCGCGGACCTGAAAAACGCGCAAGCCAACGAGCAGTTGGCGCAGATTACCGCGACCCGCTGGCAGAACCTGCTGAAGACGAATTCCGTGTCGCGGCAGGAGACCGATCAGGCAGTCAGCGATCTGAGCGCGCGCCAGGCGACAGTCGAATCGATGACCGCCAACGTTCACCGGCTCGAACAATTGCAGTCTTTCGAAAAGGTCTATGCTCCATTTTCCGGCGTCATCACAGCCCGTAACACAGACATCGGCGCGCTGATCAATGCCGGGGCGGGCAGTGCGGGCACCGGCGCCGCGCCCCAGGAGCTCTTCCACATGGCCGCGGTGAATAAGTTGCGGGTCTATGTTGCCGTGCCCGAGGTCGACTCCCTGGCCGCGCAGACCGGAGCCAAAGCCGCACTCACGCTCGACGAGTATCCCGGTGAGACGTTTGAAGGCACCATTGTTCGCAACGACGATGCGATCGATTCCGCCTCGCGCACACTCAATGTGGAAGTGGATGTGGACAATCCGCAGGCGCGCATCAAGACCGGCGCCTACGTCTTTGTGCATCTCAAGCTCCCGCGCACCGGCAATGCTTCAGCGCAAGCGCTCACCATCCCGGCCAACACATTACTCTTTCGCGCGGAAGGTTTGCGGGTGGGCGTAGTTCGCAAGGGGCGCGCACGACTCGTTCCCATCACCATCGGCCGCGATTTTGGGTCTACGGTCGAAGTGGTCGCCGGCCTTCAACCCACAGATCAGGTGATCGTCAACCCGTCCGATTCACTCACCACGGGCAGCCCGGTTCAGGTAACTGCGGCGCAGGCTGGAGGCACGAAGTGAAGCAGGATCGTGTCTTCGCAGTTTCCGGTTTTCTCGCTTTGCTTCTGAGCGGATGCATGGTCGGCCCGAAGTACGCGAAGCCGAGCGTGCCGCTGGCGCCAGCGTTTAAAGAGCAGCCACCGGAGTCTTTTCAAGAAACGGACGGCTGGAGGCAGGCGCAGCCAGGCGATCAAACTTCTCGCGGCAACTGGTGGCAGATCTTCGGAGACCCGCAACTGAATGCACTCGAAGAAGGGTTGACCGTCTCGAACCAGGACCTGAAGGTGGCCGAGGCCCGGCTGCGCGAAGCACGCGCCACGATTCGCTTCAACCGGTCGCAGGAGTTTCCGACGATCTCGACATCGCCGAGCATTCTCAGTGTGCGGGACTCCGAAAATCAGCCCTACTTTCCGGATTCGCAGGCAAACAATGGAACTGGAAACTTTGCACTGCCCGTCGATTTCTCCTATGAAGTTGACCTTTGGGGAAGGATTCGCCGGACGGTGAGCGCGTCGAAAGAGGAGGCGCAGGCAACGGCGGGCGATCTCGAGACGGTCAGCCTGAGCCTGCATGCCGAGTTGGCCGTCGACTACTTCGAGCTGCGCAGCGCCGACGCGCAAAAGCAGCTTCTCGACGATACCGTGAAAGACTATACCGAATCGGTCGAGCTCACGCAGAATCGGTTCGAGGGCGGAGCCGCGCCAAAGTCGGATGTGGCGCAGGCGCAGACGCAGCTCGACGGAGCGCGGGTTCAGGATACCGACATTGCCGTAATGCGGGCGCAGTATGAGCACGCCATCGCAACTTTGATCGGGAAGCCTCCGGCGCAGTTCAGCATTACGCCCGCGCCAAAAACCGCACTTAAGCTTCCCGTCATTCCTGTGGGGCTGCCGGCCAGCCTGCTCGAGCGCCGGCCGGACATTGCCGCCGCCGAACGCCGCGTGGCAGAAGCGAACGATCAGATTGGCATTGCGCGCGCCGCGTTCTATCCGTCGTTGGTGATTGGAGCCGAGGGCGGATTCGAGGCGGACTCAATCGCGAACTGGTTCACCTGGCCGAGCCGTCTGTGGGCTGTTGGACCGCAGATGTCGCAGACCCTCTTCGATGCCGGACGGCGGCGCGCAGTCTCCGAATCGGCCACCGCCAACTATGATGGAACAGTAGCCGCTTATCGGCAGACGGCGCTTACAGCATTTCAGGAAGTGGAAAACAACCTGGCTGCGTTGCGGATTCTTGAGAAAGAGGCGCAACAGCAACACGAGGCCACATCATCGGCCCAGGAAACGCTACAGTTATTTACAAATCGATATGAAGGCGGGGTCGACAACTACTTGCAGGTGATTACAGCGCAAACCGTGGCTCTCGAAAACGAGCGCAACGATATCGATATTCAACGGCGGCGCATGGATGCCAGCGTGCTTCTGGTGAAAGCAATTGGCGGTGGGTGGAATACGTCGCAGCTGCCCAAGTACTAGGTCCCCGACCACATGAATTCGTACTTTTGGCTTCCGTGGTTTCCCACCCTTTCGCCAGAGAAAAGGCGAAAGGATGGGGCACGGAATTGGTGCAAAATTAAGCGGTCAAAGACCTGGCCAGTGGAGAGACGATGCTGAAAACTGTTGCCGTTCGTCCTTCGAAACGTCTCACTCATCCGAATCTGATCCTGGCGATCTGCTGCATGAGCGTGCTGATCATCGGCATGGACGTGACGATTGTGAACGTTGCGCTGCCGGCGATCCAGGTGGACCTGCATGCGCGGCTGGCCGGGCTGCAGTGGATTCTCGATGCCTACACGCTGGTGTTGGCGAGCTTCCTGATGCTGGCGGGGTCGATTTCCGACCGCTTTGGGCGTCGTAAAGTTTTTCAGATCGGACTGACCGTGTTCACGATCGGATCGCTCCTGTGTAGCCGTGCGGGGACGATCGAACAGTTGATCGGGTTTCGGGCGTTGCAGGGGTTGGGCGCGTCGATGCTCAATCCGGTGGCGCTGTCGATTATTGCCAATGCGTTTCCTCAGCCTAAAGCGCGTGCGCGGGCGGTGGGCATCTGGGGTGCTGTGGCAGGCCTGTCGCTGGGGCTGGGGCCGGTGCTTGGCGGCGCGCTGACGCAGTCGATTGGCTGGCGGGCGATCTTCTGGATCAATGTGCCCATCGGGATTACGGCAGCACTGCTGGCGGCGCGCTTCGTGCCGGAATCGAAGGCAGCCCGGGCGCGGGCCTTTGACCCGGTAGGACAGGCGCTGGTACTCATCGGGCTGGCATCGCTGACCTGCGGCGTCATCGAAGGACCGCATGCGGGCTGGAGATCAGGATTGATCCTGGGTTTGTTTCTTACGGCGGCGGCGGCGTTACTGGCATTTGTGCTCTATGAGCCGCGACGGCGCGATCCTCTGTTGGACCTGCGCTTCTTTCGCAGCGTGCCCTTTTCGAGCGCAACAATTCTGGGGGTGAGCGCCTTTTCGTGCTTCTCGGGTTTTCTCTTTCTGAATGCGCTGTATCTGCAGCAGGTGCGCGGATATTCTGCGCTCCGCACCGGGCTGTTCACGCTGCCGGCGGCGGTCATGATCGTGCTGTGGTCGCCCTGCTCGGGCCGGCTGGTGGGGCGATACGGACCGCGGCCTTCTCTGCTGATCTCAGGCGCCGGATTTATGGCGAGCACACTCATGCTTACAGGGCTGGGCCGGCAGACATCGGCTGTCTGGCTGCTGGCGGCCTTCGCGCTGTTCGGCGTAGGGCTGGGGATGGTGAACCCAGCCATCTCCAACAGCGCCGTAGCTGGAATGCCGTTATCCCAAGCCGGCGTGGCAGCCGCCATCGCTTCGACCAGCCGGCAGGTGGGTGCAACCATCGGGGTGGCAATGTCTGGAACGATCGTGGCAGTGAGCCGTGCGCGGGGCGCGGATTTTACAACCGCGACGCACACGATCTGGTGGGTGATGACTGGGTGCGGCGCGGCGGTCCTGGTGATGGGTTTGGCGTCGAACACGACATGGGCGCGGGCCAGCACAGAACGAGTGGCGCACCTGTTTGAGGAAGCGCACGGATTTCGTGCAACGCACAATCCAACCCATTGAACTTTCGCACCTTCACTTCGCCCTGCCTGCTTGAACCGCCTGGGACAGGCAGGCCCGATCACAGTTCGAGCGTTCAGGCCAATACGTACAGTCGCAAAGACGCAGATCCGGACATCCATCCATTCCGGTTGCCGCTGCGTGCCGGGCATCAATGCTGACGGCGGCTGGTTGCTGGTCTTGAGGACATGCGACTGGTCGGCTGCCGGAATATCGCTTGTAAATCTCACGCCGCCAGAGTGAGAAGGGAAGCAGAATCAGGGAAGCAGCGACAACGCAAAGTAGGAGCCAGAAGAGTAAGAGCATGGCCCACCTTCTTCTTGCCTGGAGTCTGCCCCTCTGTCGAAGTTCCTTCAGTGATCTCGGTTACGATTGCTGGATGTTGAAGCGTCCCCTGGCACCTTACTGCAACCCGCCGGTCACTTTTGTCACGGACGAGGTCGCAGCGGCGTCATTCCACCAGCCTCCGCCCAGCGCCTCAAAGAGCGTTGCCGAGTCGGAGTAGGGGGCCGCCGCCGCTGCCGCTCGATCGAGCGCTGTCTGCAGTTGCTGGCGTTCGGCATCGAGTGCTGCCACCTGGCTGATGCCGCCCGCTCCGTAGCGCAGCGCCGCGATCTTGTAGCTCGCCTCGGCGTCGGTGGCCGCTTCGGCACGTGCCTGCAACGTCTGCGCATCGTTCTCAATGGCGTAGAGAGTATCTGCTACTTGCTGGAACGCCTGCAGCACGGTCTGCTGGTAGACGCTGCCCGCCTGCTGATACGCAGCCTGGGCTTTGCGCTTTTCCGCGCGCAAGGCTCCGCCGTTGTAAATCGGCTGGGTCAATCCCGCGCTCACATTCCATATAGCTCCGCCGCTCGAGAGGCTGGTGCCGAGGGCGCCGCCGCTGCCCGACAGCGTGATCTGCGGATATAAGTTTGCTGTGGCAATGCCGACGTTGGCGCTGGCCTGATGCAGCAGGGCCTCTGCGGCGCGAATATCGGGCCGCTGCCGCACCAGGGAGGAAGGAAGGCTCACCGGCAGTTCCTCGGGAAGGTGCAAGCTGTCGAGTGAGAGCACCGGAATGTGCGCCTCGGCCGGAGATTTCCCCATGAGCACGGCAAGCTGGTCGTTCACGGCCTGAAGCCGCTGCTCGAGGGCGGGAAGCGCTGCCCGCGTCTGCGCCACCAGTGTACGCTGGCTGCGCACGTCGTAATCCGAGACGCCTCCCGCCTGGTAACGCTGCTCCACGATCTTCAGCTCACGCTCCTGGAGCGCGAGCATTTGCCGCGTGAGATCAATCTGCCGGCCCACGTCGGCCTGCTGGATGGCAGCCGAAACCACGTTGCCCGCCAGCATCAGCCGTGCTCCCGCAAGCTGCCAGGCCTGGTAATCGCGCTCCGCTCGCAGGCCCTCGATGAGGCGCCGATTGGCGCCAAAGATATCCAGCGCGTAGGAGACGGCCACCGATCCGTTCAGCAGCGTGAAGGGTGAGGGATTGGGGAAGGGAATTCCAAAGGCCGCAAGATTCACCTGCTCTGGTTCGACGGAGGCGCTGCCGGTGACCGTGGGATACTTCGTGGAGCCGGTCCGGGCTCTCAACTCCTCTTGTGCCTCTTTGAGCCTCGCGGTGGCTTCGACAAGCGTGGGGCTGTTGGCCAGCGCCTCACGCACCATTTGGTTGAGGTCTGGGGAATGGAACAGAGTCCACCATTGCGCGGGCAGATTCCCCGCGGCATTGAATGTCTGCGCCGTGCCTGCCTGCCCCGTGCTGCTCGCAGTTTGGCGCGGCGAAGGCTGCGAAGTATACGTGGCGATGGCCGGCGGCGCGGGCGCATGATAGCGCGGGCCAACCGTGCATCCCTGCGCCAGCAGAAGCGCCAGCGCGCCCACTTGCTTCGAGTTCTTCCATTTCCGCATGACTCTCAACCTCAGTCCAGCGTTCTGCGATAGGTGGCCACAGCCACCGTCATGAGGGCCAGGGTGAAAACTATCATGGGCCACACGCTGGGCCATGAATCCGCCCATCCGTTGCCCTTGAGCATGATGCCGCGGATGAGGCGGTTGAAATAGGTGAGCGGCAACAGGTTGCCAATCGCCTGCGCCCAGCCCGGCATCCCTTTGAAGGGGAACATGAATCCGGAAAGCAGGATGTTGGGGAGGAAATAAAACACCGCCAGTTGCATCCCCTGTAGCTGGTTCTGCGCCAGCGACGAAATGGTGATGCCCACCGTCAGGTTTGCGGCAATGAACAGCAGCGTTGAAAGATAGACGGCCCCTAAATTTCCGAAGAACGGAACCTGAAACACATAGCGCGCCGCCGCCAGAATGATGGAGCCCTGAATGAGCCCAATGCCGATATAAGGAATCAGTTTGCCGGTCATGACTTCAAGCGGTGTGGCGGGCATGGCCAGCAGATTCTCCATGGTGCCGCGCTCGCGCTCGCGGGTAATGGCCAGCCCCGTCATCACCACCATGGTCAGCGTCAACACAACACCCATGAGCGCCGGCACCACGTTGTATTGGGTAATGCTTTCCGGGTTGTAGAGCGGATGGACGGCCACGCTGAAGGGCGCCGGCTTGCCCTGAAGAAAAGCCAGGGGCCCGGTCATTTCCTTCTGCACCACCGACTGCACAATGCCATTGACCGCGGCCAGAGCGCTCTCCGTCGCCGTTGGGTCGGTAGCATCGGCCTCGATCAGCAGCGAGGGCCGCTCGCCGCGCAGAAGTTGTCGAGTAAATCCCGCCGGAATACTCACGACAAAGAGCACCTGCCCGCGCGCCAGCGCTTCGCGTCCGGCAGATTCGTTGGGCAACTCCGCCACAACTTTGAAATACGACGAGTTCTGCAGGTCAGTGATAAAACTGCGCGTGATATCGCTTGAATCGGCGCTGATGATGGCAGTATCGAGATGCTTGGGGTTGGTGTTAATGGCATAGCCAAACAACGCCATCTGCAGGATCGGGATACCCACCACCATGGCGAAGGTGACGCGGTCGCGGCGCAATTGCGTGAACTCCTTGAGTACGATGCTCCACCAGCGCGCGGCCGAGAACCTTGTCTGCCGGCTCATTGTTGACCTCCGCCGTCTTCTTCGGAGCGGCTCATCAAATAGATGAAGACATCCTCAAGTCCGGTCTCGATCTTTTCGGCGCGCCGGCCTTCCGATGCCGCTACCGCCTTCACCGTGCTCTCCAGCAAATTGTTGTCGGTGCCGCTGACGTGCAGCACATCGCCGAAGGTCACCGTCTGCTCCACACCCGGCCGCTGCCGCAGCTCTTCCTGGAGATCGGCAATGCGGTCACCGTGAATCGCCCAGGTGCTGAGCCGCTGGCTGGCAACTACCTCGGCTGCCGATCCCTGGGCCAGCAGTTTCCCAAACGAGATATAGGCCAGCTTGTGGCAGCGCACCGCCTCATCCATGTAGTGGGTGCTGACCAGCACCGCGATGCCGCTCGCGGCCAGGCGCTGAATCTCATCCCAAAAGTCGCGCCGCGCGCGCGGATCGACGCCCGCCGTGGGCTCATCGAGCAGCAGCAGTTGCGGCTGGTGCAGCATGCACGCCGCCAGCGCCATCCGCTGTTTCCACCCGCCGGACAGCGTGCCGGCAAGCTGGCGCGCACGCCCCGCAAGCCCCAGGCCGTCGAGAGCCTCGCGCACCGCGTTCCGCCGGTCGGGGATCTGGTACATGCGTGCCACAAAATCGAGATTCTCCCTGATCGTCAAATCCTCCCAGTACGAAAACCTCTGCGTCATGTAGCCTGCTTTGCGCTTGATCTCCGCGCTCTGGCGCACAATGTCGTAGCCCAGGCAGGTTCCGCTGCCGGAATCCGGTTTCAGCAAGCCGCACATCATGCGGATGGTTGTCGTTTTGCCGCTCCCGTTTGGCCCCAGAAAGCCAAAGATCTCACCCCGCCGCACGCGCAGCGAAACGTCTTTCACCACGTGCTTGCCATCGAAATGCTTGTTGAGACCGTGCACGTCGATAGCGTACTCGTGGCTAAAGCCGGGATTGGCCGTGGGCGTCATTCGAGCGTCACCGCGACAGGTTGCCCCGGATGCAGCATTGTCGCTTTCTCCACCGGCGGTTTGGCGATGATCATGAACACGAGTTTGGAGCGGCTCTCATTGCTGTAAATCACCGGCGGCGTGTACTCGGCCTGCGGCGAAATGAATGTGATGGAGGCGGGAACAGCGCCCGAACAGCCGTCGCATTGGACGCGAATTGTCTCGCCCGTTTTGAGCTCGCCGACGATCGCTTCCGGCACGAAAAAGCGTACTTCGAGATTCTCCGGCGGCAGAAGCTCGACCACCGGATTGCCCGCGGCCACCCACTCGCCCCGGCGATACAACGTGTCAAAGACCAGCCCCTGCCGCGGCGAAGCAATCTGCTTTTGCTCCAATCTCCACTCCGCTTCGGCCAGCGCGGCGCTATCCGCGGCAACCTGGTTGTTCTGCGCTCGGATCTGCTGCTCGCGCGCCGGCAGCGCATCCACTGCAAGGTCGGCTTCGAGTTCCTGCACCTTCGCCGTGCTCTCGTCGGCCGCTGCCTGCGCGTTGATTAGGTCGGTTTGCGGGATTCCCCCTGCGCGGTACTGCGCCTCGTAGCTGCTCAGAATTCGGTCGGCCTGCGTTTTCTCCACTTGCGCCTGCATCAGTTGCGCGCGGGTTACTTCGATTTCCGGCGGCCGCTTGCCGGTTTTGAGATCGGCCAGCCTCGATGCGGAAGTTCGTAGTGCCTGCTGCGCCTGGCGCGCTGCGGAAGCCTCAGGCTCATCGTCGAGCCCGAACAGCGCGCGGCCTGCGCCTACCGTTTCTCCGCGTGTCACGGAGAGACGATCGAGCCGCCCACTCTGCGGCGAAGCCACATAGACGAACCTTCCCTCCACGTATCCCTGGTACTCCGCGGCCTGCTGGCGTGTGCATCCTGTCGCCAACAGCAAGAGCGCACTGGTCAGAATCACACCTGCCGTCAATATTGGATCTCGATCAGGGGTTCGATCAGGAGTCATACCCGCCTCCAGCTTCACTTCTTCCTGCGTACTTTCCTGTGCACCGCGGACGGCCGCCGCTCCAGGCCGTGCAACAGCAGGCAGGTAATATGCCGGCAAATCGCGTCCCGGTCCGGCACCTCGCGATGAAACGTCTCGGCAAAAAACCTGCGCATCGCCATGTGCAGCATCACCAGCCCGATGGCGGAAAACACAATGAGGACGGGATCGATCTCCGCATGGATTGATCCGCTTCTCTGCCCGAGCGCCATCGCCTCGCCCACCAGGCGGACCTTTTCGAAGGGCAGGCGGCGCACCACCCGGCTCCTCAACAATCCGTCATCGTTCAGCACCTCGCGCATCCATGTGGAAGGCACCCAGGGATTGCGCTCGATGCCGGCCAGCAGCCGCTCCACCACCCCGCGCAGCATCTCTGCCGCCGTTGCCCCGGGCTGCACCGGGTTCCAAACCGATGCCACCAGGGCTACGAGCCGTTCATCCACCACCGCATCGAGGAGCGCATCGCGGTCTGTGAAGTAGTAATGCAGCATAGCGGGGGTCAGGGCTGCGCGCTTGGCAATCATGGCAAACGTGGTGGCCGCGACCCCGTGCTCGGCAAACAACTCCGTAGCCGCCGTAAGCAGCAGTTCGCGCGCATCGCGTCCGGGGTGGGCCACCGGGCGCCCCGCCGGCCGTTTGGACTTCTTCTTTATTGGCTGTGCACCTGGCATAATTAACTAATGCATTAATTAACTCGCGAGAGCGAGTCCTTGTCAAGCTCCGATTTGATTCAAGCGCCCAACCCGCACGTCCATGCGCCGGCGCCGGTGGCAGGCAGCTTCCCTTTGTCAGAATGGATATGTGGCCCAACAAGGCCCTCAGGCATCGCTGCGATAACGCGCCAAACCCTGGCCGTGCAATAGAGAAGCGTGAATGCCGCTACTGCTGCAACACTACCTGGTCGCCTTCGTGGAGCCCGTTGAGAATCTCGGTCACGGAGCCGTTGGAAAGCCCTGCCTTTACCGAAACCTTGCGCACGCCGTCTTTCTGGCTCCTGTCCGGAATCTGCACAAAGGCGTTCTGCCGGTTGTCGTAGATCACGGCGTCTTCCGGAACCGTGAGCACTCCTTTGTGCTCGTCGAGCAGGATTTCGGCGTTGGCCGTCATGTTGGCCTTCAACTCGCCGCCGGGATTGTTGATGGAGACACGGACTTCAAACGTAGTGACGTTGTCCTTCTCCACGCCCATGGGCGCAATCTTTGTCACCCGGCCGTAAAACAGCCGGTCGCGAAAGCTCTCCACCTTGATGCGCGCCGTCTGCCCCATGTAGACGTGGGCAATGTCCGCCTCGTCCACTTTGCCCTGCACGTAAACCTCGGTCGTATCCCCTTCGGTCATGATCAGCGTGGCGGTAGAGCCCAGCACCAGGATTGAGCTCACGGCGTCCCCCATCTCCACGTCGCGCGAGAGGATCACTCCGTCCATGGGAGCCACGATGGTGGTGTAGGAAAGCTGTTCCTCAAGCTGCTCGAGGCTGGCCTGGTTCTGCAACACCTGCGCGCGTGCCTGTTTGAGCTTGGCTGCATCCACTCCAACCTGCGCCTGCGCCGAATCCCGCTTGGTGAGTGCGGCCAGGTAATCGCGGTTGGCATTATCCAGCGCCTGACGGCTCACGACGCCTTCTTTTTGCATCTCCAGGTTGCGGTCGAGGGTGATCTTGTACAGGGGCAGGTCGGGCGCGGCGGCATTCACCTTGTCCTGCTCGATGTTGGCCTCGAAGCTAGTCACATTCGCTTGGGCGGCGGCCAGTTGCGCCTTCTGTGCTTCCACCTGGGCCACAATCTCCTGCTGATCGAGCTGGGCAAGGTTCTGGCCTTTCTTGACGCGGTCGTTGATATCCACATAAAGCTTCTCCACGATCCCCGAAGCCTTGCTCTTCACCTCGACTTTGGTGATGGGCTGAATCTTGCCCGTGGCAACTACCGAGCGCGCCACATCGCCGCGGGTGACCTTCGCGAGTTTGTTGGGATCGACAGACGAGCCCTGGGCTAAGCGAATGACTCCAAATACAGCTATCGGCACAACGACAGCGATGGCCAGGCCCACCCCTATCCAGAATTTGCGGTTCTTTTTGGCCGCGGTCACAAGCACCTCCTGCCACGTATTTGCGCCAGGGTTCATCCATTCCCGGCCGGCATGTGCAAAAAATTGCCAACTCGACTACCGCATCGCAACTACCCCGACGGAGTATCTTACGCTTGGGATGGATTTTGGTTCCGTTAAATTCATCACTGCGATGGAACCGGAGCGGCCACGACCGCGTAGCATCAAGCGGGATCCACTTTCCGCGGCGAATTGCGATGCAAGCATTTTCCGACACACTCGGTCAGGTCTTCCGCGCTATCATGGCCAACAAGCTGCGCAGCTTTCTGACCATGTTCGGCGTGGCCTGGGGTGTGGGCTCGCTGCTGGTGCTGATGGGCCTGGGCGAAGGGTTCAGAGAGGGCCAGCACAAACAGCTGGCTCAATTTGGCGACGACGTGGTGATGGTGTTCAACGGCACCATCCCGGCGCTTGCCAACCAGCACACCGGAATGCGGCCCTATGAACTCACGCTTGGCGACGAAGCGGCTCTGCGGCGATTGCCCGAGATACGCGCGGTCACCGGCGAACTGGCCCGCTCCGATCTGTATGAAGTGAGCCAGTGGAGCAATACTTCCGCGCACGTGAGCGGTACCGAACCGAGCTATACGGATGTCCGGTATCTTCCCATTATTTCCGGACAGTATCTTGACGACGAAGACATCCGCGAAAATCGCCGCGTTGCCGTGCTCGGATGGAAGACTGCTTCGCTGCTGTTTCCGGGCCGCCCGATGGTGGGCAAATCCATCACCATCAACGGAGCAGAATTCACTGTCATCGGCCAGGTGGACAAGATCGACCGCGGCAACAACACCTACGACGACGAAAAGATCTATATCCCGGTCAGCACCATGCAAGAGCTGTTCCCCCTCAAGGACGAAAACGTTCCGCAGGATGCGCTCACATCCATCCAGTACCGGCCGACGATCAAGAACGACAATACTGCCGCCGCCATCGCCGTGCATAGGGTGATTGCCCAGCGCCACGGCTTCGACCCGTCGCTCGCTGACGCGTTTAATGAATGGGACACGATCCAGGAAGCTCACATTATCGGCGTCATCTTCACCGCGATGGATGTGTTCCTGGGCAGCGTGGGGGTGGTGACGCTGGGCCTTGGCGCGGTGGGAATTATCAACATCATGCTGGTATCCGTCAGCGAACGGACCAGTGAAATCGGTCTGATGAAAGCCGTAGGCGCAACCCGGCGGAGCATTCTGGCACAGTTCTTCTGGGAGGGAGTGCTGCTGACGGGGATCAGTGGGGTTGTCGGTGTTGCAGCGTCCGCCGCTTTGATGGCGCTGCTGCAGGCCGCGCTCACCGACAAGATTCCCGGCTTCGATCCACCCCGTATCGTTCCCTGGTCCGCCGCGCTGGCCTTGATATCTCTGACACTGAGTGGCGTCGCTGCCGGCCTTTATCCAGCCAGTAAAGCCGCGGCCCTCGACCCCGTCGAGGCGTTGCGCAAGGAGTGAAAGCTGAGACCCAGGAGCCAGTCATGCTGAAAGATATTCTCGGCCAAGCCTGGGAGGCGATGCTCTACAATCGCCGCCGCACTGCCATCACCATGGTGGGGATGGCCTGGGGTATTGCCACGGTGGTGCTGCTGCTGGCGTACGGCGCCGGTTTCAGCCACGCCATCGAGACTATCTTTGCCCAATGGGGCACCAACACCATCGGCTTCTTTCCCGGCCGCACCAGCCAGCAGGCGGGTGGCAACAAGGCAGGTGTCGAAGTTCGCCTCACCCTCAGCGATGTCGATCGCATCAGCGCCGCGCTTCCTGAAATCACTCACATGTCGCCTGTCGCCTGGCAGGACACGACGGTAAGCAACGACCTGCACAGCGAGACCTGGACCGTGGTTGGCTCGCGGCCTTCCTATGCCGACATCATCAAGCTCGTCCCCGACCAGGGCCGCTTCTTCAACAGCGTCGAAGACCAGCAGCGCACGCACGTTTGCGTGCTCGGCTCTGAAGCCAAGACCAAGCTCTTCTCCGGCGGTTGGGCGATCGGCGAAACGGTGCGCCTGAACGGCATACTCTTCACCGTGGTTGGTGTCCTCCAGCCCAAGATGCAGGAGGTCAACGATAACATCAACCGCACTGTCTATGTGCCATTCAACACCATGAGCGACCTGAAAGACACCACTTACATCGACGGCGCCTGGATCGGCTATCGCGGCGATTACCAGCAAATCGAAAAGACCATTCGCGACACCCTGGCCGCCGCCCACCAGTTCCGCCCCACCGATCACGACGCGGTCTTCATCGCCAATCTTCGCAGCCAGTTGCACCAGTTTCAGATTCTCTCCATCGCCCTGCAAGTGCTGCTCTCGCTGGTGGGCGCGTTGACCCTGGGCATCGCCGGAATTGGACTCATGAACATCATGCTGGTCGCAGTGCAGCAGCGCACCCGTGAGATCGGCATTGAAAAGGCCCTGGGCGCGCGCCGGCATCACATCCTGGTGCAGTTTCTGGCTGAGGCTCTGGCCATCACGGCGGTTGGCGGCCTCGGCGGCATTGCCCTCGCTTATCTTGTCTCAATGCTGGTGGGCCGCATCACGTTCTACAGTGCGCTGGCCCAGAATGCCACCGACGCCGACATTCGCCTCATCATTTCCCCTGTCTCTCGTTATCGTGGCCACCGCCATCCTCGCGGTCACCGGCGTGGTTTGTGGCATGATCCCCGCCATCCGCGCCGCCAACCTCGACCCAATCGAAGCCCTGCGCTACGAGTAGTTGAGGCAGTTCCCGGGGAGGTTAAGACACGATTCAATTGGCATGGCGAATGGCGAGCAGCGTCACATCGTCCGTGCCTGACGTGGCGCCGGCGAATCCGCGCAGGTCATCAAGGCACGCCGCAATCATCGCGGCCGCGCAGCACGGGGCGTGGCGGGCGACCAGATTACTGAGGCGATCGATGCCGTATTCGCCGCCTTCACCGCTGGCTTCAGAGATGCCGTCGGTATAGAGAAAAAGCATGTCGTCGCCGCACAGTTGCAGGCCGGCGGAAGGAAACAAAGCTTCGCGGAACATTCCCAGTGGAAAGGCGGTTGACTGCAGCAGCCGCACATCGCCCTCCTGGAAGGCAATCACCGGCAGATGGCCTGCGTTGAAGATCTCCACATTGCCGCCGGCATTGGCGCGACCGCAGACCAGCGTGGCGTATTGGCCGGCAAGCGCGCTGTCGCATAAGAAGCGGTTGATGTGGACAACGATTTCCTGCAGGGCAAGCCCCATGCCGATGAGGCTGCGGAAGAGCGCGTGGAGCTGTGTCATCCGCATCGACGCTGCCACGCCCTTTCCTGACACGTCGCCGAGCATGAAGTAGAGCTGCCCATTGCAGGGGTAAAGGTCACAATAGTCGCCGCTTACCGGTCCGATGGGCGCGTAGTGGTAGCTTGTTTCCCAGACATCCACGTTCAGATCGGCGGGCGGCAGCAGGCGGCGCTGCAACTCCGAAGCCAGGTCGAGGTCGCGCTGAAGCGAGGCGCGCTCGTGCGCGCTGAGATGGTCGAGGCAATAGCGAATCAGCGGATCGGCCAGCAGTCGGTCGCGTTCCACCGTGTCATGGCAGGCCTCGCAGAGCCCGTAGGTGCCCGCGGCAAATCGGTCCAGCGCGGAATCGACCTCGCTCAGCAAGGCGTTAACATTTGCGTCGTCGGGGGAGAGCGCCATGACTGTCTCAAGGCGGCGCTTGCGCTCCTCCAATTGGCGGTGCAGGAAATTGATTTCGACGGTGCCCATGGAAGTACCCTCATCAGCGTCCAGACTTCAGTTTATTGATTCGCCAGCCTGTGCGGTGGAGTCAATGTTTTTTGACTTCAGGGCAGATTGATGTTGCAGGAACTGAAAGAGCTGCCTCGGGATTGGCGGCTTCCCAAGTCCCGGAGTCGGGACCTGGGAAACCCATTTTCTGTACAGCGCGTTTAGTTGTGCAACGAGGGCGGATCAGCGCTCCCAAAAGTGCGGAGGTTCGATGCCCAGGGCACGCAGGTAAACGTAGCCCTGGCCGCGATGGTGAATCTCGTTATCGACGGCGTACTGTATGCTGCCGATGCCCGGCATCTCCCACTGGCCGAAGGCCTTGTCAACCTCGGCGAAACGATGCTGCGGAATTAATGGAAACCTCTCGTCCAACTGTTTGGTTTGCTCATCCCACAGTGCCAGCAGTCCGGCCTTGGTGTCCGGCTTGGTTCCGCTGTACTCAACCCACTTGCCGGTGGCGACGCCGTCGACAATCGGTACAGCCATGCGGATGAACTCCCACGCCAGCTCGGCGAAGGGGCGCATGCCACCAACAGAATAGCTGAAGAGCTTGTCTTCGGGGAAAGCTTCGATGGTGCGGCGCGTGAGGCCGCGGTGACCCTGCCAGTGCTTCAAAACATTCTCAGCGCTCAGAGCGCTGATCTCAGTGGTTGCTGTCGTCATTTCGATCCTCCATGAGCCCTGATTGGCTGCGCAGCGTGCTAACCGGGCTAAAAATTACACTAGCCGCAATTCCCGACAGAACCTGTCGTAAATTGAATGGAGGATAAAAATCGCGATGTATGACCCGATTATGCGCGTGCTCACGGTGCTGGAAGTTCTGCAGGCGCGCGACCACGTTACGGGAGCCGAGTTGGCAGAGCGCCTTGAAGTGGACCTGCGAACAGTGCAGCGGTATGTTGTCCGGCTGAAGGACCTGAGCATCCCGGTGGAATCGTCGCGGGGCGTGGGCGGCGCATATAGGCTGAAGCCTGGGTATCGGCTGCCTCCGCTGCTGCTGACCAACGAGGAAGCGTTCGCGCTGTCACTGGGCCTCAATTCGCTGCGGCAAGTGGGGCTTTCGGCGTTTGCGCCGGCCACAGAAGGGGCGCTGGCGAAGCTCGAGCGCGTGCTTCCCGATGCGCTGCGCGACAGCATCAGAACCGTGGTAGACGTGGTGGCGATTGAACCGGGTCCGTGGGTAGTCTCGACTTCGGTCGAGTTCCTTATCCGGGCTGCATCGGCGATTCGCTCGGGCCGGAGAGTTCGCTTTGCCTATCAATCGTATGCCGGCGCGGTTTCACGCCGGCAGATTGAACCCTATGCGGTGATGCACACGGATGGATGCTGGTATCTGATCGGCTACTGCCTTTCGCGGCGGGCGATGCGGACATTCAGGCTGGACCGCGTGTCGGACCTCAAGATGGGCACGGGCGCGTTCAAGCGGCCGACCGGCTTTGACGCACGAAGCTACATGCGAGAGCACATGCCCTTTGTCCAGTCGGAGTATCAGATCGACATATGGATCGACATGCCGATCGAAGAGGCGCAGCAGAGGATTGCGCCTTGGAGCGTGGCCATTGAGGAACAGGATGGTGGAACGCGCCTGCGCTGCGGCCGCGACCGGCTGGAGATGTTCGCGGCCATGCTGCTGAGCACAGGCCGGCGCATCATCGTGCACAGTCCCCCGGAGATGAAGAAGACTTTCAGGGAGCTGGCACGGCAGGCGTTGCGGGCGGCCGGAGATGAGAAGCGGTAGATTTCGAGTGCGATCTGGACTGCGGCTTTCCGTTGACTCTGCCGGCGAAAAAAGCGCACCTCCCGGGCGAACCCATTGGCCCTGGGAACTTTACGAATGTTACCCTGTTCATAACGCGCTTGGTCGTTTTCATTCCGTTCCTGGTTAAATTTATTTGGAACGTGGTGATTTTGTTTCGATGGTCGGAAAGCTAGACTGTCCAGTGCAAGTTGTTGATTTTAAACGTGGCCCCGTAGCTCAGATGGATAGAGCAGCAGTTTCCTAAACTGCGTGTCGGCTGTTCGAATCAGCCCGGGGTCACCAAATTCCCTTGGATGGCTTCGCTCTCGTTGGAGAGGTGCCGATTGCGGCCACCATCTTCGGGATTTGCGCCGTCATATCCCATCCGAAAATCAAGGAAGCGCCGCGGTGGCCTGAACGTTTTCACTGCCGAATGCATCCGTCAGCGATATAACTTTCATTTGCGCCTTCAAGGTCATCAGAGACGCCGCACTGGTGGCCGTCACCGCGGCGGTCTCGCCGGGCAGCAGGTCGAAGTAGTTGTCGGAGAGGGTCACATCGAGATTACCAAATGAGAGATACACGTCGCGGGCCAGGACCGGCGACATCACCTTGATCTCATATGTGTGGTTCGCGGTTGCCGCGGCTTGCGCAGGCGAGGCGACAGCTGGCTGCGACGATGGGGCGCTGGCAATATCCAGTTTGAGCGCAGCGGGCTCCAGATGAATTTGCTTTGTGGGCGCGAGATAGATGAGGTTGTGCGAGATCTCGGCGTCCGCGCCGCGCAATTCCGCATCGATAAAGACATGCGTGGGATCGCCGCCATCCGCGGCCGAGATTTTCTCGAGAGGCCACTCTAGGTAGACCTGGCTGGCGAGCGGCGCAACGGTCACCGCATGCTGGTCTTCGAGCAATACGTTGCCCTTGAAGTCCATGAGCCGCACGTGCAGTAGGGCGCCTTGTGGAGCGGTCCGGTCGGACACGATGTAGACCTTCATCACCCCATCTTCAACGTGCGGTGAAACCAGAACCGGCGCGTAGAAGCGACGCGCATAATATTGCAGCGCCTTCCAGCGGCCGTAGTAGTCAATGGACGACCACGAGGCCACCGGCCAGCAGTCGTTCAACTGCCAGAAGATGGAGCCCATGGTTTCCGGACGGTTGCGGCGGAAGTGTTCCGCGCCGATCTTGATGCCCTCTGCCTGCAGAACCTGGCTCACATAGAGGAAGCTGGCAAAGTCCTTGGGCTCGGAGTAATCCCTGAGCATGTAATCGTGAATGATCGAATTGCCTTCGTCGTTCTTCTGGTGTGCCAGCATGACGGGCGTGAAGATATTGGCGCGGTCCTGGGGTGCCGTAAAGCTTTTGACGGTGCGCAACTCGGGAAACGACTGGAAGCCGTACTCGGTGACGAAGCGGGAATTGTGTGTCTCGTAAGTTGAAAATGGCACGCGCCCGTGCCAGACGTCCCAGACGTGCGCGTCGCCAGACTCGAATTTGTCGCTGGTCTGTTCGTAGTCGGAGCTCGGCGAGCTGGGCCAGTAAGGCGTCTCGGCATCGAGCTGCTCCACCACCCGGTTGAGGATACCGCTGAACTCGGTGAGATAATCCTGCCACATCTGGAACTTGACGTCGGGTGAAAGCGAGGCGCGTTTACCCCAGTTCAGGGCCACCTCGGTTTCGTTGTTGCCGCTCCAGAGGACGATGCTGGGATGGTTGCGCAGGCGGCGCACCTGGTTTTCGGCCTCAGCCTCCATATTCTGCTTGAAAGCATAGGTGCCCGGCTGCCAGTCGTTGCCGAACATGAAATCCTGCCAGACCATGATGCCCAGTTCGTCGCAGATCTGGTAGAACTCAGCGGTCTCGTAGTAGCCGCCACCCCAGTGGCGGATCATGTTCATGTTGGCGTCGCGCGCGGACTCGAGAATACGGCGATAGTCGGCTGTGGTGACGCGGTTGGGAAAGCTGTCGAAGGGAATCACGTCGGCCCCCTTGGCGAAGATGGGAATGCCGTTGACGATGAGCTGAAAAGAACGACCCCAGCTGTCGAGATGGCGATCGAGGACGATGGTGCGCAGGCCGGTTCTGAGTGTTTGCGCCTCGGCAACCTGGCGCCCGCTGCTGATTTTCGCCGTGAATGTGTAAAGCGGCTGGTCGCCATAACCTGCCGGATACCAGAGTTTGGGCTTGAGAATTTCAAGGGGGAGCTCGACCAGATTTTCGCCGGTGTGCAGGTACACATTTCTTGTTGCGGTCTCAGGCTTGTCGTCGAGCTGGTACGCGACGCTCACGGTGACCGGACCGGCACTCGAGACCTGAATAGCGACCTGCGCATCCAGGTGAGCTACGTCCGCGCTCACATCGCGCTGGCGGACTGCGAAATCGTCGATGCGGGCCTTGTCCCATGCTTCCAGCCGCACCGGCCTCCAGATACCGCTGGTGACAAATCGCGGTCCCCAGTCCCAGCCATACTCATAGGCAGCCTTACGGATGTAGGTCTTGGCTTCAGTGCCGGTCTTGGGCTGCCACGGATCGTTTGCCGCCACCGCCTGTGCGGCCGCGATCGGCGAGGGAAAGACGACGCGCAGCAGGTTTGCGCCCGCATGCAGATGACTCTTGACGGGCACACGCCATTGGCGGAACATGTTGTCGGCATCGAGCACCCGTTCGCCATTCACGTACACTTGAGCGGCCGCATCGAGACCTTCAAACACCAGGTCCACATTGGCGCGCTCCAGCACGCCAGGGTCCAGGTTGAAGCTGGTGCGGTACTCCCAACTCGCGTTCTCGATCCACTGCAGTTTGGCTTCGTTATCCCGGTAGAAGGGATCGGGGATGACTTTGTTGGCCAGCAGATCGAGATGTATGTCACCGGGCACGGTGGCCGGCAGCCAGCCTTGGTTCCCAGTCTCGACCGCTCCGGCGAGCTGCCGGAACTGCCAACCTTGAGCCAGTTGCTGAACCAGATTCTGCGCAGGGCCATCCTCGGAATGAGAAATCCTCGCCGCGTTCAATGCCGCGCAGCACGCGATCCCCCATACAATCATCTTCCGCATTTCTGACGTCACGGCGTTTCCTTTCCTTGGCGAGGCTCAAAAAATAAATTTGGACGCGAACTGAACGAGGCGGGGATTGGTTCCGGGGTCAGTACTGTTCACGATGCCAAATGTGGGATTGTTGCTGGAGCAGCAAATAGTGTTCGGCGGAGCAAATTGTGTGCGATTGAATAAATTGAAAAACTCCACGCGGAACTCGAATTTGGCGCGGTCCTCCCGGCCAAGCGAGATCCTCTTGAATGCTGCGAAGTCAAAGTTATCCACGCCGGCAGAACGCAGGGTGGGATCGACGCGCGGCTCTGAACCAAAAGCGAAATCGGGAGGCGCCGAGAAACAGGCGGTGTTGAACCACTGGTCCAGGCGGCCGTTTCCGCCCGAGGACGAGGATTTCCGGCAACCCGCAACGATATCTGGACGGGAACCAGCGCCGAACAAAGTTGCGTCATTGACTTGACCGTTACTGAAGACCAGCGGGAATCCCTTCTGAAATGTCGTAACTCCATCCACTCCCCAGTCGCCGATGATCCGGTTGAGCGGGCTGCCGATATCGGACAGGTAGCGCCGGGATTGTCCAAAGGGAAGATCGAGCACGTAGCTGATAACAAGGCGCTGTGGAACATCCTGAGACGAGAGGGAGCGTTCTCCGCGCAGGTTGTTATTGTCCTGAATGTTGCCCACGCTGTTTTCGAGCCAGGCCGTGAGCGTATCCGTATTGCTGATCAACTTGGAAATGGTGTAGCCCACCAGGAAGGTTCCTCCCATGGAGAAGCGGCGTTGCGCGGTCAACTGAAATGAGTGATAGATGCTGTCGAACGAACCCTGGCCAGCCAGTTCCACGCTCGAATACTGAGGATAAGGCCTCATCAACTGGCCCACAGTGGTGGTGGGCGCGGTGAGAGCCAGAGCCTGTCCGTTGACAACGAACGGATTGGGCGTCTGATCCAGCAGCGTGACGGCCGAGCGTCCACCCTGTTCAAACTGCGCTGCCGCCTGGCCGAGCAGGCTGTCGGAAATCTGATCTATCTGCTGCGAAAACTGGGCAAGATGGGTTCCCTTGGAACCGACGTAAGCCGCCACAATCGAGACTTGCCCCGGCAAATGCTGTTCGAGGCTCAAGTTCCACTGCTGATCGTAGCCATGCGGATGGTCGCTTTCATCCACTTCAGTGATGGACCCGACAACCTGGGTAAGAAACTGCTGTGTACCCGCTGTGCCAAGCGAACGCCCGGGCGGCGCAGAGATGCCATCGGGGAAGGGAAGCGCGATGGTGTTATAAGGGTGAATTCCATCGACCGTTCCTTTGAAGGTGGTACTGGCGAAGTTCACCATGTCGTTGTTGGGATTCAACGCGTACGACATGTAGTCGGGAATCCAAAAGATGCCGTACCCGCTGCGGAGAACAGTGGTTGGTGAAAGACTATACGCTATGCCTACGCGCGGAGCCAGGTTATCTTTCGCCAGGGGCAGGTTGTTCCGGGTGGTGGGAGAAACCAGGAATACGTCGCCTTGCACCTGGGGAAATCCAACGGGCACAAACTGATTGATATAACTGACTGCGTTGGGCTCAAAGTAGGAAAGCCGGTTAGAACGCTCGGACCATGGTCCCGCTAACTCGTAGCGAAGGCCCAGACTCGTGGAAAGAGCATTGGTGACGCGCCAGGTATCGGCGAGGTAGAACGCACGATACACCTGCTTGCCCGCTGTGTACGCCGGAACAATAGCCTGCGCTGAATAGTGATTGTTTACATTGCTGTAGTTATCCGCATATCCCAGCAGGAAGTCGGCGATAGGGACGCCGGTATAGCAGGTTTCTCCAACCGCGCAAAAATCGAATGCGCCGCTGGCCACGTTGGTCTGCGCGGCGTTGTCATAACTCACTTCGAATTGGAAGCCAAAACGATACAGATGACGTCCGCGCACCATGGTGACGCTGGGAGCCAGATTGTACTGGGTATCGTGGTCCTGAATAAAGCTCTGGCCTTGCGTACACATGATGTTATCGGCATAGTTCGTCACGCACGGAGTTGGAGGAGTGCGCATCGCAGAGGGAATGGCGAGATTGTAGGCAGCCGGCCAGTTAATTGTGGTCAGATCGAAGCCGGCGTTTTTCGGCGTACGCTTGTAGTCGAAATAGCTGATCCCGGCATTGGCATCGAAGATGGTCGAAGAGCTGAGGCTGTAGTTATATCCAGTAGAGAGCGCATAGGTTGCGTAATTCTCCAGACAGCGATCCACACACAGGCCGTTTTGCAGAGGGTCAATGGGAAGATCGAGCACATTCCAATAACTGAATCGGGCAAAGAACTTTTGCTGCTCCGTCATGTCCTGATCGACCCGGCCCACCAACTGATTCTGGTTTCCCCCTGTATTGGCAACCGTATTGAAGTTATTAAAAGTCCCCGATGGCGTAACGATTCCAGGAGCATTGGGAAGCGGCCATAAGTTGAGAAGCGCACGTGACGTCGGATTGATGCGGAGGGACGGGATCTTGTTGAATGAAAACTGCGCGGGGGGCAGATTGCTTGCCGGGCATGCGCCTTGAGGATTCAAGGGGCTTCCGGCGCAGGGGTCCATAAGGGGTGTGCTCAAAGCGGAGAAATCTCCGCCGCGTTCCGCTGATGTAGGCATGGTGGCTGTGAAGGGACTTCCTGTGCGCAGCCGGAACCCTTCCCCACTTGTGAACCAGAAGGTCCGGTCGCTCCCGCAACAAGTGCGAAGTTTGAGCGGGCCACCGGCGTCGGCGCCAAACTGGTTCTGCACCCAGGGAGGGCGGGGCTTGCCCTCTCGATTGAGGAAAAAATCGTTGGCGTTGAAGACGCGATTGCGCAGGTACTCGTAGAGTTCACCCTGGATGAACTGCGTTCCATTCTTGGTGCTGAGATTGGTCACCCCACCTGCGAACCTGCCCCACTCGGCGGGAAGGTTTCCAGTCTCCACTTTGAATTCTTCGATGGAATCCTGGGTGGGGATCAGGATGGGCAGATTGATATACGGAATGTTGAGCGGCTGCCCGTCGAGGTATTCGACGCTTTGATTGCCAAAGGCCCCGCTGACCTGGTAGTTGCCCCACCCAAAAGGGTTCACTCCCACGGGTGTTCCCGTCGCGCTGCCTTGCGGAATCACGGAAGAGGCGAGCGCGATCAGATTGAAAACGTTTCTTCCATTCAAGGGCAGTTCATTGGCGTCGCGCCGGGTGACGACAGTGCCCAGGCTGGACGACTCCATATCAAGCGGAGGTGAATTGCCGCCCACGGTCACACTTTCGGATGCAGATCCGACCGCCATTTCGAAGTTGACTTCCAGGGCGTCCTGAACATGGAGGACGATGCCCGATTCAATCACGGCAATGAAACCGAGTTTTTCGACTTCCATGCGATAGCGTCCCGGCGGGAGATCGGAGACGTAGTAGATTCCAGACTCATTTGTGACGCCATGGTAGTAAATGCCGGTGCTGGTATTGATGATTTGCAGATCGGCTTCGGGGAGTACCGCGCGGCGCGAATCCGTGATTCTTCCGGTGAGCGATGCACTGGCGGATTGGGAGCGCAATGCCAGTGGGAGCGCAAGGATGAGAAGCAAAGCGACCAAACTGCCGCGCAGACTCGTTGGTGCTGGCATACGACTCGGCAAGTCTCCCCGGAGAAGTTTAGTCTATGAACGCACTGCGCCGGCGGGGCGCTTGCCACAAGGTAATCGGGCCGTGGCGCGGACATCTCACTATACATACGACAGCCGGAGATGATCTGTACCAACCTCATCGGCAATTTTCGAAGGAATTCCCGGCGCGGAAAGTACTGGCGAACTCTGTAGTGCGTATTGTATAGTCCGGGTGATTCAAGAGGTGCTCACTTTGGCCAGTGATGCTGAACCGTTCAGAGAGATAGCTCTGCCAGCAAAAATCGATCGGTTCCGGGTGCCAAGGGCGGAAGAAATAGAAATGCAGCGCGCCCTGCAAGGTACTTTGAATTCCGCAAAGCAGCGGCCCGAAGTTGCCGACTTGAGCGATGAAATGCTCATGGACCTGGTGCGGGTGGAAGACTCCGGAGCGGTGGACGTCCTTTTCAGCCGTTACTCGCGGCTGGTGTACAGCATTGCTCTCAGGATTCTGCACGATGCCGGGGAAGCGGAAGATGTGGTGTTGGAGAGTTTCCTCTACCTGTTCCGCAAGGCCGCCCTGTTCGAACCAGCCAGGGGTAGCGCCAAAGTGTGGATTGTTCAGGTCGCGTATAGCCGGGCGCGCGACCGGAAGGCGCATCTTATTCGCAGAAGGTTTTATCGCCATACCGATATCGGAGGCGATGGATTGGAGGAGACGGCATCGGGCGAAAATGACTGGGACAAGAAGGTAGAAGCAAGAGTGGATTTTACGCGCCTGTATCCAGCCTTCGAGGAATTAACCGTAAACCAGCGCGAAACGATAAGATTGTATTACTTCGACGACCTTGATTTGCGCGAGATTAGCGAGAAACTAAGCGAACCGCTTGGGAACGTGCGACATTACTTTTATCGAGGTCTCGAACGTCTGCGCAAGAGCGTAACCGCAGAAAGGCCACGGAAATACGGAAATGCGAAAGACTGATGAGGGAGACGACCACGAAAGGTTCAAGGAGCTCTGCGCGCTGGCACAATGCAAGGCGCTGAGTCTCCATGAGCAAATTGCGTTAGATCGTCATTTAGAGCTCTGTAAGTCGTGCCGCCGCGTCTATCAGGAGTACTGTGCCATCAGCCAACAGGGGATGGCATCTTTGGTGGCGGAGGACGATTTAGCGGGGGAAGCAAGCCGCTGGGACAATCGTGCGACGCGCGAGAGGCTGATGCGTTCGATTCTCAAGCCGCGGCAGAGTCGCGTGTGGCCGATCGATGGGGGAGAATCGCGGCAGGGCCCACGAGCGGCGTGGATTCTTACCCGCAAGGCGCTGGCTCTCGGCTCACTGGCTGCGTGCGCAATCGTTGCCATCACAGTGAGCGCATACCGCATGGGCGAGCGAACCGGTGCGGTTGCCCCTCAGCCGGCGGCCGCGCGTGCGTCCCAAACGCAGCCGGCCAAGGCCCGGACGGTGGAATCGTCGGATTTGCTGGCTAAAGAGGCTGAGCAGATTGCGCGGCTGGAGCGCCAGATTCTCAACGAGCAAGAACACGTGGCTCAGCTGAAGGATGCTTCGAGCGCTGCCCAGCAGCGCGTTGACGAACTCCAGAGCGTGAGCGGGCAGAAAGATGCCAGTCTCCAGCAGTTGACCGCGCAGCGCGATCAACTGGCGAATCGCCTGGCAGACAGCGAGAAGGCCTACGAACTCCTGAAGTCCGATTACTCTAATTTGCGTGCCGAGTATAACAGCCATCTTTTCGAAACGGCGTCGATGGAGACGGATTTGAAGGTACTGCAGGCGAAGGACCAGGAACAGGAACGCAAGCTCAGGGATGAGGATGAATATCTGGCCGCGGATCGGGACATTCGCGAGTTAATGGGAGCGAGAAAGCTTTACATTGCTGATGTTTTCGACGTGGACAGCCAGAGTCGCACGCGCAAGCCATTTGGAAGAGTCTTCTATACGCAGAGCAAATCGCTGGTTTTCTATGCCTATGATCTTGAGAATCAGCCGCACGTGCAAAATACCAGCGTCTTCCAGGTGTGGGGTGAACGGGACGCGGAACCGAACACCGCACCCAAACCCATGAACCTGGGTATTCTCTACATGGACAGCGAGTCGAACCGGCGCTGGGTACTGCGATCGGACGACCCCAAGCAACTTGCAGAGATTGATGCTGTCTTTGTTACTGTTGAGCCGCATGGCGGCAGCCAGAAGCCCACCGGGAAACCGCTTCTTTATGCGCTGTTGAGAAAAGAAGCCAATCATCCGTGATTGCGTCAGAGCGCAGTCACTTCCAGCCGCGGTTGGGGATGATTCCTGCGCCTTCCTTGATGGTGTAGAGCTGATCGGCCTTGAGGCCGTTCAGGGATAGACGCCGCCCATCGGGCCAGCGTACAGCGATGTCGGCCGTGAGCGCGCCGGCTAATCCGAAATGAAGCCGAAAATCATTGCACGATACAAAGCTCGATTGGCTTTGCACTTCCTTCACCTGTTTCAACCCGTTGGCTGTTACCTCCAGACGTGCGCCGATTGCACTGCGATTGGATACCGTACCCTCAAGCCTGACCTTGATCCAGTGGTTTTTTCCGCTGACATCGTTGCGCAACAGCGACGGAGGCTCGCCCAGATTCACCATCAAAAGGTCGACGTCGCCGTCGTTGTCGAAATCACCGAATGCCATGCCGCGGCTTGAATGCGGCTCAAGGATTGCCGTCCCAGCCTCGTCGAACAACTCCTCGAAGTGGCCGTGCCCCAGGTTGCGGTAGAGAAGCATGGGGCTCTTATACGGGGAGTCAGGGTAGCGATGTTCAAGCTCCGGATAGATGTGTCCCGTCGCAACTGTAATATCCGGCCATCCATCGTTATCGAAGTCTTCGAGTCCGGTTCCCCAGCATACAAATCGATTGTCCACGGCGAGACCGCTCTCACGGGTGACGTCTTGAAAGAGCGCATTGCCAAGATTGCGATAGAGAATGGGCAAATCCCCCGCAAAGTTGGTTTTGAAAATGTCCAGACGACCGCTGCCGCTCGCGTTGCCCACAGCCAGACCCATGCCGGCCTGTTCCTGACCGTCGTCGCTGTAGGCAACGCCGCGCACTCCGCCTTCCTCGCGAAATGTGCCGTCATGATTGTTCATGAACAGCAGGCTGGGGCTGGAGTCGCAGGCTACATAAATATCCGGCCAGCCGTCATCGTCAAAATCGGCTGCAGCCACGGTCAGGCCATAACTGGTCCGTGCCGAAGAAATTCCAGCCGCATCGCTCACGTCGGTGAATGTACCATCGCCGTTGTTGCGGTAAAGACTATGGCGTCCGAAGGGGAGGCCCCGCGGACCACAATTGACCGCCATGTTGAGGAAGAAGCAATAAGGCTTTTCGCCGGGACTAGGCGTCTTTCCATACTCAAAGCCGACGTAGTTCGATACGAACAGGTCAAGATGGCCATCGCGGTTGTAATCCACCCAGGCGCAGCCGCTTCCGTAGCGCAGGGGGGAGCTGAGCAATCCGGCTTCGCGCGTGACGTCGGTAAATGTTCCGTTCCCATTATTCCGGTACAGCGCGTTTTGTCCCCAGTAAGTAAGAAACAGGTCGTCGAAGCCGTCGTTGTTGTAGTCGCCGACGCATACGCCGCAGGCCCAGCCGGTCTTTGTAAGGCCGGCTTCCGTCGTCACATCGCGGAAGGTTCCGTCGCGGTTGTTATGGTAGAGGCGGTTGGTCACGCCGGTGTCAGGGTTTGCGAAATCGCTTCCACCCAGAACCAGGATGTCGATCCAGCCATCGTTGTCGTAATCGATAAAAGCGCAGCCGCACCCGATGGATTCAAGGATGTAATTCTTGGGATTGGTGGAACCGTACAACACCGGGTGCGTGATACCGGCCGATGCGGCCACCTCGGTAAAGTGCGCGTTGTAGGGCAGGCCCGATCGTTTCCCGTGCGGCGCAGCAGCGCTTTTGTGCGGCACCACGCCCTGCTGTGAGAAGGCCGCTGCCGCCGCCACATTGATTGTGCTCAACAGGAACGCTCGCCGTGACGGCTTCATTTCGCATCTCCGGGTCCGTGGCGGCGGAGGTGAATCTTCGCAGCCTGTCATCCTATTTTTCGTGCATCCAGTCTACGCGAACGGCACGACGTTGCGAGCGAAGTTATCTTGACAATGCCGATGCGTCGGAGGAAGCTGGGATGGTTCCGGCGCAAGATCTTGTCGCGACCGCGTGAGCCGTGTGCGGGAACTGTGCTAGGCTGTTGGCCACAACAAAATGGTCTCCTTGCCGACATTCTTTCGCCGCAATGCCTTGTGTGCGATCATGCTCCTCGCCGCGATGCAGGGCATTGTTCAGTCGCAGTCGTCTGCCGGCCTGCAGAGGGCGCGCCAGGCGATGGACACGAAGCACTATGCTGAGGCGGAGGCGCTTTATCGCGAAGCGCTCGCCCAGACACCGGATTCCGCTGCTTTAATGACGGACCTTGGCTTGAGCCTGCAGATGCAGGGTCGTGCTGCCGATGCCATGCGCTATTATTCGCTTGCCTTGAAGGATGGTTATGTCCCCGAGACCTATGCACTGCTGGCGCAGGAAAAATGCTGGATGGGTGAGTTAGACAGTGCCCGTCCCATGCTGGGCAAGATTTTTCGTGAGCAACTCAACAATCCCAGAGTTCTTTCCGCGGTTGCGCCCTGCTATCTCGAAATCAACGAGCCGGTTCAGTCAGCGCTGGTGTACGAGTCGCTTCTCAAGAGCAACGGCTATCCTGCAGATCTTGCGCTTGTGCAGCTTGCCAAATCCTACATCCGCAGTGGACAGTTTTTTGTAGGCAAACTGAGCCAGGCCCCCGGCTC
This sequence comes from uncultured Acidobacteriaceae bacterium, assembly GCA_963813215.1. GTDB lineage: Bacteria > Acidobacteriota > Terriglobia > Terriglobales > Acidobacteriaceae > Telmatobacter. Next base: position 965,164 of record CAWEXZ010000003.1, read on the forward strand.
GGAGCCGTTCCTCAATGCTTTGAGGCAGGCCGCTGCAGGCGGCGCCCAGGGCGCTCGCAGCGCATTTCCTCAGGCGGCCAAAATGTCGCCCTACTTCAAGCCGGACCTCGATTGGAACCAGGCTGTCAGTTTGTGGCGGCAACATCCGCAGGACACGGCGCTTCTTTATCTGCTCTCCGTCTTAAGCGGCGAGCAGGGGATGCAGCAGGTTCAAAGCTGCGCAAAGCAGTTTCCCGCCTCACCGTACCTCGCTGAATTTCAAGCTGACATGCTCGCCGACCAGGGACAGGGCGAACAGGCAATCGCGCTCTACGAACAGTTAGAACGCGATCACCCCGACCTCTCGGAACTTCATTACAGTCTCGGCCTGCTCCATGAAAAGCGCGAAGAATGGACGGCAGCAGCCGCTGCGTTTCAACAGCAACTCGATGCCTATCCTGCCGACGAACGAGCCGCGGCTCATCTGAGCCGGTGTATGTTGCAGATGGAGCAGTATGCGCAGGTGCGCGACCTTCTCTCGCCGCGAATGAAGTCGGACCATCCTCCCCAGTGGGCCAGTCTCAACCTGGCAGAAGCGGAAATCAAGCTGGGCGATTCTGAGGCGGCCATCAAAGTACTAAGTGCCGCCGAGCACGAGCCGAATGCCGACAAGCTCGTCCATTATCGCCTGATGCAGCTCTATTCCATATCCGGCCGATCTGCCGACGCAAAGCGGGAATACGCTCTCTTTCAGTCGGCCAGCGGGAAATAAGCAAACTTCCTTTCACGTCCACTGGTACAAATTGGTCCCAGGCCTCGTATTCCTCTACGTAGACCCACTTTACGTTTGGACTATTGGAGGCACCATGTCAAATCTGGGGATCACAATGTCAGGGCGCGCCCTCGCGCGTACCCTGCTTTGCATTGTCCTGTTCTTCGCGTGTGTCCTGTCGGTTCGCGCCCAATCGACCTACGGGGCTTTGACCGGGGTGGTTGTCGATTCCAGTGGCGCAGTGACGCCCGGCGCTACCGTCGCCCTCACCAACACCGCAACTTCAGAAAAACAGACGCAGCTCACGGGAGACACCGGACTGTATTCGTTTGTGAACCTGATTCCCGGCCCCTATCGCCTGTCGGTCGAGAAGACCGGATTCAAGCGCGTGAACCGGGAAAACATTACCATCCTGGTGCAGCAGACCATGCGGGTCGATATCACGCTCAACGTGGGCGCAACCAGCGAGACGGTTACCGTCACCTCCGAGGTTCCCTTGCTGCAGCCGGAAACCTCCTCGCTCGGGCAAGTGGTGGAAGAGCGCAACGCGAACGAACTGCCGTTGAACGGGCGCAACGTATTTAGCCTGGTTGAGGTGGCTCCTTCGGTGGTCATGCAGGGACAGGCCGGCCAGACAGCCACCGGTCAGAATCCGTTTTCCTGGGGCAACTTCCAGATCGGCGGCGCGTTTGCCAACCAAAGCGCCGAATACCTTGACGGCCAGCCGCTGAATATCGGATACATCAATCTGCCCATCCTGATTCCCACCCAGGACTCGGTCGGTGAATTCAAAGTGCAAACCAGCGACATCGGCCCGGAGTGGGGCAAGGTCGCCGGCGGCGTACTCAACCTGAGCACCAAGAGCGGCACCAACGATTATCACGGCGAAGCCTACGAGTACATCCGCAACAAGGTTCTGAACGCCAACGACTGGTTCTCCAATAACGCTGGAATTGCCAGGCCGCCCTTCACCCAGAACCAATTTGGTGTCAACTTCGGTGGAAAGCTCATCAGAGACAGAACCTTCTTCTTCTACAGCTATGAGGGTTTCCGCTTGCGCTCAGGTGCGCCATGGACCTCGACCGTTCCAACCGCGGCTGTGCAATCCGCAGTCAAGAACGGGAGTGCTGTTGATCTCAGTGGCCTTGCCGCTGCGTCAAACGTGCCCCAACTCGTCGACCCGTGCGGAGGAAACGTTCAAACCACTGCCAGCGCAGATGGGCTTGGAAAAGGCGGCTGCGCCGGCGGGACCGCTGCCACTTATACGCCCACCCCCTTCACCGGCAATGTTATCCCGGCGAACCGCATCAACCCGACCGCGGCCGCCATGCTGAATTTGTGGCCGGCTCCGACCAACGGCAACGAACTGAACAACTACACCTCCAGTTACAGCCTGGGTGGCAATCAGAACCAGAACCTGGTTCGCATTGACCAGAAGATCAACGATGCGCAGCATCTGTTCGGCCGCTTCAGCCAATGGAACAATCTGAACCTTCCTGAAGATCCTTTGGGAACCGGCCTGTGCCTGGATCGCTGCACGGAGACCATGACATCGAAGGCTCTTGCCATCGGTTACAACTATGTGTTCACCCCCAATGTGATTGGAAATCTCGACGTGTCGGCCAGCCGCTTCAATTACCTGCGCACGCCCAAGAATTCCGGTTTCGATTTCACCAAGATTGGATGGCCTTCGGCCTTTAACACTGAGATTTCGACTTCGCTGCGAACTCCCCCAACCCCCGATGTGCTGGGCATGTCGGACAACGTGATGGCCACGCAGGGACAGAGCTACATCGTGGATCACGACACCCAGTATTGGATCTCTCCCACTATCACCCTGGTGCACGGACATCATACGTTCACGGCAGGCTACCAGTTTGAGATTACGCTCGACGATTATGCCCAGAGCAACATCGTGAGCGGCTCACTGGGGTTCAGTGGCTCGTACACCGAGGACTACAACACGGCCAATAACACTCCTGTGAACGGCATTGCAGCGGGCAACGGGAACTCCTTGGCCTTTGCCGATTACCTCTTGGGATGGGCGCAGAACCCCAGCAACGTGGGCAACCACTTCTTCGGCGATGCTGTCATTCCCAACCTGGTAGCGGGCAAGCAGAATGTCTTTGCGGGTTACGGAAACGACACGTATCACGCCACCTCGAAGCTGGTGCTCAACCTCGGACTGCGCTACGAGTACCAGACTCCCTGGACCGAGCGGTTCAACCGCCAGTCGTACTTCAATCCCACCGGCATTGATCAGGTCGCAGCACTGGCAACCAGCGGAGCCATCTCCGCAACCGGGACCGGGCTCACGCCGCCCAACTCCACGGTGCTGGGATCCGTGGGTCTGGTAGCGACGCCGAACGGCAGAACCAGCCGTTACAACATCAATCCCAACCGAATCGGATTGGCACCGCGCGTGGGCTTTGCTTACAGCTTGAATACAAAGACAGTGGTGCGTGGCGGCTACGGACTGTTCTGGATTCCGCTCGACGCCAACTGGGCCACCAACCCCCTCAACGATCCCGTAAACTCCATCGAAACCGACTATGTAGGGAACAACGGCAACGTGCAGGTTCCCATCAATACCATCAGCACGCCGTGGATCAACTTCGTCCAGCCTCCAGGGCGCACCGCATCCGCCTACGCGGGTATTCCTCAGGCAGCCCTGGATCTGGAAGGTTCAGCCAATCCCACCTTTGACACTCCAGGGTACGAGTACGGCTATATGCAGCAGTGGAACCTCGACGTCCAACGCACTCTCTGGGGCGGTTGGTTTGCCGATGTGGCCTATGCTGCCAACAAGGGAACGCACTTGCCTCAGTACAGCCAGCAAGTCGATCAGATCGGAGATAACTATCTCGCCCAGGCCGCAGCGCAATCTGCAGCCAAACAGACGGTCCAGATCGCTCAATCTGTAGCCAACCCGTTCGCTCTCAGTTCTTACCCCGGCAGCGCCATGTCCTCGGCAACCACAACGATCGGCCAACTGCTGCGGCCCTTTCCGCAATACAACGGCGTGGAATATGCAGGCCAGGGCAGCTTCGCCAGCGACTACAACTCACTGCAGGCGACCCTGCAGAAGCGCTTCAACGGCGGAGGGACAATCTTGGCTGCCTACACCTGGTCCAAGCTCCTCTCCAACACTGACACTATTACCTCATGGCTCGAAACCGGCGGCACCGGCGGAATTCAGGATTGGAACAACCTGCGCGGTGAGAAATCTCTCTCCTCACAGAACGTTCCGCAGCACCTGATTGTCAGCTACGTGACGGATCTTCCTTTCGGCAGGAACCAGCGCTTCCTGAGCGACGTCTCGCCGTTCGCCAACAAGGTTGTTGGCGGCTGGGGCGTGGACGGAGTCACAACCCTGCAGAGCGGATTTCCGATCAACATCAGCTCCAGCGGCAACGGCGCCAACTACTATGGCGGCGGCTTGCGGCCCAACGTGGTTCCGGGTTGCAAGAAGGCGACGAGCGGAAGCGCAGCAGCCCGTGTGCAGAACGGCTTGAACGGCAATGCCGGCTGGATCAATCCGGCCTGCTTTACCGTACCCGCGCCCTATACCTTTGGAAACGAACCGCGTGTCGATCCCACCTTGCAGGCGGACGGAATTGCCAACTGGGACTTTGCCGCCTATAAACACACAACCTTCGGGCCCGATCAAAAACTGGGCTTCGAATTCAGAGCTGAAATCTTCAACCTCTTCAACCGCGCACAGTTCATTCCACCTGCCAACACTGTGGGAGCGTCGGGCTTCGGTGAAATCTCAGGCCAGGGACAAATGAACAATCCACGCCTCGTGCAGTTTGCAGGGAAGTTCATCTTCTAAGCTGCACGCCAACAAAGTGCGGGGGCGCGGCATTTTTGCCGCGCCCCCGCACTTTGTGGCGTTCGTGGATGCCCCGGCAGCGTGTTCGAAGATTTCCGTTGCCCGAAATCATTTGATAATTCGAGTATGCTTCCTTGGCCCACCGGAAGGTTTTCCGCCGCCTCAAGCTCTTTTCGCTCAGGCCTGCCGCTTGGCGTGTTCGCGAAAGATGCAGTCGTTCTGCACGCACTTGACGCCGGCGGCGCGGGCGCGGGCTATCGCTTCGTCGTGCACTACCTCGTCCTGCAGCCACAGGTAAGGAATGCCGAGGCGCATCACATCGTCTACGATGGGCGGCACGTTCTCGCTGGCGCGAAATACGTCGACCAGGTCGATTTTGGCCACGGCCTGCGCTTCATCGAGCGTGGCATACACCGGCTGGCCGTCGATCTCCTTGAGTACCGGGTTGACCGGCAGCACGCGGTAGCCGTGCTGGGCCAGATACTTTCCGATGTTGTAGCTGGCGCGCTGGGGCTTGTCGCTCATGCCCAGCACCGCGATGGTTTTTGCCTGGCGCAGCATCTCGTCGATTACGGATGGATCGTTGCTCATTTGCATTCCCTCAGGGGCTAAAGCCCCGTGTCATTTTTTTGGGGCTTCTTGGCACGACTAAAGTCGTGCCCTTTCAAAGCCCGATTTCCAAACATTGCCAGTCGTGCGTTAGCAGCCTAAGCAAAAGAGCAACCGCAGTCAAACATGTAACGCAGTCCCACCCAGAGACCATGAAAATGCAACCGCGGATCCTTCACTCCGTTCAGGATGACAGAGGTTATTTTCAGGGCAGATCCTTCGCTTCGCCCAGGATGACAGCGCGGCGGCGTTGGGGAGGCGGTTTTCTTGTTCCCTTTGTCCCTCGGTCCCCTGGTCCCTGCTTTTTTACACTTCCAAATCGTCGTCTGCGCCGCTGGCTACGGCTGTGCCGCGGCGCTTGGCGAGTAGATAGCCACGCAGGAAGGGCTCCAGATAGCCGTCCAGCACCTTGTCCACATCGCCCACCTCGACCTTGGTGCGGTGGTCCTTGGCAATGCGATATGGCTGCAGCACGTAACTGCGAATCTGCGACCCGAAGTTGATTTCAAGCTTCGAGTCTTCCAGCTTCTTGCTCACCGCCCGCTTCTTTTCGAGTTCGTATTCGTAGAGCCGCGAGCGCAGCATCTTCATAGCCTTTTCGCGGTTCTTGTGCTGTGAGCGCTCGTTCTGGCACTGGACGACGATGTTGGTGGGCAAGTGCGTCATGCGCACCGCGGAGTCGGTGGTGTTCACGTGCTGGCCGCCCTTGCCGCCGGAGCGATAGGTATCGATGCGCAGATCTTCCACCTTCAGATCGACATGAATCGTCTCGTCGATCTCCGGCGAAACATATACCGACGCGAACGACGTGTGGCGGCGCTTGGCGGAGTCGAACGGAGAGATGCGTACGAGACGGTGCACGCCGCTCTCGCCGGCGAGCTGGCCGAATGCGTAGTCGCCCATGATGGTGAAGGTGGCCGACTTGATGCCCGCCTCTTCGCCGTCCTGGTAGTCGTTCATCTCGGTCTTGAAGCCCTGCTGCTCGGCCCAGCGCAGGTACATGCGCATGAGCATCTCCGCCCAGTCCTGGCTCTCGGTGCCGCCGGCGCCGGGGTGCACGGTGACGATGGCGTTGAGCGGGTCGGCCTCGCCGGAGAGCATGGTTTTGGCTTCCAGCGCTTCAGCAAATGCAGCGAGAGCTTTGATGTCGCGATCGAGCTCGGCGAGCACGTCCTCGCCTTCGCGGGCCAGCTCGAAGTAGGCCTCGATATCGCTCGACCGGCGGACGAGTTCTTCGTCGTCGGCGACAAGCTGTTCAAGGCGCTTGCGGTCGCGCATAATGGGCTGGCTGGCCGCGGGATCGTTCCACAATGCCGGGTCGGCTAACTTCGTTTCAATTTGTGCGAGTTCCCTGCGGATGCGAGCAGGGTCAAAGATACTCCCGAAGATCGCGCACCTGGGTGCGGACGGGAGCGTAGGCGAATTCGAGATCGTTCAATGCCATTTTGCTCTTATGACCTGACTTGGTTTGGCGCCCACGTTTGTGGTTCAATGGGCTGAATTTAGAGTATCACTGAGATGATCTCTGCTGGCTCGGAAACCTCTGGGTTGAGGTGCGCGGAAATAGTCCTGGCTCAGACTAAAAGGGGAACTTATGTGTGGCTTTCCCGAGAGTTGCTTTGGCTAATCGTAATGGTATAGGGCAGGTCCCGGGTGTCCGGGATCAACTCCGCCGCTCCGCAAACCGGACATTTCATCTTCAAAGCTCCTTAGACGAAACGACCAACACGCTCATGCATAAAAGCTCAGCTCCGGCATCGGGTAATGCTTGCGATTGCGGGTCCACAGGGCGGCCTGGCTTTGAACTGCTGAAGAGGCGACAAAGGCGTCGGCGATCTTGAGTCCGTGGCCCCTGCTGTACAGCCGAAGAAATTCGCCAGCCAGTTGGCCGATCTTCCGGTCGATGGGCACGCATGTGAGCGGAGTAAAGAGTCGGGCAATCTTCTCTGTTTCGTTCTCAAATGCGCCAGCGCTTACCTCAGCGATGGTGATGGGCGATATCAAGATGGGGGAAGACGCGTCCGCCAGGGCGCTCCACTGTGAAAGGATCGCCCGATCCCGCCCGCGCAGGACCTCGATGACGATATCGGAGTCGAGGAGGACGCTCACTCGGCTTTCAGCCGCTCAAGGCGTTCCAGTCGATCGTCGTCGCGCAGATCGCGAATGAATGACTCGGTGTCCGCAAGGCCGGCGCGATCTTTCCAAAGTCCAACGACACCGAGCATCGCGGCGCGACGCTCTTCAAGGTTCCCCATGTACCGCTCACGAACGGCAACGCGCACAAGTTCAGAGATCGTTGCTCCTTCGAGCAATGCCTTGGCATGAAGAGCCGCCCAGAGGTCATCTTCGAGATAGAGTTGAGTTCTCCGCACGATGTATAGTATACATCGACTCCTTTTTACTTCAAGCAGATGAGGAAGAGCCTCACGCCCGGAGCAGCCTTCTTCCCGCCCAACCTAAAATCCCGAGACTCAGGAAGGCACATAGCCACGCGAAGACATCGCCGTGCGCCGTATAGAAGGTGATGTCTTCGCGGTAGCCGAACTGCGCGGGGAGCGCATCGATGGCGTGGCGGGGAATGCTTTCGCGAACGCGGCCATACGGGTCAATGACTGCGGTGATGCCGGTGTTGGTGTCGCGCAAAATCCAGCGGCGGTTCTCGATGGCGCGCATGCGGCCCTCGTTCAGGTGTTGCCAGGGCGCGCTGGTGTCGCCGTACCAGCCGTCGTCGCTGATGTTGACGAAGACTTCGGCACCGTGACGCGCAAACTGGCGTACCTCGTCGGCGAAGACGTCTTCATAACAAATAAAAATCCCGTAGCGGTGTCCCCCGTTTTCCGCATGGAGCAGGAAGCTCTGGCGCGCAGTGCCGCGGGAGAATGTGCCCACGCGGCCGGTGAGCTTGTGCGCAAACGAGAGCAGGTTTTGGAAGGGAACGTATTCGCCGAAGGGCACCAGGTGGATTTTGTCGTAGCGGCCGACGAGCTGACCCTCAGTGTTGAAGACCATGGCGGAGTTGTAATCGTTCCAGGCTTGCTGCCCGGTGTCATAGTCTGTGCCAACGCCGCCTACGATGAGGGGCGCATGGACTTGGCGCGCGATTGATCCGATGGAGGCGATGAAGCGCGGATCGCCTTGAATGAAGGGGGCGGGCGACTCCGGCCAGACGGCTAAGTCAGGATTTGTCGCATAAGGCGGGCACACGATCTCGCCTTGCGGCGCGCCGGTTTGGGGAATGCCGGCGATGTAGGCCTTGCACTGCTCATCGGCGAGGTGCGCGAACTGGGCCATGTTCTGGTTCCACGCAGCGCCGTTCCAGGTGTTGTCCTCGCCGACGTTGAGATTCGGCTGAATGAGAACCGCGGTTGCGGTGGGCGCGGGGCGCGGAGGGGCAATGGTCATGCCCAGGCCGCCGGCAATCAGCAGCGCTGCTCCGGCAATGCCCCATGAGCGGCGGTCCATGATCCAGTTGGGGCAGCGGGTCTGCAGAATTCCGCCGGAGATGAGCGCGTTGACCAGCACCAGCACAAAGCTGATGCCATAGACGCCGGTCCACGGGGCGAGCTGGTTGACCAGCGCGTTGTCCACCTGGGAGTAGCCGAGCTGGTCCCAGGGAACGGAGGTAATGCGGGCTGCGGCGAGATCGAGCGCGGCCCACAGAAACGGCGCAAAGAGCAGCGCCCAGCGAACGGAACCGGTGGCGCGCCGCACCAGCATCAGGCCCCATCCGAAGAGGCCGAAGTAGGCACCGAGTACCAGGCTGAACCCCAGGAGCAGCAGCACGCAAACCCACGGCGCCAGCGAGCCGTAATGCAGCATGGTCGCGTAGATCCAGTAGCAGTTGCCGGCGTACCAGAGTACGCCGCAGAGATAGGCGACGAGAAACGCGCGGCGCAGCGGATGGGGGCTGTCTGATGTTTGTTTCGACAGGACCGCGCAGATCAAAGGGACCAGCCCGAACCACGCAAATACCGTACGCCAAGCCGGCAGCGGACCGGCCAGCGGGAAGGGAAGCTCCAGCAGGGCTGCTGACAGAACCGCCGCGGCCCAAGGAGCCCAGGCTGCGCCGGCCGAAATCATGCGCCCCTCTGCAACAGGCGTGCGTGCGGATGTCTGCATACAGGGCTGAGTTTATCGCACTGCGGCACTGGCGCCTCGTATTGGGTCAGCGGTTTGATGTACGGGCTGAAGAGGCTGAGGAAAAACTCTATAGGTAGGGCCAAAAGCATCCCTCAGCGGCTAAAGCCGGATTCATTTTGGGGCGGTTGTGGCACGACTGAAGTCGTGCCCTTTCAAAACCGATACTCCAAACAGAGTTTTTCCGCAGCCTATGAAGCCCGTACCCTTCACACCAAGCTGTCCGCGGATCGGTTCCTGCTTTCTTGTTCCCTGGGTCCCTTGTTCCCTTTGTCCCCGCTTTACGTCTACAATCGAGCCATGTCGATCGCAATCTTCGCAATACGACTGCTGGAGGGGATGTTTTTCGTCGGGCTGGTGGGGTCGGCCATTGTGGTCGTCATCAGCTTCCTCGAAGATGGCAAAGAGCTGTTCGGCAAGGACTAAGCCGGCCCCGCAGCCCATTTCAGTTTCCGGTTGACACTGCCGCGAATCGCCAATAGACTCAGCGCAGGGCGCGGAGGCAGTGCGTTCCTACCTGTAAGCGGCCGGTAGACTCACCGGAACCCATAAGATGGCATCCAGCAGAACGACCGTAGCTCCTCCGTCCGACCGTGTTCGGCTCATCGTGGCATCCTCTGTGATGCTCACCTTCATTTCCTTTTGGCGCGCTGCGGCCATCGTTCTCAACGACTTGGGCTCCTCAGCCTTTTATGCCGGCGGCATTGCCGAGCAGGCTGTGGGCGCTGCCGCACCCTGGTTCATCCTCGGCATCATGCTGTTCAGCTTCGCGGTGCGGGCGGTGTACGTAGAGAGCTGCTCCATGTTTACCCGCGGCGGCGTTTACCGCGTGGTCAAGGAGGCCCTGGGCGGCGGATTCGCCAAGCTCAGCGTCTCCGCCCTGATGTTCGATTATGTCCTCACCGGGCCTATCTCCGGTGTGTCGGCGGGCCAATATATTACCGGCCTCATGAACGAACTGCTCAACGTGGCCAACCACAGCCACTGGCTGCCCCCCGCCCTCATGGACGCGCGCGGCCACGCCTTCCAGTTCAACATGGACTACACCTCGGCGCTGTTTGCCGGGCTGGTGACCATCTACTACTGGTGGCAGAACATCAAGGGCATTGAGGAATCGAGCGACAAGGCCCTGCGCATTATGCAGATCACCACGGTGATGGTGGTCATCCTGTTTGTCTGGGGCCTCTATTCCGTCTACGTGGTGGGCGTGCACCTTCCGCCTTCGCCGATTCCGTCGCACCTGCACTTCAGCAACGATGCGCTGGGATTCCTGAAGGGCCGCGGGCTGCCGATTCTGGGCCTCTTCGGCGTTCTCATGGCATTTGGCCACTCCATCCTGGCCATGAGCGGCGAAGAGAGCCTGGCGCAGGTGAATCGCGAGATCGAGCACCCCAAGCTCAAGAATCTGAAGCGGGCAGCGATCGTTATCGCCATCTACAGCCTGGTCTTTACCGGCGGCGCCACGCTGCTGGCCTCGATGCTCATCCCCAACGGGCCGCGCACGCAGATCTATCAAGACAACCTGATCGCCGGCCTGGCCATGTACATGGTGGGCCCAATGGCGGCGCGCATCGCCTTCCGCATCTTCGTGGTGGTGGTCGGCTTCCTTATTCTTTCGGGAGCCATCAACACCTCCATCATCGGCTCAGCCGGCGTATTGATGCGGGTGGCTGAGGACGGCGTGCTTACCGACTGGTTCCGCAAGCCGCACACCAAGTTCGGCACCAGCTATCGTATCGTCAACCTGGTGTTCGTCCTGCAGATGGCCACCATCGTCCTCAGCCGCGGCAACGTGATCATGCTGGGCGAGGCATACGCCTTCGGCGTGATCTGGTCGTTTACGTTCAACAGCCTTTCCATGCTGGTGCTGCGCTGGAAGTACAAGGGCGAGCGCGGCTGGAAGGTTCCGCCGAACCTGCGCATTGGCAAGACGGAAATTCCCATCGGCCTGATCTCCGTATTCTTGGTCCTTGCGGCCACGGCCACCGTGAACCTGTTCACAAAGTCGGTTGCGACGGTGAGCGGCATTGTCTTCTCCATCGCCTTCTTTATCGTCTTCACCATTTCTGAGCGCATCAACCTGCGCAAGCACGCGCAGACGGCGATGGAGATGAAGGACCATTTCCAGCTTGAGCACCAGGAAACCATCAATCGCGAGTCGGTGGCGATTCGGCCGGGCGGCATCATTGTCACCATGCGCGACCCCAACAATCCGGTGGCTCTCAAATGGGTGCTGCAGCGCACCAGTACCGACGAGCGCGATGTGGTCGTGGTCAGCGTGCGGATGATGGGCGCAGGCGGTCCTGAGTACCTGAGCGCCGATCAGCAGAGTTTCAGCGAGCACGAGCAGACCGTGTTCACCAAGGCTGTGTCCGTGGCTGAGAACTTCGGCAAGAAGGTTTCGTTGCTGGTGGTCCCGGCGGGCGATGTGTTTTCCGCGCTGGTGCAGACGGCGAATTCACTGGAAGTGGAATCGGTGGTCTCGGGAATCTCCAGCTCCATCAGCGCCGAGGATCAGGCTTTTCACATGGGCCAGGCCTGGGAGGCGTTGCCCGAGCCCAAGCGCCAGTTCAACTTCTGCGTGGTTTCGGCGAATGGCGACGTAAAGGTTTTCTACATCGGCCCGCACGCGCCCGCTCTGAGCCCCGACGATGTGCAGCTCGTGCATCGGCTGTGGCTGAACATGCGCCGCGATCCCTCCATGCAGGATCTGCACCACAGCGACATCATCACTTACGCGCTGACCCGGCTGGCCGGTCACTACGCACGCGAGAAGGCTGAGATTCTGCGCGATTTGCGATGCTACCGGCTGGGCGCGGGCCAACCCCGCGAGCGCGTCGTGGTGGCGGCTCCGCAGGAACCCGCCGAATGCGACGACGTCGTTCCCTCGCCGCGGGCGATCAAGCAGACGAGAGACCAGTAAAGCAGGGAACAAGGGACCAAGGGAACAAGGGAACGAGAAGGCAGTAGTCGTCAGCTTCCAGCTTGTAGCCAGAGCCGAGCACGCAAGAACGCGACATTGGAGCGCGACTCAAAACTTATCCCTGATCCCTGTTCCCTTGTTCCCTTATTCCTTGCCTTTACGCCACGTAACTTTCCCCTGGCTTCCACTCCACCACTTCCACGCCTGAACCAAGCAGCGCGGCCAACTGTTGCGGTGTGCCGGTGAGTGGCGGAAACGTTCCGAAGTGAATGGGCAGAATTACCTCCGGCTCCAGCAGCCGCGTGGCAAGCGCAACCTGGCGCGGGCCCATGGTGTAATGGCCGCCGATGGGCAGCATCACGATCTTGGGGTGATAGAGTTCGCGGATCAGAGCCATGTCGCCGAAGACCGCGGTGTCGCCCGAGTGATAGAGCACCGGCCCATCCTCGATGGTGAGTACAAAACCGGTCGCGACGCCAACGTAATGCATGCCCTTCTCGTCCTGCGCGCCCGAGGAGTGCTTGGATTCGACCATGGTGGCGGCCACCTCGTTCAGCTTCACCGTCCCGCCCAGGTTCATGCCGATGGTCTCGGTCACACCTTTTTGCGCCATGTAGTCGGCTAGCTCGAAAATGGCGACCACGGTCGATCCGTGCTTCTTCGCGACTGGCACGGCGTCGGCGATGTGGTCGAAGTGGCCGTGGGTGAGCAGGACGTAGTGAATCTTCGCCGGCAGTTCAAAGCCTTTGGGGTATTTGGGATTCTGCGCGATGAACGGGTCGATCAGGATGTTGGTTCCCTGCGCGGTCTGGATCAGGACAGTGGCGTGACCCAGCCAGGTGATGTGTGTTCCTTTTGCTGCACTCATCGATTCCTCCGCTTGCATGATGACGCCTCATACCCGGATTGATCAAATGGCGACCAGTGCGTGGACCGTCGGGTCCCCAGGCTTACGCCAGGGGCTACCGTCTTATGCCCGCTGCGCGGGCTGGACGAGTTTGCTTGACTTCGAACCGGAGCCGACGTACTCTTGGCACCAGAGGCGAACAAATGGCGAATACGACTTCGCTCTTCCCCATCCTCGACAGCCCTCCCCCGCCGCATATCGCCCCGCTGGCCCGTCGCGCCGCTGCTGCCCCGCTCGACTCCACCGGCTGCCTTACCGAGTACCGGCCGCTGCCCACGCGCTCCGTCCTCACCAAAGTCACGAGCGGGCGCAGGCTGCCCTTCAGCCACGGCATCAATCCCTATCGCGGCTGCGAGTTTGCCTGCCGCTATTGCTACGCCCGTTACGCGCATGAGTTCCTCGAACTCGAGCCGGAGGAGTTCGAGCGCAAGATTTACTTCAAGGAAAATGCCGCGTGGCTGCTGGAGCAGGAGCTGAAGAAGCTGAAGCCGGGCACGCAGGTCGCGCTGGGCACGGCGACCGACCCTTACCAGCCGCTGGAGCGCAGGCAGCGGGTCACGCGCTCCCTGCTCGAGGTGTTCGCGCGGACGCGTGGCCTGGGCCTGGGTGTGGTCACCAAATCGACGCTGATCGCGCGGGATGTCGATCTGCTGAAGGAGATTGCGCAGCGCCACAAGCTTACCGTGCACTTCACCGTGACCACCATGGATGTGAAGCTGGCCCGCATCCTGGAGCCGCGCGCCCCGCGGCCGGACCTGCGCATGGAGACGCTGGAGCGGCTGCGCGAAGCTGGAATTCGCGCAGGAATTCTCTGCTCGCCGGTGATGCCCGGCATTACGGACTCGCGCGCCTCACTGGCCGCTGTGGCGCGGGCAGCAGCGGCGCATGGCGCCAACTTCTTCGCCGCCGGGGCGCTGTTTCTCAAGTCCTGCTCACAGCCTACGTTTCTGAAATTTGTACGCGAAAACTTTCCCGGCCAGGTAGCAGCGTACGAGCGCCGCTACGGCGCCAATGCCTTCGTATCGGCCGAATACCGCAATCGCATCGCCGACCTGGTGGACGTCCTCTGCCGTGAGTACAAGCTGGGGAAGCGCTACGGGGAGAAGGTGGTAGGAGAGCCGGCGCGGGTTGTGGAACTGCAGCCGTGGCTGCCATTTGCCGGGTGACGGGAACAGGGAACGAGGGACCAAGGGACCAAGGGAACGAGCAGACAGCTCCGTGCCCCATCCTCGCGATTTTGTTCTATCGCGAGGGTGGGAGACCACAAACGCTCCTGAATCGTCTCTCAAGAAGTGGACCGGCAGAGGTGGTTCGGCGATTCTACTCTGGCGCTACACTGAAAGCCACCGGGATCGTGAACCGGTTATCTCTCCCCATCCCCGAGGAGGTCGACTGGCATGAACGTTCTCAACCGTATTGCAGGCTGCGCGGCACTGACCGCCATGTTTTTTCCCGTTGCCGCCGCAGCGCAGGTGCGTGTGGGCGCGCCGGCTCCGGACTTCACCGCAACTGACTCGCACGGCCACACGGAAACTTTGTCGCACTATCGCGGCAAGTATGTGGTGCTGGAGTGGCACAACCAGGGCTGCCCGTATACGCGCAAACACTACGTCTCCGGCAACATGCAGGCGTTGCAGAGGGAGTGGACGGCGAAGGGCGTCGTCTGGTTCACCGTAATTTCTTCGGCGCAGGGCGAACAGGGCTACGAGACGCCGCCTGAGGAGAACGCGTACCTCGAAAAGATGCACGCCGATCCCACGGCAGTGCTGATGGACGCGGACGGCAAGATCGGCCGGCTCTACGACGCCAAGACCACGCCGCAGATGATCGTGATCGACCCCGGCGGCAAGGTGATCTACGACGGCGCGATTGATAACCGACCCACGCCGGACACCGAGGACATCAAGGGCGCGGACAACTACGTCTCCGACGCGCTGACAGAGGCGATGGCGGGCAAGCCTGTAGCGACGCCGTATACGCGGCCGTATGGGTGCTCGGTGAAGTATGGGGAGTGAGAAGACAGGGAACGAGGGAACAAGGGAACGAGAGAACAAGAAAGCTCGACGGGCTGAGTCGGACAATCATGGAACGGTGTTCCATCCAGGAAGCATGAAAATACAACCGCGGATCCTTCACTGCGTTCAGGATGACAGAGGCTATTTTCAGGGCAGATCCTTCGACTCGTCGCCTCGCTCCGGATGACGGTTCGTTGATTAGCGGTGATCGCTTGGTCTCTGTTCCCTCGTTCCCTTGGTCCCTCGGTCCCTGTTCCCTATTTTTTCAAATGCAGCAATCCATCCCGGTCGATGATATTGCCGTCTTCGATGAGCACGGAGATCTTACGGGCATTCCAGATATTCATCGTAGGATCGCCGTCGACGACCAGGATGTCGGCGCGGCGGCCGGGGGCGATCTGGCCGAGTTCGTTCCAGCCGAATTGCAGGGCGTAGTTGTTGGTGGCGGCTGCTAAGGCTTCGCGCGGGGAGAGGCCAAGCCGCACCAGCAGTTCCAGTTCGGTGTGGAGGGAGATGCCGGGCATGGTGCCCATGGCGTCGGCGCCGGAACCGGCGAGATAGTGCGGGAAGGCCGAAAAGATGGTTTCGTTGATGCGCCACAGGCGCAAGGCGGCCTGGTCGGCTTTTTTCTGCAGATCGGCTTCCATCCAACGCTGGGCTGTGGCGGGCGTATGGCGCGACCATGAGGGCAGCGGGTAATCCATATCGCCAGTTCCGGGATTGGTTGGGTTGTACATGCGGGCGCGATCGAGCAGCGCGGCCGCCGGATCCATCCACAGGTTGCGGTGGCCCGGCAGCTCCGCGTAATACAGGCTGAAGGAAGGTAGCAGCGCGGCGTGGTGGGTAGCCAGGAAGTGGGCGTAGGTGCGTAGCCGCGCGTCGGTGGGGGGCACGCGCTCAGAGTAGTCGAGCGCCGTCATGGCCGCGGGGCCCAGTGGATCGTCGACCAGCGGCGTCTGCAACTCGGTGGGAATGACGCCCAGGATGTAGCGGTCCATGTGCAACAGCACGTCGACGCCGGCATCGTCGCCCACGCGGTCGGGCGTGGCCATAAAGTCGCCGTAGGTCACCAGGTGCAGGTCGTGGGCGCGGGCGACGATCCACTGCGTGTTGGCGGCCGTAACCGCCGGCCCGATGAGCAGTACGCGGGTGCCAATCTGCGCCGATTCTGCGATCTGGCGGGCGGTATCTTCAGGGCTTAGCTCCACGGGGCGAAAGCCCTCGCGCAGCTTGCCCACCCAATCCGGCCTGCGCGCCAGCAGGCTCCAGTCGTCGGTCACGCCCACGGAGTCGATGGGGTAGACATGCGGGCTGGGATGGGCACCGAAGTCGATGTATCCGTGCTGGGCGTCGGCACGCGCAACCACCGTGGTGACACCCATGTAGAGATTGGCGTTGGCCTGGGCCTGGGAGTTCATGCCGGCGTAGCCATCTATCAGGCCGGGAATGATGAACTTGCCGGTGCAGTCGACGGTCTGGGCGCCTTTGGGCAGGGGGACTTCGCCTGCCGGCCCCACGTCGGTAATGCGCCCGTTGCTCACAATCACGACGGCGTTGTGCAGGTCGCGGGCTGAGTCGCCCCAGTTGGTGACGTCAATAACGGTGCCGCCGGTCAGGACCAGGGTGATTTGGGGAGGCGGGGAGGCTTGCGCGCCGGCGGCGAAGCAATCCGGGGCCGAAATGAGCAACGCGATGAGGAATGCAACCAAAAGACGCAAGCAAGCAGGCATACAAATGGGTCTTGTGAGAATTGTCGCACGTCGAATTGCCCGGGAAGCCGGCAAACGCAACCGTTCGCCTCTCCCCCGGTGGTTACTGATTGTCTGAATTTGAGACACAGAGTTAACGCGCCACCAGCTTTGGCAGCTTGCGCGCGGTGAGCAGCGGCGTAACCTGCCGCTCGGCTTCCTCCACGCTCAGGCCGTGGCGCATGCGGAGCTGATCGACCTTGCCGTGCTCGATGAACTGGTCGGGCCAGCCGATGCGCACCACCGGGACATGGCTGCCCAGCTCTTCCAGGGCTTCAACAACCGCTGATCCAAAGCCGCCCATCTTGGCATGATCCTCGAAGGTGACGAAGGCGGCGACGCGTGCGCGTAAGCGGCCAGCATCTCGCGATCGATGGGCTTGATGAAGCGGGGATTGATGACAGCGGCGGAGTAGCCGTCGCGCTCCAGCCGCGCGGCCAGCTCCTGTGCCATCGAGAGCATGGGGCCGAGGCCGAGAATGGCAACGTCGGAGCCGTCGGCGATCACTTCGGCTTTGCCAATGGCGAGCGACTGCGGCTCGGGCTTGCGCTCGACGCCGGCGACCGCACCGCGTGGATAGCGGATCGCGCTGGGGCCGGGAATCTCGATGGCCGTCTTCATCATGTCGGCCAGCTCGTTTTCGTCCTTGGGCGCCATCAGCACGATATCCGGAATCGAGCGCAGATAGCCGATGTCGAACAGGCCGTGATGCGTGGGGCCGTCGTCGCCCGAGAGTCCGGCGCGATCCATGCAGAAGAGCACGGGCAGCTTTTGCAGGCAGACGTCGTGAACAATGGGATCGAAGGCGCGCTGCAGGAAGGTGGAGTAGATGGCGCAGACCGGACGATAGCCGCGCGTGGCCATGCCGGCGGCAAAGATGACCGCGTGCTCCTCGGCAATGCCCACGTCGAAGTAGCGCTTGGGATGGCGGGCGCGGAAGAGATCGAGGCCGGTGCCGTTGGGCATGGCCGCGGTAATGGCGACGATGCGCGGGTCCTTGGTGGCCAGATCGGCGAGCGTGTTGGCAAAGACCTCGGAGTAGGTCGGCACTCCGCCGGGCGGCGGTCTTGCCGGTTTCGGGATCGTAGGGCCCGAGGCCGTGAAACTTCTTCTGGCCATCGAGCGCGGGCTGAAAGCCGCGGCCCTTCTGCGTGAGCACGTGCAGCAGCACCGGGTGATCGGCGGCCTTGAGGAACTTGAAGGTTTCGATGAGCAGCGGAATGTTGTGCCCGTCGATGGGCCCGAAGTACTCCAGGCCAAACTCCTCAAAGAGGATGGAGGGCCACAGCATGCTCTTGGCCGCTTCTTCGGCGCGGCGCACCACTTTGACGGCGGTTTTGCCGCCGACGCGCTCCAGGATGCGGGTGGCACGATCGTGCAGGTGCTGGTAGTGCTCGTTGGTCACGATGCGGTGCAGGTAGCGGGCGATGGCGCCCACGTTGCGGTCGATGGACCACTCATTGTCGTTGAGCACGACGATCAGGCGTTTCGTCTGCTCGGCGATGTTGTTGAGGGCTTCAAAGGAGATGCCGTTGGTGAAAGCGGCGTCGCCGGCGACGGCGATCACGTTCTCGTGTCCGCCGGCCAGGTCGCGTGCCACGGCCATGCCCAGCGCCGCGGAGAGCGCAGTGCCCGCGTGGCCGGCGCCGTAGCAGTCGTGCTCGCTCTCGGTGCGCAGCATAAAGCCGTTGAGCCCGCCGGGCTGGCGGATGGTCTCAAAACGATCGGCGCGCCCGGTAAGCAGCTTGTGCACGTAGGCCTGATGGCTCACGTCGAAGAGAATCTTGTCGGCTGGCGTTTCGAAGACGGTGTGCAGGGCGATGGTCAGTTCCACCACGCCGAGGTTCGGACCCAGGTGGCCGCCGGTCTTCGAAAGCGTTTGAATAAGAAAGGCACGAATCTCTTCGGCCAGATTGGCCATCTGCGCGGGTTGCAGGCGCTTGAGATCGGCAGGCGATTGAATAGACTTCAGCAGGTCTCCCATGTATTTCCTTCCCCCGGAAAAGCCGGGCTCTCCAGGGAAATGCTCGCAGCGCAACAACGGCGGCGCGAATCCACTCTCTCTGCGGCAAAAAGCCCCTCGGATGAGGGACTTTGGCATAGCTTTGCCAACGTCTAGTATACCTGCGTTGCGATTTTGAGGAGTACACGGGACGAGGGAACAAGGGACCAAGGGAACGAGGGAACGAGGGACCAAGGGAACGAGGGAACAAGGGAACCGGGACCGAGGGACAAAGAACGAGAAACAATCGCCCACTCCCGCGCGCAAGGGTGCCGGTTATCGAGCGGTTTGCTCGTTCCCTTGTTCCCTCGTTCCCTGCTTTTCAGCTTTTTTTCTCAGTGACTGCCGAGAACGACGTGACGACCTGGCCGACGCGTTGGCTGCCGCAGTGGGGGCAGGTGACGTTCCCTTTTTCGCGGTCCGACATGTGCAGGCTTTGGGTGAACTCTTTTCCGCAATCCTCGCAATGAAATACGTATTCCGACATTAGCTTCTCCCGCCTGCATGATAGCGCCGTTTTTGGTGGTGGGAACGCCTCCTTGCGGCGAGGATTGTAGGATTGCGCATAGAGCTTTCACGGCATCGAAGGAGGGCGGGGAAGTGGCAGTTCGATATCGTTTTTTTCTTTCTATTGCGGTTGCGACGGGGCTGGCTTTGGGAACTGCGTCATTCGAGGCGCGGGCGCAGATGCTGGGGCCGGGGATGCAGCCGGGCGCGTCTTCTGAGGCGCCCAACCCTTTGACCGACTCCACCATGAATCCAGGCAAGATCCAGCTCTTCGATCTCGAGTCGCGCTTCGAGAAGGACGTGGTGGCGGAGGGCGGCGCGGGCTTTGCATCGTGGTTCGCCGACGATGGCGTGGCCCTGGGCAACGGCAAGCAACCGCTGATTGGCAAGGTGGCCATTGCACGGTCGGCCAACTGGTCGCCCAAGGACTACCAGCTTACGTGGACGCCGACGGACGCGATGATGAGCCCGGACGGGGATATGGGCTACACGTGGGGTCACTTTGAGGGCCGCAGCAAAGACGCGAACGGCAACCCGGTCCTGACCGGCGGCCGTTACATCACCGTGTGGCGCAAACAGCCGGATGGCACCTGGAAGGTGGTGCTCGATGCCGGCGCCGATGATGCACCGGCTGCGGGAGACTGTTGCAAACTGCCTACGCCGTAAAAGCAGGGACCAAGGGAACGAGGGACCATGGGACCGAGCAAAACCCACTACCGGGAGCGCGCAGCTTTGTACCTGGAATGAATGACGAGCCGAAAACCTGATTGTTGCGCTTCTTTTCTTGTTCCCTTGTTCCCTCGTTCCCTTGGTCCCTGTTTCCCGTAACCTTTTCGCGGGATCTTCCGGGATAGAATTGCGTTACTTGTGTTGTAACCGACTTCCTCCTGATTTGCCCTGTTCGTGTCAGAGTCAACCCCTCTGAATTGCCCGATACTGACTGTGGGTGCGTGTATCCATGATTGCTGTGCCAGGTTCCCAACTCGTGGAGAGCCAGGAGGCGGTGGTGCGGCCGGAGACAAGTCTCTTCGACCGCAACTCCGATCCTGCGCTTGAGGAACTAGTTGAGCTGGCATCGGAGCTGTGCGGAGCGGACTACGCGTACCTGGGCTGGATGGATTACAACCGTCTCTGGTTCAAGGCGCGCTTCGGGTTCCGCGGCACGGACCAGACCCGCGCTTCCACCGCGTGCCAATGGATGCTGAACACGGGCACGCCGCTGCTGATCGAAGATGCCGGTGAGGATCCACGCTTCCCGCCGGGTGGGATTCCGCTTTCGGGCGCCAAGCCGTGCCTGTCGTATGCCGGTGTGCCACTGATTTCCGGCGCGCAACAGATTGTGGGAACGCTGGCGGTGTTGGCGCGCGCCCCGCTGCAGTTCCAGCCGGAGCACCTCACGCTGCTCGAGATCATCGGCCGCCAGGCGGTTACCCGTCTCGAACTTTACAGCCGCATTCGCGCGCAGGAGCAGGCGCAGCGCGCGCGGCAGCGGACTGAGCGCGCCTTGGCCATCGAGCGATGCTTTGTCGCCGCGACACTCGACTCGATTCCCGCGCTGGTGACGGTGCTGGACACGGCCGGCCGCGTGGTGCGCATGAACTTTTCCTGTGCGCAGTTGACGGGGTTAAGCCTTGCGGATTCTGTCGGCCGCCCCTTCGTCGAAGAGGTGCTGGAGTTTTCTGATCGTGAGTGGGTTGCGGCCAGGCTGCGCGAAGCGGCCGGTGGGCAGGTATCCGGGCCGCACGAGACCCTGTGGCGCACCGCTACCGGGCAGAGCCGCCGCGTGAGCTGGATGCTGCGCCCGCTCGAGGGCCCCAACCAGGAAATTCAATATCTCATCGTCAGCGGCCAGGATGTGACCGACGAACGGCAGATGGAACTGGCGCTGCACTCCACCGAGGCGCGCTACCGCGAGGTCGTCGAGAACAGCCTGGGTTTTGTGTTCACCTGCACCGTGGAAGGCCGCCTGACTTCGTTGAACGCATTCACTGCAGGCACGCTGGGCTATCGCGCCGAAGCGCTGGTGGGCCGCATGGTGACGGAGCTGCTGGACGCGGCGGGCGCGGCCCAGTTCCAGGAATTGTTGCGCATGCTCCAGACCGGAGCCGAGTGGCAGGGAGCGCTGCATCTGCGCCGCAGCGACGGCGTGTACCGGCGCATTGCCTTCCGCAGCAAGCGCACCGAGTTGCCCGGAGAGCGGCCCTTCATTCTGAACCACGGCATGGACGTGACCGAGCAGCATCAGGCCGAAGAGGCGCTGCACCGTGCCACGCGCCAGCGCGAATTGATTTTGCAGTCGGTGGGCGACGGCATCTACGGCATCGACCTCGACGGCAAGCTCATGTTCATCAACGAAGCCGGCGCGCAGACCCTGGGCTACACCCCGGAGCAGCTGACCGGCCTCGATCTGCACCAGGTTATTCACCACAGCCACGCAGACGGGACGCCTTATTCCAAATCGACCAGCCCCATCCTGCAGGCGCTGCGCCGTTCAGAGTCCATCCGCATGCGGGACGAGGTTTTCTGGCGCCGGGATGGCACATCGGTTCCCGTCGAGTACAGCGCCAACCCCATCATGGAAGAT
This sequence comes from uncultured Acidobacteriaceae bacterium, assembly GCA_963813215.1. Lineage (GTDB taxonomy): Bacteria > Acidobacteriota > Terriglobia > Terriglobales > Acidobacteriaceae > Telmatobacter. The sequence continues at coordinate 987,182 of CAWEXZ010000003.1, forward strand.
GGGCTCATCTCCGGCATGGTGGTGGCCTTCCAGGATGTGAGCGAGCGGCGGCGCCTCGAAAAGATGAAAGACGAGTTCATCTCCACGGTGAGCCACGAACTGCGGACGCCGCTCACCTCGCTGCGCGCGTCACTGGGATTGATTTCGTCAGGCTCGCTCGACAAGCGGCCGGAGAAGCAGAAGCAGATGATCGACGTCGCGATCGGCAACTGCGACCGGCTGATCCGCCTGGTCAACGACATTCTTGACTTCGACAGCGTGGAAAAAGGGCGCCTGCCGCTGCATCGCCAGGCGGTGGAAGCTATCGACCTGTTGCGCCGCGCCGCGGACGTGGCCCACTACAAGGCCAAAGAGGCACGCATCAGCTTCCGCCTGGAAGCACCGGCGAAGCCGGTGGTGTTTGCCGATGAAGAACGCGTCATGCAGGTGCTCAACGAACTGGTGACCAACGCGCTGAAGTTTTCGCCCCCCGACACCTCGGTCCTGCTGGGCGCGCAACCGGCGGGAACCAACTCCGCAGGCGAATCCGAGATCTGCTTCATCGTGGAGGACCAGGGCCGCGGCATTGCCCCGGATAAACTGGGGCGCATCTTCGAGCGCTTTCAGCAAGGCGACGCGTCGGATTCGCGCGCGCTGGGGGGGACCGGGCTCGGCCTGGCGCTTTGCCGCAGCATCGTGGAACAACACCGCGGCCGTATGTGGGCCGAGAGCGTGGTGGGCAAGGGAAGTAGATTTCTGTTTACTCTGCCGGCAGCCACCTCCGTGCTTGAGCGCGCATAGGCCTGCACTTCAGCAAAGGCAGCAGTGTAGGCGCCATGAAATCGCGCGGGCAACTCACCCGCCCAGCCGCGCAATCGCTTCAGCCGAGCGCAGTTTCCGCTCCAGATGCCGTTCCAGTGTTTGCACCGTAAACCGCCGCAAATCCTGCCCGCGACGCCGCGGCCAGGGTTCTGCGGCAAATGTCGCGGCCGGCGCGCGCAACATGCGCTGCGCCAATTGCCAGGAGTCGGCGCTCAGCGCGGTGGCGTTGGTGGTGCGGTGGACTGCGCAGAAAAATCCATCGGCAAAGCTGTTGAACGAAACCTCCGCAGCCTGGAGGGCTTCGCCGCAGACAATGCAGTGGGCCAAGTCGGGAAGAAGGCCCATCAGGCGCGTCATCCACAGCGAGAAATAGGTGAGCGCCATCCATGGCCCGGAGGGTTGGGGCTGCGCCATCTCCGATTGCGCGGCTCTGGTTTGGTCGAGGACGGAGACCAGCAGCCGGTAGACCGCATCCTGCGGATCGTGCTCCGGAAGCGATTCATCCAGCACCTCGGCGAAGAAGCTGAGGGCCGCCAGCCGCGCGGCGTCCACGGGCGCAGAAAGCGGCGAGCGCAGAATTTCCAGCTGATCCAGCCGAACCAGTTCCTGGCGCGGCCGCTCGGCAAACCAGGCGCGCGCCAGCGTCATGGGCTCGAGGGCGCCGCCAAAGCGTTTGCGGCTCTTCAGGGCAAATTTGGCGATGCCCTTGATGCGGCCGTAGTCGCGCGTGAAGAAACTCACAATGAGATCCGCCTCCTGCACCGGCCAGGTACGCAGAACCACAGCTTCTGAAGTGAGAACAGGCATTCGGTTCCATCATCGCATCGGCGACGTCAAGGCTGAAACCGCGGTTCCATGTAAGGAATTGTCGATAAAGTAATGCGATATAATCAAAGGAAAGGGAAATATGCCATGTACAAGGCAAAAATCACATCGAAAGGTCAAATCACCCTACCGGCCGAAGTACGAAAGGCGCTGGGACTGAAGCCGGGCGGGAAGGTTGTCTTTTTCGAGGACGGCAACGGCGGGTTTACCGTGCGGCGGGTCGGCTCGATTATGGATTTGGAAGGCTGTTTGGCCGGAATTGAAGTACCGCGTACGGACGCTGAATTGAATGAGCTGATTCATCAGCGCGCCGTGGAACTCGATGAAGCTACCAAAAGCAATGCCCAGCAGACCTCCGACAGCGAGGCTGCATGATCGGGCTAGATACCAACGTAATTCTCCGTTTTTTGCTGAAGGACGATCCGGTTCAACTTGCGCAGGTAAGAGCTCTTTTTCGGTCCTTTACCTCGGAGCAGCCAGGGTGGATAGGCATTGCAACGCTGCTTGAAGTCGAATGGGTCCTGGCCGGCAGCAAATCGCGAATGAACCGGGAGACGATCGCCAATGCGCTGGCTGCGCTGCTGCCGCTCGACTCGGTTGTCGTCGAGCACTCCGCAGCGGTGTCGCAGGCCATTCAACAATATCGGCAGGGAAAGGCCGAATTCACCGATTGCTTAATCGCCGCATCCGCGCGCGCCGCCGGGTGCAGTGAGGTGGTCACCTTTGACCGCATTGCCGCGCGAGACGCGGGCATGACGCTGATCGAATCGCTTCCCAAATGACAAACCCGCCCGCATGGAATAGATCCGTGCGGGCGGGTTCAAAGCAGGAATATACGCTCACAGCGCGAATGCGTCAGCAGCGCAGGTGCGCGCCGGACGCTGATGCGCCGGGCGGCTAGCGGCCGAAGTGCTCGGCGTTCTTCTGGGTGAAGTGCGCCCACTTCTCCGGCAGGTCGTCGAGCGCGAAAATCGCCGAAACCGGGCACGCAGGAACACAGGCGCCACAGTCGATGCACTCGACCGGGTCGATGAAGAGCTGTTCGGACTCGCCGAAGCCGTCTTCGTCCTTTTTAGGGTGGATACAATCGACAGGACAGGCGTCCACACAGGCGGTGTCCTTGGTGCCGATACAGGGTTCTGCGATTACGTATGCCATCTTGGTACTTTCTCCGGTTGTGGACTCTTCGAGGCTGATGGTAGCACACGACACCCGGCCCGGTCTGCGCTGGCTGTGGACGGATTTCTCAAATACAGGGACCAAGGGAACGAGGGACAAAGGGAACAAGAAAGCAAACAACCCTGTGCTGCGATTGCTTGCTCGCTTGTCCCTTGTCCCTCTGTCCCTTGTCCCTTGCTTTTAGCTCTTTGCCGCTCGCCGCGCGGCATATTCCTGCGGCGTCGGAATCGGCGCCAGGCCGCGGCCCGCGAACAGGTCGCAGAAGAGCGCCGTCAGCTCGTCGTGGATGAGACCGTTCGAGGCGAGTGTCTCGCGGCTGTCGAGCCGGAAAGGCCGGCCCTCAAAACCCGTGACTCGCCCGCCTGCTTCCGTAATCAGCAGAATGCCGGCTGCCGTGTCCCAGGGATTCAGGTTGAACTCCCAGAATCCATCGAGCCGCCCGCAGGCAATGTAGGCAAGATCCAGCGCGGCCGAGCCGGCCCTGCGCACTCCGTGCGAGCGCAGCGTGAATTCCTGGTAGAAGTGGATGTTGGGGCTGGAGTGGCGCTTGCGGCTGGGAAAGCCGGTGGCCAGCAGCGACTCCGCCAGTTCCGCATTGCGCGAAACGTGGATCGGCTTGCCGTTGAGCTGCGCCCCGGCGCCATGCTGGGCCGTAAACAGCTCGTCGCGCAGCGGGTCATAAATGACTCCTGCCGCCAGGACGCCATCCTGGTCCGGTGCGAGCCCGGCGGGCCGGTGCTCCAAGCCCATCGAGACGCAGAACTGCGGAAAACCGTGGGCAAAGTTGGTGGTGCCGTCGAGCGGATCGACGTACCAGCGGAACTCGCCTTCCATGCGGTCGCGCGTGCCTTCTTCGCCATAGACTCCGTGCGCCGGAAACGCCTCGCCCAGGCGCGCTCGGATTAATTTCTCTACGGTGCGGTCGGCTACCGTAACCAAGTCCACATCACCCTTGTACTCGGTTTCAACGCCCTGGGCGTAGAACTCGCGCAGCCTGGCGCCTGCTTCGCGTGCGATTTGGGAAGCCTTTGGAACCAGGGCCGGATCGAGCGCGGCGCCTGCTTCGGAAATATGGGTCACTGAGTTGCCTCGCGTACCGGGCGCGGTCCCGCGTGCAGCGCCTGGCGGCGGCCCACTTCGCTGATCGACCGGATCTGGTGTTTGTAGATGAAGAGGTTGGGGTGCCCGTCGCGGGTCAGGCGCAGCATGGAGTCGTCGAAATACTCGATCCAGCCGCGCACCGTGTCGCCGTCGCGGAGCTTGATTGAGACGGTCACCTGCCGGTCACTGAGCGAGCGCAGGTAGAGAGCCTCCTGGCCGGTTTCGCCGGGCGGAGGAGTCTTGGAGCGGCGTCGGGAAGCCAGTGGTGGAGTCATGATTCCAGTTTAGATGCAGGAACACGGGTTAGCGCGCAATTGAAATTTACACGCCACCCAATTAAGCCTCGGCGGCATCCAGATCCCGGAAAACCAGCGCTTCATCCGGCGCTGCAAGCACCTTGGAGTCAGAGCGTCTCCTCGTTCCCTTGTTCCCTCGTTTCCTTGTTCCCTCGTTCCCGCTTCTACTGTGAGTCCGCGTAGTAGCCGGTGCGATGGCGAACATCGAACTCGTCGGGCGCGGCGCGCGGGATAGTGACATGGATGCGATGGAAATCGGTTCCCGGCTCCTGGTTCTGCGGGTAGTAGCCGATCAGGTACTCGGTACGTAGATCGTCGCTGACGTGTTTGAAAGCGGCGTCGAGCCCGCCGGCCTCCACGTAGTAGTACTTGCCGCCCGTCTGCTCGGAAAGCGTGATCAGCGCGTGCTCCCCGCCGGTGTCGCGGCCGGCACTGGCGGCGATGGGCACGTCGATCAGCGAGTAGATCATGACCTCGTTGCGCAGTGCGGCGGCCAGCGCCTGCCCGTAGGTGGAGTTCTGGACCGTATCGTCGCCGTCGGAGATGAGAACCAGCACCTTGCGCCCCTGTTTGCTGCCCAGGGCCTCTGAACCATCGCGGATGGCATCGTAGAGAGCCGTTGCCCAGTCAGGGTGCAGTTCGCCCAGGGCGTGATCGATATGCGAAAGGTTGTTGGTGAAAGGCGCGAGAACGCGTACGTTTGTGGCGAACTGAAGCACGCTCATCTGGTCCTGCGGGCGAAGAATGGCGCGGGCGAAGCGCTTGGCCGCCGCAGCTTCTTCATTCATATCCTTTCTCACGCTGCCGCTGGTATCAATGGCCAGCGTGATGGCCAGCGGCACGGCAGACTGCCGCTCGAACAGCGCGATTCTTTGCGGGCGTCCGTCCTCGGTGACTGCGAAATCGTCCTTGGTGAGTCCGCCTACGATCGCGCCATTGTGATCCGTCACGTTGACGAAGACATTGACCAGCTTCACGTTCAGGTGGAGGGTGGTGTCGGAGTCTTGCTGCCCGTGAAGGAGGGCCGCGGAAACAAATAGAAGCAGGAGAAGGGTGGTGGTCTCCCACCCTTTTCGCAAAAAGCGCGAAAAGGACGGGGCACGGAAGTCTCCTGGCCGCGCCGGCTCGGGCACAAGGGCTCCGCGCCCCGTCCTTGCGCGTTGTTTCTGGCGCAAGGGCGGGAGACCAATGAGCCCTTCCGTCTTGCGCAACCTACGACTCATGCTCGCTCTCCGCGGGATTGACGGCAAGCGCCGCAGGGAACGGCTCGCCGTCCGCCCAGACCGCCCCATCGGCAAAGGTCTCTTTCTTCCAGATCGGCACGGTCTGTTTGAGGGTATCGATGAGCCAGCGGTTGGCCTCAAAAGCGGCGGCGCGATGGGCCGAGGCCACGACGATCAACACGCTGGTTTCACCGATTTCCAGGCGGCCGAGACGGTGAATGATGGTTACGTGGCGAACAGCAAAGCGGCTGCGCGCCTGCTCGGTCAGCTCCTGCATCTGGCGCAGCGCCATCTCCTCGTACGCCTCGTAGTCCAGATACAGCGTGCGGCGACCGCGGGAATGATTGCGGACGACGCCATCGAAAACCACAACGGCGCCGTCTTCAGCGCTCTTGGCGGCAGCAATCAGCCGCTCGGAATCGATCCGCTCGCGGACCAGCGCGACCGCCGTCGGCTCATCCGCACTCTGCCCCGAAACGTTCGCCGTGCGCGCAGCACCACCGCCCGAAACCGGCGGCAGAAGCGCCACTTCGTCGTCCTCGTGCAGCACGTGGTCGGCCGTGGCAAATTCGGCATTCACGCCGATGGCGATGCCGCGCAAATCGCGCGCAGCGTGTGTGGACGCGAGCTGGCGTAGCAGATCGGCCACCGTGGCGGCTTCGCTGAGTTCCACGGCGACCGTGGCTGAACCAAGCCACTCTTTCAGAATTCCAAAGGCGAGAACGCGTACCTGCATGTCAGCCAACAGAATATAGCCTCGGTGGTTAGACGCGTGCACGTCTGTTTACGTGTTGGAGGCGGGTCGCTTCAGGCCAGTTTGTACAGGAAGCCAGTGGGCGAACCCCACAGGTCGCGGGCGCGGTCCTGGTAGAAGATGCTGAACTCAAGCCCGGACATGTCGTACTCGAACAGGGGCACGCGGCCGAAGGTGTAATCGCCGACCACGGAGTACTCATCTCCGCTGCAGTCCACCATCAGGGTGTCACTACTGGAAAGCCGCTCAGGATGTGTCAGCAACAGGCACGCAAAGGCGAAAACGCCCAATCCAAATTCGTTGACGGCCAGCGCTACGCGGGTGCGGCGCGCCGAGGAGCCCCGGTGCAGCAGGCCGGCCTGCGCCGCAACCACCACGATGTCGCTTCCCGGCTGCTGATCGGCCAGAATCTGATCCGCCAGTTTCGAGCGCTCGGTTGGCCGCAGATAGATCTCTCCCAGCCGTCCCGCGATCCGGTTGGCGAAGCGCCGCCGCGAAGCAATCACTCCCAGCACCATCTCCACAGCGTCGTTGTAGCTGGACGCCAGCGCCTGCCAGCGGGGAATGGCAAACCAGTTTTCGGCGCCTTCAGGAAGCGGACGGCGCGCCAGTTTTTCCTGACAGCTTCCCAGCGTGGGAAAAGCCTTCCGCAGTTCCGTAACCTGCGCCTCAACGGGCCGCACCCGGTACGTCAAGGGGTAGACGCGGTCCGAGCGTACCTGTTCGTCGTGGTACTTGTCGCTGGCCGCGTGGCGCTGAATGATCTCCACCACTTTGCCCGCGACCTCCGACCTGAAAGCGTACTCCCTCTCCAGCACCGCCTGCACGCCCTGGCGGTCCAGTTGCTCAATCGCGGTGCGGTACGCAATCAGGGTCGCTTCGCCCAGAGATTCCTGCAGCAGGCGGTTTTGTTCTTCGGTAGTGTTGCCCGACAAGGGCAGCGGAACGATCAGATGTGGACTCGCCATAGTCAACCGCCCTCGCACGCGGCCAGGCATCGGGTTCTACGTTTCTTATCGGCGGGAGGGCAGGAATCTGCAGGGGATTTCAGGGGGGTAGCCGGTAGCCAGTAGCTGATAGCTACGAGCTACCGGCTTCCGGCTGCTCTTTACGCCGCCGGTGCCGCCGCCAGGGTGGAAGCAACCGCCTGCGCGTCGGAGCGCGCTTTGAGCAGCGGCAGAGCCACGGCCAGCACGTCTTCAATGTGCTCGGCGTAGTGAATGCTGACGCCCTCGGTCATCTCCGGCGTCAGGTCTTCCTCCACGTTCTGGCGGTTCTCGGCGGGCAGGATGACAGTTTCGACACCTGCACGGCGCGCAGCCAGGAACTTCTCCTTGATGCCGCCCACCGGAAGCACATTTCCGCTCAGCGTGATCTCTCCGGTCATCGCGGTCAGCGGACGAACCGGCGTGTCGGTGAGCAGCGAGACCAGCACCGTGGCCATCGTCACCCCGGCCGAAGGACCATCCTTGGGAATGGCGCCCGCGGGCACGTGGATGTGCAGATCGAGGTCCTTGTTGAAGTCCTCGGTCAGGCCCAGCGAGTGCGCATTCGATCGCACCCAGGTGAGCGCGGCCTGCATCGACTCCTGCATCACCTCGCCGATCTGGCCGGTCATCGTAAAGCCACCCTTGCCCTTCATCTTGTTGGCTTCGATGAAGAGGATGTCGCCGCCGGCCGGCGTCCATGCCAGACCGACCGCAACCCCGGGGCGCTTCACCCGCTCTGCCACTTCCGTGTCGACGCGCACCTGAATACCGCCCAGGAACTCGCGCACCGTCTCGCGCGTCACCACCAGCTTTTCCGAGTGGCCTTCAACCACGCGGCGCGCCTCTTTTCTGCAGACAGTTCCGATTGTCTGCTCGAGCTTGCGGACGCCAGCTTCGCGCGTGTAGTGGCGAATGATGTAGCGGACCGCGTCCTCGGGGAACTCGATCTGCTCCGGCGTGATCCCGTTCTCCTTGATCTGGCGCGGAATCAGGTAGCGATTGGCGATATGCAGCTTCTCCTCTTCGCTGTAGCCCTGCAGCGGAATAATCTCCATGCGGTCAATCAGCGGCGGCGGCACGGTGTCGAGCATGTTGGCGGTGCAGATAAACAGCACCTTCGACAGGTCGAACGGCACGTCGAGGTAGTTATCGCGGAACGTGTTGTTCTGCTCCGGATCCAGGGTTTCGAGCAGCGCCGACGCGGGATCGCCACGGAAGTCGCGGCCCAGCTTGTCCACCTCGTCCAGCATGATCACCGGGTCGTTGGTTTCCGCCCGGCGAATGCTCTGGATGATCTGGCCAGGCAGCGCGCCGATGTAGGTGCGGCGATGGCCGCGAATCTCGGCCTCGTCGTGCATGCCGCCCAGGGAGACGCGTTGGAACTTGCGCCCCAGCGCCCGCGCAATCGACCGGCCCAGCGAGGTTTTGCCCACGCCCGGAGGCCCGACAAAACACAGGATCGGGCCCTTCATGTCCGGTTTGAGCTCGAGCACGCTCAGGTAGTCGAGGATGCGATCCTTCACCTTCTTGAGCTCGTAGTGATCCTGGTCGAGGATTTCGCGCGCCTTGCCGATGTCGATCTTCGAGCCGGAGCTCTTGGCCCATGGCAAAATCGCCAGCCACTCGATGTAGTTGCGGGTGAGCCCGTAATCGGCGGCCATGGGCGACATGCGGCCCAGGCGCGACAGCTCTTTCATCGCTTCCTTCTTCACATCGTCGGGCATGCCCGCGGCTTCGATCTTCTGGCGCAGGTCTTCGACCTCGCGCTGGCCCTCGTCCTGCTCGCCGAGTTCCTTCTGGATGGCCTTCATCTGCTCGCGCAAATAGTAGTCGCGCTGCGACTGCTGCACCTGGTCCTGAACCTCGTTCTGGATCTTGGCGCGAAGCTGCTGCACCTCGATCTCCTTGGCCAGATGTTTGTTCAGCAGCTCCATGCGTTCCGCTGCGCTTTGCGTTTCCAGAAGCTGCTGCTTGTCGGCGGTGGTCAGGAAGGGAAGCGACGAGGCCACGAAATCGACCAGACGCGCCGGCTCGTCGATGTTGGCCGCGATGGTGCGCAACTCATCGGAGAGGGTCGGCGATTCGGAGACGATCTGTTGGAATTGCGCCACCACATTGCGGGTCAGGGCCTCGATGTTGGAGTTGGAGGCCGGCTCGATCTCCGCGAGCGTCTCGATCTCCGCCACCATGAACGGTTCGGTCTGGCTGAAGCGCGTCAAGCGTACCCGCTCCACGCCCTCCGTGAACACAAAGCGGCTCTGGTTGGGCATGCGGACGACCTTGTGCACCGTGGCCAGCGTACCCACGGTGTGCAAGTCACCGGGCTTGGGCGAGTCCAGCCGAGGATCGAGCTGGGCGGCCACAATAATGGTGCGTTCCTCGCCCAGCGATTCGATCAGTTGGATCGAGCTCTCGCGGCCCACCGTCAGCGGCAGCACCGCATGCGGAAACAACACCGTGTCGCGGACTGGGAGTACGGGAATCCTGCGCTGCTCGGGCGCGACATTGCCCGGCTCGGGATTTTGGGGAGTAGATGGCCGATTCAGCATTGAGTGTCCTCTTGTAAGATTTCCTCTGTTAGATAACGCAGACCTGGGTTAGGTTTCAGATTTTACCACCAGCCTGGCTATCGTTTTCCTCATCCCCTGGTTCCTCATTCCGGGTGTACCGGAGACAGGCGCCAGCAGGCCCTGGCAAGCGCATCAGGGCCAGTGCGCGTCCGCGCATCCCCAACGCAGGCACCAAACGCCTGCTTCGGGCTACGATTCTCAACTGCTTCCGGTTCCCCCAGCGGTCCTTTACAGAGTTTGAGATGCCGTTCGCCAAGTGATGGCGCATTGACGGCCTGTTGATAACACTTCATGGTATCGGCCAAGTGGGGCAAAGGATGAAGGCTTTCTGCCGGGACGCGGTTGTGGCACCCTGATGGCACGGTTGAGGAACCCCGATGTCAAGCTCCTCTTCCTGAAATCATCCATCTCTCTTGTTTCCTGTCACTTGATGCGCCGCTGCCTGGCCGTCTCTTTCTCGCAATCGCCATTCTGTTTTCGGGGACTTTAAACCGGAACTGACACTCACGCCAAAATGGGCGCCGTACCTACACCGCGAATCGGCCACCGCGAATCGGCGAACGCAAACGCGGTGCTGCAGAACCCGGCGCGCCGGGATTCGCCGTGGGCTTCTCTAACTGGGCACAAGCGATCGGCCCGGATCTTGCCTGGGCCAGTCGCGAAACTTAGCCTCAAGAAAATCAGGGACCTCCCGGTCTCCGACTGCTTCTGGCCTACTTTGTGCCGCTTTCGCTCTTGATCGCGGTTTCGATGTTCTTCCAGAGATCGTCGGGCGGCTCGACCGTCGGGAAGAGGTCGCGGGCTGCCTGGGCGATGACTTCAAGCTCGGCCAGCAGGTCGCGGCAAAGGTCGCAGCTCTGGATATGCTCGTTCTCCGACAGGTTTGCACCGGAGCCAATCAGCTCCGGCAGTCGAGACTGGAAGTCGGCGCAGCTTATCTGTTTGGGTGTGGGGCTCATAGCTGCGCCTCCTGGGGAAGATGTTTACGCAGAGCATCGCGCAGTTTCAGCCGCGCTTTGTGAAGTTGCGATTTGCTGTTCCCAATCGAGCAATCGAGCATGGAGGCAATTTCATTATGCTCAAAACCCTCGACATCGTGAAGGATGAAAATAAGACGGTAGCCGGCGGGCAGGTCGGCGACGGCTCTTTCCAGGGCCAGCCGGTCGATTGCGCCGGTGAGCGTAAGGTCGGGAGCGCCAAAGCTGCGGCCTGGACCCTCCTCCGGGGTTGGCTCCATGGCCTCATCCAATGAAATGAGTGACAGGCCCTTCTTGCGGAGCTGCATGAGCACCACGTTGATAGCCAGCCGGTGCAGCCAGGTGGAAAATGCGGAATCGCCGCGGAAGGTCGCAATCTTCCGGTGCAGCTGCAGGAAGGCCTCCTGGGTGAGGTCTTCCGCCTCGGCAATGTTGCCGACCATGCGCAGGCACAGGGAGTAGATACGGCGCTTGTGGAGCGAGTACAGTTGGGCGAAGGCCTGGTGATCGCCGGCTTGCGCGCGCGCGAGCGCGCTGGCCTCGACCGGGTCGGGTGAAGCGGCAGGTGAAAAATTCGTTCGACCAGCCGGAGCTGGGGCCGCTTTTTCGGTTCCTTTAGACGCAGTTGGATCCGGCGGTTGCGTGGGGACTGGAGATCGGGACATGCACTTCCTTACGGGGGATCGCTCTGGAGGCGGCGCAACAACCGGCCTCTATTGTCGTTAGTATAAAGGGAAGCCTTTGGAGTTGCCGGGAAACCGGAATTTTCCCTCCAAAAGGTAATAAGTATCATTAACTGAGACGTTCACGCGAAAAGTGGGCGCTCGGGGCAGCGATTCCCCATGTTTGCGGGAGAGATGGTGTTACAGAACAGGGCGGCTTGGCAGCGCGACGGATTCCCGAGCCTCCGCGGGCGAGTTGTGGCCTCCGGGAGCTGCGCGGGGGATTTTCAGCGGCACGCCTGCTCCTCAAAGTTCCTGTGCCCCGTCCTTTCTCCTGTGCGAGCGCAGCGGGTTGAACGATCTGCTTCTGGCTTCCCAACCTTGCGCCAGAAAAAACGCGCAAGAATGGGGCGCGGCGTTTTCCTGCTTCTGCTCGCTGCGCTGGGAATGGCCGTGCATGCCCAGGTGCCCCATCCCGATCCAACCACAGTGGCCCCGTCCCCCCGCTGGGACGGGCTGCCGGTGCTGCGCATCTCCTTCGAGGGCGTACCCGCGGACCGCCTGAAACCTCTGGACGGGACCCTGGAAGCAGCTACTGGCAAACCGCTCACCGAGGATTTCCTGCAAAGCAGCCTGCGCCGGCTCTACGCCACCGGCCTCTACGACACCGTTGAAGTCGAGGGGGAGCGCGAAGGCGCGGGCGTGGCCCTGATCTTCCGCGGGGAGCCGAGGATGTTCATCGGCACCGTAAGTGTCGACGGCGCCAAAGGCGCAACGGTGAACGCACAACTGGAGCGCGCCAGCCAACTCAGCCCGGGCACACATTTGACCCAGGCCAAGCTGACCCGGGCCGGCCAGCAGATGCGCGACGCCCTGGCCGCGAACGGCTACTACGATCCGGTGATTGTGCAAAAGCTTACCCAGCACCCTGGCGACCAACTCGTCGACATCGCGTACAGCGTGAGCTCCGGCCCGCTGGCACGCGTGGGGACCGTGCAGGTGACCGGCGATTCCGGATTGAGCCTGGAGGATTTTCGGCACGCGGCGCACCTCAGGCCCGGCGAGAATGTGGATCGCGACACCGTAAACCGCGCATTGGACGGGGTGCTGAAGCATTACCAGACCGAAGATCGGCTTGAAGCCGACGTAAAGCTTGAATCCCAGCAGTATGCCCCTGCAACGCGCGCCGTCAACTTCCGCTTTACGGCCAATCGCGGGCCGGTAGTCCGGGTGCTGGTGGAGGGCGCAAGCATCGGCGCCGATCGCGTGAAGCGCCTGGTGCCTATCTTCGAAGAAGGCAGCGTGGACGAGGACCTGCTCAACGAGGGCAACCGGAGGCTGCGCGATTACTACCAGCGGCTGGGCTACTTCGATGTGAAGGTCACACACAGCCAGCACTCGTCGGGCGCCAGCGCAGGCAACGGCGCAGTGAACATCGTGTTTGCCGTCCAGCTGGGGCCGAAGCGGCGCGTTGCGCACGTACTGGTCACCGGAAATCATTACTTCGATACGGCCACGCTGAAGGACCTGCTCAGCGTGCACCCGGCCACAACCCTCGACCACCATGGCGCCTACAGCCAGGCACTGGTGGCCTCAGACGTGGGCACACTCGAATCTGTCTACCGAAACAACGGGTTTTCGCAGGTGAGCGTGACGCCGGAGACAAGCACGCCGGAGACCGAATCCGCCAGCACCAGCGCTGCAGCGCAACTCTCGCCCGATCCGCCGGGAGATCCGACGGCTGCGCCGCTCGTCGTCACCTACCACATCGACGAAGGTCCGCAGATGCGCGTGGGCACGGTGCGCATCGAGGGCAACGCCCGCATGAACAATGGCATGCTGACGCCGCTGCTGAATACCGTGCCCGGCCAGTTGCTTTCGCCGCAGAACCTGACCGGCGACCGCGACGCGCTGCTCACCCAGTACCTGAGCCGCGGCTTCGACCAGGTGTCAGTGAGTGTGACCCAGCAGCCGGAGCCCAACGACGATCACGTCGTCAACGTGGTGTTTAACGTCAACGAGGGGCGGCAGAGCTTTGTCCGCAATGTGCTGCTCACCGGCATTCACTACACGCGCATGCAGACGGTAAAGCCGGCCATCACCATTCACGGCGGCGATCCGCTCAATCAAACGGCGATTCAGGACACGCAGCGAAACCTCTATCAACTGGCCCTGTTCAATGAAGTGAACACCGCGGTCGAAAACCCGGATGGCGCCGAGCCATACAAAACGGTGATGCTGCAGGCGGTGGAGGCGCGGCGCTGGACGCTGACCTACGGCTTTGGTTTTGAGGCGCAGACCGGCCGGCCGCAGAACAATTGCTCCGGCGCGTTTGCCGCGGGCGTTGCCTGCAGCCCCAACGGCAAAACCGGCGTGAGCCCGCGCGTCCTCGCCAACGTGACGCGCAACAACATGTTCGGCCGCCAGCAGTCGGCCTCGCTCGAGGGCACCTACGGCCTGCTCGAGCAGCGCATCCAACTCCTCTACCAGATTCCGACCTTTGAGAACAAGCCGAATATAGGCGTGACCTTCTCCGGCGGCTACGCCAACAGCCAGGATGTGACCACCTATGTGGCTTCGCGCCTGGAAGCCGGATTCCGCTTGACGCAGTCGTTTACCGCGCCCGGTTCATTCCTCTCCAAAGCCAACACCTTCATCTACGAACTCGATTTCCGGCGCGTGAAAGTGGCGGCCGGCAGCCTGCAGGTCTATCCGGCAGCGATCTCCGAGCTGGCCACGGCGGTGCGCGTGGCAGGACCCTCGTTCACCTGGCTTCGCGACACCCGCGACTCCGCCATGGATGCGCACCGCGGCACCTACACCAGCTTCCAGGAGTTCTTCTCGGCCAAGCCCTTTGGCGCGCAGGCAGAATTCGACCGCATCGACACGTCCAACGCCAGTTACTACGGTTTCGACAAGGGCCGTTTTGTGCTGGCGCGGAATACGCGCTACGGACAGGTGCGGGCCTTCGGCTCGGGATTCAGCGAGCTGATCCCCTTGCCCGAGCGGCTGTATGCCGGCGGGGCCATTTCGCTGCGGGGATTCAGCCAGAACGCCGCCGGCCCGCGCGATCCGGAGACCGGCTACCCCATCGGCGGTGCGGGCGCGCTGATCAACAGCACGGAGTTGCGCCTGCCTCCGCCCACGCTGCCGTGGTTCGGCAACACGCTCAGCTTTGTGCTGTTTGAGGATATGGGCAATGTGTTTACCAACGCGTCGGACGCGTGGGTCAGCGCGCTGCGCATTCACCAGCCCGACCGGAATACGTGCAAGGCCGCAGTGGCAAATCCAGCCGACTACGTTCCCCCTTACGGATACACTCCCACTGGCCCGGATACTTCAACAGGGCAACAGGGGGCCTGCAACTTCAACTACTTCTCTCACGCACCCGGCCTCGGCTTGCGCTACCATACGCCGGTGGGCCCGATTCGGTTCGATTTCAGCTACAACCTGAATCCGCCGATTTACCCGATCAACGTTAATTACTCGATTCCCACCGCGCCGGGAAGTACGATTCCGGGTTGGGCTTCTGATCCGCGGCTGGGCGAGGCCCCGCATTTCAATTTCTTCTTCAGCCTGGGGCAGACATTCTGATGCGCGGAGCGCTTCCAATCCGGCCGAAAGAGAGTGAGACGATTCGCGCTCACCTGAGCCCCTCCGTGCCCCGTCCTTTCCGCTTGTTTCTGCGGAAAGAGCGGGAAGCCTATGCGCTCGATCTCTTGTGGCTTCCCACCCTTGCGCCAGAAAAAACGCGCAAGGATGGGGCACGGGGCATCCTTGCCGCAGTTGGAATGTTAGGGCTGTTGCTGCTTGGGATTACCGCTCGCGCGCAGGCAAAGCCGCCCGATGCTCATCCGCAAAGCGGCCCGGTCGTGCTGGACCGCGTAGTCGCAGTCGTAAATCGCCACGCCATTCTTTCCAGCGACATCGAAGATGAAATCAGCCTTTCCGTGGTCGATCCCAACCAGGTTGGCCAAGGCACGCTCACGCCCCAGCGCGCGCTCGAACAGTTGATCAGCCGCGCGCTGGTGGAGCAGCAGATTCGCCAGGAAGACGAAGAGGCGGCCATGCCCACGCAGGCCGAGGTGGATGCGCGCCTGGCCCAGTTGCGCAGCCAGTTGCCGGCCTGTGTGCACCAGAACTGCGCCTCGGACGCCGGCTGGAAGGCGTTTCTGGCCGAGCACGGGCTGACGCCGGAACGCGTGGAAAAATACATCCGCTACCGCATGGAGATTTTGCACTTCATCGAGCTGCGCTTCCGCGCGGGCATTCGCATCTCGCAGCCGGAGATCGAGACCTACTATCGCGACACCCTGCTGCCGCAGTACCGACCCGGGGAGAAAGTTCCATCGCTCGACGAGGTGGCTCCGCGCATCGAAGAGATCCTGCTCGAGCAACAGGTGAACGTGCTCTTCGATCAGTGGCTGACCAGTCTGCGCAAGCAGGGCGACGTGGAGATTCTCGATCCCGCGCTTGAATCGGCGGAGAATAAAAGCGCGAATTCGGGGAGCAGCGAATGAGCGGCAACCACCCCAACCCGAAAGGCAAGCGCAGCCGCCTGCGCCGCTTTTTTCTGCGCCACGTTCCCATCACTCTTGCGGCTGGCTTCGTCCTGCTGGTGCTGGCCACCGTCGAGCTCTACTTCTACGCCAGTTCCAGTTCCTTTGAGAACTCCGTGCGCCAGCGGCTGGCCGCATCGCTGAGCCAGCTCACCGGCGGGCGCGTGGAGATTGCCTCGTTCCACTGGCGCTTGCTGAGCCTTGAAGCCGAGGCGGACGGCGTGGTGATTCACGGCCGCGAAGCACCCGGCGAGGCGCCCTACGCGCAGATCCAGCACCTGCGCATTGAGCTAAGCGTGTTGGGCTTCCTGAGCCCGCGCGTGCTGCTGCGGGATCTGGAGATCGACCGGCCGGAGATTCATTGGATTATCTATCCCGATGGCACCACCAACCAGCCGGAGCCCAGGCGCAAGCGAAAGCCCGGCGAGCCGGCAATCGATCGCCTCTTCGACCTCGAGGCGGGGCGCATCGTGGTTGAAAACGGCATATTTGAGTACGACAATCGCGCCGCGCGCTTCGATTTTCAGAACCGCTATATTCCTCTGAATTTCAAGGCCAGCGACGCGTCGCTGCGCATGAGCTATGTGCCCCCTGCGGCAGCCATGCCGGCTTCAGCCGCCGCGCAGGAGAGTTACCGCGTTGAGCTGGGAGCGACCGATCTGGACCTGGAGCGCGGCGTGGGGCGGAAAGCCGATCCCCCGGTTCACGCTCGCATGAACGCCACGCTTGACCTGATGCGTACCTCTGCTACCCTGCGACAGCTGCGGCTGGTGGCGCGCAGCAGCGACGGCACGACTCATGCGCTTCAGGTCAGCGGGCAGCTTGCAGATTTTTCACGCCCCAGCTGGCAGATGAAAACCAGCGGCGAGCTGGACATGCGATCGCTCGAGGCGCTCACCGGTTATCCGTTTGCTCCCGAGGGCATTGCGCACCTCAACCTGGACGCGAACGGCAATGCGCAGACCTTCCAGCTGAACGGGCGCGTGCATGTCGACGGTGGTGCTTATATCGGCACCGGCGTGGTGGCGCGCGGCATCACCCTTGATGCGCACGTCGCAGCCGACCCATACGAATTGCGCATTTCCGACATCGTGGCGCGCTTCCGGCAGGGCGGGCAGATGGAGGGAATCGTCGATCTGAAGAACTGGCTGCCTCCATCGCAGAACACCCCGCATCTCGAGCCGGCAGCCCTGCGCTTCACGCGCACCTCTTCCAAGCAGATAACCATCCAGCCCGCGAATGAAACCATCCCTGTCGACGGAAAAGTGACGGCACAGCTCCGCAATGTTGCGCTCGACACAATTCTCGATATGGTGAGCCAACAGCCGTTTCAGCGCCTCGGCATTGGCGCGCTGCTGAACGGGCCGGCCACCGCTACGTGGACGAGGGGTGACCCCAACACCGTAGCCGTGGGCGCAGAGCTGAGCATGAGCCCGATCGGTTCGGGCAACTCCACAGCGCCCGAGGCGCCGGCCAGTGGAACCATAGACGCCACCTATACGCAGCACAATGGCGCAGTCCAGGTGCGCACGCTGGAGATGGAATTGCCTGGCAGCAGTTTGCTCGCGAGCGGACAATTGGGCGCGTACCCCATGACCAGCGCCACGTCGCTCGCGGTCGATTTCCATTCCCACAATCTCGCTGAATTCGATACCGTGCTGCGCGACCTGGGACTCCAGCGCGGAAGCAAAGTGGGCACGGCGGCGCTGCCCGCAAAGCTCGGAGGCCAGGCTGATTTTCACGGCACTTGGACCGGGTCGCTGCTGCATCCGCGGATTGCGGGCGATGTGAAGGCCACGCAACTGGCGATCGAAATGCCGCAGCAAGAGCAAACGGGGCAGCCGCGCTTGGTGACCTTCGACTCTGCTGTGGCCACCGGCAGCTACTCTGAAACGCGCATTGCCATTGCCCACGCAATGACTGCAGCGTGGCGCGGCGCGCATCACGGTGAGCGGCACGCTGGACGCAGCCATGCAGCCCTCGCCGGTAACGCAAAAGAGACAAACTGTTGAGCCAGCCTACAATCGCGACTCCGTGCTGCACGCCAACGTACAGGCCGTGAATATCACCGTCGATGACCTGCAGCCGTTCTTCGCGGGCAAACTGCCGGCCACCGGGTTGCTGGACGCTCAGATCGAGACGCATGGGCCCCTGGGCACGACCGGCGGCGCGGGCTTTATCGAGTTGAAGAACGGCAGTCTCTACGGCGAACCGATTTCAGAAGCGCGCGCGCGCGGAACCTTCGAGAACCGCACGCTCAAGCTGGCGTCCATCGATGTAAGCGCGGCGGGTGGAAGCATCACCGGCGCGGGCACCTTCGATCTGTCGGCGCGGCGCTTCGACGCCAGCGCGCACGGCAGCGGCATTCAACTGGCGCGTATTGAATGGTTGCGCCGCAACGATACCGGCGTGGCGGGCCAGCTTGGCCTCACTCTCACCAGCTCCGGCTCAATCGACAATCCGCGCCTCGACGGCCACGTAACGGTGAGCGGGTTGACGGTCGGCGGCGAAGCTCTGGGCAGTCTCGACGTCACCGCGCACACCACCGGCGACGCGCTCCACTACGACGGCCGCACACTGCTTGCCGGGGCGGAACTGAATCTGCACGGAGAAACCCAGTTGCACGGCGACTACGCAACCGACAACCAGGTCGAGTTTTCGCGTTTTGATGTCGGCGCTCTGCTCAAGATGGCGCACGTGCCCGGATTGAGCGGTGAATCGGCGCTGGCCGGCACCATGACGGTGTCGGGACCGCTCAAGCGACCCGACCAGCTGCGCGGCGAAGCCAATCTCAATACACTGGTCGTCACGCTGGACGGGGTGCACCTGCAGGGTCAGGGCGGCGCGCATGCCACGCTCGCCGACGGCCGCATTCGACTGGATCCAATGCACGTAACCGGCGAGGACACGGACGTGCGCGCGGAGGGTGGACTTTCCATCAGCGGCGCGCACAAGTTCGATGTAGCCGCGCGCGGCTCCATCAACCTGAAGCTGGCGGAGACGCTCGATCCTGACCTGACCGCGAGCGGCACCACGACGTTCGAAGTGGAAGCGCATGGGACGGTGCAGAACCCCGGCCTCAAGGGCAAGATTCAATTCCAGAACGGGGCACTTTCACTCGAAGACTTGCCCAACGGCCTGAGCCAGTTGCATGGCACGCTCGAGTTCAACCAGAACCGGCTGGAAGTGCAGCAATTAACTGCCATGACCGGCGGCGGATTGCTGAGCGTGGGCGGCTCGCTCACCTATCAGCACGGCCTCTATGCCGATCTCACTGTCACCGGCAAGGGCGTGCGCATTCGCTATCCGCAGGGCGTGAGTTCGCTGGCCGATGCCAACCTGCGCCTGCAGGGGGCTGAGAACAATCTGCTGCTCAGCGGCAACGTGCTGATCACGCGCTTCGCCACCAGTCCCGATCTCGACCTGGAAGCACTGGCCGCACAGGCCAACGCCTCCGTGCAAACCGCTGCGCTGCCCAACGCGCCGTCCAATCATGTGCGCCTCGACATTCACCTGGTTTCTTCGCCGCAATTGAATTTTCAGAATGCCTTTGCCAAGCTGGCAGGCGATGTCGATCTGCATCTGCGCGGTACGGTGGCCTCGCCATCGGTGCTGGGCCAGGTCTCCATTACCGAGGGCAGCGCGGTGATTGCCGGCACGCGCTACGAGTTGCAGCGCGGAGAAATCTCCTTCACCAACCCGGTGCGCATCGAGCCCATCATCGATCTGACGGCGACGGCTCACGTGCAGGACTACGACATCACGCTGGGCCTGCACGGATCGCCGCAGCGGCCGGTGGTAAGCTACCGCAGCGATCCGCCGCTTGCCGAGTCGGACGTGGTTTCGCTGCTGGCGCTGGGGCACACCCAGGATCAGGAGCGGCTCTACACGCAGCAGCAGGAACAGGAGCTGGCCAATCCCAGCACCGACGCGCTGCTGGGCGGCGCGCTCAACGCCACCGTCAGCAGCCGCGTGCAGAAGCTGTTTGGCGCGGGCTCGGTAAAGGTCGACCCCGATTATCTGGGCGCCTTCGGCAACGCCACCTCGCGTATTACAGTGCAGGAGCAGGTGGGCCGCAACCTTACGCTTACTTACGCCACCGATGTGAACACCACCGGCCAGCAGCTGTTGCAGGCCGAGATTGCCATCAACCGGCACGTTTCGCTGGTGGTGGCGCGCGATGAGGCGGGCGTGTTCTCCATGGTGCTCAAAGCTACGCGGCGCTATAAGTAGCGATTCAGCTATTGAGGGAACCCCTGAATAAGTCGCTGTTTTGAAGGGTACGGGCTTCAGTGAAGGGTGCGGGCTTCAGCCCGTACGTTAAGCTCTGCAAAAATGATCCGGGGCTTTAGCCCCTGAGGGAATGCGAACTAATTGTGCAGACCTTCCTTGGTTAGTCAGCGTCTCAAGCCGCCGTGCTTAGTTCTTGTGCCTGCGCACGGGGTGAGCCGGACAGGAAGAAGCTCATCACCGTTCCCGAATGCTGACCCTGACGGCTGCGAAAGTGCAGATAGCCGCCCTGCTGCTCAATCAGAGATTTCGTCACCCACAAACCAATCCCGGTGCCCACGTTGGGCTTCGTAGTGAAGAACGGAACGAAGATGCGATTCTGGACTTCGGGCGCCATGCCGGCTCCGTTGTCCGCGACCGTAATGCGGGTGCCCGGTTCCATGCCGTTAGTCCAGTGGGAGCTCGCGTGCGCGCGCAGCCACACGCAGCCGCCTTCGTCTGAGGCATCGATCGCATTGGCCAGCAGGTTCGAGAGTGCCT
This sequence comes from uncultured Acidobacteriaceae bacterium, assembly GCA_963813215.1. Classification (GTDB taxonomy): domain Bacteria; phylum Acidobacteriota; class Terriglobia; order Terriglobales; family Acidobacteriaceae; genus Telmatobacter. The sequence continues at coordinate 1,007,888 of CAWEXZ010000003.1, forward strand.
GCTTGAGCTCGCCCTGCTTGGCAAAGACCTTGAGAACGGGATCGATTTTAGCCACGGCCTTCATCCGCTTGTAGCGCAGCTTGCGATCGTAGATGAGCAGCACATCGGCAATCACCTCGCTCACGCTGATCCATTTGTTATTAGAGGTGTCGCGGTAGAAGCCCAGCGTCTTCTGCGCGATTTGCGCCACCCGGGTAAGCTCGCGGTCGGCAATCTCCAAGTGCCGCTGCGCTTGCTCGGGCATATCGGGAATGGTGCGCGCCAGGTAGAGGAAGTTGGTGACCGCTTCCAGCGGGTTGTTGATCTCGTGGGCGATGGTGGCAGCCATGCGCCCGGCCGCAGCCAGTTTCTCTGCCTGCATAGCGATCTGTTGTGCCTGGCGCAGGTCGGTGATATCACGCGAGACGGCGATGAGCCGCTCGATTGTGCCATCGCGTCCGCGCATGGGCGCAATGCGCACGTCAAACTGCTTGCGCGCATCAGAACCGGTCGCGAGACCTGCCTGGAACCTGCCCTCGCCGCCGGATCTGGCCACCTTCAAGGCGGCTTCCACACGCGGCCGGTCCTCTGCTCTCCACAGCTTCTTCCACGGCCGTCCAAGATAGGTGCTCAGGTCGTCGATCTCCAGCAACGCCTGACCGGAAGGACTCATGTATTCAAGCCGGCCCTCCAGATCCAGGACCTTCAGGCAGTCCACGCAGCTCTCCACAATCCTGCGAGCGAATTCCTCGCTGCGCCATAGTTTGTCCTCCGCATGATCGCGCTGGGCAATGGCTTGTTCCCGCTCCTCCACAGCGCTGCGGAATGCGGCTGACCGCTGCTGCAGAGAGCGGATCATGCGCAGGCGCCCCGATTCGCTGGCCGCCTCGCTGGCCAGCGCACTGTAACCTTCCGCGGGACCCACATGGGAGTGCTCCTGGCACACCTGGCGGAAGAGTTCCTGCTGGGATTCGTGGGCGAATGAGGAGAGCGGATAAGCGCACAGCAGCGAGAATTCGTGATGCGTTTGCATCTCGTTCCACAGTTGCTCAAGCTGGATGGCGGCATCGTGGTGGCCGTCTTCCCAGAGCAGCGTCACCATTTCGCCAAACACAAAGATCACTCCGGGTTTGCGCGCTGCCGAGGCCTGGGCGCGCGGCAGCAGAGGCTCGATGGCGCGGTAGAAAAGCTCGCGGTTAGGCCAGCCTTCCACCATGAAGCGGGCCATCGTTTCTTCTGCGTCGAGAGCGATGTAGCGACCGGAGTCTGTAACCGAAGAGATATCAATGGCCCAGTCCTTGAGCCTCTCGGCCAGACCGCTGCGATGCTCGGCCGTGGCAATCACGATACACGCGCCACCGGATCCGAGAGCCGAACCGGTACATTCCGCGAGCTGATCGAGAAAGAGCGAGGGATCCTCGTAGAACTGGACGGAGTGGGCACCGGGCTCAGTTCCTTCCTTGCGCCGGCCCTGCGCTAACTCTCTCTCGCCACCTCCCTTGACCGTATGCACCGTTCCCCCCAACATGGTCCTACCACTCAGCCCTTGGACGCACTGGTAAAGAGGCCGCTTGCCCAGTAGGATGCCGGCATAAGAATTGCAGTTGCTGTCAGTTGCCCGTCGCGGCGGCAGAGCATCCCACCTGGGGAAACTCCGGGGCCGGAAGGTGGCCATCGCTAGCTCCACGCAACCGAAATTTGGTTTTGCGTGTCTATAGCAGCGGTATGAGGGTTCAAAACACGGTATTTATGCGCCTGCTGCCGATGGCGTGCTGCAGCCGGCGAAAGGAGGCGAAAATGATGACATCAGGCAAACACTCCCGCAGGGCGATTCTGGCCGTGGTGCTGGCTGGGGTCGCGGCGGTCTCTGCGCCCGCATTGCATGGCGCAGACCAGGATCCAACAGCAGCTCTGAAATCGAAGCTCAGCAACTCCAGGTTCAAGGACGTGCAGGTGAGGGTCGACCAGAATGGCACAGCAACGCTTTCAGGAACTGTGTCCTTGTATGAATACAAGGACGATGCGGACCGGAAGGCGCGCAAAGTGAAGGGCGTTCAGGCAGTGCGCGACGAGATCCAGGTCTCGAGCAGTGCCACTGATTCCGAGATCGCAAAGAAACTGGGACCGGCGCTGGCTTATAGCCGCCAGGGCTACGGCAACGTCTTTGATGCCATCCAGCTACAGGTGCAGGACGGCGTGGTGACGCTGGGCGGCACTTCGCACGACTACCCTAACCGCGACGCAGCAATCGCGCTGGCCGCTACCACGCCGGGCGTGAAGGACGTCATCGACAATATCCAGGTAGATCCGACTTCACCAAACGACAATCGGATCCGGGAGCAGGTGGCGAACGCCATCTACCGCTATCCGGTCCTGCAAAAATACGCCATTAACCCGGTGAAGCCCATTCGCATCTCGGTGCAGAACGGAAACGTCGCCCTCTACGGATCAGTCATCAGCCAGCAGGACAAGCAACTGGCATTCATGCGCGCCAGCCAGGTTCCGGGTGTCTTCTCCGTGAAGGACTACATCCAGGTGGAAGGGCAGCCGGCAGGGCAGGAGAGCGAGAACCAGCAGAAGTAAAACCAAATATCCAGCCCCGGAGGCCTGAGTTTCCGGGGCGTTCGTGTGTCGTATCGTAGTTTAGATACACTGCTTGTTCCTGATCGGAAGGAGATCCATGGAACCGGAGACGCACGAACCCTTCGACCAAGGTTTGCCCACAAGCGAGCCGCTGACACCCGATGCGTCGGGGCCTGAAAACCTGCAGCCGCCCCAACTGCTGCCGCCGCCAGCCACACACGGCATCCGCTGGGTGTTGCTCGGACCCCAGGGACTACGCGCAGGCTGGTCGGTGTTGATCTTCATCGTTACGTATATCCTGGCTGCGATGGTGACGGGGTTCGTGCTGGTTCGGACCCACATGGTCAATCCCAAAGGCGGATTCACCCCGCGCAACATGTTCTTCAACGAACTTGTCCTGCTGGTGGGGCTGCTCGCAGGTGCAATCGTGGCGGCGCTCATCGAGCGGCGGAGCCTGTTGGACTACAACCTGACCGGCCCGCGCCGGGCGCGACACTTCTTCTCCGGTCTGATGGTGGGCTTTGCCGCGCTGTCCATTCTAGTGGGTGCACTTGCCGCCGGTGGCTGGCTGCACTTTGGCGCTCAGGCTCTCTCCGGAGCCACCATCCTCGAATATGCGCTCTTCTGGGGCTGCCTCTTCTTGATGGTGGGTTGCGTTGAGGAGGGAACCTTCCGCTGCTATCTGCAATACACGCTCACCCGCGGCCTCAATTTCTGGTGGGCGCTGGGCGTGGTCGCACTGCTCTCTGCGGACCTGGTGGTGCGCCACAAAGGCAACGGCGTGTGGGGCGACTACGCTGTCGCGCTGCTGGGACTGATCCCTTGCTTCCTGCTTCACCAGCGACGCGCGGCAAGCAGTTCATTCTGGCAGGCGGCGTGGGTCACCTCCACGCTCTTCGGCTTTGTGCATACCGGCAACGGCGGCGAGAACTGGATTGGCATTTTCAGCGCGGCCGCCATCGGCTTTGTCTTTTGTGTCAGCATCTACGTTACCGGCTCGGCGTGGTGGGCGATTGGATGCCATGCCGGCTGGGACTGGGCTGAAACCTACTTCTACGGCACGGCGGACAGCGGATTGGTACCCAAGGGCCATTTCCTGAGCACCGCGCCCACCGGCAATCCGCTGTGGAGCGGCGGCACCGACGGACCCGAAGGAAGCCTGCTCATCCTCGGCATTTTGGTGTTGTTCCTCATCTGGCTGGTCGTGGTCTACGGCCGCAAGAGTGCTGCGCAACCCGCGGCACCTGCGGAATTAGCTGCGGGCTAAGGGCACCAATACGTGACTTGGAGATTCCGTAATCGCGCCCATGAGCTTGGGTGCCCCCGGTCCAGATTTTGGGACCGGGGAAACCACCGAACCTCACGGTCGCGGCACTCGATAGGTGTATGACCGCTCAACTTTGCAAAGATGGGGGTGCCCCAGGTCTCGATTTTGAGATCGGGGAAGGCATAAACTCGGCATAAACTCAATGAACGAAAACATGCGGTTGAAGACCTACACGCAAGAAGACACCACCAGCGCCCCGTCGCTCTGCGCAAGCTCTGCAGCGCCGCCGCTCCGCAGCGCGTACAGATACCAGGCAAGCCACGCCGGCGCGGTCCAAATGTAGTAGGCCGAGGTCATGGGAATCTGCACCAGGAACCCCACCAGGCCGGCCGCGGCAATGACTCCGAACAAGGCCAGAACGCGAGTCGACTTCTCGGCCGCGTAAAGTCCCGCCAGGATCGCCGGAAACAGCATGACCTGATCGCTGTACCAGGAATAAGGCGTGCAGGCCGCCGAGACCAGCAGCACCAGCAAGCCGTCCCTGTCCCACTCCCAGCGCACACGCCGTGCCAGGAAATACCACGCCGCCCAGAGGCACGCGCAGCCCTCGGGAACAAACTCGATCCAGCGTGCACGGCGATCGACCAGGAAGCGCAGTCCCACACTCACTGTGGGCAGGAACTGGTCCATGATGTGGACCGAGTGCAGCATCTGCGCGTACTGGCTCCAGACACGAGGGTCAGCCCCCAGGGTGAGCCCGCAACTGACGGCCAGCCCAGCAGCAAGCCCCACCAGGACGCCGATCTGCTTCCGGGTGATAGACCACAGCAGAAGCACCAGCGCCAAGGGCAGAAACAGGTGCGGCTTGAGGGCGCAAAGCGCCAGGGCTGCTCCGGCCAGCCAGGGACGGCGGCGGATAAAGTAGAGAAACAGGCATATCTCAAGCAGGAAAAAGATGCCGAGCTGGCCGGCGATGAGGCACCACAGCACGGGTGGAAAGCCCAGTCCAATGACGTGCCAGCGGCTCTCGGGACGACCGTGCAGCAGCCACAGGATCCAGACCGAAACCGCCGTGCAGGCCAGCAGCAGAAGCATCCACAGGACCAGGCCGGTCTTTGCGCTCACCCATCCCAGTGGTAACGCATAAACCAAGCCGACCGGCGGGCTCAGGCTGATGAGCACCCCCGGCTTGTCCATGCCCACGGCGCGCTCGATGTGCAGAATGGCGTCCGGGTCGTAGGGATTGGCGCCGTGCGCCAACTGCTGCTCCAGCGCCCAATACTGAATGAAGTCCCGCCCGGTCGCGCTCTTGTCGTCGATGCCCAGGATCAGGATGGCCACCAGCAGACAGGCGCCGGCCGCAACAATGGCGGCCGCGGCAAGCTTGCGCGCAGGGATCCTCAATTCCGGCATGCTTCGATCTTAGCGCCCGGACGTCGCAGGCCCTCCGGACGGGTGATCGCCCGGAGGGCCTGCGAGGCGGGAAAAGAGTCAGCGTCAGAACCGGAAGACCGCGCCGATGGTCGCCCGGGGATTCCAGGTGCGGTGTGTCGAGTAGCCCAGCTCGGGGGTATTGTTGATCGGCGAGAACGAAGCGGCCACGCGGTCGCCGGTGGCCTGAATCGACCAGCGCTGATTCAGGTGGTACAGCAGCCCGCCGCCGAAACCACCGGCGAATGAAGTGCTGGGGATCATGTTCTCGCCACCGGTGTGCTCCAGGCCCAACTCGGCAAAGACCAGCCCATCGATGCTGCCGTAGATATTGGCGTGAATCTCAGGGCCGCCCAGAATGCTGTAAACCGAGGGATCGCCGGGGTTGCCAGGGGTGCTGGAACCGGCAGGCGGCTTGTAGTAGTCGCCTGAGCCCATAAGCCCGAAGTATTTACCCCAGTCGCGCGTAACCATCACCTTGCCGCCAATGAGTCCGTAGCGCGACCCGTTCACCTGGTTAAGGCTGGTATAGGCAAATCCGCCGTACACGGAATATTTGTAGGTGGGTGCGGTGGGCGGGCCCGCCTCGGGAACCGCCTGGGCGGTAGCAGTCATGGGCAAAAACACGGCCGCAACCGCGGCCAAAATCGAAAACCAAAACGTTCTCTTCAACGGAAAACTCTCCTCATTCACGTGCAGGGCGATAGCCTGGCTGCGCCGCAGCTCCGGGCCCGGCTTCCAAGACTGTTCCGGTACCCTCTTAGACTATCCTGCTCGCCCCGGTTTCAGGAACAGGGGGCCTCACCCTTCTTCCAGGTACCAGGGGATGTTGATGACGACGATGCGGCGGTTGCCGCGCATCAGCAGCATAAACTTGAGCAGATCCGAACGGCGGTTGTGCAGCAGGCCCTCCCACCAATGCCGAACCACCAGCTCCGGCACCAGCACGCACACCTTGCACGTGCCCGGCTCTTTTTCCACGTTGAGAACGTAGTCCACCACCGGCTGCAGGACGTAGCGATAGGGCGATTTGAGGGTAATCAGCCGCGGAACCCCGCGGCCGGCCGCGCGCAGCGGCTTGGCAATCAGTTCCTGCCAGGAATCGCAGAACGGATCGAAGTCGTCTGACGTGAGCACGTGCACGCAGCGGATATCGCTGGACATGCGCCAAGCCAAAGGAAAGCGCCTTCTCCGAGATGCGGCTCCAGCGGTCGATCGGCAGCACCACGATCGGCTCCTGGACTTCGGCGGGAACAATGGGCGGGTGAGGTCGGTCTCGCGGGCCACGCGCACGTAATGGCGCTTGACGGCGCGCATCAGCACGATCATGACCACGATCAGCAGCGCCGTGATCCACGCGCCCTCAACGAACTTGGCCACCAGCACCACCAGCGTGGTGAGCCCGGTAGCCACTGCGCCCAGGCCGTTGACGGATCATGCGCACCGGGCGCATTCGCCCTGGCGCTTCCAGTGCATCACCATGCCCGCCTGGGAGAGCGTGAAGGCCATGAACGCGCCGATGGCGTAAAGCGGGATGAGGCGGTCGGTGACGCCGCCGAAGATGATCAGCAGCAGCGCCGTGAGCGCCACCAGCACATAAATGCCCCACGAGTAGAGCAGCCGCCGGCCGCGCAGCAGAAAGACGTGGGGCATGTAATCGTCGAGGGCAATGGCGCGGGTGAGTCGCGGAAAATCGGCGAACGCGGTGTTGGCCGAGAGCGCCAGCACCAGCAGCACGGAGCCGATGGTGAGGTAATAGAACCAGCCGTGGCCCATCACCGCGCGCGTCAGCATGGAGAGCACGCTCTCGTAACCGGGGCCGTCCGGATCGGTGGCGGCGATGCGGTAGGCGCGGCACAGCAGCGCGATGCCGGCCAGCAGAATGGCCAGCAGCACGATGATGATGGTGAGCGTGATCTTGGCGTTCTTGCGGGTGTCGTCGCGGAAGGCCATGACGCCGTTGCTCACCGCTTCCACGCCGGTCATGGCCGTGCAGCCCGAGGAGAAGACCTTGAGCAGCAGCCACAGGCTTACTGCCGCCGTGGCCGCGGGCACGGCCGGCAGCGGCGTCACCGGCTGCGGATGCCCACCGGCCGCGTACACCACGTGCCACATCGCCCACGCCGATCACGATCAGCAGCGTGGCCGTGAAAAGGTAGGTGGGAATCATGAAGACCACGCCGGTGTCGTGGACGCCGCGCATGTTCACGAGGGTGAGCAGCGCCAGCACGCCCAGGCACAGCCCCAGCGTGTGCGGCTGCAGGCTGGGCACGGCGGAGATGAGCGCGCCCACGCCCGCCGAGATGCCCACCGCCGCGGTGAGAATGTAGTCGATCATCAGCGCCGCGGCGGCCAGCAGGCCGGCGCCGTGGCCCAGGTTCTCGCTGGCCACGGTATACGAGCCGCCGCCGCGCGGATAGGCTTCGATGGTCTGGCGATAGCTGAAGTAGACGATGGTCAGCAGCGCGATGATGGCGATGCTGATGGGGACGATGTACTTGCACGCCCATCAGCCCCAGCGGAATCAGCAGCGTAAGCGCGGCCTCCGGTCCGTACGCCGCCGAACTCAGCGCATCCAGGCCAAAGACAGGTATGCCGGCCAGCGGGCCAATGTGTTCGGCGCGCTCTTCGCTGGTGGCCAGGGGGCGGCCGAAAAGAAGATTCATCAGGTCTGCGGGAAAGGCCATGCTTGTACAGCTTACAATCGCGGTCCGTCGTTTTCAGCTGTCAATTGTTGGTTTTCAGCGATTTGTCGCCCGGGCCGGTCACCGCCCCCTTCCGCTCCTGCGGCCAGGGTAGCGGCACCGAAGTCGAAACCTGCCGCACGCGCCCCAACTGTTAAAATTTCGTTGAGTCCCGACCGAAAGAGAACCGCGTGCCTGCAACCCAAAAAGCCTCTACAAAATCCCCGCTCACCTTTCAGGATCTGCTCTTCCGCCTGCAGCGCTTTTGGGCGGAACGCGGCTGCGTCATCCAGCAGCCCTACGACGTGGAAGTGGGCGCGGGCACCATGGCGCCGGAGACGTTTCTGCGCGTCCTCGGGCCCAAGCCCTACAAAGTCGGCTATGCCCAGCCCTCGCGCCGCCCCGCCGACGGCCGCTACGGCGAGAATCCCAACCGCCTCTTCAAGCACACCCAATTCCAGCTCATTCTCAAGCCGCCCCCGGTCAATGTGCAGGAGCTCTATCTCGAATCGCTTGAGGCCATCGGCATCGACCTCAAGCAGCACGACCTCAAGTTCGAAGAAGATAACTGGGAGTGGCCCGCGGGCGGCGCGTGGGGCGTGGGCTGGCAGGTGATGCTCGACGGACTGGAGATTACGCAGTTCACCTACTTCCAGCAGTGTGGCGGCCTCGACCTCGACCCCATCTGCGCCGAGCTTACCTACGGCCTCGAGCGCATTGCGGCGTTTTTGCAAGATGTGGACTCGATCTACGACATTGTGTGGGCCCGCGACCCGGACACGGGTGCACCGGTTACCTATGGCGATGTGCGGCTGGCGGAAGAACTGCAGTTCTCCGTGTACAACTTTGAGTACGCCGACGTCCCGCGCCTCTGGGAGCATTTCAACTCGTACGAAGCCGAAGCCAAATCGCTCCTCGACCAAGCGGGCGCGGTTCTGAACGACGAAAACGCCAGCGCAGCGGATAAGAAAAGATTTCCGCTGCTTGCGACCTATGAGTTGGCGCTCAAATGCTCCAACCTGTTCAACCTGCTCGACGCCCGCGGCGCAATCAGCGTGACGGAGCGAGTAGGCGTCATCGGCCGCATTCGCAACTTGGCGGTAGGCGTAGCCAAAGCCTACGCGATCCAGCAAGCTGCGCAAGCTACTAGTACCGTGTCCACGTAATTTTGTAATTGAGCCTTTGAAGCAGGGTGCCCCAGGTCTCGATTTTGAGACCTGGGAAAGCTCGAAACTACACAGTCACAGCACTAGCTGCTAGCTTCTAGCTACTAGCTTTTGGTCGCTTTCTTGGGAAGCGCATGCCGACGCTGCTGCGCCGCAAAATTAAGCTGGGAGCTAGAAGCTGGCCGCTAGAAGCTTGGAAGATTGATCCGATGTCAGACTTTCTCTTCGAACTCGGTCTTGAAGAAATTCCCGCCCGCATGATTGCCGGCGCCGAGGCCGAGCTGGCCCGTCGCGTCACCGACCTGCTCACTCGCGAGCGCCTGCTGGCCGAGGGCGCCAGGGTCACCACTTACTCCACGCCGCGCCGTCTCGCCGTCTTGGCCGAGGGCGTCCTCGCGCGCCAGGCCGACACCGAGGAGCAGCTCACCGGCCCCTCGTGGAAGGTCGCCTTCAAAGACGGGGCACCCACGCCGGCTGCTGAAGCCTTCGCCAAAAAAGCCGGCGTCGAAGTCTCCGCGCTCCAGAAAGTGACCACGCCCAAGGGCGAGTACGTTGGCGCGTCTGTGAAGCGCGCAGGGCGGTCCGCAACGGAGTTGCTTGCTGCAGAGTTGACTAAGGAAGTTCTCGCCATTTACTGGGCCAAGAACATGTATTGGCGGGCAGGGAAGCCCGAGCGCCTGGTGCGTCCGGTGCGTTGGTTGGTCGCACTGCTCGATTCTGAAATCGTCCCCGTCGAGATTGCCGGAATTAAGGCCGGAAACGCCAGCCGCGGTCATCGCATCCTCCACGGGAACTCCGTTCTTTTACCCTCGGCGAAGAGCTATGCCGATACCCTCCGCGCGGCAAGCGTCGTCGTCAGCGTAGCCGAGCGCCGCCACATCATTCGCAAGACGCTGGACGCCGCAACGCGCACCGTCCCCGGCGCACGCTGGCGCGAAGACGAGCCGCTCGTTGAGACGGTCGTCCATTTAACGGAATGGCCATCGGTGATTCTCGGCAACTTCGAGCCGGAGTATCTGGATCTGCCGGAAGAGGTTCTGGTCACGGTGATGCGCGATCATCAGAAATATTTCGCTGTGGAAGACGCCAACGGCAAGCTGGCCCCGCACTTCCTCACCGTGCTCAACACCAGGGTCGATGACGAAGGCGCGGCGATTATCCGCCACGGCAACGCCCGTGTGCTGACGGCGCGCTTCAAGGATGCGCGTTTCTTCTGGGACTTCGATCAGAAGACGCCGCTTGCTGCGCGCGTCGAAAGCCTGAAGAACGTCACCTTCCAGAAAGAGCTGGGCAGCTACGCGTGGAAGACGGAACAGAATCTGCGCATCGCCAAAGCCCTCGCCAAGCAAGTCAAGTCCGCAGGCACGCAGTTCGATGAAGCCGCATTGCTCAAAGCCGTCGAGCTTGCCAAGACCGACCTCACCACCGAACTCGTCAAGGAATTCACCGAGTTGCAGGGCATCATCGGCGGCCTCTATGCTCGCGCACAAGGCCTGGGCGAGCGCACGGCACTGGCAATTTATGAGCAATACACGCCCGCGTCGACCGAAGACAATATCCCTGTCTCGATTGAGGGGCAATTACTTGGCCTCGCCGACCGCATCCAGACCATCGTTGCCATGTTCGGCATCGGCAACGCGCCTACGGGATCGAAGGATCCTTTCGCGCTACGCCGCGCGGCCAACGCGATTGTGAAGATCCTCGCCGAGTCCGAGCTTCCGCTGACGCTGAGCGATGTGCTGGCAGCCTCGGGAGCCGAGGCTGCTCATAAAGAGCAGGTCGCTGCCTTCCTCCGCGAGCGCCTGCACTTCTACCTCAAGGACGTGCGCGGCTTCGCCTACGACGTGGTGAACGCGGTGCTGGCCGCAGGCGCCGACGACGTGCGCGACGCCATCGCCCGCGCCGAAGCGCTGGCCGCGGCGCGGGGTTCGGAAGACGTTTTGGCTGTCTCAGCAGCCTTCAAGCGCATCAAGAATATCTTGCGCCAGGCGGAAGAAAAGGGATTCGCGCTCGGCAACTGGGCCAACCTCAAAGCCCCTGAAGCCCAGGAACTGAGGAGCGCCGCCCACTCGCTCGCAGATCAGGTGGCGAAGCTTCGCGAGCAGCGCAAATACGCCGCGGCCCTCGCCCTGATTGCCACGCTGCGTCCGGTTGTCGATACGTTCTTCGACAAAGTTATGGTCCTCGACGCAAACGAGGAGGTCCGAGGGGCGAACCTCGCCCTCATCGACGGAGTCCTCAGTAACTTCTCCACCATCGCCGACTTCAGCGAAATCGTAACCGGATAGTTTTCACCGGTCGAACCGGAATCGATGCTCCGTGCCCCATCCTTGCGCGTTTTTTATGGCGCAAGGGTGGGAGGCCACAAATCTGCATCCGGGGCGTTCTGAATTTCCCAGCAAAGTTGCATGGGTCTCCCGCCCTTTCCACAGAAGATCCAAGAAGCAGATCCTTCGACTCGCTTCTCTCACTCAGGAGAAAGGACAGGGCACGGAACTGCCGAGGCGAGAAGTGATCTCTGGCCCCTGATTTCTACCCTTACATCGCTTCCGGGCTCTCGATTCCCAGCAGCGCCAGGGTCTTGATCAGCTCGCGCAGTACCACTGCCGCGGTTGTCAGCAGAAACGTCTTCCGCCGCGGATCTTCTTCGGTGAGGATGTGGTGCTTGTGGTAGAAGTTGTTGAACTCCTGCGCGAGTTGAAACGCGTGCTTAGCCAGGTACGCGGGTTCCGAGGCAGCGATGCACTGCTCCAAGACCAGCGAGAAACGGCCGGCGCGTAGCCACAGTGACCAAATGTCCTCGTTGGCCTCGCCGGTGAGGTATTGCGAAACGTCGCCGCGTGCGGCGTCATCGAGCACCGCTTCCGCCGTCGTCCCGCCTTTGCGGAAAATATTCCGAATGCGCACGACTGCGTACTGGATATACGGGCCGGTTTCGCCCTCGAAGCTGAGCGCATCCTTGAAGTCGAAGGCAATGACGGTATTGCGCGTGTACTTCAGCATGAAGTAGCGCAGCGCGCCGATGGCAATCTGCTCTGCGATCTTCTGCCTCTCCGCTTCATCACGCCCCGTCTGCCGCGCGTCCACCTCGGCGCGCGTGGCGGCGATGAGCTTGTCGATCAGGTCATCGGCCTTCACGCCGAAGCCCTTGCGCCCGCTGACTTCGATGTATGGCCGGGCCAGGTCTTCATCGGAAACCGTATAGCCCAGTTCGACCGCGCAACGGGGTGTCAGCGCCACCATCTCATAGCTGAAATGCGTGTAGTGGTCGGCCTCGGCGGTATGGCCCATGCCGCGCAGCGCCTGAATCACATTCGACTGCGGGTCTGACTGGCGCGAGTCGATCACGTTGTAAATCGCCGTCGCCCCGCCAAAGTGTGGATGGTCTTTCTCGCCATCGACCGTCGAAATCCAGCACTCATGTTTGGGATACGTGAAGAACGGCATGTAGCCGAAATCGCGACCCAGGAGGCCGAACTTCCACAGGTGATAGGCAATGTCTTTGCCGACGTAAGTCACGGTGCCGTTAGAGCGCACGATGACCTTGGCATCTTCATCCGTGTCCTTCGGACCGTTCTCGTCGCCCTCCGGGGCGGTTTGAGGTTGGACCGGCTGCGTGGGCGCGCCGGGCCTGGTCATCACCCAGCAGCCCTTGTTCTTGCCCTCGGTTTCGAAGTACAGCACGCCAGTTTTCTTCAACTGCTCGAAAGCCGCTTCCCAGAATCTGAGGTGCAGAATCTCGCTCTCGCGAGGCAGAAAATCGTATTCGATATCCAGCCTCAGCATGGTTTCGAGATGCCGCCGCAAGACCGCCGTCGAAATCAGCTCGGCGATTTCGGCGGTCTCATTGCCGCCACGTTCGATGGCGTGTAGCGTGTGGTAGCGTAGCTTTTTCCGTCTTTCCTGCTCTGCGGCGTCGCCTTCGCCGTACCACTGCGAGGTGCGCGCATACAGGTCCCAGCAGTAGTAGTCGATGGCTGCGGCATGGCCTTGCGCGGTCGCACGCTTCTCGCATTCGGCGATCAACTCCCGTACCTGGGCCGCCGATTTGCCTTCCACATGCAGAAAGCCGACCACCACATCCGCTACCTGCACGCCGGTGTTGTCGATGTAATTCTGGACATCGACTTTTTGCCCTGCCGCGCGCAGCAGGCGCACAAACGTGTCGCCCAGGATGGCGTTGCGCAAATGCCCGATGTGCGCAGCCTTGTTGGGATTGATGGAGGTGTGCTCGACCAGAGAGTGGTTCTGCGCAGACGGCGAGCGGCCTTCGGCATGGATCACCAGGTTGATTGCCGACGCGCGATCCAGGCGGGCATTGATGTAGCCCGCGCCCGCGACCTCAAACCCCGCGAATCCCTCGACCGTTCCCAACCCGGTGACGATCTCCTGTGCGATGACCTTCGGCGCTTTGCGCAGCTTGCGCGCCAGCTCGAAGGCCACCGGAGTTGCGATTTCGCCAAAGCGCAGATCGGGTGGCGTCTCCAGCGGCAGGTTGTCCAGCGCCAGGTCGTACTTTTCTTTCAGCACCGCGCGAATCGCGTCGCCGAGCTTCTTTTGCAGTTCCAGAACCACGCGTGAATGCCTCGAATTTCCGTAATCTTCAAGGTTAACAGAGCGTGTGCAGGCGTGAGGTGGCTGTCTGATTTGCGCGATATGTTCGGTTAGGGTCTTACGCCCGCTGTGCGGGCTTGATTCGGAATGGGCGATCTCCCCAGGCTTGCGCCTGGGGCTAACATCTTGCACCCGCTTCGCGGGCTATGTTTTCAATGCCGTAAGATAGAGAAGGACCTTTATTTAGCCGCGTTCCGTGCGGCAATCTCTCTCTCATGACCGATTCGAGCTCGAATTCAAAGCGCTTTTATCTCACCACGCCGATTTACTACGTGAACGCGCGTCCGCACCTGGGGCACGCTTACTCGACCTTCGTGTGCGACGCCATTGCCCGCCGCCAGCGCGCCCTGGGCATCGACACCTGGTTCGTAACCGGGACCGACGAGCATGGGCAGAAGATTGTGCGCAGCGCCGAGCTGGCCGGGCGCACGCCGCAGGAGTTTGCCACCGCCATTGCCGCCGAGTTCCGCGGACTGTGGGATCGGCTGGGCATTACCTACGACGACTTCATCCGCACTACTGAGCCACGGCACAAGCGCGGCGTGCAACACCTGTTCGCCACCATGCGCGACCGCGGCTTCATCTATAAGGGCTCCTACACCGGCCAGTACTGCGTCTCCGACGAGGCCTGGGTGGAAGTCCCTCCAGGCGCGCCTTGCCCCGATTGCGGCCGCATCACGGAGACCGTCAGCGAAGAAAACTATTTCTTCAAGCTCTCCGCATTCGAGCGCAAGCTGCTGGAGTTCTACGAGGCGAATCCGGGCTTCATGGGGCCGGAATCCACGCGCCGCGAAGTGATCAGCTTCGTCCGCAGCGGGCTGAAAGACCTATCGATCAGTCGCACCAGCTTCTCGTGGGGCATTCCCGTGCCCGGCGACGAGAAGCATGTGATCTACGTGTGGCTTGACGCGCTGGTGAACTACATGACGGCTCTTGGCTACGGTTCGGACAATGACCAGGACCAGGAAAAATTCAAAAAGTTCTGGCCTGCGGACCTGCACCTCATCGGCAAGGAAATCAGCCGCTTTCACTGCGTCTACTGGCCGGCATTTCTGATGGCCGCGGGCATTGAGCCGCCGCGCTCGGTGCGCGCCAACGGCTGGCTGCTCTTCGATCAGGGCAAGATGTCGAAGTCGCGCGGCAACATCGTGCGGGCAGAGACCGTGCAGGAAGTGTTGGGCGCGGATGCGTTGCGGTATTTCCTGCTGCGCGAGATTCCCTTCGGGCAGGACGGCAATTTCAGCTTTGACGCACTGGTGCAGCGCTACAACGGCGACCTGGCCAACGGCTACGGCAATCTGGTCAGCCGCGTCGTGAACATGATGCACAAGTATTTTGGCGGGGTGGTGCCTGAAACCGGCGCTGAGACGCCGGCAGAGAGTGCCCTGCGCAGCAGCACGGAAAAAGCGATCGCCGCTTTCGGTCCTTACTTCGACGAGTTGAACTTCTCCGAAGCGTTAAAGAGCCTGTGGCTCCTGGTTGCCGAGACCGACGGATACCTCACCGCCAACGCGCCGTGGAAGAAGCCGGCCGACCGTTCTGATGCCGATCACCTGGCGCATCAGGCGCGCGTGCTCGCGACGGCTGCCGAAGCCATTCGCATCATGACGGCGCTTGCTTATCCCATCCTGCCGGATGCGGCTGCCAAGGTGTGGCATCAAATTGGACAGGGTGATCTCGCCGATGCGGCGAAGCACTCCTTTTTGACCAGCCTGGCATGGGGAGGCCTTAAGCCGGGTACGAAATTTGGCGAGCCGGCGCCGCTGTTTCCCCGTGCGGAAAAGGATGCAGTGGAGCGTATGCAGAATCTCGAAGAGCAGAACAACAAGAGCGCGGTAGAATCCGCCAGCACGGGCGAGCAGGGCGGGGAAGGGGCCACTCCCGGACCGGCCACGGCATCGCCGTCTGTCGCGCCTTCTACGGGCACCGGCAAGCATGGCGCGCACGCCAATGAGGCGCTAACTCCCACCACGGCGGTTCCACATAACCCCGAGCAGCCCATGCCGACCGCGAAGGTGCATACCGTTCCTGCCGACCAGACCAGTGCGCGGCTGAGCACCGTGCCCGTCTCCGCGCCCGCCAGCGAACCCGCCGCGCAGCCCTCCGAAGGGTCCGCTTCACCGCAGGTGATCGCCATCGATGATTTCGTTAAGGTTGACCTGCGCGTGGCGCAGATTCTTGTGGCCGAGCGCGTGCCCAAGGCCGATAAGCTGCTGCGGCTGGAGGTCGACCTGGGCTACGAGAAGCGACAGATTCTGGCCGGCATCGCGCAGTATTACGAGCCGGAGAAGCTGATCGGGCGCAAGATCGTCATCGTCGCCAACCTCGCCCCACGCAAAATGCGCGGCCTGGAATCGAACGGGATGTTGCTGGCGGCGTCGCTGCCCGATGGCGCACCGGTGCTGGCTGGATTCCTGGAAGAAGTGCCGCTGGGCGCGCGCCTCAAGTAGCCAAGCCGAAAACACAGCGGCTGTCATCCTGAGCGAAGCGCAGCGGAGTCGAAGGATCTGCGGTTGCTTTTCAGGCTGCCAATCGAGTCCCAGCACTCTGGCCTGAAATTGAAAACAATTGCCCCCAGGAGCGCTTGCTTTGCTCATCGACTCCCACGCCCATCTTGACAGCCCGCGCTATGCCGAAGATCGCCCCGCGATGCTGGCCCGCGCGGCCGAAGCCGGCGTAGGCGCGGTGCTTTCCATCGGCATCGGCGAAGGCCCCGCGGAGATGCACCAGGCCCTCGACCTTTGTCGCGAATTCAACGCGCAGCGCGCGGCCGGTGCGACTCTGCCACAACTCTATGCCAGCGCCGGCGTTTATCCGCATAACACCCACGAGATCGACGAGCAGGTGCTCGCCAAGCTCGATGCGCTGCTCGCCGAGCCGGAGGTGATTGCCTGCGGCGAAATCGGCCTCGACTACTACCACGAAGGCGCGCCGCACGATGTCCAGCGCGCCGGCCTCATCCGCCAGCTCGAAGTCGCCGCCGCGCGCAAGCGCCCTATCCTCATCCATTGCCGCGGCAGCAACGAGTCGACCGACGCCTGGAGTGATCTGCTCCCCGTTCTCGAAGAACACTGGCGTTCTACCGGCCTGGGCGGAATCATGCACTGCTTCGGCGCTGGCTGGGAAGAAGCCCGCCGCTCGCTCGATCTCGGCTTCCTGATCTCCTTCGCCGGCAACATCACCTATCCGAAGGCCCAGCCGCTCCGTGACGTGGCAGCCCAGGTCCCGCTCGATAGCCTGCTGGTGGAAACCGACGCCCCGTGGCTCGCCCCGGTGCCCAATCGCGGCCAGCGCAACGAGCCCGCCTTTGTCACGGAAACCGCGCGGACGATCGCCGATCTGCTCGGTGTTGATCCAGCCGAAATTGCCACCGCTACTACTAAAAACTTTTTCCGCCTGTTCCACTTACCGCCCGCCGTGTGAAACTGGTAGTGCTGCGCACAGCGGCCCTTTGGAGAAGTTTGATGGCCCAGGACAACTCATTCGATATCGTCAGCAAGGTGGACATTCAGGAGGTCCGCAACGCCATTGACCAGGCGCTCAAGGAGATTCACCAGCGCTTCGACCTGAAGAACTCGCACTCCGACATCAAGCTCGAGGGCGATGACGCCATCCAGCTCAGCTCGGCCGACGAGTACAAGCTCGAAGCGGTGAAAGAGATTCTCGGCCAGAAGCTGGTGAAGCGCGGCGTCTCGCTCAAGAATCTTACCTATGACAAGGTAGAGCCGGCTGCGGGCCAGAGCGTGCGCCAGAAGATCAACCTGCAGCAGGGCATCTCCGGGGAAAAGGCCAAGGAGATTGTGCGTCTCATCAAGGATGCGAAAAAGAAGGCACAGGCCAGCATCCAGGGCGACACCGTGAGAGTATCGAGCAAGGACCGCGACGAGCTGCAGTCCATCATCGCCCTGCTGCGCGGCCGTGACATGGGTGTGGATTTGCAGTTCACCAACTATCGCACCAACTGAGCATGACTCGGCAGCCTGGAACTGGCAGGCCGGGACTTGTCCCGGCGGCTTTAAATCGGGCCAGCAGGTAAGATAAAGACGTCTTCGTAATTCCGCGTGGGGAACCGGACAGCTTTGAGCACACTCACCATAGCGACGGCGCGGGAGGTCTTCGAACTGCTGCGCGAGGACCTGGTCGCCATCGAACAGGAGCTGGGCCGCGACGCGGCTTCCGGCGTCAGCACCATCACGGAAATTGCCGAGTACCTGCGCGAAGGCGGCGGCAAGCGCCTGCGTCCGTCGCTGCTGCTGCTTGCGGCCCACCAACTGGGCTACGCTGGCCAGGGTGCAATCCGCCTGGGCGCGGTGGTGGAGATGGTGCACACCGCCACGCTGGTGCACGACGACATCATCGACGGCGCCGACACACGCCGCGGCCGGCCTTCCGCCAACACCACCTGGGGCAACGAGAAATGCGTGCTGGCCGGCGACTGGCTCTACATGCAGGCCTTCAAAGTGGCGCTTGAAGAAAAAAGCCTGCGCATCCTCGACCTGCTCATCAGCCTCACCCAGCAGATGGTCGAGGGCGAGCTGCTGCAGATTCAGAAACTCGGCAAAGCAGTTTCCGAGGCCGAATACTACGACCTCATCTTCCGCAAGACAGCCTGCCTTTTTTCGACTTCGATGCGCATGGGCGGAGTGCTGGCCGGCGCAACCGAGGCCGAGGAGACGAGTCTCGCCACCTACGGCCGCGCGGTGGGCCTTGCCTTCCAGATTGTCGACGACGTGCTTGACCTGACCGCGACCGAAGAGGTTCTGGGCAAGCCGGTGGCCAGCGATTTGCGCGAGGGCAAAGCCACGCTCGCAGTGATTCACGCTTTTGACCACGGCACTGCCGCCGATCGCCGCGCTATTCAGCGCGTGCTCGACGACCGCAGTTTTGAGAATGTCAGCCGCCAGGAGATCCAGGACATTTTGGCAAAGCAACGGCGCAGTGGAATACGCCATGGCGGCGGCCGATCGCTACGCCAGCCAGTCGCGCCAGGCGTTGTCCTCACTCAGCGATTCCGATTTCAAGCGCGCCCTGCTCTGGGTGCCGGAGTTCGTTGTCGCCCGGGAAAAATAACATGGCCAAAAACCCTCCCCTCGACGTGTGGGTCGCCGTCGATAGCTACCTCGGCGATCTTCTTGCCCCCACGGATGCCCAGCTCGATGCCGCGCTCGCGGCCAATCGCGCCGCGGATCTGCCTGCCATCGACGTCTCGCGGCTGCAGGGAAAATTTTTGCAGGTCCTGGTCCAGATGCTGCAGCCGCGCCGGGTTCTCGAAATCGGGCTGCTCGGCGGCTACAGCACCATCTGGATGGCGCGCGCGCTGCCCCAAGGCGGCCGCATCACGTCGCTCGAGTACGTACCGCGTCACGCCGAAATTGCGCGCAAAAATCTCGAGAATGCCGGCGTCCTTGATCGCGTAGACATACGCATCGGCGCGGCGCTCGACACGCTGCCCACGCTCACAGGCCCGTTCGACCTGATCTTTATCGACGCCGATAAAGAAAATAACCCAGCGTACCTGGAATGGGCGGTGAAACTCTCGCGCCCGGGCACAGTCATTGTTGTGGACAATGTGGTGCGTGACGGCCATATCGTGGACCCCAAAAACTCCGACCCCGACGTGCAGGGCACGCGCACCATGTTCGAGAAGATGGCCGCCGAGCCGCGCTTGAGCGCCACCGTCGTTCAGAACGTTGGCAACAAGGGCTATGACGGCTTCGCGATGGCCGTTGTTCGCTGATCATTCTGGGCTGCTTCCGAATTCACAACAAAGACTGACCCCGCGCGAATGCCCAACGCTGCGGGCAGGGCACTGGAGAACGATATGAAACGGCTGATGGAAGGGCACAAGCGATTTCTCGCCGAGGTGTTTCCCAAGCGCAAAAATGAGTTTCACCTGCTCGCGGAGTCGCAGGCGCCGGAATGCCTCTTCATCACCTGTTCCGACTCGCGCGTATTGCCTGATCTCATCCTGGGCACCGGCCCCGGCGACCTGTTCATCGCCCGCAACGCGGGCAACGTGGTGCCCATCACGACCCACGATGTCGACGGCGTGACGGCCACCATCGAGTACGCGGTGGAGGTGCTGAAGGTGAAGCACGCCATCCTCTGCGGCCACTCGGACTGCGGAGCGCTCAAGGCTGCCGTGAACAGCCAGGTGTTGGAAACCCTTCCCAAGGCCAAGCGCTGGCTGCGCCACGTGGAGGCGGCTTTCAACCATCGCCAGCCGCTCAACCCCGCCGACGGCGACTCCGCCGAGCTTGCCGCGCTCATCCGCGGCAACGTGGTGGCGCAGCTCGCCAACCTCAAAGCGCAGCCCTCCGTGGCCTGGGCAATGAAGGGGGGGCAACTCGCCGTGCACGGCTGGTACTACGACATTCTCACCGGCCGTATTGAGTGCTACGACGAGAAGAAACGCCTGTTTGTGCCGCTCGTGCCGGTGGAAGCTGCCGCGGCGCAGGAGTAATCTAGTTGATGAACTAGTTTGTTTGGAGGCGCTATGGCAGCCACCCCGCACACCCAGGTCGGGAGCTTTGAGGCCAAGGCAAAGCTCTCCGAGATTCTTCGCCGGGTCGAGCAGGGCGAGCGGTTTACCATCACCAAGCGCGGCCGTGCCGTGGCAGAAATCGTGCCGGTCCAATCCAGCTCCGAATCTTCGCGCGCTGAGGCCATTGACGCCATGCTGCGTTTCCCTCGCATTCAGGGCATATCGGGCGACACCGTTCTTGCATGGATTCGGCAAGGCAGGAAATAGGTAGCGATGAGGCTTGTGCTTGATGCTGAGGCTTGTGCTTGATGCTTCGGCCGCCCTAGCGTGGCTGATTGACCGTGCCAAACCCGCCGAAGCGCAGTTAACCGAGAGCATCCTCCGGGCTTTGTACCGCCAGGAAGCTGTCGTTCCCTCGCTCTGGTTTGCGGAGGTCGCCAACGGAATTCTTGTAGCGGAGCGGCAAGGGGCCTGTTCCCACGTCAAATCCGGACAATTCCTGGCGCTGCTTGCTGCGTTGCCGATTGTGGAGGACGACGCCAGACCGTCTGCGACGCAAGCCGCCGCTCTCAATCTCGCACGAGCCCATAATTTGACCGGCTACGATGCCGTTTATCTCGAACTGGTGTTGCGAAGAAATGCGGTGCTCGCTACATTCGACCAGCACCTTGCCGGCGCCGTTCGCCAAGCGGGCGGCCGGACCTTTGGCGATCCGGAGTAGCGCAGTGCTGCACGGAATTTGCGGGCAGGGTCCGGCGGCTGCCATTGCGATTCTCCTTCGTCGCCGGCAAGAGAGGGAAATCGCGAAAACCTCCCGCCCCTGCCCCTGGACGGAACGCGCGGCCCCCCAGGGTCACGCATCCGGTCAGCAAAATAGAGGCTGGGGGGCTCGTGTGGGTTGCTCCCGCTCCTCAGTGCGCCCCCGGCGGCGCCTTCATATGCTTCGGTGGTTTCCCGAACAGCCATGTCGCGCAGGCGCAGAAGAGCGCCAGCACCGCCGTCCAGCGAAACACATCCACGTAGGCCAGCAGAGATGCCTGTTGGATCAACTGCCCGTAGAGCAGGCCGAAGGCGCCGGGACGCGCGGAGGTCGGCCCCATCTGGTGGCCTAGATACATCGCCAACCCCGTCGCGTTCTGCTGCAGCTGCGCGCTGGTCGGCGAAAGATGCCCGCCCAGGTACGTCTGGTGCACATCGGCGCGGCGAATCAGCGCGGTGGTCGCCATGGCAATCCCCACTGAACCGCCGATGTTGCGCAGCATGTTGAAGAGGCCCGTGGCGTTGCCCATGTCGCGGTTGGAAATGGTTGCCGTGGTCATGGTGGCCAGCGGAACAAACACAAAGCTGAGCGCGAATCCGGTAAGCAGAATGGGCAGCAGCAGCGTGTAGGGACCGATGTCGAGATTCACCGAGCCGAAGATGATACGAGCAGACCGCAAAGCCGAGGAAGCCGGCGCAAAGCAGCTTGCGGTTGTCGATGCGCGAGCCCAGGAAGCCGATGATGCGGCGAGCCGATAAACGATCCAATGCCGCGCGGCCCCACCACCAGTCCCGCCGTAAACGCCGTGTAGCCCAGGATCTCCTGGTAGAAGAGCGGCAGAATGGCGATGGTGATGTAAATGCACATGCCCAGCAGCGCGATCATGAAGCAGCCGGTGCGGAAGTTGCGGTCCTTGAGCACGTGCAGGTCCACCAGGCCCTTGGGATTGGTCCACGATCGCCAGATCCACAGCACCAGCGCCACCACCAGCGCGGCCACGGCCCAGCGCACCCAGATCGCGCCGAACCAGTCGTCCTCCTGGCCCTTGTCGAGCACCACCTGCAGGCAGCCGGTCCAGACGATCAGCAGGCCGAAGCCGATGTTGTCGAAGGCGCCCACCTTGGCGTTCTTGATGTAGGGCGGGTCGTGCACGAAGCGGCTGATCATGATGACCGCCAGGATGCCGACCGGAATGTTGATGTAGAAGGCGTAGCGCCAGCTAAACGTGTCGGTAAGCCAGCCGCCCAGCGTGGGCCCCAGCACCGGCGCTACGACAATCCCCAGACCGTAGGCGGCCATGGCCTTCGATCGGTCGCGGGGCGCAAAGCTTTCGAGCAGGATGGACTGCGAGAGCGGCTGCAGCGCGCCGCCGCCCGCGCCCTGCAGAATGCGCGCCAGCAGGATGATGGCCAGCGACGGCGCCGCGCCGCAGAAGAACGACGCGATGGTGAAGATGATGACGCAGGTGAGCAGGAAGCGCTTGCGCCCAAAGCGCCGCGCGAACCAGTTCGACGCCGGCAGGATGACGGCGTTGGCCACCAGGTAGCTGGTGAGCACCCAGGTGGCCTCGGAGTTCGAGGCCGACAGCGACCCGGCAATGTAGGGCAGCGCCACCGACGCAATGGCCGTGTCCAGCACCTCCATGAACGTGGGCAGCATGACGGAAACGGTGACCAGCCACGGGTTCACGCCCTGGGAAAGCGGGTAGCGGGCATTGGGGGCGTCCTGGGTCATCGTTCGGAAGGCCTTTTGAGGGTAAATGATAGGCCCCGCGCCAAGGCAGTGCGGGCGGCCACAGCGCCCTGCGCGATTGCTCTGCTACGCGTGCACAATTATCCGGACGCAAGCCCGCGTAGTGGGCATCAGATTGTAGCCCCAGGCGTAAGCCTGGGGAGGAAGGCGCCACATCCGACCAGCCCGCACCGCGGGCGTAAGACGGTTCCTCACGGATGCCGCAAGCCGCCCGCCTTGACACAACGACCCGCTGCCTTGATGCTTAACAGTTCCGGCAGTTTTCATTTTGCATACGGGGAGGAGCACAGGTTTTGCGGGTTCGCGTCTTCTATCACGACAAATGCTTCGACGGAGCTTGCTCAGCCTCGCTGTTCACGCGCTTCCATCGCGAGCGCATCGCTGCCGGCGCCAGCTACGAGTATCACGGCCTGGTGCACCGCGCCGGCGCGCTGTTTGACGAGACGCGAGTTCACCGGCGACGAGAACGCCATCGTCGATTTCAAGTACTCAGCCTCGCCGCAGATCACCTGGTGGTTCGATCATCATCAGTCGGCCTTTCTCACCCCGCAGGACCACGCAGAATTTCCAGGCCTGCCAACGCGACCCGGTGTGCGCCTCGCGCAAATTCTTCGATCCCAAGTACACATCCTGCACCAGCTTCATCGCCCACATCGCGGCAACGGAATTCGGATTCGACACAGCCCCGGTGGCCGAGCTGGTACACTGGGCCGACATCGTGGACGGCGCCAAATACGAGAGCCCCGAGTCCGCCGTGGAAATGGCTGCACCGGCCATGAAGCTCACCCTCATCATCGAGTCCACGCAGGACCCCGAATTTATCCCGCGCCTGATCCCGCTGCTGACTGAAATGCCGCTCGCCGAGGTACTCGAACAGCCCTTCGTGGCGCCTCTGCTGCCGCCGCTTCTGGAGCGCCATCGCGCGGCTCTCGAACTCATTCGCAGCCGCGCCGAAGAGCGCGACGGCACCATCTTCTTCGACATCACCGATCATCCCCTGGAAGGCTTCAACAAGTTCATCCCGTACTATCTCTATCCCAACGCCACCTATTCAATCGGTCTTTCGAAGTCGAGCTTCCGCACCAAGGTTGCCGTGGGCTCGAACCCGTGGACCAAGGCCGATCCGGCCAAGATGGTGAATCTGGCGCAGGTCTGCGAGCGGTACGGCGGCGGAGGCCATGCCCGCGTGGGCGCCATCAGCTTCCCGCCCGACCGGGAAGACGAAGCGCGCGTCGCGGCCCAGGAGATCGTCGCCGAGCTGCGGGCGCACAAGCCGCTCTGAGCAGGGCGACCCGACTTCGTCTACGGCACGCTGCCGGGGTGCGAGGCCACACGGCACGCTAGGCGAAACACGCATCCCTGGTTCGACTTTCCACTACGGTCGGGTGCCCCATCCTAACCGCGCTTTTTGCGGTTAGGGTGGGAGACCACAGCACTCGACCCGCAACACGCATCCCATGTCCGACTTTCTCTTCCTCTACGGCACTCTGCTTCCGGGTCTAGCTCCCCCTGAGATCGCGCTCGCCGCGGTGCAGTTGCGCTTCGCCGCCGAGGGGTTTGTCCGCGGCCGCCTCTACGACCTCGGCCACTATCCCGGCGCGGTTCTCGATCCGGCCGCGGAGCACCGAATCCGCGGAGCCCTCTTCACCCTGCCGGAAGATCCAGCCGTGCTGCGCGCCTTGGATGCCTATGAGGAGTTCGATCCGGCCGCACCGGAGCTGAGCCAGTTTGTGCGTGTGCGCACGATAGCGACATTGGCTGCCGGCGGTGCCCTGGAGTGCTGGATTTACGTCTACAACCGGGATGTAAGAGCCGCGCGCATGATCGAGAGCGGAGTGTGGTGCGCAGCCACGCAGTCATAAGTCGAAGGGGGCTCCGCAGAAGATCGAATACGATAACGTTCCCGGAGGGAGCGAAGGAATTTAGCCCAGGACAACCCTGACCCGAGTGCAACGAAGGGTCAGGGGCAGTCCTGGGAAGGCAATTTAATTCAGTTCCCAGCCCCGTAGGGGCGATGGAATGCAGACAAGATCGCAGGAAGCGCATTCCAGAGGGAAGCAGAGGTTCTAACCTCCGCACAGCCATCGCAAAATGAGAAGGGGGCTTCACAGGCTGCGGAAAAGCTCCGCGCATCGGGCATTGTAACAAGGGCACGACTTTAGTCGGGCCGCAAGTAGCTGCAAAACGAGTCCGGCTTTAGCCGCTGAGGGATGCTTCTTCTCGTCTCTCGCATCGACTTTTTCCGCAGCCTAATCAGCTCTCGGTACTCGGCACCATAATCTCTTGGATTTCCGGCTAACCGTGCTACCGCCGCAGAAGCTCGAAGGGGTTGCCGGTCAGCATCCACAATTCCGCCAACCCCAGGAAGTGAAACAGCATGACCTGCCAGATGACGCTGAGGGGCTTTACGTGGTGCCGCAGGATGAAGTATGCCAGCAAGCCTTCGATGGGGAATTGGAGATAGAGCATCAGGTCAGGCAGGATGTGCGTGATCGGTCCCACCTGAATTTCGGGTCGTTCGGCGAGCACCACGAACGGGAAGACCAGCGTCATGCACCACGAGCCCAGCGCCTGGGCCACGTAGGCGATGGGGTGACCGAGCAGCCCGGCGGCCATGCCCACCCACAGCGGCCACAGCTCGATGACCTTGTTGCGCACCCGTGCCAGTTCTTCCGTTTTGCGCCGCGCCTGGAGCACGGCCAGCCCGGCCTCGCGCTCACGCTTCCGTGCCGCTTCCCAGGACGCGATCGCGCGTTTGCGTTCGCGGCGCGAGAGAGGCCGCGCGGCTTCTGCGGGTTCTGTGCGTTCGGTCATAACCGTTGGAGAAAACACGGCAGGGGGATTGCACTCTTAGGATGCTTGGCGTCCCGCCTGTTTGGCAATGAAATTCTCCGTTGCCGCATAAAGGAAGTCATGCCCCAGCTCCGATCGCGGATTGTCATGATCTAAAGAAGCTCTGAATAAGTCGCGGTTTTGAAGGGTACGGGCTTCAGCCCGTACGTAAAGTTCCGCAAAATGAGCCGGGCTTCAGCCCCTGAGGGAATGCGAACTACTGCAGAGCCTCCCTAAAGCCCAAGCTCTGCAGACCGTTTCTTCATGGCCTCAATGCAAAAAGCGATGTGGGCATCCAGTTCCATTCCCAACTCTACCGCTCCGCGGATCACGTCCTCGCGGTGTACGCCGCGCGCAAAGGCCTTGTCCTTCATCTTCTTGCGCACGCCCACCACGTCCACATCGGCAATGGCCCGTGTGGGTTTCACAAGCGCGCAGGCGGTGAGAAAGCCGGCCAGCTCGTCGCAGGCATAAAGAGCCTTGGCCAGGTGCGTCTCGCGGGGCACGCCGGAATAGTCGGCGTGGCCGAGAATCGCCGTACGCGTAGCCTCAGGCCAGCCCTGTCGCTCCAGCTCCCGCACGCCCACGAATGGGTGCTCTTTGGGCGTAGGATGCCGTTCGTAATCGAAGTCGTGGAGCAGGGCAGTGGTGGAGTAGAGATTCACCAGCGCCACCCGTTCCGCGCCCGCCAGAGCCAGGCGATCGGCCTCGGCCTCACCGCACGCAGCCACGCACGCCTCTACGGCCAGGGCGTGCTTGCGCAAGCTCTCACTCTCAGTCCATTGGGTTAGCAGCGCCCAAGCCTCTTCCCGCCCGTAATTCGATTCCTCTGCCGCCATCGGCACCTCCCAGAAGAATTATCGCTGGTGGCTGCAGGCGTGGCGGCAAGGGCAGGGTTCAGTGGCGTGTTTACTCTCATGGTTCGCGTTTTTCAGCCTGTCTCCGGGTTTTTCGGGAGTTTAACCTCTACGCACATCAGCCAGCGAGGCGGGGAGATACGCAAATCAGCCCGCGAAGCGGGCGCAAGAAGTTAGCCCCAGGCGCGAGCCTGGGGGGGGAAGCGTCATTCGCATTCCCAAGCCCGCACCGCGGGCGGAAGAAGAGATCTCAGCCTTTTTCCGCTGCCTCTTTGGCGGCGGAATTCATCCGGCTCGGGACACGCCGAAATCGTCCAAAAATATCATGTTTACTCCCATGGTTCGCGTTTCTTTGGCTTTTCTCGGCGCCTATGGGAGATTTTTCGGAAAGACCCCTAGTTTCTACTTGACAATTATGGTTCCTTTCGCGAAAGTTAAATTGTCGTGCAAAAAAATGCACGCGGAGTTCCACTGCTCTGGCGCTCCGCACAACCCCGATGGCCACTACTCTCGTGAGCGTGGAAACACGCGAGGTTGTTCGTTGTGAGTACTGCAGGTTAATGCAGTACCGCACCAACAACTCTCTCTGCAGAAAGTGCCACAAGCCCCTCGACATCGAGGAGCCAATACATTTGGCGCCTCAACTCGTGATCAGCTCCTCCGGCCAGCCAGCCGAGGATGCGGGCTCGCAGGTTGCCACGCAGGTGCGCGACATTCGCCGCGCCCGCCACCTGAGCCAGCGCCAGTTGGCCGGCCGCATGCAGGTGCCCCGGACCTATATTTCGAAGATCGAAAACGGCAAGGCGATTCCAACCCTGGGATCGCTGGAGCGGCTGGCCGCCGCCCTCGAGGTGGACGTGAGCAAGCTGGTCCGCGACGCGCGCAGCCGTCGGGAAGAAGAGGTGGCGGACATCTTCGCCGATCCCTTCCTGGCCGAAGTCGCTGTGTTGCTGCCGCATCTGGACTCCTTGCAGCGCACGCTGTTCTATGGCGCCGTGCGCGATGCAGCCAGCGGCCGCCGTCGCACGGCGTAAGAAGAACCCGAGCTAGCGGAGTTAGCCGCGCTTGGCGCGTGTCAGCGGAGCTAGGGCAGTCCTGCCTGGGCCAGACTGCTGCGTCCGGCGCCAACCCCGCTAGCTCCGCGCACACCCGTGACTGTCGTCACGCCCGCGGCGTCCCACTCCGCACTATCATTCTCAGTCGAAAGGTACCGCTATACGCGCCGCGCTCGAATGGCGCGTGCACGCAGCCGGGCCTTTCCTGAGGTGCGCAATGCTTCCTGGAATGTTGGTGGTTTGGGGTTTTCTGCTGCTGCTGTTTCTCGCTCTCAAAGTGTATGCCATGCGGCTGAGCCGCGATGAAGACGACCAACTGGTGCTGGACGATTCCTTTGAACATGTCCGGGCAGAGCAGGCGGCAATCGTGGCGCGCCTGAATAAAGTTCAGCCCATCATGCGCATTGTGCTGATGCTGCTGGCCCTTATGACGCTGGCCGTCATCGGCTATTACGTGGTGGACGCCATCCGCCAGTTCCAGTAACAGTCCCACGCGCGCAGCGGGCAGGCTGCGGCGCAAAAATACGCTCACTCTCCGGGAACCGCGTCCCGGGGATAAAGCCTGGAACCTTTCTGGCGGCTTTGCTTGCCGCATCCTTGGCAGGCGTCTGTCGCCGGAGCCTACCCGCCGATGACGCCGAGGTGAACGAGAATATCGCGGACGTAATAGACCAGGACTATTGCGCTCATGGCTGCCAGCAGCCATTGCGAAACCTTGAGAATAGGCTCGACCTTATTGCACCTGGCTACAATTGCCGCCTGCGCGTTCCTCTCGTGCTCAAAAGAATCGTCGAGGAAGATCTGATCTTCTTCATCGCGGGTAAGGCTCACACGATAGATACGCAAAGCGGCCATCACAACCACCAGCGCACCCCACACCGACCACATGACCCACATGACGGGAGACATCGTCATGGCTACACCTCCACTCGGGGATCAATTCCACTCCTAGCTCGCTTGCGCTTGCCTGCCCGGATGCGGCGGTTCCTGGGGACGGCGCCGCCCGGATCCGGGCGCCACTTGGTCAAATATCATAGTCCCGCAATGGGACGGTTGTAATCCTGAAAGTATTTTTCAGGCAGCGGCCGCGGCTGAGGCCTTCATCAAATTGGGGTTCCAGGCACTGGGCCCCCAAGCACCGGAGTTCCGCACCGGC
Organism: uncultured Acidobacteriaceae bacterium; assembly: GCA_963813215.1. Classification (GTDB taxonomy): domain Bacteria; phylum Acidobacteriota; class Terriglobia; order Terriglobales; family Acidobacteriaceae; genus Telmatobacter. The sequence goes on from CAWEXZ010000003.1 coordinate 1,036,508, forward strand.
ATTCCTGCGACCCCCGGGGCCCGGGAGGCATCGAATTGAGTGGCCCGCTTCTGCCAGCCGGCTGCCGGAGTTGTCCTCCAGCCCCGGGAGCGGTACAGTGAATGCAGGGCAAGCACTTCAAACCCAGGAGAGAAATTGATGGCCACAGCAACCGTAGCACCTGCACAGGAAACCGTGAAGAAGGCGCCCCTCACCCTGACTCCGCAGGCGATCGCCAAGGTGCGCGAGATCATGGCCACCCAGGACCCCATTCCTGCCGGGCTGCGCATTGGCGTAGTGGGCGGGGGATGCTCGGGGTTCCAGTACTCCATGGCCTTCGAGAACCAGAGCGGGATGATGGACAAGGTATTCAGCTTCGACGATCTGAAGGTGTTCATCGACGGCACCTCGCTGATGTATTTGAATGGCTGCATCGTCGACTACGTGGAGACGCTGGAAGCAGCCGGCTTCAAGTTTGAGAATCCGCAGGTAAAGTCGACCTGCGGCTGCGGTTCCTCCTTCAGCGTGTAACGCAGCAAGCGATTTTGAGCACAAAAAAGCCTGCCCCCGATGGGGCAGGCTTTTTTGCATTCAGCGTGAGCTCCTACTGCTGCGGCTGGGTAGGCGAAGTGCTGGATCCGCCGCCAAAGCTGCCACCACTCGATCCGCCAAACGTGCCACCACTCGATCCGCCAAAAGTGCCGCTGCTCGATCCGCCAAAAGTGCCGCTGCTCGAGCCACCAAAAGTTCCGCTCGAGCCGCCAAACGTGCCTGAAGTTCCCGATCCGGGCGTCGTCCCGTTGCCGGGGGGTGAAGAGCCCGCGTTTAGGCCGCCACCGCCCGCCATCTGTTGCATGTCGCTGAGCGGGCTATAGGTGAACTCCCACTGGTTGTAGTGATCCTTCTTCTTGTACAGCAGGATCGACTGCTTGGGGCTGGCCGGCTCAAACCCAACGATGCCTGCTCCTCCGAAGGTCTGGCCGCTCTGCCCGCTCATAAAGCCCGTTCCCGTCCCCGTCGAACTGGATCCAGTGCCAGAGCTGCTCCCCGTCGCATTGCTCCCAGACCCCGATGTATCGGTGCCACTGCCGGATGTCCCGCCCGTGGTGGTGCCGGCGGCGTTGCTGTTGTCTGAGGAACCGAAGATCGAGCTGCCGCCTGGCGACGAACCGCCTCCGAATGACGAACCGCCTCCGAACGACGAACCGCCACCAAACGAACCCGCGCCAGACTGCGCTCCAAGCCCCGCTCCCGGCATACCATTGCCTCCGCTCGGCCCGGTGCCCGCAATGGGCGTCGCGCCCGCCATGCCACCGCCCAGCGGCTGGCCGAAGAAGCCCATGGCCAGCGGCGCCTTATTCTGCCCGAAGTACGACGGGCTTCCAATCGTCCTTGCGCGTCATGGGATCGATGTAGCGCTTGCGCAGGAAGCGGATGTTGTTGGTCTTCACCAGCGCGTCAATCGACGGCGGGTAAGAGTTGAATTTCCGGTAGTAGAGCTGGATGGCGCGGCGATATTGTTTGCCGCGGTGCATGGTCTCAATTTCCTGGTCGCGCTGGATGGATTTGGTGATCTCAGGAACGGCCACGGCAAGGGAAATGGTGAGCAGCGCCAGCATGCAGATGACGGCCAGCAGCATATAGCCTTCTTCAGAAGGCTTCGGTCGCCGGATTAGGTTGGGTTTCTGCATTCCTCGCTGTCCTTTCTGACGCAATGGCGTGCGGATTCGCTCGCCTGGCCCACAAAGTGGGGTGCCCCATCCTTGTCACAGTCTCATCGTGACAAGGATGGGAGACCCGAAAAGGACGACGGGGAACCGTTTCTTGCCCCGCTGACTCGCTGCCTCTCAGAACGCCGTCAGCGCCAGCGTCTGGGTGTTGTTATACGAGAGATCAGTCACTTGCACGCTGGTTGGCTTGATCGCGTCCACCTTGTAGCGATGATCCACCACCTCGCCAAGCTTGGCCATGAAAATATCATCTCCGCGCACAAAGAAAGCCCGGAAGTCTTTGTTCGGAGTCTCCTCGTAGCCGAAGTATTTCAAGTCAATCGACGGCGGCTGCGGCACCGGCGGAGGCAGATTGACAGCAGGGCCGGTGATGCGCGCGCTCCCGATGGGCTTGGGAATCTCCACGGGCGCCGACTCCGCTGAGAAAATGTTGCGGCCGGTGCCTTCGTAGTCCACGTCCTCACTCTGTGCCAGCTTGTCGAAGTGCAGCGTGGGATCGAGGCTGTCATTGCTGATCCTCTGCGCCTCCGGCCCCGCCGCAGTCGCACTGGCCGCAGCCCTGGCGCCGCGCACGGTCGCCACCACCGGAACCGGACGCCGCGGCGATGGCCCCGACAGCGTGCCATACATCTCCCAGCCGCCGAGCACCGCGATGACGGCGAACAATGCCACCACGATATAAAGCTGCTTCTTGTTTTCCGCGCCCAGACGTATGGCCATGGCTACTCAACCTCCCTGGCCGTACCTGGCGCTGCCGCTCCGCTGGGCGCTGCGGCGCCGCTGGGCTCTGTGGCGCCGCTAGGCTCTGTGGCGTTGCCTTCCTGCGGCGTCGAGGGCAATCCGCTGGCGGCCGCATCGGCGGGCCGCAGCCACGTGGAAACGCGCAGGCGCAGATTCACCAGCCCGCCATTCTGGCCCGTGAGAGACATGGCGCGGATGACAAAGAACATCTGGTTGCGTTCCAGGCTGTTAATGAACTTCATGATCTGCGGGTAATCACCGCTGATGCCGGCATCGAGCGAAATCTCCGTCAGATTGTTCCCCGGAGGCCCTTGCGTATATTGCATCCGCGACAGCCTGACTCCGGAGGCCACGGCCAGCTCGCCCACCCTCGCGTCGATCGAGGAGTAGTTAGGCGAAATGCGCTTGTCGTAGAAGGTGCGCAGCTGGTCGCGAGTCGTGTCTACTTTCTTGTCGAGGCCACGCAGCGGAGCGGTCTCGTGCTCGAGCGCGATCAGTTCCACCTGTTTGCCGGCCAGAACCTGCTCCGCGTGGGTATCGATCGCCACCCAGTCCAGCGCCAGACGCACGGACATGCCGATGGTCAGTGCCAGCAGCACGGCGAATCCCGCGTAGTGCCAGGTAAGCGGAGAAGTCAGGCGCTCCTGCCAGATGCTGGGTTTGCGATCCCTCATCGCCCACCTCCCGCCTGCGGCCTAACCGGTATCGTCCGGCGGCCGGCGTTTGGCCGCGCCCGTGGCGCTTGGCGTGGCCTATGGTGCGTGTTGGTTTCGGCCACTGTTGTTTCGGGTTTCTTTTCTTCCGGTTTGGTCACCTTGCGCTCTGCGACAGTGGGCGGATTGTATTCGGCCAGCAGATCGAAGTCGAAGCGGTTGGAGGCGCTCACCGGCTCCAATCGCTGCATGGATCCGTTGCCGGCGGCCTCAGAGTTTTCACCCACGATGCGCGGATGCACGAAGCGCTTCGAGTGTTCGAGATTGCGCACCAGCTCCACGCCCAGGTCGCGCGGCCCCACCACGCGCAGATGCAGCGTGATCACTCCGCTCTTGTCGCGTATGGGCTCAAGCGCCGTAACCATCACCTGACCCGGCAGCACGGTTTCCAAATTCTCCATCGCCAGCGTCCACGAGAAGCCTTTCTGGTCGAAGATTTCGTTGAGCGCGTTCACCTGCTGGAGCAGCGCAGCGTTGTCGGGCTGCTGCATCATGCGGATATAACCCTGGCGCTCGCCAGTCACGCTGGCAAGTTGCCCATCGAGCGAATGCTCGCGGGCGCGCGCGGCATCGGCTTTCGTGTGCAGCAAATGCAGGCCGATGAACAGGACAATGCATACGCCCGCCAACACGCCCATGGCAATGCGCAGACGCTGCATGGCCGGGCCGAGATCGGAGTAGGGCCGCGAGGCGAGATTGAGAGTAATTCTCATAGCGCCGCCGCCCTTGCCGGTGTGTGCAGCGCCAGTGCGCCGGCCACTGCGGCCGTGTTCGCGGTGCCGAGAGCAGTGAGCACGCCGCTCTCCGGGCGCCGGGCAAGATCGACGACCGTCAGCTCGGGATTGTCGACCCAGACGGCAAATTCGCCCAGGCTTGCATTGCCCGCGTAGTAAAGGCGCTGCGGCCGTACCTGCAATTTGTCTTCGTAGTACGCGGCAGCCACCGCAATGCCGCGCTGAATTTCGCTCACGCGCTGGACTGGGTCCTCGGGCAGGTCGAGGGTGCGATAGAGAAGCAGGTCGTTGCCGTTGGCGATGGTGGTGGTAAGCCCCTGGCAGCTCAGGTTCGTGGCCAGCACTGCTTCCATGGAGTCCATTGCCTCCAGCGCCGCCAGGCTCGAAGGCAGCACTGCGCCGGGCTCATAGCCGGCAGCGCGCACGGCGGCTTCATACTCGGCGAGAATGGGGCCGGGGAGGATCGCTGCCAGCACGCGGGTCTGGTCTCGATCTTGAGAAAGCACCTGGTAGCTGATGCCGGCGTGTTCCACGTCGAAGGGAACCATCTTGCGCAGGCGGAAGCGCAGCACCGGGATGGCTTCGGCGGGCTTGGCGGGAAGGGAATCGAAGTCGAGCACAAAGACGCGGACCAGCGAGTCAGGCAGCACCAGCGTAATGGCGCGCTTGCGCGGCGAAACTTCGTCGAGCGCGGTGCGGATGGCTGCGGCGACCACCTCCGGCTGGCGCAGGTTCGCGCCTTCGATGCCGCAAGCCAACGCGCCCGGCGGCAGCGCCACAAACGCGTACACCGGTGTGTTCCCCTGCGACGGCAGCGCGGCAGCCAGCACGCCATCCGGCGTCAGGTCCACCGCAGAGGGCGGCCGGCCCGCAGTCGGAATGGCGATTTTAGCCGTATTGAATATCGAGCTCATTCGTTCGCTGTTCCTTGGTCCGTTGTCCGCGGAGATTGCATCATCCCTCAGGGCTAAAGCCCCGGACTCTTTTGAGGGCCAGTTGATTACCGCGGATATATCCCCGGCCCACCAGTCCCTCGTTACAAATACTCTCCCCGGTTTTTCTTGTTCCCTTGATCCCTTGATCCCTTGGTGCCTTGTTCCCTGTCTTACCGCGACGCCTCAATAAACGTTACCTTGTTGATCTCCTTGAGCGTCGTCAGGCCGCGCCGCACGCGCTCAATGGCCGACTCGCGCAGAAAGCTCATGCCCTCCTTCTGCGCCAGCTTGCGCACTTCGGAGGTGGGTTTCTTTTCCAGAATCAGTTCGCGAATCGGATCGGTGAGGTCGAGCAGCTCGTGAATCGCGGTACGGCCGCGATAGCCGGTCCCGCCGCACTCCATGCAGCCGGCGCCCTCGCGGAATCCGAAGCCGCGCCACTCGTCGGGATTCAACCCGCTGGTCAGGAGCGTTTCGTCGTCGTAGTAAACCGTGTGCGCGCAGTAGTCGCAGATGGTGCGCACCAGCCGCTGCGCCAGAATGCAGTTGAGCGCGGAGACAAAGTTGTACGCCTCCACGCCCATGTTCAGGAAGCGGCCCAGCACGTCGACCACGTTGTTGGCGTGGACGGTGGTAAACACAAGGTGTCCGGTGAGCGCGGAGTTGATGGCGATCTGCGCCGTCTCCTGGTCGCGGATTTCGCCCACCAGAATCTTGTCCGGGTCATGGCGCAGAATGGACCGCAGTCCGCGTGCGAAGGTCAGCCCCTTCTTTTCATTGACAGGAATCTGCGTGATGCCGCGAATCTGATACTCAACCGGGTCTTCGATGGTGATGATCTTGTCTTCGTCGCTCTTGATCTCGTTGAGCGCGGCGTACAGCGTGGTGGTTTTGCCGGAGCCGGTTGGCCCCGTCACCAGCACCATTCCGTAGGGCTCGCGAATATAGCGGCGGAAGCGCTTCAGATCGTCTTCGGCAAAGCCCACCACGTCGAGCGTCAGGTTCTTGAACTTCTCGCTCATCGACTCTTTGTCGAGCACGCGGAGCACGGCGTTTTCACCGTGAACCGTGGGCATAATCGAGACGCGGAAGTCGATGAGGCGCCCCTTGTAGCGCACCCGGAAGCGGCCGTCCTGGGGTACGCGCTTCTCGGCAATGTCCAGCTCGCTCATGATCTTGATGCGGCCCAGAATCGTCCCGTGATGTTCGCGCGCAATCGGCGCCATCGCCGCCTGCAGCACGCCGTCGATGCGGTACTTCACGATCACCGAGTCATCATTTGTCTCGACGTGAATATCCGAGGCGCGCCGCTCGAGTGCAGTGAAGATCGTCGTATCTACCAGGCGGATAATGGGGCTGACGTCTTCCGCCTCGCTGGTCAGCTTCTCAATCGAGATGTTCTCGTCGGCGTTCTCTTCGCCGGTGAGCACGTCGAAGGTCAGGCCTTCGCTGGCTTCGTCGAGCACGCGCTGCGACTGCTCGGTTTTTTTCAGCAGATCGGTAATCTGCGAGAGCATGGCCACGCGAATGTGAATGCGCTGCCCCAGCAACCCGCGGATTTCGTCCAGCACCATCAGCCGCGAGGGGTCGCTCACCGCAATCACCAGCGCGTCGGCCTGCTGCTCAATGGGCACAAAGTTGTAGCGGAACATCAGCTCCACCGGAACGGTGCGCAGCAGCTCGTGCTGAATCTTGAAGTTCTTCAGATCCACAAACTCGGCGCGGTAGCGGCGCGCCAGCGCTTCGGCCTGGGCGCGCTCGTCGCCGCCCACCGGGATTGGCATGGGAATGACTGTGGCTTCTGCCATTGCGGTTTAACCTCCTCCCATTCCGCCCGCCTGCCCCAGCGAGAAGATGGGCAGATAGAGCGAGATGAGGATGAATACGACGACCACGCCCATGACAATGAGAATGGCCGGCTCGATGAGGGCCAGTGAAGCGGCCAGCGCCGTGGCCACGTCCTCTTCAAAAAATTCGGCTACGGAGTTGAGCATCTGCGGCAGCGCGCCGGTTTGCTCGCCCACCGTAATCATTTCCGCTGCCAGATCGGGAAACACTCCCGTTTTGCTTAACGAGTCGGCCAGGCTCTTGCCCTCGCGCACCGTAGTCACGGAGTTGAACACCGCCTTCGATACCTTGCGCGAGGAGATCGACCGCGCCGCCGTCTCCAGCGAGGGCACCAGCGGCAGACCGCCGGTGAGCAGGGTGGAGAGCGTGCGCGAGAACAGTGCGACCTGGTACTTGAGCCAGATTTTGCCGAACACCGGCAGCCCCACGCGGAACCCATCGACAAAATCGCGGCCCCGCTCGGTGAGCGAGAACCGGTACGCCGACGCGCCGAAGATCGCGGCGATCAGGGCGATCCAGATGAAATTGTGCTGCAGCCATTTGCCGAACGCCAGCAGGTCCATGGTCATGGCTGGCAGCTTCGAACCCATCTGGTCGTAGAGTACTGCAAACTGCGGCACCACCACAGCCAGCAGGAAGATCATGAGGCCGATCACCAGCGTCATCAACAGCGAGGGATAAATCAGCGAGGCGGTGAGCTTCTTGCGGAATGCCAGCGAGACCTTTTGAAAACTCGTATAGCGTTCCAGCACCTCGGGCAGGTTGCCGGACCGTTCACCGGCCAGCAGGGTCGTCGTGTACATGAGCGGAAATCCGCTCTGTGCTTCAAATGCTGCCGAGAGCGATTCGCCACGCTTCACGCGCCCGGCCACGTCGTCCAACTGGCCTGAAAAAATGGCGTTTTTCTGGATTTTGCCCAGCATCTGGATGGAGCTGAGAATGGGCAGTCCCGCCCGGATCAGCGTTAAAAACTGCTGATTGAAGATCAGGAACGGCTCCAGCTTGACCTTGCGCCGGCCCATGCCCAGCGTGCCCCGCGCCTTGACGCTGAAGACGTGGTAACCCGCGTGGGTAAAGCGGGCGCGCAGTTCCTCCGCGGTGGCAGCGGTCTGCACCTGCTCCTGCACCCGGCCACGCTCATCGGCCAGTCTGATGACGAACTCTGTCATAACTCCAGTTGCCGGCTACGCTTAGCGCCGGCCTACCCCCAAACAAGCTACTGCTCCAGTGTAACTTCAATTAATAGACGGGCGGACGGGGCGGAGCGTTCGGGAGGGAATAGGGTTACGCGAGGAGAGTAATTCCTTCTGCGGCCGCTGCCCTGGAAAGAGCCCTGTCAAGGGTTGCCAACGGAATGTGCTCATGCAGAGCGAGCGCAAGATAGGCGGCGTCGTAAACGGTTAGCTTGTGTTGCCTTGCCAACTGGAGCAAATGACTATCGTCGCGACTCGTATCCGTTTCAATGCGAAGGCGGGAGATCTGCCCCAGGAAGCGGTCCGTTGCGGCGGCCGAGATGCGGCCGCTCCGTTCACCGGTCAACAGGACGTTGCGTACCTCATAGCGCCACAGATCGGGAACGCGAGCCGTATCGGCGCCGGTTTCCAGCAATTCAGCGGCTCGCGCTGCCGCTGGTTCGCTCTCATCAGTGAATGCCCAACTGAGGGTGATGGAGGCGTCCAGCACGAACGGCATCAGCGGCGGCCTTCGTCGCGTGCCGACAAGATCTCGTCGATTGTCATTGGCACAATTTGCTGACGAAGTTCGCGTATATTCTCGAACGCCTGCTTGAAGTCCTCAACATTGAAATCGCGCTCGGGCTGAATGCGGGCCACAGGCTTGCCGTGACGTGTAATGACGATGGTCTCGCCGCGTTCGACTTCGTCGAGGATGCGAAGAAGGTGCGTTTTCGCTTCGGCTGCCTGTACAGTTCGCATAATTCCGACCAGTCATTTCGACCAGTCATAGTATAGCGCGATGGCTGACTCCTGCCCCTGTTCAGAACCCGTTCGCCACCAGCCACTCAGCGGTCAACTCAAACTCCGGCTTTTTCGCCGTCTGCATCTGCATCGCCGCCAGCTTCACCAGCACGTCGGCCTCAATGTTCACCGGCGCCCCCGGGCGCAGCGTGTGCAGGTTGGTTCGCCAATAGGTCAACGGCAGAATCGCGACGGAGATCGCCTCGCCGTCGAAATCGGCGATGGTCAGGCTGATGCCTTCCACAGCCACCGATCCCTTCGGCACCATCCACTGCCGCACGTTCTCCGGAACGCGCACCTTGAGCGTCCAGTCGGTAGTCTGCGCGTCAAAATCGGGCCGGCTCCGCGGCACCAGCGGCTCCAGAGATTCCAGCTGCCCCGTCCCATCCACGTGCCCTTGCACGATGTGCCCGCCCAGCGGACTGCCCGCGGCAGTCGGCAACTCCAGGTTCACGCGCGCGCCGGGCGCAAGCGCGCCCAGCGATGTGCGGTCCAGCGTCTCCTGCGCCAGGTCGGCATGAAAATAGGTTGGATTGGGATCGAGCGCCGTCAGGCACACGCCGCTCACGCCCAGCGAATCGCCCTCCCGCAACCGCCCCGCAACCCCCGGCGCCTCAACCGTGATGCGTCGCACGCCCCCGCGCTCGGTCAGGCCAACCAGCGTTCCCGTCTGCTCAATAATCCCTGTAAACATGAAGTTAATTCTAAGGGCACAAGGAACAGGGAACAGGAAATCGCGTCCACCGCTTTCGTCGCCAACTCGCCAACCTGCTATGTCCGCGCAGCGGACGCCAACTTGCTGTCTTTATAGAAAAGAAAAGAGATCTCCAAAGGGCGTTGGAAACAGGGCGCGCCTTCACAGACTGCCAAAAACTTCTGGAAATAGGGCTTTGTAACAGGGCACGGCTGGTAGGCTGGGACTGGTAGGCCGGGACTTTAGTCCCGGCTTCCGATAAAGCCCAATAAATCGACGTGCGCTTTAGCCCCTGAGGGAAGCCCCATTGGAAAGCGACTTCCAACGATCCCGAAATAAACGATGCTACTTCCAGCGGAATACAACTAGACCTTCGCCGCCTTCACAGCATTCTCAAGTGCCTCTTCCGGCTCCGGCCGCACCCGAAAATCCGCATATGCCTGGGCAAACAGGACGCGCCGGTCGCGCGCCAGCACGTAGGTCGCCGGCAGGGGCAGCCGCCACGACTCGTCGCCGTTCACAAACGGAATATTCACCAGGATCGACCGGTAGTAGGCACGCAGGTAGTCGGGGATACTGTAGGCGAGCCCGAACCGCTCCGCGATCGCACACCCTGGGTCGCAGAGGACAGGGAAGGGAAGCTGGTGCTGGCCGACCATAAAGTCGCTTTGCCGGCTCGATTGCGGACTGATGGCCACCAGCAGTCCACCTGCCTCGCGCAGCCGTCCGTGCAATTCGCGCCAGGCTTCGAGCTCCGTGGAGCAGTAAGCGCACCAGCGGCCGCGAAAGAACTTGATCACCAGCGGGCCTAGAGCCAGCAGGTCGGAAGAGCGAACCAGCCGTCCCGACGTATCTTTCAACGCAAACTCCGGCGCCGTCGCGCCCACCGGCAGAATCCGCTCTTCGATCCCCGACGCGAACAGCTCCGCGACCGCCCGCTCGCTGGGCACCATGCGCTCCGGCTGCACCAGGTGGCGCGTGTTCTGCGTGATCTCGTCGAGTTGGTCCTGGAGAGCGCTCATTGATTCTATTTTCGCAGAATTGCCTGGCATAGAATGTGCGCATGGGCACGATTGATTACTCGCCGCTCGGCAGGGCGATTCAGCGGCTGAATGAAGGACTGGACGCCCTGCGGCGCGAACCGGAAAATATGTTATGCCTCCCGTCGTAATCGAGCCTCACGAATGGGATGAATTGGCCGTCATCCTGCGCAGCTATTTGCCCGGACGCAGGGTGTGGGCCTTCGGCTCACGGGCGACCGGGCAGCGAGTACGCCGTTTTTCCGATCTGGACCTGGCCGTGGACGGCGGCGAACTTACACTCAGCCAGTTGGGAACACCGCATGACGCGCTCGACGAATCCCGCCTGCCTTTTAAAGTGGATATCGTCGATCTGGCCAGCGTCGCGCCCGCGTTCCGCGCCCGCATCGAACCTGACATGGTTCTGGTGCAGGGGGGCCGGTAAACTAGCGCCCAAACTTCTGCTTCGCCCCCATGCTGCCCAGTCCGCCGCGCAACATGCTCTTCGCCAGCCCCCCGCGTCCCATCTGCTTGAACATCTTGCTCATCTGCGCGTACTGCCGCAGTAATTGATTCACATCCTGCACCGAAGTCCCGCTGCCGGTGGCAATCCGCTTGCGGCGCGAGCCGGAAATAATCTCGTGATTCAGCCGCTCCTTGGGCGTCATGGAGTTGATGATGGCCTCGAGCCGCACGAACTGCTTTTCGTCAACGTTCTTCGAAGCCTGCTGCAAACCAGCGAAGGGGCCGACCGACGGCATCATCTTCAAAATCGACTCCATCGAGCCGAGCTTCTTGATCTGCCGCAACTGATCGCGAAAATCTTCCAGCGAAAATCCGTCGCCCAGCAGCGCCTTCTTCGCGAATTCCTCGCTCTTTTTGCGGTCGAGCTTTTCCTCGGCCTTCTCGATAAGCGAGAGCATGTCGCCCATGCCCAGGATGCGGCCCACGATCCGATCGGGATGAAACGGCTCGAAGGCGTCTGCTTTTTCGCCCGTGCCGATGAACTTGATCGGCTGGCCGGTCACATGGCGAATCGAAAGCGCTGCGCCGCCGCGCGCATCGCCGTCCATCTTCGTCAGGACCACGCCCGTCAATCCGAGACGAGAATGAAATTCCTGCGCGGAGTTGACTGCGTCCTGGCCGGTCATCGAGTCGGCGACGAACAAAATCTCCTGCGGGCTGACGAGCTTCTTCAGGCTCTCCATCTCGGCCATCAGGTCGGCGTCCACGTGCAGGCGGCCGGCGGTGTCGACGATAAGCGTGTCGCAGCCCATGATGACGGCTTCGCGGCGCGCTTCCTTGGCCAGCCGTTCGACCAGCCGCGTGCCGGCAGATTCGCCTTTGGTGTCGCCTTCGTAGAGCCGCGCCTCCACCTGCTTGGCGACCACCTTCAGCTGCTCGCGCGCCGCCGGGCGATACACGTCGACGGAGACCAGCATGGGGCGATGTCCGCCCTTCTTGAGCCACGCGGCCAGCTTGCCACTGGTCGTCGTTTTGCCCGATCCCTGCAGCCCGGCCATCAAAATCACCGTAGGCGGCTTCGACGCAAAGTTGAACCGCGCCGTGTCTTTGCCCAGCAGCGCCATCAGCTCGTCGCGCACAATCTTGATGACCTGCTCGGAGGGCGAGAGCGCGGTCAGCACCTCAGTGCCGACGGCTTTTTCGCGGATGTGCTCGATCAGGTCGCGCACAACGTTCAGGTTGACGTCGGCTTCGAGCAGGGCCACGCGAATTTCGCGCAGCGCCTCGGCAATGTTCTCTTCAGTTAGCGTGCCTTGTCCGCGGAGATTCTTGAAGGCACGCTGCAGTTTGTCGGTCAGATTCTCAAACATAGGTCTCAGTTCAAGTCTACCGGAAAGAATGTCCGGGATTTAAGTCCGCCTTCAGGCGCGGGGAAATCGACACTCCCATCAGACCGACAAAGCGGCAGGCTCTTGTTCCGAAAGCAGCCGGGATACAATCGGGCCCCAGTAGGAAAGATGCGGTTTGCGGAACGGTTGAGTATGCGCCACGCCCGGTACGATAACCAACTCCGCATTGGGGCCACACCGCGCGGCCAGGTCGCGGGCCATCTGCACCGGAAACAGCCGGTCCTTTTCTCCATGCACCACCAGCACCGGCAAGGTGCAGCCCCGCAGCGATTCTTCCGCGCGCCAGATGGGCGGGACAAGAAAGCTCAAGCCCGCCGGAATGCCCACCGAGCGTGCCGCGTCCCGGAACGACGTGAATGCCGCGCAAAGGACGAGGCGGCGGGCCGCGACCCGGTTGATGATTGCGGCGGCGATTCCGCTGCCCAGTGAGAAACCGAGAACCGACCGGGGCAGCGCGGGAGTGAGACTCTGCAGGCAATCGAATGCAACGATCGCATCCTGTTCAAACTGGCTCCAGTCGACCCGCCCTGTGCTCCTTCCGTATCCGGAAAAATCAAAGAGCAGAGAGGCGACACCGTTGTCGGCAAGCAGTCGCTGTACCGGGAACCAGTCATCGGCAGTCTCGCCAATTCCATGGCAGAGCAGCACCGCGGCTCGCGCTGGAACCCGCGCCGGCTCAACGAAAACCGCGTCGAGTACATTGCTTCCACTCGGGAAGGAGTGCGCGGATGCGGAGAGATCGGGTACATTCCAGCGCCGGCCCGGACCAATCCAACCCAGCATCCGGTCACGCAGCATCAGCGCGCGGCTGATGCCGGTCAGGGCAATCGTGAATGCGAGTCGGTGCGACGGCATGGCCGGCTTGCTCCTCAGGGTCCAAAGAGCTTTCAAAATCCGCGAATCGCCGGTTTATTCCGCCGGCGCAATCAGGTACTGCTCCAGCTTTCCATCCGGATATGTGTACGTCGTCAAGCGCAGCCTCCGGTCGGGATACGTGATGAGGAACGACCGGAAGGTCATGCCGCCGCGCAACTCTTGCGCCGTCTGGCGCAGACTCAGCGGCTCGCCCAGCAGCCCCAGGCTCGATTCAAAGTCCTGAATCGCCTGCGCCGTAAAGTAGTTGCTCAGATTGGGCGCAAGCAGCGTGCGCTCAATCTTCCCGTGCTGCAGGCCACGGTAAATGTCGAGCGCCTGCTGCTCAGGGGGCGCCAGCGGAATGCCCGCAACCAGCGGGCTCGCAAGCCGGGCAATCTCGCCGGCCGCGCCCACCGCATCCTGGTTGGTGGTCACGGCAACCGCCGCGCCCGACTTCGGCAGCACCTCGTTATCGGAGACAAAGCCCGATACTTCGCCCGAATGCGCGAGAACCGGTTGGCCATTGAGGTCGCGGACCTCAACGCCCAGCCCATAGCCGGTGTTGGTGCCGTTCTTGAGCTTTACCGGCGTGAACATCTCCTGGTAGCTCTCCGGCTTGAGAAGCGAGCGCGCGATCACGCTCTCATCCCACAGAGCCAGATCATGCGGAGTCATCGCCAACTCGCCTGCCGCGAACATCCACCCAGCGCCTTCCTTGGGAGCGGGCCGCAGAGGGCCCAGCGCATGACGATAGTAGGGCGTCGCGCCGGGTGCAGGAATCGATTGTGCATCGGAGTTCCACACCGAATTCATGGCCAGCGGCCGGAAAATCCGCTCACTGAGAAACTGGAAGAGCGGCTCGCCTGCAACCTTCTCGACAATCACACCGGCGATTACGTAATTCGTGTTCGAGTATTGCCACTGCGTACCGGGATCGAAGTCGAGCGGCTTTTTCCCCCACACGTCCAGGATGTGCTGGGCCGTGGTCGATTTCATCATCGGGGTCATGAGGTAATCCTCGGGCCAGAAATCCTCATAGCCGGAGGTGTGCGACAGAATCTCGCGAATCGTGACTTCATCTCCACGGGTGAGGCCGGGCACGTACTTGCTCACCGGATCATCGAGCGAGAGCTTGCCTTCCTGCTGCAGCATGAGGATCGCCGCCGCGGTGAACTGCTTCGAAATCGAGCCGATGGAGTAGCGCATCTCCGGCGTCGCGGCTTCGGGCGGTGCCAGCCGCGCCTTGCCGTAGGCATGCGTGTAAACCAGCTTGCCGTGCTGCACCACGGCCACAGATGCCGAGGGAACGCCGGTCTGCTTCAGCACCGCGGTAGCGATGCGATCGACCTGCGCGCGCAGGGCGGGGTCAATGGTGTCGACGGTCTGCGCCCGCGCCGCGACCAGGCAAAAAGAGAAGAATGCGAAGCTGAGAAGTTTCGAAAGCTGATTCATCGAAGCCAATTCCCTCCTTATGATCTCGCTCCGCTCAGAATGACAGGTTCGCGGGGTCCACACTAGGTCTTTGACCGCTTAATTTTGTACCAATTCCGTGCCCCATCCTTTCGCCTTTTTTCTGGCGAAAGGGTGGGAAACCACGGAAGTCAAAAGTACGAATTCATGCGGTCAGGGCCCTAGTCTAGTGCGTCACTCATTTCAGCTGTTCGGCTGTGATGATGGGCGCGGCGCGATGCCAGCGGGCAAAAGACGGTAGCCCCAGCCGCGAGCCTGGGGAAAGTATGCAAACCGTCACCGAAGCCCCTGCAGGGGGCGTAAGAAAGGTTGGCGCGCACCAAGAACATAGCCCCCGGTTTCAACGACGCACTACTTATTCCCATTCATCATCGCTTTCAACGCCGCCGCATACCGCTCCGGCAGCGGCTTGCGCTTCAATTGATCGTCGCAGACCACGTGCACCGTTTCACCCTCGGCCAGCAGCGTGTTCTCGCCACCGTCGTGCGCCTTGCGCAGAATGCGATAGGCAAACTTGAGCACCGACCCGCGCACCAGCGCCGGCACGGTCTCAATCAGGATTTCATCGTCGTAGCGGGCAGGCGAGCGATAGCGGCAGTGCGATTCAATCACCGGCAGAATACAGCCGTGATCCACTTCGAGCCGGCTATAGGCCATGCCCATGGAGCGCAGCAGTTCCACCCGCCCCAGCTCAAACCAGACCAGGTAATTGGCATAGTAGACAATGCCCATCTGGTCGGTTTCAGCATACCGCACCCTCACCTCGGTCGTGACTGGCATTCGTGCTCCAGGTGTCAGCCGTCAGCTGTCACTTGTCAGTTGTCAATTGGCGGCCAGGGCGAGCAGGTCCCCGTAACTGAGAACTGAGAACTGTGAACTGGCAACTGTTCTTTACGGCTTTACATGCACAAACATTGGCAGCTTGCTCACGTCGTTGAAGATGATGAAGACGAAGAAGACCATCAGCACGACGAAGGCGGCCTGGTAGACGCGCTCTTTCACGTTGATGCTGATGTCGTGGCGCAGCCCGCTCTCAATCAGCAGCAGCAGAATCATGCCACCATCGAGGATGGGGAACGGCAGCAGGTTGAGGATCCCGAGGTTGAGGCTGATCTCGCCTGCCAGCATGAATTTCGGATACCAGCCGCGCATCTCCGCGGCCTCACCCGCAGCGCGCGCAATGCCCACCGGCCCCATCAACTGCGAAACCGAGACCTTGTGCGTGAACAGCCGTTCCAGCACGTCCACCACCAGCAGCGAGTTCTCATCGCAAAACGCGGTTGCCTTCTTCCAGGCCGCGGAAAATCCGAGCGGCTGGTTGTGATAGGGGGAGTGTTCTCGGTAAATCCGAGGATCCAGCGCGAACTCTGATTCTCCGGCGTCGCGGTGATCGGAATGGTCTGCCCGTCGCGCTCCACTACAAGGTGAACCGGTTGGTTCTTGGTGGTCTGCAGGTAAGCGGCAAACGTGGTGACGTAGTGAAATGCGTGACCATTCACGCTTTCGATCTTGTCCCCGGCCCGCAGCCCCGCGGCTGCGGCCGGCGTGCCTGCGTCCACATCCTTTACCAGGATCGGGCCCACCATGATCTCCGGCAGAAGGCCGGCATCGCTTACGTCGAAATCGTCGTCCTTGGCCGCCGCCGGAACGTGCAGGCTGAACGAGACGGCTTCACCCGCGCGGTTCACTGTGACCGCCACGTACTGGTTGGCATTCAGCTTGAAGTGCTCGTAGACCTGCTCCCAAGTGGGATTGGCCACCCCGTCGAATTGGGTGATCACATCGCCGGAGTGGAAGCCGGCCGAAGCTGCCGCAGAATCCGGCGTCACCCATTCCACCGTCGTGGTCTTCACCTGCACCGAAGGCACTTCGTTGATAAAGCCGAAGTAGAACAGCATCAGGGCAAGCGCCAGCACAAAATTGGCGATCGGGCCCGCCAGGCCGATCAGCATGCGCTGCCAGCGCGGATGCGAAGTAAACGCGCCCGGATCGTCCTTGACTTCCACAGTGTGACTGCCAGGCGCTTCCAGGTTCTGCTCCGGCGCTTCGCCGGTCATCTTCACAAACCCGCCCAGTGGCAGCAGGCAGACCTTGTAATCGGTGTCGCCGTACTTGAAGCCGAACAGGCGCGGGCCGAAGCCGAAGGAGAACGCTTCAACGCGCACCCGGCATAGCTTGGCCACGATAAAGTGGCCAAACTCGTGCACCACGACCATCACGCCGACCAGGACGATGAAAGCTACGGTAGAAACAAGAAATTGATGCATAAATCTGGGGGTGGTCCTCAACCAACGGCGCTCGAACTACTTCCTGGCGCGGATTTCTTCCGCACACGCGGACATCAGACATTGGACGCTTGTCCGGACCAAAGCGATTCCTTCGCTTATCAGCCCGCGATTCACGACTCCCGAATCACGTCCCGCGCCATTTCTCGGGCTTGCCGATCCGCGGCCAGCACCTCGGCAATCGTCTCCGGATGGGCCTCCGCGGTGCGGGCAAGCACCTCTTCGATTGTACGCGGGATTCCCATAAACGGGATGCGTCCCTCCAGAAATGCCTCCACCGCCACCTCGTCCGCGGCGTTGAGCGCGATGCAGTGCGCGCCGCCTTTTTCAGCCGCATCAAAAGCCAGCCGCAGGCAAGGGAAGCGCTCAAAATCGGGCGGCTCAAACTCCAGATGCCGCAGTGCCGCCAAGTCAAACGTAAGGCTGGATTTCGGCCGCTCCGGAAAAGCCAGCGCATATAGAATCGGCAGCCGCATGTCGGTTACCGAGATCTGCGCCAGAATCGACCCATCGACATACTCAACAAGCGAGTGCACCGTCGACTGCGGATGCACCGTCACCCGCACCTGGCTGGGCGCGACATCAAACAGCCGGCAGGCCTCAATGATTTCCAGACCCTTGTTCAGCATGGTCGCCGAATCGATCGTGATGCGCCGCCCCATCACCCAGGTGGGGTGTTTCAGCGCCTGTTCCGGCGTAATCGTCGCAAACTCCTCGAGAGGCGTCTGCCGGAACGGGCCGCCGGAGGCCGTGAGCCAGATGGTCTTGACCTCAGCGTGTGTTCCCACGCGCAGGCACTGGTGCACGGCGTTGTGCTCGCTGTCGATGGGCAGGATGGGAACGTTGCGTTCGCGAGCCGCGCGGGTCAGGATCTCGCCCGCGGCAACCATGCACTCCTTGTTGGCCAGGCCCACAGGCTTGCCGGCCAGGATGGCTGCGTGGGTCGCCTCAAGTCCCGCCACGCCCACGATGGCCGACACCACAAAGTCAGCCTCAGGAAGCGTGGAGCAGGCAACCGTGCCCGCCGTCCCATGAACCACCTCGATGCCGCTCACACCAGCCGCCTGCAGCCGTGCAGCAAGCTGCCCGGCCAGCTCTTCCGTAGCCATGGAAACGATCTGCGGACGCCAGCGCACGGCCTGTGCAAAGGCTTCCTCAAGATTGCGGCCGGCGGCCAGCGCCGCAACAGCGTAGCGCTCCGGAAACTGCTCAACGATGGAAAGGGTGCTTTGTCCGATGGAGCCGGTAGAACCGAGAATGGCGAGTCGCTTCAAAAGATAGCCTCTAGCTGCTAGCTTCCAGTCTCTAGCATTCTTCCTCAAGGCTGGAGCCGTGCAGGGTAACAGAATTTATCTTCATTCTAATGAACAGAAGCTCCCTAATGAACAGAAGCTCCGTGCCCCATCCTTTCGTCTTGTCTCTGGCGAAAGGGTGGGAGACCACAAAGACCAAGCGGGACGACTTGTTCCCTCGTTCCCTCGTTCCCTGCTTTTACAACGCCTGATGAATCACCTGCGCATACCAAAGCGCCGGCGCGGCCAGCAGCAGTGCATCGATCCGGTCCAGCACGCCGCCGTGCCCGGGCAGCAGGCTTCCCGAATCCTTCACTCCGGCCGAGCGTTTCAGTGCCGACTCAGCCAGATCGCCCACCTGCGCGGCAACGTTCACAATCGCGGCCAGCACCAGCCAGTACCAGAGCTCGTCCGGATAGGACAGCAAAACGATATCCCGTTGCTGCAGCAGGATGGACAAGCCAAACAGCCCCGCGGCCACCAGCACGCTGCCAAGAACGGAAGCAACCGCGCCCTCCCACGTCTTTCCCGGACTCAACTGCGGAGCCAGTTTGTGCCGTCCAAACATGCGGCCCACGTAGTAAGCGGCCACATCGCCTGACCACACCACGCACAGCAGGAAGGTAACCAGCGAAGGCCCGTTGCTCTGCTCGTGGAGGGTGGGCAGCGCCAGCAGGGTGAACCCTGTATACAGCAGGCAGAAGATTGACGCCGCGGCATCGGCCATGACCTGCACCACCGGCCGGAAAAACGTGCAGTAGACAAGCAGACCAAGGCACAGGATGCCGAAGAAAGCGGGAGTGCGCTCGGGCCATTCAAAGCTGACGGCGAACAGGGCCACCAGCGCAAGCTGGAGCGCAACGCGAGGTGGCCGGACGGCGCATTTCTGCGCCAGGCTGACGTACTCCCAGGCCGCCAGGATCGCCACCCCGGCCACGGCGAGAGTGAACAGCCATCGTGGAGCAAGAAACACCACAACCAGAACAACGGGGATCAGAACAAGGGCAGTTAGAACGCGTTTCATTCAGGGTTGAGAATACACTGCCGGGGCGGTTGCGCTTCCATGGCCACTCACTGCAGAGGCACTTGATGGTTTTGGGCACTTCCTCGAAAATAAATAAGCTTAAAATATTTTCCTGCTGCTATTTTAAATTTTATTTCTTTCTTGCTAGGCTATTTCATAGATGGCAGGAAAATCGATGACAACAGGATTGAGTGAAAAGATCCGGGATCTGGCACGCACGCGGTATGTTGCTCCAGCTCTGTTTGCTGGAAAGCAGCAGTTTTCCATCCGGGTGCGCGATCTTTTGAACGATCTGGAACGCGAAGGTCTGCATGGCGCCGGCCGCACGCCTCAAGTGTGCAGTGCGCTGCAGACAGCGAAGTTTCTCAGAATAAATGGCCTCGAGATCGACTCTGTGGAGGGGCCGCCGAAGATGCAGAGCCCCACAGTGGTTGTGCACTACCGTGTCGCTGGACATGGTGCCGGATCGACCGCAGATCAGGGCCAGGAGATGCGCCAGGAACAACCCCGCCAGGAACAATCCGAAGAAACTCCCGAAGAGTGGGCGCACCGGATGACCGGAAAACTCTACGGTTTGTTGAGAGAAGAGATTACGGCGATGGGCGGCGCTGAAGCTTTCATCCGCTGGGTTCGCTCGGACGACGAAGAGAACGCAGGGGAGGATGCAGCGTGAGCAGGGTCTTTTGGGATACGATGCTGCTCATTTATTTGCTCGAGGGGAATCCGCAGTTTCGGCCTCGAGCAGAGGCGCTGCTAGCGCGTTCTCGCCGACGCGGCGACACTCTATTTACGAGCTATCTCGCGGTCGGCGAAATCATGGCCGGCGCGGAGCGATTCGACAACCCGCTGAAGACCGCCGGAGTGCGCGAAACGCTTTCGGAGATTGGCTTCCGATTCCTGCCCTTCGATGAAGCCGCCTTGCGACCATTCAGCATCCTTCGCGGACGGGAGAAACTGAAAGTGGCCGACTCGATTCACCTGGCAAGCGCAGCTTCGGCCGGAATCGATCTGTATCTTACAGGGGACACGCAATTGTTCAGGTTGGACGTTCCAGGAATCCAATTCATCGCTGACTTCAATTCGCCAATCTTTTAGGCGTATTTCTCAGCTGGCCGCAATATGGATCCGGTCGGGATCGTCCTCGACCTGTCCGCAGTCCTCACCCAACCCGCCATACCGCCGTTCCCGCCGCTGAAAATCGGCAATCGCTTCCAGCAGATGGATTCCGCGAAAGTCCGGCCAGAAGCGCTCGGTCACAAAAATCTCGGTATAGGCGATCTGCCAGGGCAGGAAGTTCGAAATGCGCATCTCGCCGGAGGTGCGGATGAGCAGATCGGGGTCGGGCATGTGCGCCGTATAGAGATGCCGGTGGATATCTTCCTCGGTAATGCGATCAGCGCTGATCCGCTTCTGCTGGATCTCGTTGGCCAGGCGCCGAAAGGCATCCACCAGTTCCGAGCGGCCCCCGTAGTTCAGCGCCAGCGTCAGCGTCGTCCCGCTATTGCGCCCGGTGATTTCCTCGGCCCAGCGCATCTTCTCCTGCACTTCAGGAGGCAGTTCGTGGGTGCGCCCAATGTACCGGATGCGGACATTGTTATCCATCATGCGCTGCACGTTGCTCTCCAGGTAGCTCTTGAGCAGGCGCATCAGGAAATTGACCTCGGCGCGCGGCCGGCGCAGGTTGTTTTCCAGCGAAAACGCGTAGAGCGTCAGCCAGGGCAGGCCAATGCGTGAAGCTGTTTCGGTCACCATCTGCACGCTGCGGGCGCCCTGCTGATGGCCGAAAAAGCGTTTCAGCGAGCGTTGCCCGGCCCAGCGGCCGTTCCCGTCCATAATGATCGCCACGTGCTCCGGCAACCGCTCTGGCTTGAGCGTGGCGTAGACGGATTGCTCCTCGGGAGTTAGCTCATGAATACGAAGCGTGCCGGATGAATGCAAGGAAATCGCCTCTAATATTGCGCTTGCTGTTTCCGCGCCTCGCGAAGAGCGAGCAGCCTGGCACCGAGCGAGACTTGGAACGGGACGTCGAGCGGACCCTGGGATCGATTCTGTTCCGGTCCGTAAGATACTGCCATGCTATCAGCGGACACAAGATCATTGCCGCTGCCGATAGCCTTTGCGGCCCGTCAGGGGATGCCATCTCGAACCCTATAGCATTTTTCCGATTCCTGCAATGGACTGGAGGAGGCATGCGGGTCCGCAACTCCGGCGGCGGGAATTCGCAGTCTTGAGAGGACACGACTTCAGTCGTGCCGAACGCGCCGTAGGCGCAATGGTTGTTAGCCCCGCGCTTCAGCGTGGGGGGCCGAATGGCAGGGCCTAGCCGCCGAGGGAACCGATGTCCAGCGATCCCCTCAGCAGCTACCTACTCCACTTCCTGGCTGGCCCGGTAGCCGTCGCGCGCAATAATGTCATACTTCAGCGGCTTGTGCTTTTGATCCTGCATCCGCAGCGGATTGCCTTCATCGTCCACCAGCAGCACCCGCAGCTTGCGCCAGGTCCCATCCTGCTTCGGGTTGGTGGGCTTGTATACCAGTTCATACTTTGACCGGATGTTCTGGTTGATGTCCCGCACCATATCCGGCAACTCGCCCACAAACTTGGGCTGGAAAGCCATTCCGCCCGTCAGGTTGGCGAAGGTGCGCATCTGGTTTTCGGCCTGCAGGTAGGTCATGTCGCGCATGCCGCCCATCATGCCGCCGCTGCCTTCGGTCATCTCCAGCAGCAGTCCGCCGGTCGAAATGGAAAAGATCGTAATATCGCGCGAGGCCTTCACGCGCTTCAGAATCTGATCGAGTGTCAGCTTCGACATGGTATCCACGCCGGAAGCAATGAGGATGATATATTTCTCGCCCTGCACGCGCGAAAGCCGGTCCAGCGCGTCCGACAGCGCGTCGAAGAGGTTGGTCTCGGAGAATGCCGCCGGCATGTAGGCTTCCATCCCCAGCTGGTTGATGCCTTCCTGAATCTGTCGCTTGTCCTGCGTAAAATCGCTCACGATGTGCGTGTTCAGGTCGAAGGTCTCCATGGCGATGTAGTCCTGCGGCCGCAACTGTTGCGTGAACGCCCACGCCGAATTCAGCATGTCCATGCGGAAGACCCAGCCGCGCGCCGCAAACTCGCACAGCAGCAGCGCTGTAATTGGAGCCTCCACGCGCTTGAATCCTTCAACCTTCTGCTCCACGCCGTCTTCGTATACGCGGAAGTTGCCCGGCTTGAGCCCGGGCACAAACTCATGCGTCTTTTCCAGCAGCACGCCCACGTCCACCGTCACTTCCGGCACGGTGATGTGCAGTGAGTAGTCGGGCGCGCCCTCCGGTTGTTTGAACTTGGGCTCAGGCGGCGCGGGAGGCGGCGGAGGCGGCTGATCGTCGGGGTTTTTCTTGGGGATGGCAATGGTGCCGTTATCCGCGCCCGGACCGCCCGAATCCGGCGTGGGCTGCTGCTGCTGGCTCTGACTCGTTGCCGGTTGGCTCGTGCTTTGCGTTTGCTGGCTCGTGCTTTGCGATTGCTCGCCCGTGCTTTGAGATTGACTGAAGGCCTGGTTCAGCGGCACGGCCGCCATGGCCAGAACAGCCAGGCCGAGCGCCGCCCACCAGTGGTTCTGCAGCCTACGTCGGAAAGCGATATACAGTCTGCGCAGCTTGAACATAAAAACCTCGGTCGTTGATCAGCATACGGGATTGGACTGCCTTCAATCTTTTCAAGTAGCACCGTGTCCACGTGATTTTTTTGAGCCTTTGAACGCTGGGTGCCCCAGATCTCGATTTTGAGACCTGGGAAAGGCTGGTAGGCCGGGGCTGGTAGGCCGGGGCTGGTAGGCCGGGGCTTTAGCCCCGGCGCCGAAAACCAGCCAAACGTACCAGGGCTTTACAGGCTGCGAAAAAACTTCTTTGGAGCAGCAGTTTTGAAAGGGCACGGCTTCAGCCGTGCCGCAATTAGCTGCAAAATGAGTCCGGCTTTAGCCGCTGAGGGATGCTTCTTCGGACATCTCGTCTCTCGCATCGACTTCTTCCGCAGCCTCTTTAGCCCCTGCCGCACTCTTATTCACACCATGTTCCAATTCGCACAATGCTCCAAGCCAGGGAGTCTTCCCGCACTCTGTTCAGCCCGTACATTAAGCTTCCCAAAACCGCCAGGGCTTTGGCCCCTGCGGGAATCTGATGCCAAACTGACCCAGTACTCCTTTTCGGGCGCATCTCCGTCCAACAATCGAGACGCTGAACGCAGTCGGCGCGCGTCTTCAGTATTAGGGGCAACGGCGCACCGCTCGCTGTAGTCTTATAGACGTGGAAACTTCCCTGAAGGAAACCCGGAGCCTGGCCAGCCTGGCCGGCCTCGCCATTGCGATTTGCGCCGCGATCGCGCTGTTTTCTGCGCAAAGCCCGGTTTCGGCTCAAGCCGCGCCCGCTCCATCCGCTCAGTCGTCCCCCTCTGCAGCGGACCAGCCCGACAGCCCACCACCCTCTACCGACGGCATTTTCCCCCTCAGCCAGGTTCATCGCGGCTTGATGGCCACGGCCTGGACTGTTTTTCAAGGCACCAAGCCCGAGCCCATGCCCGTTGAAATCCTCGGCGTCCTGCGCGGCGCGCGCGGTCCCGGCCAGGACATGATTCTCGCCCAGCTTCAGGGCCCCAAAGCCGAATTCACCGGCGTTGTCGAAGGCATGAGCGGCAGCCCCGTCTACGTCGGCAACAAGCTGCTGGGATCGCTCTCCTACCGCATCGGCCAGTTCAGCAAGGAGCCTATCGCCGGCATTACCCCCATCGAGCAGATGCTTGGCCTGCGCGATCTGCCCGCCGGCGCCGCGCAACCCAATCCGCCCACTGAAACTCCCATCAACGAAGAAGCTGCTGCTCCAGCTCTCTGGCGTGCGAACCCCGCCCGTCGATACCGGCGGCATGAATTTCCGCGTCATGGACACGCCTCTGGTCATGAGCGGTTTCAGCCCCCAGGCCATTGCTCTCTGGCAGCAGAAGATGGCCGGAACAAGCCTGGAAGCCGTAGCCGCCGGCGGCATGATGTCTGGCACCTCAGACGGTGGACTCGACGATCGCATCTCCCCTTCCGCCGTGGCTTCGCTCCAAGCCAGGCTCTGCCATCAGTGCTCAACTCGTCCGCGGCGACGTTGAAATCGCCGCCACCTGCACCATCACCTACATCGATCCCAAACAGCTCCTGGCCTGCGGTCACCCCATCCTCCAGGCCGGCCCGGTCTCGCTGCCCATGACCACGGCCGAAGTGGTCACCACCCTGGCCTCTCCTCTCAACGCTTTCAAGATCATCAACACCGGCGCCACGGTAGGCGCTTTCACTGAGGATCGCGAGTCCGGCATCCGCGGCGTCCTCGGCGGCCAGGCGCACATGATCCCCATGCACATCGCCATCGATGGGCCCGGGGGGCCGCGCAAGGTCAACGTCGAAGTTCTCGACCTGCCTTCGCTCACCGCCCAGGCGGTGCTGGTGGTCCTTTACGATTCCCTGCTTCAATCCAACGAAAGCACCGCCGAAACCAGCTATCACATCACCGGCAGCATCGACGTTTCCAATTACCCACCCGCTCCGCTCGACCTCTGGGCCTCAGCCGGAGGCATGATGCCCGCCCCGCTTGAAGCCGCTCTGCTGGCCGGCGATCGTTTTACCAGCCTCTACTCCAACGAGGCTCGCCGCGGCGCCATCAAGAGCATTGACTTCAACGTGCAGGCCATTCCCCGCCGGCTCAATGTGGAGCTGGTCAGCTCCCGCATCGTCTCGAGCGACATGGTCCATGCGGGCGATACCGTCACCATCGAAGCCACACTCCGCCCCTGGCAGCAGCCGGAGCATAATGTGCGCATCCCCATCGTGGTTCCCGCGCGATTCGGCTCCGGCAATCTGCGCCTCCTCGTTTCTGACGGCGCTACGCTCGACCGCACCCTCGATCAGCCACAATCTTCCAATCGATCGGAGAACATGGAAGCCGTCCTCGCCGAAGACCGTCGGGCGCATCCCGCCGACCGCATCTACGTGAGCCTGCTGGCGCCCGAGGTACAGGCCGGCATGGACGGCCGCACCTTGACCAACCTGCCGCTCTCGGTCGCCAATGCCCTCGAGCCTGTTCGTGCCACACAGGACATCACCCTCAACGGTGAATCCGCCGAGCTGGCCGGCGAGGCTCCCGCCGGCGGCATCCTCTCCGGCTTCCAGATTCTCACTGTGCATATCGATGCCGGCGGCGGTTTACACTAAGAACACACAGAGACGAATTGGAAGGCGTGGGACTTTCATCCCGTAGTAAGCGCCGCAATCAAGCTGCGTCGGCTTTAGACCTGCGGTATCCTTCACGAGTCGTTGCTGCGATGGAATGATGAAGCACCTGCATGGGAGACCGGCGTAAATCTGGCCGGCCAATCTATACCCCACGGCAAGGAGCCCCGAAAGAAAATGGCTCAAATTCAAGGACTTGCAGCTCACGCGGCGGGAGCCGAACTCCTGCCCTTTCATTACGATCCAGGCGAGCTCAAGCCGCAGGAAGTAGAGATTGCCATCTCCCACTGCGGCGTCTGTCACAGCGACCTGCACCTCGTCGCCAACGACTGGGGCGTCAGCCATTATCCCTTCATCCCCGGCCACGAGATTGTGGGCACCGTATCCGCTGTGGGCTCCGATGTGCGCTCGCTTGAAATGGGCCAGCGCGTCGGCCTCGGCTGGCAGTCCAACTCCTGCGGCGTGTGCGAGTGGTGCATGAAGGGCCTCGAAAACCTTTGCCCGGCGCAGGAATCCACCTGTGTGCATCGCCACGGCGGCTACGCCTCCCGGGTGCGTGCCAACGCCCGCTTCGTCGTTCCCATTCCCGACGCTCTGGAAAGCGAGACTGCTGCTCCGCTGCTCTGCGGAGGCATCACCGTCTACAGCCCGCTGCGCACCCACGGCGTCAACCCCTCCTCGCGCGTGGGCATCATCGGCATAGGCGGCCTGGGCCATCTCGCCATCCAGTTTGCCCGCGCCTTCGGAGCCCAAGTTACCGCCTTCTCTACTTCCGCCGGAAAAGAAAAGGAGGTTCGCGCCCTGGGCGCGCACCTCTTCGTCAACAGCCTGGACTCAAAACCTCTGAAGGAGATGATCGGCTCGCAGGACTTCATTCTCAACACCGCCAATGCCGACCAGGACTGGTCCGTCTATCTGCAGGCCCTGCGCCCCACCGGCACCCTCTGCATGGTTGGCGTCCCACCCTCGCCGCTCACGATTCCCGCGTTCCCGTTGATCTCCGGCATGAAGATGGTCTCCGGCAGCCCCATCGGCAGCCCCTTCCTGCTGCGCGAGATGCTCGACGTAGCCGCCCGGCACAACGTGAAGGCGAAGACCGAGCTCTTCCCCATGGCCAAGGCCAACGAAGCCATTGAGAAGGTAAAAAAGAACAAAGTCCGCTACCGCGCCGTCCTCGCCAACTAAGGAAGCGCCGGTCTTAAGGTAGCGCCGGTCTCCAGACCCGCGCATGACGATGCAGGGCTAACCTGCAGACATCGGGTGCCCCATCCTTGCGCAGTTCTTTCGCGCAAGGGTGGGAGACCACCAAGCCCACCTGAACGATCCCAACCCAGAGGCACACAATCAAGCCGCGGCCCAGAAACCCCATCCCACGCAGCAAAGCCCCTACGGGACGAAAGACTTTAGCTCAAGGTGGAGTCCGCGCCAGGCGGACGTGGTGCGTCACTCATTTCTGCGGCTACGATTGGCCCGGCGCGATGCCCGCGTAGCGGGCAAAAGACGCTAGCCCCAGGCGCAAGCCTGGGGAAGGGGAAGCTGTGCAAACCGTCATCCCAGCCCCCGCCGGGGGCGTAAGAAGCGTAGGCGCGCATAAAGAACATAATCCGGGGCTTCAGGGTCCCAGCATACTGGTCTTTGACCGCTTGGATTTATATCAATTCCGTGCCCCATCCCTTCGCCTTTTTTCCGGCGAAAGGGTGGGAAACCACGGAGGCCAAAAGTACGAATTCGCGCGGTCGGGGACCTGGTCCCCTCGTTCCCTCGTCCTTATCCTTAATGCTCCAGCAACGACTCGTTGCCCAGAATCCGATACAGCGTTGACCGGCTGATCGCCAACTGCCGCGCGGCCCGCAGCTTGTTGCCACGGTTCAGATCGAGCACATACTGCACGTGCTGGCGGACCACCGCATCCAGCGAGAGATCGCCGGCACGGGCGACGAGAAGAGTGTCGGGACGAGCGGCGTACAAAGCCTCTGACGGATCGGGAAGCGCCAGATCCACGGGACGAATCGTGCCGTGGGCCGCTTCCAGCAACGCCGTCTCCAGCACGCTGGCCAGTTCGCGCACGTTGCCCGGCCAGTTGTGTTGCAGCAGCCGCGCCAGCGTGCCCGCCCCGAGCGCAACCGTCCGCTGCTGATAGCGCTGACAGAGCCGGTCAAGCAGGAACTGGGCCAGCGGTGGAATGTCTTCGCGGCGCGAGCGCAAAGGCGGAATCGCAAACCGAATTGCCGTCAGCCGAAACGCCAGATCGGGCAGCAGCAGTCCCTGACCCGCCATCTGCCGCAGCGAAGTCTGCGATGAGGCCAGCACCACCGCGCGGCCAGGCGGCCGATCCTGCAGGTCCTTCAGCACCCCCAGCAGCAATCCCTGCCCGGGAGGCGCAAGCAGATCTACGCGATCAAGATAGGTAAACCCGGCCAGAGTCGCCGGATCGGCGTCCGTAGCCAGCCACTCACGCGCATCGCGGCGCTGGAACAATGTCGAGGCCAGCGGCGATCGGGAAAAAAGATAGCGCGCCAATGTCAGCTTGCCCGCGCCGTGCTCGCCCTCGAGCGTCCCCACCTGCAGATGCGGCGCAGCCATCTCTGCCTGCAAGATCAGCTTGCGCCACGCGGCGCTCACACCCACCACGGGAACCGATCCCGCGTCAAGATCCACCAGCGTCAGTCCGCTAACAGGCTGGCCGGCGACAGGAAACGGAGTTGGAAGATGAGCTGCGTTCTGCATGGGTCCCAAATGCCTCGTCTCCGTGGCGCGGTCTACTCCCGCCAGACAGTGCCTTCATCGGCGTAACAACAGAAAACATGAACCGGCCCCGCGCACACTGGCAGGCCCGGCCTGGTAAGCCGGCAATTGCAGGCCACGACGGGCAGGCCGGGACTTTGAGTCCCGGCCTGCCGCGATTGCCAATAAAAACAATGGGGCTTGTCAGCAGGCTGTTTAGCCCGCGAGGGAATGCGCAACCCGTTCCTTCACAAGCGGCGTAGGCGCGATCGACTCCTGCCCCGCCACCGGCAGGAACACCGAGAACACCGTCCCGCTCTCGCCCGGCTTCGTCGAACTGCGCATCTGGATCGACCCTTGATGGTTCTCCACAATGCTCTTGCAAATCCACAGTCCCAGTCCCGTGCCAACATCCTTCTTGGTGGTAAAGAAGGGCTCGAAAAGCTGTGACCGGATCTCCTGCGGAATCCCGCCGCCGCTATCCGCCACGGTCAGCCGAACCCCGCGCCGGGGCGTGCCGTTCCACTGCGTCGCAGGCGACACGCGCACCTGGATCTCGCCGCCCGCATCCAGCGCGTCAATGCTGTTGCTCAGCAGGTTCGCTGCTACCTGGCGAATCTCTCCAGGAATCGCACAGATCTCCACATCATCGACGATGCGCGTCGTCAACTTGATGCTGCGGTTCCGCATCCGCGGCGCGAAGATGGAAAGCAGCGAATCCACCAGCGCGCCCACCCGCACCCCGGTGGCGCCCTTGGTCTCGCGATAAAATCCCAGCGTCTGCTTGGTCAGGTGCGAGATCCGTTCCAGCTCCTGCTCCGCCATATCCAGGTAGGCCAGCGTCTGATCGCGCCCCTCCGCATGGCGGGCCAGGTAGATCAGATTGGTCACCGCCTCCAGCGGATTGTTGATCTCGTGAGCCACGGTCGCAGCCAGACGCCCCACCGACGCCAGCCGCTCCGTCGTGCGCAGCGCTTGCTCGGCCCTTTTGCGCTGCGTAATATCGCGCGCTATCTTGGCTGCGCCAACAATGGTGCCGCGCTCATCCCGCACCGGCGATACAGTGAGAGAGATCGCCACCGTCTCGCCGCTCTTCGTCAATCGCACTGTCTCAAATTGCTCAATCCGCTCCCCGCGCGCAATGGTCGCCAGAATCCGGCTTTCATCCTGGTAAAGTTCCAGCGGGATAATCTTCGTGATCGGATGCCCGATCATCTCTGCGGCTTTGTAGCCGAATATCCGTTCCGCGCTCAGATTCCAACTGGTCACGATCCCGTTCAGATCCTTGCCCACGATCGCGTCCTCTGACGACTCCACGATCGCCGCCAGCCGCCGGGCATCCTGCTCGGCCGAGCTGCGCCCGGCGGCGTCCTGCACCGCGCCCATCATGCGCGTCTCGCCTGGGCGCGCAATCTCCGTCGCCGCAGCAGACTTCAGCGTGCATTCCGCAGTTTCTCGGGCGCGAATATCGTTATCGCCCCGCTTCATCGACCGGTCTATTCCAGGTGCAAGTAGGTTCATGATCGACAATTGCACTTCGGCAAGCCCTGCTCCGGACGGAAGACTCGCCCTGGCTCTTTTGCGGAGGCAAACTTGGAAGGCCTTTCTTCTCTGATGCCACACCATCGGAATTGGTGGGCTGACTGTCACCGCCCCGGCAGAGCGCCAGTGCGCTGCAACGATAGCGCTGTCAGGGATTTTCCCCATTGCCAAGGTGCGAAACCACTCACTTTTCCATCGTGCGCTTTTTGGTCTATAGTGTTCCGATGCTGTTGCGATGCTGGCCCCGCCCTGTCGGCGGGCCTGGCCACGGGCCAATGATCCCACTCTGCTCTGGCCGTAAGGAGGGCCGAATGAAGTTCAACGATACAATCGGACTGATCCTCAAGAATAAGGGAAACCGGATTCTGTATGTGAGCCCCCATCAGACTGTCTACGAGGCCATCCAAAAGATGGCGGAGCACGACGTAGGAGCGCTGCTGGTCCTGGAAGATGATCGCCTCGTGGGTATCTTGTCGGAGCGCGACTACGCCCGCAAAGGCGTGCTCATGGGCCATTTGTCCAAAGAAACCGAGGTCTGTCAGCTTATGACCAGCCCCGTCACTTACGTCTCCCCCCAGCACACCGTGGATGATTGTATGGGCATGATGACCGACAGCCATTTTCGCCATCTCCCGGTATTGCAGGGGGACAAGGTGGTGGGCATAGTTTCGATCGGCGACCTGGTGAAGTGGGTAATCAGCGGGCAGACTCACGCTATTCGGGAACTTGAGGGATACATCACCGGCGCCTATCCCAGCTAACCAAGGGAATGCTTCCAAACCTTCGCGTGCCCCGGAACTGAAGGGTACGGGCTTCAGCCCGTAGATGAACCGGCACAATATGAGGGAGGGCTTCAGCCCCTGAGGGAATGCGCGTTCAAATCCCTCCGTCACCGCCGCCGAGTGCCCCACCCTCGCAGGGTCTTTGTTTTTCTCGCTAGGGTGGTCCGCCGTGAGTCTCGTCGTTTATGTCCTGTAACAGGGCACGACTGGTAGGCCGGGACTGGTAGGCCGGGACTGGTAGGCCGGGACTTTAGTCCCGGCTTCCGATAAAGCCCAATAAATCGAGGTGGGCTTTAGCCCCTGCTGCTCTTCGCCCCAGCAACCGGGCAGGATAATGATTTGAATTTCTGGCCGACCACACCAGGTCTCTGACCGCTTGATTTTGTGCCAATTCCGTGCCCCATCCTTTCGCCTTTTTTCTGGCGAAAGGGTGGGGAACCACGGAAGCCAAAGGGACGAATTCATGCGGTCACAGGACTCGGTGGGGCACAACCTCGGCCGTGCTTCCGGGGCTCCCCCAAAAAAGTCAAGCCACGTACGCAAATATATTCTGCATATTATTGATGATAAGTATTTTATCTCTGACAATATCTTGCCGCCAATTACCGCGTGCAGGAGTACCATTCAAACCATTGAGCAGAATGGATTCTGCCCTTCAAAGGTGTACCTGTATACCTAACAAGCATGTTTTCAAACACATGCAAATCATGCTCTTTAAAATCAAACACTTACGCGCAGCCGACTGTCATGATCGTTTGTTTTCATACACTTATGAAAAGATAGGGGGGTAAGGAAAATGAAAATCGCTTCTGCTGTTGGGCCGCCCTGCTCCCGGAGGGAGCAAGGCGCCAGGACAACCCTGGGTGTAGCGAAGGGGCAGTCCTGGGTAGGCTGCCAAAGAACGACATAGCCCCGGGGGGCGACGGAAACCTGGCGATGATTTTCGACGGAGCGAGTTTGGCCGCAACACTACTCTAATTATGCTTGCCCTTCCACTCCTCGTACGGCCCTTGGAAGTCCTCGATCCCGCCGTCGTGGAAGTTCCACAGCCGCGTCGCGACCTCATCGATCAAATCGTGATCGTGCGTTACCAGCAGCACTGTTCCTTCGTACCGCTGCAACGCAATATTGAGAGCGTTAATCGATTCCAGGTCCAGATGGTTCGTCGGTTCGTCGAAGATCAGGATGTTTGGCTTGGTCAGGATCAGCTTGCAGAACGCCAGCCGCGCCTGCTCGCCGCCGCTCAGCGCCTTGATTGGCTTGCCACCTTCTTCGCCGCTGAACAGCATCTGTCCCAGAATGCCGCGAATGTCTTCCATGTGCGCCGCCGGATCCCAGCGATGCAGCCAGTCGGCCACCGTCAGGTTCGGCTCGCTGCCCGCGTCAATCGTCGAGCCCACGTCCTGCGGAAAGTAGCCCACCTGCGCCTCGTGGCCCCAGAACACCGAGCCCGAATCCAGCGTAAACTCCTTGTCGGCAAGGCCGGGATAATTCGCCAGCAGGCTTTTCAACAGCGTGGTCTTGCCCGCGCCGTTGCGCCCCATCAGGCAGATCTTTTCGCCGCGCAGAAGGTTGGCGCTGAACCCGTCCAGCACCTTCACGTCGCCGTACAGCTTCGTCACATGCTTGAACTCCAGTACATGCTTGCCGCTCGGCCGCACCTGGTCGAATTTGATAAACGGGCGCTGAATGTTGGAGCGCGCCAGCTCGTTCGTCTGCAGCCGCTCCACTTCCTTACGCCGGCTGGTCACCTGCGAAGACCGTGTACCGGCCGCAAACCGCGCAATAAATTCGTTCAACTGCGCGATCTTCTTCTCGCGCTGCGCATTTTGCGACTCAAGTGTCGACCGGATCTGCGTCTTCGCCATCACCATTTCGTCGTAGCCGCCCGTGTACGTGATGATGGTCTGGTAGTCGATATCGGCCGTGTGCGTGGTCACACTGTTCAGGAAATGGCGATCGTGCGAAATCACAATCAGCGTGCCATCGTAGTTGTGCAGGAAGTCCTGCAGCCAGTGAATCGAGTCCAAATCGAGATAGTTCGTAGGCTCATCGAGCAGCAGCGCCTCGGGCTTCCCGAACAGTGCCTGCGCCAGCAGGATGCGCACCTTCTGGCCGCCCTGCAACTCGCCCATCTTGCGCTCGTGAATGTCGTCTGGAATGTCCAGACCCTGCAACAGCACCGCGGCGTCGGCTTCGGCAGTGTAGCCGTCCTCGTCGCCGATCGTGCCCTCAAGCTCGCCCAGCCGCATGCCGTCTTCATCGGTCATTTCGGCTTTTTCGTAGATCCGGTCGCGCTCTTCGAGAGCCGCCCACAGCGGCTTGTTGCCCATGATCACCGTGTCGATGACGCGATACGCATCGAACGCAAACTGGTCCTGGCGCAGCACGCCGAACTTGCGCGGCCGCACCACCGTGCCCTTCTGCGGGTCCAGGTCGCCGGTCAAAATCTTCATGAACGTCGATTTGCCGGCGCCGTTGGGGCCGGTAAGGCCGTAGCGGCGGCCATCGGTAAAGGTAGTACTCACTTCCTCGAAGAGCACCTTCGAGCCATAGCGCATGGTCACATTGCTGACGCTGATCATTCTGGTCTGTTTTCCTGCTTCTGTTCTCGCGAGCCAAGGCAGCACTGCGCTCCGCAGCGGGCGAGGAGCCGCGAACGGCTGATTCGATCCTCGATTGCCTGGCAGAGTTTGTGCGCGCCGCAACTGGCCACGCCGGAGAACGGTACACTCCCAGTTTCTCATAACCAGCAGCGGCGATGGTTTTGCAGGCTCCGAGCTTCACCGGCCACGAAGGCATTAGCCGCTAAGGGAATGCGCACTCAATTTGCGCACACTGCGCCCGCCAATCGATTCCCGCCGACCAACGCAATCGATATATGATTAAAAACGTCTCCAAGCCCGGATGGCGAAATCGGCAGACGCAGCGGACTTAAAATCCGCAGACCTTCACCGGTCGTGAGAGTTCAAGTCTCTCTCCGGGCACCAAATACTCATACACACCATCCACTCAAGGCGCTAGACAGGCAAAATTTGCTGCATCGTTGGCATCGCCCGAACCCTTGTAAAGCGCCACCGCGGGATATGCGCACAAGGGCCTCGTGAAGGCCGCCTTCATTCCTCCGTTGGTTCCCGCTTCGAATTTGGTTGCAATCACGTCCTCGTCGGGTGAGCCCTTTTCGACCCAGTTCTCGAGCGAATCAAAGAGGCCGTACTTCGGCCCTTGCGTCGTCGGCATGCCAAACTGCCCGAATGCGCTCGCTCCTGGGCCGCCGCTGCAATGCTCCATTCCGGGAACCATGTAAAGACGAACAAACGTCTCCACCTTCTGCTTGCCCATCTCCTGTTCCAGGCTCGTGTAGTAGGCAATAGTGTTCTTCGGGGAGATCGCAGGATCGTTCCAACCGTGATACAGAATCAGTTTTCCTCCCCGCGCGACAAATCGGCTAAGATCCGGATTGATCGCATCCAGGTCGGCAGCGCCCTTCTCCTTTGACTGGCGCAGCGCGTCATCAAGGTTCGCCGTAAGAACGTCCCACTTCGGATTCTCTGCCACGATGTAGCGAAAGTAGTTTCGCTCGAAACGTGAAGAAAGCGACGCTCCTGGATCTTCTCCCACGATCCACGCCTTCCAGCCGGTTTCATCTCCCATCGAGTAGCCGGGAAAAATGATCGCACCCCGTTTGTCCTTCACACCCGCATAGAGAGACTTGAGGGCATCAACTTGAGACTGAGTCAGGCAAGCCTGCGAATCTTGTCCCGTGCACAGCAGTGTCTGAGGATCGAAATGGCACTGCGCGGGGTTGCCGATGATTCCATCTTTCACGCCGTCCAGCGCGTCACACGCCGCCAGCGTAGCCCTCTGGATTGCCGGGAGTTTTCTATCGGGAATGTACGCGTTCGGATTGCCGGTCAGGCTCTGTAGCGCGCCTACGCTGGCGCCAAGCATCGTCGACCATGCGTTCGCGGGCGCGCCCGCCAAGATTCCGTCGTAGTCCTCGGGAAAACGCTGGGCTTCCATCAATGCTTCGCGTCCTCCGTCGGAACACCCATCGAAGTACGCCTTGTCGGCCGTCTTCCCGTAGTAAGTAGTGAGGATCTGTTTTGCGCGTTCCGTGGTCAGATGAATCGCCCGCCAGCCAAAGTCTTTCACCTTTTCCGGATGGCCGTAGGCCCAGCTTGCATCCGTTCCTTCAGCCTGGTGACCTGCGTCGGTGCCAGCCACCACGAAGCCGCGTCTCAGGTAACCGGCAAGTTGCTGATAGGCGATGGAGCCGGCGAAGCCACCGTTCCCGCTGCCGAGTAAACGCCCATTCCATTCTTGCGCCGGGAGCCATACTTCGAATCCAATCTCGGAGTCGTCTGTAGGATGAAGCACTCCGGCAACGCGGCAAAACTCGGGAAGACCCCGCATCACTGCACCAGCACCATCGATTTCCAGTACACCCGAGGTGACGGGTTCCGCCAGGTTGATCGTCGTGCCCTCGAGCTTCAGGTTCTTCAGACCCGCGCAATCTGCCCCGAACAGAAGAGAACCTTGCAGTACCAGCAAACAGACAAACAAGCGTAGGAATGGGTTCATGGAAATAACTCCGTTGTCAGGTAGCTTCGAGAGCCTTTATATCAGAACTCGCGAGCCGATCGAACCAAGGGGCATTGCAAAATCGGCAGTTATGCCGGTGTGGTCGCCCATGCTTCCGTTACGAGTTCAATTTCTCGAAATTTAAACACTATATTCGCATAAACATAATTAATAATTGACGATCGCCGCATAGGTTGCTAAGAATAGCTACCTTTACTTCGCGCGTTCTTGCAGATGCGGACGCTGTTCGTGCTATCGAGCGGCGACGCTCCACGCAAGCTATCTCAGCGCGCCCGCGCGGGTGAAACCGGCTCGATTTTGGGAGGAGACGTTTCATGCGACGCTTGGCAATCTTCGTGCTCTTAATGGCTTTTGCGGCTGGCGCTAAGGCGCAGTTTGACGCCGCCACTGTGCTTGGAACCGTGACCGACCCCAGCGGAGCAGTGGTTGCGCGCTGCCAAGTGGAGCTGCGCAACACGGCAACCGGTACTACTCAGTCCGCGGTAACCGATGGGCAGGGGCAGTATCGGTTCATCGGTGTTCCTGTGGGGTCTTACCACCTGGATTTGAAGGCAACGGGCTTCGAGAATGCCCAGGCCACCTTTGAATTGCAAGTGGGCGCACGGCAGCGCGTGGATGTGAAACTGCGCGTGGCCTCGGTCAGCGCCACGGTCACCACCACATCATTCTCGATCCCCAGACCTACAACAAGGACAAGGGAGACGCGAAGGTGGACTGGACGCCGCGCGATAACCTGCGCCTCTTCGTGCGCTACTCGCAGAGCCGGATGAACGTCACCGATGCCGGCAGCATCGCCGGCCTGGCGGGTGACAATGGCGATGGCCAGGTATACGCGCCCATCAAGGCGATTGATGGGGGCGCCACCTGGACCATCAACGCGGTTTCGGTGCTCGAAGCCCGTTTCGGCTTTTCCAGCATGCAAGCCGGCAAGAAGCCGATACTGGTCGGCGGCGAGAGCATGCAGCAGTTGTTTGGCATTCCGGGCCTGCCCACCGATCCGCAATACACCGGCGGAGTCACTTATCAATACTTCATCGATGGCGGATTCACCAGCCTGGGCCGCCTGTGGACCAGTCCGCAGTATCAAAACCCAACGATATGGAATCCGAAGGTCAACTACACGCGGCTGATGGGGAGCCACAGCCTCAAGGCCGGCATTGAGTACCAGATGCTTCACGTGGCGCAACAGGACCTGCACCCTGTGATGGGCGGCAACGTCTACACCGAACCCAACGCGGCCAGTGGCTTCCTCTATTACAACAACCAGGTTGGTTCTACCACTTGTACCTATTCAGCGAGCTGTCCCTACGGTCCCACTGCCGAGACGGCCGAGAACGAGCGGATGTTCGACTATGCGGACTTCCTGCTCGGTTACCAGGCAGAGATAGGCCTCGCCAGCCCTACCGTCAGCGCCCTTCGCGACCAGGGATGGTACGGCTATCTGCAGGACGACTGGAAGGTGAACCATAAACTGTCCTTGAACGTGGGCCTGCGCTATGAGTTCAACACGCCCATCTACGAGGCCAATAACCAACTCGCCAACTTCGAACCCACCACGCAGTCCATCGTGCAAGCCAGTTCGAATAATCGCTACACCATCAATCCCAATACCGAGGATTTCGGACCGCGCTTTGGGGCGTCGTACGCCCTCGATAACAAGATGGTGATCCGCGGCGGCTTCGGCATCAGCTACGCGCACTGGAACCGAGTCGGATCCAACTACCTCAGCATGAATCCGCCCTATGGCATCGTCGCGCTGCAGGTGGTAGCTCCCACTACGCCAGGCTATAGCAACGTGCAGAGCGGCTTTCCCGCCAACCTGGTCAGTCCGACGAACTACAACCCCGCGTGGGACACGCTGCAATACATGCCGGCCGACTCGCCCGACACCCAGGTGCGGAGCTGGTTCTTCGGGGTGCAACGGGATCTGACCCACAACTGGCTCGTAGATCTTTCCTATGTTGGCAACCACGGACTTCACGAGGTCATCGTCAACGACATCAACCAGGCCCAGGAGGGCGGTGCGTATCCACTCGACCTGGCCGCCGAGGGAGGTGTCGCTGTGGCCCCGGTGCGCGTTCCCTACGCAAACTACTACACCATCGCCGGCATCCTGCCCTGGGCCACTTCCGACTACGACAGTCTGCAGGCCAAGGTGGAAAAACGCTTCTCGCAGGGCCTCTACCTGCTGGAGTCGTTCACCTGGTCCCATGCCATCGACATCGCCGCGCAAGCCCTCGACGGCGGCGGCAATTGCAACAACTGCGGCAACGGCATTCCCTCGGTGCAGAATATCTACGACTGGCAGGCCGACCGCGGAAACTCCGCTTACAACCACCCCCTGATCAACACCCTCTCGGCGGTCTGGTCGCTGCCCATCGGCAACGGACAATTGCTGCTCCCCAACGCCAGCCGCGTTCTGGATGAATTCGTGGGCGGATGGCAGGCTACCGGCATAATCTCGGGGCGCAGCGGCGACCCGCTGGATTTCAACTATGACCCGGGTCCAGGCGACCAGGAGGTTTCGCCGCTCACCAGTGTCGACGGCCGAAATTCTTACCGACCCAACATTAACGGCGCAGCCGTAGCTGCTCATCGCACCATCGACTCCGATGGCTATCCGCAATATCTCAATGTCGCCAGCTTCAGCACCCCGCCGACGGCGCCTCCGAGCGGAAGCACCGTGTACAACTCTTTCGGCGACATGCCGAGGAACCCGATTCGCGGATACGACTACTGGGATGTCGATATGGGTTTGACCAAGGACTTCCCGCTCGCGGAAAGGTACCACCTCCAGTTCCACGTGGACGCGTTCAACCTTTTCAACCACACCAACTTCAGCGATCCGAATACGGAAGTCCCCGATACAGGCGGCGCACTGAGTTCGACGACCGCGGGCACCTTCGGCGAGATCAGCTCCACACTGCCGGCGCGCGAGCTGCAGTTGGCAGCCAAGATTACCTTCTGAACATCGGGAGCCTGCGGTCGACTTTAGCGCGCGCCGCGTACAGCCGTTGCGCGCCTGTCAAGTGGAGAGGAAGTTGCTTGAAGAGCAACTCGCTGTGGTACGGGTATGAGTGAGCGCTCGTTTGACCTTGGGCCACTCTAACTTACTGCGAGAGAGCAAAATTTACGTCGATCGTCGTTTGTGTTTCGATCGGCTGGCTGTTCAGGATGTACGGCTTGTAGCGCCAGCTGCGGACGGCATCCTGGGCGGCCTCGCGTAGCATCATCGGTCCGCTCACAACATGCGTAGTCTGGATTGCGCCATCCTTGGAAATGTTAACTTCCATGACCACCGTGCCCGAGACGCGAGCTTCTTTTGCGATGCTGGGATAAACGGGCAGGGTTCTGCGAATCAGCAGTCCCATGGCAACGCGGGATGAAATGACCAGCCTGCCAACTGGCGCACCCACAACGATGTGGGGCGCCTGCCCGCTAAAGACCGTTCCCATGGCACCACCGCCGCCCAGACCGGCCGTGGCAATGCTTGCGGGAGGAGCGGCATTTGCAACCGGGGTTTGCTTCTCAGCTTCCTTTGGGATGCGGGTCGGTGCGTTGAGCTGGTCGTTCATCATTTCTGCCTGCGCGGATGTTGGCTTCGGCGCTTCGGGCGTTGCAGGTGGCGGCTCGGCACGGCCTGACTGCGGCGCGTGGGCGAGTCTGGGGGAGGGCGACTGCGCTGGAACCGCGATCGCGGCCGGCAGTGGCTGGAGCGATGGATTCGCTGCGACCTTCGGTCCACGATGGAGGAACAGGACCGCGAACATGAGCAAAAGCACCATCGAAAAGATACCGGCGGCTGCTGCAACCAGCCACTTCTTGCTCCCCTTTTCCTCCTCTTGCTCAACTGCAGGTGCAATATCCAACTCGACTGGCAGAGGCCGTGCCGGGTGAACGGTATATGGCCAAATGCTCGCCTCTGTTTCTTCGTTCATCGCATTGCCGGACTCCGGCATTTGCAATACAACAGCTGGTTTCGCAATCGGCTTTGGAGTCTCGCTGGAGGTACGTGTCAGTTGCAACGGAGCGGCGGCCGGCAAACCTTCCACATGAAGCACGACCGTGGCTTGCGTGGCCCTGTATTTCTCAGTGTCTTCGGGAATGAAGGATACGGAGAGCGTATGCCTTCCCGCCGGGAGCACTTCGCCCTGTTCCGGAGAGTAGTCGAATATTCCAGGAACTGAGGCTGTGGCACAAAGCTGCGTGCTGCTGAGACGGGTTCCGCTGGGAATCGGATCGGGATGCGGCCACGCGATGACCGGCGTCGTCTTGGCGACCACTTTGAGCGTCACGGTAGCTTGCGCCGGGACGTAGTTCTCGCTGCTACTCGGGGTGAAGGTAACTGAAAGCTTGTGCGCTCCCGGAGGGAGCACTTCACCCGCGGGAGGAGAGTAGACGAAGGTGCCCGGAATCCACGTCAAGGCGTCAAGCTGGACGTCGCTGAGTGCAGTGCCGGGCTTAATCGGTTCGGGCGTCCGCCAATCGACAGTCGGCGTGGCCTTTTCTACGATAAGAGAGACGGTGGCCTGCGTTGTGGCGTAGCCTGCGGTGTCGGCAGGAGTGAAAGTGACGGAGAGGGTATGCGTTCCCGCGGCAAGGGTCTCGCCCGGCTCGGGCGAGTAGTCAAATGTCCCCGGTACTGACGCCGTGGCACAGAGCTGGCTGCTGCTCAGCGGCGTGCCATACGAGATCGGATCGGGTTTCCTCCACGCGATGGCCGGCGACGGCTTGACCATTACTTTAAGCGGAACGCTGGCTTGCGCCGCGACGTAATTCGCGCTGTCCGCAGGAGTGAGGATTACGGAAAGCGTGTGCGTTCCCACCGCCAGCACCGCACCCGGCTCGGGAGAATAGTCCAGTGTTCCAGGTACCGAGGCCGTAGCACACAGCTGGGTGGCGCTCAGTGCTGTCTCGAATTGAATCGGCGGAGGCGCCAGCCATTCGACTGCCGGCTTGGCCTTGGCGATTTCGAGCGCCACCGTCGATTGCGCTGCTGCGTAGTTTTCGCTGTCAGTGGGGGTAAAGGTTACAGCAAGTGTGTGTGTGCCGGCGACCAGCAGCACGCCCAGCGCGGGAGAATAGTCGAACCTTCCCGGAACTGAGGCTGTAGCGCAGAGCTGCCTGGCGCTGAGCCGCGTGCCGTACGTGATGGCATCCGGGATCGGCCAGGCAATAACCGCCGGCTCCCTTTCCACGATCAGCGACACAGTGGATTCTGTTGTGGCGTAGTTCGCAGTGTCGGTGGGGGTGAACCTCACGGAAAGCGTGCGCGTTCCTGCGGCAAGAATCTCGCCCGCCGCGGGAGCGTAGTCGAAAGTCCCCGGTACCGACGCCGTAGCACACAGCTGGGCGCTCGAGAGCATTGTGCCGTAAGGAATCGGGTCGGGGGCCGGCCATGCAATGACCGGCATCTCCCTGGCCACTACAGTAAGCGGCACAGTCGCCTGGGCGGTGGTGTAGTTGGCACGATCCGCGGGTGTGAAGGTTACGGTGAGCGTATGCGTGCCCGGCGAGAGTTGCGTGCCCGGAGCGGGAGAGTAGTCGAAAGTTCCCCGCGTCGATGCAGCCGCACAGAGCTCCGACGTGCTCAGCGGCGTGCCGTCCATGATCGGCTCGGGCGCCGTCCAATGGATGGTGGGCGTTGCCTTGGCCACTTCGAGCGATACCGCGGCCTGTGTCTCTGCGTAGTTCTCGCTGTCGGTAGGAGTGAAAGTCAATGAGAGCGTATGCGTTCCCGCCGCGAGTTCGACTTCCTGCTCGACCGAGTAATCGAATTTTCCCGGCACGGATGCCGCGGCACACAGCTGTTTGCCGCTGATGCGCGTGCCGTAGGTGATCGGATCGGGGTTCGACCAGGTGATCACGGGCGTCGCCTTGGCCTCCAGCGTGAGCGGCACGGTGGCTTCTACGATCTCGTAGTCCGCGCTGTCCGTAGGCCTGAAGATCACCGAGAGCGTGTGCGCTCCTGCAGCGAGCACCTCGCCCAGCGCGGGAGAATACTCGAATGTGCCGGTGACGGACGCCGTGGCACAGCACTGCCGATCGCTGAGCCGCGTGCCGAACTTGATTGTTTCGGGCGCCGGCCAATCAATGGTGGGGGTTGCCTTGCTGACATCAAACGACACCGTAGCCCGTGCCACAGCGTAGTTGGTGCTGTCGGTGGGCGTGAAGGAAACCCAGAGCCTATGGGTTCCGGCCGCAAGCACCGCGCCGGACGCGGGAGAGTAGTTGAATGTGCCGGGCACCGGCGCCGTGGCACGGAGCTGGGTGAGGCTGAGCGGTGTGCCGAAGATGATCGGGGCGGGTGCTGGCCAATCGATCGTCGGCGCCGCCTTTTCGACATGAAGCGACAAGACGGCCTGTGCTGAAGAGTAGTTCCCACTGTCGGCCGGAGAGAACGTAACGGAGAGCGCATGCGTTCCCACCGGTAACAATTCGCCAAGCCCGGGAGAGTAGTCGAATCTTCCCGGCACTGACGCAGTGGCACAGAGCTGTTCTGCGCTGAGCGGCGTACCGAATCGAATCGGTTTGGGTACCGGCCATGCAAAGGCCGGCATTGCCTTGGTGACCTTGAGCGACACGCTGGCTTGCACAGGAGCGTAGTTCTCACTCTCGGCAGCGGTGAATTCTGCTGAGAGCGTATGCGCGCCTGCCGCGAGCACCGCGCCCGGAGCGGGAGAGTAGTCGAACCTTCCGGGGACCGACGCACTCGCACAGAGCTGGCTATTGCCGAGCAAAGTACCGTACGCAATCGGATCGGGAGCCGGCCACGCGATCTCGGGCGTCGCCCGGTCCACAGTGAGTGGCACGGCGGCCCGTGCCGGGCTGTACTTCTCACCGTCCGCTGGCGTGAATGTTACGGAGAGCGTATGCGTCCCTGCCG
This sequence comes from uncultured Acidobacteriaceae bacterium, assembly GCA_963813215.1. Lineage (GTDB taxonomy): Bacteria > Acidobacteriota > Terriglobia > Terriglobales > Acidobacteriaceae > Telmatobacter. The sequence goes on from CAWEXZ010000003.1 coordinate 1,078,463, forward strand.
GCAACACAGAGCCCGGACCGGGAGAATATTGAAATGTTCCCGCAACCGGCGCGCTGGCGTTGAGGTGAGCCGCGGAGAGCGCGTCACCGTATCGGATGGGCTCGGGCGTCGACCACGTAATCGTCGGAGTCGTGCGCAAAATGGCCGGAGGCACGATCTTGATGCTCAGAGGTTCCTCGTTGCTCGAAACCTCTTCCGCAAAGCTCTTGCCGAGACCCCTCAGGCTAAAGGCTTTCTTCTTCTCTTGTGGAATCGGGCGCCCGGTAATTGAGCTGGCCATTTCCAGGCTCAACTGCGCGATACGTGTCTCTGCAATCCCGATTTCGCCAAACTGCATTTCGCGCGCGGCCTCCCGGTCGTCGGGTATCTTCCACCGCACCGGCCAGCCCAGGGCCTTGTTAACAACCTCTTCGTTGACGCCTCCCAGCAGGCGGCTCTCAAACCGGTTGACCACCAGTTCAAGCCTTGGACCGCCCGCGGCAAAGAACTGTGAGATGAGGTAATTGGAATTACGCAACTCGGAGACGCCGGTGAGGGTGACAAGGTAAATCGTAGTGGCCTTTTTGAACAGAGTCGTACGCGACAAATCCATCCGCGAGCCGAGATCCACGATCACGTGGTCGAATACCCGGCGTGCCAGTGCGATGATTTTCTCGATAGACTCTCCGCACCCATCAAGCCCGAGAACGTGGCTGGGCGCCGCCAGCACGTATGCTCCTGACCTATGCCTGACCAGCAGCTCCCGAAGAAGACGCCCGTCCAGCCGTTCGATGTTCCTGAGAGCGTCCTCCGTCGAGTACTTGGTTGTAATTCCCAGCGCCAGCGCGGCGTCTCCAATCGGCAGGGCCAGATCGATCAGAAGCGTGCTCTGCTCAGATTCCCGGGCCAGGGCCACGGCAAGATTGCAGGCCACCGTGGTAACCCCGGAGCCACCCTTTGCGCACAGGCAGACAAACAGGTTGCCCGCCGTCTGTTTAGCTGGATGAGCTTGTTCATGAATGACGGCCGCGGCCCGATCGAGCGCTTCCTTCACAAGGCCTGGCTCCAGGGGCAGAAGAATATACTCCCGAGCCCCTGCACGCATGAAGCGAACCGCCAGCTTGGTGTCGGCCCGGGTCGAATAGACCATGACCTTCGCCGAGCCGTCGGCCTTAATTCTTTCCACTAACGTCAGTGCGACGCCCGCATCGCCGTCCAAGTCTAGGACAACCACGTCGAAGGGCTGCGACAGCAACCATCGGAACTCATCGGGGCGCGAAGGGTAAGATTCAAACTCGCTGACATTGGCTCGGCCGTCTTCTGACAAAGCCGAGAGCATCGCGCTGCGTCGCTCCCGGTCCGGACCAATCAGGGCAACCGACAAGGTCTCAGCCCCGGATGTGGCTGAAACATACTTGGTGCTGAGATCTGCTGATGCGTATGAACTCACGGTTTTCCATGGCTCCTTGCAATACTTGCTGCCATTCCCGTCAAAGCTTCGAATGAATCGACAGTCTGGGAGCCGAGGGCGTGGTTTTCTTCTTCCTTAGCGAACAAGGACGCGCAGGGCTAATTCCCGGGGGAAAACCTTCAATACGGTTGCAACTGAGGACTGTGCCGCCACTGCCAGCTACGTGAGGGGGCCGAGCACCTTCAACATTTTGAATCGATTATGGTACCTAAATAACCGCAAGTATGCAGTACTAAAGTGGTAGTCTCGCCACGACACCGGAAAGAGACTCTGCCAGAGGTCAACTTTTCGCCACCGGAAGGGAGCAATAAGCGCTTCCGGTGTCTTAGGCCCCGGGAAACCAAGCAAATCGCCGGACAGCAGTCAGGCGTGTTGTTGACGGGATAGCGATGGCAGGCCGGCGTAGGAGATAAGGTCCAGGGAAGGGAATTCGCGCAGCGCAGAGAGCGCCTGACGCTCCAGATCGCGCGAAGCTCGCAGCCGTGTGCGTACACGGTCGAGGTCGGCATCGTTGTAGCCGGGGTGTGTGACCAGTTCCCATATGCCGGCCGGCAGCGCCGCTATCAGCGCGCGCAGCGTGGCGGCGTTGAAGGTTCCGGTGCTGACCACGGCGATCGTGCCATCCGTACTGGCAAGGCCTTCTTCAGCCATGATCCGCCGGCACACGGGAGCGAGCGTGCGCAGCGCGCTAACCTGGGCCACGCGCGCCCACGCCGGATCGCGTGCGGCCTTCACGGCCCAAGCCGGCTCAAAGGGATTGCGAACTGCCCGGATGCCGCGGGCCCGTGCAGCGCGCGCTACCGGCCGTAACACCCGCGGGAACATATGGGTGTGCTTGTGTGTGTCGATGTGTGTCAGGGGAACGCCACGCGACTGCAGCAGGCTGATCTGCGCGGCGGCTTCAGCTTCGATCTCGGCAGCGCGGATGCGCCCGCTGAAGAGCCGGGGCAGAAAGCCGCCCAGCGTTGCGTAGAAGCGGCCGGTGGCGCTGTCAATCAGAGAAGGAATTTCTACAGCTGGAAGGACGGAGTCCCCATCGACCAGCACCACATGGCAGCCGACGCCCAGCGAGCGCGTCGAGCAAGCTATCTTAATGGCCTCCGCAGTTGCCTCCGCGCGCGCCATCAGGGTTGTGCTGGTGAGCAGCCCAGCCTGATGCAGTTCCAGAATGCCGCGATTGATCCCGGAGGTCAGGCCGAAATCGTCCGCGTTCACAATCAGTTGGCTCACGGGGTGAGTGTAGCAGCTAGCCAACACCACAGATGCGCGGGGCCTTCCGCTGCTATCATGACAAAAGGCCACGTTGCCCGTGCGCGTCAGGTGGGGCGGTTAGCTCAGTTGGTTAGAGCGCCTGCCTTACAAGCAGGATGTCGGGGGTTCGAGTCCCTCACTGCCCACCATTCCAAGACTAACTCCAACATTCACTTGGAGTTAGTTACATGGCGCCCTCCTCTCAAAATTTAGACTTCCTGCCGATTTTGGCACGAGCTATGAATTTCAGCAGGAGCTCCATCGCGCCAGCGTATCACTACTCCCTCACCTGCACAAGCGAAGAAGGTACTCCCCATTTTGCGGGAATGCCTTTGAACCCGCGTGCATGATGCGAGGAAAATCAATGGACGATCACACGAGTGCATCCACGACCTGCATTCGACCATAAGCAAGACAGTTCACCGGCAGGATCTCCACACCCGCAGGTAACTTTGGAACATTGCGCGACAACGTGTCACACATCTGGATCTGACTTGGCAGCTCCGCGCTCCGTTGCTTCAACATCTCGGCGAGGTTCTCGCCGCATGCCGGCTTCCAGTGAAGTAGAGCGCGATCTTTCGGTCCTCTCCGACCAACACGATTCCACTGGTGAAGACGCCCGCGCGCTCGTCGGATGGATTGCGCTTCAGCATCAGCACGCGCATGCTGGTGTCGTCGTTGTGTACCACCGTGCCCTGTGCCGATTGCCGGATTAACTCATCCCGCGCCGGCTTGATTACCTGCGCTTCTTCCTCGACGATCTCCCACTGCGTGGCCGCCGGCAGCGGGATGCCCAACTGGCTTTCCAGTTGTTCCAGCCGGTTGAACGGCGTCCCGGCGCCGTACTTGAGCTGGGCGATCATGGCCGCCGCCGTCTCATCGTACTTATCCGGCCCCACTGCTTCCGGCTCCTGCGCCGTGAACACCTGCCCGCAGGCGCCACAACGCAACCGTTCGAGCGAATAAACCGTAGCCGCCAGCGGTGCCTGACCGACGATCCGAACCAGCACCTTCGGTTCTTTCTGCCTGTATACGTTGCCTTTCCCGCACTCCGGACAGAGGTCGCCGTGGGTCAGATGCTGGTGCTTGATATCGACCTTCCGGGCACCACCAAACGCCTCGGCTCCATTGCGGCCATGCCCAGGGGGTGGTGTCGCGTTGCTATCCGGCTCCGTTCCGGGTTGAGAGTCTTCCTGCTTCCCAACAACCGCACTGGTCTTCTCTGTATTGCGCGTCCGCACCAACAGCTCCGCCAGCCTCCAGTCGTTTGGCACCTGAGTTCGATTCCGGCCACCATGCGAACCGCCCCTTGGAAAGACGCTCTTGTCCCAGCCAATATCCCTGGCCGTCATAGCTGAGCAGTCGAATCGATGTTCCTCTTCGAGTCCGGAAAATGAAAACACAGCCGCTGATTGGGTCTTCAGAGAGCTTTTCCTGGCAGACATGGACTAACGAACCTATACACCACCGCTCGTTCCCAGTGCCGAGCAGCTTCTACTCCCCCTGGGGTAATTTGGACAGGTCGCGATCCGGCAAAACGAAGGCCTCTTCTCAGAATCACTCGCAGCACTGTCCTAAACCCCTTTTCTGCAGCCCCAGTCTGTCGAGGGGGACCCTATCTTGGACAGCAGTGATATTTCTATCGGGCGTCGCCAAGCATGTGCATCACATCGCGCGCGGTAAATCACTGGCGAGCACAATGTCGCAGTGTCTTGTCTCGCGCATCGAGAACTCGTCCCACATCACTCGAAGGCCAATCTTCTCTCGAAAGCGTCACCTGGATCAATCGCGAAACCGGTGAGTCGATCGTAAAACCGATTGAGAGTGTCTTCGCGATGATCGGCGCCGAGCCAAACTCAGGATGGCTCTTCGGCACGGTGCGGCTGGATAAGAAGGGCTTCATTCTCACCGGCGGTACAGACGGCTTTGAGAGCACTCCTTACGCAACCAGCGTACCGGGCATGTTTGCGGTCGGCGATGTGCGCTCCAAATCCGTAAAGCGCGTCGCTTCTGCGGTCGGCGAAGGTTCCGTAGTCATCTCGGATGTTCATAACTATCTTGCAGACCATCGCAACAACTTTGCGGCCGAACCGAACTCCGCGCTTGCTGCCTTGCGATCGGCGAGCGCTGCTGCTACCTCGCAAGGCTGACGCACATTGAGGTAGATCATCTTCCAAACCTGTCATACATTACTTCGGCGTCCGCCGGTTATGACCGAACAGGGTGTTGAAGTCAGTAGCAATCCACCGTCCAGACGGCCAGGAAACGACGCTTACCTCCAGAAAATGAGCTAGGTGCTCGATCCGTGATCAGGCGGTTTGGGCGGCACGCATTTTTGCAATCCGGTCGTTGAACTGCCGTGTCAGGTGGGGAACGATGCCAAGCTGCCGCTCGATCAGCATGAGCTGTGCGCGATGATGCATCTCATGCTCCTTAACGCCTAACAGCTGCTCGAACCGGGACTTGGCGCCGCTACCGTCCGCTACAGTAACCATTTCGTTTAGCATCTCCGGTGTCAGCGTCTCCAGCCACGTAGCGAAAGACTCACCGTGGCTGCGTAGCAACTCCAAGATTTCTGCTTTCGTCCTGGGTTTCGATTCCTCGCTTTTGGCGCGCTCCGCAAGCGCTAGAAAGTCGAAACCAACCAGGGTCATCACGCGCTGCTTGCCGTGAACTTCCTCCCACATCTGTGGCGCGACAGCGATGTGCGTCAACATTTGGCCCACGGAACGGCACTCCGGAGCTGGGACATGGTTGTACTGCTCCTCAGGAATATCCTCGGCAATCTGAATCGTGTTTTGGCGTACGGTCCGAAACTGTCTGCCTAATTCTTTTCCACCGTAAATGCTCATGCTGGTTCACCTCGCGGTTGTTCTCATGCTGACCTGTGCGACACGGTTCGGCGAGGACTACAGCATACCGCGTGGCCCACGCCGTCTAGCCAACATTACACACCCGTCGCCCAATCGGGGGAAACATGGCGATTGACATCGACGCCGCCAGATGTGCACGACATCGAACTGGGAATTGCCAATCCCTAACACTGACAGTCAGCCAAGAAGAAAAGGCGAGAGGCACCCGAATAACCGGCTAGCGAGAGAAATGAATTCCGAAGCTGAACACGCGCTGGAAACCATGTGGACGAGCAGGCGATTATTCGTCCTTGTGGTTGTTGACATCTGTCGTGACGGAAGCAACAGCGGGTGGGGAAAAATCTGATCCGACAAGAAGTCACAGATTCGTTGCAATCACCTCGCGATCGGGACCTGGGACCGACTTCGTCTTTCATTATGCTAACTGTCATATCGCGGAATCTCACCGGAGTCGCTCGCCAATCAAATGATCGGCAATTCGGATTGAGTTGGCAATGATGGTGAGTGAAGGATTTACGGCACTTGCCGAAACGAAACATGAGGCGTCGACGACATAAAGATTATCAAGATCATGGGCCTTGCAGTGGGGGTCGAGGACGCTGGTGGCGGGATCGGTGCCCATACGGCAGGTGCCGTTCTGGTGGCCGACGCCTTCAAGGGGTATGCGCTTCTTGAAATAAGCATGGAGTGGAATTGAGGCACTCGCGTGACCGGCCTTTTTTAGGACGTCGACCCAACGGCCCTTGAGCCGCTCGAAGGATTCGATGTTGTTCGGCGTGTAGGAGAGCTGAATCCTGCCAGGCGAGGCATTCGTAACGGAATCCGACTCATTGGTGCGGCCTGTGTCTCCTGACGGATGAGCTCCAACAAGGCCTGGTTGGTACGCTTCGACGGAGAGCGGAGTAGCGTTATGCAGAGTGACGCGATTCTCAGGGTCGGGCAGATCTTCTGTCGTCAGCCACCAGGGAACAGCGTGGTGTTTCATGCCCTCGAGGACGAAATCTGGAGTGAATGGTGGCGCGTCGCCCTTCATCATCTCGAAGTGAAAGCTGCCGACCGGCTGCACCTGCCCAAGCGGGAACGGATATGCCGGATCCGAATCTCTGAGGTAGAAGTCATTCGTACCCCAGGTTTTGGTGTAGCTGTCCTCGTTGCGATCGGTACTAATTGCGAGCAATGCATCGGCCTGATGATACATGAAGTTGCGTCCGACTTGATCAGAGCGGTTCGCGAGGCCATTCGGGCACTTATCGTTGGCTGATGCTAGAAGGATGACTGCAGAGTTTACAGCGCCGGCGCATACGGCGAAAAAAGCGGCTGTGTACGTGGCAATTTTGCCGTCCATTGACGCAGGTGGGACATTGGTGTAGACGGGCGCGATAGCAGTCTCATAAGTCGCACCGATGCCGGAATGGAGCACCTCGACTGACGTCACCGCGGTGCCAGTGCTGTTGGTGAGCAGTCGTGTCACCCGAGAATTTGTCATTAGCGTGACGTTTGGCAGATGCATAATCTGCCGGATGCAGTTGATATCCGCATCGGATTTGGCATGGACCAAGCACGGGTATCCATCGCACGTATCGCAGCGTATGCATTTCGAGGCGAGAAGGTCGGCCTCATTGCGCTTGAGCCCGAGCGGAATTGGGAACGTGTTGATGCCGATTTCGCGAACATCGTTCTCGATGGATTGCATCCGCGGTTCACTGGCAAGCGGGGGGTAAGGATACCTTTTGGAATGAAACGGCTCGGTGGGATCGAAGGAGGAGCCAAAGCCGCCAGGCACCGCTGGTGACGTTCCGAGGTCCCCATGAACGTGAAAGAGCTCTTCAGCGCGGGTGTAATAGGGCTCCAGATCGGAGTAGGAGATGGGCCATGCAGGCGATATGCCGCCCTTGTGGTGGATAACTCCGAAGTCCTCCGCGCGCATGCGAAACATCGCCGCGCCGTACACTTTTGTCTGCCCACCTACAAAGTAGGACTGCTGTGGGTGCAGATCCTTGCCATCTTTATCCTGCCAGGTTTCCTTGGTGTGATAGCGGTTATCGAGAAAAACAGCGGATGTGTCCCAGTTCAGTTTTTCCTGGGGCATGAAGGGACCGCGCTCGAGAATGAGGATATTCTTGCCGGCCTGAGCCAGGTGGAGAGCGAGCGTTCCACCGCCGGCGCCGGTTCCGATAATGATTGCGTCGTATTGAGTAGGCATAATGGATGAGATGCGAATAGCAGATTGCCGTTTGCTGAATCCACCAACAAACGAGGCATCAACTTTCGCTTGACTCCTTTGTGAGGAGATTAACCTCGGTCTGTTTCAACTGCGGGGTCCCCCTCATGTGAGTGACGGTGGAGGGGGAAGTGACAGAGAAACGGGCACGGATAAGCAGGATCGGGATGAAGCTTGGCGCATAAGACACTCTCTGTTCCGTAAACACGCAGATAGATCTCCGCCGACGTCATCATGCCGAGCAGTGGCGCGACAAAGTAGAGCCATGCCGCGGTCCACACATTTGCAAACAGGGCGGAGGCGGTTGTTCGCGCGGGGTTAATACTGAAACCCGAGACGGGCGCAAAGACAAACACGTAGAACACAATCAGAACGCCCACGATATAGCTGGTGTATTGAGCGAGTGGCGGCCTATTCGAGATCCAGAGCACGACCAGCATGAGGAGAGCGGCCATAAAATACTCCGCGCCAAATGCCGAGGCTGGTCCGCCCCTTCCAGGAACTGTAATCGCATAGTCCACAGTGGGAGCGGCCAGGCTGCCGCGCAGGCAAAGTGCCGAAAGACCCACCCCACAGATACCCCCGATGAATTGAGATACAACATAGAAACCTGCATCCCATTTGTCGATTTTGCCGAGCCGGAAATAGGTCACGGTGATGGCGGGATTGAAGTGAGCACCAGATCGCTTCCCCATGGGCGAACGGATGATAAGAATTGCGGTAGCGCCCATGGAGATACCAATTAATAGTCTTCGAAACGCGCTGTTGGGCAGAAGATGCAGAACCGGAAAGGTCGGATTAAAAAGCCAAACGGTGAAAAAGCATGCAGAGATCATGAAAACAGCAAGCTCGAGGCCCTCGTCTACGTAGAGACGCCAGTGGTGCTGGAGTGCGGCCCGCAACGGGTGCATGGTATCCGATGAAGTGAAACTGTTTTGTTTTGCCGCCAGACAGTGCTCCTCTCTTGCCAATTGACAAGCGCAACCACCAAGCCGATCTCATTGGTTCACGACCACGACAGCTAGCGAACCGCAACTTCGTAGTTCTGGCCCTCCCAGCGGTTCTCCTCCATCCAGAGGAACGTGAAGCAAATGCAGTTCCCAGCGTCGACGGCAGCGTCTTTCATGTCGACAAAATCGATTTCCAGCGCATTTCGCATTGAGTCGGAATCATTCACAGTTTTCCAGTTATCGCTCGACCAACGAAGTGTGAAACGAGCATTCCCGTGCACACGTAACACTTCACCCGCGCGCATGAATCGAATTTGCCGTGTATGCTTCCAGACTTCGAGCCGCACCTGGCCGCTTTCCTTGCCCAGATAGCGTTCGGCGACTTCGGGGATGGCATCGTAGACCTTGCCATCTGTCGTGGAGCGCAGCAGCTTGATGTATTCGGCGTGAGCCCACATCAGCGGCATTGCGGAGCCCGTCGGCTTACCGAGCCACTCAAAAATTCCGGGCCGGTCCGCCTCATCCCATGATTGCTCGGGGAGCAAGCCGGTAGTGCTTGCAAGTCCCTCCATGGCGCGGAGATATTTTTCAGTGCTGTTGCCGGCGGCAAGCTCATAGTGCCCACGCTCGCCCGTAAGCAGAGGCCACACGCGGCCTTTCCCGTGCTGGGTGAAGGGAGCGCCGTCATTGCCCTGTCCGTACCCGTCGTGATTGTAGCGATGCCAGGTTGGTCCCTGAGGGGTATCGGTCTTGATTACTGCATCGATCACCTTGATGGTTGCAACTATATTCGAGTCGTTCGGGCTGCGGATGCCATACCGAACCAACTCAAAAAAACCTCCGTCGACCACGTTCCGCGCGGGGAAATCGCACTCCTCGCCGGGCGCGCAGTTGACGATGTGCAGAATGCGCTCTTCTTTGTCTTCCGCCGGGTTCTGCTGCCCAATCTGCTCGGGAAGGATACGCATGTAGTAGGTGCTCACGCCGTCCAGCAGCGACCCAGTCGTGGTCAAGGTCCACTCCTCAACGTGGGACTCGAGATAATCTGCATACTCCTCAATGAATCGAGCAGACTCGTTATCGCCGGCCTCTCTCATGAACACTGAGGCGCACACGAGCGCAGCGATGTTGGAAGCAAGCGTGGAAGGAGAATAACCGGAGGCCTCTTCCCAGCGTTCCTGCTGCGTGACCGGACCGTTGCGGATAAGATAGGCGGCGGCTTTGCGGACCATGTATGAAGGGTCAAAGTCGGCCAGGCATTTCTCGCAGCGGAGACGCCACGCAAGCATGATCGGGAAAGCAACTTCATCGAGTTGAACGCCCTTCCAGTAAGCTTCGCCATTGACCCAGAAGTTCTGTGCGAATCCGCCGTCGGCGTGCTGCGAGACGGCGAGATAAATTAACGCGCTCAGCGGGGTGGAGGTATCGCCGGCGGCCAGCAGCGCCGTTGCGCTGTTGATCATGTCGCGCGTCCACACCAAGTGATATCCGCCCTGGTCGTTATCGCCCTTTGCCTCGCCCCAGGGGATGGACAGCGACGCGATGAAAGCGCCGGGGAAAGATTTGTCTTCGTGAGCGAGGAGCAGGCTGTAGCTGCTGTGATACAAATTGCCGTTGTCGAACGAAGATCGATCGAGGGGCCTGAGGTGCGCTACCGTGCTATACCATTGCGTCGCAAATCTCGCGACATGCTGGTCGAACGGAACTCCAAGCGACTGGAGAAGGGTTGAGATTGCGCGGTGCTCGCTGTTGCCGAATGCCAGCCCCAACGTGAATTCCTGGTCTTCGCTCCACGCGAGTTGTCCAGTGAGCGCGACATTTCCGTCGCTGGCCTTCTCAAACTGCCAATCCATTGTGAAATTCTGAAGGTCTGTCCAGCCATCGCTCGATCCCACGTATCCGCATGACAGGCGCAAAAATGGAATGGTCGCGCCCATGGCCAGCCATTTGCCTTCTTTTTGCGTCATGAGAATTCGCCGACCGTTAGCGACTGTAATGTATGCGTTGTTTCCTGCTCCCCCGACCTCAAGATGAGGGGCGCACAGCGCAAATATTTTAAGGCTGGCCAGGAAAGATTTGTTTTCTCCCGTGATTCGCGTGCGTTGGAGCAGACACGGCGCATGGGGCGCGCCAATGACCTCTTTGATAATCGTGTAGCGCCCCTCCCGATCCTCGTTCGTGCACCGAAAGCCAAGCGCGTGATCAGAGATGCGTTCAACTGAAACCTTGAGATCACGTTTCTCTTCGTGAACGAACGTAGTCCCGTCGGTTATGAGATATTGCAGATCCCGCAGCTGCGGCCGATCAATTGTCGGATAGTACGTTTCGGTGACAATCCCGTTCCAGATCGTGAACCAGAGATGGCTGGATGCAGAGTAGGCCGTACCGACACCATCCTTGTTGCTATGCGTCCAGCGTGACCCAATACCCGGTTTTCCAAACGCCTCGTTTCCGGCAACTTCCTGCAAAATCTCACCTCACTCGTACCAAGTCTATTTCGTGGAATTAAACAAGAGTGATCAATATTGCTCGTCCGTTTCAGGCTCTTGCTCGATGAAGCGGCCTCTTTGCGACAGGAGTTTCCACCGATCGGTTAGCATCGTCTTGAGGTGAAGTATGCGTCTGCATGGAAAAACCGCAATTGTAACGGGTGCAGGAACGGGAATTGGTCAGGCAATTGCAATTGCGTTTGCCCAGGAGGGCGCAGCCGTAGTGGTTGATTATGTTGGCAATGCCTCCGTCCCGCAAGACACGATCACAAAGATCAACGCGATGAGCGGGAAGTCCCTCGCCATCGATGCGGACGTCTCGATTCCGGATCAAGTGGACGCCCTGATCCGTCAGACAGTGGCTGCCTTTGGCAAGCTTGACATCTTTGTGAACAATGCCGGTATCGAGAAGAAGTGTGCCTTCGTCGATTACCCGCTGGAAGAATGGCTGAAGATCATGGCAGTGAATCTGACCGGACCATTTCTATGTTCTCAGGCTGCCGCAAAGCAGATGATAGCGCAGGGCGGAGGAGGCCGCATCATCAATATCTCTTCGATTCATGAAGATCTTCCCATGCCGACGAACGCTCCTTATTGCGCGACCAAAGGGGGCCTGCGGATGTTGATGCGCACCATCGCTGTCGAACTGGCCCCGCATCAAATTACTGTAAATAATATCGGGCCGGGGGCTATTTACACGCCGATCGACAAAGATGTTGAAAGTAACGCGAAACTGAACGGTCAGATCCTGGCAGAAATTCCAATGGGACGGTGGGGCAGGCCTGAAGAGGTGGCGCACCTCGCAGTCTATCTTGCGTCCGATGACGCCGCCTACGTTACGGGTAGCACTCATTTCATCGACGGTGGAATGCTGCGCAATGCGGGAAGTCTCTAATGCATGAAGGAAGCTCAGTCGTTTGTCAGTTCGGCCGCCACGGTTCTAGTACCGTGTCCGCGTGATTTCGTAACGGAAAATTTGAACATGGGTGCCAGAGGTCTCGATTTTGAGACCTGGGAAAGCACGAAACTGCGGCGGCGCAACTCCTCGAGCATGAGCTGACGTAGATGGGGCACAGAAAGGACCTCCTTCCTGTGCCAGCATCGCTGGCCGGGAGTACTTCATGCCATGTATTCAACTGGCGATTTCTCGGTGTTGTGGTCGGGTAATTGATCGAGCAGAACCACATTGAGCAGCGACTTGTGCACCTGGATGCGACCGTTGTATTCGATAAAGCCGAGCTTACGAAAACGATTCATAAAGAAGCTGACGCGGGACCGCGTGGTGCCGATCATCTCCGCAAACGCTCCCTGCGTAATGGGAGGGATGAAGGTTTCCTGTTCTCCCGACTTGCCAAATTCGGCCATCAACAGGAGGATCCGCGCCAGACGCTTTTCGCTGGAGTTGAATAGCTGATCGACAAGATCTGCCTGAGTTCTCATGCTGCGGGCCAGGAGGAATTTCAGGAAAATGTCGGCGAGGGCATGCTCCCGATGCAACACCTGGATCATCTCCCCTCGTCCGGTCCTGAGCGCCACGCAAGTGGTGATCGCGGTGGCTGTGGCCAGGCGCAGTCCAGACACCGCCGCGAGGGATTCCTCTCCCACGAAATCGCCGCTGGTGAGAAACGCGATAGTTGCCTCTTTGCCTTCGTGCGAAACCACAGTAAGTTTTGCCCGACCGCTCTGAAGATAAAAGACGGAGTGTGCCGGATCTCCCTGGGCAAAAAAGGTCTCATTCGGCTTCACGTCTGTGATTCTTCGACCAATACCAGCGCGCGTGAGGAAGGAGATTGGGTCGGTTGTCGAGTTACTCGCCGGGACCATTACCATGTAACCTTCGTCGAGGCAGTTCGGGTGCGGGTTTTGAACTGATGCTGGTTGAATGAAAGGCAGTGGAGGATTTGCAGAGAACAGGGACAGAGCACCCCCTTCACAACCCAGCGCCAACAGCACACGGTGAAGCTACACTTTTGCAGCTTGCACACAGTGTGCTGGACACGGAATAGTCATGCTATCGGGGATGCTGCTAACGGCCCCAGTTCTTTCCCCGGGGATCTCCCGCGAAGGTCAGATTAGTGAACATCGATGTAATTTGTGCCACCTTGAGGAAATCGACTAGGCGCACCAGCATCGATTTAACATCATAGGTGCCCGTGGACGAAATCAAATTCGTGATTGGGTCGATGACCACCACGCTTGGTCGAAGCTTGGCAATCAATTTGTGAATAGCGGCCAAATGCCCTTCCAGGCCGGTGCTGGTTGGCCGCATCGCGTGAAAGTGCAATAAATCCTTCTTTACCCACCTCTCCAGGTTAAGGCCAACCGAACGCATGTTGCGGAGAATCTGGCTGGGAGACTCTTCAAAAGTGAAATACAGGCAAAGTTCGCCTCGGGCACATGCAGAGCTGCAGAAATTCGCTGCCACGCTGGATTTCCCCGTTCCCGCCGTGCCGGTCACCAGCACACTGCTTCCACGGAAAAATCCCTTGCCTTCCATCATCGCGTCCAAAGCGGGAATTCCCGTTAAAACGCGCTCTGTGAGAGCCCTATGGGCAAGTGCGAGTGACGTGATGGGCACCACCGAGATGCCATCTTCATCGATCAGGAACGGATATTCATCGGTCCCGTGGGAAGTGCCCCGGTACTTGACAACTCGCAGCCGCCGGGTAGAAATCTGTTCGGTTACCCGATGATCCAGCGCAATCACGCAGTCGGCGATGTATTCCTCAAGCCCGTGACGGGTCAACGTGTCGACTCCGGCTTCCCCGGTAACAATCGCGGTAAGGTTGTGCTCATCCAGCCAACGGAACAGCCGTTGAAGTTCCGACCGCAGTATCGCTGAGTCGCCTACGCCGGCAAAGAGCGCCTGGACGCTATCCAGGACAACGCGCTTTGCTTTGATTGTTTTTACCGCGTGCTCCAAACGAACAAACAGGCCATCGAGGTTGTATTCTCCAGCCTCGGTAATCTGGCTTCGCTCAACGAAAACATAATCGATCAACAGCTTCTTGCGCCTGGTGAGGTCGCGCAAATCAAAACCGAGCGACGCGACATCGGCGGCCAACTTCTCCTCGGTTTCTTCGAAGTTCATGCATACGCCTGGTTCGCCGTATCGCACTGCGCCATGTACAAGAAATTCCAGCGCCAGTAAGCTCTTGCCGCATCCCGCTTTGCCACACACCAGCGAGACACGGCCTTTGGGCAGACCTCCGCCTGTGAGTTCATCCAGTCCCTGGATTCCCGTCGGGGTCTTGGCCAGCAGGGTGCGAGCGACCTCGGGCTTTCGCTTGGAGCGGGGCATAGCAAGACTCCTAAAATTCAGATTTGGTGTCGTATCCTGGTATGCCTGTTAATTTTACGCCAAGGCCTTACCATGCAGTTCCTCGCTTGCGAACGTCAGGCGTCTCGGCGTAAGTTGGCGGCCTGCCCGGTAATTTGTACAGCGGACAGCGTTGGCGTGCAATGCGCCCACGACAGTGCGCAGCTTGCTCGCGCGCGCCACACAAGATCGCGTCGCTGAGTTCTCGTAGATAAAGCAGCACGATTATTTCTCCTCCTGTGTGCGCTTCTGACCAGCTTTGCGAAGCCTGTCCGTTCGATACTCGTTGCGTTGAGTGCCAGGGCCGATAGCGAGAAATCTCAAACCAGACTTCTCCATCGCCGGCATTCAGCAACCAGGAGAGTGCAATGTATCCCGAACTGACGAATCCAAGATTCATCGCCGGCGCGGTGGCGATCATTCTGATCATTTTCGTGACGGTTGGCCTGTACCTGCGGAAACGCAGAAAGACCACTGCGGGGCTGCGCGCTCGCTTCGGACCGGAATACGACCGGGCTGTTGTCAAGCATGGATCCGAACGCAAGGCCAAAGCGAAACTCGCAGATCGCGAGACGCGCGTCGAAGGGCTAAAGATCCGCGAACTGGGCGCTACCGAACGCGAACGCTTCATAGTGGACTGGCGCGGGGTGCAATCGCGCTTCGTCGATCACCCGAAGGGCGCCGTTACGGAGGCCGATGAACTGGTCTCTTCGCTGCTGCAGGCGCGCGGCTATCCGGTAGCCGACTTCGATCAGCGCGCCGCCGATATTTCCGTCAACCATCCGCGCCTGGTGGAATACTACCGCTCCGCGCACAGCGTCGCGGTGCGCGGAGGTAAGGACGAAGCCAGCACAGAAGACCTGCGAAACGCGATGATCCAGTACCGCTCGCTCTTCGATGAACTCGTCGAGGTACGCACGCCGGGTGAAATCAAAGCTGTCGCATAACTACCAACCTGCGAGTGAAGGCGGTCCTCACTATTTCTGACTCGTCCACGTTCTCCAGAGTGTCTTTCTGGTCGATTTTCGAGCCCGCACCCATTGCATTCTCGCCAATTGGAGCAAGGGAGCAAAACTGACCAGAAATTCACCGCAAGAGGAGGGATGGTGATAACAGGGGAGGTTTATTATGCGGGAACAAATTGCGGATCAAGACTCGACAAAGTTGGTAAAAAAGACAGTGTCGGAGGTAGCTGAAGAGAGACGGATCGAGCGCACGGCTGAAAAAGCCGCGACGAAATCCATGAACACGGGACAGCGCTACGACGAGGATCACACGATCTCTTCAAAATAACAGGCCCTTTGGGACTCTTGGATTGGGCCATTGGCGCCTGAACCGCTTTGGTTCTGGACGCATGACTTTGATGTTCTTTGCCAAGCCAACCAACGCGCCCTCCAGCCTCCTTTCATTCCCAACGCATCTAGTCCGACACTCCCTCAACAACCCATCACCAATCTACTGGCCTACTTTTCCTCCGCCTCAGTGACCTGGTTTCGCTCCGCCCTTGACATATGGACCCGGGCATGACAGCATCGTCCCGTATCATGGGGGTGAGGTCGTTCGCGCTCACCTGATGCCCTGCGGATGGTCCGTTTGAGACGCGCGAAAACAGCTACGCGCACGCTCTGGCTGTCAGCTCTTGTTCTCCTGGCAACGCTCACCTCCTCGTCCCAGGCACCTTCGGCCACCGCGGACAACCCCGATCTGAATCAGATCCTGCAAGGCATGGAGAATACGTTGCATCAGGATCCCTCACTCTCTCGCCCCTATGAGGCGAAGCGAGAATACAAAGTGTTCCGCGGCTACGAAACGCAACCCACCTCCGAGGTCCTGGCCGAGATCGATTTCGTTCCCCCCGACGTGAAGACCTACAAGATTCTTCAGACGAGAGGCAACGCATTGGGGGAAAAAATCGTGCGCGCCATTCTGGACGGGGAGACCGAGTCGACGCAGAAGAAACAAAGCAGCGAGATCAATCGAGCGAACTACAACTTCGTCCTTCTGCGGCGACAGAACTTCGGCGTTGTTCCTGAGTACGTGTTGGGGATCTTCCCCAAACGGAGAGAGAGATACCTCTTACGCGGCCAGATCTGGGTGGATGCAAACACCTTCCGCATCCGCCGAATCGAAGGGGTGCCTGCCAGGAGTCCCTCCTTCTGGCTCAAGGATCTTCATATAACCCTGCAATTCGCGCAACTCGGCGATATGTGGATTCCCATTACCTTTGACGGCATCGCGACGCTCCGATTCCTGGGCCAGTACACCCTTGCCGGCCTCAATACCCAATCCGCCTACTGCGTCGAAACAACCCCCTGTGCCATCTCATCTGGATCGCCGGCAAAACAGAAGTGAGGAGCAGCCGCTGCCCGCGATTGCCCAAAAGATGAAAACAATTGCATTGAACATTTCGGCAAAGTGATGGGTGAGATTCTCAATGTTGCCGCGAGCGTTTTCAGCGCGGTCGCTAGCCCCCGTTGCGTTTCCGATTCATGTAACGACTGAGCTAGATAGCACAGACCATCGCCGCTCCCGGTGCAATGTTTGAGTATGCCCAAAAACGCGCGAGACGGCTTCAATACGGATACATACCTCGCGACTGCGGGCCCGGGAAGAACAAATTATTCGCGTCAAGACGAAACAGATCTTCTCTTCTCAGGGAGAACGTGCCGACTGTCTGTTTTATCTTCGGATGGGCCGGGCTAAACTCACGATTGTTTGAAAAGACGGCAAAGAAGCCACGGTTAACCTCAAGCTGAACGAACTGATTCGGGCCATGGAGACGGCGGGAAATCAACTGATCGATATCGAGAGGCTGAGCGATTTGGAATTGGATCTGATGCAGGCCACCTACGAAAAGATAAAAGCCGGCTGGACAGAACGCCAGGCTCGAAAGCCAGGTGGTCGAATGGAGACGTGAAACCGCAGCACTCGCATCGAGCAGAAGTAGTCTCACGCAAAGGGAACAATGGCAGGCTTCTGCGCGTTCTGGTCGGGAAGTTGATCGAGCAGGACTACATTGAGCAGCGACTTATGTACCTGGATGCGACCGTTATAGCTTATAAACCCAAGCTTCCGAAAACGATTCATAAAGAAGCTGACACGGGATCGCGTAGTGCCGATCATATCCGCAAGTGTTTCCTGCGTAACGGGAGGAATGAAGGTCGCTGGATCGCCGGGTTTTCCGAATTCCGCCATGATCAGAAGAATCCGCGCCAGACGCTTCTCGCTGGAGTTGAAAAGTTGGTCGACAAGATCGGCTTGGGTTCGCATGCTGCGGGCCAACAGGAATTTGACAAATATGTCCGCGAATGCAGGTTCGTCTTGCATCACGCGAATCATCTCGCTCCGGTCGATCTTGAGGGCCGTGCAGGCGCTGATGGCTGTGGCAGTCGCGAGACGCAACCCGAGGATGGCTGCGAGTGACTCTTCGCCGACGAAGTCGGAAGGTGATAAGAGCGTAATTGTGGCCTGTTTGGAGTTCTGCGAGACAACAGTGAGTTTGGCACGGCCTTTTTGCAAATAAAACACAGAATCAGCCGGGTCTCCCTGAGAGAAAAATGCCTGCTTTGCCTGCAATTCGACGATCGTCCGGCCGAGCCCTGCGTTTGCAAGAAAATCGGCGGAATCGAATGTAGTAGTGTTTTTTCTCGTCACAATGCTACCTCGTTGCGGGCCGGCTGTTTGGGCGGACTCTTCTTGCCCAGAAAACAATCATTGGCCATCATCGCCTCGACTCCAAGCGGCGGTCTGGTCTCTATTGCTCAGTTCCGGATGATGGTTCCGGGAAGCAGGCGCCAAATCAATATTGCGAGATGGACCGCGGCTGGGCGAAATGGGTGCGACAATTCTCGTTTGACTCAAAATAGTTCACCCGTCAGGCCGCTTTCTCTACCACCATTTCGTGGAATGCCCCGCCGGAATCTCCCCGCTGACGTCAGGCTTGGCTGAACGCAGAAGCAGGAGCGGGCACTGAACCAGCTTTACCACCTTTTCGGCTATTGAGCCAAAGACCAGCGGATGCCAGCCGGAGATGCCGTGTGTGGAGATCACGACCATGTCGATATGCTCGCGCTCGACCACTTCGATGATGTTCCCGGCGACGTCATTCCCAATCTCGACACTGGAAGTTGACTTCACATCCCTGGCTGCAAGAGCTGCATGGCACTTGGCCAGATGCCGATCCGCAAATGTCCTCCTCTCCTGAATAAACTCGGCTTCGGGAATTAGGTCAGGGATCGTCGTGGTGGGAAACATCGGGATCACATGCACAAGATGGAGTTCTGCGTGAAAGTGCTTGGCAAGATCAGCAGCCATCTCCAAAGCAGCCTGGGACGACGGGCTGAAGTCGATCGGCAAGAGGATTCTTGTGGGGATGGAAGGAAAAGCACGGGATTTCGGCATGATTGGCTCCTCGCCAAACCGTGGAGGCTGCTGGTTCCTTCAAGTGTCCTCTCATCGCAACCCTGAAAACTGTGCTCTTTTGAACATCGGCCCTCGGACCATTGGCTCCTGTCCCATGGATTCCGCCGGGGATGGACGGCGCGGCCAATTCAAAAGCAGACAACTTGGGATTGCGAGCAAATGTGACCATTCCAGGAGGCCTTTGCTCTGCAAGTATCTCTACGGGTACAGCCCTGCGGCGCAACTCTTCAACGATGGTGCCTCACGTGGCTGAGGTGGTCGGATGCCGATCGAAGGAGAGACGATGAGTTGCTGCCAGGCAGGTTTGGTTGACGCGCGCACTGGTCAAGCGGGCAAAACGCTTCACGGCGGGAAGATTTATCTGCGAATGCTCCTGGTGTCGGCCATTGCAATCATGACAGCACTGCCCGTGCAGTCGAGATCGCAATCTTCCTTCTCTTCCCAAGATCCCTCGGCGCCTGTTACAGTGCCGGGGACACTTGCTGTGAACTACGTTCGCCCAACGCAGAGGACAACGGTAAACAACTACATATTCGACGCATTCGGTCCATATCCATTTGCCGCCGTCGGGGTTGCTGCCGGTATCAACCAGTGGAGCGATACGCCACCGGAGTGGGGCGAGGGCGTTAACGGCTATGGGAAGAGATTTGGCTCCGATTTCGCGACTGCGACGATTGTAACCACGACGCGTTACGGCCTGGCGCAAGCCTTCAGGGAAGATACCTTGTACTACCGCTGTGAGTGCGCTGGCCCATTTCCACGGCTGCGCCACGCTGTTGTCTCCACTCTGACAGGGCGCCGCGGCGAAGACGGCCATCGCGTCTTCTCTTTTTCCGCCCTTGCCGCGCCCTATGCGGGTTCGATGACCGCGGTTTATGGATGGTATCCAAACCGATTTGGCGCAAAGGATGCATTCCGAATGGGCAACTACAACCTGCTCGGATATATGGGCGGGAACATTGCTCTGGAATTCTTCTATAGCGGACCCCATGCCGTGATCTCACGTATGCACCTGAACAATACGCATGGCGCGCCGGACCCAGGACCAAATCATTGAGCAACTGCGAATTCGCGACAGTTGCGGAGATGAACTCATTTCGTCCGGGGCGGAGGGTGGCTGGCGTCTGCTTTGGAATATGGAAGAACAGCGGCCTGCGCAAGATCGATGCCGCGAAAAAAATTGCAAGCTGCTCGGGCAGGCTAAGCTGTTGAAGCCGCTCTTGCCTGCACTGCGCATTGCGCACTTGTCATCCCTTCGCACGTGTGCGTACAAGCTCGACTGCAAAAGTAGCGGCCGGGTAGGGATACCCGGCCGCAAACGAACTCACTGAAGGAACATGGCCTTCCGAAGGTGCGGCCCTGCTACCTCCGAGGCTCCGACCCCGATGAGCGAGCTTGAGGCTGACGAGCCTGCAGCGACTGCTGCTGTGCGTTGTGTTTTTGCACCAACTGCTGCGTCTGCTGCTGGTGTTTTTGCTCCACCTGCTGCGGGTTGGCCTGGTAAGCCTTCGTCTGATGTTCTTGATCCTGCTTCTGCTGAAGCGCCTGACGTTCCTGAGTTTGCTCGGCGATCAAAGTATCTTGCTGCTTTTCGTACCTCTCATCCGCCTTGGCATTTCCCGAATTGACCGGCGCGGGACGAGTGATGGGTGGAAGGTCATTCGGATGGATCGCGGGGCGGGTCTCCGTTCCAGCACCGCCGCCTGCGGCCCTGGAAGGCTCCGCTGTCTCCTTGGCGCCCACCGCTCCTTGTCCTTGGTCGAAGTCTCTCGGCCTTGCAGTGGCGGCAATCGCCGGCTCGCCGTGGTTTACACTTGCGCGCTGTTGCGGATTGGCGCGGGCGGCCTGCGCATGCTCGGTTTGAGCAGCCACTGCCGGAATATGCCGCTGATTTTCCGCGACAGCCTGTACCGGTGTTGGACGCGCCTCGATCCCGCCGCTTCCGCCGTTGTAGCTAACGCGGTTGACGTTGCCGACCTCAACTCGTTCGTTGTAGACATTGTGAATATTGGCGGCATCGATGTTGTTGACGGATCGGTTGTAGTAGAAGTGTCCGTTGTCCCAACGACCGCCTCCGTATCCTCCACCCCAATAGCCGAATCCGTAGTTGATTCCGCCGTAGAAGCCAACCTCAGGTCCCCAATAGCCTTCATTGAAGAAATAGCCACCGTCGCCCCAGCCCCAATAACCGGGGGTCCAGAGGAAGCCTTCTTCCGGCGCCTGAACCCACGTGCCGGGTACCCAGTAGTAATCGGAGACGCTGTCGTCATAAGCCCAGTAGCCTGGTGTCCAGAGATAGCCGTCTCCGGGGCAAATTGGCTGGTCGTAGACGGGAAGCATTGGTGGGCCGATCGCGATCCTTACGCCAATCTGCCCAAACATGGCGGCCGGTGTGACCAATATCAAAAGCCCCAACAGAAATCGGATGGTGCGCATACGAATCTCCTTTCGAGATCATCTTTCGATTCACATCCCGTATTGTGCCGATGCAGGCGAAGTGGACTTAATGCTGGGCACAAAAGCCCGTGAACAGACTGCCTATATTGGAGTCGGACTGTTGCCCAGGAAATCAGAAGCGCGAAGGACGCCACAAACCAGTGAGAATTGATTCCCGACAGCATCGCAGCCGCATCCGCCATGCCGGCTAGATCGGCAGCGATGTTAATGGTGTTTGCCGTCAGCAGGGCTATAACGAAGGCGAGCAACAGCCACCTTGGAAATCGTTGCTTGAAATTTCCTGCCAAACCCTGCCCCGTCACCTTGCCGATGCGGGCGCACATCATTTGCACCGCGGCCATGAGCGGCCAGGTGATGAGTGCGGTCCAAAGCAGTTTGGTTCCCAGTTGCGCGCCGGCAATGGAGTATGTGGCAATGCCCGATGGGTCGTCGTCCGCAGCGCCGGTGATGATCCGTGGCCCCAGCGACTTCAACAGCGATCGAATCCAGCGGGATGGGGCAAGGGTAGATACGAATGAGTTGGACCTGCGCCCCCTGCCGGTTAAAGGGGGAATCGGGTTAGAGTTTATTACCACGGTTCCAGCTCCGTCCCGGCCAGGATCTTTTGCAGCCACAGGAAATGAGATGCTTTCGCTACCTTCGACCTCTTCGCGTAGGTCGTGTTGCGCTCTCCCTGCCGGCCTGCTGCACCGTATCTTTCGCCTTGCCCCATGTGCTCTGAAGGCTTCCCTTCACCTGTTGGGCAATGCCTTCGATCTGGAGCGGAGTGTCGCCTGTCAACTCGCCGGTCTTGCGCTTGGCGGATCCCACTACCTTGTCAATCGCGCCCTTCACTCGATCATTATTCATAGGTCCACCTCCGTGGATTCAACTCTGCCAGGATTAAGCGTAGCTGCCGAAATCATCCTGGTCTGAGCAATTCAGACCTCATCCGGCCGGCACGATGCAGGCCACGGACAGTCGCATGAAAGGGTTGAGAGCTCACATCCGCCAGGGAGCAGGAAACATTGAAGCGGGATAAGGTGCAGGCGGCATGGCCAAATGCGCAGTCTACCGCCGTGACCGGGGGGAACGTTCGCGGCTGCGAACCGGCTCCCGAGGAACTCGCAAGGCGCGGTGAAAAATGAACAGGATCAATGCCATCTGCAGGAACGTCAAAGCTCCCTCCCTTGTATGCTTCTGGATAAGACCAGCGTCTCTTTGAGCGTCGGCATCGCTCTGCCGAAATGCGGATGCAATGCGACTGGCTCTCGCCCCGACCACTTCCGCGGGAAATCCGTCGGAGGAGCACCGGCATCATCGGGCGCCGGCAGCGCCACACCCTGCTGAATGCGATAAGAATGGGCTCTTACCCTCGCCAGAAAGAACCATGGATATTGCGTGAGAGCGATATTCTCGAATGTCATGGCATTGGAGCGCTCGCTTGCGCAACGAAGACTGAGCCGAAGCGCGCACGCGATCGCTTCCTGCGATGTTTCTCCCACGCCGGCTCTCAGGGATCCGTCCCCAATTTTGATAAAATTCCATCCGCGTGTGAGAATCCTCATTTCCAGGCGGTACGCATCCACACGCCGCGCGAGGCTCCAGCCCTCCTGGAATTCTTTCGTCGACAGTTTGATGCCTTCGGGTAGTTCCACCCGCACGCGAAGGAGTACGTTCCGTTCAGCGATGGAGCGCACGGGACACCTCTTTCTGTCTTCAGTAGACGAATGATTGCGCGACATCAAGCGCATTGCGCCAGGGCGATCGCAAAGCGGATCGAAACGCCGCAATAGACGCAATCCGTCTTGTTTATGAGACCCACGGAGCCTCCGAGCGCGTGGGGAAAGGGCCGCATGCACTCCGGGCAGGCAATGGTGACGTGGGGCTCTCCAGAAGAGTCGTATCCGTTTTGCGAAATCCAGATAGGCGCCTCTGTGCGGGTAGTGGGCAGAGACGGCCGCTTTATTTTGGGAACGGCAGTAATGATGCTCAGCAAGCGGTCTATGCCACTGCCCTTTTGAAAAAAGCCATCGGCGGCAACGCCCGGTGGCACCTCGCTGCCGGAGAATGAGCCGCTCATAGCGATTACCGGGACTGCGGGGAAGCGGCGCCGGACCACGGAAAGTAGCTCAAAGCCTGACATGCCCGGCATGTTGAGATCGGAGAGAAGAATATCGGGGATCTCCTTGCGCATCTCGGATAATGCGGAGAAGCCATCTTCGGCAGACCGCACATCATACCCAAGCTGATGGAACACGAGCGAAAATGATCTTCGGATCGAAGGCTCGTCGTCTACAACTAGGAGTCGCAATCTTGTATCTGGCATTTTTCACCTCAGGAGCGACGAGCAACTTCCGCTTGCAGGGGCAGGATTGAGGTGAGTATTTCATGCGCCCAATTGCAAAGCTGGTCAAATTTGGACAGGATGTAAGAACTCCTGCACAAGCTGTAGGGGAATCTTTGTTTCGGTGTAGGGAAATTGCTAAAAGGCTGCAGCTGCCCGCTACGGCCTATCGTCCAAGCAGTTCACGCCAGCCATGGCAGGCGCTCTTCGAGAAGCTAGGCAAGGAGAATATGACAAGGAGTTTTCCACTACGAGGGAAGAGAATAGTTGACGCCGGACAACCGGTCCTGGAACCACGCTGTAGATGAGAAATGGGCTTCTGGATCTCGGGTGCTGATTGGCTGGTGAGTCGACAGCGACAGTCGGTTGCACCGTTCTCTGGGGCTACCTCTTTTCATTCAGACAAGAGCCGCGAATCTCGCCGAAGAATGGAGTCGCTCGCTGCCGCACACACTCGGCAGCGTATAGGTACATAGCGGCCGACCAGGTTTGCCAATCCCGGCCGCTGGGCTTACCGGTTTGTGCGTGAATCCACTCGTTAAAGCCCCACTCCGCCGCGTTTTCATGCCACGGTTTGACCAGTGCTGTCAGCGCCAATAACTTTCGCTCTGCCAGGTCCATCTGTCCTGCGCCTACGCATGCAGCGACATAGAAGCCACAAATAAATGGCCACACACCCCCGTTGTGGTAGTCTCCAGGCCGGTTATAACGCTCGTATCGAGGCAGCCAATCCGCATGATGGGGCAGAATGTAAGGAAACAAACAGGGCGGCATATCCACGGCAAGTTCTCCGCGGCCCCGCATGACCTCGCACTCGGCTTCAATCCACGTCAGCATGTTCGTTGCCCAGTGAGGCGAAGCAATCCCAGTCAGAATTGCCAGACTGTTGCCGAGCAGGTCGAAGCGGTCACTGCTCATGACTTTGTACGAATAGAGCGCGTAGTATGGCGCGGTTGGCTCAACAAGGGCCTCCTGCTCATAGCTCCTCTTCTGCTCGCTACTGATTTCGAGTCGGCTCATCAATGTGCGCAGTTGCTCGGCAGACTCGTGTTCACCATAAAGACGAAGGCACGCATAGACGATCATATTCAAGTACAGCCCGTAGCCCATTACGTACTGTTCATCACGCCAGTCGCTGGTGGGCAACTGTGCGACCATCACCCTGTCGTCGGGGCTCTGGTACTGCATCCACTTTCGGGCCTTCTCTGCTGGTTCAAGAAGGAACTCCGGCTGATTCGTCGACAGCCTGAAGAGAGCCAGCCCGAAGAGGAATAGAGGCGTCGAGTCGCTGGAGCCGCGGTTATCTGGATCGTGTGCGAGGGATGGGATGTGGCCGTGCACGGTCTGATTATCGGCAAGTGCCACCAGTGTGCGTTCCAGAGCGTCCGCAAGTTGCTCATTGCCGGTGACCAGAAAACCGAGAGCTGAAATCATCAGGTCCCGGGTGTACGGTTCCGGATATCCCCATCCAGCGGTTCGAGGCAGTCCGTCAAACGGCCCCTGTGCGTTATGCAGCAGGATTTGGAGAGCAGCCTCTTTGGCCTGCTCGATAACAATTCGCGACTTATCGTCAAAAGACATAGACTCCTCGTGGCGTGCTGAGTTGAGGGAGCGAGCATTCGCGCCTCGCTGCTTTCTACTGGATACCCAATCGGTTGGAAACGATCTCCACGAATTGTCTGGCAACCTGGCGATAGTCGAATAACTCGACCACGCGTTTTCGACCTGCCTCTCCTATGCGCTGCCGCAGAGCACTGTCCCGCATAAGCAGAAGAAGGTACTGGGCGATGTCGGGCACGCTTGCTCGGTATTCGGCGGTCCGCGGATTTGGAAACACTATTCGATGACTTCTCTCGTAGTCGTGGCCTTCGCCGTAGAGAGCCTCGGTGATCTTCCTTTCCTCCGCCACCTTCGCCAGGAATGCCATCTCGCCGTGGACCATCGTGTCTCGAAATGCCATCGCGTCGATTGCGATCACAGGCTTTTCGCAGGCATTCGCCTCAACCTGAATCATGCCAAAACCTTCTAGCCGCGAAGGCGCAGCGTAGATATCGCAAGCGGCCAATAAATAGGGCATGAAATTTTGCGAGACGACATTAGTCGAGAGAATGACCTTCTTGCCTATGCCCAGATCTGCCGCCAGTTTGAGGTCGATCAGGTTTTGTTGGTCAGTGCGGGGTTGAGGCCAAACCTTGCAGACATATCTCCAGTCGGCGACCTCAGTATCGATCAGTGCCAGCGCTTGCATGACCTCCTGAGCGCCCTTGGAAGCGCCGTCGCCACCGGCAGTCAGGATCATCAACTGGTCATCCGATATTCCCAAAGCCTCGCGGATCGCCCGGACCTTAAAGTCATTATCGCGGCTCTGTGGCGCGTAGCGGTCCGTATCGCAACCTACTGGCAACACGACGATGTTGTCGCCCTTGATGCCGTCCCTTACATAGACCTCTTTCACCCAATTAGAGGTAACCAGGATCAGGGGAAGGGCGTTTAACGCTTCACGGTGTTCCGCGACATATCCATCCGCCACGAGCCATGGCACAGCCTTTATCCCAAACTGCTGGGGGTGCAGGACCAGATGCGGGAGATGGCCCCAGAACCCCACGCCCACCACGACATCCGGCTGAAACCAGCGGTAGTACCACTCCTTCTCCAAGTCCGATTCCAGATGGACCGGGTGAACGTCTACGCCCATCTCGGACAGGCCCCTGCATAGCAGTTCACCTTGCAGCGCCAAGCCTGCCGCCGGCGCCGGATATTCGCTTAGTACGAGTACTTTCACGATTATTGCTCCCTGAATGCCGTACGCTTTGCCGCTGCCTGTGCTGAGTCAAAGCACCAGAATCCCTCTTCACGAGGAGCGGTCCTTGCTTCCCAACTGTCGATGCCATATCCATAAACGTCGGTAATCAGTCGGCGCTTTTCAAGCCAGACATTATCCGTCAACACGTCCCGCCGATCCGCGTCATTGCGAACCCGCGGCAAATACGCTAGACTGCCGTCTTCGTAAGCAAACAACCACAGTCGGTCTGTGTAGATGCGGCCAGATTGCCAAAGCTCGACGACTGCGTCGCAGCATTCTTCATGGCGCCGATGTTGTGTATACTCGCCCTTCGGGCCGTGGGTAAGAATCAGACTGTAGCTCGTTTCAGCTAGTAATCGGGCTATGGTTTCCTGAACCTGTTCGATTGGTAGCGGCACTTGCTTGGGTTCATCATCGAGATCCGCCATCTCGCCCTCCGCACCCAAACGCTGTAACACGCGGCGGAACTTTGGGGCACGATCCGGATCGGACGCTCTGCATATGGTCAAGATGCGCCAGTTAAACTCTGGATGGGTCAGTATGTAGCCACCGCACCAGAGAGTCTCGTCGTCCGGGTGAGCGACGACGACAGCGGCCTGCAGGCGAGGGCTGGATATCATCTCATCGAGCTTGACGGGGGGCATTGTTCTCCACGGAAAGTATTAAAGTTTCGACGTTGATGCGCGTGGACGGAATTCAGCATCTCGACTGTCAAATCCTTCGATGCCATCTCCTCAGGTGCAAATATCTCCATCTGAAACGACCCTCTGCGCTCCACTGAAGCAAAAGTATTACCAGCTACGTCGATGCAGTGAGTGTTAGCCCACAGACGCGCAATTGTTCGCATCCTCGTTTGTACTCGATACTCAACAAGCGCGCTACGTTCTGGCAGGCAACCGGGTAACGCAAAAGAAAGTCGAGAAAGACGTAACGCGAGAGCGCAGTGATCTTGCAAGGGTACTGCGCGACGGCGGCAGTCTCATAGGGACAGCCGGCAATCGCGGCCGCGAGGCCAACGATCTCTCCTGGCCCGACGATTCCTAACTTCAGCCGCTTGCCCTCGTGCAAATTTATGGTGAGTTCCACCCGTCCCTCCAACAGGAACAGGACGCTGCACGCTTCCTGTTCCTCGCCGAAGAGCAGAGTGGTTCCCGCGCAGGAAAACGGCGCAGCAAGCGACTCAAACTCGCTCATTGCCTGAAGCGACAGGTCTTTGTAGAACGCCCCGGCCCTCCACTCCGCGTTCGCGTCATTCCACGCGGTTCTGATTGTCAGGCTCATTTGTGGCCACCTCCGATCGACTTTTTGAGCGCTCGCAACTGCGTAACACGGGTATCCGGCTGATGCATTCTCCGCGTGGCCTTGCTCGCCAATCGACACAACTGGTGACGATTCGGGATGTGATAAATTGCCACAAATACCAGATCACAGCGCACGGTGAGCCTCCCTTTCTGCGTGAGTATTCAGGTGGATCAGTTGACCCGCAATTCATGCAGCTTGGCGAAGTCTCCGGCGGAAACGGGCTGGCCAAGGAAGAATCCTTGAGCCTCATCGCAGGTAGATTTCTTTAAGAACGCAAGACCTTCCTCCGTTTCAATGCCCTCCGCAATTATCCTGAGATTCAGACTTCGGCCCATGGCGATGATTGCGGTCACGATGGCTGCGCCGTCGGGAGTGGTGGCAATTTGACTCACAAACGATCGGTCGATCTTGATTACATCGATTGGAAGAAGTTGCAGATAGGTTAGGCTCGAATAACCAGTGCCGAAATCATCAATTGCGACCTGCAGACCTCTATCCCGCAGACTCATGAGGGCCGGTGTTCCAAAGTGGGCACGCTCCATGAGCACAGTCTCGGTCATTTCAATATCCAGATATTCCGGGCTCAGACCGGTTTCATCCAGGATTGCGGACAGGCTCTCTAGAAATCTCTCGCTGCGAAACTGGCGCGCAGACACATTTACGGACATGGTTATCGTAGGCAGACGTGCATCCGCCCAGGCTTTGGCTTGCGCGCACGCTTCTCGTAGAACCCACTCCCCGATGGGCAGAATCAATCCAGTGTCTTCCGCCACAGGAATGAATATGTCCGGTGTGACCGATCCCCGCGTTGGATGATTCCAGCGCAGAAGGGCCTCTGCCCCGGTTATGGCTCCTGATTTGACATTGACGATTGGTTGATAGAC
Organism: uncultured Acidobacteriaceae bacterium; assembly: GCA_963813215.1. Lineage (GTDB taxonomy): Bacteria > Acidobacteriota > Terriglobia > Terriglobales > Acidobacteriaceae > Telmatobacter. Next base: position 1,107,210 of record CAWEXZ010000003.1, read on the forward strand.
CAGGGTGAGTTCGTGACGTTCGAGGGCGTGGCGCAGATCTTCCGCAATGGATTGCCTCGCCACCGCCTTAACGCTCATCTCCGGTTTGAAAAACCTGAAGCTCTGACGTCCGTGCTCCTTTGCTTGATACATCGCGGTGTCTGCGTTTTTGATGAGCGTCTCGGGGTCCAACCCATCATCGGGATAAACACTGATGCCGATACTTGCCGTGACATGGAGTTCCTGTGTCCCGAGGTCGTGAGGTTCGGCGACCGCCTCCAGTAGTCTTTTGGCCGTGACGGCAACGTCTCCGGGATGGTGCAGTCCCAAGAGCAGCAAAACGAATTCGTCGCCTCCCTGCCGACTGACCGTGTCCGGAGCGCGGACACAACGCTGCAGGCGTGTGGTTACCGATTTGAGTAGTTTGTCCCCGGTTTCATGCCCGAGAGAATCGTTGATGTGCTTGAAGCCATCCAGGTCTATAAACAACACCCCGACCAGGCTTGCTCCACGGGCAGCCTGCGCAATAGCCTGGCCAAGCCGGTCGTTCAGCAACAATCGATTTGGCAGTCCAGTAAGCGAGTCGTGCTCGGCAAGATGAACAAGATCCTCGGCGTTAGCGCGCGCCAAGGTCACGTCACGAAACACCAGGACCGATCCGGCCGGCGTTCCAACGCAATCGAGAATGGGAGCAACGGAGTCTTCGATGAAAACCTGATGTCCGTCCCGACGGGTAAGAATGCAATTTGCCGGCAGGGGGGTACGCAGTCCGATTGCTTTTTTGGTAGGATCGGCCGCGACTTCGCCTGTGGTGGCGTCCATGATCCGGAAAGACTCGGCCAATGGCCTGCCTGCCGCTTCGTTCAGCGACCAGCCCGTCATCCTCTCCGCAACCGGATTGAGAAATGTGATGTTGCCGGAGAGATCAGTGCAAATAACGCCATCACCGATGCATTCGAGTGTTATCTGGGCACGATTCTTTTCGTTGAATAACGCTGTTTCAAGAGTCTTGCGGGCAACTGAACAGCGCATCGCGCGCAGCAGTTCGTGCGGTTCAATCTGGCCCTTGATGAGATAGTCCTGTGCACCTGCATCCATGGCTCGCAGCGCGATCGTCTCGTCTTCGGGATCGGTCAATAACACGAGAGCAGCTCTCGGTGCGACTGCCTGGATCCGCCTCATTGCCTCGAGACATGAATCTCCAAGAAAACCATCCACATCCAGCAAGACCACGCTGACTGATTGCAGGCCAAGGTATGCCTCCGCCTGCTCCATACTTTCGGCGTGGGTCAACTCAAAGGAATACGAGCCTTGTTTGTTGAACATCGTGTCGATCGTTTTCGCTTCGCCGGGGTTATTCTCGATCAAAAGAACGCTCTTTGTTTGCCTGTTAACCATCCTGATAAACCTCACCGCCCTTTGTACCTTGTCATTTGGCTAACCGTATGCTCATTTTGCTACTCTGCCATTCATTGAAGCTATACGTGAGCAAAACCGACCGAGGGAATGTGAAATAGAGTTTGGGTTCGCTTTCCAGCGAACCCGTTCAAGAGACATGATTGGGGGCGCGCAAACGTGGAATGGTCGTGCAAGCTGAGTGAGACTCGGCGGGAAAAGCCAAAGCGGAACTTAAAGACGCTTCTTGGAATGATTTCAACGTACGCCCGAATTTATTTGGGTACTGCTCATTTTTGCTCACATCAGCAAAAAATAAAGCTCCCGGCGGTCGTAGGCTGGGCAAGCTGAAGGGTGGGCGGCGTCGATTCGGTAACGGGTCTTGGCGCGCGGGACCAAAGCACAAATCTCAGGTGGCGAACGGCATTACCATGAATTTGCATATTGCCTCTCACATGACGGCCAACATTGATATAGAAAGTTTCGATATTGCCGACTTGCTCGGGAGTAGGAGGGCTCTAATCCTGCTTATTGAGTGCCAGCTTCCAGTCAGAGTATCCGGCTAAGTGCAGGTTGCGGCAGTGACTCGCATCCTTATGCCAGGTCACCGCTTTGCCGCTGTCTTTCCCAGCCCGTCCGCCCCGGCTTTGTAAGACCTGTGGCTCATATAACGCTCATCACGTTTCGATCAATTTTGGAGCGCCGCTCGAATGACGACATTCCCGAGCGAACAGCTTTTCCATTCGCCGCCCTCATATGTCGACATAATTATATGAAAGACGCCTTGATGATTAAGGGCCAGAATGGTACCGACGATCTTGCCGCCGACTTTTAGCAGGCTGTGGTTTACCAAAGTCCCCGGCGATTCCACCTACGCAGATTCGTAAAATTGGCGATAGGCAGGCTGCGCCAAAATGTTGGATCGACCCATCTCGTCACAACGCGTCTGTTTTTGACGCGTCAAAATTTGGAACGCAATGCGCTTCTCGTGCTTTGTTTGCGCCTCGACATATTCAATCTCGCCCCGCTTGGCCACACGACGGAGTTTCTTTTCAAGCTCTTTAGCAAAACTGGGATGGAGAATACTGGTGTTATATTCGGCAAGGGCCGATGGTAAGATGACTCCCCATGACGCGACATCCATCGCCGCTAATCTTTCGCTACATTGGGTAAGCGGATTGAGGCAACCTCCAACCATGCGCGGCATTTTTTCCAACCGCAGGAGGGACCCCTTTTCGAAGGCCGCCACGACATTACGCCAAAGCTCATGCTATTCCGATGGGGATGGATCGAACGTTTTAGCAATAATCGGCGCATTGTAGTCGCTTACACCAAGATCGGCGAATTCGATTATGGTAATTCCATAACGATGGCGCGCGCACAAAGGGCGCAACATCACAGGGTGACGGTTGAGCTTATCGCGGACAAGCACGAAAACAGGCGTTGCGTTCAGCCGCGGAGCCAGCACGCTATAGAAGGGCAACAGCCAGGCCCCTGTTTGAAACGGCGTTAGCACCCCTTCTGTTTCAAGCCGCTCCCAATCGCTTTGCACAGCGCTGATGTCGTCGGATATCTCGATGTTGAAATTGGAAGCCGTCATTTTATATCTCGGTTATCACGTAGACAGGATAATCTACTAATAATGTGGGCCTGATGCCGTGGGGTCCGACGTCGAGTTCCTCGATTTTCTGAAGAATGACGGCATCGACACGGCTGTGCCCCCGGGACTTCGATCTTCATCTGGTGCTGGATGACTATGGCACGCACAAAACCGCGCTGGTCCGGCAGTGGCTACATAAATGGCCATGGTGACATCTGCACTTCACCCCCACACACGCCTCATGGCTCAACCAGGTCGAACGCTGGTTCGCACTGCTTACCCAAAGGCAGATCATGCGGGGATCACACCGCAGCGTCCAGGGACTGGAAGATGCCATCCGGGAGTTCATCACCATCCACAACCTGCAACCAAAACCCTTCCACGGACCAAATCCGCCGATCGGCCTCGATTGCACGCTTCGCAACCGCCTCCCACCCTGGCTTCTCAAGCATCCGACAAGAATACAAGAAATCAATGACTCAGGAGACTAGCGTAGCTGATAAGTCGACGGCACATCTGATCAGAATTGCTCACATTTCGCCAATACGATCGTCGACCGCTGCCCGATACGGACAAGGCGAGCGCACTCACTGTCGATGAAAAAACCGGTGACAGACCCGCGCGTAGCGTGAAGATCGCCGGGGGCGCCATCACGCTTGAGTCGTTCGCCGTAACCGTCGTTAGCTGGTAGGCTCTCCTGAAAGGACACGAATCGATGAGCCAGAAACACTCTCTCCGTGTAGGCCTTTGCGGCATTGGCCTCGACACCTATTGGAGCCAGTTTTCCGGCCTGGAAGAGCGGCTTAAGGGTTATGTAGCGCGGGTTTCAGCGCGGCTCCAACGCCCCGGCGTTGAGGTGGTTAATCTTGGCCTCATTGACGCGCCCGCGCGCTCACGCGAGGCCGGCCACCAGTGTCGCCGCGAAGATATCGACGTGCTGTTTCTTTACGTCACCACCTATGCTCTCTCGAACACCGTGCTTCCCGTGGTGCAGCGAGCAGGCGTGCCGGTAATTGTATTGAATCTTCAACCTGAGGCGGCAATCGACTACAAATCGTTCAACAAGCTCGAGGACCGCACGGCGATGACCGGCGCGTGGCTTGCATATTGCTCGGCGTGTCCGGTTCCCGAGATTGCGAATCTATTTGCCCGCGCGCACATTCCGTTTCATCAAGTGACGGGGGTGCTGGATGAAGTCGAAACGTGGCGCCAGATCGAGGGGTGGCTGGCGGCGGCGGGTGTGCGGTCGGCGCTGGCGGAGGCGCGGCTGGGACTAATGGGACACTATTACAGCGGCATGCTCGACATCATGACCGATGTGACGCTGGTTTCAATCGCCTTCGGCACCCATGCGGAACTGCTGGAAGTTGACGAGCTGAGCGAGATTTGCGCTAGCGTGAGCGAGGCCGACATGGCTCGGCGGGTCAACGAATTTTACACCGCATTCGACGTGCAAGCGGACTGCCCGGCGGAAGAACTGCGCCGCGCCGCGCGCACTTCCATGGCGCTGGACGAGCTTGCTCTACGGCACGAGTTGGACCTGATGGCCTATTACTACAAGGGCTCAGGCAATGCGGCGAATGAAGACACCATAAACTCCATCATTCTGGGCACGTCGCTGCTCACCGCGCGGCACATTCCCGTGGCCGGCGAGTACGAAGTGAAGAACGCGATGGCCATGAAGATCATGGATCTGCTGGGCGCGGGCGGCTCGTTTACCGAGTACTACGCGATGGACTTCAACGACGACCTGGTGCTGATGGGCCACGACGGTCCCGGCCACATTGCCATCGCCGAGGGCAAAACCAAGGTGCGCCCGCTAAAGGTGTATCACGGCAAGGTGGGCCGGGGATTGTCGGTGGAGATGAGCGTGAAGTACGGGCCTGTCACGCTGCTCTCGGTTGTTGAGGACGCGGCGTCGCGCTTCAAGCTGCTTGCCGCGGAGGGCCAATCGGTGGCCGGGGAGATTCTCGAGATAGGCAACACCAACAGCCGTTACCGCTTTCCGCTGGGCGCGCAGGGGTTTGTGGAGGCTTGGAATGCGCAGGCCCCGGCGCACCATTGCGCGGTAGGAGTGGGCCACCTGGCCGCCACGCTGCGCAAGACGGCGGCCTTGATGGGCATCGGATTTCACCAGGTCTGCTGAATCTCACCCCCGTTTTCTCCCCTAAATTCCGCTTGTTGAGCCGCCGCACCACGATGCCGTTTTCCGCACTGGACCACAAATTAATCAGAGATGGGAAAGTCCGGTAGGACGATAGTGCTGAACTCATCGAGCCAAAACCCGAATTCCGGGCGGTTGACCGGCAAGTGGGACCCAACGTGATCTCAATCACGCCGGGCTCTCCTCGCCCGCTATTACCCGGGATCCAGGGACTGAATGGCGTCAGTATCTATCACGGAAGCGGGTCGATTTTTTCGCCCGAAGTGTTTACTCCGATAAATGATCATCCCGATCACATGTTGAGTAAGTTATAGTAAACTGCGGCGATGAGCGCCAAGACTGCAGCGGAGAGGAGTTTCGACGCGATACTGCGGCGGATGTTGCGGTCCAAGCCTCTGTCGCGGTCTGAAATCAGCGCCAAGCTCCCGGCGCGACGAAAGGCACGCAGCACAGGGAAGTAGGTTGGCTGTTACAGGATCGAGTTAGAACGCAACCAGCGTCTTATACGGTAGCGGTGTTCGGTTGACCATGCTCTCGAGTGCCAGTTCGAAGATCGCCGCCTGCATGGGTCGCCGGTTGTACCTCCAGCAGAACTCGCGCATATAGCGGTCCAGATGCCAGGGACTGAGCTTGTGATAGTTGCCGACGATGGCCCGTTTACCGGCGGAGATTCTATCGGGTACTATATTGGAGACTACCCCAAGCAAACATTGTTGCGGACAGTTAGCTGCACGTGTTTGTGCCGACGCTGCTAGCCCCAGATACAAGCTCTACATAATTTGTGCGGTCAAGACCATCTGATGATGGGACGGACCGTAGCCTAACGTCTTTTTGTGAAGAGATGCGCTCACCGTTATATTCATGATTTATAAGGATTTGGGCCCGCGATGAACGTTTTCCCCTTGCTTCCTTTCCGCTTTCCGCGGGTTGCCTCAATATTGCCATGGTTGGCCTCCTGCGGAAGTCCGGCTCTCCATGAACGGAAGTCGCGGCGCGGTGCCGCAGCGAAGGGGATAGGCCCTGCGGCCTGCCACTTGGTTTCCTGCTGGAAGACCTTGGTGTGGGTCATCCTCTGCTTCATGATTGCGGCGACGGGGCAGGCCCAGACCCACTACACGGCTCCCACGGAGCCGGTGGGTACGGCGTCCTCTACGCAGACAGTGACCATGTCGATCACCGCATCCGGTACGCTCAGCAACATCAATGTGCTGATGCTTGGTTCCCCGGACCTTGACTACCGCTTTCAAAGCGGCGGAAGCTGCACGATCGGCACCACGTACGACAGTGGAGCGTCATGCACGGTGGAATACGCATTCCTGCCGGAACACCCTGGATCTCGGTTTGGCGGAATTACGCTGACGACGAGTTCCGGGACAGTGATGGGGACGGTTTACCTGACCGGAATCGGCAACGGACCACAGCCAGCCTTCACGACAAGCACGGGCGTCCCGTCGATCCAGTTAGGAGGCGGTTTTACTGATCCGTTAGGTCTCGATGTGGATGGCAGCGGAGCAGTTTATGTCGCGGATAACACTTCGACGCAGACCAACAGCGGCAACAACGTGGTGTGGAAGATTCCGGAAGGTTGTGACAGCGCCGCTTGCGCTATCCAACTGGGCGGAACGTTCAACTTCGACGACCTTATCGACATTGCAGTGGACGGTGCCGGCAATCTGCTTGTGCTGGACGGGTTTCTCAAGCCTGCCGTGTATGAGATGCCGACAAATTGCACCAGCAGCAGTTGTGTGCAGACCCTGGCGAGCGGATTCTCTTTCTATAACCCCTCGTCGATCTCGGTGGACGGGAGCGGAAATGCGTACGTCACGGACACCAACTCTAACCTGACAAGCGGCTATGTGTATCAGATCTCTCCGGGTTGTCAGAGTTCCAGTTGCGTCACGACACGGGCGACCACCGGTTTCGGTGGCCTTCCGGAGGGCGCCGCGGTGGACGCGAACGGGAATCTTTTCCTGACAGTCGACACCGTTGATTACGTTCTGGAATTGCCGCCAGGCTGCAACTCCAATTCCTCTACCGATAATTGTTCGATAGAGGTGGCGGGCCCTGAAAGCAACGCAGAGCCGTCAAGGGTGAGAGTGGACGGCAGCGGCAATATTTACTGGGTCAGTAATGCTGGCGGGGTGGTGGAGACTTCTGCGAATTGCCCGAATCTGAGCTGCTGGCAGTTGCTGGGCCCTCCCTACGATGGGCTCTACGTAAATTCTGTGGCGGTGGATGCGACCGGGAATGCCTATTTCGCCGCTGGTATCAACAATACGAACCAGGCGGTGGGGGAGCTGAACATCGCCCTTCCAACCTCACACGTCTTCGCGTCAACGTCGGTTACGACTACCAGCAGTGACAGCCCGTTTACGTCCTACGTGATCAACAATGGCAATACGGCGCTCACGTTTTCGCAACAGTCGATGAGCTCGAGCAACTTCACCCTCGATTCATCGTCAGGGATGTGCAGTACGAGCAATCCGCTGGCGGCTTATGGCACATGCAACCTGGCCATTTCGTTCACACCGCAGATGTCGGGTATTCTGTCGGGCACGCTGGATATCTTCGATGACTCGCTCAACGAGTCCACGGAGCAGCAGATCGTCGTTGATGGAACGGGCACGACGGGTACTCTGTCGCAATCGGTCACGTTTCCGGCTTTGCCCAGCACGCCACTCGGGGGCACATCGGCAACGCTGACGGCGACTGCGACCTCGGGGCTTCCGGTAACGTATTTGGTGATCAGCGGACCGGCGATGATTTCGGGATCGACTCTGAACTATACGGGGCCGGGGACGGTGGTAGTGGAGGCCGCTCAATACGGCAATGCGACCTATGCGCCGGCAACGGCTGTGCAGCAGACGATCGCTGTGGGAGCGCAGAGCATCACGTTCGCACAGCCGGTGACGCCTGCCGCTACGGGTACATCTGTGACGCTGACGGCGACTGCGACCTCGGGGCTTCCGGTGTCCTTTGAGGTGATCAGCGGGTCGGCGACGATTTCGGGATCGACTCTGAACTATACGGCTCCTGGGATCTTGGTGGTAGAGGCCGTGCAGGCGGGCGATGGACAGTATGCGGCCGCCACGCCGGTTGACCGCACGGTTACGGTAGCGGAGGGGCTCGACACGCCGGGAGCCACCGAGACCGCGACCGTTACGATTACAACGGCCGGCACACTGGGCCAGATCAATGTGCTGACCCAAGGCGCGACCGGGCTCGACTTCCAGTATGTCTCCGGGGGCACGTGCGCGACAGGAACGTCTTACAGTATCGGTCAAACGTGTACTGTGCTGTACACATTCGAACCGTCGCGGCCCGGGCTGCGCCTGGGTGCGGTGAGCCTGACCAACAATGCAGCGACGCCGGAAGTCATGGGCACTGTATTTCTCTCCGACACGGGAATCGCTCCGCTGGCTACCTTTCCGGCAGGTACGACGATCAACACGGTGGGCAGCGATTTTACGGTCGCGACCAGTTCTGTGGTGGACAGTAAGGGCGATGTTTTTGTCTCGGACGCCGGCAACAGCACGAGCGGCGCCGGCACGGTGAAGGAGATCGTCGCGGTCAATGGCGTGGTGACGTCAGCATCTGCGGTCAACACCATCGGCAGTGGTTTTTATCTTCCCTATGCGCTGGCAATCGATGGCAGTGGCGACATCTTCGTCGCTAACTACGGCACCAGCACGGTAGAGAAGATTGTCGCGGTCAACGGTGCGGTAACGTCGAGCTCCGCGATCATCCCCGTTGGCAGTGGTTTTTCTGATCCTGACGGTGTCGCGGTCGATGGCAACGGGAATGTCTTCGTTGGGGACACCGGCCACAGTGCGATCAAGGAGATTGTTGCCGTCGATGGGGTGGTGAACGCGAGTTCTACGGTGAACACGGTAGGCAGCGGCTTTTCGGGTCCGACCAGCGTGGCCGTGGATGGCACTGGTGATGTTTTTGTGGCGGATAGCCTGAATAAGGTGGTGAAGGAGATTGTCGCGGTCAACGGTGTCGTGACGTCCAACTCGACGGTGAACACTCTGGCCAGCGGCTTCACCGATCCCCACGGTTTGGCGGTAGACGCGGGCGGGGATGTATTTGTTGGAGATTCGCCGGGGGTGATGGAGATTGTTGCGGCTACGGGAGCGACGCAGGCGGTAGGCAGCGGCATTGGCTCACCAGGCAGCCTGGCATTGGACGGCAATGGAAATCTGGTGGTTGCCGACACCGCCAACAATCAGGTGAAGGAGATTGTGCTGACGACGCCTCCGTCGCTGACCTTTGTGTCCGACGATGACCTTGCGAGCGGGGCGCAGACGGTCGTGCTGCAGAACTCCGGCAATGCAGCGCTGACTTTCCCGATATCCGGCACGGGCAACAACCCGAGCATCTCCTCGGGATACACATTAGGTGACTCCTCCACCTGTCCGCAGTTGACAACCGGTTCCAGTGCTGCGGGCTCCTTGGCCCTGGGCAATCAGTGCACGGACATCATCACCTTCACGCCGACGCTAAGCCAGGTTGGTACCGTGAGCGGTCAGCTGGTCATCAGTGACAACAACCTTTACGTGAGCCCAAGCATGCAGACCGTTACGCTGAATGGAACTGAGGTGTCCGCGGTGCCGGGAGTCAGTTCAATTTCACCAGCGACCGGACCGTCAGTGGGCGACACGCCGGTGATCATTACCGGCACCGGTTTCACGAACACTACACAGGTCAGTTTTGGTTCGTATGTGATTAATTACACGATCGTGAGCGACTCGCAGATCGATGTGGTTTCACCGCCTGGCACCTTGGGCAGTACTGTGAATATCACGGTCTGGAACAGTGCCGGCACGAGCGCTGCCGCCTCGAACACGCAGTTCACTTACGTGAACCCCCAGACGATCACGTTTCCGCAACCGGCTACCGGGGTAGAGAATACTTCCGCAACGCTGACGGCGACCGCCAGTTCAGGACTTCCGGTGACGTATTCGATCCTGAGCGGGCCCGCGACTCTTTCCGGTTCCACGGTGACGTATACCGGTGCGGGCACGGTGGTGATCGAGGCCAACCAGGCAGGCAGTGCAACCTATTTGGCAGCGGCGCCTGTGCAGGTTTCTGTTGATGTGTATCTCTCGCTGACCGAGCCGGTGGGTACTGTATCGCCGACGCGGACGGCTACCGTTACGATGGCGGTGGCAGGCACGGCGAGCGCGATCAATGTGTTGACGCAAGGCGCTGCGAACCTGGACTTTAATTACGTTTCGGGGGGGACGTGCTCGGCGACGGGGACCTATACGCTCGGCCAGAGCTGCACGGTGTTCTATACGTTCGATCCAACCCATCCGTGGATGCGGTATGGCGGCGTTACCTTGACGAATAGCGCGGGCACGGTGCTGGGCCAGGCGAACATCACGGCCACTGGCATTGGGCCGCAGCCCACCTTCACTCCCGGTACGGGCCTCGATGGAACACAGATACTGGCGACGGGCCTGAGTAGTCCGAACGGTGTGGCTGTGGACGGCAGCGGAAACGTATATATAGCCGACACCAGCCACAGCCTGGTGAAGGAATATGTTGTAGCCAGCGGCACGGTAGAAACCCTGGGTGGCGGTTTCAACCAGCCGTACGGTGTAGCTGTTGACGGCAGCGGCAATGTGTATGTCGCCGATACACTCAACAAGGCCGTGAAGGAGATGCCGCCGAATTGTGCCAGCTCCGCCTGCGTGACTTCACTGTTCGACAGCTTTGCTTTGGCGCCCGGGGGAACGGAAGGCTTCCAGGGACCGGAGGGCGTTGCGGTAGACGGCTCTGGGAACGTCTATGTGGCAGACGCTTCCGATGGGGGATCTGGCTATGCGGAGGTTTATGAGCTGGCGCCGGGCTGCACCGGCGCCAGCTGCGTTGCGGCGCTGGGGGACATCTATGCATGGGAATACCCGAGCTCCATTGCGGTAGATTCCAGTGGAAACGTCTATGTGAACGATGCGGGGTATGGGGCGATCATTGAGATGTCGCCTTCGTGCACCAGCTTTTCCTGCGAGAACATTCTGAGCGGCTCCTATAACATGGGTGCGTCGGGAGTCGCGGTAGGCGGAAACGGCACCGTGTATTTCACTAAGCGCAGCGGTACTGTCAATACGCTGGCGCCGGAGACGTGCTTTACGTGCGCTGCCCCCACCCCTGTCACGATTGCTGATGTGACTAATCCTGTCGGCGTGGCCGTGGATGCGAACGGGAATGTCTATTACCTTTCCAATACCGGTAATTACGTCGGGGAACTCGATGTCCAAAACCCGCCGACGTTGAACTTCACCGCGACTTCCGTCGCATCGACCAGCAGCAATAGCCCGCAGACCGAGATTGTGTCCAACAACGGTAACGCCAACCTCACTTTCTCCGGGGTGGCGACTTCATCGACCAACTTCCCGCTGAACTCGACCTCGTGCAGCGCAACCACAACGCTGTCGCCTAACGCGACCTGCCAGGTGGGTGCGAACTTCTCTCCGCTGGCGGCGGGTGCGCTTACAGGGACGATCAACCTGTTCAATAATTCGCTGAACGTGGCGGGCAGCGAGCAGCAGGTACCGCTCACAGGCACCGCGACCATCGGGACACAGACGCAAACCATCACGTTCCCGCAGCCGGCGACGCCTGCTCCATCCGACACGGTGGTCACACTGTCGGCAAGTTCTACATCGGGGCTGGGCATTACCTATTCGGTGATTAGCGGGCCGGCGCTGGTATCAGGATCGACGCTGACCTATACCGGTGTTGGGCCCGTAGTGGTGGAAGCGCAGCAGTACGGCAATGGGACCTATGCGGCGGCCACGCCTGTGAGCGTCACGATGGTGACGACGCCAAAGGCGCAAACAGTGGGCACGACCTCGACCACCCTGACAGCGGCGGTGACCATTGCCGCAGCCGGTACCCTAGGGACGATCAATGTGTTGACGAAAGGTGCGTCGGGGACCGAATACAAGTATGTGAGCGGCGGTACCTGCTCGACGGGCAGTTCGTACAGCGTGGGGCAAACCTGCACGGTGAAATATAGCTTTACGCCGTCACGGCCGGGAGCGCGACCGGGATCGGTGAGTCTCACGAACAAGGCGTCGACGCCCGGAGTGATGGGAACGGCGTTCCTTGCCGGCACGGGCAACGGACCGCTGGCCACTTTCCCTGGCACCACGACGATCACCACCGTGGTAACGGGTTTTTATGCACCCTCGGGCGTGGCGGAAGACGGGTTCGGGGACCTTTACGTCGCAGACACCGGGCAAAACCTTGTGAAGGAGGTCGTGGCGGTCAACGGAGTGATTCCGCCAAACCCCACAATCAATGTGCTTCCCTCTCCGAACAGTACCTTTGCCAATCCGGGTGGGGTGGCAGTAGACGGGAGTGGAGACCTCTTCGTCACGGAATTCGGCGGTAGCGCGGTGTGGGAGTACGTCGCGGTCAACGGAGTCATCCCGGCAAACCCAACGATTGTTTCGGTGGGTGGCGGCAACTTCGTAACCCCCTCGGGTGTCGCCGTCGACGCTAACGGGAACGTCTTTGTATCGGACTGGAGTACCAATCCGGTGAAAGAGATCGTGGCAACCAATGGCGTCCTGAGTCCTACCGCGGTCGCGTTGGGTTCAGGCATCGGCGCGTCCTACGGCGTGGCGGTGGACGGAAATGGGAACGTCTATGTCTCGGACACTATCAATAACGAGGTGCAGGAGATCGAAGCGGTCAATGGGGTGGTCCCTGCGACCAACCCCACGATTGTTACGCTGGGCAGCGGCATCGGTGTGCCCGTTGGAATCGCAGTGGACCCGGCTGGCGATGTGTTCGTCTATGTCACCACTAACGGCGAAGGTCTTCCCGTCAGTGCGATCAATGAGATCGTTGCGGTCAATGGAGTCATTCCGTCGAACCCCACGATCCAGACGATTGGTAGCGGCATCAGTGACCGTAGCGGTTTGGCGGTGGATGACAGCGGCCATCTGTTTGTGGCCGATTACGGCAATAACGTCGTCAAGGAGATCGATCTGACTACGGCGCCGACGCTGTCGTTAGGATCGACGTTGGTGACGACGACCTCCAGCCCGCAAGCGGCAAGTGTGCAGAATTCCGGGAACACTTCGCTGACGTTTTCGGGCATTGCGTTCTCGTCGCTTTCCTTGCCCTCCAGCTACTACACGCTCAACCCGGCGGGAACCACTACCCCTTGCAGCACCAGCACGCCGCTGGCCCAATCTGGTACCTGCAACGCGGCGGTGACATTTACACCGCCGGAAAGCGGAACCGACACCGGAGAGGTTCTTCTCACGGATAACTCGCTCAACGTGAGCGGCAGCCAGCAGCAGGTGCCGTTTACAGGACTTGGCGTGAGTGGGACGACAGCGCAGACGATTACCTTCCCGCAGCCGACAACGCCGGTGGCCAACGGATCGGCGCCGGTTGCGCTGACCGCAAGCGCCAGCTCCGGACTTGCGATTACGTATTCGGTGAGCGGGCCGGCGACGGTTTCGGGGTCGACGCTGACTTTTACCGGACCAGGCACGGTGGTAGTAGAAGCCGAACAGTTCGGCAATGCGACCTACGCGGCGGCGACGCCCGCGCAGGTAACGGTCACAGTCGTGGACGTGGTGAGCTACTCCGCGCCAACAACCGCGGTGAACACGACAAGTGCGACCCAGACGGCGACTGTCAACTTCACGGCTGCCGGAACACTCGGCGCTATCAACGTGCTGACGCAGGGCGCGGCGAACCTGGACTTCAAGCTGGTCGCAGGCGGTAGCTGCGCAGTGGGAACGGACTATATCGCAGGTCAGGCCTGCACCATCAATTACAGCTTCACGCCGGCGGCGCCGGGAGCACGGCTGGGAGCAGTGACGTTGTACAGCAATGCGACTACACCGGTTTTGTTGGGCATTTCGTATCTGGGTGGGACGGGTACGGGTCCGCTGGCTTTGTTCACCAACGGCGTGGTGAGCGCTACAGCCTCCGGCCTCAACTTTGCGACAGCAGTGACGGTTGATGGGGCTGGCGACATTTTCTATGCCCAGCAGGGCACGGCCACAATTTCGGAGATCGCAGCCGGTTCCGGCACTGTGAGCGTGGTTGCGAGTGGGATCAACACAGTGACCGGCCTTGCGGTCGACGGCGCGGGCAATCTGTTCTACGGCTCCTACGGCGACAACGAGGTCTATGAGTTGGTAAGCGCCTCCGGAACGCCGCAGCCTGTCGCGGCTGTGGGTACTCCCGACATCGGCATGACTGTGGATGACGCGGGGAATTTGTATGTGCCGGGGGGCGACCTGGTTACAAAGATCGCCGCGGGCACTTTTGCCGAGACTACATTCGGACCGGTGACCGGGAGCGTTCCCGGCGTCACTGTAGATGCGTCTGACAATGTGTACTTCGCGGACTTCAGTAACAACACGATCTATGAGGTAACGGCTGGAACCACAACACCGGTCGCGCTGGTAACCAGCGGCCTTTCCGGACCACGCGGCCTGGCCGTAGATGCGGCCGGAAACCTCTATGTGGCGAACAACGGTGCATCTAGTCTCGTGAAGTTGACAGCCGGCACATGGGCTCCGACGGTGATTGCGACAGGCTATGGGTACGACAGCCTGATGATGGACCAGTACGGCACGCTGTGGAGCGGCGCTGGAAGCGCCGTCGTCAGCGTGAACAGAGGTGCAACAACCGCGGCGTTTCCCAGCACGGTCTTCGGTAATACCGCGAATTTGGCAGTGTCCCTGGAGAACGATGGCAATGCGGCGCTGACGATCTCCGCGCTGGGTGTCTCCGGGACGAGCTTCACGCAGGCCTCGGCGACGACAGCCTGCAGCACGACCACTGCGCTGGCCGTGGCAGGCACGTGCAATGTTGGCACGACGTTCACACCTCGATCAGTGGGCGCATTCACCGGGGACATCAACATCACAGATAACACGCTGAACGTCACCGGGGCGTTGCAGCAGGCCGCGCTCACAGGGACAGCAACTGCGGCCACGCCGACGTTTGGCACCATGAGCTTCTCTCCCGCATCGTCTGAAGCGTACGGCACCAGCCAGATCGTCACCATCAGTGACTCGTTGTCTTACCCCGGCGCAACCGCTCCAGCCGGCGCAGTCACCTTCACGCTGAACGGAACACCCTACACAGCCACATGCACCGGAGCCAGCAGCCCACTTAGCTGCGCCTATGCGGTTCCCGCGGCAACCATTGCCGCACTCACGACACAGGGCTACATGGTAACGGCGGCCTACACTGCTGATGCCAACTACAACGCTACATCCGGCGCCAGCGGCACGTTCACCATCACCAAGGCCACGCCGACCTTTGGTACCATGAGCTTCTCGCCCGCATCGTCTGAAGCCTACGGCACCAGCCAGATCGTCACCATCAGTGACTCGCTGTCTTACGCCGGGGTAACCGCACCAACCGGTGCAGTCACCTTCACCTTGAATGGCTCTCCGTACGCAGCCACATGCACCGGCGCAGGCAGCCCGCGCACCTGCACCTATGCGGTTCCTGCCGCAACCGTCGCTGCACTCACTGCACAGGGCTACACGGTGATGGCGGCTTACACCGCTGATGCCAGCTACAATGCGGCATCTGGCGTCAGCGGCACGTTCACCATCAACAAGGCCACCCCAACCTTCGGCGCCATGAGCTTCTCGCCCGCATCTGAAGCTTATGGCGCCAGCCAGATCGTCACCATCAGTGACTCGTTGTCCTACGCCGGAGCAACCGCGCCAACCGGCACAGTCACCTTCACGTTGAATGGCTCTCCGTACGCAGCCACGTGTACCGGCGCGAGCAGCCCGCGAACCTGCACCTATGCGGTTCCTGCGGCAACCATCGCGGCACTCACTGCACAAGGCTACACGGTGACGGTGGCCTACACTGCAGACAGCAACTACAACGCTGCATCCGGCGCCGGCGGAACGTTCACCATCACCAAGGCCACGCCGACCCTCGGCACCATGAGCTTCTCGCCCGCGTCTGAAGCCTACGGCACCAGCCAGATCGTCACCATCAGCGACTCCTTGTCTTACGCCGGGGTAACCGCACCAACCGGTGCAGTCACCTTCACCTTGAATGGCTCTCCGTACGCAGCCACGTGTACCGGCGCGAGCAGCCCGCGAACCTGCACCTATGCGGTTCCTGCGGCAACCATCGCGGCACTCACTGCACAAGGCTACACGGTGACGGTGGCCTACACTGCAGACAGCAACTACAACGCTGCATCCGGCGCCGGCGGAACGTTCACCATCACCAAGGCCACGCCGACCCTCGGCACCATGAGCTTCTCGCCCGCGTCTGAAGCCTACGGCACCAGCCAGATCGTCACCATCAGCGACTCCTTGTCTTACGCCGGAGCAACCGCGCCAACCGGCACAGTCACCTTCACGTTGAATGGCTCTCCGTACGCAGCCACGTGTACCGGCGCGAGCAGCCCGCGAACCTGCACCTATGCGGTTCCTGCGGCAACCATCGCGGCACTCACTGCACAAGGCTACACGGTGACGGTGGCCTACACTGCAGACAGCAACTACAACGCTGCATCCGGCGCCGGCGGAACGTTCACCATCACCAAGGCCACGCCGACCCTCGGCACCATGAGCTTCTCGCCCGCGTCTGAAGCCTACGGCACCAGCCAGATCGTCACCATCAGCGACTCCTTGTCTTACGCCGGGGTAACCGCACCAACCGGTGCAGTCACCTTCACCTTGAATGGCTCTCCGTACGCAGCCACGTGTACCGGCGCGAGCAGCCCGCGAACCTGCACCTATGCGGTTCCTGCGGCAACCATCGCGGCACTCACTGCACAAGGCTACACGGTGACGGTGGCCTACACTGCAGACAGCAACTACAACGCTACATCCGGCGCCAGCGGAACGTTCAACATCACCAAGGCCACGCCGACCCTCGGCACCATGAGCTTCTCGCCCGCGTCTGAAGCCTACGGCACCAGCCAGATCGTCACCATCAGCGTGTCCTTGTCTTACGCAGGCGCAACCGCTCCAACTGGTGCAATCACCTTCACGCTGAACGGCTCTCCGTATACAGCCACGTGCACCGGCGCAGGCAGCCCGCGCACCTGCATTTATGCAGTTCCTGCCGCAACCATCGCGGCACTCACTGCACAGGGCTACACGGTGACGGCGGCCTACACTGCTGATGCCAACTACAATGCGACATCTGGCCTCAGTGGCACATTCACCATCACGCCGACGTCGCAGAAGGTGAGCTTCACGCTACCGGCGTCGATGACGTACAGTCCCGGGGCGATGGTGGCGCTGAGCGCCAGCGCAAGCTCAGGTCTCACCGTCGCTTATGCATCAGCAACGCCATCGATCTGCACGGTTGCGGGGAACGCGCTGAGCGTTGTTTCGGCGGGCACTTGCACGGTCACAGCCACGCAGCCGGGCAACACAAACTACCAGGCGGCACAAGCGGTGTCGCAAAGCATCACGATCGGCAAGGCGGCAGCGGCGGTGAACTGGAGCACGCCTGCGGCGATCACCTACGGCACGGCGTTGTCTGCGACGCAGTTGAATGCCTCGGCGAGTCTTAACGGATGGACGGTTCCAGGCAGCTTCACGTATATGCCGACATTGGGCACGGTTCTTACGGCGGGTGCGCACACGCTGACGGCGAGCTTCACGCCGGCGGACGCGACGGACTACAACACGCCGCAACCGGCAACAACGAGCATCACAGTGACGGACGCAGCACTGACCGTGACAGCCAACAACGCCACGCGCGTCTATGGTTCGGCGAACCCGGCGTTCATCGGGACGGTCACGGGCGGCGTCAACGGCGATACGTTCACCGAAAGCTTCTCGACCAGCGCGATCGTCTCCTCGCAGGTGGGGACGTACACGATCATACCCAGCGTGACGGGAGCCGATCTGGCCGACTACACGCAATCTGTCACTGATGGAACGCTGACCATCACGCAGGCTGGAAGCATGACCACCCTCCAGCTAAGCAGCGCGTCGATCACGCCGGGACAGAGCGTAACGCTAACCGCAACCGTGGATTCGACCACGACGGGCATGCCCACCGGCGCGGTGAACTTCTACGACAACGGCGCGCTGCTCAACACCACGCCCGCGTTACTCTCAGGCGGCGTGGCTACCTATGCCGCCACGACGCTCGCGCCGGGCGCAACCCACACCATCACGGCAATGTACTCGGGCAACGTGAACTTCACAGGCAGCAGCTCGGTCGCGAGTTCGACGATTGCCGTGGTGCCGCTGGACTTCACGATGACGCTGATTGGGCCAGGGAACCTGACCGTCGCTCCGGGGCACAGCATCAGCTACCAAATGCAGGTGACGCCGGACTACGGCAGCTACGCAGGCACGGTGAGCTTTGCCATCGCCGGCCTGCCGCCGGGCGCGACGGCAACCTTCTCGCCATCGTCGGTCGCCACCAACAGCGGGCCACAAACCATCACCGTCACCATCCAGATGGCGCCGGCTACAGCCATGTTGCATCGTGAACCGCCGGCTTCGCCGGGCGGCCGCCATCTCAAGCCCTTCGCACTGGCGTTTCTGGTGCTCATGGGCGCGGGCACGCTGCGCAAACGCGGCAAGATGCTGCGCGGTCTGCTCTGCGTGATGGCATTAGCGGGTGCGGGGCTGGCGGCGACCATGCTCAGCGGTTGCGGCGGCAACGGCGGCTTCTTCGGCCAGGCCCCGCAGAACTATACGGTGACCATTACGGCCACGGCCGCCAATCTGCAGCACTCAACCACCATCACCCTCAACGTCCAGTAGCTGTAAGTTACGGGTTTCGGACTTTTCAGGCAGTGGCAGTTGCAGTTCCGCTCGACGAGCGTCTCGGCTTGTGACCTTTATGCCGTGGCAGGATTGAGCGCGGCAGTGCGAGTGATGGAGATGACACTGATGTCGTCTTCTTGTCCGAAGGTCTGTGCGGCGTTGGCGACCTCCGTGACAGACTTTGCAGTTTGCAGCAGTTGATGAACCCGCTCAAAACCCAACAGATGACCGTCGTCATCCGTCGCACAGGTGGTAGACGATCTCCTCCCTCTGCTGGATTTCTGGGATCAAGACGCTCGCCCCACAGCGAAGTTGCATATGATCGATTTTGCCGACGAAAATGTCACTGTTGTCCGAGAGGCAAGAAAGCTATCGAACACGTTCTGGGATGAAACTGTCCATCGCTGTGCTACGTGTATTGTTGGCAATAGATCAGCGCAAGCCCGGTTAGAACTCCTGCCGATGGCATGAGCGACAATCGGAAAAACGCGATTTAGTCTTTTGTAATGAATGGTTTGATGTACGCAGTGCGGGCCGGATTTAGGACTCCTGCCTTACAAGCAGGATGTCGGGGGTTCGAGTCCCTCACTGCCACCAAAAATCAATTAACTCCCACAGCACGAAGGAGCTAATCGATCCATCACTCCAAAGATCAAATAAACGCAGGGGCGGCCGCTGCGAGCCCGATGCGGTGATACGCGGGTTCCTGAAGGCTCTATTTGAGCAAAGGAGACCTGTCATCTATGATTCGTCAAGCAAACTCTCTATCACCTCGCGATGACTGAAAACGATCTCCCACACCCGGCCAGCCCAGCCCCGCCTGCTCAGAAAGCAGGACAGGCGACGGGCAATTCAGGAGGAAATGCGATTCCGATCGCAGGTGGATGGCGTCTTCGGAGCCTCCTGCTTTTGCTGGCGGTGGGTCTGGTGGAACTCCTGGTCACGATGTCACTCGGTGCGCAGGCGACGTCAGGGCCAGCGGCGGTTTTAACTGGCTTAGTTCGCACGACTGCTGGTGTACCTGTCGCCGCCGCGACTGTAACTGTTATTGCCGCAGGTACCCACCAGGACCGTCACGCCGCAGTCAGCGGAGTCGATGGGCATTTCATGCTTGAAGGGATTGCGCCCGGGCGCTACAACGGCACAGTGCAACTGCCTGGCCGGCCGCCGACCGCGCCGTCTCCATTCGACCTGACAGGCGCAAGTCTGGTCCTTTCCGTCTCCGACCAAAACACGCTGACAATCACCGCCGACCCGCAAGCTCCCGCGCCGGTGCTCCCGAATGCCGGCCCCAGCACAACTGCAAACGCGACCGGAGGCGAGAAGCTGTCGAGCCAGTCCGTCAGCGAACTGCCGCTCAATGGCCGCGACTTCAGCACGCTTCTGTTGTTGGCAGCAGGAACCATGACCGACGTCAACGGAGCGACCAATTTCACGCAGCAATTCGCCATCAACGGACAACGGGGCGTCGAAGCGGTGTTCGCGATGGACGGCGCCGACATCAGCGATCCGGAGATGGGCGGAAGCACATTCACGAATTTCAACGTCGATGCCATTCAGGAACTCGAGTCGAACTCGGGATGGATGCCCGCGGAGATCGGGCGCGGCGCGGCGGGTTTCACCAACATCGTTACCCGGTCGGGTAAGAATGGCTTTCACGGCTCGTTCTTCGAATTCCTGCGCAACTCGGCGCTCGACGCGCGCAATTACTTCGACTATCCGTCCATCGCCGACCCGGGCAGGATTCCACCTTTCCGGAGGAACGAGTTCGGATTCACCAACGGCGGACCGGTTGTCCTGCCACATATCTATGATGGGCGAGGCCGCACCTTCTACTTCGGCGAGTATCAGGGCTTTCGCCAGGTGCTGGGGACGACCCAGGTGCTGGCGGTGCCCACGGCCGCGGAGCGCGCCGGCCAGGACACTGTGACCTATCCCAACGGAAGCACGGACACGCTCCAGGTTCCGGTCAACCCGCAGATTGCGGCGGTGCTCGCACGCTATCCCTTGCCGAACAATCCGACCGGCGCGTATGGACCGCGTACCTACGCGGCGCCCTCGAATGTAGACACCGATGCGGACCAATTCTCGATTCGCATCGACCAGAAGCTGGGCGAGAAGGGTCAGTTTCTGGGCCGGTTTACCTATGACAACCTGACCGGGCCGACGACCAATCCGGATCAGACGCTGCTCGATCCAAGCTTTGGCGTGCAGTATGTAGACCGCCAGCGCAACGTGGTGTTTACCTATACGCGAACCGTGTCGCCGCGGTACTTGTGGTCGGCATCCTTCAGCATCACGCGGACGACGCCGTCTTTTCCCACGCCGAACCATACCGATCCCGCGCTGAAATTCGTTGATGGACTTTTTGAGCCCTTCAATGCAGCAGCCGGCTCGGTAATGTCTGCCTTTGGGAACCTCTTTCAGGGGCAACTGAACTTTGCGTGGACTTCCGGGCGGCATGCAGTGAAGTGGGGCGTGGAGGCGCGGCTCAACCGCGACACAACCTATTTCGGAACCAGTCCCAACGGAGAGTACGACTTTGGCGGCGGCACTGTGTATTCGCCAACCTTCATCTCTTCGGAGAGCGGTCAGCACAACATACAGCCCGGCGATCCGCTGCCGGACACTTTGAGCAGCCTGCTGATCGGATATCCCTACGGATACACCATCGCCGTGGCGCCCCCCTACTTCTCCAATGGAGCGCACATCGGTCCGGCGGCCATTAATCGCAACGATGTGAATGGCTATGTGCAGGACACGTGGAAAATCAACGAACACTGGGCTCTCGACTATGGCCTTCGCTACGAGCTGTACACGCCGATCACGGAGCGAGCGCACCGGACATCGAGTTTTCTAGACGCGTTTCCGCCGGCCGGTGTGGAGCAGGAGTATGTAATCAATCCGCAGCCGGGCTATCAGATGGGCTGGAACGGCTGGGAGCCGCGCGTTCAGATCGACTGGAATGCACCGGCCCAGATTCGAGTGCATGCGGGCGGCGCCATCACCGTCATTCCCCCGAACATCTGGCAGGACAATTTCCTGACTGGATCGACGCCCTTCGCCGTGTATCCGCGCGTCAACGCTGCGCTGAGTGGTGAGATCGCCTACGGATTCCAGATCACGCCCGATGAGCTTCCGCAAACCTACACGCCACAGGGCCAGAATGTGTTTGCCAGCGGCGACCCAAAGAAAGTACCGGCCAACACGGTGATGGATGTGAATCGCTACCAGCAGGATCTGGCGGCGCTGGCGCCCGGAAACCAGTTGTCCCTGCTCAGTCTGAGCGCCATTGACCGGCGCTTTGGAGACGGATTCCTGCAAACCTGGACGCTGGGACTGGAACGCACGTTGGGCGGTCTCACGGCGGATGCGGCATATGTAGGCACAGAGTCGTTCCGCCTGCCGCGCATCTCGTATCCGAATGCTTACCCTGGAGCCGAGGAGGGATTTGCGCCGTTTACGGACTTCAACGGCAATGGCACGGTAACCGGAGGCTTTGGCTTCGAGTCCGTGATTACCGATACCGCGCACTCATCCTATAACGCATTGCAGACGTCGCTGGCTGGGCAGGTTGGACATGGTGGTCCGGGCTTGCAGGCGGGTTACACGTGGGGCAAGTCGCTGGATGATGTCAGCGGCCTGCAGGGCGGCACTGGCTCGGCAGGGGCCGTGGTCCTCTTCAGCCCGCAGAATCCATTCGACACGCACGCAGAAAAAGGTCCGTCGAACTTCGATGTGACACACGCTTTCACGTTGAGCGCGGCGCAGGATTTGCACCTGCAGGATGTGGCCTTTCTATCCGCGAAGAGCCGATTGCTGACAAAGGGCTGGGAACTGCTGAGCATTTCGACCATCAACAGTGGGTCGCCTTTCACCGTGTACTCGGGCCTTCAGCAGACAGGTTATGGGACGGTTGGCGCCGACCGCCCGGATCAGATCGGTAACCCCGACCTTTCCACGGCCCGCAGCGCAACCCGTCGCAGGGAAGATTACTTCGGTCTTGGTACGAACAATGCCAGCTTTTTCTCCATCCCCATCGGAATTGCGGGAGGCAGCGGACCAAACTCCGGGACCTTCGGAACGCTCGGCCGCAACACGTTCCGCGGACCGGCCTACTACGATTTTGACTACGCACTGATCAAGACGACACCGATCGGCGCTCGGCAGAGCGGCGTCGAGCGTGCAGACCTCCAGTTTCGTGGAGAGTTCTTCAACCTGTTCAACGTGGTGAACATGGGACTGCCCGCAAATACCATCGAGGGCTCTGGGTTCGGTGTCATCAGCAAGACCGCCGGCACCTCGAGGCAGATTCAGTTTTCCCTCAAGCTCATCTATTGACGGAAACTTGGTGACGGAAATTTGCCAGCGAAATGAAAACGCGCGTCCTGGCCTGCGCCCAAACCCAGTGTGTCCTCCATCACCGCCACGCCCGGATGTGCGTTTTAGCCTTTTCCGAGATCGGCCGAGGCTGCCGAGCCGAAGGGAAAATTTCGAGGCTGGCGATGAAAACAGAAGTCGGCCCTGAGCCCCACAATGGGGTCGAGCAAGCGCCCGGGCTGGACCTCATCCACGACCCATCCAGACGCACGTTATTGCGCGCAGCAGGCCTGCTGACGGCGGGTTTGCTGTTGCCCCAGACCCGTGCGGCCGCCGATCACCGGCTCGAGACAGGATCAGGCCATCGCCTCTTGGTGGTCATCGTGGGTGGAATGCGGCGCGCCGAGAGCTTCTCTCCTCGAGGTGTGGAAAACATCCCGCATCTTTCCGCCGACCTGCAACCGCAAGCGCTCTTCTATGCTCATGCCCGCAACGAAGGCGTGACCGCGCATTTCAATGCCATCGCCAGCATTCTCACGGGCAATTGGCAGCGCGTGGACGATTGGGGCAAGCTGGCCCCAGCCTCTCCCACCCTCTTTGAGCAATTCCGCAAAGAACTCCGCGCCGGCAGCAACGATGCCTGGATGATTGCCAGCAACAAAGCGCTCACCAGCCAGATCGGCGCAAGTTCCGACAGACTGTACGGCCCCGGCTACGGCGCCAATGTGGTCTTCCCCAAGCAACTCATGCTGGCCGCCATCGCTGAAGCCCTTCGCAACCGGCGAACGGAGAATATGGCGGATCGGAACAAGGTGGAAGCCGAACTGGAAAGCGCGATGGAAGGCAGCAACTACGAAGGGCTGGGCTGGAACGTATTTGATGCCGCCGACCGGCTCGCCCCCCGCGTCCGCAGCAGCATTCGGGATGCCCTGGCCGCCTTTGTTCACGGCAGTGGGCCAACTTCAGGGGACGAATTGACGTTCTATGTCAGCCGGGAAGTGATGCGCAAGTTCGCTCCCCGTTTGCTGGTGGTGGCGCTCTCTGACGTGGAGGCGGCGCACTTCGGTTCCTATGCAATGCACGTAGCCGGGGTGCGGACGGCCGACCGCATTTGTTATCAGTTTTGGCAGGAAATCGAGGCCAACCCAGCATACCGCGGAAAAACCACGATGATCGTTCTTCCTGAGTTTGGGCGCGACCCCGACGGTTCGGCGACCAACGGGTTCTTCAATCATCGCGCCAATGACGACAGCACGCGCGACACCTGGATGATGGCCCTCGGTGCGGCCGTCGCAAAACCTGATTTCATTGACCGGCCCATTCGCCACATCGATCTTTGTCCGACCCTGGCCGCTCTGCTGGGTTGCCATCCGCTGAATGCGCAGGGCCAGTTGCTGGACGAATTAGGCGGCTAGTACCGCGACTTCATGATCTCGTGATTGTGCCGTCGAGCTTGGGTGCCCCAGGTCTCGCTTTTGAGACCTGGGAGACCACAAATCTTCACAGCCCATGGCGGGCGCAGAGCAGGGCAGGGAAGGGCAACATGGAAGGCGAACAGATACTGCCCGATAACGTTCAGGATGCCGTGCGCAGGGGCGTTCTCAAACGCCTGCCATTGACCTTCCTTCCTTTTGTCAACCAGCAACTGCAGCAATGGGCCTATCTGTTTCCCAACGAGCGGCAATCGGTGGAGAGACTTCTCCTGATGGTCGCGGACCTAACGCCGGCGCAGTCGGCAGCGCTCTTCCAGGACGTTGTGGCGTTGGAAGAAAAGATGGGCGTTCGGCACTGGGACTTCTCCACCAGGGAGCAGACCATTCAGAACGCGTCGCTGCTGGCGCGATCCGCGTGGTTTCAGGAGTGGCGGCGCGCCGTGCAGGTCGTATTCGATGCGGCAGATCGGGACGCGCTCACCAGCAGTGCACATTCCCGCCCAGGCCGCTCATCGGCTCATACTGCTTGATTTTCCCGAATCCCTTCCGGTTCAAGCGCAACGCTGCTGGTCGCGATGGCAAGACCTGGGCCGAGTACTCCAGCTCGATCCCGGCGCATCGAACACGCCGGGGAGCGCATTTGAGCGGCTGCTCGCGGGCAACCGGGGTTTGTTGAACGCGGCGCAGGGCCGGCCCGCAGCCTCGCATACGGATGTCTGGGTCATCGATGCCGGTGACGGCCTGGTGCAGCCTTTCCGGGCGCAGCAACCCTCCATTCCCGCTGCCGGTCTCATACAGCTGTGTTATCGGAACCTCGATCTCTACCGGCAAAACTTCTCGCGCGAGATGAACGCGATGCGTAAGGACCTGGCGGATGCCGATGCCGTCTACGACACTCTGCGCAAAGTCAACGTTACGCCCTGGTGTTCGCCGGAACTTGCCGTCGATCCCTTGATTCGGGAGTTCGTGCGATCCGTGTTTCTCAGCGGCAATGGCGCGGTCATCTTCCCCAACTCCTTTGTGGAGTGGGCCGCCTCTGAAGCGTTTCGCCGCGCCCGGCCTTCGTTCGTGGCGGCGCGCTTTGGCGTGCGCAGCAAGCCCAAGCCATTTACCGCAGTGGCTGTCTTCGAGAACCCGGATGAGGTCAATCCGCTTCCCCCAGTCGATGACCTGGAAGGCAGCGCCCTCGACGCCGAAGTGCTTGCCCATTACATATGGCTGGCAGCCGCGCGATTCGACGAATATCGCAGTTCCACGGTATGCGTTTGTCTCGCGGAGAGGCTGAATCAGGCGTGGCTTGTTGCCCCGGGCGATTTTCCCCTCGCAGCGGAACCTCAGGCGGTCCCCATAGATCGCCTGCACGATGCTCTCCTCGCCTGGATTGCATGAGTTTCCTGTCTCCGGTCCAACGCGCTTGTTGCGGCGGCGGTAGAATGGCTGTGCTCCGGAGAATCAATTTGGCGAGTGGTTTCGCGCAGGCATGAGAATGAAGAACCAAGTCAAGCGTTGTTGTGGCGCGCGCGTCGGAATATTCACTGGCGAGGGTTGCAAGTTATGGCTGGCGCTTGCGCTGCTGATCGCTCTGGTGAATCTGCCGGCGCGCGCACAGCAATCCGCCGCCGACCTTGCCGATCGGACGACCGTGCGTGGCACGGTTCTGGATGAGCGCAGAGGCCCAGTCGAACACGCCACAGTTCGAGTCACCGAAAACGGCAGTGTGATTGCGGAGACCACCACCAATGCCGCTGGCAGCTTCGTGTTTTCTGCCCTGCAGCCGGGCAATTATCGCATCCGTGCGGAAAAATCGGCAACGCGCAGCCGTGAGGTGGCCTTCGATCTGCCCGCAACCGGGGATCGGAACTCAACTGGCAACCGGAACACAATCGATCTGGTCCTTGAGAATCCGGCAACCCAGCCGGCAAGCCCAGCGTCGGCTTCCGCGATGCAATTCTCCGATCAGCCGAATTTCACCATTGCCGGAGTTACAGACTGGACGGCAATTGGTGGGCATGGCTCGGACTTCAGTCTTCGCACTACTGAATCCCTGGCACGCGAAACACTTACTTTGAAGCCCGGAGAAAAGAGCGCTGCTGGCACTGCCGCGGCAGCCATTTCGGAGCAGAAACTTCGCGATGCGCTGGCGCAAGCTCCCGAATCCTTCCAGACAAACCAACAGCTTGGAGAATTCTACTTGCGCGCCGGCAAATATCAGCAGGCCGTTCCGCTGCTGGAATACGCATCGCGGATCAATCCCGCCGATCCCCATAGCGCGTACGACCTGGCACTAGCCTCTGAGGGAGTTGGCGATCTACAGCAGGCCCGCGATCGCGTGAATCAGTTTCTCCAGCATCATGACAATGCCGACCTGCATCGCCTGGCTGGGGAATTGGACGAGAAACTCAACGATCCACTGGACGCTGTTCGCCAATTCGAAGATGCGGCGCACCAAGAACCAACCGAGCAGAACGACTTTGCGTGGGGCTCGGAACTCTTGCTGCACCGCGCCGTCTGGCAGGCGCAGGAGGTCTTCCAAAAAGGCGTGGAAGCCTGGCCCAAATCGGCCAGAATGCGCACCGCCCTGGGCACCGCTCTTTTCGCCGGCGCTCGCTACAATGAGGCGGCGCAGCGACTCTGCGAGGCGTCGGATCTCGATCCCACTGATCTTGATCCGTATCTGTTCATGGGCAAGGTCGAGATAGCCGCACCCGATCCGCTGCCCTGCATCCTGCCTGCACTCGCACGGTTCGCGCAGCAACAACCCGGAAACGCGAATGCTCAATATCTATACGCGATGGCAATCCTGAAGTCCCAGCAAAAATCCCCTAACGCCCAGGCCCAAAGCCAGGCGGAAAACCGGCTGCGCACCGCTGTCACCCTCGATCCTGCTTGCGCCGATGCCTGGCTGGAGTTGGGAATTCTTGCTTCCGATCGGCAGCAACTGGAAGATTCGATCCAACTCTATGCAAGGGCCATCGCGGCCAATCCCAAGCTGGGCGATGCTCATTATCGTTTGGCCGTCGCCTATAAGCGCACCGGGCAAGCAGCCAAAGCTGCACAGGAATTCCAGTTGCACGATCAGATTGTGAAAGAGGAGAAGGACGCTGTGGAACGCGAGCGCAAGAAAATCAAGCAATTCCTCATTCTTCAGCCGCAGGATGCAAGCCATCCTCCGGCCTCATGACTCCGCTAGGCTTGATCGAGCGAGCCCCGTTCGCCTTTCGGCCGCGGCTTCTGCCGCCCGCATTCCCTGTCATGCGCCGGAACTTGGCATGAACGAAGCAATGATTCCATCGCCCTCGCGGATCGTAAGAATCTGATTCGCGCGGACCTTCGAGAATCGTTCCACCTTCTGCGTCGTCGGCCACTTCACTTCGATGGCATCGACCGTTTCAACCTTCCCCAGGCCGAAGTGAAGCCGCAGATCGCTCTGTGACATCACGCTCGTGCCGCTGTGCACTTCGTCCATCTGCACATGTTTCCCCGTAAACACACGCACGCGCGCTCCAATCGCGGTGCGGTTGCACTTTGTTCCCACCAGCTTGACCTTGATCCAATTTTGCCGATTTCCCCCGTCGTTGCGCAGGAGCGATGGCATGTCGTTGAGATTCAATACCAGCGCGTCCATGCACCCGTTATTGTTGTAATCTCCGAAGGCAGCGCCGCGGCTGGAGAATCGCTCACTGATCCCCGGGCCCATCTCCGCCGACACGTCTCTGAAGTGACCATTGCCGAGGTTGCGGTAAACAAGGCGCGGGTACTTGAAGGATTCGCCGAAATTGTACTGGTCGACCTCCGGATATACATGCCCATTCACCTGTACGATGTCCGTCCACCCGTCATTGTCGTAGTCAATAAAGCCGCAGCCCCACGCCACGTAGCGGCTGTTGATCCCCACTCCGGAATCGAATGCCACATCGGTGAAAGTCCCATCGCCATTGTTGTGGTAGAGGTTGCAGGTATCGTCGACAAAATTGGTTTTGAAGATGTCGAACCATCCATCGCAGTCGTAGTCGGCTACAGCCACGCCCATCCCTGCCTGTTCGTGCCCATCATCGCTGTAGGCGCAGCCGGCCATTTCCGCGATATCGGTAAAGGTGCCGTCATGATTATTGCGAAACAAAATACTCGGCTCGGAATCGACGGCAACGTAGATATCCGGCCAGCCGTCATTATCGAAATCATAGGAGACCACGCCCAGGGAATAACGTGGGCCCGGCTTCAGGATGCCGGACTTCTCGGAAACATCGGTAAAAGTGCCGTCCCCATTGTTATGGAAGAGCAGGTTGGTGTCGGCGGGCAGCCCTCGCGGTCCGCACATCACCGGAACGCCCTTCCACTGGCAGGAATTCATTCCGACTTCAGTCGCAACCTTGTCCAGATCCAGCTTGAGATAGTGACAGATAAACAGGTCGAGCCAGCCGTCCCGGTCGTAGTCGAGAAATGTACATCCCGTTCCCCACCGGACCTGAGCCTCATAGAGGCCCGCCTTGCGCGTGACATCCGTAAAGGTGCCGTCGCCATTGTTATGAAACAGGATGTTATGACCCCAAAAGCAGCAGAACAGGTCGTCCCAGCCGTCGTTGTTGTAATCGCCTACGCACACGCCGGTCTGCCATCCGGTTCTCGCCAGGCCCGATTTCGCCGTCACGTCGGTAAATGTCCCGTCGCGATTGTTCTTGTAGAGGTGCGAGGTCGGTTCCTCACCGGGCGGCCAGTGTGTGTCCAGCCGGGTGCCGTTCGTCAGATAGATGTCGAGCCATCCGTCGTTGTCGTAATCAAAGAAGGCGACCCCGCTTCCCTTGGTCTCGATGATGTAGCGCTTGTGTTGTATTCCGCCCCACACATTGGGAATCGTCAGGCCGGCTTGCTCAGCAACATCGACAAACTTGACTCCGGAACCGGGCGCGGCAGCATTCGCCGCCTGTAGCGCCAACGGATCTTTCCATCTCCACAGCGGAGTTGTGAGAGCATCAAGAAGATTTGTGCCAAGCAGACAGCACGAGGAGCCTAGAAACCGCCGCCGTGGGAGAAACATAATTGGCTGGAATTATAGCAGTCAGATTTTGACTGATTTTGCTGAATCCCTGCTGGGCCGCAAACAGTCCGACAATAAAATGTAAACGTTTTACTGAATCGAGGTACAATTTGGAGCGAATCAGTTTGGACAATCAATTCGTTCCGGGCAGGCTTCCTAAATTCTCGGGCTTAACCGAGAACCGGAGGCGAGACCGGAGAAGATCAGGAGACAACGAGAGTGGATTACAGAATCTGTCGCGCCCTGGTTCTGATCATTGCGTTCGCCGCCGGAATGCCGGCCGCTTATGCGCTGGATAACGGACTTGCCAAGACACCCCCGATGGGCTGGAACAGTTGGAACAAATACGCCTGTCAGGGACTCAACGAAAAGGTAGTTCGCGAGACGGCCGATGCAATGGCCACGAATGGCATGAAGGATGCGGGTTATCAATACATCGTGCTCGACGATTGCTGGCAGACGAGCCGCGATGGGAATGGGAACATTGTCGCCGATAATGACAAGTTCCCTTCGGGGATTAAGGCGTTGGCGGATTACGTCCACAGCAAAGGGCTGAAATTTGGACTCTACACCGATGTAGGAACGAAAACCTGCGCCGGTCGACCGGGCAGCATGGGACATGAGTATCAGGACGCGAAGCAATATGCGGAATGGGGCGTGGACTACGTCAAGGAGGACTGGTGCAACACGTTACCAGGGCAGAGCAGCGAGTCGTCCTACACCCTGTTTCGGAACGCGCTAGCGGCCTCGGGACGGCCGATCGTGTTCAGCATCTGCGAGTGGGGCTCGACGAAGCCATGGCTCTGGGCCGGGTCAGTGGGCAATCTATGGCGGGCAACCGGAGACATTCAGGATTGCTGGGACTGCCGCAAGAGCTGGGGCGGATTAGGTGTGTCCGAGATCCTCGATGAGATGAACGGCATCGAGAGTTACTCGGGGCCCGGACACTGGAACGATCCGGACATGCTCGAGGTGGGCAACGGCGGCATGACGACCGAGGAGTATCGAACCCACTTCAGCATGTGGGCGCTGTTTTCAGCGCCGCTGCTGGTAGGCACGGATATCTCCAATATGAGCAAAGACACGCGAGACATTCTTTTCAATCGGGAGGTCATCGCGATCGATCAGGATCCTCTGGGCCAACAGGGCCGGCGCGTGAGCAAGAACGGCGATCTCGAAGTGTGGTCGAAACAGTTGGCCGATGGCGGCCGCGCTGTCGTGCTGCTGAACCGGGGAACAGCCCCGGCTACAATCGCGGCGAAATGGACCGACATCGGATACCCGGCGAGTTTGCCCGCGACAGTGCGCGATTTGTGGTCCGACAAAGAGACGCCGGGGCAGAAGGCAGAATACTCCGCGCAAGTGCCGAGTCACGGTGTGGTGATGGTGACCGTGAAACCGTAGACGCATATTTCAAATACCTGCGCGAATGCAGGACGAGGGGCTCTTATGGATCGCCGCGACTTTATCAAGACGACAGGAACTGTGGTAGCAGCGGAAACAATCGCTTCCGTTCTGCCGGCCATCGAGGCTGCAGCGCAGGACGCGTCTGCGGGACGAATCACTTTGCCGATGAATCGTAACTGGCGGTACAGCGCCAAGACCTCGGCTGCAGCCCACGAGCGGGAGTTTGACGATAGCGGCTTTACGCAGATTGTTGTGCCGCACACCAATATCCGAGTGCCGTGGCACAGCTTCGATGAGAAATCGTACGAATTTGTGTCGATCTATCGCCGTCGCTTCCGTGCACCGCAGTCCGCGCGTGGCCGCAGAGTGTTTGTCGACTTTGAAGGCGTGATGACTGCCTCCACGGTGTGGATCAACGGCGTGCGGCTGGGCGAATACAAAGGCGGCTTCACGCCCTTTTCGTTTGAACTCACGCCCCACATCGACTTCGATCGCGACAACGTTCTTGCCGTGGAGGTCGACTCCACCGAACGGCCCGATATTCCGCCTTTCGGGTACGAGGTTGACTACCTCACCTTCGGCGGTATCTACCGGGAGGTCGCGCTTCGCATAGTTTCACCAGCGTACATCGAGAATATCTTTGCGCAACCAAAGGATGTGCTTTCCGGTCATCCTACCCTGGATGTGCAATGCTTCCTCGATCACGGAGCGGCGGGCTCGGAACAACGGGCGTTTGCCGGCCCACTGACGCTCGAAGCCGCACTGTACGACGGAGAGCGGTTATTGGGAAAAACCGCCCAGGAGGTTTCTGCGCCGGCGGCTGGTGAGGCTGCTTCTGTCCAAACCCTGCATTTGGACAACCTCGGTGCCATCGAACTTTGGGACTTGCATTCGCCCCGCCTCTACCACGTGCGGACGCGATTGTCGCGAAACGGTGTGCTGCTGGATGAGGACGAGCGGCGGATCGGTTTTCGCGACGCGCGCTTTACGCCGCAAGGATTCTCACTGAATGGAACCGTGATCAAGTTGCGCGGCCTCGATCGTCACCAGACGTTTCCCTGGGTGGGCCAGGCGATGCCAGGACGAGTGCAGCGGCAGGACGCTGTCATTCTGCGGAAAAACCTCCATTGCAACATCGTGCGTACCTCGCACTATCCGCAATCGCGCCATTTTCTGGACGCCTGCGACGAGATGGGCCTGCTGGTTCTCGAAGAAATCCCAGGGTGGCAGCACATTGGCGATTTACCGTGGCAGAATCTCGCCGTCGATAATGTTGGCCGCATGATCCGCCGCGACTGGAATCATCCCTCCATCGTTTTGTGGGGCGTACGCATCAACGAGTCGCTCGACAACCACGATTTCTACACGCGAACCAATGCCCAGGCTCACCAGTTGGATCCCTCGCGTCAGACCGGGGGCATACGCTACTTTCAGGAATCGGAGTTTCTGGAAGACGTCTTTACGATGAATGATTTCGGTTTCCCTCTGAAGCCGCCGAATCATCCGCTCTATCTCAACACCGAGTTCGTGGGCCACACCTACCCTACCAAGACCATCGACAACATCGAGCGCCTGCGCGAGCACACCATTCGTCACGCACGGGTCCACGATCAACTAGCCTCAAACCCGCAGTACGCAGGTGGCATCGCGTGGTGCGCCTTCGACTACAACACGCACAGCAATTTCGGATCGGGCGACCGCATCTGTTACCACGGGGTCACGGACATCTTTCGCGAACCGAAGCCGGCCGCAGGTTTTTATCGCTCGCAGTGCGATCCCGAAGAGGAGATCGTGCTGGTCCCATCTTTCCATTGGGCACGCGGGGATGAGAGCATTGGCTTCAGTACCGCGCTGGTTTCTTCCAATTGCGAGCACCTGAAGTTCTATGTCAATGGAACCCTGCTTGCAGAAGCCGATCCCGACCGGGAGCAGTTCCCTCATTTGAAATATGCACCCTTTTCCGTCGATTTGCGGCATGGCCATGCCACCTGGGGCGACCTGCGGATCGAAGGCTACATCCAGGGGAAACAGGTGATCTCGCGTACGTTTTCCGGGAAAGGCATCGATCAGAAGTTTGCCGTGCTACCGGACGACACGACCCTCATCGCGGATGGAGCGGATACGACGCGCGTGGTTCTGCGCGTAACGGATGAGTTCGACGCCATTCGGCCTTTCGCCCGTGACGCGATCCGTTTCGAACTCACGGGGCCAGGCCAGCTCATCGGCGATAATCCGTTTACGCTGGTCGGTGGCACGGGCGCAGTCTGGATCCGGGCAGCCGAACAACCTGGAACCGTGCGACTGACTGCGCATCATCCCTATCTCGGGGCGAGTTCGATAGAGGTGAAAGTCACTCCCGCAGCGCGCGAGATTGTGTAGAAGCATCCTCAAGGGCTGCCGCCGCACGTGCGAGGCACGGCAGCAGCTCGATTACATGGTTTTGTCGACCAGCTGTATCGCCATCCGCAGTAACTGCACTCGCTTTTCCATGGACAGAGGCGCAGCGGCTGCATTGTTGCCGGCCTCGGTTTGCGAAGCCGCATCGAGCACCTGTTCGATGCGATCCAAGTCGAGGCCGCCGCTCGCGCCAGTTTCTTTCAAGCGATCAAGGACTTCGCGGGACCGGCCGATCTGACCCGTCTGATAGTAGAAGACGCCGAGCATCGAATAGCAGCCCACCCACTCCGGCAGCAAATCCACCGCACGCTCAAACTGCTCTGCGGCTTCGGCGGTGTTGCCTTCCATCACGGAAGCAAGCCCAAGGCCCCAATAGATCTTGCCCGAGGCGGGCATGCGCGTCTGGCCTTTCAACAGAGTCCGTTTCGCCTCGGTGGGCTGATTTTCCCGAAGCTGGAGCAGGGCGAGCGAAAGATAATTCTGATCGTTGTCCGGGCTTCGCTCGATGGCGGCGCGCTCCATCTCCTCAGCGGCGGCCATATCGTCCAAATGCGAATCGATATCCCCCACCAGCGCGAGATAGGCACCGTCGTTGTGCTCCTGCGCAGAAACCTGCTGCGCGGCATCGAGAGCCTCAGTATATCGGCCCTTGCGGAATAAGGCGTCGGCGAGGTCGAAGCGGAGATCGTCGGACCCGGGATTGGCCTCGAGCGCTGCCTGGAATTGCCGTATGGCGTCGTCGTACAGGTGAAAGCGCGCCAACAGGACGCCGGCCCCGGCAAGCTCGCGGTAATCTCCCGCTTGCACTTCGTTGAGGTGAGCGATCGTGCTTCGGGCATCGTCGATGTCGCCGGACCGAAGATACGCCTGCGCCAACAAATA
The DNA here is from genome assembly GCA_963813215.1 of uncultured Acidobacteriaceae bacterium. Classification (GTDB taxonomy): domain Bacteria; phylum Acidobacteriota; class Terriglobia; order Terriglobales; family Acidobacteriaceae; genus Telmatobacter. The sequence goes on from CAWEXZ010000003.1 coordinate 1,141,588, forward strand.
GAGCACCTCCGGCTGGTCGGGATGTTTCTTGACCTGATCCTGAAGATCCTCGAGGTCCTGACGATTGCGTGCGCCGGGAGATAACTTCGCCCGGTGATCGAGATAGTCGAAGAGGTTCTCGTAAAGATAAGTATGCGGCGGTTGGTTTTTTGAAAGCGTCTGGAATCGGGCGAGATATTGATTCGCCTCCTCGGTTTTGTGAAGTTTTCGTTCCACCACCGCCAGTTTGTAGTAGCCGGATTCCGGATGGGGGCTCAGCTGCACATATCTATTCAATAACGCTTCCGCCTCGGGCAATCGATTCGTCTCGATGCGAAGATTCGCCAACTCCAGCAGGGCGTCGGAGAAATCGGGATCGGCATGGATCACCTTTTCAAAACTCGCGGCCGCAGCCGCAGTATCTCCCTGGCGTTCCGCGATGTAACCGAGATTGAAGAGACAGAAGCTATCATGGGGATCGAGCTTGAGCCCGTGCTGAAAATCGAGCTTGGCGGCATCGAACCGGCCGAGATCCGTGTCGGCAAGGCCGAGAAACGCATAAGCCCGCAACGACGGCTGCATTTGAACGACCTTTTGGAACTCATCAAGGGCCTTAGGTATCTGGTCGGCTTTGAAATAGCTTTCTCCCAGCGCAGAATGCAGATCGACTCTCTGGGGAGCTATCTTCAATCCTTCCTGCAACAGCGGAATGGCATCCGCCACATAGCCTTGCGCGATGCTGATCTGCGCCATCAAAAGAATAATGTCGGTGTTTTCAGTATCCAACTTATGCGCTTGCACCAGCACATCCAGGGCATCGGAAGGCCGCGATTGCTTCCAATAAAGCTGTCCCAGTAAGAAGAGCGTCTCTGGCGATTGTGGTTTTAACGCACGCGCCCGGGTCAGTTGCAGCTCTGCCTTCGCGAACTGGCCGCTGAGCAGAAAAGTCTGACCCAGGTTATAGAGCACGTCGAAGGTTCCGGGCTGCAGAAGATCGGCTTGTTCGAGTTCAAGCTGAGCCGCCTTATACTGCCCGTCCGATGCCAATAAGATGCCGAGTGAGAGGCATAGCCCGAAGTCATTTTTGTTCTGCGCGGCAAACGTATCGGCCATTCGCAGCGCCTCCGCGCTTCGCTTGCTCTCAAAATAAGCCTGGATCAGCCGCAGGCGCGTTTCGTGGTCGGCGGGATGAACGCGCTCAAAGTGCGGAATGGCTTCGGCCGGCAATCCACGCGCCATCAGCAGCATCCCCAGGTTGAAGTTGGCGTCCCGGTCCTGTGCATCGAGACGGAGACTGGCCTCAAATTCTTTCTCCGCCATGTCGAGTTTTTTCTCGGCGACGTAAACCTTGCCGAGATTCTTATGCGCCTGCAGGGAACCGGGAGCCAGTTCCAAAGCCTTCTTGAGAGCCGCGATCGCGCCCGCATAGTCCTGCTGTTCCGAGTCGACGATCCCGAGCAGGTTATAGGCGGGCACGCTTGATGGATTTTGCTGGAGCTCGACTGTGAGTGCGCTTTTGGCTTCATCGAGGCGGCCCTGTTGCACGAGCGTTTGCGCAGCCTCAAAATTTGAAGTCAGTGCGCCGTGAAGCTGGGCGGAGGAAGATTGCCGGGCCGGCTGCATGCGGCAAAGACCGGGAACGGCAGGCAGGAAAACGATGAGGGCGAGGAGCGGAGAGCCGGCGTCAATTCTGAGCCCCGGCGAAAAGCAGCGGCGAAATCGCATAGCTAATTCCATCTCAGGTGCTTCGCGGCGCGGTCAGTGCAGCATTTCGAGGGCCTGCTTGGCGGCGGGATTGCCAGGCTGGATCTGCAGCAGTTTCTCGATGATATCCCGGGCCCGGTCGCGGTCGTTTTCAATAGCGTACAGGCCGGCAAGGTTGAGATAGGCCTGATCGAAGTTCGGGACCAGGCGCATACAGGTTTGAAACTGCGCTTCCGCCTGCGCGTAATCCTGCATGTGCACAAAGAGAACTCCCAGGTTATTGAGGGCTTCAGGATAATCGGGGCGCAGATCCAGCGCTTTGCGCAGATATTTCTGGGCGCGGTCCATCTGGTCTTGCTGAGCGGAGAGCATGCCGTACGCGTAGTACACCTCGGGATCGCGAGGGTCGATGGCAAGCGCCTGCGCCAGGCATTGCTCTGCCTCGGTGAAATCTTTCTGGCGTCGGTACACGTTCCCCAGATTCAGCAACGCCACCGCATAAGTGGGCCGCAGCAGCAGCGATTGCCGAAAATCCTGGATGGCTTCGTCCGGACGCCCTTCCTGGGCAGCCATCATGCCCAGATTGTTCCAAGCTTCGGGATAGTCGGCGCGCAGCGCCAGACTGCGCTTCAGATATTCGCGCGCCTGCGCAAAGTTGTTTCTTCGCAGGTTGAGCGTACCCAGGTTATACCACGCTTCTGCATCGCTGGGCTTGACGGCCACAACCTGCTGGAATGACTCCTCGGCCTGGTTCAAATATCCATGCTGAAACAGGGCCACGCCATAGGTGAAGTCGTTGCGCGCAAAAGGACCCTGCAGCAACTGCCCCGGAAATGGCAGCGCCTTGCGCATGCGATCGTGAGTCAGCCCAGGGACCGCTTTCGCGTCCTCAAGCAGGTGCGTAATATCGACGGGACCCTGGTAGGCCTTCACGATCATGCCGTCGCGGTCGAGCAGAAACGAGGTGGGGAGCGCGAGATCGCGCCGGCGATCGAAGAGATAGCGGTAGAGAATGTTATAAATCCCCGCTACCTCCTTGTTGGCCATCAGGACCGGAAAGGTGAGGCCCTCCTGCGCCACAAGCGACCGCACCGCCTGAAGGTCGGGCGAATCGTCGGCATTGACCGACCAGACGTCAAAATGATTTGCTGCCATCGCTGCGCGGTGCCGTTCGAAGCTCCGCAACTGTAAGTGGGCGAGCGGGGAATCCGTTGCCCAGAAATGGAGCAGCAAAACTTGCCCTCGCGACTCTGAAAGTTCGTGCAGATTACCGCTCAGATCGGGCAGCGAAAATTCCGGGGCGCGCAGCGGTTCCAGCAGCCACGTCTCTACCTGGGCTGGCAGCGGTTCGAGCGCGGGTGCTGGCGCGGCCTCGTGCCAGGCAGCAGGAGCTGGCCGGAAAGCTTTGGCGCTGAACGTAGCCACGCCCTCCTCAAGCTCGATCCGATGGTCAATGGGCACGTTGTCGAAATGTTGCAGCAGACCGCTCGGCCAGCGAACCGTCGCCCGGCAGGGCGCAGGCGCGGAGCCCAGTCCAAAAAACACCTCTTTCGAATGCTGGGCCAGGAAACCCGATCCGGCCTGAAGATATTTTGTCTGCCGCAGCGCGCCCGTTTCAAGCGTGATCGCAGCGCCGATCGCATCGCGATTACTCTTGTGCCCGCGCAGTCGAAACGCGATCGAGCGGCCGATCTCCGTCATCACGTTGTGCAGGATGCGCAGTTGCGGGGCATTGCGGTTTTTCAGAATAATTTCCAGGCGGCCATCCTGGTCCAGGTCGGCCAGCGCAAAGGCGCGGCTATCGTCGATAAAGTCCAGACCCGAAGGCCCTGAAACCTCAGAGAATGTTCCGTCGCGATTGTTGGCGAAAAGCACATTGCGCGCGTACCCGTGCCAGGTATTGTCCGAACGGATAAGCTCGTTGATTGCTCCCCAGCCTTGCTCGTAAGCCGGCGAGGGCGTGGCGTCTTCCGGTGATTGAGCGACCACTTGCCGCCAGAAAAAACTCGCCAGGTCGCGCCGCTCAACTCCGGATATATACCCGTTCGAGACATAGAGGTCGGCGAATCCATCGTGATCGAAGTCCAAAAAGTCGGAGCACCAAGACCATCGGCCCATCTCCACTCCAGCCTCGTGCCCGATGTTCTGAAAGGTGTCATCGCCAAGGTTGCGATAGAGTACATTGCCGCGCGCGTGGCGCTGGTAGAGCGCGCGGATCGACTCCGGCGCCTGCTCGTGAAACTGCTTCTGCTCTGAAACGCGCTGCCCTGCCGCCTCCCACATGCTGGGGACGTAGATATCCTGGCGACCGTCGTTGTCAAAGTCAGCCCAGCAGCAGCTCATGCCGGCACCCACTTCCTCAACGTGGCTTTGCTTGGAAATCACAGTGAACGTGCCGTCGCCATTGTTGCGGTAAAGCTGCGAACTGCCGAAATCGTTGGCCACAAACAGATCGGGCCGGCCGTTATTGTTCGAGTCGCCCCAGGCGCACGAGAAGCTATAGCGGTTGTTGTCCGCGTTCAGTCCCGAGGCCGCGGTGGTCTCTACAAAAGTGCCGTTGCCTTCGTTGTGCATCAGGCAATTGGGCGGGCCGTTGCGCGCGTCGTAGTAAGGAATCGGGTAGTGATACTGGTCCAGTCCCAGGTAGTACATGTAGGTACAAAAATAGATGTCGAGGCGGCCGTCGCCATCGTAATCGGCCAGCGCGGCGTGAGTAAACGATCCCTGCGGAGGTTGGGCAAAGCTGAATGCGTCCGGCTTCAGCCGGAAAGTGCCGTCGCCCTGATTGAGAAAAAGCACAGGCCCGGTGCCGCACACAACCAGCAAGTCCTGCACACCCGTGTTCCTGAAATCGGCGAACAGCGCGCAGGCAGTGTTGTCGAGCAACCCGACTCCGGCTTTTTCGGTCACGTCCTCGAATGTGCCGTCACCCCGGTTCCGGTACAGGCGATTGGGAAGCCCGGCTGGTTGGCAAACGTAGAAGTCGTCCAAGCCGTCATTGTCGAAGTCGCCGGCCGCGACACCCGTGTTGCTGTAAATGTCGATCGCGCAAGCGCCGTCGAGAACCGTACGCCAGTAATCCACGCCGCGCAGCAACTGGTCCTCGTAGGAAGCTGCGCCGCTCATGGCCCGGGATGTGACATCGGCGTAGACGGGACCGCGAACGGAACTGCGGGTCTCTTCGCCCGCCTCCAATTGGCGAATCTTCCACTCCTGCAGCCCGCTGCGCTGCCATTCCATGCGCCATGATCCCACCCGCTCCTCTCGCCTGCCGTCATGAAGGGCCGCAACCATGTCATAGCGGATATCAAGCCGAACGGCTGGCGAGTCGCTATCCATCTCCTGGATTCCATAAATCTCGAATTCCGCTGTTTCCACGCGTGCGATGGGCGCCAGCCAAGCTTGCAGGCCCTTGAGGAAAGCCTCAGGTCCAGCAGCCAGTGCTGTGCCGAAGCGGCATCGAACAACTTCGACTCCGCTCCCGGCGCGCACAGGTCTCATCTCTTCCGGAGCCAGGGAACAGGCACGGACTGACGCATCGAGGGAATTTGCGATCGCCGACAGATCGCGCACCGAAGCCCGCAGCGCCCGGCTCCATTCGGCCAGTTGCGAATCCACCTCTGCGGCATCCTGCTCGGTCGCGTACTCATCCGAGCCGGGGGCAACCAGACGAAGAATATCTGCCAAAGGTGGTCTGGCTGGATAGTGTGGAGTCAACCGGACGTCGGCGAAAGGAAAGGAGGGATGGGTTGCAGTCGGAGGGGTGGGGTCGCCGAAGAGCAGCCCGGCGCCCAAAAACGGAGCTGGGCGGAGCAGAAATGGCGAAAACCCCAGGTTCTTAAGCAGGGTCCGCCTGGAGATGGGCAAAGTTTCTCTTTTAGGGCTGGACATTGCGCTTCATCCCCTATCTGAACCTCAAGGTGGCAGAAGAATACCATTCGCGCAGAAGCTCTGGCGAATTTCTGTAAGCCTCACGAACTAAAGCGTTTCCTGCGGCGTCGGCGGAGGCCTAACTGTCGCAGAACTGGCTCAAATCAATCGTTTGAGGACATATCCACCGTTCGGTGGATACCGACCTAAACAATTCTATTGACAAGACAATTTAGGCCATTATACGATTCGTCGACTTTAAGTAACCGTTTACAGGGGGCCCGTCACTTACCTCCGCTGTGGAAGGTGTTTTCCCGCAGTTGACACCTCAACCAACAGGGCAGGATCGGATATCCAACACAAACATTTAGAACGGGAGGGATACTCCATGAATTCGTCTTGCAGGTTCATAGGCCAGTTCCGCACGCAGGTTATTCTTCTGTTCGCGCTTTCAGCCCTTCTCGTCCTCTTGCCCAGGGTCGCATCTGCGCAGGCCGATGAAGGCACTATAAGAGGAGTTGTGGAGGATCAGACCGGAGCCATTGTGCCTGGCGCGGATGTAAAGCTCCTCAACACCGATGTCGGTCTAACACTTGAGACCACGACCAGCGCCGGCGGCGTTTACACCTTCTCGCCGATCAGGATTGGACACTACATCGTTACGGTGCAAGCCAGAAGCTTCTCCACCACACAACAGAAAAACATCGAATTGACCGTCAACCAGACGCTCGAAGTCGACGTCCAGTTGAAACCGGGCACGGCGACCGAAACCGTCGAAGTAACCACCGCGCCTCCGGTATTGCAGACCGACGACTCTTCGGTAGGTCAGACGATCGGCTCGCAGGCAGTAAACGATCTGCCCCTCAACGGACGCAACTTCACCTTCCTGGCCCAGCTCGGAGCGGGCATGCAGACGCCGCAGGCCGATACGCGCGGCAATGCCGCTTCGGGAGCCTTCTCCGCCAACGGCCTGCGTCCAGCGCAAAACAACTACCTGCTCGACGGCATCGACAACAACGCCGACAACGTCGACTTCCTGAACGGAACCAACTACGTGGTTCTGCCTCCGTTGGAAGCGGTGCAGGAATTCAAGGTGCAGACGGCGGACTTCAGCGCCGAACTGGGCCGCGCCGGCGGTGCGGTTCTGAACGCGACCATCAAGTCTGGAACCAACTCCCTGCATGGAGCCGTGTGGGAGTATTTCCGCAACCGTGTTCTGGATGCATCGGATTGGTTTGAAGATTTCAACGGAGTCGCGAAGGGTGCCCAGGAAACCAATCAGTTCGGTGGCTCCATGGGCGGCCCCATCATCAAGAACAAGCTGTTTTTCTTTGGCGACTACGAGGGGCTGCGACGCGTGCTCGGCACGCCACAAACGGGCTCGGTGCCGACCCAGGCTGAAATTTCGAGCAAATACACGAACTTTCAGGACATGATTACCACCGGAACTGAATCAGACTCTCTTGGACGGACATTTGTGCTGGGCACCGCCTTTGATCCGGCGACCACGCGCTTAGTGACGGCGGGCACTCCGGATCCGGTTTCCGGCATGACACCGAGCAAAACTGGATACGTGCGAGATCCGTTTGCCGGCAGCGCCAGCTGCGCTACCATTGCGGCGCCCACGACGGGCAATTGCCCAACCCTCAATCAGATTCAATCGAGCAGGCTGGATCCGAACGCCGTAAGCATGTTGGAGCTTTATCCGGCGCCGAATAAGTCGGGGTTGACCAACAACTTTACGTCGAATTTCGCGCTCTTCGAGCATCGCAACTCCTTCGACATTCGCGGTGACTACGATCCGTCCGACAAGAACCAGCTCTTCTACCGCTTCAGCTACGATGACGATCCGCAGTACATCCCAGGCATCTTCGGCGGCATCGCTGACGGCGGCGCGTTCCAGCAAGGTCTCCAGACCGCGCATGCCAATCAGTCCGCCGGCGCCTGGACGCACGTGTTCACGCCCAACGCCATTAATGTCGCGCGCGTAGGCCTCAATCACCTGCACACCACCCGTTACGGCCCGGAAGGCGGAGTGTCCGGAATTCCGGCGCAATTTGGAATTCAGGGAGTTCCCCAGACGACCGAAAATGGGGGGCTGGGCGAATACGACATCAACGGTCTCACGACCATGGGCAGCAACGCGTACCTGCCCTCCGACGAAATTAGCCAGACGCTGCAGCTTACGGACGATTTCACCAAAATCTGGAAGCAGCACAGCTTCAAGATGGGCGTCGAATCGCAGCACATCAAGTTCGACACGCTGCAGCCGGCCTATTCGCGCGGTAACTTCGACTACAACGGCCAGTACACCGACGTTCCGCAGGGAAGCACCGGCACCTCGAGCATCGGCGGCACGGGCCGGGTGCAGTTCCTGCTATCTCCAATCGCGTCAAAGGTTGCGGGCGGAGTCAATTATTCGGGCGGGTCGGACTCCATCAATGCCTCCAACATCAACACCACCTATGACTACAAGACCTACACCGCGCTCTATCTCCAGGACGACTGGAAGCTGAGTCCGAAGGTCACACTGAATCTCGGCCTGCGCTGGGATTACTTCAGTCCGATCCAGGAAACCAACGGCGGCCAGGCGAACTTCGTTCCCAGCGCACTGGGCGCGCCGACCTACCTGGTTCCCAAAACCGGCAAAGACAACAGGTCTTTGTCCTCCACGGCAACTAATCCATCATTGGCTGGGGATGGATTCCTCGATCTTCTGGCCAAGGATGGAATTACGCTGGACGAGACCAACCAATACGGGCGCGGGTTGATGAAGGTGCAAAAGCATAACTTTGCCCCGCGCGTCGGCGTCGACTTTCAAGCCACTCCGAAGCTGGTTGTACGCGGCGGCTTTGGCATGTTCTTCAACTCGTTCGAAAACCAGGGATACGGGCCCAATATCGGCGAGAATTATCCCTTCGTCTTCAACTTCACCGAGACCCCGGAGGTTGCGTCGGGAAGCACCAGCGGACTGCAGGCGGTTTCGCCGATCGGCTACAACACGCCGTGGGCAGGATGCGCCAACGGGTCTAACCCGGGCACCGCGACCAATTCCTACACCTTGGAATCCGGATTGTCCTGCATGGCGTTCAGTCCTCTCGACGTGAATGCCGAAGGTCTGGGACTGGAGGGAGCGGAGTTCAACTGGATCACACCGCGCAACCTGAATGCCAACCTGACCCTGCAATACGCAATTTCGCGCGGCCTGTCAGCGCAGGCGGCGTATGTGTTTACCCAGGGACAGGACCTGCAGGTCGGCGTGTCCAGCAACAACGTAACCCAGATCCTGAACTACAACGCGAGTACCACGAATGCGGTCCCGTTCCCGGATTTCTCGCATGGCATGAGTTATCAGGACACCATTGGCCGCAGCAACTACAACGGCTTGCAAACCAAAGTTGAAGATCAGCTCCAGAATGGGCTGTATTTCCTGTTCACCTACACCTTTTCGAAGACCCTTTCCGATGCGGGCGACCTGCTGAACGGTGGCAGCTTGAGCGGGTTCCGCGCTCCATCCGTACCGGGGCTGGGAGTGCCGTTCGATTACGGCTTGGCCGACTTCAATATCCGTCAGGTTGTCCACTTCAGCGGCGACTATGAGCTCCCCTTTGGCAAAGGGAAGATGCTGGCCCACGACGTTGGCAGGGTGGGCGATGACATCATCGGGGGTTGGACGGTTAACTGGCTTGCGTCGCTGCAGGGCGGCCAACCGCTCGGCTTCTCCTGCCCCGATGGAACTGCTGCCGGAGTAGGCTGCAATACCATGCTGGTACCGGGCCAAAACCCCAATCTGGGCATGCACAAGGACAGCAATGGAGAGCCCAACTGGATCGGCAATCCAAAGGCCTTCACCCAACCCTGCGAATTGGGAAACAGTACGCCCACGCCAACCGGATGCGCTGCATTGACGGGCGCGGCTGCACTGGGCGGTGAGTCTTCCATCATTTCGGGACCGGGATTCCACCGCCTTGACTTCTCGGCCCTCAAAGCCGTTCACCTTAACGAGAGATGGTCGGCGCAATTCAGAGCTGAATTCTTCAACGTCCTTAACCACCCCAACTTCAATGCGCCTAACTTTGGCGGCAACGGAGTTATCGCAGTTTCGAACTCGGGCAACTACCTCAACTCCAACTTCGGCGAAATCGGATCGACGCGGGACAATCCATATGACCCGAGAGAAATCCAGTTCGCTCTGAAGTTGTTCTACTAAGATAGGATGAAACCCACCCCGGAAAGGCGCCGCGCAGCCGCGCCTTTCCGGATCTATTTTGGAAGGCGCTTTGCTCGCGCGCCAGTGATGGAGGACTGCTGTGTGCAGGTGGCCCTGGGTCCGGATGCCGATCCTGTCTTTCTTCCTGGCCGGCGCCATGATCGCCAGCCCCGAGGGCCTGCAGGAGCAGAATCTCGATCGCCAGTTTCAGGCCGCCATCGCGGACTACAACGCCGGCCATTACACTGAAGCGGCTGCGCTCCTTGAAAAGCTTCTCCCCTTTGTCCCCAGGAGTTTTGAGGCTCATGAGCTGCTGGGGATGGTCTATGCCGCGCTCTCCCAGGACACCGAAGCCATCGAACAGCTGCAGGCCGCGGTCAACATCAAGCCGGACTCTGCCGCGGCGCGGACTAACTTAGCGGCCAGTCTCACCCATGCCGGTAAGACAGCCTTGGCCGGCGAACAGTTTCAGAAGGCGCTCGCGCTCGAGCCGCGAAGCTACACAGCGAACCACAATCTGGGCGAGTTCGACATCAAGGAAGGGAAGCTTGAGCAAGCGCGCCCCCTGCTTGCGCGGGCCCAGCTGATCAAGCCGGCGGCCTACGATAACGGCTACGATCTGGCAATGGCCGAGTTCTTGACCGCCCGGCTGGAGGACGCGCGCAAGGTTATTCAAAGTCTGCTGGCTCAGAAAAATACCGCGGAACTGCACAATCTGCTGGGCCAGATCGACGAGAAAGACGGGAAGTATATCGCGGCGGCAAACGACTTCGAGACCGCTGCGCACATGGATCCCAGCGACGACAATCTCTTTGCCTGGGGCAGCGAGCTGTTGCTGCACAGGACATACGAGCCGGCCATCCATGTTTTCCAGTTCGCAACGGAACGCTATCCCAATTCGCCGCGGCTCCAACTCGGCCTGGGCATCGCGCTTTACGAGCGGGAACTGTTTGAACCCGCCGTGAAGGCCCTCCTCACGGCGGCAGATCTGGCCCCTTCCGATCCGCGCTGCTATCAGTTTCTGGCCCGTACCTACGACAGCTTTCCCAAGCAGGCCGGGGACGTCATCGAGCGATTCCAGCGCTATGCTGAGTTGCAACCGGACAATGCGCGCGCCCAGTACTACTACGCGATCATCTTGTGGAAGGGCAAACCGCTGCAGGGTTCGACCGCTGATCTTGATACGGTTGAGTCGCTGCTGAAAAAATCGATCGCGCTGGATGGAACCCTTGCCGAAGCCCACCAGCAACTCGGCAATCTCTATGCCGATCAGCATGAGTACGAGAAGTCCATTCCGGAGTATGAACGCGCCATCAGCCTCAACCCAACTCTGTCGGATGCTTACTACAAGCTGGGCACTGACTATATGCGCACCGGGCAAAAGGACCAGGCCCAGAAGGAGTTCGCAATTTATCAGAAGCTGCGCGCGGAATACATGGCAAACGACGACAAAATGCAGGCGGAGGTCCAGCAGTTTGTGTATGAAGCCAAGAGTGCGCCTACCAAGCCCTAGGTCTTTGACCGCTTAATTTTGTACCAATTCCGTGCCCCATCCTTTCGCCTTTTCTCTGGCGAAAGGGTGGGAAACCACGGAAGCCAAAAGTACAAAGTCATGCGGTCGGGGATCTAGAAGCGCACTTATCCAGTCACCGAAGTGGCTTCCACATCGGAAGGTCGAAAAGGTTCGGAAAATTTGCCCTGGGTACGTCGCAGGCATCACGCGGTGAGTTGGTATACGATGTCCCAATCTCTCTTGAGCGCACCATGGACGGCAGCGGTCCATCATGCTGCGAGCGCCCGCGAAGCTGCCCACCGCCTCGGCCGCAGCCGGCGCGATTTTCTGCGCTCTGCAGCAGGCTTGACCTTCGGCGGCGCACTCATCGCCGGCAGCCCGCTCATTCGCGCGGAGAGCGCCCGCAAAAAACGCAAGATTATCGTCGTCACGTTTGGGGGCGGAGCGCGCGATCAGGAGACCTTTTCTCCCGAAGGGGTGGAGAACATTCCGCATCTCGTCAATGAGCTGATCCCGCAGTCGAGCTTCTTTACCCAGGTCACAAATCACGGCATCCTGGGACACTATGTGGCCACGGCCAGCCTGGCGACAGGTGTTTACGAAACTCTCAATAACTTTTCCGCCGTGCCTCCGCAACATCCGACAGTCTTCGAATACTTTCGCAAAGACCTGAGGCGTCCGGCCTCGGATGCGTGGGTTGTTGCTCCCAGCAATGGCTTCAACCGTATCGGGGAAAGCGACTGCCGGCATTACGGCGAGGGGCTGGGAGCGACCGTGGTTTTGCCCAAGCGGCTCTTGAGTGTGGCCTCGGCGGGATCGGCCGCGGACTTCGATCACCTTCTCCACGACAACTACGAAACTCCGTTCTACGTGCCGCAAGTTCAGGGCAGCGAATTCGAACTGCAGCAATTGGAGACAATCCTGAAGCTTTCAGTCGGAGATTTCACGGAGCATGCGCGAACGCTGTCCAGTCCCGACGAGCTGTCTGTGTTTATCGCCAGACGATTGATGAAATTGCAGGCACCGAGCCTGCTTTGGATTACGATGCACGACATCGATATTGCCCACTCCGGAACTTACTCTCTTTACATTGACGGAATCCGGCGCACCGACCGGCTGTGCGCCGAACTGTGGAATGCGGCCCAAAGCGAGCCGGAATACGCCGGCAATACTACGCTGCTCATCCTTCCCGATTTCGGCAGAGACGCCGACCAGGATGCGGGTGGAAACGGATTCCAGCATCATCGCACCGGCGATGCTGCCTCCCGTACCACGTGGATGCTGGCGCTGGGCGCTGGTGCGCGCCAAGGCGTGGTATACGACGATCCGGTTCAATCCATTGACCTGGTTCCCAGCCTCGGAGCCATGCTGGGATTTTCCGCTTCCCAGGCTCAAGGGAAACCGCTAAGGGAACTCTTGTAACTGTCATGCTGCCTGTCGACCTCAAAGCCGAGCAGTTTGCCGCATATCCTCCCCAGGCGCGGAGGCTCGCGGTGGCCAATCTGGCCGTGCTGCAGAAGCTCCCGCTTAGCTTTTTGCCGGCTTTCCTGCGGGAATTGATCGATTACGATTTCAAATTCCCCGCCGAATGCAGGGCCATTGACAGCGAGCTTTCCGTCATAGCCTCCCTTTCACCACAGGAACTCGATACATGGTTCCGGCCCTTTTCTCAGCTCAAGCTCTCGCCCCAGCTGGACCACTTCGACTGGGTCAACCAACCGTCGCAGTTTCTGGAGCAGGAATCGGCCTGCCTTTGGACGACCGGGCAACAGGACGCATTTCGAGCCGCGGCAACCGGCTACGGCGACCGCCTTCAGGCTGCGATCGTAACAGAGCCGCTCCCCGTGCGCAGGCTCGGAATCGCGATTATTGGCCAGGGGGTCGCATCGTATGACGCGCCTCTGTTTCGCTATCTGCGCCCGCATGGGACGTACTTCAGCCAGCTCAAGGCGGAGAACGGCGTCGCGCTCCTTTTGCAGGCCGTAGAAGCTCGAGCCAAATCCCATCCTGTTCCTCACGCGCACTGCTACGTCGATGGAGGGGTGGCATTTGATCACAGCCCCGCCGTCACCTGTGTCTCCTGGGCAGGATTGGATCCGATGCGCACCGCCCTGCTCGATTACATCCAAAAACAAGTTCGTCGCCCCGGCATGGGGCCTGAGGAGCTGCGCACCCGTCTCGCCAATCTTGCGCCATCCGAGGTTGGCGCGGGTCTGGAAGGGGACCCGGTTCTCGACCGGTTTCACCTCAAGCTTTTCACCGAAGGATCGGGAACCCAAATCTTCAGTACCACCTTTGCTCAGTGGACCGCGCGCGAAGTTCTGCGCCGCGCGCAGCCCCTCACTCTGCTGGTCCGTTTCGCCCCGCGGCAGAGACAGAGAGCGATGAACGAACTGCTTTCCAACACCAAAGCGGCACCTGAACTCGACCCCGTCGGTTCGCTCATCGATGGAAACATGGGCGCCTGGTATCACTGGATCAACCAGCAGCGGCTATCTGGCGCCGATCAGTCTGTTTTCCTGGCTTGGTTTGAAGGCCATCGGCAAGCCGTTGTCATCGCCCCAACGCTTCCGCGGGGCGTCGATTCTTCGTCGTCCCTTGATCTCGGCGAGGTCCTGTCCCTCGCGCTCAGCTAGCCCAACTTAGTCATTCTCCCGAACGCCATCGCAAAGGATAATCATGGCTCCTTTCTGGACTAGGCGCGAGTTCCTGCACCGTTCTGCTGGAACCGCAGCCCTTGTTGCCGCCTGCTCAAATTCAGCAGCAATTGCCCGCGCCGCATCCTCGCGCCTGCGCGGCCGCTTCCTCACGCACGTCTCCGTCGTTCGTGTGAATCAGATCGAAGTCTCGACCAACCGTTCCATCGGCCAGGACGAGTCCCCTGACAACAGCCCCGATCACATTCGCTCGCGCCGCGAAGCCTTCGCCCGCGGCTGCCCCGATGGTCGCATGACCTGGGCCATCAGCTGGCTCGCGCTCAATGACCCCCGCCAGGAATTCAAAGACGCGCGCCGGCTCCTCGCCTCGTACCACGACCGCTATGGCGATGAAATTACCTTCATCCCGGGCGGCTATTTCGCGCCCATGTACAACACGCGGGAGCAAAACCGCCGCACCATCCACCAAGCGCTCCAGATCGTCTCGAAAATGGTCGGCAACGGCTATCGGCCGCAGTCACTCATCGCCGGATTTATGGACGCAGAAAACCAGCGTCTCCTCGCCGCCGACGAAGGCATCCATGTCTGCCAGGGGCAGATCTGGAGCCAGCACGGCATCGATCACGGCGATGGCGACGGCGGCATATGCTACCCCTACTATCCCAGCCGCCAGCACTACCTCAAACCAGCGCAGGGCCCCGCCGACTTCATCGACTGCGTCTGCCTCGATGGCTGGACCTGTGACTTTCTCTCCGCCCGTCGCAATGGCTTTGAAGGCGGCTTCAATAGCCGCATGGGTGTCGGTCCCATCGAGACGGTTCAGGACCTCGGTCAATCCGCCGGCCGTAAAGAAATGATTGACACCACCGCCATGCACTTCGACCAGGGCCACGCCCTCAACGGCTTCGGCTGGGTCACTGCTATCTGGGAGGTCTCCATCGGGCACGACCCTGACCTCGCCTGGTGGCTCCAGGCCGTCCGCCAACGCTGGCCTGACACCCGCGTCATCACCGAAGGCGAATTTGGCCTCGAGTGGAGGCGCCACTTTGCCAACAACGATTCCCTTAATTACCGCTTCCAGGCAAAAGGCACCGGCGCGCCCGGGTCAGAAAAAGAACTCGAAATCCAGTGGTTTATGAATCAGGAATTCCGCCTAGCCCTTCTGCACAACTGGCAGACCGACAGCCCGCGCATGGTCATCGACTTCACCCGCTACGACCTGGCCACCCAAGAGCCTCAGGGGTTGCAACGTGAGTGGAGCCTCATGAACGTCCTCAACCAGAAAGGTACCCGCACCCAGGACAAACCCGTTCGCCTAGGTCAATTAACCTCCACCGATCAGGTTCGTATCTTTAGACGCTACCCGGAACTTGAGCGATGGTCGTAAGACTTGTGCGTCAGCCGGTCGGCGAATGCTTCCCCAGTAGCTGCCCATCTCACAGAGCGTCGTAAACCATGGGAATCAACTTCTCACTAGGCCTTTGACCCCTTAATTTTGTATCAATTCCGTGCCCCATCCTTTCGCCTTTTCTCTGGCGAAAGGGTGGGAAACCACGAAGCCAAAAGTACGAATTCATGCGGCCGGGGACCTGCTCCATCCCAGGTGCCACCCAGAGTAAGCTACAGTGGTACTGCCCGTGATTTCCGTAGCAGGGAGATGAGCGTTTTGACTGCTGGAGTCAGCATTGCGACGCAAGAGTTGCCGACTGCCCAATCGGCAAATGAAAATAAAACATGGAGGCTTTCGTGAAGCACCTATCGGTGTGCGGACAAGCTTTTGGGGTGGCGCTGATGCTGGCTGGCTGCGGCGCGTCCGCGCTGTCACAAAGCACTCAATGGCAGACCGCGCTCTCTCTCGAGCAACAGGGAAGATATGCGGAGGCAGAGACCGCCTGGACAGTTTTGTCCAAGGAGCAGCCATCGAATCCCACGCCATACGCTTATCTGGGCCTGCTTGAAGCCCGCCAGCAACACTATCCGGAGGCGATTGCCTACTACCGCAAAGCCATGGCACTCAATCCGGCCATGCCCGGCTTGCGTACCAATCTCGGTCTTGCATTTTTCAAGAACGGCGACTATAAGCAAGCCATTCAGGTGCTTGATCCACTGCTCAAAGCAGCATCCCGTACCTCGCCGGAGGCTCAGCGGCTGACCGTTCTCGTGGGCATGTCGCACTATGGGCTCGCCGAATTTGCAGCGGCAACTCCGTATCTGAAGCAGGCCGCCGACCGCGACCCGCTGAACCTGACTTTGCTGCTCACTCTGGCGCACAGTTGCCTACTGTCGCGGCAATATAAGTGTGTGCTCGATACCTATCATCGTATGATCGCGCTGAATGCGGAATCGGCAGAGGTTGACATGCTGATGGGCGAAGCCCTGGATGAAATGAAAAACCCGGTCGATGCCACGCGGAAGTTTCGCGACGCAGTCAAGGCCGATCCCAAGGAACCGAATGTGCATTTCGGCCTCGGTTACCTCTTGTGGAAGCAGGGTCAAACCCAGGAGGCCGCTCAACAGTTTCAGGCCGAGCTCGCCAACGACCCTCATCATCTGCAGGCCATGTTCTATCTGGCCGACTCGGATATTCAAATGAATCAGATGGAGGAAGCCCGTCCGCTGTTGGAAAAGCTGGTCAAGATCAATCCGCAAGACTACATGGTCCATCTCGATCTCGGCATCCTCTATATCGACGAAGACCGCAAGCAGGACGCGCTGACTGAGTTGCAGACCGCCGCCAAACTCGAACCCAGCGACGTAAGGGCACACTGGCAACTGGCGCGTCTTTACCGGGCGATGGGAAAGACAGTTCAGGCGAAGGTTGAGTTAGACAAAACACGCAACCTGAACAAGGCAGCCGACGACCACCTGCTGAAGATTATGTCTGGAAACCCTCACGCGCCGAGCGCCCCGCAGGACAATGCAACCGCACCCACGAACAAATAATTTCTCCAGGAGAAGTTCCAGGAGAAGTTATAGACTCTGCGTCGTCCTCCGTTCTTTCACGAGGAATGGCCGTGAATTGCCGATCTCGCATTAATGGTAATTCGGAAAGATATGGCCGGGGCAAAAGCCCCGGCCATGGTGACGAGTAGAACCGGAAATCCTTAGAACATGATCTTCCCGCCCATTTGGAGCAGGCGCGGTTCGTAGTCACTGGTAATAGTGCCGAAGCTCCTACTTCCCATCGTGGTGTTAACACCGTTGAAGTTAGGGTGGTTGAAGACATCGAAGGCTTCGACGCGGATTTGCATGTTGACGTATTCGCCGATTTTGGTGTTCTTCGCCAGCGCCATATCCCACTTCTGGAAGTCAGGCCCAAGCATCGAACCCGTACTCACGTTGCCGAATGCGCCGACGGCAGGGGTGTAGGGGCCTAATGGAACTCCGGTGCTGGAATAGGTCTCCTGGAACCAACCGGTGGGTCCAGGCTTCTTGGGCATCGGGATCGGAGCAACCTGATTGGGACGCGCAGCCTTGGCGCCGTAGCTGGCGCTACCGATGCCCAGTCCGCGAAGACCTTGTCCCGAGACATAACCATCGAGCGGATTGGTGTCGCAAAGGCCACTAGTAAGCGTGGGGCAGGCGAACGGATCGTTCGGCTGTGTGATCGTCATCGAGCTTCCGGAAGTGTAGGTGGTAATTCCCGATAGCTCCCAGCCGCCCAGCAGCTTGCCTTCTGCGCCGCTCTGCTGCTTGTAGAAGGGCAGTTCATAGACATAGTTGAAGATCAGGTTCTGCGGCTGATTGAAGGCCGCCGGACCGTAATCGGCCCTGATGTCGTAACTGTTCAAGGTCGGGTAGGCCGTACCAAGCACTCCGGAGCGATCTTCTGCGTTCGTGGTCAGGACCTTCGACCAGGTGTACGCAGCCCCTACAGTCAGGCCATTGCTGGAGCGATGGTTCAGGCTGATTTGCAGCGAGTTGTAGTTGCTGGTGAACATCGGAGATCTGTTCTGGATATAGTTGTAGCCCAGGTATGGGCGGATTGCGTTCACGTCAGTATTGGGGGGCGCAGCCAGCCTGGCGTCGACCGTCGGCTGGTTCTGGTCCCATTCACCCAGCAGATGACGGGCTTGGTTGCCCACATAGGCCACGGAGAGTACCGTGGTGGGCAGAAGCTGGCGCTCGACGGTTAGATTGTAGTCGAAGTAACTCGGAACCTTGAAAGTGGGTGTGCCACTCGCGGTAAGGGCATTGGGGCCGTAACCCGGCCCGGCCGCGGCAGCGCTCAATGGCGTGTCAAAGGAGGCGTTGTAAACCGTGGTGGCCTGGGTGATGGGCGGATCGTCGAACGCGTTCTGTTCCCATATGCCGTCCAGTACGCGATCGTAGAACAATCCAAAGCCGCCGCGAATCGAGGTCAGGCCACGGCCGTCGGGGTTGTAGGCGAAGCCGACACGCGGAGCGAAGTTGGCATTGTCGTTCGGATTGACGTCTTTGCCATAGGGCGAACACTGAACCAGCGGCCCGATTTTTTGCGCCGCCGCGCAGTGTCCCTGGTAATTCGGGAAAATCAGTCCATTGGCATACGTGTTCGGTACAAGCAACGTGTTTCCGACATACTGATTGGCAACGAAGTTGCCGCTCGTGGGGTCAATCTGCGGAGCAACCGCGGAGTTGTACAACAGTGGATCGAAATTGGTCAGTGTGTTGTTCTTGTCCATCGGCGAGGGGAAGCTGCTCCAGCGCACGCCTAGATTAAGCGTCAAACGCGGGCTCAACTTCCAGTCGTCATTGATGTAGGCTTCACTGTTCAAGAAGTTGAGATCGGGGACGGTGTCCCGGCTGGCCTGGGTGTACGTGTTTACCTCGCCCAGCAGGAAATCGGCAAACGGAACGTCGTTTCCGACAGCGGTGCCGAAGCTGAAGCTCGCGTCGCCGCCGGTGCCATTTTCGGTTTTGATCATCTGCTGAATCTGGAAGCCCAGACGGATGGTGTGCTTGCCATAGCTCAGAGCCAGATTGTCAAAGTAGGTGCGGTCCAGGTTGCGCTCTCCGTACGGAGAACTTCCAGTCCCAAAGCCCGTAAGGTTGGTAATACTGACGTTGGGCATACGGCCATAGGGATCCGTATACTCAGTCGTATTGGGCTGTAGAGCACTGACAAACTTGGGATTGTTGGCAAAATCTCCGCTTTCGAAATTGGCGTTGATGGTGCCTTGCGCGTAAGCGAACTCCACTTCGTTAACGATCTTGGGCGAGATGCTCCAGGTCAGGTTGCCCACTACGTTCTTGCCGGGCGAGTTATAGGCAACGTCGGCCGCGCCGGGATACTGTGCGCCATTCCACAGGCCACTGGGATCGGTCTGCGGGAAACTGTCGTTCATCCCCCGGGCGAAGAAGTGCACTTTCTCGTTGAAGTAGTGATCGATGCGAACGATATCGTTCCGGTAATCGTTCACCGAAGGCTCGTTGAAGGTCGAAACTCCGCTGGCGTTGGCGTTGGGGATGAAGAGATTAGCCAGGTAGACTTGTGCATTCTTGCTGAAGTCCGCCGTAGGAATTGTCGATGTGTTAGTCGTCGAGTTGTAGGTAGCTTGGGGATATGCGGCCGTGATATTGCCCGCAAAGATGCCCTTTGTCTCGTTCGTGGTGGGCGGGTTCAGTGTCGTGCTGCTTCCCGCCTGGTTAATCTTGTGCCAGTCCTCTGACCAGAAGAAGAAGGTCTTATTTTTGCCCGTGTTGTAGACCTTGGGAATGAAAACGGGTCCGCCAATGGTGAAGCCGTAGACGTTTTGATGGTAAACGCCGGGCTCGTTCGGTTGGCCGGCTGCAACCTGGCTTGCCTTGTTGAACCAGTCGTTGGCGTTGAAGTCGGTGGTGCGGACGTACTCATATCCCTCGCCGTGAAAATTGCTCGTGCCGCTGCGGGTTGCCACCAGAACCTGGCCGCCTCCGGAACGCCCGTAGCCGGCGTCGTAGTTGCCGCGTTCCAGTGTGATCTCCTGGATGGCTTCCATGCTCGGCTGGCTGACCGCGGTGGTGTTCGAACCGCTGTCGTTGATGTCGGCGCCGTCCACGGTCCAGTTGTTCGCCGAAGTCCGCGCGCCGTTGACGGCTATTGCGGTGGAAGAATTCGAAGCCTCGGAGCCTAGCAAGTTCACAACTCCAGGCTGGAGGGTCACCAACTGCAAGAAGTTGCGGCTGTTGATCTCAAGCTCCCGAACCTGGACCCCGGAGATCGTGCCGGCCTGCTCACTGCTCTCCGTATTCACGGAGACCGGGTTGTCTTCCACCGTGACGGTTGTGCTCGTCGCCCCGGCCTTCAACTGAATATTCAGCGTGTGCTTCTCGGCTACGTCGAGCACGATATTCTGTGCCTTGTAGCTCTCGAAGCCCGTCGACGCCACCGTCACGGAATAGGTCCCGGCCGTGAGGTTCGTGACCGTATAGTTGCCCGAACCATTCGACTCTACAACACGGGTATCCCCGTTGACACCGTTGAGTGTGACTGAGATCGAAGCGTTCGGAATCACCGCCCCGGAACTGTCGGTGACCGTGCCGCTGAGCGTTGCGGTAAGCTCTTGCGCGTGTCCCAGGAAGGGACAAAGCAGGAGCACAATCGCCAACAGGCCTAGCCAGAGCCTGCTTTCCCTGGTGCAGTTGAGCCGTTGGAACGGTCCATGGAACGCAGGATTCCGACGCTGGAACAGATGACTGTAAAACTGTTTGACATCGATCATTGCCATCGCACCTTTCCTAATTCAGTGTGTATCCATGCGAACCCGCAGGGACAGGTGGGCTCATCAACCGTGCAGCTCAGGTTGTGTCAGCAGTATGATCACTCCCGTCGACCATGGCCTTAAGCAGACAGGCCTACGCGCTTTCCCGGAAGCGACGAGAATGCGATGTCAGAGTTGGGTCTGAGTTCTGCACATCACGTTCCCTCCAAAAGTGGTTTGAAAATGGAGAGCCGGTTCCCCCGATTACTATGGAACCGCCCTGCCTGTTACCTTTCCCTCCCAGTCGAAGCAAATTTGGTGTCCTTTTTCGATTGGGGGCCACACGAGCAGTTTTCGATTAAAGAGACGATAGGCCCATTGGCAGATGATTTGCAAGTAAAAAGTGAACAAGATGGCTAAATTTGATCAGATTTGTGAGCGGCCATCGAACTGGAAACCAATCTTGTGGGTGAATTCATTTGTTCAGATGGAGCATAAAGACAATATAAGAATTCAGATTTACGCCATTCTGACCACCCTCCGGCGAGAAGTTGGACACTCCACGCGAATGGCTCATTCTGGACCTCAATCGCTAAGGTGGTGTTTAACTAATTTGTTATCAATGCATTACTTTATCGCGGATTGATTGCTCGGTAGCGCGATCCAACTGGCCGGGCGAACCGAGAAGAGAATAATAATCGCAGTTGTGATCAAGTTACTTGCATATAATCAATTTTTGGAATTATCTTCGCCTACCGAATCGAATCGGACCGAGAATCCGGACACGATCCGCTCGGCGCCTCCAGACAGCTAAGACCTCTTCTTCATCGGGCTCATAAGTACAAAATTCGTAAATCGGGTGTCTCTCTCATGGCAAATCGTGTCACCACTTTTTATCTAATCGCGCTGGTCTTGCTTGTCTCTTCCGGCATGGCCTTCGGGCAGGCACAGGAGACTGATGAGGGCCGGGTCTTGGGAGCCTACTTCGCGGAATGGGCAGTACGATACTCCGGTTATACGATGGCCGACCTGGAGAAGAGCGGAGTTGCCGCTAACTTGACCTATCTCATCTACGCCTTCGGCAATGTCACTCCAGGTGCTTCGCCAGTCTGCGCCATCGCCGATCCCAAAGCTGCGTGGCAAGACACCTCAATCCTTGCCGTCGACGGGAAACCCTTTTCCGGCCCCGTCCATGGTAACTTCGCGGGCCTCTTGGAACTGAAGGCGCTGCATCCACACTTAGCGACGCTGATCTCGCTGGGCGGCCAGGCCGGTGACGTGTCGGGTTTCACCGCCGCGGCAGCTTCCCCGGCAGGGCGGCGGGCATTGGTAGCCTCTTGCATTCACCTTTTCATCCAGGGACATATTGCTCCCGGTGTGGAAGCTCCGGGACTTTTTGACGGTTTCAATGTTGATTGGGAGTTTCCGCTGCACTCTGATCGGGAAAATTTTACTGCCTTACTGCATGAGTTCCGTACACAACTGGATGACCTGAGCCGCAGTACAGGACGTCATTACATTCTCACCTTCGATTCTCCAGCGGATCCGCAAAAGTACCGGAACATAGACTTGAAGGCGGCCGCGAATGAGGTGGACTTTCTTACCATCGACGGATACGACTATTCCACGCCTGCCGAAAAAACAACCAACGCCAGTTCAGCGCTCTACGATAGCCCCGCCGATCCTCTGCGCCATCAGTCGCGGGCGATTGATGACACCGTGCAAGCGTACTTGAAGGCAGGTGTCCCCGCCGCTAAGTACACCATGGGTATTCCACTTTACGGCGTGGGTTGGAGTGGTGTCTCAGAGCGACATCATGGACTCTATCAGAGCGCGGCGAGCGCGGCTCCGGTGCTCTTGGCCGATGGGAGCGCTAAGTGCCCAACCCAGAGCGTGACCGCTCCCGCACCGGATTGCGACACCATTCTGACTCCCGGAGTTGTTACGGATGCGACACTGAGCCACTTATTGCGCCGTCCGGATGCCCGGTTCTGGTATGACTCCAGACGCAAGCAAGCCGATATCTACCTGACTACCAGCCGCACCTTCTACACCTTTGATGACTTGCGTTCCATAGCTGCGAAGACCGCCTACATCCGTCAGCACCACCTGAGAGGAGCCTACGTCTGGGCATTAAATGATGACGATACTGCTGACACCCACATCAAGGCCATTGCCGCAGGGTTGAAATGACCGCGAATCCGCGGAATTAAATAAAACCGGCCAAAGCCAACGTGAACAGAAGGGCCGTGACGGAGATAAGAGTCTCGCATACGGACCAGGTCTTCATCGTTTGCGCCACGCTCATGTTGAAATACTCTTTGACCAGCCAGAAGCCGCCGTCGTTCACGTTGGAGAAGATCAGCGAACCCGCACCGGTGGCAATGGCCAGCAACTCGGGATGAACGCCGGTGGTGTGGAGCGCAATCGGCGCAACAATCCCCGCAGCCGTGGTCATGGCCACGGTCGCGGAACCGGTGGCAAGGCGCATGCATGCGGCCAGCAGCCAGGCCAGCAGCAACAGCGAGATGTGACTTCGCAAGGCCAGAGCGATCAAGGCCTGCGCAACGCCGCTATCCTGCAGGATGTGCCCAAAACCGCCGCCCGCGCCCACCAGCAGGGTGATGGTTGCAGTGGGAGCGAGGCAGTCGTTGCTGAAGCGCAAGATCGTCTCGCGCGAGAACCCGCGCATGCTCCCCATCAGCACAAAACTGAGCAGCACGCCCACCAGCAGCGCGATATCGTCGTTGCCGAGAAGATGAAGCACGGAGCGAACCCGGGGGCTGGCCGCAAACAGGAAGTCCGCCGAACTGCCCAGTAGAATCAGCAGGACGGGAAACAGCACCGTGAACACCGAGATGCCAAAGCTCGGCAGTTTGCGCGCCGGGTCGTGCTCCGCAAAGTCCGCGGCCATGGGATTCTCGGCTGGAAGCTGCACATGCCGCGCAATCAGCCTGGCATACACCGGGCCGGCAATGATGGCGGTTGGAATGCCGATCACCAACGCATAGAGAATGGTGCGGCCGACATCCGCGTGGAAAATTGCGACGGCCATCGACGCGGCGGGATGCGGAGGCACCAGTCCATGCACGACCGAGAGGCCGGCGAGCAGGGGCAAGCCAACCAGGATGAGCGACGTTCCGGTACGCCGCGCCACGGTGAAGACGATGGGAATCAACAGCACGAATCCCACCTCGAAGAACACCGGCAAGCCCACTATCAGCCCGATGGTCATCATCGCCCAGTGAATCCGCCGGGCGCCGAAGTGGTGGATGAGAGTGTGAGCAATCTGATCCGCGGCGCCAGACTCGGACATCATCTTGCCGAGCATGGTTCCCAGCGCGACAATGATGGCGATGTGCCCCAGCGTTCCGCCCACTCCCGCCTCAAAGGATTGAACGACGCGTGCGGCGGGCATGTGCGCGGCCAGGGCGAGAAAGAGTGACGCCAGAAAGATGCTCAAGAACGGATTCAGCTTCACGGCCGCGATCAGAACTACGAGGCCGGCAACCGCAACTAGCGCCGAGATGAGAAGGAAAATCTGATGGGGATCGATCATCGCGAAGCTGGAGAACGGCCCTCTGCGGAATGCGGGGATTTATATGCGACGCACTCGATTTCCACCTTGCAGTCCACCACCATGCTCGAAACCACGCAGGCTCGCGCCGGAGGATGTTCGCCGAAGAACTCACGGAAGACCGCATTGAAGCCCTGAAAATCGCGCGGATCTTCCAGCCACACGCCGCACCGCACCACATGCTGCGGGCCGTAGCCCGCTTCGCCGAGGATGGCGAGCAGATTTTGTATCGCCTGTTGCGCTTGCACGGTAATGTTTCCACTTACCAACTCGCCGTTCGCCATCGGAACCTGTCCCGACACATAGAGCCAGCCGTGTGCCTCCACCGCGCGCGCGAACGGCAGATGCTGTCCTCCGTTTCCCTTGCCGCCTTCCACGCCATAACGCCGAATACTCATATCTTCTCCTGTTGCAATTATTGAATCCAAGTTGATTTTCCGCGCCGCAGGAAGCGTCCTGTGCGCTGCCCCGGCGCACCCCCGGCGGTGTAGGAACGCATCCCATTGACCCACACTGCGGCAATGCCCGTGGCGGCGCGTATGGGGTCGGAGAACGTCGCCGTATCCTGAACGCGGTTGGGATCGAAGAGAACCAGGTCTGCGAAGTAGCTCTCGCGGATCAGGCCACGCTTCTCCAATCCAAAGCGTTGTGCGGTTAGCCCCGTCATCTTGCGCACCGCCTCGGCCAGGGATAATAGCTTTTCGTCCCGGCAGTAGCGACCCAGCACGCGGGGGAAAGTCCCCCACAGACGGGGATGAGGCATCGGATCGCAGGGCAGCCCGTCGGAGCCGATCATGGTAGCGGGGTGGCACAGAATCCTGCGCATATCCTCTTCCGACATGTTGTGATAAATGGCTCCCGCCGGCTGCAATCGCTTCGCGGCTTCAAGTTGCGGGAGGCTCCAGGCGGCGGCAATCTGCGC
Organism: uncultured Acidobacteriaceae bacterium; assembly: GCA_963813215.1. GTDB lineage: Bacteria > Acidobacteriota > Terriglobia > Terriglobales > Acidobacteriaceae > Telmatobacter. The sequence continues at coordinate 1,166,682 of CAWEXZ010000003.1, forward strand.
CAGCGATTGCCCTGCCATCTCGGGGTGGGGCGCGCTCCAGGTGATGGTGAGCTCCGCGCGCTCATCCACCTGGCGCAGATCGAGTGTGCTCGATGAAGCGGTGTAGGGATAGCAGTCGCAGCCCGCATGCTGTGTACTGCGCGCTTCCTCGAAGGCGTGCAGTACCTGGCTGCTTCGCCCCCAATTATCGATGCCGGCGCACTTCAGGTGGGAGATAATCACCGGAACCTCTGCCTGACGACCGACGCCAAACGCTTCCTGCATAGCATCGAGAATTGCTTGGCCTTCGCTGCGCATGTGGGTGGTATAAACCGCGCCCGCAGCGGCCAGGGGTCTGGCCAATTCCAACACCTCATCAGTGCCGGCCGCGTTTGCTGAGAGATAGGCCAGGCCGGTGCTCAATCCTAGCGCGCCGCCATCAAGGCACTCCTCGAGTTGCGCGCGCATAGCAGCAATCTCGGAGTTGGTTGCGGCGCGGTCCAGCCGGTCCATGTGATTATTGCGCAAAGCGGTGTGGCCAGCCAGGGCAGCCACATTCACCGCCGGCCGCGCGGCGCAAAGGGCCTCTGTGTATGCGCGGAACGAAGGGTATTGGAACTCTTCAGCGCCGCCCAGCAGGTTCATCGGCTCAGGAAGAGTGCCGCGGAGCCGTATCGCCGCAGCGCTAATGCCGCAGTTGCCCACAATTACGGTGGTCACGCCCTGCGAAATCTTGGCTCGCATCTCCGGATCGCGAATCACGGCGAGATCGTCGTGCGTGTGCACATCGATAAAGCCAGGGGCAAGGGCCAGACCCTCACCGTCCACGACCTGACTGGCGCGAAGCAGCAATGCAGGGCCAACGTCGGCAATCGTATCTGCGCAAACGGCAACGTCCATAATCTCGGCGTCAGCCCCGCTGCCGTCCACCACGCTGACATTGCGAATTAACGTGTCGCATGTCGACATTTGCATCTCCCAAGCATATAGGCTAGACACATTGACACCGCTCAGCGGTGGAGGACAGGAGAGCCTCACTTGAGCATACGAGAGCCGAATGCCGTGAAAGGCGCCCCCAGCCGCACCGTCGATCCATTGGACAAGGGGCTGGGATGGCTCACTGAAAAAATCGCGCCTGAAGCCGCCGCGCAGCGCGGATGGAATCTGCTGCGTGAGGATCTGGCCCTTCCCGCCGCCGTGCTCTACCAGGACAAGCTGCGCAACAACCTCGATTGGATGCAGCGTTTCGTGGCGGCCTATGGCGCGCACCTGGCTCCGCACGGCAAAACCACCATGGCGCCGCGCCTGTTCGCAATGCAACTGGAAGCCGGAGCGTGGGGCATTACCCTGGCCACTGCGCAACAGGTGCATGTGGCCTATGCCCATGGAGTGCGCCGCGTGCTCATGGCCAACCAACTGGTAGGGCGCGCCAACATGGACATTATCTCCAATCTGATTTCCGATCCTGCGTTTGAATTCTATTGCCTGGTTGACTCGGCCGCGCAGATCGAGCAGTTGAGCGCCTACTTCTCCGCACGCGGACAACGGCTGAACGTGTTGCTTGAGGTGGGCGTTGCCGATGGACGTGCCGGGGTTCGCGATGCAGCGCAGCTCGAGGCCGTGCTGCAGGCGATTGCGAACTGCAGCGGCTCTCTCGTGTTGAGCGGCATTGAGCTCTTCGAAGGCGTTCTCAAGCAGGAAGAAGAGATCCGCGCATTTGTGGCGCGCGCCGTGGAAATAGCGCGGGAGATTGTTGAGCGAAGCCTCTTTGGGCGCACACCCTTCCTGCTTTCCGGGGCGGGGTCTGCGTGGTATGACGTAGTGGCTGAGATTTTTTCCGCGGCGCATTTGCAGCATGCCGCGGAGATGGTTTTGCGCCCGGGCTGCTATTTGACGCACGACATCGGCGCATATCGCGAGGCCCAGGCGAGGATCGCGGTCTCAAATCCGGTGGCTCGGCAGATGGGCGATGGCCTGGTTCCGGCGCTGCATGTCTGGGCGTATGTGCAATCGATTCCCGAAGCCGGTCGCGCCATTGTGGGGATGGGAAAGCGGGATGCTGCTTTCGACGCGGGCCTGCCCGTTCCCGCTCTCCACTTCAGGCCTGGAGATGCGACGCCGAAGCCATCGCCGGTACATTGGACGCTCACCAAAATGATGGATCAGCATGCCTACTTGCACATCGCCCCTGGAGACGACCTTTGCGTGGGCGACATGATTGCTTTCAACATCGCACACCCTTGCCTCACCTTCGACAAATGGCGCGTGATGGCTTTAGTCAACACCCACTTCGATGTGCTCGACCTGATACAAACCTACTTCTAACCCGCGATCGATTGAGAACGGTTCCAGGTCTTTGACCGCTTAATTTTGTACCAATTCCGTGCCCCATCCTTTCGCCTTTTCTCTGGCGAAAGGGTGGGAAACCACTCAGGCCAAAAGTACGAATTCACCGCAACCGGCGATCCATACCCCTCGAATCGATTGAATAACCAGTCGCAAACATCCCATCCGTTCTTGCTCGAAAGATTCGCCCTGGAAGACATGAATAAATAGCCGCGACGTTGCAAGCGCAGATTTGCACTTCAGCAACCGAACTAAGAAATAAGCCTTCTGTAGTTAGTCCTATCGGAATTCTTCTTGGAACAAAGGCACCATCGTGTAATGTGCTCTTCGGTCACCAGATCCGCATGCCGCAGCGGCGCGGGAGAGAGAAAGCCATTCCGGTGCCTTGGTTCCGGCTTCGAGTCTCTCACTGCCCACTGCGCTCCCAGAGCCTGACCGGCTTAAGCGCGAAGCCGGCTGAGCAGGTCCTGCGGGTGCACCGGTTTGGCCAGGATTTCGAATTCGTAGCCTTCACCGCGCGCTTTTTCCAGCAGGTCCGCAGTCGCAGCTTGGCCGCTGAAAAGCAGGATCTTGATAGTGGGAAGGATCTCGCGGATGCGGATGGCGGCGTCGATGCCATTCAAATCGGCCATAATGACGTCGGAGATGAGCATGTTCGGCTGAAAAGTGGGCGCCTCTTCGAGCGCCCTTTCTCCGGAATAAACAGCGCGCGCTTCAAACCCGCTTTGATTGAGAATCATGGCCAGCGTATCTGCAATGACCCGCTCGTCGTCGGCCACCAGCACCTTGGGTTTAGTCGAATTCTGGGACATGCATCTCCTGAACGGCTGAACTTCCCGGACAATTACGTTCCGGGGAATTTGGATTTTTTGATCGGCTGCTCGCTCGCGCCGACCTGTGGCGCGGCCCTTCGGGGAAACCCTCTCTTCCGATCATACCTCCGCAGCAAGAGGATTGCCGCGAGTGATTGGAATTGCTGGTTGCTGCAGGCGAGCCATCATGCGGTACGTCGGAGTTCTAACTACTGCAACTGATTCATTGCAGTTCAACCCACGAAACCTATACTACCTTCATCCGGAGCCGCCGGGCGAGGAAGCGAAGTAGTTGGAATGTGCGAGCGGCACCCGCACATCAGAACGAAGGGGACTTGGTGTGAACGTAAAACGATCCATGCAGGCAGCGGAGCCTCCCACAGATAAGTTGATGCCGGAAACGGGCATGGAGACGATCATTCGTGCCAAAAAAATTGAAAAATACTACCAGCAGCCCAACGACAACCGCATTCAGGTGATCGCGCCCACCGATCTCGAGATCTACGCAGGGGAGATCCTGGCTCTCCTGGGACCCTCCGGATCGGGCAAATCCACCATGCTGCGGATGATGTCGGGATTGTCCACGCCATCCGCAGGAGAGGTGTACTGGCATGGGAAGCCGATTGCCGAGTCCAACGTGAACGCCTCAATTGTGTTCCAGAGCTTTGCCCTGTTTCCGTGGCTGACAGTGCTGGAGAACGTCGAAGCGCCGTTGCAGGCGCGCGGATTGACGGCCGAAAAGCGCCGCGAGCGAAGTCTCAAGATGCTGGACAGCGTGGGCCTGGACGGCTTCGAGGGCGCCTATCCGAAGGAGTTGTCCGGGGGCATGAAGCAGCGGGTGGGCATTGCCCGCGCGCTGGTAGTTCAGCCCGAGGTGCTCTTCATGGACGAGCCCTTTTCAGCGCTCGATGTGCTCACCGCCGATAACCTGCGCAGTGAAATTCTGGAATTGTGGTCCAAGAAGACCATGCCCACCCGGGCCATCTTCCTGGTCACCCACAACATTGAGGAGGCGGTGCTGCTGGCCGACCGCATCGTGGTGCTGGGGAGGAATCCGGGGCGGATCCGGACAGATTTTCGCGTGCAGATGGCGCAGCCTCGTGATCGGAAGTCGGAGCCGTTCACCCAACTGGTGGACTACATTTACAAAGTGCTGACCCAGCCGGATGTAGCTCCCCAGGAGGTCCCGTCGCAACTGGCCCCGGCGCCGGAGCCCAGGGCGCCCCGGTACCAGATGCTGCCTCATGCGCGCCCGGGCGGCATTGCCGGATTGCTCGAACTGTTGCTCGACAAGGGCGGACGCGATGATATCTACCGGCTGGCGGACGATCTGAGTTTCGACGTGGACGACCTGTTGCCGATTGTGGACGCCGCGCACCTGCTGGGCTTTCTAATCGTGGCTGAAGGTGACGCGGTGATGACCGCCAGCGGCATCGAATTTGGCAATTCTGAGATCCTGCGCCAGAAGGAGCTGTTCCGGGACGCGGTGCTGGACAGGGTGCTGTTGCTCAAGCAGATCCGCCGCGCCCTGGAGAGCAAGAGCGATCACACGCTGCCCGACGAGCTGTTCCTGGATATGCTGGATGAGCAATTCAGCCAGGAGGAGGGCCAGCGGCAGATGGAGACAGCGGTGGCGTGGGGCCGCTACGCGGAACTCTTCGACTACGATGCCGGACGGAGGCGCTTCGTGCTTCCGGACGCGCCCGAGGACGTCATTGCGGCCGGTGAGGAGACGCGGTGAAGATCACGCATCCTCTGGCGCGCTCGCTGGTCACCGCGCGGAACTGGCCCGTGGTTATTGACCTGGGAATTGCAGCCTGTGGCCTGGCCGTGTTTTTCGGGGTCATCAGCACCGGCGTCTACTGGCTTAGCAAACCGGTGCCGGTGGTGGCCATTTCCAATTCACTGGAGGCATTGCCGGCCTACGCGTTCGACTCCATCGTTCGCATGACCATCGCCTATTGCCTCAGCCTGGTCTTCGCCATCAGCTATGGATACATTGCCGCCTATAATCCCCGCTTTGAGCCCTGGATGATTGCGGTTCTCGACATTCTGCAGTCCATCCCGGTGCTCAGCTTTCTGCCGCCTGTGGTGCTGGCTATGGTGGCGCTCTTTCCCGGCCATCAGGTGGGAATCGAAATGGGCGTGATCCTGCTCATCTTTACCGGGCAGGTGTGGAACCTCGCTTTCAGCTTCTACTCATCGCTCAAGTCCATCCCGCGCGAGATGGTGGAAGCTTCGCGCATCTACCGCTATTCGGCCTGGCAGCGGTTCTGGCAGCTGGAGATGCCGTATGCCGCCATCGGGCTGGTCTGGAACTCCATCGTGTCGGTGGCCGGAGGATGGTTCGCGCTGATCTTTTGCGAAACTTTCACCATGGGCGACCGCAACTTCCAGTTGCCCGGGCTGGGCAGCTACATCCAGACAGCGACTTATTCCGGAGACGTGAAGGCGCTGGTCAGCGGCATCGGGGTCGTGGTCCTGATTGTGGTGGCCACCGACCAGCTGATATGGCGGCCGCTCATCGCGTGGAGCGACAAGTTCAAATTCGAACAGGTGGAGGCGGCAGAGCGCGTCCGCTCGCCCATCCTCACCCTGTTGCAGCGATCTCCGCTGCTGGGCAGCGCTGCGGGACGCATGTCCGCCGCAGTTCAGGAGCCCATCTACCGGCGGCTGGCGCGGAGCAGGGAATGCCAAGTGGTACGCCCGCTGGAAACGACCGGGAGCGGCAAGCCCGCCCCGGCATGGTGGATGCTCTTGGCCGCGGTTGTGGCCGCTGTGGGCTGGGGCACCGTACAAGCGGGTCTGATGCTGCGGACGTTGACATGGCCCGACCTGCGCCTGTTGTTGGAAGGCGCTGCGGCGACCTTTCTCCGCGTGAATGCCGCGCTGCTCATCTCAGCCGCCTGGACGGTGCCGGTAGGGGTGGCCATCGGACTGAATCCGAAGCTGGCGCGCATCGTGCAGCCACTGGCCCAGATCCTGGCGTCCGTGCCGGCCACTGCCTTCTTTCCGGTCCTGCTCATCGCGTTGGTGAGGATTGGTGGGGGGCTGGGCATCGGTTCCGTGGTCTTGATGCTGTTGGGCACTCAGTGGTACATCCTCTTCAATGTGATTGCAGGAGCCATGTCGATTCCCTCCGACCTGCGCGAGGTCTCCACGCTCTACCGGTTCTCGCGCTGGCAGCGGTGGACCCGGCTGATCCTTCCCGGCATCTTCCCCTACCTGATCACCGGGATGGTGACCGCATCCGGCGGTGCCTGGAACGCGTCGGTGATGGCGGAATACTCGCGCGTGAAGGGCCAAACCCTATCGGTAATCGGGTTGGGAGCGCAGATCGACGCGGCCACGGATAGCGGACGGTTTGCCATGCTGCTCATGGCCACCATCTTCATTTCCCTCATGGTGGTCACCATGAACCGGCTGGTGTGGCGGCGCTTGTATCGCTTGGCAGAGACACGGTTTAAGCTGGAAACTTAAAGCGCTGAATGAAGTGGGAATCGTTGTGGAAAACTTGCGCTGTGGAAAACAAGTGGAAAAAGTGGAGAGAATACAGTGACGACAATCCGGGTTGGACTGGTGGGTTTTGGCATGGCGGGGCGGGTTTTTCATGGCCCCCTGCTTTCATCTGTCGAGGGCGTCGAGCTGGCCGCCGTCATGGAACGCAGCTCGAGCCGCGCGGCGGAGCGTTATCCGCAAATCACGACGTACCGCTCGCTCGAGGAGATGCTGGGCGACGAATCGCTCGGCCTCTTTGTGGTCGCCACTCCAAGCGCAACCCACTTTGACGTGGCCCGGCAGGCCCTGCGCGCGGGGAAAAACGTAGTCGTCGACAAGCCGATGTCGGTGAAGTCGTCACAGATTGCGCAACTGATCAAGCTCGCAGCAGAAAAGAATGTTCTGCTGGCCCCGTTCCAGAACCGTCGCTGGGACAGTGACTTCCTGACAGTTCAGAAAGTGTTACATGAGGGATCGCTGGGGCGGCTGGTCTACTTCGAATCGCGCTTTGACCGCTGGCGGCCGGTAGCGCCCACGGACCGGCTATGGAAAGAAGACCCTGCCAGCGGCGGAGTTTTGGTGGATCTGGGAACGCACCTCGTGGACCAGGCACTCACTTTGTTTGGAAAACCAGAGGCCGTGTGGGCGGAGGTGTTGCACGAGCGGGAGTGGGTCAAGGCCAGTGACGGTTTCGAAATCCGGCTGCGCTATGACGGGTTCACGGCGGCTTTGGGGGCCAACAGCCTCTCGTTGCCTCCCGGCCCACGGTTCCACTTGCGGGGCGCCAAAGGGAACTATCTGAAGTTCGGTCTCGATCCGCAGGAGGCGGCGCTGAATCTGGTGACGCGCATTGAGGATCCCAGGTGGGGGCAGGAGCCGCAGTCGGGATGGGGTACGTTGCACGTGGATATCGGCGGCGGCACAGTCACGCAGCCAGTGGAAACCCTCACCGGAGATTACCGCCGCTACTATGCAGGCATGCGCGACGCCGTGCTGGGAATTGCCCCGGCGCCTGTCAAAGCCGTGGAGGCCTGGCGGACCTCCCGGGTGCTGGAATGGGCGGTAGAGAGCTGGGAGCAGCGGCGGGAGATTCGTTGCGACTGGAGCGGGGAGCCGGCCTAGCGTCTTTGACCCTTGACCGTGTACCAATCCTGGGTGCCCCAGGTTCGGCGCGCATTTTGCGCCTAACCCGGGATTGCACGGACCTTGACCGGGAAAAACGGTCTGAAACCGGGGAGTCCAAAGATCTCTGCGGTCGGGTGAATTAGTCCCGGTAACTTCGTGGTTTCGTAATCGCACCATCGAGCTTGGGTGCCCCCGGTCTCGCTTTGAGACCGGGGAGTCGAAAGACCTTCTCCCTCGCGTGAATTAGAATTAGCCGGCCGATTGTCGAATCAGCGCCACGTTTTTGCGGCTCGGTTCCTTCTCGATGAGCGGCACCCAAAGCCGAAAGCGGGCGCCGCTGCCCGGCGAACTCGAAGCCTCAATGCCGCCACCGTGGGCGGCGAGAATCGCGCGGGCGATAGCCAAGCCCATTCCCGATCCCTTGCTTTTCTTGCCGCCGCGCTTGCCGCGGTAAAATTTTTCAAAAATCAATGGCAGGTCCACGGCGTCGATCCCCGGGCCATTATCTTCGACCGTGAACTCCAGCCGGTCTTCAGCCCGGCAGTAGCTGAGCGCGATGCGGCTGCCGGGCGCGGTATGGGTGGCGGCGTTCTCGAGCAGATGGCGCAACACCCGGCCCAGCAGGTGCGGATCGAACCAGGCCGTCTGCTCGGATTCGTCGCAGGTGATGGACACGGAATGTGAGGTTAGTGCCTTGCGAGATTCCTCCACCGCCTGGTCGAGCAGTGCGCGGGGATGGTGCGGCGCCAGCCGGACCTGAATAACTTTGGCGTCCACCTCCGCCATCTCCACGGCTTCGCCGATAAGGGTATCGAGCCGCGCGGACTCCTCATCGATAATTTTGACCATCTCCTGGCGGCCTTCCGCGTCGAGACTATTGGCCTGCAGCAGCGTGGTCGAGGCGGCTCGGATGGAGGTGAGCGGCGTGCGCAGTTCGTGGGTCAGGGAATCGACCAGTGCGGTGCGCAGCCGCTCGCTTTCGCGCGAAGCTTCAAGCCGGGAAGAGGCCTCGATGGCCATCGCGCGGGCCAGCACGATCGCCACCTGTGCGCAGACCGCCGCAGCCACCTCGCGGGAGAGCGAGGACGGGCGCCAGGCAAGCGCGCCAACCGAGCGCATGCCCAGCATCAGCGCTGAGGCATGGAAGCTGGATTCGAGCGCGAGGGTAGGCTGCATGCCGTAGCTCATCGAGCGCATCGAGCCTTCAATGCTGGCTGGCACCTCCCCGGTCGAGGCGTAGAAGCGGTCGTGATCGTGAACGTAGAGAACCACGGCATCCAGCTCAAACAAGCGGCCCATCAGGCGCGGCAGATCGCGGATCAGCGCCTCGCTGTCGTCGTGCAGCATCATCTCCTGGCTGAGCGCGTAGAGGCGTTCCACATCGGCGCGCCGCTGCTGGGCCTGGAGGGTCTGGCGGCGGGCGCGCTCGGCCACCCGGCTCACCACCACGGAGCTGGCGGCAAAGGCCAGCATGTCAATCCAGGCCTGCGCGCCGATCAGCCACAGTGTGTGGTAAGGAGGCAGAAAATAATAGTCGAAACCCAACGCGCAGAGCGCAGCGATGAACAGCGATAGAGCGAAGCTGGTCTGGCTGGCGAACCACATCACCAGCACCAGAAAGATAATGCCCGCGGTGGCGGAGTTGGCATGCAGGCCGACGAGCAAATAGGTGGCCGCCGCGGCTGTTGCACTGCCCAGCAGCCAGCGCAGCGTGTCGCGGAATTTGAGTGCGACGGGCATCTTCCGGTCAATCCCTGCTTTTACGTCGTGCTTTACGCGAATTCTACGCGGAGCGGGCACTTGATGTAATCTTCCCCTGAAAGAAGAGAACATGCCGGGAAGAATATTGGTCATTGACGATGAGCCCCAGATCACGCGCGTGCTGCGCGCTTCGCTGGCGGCTCAGGGCTACGACGTACGAATTGCAAATGATCCCGAAGAAGGGTTGCGCGTTTTCAAAGAATGGCAACCGGACCTGGTGGTAACGGATTTAATGATGCCCGGGATCAGCGGCGTGGAGGTGTGCCGCGCCATCCGCGCCCGCAGCGCAACGCCGGTACTGGTCTTGAGCGTGCGCGAGCACGAACGCGCCAAGGTGGAAGCTCTCGATGCCGGGGCCGACGATTACGTCACCAAGCCGTTCGGCATTCAGGAACTGCTGGCCAGGGTGCGGGCCCATCTGCGCCGTGCGCCGGAGCGCTCGACCGCGGCCATTGAAGCGGGCGACTTTGTCGTCGATGCCGCCGCTCACTCGGTAACTGTGCAGGGCAAGCCGATACATCTAACGCCCAAGGAGTTCGACCTGCTGTTGCACCTGGCGCGGCACGCCGGCAAAGTCATCACCCATCGTGCGCTGCTGACCGCGGTGTGGGGCGCGCAATCGGCCCACCAGCCAGAGTATCTGCGCGTTTTTGTCGGCCAGTTGCGCAAGAAACTCGAAGGTGAGACCGGCCGCCAGTATATTCAAACCGAACCCTGGGTCGGCTACCGTTTTATCCCCGAAGGACAGAGCGGGGAAGAGTAATAAGGCACTTCACAGTTCGCAAACCACGCCCACGATACACGAACCACGAGCCACGACCGGGGATCGCTCCCTCGCATCTCCCTGCCTTCCAAAACAATCCTGCCCGGCTTAACCTCCTCTTCAACACACCCTTACAACTTATTTAGGAAATCTTTTCGATACTCAGAGTTGTTACGCACCACACTAAGAATGTATTGAAGCGCTGGTGCGCCAAAGCGGCCCCGGGGGCCGCCGGGAGTGTGCAATGCAGGATCTGGTGATGTTGATTTTCACGGCAGTTTTCTTCGCCTTGGCGTTTCTCTACGTCAAGGCGTGCCAGAAGCTGAGGTAGACACGATGAATGCGATCACGATCATTGCCCTGGTTTTATCCGTCCTGCTGTTGGGCTACCTGACGCTCACGCTTTTATTTCCGGAGAAATTCTGAATGACCGCCAATGGCTGGTTCCAGTTTGCGTTCTATTCGATCGTTCTGCTGCTCCTGACGCGCCCGGTGGGCATTTACCTGGCGCGCGTACTGGAGCGCGAACGCACCTGGCTCGATCCGGTGCTGCGCCCGGTGGAGCGGCTCATCTACAAGCTCTGCGGCGTGCATGCCGATGCGGAGATGAACTGGCGCGAGTACGCCTACGCGATGCTCGGCTTTTCCGCAATAACGCTGGTGCTGACCTACGCGGTGGAGCGGCTGCAGCAGTTTCTGCCCTGGAACCCGCAGCACCTGGCAGCTGTCGGGCCCGACCTGGCCTGGAACACCGCAGCCAGCTTTACCACCAACACCAACTGGCAGTCGTATACGCCGGAGTCCACCATGAGCTACCTGACCGAGATGGTCGGGCTGGCCACGCATAACTTCTGGTCGGCTGCGGTGGGCATCGTGGTCGCGGTGGCGCTGATTCGCGGCATCAAGCGCACCCAGTCGGGCACCATCGGCAACTTCTGGGTCGACATGACCCGCACCCTCCTCTACATTCTGGCGCCGGCCTGCATTATTTACGCGCTGCTGCTGGTCGCTCAGGGAGTACCGCAGAACCTGCACGCCTACACCGCGGCGCACACCGTCGAAGGCGCCACGCAGACCATCGGGCAGGGGCCGGTCGCCTCGCAGGAAGCCATCAAGATGCTGGGCACCAACGGCGGCGGATTCTTCAACGCCAACAGCGCGCACCCGTATGAGAATCCCACGCCGTTTAGCAATTTCCTTCAGATGCTGTCGATCTTCCTCATCCCCGCCGGGCTTACCTACACGCTGGGACGCATGACCGGTTCGCCGGGGCACGGATGGGCGGTGTTCGCGGCCATGTTCGTATTGTTTGCGGCCGGGTTCAGCGTTTGTTATTGGGCGGAAGCGCACCCGTACAACATGATTCACGGCGCTCAACAAATGCACACAGCCACGGCGCCGGGCGGCAACATGGAAGGCAAGGAAGTGCGCTTCGGCATCGCCGATACGTCGCTCTTCGCCACCATCACCACCGACGCAAGCTGCGGCGCGGTGAACGGCATGCACGACAGCTTTACCGCGCTCGGCGGCATGGTGCCGCTCACCAACATCATGCTGGGCGAGGTAGTCTTCGGCGGCGTCGGATCCGGTCTCTACGGCATGTTGATCTTCGTTGTGCTCTCGGTCTTCATCGCCGGCCTGATGGTCGGCCGCACCCCCGAGTACCTGGGCAAGAAGATCGAAGCCTACGACGTGAAGATGTCCATGCTCTACGCGCTGATCTTCCCGCTGGTCATCCTCACGTTTACGGCGGTGTTTGTGCTGCTGCCGGTAGGGCTCTCGGCCATCAACAACGCCGGACCGCACGGCTTCTCGGAGATTCTGTACTCCTTCGTCTCCGGCGCGGGCAATAACGGTTCGGCTTTCGCTGGCTTGAGTGCCAACACTTGGGGCTACAACGTGGCCCTGGGCTGGGACATGCTGATCGGACGCCTTCTGATGATGATTCCGGTGCTCGCTCTGGCCGGCAACCTCGCGCAGAAGAGGAGTGTGCCACCCTCGCCGGGCACCTTCCCGGTGAACGGCGGATTGTTCGCCGTTCTCCTGGTGGGCGTGGTCGTGATTCTGGGCGCGCTCACCTTCTTCCCGGCGCTGAGCCTGGGTCCGATCCTGGAGCACTTGCTGCTCAAGGCCGGACACATGTTCTAAGGGCAGGGACCAAGGGAAAAAGGGAAAAAGAAAACGGAATTCAGTGTAAGAGCGGCGGCTTTGTAACAAGGGCACGGCTTTAGCCGGGCCGCAACAAGCCACAAAATACCGAGGGGCTTTAGCCCCTGAGGGATCGAAACAAACATGGCTGAGAAGAAAAAGCTTTGGGACGGCGAAATCGTACGGCAGGCCCTGTGGGATGCCTTTCGCAAGCTGCATCCGCGCGGCATGGTGAAGAACCCGGTGATGTTCGTGGTGGAGGTGGGCAGCGTGTTGACCACGGCGCTGCTCATCGACAACAGTCTGCACAATCGACCGGGATTCGCGTTCAACCTGCAGATCACGCTTTGGCTGTGGTTCACGGTGCTGTTCGCGAATTTCGCCGAGGCCATGGCCGAAGGCCGCGGCAAAGCGCAGGCCGACACGCTGCGCAAGGCCAAGGGCGAGACCATCGCGCGCCGCTACAAGGATGATGGCGCATTTGAGGAAGTGCCCAGCGGCGATCTGCGCGCCGGTGATGAAATCTTCGTCGAGGCCGGTCACTACATCGCCGGCGACGGCGAGGTGATCGAAGGCGTAGCCTCCGTCGACGAGTCGGCCATCACAGGCGAATCGGCGCCCGTCATCCGCGAAGCCGGCGGCGACCGCTCGGCCGTGACCGGCGGCACTAAGGTGCTGTCCGATTGGATCAAGGTAAAGATCACCTCCAACCCCGGCGAAACTTTCCTCGATCGCATGATCGCCCTGGTCGAAGGCGCGTCCCGGCAGAAGACGCCGAACGAAATTGCGCTAAGCATTCTGCTCTCCGGCTTGACGATCATCTTTCTGCTTGCCGTCGTCACTCTGCAGCCGTTCGCCATGTACGCGCACGCGCCGCAAACGGTCTTCGTGCTGGTATCGCTGCTGGTTTGCCTGATTCCAACCACCATCGGTGGATTGCTTTCAGCCATCGGCATTGCCGGCATGGACCGGCTGGTGCAGTACAACGTGCTGGCCATGAGCGGGCGCGCGGTCGAAGCGGCGGGTGACGTCAACACTCTGCTGCTCGACAAGACCGGCACCATCACCCTCGGCAACCGGCAGGCAACAGAATTTATTCCCGCGCCGGACGTGAGCCATGAGCGGCTGGCCAATGCGGCGCAGCTTGCTTCGCTCAGCGACGAAACCCCGGAAGGCCGCTCCATCGTGGTGCTGGCCAAGGAAAAGTACAACCTGCGCGGACGCGACATCGGCGGCATTCACGCAGAGTTTGTGCCCTTCACGGCGCAGACGCGCATGAGCGGCGTCAATCTGCCGGGTACGCTGATTCGCAAGGGCTCTGTAGATGCCATTGCGCGTTTCCTCGAAGAGCAGGGTTCGCCGCTGCCGCAGAAGGTGCGCGACGCAGTGGAAGAGATTGCGCGCGCCGGCGGAACGCCGCTGGTGGTTGCGGAGAACTCGACCGCGCTAGGCGTGATCTATCTCAAGGACATCGTCAAGGGCGGTCTCAAGGAGCGCCTGGCGCGCCTCCGCGCCATGGGCATCCGCACCATCATGATCACCGGCGACAATCCGCTGACCGCGGCGGTAATTGCGCGCGAAGCGGGCGTCGACGACTTCCTCGCCGAAGCCAAGCCCAAAGACAAGATGGACCTGATCAAGCGCGAGCAGGGCAAGGGCAAGCTGGTGGCCATGACCGGCGACGGCACCAACGACGCGCCCGCGCTGGCCCAGGCCGATGTAGGCGTGGCCATGAACTCCGGCACGCAGGCCGCCAAGGAAGCCGGCAACATGGTCGATCTCGATTCGAACCCGACCAAGCTGATCGAAATTGTAGAGATCGGAAAGCAGCTTCTCATGACCCGCGGCGCGCTGACCACCTTCTCCATTGCCAACGACGTGGCCAAGTATTTTGCCATTATTCCCGCCATGTTCATGGCCGTGTTCCCGGTCTTGGGCGCGCTCAATATCATGCGCCTGCATACGCCGCAATCGGCGATTCTGTCCGCGGTCATCTTCAACGCCATCATCATCGTGGCGCTCATCCCGCTCGCACTCAAGGGTGTAAAGTACGAGCCCAAGGCCGCCGATGTGCTGCTGCAGACGCAACCTGCTCATCTATGGCGTGGGCGGCATCATCGTGCCCTTCATCGGAATCAAAGCGATTGACTTGTGCCTGGTGGCATTGCACCTGGCGTGATTTGAAAGGGCACGACTTTAGTCGTGCCGAAGAAGCCAACCAATTGAAACGGGCTTTAGCCCCTGAGGCATGGCTTTAAGGAGAGTTCAACGTGCATACGGTTCCGGCAATTGAGGAAGAAACGGCAGTCCACGCAGGGTTGCACGCATCCCATGGACAGGGGGCCCCGGTGGCGCATTCGGTGTGGGGAACTTCGATTCGCTTCACCATTGTGACGGCGATTCTCTTCGGCCTCGCCTATCCGCTGCTGGTGACTGGGATTGCGGGGACACTCTTTCCGCATCGCGCCGACGGCAGCCTGATTCTGAAGAACGGGCAGGTGATCGGGAGCGAGTTGATCGCGCAGAGCTTCACCTCCGACAAGTATTTCCATCCGCGCCCCTCCGCGGCCGGCAACGGCTACGACGCCACGGCTTCTGGTGGATCGAATCTGGCCCAGTCCAACGCCAAACTCGCCGCACGCATCCAGGCCGACATCGATGCCCTGCAGAAGGCGAACGGCAACAAGCCCGTGCCTATCGACATGGTGACGACTTCAGGATCAGGTCTCGATCCCGACATCACGCCCGACAACGCCTACTACCAGGCACCCGGTGTGGCCAAGGCGCGCGGGCTGAGCGAGGACACGGTACGCCAACTGATCGCGCAGCACACCCAGGGCCGGCAGCTCGGATTCCTGGGCGATCCGCGCGTCAATGTGCTGGAGCTGAACCTGGCTCTGGACGCGGCGAAATAAGCTTGTAGCAGCGGCTCCCCAAAAGCCGTCCTGAGAAGCGGGAGAGCCTCGTGCTCTCCCGTATTTTTCTGGATGAAAACAGGCTGGAACATTCCGTGCCCCGTCCTTGCGATTTTCTTCTATCGCAAGGACGGGAGGCCCCGAACGCTCCCACGTCACCATCATGCTCTCCCACCCTTTCGCCCGAAAGCCCGCGAAAGGATGGGGCACGGGAGATTGTGCTACACGTCCCTGCGCCCTTCAAGCGCCCGCGACATGGTCACTTCGTCCGCGTATTCGATATCGCTCCCCGCAGGCACGCCCGTTGCAATCCGTGTGATCTTCACCGATGGTCCGCGCAACGAAGTTGCCAGCCAGTTGGCAGTCGCTTCGCCTTCGAGCGTAGGACTGGTGGCGAGAATCACTTCGTCCACTTCGCCGCGCTCCACGCGGGCCACCAGCGTGCCGGTCCGAAGCTGGTCCGGCCCCACGCCGTGCAGCGGCGACAGCGTTCCGTGCAGCACGTGATACACGCCCTGGTAGCTGCGCGTGCGCTCGATGGTTTCGATATTGGTTGGCTCTTCAACCACGCACACCAGCCGCTGGTTGCGCGAGGGGCTGGCGCAGTAGGCGCAGGGATCGACATCCGTCACGTTGTTGCAGATGGAGCAGAGGCGCAGGCTGGCCTTAAGCCCTCGCACAGCCTCGGCCAGTGCGGACGCATCTTCGTCGCTCGAGCGCAGCAGATGAAACGCGAAGCGCTGCGCAGTCTTGCTGCCAACGCCGGGAAGTTTCTTCAGCTCTTCGATGAGCCGGGCCATGGGCTCGGCAAAGCGTGACAATGCGTGCCTCCGTGGTTCGCGTTCCTGCAAACGATCAGGTTGTCATCCTGCAAAATTTCGAATTGTCATCCTGCAAATTATCGAGCTGTCATCCTGAGCGGAGCCGGTCGGTTTTCTCGACCGGCGGAGTCGAAGGACCTGCGGTTGCTTTGCGTGCGCTCTCGGCCCAACCCGGGCAGCGCCGTTTCGCAGCACCCGCTACGCGTTAAGCCCGGGAATCTGCAACCCGCCCAGCATGCCCTGGAGGCTTGATTTAATAGCCTCATCGGCTTTGCGGCCCGCTTCATTGACGGCGGCGACAATCAGGTCTTCGAGCATCTCCACATCCGCGTTATTCCCACTGAGGCTCATCACCGCCGCGGGTTCAATGCGCAACTTGAGGAGCTCCTTTTTGCCGTTCATGGTGGCGCTCACGGCGCCGCCGCCGGCCGAAGCTTCAACCACAGTATCGGCGAGCTTGCGCTGCACCTCCTCCTGCATCTGGTTGGCCTTCGAGAGCATCTCGGAAATCTTCAACGGATTGACCATGGAATTTCTCCTGGGGAAATGCCGCGTCTACTTGCGGCGGAGATCGACGACGCTGCGGACCTCGGCGTGAAAGATTTCGCGCGCGCGGCCAACCAGCGGATGGGCCAGCGCTGTTTCCTGTATGCTGCCCGCGGCCGGTATTGCGGATGCGGCCGCCGCCGCTGGAGCAGAGCCCCCGCCTGGAACGGCAAGAAACCGCGAAGGCGCGCCCAGCCGCTGCAGCTCCTGGCGAATAATCTTCTCAGCCGCCGCGTTCACGGTGAGTGCGAGCATTTTCTTGCCGATGCCCGGAACTTCGATGCGCACAGTCGCGCCTTCCAGCGTGAAGGCAGACCCGCGCAGCAGTTCCGAAGCTGAGTTGTGGCCCGCGGTGGCCAACGCGGCAACAATCGCGTTGCGCACCGCGTCCACATCGGGCAATCCAGACAATGCCGGCTCGGGCGCCTTGGCGAGCGCGCCATCGGTCATCGCAGCGGTTTCCGCGTAGCCTGTGACCGGAACCGCAGTTGCTGGAAACGGCGCAGCAACATCTGCAGCAGCCACGGGCGCCGGCGCTGGTCTTTGCGCGACAGGTTCAGCTCGTTCTACGACGGGCGCTCGTTCTGCGACCAGCGTGGCATCGGCTGTCACCGCCGTAATCGTCGAAGTCCGTTCAACAACGACCGTCGCAGGCGCTGCGCTCTGCTTGATGCTGGGCCCCGAACTCCAACTGCCGGCCCCACTGCCAGAGGGAGCAAACGGAGATGCAGAAGGTGGTTCAGGTGCTTTCGGTGCGGGCGCGGGCGCGGGCGCCGGCCGCACAGCCGGCGCACTGTGTGTTGTCGACGCGCGAGAGGCACCGGCCGTGAAGCTACCCGATCCACCAACACCGCTGGCCACGCTGCTGAGCAACTCCTCAATCGGCAGCAGCCGTTGCGCGTGAATCAGCTTGAGCAACCCGAGCTCGAGATGGAAGCGCTGCTCCTGGCGGTAGTTCAGATCGTCGAAGGTGCGCAGCACGATCTGCAAATTACGCGTGATCTCTTCTTCTGTGAAGAGCATCGCAGTGCGCGTGGCGCGGGCACGCTCGTCGGCCGAGATCTGCAGCAACTCCGTCTGCTCGCCGGCCAGCTTGGCCATGAGCGTGTTGCGCAGGTAACGAACCATTTGCCGCGCCAGCGACGACGGGCTGTGGCCTGCATTGACCAGCGTATTCAACTGCTCCATCAGCGCTGCGCTCTGACCCTGCGCAACGGCTTCCAGTAGCCGCTCGAAGACAGCATTCGGCACCGAGCCCATGAGCTCGCGAATCTGCGCGGCGCTCAGCACCGCGCGGCCATTCTCGACGGGCGCCGACGCGATGGCCTGGTCCATAATGGAGAGCGCGTCGCGCATGGAGCCGTCGCCGGCCTCGGCCAGCAACGCCAGTGCGGCATCTTCGGCGGTCACTTCTTCGGCCACTGCAATCATCTTCAACTGGTTCAGAATGTCGTCGAATTTGACGGCATGAAAGCTGAAGTGCTGGCAGCGCGAGCGAATCGTCTGAGGAATGTTTTCGGGCTCGGTGGTTGCCATCATGAAGATGACATGAGCCGGTGGCTCTTCCAGCGTCTTGAGCAGCGCGTTGAAGGCCGCGTCGGTAATCTGGTGCGCTTCGTCCAGGATGTAGATCTTGAAGCGGTCGCGTGCCGGCGCGTAGCGGGCCGCGTCCCGCAGTTCGCGAATCTCGTCAATGCCGCGGTTGGTGGCGGCGTCAATCTCGATCACATCCACCGCATTGCCCTGGCGAATCTCCACGCAGGAATCGCACACGCCGCAGGGCTCAGGATCCGGCCGTTCCGCGCTCCCGATCTCCGTCCGGCAGTTCAGCGCCTGGGCAAGGATGCGTGCAATCGTGGTTTTGCCGATGCCGCGGTGTCCGGAAAAAATGTAGCCGTGGGCCACGCGATTCTGGCGCAGCGCGTTCATCAGCGTGCAGGTCACGTGATCCTGGCCGGCGACGTCAGAAAAGCGCTGAGGGCGATATTTGCGGGCCAGAACCTGGTAACCCATGCGTGCGAATGCTCCGGTGACGATAAAGGCAGAGGGCCTAATGGCGATTGTATCGTCTGCGGGCGAGTGGGCAAGTGGGTGGAAAACCCCAGGCGTCGTCAGGAACAGCAAACGGTGGACGCCGACAATTTAATTGGCAAGCGAGCTATTGCACCAAACATCGCGTTGTCATCCTGACGCTGAGCGCAGCGAAGAGGAAGGATCCGCGGTTGCTTTTTTCACACTCGCCGGGCGGAAAGCTGGTCCACTGCTGTTTTCTAACAGGACTTAACTTTTCCGTGCCTGTTTCTTCCGGGGCGGAGCGGTCTTCTTCGCCGCCGGCTTGCGCTTGCGCATCTCCGTCTTCGAGTACATCGTCCCCCGGCACTTGCTGGTCCCGCAATTGCAGTGGGCGTGCTCATCGTCGCCCCCATCGTATAGGCAATAATCGTAGGTAATCTCTTCGCCTGCAGCAATATTGCGGATCGCTTTGATCCACACCCGCCCGCGAATCTCTTCGGTCTCGCAGTTGGGCTTGCAGCTGTGGTTGATGAACATGGCCGTAGCGTGGCCGTCGATGACAATTGAGCCATCGCCCAGTCCAAAAAGGTAAGTCACGGCCGAGTTCTCGTAGCGTTGGTCGGCCTCGGCCTTGGTCAGCTTATGACCGGAGTATTCGGCCACCAGCGCGCCCTTGCGAATCGCGCTTGTGGTATAGCAGCCGGCAGCATGGATGGCGGACGAGCGAATGATCAGGCCCATTCAGGTTTGCGATGCTCTCGTATGGGATAAGAGGACGGAGTGACTTCCTCTTCATCGCATCGTACCATTAAAGGCGTAGGGTTTTTGAAGAAGCTGGGGACCGCAGCATGAGGCGCAGAGTTGCATGGGAGTGGATGATCGCGGGCGCGCTGGCAGCATTCGCAGCCGCGCCGGTGCTCCATGCGCAGTCTGATCAGCAGCCGGCGCAATCAGGCCAGAAATCCGACCAAGGCGCCCAAAACGGCAACGCGCAAAAGCCGGCCGCAGCGGGCAATCCCGCCGCAGCGGGCAATCCCTTTCCCGAGGATCAACAATCAGGCCAGCAATCCAATCAAGGCGCGCAGAACGGCAATGCGCAAAAGCCGGCCGCGCAGGGCAATCCCGCCGCGGGGGGCAATCCTTTCCCCGAAGATGAAAAATCGGTGCCGCTGATGCCCGCGGCCAATGCCCCCGATTTCTCCGCGGGCATGAACGGCGATAGCCACGCCGCCGCGCCGGCCGTGGACAAGGATCCGATCCGCAGCCCCGACGATGAAGCGCCCGACGCCAGCAACTCAAGCAGCGGGTTCAGCTCCAGCTCCAGCGGCTTGGGCAATGTGATGGCTCCGCCTCCCGACGAACCGGCGAGAAAAGGTAAAAATGGCGACGACTCGGGCCTCGATACCTTCCCGAAGGAAACGCCAAAAGAAGATGTGAATGTAGGCATGTACTATCTGGAAAATCATGACTGGAAGGGCGCGCTGTCGCGGTTCCAGTCGGCGCTGGTGCTCGCGCCCGACAATCCGGATGTGTACTGGGGCCTGGCCGAGTCCGAGCGGCACCTGGGGCAGTATGCGTCGGCCCGCGCCAATTACCTCAAGGTCATGGAGTACGATCCCGGCAGCCATCACGCCAAAGACGCGAAGAAAGCGCTGCGCGATCCCGAGCTTGCCAACGCCAAGCCCGCGGATGGGCACGCGCAACCTTAGCAGTCGCCGCAAAATGAATAGGTAGCGCCGCCCTCCAGGCCGGCTGTCGCGCGGGCCTCCTGGCCCACGCACCTGCGAGCAGTGGAGACGCAGCCAATAAGGAAGGCGACTAAGGAAAGCGGCGCTCCCTGAAATTCGCAATGGACGGATAGGTTCTTAGTCGTGCCGCAAGAGTCAGCGGATGGGGCTTTGTAACAAGGGCACGACTGGTAGGCCCGGACTTCAGTCCGGGCTGCCGAAAAAGCCAGAAAAATCGAGGCGGGCTTTAGCCCCTGCGGGATCTAGTACCGTGTCTGCGTGATTTCGTAACGGAAATTTGAACATGGGTGCCCCAGGTCTCGATTTTGAAACCTGGGAAAGCACGAAGCTACATGGACGCGGTACTAGGATCGCCTCTTCGCCCTAATAGAATCCCGCCGCGCGCAGATACGCGTTAATCAGCGGCGTGCCCCAAAACGCGCTGACAATTCCGCCGACGCAGAGGAAAGTTCCCAGCGGAAGCTTGGTAACGGCCCAGGGTTCGGATCCACGCCCAGGCAGAGCCAGCAGCACCAGCGCAAAAACAGTTCCAATAGCAACGGCCAAAACAAAGGCCAGCAGCGTGTGCGACAGGCCCAGCCACACGGCCAAGAGCAGCATGAGCTTGGCGTCGCCCAATCCAACGCCGTGCCGCCGTCGCACCGCCTTGTAAGCCCAGCGCGTGAACAGAATGATCCCGGGAGCAAGGACGATGCCGATCGTCCAGTGGATGATTGCTTCAAAAATGTGTTCTCCGTGCGTCTCCAGCCCGCTGGTCCAGTTCAGCGGCGCTGATTTCCAGACCCAGTGCACGCCGAACCGGAGAAACGTGAAGGGCAGGCCAAGCACCGCGCCGCCCAGGGTGAGCCGGTCGGGGAGCCACAGGTTTTCCGCGTCGAAAATCGCCAGCCCCACCAGCAGCCAGGAGAGAATCATCTTTTCTACGCCCAAGAGGCCAGCATCGAAGACGCTGGTCGCCGTCAAGCCCGGCTCCCACAATGCGGGCAACGTCTGCCACGCGGCCAGCGCCCAGGTAAAGCCCACCGCGAACTCGACCGCCGGGTAGCGCCAGCCAATCCAGGTACCGCAGGTCGCGCAGCGGCCGCGCAGGGCCAGCCAGCTCACCAGGGGAATGTTCTGGTGCCACGCCAGCGTGTGGTCGCAGCTCCGGCAATGCGAGCGCGGGCCCACCACACTCTCGCCCACCGGCCAGCGCGTCGCGCACACGTTCAGAAAGCTGCCAAACACGGTGCCGAGCAGGCCTGCAAAAACGGTGCCGAGAACGAGATCCATTGGAATCATTGAGTATACGGCTTCCGTGTTCCACTCTCGAGGATGCGCAAAACCCGCCTGCTGCGCCGGGGAAGGTAAACTGGAAGAAATGGACCTCCCGTCGGCAAGTCCAAGTCCAGAAAAGCCAGGTCCCCCCAGTCCGCCCGAACCGACCTCGGAAATCGCCACCGATCCGGGCCGCGCAGCGGAGCTTTTCCGGGAATCCGTGGCCATCATGGCGCGTCTGCGGGCTCCCGGCGGCTGTCCGTGGGACCGCGAGCAATCCTTCGATTCTATTCGCAAGTACACTCTCGAAGAAGCCTACGAGGTCTTCGACGCCATTGAGCGTCGGGATTTCCCGCACCTGGCCGAGGAACTCGGCGACCTGCTGCTCCAGGTGCTGTTCTACGCGGAGATGGCGGCCAACGAAGGCCGCTTCAGCATCGCCGACGTCCTCAATCATCTCAATCGCAAACTGATCCGCCGCCACCCCCACGTCTTTGGCGAAGAAGCCGCGCGCGCGGCAGGAAACCAAGCCAATGTCGATGCGGCGGTGGAGGGTTCGTCTGCCGCAGTCCTCCGCAACTGGGAGGAAATCAAGGCCGCGGAGAAATCCCACTCAGTCTCTGTGGCGCAATCGAGGCTCGACGGTGTGCAGCGGGCCATGCCGGCTCTCGCCGAGGCCGCCAAGCTGGGCGCCAAGGCAAGCAAGGCCGGTTTCGATTGGCCGAACTGGCGCGACCTGTTGCCGAAGATCGTCGAGGAGACCGCCGAACTGGAGGCAGAAGCCGCCGCCGGCGACTCTGCCAAAAAGCACGCAGTCGAGGCAGAACTGGGCGACCTTCTCTTCACCGTGGTGAATCTGGGGCGCCATCTGGGCATCGATTCAGAGATGGCCCTGCGTGGCTGCAATCTGCGTTTTCGCGAACGATTCCGGCTCATGGAACAATCGTCTCCTCGTCCGCTCGAAGAGCTTGCGCCTGAGGAGCTTGAATCGCTGTGGTCCCAGGCCAAAGACAAACTGCGACCGGAGCCGACTTCGTGATCGAGATTCGCCCCTGCGCCGGAATGGATGAATTCGACGCATGCGTCGAGCTCGAGGTGGAGACCTGGGGCTACGACGAAACTGAGATGATTCCACGCAAAACATTTCTGCTGGCGCAGAAGATCGGTGGCCAGGTTCTTGGCGCCTTCGACACAGACAGCAGACATCAGGGATCGGACAAAAAACTGCTCGGTTTCGCCATGTCTTTGCCGGGAATTAAGCAGGTGAACGGGCACGCTCTCCCTTATCTGCACTCCCACATGCTCGCGGTGAAGCAGGGGCACCGTAACCGGGGTATCGGTGCGCAACTCAAGCTGGAGCAACGGCGTGAGGCTCTGGCCCGCGGAATCCGGCACATGGAGTGGACCTTCGATCCGCTGCAGATCAAGAACGCTTTCCTCAATATCCACAGGCTGGGCGCGGTTGTCCCGTCGCTATCGGGAGAATTTCTATGGTGTATCCTCATCTCGACTGCAGGGTGGGCTCCCGACCGACCGGCTTCTCGCAGAATGGGAGTTGGATTCCCCTCAAGTTCAGGCACATCTGGACGGGCATCCGGCAGTTGGAACGGCCATCGAGGAACGGATTCTGGTTCCCGCCTCCATTGAACAGTGGAAGGCGAGCGCTCGAGATCGAGAACGAGCACTGGCCGTGCAGATGGAGAACCGTCGGAAATTTCAACAGGCATTTGCCCGGGAGCTGGCCGTACTTGGCTTTACCCGGGATGCAGATGGAAACGGGATTTACGAGCTGGGCATCCTTCCACGGACAGAACAGGTTCTAAACACAAAGGTTTCCTTATGAGAATCGATGGAATTATTCTGCGCGAAATCAACATGCCGCTGGTGCGTCCCTTTGAAACCAGCTTCGGAGTCACCCGTCAACGCCGCATTCTGCTCGCCGAAGTGCAGTCGGAAGGATTGACCGGCTGGGGAGAATGTACAGCGGGCGAGCATCCGTCCTTCTCCGCGGAGTCGACCGACACAGCGTGGCAGGTACTCGTGAACGAGCTGGGGCCGATGCTGGCTGCCGAGATGCCCGAGCATGGTGGCGATTGCCCCAGGATATTCAAGCCTGTGCGCGGGAATCCCATGGCCAGAGCCACGCTTGAAAACGCTATTTGGGATCTCGAAGCGCAGCGCGAAGGGATTCCCCTCGGCACTCTGCTGGGCGGCGTCCGCGAGAGCATTCCATGCGGGGTTTCCCTTGGAATTCAGCAGTCGATTCCGGAGTTGCTGGCGACAATTGAGCGCGAAGTGGCGGCCGGCTATCAGCGCATCAAGCTGAAATGCAAGCCCGGCTGGGACGTGGAGGTCTTTGAGAAGGTGCGCGACCGCTGGCCGGGAATCATGCTGAGCTGCGACGCGAATTCGGCATACAAGCTGCGCGACGAAGAGCACCTGGCCTCCTTCGACGCCTTCGACCTGCTCATGATCGAGCAGCCCCTATGGCACGACGATTTCTACTACCACTCCATCCTGCAGAAACGCCTTGAAACGCCGATCTGCCTCGATGAGTCCATCCGTAACCGGCGCGATGCGCTGGCCGCCATCGAGATGGAGTCCTGCAAGATCATCAACATCAAGCTGGGCCGCGTAGGCGGATTCTCTGAGGCCATCGCCGTGCATAACGCAGCGCAGGAGCGCGGCGTCCCGGTGTGGTGCGGCGGAATGCTCGAGTCGGGCATCGGCCGCTCTCACAACATCGCGCTCTCCACGCTTGAAAACTTCACTCTGCCCGGCGACGTTTCGGCGTCGGCGCGCTACTGGGCCGACGATATCGTCGAGCCGGAGATCACCGTTTCTGCGGCGGGCGAAATCGCAATTCCAGACGTTCCCGGCCGCGGCTACGAAGTGCGGACAGACTTGATCGAACGCCTGACCGTGCGCAAAGAAACCATCCGCGCAATGGCCCTAGCGTAGATGTAGCGCCGGTCTCCAGACCGGCTGTAGTGCGGGTCTCCTGACCCTCACAAAGCTAAGGCCACAGCCTCAAAGAATGCGGAATAACTCCGCGGGGCAGGGATTTCATTGCCTTGAAAAAGGGCACGAGTGGTAGGCCGGGACTTTAGTCCCGGCTGCACAAAAGCCAGCAATATCGATGTGGGCTTTAGCCCCTGGGGGATGCTTTTCACGGTAATTCTGCTTCCGGCGGGTCTCCACGAAGGCTTGCGTCTACCCCGCCAAAAGCGCCATGTCAGCCTTCACCTGCGCGGCCGTTTCCAGTTGAAATAACGCCCCACGATCCCCTTCACAATCAGGTGATCGGTTGACGCAGTGGCGCCCCACCCTGCGCCAAAATTGATCTCCCACTTGGGAGAAACAAAAAGATTCACCACCGGGAAGAACTGCTGCTGCTGGTTGTGCAGATTGACGAACTGACCGAACTCGCCCCAGTATCCGTAATATTCCACGCCGAAGTTGAATGTCTTTTTGGGCTGAAAGGTCACGGTCGCGGCCGGGCCAAAGGTCAAGCCGCGCGGCTGCACATCGCGGTAATAGTAAGCCACTTGCGCTGGCGGAGTTCCAGGTGGCGGAGGCACCGTGTGGAACCCCCAGTTCATCGTGGTGTTCACTGCCCAATACCATCTCCCGATGTTCTGGTCGATGATGGGCATGATCTGCCACGACCATGTCGCGTTGGTATATTCCGGGCGGGCATAGCCGATCTCGTTCGACACGCTGACCCCAACCGGCCAGCGCCACGAGGGCGGTACGCGCACCCGCGGACGGATATGGTCGCCCACCCACTGCACGCCATTGCCATTCCCCTCCGCGGTAAAAACGTAGAATCCAACCTCCGACCAGTCGTTGATGCCCTGCGTCAACTCGAGCGTTTCATGTTCCTGCCCTTGTGTGGGCAACACTCCAAATTGAGTAGTCGTGCTTCCCTCAACCGTGTAGTTGCTGTGCAACTCGGTCAGTAGCGTGCCCGGCGTCATGGTTTCGGAACCATAGACCTGGATCTCGTAATTGTCCTGTGCGTGCGCGGCAGCAGCGGTTGCGCAGAGCGCGATGAGAATGAAAGCGATAGGGAAGTGTTTCAAACTGCACTCCTCGTATATGTCTAAGTTATCCGGTAAGCACCGGCCTTGCCAAAAACGTTTCCCTGGCCGCCGCTGTCATCCTGAGGCGCAGCCGAAGAATCTGCGGTTGTCCGTTTTTACGCATACCGGAACAGCGCCATAAAGCCCGCGTCCATATGGTCCTGCTGGTGGCAATGAAAAAGAGTATTGCCGGGGTTGTTCGGAATCAGATCGGCTTCCACCGTCGTTCCTGCTTCTACGACTACCACATCTTTGTGCACGCCGCTGGTGGCCGTGCCGCGAATCGAAACCAGTTCGAAGTTATGCCGGTGCAGGTGAATGGGGTGGTCGTCCGTACTGTGGTTCGCGAACACCAGCCGATGCCGAACCCCGGCGTGAAACGCAAAGGGCTCGGGATGCGGCCAGGACTTGCCGTTGATCATCCACTTGCCCAGCGACCCCTGCCCGGTAAAGCGCGAGGTGAAGATCATAGGGATAGTGATGTCGGGGGTGCGCGTCTGCGGCGTCGCCTCGCCAAAGATGCGGTAATCCCACGTCAGCGCAGCCGCCTGCGGTTCTACCGGTTTGCCGGTGCTGCCTGCGTACTCCACTACGATGCCCATGCCGGCATGGAGAAAAGATTTGCGTGGCTCGCCGAAGACCCACACGCCCGGTCGATCCATGGTGACCAGCGCGGTGATGCGTTCCGCCGGGCCCAGCCGAAGCAGATCAACCGAAGCCTGCGTCGCAACAGGAGCGCCATCCAGAGCCAGGACTTGAAAGCGATGGCCCGGAAGCGCGAGCCAATGCGGTTCAGTGGCGCTGGCGTTGAGAATCTGGAACAGCACCCGCTGACCCTCGCGCACTTGAATGGGGTTGCCATGGCCGAGCATGCGGCCATTGATCGACGCGGCTGCATAGCCCACCATCTGCGAACCGTCATCGGCGGGAACATAATAAGATCCCCAGTCGTGGAGGACGATGAATTGTTCCTTGTCGTAGGCGCCCGGCTCGGAGGTTGACGCGACATGGAGCCCGCCGGACTGGCCCGTGTAGAGCCCGAGATTCAAACTGTGCCCGGCCATGGCATGCGTGTGATACCAGTGCAGGCCTGCGGGTCTCGGCGTAAAAGTAATCCGAGTGCTGCCGCCCGCCGGGATCATCGGCGAACCCTCTTCTGCTGCGCCATCCACAGCGACAGGGATCCATTGCCCATGCCAGTGCACGATCTCGGGATGCTTGAGCCGGTTGATGATATCGATCGTCACCGGCTTGCCTTCCGTCACGCGCAGCAGCGGGCCGGGAATTTGCCCGTTATAAACAGCAGTGCGAATCTTTTTCCTGGGTGAAAGCTCCCATTCCGTCTCCGTAATTTCAAGTCGGTAGTCGGCAGGCGAAGATGGTATTGCCTGTGCCCACGCAAAGGGGACTGGCGTCAGCAGCGACGCTGCAGCAAGCGAGCCGCGTCGCAAAATTTCGCGCCGCGTGAAGGCGTCCATCGCACGTGCACGCATTTCAGACTTTTCCATTTGCCTCTCGTGCCGGGGAGTGGACATGCTGATAAGTGGATGCATCAGCGTCATGAAAAGCTAAATAAAAATTCACTGCGCGGCACTATTATTATCCACACCGCATCGCGGCAAATCCTCCGCTGCAGCTCACGCGTAAAGCGGCGCCAGCGCCACCGCTCCCAAGCCAAGTACGAAGAACAAAAACATGAACACCAGCAGCACCTTGGCCGCGCGAGGAGCGCCGGCAAACTCGCCCCACACAAACACGCCCCAGCACGCCGACACCATTGTCGCTCCTTGGCCAATGGAGTAAGAAACGGCGGGTCCCACCAGGTGCGCGCCCGAAGCCACAAAGTTCGCAACGCCGCCCGCGCACCAGATGGCGCCGCCCAGCACTCCGGCCAGATGCCAGCCGAGTGGCGCGCGGCCGTAGCCTGAACCGTCCACGGGAGGCTTGCCGTCGAGCGGCTTCTTCATCAGCAGCAGATTCGCGGGGATCGTGGAAACCATGAGTCCGATGGTGAAGTAGAATGCAACCGCGTACGGTCCGGGCTCTGGCCGCCCAGGCACCCCGTTCAGCGCCCGTGCCACGAACGGGTAAAAGCAGCCCATCAGCACCCCGCACGCCAGGCTGATGAGAATGCCGAGGGCGGTTGCAGCCCTGGCCTTGGTTTCGCGCTTGCGATACGCGGCCGCGTCTAGCACGATCGCCACGGCCACCATCGCCACTCCGCCAAACAGGAGCAAGGGATTCGCTACCGGCGTGATCACGTAATTCGAAATCGCGCCAATCACCAGCGCCAGCCCTATGCCCACAGGGAAAGCAACCGCCATGCCGGCCACTTCAATGGCGGCTACCAGCAGCATATTTGCCACATTGAAGATGGCGCCGCCGATGAGCGCATACACGATGCAGACTCCGGGCGTATGCGCGATAGCAGTGAGAAACGGCGTGCCGCTATGCCCCATGCTGCCCGCAGTCAACCCCAGCAGCACCGCGCCAATGCCCATCCCGATGGCGTAGTCCCAGTAGAAGAGTTGAAAGCGATACTGAGGGCAGAACTTGAGAGTGTTGGCCCACGACCCCCAGCACAGCATGCTGAGCACCATCAGAGCGAGCGCGGCCTGATACGTCTGCGGAAGCAACATTGCGGTTCCTTCGATGCCTTGTTGTCAGTAAAAAAGGAACCATACCGCACGTGGCGCGGAGTTGTACAGCGAATGTGGTTCGTGATTCCTGGCTCGTGCTGCGTGATTTGCGCTCGTTCGCTGTCCACGCTCCGTGCCCCATCCTTTCGCCTTTTTACTGGCGAAAGGGTGGGAGACCACAAAACCTAATGCGCGCATCGTTCACGAACCACGATTCACGATTCACGGTCTTACCCCTTCGCCGCCTTCACCGCCTCCGTCAGCGCCGGCACCACCTCAAACAAATCGCCAACAATCCCGTAGTCGGCGACTTCGAAGATGGGCGCGTCCGGGTCCTTATTAATCGCCACGATGCACTGCGAGCCCTTCATGCCTACAAGGTGCTGAATGGCGCCAGAGATGCCGACGGCGAGGTAAAGCTTGGGCGCAACGGATTGCCCGCTCGAACCCACCTGCCGCTCCATCGGCAGCCAGCCGTTGTCGCAGATGGGCCGCGAAGCAGCCAGCTCCGCGCCCAGCGCAGTGGCCAGGTCCTGCACAAGAGGCAGGTTTTCCGCTTCCTTGATCCCGCGCCCCACGCTGACGATGAGTTGTGCCGAGCCGAGGTCAACCGTCTGTGCAGAGCCGCGGAACGGCTCGCCCGGTTTGGTGCGAATCTGCGCAGCTTCGAGAGTAGGTGTGAAGGTGGAAACCGCAGCTCCGTCAGCCGAGACACCGGCCATAGGCTCGGCTCGAAATGCGCCCGCCTGCACGGAGACCAGGCAAGGTCCACTGCCAGTGTGCCGATACGTTCCGGTGAGCCGCCCCTGCATCAATTGCCGTGTGAACACCGGCCCGTCGGCAATGGAAATCACGTCACTGATCAGCACCTCGCCTATGCGCGCGGCCAGCGCCGGCGCAAAGTCGCGCACCTGGTAAGTATGCGGAAACACCACGTGCGTGGGGCTCTCGCTTTGGATGAGTTGCTGGAGTGCGAGAGAAAAACCGTCAGGCGTGTAGGGCTTCAGCAGCGCATGCTCAAGGCGAATTACTTTGCCCGGATGTTTCGCGGCCACCTCGGCCGCCAGGGCCTCGGTCTGCGCGCCCATTACCACGGCAGTAACAGGCTGGTTGAGTGCCGCGCCGAGAAACTGTGCGGCGGCAAATGCCTCCCAGCTCGCTCTGCTGATTTTTCCGTCCCGCTCCTCCAGAACCACAAGAACGCTCATAGAACGCGCACCTCGAATTTGAGCTTTTCCACCAGCGCCGCCGCAGCTTCTTTGCCGGAGCCGGGAAGAATCTGTGTAGACTTTTGTTTCTTAGGCAGGGCGACCTCTTCGAGCCTCACGACCGGATTCTCAGGTCCGCGGAAGTCGACGGCATTCAGCGCGCGAACCTCCTTGGTCTTGGCGCGCTTAATGCCCATCAGCGTCGCGTAGCGCAGCTTGTTGCCGCCGGATTGGATAGTAAGCGCGGCCGGCGTCGGCATCTCGATCATCTGGAACCAGCCCTCTTCGAGCTCGCGCTTTACCCGGATGCCACCATCGGTCTTTTCCACCTGCAGAATCAGCGTAGCGTGCGGCAGGCCCAGCAGCTCAGCCACGATCACGCCCGTCTGCCCCAGCCCCAGGTCCTCTGACTGCAATCCGGTGAGCAGCAGGTCAGGATTCTCCGGTCGGACGGCTTCAGCCAATAGCCGGGCCACATCCAGAGCGTCGCGCTCCACCAGATCGTTGCAGGCAATGTGAATAGCGCGGTCGGCGCCCTTGGCCAGGGCTTCGCGAATGGTCGAGCCCGCGCGCTCCGGACCCGCGCTCACCACGACCACTTCACCGCCGTTCTTTTCCTTGAGCTGCAGAGCCTCTTCGAGCGCATAAGCGTCAGCCTCGTTCATGGCGTACTGCAGGTCGGCTTCTTCAATCCATTTGCCGGCAATGCGCACAGGCGCATCCCGTTCCGGCACCTGCTTGATGGCGACTACGATTTTCATGTTTTTCGGTGCTCCACGTTGCGTTAGATGCTGAACCCTGCTCAAATCCTGGGTGCCCGAGGTTCGGCGCGTCTTTGTTTTTGCGCCTGGCCTGGGATTGCCGGGTGCCCCATCCTTGCCGCGTCTTTTGCGGCAAGGGTGGGAAGGCAAGAATCTTAATCGCTGCTGCTTCCCGTCAATCCCAGCGCTGCCAGTTGGGCGATATCGAGCAGTTGCGGCGCATCCGGCCCCTGCGCCTTCAGCGCGTCCTGAAACATGGTATTGCAGAAGGGGCAGGCCGCGCCCACCACCTGCGCGCCGGTCCCGGCCAGTTCTTTGGCCCGCGCATGGCTCACGCGCTCGCCCGTCTCTTCGCCCAGAAACACCAACCCGCCGCCCGCCCCGCAACAAAAGCTGCGTTCATGATTGCGTGGGGCCTCAACCAGTTCCCCTGCACCCTTGACAACGGTCCGCGGCTCCTCGTACACGCCACGATACCGTCCCAGGTAGCACGGATCGTGGAAAACAATTTTTTTCCCGCTCGATTGCTTCGGCAGTTGATTGGCATAGCGCGCCAGAAACTCGCTGTGGTGCTCCACCGGCGGCGGCGTGCCAAACTCCTTCCAGTCTTCCTGGATGGTGCGCACGCAATGCGGGCAAATCGAAATAATCTTTTTCGTCTTAGACGATTTCAACGCCTCGAGATTCGCCTCCGCCAGTTGCTGAAAGAGCAGATCGTTGCCCAGCCGCCGCACCGGATCGCCCGTGCATTTCTCCTTGCGCAGCACGCCGAAGCTGACGTTCAAGTGCCTCATCACCTGGACCAAAGCCACGATAATCTCACGCCCCTTCGGATCGTACCCGCCCATGCAGCCCAGCCACAGGCAGTATTCCTGCGTCCCGTCGAAGAGCGGCAGCGCATTCTTCTCGACAAACTTGTCGCGTTCCGTGGCGCTGATGCCCAGCGCGTTGCTGCCCCGCTCCAGCGCGCGAAAGAGCTTGGCCCCATGCTCGTCCTGCCATTCGCCGGTATTCACCGCGCCGCGACGCAGG
Source organism: uncultured Acidobacteriaceae bacterium (assembly GCA_963813215.1). Taxonomy (GTDB): domain Bacteria; phylum Acidobacteriota; class Terriglobia; order Terriglobales; family Acidobacteriaceae; genus Telmatobacter. Next base: position 1,198,139 of record CAWEXZ010000003.1, read on the forward strand.
CCAATGAGGATGGGCAAATGTTCGATCCCCACCGGGCACTGGAACTCGCACGCCCCGCAGGTCGTGCACTCGAAGACCGCCTCCTGCGAGTTGTGCTTTCCGAGCAGCGGCTCTTCCGACGCCGGGCCAAATTCGTTCAGATACGCGCGCACCCCGAGAATGACCTGCTTCGGGTTCAGTACCTTGCCTGTGTTGTTGGCGGGGCAGTGCTCCGTGCAGCGCCCGCACTCCACGCAGGAGTAGGCCTGCAGGCTGACAAGCTGGGTGAGATCCTTGCCCGCTACCAGCCCGAAATCCTCATCGCCGGTGAGCGGCGGAATCTGGCTGAAACCATCCCGCGATAGAAAAATGGTGACCGGGCTCAACACCAGATGCAGATGTTTGGTGTGCGGAATCAGCGGCAGAAAGATGAGCAGCGTGAGCGTATGCGCCCACCACAGCGCCTGCCCTGCCGCGCCGTCCCCGGGGACGAAGAACGCCGCCAGATACGTGACCATCAAAAGGAAGATCAAACCCGCGATCAGACCCGATTCCCACGACAGCGGCCCCAGCCATTTGGGCCGAATGAAAAACCGGCGGACAAACAGCCCCAAGATGCCCACAGCGCAGGCAATGGCGAAAGCGGCAGCAAAGTCGTAATAGAATGCGCCCATCGCACTGTGCGGATCGAGGAATCCAAGCCCGAACGCCACCACGCAGTGGTTGATGGTGACCACCGCGAAAGCGCAGAACGCCCAGAACACCAGCGCGTGCGCCAGCCCCGGCAGCGGCCGCTGGCGGATGACTTTGCCCTGCAGCATCACCTCCCACACAAAGGCACGAACCCGCCGGCCCACAGGGGCGAGATGAAAATCGGGGTCCTTCTTCGATTTCAGAATGCGCTCGAGGATGGGTCCGAAGCGCACCCAGAAGAGCGCGACGGAGACGAGTACGAGGGTCAGGAAGATCAGCCTGCCGAGAATCCGGAAGTGCTCAGGCTCGGCCGGACTAGGGATTAGAGCCGTCATAGGCGAACCAGAATCAACATACACGATCAGGGCCCCGCCGCGCCTGATCCGGCCAGCTCTGTGATGGGGCCTTGTAACAGGGCACGACTGGTAGGCCGGGACTGGTAGGCCGGGACTTTAGTCCCGGCTCCGATAAAGCCGCTAAAAAGTTGTGGGCTTTAGCCCCTGAGGAAATTCAAATCCAAACTGCAGCCATTCGCCGTCAATTCACCGGCACGATGTATCCTTAGGCGGTTGCTCTTACTTTCCTTTCGGAGTCTTGCCTTGGCTCAATATCTGGTTACCGGAGCGGCGGGTTTCATCGGGCGCTCCATCGCGGCTGCGCTTCTGGAGCGCGGCGAGAGTGTGCGCGGTATCGACAGTTTCATCACCGGCAAGCGCGAGAATCTCGCCGGCCTCGAAGCCATGGAGTTTGTCCAGGGCGATCTCACCGATCCGGCGGCTTGCAGGAAAGCCTGCGCAGGCATCGAGATTGTCTTTCACGAGGCGGCGCTGGCCTCGGTTCCGCGCTCCGTGGCCGATCCCGCTGGGACCAACGCCAACTGCGTCGATGCGACCGTCAATCTGCTGACCGCGGCGCGTGAAGCAGGCGTGCGACGCGTGGTCTACGCCGGTTCGTCATCCGTGTATGGCGATTCGCCCACCCTGCCCAAGCGCGAAGACATGCTGCCCGCCCCCATCAGCCCCTACGCGGTCGCCAAGCTGGCTGGCGAGCATTACATGCAGTCCTTCACCCGCGTCTACGGCCTCGAAACCGTCACCCTGCGCTACTTCAACGTCTTCGGCCCCTATCAAGACCCCACCTCGCACTACTCCGGCGTGCTGGCCATCTTCTGCCGCAAAATGCTGGCCGGCGAACAGCCCACCATCTACGGCGATGGCGAGCAGAGCCGCGACTTTACCTTCATCCACAACGTCGTCAACGGAAACCTGCTTGCTGCTTCGGCTCCCGCTGAGAAGGTTGCAGGGCAGATGATGAACCTGGCCACGGGGACGAGCATCAGCCTCAATCAGGTCTTCGAAGTGCTCTGCGAATTAACTGGCTACAAAGGCAAACCCGCCTACGCCGAGCCCCGCGCTGGCGATATCCGCGACTCGCTGGCAGATATTAGCCGGTCTCAGGAACTCCTCGGCTACCGCCCCGCAGTAGATTTCCGGGAGGGCCTGCGACGCACCGTAGAGTGGTATCGCTCGCAGGAGGCATCGCTTCCCATCCGTGCTTTGTGACCAGGGCACAAATTTACAGCCTGCTGAAAAATTCCTAATTTGGCTCTGTTTTGAAAGGGCACGACTTTAGTCGTGCCGATTAAAGCCAATAATTTGACGTGGGCTTTAGAACTTGTCCATAAATAGGTAGTGCTGGCCTCCAGGCCGGCTGTCGCGTGGGCCTCCTGGCCCACGCACCTGCGAGCGGTGGAGACTCATCCAATAAAGCCCGCCCCAGGAAAGCGGCGCCACCTGAAATCGCAACTGCCCGATAGGTTCTTAGCCGGACCGATAAACGGCGCAAAACAAACGAGGGCTTTACAGGCTGCGGAAAAACTCTCCGTGTGGGGCTTTGTAACTGGTCACGACTGGTAGGCCGGGACTGGTAGGCCGGGACTGGTAGGCCAGGACTTTAGTCCCGGCTTCCGCTAAAGCCCATAAAAAGACGTGGGCTTTAGCCCCTGAGGGAATGCGAGCTACTCGTTCAGAGCTTCCCTAACTTCTTTGATTCAGGTCTGGCTGAGGCGTCTTCCTCCCAGGCCCCACCCACACGAGTGACCTGGCTCACTAACACCTACAGGCCAGATAGAGCAAACTACTCCCGATCTCCAACAAGGCCTTTTCTCTGTCCCCCAGCAAAGGACCTGCGCGAGGGTGTGTACGGGGGTTCCTTTGCCGGAAGCTCCAGTGGAACAATACATCGCGGAGCAAGTGGAAGCCCCGGCGCGGTCCCCGGTTCGCGGCCAGCGCCGCAATGTGTCTCTGCCCGAGCTCTGGCAAACACTGCTCCGCCGCCGCCGTCTCTTTCTTGCCATCGAAACCTCCTTGCTGCTGCTGTGTCTCCTCTATTGCCTCATCGCGCCCAATCAGTACGAAGCCGTAGGCCGGGTTGAGCTGCGCACCGCGCCTGCCTCGCCGCTGAGCCTGGAGTCGAATCAGCCGCTGGCCTCGGCTTCCATCTTGTCGGCGTCCGTTGCCCTCGAGACAGCCGCCGCAGTGCTGCGCAGTGACGCCCCTGCCTGGCGCGTCATTCAGGAACTCAAACTCTACGACGCCCCGGGCTTCCGCGGGAGATTCGCGACCCGCTTTCCCGGCTTCCATCCCGATCAACCCTCCCCCGAGGCCCAGGAATGGCTGCTGGAGCGTTTTGCGTTGCGCCTCCATGTCGAAACCATGCCCCGCACCCTTCTCATCGAAATTCGATTCCGCAGCCGGGATCGGGCGCTTTCTGCAGCCGTCGTCAACGCCCTGATTCGCGGCTACGACCGGGAAGACAGCGAAAGCGAAGCCCAGGCCACGACCCAGGCCTCCGGCTGGCTCAACAATCAGCTCATGGAGTTGAAGTCACGTGTCGATGAGAACGAACAGCGGCTGGCTGACTTCGAGACGGCGCATGGCATTGTGTCCACGCCGCAGGCCACGGCCAATGGTCAGCCAGCCGAGACGCAGCACAACACGGCCGCCCTCGAAATCGATGAACTGGGCCGTCAACTCGCCTCCGCTACCGGCGACCGCATCCTGGCCGAGGCCGAGTTGCACGCCGCGTCGCAGGGAGATCCGGAGATGGTGATTGCCGCCGATCCACGTCTGCAGTCGCAGGGCAGCGGCTTTGCCTCCGCCGCCCTGACGCAGATCCGTGCTCGCCGCAGCGACCTGCAGCAGGAAATGGCGCAACTCAGCGCCGAGCACGGCCCCAACTTCCCGCGCGTAGTCGAAATCGGCCGTCAGCTCGACGACCTGGACCGCCAGAAGCAGGCCGAAGATGCCCACCTCGTCGAACGCTTCCACAGTAATTGGCAAACCGCCCAGGATCGCGAGCAACTGGCGCGCAAAAGCCTCGATGCAGCCACGTCGGCCGGTCTGAAGTTGAATCAGGCCGCAGCCGAGTACGCCATGATGCGCGAAGAAGCCAACGCCAGCCATGAGCTTTACGTGAAGGTCCTGGAGCAGGTGGAGCAGGCTGGCTTCGCCGCCGGTGTGCACAGCTCCGATCTGCGCGTGGTCGATCCCGCGCGTCAGCCGGCGAAGCCCGTCTCACCAGACCTGCCGCTCTACATGGCCATCACCTTTTTTGCCGGTCTCTGGGTGGCGCTGGCAGGCGTGCTCGTGAGCGAGTGGAGAACCAACGAACGGAACGCCATGCAGCAGAGATTGCTGAGTCATGCACTCGCCCTGCTGCTCGTCGCCATCGTCTTCACGGTGCGCGGATACGCGCAGGCGCCCACGCCCAGCACCTCGGGCCTGCCCACCGGCGTAGTCAGCCTTCCCCAGACAGAAGAGCGTCGCAGCACGCCCGATCCTAAAGCAGCGCCCGCCGTTTGGAATGCGGCCAGCGCCGCGCCCGCTGGCGTCCCCGGCGCCGGAGCCGCGTCTTCGGCATTGCCCATGCCCGCCCCCATCATCGCCGGCGACATGCTCGAGATCGGTGAGACCCACACACCGGAGTTTCGCTCCGCAGTCCGTGTCTCAGACGCCGGCACCGTCTCGCTGCCCATGATCGGTGAAGTGCGCGTGGATGGTATGGACGAACAGGCCGCCGCCCAGGCCATCGAGGCGGCGTTGCTCGCCAAGGGAATGTTGTTGCACCCGCTCGTTTCCGTGCTGGTGACCGCCTACGCGGGTCAGGATGTCAGCGTGCTGGGCGAGGTGACGCGGCCAGGCGTGTATCCGTTCACCTATCACCATCGCCTGCTCGACTTGATCTCCGCGGCCTCCGGCCTGGGGCCCAATGCGGGCCGTCTGGTCAACATTTTTCACGCCTCCGATCCCAGGACACCGCATCCGGTGGTGCTCGATCCCAGCGGCACCGACCAAACCATCGACCACAACCCCGAGCTGATCCCCGGCGACACCGTCCAGGTCAGCCGCGCCGGTTTGGTCTATGTCGTAGGCGACGTGATCCGGCCCGGAGGCTTCCCCGTGGACCCAGTGCAGGGATTGACCGTTGTCCAGGCGCTTTCACTGGCGTGGGGCCCGACCATGAACGCAGGCGCATCCCGCGCCGTCCTCATTCGCGAGCAGAAGGACGGCCGAACCCTGACCACACTCAACCTGAAGCGGATGCTGAACGGACAGGATCCCGATCTGCCGATCCAGGACCGCGACATCCTCTACGTGCCGGATTCGTTCGGCAAAAACCTTCTGAACCGCACCTTGGAGTCAGCGGTCCAGTCCACGCTCGGAGTCTCCATTTACTCCGCGCTGGTGTATTCACAGAGGTACTGAGATGCGGCGAATCGTTTGGGCACTCCTGCTCCTCTACACTTTCACGATCCCGTGGGAGTATTCGCTCGACCTGGGCGCACCCCTGGGCAATGTTGCCCGCATCACCGGACTGTTGGTGCTTCTGGCTGCCATTCCCGCGGTCCTCCAGAGCGGCCGTCTCCGCTCACTCGGCGCTGTGCAGTGGTTGGTGCTGGCCCTCTACTTGTGGTTCTGCGCCTCGCTCGTGTGGACCATCAACCGCGTCGTTACCTTCGACAAAGTCCGCGGCTCATTCCAGGAACTCATGATCGTCTGGCTGGTGTGGGAGTTCGCGGAAACTCCAGAGGACCTGCGCTCGCTGCTGCGCGCTTTTGTCGCTGGCTCGTGGGTCCTGGCAATTCTCACGGTCGTGAACTTCAGCTCGCCCGAGGCTATCGTGCTCGGCCAATACCGCTTTGCCGCCTACGGACAGGACCCCAACGACGTGGCGCGCTTTCTCGACCTGGGATTTCCGTTGGCCGCGTTGTTGGGCAACAGCCAGGCAGCCGCGTGGCCGAAGTCGCGAGTTGACTCCTGGGTCGACTCCCGCTGGCTCGAGCGTGTCCTTGCAATTGGATATCTGCCTCTCGGCTTGGTCGCCGTCTTACTCACCGCTTCCCGAGGCGGATTTCTGGCCGCGCTGGTCGCCCTCATCGGCTGCGCCCTGTTGCTGGGGCGCGGTCATGCCCGCGCAGTGCTCACCGGAGCCTTGGCGTTGCCGGCCATTGCCGCCGGCCTGTGGCTGGTCATTCCTAGCGAAACCTTCGCCCGCCTCGCCACCATTCCCGAGCAACTGCGCCGTGGCGATCTGAATCAGCGCCTCAACATCTGGTCTGCGGGCCTGCATGCCTTCATGCGTGCGCCCATCCTGGGCACCGGCGCAGGCACATTTGTCAGTGCAGCCGGGCTTTCGCCCATCGACACGGCGCACAACACCGCGCTCTCCGTCGCCGTCAGCACCGGCCTCCTCGGCGTAACCATCGTCACGGCGATCATTGCTTTGGTGGCATTCGCCGCGCTGCACACAGAGGCGTCGCTGCGCAGGGCGCTCCTCATCACCCTCCTGGTCTGGGCCGTCACGTCGTCCGTGTCTACCGTTGAAGACAGCCGCACCACCTGGCTCCTGTTTGCCGTCATTGCAGTAGCTGGCCGCATGGCGGTTGAAGATCACACGGAACTGGCAGAGTGTTTCCCCGACCCGCGCTCTGCCTGGCACATTCCCATCTCGCGGGCCCGTGCTGCCGCACTCAGCGCCAACAGCGCTCAATTCTGACGGACATGGCCCCCTCCGCCGCGGTAGAACGGTCTTCCGGCGCGGCCAGCCTCAATCGCACCGTCCTGCGCGCCGCCTTATCGGTGAGCGCCGCGGGCGTCGTGGTCAAGCTCATAGCCACTCTGAAGGAGATCGCAGTCGCCGGCCTCTATGGCCGCTCCGACGCCATGGACGCCTTTCTGGCCGCAGCGCTCATTCCCAGCCTCCTCGTCAATCTCATCTCCGAATCCATGAATCAGGCGCTGGTGCCCACGCTGGTCCGCGTACGCGAACGCCAGGGCCACGCACGCGCGCAGCAACTGCTTTCAAGCTCCCTGCTGGCCATGTGCACCCTGCTGGCAGCAGCAACCGCTGCCATGGCGCTCGGAGCCCATCTGTTCTTCCCGCTCATTGCCTCGCATTATCCGGCCGCCAAGCTGGCCCTCTCCATCCGGCTCTTCTATGCGCTGCTGCCTGTGGTTCTCATCACCGGCATTGCCACCAATTGCACCGCGGTCCTCAACACGCTGGACCGCTTTGCGCTGCCTGCGCTTGCCCCGGTTGTGATTTCAGTCGCCATCATCGTCGGCGTGCTGGCGCTGGGCGGTCGCTTGGGAATCTGGGCAATTGTCTACGCCACGCTCGCCGGATCGCTGTTCCATGCGTGCATCGTTGCCGGCATGATGCACGCGCGCGGCTACCGATTCAGCCTCTGGTGGCATGGCTCCAATGAGGCCACGCGCGAAGTGGCACTCCAGTACGGCCCGGTTTTGCTGAGCGGCGTAGTTGCCTCGGGCGGCCTGCTCGTCGACCAGTCGATGGCCGCCATGTTGCCTGCCGGCAGCGTTTCAGCGCTGGTCTACGCCAACCGCTTTGTGGCCGTGGCGCTCACCCTCATGGCAGGAGCCATCTCCACTGCCATCGTGCCTTACTTCTCGCGCCTCATCGCCTACCGCGACTGGCCGGCTTGCCGGCTCGCATTGCGTACCTGGCTTCGCTGGACAGCTCTGGTCTCAGTGCCGCTCAGTCTGGTGCTCGTCGTAGGCGCGCACAGCCTGGTCCGCATCGCATTCCAGCGCGGAGCCTTCGGACCCCACGACACCGCGATCGTAGCGCGCGTGCTGGCCATGTACGCCATCCAGATCCCATTCTTCGTCACCAGCCGCGTCTTTTACCGCTTCCTGATCGCCATGCGGCGCGCCGACCTGGTGCTCTACTGCGGCATTCTCAACCTCGTGCTCGACGTGGTGCTCAATCTCGTCCTCATGCGCTGGTTCGGCGTTGCGGGAATCGCCCTCGCCACCTCGCTCTGGACAGTTGCCACGTTTGCGGTTCTCGGCTATTGGGCGCACCGCATATTGAAAAAAGCGGAGGCCGGCAGTGCTCTGTAAGCCGGCCCAGTACCTGCTTCGCATCGACGACCTCTGCCCAACTGTTTTTGCGGAGCGCTGGCGCGAACTCGCCATACTGGTTACAGAGTTTCAACTGCGCCCCATTCTGGCGGTAGTGCCCGAAAATCGCGATCCAGAACTGGAAAAGTCTCCGGCGAATCCGGCTTTTTGGTCCACGATCCGGCAGATGCAAGCCGCCGGTGCGACGCTTGCGCTCCACGGCTATCGGCACCTTTGTGCAAGCCGTGGCCGCAGTCTGCTGCGGTTGGCGCGCAACTCGGAGTTTGCAGGAGTCGATGCGTGCACGCAGCGCGCATGGATTCGCGAAGGCTTGCGAATTCTGCGCAGTCACGGCCTCAACCCGCAGGTGTGGGTCGCCCCACGGCACGGCTTCGATCCATGCACGCTGCAGGCACTCAACGCGGAGGGAATCAAAATTCTCTCCGACGGTCTGGCCCGTATCCCGTTTGTGCGCCAAGGCCTCACCTGGATTCCGCAACAGCTTTGGGCGCCGCGCCACCAGGGCAGGGGAGTGTGGAGCATCTGCATCCATCCCAATACGGTCCGGCTCGAGCAGGTAGAGGCACTGCGCAGGTTCGTCCACGCCCACCGCATCCAGTTCACATCGGTAGATCGTGTCTTATCGGAATTCCCGCCCCAACCGCTCAGCGCCCTTGAAGACGTTTACGCAACTCTAGCCTTCGCGCAAATCCGCACGCGCCATTGGTGCAAGCGGGCGGCAGGCTTGCTAGGCCCCAGTCCTTAGTCGCGCGCCGTTCGTTGGCCGGTGTCGTGCGCGGCGTGATCGCGCCAAATGACCTGTTCGATCGAGGTTCGGACACATCCAACCTCTAAGGCAATCGGATACATCCAACCGCTAAGGTAATCGGGAGTTCCCCCGGCTTTGCCGGGGAGGCAGGGTTGCGGTGTGATATTGAAAGGACTCCAACGCGTGAGCCGATTCACGAGGAGGAGATCCTCGATGCAAGAGTATGAGAGCTTAAGCCATTCCCCCACGCGCAGAAAGATCAGCGCCGGGACCAGGTGAACTTGTGGCCTCGACTCGCCACCTTCAAGGTGGCTCATAATCTAACCCGAGCGGCGTGAGCGACCCGGCTAAGCCGCTCTGAGCGGCTCACACCAAAAGAGCCCCGGCTCTACCGGGGGTACTAACTCATCACGCCGTTCACGCGTGTCCTTCCTGCGAACTGACTCCGGCATCAGCGGCTAACTTAACTCCCACGGCTCATCTGTCACCGGCTTCTGGCCACTTCCTCAGGGCAGAAGCTCAACAGAGCATCCTCCTCAAGCATAAGTACCTCGCTTGAGGCCGAACCTGTTTAGGTAACAAAACCCATGGAAAGACCCTACAGCCATGTGGATTGTTAAGCTCGCGCTCGATCGGCCTTACACCTTTGTCGTCCTGGCGCTGCTGGTACTACTTCTCAGCCCGATTGTCATTCTGCGCACGCCAACGGACATCTTCCCCGCCGTTAATCTCCCCGTGATCGCCGTCTCCTGGATTTATACCGGCATGAACGCGGAAGAGCTGGAAGGCCAGCTCACAACAGTGTACGAAAAAGTTCTGACCACCACGGTCGACAACATCGAGCACATTGAATCCACGACCGTCGGCATTGACGGCATCGTCAGAGTAAAAATCTTTCTCCAGCCGAACGCCAGCGTGGACCGGGCGAACGCGCAGGTTACCGCTGTTTCACAAGCCATCCTGCGGCAGTTGCCGCCCGGTACACTGCCTCCCCTGATCATCAATTACACGGCTTCAAGTGTGCCTGTGCTGCAACTCGCGCTGTCCGGCCCGGGACTGAGTGAAGCCGACCTGAATGATCAGGCCCTGAACTTTCTTCGCCCCCAGCTTGTGACAGTTCCCGGAGCCGCCGTGCCCTACCCCTACGGCGGGAAGCAGCGCGAGATCATGGTGAACCTTCAGGACACACTCCTCCAGTCCAAAGGAATTTCACCGCAGGATGTGGTGAATGCGCTGACCGCACAGAATGTGATTGCGCCGTCGGGCACCGCCAAAATCGGCCGATTCGAATATGACTTCCCCACCAACTCGGCGCCCAAGACGGTCGACGAGCTCAACAATGTTCCCGTGAAACAGGTGGGCAACTCAACCATCTATCTAAAAGATATTTCGCACGTTGCCAACGGTTTCATCCCTCAAACCAACATCGTTCGCCACAACGGCCGCCGTGGTGTTCTCATCAGCATCATCAAGGCTGGAAGCGCCTCTACGCTCAGCGTGGTCAGTGGAATTCGCCGGTTACTCCCGCACGTCGAGCAGACCCTTCTGCCGCAACTGCGCGTTCAACCGCTCGCCGATCAATCCGTGTTCGTTCGCGCCGCCATTGAAGGCGTCGTTCACGAAGCCACCACGGCTGCCGGCCTGACGGCGCTGATGATCCTGCTGTTTCTGGGCAGTTGGCGCAGCACGGTGATCATCGCCGTTTCTATTCCGCTGGCGATTCTTACTTCCGTCATTGTCCTGAGCGCCACCGGGGAAACCATCAACACCATGACGCTGGGAGGATTAGCCCTGGCGGTGGGCATCCTGGTGGATGACGCGACTGTCACCATCGAGAACATCACCCGCCATCTCGAAGAAGGCCAACCTCTCTATGAGGGCATTTTGCAGGGGGCCGCGCAGGTCGCGACCCCGGCGTTCGTCTCCACAACCTGCATCTGCATCGCTTTTCTGCCCCTGTTTGCCTTACAGGGCGTATCGCATTATCTGTTTCCGCCTCTTGCCAAGGCCATCATCTTCGCGATGCTGGCCTCTTTTATCCTGTCGCGAACGCTGGTCCCTACCATGGCGCTGTATCTCCTGAAGGTGTCCAGTCAGAATGCTGCGCCCTCGCGCAACCCGCTGGTACGGATGCAGAAAGGCTTTGACCGGGGATTCGAACGTTTCCGCAACACTTACCTCATGTTGCTGAGAATATTCATACGCGAACGATTCATTTTCATCCCGGCTTTTCTTCTCGTGTGCGTCGCCGCCGCGGCTCTCCTTCCCTGGCTCGGCCGCGACTTCTTCCCCAGTGTCGACAGCGGCCAGTTCATGCTCCATTTCCGGGCCCAAACCGGAACCCGTATCGAAGATACCGCCATGCTGGCCGAACTGATCGAAAACACAATCCGTCAGCAGATACCGCAGCAAGAAATGCAAGGCATCGTTGACAACATCGGCCTCCCCTACAGCCAGCTGAACTACCTGTACAACGCCACGGGCGTGATCGGCGCCTCCGATGCCGACGTACTCGTGACCTTGAACGCGCAACACCGCCCGACGGCCGATTACGTTCGAACGCTTCGTGCCGTCTTGCCCCGCCAATTTCCCGGGACCATGTTCTATTTCCTGCCGGCAGACATGGTCACGCAGATCCTGAACTTTGGATTGCCTGCGCCGGTGGATGTCCAGTTAGAAGGTCAGGACATGGCGAGCAACCATGAATTGGCAACTCGTGTGATGGACGAACTCCGTCACGTTCCTGGCCTCACTGACTTACGGATTCAACAGCCACTCAATTACCCGATGTTCAACATCGATGTCGATCGAACCAAGGCGGCAATCGGCGGCTACACCGATCGCGACGTCAACAACAGCCTGCTGGTCGCTCTGAGCGGCAGCTTCCAGACCAGCCCAACTTTCTACCTCAATTGGGACACCGGTGTGCAATACGAACTGATTGCACAAACTCCGCAATATCGCATTCAGTCCTTACAGGGGGTTGGAAACATACCCCTCACTTCGGCAACGATGGAGCGGCCTGAGATCCTGTCGGAGGTTGCCTCGCTGCAGCGCGGCAACGAAATGGAAGCGATCGATCACTATAACATCCGCCGCGTGATTGACATCTTCGGCAATGTCCAGGATCGCGATCTCGCCTCCGTCGGACAGGACGTCACGCGCATCGTCAACAACGACCAGAAACTCCTGCCGCGCGGCAGTTTCTTTCGCATACGCGGCCAGCTTGACACGATGCGAACCTCATACGAAGGATTGGTGGCAGGCCTGGCTGCTGCCATCGTTCTGGTTTATCTGCTGATCGTCGTCAATTTCCAATCCTGGCTGGACCCCTTCATCATCATCACCGCCCTGCCTGCCGCTCTGGCCGGCATTATCGTCTTCCTGTTCCTGACGCACACGCCCCTGAGCGTGCCCGCTTTGATGGGCGCCATCATGAGCATGGGTGTGGCGACGGCCAACAGCATTCTTGTGATCGCCTTCGCCAAGGAGCGGCTGGCTGAGAACGGCGATGCCCTGGAGGCCGCCGCAGAGGCCGGCTTCACGCGCTTTCGGCCGGTTCTGATGACCGCCCTGGCCATGATCATTGGCATGCTCCCCATGGCCATCGGGGCGGGCGCCGGAGGCGAGCAAAACGCGCCTCTGGGTCGCGCTGTGATCGGAGGTTTGCTCTGCGCAACAGTGGCAACTCTGGTTTTCGTGCCGACTGTCTTCGCGCTTTTACACCACCATCGCCTGACTCGGGCAGCTCGCAAGTCCGCTCAGAATGGAGCTCAAAATGGATGACAAAATAGAGGACAAGGAGAAAACCAACGCTGAGATTCCCGGCTGTCCCCCGGAGGAGCTTCGCGGGCGGCGGCGCACCATGTGGTTCCTGGGTGTGGCTGGCGCGGCCATGTTCATCTTCCTCGTGATCGCGATCCTTTTGGGAATCCGTGCCCGCGAGCGAGCCGAGTCGAAACTGGTGCAAAGAACGAACGAGGCCATCGTTCAAGAGGTAAGGATCATCCATCCCAAGCTGTCTTCGCCCATCGACGAGGTCGTGCTGCCCGGAGCCACTCAGCCTTACATCAACTCTCCCGTCTATGCTCGCGCCAGCGGCTATCTGGTCAAGTGGTACCACGACATCGGAGCGCGCGTGAAAAAGGGAGATCTGCTTGCCGTCGTCGCCGCGCCTGAACTCGATAAGCAGCTGGCACAGGCGCAGGCCCAGGTGGAAACCTCAAAGGCCAATTCGGACCTCGCCAAGATTACCGCCGACCGCTGGCAGGGACTGATCCCAACCCGCTCTGTATCCAAACAAGCGACTGACGAGGCCGTTGATAATCACAAAGCCTCCAACGCGACCGTCAATTCGTATATGGCAAACCAGGGTCATTATGAATATCTTGTCGGATACGAAAAGATCTATGCGCCCTTCGATGGAATCATCACGATGCGCAACACGGACAATGGCTGGCTGATTGCCGCTGGCCAGAACACGCCCGGCCAGGAATTGTTTCAGATCGGGCAAATCAGCACGCTTCGTATTTTCGTCGCGGTTCCTGAGGTATATTCGCGCGCTGCTCGCGTCGGAGCAAAGGCCAGCCTTACTCTCGACGAATACCCTGACCAGAGCTTTCACGGCACCATCACCCGTACCTCAAGCTCGATCGACATGGCGTCCCGCACCCTCAACACGGAGGTCGATATCGATAATTCCAAAGGCCTGCTTCTTCCCGGCGCCTACGTCCGGGTCCACCTTGCTTTGCCTGGGCAGATCTATTCCGTCATCCTTCCGTCCGATACGCTTCTGTTCCGCACCCAAGGCCTACAAGTCGGAGTGGTCCGCAATAATGTCGCACAACTTGTTCCCATCACTATCGGCACTGATTATGGAAACAATGTGCAGGTAACCTCAGGGCTCAGTACAAGTGACGAAGTCATCGAAAACCCGTCCGACTCGCTCGTCAGCGGCACGCCCGTGCGCATCGCGCATGGGACATCAGGTGCCGATCAATGAGCTTTCGCTTCCTATTGCCGGCGGCCGGGATGATTGTCCTTGGCGGCTGTATGGTTGGTCCGAAGTACAAACAGCCGGCCACTGCGGTGCCGCCTGCTTATAAGGAACTACAGGAAACCGACCAATGGAAGGTCGCTCATCCCAATGCGGAAGCTCTGCGAAGTAACTGGTGGGAGATGTTCGGCGATGCTCAGCTGGACGCCCTGGAAGTACAAGTAGCGGTTTCCAACCAGAACGTTAAAACGGCAGAGGCGCGCTTTCGTCAGGCTCGCGCCACTGTTCGTTACTATCGCGCCGCAGAGTTCCCCACGATCGCGGTATCGCCGGGCGTTCAAGCTTATCGCCTCTCGCCCAATCAACCCTACTTTCCCTCCAGCGGTATCACCATCAATTCCCTCGGTGACTTCTCCCTTCCTTTTGATCTCTCCTACGAAGTGGACCTATGGGGCCGCATACGGCGCAGCGTGGCAGCTGCCCGCCAGGAAGCTCAGGCCAGCGCCGGCGATCTGGCAACCATGACGCTCAGCATGCAGGCGGATCTCGCCTACGATTACTTCGAATTGCGCAGCGCCGACTCCCAAAAAAGACTATTGGACGACACCGTAAAGGCCTATGCCGATATGGTCGAGCTCACCGGCGCGCTGTTCACCGGTGGCGCGGCCCCTGAGGCGGACGTGGTGCAAGCACGAACGCAGCTCGATACCACACGCGTGCAGGATACCGATATCGGGGTGATGCGCGCGCAATATGAACACGCCATCGCCATCCTGATCGGCAAACCGCCGGCCGAGTTCGCCCTTGCTCCTCGATCCCAGCCGTTCCAACCACCGGCCATTCCGGTTGGCCTGCCTTCGCAACTGTTGGAACGCCGCCCCGACATAGCGTCCGCAGAGCGCCGGGTAGCGGAGGCGAACGAAGGCATTGGTATCGCGCAGGCCGCGTATTTCCCAACCCTGACCATCGGCGGTGACGTCGGGCTGGAATCCGCGCACATTTCTAACTTATTTACCTGGCCCAGCCGCGTCTGGGCGATAGGCCCGCTGGCATCCGAGATCATCTACGATGCCGGCCGCCGTCGCGCCGGCGTGCAGCAGGCTCAGGCTAACTACGACGCAACCGTTTCCACTTATCGTGAGACAACACTCGAAGCATTTCAACAGGTAGAAGACAATTTGGTTGCGCTCCGACTCCTCGCGCAGGAGTCTACTCAGGAGGGGCAAGCGGTGCAGGAAGCGCAACGCAACCTGACGCTGTTCACCGCCCTCTACCAAGGAGGCGCCGACCCCTACCTGCAAGTGGTCACCGCACAAACCACCCTTCTCTTCAACGAGGTAAACGAAATCGACATCCTCCGCCGCCAGATGGATGCCAGTGTGCTCTTGATCAAAGCCATCGGTGGAGGCTGGAATGTAACTCAACTTCCGCCAGCCAATACTTTGCCCTGATGTCGCTGAACGCAGTCCGCAATCCCCGTTCCGGAGTGGGCAGCCTGCTGTTTACTTTTTGAGAATCACCGGTTCAAAATGTAAATCTCGGGCTTGACGTCCCGGGCCCGAGATGAGGGGGATGCTTGTCACGACGAGCCTCACTCCAGCTGCAGCGCATTCCTGGACTGACAGCGGTCCTGGGGATCGTGCTATCCGCGCTCACAGTTACCCTTTTCCCCGTCAAGCTGGCCGCGCAGCAGCAGACATTCTCTTCCAGCGCGGAGTACCGCTCGATGCTGGAAGAGCTTCATCACGATCCGGTTCGTCCCAGCCGCATCGGCGCAGGCACCTTGCTCTCGACCGCACAGCCGCCCGCAGATCTTCAGGTCCAGGACACTGCCGCATCGTTAAGAATCGAGACTGCTCTTTGGCGGCTGGAGATCACCAAAGGCCATTGGGGCATGGCACTGGCGAACAAGGAGACCGGGCTCACGTGGCAACTCGCCGGCGCACCCAACAGCCCCGCCGGAATAGCCTGGACGCAGACTTCTGGCAATTCCTCCACGTTGCCGCTGGCGAACATCGACCGCATCGACCGGCACGGCGACCGCTGGCAAATGCAGGTGGAAGTCCCAGGCGCGAATGCCCCCGCAACTCTGGAAGTTGCCGTCCTTTCCCCCCGCGTCCTCTGCCTGTCCATCCGCGCACCGCATTCTGTCAACAATTCAAATTTGGAGACGAACTTCACCGGAGCGGGGCCCTTCTTCGGACTGGGAGAGCGTTTCGACCGAGTCAAACTGGACGGATTGAAGACGCTGCTTCGGTCCAATGACCTCTCAGGCCAACCCGGCCATAACTGGACCTACCTGCCAGTGCCGTTGCTGTTTACGCCGCGCGGGCTCGGAATGTATCTCGACACGGCGGAGGTCAGCACCGTCGACCTCACCCATGCGGAGCAGCAGACGTTTTCCGTCCAACTGCAAACTCACTCCGTCGACGCGTACTTCTTCGTGGGCAGCCCCGGAGCTATCCTCGAGAACTATACCGCCTTGACTGGACGCTCACCGGTGCCTCCGCCGTGGACCTTTGGCGTCTGGATCTGCTCCTATCGAGGACCGCAGACTGTGCTCGCAACCGCGCGCCGGCTCCGCCAGGAAAAAATCCCCGCCAGCGCCATCTGGACGTTCGATGTGATGGGGAAGGGGGACATCCAGGGATGGCCGTTGTGGTGGACCGGCTACTACCCCAATCCCCGGCAGTTCACCGACGATCTCCACGCCATGGGATTCAAAGCGCTGACCTATGTGCATCCCTACCTGCGATCGGTGCTCGATCCTTACAATCTTCCGAACCCTTTCTATGTGCAAGGCCAGCCAACCGGCCTCATGGTCTTGAACGCGCAGGGCCAGCCAACCGGACCGAGATTTGAACCTTTCGTGGTTGGCAATATCGACTTTACCAGCGCCGCAAATGTGAAGTGGTGGGGACAGAAAGTTCGCGAAATCGTGTTCGACGACAATTTCGACGGCTGGATGGAGGACTTTGGCGAGTGGGTCGACGATACCGACCGTTTTGCTGCGGGCGTGACCGGCCGCAAAATGGCCAATCTCAATCCGCTCTTCTATCACAAGATCACCTATGAGATATCGCAGGCAGCCAAGCCGGGTGCTGCCGGGTCCCGTGCAGATAAGCCCGACATTGTCGAGTTCGACCGCTCTGGCTATGCCGGCTCGCAGGCCTACACGCCCGTAATCTGGGGCGGCGATCAGCAGCCGAACTGGTCGCAGGATTACGGGCTTCCCTCGGTAGTGCGGGCAGGCATCACCGCGGGACTAGTGGGATTTCCTGTCTGGGGACCCGACATCGACGGCAACGGCTTCTCCCTGGAGCTTTGGACCCGCTGGGTCGAATTCGGTGCGCTCACGCCAGTCATGCGCACACATGACTGGGACATGCCTGAGGGGGCCGTGGATCTCTGGTCCAGCCAGCAGACGATCCATACCTTCCGGCGTTACGCCGGTCTGCACATCTCACTATTTCCCTACCTCTACACCTACGCTCACCAGGCCGCCAAAACCGGCATGCCCATCCTTCGCCATCCGTTGCTGGAATTCCCCGACGACCCCCTGGCATACGACACAGACCAGGAGTACTTACTGGGAGATAAGATTCTCGTCGCCCCGGTCACCGAACAGGGCGCCACCAGCCGCACCTTCTACCTGCCCCATGGTTCCTGGACGGATTACTGGACCGGCAACATGATCGATGGAGGCCGTCAGGTGACCGTTCGCGCCCCTCTGGACCAGATCCCGCTTCTGGTGCGCGCGGGCAGCATCCTTCCCATGATCAGTCCAGATACGGAGACGCTGGCGTCGGACTTGTCTGGCGGCAAATACCGCACCAATGACCGCACATTGAACGGCGATCTGATTTGGCGCCTATTTCCCGCCTCCGCCCCCGTTCAGGATAGCTTCACGCTCTATGACGGAACTGTCGCGCGCGCAAGCCAAAAGCCTCTGCAGGTCGAAGTACACGTCGAGCAATCCCCCCTTGTTCGGGGCTACGAGGTGATACTGCCCGCAGCGCGAGCGCCGCGTCGAGTCCTGTTGGATGGCAATTCTCTCGCCGAAATCACAAACGAGGGGAAAAGCGGCTGGCGCATGGACGCCGATAGCCATACGTTGCACGTGAAGTTTTGGGCCAGGAATTTCGATCTGAATGTCGACAAATGAGGGTGAGTAGCTGCCGGGAAATGGCGTCATCCTCAATCTGGTCAGGTCTCTGAGCGCTCAATTTTGTAGCAATTCCGTGCCCCATCCTTTCGCCTTTTTCCGGCGAAAGGGTGGGAAACCACGGAATCCAAAATAACGAATTCATCCGGTCGGAGACATGGTACCGTGTCCGCGTGATTTCGTAACGGAAAATTTGAACATAGGTGCCCCAGGTCCGGGGCCCGCGCGAATAGGTCTTCATTCGCGGTGGAGATCTCGATTTTGAGACATGGGAAAGCACGAAACAACATGGACACGGTACTACGGCTGCGGAAAAACTCTCTGCGATGGCGCTTTGTAACAGGGCACGACTGGTAGGCCGGGACTGGTAGGCCGGGACTGGTAGGCCGGGACTTTAGTCCCGGCTTCCGATAAAGCCCAATAAATCGATGTGGGCTTTAGCCCCTGAGGGATGTTTTGCATTCGTTCGACTATCCATGACGAGTTTTTCCGCAGCCTGACTAGCCGCCTTCAACCATAACTGCCGGAACCCGGTCCCTCGATTTGCAAGCATCAAGAGGACTCGCGACCGAATCAGACCCGGTTTCTTATCTTAATCCGTCAAACATGCCGTGGCCCTGAGGAACTCCTCGTAACTCCCGACCGCACCCACGTAGCATTTCAGACATTGGCGCTCGAACCGCTCTGCCGGAGCCAGGACTCGCATCGCCTCAAGCAAAACCTCTGTCAGCGCAGCCCCGGAGATCGAGCGCGCCACCCAGGCGCCCGCGCACTCTGCAAGAAAATCCACCACACCCCCTGAAGCGGGCAGTGCGACCAGCGGCAGACCGCCGGCTGCGGCCTCCAGCAGCGCGTTGGGCATTCCTTCCCGGCGCGAGGAAAGCACGAACAGAGTAGCACCCGGATAGAAGCGGCAGGGATTGTCCAGTTGGCCGGTGAAACGAACCGCCGTGGCCACGCGCAGACGCCGCGACAGGCTTTCCAGAGTCGCTCGCTCACTTCCGTCGCCCACGATAACCAGCTCTGCCGCGGGGAACTGTACACGAATCGCCGCAAAGGCCTCCACCAGCAGATCGAAGCCTTTCTCGGGAGCCAGGCGGCCCACGGCCAGCAGATGCGGGCCGGGCCCGCGCCACAGGTTCGGCCCGTCACGTGCCGCGCGAATGCGCTCAAAATCGAGCGGGTTGGCCAACACGGCGATACGCTGCCGCTCAATGCCCAGCTCTGCAGCCAGATCCTCAGCCATCGCGCACGACTGGCAGATCACGCGGTCGGATCGGCGATAGAGCAGCCGATACAGCTTGCGCGTGAAACGAGGCCTGCGGTCCGCGGCCAAAGCAGAGGAGACAGTGGTATTCTGCCGAACCACCACGCGTGTCCGTCGAGGGAAAAAGGGCCGCAGCAGGAGCACCAGAAAATTGAGATGTGCCATACCCGAGAGCAGTACCTGCGGCCGCAACCGCCGCACCAGCCGGATCAGTGGCAGAGCTGCGAAGCGCGCCCGGCGCGCTCCGATGGAATGAATGGTCACCCCACCCAGCAGGTGGGCTGGAATGGCCGAGCAGGTTACCAGCCCAAGATGCACATCGTACTTCTCCGCGGACAGTCCTTGCGCCAGCAATGCGGTAACCTGCTCCGCGCCGCCGCCGCCAAGATGCGGGATGAGCAATAGGACCCGAATACGCTCTGCCATGGTTTCCGGCTATTGTTCGATTGTTAACTCTCTCTATTCTGTGTTGCGGATCACATCCTGTCATGCGTCCGAAAATGATACAGTTTTGCTGTTTCACAGATTAAGCGCTTCACACATATGCTGTCTCACCGGTTTGCTCTTCCGTACTCTTGCTGCTTCACGGTTTTTCTGTCCCACAGACTTGCTGTTTCTTAAAAATATTCAAGGAACGCGAAGCCAAAATGCGGATAGCCGCGCGGGATGTACCGGCGCTGCCGGCAGAGTTTCCGGAGCCAACCTCGATGGTGGTGGGAATCACTCACCCCCAGACTTGCATGGTGCTGGGTCCTCGCCTGCGCGCCTTGCGCAAGGCAGGCTTTCGCGTCACACTGGTCTGTTCTCCGGGCGAACTACTGGACTCCACGGCGGCCGAAGCGGGTGTGGACCGGGTCGCGATTCCCATCGAGCGCGGTATCGCGCCATGGGCCGATTTTGTGTCTCTCCTGGGGCTGTGCCGTTTGTTGTGGCGCCTCCACCCGCAACTGGTAGAGTTCGGAACCCCCAAGGCCGGCCTCCTCGGCACCTTGGCCGCGGCCCTGTGCGGCGTGCCGCAACGCGTGTATGCACTGCGCGGCCTGCGACTGGAAACGGCGCGGGGATGGAAGCTGCGCCTCTTGTTGCTCGCTGAGCAGACCGCGTGCGCCTGCGCCCATGTGGTGCTGTGCAACAGCGAGAGCCTGCGGGATCGCGCGTTGGCGCTTCACCTTGCCCCGGCCAAAAAACTCCGCGTCCTCGGCGACGGCAGCAGCAACGGCGTGGATATGGAGCGGTTTTCACCGGGACGCGACGCCCTGCGGCAGCGCCTAGGTTGGAACAGCGACACATCGGTAATCGGATTCGTCGGCCGCCTCACCCGCGACAAAGGATTGCCCGAACTGTTGCGCGCCTTCGATCTCATCCTCCAGGCTCGACCCCAAGCACGCCTGTTGTTAGTGGGCTGGTTCGATGCGTCCGAAGATGCCATTTGTGCCGATCAGCGCGCCTACATTGCGAGCCATCCGCGTATCCATTGCACCGGAATGGTAGACGACACTGCGCCCTGGTATCGCGCCATGGATCTCATGGTCTTGCCAACCTGGCGCGAGGGCTTTCCAAACGTGGTGTTGGAGGCGCAGTCCACCGCCATCCCCGTCATCACCACCATCTGCACAGGATCACGGGACTCCGTCGTGCCGGAAGTAACAGGATTGTTGATTCCTCCAGGCTATCCGGAGGCCATCGCAGAAGCGGTGCTCAGCCTGTTGGGCGATCCCGACCGTAGGCGTCGCATGGGCGCGGCAGCCCTCGCGTGGGTACGGAAGCACTATGTCGATCGGCGTGTACTCACTCTGACGGCACAGTTCTATCGCAGCCTGCTTACAGAAGTGGAACAGCAACCAAGGCCAGCGGCACGAAAAAGCGGTAGCCCGGAATACTTGCCACAAGGCTAATCAAGCCTACGGTGTCGGCGTGAATACTCACGGCAGCCGCTGACTTGCTAAGTTGCTGCCCTAATCCGCGGCCGTGGCTTTCTGGGTGCGGACCCGGGCAACGGTGGTCTTCTCCACAACCGGGATGGCGTCCAAAGCCACCTTGCCTTCGGCAAGCTGCATCAGAAAATTCTGGCTCGAGAAAGCCGGCGCATCCTTGTACAGCTTGCTGGCGCGCACGTAACTCCCATCGGGCTGCTGAATACGGGCCTTCGTCGTGTCGGCAAGATAAGCGGGCAGAATCTCGTCATGAATCCGGGCCAGCGCCACCGCATCTCGCACCGGAAAAACCACTTCACACCGCTCGAAGAGATTGCGTGGCATCCAGTCGGCGGAGCCGAGATAGATTTCGTAGTTGCCGCCATTGGCAAACTGAAAGATCCGCGAGTGCTCCAGAAAACGGCCCACAATCGAGCGCACCCGAATTCTTTCCGACAGGCCTTTCACCCCTGACCGCAGAATGCAGAGACCGCGGATGATGAGATCGACTTCCACGCCCGCCTGCGAAGCCTGGTAAAGCGCTTCGATCACCGAGGGCTCCAGCAACGCATTCATCTTGGCCACAATATGCGCCGGTCGCCCCGCGCGCGCGTGATCCTGTTCGCGGCGAATGAGGCCCAGGAAATTCTCAGCCATCGTCAGCGGCGCCACGAACAACGGACTATAGTCATCGAGCTCGGCATGCGCGGTCAGGTAATTGAAAACCATGTGCACCCGCGCGGTGATTTGCGGGTCGCTGGTCAGCAGGCTCAGGTCGGTATAAAAACGCGCGGTCACGGGATTGTAGTTGCCGGTTCCCAGGTGGCAATAGCGCCGCGTGACGCCATCCTCGTCGCGGCGCACCAGCAGGGCCAGCTTGCAATGCGTCTTGAGCCCCACCACGCCGTGAAACACCTGCACTCCAGCGTCCTCCATGCTGCGCGCCCAGCGAATGTTCGACGCCTCGTCAAAACGCGCCATCAGCTCCACCACCACCGTCGCTTCTTTCGTCGCGCCGGCTTCAGTCAGCGCCTGGAACATGGGCGAATCGTGGCTGGTGCGGTAAAGCGTCTGCTTGAGGGTCACCACCGCTGGATCCTGCGCGCCTGCCTGCACAAACTCCACCACCGGATCGTAGGAATCGTAAGGATGGTGCAGCAGAATATCGCGATGCCGCAGCTCATCGAAAATGTTCGTCGATTTACGGCTCAGCACCAGCGCCTTGGGCGTGAAGGGCTGGAATTTCAGGTCCGGGCGCGGAACATCGTCGTAAAAGAACATCAGCCGCGACAGGTTCACCGGCCCTTCGGCGCCGCACACCTGATTTTCATCCAGTTCGAAATTCACGCGCAGCCGCTCCACAATCTCAGCATCGGCACCGGTCTCGATCTCCAGGCGCACGGCATCGCCTTTGCGGCGATTGTGCAACTCTACCCGGATCGTCTCGAGCAGCGACCGCGCTTCTTCTTCCTCGAAGTAGAGGTTCGAGTTGCGGGTCACACGGAACGACGCATGTGCCACTACCTCGTAGCCGCGATACATCCCGGTGAGGTGTTGCGCGATCAGGTCCTGGAGGAGCAGGTAATCCCAGCGGCCTTCCTCGGCGGGAAGGCGCACGAACCGGGGCAGCGCCCGTGGAACCGTCACCACCCCCAGTACCTGCGGTCCGGAACGCCGGCGCTTGGGGCGCAATAGCACCGCAAGACACAGCGCCTTGTTCAGCACCCGCGGAAACGGATGCGCGGGGTCAATCGAGATCGGCGTGAGCAGCGGATCGACTTCGCGCTGAAAATAATTCTTGGCGAAACTCAGCGCGTCGGCGCTGAGTTCATCCCAGTCCAGAAGCCGAATGCCCTGTCTGCGCATCTCCGGCAGCAGTTGCTGCGTCCAGCAGCGATATTGCGCAGCCACAAAGGCGTGGATATCGTCGGTCAGTTGGGTCAGCGACTCGTCGGGCCGCAGGCCGTCGTAACCCGGCTCCCGATACCCGTCCTCAATGCGCTGCATCAGGCCGGCCTGGCGCACTTCCACGTATTCGTCCAGATTGGAACCGGTAATGGCCAGAAACTTCACGCGTTCCAGCAGGGGATTCGAGGCGTCTTCCGCCTCCTCCATCACACGTCGATTAAACTCGATCCAGGAGTGGTCGCGACCGTTAAATAATTGCATTTTCTTCCGGGCTCTGGCCATGAAAGTACGTCCCTGTGCTGTGTTGGCAGTCTACAGCGGCAGGCGGGAAGAAATCACGCAGAAGAGATTAATTTCGCCAGGAACCTGACACGTATAGAACCGTATTGAGCAATCTGGCCTCTCGTTGGGACCCGCATGCACCAGGAGCGGCCATTCGTCGCCCCCTGAGCGTACCGGCCGCTTGCAATCTTCCAGATCCGGCGCCGGACTATTCTTGCACAAAACGTTCTTCGATGCCTCGGTCACTTTCGATACACTAAATTCAGCATCGTACGGTACTCTCCTCGCATCCATTCTGGGGGAAGTGCTTTGTAGGCCACGCTTTGGCCGCGAATTGGGCAAGATTGACCGTTTCCAAGGAATCCATGAGAAAAATCGTTAGCCCTTGGCTCGCCGGCCTCTTGCTGGGGATTGCGGGGCTCCCCGCAGTCGGGCAAAACGGCGCGCCTTCAGTGCCCTCGGCCGCGCCCAGTGTCCAATCCGCACCGGGAAATCCGCCAACGGGAAATGGGCCGGCCAGCGGTGCTTCAACGGAAACAATCTACGGACCCGTGTCTGTGGGGCCGACTGCGGGTTCGTTTCAGGGCAGCGTGGTCAAGGGGCAGGTTTCGCCGCAGGCAATCGATTTGACGTTGGACGATGCCATTCAGCGCGGCCTACAGACCAACCTGGGAATGATTCTGAGCGGTACGCAGACTGCTGCAGCCCGCGCCCAGCGGCTTACGGAACTGCAATCCCTGCTCCCCGATGTGGAATTTGGGGGCACGGAGACGCTCCAGCAGGTGGATTTGGCCGCGATAGGTTTGCACTTTCAGGGAATTCCAACCATTGTTGGCCCTTTTGGATATGTGGATCTGCGGGCCTACCTGAACTGGTCGCTAGTGGATGTAGCCTCGCTGCGGAACTATCTGGCGGCGAAGCATAACTTCGCTGCCGCGCAATTGTCCGCTCAGGACGCCCGCGACATGGTTGTCCTCACTGTAGGCAATGCCTATCTGCTGGTGCTCGCCGACCAGGCGCAAGTTTCCAGCGTGGAGGCGCAAGTGGCCACGGCCAAGGTTTCTCTTGACCAGGCCATCCAGAATCATCAGGCGGGAACCTCGCCATTGCTCGACGAACTGCGCGCCCGCGTGGATTATCAATCACTGGAACAGCAACTGATCGCTGCGCGCAACGCGCGGGAAAAAGACAAGCTGGCGCTGGCGCGGACCATCGGCTTGCCCGTAGCTCAGACTTTCAATGTCATCGACACGGCGCCTTACTCCGTCTTCGATCAGTTCGACGTGGACACCCTCATCCAGCAGGCCGAGGCCAATCGCAAGGACCTGGCCGCGATGGTGGAGCAGACGGCGGCAGCCGTCGAGCAGCGCAAAGCAGCCACCGCGGCGCGCTTGCCGGTGGTCAGCGCCGCCGTCGATTACGGCGTCATCGGCACTAACCTGAGGGAATCGCACGGAACGGTGGACGCAACCGGCTCGGTGAGTGTGCCCATCTTCAAGGAATATGGATTGCGCGGCCAGGCCCAGGAAGCCCAGGCGCAGCTTGACACCGCACAGGCGCAGTTGAGCGACAAGAAGGCGCAGGTCGAGGCCGATGTTCGTGACGCGCTGCTCGACATCGCCGCGGCGCAGAAGCAGGTCGAGGTTGCAAAATCCAGCGTGGGATTGGCCAGCGAAGAGCTCAAGGAAGCGCAGGAACGCTACGCGAACGGCGTCAGCGACAATCTGGCCGTGAGTGAGGCGCAGCGATCTGTGGCCCAGGCAAACGATCAGTACGTGGCCAGCCTGTATCGTGACAACGTCGCCAAGCTCACCCTGGCGCGGGCGCTCGGTGCGGCTCAGGTTTACCGGAAATATCTAGGCCAGAACCCGTAACATCTGTTTACTGCCCACTGCGAACTGCGAATTGCGAACTGTGAACGGCCTTTAGGAGGAACATCAAGTGGCGGACAATCCAGCACCGGTGCAGGAACCGGAAGAGACTGAAATCGCGCGGCCACAATCGCGGCGCAGGGGAATTCTTGTAGTTGTGATCGCGGCAGTGGTGTTGATTGCCCTGGGCGTCTGGTGGCGCTCCACCTATTACCAAGACACCGACGACGCGCAGGTCAACGGCAACCTCGTGCAGATCAGCACACGCGTTGCGGGCCATGTGATCAAGCTGTACGTGACAGAAAACCAGGAGGTACACCAGGGCGAACCGATTTTGGATCTCGACCCCCGCGACTTTCAGGTAGCGGTGGAGAACGCGCAAGCCGCGCTGGCCAGCGCCAGAGCTGCTGCCGCGGCAGCCAAGGTCTTTGTGCCCATCACCTCCATCAACACGGGCAGCAATCTGCGTTCCGCAGACGCTGACCTGGCCAGCGCCCATGCCGGCGTTTCCCAGGCGGAGCAGCAACTCGCTGCGGCCACGGCGCGCGTAGCGCAGGCGAGGGCCAACAACTTCAAAACGCAATCGGATCTGGCCCGCTACACGCCCCTGGTCGAGAAGGACGTCATCAGCAAGCAGCAATACGACGCCGCCGTGGCCGCGGCCAACGCCAACCAGGCCGCGCTGAACGACGCCCAATCTACCGAAAAGGCCGCAGAAGACGCCATTCGGGTAGCCCGCGAGCGCGTAGCGGCGGCGCTGGCGGCGCAGAACTACGCGCGCACCGGACCGCAGCAGGTGGAGCAACAGAGCGCGCGCGCCAAGCAGGCTCTCGCCCAGGTAGAGCAGGCGCAGGCCCAGCTTGACCAGGCCAAGCTCAACCTTAGCTACACGCACATCGTCGCCCCCGTGACCGGCATCATCACCCGCAAGAGCGTGCAGATTGACGAGAACGTCTCCACGGGCCAGAACCTCATGACCCTGGTTGACCTGAACGGCATTTGGATCACGGCCAACTTCAAGGAGACCCAGCTCGAACACATGCTGGCCGGGCAGAAGGTGAACATCCACGTCGATGCGACCGACAAGGACTATTCAGGGCGCGTGACGCAGATCGGTGGCGCCACCGGATCGGTGCTTTCGCTCTTCCCTCCGGAGAACGCAACCGGCAACTACGTGAAGGTAGTGCAGCGCATTCCCGTCCGCGTCGACTTCACCAACCTCGATAAGGAAGATCCGCACCAGGACCTGCGCCCCGGCATGTCGGTCGAACCCAAGGTCTGGGTGAAGTAAAACAGTTCTCAGTTCTCAGTTCGCAGTTCGCAGTTCACAGCCGATGGGCAGCCGTCGTCTCGGAACCGAGAACTACGAACTGCGAGCTGTTTTTCACTAAGGAACCTCTGAATAAGTCGCTGTTTTGAAGGGTACGGGCTTCAGCCCGTACGTTAGGCCCTGCAAAAGGAACCGGGCTTTAGCCCCTGAGGGAATGGGAACTACTTGCTGCGAACTGTTCTTCACTCCCGCACATTCGCAACCTTCCACAGCCGCACTGTCTTGTCCGCGCTTCCTGAAGCCACTATGGTGCCATAAGGGCTGAAGGCCACGGACAGCACAGGCCCTCGGTGGCCTTTGAGCGTGCGCAGCAACGCGCCGCTTTCGGCATCCCACAGTCTCACCCTGGCCTCGGCATCTCCCGACGCCAATGTACGTCCGTCAGGGCTGATGGCCACAGACAGTACGGCGCCGGACTGGTCCTGAATCACGCGCAGCGCCTGTCCTGTCGCTACGTTCCACATCCGGATCGTCCCGTCATCCCCGCCTGAAACCAGGGTGCGGCCATTGGGCGTGAAGGCGACGGAATGGATAGCGCCGGTATGGCCACGCAAATCGCGCAGCTCCGCTCCTGTTTCTAAATCCCACAGGCGAATCGTCCGATCCGCGCCCGTGGACGCCAACATGTGTCCGTCCGGGCTGAAGGCAAGCGTAAAAACCTTTCCCGTCGATCCGGTGAGTGTGTGCAACAGTTGCCCACTGCTCACATCCCACAAACGAACCGACTGGTCCCAGCTCCCCGCAGCCAATGTCCGTCCATTGGGACTGAACGCCAGCGCGCTTACCTCGCCGGTGTCGCCCTGCAGCGTCGCCAGCACTACGCTGCGCGACCCATCCCACAGATCGATGTCGTAGTTCCCGGTGCTGGTTGCTATTGTGTGGCCGACGGGGCTGTAGGCGAGAGCATCCGTATTCGCATCCAGTTCGCCGAGCGCGCGTCCATCGTTCACGTTCCAGATCTGCACCGTGCCATCGCGGCTTGCCGAACCAACGTTCAGGCCGTCGGGACTGAAAGCCACGGCCTGAATCGCGGCGTGCTGACCAGCGAGAACCCGCGAATGAACCGGGTTTACCAGGATCGTCTCAATTCCGCCAGCAATGGCCGCCACGATCACGATCGCAGCCAGCGCAGCCTGCACATAACTGCGTCCTCCCGGCGCGGCATCCTCTTTCTCTCCCTCCTGCAAAATAACGCGCGGCCGCAGCGCCGAGCGCGGCTGCATCGGCTCCCAGATCGGCATGGGCTCAACTTTGACCCGTCTCTGCGTGCGCTCGGACTTCCTGAACGCTGCTGATCGCGCGATCACCGGAACCAGTTCCGCAGGAGTCTCTGCAGGAATTGAACTCTCTTCCGGCGGTTCTTTTCGAGCTATCGCCGCGCGCTTTGAAGACACGAATTCGATGCGCTGGAGCGAGTGCAACAGCTCATCCACATTCTGTGGACGATCGTTAGGATCCTTGGCCAGCAGTTGCAGCACCAGCTCATCGAGGCCGCGCCACTTGGTCAGTTCCGGCCGAAAACTGCTGGGCTTGGGTGGGACCGAGTACTGATGCCGAGTCGCCCAGTCGTGATATTTGCCCGCTTCAAAAGCGCAGCGGCCGGTAAGAATCTCAAACAGCACCCCGCCCAGCGCGTAAAGATCGGTGCGGCCGTCCAGCTCTCCGGTCGGCGTGCCCACCCATTGTTCGGGCGCCGCAAACTGCGGGGTCAGCAAGGTCGCTCCGCCCTGCGTCAGCCGGGTTACATCCTGCGTAGCCACGATGCCAAAATCGGCAATCTTGGCAACCAGCCTGCCGCGTTCGTTGGCAATCAGGATGTTTTCCGGCTTGATGTCGCGGTGCACCACGCCCACCGCGTGCGCCGCACCCAGTCCCTCCGCCGCGCCGCGCATGATGGTCAGTGCCACCGCCACGTCGAAGGGCTTGGGCGCGTGCTGGTAAAGCGCCATCAGGTCGGGCCCGTCGACGTATTCCATCGAGAAGAACAGCGTTCCATCTTCGGCCGGTTCAAGATTGCCCGCAGTCACTACGTTCGGATGGCGAATCTGGCGCAGTGTCCGCACCTCGCGCAGAAAGCGGTCGGTCCATTCCTTATCGCGGCTCAGCCCGCTGGGCAGGAATTTGAGTACCTGGAGCTCATTAAGAAGAATGTGCTGGGCGAGATAAACATTGCCCATTCCGCCCTGCCGGTTCAGCTTGCGCACAATGCGATAGGTGTCACGCACCAGCATGCCCGGCTTGAGGTCGCGAATTTCGCTCAGCAAGCCGCCATGCACGGGGCACGTCGTGAGCTCATCGGGATAGCCGGCCTCGCACTGCGGACAGATTTTCATGAACACGCTGAGCCAATGTTTTTGCGCAGCTGGTAGGAGCATTGTCGCAGCCCATCGCGGTGAGCGCAACGAGAAAGGGTGGTCGGTTCACCGCGCACGAGCCACGATTTACACTGAACAGACGACCCATGAAAGACTCCATCTACGTATCGAAGGAGAATTACCTCAAGGCCATCCTCGAGGCTGAGGCGGAAGGCAAACAGGTAATTCCCGCGGTCCTGGCGCACTGGCTTGAAGTCTCGGCGCCGGCCGTCACCATGGCGCTCAAGCGCCTCAAGCGCGATGGTCTTGTCACCGTGGAAGCGGACGGAATTGTGCGCCTGACCGCGGCCGGCCGCGAGACTGCCTATCGTACTGCGCTGCGGCACCACCTGGTGGAGCGCATGCTGAGCGAAATCTTCGGCATGGGCTGGCACGAAATCCACGAAGAGGCCGAGCGGCTGGAACACGCCGTCTCGCCCGCCTTCGAAGCCAAGCTCAAAGAGAAGCTGGGCGACGGCGCCTGTCCGCATGGCAACGCGGTTCTGCCGGAAGCTCCGGCCGAGCGCAAGCGCCGCGGCGAAATTCCCCTCTCTGAAGCCCCTGCAGGCCGTCGCTATACAGTCATCAGCCTGCACGAACGCGATCCCAGACTTCTGCACTTCCTGCACGGAGCCGGCATCGGCCCGGGGCAGAAACTCGAGGTCACCAGCCAGAACTACGACCAGACCGTCTCCATCCAGTTGCCAACCGGGGATTCGATCTTGGGCCGGCCGGCGGCGGAGGCCGTCTGGCTCAAGCCTGAAGAAAAAAAGGCAACCAGTAACGTGTCCACGTAATTTTGTAATCGAGCCTTTGAACCCGGGTGCCCCAGGTCTCGCTTTTGAGACCTGGGAAAGCACGAAACTACACAGTCGCAGCACTAGGTCTTTGACCGCTTGGATGTGTACCAATTCCGTGCCCCATCCTTTCGCCTTTTTTCCGGCGAAAGGGTGGGAAACCACGGAAGCCAAAAGAACGAATTTATCCGGCTACCCAATCAACGCGGGGAGGGAAGACAGCGGGACGCGCCGGAGTAAATGACAAAGCGTCGCCCGCGCAGAAAGCCGGCCAGCGTCAAATTGAGTTCCCGCGCAAGCTGCACAGCCAGGCTGGACGGAGCGGAAACCGAGGCCAGTACCGGAACGCCGGCAGCCAACGCCTTCTGCACAATCTCAAACCCGCCGCGGCCGCTCACCAGTAGCACGCAGTTCGAGAGCGGGACCAGCCCCTCGAGCAATGCCCAGCCTACGACCTTATCGACAGCATTGTGCCGCCCGATGTCTTCGCGGAGAGCAAGCAGATTCCCCTCGGCATCAAAGAGACCGGCGGCGTGAAGACCTCCAGTGCGACCAAAGACCTGCTGCTCGGCGCGCAGCCGATCGGGCAATTGGCAAAGCAGCTCCGGATCAATGACCAGGTCGTTACTGGGCGCGCGCAGATTCCTCCGCCGCACTGCCTCAATGGAGGCTCGGCCGCAAATGCCGCAACTCGACGCCGTCACAAAGTTTCGTCGCAGCTCCGCTGGCTCAAACATGCCCTCCTGCAATTCCACCTCGACCAGGTTGCTTCGACCGCTCGCTTGCGGCGCAGACCGAATCGCCATCAAATCGTCTGCAGTTTCGATCAACCCCTCGCTGAGCAGGAACCCGGCGGCAAGTTCCGTATCGTGTCCGGGTGTGCGCATGGTGATGGTCAGGGGCTCGGCGCCGATGCGGATCTCAAGCGGCTCTTCGGCGGCCAGCGCGTCTTCGATCCGACGCAATGTGCCGTCGCTCCATTCCGTCACCTGGGAGAGCATGACACTTTGTGCTGGCACAGCGCCGTGAGGCGCCTGGCGTTCGCCGGCTATGGGTCGTGATGACGCGGAAGACTGCATAAATCCTCGGGGCAGATCACCCGTTAAGATTCCGATTAACCGGGAACGGTGGCTTTTCAGCCTTGCCCTCACATTTCAACTGTACATCGCTTGCCTGTTTATCCGCCTCTCAATCATGGAGTTGACGGATTTGAGCCCGATTCGCGAAATTTACGCGCAAAATCACTCAGAAAGGTAGATAGTTCTGGATTCGAGGGACTAGAATTCAGCTCAATGTCGGAGTCCATCAATCGCAGATCGGAGCAGATCGTCAAGTTTCTGCTCCGCACCGGAAGCGCCACAATCGACGAGATTCTTGCCGAGGCCGGCTCGTCCGCGCCCAGCATCCGCCGGGACCTGGCCCGTCTTGAAAACCGCGGCTTGATCCGGCGCACCCACGGCGGCGCCGAGCTCGTTGAGCCGCTCCTCTACGAGCCATTCCGCTACGACAGCTCGTTTCTGGCGCGCGAACAGCGTCACGCAGCCGAAAAGAGGCGCATCGGATTG
This sequence comes from uncultured Acidobacteriaceae bacterium, assembly GCA_963813215.1. Taxonomy (GTDB): domain Bacteria; phylum Acidobacteriota; class Terriglobia; order Terriglobales; family Acidobacteriaceae; genus Telmatobacter. The sequence continues at coordinate 1,229,455 of CAWEXZ010000003.1, forward strand.
GCGGCCGCGGAACTGGTGGAAGCCGGCGAAACGGTCGGGCTCTCCGCAGGCACCACCACCACCCACATCGGGCGCAGCCTTCGCCATCGCGAGAAGATCCAGGTCATCACCAACGCCATCAACATCGGCATGGAGCTTTGCAACCGGCCGGCGATCCGTACTTATCTGACCGGCGGCGTCGTGCCTTGGGCGTGGTCCTTTGCGCTATGCGGCAATGCCGCACTCGGCTTCCTCGATAACGTCTACATGGACAAAGTCTTTTTGAGCGTAACCGGCCTGGACGCCGAGCGCGGCGCCACCTCGCTTGAAACCGACGAAGCGCTGGTCTACCGCAAAATGTTGAAGCAGGCTAAACAGGTCATTGTGGCCGCCGATTCGAGCAAGCTGGGCAAAGTCAGCCCGGCGTTCATCTGCCCAGCCAGCGAGATCCAAATCCTTATCACCGATCTTGGCGCCACCCCCGAGGCAACCGCGGCCTTTGAGCGCGCGGGTACGCGCGTGATTCGCGTCTAGAATCCCGCGCTTACGGTTCCGGCACAGTCAGGGCCCGCTCACCGTCGGCCTCGCGCAGCAGGCGTCGCGCCTCGCGCACGCTTCTCTCCAGTGCCTCCGAATCTCGTCCATTGCCCGCGCTTGTTTCGCACTTCAGCGAGCCGTGTAAAGAGAGAACCCCGGAGCGCCGCACCACTTCCAACAGGTTGCCGAGCCGTAGTCCACCTCCAGCGATAATATGGATGCGATCGCCGGCCTGCTGTGCCAGCCTTGCAATCGACATAGCCCCGCTCAGCACGTCCGGCGCGCCGCCTGAGGTGAGCAGGCTATCCGCGCCGGTTGCGATCACATCTTCCAGAGCCTGGCTGCGGTCGCTGGTTTCATCGAAGGCGCGATGGAAGGTCACGCTCATGGGCCGAGCCAACTCAACCAGAGCCCGCGTCCGCGCTACGTCGATTTGTCCGCCGGCGCGCAGTACGCCGATCGCAACACCGCGAGCGCCCGCCTCCCCTGCCATCTCCATCTGGCGGCGCATCTCGTCGTACTCGGTTGAAGTAAAAACAAAATCCCCGGCGCGCGGCCGCACCAGGACATGAACCGGAATTGAAACTGCACCGATGCAGGCAATGGTAAGGGCCGGCGAAGGCGTAACCCCGCCCACCTCGATCTGCGAGCACAACTCGATGCGATCGGCCCCGCCATGCTCGGCAGCACGTGCGCCTTCCACTGATTCCACACATAATTCAAAATAAAGCGGTCCCATAACGTTTTTCAGAGAAAATCCCTTCAGGGCAACGTGGGTTTCTACGGCTGCTGCCTGTTTGCTTGGGTAATTTTGGATCGGTGAAACCCTGTGCTTCTGCCTCAGGCCCGTCGCTCCGGCGATTCTGGTGAACCGAGAAAAATATACCATAATGCTTTTAAGTGCGCTAATTTTTGATCATAATTATTTATTTCAATCAAAATTGCAGTTTTTGACATTCAACGGAACCCGCCGATCCCTGGAGACGCAGAAACGATCGAATGCTCATTTTGATTTGATTTGATCACCGGTTGATCTCGTGGTATCTGGCTCCGTACGGGCACCCCGGCCATTGGTGGGCGGCCGCCCGGGGTTCAGCCTGAAAACAAGACCACCCAGGAAGCCTTCGGGATTCGCCGCCCTTCCGCGCCCTGTTGGTAAAGTTGTGAGAGACACACAAAGTAATTAGCGGAATTATTTCGCACGGACTCTCTTGATTTGACACCGACCTCCAATGCGCCAGCGTCGCCAGCGGCATCTCCGGCTGACATCCTTCAGGCCGTCTTCGGATTCCGGCACTTCCGCGCCGGGCAGGAGGAGGTATGCAGCGCGGCCATCGCCGGGCGCGACCTGCTGCTGGTCATGCCCACCGGGGCGGGGAAGTCGCTCTGCTATCAATTGCCGGCCCTCGCGCGCGGCGGCACGGCGCTGGTCATCTCGCCGCTGATTGCGCTCATGGACGACCAGGCCGCCAAGCTCACAGCGCTGGGCCTGCGCGTGGCGCGGATCCACTCCGGTCTCGATCGCGCCGTGGCGCGCCAGGCCTGTGCCGATTACCTCCAGGGCAAGTTGCAATTCCTGTTCATTGCGCCGGAGCGCCTGCGGGTGCCCGGATTTCCGGAGATGCTGCGCAAAAAGAAGCTCGCGCTCATCGCCATCGACGAGGCGCACTGCATCTCGCAATGGGGACACGATTTCCGGCCCGATTACCGCATGCTGGGCGATTATCTGCCCGCCCTGCGCGAGCCGGGCCGCGACGAAGCTTCGGCGCAGGCATCTGATACCGCCCCGGTCCTCGCCTTCACCGCCACCGCCACGCCGGAGGTGCAGGCCGACATCGTCAATCAGCTCGGCATGATCAAGCCGGCCCGGTTCATCCACGGATTCAGACGCGACAACCTGGCCATCGAAGTGGTCGAGGTCCCAATTCCGGATCGCTCCCGAGCCATCTGCGGTCTGCTCGCTGATCCCTCTCGCCGGCCAGCCATCGTCTACGCCACCTCACGCAAGCAGTCGGAGATGCTGGCAGAAGTTTTGTCGCAAAGTCCCGGTGGAGGCGGCCGGCGCATTCGCGCGGCAGCCTACCACGCGGGACTTGACCCAGGCGTTCGCGAGCGCGTGCAGACTGCGTTTCTGGCCGCCGAACTCGAAGTCGTCGTCGCCACCATCGCCTTCGGCATGGGCATCGACAAGGCCGATATTCGCACCGTCATCCACGCCGGACTGCCAGGCACGCTCGAAGGGCTATTACCAGGAGATTGGCCGCGCGGGCCGCGATGGCGCCCTCAGCCGCACCTATCTCATGCACTCCTATGCCGACCAGCGCACCCACGATTTCTTCCTCAATCGCGATTACCCGCCCACTGAGCATCTGAGCAAAGTGTTTGCGGCTCTCGGCGAGAACCCGCAGCCGGTAGAGGAACTGCGCGCCGAGGCGGTGAAGCGATTGCAACTCGGCGAAGAGGAATTCGACCGGGCTTTGGAGAAGCTTGAGATTCACGGCGGCGCGCGCACAGATTTCGGCGGCAGCGTAACCCGCGGCGCCACGGGATGGAAGAAGACCTATGCCGTGCAGGCCCAGCATCGTGCCGAGCAGTTCGAAAAAGTAGTACGCTTCACCGAGATCAACGCCTGCCGGATGGCGGCGCTGGTGCGGCACTTCGGCGACGAGGATGACGCCGACCTGGCTTGCGGCAAATGCGACGCCTGCGATCCCGCGGGAGCCGTGCTGTGCGTCTTCCGTCACGCCACAACCGCGGAAAGGGAACTGGCGCAACGCATCATCGAAGAACTGCGTCCGCTGGACTATCTCGCAGCCGGAACCTTGCAGCGCAAGCTCGAGTTGGTAGGCCGTATCAACCGCAGCGAGTTCGAAGCGCTGCTCGATGCCATGACCCGCGCCGGCCTGATCGACATTGAAGACGCAGAGTTCGAGAAGAACGGCGAGACAATCCGCTTTCGCAAGATCCGCCTGTCGGAAGCAGGACGGGAGGTGCGTCGCTCCACTCCCCTCCCGTTGCTCATGAGCGATGGCATCGGAGATGAATTCGCGCAGCGGGGCAAACGGCCCACCTCTTCGAAGGCCAAGAAGCAGGGATCCGCAAAGACGCCCGCGCGTGCCGATGCCGCTCCCGTGCAGTTAACGCCCGAGCAGGACAAGCTGGCGGCAATGATTAAGCAGTGGCGCGCAGCGGAGGCCAAACGCATGGGCGTCCCCGCCTACGTCGTCCTGCACGATCGCACCGTGACGGCATTGGCTGTGGCGCGGCCTGAAAATCCCAGGCAGTTACTGGAGATTGATGGCATGGGACCGGCGAAAGTAGAAAAATTTGGGGAAGCGATTTTGAACCTCTGCCGGGGCGAAGAATAACTCCCAATGAGTCAGAAGTACGCTATGCTGTAATACCCCTTCCCCAATGGACCGCTGACGTGCACGCATAACAGCAGCCGCCAATCGCAGTTTATCTTCTGCGCTCTGAAGACGTATCCCTATTCGGCCGCTTTGCCTGCCAGCGTTGCGATGACCGCTATATTGCCCAGCAACTCGGCCGGAAGCCCATGACGTTCCACTAAATATTCAGGAGCGCTATATGAGATCCGCGTCTCGCCGCGCTCATCTTCTCGCACGAGAATCTTGAGCGGCAGATCGAGAGCCGCGCTGGGCGAGGCCAGCATCAGAGGAGTTCCGGCCTTCGGACTGCCGAAGATGAGCAGCTTGGTAGGCCGCATCTCCAAGCCCGCTTTGATCGCTTCGCCGCTGTGATCCACAAAAGCGAAGAGCATAATGCCCTTCGCCTCGAGAATATTCTTGATCTTGTCGACTGTTTCGTCGACCGAATGGCGGCCAGCTATCTCAACGATTCCGTTACGATTCATGACCGGCGTCCTCCGCTCCGTGCCCCATCCTTGCGCCTTTTTTCTGGCGCAAGGGTGGGATCCCACACTTCGATCGTTCCCGCTTAGGGGACCTCTGAATAAGTCGCTGTCTTGAAGGGTACGCGCTTCAGCCCGTACGTTAACCTCCGCAAAAGGAGCCGGGGCTTTACCGGCCGCGGAAAAACTCTCTGCGATGGTGCTGTGTAACAGGGCACGACTGGTAGGCCGGGACTGGTAGGCCGGGACTTTAGTCCCGGCTTCCGATAAAGCCCAATAAATCGACGTGGGCTTTAGCCCCTGAGGGATGTTTTGCAATCGTTCGACTATCCATGACGAGTTTTTCCGCAGCATCTTTAGCCCCCGAGGGAATGCAAACTCCTCGTGCAGAGCTTCCTTAGGCCACGCGCTCGATGCTGAGCGATTCCAGTACGACAGGCTTGTGGGGTTTATCCTGTGCGCCGCGCGCAACCTTCGAAATCTTCTCCACAATATCCTGCCCTTCGACCACTTCGCCGAAGATGGTGTGATTGCCGGTAAGCCAGGGCGTGGGCGCCACGGTGATAAAGAACTGGCTGCCGTTCGTTCCCGGTCCAGCATTGGCCATGGCCAGCTTGCCCGGCTTGTCGAAACGGTGCGGTGAGCCCTTGGTCTCGTCTTCAAAACGATAGCCGGGTCCGCCCATGCCGGTGCCCGCCGGATCCCCGCCCTGAATCATGAAGTCGGGAATCACGCGGTGAAAGATGGTGCCGTCGTAAAGCTTGCTGGTGGACTTGGCGCGGGTGACCGGATGCGACCATTCGCGCGTGCCCTCGGCCAGCTCGATGAAGTTTTTCACGGTGATGGGTGCTTCGACTTCAAAGAGGCGCACAGTGATCTTGCCTTCGGTCGTGTTGAAAATCGCGTAGGTGCCGGGTGTCGATGCCATATGAACTCCTGGGTGAAATGTCGAGATTGAACAGTATTTGGAAGAATCCGCCGCGTTGATTCGCCCGGCGGACTTTGAGATGCGCTACTGCGGCGGCGCCCCAGCAGCGGGTGCTGACGCGGGTGCTGCTGCTGGTGCCGTATCCGAAGCCGGTTGCGGCGCAGGCGGAACTGCTGGCTCGCCGGGCTGCAACGCCGGCAACGCCTGGCCCTCGGCAACGATGGTGACCTTCTCCAGCGTGACCGGGGAGAGCGGCTTGTCGTCGCCATCGCGCGGTACGCCGGCTATTGCCTTCACCACTTCCACACTCGGGTCATCGCACTGGCCGAAGAGCGTGTAGTTCTGATCGAGCGAAGGGTAAGCCTGCTCGGTGATGAAGAACTGACTTCCATTCGTGTTGGGGCCTGAATTGGCCATTGCCAGCCGCCCCGGCCGGTCGAAGGTGAGGCTGGGGTCGAGCTCGTCGGGGAATGCATAACCGGGCCCGCCCATGCCGGTCCCGGCCGGATCTCCGCCCTGGATCATGAACTCCGGAATCACGCGATGAAAAGTCGTGCCGTCGTAGAGCGGCTTATGATGCTCGACTTTTTGAGTGACCGGATTGGTCCAGTCCTTGGTACCTTCCGCCAGGGCAATGAAATTGGCAACTGTATTGGGTGCCTGCTTCTGGTAGAACTGGCAGGTAATGCGCCCCATCGATGTGTCCATCACCACCAGCGGGCCATTGGGCACATTAGCCGCTTCCGGAGTCGCGCTGGGTGCGTCGGGAATCTCCTCCTGTTGCGCGGGAGCCTGCGCAGGAGGAGCGGATTGCTGCGCCAGCACTGGAACTGCCAGTAAAGCTAGCAACGCCGGCGTACAGAATGCGTGTTTCAGTCTCATGCCCTCTTGAGCGTACAACATGCAGGCAGTGGGCTGCCACCGGCCCGCCAGCCCCAACTCGGCATCCAAAAGCAGCCGGACCCCGCAACCGCGGGTGCCCCCGGTCTCGATTCTGAGACCGGGGAACGCACAAACTCAACGAACGAAATCATGTGGTCGACGACCGAGTATCGTGAATGCAGGAGGATTCCCAGTGAACGTGCTCCACTTTCGCCTGGCCATTCTACTGTGCGCTTTCTGCCTTGCCACCGCCGCCGCGCAGAACGACAAGCCCGCCGACCAAGCCGCCAGCACCGACAAATCGGCACCCGCCAAACCCGCGGCCGACGAAAACAAGCTGCCCCCGCTGCCTCCGGAAAAGAGTGTGCAGCAGACCATGGTGCTCAACGGCAAAACCCTGCACTATACGGTCACCGTCGGCGCCTATCCCACCCGCGATAAAGAAGGCAAAGTGGCCGGCGAAGTGGTGGTCACCTCCTACACCATGTCCGGCACTGGGCCCGGCGACAACCGGCCCGTGACCTTCGCCTTCAATGGTGGCCCCGGCGCCTCCAGCGTCTATCTCAACTTCGGCGCCATCGGACCCAAGCATCTGCAGTTCGGCAACCAGGGCGACAGCCCCTCCGACCCGACCGTGCTCACCGATAACCAGGGCACCTGGCTCGACTTCACCGACCTCGTCTTCATCGATCCCATCGGCACCGGCTACAGCCGCTCCCTGGTTCCCGAGGACCAGGCCAAGAAACTCTTCTACAGCACCGAGCCGGACATCGAGTATCTTTCCCGCATCGTTTACGACTGGCTGGTCAAAAACGATCGCATGGAGTCGCGCAAGTATCTCGTCGGCGAGAGCTACGGCGGCTTCCGCGGCCCGCGCATCACCTATTATCTGCAGTCCCAGCTCGGCGTAGCTCTGAACGGCTTCGTGCTGGTCTCGCCCTACCTGAATCCGACCATCGACACGCACGGCTTCATCTTTTCGCCGCTGCCGTGGATGGTCACGCTGCCTCCCATCACGGCCGCCAACCTCGAGCGCCAGCACAAGCTCACCCCGGAGGCCATGCAGGACGTGATTGCCTACACCGAAGGCGAGTACGCAACCACGCTCATCAAAGGCCGCAGCGATCCGGCCGCGACCGACCGCATGATTCAGCGCGTAACCGAGATGACCGGACTCGACCCCGAGTTCGTGAAGCTCTCCGGCGGCCGCCTTGATACCGAGGCCTACCTCCGCGAAGTCCATCGCGAGCAGGGTAAGCTGGGCTCCGTCTACGATCCCAACGTGACCATGATCGACCCCTTCCCGTACGCCCCCGAGCAGCGCGCCAGCGATCCGCTCTTGGCCACCATCGTTGCCCCGGTCACCACCGCCATGGTCGACTTCCTCACCCATACGGTGGGCTGGAAGGTGGACGCGCGCTACAACGCGCTCTCCTATGACGTGAACCAGCAGTGGGTGGGCGGCGACGCGCTGCGCGAAGGCTCCGTCACGCAGTTGCGCCAGGCCGTAGCCGCCGACGCCAAAATGCGGGTCATCATCGCCCACGGCTGGGACGATCTCTCCTGCCCCTTCATGGGCTCGGTGCTGAGCGTCAACCAGATGTCGCTCCCCGGCGATCCCACGCGCGTTGCGGTCCACGAGTATCCGGGTGGCCACATGTTCTATACTCGCGAGGCCGGCCGCATCGCGCTCCACAACGACGTGATGGAGATGGTGAGCAAGCACTGAATATCCTCGCCCCGCGGCCGCAATCTTCTCAGGCCCCGTTGAAGGGTACGGGTTGAAGGGCACGGGCTTCAGCCCGTACATCGACCCACCGAAAATGCGCAGGGCTTCAGCCCCCGAGGGAATGCCCGGCCAGCCTGCCCCACTACTCCCTTGTGGCCCGTGCCTCTGACGGCAATTTGCTCCGGGTCCACCCTCCCAACACACCTGTCATCTTGAGCGGAGCGCACCGGAGTAGGTGAGATGTGGGAATCCACAACCCTCCATCAACCACTTGTCATCCTGAGCGCAGCGAAGGATCTGCCCTGAAAATTACCGATCTATACTTGTAGCGCCGGTCTCCAGACCTGCACCACCCCCGATCCTCCCGGCAATTTTCATGCTCTCTGGGTGTCGCGAAACGACATGCACGACTGCGGTTGTTCTTCGGGTAAGTGCCCGGCCACTGACTAATGCAAAGCCCGGGTGCCCCATTCTAAGTGCGCTGTTTGCACTTAGGGAACCTCTGAATAAGTCGTCGTTTCGAAGGCTACGGACTTCAGCCCCAAAGGGTACGCGCTCCAGTTGAAGGGTACGGGCTTCAGCCCGTACATTACGCTCTTCAAAAATAGCCGAGGCATTACAGGCTGCGGAAAAACTCTCTGTGATGGCGCTTTGTAACAGGGCACGACTTTAGTCGTGCCGAAAAAGTCAGCAAAAGCAACGTGGGCTTTAGCCCCTGCGGGATGTTGTTTCGCACTATTTGCCCCGCAGCCTGTTTAGCTCCTGAGGGGAATGCGAAGTACTTGTGCAGCGCTTCTTCAGGCTGGGAGTGGCCATGTTCTTCTTTTGCGTCCGCGAAGCGGCAAAGCATCCTGTAGGGATGCTGCGAAGATAGCCCCGGGTGAAGTTCGGCGCGCAACGCGCCGGACGCAACCCGGGGTAAGCTCCCCCAACCACCTTCTAGCCCCGTAGGGGCGGCCGAGCCAATAGCCACCCAAACGAATCCGCCCGCAAGGATCGAGCAGGGAAGAAGAAGTGCGACGCGCCGGAGCTTCGAGCCTGCCTCTGACTAATGCATCGGCGCGGGCGACCCATCCTAAAGTGAGCTTTCTGCATTTGGGGAACCTCTGAATAAGTCGTCGTTTTGAAGGGTACGGGCTTCAGCCCGTGCATTACAAAAATAGCCGGGGTTTCACAGGCTGCGAAAAAACTCCTTGAATGGAGCTCTGTAACAAGGGCACGACTTTAGTCGGGCCGAAAAAGCCCGCACAATGAACGTGGGCTTTAGCCCCTGAGGGAATGCGAACTACTTGTGCCGCGCTTCTTCAGGCTGGGAGGGCAAGATACCTGTTCCGGTATCTCGACGAGCGCCCCCTTAAAATCCCAGGAAGAGCTACTGTCTGCCGAGCGAGCGCGAAGGATCTGTGGTTGGCCCTTGTTGCCCCTGCCGCAGAGCCATCCGTCTATCGGTCACTCGCACAGTATTCGCGCAATTCGGTAGCACTTGTTGCGTGGACTGAACGGCGTTTATGGTTATCTATCTGCTCAACTTTGCTGATCTGTTGCTTGCTCTTCCTGGTCGCCTGTCCCAGTTGCTGCTGCGGCTATTTGTGCCTCTTGTTCTTCGGATACGCGTTTGCGTATATACATGAACTGATGAGCAAGTCTGAGTTCCCGTGGCTCGCGATTTGAAAGTTGAAATTGGGGTGTGTTGAGTTGATCCCTGTAAATGGACAGGAGAGCTTGCGCAACCACTTCTGGATCAATGAGTCTGGCCATAGTGTCATAGGAATGACGTTCGAACTCAGCCTCTATTGGCAAACCTGTTGTCATAGCCCATGCAGTGCCGAGAAAACATTTCATGAGTGCGAATACGCTTTCGGGGTCAGCCGTCACATGCTCCGTTAGATAATCGCGCAAGCCGCCTAGTTCACCGCAGAAGCTCCAACTGTTCAAATACTGCCCGGCCTTATCTGGCTCTAGGACATAAATCGGCGCAGGCAAAAGCCTACAATGCTTCTCGATTCTTTTCCCTAGTGCAGTTTGCATTGTTGTTTCATCTGTTTCTGCGAGAATCCTCTCTTTAGTCGAATTCGCTGCTGTATAAAGCCATCGCGCACATTCGCACGCAAATTGGAGGGTCTCGGCCTCATTGATGACCTGTACTGACAACACACCGTGCAATTCGAGAGGGACCCTCCGGAAGAGTTGACTTATATGGATAGCTGCCTGCTTCAACGGGGTTTGAACAAATGAATAGAGGCCTTTCGGGTCTGGGTAATGGCTTGCGTTGCGAGCTATAACGACGCACAGTCTTGCCGCCGGAATTGGTTCAATCTTTTCTTCGAAAGTACGTAGTTTAAAGATGACCTTTTCGGCATTGCGTTCTGTAATCATTCCCGCCAGCTCTGCGGATAACTCGTCTACGGACTTCTTCGAAAGGGATGCTCTGAATGCGTTCAACAGCACGTCTGGCAAATCGGATCGATCGATCCCATACGTAAAATAGCGCTGGAAATAGTACTCCGATGCGATGCGTTGATCTCTAGCAAATTCTGTGTCCCAATCGCTCCCGAAGGTGGTGGCGCCCGTTCGCGGGAAGAGTGCTTGCACAAGGCTTCCGGCAGCCTCTTTTTCCGGTTCACTCATTCCTTCCGTATGTGTCGCAATAAACTCGCCAAGTTTGCTGTTTCCTCTGTCGCGGGATTGAGCTCGGAGAACAATTTCGGGATTTCGCCGGATTGCGTCATAGAGGTTGGTGAAAAATACTCGCATTCCCTCGATCAGCATAAGGTCTGGCGGATAAGTTTCCCCTCTAAGAATTGCAAGAGAGAAATGAAGGGCATTGGCATAGCGTTTAGCCATGCGGGGAGTCTTGAGCCTGATTTCAAGTCCGTCCACAAAGCGGCGAGCGAATTCGTTGGCTTGGTTTTGCTCTAGCTGCGTTCCCGATTGATTCAATGCTTCGTCGACAAGGCTAAAGCAGTGTTGGCGAAGTTCCTCCGGTGCTGCCGGAGGCAGATGAAGTGGGACCTGAACAATCTTTTCGAGGAAGTTCGTTCCCGCCTCATATGAGTTGCCAGAAGAAGCGGCATATCTCTCGCCGATCGCGGCGGCGACCATCTGATCGTCGAATGCGAGAATATAGGACGTATTTTGGAAGTCGCCGGTTAACTTTACGAGGCGGAAAATCGCCTGTATCTCAGCTTTTTCGAGTCGGTCGATATCGTCCATAACAACAACGACTCGCCGGTCCTCCTCCCTAAGCAGTGCGCCGATCCTCTCCTTCAGTTCGTCGATAGATAGGGAGGAAAGGACCTCACCAGCCCCCTGTGCAGCATCTGCCCACCCTCCAGGGCCGCTTTGAGGAGCGCTCCGTAGCGCTTGAGGACATCTCCGACCTTTTCACTTTTGGTCGTTAGCTCTCGATCAAGCGCCTCGGCCAAGGCTTCAAAGAATCCTTGTAAAAGTGCCTTCTCTCCGTCCATCCGCCATGGGTTGAAATTTACTGTGATCACCGACGGGTATTTTTGGAGCCTGTTGCGGATGAAGTTGAGCACTGTCGTTTTGCCGTCCCCCCAAGGTCCATAGATAGCGACAACTAAGCTACTTGGGTCAGTCCTTGTGCTAATGGTGTCCGCTATCCGGTTCGCAAAGGGCGCGCGGTCGAAGAGATCTGATTCTTCATGATCGAGCGGTGCGTCTGTTCGATATCGCCCCGACGGCTCCATTGACGTCTCCGCTGTTGTCCTTTCTGTTGTATTCTCCGACGCCCTGACGGGGTATGCTCGGAAAGCACCCCTCCTACGGAAAGTTCTGGAAAGCAGATTCCCTAGCGACATAGTCGGATTGTACCCGCTTGAAATCAAAGCACCTGCGCTCTCCGTCCGAGGAGCGACGGGATCAAAGGCTGCGAATCGTGACCTACCTGCAAATCCGAAGATCAGTCGGCTAGGTTTCACCGAAACGAATCCACGACTGCGTCGTCCCCACCCCTCACCGAACCCGAATCCCCTCCTTCCGAAACTCGTGCCGTATCATCCGCCGCACCGCCTTCCGCCAATCGATCCTTTCCTCGATATCCCTCACCCTCTGCGCCTCCAGTTCCTTGATCTTTTCCCGCGCCCGCTCCTGTTCCGCCCGTTCCGCCGCCGCTAGGTCGGCCAGCGAACCCTCCCGCGGCACCAGCGCATACACCACCTCGCACCCCATCGCCTCCGCTGCCCGCTTCAGCGTCGCCAGCACAATCCGCCCGCTCCGCTCCGCCATCTCCAGCCGGAAGACCTCGTGCTTTGTCACCCCCAGTCGCCGCGCCACCGAGTCCACCGGAACTCCCACCGCCTGCCGCACCATCCGCAGCCAGCTCTCGTTTTCGCCCGTCATTCCCGCCGCCACCGCCGCCCGCCGCGCCGTCCGGAACGCCAGCAGCACCTCATCCACCCGCCTTTGCATCGCCGCCCGCTCCGCCGTCATGCGCCGCGGCTTGATCCTCCCCGAGTTTTCGATCAGGAACTTGCGCACCGCTCCCAGCGTTTTCAGATCTCGCTCTGGATCTGGCCGAGCCATTCTTCGCGTCATGTTCTCCTCTTGTTCGCCCAACCCCTACAGCGCTGCGCCGGTTTTTCCACAGCCAACCCTCCGTGAAAGCCTCATTTAAGGTGCAAAATTCATCCCGACCTGCCGTTTTTCGACCCCGCTTTGTGCCAGGAAAACCGCTCATCGGGTATTGTTCTTCGGGCACCTTTTCGAACCAGCCCCAACACGATTCATCATGCGCTTTTCCAGCAAATAACCGGCAATCGCTGCTGGCCTCTGTCCGGATTTTTTTCGCGCCCCGTGGGCTGATCCTTCCTCGTTGATTCCAAGCAATTTGTCCCCGCAGCGCGCGGCCGGTCAACACCCGTTTGCTCGCCTTCGGCGCGTGTGCTAATCTTGACTTCTGTGCCGTAGTAACGCGCAGAGTTGCAGTGTGTCTGCGCAATATTCGCGGCTCTCCGGGAAGGTTTCCCGATGGCTGGGCGGGCAAGTTGAGCCGCCACAGGGCTGGCGTAGCTCAGCTGGTAGAGCATCTGATTTGTAATCAGAGGGTCGGGGGTTCAAATCCCTTCGCCAGCTCCATACAATGAAACCGTCAGCGGCGCTCGATAGACGGTCGGTGAAACGGCAAACAGGGCTCCTCGGTTCGGGGCTTGGGTGTCGGAAGCAGTAAGAATGATTTGCCGGCGACAGGTTTTTCCAGTCGCAGGACCTGTGCTCTGCGGTGACTCCACTTCAGGTGCATTGAACTCCAAAAGTCCGGAGGCTCTCCGGACGGAGCGTGATGCGCGGAAGTGGCTTAATCTGAGAGTGCGGGGCAGATGAGACAGGACCCTCGGCGGAGTTGGTTTTATGGCCGGGGGTTGGTAAGCACAGGTGGCCGAGCGGTTAATGGCAGCAGACTGTAAATCTGCCGCTCCTTGGAGCTACGGAGGTTCGAATCCTCCCCTGTGCACCAGGAATTGAGAAGCAGCTTCTAGCTGTTAGTTCCTAGCTTCTGGCTTTCGATTTTGCTGGAATGGTCGGAAGCGGCAACGGTTGGTGGGGCTAGAGGCTGGGAGCTAGAAGCTGGAAGCTGTTTTGAAGACGGAAGCGCAGAAGACGGATCGGGGTGGGCTGCGGGGCGGCGACGATCTGGAAAAGCGGTTTCCGGTAGCGCTGGCGCTGTATGGGGCTTTAGCTCTGCTGGTGTGGTTCACGATGGACGCCGGCAAGGTGATGGTGATGGGCCGGCCGGTAGAGTTGAGGTTGGTGCCGCTGGTGATTTTGGCGGGGTTGGCATTGCGAACGGTTTTAGCCCGTCAGGCAGAACGGATTCGCAGGAAAAGCAGCTCCTAGCTGCTAGCTTTTAGCTACTAGCTTCGGTTGTGGCATGACTGGGCGATGTGGCATGAACGAGCAGGGTGGAGTTGGAGGCTGGTAGCTAGAAGCCAGCGGCTGTTTTTAAGGTTTTTAAGGCTGGTGTAGCGGTAGGTTGGGGCTTGAGCCCCGACAGAAGAGTTTAAGGCTGATGTAGCGGTAGGTCAGGGCTTGAGCCCCGACAGAAGAGTTTAAGGCTGATGTAGCTCAGTTGGTAGAGCACTCCCTTGGTAAGGGAGAGGTCACCAGTTCAATCCTGGTCATCAGCTCCAGATTTCAGCTATTAGCTTCTAGCTTTTAGCTTCCAGCTTGCGCAGTGGCGGATTGAGCCGATGTGGCTCGTGCGAGCAGGGTGAGCTAGAAGCTAATAGCTAACGGCTAGAAGCTGTTTTACGGGCGGGAGTAACTCAGTGGTAGAGTCACAGCCTTCCAAGCTGTTGGTCGCGGGTTCGATCCCCGTCTCCCGCTCCAGAAAAGAAGCTACTAGTGATTAGCTTCTGGCTTAGCTTGGGCGGCGGCGAAATGAACCGATACGGCGGGCGTGAGCAGGATGAGCTAGGGGCTAGCAGCTAGAAGCTGTCAGCTGTTTTTTCGAGGTTGGGAATGTTTGAGCAGGCGGCCATCGCAGTTAGCGACGAGAAGGGCTACCAGGAGCTTCACCGGCTGATCGACGCAGTATTCGACGCCCGCGACGTGGATGTCTTTTTGGATCGTGTCGCGCGTGCTCGCCTGCGGGTTCGTGATTACGAGGCCGTTCTGAATCGCGGCCTTCTGGGCAAGGAAGCGATCGGTTTGTATGCGGCGCTTCCGGTTTCCGACCAGGGCCTCACCCGCGAGCGTTATCTGCGCCTGGTCGAAGCCGTTTCGCAGGAACTGCGCGAACGCTATTTCAGGATCTACGCGTACTACTGATTTCTTGAGGGAAGAACATGGCGAAAGAGAAATTTGATCGGACCAAGCCGCACGTGAATGTCGGCACCATCGGCCACATCGATCACGGCAAGACGACCCTGACGGCGGCCATCACCAAGGTATTGTCAAAGCACAACCCGAAGATTCAGTTCCGTTCCTTCGACTCAATCGACAACGCCCCCGAAGAGCGGGAGCGCGGCATCACCATTGCCACCGCGCACGTGGAGTACGAGACGGCCAACCGGCACTATGCGCACGTGGACTGCCCCGGCCACGCCGACTACATCAAGAACATGATCACCGGCGCCGCACAGATGGACGGCGGCATCCTGGTGGTCGCGGCCACCGACGGCCCCATGCCGCAGACCAAGGAACACGTTCTGCTGGCTCGCCAGGTAGGCGTGCCCTACATCGTGGTCTTCCTCAACAAGTGCGACGCGGTAGAAGACGCCGAGCTGATCGACCTGGTTGAGATGGAAGTGCGCGAGCTGCTCTCGAAGTACCAGTTCCCGGGCGATGATGTGCCGGTGATTCGCGGCTCCGCTCTGGGCGCTCTGAACGGCGAGGCGCAGTGGGAAGCCAAGATCGACGAACTGATGGAAGCGGTGGACAAGTACGTTCCGCGTCCCGATCGCGCAGTCGACCAGGCCTTCCTGATGCCGATCGAAGATATTTTCTCGATCTCCGGCCGCGGCACCGTGGTGACCGGCCGTATCGAGCGCGGCAAGGTGAAGGTGGGCGAGGATGTCGAGATCGTCGGCTTCCGCGAGACCCGCAAGAGCGTTTGCACGGGCGTCGAGATGTTCAAGAAGCAGCTCGATGAGGGTATGGCGGGCGACAACGCCGGCATCCTGCTGCGCGGCATTCCTAAAGAGGATGTCGAGCGTGGCATGGTTCTGGCCAAGCCCGGTTCGATCACGCCACACACCGTGTTCCAGGGCGAGGTTTACGTCCTGAGCAAGGAAGAGGGCGGACGTCACACTCCGTTCTTCAAGGGCTATCGTCCGCAGTTCTACTTCCGCACCACGGACGTGACGGGCGTGGCGGAATTGCCGGAAGGCGTGGAGATGGTGATGCCGGGCGACAACGTGTCGCTGAAGGTGGAGCTGATCACGCCGGTCGCATTGGAGAAGGGCCTGCGTTTTGCGATCCGCGAAGGCGGCCGCACGGTAGGCGCGGGAACGGTTGCGGAAATTATCAAGTAAGCGAATCGTGGTTCTTGATTCGATTCGGCAGCAGCACGAATCGCGAAGCACGAAGAAGGAGTTTTGACATGCGGGAAATAGTGACATTGCAGTGTACGGACTGTAAGGAGCGGAATTACTCGACGACCAAGAACAAGAAGACGACCACAGGGCGTCTGGAGTTCAAGAAGTTCTGTAACCGCTGCCGGAAGCACACGCCGCACAAGGAATCGAAGTAAGACAGCCTCTAGCTTCTAGCCACTAGCTCTCTCATCGGTAAAGCAAGGCCGCACCGGTTTCCACGATGGAGCTAGAAGCTAGAGGCTAGTAGCTGCACTCAGGGGCGTAAGCTCAACGGTTAAACTGTCGGTCTCCAAAACCGAACTTGGGGGTTCGAATCCCTCCGCCCCTGCCAGGATTGGGAACACAGAGATCAGGGAACGGGCATCAGAGATCAGAAAATTGCCGGACTTGAACCGGCTGGTACGAGCAACAGAAGAACTGATTTCTGACAACTGATCTCTGTAGAAGGAATTGAAGTATGGCGACGAAAACAACAGCGATCGAGCGCGGCGAAGAGCGTTCCGCCAAGCGGCAAGAACCGGGCGCCTTGCAGGAGTTCGGGGGCGGTGCGATGAGCAAGTGGAACGAGTTCACCCGCTTCTTGAGCGATGTGCGCGCTGAGATGCGCAAAGTGGTGGCGCCCTCGCGGAAGGAAGTGGAAGTGACCACCGGGGTCGTGGTGATCACGGTGTTCATCTTCGGCATCTTCTTTTTCCTCACCGATCTCGTGTTCAGAACCGGAATCAATGCCTTGCTCAACAAGCTAGGCGGAATGCAGTAAGTGGCGCACGGAAGCGAGAACAGAATGGCAGACGAGCTGGAACAACCCGCTCCTACCGATGAGGCGCAGGGCGAGCCGCAAGCGGAGCGCAACGAGCGCTTCAAGTGGTACATCCTGCATGCCTACTCGGGTTTCGAGCGCAAGGTGAAGGAATCCATCGAGAGCCGCGTGCAGGCCTTTGGCCTGTTGGACCGGGTGGGCCGTGTGATGATTCCCACCGAGCCGGTGACCGAGATCGTGAATGGCAAAAAACGCACCGTCGAGCGCGTATTTCTGCCCGGCTACGTGCTGGTGGAAATGGATCTTGATAATAACCTGTGGCACGTGTTGAAAGACACGCCGAAGGTGACGGGGTTCCTGGGCACAGGCGACAAGCCGGTGGCGCTGAGCGAGGAAGAAGTGAGTTCCATTCTCTTCCGCAGCGAGACGGCCAAGGAGAAGCCGCGGCTCAAGATCAAGTTTGAGAAGAACGAGCAGGTCCGGATTACCGATGGACCCTTTGCGAACTTCAATGGCGTGGTGGACGAGATCAACGAGGATCGCGAAACCCTCAAGGTGATGGTGACGATCTTCGGCCGCTCAACGCCGGTCGAACTCGAGTTCGGCAAAGTCGAAAAGATTGAGTAGTGCAGCTTCTAGCTACTAGCTTCTAGCTTCTAGCCGGGTCGTCTACCTAGCGGGCCTCGGTTTGAAGTGAATGCGGAAGAGGCAATACCAAAATTGAATGAAGCAATGACCAGCTAAAAGCTAAAAGCTAGGAGCTTGAAGCTGGTTCCGAAGGAACCAAATCATGGCACCTCCGAAGAAAATTAACGGCTACGTCAAGCTGCAGATTGAAGCCGGAAAAGCGACACCGGCGCCTCCGGTCGGCCCCGCGCTGGGCCAGGCCCAGGTCAACATCATGGAGTTCTGCAAGCAGTTCAATGCGCGCACGCAGAACAAGGAGATGGCCGGGCTCATCATTCCGGTTGTCATCACGGTTTACGGCGATCGCACCTTCAGCTTCGTCACCAAGACGCCTCCCGCGGCGGTGCTGTTGAAGAAGGCGGCGGGAATTGCCAAGGGTTCCGGCACACCCAACAAGGAAAAGCTGGGCAAGGTGACGGAGAAGCAGGTGCGCGAAATCGCTACGCAGAAGATGCCGGATCTGAACGCCGCCTCGGTTGAGTCAGCGATCAAGAGCATCAAGGGCACCGCCCGCTCGATGGGCATTGAAGTAGTGGCGTAACCCTTGTCATCTCCCAACCTTCAGCGATAAGGCTGAGGAATGTTGGAGCATGCAAAGCAGCGAAATGGAAAAGAGGCCCTCCCGCGTGGAGGGCCTCTTTGTGTGTGGAACGCAATACGCTGGCGGGTTACGCTCGCCTCACTTGGGCGGGGCTGGCGTGAACATTTCGCGCTTGCGGCCCGGTTCCGGCTTGGGCTTGGGTTTGGGGGCTTTCTTGGTTTCTTTGCGGCCTTTGTCTTTGCTTCCCATGGGTGCAAGCATGACACAAAAGGCCCGCTGGCGGGAAGAGCTAAAGTCCGCGGCTCTCCCCGCCGTTCAACGAGTCAAACGCAGGGCTACTGCTGTGCCATCCCAGCCGGATGGACCAATACGCTTTGGGGCGCGTCCACTTTGGCTGACGGCGCGCTCATCTTCAGGTTGAGGTGTTCGATCTGAGGATTGTCCTCTTTTAGCGGGACCGTAAACTCCAGGCCGTACTGGTTGTCGAGGCGACGGCGCACATCCTGCAAGTAGGGCTGGAAGGTGACAGGATTCCCAAAGCCTTCCCAGTAGCTGTAGCCACCGGTCGCATCGGTTACCTGGAGCATGAGATTCTGGCCGGCCGCCTCTGCAAAGCCTCGCCGGCCCAAGCGGCCCGCGTCGGCCCAGTAGAGAAAGTAAACCACCAGCCCATTGCGCACTGAGTCATTCAGCGCGGCTTGTACATATGGATCATCAGGATCGTAGCGAGGGTCGTATTCATCAATACCGTTCGAAATCATGATCACCACCCGCCTAGCCGAGCGGTTGTCGGAGGGCCAGTGTTTGGCGAGGTCGGAAAGGCAAAAATACGGGCTGGCGCTGACGCCGATCGGTCCAGCGGTGATATGCAGCGCTTGCAGCACTTGAGCGGGGTTAGAGGAAAGCGGGCCGGAGAAGGATGCGGTGCCATTCACCATATAAGCGATGGCCATCTTGGTGTCGGGCGGCATCTCCTTGATAAACTTCACAATCTCGCTCGTCTGCGTGCCCAGGCTGGTGCGGGCGCCAGAGTCGATCAGGAAGACGAGTTCAACCGGGCTGTTCGCGCCACGAAGCGGCGTGAAGCCGGTGATCTCCGCGTCCTTGCCGTCTACCTTGAGTTCCCGAATGTCCTGCTGCGTGACTTTTACTCCCTGTTCGTTGGAATGGTTGGGAAGAACGGTGACGACCACGCCGCCCTGACCGAACTGATCGTTGTTCTTTTGTGCATATGCCGTGCTTGCCACTGCCAGTAACGATGCAATGGCGCAGATGATTCTACCCTTCATAAATCCTCGCGACGCGGGCCGCGGTTGTCTGCGGCTGACGCATGCTTGTTAGATGCTTCAGGGGAGAAATTGTTTACGAAATCTCGGTATGGTAGGCGCGTCGGGCTGCGTGCGAAGGGCAGGGAAGAGTATTTTTCTCCTCCGGCGAAAGAGAGCGCGCATCCTTTACCCTAAAGAGTGAAGAAGTTGAATCGAGGGACGTTCATGACAGTTATTCGCCAGGAAGATCTCATCGCCAGCGTGGCGGGCGCGTTGCAGTACATCAGCTATTACCACCCTGTGGACTACATTCGCAGCCTGGCCGAGGCTTACGAACGCGAGCAGTCGCCGGCCGCGCGCGATGCGATGGCGCAGATTCTGATCAACAGTCGCATGTGCGCAGAGGGACATCGGCCCATCTGTCAGGACACGGGAATTGTGACCGCGTTTATAAAAGTGGGGATGGACGTGCGCTTCGAGCCCGCACCTGGCGAAACGCGCCTGGATATGCAGGAAATGATTGATGAGGGGGTGCGGCGGGCGTATCTCGATCCCGACAACAAGCTGCGCGCGTCACTGCTCGCGGATCCGGCTGGAGTGCGGAAGAACACGGGTGACAACACGCCGGCGTGCGTGAACGTGGAACTGGTGAAAGGCGACAAGGTCGAAGTAACCGTCGCGGCCAAAGGCGGAGGATCGGAGGCCAAGAGCAAGTTTGCCATGCTGAATCCGTCGGACTCGGTGGTCGATTGGGTCGTGAAGACCGTGCCCTCAATGGGCGCGGGATGGTGTCCGCCGGGAATGTTGGGCATTGGTATTGGCGGTACGGCGGAGAAGGCAATGCTGCTGGCCAAAGAATCGCTGATGGACCCGATCGACATCCACGAGTTGCAGGCGCGCGGGGCCAGGACCACGGCGGAGAAACTTCGCCTGGAACTCTACGACAAAGTAAACCGGCTGGGCATCGGCGCGCAAGGATTGGGCGGATTGACGACCGTGCTGGATGTGAAGGTGCGGGATTACCCCTGCCACGCGGCAAATCTGCCGGTAGCGATGATCCCCAACTGCGCGGCAACCCGGCACGCGCATATCGTGCTGGATGGTTCGGGCTCCGTATTTCTCGACCCGCCCAGCCTCGCGGATTGGCCGAAGCTGACCTATGACGTTTCTGGCGCGCGAAGGGTCAATTTGGATGCGGTGACACGCGAAGAAGCTGCAACCTGGAAGCCGGGCGAGGTGCTCCTGCTCAGTGGAAAATTGCTAACAGGGCGCGATGCCGCGCACAAGCGCATGACCGACATGCTCAGCCGCGGCGAAAAGCTGCCCGTGGATTTCCGCAACCGGTTTATCTACTATGTTGGCCCGGTCGACCCGGTGCATGGAGAAGTGGTTGGGCCTGCCGGACCGACGACGGCGACGCGCATGGACAAATTCACACGGCAGATGCTCGCTGAAACCGGATTGCTGGGCATGGTGGGCAAAGCCGAGCGTGGCCCGGCTGCAATTGAAGCGATCCGCGAATTCAAGGCTGTCTACCTGATGGCCGTGGGCGGAGCGGCGTACCTGGTGGCAAAGGCTATCAAGGGCTCGCGACTGCTGGCTTTCGGCGACCTGGGCATGGAGGCGATCTACGAGTTCGATGTGCGCGATATGCCGGTGACAGTGGCTGTGGATTCGAACGGAACCAGCGTGCATCAAACCGGTCCAGCGGAATGGGCGCAGCGCATTGCCGGGATTCCCATAATGCAGTAAGACAGTTCGCAGCAAAACGGGCGCAATCGAATACTTCGATTGCGCCCGTTATATTTGCGTAGGCAAGAACGTTGTTAGCGGCACTGAGAACTGAGAACTACGAACTAAGAACTGTTTTTATTGCTGCTTTCCGAACCGGTAGGCCACGCCGATCGTGAAGCCGCGACTGGCTTGGACAGTTGAGCCGAAACCGGTAAAGAAATACTCTGGAGCCAGGCGCAGGGCCACGGTAGGCGTGATGTTGTAGTCGCCGACGATGGCTACGCTGGCAGCGAAGGTGTTGCCGTCGGGCCACAGGAGACAAGTGCTGGGGCTGCCGTTGGGCCCATTGTTGCAGAGGCTGCCTTCTCCATTCGTATCGCCGGTGAAATTACCCAGAGCCCAGCCGGCCTCCGCGCGGCCGGAGATGGAATACTTGGGCTGCATGTAGAAGCGGTAGGTGGGGCCAAGCATTACATCGTACTGGCTGACTCGCGGGCGGGTGAAGGCCCCCTGGGTTTCTTCGTGCACGCCCACATAGGCCTGGCCGTAGTAGCCGCGCGCTTCCAGGTTCACTCCAAGGCGTTCACTGTAGTAACGCGTAAGGCCGGTGTCCCATGCATACATCGTCGTCCGCTGCTGGTCCTGGCCGGGCGTGAAGCGCAGGTAACCCAGATTTAAGTAGGATTCGTAAAGGTGATCGTAGGCGTCGTGAATAGCTGTGGCGCGGCGTTGTTCGCGACGCAGGCGGATGCGAGCCTGTACGGTTAACTGCCCCTGGGTTTCGCCGCTGGATTGCTGGGCCTGGCTCTGACTGGACGATGAATCCGGGGCTTGAGCGCTGCTGGAGCTTTGCGCGAGGGCCGGAAAAGCTGGCAAAGACAACGCCAGAGCTAGGGCAAGAGGTCGAAAAGAGTGCATTGCGATCGGAATTCCTCCACGGGAGTGCGAAAGCGCACAACGCCCCGTTTTCCTGGGCGGCTCGGTTTTCTGGCTTCCCTTTAGGTATTAAATCATCTTGGGGCACGGTTTGGGGAACGTCGAAGCAGGCGTCGGCGTTCCGCGTTCGGTACCATCGGATTCAGAGAATCCAGGCTTCTCACGTGAATTCCATGCGGCCGCGTTACGATGGATGAACCGGAGGACATTGCTAATTATGGGTCGTCTGATCGTGGGTATCCTTCTGGGGTTGGTGATGGCGCCCCTTCTGGTTGTGGCGTGGTTCAAGTGGGGCAATCCTCCGGTTGCGGTTACGGATAAGGCGCTGCCCTACGAGAAACAGATGGTAGGCGTGCCGCTGCACGCGCGCATTGACCGCGAGATGGTGCAGACTCCGCCGATCATGCCCGACGAGGCAAACCTGGTGGCGGGCGCGCAAGTCTATCGGGATGAATGCGCGAGCTGCCATGGCCTGCACGGGAAGCCTTCGCCCTTTGCGGCACATTTGTATCCCAAGGCGCCGCAGTTATGGGAAAAGCACCATGACGGCAACGTCGTTGGCGTGAGCGATGATCCGACTGGCGAGACTTACTGGAAAGTCGCGAACGGAATCCGGCTGACTGGAATGCCGGCCTTTGAGAAGATTCTGACCGAGACGCAGATGTGGCAGGTATCGGTGCTTCTGGCGAATGCTGACAAGCCACTGCCGCCGGCTGCAGTCAACATTCTGAATGGGCGGTTAACCGCCGAACCGGTGGCCGCGACGATGCCGGCGAAGGCGAATTAGCGACGGAAGGGAAGTGCAGCGATGAAGCTGCTGGAACTGCTGCGCAAGGGGTTCGGATTTGTGCTGTTGAGTATGGGCGTTTCGCGACCCGCGCCCAAGCCGCGGCCCGCGGTTGGGCCGGCGCAGGCGGGCGAGAACGAGAAATCCTTGAGAGGCTGAAGCCCGCGTTCTTTGTGCCCCGCGAGGTGGCAATCGGGACTAAAGTCCTGGCCTGCCAATCGTGCCGTGTTACAGAACCACAAGGGCCTATCAAAACAGCCGCCGCCGCGCGCGGTTTCTTTCCTGCCCAACCCGTACAATGGAGTTGGGGGTTGAACGCAAGTCCAGCATGGCGGATCAGGAGCAGAGCACAGCCCGCAAAACCGGCCAGACGCAGGTGGCCCGCAAGGGCGAAGAAGATCCGGTTGGCAAGGTCTACGATTCGCGGCTGATGCGGCGTCTGGGCCGCTATGTACGGCCCTACTGGATTCAGGCCATCATCTCTTCGGTGGCGGTTTCGCTTAAGTCTCTCAGCGATGTAGCCGGCCCGTTCCTGGTGATGCTGGGCATCGACCGGTACTTCCCGGGCGGCGCGGACAGCGGGGCGGCAAGCGCCGATAAGCTGCACGGATTTGCCTCGGGCGCGTGGCTCACGCGGCATCTCTCCAACGATCCGGTGCATGGCATTACGCAGCTGGCCGGCATCTATCTTTGCCTGCAGGTTTGTTCTTATCTTTTCGAATTCATCCAGACCTACCTGATGCAGTGGACCGGCCAGAAGATCATGTTCGATCTGCGCCGCGACATCTTCCGTCACATGCAGCGCATGCACATCGGATTTTTCGATGCGCACCCGGTGGGACGGCTGGTTACGCGCCTCACGTCGGATGTGGACGCAATCAACGACATGTTCACCGGCGGCGTGCTGGCCATCGTGGACGACTTTTTCACGCTGACCATCATGGCCATCGTCATGCTGGCCATCAAGTGGTGGCTGGCGCTGCTGGCGTTTTGCCGTGCTGCCGCTGATCCTGATTGTCACGCGCATCTTCCGCGACTCGGTGCGCGAGAGCTACCGGCGTGTGCGCGCCGCCATTGCGCGCATCAACAGCTTCACGCAGGAGCACATCATGGGCATGAGCGTGGTGCAGCTCTTCAATCGCGAAGATCGCGCTTACCGCGATTTCGAGACCGTGAACCGCCTGCACATGGTGGCCTTCAAAGACACGATCTTTGCCTATGCGCTCTATTACCCCACGGTTGAACTGTTTTCTTCTGTGGCCATTGCGCTGGTAATCTGGCGCGGCGGCTTTGCAACGCTCTGCCGGCACGGTGACCATCGGCATGCTGGCCAGCTTCAACATGTACTCGCAGCGGTTCTGGCGGCCGATTCAGGATCTGAGCGACAAGTACAACATTCTGCAGGCGGCGATGGCGGCGTGCGAGCGCATCTTCAAGCTGATGGATACGGCGCCGGAGATTGTGAATCCGGCGCATCCGCTAAAGGGCGATGGATCGAACCGCATCGAATTCCGGCATGTGTGGTTCACGTATCAAAAACTTACTGACGCGCAAAGGTCGGCTATTCAAGCTGCGAAATCGAATGGTGCCGATGCCAGGGGAATTGCGGAACAGCTGACCGCGATGACCGAGATCGAATGGATTCTGAAGGACGTTTCGTTCACCATCGAGCCCGGCCAAACGGTGGCGATTGTGGGCCACACGGGCGCCGGAAAAACCACGCTCACCAGCCTGATGATGCGCTTTTACGACGTGACGGCGGGCGAAATTCTTCTGGACGGCGTTGACCTTCAGCATCATGATCTGCAGGAACTGCGGCAACACTTTGCAGTAGTGCTGCAGGATCCATTTCTGTTCACTGGCACGCTGGGCGAAAACATCCGGCTGGGCAACGAGGCGATCGACGAGGCTCGGATGCGTCAGGCAGCGCGCGACGTGAACGTGCTCGACTTCATCGAACGGTTGCCGCGCCGATTCGACGAGCCGGTGCAGGAGCGCGGCAACTCGCTGTCGACCGGGCAGAAGCAGCTCATCAATTTTGCGCGTGCGCTGGCCTACAATCCGCGCATTCTGATCCTCGATGAAGCCACATCGAGCGTAGATACGGATACGGAGCTGCGCATCCGCGGTGCGCTGGAGCGCATGGTGGAAGGGCGCACCAGCGTGCTGATCGCGCACCGCCTCTCGACGGTGCAGCGTGCTGATACCATCCTGGTGATGCACAAAGGGCAATTGCGCGAGATGGGATCGCACCAGGAGTTGCTGGCACATCGCGGGCTCTACTGGAAGCTCTACCAGTTGCAGTACAAGGATCAGGAGCTTGGCTCGCTCCCGCCGCCCGCGCAGGAAACCTCACCGGCGCAGGCCATGTGAAGAGGACAGGGAACACGCGGACAAGGGATCAAGCTTGTCCGCCCGGCAGCAATTAGAATAGATTGATAATTTCTACTCAGATTCCGCAGTGAGCGGGTTCAATCAATTGCAAATTGTGAATATGGAAGAGACAAGAACCAGAACGGTTGAGGTGTACGACACCAGCCTGCGCGACGGGCTGCAGCAGCCGAACCTCGACATCTCTGTGCCCAACGCCGTGCAGCTTCTGGAGCATATGGCGTCGTTCGGGGTGCACTACGCGGAGATCGCGTTTGCCGGGGCGAACCAGTTTGCCGAAGACCTGACGCTGGCTTTGGAGAATGTGGATACGGGAGCCATGAAGCTGGCGCTCTTCGGCCGTTCGCGCGGACGAGGCGCGAAGGTGGACGAGTGGCCTGACTTGCAGTTCATGATGCGGCACAAAAAGCGCGTCGGTCTGGCAACCATCGTGGTCAAATCGCGGCTGCTCGACGTGAATAAATCGCTGGAAACTACGCCCGAAGAAAATCTGCGCATGGCGTGGGAGACGATTGCATATCTGCATGATCACAGCATCGAGGTGTTCATCGATTTGGAGCACGCCATGGATGCAGCGTGCGGCCGGCGCGAGAATGGCCGGCCCTGTGATGCGGAGATGGCGAAGCGGAGCCTGGAGTATTTCTACAAGTTGACGGAACAGTGTCTGCAGCAGAAGGTGAGCCGGATCGTGGTGTGCGACACCACCGGCGGCGCCAGCCCGGAGGAAGTTTCCGAACTCATAGGCGGCCTGGTGCGGCGCTATCCGCAGGCCGCCTTCGGATTTCACGGGCACACGGATCGCGGGCTGGGAGTAGCCAACTCCCGCGCGGCAATCTTTGCCGGCGCGGTGCAGGTGCAGGGAACGCTGGTCGGGACCGGCGAGCGCTGCGGCAACGTGAACCTGACGACCGTGATCGGCTCGATGCAACTGCGCGGAGAAGCAGAGTTTGTATCGCCGGAGCAGCTCACCCGGCTCACTTGTCTTGCGCATTCTACCTACTCCGCGTTCGGGCTGGAAGCTCCGCACGGCGCGCAGATTGTGGGCCCTGGCGCGTTTGGAACATGGGCGGGGATGCACGGCAGCAGCGAACGGAAAAATCCCGGCGCGTATCTGTGGTGCGACCCGGCGCAAGTGGGCGCAAGTCCTATCGTCGGCGTCAACGCGCAGTCAGGACGCGCCAACGTGATGCTGCTGGCAGAGTCGCTGGGCGTGCCGCTCGACTCCGCGCAGGCGCAAGCGGTAATGGACGCCAACCTGGCCATGATCGAAGGCGGCGGATTTACGGCCAGCGAAATCAGCTTTCGCCTGGCCTGCCTGAAGGCGCATAAGACGCTGCCCAACTGGTTCAGCGTCAAGAGCTGGCGGGTGTTTGACGAGTCGGACGAGATCGGGACCCGCTTTGTGCAGGCATTTATGACGCTCTCAGTGGGCGACTCGACGGTGGCGACCACGCGTGCCGAAGGCGCTGGCCCGGTGGATGCGCTGACCAAAGCCATGCGCCGCGAGTTGGAGAAGTGGTATCCGTCCATGGCCGAGGTGCGGCTGGGCACATTTACCGTGACTGCGCTTGACGTTTCCGCTAACGATACGGCCGCGCATGTGCGCGTGACCGTGAGCTTCCAGGCCGACGGTCACGATCCGTGGACAACTGCGGGCGTCAGCAGCGATTTGAACCAGGCCGCGCTGATGGCTATCATGGATGGCTTTCAGCACTGGCTTCTTAAGAAGTCGGTCCAGGCGGCGACCCCAATTCGAGTGATTTAGCTCACAGCGGCTATACGGGAATGCAAGCAAACTACTTTCAGAATCCAGCGAACGTTCAGGATTCCCCGCAGTTGCGGGTTTAGTTCTCGGTTTCCTCGCGTGACCATAATTGGCGCGCGGCCCGGAGGAGGGACTGCTGTGTCCACTGTGATTGTTCGTGCGCCGATGATGCACGCTGCGCCGATGCAAACCGCTCGAGAGAGCCTTGCCACTGCGACGGAGAAGCTGGCCGCGCTGCGTTTTTTCATTCTCCTCACCGCGCGCCGCCAAGGGTTCGAGAGCGCTGACCCGGAAGGCCATGAGCTAATGCGGAACGACCTGGTGTGGCTGCGCGCCCAGTATTTCGACATGATCGACGAGATTGCCATGGGCTACGGTGTGCAGCAGGCAATGGACGCCAAGAAACAAGTCGAGAGCGAGGTGACGGTGCCAAGAGAGTGGCCGCAGATGGCGACGGAAGAAGCAGAACAGGCGTGGTTTTAAAGAGCAGCTATCAGCGTTCAGCTGTCAGTTTTCGCGCCGCGGTTTTGAAGGGTACGGGCTTTTAGCCTCTGAGGGAATGCGGGTCCAAATTGATCCACAGCCGCCGCTTCCTGCCGCCTTCAAATCTCGAAAGATAAATTAGAGTTCCACATAGAAAGCGAAGGGCCACTCCATGCGGAGTGGCCCTTCGCTTTTTTGCGTGCCTTAGCGGGCGCCGGCCAGCGAGGGGCGCGGGTCGAGCTTGCCGCTCTTGTAGCCTTTGGCCATTTCGCCGATGGCGATCGGACTATAGTCGCCAGCGTGGCCAGCCTGGCCGAACTCGCGCATGCGTTGCGCGACGACCTTCTGCATGGCCTCGCGTGCGGGCTTCATGTAGTCGCGCGGATCAAACTTTTCAGGATGCTCCCAGAGGACTTTGCGGATGGCGCCGGTGAGGGCCAGGCGATTGTCCGTGTCGACGTTAACCTTGCGCACGCCGTTGCGGATGCCGAGCTGAATCTCCTCGACGGGCACGCCCCAGGTTTCCTTCAGCTTGCCGCCGTACTGGTTGACGATGTCCTGCAGGTCCTTAGGTACCGAGGAGCTCCCGTGCATGACCAGGTGGGTGTGGGGCAAACGTTTGTGAATCGCAATGAGCACGTCCATTTTGAGCACGGAGCCATCGGGCTTCTTGTTGAACTTGTAGGCGCCGTGGCTGGTGCCGATGGCGATGGCCAGCGCGTCCACGCCGGTGCGTTCGGCAAACTCCACTGCCTGGTCGGGATCGGTGATGTGGTCGAGGCCGGAACCGCCGGCGCCGTGACCATCTTCCACGCCGCCCAGTACGCCAATCTCACCTTCAACGGTGATGCCACGCTCGTGGGCGAAATCGACTACACGGCGGGTGACTTCGACGTTCTCCTCGAAGCTGCTGGGCGTCTTGCCGTCTTCCTTGAGCGAGCCGTCCATCATCACGGAGGTAAAGCCGAGATCGATGGCGCTCTTGCAGGTCTCAAAGCTGTTGCCGTGATCCTGGTGCATGGCGATCGGAATCTGGGGATTCAACTCGGCAGCCGCCAGAATGAGGTGAAAGAGGTAGTTGTCCTGCGAGAACTGGCGAGCCCCGCGGCTGGCCTGGATGATGACCGGCGAATTGGTTTCGACGGCCGCGGCCATAATGGCCTGAATCTGTTCCATGTCGTTCACGTTGAACGCGCCGACGCCGTAACCGCCCTTGGCAGCCTCATCGAGGAGCTGCCTCATTGATACCAATGGCATACAAGTTCTCCTTTAGAAATCCGCAGGAGGGGTTTCCCGCTACCTGCTCTTGGGCTCCGGCCGCCTTTGCGCAAGGCCCTCGGTGTCCGGGAGACGGACGCGGCCGCGGGAGCTGCAATCGTCTTTATCGTAGCAGAGCGGCGCACGGAAAAGATGCAGTAGAGTGTGACGAAGGTTACTCGTGTGCGGCGTCCCACCCCGGCTCAATGGGACACTATGCCTCATGGGCGAGGGCAAAGGCCAGGCCGCTCGCCCAATTCAAAGCGGGAATCACGCTCAATGAGCCAGGTTGAACGTGTTGGTGGCGTCGTCCACAAAGTACACGGCGTTGTTGCTGATTGCCCATAGTCCAAAAAGAGCGCCCGCGCCGGGAGGCGTTCCAGACATGTCGATATATTGGGCGGCGACTTGCTTACCGGTCTGGACATCAATCTGAACGAGCCTGCCGTCATTGCCGTTGGTGACAAACAGATCGTTGCCAAGCAACGAAGCCCCGAGCGGACCATTGAGGTCCCCGCCCGTGGACAGGGTCGTGCCCGTTCCAGCCGACTGTGTACGCGTGAGGGCGCTGGAAATGCTCGCGATTCTGTTGTTGAGAGTGTCAACGACAAACAGGTCGCCGGATGTCGCGTCGAATGCCACCCCGGTCGGGCCAATCACCAAGGCAACGGGATCGGTTCGCTCCGGAAAACCGGAAGCAATCACCGTGCTATTGAGCAGTTCAGGCGCCTTGCCTGCGGGCGTCGTAAACTGAAGCCGCACTACAGTCCCCTGATCGACAACTTTGCCGTCGGCGGCGACCGTGCCATTGAGGACGTTGGTGACAAACAGGACAAAGTCGTCCACGTCCTTCGCAGTGTGGTCCCCATCCACATCAGTCGCATCCGCGACGGCCATGTCCCAGGGACCATTGATGGAGTAGCCGGAGATAGTCTTCACAACCTTCCCGGAGCTATTGAGGATCAGCAGACAGCCGGCCTCTGCGCTTGCCGACATCCCATTGGTGGTGGGCAGGCTTCCCACCACGACATAGCCGTTCTGAAGCGCGACCAGCGCGGTGGTGAGACCGACACCCCCAGGGCAGGAGGTAGCGCTGGATTCAATCTGCGCGAACAACTTCTGGGTGCCATTCGCCTGCATTTGCACAATCGTCGTGCCTCTGCCTTGTTGATTCGCGGCATTGTTGAAGTTGCTTACAAGAAACCGGCCTTTCACCAGGGACCCAGTGGTGCGTGGCACCAGCGCCACTCCATAGGGGTTTAAGTCACCGTTGCTGGGAACCGTCGATCCCAGCGTGGCGACGGTGAGAGAGGCTGCACTCTGCGCATGGCAGAGTGCCGGACGAGCGAGGATCGAGCTTAGAAACAGGCCCAACGCCGCAACGGGCGCCGAGATTCGATGCACTGGAGACATGCATGACCTCCTTTGGTCACCCCGGTTTGATGACGAACGCTCACAGACGCTCCTCGAACTGAGGTCATTATCTGCCCGCGAATCGCGTAACAGTCACCCCAGGCCCATGGTTCTTTTCACCGATTCAAAGGAGGCGGAGTGCGACACCAAAATGCGACGAGGAGATGAAAAAGCCTAAGGCACGCATCGCTCAGATAGTTTCTCCGTGGTGGCGTGCATGTGATGGCCTGCCGAAACTTACTTCACGCATGATGGATGCAGCGCTTTCGACGCTGCTTTGCGCAATCAAAATAATGGGCTGTAAAAATAATGGGCCGAGATGTTGGAGAGAGTAAGATGCGTGCAGCAATGCCCCCTTTCGCGATCACGCTGCAGAAGGAGGCATTGTCTGTTGTTGAGGAATCTAGCGGGCTACGGCAGGCTCGAGTTGGTTGGTCCAGGGCTCGGCTTTTGCAACCGCCTTGTTGATGCGTTCGATATTCTCGCGGCCTTCGGTTTGCAGCCACTCGTTCAGCGCCTTGGCACCGCCTTTGGCGAAGGCTTCCATGCCGTGGAACCAGGTGGCGCGTCCGCACAGGACACCGTTATAGCGGCCGCCACTCTCGGCGACCAACTCCAGGGTCTGGATAAACTCCGCGTTGGTGACGCCGGCAGAGAGATAGACGATGGGCTTGTCTGTCGCGGCGGAGGCGGCAGCGAGGTAGCCCTTGGCCTCATCGAGTGTGTAAGCTTGCTCACCCTTGAACGCGCTCGTGCCGCTGGTGAAATGCATGTCGATCGGCACTTCGAGCTTGAGCAGGTCTACGCCGTAGCGGTCCTTGGTGTACTCCTCGATGGAGCGGATCACCATCTCCGGCTTCTGTTTCGCGTACGCAAGTTTTGTGCCGCCCTCCTGCACGCCGTAGCCGAGCAACTCGAGGATGAAGGGGATGTCGTTGGCTCGGCACTCGTCGCCGATGCGCTCGAGCCACGCGTTCTTGATGTCGTTGATCTCGGGCGGATCGAAGGGTGTGTAGTTGAGCAGCACCTTGATGCCGTCGGCGCCGGCTTCCTTCTGGCGGCGGATGGACCAGTTGTCGTAGAGCTTGGGCAGGCGCGGCGGGGGACCGCCGATGACCGACACCTCGTACGCCAGCATCAGGCCGGCGTTGTGGCGACGCTTGGTGGCCGGCAGACCGTATTCCACGTCCAGCAGGATGGCTGAAGCGTAAGGCGTAAGGCCGTCGGTGACAAGCTCCTTGAATTCCATCACCACGGAGGGATCGACATCTTCCTTGCCCATCGCCTTGGCGATGCCGCTGCGAATGATGCCGCGCTGGTCCAATGCGAGGGCGGCGATGACGCCACGGCGGTCCGAGATGGCCTTGAGGCCGGCCATTTTTCCTGGGGTGAGACGAATCGACATTTGCACTCCGTAGGGTCTTGATCGAGGATACGCACGCGCGGCCGCGGCGGGGATGTTCTGCCAATCGATGATAACAGATCATCGCTATCCCTTTCCGCAGGGTTCTTGGGCTGGTCCCCCGGGGACCGGTTCCGCCCGGCGCCCGAATTTGCGCCCCAGGGGAGTGCGGTGCCGGCAGGTTGCAGACGCCTTTTTAGACCTGAAAAAGCTGTTTTCAAGTTGGAATTGACTGGGGCAGCCGCAACGTTGTAACGTTCTCGCATAATTCCTGAGAGACCGGTTGCTCGCCGGTCACTTGAAAAAGCGCCGAGCGGCCGTTCGCCGCAGGCACGGGTGCGCAGCAGGGAATAGAGGGAGATCGGAAATGAATACGGCCACAGCGGTGAATAATGCCACGCGCCGGGCTTTGGAAGCCGGTGAAGGAATTTTGAGGCTGGCGCCCACATGGGTGCCGCGCGTATATCTGCAGCCCGGGCGCAGGCTGAAGCTTGATCAACGGGATCTTTACGCCTACGGAGCGCACCGGGGCGGCATTGACGAGCGCTGGTTTGCCTCGACCACCCCGGCCATGAATGATAACCGCACGCCCGACGAAGGTTTCAGCTACGTTGTGCACGAGGGCGAGCGCTTCACGCTGAAAGACGCGGTGGAGGCCGAAGGGCCCCAAATGGTGGGCAAGGCGATTTGGGAGAAGTACCATCGCTGGCCCGTGTACAGCAAGTTCTTCGACAACTCGGGCCCGATCATGCACCACCTGCACCAGAGCGACGCGCAGGCCAAGCTGGTGGGACGCGAGGGTAAGCCCGAGGGCTACTATTTTCCGCCGCAGTTGAATTTTTATCATGGCAATTTTCCCCATACATATTTCGGCCTGGAGCCGGGGACCAAAAAGCAGCAGGTGCGCGACTGTCTGGCGCGCTGGGACGAGGGTGACAACGGGATCCTGGATTCGGCCAAGGCCTACCGGCTGCAGCCGGGCACAGGCTGGCTGGTGCCGCCGCGGGTTCTGCATGCGCCGGGATCTCTGGTGACGTACGAGCCGCAGTGGGGCAGCGACGTGTTGTCGATGTTCCAGTCGATGGTGGAAGGCCGGCCGGTTCCGCGCAGCCTGCTCACTCAGGACGTGCCCGAGGAGATCCACGGGGATCTGGACTACATTACCGATCTGGTCGACTGGGATGCGAACGTGGATCCCGACTTCAAGACGCACCACTACATCGAGCCGATCGCGGTTGCCGACAGCCAGAGCGAAGGCTATGTGGACCGCTGGATCGTGTACGGAACGATCAAGGGCGAGCAGAAGTTCAGCGCCCGCGAGTTGACGGTAGCGCCGGGCGCGAAGTGCACGATCAAGGATGCTGGCGCGTACGGGTTGATCGTGACGCAGGGACACGGGAAGATCGGCAAGCTCGACCTCGATTGCCCGTCGCTGATTCGCTTCGGGCAGATGACGCAGGACGAGGTATTCGTCTCGCCACGATGCGGCCACGGCGGGCGTCACCTTCGAAAATCATTCCAAGACAGATCCGCTGGTCACCCTGCGGTACTTTGGACCGGATGTGCACAAGGACATGCCGAACGTGGGTGACCACGCGCGGTAATAACTAAGTGCTGGCACGATGATCGGGTGCCCCATCCTTTCCGCAGTCTCACCGCGGAAAGGGTGGGAGACCACGCACCATGCAGGGGCAGTATAGAGGAGAAATGAAGTATGCAACAGCAGCATTTTGAAGAAAAGAACGAGCGGATAAAGGCGCGGTTTCAGGAACTGAAGAAGAAATCGCCAGAGAAGTTCAAGGAGCGGCTCAAGCTCTCGTGGAGCAACTGGGGCTTCGGGCGCGAGACGCTGGCTGCGTCAGCAGAACGGCTGGCGAAGAACAATGTGCCGTACATCGAGCTGCACGGCAACCACTACGGAGACGATCTCGGTTACGAGGTCGATGCGACGCTGAAGACGCTTAAGGATCATGGGCTGCGCGTCTCCGGCGTGTGCGGAATGTTTTCCGCCGATAACGATATGGCCTGCAACCGGGCCGTGGTGCGGCAGGCGGCGATCGACTACCTGAAGCGCGAGCTGCCGTTTACGCGTGCGGTGGGCGGATCGTACTTGCTGGTAGTGCCGGGCGCAGTGGGCCGGCCCAGGAAGTACGATGACGTCGAGTTCGAGCGCTCCGCGGAGACGCTGGCTGCGCGGCGGCACTTGTTTTCCGAGAATGGCATCAAGGCCGCGATCGAGCCCATCCGCTCGGCAGAAGTGAGCCTGGTGCACACGGTGGCCGATGCCAAGCGCTACCTGGCCGCGGTGAATCATGCCGGCGTGGGGCACATCAACGGCGACGTGTACCACATGCAGTCGGAGGAGTCGGCATATCGGCGAGGCGATTGTGGATGCCGGCGACCAACTCGTCAATCTGCATTTTGCCGATAGCAATCGCGCCGCCTTGGGCGAAGGATTTCTCGATGTCGCGACGATCATCCGGGCGCTGTATGTAATCGGCTACAGCCGAGGGCAACCGCTTTGTGAGCTTTGAGCCGCTGGGGCCGGGAGGCGATCCGTATCCAGCCATGCACGGCAAGCCGGACAAGGCCAAGCTCGATGCGCTGGTGGGAACGAGCATCAAGTATTTCCGCGAGTGCGAGGACATGGTGCTGGCGGAGTAGAGCTGGTGGCCTCCCGCCCTTGCGACAGAAAAAAGTCGCAAGGACGGGGCACGGAGGGTTCGTGCTTTCCCGGGTCTCAAAAGCGAGACCTGGGTCACCCCAGCCTGATCACCGACCACGCATCACGATCCACGAATCACGACCATGAAGACTTACTGTTTTGCTCTCGACCTCCACGACGATCCGGCGCTGATTGCGCAATACAAGCGCTGGCACCAACTCGACACCATCTGGCCTGAAGTGCTGCAGCAGGTGAAGGCGCCCGGAGTCGTCAGTCAAGAAATTTACCTGGCCGGCGACCGGCTGATCCTGATCCTGACCACGACCGACGATTTCTCGTTGCAGGCGAAAGCGGCATCGGATGCGGCCAGTACGACCATGCAGAAGTGGGAAGAGTACATGTGGAAATTTCAAAAGCCGCTTCCGTTTGCAAAGCCCGGCCAGAAGTGGGTGCCGATGGAGAAGATCTTCGACGTTCGATAATATAGCCATCATCCTGATGCAATTCGCAATCTTCCCCGGAAGATTCTGATCCTCGACGGTTCAAAGGACGAATATTCATGGTTGTTTCCTGCACGTTTCCCGCCGAGATGCTGGGTATGGCTGCGGGTGGGCTCATCAAGCTGGCGCCCGCCGACATTGCCATCATCGCCATTTACTTCGTCATGGTGCTGGGCATCGGCATTTACCTGCGGCGCTACGCCAACACCTCCAACGATTTCTTCATGGCCGGCCGCGATATGACGGCATGGGTCGCGGGGCTGAGCTTTCTCTCGGCCAACCTCGGCGCCATCGAGCTGATGGGCTGGGCCGCATCGACCTACCAGTACGGCATTCTGGCCGCGCACTTCTACTGGATTGCCGCCTTCCCGTCCATGATCTTTCTGGGCCTGGTGATGATGCCGTTCTACTACATCTCCAAGACGCACTCCGTGCCCGGCTATCTGCAGTTGCGCTACGGCGAGGCCACGCGCGCTTTGAGCGGCATCTCGTTCGCGGTGATGACGGTCCTCATGTCGGGCATCAACATGTACGCCATGGCGCTGGTGATGAAGGTGGTGCTGGGCTGGAACATCCACTTCAGCATCTGGGTATCGTCGCTCACGGTTGCGGTGTATGTGGCCCTGGGCGGCTTGTACTCGGCCATCTTCAATGAAGTTCTGCAGTTCTTCCTCATCTGGCTCGGCGCGCTGGTCATTCCGGTGCTGGGTATGATCGAGGTGGGTGGCTGGAGCGGCCTGAAGGCGCGCATCTTCGAGCGCGTGCACTCCAACGACTACGTGCATTTGTGGAGCACGCTGGGCTCGTTCTCCGGCAATCCCATGGGCGTGCACTGGACGGGCATCGTCTTCGGGCTGGGCGGCGCCATCGCATTTGGTTACTGGACGACCGACTTCCTGGTGGTGCAGCGCGCCATGGCTGCCAAGGACCTGCGCTCGGCACAATTGGCACCGATCATCGCGTCGTATTTCAAAATGGTTGTGCCGGTGATCGTGATTCTGCCCGGTCTGCTGGCGCTTGCAGTGTTGCCGTACAAGCTGGTGCCGGAGAGCGCGGCCGGTCCGGGCATGCACAGCTACAACGAAGTGCTGCCGCTGATGCTGGCGCGCTACTGCGGGCCGGGATTGCTGGGGCTGGGCATTACGGCGCTGATCGCCGGCTTCATGTCGCGGCATGGCCGGCAACGTGAGCGCTTTTGCAACGGTGTGGACCTACGACATTTATCAGCCCTATATCAAGAAGGGAATGTCGGACGAGCACTACGTCAAAATCGGGCGCTGGTGCACGATCCTGGGCGTGTTCCTGAGCATCGGAACGGCGTACTTCGTCACCAACTTCAAAAGCATCATGGACTACATGCAGGCGCTGGTGGGCTTCTTCATCGCGCCGCTGTTCGGCACAGTGCTGCTGGGGATGGTGTGGAAGCGGGCGACGCCCAAGGGCGGTTTCTGGGGATTGCTGACAGGTACTGCGTCGTCTGTCGCGATGTATGTCGCGGTCAAGATGAATCCCGCGTTGATCCGCTATGTGGCGCTTTCGCCCGATGCCAAGGACATGGCCGAGAACGTCTATCGCGCGCTGTGGTCGCTGCTGATCTGCATGGGCGTGACGGTGGTAGTGAGCCTGTTTACCGAGCCCAAGCCGGAGTCGCAACTGGTGGGTCTGGTATGGAGCGCGACGAAGATCTCTGAGTACAACCATGTGGGCTCCGACCTGGAACACGACGGTCAACCGGTCTCGGCTCCTCGCAAGCCTGTAAAGCTGCCGTTCTGGAAGACGCCTCTTTTCTGGGCCTGCGGCGTGGCCATCATGTTCGGCATTTTGCAGTGGATCTTCTGGTAAAGGTAAGGATGAGAGTCTCAAATTGGAAGCAAGTTTCACTGAGTGCTGCGGCCGGATTGCTGCTGAGCGCCGGTCCGCTGGCCCGCGCCGCGTTTGCGGCAAACGTCCCCTCCGCGCAGGACCGCTTTCTGGCTTTGCCCATCGCTGCCGGTCAAAACTCCGGACCGCGCATGATCTACCGCTACGGCGTGCCGTTTATTGAAACGGCATGGCACGCGCCGGCAGACGGCGTGCTGCAGGCCAAAGTAGGAACGCGAGCCCTGGCGATCTATCTGCTGGGCATGACCGAGGCAACCCGCTCCTCTGCCTGGTCCGATGCCTCCAGCTATGCTGCGCGGTTCTTTGTGGGCGACCATCTGGGCGACGTGCTGCTGCATTACGCGGACGGCTCCACGCAGGACTTTCCGCTGATCCTCGGCGAAAGCGTGTGGGAGGGCCTCAGCTTTTACCAGGCCCGCGAGCCGTTCCCGACAGACG
This sequence comes from uncultured Acidobacteriaceae bacterium, assembly GCA_963813215.1. GTDB lineage: Bacteria > Acidobacteriota > Terriglobia > Terriglobales > Acidobacteriaceae > Telmatobacter. The sequence goes on from CAWEXZ010000003.1 coordinate 1,266,343, forward strand.
CGCATCTGCGTGCGACCTTCGAGAGTGTGCTGCGGCTTTATCCGGCCGCGCCCACCGATGACGGCAACTACGTGGCAGTGATTCATCCGAAGGACGCGCCGCTCGACAGCATCGAGGTGGTTGACTCGAAAGAGAAGCGCGGGTCTGTCGCGATTGCGGGCATCACCGCGGAAGTGGCGCAGGGGACTGGGATTCCCGGCTCGGTTCCAATTGACGTGAATGGATTCGCGCCCGAGTTTGTGCGCTTCGCCGCGCAGAAGCCGCTGCGGCAGCAAGGCCAGGACGAGGCAGGCGCAAAGCAGCGCCTCGATGCATTCCTCGATGCGTTCTATACCTCCGACGAGGTTTTCCATCATCCAATTGCGCCGCAGATGCCGGCCGGGTTTGTGGGACCCCACGTCACGTTCAAAGGAACCCCGTACGCGAGCGCCCTGGAGAACGCGTTTTACGCCAACGTGCAGGACATGCTGGATAAGGTCGACACCGATGGCACCTATCACACATCGACCAAGGGCGCGCTGGCATGGGCAGGCGATCCACGCTCGGCGGGCGGCGAGTTTGGCACGTTCCGCAGCGGAGTCGGAGTCTACTACGATCACGCCTGGTCGCGCGATCTGGGGCGCAGCCTGCAGGAACTCACCGAGCTCGGTTATCTGAGCAAGGCGGCGCCCGTTGCCGACTTTGCATTTCGCTCGGCACAAACTTGGGCGCAGAATCCTGCGCTGACGTATCACGGTTCCTCGCTGCCTCCGCACTGGAGCCGCATCATCAACCATCCGGATTTTTCTCTGCCGCTGGAGAACGACGGGCACGGACTGATCTCGATCTTCATTTACAAACTGTGGCAGCGGATGCCCGACCGCGATGCGTGGCTGCGCGCGCACTGGGCCGACGTGAAGCTGGCCGGAGACTGGATTCCCTGGCAGTTCGATCATGCCGATATTACCGGCGCGAAGAATGGAGTGCTCTATACGACGGGCGAGTCGGCAGGCGGCAAGGGATACTCTGTCTACCCGGACGCGGTTTGCATGGATGCACTCTTTGCGCTGGCGCAGATGGCCGACTCGATTGGCGAAACGCAGTCGGCCACGCTGTGGCGTGATCGCGCGGAGAAGATGCACGCGGCGATTCCCGCAAACTACCTGATCAACGATCCGAAGTATGGCAGCGTGTGGACGCTGGCTCATGCTGGCTGGCCGAACAAGAGCACGGTGCTCGGACCACTGATCTTCAGCGCGGATGTTGACGGCTTTGCGCCTTCGGACGACGACCCGGCCTGGAAGGCGGCGAACGAAGCAGCGTACCAGCGGATGATCGACACTTATAAGCCGTTCGGGTTTTACGGATGGGCGATGGGCTACGGGCAGGGCTTCGTGACCCAGTCGGCACTGCTGCTGGATCGCATGAAGGATGCGACGACGATGCTGAACTGGGCGGCTCGGGAAACCTACGATCCGCAGATTCATTCCTTCGTGGTGCCCGAGGGAGTGCAGGTGGATCCCACCGGGAAATTCATCTACCGGACCGGCGACCAGGGCAACGGAGTGCAGGAAGCGGAGATTGTGAAGACATTCCGTATTCTCTTGGGCGTAGACGACGTGAAGCCGCAGCGGCTGCGCATCATGCCGCGTCTGCCCTATGGATGGACGGAGATGGGGGTCGACAAGTATCCCGCGTTTGTGGAGCGGGCAGGGAAGAGCGAGACCGCTTTGCTGCACTACGATCTGCGCCGCGCGGGCACGCGCATGACCCTGGATATTACGGCCGACAAGTCACTCGGACCAGTCGCGATGCGGCTTGGGCCATTTGCGGAGAAGCCGGAGACTTCGGCGGTGCTCGTGAATGGAAAGCACCCTGCGGATCCTTCGGTCGCAAAGAGCGGAGACTCATGGTGGGTGAGCTTTACAGCGCCGTTGGGACAGGCGGCAATGGCGAACCGATAGGATCATGTTGGCGCTCGGTGCGAAACACTATTAGCGCGACTTCGTGATTCCGCGCCCACGACGTTGGGTGCCCCAGGTCTCGCTTTTGAGACCTGGGAGACCACAGAGTTACGCGGTAGCAGTACTAGGGGCTTGGTTGAAGCGGGCAATGTTGAACGGGCGAGGAGCAACAAAATGAGGGAACGTAAACATATGCTGCCGGTGTGGTTCTTCATCGGCGTGTTGCTGTTCGTGTACGGAATCATTATTCTGATCACCTCGCTTCGGGAGTGGTCGCATCCGCCGGCGGTGGTGTTGTCGAACCTGCATCCCGGTGTGTGGGGCGGAATCATCCTGCTGCTCATCGGCGGATTTTACGTGCTCCGCTTTCGGCCGCGGCGCTAGAAGGCACGGCCCGGCATCGCTGCGCGGCAATAGCGGCAGTCGGTGCTGGGGCGCAGAAGTGGATTAAGGCAATCAATGAGAAAAGTTTGGCCGCTGAAAAACTCTTCCGGCTGGCCAACCAGGTCTGCATAAATTAATGTGAGCGTAATATGCTCACATTTTTCCTATATTCCTCTTGACAAACCCAGCGCCGCTTCCCTATCGTTAGCAATTGGAAGTCGAGACTGCTAGCAAGCAGCCGGCCGAACTGCTCGTGCCGGTATTGCCGGGTTCCACGCGGCACGAGGTATGGTGTGGCATCCGGTGAAACTCCCAAGTTTTTCATCATCCCACTCAAACCCCGCGGTCCGGGTTTGCCCCGGCCCGCGTTTGAAGGAGAAGCAAAACAATGGCAGCAACATCTGTGACGACGACGTTCACCCCGCTCCACGACCGCATCCTGCTCCGCCGGGTGGAAGAGACCGAGACCGTTCGGGGCGGCATCATCATCCCCGACAGCGCCAAGGAGAAGCCGCAGGAAGGCGAAGTGATCTCCGTGGGCAAGGGCAAGTCGAACGACGAAGGCAAGGTCTTCCCGCTGGATGTAAAGGCGGGCGACCGCGTGCTGTTTGGGAAGTACTCCGGCACCGAGATCAAGATCGACGGCGAAGAGCTCCTGATCATGCGCGAAGAAGAAGTGCTGGGGATTATCAAGAAGTAAGCGCGCTGCGCGCGCAGTTCACAGTTCGCAGTTCACAGTTTCGAGTGTGGCTGCGCAGCAATTGTGACGGGCGCGCTCAAGGTCCTCTGAACTGCGAACTAAGAACTACGAACTGAGAACTGTTTCAAGGAGATTTGAGAATGGCAAAGCAAATTCTGCACGGTGAAGATTCCCGTCAGGCGATTCTGCGCGGCGTCAACACGCTCGCGGACGCTGTGAAGGCGACGCTCGGACCCAAGGGCCGCAACGTCGTTATCGAGAAGAAGTTTGGCTCGCCCACCATCACCAAGGACGGCGTGACGGTGGCCAAGGAAATCGATCTGAAGGACCCGATGGAGAACGTGGGCGCACAGCTGGTGCGTGAAGTCGCTTCGAAGACCTCAGACGTGGCCGGCGACGGGACGACGACTGCTACTGTTCTGGCGCAAGCGATCTTCCGCGAAGGCGTGAAGACGGTTGCGGCGGGCGCGAACCCGACTGCCCTGAAGCGCGGCATCGAGAAGGCCGTGGCGGCCGTGATCGGCATCCGCGACAAGGACGGCAAGTGGACCGAAGGCGGCGCCCTGGGCACACTGTCCAAGCCGGTGAACGAGGGTTCGGTTGCGCAGGTTGGCGCCATCTCGGCCAACGGCGATCAGGAGATCGGCGATATCATCGCCCATGCCGTGAAGGTTGTCGGCAAGGACGGCGTGATCACGATCGAGGAGTCGAAGACCATGCACACCGGCCTCGAGACCGTGGACGGCATGCAGTTCGATCGCGGCTACCTGAGCCCGTATTTCGTTACGGACGCAGAGCGCCTGGAAGTGATCCTGGACGATCCCTACATCCTGATCTACGAGAAGAAGATCAGCGCCATGAAGGATCTGCTCCCACTGCTCGAGCAGGTTGCACGCGGCGGCAAGCCGCTCCTGATCATCGCCGAGGACGTTGAGGGCGAGGCCCTGGCGACCCTGGTGGTGAACAAGCTGCGCGGCACGCTGAACGTTGCGGCCGTCAAGGCTCCCGGCTTCGGCGATCGCCGCAAGGCCATCCTGGGCGACATTGCCATCCTGACCGGCGGCAAGGCCATCACCGAGGATCTGGGCATCAAGCTGGAAGGCGTGAAGCTCGAGGACCTGGGCCGTGCCAAGCGCATCACCATCGACAAGGACAACACCACCATCGTCGACGGCGCCGGCAAGGCTTCGGACATCGAAGGCCGCGTGAAGGAGATCCGGTCGCAAATCGATAAGACCACCTCCGACTACGACAAGGAAAAGCTGCAGGAGCGCCTGGCCAAGCTGGTGGGCGGCGTCGCCATCATCAAGGTGGGCGCGGCAACCGAGACCGAGCTGAAGGAGAAGAAGGCTCGCGTTGAGGATGCTCTGCACGCAACCCGCGCGGCGGTCGAGGAGGGTATCGTCCCCGGCGGCGGTGTGGCCCTGGTGCGCGCCATGCCTGCGGTTGCCAAGCTGATCGAGACGCTCTCCGGCGACGAGAAGACGGGCGCCCAGATCGTGCTGCGCTCGCTCGAAGAGCCGCTCCGCCAGATCGTGGCGAATGCCGGCGAAGAGGGTGCAGTGGTTGTGGCCAAGGTTCTGGAATCGAAGGAACCGCACTACGGCTACAATGCGCAGACCGGTAAGTTCGAGGACCTGGTCAAGTCCGGTGTCATCGACCCGACCAAGGTTACCCGGACGGCCCTGCAGAACGCGGCCTCGATTGCGGCCCTGCTGCTCACCACCGAAGCACTGGTGGTTGAGATTCCAGAGGCCAAGGCTGCTGCTCCGGCCGGTGGCCACGGCGGCGGCATGGACGGCATGTACTAAGACCAGTTATCGGTGGCAGTTGTCAGCGATCAGAAGGCGGCCCGGTGACGGGCTGCCTCACTGAGGACGATCTGCCACCGATAGCTCCAGAAAGGCCTCCAGCTTCGCCTGGGGGCCTTTTTCTATTGCTGCTGGTTGAGTGCGTTTGTCATTAATGACCACCGAAGAGGAATCCATCACGCTCGGCGTCTTCGAGAGAAGCGAATACGCCGGTCTTCCCATCGGTGTATGTTGGAATCGGAAGCTAATTGGCAGCCAATGGACGCGACTCAAAGCGATCTCACCACTTCCTCCGGGCCGCGTCTGAAGGCCGCGCTGGCGCTGGCCATCATTGCAGACATCGTGCAGATGGGCGTATTCCCTTTGGTTATAGAGGGCGCTGCTTCGCCCGCCGATGACTTGGTCGACCTCTGCGTGGGCGGCGCCCTGACTTTTCTTCTGGGATGGCACTGGGAGTTTCTGCCCTCGTTTGCGGGCAAGCTCCTGCCGGGCGTCGACCTGGTGCCCCTCTGGACCCTGGCGGTCGCCAACGTCTACCGCAAATCAAAGGCGCTTCCAGCCGCACACGAAGGCGTGGAGAATGCGAGACCGGTAGGGAAGGCTTCTACGCGGGATTGCTGAACGAGAGGGCTGATTTGAGGAAACCGGCCCGCATGGAGTTCAGTGTTTGATCGGCCTCCGGCTTGGACTGGAGGCTTTTTTGCGCAGCCGCTCTTGTTGTGCCGATGATCGCGCCACGTGGGCGCTCGATGGGATCGGCCTGTGCGGAGCGAGTCCGTTGCTGGCGCTGGAAAGCTAAGTTGTGGCCGCAGCAATGGCAGGCGCCATAGGCGCGCTGCTGCTCGCGGTCGGTTCCGGCCGCAGTGAACCCAGCCATCCAGCGGAAAGCCAGGAGTGCGGAATCGAAAACTCCGACCAGCCGCAATCGAGGCAAACTAGGATGTCGGGAGAGGGTGTCATCGGCGGATGACTCAAGGTGCGCGGGCTGTTGCGATAGAGCCGGATCTCTGCCGGAATCAGCGTGAGAGCGGCGGACTGGCACTTCAGGCAAACCATGAGTGTACCTCAGGGGCCTTTTTAGGGGACGGCCCGGCAACGCAAACCTTGGGGAGAAACTAACTCTACCCCGAAATGCACAGATTTTTCAACAGAAAGGTACCGTGCAAGTTACTTTGGAATGAGCAAAGTTCTATATTGCAAACAAATATTTCTATTTAATGAACTTAATGAAGCATGAGGTAGGTGCTGCGTCGATTTGCAAACCTTTGCGACATTGTGCGCAGCGCTTTGCGCTGGCGCTGGTAATAGCGGCATCGATTCCAGCGCCTGCGGGAACTCTCTGAACGCAGTCGACGAGCTAAAATCGCGGTGCGAACGTTGACCAAATCCTGGGGGAATCCCTAGTCGATTCGAGCGCACCCCGCGGACTCGTGCAACCCTGCAAAATACTAGTCCTTCTAAATGAGTGGGTTGAGCTGGGTTGTTCACCCCGGGGGGGGAGTGGTGCGCGCTGAGCTGATGGGAACCTGGGCCCGTTTTCGCCAAACGATCGCAATGCTAGGACGCGGGCCAGCGGGCGTGTCGGCAATGCATTCCGCAAGCGTGCAGCGCGCTGCCATACCTATGCACAACGCGCGCAGGCCGAGAGCGCATTTCGTGCGTGCCGGGGCTGGCGCGATTCCTCGCTGTCGCAGTCGTTCGCCCAACCCACGCTGACGGGAGGTGTTGTATGAAGATTGTCATCTTCGGCCTGGCCATCACCTCGTCGTGGGGCAACGGTCACGCTACCACCTATCGCTCGCTGTGCAAAGCGCTCGCGCGGCGCGGCCACATTGTCCATTTTGTGGAAAAGAATGTGGAGTGCTATCGGAACAATCGCGATCTCCCGCGGCCCGATTTCTGCACGGTACAGTTCTACGACGAATGGAAGGAAAGCGCGCGCAGCCTGCTGCGGCTGTCGAGAGATGCCGACGTGATTGTGATCGGCTCCTATTTCCCCGACGCAATCGCCACCACTGCAGCGCTCTTCGACTCCGGCATTGAGCCGGTTCTCTTCTACGACATCGACACGCCCATTACCGTAGCGCAGCTCCGCGCCCATGGCAGCGCGACTTATCTGGACGGCGCGCACATTCCGCACTATGCGGCCTACCTGAGCTTTAGCGGCGGCCCTGTGTTGCGAGAGTTGGAGGAGCGCTTTGGCGCGCGGTATGCGCTGCCGTTCTACTGCTCGGTCGATCCCGAGATCTACCGACCAACTCAGATTCGCAGCGAGTACCGTTGCGAGTTGAGCTACCTGGGAAACTTCGCCGCCGATCGTCAGCCGAAACTGGCGCGCTTGCTCAATGAACCGGCCCGGGCGATGCCGCAGTCGCGTTTCATTGTGGCGGGCGTGCAATATCCGAAGACATTGGACTGGGTGCCGAACGTCGACCGCATCCTTCACCTGAGCCCGCCTGAACACCCCGCGTTCTACTCATCCGCGCGGTTTACGCTCAACCTGACGCGCCAGAGCATGATCGCAGCGGGCTTCTCCCCGTCGGTGCGGCTATTTCAGGCCTCAGCTTGCGGCGCTGCGATCATCTCCGATGCGTGGAAGGGACTGGATCACTTTCTTACCCCGGGACGTGAAGTGCTATTGCCCAGGGATGCAGATGATGTCGTGGAGATTCTGCGCAACTTTCCCGAGGATGAGCGGCGTCGCATCGGCCTGAACGCGCGAGAACGCATACTGGCGCAGCATACTGCGTCGCAGCGTGCCATCCAGTTTGAGGAAATACTGCAACTGTGCGCAGGTGTGCCGGACACGACAAGCGAAGGTGTGCATCATCCGGCAACGGCCCCGGTAACGATTCTGTCGCGGCGCATGCAGGGGCGACCGTTTACAGTTCCGTTCAACTGACCCAGGCGGGCGTAACGCAGACTGGCGATTTCCGTTTCCAAATTTGCAATTGGGGTGAAATACTCCGGACATGAAGCTCAACGGAAAGACCATCGTTGTATGCCTTGCGCTGGCAGCCGGCGCGCTGCACGCGGTTGCTCAGCAGTTGGACCCGCTCCATGCGTGGGTGCAGGCCAAGGATCCAGCCGGACTCCAGGCCTGGGTGCAGGAGCGTTTGGCGGCCGAGAAGGCGGATGTGGACAAATTGATCGCCGTCAGCGGCCCGCGGACGGTGGAGAACACGCTTCGCCCTTACGACGATGCTCAGAACGAACTGGCGCTCGCAAGTAATAACGCCTTCCTGATGTTTTCACTGGCCGATACCGCGGCCATGCGCGATATGGGCCAGAAGACGACAGAAGTTATCTCGACCGCCAGCACTGAGCTGGCGCTCAATCCGCAGGTCTATCATGCGCTGGCTGCCGTTCCGCTGCCGGCCAACGATCCGGCCACGCGCCACTATCTGGAGCGCACGCTGCTGGAGTACCGCCTGGCCGGCGTGGATAAGGACGAAGCCACACGCGCCAAAATTCGCGCGCTTCAGGACAAGATCACCAGTCTCACCCTCGCCTTTGGGCGCAACATTGCGGACGGAACGCTCACGGTGAAGGCCACACGCGCAGAGCTCGCCGGCCTGCCGGATGACTATATCAGCCGCCATAAGCCGGGCGCGGACGGCATGTACGCGTTAACCACCGACGCCCCCGACTCACGCCCGGTGTTGAGCTTTGCCAGCAATTCCGCACTGCGCCACCGCATGTATCAGGCTTACCTTACCCGTGCATTTCCCCAGAACGAACAGGTATTGCGCGACATGCTCCTAGCGCGGCAGGATTTGGCGACCACGCTCGGTTACGCCCACTACGCGGATCTGGCAACAGCGGACCAGATGAGCGGCTCGGCGGCGAACGTTCAAACACTGCTTGACCAGGTGGATGAGGCTTCGCGTCCTGCCGCACGACGCGAGTACGACGAGCTGCTGGCCTTTGCCGAGCGGCGCCAGCCGGGGCTCATCAGCATTGACGACGCTGACGCGTCGTACTGGATGGAGCAGTATCGCCGCGCGCAGTTCGCCTTTGACGCGCAGAGCGTGCGGCCGTACTTTCCCTATACGCAGGTACAGGCCGGCATTCTGGCCACTGCCTCGCGGCTCTTTCATGTGTCCTTCAAACCGGTGAAAGATGCGGTGGTGTGGGACGCATCGGTCGATACTTACGATGTGTACGACCAGGCTCCGGGCGACGCAGGCAAGCTGCTGGGGCGCATTTATCTTGACATGCATCCGCGCACAGGCAAGGACAAGTGGTTCTCCTCGGCGCCGGTGGTCGCGGGCATTCGCGGCCGGCAGCTTCCTGAAGGAATGCTGATTTGTAACTTCTCAGGAGGCGTAGCCGGCGATCCCGGCCTGATGGAATACGACGAGGTGGTCACATTCTTCCATGAATTCGGACATCTCATGCATCACATCCTGGGCAGCCAGGGCGAGTGGTCGGGGCAGGGTGGATTTAATGTGGAAGGCGATTTTGTGGAATCGCCTTCGCAGATGCTCGAAGAGATGTTCCACTCGACGGCGATTTTGCAGTCGTTCGGCAAGAATTATCAGACCGGCGAGCCCATTCCGGCGCCGCTGGTGGCAAAGATGAATGCAGCAAGCGCCTACGGGCGCGCTTACTGGCTGCAGCGTCAGCTTCTCTATTCTTCCTACGCGCTGCAGGTGCACGATCAGGATCCGGCGAAGATCGACTTTGACGCTCTTTTCCGGCAGGATCAAGAGCGCTTCAGCGCGTTTACGCCCGTTGCCGGAGTGCACTTCTTCGCCAGCTTTACTCACCTGGAGGGCTATGCATCGAATTACTACACGTACGTTCTCGACAAGGTGATCGCAATCGATTTCTTCTCGCAATTCGATGCCAGCAATCTGCTGGATGGTCCGACGGCGATGCGCTACCGGCGCACGGTGCTGGACGCCGGTGCAACCAAGCCCGCCGCCGAGCTGGTGAAAGACTTCCTGGGCCGGCCGCAGAATATGAAGGCTCTGGAGACGTGGATGAACCAGGAATTCCAGCCAGCCCCGGCGAGCGCGAAAGCGGAGTAGCAGGAGCGCGAAGAGCTTTCGCCCCAGCTCTTCGAGGAACCCGTGAACGCGCGCGGCAGCGGCTCCTGGATCGCATCGAAGAGTTGATAGGGAAAGAGTACGGCGGCGCGGCGGTGAAAGACTACGCGACCGTGCTGCAGATGGCCGTAGAAGGATCTGACCAGCATACGACGCAACGCGGTTACAATTCATTGGAGATGATTCGCAAAGCTGCTTCTACAAAATCCAAGAAGTCCACACGCGGCCCGGTCACGCTGGCGGTCGATATCGGCGGCTCCGGTCTGAAGGCCATGCTGCTCGACCCCACCGGTAAGCCGCTCAGCGAACGCGAACGCGTGGCGACGCCGGCCATTCCTACCCCGCGTGCCGTGATCAAGGCGATCGACGGCATGATAGCGAGACTGCCGCGTTTCGACCGCGCCTCTGTCGGATTTCCCGGCGTCACCAAAAAGGGCGTTACGTATATCGCCGTCAATCTGCACCCAAGGTGGAAGAACTTTCCCCTCGCCGAGGAACTGACCCGGCATTGGAAGAAGCCGACTCGCGTGGCCAATGACGCTGCCGTGCAGGGCTATGGCGCGATTAAGGGCAGCGGAGTGGAGATGATCCTGACGCTGGGTACTGGCCTGGGTTCATCCCTGTTCACCGACGGCCAGCTTTGTCCGGGGTTGGAGTTGGGCCATCACCCGTGGCGCAAGATGACCTACGAGGACTATCTGGGCCGCCGCGGAATTGAGCGCTTCAGCAAACACCGCTGGAACCATCTCCTTCAGCTTGCCATTGCGCAGACCGCCAGCACCTTTAACTGGGATCATCTTTATTTGGGGGGCGGCAACGCCAGGAAGATCAGCTTCGCGCTGCCGCCCAACGTAACCATCGTGCCGAATGAGGCCGGGCTGCTGGGCGGCGTGGCGCTATGGCGAGATGTGGGCTGATCATCTCCGGCAAAGCGGGTTCTGCCCAAGCAGTTCCTTGGCTTCGCTGACGTGGACACTCAGAGTCACAAGTTATTGATTCAAATTCCCATTCGGAGCGGCCTGGGTGCATCCCAGGCCGCTCCGGCGCTCGTTCAGCGCGAATCGGTTCGGCCGGCGCGCGGGTTTCGATATTCTGAGAAGAGGTCTGTAGACCGGCGAAAACCTATGACGAAGGCCGACCAACATCCCCTTGGTAAATTACTCGCCACCCGTATCGCCGTGATCGATGGCGCCATGGGCACGACTATCCGCACCTACGGCATGACCGAAGCGGATATCCGCGGAGAGCGCTTCAAGGACTCGAAAAAAGACTTGCTCAACAACGGCGATCTGTTTTCGCTTACGCAGCCGGAGATGATCGGCGACATTCATCGCCGCTTTCTTGAAGCCGGCGCAGACATTATCGAGACCAACACCTTTGGCGCCACCAGCATTGCGCAGAGTGAGTTTTTTGTCGACGATCCGCGCGAGCACGGCGGCCGCAAAAATGCTGCGTTCTATCAGAAGGTGATTGAAGATCCGTTTCTCAAAAATCTGGCCTGGGAGATCAACGAGCAGTCCGCGCGCCAATGTCGTTACTGGGCCGATCGCGTAGGCGAAGAGACCGGGCGACCGCGGTTTGTCGCCGGGGCCCTGGGGCCGTTGACGGTGTCCCTTTCCAACTCGCCCGATGCCGAGGACCCGGGCTTTCGCGTGGTCACTTTCAACCAGGTGAAGACGGCCTATGCGGAACAGGCGCGGGCGCTGATGGCCGGTGGTGTGGACACGCTGCTGGTTGAGACCATCTTTGATTCGCTCAATGCCAAGGCAGCATTGGTGGCAATTCGGGAAGTGTTCGATGAGACAGGAAAAGAGCTGCCGGTGATGATTTCGGCTGCAGTGGGCCGCGGTGGCGAGACCATGATTTCGGCGCAGACAATCGAGGCATTCTGGACCGCGGTGGAACATGTGAAGCCGCTATCGGTCGGCTTGAACTGCTCGCTCGGTCCCGACCTGATGTACCCGTTCTTGCGCGAGCTTTCAGAAAAAGCAGACGTGGCCATCTCCGCGTATCCGAATGCGGGTCTGCCGAATCCCTTGTCGCCCACGGGTTTCGATCTGCAGCCCGCGGACATGGCGCGCTTTCTCGGCGGCTTTGCGCGCGAGGGGCTCATCAACATTGCCGGAGGCTGCTGCGGAAACACCCCGGAGCACATCGCAGCCATTGCCAAGGCGGTCGAAGGCTTGCCGCCACGCAAGCTCGGCGCAGTGGAATCCAGTGCCATTGAGAGCGCGGCATGAGCACGAGTTTCGTTCGACCCGCGAAGACCAATCCTCTTCGCCTCTCCGGATCGCAGCCCTTCACGCAGCAGCCCGGCGTCTACATCATGATTGGCGAACGCACCAATGTGGCCGGTTCGCCGAAGTTCGCGCGGCTGATTAAAGAAGGAAAATTCGAAGAAGCAGTCAGCATCGCCCGCCAGCAGGTGGAGAACGGCGCCAACGTTCTCGACATCTGCATGGACGAGGGCATGATTGACGGCGTGGCCGCCATGACGCGCTACTTGCTGCTGTTGGCCAGCGAGCCGGAAGTGGCCAAAGTCCCGTTCATGGTCGACTCCTCGAAATGGGAGGTCATCGAAGCCGGCTTGCAATGCCTGCAGGGCAAGGGCATCGTAAACTCCATCTCGCTCAAAGAGGGTGAGGAGAAGTTCCGGCAGCATGCGGCCACGGTGCTCAAGTATGGAGCCGCAGCGGTAGTCATGGCCTTCGACGAGCAGGGCCAGGCCGCGACCTATGAAGACAAGACCCGCATCTGCGAGCGCGCCTACCGCATCCTGACCGGCGAGGGATTCGCGCCGGAAGACATCATCTTTGACCCCAACATCCTCACCGTGGCCACGGGCATGGAGGAGCACAACAACTACGCGCTCGACTTCATCAACGCGACTCGTTGGATTAAAGAAAACCTGCCCCACGCCAAGGTGAGCGGCGGTGTGTCCAATATCTCTTTCAGTTTTCGCGGCAATAACAAGGTGCGCGAAGCCATGCACTCGGCCTTCCTCTATCACGCCATCGCCGCGGGCATGGATATGGGGATTGTGAATGCCGGGCAGCTCGAGGTGTACGACGAAATCCAGCCGGAGCTGAAGGAATTAGTTGAAGACGTGCTGCTCAACCGGCGCTCCGATGCGACCGAGCGACTGGTCGACTTCGGAGAGAAGCTCAAGGCTGCCGGCGGAGACACAAGCGCAAGCGAGAAGAAGGTTGAGGAGTGGCGCAGCGCGCCAGTCGAGGAGCGGCTGTCGCACGCGCTGGTGAAGGGAATTGACGACTATATCGACCAGGACACGGAGGAAGCACGCGCCAAGCTGGGCCGGCCGCTGGCGGTAATTGAAGGGCCGCTGATGGACGGCATGGGCGTGGTGGGCGATCTCTTCGGTGCGGGCAAGATGTTCCTGCCGCAGGTGGTCAAGTCGGCGCGCGTGATGAAAAAAGCGGTCGCGTACCTCACGCCCTTCATGGAAGCCGAAAAGGCGGAGATGGTAGCCGCGGGCCAGGCGGTGCGCACGCAAGGCAAGATTGTGCTGGCCACGGTGAAGGGCGACGTACACGATATCGGCAAGAATATTGTGGGCGTGGTGCTGGCTTGCAATAACTACGAAGTCATCGATATGGGCGTGATGGTGCCCGCGGAAAAAATACTGGAGCGTGCGAAGAACGAAAAGGCCGATGTGATCGGGCTGAGCGGCCTGATTACCCCGTCGCTCGACGAGATGGTGCACGTGGCGCGAGAGATGGAGCGGCAGGGATTCAAGCTGCCCCTGCTGATTGGCGGAGCGACCACCAGCCGCGCCCATACGGCCATCAAGATTGCGCCGCACTACAGCGAGCCGGTGGTGCACGTGCTCGACGCAAGCCGCGCCGTGCCCGTGGCCACGAGCCTGCTGAGCGACGAGAACCGCCCGGCCTTCATCGCTCAGCATCGTGCCGAATACGAGGCACTCCGCAAGAGCTATGCCACGCCCAAGCAGAAGACGGTGACGATCGAAGTTGCGCGGGAGCGGCGGACTCCGATCGAATGGCGCTCCGAGGATCTGAGCGTGCCATCCTTCACGGGCGTGCGCGTCCTCGACAATTTCCCCCTCGCCAAGTTGCGCGAGTTCATTGACTGGACGCCGTTCTTCCACACCTGGGAACTGAAAGGCGTTTACCCACGCATTTTCGAGCACCCGGAGCAGGGAGAGCAGGCGCGGCAGATTTTTGCGGAAGCCAATGCGCTGCTGGATACCATCATTGAGAAGAACCTGCTGACGGCGCGTGGCGTGTACGGATTGTTTCCGGCGAGCGCACTGGGTGATGACGTGGAACTGTACACCGACGCAACGCGTGAGAATGCACTCACGCGGCTGCATTTTCTTCGCCAGCAGGCCGAGTGGGATGGGAATGAGCCTTGCCGCTCGCTGGCCGATTTTATTGCGCCCAAGGAGACGGGGCTCGGGGATTTCATCGGAGCCTTCGCGGTGACGAGCGGCATCGGGTTGAAGGAACTGGCCGAAAGTTTTAAGGCAAAGCACGACGACTACAACGCCATCATGGCGGAGGCGATTGCCGATCGCCTCGCCGAAGCTTTTGCAGAATGCCTGCACAAGCAGGTGCGTGAGGAGTGGGGCTACGGCTGCTGCGAGCGCCTGAGCAACGACGACATGATCCACGAGAAATACCGTGGAATCCGGCCGGCGCCGGGTTACCCCGCATGCCCCGACCACACCGAAAAGGGAACTATCTGGGGGCTGCTCGATGTGGAGGCGAATACCGGCATGCGCATCACGGAGTCGTATGCCATGTGGCCGGGTTCAAGCGTGAGCGGGCTCTACTTTGCGCATCCGCAGTCGCGGTATTTCAATGTGGGCAAGATCGAACGCGACCAGGTGGCCGATTATGCAGCACGCAAGGGGATGAGCCTGGCGGAGGCTGAGCGCTGGCTGGGGCCAAACCTAAATTACGATCCCGACCGTTAACCCGGCGGGATCGAAGAAACCTCTGAATAAGTCGCTGTTTTGAAGGGTACAGGCTTCATCCGTGAAGGGTACGGGCTTCACAGGCTGCGGAAAAACTCTCTGCGATGGTGCTTTGTAACAAGGGCACGACTGGTAGGCCCGGACTTCAGTCCGGGCTGCCGAAAAAGCCAACAAAATCGAGGTGGGCTTTAGCCCCTGAGGGAATGCGAACTCTTGTGCAGAGCCTCGTGAGCCCGGCAAGCGCGTAAAGCGCAGAATTTCCCCCGTCGCAGGCGCCCGCCGCGACGCACCAATTCCCGTTTTGTTGACAGCTCCTCAAAATATTTATCGTCTTCCGCGAAACTTTCCTTCGTCCCATGGGGTTCATGCCCATATCTCGGGGATTTTACTCTTCTCTTATCCGCTCAAGTCGAACCGCGGGACTTAGTTCGGTTGGCTTTCTGGAGTGCTCCACTTGCGTCGTCCGCTGAGACTTCTTCTGCGGGCACAGGGCGAAGCCTTGCTGAAAGACGACCACGCATTGATCTGGATTTATGCCTTGGAGGCACCCCATGAAACGCATCTCGCTGGGAGTTTTCTCGTCAGCTATGCTCTCCCTGCTTCTGGCTCCGCCGCTCTTTGGCCAAGCCGGTCAACGACTCATCCCCGCCGGTTCACTTGTTTCCTGCAACACCGGCGACGCGAGAATCTCCTCGAAAACCACTGCCGTTGGCGATCCGGTGCTATGCAAAGTGGAGCAACGCCGCGGCGATTTCATGCTCCCCTACGGCAGCTACCTGGGTGGAGAATTTGCCGAGTACAAGGATCCCGGTCACTTCGTGGGCAAGGGCTACATGATGCTCTCCTTTGACCGCCTCTACGTGGGCGATCAGGTGGTGCCGATCGACGCCAAGGTCGTCGATGTGCCGGGCTACAAAATTGACGCGCAGGGAAGGATTCTGGGCAAGGGCCACGCCGTGCGCGACACCATTACCTGGATGATCCCGGTACTCTGGCCGATCGATCTCATCAATCTGCCGCGGCGCGGGCCGCGCCCCACGCTCAAGTCGGAGACGGCGCTGACGCTGCGCGTGATGGAAGACATTCAGGTTCCCGTTGTGCCGCAGCCCCAGACCGATCCTTATGGCCTGATTCCACGCGGGCAGAGTTCTTACACGCCGGAGCCTCCTCCACCGGCGGACGATCAGCAGGCGCCGCAGATGTCAGACGACCAGCCGATGCCCCCGCCTGAACCGCCTCCCGCAATGGCGTATGCCCCCTATCCTCCGGCCTATGCGCCGGTGATGGTGGCGCCGCCGGTGATGGCCTACGGCGGTTTTTACGTCGGTCCGCGCGTGGCCTACGGTCCCGGCTTCTACGGTCCGGGACCCTACGCAGTGCGGCCGTACGCAGGCTACGGCGTCAGGCCTTATGCGGGGGGTCGTGCGTATGGCGCGGCCCGCCCCTACGGATCTCGTCCCTACGGGTATGGATATGCTGCTCGCGGCTATGCCGGCGGCGGCATGGTTGCGCGCGGCGGCATGGGAGGTCGCGGCGGGTATCGCGGGCGATAATCACCGACGCCCTGAAATCGCAGTTCCGTGGGCGCAGTGAGCCGTGGCCGGAGAGTCAAGCCGTGTTCACGTGAATTTCGTGTGGTATTTGCATCGGGTTGAACGTGCGTTCATGGGCTCGGCCCGATACTGCCGTTGTGAGTCCGAAAGAATGGCAGAAGGCGTCTCTCCGGCTAGGGCCCGAACCCACTCCGTTCAGTGAGATCGCATTCGCGGTCCGTCCACCGGAAATCTCCGTACCGGCTTGCCCTCCAATTCATGTAGAGCTGAGCAGGTACCGTATGTGTCTGGCACAAAGCAGCGAAGAGCGCGATGCTGCCTGCCGGCTGCGCTTCCGGGTCTTCAACATCGAACTCGGCGAGGGCCTCGAAAGCTCGTATGAAACGGGCCTCGACTTCGACCGTTACGATCTGTATTGCGAACATCTGATCGTGGAGGAGCGGGCCAGCCGTCGCATTGTGGGCACCTACCGGATGCAGTCCGGCTCTGCGGCGGCGCGCAATCTGGGGTATTACTCCCAGCAGGAGTTTGTCCTTGCGCCCTACGAGCCCCTGCGCGCGGGCATTCTGGAACTCGGCCGCGCCGCCGTCGATCGCGAGCACCGCACACCGGAAGTGCTCACATTGTTGTGGCGTGGGATTGCGCAGTATGCTGTCGCGATGGGTCTCCGCTATCTGCTCGGCTGCTCTTCGCTGAACTCCAAAAATCCGGCTGAAGGCTGGCAGATGTACCGCCAGTTGCGGTGCCACCGGGTTGCGCCGGAATTCGAGACGGTTCCCACCTCGGCGTTTGTTTGTCCCGCCGAATCGCCAGTCCAGCAGGACCAGAGCGCACAGCCGCCTGTCTGCCCGGAATCGTTACCGGCAACCATGAAAGTTCCCAGGCTGCTCAGAGCCTACCTTGCCTTGGGCGCGCGCATTGCCGCGGCGCCGGCGTGGGATCGCTCGTTTGGCACCATCGACTTTCTCACGCTGCTCGATCTGGAGGCCCTGGCGCCGGCAGCGCGGGAGCGATTTCTGGGGCCGCTGAATTCGCGATGATTCGACGGCTGTGGCGCGCTGGGTCGCTGGCTTTTGCCCTTGTAGTCTCCATCCTCCGCTATGGACAGATGCGGCTCCGCGGTCCGCTCACGCTTGAGCAGCGCGCTTTGTGGATGCAATTCATAGGGCGAGCGGCTCTGGCCAGTCTCAAGGTTGAGGTCCGCGTCGAGGGCCGGCCGCCGCAAGGCGGGTTACTCGTTTCCAACCATCTCGGCTATTTCGATATCGCATTGCTGAGCGCGGTCGTGCCCTCTGTGTTTGTGTCGCGGGCCGACGTGACGGAGTGGCCCTTGTTCGGCAGAATGTCGGGATGGGGTGGTGCCATCTACCTGGACCGCTCCAGTTTCACAAGCGCCAATGCCGTGGCCGGCGAGATTGCCGCGCGTCTGGCTCTGCCGGTGCCGGTGGTGCTGTTTGCGGAAGGCACCAGCACCGATGGCAGCGCGGTGCTGCGCTTCCGCTCGCGGCTCTTCCAGCCGGCGGCGCAGATGGGCGCGCCCATTACCGCAGCGGGCTTGCGCTATGTTGTGCACGATGACTCCGGCGGGCCGATTGAAGAGCGCGAAGTTTGCTTCTACGGCGATCACGAGCTGCTAACCCATCTATGGAATGTGCTGGGGCTGCCGCAGTTCACGGCAATCGTTCACTTCGGCGAATCGCGTGTGTATGCCGATGCGCGCGAAGCTGCGGAAGAGACGCACGCGCAGGTCGTGGCCCTGCGCGCAGAGATTGTGCCGGAACTGGTTGCAAGCGAGGTCTAGCGGATCCCCCGCTGCCAGCGATGGCGGACCTTGTACACATAGTGCCCGGCGAGCCAGCCTGCGGCGCTGCCCACCAGCACATCCGTAGGGAAGTGCTCCTGGCCCAGCACACGTGTGAGGCTCACGCCGGTAGCAAGTGTGTAGACGGTGAACTGGCTCCAGCGCGCCGGGTGCTCGCCCGCGATGACCGCGGCTGTTGACCATGCAAAGACGCTGTGTGACGAGGGGAAAGAGGAATCGAGGCCAGCGCTGCTTTGCCAGAACTTTCCGTCGGCGTTGTCCACGCCGGGCCGCTCGCGCCAGAAGATGAGCTTGGTTCCCTCCTCGATCGCGGCGGCGTCCACCAGCGTTTCACCGCCCAATGTTCCGGCTTCGCGGTGGTGATCGTCGCCCGCAATTTCACCGTAGCTGAAATCAACCACCGGCACGGCGATGAGCACGGCCAGCATAGCGTTCGACGCGTCGACATTGTCGTGGTTGAATGTCGGGTTGTGCGAGACCACGTCGCGCATGGTGTGCGAATCAGTGGCCAGGGAGACGCCGGTCGCCGCAGCCAGCGGAAGCAGCCAGATCAATTGGTGCTTGCGAATGCGCGCGGGACTGGTCCAGATGGCCTCCTGGTCTTTGAGGATGTGAACCGGCGTATTGCGAATAGTCACGGCGCCGGACCCCGAATCGCTGGACGTCTCGCTGCTGGGCTGAGGCAAAGGTGCATCGGGAGGCGCGGTAACTGCAGCCAACTGCAGAGCGGTCTCCGCGGAGTCCTGCGCTGTGGTGGGAACACCTCTGGCCACGGCCGCCAGCAGCAAGGCCACAAAAAGCAACCGGCACACAGGAAGCCCGAAGGGTTTCCCGAAGCCATGCGTCGGGTCTTGCGTCATCGTTCTAACCTCCTGGAGAACATCGCGACACGAAGTCGCTTGCCATCAGTAAGTCCGTGTCGGGATCAGATGCGGGCGGGTAACATCAAGGACGAATAGGGTATTTCGGCGAGAGTAAATTGGCGATCGTCGCCAACCAGGAAGCGGACCGATCTTGCTGAATAGTTGGATGCGCCGGCGCAGGGCAGGTGAAACGCATCCCATGAAGTTTCTGTCATTTGGCCATTGAGAGCTTGCCGGGCGAGAGCGCGCAGGCAGAATGCCGCAGGCGCGCAAGAAACCGGCCTGATCAGGCGATGGCAGGAGCAGCAGTGGAACCGCGCACCACGAGGCTGGTTGAAACCAGAAACTCACGCTGCACTTTCCCACCTTCCGGCTCTTCTGTCTGCTGGCGCAAAGCCTCAAAGGCGGCGCGAGCCAGGTCGGCGCGCGACAGGCGAATGCTGGTGAGTGGCGGCAAAGTGAACTCGGCAAAATCAATGTCGTCGAGTCCAATGACGGAGAGCTCCTGCGGCAGGTGCAGGCCCTCCATGTACGCGGCGCGCAGAACGCCAATCGCGGTCATATCATTCGAGCAAACAACGGCCGTAGGTTGGGAGGCGAGCGCACGCAACCGTCCGAATCCTCCCACGCCACCTTTGAGCGTATGATCGCACTCCACGATCCATTTTTTCTGGATGGGGAGTCCTATGGCTTGCATGGCCGCGCGAAAGTCGTTCTCGCGGGTGATGGCAGAGTGCAGCGAGTGCGGTCCGGCGAGAAAGGCGATGCGCTTGTGGCCCAGATCAGCGAGATGCTGCACCGCCGCGCGGATGCCGGTGGAGTAATCGAGCAAGATGGTGCTGGCCTTGGGGTCGTCGAGCTTGAACTCGGCCAGCACAATGGGCACGCCATGGTGCACCAGCTCGTCGAGCACCGATTCCTCTTCGCCGAAGGTCATCACGGCCACACCGTCCACCTTGCGCTCCAGCATGCGGCGAATGCACTTGGTGAGCGTCGCGGGATCGCTGTTCGACGAACTGACCAGAATCTCGTAGCCGAACGAGACCGCCGTCTCCTCAAAGCTCTGGATCAGCTCCGGAAAAAAAGGATTGGTGATGTTCTCGACAATGATGCCGAACAGCCGGCTGCGCCCCGAGACCAGCGTGCGCGCGTGGGTGTTGGGAAAATAGTTCAGCTGCTTCACCGCCTGCCAGACCCGCTTCTTCAGCGCGTCGCTGACCA
The DNA here is from genome assembly GCA_963813215.1 of uncultured Acidobacteriaceae bacterium. Classification (GTDB taxonomy): domain Bacteria; phylum Acidobacteriota; class Terriglobia; order Terriglobales; family Acidobacteriaceae; genus Telmatobacter. The sequence goes on from CAWEXZ010000003.1 coordinate 1,286,654, forward strand.
CAGGCGAGCCGTTAATCGTACGCGAGACGGTGGCGATGGAGACCTTGGCGAGCGCCGCAACGGTGCGGATGTCGGGAGTGCGGGCGGATTTGCTAAGGGGTGCTTTGCGAGGCACGAGTCTATCCTGCGATTTGGCCTGCGCGCTGGCCTGCGCGGTGGGAGTTGAGTGCAACTGCCATGGTATTGCATCCGGCGTAAAGAACGCCCGAAGTTTTCCTCAGTAGCCTTTCCAGCAGGGAACCTTGGTACCCAAGACCTGTGGGGGTATGAGCCGTAGCATAAGGGGAGCAGGGCAACGTGCCCTGCTCCCCTCGAAGTGGCTCTACATGATTGTGGTGAACTCCAGAGTCGGGTCGGCTACAGTTCCAGTACGTTGTCATCAATGGCCAACCGAACGTTGCCATCGGACTTGGCCAGGCGGCGCACGGCTTCTGGTTTGTCCACCCTGGCCTTGAGCATCACCAGCGCCACCGGCACGCTGCGGCCGGCGCTCTTGATGGTTTCGACAGCGGTGGCGCGATCGATCTTGCAGGCGTCCATCAGAATGCGGATGCCGCGCTCCACCAGCTTCGAATTCTGCATGTGCAGGTTGACCATCAGGTTGTCGTAGACCAGGCCCAGCCGGGTCATGGCGCCCGTGGTGATCATGTTCAGAATCATCTTCTGCGAAGTGCCCGCCTTCATGCGCGTGGAGCCGGAGATGACTTCGGGACCAACCTCGGCAACGATGACAATGTCAGCGGCCGAAGCGATGGGCGTGTCCGGATTGCAGGTGACCGCGGCCGTGTGCGCTCCGCGAGCGCGCGCATACGCCACGGCAGCCACCACATAGGGCGTACGCCCTGAAGCGGAGACTCCGATGACCACGTCTTTGCGCGTCGGGCGGCGCCGCGCGATATCGCGCTGGCCCAGCTCTTCGGAATCCTCATTCACTTCCACTGCCGAAGCCAACGCCTTGGGTCCTCCGGCCATGATGTATTGAACCTGGCCCGGCGCTGTCGAATAGGTGGGAGGACATTCGGAGGAATCGAGTGCCGCGATGCGACCGCTGGAGCCGGCACCGATATAAATCAGCCGGCCCCCGTCGCGCAAACTGCGGGCCACCTGGTCGATGACTTGCGCGATCTCGGGGATTGCCTTCTTCACTGCCGCCGCAATCTTCGCGTCTTCATGGTTGATGATGCGGGCAATTTCGAGTGCCGATTTGGTGTCGAAGCCCTGCGATGCTTCATTCGGGCTTTCTGTGATGAGGTGCTGCAACAGCGATCCCGGATCGTTTCCGTTTCCGTTGCCGTTGCTGTGCGCGCCTGCCGTTCCCGGCAGGGTGGTAGTGGTTACCATCAGTTTTGCCCCAGACTCTCATTGTAGCTGGAAAGTGATCAAGCGGAAAGCGGTTCTGTGGGGAGCTGTTCCCGGCTTGTTGCCTGTTTCTTGCCCCAGCCCGCACTGCGCCAATTCGTTCGCAGCCGAGACTGCCTTGACCGCTGCGATGGGCACAATTTTCCAAAACGGAACTCGCCCCGCAACCGGCCTTATTCAGGAATCCGGTCCCGGGCTTTTTCGCTTCCTGCCTTGAGTTTCCTTTTCCCAGGAGTGATGGTGAAGGGGTAGGGCGCTTAAGGCGCGCTAATACAAGCAGAACAGATCGAGACCGCCGCTGGCCCGCAAGCATGAAAAGGATCGCGGGAAAGCAACACCGGAGGGGCTGAGCATGAAGCTACTGATTGCCGAAGACGACAAGGCACTGGGATTGTTTCTGAGCCGCGGCCTGGAGGCCGACGGACACCGCGTGCGGCTGGCCCTCGATGGCGGGGCAGCGGTGGAGGCATTTCGCGAGGAATTGCCCGACCTTACCATCCTCGACCTGAACATGCCGGTGAAAGATGGCGAACACGTGCTCGAAGAAGTGCGCGCAATGGATGCCGACCTGCCGGTGCTGGTCTTGACCGCGCGCCAGGAGGTCGACACACGGGTGCGCTGTCTCGACCGCGGCGCCGACGACCTGATGGTGAAGCCCTTCAGCCTCCATGAACTGCGCGCCCGCTGCCGGGCGCTGTTGCGGCGCAAGCGCGAGGCGCGGCTGGTGCTGCGGGCTGGCGATCTGGAACTGGACCGGCTGGATCATACCGCGCGCCGCGGCGGGGAACCGATCGAGCTGACCAACAAGGAATTTGCGCTGCTCGAGCACCTGATGCTGAACCGCGGCCAGTGCGTCTCGCGCGTCGAGCTGCTCGACTCGGTCTGGAAGATGGAGCCGGCGCAGACCACCAACATCGTCGATGTGTACATCAACTACCTGCGCCGCAAGCTCAAGGACCCGGCGCCCGGGCATCTGATTCGCACCGTGCGCGGCCGCGGCTATTTGGTTCCGTCGGAGACGGTGCTGGCGCTCGACACCGTGTCGCTCACCCCGTCCGCTCTGGACGAGTCCGTTCGCGTTGATCCCGTTCTGGCTGATCCCTTCCTGAGCGAGTCGGCGCTGGACGGTTCTGTCTTGAAGAGTCCTGTGCAGGTGCCGGCGTCGATCGCCGTCGCCCCGGCCACCTCCCATTGAGTTCTTCGCTGGTTGCGTTCTCTGCTGTTCGATTCCATTTCGGTTTTTTTGAAGGAGAGACCTGATGCAGACCCAGACCATTCCGGTATCCATGCTGCCCGCGCACACGCGGGTCAGGCCGCGCACCGCTCTGATAGCCAGCGCCGACGCCAGCTTTCGCCAGCGGCTGGCGCACATCCTTGCCGGACTGCGCTGGCAGGTACGTGAGGCCGAGGGCGGCGCGCAGGCTTGGGCCGAGGCCGAAGCTGCGCTCCCTGAAGCCGTTATCGTCGACTCCTGGCTTCCCGATCTCGATCTGAACGAATTTTTAAAAGATTTTCGCGGAGCGTTTCCGCAAGTGGATCTGGTGGCGGCAGGAGGTGGCGGTTCCGGCTTGGAAAGCCCGCGCGGACCATACCGGCAGGAGCTGCTCTACGCCCTGCGGCACAGCCAGGACGGGGTCCCCACGGATGGGTTTTCATCCGTGGGGCGGAAGGATGGGGACACGGCATTGTGGAATGTCGCGCCGGTTCTGACCCAGCCCGACGAAGCTGCGGTCGTAATGCCCACTGTTGCGGAAGTGGCCAACGTCGCAAGAATCACGGGGGCTCTTCCATCTGTCCTTCCGCCCAGCGCAACGGCGAAGGCGATTCCCATCCGGGAAGAGCGGGCTGGCGTAACAAGCGCTGCCTCAGCTGACCGCCTGCCCGAGTTGGTGGGCACCGCGCCCTGCATGCTGGAGGTGAGCCGGCGCGTACGCCTGGTGGCGCCGCGCACCACTCCGGTGCTGATCGAAGGGCCGACCGGGTCCGGCAAGGAGCTGGTTGCCGAAGCCCTGCACAGACTATCGGCACGGAGCCGTAAACCTTTTGTTGCCATCAATTGTGCGGCTATTCCTGAAGCATTGCTTGAGGCTGAATTGTTCGGCCACACGCGCGGAGCGTTTACCGGTGCGGTACAGGGCCGGGTGGGGCGCATCGAGGCGGCCGACGGCGGTACGCTCTTTCTCGACGAGATCGGCGAGATGCCTCTGGCGCTGCAGTCCAAGCTGCTCCGCTTTGTGGAGTGCGGGGAGTTGCAGCGCGTGGGCGACAACGAAACGGTCCGGGTGGATGTGCGGATCGTGGCGGCGACCCATCGGCAGCTGGCCCATCAGGCTGCCGCCGGAGGGTTCCGCTCGGATCTCTATTACCGGCTGGCGGTGTTTCTTATCCGCACCCCGGCGCTGTCCGACCATGCGCAGGACGTGCCCCTGCTGGTGGAGCACTTCCTCGAAAAGCTGGGCCGGGACGCGCCCATGAAGCGTCTCGATCCCAACGCGCTTGCCATGCTGACGGCCCACGACTGGCCGGGCAACGTGCGGGAACTCGAACATGTGCTGGAACGGGCGGTGATTCTGGCCGGCGATGCGCCGGTGCTGACGCCCGGAGAGATCGATTTCGGATTGGCAGTGAACTGATGTGCCGAGCGGCGAGCCGGGCTGCCTACAGGGAGGGTTCATGGAGATCGCAACTCGATTGAGCGAAGAGGTCGCGCAATATCTGGACCTCTCCGCGGCCGAGACCAAGCTGACCGCGGCCAACATGGCCAACCTGGATACGCCCGGCTATAAAGCGGTGGGCATAGACTTTGGAGCCGAGATGGAGCAGGCCATGGCGGCCGTCGATGCGGGAAGCGCGGCAAGAGCGGTACGGGTCAAGCGCGTCGACGGGTTGATTGCGCGGCCGGACGGCAACAACGTCTCGATGGACCGCGAAGGCCTGAACCTGGCCGAGGCGCAACTCAAATTCAAGACAGGGGTAGCGCTGTTGCGGCAGGAGTATCAGCGAATCATGGATGCCATCCACGCGGATAAAACGTGAGTCGTGACCCGTGATTCATGATTCGGGACCACGAACCACGGATCACGAACCACGGATCACGAACCACGAAACACGAAGCACGGCACTGGAGCGCGCAATGAATCTTTTCGGATTGATGGAGACCTCGGGCAGCGCCATGCAGGCGGAGCGGATGCGCGCCGAGGTGGTAGCCGCCAACATGGCCAACGCCGAGACCACGCGTACCGCCTCGGGCGGCCCCTACCGCCGCCAGGAGGTAGTCTTCGCCGCCGATCAGGGCGACTCAGGCTTTCTCGATTCCATGGCCGCAGCGACGGGGAGTGCGCAGTTGAGTGCGGGCACGTTGCCGGCGTTGCCCGCTCTGCCCGGCTCCGCGAGCGTTGCGGGCGGCGTCCACATTGCGCAGGTGGTCGAGGATCCCTCGCCCCCGCTCAAGCGTTACGATCCCGGGCATCCGGACGCCGGGCCCGACGGATACGTTTCCTATCCCGACATTAATCCACTCACAGAGATGGTGGACCTGATGGGGGCGACGCGTGCATACGGCCTCAACGGTTCGGCCGTGCAGGCCGAGAAGGGCATGATCAGCTCGGCGCTCGAGATTGCGAAGGGTTAAGCGAGAGTGCACACCTGACCAGCAGGAGACGCTATGTCGATGGCAATGAACTTCGCGCTGAATTCCGGCATCAATTCCGCTCTGGATTCGACTGCCGCAGTGTCCCCGTTGGGTGGCGCCGGTGCTGCCTTTTCTGCTCCGCTGCTTTCGCCCAGCGGCGCAGCGGGGGCGCCGGCCCCGTTCTCCGATCTGCTCACCGATGCGGTGGGCCAGGTGAATCAGCTTGAGACGCAGGCGCGGACAGCAGTCGAAGGATTGATGACCGGCTCGGGCGTCGATGTGCACCAGGCCATGATCGCGACGCAAAAGGCTGACATGGGCTTCGAGATGGCGCTCGCAGTCCGCAACAAAGCGGTCCAGGCCTATCAGCAGGTGATAGGGATGCAGTTTTAGGAGAGCCGCCAGCCAGCAGCTGGCAGCGAACGATAGACGACCGACAGCTGATCGCTGAAAGCTTGGGACGAGACGATGCCCACAGCAACACAGTTGGAAAAGAGCCCGCCGGCAAGACCCGGGAACCCTCCGCTCAGCGACCGTGTGGCGGGCTTGTGGGGATTGGGACAGGTGCGCTGGGCAGAGATGCCGGCGCAGCAGCGCGCCTGGACCGTCTTCGCCGGCTTGCTGCTCGCCGCTCTGGTCGGCAGCCTGTTCTGGTACGGCATGCGCACCGACTGGCGCACCCTCTATACGAATCTCGATCCGGACGACGCACGCCAGACCGGCGTCGTTCTCACCCAGGCGCAGATTCCCTTTGATGTGACCGACGGCGGCACCGGCATCCGCGTCCCGGCCGCGCAGCTGGACAAGGCGCGACTGGCGACTGCGGCCAAAGGCGCCGTCAAGAGCGGACGGCTGGGATTTGAGATCTTCGACAAGCCCAACTGGGTGGGCTCGGAGTTCGACGAGCAGGTGAATTATCAGCGCGCCCTCGAAGGCGAACTGGAGCACACGGTCGGCACGCTCTCCGATATCGAATCGGCGCGCGTGCATCTGGTGTTGCCCCACGACTCGCTCTTCCGCGACCAGGAGCGGCCGGCCAAGGCCTCGGTCGTTCTCAAGCTGCGCCATCGCGCGACTGGCCGACGGCGAGCCCGACGCGATTCGCAACCTGGTGGCCTCGGCTGTGGATGGACTGACGCCCGATCGCGTGGTGCTGGTGGACGCATCGGGCAATCTGCCGCTGGGGCCAAAGACCGCCGAAGCTCTGCAGCTGAGCGCCGAGCAGGCGCTCGAAGACAAGCTGGTATCGACGCTCGAGCCGGTCACCGGCATGGGCAATGTGCGCGCCTCGGTAACGCTCGATTACAACGATGCGGCCACCGAGGAGACCCAGGAGAGCTACGACCCGAACCAGACGGTGACGCTCGACCATGCAGCGCACCGAGCAGACCACAGGTCCGCAGCCGGTGGCCGCCGGCGTCCCAGGAACGGCGTCCAATGCGCCCAATACCCAGGCGCTGCCGGTCTATCCGCATGAAACCACGCCACCTGCAAAGCGCTAAATCGGAGTCCAGCACCTATGGCGTTTCGAAGACCGTGAAGCATCTGGTTGAAAATCCGGGCCGGGTGCGCAGGTTGACGGCGGCCATCGTGGTCAACGACCGCATGCTGCAGCCGGCGACCAAGAAATCGCCCGCCGTCTGGCAGCCGCGCTCCGCCGACGAGCTGCGCAATCTGACAGCGCTGGCCCAGGCAGCGGTCGGCTTCGACACCACGCGCGGAGACGTGCTCACGGTGCAGGACATTGCCTTCGAAGACAATCGCGGGTCCGAGCCGGTTCCGTTGCCCGAGAAGCTGCGCGACGATGCCGAGAACTCGCCGTTGCTGTTGAAGTACGCGGCCTTTCTGGTCGCGATTCTCGTCGTGATGGGGTTCGGGGTGCGCCCCGCGCTGCGTCATGCCGCGTCTGCACCGTCGCCGCGGGCAGCCAAGCCCAAAGAGCTGGCCGCCGGAGCAGCTGCGCCGGCATTGCCGGCTGAAGCGGCGGAGCCGGACCCGGAGCGCGCCCGCAACCAGGAGATCTTCGAGCAGGTGACGCAGCAGCTCAAGCGCGAGCCGACGCAGAGCTCGCGCCTCCTGCAGAGCTGGATTCATTCGGAATAGAGCGCGCGAGGACTTCGACCAGGGCACCGCCGCAGGTAGGTGCGCTGAAGAGAGGAAGAAAAATTGCCGGAGCAGGGAAGCGAACCCGGAGCAGCGCGGCGGCGCCAGTCGGCGAGCCTGTCGGGACTGCGCAAGGCAGCGGTGCTGCTGGTGGCCGTGGGCGAGAATCTGGCCAAGGAGATTCTGCGCGCGCTGCCGGAGGCCGACGTGCAGCGGCTCACCGAGGAGCTGGCCGATCTGCGCGGCATCACGCCGGAACTGTCGGCCGAGATCCTGGAGGAGTTCTGGGAGCTGCTGGAGACGCAGAACTTCATGGTCCACGGCGGCCTGGACTACGCCAGCCGCCTGCTGGTCGATACCTTCGGCAAGGAGCGCGCCGACGATCTGCTGATGCTGGTGCGCCGCTCGCAGGAGGCGGCGCAGGGCAACCTGGCCAAGCTGCAGCGCACCGACCCGCAGCAGCTGGGCAAGCTGCTCGACTCCGAACATCCGCAGACCATCGCGCTGGTTCTGGCCCATCTCGATCCGCGCCGCGCCTCGATGGTGCTCGACAACCTGAGCGAGGAACACAAGGTGGTTTCCATCCAGCGGCTGGCCGAGATGCGCCAGTTTTCGCCGGAGATGGCGCAGAAGGTGGCGCACATTCTGCACCGGCGTCTGGAAAATATGGGCGACACGGCGCGCAAGAGCTACTCGGGCTTCAAGGCCGTGGCCGACCTGCTCAACCGGCTCAATGCCGAGGAGTCCAAGAAGATTCTCGAAACCATCGAAGAGGCGCAGCCGGAGCTGGCGCTGAGCATTCGCAACCTGATGTTCACCTTCGAGGATCTGATCACCGTGCCCGCGGCCACCATTCGCGAGATCGTCTCCGGCGTCGACAAGCGGCAGCTGGCGCTGGCCCTGCGCGGGGCCAACGATGAGTTGCGCGCGCAGATCTTCAAGGCCATGAGCTCGCGCGCCGTGGAGATGCTGAAGGAAGACATGGAAGTGCTGGGCCCGGTGCGCTCGCGCGAGGTGGCGCAGGCGCAGCAGGAGATTCTCAATCTGGCGCGGCGGCTCGAAGCCGAGGGCAAGGTGATTCTCAAGCTCGAGACCGGGGACGAGATGCTGGCTTGACCGTGAATTGCGATGTGGGATCCGTGACTGGCGGCGCGTGAGGAATCGGGAAAGGGAAGCAGTGCAAGCAGACGAATCGAGCCCGTTCGGTTGGGTTGAGCAACAAGCAGAGAGCTTCGATTATGTCGAGAGCCCCGACGCGCCATTTGTGCCCTCCTGGACCGGGTGGGACGATGCGCCGGACGTGGCAGTGCCGGCCGGCGCCGGCCAGCCGGATCGCGGCAAGGCGCTGCACGCCGAGAAGCCCTCGGTGCCGGAGTTTGAGCGGAGGCTGGCTGAGGAGACACGGCGCTCGTTCGAGGCTGGCCGGGCGCGCGGAACGGAAGAGGGACGAAGACTGGAGCGGCAGGCGCGCGAGCAGGCTGGAGTGGCTGAAGGGCAGGAAAAAATCCGCCAGGCCGCCGCGCTGGTGGAGAATTTCGCGGCGGAACGGCAGCACTACTTCCAATCTGCGGAACTGGAACTGGTGCGCCTGGCGGTCGCAGTTGCGGCGCGGATTTTGCGCCGCGAGGCTGCCAGCGATCCGCTGCTGCTGATGGGAGCGGTGCGCGCGGCCCTGGGGCAGGTCTCCGGATCGACCGAGGTGCGTTTGCGCGTTCCGGCAGCGGAACTCGACCTGTGGACGGAGGCGATTGCCTTGCTGCCCAACCTCGCCACGAAGCCGACAGTGCTGCCCGGCGAAGGCATGATGCTGGGCGATTGCAGAATTGAAACCGCGCTGGGAACCGCCGATCTGGGCGTGCGTGCCCAGCTGGCAGAGGTAGAGCGGGGTCTGCTGGGCGGTGCGGCCCGTCCCAGCGCTCCGGCTGCTTTCCAACCGGAGAGTGACCTCGCGACCGCAGCGGCGGAGAGCGCCGCGTGACCGCGCTGCTGCAGCAATGCATTGCGCGCGTGGAGCGATTGCAGCCCTGGCGCTGGCGCGGCCGAGTGCTGGAGGCAGTTGGGCAGACCATCGAGTCGGCAGGCCCGCTGGCCTCGGTGGGCGAGTGTTGCGAGATCACCGATCGCTGCGGGCCGGCGGCACCTGGCGGAGGTGATCGGCTTCCGTGGCTCGAGTGTGTTGTCCATGCCGCTTGAATCGACGGAAGGGATCCGCTTCGGCGATGAGGTGACGGGACTGGGCGTTCATGCCGAGATCGGCGTCGGGCCGGCGCTGATGGGCCGCGTGGTCAATGCTCTCGGCGCACCCATCGACAGCGGCCCGCCGCTGGCCTCGGTGAAGACTCTGCCTCTCGAAGGCGTGGTGCGGCCCGCGCTCGACCGGGTGCCGATTCGTGCGCCGCTGGGGACCGGGATTCGCGCCATCGACGCGTTGCTGACCGTGGGGCGCGGCCAGCGTGTGGGCATTTTCGGCGGCTCGGGCGTGGGCAAAAGCACGCTGGTCGGCATGATGACGCGTAACACCGAGGCGGATGTGACGGTGGTGGGTCTGGTGGGCGAGCGCGGGCGCGAGGTCGGCGAATTTCTTAATGACTCGCTGGGTGCGGAGGGACGGGCGCGTTCGGTAGTGGTGGTGTCCACCTCCGATGAGTCGCCGCTCAAGCGCATGCGCGGGGCGCTGACCGCGACCACCGTCGCAGAATATTTTGCTGCTCAGGGCAAGCATGTGCTGCTGGTGCTCGATTCGCTTACGCGCTTTGCCATGGCGGCGCGCGAGATCGGGTTGGCGGCCGGCGAGCCGCCCACGGCAAAGGGTTATACGCCGTCTGTATTTACCCGCCTGGCGAAATTGATTGAGAGAACCGGGCAGTTCGGCTCGGGATCGATTACCGCCTTCTATTCGGTGCTGATGGAGGGCGACGACCAGCAGGACCCGCTGGTGGACGCGGTGCGCTCGCTGCTCGACGGCCACATCGTTCTGTCCCGTTCACTGGCCGCCGAGGGTTGGTACCCGCCCATTGCGGTGCTCGACTCGATCAGCCGGCTCATGCCGGCAGTAACCTCGCCGGAACATCGTGAACAGGCAGCGCTGGTCCGCAAGCTGATGGCCGTGTACGCGCGCTCGGAGGATCTCGTCCGCATCGGGGCGTACAAGCCGGGCTCGGACGCGGAACTGGATCGCGCCCTTGAAGCGCGGGGCGCACTGCGCGAGTTTCTCACCCAGCAAGCACGCGAGCGCGCTTCTTTGGCGGACAATGCCCGGCGGCTGCGTGGGCTCGCCGCGGGGATTTGAGCCATGGCCGTCTCTCGCGCTCTGCGCCGGCTGCTCAGTGTCCTGGAACTCGAAGAGGAGCAAGCCCACGCGGCATTGCAGCGTTCGCTCGGCGAGCAACACCGGTTCGAGGAGGCGCATCTGGCCGTCCTTGAGCGCGAACGCGCAGGACGGCGGCTGCTGGTGGCCAGCGCCGGCAGTGGAGAGATTGTGGATCGCCTGGCCGGTATGGAAGAGAGTCGCACGGCGCGACGCCTGGCCGGCATTCTGAAGACGCGCATCGCGGAGGCGGCGCAAGAAGTTGCCGCGCGGCGTGAAGCCTTCTTGGCCAAGCGCGTCGAGCGGCAGCAGGCTGCAACCCTGATCGAAGAGGCGCAGGCAAAAGAGGCAGCCGAGGCCAGCCGCCGCAGCCAGCAATCGACCGATGAGTGGTTTCTGAGCCGCAGGCTCCGGGCACGGATGGCCGCGGACCCGGCGCAGCCCTCCACGGTTGCATGCGACACCTGCCACCGCGACCCGCGCGAGCAGAAGGCCGGCGCCAAGAAAAGTTGAGACAAAATCCGTCGCCTCCCAGGCGCTGTTCCGGAATAGGGAAACCCGCTTCCAACTCTGACACTCTTCTAACCTGCTTCCCTCTGCTTTGGCACGCCTTCTGCATTGCCCTTCCGCATGACGGCTTCCGTGGGAATAGAGATCGAGGCATCTGGGCGCGGCGGTTTTCAATCCGGCGGATTGCGTGGCCCATCGGCTCACGGCGCGGCTTCAGCAAAGCTGGTGAATCCTGTGCCGAGCGGACCGGCCACGGGAAAACTCGGAGCGAGCACTGTGGCAGCCGGTGCGGAGAGTTTTCAGTCGCGCTGGCAATCGACGCTGGCGGCCATCGGTGCCGCAACCGCGGACCGTGAACAAAAGGAAGTGCATGGTCAGTTGGTCTCTGCGGCGGAGCCGGAGACAGATGCGCGTTCTGCGCCAGGTGTGCCGGCAAGGAGTGCGTCCCGCGTCGACGCGACGGTCAATGAGCCCCAGCCTCACCTGCCCTCTCGCGGACAGAATGCACTTACCAATGCGACGAGGATGGGGCCAGGGACAGGGCAGAACCCGGCCCTGGTTGGAACGGGTGCTGGAACGAGTATTGGGACGAGTGCAGGGACGAGTGTTAGGACGAGTGTTGGAACGAGTGCTGGGACCAGTATTGGGGCGAGGCGTGAAGAGTTGCCACACGCGAAATCAAGCCAGGCCGCAACAGCAAAGACATCTTCGCGGCCGGAAAGCCCGACGGGCGTCGACGCGGATCGCAAGCGGGCGAACGAAATGGTTGCGCCGGCGACGCCGGCCGGCTCCACGCCAATGGTTGCTCCACCGGACGCTTTGGCCGCGGCGAACGCCACGCTTTTCGTTGCGACGAATACGGTTCAGCCGGCCGCCGTGATCAAAACTGCGCAACCCGCAAGCCCGAATTTGAACGCTCTCAGAGAGGGCTCTTTTGAATCCGCATCGCCAACCGCATCGCCTGTTGCAATCGCCCAGCGGCCCGGGGCCGCAACGCGGGCAGCGCAGGCTGTGGACCAGTCGGGCGGCGCGATCGAGGGCGTGGGTGGAAAGCCAGTCTCCGCCGCGCGCACTGTACCTCGGGAGGGAGCCGACGACGACCCCGCAACCCAGGATGCGGCGGACTCAGGAGAAGCAGCGGTTTCCGCCAATGGGCCAATGCTTTACCCGGAGCACACACTTGCCGCAGCTTCTACTGCATCAGTTCTGCCGCGTGCAAGCGAAAGCTCGGATGGGCCCACTCTTGCTGCGCAAACCGAACCTTCTCCAGCGAAGATCGATTCCGTCGCTGCGGCGCTGCAGTCAAGCCAGGCCACGGCGGGCGCTGATTGCGCGCAGCCTCCGGCGCTGTCAGCTTCCATAAGTTTGAGCCGCTCGGCGGTGCAGCCTGCTACGGTCCGGGACCGCCGCGAATCCGCCGCGTCGGCTGTTCACGTGGTTGCCGTGCAATCTTCAGGCGCAGCGGACCCCTCGCTGCTGGCGCGCAATCCGGCCGCGGCTTCTGGCGGATTACACCCCTTCAATCAGACGCCGTCCGCAGCGGGAGCCACAGTGGACGGCTCGCGCGAAACCTTTGCCGCGCTGGATGCCGAGGTCGCGCAGGGAACGCCGAACTGGATTCATGCCGGTGCGCAACAGGCCGAGGCGGGATTTCAGGATCCTGCGCTGGGCTGGGTAGGCGTGCGCGCGGACCTCAACGCGGGAGGCATTCATGCCGCCATTGTGCCGGGTTCGGCCGAAGCGGCCGAGTCGCTGAGCGGACATTTGGCAGGCTTGAGTGCGCATCTCGCCACACAACAGATTCCGGTCGAGTCGCTGCGCATGGCGACCGGGAGCGAGAGCACCGGCGGCCTGCAGGCGGATGCTGGCCGGCACGGAGAAGAACAACAGCGCCACGGGCAAGGTCCGGGGCAAGCTCCGGAACAGGGCAGTTCGAGCACCGCCACGCAATCCGATGGATTGAGTGTGGCTCAGAGTGGTGCGCGGAATCCGCAAGGTCAGGCGGAGAGACTCCAGCCGGAGCAGAGGCCTGCGGAATCGACTTTGCCGGGTTCGGCGACGACGGGTATGCACATCTCCGTCCTGGCCTGACCGTACGGCAGCAGACGACACAGCACGGTATCAGATGGGAGGAAACATGGCGGCAGCAGCAGCACTTCTGAATCACCAATCGGTGGCGCAATCGTTGGCGGGCCGCGCCACTCCGATGACCAGCCCCACCTCTGGAACCAGTGGGTCGAGCGGTTCGAGCAGTTCGACCAGCGACTCGGCGACCATCTCGGCCAACGATTTTCTCACCCTGCTGGTTACCGAGATGCAGAATCAAGATCCCACCGCCGACACCGATCCTAACGAGTACATCAACCAGCTGGTTCAGGTGAACAGCCTGGAACAACTGATCGACATCAACCAGACGCTGAGCACGGACCTAGGCAGTTCGCCGACAACTGCGCCGGCTGCTTCTGGGTCGCCAAAGCCGGAGAGCACCACGGCCAGCCCGCAGGCCAGCGCCTCCACCGCCTCCCAATCCGCTGCGATGCGGACCCACGCCGCCACCCAGGCAAGCCAGCTTCCGGCAATCGCCCAGGCTCCCGGCAATCTCGGCATACCCGCCGCTAGTTCTGCCGCCCAGCGCGTGGCGCATTCGCTGAACGGGCGCTCGCGGGCGCACCCTGCGGTTGCGCCGCCCGTCATTCCCTGAGAAATTTTCGTCGCCGGCTGCGCAGCCTGCGTTCTAGCCCAGTTTGAACCGCACTGAGAGGAGAATTCGATGGCAAGCTTTTCGATTCCGCTGACTGGACTCACTGCCGACTCAACGGCATTGAATACCATCGCCAATGACCTGTCCAACATGAATACAACGGCCTTCAAAACCCAGACGGTCAATTTTTCCGACCTGTTTTATCAGCAGATCGGTTCCACAGGCTCCGGCGATCCCATCCAAGTAGGTGCCGGAACGCAGGTCGCCAACACAGAAACCAACTTCAGCAATGGAACGCCGAATTCCACTGGCGTCAATACCGATGTGGCCCTGCAAGGCAGCGGATTCTTCGTAGTCGGCAACGGCGGGGAAAGCTATGAGTTAAGTCGGGCGGGCAATTTTTCGATCCAATCGAATGGCGATCTCGTAACCTCCAACGGCCTGAGCGCCATGGGGTACCCGGCGGTCAACGGCGTAGTCAACACCAACGCGCCGCTGACTGCGATCAACATTCCGGTGGGCCAGGTGCAGCAGCCACAGGCGACATCGAGCTTTGGTATCACCGCCAATCTGGATTCGGCATCCGCCATAGGCACGTCGTTTCCAGCGCCGATCACGCTCTACGATTCCCAGGGCGTGGCCTATCAGGCGCAGGTAACTTTTACCAAGACGGACACCAATACGTGGTCTTACAACATATCTGTGCCGGACCAGCTGACAGCGTCCAACAACACGACTCCAACCCCCACCACGATGGCGGTCACCGCCAGTACCCCGACGACGGCGGATATAACGTCACCCCCGCTCACGGCCGTTGCAAGTCAGGCCGCAACCCCGGGGAATGGCATTTCTCTCGTTCCGACCACGGTCACCAATGCCGGGATCACAACCTATACCTATAATTTCGGAGCTGATGGTCAGGTAGACCCTGCCACGACTCTTGCCCTTGCCGGAACTGATCTTCAGACTCAGATTCCCGCTGCTGGAGGAACGATCAGCGCATTAGCGACCTATATTACCAATAACATCACCAACAACAACCCCACCGTGACGGCGAGCGCCAGCGGCGGCGTATTGACCATCACGGCACCAGCGGCCGACGTGACCGGCTCCCTGGTGGGCGATTTGGCAACCAGCACCTATACCTTCAATACAGGCGGAACGGTCGATCCAGGCTCCACGCTTACCATCTCTGGGTTCACCGCGTCTGGCGCCCCTGCCACCATCACGGCTCCAACCCTCTCTAGTGGTGAGTCGGTCTCAGACTATGCGAGCCTTCTTAACGCCGCACTTGGCCAGGTGGGGATCGTCAATGTGAGTGTCACCGGGAGTAGCAACAGCAGTACCCCCAACACCCTTTCGATCGAGAGTGCCGATCCGTCGACGGCCATTGCCGGCAATCTGAGCGAAGACCTGACCGGAACTTCAACAAACTATAACTTTGGATCGACCGCCACGGTCGATCCCTCAACCACGTTCAGCGTTACCGGACAGACTACCTCGGGGACGACGGCAACCGTAACCGTGCCAGCTTCAGCTTTCACAAACAACGAGCCAATTTCGGTGCAGGCTTACGCGACGGCGCTGAAGGACGCCTTGCAAGCGGACGACATTGCAGGAGTTTCTGTTTCTTCCACGGACGGGCAACTAACGATTACCGGCGCGAATATGACCACCACCGACCCCAAAACCTTGGTCCAGAATGAAGAAGCGACCTCTTCCAGCTACAGCTTTGGATCGAACGGCGGAACGTCGGCTACGGTTGATCCTTCGACCAATCTGGTCATCAGCGGACTCACCTCAACGGGAGTGGCAGCCACGATAGTTGCGCCCACCTTCAACGCGGGCGAGAGCATCACGGACTATGCAAATACGTTGCAGCAGGCCATCGAGGCGGCCGGCATTGCAGGTGTTTCCGCGACGGATAACAACGGCATTCTCATCGTCACCGGCGCCAATCAGACTTCGACCGGCAACGTGGTCCAGGATGCAGCAGCGTCGGCCAACGCCAGTGGCTCGCTTACGTTCAACGTGGACGGCCAACTTGTGAGCCCGGCCGCGAATGTGGCAAACCTCACCTTCGGCGGCCTCTCCGATGGTGCGGCCCCCCTTGGCCTGACCTGGGACCTTCTGGGCACCAGCGGGACGCCGATCATCAGCCAGGTAGACACCACTTCAGCTGTTTCGTCCACCACCCAGAACGGCTACGCCAGCGGTCAGTATCAGAGCTTCACCATCAACTCCGATGGAACCGTGACCGCCAGTTACTCCAACGGGCAAAAGGAGAATGTTGGCCAGTTGGCACTGGCCAACGTAAATAACCTGCAAGGGCTGGAGTTGCTCGGCGATGGGGATTACGCCACCACCCTGGCAAGCGGCACGGCCTCGATCGCCACTTCGGGCACGGATGGCCTGGCTACGATGGAGGACGGTGCCCTGGAAGGTTCGAACGTCAACATCTCATCCGAGTTCTCTGACCTGATCATCGCGCAGCGCGCCTTTGAAGCCAACGCCAAATCGGTGACCACCTTCGACACGGTCGCTCAGGACACCATCAACATGGTGCATTGAGATTAGCTCATCAAGCCTTGCGGGAGTGAGGCGACCGGGCAGGCGCAATGTGCTCCGCCTGCCCGGCCGGTATTTCAACGAACAAGCCCTTGCTCTGCGCCAGCACTGTGCCGTGCGCATTCAGAATCCGCGCTTCGCTCCAATGCTTGCGCCCCTCGCTGTGTGTGACCCGGCCCTCGATGCGCAGTGGGGTGACGGATGGAACGGGACGCAGGTAATCGACCTCCATGTGCCGGGTCATGGCCGTAAATCCGCGAGCCCGCACAGACTTGCTCATGGTCTCGTCGAGCAGCGTGGCGATAATGCCGCCGTGCAGCAGGCCAACGTGTCCCTCGAAGGTAGAAGGCACGCTGGGCAGGCATACAACGGAGCGATCGGCGGCGAGGAAAAAGTCGAGCTGCAGGCCCCCGGAGTTGGCCGGACCACAACCAAAGCAGCGGTTCTGCGCCTTGTGTCCCAGCGGCTTGAGTGCTTCCTTCGATTCCGTCACGTCGCCTCCGCGCACTTCGTCTTTGCTCCGCTCCGCGCCGTCACTCATCGAACCTGGAACACGGCGCTGCCGTGCGCCGGCAAGGAGACTGAAATCTCCTTCGACTCCTTGGTCTCCGAGTCGTCCCAGGCGTTTTGCCCCGAGTGTTTGGCGCCGTCCAGGCCGAGCTGCTTCCACGTGGTTTGCAGCGTCACCGGCTGCGCATCGAGATTGAAGAAACCAAAGTATTCTGCGTAGCCGCGCGCCCCCGGTTCATTGATCGTCGCCCGCCACACCCGCGCGTTTTCAAATCCCGGCCCCAGCGTCGAAGTATCGACTGGGCGGCTGTAGGTTACGTTCTGGTTCATGAACAGCAGGTCCTGATTATTCATCAGCGAGCGCGTCAGGTCGTCGAGCTTGGTCAGGTTGGCGCCCATAATCAGCGGCGAGCGCGTGATCGCCCACAGCGCGAATTCGGTGCGCTGCTCATCGGGCGTTTCGCGGCTTTGGCGCGCCGTGCCCCAGCCGGGATTCGGGCCCAGCCAGCCTTCCGGCAGCATATCGGCGTCCGGCCAACTGCCGGCGTTGGTGTAGGGATACCATTTCGCCAGCAGGTCGAAGGCCGCGCGAATGCCCGACGGAAAATCGCCTTTGCCCGGCGCATGGTCAAAGCTCCATCCGTCCCAGTGGTCGTCGCTGATGCGCCACATCTGTGCCGACCGCTGAACCTCCGCTGCATGGTCCAGTGCCGTAGGCCCGGGCGAAAGGCTGAGCAGGATGGGGCGCCCCGTCTTGCGAATAGCCGCAGCGATCTGGCGAATCTCGGTGGGCCGGTAAGGATTGGTGGCAATGCAGTCGGTCTTCAGAAAGTCCACGCCCCACGACGCATAGAGCCGCAACATGGAATCGTAGTAGGCCTGGCCTGCCGCGTTGTCGGCCACGCCGTAGTTGCCGTCGTCCCACGGGCAGGTCGCTGTCGTATCGGCCGCGTCGGCAGCGCGGAAGCTGCTTCCCGCAATCGGCAGATTCGCTTCGACTGCCTGCCGCGGAATGCCGCGAATAATGTGAATGCCGAATTTGAGTCCCTGCGCGTGCACCCAGTCGGCCAGCGCGCGGAAGCCTGCGCCGTTGGCCGCGGACGGGAAGCGGGCCGCATCGGGAATCAGCAATCCGTTTGCGTTCAACTGGTACTTGCGCTCGACCAGGTTGTGGCCGGCGGGATTCGCCATGTACCAGCCCTCGTCGATCACCGCATACTTCCATCCGAATTGCTGCACTCCAGCGAGCACCGACGCATTGGCCTTGAACTGGCTCTCGTCGATGGTGAACCCGTAGGCATCCCAGCTATTCCAGCCCATGGGCGGCGTGGGTGCGAGTTGCGCACGGCCGGGAAGCGCCGCAAGTGTAAGAACAAATACAGCAACGAAGGCGAAGAACCGATTCCGGAACATGGCTACACATATAACACGCTGCCCGCCTCAGGAACCTCTGAATAAGTCACTGTTTTGAAGGGCACGGGCTTCACAGGTTGCGGAAAAACTCTCCCTGTGGGGCTTTGTAACAAGGGCACGACTGGTAGGCCGGGACTTTAGTCCCGGCTTCCGATAACGCCCAAGAAATCGAGGTGGGCTTTAGCCCCTGCGGGACGTTGTTTCGCACTATTTGCCCCCACTATGGAGTTTTTCCGCAGCCTCTTCAGCCCGTACGTTAACCTCTGCAAAAGGAGCCGGGGCTTTAGCCCCTGAGGGAATGCGAACTACTTGTGCAGAGCTTCTCTAAAGCACAGTCGCGTCGACGATTAGCTGGAGGGCAGGGGCTTGAGTGAAGGGTACAAGCTTCAGCGGACTGACCCACCACCTCCGCCAAAGGTCGCAAAAGCCGTCCGCGAATTGCTACATTGATTGCATCACTGAAATACATGGCTGCGGCGGCGCTGGAGATCTCATCTGCAATAAGAGGGATGAGCACTGCGCTGCCGGGAAAAGAGGTCTGCCCCTTGAAGAGGTTGGTTCGCGTCTTCGCCGTCTCGCTCATCACTCTGGCTGGACTCGGCCTGGTTCTCGCAGCCTACACGGTCGGCCTCAGCGACAAGAATGCCGCGGAGCGCGATTTCATCTCATATTGGTCCGCCGGGCAGCTCATCGTTCACCACAAAAACCCCTATGACCGGAGCGCCGTGCGCGCCTTGGAACTCGCAGCGGGTCGCGAGCCCTCTGTACCCACGCTCATCATGCGCAATCCCCCCGTCGCGTTCTTTCTGGTCGTCCCGCTCGGATTTGCCGGACCCAAAGTCAGTCTCATCCTTTGGCTTCTGGTTTTGCTGGGAGCCCTGCTGCTGGCCAGCTTCCTGATCTGGCGCCTCCACGGCAAGCAGGACAGCCTGATCCATCTCTTGGGCTTTGCCTTTGCCCCGGTGCTGGCCTGCCTCATGGCTGGACAATTCGGCATCTTTCTCATGCTGGGTGTGCTGCTCTTTCTTTCTCTCTATCGCAACTGGCCGTTGCCGGCTGGCGCCAGCCTGTTGCTCTGCGCTCTCAAGCCGCACTTTTTTGTGCCCTTCGGTGTAGCCCTCGTCCTGTGGTCCATCGGAAACAGGCGAGGCTACCGCATCGCCGCAGGCTTTTGCGCCGCCCTTGCGGCAAGCTGCGTCTTCGCGGTCATGGTCGATCCGCAAGCATTCGCGCAATATTCACAATTCGCATCGGGCGGGGCAGCGCTCAACGATGTCGTGCCCACCTTCGGCGCTCAGTCGCGACTCCTCATCGATCCCCGCGCGGTCTGGATTCAGTTTGTCCCCGAAGCCCTCGCCTGCCTCTGGACCGCATGGTATTTCTTCACGCGCCGCGCCCGTTGGGATTGGATGGATCACGGCATGGTCCTGCTGCTCGTCGGCGCCATCTGCACCCCCTACGGCTTCTTCACAGACGAAGCCCTGCTGCTTCCTGCTGTGCTGGCGGGCTTGTACCGGCAGCTCGATTCCAGCGGCGCGGTCTCGCCCCGCCGCGTCTGGCCGCTCCTCGTCTTCGCAGCCGTGGCACTCGCCGAGCTGATGATGAATGTGACCATCGTCTCGCCCGGCTATCTGTGGACCACTCCCGCCTGGCTCGCCTGGTATCTCTACGCCACAGGCAGGCTCTCTCGTCGGCCTCTACTCATAGCCGCCTGAGCGTCTGCTTTCCAGCCACCGGCGCTTCGACGACTTCAGCCATTCCCGATTTGGCGCGCACTGCATGTATACACAGCAAGTCTGCCCCTTTCCCTCTGTAAACAGGTGTATACAGATGGTCAACCGTTACCGCTGAGGATACCTTTCGTAAGCGATTGAAACAAAAGGATTGCCCTATTTCTGGACGAGTGGCACGCTGAGTGCACTAGCCAAGGTGTCCCCGGCTGAGGCTGGGCCCAAATCAATCCAACTGGAGAACGATATGAACACCATGCTTCTGAAGATTTATGTGAAGGTCCAGGACCTGATGAACCGCGAGGAAGGTCAGGATCTGGTTGAGTATGCCCTTCTGGTCAGCCTGATTGCCCTGGCCGCCATTACCGGCGTGAACAAAGTCGCCTCCGCTGTGACCACCGTGTTCAGCAGCATCAGCACCTCCATCTAGGGTTACTGGAAACGAGAAGCACCCCAGAGCCTCAGCTCCTTGCCCCGGGAGATGTGCGCTGATTTTTTACAGAGTCTCGCGTCTCCCCGTCTAGGTCAACCAACGGCGGCAGTAAGAATCACCAAGCCGCCGTTGGGCCTCTCGTCGCTGTCCGCTATGCGGATCGGCAAAACCGAATCGGAGAAATACGGATGAACACACTCGCATTGAAGCTGTATGTAAAAGCCCAGCATCTTCTGGCTGCACAAGAGGGGCAGGATCTGGTCGAATATGCACTGCTGGTCAGCCTGATTGCTTTGGCTTGCATCGCCGCTGTCGGCTCGGTAGCCTCAGCCGTCACCAGCGTCTTCAGCAGCATCAGCACTTCTATCTAGCCATCCAGCGCGTATGTCGCGCACCCCACGTGCACGGCCCCGGACTGCGCCGCGGCAAGCCTCTAGCGCAGCCAAATCGAATTGTCCCAGGAGGGGTGGGGCTGGTGCTACTCCGGCCCCAGGTCCTCGGCCTTCCCCTTTGCATGTTTCCGTTAGCGCCGCCTCGACGATCCTTTAAACTGGATCGGCTATAGGACGCATATCAGGCGAGGAGCATGACGGGTATGACGAGTGCGTACCGCAGGAGCTTATTTGCGGTCCTCCTGTGCGCGGCGATTTCGATCGTCTGGGGTTCATACGGTGGGCACTCCAAAGTCGCATGGCTTGATTTCCGCGCGATCTACGCCGGAACCCGGTGCCTCATTCACGGGCATAACCCTTACAGCGTAAGCGACCTCGAACGAGAATATTCCTCGGAAGACGGACAGCGTCCCTCGGGGCCCTCGTGGGGAACCCAGTCCATAACGCTGTACGTGAACATGCCCACCGCATTCATTTTTCTTGCCCCTTTTGCCGCGTTACCCTGGGTGCCTGCCCACATTCTCTGGATGCTGCTTACGGGCTTTGTGTTTTTCGGCGCCGTGCTCCTGATATGGCACGCCGGCGCGCGCAGCTCCCTGGAGGCATCTACCCTGCTCGCCTGCATTCTTGCAGCGAATTGCGAATTGATCTTCAGCGGAGGGAACACCGGCGCAATTGTGGTGGGCTTTTGCGTAATTGCTGCCTGGTGCCTGCTTTCCGACCGCATGGTTTGGCTGGGCGTGGTTTGTCTTGGACTTTCCCTCGCGATCAAGCCACACGATTCCGGATTCGTATGGCTTTATTTTGTTCTGGCCGGCGGCGTGTATCGGAAGAAGGCATTCCAGAGTCTGCTGGTCACGGCCGCGGTTGGCGCGGCGTCAATCTTATGGCTTTGGCATGTTGCGCCTCATTGGCTGCAAGATTGGCGAGCGAACCTGGCGGCAATTTCCATGCGAGGCGGAATCAATGACCCGAGCCCTGCCTCAATTACAGGCCATATCGCTCCGCCGGTTATCGACCTCCAGGCCGCCATCAGTGTCTTCCTGGACCACCCTTGGTTTTACAATGCCGCCACCTATCTGGTTTGCGGCGCACTCCTGCTCGTTTGGGCGGTCTGGGCACTGCGTTCGCGGTTTTCACGGCCCCGTGCGTGGTTTGGAATCGCTGCGGCTGCGGCGCTGACCATACTCATTACCTATCACCGGCAGTGGGATGCAAAGCTCATCATGCTCGCCATCGTGCCTTGCTGCCGATTATGGTCGGAACGCAGCATGACCGGGAAAATTGCTCTCCTGGTCACGGCAACGGCGGTTTTCTTTACCTCGGACGTTCCGCTGGTGTTCTTCGATACGCTCTACGATACGTATCACCTGACGAATACGGGAATTGCCGGGCACTTGCTCACCCTCTTCCTTCTCCGTTCGGCATCGATTGCATTGCTCGCGATGGGAGTATTCTACCTTTGGATCTGTGTTATGCGCGGCCCCGATCAGCAAGACAGCGCCATGAGTGCTGAACTGACTGGCGCGTCAGCAAGGGCCTCCGCTGCACGGAGCTGAAGAGAGCACTGAAGAGAGCAATGATCAACGGAAAAACGATTGCCGTCGTAATGCCGGCCTACAACGCCGAGAAGACACTGGAGCAGACCGTCCGCGAGCTCTCCGAACTGGTCGATATCAAAATCCTCGTCGACGATTCCAGTAAGGACAACACCGCCGAGCTCTCACGCCGCTTGGGCGTCACAACCTACGTCCACGACGCCAACTACGGGTACGGCCGCAACCAGCAGACCTGCTACCGCGAAGCTCTGGCCGCCGGCGCCGACATCGTCGTCATGGTGCATCCCGATTATCAGTACACTCCGCTGCTCGTCACTGCCATGGCCGGCATGATCGCCAGCGGCGTTTATGATATGGTGCTCGCCTCGCGCATTCTCGGCGCGGGTGCGCTGCGCGGAGGCATGCCGCTCTACAAGTACATCTCCAACCGCCTGCTCACCGCCTTCCAGAACCTGTTCCTGGGCGTCAAGCTTTCGGAGTATCACACCGGCTTCCGCGCCTTCTCGCGCGAACTCCTGGAGACGCTGCCCCTTCTTGAAAACTCCGACGATTTCGTCTTCGATAACCAGATGATCGCCCAGGCCGTAATGTTCGGCTTCCGCATCGGCGAAATCTCCTGTCCCACCAAGTATTTTCAAGAAGCTTCTTCCATTAATTTCAAGCGCAGCGTCGAGTACGGCCTGGGCGTTGTCGCCACAACCGCAGGTTTTGTGGCCCACAAACTCGGCCTCCGTCGCGCCTCCCGCTACGAGACCTCCGGCCGCAAAGTAACCCAGCAGTACTCCGCTCCCGTTGTCGAAAATCACGAAGAGCTGACCAGCGCCCGCTAGCTGACCGCTTTCCCACTGCAATCTCCGTGCCCCATCCTTGCGCCTTGTTTCTGGCGCAAGGATGGGAGCCAACAACCCTCCACGACCCCGCTCCCGCATCCAAATTCTTGGGCACGATACCTGCTCAGTTGAGCCGCATGGCGCTAAACTGATGCCGGAACGGGAGTTTTGTTCCCACTGCTCTTGAAACCACATCGCGATGCCGCATTCTGAAAACGCGTGGCGGGCTCTTCTCGGCCTGCTTTTGTCGTGGTGTGTTTTGGCTCTCGCCGCGCAGCAGCCCCCCGCGCACAAAAACATCCTCCTCACCGCCGTCGACGAAAACGGAGTCACCATCCCCGGCGCCCACGTCACCGTCACCGAGCCCGGCGTAGCGCCACTTCAGCTCTGGACCGACTACGCCGGCCAGTCCCGCTTTACCCTCCAAGCCAGCGCTCCCTACGCCGTGCACGCCGAGAAAGGCGGCTTCTACCAGGCCAGCCTCCTCGATGTCGACCCGCAACTGACCACCCTCCGCGTCGTCCTCGCACACGAGCAGTTCGTCAAAGAAGAAGTCAGCGTCAACGCCTCCACCCCCGGCATCGACACGCAGCAGGTCTCCGACGACCGCATCATGAATGTCCCGGAGATCGTCAACATCCCCTACCCCACCTCACGCGACATTCGCAACCTGTTGCCCTTTTATCCCGGCGTGGTGCAGGACTCCACCGGCCAGGTCCACGTCGATGGCTCCGAAACCTGGCAGACCCTCGACACCATCGACGGCTTCGACGTCCGCTCGCCCGCCCAAGGCACCCTCGATATCCGCGTCAGCGCGGACGCGGTCCGCTCCATCGATGAAGAAACCACACGCTATCCGGTCCAGTACGGCCGCGCCACCGGAGGCGTCATCGCCTTCTACACCGGTATGGGCGACAACAAGTTCCGGTTCAACGCCACCAATTTCATTCCCTCGTACCGCGATGTCAATGGTGGCATCCACTTCGACAAGTTCGTGCCCCGCTTCACATTTTCCGGCCCGCTGGTGCGCGACCATGCGTGGTGGTTCGACGGCGTAGAGCTGGAGTACGACAACAACTACATCCCCGGACTGCCGCCGGGCGCCGACACCAACCCGGTCATCCGCGGCAGCAACCTGGCCAAAGCCCAAACCAATGTGAACGCGAACAACATCCTCACCGCCGGCCTGCTCTTCAACGACTACCACGCGCCCTACCAGGGCCTGTCCACGCTCGTACCCCAGCAGAGCACCACCGAGACCGATATCATCGCCTGGCTGCCCTATGTGCGCGATCAGTGGACCTTCCATCACGGCGCGCTGCTCGATATTGGGGCGGGCGAGATGCGCTACCGCAACGGCTACGAGCCCTACGGTGACACGCCCTACGAGATCACGCCCGAGCTCACCCAGGGCAGCTACTTTGAAAACCTCACCGGCCGCTCCAGCCGCCTGGAGGGCACCGCGGAACTCTATCTGCCTCCGCGCCACTGGGCCGGTGAGCACAACCTCCGCCTCGGTGTCGATCTCGATCACATCAACTACAACCAGGATCAGATCGCGCGCGCCTGTCAGCTACCTGAACGAGAATGGCACCCTTGCGCGCACCAGCACCTTTCCGCAAACGCCGCCCTTCAGTCTGCACAACGACGAAACCGGCGCCTATATCGAAGACCGCTGGCGTCCGCTCAACGGCCTGCTGTTCGAACCGGGCCTGCGCTTCGATTGGGACTCCCTCATCCGCCGCCCGCTGCTTGCGCCGCGCCTCGCCGCCGTCTACGCGCCGCCCCACGCCAAATCCACCACCAAAATCTCCGCCGGCATCGGCCTCTATTACGACCACACCCAGCTCTCGTATTTCATTCAGCCCTTCGCCGGCATCCGCTACGACACCTACTACACCGCCGCCGGCACCACCCCTACCGGCCCGCCCCAGGAATCCATCTTCACTGCCAACGACGCCGCGCTGCGCGAGCCCCGCGCAGTCAACTGGAGCGTTGGCGTCGAGCGCAAGCTGCCTTGGAACCTGTATGGCGGCGTTAATTATTTGCAGAAGATCACTTCCGACATGTTCACCTTCGTCAACCAGAGCGGCCCCGCGGCGCTCTCCGGCGACTACGCACTCACCAACGCCCGCCTCGACCATTACCACCAGGAAGAATTCGATCTGCGCCGCCTCTTTCGTAACGGCTACACCCTTTACGTCGCCTACACGCACTCCTCCGCGCGCACCAATGCAGCGCTCGACTATCTGCCCACTCCCTCGCCCCTTGGTCCGCAGCAGCCCGGCCCGCAGCCCTGGGACACGCCCAACCGCACCATTTCCTGGGGCTGGCTGCCCTTCGATGTGCCCAAAATCAATTGGTTCAAAAAGAACTGGGATTTCGTTTACACCCTCACCTGGCAAACGGGTTTCCCCTTCACGGCCGTCAACGCGACTGACCTGGTCGTCGGAGCGGCCGGCGCCTACCGCTTCCCGGCCTATATCAACTTCAGCCCCGGCCTCGAATGGCGCTTCCATTTCCGCGGCGCATACTACGGCCTGCGCGGCGTCATTGAAAACGCCACCGACAGCCAGAACCCCGCCATCGTCAACAACAACATCGCCTCGCCCCAGTTCGGCATATTTACTGAACCCCAGGGCCGCGCCCTCACCGCCCGCCTCCGCCTCATCGGCAGCAGATAGTTTGGGATCTTCGACAAGAAATGACCCTCCGTGCCCCATCCTTTAGCCTTTTTTCTGGCGAAAGGGAGGGAAGCCGCAAACCTTCCTGCGCCACGTCACACTCCGGTCACGCTCCAGGATTTATACTCTAACCATGCCGGCCACCGTAGAGCGCGATCGTTACCTGTTCGGAGCGCTGGACAGCAGCGCCAAAAACCGCATCAAGCTGAAGGAAGTCAGCTACGGCTTCGAAGAGCCCGAGGGCATCTTCCTCACCTCGCTCGACTACGCGGTCAACTGGATCCGCAAAAACTCCGTCTGGCCCATGACCTTCGGCCTCGCCTGCTGCGCCATCGAGATGATGTCCATGGGCGCCGCCCGCTTCGACATCGCCCGCTTCGGCGCTGAGGTCTTTCGCCCCTCGCCGCGCCAATCTGACCTCATGGTCATCGCCGGCCGCGTCTCCCAGAAAATGGCCCCCGTGATCCGCCGCCTCTACGACCAGATGCCCGAGCCCAAGTGGGTCATCTCCATGGGCGCCTGCGCCACCTCCGGCGGCGTCTTCAACAACTACGCCCTCGTCCAGGGCGTCAATCAGGTCATTCCCGTGGACGTCTATGTCCCCGGTTGCCCGCCGCGTCCTGAGCAGCTCATCTACGCCCTCACCCTGCTCCAGGAAAAAATCCAGCGCGAACCTCGCAGCCTCCTCAAAACCCTCAACGTCGGCTAATTAAGTAGCGCCGGTCTCCAGACCGGCTGTAGTGCGGGTCTCCAGACCCGCATACGCGTCCCATCCCGTTTCCATCCCCTTAACCATCTTGGTGCCAATTCTTTACATTCCCTCGAATCGCCTCCCCGGCCCAAGATAGGGTAACTATTATGAAGCGCGTCAATCGCACTTTAGTACTCTGGACTCTGTTACTCGATATCGCTTAAAGTCTCACCATCGATACACCGAAGAAATACTGTTGCCGGGGGTGCGGTAGCTCTCCTTTCTTCGGAAAGTTCGAGTTCCGTCCGTAACCTGCTGGAAAATTAACCACTTGCGTGCTCTTCGCGGGGCAGGACCCGCTCCCGGATCGGTCTTGGGCTTCCGCAATCCAGCGCCCGAGTGCTCCGGCAATCACCCTCTCCACCCCGCTTGCAATTGGGGCGCAAAACCGCATTACCCGTTTGTTTGCATGAGTATTTCCACGGGCCATAAGGTCTAGCACGAAACAGGAATTGGCCTAACTACAAGAATTGTCGATCATTAGGTCACTGCCAATCCTCCCCAGAGCGGCGAATGGAACACGCGAGAGGAAGCTCGCCAACCATGATCACCATTGGACTCTATTCGGACGATCGAACCCTGTACCCTCTGCTCTCCTCTGCCTTGGGGAAAGAATTCAGGCTGTTGCTCGAATCGGACGCGGACGGAATGGACGACCGCCTCTCCGCCGGCGATTGCGATGTCATGCTCCTCGACCTCAACTCCCACCACAACTCCTTGCAGGAACGCATCGGCTGCGCGCAACGGCTCATCGCCTCCAACGTTCCGGCCATCATCATGGCCGACGACAGCCTCCGCTCCACCGCCTTCGAACTGGTTCGCTCCGGCGCATTCGGCTATTGCCGCCGTCCACCCTCCATTCGCGACCTGAAGACCATGCTCAGCCGCGCCTGCGAAACCACTTCGCTCAAGCGGCAGCTGAACACTGTGCAGCGCAAGCTTGAAACTCCCGGCACCTGCGACCGCATCATCGGCTCCAGCGCCCAGATGCAGCGCGTTTACCAGCTGGTCCGCAGCGTCACCAATCTCAACGCCGCGGTGCTGGTCACCGGCGAGAGCGGCACCGGCAAGGAGCTCATCGCCCGCGCCATCCACAACCTCGGCTCGCGCGCCAACAAGCCCTTCGTCGCCGTCTCCTGCGGCGCCATCCCGGAAACCCTGATTGAAGCCGAGCTCTTCGGGCACGAAAAAGGCGCCTTTACCGGCACCGTCGGCGCCCGCGAAGGCTACTTTGAGCAGGCCGGCGACGGCACGCTCTTCCTCGACGAAATCGGCGACCTGAGCCTGTTCACCCAGGTCAAGCTGCTGCGCGTCCTGCAGCAGATGGAATTCAGCCGCCTCGGCTCCAGCAAGCTCGTCCCGCTGCGCGCGCGCCTCATCTTCGCCACCCACCAGGACCTCGCCAAGCTCGTGGCCGAAGGCAAGTTCCGCCAGGACCTCTACTACCGCATCAACGTCATGCGCATCGAGTCGCCGGCACTGCAGGACCGGCCTGAAGACATTCCCGCCATCGCCAACCATTTCCTGCGCCACTACTCGCAGGTCTTCCAGAAGCCGATGGATGCCATCGAGCCCGACGCCATCGAAATGCTGCAGAGCTACGCATGGCCCGGCAACGTGCGCGAGCTCGAAAACGTCATGCAGCGCGCCATCATCCTGGCGCCCGGCCAGACCGTTCGTGTCGAGGATCTGAATCTGAATGTGCAGGAGGAAGAGCGCGCCGAGAGCTTCGACGATGTGGTCAACATCGGCGACTATCAGCCCTCCAGCACCTTCGAGCGCCAGTTGCGCGACTACAAAATCAAGCTGGCCGTGACGGCAGTGCGCGAGAACAATGGCAACAAGACGCTGGCTGCCCGCAGCCTCGGCATCTCCCGCGCCTATCTGCACCGCCTCATCCGCGTCGCCGACACGGACGCTTCCACCCTCTTCGAACACGAAGTCCGCCAGACCGCCACGGCCTGATTTCCAGAAACCAACCCTGGAGAATTACGGCACCGAGTACAGTAGCCGGTGATGCTGGGTGCCCCATCCTAGCCGCGTTTTTTGCGGCTAGGGTGGGAGACCACTAAGGCCCACATGACGAGCGCGAACGTCGTCCCGATCTACCGCCGGGCGCCGGGTGCCCCACCTTCGGCGATTCGCGTCTTTTGCGAATCGGCTAAGGTGGGAGACCACAAAAGCCCCGTCAACACCGCCCCGCTCTACCGCGTAGCCTTGCCTCCACCAGGGCAGTCGTTCTTCATCTCCCAGTTCACGTAAACCGGATTGTCCAGCAGCCACAGCTTCCCGTCCGGCCCATCAACCTGCGCGCGCAGCCAATGCCGCCCGCCGTCTGACTTCCAGGGAATTGTGAACGTTTGATCGGCGGACTTGATCGCGGTCTTGATATCGGTGTCGATGCTTAATGTCGCGTCATGCCCATCGACAATCCAATGCAGCGTGCCGCCTTCTGCGGCGGCTACATGCACGCTGAAACTCACCGTCTCGCCGGCCGCTGCACGCAATGCGTCTCCGGCCTGGGCAGTCTGGCTGCCCGCCTGTCCGGTTGTTTCCAGCAACCGGTCGTGCGTGCCCGCCACGTCGATAAATACGTGCCCCGCGCGAATGCCGTCGAGAATTGCAGGCGTGGAGAGATTTGCCGCATACACAACCGTCGTCGGACTTCCGATCGCCCCAAGCTGATCGAGCGGCTGCAGGGCCCGGTGATTGTCGCTGCCCCCTATGCCGGTCAGCCGGCAGCCCAGGTCAAGTTCCTTATCCCAGAACGGCACATTCGAGATGCCGGATCTTTCGCTGCCCCCATTCACCGCTTCAACCCCGGTCAGCAGATGCATGTCCACCGGAGTGGCCGGCGTCCATCCGCACCCCAGGCAGATCTCTCCACTGGGGTCCAGAGGATGATTGATGGACGTAATCCCGCCCGCAGCATCAGCGCTGCGCAGCAAATCGTTCATGGTGGGAACGGATTTGCTCCCCAGCCGGAAATCCACGAAAGCCGTGCTGCCCAGAAAGTTGATGTGCCCCTGGAAAGTGGTGAGCTCGCGCCCCGGAATCAGCAGCACCTTGTCGAAGTACGGCTGCAGCTCGCGCATCGCATCGTACTGCGACGTGGCATTGTGATCCGTGATGGCGATGAAGTCCAGACCCCGCCGCGCCGCCGCATCCACCGTGAAGAAGACGGGGCAGGGAACCATCGTGCCGGTCTGATTCGGGCATTGCCCGTCGCTCTGGGCAGTGTGCATGTGCAGATCGCCGCGGAACCACCCTGGGGCCCCCGCGGACAGGTCTGCGTCCGTGGGGTCGGAGGCCGACCCGCCGCGCAGCGGCTCACGCAGCAACGGCGGCTGCTCAGCCACCGCGCCGGTGCGCGAAAGGTACACGTGAATCGTGTAGTGCGATTCCACGTTGCGCCGGATATTGGGCACGCCGATCAGCACATTCCAGGTTCCCGCCGGAATCGCGCCGGGCAGGCAGGAGGGCGTCGCGTCAGACAGTCCCACCGTCAGCATGGACTTGTTGCCGCCGCTCCAGCAGCGCAGGCTCACCGGGTCAAGCAATCCAAGATCGAGATTGGTGTGCTGTTCGTGTTCCGTGTAGGCAAAGGTGAACGTCACCCGCCGCGTTCCCGCAGGAACAGCGAACGGAACCTTGATGTAGCTCTGGTTCTGTGCGCCACGCACCACCCCATGCAGTTCGATCTCGGTGTAGGGCGGCCTGGCTGGAGCGGAGTTCTGCGCGGCAGCTTTTGATGTACTGGCGATGACAGGCAGGCAACAAATCAGCAGAAAAAATAGGGTGACTTGCATCGTTCGCATGGTCGACATTCGGCAAGGTTTCAAGAGAAGCATCCCCAGGGGCTGAAATCAGTACGTTCTTTCAAGAGTCGAATTGTACAAGAGTCATTCGAGCGGACGTGTCGAGCCGTAGAATGTGCGCAGAAAAAACCGCATCCGGCGCGCGTGCTTGTGCCGGATGCGGGAGCGAGTACCCAATCGCAATTAAAAGAACAGCTTGAGAGCAAGCTGCAGGGTGCGCGCTCCGAAGTTCTGGTTGCTGTTCTTGGTCGCGGTGATCTGCGTGAAGTTGGCGCTGGTGAAGTTGGTCTGCCCGGGTTGTGCGAAGGGTGGCGTGTTGAAGAGGTTGAAGGCTTCAGCGCGGAACTCGAAATGAATCGACTCCCAAACGGGAAACTCCTTCAGAACCGAGGCGTCTATGTTGTCGAAGCGCGGTCCGCGCACCTGTTGCGGGGCATAGCCCAGTGGCGCGAAACCCGCTTGTCCGATCGCGGTGGCAGCGGGAGGAAGGGTGAAGGAGGCGGGGTTCACCCACTGCGTGTAGTTGTGCGGGCCGGCATATTTAGCCTGGCCAGGTACCGGGTTATCGTTACAGCCATAGTCGGCGGTGGTCGCCTGATAGCAGGGTAATGTGAACGGCTGCCCGCTCTGGAAGGTGTAGAACCAGTTCACGTTCCATCCGCCCAGAATTTCGTTGACAACGGTGTGTGAATTGGCCCCGAACATGCGTCCGTGACCAAACGGCAGCCCAAAGGTTCCGGCAAAATGAACGAGGTTGGTGGCATCGCTGTCGCAGAGACCGTAATCGCCGCTGATGCCGAATCCCGGCAGCCACTCCGCGCGGTAGGCCTGGCCGTTGCTGGTGTTATACACCGACGCCTGCGTGCGCTGGTTGGTCATGCACTTGCTCCATGTGTAGTTGGCGAGAATCGTAAGGCCCGCGCTCAACTGGTGCTGATATGTAATTTGCGCCGAGTTGTAACTGCTGGTGCCATTGGTGGTCTCATAGGTGGCGTTGCGCGCAAACAGGGGGTAGGGAATCGTGGATTGAAGCAGGGAGCTTTCCGAGTTGGGCAGAATCTGGGTGTTGCTGTTGTTGTATCCCAGGTTGTCGAGGTGACGGCCCTGGGTCCCGACGTATGCTACCGTGATCGCGTCGTGCTCCGTGAACTCATCCTCGATGGTGAGATTTTCGGTCTGCACATAGGGGGTCTGGAAGTTGTACTGGCGCCCATAGAGGTTCAGGCCCAGATAGAGAGGATTGGACGGCTGGACGCCGGTCACCACCGCGGGGCTGCTGAAGTTGGTGTAGGTGAAGGCATTCTCCATGGTGGCCGGCAAACTCGGGCCGACCAGCAGCGGGTGATTGGAGTCGGTTGCGGGGAAGGTCTGGGTATAGACGAACGGGTAATTGGTTCCCAGCGTCCCGCCATAGCCCAGGTTGCCGAGGGCGCCATAGGCGATGCCGTAGCCGCCACGCAGCACCAGCCGTGGGTGGATGCTGAAGGCGAAGCCGAGGCGCGGAGCATAGTCGTAGACCGATGCCTGGCCCAGCGCCAGGCCGGGAACGCAGTCAAGCTTGATGGCGCTGGCCGCCAGAGCGGCGGTGAACGAGGGGGACGTGGTCACCGCGCAGCCGGGGTTGGGAACTTGATAGACTCCCGGAACCCCGTTTCCGCCCGTCGCGATGAAATTCGCCTGGCGGCCATGGATCTCGGCGTAGGGGGTGAAGTAATCCCAACGCACGCCCAGGTTGAGCGTGAGCTGGGGTGTGACCTTCCAGTTGTCCTGAACGTAGGCGCCAATGTACCAGCGATGATCGTCGGTCTGGGCGATGTTCGAGCCGGAAAACTGGTTCATGCCGCCCACGTCATTGACCGCCGTGATGCCCGGATTGGCGCTGACCAGCGAAGCCGTCGGCGCCACCAATATATCCCCGATGCCGTTCAGTCCCGTGCCCGTTACGGCAATGCGGTTGGGAACGTCGGTATACATGCCGTTGAAGTTGAAATCGCCACGTCCCTGCGGCGGCTGCTCAATGTTGGCTTCGAGATCGTCAACCTGGACGCCGACCTTCAGGATGTGGCTGCTGATCACCTTCGTCAGCCCGTCCACGCCCTCGACGGCCCAGACATATTGCAGGGTGGGCGTGTAATTTCCCACCCCCAGGCCGGTCAGGTTGGCGATGTCAATGGGCGGAAGACCGCCGTTATTGGCCACCTGCGGAACTCCGCCGATGCCATAGGTCGCCGGAATGCCGAAGACGTTGCCAAAGTTGGACAGTTGGAGCTTGTCGCTGTGCACCTCCCCGACATGCATCTCGTTGGTGAGCGTCGGTGTGAAGATGCGGGTGTAACCGACAGCCCATGCATATGCGGGAAGGTTGTCGGTGCGGCCGCCAGTCTGACCTACCGCAACACCGGGAAGGTTGGAAGGCACATTGACGGTGAGCAGGCTGCGGTCAAAAACCCCAAACAGGGTGTTCCTCGGATTAATGTTTTCGTCGATGCGGATGTCCCAGGTATTGGTGTGCTTGTTTTCGGAGGGGACGTAGCTCGAGAAGTTGTTGATCAGGCCGGGAGACGTTGGCAGCGGATAAACCCCGAGCAGCTTGACCACGTTCGGGTCCTGGCGCGTGATGGGAATGACATTGAGGCTCGAAAGCGGTACGGCTGGCTGGGTGAAATTCTTAATGCCGGTCAGCGGGCCGCCGGGGCCATAGTTGGCCGCGGGGCACCCGGCAGTTGCGCTGCAGTTGTAGAACGGGTCACGGACATAGGCCGCGGCCCCGGTCGTGTTGGTCAATCCGCTGATCGGGTCAATGCCGCCCGCAGGAATCAAGCGCGTGGTGGCCGGATCGAGGATCGTGCCATTGGCGAACATGCGCCCCAGCGCATCGGTGTCGAAAGCCTCGACCCCCGATTTCGGAATGTTGTAGGTGATGTTGTCCTGAAGGTTGGTATAAGCGCTGCCGACCATGCCCAGCGTGGGCACGGTTTCGCCGCCGGCAGGCGCAGGCAGCACGTAGCGTCCGCCCTGATAATCGGTAAACCAGAAGGTCTTGTCTTTGCCGTGGTACACGTGCGGGATGATAACGGGACCTCCGGCCGTATAGCCGAACAGGTTCTGGTGATAGGGCGGGATCGGTTTCGGCGTGCAAACGCCATTGGTGCAGTTTCGATTGAAGAAGTAATTAGCGTTCAGATCGTTGTTGCGGAAGTACTCCCACAGGTCGCCGTGCAGGCCGTTGGTTCCTGATTTAATGGCGGCATTGATGATGCCGCCCGTGGAGTGGCCGAATTGGGCGTTGTAATCGCCGCTCTGCAGCGTAAATTCCTCCATCGCGTCGGGAGGCGGAACGATGGCCGCGTTGGTGCCGGTGTAATTGCCCCCATAAATCTCGATGTTGTCGTCAATGCCGTTCAGCAGGAAGTCGTTCTGCCAGTCGTTCACCCCGTTCACCGAGAAATAGGCGGATTCGGAGCTGCCTGAGTCGGGGGTCACACCTGTACCGCTCGATGTGCTGGGGGCGGTCGTCACTCCGGCGGAAAGCTGTGCCAGCGAGCCCCAGTTGCGGGTAGCCAGAGGCAGATCGTTGACTTGCTGTGTGGTAACCGCCTGGGCTATTTCAGCGTTTTCCGCGTCCAGCAGCGGCGCCGCAGCCGTGACCGTAACGCTCTGCTTCACGTTGCCGGTAGTGAACTTGATGTTCACGGTCTGCACCTGCTGCACATACACCAGAACGCCCTTCTCGACGTAGGCTTGGAATCCACTGGCGTCTGCCTCCACCGTATAGCTGCCGACCAGCAGATCGGTGAAGTTGTAAGTTCCGGTGCCTGTAGTTTTGGTGTAAATCTTCACACTGGTGGCTTCGTTGGTGAGCGTAATCTGGGCGTTCTGCACCACGGCGCCGCTCGGATCTTCTACCGTGCCGGTGATCGCGCCGCGATCGGTCTGTGCCGCCCGCCGGCAAGGCAAACCGAAAGCTGCAAGCAGAGCCAGAATCGAAACCCACCGAATCGTTAGTTTGAAATGCGATTGAATCGACATCTTGACCTCACAAATGACTTGCGTTTGGGATTGCACCCGCATTGGCACACAGCGAGCCTGCGCCACGGTAGTACAACTCGTGGCCCGCGCGGGAGTGTTTACCCTCTGTGTGAAGCCCGTGTATACACATGTGAAAAGGCACCCCAAGTTGCTCATGCGCAAGTAAATGCAGACTCACTCTGAATTTTTCAGTGAGGTTCGAAATATGCTAAGATGAGTTCGCTTGATGCAGTTGCCGATAGATCTCATGGCAACCCGGATTTCGTAATTCAATTCGGATGTTCGCGGGGCATGAACTTTGGTGGTCGCTCCTCGAAATGCCAACGGCACACCAACGGCACGCTAACGACATTGATAGATCCTGACGACTGTGCCGTCCTCCGCGAATTGATCCATGTACGTGTCATGCGGCCGTCCCCGTCTTCGACGAGGCGTAACTTTCCCCCGCATCGCTTCATGGAGACCAACGCTGATGGAACGCTTTCCAACGGCCCACAGAAGGCCAAAGGCAAGCAATGACAATTTGGCCCGGCAACCGGACCTGCAGCACGATCCGCGCTGGGAACTGGTGCAACGGGTGATTGCGGCTGCGCATTTTTCCCGTTCCCCGCTGCTCTCCAGGTTTCTCCTCTTCGTAGTGGCTGAAACCCTCGAAGGCCGCGCCCACGAGATCACCGAGCATCAAATCGGTGTTCAGGTCTTCGACCGCCCTGCCGATTATCGGACCCTCGAAGACAATATTGTCCGCAACTATGCGCGCCAGCTGCGCAAGCGCCTCGCCGAGCATTTCGCCGCAGACGGCAACTCGGAACGATGGCGCGTTGAGATTCCGGTAGGCGGTTATGTGCCCGTGTTCCTTGATACCTGGGAGAGCCGCCGCGCCGCACAGCCCGGCCGCCTCGGTCCCGTTCCGGTAACCCTCCAGATTCGTGCCGCGGGCACAGCGCTGGAGGACGAAGCGGTTGCAACAGGATGGCCTCGTTGGCGACGCAAGCTGCAGCCCGCGCTTGCGCTCGTCGCCTATAGCAGTTTGCTCGTAAGTGCCACCTGGCTCGTGGCGCGCAATCGGACTGCCAACCCACCGCCCGAACCGGCGCATCTGTTGTGGGCCAATCTCTTCAATACCAGCGCCAACTGCTACATCGTCCCCTCCGACGCCGGCTTCAATCTGCTTGAAGACCTTTCCCACCGCCCCGTGCCGCTCGCCGAATACATGCAGGGCCTCTACCAGACCATGCCCCTGCCCAGTGTGGATGAGCACAGCGCTCAAGATCTGCGCTCCCAGGAACTGACCCCCTTCGTCGATTCGCAGATTGTGGCCTCGCTCGCCGGCTTGCGCGAAGCAAATCCCAATCGTGTCTCCGTCCGTTTCCCGCGCGACCTCAGGCTCGACGACCTGAAGAATGCCAACGCCGTAATCCTGGGCTCGGTCAGTAGCAACCCCTGGGCCGCGGTTGCAGAGGCAAATGCCGGCTTTCGCATCGTCGACAGCCCCGGCATGCAAGGCGCCACCATCCTCAACCTCAAGCCGCAGCCCGGCGAAGCCGCCAGCTATGTCAGCCACTGGGATGAGCCGGCTCATGAAACCTTCGCGCTGATTGCCTATGTGCCTAACCTCAGCGGCACCGGCAATCTGCTGGTCTTGCAGGGACTCGATGTGGCCGGAACCCAGGCGGCTGCGGAGATACTTTTTCGCCCGTCGGCCATGGAATCCATTCTCAAGCGAGCCGCACGTCCCGACGGCACACTCAATCATTTTGAAGTGCTGCTGCGCTCCACAAGCATCGAGTCCAACGCCACCGGCGCCCAGATCATCGCCACCAGAATCTATCCGCGCTAGGCCTTTGACAGCTTAATTTTGTACCAATTCCGTGCCCCATCCTTTCGCCTTTTCTCTGGCGAAAGGGTGGGAAACCACGGAAGCCAAAAGTACGAATTCATGCGGTCGGGGACCAAGTAGATCCGCCCCACACAGTGGATTCGTCACAGAGCTGTGTCATCCTGAGGCGCAGCCGAAGGATCTGCGGTTGTTTCTGCGCGCTTGTTCCCGGCCAAATCCCCGAATAGTCGACGACAGGCCAACTGCCATCCTGCGCACACACATCTCAGCGATAAACTACCGGGCCCCGCACAATTCTTTTTCCTTCCCATTTCCGCCCAGAGACCGGTTCCCGATACTATAGGAATGCACCAAGGAATGATTGAATCGCCAGGCCACTCGCCCTGGCGAGAAATCCCCTGTCTGCTGCGCTCGACAAGCGCGGCCCGAGACCAGCGTGCCAACGCGAATTCGGTTTGAAAGGAATGCAATGAGCAATTGGTCCAAAATGCCCAGGCGCAATTTTCTCAAAGGTTGCGCCGCATCCGCGGCTGGCACGCTCTTGCCTGCGGGCGCTTTATTGGGGGAAGATCGCAGTCCCGATGGTGCAGCCAGCGCGCGTCCCATGGTCGGAACCGGCTGGCGCGGCCACATGTTTCCAGGCGCGGTGGCGCCCTTCGGCATGGTGCAGTTGAGCCCCGATACAGCCGGCGGTCCGGAGCCCAGTTGGAATATGCAGGGTGACTGGTACGGGTGGAATCACTGTTCCGGATATCACTACAGTGACAATGTCGTTCTCGGTTTCACCCACACTCATCTTCAGGGCACCGGTGGCGGCGACTTGGGCGACGTCCTCGTGATGCCCATCGTTGACGGATGCAACTGGGCATGGGACTCGGGTAAAATCCAGCCCCTCGCGGAGATGCAGATCGAGCACCTCGGCGTCGGCTCCGGATGGGTCTTCGATCAAGACTCAACCGGTTATCGCTCCTTCTTCTCGCACGATCGCGAGCAGGCCCGCCCCGGCTATTACCGCGTGCATCTCGACACGCCCAACGTGGACGCCGAGTTGACCGCCACCACCCGCTGCGGCATGCAGCGCTATCGCTATCCCGCCCTGCCGGCTGATACCCGTCAGGCCCTGCTCCTTGACCTCGCTCACGGCATCGGCTGCAAGGTCTATCACGCCGAGCTGAACATCGAAAGCAGCACGCGCATCAGCGGCAAACGCTTCACGCATGGATGGGCCCGCGACAAGCAGGTCTTCTTCGTCATGGAATTCTCGCAGCCACTCGCCTCTCTTCAGGTGAACGTGGACGGAGATATCCGCAGCGCTTCAGTCGGAGACCGCCTCTCCGGCACGGAGATCAAGGCCATCTTCGTCCATGCGCCTTCGCCCGCGCCGCTGGTGGTGCGCACCGGAATCTCTCCCACCACGATTGAAGGCGCCGCCAAGAACTTGAGCGCCGAGATTCCCCACTGGGACTTCGATGCCGTGGTGCGCCAGGCACAGAGCGAGTGGAGCAAGGCGCTTTCGGTCTTCGAGGCCCAGCTCCCGAATGATGCGCTGCGGGAGACATTCTATTCCGGCGCCTATCACGGCATGGTCACGCCGGCCACCTTCAACGACGTGGACGGAGCCTATCGCGGGC
Organism: uncultured Acidobacteriaceae bacterium; assembly: GCA_963813215.1. GTDB lineage: Bacteria > Acidobacteriota > Terriglobia > Terriglobales > Acidobacteriaceae > Telmatobacter. Next base: position 1,324,453 of record CAWEXZ010000003.1, read on the forward strand.
AGGATCACCAGAATCATCCCAACCCCGGCTTCACCAAGTACACCGAGCTCTCCATCTGGGATATCTATCGCGGTGAGTTTCCGTTCATCATGCTCTCCCAGCCGCACCGCACCGATGACATCATTCGCACCCTGGTAGCCGACTACGAGCAGCTTGGCCAGCACTCCTTGCCCATGTGGCCGCTGTGGGGCAACGAAACCTGGAGCATGACCGGCTTTCATGCCGCCGGCATGATCCTTGGCGCGTACGTGCGCGGATTTCGCGGCTTCGACGCAGAGGCAGCGTACGCAGCCATTCGCGACACCGCGCTGGTCGGTTCCACCGAGCGCGGCAACGGCAAGCTGCAGGCCACCTTCCGTCAGTATGGTTACGTCCCCATGGATCTGCACGGGGGATCGGTTTCCTGCACCCTCGACATCTCCTACGACTACTGGTGTGCCGGCGCCATGGCCCAACTGCTGGGCAAGAGCGACGATGCCGCAATGTTTTTCAAATTGAGCCAGAATTACCGGAACGTCTACGACCCGTCGACGGGATTCATGCGCCCCAAGACCAAGGACGGAGCCTGGCGCTCGCCCTTCGTTCCCGACCAGGAGTACGACGATTACGTCGAGACCGATGCTTGGCAGGCCAGCTTCAGCGTTCCTCACGACGTGCAGGGTCTGATCGACCTGCACGGCGGCGACGCGGCTTTCATTTCCAAACTCGACGGGCTGTTTACCGCGCCATCCCTGGTGCTGAACGCCCGCCCCGACGTCACCGGAATGGTCGGCCAGGACGCGCAGGGCAACGAGCCCAGCAACCACAACGCGTATCTCTTCCCATTCGCCGGCGCAGCCTGGAAGACCCAGTACTGGGCCCGCAAGGTGGCAGGGCTCTACAACAACACTCCATCCGGCATTCCCGGCAACGACGATTGCGGTCAGCTCTCCAGTTGGTTTGTCTTCGCGGCCCTCGGTTTCTATCCGGTCAACGCGGCCAACGGAGTCTATGTCATCGGCAGTCCGCTGGTGAACCGGGCCGTAATTCGAAATCCGGGCGGAGCCGCTTTTACCATCGTTGCGGAGAACAACTCGCCCGACAATGTCTACATCCAAAGCGCCAAGCTGAACGGCAGGGACCTGACGCGCTCCTGGCTCTCTCACGCCGAGATCGTTGCCGGCGGCGAACTGCAGTTCCGCATGAGCAGCAAACCCAACAAGGAGTGGGCGTCGGCTCCGGCGGATCGTCCGCCCTCCGGCTTGCTCCCGGCAACCATGCAAAAAGGCAGGTCATGACCGAACTGGGAAAAGCGCTGCTTGCAATTGGGCTGGCCATCGCCGCCCTCGGAGCAGCGCTTCTCATTGGCGGTCGCCTCGGCCTGCCGCTAGGCCGCATGCCCGGCGACATTGCCTACAAAGGAAAGCACGTATCTGTCTTCTTCCCGCTGGGAACCTGCATTCTCATCAGCGTTGTGCTTGCGCTCCTGCTCTATCTGCTCTCCCGCTTCCATCGCTAACCGATCGACGCCTGCGGGCCCCATCCTTTTCACAGTCTCATCGTGAAAAGGGTGGGAGACCACCAAGCCCGCCGTCAGCAGTTTGCCGCACCTCTGCATCCGGGCAGCAACCGGCATCGATCAGCCCATTCCGCAACTCGGCCATCCGCCTGTGCAGCTCCAGCTTCTCGTCGGGTGCAGGGTCCACCCTGGGCAACAGCCGCAGGACTACGCCGTACACCGCGCACGCATTCTTGAGGCACTGTTCACGGTTGCCAGGCAGGGCCGTGGAGGTTGAAATTGCCAGAAACGTAAGTCCGGCATCCATTTCCGCAAACAAAAACCGAACTCCCACACAGTTGGACTGCCGCATCAGATCGGAGTTTGGGCTCAGCATTCGGTATTCCTCGCCCTCCATTTCAGCACAGAGGCGCGATGGACGATACCGGGAAAATTGCCTGCTTTTTCCGTCAGTTCCGTGCACCAGAAGTGCTCCGGAAATCTTCGTGATAAGGCTTTGTCATGGGGCACGCTTGCCAGGTCGGCGCTTGATTCTCGTACGCCGAAAACCGCTCCCGGCGTGAAAGATCGCATCAGGTATATGCTTAAGTCTGATCAAACGGGGAAAACGCCATGCCCGGCGAGCGTGATGAGAAGAATCTCCCTGAAGCGCAGCAAACCGGCGGGCTCGAAACAGCCACAGCGGGGAGTTCGGGAGAAGACGGCGACGAGGAGATCGGGGTCTGCATCGACGCCACGAGCGACGCCCCCCTCGCCTCTTTGGCATTGACGGTAGAGGCTGCCGCCACCGAGCAGCAGGTGCCCGCCCTCACGTACCCCGTAGTCGGCTTTGGGGCTTCGGCAGGTGGCCTCCAGGCGTTCAAGCAAATCCTCGAGAACCTCGATCCCAAAACCGGTATGGCCTTTGTCCTGGTCACCCACCTGGCGCCGGACCAGAAGAGCTTCTTGTCGGAGATCGTCGAGCGCTATACGCAAATGCCGGTTTGCTCCGTCGAAGCCGGCCAGCGCCCGCTGCCCGATCACCTCTATGTGCTGCAGCCCAATCAGTCGCTCACCTTGCACGATGGCGTTTTTCGCGTCGCGCAGCGGGAGCCGAAGCAACGCTTTCCCAAAATCATCGACAAGTTCTTCAATTCGCTCGCTGCCGACCAGAAAAATCACGCCATCGGTGTGGTCCTTTCTGGAGCCGATGCCGACGGCGCCTTGGGATTGAAGGCCATCAAGGGCGAGGGCGGAATCGCGCTCGTGCAGACTCCCGACAGCGCCGTCCACGGCGACATGCCGCGCAGTTCCATCGCCAGCGATCATGTCGACCTCGTCATCCCTCCGGCTGAAATTGCCCTGGAACTAGGCCGCTTGGCGCACCAGTTCAATCGTCCCGAGCTGCGCTCGCTCGAAGATGGCTCCATCTCCTCCGACGACGAACAGCCGTACCAGAAGATTCTGCAACTGCTGCGCAGCTCATCGGGACTCGACCTGCGCCAGTACAAGTCGGAAACCATCCGCCGCCGCATTGCCCGCCGCATGTTGCTGCTGCGCATGGATCAGCTCGCCCATTACCTGAGCTTCCTTGAGGTCCGCCAGGATGAGTTGCAAATCCTGCAGGAAGACGTGCTCATCAACGTCACCCGCTTCTTCCGCGACCCTCACTTCTGGGAGTCGGTGCGCGCCAACGTGCTGCCTGTGCTCTTGCAGGATCGCCCCCCGGAGCGCCCCATCCGCATCTGGTGCGCCGGCTGCTCCACCGGCGAAGAAGCCTACTCGCTCGCCATCCTGGTGCTCGAATATCTCACCCAGCACGGCCTCGAGACGCCGGTACAGGTCTTCGGCACCGACGCCAGCGAGTCATCGGTCGAGACCGCGCGCATAGCCGTTTATCCTGAGACCCTGCTGGCCGATGTTTCGCCCGAGCGACTGCGCCGCTACTTCGTCAAGGTCGACCGCGGCTACCAGGTTTCCAAGCGGGTGCGCGACGCCTGCATCTTCGCCCGCCAGAACCTGTGCGGCGATCCGCCCTTCTCCCACATCGACATCCTCAGTTGTCGCAACACCATGATCTATTTCCGCCAGGCATTGCAGCGTCAGATCATCCTCACCTTCCACTACGCGCTGGAACCGGGTGGGTTTCTGCTGCTGGGAATGTCGGAGAGCCTGCGCGACTACGGCGACGCCTTCAATACGGTAGATCGCAAGTACAAGATCTATCTGAAAACGGGCGCTAACCTGCCCTTCAATTACGAGCCCCCGCGCAACTTCAGCATGATGCGCAGCCTGCGCGGAGCCCGCCCCGTCATCGATGAAGTAGAAAAAAATCTGTGGCCGGAGCAGGAACTGCAGCGGGCGGCAGACCGCATCGTGCTCGCTCGCTTCGGCCCCCCCGGCCTCATCGTCGACGAGCGCATGAACGTGCTGCAGGCGCGCGGCCAGACTTCGGACTACATGGAAATCGCTCCCGGCGCCGTTACCTGGAGCCTTCTGCGGGTGATCAAAGAAGGCCTGGTCAGCCCCGTCAGCTCCGTCCTGCAATGCGCCATCCGCGATAATGCCTCCGCCTCCGGTACCGCTTCCCTTATTGACGAACAGCACGGCGAGCAGCAGATCGACATTGAGGCGCTGCCCATTACCAGCGCCACCGCGCGCCCCCGCTGTTTCCTCATCTTGTTTCAAAAAACTTCTGAGGCTGCGCCAGGCCGGCTGCTGGATCAGTCTCCGCCGCTGCAGCTTACCACCGACGAAAAAGATAAGCTCATTGCCCAACTGCGCCAGGACCTCAACTCCACGCGCTTTCACCTGCAGTCCCTGGTTGAGGAGCGCGATTTTCGCAACCAGGAACTGGTTTCAGCGAACGAAGAGATTCAGTCGGCCAATGAGGAACTGCAGAGCACCAACGAAGAACTGGAGACCACCAAGGAAGAGCTGCAAAGCGCGAACGAAGAGTTGCAGACCGTCAATGACGAGTTGCAGCAACGCAACAACGTGCTCACCCAGACCAGTAACGACCTGAGCAACTTGCTGAACAGCGTAAATATTCCGCTGCTCATGTTGAGCAACGACTTGCACATCCGGCAGTTCACCCCGCCTATGCAGCGGCTGCTGAATGTGAGGCCCTCTGACATTGGCCGCTCCATCGGCGAAATCCGCCTGCAGTTGAGCGTCGAGGACATCCAGCCTCTGCTCCAGGAAGTCCTGGAGACGCTGGGCACGCGCGAGCTGGAGGTGCAGGACCGTGACGGACGCTGGCATCTGCTGCGCGTGCGCCCCTACCGCACCTCGGAGAACAAGATCGAGGGCCTGGTCCTGGTTCTGGTGGACATTGACCAGTTGCGCCGCAGCCAGCAGAGCTTGATGGACGCGCGCGACTTTGCCCGCTCCGTCGTCGAGAGCGTGCCGATTCCCATCGTCGTGCTCAACCACGACCTGACCATCCGCACCGCGAACACCGCCTTCCGCACCCTGGCCCAGATGGCGGCCAAGGAGCTGGAAGGGCGGTCGCTCCCCGAACTCGCGGCTTATTTGTGGGATGTGCAGGGCATCGCGGTAAAGTTTCAAGCATTGCTGCAGGCCAACTCCGGCGCACTGCTCGAATTCGAGCACGAAACCGATATGCCGCGCCGCAAATCCCTGCTCATTCAGGCGCAGGCGCTCTCCACTGAAGGCCGGCGCGTGCTGCTGCTGATGATGGAAGACATTACTCTGCGCCGCGAAGCCGAACGCCTGATTGCCCGCCAGAAGGAAGCCCTGGAAGGCGAGATCGAGACCGCCGCTCGCAACCTGAACCGCACCCAGGACGAGCTGCGCGACCTCACCGGGCACCTGTTTACAGCCCAGGAAGAAGAGCGCCAGCACGTCGCCCGGGAACTGCACGACGACGTCAGCCAGCGGCTTAGCCTGTTGGAGATGCTGCTCCACGAAATTCGCGGCGTCGATCAGAAAACGGATTTCGAAAAGCTGGAATCCGCGCGCCAGCAATTGTCCACCCTCAATACCGATGTCCGGCAGATTTCGCACCGCCTGCATCCCGCCATTTTGAACGATCTGGGCCTTTCCGCCGCCCTCCAGGCGCTGGTCAAGGAGTTCGGCGAACGCGAAAATATGCCGGCCACCTATTCCACCCACAACCTGCCCGATAGCTGGCCTCCGGAAGCCGCAACCGCCATCTACCGCATCGCGCAGGAGGCTTTGCGAAATGTTTCCAAGCACGCCGGCAAAACTCATGTTAAGGTGGTGCTGTCCGGGACCCCGACCGGCATCGAACTCCAGGTAAGGGATTTTGGCATCGGTTTCGATCAGGACACTGAATTACCGGCTGCCGGGCTCGGTATGATCTCTATGCAGGAGCGCGCGCGGCTCGCCAACGGCACGCTGCACGTCCATTCCGCCTTGGGCCAGGGCACCACGGTAACCATCGATATTCCCTTCGATCGTCATGGCTAAACGGCTCCTCCTCGCCGACGACCACGCGCTCATGCTCGAAGGATTGGTGCGCATGCTGGCCAGCGAGTTTGAAATCGTGGGTACGGCCAACAACGGACGTATCCTGCTCACAGAAGCCGAGCGGCTCCGCCCCGACGTCATCGTGATCGATATCGGTATGCCCGAGCTCAATGGAATTGAAGCTGCGCGGCGCCTGTCCAAATCTTTACCCTCCGCCAAGCTGGTATTCGTTACTCAGCAGCTCGACCCAGCCTATCTGCACGCCGCGTTCAGCGCCGGAGCCAAGGCATATGTAGCCAAGCAGTCGGCTGGTAAGGAACTTATCCATGCCATCCACATGGCGTTGCGTGACAATTACTACGTCACGCCCCTGGCCGGGCAGGAAGCCGTCCAGCTCGCCGCCCTCGATCCCAAGAGGAATCCGGCCGGAATGTTCGGCGCCCGCCTCACCCCGCGCCAACGCGAGGTGCTCCAGCTCGTGGCCGAAGGCAAAACCACCAAGCAAATCTCCGCTGTGTTGCATATTTCCCCCAAAACAGTGGAGTTTCATCGCAATAGCCTCATGGAAGAGCTTGGCGTCCGCACCACCGCCGAACTGACTCGCTACGCGCTGACCCGCGGCATCGTAACCTGACTCTCCCATCCGTTTCTTCTGACTTAGACCCCGCACAAACTCCGTTTCTCAGTTGAAACGCGCCCCTGTGGATATCGCGCCATAAATTATTTCGAAATATTTAGTCAGTAGAATCAAGCACTTCCGCGTCAGGAGTTTCCTAAAGACCGCCCACTGGGGAAAGTCCTAGTACCGCTTGCAGGCGCTTCCCGCTACTTTTGTTTCAGACAAGAATCGAAATAGACGCAGTCGTCGTCATCCTTTCCCTGGGTTCGCAGAAGGGCGCTGTCATGATTAAGGCTCTAGCGCGCCAGTTTGAGCTCGCTCCTTTTATGGGGGCTGGAACAGGAGGCAACCAGTGGCAGAAGTACGGAGGGACCTCGTCCCATTCCAACGTCGGCTACAAAGTGGACCGGTCAGCGCTGGAGCCGCCCAGCCCGATACAGCGATTGTTGCAAGCGTCGCAGGCTTCCCCCACCAGCGACCGACCACGTCCCGGCTTCGGCCGGGACGTGGGCGCGGTGATTCACCAAGCCCCTCAGGCGTACCAAATGCCAATCCAGCCGCTGAAGCGGCGGGGGTCCATCCTGCGAGCCCCGATCCTATGAGCTCCGCTAAGTCAATTCGCGTCCTCTCGATCTGCGACGATGATGGAATTCGTTTCTCGCGGGGCTTGGTGCTCAAGCACGAAGGCTACGAGGTAGACTCGGTGCCCAGCAACGAAAAACTGGACCCCGCCTGGATTCGGTCCTTCCATGTCGCCGTCCTCTGCCATTCGCTTTCCCCCAGCCGCGCAGCAGAGATCGCAATCAACTTGCGCCGTTACAACCCCGACATCGGCATCCTGCGCGTTCACGCCATTCGCGCGGCAACGGATCATTTCTACGATGTGGATTGTGAGGTCCTGCCCGGTCCTGGACAGCTCCTCAGCGCCATCCAAACTCTCGCTGCCCGTAGTGCGACCCCTGCAAGGATTGAGGAGCGCAAGCGCGCCTGATCCACGATTCTCGCTAGGCTTAGCACCCCGGGTGCCCCATCCTTTCGCGCATCTCAGCGAAAGGGTGGGAGACCACGATGCTGAATCGGCCCCTCCACCCAGCCCGCGTCACCCTTCCCATTACACTGATGCTTGGCCTCCATGCCGCAATACTGCGAAGTCGCGCTCCCCGTGCCCCTGGACCGCACGTTTACCTACGCCTTGCGCGACAGCCAATCGCCGCAGCGCGGCTGTCGTGTCATCGCGCCCTTCCGCAACGAAAAACTCATCGGCGTCGTCACGGCAATCGTCTCCCAGCCTCCGCCCGATTTCGAGGTGCGCCACCTCGAAGCCGTCCTCGATGAAGAGCCGCTGCTCGGCGAGCCCTTACTCGCACTCGCCGAATGGATCGCGCAATACTATCTCGCCCCCCTCGGCGAAGTCCTCCGCGCCATGCTGCCGCTCATGGCTGAAGTCCGCCGCACCGTCTACTACCGCATCACCGACCTCGGTCGCGACATGCTCGCCGGCACGCTTGATGGCGATCGCGGGAAGGGAAGCGCGCGCGCCCGCAGAAAGCTCTCAGCCGAAGAGCAGGACATGGAACTGCGCGTCCTCACGCGTCTTTCCGCAGGCGAGCCGGTGAAGGTCTCCACCCTGCGCACCGCTACCGCCGCATCGCTGCCCGTGCTTGCTTCACTGCTTCGCAAAAAATGGATCGCCCGCGAAACCGCCGCTGCGGAGCGCGATGCCCGGCGCATGGAACGATTCGCCGTGCTGATTCCCGAGGCGCGGCTGCCCGGCGCTCACTGAGAAGCAGCAGGCAATTCTGGCCGAACTCGCGGCCCTGGGTGGAGAGATGCCGCTCGCGGAGTTGCGCAAGCGCAATCTCTCCCCCATCCACATTGCAAACCCTGGTGCGCCGCAACCTGGTCCGCATTGAGGAACGCGCCGCGGCCTTCCATCTCGGCGGATTGTCGCCCACCTCAGCCCCCTTCGAGCTCAACGCGCCGCAACAGCAGGCGCTGGCCACCATTACCAACTCACTCGGAGCCTTCCATCCTCTGCTGCTTCACGGCGTCACCGGCTCCGGCAAAACGGCCGTCTATCTCGCCGCCATGCAGCAAGCGCTCGATCGCGGCCTCTCCTCCATTCTGCTGGTTCCGGAGATCGGCCTCACGCCGCAAACCGCCGGCCTGCTCGATCAGGCCTTCGGCCAGCGCGTGGCGCTGCTCCACTCCGCACTCACGCCCGAGGAGCGCAGCGAGCAGTGGCGTCGCATTCGCCGCGGCGATGCGCCCATCGTCGTCGGCACCCGCTCCGCCATCTTTGCCCCCGCGCCCAATCTCGGCCTTATCCTCGTCGACGAGGAGCACGACCAGAGTTACAAGCAGGAGGAAACGCCTCGCTACAACGCGCGCGACGTTGCCGTGATGCGCGCCAAGCTCGCCGGCGCGGTCGTCGTGCTGGGCTCGGCCACGCCTTCGCTCGAAAGCTGGCAGAACTCCGCGCAGGGAAAATATCAGCGCATCGAATTGCGCGACCGCGTGATGAATCGTCCGCTTCCCGAAGTCGAACTCATCGACATGCGCCGCGAATTTCAGGAGACCGGCCGCGACCAGCTCTTCTCGCGCGCGCTCATCGAGCAGACCAGCGCCGCTCTTGAGCGCGGCGAGCAGGCGCTCATTCTGCTCAACCGCCGCGGCTATTCGTTCGCCGTTATGTGCCGCGCCTGCGGCGAAAAGCTCGAGTGCCAGAACTGCGCCATCGCGCTCACTCACCACAAGCCCGCCGGCGAAGACGCAGAGGTCGCGCGCGAAGGCCAGCGCCTCGAATGCCACTACTGCGGCTACCGGCGCACCGTTCCCGCTCGCTGCCCCAAGTGCGACAGCGAGCATTTGTATTACCTGGGCGCAGGCTCGCAGCAGGGCGAAGAGCGTCTCGCGGAAATTTTTCCCGGCGCGCGCATCGGGCGCATGGATCGCGACACCGTGCGCGGCCGCTACGATCTTGAACGGCTGCTGGCGCGTCTCCATTCGGGCGAGATCAATCTGCTCGTCGGCACCCAGATGATCGCCAAGGGCCACGATATCCACGGCGTCACGTTGGTGGGAGTCGTCGGCTGCGATCATGCGCTCTCCATGCCCGATTTCCGCGCCGCCGAGCGCGTCTTCCAACTCATGACGCAGGTCTCAGGCCGCGCCGGCCGCGGCGAACTCCCCGGCCGCGTCGTCGTGCAGACATACTATCCCGATCACTACGCCATCCTGGCCGCCACCACCCACGACTACGCCGCCTTCGCCGAGCGCGAGCTCAAGTATCGCCGCTGGATGCATTACCCGCCCTTCGGCGTGCTCGCCAATGTGCTGGTACAGTCGCAAAAACTTGAGGAAGCGGCGGGGTGGGCGGCAACGCTGGGCAAGTATCTCGTCCAAAATCAGAAGTCCGGAGGACTGAGGGTGCTGGGGCCGTGTACCGCGCCCATCGCACGCATCAAGGGCGTTTATCGCTTCCATCTGATTTTGAAAAGCTCATCGCGCAAGGCTCTCAACGCAGTGCTGCGCGGCATGCTGGCGCACGCCGAGCAAGCCGGTGTGCCGCGCCGCAATGTGGTCGTGGATGTAGACGCGCTACGCCTGATGTAAAGCAGCGGGCAGCAAGTCAGCTGGGTGCCCCAGGTCTCGCTTTTGAGACCTGGGAGACCACAGAATTACGCGGTTGCGGTATTAGGCGTCAGCGAGTCAGCCGGTACTCGCGCCGGAGGCGCGATGGATATTAGCCCCGCGCTTAAGCGTCGGGAATGCTGGTTCCCCAAAGACACGGAGTCCCGTAGGGACGGCTCCGCGCAGATTTTTGTGCCGGGTCGCGAATGGAGTGCGTCACTCATTTCGCGGTGATGATTGGCGCGACGCGATGCCCGCGTAGCGGGCAAAAGACGGTAGCCCCAGGCGCAAGCCTGGGCAAAGCGTGCAAACCGTCACCGCAGCCCCGCAGGGGCGTAAGAATGGTTGGCGCGCATCAAGAACATAATCCCCGGTCTCAACGACGGCGCAACGACGGAGCCGTCCTGGTTCAGATCCCAAAGGACCTACGCCTGTGCATCCGCCGCGGCCGTTCCGCCCTCTTCGAGCGAGTGCAGCTCCTTGCCCGGCTTGAAGCGTACGGCCTTGCCGGGAGCGATGCTGACCTCAGTCCCAGTACGGGGGTTGCGCCCAATGCCGGTTTTGCGCGCCCGCACACTGAACACGCCAAAGCCGCGCAGCTCGATCCGCTCGCCGGCCGCCAGAGCCTGCTTGAGGCCCTCGAAAACCGTATCCACCGCCGCTTCTGCCTTGGTGCGCGGCAGGCCGGTACGCTCAATCACCTGATGGACGATGTCCTGCTTGATCACTTGGGGTAACCTCACGGGCGCCAAACTTGGCTGTCCTGCGCCCTACACCGCCTATGGTACAGATTTTGCTGCAATTATGGAACTGCGGAATCGTCACCTGGCGTTCGCAACCTGAGGAAATCCACCTTAGCCCCTGCGGCGGTAGCAGGTTGGCTTAAAGCGTGCGGGCTTTCACCCCCAACATTGTTGGCTGGAGGGGACGGGCTTCACAGTGCGGGAAAAACTCTCCGTGTGGGGCTTTGTAACAAGGGCACGACTTTAGTCGGGCCGCTAGTAGCTGCAAAATGAGTCCGGCTTTAGCCACTGAGGGATGCGCCATGTGCAATTTCGGCCCTGTTTTCCGCAGCCGGTTTCCGTTGTCAACCCCGAAACCGGTTCCGTAAGATGAGAGTTCGGTTCCCCACCGGTGGAAGCCGGCCCCGAACAGGAGATGCATGTCTATTCAAAGTGATCGCTGGATCCGCGAGCAGGCCCTCAACCACGGCATGATTGAGCCGTTCAGCGAAAAGCAGGTGGCCAGCGGCGTCATCTCCTACGGCCTTTCCTCTTACGGCTACGACCTCCGCGTCAGCGACGAATTCAAAATCTTCACCAACGTCAACAGCGCCATCATCGACCCCAAAGCCTTCGACGAGCGCTCCTTCGTCTCGGTGCAGGCCGACTCCGTCATCATCCCTCCCAACTCCTTCGCCCTCGCCCGCTCGGTCGAGTATTTCCGCATCCCCCGCGATGTCCTCACCATCTGCGTCGGCAAGTCCACATATGCGCGTTGTGGCATCATCGTCAACGTAACTCCCTTCGAGCCGGAGTGGGAGGGCTATGTAACCCTCGAAATCTCCAACACCACACCGTTGCCGGCGCGCGTGTACGCTAACGAAGGCCTCTGTCAGATCCTCTTCTTTCATGGCGACCAGATGTGCGAAATCAGCTATGCTGATCGCAAGGGCAAGTACCAGAAGCAACAGGGCATCGTCCTCCCCAAGCTCTGAGGTCGGCTCGCTGGTCTGCTCGCCTCGCTGGATGCTTCATTTGCTTGGTTCTCTCTCCCTTCACGGAGCAAAAAATGCCCGCGCTTGCGAAGGCTCGCTCTATCCGCATTGGCCTGGTGGCCGACGAGCCCATCCGCATCGCCGGCCTGGCCAGCATCTTTGACCTCCCCGCCGAGCCCGGCAAGCCGCAGTTGCTGCCTGTTACCGGCACCCCCGAAGAGCTCCTCCGCAGCAACCCTCCCGATTACGTCGTCGTCGATCTTCATTCCCCCAACGGCATGGCAGCGATCAATAGCCTGCGCCGTACACGGCCCGATATCCGCCTCATCGTGATCGGCCCGGAGCGCGACGACGAACTGGTGATGAAGTCCATCATCGCCGGGGCTCGCGCCTATCTCGAACCCAACGCCGGTCCAGAAATTGTCCGTCAGGCCATCGAGGTCGTTACCGCTGGCTCCATCTGGGCCCCGCGCCGTTTGCTTTCCCAACTCATTGACCGGCTGCTCAAAGTGCCCGAAGCTGCCTTGGCGGCCCGCCCCCAGCTTACCCTCAGGGAACGTCAGGTTCTCGAGCTCATTCTGATGGCGCGATCCAATCGTGAAATCGCCGCCAAGCTGGGAATCGATGAGCGCACGGTCAAGGCCTACGTCGGCCGGCTGATGCGCAAAACCGGCGCTGATAACCGAATCAAGCTCTCCCTGTCGCCCGTCAGCTTGGCGCTCTTCCCCGGAATCGCCTCCCGGCAAGGATCCGGCCTCGGCAATCAGCGCTAAACCTTTGATGAATAAGTTATTAACTCCATGTAGCGCTTCGATCCGGAGGAAGAACAGCCTGTTAACCTAAAAGTTAACATCGGTGGTTACTTAAGGCCACTGCCCTTAAGTACTCTTGTGTAGTCCTCTGAATTCCAGCAATCTATGTCCAGAAACAACGCAGATCTGGGGAAAGGAGTTCCCAGGCAGCATGTTTCACATGATGCCTGTGAACTCCTCTTTTTTGGCCTGAACGGCCCCAAACCAGAACCTTCCGCTCTACAATCGTTGTTTTCACTCCTCCCCCCCATCTCTTTCTGCACCCGGCCTGGCGGCTCCTGCAGTCCCGCCGTACAGTCCCCCTCTGGACGGTTCCCATGTTGATCACTCTGTGGAGAATCGCCCGTGCTGGCCCTGCGTGCATGCTGTAGCCTGATCCAAGAGGTTGCGGGACGTTTTCAGAAATCCCACTGCTTCCTCTCCGGTTCCTTAAGGCCGTTCTTCCCGATTGCCTTCGGGGCACCTTCATCCATTCACTTACACACTTCCGCAGCATGTGCCGCGGAATGAGGATACGGAAATGAAGAAGACTCTTGCTTGCCTTTGCTTCGGCTTCCTGCTCGCGTCCACCAGCGCCTTTGCCGCCTCTTCGCGGGAGGACCTGCAGGGCCGCATCGACTCAGCCAAGGTGGTGCTCGACCAGATCATGGACGCTCAGGACAGCACCATCCCCACCGACATTCTTCGCTCCGCCACCTGCGTCGCCGTGGTTCCCGGAATGGTGAAGGGCGCATTCGTCTTCGGCGCCCAGTACGGCCAGGGCGTGGTCACCTGCCGCACCGGCCACGGCTGGAGCGCTCCGGTGTTCATCCGCATGGCCGGCGGTTCGTTTGGCTTTCAGATCGGCGGCCAGTCCACGGATCTGATCCTGGTTGCGGTCAACGATCGCGGCTTCCAGGACCTGCTCAAGAGCAAGTTCAAGATCGGCGGCGACGCCTCGGCAGCAGCTGGCCCGGTGGGCCGCGCCGGTCAGGCCTCGACGGACTGGAAGATGAACGCCGAGCTGCTCAGCTATTCGCGCAACAAGGGCCTGTTTGCCGGCATCGACCTCGACGGCACCAGCGTGAGCCAGAACACGGAGGATACCGATACCTACTACGGTGTCCCTCAGAATTTTGAGTCGGTCCTCCACGGCCAGGTCGCAGTTCCTCAAGGTGCCATTCCCTTCGTGCGCACCGTAGCCCACGACTTTGTCTCCGCCCGCGCCCAATAACCTTGCTCGTAGCGCCGGTCTCCTGACCGGCTGTAGTGCGGGTCTCCAGACCCGCACATGGAAGTCCGGGTGCCCCACCCTCGCCGCGTCTTTGTCTTTGCGACCAGGGTGGGGATACCTCGAATCCCAATCCAAATTCCATCTTTCCCACTTCGGGAAGCTAAACTGAAAACTAGCTTTCCGTGATGCTCGAGAACTTCGAATATTGGTTTGTCGTTGCAGGAGCCCGCGCGCTGGGACGTTTGCCGCGGCCCATCGCGCGCCTCTTCTCAACCCTGCTCGCCATCTGCGTCTACTGGTGCTTCGGCCGCCTGCGCAGGGTGGGCGAGCAGAATCTCCAAAGGGCATTCCCCGCGATCTCCCCCCACACCCGCCAGGAGTTCCTGCGCCGGGAGTATCGCCACCTCGGCTATCAACTGGTCGAGTTCTGCCGCATGACCCGCTACACCCCCGAGAACACCCGCAACTGGCTCCGCACCGAAGGACTGGAAAACTATCTCACCGCTCAGGAGCGCGGCAAAGGCGTTCTCATCCTCACCGGCCATCTCGGCGCATGGGAGCTTTCTAGCTTTTACCACTCCATGATGGGCCACCCCATGGGCATGGTGATTCGCCGCCTCGATAACCGCCGCCTCGATGCTTACGTCAACCGCATCCGCTGCCTGCACGGCAACTACGTGCTCCACAAGGACGACTTTGGCCGCGGTCTCCTCACCGCCATGCGCAACGGCGACACGGTCGGCATTCTCATGGACACCAACATGACCCCGCCGCAGGGCGCCTTCGTCTCGTTCTTCGGAATCGAAGCCTGCACCGCTACCGGTCTGGCCCACGTCGCCCGCAAAACCGGTGCCGCAGTGGTGCCCGGTTTCATGATTTGGGAACCCGGGGCCCGTCGCTACACCCTCCGATTCGGCCGCGAAATCGAGATTCCGCACACCGCAGACGCTGCCGCCGATATTCTGGAGGGAACCGAACGCTGCACCCGCGAAATCGAAACCTGGATTCGGCGCTATCCTGACCAGTGGCTCTGGATTCACCGCCGCTGGAAGACGCGGCCGCCGGGCCAGCCCCGGCTCTACTAACGTAAACGGAAGATTTGAACCTGGGTGCCCCAGGTCCGGGGCCCCCGCGAATAGGTCTTCGTTCGCGGGGTGGAGATCTCGATTTTGAGACCTGGGAAAGCACGAAACTACATGGACCCTGTACTAGGCTTTACAGGTTGCGGAAAAACTCTCTCTGTGGGGCTTTGTAACAAGGGCACGACTTTAGTCGGGCCAATAACGGTAGCGAAATAAAGGAGGGCTTTAGCCCCTGCGGGACGTTCAGAGAGCCATTTGCCTCTTGCAATGACTTTTTCCGCAGTCTCTTCAGCCCCCAACCCACCCCCCGCAACAAGCGCGGCTTTAGCCGCTGAGGGAATGCAATGACCATCGGTGAACTGATCAAAAAATTGGGCGGCCGTCTCGCGCAGGGCGATAGCGAGTGCTCGATGGATGGCGTCAGCGCGCGTCAACTAGCCAGCCCATCGGAAGTCGTCTTTGCCGAAGATGCGGCAGGCGCCAAGGCCGCGCTGGGCAGCTACGCCGGCCTGGTTGTGCTGCGCGCCGGAATCCTCACCGCCTATCCGCCCGACAAAAACATCGTCGAGGCTGATCATCCCCGCCTCTGGTTCGCGCGCGCAGCCCACCTGCTCAAGCCACCCCTACCCGCAACCGGAATTCATCCCAAGGCAGTCATCGGCGAGATGGTGCAACTGGGCGACCACGTCACCGTCGGCCCCGGCGCAATCCTCGAGAATTATGTGCACGTCGGCACCGCAACCCGCATCGAGGCCGGCGCCATCCTCGGGGAAGGCGTGCGCGTCGGTGAGCACTGCCGCATCTATCCGCGCGCCGTGCTTTATCCCGGCACCACGCTGGGCAATCGCGTCGTCGTCCACGCCGGCACGGTGCTGGGCTCAGACGGTTTCGGCTACGTGCGCGACCCCGCCAGCGGCGCCTACACGCAATTTCCGCAGCAGGGCACGCTCGTCCTCGAGGACGATGTGGAGATCGGCGCCAACAGCACCGTCGACCGCGGTGCCCTGGCCGAGACCCGCATCCACCGCGGCGTAAAAATCGACAACCTGGTGCACGTCGGTCACAACTGCGATGTAGGCGAGAACGCGATTCTAGTTGCACTCACCGGCGTCTCCGGCTCCTCAACCATCGGCCGCGGCGCGGTCCTGGCCGGCCAGGTAGGCATCGGCGACCACGCCCACGTCGGCGACGGCGTCATTCTCGGCGGCCAATCCGGCGTCTTCAGCGGCAAGACGGTTACGAACGAAGGCTTGCAGCCCGGCACGGTTCTCTACGGAACGCCTGCGCGCCCGTTGAAGCAGGTGCTCCGCGAGCAAGCAGTATTGGTGCGTCTCACCAAAGCAGAAAGAGCAGGGAAGAAAGAAGCAGGAACCAAGGACTAGGTCTTTGACCGCTTGATTATGTACCGAATTCCGTGCCCCATCCTTTCGCCTTTTTCCCGGCGAAAGGGTGGGAAACCACGAAAGCCAAAAGGACGAATTCATACGGTCATAGACCTGGTGTCCGAATTCATGCGGTCATAGATATAGTGTCCCGTCTCTGGAATTCTCACAAAAACATTCTGTCATCCTGAGCGGAGCGAAGGATCTGCGGTTGCTTTTAGCGAACTTCTGAATAAGTCGTTGTTTTGAAGGGTACAGGCTTCACAGGCTACGGAAAAACTCTCCGCGTGGGGCTTTGTAACAGGGCACGGCTTTAGCCGTGCCGCAAACGCCGGAAAAAAAGACGTGGACTTTAGCCCCTGAGGGAATGCGAACTCCTAGTGCAGAGCTTCCTTAGCGAACTTCTGGGGCACCACACGAGTCACGAACCAAGAACCAAGATCTCTAAAACGGCTTTTCCGTCAAGAATGGTTCAGGCTTGAGCGAGCCATCGCGCTGCTTCACCAGCATCTGCACCTTGCCCTCGGCCGCGTCCAACTCCTGTTTGCAGGCAGCGGACAAACCCACACCCTCTTCAAACAGCTTCAGCGATTCTTCGAGCGCGAGGTCGCCTTTTTCAAGCTGCTCGACAATGGATTCCAGTTTCTTCAGCGATTCTTCAAACGAGGGCATGGCGATCATTGTACGTCCGCACCGCGAAATTGCGGAAGCCCGTGCTATGCTCTGCGCAGGAGTGCAGCATGCGTCAAACACTGCTCCTGTTCTTCTTATTCTTGTCCTCGCTGGTTGCACAAGGGCAGTCTGATGTCTTTAAACCAGTCGATTGGAAGCCGGTCAATCCTGATTCCATCCTGCCGCGGCTGACTCTTGCCGCAACCAGCCGGGTCCAACAGCAAGCCGTCGCTCGGCTCATCCTACATTGCTGCGAATCCGAGTTCTCGCAGTTGCAGGCGACTACGCCAGATGCGATCCTCGAATGTCTCACCTTCGAAGAGATCCCTTTAGCCCCCCAAAAGCATGTCCTGCTTATCGAGGAAGGCGGAGATTGTTTCCATTCAGGGACCAGTGGCGCAGTTCCGACATGGCTGATTCGTCTAGATGGAGATAAGCCAGCACTGCTTGCGTCGCCTGAAGATGACTTCAACGGCTGGCTCTATTGCATTCAGCCGTCAACGACCGACGGATATCGGGACATCGTGCTCGGCTGGCACTGGAGCGCTGTTTAACGGCAGGTCTTACACATCAGTCTCAACCGCAACGGAAATCCGAGACGAAAAAGGAAACTACAAGATTGTCTCGAATTAGGGCTCACTCCGTAATTGGGACACCCTGCGGCAGCACGCTGGCAATCACGTCGGCAGCCACGTCGTAGCGGCCAAACGGTGCGCTCACCTGGATGCCGTCCACATACGCCCGCACCGCCTCAATCATCTCCTGGGCAATCTTCACGCCTTCGGTGCGCGCCGCTTCCGGAGTCTCCGCCTGCGCCATGCGCAGCATAATCTCCTCAGGCATGGAAACGCGCAGATCGTTCTTCAGGAACTCCGCATTGCGCAGGCTGGTGAGCGGCCAGATGCCGGCGATAATCGGAATGCGGTGTTCCTTAATTCGCTCCAGAAAATCCTCGAGCAACCGCAGATCGAACACTGGCTGCGTAATGGCGTACTCCGCCCCCGCTTCCACCTTGAAGGCAAAGCGGCGCAGCTCGTTCTCCATGTCGCCAGCACCCGGATCCGCCCCCACGCCAATGGTGAAATTCGTGCTCACCCCGATGGCATTCGATCCGATATCGAGTCCGTGATTCAGCCGCTGCACAATGTTGACCAGGCCGATCGAATCCACGTCGAACACGGCCGTAGCATCCGGATAGTTGCCTACCTTGGATGGTTGGCCGGTGACGCACAGGATATTGCGCAGCCCAATCGAAGACGCGCCCAGCAGGTCCGATTGGATGGAGCGAATATTGCGGTCCCGGCAGGTATAGTGCAGCACGGTTTCGAGGTTCGTGTGCTGCTGGATCTGCACGGCCAGGCTCTGCCCGCTCATGCGCGCAGAAGCGCGCGGATCGTCGTACACGTTGATGCCGTGAACGCCCAGTTGCGCCAGCGTGCTTGCCCCTTCAATCTCCTTCGCGCAGTCAATGCCCTTGGGCGGAACAATCTCCACCAGCGTGACAAATTTCTTTTCCGCCAGCAGCGCCCCCAGGCGCGATCTCTCGGCCAGCGGCGCGGGCGGCGCCTCACTTGTAATGGCAGGCGACACGCCCGGCACTTCCACGTGCGCCTGCGTGTCCAGCGCGCGCATGGCCGCCCGCATCGCGCGAATGTGATTCGGCGTGGTGCCGCAGCAGCCGCCCACCAGTTGCGCTCCCACGCCAACTGCCTTGCGCGCGAAACTTGCCATATACTCCGGCGAGCACAGATAAATGTTGCGCCCCTCCACGGCCCGCGGCATGCCGGCATTAGGCATAGCCGCCAGCGGCAGTGTCGTCGTCCCGCGCATGGCTTCAATTGCGGTCAGCACTGTGGTCGGTCCGGTTGAGCAGTTCACTCCGATGGCGCTCGCGCCCCATTCAGTCAGCAGCGTAGCGGCGTGTGCCGGCGAAGCCCCGTCCAGGCAATTGCTCTCGTCATCCACCGTCACCATCACCAGCACTGGCAACTCCGGAGCGATGGCACGCGCAGCCGCCAGCGCCTGGCGCGCCTCATTCAGCGCAGACATGGTCTCGATAATCAGCAGGTCCACACCAACCCCTGGACCATTCTCAACCAGCACGGAAATCTGCTCGGCGAATGCGGCGCGCGCTTCATCAAGACCGGTCTTGCCCAGCGGTTCCAGCCGCACGCCCAGCGGCCCCACCGATCCAGCCACCCAGGCCTCGCCCGCCTGCTTCGCTTTCAAATTGTCCACGGCCTGGCGCGCCAGCTTCACGCCCGCGGCATTAATGTCGCGTACCTTGTCGCCCAGTCCATGCCGCGTCAGCCGGAAGCGGTTGGCGCCGAAGGTATTCGTCTCCAGAATCTCCGCTCCCGCCTGCAGGTACTCTTCGTGAACCGACAGGATCAGCCCGGGATCGGAGAGATTCAGCTCCTCGTAGCAACGGCTGATGAAGATCCCGCGCGCGTAGAGCACCGTCCCCATGGCGCCGTCGGCAAGCATGGGGCGACTCAGGAAGGTGTCGGCGAAGTGCGTCATTCTCCAAAGTCCTGCATTCTGTTGACATGCTATCGCATGCATGGCCCGCAGCGTCGCTCCTCGGCATTTTGGCGCCCCCCGGTCGCCTCGCGGCTTGAGAACATTCATGGCCGCCGCTGACCTGCTGACTCGCTCTGCCGCTGGAGCGGCGCTGACCTGCTGTTCTTGCCCTACAGGAAGCAGTCACTTTTCGGTTGAATCTGCCGGCTCTCACCGCACTCCTCAGCCCGTACAAAATCGTCTAACAAATCGAGACGAGGCGTTTAGCCCCTCACCACCCTCGAGATCAAATGGCCACTAACCCCGGGTGCCGGTTGCCCGGTATGCTTTGCTATACTTCGAAAGTCAAAACCTGGGCAAAAAACCGGCTCCGGATGTCGTTTCCGGCCCCTCCGGCTGGCCCGTAACGCTATTCATTTGTAAGAGCCTGCAGCGGATCTTTTCGCGCGTCCGGTCGAGGTAGGGATTTTGGTAAGGATTTTGAAGAAGAATTATCTTTGCATCAGCGCCGCCGCCGCCCTTTTGGTAGCCATCGCGCTGGCGGGCTGTGGTACCACCAACTATTTCGACAACCGCACGCTTCCCCCCAGCAAGCTGCAATATCGCGTCATGATCGCGATCCAGAATCCCAGCGCGCTCAGCAAGGGAGCTCTGCAAATCGTCGACGCCTACTACGATGAGCGCAGCGGCTACAACGGCACGCCGGCTTCATTCTCCATCTCCGGCTACGGCGGCGCCCTCCCCATCAGCATTCAAAACATGCCCGAGGAGCAGTTGGGAGCCGTGTACGGCTCCGGCGACGGCAGCTTCGCCCTCATCAGCTACGGCGGCGAGAAGGAAAGCGGCACCGTGAGCGGATTGCCGGGCCTTTCCTCCAGCATCTTTATTAGCCGCAGTGAGCAGTATGTGTTCGCGGCCAATCAAACCGCGAACGTCTTCACCGCCATCAACCAGGCCTCTAGCCAAGCCATATCCTTCGGGTTGCCGGGCGTGTACCGTACCAGCGTGAACACCGGCGGAACCGTGGCGTTGGCTTTCGTGCAGAACTCGAACTACGTCTATTACCCGGTGCAACTCAGCACCGCGGAATCCCTCCTGTTCAGCGGTGGGAGCCCCAACTGGCCCAAGGCCGCTGTCGATTGCGAACCCCAGATCGCCCCCACCTGGTGCCTCTTTCAGGTCCAGAGCCCCGATAGTCTGGACCCGCATTACAACGGCACGAATGGATTGCCCCTGTTCTACACGGGTGCGCCCCTGGTCTTCGACCGGCCCATCAAAGCTGTCTTTTCCGCCGACGGCAGTACTGCCTACATTCTCAACTGCGGTCCGGAGTGCGGCGGTACCAAGGCATCCGTTTCCATTCTTCCCATCGCGCCCATGCTCTTCCCACTGGGCCAGTCCTCCGGCCTGTTACCCAAGACCGGAACCGTCACCAACATCCCCATTCCCGGCGGCGCCAGCAATGCGCTCGTCGATTCCACCACCATGTACGTCGTGGGTCAGCAGCCGCAGGTCATCTCCGGCGCCACCTACTACGGCGGCAATCTGACGCTAGTCAATCTGGCCAACAATACGGCATCCGGCCCGGTTTCCATTAGCGACGGAGTTCCGGGCGGCGTGAGCCGCATGGTCGAGGGTGACGACAACACCCTCTGGATCGCCATGACGCAGTGCACCAACGGCGTGCGCTTTGCCACCAGCGCGCCCGGCGGCTACGGCTGCCTCACCATGTACAACACCTCCACCAACAAGGTAATGCTCATCGAGCCGTACCTGGGCGATGCCACCGGCGTCACCGCCGTAACCGGGCTGCACAAGGTCTACACCGCGGAAGGTGGCCAGGTTTACATCTACTCCACTACCAACGGCACCGCCATCAACAACGAGTTCGTGACCGTCACCGGCACCGCCTGGGACGTAGCCTTCATGGATGCTACCAGCGACGCCGACAACACTGTCTACTGATTCGCCAATGTAGCGCCGGTCTCTAGACCGGCTGTAGTGCGGGTCTCCGGACCCGCACATGGATGCCCGGCTTTCATCCAAACCGGCATTGGAAGAGCACGGGCTTCAGTTGAAGGGTACGGGCTTCAGCCTGTACATCGAACCGCCCAAATATGGGCGGGGCTTCAGCCCCCGAGGGAATGCGCGTTGAAACTGACCCGCTACCGGTTTCCTGGCTCCCCAATTAAATGCCTTAATCTGAAAACATGCCCATTGTCCCTGCCGATTTCCGCGCCGATGTTCTAGCCATCGCCGCGCATCGCGACGATGTGGAACAAACCTGCGGTGGAACCCTGCTGCGCATGGCAGCGCGTGGGCTGCGCACCGCCATCCTCGATCTGACGCAAGGCGAATCCGGTACCCGCGGCAGTGCTGAAGAGCGCGCCCGCGAAGCGGAAGAAGCCGCACGCCTGCTGGGCGTCGGTTGGCGTCAGGCACTCTCTTTCTCCGATGGCGCGATCGAAAACACCCTCGCCAATCGAGTTGAAATCGTGCGCGTGTTGCGCCAGCTTCGCCCCCGCGTCGTCATCCTGCCTTACTGGGAAGCCCGCCATCCCGACCACGCCATCGTCGCTTCGCTGGGTTACCAAGCCTGCTTCCTCTCCGGATTAAAAAAAGTAGATACCGGAGCCGATCCCCATCGCCCCTTCAAGATCGTCTACGCCAGCCTCTATGCCGACGTGCGCCCCAGCTTCATCGTGGACATCACGCCTTTTGTCGAGCAGCGTCACCGCGCCCTGATGGCCTACCGCTCGCAGTACGCCAACCAGCAGGCCGGTGGCGGATTGTTCGTTCCCGAGGAGGAGATTCACGAACGCACCTTCGCCGAAGCGCGCCATTACGGCCTGCTCGCCGGCGTTCGTTATGGCGAACCTTTCGTGCAGAAGGAAGTGGGCCTGGTCGACGACCTCACCCTCCTGCCCGTGCAGTCGATTTGAAGCGGTGTTTGCGGTGTTGACGGGGTTGGCGTTGGTACCACGACTTCGTGATTTCGTAATCGTGCCCTCGAACTCGGGTGCCCCAGGTCTCGCTTTTGAGACCTGGGAGACCACGAATCTTCCCGATCGCGCTACTAGGTCTTTGACCCCTTGATTTAGTACCAATTCCGTGCCCCATCCTTTCGCCTCTTTTCTGGCGAAAGGGTGGGAAACCACGGAAGCCAAAAGGAAGAATTCATGCGGTCGCGCTCCTTGTCGCCTGTTCCTGAGAAGCCGACCCACAGAATCGCTGTCATCCTGAGCGCAGCGAAGGATCTGCGGTTGATGTTCAACAAACTTCGGATTCACCATTTTGTCCACGGCGCCACAGCAATCCCTGGCGCCGCCAACTCCGCCAACCCCGCTAAGGAGGTATCTTGCAGACCTGGGACCCAGAAACCTACGCGCGCACCGGCGCATTTGTGCACGGCCTCGCCGGCGGCGTCGTCGAGTGGCTCAACCCTCAACCCGCCGAGCGCATTCTCGATCTAGGCTGCGGCGACGGCCAACTCACGCTGCGTCTTGCCGCGACCGGCGCCATCGTCACCGGCGTCGACGCATCTCCCCACATGGTCTCCGCGGCGCGCGCCCGTGGCGTCACCGCCGACAACGCATCTGCCGAATCGCTTCCGTATGAAGCGGCCACATTCGACGCCGTCTTCTCCAACGCCGCGCTGCACTGGGTGCGCGACCACGACGCCATGATGGCCGAGGTCCATCGTGTGCTCAAGCCCGGTGGCCGCTTTGTCGCCGAGATGGGCGGCCACGGCAACATTGCTGCCATTCGCGTGGCCCTCGCCGCCGCCCTGGCCCGCCACGGCTACGCCGGCCGCGAAGACGAAGTGAACTACTATCCCACTCCCGAAGCCTACACAGAGCGCCTGGAGCGCCACGCCTTCGCGGTCGAGCGCATCGCCCTCATTCCCCGTCCCACGCCGCTACCCGGCGCTACGCCCGGCGCGATGCCCAGCGCGATGGAAGCCTGGCTGTGCACTTTTCGCCGCGGTCTCCTCGAGTCGCTTCCTGAGCCCGTCCGCCAAGCCGTGCTGCGCGATGCCGTCGAGTTGCTCTCTCTCGCATTGCGCGACGAGCAGGGCAACTGGACCGCCGATTACGTGCGCCTCCGCTTCGTCGCTACACGTTAACTAAGCTTTACACACTGCTTTTAGCTCCCCGGGGTTCGACGGTGCTGACCGCTTAATTCTGTACCAATTCCGTGCCCCATCCTTTCGCCTTTTCTCTGGCGAAAGGGTGGGAAACCACGTAAGCCAAAAGTACGAATTCATGCGGTCGGGGACCTGGTACCGTGTCTGCGTGATTTCGTAGCGGAAGATTTGAACCTGGGTGCCCCAGATCCGGGGCCCCCCGCGAATAGGTCTTGCGTTCGCGAGCCACCGCGACTCCAACCGATCCACCTTGGATTGATCCCCCGTAATCGCGCACACCGGCCGCGGGAAGTATCCTGTTCAGAACTGCGAATGCAGGAACCGCCTGCATAAGCAGGGCACGGGAGTTTCTTCATGGCTCGTACACTCATTCAAAACTGGATCATCGCGTCTTGTTGCGTCCTCGTCGCCTTGCCCGCAGCGCAATCGGCGCGCGCGCAGGCGCCGCCCGCCACGGTCACGGCACTCATGGTGAGCGACATCCACTTTGAGCCGTTCTGGGATCCGGCCAAGGTAGCACAGCTTGCCGCGGCCCCGGCCACGCAGTGGAGCGCAATCCTGGCCGCTCCGGATTCCTCCGACCGCGCGCAGCGCTTCGCGGAGTTGCAGAACGTCTGTCACGCCAAGGGCACCGACACATCGTATGAACTGCTCCACTCTAGCCTGAGTGCCATGCGCGCCCATGCTGCCGGTGCCGTTTTCATCACCCTGAGCGGCGATCTGATGGCGCACGATTTCTCCTGCAAGTTCCATACGCTTTTCCCCCAGGGAACTATCGCAGACTACGAATCCTTCGCCGTCAAAACCGTCGCCTTCTCTGAACTCGAACTGCACGATTCCTTCCCTCACGCCGTTCTCTTCACAGCCCTCGGCAACAACGACTCCGATTGCGGCGACTACCAGCTCGATGCGCATGGCCCATTTTTGAGCCAGGTGGGCGCGGACATCGCCCCACATCTTGGCGTGTCGCAGGCTGAACAGACCCAGGTGCTCCATACCTTCGCCGCCACCGGCGATTACAACGTGCCCATGTCGCCGCCCCTCGAACACACGCACTTCATCGTGCTCGACAATCTCTTCATGTCCAAGCGTTACGCCACCTGCGCAAGCATGCCGGACCCGAAACCAGCCGCCGATCAGATCACATGGCTCCGCGATCAACTGGAAACGGCGCGCCGCGAACACCAGAAAGTATGGTTCATGGCCCACATTCCTCCCGGCGTCGACCCTTATTCCACGGCGCGCAAGATGCGCGATGTGTGCGGCGGCGAGAAAGCCGAGATGTTTTTATCCTCCGATGCGCTGGCTGCTACGCTGGCCGATTTCGGCGACGTAATCCGTCTCGCCATCTTCGCCCACACCCACATGGACGAGTTGCGGCTGCTCGACCCGGCAGCCAGCGCATCGGCCGCGCACCTGCCCGTCGCCGTCAAAATGGTCAGCTCTATCTCGCCCGTCGACGGCAACAACCCCTCCTTCACCGTCGCGCGTGTAAATGCGGCCACGGCCGAACTCACTGACTATGACGTCTACGCGGCCTCGAATCAGACCGGCGTCGACACCACATGGTCAAGGGAGTACGACTTCGCTGATACCTATCACGAGCCCGCGTTTACGGCGTCGACGGTCGCCGATCTCATCGCCGGCTTCCGCGCCGACAAAACTGCGCAAACCCCGGCCAGCCAGGCGTATTTGCGCGATTACTTTGTCGGCGACCGCTCGGCCCTGCTCAAACCTTTTTGGCCGCAATACGTGTGCGCGCTCGCGAACTCGACCTCAGAGGCTTACCGATCCTGCGTCTGCTCCAGCGGGAAGTAAGTGCGCCAGTGCACACGCCATTCTTCTGCGCTGCGATAAGCTGATGCGGGGGTGGTGGCATGCCTTTGGTGCGTTGCCGAGCAATCGTCTGTGCGTTGTTGCTGATGACAGCAGCAGCCAGTACGCCGCTGCTGGCTCAAGGAAATGCAACCCCGGCTGTTCCCGCGGAGACCCCGCAGAATTCTGACCGGGCGCAGGCACAGCACTACGTCGTCCTCCTCTCGCTTGACGGTTTTCGCTCCGACTATCGAGACGCCGCGAAGAATCTCCTGGCATTAGGCAAGCATGGCGCGTGGGCGCCAGAAGGAATGCTGCCCGGATTTCCCGCCTGCTCCTGGCCCAGCCAGTTCACCACCGTCACCGGCCTCTACCCCGGCCATAATGGAATCGTCGCCGACAGCTTCATCGATCCAACTCGGCAGGCGCGCTTCACATCCGACGATTCCAGGGCCGCAGCCGATAACTCCTGGTACAACGGCACTCCCTTGTGGAGCCTCGCCGAACGGCAGGGCATGCGCACAGCCTGCATCCGCTGGGCCGGCTGTACTGCGCAGATCGCGGGATTTCGCCCCACCTATCAGGGCCGCGATGATGCAGGCCAGGAACCCGCAACCCAGGAACCCGCAACAGTGATCCGCCAGCTCGTCGCATGGATTCATCTGCCCGCGCCCGAACGCCCGCACTTCATCGTCGCGCAGTTTGACGAGCCGGGAGAAACCGCGCGCCGGTTTGGCCCCGATGCGCCGCAGACCCGAGCCGCCGTCCGCCGGATAGACCTTCAAATCGGCAAGCTTCGCGCCGATCTCGATGCCACCCATCTGCCCATCGACCTCGTGGTCGTGAGCGATCACGGATATGCGAAGCCGGACGCAGAGTGGATCACCCTCGATCAGCTCGCCGACTTGAACGGCTTTGAAACCGCCGGCACCCTTCTCTACGCCAAGACCGAGGCCGATCGCGAGCGCGTCTACAACCAGCTCAAGAAAGCGACATCGCAGTTTTTCGTCTACCGGCTCAAAAATCTTCCCGCCGATCTGAACAACCGCTCTGCCCGCCTGGGCGATCCGGTCATCCTCGCCACCGGTCCATACGCAATCCGCGTCCACGCTCCCGCAGGAGGAACAGCCCACCCGCTGCCGCGCGCCGATGCTCCGCCGCCCGCCGTAGACGGCTTCGACCCGCACCTCGTGCCGGAGATGAAGGGCATCTTCTTCGCGGCCGGACCCGATATAGTTGAAGGAAGAACCGTTGCCCCGTTTGAGAGCGTCAATCTCTACCCGTGGCTTGCACACCTTCTGGGCCTCACCCCGCCCAAAACCGATGGCAGCCTGAATATTCTCTCGGGGACTCTGCGCGACAACGGCGATGAAACCGGGAAATGAAGGAGCAAACACGCATGGGCGTGGTATTGGGAATTGATGGTGGCGGCACCAACACACGTGCCGCCCTTTTCGCTGACGGCAAATTGATAGCCAACGGCCAGAACGGATCGATCAAGCGGTTGCGCGTAGGCGCTGAGGTCGCAGAAGCCAATCTCCGCATGCTGCTCAAGGATGTCTTCGCCAAGGCCGGCATCAAGGGCGTGGACGCGGCATGCTGCGGAGTGGCCAGCGCCACCATGCCCGGCATTCCCGAGTGGATTACGGCTGTCTTCAACGACTTCGGCGTGCGCCGTTCAGAGGTCGTCGGCGACGAAGTGATCGCGCTCGATGCAGCCTTCCAGGGCGGCCCTGGAATCCTTCAAATCGCCGGAACCGGCACCAATACCATTGGTCGCGCCGCCGACGGCTCGCGCGAGTCAGCAGGCGGATGGAGTTCCCGCCTGGGCGACGAGGGCTCCGGCTACTGGATCGGCGTGCACTCGGTACGCCGCGCCCTCCACGCCTATGATCGCGAAGAGCCGCAGGGCGTTCTCAAGCGCGTTGGTGACATCTGGGGCACATCGACGGTCGACGAGCTCATCAACGTTGGCGACGCCACGCCCGGCCCGGATTTCGCCGCGCTCGCACCGGCCATCAACGAACTTGCCGAGGCAGGCGACCCCGTCGCGGTCGGCGTGCTCCAGCAGGCCGCTGCCGACCTGACCGAATTCGTGCTCCTGGTCCGCTCCAAGCTCAAGCGCAAGCACAATATTGCCGGCGAAGTTCCGGTAGCGTGGACCGGCAGTGTCATCGAGAAGATGGGAATGGTGCGCGAAGCCTTCTTCGCCGGATTGAAAGCAGGCGCGCCGGAGATGCCGGTGAATCAGTCGGCAACGGTGTCGCTAGAGGGCGCAGTCTGGCGCGCCGAGCGATTGGCGAAGTCGGGTAGCTAATTCCACTGTAGAGCCAGTCGAAAAACCTGCTTCGACCACGCTCGCCCAAGCAAGATAATCGGGTGCCCCAGGTCTCGATTTTGAGACCTGGGAAAGCACAAACTCATCCAGACGACAGCCTCACGCCGCGACCTGCCCGTTCACGATGGATGCCATCAGCTTCCCAGCCGCATCCACCGCCACCAGGTTCGCCGGCTGCCCAACGCCAATCGACCCGGCACCAACCCCCGTCATCGCCGCCGGATTCGCCGTAAGCAACCGCAGGCCCTTCTCAACCGGCGCACCCGTGAACGCCACAAAATTGCTGAGCGCGCGATCCAGCGTGAGCACGCTGCCCGCGAGCACCCCACGCGCCATGGCTCGCCCATTCGCCACCTGCACGGCAAATCCACCCAGCTGATACTCGCCATCGGGCATACCAGTGGCGCTCATCGCATCGGTAACGAGAATGCCCCGCTGCTCGCCTTTGGCTCTCCACCACAGCTTCACCATCTCCGGCTCATTGTGAATGCCATCGCAGATGATCTCGGAATAGACCCGATCGTCGGTAAGCACGATGCCCAGAATTCCCGGCTCCCGATGATCGAGCGGCCGCATCGCGTTGAAGGTATGCGTGGCGCTCACCGCCCCTGCCGCAATCGCAGCCCGCGTCTCCGCAGCCGTAGCATTCGAGTGCCCCATGGAAACCCGCACCCCGCGCGCTGTGGCGTGCGCGGCGAGTTCCACAGCCCCAGGCAACTCCGGCGCCAGCGTCATCAGCCGAACCTGCCCCCGCGCCGCCTCCAACAGCCGGTCGAAGGTGGCGATGTCCGGCGCCAGCAGATGTTCCGCCGGCTGCACCCCCCGCTTGCCGTGCGACAGAAACGGCCCTTCCAGGTGAATCCCCACCGGTCGCGCAATCTTTTCTTTGTTTTCCAGCAGGTCCGGTTTCTCGATTAGCTTGGCCAGTCCTTCAACCGCGCGCAGTGTAGCGTCCAGTGGGGCCGTCACAGTCGTTGCCAGAAAGCTCGCAGTCCCATGCCGTGCCAGCATGCAGCCGATAGCCCCCAGCGCTTCCGGCGTCGCCTCCATCACATCGTGCCCGGCAGCGCCGTGAAAGTGAATGTCGAAGAAGGCCGGCGCGAGCGTAGCGCCAGGGTAATCGAACCCGGCGCGAGCGGCAGCTTCGCCCGGAGCGCAACTGCGGATGGAGACGATAACCCCATCGTCGATCTCAAGAACAGGATGAGGGAGAAGGGATGTGCCGTCCCAAAGGCTATCTGCAGTCAGCAGCGTGCGCATGATGCATCCATCCTACCATCCGACTGCGCATCTTCGGTCGATACGATCAAAACGAAACTCATGCCCGCGTAGTGGGCAAAAGAAGGTAGCCCCAGGCGCAAGCCTGGGGAAAATGTACAAACCCTCACCGCAGCCCCCGGCAGGGGGCGTAAGAAAGGTTGGTACGCATTAGGAACAAAATCCCCGGTTTCAACGACAGCAACCTAGCGATACTTGCGCAACACACCAAGCACGCGGCCCTGGATCGCCACCTGCCCCGCAGGAACGTAGATCGGCTCCATTTCCACGTTCGAAGGTTGCAGCCGCACCACGTTGCCCTCAGGAAAAAACCGCTTGAGCGTGGTCTCAGACCCATGCACCAGCGCAACCACGATCTCGCCTTGCCGCGCCGTCCGGGTTCGCTCCACCAGCACGTAGTCGCCGTTGATAATGTGCTCGTCGCGCATCGAATCGCCGCGAACTTCGAGAGCGAACACGTCGCGATTGCCGACCACGTCGTGCAGAGAGATGCTCTCCGGCGTCTCCATTGTCTCCACCGGCAGTCCGGCGGCGATGCGCCCTGCCAGCGGTAGTTTCGCGCTGGAGCGCGTCCGAGACCCGGGCGGCAGAATGTCAATCGACCGGCTGCGGTTGTGCACGCGGTCCAGCAGCCCCTTCTTCTCGAGGTTCGTAATGTGCTTATGCACGGTGGCCAGGCTCTTCAGCCCCATGCCCCGCGCAATCTCCTCAAACGACGGCGAATAGCCGTTCCGCGCAACGAACGACTCCAGGAAATCCAGAACCTCTTTTTGCCTGCGTGTGACAGCCATGGGCGCATTATAGCGAATAAAAAGCGAACCGCAACAACTCTTTTGTTGATCACAGGAAACTTTTTGATTAACAGCGTTGAGCCCTGGGCTTCCCCGATCCACGAACCACGATTCAGGCCCACGATTCACATCCCCGCACTACAATCAGGCCATGATTATGGAGACATTTCCCGTCGGCCCCCTGCAGTGCAACTGCACCATCCTGGGCGACGAAGAGGCCGGCGAGGCCATCGTCATCGATCCAGGCGATGAGATCAGCCGCATCCAGCGCCGGCTCCAGGAGCACAAA
The DNA here is from genome assembly GCA_963813215.1 of uncultured Acidobacteriaceae bacterium. Taxonomy (GTDB): domain Bacteria; phylum Acidobacteriota; class Terriglobia; order Terriglobales; family Acidobacteriaceae; genus Telmatobacter. Next base: position 1,354,696 of record CAWEXZ010000003.1, read on the forward strand.
CTCAAGCTCAAGCAGATTCTCATCACCCACGCCCACATCGACCACGTAGGCGGCGCGCTCAAACTGAAGCGCCTCACCGGTGCCCCCATCTTCATGAACGAGAACGATCTGCCTCTGCTACAAGCCATGGAGATGCAGGCCGCCTGGCTGGGCATTGCGCCCCCGGAGACCGCGCCTCCCGACGGCGCCCTCATCCAGGGCCAGCGCATTGGCCTGGATCGCTATCCCGCCGAGGTCCTGCACACCCCCGGCCACACCCAGGGGTCCGTCTGCCTGCACTTCGCGCCTCTCAAGCTGCTCGTCGCCGGCGACACGCTCTTCGCGGGAAGCATCGGCCGCACCGACCTTCCCGGCGGCAACTTTCACCAGATCATCGCCTCCATCAACGGCCAGCTGCTCACGCTCGCAGAGGACACGAGGGTACTCCCCGGTCACGGTCCCGAAACCTCCATCGGTGAAGAACGGCAGTCGAATCCCTTCCTGCAGCCGAAATAAGCCCGAATAGCTTTGCCGCCTATCTTGCTCTGCATGAGTCGAGTCGCCACCGAACTTAAAGTAGAACTTCAGGCCCGCCCGTGTTTTTGTTACTACCTTGGTCCGTTCCTAAAAGGTTAACCAGATAGCTGACCAGGATAGCTAGGCCGCTGCGAAACTCTGCCTCGGGCGCAAGCAGGCTGAGCACAAGCCATCCGGTCTCCGGCATACCGAAGAAATACCCGGGGTGAACCCACACGCCGCGCTCCAGCAGCGCCAGCACCGTCTGCTCGTCCGGTTCCAGGGCCGGGATGCGGAGCACGGCGTACCACCCGCCCTCCACTTGCAAGCGCTGGACTGCGGGCAGACCGGCCAGCTGCCGGTCCAGCTCCGCCAGGTTGGCCCGTACCCGGGCAACAATCTGCTCCTGAATCGCCCCGCGGCCCTCAAGCCACGCCGGCAGAGCGCACTGCACAGGCGCGTTCATCGAGAGGAACGTGTCGGCGATAACCTCCAGCCGGTCGAGCGCCTGCGCCCGTTCCGGCCCCGTCGCCGCAATCCACGCAGCCTTCATCTGTGGCAATCCGGCAATCTTACTCAGCCCACTCACCACGAACACCGGAACGCCATCCAGACCTGAAGTAAAACTCGAAGCTAGGCCCTCAAAGCCATAGTCGAGAAAGACTTCATCCACAATTAGTGAGAGGTTGAATTGGCGGCAAAGCCCGGCCAGCTCCGTGGCCTCCCAGTCCTTGGTAAAGTGTCCCGTTGGGTTGTTGGGATGGACCACCACGACCGCCCGCGTCCGTTCCGTAACGGCCCGGCGCACTCCGGCCACATCGATCTGCCAGCCATGGTCGTACACCAGCGGAGCCGGTTTCAGTCGCACATCGTCGAGCCCGGCCAGGAAGTCGAAGAGCGGGTAGCCCGGCTGCAGAATCAGAATCTCGTCCCCCGAATCGCAAAGCAGCCGGAAGAGAAAGCTGTAGGCCTCGCTGGTGCTAGTTGTCAAAATGATCTGCGCCGGGTCGAGCCTGGCGCCGTGGTCGGCATAATATGCGCAAACAGCCTCCCGTGCCTGCAGGCTCCCGCGCGGCTGCGGATCGTAGTCCAGAGCCTTCGCGTCAGCCAGCGCGCTCAGAAAACTCACCGGGTAGTCAAAGCCGCAGCGCGTCGGGTTCGATGCGGTCAGATCGGCGATGGGCAGGCCCGCCTCGCCGCGCAGCCGGTGCGCGCGCGCCAGGTCGCTCTCCTCGGTATTCCAACTCGTTCGTTGCGAAAAGCGCATCAGCTTCCCTTCCGGGCACTTGCGGCGTCTGCGCTACGCAAAACGATCGTGCAGAATAGAAACAGGCGCCCTTTCAAACCATACAACGGGCTCCGCAATCAGCAGATTCAATGAATCTGCTCTAAGGAGACGCATTGGCTCTGCGCGCGGTGATCTTCGATTACGGAATGGTATTGAGTGCTCCGCCGGCCCCTGAAGCGTTCGCGCACCTGCTGCGCATCACCGCTCTCGACGCGCCGCGACTGAACGAACTCTACTGGGCGCACCGCCACGCCTATGACGAGGGCAGGTTAACCGGCCAAGCCTTCTGGCAGCAGTTCGCCCTCAATGCGAGCCTCACCCTGACGCCCGCGCAGATCGACGAGCTCAACGACTGGGATGCCCGCATGTGGACTACTGTGAATCCGCCCATGCTGGCTTGGCAACAACTGCTCAATGAGCGCGGCCTGAAGACCGCCATCCTCTCCAATATGGGCGACAACGTCCACGAGCGGATGGTGGACGTATTCGATTGGCTTTCGCGCTTCGATGCGCTCGTGTGGAGCTACCAGCTCGGAATCGCCAAGCCCGATCCGGCAATCTACTGGCATGTCCTCAAGGACCTGGCCGTCGAACCCGCCGAAGCATTCTTCATCGACGACAAGCTCGCAAACATCGAAGCCGCCCTGGCCCTGGGAATGAAAGCTCACCTGTTTTCGACGCCTGAGCGCCTGCGCGAAGACCTCATCGCCCAGGGTTTGGACGGGGAATTGCCGCTGCCGGAGTAGATTGTGGAGTATCATGTGGACGAAGATCGACATGATGGAAACCATCCAGATCGTCCTCGACAAAGAGCTGCTCCAGGCTGCCGACAGCGCCGCCCGCCGCTTGAAGAGAAACCGCTCCGCATTGGTGCGCGATGCGTTGCGCGAGCATCTGCGTAAGCTCGAGGTTCACGCGAAGGAGGAATGTGACCGAGAAGGGTATATGCGGCACCCAGAGGACAGCGAAGAATCGCTGTCCTGGGTCTCGGAGGCCGCATGGCCGGCCGAATAGCTCGCGGTGACGTTCGGCTTTATCGTTTCTCCCCACCCGACAGGGTCAGGCCAGTAGTCGTGCTCACTCGCAGCAGTGCGATTTCGTATCTATCGACGGTTATCGTCGCGCCCATTACCTCGACCGTTCGGGGAGTTTCCTCAGAAGTGCGCCTGGACACCGAAGACGGCATGAAGGTGTCGTGCGCGGTCAACCTCCACAACACGACCACTGCTCTTCAGGAGCGCCTCGGCCCACGCGTGGCGCAGCTCAGCCCGTCACGAATGCGCGAGATTTGCGCCGCATTGCGGTTCACGTTAGGTTGCGATCTCGACTGACCTACGACGCCATCCCCAACCCCACAAGATTCGCCGCGGCGATAATCACCAACATCCCCACCCACAGCAATCGCACCGGCCGCCCTCTGGCCTCGCGCCATTCGCCCAGCGCCAGCCCAACGATCCCGCCCAACAGCACATACCCGCTCATGTGCAGCATCCAGTTCACGTAAGCCAGGTGAACCGGAATATTGGCCGCCCCCCACGCAAAGAAGAAAAACTGCAGATACCACATGATGCCGCCAGACGCCGCCATCGCGCTGTTTCTGGCCAACTCCGTGCCCGGCAGTGCCAGGTCGGCCCGCAGCGAGCGGTCGTGTTTGAATGCCAGTCGCAAAAAGCAGTACGTGAAGTTGACCGCTGCGCCGCCCCCCATGATCAGCACGTAACTGGGCAGAGCAGCGTAGAGCGGAGCCACCCCCGCGTGCACCGCTGCTGCGGCAATGGGCCGCGCCGCGTCGATCGCGAACGACATGCCCGACGAGAAGATGCCGCACAGCACCGCCAGCACCAGCCCAAGCTTCAGATTGAATTCCCGTATCTCGCCCTGGAGCTGCTGCTCCTTCTGGTGCCCGGCATAAGAGACAATGGTCACGCCCAGGAGCGCCACTACCACCCCGCCCAGGTTCCACAGCCCGCTGCGGGTCAAGAACAGTGCCGCGTACTGCCCATGCAGCAGTGGCGGAACAATCGTGCCCACCACCAGCGTCACGCCAATCGCCACCCCGATGCCCAGCGACATGCCCAGATGGCGCATCGTCAGCCCGTAGCTGATGTTGCCCACCCCCCACATGGCCCCAAACAGAGCCACCTTCCACATCAGCGCCGGGCTCAGCGCCGCGTAAAACCCATAGAAATCCGGAAGCAGGACCAGGCTGATGCCGATGGGCAGCAGGATCCACGAGAAGAAGCCGGCCACGGCCCAGGTAGTCTCCCACGACCACTTGCGCACCTTCTCAATAGGGGCATAAAACGAGGCCGCGCAGGCCGCGCCAACCATGTGCCATCCGATTCCCGTAAAGATTCCCGACATCCGTTTTCCTTTCCGCACACTCCCGGCGCGTCGTCGAAGGACGGGCGTACTGTCGCGGGGTAGGGAAGTTTTAAGGTCGCAGCCCAAGTTATTTGAAGCGGAAAGAGTTTGTCAATTGAAGCCCGGGAGCGGCGTGATGACAAGGCACAGCTTCACAGGTTGCAAGAAACTCTCTGCATGGGGCTTTGCAACAGGGCACGACTGGTAGGCCGGGACTGGTAGGCCGGGACTGGTAGGCCGGGACTGGTAGGCCGGGACTTTAGTCCCGGCTTCCGATAAAGCCCAATAATAAAGCCCAATAAATCGACGTGGGCTTTAGCCCCTGAGGGATGTTTTGCAATCGTTCGACTATCCATGACGAGTTTTTCCGTAACCTCTTGAGCTGTGCTGAGATGCCTCTCGCGCTGCTGCACTGGTGGCGGGAAGATCGGCAGGCCGAGCAGCACAAGCAGTCTGCGGGCGCCGAGCTGGTGAAGAAGACCCCGGAAGCGAAGGCTGCCTGCGAAAAGGTCGAGGCTCTACGGCGGAGCGCTATCGGCTCCGCCGAAACGGCATCCTCGTCAACCCCCGTTCGCCAACGATTCTTCCCCGTCCGTTCATAACGCGGCACTTATTCTTCCCATCAACTTGCCGGTAATTAGCACCAACGGAGGTACATTGAATCGAGCCAGGAAGCCTCGTCGTTCCCAACGCGCATTCGAACCATCAAGTTTCGTATTTTCAAACACTTGCAAATCTTACCGCCTGGAATCAAACACTTACGCACATTCAGAGATCGCGTTCTTGTCTTTTCAAACACTTACGCTCCCCCCCGGGGGGAGGGGTACCTTCCATATTCGTCATATATTCGCCATCGAGCACCAAGCTGCGCTCGATGCAGCCGTGACCGGTAGACTCAGAATTATGGGCTTGTGTCTCTTCGCCGCAACCACCAGCCAGGGCAAGCTGCGCGACTTCCGCACAGCGGCGCGCGCGCATTCAATCCTTATCGAAACGCTGCCCGGCCTGGACGAAATCGCTGCGCCGGAAGAAGACGGCGCCACCTTCCTCGCCAACGCCACATTGAAAGCCATCTACTATTCGAAATTTGCGCCGGACGAACTGGTCCTCGCCGACGATTCCGGGCTCGAAGTCGATGCGCTTTCCGGCGCGCCAGGCGTGCGCTCCGCCCGTTTTGCCGCCGATGCAGGCCTCGTCGATTCGCCAGACGCCAACGACAATACCGACGTCTGGAACAACATGCTGCTCATCCAGCGTATGACCGGAATTCCGGCGCCGCTGCGCACCGCGCGTTACCGGTGCGTGCTGGCCTGCGCAAAAAATGGCGCGCTCTATCAAACATCAGAGGGCTCGGTTGAAGGATTGATTCTGGAAGCGCCGCGCGGAACCGGCGGCTTCGGCTACGATCCGCTTTTTTATCTCTCCCAACTCGACAAAACCATGGCGGAAATTGATCTGGAAACGAAACTCGACCTCAGTCATCGCGGTCGCGCAATCGCAGCCTTGTTGCCCACGCTCACGTGAATGGCCAGTGCGCTCGTCACAATACGGCGCGCTGCCTTGACGCGCATAGCGTCAGCCCCGAATAATGCAAGGGGAACAAAGTACAGTACATCGTCCCTCAGTTCGATACGCCGATCTTCCGGAATCCGGAGCAGCTCGCGCTTCGGACGCTTAGGAGCCTAAGACCCTCATGGCCACTGCTCACACTCCTGCTGCGCCTCCTCGCGTCCATCGCGGCGTGCAACCTCTGCGCGCGGGTGAAGGAACCAGCTTTATCTGGCGCAAGCTGCATTCGCTGCTGGGCATCATTCCCATCGGCGCCTTCCTCATTGAACATCTCGTCTCCAACTTCGAAGCGGTGAAGGGGCCGGTTGCCTACGGCCAGCAAGTCTATTTTCTGAATCACCTGCCACTGGTGCGCGTACTCGAGTGGACTTTCATCTTTCTGCCCATCCTCTATCACGGCATCTACGGCATCTACATCTGGCTGCGCGGCAAGGCCAATGTCGTCTACTATCCGTGGGCCGGAAACTGGCTCTATGTTGCCCAGCGCTACACCGGCCTGGTCGCCGTGGTCTACATCGGCTATCACGTAGCCACGCAGCGCTTCATGGGCGTCGATCTGCCCAACAATCCGCAGGCCGCCTTCTGGAAGGTGCAGCACGAGCTGGCCAATCCCTGGATTCTCGCGTTTTACGTGGTGGCGATGCTGGCCATCTGCTTCCACTTTGCCTACGGCGTCTGGCTCTTCGCAGCCAAATGGGGCATTACGCCCGGCGAAACAGCGCGCAAGCGCTTTGGCTGGGTCTGCCTCGCAGGCGGAGTGCTCCTGGCCGCAATGGGCCTCGCCAGCATCTGGGCCTTCGTAAGCCCCAAGTACTCCAACGCACCCGAAAATCCCGCACTGACCTCACAGAGATCAGAGAGCAGGGCTCAAAGATTAGCTTGTGAAGTGCGGCAGGGAGCGCTGGTGGTGAAGGCCGGTGATTCCCATCGCGCGCAAGCGGCCTGCTGACAACTGAGAACTGACAACTGAGAACTGCTTTTAAGGAAAGAAATGGCGACACCGAGAATCATCGTGGTTGGAGGAGGGTTGGCCGGGCTTGCCGCGGTCATCAAGATCGCCGAGGCGGGCGGATCGGTGGACTTGTTTTCCATCGTGCCGGTCAAGCGCTCGCACTCGGTGTGCGCGCAGGGCGGCATTAACGCGGCCAAGAACCTGAAGGGCGAAGGCGACACCACCGCGCAGCACTTTGACGACACGATCTACGGCGGCGACTTCCTCGCCAACCAGACGCCGGTCAAGGCAATGTGCGAAGCAGCTCCAGCCATCATCGATCTGCTCGACCGCATGGGCGTGCCCTTCAATCGCACACCGGAAGGTCTGCTCGATTTCCGCCGCTTTGGCGGAACCCTCTATCACCGCACCGCATTTGCCGGAGCCACGACAGGGCAGCAGTTGCTCTACGCGCTCGATGAGCAGGTTCGGCGTTACGAGGCCGAGGGCAAAGTCAAGAAGTACGAAGGCTGGGAGTTTCTTTCCGCCATCCTCGATTCGCAGGGTGTGGCGCGCGGCATCACGGCGCTCGATCTGCGCTCCATGGAACTGCGTGCTTTCCCGGCCGACGCCATCATCCTGGCAACAGGCGGCAATGGCGCCATCTTCGGCAAGAGCACCAACTCCGTCGTGTGTACCGGCTCGGCGCAATCGGCCTTGTTTCAGCAGGGCGCGTACTACGCCAACGGTGAATTCATTCAAGTGCACCCGACGTGCATTCCGGGCGAGGACAAGCTACGCCTCATGTCCGAATCAGCGCGCGGCGAAGGCGGCCGCGTGTGGGTGCCGCGCAAGGCGGGCGACAATCGCCCGTTCAAACAGATTCCCGAGTCGGAGCGGTTCTACTTCCTTGAGGAGTGGTACCCCAAGTACGGCAACCTGGTGCCGCGCGACGTTGCCACGCGCGCCATTCACAAGGTGGTTTTCGAAATGGGTCTCGGCATCGACGGCCAGCCGATGGTCTACCTCGACCTGACGCACATCGATCGCGAGACGCTGAACCGCAAGCTCGAAGGCATCCTCGAAATCTACGAGAAGTTCGTCGGCGACGATCCGCGCGAAGTGCCCATGAAGATCTTCCCAGGCATGCACTACACCATGGGCGGCCTGTGGGTGGACTTCAACCAGATGACCAATATTCCCGGCCTGTTTGCGGCGGGCGAGTGCGAGTATCAGTACCACGGCGCCAACCGGCTGGGCGCGAATTCGCTGGTAAGCTGCATCTTCGGCGGATTCCAAGCCGGTCCGAATGCGATCAAATACGCCAAGAGCCTGGCGGCCGCTGAGGGCGATGGCGGTACGGCTGCAGAGCTGTTGCGTCAGTCCGAAATCAATAAAAAATTGATGAACAACGAGGGGACGGAGAATCCCTTCCGCCTGTGGCGCGAGCTGGGCCAGACCATGACCGAGCACGCGACGGTGATCCGCTACAACCGCGGCCTCGAAAAAGCCGACGAGAAAATCGTCGAGCTCCTCGACCGCTTCAAGCGCGTGAACCTGAGCGACAAGAGCCAGTGGGCCAACACCAGCTTTGCCTTTGCGCGACAGTTGAAGAACATGCTCGAGCTTTCGCGGACCGTCGTGCAGGGCGCGATTCTACGCGACGAGTCACGCGGCGCGCACTACAAACCGGATTTTCCGGATCGCAACGATGAAAAGTTTTTGAAGACGACCAAGGCGCGCTTTACCGGCACCGTCGAAGGCCCGCGCTTCGAGTACGAAGAAGTCGATACGCAGTACATCAAGCCGCGCCCGCGCCGCTACGACGCCGCGAAGTGACAGCGGATCGCAAGATCCGCTGTCATCCTGAGCAGAGCTAAGGATCCGCGGTTGTTTGGGCATTGAGGTAGGGCACGGCTTTAGCCGTGCCACAAAGGCATGAAGATTGAGAGGGGCTTTAGCCCCTGAGGGAATGCAAACCCGCAACGGCTGCACTCCCGCGAAAGGGATCATGGCAAACAGGACGGTTCAATTCGAGATCAAGCGCCAGGCCAGCCCGGAAGCACCGGCGGTGTGGGAGAAGTTCGAGCTGGAGTGGCGGCCGGGCATGAACGTCATCTCCGCGATGATGGAAATCGCGGCCAATCCCGTGACCGCCGACGGACGGCCGACCACGCCCATCACCTACGACTCGAATTGCCTCGAGGAAATCTGCGGGTCATGCGCTATGAGAATTAACGGCAAAGCGCGCATGGCCTGCTCATCGCTGGTCGACAATCTGGAGCAGCCCATCAAGGTCGAGCCGCTCTCCAAATTCCCGCTGGTCCGCGATCTCCAGGTCGACCGCTCCGTCCTCTTCGAGAACCTGATGCGCGTCAAGGCCTGGGTTCCGGTCGACGGCACCTACGATCTGGGTTCCGGTCCGCGCGTCTATCCGCAGCAGCAGGAAGCAAACTACCCGCTCTCCAACTGCATCTCCTGCACCTGCTGCATGGAAGTCTGTCCGCAGTTCAATGAGGAAACCGGTTTCGTAGGCGCGGCCACCATCGCCCAGGTCAAGCTCTTCAACAACCATCCAACCGGCAAAGTTTTCAAGGAAGAGCGGCTGCGCGCACTCGCCGGCGACGGCGGCATTCAGGAGTGCGGCTACGCGCAAAACTGCGTGGAGGCCTGCCCCAAGCAGATTCCGCTAACCAACGCCATTGCCGATGTAGGCCGCGACGTAATTGTGCAGAAGGCGAAGGATTGGCTGCGCGGGTAATGGCCGCAGCGGATCCGGCTCATGCCGCGGACCGCAGCCACTCTGCCACAACTTGGGGATTGCGTGCGATCACGCGCAGATAGGCGCGCGCCGTGGCATCGGGATTCTTCCGGCATTGCTCCCAATCGCGCAGGGTTCCGACCGGAATGCCGTAGCTCGACGCGAACTCCTCTTGGGTCATGCCTAACTTTTCGCGCAGTTTTTTGGGATTGGTCCCGGGTATCAGGCCCGGAGTGTCATAGACCGGAACCGGAGCGCTATCCGGATCGGAGAGCGCAGCCTGCTCAACCTCTTCATTGGTGAGCGCCTCGACAGCTTTCCAGTCGGTCCCGGAATCGCGATAGGGATCGCCGGGTTCACGTTCGACCGAAATAATACCAGTTGATTTCTTTTCCATGGGCTTTTCTCACCGAGATAATGCGGGTTTCATCGTGCTCGCGAATCGTGTTCACGACTACCAGAATCTGCGTCGCGCCCTTTCCTAACGTGGCCGTGCGCTCTTCCCCGTAGTCGAACCGGTCGTCTATCCAGAAATCTCTGCCGGGATCCTCCAGCGCCGGAATCCCGTCTTCCAGAGACAAACCATGCTTACGACGGTTCAGGGCATCCTTCTCTGGATCCCATGTATACCGCATGACGGAATGATACGGCTAAGCCGTAGTACCGTCAACCGACTCTTTGTCTGCAGATGGATGCGTCAATCGTTGATGGTGGGTACATTCTCGAAGATATGCCCCATCTTCTCCTGCTTGGTGCGCAGGTAGCGTTCGAAGCTCTCCTGTGATTCCACTTCGGCCGAGACGCGCTCCACAACCTGAACGCCGGCCGATTCGAGCGCCGCAACTTTATCAGGATTGTTGGTAATCAGCCGAACCTGGGTCACGCCCATAAGCTTGAGCACAGCGCCAGGAAGCTCGTACGCCCGGCAATCGGCGGCGTAGCCAAGTTCTTCGTTGGCCTCCACGGTGTCGAGGCCCTTGTCCTGCAACTCGTACGCTTTGAGTTTCGCCATCAGGCCGATGCCGCGACCTTCCTGCTGCTCATAGAGCAGGATGCCGACGCCGGCTTCCGTAATCTTGGTCAGTGCGAGCTCGAGCTGCAGGCGGCAATCGCAGCGCAGAGAATGAAAAACGTCGCCGGTGAGGCATTGCGAGTGGATACGGACCAGCGGCGGCGCCGAATGAATGTCGCCCATGACCAGCGCTACCAGGCCTTCCACTTCTTGTGGGTTGCAGGCGCCGTTCGTGCCTTCAGGGGTGTTCATACCTTCGAAGCCCAGGATGCGGAAGTCGCCCCAGCGCGTCGGGAAATCGGCTTCGGCGACTTTCTTCACGCTTTCCAGTGCCATGCTTCGATTTTACGTTATTCGAGATCGGCGGGGAGAAACGGTCGCAGGTCTGGCCATCGTGTCGTCCCGCCCTTTCGCCCAACTACAAGCGAAAGGGTGGGACACGATTGTCAGAAGATTCGCTAGGAGCGCGCTCCCACGTGACCTGTGCGCGGCGCTGACGGCGCTTTCGTTGCCAGATACGCGGTGACTGCTGCGGCTGCTTTGCGGCCTTCGTTGATGGCCCAGACTACGAGCGACTGGCCACGGCGCATGTCGCCGGCTGCGAAGATGCCTTCCTTCGACGTCATGAAGTCTTTCGTCGCCACGTTGCCGCGCGCGTCCAGTTCGAGCCCAAGCTGCTCGATCATGCCATTGCGCACAGGGCCGAGGAAGCCCATGGCCAGCAGAACAAGGTCGACGTCCATCGTGAACTCGGAGTCGGGAATGACTTCGAACTTGGGCGGAGGGCCGACGCGGACAGCGTGAAGCTGCTTCACGTTGCCATGCTCGTCGCCCGTGAACTTCACGGAGTTGATGCTCCAGTCGCGAATGCCGCCTTCTTCGTGCGCGCTTTCGGTGCGCAGTTGCAGCGGCCACAGCGGCCACGGCGTGAGCGGCGAGCGCTCGGCTGGAGGCTTGGGCATGATCTCGAACTGGTGCACGCTCTTGGCATGCTGGCGATGGCTGGTGCCCAGGCAATCTGCGCCGGTGTCGCCGCCGCCGATGATCAGCACGCGCTTGCCGGTGGCGAGAATCGAGCCTGAGGCGCCCATCGAAGAGAGGAGTGCGTCTTCAGCATCGCCTTCGTTGCGGCGATTCTGCTGCGGCAGAAACTCCATGGCGTAGTGAATGCCCTTCAACTCGCGGCCAGGGATCGGCAGATCGCGGGGCTGTTCGGATCCGCCGCACAGCAGGATCGCGTCGTAGTGCCCAGTGAGCGACTCCACCGGAACATTCACGCCCACATGAGAGTTGGGGATGAACGTAACGCCTTCGGCCTTCATCTGCTCAATGCGGCGGTCGACTACGTGCTTTTCAAGCTTGAAGTTGGGAATGCCGTAGCGGAGAAGGCCGCCGATGCGGTCGTTCTTCTCGTAAACCGTCACAGAGTGGCCGGCGCGGCGAAGCTGCTGCGCAGCGGCAAGACCGGCAGGACCGCTGCCTACAACGGCAACGCGCTTGCCCGTGGCCTGCTCGGGCGGCTCGGGGCGAATCCAGCCTTCGTCCCACGCGCGATCGACAATGGAGCGCTCGATCAGCTTGATCGAAACCGGAGGCGCGTTGATGCCCAGCACGCACGCTGCCTCGCACGGAGCAGGGCAGATGCGCCCGGTGAACTCCGGAAAGTTGTTGGTCGAGTGCAGACGGCGGATCGCGGCTTCAAAGCGATCGTTGTAAACCAGATCGTTCCAGTCGGGAATGAGATTGTTAACCGGGCAGCCGGTGTGGCAGAAAGGCACGCCGCAGTCCATGCAGCGTGCGCCCTGTTCGCGCTGCTTCTCTTCGGCGAACGGCTCGTAAATCTCAAACCAGTCGTTGACCCGCTCGTCAGGCTTGCGCCGCGTTGGCTGCTCGCGATCGATCTCCAGAAAGCCTGTGTCCTTACCCATGCTGCACCTCTGCTGTGGCCGTCACCAGAGGCGACGAAGTTGCGGGAGAAGTGTAAAACTCTTCGGCACGCGGAACGCCGAGCACGCGCTTGTACTCGTGCGGGAAGACCTTGATGAAGCGCGCCTGCGCATCGGCCCAGTGTTCCAGGATCCACGCTGCGCGCGGGCTGCCGGTCAGGTCGCGATGGCGCTCCAGCAGCGCGCGGATCTTCGCAATGTCTTCTGCGTTGACCAGCGGCTCAAGATCGACGCCCGTCTTGTTGCAGCGGCGCGCGGTGAAGTCGCCCTGGTCGTCGTAGACAAAGGCCACGCCGCCGCTCATGCCGGCTGCAAAGTTCCTTCCCGTTGTTCCCAGCACGACGACGAAGCCGTTGGTCATGTACTCGCAGCCGTGATCGCCCACGCCTTCCACAACCGCGGTTGCTCCCGAGTTGCGGACGGCAAAGCGCTCGCCGGCAATGCCGTTCAGGAACACTTCGCCGGCGGTTGCGCCATAGAGCACCACGTTGCCCACGAGAATGCTTTCTTCCGGCAGGAAGGGCGATGTCTTGGGCGGATAAGCGATGATGCGCCCGCCTGAAAGTCCCTTGCCCAGGTAATCGTTCGTATCGCCTTCGAGCTCGAGCGTGACGCCAGTGGGCACGAATGCGCCAAAGCTCTGGCCGGCCGAGCCGTTGAACTTGAAGCGAATGGTTCCGTCCGGCAACCCGGCACGACCCGTAGCGGCGCGCAATCTCGCCGCCCAGCATGGCGCCCACCGTGCGGTGCACATTGCGGATGGCAAAGCTGCCGGTGACGGGCGTCTTCTTTTCCAGCGCGGGTTTGGCCTTGGCAATCAAGGCGTGATCGAGCGCCGCGTTCAGGCCGTGATCCTGCTTGATCACGCAGCGGCGTGCCACGCGCGAAGGCAGCGTGGGCGCGTAGAGGATCGAAGAGAGATCGATGCCGCGCGCCTTCCAGTGCGCATCGGCAATGGCGGCGTCGATTTTGTCCACGCGGCCCACCATGTCGTTGACGGTGCGGAAGCCGAGCTTGGCCATGTGCTGGCGCATCTGCTCCGCGATGAAGAAGAAGAAGTTGATGACGTTCTCAGGCGTGCCCTGGAAGCGCTCGCGCAGCACTGGATCCTGCGTTGCGATGCCGACAGAACAGGTATTGAGGTGGCACTTGCGCATCATGATGCAGCCCATGGCGACCAGCGGCATGGTTGCAAAGCCAAACTCTTCCGCACCCAGCAGCGCGGCGATTACAACGTCGCGGCCGGTCTGCAGCTTGCCGTCCGTCTGCACCTTGATGCGGCTGCGCAGATCGTTGAGCAGCAGGACTTGTTGCGTTTCGGCGAGGCCAAGTTCCCACGGCAGTCCCGCATGCTTGATCGAGCTGAGCGGCGAAGCGCCGGTACCGCCCGTGTCGCCGGAGATGAGCACCACGTCGGCATGTGCCTTGGCGACGCCGGCAGCGACAGTGCCAACGCCCACTTCGGAAACCAGCTTGACCGCGATGCGCGCCTTCGGATTCACGTTCTTCAGGTCGTAGATCAACTGCGCCAGATCTTCGATCGAATAAATGTCGTGATGCGGCGGCGGCGAGATCAGCCCGACGCCGGGGATGGAATGGCGCACGCTGGCGATGACTTCATCCACCTTGTGGCCGGGCAACTGGCCGCCTTCGCCGGGCTTTGCGCCCTGCGCCATCTTGATCTGCAGCTCGTCGGCGTTCACCAGGTAGTTCGTGGTCACGCCAAAGCGGCCGCTGGCCACCTGCTTCACGGCGCTGCGGCGCGAGTCGCCGTTCGCGTCGGGCTTGAAGCGCGCTTCGTCTTCGCCGCCTTCGCCGGTGTTCGACATGCCGCCCAGGCGGTTCATGGCGATGGCCAGCGTCTCGTGCGCCTCTTTGCTGATGGATCCGAAGCTCATGGCGCCGGTCGTGAAGCGCTTGACGATCTCCTTGGCCGGCTCGACTTCTTCGATCGGAATCGGCTGCTCGGCATACTTCAGCTTCAGCAGCCCGCGCAGCGTGGAGAGATTGCGATTCTGATCGTCGATGAGGTCGGTGTATTCCTGGAAGGTGGCGAAGTTGTTCTTGCGCACCGCATGCTGCACCTTGCTGATGGTCTGCGGATTGAGCAGGTGAAATTCGCCGCCCTCGCGGTACTGATATTGGCCGCCGACCACGAGCTCGGTTTCAGACTCGGTGAGCGGCTGGAAGGCATAGGCGTGCTTCATCTGCGCTTCGCGGGCCAGCACCTCCAGGCCGACGCCCTCGATGCGCGAGGCCGTGCCGGGGAAGTAGGCTTCGACCAGCGACTGGTTCAGGCCGACCGCTTCAAACACCTGCGCGCCGCGATAGCTCTGCAGCGTGCTGATGCCCATCTTGGAGATGGTCTTGAGCAGTGCCTTGTTGATGGCCTTGATGAAGTTCTTCTCGGCGTATTCGGCCGATAATCTTTTCAGGCAGCAGGCCGCGGCGCTTGAGATCGTGGATGGTCTCAATGGCCAGATACGGATTGATGGCGCTGGCGCCGTAGCCGATCAGCAGAGCGAAGTGCATCACCTCGCGCGGCTCGCCGCTCTCGATGATCAGCGCCACCTGGGTGCGGGTTTCTTCGCGCACCAGGCGATTGTGCACAGCGGCCATGGCCAGCAGGCTGGGGATGGGCGCATAGGTGGGATCGACGCCGCGGTCGGAAAGAATGAGCAGCGTGTAGCCGGAGTGCACGGCGTGCGAGGCGCGGGCGCTCAGGTCGTCGAGCGCGATGCTTCAGGCCGGCTTCGCCGTCGGCGGCGCGGAACAGCGCAGGCAGCGTGGTGGCCAGCAGATCGCCGGACGATACGCGGCGCAGCTTTTCCAGATCGCGATTGGTCAGGATCGGATGCGGCAGCTTGAGCGTGTGGCAGTTCTCCGGCTTCTCGTCCAGAATGTTGCGCTCGGTGCCGATGTAGCTGATCAGCGACATCACCAGCTCTTCGCGGATGGGATCGATGGGCGGATTGGTGACCTGCGCAAAGAGCTGCTTGAAGTAGTTGAACAGCGACTGCGGCCGGTCGGACAGGCAGGCCAGCGGCACATCGGTGCCCATGGAGCCGATCGGCTCCTCGCCCTTGGCGGCCATGGGCCCAAGCAGGATGCGCAGATCTTCTTCGCTGTAGCCGCAGGCGCGCTGGCGGCGCAGCAGCGTCTCCGGATTTGACGCGATCACGCGCGACGGCTCCGGCAGCATGTCGAGCGTTGATCTGCTGCTCCTTCAGCCACTCGCCGTACGGCTGGCGGCCGGCCAGCTCCTTCTTGATTTCGGCGTCGGAGACGATGCGCTTCTGCACCGTGTCCACCAGGAACATGCGGCCCGGCTGCAGGCGGCCTTTCTTGCGAATGTCCTCGGCAGGCACTTCGATGACGCCGGCTTCAGAGGCCAGCACCACCAGATCGTCCTTGGTCACGATGTAGCGGCCGGGACGCAGTCCGTTGCGGTCGAGCGTGGCGCCGATCACGCGGCCGTCGGTGAACGCAATCGCGGCCGGACCGTCCCACGGCTCCATCAGCGAGGCGTGGTACTCGTAAAATGCGCGCTTGTCCTCGTCCATGTCCGGATTGCCGGCCCAGGCCTCGGGAATGAGCATGGCCATCACGTGGGGCAGGGAACGGCCGGACTGAAAGAGGAACTCGACGGCATTGTCCAGCGAAGCCGAGTCGCTGCCGCCGGGGACGATCACCGGGATAGAGCTCGTCGATCTTGCCGTCGTAAAGCGGGCTCTCGAAAATCGACTGGCGCGCGTTCATCCAGCTCACGTTGCCGCGAATCGTGTTGATCTCGCCGTTGTGGCAGACGTAGCGATAGGGGTGCGCCAGCTTCCAACTCGGAAACGTGTTGGTGGAGAAGCGCTGGTGAACGAGCGCCAGCGCGCTGGTGACCAGCGGATTGGCCAGCTCGAAGTAAAACTTCTCAATCTGCGGGGCCAGCATCAGGCCCTTGTAGATGATGGTGCGGCAGGAGAACGAGGGGATGTAGAAGGTCTCCTTGTCCTCGATCTCCGAGTCCGCAATCTCGTTTTCCGTGCGGCGGCGGATGCGATAGAGCAGCCGCTCGAAAGTCGTCCTCGTCCAGGCCAGCCGGGCAGGACGACAAAAAGCTGCTCGATGTAAGGCTGCGAGTTGCGCGCTTCGCGGCCAATTGCGTCACCGTTCACCGGCGTGTCGCGCCAGCCGAGGACCGTGCAGCCCTCTTCCTGCGCGATGCGCTCAAACACGCCTTCGCACTGCAGGCGGCTGTGCTTTTCCACAGGCAGAAAGCACATGGCTACGCCGTAAGCGCCAGGCTCAGGCAGGCGTCATGCCCAGCTCGCCGCACTCGCGCGCAAAAAAGGCATGGGGAATCTGAATCAGGATGCCCGCGCCGTCGCCGGTCTCCGGATCGCACCCGCAGCGCCGCGGTGCGTCAGGTTGATCAGGACCTCGAGACCTTTGCGGATGATCTCGTGGCTCTTTTCGCCGCGAATGCTCGCGACCAGCCCCATACCGCAGGCATCGTGCTCATTCCGCGGGTGATAGAGACCCTGCGCGTCAGGAAATCCTTTGGGACCGCGGAAACGACGACGTGGTGTATCCATGGCAGCCTTTTCAAATGAACTGTTTGTGCAGAACGCCCGCGGCAGCCAAAATGAGCCGGGGCCAATAAATAGTTGAATGACCTTCGGGGTGGATGCCCCTTTTGCCGGCGGCTCTTACGCAGCCGTTATCTCTGTCTGACGCATTGCAGCGGCGAACAGGGTTGCCTGCGCGCGCCCTTAGGTGTCGGATACACAACCGCCGCGCGATTCAAAACAGCGAATCGCCCAGGTCCCTTGATCAAGAAGTTTGCTTGAGCAGGTCCGGCCGCATCCGAGACTTGTCTTTTATTAATATAGCGAAAAAACTCCCGGCGACCCAAGTCTCTTACATAAAGTCGCCTGTGCAAGCAGTTTGGCCCTCATCCTCGTCGCGCAGGCGGGGCGCGCGTAGTGTATCTTTGGAACGGGCGATCGTGACCGCCACTCAAGCATGCGCGACACTTTATTGGTGACTGGCGGAGCTGGATTTATCGGCTCCAACTTCGTTCTGGGGTGTGCGAATTGCACGCCCTACTCTGTGCTGAACCTTGACCTCCTGACCTATGCCGGAAATCCCGCCAACCTGGCGGGGTTGGACGGCAACGGCAGCTACGCGTTTGTACGCGGCGATATCTGCGACGCCGAGCTGATCGGGAACCTGCTGCGCGAGCATCGCCCGCGCGCAGTGGTGCACTTCGCGGCCGAGAGCCATGTGGACCGCTCCATCGCCTCGCCGGAGGCCTTCATCCGCACCAATGTGCATCGGAACCTTTACGCTTTTGGAGCAGGCGAGGGCCTATTGGAACGAGCTGGGCGAAGCGGATCGGGCAGCGTTCCGATTCCTGCATGTTTCCACTGACGAGGTGTACGGTACGCTGAGCGCCGACGATCCGGGGTTTTGCGAGACCACGCCCTACGCGCCCAACAGTCCCTACTCGGCCTCCAAGGCAGGCTCCGATCACCTGGCGCGGGCCTATTTCCACACCTACAAAATGCCGGTGCTGACCACCAACTGCTCCAACAACTACGGGCCGTTCCAGTTTCCGGAAAAACTGATTCCGCTGGTGATTCTCAACGCGCTCGAAGGCAAATCGCTGCCCGTCTATGGCGACGGCAAGAACGTGCGCGACTGGTTGTTTGTCGAGGACCACTGCGCCGCCATCCGCACGGTGCTCGACAAGGGCAAGCCGGGCGAGACCTACAACATCGGCGGCAATAGCGAGCGCGCCAATATCGACGTGGTCACCACTATCTGCGACCTGGTCGACGAGCTGCGCCCGCGATCTGGCCGGTCGCGGCGGGACCTTATCACTTATGTGGCTGATCGACCGGGCCACGACCGCCGCTACGCCATCGATGCCACAAAGATCAAGCGCGAGCTTGGCTGGCAACCTGCGGAGCATTTTGAAAGCGGGCTGCGCAAGACAGTGCTCTGGTATCTCGACCACCCCGAGTGGGTCGAGAGCGTGCGCACCGGAGCTTACCGCGATTGGATCGCGCAGAACTACGCGGAGCGTATATGAAAGGCATCATTCTGGCCGGCGGATCGGGCACGCGGCTCTATCCTGTAACGCATGTAGTCTCCAAGCAGCTTCTGCCGGTTTACAACAAGCCGATGATTTATTACCCGCTGAGCACGCTCATGCTCGCGGGCTTGCGTGAGATCCTCATCATCTCCACGCCGCAGGACACCAGCCGGTTCGCCGAGTTGCTCGGCAACGGCAGCCGCTGGGGCATGGACATCAGCTACGCGGTCCAGCCCAGCCCCGACGGACTGGCGCAGGCGTTCCTCATCGGCCGCGATTTCATCGGCGACCAGACCAGCGCGCTCATCCTCGGCGACAACATCTTTTACGGTCAGGGATTTTCGCGGCAACTGCAGTCGGCCGCGGCCAGTGAGAGTGGCGCAACGGTCTTTGCCTATCCAGTCGAAGATCCTGAGCGGTACGGCGTCGTCGAGTTCGACGCGCAGGGCCGCGCCATAAGCCTCGAAGAAAAGCCCAAAGAGCCCAAGTCGCGTTACGCAGTCACGGGCTTGTATTTCTACGATCGCGAAGTAGTGAATCTGGCGGCTTCTCTCAAACCCTCTGCGCGTGGAGAACTCGAGATCACCGATCTCAACCGTCTCTATCTCGAAGCCGGCAAGCTGAACGTGGAGATCATGAGCCGGGGCATGGCCTGGCTCGACACAGGCACCCACGAGTCGCTGCTGGAGGCGTCGATGTTCGTGCACACCATCGAGCGGCGCCAGGGGCTCGACATCGCCTGCCCTGAGGAGATCGCATTCCGCCTCGGATTCATCAACGCCGAGCAGTTGGAGGCATTGGCGCAGCCCATTCGCAAGAGCGGCTACGGGCAATATTTGATGGAACTGCTGCGCGAGCCGTACCTAACGCCCAAAGTCACCGAGCCATAATGTCGTGACTTCATAATCGTGCCATCGAGTCTGGGTGCCCCTGGTCTCGCTTTTGAGACCAGGGAAACTGCGAATCTTCACGGTAGCGGTACTGGGCGGCTTTGTCACAGGACACGATCGGTAGGCCGGGGCTGGTAGGCCGGGGTTTTAACCCCGGCTCTGACACAACAGCGGAAAAGAACGGGGCTTTAGCCCCTGAGGGACTCTTAACCGAGCTATGACCTTCGAAGAAACATCATTGCCGGGTGTGCTGCTGATCACCCCGGCCATCTATCGCGACAACCGCGGCGCATTTCTTGAAACCTTCAACCATCGCGAGATGACCGCGGCCGGCCTGCCGGCCACGTGGGCGCAGGATAATTTTTCCCTCTCCAAGAAAAACGTCCTGCGCGGCATCCACTACCAGGTCATTCAGCCCCAGGGAAAGCTGGTCCGCGTCACGCACGGAGCAGTGCTCGACGTAGCCGTCGATCTCCGCCGCAGCTCGCCCAATTTCGGCCGTCACGTGGCCGTTGAACTGAGCGGCGAAAACGGCCGCATGCTCTGGATCCCGCCGGGATTTGGGCACGCCTTCCTGGTGCTGAGCGACGGAGCCGGCTTCGCCTACAAAGTGACGGATTATTACTCCGCGGCCGGCGAGCGCACCATCCTGTGGAACGATCCCGAGATGGGCATCGCCTGGCCGGTAGAAGCGGCAAACGTGATCGTTTCGGAGAAGGATGCGCAAGGGAAGCTGCTGCGCGATGCCGAGCTGTTCGCGTAGGCCTGATGGTTGGGGCGAGATGCTATCTCGCATCCTCAAACCCCTCTTTTTATTGCCTCAAACGCCTACCAGCCGCCGTATCTTCCCCACCATCACCGGTGTTATACTCACGGATTGGGTGCGTCCCTAGCGCGCTATCTTTTATCTCGTTGAGGTTCTTATGTCCGGCCACTCGAAATGGGCCACCATCAAGCACAAAAAGGGCGCGCTCGACGCCAAGCGCGGCAAAATCTTCACTCGCCTCATCAAGGAAATCACCATCGCCGCCAAGGGCGGCGGCGGAGATCCCGATGGCAATCCCCGGCTACGCACCGCCATCCTTGCTGCCAAGGCCGAAAACATGCCTGCCGAGAACATCAAGCGCGCCATCCAGCGCGGCACCGGCGAGCTCGAAGGTGTCAGCTACGAGGAAGTCACCTTTGAAGGCTACGGGCCCGGTGGCGTGGCCGTCCTTGTCGACGTGCTGACCGATAACCGCAACCGCGCGGTGAGCGAGGTTCGCCATGCCTTCTCAAAGAACGGCGGCAATATGGGCGAAACTGGCTCGGTCAAGTTCATGTTCTCCAAGAAGGGCCTGATCGCGGTCGAGAAGTCAGCCGCGACCGAAGAGAAGTTGATGGACATCGTGCTCGAGCACGGCGGCGAGGACCTGAACGACGAGGGCGACACCTGGGAGATCATCACCGATCCCCACTCATATGAGGCGGTGCTGGCGGCGGTGCGCGCGGTTAACATACCCACCGTCATGAGCGAGGTCACCATGGTGGCCTCTACCTACACCAAGCTCGAGGGCGCTGTGGCCAACCAGATGATCCGGCTGCTCGAAGCAATGGAGGACCTGGACGACGTGCAGAATGTCCACTCCAACTTCGACATGGATGCGGAACAGATGGAGCACGCCGCAGGCTGAGCGCGGCCCATAAAAGCGGAAAAGGGCCGCCCGTTTGTGGCGGTCTTTTTTTGGGAAAATCAGGAAACAGGGAACCAGGATCGGATAACGACATCAGGTCTTCATCGGGGGAGAATTTGAAGCGAGTTTTTTGGTTTGTATTGCTTCTGTTGATGGCTGCGCCGCTGGCGGCACTTGCTCAAACACCAAAGGCCCCAGCGGCAAGCGGCAATGACGTGGGCAATCCCGTTGCCTATGTCCGCGACCATCAGAGCTGGGAGATGGGCCCATTTGTGAATTGGGGCACAGGCGTTGGTAATCGCTCGGACTATAAATTTTTCTGGGCCGGATTCCAGCTGGGCAAAGTGCTCACGCCGGTGGTTCACGCTGGGGTGTTCAGTGGCCAGTTCGAGTTGGCCGGCAACATCCAGCCGTTGTGGCTGGGCTTCACTCCGCCTCCGCACACGGAGCAGTACACCTGCTTGAATTCGGCTACTGGCCAGGATTACCCTTGCACTCTGCCCACTGGCGGCGGAGTGTTCCACGGTGTCAGCATCATGCCCGTGATCTTCCGCTGGAACTTCCTCACCCATTCCCGCCGCATTCAGCCCTGGGTTCAGGCAGCCGGCGGATTGATCTACACCACCCACAAGTTTCCGCCCAACCTCCTCAGCAATCCGGCGCTGGGCATTGACGGTGGCACCAGCGTGTGGAACTTCTCGCCGCAGGGCGGCGGCGGTATTCACTACTTCATTCGCGACAGGCAGTCAATCGATCTGGGCGTGAACGCGGTGCACATCTCTTCGGCCTCGCTCGGCGACCGCAATCCCGGCGTCAATGCCAGCGTGCAGATACAGGTGGATTACACATTTTGGAGATGACAAGACCCGCGACGTGCGGGTGTCGGCCTTAAGCGCCGGTTTGGAGAGAACGAAAGCATGAACGGACCGGTAGTTGAGTGCGTCCCCAACTTTTCAGAAGGCATGGATGCCCGGCGTGTCCAGGCAATTGTGGCTGCCATGCGTCTGGACGGGGTGCACCTGCTGGACTGGTCGATGGACGCCGACCATAACCGCTCCGTGGTCACCATTGCCGGCGCGCCCAGTGCCGTGGTTGAAGCGGCCGTATGCGCCGTAGGCCGCGCCGTGGACCTGATCGATCTTACCCGCCAGCAGGGCCAGCATCCGCGCATTGGCGCGGCAGACGTGATCCCGTTCGTTCCCGTGGCCGGCATCAAGCTCGAACAGTGTGCGCTGCTTGCCCGCCAGGCCGGCCTTGAGATCTGGCGGCGTTTCGGCGTGCCGGTGTTCTTTTACGAGGCGGCCGCTGCACGGCCTGACCGCGCCAACCTCGAAGAGGTGCGCAATGGCCAGTTCGAAGGCTTGCGGGAGCTGGTGCGGAAGGATCCCTCGCGCCGTCCTGACCTGGGTGGTCCTGACCTGCACCCCACTGCGGGCGCGTGTGCTGTGGGTGCGCGTAAGTTCTTAGTTTCCTGCAACATCTACTTCGATTCGAACGATGTGGCCATGGTCCGCTCCATTGCCCGCGAGGTACGCGCCGCATCGGGAGGCCTGAAGGGCGTAAAAGCA
Organism: uncultured Acidobacteriaceae bacterium; assembly: GCA_963813215.1. Taxonomy (GTDB): domain Bacteria; phylum Acidobacteriota; class Terriglobia; order Terriglobales; family Acidobacteriaceae; genus Telmatobacter. The sequence goes on from CAWEXZ010000003.1 coordinate 1,377,284, forward strand.
CTGGGACTTCTGGCTCAGGGGCGCGCGCAGCTCGCCTTGAATATCACCGATTTTGCGGCCACGCCGGTTTCGCAGGTGCATCGCAAGGTCAGCAGCCTGGCTGCTCGCTACAATGCGGCAATCATGGAAATCGAGGTGGTGGGCCTGATTCCTGAGGCGGCTTGTGAGCGGGAAAGCGAGTGGATGCGTCAATTAAGTGGATTCGACCCGCAGACCAAGATATTGGAGCGGCGTCTTGAAGCCCCGTTACCCTGGCCCGGCGCACAGTAGGGCGTTGCCGCAGAAAATCGGGAAGCGTTTAGAATCAGTGGTGGGGTTTTTTCCTTCTGAGTTTGGAAGGCGGAACTGGCGTTAGCGGTCTTGCATTCCACTCAAGCTAGGTTTGTTCTGGAGGACAAAATTGTTGAAGTCGTTGATGAAATTGTCGATCGTTCCTGTGTTTTTGGCAGGCGCCGGTATAGTCCAGGCGGCCCAGTTGGACACCGACGCGCGTGGAGCGATTCCGCGCGATGTGCAGCAGCTGGTGGCGATTGATTACCGCGCGATGCAGGATTCGACCGCGGCCATGAATCTCCGCAATCGCGTGATGCCGCCGGAGCTGAAGCAGTTTGACGAGGCTCTGCACAAGTCGGCGCTGGGCGGCGCGGGCAGCATGGATCAATACGTGGACGATCTGGCCTTCGCGCTCTTCCGGCCCACGCCCGGCAGCGACGAGTTGGAAACCGTGGGTATCGCCCAGGGCCAGTTTCCGGAGCAGGACATTATGGCGGCTTTCAAAAAGCAGCGTCTGAAGCCGGCCATGGTGCGCACCAACGCCATTTATCCTATGACCCGGACAGGCATGGTGCTTTGTTTCGTCGATCCCTCCACCATGATCTTTGGCGATAAGGATTCGGTGACCAAGGCACTCGATGTGCGCGACGGCCTGTCGGAGAGCCTGCTGGCCAACGGCCAGATGATGAGCGCCATGCAGAGCGTCGATTCCAGTTCGCTGTGGAGCATTCTGGACGCCAAAGGCACACAGACCATGATGAAGCAGCTGATGGGGCAAGCCGGTGGCGTCACCAATTTCGACACAGTGAAACAGCGCATGCAGGGGAGCTGGTACTCCATGGACTTCACCCATGGTGTTGTCTTCAATCTGACCATCGCGACCGGAGATCCGTTCACGGCGGCCACGGTATCCTCGTTGCTGTCGGCCGCGGTCACGTTGCGCAAGCTCAGCAGCTCCGACGCGGAACAGCAAGCCTTGAATGCCACCACGATCGGATCGGATGCCGGTGCGCTCAATATTCACTTCGCCTCCAGCGACGCGCAGTTCTCGAGCTTGCTGGAGTCGCCGCTCTTCCAGAGCATGGTGCATTAAAGCAGGGAACGAGGGAACAAGGGAACGAGGGACCAAGGGAACGAGGGACCAAGGCAACAAGGCAACGATAAAGTCGATGGGCTGGTCAGCAATGACCAGCCCATCTGCTTTTTAGAGGGTGCCGCCATTTAAAGCGCCGGTCTTTCCCACCTCGGTCGTTGAAGCTTTGGGGCGATTGCCGACCGAACATCTTTGTTTTTGCGGCCAGGGTGGGATGCCTCGAGCCTCAACCCAGTCTCCTTTCAGGGCTGAGGAGGGGCCCCCCTCCCAAAACGATAAGTGTTTGAATCCATGCGGCTTGTATTTCTGTTCCTTGTTAAGTATTTGAAAACAAATACGTTGCATCTTGAATTTCGTTAAGTGATTGAAAACAATAGAGCAAAGATACTGCTCTCGGTAGTTTTCGACACTGTCCCAGCTTAGCGGATTGGGAAATAAAACCGGCAGATGGCTTTGCCGCGGAAGTTGCTTGGAGTCAGGGAGAATACTTTGGTAATGGGTTGACAGCAGGGTGGGTGAACCACAGAGTTCAGGCAAAAGCGGAGGCCTAATCAGCTTCCGGGCGTGAACTCGGGATGAAACTCGGCCTTTCCATCAGGCTGCAACACGATGTCGAGCCGCCCTTGCTGCCTTTGGACCAGCTCCGGTCCCTTGATTTGAACCTGCTTGTCATCCACGCCGGTATAGGTGATCTTGAGCAGCCCGCTGCCTTCGACCTGGATCCGGTAATGGAAGTCCGCGCCGGCGGCGACTTTGTCGGCGCCAAAGCTGGCGTCGGGATAATCGACTTCGAGGAGTTTGATCGCGGCGCCGGTGCGGTTCTCGATGGTGGTGTCGATGTGATAGGAGTGGCAACCTGCAGCGAGGACAAGGGGCGAAAGAAGCACGGAGGAAATCAATCCGCGCACCAGGGGACGACGCATTATTTTGCCTTCTCCGGGCTTTGTTGCTGCTCCGGTTGCACCTTCAAAGTTGCTTCGAGCCTGCTGATGCGCCTGACCAGTTCGGGCAGCCGCTGGAAGATGGCCACCGCGCGCAGCCAGGTGCGGTTATCGAAGCCCGGCGATCCGGAGATCATCTTGCCTGGCGGCACATCGTGCGAAACGGCAGATTGTGCGGTAAGAATCACGCCGTCTCCAACCGTGCAATGGCCGGCAATGCCAACCTGGCCGGCGAGAATCACGTTGTTGCCGACGACAGACGAGCCGGCAAGTCCGGTCTGCGCGCACAGCAGCGTGTTCTGGCCCACACGCGAGCCGTGCCCGATCTGAACCAGGTTATCGACCTTGCTGCCGTCGCCGATTTCCGTTGCGCCTACAGTCGCGCGGTCGATGGTGGCATTGGCCTGGACGTCCACGCGGTTGCCGATGCGCACCGGGCCGGACTGCGGAATTTTTTCCCAGTGGCCAGATTCGTTTTTGGCAAAGCCGAAGCCGTCTGAGCCGATGATGACGCCGTTTTCGAGCGTGACGTGATCGCCGAGCACGCAATTCTCGCGCACCACCGCGTGCGCGTGCGCAAAGAAGTGGCTGCCCGCTTGCACGCCGGGATAGAGCACCACATGCGCCAGCAGCGTGGCGTGCGGGCCGAGGCGCACATTCGGGCCTACCACCGCATACGGGCCAATGTGTGCAGCTTCGCCAATCTCGGCTGAGGGATCGATGACTGCCGTTGGATGAATGCCGGCTGGATACGCAGGTGGAGTGTAGAACAGGCCCAGCGCCCGCGAGAACGCCAGGTACGGATTCTCGATGCGAAGGGTTGCGGCCGCAATCTCCTGAAACGCGGGCTCGACAATGATGGCAGCGGCGCGCGTGGTGCGGGCCAGAGAAGCGTAGCGAGGATTGGCGACGAAGGTGATTTCCGTCGGGCCGGCTTCCTCAATGCCTTTCACGCCGGTGACTTCAACATTCGCGTCGCCGCGGAGTTCCGCGCCCAGCCGACTTGCCAGTTCGCCCAGCTTCATTAGCTTCATTGTAATGGGCGAGGCGTGACTGGCTTGGTGGCACCGAGTGTTGTTCTGATTACCGGCTGGCCTGCGGCTCGACTTCCACCGCTGGCGTGAGTGCGGACGGTTGCATTTCCGGTGGCGGCTGCAGCGTGTGCGCGCCGCTTTGTGCAGCATGCAGCGTCACGTTGGGCACAATGCCCAGCGCCAGCGTGGCGATAACGCACATTGCCAGCGCGGCGCCTACGGCGATGCCGACTACCGGTCGCGGCGCTGCGCTCTCATCCGCTGCCGGCCGCTGCGCGGAGACCAGCGGCGAGGCGCAGATAGTATGCCGCGGCCACGCCCGAGTTCAGCAGGCCGATGATGGCCAGCCAAATGGCTCCGCCATCGACGGCAGAGGAGAACGAATAGAACTTGCCGAAGAATCCGCCGGTGAAGGGAATTCCAATGAGCGAGATGAGAAAGAAGATGAGCACACTGCCCAGAACCGGCGCGCGATACAGGAGACCGCGGTAGTCGTCGATGAGCGGGTATTTGTCGTCGTATCCGCTGACCAGGCTGAAGACGGCGAAGATGCCCACGTTCATGGCCGCGTAAGCGGCCGCATAGAAGCTGGCAGCGGCAATGCCGATATCGGCGGCGCCGGCGAACGCGGCCAGCAGGTAACCGGCGTGGGCAATGGACGAGTAGGCCAGCATGCGCTTCACGTTCTGCTGGCGCAGCGCGGCCAGGTTGCCCACCGTCATGGAAAGCACGGCAACCACCCACAGCAGCGGCGACCAGAAGGCGTGCAGCGAGGGGAACGCTTCGTAGACGATGCGCAGCAGCAGCGCAAAGGCCGCGATCTTGGGTGCGGTGGAGAGCAGCGCCACCACCGGCGACGGACGCGCCCTCGTATACATCTGGCGTCCAGATATGGAACGGCGCGGCCGAGACTTTGAAGAGGATGCCGACCAGCATCATGGCCAGCGCGACAATTACCAGTGTCTGGTTCTCGGCCAGCGGAGCCAGATGCGCAATCTCGTAAATCTGCGTGGTTCCGGTGGCGCCGAAGATCAGCGCGATTCCGTACAGCAGGAAGGCTGTCGCAAACGATCCGAGCAGGAAGTACTTGATCGCGGCTTCGGGACCGCGGCCCGTGTTCTTGCGATAGCCGGCCAGAATGTAGGTGGAGATGGAGGAGATTTCGAGCGCAACGAATACAACCAGCAGTTCGATGGCGCTGGTAAGCAGGCACATGCCGACTGCGCCGAAGACGATCAGCGCATAGAACTCACCCTGATGATGACTGTGCGCGGGCACAGTGTCGAGTGAGAGCAGCAATGTGACCAGAACAATGCCGCAGATGAGCACGTGAAAGAAGACCGTGAAGTAGCTGGTCTCAACCGTGTTGAAGTAGGCAGCGCCTTGAGGTAGGGAGAGCTGCCATAGGCTGGCCCACAAGGCAATCGTGGTGCCGATGGCGGCGACGAAGCCAAGATAGCGGCGGTTCCACAGCGGCGGAATCGAGGCATCGATCAGCATGATGACCACGCCGGTGAGTGTGAGAATCACCTCAGGGAGGATGCGGAAGATGTCGGGCACGTGATTCACCGCTGGGCCTCCGAAGAGATGGAAGAAACATTTACGTACGGTGCGCCTTCCAGTCGAACTTCTACGCGCGGCAGGTGCAAACCGGACTGGATGGAGTTGAGCCAGAGATTCGGCGCCACGCCCATGGTGAGCATCAGCACGGCCAGTGGCGTGAGCGCCACAAGTTCACTGACGCGCAAATCGGGCGCGGCTCGTTCAGCCAGCGCACTGGGTGGTCCATAAAAGAGGCGCTGGACGAGCCAGAGCATGTACGACGCGCTGAGAATCACGCTTACCGTGGCGGCAATCGCCCAGCCGCGACTGACCTGCGTGAAGGTGGTGGAGAGGATGATGAATTCGCCGATGAAGTTTCCGAGCAGAGGCAAGCCGATCATGGTGAGGGTCGCAATTACGAAATAGCTGGCAGTGCGGGGCAGCTTGGCAGCCAATCCGCCGTAGGCTGCAATCTCACTGGTCGCATAACGACTGTCGAGAGCACCGAGCAGGACAAACATTGCGCCTTCCACCACGCCCAGCGAGAGGATCTGAAACACGGCCCCATTCCAGCCCGTTAGGGTAAGGCCGTAGATGGCGAGTATGACCAGGCTGAAGTGGCTCACAGTGCCGAAAGAGAGCAGGCGCCAGAAATCGCGCTGCGCCAGCGCCATGCACGCGCCATAGAGTACACCAATGGCGGCCAGCGCAATCATGACCGGCGCTACGTAGTGCGCTTGCGCGGGGAACAGGGCCACGTGGAAACGCAACATCGAATAGAGGCCCATCTTGCCGGCGACGACCATCGCCATCGCAACTGGAGCTTCGGCGAACGTGTCGGCAAGCCAGCCGTGCAGCGGGAAGATGGGCACTTTGACCGCGAAGGCGAAGAGGAATGCGAGCGAAGCCCAGAAGAGCGCTCCGGAAGGGAACGATCCATGCGTGAGCAGCACTTGCAGCGTGGTGAAATCGAAGGTTCCAGTGCGCGAGTAGAGCCACAGAATGGCAACCAGCAGCGGCGCGGAAGGGATGAAGGTAAAGAGGAAGAACTTGAGCGCGGCGCGTGGGCCATTCTTGCGTCCGTACATGGCCGTGAGCACGGCCATGGGCACCAGCGAGAGCTCCCAGAAGCCGTAGTACAGCATCAGGTCGAGCGAGATGAAGACGCCAAAGATGGCGGTCTGCTGCACCAGAAAGAGCGAATAGAAGACTTTGCGGCGAGACTGGATGGCGTTCCAACTGGCGAGCACACCAACCGGCGCGAGCAGGCCGGTGAGGACCACGAGCCAGAGGCTCAGGCTGTCGACGCCAACGTGATACGCGATGGCAGGATTCTCGATCCAGAGGCGATTGACTTCAAACTGGAAGCCGGGCTGGCCGTTGATGAAGTGCGCCGGCAGATGCAGCGTGAATGCGAAGACGAGCAGCGAAGTGAGCAGCGCGACCCAGTTCGGAAGCTTGCCGCGATCGGGCAGCAGCGCGACCACAGCTGCGCCGGCCAGAGGAACCAGCAGGATGAGAGTGAGAATGATTGGGTCGTAAGTATTCATCTTCTCAGTGCCCCGCTGCTTTCAGAGTGAAGTGAGAGGAAACAGATTGGAAACTAAGTGACCAGCCAGAATGAACCGCGACTGCGGCGATGAGGAGTGCGGCCGCACCCAAAGCCAGCCAGGCTGCGTAGGAGCGCAGATTACCCGATTGCCAGCGCTGCAGAACCGCTCCGCCCAGCGTTGCTGTGCCGCCGAGCAGCCACGCCGCTCCGCCAAGGATGCCCGCATCGACTACCCAGCCAAGGATGTAACGCGAAAACGCCAGCAGCGGCTTGACGAAAATTGTGCTGTAGAGCTCGTCCACGTAGTACTTGTTGGCGATGAGAGCGTAGGTGCCGGGCATCGCGGCGGCGAGCTGGGCAGGGCGATCAGTCTTGCGGCGATAGTACTTGTCGGCGATCAGCCAGCCTTCTGCGGCCACGGCCACGGCGAGAATGCTGAGCCAGAGCTCAAGATGTCCTGTGACGGGCGGAACTTTGCGCGCGCCGGTGACGGGAGCCAGATAGTCGCTGATGCGCTCGATGCCGATCCAGCCGCCGCAAACCGCGAGTGCGCCCAGAATTACCAGCGGGATGAGCATGGACGCGGGCGCTTCGTGCGGGTGCACGTCGTGGCTGCGCAATTCGCCGAAGAAGGTCATGTACCAAAGGCGGAACATGTAAATGGCGGTGAGCAACGCTGTGACCAGGCCGACGAACCAGAGGATCTTGCCGCCCGTGCCCTGCAGGAATGCCGCATAGAGAATGGCGTCTTTAGAGAAGAAACCGGCGAACGGAAAAAAGCCACTGATGGCGAAGACGGCCGCGGTCATAGTCCAGAAAGTGACCGGAAGTTTTTTGCGCAGGCCGCCCATCTTGCGCATGTCCTGCTCGCCGCCCATGGCGTGGATGACGGAGCCGGCGGCGAGGAAGAGCAGCGCCTTGAAGAAGGCGTGTGTCATCAGGTGGAAGATGGCGGCGGAATAGGCCGCAACGCCGCAGGCCAGGAACATGTAGCCAAGCTGCGACATGGTGGAGTAGGCCAGCACGCGCTTGATGTCGTTCTGCATCAGGCCCATGGTGGCGGCGAAGAATGCTGTAGCCGCGCCCACGATAGCGACAGCGCCCAAAGCATAAGGCGAACGGTCGAAGAGGAAATGCGTGCGCGAGATCATGTAGACGCCGGCCGTGACCATGGTGGCCGCGTGAATCAGAGCCGAGACCGGCGTGGGGCCTTCCATGGCGTCGGGCAGCCAGACGTAGAGCGGAAGCTGCGCGCTTTTGCCGGTTGCGCCCACCAGCAGGCAGAGTGCAGATTGCGGTCAGAATGCCACCGGTCCAGCCTGGCATCGTGGCGAGCTTGGCCGCGATCTCGCTGAAAGTGAGCGTTCCGAAGTTGCCGAGCAGCAGAAAGATGCCGATGAGAAAACCAAAGTCGCCAATGCGATTAACGATGAAGGCTTTTTTGCCGGCGTCGGCAGCGGAGGTTTTCTCGAACCAGAAGCCAATCAGCAGGTACGATGCGAGACCCACGCCTTCCCAGCCGACGAACATGAGCAACACATTGCCCGCCAGCACCAGGGTGGTCATGAAGAAGAGAAACAGATTCAGGTAACTGAAGTAGCGCGCGTAGCCGGCGTCGTCGTGCATATAGCCGACGGAGTAGACATGGATGAGAAAGCCTACGCCGGTGATGACCAGCAGCATGACCAGCGAAAGCTGGTCGAGGACCAGGTTGAAGTCGATATGCAGCGTGCCGACGCTGATCCATGAGAATGGAAAGTTTTCAACGGCGGGCAGCGGTACTGCGGAGCCGAAGCCGGTGATGCTGCGCGCGGCGTTGAGTACCAGCCCGAACGAGGCCAGCGGCAGCAGCAGGCCAATGGCGGTGGTGAGAACCTTGGGCAGCCTGCGGCCGAGGATTCCGTTCAACAGAAATCCTGCGAAGGGCAGGAGCGGAATCAGCCAGAGATGAAGCGGTGCGTTCATAGTTTCATCAGGTCGATACGGTCAACGGCCAGCGTGTTGCGGGCGCGGAAGATGGCGATGATGATGGCCAGACCCACAGCGGCCTCAGCCGCGGCGACGGTCATCACAAAGAAGACAAAAATCTGCCCCTTCACCGCGTGCCATTGGTGGGCAAAGGTGACAAAGGAGAGATTGACAGCATTGAGCATGAGCTCAATGGACATAAAAACGGTGATCAGGTTGCGCTTGATGAGAAAACCGACCACGCCGAGCGAGAACAGCGCTGCGCTGAGAAGCAGATACCAGGAGAGCGGAACGTCCATTTGGAGGTTCACTTGGCAGCCGTCCTTTCTGAGCCTTCTTGCCGGGCCAGTGCCACTGCACCGAGGATGGCGATAAGAATGAGCACCGAGGTGACTTCAAAGGGCAGCAGCAATTCGTGGAAGAGAACGCGGCTCAATTCTTCAGTGGGCGTAAGACCCTGGCTCAATGCAGCAGCTCCAAGGCCCTGAATGCGGAGAATGGTGGTGACCAGCACTCCCAGCAAAACCACCACGGCCGGCACTCCGATTGTGCGCGCAGCGCGGCTGCCCAGTGTGCGTTCTTCACGGCCGGCATTGAGCAGCATGACCACGAAGACAAACAGCACCATGACAGCGCCGGAGTAGACGATGATCTGGGCGGCTGCCAGAAATTCGGCGCCCAGCAGCAGATACAGCACTGCCAGCGAGGTCATGACCACGACCAGCGCGAGGGCGCTGTTGATGGGATGGGTCTGGACCAGGAGATTGATGGCTCCTGCCAGGCAGCATCCGGCAAATATGAAGAACAGGATCAGGTGCATCGTTCCGCCGTTACGGGCTGGTGCCGGACTGAACACGGTCCGGTAAAGGTTACGGGGAAGGAGAACGGAGAATGCGATTCAAACTCCGGCAAATCCTTCTCGATTGTAAATGAGCGCATCCCCAAGCAAGCGCCCGAAAGCATTTGGCGTGTTGCGTTTCAACCTTCAGCGATAAGCAAGCCAGAGGCTGGTTCCAATGATGTTGAGGATGGCCAGAGGCATCAAGAAACGCCATCCAAAATTCATGAGCTGGTCATAGCGGAAGCGAGGCAGCGTGCCGCGCACCCACACGTAAAGACAGAGGAAAAGGAAAACCTTGATGACGAACCAGAAGATGGAGAGCAGCGCGTTGACAAAGCCGCTCTGAAATGGCCCAATCAGGTCGCCGAACGGGCTCGTCCAGCCGCCCAGGAACAGCAGCGTGGCCACGCAGCCCACGTTGATCATGTTGGCATATTCGGCCATGAAAAACATGGCGAATTTCATGGAACTGTACTCGGTGTGATAGCCGCCGGTGAGCTCACTCTCGGCTTCGGGCAAATCGAAGGGCGCGCGGTTGGTTTCGGCGAAAGCGGCCATCAGGTAGATGAAGAAGGCCACGAACTGCAAGCCGCCGAAGACATTCCAGGTAACGATGCCCTTCTGTGCCTGCTGCTCGACGATGGTGCGCAGATTGAACGATCCCGCACGGAGCACAACACCGACCAGCGAAAGTCCGAGGGCCAGCTCGTAGCTGATGAGTTGCGCGGAGGAGCGCAGTCCGCCAAGCAGTGAGTATTTGTTGTTGGAAGACCATCCGGCCAGCGCAATGCCGTAGACGCCGACAGAGGTGACGCCGAGAATGACCAGCACGCCGATGTTGATATTCGAAATATCAAAAAGGTCCACACCGCCGGGTCCTGCTTTAGGCTCGCCGAAGGGAATTACCGCGATCACGATCAGCGCACAGGTCAGCGAGATGATGGGTGCGAGCAGATAGAGCGGACGGTAGACCGCGGTGGGAATCAGATCTTCTTTGAGAAAGGACTTAGCGCCGTCAACGAGCGGCTGCAGCATGCCGAACGGGCCCACACGGCTGGGTCCCCAGCGGTTCTGGATGCGGCCGACCATCTTGCGCTCGAGCAGCACAGTGTAGGCCACGCCCATGAGCAGGAGCACCGTGACCACAACGACCTTTACCAAGTTCCATAAAAAAAATTCAAGTAACGTCACGTGCCTTCAGCCTCTCTTATCGACCGCATCCATCCTGAGCGGGTCGATGGACCTGTTTCTAAATTGCCGCGACGGCGGCGTGTTCGCGCTCCTGGTGCCGTTCGAGTTCATTGAGTCCGCGGCAGTAGCGTCCAAGCGTCGCGGAGGTGAACAAACCATCATGGGAAGGAACGATGAGTTCGGCGCCGCTCAGTGCGGAAACCGGAACGAATCCCGGCGCGTTGCCAGGCTCGGTGTGCACATCGTTGCCGCCGAAAAGATTGAAGCGATCGAAGCTCTCGCTGGGCGCGTAGCCCGGCACGAGACGCTGAATCTCGTCGAGCAGCGCGAGCGGATCGAATGGGCTGAGCTTCGGCTCCAGGCCATTGGCTTCCAGCCACACCGAGTGCTGGTCGGCTTCGCCCATCTGCGCGCCGCGCGACTGGCCTAGATCGCCCGTCATGGAGCCGTGCGCAAACGGAACCAGCGTTTTTACGTCGATGCCCATTGTGCTGGCCACGCGTACCAGGATTTCGAAATCAGGCTTCACGACGGGACGGTCCGCCGCCTTTCGCGCCATCTGCACGTCGCCGAAAGTATTGGTAACGGTGCCGGATTTCTCATAGAGGCTTGCGGCCGGAAGCACAACGTCGGCGAGGGCCGCGGTCTCGGTGAGGAAAAGATCCTGCACGATGACGAATGTGTTGCGCAGCGCGTTGGCGTCGAGTTTGAGGCGCGAAACCGGGTTGGCGCCGACGATGAACAGCGCGCCGAGTTCGCCCTTTGCGGCGGCCTCGAACATCTGCGGCAGTGTCTTGCCGGGCGCAGAGGGCAGATTCGGGTATTCGGCAAACGCACCGGGCGCGGTGACCGGAACGTAACCGGGCAGCAGGTCAGGGAAGAGTCCCATATCGGCTGCGCCGCGGGAATTCGAATGATCGCCGAGGTACGCGAAGCGAATGTTACCGCGTTTCAGGCCCCAGGCAACGAATTTGTCAACGGCTGCGCCGCGAAACTCTTCGCCGAAGATGACGACCAGCGATTCCTCGGCAAGCACGGCCTTGCTGAAGTCGGATTGGCCGGCTTCGAGGAAGCTGGCGAGATTGTCATAGCCGTTAGCGGGAAGCTCCTGGGTCGCCTTGGCCTGGCGATCAAGCTTGATGGGACGCGTGTTCGCGATATAGAGCCGGCCGTGGTTGAGGCGGACGTTGGTGCGGATCTGCCAGGCCAGCAGTGGATGCTCGTGCGTGGGGTCGCCACCAATGAGCAAAATCGCAGGTGCGGTGCCAATCTCGCGCAGCGTAGCGGTTTTGCCCGGATGGCCGGCGATGGCGCGCGCGAACGACGCATAATCCGTAGTCCGCTCGTGGTCGATGTTGTTGGTGCTGAGAACTGTGCGCGCAAACTTCTGCAGTAGGTAGTTCTCTTCATTGGTAGTGCGGTTGGAGCCGATGACGCCGATCGCAGCGCCACCGCGACTGTCGCGAATCTCCTTGAGCTTGGCTCCGGCAACGCGCAGCGCCTGTTCCCACGTGGCAGGTTCGAGCTTTCCTGTGGAGTTGCGCACCAGGGGCTTGGTCAGTCGATCTGGACTGTCGACGAAGTCGAAGCCGAAGCGGCCCTTGGCGCAGAGAAAATCGTCATTGATGCCGCTCTTGTCGCGGTTGTCGCCGCGAACGATGTCAGCGCCCTCGCTGGTGGTGCGCACGCCCAGCGTCACTTTACATCCGTCGCCGCAGTGTGTGCAGACGGTAGAGACGTGGTTCATCTCCCACGGCCGCGTCTTGTAGCGATAGGCTCCGCTGGTGAGCGCGCCTACCGGGCAGATGTCGATGCACATGCCGCACTGTTCGCAATCGAGCTGGTTGTTTCCGTCATCCTTCACATTGGGCATGATGAGGGACGAGGCATTGCGGTTCTCGATGCCCAGCGCCCATACGTCCATGCCTTCGCCACAGATGCGCGTGCAGCGGTAGCAGAGAATGCACCGCGGACGGTCATAGAACACGGCCGGCGACCACTGCTGCTCCTCGCGGTGCTGCTTGGCCTCGGTGTAGAGGCTTTCGCCGGCGCCGTAGGTGAAGTTCATGTCCTGTAGTTCGCATTCACCGCCGGCATCGCAAACCGGGCAGTCGAGCGGGTGGTTGCCGAGCAGCAGCTCGACGGTGCCCTTGCGTGCCGCGGCAATGTCGTCCGACTGAGTGATGAAGGACTGGCCTTCGGCCACCAGGGTGGTGCACGCGGTCTGCAGTTTCGGCACTTTTTCCTGACGCACCACGCACATGCGGCAGGCGCCACACAGCGAGAGGCCGGGGTAGTAGCAAAAGGCGGGGATTTCAATGCCGGCCTTGCGGCAGGCCTCGATGAGCAGCGTTCCCGCAGGCGCTGTCAGCTTTTTTCCGTCGACTGTGAACGTTACGTCGGGCATTTTTTCCTTAAGCGGCCTGGGTCTTCAGATCGCGGTCAGCCTTGGCCGGCAGACTTACGGCAAGATGCTGGACAACGAAGTAATCAACATCTTCAAAATCTTCGGGCTTGAACTCTACGTTGATAGTGGCCGCTTCCGGCGCACAGTGTCCTTGCGCGGCCAATCCTCGAAGGTGAAATTCGAGCGCTTCGCGCATCATCGTCGACATCTCCTCAAGAGTGTCGCCGGCGGAGATACAGCCGGGGACGTCAGGCGCATGACCACAGAAATTACTGCCGATGCATTTTCCATAAACAACCAGGTAATTCCTCGTCATCTCACGCGCCTTCAACGGAATTCCTTTTCCTTCGGAGGGGAATTCCGCTGGATTGCTATCCATTCAATCTCGCCTCGAAAGGCGAGTCGTTACACAACCGTCAATTGCGGCACTCCTATTTTCGCGAACGGGCACGGCTTTCCGTCCAGGTGATCCTCAAACTCCTTGCGAAACTTCTTTACAAACGCAATGGTCGGCATGGCGGCAGCGTCGCCCAGTGGGCAGAATGTGCGGCCCAGGATGTTTTCGGCGATGCGGCGAATATTATCGATGTCCGAAGCCTTGCCGAAGCCGGCGTGGAAGCGGGTGAGCGACTTCTTGAGCCAGTCTGTGCCTTCGCGGCAGGGAATGCACCAGCCGCAGCTCTCGTGCTGGTAAAAGCTGATGGTGCGCAGCGCAAACTCGACGATGCAGGTCTGGTCATCGATGGCCACTACGCCACCGGAGCCGAGCATGGAGCCAGCCTTGCCCACCTGATCGAAGTCCATGCCGATGTCGATCTCTTCGGGTAACAACACGGGCGTGGAGGAGCCACCGGGAACCACGGCTTTCAAGTTGCGGCCGTTGGCGATGCCGCCGCCTACTTCGTAAATCATCTTCTTGAGGTTGTAGCCCATGGGCAGTTCGTAAACGCCGGGGCGCTCCATGTGGCCACTGAGGCAGAAGAGGCGCGTGCCGCCGTTGCGCGGCGTGCCGATCTCGGAATACGCCGCCGCGCCCATCGCGATAATATGCGGAACCGTGGCGATAGTCTCGGCGTTGTTGATGACCGTTGGACCGCCGTAGAGGCCGACGACGGCAGGGAAGGGCGGCTTGATGCGCGGCACGCCACGCTTGCCCTCGAGCGACTCCATCAGCGCCGATTCCTCGCCCACTTCGTAGGCGCCGGCGCCGGTCTGGGTGATGACCTGGAATTCGCTGTCGCTGCCGCAGATGTTCTTGCCCAGGAAACCGCGCTCGTAGGCGTCGGCTACGGCTCTTTCAACGATCTCGAGCAGGTAGCGGTATTCGCCGCGCAGATAAATGAAGCCGGTTTTGGCGCCGATGGCCAGACCCGCAATGATGGTCCCCTCGATGACCGCGTGCGGATCGTGCAGGAAGATGAGGTGATCTTTGCAGGTGCCGGGCTCGCTCTCATCGCCATTCACTAGAACGTACTTGGGCTTGGCCGACTGTTTGGGAACGAAGGACCACTTCATGCCGGTGGGAAAACCAGCGCCGCCGCGGCCGCGCAGATTGCTGGCCTTCATCTCGTTGATGATCCAGTCAGGCCCTTGCGCAAGCGCCTTCTTCAGCGATTCGTAGCCGCCGAGTTCGACATAGCGGTCGATATTTGTCGCGCCCTGACCAAAGCGGCGGGAGATAACTTTCACTTCGTCGGGATGGGAGACGAGTCTGGGCATTCTATTTTTTCGCCTCCGGCTCTGCTTTGCCCCGATATCCGTCGAGAATGCCAGGAACGTGATCGGGCTTGAGCTCGTCGTGGAAGTCGTAGTTGACCTGGATGGCGGGAGCCCAGGAACAGGCGCCGATGCATTCGACTTCTTCAAGCGAGAACAGGCCGTCGGGCGTCACGCCCTTGGGGTCGATGTGCAGCTCCTCGCGGAAGCGATCGAGCACATCGTACGCGCCCTTTAACATGCAGCAGATGTTGGTGCAGACCTGGATGTTGTAGCGTCCCGCCATCTTGAAGCGCAGCAGAGAGTAGTAGCTGGCCACATTGCGGACGTCGAGTTCGGTAAGGCTGAGGCGCTGCGCGATTTCGGCGATCACGGGATCAGAGAGAAAACCGACCTCATCCTGCGCGTAGAGCAGCATGGGAATCAGCGCCGAGCGCTTGACCGGATATTTCTCGACCAGCGCGTCGAAGCGCGCGGCCAGCGCGGGCGAAAAGACAGACTCGCTTTCAGGACGCGTTTCTTGGGGGCTCATAGCTGCGGCTCCCGCATCAGTTCCCGAGCCCAGGCTTCGGCTGCCATATCCAAATCTTCCTCTTGGTCTTTCTGCGGGAGGGCTGCAGCCATTGAGCCCATGGCGCGCAAACGGCCGTGCTCGGTCAGTTGCATAGTTCCCCCGTTTCCATTTTCTCGCGTCCAGGCGATTTGTGCGCCTTCGCGCACAAGGGTCAGCCAATTTTCCGCGTGACGGACAATGATTTTTTTCTCACCCAATTCCACCGTGGCCTGGCGGTTGCCGTTCAGGCCATGCGCGGCGGTGTAACTGCGCAACAGAGAGGCGAGCGAAACCCATAGCTCAACGTAGAGATGTTCGTCGGTCTGAGTTGGCTGAGCCACGTTTTCATTTCCTCAGAGGCCGAAGCCTCCATTCCCTCGTTACGTCCTTGCATCAGCCAGTACGAACGTACCTGAAAACCCAGGTCGTTATCTATCGATCTCTCCCAGCACGATGTCGATGGAGCCGATGACGGCTACCAGGTCGGCGATCAGGTGGTCCTTGCTCATCACTTCGAGCGCCTGCAAGGTGGCGAACGACGGATAGCGCATGTGCACGCGATAGGGCTTGGCGGTTCCGTCGGAAACCACGTAATAGCCCACCTGTCCGTGCCCGCACTCGATGCCCTGATAAACTTCGCCCGCTGGAACCGGGAAACCTTCGGTCACGATCTTGAAGTGATGGATCAGCGCTTCCATCTCGGTCTTCATCTTTTCGCGATCGGGAAGGATGATCTTGGGCGCGTTGGCTTTGACCGGACCGCCGGGCATGCCATCCAGCGCCTGCTGAATAATCTTGATGCTCTCGCGCATTTCGAGAAGGCGAACTTCATACCGTGCCCAGGTGTCGCCGACGGTAGAAGTCGGCACCTTGAACTGGAATTTTTCGTAGCTCGAATACGGCATGTCGCGGCGCAGGTCGATGTCGACTCCCGAGGCGCGCAGGGGCGGCCCGGTTACGCCGTATGCGATCGCGTTTTCTGCCGAGAGGAAGCCCACGCCTTTCAGGCGGTTCATGAAGATTGGGTTTCCGCTGAGCAGGTTTGTGTACTCGTCGATCTTTTCCGGCAGCGTGTTGATGAAGGACCGCACCCGTTCGAAGAAGCCAAGAGGCGGCTCCATCGAGAGACCGCCGATGCGGAAGTAGCTCGTCATCATGCGCTGGCCAGCCACAGCTTCAAACAGGCGGAGAATTTCTTCGCGCTCGCGGAAGGTGTAGAGGAAGACGGTGAGCGCGCCGATGTCCATGGCGTGCGTGCCCAGCCAGATAAGGTGCGAGTTGAGCCGGCTGAGCTCCGTCAGCATTACGCGAACCCACTGGGCGCGCTCGGGGATTTCAAGATCGAGCAGCTTTTCGACGGCCAGACAGTAACACAAGTTATTCGAAAGCGGATCGAGGTAGTTGATGCGATCCGTCATCGGGATGACCTGCTGGTAGAACTTGGCTTCGCAGGTTTTTTCGATCCCGGTATGCAGATAACCAATCTCCGGGCGCACATGGAGGATGGTTTCGCCATCGATCTCAACTACCAGGCGCAACACGCCGTGCGTAGCCGGGTGCTGCGGGCCCATGTTGAGGATCATGTGCTGGCCGCCGAGGTTGGTGATCGCAGGAGTTTCAATGGCGCCCATCAGCGGTAACCCTCCACGGGATAATCCTTGCGCAAGGGATGGCCCTTCCAGTCGTCGGGCATCATGATGCGGCGCAGGTCGGGGTGTCCTTCAAAGCGGATGCCGAAGAGATCGAAGACTTCGCGCTCGAAGAAATTGGCGCCCGGCCAGATGGTCGTGATGGTCGGTACGGATGGATCTGGATCATCAACCCGGGCGCAGAGGCGGATGCGTTCCATGAAGCCGTGAGAGAGAAGGTGGTAGCTCAACTGGAAGCGCGGCGTGGCCGGATGCCAATCGACGGCCGTCATATCTTCAAAGAAGTTGTAGCCGGCCTCGCGCAAGGTCGAGCAAGCCTCGCGAATGGCCTCCGGCGTGACCGTGAGCGTCAGTTCATCGCGATCGAACTTGGCGTCGGTCAGCGCATCGACGTTCCAGGTCGCGATGGCCTTGACAGCAGGATGTTCGGCGAGCCCATCGAGGACGGCTTGTTTGCCCAGCATCGTAACGGCTTGAGTCATCCAAAAAGCTCCGCTTTACCAAAAAGTCACAGATTCAAAAAGTCACAGATTAAAGATCAGCTTTGTCCTGGCTCCAGTTGAGGACGCCTTTACGCACAATGTAATAGAGGCCGACGGCCACAAAGCCCAGGTAGACCAGCATCTCCCAGAAGCCGAAGAGGCGTGAGCCGGTAATCGCAGGAAGTTTGCGGTAGATGATAGCCCAGGGCATGAGAAAGACTGATTCCACGTCGAACAGGATGAACAACACTGCGACCATGTAGAAGCGCACGCTGAAGCGCCCACGGGCGTCGCCCACGGCCTCAATGCCGCTCTCGTAGGTGGCCAGCTTGACCTTGGTATTGCGGTGCCGTCCCACGAACCACGACGCGGTCACCATGCCCACGCCGAGCAACACGGCGAACACAACCTGCATTAAGAGCGGAAGGTATTGCCAGTGGTATGGGACCATCGCCGTCCAGCCTGAAATCGATTGAGGTGTGCAATTTCGATGGCGACAGTAAGCGTCTCCGTCGAAAAAGCTTCCCTGGTTTGAGATTAGGTTTTCAGCCTCATCCCGTCAAGGCGCGCGCCCGGAGGATAAATGGGGCTTTCAATCCTTCGAAGCTCACTTACGTGACTTCAAGCGGATGACGTTCGCATCCAGTTCGAGATTTTCCCGCTGCAAAGAATGTAGCCGAGCGCGGTGGGAACAGGCGTGAGCCTTATCACACGAGTTCCAGTTCAGGCCTCCCAGCAAGCGCTCCACCCGATTCGGGAAGCAGTACCTCGGTCATCTGAAAGAATCGCCCCAACGGACCGAAGAGATGAGTAAGGATGAACTCTATGGCGATTCCTGCTGCGGCTGAAATTCAGATAGGGAATGGTGTACCGACGCAAGGCGCGCGCCGCGTGGTGAGACGCCGGCGCATCTCACCGCAGGCGGGCCACGCCCTTGAAATTCTGGGGCACGCCATCGACTACCTGACCGATGAGTATGTGCATGCTGGCGGCACCTTCTGCGTGCGCGACGCGCAACTGCAGGCCATCCACCTGCTGATGGCGGTGAACCGCGCGATTTACTTTGAGTGTCCTGAAGTCCCGACGCTCGGAGATCGCTGCCGCTCGTTGCTCCATTTCCGCGCAGCTTAGCGGCGCCAGGGCGGGCTTGGCCGCGGCTGCATGGCTTCTTAGCGTGGAGACGAGTCCGTCATTGGCCGAAGGTCAGCACGGCAAACAGGAAAAGCCACGCAAATCCCATGGCATGCCAGAACCATGCGGTCGCATCCACAGCGATCTGGCGGTGATTCACGCTCTTCAGGCCGTGAAGCAAAAACAGGCACCCGATCAAGGCGAAAATCCCCAGCGCCAGGTGCATGGCGTGCAGTCCTGTGATCAGGTAGAAGAAGTAGCTCGCAGGAGTGGCCCAGCGATCGAAAGCAAAGCCTTCCGCGGTGAGCTGCTTCCAGGCGATTGCCTGGCCGACGAGGAACAAAGCGCCCAGAATCAGAGTGGCGGCCAGCCACGGCAGCGTTCGGCGCACGGCTGGACGGCCCAAGCCGAGCCATTCCTCCAGCACGTCAATTTCCTTGAAGATATGCCAGCGCGCCAACTCCATGGTGAGAATGCTGACCAGCAGAATGGCGGAATTAAGGAAGAGGATGGGCGGCATCAGGATGGGGTGCCAATCGCCCACCTGTCTCAGGGTGCGAGGATCCAGATGCGTGCCGCTCTGGCGCGCGTAAAACAGCACCACCAGGGCCACGAAAAACATCATGTCGCCGGCTAGAGCGCAGAAAACAAAAGCGCGCACTCGGTTGAGCAGTTCGCGCGGCCCGCGGTGTGCATTTTTCCAATCGTCATCGCCGCCTCCGCCTCCACCACCGGTTGGTCTCCGGTCGACAGGGGGTTTGCCGCCGAAGCCGGGCGACTTCCTTTCTATTTCAACGGAACTGGGAGTGAAGATCGAAGGCATACGAGCCTCTCACGGAAGTGAAATCAAAGTTTGTTTCCCATTAGATTGGACGCCCATCGATTCCGATCAGGATGCCGTAAAAATGGGGGATGAGATTTCATTCGATCAAGTCTGCGCTTGCAAGCGTGCGCTTCCGTGAAGCCTCTGCTTCGGGGAGCAACGGAGAACACCTTCTTCTATGTTCGCTCTTCTTGGATGCGTATGGGAAGAGATTCGGATACGATCTCAACAAAAAGCCTGTGAACGCGGCGGTCGTGGGAGAGTTCGGGGTGGAATGTGGCGGCCATGAGCGGGCCTTGGCGGACCAGGGCGGGCGAGCCATCGCGGAAGGCAAGTGCTTCGACTGTGGCGCCGATGGAGGCAATGCGCGGCGCACGAATAAAGACCATCTCCAGCGGCTCGCCGGGCAGGGAAGACGGCGCCGTCAGGATGGTTGAGTCGATTTGGCGTCCGTAGGCGTTGCGCTCCACAACGGCATCGAGCAGTCCCAAACTCCGCTGTGCGGGGTTGCGGACCTCGCGGGCCAGCAGGATAGCACCGGCGCAAGTGCCGAAGACCGGCTTGTTGGCACAAAACTCCTTTAAAGGATCAAAGAGGTGGAACCTATCGAGGAACTTGAGCATGGTGGTGGACTCGCCGCCGGGCAGGATGAGGCCGTCTATGGTGGCCAACTCGCTCGCCTTGCGGATCTCCACTGGCTGCGCGCCGGCATCGGCCAGCGCCTGCGCATGAGCAGCGTAGTCACCCTGGATGGCGAGGACGCCGATGCGGGGAGGAATGCCTTGATTCAAGTGTTTTCCCTAAACGTGAATGGATTGAAGACCGGAACTCCGAAAACGGCGAAATGTTTAACGTTGCGGGTGGCTACCGTCAGTCCTATGACTCTCGCCGTAGCGGCAATCATGGCATCGACAGTCAGATTAACCGGTTTCCGATGCATCAGGCGTGCCCATTCGCGGAAGATCGGACCATCGGCAGGAAGGATGGTGTAGTAGGCCATGAGGTTGTCGATCCAGATTTCCAGTTCATCTGCTTTTGCCGCGTCCTGATTGCGCGTGAGCTCGACTCCAGCCTGTGCTTCGGCGAGAACTACGGCCGGAATAGCAAGCTGATGCGCGGGAACGGAGCGCCTCCAGGCCGCGACCCCGCCATGGGGCCGTGGTTTGCGTAGCTCGGAAACAACATTGGTGTCGAGCAGGTAGATCAAGCCTGCTCCTCGTCGTCAAAATCAACTGGGCGCAGCTTCAGCACCGGACGGTGAGGCGGCAGAGGGATATCGTGCGGTCCATTGGGATCGAGGAGCGGATCCGGGATGGCTTTTCGAGCCTTCTCCTTCAAATGTCTCCACTCGTCGATGGGGACGAGAACGGCGGTTTCGACGCCACGACGGGTGACGACTTGCGGGCCTTCTTTCAGGGCCGCGTCGAGGAGTTCGCTGAAGCGGGCTTTTGCGTCGTAGACGGGCCAGACCATGTGCAAAACCTCTTAGATAGTCATATCACTAGTCAGATGACTATTTCTACCACCTGCGGCGGGGCGGACGCCTTCGGCTTGGGGAGCCAGCAGCGGCGGTTTCCCACCCTTCGCAAAAAGCGCGAAGGATGGGGCACCCGGCGATGAGGGTCTAAGAATTGTGCTCTCCCAGGTCTCAGAATCAAGACCTGGGGCACCCAAATTTTGCGGCGGGTTTTATGCCTTTGGTCTACAAAATCACCTTGAACTTCGTTCCAATGATCCAAACATTGGATATAACCGATTCCCGAAGTTCAGAGCGTAGCCCGTGCGACATCCTTGCGCTTTTTTCTAGCGCAAGGATGAGAAGCAATCAAGCTCGTGCGAGCGAAAAGCGAGCGTCTGCCCCACCGCAGGTGGTTACCAGCCGCGGGTTTGGAGGAGTTGCGACTCTTCGATCGCGGCGGCGGCCAGGCCCTTCATCGTGCCCGTCACCTGCTCGCTGACTTCGGCCAGGATCTTGGGGTCGTTGTAGTGCGTGGTGGCCGATCACGATGGCCTTGGCGCGCGAGACAGCCTCTTCGCGCTCCTTGGGGTCGTTCTCGACATCGAGCGGCGTGGCGCGTTCCTTCATGAAGATTCCCGAGCCGACGAAGATGGCCTCGGCGCCGAGCTGCATCATCAGGGCTGCGTCGGCCGGCGTGGCGATGCCGCCGGCGGAGAAGTTGGGCACCGGCAGCTTGCCCGCCTGGGCCACCATGCGAACCAGCTCGTAAGGAGCCTGGTGTTCCTTCGCAGCTGCGTAGAGCTCCTGCTCGGTGAGCACCGTGAGCTGGCGCATTTCTTTGGTGATCTGGCGCATGTGCTGCACGGCGTGGACCACGTCGCCGGTGCCTGCTTCGCCCTTGGTGCGGATCATGGCCGCGCCTTCGGCAATGCGGCGCAGCGCCTCGCCCAGGTTGCGCGCCCCGCAGACGAAGGGAGTGGTGAAGGCGTGCTTGTCGATGTGGTGCGCCTCGTCGGCCGGGGTCAGCACTTCGCTCTCGTCGATGAAGTCGACGCCCAGCTCCTGCAGGATCTGCGCTTCGGCAAAGTGGCCGATGCGAGCCTTGGCCATCACCGGAATAGAAACTGCCTGAATGATCTGCTTGATGAGTGCGGGGCGCGCCATGCGGGCGACGCCGCCCTCGGCGCGAATCATGGCCGGCACGCGCTCGAGGGCCATGACGGAGGTAGCGCCGGCTTCTTCGGCAATGCGCGCCTGCTCCACGCTCATCACGTCCATGATGACGCCGCCCTTGAGCATCTCGGCCAGGCCGACCTTCAGGCGCAGGCTGGTTCCGGTAAAGGACTTGTTTTCTTTCTTTTCAGGCATGGCTTTTCAACCCCGATCACAAGCTCGCACTCCATGATGGAGCGCGGATAACGCAATTCGTTTCACCTCTTAGTGTAGCAGCGATGGAGTGCAGCGGTCCGGCACGGCGAGCGCGCCAAGACTGTTGGCGCGCGATGCTGGGAATAGGCCCGGCGCATTTCTTAGACCATTCCAATCTGTCTCGTGGTCCTCTGGCCGGTTTCCTGCAACGCAAGAGGCCAAATGGCGACAGCGCAAGCAATGCCTGCGGCAGCACAGCCCGCGGCTCGACCGGCTCCCGCGGTGAAAGTGGAGACGAATCCAGCACAGGCGCTCGTGCCAGTCTCCCAACCGGTCCCGGAAAAGGATCAGCTCAAGGGGGCGGTGACGCGGCTTCCGGTCGAGTTGGATGTGGTGGTTCCCGTGGGAGATTTTCGGGTGCGGCAACTGCTGGCGCTCGCGCCGGGCAACGTCATTCAGTCGCAGTGGAGTTACGGAGAAGATGTGCCGCTGTCTGCCGGCGATGTCCAGCTGGCCTGGAGTGAATTCGAGGTCATTGACGGCGCGTTGGCAGTGCGCATCACGCGTCTGCCCTGAACCATGGGGTCGAGTGGGCCGCGGCCTCGATGACCAGCAACTCAAGAAACGACCTTTCAATGAGTTTGACGAAGGCGTAAGGGACAGAGGAGTGAGGGTGAGCCGCAACATCAAATCGCCGACGCACGCTGATCTGGGCGGGATTGCCGGATGGGTGATGGCGCGTTTCAAGAATGCCGGAAAGAAAAGCACGCCGCGGCTGGCGCTGCTGGAGCGGATCGCGCTTGGACCGCGCCAGTCGCTGGCCCTGGTCGAGGCCGAAGGCAGGTGCTTTCTGGTGGCGACGTCGGCTGAAGGCGGACCCGTATTTTACGCGCTCGATGATTCCGTACGCGCTAAACAATCACGCGCTGCGCGGCCGGCTTTGTCTGGTCCTGCGAGGCTTTCATGGTAGTCGCCTCGGTGATGGCTGTGTGGGCCAAGAGCGCGGCGGCTGCGCCCGTGCCCTTGTTGCCCGATCTGAACAGCAAACTCCATCCCTCCGATTCAACGCCCTGGACCATCCTCTTTGTTCTGACGCTGATTACGCTGCTGCCCGCCATCCTTATGGCCATGACGCCGCTGGTCCGGTTGCTGGTCGTGTTTCACTTTCTGCGCCAGGCGCTGGGCACACAGACCGCGCCCTCCAACCCCACGCTCATGGGATTGGCGCTGATGATGGCCTGGTTTTTGATGACCCCGGTCCTCAATCAGGTTGACCAGCAGGCGGTTGAACCCTATCGCGCCGGGCAGATCACCGGTGGCGAGGCGCTCGATCGCGGATCTGTTCCGGTGAAGCATTTTCTGCTCAAGTACGCGCGCGAAAAGGACTTGGCGCTGTTCACCGCGGCCGGGCAGATTCCGCGTCCGAATACGCCCGACGACCTGCCCATGCGCGTGGTGGTGCCAGCGTACATGCTTTCGGAATTAAAAGCCGGCTTCGCCATCGGCGCGGTTTTGTTTCTCCCTTTTCTGCTCATCGACATGGTGACGGCGGCCATTACCACCTCGATCGGCATGTTCCAGTTGCCGCCGGTAGTGGTCTCGACCCCGCTCAAGATTCTGCTCTTCGTAATGGTGGACGGATGGAATTTGCTGGCCAACTCGCTGCTGAGGAGTTTCTAACATGACCCCTGACATGGTCGCCGAACTGCTGCGGCAGTTGATGAAGGAAGCCATGATCCTGGCTGCGCCGCTGCTGATTGCCGCGGCGCTCCTGAGTTTTTTCCTGAGTCTCGTCCAGACGCTGACCAGCCTGCAGGAGCAGTCATTAACCTCGGTGCCGCGGCTGGCCGCGATTGCGCTCATCCTGCTGGTTGGAATGCCGTGGTTTCTGGAGCGGATGGCGACCTATACGCGCGTGTTGCTGGGAGATTTCCGAAGGTACCTGGGGTAGAACCTGACGGGTGATTCGGGCAGTTCACGAGCCACGAGTCACGAGCCACGAACCACGAGCCACGAACCACGAACCACGAGCCACGATGACAACAATGGCGGATTGGCCGACATTTCTGAACGCAATGACGCTGACCCTGGTGCGGGTGAGCGGGATGCTGGTCTTTGCTCCGTTTTTTTCGTCCACCGCATTGCCGACGCGCATGAAAGCTGTCTTTGCCGGGGCGGTCGCCTTTCTGCTGGCGCCGCTGGTGGCGGCATTGCCCAACGCGCAGGCATCGCTCTCCTTCTCGTCGTTGCTGGGGGAACTTGCGGTGGGGCTGGTCTATGGCCTCTCGCTTACGTTGCTCAACGAGATGCTGCTCTTCGCCGGGCAGATCGTTGGACTGCAGTTCAGCTTCTCCCTGGTCAACCTGATGGACCCGGCGTCCTCGATCCAGACGCCGCTCCTGGGCGACTTGTTTCAATTGATGGGCACGCTGGTGATCATCACCGCCGGCCTCGATCGCATTCTGCTCGCTTCCATGGTGCGCAGCTTCCGCGTGGTTCCACTAGGCAGCTTCGCGCTTGCGCCTACCGCGGCACTGGCTATTGTGCGCGCTGCCTCCGGTATCTTTCTGGCCGCCCTCGAACTCGCGGCTCCGGTGATGGCCGCAACCCTGCTGGTGGAGATTGCGGTGGCGCTGATGGGCAAGCTCAGCCCGCAGCTACCGGTGATGATGCTGACGGTTCCGCTGAAAACCCTCACCGGCTTTGTGATTCTGATCGGCTCACTGGCGCTTTGGCCGCGCTTTATTGAAGCGCGGTTTGCGGGCCTTCTCGACATGGCGGAACGTCTGATCGCCCTGCCCGGTGGAGCAGGAGGCTAAACCTTGCCCGGCGAACGCACCGAACAAGCCACTGCGCACCGGCGGGAAAAAGCGCACCGCGAAGGCGATATCCTGCACAGCCGGGAACTGACGGCGGCGGCCGGCACGCTGGCCGGGGTGATGGCGCTGGGCGTCCTGGGCGGCCGAGTTATCGCGGCCTGGCGCGCTGCTTTCACGGGTTTTCTGGCGCTGGGCGCAGACTCGCACTGGGAACCGGCAACCCTCGAGCCCACGCTCATCGCCCTGCGTCGGCTGAGTCTGATGGTTTTGGCACCGGCGGGCGTGGCCATGGCGCTCGTGGTTCTGGCTGCGTTGACCACAGGGGCTGTGCAGACCGGCGGCGTCAACGTGCATGCCGATGCCATCGGATTCAAACTGGACCGGATCAATCCCGTCTCCAACATTAAAAATCTCTTCTCCATGAGGGCCGCGGCGCGGTTGGGCAAGTCCATGATTCCGGCCACCCTGCTGGCGGTCTTTGCCGTGCAGCGCATCGCGCGGCAACTGGCGCTGCCGCCGTTTTCTACAGCGCGTCTCGAACTGCTCGGCTCCGATGTATACGGGCTGCTGCTGGCTGCGGCCTGGCTGCTCTTCGGATGGTCGGCGATCGACTATCTGGTCGAGTGGCAGAGCCGCGAGTCGCGCCTCAAGATGAGCAAGCAGGACATGCGCGACGAGTTCAAGGAGACCGAAGGCAGTCCGCAGATACGCAGCCGCATCCGCGGGCTGCAGCGCCAGATGCGCCGCCGCCGCGTGAAAGCCGACGTTTCAAAAGCCGCTGTCGTGCTCACCAATCCCACCCATTATGCCGTGGCCCTGGGGTTCGATTTTGTGGCCATGGATGCCCCCAAGGTGCTGGCCAAGGGCCGCAACCTGCTCGCCGAGGAGATCAAGGCGGAGGCGCGCTGGGCCGGCGTGCCCATTGTCGAAAACCCACCGCTGGCGCGCTCCCTTTACCGCTCGGTCGAGGTGGGCCAGGCGATTCCGGTGGATCTCTACGCCGCCGTGGCCGCCATCCTCGCCTATCTCTATCGCCAGCGGGTCGAAGCCGAGTTGCGCGAACGGCGGCGCGGCTCCGCCGTTTCGAGCTCGGGAAGAGGTCCTAAGTGATGCACTCCACAGTCATGCACTCCACGTTTTTGGTTTTTGGAAGAGGCTCCAGATGAGTACGACAGCACTGCCTGCCGGCACGCTCCCGGCGCGATCGGGCCTGCAATTGTTTGTGGAGCGGCTGCGTGAGGCTGCATTGCCGCTGGCGGCCATCAGCGTGATCTTCGTCATGCTGGTCCCCGTGCCGGCCGCCGGCCTCGATCTGCTGCTGGCGCTTTCGATGGCTGCTTCCATCATTGTCTTTCTCTCCGCCGTGCAGATTCGCCGCGCTGTGGAACTCTCGGTTTTTCCCACCCTTCTGTTGCTGCTCACCCTCTTCCGGCTTTCGCTCAACATTGCCTCCAGCCGCCGCATCCTGCTGCACGGCCAGGAAGGTACGGCCGCCGCCGGGAAGGTCATTGAAGCCTTCGGGCAGTTCGTCGTGGGCGGCAATTACGTGGTCGGCTTTGTGCTGTTTCTGGCCCTGGTGGCGATCCAGTTCCTGGTGGTGGCGCATGGCGCGGTACGCACCGCCGAGGTGACCGCGCGCTTCACCCTGGACGCACTGCCCGGCAAGCAGATGGCCATCGACGCCGACATGAATGCCGGCTTGATTGATGAAGCGGAGGCACGCCGGCGGCGGCAAGCCATTGCCCGCGAGGCGGAGTTCTACGGGGCGATGGACGGCGCGGCCCGCTTCAATCAGCGCGACGCGCTGGCCACCATTCTCATTACCGCCATCAACATCGTGGCCGGGCTGTTGATCGGCACGCTGCAGCAGGGCGTGGCGCTGGCCGATGCAGCCCGGACGTACACCGTTCTTACCGTGGGCGACGGGCTGGTGACCATCATTCCCTCGCTGCTGGTTTCAGTCGCGGGAGGCATCACGCTGACCCGTGCCAACTCGGCGGGAATGCTGGGCGGCGAGATCCGGCAGCAACTGCTGGGGCGGCCGACCACGCTCTATCTGGCCAGCCTGGTCTCCGGCGCCATGTGCCTCATTCCCGGATTGCCGAAGTTTGCATTTCTGACGGTTGCGGCGGGGCTGTTCGTGGGCGCACGGCGGATCTCGGCGCACGCAACCTCCGCCCCCCCTGTCGAGTTGACGCCAGGAGAAAAGAAAAAAGTGGAGACAGCGCAGGGTTCCGACCTGGCGGCGCTGCTCAAGCTCGAGGATCTGACCCTCGAAATCGGCTTCCAGCTGATTCCCCTGGTCGACGAGAAACAGGGCGGACAGCTTCTGAACCGGGTGCGGGCGCTGCGCCGCCATCTCTCCGCGGAGCTTGGGTTTCTTGTGCCGCCTGTGCATATCTCCGACAACCTGCGCCTCAAACCGCGCGAGTACCTTTTCTCGCTACGCGGCATGGAGATTGGCCGCTGGCAGACGGAGGGCGCGCAGCTGCTGGCAGTTTCCGGAGCAGCGGGCCGACGCCCGCTCGCGGGAAGAGAGACACGGGAGCCGGCCTTTGGCGTTCCCGCCATCTGGATTGCGCCCGCGCTCGAGGACCAGGCTATCGCCGCCGGCTACTCGGTGGTGGACGCGGTCACGGTGATGACAACTCATCTGGGCGAGCTGATCCGGCAGCATGCGGCGGAGTTGCTGGGCCGCGCCGAGATCAAGCGGCTGCTGGACGGGCTGAATGATAGCCACCCCAAGCTGCTCGAGGAGCTTGTGCCCAAGCTGCTGACGTTGGGAGAGGTAGCGCGGGTGCTGGAGCAGTTGCTGCGCGAGCGGGTTACGATTCGCGACCTGGGTACGGTTCTCGAGGCCCTGCTCGAGACGGCCCCGGCCAACAAAAATATCGTAGCCCTGGTCGAGGCATCGCGGCAGGCGCTGGGGCGGAGGCTGATACGCCCGCTGCTCGATGGCGACGGCCAGCTTCCGGTGCTGCTCCTCGACCCGGCGCTCGAAGAGGAGATTCTTGCCACGCTCTCGCCCGACGGCGGGCTGCGGGCGGAGGGCGGCTCACGCCTGCTCTCTGCGGCGGCCATGCCGGCAACGCCTCTGCTGAGACGCCTGGCCGATTCTGTGAAGTCCCTCATCGGTTCCGCGTCTTCTGCGGCACCCCCCGTGCTCCTTGTTCCAAGTCCGGCCCGCTACCACGTTAAGCGGTGGCTGGATGCGGTGTTGCCGAGATTAGCGGTGATTGCAGCCAGCGAGATTCCACCCGAGATCCGGCTGCGTCCGGCGGGTACCGTGCGCTAAGGGCGACGGGCTGCGAAACACCGGGGACGCTTGGGAAGAGGAAGGGCGCCATGTCAAGCGAAGCAGCAATTTCAGCCGGACTTCCGAGAATGACGCGGCGGTCCCGGGCCGATGGTTATCCGCCCGGGTTGGGCGCGCTCCAGGCAGGGGCAACGGTATTGACCGCCGAGCAGGAGCGGGTGCTTCTGGAGCACCTGCCCATCGTGCGTTTTCTTGCCCGCCGCATTCACGAGCGGCTGCCGCAGCATGTGGAGATAGAAGATCTGGTCTCGGCCGGCGTGGTGGGGCTGATGGATGCATTTGCCAAGTTCGATCCGGCCAAGAAGGTGCAGTTTCGCAGCTATGCTCAGTTCCGCATTCGAGGCGCCATTCTGGACAGCCTGCGCACCCTGGACTGGAGCCCGCGCGAGCTCCGGCGCAAGGGCCGCGCCGTTGAGGAAGCAGTCCGTGCATTGACGGGGCGACTGGGTCACGCGCCGGGTGAGGGCGAGGTAGCTGCGGAGATGGGACTTGAACTGGACGAGTATCAGCAGTTGCTGGGCGACCTGAAGGGCCTGGAGATCGGCACGCTGCATCTGGAGCACAACGAGGATTCGGGCGAGGAGGAGCTTGCCTATGTGCCGGGGCGTCCCGAGGAGGACCCGCTGTTTCGCTGTTTGCGGGGCGAACTCGAGGAGCGGCTGGCCAATGCGATCGCCAACCTCCCCGATCGCGAGCGGCTGGTGATGACTCTTTACTACTACGAGGAGATGACCATGCGCGAGATCGGGCTGGCGCTGGGTGTGGTGGAGTCGCGCATCTCGCAGGTGCACGCCTCCGCGGTCACCCACCTGCGGGCAGCGCTGAGGGATCTGGCCGCCCGCGGCGCATTCGAGCGGCCGGTTGGACGCAAAGTGCCGCGAAAAGCAAGTTGAGTCGGCGCTGCGCAGCAGTGTGGAAGCGCTTCAGTGGATGCGAAGAAATGGACCCGTTGCGGGTGCCAGGCTGGCGAGGTTAACCGATGAAGACGTATCTCGATTGCTGGATCGGAGTTGCCGCCGGTCTGTTTCCGCAGGCGCTGGCCGGAGAGCCGGAGCTGGTCGAATCGTTACCGCGGCCGCTCGGCGAAGGCGCATTCGGCTTTGCCGCCACGGTTACCGGAGACGAGCAGGGCCGGTTCTCCGTGGCTCTCGACGGTGCGGTTCTGGAGACGCCGCTGCTGGGCGAAGGCACGGATCAGAAAGCTGCCTGGGGCCAGTTGCTGCGCGAGACCATGGAAGCGGCTGCCGGCGAACTGCTGGCAGCGACGGGCCGGCATTGCCGTGTGGAGAGCGTCGAGGATATTTTGCCGCACAGCGAAGCGGGGCGCGCCTTCGAACTGAGGGCCGGCGAGCGCTCGTGGTCAATCGTGGTGTCGGATGGCCTGCGCGCTGCTCCGGCGCAGATCGAGCCGCAAATCGAGCCGCAGATCGAGCCGCAGATACAGCCGCAGAGCGGCAGCGACAAAAGCGCGCAGGATCCCGGGACCGAGGAGGCGCAGCCTCTGCGAGCCGGACTCGAACTGCTCCTCGACATCGAGCTCGAGGCAGCCCTTCGCTTCGGTTCGCGGGAGCTGCCGCTGGGTGAGATTCTCGACCTGGGTCCCGGTGATGTGGTGCAGCTGGACCGGCATGTGACCGATGCGGTGGATCTGATCGTTGCCGATAAGATTGTGGCTCGCGGCGAAGTCGTTCTCGTGAACGGAAGCTTCGGATTGCGGGTAACCGAAGTGGCCACCCCGCGCAAGCGCCTGGAGAGCATCCGATGCCTGTTCTGACGCGGCGCTCAAACGCGCTCGAACGGATTCCGCCCGCGACGGCCCTCGGGCCGGTTCCGTTCATCCATGCGGCCAAGCGGCCGGCATTGCTTCCCATCTGCGCCAACCCGAATTGCAGGGCAGGTTGGCTGCGACTGTGGCGCAGCCGGTCGACCCCCGTATTCGAAGGCGGATGGTGTTGTTCGCCGGAGTGTACGCGGGCGCTGGTGGAGGCGGCGCTGCGCCGGGAGATGGGTTCGCACGTTGCTGCTCCGGAGGCGCACCGGCACCGCATTCCGCTCGGCCTCGCAATGTTGGACCAGCGATGGATCACGGCCGCGCAATTGCGTCTGGGTTTGGTGGCGCAACGGCAGGCCGGCAGTGGCAGGCTGGGGCAGTGGTTGTGCCGCCAGGGTGTCAGCGAGGGGTTGATCGCGCGGGCTGTGGCATTGCAATGGAGCTGCCCGGTTCTGCCTCTTGAAGCGCACCTCGCCGAGCCCTTGACGACGTTGCTGCCGCGCTTGTTTGTCGATGCCTTTGGAGCGATACCGTTGCGGGTCGCCGCGGAGAAGATCCTCTATCTCGGATTTGAAGATCGCCTCGACCCGGCGCTGGCGCTGGCCATCGAGAGGATGACCGGGCTGCGGGTGGAAAGCGGGATCGTCGAAGAGTCGCGGTTCCGTCGCTCGCATGGCCGCGCCCTCGAGGCGCGCTATCCGGTTGTGGAACTGGTGGAAGCTGCCTCCGACGCGGCTCTGGCCGGGGCGCTGGCCAAGGCCCTCGAACGGGCGCGGCCGGTCGAATCGAGACTGGTGCGGGTGCACGATTGCGTTTGGCTGCGCATGCTTTTGCGCCCCCAGAGCGGCCCGGTCCCCGCGCTCGACGCGGTGCGGGATCTGATTGGCTCTCCGGCGCTGGTGCGCTGAAGGGGGTCCGACAGAGCGGGCCAGTTTTTACTAACTTGCTCTAATCTCCCGTTCTCTCTTCCGGTCTGCGATCTGCAAGAGGTCATAGCGCGGAAACAGGAGAGTGGCCATGGACAGCGGATACTACGCAGCAATGACCGGATTGGT
This sequence comes from uncultured Acidobacteriaceae bacterium, assembly GCA_963813215.1. Classification (GTDB taxonomy): domain Bacteria; phylum Acidobacteriota; class Terriglobia; order Terriglobales; family Acidobacteriaceae; genus Telmatobacter. The sequence goes on from CAWEXZ010000003.1 coordinate 1,408,268, forward strand.
GGCGCGCACCGAGGCGCTGGACACAGCGGCGTCCAATCTGGCCAACGCGCAGACGCCGGGCTATCGTGCCGAGCGGGAGTATTTCCGCGCCGTGTTGCTGGGGCCCGATGCTTTCGATTCCCAGTTGGGGCAGACGGTCAACAATTTCGGGTTACTGGGTGGCGACCGGATCAGCCTGGCGCAGGGCCAGCTGCAGCAAACCGGGAATCCGCTTGATCTGGCCATTGAAGGCCAGGGATTTTTCATGGTGCAGACGGCCAACGGGCCGCGGTACACGCGGGACGGCAGCTTCCATCGCACCCAGAACGGGCAACTGGTGACGGCGGCAGGCGAGCCGGTGTTGTCGGCTGCGGGGCAGGCGATTGCCATTCCGCCGGGTGAGGTTTCAGTCGGGGCGGACGGTGCAATCTCGGTTGCTGGCGGTGTGGTGGCCACGGTGGGCGTGCTCACGTTTCCGCCGGGCACCGATTTGACGCCGGAGGGTGCAAATCGCTACGTCGCTCCGGCCGGCGTGACGGCGGTTGCCGCAAAAGGCGAGTCGATCCATCAGGGCGCGCTCGAGGCTGCCAACCAGGATGTGGTCCAGGGCTCGCTTGATCTGGTCATGATGCAGCGCCAGGCGGAGATGATGCAGAAGGCGCTGACGGTTTTCCATACGGAGTTCAACAAATTTGCTACCGAGGATCTGCCGAGGGTTTGAGAAGCAGGGACTCGGGACTAGGGACTAGGGCAACAAGCAACCACGGGCCTGAGAACTAAGAACTAAGAACTAAGAACTGAAAACTGTGCTCCGGAGGTACACCCATGATTCGAGCCTTGTATACGGCGGCCAGCGGCATGAGCGCGCAGCAGTTGAATCTCGACACCATCGCCAACAACCTGGCCAACTCCTCGACCACCGGGTTTCGCCAGTTGCGTCTGCAGTTTCAGGACATGGTCTACCAGAACATGGTGACTCCGGGCGCGGCGCAGAGCCAGAACACGGTTTCGGCGGGATTGCAGATCGGGCTGGGAACAAAATCGGCGGCTACCGAGGTGATCAACACCCAGGGCGAGCTGAACGAGACCGATAATCCGCTCGATGTGGCGATTCAGGGCGCGGGATTTTTCCAGGTGCAACGGCCGGATGGCACCATCGCCTACACGCGCGCCGGCCAGTTTCACCTGAACAACCAGGGCACCATCGTGACCACCGACGGCGATCCGCTCATTCCGACCATCACCATTCCGTCGAATGCGACGGCGGTGACAATCACGCAGTACGGGGTCGTGAATGCCACCCTGGCCGGCCAGCAGAATCCCTCGCAGCTGGGGCAGATTCAACTGGCCACCTTCCCCAATCCCGGAGGTCTCGAGAGCATGGGCTCGAACCTGCTTGCAGGCGACGCTCAGCTCGGGCGATCCGGTGCTGGGCAATCCCGGAGGAACGGAGGGGCTGGGAACGCTGCAGCAGGGATATCTCGAGAACTCGAATGTGGATGTGGTGACCGAGTTTGTGCAGATGGTGCTGGCACAGCGTGCCTACGAATCGAATTCGAAGGTCATCAAGGCCGCGGACGACATGTATTCGCAGGTCAATAACATGACGCATTGATCCGGATCGCTGACACACACAGGGGATTGGAATCCGAGATGAAGGTTTTGTTGAGCATCGGCTGGGCAATTGCTGCGGTGGCCTCCGGCGCCTCTTCGCTGCTTCCTCAGGCCTCGTTGAGCGGCGATGGAGCCCCAGTCGGCGACGCCGTGAGGGGGGCACTTGTGCGCGAGATGGACGACCCGTCAACCGGGAACCGCTGGCTGCTCGAACGAGATCTGGAACATCCCGGCGGGCCAGGCCGGCTGGTCCTGGCAGCTGGAAGCCGGGCGGGCTTTGCGAAGGTAGGGAACGGAGGTTCGTCTGTGGGTGAAGCAATCTCGGCTGTGCCGGTCATTCGCGTCGGAGATGCCGTCACCCTGGTGGCGCATACGGCGGTGATGGATGCCCAGCTTGAGGCGGTGGCGCTTGCGCCGGCTGCGGCGGGAGCGGCATTTCCAGTGCGGTTGAAGATTGGCGGCAGGGTCGTGCAGGCTATCGCGCTGGGTGCGCGACGCGCGCGGTGGGCACCGGAAAGCGGAGGAACGCGATGAGGCTCGGAGCTCTGCCATCGATTGCATTGGCACTGCTGCTGCCGGCATTCGCAGCCACCAGCAAGCAGGCGCCGCCGGTCGCGCCGGCCAAGTCCACGCCACCCGAAACGGCGCTGCGCACCTACATTGCACGGGTGCGCGCGCAGCAGGCGGCAGAGGTACGCACGGCCGGGTCATTGTGGTCGCCCTCGGGCCAACTGGTGCGACTGGGAACGGATGTAAAGGCATTTCGGCTGCACGACGTGGTGATGATTGTGGTGAGCGAAAGCCTGACCGCCTCGACCGACGGCCAGGTAAAGAATGCGCGGGCCTCCAATGCCAACTCCGGATTGACGTCGCTTGTTTGGCGCGCTCAAAGCCAGCAACAACCTGCAGAAGCTGCTGGGCGCGACCGCGTCATCGGGGCTGACGGCGCAGGGGCAGAGCACCACCGACTCCAGCCTGTCCACGACTTTTGGCGCCGAGGTGGTGGATGTGCTGCCCAACGGAATGCTGGTGGTGCAGGCCACGCGCCAGCTCACCTTTTCGCAGCAGACACAGCTGATCGAGTTGCGCGGCCTGGTGCGGCCTGAGGATGTGAGCGCGCAGAACCAGGTGCAGTCGACGGCGATGACGGACCTGGAACTGGAAGTGACAGGCAAGGGGATCGTGAACGACTCGACGTACCGGCAGAATCCGCTGGTGCGGTTTTTGGAAAGGCTACTGGTGTTTTAGAAGCAGGGAACAAGGGAACAGGGGAACAGGGGAACAAGGGAGCAGGGGAACAAGGGAGCAGGGAGCAGCGATGCGGCAAGCGAAGATTGGCGGCTGCAGGTTCAAGGATTTTTACCTGGCGCTGGTGATTACCTGGGCCCTGCTGTGCATTCTGCTGCCGTCGGAGGAGGATGCGCAGAAGGCGCGCATCAAGGATGTGGCGGCGATTGAGGGCATCCGCGACAACCAGCTGGTAGGTTACGGGCTGGTGGTGGGACTACGGGGCACCGGCGACAGCCAGCAGACGGTGTTTCCGGCGCAGACGCTGATCTCGGCCCTGGAGCGGCTGGGTGTGACGGTGCCGCAGACGGGCGCCCAGAGCGCCAACAACATGCAGGTTAAAAATATGGCCGCGGTCTTCGTGGTGGCGACGCTGCCGCCCTTCAGCCGGCCCGGCTACAAGCTCGACGTGACGGTTTCCTCAGCCGGGGATGCACGCTCGGTCGAAGGCGGAATCCTGCTGATGACGCCGCTCTATGGACCCGACGGCCAGATTTACGCGCGAGGCGCAGGGCGCGCTGGTGTTGGGTGGCTATGTGGTGACTTCCGCAGGCAATACCCGGCAGATGAACCATCCCACCACGGCGCGGATTCCGGGCGGCGCACTGGTGGAGCGAGCGGCGCCCTTCGATCTGAAGCAGATGCACACGGTCAGCGTGGTGCTGAATGACGCCGATTTTCATACTGCGGAGCGCATGGCCGCGGCGATTGATCAGGTTTTGGGCAAGCCGCGCGCCCAGGTGATCGACAGCCGCCGCGTTGAGATAGTAGTCACCGACGGCGAGGATATTCCGGCCCTGCTCGATCGGGTAGAGGGAGTCGAGATCGAAACCTTCCCGCGGGCCCGCGTGGTGGTGAACGAGCGCACGGGAACGGTGGTGATTGGAGGCACGGTGCGCCTGCTGCCGGTTTCGATTTTGCACGGCGGGTTGAGCGTGAATGTGATCTCAGAGGTTGAGGTCTCGCAACCCGGCCCGCTGTCGCCCGGTACCACGCAGGTGGTGCAGCAGACCACGGTGCAGGCCCAGGACAAGCCGGTAAACCGGATCGACTTGAAGGCGGGAGCAACGGTCGAGGATCTGGTGCAGGCGTTACAGGCTACAGGCGCTGGAGCGCGGGATGTGATTTCGATCCTGCAGGCGATGAAAGAAGCCGGCGCGCTCGAAGCTGACCTGGAGGTGTTGTAAGGGCAGGGACCAAGGGAACAAGGGAGCAAGGGAACAAGGGAGCAAGGGAACACGACGAGGTGCGGGGATGCAGATCGGCGCAATCCACACGGCTCTACCGACCGCTTCAGAAACTGCGCCCTCGCCGCGGCTGGTGCGGGCGGCGCACGAGTTTGAAGGCCAGATGATGAAGGAACTGCTCAAGCCGATGACGGCGGGCGACGGGCTGACGGGCGACGAAGATGAATCGGGATCCGGCGGCACGCTGGGCGAGTTTGCCTCGGAAGCTTTGGGCCAGGCGTTGAGCCAACAGGGCGGTTTCGGCATTGCCAACCGGATTGTGAAAGATCTTTCCCATTCTGGGAACCCGCGACCTGCCGGGAAAGTAACCGGAAATTTGCACGGGAGATACCGTGATGAGGAGTTCTAAATGACTAAAGTGATGGTAAGCGGAGCCGATGGACGAGGCTAAGGAGCAACTTATATGGAGATTCGGAGCGGTCTTGAGGGGTTGAAATCGCTGTTGGGAGTGAATGCAGCGGCGCCACCCGCTACGCAGGGTAAATCCGCCGCGGTTTCGCAGGGCGGTGCTTTCAGTACTGACAGCGCTACCTTGAGTAGCGCGGCCAGCGAGGTAGCGCAGACCGCGGGCGATGACGGCGTGCGCACGGACAAAGTGGCCTCCATTCAGGCGGCATTGGCCAGCGGAACGTACAGCGTTCCGGCTTCGGCAGTGGCGTCGAGCGTGGTGGACGCGATGCTGGGTGCGCAGTAAGGGCGCAAGAGTTGCTGCGGGAAGGTGGGCGCTTGATTGAGGGAGCGGCAAAGCGGGTGGCGCGGCCCCAGCTGAAGGCTTTGGTGGCGGAGGCATCGCAGGCGCTGGCGCGGCTGGATGCGGCGCGGCTGGAAGAGCTGGCGTTGTCGTGCGCGGCTCTGAATCGGGAAATGCCGCCCGTGACCGCGCGCGAGTCGGAGATGCTGGTTCGCGAGGCGCGCGAGGCGGTCGGAGAGATGGCGGTCTTTGCGCGGGTGCTGGAGGCGACGCGCGCCAATCTTCAGGTGATGAAGCGGCTGCGGGAGCTGCGCATGGGGCGGCTGGAGTACACCGAACGGCCGGCGGCGGCCGATGCCTGGACACCGGCAAAGATTGCTGCTGCCTGCGACAGGAGCGGCGATGGGGACGATTAACTCCGCATTCAGCATCATCGCCGGCGCTCTCGATGCCGATCAGTCGGCGCTGAGCGTGGTGGCCAACAACGTGGCCAACGCCAACACCGCCGGCTATACCGAGGAGACGCCGGACTGGCAGCAGAACGCGCCGATTGAGATCGACGGAATCTCGGTGGGAACGGGTGTGACGGAGACGGGCGCTACCTCGCAGCGCGACCGGGTTTTGGAGGAGCGGCTGGACCAGCAGCAGCAACTGGCTTCGGCATCGGGCACGCGGCTGACGGCGCTCAATTCGATGCAGGCGCTGTTTACGCCGGATTCGGGCTCATCGAGTGCCACGGCCGGTGATATCGGCAGCGACATTACCAGCTTTCTTCGACTCCTTTTCTTCGCTCGAAGCCAATCCGACCGACAATGCGCTGCGCGAGCAGGTGCTTTCGTCGGCATCGACGCTGGCCGGAGACATCTCCGGAGCGGCCAGCAGTCTGAACGAGCAGCATGCAGGCTCTCAACCAGGAAGCTGCAGGCGTGGCCACCCAGGTGAACTCGCTGACCGGCGCGATTGCGCAGCTGAATCTGCAGATCCAGTCCACTTCTCCGGACTCCGATGCCGGCACACTCGAGGATCAGCGCCAGCAGGACCTGAGCCAGCTTTCGCAATTGATCGGCATCAACCAGATCACTACGGAGAACAATGGGCTGTCGATTACCACCACGTCGGGCCAGTTACTGGTGTCCGAAGGCCAGAGCTTTCAACTGACAACGGGCACGGCAAACGGAGTCACCACCTTTTATGTGGGCGGGAACAACATCGTCGAGGGCGGCGATGCGACGGCAGTAGGCGGGCAGCTTGGCGGGTACTTGACGGCGCTGGGTACGGATATTCCGACTGCGCTGAACGCGCTCGATCAGCTCGCATACAGCATTTCGACGCAGGTCAACGGGCAAAATAACGCAGGTGTGGACGCCAGCGGCGATACAGGCGCAGCGGTTACTGGGTCAACGACTGGTGCGTGGACACTGGATATCTTCTCGCCACCTCCGACTTACGCCGCCAACCTGGCCTCAGGAGGGACAGATGTTGCGGGCGCGGCCGCGGCGATGAGCGTGGTGATGACCGATCCCGATCTGGTGGCCGCCGCTGGAGCAGGCGATGGGACCGGCGACAATTCCAATGCGGTGGCCATGGCGAATTTAGCCAACCGTGCCCTTATCGCTCCATCGGCGAGCACTGCCTTCAACATTACCCAGAATTTGAGTTCTACAACCTCGACAACGGCGCCGGACAATACGGTTACGGGGCAGGCGATGGTTTATGACTCGTTGGGCGACAGTCATCAGGCCACGGTGACCTATACGAACCAAGGCGGAGGCGAATGGAGCTACCAGGTTTCTCTCGCGGATCTGCTTGCGCCGGATACAAGCGTTGCCGGGCAGGTGAGCTACAGTTTCGGGCCTGGTGAGACGGTAGATCCGGGAACTGATTTGACGATTACGGGGATGAGCGCAGAAGGATTAAAAACCATTACCGCGTCCTCTGTAACCTCTGGCGAAGAGCTGGGGAATGCGACGACTGGATATGTGGGAGCGCTGAACAGCGCGATTGCTACAGCTGGGATCACGGGCGTTTCCGTGGTCAATACCGGCGGCGTGCTGACGATCTCTGGCGCCACGGAAACCAGCGGGAGCGTGATTGCGAATCCGGTAGCATCGGCGAACGCCAGCGGGACGTTGACCTTCACAGGTGGTGTTTTAACCAGCCCGGCCGCGAATGTGACGGGGATGACGTTCTCGGGTCTCTCCGACGGCGCGTCGACGCTCAACCTGGATTGGGACCTGTATGGCGCAGATGGCGCGCCGCAGGTGACCCAGACGGCAGACCCTTCGGCGCAGACGGCGGAGAGCCAGGTTGGAGAAGGCACGACGCCGATCAATTACTTTTCCAACTTTGTCTCTACGCTGGGCGCTACTGTTTCCCAGGTAACTTCGGAAAACACGGCGCAGAATGCATCGGTGACCCAACTGCAGACGCAGAACGATGCGCTTTCGAGCGTGAATCTGAATGATGAAGCTTCGGCGCTGTCGACCCTGCAAACCAGCTACCAGGCAGCCTCGCAGGTGTTCAACATTCTGAATACGATCATGACTTCGGCGCTGAACCTGGGCGTGGAGACGGCGGTGTCGTAAGGCAGCTTCTAGCTTCTAGCTTCTAGCTCCTAGCTTCTAGCTGGTCTGTGCCCGGAGAAGGTGAGCGGCAGATCGACTGGAGCAGGAAGACGAGCTTCAGGAGCGCGGGCTGACGCTGAAGGAACTGGTAGCTAGTAGCTATGAACTAGAAGCTAGGAGCTGTCTTTATGCGAGTGGATCCTTTTTACATTTCGAACCTGGTGGGCGCGCTTGACCAGACGCAGACCAACCAGCAGCAGTTGAGCTCGGAGCTGTCGAGCGGGGTGAGCATTACGTCGCTTGGCCAGAATCCTGTAGGCGCGGGCGAGAACGTGTTGTTGCTGAACCAGATTCAGCAGGACGATTCGTTCACACAGAGCTCGAACTCGGTGACCGGGCAGTTGCAGGTGGCCGATTCGGCGCTGGGCAGCGTGGTTTCGGAGCTGACGCAGGCCATTTCGCTGGCCACCAGCGCCAACAACGGCACCATGAACGCGAGCGATGTGCAGTCGGTCGGCAACCAGATTGCAGGTATTCTCGACGAGGTGCAGTCGCTGGCCAATACCAGCTATCAGGGCGGCTACATATTCGCGGGTGGGCAGACTTCGACGGCGCCCTTCAGCACTTCCTCGTCGGGCTCGCCCGCGGTGACCAGCTACAACGGAGACGAAGGCATTAACCGGCTCGAATTGCCGAACGGTCAGAGCATTCAGTTGAATGTGCCAGGCGATCAGATCTTTCTCGGCAGCGGGACGAACAGCGTGTTCGGCGCGCTGAACGCGCTGGTGGCTGATTACTCCAGCGGCACGGTGAATACGGGACAGGCGGTGAGCGATACGGAAGCGTTGAGCTCCGCGCTCAACTATGTTTCGCAGCAGCGGGTGACGATTGACAATTCGATGACCCAGTTGAGCGCGGCATCGAGCGCGGTGACCAACGAGCAGACGCAGTTGACGGCGGCGCAGACCGACCTGATGCAGGCTGATTTGCCCTCAATTTCCACGCAGCTCTCGCAGGCGGAGACGCAGCAGACGGCGCTTGAAGATGTGATCGCGCAGCTGGAGTCAGTGTCGAACAGTTTGTTCAGCAAGATGCAGTAGGGCCGAGGTCCAAGCCATTGTGCTGGGTTCAGGCTGCGCTCTCTCACCTGACGCAACGGCTCCCATCTATACTTTGGTCAGAGGCTCTCCCTTGCTAGCAGCGCTGCGCTTTCTGTGGAACGCAACTCGCGGCCATCGTCTGTGCGCCGTGGCGCAGTCCGTATCTGCGCTGGCGCGTCGAGACGTATTCTGGCCAGCGCGCCGAGGCGCTTACTTTGAGGAGCATCGCCGGCTTCGTCTGGGTCTCGCGCTGGGAGCTATTGAGCTTCTTGCACTGGACAGGAACCATGCAGCGCGAGGCGCGCAAGCGGAGCTGAGTTTGCCAGGCGTCTGTGCGCGTCTGACCTTCGATTCCTCCCTCTGAAATTCCCAAGCTTCTGTCGATGGAATCCGATCCTGCGCGCGGATCCGGGCGGGGGGTGTTTACCAAAATGCGGCGAGTTAGCTCGGCTTCGCCGAATCGCGGTGTTCGCAAGTTAGCGCCCCCCGAGGGGGGATTGGCATGTGTTTGATTCGGCGTGGCTTATTTTTTGCCGTTTTGCAAGTGTCTGAAAACGGGAGGGTAATGGGCGTTTCTCTCGTAAGTGTTTGAAAACAGGATGCATTTCGCCGAATGCGGAACAGGGCGGTGATCGCACACCCATTCTCCTTTGCGCCTGCGGGCTCTCTGTCGGGCAGGGTTCTGAATCTGACTGAGTTTACCCAGAATCGCGATAAAACCAGCAAAGCAAGTTGCAGCAGAAGGGGTTTGAACTGAACGAGAACACTTCGGTAACGGGTTGACAGGCGGGGAACACGAGTTCATGGAGTGCGCGGCAGCAGGGCGTGGTTGCCAATCCCTTATTCTGGTTGAAGAGCCCATGCGGATCGCTTTTTACCCTCGTCCTCTTTTGCTGTTCCTTGCGTTGCTGCCGGTTGCCGCGGCGATGCGGCTCAGCGCGCAGCAGGTTCCGCCCCCCTTACCTCCTGTTGAGCCGGCCAAGCCAATGCCGGACACCCAATCGCAGCCGACCCTGAGCGTGACCACGACGGAAGTGCTGGTTCCGACGCTCGTCGAAAAGCCGAACGGCGAGATTATCTACGGCCTGAAGCCGAAGGATTTCATTCTCGAAGACGACGGCGTGCCGCAAAAGATTCGCGTGCAGGAGGAGATGGATACGGCTCCTGTGGCGCTGGTGGTGGCTGTGGAACAGGGCGGGGCGAGCGTGCTGGAGTTCGACAAGCTGGCCGAACTGGGACCGCTGCTCGATCTTTTTCTCGCCGATCCGCGCAGCCAGGTGGCGCTGGTGGGATTCGATTCCACGCAGCACCTGATTCAGGACTTCACGCATGCCGGCGATGAGGTGAGCGGGGAACTGAAGAACCTGGAGCCGGGCGATGGCGGCGCGGCGATTCTGGACACGGTGAGCTACTCTGCGAATCTGCTGGAGTCGCAGCCCAAGGACTACCGGCGGGTGCTGCTGCTGATCAGCGAGAAGCGCGACCACGGCAGCAAACATACGCGGCCCGAAGCTCTGATCAAGCAGATCGGCGAGTCGGACGTGCTGGTGCTGAGCGTGTCGTTTTCGCCCGCGGCGGCCGAGTTTGCGCACGACATAAAGGACTCGGGTTACGACGACCGCACCATGAACATGGTCTCTACGCTGGTGATGATGGTGAAGGCGTTCAAGAAGAATGTGAGCAAGGAGATCGCGTCCATGAGCGGCGGCGAGTACACGACCTTTACCGGCGACAAGAAGTTCGAGGCGCGGGTGGTGGATGCGGCCAAGCACGCGCGCAATCGGTACCTGATCACATTCAGCCCGTCGGACCCGACGCCGGGGCTGCATAGCATTCGTGTGAGGACGGCAGAGGACTACGGAGCGCGGATTGTGGCGCGGGCGAATTATTGGCTGGGAAGCCAGCAATAATCAGATTTTTTCGCGAATCATGGGCGCCAGAACGGAGAGCTTGCGGGGCAAAGCCGCCAGGAAGTTCGAGTACCGGAAGTACTCTCCGTAGAGTTCATAGTTGAGCGGGTGCAGTCCCGTGGAGCGGAGCAGAAAGATCTGGTAGCCGTAGCCCTCGAGCAGGGAGATGGCTGCGGCGAGTGTGCTGCCGGCTCGAGCCCACGGGGTGTTGTATTCAAACTGGAGGATGCCGATCCGGCCCTCGCTCAACATTTTTTTTGCGCCGTGCAGCACATGCAGATCGAAGCCCTCGGTATCGATCTTGAGCATATCGATCTCCGTCAGGCCGGCCCTGGCGGCTTCTTCGTCCACGGTGGTCACCTGCACGGTCACCTTCCTGGAACTCGAATGGCTGAAGGACTGAACGAGGGATGAGGTCTGGCCCGCATCTGCTTCTTCGCTGAAAATCGCCTCGCCAGCCTGGTCGGAGGCGGCGGCTCGAACCATGCTGATTCCGGTGCGGTTGCGAAATCGCTCCTGCAGCCGGGCCATGGCGCTGCGGGATGGCTCGATCAGGACGCCCTGCATTTGATCGCCGCCGGCGCGCAGAAAAAGATCCGTCCAGTCCCCGACGTTGGCTCCCACATCCATGAAGGTCCTGCAGGCGGGGGCAATCACCGCGACGGCGCCCTTCTCGCCATTGAGCTCTCTGCGGTCATCTTCTCCCAGATACCAGTGGACGACCCACTGACACTGGTTGCGGATCTTGACTGCGAGGAGCACAGCAGATCGAGAACGCGCCAGCGACTTTTGCAGCCTGCGAACAACAGGGACTATCCAGCGCTGGGTGTTCATTTTGAGTGAAGTATACAAGCTGCTGTGATTTCAGGGCGATGCTCCAACTTCAGGGGCGACTGCGGAGGAGTGGGCGTGGGATTATCAAGCCAGCCGCTGCGAGCTGGGCTGCGCTCGCGCCGGTTCCGCACGCGGGTGATTCATGGTAATCTTACAACAGACACTTAAGAGTGGACTGAGCAAAAAAGAGGAGTAACACACGCCGTGCTGGCGACTCAAAAGAAAGCAACCCTGATCGAACGCTTCCGCACCCACGAGACGGACACCGGCTCCCCGGAGGTCCAGATCGCGATTCTGAGTGAGCGGATTGGCGAATTGACCGAGCATTTCAAAACCCACAAGAAGGACCATGCTTCCCGTCGTGGGTTGTTGATGCTGGTCAGCAAGCGCCGCCGCCTGCTGGATTACCTGAAGACGCATGATTCCGATCGCTATCGCGACGTGATCGGCAAACTCGGAATCCGCAAATAATCAGAAAGCCAACATTGAACCGGAAGCGCCCAGACCGGACACTGGTCATGGCCCCGTTTTTCCCCGGAACCCGGGGCCAGATTGTACCTGGCGAAACATTCTCGATGCCAGGGCGGTCGCGGAGCTGTTGCTCGAAGACGAGCGCAGCGCGGCGGGGCGGCGTGTTCCCTGAAATTTTCAAAAGGCAGCACGCAGGGGCGAAAACCTCTGCGTGTTTTGCTGCGCGTGCGGCCGCCGCCGGGGATGAAACCCCGGCCACCGGGTCGTGCTGTGAGCCTGATTGCGCCGTCCCTATGGGACTGGAGCTTTCGGCTGGGATCGGCTTCCCCACGCTGAAGCGCGGGGCTAACCAACACTGCGCCTCCGGCGCGGTGGGGTTGCACGGTTCCCGCATGGCCTATAGCCACTGCATGCGCACACCTTTCACAAGTTTCCCAAGCGAAAAAATGAAAAGAGGACAGATATGTCAACCAAGCATGAAGTAGCCGTCGAGCTTGCCGGCGGCAAGCGGCTGGTTTTTGAGACCGGACGCATCGCCAAGCAGGCCTCTGGCGCTGCATTGGTGAGCACCGGCGAAACCGTTGTTCTGGCCACCGCAGTGGCTTCTCCCGATCCCCGCGAGGGCATCGACTTCTTCCCGCTGACGGTGGATTACCGCGAGTACACCTACGCCGGCGGCCGCATTCCCGGCGGCTTTATCAAGCGCGAAGGACGGCCCAGCGAAAAGGAAATTCTGACCGCGCGCCAGATCGACCGTCCCATCCGGCCGCTGTTCCCCGATGGTTTCCGCAATGAGACGCAGGTGATTGCACTGGTCTTCTCCGCCGACAAGGAGAACGATCCGGATGTGGTGGCGATCAATGCGGCCGCTGCGGCTGTGGCTCTCTCCGATATTCCCTTCAGCGCTACCGTTGCCGCGGTGCGCGTGGGCCGCGTGGAAGGCGAGTTTGTGGTGAACCCCACCTACGCCGAGCGGCTGGTGAGCACGGTGAACATCATGGTGGTGGGCCACAAGGACGGCATCGTGATGATCGAGGCGGGCGCCAAGCAGGAGACCGAATCCGTCATCCTGGGCGCGATTGAGTTCGCGCATGCCGAGATCAAGAAGATTGTGGCCGCCATCGAGGAGCTGGTTGCGAAGGCCGGCAAGCCGAAGCGCGCGTTCACGGCGCCGGAGTTCGACGAGGCCTACTACAACGACCTGAATGGCAAGATCGGCGATCGTCTGAAGGATGCGCTGGATACCAAGTCGCACGCCAAGACCGAGAGCTACGCACTGGTGAAGCAGATCAAGGACGAACTGGCGGCTGGCCTGCCGGCCGACGATCCGGCGGCGAAGAAGAAGCTGGCGCACTACTACGAGCTGCTGCGCGAGCGGATCTTCCGTGAGCAGGTGACCAAGGACAAGATTCGTCCCGACCGCCGCGCTTTCGACGAGATTCGGCCCATCAGCATTGAGACCAAGGTGCTTCCGCGCACCCACGGCTCGGCGCTGTTTACGCGCGGCGAGACCCAGGCGCTGGTGACAGCGACGCTGGGCACCATGGACGAGAGCCAGCGGCTGGAGTCCTACGAGGGCGAGCAGCGAAAGAGCTTCATGCTCCACTACAACTTTCCGCCGTTCAGCGTGGGCGAAACGGGCCGCATGACCGGCGTGGGCCGCCGCGAAGTGGGCCACGGCGCACTGGCGGAGCGCGCGATCTCAGCGGTTTTGCCGTCGCCGGAAGAGTCGCAGTACGCGATCCGCATCGTCAGCGACATTCTGGAGTCGAATGGCTCTTCGTCGATGGCTTCGGTGTGCGGCGCGAGTCTGGCGCTGTTCGACGCGGGCATCAAGCTGAAGGGCGCGGTTGCGGGCGTGGCGATGGGCCTGGTGAAGGAGGGCGATGATTACGCCATCCTGACCGATATTGCCGGCGCGGAAGACCACTACGGCGATATGGACTTCAAGGTGGCCGGAACCCGCAAGGGCATTACCGCGCTGCAGATGGACATCAAGATCGGCGGTCTGACGCGCGAGATCCTGGAGCAGGCGATGGAACAGGCCCGTCGTGGACGGCTGTTCCTGCTGGACAAGATGGATGCCGAGCTGGACGGACCGCGCACGGAGCGTTCGAAGTACGCGCCGCGCATCGAGACGGTGATGATTCCGACCGACAAGATTCGCGACCTGATCGGCAAGGGCGGCGCCACCATTCGCGGCATCGTGGAGCAGACCGGCGCGAAGATCGACGTGGACGATACGGGCAAGGTGAGCGTGGCATCGAGCGATGCCGAGGGCCTGAAGAAGGCGCTGGCCATGATCAGCGACATCACCGCCGTGCCGGAAATTGGCAAGGTTTACCTTGGCAAGGTGGTGCGCATCGCTGAGTTCGGCGCGTTCGTGGAGCTGTTCCCGGGCACGGACGGACTGCTGCACATCTCCGAAATTGCCGAGCATCGCGTGAAGGACGTGAAGGACGAGCTGCGCGAGGGCGACCAGGTGATGGTGAAGGTTCTGGCGCTCGAAGGCAACCGCATCAAGCTGAGCCGCAAGGCGCTGATCAAGGAACAGAAAGCCAAGCTGGCCCAGCAGGGCGGCGGCGAGCCGGAGCAGGATGGCCATGCTGCCGAAACGGCTGATGGCTCGGGCGAAGCGGCGGCAGCGCCGGCGCGTCCGCGCCACGAGTTCGACGAGCGCCAGCCGAAATCGAATCAGAGCACGATTCTGATCGAGGGCGGCGAGGAGTTCGAAGAGGGCGAGGAGTTCGAGGAAGGCAGCGAGCCGAACTTCAACCGCGCTGAGGGCGCTCCCGCACCAGTCGGCGGCCATGCCGCCGGCGGACGGCCTCCGGCCAATAACAACAATCGGCGTCGCCGGCGTCGTCGTCCAAGTGGCCCGGGCGGTGGACGCGGTCCTGGCAGCGGTGGCGGCCAGGCGTAAGAGGCAGTTGTGAGTTCACAGTTGTCAGTTTTCAGTTTGAAGCGAAAAGGCCCGGATTTCATCCGGGCCTTTTTGCGTGCGCTGGTGGATGCGGGTTCGTGGTCACCTCGCTTCAGGCGGTGATGCTGCGCGAAGCGGTCCCTTTGATTCCTCGCTCCGTTCGCGGCTCAGCGAGGACAGGGGTTCGGAGCAGGGGAGGAGGAGTACATGGCGCTTTGCGCGTCGATCACAGGCAGGGGGCGCGAGTAAGGCACTTCGGTGGCGCGGGCTTCGTGTTTCCGTTCGTACATGCGAAGGTCGGCGGCAATGCGCAGCGCTTCGGAGACGACTGCATCTTCCGGGAAGACGGCAATGCCCACGCTGGCGCCAATTTGCACCATGTGGCCTTCCACCTGCAGGGGCTGTTTGAGGAGCTGAATCAGTGAACGGGCGACATACTCGGCCTCGTCGCGGCTGGTGGGCTCTTCAAGGATGATGGAGAATTCGTCGCCTCCGGTGCGGGCCACGGTATCGGAGCGGCGAACGCGGTCGAGGAAGATTTGGGTGGCCTGCTGGAGGACCAGATCGCCGATGTGATGGCCCACCGTGTCATTCACCTGTTTGAAATGGTCCAGGTCGACCAGCAGCAGGGCCACGTGGGAGCCGGAGCGGCGGGCGCGTTCCAGCGCGCTGGCCAGGCGGTCCTGGAAGAGTCGGCGGTTGGGCAGGCCGGTGAGCTCGTCGTGCAGCGCCAGGTGCTTGTTGTGCTCGATCTGCTCTTCGAGGATGAGCAGGATCATGCCGATGGCCACGACGTACTTGGGCAGGTTCCAGACTTCGCTCTCCAGGTGCAGGGAGGGCAAGAAGATTTGCAGGCCGGGGGCAGCCACGAAGACGGCGGCCCAGGCCAGGAATCCGGCAGTGGTAATGAATGCGCCTGCGGTGAGCTGGCGGTAGGCGTACAGGACATGCAGGCAGCAGCCGAAGTAGACGGTAAAGAAGACCGCATTCAGGGCCAGTACGGCGCCGTTGCCGGGGCGCATCTGAAAGGCGAGGAGAAAGGCGGCCAGCGCGAGATGAAGCGTGACGGTGGCCCAGCGCAGCGGGTGGTTCACCTTGCTCAGGTTGAGGAGAGCGACGGCAAGGGGCGCGATGCCAAAGAACAGTGCGGCTGGAATCAGGGTCCAGGAGCCGGCGGGGGCAAAGACTGCGAGGCTGACGTAAAGCGTGTAGGTGAACAGCAGGGCAGCCACCATCCAGCGCTTAGAGGATTCCTTCCGGTAGGAAACCGAGGCCAGCATGAAGAGCACACCGGCCCAGGTGAGCGCGGCCAGTCCGATGAAGACTGCAATTGATCCAAAGGCTCCGGGCATGGGTGCAAACAGGAGGGCGGCGAAATGGATCGCGATCATGATCCAGCCGGTCAGCCACAGACTGGACACGGCAGTCTGACTGCGCCGCGCGACCGTGGCGAAGGCAGTGGTCAAGAGAGCTACCGCTCCCAAATCCGGCAGTTTTCCCCAATCCACCATCATTCAGTGCAATCAGCATGGCTGTAATCGTTACGTAAGGGAAATACCACTTTTGGAACCAAAAATGTACTTCGGTAACTGATTACTTGGCCTGTTTGCATCTTGTAAAACAAGCAATTCACGCCATTTTGGCATGGAAGAGGCTGATTTTTAAAAGGATTGATGCGCACCAGGCGGAGAAATTGATCTCGCTTTCAAGTTCACGAAGAGGCGCGCATTTGCCGATGGAAAGATAAGGGCGCAAGCAGTCTTGCGTTAAAAGAATGCAGGCAGCTTTGCCCGCCGATATTCGACTGCAGGTGAAGGGAAGATGATCTCGCTCAAGAAATATCTTGACAATGAGTTGCCGGGCGCGGCTGAGCCGGATGGGACGGAGGATGCGGGCGTATTTTCGGTCATGCTCTCCGCCTATGGCTCGGCGATGATGGCGATGGGGAATTTCAGCCTGGACGCCTGTCCCGGACTGGGCGATGGGCTGAAGCAGAGCCTTGGCGCGCTGCAATCCAAGCTTTCTCGGCAGATGAAGCGGGAGGCGGTGGAGAGCACCGACCACGCTGTCCAGGAGCAACTGCAGGAGTGGGGGCAGCGCACGGCGCGGCATTATCGCGACAAGGCCGGCGAGGTGAGGGAACTGCTGCTGACCATGGCGCGGACGGGAGAAGCGGTAGGCGCGCGCGACCGGCGCTGCGCCGGCCAGATGGGCGAGGTGACGGCGCGCCTGAACCGGATTGCCACGCTCGATGACCTGACCCAGATTCGCGCCTCGATTGAGCAGAGCGCCGCAGAGCTGAAGAGCTCCATCGATCGCATGACGGCCGAAGGCAAGGCTGCGGTCGACGAGCTGAAGAAGCAGGTCACGGTGTATCAGACCAAGCTGGAGGAGGCTGAAGAGATTGCTTGCCGCGATGCTTTGACCGGGGTGCGCAATCGCATGTGCGCGGAAAGCATGATGGAGAGCCGGATTGGGTCAGGAGCTGCATTTTGCGTGGCCATGATCGACATTGACGATTTCAAAAAGGTGAACGACACCCACGGCCATCTGACCGGAGATGAGCTGTTGAAACAATTTGCCGGGGAGCTGCGCTCGGCCTGCCGGTCGACCGACGTGATCGCGCGCTGGGGCGGCGATGAGTTCGTGATTCTTCTCGATTACCCGCTGGGCGAGGCGACGGCGCAGATTGAGCGGCTGCGCAAATGGGTCTGCGGTGATTACACGGTTCGGGGAAGCGCGGGAGCCATGAAACTGGGCCTGAACGCGTCGATTGGGCTGGCCGAACATTTGCCGCAGGAACCCATGAAGGCGCTGATGGGGCGCGCCGACGCCGCCATGTATGAACGCAAGGGGGCGGGGCGCGGGACGAGCGCAGCGTAGGGAACCGATCCCAGCCAATCCTCGTATCCTGAGTGGAGAGGGTTGAGCCGAGGAGGTCCCACGATGGCTGTTTACTGTACCCGCTGCGGAGCCGGATTGCCGGCGAGCGCGCGCTTCTGTTCGAACTGCGGAGTCACCGTGCCCGCGCCCCAGGTTGCACCGGGTGGCACGCTGATCCGGCCGCGGGCAGGGCGTCAGATTGCCGGCGTTTGCCTGGCGTTGGCGCGTGCCTACGGATGGGATGTGTCGGCGGTCCGAATCATCACCGTTCTCGCCTTGTTCTTCTCCAGTGGGCTGGTGGGCGTTGCTTATCTCGCGGCCTGGATCGGGATTCCGGAAGAGCCACCTGATTTTTCAAGCGTGTCTACTCCTGGAGCGCCGCCTCCGGGGGTGTATCCTCCGGGTGTATGAGAGGGACGTACACTTCTGACGACACAGACCTGAGTTTTCACGAGACCGGCCGAGGGTTGCCGGTCGTTTTTCTTCATCCCACACCGCTCAGTGGCGAGTATTGGCGGCCGCTGATGGAGACTCTGCCCGAGCTTCGCGCCATTGTTCCGGACCTTCGCGGCCATGGCGCTTCCGAACTGGGCACGCGGCTTCCGGCGGGTGCCTTTGCGCGCGTTGCGGATGCGCCCGTGCTTTCGATGGGCCAGCTTGCCTCGGATGTCTTTGCGCTGCTCGATTTTCTGAAAATCGAACGGGCGGTTTTTGCGGGCTGCTCAATCGGCGGTTATGTGCTGCTGGAGCTATGGCGGCGCGCGCCGGAGCGGGTGCTGGGGTTGGCCTTCGTGTGCTCCAAGCCGCAGCCGGATGCGGAGGCGAATCTTGCCAAACGCGCCGCAACCATTGCCGAGGCGCGTGCGGGGAAATTGTCCGCGCTGTTCGAGGGTTTCGCGCACAATCTCGTTGGTGAGAGTACGCGCGTGCAGCATCCGGAGTTGGTGAAAGAGTTGCGGGCGCAGATGACGCTGACCGAGGAGGCTGAGGTTGCGGTGCAGGCGGGTCTTGCCACGCGCCCGGATTCGGTGCCGACGGTTGCATCCATCACGGTACCGGTGCTGGCGATTGCCGGCGCAGAGGACACGGCGGTGTCGGCCGTGGAGATGGAGGCTTTTTGCGCTGCGCCGGGCGGATGCACCTACGAGGTGCTGGCGAATGCGGGGCACTTTGCTGCCTATGAACAACCGCACGAAGTCGCAGCGTTGATGAGCCCCTGGCTGCGGCAAATGGGTACTGTCTGACTGACAGACTGCGGTGGCGGATGATTTAATTCTCTCCGGGAGAAAATTATCAATGGGAACTATTGAGATCAATCCAGAGCGGCGTCGTTTTTTGCGCGTCGCCCCGGTTGCGGCTGCGGCCGGATGGGCACTTGCGGATGCGTCGCTGTTTGCTTTGCCGGCCGGTGCGCAGACGGCTGCGATGGCAGAGGGAAGCCCGTATGAGGTCATCCGCGGGCAGCAGCTTGGAGACGACGTAAAAGCTGTGCAGTCGGATCCGGGCAACAAAACGCTCTATCAGAGCAAGAATCTTGCGATGGTGATGACTACCGAAGTTTCCAAGAGCGCAAAAGAGTTCGAGTGGCACGAAGAGCGCGACCACATCTTGCATATTCTCGATGGCGCGACGACGTATGAGTTGGGCGGTAAGCCGCAGAATGCGCACAGCCCCAAGCCGGACGAGTGGCTGGCGCCGGCGTCGGACGGAGCGAACACAGTTGAATTGAAGGCGGGGGACGTGCTGGTAATTCGGCGCGGCACGCCGCACAAGCGGACCACGAAAGAGAGTGTCACGTTTGTGCTGATTTCGCCGCAGACGGTGTAGGCGTTTCGTTCGATTGCGAAGGAAAAGCGCAGAGCCTTTGGCCCCGTGCGGATGTGCTGAGGGAGGGTTCGTGGTCTCCCGCCCTTGCACCAGAAAGAAGGCGCAAGGACGGGGCACGGGGCGCTCGTGCTGTGCGGAGATTTGCTAAGACTAGCGGCGCGGAGACTTGAACGCAGTCGCCGCATTCAACGCCGGCTGACCTTCGAGCAGGCGCGCGACATCAATGCAGACTGTGCGCGTGACGCGTTCCTGTGCTTCGACGGTGAAGGCGCCGACGTGCGGCGTCAGGATCACGTTGGGCAGCTTCTCCAACTCGCCGGGTGTGGGCGGTTCCGTCTTGCGTACGTCGAGAGCGGCGCCGGCGATGGCTCCCTCCTTCAGCACTTCCACCAAATCCTCTTCCACGATCAGGCGGCCGCGCGAAGTGTTGACGAGGAACGCGGTCTTCTTCATCTTGCGCAGGTGGGCGCCGTCGAGCATGCCGTCGGTGGCGGGCGAAGCGGGCACGTGGCAGGAGATGAAGTCGGACTCCGCGAGCAACTCGTCGAGACTGACCTGGCGCGCACACAGCTCGCGCAGAAAGACATGATCTTCGCTGAGGAATGGATCGTGGGCGACGATGGTCATGCCGAAGGCGCGCGCGCGCGATGCGGTTAGGAAGCCGATTTTTCCGGCGCCGATGATGCCCAGAGTTTTGCCGTAGAGCTCCACGCCACCCATGAAGCGGTTGCGGTTCCAGTTGCCGGCGCAGGTGTCGACGCTGGCCGCGGGAATGCTGCGCGCCAGGGCCATCATGAAGCTCATGGCCAGCTCGGCGGCGCTGATGGAGTTCTGGTCGGGCGTGAAAGTGACCACGATGCCCAGCTCGGTGGCGGCCTTCATGTCGATGTTGTCGAGGCCCACGCCGGCGCGGCCCACGGCGATGAGATTCTTGCCGGCTTTGAGCAGATCGGCATCGACACGCGTGTTATTGCGGACGATGAGCGTGCGTGCGTCGGCGACGGCCTGGGTGAGAGCGGCCTGGTCTTTCCATAGATTCGGTTGGAAGGAAACTTTGAATTTTGCGCTGAGCGCATCGACCGACGCGCCCGTAATATTTTCAGAGATCAGAATATCCGTCACTTGCTTACTTCCTCGGGCGATGGAAGCGCGACATTGAATTTCGCGCACCACGTTTCAATTTCCTTCCAGGTTTCGGCGCCCACCGGCACGCCCAGGCGATCGTTTTCCGAGGCGATGCGCGTGGAGCGTTCGCCGGGAACCAGGATCTCCGTCACGCCTGCAACTTTGCGGCCCGCCTTGAGCTTGTCGATGGTCTCGTCGATGCGGCTCAGAAATTCCGCGCGGTCGATGAAGGCCTCGATATCCAGCAGGCAGAAGAAGTGGCCGACATCCTGCTTGCGATCGAGGTTCTTGTACATGGAGCCGATCTCCGGACCAATGGCTGCGCCGGAAAGCACGCCGCTGAGCAACTCGACCATGAGCGCGAGCGCGTAGCCTTTGTGGCCGGCCATGGTAAGCACGGTGCCGAGCAGGGCCTGCTGCGCATCGGTGGTTGGGTTGCCATTGGGATCGAGCGCCCAGCCGAGCGGGACGGACTCGTTCTTTTTGGCGGCGGCGATGATGTTGCCGCGCGCAATGGCGGAGGTCGAGAGGTCGATCTTAATGGGAAAGCCCTTGCCGGTGGGGAACGACGCGGCGATGGGATTGGTGCCGAAGAAGGCATCCCATCCGCCGGTGGGCGACATGGCCGGCTCGCAGTTGGTAGTGGCCAGCATGATGAAGCCTTGGGCAGCGGCGCGATTGCAATAGTATGAGAGGGCGCCAAAGTGCTGCGAGTTGCGAATGGTGGCCGCGGCAATGCCGTTTTCGTGGGCGCGCGCCAGCAGCATATCGAGGGCCTTCACGGCTTGCACCTGGCCCACGCCGTTGCCGGCATCGAGCGCGAGAACGGCGCCCCGCTTGCGATCGATGCGCAACTCGGCGTGCGGATCGATGAGGCCGAGCTCGATGCGTTTGAGATAGATGTTCAGGCGCGACAGGCCGTGCGTGGAGACCCCGTGGAGATCGGCGTCGACGAGCGCGTCGGCAAAGATGTGTGCATCGCCGGATGACATGCCGGCAGCTTCGGCGAGTTGGGCCGTGAGGTGGAGGAGCTGTTGCTTCGGGAAACGCATTGTGGCCTTCTTTGGGCTGTTGGGCGACAGGCGGCGGCCAGTAGCTTGTAGCCGGCAGCTTGTAGCTCTGAAAGCTACAGGCTACCGGCTACAAGCTGTTTTTTACGCGCTGCGGTAGAGCTTGGTCATGACGAATTCCTTGTGACCAAGCGCTTCGGCGGCGGTGAAGCGGCCATTGGCGGTGCGCACAATCATGTCGATGAGCAAGTCGCCGGCTTGGTCGAGGGTCATTTCGCCCTGCAGGATCGGCGAGACATCGACGTCGATGTGCTCAGCCATGGTCTTCACGGTCTTGGGATTTCCGCTGAGCTTGATGACCGGCTCGATGGGATTGCCGATCACGTTGCCCTGGCCGGTGGGGAACAGGTGCACCACCGCGCCCGATGCAGCCCACAGCGTGACCGCTTCTGCTGCCGCGCTGGAGGTGTCCATGAACCACAGACCCTTCTCGGTGGGCACTTCAGCGGGCTTGAGGCAGCCGACAAACTTGGTCTTCTTGCCCAGCTTTTCTACGTTGCCCAGAGCCTTCTCTTCGATGGTGGTGAGACCGCCGGCGATATTGCCCTTGGTGGGTTGCGACTCGGAGAGATCGTTGGTCTTCTGATCGAAGACCAGCTTGGTGTAGTCATCGAAAACGGCCATGAACTGCTTGCGAACGTCTTCAGTGGCAGCCTTGGAGGCAACGATGTGCTCGGCGCCGGTGAGCTCTGTGGTCTCGCCGAACGAGGCGGTTCCACCGATGGCGCAGTGCTTGTCGATTACGTTGCCGACGGTGGGGCAGCTCGACAGGCCGGTGGTGGTGTCGGATTCGCCGCACTTGACCGAGATGTAGAGCTCGCTGAAGTCGCACTCCGTGCGCTGCAACTCCGTGGCCCACTGCACGAATTCCTTGGCTTTGTAGGAGGCGGCAGCGATGGTTGCAATGTCGCCCTTGCCTTCGATGGAGAAGCCGGCTACGGGCTTGCCGGTCTTGGCGATGCCCTCGACGATCTTGTTGGTCCAGCCGTCTTCAATGCCGATGACGACGCAGGCGGCGACATTGGGGTTGCTGCCGGTGCCGATCATGGTGCGGAAATGGAGGTCGAGGTCCTCGCCGAACTGCAGGCGGCCGTAGGCGTGGGGCAGAGCGATGGTGCCTTCGATGTGCTTGGCCACTGCTTCGCAGGCGGCGTTGGAAATATCGTCGACGGGAAGGATCGCAACATAGTTGCGAATGCCGACGCGGCCATTTTCTCTACGGTATGCGGAAACTTTTCTGCCTGCCATTATGCCCACCTCTTCGTCTTCAGATTGTGTACGTGCACATGCTGGCCGGCCTTGATTGGTTGCACAACCTTGCCGATGACGCAGTCGTACTTGGTCACCGCGTCGCCCACCGCGAAATCGCGCAGGGCGATCTTGTGTCCGAGCGGGATGGACTGGATGGCTTCAGCGGTGATGGTCTTGTTGTTGGCGAGGATTCTTCCGGAAAGTTTCGCGCCGGATTCGATATCGACCACCGCGACGCCCACATCGTCTTTGGGGTCATGCACGAGAAATTGAATCATTGTTTGTCCTTTCACCTGTTTTCACTGGCGGAGCGCTTACAGGCCCCCGAGCGATACATGCTTGGTTTCGAGGAACCCGTCCAGGCCCTCACTTCCCAACTCCCGGCCCCAGCCGCTGTGTTTCACGCCGCCGAAGGGCGCGTTGCTGGTGGTTGGCGCTCCGTCGTTGATGCCGATGGTGCCGGATTCCAGAGCTTCAGCGCAGCGCAACATGCGTGCGTAATCGCGCGTCATCACGTAGGCGCTCAGGCCGAACGGCGAGGCGTTGGCGCGCGCCAGGGCTTCCTGCTCGGTCTCGAAAGAGGTAATCGGTGCGATGGGCGCGAAGGTTTCTTCACACATGCAGATGGAACCGTCGACGACGCCGTCGAGCACGGTTGGCTCGAGGAAGAATCCGTCGGTGTTGGCCAGGCGCTTGCCGCCGCAGCGAACTTTCGCTCCGCGTTTCACGGCGTCTTCAATCTGCGCGAGCGCGCCTTCGAGAGCTTTTTCGCCGATCAGCGGGCCAATGTCCATACCCGGTTCCAAACCGTTGCCGACCTTCAGCGCCTTGGCCGCAGAGACGAACTTCTCCATGAACGGGGCGTAGATGCTCTTCTGCACATAGATTCGGTTCGCGGCGATGCAGCTCTGGCCCATGTTGCGGAACTTGGCAATCATGGTTTCGCGCACGGCGACGTCGAGATCGCAATCTTCAAAGACCAGCAGGGGGGCGTGGCCGCCGAGCTCAAGCGAGAGCGGCTTGACCTGCGCGGCAGCGCCGCGGATCAGGCCCTGGCCTACTTCGGTCGAACCGGTGAAGGTGATTTTGCGGCAGAGCGGGTTGTTGAGGAACTCCTCGGCGATCATGCCGGCGTTGCCGATGATGAGCTGGAAGACGCCCGCGGGAATGCCGGCAGCTTCCATGCACTCGGCCAGCAGGACCGAGCAGAGCGGCGTTTTGGAAGCGGGCTTGAGGATGACCGGGCAGCCCGCGGCCAGCGCCGGCGCTACCTTGCGCACCGCCAGCACCAGCGGGAAATTCCATGGTGCGATGGCGCCAACTACGCCGATGGGCGACTTGATAACCAGGTTGCGCTTGTGGCTATCCTGCTGCGGAATCATGCGGCCGTAGGCGCGCTTGGATTCCTCTGCGAACCAGCGCAGATGGTCCTCGCTCATGCCCACTTCGCCCTTGCTCTGCGCCAGCGGCTTGCCGTTTTCGAGGGTGATGATGCGGGCGATCTCATCCTGCCGTCGCTTGAGCTCATCGGCCACCTTGTGCAGCAGTATCCCGCGCTCTTTGGCGGTGAGGGTTCGCCAGGCGGGGAAGGCGGCATGCGCGGCGTTGATCGCCGCTTGCACCTGTTCGCGATCGACCGTGGAAACGCTGGCAAAAACCTTTCCATCGGCCGGGTTCACTACGTCCAGCTCGCGCTCGCTGGCCACCCATTGGCCGTTTAAGTAGACGCGGTGAGCAGCCTGATTCAAAACCGTCATTGCGTGAGTCCTTCCATCTTTTGTAACCAGGCCGGCTTGGCCGGTTCTTTCGCCCCTACGGGGCTTCCAATCTCTTGCGGTGCTTGTCCCAGGGGTCTTGTCCAGCGCTACGCGCCGGCCTTCACCCTGGGCTAACGTCTGTCGTCCCTGCGGGACTCATTCCTTGCCGTTCCCAACTCGGGAGCCAAGCGCAAGTTTTTCGAACAAAGCAGCATTGCCTTTCCGGAAATCTGCTTTAACTACGCTTCCGATTTATCGATGACCCACTTGGCGGTGAACTCATTGCGCGCCGCCTGCTGCTCGATATTGATTCGCGCCTGACGAACGTGGGAGCGGGCCAGCCGCTCCGCTTCATCGGGATTGTTGCTCTCGATCGCGTCCACAATGAGCAGATGCTCTTCGTGGATGATGCGCGGATCGCGCGAGGCGCGCACCGCCATGCCCAGGGCGCGATAGCCCTCGGTGAGCCGCGCCAGGATCCTGTTGCCCGAGAGGTTGATGATCTTGAGGTGGAAAGCGCGATCGGCAGCGCCCATTTCGTCGTATTGCTGGTTCTGCGACAACTGCCAGACGTGCTCGGCAATCTTGCGCAGTTCGGCGACGTCGGTACGCGAGACGTGATCGCAGGCCAGGCGTACGGCCAGCCCCTCGAGGAACTCGCGCACCTGGTAGGCCTCTGACAGGCGGGCGGCATCGAGCTTGCCCACGAAGACGCCCAGCCGGTCAACGGATTCGACCAGCCCGAGCCATTGCAACTCGAGAAGCGATTCGCGAACCGTGCCCTGCGCCACGCCCAACTCCTTGGCCAGGCTCTGTTGGGTCAGGCGCTCGCCCGGCTGGGTTTCGCCTGAGAGGATGCGCCGCTGAATCTCCTCGCGCACCTGATGCCGTGCTACCGGGGATTGAATCGCCATGATCGCCTCGCCTTTCCTGACCTCAGGGGCTAAAGCCCCTGTCGATTTGTTTGCATTGGAAGCCAGGGATAAATCCCTGGCCTACCAGCCGTGCCTTTCAAAACTCTTGTCGATGTGCGGAGCCGGGGATAAATCCCTGGCCTACCAGCTGCGCCTTTCAAAACTCTTGTCGATGTGCGGAGCCGGGGATAAATCCCTGGCCTACCAGCTGCGCCTTTCAAAACTCTTGTCGATGTGCAGAGCCGGGGATAAATCCCTGGCCTACCAGCTGCGCCTTTCAAAACTCTTGTCGATGTGCAGAGCCGGGGATAAATCCCTGGCCTACCAGCCGTGCCTTTCAAAACTTTTGCCGATGTGCGGAGCCGGGGATAAATCCCCGGCCTACCAGTCCCGACCTGCAAGCACCGGCCTTCTAGGGCCGCGTTTGCGGGTGTTAGTCGATCCAGTGAATTCCTGTTATGCGGGCGAGGCGGCGAAGCGTCTCGGCGCAATGGCTGTTGTAAAGCAAAACGTGGTGTGGCATGCCTTCGTGCACCAGCGTGTCGAAGCGTTTCATGAGCCCCGCGCCGTCGGCCTCTACGAGCACCGTGTTGCCGGTGAGGTTGCGCGTGGAGGGAATCGACTTGCCTTCGAAGGCTGTCATCCGGTATTCGCCATCGCAGCGCCACAGGCGGGTGATGGTGACGGATTGACCGGTGCGCAGAGCGCCATCGACGACCAGCGGCTTGGTGATATTGAAATGCTTGGCCAGGCAGGGGCCGTTGGTCTCGCCGGCGGCGTAGCACATGTCGAGCGGGGCCATGCCGGGATGCCACAGGAACACGGTCTTGTCGTCGTGCTCCAGCCAGTCGGTGAGGAAGGCATTGCCGAGGCCGAGCGATGTGCCGATGACCTCTGCGATGGCGCCATCCACATCGCCTTCCATGGCTACGGCGTAGCCTTCAGCGGTGAGCCGGGAAATGGCGAGATAAGGCCACTGGCCGATCATCTCCGGCAGCTCAGGCCAGCATTGAATGCACAGGCCGCTCAGGCTCTCTTCCTGTATGAGGTCGCGCATGGCGAGGTACACACGCGAGTTCATGGCCAGATCGGCTTCGGTGACGTCTTTGAAGGGCAAGCCCAGCTTGTGCACCTGCTCAATGTCCGCGCGGACGGCTGCTTCATCCAGCTTGTTCACGCGATCGATGAACTGCGGCAGGCTGAGCGCGTGCAGTTGCAGGCCCAGAGCGCGGCGCAACAGAAATGGGTCGGCGGCAAGATCGATAAATCCCGGAGCATAGGTGCCGATGACGCCGATCTTTGCGTTGCGCAGTTTGGCGGCGGTACGCGAAAGCGCGATGGCCTGGACAAGACTCTTGCGCGTGGCAGCATCGTCCGGATCGCCGTAGACGAGTTCGAAGGGATGGTTGGCCTGGCGCAGCATGGAGCCCCACAGATGCTGGCCGACCAAGGAGCAGGAACTGACTTTGCCGTCGCCTGGGCGCTCCGGCGTGGCCCACAGAACAATCGGGCCGGCCCATGCCTGCGAGAGGCTGAGGGCGAGCTGGCCGTTGCCCATGGAGGGTTGAAGCATAACGATGCTGTCGCAGCCGGCGGCGCGAATGCTGTCGAGAGCGGCACCGAGGGTTGCGTCATCGACCATCGGCGCGTCCTGGCCGACGCAGGTGTAGCCCAGGCTTTCGAGCGCGGCCACGCTGCGCTTGCAGATGATCTTGTTCCACTCCTGATCGAAGCCGGGACGTTTCCGTCCCAGGATCAGCACGCCTACCGGCGCTTGCGATTTGGACGAGCCCTTTTGCGAGGCCAGAGGTACTTCAATTGCCGAAGACATTCTCATACTCCAAGAGCTCTCCGACCAGGGGGCGGAGATACTCGGTGAATCGTTCATTCGTGGGCAGGGGACCGTTCGCGGTCCACTCCCTGGGGATGGTCCTCTCGGGACCGGTAACTTTGTCGAACGGCACGAGCGTGAAGCCGGTTTGTTCACCTGCGTGAAGCGGCGTGAGCGCAACCATTTTCTCGTCTTCGCCGGCGAGAAGAGCCCGCAAGGCTTCGCGGCCCACCAATTCGGCGTCCAAACGGTCCTGCGGCGCGACGTGGAGCACGGACGCGCGGCCCAGCAGGCCGGGCTTTTCGTCGCGGCAGCGAATCTTCAACTCGCGGGCCGCGGTTTCAGCAAGAAAGCGGGCTACACCGCCGACCATGGGGCGCTTGACGGCGTCGGCCATCGAGGGATCGGCGTTTTCGTAGACCGGCTTGCCCTGTTTATCCCGAATGCCCTCCGCGACCACGACCACCGCCCAACCTTGCTCCTTCAGTATCGCGTCGAGCCGCGAGAGGAAGCACTCGATGTCGAAGGCGACTTCAGGGATGTAGACGAGATGCGGCGCGTCGTTCCGTAGATTGCCCTGGGGGTCGCGCCGCGCCAGCGCGGAAGCGGCAGCTACCCAGCCCACACCGCGGCCCATGGTTTCCAGGATGGTGACCGGCTGGGGCAGGGAACGGAGGTCCATGCCAAGATCGCGGGTTGACTGCGCAATGTAGCGGGCGGCGCTGGCGTAGCCGGGGCAGCGGTCGGTGGCGTTGATGTCGTTGTCGATGGTCTTGGGCGCGCCCATGACGCGCAACTCGTAATTTTGCTGACGGGCGAACTGCCGGATCTCATGGGCGGCGTGCATGGTGCCGTTGCCGCCGATGAAGATGGCCTGGTGAATGTCGCGCTCGCGCAAATACTGGATGGTAGCAGCCAGTTGTTCTTCTGTTGGCTTGAGCCGCGAGGAGCCGAGGGCTGCGCCGGGGCTGCGGCGAATCTGCTCAATCTGCGTGGCGCTGAGAAAGCTCAGATCGACGAGATCGCCGCGGATCATGCCCTGCAATGCGCGCCGGGAGCCGTAAACTTTGGCTCCGCTGTCGTGGCGGCCGGCTTCATCGAGCGCGGCGCACAGGGTTTCGTTCAGCACCTGTGTGGGCCCACCGGCTTGCACCAGCAGCAAATTTCCCTGCGACATACTTCCTGACTCCGCTCTCTCAATTCCGGTGGTGCCAGGGCCCAGTGCCAGATTCTAGCCGTGGCGTACCGTGCAACTAGATGAAACTGTCAATCGATTATCATCGATAGATGAATTGTTGCACTCGCCTTAGCCGCCGTCAAGCAGACTTGTCTTTCACTATTCCGCAGCCAGACGATTGAAATTCTGCCTCTTGCCCAATGCGAACAACGCGACGGTGCCGGCCAGCGGCATGGCCGCCGCAAGAAGAAAAACCGGCGTGTAAGAAACGTGGTCGACCAGCAGGCCCGTCAGCAGCGGGAACATGAGGCCGCTTAACCCGCCGGCAACTCCGCTGAGCCCCGTGGCGCGCCCCACGGCGGCTTCGGGAAAGAGATCGGTGATGGCGCCATACATGTTTGCCGAGATGAAGTTGTGGCCGAAGATGGCCACGCTCATGACGACCAGCGAAACCCAGATCGACGCGACGAAGGGAACAATGCAACTGGCCAGGCAAAGGACGCCGCTCGAATACATGGTGATGCGGCGGACGTTGTAGGTGGTGAAGCCGTGCTTGTGCAGCCATCCTGCGGCCCATCCGCCGGCGATGCCGCCGCCGCTGCCGAGGAAGAAGGGAATCCACGACATGGCGCCGACACCGGCCAGGGAAAGATGGTCGACGCTGAACAGGTAGCTGGGCAGCCAGTACCAGTAGAACTGAATGACCGGGCCGATGAAGAAGCGGCAGAGCATGACGGCCCAGGCGGAGGACTGCTTGAGGATGTCGCGCAGGGGAACGGCCTGGGTTCCGGCGAGCGAAGCTTTTTGTTCGGGCTTGCGATAGAGCAGCCACCAGCCGATGGCCCACAACACGCCCAGGAGTGCGGGGACGAGAAATGCGGCGCGGAAACCGTAGTGTTCGGCCAGGTAGACGATGAAGGGCGGCGCCAGCACTGAGCCCACCACGCTGCCGCTGTTGAAGATGCCGATGGCCAGCGTGCGCTCGCGGGGCTTGAACATCTGGAAGATGGTTTTCATGCCGCCGGAGTAGTTGCCGCACTCGCCGGTGCCCATCCAGTAGAAGGTGCCGCCAAGCTGCGTTCCGGTACGAACGAAGGCCTGCGTGCCTGTGGCCGCAGACCACCAGATGACGGCCGCGAAGAGGCCGAGCTGGCAGCCCACGCGATCCATGAGCCAGCCCATGGGCAGCTCGCCGCTCATCATGCCGAACTGGAAGGCGGCCACGATGCGGCCGTAGGAGCCGTTGTTCAGGTGAAACGCCTGCTTGATGACCGGGGCGAGCACGGCCACCGTCTGGCGGTCAATGAAGTTGACCACCGTGATGGCGCACAGCATGGAGAGAAGGATCCAGCGCCGGTTGATCTGCTGGGGAAGGTCAGGGGCGGGAGCCACCTGGGTTACTGCAGCGGGGCTGGACTGATTCATTCTCTGGGGCACGTCCCGGTTAAGGCGAACTATAGTGGCGCACGGGTGGGAGTGTCAATCGATTGTGAGCGATTGACGGGGAGAACTGGGTCAAGCTGAGGACGCAACGGCGTGCTTTCTCCTCTTCGCACTGCATACGGCAGCTTGTAGACTCGTTTCTATGAGCAAACGGATTGGAGTGCATCTGGGTACGGCGGGCGGGGTTTCGAATTCGATTGCACGGGCGCCGGAAGTGGGCGCCAACACGCTGCAGATTTTCTCTTCGAGCCCGCGCATGTGGCGCGCGACGAAGATCGACCCGAAACAAGCAGAGCGGACTCGCGAGCTGCGCGCCAAGCTGGACGTGGGACCGCTGGTGATCCACACCAGTTATCTGGTGAACGTCTGCAGCCAGTCGGACGAGGTGCGGGAAAAGAGCATTGCCGCATTCCGCGCAGAGATTGAGCGCGCGCTGGTGCTGGGCGCTGAATATCTTGTGCTGCATCCGGGATCGTGGAAGGGCCTCACGCGCGACGAAGGGCTGAAGCTGGCGGCGCAGTCCATTGAGAAGGCGATTGACGGATTGCCGTGGCAGGGAACTCCGTTCCACATCCTGATTGAAAATACTGCCGGGGCAGAATGTTCGCTGGGCGGGAATTTTGAGCAGGTGGCCGAGCTGGTGGAGCGGCTCAAGCCGTGCGCGCCTGTGGCCGTGTGTCTCGACACCTGCCACACGCATGTATCGGGCTACGACATCGTAACCACCGACGGCTACGCGGAGACGATGAACAAAATTGCTGCGACCGTGACCTTCGATGCGGTGCGCGTGTGGCATTGCAACGACGCCAAGGCCGCGCGCGGATCGAAGCTCGACCGGCATGAGCATATTGGCGAGGGGTTGATCGGGATTGAGCCGTTCCGGTGGCTGCTGAACGATCCGCGCTTTGCGCATTGTGCGTTTATCGCGGAGACGCCGGTGGATGAGCCGGGCGATGAGGAGCGGAACGTAAGGGTGCTGAAGAGCCTAGTTGGCTAAAATGTACCGTGGTACGGTACAATGGCTCAGGACGAAAGGCGGCGAGATGATCGTCGGGTTCCGCGACCGCTGGCTGCGGGAGTTTTTCATTCAGGACAAGAGATACCGCGGTATTCCAGCGGATTTAGAAGCCAGGCTGTTCAGAAAGCTGCAGCTTCTGGACGATGCAACTTCTGATGCTGATCTTCGCAGCCCACCCAGTAATCACTTTGAAAGGTTGCGAGGAGAGCTAACCGGATGGCATTCCATTCGTGTCAGTGAACAGTGGCGGCTTATTTTCGAATGGAACGGCCGGACCGGCGAAGCCGCCGATGTCTATCTCGACAATCACAGTTATCGGTGAGGACCATGCTGAACACTGAGAGAAAACCGGCAGGCGTGGGCGAAATTCTGGTTGAGGAATTTCTTACCCCACTCGGCTTGACGCAAGGCGCTTTGGCTGAGGCGATGGGAGTGCCCCGCAAGCTTGTGAATGAGCTTTGCAACGATCGCAGGGCGATAACGGCGGACACTGCGCTGATGCTGGCGCGCGTTTTTGGCAACACCGCGGATTTCTGGCTAAATACTCAGCGTCGACTCGACTTGTGGGAGGCCCTGCATACGCCGGCCCGCCGGAGGCGCATTGAGCGGGCACGAGAGCTTCGTGCCACTGCCTGAAGTCTGCACCGCGGAGAACGGACGCGCGTTCCCGTTTACACTGAAAAGTGATGGCAGACGAGAAAGAATTGCGCTACGATCCCGCGGCAATTGAGCCCAAATGGCAGGAGCGTTGGGCTGCGGACCCCAATCTTTACGCGGCAGATCCGGCCGACAGCGATGCGGCTGCGGCCGACAAACCGAAGTATTACGTGCTGGAAATGTTGCCCTACCCCAGCGGGCAGCTTCACATGGGGCACGTGCGCAATTACTCCATTGGCGACGCGCTGGCGCGGCACATGTGGATGCGCGGCTACAACGTGCTACACCCCATGGGCTGGGACGCCTTCGGGCTGCCCGCGGAAAACGCGGCGCTCAAGAACAACACCCCTCCGCGCGAGTGGACGCTGTCGAACATTGCCGCCATGAAGCGGCAGATGCTGCGCCTGGGGCTGGGCTACGACTGGGCTACCGAAGTCACCACCTGCCTGCCCGACTACTACCGCTGGAACCAGTGGTTCTTCCTGCGCATGTATGAAAAAGGGCTGGTCTACCGCAAGAAGAGCAAGGTGAACTGGTGTCGCGACTGCGCCACCGTGCTGGCCAATGAGCAGGTGGTCAACGGCTGCTGCTGGCGTCACGAGGACACGCTCGTAGAACAGCGCGACCTGGAGCAGTGGTTCCTGCGCATCACTTCCTATACGCCAGGAACTGCTCGATGGGCTCGACAAGCTCGATGGCTGGCCGGAAAAAGTGCGCACCATGCAGCGCAACTGGATTGGACGCAGCGAGGGCACGGAAGTCGAATTCGCGGTCGAGAATCGCGCGGAGAAGATTCGTGTCTTCAC
Source organism: uncultured Acidobacteriaceae bacterium (assembly GCA_963813215.1). Classification (GTDB taxonomy): domain Bacteria; phylum Acidobacteriota; class Terriglobia; order Terriglobales; family Acidobacteriaceae; genus Telmatobacter. Next base: position 1,440,647 of record CAWEXZ010000003.1, read on the forward strand.
CACCCGCGTGGATACCATCTTTGGCGCCACCAGCGTTCAGCTTGCGCCCGAGCATCCGTTGGTTGTGGGGTTGTCCGCGACAGACTCGGTGCTGGCCAGGCAGGTTGCAGGACCTGGTGGAGGAGCAAAAGAAAGCGCGCGAGGCCGGCGACGTAGGGACCATCGAGAAGCACGGCATTCCCACCGGGTATGACGCCGTCAATCCGTTCAGTGGCGAGCTGATGCCCATCTGGGTAGCGAATTACGTGCTGATGGACTACGGCACCGGCGCCATCATGAGCGTGCCCGGGCACGACGAGCGCGACTTCGAGTTTGCGAAGAAGTATGCGCTGCCGATCAAGCGCGTGATTGCGCCCGCCGATCCCAAAGCCGACGAGCCGGAGCTGCCATTTACTGCAGAGGATGGCGTGCTGGTGAATTCCGGCGAGTACAACGGGATGAGCGTTTCCCAGCGCCCAGGAACTCCTCCAAAAGGCTGCCACCCGGCAGGGTTTTGGGGAGGCTAAGGTCACGTTTCGCTTAAAGGATTGGGGCATCAGCCGGCAGCGCTACTGGGGCACGCCGATTCCCATGATTCACTGCGAGCGCGACGGCCTTGTTCCTGTGCCCGACGACCAGTTGCCGGTCTCCTGCCCGACCAGATCGAGATCACGCAGCAGGGCGGATCGCCGCTGTCGCGCGTGCCGGAGTTTGTGAACGTGACCTGCCCCAAGTGCGGCGGCGCGGCGCGGCGCGAAACCGACACGATGGATACCTTCGTCGATTCGAGCTGGTACTTCTATCGCTACACGGACGCGAAGAACGACAAAGCGCCGTTCGATTCGGCGAAGGCGCAGTACTGGTTTCCCATCGACCAGTACATTGGCGGCGTGGAGCACGCCATTCTGCACCTGATCTATTCGCGCTTCTGGACCAAGGTGATGCGCGACCTGGGCATGATCAAGAACGACGAGCCGGCGCGGCGCCTGTTCACGCAGGGCATGGTGATCAAAGACGGCGCCAAGATGTCGAAGTCGAAGGGCAACGTGGTTTCGCCCGACGACATGGTGGCCCGCTACGGCGCTGACGCCACGCGCATGTACGCGCTGTTTGCTGCGCCGCCCGATCGCGATCTCGACTGGCAGGAAGATGGCGTGGCCGGCGTGAGCCGATTCCTGGGTCGCGTGTGGCGGCTGGTCACGAAACATGCGCCTGCCGCGCGCGGTAGGTCAGGGCTTCAGCCCGACAGCAACTGCCGAAACGGCCGGGGCTAGCCCTGAGCGAAGTTCCTCCGCGTCAGCTCTGAAGCTCCAGCGCAAGCTGCACCAGACCATCGCCAAGATCACGCATGGACTTCGAAGGCCGCTGGCATTTCAACACCTGCGTGGCCGCCATCATGGAGCTGGTGAACGAGCTGCAGGCCGCCGATGCGCAGCTGTCCTCGGGCGAAATTCCCGCGCCGGTGGTGCGTGAGCTGCTGCGCAACCTGGTGCTGCTGCTGGCGCCGTTCGCGCCGTTTCTGTCCGCGGAATTGTGGGAAGAGCTGGGCGGGGAAGGCGTAATTCTGCGCGCACCGTGGCCGATGAGCGATCCGGGACTGGCCAAAGAAGACCAGATCGAAATTCCGGTGCAGATCAACGGCAAACTGGTGACGGTGGTGCGGGTGGCCGCCGGCACTGACTCCAAGGGCATTGAAGCCGCGGCGCTGGCCGACGAAAAAGTGCAGGCGCGGAGTGCGGGCAAGACGGTCGCCAAGGTTATCGTCGTGCCGGGGCGGGCCGTGAACCTGGTGGTGAAGTGACTGTCTCAAACTCTCTTGCGGTGAAGGCTCCTTCGGCCTCTGCACCGGTGCGCGGAACGCAGTTGCTGGTGGAGCACATGGGCGACGTCATCAAGCGGCCCGTCGCTCGTTGCTCTGGAGATTTTCTGGCGCTGGGTGTTCGGTATTCCACTGCTCTGGATTTGCTGGCAGCAGGGGCAGAAGATTCTGGCTGTCTACCCGCTCGAGAATTCCGGCTTCAACTCCGTCGACTCGCAGAACCCGTGGGTAGCTGCGGTGCAGCTTGCGGGCGTGTGGTCCTATTACCAGCCGCACGCGGTTGAGGTTCTGCGCTGGCTGGCTGCCGGTGGTAGCGTTGGTCTGGGTGATGGTCTCTGGCGTGGGCCGCAACCTGGTACTGATGCGCCTCGAGCGGGGCCTGCGCTTTCGCCCATTTGCCATGATCGCGCTACAGACTGGCTGGGTGGCGCTGCTGGCGGCTACGCTCTGGGCCTGGTACAGTTCGCTGCACTGGGCGGCCGCCACCCACATCTCCGTCGCCGGCGAGCCCGACCTGGTGGGCTTCTTCATCTGGGCGATTTTTCTTTCGCTGGGTTTCTTTACGCTGTTTGCATTGATCAGCTGGGCGGTGTCGATTGCGCCGCTGCTCCTGCTCCTGGAAAACCGCTCCGTGGTTTCAGCTATCGGACAGAGTTGGAGGTTGGGGAAGGGGTTCACCAGCAAGCTGGCGGAGATCAATCTGGTGATGGGAATCGTGAAGCTGGGGCTGATTGTGCTGGCGATGGTCTTTTCCGCCGCGCCGCTCCCTTTCAGCGATGAACTCGGCCCGGACGCCCTGCACATGGTGGTGATGGGCGCGTCGGTGTTTTATCTCGTCGCCAACGATTACTTCCAGGTGGTGCGGCTCAAGGCGTTTGTGGAGTTCTGGAAGATATTCCGGGGGCAGCAGGTTAGCGGGTCAGCGAGTTAGCTGATCGGGGTACGCCCTCGCCAGGATGTGTCTGGCTACAAGCCGGCCGTCCCGGAGGGACTTAATCCGGGCCTGTTCTTTCGCCCCTACGGGGCTTTCAATCCCTTGCGGTGCCTGTCCCCAGGGTTCTCGGCCGGCGCTGTGCGCCGGTCTTCACCCTGGGCTAATGTCTGTCGTCCCTACGGGACTCATAGCCACTTGAATGCGCTCTTACCCCACGCTGAAGCGCGGGGCTAACCAACAGTGCGCCTCCGGCGCGTGCCGCTCGGGCAGGACGCGGGAGTTCACGCGGTCAGTAAACTAAAACACCTTCATGTGAATCTGCAGATACTTTTTGGGATTGGCCCGGAAGGCTTGCAGGAGCTGCTGCGCCTGGTCGAGCGTTTGGTCGGCGTGGTCGAAGAGTGCGCGGTTCTGGACCAGTTGGCCGATCGTTCCCTGGCCGGCGTTGATGCTCTTCAGAATGCCGTTGAGGTTGGTCACCGTGTCGTCGAGTTTCTTCGCGAACTCCGGATCTTTGGCGATCTTGCCCAGCGCGCCCTGGCCGTGATTGATGCCGGCGACCAGCTCATTGGTGTTGGCCACAGCCGAGTTCAGGTTGTTGTAGAGCGTGTCGTCGTGGAGCAGCTTGCCTGCCGTGCCTTTGCCCTGGTTGAGCGCAACCGTGATCTGGTCGACCTGGTTAACGGCGTCAAGCGCGCGCTGGTAAAGCGTGTCGTCGGTCGTAAGCTTGCCCAGGGTGCCCTTGCCGTTTGAAATTGCGCCGGTCAAGATGTCGATGTTGCTGGCGATCGAGAGAACTTTTTTGGCCATCTCCGGATCGTTGATGAGCTCGCCAAGCAGACCCTTTTTGGTGTTCAGTGTCCCCACCATGGTGTTCAGCTTGTCGGTGAGCACTTGAATTTTCTTGATGGATTCTTCGCTGTTCTGGATCACGTCCTGAACGGTAGGCGCAGTGGCGGAGGGGAGGACCGTAATCCCCTCGGCTGGGACCTGAGGGCCGGTGGCGAGCGTCGAGTCGAGATCGACGTAGCTGTCGCCCAGCACGCCCGCCTGGGCGATGGTGGCGGTGGTGTCGGTATGCAGGGCGTAGCGGAAGTCGCGTCCCACTTCCATGGTGACCTGAACCGGGTCCGGATTATGACTGGGAACGACGCTCATGCGCACCACGTTGCCCATGGTGACGCCTTGCAACGTGACCGGCGCGCCGGTCTTGAGGCCAGCCGCATTGGCGAAGTAGGCGCGCAGCACGATCTTCTTTGCGAAGATGCCGCCGGTGTTCGCGGACATGAGAAAAATCAGCCCAATCAGCACGGCCGTGGCGACGAGGAACAGGACGCCCACTCTCAGTTGTGACCACTGAATCTCTTTACGGCTTGGCACGTCACTCCTCTTGCGAAAGTTGAGCCCGTCGATGCCCACAGCGGAGCCAGAGTGGATGTTATCCGGAGCCAAGTCAGCGGAGAGGCCTTTTCCTTTTAAAGCCAAATTCCAAAAACAATTGCGAAGGCACTCTTGCTATGGTTCCGCTCTAGAGGATAGCAGAACCCCCGCTCCCGGGAACGTCCTGAGGACCGTTTTCAAGGACCACGCTGGCCATCGCCAGAGTGGTTGTGTGGGTTAGCGAGAGAGCCGCATGGCGGGCTCCCAGACGCCCGGCAATTTGCGCTGCGCGCCCGTGAAAGCGCACGTCGGGTTTACCGCTCGAGGCGCGCACGACTTCGATCTCAAGCCAGCTCACGCCGTGGGTGATACCCGTACCCAGTGCCTTGGCTGCTGCTTCCTTGGCGGCAAACCGGGCCGCAAAGCTCTCCGCCGCATTTCGCTTTCGCAGGCAGTAAGCCTGCTCGGCGCCCGTGAAGATGCGGTCGAGGAAGCGCTGCCCAAAACGGTCCATGGACTGTTGGATGCGCGTAATTTCTACCAGATCAATTCCCGAGCCGACGATCATCTTGTCTACCAAACTACAATAGCCGGGTTTTGTTGTGTTTGCACTGGGCACGGAATGACCGTTCAGGGTGGGGAATTGCCAGTTCTCAATGGCAGTTGCGGTCTTGATGGCATGCAATTGCGCTTCGCGGGCGCGTTCTCAATTACCAGCGAAGGGCGGGTTTTCCACTACCTGGAGGCAGCATGTTTCAAACACGGTCAAGCTTCGTTCGACTCCTGCACAGCAATGATCCTGCGGGTCTGCGATGGCGATAAAAGAGGTGGAGGTTGAGATGCCACAACGGATCGCGCGCCAATCCATCGATCTCCCCTGGGCGTTGCAGATGAAGGCGGTCTCCATCGAAGAGCCTTCGCATCTGGTGCAGTCTCTCACTGGTGCCATATTGGGCTGCGGAGGATGGGTGTTGAGCCGCGGCGCAACCGACACCGGCCTGATCAACATGCTCTTCGAATTTGAGCGCCGCGCCTGCGTCGACATCTACAGCCTGTTGATCGGGGCGGGCTTGGAACTGAGCCAGAGCGGTCACATTCGCTTTACCGAGCTTTGCCAGTGCACGCGCAGCCAGGTGCGCGATTGCGGGACCGAGATCGCGAGCATCGATCTTGAGATTCAGACCTTCCCCGTGCCGGTGGCCCTGATTCCCATCCAGCGCGGGGCATGAGCAGCGCGGCGTGCAGCTATCCCGCTTCCACCAGCCCATAGCGCCGCTGCCAGGTGTCCTTGAGCTGTGCGCGCACGCGCGCTCGCTCGGCTTCCGTAGCTTCGCCGCCCGATTCGCTGGCAAAGCGCGCCGCCTCCCGCTTGGCCAGTTCCAGCATTTGCCGGTCGCGTAACAAGTTCGCAACTCTGAACTCCGGTAACCCCGCCTGCCGGGTTCCGAAAAATTCACCGGGGCCGCGCATGGAGAGATCGAGCTCGGCCAGCTCGAAGCCGTCCTGGGTGCGCACCATGGCGTTCAATCGCTCCTCGCCGAGCGGGGAAATGCGCGGGCCGGTCATCAGGATGCAGTAGCTTTTGGCGGCGCCGCGGCCCACGCGCCCGCGCAACTGGTGTAATTGCGATAGCCCGAAGCGCTCCGCATGCTCAACGACCATGACAGAAGCGTTGGGCACATCCACGCCGACCTCGATCACGGTGGTCGAAACCAGCACCTGGATTTCGCCGCGCTGGAAGCGGCGCATGATCACGTCCTTGTCGTCGGCGTCGAGGCGGCCGTGCAGCAATCCTATGCGCAGGCCGGCGAGAGGCCCGGTGCGCAGCTTTTCATACATTGCCACGGCAGATTTGAGGCCCGACTTGGCCGTGGGATTCGCCTCCTGCCCCCCATTCGGAAACAGCTCCGCTGTTTTTCGTTTTGGACGGGACTTGAGGGCCGATTCTGCTACGCCGTCCTCGGGATCGCGCGAGAAATCCAGCTCCGGCTGGTCGTCTTTTGCGCCCTCGATGACCGGGTACACGATGTACGCCTGCCGGTGCTCTCGCTCCACTTCCTTTCGGACGAAATCCCAGACTTCGCTGGAGCGCTCGTCGGGCATACGGCGTGTCACGATGGGCGTGCGGCCGGGAGGCAGCTCGTCGAGCACACTCAAGTCCAGATCGCCGTAAAGCGAGAGCGCCAAGGTGCGCGGAATGGGCGTGGCCGTCATTACCAGCACGTCGGGCTCGCCCTGACCGGGCTTCTTCATCAGCCTGAATCTCTGCAGCACGCCGAAGCGGTGCTGCTCGTCGACGACCACCAGGCCGAGGCGATCGAATTCAACTTTTTCTTCGATCAGGGCGTGGGTGCCGATCACCAATTGCGCCTCGCCGCGATTGATCATGCCTCGATTCGACCGCTTGCGGTCTTCGTCCAACGAGCCGGTGAGAAGCACAATGCGCGGCTTGCGGGATGATTTTTCCAGCAGCTTGCGGGCTGCGAGGTAATGCTGCGTGGCGAGAATTTCAGTGGGCGCCATCAGCGCAGCCTGGTAGCCGTTTTCCATGGCCACCAGCATGGCCTGAAACGCAACAATCGTCTTGCCCGATCCCACATCGCCCTGCAGCAGGCGGCGCATGGGCGCGGGGGCGCGCATGTCTGCGACGATCTCGCCCAGGGCACGCTTCTGCGCGACCGTGGGATGGAAGGGAAGCACCTCACGCAGAGCTTCGCGCACTTTTTCGTTGGCGGCGAAGGCGATGCCCGCGCGATCCTTCAACCGGCGGCGTTTCACCTCGAGGCCGAGCTCGAGATAGAACAGCTCCTCGAAGATCAGGCGCCGCTGAGCCGGTGTTGCCCAGGCCTGCAAATCGGTGAGGGCCGTTCCCTCGGGCGGAAAATGCACTTCGCGCAACGCTGTTTTGCGATCGGGCAGATCGAGCCGCTCGAGCAGTGCGCGCGGCAGGCACTCGGTCACTTGTTCGATGGATTCGAGCAGGTTGAAAATAATCTTGCGCTGCCAGCGCGAGGCCAGGCGGCTGCCGCCCAGCGACTCGTACACCGGCGTAATGCGGCCTACTTCCAGCAGCCGCGTTTCGGCGTCGTCGCTCGCGTCGGGCAGCACCTCAAACTGCGGCTGAATCATCTTGAGATTGCTGCTGGATCGCGACGGCTCAACACGGCCGTAGACAGCCACGGTCTGGCCGGCGTGGAATTTGCCTTCGAGGTAGCTGCCATGAAACCAGATGCATTTCATCGCGTGGCGGCCCTGCCCGATGGTCAACTCGAACATGGGACCGCTGCGTGTGCGCAGCAGCGCCGATCCGCGCACCTCGGCGATGACGCTGGCCGTTTCGCCGGCCTTCAGCTCGTCCAGGCTGCGCGGATTCTGACGGTCCTCGTAGCGAAAGGGGAGGTGGTAGAGCAGGTCCTCGGCGGTCTGAATGCCTTTGGCGCCAAGCATTTCCGCTACGCGAGGCCCTACCCCGCGCACATACATGACCGAAGTGTCGAGAGCGGGCACATCAATGATGCTAAATGGGATGCTAAATGGCTTCCACCCCGCCGACGAAGTCGTCGAGAGCGGAGACCGGACAATCGCGGGACTTTCAGCGGTTCCGGATTTGGGAGTAAGATCTCCGCAGGATGGGTATGGCAACGTTTCCCCTCATTCTGGCCTTTTCCGTACTCGCACTTCTCATCCTCTCCGGGATCATTTTTACGTATCTTCGCTTCCGCACTATGGACAAGCGCATGGCCTCGATGGAGAGCGGCCTGCGCCAGTTCTATCGCGACTTGGGCCGGCCCAAGGCCGAGATCATCAACATCAAAGCCGGCAAGCGACCCTCGTAAGCAAAGTTCAAACGACAAGTTTTCCCGACGCGATGTCATCCTGAGCTAGTGGGTGCAACACATCACCCCTGACGCCTCCCTCTGCCCGTGTATCTTGGTATCCGTCGGCGAATCGCCGTCCGGGAGAGCATGAATGCACGAGTTGAATCGCAGAAACTTTTTGAAGGTGACAGGGGCCGCGTCCGCGGCCACGCTGCTGGCGGGCAAGGTGCATGCGCTGGTTGCCGAACAGGATGGGCCGGGCTCGCCGGTTTCCGCCAACGACCATATCCAGATCGCGCTGATCGGCGCGGGCGGGCAGGGGCAGGGCGATACAAGCACTGCGCTTGAAGTCCCCGGCGTAAAGCTGGTGGCCGTGGCCGACTGCTACGACGGCCGTCTCGCGCATTGCAAGGAGATGTGGGGAGACGACCTGTTTACCACCCGCGATTACAACGAGATTCTGGCTCGCAAGGACATCGATGCGGTGATCGTGGCCACGCCCGACCACTGGCACAAGCAGGCGGCCATCGACGCCATGAAGGCCGGCAAAGACGTTTATTGCGAGAAGCCGATGATCCATCTCTACTCCGATGGTCCGGCCATGATCGAGGCTTCGCAGTCGACGGGGCGCATTCTGCAGATCGGCAGCCAGCGCGTAAGCTCCATGATCTACGCCAAGGCACGCGACCTGCTGGCTGCCGGCGCCATCGGAAAGCTCAACATGGTGACCGCGCGCTGGGACCGCAACTCCGCGATTGGCGCGTGGGACTACACGGTTCCGCTCGATGCCTCGACCACGACCTGCGATTGGCCGCGTTTCCTGGGCACGGCGCCGAAGATTCCGTTCAATGCCGAGCAGTTTTTCCAGTGGCGGAAGTGGAGCGCCTATGGCAGCGGGGTGGCCGGCGATCTTTTCGTTCATCTCTTCAGCGGCACGCATTTTATTACCGGAGCCAAGGGGCCCACGCGCGCCATGGCTACAGGCGGACTACGGTTCTGGAAGGATGGCCGCAATGTGCCCGATGTGATGTTGGGGCTGTTCGACTATCCCGAGGGCTTCAACCTGAGCCTGCGTGTAAATTTCGTCGATGGCGGCGAAGAGAGCGAGGGACTGATCTTTACCGGCTCTGAAGGCACGATGGAGATCGCCGGCAATGCGGTGAGTGTGAGCCGTGTGCCGCGCCCCAAGGAGCCCGGTTACACGATCAGCACGTTTACTGAGGCCATGCAGGCGGAGTTTTTGAAGCAGTACCGCGCCAAGTATCCGGTGGTGCATCCCGAGGGGCTGCCGCCGGCGCGTGTGGAGTCGTACGTGGCTCCGGCGGGTTACAGCGACAGCTACGATCACTTCAAGAATTTCTTTGCATCAGTGCGCTCGCGCCAGCCGGTAGTGGAGGATGCAGTCTTTGGCTATCGCGCTGCCGGAGCCGCGCTGCTGAGCAACCTGAGCTACGAACGCGGCACGATTGTGGAGTGGGACCCGGTGGCGATGAAGCTGGCCTGAATCATGACGGTGTAGCGCTTGTGAGGGCCTCCAGGCCCTCACAAGCGATTTTGGCGTGGCGAGATCCTGCTGGCGGCGTGGAGGCCGCCAGTACAGCCGGTCTGGAGACCGGCGGTACCTGCGCTCTGCGCACACAGTGCTTTGCTACACTGCTCGCAGGCCGTTCCCCGGTCTACCTGAGCTTTTCGGGAACCTGAGCGGTGGGAGAATGCATGCCAGTCGTCGAGCTCGTGGGAGTGACCAAGGCCTACGAGAATAAGGTCGCCGTTCACCAGTTGAGCCTCTCGATCGACGCCGGCCAGATGTTTGGGCTGCTGGGTCCCAATGGCGCCGGAAAAACCAGCTCCATTCGCATGATGATGGGCATCACCATTCCCGATTCGGGGCAGGTCAAGCTCTTCGAAAAGCCATTCGAGCGCCGCAGCCTGGAGCGCGTCGGCTATCTGCCGGAGGAGCGCGGCCTCTACAAGAAGATGAAGGTGCTGGACCAGCTTGTCTTCTTCGGCGAGTTGCACGGCGCTGTCCGCCGGCGACGCTCGCAAGCGCGCCACTGACTGGGCCGAGCGCCTGGAGATTGCCGACGCGCTCGACAAGAAAACCGAAGAACTCTCCAAGGGCATGCAGCAGAAGATCCAGTTCATCGGATCGATGCTTCACGATCCCGGCCTGATCGTGATGGACGAGCCGTTCAGCGGCCTCGACCCGGTGAACGCTGTGCTGCTGGAGCAGACGCTGCTCGAACTCAAAGACCAGGGCACGCGCCATTCTCTTTTCGACGCACCGCATGGACCAGGTGGAGAAGCTGTGCGATTCCATCTGCCTCATCAACAACGGCGAGGCGGTGCTGGCCGGCAAGATGCGCGAGATCAAGAGCCGCTACGAGCGCAACCATGTGATCGTGGAGTTCGAAGGCAGCTCGTCGTTTCTGTCGAGCGATGAAATTGCAGAGGCCAAAAACTTTTCCGGCCACGCTGAAATCCGCCTCAAGGCGCACGGCAACGCGCAGAAGCTGTTGCACGAGGCCGCGGCCGTGGCCACCATCTACCGGTTCGAGCTGGTCGAGCCATCGCTCGAAGAGATTTTTATCCGCACCGTGGGAGGCAAGCCCAATGGCGGCGCTGTCGCGTAACGTTTTTCTCATTGCTCGCCGCGAATACCTGGAGCAGATTCGCGGACGCGCCTTCCGTATGTCGACCATCGGCTTGCCGGTTCTGTTTGCGGTCATCGTCGCTATCGGTTATGGCGCCAACGCGGGTGTCGGGGCAAGCAAGCATCTGGTGGTGGCGTCGTCCAACGTGGCGCTGGCCGACGAGGTGCGCGACCAGATGCTGCACGACAAGGGAAAGAGCGCCCATGTGGAGGTAATTTCCCCGCTCCCGCCCGAAGAACGCATGGATTTGATTCACCAGATCCAGGCCAGAACTCTCGATGGCCTGTTGGACATCGAAACGCCGCCTGGCAAGCCACCGGAGGCGACCTACATTTCGAAAGCGGCTGGTGATTTTATGACCGGTTCGCGCCTGAGCGACGCACTGCAGAACGGCATCGTGGAGGAAAAGCTGACCGGTAGCGGGCTGACCGCGGCGCAGGCGCAAGCCGTGACCAAGGGCATTCCCATTTTGACCTACCAGGTGAAGTCCAATGGCTCTGTGGTGAAGTCGAATGCCCAGGCATCCTTTTGGAAGGGCTACGTCATGGCCTTCCTGCTCTCGCTTACTACCATGATCTACGGCATGAACGTGGCCCGCTCCATCATCCAGGAAAAGACCTCGCGCATTTTTGAGGTCATGCTGGCCACGGTAAAACCAACCGACATGCTTGCCGGCAAACTGATCGGCGTGGGCGCGGTGGGGCTCACGCAGATTGCCATCTGGCTGGCGGCAGGTTTGGCGATTGTTGCCTCGCCCTTTGCCGCGGCCATCCTGACGGGCCAATACTCCATCCACTTCTCCTGGTTCGAGGGCGTGTTCTTTCCGGTCTACTTCGTGCTTGGCTATTTGCTCTACAGCTCGCTGTTCGCAGGCCTGGCCGCCACCTGCGAAACCGAGCAGGAACTGCAGATGTACATGCCGCTGGCCGCTGCACCTACCTGGCTGAGCTTCGCGCTGATCGTGCTCATCATGAACGACTCGAACTCGGTGTGGGCCGTGGCAGCGTCGTTGTTCCCGCCCACCGCGCCCATCGTCATGTTCCTGCGCATGGCGTCGGAGACTCCGCCTATGTGGCAGTTCGCGTGTTTCCATCGGCCTGCTGATCCTGAGCATCTGGGCTGTGCTGTGGTTCTCGTCGCGGCTTTATCGCGTCGGCATCCTCATGTACGGCAAGCGCGCCACGCTGCCGGAGCTGCTGCGCTGGCTGCGGTATAGCTGAGCAGCACACTTCGTTAAAATCAAACCGTGCCCACCGCAACAAGCGCCCGATTCACCCTCGGCCAGCGACTGACTCTGGCCGTAGTGCCGCGCCTGGTGTGGGCGCTGCTGTGGCTGGTGAGCCGCACCTGGCGCTTTGAAGACGATTGCCGAAGAAGGCGCCGATTCCGCTGCCTTACGGCGAAGGCGCCGGGGCCGGGATCTTCTGCTTCTGGCACCAGTGCGTGCTGCCTTGCGCAGTCTACTTCCGCCGCACCCGACGCCACGATTCTCATCAGCCGCAGCTTCGACGGCGAGCTGATTACGCGCACTCTGGGGCTGTTTGGCTTTCGCGCGGTGCGCGGATCGAGCTCGCGCGAGCGCGCGCGAAGGGCTGCTGGGACTGAAGCAGGTGATCGAGAGCGGCGAGCCGGCGATCTTTACCGCCGACGGGCCGCGCGGGCCCGATCTACCAAACCAAAATGGGGCCCATCAAGCTGGCGCAGATGACCGGCGCGCCGATCGGCGCATTTCATCTGGAGCCGGAACACGCCTGGGTCATGCAATTCCTGGGATCGCTTCCTGGTGCCCAAGCCGTTCACGCGCATTGTGGTGAGTTGGGCGCGCTGGACCGACGTGTGCCCGGCGATCTGGCGCCCGACGAGTTCGAGCCGAAGCGCGAAGAGCTGAACGCCGCGATCGAACGCGCACGGCTGCGGGCGCTCGCGCATTTCGGAAAGGCGCATGAGCGAGCGGCAATGACGGGATCTGCGCGTCGCCGATTTCGATTACGAACTGCCCGAGGAACTGATTGCGCAGCAGCCGCCTGCCGAGCGCGGCCAGAGCCGCATGCTGGTTCTGGATCGCGCCACCGGCGCATTCCGCGACAGTGCATTTTTCCGAATTCCCCTCACTGCTTGAGCCCGGCGACCTGCTGGTGCTCAACGACAGCCGCGTGATTCCTGCGCGCCTTTTTGCGCGCCGCACACTGCGGCGCGAGCGCGAGAAGCCCACCGGTCGCATCGAAGTGATGCTGACCGAACCCGCCGGCGAAAATCGCTGGCGCGCGCTGGTGCGGCCGGGGCGCAAGGTCGCCATCGGCGAGCGGCTTGTGTTTCCTGCGCCCGACGGCGAAATCGTGCTCGAAGCCGAGGTGCTGGAGCGCGGCCAGTTTGGCGAGCGGCTGCTCGAGTTTGCTCCTGTCGACGATTTCTTCGCCGTTCTCGACCGCATCGGCCATATTCCGCTGCCGCCTTACATCCATCGCGACGATGCGGCCGCAGATCGCGAACGTTACCAGACCGTCTTTGCGCGGGAACGCGGATCGGTGGCCGCGCCCACCGCCGGTCTGCACTTCACGCCGCAGATTCTCGATGCCATCACTGGCCGCGGAGTGGAGATCGCGCGCGTCACGCTGCATGTGGGCCTGGGGACGTTTGCGCCGCTGCGCGTGGAGCGTGTCGACGAAGTGCAACTGCATCGCGAGCGCTACTCGCTGAGCGCAGCCGCGGCCGATGCGCTGAATCGCGCCGTGCGCGATGGCCGCCGCATCGTTGCCGTCGGCACCACCATCGTGCGCACGCTGGAATCTGCGGCGCAGCGGATGGAGCCGGGTGAACTGACGGCCCACTCGGGTGAAACCGAGATCTTTATTTCACCGGGATACGAGTTCCGGCTGGTGCGCGCGCTGCTGACCAACTTTCATCTGCCACAATCGAGTCTGCTGATGCTGGTGAGCGCCTTCGCCGGCCGCGAGCACGTGCTCGCGGCGTATCGCCATGCGGTCGAGGAGCGGTATCGCTTCTTCAGCTACGGGGATTGCATGTTCATCGCCTGAACACAGACCACCGATCACGGTCGACGGCTCACGAACCACGAACCGCGGTTCACGGTCCACCGTTCACTGTTAAACTCGGTACCGTGCCTGACCAATCCAAGCCGCCCGTCTTCCTGCTCGACACGATGTCGTTCATCTTCCGCGCGTACCACGCCATGCAGCGTAGCCGGCCCATGTCCACGCGCGGTGGACTGCCCACCGCGGCCACCTACGTCTTCGTGAACATGATTCAAGCAAGCTGCGCCAGGACTTCGAGCCGAAATATTTTGCCGCGGTCTTCGATGTGAGCGGAGCCGTCTTTCGCGATGAGCGTGCCAAGGCCATCGGACGCTGCGCAAGTGGAACTCGAAGACGCAGAGCTTTGAAGAAGTGAGCTACGAGGGGTACAAGGCCAAGCGCGAGTCCATGCCCGAAGACCTGCGCCGGCAGATTCCGTACATTCGCCGCTCGCTCGAAGCGCTGCACATTCCGATTCTCGAAGCGGAGGGATTTGAGGCCGACGACGTGATCGGCACGCTGGCGCGCGAGGCTGCGGAGCGCGGGCACGAGGTCTTCATCGTCTCCGGCGACAAGGACATGATGCAGCTGGTGACGCCGCAGGTGAAGATGCTCAATCCGCAGAAGGACAACCTGATTCTCGACCCGGAGAAGGTGAGGGAAGTGCTGGGCGTGCCGCCGGAAAAGGTCGTCGACGTGATGGCGCTGCGCGGCGACACGGTCGACAACATTCCCGGCGCGCCCGGCATCGGCGACAAGGGCAGCGTGGATCTGATCGTCGAATTCGGCAGCGTGGAAGCGGTGCTCGAGCGCGCGGCCGAGGTGAAGCGCAAGAGCTATCGCGAATCGCTCGAGCAGAATCGCGACGCGGTGCTGTTGTCGAAAGAACTGGTCACCATCGACAGCCATGTGCCGCTGGAACTGGATCTTTCCGCGCTGGAGACGCAGCTGCCCGACGTGGAAGCCTGCCGCGAGCTCTTTACCGAGCTTGAGTTCACCTCGATGCTGAAGGAACTCGCACCTGCGGAGGGCGGACCTTCGGTTGAGATTGTCGACAATCCGACAGAGGCGCAAATAGCAGAATTTTTTCGTGCCGCGCGGGCCAATGGATTTGCCTTCGCGCTCGATGCCGTCGAGCCCACCGGGGAAGTTGCCGAAGATGAAGAGCAGCCCGCGCTTTCTCTGCTGGACGCCATAGAAACCGCCGAGCGCAAAACGCAATCGAGCATAGGTGTCAGCGCGGATTCTGCGCGTGCCTTATGCCTGCCGCTGACGCCGGAGCTGCGCGCGCTGCTCGAAGACGCGAAGGTTCCCAAGCAGACCCACGACTGGAAGCTGGCGCTGCACGTCCTCTCGGGCCTCGGTGTCGAGATGCACGGCGCCGTCGACGATCTGATGCTGCTCTCCTACGCGCTCAATCCCACGCACAGCCACGCAGGCGCTCGCCGACATTGCTGCGCGCCACGGCGCCCCGCCGCCGGAATCCGTCGCCGCCAAGGCCGCCGCGATTCATGCGCTGGTTCCAGATCTTCGCGCGGAAGCGGAGAAAACTGCAGTCGATCGCGTCTATCGCGAGATCGATCTGCCGCTGGCGCCGGTCCTCTTTCGCATGGAGCAGGCTGGCGTGCGCATCTCCACAACTGCGTTGAGCAGCCTTTCGGATAAGTTTGGTGCGGAGCTAACGCGCGTGGGCGAGCGCATCTTCGAACTGGCCGGGCAGCGCTTCAATATCAATTCGCCCAAGCAGCTTGGCACCGTTCTCTTCACACATCTGGGCCTGCCCGCGCCCGTCAAGTCGCGGCAAAGGCAAAACCGTCTCCACCGCGCAGGATGTGCTGGAGCAGCTTGCGGAAAAGCACGAAGTTCCGAAGCTGGTGCTCGAATATCGGCATCTGTCCAAGCTGAAATCGAATTACATTGACGCGCTGCCGCTGCTGGCCGATGCCGACTCGCGCGTGCACACCACGTTTCAAGCTGCGGCGACGGCAACGGGCCGGCTCTCGTCGGTCAATCCGAATCTGCAGAACATTCCGATTCGCACCGAGCTGGGCCGCGAGATTCGCGCGGCATTTACTGCGGCACCGGGCACGCAACTGCTCTCGGCCGACTACTCGCAGATCGAGCTGCGGCTGCTGGCGCACTTCTCCGGCGATCCGCTGCTGATGCGCGCCTACGCCGAAGACATTGACATTCACACGCTCACCGCCAGCGAGGTCTTCGGCGTGCCCATCGACCAGATGGACAAGGAGACGCGCGGCCGCGCCAAGGCCGTGAATTTCGGCATCGTCTATGGCATCTCGGCCTTCGGGCTGGCCGCGCAGCTTGGCATTCCGCAGGCGGAGGCCAGGGCCTACATCGAGCGCTATTTTGCACGCTACCAGGGCGTGCAGGAGTTTATCGAAAAGACCCTTGCGCAGACGCGCAAAGACGGCTACGTGCGTACCCTGTTCGGCCGGCTGCGGCCCATTCCGGATATCGAGAGCCGCAATCCCAACCAGCGCGGCTTTGCCGAGCGCACCGCCATCAACACGCCGCTGCAGGGCACGGCAGCCGATCTCATCAAGCTGGCCATGATCGCGCTCGACCGCAAGCTCACCGAACGCAAGCTGAAGACGCGCATGGTGCTGCAGGTGCACGACGAACTGCTCTTCGAGGTACCGGACGACGAGAGCGCGGAAATCGAGCAACTGGTTCGGACGGAGATGGAGGGGGTTGTCGAGCTCAAGGTGCCGCTGGTAGCGGATTTAGGTTTCGGGCCGAACTGGCGCGATCTGTAGCAGGGAGCTCACGACCTGCTTCGAAAAGGCGCCTGCGCTTCTCGGTAAACCTATGCTTTGTTATACTCATGAAGTTCAGTGTTGTGCGGAAGTGGTGAAATTGGCAGACACACCATCTTGAGGGGGTGGCGCCGAAAGGCATAGGGGTTCAAGTCCCCTCTTCCGCACCAAAAGTTCTTCGGTCCCAAGCGGGCCAGTTGGGGAAACATGCAGATTCTGTTCTATTTCGTCGTAGCCATTCACGTGATCGTGTGTCTCTTCCTGGTCGGCGTGGTGCTCATTCAGCAGGGTCGCTCGGCCGACCTGGCGGGCGCCTTTGGCGGCCAGGGCTCGCAGACAGCCTTCGGCCCGCGCGCTGCGGCCAACGTGCTCACCCGCCTCACGACCTGGTCGGCGGTGATCTTCATGTGCACGTCCATCTCGCTGGTGGTTCTCTACGTGCGCTCCACCGGTTCGCACTCGGTTCTTGAGGGCTCCAGGCCCGCTCCGGTGAGCGCACCGGCAACGCCCGGCAAATAAGCAAACATTTTCTCGATCAAAAAGTAAGGCAGGCCTCGCGGCCTGCCTTTTTCGCTTTCCTGGTCCCTCGTTCCCTTGGTCCCTCTGTCCCTGCTTTCTTTACACCGGGGGTGGGGCATCCACCACCGGCACGCCGACGGGCGGCGTGAAATGGAATGCCTGCGCAGGGACTTGCGCGTCCGGCTGCTGATTGGTAAAGCTGAAGCGGGTCACGGCACCGTCCATCTCGTCGATCTCGATGCCGGCAATCACTCCTATTGGGGTTACGGTGAGCATGAGCCTCTTCACCCGGTTTTCCTGGCCCTTGGGCTGGCCGCTCAGCGTGAAGTTGCCGCTCGCCGCCGACGCGAGCGTCAAGCTGTTCATCTCTTTTTCCAATTCCGTGTGGCCGAGCAGAAAGCGCAACGGCGAGCGCAGATCGTCGAGTTCCTTGGCGGGAATGCGCTGCACCTGCGGGTCGCCGGCGGAGTAGAACCAGGCAAATTTTCCGTCCAGCACAAACAGCTTGCCCGGAGGCACGCTGTACTCCCACTTCATGCGCCCAGGCTTGCGCAGCAGCAGCGTACCGCTCTCAACCCGCTCAATGCCCATGCCCGTATACGATTCGGAAAAATCCGCTTTGAGCGAATGCAGAGCGTTGTAATGGGCATCGACCCGCTGCGCAAGTTGCTTCACACTGGGCGGCGCAGCTTGTCCGCTCGCAAATCCAGGCAAGGCTGCGAGCAGTAAAGACAACGAGGCGCAGCACAGCAAGGCGCAGCGCAGCCCGAAGGCCGCGCTGCGCCGGATGGCGAAAGTCGCGCTCATTGCAGGGGTTGGGTGCAGTTGGTGCCGCCTGCCGGGTCCGCCTTGATGGTGCCGAACTGGTCGCTGCAGAAGCCGCGATCGCCGGTCTTGCCCACCGTCTCCGGCACCGCCGTTACCGTGTAGCCCGTGTAACGGTCCTGGCCGTTAATCGTCACCTTGGTGCAGTTGCCGATGGTGAAGATGTAGCCGGACTTGTAACCCGATGCCAGATCCTGCTGCAGGATCTGCGCGCTGGTAGCTGAAGGCGCACCGGCAGCCGGATCGCCGCCCAGCGCCTGCAGGGTGCAGGCATAACCATTGGTCGGGAAGCTCGACTCGTACTGAATTTCGGCCTTGTTGATCACCTGCATCGAGTTGATGGCCGAGGTCTCGTTGGCCTTCTTCTTCAGGCTGCCGATGGTCGGAATCGCCATGAGCATGAGAATCAGGATGATGGCGATGACGATCAGCAGTTCCATCAGCGTGAAGCCGTTGGGCAGCGTGGAGCCATTCTGGGCGCTCCGACGCCTGCGGGCGTACAAAGACTTGCGATTCATGGGGTTCCGCCTCTAAGAGCGGGCCGGAAAGTTCCGGCCCATTCCACAAAATGCTATAACGTACGGACGCAAAAGGGAAATGAAACGCTCGGAGAAGCAGCCACTAGCTACTAGCTTCTAGCCTCTAGCTACCCCGTGCAACTCCACGGCCGTAACATGCACGAGGTCGAGCGGTATGCGCCATGAGACGGTTTCGCTCGATAGGCTTGAAGCTCGAAGCTAGCGAGCTAGTAGCTGTTCTTCAGCACTCCAGCTGTGTCCGCGCCAGCTTCACCCCATCCAGGCGCCCCAGCAGGGTCACGGCGATGGTCTCCGGATCAAACAGCCTCTGCGCCATGGTCTGCACCTGGGCCGCAGTCACGTCGTCGATGCGGGCGATGATCTCTTCGACGGTGAAGAACTGGCGGAAGTACATCTCCTGCCGCGCCAGGTTGGCCATGCGCGAGTTCGAGCTTTCCAGGCCGAGCAGGATGTTGCCCTTCACCTGGTCCTTGGCGCGCGTCAGTTCTTCCTCGGGCAGCGGCGTCTCCTTCAGCTTGCGGAACTCGGCCAGGATCAGGTCCACCACTTCCACGCCTTGCCCGCCGACGTGCCCGCGTACACGCACAGCGTGCCGGTGTCGCGGTACGGGCTCAGGTCGGAGTAGATCGAGTAGGCCATGCCGCGCTCTTCGCGGATGGTCTGGAAGAGCCGCGAGCTCATGCCGCCGCCCAGCACCGTGTTCAGAATCAGCGTGGCGTAGCGGTTGTCGTCGGTGATGGGCGGCGCGGGCACGCCCAGGCAGATCTGCACCTGCTCCAGCGATTTCTTGTTGCGCAGCAGGATGCGCGCGCTGGGCTCGGGCGCCGACAGCTCAGTCGAGCGTCTGCGCCGCCCGCCAGGCCGGAGAACTTCTCCGCTACCGCTGCGGCGAACTCGTCGTGATCCAGATTGCCGGCGGCGGAAAAGACCATGTTGCCGCCGTGAAAACGGTCGCCGTGGTAGGCGAAGAGCTGCTCCTGCTCCAGCCGGCCCACCGTCTCCGTGGTGCCCAGGATCGGCTTGCCCAGCGGATGGCCCTTCCAGAAGCTCTGCGTGAACAGCTCGTGCACCAGCACGTCGGGATTGTCTTCGTCGATCTTGATTTCTTCGAGAATCACGCCGCGCTCGCGCTCGATGTCAGTCGGCGCAAAGACCGGGTTCAGCACCAGGTCGGTGAGCACGTCGAGCGCGATGGGAACGTGCTCGCGCCAGCGATTTGACGTTGAAGCAGATGGTTTCCTTGCTGGTGAAGGCGTCCAGGTTGCCGCCGATGGAGTCCATCTCGCGGGCAATGTGCTGGGCAGTGCGCGAGCGCGTGCCCTTGAAGACCATGTGCTCCACAAAATGCGAGATGCCGTTGGTTTCCGCCGGCTCGCAGCGCGAACCGGATTTGATCCACACGCCCATGGCCACCGAACGCAGGTGCTCCATGCGCTCGGTGAGCACGATGAGGCCGTTCGGCAATACAGTGCGGCGAAGATTGCGCTCGGTATTCAAGATCAATCCCTTCAAATCTCGATTGTAGGGCAACGGGAGCCGAAAGGGGCACATACCCGGCGGTGGCGCGGCAACTCAAATAAAACAAATCAGTTAGATCTGCGGATGGTTTGTGAAGCTGGGCAATGAAATACTGAAAGCGTGAAGGCCAGTTCCAATCAGCTCGTTCGGTTAGACGCCGCGAACCCCCCTGATGGAGGTCTGAATATTTTTGGGCTGACGCAAAGCGAGCTTGAGCAGCGGATGCGGGAGGTCGGCGAACCGGCCTTTCGCGGCCGCCAACTCGCAGAAGCCATTTATCGTCAGCGAGTTGCCGATCTTTCTTCCATTAGCACCTTGCCCAGGCCGCTGCGCGAGCGGCTGACCGGTGCTGGATGGCAGGTGGGCCGGCCGCGCGTTGCCCAGGTCTTCCGATCCGTGGATGGGACGGAGCGCTACCTGATCCAGGGCTCCGGAGCCAGCTCCGAAACGGTAGAAACCGTGTGGATGCCCGAGGGGGACGACGGCGAGACCGGCGATGAGGCCGACGCGCCGCCAGATAACGCACAAAGTTCCCGTGCCCCGTCCTCTCGCCTTGTCTCTGGCGAAAGGACGGGAGACCGCGATCTCCAACCCGCCAAGCGCTGGGATCGTGCCACCATCTGCGTTTCCAGCCAGATCGGCTGCGCGGTGAACTGCCAGTTCTGCCTCACAGCCAAACTCGGCCTGCAGCGCAATCTCACGGCGGGCGAAATTGCCGGTCAGGTCATCGAGGTCTTCGGGCGCCAGCAAGTCGAAGTAGGCCGTGATCGCGTCAACCTCGTGTTCATGGGCATGGGCGAGCCATTTCTTAACTACGACAACTTCATGGCCGCGGTGCGCCTGCTCGTCGAGGAAGTTGGATTGAGCCCGCAGCGCATGACGGTTTCAACGTCAGGCATCGTCCCCGGTATCGCCCGCTTCGCCCAGGAGCCGCCGGAACTGCGTCCCAAGCTCGCCATCAGTCTCAACGCGCCCAACGACCAGGTGCGCGCCGAGATCATGCCCATCAACCGCAAGTGGCCCATCGAGGCAGTGGTCGATGCAGTGCGCGAGGTCAAGCTGCGCCCGCGCGAGCGCGTCACGTTTGAATATGTGCTGCTGGGCGGCGTAACCGATCGCCCCGAGCATGCCCGTGAAGTGGCGCGCTTAGTCCGCCGCACCGGGCTGCCCGCCAAGGTCAATCTGATTGCATGGAACCCGGGTCCCGGCATTCCGTACTCCATGCCCGCCCCTGAATCCGTCGAAGCCTTCCGCGAGGCGCTGATCGCTGCTGGTGTTCCCGCGTATCTGCGCAAGCCGCGTGGGCGGGATATCTATGCTGCGTGCGGACAGTTGAAGCGGACCGTGGAAGGGTAAAGGATTGGCATCTCAGGTTCGTCGAACTGCGCTCACTGAGTGATTTGGCGATTCTGCGCAAATCCTGACGGATTCCTGGCGATGACGGTGTCTCCGGGGACCGATCGTGCTAAATCTGGATTTGTTTCCGCCCGGTTGAGGTCGGTGGTCTCCCCGGTCCCCAAATGCGAGGGACACGGGGGCACCCCTGGTCTGTGGCCAGTTCAGGACTCCAAAACCGGGGCCACCCGCCCAGCTTTATCGCGATGAGTGGGCCGCGAGTTCTTGCCGTCCACTCCGACTCGATTTCAACGACTCCTCGGATTCCGGTAGCGTAGTGGTTGAAGCTGCTCCATCGGTATTGCTCGGGCGATGCGACCAGTCCCCTTTTTACGGGGTTTCGGTGGATATATCGGATCACTTCGGACCGGGCTGTTTCGCCATGGATGTTCGCGTCAAAATAACGGTCCTGCCAGAACTGCCGGCGATCACCTCGCAGTTTGCGTGAAGTGATCTGCTTGAGCGCCTTGAGAAACTGAGCCACCAGGATCAGCGGCGGCTCGTTGATCAGCAAGTGGATATGTTCAGGCATCAGGACGTAAGCGTAGACCCTGGCCTGGTGACGTGACGCGAGTCTGTTCCAGAACGAACTCAAACGTTTCCTTGGTTGCCGGCGCTTCAAGGAACGGAAGACGGTGGAAGCAACTGAACGTAATGAAGTGAAGGGCTTCGGCTTTCTGGA
Organism: uncultured Acidobacteriaceae bacterium; assembly: GCA_963813215.1. Taxonomy (GTDB): domain Bacteria; phylum Acidobacteriota; class Terriglobia; order Terriglobales; family Acidobacteriaceae; genus Telmatobacter. Next base: position 1,462,518 of record CAWEXZ010000003.1, read on the forward strand.
ACCGCTTCAGGCCGTATGGCATGGTGCTATCGTAACTCCGCTGGGACCTTGCCTGAGGACCCGCTCATCGCGATAAGGCCGCGATGAACGGGGCACAGCTCCCGATACCAGGATGAGTGGGCCACCTGCCCAGCGACCGCAAGACTCTACTTCTCCGGCATCGGCATGGGCTGCACGCTGCCGCAGTCGGCGCCTTTGTACACTGATGTCGACTCGGTAGTCCACTCCACTGGCACCGGATTGGGCCCCATCTGCATCGTTCCCACGAAGTGAATTTTTCCCGTAGCGTGCTCGTCGTCGCTCCAATGGGATTCCACTGTGCCTTTGCCGCTCATCATGCCGGTGCACACCCAGTCGGCCGTCATGCTGTTGGTTTCTTTTACCGCATTGCTGATCTGGCAACCGCCATGCGATTGCGGCACCGGAGCGCCGTAGCGGTCGATTATGGCTTGCGTCAGGCATACCTGGGATACATGTTTGCCGCCGCCAAAGGGCGAACGTCCGTTCGGGGGCGCAGGCATGTTGGGGGGCATGGGAGATTGTTGCCACGTCATCTCGGTGGTCATCTCCCAGAGGCCGGGCTTTCTTGTGCCCTGGGCCACGGCGAAAATGACTACGGCGGCGAGGCCGCAAAACAGCGCGATGCGAAGCATGGCTCTGCGCATGGTTCCCTCCTGATGCAAGAAAAGGAATGGGGGCCCGCGAGCCTCTACTGTACGCCCGTAGTGAAAGATCAGGAAAGGATTTTTACTCGGATCGGGGCGGTGCGGCCCGGCCCAGCGCCAGCAGCGCGCTGGTCACTCGTCCGGCCGCGTGGCGCACTACGCTCTCTTCGCTGGCAAAATCGCCGGCGATGCAGCGCACGCCCAGCTTCTCAATGCGTTCGATATCCGCCTCGATGGGCGATGCCGCTTCGGCCGCGTAGCGCTTCAGCGTCGCAGACGAAAACGGCGCGGTGTTCACAATGGCGTAGTCGAAGATGGGCGCACGCGCATGGTCGTAGATACGCTCGATGTGCTCGGATGCGGTCAAGCCCAGACTCTCGTTGGCCTCGGTCATCAGGTTGCAGACATACACGCGCAGCCCGCGCGCCTTGGCCAGCGCCGAGGCCACGCCCTCCACCAGCAGGTTGGTGATCAGCGACGTGTACAGCGATCCCGGTCCCACGCTGATCAGGTCGGCCTGATGGATGGCATGGAGGGTCTCCGGCAGCGGTACAGGATCGGGCGGATCGAGCGTGAGTTCCACGATGCGCTGCTTGCTGGCAGTGATATTTGTTTCCCCGCGCACGACCGAGCCATCGTCCATGTGCGCCACCAGCGTGGTGTTCGCGGTGGTGGCCGGATAGATGCTGCCGCGCGTGGCCAGAATCTTCGAGGCCAGTTGAATGGCCAGGGCAAAGTCGCCCGTAACCTCGGTCAGCGCCGCAACAAAGAGATTGCCAAGGTTGTGTCCCTTCAGATCGCCTCCGCCACGAAAGCGATGGCTGAAGAGCTTGACCAGCAGGTCTTCTTCCTCGCTCAGCGCCACCATGCAGTTGCGCAGATCGCCGGGAGGAAGCATGTTGAAGCCGCTGCGCAGCCGGCCCGAGGATCCGCCATCGTCGGTCACCGTGACCACGGCGGCCAGATCCGAAATCTGTGTCGGCCCAGGATCGACGCCCGGAGCAACCACGTGCCGCCGCAGGCCGCGCAGCAGGGTGGAGAGCCCGGTGCCTCCTCCCAACGCGACTACACGCAGCGCGCGCACGCTGGTCGCGTCGTCAGCATCGGGCGTCGGCGCCCCGGCAAGCTCGCCGTGTGCGGAGTGAGTGGGATTCAAGGGACGCAGGCCTTACGGAATCTCAGGATACAGCAGCTCAGTAAATCGCGGGTCGTCCACCATGTTCTGGAAGTCGTTATCCACGCGTGCCTGCAGCCGGTTCCTGGGGTTCAACTCGATGGCCTGGGCCAGGCTGGTGAGGCACTGCTGCGTGCGCCCCGTGATCGCCTCCAGCACCGCCAATCCGTAATAGGCGTAGTCCGCCTGCGGATAACGCCCGAGGATGACGTTGAACTGATCGCGCGCCTCCTCGTAATAGCCGGTATTAAGCTGCGAAATGGCGTAGTCGTAATGCTCTTCGGGCGTCTCGAAAGCCAGGTGCACCTTCTCCATCTGCCGCTGGCAGGTAGAGATATACATCTGGCAGCGCTCTTTCAGCTCGGGCGGCGCTTCCGGCAACAGTTTCTCGAGAGCCGCCAGGGCCTTCTCGTATTTGCCCTGCTGCAGCAGTTGCACGGCTGCCTGGTAATGTTGAAAAGCGGGAGAAGTGGCGACGGGGCGGCCGCCATTCTTGGTGGGAATGGGAACATTCTTCTTGCGGCTAAGCGCCGCGCTGCGGGCCTCTTGCATCATGGGTTTTGCCAAAGAGCGCGCTCCCTGACGCCGATTGTGCCGGACTTTTCCCGCACACACCGCGCCTGTGACAAGCAACGCTGCTTAGGCCATGTTTATACGCATTCCCCGGGGTTGCGTCAAATCGCTCCGTCAAATGGCCGTGCCAAATTGCCTGGGCCGGTTTGCCGATTACCGCTGCCCGTCCGGCGCGACCTTTCCATAAATTGCTGGGTTCAGGGAGGGATCGTTGTACATCTTTAATTGCCGGTAAATTTTGAAGCGCCGTTCGCCGGCCAGCGTCTCGCGCCACAGCGCATCCAGGCAGCCGGCCAGGTCGGTGCGCTGCTCCTCGAGCACCGCCAGCCGCCGGCGGTTGCGCTCCGCATGGCCTTCGGGAGCGTCTGCGCGACTCGCTTCCTCGCGCGTGTGGTAGATCTTGAGCGCCAGGATCGAAAGCCGGTCGATCATCAACCCCGGCGATTCGGAGTGGAGCGCCGCGGCAGGGCGGGGAAGTCCGCGGCCTCTGAGCCATTCCAGCAGAATCCGGTCCAACTCCTCGGCCAAGTCGTTGCGGCGCTGATTGGTGCGGTCAATCCGCCGTTTTACGTCGGCAATTTCGTGGTCCGTCGCGCCCGGTGCGCGCGCCTCGTCCTCAATGTGCCAGAGCTCGAAGTTGGCCAGATGCTGGCGGGCAACGGCGAGAAGCCAATCGCCAGGGCCTGGGACTCCATCCTGCGGGAGATCGTTGCCCGACGCATCGGTCGCGTGCCAGTCGCGGGTTCGCTGGTCATGCAGTTGGAGAATCTCTTCCGCCGAAAGCATCCTCATCCTTCACTCCGTGCGTGCAGACACGGTACTTTGCGCAACAGCTTATGGTAGAACTATCTCACCCAGAGTCGCTTCAGGCCCAATCCCAATCCATGCGACAATGCATTTACCGGCGCTGAATCTGCGCGTGAATTCGCGCTTGAACGGAAATTCCGGCGTTTGACCCCCCGAAGAGATCGCGGAGAAATCGCCATGTACCCTGCCGCACAGAATTCGCGCCGCCGTTTCCCGGCTTTCCTCTTCTCGGTGACGTTTCACGCCGTCCTCGTGCTCTCTGTGTCTCTGGCCGGCTTGGTCTTCGAGCGCAGCCTGGTCCGCACCGCCGCTCCGGAAATCCTGGCCGGAGTTGAAGTGGCAGGGGGTTCCCATCCGGTGCCGATCCAGCTCCCGCGGATGGATACGGCAGCCCATGCACCGCATCCCAAACCTCACGTCGAAGCCACCAAGACGTCGAAGCTGCCCACTCCGCACATTGAGCCGGTAAAGCCCAGCGGTGGCGGCGCTACAGTCGCGCCCCATGCGGGCAATGGCTCCGGCCAGGCTGCAGCCGGCAATGGCAGCGACGCCCAGAACGCAGTTCCTGCCTTCCCCGTTTTCTCGCCGCGGCCACCCGTCAACGATCGCGCCCTTCTGCCATCCTCCGAACGCAAGATCATCGTGGACGTCAACGTGGACGCCGGCGGCCAGGTGGTGGGAGAAACGCTGGTTACCGGAATGGGCAATCAGCTTGACCAGGTTGTTCTCGATACCGTCAAAACCTGGCGGTTCCACCCGGCCACCGTGGACGGCAAACCGGTGCCCACACAGGCCGAGCTGATCTTCCCCTTCGATCTGAACTACCCGATCGCGGATTCTTGAGGGCCCAGGCTAGGATTCATCGGCCTGAACCGGTCTTTATGCACTTGGGGAGGGAAACATGAATCGGGAAAGAATCTTGAAGTTCGCTCTGGCAATTGTTGGCGTTGTTTTTGTGGCGCTGGCCTATCCCATGATCATGATGATGCGGCAGGATCCTGCGCTTGCGATGATGATGAGCCTTTACGTCACGCTGGGCGTTTTCCTGCTTCTGGCTGTTCGCGATCCTGCAGCGCATCGCAGCCTGATCGCTTTCACCGCCTGGTCCAGCCTTGCTCACGCCGCTTTGATGGGAACGCAGGCGTGGCTCAAGATGATTCGACCTCGAGAGTTGATCGGCGTGGCAATCTTCATCGTCATTGGCCTCGTGCTGATCGCGCTCGCTCCGGCCCGCAGGCGCTTGGCCAGCCACGCGGTAAAGGTGTGATGAGCTTTTTAGTGCGCTACGGCAGCCAGGTCTCTGACCGCATGAGTTCGTCCCTTTGGCTTTCGTGATTTCCCACCCTTTCGCCGGGAAAAAGGCGAAAGGATGGGGCACGGAATTGGTACAAAATTAAGCGGTCAAAGACCTAGTGGTAGTGCGTCATTCACTTCGGCGGTTATGATTGGCTCGGCGCTATGCCCGCGTAGCGTGCAAACCACCACCGCAGCCCCGCAGGGGCGTAAGAAAGGTGGGCGCGGATCAAGAACATAATCCGCGGAATCCTGCCGGTACGTCGAAATGCTCTGGCAATGCCCCGATTCCGCGAAGGAGAACCGATGAGTCTCAAAGAAAAATCCGACACCGTTCAGTGGCCTGAGACTCATTACGTCTTCCTCGAGAAGATCGGGCCGTTCGCGCAAAATGCGCCGCAGGCGTGGCAGGAATTACACGCTCGGCTCGCCGCTGTCGCCGAGCACAACATCATCACCGGTTACATCAGCCGCTACAAAATCGCCCCGCAGATCTATCGCGCCGGAGTGTCGGTGGCTGCGCGGCCGGAAAAGCTTCCCGAAGGCCTGCGCTACGAAAAATTCGATGGCGGCAAGTACACCCGCTTCGTGCTGACCGGGCCGTATCCACAACTGGGAGAGGCCACCGGCCACGCCTGCAAGCTGGTGGCCGAGCGGCAAATTTCGCTGCGCGACGATTTCAATATCGAGAACTATGTCAACGATCCGCGCACCACGCCGGAAGCGGAGTTGATCACGGATATCCTCTTTCCGACGGCCTGAGTGTTCCTTGAATCCTCTCGCCCTTTTCGCGCATCCACTCTCTATGGAACGCAGTGTGTCGCTTGCCATTCAAGTCATTAAGGCGCAACAATTTTCCCCTCCCCTTCATCAAAAGTGATCGACGAGTAAGTCGCGACTCATCCCCCGATAGCTCAGTCACGATGGAGTTTCCCCTGTCTGCGCAGCAGCGCGAGTCATCAGTCTTTCTTGTTATTCGGTCCAGGAGCCAGCAAAAGCATGTCGGAGCCAGACGCAGCCCTCGCGGGGGGACAAATCAAACCGCTGGCCGTCTCCGGAACCGGAGCGGGTCCGTGGATTGTCGGCATCTCGGTCATGCTGGCCACCTTCATGGAGGTGCTGGACACCGCCATTGCCTCGGTGGCTCTTCCTTACATTGCCGGCTCGCTCTCTGCCTCGACTGATGAAGCGACGTGGGTACTGACCAGCTACCTGGTGGCAAACGCCATCATCCTGCCTGCCTCGAACTGGTTTTCCATCAGAATCGGGCGCAAGCGGTTCTTTCTCATTTGCATTGCGATTTTCACGGCATCGTCGTTCGCATGCGGGGCTGCGCCAACGCTGGGATTCATTCTGATCGCGCGTATTTTGCAAGGCGCCGGCGGAGGAGCCCTGCAACCTCTCTCGCAGTCCATTCTTCTGGAAAGTTTTCCACCGGAAAAGCGCGGTACGGCCATGGCGCTGTTCGGGTTTGGCGTGGTCTGCGCGCCGGTCCTCGGGCCCACGCTGGGGGGCTGGCTCACCGACGCCTATAGTTGGCGCTACGCGTTTTACATCAACATTCCGGTCGGCATCCTGGCCATGATCATGATCGGCAAGTTTGTCCACGATCCGCCGCACATGCGGGGAACCAAATCGATCAGCTTCGACAATATCGGCATGGGCACACTCATCGTCTGGACCGGCTGCCTGCAAATCATCCTGGACAAGGGCCAGGAAGACGACTGGTTTGGAGCCATCTGGATTCGCTGGGCTGCGCTGCTGCTGGTGATCAGTTTTTCCTGGTTTGTCTGGCACAGTTGGCGGTCCAAGAATCCGCTCGTCGACCTGCGCGTTTTGAAGAATCGGAACTTCGCGCTGGGCTGCGTCTTGATTCTTCTCTTCGGCATATCGATCTACTCGACCGTGACCGTGCTTCCGCTGTTCTATCAGGAGCTCTTGGGCTATACGGCGTTCACGGCTGGAATTGTAGTCGCGCCACGCGGACTCGGAAGCATCGTCGCCATGCCGGTCATTGCATGGCTCTCGGAACGGGTGGACTCGCGTTACCTGCTCACCTTCGGGTTCACCGTGTTTGCGGTTACGACGTTTTATATCGGGAGCATTACAACCGACATCAGTCCCTGGACGTTGCTGATTCCCATCCTGATAACGGGTTTCGGCATCGGATTCATCTTTGTGCCCATCACCACGCAGGCCTACGGGATGTTGCCCCGGGAACAAATTGGCGCGGCCAGCGGGCTCTATAACCTGATGCGCAACATCGGCGGTTCGATCGGAATCTCGGTGGCCTCCACCCTGTTGGCCCGGCGCACCCTCGCGCATCAGAACGAAATGACGAACTACGTTCCCCTGAGCGGACAGCAGTTCCAATTGGCCCTGCAGCTGCGAATGCAGGCCTTGGCCAGCCACTTTGGTTTAGCTCACACGCAGTATCCGGCTCAGGTGCAGTTGTATCAGGAGTTGCAATATCAAGCCACCGATTGGGCCTTTGTCGACGTGTTCCGATGGCTTTCTCTGCTCTGCATGGGCGGCGCTGTGCTGGTGTGGTTCTTCAAGCGGGTTCAGAAGGGCCGGCCTGCGGCAGGCGCCGGTCACTGATCGCTTCCATGCCCGACCCCGCGTTGTCATCTTGAGCGAAGCGAAAGATCTGAGGTTGTTCCTGCGACTGCCGCGGGACTTTACAATCGACTCATGCAAGCAAGCTGGCAGTTTCCCCATCGGCGGTGGAATCCGTTGCGGCAGTCGTGGGTCCTGGTTTCGCCGCACCGCACCCAACGGCCGTGGCAGGGCGAGGTCGCGCAGACCGCCGCGCCCGTCGCCGTTCACTACGATTCCGCATGTTATCTCTGCCCCGGCAATCAGCGGGCAGGAGGCGCAGCGAACCCCGCTTATGAGAACGTGTTCGCGTTTGTAAACGATTACTCGGCCCTCCTGCCCGATGCCCCCGCGAACTTCAATCCGCCCGAGTCGGCGCTGTTGGCAGCGGAACCCGCGCGCGGCATCTGCAAAGTGCTGTGCTTTCATCCCGACCACAGCCTCACCCTGGCGCGCATGACCACCGAAGAAATCCGTCCCGTGGTCGACGCGTGGGCAGAGGAGTACCGGCAACTGGGCGCCGTTGACTGGATTCAGTACGTGCAGATCTTCGAGAACCGCGGCGCCATGATGGGCGCAAGCAATCCGCATCCGCATTGTCAGATCTGGTCGACCGATTTTGTGCCCGACGAACCTGCCGCGGAGACGGCAGCGCAGCGCGAGCACCTGGCCCGCGCCGGCCATTGCCTGCTCTGCGACTATCTTGAGACCGAACGCGCCGCCGGCGAGCGCATAATTTTCGAGAATGCCCACTTCACTGCGCTAGTTCCGTGGTGGGCCGTGTGGCCCTTCGAAGTGATGCTGCTGAGCCGCCGCCACGCCGGCGCTATGCCGGAGTTCACGGCCGAGGAGCGCGATGCGCTCGCCGACGCCCTCAAGCGCCTCACCACGCGCTTCGACAACCTGTTCTCCACCAGCTTTCCCTACACCATGGGTTTCCACCAGCCGCCCACCGACCAGCAAGAGCACCCGGAGTGGCATTTCCACGCGCATTTCTATCCGCCGCTGCTGCGCTCGGCTACGGTACGCAAATTCATGGTTGGTTTTGAAATGCTGGGCATGCCCCAACGCGACATCACCGCGGAAAGTGCGGCCGAGCGCCTGCGTTCTTCGGCGGAAGCGCACTTCTGGCCACGGGGCTGACGCGGCCCCGCCGGTCCGGAAGGCGGCGTTAACCGGATGGTGCTCGCTCTGTCTTCATGCTTGTATCACTGTTTACTCGAATATGATTTCCGGATCGGCCACAAACCAGGCATGGCCCTGGATGTTCTCGTGTTCATTTCACTTCGATCCGCAGAATGTCCGAGCCGCGATATGAAATTCGCGCTGCTTGCACGGGCAAGGTCAATTCGAATCGGACGTGCTTTGAAGGCACACTTTGGGTTCCCTAAACGGGCGCGGCCTAGCTATATCAGTGGGCCTTGACACAGATTCGACCGGTGCCGTCGATGCGATGAAGAAGAGGATGTAGATTATGTTCCGCGAAATATTGATCGACGGCCTTCCGGGCACCCGCCCAAAAGCCGTAATCGTCAATAATGAGAATGCCCCCAGGACTCAGCAGCGGGTATAGATGGACCAGTGAGTGATAAACCGACGCATACCAGTCGGTATCCAGCCGCAACAGCGCAATTCGGGCGGGTGCGTATTTTGGTATGGTATCTTCCACCTTCCCTTTTGTGAAACATATGCGCTCTTCTGGATAGCCGATTGTCTGTAGGTTTCGCTTGACCTCTTCGAGCGCGCTGTAGGCCCAGACACCATCGGCTTCCTTAGCCGATTTCGATTCGGTAAGCATCGCGGCGGCCGATTTACCATCTAGAGTCACATCGAACTGCGTGGGCTCAGGCATTCCCTCGAATGTATCAAAGAGATGGAGGTTTACGTCTCTTATGCCCAATTCCTGTAGGGTCTGCGCCACTACCATCATGCTTCCGCCTTTCCACACTCCACATTCGACGACGTCTCCCTGGATACCGTGCTGGACAATATACTGGACGCTTTGGCGCAATGCGAAAATGCGTTCCGGGCTGGTCATCGTATAAGGGCGCACCGTCCGGCACAACTCCCGCGTCTTCATGTCCAAATCCCGAGGAACCGAATTAATTCTGACGAGCGAGTAACCCGCACGCAGCAAAACTCTCTGCACAAATCCCCCGATTGATGGCATTGAGCCTCCAAAATTCTCACGCTATCAAAATAGCGTGCATATCTGCTTCGCAAACGTTGCGGCGATGGCCCGGTAGTCCTTCAGAATCAGAATTCTACGGGCGACTCCGATTCGTATCTACTCATATAATCTTGTTGCATTGGCACTGTCAAAGATGGGAGCTGAGCCACAGCCATCAGGATCACCTACGCCCGCGATTCCATCAGAAAGCCTGGCTTTTGGCCTCTAGCCTCGGCGAAGTGAGCGCCCCAGTCTAAGAAAGCATCTTTCAATCTGATTTTTACCGTTGTCTCTTACGGGAAGGAATGGGAATTGGGGCGCGACTGCTGACCACTGAAAGCTGACAGCTGGGAACTGTAAGCTGCCTTTCGTGGTGAGCTCGCTGGGATTCGAACCCAGGACCCACGCCTTAAAAGGGCGTTGCTCTACCAACTGAGCTACGAGCTCGCGCAAAAAGCCACTGCTTTCAAGCTAACACAGGACGGACCATCTTCCGAACTCCGGAACGTACTCGGCAGCCGAAGGAATCTTCGCCGCTCCTTCTGTGTTTTCCTCCGCCTCGGGCGACGGCAGCCGCGCATCCCTAATGGGTCATCTACCGGTGGGTACCGTTATGCAAAGCCGCATATGACCGTTGGTGGCAATCCCTTTTACTTGAATGACTTGGAAGCATGAACTCGCACAAGTTTTCATGGCTGGAAAGTGTTAGCAGCCCGGCAGTTGAAGTGTTATTGTTCTGACAACAGCGGTGCGACTACGATCTCGGTTGACAGCACCTTGCGTGTGTCCAGAGCCTTTCCTTCCCCCAGGCCAACCAGACGCCGCAGCCAGGCTGCGCGAACAGCGGATCCCGGTTACAAGACACAAAGGGTGAACATGACCGATCGCAAAGCGCTGCACGACCCCAATGAACCGCCGGAAGACGTTGCGAGTCTCTATTCTTGGGCGAATCTGCATGGCGCCAAATACCGGGACTTCTCGGCTTCGCGAGCGCAGAACCGTGAAAGGACGCGCCTTGAAATGCAGCGAGCGAGCGATAGCGAGCGGGAGCGCGCGCAGCGGGAAGAGCAGTTGCTGCAGTCCGAGGCTGTCCATCGCGGGGCCGAAGCGGCACGGGCCGCCGAGCGAGCCCGCCAGGAAGAGATAGCGGCTCACCAGGCCGCGCAACAGTCTGCGTTCCAGATGGCGCAACAAGCAGCCCAACAGGCCGCGCAACTGGCCGCAAGGCAAGCGGCACAACAGGCAGCACAGCACGCAGCGCAACAGGCAGCACAGCACGCAGCGCAACAGGCCGCACAACAAGCCGCACAACAGGCGGCGCAGGAGATGGCGCGGCAGGCAGCGGAACACGCTGCGCAGGAAGCCCGTGCGGCGCAGGCGCAGGCCGCGCAACACGCAGAGGCTGCCCGAGCGGCTCAGCAGGCTGCGCAGCAGGCAGTATGGCAGCAGCCGGTTCCGGAACGAATCTCGCAGTCGTACACGCCGCCTTACTCGACAATGAGCCCGATGGCTTCGCAGCCGGCGGCGTATGTAACCGCTCCGCCCGCGCCCCCACAACCGGCGCAACGCGTCACCCTGCGCGAGGACCATGCGCCGCCAGTCATGCGCACAGCGCGCGGCGCGCCGGAAGGGCGCGAGATTCCCGCCCGCCCTGCGTGGCTGTCAGAAAGGCCCACGCTCTCCAGCAACCCTGGTGTTGTGCAGGCTCCCGATGACACCCTTCAGGGTTCGCGCGACCGCCTTACCTCGCGCTGGTTTGCGTTGAGGGGAGTGTTTGAGACCGGTGCCCCTGCGGCCACCGATGCCGCGCCGGCTGCTTCCACGGCGCGTGCACCTGTGCTAGCTGTTTTCTCGCTGGCTGGCGGCGTCGGCAAAACCAGCCTGGTCGCCACACTGGGTCGCGCCCTCTCCTCGCGCGGCGAGCGCGTCCTGCTTGTCGATACGGCCGCCTTCGGACTGCTGCCGTTTTTCTTTGGCGCGCGCGACCAGCGTCCCGGCCAGTTGCGCACCTTCAGCCCGCCGGCGGCCAGCGGCGACGCGCCCATCCAGATGATCTCCATGGACCCAGAGGGCCTGGGCCCCGATAGTAATGGCCAGGAGCCGCTGACGGCCGAGATTCAGCACCACATCGGCAGTGTGGGCCGGGTGATTGTGGATCTGGCGACAGCCTCCGGTTCGACCACGCGACGCATCTTGAGACTTTCCCCCTTGGTTCTTGTGCCAGTGATCTCCGATATGAACTCTGTCGTCAGCGTCGGATCCATCGACGCCTTCTTCGAGCGCAACAGCAGTCTGGCCGGCAAGGCTTCGCTGCCCCACTATGTTCTGAACCAGTTCGACGCTTCGCTGCCGCTGCACCTGGACGTCCGCGAGGTGCTGCGCGAGCAACTGGGCGACCGCCTGCTGCCCTTCGCGTTGCGCCGTTCCCCGGCGGTGAGCGAAGCGCTGGCCGAGGGCATGACCGTCATGGATTACGCTCCCAACTCTACCGTCGCCGAGGATTTCGGAAGCCTCGCAGGCTGGGTCAAGGGCCAATCGGCAGCCGCGAGCAGCGGTTTCCGCGGCGTGCGCTGGAGTGAGCGATGACGACGGCAGGCGACGTCTGGCAGGAGATTGGAGCGGGCGAAACAATCTTCACGAAGCTGCTCCGCTTCCTCATTCTTTGCGGCGGCAGCGCTTGTGGCCTATTTTTTTGCCGTGCTCCCGCTCACCTGGCCGCAGCAGGCAGTCCTCGGTCTGTTGAGCCTGCTCATGGCCCTGGCCATGGCGCGCAGTTCCGATTCCTATCTCGTCACGCTCACCCTGATGCTGCTCTCCAGCTTCTGCACCTTCCGGTACGGATACTGGCGCATCACGCAGGTGATTGATTTCTTCAAAGATCCGGCCAACCACTGGGGCGCGCTCGATGCATTTTTCATCGGCTGCCTCTTGCTGGCCGAGTTCTACGCCTTCGGCATTCTTTTTCTCGGATACTTCCAGACCATCTGGCCGTTGCGGCGCGCGCCTGTGTCGCTGCCCGACAATCCCGATGAATGGCCGGACATCGACGTCCTGATTCCAACCTATAACGAGCCGCTCGACGTGGTCCGCTACACGGCGCTGGGCGCGCTCAACATGGACTGGCCGATCGACAAGCTGCACGTCTACATCCTCGACGACGGACGCCGCAAGGAGTTCGAGCAGTTCGCGGCTGAGGCCGGTATCGGCTACAAGACGCGCGGCCGACAACGAACACGCCAAGGCGGGCAACATCAACGCGGCGCTTGCGACCATTGACTCGCCCTTCGTGGCCATCTTCGACTCCGACCACGTGCCCACGCGCAGCTTTCTGCAGATGACGGTGGGCTGGTTTCTGCGCGACCGCAAGCTGGCCATGCTGCAGACGCCGCACCATTTCTATTCGCCCGATCCGTTCGAGCGCAATCTGCAGCAGTTCCGCGTGATTCCCAACGAGGGCGAGCTGTTCTACGGCATCGTGCAGGACGGCAACGATTTCTGGAATGCATCGTTCTTCTGCGGCTCCTGCGCGGTGCTGCGCCGCACCGCGCTCGACGAGATCGGCGGCATCGCAGTGGAGACGGTCACTGAAGATGCGCACACTTCGCTGCGCATGCAGATGGCCGGATGGAGCACCGCCTACATCAACATTCCGCAGGCGGCCGGCCTGGCCACCGAGCGGCTCTCGGCGCACGTCGGCCAGCGCATCCGCTGGGCGCGCGGCATGATCCAGATCCTGCGCACCGACAATCCGCTCTTTGCGCCGGGGCTTACTTTCCCGCAGCGGCTTTGCTACTTCAACGCGATGGCGCATTTTCTCTACGCCATTCCGCGGCTCATCTTCCTGACCGCGCCATTGATCTACCTGTTGCTGAATCACAGCAACATCCCCGGCTACTGGGCGGCAATTCTTGCTTACGCGCTGCCCCACCTGACGCTTGTCGAACGTCACCAACTCGCGCATTCAGGGCGAGCACCGGCACTCGTTCTGGAACGAAATCTACGAGACCGTGCTCTCGCCGTACATCCTGCTGCCCACCGTGCTGGCGCTCATCAACCCCAAGCTGGGCAAGTTCAACGTCACCTCCAAGGGCGGGGTGGTGAAGCGCACTTTCTTCGACACCAGGATCGCGCAGCCGTTCCTCATTCTGCTGCTCTTCAATATTGCCGGGCTCATCATGGCCATTCCGCGCTTCTTCATCTGGGACACCAGCCGCCGCGGAACCGTCGTCATGAACGTGATCTGGTGCCTGTTCAATATCGTCATTCTCGGCGTGTGCACAGCCGTCGCCCGCGAACTGCGCCAGTTGCGCACCACGGTGCGCATCAACGTGATGACGCCGGTCATCGCCAAGTTGTCAGAAGATGTGTACCGTGCCGGCGAAACGATCGACATGTCCAGCGGCGGCACCAGCATCCGCTTCGAAGAGGATGTCGATCTGGCGCCGTTGACTGAGGTCCGGCTGGCATTCCCGATGCCCTCCGTAGGCATGGATATTCCTGCCACCGTGGTCTCCTCCGAGGGCTCGGTATTGCGCGTGCATTTTGAAAACCTGACCATACCCGAACAGGAAGTGCTGACCATGGTGCTCTATTCCCGCGCGGACTCGTGGCTGGGCTGGGGCGAAGCGCGCGAAAGCGACAATGTCCTGCGAGAGCCTGGGCCGCATCTTCCAGATCTCCATGCATGGACTGGCGGCAACTTTCCGCAGCCTGTTTACCGACAGCGACAAGGCGCAGCAGAAATCGGCCGCGCTGTCCATTGCGCGCTCCTCCATCTGGCTGCTCGCAGCCGCATTGCTCCTGGGCGGCGGAGCAGCGCAGCTCAAAGCGCAGCAATCCGGGTTTGCCGGCGCCTTGCAGAACAAGAACGCGCCCGCAGCCGTCGACAAGAATCCGGCGCTGCCTCCCGGCCAGTATCTCGACCACTTCACGCTGGCCGATGCCGGCGCGCCGCAGATCGAACTGCACGGCATCGATACCGAGCACAGTATCTACTTCACGCTGCCCCAGACCCACGTCCCCACTGCCGCAAAGTTTCATCTCTACTATTCGTTTTCGCCCAGCCTGCTGCCGCAGCTGAGCCATCTCAAGCTGATGCTCAACGGGACGCTGTTTGCCACCGTGCAGCCCACGCCGGGCCAGTTGGGCGGCTCTGACAGCCGCGATATGGAGGCCGAGTTCACTATTCCCCCCGAGCTGCTGGTGCACAGCAACACGCTGACCATCGAGTTCATCGGTCACTACACCATGGTCTGCGAAGACCCGGCCAACACCACGCTCTGGGCGCGTGTCCACCGCAACTCCTACATCGACATTCAGGGCAACCAGCTTCCGATGGCCGACGACCTGAAGCAGTTGCCCATGCCGCTGCTCGATCCGGCCGTTATTCAGCCGCTCAGCATTCCGGTGGTCTTTTCTTCGTTGCCGTCGATGAAAGCAATCCAGGCCGCAGGCATCGTCACCAGCTACTTCGGCATGCTCTCCGACAGCCGCCCGGTGCGTTTCCCAGTGCACATCGGCGCGATTCCGCCGGGTAATGTGATTGTGATTGCCGACAGTCCGGCCAATCTGCCGCCGGGCCTGATGCTGCCCCAGGCCAGCTTGCCCACCGTGGCCATGCGCACCAATCCCAACGATCCCTACGGCAAGGTCCTGATCGTTACGGGCGCCGATGGCGACCAGACCATTGCGGCCGCGCAGGCCGTGGCTCTGCACAGCGATATGCTCTCCGGCCCGCAGGCCAGCGTCGACAGCCTGCGCCTGCCGGCCAAGCAGGAGCCCGACGCGGCGCCGCGCTGGGCGCAGACCGATCACACCATCGCCCTGTGGGATTACGCCTCCGCCGGCCAGATGCAGGGGGACGGCACCGCACCCCTCAACGTCTACTTCCGCGTTCCGCCCGATATCTTCTACTCCGAGCGCCAGCCGAACACGATTCTGCACCTCGTCTACCGCTACAATTCGATTCCCATCGGACCCATCTCCAGCATGCAGGTGCGCATCAACAACGCTTTCCTCGGCTCTGTGCCGCTGATCCCCGGGCAGGAAGTCTCGCGAAAGATGCAGACGGAAGTACCGGTTCCGGTTGTCAATTTGCGCCCGTTCTCCAACTCACTCTCCTTCGACTTCACCTTCCAGCTGCTCAAGAAGGGCGGATGCCAGGACACCACGCCCATCAACATGCAGGGCGCCATCTTGCGCGACACGTATCTCGATCTGCGCGGCTATCCGCACTACGCGCCGCTGCCGAATCTTGAAATCTTCGCCAACGCCGGCTTCCCGTTCACGCGGGTCGCGGACTTGAGCGAGACCACGGTCATTCTGCCTCCCGCTCCCACCGAGCAGGAGATCGAGACTTTCGTCACCCTGATGGGCCACTTCGGCCGGCAGACAGGTTTTCCGGCGCTGCGCGTCAGTGTGGCCGGCCCCGAGGCTCTCCACGACGGCCAGTCGACCGATTTCCTGGTGATTGGCACCGGCGATGACCAGCCCGGCTTTGACAAGCTGCAGAACTATCTGCCCGTCGCGTTGCGCAGCGGCGAGGTTCAGGTGCACGACACGCAGGGCTTCTTTGCACCCCTCCATCACGCCTGGTGGAAGCTGGAGTCGGACGAGCACATCGAGTCCGGGGAGCTGACGGCGGGCGGAACCCCCGACGCGGTGATTGAAGGCATCGAGTCGCCTTACGATACCGGCCGCAACCGCAGCATTGTCGCCATCCATCTGCGCGACGCCAGCGCTTTCCCGTCCTTCATGGACACCTTCATCGACGCACAGCAATCCAGCGACATCTCTGGGTCGGTCGCGGTACTGAAGGGCGAAGCGCCCAACGCCGAGTTCCAGTCGTTCCGCATCGGGTCGAAGGTCTACTACGTGGGCAATCTTCCCTGGTGGACCCGCCTCACGCTCTGGTTCATGGAGGTGCCCTGGCTGGCGGCCCTGATTATCATTGGACTTGCCTTTCTCATGGCCCTCTGGACCCGCCAGTGGCTGCGCCACAGAGCACGGGCAAGGCTGCGTATGACGGAAGTGTGAAAGACAGCTAGCTAGCTTCTAGCTGCTAGCTCCATATTGCCAACAACTAAGGCTGCGACCCAATGGATGGAAAGCTGGCACCGTGACTTGGTGATTC
This sequence comes from uncultured Acidobacteriaceae bacterium, assembly GCA_963813215.1. Classification (GTDB taxonomy): domain Bacteria; phylum Acidobacteriota; class Terriglobia; order Terriglobales; family Acidobacteriaceae; genus Telmatobacter. Next base: position 1,478,930 of record CAWEXZ010000003.1, read on the forward strand.
CGTAATCGCGCCCGTGAGCTTGGGTGCCCAGATCTCGGGGCCCCGCGATGAGGTCTTCGTTCGCGGGGTGAAACTCCCGATTTTGGGACTTGAGAAACCACCAAACTTCACGATCGCAGTACTAGAAGCTAGGAGCTAGCAACTAGTAGTTAAGAGCTAGAAGCTAGGAGCTAAGGAATGGGCTTTCTCAAAATCCGGCCGGCGAAGCGGTGGCTTGTTCTCTTGCCCTTATTGCTTTTCTTCTGCGCTTCCGGCGGATGCAAAGACAGCGCATGGCCCCTGTGGGATGCCTACGGCGCGCGCTTCATCGACGCGCAGGGAAGGGTTTTCGATCCGCAGGGGGATCAGCACACTACCTCCGAAGGCGAGGCTTACGCGCTTTTCTTTTCCCTCGTTGCCAATCAGCGCGCCACCTTCGATCGGGTCTTGAACTGGAGCCAGAGCAACCTGGCGTCGGGCGATATGAAGACCCATCTGCCGGCCTGGCTATGGGGCAAGGATAAAGACGGGCAGTGGAAGACCCTCGACCCCAACTCCGCCTCCGACGCCGACGTCTGGATGGCCTATACGCTCATCGAGGCCGGCCGGCTCTGGAGATATCCTCCCTACACTCAGTTGGGCCGCGCCATGCTGGCGCTGATCGCAAAGAACGAAGTCGTCGACCTGCCCGACTTCGGCCCCATGCTGCTCCCCGGACCCACCGGGTTTCAGCACGGCAATAACTGGACGCTGAACCCCAGCTACCTGCCGGAGTTCGTCTTCGAGCGCCTGGGCGCCGACGACCCCTCCGGCCCGTGGGTGCAGATTGCAGTGCGCATTCCCACCTTGCTGGAGCAGAGCGCGCGCCACGGCTACGCCATGGATTGGGTGGACTACGTGCCGGGCGACGGCTTTTACCCGCAGGCCCAGCAGCGGCCCGACTCCAATAAAGCCACCGATGGCCCCGGCGGCAGCTACGACGCCATCCGCGTTTACCTCTGGGCCGGCATGATCGACCCGGACAATGCAGCCCAGGCCCGCATCCTGAATGCCGTTCCCGCCATGGCTGCTTACCTTGCCCATCATGATGCCCCCCCGGAAAAGGTGAGCGACGACGGCATCCCGGTAGCGCAAGATGGTCCTGTGGGATTCTCTGCAGCGGTCTTACCGTATCTGCGGGCTTTTCCGGATTCGTCCGAAAGCGGCGCAAGGCAAGTCGTTCGTCTGGCGAAGCAGCGGGACAAGAATTCGGGACTGTACGGACAGGACCTTGCCTATTACGATCAGAATCTTGCCCTGTTTTCAACCGGTTTCATCGACGGACGTTTTCAGTTTGGTCCAGGGGGCGAACTGAAAGTAGAATGGAAGCTCCGATGAAGCCTGGGTGGGGTGCGTGCGGTAGGTGTGCGCTGGTTCTCAGCTGTCTGCTTATGACAGCCGCGGGAAGTTATGCCCAAAAGAAGCCTGCCGCCAATTCGGTGGAGGCTACCCGCGAGGTGCTTGTTGCCAAAGCTCGCGCCCTTGAGGCCCGCGGCCGTCCCGATATGGCGGTCCAGCTCTGGCAGCAGGTTCTGCTCTCGGAACCGAACAATGCCGAAGCGCTGGCCGGCATGGCGCGCGATTTCAAGCTGATGGGCAAGAGCACGCAGGCGAACGATGCCCTGGACCGTTTGCGTACCGTCAATCCAAATGATCCGAACATTGCGCGCATCGAGGCCATGAACAGCGGCCAGCCTGAGAGCGATCAGCTCAAAAAGGCGGGCGAGCTGGCGCAATCAGGCAAGGCTGACGATGCCATGCGCATCTACCAGCAGCTCTATGGCGATCATCCGCCCGACGGGCCGATCGGCATTGCCTATTACCAGACCCTCTACGCAACCCTCGCCGGTCACGAAGCAGCCATAGCTGGAATGCGCGATATGGCGCAGCGCAATCCCGGCGATCCTGAGTATGCCGTGGCCCTGGGCACCATGCTTACCTACGACCCGCGCACCCGAGCCGAGGGCATTCGCATTCTCGAAGCTCATCCGCAGGACCCCGACGCGCAGGATGCCCTGCGCCAGGCGCTCATCTGGAGCGCCGCCAATCCGGCAGCAGCCGCGGAGCTGCGCCAGTATCTGAAGGCCCATCCCCAGGACCAGGAGGTTGCGCGCGACCTCAGGCAGGAGGAAGCCAAGGCCGGCGCAGATGAACTCCGGCATCGCCCGCAATGCGGAAGAGCGCGCGGCCTTTGCTGCCCTCAACGCGCACCATCTCGACGAAGCCGAGAAGCGCTTTGCTGTGTTGCTGGCCAAGGACCCCACCAACGGCCGTCTGGCCGCCGGCATGGGCTTCCTGCGCATGCAGCAGCAGAACTTTGGCGCAGCCATCAGCTATCTGGAACAGGCCGAAGCCGACGGCTACAAAGTTCGTAGCGTCGAAACCGCTCTGGACAGCTCGCGCTTCTGGTACACCATGGGCGAGGCCACGCAGGCCTTCCAGAACAATCAGCTTGACGTGGCCGAGGCCAAATACCGCCAAGCGCTGGTGATGAATCCGCGCAGCCCCGACGCTCTCAACGGCCTGGCCGGTCTGCTCGTCAAGGAGAAGCACTACCCTGAGGCTGCCGGCGTCTACGAGCAGCTGCTGAAAGTGCGTCCCGTCGATGAGTCCGGCTGGCGTGGACTCTTCCTGGCCTACGCGCGCGAGAACGACTATCAGCAAGCGCTGGCCACCATGGGCCGCTTTCCTGCGCCAGTGCGCGCCGCCGTTAGCAAGGATCCGGATTATCTGCGCACGCTGGCCAGCATCTATCAGGCACAGGGCCGCACAGCCGAAGCGCAGCGCGTTCTCACCGAGGCGCTGGCCCTCCCGTTTCCCACCGGCACGCTGCAGGCCGACACCAAACTGCAATACGCCAGCCTCCTGCTCGATGCCAAGCACTACGATCAAGCCGCCGCGCTCTACACGCAGGTGCTGAACCAGGACCCCAGCAACCTGGGCGCGTGGCAGGGGCTGGTCACCGCCCACCACAATATGGGTGAGGATACGCAGGCCATCAACGATGTGCAGCGGATGCCTGCCACCACCTACGAATCCGCGCTCACCGATCCCGGCTTCCTGTCCGAGCTGGGAGCCATCTACCAGCAGGCCAATCAATTTGAAGTCGCGCAGGGCTTCTTGGAGCGCGCGGTCAAGCAGACCATCGCCAACGGCGGCACGCCCAGCATCGATCTCCAGCTGCAGATTGCCGACATCGACCTGCTGCGCAACGATCCCGACCACGCCTACACGATTTACCGCCAGGTGCTTTCGACGCATGCTGACAACGCCAAGGCCTGGCAGGGCCTGATCACCGCGCTGCAATCCACCAATCGCGACTCTGAGGCTCTTCAGGAATTCGCGGAAATCCCTCTCAGCGTGCGCAAGCAGCTTGAATCGGACATTGCGTTTGTGCAGACCGAGGCCAGCCTCTACGCCTCAGTGAACGACACAGGGCGCGCCCTCCAGTACACCAAGCTGGTGGAGGATCATTACGCAAAACTGCACCAGCAGCCCCCTGCCGACATTGACGTACAGAACGCGTGGCTGCTCTACAACACTGGCAGCGATCGCCTGCTCTATCCCAACCTGATGCGCCTGGGTGGCCGCACCGACCTTACCGTTGCCCAGCGCGAGATGGTGCAGGATATCTGGGCGAACTGGAGTGTACGCCGCGCCGAGACCGCGCTCGAGAACGGCAATTACCGACGCGCTGTCGATATTCTCGACGCTGCCCGCCTGGCCTTCCCGAGCAATCTCACCGTGCGCAAGGCCGTGGCCGGTGGATACGCACGCCTGGGCCGCGGCAGAGAAGCGCTGGCGCTCTTCAAGACCATCCCCATGCAGGACGCCAGCTCCGGCGATTTCCAGGGAGCCATCGGAGCCGCACTGGCTGCCAACGACCGCAACCAGGCCGAACTCTGGCTGAGGCAGGCGCTCGACCGCTTTCCCCGCGATGCGGAAATCATGATGCTGGCCGCGCAGTACGAACAGGCCCGCGGAGACAATGAGCGCGCAGCCGAATATTATCGCGCCTCCCTGGCTCTCATGCCGCGCACTTCGCCGGCCGATCACCTGGCGCATCTGCTCGTGTATCCGGAAGAAGACACGAGGCCGCACAAGGCCGTCACTGCAGCGGATCTGCAACGGCTCTTGAATCCCGACGACGAACCGTTCGAGAAGACCACCAAGCTGGCGCCACTGCCCGCCTATGGCCCGGATCCCTACGACGGCACGGCACCGGTCATTCTGAATCCGCCTGCGCAACAGCCGAGCTCCGCACCGGTGCTCAACAATCCAACCTCCAACGTCACGCCTGTTCCCAGTTCCAACGACAACCCGGTCATCGTACCCATTCCGAACGGCGCGCTTCAGGCGCCGGTCGTCTTCGCCACTGCCATCCCGGTTTCAAGCGGCGGCACAGGCGCGGCGCAAATGGGCGCTTCCGTTCAAATTCAGGCCAATCCGCCCCACTCCCTGGCTTCCGACGCCTACAAGGGGCTGGTCTTCTCCCTCATGGCCGCTGGACGCAACGCCGAAGCCCTCGGCGAGCTCAACAAGATTCCGCCCGACATTCGCAGCCTGCTTGAGTCGGACATCGAATTCGTGCAGGGCATTGCGAGTCTCTACATTGCAGTCGGCGATTCCGCACGTGCCCAGGCATATCTCGATCGCGTAGAGAATTACTATCTCCTGCATCGCTCCAACGCCCCCGCAGGCCTTGAGATTCAGCACGCGTGGCTGCTCTATAACCTGCACGACAGCGTCGCCCTGTACCCGGTGCTCACGCATCTCGACGCACGCACGGATCTCACCGCCGCGCAACGCGCAGACCTCCGCAACCTATGGGCCAGTTGGGCGGTCCGCCGCGCCACTGAGGCGATGGATCGCGGCAACATGGTTCGCGGCGTTGAAATCCTGCAGGCCGCCTCGCAGGATTATCCCGAGAACATGACCGTGCGCCGCGCCGTCGCCGGAGCGTATTCACGCATCGGCCGCGCTTCCGACGCCCTCGCGCTCTTCAAGACCATTCCCCTGACCGACGCCACTCCCGGCGACTTCGAGGGAGCAATCTACGCCGCCATGGGCGCCGGAGATATGGCGCAGGCTGAAAGCTGGCTGCGTCTGGCTCTGAGCCGATTCCCCAACGACCCGCAGGTGCTGGCCCTGGCCGCGCGCTTTGAGCAGGCCCGTGGAAACAGCGAACGCGCAGCTGCCTTTTGGCGTGCCGCGCTCGCCGCCATGCCGCCGGGATCCGCCATCAAGCCTCTCCAAGCCAGCCTGCCTTATGCGGCCGGTACCTATCGCGCTCCGGCGCCGGGAGACACGAAAAACCTTCTCGATCCTCGTCTCGACCCTCTGCCCACCGCCAGCGACGCGGCTCCGCTGCCCTCATGGCAGCCGCAGCCGACCATAGGGCAGCCCGAAACCATGCCGCAGCCTGCCGCGCCGGCCACCAGCACCATCACCCAGCCCTCGCATAATCCGCTGCCGCTGCCCTCCCAGTCTGAGCCCGATTACGCGCCCGGCGCCGGGCAGGGAAGCGCGCCGCAGGTCTATTTGCCGCAGGGCTCCAGCCGCGCCAACCCTCCCAGCCAGCCCGTTCTGGTGGAGCAGAGCGCCAAGCTCCAACCCTACATGGGCCACGTCAACCTGCCCCCATCTGAGCTCAACATTGGAGCCACCGGACCCGATGCGACGGCCGGTCAGAGCTTAAATCCCGACCAGGCCCCGCAGGTGCGCCCCGCTCTGACCGCCGGCGTCGATAATCCCGCCGCCAATCTGCGCATCGAATCCCAACCCATGGACTCCGCAGCCGCCCAGGCGCAGGCTCAGTTTGCGGATCAGACCGACTCTCAGGTCACGCAAGGCTCGGCCTCGGTCATTCATAATCTCGCCAACGCGCCGGTAAAGCCGCTCTCGACCGCCGGCAGCCAGTACACCATGGCGCAGTACACGCCCTCGGCGCAGGAAGCCACGACCGGCGCTTATTCCGCGCCACGGCAGTCGCCCGCGCAACCCGCTGTCGCGCCGCCGCCGGCAGCCACCGAGACAACCCCGAAGAAACGCAAGCGGCACAAAAGCACGCTGGAACAGCCGTCGCCGGCCACGGTTCCAGCCGCCCAGAGCGCTCAACCCGTCCAGGGCCCGCCCCAGGAAAACCCACCCGCCGAATACAACGTTCCAGTTCCGACACAGCCCCCCAGCTCCGATACCGGCGCCGGTCTTACTGATCAGGAACTCGAGCAGCGCAACCTTCCGCCGCTGCGCGGCCCCTGGGTGCGCACCGAGCGCTCAGCTCCAGCGCTCAGTCCCCGCGACCAGGCCGAGATGCAGTTGCAGGGCATCGAGAGCGGCTACAGCGGCTGGCTTGGCGGCTCCACCATCCTCAACTACCGCAGCGGCAATCCCGGTTACGATCAGCTTGCCGCCATCGAGGCGCCCTTCGAAGCATCCACGCCGCTTGGTTACAACGGCCGCTTCACCATCGTCGCCAAGCCGGTCTTTCTTGACTCCGGGCAGGCCAGCGGCAATGCCGCACTGTCCGTCATCGAATCGCCGACGCCCGGCGCTCCATCTTCACCCGTCACCATCCAGGAGCCCATCGGCACCTATCTGCCCGGCACCACCGCCGATCCCAACCCGCCGGCGCAGCAGAACGCCGCCGGCCTGGGCGGCGAACTGCAGTTGGCCTTTCCGCACTTCGCCATCGCGGGCGGCTATACGCCCTGGGGTTTCCTGGTTTCAACCTTCACCGCGCGCCTGTACTGGAAGCCGGGAAATGGCCCGTTCACCTTCAACTTCGTGCGCGACTCGCAGAAGGATTCCCAGCTCTCGTACGGTGGCCTGCGCGATCCCCAGGGAACCACGCTGGGCAGCGAGGGCAACGTCTGGGGCGGCGTGGTCTACAACTCGGGTGAGTTTCAGTTCTCCCGTGGCGACGCCACCTCGGGCTACTACTTCTCCGCCGGTGGCCAATACCTGCAGGGTTACAACGTTGAGAGCAACCGGCGCTACGACGGCACCGGCGGTGCATACTGGCGCGCCTTCGCCACTCCGGAGTACGGTCAGTTAAGCATCGGCGCCAATTTCTTCGCCATGCACTACACCAACAACGAGAACGCCTTCACGTACGGCATGGGTGGATACTTCAGCCCGCAGGCCTATTTCCTGGCCAACGTGCCCTTCACCTGGCAGGGCCATTACGAGGGCCATTGGCACTACAACATCATGGGTGCCTTGGGCGCGCAGGCCTTCCAGGAGAATGAAACGGCGCTCTGGCCGCTGGTCGGGCAGAAGAGCTACGAAACCCAGAACGGCAACCCCATGCTTCCCGCCGTCACCAGCGTCGGCGTCAATTACGATTTGCGCAGCCAGATGGCCTACCAGATTAATCCGCACTGGTTCGCCGGCACCTACTTCGAAGCCAACGACGCGCGCAACTACAATCTGGTGTCCGTCGGTTTCTTTGTCCGATTCATGTTCCGCGAGCAGCCCTCCACGGCCACCACCCCAACCGGCATCTTCCCCGTCGACGGCCTCCGCCCGTTCACGGTGCCATAGATTCGAACACAATCCAAACCCAGCCGCACGCGAGTCCCACAACCTCCGCCACCGCCACAAAACCCGCTGGCTCGCTGACTCGCAATGCCGCCGCGCGAAGCGGCGCTAACTCGCCGCGTTTGTCTTCAAAAACCGCCCAAACCGCCCCATAATGCCCATCCATAGCGAGATCCCTGCCAAGCTACGGCTCGGCCTGATCAATAAACTCAATTATGTCGTGGGATAAATATTAAAATACTTGATAATAATCATTGACATTATTGACAATCGGCACTAATCTCGCTCTTGAGATCAAGTTCTAGGAACTTAATCGCATGACGCCACCGCAAAAAACCGCTTCCGACTGGCAAGACCTGTTACGGATCGCCGATGGCCGATCATTCGTCATCGAGCGCGTCCGCATTCCCGAAAAGCAGCTCGCCATCGAAGGCGAGTTCGCTCTGCCGCAGTTGGCGCACCTCACGCTTGAGGACCAGGTCTTTATCGCCGCCTTTGTCCGCTCGCACGGATCCATCAAGGAGATGGAGCAGACCTTCGGCGTCAGTTATCCCACCATCAAGGCGCGGCTCAACCGCATCTCCAGCCAACTGGAATTCGTCGAAACCAATCCGTCGCCGAGCCGCACCGAGATCCTGGAGCAGCTCAAGAACGGCGAAATCACCGCGGAAGAGGCAATCCAGGCAATGGAGGCACTGAAATGACTCCCAATATCGCCATCGTCCAGATCGAAGCACCGCACTGGCGCATGCCGTCTCTGTGGTTGCCACTCTTCCTGCTCTGGATTCCAGCCCTCCTGCTTGCGCCCGTGATTCTGCTCGCGGCGTTTGGCGTCTGTGTTGCTGGGCGCGTGAATCCGTGGTGCGCCATTGCAACCTTCTGGGCCATTCTTTGCGGTCTGCCTGGAACCCGCGTGCACGTCACCACGCACGACAGCAAAGTGTTGGTCCGCATTCTTTAACCCTGTGCGTTGAAACCACCGAAGGAGACGAAATGAACGAGAATCGCCGTCAAATACTGGAGATGCTGGCCGCGGGCAAGATCACGGCCGATGAGGCCGAGCGCTTGCTGGCAGCGCTCGAGCCGGATGCAGCGAACGCGAGTGAGTTTACCGGCCGCACCGCAAACGGCGCCACTGTAAAGACCCGCGCAAAGTATCTCCGCGTGCTGGTCGAGGCCGACGAGAGCATGACCGGGATGAAAGGCCCGACGACGGTCAACGTGCGCGTGCCCATGCAGTTGCTGCGCGCCGGCGTGCGTCTGGCCAGCCTCATTCCCGCACAGGCCCACGAGCATTTGGACCAGGCGCTCAATCGCCACGGCGTGCCGCTGACCCTTTCCCAGATCAAGCCAGAAAATCTGGAGGAACTGATCGATCACCTCGAGGACTTGACCGTAGACGTCGAGGGCAAGGAAGGAAACGCAACCAAGGTCCGCGTCTTCTGCGAGTAGAGCAGGGAATTACGCGAGGTCGGCGTCCTCAGTAAGCCCACCACGGCGCAGCCGGCGCGCCCGCAGGCATAGGCTGGCCGTCGATCGCATTGTAGACATTCACGCCGTAGAAGAACGGCAGACCCCAATCGAAGCCCGCACCTGAAGGATTTTCACCGGTGAGCCCGTTCATCGCAGCGTCCGCTGCGGTAGTGGGACTGGTGAAGAGCGTCTCGGCATTGGCCACGCTGAAGTTGGTGGCAATCGATTTCCCATCTTCTCCTTCGTTCGTTGCCGAAAGAGTCTCTGTACTTGACGGGCAGTAGAACTCAGAGAGATCGCCGGCCGCCGTGTTCGAAGAACACGCAGGGATGTTGGTCGCGTTGGGAAACAAGAGCGCGTTCGAGCCGCTATCGATGAAGCTTCCAGGGCCCGCGCAGGTGGAGGCGTCGGTAATGCCGTAAGTCTGGCCGTTAAAGACGGTGGTGAAGTCGTTGCATGCCAGCGTAAGGATGGTGGCGCTTGAGGAGATCTGATTGTTGGTCTCTGTGCCAATGCCAAACACAACCGAGCCGCCGACAGAGAGCGCACTTCCTGAGACAGCCGGCAGTTCGACGATCACGCCATTGTTGTCAGTGGGGAACAGGACCACTGGATTGGTGACCTGGCTGCTGATCGCCGCAAACGCAGGACTGCAGGCAGTGCTGGTGCACGTGTAATAGGCAGGAGCTGGTGGAGTGGAAAGGCCAGAAGTCGGTGTACACACGCTGCCGCCTGCGTAGAAGCAGTCGGTCGGCTCCAGGCCGATTCCGATAATCCCGTTGGCGCCCAACATCTCGGCGGTATTTTCATTCAGGGTGCTGCCATTCGAGCACGAAGTGGGAATGCCGGTGTTCGTGCTGCTGATTACCTGGATCGGCAACTTATGGGCAGTTTCGCCGCCCAGCGTCACGTCGGCCTGTTGAACCGGACCCCAAAGAAAAGCCCCGTCAATAAAGTTCACACAGTCGTACGCAGCCGCGCCGTTGGAAGCGTCCAGCGCGGGCAGATTGAGCGCCGCGACGGACGATTGAAAAACGCGCAAGCCTGTCGAACCGGTATCGACCAGGAGATTGCCGATGGTAGCGCAGTTGGTTGTGCTTCCCGGCGCGCAGATAGTCGCGCTGGCGAAGGCGCCGTTCTCATAAATCGAACCGTTCACCTCACTCGCTGTGGGTCCACCATTGACCGAGATCGCCATCACATTGGCGTCGCTGTTGCCGGTAGGTGTCGTGGTGGTGGTACTGGAAGAGCTTTTAGCACTGCTTCCGCAGCCTGTAACGAAGAGAAGACCTGTCAGGAAAAGACCGAGAGAAAAACTGCGCACAACAACTCCCGCTGTTTCGTTTGCCCGCTGATTTGCTTACTTGATTTCGTCCGCCTTGACGCCTGTTGGCAGCATGTCCGGAACGTAGACCCGTCCGAAGTAAGAGCGCATATGACCGCCAGTCTGAATCACCAGGCCAGGTTGCTGGATGTTGAGAGCTCTGTGGCCATAGTGCTTGGGCTGCGCCGAAATGGCAGCCGAATATTGATTGAAATAAGAGCCCAGTATCTGCTGCATCTGCGGCGGGAACTGGCCTTGCCAGGAAACCGCAAACACGTTTCCTTCCGGTGAGACGAATTCCTTCACCGTTGTGCCGCCAGGTGACTGCATCTCGTGCACGGCGTAATTGGCTTCCTGGGTTACATTGACGCTGGCGTTCATCCGCGCGCGGTCGACCTCGATGGTGTTGACGTTTCCGCCCAGCGAGGCGAAGGCCGGAACGGAAAGAGCCAGCATGGCAACCAGCGTGCTTGCCGAACTCGACGCTCTCATCTTATTCTTCACGCCTGATTGGACGCTGAAATTCTCAAATTGGAGACGGTCAACCAAAATCTTCACGCACTCTCGTATCGCAAATTCGCAGGAGCAAACGCACACAAATATCCTTCTGCGGCTGTAGGCCTCTCGGATTGAGAGTGCCGTTGGCACAATAGGGTTGCCTTCCAAACTTTTCTTGAAGTGTAAGAGAGAAGTGAAAGCAGATCGTCGCGGATATGGGCTTCCGAATCTCGTTCGGAAACCAGCCACTTACATGCGGCGCATCGGCTTTTGCATGGGGACGACCTGAACGGTTACATCTCGGACTTCAGACAGGAAGCGATTGAGCACCGAGCCGCGCAGCAGAATATCCCAGCGCGAGCGCACCGACTGGCCAAACACCACGTGCGAAATATTTTCCTGCTGCGCAAATCGGATGAGCGCGTCGGAAACATTGCGATCGGTGAGCGAAACCACCTTGGCGCCCAGGTCGCGCGCCATGCGCATGTACTCCTCAAGACGTTGATGGGCTTCCGGATCGCTATGGCCCTTATCATCGGGCAGAGTTACGTAGACGGCGTACCAGTTGGTTGCCAGACGTCCCGCAATGCGCGCGCCCACGCGCAACAGCCGCTCCGTTCCAGGGCGCGTGCTCAGGCAGACCATCACCTTCTCCGGAATCGGCGCCTGCTCCAGGCCCTGCGTGCGCCGGTACTCTGCGGCACGATTGCTCACCTGCTCCGCAGTAGTACGCAGGGAGAGCTCGCGCAGCATGTTCAGGTTGCCCTTGCGGAAGAAGTTGGCTAGCGACTGCTCCACCTTTTCCGCCGCGTAAATCTTTCCTTGACGCAGGCGCCCGCGCAGCTCTTCGACGGTGATATCGACGTTGACCACCTCGTCGGCGCGCTTCAGAAAACTGTCCGGCACAGTTTCGCGAATGACAGTATTGGCGGAGCGGCTGACGGCGTCGTTCAGCGTCTCCAGGTGCTGGATATTGACTGCGGTCATCACGTTGATGCCGGCGTCGAGCAGTTCCAGCACGTCTTCGTAGCGCTTGCGATTTTTGCTTCCCGGAACGTTGGTGTGCGCCAGTTCGTCAACGATGACAGTGTCAGGATGCCGAGCCAGAATCGCGTCGACGTCCATCTCCTTCAGGTTGACGCTGCGGTAGGGAATGACCTTCTGCGGCACGACTTCGAGGTCTTGAACCTGCGCCTCGGTTTCCTTGCGGCCATGCGACTCCACCAGGCCAATCACTACGTCGATGCCCTGCTGGCGCATGATGTGGGCATCGTGCAGCATCTCGTAGGTTTTGCCCACGCCGGGCGCGGCGCCGATGTACACCTTCAGCCTGGCAGGCTCGGGCTTCTTTTCCAGAACGATCTCTGCCATTCGCTAGCCCACCTCGACGGGATGACGTGCTTCTTCGACCGCTGCCACGGGCATCGTAAAGCGAAAGGTGGTTCCGTGGCCCAGCCGGCTTTCCACGGCGATCTGCCCGCCGAGCGATTCCACAAGTCGCCGCACCAGCGCCAGCCCCAACCCCGAACCTTTTTCGGAAAAGGTATTGAATCGGTCGAAGATCTTGCCCAGCCGCTCCGCCTCAATGCCGCGGCCCGTATCGCGCACCGTAAACTGCACGAAATTCTTGATCTCTTCGGCGGAAAGCAGAATTTCTCCATCAGCAGGCGTGTAGCGCAACGCATTCGAGATCAGGTTATCCAGAATGGAGCGCAGTGCGCGCCGATCGGCACGCACTGCGGCCAGATCGGCGTAGGCCAACACTTCGATCCGCACTTGCTTTTCCGTGGCTTCGTCGAAATAGCGGTTGCGCGCCTCAGTCAGCGACTCCAGTGGCCGCAGGCGTTCCAGCTTGAACTCGCGCTTGCCCACGTCCAGTTCCGCCACTTCGATGAGATCGCTCATCAAGTCGCTCAGCTTCTCCGATTCGCTGCTCACTGAGGCCAGAATCTCTGCCTGCAATGGCCGCAGTTCACCGGCAAATCCCTGATTGAGTGCGTAGATGCCGCGACGCATCTGGATCAACGGGCTGCGCAGCTTGCGGCTGGCCACGCCGATAAATTGAGTCTTGAATCGATCCGTGTCCTGCAGGCTGGTGACGTCTTCGAGAGTGGTGACGGCGCCCAGCAATCTACCCTCGGAATCGCGCATGGGCGTGGTGCGCAACCGATAACTCCGCTCCTGCTGGCCGATGTGCATGGGCAGCAGCGAGGCTTCGCCCTCGGCAGCAACAGGCTTCTGCATCGAAACAGCATCCCGAATCGAATTCAGGATCTTTTCGCCGCCCGGTGTGTTGGCCAGCGCCATGCGGTCGCTCGCTGCTTCGCCCAGCAGTTCGCCTGCAGCCTGGTTTAGCTTCAGCACGTGGCCTTTGCTGTCGGTCACAATGATGGGCTCAAAAATGGATTGCAGCACCGCGTCGGAGAGCTGGAACTCCATCTGTCTGCGGCCGGCCTCCGTGTCGCGCAACTCGCGCAAGCGGATGGCGATCCGGCTCAACTCGCTGGCAATGACTCCGAAGTCGTCGCGGCCTTCCCACTCCACGCGGTGTTCGAGATTGCCCTGGGCAATGCGCTGTGCGTCATGGGCCAGCTTGTTGACAGGCCGCAGCACAAAAAAAACAGTGGCGATTGCCACGAGAATTGCGACGGCAATCAAGCCGTACATCAGCCCGCGCTGACCGGCGGCCGCAAGCGCGTGGCGCTCCGCAACGGCCAGCCCGATGGTCAGGCAGGCCAGCAGCGTACAGCCGAGAATCAGTCGCTGTGACAGGTTGAGCATGGCCCGGTCTCCCGCCGGTGGAAAGGGGTTCTCCCCATTCTGAGGGATGCAGCCCCAAGGTGCAAAATGCAGCTTCTAGCTTTCAGCCTCTAGCTGCTAGCTCCCCTGATCGAGGAGCCCCAGGCGGCAAGGGACAAAGGGCTGGCAGCTAGTAGCTGGAGGCTAGTGCTGTGACTGTGTAGGTTCGTGCTTTCCCAGGTCTCAAAATCGAGACCTGGGGCGCCCAGGTTCAAAGGTTCGGAATCTTGCACACGGCCAGTGAGTCATTGTGCCATCGACAGTCGAGGTCCGCGGTTTGCCGTAGGTCGACCAGCACCCAGTCCACGCCGAACTCCCGCTTCAAGCGCTCAAAATCGGCCGCCTCAAAAGAACGCCAGCCCTCTTCCGCCGTGACCTGCCGCTCCCATTCCGGCCCCAGTTCAGGAACCTGGGTCACAGCCGCTGCGTCTTTCACCGCGTCAGCCAACTGGCTGCGCTCGGCCAGAGCGCGAAACCCGTGGTAATCCTCTCCCTTGGCTTCCAGATAATCCGGATCGAGGGCGAAGTACGCATCCGTCGGCGTATTGTTGCGAATCCACGCGAAGGCCTGCAGCCAGGGATTCGACGGTTCTCTGCCCGGCCACTCGATATGCTGGCTGGCGCTGAACTCTGCACACTGTGCCCACAGCATTCCGCCATTGAAGATGAGCAGAAACGCAGCCCAGCGCCAGACCTTCGTTCTGAGAACAAATTTCCCCAGCAGGCCGCCTGCGACCAGCGCCATGAAGAAGTAAATCAGTTGCAGGTAGCGCATGGGCTGCAATGGCGTGAGCCGGATAAGCGAAGGTGGCGTCAGCATGGCGAACGCCAGGGCCTGCTGAAATACGCCATAGGCAAAGACCGCCAGGGCAAAGCGCGCCAGCAGCGATTCTTTCACCCCAACGACGGAGACCTGTCGTTGGGGACCCCGTTCGCTATGCTCGCGCGCCACGCGCCACAGCAGCCAGAAGAGCGCCAGCGGAGCCAATGCGCCCAGCCACTCGTACCAATGCCACTTGTACAGGTAATAGTATGTGTGCGTGTCTAGAGCCTTGCGCCAGCCGGCGTTCGCGGGCTCAAAGACCCAGCCCAACGGAATTGCCGCGGCGGTTGAGCTGCGCAGCGCGCGCAGGCGCACCGGCACCGTCTCGCTCAGGGCAGCCGTGAGGAAGATGCAGAATGAGATTCCCAGCGCGGCCATCAGCGGGTGGAACGCGAAGGCCAGCACCAGCAAGGGAACCGCCTGCCAGCGCCGATCCCCCAACACGCGGCCTACAGCCAGCAGCACCAGCGCAGTGGCCAGGTTGCGAGGATGCAGGTGCTGGTCCATCAGGAAGAGCGCCGTCCCCGAAACCGGCAGGGTGAACAAGGCACTGACCATGGCCACGGCTGCCCACTGTGCCCGCGCCTCGGCGAACAGGCGGCGCGCAATGCCGTGACACGCCCAAAGGACAACGAAGAGGGAGATGAACTGCCAGAAGAGCTCCGCCCAGGCAACCGGTAAATGCGTCAACCGTACAAAGCCGGCCATGAACTGATCGAATACAGTGGCCTGCACCTGGAGCCGGAAGAAATCGGCGTTGTGAGGATAGAGCGCTGGATCCAGATTTGCTTTTACTGCCGGCAGGTAGATGGCGTCATCCTCAAGCCCCGGATGATAGCCCATGACGGCGAAGCCAAGCACTGCAAAACAAAGGATCAAGGCACAACGGGAATATCGATCTATTTGCTTCAACTGCCCGGACTCCAAATGGATATGTGCATGAGGGCTTACGCGGCGTAAAATCAATCGTACATTCCGATGACTTCACACACAACCATGTCGGGAAGCAGATCGGCGATTCTGGATCGTCCGGCAACCGCTCTCCTCAAGCTGGCACTCGTTGTCCCGACCCTCAATGAAGAGGCAAACATCGGTCAGCTCATCGACCGCGCGCGTGCAGCTCTCGACGCAGCAGGAGTTCCTTTCGAAATCCTCGTAGTCGATGACGATAGCCGCGACGCGACCGGCATGGTGGTTTCGGCCATTGCCCACGACGACCCACGCGTGAGGCTGATTGTGCGCAAGGGAGAACGCGGGCTTTCCGGTGCGATTCTCGATGGCTGGCGCAGCACGGATGCCAGCGTCCTGGGCGTGATCGATGCCGATCTGCAGCATCCGCCCGAACTGCTGCCCGAGTTATACCGCGCGATTGCGGATGGCCGCGACCTAGCCATCGGCAGCCGTTATACGCCTGGTGGTGGCATCGGCGATTGGAACTTTATCCGCAAGCTGCTTTCTTCCGCGGCCATCTGGGCCACTTGGCCGCTGCAGAACCGCGGCGCCCGCGCCAAAGATCCCATGTCTGGATTTTTCCTGGTGCGGCGGCACTGCGTGGCAGACATTGCGTTCCAGCGGTCCGGCTTCAAGCTGCTGCTCGAAGTCTTGATCCGCGCCCACATCAGCTCAGTGCGTGAGATTCCCTTCGCCTTCGGTCTGCGCTCAGGCGGCGAAAGCAAAGCCAACTTCAAAGTCGGCTGGGATTATGCGCGGCTGTTGGTGCGACTCTACGCTCGCAAGCTCGGCTACAGCCGCCGCCGTCAGCCACTCGGCGTCACACTCGGAAACCAATAGCTGACACCTGTTGGCTGCCAGTGGATTTAGAGGGCAGGCGCAAGGCTGCGCAGCAGCAGAAATCCTGCCACGCCCGCAAAAAAGACCAGAGCCATGCGAATGCCGGGTTCTCTGTTCACTTCTGGAACCAGATCAGTGGCAGCTACGTACAGCGCAACGCCAGCCGAAACCGGCATGCCGTAAGGCACCCAACTTGGGACAAGCTCGATAACCAGCACGCCGCCTATCGTTGCCACGGCGAGAGCGAAGGCCGAGAACAGCGCTGCGGAGCGGCTGCGTCCGCTGGCCAGCATGACGCTTGCCATAGTGAAGCCTTCGGGCGCCTTGTGCAGCACGATCGCCAGAAAAATGACCCAGCCGAGCCACGACGAAATCGCGAATCCGGAGCCGATCGCAACTCCGTCAAACAGCGCGTGCACGCTCAAGCCAGCCAGCACCGAAAGTCCGGTGTGTCTCGAGATGAATTCATCGTTGTGCGTTTCTTCGCCGTAGTGGAAGTGCGCGTTGATGGTGTGCTCGAGCAGGTGCATTGTGCAGTAGCCAACCATGATGAGAATCGGTGCCAGCTTCGCACTCAGCTTGATGCTTTCCGGCGTCATCTCCAGCAGCGCCGTAGCCATCAGGAACCCTGCGCCCAGCGCGACGAAGTAGCGCAGAAAGCGCTCTACGCCGTGGGCTCGCACCAGTACCAGGCCACCGGCAACATCTGCCAGCGCCGCAACCGCACCTAGAAGGAGAGACAACTTGAGCATCGAGAGCCTGACTCGCGGATCGTGGTTAGTGGTTCGTGAATCGTGGACGTGTGCGGTGATCAGTCTAGCCGGTAGCACGTAGCCTGTAGCCAGTCGCTTTGAGCTCGCGCGGGAGAGCTACAGGCTGCCGGCTACGAGCTACAGGCTCTGCTTTACCCGCTATGCCGGATATGCATGACGTCTCCATCCTGCACCACGTACTCTTTGCCTTCCAGGCGCAGAGTTCCGCGGCCGCGGGCTGCGGCCTCAGAGCCTGCGTCCAGCAGCTGGTCCCAGCGGATCGTTTCGGCGCGGATGAAGTGATGCTCCAGGTCGGTGTGAATAACGCCAGCCGCCTGCGGCGCCTTGGCGCCTGCTGGAACCGTCCATGCCCGGCACTCGTCTTCGCCTGCGGTGAAGAAGCTGATGAGCCCCAGCAACTCGTAGCTCTTGCGGATAAGCCGGACCAGCCCGCTCTCGCGCAGCCCGTAGCTCGACAGGAACTCGCCCGCCTCGGCGTCGTCCATCTCCGCCAGCTCGGCTTCAACCTTGCCGCAGATCGCAGTCGCGCCAGCATTGGGCCGCTGCGCGATCTCGTCGAGTTTGAAACGGCTCACGGCTGCTTCCAGGTCGTCGCCCAGCGTTGTGCTCTCGCCAATATTAAGTACATACAAGATCGGCTTTTGCGAGAGAAACATAAAGCCTTTGATGAGCTTTTTCTCGTCCGCCGTCATCTCCAACTCACGGAGCGGCTGCTCCTTCTCAATGGCCTCTTTGGAGCGCAGCAGCAGCGCCTGTTCCCGCTCGAGCTCGCCGGTGCGCTGCTTCTTCATATCTTTTTCCAGGCGCTCCAACCGCTTCTCAATCTGGCCCAGGTCGCTGACCATCAGGTCGAATTCCACGTTCTTCACGTCGCGCAGCGGATCGACTGGACCCACGTGCGGAATGGCATCGTCCTCAAAGGCGCGCAAGACGTGAATCAGCGCGTCCACGTTGCGCAGGTTGGTGAGAAAGGCAGTTTCTTTGAGCGCTTCCTGGCCGATGGCGGCCACGTCCACGTAGTCCACCGAGGCATAGGTCGTCTTTTTCGGCGAGTAAAGGTCCGAGAGCTTGCCGAGCCGTTCATCGGGAACGCGGGCCACGCCGATGTGCGCCTCGCGCGGGTTAGAGCGGCCGTGGTCCTCGACTTTGGCCTTGGTCAGAATCTTAAAAAGAGAGGTCTTGCCCACCTGTGGCAGGCCGATAATGCCGGTCTTCATAACTTTTTCCAGTGAGCCCTGCACGGCAACTTCTGTGCATTCGGGCCTCTACGATGATACAAGACCGGCACTCGTCGAATCGGGGCAGTAGTTCGGGGGCGGTAGTGGCTCAAATTGAATTCAAGAACCTTCAGAGGCTAAAGAGGCTGCGGAAAAACTCTATGGGAGGGCCAAAACCATCCCTCAGCGGCTAAAGCCGGATTCATTTTGCAGCGGTTGTGGCACGACTGAAGTCGTGCCCTTTCAAAACTGATACTCCAAGCAGAGTTTTTCCGCAGCCTGTAAAGCCCCATCTCATTTGACGGACCTCTTTGTACGGGCTGAAGCCCGTACCCTTCAAGCGGGCTCACCACGTCGGTGGCTTATTTGGGCAGAGGCTGGTAGCGCAGGATCACGCATCCGTCCGCGAGCGGACGCGCCTCCAGCAGCTTCATTGCCTGGCCGCTCATTTGGCGGCCAAACAGAGTTGAGCCCTGCCCAATCACAATCGGGAGCAAACCGAGCCGGATCTCGTCAAACAGCTGTGCTTCGAAGAGTGCTGCGCACAGCTTGCCGCTGCCGAAGACATAGATGTCGCCGGAGCCCTGCGCTTTGAGCTTTTGCACCTCGGCAACCGAATCGATCCCAGCGAGGCGCGCATTGGCCCAGTCAACATGCTTCAACGTTCGCGAGAAAACCACTTTCGGCAGACTGTTCATGTAGTCGGCGATCTCGCCGGTCGCGGTTTGCCAGTAAGCGGCCATACCTTCATAGGTGACGCGGCCGAAGAGCAGGGCATCGGCGCGGCGCAGTTGCTCGATCGAGAAATCCTCCAGCTCTTTGCTGAAGAAGGATTGAAACCAACCTACGTCCCAGCTCGTTGCGCCCTCGAAGTAGCCGTCGAGAGAGAGCATGTTCCACAAGATCAGCTTGCTCATTGAAATTCCTCCGCTTGCCGGCCGGGTTCTCGCCGCCGCGTTTCCACGCTACAAGAGCGCCCTCTCTTTATTTCGACTGGTGTGTGAAAGTGGATAGCTTGCAATATCTGCATGTGACTCAGCATTCAGCCTGACCGTGCGAATTGTGGGCCCCTACCCCCCCTGGGGGTAAGCAAGTGTTTGAAAACAAAGGATCGTTCTTGCGATTCCCCTTCAAGTGTTTGATTTCAAAGGGAGAGTTCGTCATGTGTTTTAAAATAAACGGTTTGTCCGCAAAGCTCAATTCATTCGCGATTATCATGCTTTGACGCCCTCCCCCCCTCCATGTTTTTACAAGTGTTTGAAAACAAAGGGTAGTTCTTGCCTTGTTCGTGCAAGTGGTTGATTTCAAAGAGGAGTGTTTTTCATGTGTTTGAAAACAAATGGGTTGAGTTTCGGATGCACGCGATCGAATCGCCGTGGCCTCTCGCGAATCATTCCCACTTTACTCCGGCGGGTCGAAATTACCGGCAAGTACGGGAGCGATGGAAGAGGCTTCTCTGGAAAGGAGTTATAAGGAATCTCCCAGCGGAAGGGCTTGACTTTAGGGTGCGGCGTCGTTGAACCCGGGATTAAGTTCTTGATGCGCGAGCCTTTCTTACGCCCCTGCGGGGCTGCGGCGACGGTTTGCACACTCTCCCCAGGCTTGCGCCTGGGGCTAGCGTCTTTTGCCCGCTACGCGGGCGCCGCGCCGCGCCCATCATAACCGCCGAGCTACGCGGGCACCGCGCCGCGCCAATCATAACCGCCGAGCTACGCGGGCGTCGCGTCGCGCCCATCATGACCGCCGAAACGAGCGGCGCACTACTCTAGGGAAATCCGGTTCCAGGGAAATCCGGTGCGGATGGGCGGGTCCGCGGGTTAGGCTTGATTTATGTCCTCGTGGAGTTTTCCAAAGATTTACCCGATTCTGGATGCTTCTGTGCTTCCTGAGACAGGCCGACCGGCCTTCCTGCTGCGGCTCGGCGCTGCGCTGGCCGAGGCCGGCGTCACGCTGCTCGAGTACCGGAACAAGACCGGCAGCGGCACCGAAGTTCTGAATGACGCCGCCATTTTACGCGCGGCCATGCCCGGGCCGGAGATCAAGTTGATTCTCGATGATCGCGCTGATCTGGTTGATCGGATTGGGTTTGACGGTGTGCACGTAGACGCTGGCGACGTTTCGCCGGCCGAGGCCAGACGGCTGATCGATCCCGGAAAGATCGTGGGCACCTTCGGCGGCAGCGATTCGCTTTTGCCGGGAGTCCTGGAGCAGCCGGCGGATTATTGGTCGGTGGGGCCCGTGTTTGCGACGACCACGAAAGAAACGGCCAAGGCGCTGATCGGGATCGAAGGGGTGCGGCGTTTGCGCGCGGAGGCAGGGCCGGGGCCGAGGCTGGTGGCTGCGGCCGGCATCACCTTCGAGACGGCCGCAGAAGTTCTTGCTGCCGGAGCCAGTGCGGTTGCGGTTGCGGCGGCGTTGTTTAGGGCAGCAGATCCGGCGGCGGAGTTTCGGCGCTGGAAGGCGGCGCTGGGATAGGGATGTTTGTGCGAAATTGCGGTCCGTGCCATTCCAAGTTAGGCGCGAAGACAAAGACGCGCCGAACCTGGCGCCCATGGTCGTGGGAGGGTGAGCGTGCATGGGTCAAGCTTTGTGCTCTCCCAGGTCCCAAAAGCGGGACCTGGGGCACCCAGCCGTATTGTGTTGCCGGGCGTCGCGGGACAAATGCTTGTATGATCGGTTACAAATCTTCTTGAAGTGACAACCCCCGAATCTGCGCCAATAACCGATATCCCCGCGCCAGCCGATGCAACCCGGCTGACCCAGTCGCTTGGTCTGTTCAGCGCGACCGCGATCGTGATCGGGTCGATGATCGGCAGCGGTATCTATATAGTGGACGCGGACATCGGGCGCGACACCAACTCGCCGGCGCTCTACCTGGCTGCCTGGGTTGTCACCGGCGTCATGACGCTGATCGGCGCACTGAGCTACGGCGAGCTGGCGGCCATGATGCCCAAAGCCGGCGGCCAGTACGTCTACCTGCGCGAATCGCTGGGGCCGCTGTGGGGATTTCTGTTTGGCTGGACGCTGTTTCTGGTGATCCAGACCGGCACGATTGCAGCCGTCTGCGTAGCCTTTGGCAAGTTTTTAGGCGTCTTCTTTCCATCCGTCTCTGCAACGCATTGGCTGTGGCACATTGCGCACGTGCCGGCGTGGCGGGTGGGTCCCATGGTGCTGGGCAACATGGAGATCGGCGTCAACACCGCCAATCTGGCCGGGATTGTGGTGGTTGGATTTCTGGCGGTGGTGAACATCTTTGGCGTCAATTTGGGCGCGATGATCCAGAACGTGTTTACCTCGGCCAAGGCGATCGCGCTCGCAGCGCTCATCCTGCTGGCCTTTACGGTGGGGGTAAATGCGACGGCCTGGCAGGCAAACTTCGCGCACGGGCAGTTCTGGAGGAACGCAAGCTGGAATTCGCTGCATGCCGTGCAGGTAGGCGTCGGCGGCCCGACGGCGTGGGTCAACCTGGTGGTGATTCTGGCCGTGGTGCAGGTGGGCTCGCTGTTCTCTGCCGATGCCTGGAACAACATCACGTTTACGGCCGGCGAAGTAAAGAATCCGCGCCGCAACCTGCCGCTCTCGCTGGTGCTGGGCACCGGGTTCGTGATCGCAGTCTACTTCCTGGTGTCGCTGGGGTACATGCTGGTGTTGCCGCTGCACGGGGATCCGCATGGCGCGACGGTGGCCGCGCGCGGCATCCAATATGCGTCTGAAGACCGCGTGGCCACGGCGGTTCTGGGCCAGATCTTTCACTCCGGCGGTGCGATGCTGATGGCCGGAGCGATTCTCATCTCGACCTTCGGCTGCGCGAATGGGATGAGCCTGGCCGGGGCGCGCGTTTACTACGCCATGAGCCGCGATGGCTTGTTCTTCAAATCGGTGGGCAAGCTGCACCCCAAGTACAAGACGCCAGTGGCCGCATTGCTGGTACAGGGTGCGTGGACCATGGTGCTGTGCATCTCCGGGTCGTATAGCCAGTTGCTCGACTACATTATCTTTGCCGAGTTGATCTTTTACGTTCTCACCATCGGCAGCTTGTTTGTGCTGCGCGTGAAACGGCCGAACGCCGAAAGGCCGTATAAGGCGCTGGGTTACCCGGTGCTTCCGGCGCTCTATATTGTTATGGCCATCTGGATTTGCATCATTCTGTTGCGATACAAGCCGCAATATACGTGGCCAGGCCTGGTGCTGGTTCTGCTCGGGATTCCGGTTTATCTATTTTGGTCGCGGGGTGGGGCAGGGAACTCTGCGACTGGTTCAAAAGAGTCCGTTACTATCCAATAAAGGGAAGTGCGCTTCGAAGTGAGTCTTTAAAGATGTTCCGTACGGCTTCCGGCATTTTCCGGGGTGAGGCCGCGGTACCAGCAAGCTACGGAGGAAATGAATGGCGAGTAAGCTTTTCGCGACCAAACCCATCCCGACGATTATGGCCGAGGCGGCCGAGTCGCACGAACACTCGCTGAAGCGCGCGCTCGGTCCCATCAATCTGGTCACCATCGGGATTGGCGGGATTATCGGCGCGGGCATTTTTGTGTTGACCGGAACAGCGGCGGCGCAATTTGCCGGGCCGGCCATTGTGATCTCGTTCATCATTGCCGGAATTGGCTGCGTTTTTGCCGGGCTTTGCTACGCGGAGTTCTCGTCGATGCTGCCCATCGCCGGCAGCGCCTATACCTACGGCTACGCGACCATGGGCGAGATTGTGGCCTGGATCATTGGCTGGGCGCTGGTGCTGGAGTACGCGTTCGGAGCCGCTACCGTTGCTGTCGGATGGAGTGGCTTCGTCAACAGCCTGCTGGCATTTTTCGGTACCAAATTGCCCTTCAATCCCGCACCCGCACTTTCCTTCTCCTTCTTCGGGCACCCTGTGGCCGCGCACGTCGATCTTTTTGCGCTTGCGGCCATCGTCGTGATCACCGTGGTGCTGGTGGTCGGAGTGCGCGAGTCGGCTAACTTCAACAGCGCAGCCGTGATGATCAAGGTTTCGGTGGTGCTGATCTTCATCGCACTGGCCATCATGTTTGCCACTGCCCATTGGTCGCAGATGCTGCCCAACTGGCACCCGTTCATTCCCAAAAATCAGGGCCACTTCGGGCAGTTTGGATGGTCGGGCATCATGCGTGGGGCAGGCGTGGTGTTTTTTGCGTATATCGGCTTCGATGCGGTTTCAACGGCTGCACAGGAGGCGCGGAATCCGCAGAAGGACATGCCGTTTGGCATTCTGGGATCGCTGGTCATCTGCACATTTCTCTACATTCTGGTGGCCGGTCTGCTCACCGGCCTGGTGAACTACACCCAGCTCAATGTGGCCGCGCCGGTGGCCAATGGCGTGCAGGTGATTGGCCAGCGCTGGGCTGTGATTCTCGTCGATCTGGGCGCGATCGCGGGATTAGCGTCGGTGATGCTGGTGATGCTGCTGGGCCAGTCGCGGGTGCTGTACACCATGGCCCACGACGGCCTGTTGTGGAAGTGGGTGGGAGCGATTCATCCGCGCTTCCGCACTCCGTGGCTTACTTCAATTGTGGTGGGAGCGTTTGCGGCGTTCCTGGCCGCGTTCTTCCCGATTACCATACTCGGCGAACTGGTTAGCCTGGGCACGCTGCTGGCCTTCACAATCGTCTGTCTGGGCGTGTGGGTCATGCGCGTCAAGCATCCGGAGATGCACCGGCCGTTTCGCACTCCGCTGGTTCCGCTGGTTCCTATCTGCGGCATGGTTGTTTCGCTGGCGCTGATGCTTTCGCTCGACGCGCCGGCGTGGATCGGATTTGGAAGCTGGCTGGTGTTCGGGCTCATCATCTATTTCAGCTACAGTCGCAAGCACAGCAAGGTGGGGCGATCGCTGGCGGCATCTTCAAAGGCTACGCTGAATCGGTGAAGAGTGTTTGAAGAAGCTGTGCGAGAGAAGTTCGCATTCCCTCAGGGGCTAAAGCCCCGGCTCATTTTGCGGAGCTTAATGTACGGGCTAAAGCCCGTACCCTACAAAACAGCGACTCATTCAGTGGTTCCTTAGAATTCAGACGGCGTACACGTGAGCTTGCACGAACTGGTTGCGGAATTTTCCGTTGGGATCATACTCTGCTGCCAGCGCGCGGAACTGCGGCAGGCGCGTGTACGACGGCTCCAGCCACGAGGCCGGCATGGTGAATAACTTGCCCCAATGCGGCCGCGGTCCGAATGGGCGCAACTGCGCTTCAATCAGCGGCAGCACCTGCCTGACCGCTGGCCACTCCGGTTTCCACGTAAAGTGAATTGCCAGCGATTGCCGCTCGTATGCCGTGCTCATCCACAGCCGATCGGGCGCAACAGTTCGCAACTCTGTGATGAATAAGTGCGGGCCGATTTTGCTGTGCAGCTTCTCCACGGCCTCAATCGCTTCCCACGCGTGCGTCCAGGGCACCAGATACTCGGTCTGCAGTTCCTGGCCGCTCGACGGTGTTTGGCCAATGCGGAAGTGCGGCAGCCGGTCGTACCACGGGCCTGGAATACCCAACTGGTCGGTAACGGCTTCTGTGGGGTGCCCGGCCAGAGGGTGCAGCTTTTCGGTGGCCAGCCTGGCGCCAAACAGTTCAGGCTCCCAAGGTTTCGTATCGCCTTCCGTCAGCCGCCGCTTCACCCATAGCTGTTCGGCACGGTGGTGTTGCCAATCCGTAAACACGCTCACGCTGTAGCCGCTCGAAAAAATCTCCTCGATATGATGTTTCAGCGCGTCGAAACTCAGACCCTGATAGACAGACTGCGCCACCTTGTAGGTTGGCTGCACGTCGAGCGTGGTGCGCGTAACCACGCCCATGGAACCGAGCCCGACGACCGCGCCCAGGAAGCGCTCGCCATGCTTTTCGCGGGAGAGTTCCACCAGGTCCCCGTTCGCGTTTACGAACTCGATCGCCGATACTACCGTGGCCAGATTGCCATTGTGCAGACCGCTGCCATGCGTCGCGGTTGCGCATGCACCGACAACTGTAATCCCGGGCAACGAAGCCAGGTTGTGCAGCGCGTATCCCTTTGCATCCAGCCAAGGCGCCAGCTGCGCGTACGTTACGCCGCCGCCAACCGTTACCGTGCGCGCCGCTTCGTGCAGGGTCATTTCGGCCAGGTGCTCCAGCGAAATCTGCTCATGCGTGCTGTCGGCAATGGCATTGAAGGAGTGACGCGATCCCAGCGCACGCAGCTTGCTGGCGCTTTTCACGGCAGCGCAAACTTCGTCCACGGTTCCCGGCTTCTGCAGATTATTTGTGCCGTAAGTGAGATTGCCTGACCAGTTGGTTCGCATCTGATTGGTTCGCATCTGAGGCTCGCTGTGTGCAACCTGTTGGAGCATGCTTCCGGCTACCATGGCGCCGGTGGTTTTCAAGAACTCACGCTTGTTCATTCGTTCGCCTGGACCTCATGCCGGTGCTTGAAGGGAGAGTTTTGGGGATCGCTGTTGTGAGTCTCCCGCGGCGCCGCTCCAGCATAGGCGTCGGCGCCGCATCCTTGCAACTCCGCCCTATCCCCAAAAACGAGTTCGGCCTCCGCAGAACGCGGAGGCCGAACTTGAGTGCTTTGGTTCGCAGCGAACCACCAGCGGCGCTGCTTCACCCGACTGTGGTCTTATGTCTCTCTGGTGCAGCAGCCGGTTTTGCGACAGGCGCATCGGTCCCGATACGCATCCCGTAGAAGGAGCGGTGGACAAAGAACACCGAGATGGCGAAGAATATCGCAGCCAGCGAGTGCGTCAACAACGGGCCCTGGCTCGCGGACATCTGCACGGCTAACTCGACGGCCAGCAAGCCAAACAGCGTGGTGAATTTGATGACGGGGTTGAGGGCTACTGAGGCCGTGTCCTTGAACGGGTCACCCACCAGATCGCCTATCACCGTCGCGTCATGCAGAGGCGTCCCTTTTTCCTGCAATTCGACTTCGACGATCTTTTTGGCGTTATCCCACGCGCCGCCCGCGTTGGCCATGAAGATGGCCTGGTATAAGCCGAAGATCGCTATCGAGATCAGATAGCCGATAAAGAAGAAAGGATCCAGGAAGGCGAAAGCCAGGGCCGCAAAAAACAGCGAGATGAAAATGGTCAGCATCCCCTTTTGCGCGTAGCGGGTGCAAATGGCGACCACCTTCTTGCTGTCTTCGGTAGAGGCTTTGTCGGTTCCTTCAATGTGAATGTTCCTCTTGATGAACTCCACCGCGCGATAGGCGCCGGTGGTCACCGCCTGAGTTGCTGCGCCGGTAAACCAGTAGATGACCGCGCCACCCGTGATCAAACCGAGCAGGAAGGGCGCGTGCAGAATCGACAGCTTGTCCAGATTTGTGGTGAGCGAGTCAGTAAGCGCCATGATGGTGGCGAAGATCAAGGTTGTAGCGCCCACCACGGCGGTGCCGATCAGCACCGGCTTGGCGCTGGCTTTGAAGGTGTTGCCGGCGCCGTCGCCTGCCTCCAGCACTCTCTTGGCGCGCTCGAAATCGACCTCTACGCCGTACTGCCTCTTCACTTCTTCACGCACTCCCGGTTGCTCCTCGATCTGCGACAGCTCATAGATGGATTGCGCGTTGTCGGTCACCGGTCCAAACGAATCCACCGCGATCGTTACCGGCCCCATGCCCAGGAAGCCGAAAGCGACCAAGCCAAAGGCGAACATCGGCGCCGCCAGGATCACACTGGAAAATCCCAGGGTGCTCACCCCGTAACCAACGGACATTAAAACGATGACCGCCAATCCCAGGTAGTAGGCGGAGAAACTTCCAGAGACAAATCCCGACAGGATACCGAGAGCAGCTCCGCCCTCCCTTGCCGAGGCCACCACCTCTTTTACGTGGCGGGCGGTCGTTGACGTAAACACCTTGACCAGTTCGGGAATGAGCGCGCCCGCGATGGTTCCGCAGGAAGCGATGGTTGCGAGCTTCCACCACAGCGTGGGATCTCCGCCCAAATTGGATAGCAGGAGGTAGGTGACCGGATAAGTGACGGCAATGGTGACAGCGGCCGTGATCCATACCAGCGAGGTGAGGGGCGACTCAAAGTTAAAATCGCGTGCTTTGCCAAACCGCGCCCTGGAGATCGCCTCGTTGACGTAATAGCCCAAAACCGCGGCCACCAGCATGGCCACGCGAACCGCAAACAGCCAGACGATCAATTGGAGCTTGACGTTATCGTTTTTGGCGCCCAGCATGATGAATGCGATGAGGGCGACCTGGACCACGCCGTAGGTTTCAAATCCGTCGGCGGTGGGACCGACCGAGTCGCCGGCATTGTCTCCGGTGCAGTCGGCAATCACGCCGGGGTTGCGGGCATCGTCCTCTTTTACGTGGAACACAATCTTCATCAGGTCGGCGCCGATGTCGGCAATCTTGGTGAAGATGCCGCCGGCAAGCCGCAGCGTAGCGGCGCCCAGCGATTCACCGATGGCAAAACCGATGAAGCACGGTCCCGCATAGCTGCCGGGAACGAAGAGAATAATGCTGAACATCATAAGCAGCTCGATGGAGATGAGCATCATGCCGATGCTCATGCCACCTTTGAGCGGAATGTCGAATGCGCGATAGGGGTTACCGCCCAGCGCAGCATAGGCAGTGCGCGAATTGGCCAGCGTATTCACCCGGATGCCAAACCACGCCACAATGTAGCTGCCGGCCATGCCCAGAACGCTGAACCCCAGAATAACGGCGACTCGCGCCGCGCTGAAGTGAAGCAGCACAGCGAAATAGGCGAGGATGACAACCGCAATGAAGCACCAGAGGAGAAGCAGGAATTTGCCCTGGTTGATCAGGTAGGTTTTGCAGGTCTCCCAGATCAATTGCGAAACCTCCAGCATCGACCGATGTGCCGGCAAACTCTTGAGGTGGACATACATGGCGAGGCCGAAGAGCATCCCCAAGATGCAAAACAGGGGACCGAACATGAGCAGGCTGTGGCCGCTGACGCCAAAGAATTGAACCTGTGTCAAATCCGGGAGCTTGAGATTGGCTTCGCCTCCGGCTGCCTCCACAGGCGCCGCAAATGCTGCGCCTCTACCGAGCAGGATCAGCATGCTCATGACGCCGGCGAATTTGCCCCAGCGCCGCAAAAAGAAATTGCGCTTCATACATCCTCCTAAATTCGCTCGCCGCCTTTGGGCGGAAATCTGTCGCACGGCTGCAAGGCCGCTGTCGGAACCGATAACCGGTCGCGCGAACGGCCAAGCCACGATCAACGAAAACACGCTTACGCTCAGAGAAAAGTACGTCCATGCCTGTGCAGTCACATTTCCTCCTGTTGACGGTTTAAAGCCGTATTACGAACGACCAGAACGGACCCCGGGTTCAGAAAACGCCACCGGAAGGCTATCATCCGTATGTGTCGCTGTCGAGTGACTCCTATCACCACAGATTCGGGCATCAGGATGCGCCCGGCTGTTGGCGCGGAACACTCGCTACAAGAAAGGAATCCGGACGTCCATGACTTCCGCCACGCTGCTCACCCCCCGCCAGGCTGCCCAGAAACTGGGCATGAGCTATCCGGCTCTTAAGCACTGGATCCTTGCCGGCAGGATCCCCACCGTCAAAACCCCCGGTGGCCATCACCGCATTCCCGTTGAAGCCCTCGATGAATTTCTGCCCGGCCCGGCGGCTCAAACTGGCCCGGCCCGCATCAGCGGTCGCAACCAGCTGCTGGGCACCATCGTTGCCGTAACCGTGGAGGGCCTGCTTGCCAAGGTGGTTCTGTCGGTCGGCGCCCAGCGCATTACCGCCATCATCACCGCCGACGCCGTGCACGAACTCAACCTGAAGCCCGGCGAACCTGCCATTGCCCTCATCAAGGCAACCGAAGTGATGATCGGCCGCCCATCGGAATAGCAGCCAAAGTTTGGGGTTCGGCTTCAGCTCCAATGCAGAAAGCCCGGCCGCAAGGCCGGGCTTTCTGCTGGGCGCAGCCTGCAGCGAGGCCGTCTGCCGCGCTCTGATTAGAAGGGGAAGCGTACGGTAAAGATCCCGTTGTGGTTATTGCGGTAGAACTGGGTCGTTGCGATCTGGAAGCCGCCGCCGATCGACATGCCGACTCTTTTGGTCAGCTTCATACGTCCCACCACAAATCCCGGCGTGATATAGTTCAGCGTTTTGCCGGCGTGCTCTCCATCCTGGTAGTGCGTGGTGTTGAACTCGATCTCCGGCCAAATCTTCTTGAACACGCGGTACTGGAGAGTGTTATTCCAGAGGTAGTTCCGCCCATTGGCCAGCTCGTTGGTCGTGGGAATCTGTACGCCGAAAGTTCCCTGGGCATCGAAGTTGTGGAAACCCTTGCCATAGGCAATAGTCGGCGTAATCGTCGCCGAATTGGCCCCCGTCACCTGGCCGTTCGAATAGGACCCCGTGGGAATGCTCCAGCCCAAAAACGCGGTCAGGATGTAATTACCACCTTCCTCGTTTCTCGAGAGGATGCGGTACTTGAGCAGGAACGCCATATCGCCCACCCCATTCGTTTCGCTTGGGTCCTTGTGGTAGTCGTAATAGGGCGGAGCCTGGATGATCAACTCCGTCTTGTACCAGGGGATCAGTTCCAGGCCTTTGGCTCCATCGTATTCATCCCAGGTGTATCCGTCGGTATGCTGCAGCCAGTCCTGGTCGTAGCGCACCTCTTCTTCGAGGCGCGGTGTAGTGGTGGCAACCGGCGTCATCCAGTGCGGCTGCTCGCTCTGGGTCTTGTCCACCCGGTTAAACCAGTTCGAGAAGTATCCATTCTGCCCGAATGCCAGCGTTGATGAGCAGAAGAGGGCCGCCGCTGCGAGAATAAACTTCGCCATGACCAACATTTCCTCCAGTCTGAAAGTGGACGCCACATTTGAATAGATGGAACGGGGATAGGTTTTCTAAAATAGATTGAATCGAACTGAATCGATTTTATTATGGCATAAATTCAAATCTAAGCGAGCCCTATCGCTCGTCTTGAGCCGGGTCTTGCACTCGCGCAGGCGCCCGCGCCGGATTCCTGATCGCCACTACCCATTCCGACCCGTTTCTCCACACTTCCACATGCTTTCCACCTCGACTGCACCATTTCCGCGCCTTGTATCCCGCTCGGCCGGGGTCTAGCCTTAAATCAGGGGCCGTGGTCGGTTGCAAAGCGCATGGCCGCAGGTTTCTGGCCCTCCGCCGAGCCTCGATTCCGCGCTGGGCAAGCCGTTTGGAGCTTTCCACAGCCGTTTTAGCGGGTATTGAGCAATCGAATACGGGGTTCGGCAACAAAACCCCATATATTGTGGTTTGTAGTTGACATGTACCACGGAGAGCGGTATTTTTTCATCTGCGGCTCTTAACGCGGCTGTAATCCAGAACGGCGCTTTCTAACGCCGCAGTGCCGCAAAAGGAAGGCCGCTTCAGCGCATTCTCAACCCCCTGGTTGGTTCGTCGTAAGCTTCCTGGCTGCTTCTTTTGCGCCGGAAGAGGGCCATTTCCACCGAAGATTAAGCCGTTTTCGCCAAAAATGTTGATCGAGAGGACCCCCATGAGCGAAACCCATTTTCAAGTTGCCGCCACCAGTTTTCAGGCACCCGCTTCCCGTACCGGGCTGAGCTTTTCCCGCCGCTTCTCCAGGGAGGGTGTTTCACCCTATGACGAGGTGCAGTGGGAGCGCCGCACTGCCTCAATTACCGACGCCAAGGGAAACACCATCTTCGAGCAGCGCGACGTGGAGGTTCCCATCGATTGGTCGATGACGGCCACCAATATCGTGGCTTCGAAGTATCTGCACGGTCAGCTTGGCACGCCGGAGCGCGAAACCGGCGTTCGCCAACTGGTGGCTCGCGTGGCCGAGACCGTAAGCAATTGGGGCTTCAGCGGCGGCTACTTTGCGAGCGAGGCCGACGCCCGCATCTTCCACAACGAGCTTGCAGCCATGCTGCTTACCCAGAAGGTGGCCTTCAATTCGCCGGTGTGGTTCAACGTTGGTTGCGACCGGCTGGAGCCGGACTCCGACGGCCAGAACTGGCACTGGGACGCGGCCACCGGCGGCGTGAAGTATTCCGCCACCGGCTACAAGAATCCGCAGTGCTCGGCCTGCTTCATCAATGCCGTTGACGACTCGCTCGACTCCATCCTCACCCTGGCCAAGACCGAGGGCATGCTCTTCAAGTGGGGATCGGGCACGGGCACCAACCTGTCCTCCATCCGCGCCTCCATGGAGCTGTTGTCGGGCGGCGGCACGGCCAGCGGTCCGCTCAGCTTTATGCGCGGCTTTGACGCGTTCGCCGGTGTGATCAAGTCCGGCGGCAAAACCCGTCGCGCCGCCAAGATGGTCATCCTCAACGTTGACCATCCGGATATCGTCGACTTCATCGAGTGCAAGGCGAAGGAAGAAGCCAAGGCGTTCAGCCTTATCAAGGCCGGCTACGACGGCTCGGGACCGGACTCGGAAGCCTACTCGTCCATCTTTTTCCAAAACGCGAATAACTCCGTCCGGGTCAGCGATGAGTTTATGCGCGCCTACGAGCACGATGGTGAATTCACCACCTACACCGTCAAAGACCACGAGCCCGTCAAGACCTGGAAGGCCCGCGAGATCATGGGCAAGATCGCCGAATCCACCTGGCTGTGCGGCGATCCCGGCATGCAGTTCGACACCATCATCAACAAGTGGCACACCAGCAAGAACACTGCCCGCATCAATGCGTCGAACCCCTGCAGCGAGTACATGTTCCTCGACAACTCCGCCTGCAATCTGGCCAGCTTCAACCTGCTCAAGTTCGTCACGCCGGCCGGCACGTTCGACATTCAGGGCTATCGCCACGCCATTTCCGTGATGATCACCGCCATGGAGATCCTGGTGGATAACTCCGGCTACCCGACCGAGTCCATCGCGCGCAACTCGCACGACTATCGCCCGCTGGGTCTGGGCTACGCGAATCTGGGCGCGCTGCTCATGGCCTTCGGTCTGCCGTATGACTCGGAAGCCGGCCGCGATCTGGCCGGCGCTCTCACCGCGATCATGACCGGCCAGTCCTATCTGCAGTCGGCCATCATCGCCTCGCAGTGCCCACCGCTCGGCGCCGCCACACCGCTCACCGCGGCGATATCCGGCGATGGCGAGCGTCAGGGTGGCGCCTGCCCCGGCTTCTACGTCAACCGCGAGCCCTTCCTCGACGTCATCCGCATGCACCGCGCGGAGGTCAACAATATAGGCAGGTCGCGCATCAGCGGCGAGCCCTTTCTCGTTCCGCAGTTCGAAGCACTGCTCGACGCCAGCCGCGAGTGCTGGGACATGGCGCTGCTCTGGGGCGAACGTCACGGCTATCGCAACTCGCAGACCACCGTGCTGGCGCCCACCGGCACCATCGGCTTCATGATGGACTGCGACACCACCGGCATCGAGCCCGATCTGGCCCTCGTGAAGTACAAGAAGCTGGTCGGCGGCGGCATGATCAAGATCGTCAACAACACCGTCCCCGGCGCGCTCTTCAAGCTCGGCTACTCCAACGAGATGGTCAACGCCATCGTCAGCTACATCGACGCCACGGGAACCATTGAAGGCGCGCCCGGCATCAAGCCCGAGCACCTCGCCGTCTTCGATTGCAGCTTCAAGCCGGCCAAGGGCACGCGCTCCATTCACTACATGGGCCACATCAAGATGATGGCCGCAGCGCAGCCGTTTCTCTCCGGCGCAATCTCGAAGACCGTGAACCTGCCCCACGAAGCCACCGTCGCCGACGTGGCCGAAGCCTACGCCGAAAGCTGGCGTCGCGGCATCAAGGCGGTCGCCATCTATCGTGACGGCTCCAAGGGCACGCAGCCTTTGAACACGAGCATGGACAGCAAGCATGAAGCCTCGGCCGCAGACGTGGCCGGCGCACGCGTGCTCTCGCACCTGGCCTCAGCGCAACCGGCCAGCGAAGCCGACCTCAAGGCGCTTACATCCT
Source organism: uncultured Acidobacteriaceae bacterium (assembly GCA_963813215.1). GTDB lineage: Bacteria > Acidobacteriota > Terriglobia > Terriglobales > Acidobacteriaceae > Telmatobacter. The sequence continues at coordinate 1,512,058 of CAWEXZ010000003.1, forward strand.
CTGAAAAGGTTGAAATCCCGGCCAAGCAGCTTCTCGCTGCGGCGCATGCCTTCCAGGTGGCGCTCGATGAGATCGCCAAGGCCGCAGCCATTCCAGTCCTGACTCCCACGCCGTCTGCGCCGGTCGCGCCGCCTGCGCAGGAGCAGGACCTGAACGGCCCGCCCCGCGCGATCCGTCACCGCCTCCCCGAGGAGCGTGCGTCCGTCACGCACAAGTTCTCCATCGCCGGTCACGAAGGCTATATCACCGTCGGCCTCTATCCCAGCGGCCAGCCCGGTGAAATCTTCATCAAGATGGCCAAGGAGGGATCCACGGTCTCCGGCCTCATGGACTCCTTCGCCACCTCCATCTCGCTCGCCCTGCAGCACGGGGTGCCGCTGCGTGTGCTCTGCGAGAAATTCGCCCACACCCGCTTCGAGCCCTCCGGCTGGACCGGCAACGAACAGATTGGCTATGCGAAGAGCCTCATGGACTACATCTTCCGCTGGCTCCATCTGCGTTTCCTCAGCGGCCAGCAGCTCGCGTTGTTTGCGGGCCTGGCGCCCAGCGTGCCGCAATTGCCCGCCTCGCCCACGCTGCTCGAGTCGGATTCCGAGGAAGAAGATCCAGCCGCCTCAAAGGAGCACCTGACTAAGCTCGCTGAAGAAGTAGCCCGGCGCCTGAACAAGGTAGCGTCAGCCGGTGGCCATCCGGGTGCGGCTGGAGGCGGCGGAGGTATCGCGCCCGAAGCCCATGGCTGGAAATCTCCTGAGGCCACGGCTACCATGCCTGAGCTCAAGGATCGCGGCATCTACCACGCCTCCGACGCCATGCGCGACATGTACGAAATGGGCGACGCCCCCAGCTGCAGCACCTGCGGCGCCATTATGGTCCGCAACGGAAGTTGCTACCGCTGCATGAGCTGCGGCAGCACCAGCGGGTGCAGCTAGGAACTTATTGTTACTTTTACCATGGATGTTGTGGGGTGACACTTAAAATGAAAGTTTTGCCCCCTGTTGTGAAAGTTTTAACCAGGCATCAACGTGGTTGAAAACAAAAGTACTTAACCGTTGTCGGGGGTGTGAACTCCGCAATCCCCGTACGGAATTGCGGAGCCATCTTGAGTGCTGCGCAAGAAATTTTGTAGTCGGCTCGGAGTTCCAGCCCGTGCGACAGACCCAGTTCCTGTCCAACTTCGTACGGCGACCGGGTCCCATAGCTACTACGCGTAAGATACGAGTTCACGGTTCGGTTACCTTGGACACCACGGGCCAACGCCGACCGTGTTCTTTCTCGTCTAGGCGTTCTTCGAGTCCGCCGAGTGTTGTGACAGCATCGGCGAGTACACTCTTCGGCCCGGCCAAAGCCGCCTCCGCGGTCCTAATATCGGCAGCGAGTTGTTCGGCACGCTCATGTGTCTCAGCAATTTCCTTGGCAATCTCATCAGCTGCTGGCGGAGTGGAAAGGTGTAACGATTCAAGCTCCGCTTTCAGGCGACCACGCAGTTCGTTCACTCGGCTGCGCCGTGCATCGAGACCTGCCGCCAACTTAGCCGCAGGATCTAGCGGTGCAAGATTCGTGATCTCACGACTGATCACGGCGAGTTGCCGCTCCAACTCTCGACGTTTTGCAGCAGCCTGACGAGCGGCAAGCAGACTACCTGCCCCGGCGGCCTCAAGAGCCACATTCAGCGCCGTCTCTGCGGCGCGAAGTTTCTCGGTCAGCAGATCACGATCATTAATTTGTGGTTCGACCGTGATGTTTCCAACATTCTCGACTCCAATAACCGTCTTGGCGACAACAGGGAGAGAAATAGTCGGTTCAGAAATCGGGGCACCGTCGAGCTGCACGTGCCTGATTGCGGACGGTTCGATTGCAAGCGAAACGGTCGTGGCGACGGCATTGAGAGCTGCTCTGGCGCCCGACAATTCTGTGTCGGCGGTCTCGATCTTCAGTACAGCTTCCTCAGTTGCCGAAATTTGACCCATGAGCTCGGAAAGGCGATCAGTCTCAGCCGTCAGATCCCTGGCCTTGACTAGCGTCGCCTCATGTTGCTCAATCTCGCCCAGGATGGCAACCGCATTTCGGATGCGTTCAAGGCGACGACTCAGCTCGCCGTTCTGGTCCGCCTGCTCGCGCAATTGTGAAAGTCTATTCTCAGCAGTTTCAACTAGGAGATGAGTGTTGTTTTTGTGAGTCTGGGCGTGAGCAATTTGACTCGCTAAATCTTTAATCTCTGCTTCTATCGGGCCGAGTTCCTCTGCCAGCTTAGCGCGATCGTTATCCGCTGTCAGGGCGCGAGTGGCTCGCTCTTCAGCAAGTCTGACTGCGATTCTAGCGGCCTCGATCTCTGCGGCCTTCGTGGCAGCCGACGTTCGAAGCACTCGTGCCTCATCGAGCTCGCCCTTATGGACCTCTTCATTCCATTCGGCCTGGAGCTCCTTTCGCTCATGCCTCAAGCGTGAGAGTGTATCCATGTATCCAAAGATTTCGCCGCGCTTTTCCTCGAGCTGGACAATGCGATCACCCACTTCTTGGAGCCTGTCCTTCACGTCCTTGAATTTTCCGCGAGGCCCCCTAGCGCTAACGATTTCTCCAAGCGCACTCTCGACCGCCAACGGAATTTTTCGGCCTCTTTCTCCACCTGTGACGACCCCTACTTGCCCCTCTATGCAGCCTTGCAACGTGCGGCGACCTGCGTCATCAAGCTTAGGATCTCCGACTGAACTCCCCTGGCGAACCCAGAGTGTTCCCCAAATGCCGGGCTCGCCGCCGCCACGGCGGCTAGAGAATTCAAGTAGGCGCTGAAGCTCTGCCTCGGCTGCCTCGTCTTCGAAACGGCGGTGATCTGAACCCGTAAGCCACGCTTTCCCAGCTTGGCCAGCAAAGCGCTTTCGAATGGTCCAGGACTCGCCGCCAAGTTCGAAGTTCATTTCGATTTCAGGAACTGTGCCGTTAGTGAAATGCCTAAAGCTTCGTGCACGTTCGGTTTGTGATTTCGCCTTTTCGAAAATCACGGCATTGATCGCTTCCAATAGCGTCGATTTGCCAAGTTCGTTCTGGCCTACAAGGAGATTGATGCCGTCGGTGATGCCGTCTACGCGGACGGTTCCGACGAATTTTCTAAAATGCGTCAGTTGGACGGAACGAATCTTCATAAGGCCGTACCCTGCCGCAGATGCTCGATGTAGAGGCGACGCATTGCCAGAGAGGCCAGGCGAGCGCACTCAAGGTCGGAGTGGTCTTCGGCCATCTCCTTCAGTCGATCGGCCGCCACGCGCACGAAGCCTGCCCGGTCGATGTCGTCCAGATCCTCTTCTGACGGTTCGAAGCCTAGGCCGTCATCTTGTACGCATATGGCACATACGGCGGCGCCTACACTCTGAATGATGCGATCATCGAATCGTTTGCGACCGGCTAACGACACTGTTCCAGTGACCTGGAGGTCAAGCACGATTCTGCTTAAGTCCGCATCGAGCAAGCGACTTTCTGCTTCAACGAGATCGATTTGAGAGTCTTCCGTAATGGTCTTTGAAAGCTGGTGCCAGCGATATCGACCAACGTCAAGGGATGAGACAGAAGGTATGGAACGCGCTCCGGCGATCGTGCAGAACCACATTCAGAAGGGACTTGTGAACCCGGATGCGGCCGTCGTAATCGACAAAGCCGAGCTTGCGAAAGCGGTTCATGAAGAAGCTCACACGGGACCGCGTGGTGCCGATCATCTCCGCCAGGGTTTCCTGCGAGATTATGGGAAGCAACGTTTCCGGCTCACCAGGCTGACCGAACTCCGCCATCAACAGCAGAATGCGCGCCAGGCGCTTTTCGCTGGAGTTGAAGAGTTGATCGACAAGATCGGCCTGGATGCGCATACTCCGCTCCAGCAGAAACTTCATGAACAGGTCAGAGAAGCCGTGCTCCTGGTGCAAGACGCGGATCATCTCTTCCCGCGTAATTTTGAGCGCGGTGCAGGCGGTTATGGCGGCGGCTGTGGACAAGCGCAGCCCAGGCACTGCCGCAAGCGCACACTCTCCCACAAAGTCGCCTGCGGAAAGCAGCGTGATAGTCGCTTCCTTGCCGGCGTGCGATACGACCGTGACCTTCGCCCGGCCAGTCTGAAGATAGAAAACCGAATCCGACGGGTCGCCCTGCGAAAAGAAGGCCTGCCTGGGCTCCAATTCAACGATTCTCCGCCCCAGTCCGGCGCTCATCAGGAAGGCGGCGGCATCAAACGCGGGTTTTTCCAGAACAACCATCGCCTCGGCTTCTTTCCGGATGCGATCCCGGCGAATGAGCGTGGGTGGGGCGCAACCACGCAGTTTCAAGGGATTAACAGCAGAAATGTCACTGCCAATCGAAGTTCATCGACGGCCATCAGGGCATTGTCGTGCCACGAAGCACCCATTCAACCCAGCATCCAAGAATCGGGCACGACTCAGCGTAAGCAAGTATCGCACCGGTTTTGGGGGGCGATCTGTTCAATTTTGCACACTATTCCGGGATTTTTTCAACCCCTATTTGGGTGGTAATCTCCCTGATCCCGAGCAAAGAGGGCTCAGGCCAAACTGTTGCCGGCTCCGAGCGGTTGCTGCGAGCCGCGGCGAGCCCTGGGTGCGCAGAACTCCGGGGAGCATCTCTCCCGATAAGGTCTCACTCTTCCCCCTGAGCGGTATTGCTCAGACGCTGGCGCGCCTCACTCTTAACGTCAGAACTACCCTGTGCGCCTCAGGTGCGCGTAAAGCAGGTGACGCTGCGCTTGAGTAGAAAAAGGTGAGATTCATGAAAAAACTCGTAATGTTAGTGGCATTTGTTCGGCCTGGGTGCGGCTAACGCAGCCAAGGCGGAGACGCGCGAAGATGTACAGAACCGGCTGGACAATGCGTCGTTGGTGCTGCACCAGATTATGGCCGCGCCGGATAATGGTATTCCGGAAGAGGTGCTGGAGCACGCAAAGTGCATTGTCGTCGTTCCCCACATGATGAAGGGCGGTTGGGTGTTTGGCGCGGAGAACGGCAAGGGCGTAGCCACCTGCCGGACCGCAAACGGATGGAGCGCCCCAGACTTCTTTGCCATTACCGGCGGCAGTTGGGGATTGCAGATCGGCGTCGAAGGCGTGGATGTGGTCATGATATTGCAGGGTGGCAAGGGAATGCAGCGCCTTGAAGAAGCCAAGTTCAAGGTTGGAGGGGACGCCTCCGCGGCGGCCGGACCGGTTGGCCGTAGCGCCTCCGCCAGCACCGATTGGGGCATGAATGCCGAGATCCTGATCTACTCGCGCGCCAAAGGCGCCTTTGCCGGACTCACTCTGCAAGGAGCCGATATTCGCCGGGACAACGATTCCATGGAAGCCTTCTACAGGCACCACGTCTCCATGCGCCGCGTTCTGCGCGGTGAGGTTGCGACGCCGGCAGGGGCAGACAAAGTTCCTCGACGCCGTCAGGGAGGCAAAAGAGCAGGCCCGTGCTTCCAATTAGTTGCCAGGTGTGAATGCGCACGGGCGCCCAGGAAAAGGACTTTGATTCCCGAGGCCCACTGTGCGAAGGAGTCACACCGCGCGCGAGTCCTCCTTTCTATCCAGTGCGGCCTATGATGGCGATAGGCCGGCCACGGCCACTTGGGATTGCCGAAGGAAGCCCGCCCGGCAAATCGCACCGGGAAACGGATGCTGCAGGAGCCTCAAGGAACCGTTACGGGATTCAGGAGAGGAATAGGGACAGCAGTTTGCCACCCATCAAGGCAACTGCCAGGCGCGCATCGAAGGAGTAAAACTGTATGAATCGGAAAATAGGTTTGATCATCGGCGGGGTGCTCATTGTGGCCGCGTTTCTGCTCGGGTTTGTACCGCAGTACCTGAAGGGTAAATCCCTCGATAACCAACTCGGTGCGGTACGCCAGCAGCTCAACTCGGAACGCGAGAAATCACAAATGGACGAGCTTGGCCTGCTCTGCGGGCGCGTTTACTTGGAAACCAACCTCAAGAATTACGGCCTGGCGAGTCAATACTCGACCGAGTTCTTTGACGGGGTCCAGGCCATGATGAGCCAGGCGCCGGATTCGAACCGTCAGTCCTTCCTTCAAGAGACGCTGGCGCAGCGGGATGCGGTCACAGGCGGGTTGGCGCAAGGAAATCCCGGCACCTTGTCCGCGGTGCAGGATCTGTTTAAGCGCGCGCTGGAGGCTGCAGGAAATGGATCGAAGTGAACCCCGTATGCGGGGGATACTTCAGCACACGGCATTCGTCTCGATGCAACATATGCCCTTGTCCAGCGCGTACCTTTGTGAGATTGCCTCTGCGTGGGGAATTGCGCCGAGCAATGCCCCGCATGCGCTTCAGATGCCTTGATGAGTTTGGCTGGCGTATTGAATCGCGAGCAGCCAAAAGAGAAAGCACAAATGATCTACGCGCAAATGGATGCCCGGCTTTCTTTATTGCGAGTTGGCATGGAGGACAGAACCGCAATTTGGGGTTACATTCCGGGTGGGCGGTAACAAATTGGGAGCCGAAAAGGGCCAACCTGCTGGCTTTTGCTGCTTTGGCTTGAGTTTTCGGCAGTTCATTCCGGGTGGGCGAAAGTAAGCAAACGCGCTGCTGATCTTCTGTGCTGCTGTGTTCCACGCGCAGGCGAGAGCCGCCGCCACCGAGGCGCCAATTGTTGCGGATGGACTGGGCGAAGGAACAATTCCTCTCGATGGATCGTGGCTGTTCCACCTTGGTGACGACACCTCCTGGGCCAACCCCGTCTTCGACGACTTCCATTGGGAACAACTTTCAGCTGAGACGCCATGGGGCAAGCTGGACCACTTCGACTACACCGGCTTCGCCAGGTATCGCCGCCGCCTTGATATCTCGATCGCCCCTGGAGCATCGCCCGACGTCGCCTTGTTTGTACCGAGCATTGACGACGCCTATCAGATTTACTGGAACGGCATGGAAGACGGCCACCTGGGCTCCTTGCCGCCCCACATAGTCCCTTACGAGGGCGTGCTGCCGCAAGCTTTCGGCCTCGGCCAGATGCGCACTGGCGTCCTTGCCATCAGCGTATGGAAGGCGAGCTATCGTATCCTTGGTCTCGCTCCGACCGGAATTCAAAGACTAACCCGCCTGGACATGGTCACACGCTGAGAACCGGACACGGAGACTCACGAATTACCGTATACAGATGCTTCCAGACACGCGAGACTTGTGCTTTCGCATGTCCGCGCCCCACTACAACCAGGTCTGCGCCTTCTTCGATTGCTGTCTTGCGAATGCCATCGGAGATTGAATCATTGAGAATGCGGCAGTGAACATCCAGATCTGCGGCGCCGTCAGGCCCAAGCGTTCGTTCAACGAATTGCAGGATCTTGGGGATGGACGCATCCTGACTCTGAGACTCACCTGCCAACTTGACGTGGAGAAGGCATACGCGCGCGTCAAAGACATGAGCGAGAAAACCAGCCATCGTGAGAGTGGTCTCCGAATCAGCATCCATCCGCAAAGGGCAAAGGATCCTTCGGAAGCCGTGTTGCGTTGCCAGCAGCGTCTCAGGCGCGTGTGCACTGGTGAACACAGGAATTTCGATATCGTGAAGGACTTTCGCAGTCACGGAGCCCGGGAGCATTCGACGAAACCTGCCCAGGCCCCGCGTGGACATCATGATGAGATCCGAGTGTTCATGCTTTGCGGCCCACTCGATGACCGACGCGGGATCGCCATCCTCGATGATCGTTGTCCATCCGGCGTTTGAAGGCTGCGTGCGCGCAAACTCTTTCATGTGCCGCTCGTCTTGTTCGCGAAGTGTCCGAATTGCGGGAATGTAGGGAATGGCGCCCGGTTCCAGCCATTGCGACTCATATAGGTGAGGAGCCAGATCGTAATTGCGAACCCGATTGAACGCGTGCAGCACCGTGACAGTGGCATTAAACTTTTGCGCCATTGCGGAGACAGTAGGGGCCAGGGCGGAGGCCGCTTCAGAGAAGTCATACGGAAACAGAATTGTTCGGAAGGGTTTCATAACCCGCATTCAAAACGCCCGTGGCATGAGTCCGAGCGAAGCCTTCGACCTCATGACCCACTTGCAACCTTGCGGCGCGGAAAAGATGCGTCGGGCAGAATTGTAGCACCGGCAAGCCGATGCGAGGTGCGGCGGGATCGATCCGATCGCAGCCGCAAGTCGCGCGCTGAGTTGCGACTTTGAGCGTGTTGAAATTGATTTCAACCTGAAAGCTGGTTCCTGCGTGGGCGGTGCCGCGCTCGCGGATTGTTCTTCCAAGCTCAATTGGTGACCCGCTCGAAGCCACGCGGGCGTATCCTGCGTATCGGGGGCTCGAAGCCAAGTGACTGGGGCGTCCGCGGTCTTCAGCGCATGTGGAAAATCTCAAGCTCGAGATGTGCTGTGTTTCCATTTTTCCGTCGAGGTGCCCAGGCTGTCGTTTCTGATTGGGGTTTCAATGCGCTTCGCATGTAGTGGTAGAAAGATAGCGTGCAAAACAATGACAAGCCGAGGCTGATTCTTGATGCGCTGGTGCTTGGAGTGATCGGCGGCCTGAGCGCACAACTTTTCACCTGGATGCTCCGCTTTTCGAGCCATCTCTTTCTCGGTTTGCTTGCCGGCTTTCATCCTCCGGGACTCCCCGCAGACGGGCAGGTTCTGGTGGAAACCATGGGACCGCACGGTTTGTGGCTCTTGCCACTGGTAACCACGCTGGGAGGTTTGATCTCCGGCATCCTGGTCTATGGATTGGCGCCGGAGACGGAGGGACACGGCACAGATACGGTTGTCAAAGCGCTCCATTGGACCGGGGGGACGATCCGGGCGCGCGTAGCCCCAGTCAAGATGCTTGCATCGGCTATCACGATCGGCTCAGGGGGATCGGCGGGAAGGGAAGGACCGACGGCTTTGATCGCCGCAGGAATGGGCTCGATTTATGCAGACCTGCTGCACCGGCCGGTGCGCGAGAAGCGCCAGATCGTTCTGATGGGGATGGCGGCGGGCCTCTCCGCAATCTTTCGATCTCCCATCGGTACAGCATTGTTCGCCGTCGAAGTTTTGTACGGCGGCATAGAATTCGAGGCCGAAGCGCTGCTGTATTGCATGCTGGCCGCGATCGTTGCCTACATGGTCAACGGGAGCTTTGTGGGCTGGCAGCCGCTCTTCCAGGTTCCTGCACAGAGCGCTCCCACAGGAGTGGCTGAATATGGCTGGTACACGGCGCTGGGAGTGGCGAGCGGAATTGTGGGGACGATCCTGCCCGAGACTTTTTACCGTATACGAGACGCATTTCTCGCCCTGCGCATTCCTTCTTGGATCAAGCCGGCGATCGGCGGATTGATCCTGGGCGGAATGGCTCTGTGGTTGCCGCAGGTGCTGGGCGGCGGCTATGGCTGGATTCAGGAAGCGATCAACGGCGAATTGGCGGTGCATCTCCTCATACTCCTCCTCGTAGCCAAGATGCTTGCGATGGCCCTTACCGTCTCTTCGGGAGGTTCGGGCGGAGTGTTCGCTCCCAGCCTGTATCTGGGATCGATGCTGGGTGGAGTATTTGCCGTATTGGCCCACCAGCCTGCAGCCGACATGGTGGTAGTTGGTATGGGAGCGGTTTTCGCAGGCGCAGCGAGGGTGCCCATCGCCACGCTCCTCATGGTTGCCGAGATGACCGGCGGCTACCAGTTGCTGGTCCCCGCTGCACTGGCTGTTATGCTCAGCTTTCTGGTGCAAATGAAGCTCTCCCAGTCATTGAAGTACAACAGCTTGTACGAAGGCCAGGTCGCAGGGCGTTACGATTCGCCGGCGCATCGTGCCGAGCACGTCGAAATAGCACTGCAACTGTTGGAACAGGGTAATGTCAATTTGCCGCCGCAAATCTCCCATCTCCAACTTGCAGCCTTGTTGCAGTCAGGGGTGGCATTGGACATGCCGGATGGTCTGCAGCTGACTGCCGGCGCGCTACGACCGGAAAGTCCGTGGGTGGGAAAGTCAATCGAAGCCTGCGCTTTCGGTGAATCCTTGCCAAGCGCGCGGATCCTGGCGGTTTTGCGGGGCACTTCGGTGATCCTTCCTCGTCCTCAAACTGTGCTGCAGCCCGGCGACCGCCTGCTCATCATCGCTGAGCATAGTGCGCGGGATAAGCTGACAGAGCACCTTGCATCCCCCCTCCGCCGCGGACCAGAAAGCGAGCTGACTGACGTCGCCTAAACGTCTGCAGGTCAGAGCGCACTATCCGCACCACGTGGTCAGAAAAAAGCTGGCATGTGCGAATTGGCTGTGCGCCATATACACAGTATCTTTAAAAGCTTAGGCATCGCAGGGAATCGATTTGCTGACGCTGCAGACCCGAGCACGTTGGAATTTTGTTTGTCGTCGATCGGGAAATTTGATTGTCGCTGATCCGAGGGCAATGAAATTGTCAAAAAGCTCCACAATCCATAGCGAATTGTCAAAAAGATCCACGACAATTGTCAACCCACGGATGGTGGCCCCCCGGCTCGTCATCGGTGCGTAGTTGTCCTCGAGGTCACCCGTCACCTCGATGGGCGTACGTGCACGTGGCTTGTCGAAGTAAGACCGGCCAAATGATCAGTAATTTGAAGTCGGCATGGCGACCGGAATATCGGGTCCTCCGCGCCGCTGACGGCTCCAGTCGCAATAATCATGGCTGCCCTCCGCCACGCTGGCACGACTGCGAGCGCTAGGGGCAAAGCAGAACTCCGATAATCCGGAGTAAAGAGCGCATCATGGTGGAAGATCTGTATCCGCTGATGCTCTGCCAGATCCAGCCTCTGAACTCCGAGGGGCATTTGAAGACCGAGTGCTGCAGGTCAAATTCGCTTTGCTCAAAGAGCAAGCGGCTAAGCCGGTCGTTATTGACGCCGTCCCAGTGGAAGCAGTAAGCACAGAGTTGGCTCCCTAAGCCTCAGAAGCAGCAATTGGTAATACGCCCCGGACCACGTCCGTGAATGATCGTTTCATCTGAACGCATCTCCTTTAGGCAGTGAACAGGAATAAAGACTTCCCGCCTTCTTTCGTCCGCGCGGGCGAAAACGAGTGGGATGGCCTTCTCGCGAAAATAGCGCACGAGGCGACGTGAACTCGTATTTAATGACATGGCATACCCGGGATCCCGTGTGGTCTCTTGTTCATTTTCGAACAATCGGAGACACAAACGAACGTCGGACGTTAGTTCGAACCGCTCTCCAGGAGCTTAAGCTTAGTGATTGCATTCGCATGCGGCCACGAGCAATTGGAAGCACACGTGCTCTTGGAGAGAGCAGAAACCAAAGCAGCAGCAGCTTTGGAACGGGCCTACGATTCTGATCTCCCGAATTGGGTTTCGGGAACCGAGGAGGCCGGTCATGGGTTTTTTACAGGACTTGAAGTACGGGCTGCGGGCTCTAGCCAAGAGTCCCGGGTTTTCGCTGCTTGTCATCCTCACCGTCGCCTTGGGCATCGGAGCCAACACCACCATCTTCAGTTGGATTAACGCCACGCTGTTGACTCCAGTCCCCGGACTCACCAAGGCGAACGAAGTCGTATCGCTCGGGTTGAACAAGCCCGGCGAGAATCCCTTCCCGTTCACCTATCCTGACGTGGAAGCCATGCGCGCAGGACAGCGGAGTTTCACCGGCATTGCGGCCTGCGGTTTCGCGGCCATCAGTCTGACCGGCAAAGGGAATCCTGAGCGCCTTTCGGCCATGGTGGCTTCGGCGAACTATTTTGACGTCCTCGGAGTGCGGCCATTTCTGGGGCGCGGATTTCTTCCCGGCGAAGATGAGAGGCCCGGCGGCGCGCCCGTGGCGGTGATCAGTTATCGCCTCTGGCAAACGCACTTTGCAGCGAACCCGAACATTGTTGGCCGGATCATTGAACTCAACCAGCACCCGTATTCCATTGTGGGGATCACACCGGCGGACTTTCAGGGGAGCCAGACCGGCGTGCGAACGGACCTCTGGGTCCCGATCATGATGGAAGCGCAGTTTAATTCTCTGGGCGACCTGCTGCATGACCATCATTACTTCTGGTTGCTGGTCTTTGGACGATTAAGGCCGGGCATTTCTGTGGCGCAGGCGCAGGAGGAGATGACGAGCCGGATGAGACGGGAGGTAGACAAGTATCCCGAAGAGCACAAGGGGCACTCCGCCGTGACCGTGTACGAGCTGTGGCGCAGCCCGTTCGGCTTGAACTTTATCCTGGCGAACCTTTTGCCGATGCTGATGTGCATCGCGGGCCTGGTGCTGCTGCTGGCGTGCGCCAACGTGGCCAATCTCATGCTCGTCCGCGCGGTGGGCCGGCGACACGAGATCGCGATTCGCGTTTCTCTGGGCGCCAGCCGGTGGCGGCTGGTGCGGCAATTGCTGGTAGAAAGCCTGGCGCTCTCCCTGGGGGGAGGGGTCGTTGCGTTGTTGTTCACCCAGTGGACGCAGGGAGCGCTCATGGGATTTCTCCCCGCGACGCCCGATATCCCGCTGTCACTGACCGTTGCGACTGACAGGACCGTACTCCTCACCACGCTGTGTGTTTCGGTGCTGACGGGGGTGATTTTTGGCATCCTGCCCGCGCTGCGGTCGTCGCGCATTGCTCCGGCGGAGGTGGTGAAAGAAGAGGCTGGGAGCTTGTCGGGCGGGTTGGGGAAGGCGCGTCTGACGAGCGCGTTAGTAGTGGCGCAGATTTCGCTCTCGTTGCTGCTGCTGGTCTGTGCAGGGTTGTTGATTCGCAGCTTCAAGAGCGCGCAGAATATTGATCCGGGATTCAATCCGCATCAGGTGCTGATCGCGTCGTATGATTTGTTCCCGGCCGGTTACACGGAGGCCACCGGCACGGAATTCCATCGCCAGATCCTTGCCAAACTGGGGGCTTTGCCGGGTGTCCAGTCTGTGGCTCTTTCTAACCGTGTGCCGCTGACGTTTGCGGGCGGCTCAACCGCCGTGAAACCGGAAGGCTATGTTTCTTCGCCGAATGAGTCGACGGAGACCCAAGACGCCATTGTCACCCCCAATTATCTTCACACCATGCAAATTCCCCTCGTGAAGGGACGCGACTTTGCCGCCCAGGATACGAAAGGATCACAACCGGTGGCGATCGTGAGCGAGGCATTTGCACATCGTTATTGGCCAGGACAGGAAGCCGTGGGTAAGCAGCTCAATTCTGACCTGACCCACCAGTGGTTCACCGTTGTCGGGGTCGCGCGCGATTGCAAAGAAATTGCCCTCAATGAAAAGCCCGTGCCCTTTTTGTATCTGCCGCTTTTCCAGATCTACCAGCCCCAAACCATCATCAATGTACGTACGACCGGCGATTCTCTGGCGTCGGCCAACATGGTTGAGAAGGCGGTGCACGACATCAATCCCGGCGTTTTGGTTTTCGATGAGACCACGGTCGAAACGAGGTCCCAGTTTGCCAGCTTCGCACAGCGTGTCGCTGGAAGCTTTGTGGGAGCCTTCGGTCTCCTGGCGCTGGTGCTGGCCGCCATCGGAATTTATGGCGTGACTTCCTTCACCACGCGTCAGAGGACGCACGAAATCGGCATCCGCTTCGCGCTCGGCGCGACCGGTGGAGATGTATTGCGCCTGGTGCTGGGACAGGGATTGAGGCTGATGTTCGCAGGAGTATGTTTGGGCCTCGCGATGTCCTACGTTCTGACACGTTTCTTGAAGAGCTTGCTGCTGGGCGTCAGCAGCACGGACGCGCTGACGTTTTCCGCCGTTACGCTTGTGCTTTGTGCCGTAGCCTTGTTTGCCTGCTTTATTCCAGCGCGCTGGGCGGCACGAGTCCAGCCGATGGTCGCATTACGCCACAAATGATGCTGGGCGCCCCACGCTTCCGCAACCTCATCGCAACAGTGTGGAACTAAGTCCCCTCAATTGGCGTAGCGCCAGGCCATTTCGTGGCGCACGGGATCTACCCCCGAAGCAAGCTAGTACCGTGTCCATTTAGTTTCGTGCTTTCCCAGGTCTCAAAATCGAGATCTTCACCCCGCGAACGAAGACCTATTCGCGGGGGTCCCGGACCTGGGGCACCCAGTTTCAAATTTTCCGTTACGAAACCACGCGGACACGGCGCCAGGTCCCAGACCGCATAAATTCGTACTTTCAGCTTCCGTGGTTTCCCACCCTTTCGCCAGAGAAAAGGCGAAAGGATGGGGCACGGAATTGGTACAGAATTAAGCGGTCAGAGACCTAGCATAGGAAATGATGGTCCACGGTACTGCGCAACACAGGGAGTCGATGGTGAACGGACAGTTTTTTGCACCTTTCAGTGATCTAGCAGCGGCGCTTTTGCCCGCGTCACCCGCAACAGACGGAGCGCATGATGCTGGTCACCTCGCACGAGTGTGGCGAAATGCAAGGGCGATCCAGCTTGAGCAAGGCGGGGATCTGGAGATCCTCGCGGCCGCAGTTCTTCTTCATGATTGTGTTACAGTCCCGAAAGACTCGCCTCTCCGCTCCCAGGCTTCACGACTTGCTGCAACTGAAGCGACCTCTCAGCTCAAGCAATTGAACTGGAGCGATGAGCGCATCGCGTGGGTCGCATCAGCGATCAAAAGTCACAGCTATTCAGCCGGGATTGCGCCGGCTACCTTAGAGGCTTGCATCTTGCAAGATGCTGACCGTCTGGATGCGATAGGGTTCACGGGTATTGCCCGGTGCTTCTATACAGCGGGCCGCATGGGGTCTTCGCTTTACGAAGCGTCAGACCCGCGTGCCAAGCACAGAACGCTGAACGACGCCGCTTTTGCGTTGGACCACTTTCCAGCGAAACTGCTGTGCTTGGCGGACGGTTTCAAAACGGCGACAGGCCGGCTGCTTGCCGCAAGACGACACGAGGCAGTGCGCTCCTTCTACGATGGCATGTTGGATGAGGTGGACAATCCATAACGCGGGCGAGTTAGAAGCCTGCGACCGTGAGCGCCGGGTAAATGGGAGATGAAATCGAAGTCAATTCGTATGCCGGTGTTGGAGGCGCGAACAAAACGACCCTCTTCCCGATAATCGGAGAGAGGGCCATTTACAGCCGGAACGCGAGTTAGTCGTCGTCGTCGGCTTTGGTGGGTGCAGCGTTTTTGAAGTCGCTCGCCGGACGAACCATCATTTCGCCGGGGAACGGGACCTTAAACCCGGTGGCCTCGTACCAGATCAGATGTTTGACGGTGTCTGGATCTTCGGAGTCGGGCTTGGTTTGTTTACCGGCGAAGATTTGCGCCTTCTTCTTGAGCCAGGCCGCCCTCAGGGCCTTGACCGCCGGGCTGTCGCTTCTGAGAGCCAGGCTGGCCGTCGTCTGGTCCAGCGCGATCCCGTTCGCCACGTGCGTCCACGGCTGGAAGTACGCCGCCGGCGGCTCGTCGACGAAGGCCGTCGACATCGGCGAGGCTACGAGGTCGTTCTGGTTCATGGGTGTGAGGCCGAGGATCTGCTCGATGGTGCGGGTTAGATTGACCTGCGAGTAGTAGTGGGAGTCGACGAATCCATCCTGCCGCACGTACGGGCTGATAATGTAGCCCGGGCTGCGGTGACCGTCGACGTGGTCGACGCCGGTCTGCGCGTCGTCTTCCTCGATGAAAATCGCCGAGTCCTTCCACACCGCGCTGTGGCTGATGATGTCGACGAAGCGGCCGATGGCCAGATCGTTATCGGCCTGCATGGCCTGTGGGGTCAGTCCGGGGTTGGTATTGCCGGTGTGGTCGGAGCTGATCCACATCATGCTCAACTGGGGCACCGAACCGGCCGCTACGTCCTTGGCGAAGTCCTGCTCCCAAACATCCACGCGGTACTGGTCGGGGATGTTCAGGTCGAACTGCGGGTAGTTCTGGATTGCGTACTTCATTACGTTGGGAAGCGGGGAGTACGAGCCGACGTCATTGAAGTACTGGAGCTGCGGCTCCTGGCCAGACTCGAATTTCTGCGTGTCGGCGTAGAACTGGGTCCAGGTGGGCTCGCAAGCGAGCGTAATATAGTTGAGCGGCGGGGTGAGAGTTGTGGGGTTGCAACCCGGCACTTTGAAGGCATTTTCCTCGATGTATTCACCGTAGATCTTCATCCTGATGCCGGCCGCGGCCGCTACGTCGAAGAGGTGCCCCTTCTTCTGATAGGCAATCGCATCGCCGCCGTTGGAGGGATAGTCGCGGACCCAGTCAGGGGACTGGATGTCGTCGGCGTAGGGCGCCATGGCCTGCAGGATCCAGTTGTGACCGTCGGCCGACTGCCGGCTGGGGTCGTAGAAGTTGTCGAAGAGCGGGAAGCGCTGCACCAGCGCGTGGGCGTTGGGCGAGACGCTGCCATAGGTTGCGTTGTCGCCGAAGACTGCCAGGGAGGGGTCGCCATTGCCGCCGGCTACGTCGCCCAGCATCTGGTCGTAAGTGCGGTTCTCACGGATGATCAGGAACACGTGCTTGATCTTGGAAGGGTCGCCGATCCTTGCCGGAATGGCGACCGGTCTGGTGAACGGGTTGCCGCCGGCGGCGGACTCGATGTTCTGCGCCAGGTCCCAATGGTTGTTCTGGATGACCTGCTGGGTCATCTTCGCCAATGCCGAGCTCTTGGGCACGGGAACGATGCTGACCGTGCCAAGGTCCTGGTGGGTGTTGTAGCTGGTCACGCCAAACTCGGTTGCAAATGAATTTTGCGGAGCGATGCCCTTGCTGCCGATGCCCTTGTCGTTGGCCACGAGCAGCGCGTTGTCTACCGTGTCCAGCACAACCGAGGCTGGCGCATAGGCGACCGGGATCATGCCCATGACGGGATTCCACTGGCCGTAGCGGAGGTCGACCACGGCAACCGCGTTGGCGTTGTAGAGCGCCACGTAGGCAATGTTGTTCCTGGCATCGACGGCGATCGAATTCGGGCCGGCGCCATAGGCTGATTTCCTTTCGCCGGGCACCGAAATCGGGAGCCCAAGGTTGATCGTATAGGCCACCGCGTCATTGGTCGTATCGATCACCGAGAGGCTGTCGCTATAGGTATTTGCGACCAACAGATATTTGCCCCAGAAGGCCATGCCAGTTGGGTGGTGTCCAGTGAAGATGCTGCCGGTGACCGTAAACGAGGCCAGGTCGACCACGGAAACGGTGCCGGTGGCCGTGGTGCCAGTCGGATTTTCAGCGACGACCGGGGTGCCGTCGGAGTAGAGCTGGAAGTCCTTCGCGGTAGCAATCCGGCCAGCCTCGTTGGAGACGTATGCGGTCTTGCCATCCGGCGAGATCACGACGCTGTGCGGGACGTTACCGACGCGGATCTGCGCACCCTCCGCCGGTGTCGCCGCGGTCAGGTCGATCTTAGCCAGCGTGTTGTTGATGTCCAGCACGGAGTAGGCAGTCTTGCCATCCGGCGAGGTCGCGATGCCGGTGGGGTAGGAAGTACCGAACGAGTAGGTCCAGCTGCAGGGAAGTGCAAAGCTGCCCGTGGTCCCCACGGGGCCGGGGAGAACCTGACCGCTCACCGGAAAGGTGACGGACTGGGTGCAAGTGACGGTGTTCAGAACATTGGTAGAACCTACTCCGGCGACCGAGATGGTGCTGCCGGCGACCGGAACATTGACCTGGACGTCGTCCGAGAGCAAGCCCGTCGTCGGATTGACGTTGGCGATGGTGACGTTGCTGCTGTCCTGGCTGAACAGCAGGAACTTGCCGTCCGGCGTATAGGTGATGCCGGTGGCGCTGCCGCTCGAGTCCTTTCCTTTGAAGCTGTAGCTCTCAAGGACCTTGCCGGTTTGGGGGTTGAACACTTCGACGGCTCCGTTGCCGTTGCTCGGAGACGTACCCATGGTGAGAACCGCCGCAGTGTGATTGCCCGTGGGGTTGAGCGCGATTGCCTTGGCGCGGACCCGGATACCGAGATCGACCTGGATTCCGGCGGGGGTGATGATGGTGCCGTCGCTGACGACGTAAGTGCCGTTGGGCTGCGGGCCAACTGTGTAGGTCGGGAACGGCACGGACTGGGCGAGCGCTGGAACGCCCAGCGCCGCCGCCAGCAGGCCGACGAGCAGACGATTGATCTGAGAATGGTTTCGAGACATCTGTCCTTCTCCTTTTCGCTTGGGTTTCTTTCCACGCAACCCGGGATCGGCTGCGCGACACGAGGAATTCGAAACAGGCGGATGCTTTCTCTTCGATTGCAGGAGATGGCGCAGCGGGAGAGCAGCACCAACGGACCAACTGTAGAATTGTGAAGGGAACGGCAGCATGACGCGAGAATTACATTTTTGTAATCCGTAAGCGGTGTCGTGCGCTGGTCCCACGAAGATCGATATCAATATTGATGGAACCTTAACTAGGCCCTGATCTGCGTATAACAGCGCCGGATTACAAAATTGTCATTCGTCACTGCAGGGCCCCCTTCGGAGAGATCGCGATAACGCCTGGATGTCCTTGAGCGCGATCGAACCTCATACACATGGCAACCTTTGAAAGCCCGCTGCGGAATACGGATGCGGTTCTCCGCCTGCTGCCGGGAAGGAGCACACGTGTTTAAAACTGTCACAACTTGAATATCCGGATCGCGATTCCGATGCGCGCAACGACCGGCGACATGAGGCTTCGTATGCGCCCCGGAATCCACTTCTTCTTGGGGGAGCTATGCATTACGAAATGAAGCAATCTCTGTTCGCCAGGTGTTCTTCTGTGCTTCGAAGCGTTCGCGTCGCGATTGGATTGAGCGCGCTGTTTTTCCTTGCCGGAATCTCTTTCGCGCAGGTGGACCGCAGTGCAATCAGTGGCACGGTGACCGATTCGTCTGGCCGTCTGCTGCCGCGAGCGCATGTCACGGTAGTAGAAAACGCAACCGGGCTGCGCCGCGAAACCGAGTCGTCCTCTGATGGCAGCTACGACATTCCCGAGCTACCAGTGGGCATTTATGCCGTGACCTTCGAACACCAGGGCTTCAGAAAGCTCGAGTTTATCGATGTGGAGCAGGTTATCGGCAGGACGCGCACGCTGGATGCGACGCTGCAGGTCGCGGGCGGCGAGGACCGCGTGAACGTCTCGTCCGCTTCGGCGCTGATGGATCACAACAGCAGCGCGGTGACCGGACTGATCGAGAAAGAGCAGGCGGAAGAATTACCGCTCAATGGCCGCAACTGGTCGGCGCTAACTGCCTTCGTCCCTGGCGCTATTGATACCGGCGGCAGCAACCAGCGGACGGTTCGCTTTGCCGGGCGCGGCCTCGACGACAGCAACTTTACTTACGACGGCGTGGATGCCACCAACATCGTGAATCAGACACAGCGCCAGTGGGTGCGGCTCGCCATTCCGCTGGACGCGATCGCGGAGTTCCGCGTTGATTCGCTGATGTCGACGGCCGACGTGGGTGCAACGGGAGGAGCGCAATTAGACGTGACCTCGCCTTCGGGCACCAACCAGTGGCACGGGCGTGCATTCGAGTTTCTGCGCAATGATTTCTTTGACGCGCCGCTGCCTACCTGGGCCTCCAACGGCGAAGCTCAGCAGCCACTCCGCCTCAATCAGTTTGGCGGGGCGCTGGGTGGTCCCATCGTGCGCAACGAGACCTACTTCTTCCTCGCGTCCGAAGCCTATCGGCAGAACTGGGGTTATCCGGTGAGCGGCGATGTGCCCAGCGCGGCGCTCAAGGCAACGGTTCCGAGCACCTCGCCCGTGTATGCGATCCTCAACGGATTCCCTGGTGCAGGTCCAAAGAGGATTCTGACGCCTTATACGCCCACCACCGACCCGACCGACTGGCAGAACGTCGACCTGCTCACTTGCGAATGCACGCAGGTGGTCAACGAGAGCTCGGCGATGCTGCGTCTCGACCAGCGCTTCTCTTCCAAGACCACAGGCTTCATTCGCTTCAGCTACGACCGCTCGGTCGATACGCAGCCGCTCTCAGCTGTTGCGACGGACCTGCAGCAGAAGGTCTCCGCGCCGGTCAATGGCGCGCTGGAATTACTGCACATTTTTAATCCGCACCTCGTGAACGAGGCCAAGGCGGGCTTCAATCGTTCCACCGACAACCAGTACAACTACAGTGACTCCGGGATCCTCTATGAGGTCGCGATCTCGACGGGCCCGGGGCCGGGATTTGTCACTGAGAATTACAACTACTCCAGCATCTACGTGGGCAACTCGTTTTCGGGGATCGACAACCTGACCTGGTCTCGTGGCCGGCATACCTTCAAAGCCGGAGTGGAGATCCGTCACATTCAATTGAACCAGGAATACGGAGAACACGGAACGCTCACGTTTTCCTCAGTGGAGAATCTCGCAAACAATCTGGTGACGAAAGCCAAACTGACAGGCTCCTTGCCGGTCAATCACCTGCGCAAGAACGATTACTTCGTCTACGCGCAGGACGAGTTCAAGTGGCGGCCCAATCTGATTTTGAACCTGGGCGTGCGCTACACCATCTTCGATCTCTTCCACGAAGCCAACGGCCTGGCCAATCCATTCGACTTTGCCACTTGCGGCCCGCAAGGATTCTGCGGTGTGGGCGCCAGCTTCGGCCAGCAAAACTACGGCGATATCGATCCCCGTTTGGCCTTTGCCTGGACGCCGCGGAAGGGCGGCCAGACGGTGATTCGGGGCGGATTCGGCATATACGACGAAGATGGTCAGTTGGACGATCAGAATCTGCCCGCGAAAAACGAAGTGCCCTCCTATGCGGCGACAGGCAGTTCGAAGTCACCGCTTTCCTATACCGGAACCAGCAATAACACCACCTGCCCAGGCCCGCTCACCAACACCCTAACCGGCAACTGCGGATTCGGCGCCGAAACCCTATCCCCGAATGCCGAACAACGAAACCGCAAAGACTCGTATGTCGAGCAGTGGAGCTTCTCGGCGCAGCGGGAGCTACCGGCGAACTTCGTGGGCACGCTTTCTTACCTGGGAAGCCACGGCGTGCATCTGCTGGAGACCAACGTGGTGAACTTGATCGATCCGGCCACGGGGATTGTGCAATATCCGGCCTTTGCTCCCGCCATCGGCTGGCGCGGCTCAGCCGGCATGAGCTCGTACAACGGTCTCTCCGTGGCATTGCGGCGTCCGTTCTCCCGCGGCCTCCTGGTGACGGCTAATTACATGTGGTCGCACGAGATCGACAACGGCTCCAACGGCAGCGGCGATGGTGACGAAATCGCATCCGCAGAATCCGTTGTGCCAGGCCTGTGATACGCGCCAGCGGCGCCTGGGACGCCCGCCATGTGGTCAATGGCAATGCGGTTTATCAACTACCTTTCGGACCGGGCAAGCCCTTCCTGAACGAGCCTGGAGTTCTGCGCAGCATTGCCGGCTCCTGGGAACTTACGTCGACGGCGCTGGCTCGCACCGGCTTCCCGGTGAATGTGCTGATGCCCAGCAGCTACACCGCGCCCGATGGGGCCTTCGGCACCGAGCGCCCCGACCTGGTTCCCGGCGTCTCGCTCACTCCGCCGGGAGGCAGAACGGTCGCGGAATGGATCAATCCAGCGGCCTTTGCCGCTCCAGCGGGAGAGTTCGGTACCGCGCCGCGCAACCTGGTTCGCGGACCGGGCACCTGGCAGATCGATCTCAGCGCCAACAAAGACATTTCTCTGCGGGAAAGGTGGGCGCTCGAGTTCCGCGCGGAGTTCTACAACGTCTTCAATCATCCGCAGTTGGGTCAGCCGCAGTCCACTTTCAACCCATCGAACACGACGGGGTTCGGCAGCGTCATCAATACGGTGAACACCGTATCGCCGGTAACCCCGGTGGGATCGGGAACTCCACGCGAAATGCAGTTCGCGCTGCGTCTTGAATTCTGAGGCTTGCCAACAGGGTTAAAGGATTTGACCATGAAGATTCTGGTAATCGAAGACGAAGTAAAGACAGCCAAATTCCTCAAGAAGGGGCTGAGTGAAGCAGGCTTCGTCGTCGACGTAGCTGCCGACGGCCTGGAAGGCCTGCACCTGGCCCAGGTAGTCGATTTCGACCTCGTCATCCTCGACGTGATGCTTCCATTGCTGGACGGGTGGCAGGTGGTCGCGCGCCTGCGCGAGACCGAACAGAAGGCGCTGGTCCTGATGCTCACGGCCCGCGACGCCGTGCACGAACGCGTACGCGGGTTCGAGTTGGGAGCCGACGACTACCTGGTAAAGCCGTTCGCATTCTCCGAACTCCTGGCCCGCGTGCGCTCGCTGTTGCGGCGCTCAACTCCGCGCCCGCAGGAGACCCTGTGCATGGCCGACCTGGAGATCGATCTGCTGCGCCACCGCGCGACGCGTGCCGGCCAGAGGCTCGACCTCACTTCGAAGGAGTTCCTGTTGCTGACCCTGCTGGCGCGGCGCGCCGGCGAAGTGCTTTCGCGCACGCTGATCGCCGAGTCGGTCTGGGATATGAACTTCGACAGTGATACGAACGTTGTGGATGTGAATGTGCGCAGATTGCGCAGCAAGATGGACGACCCCTTCTCCGTAAAGCTGATTCACACGGTGCGCGGCGCCGGCTATGTCTTCGAAGCTGAGTTGTAGCGCCTGGGCTGCGCTGCGTCCGCGCAGGACTTTGGCGTTCCGGCTGTCGGCGGCGTACTCGCTGGCGGGCCTGATGCTGCTCGTTCTGGCCACGGCAAGTCTCTACATCGTGCTACGGACCGAACTTGACCGAAGCACAGAGCTGTTTCTTGCCGACAAGCTGAACGTGCTGCGCACCATGCTGCGAGAACGGCCAAACGACGAGGATGCGCTGCGCGAAGAGATTGAGCTCGAGTCAGCGGCCCGCCGGTACCAGCAGTTCTACATTCGCCTCCTCGATGAACATGGCGTGCCCATCCTGACAACGCCGGGCATGGCCCAACATTTGGACCTTGCGGAGCTCGCGAGCCGAACCCGCGGCCGCTCCGAGCGTTCGATTGCGATGGCGGGTAGAGAAGGGCGTCCGTTCCGGGTGACGAGCGCTATGGTTGCCGTCGGCACACCGCCGACTCACAGCGATACGGTTCAAATCGCCATCGACGTCTCGCAGGAAGAGGAACTGCTGGCGCGCTATCGATTGTGGTTTTGGGGCATTCTACTGGCGACCTCGGTTCTCTTCCCGCTGGTGGGATACAGGATTGCGCGGCACGGCATTCGGCCCGTCGAAGAGATCGCGGCCACCGCGCGGAGAATCACGTCGACGAATCTGCGCGAACGGATCGGATCGGAAGGCTATCCGTCGGAACTTGCCTCACTGGCCGGAACATTCAACGAAATGCTGGAGCGGCTTGAAGAGTCCTTCGAGCGCATCTCGAGGTTCACGGCCGACATCGCGCACGATTTGCGAACGCCGGTCAACAATATCCGCGGAGAAGTCGAGGTGGCGCTCGCTCGCGCACGGTCGGCCGACGAGTACCGCGACGTGCTGGAGTCTTCACTGGAAGAAGCAGTGCGGCTTTCCGAGTTGATCGGCGATCTCCTGTTTCTGGCCCGCGCCGAGAGCCCCATAACCGAGTTGCATCGCGAGAACTTGAACATCGGCGAGTTGCTGACCACGGTTCGCGACTACTACGAAGCTTCCGCGGCCGACGCCGGAATATCGTTTGTCGTGACCGATTGGGCCGAGCCGCTCAACGCGGAACTGGATCGCTCACTGATGCTGCGGGCGGTGAGCAACCTGGTCTCGAACGCCATCGCACATACGCCGCCGGGAGGAACGGTGACGCTGACGGCCACGGATGAGGATGCCGCGATTCGCATCGAGGTCTCCGACACCGGCGTCGGCATTCCCGCCGAAGCGCTGCCCAGAGTATTCGATCGCTTCTTCCGCGTCGATCCATCGCGCTCCAAGACATCGGGCGGCACAGGGCTGGGTCTGGCGATCGTGCAGAGCATTCTGACGCTTCACGGCGGCAGCGCGGAGATCACCAGTCAGATCGGCCGCGGAACTCGCGTCACGCTACGCATGCCAGCCCTCGCAACGCAATGACAAGACTTTAATTCTCGCGTCATGCCTGCGTCCTTTGCTGAATTGTTTTCATGCGATAAGTACTCGTTGCTGCGGTTTACCGGCCGTTGACAGAAGAGATCCTCTAAAACGTCTCAGGGGACGGGATCAGGTTGCTACTGTCTTCAACACCCTGTTCGGTCCTAACCGGCGGACGCCGAAGTAATGTATGACAGGTTTGGAAGATGATCTACCTCAATGTGCGTCAGCCTTGCGAGGTAGCAGCAGCGCTCGCCGATCGCAAGGCAGCAAGCGCGGAGTTCGGTTCGGCCGCAAAGTTGTTGCGATGGTCTGCAAGATAGTTATGAACATCCGAGATGACTACGGAACCTTCGCCGACCGCAGAAGCGACGCGCTTTACGGATTTGGAGCGCACATCGCCGACCGCAAACATGCCCGGTACGCTGGTTGCGTAAGGAGTGCTCTCAAAGCCGTCTGTACCGCCGGTGAGAATGAAGCCCTTCTTATCCAGCCGCACCGTGCCGAAGAGCCATCCTGAGTTTGGCTCGGCGCCGATCATCGCGAAGACACTCTCAATCGGTTTTACGATCGACTCACCGGTTTCGCGATTGATCCAGGTGACGCTTTCGAGAGAAGATCGGCCTTCGAGCTTCACAATTTCGGATTGAGCATATAGGGTGATGTGGGACGAGTTCTCGATGCGCGAGACAAGATACTGCGACATTGTGCTCGCCAGTGATTTACCGCGCACGATGTGATGCACATGCTTGGCGACGCCCGATAGAAATAAAGCGGCCTGCCCCGCTGAGTTGCCGCCTCCGACTACGATGACTTCCTTTTCGCGGCAAAACGCCGACTCCATCGCGGTCGCTGCGTAATAAATTCCGCAGTTTTCAAACCGCCCGTAGTTCTCCACTGAAAGCTTGCGATACTGCGCGCCGGACGCCACAACAACAGACCTTGAACGGACGGGGATGCCACCGGCAAGTGTCAGTCTGTGGATGCCATCGACCTGTTCCGCCGTGATGGTCTCTCTAGAGATCGCGAAGCGCACACCGAACTTTAATGCCTGCAACTGGGCGCGGCTTGCGAGACGCTGACCGGAGATCCCTGTTGGGAAGCCGAGATAGTTTTCGATCTTGGAACTGGTGCCTGCCTGTCCGCCAGGAGCAGTACTTTCAATCACAATTGTGCACAGCCCCTCCGAGGCCGCATAGACAGCGGCTGCGAGACCCGAAGGGCCAGCGCCGACGACGGTCACGTCGTAGATCATCTCGGGATCAGGAAGTTCGGTAATGCCTAGCTCGTCGGCGAGTTGCGTGATGGTAGGCCGATGCAAGGTACGGCCATCGGAGAGGATCACTGCCGGCAGCGTTGATTCATGAACGGACAGGTCATCGTTGGGCAGTGAGACTTCCTCAGCGGGCGCCTCGACGATCCTGTGTGGATAGTTATTGCGGATGAGGAAGCGCTGGAGTTCTGTGGTCTCAGCATCGTTGGCATGCCCCATCAGTACAACGCCGCTGGTCTCTTCGCCGAGGATGCCAATGCGGCGCCAGATGGTCGCTGAGGTGATAAGGTTTGCGATATCGCCCTCCGCGCGCATGAGTTTTTGCAACTCATTACGCGGTATGCGGAGAAGGCGGCTCTCCTTGACCGTTCGTGCTTCTACAAGCGATCCCTGTGAGGTGAGAAGGTTTAACTCACCGGAGAAGTCAAACCTCTGATGATGGGCTATGATCTTGGACTCGCCATTCGCAGTGGGCAGAGAGACGTCGACCTCCCCGTCGAGCACTACGAACATATCGACCTGACGCTCACCGCGGGTGAAGAGCGGGACGTTTGCCGGAAGGGTCTCCTCTCGAGCGTAGGAACGCACGCGCTCGACCATCTCCTCCGTGAGTTTGGGGAATGCGAGGTCCGGACGAAAGTCTGGAGTGTTCCATGCACTGGACTTGCTTTCTCTGTTGTCGGTCATAGCCGTCGGGACCTCCTCGCTGAGCGCGTTTACCCTATTCTAGAGTCGGGGTGTGACTCGCAAAACGCACAAATGCAGTGAACAATGGGCTCGGGCTGGAATTTGGCCGAGTAGTCGGCTTAACGGAAACATAGCCATGTTCAGTTGTTTGGTGAATCACTGCTCGGCAAGAATTGCGTCACAGTCCTGGCGGTTCGTCACCCTCGAAGCACGGGTCATATTCCATAAAAAGGAGGCACTCTAAGCGCTCAGCATCCCGTAGAACGTCGCTTGGAACCCGCTTACGTTCCGCGGAAAGGTAATCGACGAGTCCGTGGACCGCGGCGGCGACGCGCTTGTGAATCAAAGCATCCGCCTTCGTTAATTCGGCGTATCGTTTTGTTGCTGACCAAAACGCTTGAAACTGATGGATGGGGTATTTCCGCTTTACTGAGGAAAGGCTCTCTTGGAAATCTCCCCAGCGATCGATGGCCTCAGCAGCCAATTGGTCCTTTTGTGAAGTGGGCATTTTCTCCGTCTTTCTCTCAAGCGCCATTCGGTCACAGCAGTGTAACAACTTTTTTTCGCCGGCTCGGAACGTCTTGGGAATTTGACGGCGCGGGTAAATCGAGTTCCTGCAAACGACAAACGGCGCGCATATTGCTGATTCCTGGTTTTGAATTCAGTGACATCGGCTTTCAGATTGCAAACCCCGCTGGTCGAGTATAAGTGTCTAAGTATGAATGAGTTGAGCGCCTCTTCGGAGCGTTATTAACGATAAACGCCGATGCGGCCGGAAATTTGGCGGTAGCAAAGGTGCTGGAATTCCGGACCCTTTCCTCGTTTCTGGCGCACACGTCCCGAAAGGTTTGCACAGCATCCAGCAAGTCTTCCAAACCAAATTGCGGTCAAAGACAACCTCTCTCGAATAGAATCCGATCTGTGATGGCTGATCTCTCTCGCCCCGATGCTCTGAATCGACAATTCGGGATCTCTGGACTTGCACAGATAATTTCTGGAAACGGTGGACTGCCCAAACTCGAGGTCACCACCAAGTCGGCTTCGGCCGGGATTTACCTGCACGGCGCCCAGGTCACTTCCTGGCAACCAGCTGGTGCCGAAGAGGTTCTTTTTCTCAGTAGACGCTCGCATTGGGAGGACGGCCGCGCCATTCGGGGAGGGATTCCGGTCTGCTTTCCCTGGTTTCGGGCCAAAGCGGACGATCCTAAGGCGCCGGCCCATGGATTTGTACGCACGCGCGAGTGGCAGCTCGATTCCGTGAATGCGGAAGAAGACGGACCTGTGATTGCAGCCTTCTCAACCGAAAGCGATGCTTCCACGCGCCGCTGGTGGCCGCACGAGTTTCGCCTGGCGCTGCGGATCACGATCGGCAGCACTCTGGGTCTGGAATTGACCGCGACAAACACAGGACCGGCACGTTTTTCGTTTGAAGAGGCACTGCATACCTATTTCCGGGTGGGCCACGCCGCGAGGGTGCGCGTGCGCGGGCTCAACGGCGTCAGCTACCTCGACAACGTCGATCAGAATCGCGAAAAGACTCAGTCCGGCGACTTAGTTTTGACCGGCACGACCGACAATGCCTACCTCAATATCCAGAGCGCTGCGGAGTTGGTCGATCCAGTTCTTGGCCGCACCGTCCGCACGGAGAAAGAGAATTCTCGAACGACGGTAGTCTGGAACCCGGGGCAGCACGGAGCGGCATCGCTTTCCGATCTTGGAGAGGATGAATGGCAGCAGATGACTTGTGTCGAAGCCAGTAACATTCTCAACTCGGCGGTATGGCTGGGGCCAGGGGAAGAGCACACCATGCGCGCCAACCTTAGCATCGCGCCAGAATAGAACCCGGTTCAGCGATTGAACCCAGCCGCTTGTGGCGCACGCAATGCCCGGACGCAGGGATGTCTTGATCGGCCGTGCAGCCTTCCTGCGCTGCCCCCGCTGCCCTCAATGGTTCACCAGTTCGCGACGATGTCTGCCACTCAACCCGTCTTGTTGTAGGCGCAGCCCTCGGCCGCGCAGACGGATGCGGATGGCTGTAGCTACCACGCTCAGCAGGCTGGCGATTTCCACAAAAATCTTACCTCCATCGAGAAGGTCGGGATGTCCGTCCTTCAGGTTCGGATCAGTGAAGATGCTGTGAAAGAAGAGGAGCAGCGCAGCCGGAAAAACCAAGTAGTGCAGATTGCGCCATACGGGCCGGCCAATGCGCGTCCGCAGAAAGGAAGAAACAAGAACCAGAACCAACAGATAAAGCGCGGCCGCTCCTGTGACATTGATCTTGGGTTGCAGATACGAATGGATCGGGAACAACACATCGCCCCATCCAAAGCGTGGCGTTTGCAGGAATAGCAGCACTGCCGGATGGGTGAGCGTGAGAACGATGGCGATGTAAGCAGTCCATTGGTGAAGCGCGAAGACATTTATGTGACGGTGGGGCCAGTGTCGAATCGGCGTGTAGCGGAGCGCAATCATCATGCCCAATAGAAGGTTGGCAGTAACTGCACCAACGGCTCCAAGCCCTAGATAGGAACAAAGATCGAGAAGGGTCATATCGATTCAATCATGGTACTTTCTTTTCACGCCGCGCAGCCCGGTGCGGGAAAGAGCATTTGCATTGACTCAGGAGGATGATCTCGGGTACGGTACCGAATTGCCTTCACTACAGTTTGACGGATCCCGAGTCATCCTCTCCACGTAGCGACGAGTTAAGCGAGCTACTTTTTTGCCTTTCTGCTTGATTCGGAGGTAAAGCTGCACGACGAAGCGGTCAGCTTA
This sequence comes from uncultured Acidobacteriaceae bacterium, assembly GCA_963813215.1. Classification (GTDB taxonomy): domain Bacteria; phylum Acidobacteriota; class Terriglobia; order Terriglobales; family Acidobacteriaceae; genus Telmatobacter. The sequence continues at coordinate 1,540,607 of CAWEXZ010000003.1, forward strand.
GTGGGCACGATCTTGATCTCCTGCAGGTTGTTCTTGGTCAACAGTTCGTTGAAGTCGCCGATTTGCTGCTGCATGCCCTCCCAGGCAGCCTTGGTGCGGTTGTAGTTGGTGCAGTCGCTCTGCCATGTGGCGATCTGGGTCGGGGTGGGCGTCATATCGAGGCCAACCTGCATCATGCTGACCATGGTGTTGAAATCGTTGTTCAGGTCGAAGAAGGAGTGCAGTGCCTTGGGGTCGACAGGCGGACGGCGGCTACCACCGCCGCCGCCGCCGAAAGCGGGTGGTATCACGCCGCCAATCTTGGTCAGGCGGGCACTAAGCTTCTTGGCCTGGGCGCCGACATCGGCGGGGAGGTCGCTCCGCATCAGCGACGCAAGCTGGTCCTTGACGGCATCCACTTCATTGTGGCCCTCAAAGCTCTGCTCCATACCTTGAACCGACAGCAGCGTGAGCTTGTTCTGGATGCGCAGGGCGGCCATGAGCGCCGGGCTCTGGCCGACGCGCGGGTCGTTCACGACGGTGACGTCGCGGCTATAGACCTTGCCGTCCACGGTCAACTTGAGCGTATAAACACCGGGAATGACCTGCTGCCCATGCGGACCGGGGGTGGTGGAGCCCTCCACCATGTTCATTTCGTTTTCGAGATCGTGGCGCAGAGCGGGTGGGTCATCATATTGCAGGTTCCAATTGATGCGGTTGAGACCGACATGCGTGCTGAGAGCCCGCGTTTCGGGAGCGGCCAGCCAGTAGTAGGGATAGGCTGCGCCTTCGATAGGCGGCGGCAAAGTGCTGGTCATGATGCGCACCAGATTGCCGCTGGAGTCGTAAACCTGGAGCTGAATGGGCCCGCTGGGTTGCCGGCTGAGGTAATAATCTACGATCGCACCATAGGGCACATTGGCCGCATGGGGCACTTCCACGGAGAAGGGCTGATCCCAGTTGCTGTTGATGCGGGCGCGAATGGCATCCTCGGGTTTGAAAAGATAGGCGGCGGAGGAAGCGATGGCCTGGGCGTTGGCAGCGATCTGGCGAAGCGGTGTGATGTCGTCGAGAATCCAGAAGCCGCGGCCGTACGTGCAGATGACCAGGTCGTTCTCGTAGGTATCAGTGTGGACGTCGATGTCACGGATGGAGGTGCTGGGCAGGTTCTGGCGGAGCGGCTGCCAGCGATCGCCATTATCGAAGCTTACATAAACCGTCGTCTCAGTTCCGGCAAAGAGCAAGCCGGGCTGCCCGGGGTCGACGCGAACAGTGTTCACCCAGCTTCCGGTGCGCTCATCGCTGGGCAGGCCGTTGACGATGCTGGTCCAGGTCTTGCCTCCATCGGTGGTGCGCCAGATGTACGGCACGTCGACGTCCTCATCGTCGGGAACGATTTCGCCACGCCCGCCGCCGATCCGGCCCGCGATGAGGGCGGTATTGGCGTCATCGCCTGCCTCGATGGTGTTGAAGTTCATGTGGGCCGGAACATTCGGGATATTGCTGACATTGTTCCAGACCTTGCCGCCATCGGTGGTGTTGTAGATCTCGCCGTTGCTGCTTACCGTCCAAATCACGCCTCGCTTGACCCTGGAGATAGAGAAGTCGCTGATGGAAGGCTCGGGCGCGGGCGAGCCCTCACGCGCCGGCTGCGACTCAGCTTCCGGGTGCGGCTTTGGCTGCGGTGCGCCGCAGGCCACCTGGGGCTTACCCTTGGCCGTAGTCAAGTCGGGGCTGGCCGCGGCAAAGGAATGGGCGCCGTCATGCGAAACCATCAGGCACTGGTAGGCAACGTAGAGAGCGGCGGGATCGAATGCGAGATCGAATTTCTTCTGGAAGTCGCGGCCGGCGTGGTACTTGTCTTCGTCGGCGCCGAAGTTGGGCGCGACGTTCTCCCATTGACCCGTTTTCATGTCGATTTTGATGAGGCCGCTGCCGCCGCCGCCTGGGCCATAGCCAACTCCATAAATGATGCTCGGGTTTTTGGGATCGGGTCTGACGATGCCGAACTCAGAAGATGGCAGCGGGTTCCAGTCAGTGAAGTTGACCTGGCCCCAATTGCCGCGGCTGCTAATCATGACCGCGCCCGTGTCCTGCTGTGCGCCCATGATGTGGTAGGGATACTGATCGTCGGTGGTGACGTGGTAGATCTGCGAGATGACCTCGGTGTACCAGAGGCTCCAGGTGCGGCCGTCATCGAGGGTGACGCTGGCGCCCTGGTCGGTGCCGACTAACATCCGTTTGCCGTTGGTGGGATCGATCCACAGCTTGTGGTAGTCCTCGCCACCGGGCGCGCCCTTGAAGGCTTCAAAGTTGACACCACCGTCGGTGGAACGGTACATGGCGGTGCTAACCGTGTAAACGATGTCTGGATTCTGCGAGTCTACGAAAACACCGGAGCTATAGTTGCCCTGGCCGTTGGCGATGCGCAAGTCCTTTCCCGCCATGTGCTGCCAGGTAGCGCCGCCGTCGTCGGAGCGGAACAGGCCCGAACCGTTTTCGATGTTGTTGCCGATAATGTACATGCGCCGGCCCTGGGTGTGCATGGCGATGGCAGTGGCCACGCGGCCTTCGAAGGGCGGGATTTTGATCTCGGTCCACGTCAGGCCCTCGTCGGTGGATTTGAAGACCAGGGCCGGCTTGATCTTAGCCCGAGCGCCGCCCGCGGGCGGAGTTCCGCGGTTGCCGCCGGTGCCCTGCACGGCAGCCAGCATAACGCTGGGGTCGTCAAATTCGTACTCCAGGTCGCGGGTGCCGTCATAGCCAGCGGGTTTGAGGACGTTGGTCCAGCTCTGGCCGCCGTCGGTGGAGCGGTACACGCCGCCGCCGTGGCGGGTAGCATCGCCGAGGGCAGAAGCGAGCACCAGGTCAGGATCGGCGGGATCGACAACGATGCTGTCGATCTTCACCGTATCCTCGAGGCCGATATGCTGCCACGTGGCGCCGGCATCGGTCGACTTCCACATGCCGTTCCCGAGGCTGCCCAGGATAGGGTCGCCCGCACCGGCATAAATGATATCGGGATTGGAGGGTGCGACCTGTATGGCGCCGATGCTATCCACGCTCGTTTCCCGATCGAAGATGGGGAACCAGGTTACGCCGGCGCTGGTAGTCTTCCAGATGCCGCCTGCGGGCATGCCGGCGTAGAACACGCCGGGCTGACCGATGACACCGGTCACCGAGCCGATGCGTCCTCCGTGGAAGGGCCCCACATTACGCCACTTGAGGCCCACATAAAGGTTTGAGTCGACTTGAGCCGCCACGGTCAATGCTGATGCCAGTACACAGGAAAGAACCAAGCCACAAGATGCTGCACGCGACATTCGCGTCATGATCCAAGTACCCCTCTCACAAAAACTTCGTCGATAGTTCGGGCAGTACAGGAGCATCGAAACTGGAGACTCGACGCTCGCGGTCAATTAACGGCAAATAATCATAAGTGTCGACTTTGTCGATTAAAAGCGTGCATAACTCATGGCTCAGTCATCGCCGGCGACTTCGCCAACGCGCCCTGCGCGAAATGGACCGATCGGTCGCCAGCGCATACCGGCATAGAGTGCTGCATGACTCGATTGCGAGCTCAGAGGCGAAGATAACACGGCGAGAAGTAGGGCACGGAAGAGCGGCAGACACTTGGCTCGTAAAGGCTTCGGATTTAAGTGACCCATTCGGACCCCGAGTTAGATGAATGTTACCGAACAAATATCGGGCCATTTCGCAAGCTGCAATTGCAAACAAATTTACGGCATTGAGAACGTAGACGAACGAACCCGCAAAAAAGACGCGACAGAGAGTGCCGGGAGTTTTTCCATGAGTTTCCTATAAAGATTTCTGAATTATGAGCGTTTTGTTACGAGACTGCTAAATTTCTTCTTGAATTCCTTTTTAAACGTGTGTTATCCAATAAGTGTCTTAACCAAACTAGCAAGACCAATCTAGAAGATCGACCTGCTCCCCCGTACTTCGTGTCCAATTTATCTCCGATGAACTGACTGCTGGTCCAACCGGCAGAGGGATAACTTTTCTCAAAACAGGAGCTTCCATTTGAATCGCATTCGGTTCGCGTTACTGTTGGCGATGTCGTTGGTTCTCTCTGCGGCCGCTAGTGCTCAAACATCAACAACTGGCGGCATAGGTGGTCTCATCACTGATTCGTCCGGCGCAATCATTCCTGGAGCGACCGTTATTATGATCAACAACGCGACCTCCGCCACGCAGACGACCAAAAGCAACGCAGCCGGCGCGTATCGTTTCGACCTGGTGCCGCCTGGGTCGTACACATTGCGCGTCGACCAACCTGGATTCGCGAAGCTGCAGACGAAGTTGGAAGTCACCAATTCCCAGGTCGTGGATGCCAACCTCACGCTCGTTGTCGGCAGCAATCAGCAGACGGTGGAAGTGACCGCGCAGGCCACGCTGCTGCAGGCGGAAAACGCCAACGTGGCGACGACCGTCAGCGAAGCGCAAATGACAGAAGTCCCGAACTCGGGGAACAATCTGCTTTATGAGACCAAGATCACGGCCGGTTTTCTCAACACGGACTTTGGCGTGGTCGGTAACACGATGTATCAGATCGACGGCGATAATTACAACGATCCGTACAATAACGCGAACAATTCCGGCGCCTCCAACTTGACCCTCGGACTGGATGACATTCAGGAAACGACGGTTACTGCCAATGGCTACTCGGGGCAGTTCGGCGGCCTGGTTGGGGCGTCCGTCAGCTACACCAGCAAGAGCGGTGGCAACCGCCTGCACGGCGACGCCAGCTGGTATTGGACCGGCAGTTCGCTGATCGCGAATTCCTATCTTCATAAGTCGACCACGCCGATCACGCCGCGGTCTTTCGAGAACGCTAACCAGTGGGCGGCGCAGATCAGCGGTCCGGTTGTGATTCCGCACCTGTTCAACGGCCGCGACAAGCTCTTTTTCCTGGCCGATGCGGAGGGGCTGCGCGCCATTCTGCCAGCGGCTCCAACCACCGTTGCATTACCCTCGGCGAATCTGGAAGCCTACACGATCAGAACCCTTACCAATGAAGGCCTCACCGCATCGATTCCGTACTACCAGAATATGTTTAACCTGTATAACGCGGCCGCGACTGCGCACAACGCGCAGCCGGGGAACCCTACCTTCACCGGCGCGAATGCCAACACCGGTTGCGGAACGCTCAATGCCACGGACGCGGCGGCCCTCGGAACAGCCGCAGGCGCCTGCGCCGACTACTACCAGAGCAATGCGACCAGCTACGCCAATGAGGCGCTGGAGATCTTCCGTGTGGATGCCAACATCGGAGCCAACGACAAGGCGTTTGTCCGCTTCGAGTACGACGGCGGGGCGCAGCCGACCTATATCGATCCCATCAATCCCATCTTCAACGACATCAGCATTCAGCCGCAGTACGATGGGCAGTTCAACGAGACGCACATCTTTGGACCCCGCGTGGTGAACAACTTCATCCTCGCCGGCCTCTGGTACGGCGCGCTGTTCGGCCCGGCCAACCTGGCGGCGAGCACGGCGGTGTTTCCGGCCACGCTTTCGCTCAACGACAGCTCGCTGGGTACCCTGGGCGGAGAAGACTCGACGTTCCCGGAAGGGCGCAATATCTCGACCGCTCAGTTCCAGGATGACATTGCTATCGACATGGGAGCCCACACTCTGAAGTTCGGCGGCAAGGCGTACCTCATCAAGGAAAACGACCACTATTTCACCTCCGGCATTGTGCCCAGCGAGACGGTTGCGACGATGAGCGCTTTCATCGATGGCGGATACGATCTCTCTTCGGGCACGACAAGCGGCGGCTTGACCACCTACCAGGAAGCGACAACCTTTGCCCAGACTTTCCCTGAAAAGCCGAATTACCCGGTGTTCATCAACCAGCTTGCAGCCTATGCCGAGGATGATTGGAAAGCGAGCCGGTCATTGAACCTGACGCTTACGCTCCGCGCCGAGCACCAGGGAAACATCACCTGCATGAACAACTGCCTCACCCAGCTGTCGGTGCCCTTTACCACGCTCAATCACAGCGCATCGATCCCTTACAACCAGGCCTACGTGTTCAACCAGAACGACGTGCTGCCCGGATTGCAAAGGCTAGAGCTGCAGCCGCGTCTTGGCTTCGCCTATAACCCGTCGTTCGCGCAATCGTGGGTCGTGCGCGGCGGGGCCGGCATCTTCTACGATGGCCTGGCAGCGAGCGTGCTCGAAGGCATTGCAAAGAATCCGCCTCTCAAGCCCAGCTTTTCGGTTTCGCAGGACCACCTGGCCAACACCGAAACCACGGGCAATCTCTACGCCGATACGCAGGCTTACGACACCGCGTTCGTCGCCGGAATTACCGGGGGCGAGACGGAAGCGCAGATCCAGGCCAGCCTGCCCACCGCGGCCGAGCGCAAGGCGTTCAGTCCTCCCAATGTTTACACGGCCCAGAATAACTTCCACATGTATTATGTCGAGAAGTGGAATCTTGAGGTGCAGAAGCTTCTCGGCACCAACACCTCGATCGATATAAACTATCTTGGCAACCACGGTGTGCATAAGCCCTTCACCAATGCGGGCCTGAATGCTTATTCCGCTTCAGGAGCAATCGCGGGGCTTCCCACCGTTCAGCCCGATTCGCGGTTCGGCATTGTCTACTACTACACCTCCGGCGGATCTACTAACTACAACGGCGTGATCACCACAGTTACTCACCGGTTCAACCAGCAAAGTGTCTTTACTGCGGGCTACACCTACGGTAAGACGCTGAGCACCGGTGCCAACGGGTTCTCCACGAATACCGCAACCTCGGGTTCCGGCACAGACGATATCGGCGCGCCGCCCAACCCGTACCACACCAACGAGTTCTACGGACCAGATTCGACCGACCAGCGCAACACCTTCGTCGCGAACTACGTGTATAAGGTGCCCTTCAATAATCCGTTCTACGGGTTGTGGGAGGTTTCGGGTGCGGCCTACGCGTACACGGGGCTTCCATTCACGGCCATCGACACGGCCACAAGCAGTTCCATCAGTTCCTATTCGACAGGCGCGTACGGGGCCTCGCTGATGGCCAAGTACCTGGGCGGCAGAGAGGCGAGCTGCAACTACGGCGGAAATGCCTGCCTGACCAAGAGCGAATTTGCCCCCGCTACCAGCGTCGGGGTCAACGGGCCGCGCAACGCGTGGCGCGGCCCGGCCTACGTGAGTACCGATCTGAGCCTCACCAAGTCGGTTCCGGTGCACTGGGAAGGCGGCATGTTCAGCGTCTCCATGCAGGCATTCAACGTGCTCAATCACCTGAATTTTTCCAAGCCTTCCGGCTCGCTCAGCAGCGGCTCATTCGGTAAGGTGACATCAACTTACAATCCATCGGGTATCTTCAGCGGCGTTGACGGCGACGATTCTCCGCGTGTCGTCCAGCTTAAAACCAAAATAGTTTTCTAAACTGGACCAGCAGCCAATCAACGGAAGAGGCCGCCGCCAGCGGCCTTTTCCCGCGCTTTGCATCGTTAGTTCTACCGCCGACTTTCTCGATCCCTTATGAGCATGAAGGCGGATAAGATTGCATTGCGTACGTGATCGCGTTTCCGGTACTAATTGAGCCGGCCGGTCTGTCCCAACGCTCTTAACCTACGAAGATCGAAGGCCAGTCTTCGCAGCGGTTTCATCGTCAGGAGAGTTATGAGCACTCGGAGTTCCATTGTTCTTTTTACGGCTTGGCTTTTTGCCACGTGCGCCGTTATCCACGCACAAGTCAATCCGGCGCTCTTCTCAGACATGAGCTGGCGCGAGATTGGTCCCATGCGCGCGGGACGCACGCGCGCTTTGGCCGGCGTGCCCAGCGAGCCAGCTACGTTCTATTTGGGGGCGGTGAACGGCGGTGTATGGAAAACGACTGATGCCGGAGCAACCTGGCATAGCATCTGGAATGACGAATCAACGGGATCCATCGGCTCCATCGCCGTTGCAGAGAGTGACCCGAACGTTCTTTACGTGGGGAGTGGTGAGGGTCTGCAGCGCCCCGACCTTTCGGTCGGCGACGGTGTGTACAAATCCACCGACGCCGGAAAAACATGGGTTCATCTGGAAGCATTGCGCGACACTCAGCAAATTGGCGAAGTGGCCATCGACCCGAAGGATCCAAATCGCGTTTTCGTCGCTGCCGAAGGACACCCCTATGGCCCCAACAGCGAGCGCGGGTTGTACCGCTCGGTTAATGGTGGCAAGACATTTGAGCGCGTGCTGTTTGTGAGTAACCGTACCGGGGCGTCGGAGGTGCAGATCGATCCACATCATCCGAACATCGTTTTTGCCGGGATGTGGCAGCGGCAGGAAGCGCCCTGGGAAAACGGAGCGTTCGGCGGGCCAGAGGGCGGGCTCTACCGCTCGACCGATGGCGGCGATACGTGGACGAAGCTCACCGGCAATGGGCTGCCCGACGATATCTTGCAGGTGCAACTGACTATTTCGCCGGCGGACACGCAGCGAATTTATGCGGAGATCTGCCACCACAAACAGAATGGTTGGATTCTACCGCTCTGATGACGGAGGAATTCACTGGGTGCACACCGAAACCGATGATCCGCGGCCCGAAGCGCGCATCGGAGGTGGCGACGTTCCTGTACCCAAGGCCGATCCCAAAGATCCGGACACGGTCTATGTTGCGAGTGTGGTGAGCTGGAAATCCACCGATGCCGGCAAGACCTGGACCGCACTTCGCGGCTCACCCGGTGGCGACGACTACCAGAACGTCTGGGTGAATCCGTACAACACAAAGATTGTTGCGCTGGCCAGCGACCAGGGAGTGGTCATCTCGCAGAACGGCGGTGTAACGTGGACGCAATGGTATAACCAGGCCACGGCGCAGATGTACCACGTGACCACAGACGATGCATTTCCCTATCGCGTGTGCGGCGGGCAGCAAGATTCCGGTTCTGCGTGTGTCGCCAGCCGCAGCGACGACGGCCGTATCACCTTTCACGACTGGCATCCGGTGGGGATCGAGGAGTATGGCTACGCCGCGCCCGACCCGCTCGATCCGGATATCGTGTACGGCGGCAAGGTGACGCGGTACGATCGCCGCACCGGCCAGATTGAGGATGTGGAGCCCGAGGCATTGCGTGGCTATCGCGCTTTGCGCACCGAGCCGCTGGAGTTCTCGCCCGTCGACCCGCACAAGCTTTACTTTGCCACGAATACGCTTTGGCTTACCGAGGATGGCGGCAAAAACTGGAAGCAGGTGAGTCCCGATCTCAGCCGCGAGACGTGGGAACTGCCCGCTGTGGTTGACGACTACAAGGACCAGCCGGCTGCGAATCCCACGCAACGCGGTGTTATTTACGCGTTGGGTTTGTCGTCGATCGACGTGAACCGTTTATGGGCGGGCACCGACGACGGCCTCATCTGGACGACAGTTGACGGTGGCGCGCACTGGAATAACGTGACGCCGCCTGAATTGAAGCCTTTCTGGAAGGTCTTCAATATGGATGCGGGGCATTTCGACACAAAGACTGCCTACGCCGCAGTGAACACAATGCGGCTTGACGATATGCGGCCGCACCTGTTTCGCACGCACGACGGCGGCAAGACGTGGACCGAGATCGACAACGGCATTCCCGACGGCGCAGCGACCAATACGATTCGCGAAGACCCGAAGCGCAAGGGACTGTTGTACGCAGGAACTGAGACCCAAGTCTATGTGTCGTTTGATGATGGCGATCACTGGCAGTCGCTGCGCCTGAACATGCCCGCAAGCTCGGTACGCGACCTTGCGGTTAAGGGCGACGACATCATCGCGGGGACGCATGGACGCGGCTTTCTGATTCTCGACGACGTGACGCCGCTGCGGCAGATCAGCGCGCGGACTTGCGGAGGAGAAAGCATATCTCTACGGGCCCGAGACGGCGATCCGCATCCGCAACGATATGAACCCGCCGACGCCGTGGCCTCCCGACATGGCCACGGGCAAGAACCCGCCGGATGGGGCGATCATCGATTACTATCTGGGGCCGAATATTTCAGGTGTCATCACACTCGAGGTACTGGACAGCAGCGGACAATTGATTGCCCGCTTTAACAGCAATGACCTGGTTCCGGAACTTCATCCTCTGCAGTATCCCGATCCGATGCTGTGGGCGCGGCCAGCGCGCGTGCTCTCTGCCGAGCCGGGAGAGCATCGTTTCCTGTGGGATATGCACTATCCGCAGCTTCCCGGTGTTGCGATGGAGCCATCCGCAGAGGAAGCTGTTCCGCACGATACACCGCTCACCGCGACGTCTCCTTGGGTGATGCCCGGTCATTATACTGTGCGGCTGATTGCCGGCGGCAAGGCGCAGGCGCAGCCCCTGACAGTGGTGGTGGATCCCCGCGTAAAGACTCCGGTGGCCGATCTTGAGGCGCAGTTCACGCTGGCAAAATCGGTCTATGAAGAAATGATTCAGGCGTCGACCGCGATCGGCGAGATCGACGTGCTCCGCGAGCAACTCAAGACACGTTCGGGAGAGGGACCGGTGGCGACCGCCGGTGCTTCGATTGAGTCGAAGCTGGATGCCATCGCCGGCCGCGAGGCGCGGGGCCGCGGAGGTATTGGCGGCGGTCGCGGCCGCGGAATGGCTGGTCCGGCGAACCTGGTTACTGTGCGCACGCAGTTGGCGCGCCTGGAGCATGAGATCGAAAATGCAGATGCGGCTCCTACCACGGCGCAGGTTGAGGCTTGCGGCAGCGTGTCGAAACCGCTAGCTGGACTGCTCGATCAATGGCAGCAACTGAAAGCAACCGGCCTTAAGTCCCTGAACGCCCAGTTAATACGCGATCACCTTGCCCAGATCGATCTTGATGCGAACAAGTTCAAACACGGCGAAGAGGAGCAGATCGATATGGGTGACGTCGAATAGAAGCAAGCTCCGCTTGCCTGCGTCCACTGGTCTGCAGCTGCGGCAAATGGTTGCAGGCCGCGGCGCAGGTCATTCGGGGGCGGCGCGGCATTTTGTTGAATGCTCATTTAAGATGAGAATTTCTTCTCCACGACATTTACAACTGCTTACTGATTTATTTGGAGTTCTATGTACCGGCTTTACGCGTGCTTCTTCCTCGCGGCAAGTATCTGCACTGCTTTGCTGGTGGCGCAAACGCCAGACACAGTAACTCTACAAGGGATGGTAACGGATCCGGTTGACGCCGCTGTATCGGGAGCGCATGTAACCGTAAGCAACAATCTGACAGGATTTGTGCGCACAGCCAACAGCGACGGGAGTGGCCACTTCACGGTGGCTGGTCTGCCTATCGCGGGGACCTACTCCATTACAGTCAACGCGGCGGGGTTCGCTGCTGCCCAGGCCATTGGCGTCCGGCTTGCCGGAGGAAGTAGCGCCATCATTGACTTCAACCTCAAGGTTGCTAACGAAGTATCGCGCGTGACGGTAGAGGGTTCAGCGGATGGTGTGCGAGTAGACCAACCGCAGATGGGAATCAATCTCAGCCAGCAGCAGATGGAGAATACGCCGCTGCTCACGCGGCGCATCACCGGCCTGCCCCTGCTGAACTCGGCGAACCGTCCCACGGTCAACCAGGGTGACATCTTCATGAACGAGTTTCTCTTCAACACCAATGGGGCGGGCCGTCGGCAGACCTGGTTTGAAGTGGATGGAACTAACAGTGTGGACATGTGGGGCAGGCAGACCATTTTTACCAACATCCCCCTTATGGCCGTGGACGAGATGAACGTGCTGACCAATGCCTTCTCGGCGGAGTACGGGGCGGGAACGGGGTCGGTGGTGAATGTCGTCACACGTTCCGGCGGCAACAACTATCACGGCCAGCTGCTAGAGCTCTGGCGTCCAGCGGAGACAGAAGCCTCGCTCTCCGGCTTTACTACTGGGAACGCCACGAGTGGCAATGAGATCACCAGCGACGTGCTCGGGCAATCGGCAATTGCGCTCTCAGGTCCACTGTTCTCGGACAAGACTCACTTCTTCACGGCCGGCGAATGGAATCGCGAGGCCAAAGCTTCGCCGGTTACTTCTCCGCTTGCGCCAGGCAGTTTTGTGGGACACTATCGCGGATGGCTGGGCCTGGTGCGGCTTGATCGCCAAATCAACGCCGATAATCTTGCCTTTCTCCGCACTAATTTCGACGACTTTACCGACACCAATCCCAACGGCATCGTGGGCGGGGCCAGTCTGCCCAGTGTGGACCGCATTTTCCATCGTCTAACCTATACGGGCGAGCTTGGCGAGACCGCGATTCTTGGCCCCAATCTTCTCAATAATCTTCGGTTGCAGTTCCAACTTGCCTCGCCCATCACCGAATTCGACCCGGTGATCTACGGAACGGAATTCGTGGTGCCCATTTCGTCGGGCGGCAAGTTCGAATCTGGCACATCGCAGAACGCGTTGCTGATGAACCGGCAGTATGAGGTTGCCGAAACCATTGCCCTGACTCACGGCCGGCATCAGATCGTGGCCGGCGGCACAGTCATCGCCGCCCATAATGGCGGAAACAGCAAGGAGTTCGGCGGCCCGATCTTTCTTGGCGAATTTACTTACAACACCTGCACACAGGCCGCAAGCGTATGCGAAAGCGCCGCATACCTTGACAACATTAATAATGTTGCCAACTACGAGCAGAGCTACGGCAACCAGAATTACACCGTGGATGACCAGCTTTCCGGTATCTTTGTACAGGACGATTACCGCATGGCCAAAAGGCTGACGGTGAACTACGGCCTCCGCTACGAGTTACAAACCTTCACCAACGCACGGAGTAACTTTGCTCCACGCGCCGGCTTCGTTTACGATTTCACGGGCGCCGGCGACACGGTCTTCCGCACCGGCTACGGAATCTATTACTCACAGGTCGTCGATAACTCCGATGCAAGCTACGCGCTGGGCGAGCCGACCGGCGTGTTCACTTATACGGCTACGCCCGGCCAGGTGGGATTCCCTTCGAGCATTGCGGCGGCGCCGCTGCCGGCGTTTCCTGCGGGCGCGGTTGCGCCCATACGCAGCTTGTACGTGCGCCCGGGGCAACCCAAGTATCTTTCGCAGTGGTTCCCGACCAGCGTGCTGAACGGCTATCCGAGTAAAATGCTCAATCCATACTCGCAGCAGTATACGGCAAGCCTGGAACAGCGCCTTGCGCGAAATTGGACGATGACATTGGACTACGTTGGCGCGCATACATTGCGCGATATCCGCCCGCTTGACGTAGATGCACCCGCGCCTTTCATCCGCACCGCACAGGGCCAGACGCGCAGCGCAGGAGCTGCCAACTGCACGCGTCCTTACTGGATCTGGTGGTACACGCAGCAAGGGATCGGCTGCCAAACCAACCCTGCTGCCACCTATCCGCAGCCGCCGTACTCGGTAATTCAGACCGACGTAAACGACGGTTACCTACACTACAATGCGCTCGATCTCAATATCGCGCATGCCTTCTCCAGCGGTTTTCAGATGCTGGCCAGCTATACGTGGTCGCATACGTTGGACAATGTGGATCCCGACACCACTAGTCAGAGTCCCAACGACCCGAACTTCACGCAGCACCAGGAATACGGTCCGGCAATCTACGATCAGCGGCAACGCCTGGTGCTGAGCGGCGAGTATATTGCCCCCGTGGTCCGTATACGCATGGGCGGGGTGGGCACGTTCGGCAGTGGCATGCCGTTCAACATCATCACCGGTACAACCAACAGCGGCGACACCGGCGCAACCACCGACCGTCCGGTCATCAACGGAGTTGTTATTGGCCGCAATGCGGGGATCGGCAACGGCCAATACTCGCTCGATCCATTCCTCGCGCGCGCATTCCCTCTCTTACGAGAGGGCGTGCAGATTGATCTGCGTGCCGCGGCATTCAACGTGCTCAACCACGCGAACTTCACGTCGTTTAGTGGGACTTATGGTAACGGCGATACCGCCGGGGTCGGGTTTGGAGCGCCGCTGCCGGGTGTAACTTCGCAATTGAATGCGCGCGAGATGCAGTTCTCGGCGCAGGTGAGCTTTTAGCGTGCAGTCCCGCGCATGCCGTCGAACAGTTCTGTGGGCGCTGGCACTTGCCTCAGCGACGTTGCTCTACGCTGTGCTTGCAGGAGCGCAGGCAGCAAGCGGGCGGACTCTGACGATTTGAGGAACCGCGGATTTGCGATTCCTTCGCAGCGTGATCATGTGGAGTTCGCTTTTCTCCACATACAAACCATTCAGGAGCAAAGTTCATGGCCGTCGAACGTCGCTGGTCTGCTTTTCTATTCGCTTTCTGCCTTGTGGTCACTGTGGCACCGTTGATCGCAGCTCAGGAGCCGCTGTCCGCTGGTGTGTATCCGGCAAGTTTGCTCGAGGGCTTGCGCTGGCGTGATGTTGGCCCAATGCGCGGTGGCCGCAGTTACGCCGTCGCCGGTAACGCGGAGCAGCCGGACACCTTTTACATGGGATCTGTTGGCGGCGGAGTCTGGAAGACGGAGAACGCGGGGCGGACCTGGGTTGCCATCGCGGACAATCCCGAAACCGGAATTCCGATCGGCTCCATCGGTGCAATTGCCGTGGCGCCTTCCGATCCCAACGTCGTTTATGTTGGCACTGGCGAGCCGGACATCCGTAGCCAGATTTCCTACGGTATCGGCGTGTTCAAGTCGACCGATGCCGGCAGGACTTGGCGCTTCACAGGTCTCCGGGATACGAGCCACATCGGCAAGATTGTGGTGGACAGCAACGACCCGAATCGCGTTTACGTGGCGGCTCTTGGGCATGTCTACGACGGGAACTCCGAGCGCGGTGTCTTCCGTTCGACCGACGGCGGCGCGCATTGGAAAAAGATACTGTTCAGCAAAACGGACCCAGACGGAGTAGGCGCGATCGATCTGGCTATTGATCCTAAGGACGCGCGCACGCTCTATGCATCGCTGTGGGCAACGCGCCGTCCGCCATGGTCGGTCTATGCACCAACAAACCTGCCGGGCGGCGGTTTGTATAAGTCAACCGACGGCGGTGATACATGGCATAAGCTTGGGCGGCGGCTTTCCGGATGACAATACCGTGGGCAAGATCGGCATCGCCATTTCGCCCAGCAATCCGAACCGGCTCTATGCGGCCGTCGACGATCTGGGCACGGCGATCGCGCCACCTTTGCGCATGGGCGGCGCCCGCGCGGGAGCGAACGCCCCCAAGACTTTGGGCGGTATCTATATCTCCGATGACGCCGGAGCGACCTGGCGCATGGTGAACGATGAGGAGCGGCTCTGGGGGCGCGGTTGGTACTTCAGCCAGATGGCGGTTGATCCCACTAACCCCGACCGCGCCTACGATATCAACACTGCAACTTATATGACGCTCGACGCCGGCAAGACGTGGGTTCCAGTGAAGGGCGCGCCGGGCGGTGACGACTATCACCAAATCTGGATCAACCCCAAAGACGGCAACCGCATGGTACTCTCCAGCGACCAGGGCACCGTGGTCAGCGTGGATGGCTCGAAGACCTGGAGCACCTGGTACAACCAGCCGACCGCCGAGATTTATCACCTGGCAGCCACCAGCGGCTATCCGTACTGGCTTTACGGTGCTCAACAGGATTCGGGCGGCGTCGGTGTCAGCATATCGTCGGACAGTGGCGTTCTCTCGTTCCGCGATTGGGAGCCTAGCTGCCTGGCTGGCGAGAGCAATACCGTCGTCCCCGATCCTGATAACGGCGACATCCTCTACGGGGGTGGTGCGGGTGTGTGCAACCAGGCCCTCAACGTGCACATCACGCGCGGCGAGCTTCCGGCGCCGGATCCCGACGACCCGAACCGCAAGACCTGGACGCTGCCCGAGGTCTTTTCGAAGGCCGACGACGCCCTCTACTACTCCAACCAGTTTGTGTTCCGTTCGCGCGACCGCAGTAAGACCTGGGAGAAGATCAGCCCCGACCTGACGCGTATGAAGCCCGCGATTCCCAAAACTCTCGATCCGGTTACGGCCAAGGATATTGACGAGACGATGACGGATCGCTTCGGCGTGGTCTACACTATCGGCCCGTCCCCTCTGGATGCAAAGACGGTGTGGGCGGGCACAAGCGACGGCCTGATCCAGGTGACGCGCGATGACGGCGCGCACTGGGAGAACGTGACCCCACCTGAAATGACCGCTTTCAGCCGGGTCACGCAGGTCGAAGCCGGCCACTTCGACGCGGCGACGGCCTATGCCTCCGTCGATCGCCATCGTCTCGCTGATGACAGGCCGTACATCTATCGAACGCGGGACGGAGGCAAGACCTGGCAGGACGTCACCAACGGAATTCCCGACGGCGCTTACGTCAATTCTGTCAAAGAGGATCCCGAACAGAAGGGGCTGCTTTACGCCGCAACGGAGTTACGCGTCTATGTTTCGTTTGATAACGGAGACCACTGGCAGCCGCTTCAGCTTAATATGCCGGTGACTTCCATACGCGACATTATCGTGCACGGCGACGACCTTGATGTAGCCACATATGGCCGCGGCTTCTGGGTTCTCGACCAGATGAGCGCGCTGCGTCAGATTGCCGCGAAGGGCCAGGATATCGAGTCGGATGCTGCCTATCTCTTTTCACCCGGCGTCACCTACGCGCTGCACGCGGGTGGACAGGACGGTACGCCGCTGCCCCACGAAGACCCGCAGGAGGAGATTTCCCCGGCAGGTGTGGTCGCCTATTACTGGCTCAAATCCGCGCCAACATCGCCCCTCAAGATCGAGCTTGTGGGTGCGGACGGTAAGGTGGCGGCTTGCCTGGCCAGCGATGCCCCCTTCAAGCCCGTCGACACGGAGACCATCAACGTGCAGGCATATTGGGAGCAACCTATAGCTCCGCCTTCGACCGCGGCCGGCATGCATCGCGTGGCTCTCGACGTGGCCGTTTCCCGCTCTGGATTTGGCGGCTTCCGCCGCGGTCCCGCGCCACCTCCGCCGGTGGACGCGTGCCATCCCGCGGGCTCGCCGCCCCCGCGCGAAGAAGGACGCGCAGGTCCCGGCGGACGCCGCGGGCCCGCTGGTCTTCAACCTGGCGATTACACCGTGCGTTTGAGCGTAGACGGTAAGACTTATACGCAATCGGTTACCGTGAAGCCAGATCCACGTCATCTTCCCGAAGGCGCTGATCCGGGGGCCGGAGGCTTTGGAGGTGACGACGAATAACCGCGGCAGCCATGCCGGGTTCCCAAGCGCGTGCTGAGGTGAACCTGTCCGAAAGGGAATTGACGAGGCGGCGCGACCGGATGAAAGCTCGTGGGACGGCCGCCTGAGGCGCGCCTCATCGGGTCACCGATGCGGTCACGAAGAAATCGCGGGCGATGGGCTCGACGTTGGTGTCTATCCCGGGGAATTGTGCGAAGAGATTGCGGATCTTGGATTCGGTATAGAGGAACAGGTCGCAACGCCTTTGGTACCGCTTGCGGCGCTGCCACGCTAGCAATCCGCCGTCAGCGGGAAACGAAAAGAAGGCTCGGGAGCGCGTCAGTGAGAGAGCCTTGCCAATGACTTTGTCCGGTTCCGGCATGTAATCCATGAAGCCCATCAGGATTATGTAATCAAAGGGAGTGTTTGCGCTGAAGGTAGAGAAGTCGGCCTTGCGGAACTCCACGCGATCCGCCACGCCGGTCTGGCGCGCGTGCTCGGTGGCAAGGGAGAGCATACCTTCGGCGAAATCGATTCCCAGCACGCGGCCTGCCCCGCGCTGGGCCAGAGTGATGGCATAGTGGCCGGGCCCGCAGCCGACGTCGAGAACGCTCCGACCTTCGATGGGGCGACAGCCCTCGATGCTCTTCTCAAAGCGCAGCTTCATGCTCTTGCGGAAGAGCTGGTTCACGGCGCCGTTGAATAGGCCGCCACGGTTGCTGTAGATGGCGTCAAAATCGCCGGCGTAGCGATGGAAGAAACCCTGGGTGCGATCTTCAAGCTGCATGTATTCTCTCCAGCGGCGGGGCCTGGCGAACCAGGTAGTCGCGAAACGTTGTGACCGGGAAGGTCTGCAGAATCTGCCGTAGCTTGCCTTCCGTCGAGGCCAGATTTACATAGGATTTGAAGCGGCGTTTCATGCTCATGGGCAGCCGGGGGTGAGCGGGATCGATTTCCCGGGGGTGAACGTAGAACACCACCGGCCGGCCTTCGCTGAGCACCCGCTTCGACATTATGTGAATGAGGCGGTACGGGAAAAGGCGCAGATAGCCGCCGCCAAAGAAGCAGGTGGGCTTTCCGAAAAAATCGGCTACGGTAATGGGGAATTCAAGGATGCTGGCGCCGTGGCTCACCAGGCGATGCGGCTCGCGGCGGAAGTGGTCGATGCCTCCATGTCCGTGACTCGC
Source organism: uncultured Acidobacteriaceae bacterium (assembly GCA_963813215.1). Taxonomy (GTDB): domain Bacteria; phylum Acidobacteriota; class Terriglobia; order Terriglobales; family Acidobacteriaceae; genus Telmatobacter. Next base: position 1,558,869 of record CAWEXZ010000003.1, read on the forward strand.
GGGAAAGACCGATGAGTCGTATTGGTATCCGGCCCGCACCAACTCTGCGAAAAACCAGGCAGTGTCGTTGCGCACGGAGAAGCCCGCTGCACGGTAGCCCAACACGGGCGCCCCCGAGATGTCCTCGAGGAGTTTGCGTGTGTCCAAGGCGTCTGCATAAAACAGATTTCGGCCCATTTCGGACACCAGTCGGTGGGCGTAACCGTGAGAAGCGATTTCGTGCCCCTCAGCGAAGGCGCGCTTGACCAGGTGCGGGAAACGGTTTGCTACCCAGCCGAGGAAGAAGCAGGTGACCTTCACTTCGTGCTCGTCGAAGAGGTCGAGCAGGCGAAAGAAATTCCCCTCTACCCGCGAAGGCAGGCTATTCCAGGCAGATAGGGGCGGAGCGTTGGGGATTTCGAGAATATGGAACCAGTCCTCGACATCCACGCTAAAGATGCTTCTATTGAAGAATTGCGCCTCGATTGGGGCTGGACCGTATTTGAAGGTCACCTGGCATCTCCTTCATCTCCGGTTTGTGTGTGCAGCGATTGTGCGCTGAACGGGTGCTGAGTGCTTCACCAACTCCGTCTGAGTGTTGTGCCGACTTTCCCCGATGGTGGATTCTGATGCGGCGGTGGCCGGTGCTCTCCTGGCGGTGCGACTACCAAGCACCGACGTGTGACGGTTGGATGCGGCTGTATCTTGCGGGGTTGGCGGTAAGGAGCGTGACAAGCAGAAGGGTGGTTTTCGGCGACTGCTCCCGAAGCGGTAGAATTCCTGTGTCATCCGAAATCGATCTCGTGCCGGGCTGGGTCGGCCGCGGCGGTTCGGAGAATGCAGGCGGAACGGGCTGCCTTTTCCGCTTCGATGCGCGTTCTCTGCCGCAGCGTGCGGATGAGCCCCGGTGAAATCGAGGCAAGCGTCGCATGACCCAGACCGAAACCGAATCCGCATCCAAGTCTCTGCCGCTGAATGCTTACCAGCCTCTGAAGCCCGGCGAAGCGTACACGCCCATCATTCTTCCCGGGACTCATCAGCCGGAGATAACGATGCGCTCGGTGCTATGGGGCATCTTCTTCTGCGTGATATTCACCGTAGCCTCAGCCTACTCCACGCTCAAGGTGGGGCAGGGCATGGAAGCAGCGATTCCGATTTCGATTCTGGCCATCGGTTTGGCGCGTATGTACTCGCGCCGCTCCACGCTACTCGAAAACGTCATCATTATCGGAATGGGCGGTGCCTCCGCCGCAGTGGTGGCCGGTGCGGTGTTTACCTTGCCCGCGCTCTACATACTGCACCTGAGTCCGCATCCGGCCCAGACGGTGTTCATCTGCCTGGCCGGCGGCTGCCTGGGGGTTCTGTTCCTCATTCCTCTGCGCCGCTACTTCGTGCGCGAAATGCATGGGCTATTTCCGTTCCCTGAGGCTACGGCCATCACCGAAGTGCTGGTAACCGGCGAAAAAGGCGGCTCGCAGGCCAAACTGCTGTTGCAGGCAACGACAATCGCCGGGCTCTACGATTTATTTGTGACCACGTTTCACGTGTGGCGCGAGTATCTGAATCTGCAATTCATTCCGCTGATGCGCGGCCTTGCCGAGCGTGGCCGTATGGTCTTCAACTTCGACGCTATTGCATTCATACTCGGGCTCGGCTACGTGATGGGCCTGCGCAGCGCGATGGTGTTCTGCGCAGGCGGCATTCTGTCGAATTTCATTCTGGTGCCGCTGGTGTGGTTCATCGGCAGCCACATGAATGGGGCGGTTTATCCGGGCACAATGCCGGTTGCCAACATGACGGCGGCTGAGATCTACGGCAGCTATGTGCGCTTCATCGGCGTGGGTGCTATCGCCACGGCGGGAATTCTGGGCGTTTTCAAATCGCTGCGGGTTATCGCGGGCTCTTTCAGCATCGCGCTGCGGGCATTTCGTCCCAGTGAAGCAGCGCAGCCGGAGCGCACCGATCGCGACGTGCCGGTGATCACGATTTTGTTGGGCGTAGTGCTCAGCGCGCTGGCCGTGGCCATCTTCTTCGGGCGCTTTCACGTGTCGTGGACAGTGCTCGGCTGGGGGCTCTTGCTTACGCTCTTATTCGCGTTTTTCTTCGCCTCCGTCGCTGCAAACGCCATTGCTACGACCGCGAATAATCCCGCCTCCGGCATGACCATGCTGACGGTCATCATTGCTTCGGTGGTGCTGCTCCACTTCGGCCTCTCCGGCACCACCGGTATGTTCTTTGTAATGGCGATTGCGGGGATGGTGTGCAGCGCACTATGCGTCTCCGGCCAGTTCATCACCGACCTGAAGACCGGCTACTGGATCGGATCTACGCCGGCTGCGCAGGAAAAAGTGAAGTTCATCGGGGTGCTGGCGGCAGCCGCTGCGGCAGGGCTCACCATCGTGATGCTGGCGCACACATTTCAATTTGGAGAGGCCGCGCCCGGCGATCTGCGCCCGGTGCTGGCGGCGCCGCAGGCTTCGATTATGAAGGCACTCGTGGTCGGATTCCTCAGCCGTCAGCCAGTCACCTATCTTCTGTTCGGTATTGGCGCCATGACGACGCTGGTGATGGAGATGCTGGGCAAGTCGTCGCTGGTATTTGCGCTCGGCATGTATCTGCCCCTCGGCCTCACCACACCGATTCTCACCGGCGGATTCCTCTCCCATTTCCTCAACAAGCGCGCCGAAGCCAAAGGTGGAGAGCCCGGCCGGCGTATTCGCGAGCGCGGCGTGATTCTGGCCTCAGGCTTGATGGCGGGCGGCGCGCTCGGCGGCGTGCTGGGCGCAGGGCTGCGGCTCATTCCCGGCTTCCGCGAGACCCTGATTCAGACGCCGTTTTACAACTTCGACCCCATCTCGCAGCCGTTGTCGGCGGTGCTCTTTGCTAGCCTTTGTTTGTACGTGTGGTTTGTGGCACAAAAGCGCGATTCGGCGCCGGTGAACGCACAGGAGGAGTAATGGACCAGGCAGGCAAGTTTGTTGCGGATGCAGTTTTGGGCGTCGACACGCTGTGGGGTGGCGACGTGATGTGCCCTTCCGGCACCGGCCGGTTCATCGCCGACTCCTGGTTCTCCGATGAGCCGCTACCCGCCGCCTACACGCATCCCTCCGCAGCGCGTGTGCGCGAGACGGGCGGTGTTGGCGGCAAGGCAATCGATCGCGAAGCGGTGGAAACGTATTTGCGTGCCGTCGATCTGCCTGTGGCGATTGCCGGCGTGCGAGATGCTTCGACGAAAGCCGCTGGATTGCGCGGAGCCTATCTGGCCGGTCTGGCCGTTTCTCTCGAAGTGATGTGGGACTTGGCCATGGAAGTTCTCGGCAAAGGCGATCCGGTTCCGTATGCGCGCGCCGTTGAGGCCTCGACGGCAAGACCGCCGGCGCCTTCCCATCCTGAGGCTAAGCGCGAGCGCGTCGCCGAACTGTTGGGCCGTGCTGGCTTGAAGACCACCGGCGATGGCGCGCTGCTGAATGCCGTCGATGCGTGGCGTCGCGACCGCGTCTCGCCCATGGCATCAGTCAAATCGCTCGGTGCGGCCGTCATCGCGCACTTCGATAACTTGAGCGCAAAGAATCTCGTTCCCTATCTTCCCGCTGAACTGGCGCGTGTGCCGCGAGCGAACATCGACTTCCTTCCCATCAAGGATGCGTGGTTTTCCGGCTCCATGAATTACCTGGGCCGCGCGCGTACGAATGAGGGCGCGCCGCTGTATGAAGCAAGCTACGAGATCAACGCCTCGCTGCAGATTTCCTATCCGGAGTTTGAGCAACTGGTGAGCCACGAGGTGGTGCCCGGTCACGTGACGACATTTGCCTATCTCCAGGACCTGTACGTGCGTGGCAAGGCCGGGTTTGAAGCTACGGTTCTGACCATGAACACGCGCGCGGCAACGCTGTTTGAGGGCATCGCCAATAACGCCATCCTGATGGCCTACGGCGTGACGGAACTGGACCAATTGCCGGATGACGATCTGCAGATCGGCGTGCTGCTGGCGCTGTTGCAGGATGATGCCAAGAACCAGTCTTCGTACATGACCTGGGGTGAGGGCAGGGAACAGAAAGACGTGGCTCCTGTGCTGCGCCGCGATTTCCTCGTAACGGAAGAGCGTGCTGATAAGCTTTCTGGCGCATGGGGCCGTCATCCGTTGCTGGGCCGCATGTATCTGCCCGCGTATCGCGCCGGTACCGACAAGGTGGCCGAACTGCGCCGCAAGCATTCGCCGGAGCGCGTGCTGCCCGCGCTGTTTGGCTGTAACGGCCTGGTGGACATCCAGACCATCGACCAGGTACTCAAAGCATAGAGGCGATTCGCCGCCTTCATACCAGAAGGATTTCATTTGAGGAGGCAGCACCGATGTCTCGCTTCCGCTTTTTTGTGATTGCCGCATTGATGCTCGCAGGTTTCAGCATCTCTGGCCAGACACAACAAGATTCCACCAGCGCTGAGCACGTCACTATTGACGCCCACGCCGCCGGCCATCCGTTCCCGCACTTTTGGGAGCAGATGTTCGGCTCCGGCCGCGCCAACCTATCCATGCGCCAGAGCTATCGCGACGATATACAGCGCGTGAAAAAGATTACAGATTTCCGTTACGTGCGCTTCCACGCCATTCTCAATGACGAGAACGGCGTCTATAGCGAGGACGCGCAGGGCAATCCGGTTTACAACTGGTCGTACGTGGATCAGATTTACGACGGGATGCTCGACGACGGCATACGGCCATACGTGGAGATCAGCTTTATGCCCAAGGCGCTGGCCGCGCGCACGGACTACCAGGCCTTTTGGTATCACCCCATCGTTTCTCCGCCCGCCGATTACGCCAAGTGGGATGCGCTGATCACGGCCTTTGCGCGCCATCTCGTGGAGCGCTACGGCCTCGATGAAGTTGCGCAGTGGTACTTCGAAGTTTGGAATGAGCCCAACCTCGATTTCTGGGCCGGCCAGCCCAAGCAGCAAACTTACTTCGAGCTTTACGATCACACCGCGCGCGCGCTGAAAGCTGTAAGTGCGCGCATTCGCGTAGGCGGCCCGGCAACCGCCCAGGCCGCGTGGGTGGGTGACATGATTGCGCACGCCACCGAGAACCATGTACCGCTGGATTTTGTCTCCACGCACGTCTATGGCAATGACTCCGCGCAGGATGTCTTCCACGACAATCGTTCCGTCGCGCCCTACCAAATGGTTTGCCAAGCGGTTCAAAAGGTGCACCAGCAGATTGTGCATTCGGCGCGCCCAAATCTTCCGCTCATGTGGAGCGAGTTCAACGCGACCTACATGACGCAGCAGGAGATTACCGACTCCATTTTCATGGGGCCGTGGCTTGCGCGGACCATCAGCGACTGCGATGGCATGACGCAGATGATGTCGTACTGGACCTTCTCGGATGTGTTCGAAGAGCAGGGCGTCATCAAGACTCCGTTCTATGGCGGCTACGGACTGGTTGCGGAAGACGGCATTCCCAAACCTGCCTTCGATGCCTTCGAAATTCTGCATGAGCTAGGCGATGTGCGAATTCCGGAATCGTCCAGCGACGTCTTGGTCACGCGCCGCAAAGATGGCCGGCTCGCGATTGCCGCCTGGAATTATGTTGAGCCTGACGGGACCGGGCCCACAAAGACCATCACGCTCGATCTGAAAGGCGTGGCCGACGGCACACCCGCTACCATTGAGCGCGTTGACGCCGCGCATGGCGACACGCTGGCCGCGTGGAAGAAGATGGGCAGTCCGAAGTACCCGAGCAGGGAACAGATCATCGCCCTGCGCAAAGCCTCTGAGATTGGAGCACCGGAGACGCGGATCGTGCATGGGCACCAGCTCACGCTCGAGCTGCCGCCGATGGGACTCGCCGTAATTGAAATCCGCTGAGAGCTCGACCCATATTCGGAATCCGTTCCTTCCCCTACAGTCTTGACCTGAGTTGAGACTTCATTTCCAATTGAATTGAACCGATAACGCAATTGATTTGGTTATTTGCCGGCACTGGCTGACTATGCGGTTGCCGAGCCGGACCGGTCCACGTGCGTGTTCAATCGAATTCTTTTCTTTTGAAGGGGATGGGGAGAAACGATGCTACCCGATGGGCCGGCGATCAGCCGGCGCCGGCTGCTCCGCGGTCTCGGGGCGGCCACAGCCTGCTCCGTGTTGCCGCGGAACCTTCTCTTCGCGCACCAGTCCCCGCAACTCGCATCGGAAGACGAAGCCTTCCTGGATGATCTGGAACGTCAGGGATGCCTGTACTTCTGGGAGCAGGCCAGCCCCTACACGGGCCAGATTCTGGACCGCGCCCACTGGCAACCTTGGTGGAGCACGCGACCGGCGCAGCATGGCCAGCATCGCGGCGACTGGATTTGGTTTAACGGCCCTGTGCATCGCCGACAAGCGCGGCCACCTGCCACATGCACAGGTCCTGGAACGGGTGAAGGCCACGCTTCACTGGCACCTGAATCACATGCCTGAGGTACACGGTTTCTTCTATCACTTCACGCACATTGAAACCGGTGCGCGCTGGGCAGATTCGGAGGTTTCGTCGATCGATACTTCGATTCTGCTGTGCGGCATGTTGACGGCCAAGGGCTATTTCGACGATCCGCAGATCTCTGAAATGGTCGAGCAAATCTACCAGCGCGTGGACTGGCCGTGGCTGCTTGATGGAGGCACCACATTTTCGATGGGCTGGGAACCCGAGAGCGGATTCCTCGAGCATCGCTGGGATCACTATTGCGAGCTGATGATGATTTATCTGCTTGCCATCGGTTCGACTGCACACCCGGTTTCGCCCGAGCTTTGGAAGAACTTCACGCGTCCGGTGGTCAGCCTTGAAGGCTACCGGTACATCAGCGGTCCCGATCCAATCTTTACGCATCAGTACTCGCAGGCGTGGTTTGATTTCCGCAACCGCCGCGATGCCTACGCGGACTATTTTGAGAACTCGGTCATTGCCACGCGCGCGCACAAGGCGTTCTGCCTGGCGCACCCGCAGTGGTTTAACGAGGACTACTGGGGTGTAACAGCATCCGATTCAATCGGCGGCTACACAGGCTGGGGCGGACCGCCGGCGATGGGGCCGCTCGATGGCACCGTGGTTCCCTCCGCAGCCGCGGGATCGCTGCCGTTTCTCCCGGCCGACTGCCTTGCGGTGCTGCGCGCCATGCGTGAAAACTGGGGCAAGATGGCGTGGGGCCGCTACGGCTTTGTGGATGCATTTCATCCCGCTGCGAACTGGTACGATCCCGACGTGCTCGGCATTGATCAGGGGATTTCGGTTCTTATGGCGGAGAATCTCCGCAGTGGATTTGTGTGGACTACGTTCATGAGCAACCCCGAGCCGGTGCAAGCTATGCAACTGGCGGGCTTCAAGAAGGAAGCGTAGCTGCGGACGCGCGCTCCGGTCCGGAGTGCGGGTTTCAACCTCAGCCCGACATGCGTTGTGTCTGGTTGAATCGGGCGGCGGCGCGGCGGCCGATTGTTGCGCGCGGGCAGCGTTTCCAGTTCGCTCACCTCATGACCGCGATGCTTCTCCGGAACTCCTGCTGGGGCGCTGGGCAGGAAACGGTTCATGTTGCGCAGGAGGGCGTGCGTGAGGCCGGGCAAAACCTGCCCGAAGCGAGATGCGATAAGGGCTTGAGGCGTGATCGTGACTTCCACGGCGCGGGCTGCTATGGCATCCACAATCTGACGCGCAGCACGACGAGCGGCGATCGATGCACCTGGCATGGTCGCGCCAAAGCTGAACCAGCGGTATTCGCGCGTCGCGTCGCCGGTGAAGAGCGCGTTAAGATGCGAGCCGGTCCGCATAAGCCCTGGGACAACCGTGGTCACGCGAATTCCTTTGGCATCCATCTCGGCGGCCAGTCCTTCAGAGAATCCGACCGCTGCGAATTTGCTGGCAGTGTAGGGAAGCAGGTGGGGGACGGCGATTTTCCCGCCGATCGATGTGATGTTTGCGATAGCGCCTTCGCGCCGCTTCAGCATCTGCGGCAGCACCGCCAGTGTGCAGTAAAGGCCGGTAAAAAAGTTGGAGTCCATGACCTCGCGGAAATCTTCCGGCGTTTGGTTTTCGAGCGGGCCGACAGTGATGACGCCGGCGTTGTTGACCAGCACATCGATCCGGCCGAACTTGTGCGTGGCCTCCTCGATCATGCGCTCTGCTTCTTCCTGGCGGCGCAGATCGGCCGCGATGGTGAGCACCTGAGTCTCACTGGGAACGGAGCCGTTGCGCACCAGTTGGCGCGCGGCGCGCTCGAGTTCCCATTCGTCGCGTGCAATCAGCACCAGTCGCGCGCCGCGGCGGCCAAACTCTTCAGCCATCGCCAGGCCCAGGCCGCGCGAGCCGCCCGTGATCACTACGATCTTCCCGGCGAAGTTTCCTGAAGACCGGCGGCGCGAGTGCGCGATGTACATGCCGGCCCCGGCAAAAGCCAGTCCAGCGCCGGCGCAAATTACGCTGGCACCGATTAATGCCGCTCCGCAAATGCTGACGCTGCGAACAAGGCTTCGATTTCGTGCCATTCGCGCTCTCCTCTTTTGGCTCTCCTCGTTTGGTGAGATGACGACCCACAACAGATGGCCTGCGCCGTGCGCTCTCACAAACCGGGATGCCTTGCTGCGGAGAAAGGTTTTTCATGGCAAAAGGGCATCCACCTGGGTTAATTTCTGGAGGGCCCCCGATCCTCATCGTGGATTTACACTGGGAAACGAGGCATCGCGATTTTATGGATAAATTTGTCATTCGGGGCGGTAATCCGCTGGTGGGCACCATCCGTGTCTCCGGCGCCAAAAATTCGGCGCTGCCCTGTATGGCCGCGGCCATCCTGACCGAGGACGAAATTACCCTCGAGAATATTCCGCTGGTCCGCGACATCGATACCGAGCGGCGACTGCTGCAATCGATGGGCGCGGAAGTCGAACGGCCGGAGTTCAATGCGCAGCACTCCACCACCATCAGTTGCCGGAATCTTTCCGATCCTGTCGCGCGATACGAGATTGTGAAGACCATGCGCGCCAGCTCGCTGGTGCTGGGGCCGCTGATTGCGCGCACAGGGATGGCGCGCGTGGCTATGCCGGGCGGTTGCGCCATCGGCGGCCGGCCCATCGATCTGCACCTCAAAGGTCTCGAGAAGATGGGTGCGAGCATCACCCAGGAACACGGTTATATTGAAGCTCGAACTGAACGCCTGCGCGGCGCACATATCGTCTTCGACAAGATCACCGTCACCGGCACGGAAGATTTGTTAATGGCAGCCACGCTCGCCGAGGGCGAGACGTTGATGGAGAACTGCGCACGCGAGCCAGAGGTCTGCGACCTGGCAGCGCTGCTGACAGCCATGGGCGCGGAGATCAGCGGCGCGGGCACGGCGACTATTCGCGTGCGCGGCGTGAGCCGCCTGCACGGCGCAAATTTTCGCATCAGCCCCGACCGCATTGAGGCGGGAACATTCCTTGTGGCCGGCGCGATCACGGGCGGCGATTTGATTGTGGCCAACTGCAACACCAGTCATCTGGGCGCGGTCATCACCAAGCTCGAAGAGGCGGGCGCGCGCGTGGATGTACTGGGGCCCGATGCGGTGCGCGTGCGCGCTCCCGGCAAGCTGCGCGCAACAGATATTTCTACGGAGGAGTATCCCGGTTTCCCCACCGACATGCAGGCGCAGTACATGGCGCTGGCCACGCAGGCCGACGGCGTGAGCATGGTGACGGAAAATATTTTCGAGAACCGGTTTATGCACGTGCAGGAACTGGTGCGCATGGGTGCGAATATCAAGGTGGATGCCAGCACGGCGACAGTGCGCGGGCCGGCGCGGTTATCGGCAGCCGCAGTCATGTGCTCCGATTTGCGCGCGTCAGCTTCGCTGGTTCTGGCGGCTCTGGTTGCGGAGGGTGAGACGGTCGTCGATCGCGTCTACCACATGGATCGCGGCTACGAACATATCGAGCAGAAGCTGAGCGGCGTGGGCGCACAAATTCAACGGCTGGGGAATCTCTTCGCGCCGCGTGAAGTGGAATCTCTGGCCGGCTAACCCGCGGCGGGCTGGCATGGAATCTCTCAGGAGCTAAGGCCGTCTTTTTTTGCGGCTCTTCGGCACGATTGTATTTGTGCATTCATGCTCTGTTGCAACGCTTCCAAGAGGGCACTTGTTGTCACATTTCACAGCTTTAATTCGCAACTTTTGTTCCACGTTTCCGTTGTTACAATTGTCCCGCCGAGCAAATCATCAGTTCCGGCAGACTAGATCTCTGGAGGTTAAGAAACCTGTGAAGAAAACTGTTTTGGCTTGTCTTCTCGCGCTTTCTCTCGCCCCTGCTGCTTCCTTCGCGCAGGTAGGTGTTGTGGTTCACATCGGGCCGCCCGCTCCCATTGTCGAGCACTACGGTCCGCCGCCGCATGCCGGCTACGTGTGGTGTTCTGGCTATCACCGCTGGGACGGCCAGCGCTATGTGTGGGTCCATGGATACTGGGGGCGGCCGCCTCATCCCGGTGCTGTCTGGGTTGCGCATCACTGGGCGCATCGTCACGGTGGCTGGGTGCTGGTGGAAGGGCACTGGCGGTAAAGCAGGGAACGAGGGAACAAGAAAGCTAGAAACGGCGGTGCTTGCATCGCCGTTTCTGCTTCATGCGTGAGACCCAGTTATTGAATTTCGATGACATCCTTCGCCGCTGCGGCTGCTGCCTCGGCGCGTTCCTTCAGCTTCTCCGCTATGGCGAAGAACTCCGCTGCCTGCGGGCTCTTGGGACCGGCCAGAGTCACCGGCAGACCGCGATCGCCACCTTCGCGAATTGCAGGGACCAGTTCGATAGAGCCAAGGAAAGGCACATTAAATTGTTTCGCCGTGCGTTCCGCGCCGCCTTTTGAAAAGATGTCAATTTCGTGATGGCAATGCGGGCAGGTGAAGTGGCTCATGTTCTCCACGATGCCCAGCACCTCAACGTTGACCTGTGCGAACATCTCCAGCGCCTTGCGCGCGTCTTCCAGGCTCACATCGCTGGGCGTTGACACTACCACCGCTCCCGTCAGCGGCACCGTCTGCACCAACGAGATGACCACGTCGCCGGTTCCCGGAGGGAGGTCAATGATCAGGTAATCGAGTTCGCCCCACAGCACCTGCTGCAGGAACTGGCGAATGATCTGGTGCAGCATGGGGCCGCGCATCACCAGCGGCTTGTCGCCGGGCGAGATGTAGCCGATGGAAATCGTCTTGATCCCGTGGGTGATGTTGGGATCGATCATGTTGTTCGCACCGACCTTGGGCTGCTGGGTTGACCCCATCATGAGCGGCACGTTAGGGCCATAGATATCCGCATCGATCAATCCAACGCGGTGGCCGAGCTTGGAAAGTGCAATGGCCAGGTTGACGGCGACGGTGGTTTTACCCACTCCGCCTTTTCCCGAGCCCACGGCAATAATTTTAGAAACGCCGGGCAATGCAACCGGCTGGGGCATGGCATGTGAATGCGCCATCGATCAACACCTCTTCTTCCTTCGATTTTACAGGCATGCAATTGCTTCCGCAGGTTGAAGCCGAGGAGCAATTTCGATGCCGACAACGTGCGCCAGTACGGAGTGAAGCTGGCGCACCCCCTCAGTGAGGGCCGCCGGTCCGGGCTGCAAGATTGCCGCAGACGGAATCTCGTAGACGTGCCCATTGCGCACCGCCGCTGTGGTCTCCCATCCCGGCCGGGAACAAATGGTCTCGCAGCGTACTTTCTTCCCGCACCAGGAGGCAAGAATTACCTCGGGGTCGCGCGCGATGACGGCTGCTGAATCGACGACCCGGTCCTGTGCCTTGCCGCAATCCCGTAACTCAGGAAAGGTCAGCGTTCCGCCGGCGATCTCGACCAGTTCTTCGACCCAGCGGATGCCGCTGATCAGCGGTTCATCCCATTCTTCGAAGTAGACGCGAGGCCTGCGTGGAAATGCGCGAGCCGATGCCGTAATCTCCGTCAGTCCGCGCGTCAGGCTCTCCACAAGCGCGGAGCCCTCCGCCGGCTTGCTCACGATTCTGGCAATCGTGTGGACCATGTTGAGTATTTCTGCAACGCTGCGCTGGTTAAAGCTGAAGACGGTAAGTCCCCGCAGAACAAGCTGTCGCGCTATCTCGGCCTGCACATCGGAAAATGTCAGCACCAGGTCGGGATTCAACGCGAGAATCTTGTCGAAGTTAGCATTCTTAAATGCTGAAACCCGGGGCTTGCTGCGTGCCTCAGGCGGCCTGCTGGCGTAGGCGGAGACGCCCACGATTCGCTGCTGCTCGCCGAGCAGATAAAGCGTCTCGGTTGTCTCATCTGTCAGGCACACGATGCGTTGCGGAGGTTGCATTTGCCCGGTGTACGCGGCGAGGGAAGTGGCCGTATCGTGTCCAGGGATGCGCATGAGGGAGGCGGCGGGGTACGTTTGGGAATCCATGGATTTGCGCCTCCAATTTTTTGCCGGAGAGAAGGCCGAAGAACGGGGCACAACGTTGTCTTTACGACGACAGTCCGCTCGTGGCCAGCTTGGCCTCCTTGCGGCGCGCCGCTTCCACCTCGCGATTTTCCCGGCGGCGAAGCGCGCCCTCATAGCGCCGGATCTCGTCGGCTGTTTCTGGCCGGACCTCAGGTACCTTCAGCCGGTTTCCCTGCTCATCGACCGCGACGAAGATTAGATAGGCGCTGGCCACGTGCACGATCTGGCCGGTGCGAGTATGTTCAGCCCATACCTTTACGCCGACATCCATGGATGTATTGAAGGCCCGGTTTACGCTTGACTTGAGGGTCACCAGATCGCCCAGCTCCACGGGGCGGATAAAGTCGATGTGATCCATGGCCGCTGTCACCACATGCGCACGCGCGTGCCGGTAGGCGGCCATGGCGCCAGTCAGATCAATAAAGTGCATGAGCCGACCGCCCAACAGGTGGCCCAGCGTGTTGGTATCGTTGGGGAGAATAATCTCCGTCATCTCCGATTGCGAACTGGCCACCGTACGCACTCCCGGATTGGTCCGTTGTTCGTTCATGCCTTTCTGGCTCCGTTCAATGTGCTCTTTTTGCAGTTCGCCCCCCTCTAATGCATTTTTCATAGCCGTACCGCTACAATGGGGATGGCGGCAGGTGATCCGGTCGGGGGAATCAGCCATGATCCTGTTCCAGTTTCGGCAATCTGCGCCAAATACGCAAATTCCTCCTAGAAGAGCATAAGGACCGGGTCTAGCTCCCCACGAAGACAATGGACAAACTTGCAGGACTAAAAGAGATTCTCGCTCTGGATCCGAAGAATAGCTTCGCACGTTACGGCATTGCCATGGAACTTGCAGGCCGTGGTGAAACTGCCGCGGCGCTTGAGGAATTCGATACGCTGCTGGCAAACGATCCGGACTACACGGCCGGCTATTTCATGGCCGCGCAGACGCTGGCAGGCGAAGGACGCAAGGCCGAAGCGATCGCGCGTCTGAAGGACGGGATCGGTTGCGCGGCGAGAAACGGTAACTCCCACGCTCTCAGCGAGATGCAATCAATGTTGGGGGAGTTGAATCAATAGGTTCTTTTGGGCATTGGAACTTTATCTGGATTCAAAACGGCAAAATAATCAGACCCAGGGGCCGCGGTTGGCGGTGTAACCTTTTGATTTGGAATAACATCTAACTCATCATGCCGAAGTATTCCATCGTCGTTCCTTTTCACAATGAAGAGGAAAATGTCACTGCGCTCTACGCGCGCCTCAAGCAGGTGATGGAGCAGGTGAGTGAGAGCTTCGAATTAGTGCTGGTCGACGACGGCTCGCGCGACCGCACCTATAAGTTGCTCGAAGAGATTGCCGCGGTCGACAGCCGGGTACTGGTAATCAAGCTGCGACGAAATTTCGGGCAGACCTCGGCGCTGGCCGCAGGGTTCGATCATGCCTCGGGCGAGTTCATCCTGGCCATGGACGGCGATTTGCAGCACGATCCGAACGACATTCCGGCGTTTCTGGAAAAGCTGGATGAGGGCTACGACGTGGTCTCCGGCTGGCGCGAGAAGCGGATCGACAACTTCATCATGCGCCGCGTGCCCTCGCGTTGCGCCAATTGGATGATGGCCAAGCTTTCGGGTGTGCCCATCCACGACTTCGGTACCACCTTCAAGGCCTATCGTCGCGAGGTCATCCAGAATATCCCGCTCTACGGTGAGATGCACCGCTTCATTCCTGCGCTGGCGAGCTGGTATGGCGCCTCCATCTGCGAGGTGCCCATTCGCAATATGAATCGCGAGCGGGGCAAGAGTCACTACGGAATCGGGCGCACCGTCCGAGTATTCTTCGACCTGCTGACCATTCGCTTCCTGCTGCGCTACATGAGCCGGCCTATGCATTTTTTTGGCGGCGTAGGACTGTTGGGAATCTTGGGTGGCAGTGGCATGGCCATGGTGTTGCTGATCTCCAAGATTCTGCACCCCGAAGAGAGCATGATGCACCATCACGGGCCGCTGTTTGTGGTGGGGTCGGTGCTGATTGTGGCAGGTGTGCAGTTGCTGGCCATTGGCTTGCTCGGCGAACTTCAGGTCCGGCACCACTTTACCGGGGAGCATCCCTCGGCCTACGCGGTCGACCGCCTGGTCCGCCTTACGCCCGGCGAAGAGCAGAATATGGTTTCCGACCGGCGGGAAGAAAACTTCTAAAGGCAGGGAACAAGGGACCAAGGGAACAAGAAGGCTGCCGCAGCGTGGAAGCGCTGCGGCGGTTCTTTTTTGCGGCGGTTTTCAGGCTCCCGCAATCGACGCCAAATCCGCAACGTTCGCACATATTGGTCACCTTTTCCCTTCGTTCCCTCGTTCTCTTGTTCCCTTGGTCCCTCGTTCCCTGTTTTCTCCTTGCCCCGCCAGACCCTCAAGGTTCATTCTTATCTGTGACATGAAAGCCATCCAGATTTTCGAGACCGGGGGGCCTGAGGTTCTCCGGCTCACGGAATTACCCATCCCGGTGCCAGGACCAGGACAGGTACTGATTCGGGTTGAAGCCATCGGTGTCAATTTCATCGAGATCTATTTCCGCAAAGGCCAGTACAAGGCCGCGTTGCCGGTGATTCCCGGCAGCGAGGCGGCCGGCACGGTGGAGGAACTGGGCGCCGGCGTGACTGGTTTTGCTGCCGGCGATGCAGTGGCCTCTACCAGCGTTCTGGGCAGCTACGCCGAGTACGCGCTGGTTAACGCGGCACAGCTTGTGAAAGTG
Organism: uncultured Acidobacteriaceae bacterium; assembly: GCA_963813215.1. GTDB lineage: Bacteria > Acidobacteriota > Terriglobia > Terriglobales > Acidobacteriaceae > Telmatobacter. The sequence continues at coordinate 1,574,021 of CAWEXZ010000003.1, forward strand.
CCTGATGGGGTATCGCCGGAGCAGGCAGCGGCAGCCATGCTGCAAGGGATGACGGCGCACTATCTGGCTTTCTCCACGTACCCGCTCAAGGCCGGCGACACGGCCCTCGTGCACGCGGGGGCGGGCGGCGTTGGGTTGCTGCTTACGCAGATCGCAAAGCGGATTGGCGCGCGTGTCATCACTACGGTCTCAACGCAGGCCAAGGCCGAGCTGTCGCGGGAAGCCGGCGCCAGCGACGTGATTCTCTACACCGAACAGGATTTTGAGGCAGAAGTGAAGCGCCTGACCGGCGGCAAGGGCGTGGACGTGGTCTACGATTCGGTGGGCAAGACGACGTTTGAGAAGAGCCTCAACTGTCTTCGTCCGCGCGGGCTGCTGGCGCTGTTTGGCGGATCGAGCGGTGCGGTCCCTCCGTTTGACCTGATCCAGCTCAGCGGCAAGGGTTCGCTGTACCTCACACGGCCCACCCTTTGGCACTATATTGCCACGCGCGCCGAGCTCGAATGGCGTTCCGGCGAGGTGCTTGGCTGGGCTGCCAAAGGCGAACTCAAGCTGCACACTGAGCATCTTTATCCACTGGCGGATGCGGCGCAGGCACAGGCTGACATGGAAGCGCGCATAACCACGGGCAAGATTTTGTTGGAGCCGTGAAGGCAGGGACGAGGGACTGGGAACTAGGGACTACAAGGAAAATGAGCAACATTGAAATCGGCGCAAAAGATCGTGTCTTCGTGTTGACGGGTGCGGGAATCAGCGCGGAGAGCGGATTGCCGACCTTCCGCGCCGAGGATGGGCTCTGGGCTGGTTATCGCATTGAGGACGTGTGCACGCCCGAGGCCTGGCAGCGCAATCCGGGCGGGGTTTGGGATTTTTATTCGGCTCGGCGGGAATCGGGAAGGAAGGCGCAGCCTAACCCCGCGCACAGCGCCTTGGCTGAGCTCGAAACCAGGCTCGGTGCGCGATTCTTCCTCTGCACGCAAAATGTGGATGACTTGCACGAGCGCGCTGGCTCCATTCGCCTGCATCACATGCACGGCGAGTTGGCGAAGTCACGCTGCGAGCGCGAGTGCGGCCGCCCGCCCGTAGAGGACAGCACCGTCTATGCCAGCCTGGCTGACGTGCCGCGCTGCTCCTGCGGCGGCCGTCTGCGCCCGCACATTGTTTTCTTCGGCGAGATGCCGCTCGAAATGGACCGCATTCAGCGCGAGATTGAAAAAGCTACGGTGATGCTGGTGGTGGGGACTTCGGGTTCCGTGTATCCGGCCGCGAGTTTTGTGCACTGGGCCAGCCAGAATGGCGCGCGCACCATCTACATAGGACCCGAGCCGCCACTGAATGCCTCAGCATTTACGCAGATCGTGGAAGGCAAGGCCGGCCAGGTGCTACCCGGGTTGTTCCATGTGGAATCGGTTACGCCTGCGTCTTGATGCACTCACTGCGCCGGAAGCGCGGCGCGAGCCAGCGTTCATCAACCGCCAATCAGCACGATGAAGACCTGCTTCCATTAAGCTGCGTCGAACGGCCACTGCCCAGCAAAACGTAAGCCTTGTTGATCGCAGTCATCCGGTCCGTAGCGATTTGCCGAGCCTGTGAACTCTTCCAATCAAGGCGATCAGGATGATAGATGCGGGCAAGATGTCTGTAGGCGCCTTTGATCTGCGCCGGAGAACTGTTTGCTGCAACGCCGAGCAGGCGGCGAGCCCGCTCAATCGTCAATGGATCGGCGGGATCGAAATCGCCGTCCCAATCCGGCCCGGAATTCTCGTTTTCCGCTGGATTCGGGTAGGGCCAGGCAGCGGCCTGCGATGACGGGCCCAGCGGAACGTGCATTGATTGGTTCTGCACAAATTCCTCTGCGGAAATCCGGGGCATGCTGAAGTTCCAGAAGGGTGATGACTGGCTCTCGCGCTCCCTTTGCATGCGATTCCTGTCCCAAAGGTCGTCGGCCGCCCTGGCTGCCCCCACGGTCCAGCAGCGAACGAAGAACTCGGCGTCCGGCAGGCAGTCTTCTCCGAGCATCTGCTGCACCTGGGAGAAGGTGGGGCTCTGTTCCGCACAGTTCCAGTCCGGCCCGGATGCAGTTCCAGAAACTTCCCGGCGTGAAGCCTGCCACCCGCCGATAGACGGAGAATACTGATCCAACTCCCACCTCGCCGACAGTCAGTTCATCGGCAGTTCGGGAGATTGTTTTAGAGGTTAGCATCAGGTTGTGCACGTTTCGCACCGGGCGCATGTCGTGGCGCAAAATTTTGAATGTGAAGTTTTTCCGCGTCGAGTGGATATACAGCGTGCTCTAAGCGAGAATCGAAGGAATGAGCTGCGAATCGCAGAACCATCTCGGGGCCGCTTCTCCGTTGCTCGCATTCAGAGACGTAGTCAAAGATTATGGGAGCAATGGTGAGCGCGTGCGCGCACTGGACGGGGTTTCGCTGGAGGTCGCAACCGGCCGGTTCCTGGCGCTCGTGGGGCGCAGCGGCTGCGGCAAGTCCACACTGCTGCACCTGGCCGGCGCCCTCGACTTTCCGACTGCCGGCAGCGTGCTGCTGGAGAACGATGCGACAGACCAGCTGAACGAGGCCGGCCTGACCAGGCTGCGACGAGAAAAAGTGGGATTTGTCTTTCAATCCTTTCAGCTGATCAACACCCTGAGCGTGGTTGAGAATGTGGAGGTTCCGCTACTGCTGGCCGGTAATGCGAATCCGCGGCCCAAGGCGATGGAGCAGTTGGCGCTGGTGGGATTGGCGGATCTGGCGCACCGCAAGACGCACCAGCTTTCAGGAGGACAGATGCAGCGCGTGGCCATTGCGCGCGCCCTGGTGCATGCCCCGCGCTTGCTCCTGGCGGATGAACCAACCGGCAATCTCGATACGGCGACGGGCAATTCCATTCTGGCACTGCTAAGGAAAATATGCTCCGAGCGCGGTGTAACGATACTGATGGCAACCCACAGTGTGGAAGCGGCGGCGATTGCCGATGATGTGGTGCGGATGCGCGACGGGCGCATCCTGGAAGACCGTAATCTTGACGGGCCGCACTCGTGAGCAGTTTTGCTTTGTTCTACCGGCTGATTCTGCGGCCGCTGTTTCGGCAGCCCGGCCGCGCTCTCCTGGTCTTGTTTGCCGTGGCTCTGGGCGTTGCAGCCGTGGTTGCGATCGATCTGGCGGGCGATGCGGCAGCGGGCTCGTTTCACTCCTCGATCGAGACACTTGCCGGGAAGAGCACCTTTGAAGTGACGGCTGCGGGAGGAGTGCCGGAAGCGGTGGTTGCACGCCTCGCCAGTTTGCCGTATGCGCTTGAGATTAGTCCGCGCATTGAAGATCACGCAATGTTGGTGGAAACGGGACAGTCCGTTCCTCTCATTGGTATCGATATGATCGGGACGGCAAACGACGAGAGTCTATCGATGATTGGTCCCACGCAGGTCGCGGACGGCATTCGGCACATCAATGACTCCGATGCTGTCTGGGTCACGAGCGGTCTGGCAAAAACAGTTGGCGATTCTCTCTCGCTGCTGATCGACGATCACACCAAGACATATGTTGTGCGCGGAATTCTTCCCGGCGCGGTGCAGGTGAACGGAGATGCGATCCTGATGGACATCGGGGAGGCGCAAGCGGCAACCGGCAAGCAGGGCCGAGTGGATCGAATTTTGATCGGGACGCCCGCACAGGGCGATTTTGCAACATGGCAGAGCCGGTTGAAGGTGGCGTTACCCATCGGCGTGCTGTTGCATGCGCAGGGGGCCGAAACCGCAGCAAATCGCAGGATGTTGGCGGCCTTTCGATGGAATCTGCGCATCCTGAGCTACATCGCGCTGGTGGTTGGAGCATTTCTGATCTACAGCGCTCTATCGGTGTCGGTGGTGCGCAGGCGTTCGGAAATTGGAACAATGCGGGCACTGGGCGCGAGCCGGAATGCGGTGTTGATTGCATTCCTGGCGGAGGCAGCGGTATTTGGCGGGCTGGGCTCGCTGTTGGCGTTGCCGCTAGGCCGGCTCCTGGCAGCAGGGGCCGTGCAGATGCTCTCCACCACCGTGAACGCTCTCTATGTTTCGAGCCAACCCGGTCCGATGCACATCACAACGGGTTCAGTGGCGCTTGCGCTCCTGGTGGGAATTGGTGCTTCGTGCCTTTCCGCGCTTGCTCCGGCGCGCGAGGCGAGCATTGTTCCGCCCACGGAAGCGATGGCGCGCGGGCGGCGTGAATACGACGTCCAGGTCGAGCGCAAGCGCGATGCGCTCATTGCGCTCGTGCTCGCGCTCTGCGGAGTTGCCGCGGCGCAGGCGCCGGAGATCGGCGGCAAGCCGATGATGGGGTATCTGGCCGCGTTGCTGTTCGTGGCAGCATCGGCGCTGCTGACTCCGCTTGTGGTGCACGGCGCCACATCGCTCGGCGCGGATTTGTTGCGCAAGGTGGTGGGCGTGGAGGGCCTGCTGGCTGCGCGCAGCCTGGGCGGGTCGCTGCGGAGAAGTTCGGTGCTCGTGGCGGCACTGGCGACAGCGGTGGCCATGATGACCTCAGTGGGCATTATGGTGGGCAGCTTCCGCGAGACAGTGCTGACGTGGATGCAGAGCGAACTGCCGGCAGATCTGTATCTGCGGCCGGCAAGCTGGTCGGGCGGGGATCAGCACCCGACCATGTCGCCAGATATTGCGGCTCGGATCGCGCAGGTACCAGGCGTTGAAGCGGTGAGGCGGCTGCGCGCCTATGCGATCCAATACCAGGGTTTTCCCGCAACACTGGCAGGTGCGCAGCCAAACCCGGTCGGGGAGCGACAAGGTCTGCAGTTTCTCGACGGCCTGCGCACTGCGGATGTGCTGCGCCAACTTGCCTCCGGCAATTTTGCAGTGGTGAGCGAGCCCTTTGCCAATAAGCACCACGTCAAGCCAGGAATGAGCCTCATACTGCCTCTCGGCGAACAGAAAACAACATTTCGCGTCCTCGGCGTCTTCTACGACTACGGGGACGAGGCAGGCCTCATTCTTGTTGATTGGAATACTCTGCTGAGATATCTGCCGGATCCGGCGCCGAGCAACCTGGCGGTTTATCTTGCTCCCGGCGCCAACCTGCAGCAGACACGGACGGCCATCCAAAAGGCAATGGGGAAGAGCGATGTGCTGGTTTTTTCCAATCGCGAGATTCGGCGTCAGGGCATGCGCGTCTTCGACCAGACATTTGCGATCACTTACGCATTGGAAGCGATCTCGATTCTTGTTGCTGTGGGAGGAATTGCGGGTTCACTGGCTTCTATCGTGATTGACCGCCGCCGCGAATTCGGCGTGTTGCGATTCCTCGGGGCAACGGGGCAGCAGATCCGCAAGCTGATTCTGGTTGAGGCTGGTCTCATGGGCATTCTGGCCAGCGTTATAGGGCTCGCGCTTGGGGTGGTGCTGTCGCTGGTACTTGTGTTCGTCATCAACAAGCAGTCGTTCGGATGGACAATTCAATTTCACTGGCCGTTTGCGGTGCTGTTGCCGTCGATGGCCATCGTCTATGTCGCGACGGTTCTGGCAGGGCTGTACCCGGCGCGCCTCGCTGTCGGCACCAATCCCATCGACGTGATCTATGAAGAGTAACCATGAACAGTAGATGGATCGCATGGTTAGTGCTCCTGATGGTCGTTCGTGCGCCGGCGCAGCAGTATGAACTCGCCTTGCCGGGCTACAAGTTTCAATTTCCGCGCGACTATTTCAATCATGAGCAATACCAGACGGAGTGGTGGTACTACACCGGAAACCTGCGCGCTCCGGACGGACATCGTTTTGGTTTCGAGCTGACGTTCTTTCGGCAGGGGGTCTCGCGCGCCGCAAATCCAGATCCATGGTATGTGCATGACGTGTGGATGGCGCACCTGGCATTGAGCGACATAAGTGGACAGCAGTTCTATCACGAGGAGCGGTTGAATCGCTCCGGTCCGGGTATCGCTGGAGTAGATGCGGCGAGCGGAGTGATCTGGAATGGAAACTGGCAGGCGCACATCGCCCCGGAGGAGGAGGACCTGCACGGCGTTGGCAAAGACTTCACCTTATCGCTCAAGCTTGTTCCAGCGAAGCCTCCGGAAATTCAGGGGCAGGATGGCGTGAGCCGGAAGGCTGCAGGCGCGGGTCATGCCTCGCACTACTATTCGATTACCCGGCTGCTCACAAGCGGATCGATCGAGTTGAATGGCAAGGATTACAGGGTGGAGGGAACAGCGTGGATGGATCACGAGTTCTTCACCGGATCCATGGCTGCTAATGAATCTGGGTGGGACTGGCTCAGCGTCCAATTTGACGACGGTTCGGATCTGATGCTCTACCGGCTGCGTCACAAGGATGGCAGCATCGATCCTTATTCGTCGGGCAGCTATGTGGACGCGCGTGGAAACAGCCGATTCCTGACATTGCAGGACTTCGTGATGACGCCCGAAGGCGATATGTGGATCAGTCCCGTAACCGAGGCCACTTATCCGCTGCGCTGGCACGTCTCCATTCCCATGCTTGACTTGGACTTCGATGTGACAACCCCGCTTCGATCGCAGGAAATGACTGGCAAATTTGGGCCAAGCTACTGGGAGGGAGCTATCGATGTCGACGGCAGCAGCGCGAAATCAACAGTGCGCGGTGTGGGATACCTGGAAATGACCGGGCCGCAAATTTTTGCTGCGGCTCCATCCTTTTCACGATGAGGCTATGAAAAGGATGGAGCGCAACTTGCATCCACAAAGTCTCAATATTTGAACCGGTAGCGAAACTCGCCGTAAATCTGCCGTGGGTCATTCCAGTGAAATCCACCGAAGGTCAAACTGTTATCCAGCTGTACCCGTAGATTTGTCACGTTCACCACGTTTGCGGAAAAGGTGTACTTTTCAGCGAACGTCTTACCAGCCGATAGGTCGAATGTGGTGTGACTCGGCAGATATTGGCCCGGATATTGCGCATTCGGCGCTCCGTACAAACCATTCGTGAAACCAGATCCGTAGTAAACATTGGTGGATGCGTAGGAGTTCCACGGCAGCTTGCCGTTGAAGCCCACGTTCAATGTGTTTCTCTGATCGTGGTCTACGGGCGCGAGGCCCGGCGGAACCGAAAAAATAAGGCCGCCGGTGATTGGCGATGTCGCCTGCGCGATCTGGTTTGCGTAGGCAAGGTGGAACTGGCCGTGATGCAGTACCTCGGGAGAGCGCAAGGTGAGTTGCCACCCTTGTATCTGCGCATAAGACCAGGTAATCGGCCAGAAAAGATTCGACTCTCCAATGTTGTTGTGGTCGAGCCAGTTCTCCGCCCTTGTCTCATAGTTATTGGCGGTCAGTGTCCAGTTGCGGTATGGAATCGTGACGCCGTATTGCCATTGAATGTCCCGTTCCCCATGCAGGGGCGAGAAGCCGAACCCTTGGCTCTGTGCCAGTCCTGCGACAGCGCCGGTGGCCGTGGACAGTGGCGGCGCTTGGTAGTAGTAACCGTAGAAGCCGCTGAATACCCAATTCAGATGCGGTACGCGCACCGCCGCACCAAAGCGCGGATCGGTCGCATGCTCTGCGATCGAGGTGGAGTCGAACTGCGTGGTGCGAAGCCCCGCGATCAAAGTAAACCAGGGAGTCACCTTGAATTTATCGTTGACGAATTCGGCGACTACTCCTCCGTTGACCCCGATCGAAGACGCCGGAAAATTCTGCGAGCCATCTGTGAATACGTTATTGAAGTAGTTGTACTGGTGCTGATAAAAGCTGTAGAAGCCTGCCTCAAGATCGTTCTTCCAGAAGGTTCTGTTCACGACCGTTTGCGCTCCAGCATAGTTGGCATTTTGCTGCACGGTAGAGATAGCCGGATAATCGTTGGCGCCGCCGTTATAGTCGGCCCCATTGTAGTGATAAAAGGGCGAAACGGTCAGGAGCGTATTTGGATTGAAGGTGTGGATCCAGGAAAAGGTCGCGTAGCCGTCCGGCTCAACCTCGGCGTCGTGCAAGCCGTAGCTCGGAGACTCGCCTGCGGACGCAAGTATCTGGTTTCCGGTTGAGTTCGGGTTTGGGTCGATGGGGATCTGGTAGTAATCCCGCCGCAGCGAAGTGACCAGCCGGTACTGGTTTTTGGCGTTGGGATTGAAGATGAACGTAGCGAAACCTCCAAAGCCATTCTCCGCGTCGTTCACAACCTGAGGGATCGGGGTTTGGAGTCCGTAAGCGCTGCGATTACCATTCCCGCTCGCGTACCACGCAAACCGCTCGGTGTGGGCTCCGCAGCTTAGCTGGTCGTCGGTTTGGTAGAAATTCCCAGCTGTTATGACCAGATCGCAATCGCGGTTTCGCTCAAAACCGGTGCGCGGCACCACGTTAAAGACTCCGTAGGTGCGATCTCCGTAATCGGCATCGTAGCTGCCGCTGAACACTTCGAGTTCATCGATGTCTCTGGGATCGATCTGGGGGCCGAGATTGGTTGCGATGTTGGTATTGGGAATGGGGATGCCGTCGATCAGCCACTCTACCTGATGCCCACCAAGCATGTGCAGCATATCGTGCGTCACGTAGGTAGCCGGAACATAATCCGTGATCATCTCCAGGCCGTTGGTGCGGTCTGCTCCCGGAGTTTGCTCGATTTCTTTCCGATTCAGCATGGTTGTCGGCGTAGCGCTGTCCGTTGTTACCTGTCCCGCAGTTTCCGGCACCGTAACATTTTCCTCCACGCCTTCAACGGCCAGTTGAAGGTGGAGAACCGGGCTCGTATCCGACTCCACAATTACCGTCTGGCTCACCTGCTCAAAGCCCTTGGACGACACGGTGACCGTGTAATTCCCGATCGGTACGGAAGTGAAGATAAACTCTCCGTTATCGTTGGAGTCCTGTGATTGCGCCCAATCTGAGTCTTGCGCTTTCAGCGTAAGGTGCGCGCCTTGGATTGGTCGATGCTGAGGATCATGAACTATGCCGCGAACGGAACCGAAGATCGTGGCGAAGGCAGGAAGGGATGAGGTCAGCAAGAAGACTGCCGCAAGAGAATAAAGGCGCCGCATGATAAAAGCCTCCGAAAAGATCGAACTGGATACAGACAGGTGCCACGCTCGCGCGAGCGCGGAGGCACACCGCCTTGCAGGGAATGGGAAATCGTCGAGCAGCCGCGCATTTCGCGCACAAGACGCCGCGTCAGCGTACAGCACGGTGTTGCGCCAGCGCACAGACCTGTGCTCGCAGAGCAACACCCCGCGAACCAGCGCAGCCTTATCAAAGGATTTTTAAGATGCTGTGGGAGGGCCGCGGCCGGCGTGAGTGCGACTGGGGCGGGAGACGTCGACCGAATCGGCAGGGAGTAACGCGGGGCCGATGATGATCATCACCGGCAGCTCATCTGCTCCAACCGTGTGCGCATGAATCGCCGGCAGCAGCAGAGCAAAGGCTGGCCCGGGATAGTAGGGACAGGTTGTCGGAGCGGTGACGGAAGTGTTTGCGTCCGATTCGACTGCGGCGATCATCGCCGCCATGCGCGCGGCCATGGCGCAGTGATGAGCCCCGTCGCGGCGGCAACAGGCTGGCAGGCTCGCGTCTTCGGCTCCGGGCAGAGTTGAACTCAGCGGCCCCAGGCCGAACATGAGCGCCAGCAGAATTGAAATTCCGCGCCGCATTCGTTCCTTATCCTACACGAGAATGATTGCGCCCGAGCTGCGGCCGTGTGCTTCCGGTATCATCGAGATGACTCGCAGTTTCGATTTCCGCAGCTCCAGTAAGAGGGTATCCAGTGTCCAAAACTTCATCTCTATCGCCAGCCGTCGCCGCCGTCTCGCCCCCGCAGGAGTCTCGTGTGCAGCGCCCTTTGCGTATTGCGCTGTTTGGATTTGGCACGGTGGGCAGTTCAGTGGCGCGCATTCTCGTGGAGTCCAAACCGCGCGAGCTTGAGCTGACCCACATCTTCAATCGGGGCGTGTCGCGCAAGCGTGCGGATTGGACACCGGAGAGCGTCGTCTGGAGTGAAGATGCGGAAGAAGTTCTGGCCTCGAATGCCGATGTGATCGTTGAACTCGTCGGCGGCCTTGATCCCGCGGGCGCGTGGGTGCGGCGGGCGCTCGAATCGGGCAAGAGCGTGGTAACCGCGAACAAAAAGCTTATCGCCTATCAAGGAATCGACCTGGAGCGGCTGGCGGCGGGCAGAGGTGGGCATATCAAGTATGGCGCCGCTGTGGCTGGTGGAATTCCAGTGATCCCGGGCCTTGAGCAAGGTCTCGCCGGCGATCGCATCGAGCGCATCGACGGCATTTTGAACGGCACCTGCAACTTCATCCTCAGCAAGATGCAGGAGGGCGCGGAGTACGCACCCGTTCTGGCTGCGGCGCAGGCCAAGGGTTATGCTGAGGCCGACCCGACAGAGGATGTGGGTGGTTTCGACGCGCGCGCCAAGCTTGCCATCCTCATGCGCCTGGCGCTGCGCGTACAGGTCGATCCGGATGAGATTGCGCCGCGGCCCATTACTGCAGTCACCGCCGTGGATTTTAGCTATGCGCGCGACCTGGGCTGCACCATTCGCCAGGTGGCACGCGCCCAGCAGTCGAATGGCGACCTCGCAGCCACCGTCGGCCCCATGCTCGTCGACCTGCGCTCACCCCTGGCCTGGTCCCAGGGGACTGAGAACATGGTCATTTTGCGCGGCCATTACGGCGGCGATGTGGTGTTTTCCGGGCATGGCGCCGGCGGTCATCCAACCGCGGTCGCCGTCGTCAGCGACCTGCTCGCGCTGGCGCATGGTTCCCGCCGCGTCGAAATTCCTTCAGCACCGGCCAAGCTTGGCGCGGAGTTCGAAGTTCCCCATTACATCCGCTTCCTGGTCGCCGACAGGCCGGGCATTGTCGCCGCCATCACCAGCGCGCTGGCCAAAGAGCAGATCAACATCCGCGCCATTGTGCAGAGGCCCGGTTACCCTGCCGATGCGTTGCCGTTTGTTGTCACCGTCGAACCCTGCAGGACCTCGGCGCTCAAGCGCGCGCTGGCTCACGTCAGCGGTATGGATTGTATGCTGGTTGAACCGCTTGATCTGCAGATGCTGGAATAAAACAGAGATCAGAGAAGCGGGATCTGAGATCAGTAAGGCGTTGAGCCGGCGTGCTCGTCCCCACATCTTTGCGTTTTACCCCGAGGTCGCAAATGATTGGCACCATCTACAAATGTGAAATCTGTGGCGAGGAAACCGAAAACCCCATGCGCTGGATCGTCATCCACTGCAACGAATCCCAATTGACTATCCATAAATGGACCCGGGAAGCCGCCGACGCGCACGGCGCACGGCACTACTGCGGCGAGGCCCACGCGCAGATCTACGTCAGCCGCTGGCTTGAGGCTGCCTGCTCCTGATTTCGGTCAGTCACGCGCCACGGCTGTCGACTCCCGCACCACCAGCGCAGGCTCCATCACAATCTCCGCGGGGAAACACTTTTCGCGGTCTGCGATTCGCTCCAGCAGCACCTGCGCGCCACGCTTGCCCATCTCTGTCAGCGGCTGGCGCACCGTGGTGAGCGACGGCGTGGCATAGGCTGCCGACTGGATGTCGTCGAAGCCCACGACAGATACATCTCCCGGCACACTCAGCCCCGCGTCCTTCAACGCGCGAATGGCGCCGATGGCGGCGATGTCATTGAAACAGAACACAGCTGTAAAGTCGCGCGTATTCTCGAGCAGCGCCTGCATGGGCTTATACCCGATCTCCGGTGCCATGGGATGATGGCCTGGGTCGATTGACCAGCCGCCGGCCTCGATCCGGATCACAAGGCTGGGATCGAGCTTGAGCCCAATCTCCGCTGCCACATGCTGAATGCTTTCCCAGCGCACTGCGGAATCGGGGATGGCTCCCGGGCCGCGCATGATGGCAATGCGCCGGTGGCCCAGCTGAAAAAGATGGGTCAGGGCCTGCTCGACGGCCCGGTGATGGTCAAGAACGATATTGGTGACGTTCTCCGCCGCTCCGTGCGAGGAGATGGCCACCACGGGCACGGGCACCTCGATCTGGTCGGCCGGTGTGTTGAGCAGGAGAAAACCGTCGACCGCCCGCTCTACCAGCATGCGGGGGTAGGTCTCAATTAGCTCCTGCTTCCAATCGTGGCAGGCGGTAAAATAAAAATAATGCGCCGCCGTCAGTTCCTCCACTACCCCGCCCATTACCCGGGTAAAGTAGCCTTCGCTCAGGTCCGGCGCCAGCACACCGACGCTCATGGACCGGCTTTGCCGCAGCGAGCGGGCGAAATAATTGGGCCTGTAATTGAGGCGCCTTGCCGCCTCCCGCACCCGCTCCCGGGTTTCTTGCGGGATGGAGCGGGCCGACGGCGAGCTGTTGAGGACCAGCGAAACCGTCGTCTGCGACAATTCCAGATGTTCGGCCAACATCTTCAGGTTTACGCGCCCCTCGGGAGGCTTTCGCTTGGCCATATTGTTTTTTTAACACGTTTGCATCGGCTACCGACAGAACTATCTCGTTTGGTTAATCGATTTCCTCCTCCATTGAGCTGTTTCGGGCACCCCGGGGCTGCAGGGCTTGTTTGGGAGCAGGGCAGGTAACTCCTGGAGGCGATTTTGACGGAGATTTCCGCTCGTATGCGCTTGATTTTGCAGACTTGTAACTTGACGTTCATAATGGCCGGGTAGCCTTTGTTTTGTGAGTGCCAACGTGCCTGAGATGCGTGCCTCAGAGGCTCCCTCCGCTCCCCTTCCGCCCTCCTCCCACGGTCCCAATGCGGGCAGAGGCCCGGTTGCGCACCGCGGAGCCGGCCTTGAAGTCTCGGCGGTGCGGCGCTTCCTGCTGGCACGCGGAAACTCCTCTGTGAGCGACCGGGTGTTCAAGTGGCTGATGCTGCTGTGCGCCCTGAGCGTTTTTGGCATCGTGGTGTTGATCGTCTGGCAACTGGTACTGCGATCACAGCTTAGCTGGCACGCGTTCGGGTTCAAGTTCTTCTATAAGACGTTTACGGACCCGGAAACCCACCGGTCCATGTTTTGGGATCCGGTGAATTCGCAGTTCAGCGCGATTCCATTCATCTTCGGGACTCTCGTCTCATCGTTTCTTGCGCTGCTGATTGCCGTTCCGCTGGCTGTTGGCGTGGCTATCTTCCTGACCGAAATGTGCCCTCGGGCCCTGCGTGGCCCGCTGGCTTTTCTAACCGAATTGCTGGCTGCCATCCCTAGCGTGATCTACGGCTTGTGGGCTGTCTTCGTCCTGGTACCGCTCCTGCGCGACTACGTGAACCCTTTCCTGGTGAAGTCGCTCGGCTGGACCACGCTCTTCAACGACGACAACCCCACCGGGTTGGGATTCCTGGCCGCCGGCATCATTTTGGCCGTCATGATCCTCCCCATCATCTCTTCGCTGACCCGCGAGGTCATGTCTGCCGTGCCCCACTCGCAACGAGAAGCTGCCCTGGCGCTGGGCGCCACGCGCTGGGAAATGATTCGCATCAGCGTTCTGCGCAACGCCCGCATCGGCATCGTGGGCGGCATCATTCTTGGCTTGGGCCGCGCGCTGGGCGAAACCATGGCCGTGACCATGGTTATCGGCAACACCCCGGAGATTCATCGCTCGCTGCTCGCCAACGGCAGTTCCATGGCCTCGGTCATCGCCAACGAATTTACCGAGGCGGTTGGCAACATGCACCTGAGCGCGCTGATCGAAATCGGTCTGGCGCTGTTCGTGGTCACCATCATCGTCAATGCTATCGCCCAGGTGCTGGTATGGGCCGTGACGCGCGGAGCACCGGCGCAGACGCGCTGAGGAGATGCTCGTGAAACGAGACAACGGATGAGCACGCTACGATCTCCATTCCGCTCCCAGGTGCGCGCGCTGACCGATCACGCTGTCACCGGGTTGGCAGTTCTGGCAACTCTGCTGGTGGTAACGCCGCTCGTCGCCATCTTCGGCTACCTGATCTACAAAGGCGCGGTCTCGCTCAACTGGGCATTCTTTACTCAGATTCCCAAGCCGGTGGGCGAATCGGGCGGTGGCATGGCCAATGCCATTCTCGGGTCTGGAATTCTGCTTGGGGTGGCCAGCCTGATTGGCGTTCCCATCGGCATCGGCGCAGGCATTTTTCTGGCGGAGTTCGGCCGCGGCACCAAGTTGGCCAACGCCGTGCGCTTTACGGCCGATGTTCTCAACGGCGTGCCCTCCATCGTGATGGGCCTGGCCATTTACGCGCTGATCGTCGTTCCCCAAGGGCATTTTTCGGCGCTTTCGGGCGGGATTGCCCTGGGCATCATGATGATTCCCACCGTCTGCCGGACCACCGAGGAGATGCTGCTGATGGTGCCGCATGCGGTGCGCGAGGCTGCGCTGGGGCTGGGCGTGCCCAACTGGCGCTCTGTCCTGTCCATCACCGTCAAAACCGCATCGCCCGGCATCATCACCGGTTGCATGCTGGCCTTCGCGCGCGTGGCCGGTGAAACCGCCCCACTGCTGTTTACCGCGCTGGGCAATGACTTCTGGAGCGCCAGCTTGAACCAGCCCATCGCCGCGCTTCCGTTGCAGATTTACGTGTATGCTCTTTCCCCGTATGACGACTGGCACCGTCTGGCCTGGGCCGGAGCGCTGGTTTTGATTCTCTTGATCGTGCTCGCAGTCTCGCTGGTCCGCTTCGTCACCAGCCGCGGCGTTTTGAAAGGGGCAAGTTAAGTGGGTGTCAGCATCGAAGTCACCAACCTGAATGCGTGGTACGGCACAAATCACACGCTGCAGGACATCAATCTGAAAATTCCCGCCAATCATGCCACCGCGTTGATCGGGCCATCTGGCTGCGGCAAGAGCACCTTTGTGCGCTGCCTCAATCGCATGCACGAGACCAATCCCGTGGCCCGCGTCACCGGTTCCGTGCGCATGGGCGAGATGGATATTTACGCCGACACCACCCCCGTCGAGATTCGACGCCGTGTGGGCATGGTCTTCCAACGCCCCAATCCCTTTCCAACCATGTCCATCTACGACAATGTGGCTGCCGGGCTCAAGCTCAACGGCTACTCCAATCGCCGCGCGCTCGATGAGATTGTCGAAAAGTCGCTGCGCAACTCGGCGCTGTGGGATGAAGTGAAGGACGACCTCAAGAAGAAGTCCGGCGCCAGCCTTTCCGGCGGCCAGCAGCAGCGGTTGTGCATTGCCCGCGCCCTCGCCGTCGACCCCGAGGTGCTGCTGATGGACGAACCGGCCTCCGCGCTCGACCCTGTTTCCACCTCCAAGATCGAGGACCTGATTTTCCAGTTGAAGGCGCAGTACACCATCGTAATCGTTACGCATAACATGCAGCAGGCGGCGCGCGTCGCGGAGAATACCGGCTTCTTTTTGAACGGAAGGATGGTCGAGTTCGACTCCACGCACAAGATCTTCACCAACCCCTCCGACAAGCGCACGGAAGATTACATCACGGGGAGGTTTGGATGACCCGCATACGCTTTCAACAAAGCCTTGAGGATTTGAAGGAGAACTTGCTGGTAATGGCGGGGTTAGCCGAGCAAGCTATCCAGCGCGCGATCGAGGCTTACCGGGTTCGCGACCTCTCCATCTGCGATTTGGTCAGCCGCAGCGAAATCGCCATCAATCGCATGGAGCGCGATATCGACCAGTCGGCGCTGGACCTGCTGGCCATGGAGCAGCCCATGGCCATCGACCTGCGTTTCATTCTCTCGGTGATCAAGATCAATGCCGATCTGGAACGCGTGGGCGACGCCGCCAAGAGTATCAGCGAGCGGGTACGGCACATGGAACAGATGGCTGTCGCGGAACTTCCTGTTGATATTCCGCGCATGGCCGCGCTCTCAACGGATATGGTACGCAAGAGCCTACAGGCCTTTATCGAAGCCGACGCAGAGGTCGCCCGCCACGTGCTCACCCAGGATGACGCGGTGGATGCCATGAACCGCGCCGCCTACAAATCACTGACCAAGGTGATGGAAGAGCAGTGCCATCTGGCCCCGCAGGCGCTGAATGCGCTGATGATTTGCCGCAGCCTGGAACGCGTGGCCGATCATGCAACAAATATTGCTGAAGACGTAATCTTCTGGGTGCAGGGCGCCGATGTGCGCCACCACAAGAGCGTGGCTGTCACCACCTCCGAACCCCGCCCTGCTAGTTAGTTGCTCCACAAGATCGCCGGGGGCTGAACAGGCTGCGGAAAAACGTAATCGGTGGGGCTTTGTAACAAGGGCACGGCTTTAGCCGGGCCGATAAGGTCAATCAATTGAAGTGGGCTTCAGCCCCTGAGCGATGTTGTGAGGAGCAATATGCCTCGCGCAGGAGTATTTTCCGCAGCCTGCTGAGTGATTGGCCTTCTCCGCCCAACTGAAGTCGTGCCGTCGTTACTAAGCCCGCGCACTGAAGAGTTCTTCCGTAGCCTGTAAAGCAGGCTCGGGCCCCATTTCGCCATTCAGGCTGCCTTTACCGTGTTGCCGTGATGCGCACGCCCATGCCGTTCAGCTTGCTGCGCGCACGCGCGGCCTCGGGCGTCTGCGGATGCCGCTTGATCAGTTCGCGCAACTCGTCGATGCCGGCCTGCTTCTTGTCCATTGCCAGCAGGGCATAGCCCTTGTGCAACTGCGCAGCCGGCGCCTTGGCATTGCCGCTGAAGCCCTCGAGCAGGGCGTTGTAGTCGTTCACCGCATCGTTATAGTTCTGCTGCTGGTAAGCAATTTCGCCGAGGTAGAACTGCGAGGTGCCGGCCAGATCGTCAAGAGGATAGTAGTGGACGACATCTCCAAACTCGCTGGCCGCCAGCTGGTAATGGCCGGCGTTGAAATCACGCAGCGCGGCCTGATAGGTCTCCTGCAGCGGAGGTGCCTGGACTGCCGGTGCTCCACCAGGAGTCAGATTGGTCTGGCCGCCTGGCTGCGCGCTCGTGCTTGGAGCTGGGACGCCGGGAGCAGGCTTTGTGTCGGGCCCTGTCGGCATGGACCCATTCGGCATGGTGCCACTAGGTGCCGATCCTGGCGCGGCTCCAGGCATGGTGGCCGGATTCGGCTGGGTCTGCATCTGCTGCAACTGCGCCTGCAGACCCTGGATCGAACTGTCGAGCTTGGCGATGCGCGACTTCAGCTCATCCACGGAATCGTTGAGCGACTGCACCTGGCCGGAGACGGTATCTACCTTCCCGCTCTCCGCCTGATTCTGCGCATCCAGCTTTTGCTGCAGGGCATTCACGGTCGCAGTCATCTGGTTCGCCTGGTCGGAAGTCTGCTGGGCGAGGTTCTGCATCAGGGCAAACTTGGTATCCACCGTGGACTGCAGGCGCTGCACCATGTCCAGCAGTTGCTGCACCTGAGTCTGCAGTTGAACCATCTCTTTGGAAACCGCGTGGGCCGGTTCAGCGGTCTGAGCCAGCATCACGGCCAGCGCGACGGCCAGGAAAATGCGATTGCGCAGTGTGTGTGTTTTCATGCTCCACCCACCCTCATGATACCAACTACACGCGGCAGCTCCGGGTGAGAGCTGCCGCGTTCAGAGTATGGCTCAGGTACTCCAGCGCGCGGCGTGAGTTGGGCGCCAGCGGCGCAAGAGTGAATCAGGTTGTGCGCGGAGGGGCTTGCTGCTCCGCGCCCGCGTACTACTGCTGGTCCATTGCGAAGCCGGCGCGCCGATTAAGCTGCCAGCACTGCTCGTTGGACTCCGAGCAGAACGGCTTTTCCTTGCCGTAACTCACCACGCGGATGCGGTTGGCCGCAACGCCATCGTTTACCAGCGCAGTCTTGGCAGAGTTGGCGCGATTCTGGCCCAACGCGAGGTTGTATTCATCCGAGCCGCGCTCGTCGCAATAGCCGCCAATCACTACCTTGATGTCCGGGTGGCTCACCAGGTAGCTTGCGTCTTTGGAGAGCGTCGCCTGCGCATCGGTGCGAACATCGGCGGTGTCGTAGTCGAAGAAGACGTCCTGCACATTGGCCTTGAATTCTTCTTCGGCGCTCATGGCGTTGCTGGGCACGGCGGTGGCAATGGGAGCATTAACCGTCACGCTGGCCGAAGCCTCTGCCGAGCCGCCATCGCCGCGAGCCACCAGGTGATAAGTGGTGGACTGGGTGGGTGTCACAGTCTTTACGCCGACAGTGGGAACGTCGCCGATGCCGTCAATCGTGACCGACGACGCATCGGTGGTGTGCCAGGAAAGCTGCACCTGGTCGCCCGAGGAAATAACGCTGGGCGTGGCGGTGAGTTGCGCGGTGGGAGCGGGCGTCGTCACGGGTGGAGCGGTGGCCGCGGGCGGAACTGGCTGCTTTTTCTTGCAACCAGCAACGGTGATCAAGGCAACGAGCAAAACTGCAGAAACAGAAAGGCGTCTTTTCAAGGGAATCACTCCTTCGGTAAATTCAGAATTTTCCAGGCGACCCGGTCCATGGTTTGCCGCAACGCCTCGAAAGGGCGCGGTTGCCTGGCCTGAATCCCCGTTGTGCAAAAGGTTGAAATGCATTGCCGGTTCCGCGTTATGAAGTGCTTGGACTGCGGTTCCGGCGCCCCGATTTGTGGTTGATTGCGGACCCAACGAACACGGCCGCGGGAAATGGCCACCCTCAAAAAAACTCAGTTCATCTCTACCGGTTCGCCCCAGTGATCGAATTCACACTGGAGCGAAATTACCCTGAGCTTACTTCCAGCTCCAGTCGGGCATGTAGTTGTTTCCGGTGTGTGTCAATTGCTGCTGGTGTGTGCCGTCTGCCAGCATGGACCAGATCTGCGTGCGCCCGCCGATGGTGCGCTCAAAGACGATGTGCCGCCCATCCGGCGACCATGACGGGAAATCGTTGCTGCCCGACTCATGCGTGATCTGCAGCCACTGCATGCTGGCGATCTGGAACAGGTAAATGTCCTGCCCGCCGGGATCGCCGGGGCCGTACTTGCGGTTCCAACTAAAGGTAAGAATGCCGCCATTGGGAGCCCACGAGGGTGAAACCGCATAGCCGCTATCGGTCATGCGCTGCACGTTGGAGCCATCGGCATTCATGGTGTAAATCTGCGGCTCGCCGGTGCGCCCGCTGACAAACGCGATCTGCGAATTGGTGCGCGGATTCCATGTCGGTGAGGTATCGGTGCCGAAGGAGGTCACGCGGTGCAGGTTGCTGCCGCCCACGTCGCAAACCCAGATGTCGGGACGGCCGCCGCGTGCGGACGAGAAGGCGATCTTGCTGCCGTCAGAGGCCCAGGCCGGCGCATAATTGCTGCCGCCCGCCAGCGCCGGCAGGAAAACTCACCAGGCGGTTCAGGTCGAGCGAGTACATCCGGATCGCCCAGCCTTCGCGCCCCAAAGAGTCAAAGGCGACTCGCGAATTATCGGGGGAGACGTGCGGAGACATCGAGATCGTGCCCAGATGTGAAACCGGGTGCTGGTTCTGCCCGTCGTAGTCCATCACCCAGATCTCTTTCGATCCGGTGCGCGCGCTCACGAAGTAGATTTTGGTTTCTGCGATGCCGTTGATGCCGCCGCCGAGCCGGTAGATGATAGCGTCGGCAAACCGGTGTGCAACGGTCCGCGCCATTTCCTCCGTGGCGTCCTCGTTGTACTGCTGCGTCAGCACCTGAGGGCTGGCGGTGTTGTGGGTGTCGAAGAGCCAGCCATAGACCACGAGGCGGCCGTTGGTCGTCGAGAGCGCGCCGAAGGCCACCATGGAGGCGTTGGCCGGCATAGCCGACCATTGGGCGAGGGCGATTTCCTGCGGCGAGCCAGGCATGGCCTGTGGCGCGAGGCTCTTCGACACCATGTCGAAGACCCCGGCGTTGGTTAGATCGCTAAACAGGGTAGCGTCGAAAACGGCTTTGAGTGCGGGTGTTTGCGGATCGGAACCCACGGGCTTGAAGTCGGCCACAGCCAGGCGAATGCTGGCATTCCCGAGGTTTGTACCGGTGTGAACCCAGTCCTGGGCGAAGCCTTGCGGTGCCTGAAAGAAAACGAGGCAAAACAAAAAAAGAGGCAAACAACGCAACTGTGCCTTCATGCGATCGGCAGTCCTTCCTGAGGGGTAGAGAGAGCGAAACCTCGGTCTGCGCGCGCCAGAGAGGTCCTTCTCCGTGACGCGGGGCGCAAAGAAAGGTAACAAACGAATTTCATGGTCCCGACTCCGCAAAGTCAACGGCCGGGCGGCATAGATGCGGGGGGAAAGCCGCCAGGCATGGATCAAATGAGAGCAAGCACGTTCATAAGCCGCTCTAGTACTCACAGTAGTAAGAAACCTTCAACGTACTTTGATTATAGGACGCCGGAAGAGGACCGAAAGTGTCAACCCGCTGTACACCGCGTTCGCACGAAAGGTCCAGAGTAGGGCTGCCGCTGGATTTGTCCAGTTGAACGCTGCTGGGAGTGCCGTCGCGGCTGATGGTGAAGATCAGGTACACGCGCGCCCCGCGCGGTGTTCGCGGATCGACGTCCCCCTTGTACCAACTATTTGCCATTTTGCGGTTGATCTGGTCCACATACCATCCGAAACGGCTGGCAAAGTCGTTATCTCCCACGGCAGTGGGGCCGTTGGAAGCAGTCTGGGGATTGAGAGCGCGCGGCATGATCGAACCCGCCTGCTCGCCGTACGCGGCCTTGTTTTGCGGCGGCGGAGTTTGGTGGGGTTGCGTCTTCTGGACGGTCTTCTTTTCCGGCTTGGCGTGTTTGCCCAGGATGGGAATCGCCGTCTCATCCATCTGGTGCTCTTCTTTGGGGCTAATCTCGGCGGGCGCTTGACTGGGCGTTTCTGTGGTCAGCACGTTCTTGTTGATCTGCTCGGCAGGCAGGGGAAGGGCATTGCTCACCAGGCTGACCTGCATGGATCCGCCGGCGCCTGCATTGCCCCAGAGATCGTGATGAAAGAGCCCTAGAATCCAGGCGTAGTAGCCAAGCAGCAGGAAGAGCGCAGCATGCAGTAAGACCGCGCCGGTCGCAGGTCCTGCGACAGGTTCTGGCGAAATCTCGCGTTCCAGGTGCTCACCGCCAACAATACCGTCCATACTGCTTAGTTCCCGCCGTTCTGCGCAGACTTTGTCTCCAGCGGTTGGGTCACAATCGAAACATTGGTGATTCCGGATTGCTTCACCGCATCCATCACGCTGGCGAAAGCCCCGAACGGCACGCGCTCATCGCTGCGCAGATAAATGGCCTGATGCGCCGGGTCCACGCCCGCCTGGTGCAGCTTCTCGGGCAATTCGTGAATGTTGATGGGCTTATCGTTGAGGTAGATGTTCTGGTCTTTATCGATGGTCACCACCATGCGCTGCTCGGTAATCTGCTTCACAGTGCGCGTATGGGGTACATTGACTTGAATGCCCGACTGCAGCACCGGTTCGGTGATCATGAAGATGACCAGCAGCACCAGCACCACATCCACCATCGGCGTGATGTTGATTTCTGCCAAAGAACTCCGCGTCTGCCTGCTGCTACTTGAAAACGCCACGTTCCGCCTCCCGTGCCAGCATGTCGGGACCGCGCGGCGGCGCAGGCGCGGCAGCCCGCACCGGAATTTCTTCGAGTGAGTTCAGCAGCTCACGGCAAAAGTCGTCCACGGCCGAAGCAAAGACGCGAATACGCGCACTGAACTGGTTATAGGCCACGACTGCGGGCACAGCCACGAACAAGCCTGCAGCCGTAGTAATCAGCGCCTCGGCCATGCCGGGCGCCACGGCCCGTAGCGTGGCCGTGCCGGCCGTGCCCAGTCCGTGAAATGCCTCTACCACGCCCATGACGGTACCAAAGAGGCCCACGAAGGGCGAGGTGGACGCAATGGTCGCCAGCCACGTCATGCGCCGCTCCAGGCTGGTTACAGCCTCGCTGGCCGCAGTCTGGCCGGAGCGCTCCAGCGGGACAAGATTGCGTGGGGGGCCCGAGCCGCCCGTCTGCCGCTTGTAGGTCTCGTAGACATCCTCGAAGACCTGCGCCAGAGGGCTGGCCTGGCATTCGCTGGCCAGGGTCGCAATCTCCTGGAGGCGAGTTGCTTTGCGAAATGCGCGGATGAAGCGCCGGCTCTCCTTGGTCGCCTTCCGGAAGGTGCCGATCTTGCCCAGGATGATGGTCCAGGAGTAAAGGCTGGCGAAGAGCAGAACGCCCAGCACAAACATGGCGATTGGCCCGATGTTGCTCATCATCTCGGCCAGCGCGCCGAACGCCTGGTTCTGCGCCGGGGCCGCGCCACCATCAGCCTGCAAAATGAATGCAAACGCAGCAGTAAAAATGGGGATTCACCTCAACCTTTACGGTATCAGACGCATAACTTCCTTCCAAGTTATCGATTCGATGCCTCACCATCCCATTGGATGCAATCTCCTTCACCGCGAAGGGGATGGTTCATGCTATGCTGCGCTCGGATTCCCTGGTTTTTGGGGCGCATGGCGTTGGTGGGGAAGCGTCCAGCCAGTACCATGAAGCGTGTCCCTGTCCTTTTGTCAGCTGCAGCGGAGCAAAGCGGAGTCGAGTGACCTGCTTGTTGCCAAGCCAATCTGGCGAAAGGATGGGGGATCACAATCTTGAACGAGACTTCGTCAACCGGACCTCCTTATGCTCGTCGAGCTGCGCGCTGAAAATTACGCTGTCATCGATCATGCCATCGCCTCATTCGGGCCCGGCCTCAACCTGTTGACCGGCGAGACCGGCGCCGGCAAATCGATCCTGGTGGACGCGCTGGCCCTGCTGATGGGCGGCAAATCTTCAGCCGATGTGGTTCGACATGGTGCGGACAAAGCCGTTGTCTCCTGCGTCTTCGCGTCCACTTCCGGCGCCGAGGCGGTTCTCGAAGCCAACGGCATCGATTCCGAGGGCTCTGAAATCATTTTGCGCCGCGAGATTCTCTCCACGGGCAAAGGCCGTGTCTTCGTCAACAATCAACCCGCGACGGTTGCCGTGCTCAAGGAACTGGCGCCGGAGCTGGCGCTCGTTCACGCGCAGACCGAGACGCTGACCAGCTTCGACCAGGCTCAGCAGCGGCTTCTTCTCGATCGGTTTGGCGGAATTTCTACTGACGCCATTGAGGCCGCCTACGCGCGCTTGCACAGCGCCCAGAACAAACTCAACGACCTGCTCCAGGGCGAGCAGGACCGCCTGCGCATGGTTGACCTTTGGAGCTACCAGGCCAAAGAGATTGAGGCCGCGCATCTGAAAGCCGGCGAAGACGAGGCGCTTGAAACAGAAAAACGCGTCCTGGGCAATGCAGAAAAGCTCTACGCCGCCGCTATGAGCGCGTTTGAACAGCTCTACGAAGGTGGCTCGAGCGCCGAAGCCGCTTTGCGCGGTGCGCTGCGCAACGTGGAGGAGCTGACCCGCTACGATGGCCGCTTCGCTGAATCTGCGCAGCAGCTCGCTTCTGCCCGAGCCACGATCTCCGATATCGGCGCCACACTGCGCGACTACGCCGAAGGCATCAACGCCAGCCCCGAGCGCCTGGCCGAGATCGAAGACCGCCTGGCGCTGCTCGATCGCCTCAAGCGCAAGTACGGCAAGACGGTCGCCGAAGTCATCGTGTTTGGCCAGGATGTGGCGCACAAGCTGGGTGAAGTAGAAGACCGTGACGAGATCCTCAAGGCACTGCGTGCGGCCCTCGAAGAGGCGACGAAATCCTATCGCGAAGCCGCCGCGGCGCTCAGCGCTGAGCGCCAGTCTGCTGCTGCGCGACTGGGCAAGCTGGCCGAGGCGCAGATCAATTCGCTGGCGATGAAAGTACGTTTTGAGGTTGGGGTCATGCAGTCCGAACACGAGTCGGCGTGGTCCGCTGCCGGATGGGATGAAGTTGAATACCGCATTGCAACCAACGCAGGTGAGCCGATGAAACCCCTGGTGGAGATTGCCTCGGGCGGCGAGCTGAGCCGGGTAATGCTGGCGCTTAAGGTAGCCGTGGAAGAGACTTCGTCCAGGACGAGAAAAAAACCAACGCCGCGTACGCTGGTCTTCGATGAGATCGATATCGGCATTGGAGGCCGCGCCGCTGAGGCGGTCGGCCAAAAGCTCAAGGCGCTGGGTCGCGCCCAGCAAGTCTTGTGCGTCACCCATCTGCCCCAGATCGCCGCCTTCGCCGATCAACATCTGGTGGTAGAAAAGCGAGAAGACCACGGCCGCACAAAGACGCAGATCCGCGTCCTCGATGACCGCGCTCGGACTCATGAAGTGGCAAGAATGTTGAGCGGTGCAAAAGTAACGGACACCAGCCTGCAGCACGCTTCGCAGATGATTGCGGCCAGCCGGTAAGCTAGGCTTCCCCTGTCAGCCCCGGCAGCAACCCCGCCACAATCTCCAGAATGTGCATCGGATGCAGGGGCTTGGCCAGGATTTCGAGCAGCGGATGGCCGTCTCTGCGGGCCGTCTCCAGCAAGTCGGATGTGCCGGGATGACCGGAAACCAGCACCAGTTGGCATTGCGGGTAGTTCGCCTTCAGCACATCGCCGAACTCAATGCCGTTCATGCGTGGCAGCATCACGTCCACAATGGCAAGATTTGGTTCCCAGCCGGCAATCGTCTCAATGGCCTCTTCGGCGGAATTGGCTATCCGCACCTTGTAGCCGCGCGCCAGCAAAATCATCTGCAGGGTCTCGGCGACGTGGACATCGTCATCCAAAACCAGGATTCTGCCGCCGCCGGGAAGAGTCGCCATAGCCAAGGCCAATCTCTCTGATACGGGACATGCACGCATCCGAAAAACATCTAGACGCGAAACGTCCAGGCGCGCCGTCAGCAGCGTCGCCAACGCTGCGCCAATTGATTTCTTCGAAAAAAATTTCTACGAGCGGCGGTTTTAGGCCGATCCGTGGTTTTGATGCCGAAAAATCGCGAAGGGTTTTCAGCCGTGGTGGCACTTTTCCATATTCTTCAGCGGAGGAGTGCTCTGCCTGGCCGCCGGATCCATCTTTGCCCCGTCGGGTTACTGCTGTGGAACGGGATTTGGAGCCTCCTGCGCCGGGTACTGTGTGCCCGGCTGCTGGCCGCCCCCCATTCCGATCGCCGCACCGGTTACCACGAGTTCCACGCGCCGGTTTTGGGCCCGCCCCGTGCCCGTGGAATTATCCGCAATCGGGTCGTTCTCGCCGTCTCCCTGCGCCGTGACGTTTGCCGCCGGCACGTTCTGCGAGACCAGGAAGTCATGCACGGCGTCTGCCCGCTCCTCGGAAAGCTTTTGGTTGTAGCTGGGCGAACCCACATTGTCGGTATACCCATTAACCTGCACCCTAAGGTCGGGATAGGCGAGCAGGATTCCCGATACCTTGGCCAATATCACTTTTGCGTCTGGTTTGAGCTCGTACTTGTTGAAGGCGAACAGCACATCGGACATGCTCATGATGAGCCCGCGCGCGGTTTCCCGGGTCTGCAAAACCTGGCTGAGCTGCTGGCGCAGCCGCTCGCGCGCCTGTTCCGCCTGCTGGGCCATTTGCTGCGTCTGTTGTTCGGCCCGCTGTTGCTGCTGGCGCGCGGCTGCGGCCTCTTGTTCCGCCTGCTGCTGTTCCTGCTGGGCCTGGGCTGCCGCCGCCTGAGCCTGCTGTTGCTCCTGCTGCGCCTGTTGCGCGGCTTGTTCCGCCTGTGCCCGGGCCGCAGCCTCTTGAGCGGCGGTCTGCTGTGCCTGCGCCGCAACCTGCTCTGCATGCGCCCGCGCCTGCTGCTGGGCCTGTTCGTCCGCAGTCTTCAATTTGCGGATGGTGATGATACGCGCGTCTTCCGCCGTCTGCACTGCCTCGCGCGCGTAAGTGATGGTTTGCTTGCGGTCGTGCTTGTTATGGTCGTAACCCTCTGCATTTTCGAGAGCTTGCTTCGCAGTCGTCATCGTGTCGGCCGCATACTGGTCTGCTCCCCCGGTTTCGGCGATCTGGACGGCATTCTCGGCTTCGTAAAGCTCCAGCGGTGAGCGCTCGTCGGTGCGAATCGGATGCAGCACCTCGTGCCGACCTGCGGTCTGCTCATAAGCGCCGCGCGGCAGCAGCGAGTAATGCACGTCCACGTCTCCGATTTCACCCTCGGTCTTGCCGTGGAGCACTTCATTTTGCGCCACCACCACATCGCCTGGCATGGTGACCGCAAAGTATGGCTCGGCGGTCACAATCAACCCGAAAGCCTCAAGGTTCGTGGTGACTGTGATTTGGTCCTTGCCGTTCTTCCCGGGCAGAACTTCGCCCAGATTGATGGGCCGGCCCTCTGGCGTAATCGCCCACAGCACATAGGTCAGGTATTCGGGGCCGAAACCGTTGGCCGGAGCCAGGTGATTGAAGCTGGCGCGAATCGCAGTGCGACCGGGCAGTGCCTCCACGTTCGCTTCGCCATGGGCTTCCGGCAGCAGGCTTGTTCCTGTAAATCCGATTGTCGTTACGCCCTTGCGCTGGAAGTAATTGATGGCTGGAATCTCACGGCCCACGACCTGGATGCGATAAAGCGGGGTGTTGTCGTAGGTCTGTTGCGAGGGCGCCGGAACAGCCGGCGGTTGCGATGTGGTTGGATTCGCTTCTTGCGCAATTAGCAGTGCCGGCGTGGCAAGTGCGACCATAAGAACGCCGAGCCGGTTGATTCCGTGTCTCATCTCTGTGCTCCTGGCGCTTGGCGTGAGACTGTCAAGACCAGCTTCGCCGCGCAGTTCAACCAAGCTGTGGGCCCGATCTAACTACGTTTGGGATGCCACTGCACAGGGGTGCGTTGTCCCGGAACCGGCTTGCCGTTCCGCCTCTATCGCACTGAAGCATCTTTGACTTAGGGCAAAAACCTGTAATGGAAGATCAGGTCGAAGGTGGGCTCAATAGGAAGGGAGTTCCGGATATTAAATTAAGAAGCGAAGCGTGCAGAGGCTAAATGGAAAAACTGCGGGCGGCCGGGAAACTCGAACCGCCCGCAGTTCAGTCCTTAGCGGCCGTGCACCTCGTGGCCTTTTCCATCGCGCTGCTCATTGCCCTTAAAGTTCTGCACGTGCCCTACAGGGTGAGCATTGTCAGGACGCGCGCCGCGAGCCGGCACATGGCCATGGTAGCCGTGCTGTGGATCGAAGTGGTTATTCACGTTGCCGTGGAAGTTCCTTGGTCCGTGGAACCATGGACCCGCTCCGATAAACACGCCGCCGCTGAACCACGTCGGCCCATAGTAGCCGTATGGAGCGCAGTTGTAGGGCGCGTAATCAAAGTATCCGTAAGGGCAAGCGGGCGCCGCACCGATATTGACGCCGATACTGACTTGAGCCGAGGCTTTCGGGGCCGCGAAGGACGCTATCAGCAGCACTGCCGCTGCCAGAGCAAACAACCTGAAGCGAACCATAAGTCCAATTCTCCTGGGTGAAATTTACCGCGGCACGTAGGACCCGCCAGCACCCGCGTTCGATAGGTGCATCTCCCGAGCCCGGAAAGGTCTGGTTCCGCTTTAGTGTCAGATGGAAAGGCGCGGCAAATGGATGCCGGAAACACGGGAAATTAAACAAATAAAACAAATAAGGAGGGGAGGACCGGGCAATCTCAACGGGATCGCCCGGTCATCAGGGCTTAGTGGCTGTGGCCGCGACCATCGCGCACTTCATTGCCGTGGAAGTGCTCGACGTGTCCCGCAGGGTGCTCGGGGGTCGGCCGTTCGCCGCGCCCAGGCATCGGACCATGATAGCCGTGGTTCGGGTCGAAGTGGTTGTCTACGTGGCCGTGGAAGTTTGCCGCACCGTGGAACCAGGGCCCGCGCCGATGAAGACGCCGCCGTGGAACCACGCTAGGCCCGTAAGTAGCCATACGGCGCGCAGACGTAAGGTGCGTAATCGAAGTAGCCGTATGGGCAAACCGGTTCTGGCCCGTATTGCGCGCCGTAACTGACTTGAACTACGCGGTGACCGCACCCGAAGAGCAGGAAAAAAGGTGCGACAAGGAAAAAGTACTTGAACCGTGACATCAAATGTTCTCCTGCCCTCCCACCCCACACTGAGATGTAGGGAAAATCTGAAGGGATGCCGGGGTGATGAAAGGGAATTGGCAGGTAAGGAGTTGTTCGACGCGCTTTAATGCGCCATCGTCAGCACGATATGGTTGACCGCGAAGGCCGCGCCGTAGGCCATCGCCAGCATGTAGACGAACTGCAGTGCGGGCCATTTCCAGCTATTGGTTTCGCGCCGGACCACTGCAATCGTCGAGGTGCACTGCATGGCGAAGGCGAAGAAGATCATGAGCGCCAGCGCACCGCCCAGGTTCAGGTCGTGGTGCAGGGCAGACTGCAGGCTCAGCGCCTGGGTGCTGGGATCGGCGCCGTAGAGCGTGCCCATGGTGCTGACCATGACTTCGCGGGCGAGCACGCTCGAGAGCAGCCCGATGCCGATCTTCCAGTTGAAGCCGAGCGGCGCAATCGCGGGCTCGATAAAGTGTCCCAGGCGTCCGATCACGCTCTGGGCCAGTTGCGGAGCGGTGAAGGAACCGCTGGCCGTCTGAATTACCGGCAAGTGCGCCAGCACCCACAGCGCCAGCGTGACGATCAGGATGATGGTTCCGGCAGTGCGCAGGAAGATCCGCGCGCGATCCATGAGCCGCAAAGCCAGCGAGCGCACCGTAGGCATGCGGTACTGCGGCAGCTCCAGAATGAAGGGCGTGTCGCTCGATTTGAGGATCGAGCTCTTGAGCAGCCGCGCCGTGGTGAAGGCCGCTACGAAGCCGGCAACATAAAGTCCGAGCATGACCAGCGTGCGCAGGCCGAGAATCCCATGCAGGTAATAGGTGTTGGGAATGAAGGCGGCGATCAGCAACAGATAAACCGGGAGCCGCGCCGAGCAGGTCATGAACGGCGTCACCAGAATCGTCGCCAACCGGTCGCGCCTATTTTCGATGGTGCGCGTGGCCATGATGGCCGGAACCGCGCAGGCATAAGCCGAGAGCAGCGGGATGAAGGCTTTGCCATTCAATCCAATCGACCGCATCACGCGGTCGGCAATGAGCGCAGCGCGCGCCAGGTAACCTGAGTCCTCAAGAATGCCGATGAAGAGGAACAACAGCAGAATCTGGGGCAGGAAGACCAGCACCGATCCGATGCCTTTCCAGACGCCGTCGAGCAGGAGCGATTGCATCCAGCCCATGGGCAACAAGGGACGCGCCAGCTCGCCTATTTGCGTGAGCAGGTCACCAAAGCCGTCGGACAACGGTTGGCCGATGGCGAAGACCACTTCAAAGACGCCGATGACGACCATTAAAAACAGCAGCGGTCCCCACACGCGGTGCAGCAGGACGTTGTCGATTTTGCGGCTGTTTTCAGCCGAGAGGGGCGCGCGATAACCGGTGCGGTGACTGACCTGCGCGGCCCAGGTGTGGGTGCTGGCCGCGTTGCCCATCACGGGCAGTTCCAAAGGCGCGGTGGAATCGCGAAACTTCTGCTGGTTGAGGAACAGCGGCACGGCGTCCAGGCCGGTTCCGCGCACGGCGCTGATCTGCGCAACCGGCACGCCGAGTTCGCGGGCTAGTTTCAAGCGTATCGATGCGGCCGCCGCGCGACTCCATCAGGTCGCTCATGTTCAGCAGGACGAGCGTGGGCAATCCCTGCGCCAGCACCGGCGCGGCCAGCATCAGCTGCCGCGTCAGATGCAGCGAGTCCAGCACCAGAATCACCGCGTCGGGCTTGGGTGTTCCAGGCATGCGGCCGCGCAGCACATCGACGGCGACGCGCGCATCTTCAGAATAGGGAGTGAGCGAATAAATGCCGGGCAGATCGATGAGGGTGAGATCGTCGCGGCCCACGCCGGACATCAGGCCCATACGTTGTTCCACCGTGACGCCGGGATAATTTGCCACCTTCTGGCGAAGACCGGTGAGGCGGTTAAAGAGCGTGGATTTGCCGGAGTTGGGCGGCCCGATCAGTACCACGGTCTTGAGCGAACCGGGTGTGACTGGAATCTTGGGCGGGACGAATTCTGGAGTCGAGCAACAGCTGCTCATTGCACGACCTCAGCGAGTTCAATGGATGCGGGAATCGACAGGGGTTCAGGCACGGCCGGCTCTTCAGGCGTGGGAGCTGCGGCTCTGATTGCGGCGTTTTCTGGCTGGCGCACGCGAATGCCCGATGCCGTCTCGCGGCGCAGGGCGATCTCCATGCCGTCGACGGCGTAAACGGTCGGATCGCCGGCCGGTGCGCGGCGCAGCACCGTTACCGCGGCGTTGGGAAGAAATCCGAGGTGCATGAGGTAATTTTGCACAGATTCCGGCAGGTCAAGGGTCTCCACGACACCGGTTTCGCTGACCTTCAACTCGCTCAGGGCACTCACCAGCCGGCCTCCGCGGGGCCGTCCTCTGCGAGGGGACAGCCGATAAATACGACCAGATTGGTCGGAGTTCAGTATACGGCTATTCGCCTTGGAGCTGCAAATGCCAGAGATTATTATTTGGAACGCGGTTCGAAGCTCTGCCGAGAACTGTGCTCACGACGGGGATGAGTGCAGCAAGAATTCCCATGATGTGACGACCTCGCGGGCAGACGATCGGGCCTTTCCCAAGTCCCCTGGCAGACCCTTTTTTCGGTTCATCGGAGCAATGCGTTTGTTGTAACAGGGGAAATGGGACGTAGATGTGATATGGATCACGGGACTGAAGGGAATAAGGGAACGAGGGACAAGAGACAAGGGACAAGGGACAAGGGACCGAGAAGGATTTGAGTGCCTTGGGGCTCGCTTCCAAGACCGGGGAAAGCACGAGTCCCGATCCGGCCTTGATCGTGTTACAAGGTATCCATGAAGCTGGATGAGTTTCGCGCTGCTCTCGCGTTGAGTGAGTCGCCGGCGGGGCTGTCGGCGCCGCTGGAGGCCTTGTGGTGGGACGCCAAGGGCGACTGGGCTCGCGCTCACTCGCTGGTTGACGAGCTTGAGACGCCGGAGGGCATGGCCGTTCACGCTTACCTGCACCGCAAAGAGGGCGTGGAATCGAACGCCAATTACTGGTATCAGCGCGCCGGCCGCCGCTTCCATCGGCCCACACTGGAGGCTGAGTGGGAGGCGCTGGTGGGGCAGCTGACAGTGAACAGTCAACAGTGAGCAGTGAACAGTTGCCGTGGGTCCTGATTAGTGGATCGCTGTCGCGTGGGGTGCGCGGTGCGAGCCACGCATCCAATAGTCAACCCCAGCCGCTCCAATTTCCCCTGAAATCCATTGATTTAAAGACCCTTATCGCTCCGCTCTATTTGCCGACAATTTCCACCCAATGGAGTACCGTAAGGCATTCGCATAGGGAAAAGTCGCAGCAGCCTGGGCAACCAGCAGCAACTCCAGCATTTTCAAACACATGCAGAACTGCACCTTTAAAATCAAACACTTGCGCGCACCTGACGAAACTGTGACATTGTTTTCAAACACTTACACGAAAGGAGGGGGGGAGGGGGGGCTAAAAAAAATGGACTGCACCCTCGCCAGGGTGAGACAGATTGCATCTTGACCGTTTGCAGGGAAGGACAACAAGTTGCGGCTAAGCGCTTATCGGCTTTCATGTAAACTGATTGGAGCGAGTCTTGCTCCGTTTGCATGGGAGGGCATGACCGCGCCGTTGAAGCCGCGACCCGTTCGAGGGCGTGTGAGCAGAGACACCCCCAAAGAGGAGAACCACCCGAACCATGGCAAAGATTGCAAAAACTGGTGACCGCAAGAAGGTAATGGACACGACCAAGTCCACAGATTGTCCCAAGTGCAGCAAGCCGACGCGCATCGTGAAGCGCGTGAAGGACCGCGAGCGTGGCGTGCCCGGCGGAGTTTATATCTCGTGCTCTGCCTGCGACTTCTTCGAAAAGCTTTAAGTGAAGGTTGAAGTTTGCTCCAGAGAAAAGCCCGGCGGATTGCCGGGCTTTTCTTGTGCTAATGACAAAGCCATTGGGCGCTCGAGGAAGGGCAACAAAGACATCCCTCGGCGGTTAAAGAGGCTGCAGAAAAACTCTCCGTGTCGGGCTTTGTAACAGGGCATGGCTTCAGCCGTGCCGCAAACGCTGGAAAAAGGCGTGGGCTATTAGCCCCTGGGGCATGTTTTTACGGCCCTTTGACCACCTATGCTGACTTTTTCCGCAAGCTCTAAAGCCGCGCCGATTTTGTAGCCCTTATCTGCAAAACTCCGCTTCGGGCTTTTTGGGGTTCCAGCCTTTTGAGAAGTGCGGCCGGCCTCTAACTCGATCAGAGCGCGGCGGCCATTTCTGTGAGGATTGCGTCGGCGGCTGCTGCTGGGTTGGCTGCCTGGGTAATGGGCCTGCCGACAACCAGATAGCTTGCACCCTGGCGCAGGGCATCGGCCGGGGTATGAATTCGCTTTTGGTCGTTGACGGCTGAGCCAGCTGGGCGGATTCCGGGGGTTACGAGCACGCCTTCGGGCCCGGTCAGCGTTCGCAGGCGGCTGACCTCCTCCGCCGAACAAACGAAGCCGCAGATGCCGGCTTCGAGCGCCATCCGGGCGAGCAGTTCTACCTGGTCTGCGGGAGTCTGGCGGACGCCGACGGCCGCTGTCTGCGCCTGATCCATGCTGGTGAGAACCGTAACAGCCAGTAATTGCGGGGGGGCGGCGATGCCTTCGAGGGCATTACGCGCAGCTGCCAGCATCGCCGGACCTCCGGCGGCGTGCACGTTGATCATGCGCGCTCCCAGGTTAGCTGCTGAGCGCACCGCGCCGGCTACGGTGTTGGGAATGTCATGGAACTTCAGATCGAGGAAGACGGAGTGTCCGCGCGCTACCAATGGATCGAGGATGGAAGGTCCGGTTGCGACAAACAGTTCGAGGCCGACTTTGAACCAGCGGCAGGTGCCCTCAAGCCGGTCAACGAGGGCAAGAGCGGCGGCCGCGTTGGGCGCATCCAGAGCGACGATGAGGCGGTCGCGAGCGGCTTCCAGCCGATCGGCCGAGCGGTGTTCCGGGGAGGTGCCTGTGGTCAATCCTTCCGGGGTTGGCATAATGGAATCGTACCGCAGAACGTAAAGGCCGGAATGAGCGCGGCCCGACTTCGAGGCTCGAGGGCGGAGCGATGAGGCACGAAGTCTGGCGATTTGAGAGAGATGTGTCTTTATAGTTCAAGTTGCTGTTTCACTTGTGTAGTCCGGCCGGCTACTGAAAGGCTACTCTCCGACAGATCGGAATCCATGCACACTGGCAAATCGCAATCGGTCCATCTTCGAGTTCTGTCTCTGCGCGTCCTGCTGATCGGGACGATCTTAGCCTGCGCGGCCGGTGGCGCGTGGGCAGATAAAGTCGACACCAACCCAATGAACTACGACCCGCAGGTGCGCGACGCTTATCAGCACTTCTACAACCTGGATTACGCAGGTGCGATTGCGCGATTTGAGAAGTATCACCAGGAGCATCCGGGCGATCCGCAAGCGACGGCTTACCTGCTCAATGTGGTCATCTTCCAGGAGCTTTACCGCCAGGATCTGCTGGATACGACCTTTTACGCCAACGATGGATTTTTGACCGGCCGGCACGCGACCGAGGAAGATCCGCAGAAGCGCGACCAGATTTTTGCGCTGGCCGATGAGGCTGTGCGCGAGGCGGACTGGCGGTTGAGCCAGAATCCCAATGACGTGAACGCGCTGTTTACCCGAGGCTGGGTGCGCAGCTTGCGCTGCACGTATGTGGCGATGGTGGAGCGAGGGTTCGGCACCGGGTTTCGGCTGGCCACCAAGGCGAAAGACGACTGCGCCCGCGCGCTCCAGATCGATCCCAATTACGTGGACGCAAAGCTGGTGGTGGGCGTCTACGAATACGTGGTTGGGGCGCTGCCGCTGCCGTTCAAGTTTTTGATTGGGTTTGCTGGGATAACCGGCTCAAAGGCAAGGGGCTTGGCAATGCTCGAAGACGCCGGAAGTCGCGGCGTGATTACCAGCGTGGAAGCACGGACGGCTATCGCTCTGTTCCTGCGCCGCGAAGCCAAATACGGGCAGGCCATCCAGGTGGTGCGCAGCCTGAAAGATCAGTATCCCCACGACTTTCTCTTCTGCCTGGAAGAGGCGAACCTGCGCAAGGATGGCGGCGAAGGCATGGCTGCGGTCGACGCCTACCGGCAGATTGTCACCGAGAGTGCGACCCCTGGCTACTTTGCCTCAGCCAAGCTGGAACTGGTGGACTTTGGGCTGGGCGACGCGTTGCGCGGGCAGCGCCAATTTGGAGAGGCGGCACAGGCCTACGAACATGCGGCGTGGACGCCGCAGGTGGGCGCCGAGCTCAAGATTCGATCGCTGCTGGCCGGCGGCGAGTGTCGCGATTTGAATGGCGAGAGGCAGCTTGCGGTGCACGATTATCAGGGCGCAGTCGAGGCTGGCCCGAACACCACGCGCGGCGATGCGGCCAGGAAGTATCTGCGCAGTCCGTATCGGGGGGCGTAAGGGGCAGCGAAGGGCGCGCGCCGGGCCTTTGTGGTTTCCCACCCTTTCGCAAAGGACGCGAAAGGATGGGGCACCCGGCAGGGCGCGGCCTTCAGCGTCCGCATGAGAACTCTGAAATCCTGCGACCGCGAAGCGGCAAGAGCGTTCCGCAGGGACGCCGCGAAAATAGCCCAGGATGAAGTCCGATGCGGAACGCAGCGGACGCAATCCTGGGAATAGCGCAAAAACAGGATTCCAAGCCCCGGAGGGGCGATCGAACTGTGCCACAGCCCCTCAGTCCTCCTCGAGAAAATCACGTTTCACGCAGGCTAGAGTGCTGCGCGGATGGCGTCATGGAAGGCGGGGCGGACCTGGCGAATGAGCTGGCTGGCGCGGTCGGGCCAGGTGCGGTTGGTGAGGAGTACCACTGCGACTTGGGCCTCCAGGTCGATCCACAGCGAGCAGCCGCTGTAGCCGAGATGGCCAATTGAGCTTGTCGAAAAGCGTGAGCCCGAGGAGGAATTTTCCGAAGGCGTATCCCAGCCCAGGGCGCGCGAACTGCCTGAGGGCGGTTGGCGCTGGGCGAAGGCGGTCAGGGTTTCTGAGTTGAAGAGCGTTGTGCCGCTTCCGGAACTGTTGGCGCGGAGAATCTCGGCGGAAAACCGGAGGAGGTCCGGCACGTTGGAGAAGAGACCGGCATGACCGGCCGCGCCGGCCAGAGACCCAGGCATTCTCGTCTTGCACTTTGCCTTGAATGCGGCGATGGCGCCAGGTGGTGTCGTTTTCAGTGGGAGGAATGGCGCCGCGCGCATCCGGTGCGGGGCAGAAAGCGGTGGAGGCGAGCTGGAGCGGCGCGAAGATTTCACGGTGAGACCAAATGTCCAGGCGCTCGCCGGTGCAGACCTCCAATGCCTTGCCGAGCAGGATGAAGCCGGGATCGGAGTACTCGGCGCGGGCGCCCGGTTCGGCCTCTAAGGGCAGTTGCAGGCAGGCGCGCAGCAGTCCCCGCGGTGCAGAGTGTTCGCGGAAGAACTCAACGTAGCCGGGCAGGCCGGAGTTGTGCGCCAGCAGATGGCGGAGGCGGACTTTTCGGGCGTGATTGCCAGGCTCGCGGCCCACCACGAAGCCGGGCAGCCATTCGCCAACCGGATCGTCGAGGTCCAATTTGCCACGCTGTACCAGCAGCATGGCCATGGCGGTGGTGGCTGCTACTTTGGTGAGGCTGGCTACATCGTAGATAGTGTCGGGTGAAACGGTGGGCGCATCGGCTTCATAGGTGAAGCGGCCGAGGGCGTCGCGCAGAACCATTGAGCCGCCGGCCAGGACGCCGAAGGCGCATCCGGGAAAGGCATGCGCAGCGATCGCATCTTCGAGTACGGCATACGCGGCACGAAATTGCTCGCGGGCGGCTGTTGCTTTCGAATTGTCGCGCTCGATCATCTTTGCTTGCATAGTAGCGCGGAAGGACGTCCCGCTGCCCGGATGACGATTTTTCCCAGCGGGTTCATTCAGCAGTCTCGAGACGGGGTTATCCTTTTCCGTAAACGCTTCGTCTATCACTTGGGACCGCGTTCGCTCTACGTTCAGGTTGGGGAGGATACGATGCGCCTCTGGCAGACGGCCGCAGTTCTGATGGTGGTTGCCGGCGTCAGCGTTGATGACTGCAGAGCGCAGGCTGGTCCGCAACCGGCAGCGCCGGCTGTTGCAGCTGCGGCACCGGCTGCGCACACGTATACCGTTCCCGCCGGGACCAAGGTGCTGCTGCAACTGCGCAACTCGATCAATACAAAAAGCGCCAAGGCTGGTGACGGCGTTTACCTGGCCTCGACCTTTCCGGTGGTGGTTGGCAACCGGGTGATGATTCCGGTGGGCGTCTATGTGCAGGGGGTCGTGGACCGCGTGCAGCGCGCCGGCCGGGTGAAGGGCAAAGCGGAGCTCGACATGCACTTCACCTCCATCATCTTTCCCAATGGCTCGGTGGTGGAGGTTCCCGGCGTGGTGAATTCTCTGCCTGGCGCGAAGAACCAGCAGGTGAAGGACGATGGCGAAGGCACGGTGCAGCAGGACAGCGACAAGACCCGCAACATGGGTGAAGTGGCCAAGGTCGCTGTTCCTGCGGGCGGTACAGTGGGCGCGATTGGCGGGCTGGGATCGGGACATCCGCTGGCAGGTGGAATTGCCGGGATAGG
This sequence comes from uncultured Acidobacteriaceae bacterium, assembly GCA_963813215.1. Classification (GTDB taxonomy): domain Bacteria; phylum Acidobacteriota; class Terriglobia; order Terriglobales; family Acidobacteriaceae; genus Telmatobacter. The sequence goes on from CAWEXZ010000003.1 coordinate 1,610,374, forward strand.
CGCGGGTCTGGCGACGGCGGGCGTGGTTGCGCTGTTTACGCGCGGCGCGGACGTGAATATCGACGCTGGAACGCAGCTGGAGATGGTGCTGCAGCGTCCACTGCTTCTGCAGGATGAAAACCTGGCTGCGGCGGGCGCGCCGGGAACAGCGCCGGCACTGGTTCCTTCGCCCGATCAACCCAAACCGATCAGCAAGCCCAACCGTGGCAAGGTATTTTGTCCGCCGGGCGGGCTTGGTTGTGGTTGATTTTTGTACCTCTTCACCCTTTGCCTCAGGGCGTACGCATGTTCACTAGAAGCTAGCGAGTAATCTAAAAGAGAGATGCCAACCGATTTCCACGAGAGCCCCGATTCGCCTGTTGCGGCCGAGCCGACACACGCACCCCCACAGCTCGCGCCGCCCGCGCGCCCCGGCAGTTCCATCGGCCTCTGGATTCGCGATCTGCTCATCTCCGCGGCTGCCTCGGTGATGATCATTACGTTCCTTTATCAGCCGGTGCGCGTAGAAGGCACTAGCATGTTGCCGCGGCTCGAAGACCGCGACCGGCTGTTCATCAACAAGTTTGCCTACCACGTGGAAGCCATCTCGCGCGGCGATATTGTGGTGTTTCACTATCCGCGCGATCCGGAAAAGAGCTACATCAAGCGGGTGATCGCGCTGCCCGGCGATCGCATCCGGATCGACCAGGGCCAGGTGTGGGTGAACGGCAAGCCTCTGCGCGAGCCTTACGTGCCCGAGGAGTATCGGGATACGCGCTCCATGGCGGAGATGGTGGTTCCCCCGGACTGCTATTTCATGATGGGCGACCACCGTTCGATTTCGTCCGACAGCAGGGAATTCGGGCCGGTGGAGCGGTCCCTGATTTATGGAAAAGCGGTGTTTGTCTATTGGCCGGCGCGGGATGCCGGAGTGCTGCGGTAGACCGGCCCCTATTATCTACCGGGACAACCTGCTAAAATCGATTGAATCCACTCCTCGGAGCGGCGATGCAGGCGATCCTAGCGCTCGAAGACGGGCGCATCTTCCGCGGCCTCGGTTACGGCCACCCCGGCGAATGCCAGGGCGAAGTTGTTTTTAATACTTCCCTTACCGGTTACCAGGAAATCGCAACTGATCCTTCCTACGCCGGACAGATTGTCGTTCTCACCAATCCTCAAATTGGCAATTACGGCACCAACCAGGCTGACAACGAAGCGGCCAAACCCTACATCGAGGGCCTGATCGTTCGCGAGTTTTCTGCGATCAGCTCCAACTGGCGCTCTGAGCAGGTCACCGACGAGTACATGGAGCGCTACAAGGTTCCGGTGCTGGCGGAGATTGATACGCGCGCGCTGGTGCGGCACCTGCGCAATAACGGCGTGATGCGGGGCGTGATCTCGACGGACGTATCGGATCCCGACGCTCTCGTGCAAAGAGCCAAAAACATTCGCAAGATGGATGGGACCGACCTGGCGAAGGTGGTTTCTACGCCGTCGATTTACCAGGTGGATCCATCGGATTCGCGCAGTCAGTTGAGCGATCCTTTGCTGGCGTCGTGCCTGGATCAGACAGCCGAAGCGCGCGAGCGGCGGCTGAATGTGGTGGCCTACGACTTCGGCATCAAGCAGAACATCCTGCGCATGCTGTGCCGGGAGAACTGCAAGGTGACGGTGGTTCCTGCCGAGACGACGGCGGAAGACGTGCTGGCGATGAAGCCCGACGGCGTGTTTCTGTCGAATGGGCCGGGCGATCCGGAGCCGGTGGATTATGCAGTGCGCGCGATTCGCAACATGATGGGGCGCGTGCCGATTTTCGGGATTTGTCTCGGCCATCAGCTTACGGGGTTAGCGCTGGGCGGCAAGACCTACAAGCTCAAGTTCGGCCATCACGGCGGCAATCATCCGGTAAAGAACAACGTTACCGGCAAGGTGGAGATCACCGCGCACAACCACAACTTCGCCGTCGATCCGGACTCGATCAACGCGAATGAAGTGGAACTGACGCACGTGGATCTGAACGATCAGACGCTCGAAGGGCTGCGCCACAAGACGCTGCCACTGTTCAGCGTGCAGTACCACCCGGAAGCTGCGCCGGGACCACATGACTCGCATTACCTGTTCCGCGACTTCCGGCTGATGATGGAGGAGTGGAAGGGATGAGGTTTGTTCGGGAAAGGATCGGCATTCGACAACAGCGGGGCTTTTGGCTCCGCTGTTTTTTGGAGCAGGTGTTTTGATAGGGCACGGCTTTAGCCGTGCCGCCAACGAGGTAGAAGGATCGCGGCTTTAGCCGCTGAGGGAAGGTTTTGAAGCCTGCTCGCGAACACGCTACGAATAACGCGCAGACGTACTTCCTTACGTCCGACACTTGGGAACGGCGCGCCCTCTTTCGTACCGAATCTTGGGCACGACTTTTTTTCAAAGTGCTCCTTGCACATCGCGACGAAGCCTATCTTTTTCACGAATTCGTTTTGATGCCCGATCATTTTCATTTGCTCATTTCTCCTTTGACTTCTCTTGAGAAGGCAGTTCAGCTCATCAAAGGAGGATTTTCATTCCGAGCAAAAAAGGAGCTCGGCTCGAATGAAGAGGTTTGGCAGCGCGGCATCGCCGATCATAGGATCCGCGATGCGGAGGACTATGACCGTCATCTTCAATACATTCATCTGAATCCGGTGAAGAAGCACCTCTGCGGGGCGCCTGCGGATTACCGATACTCCTCGGCGTTTCCTGGCTGGAAGTTGGACCCCATCCCTCAGTGGCTAAAGCCACTCGCCGGTGAGGCGGTTTGCGGCACGGCTAAAGCCGTGCCCTTTCAAAGCCAAGGCGCGTCAAGCGGCAAGGCTGAACAAAGCAAGGACACGCCAAGCGGCACGGCTAAAGCCGGGCCCTTTCAAAGCAGCGAAGAACGTGATGTACGGGCAAAAGCCTGTACCCTTCATCCTTAGGAAACAGCGGACAAGAAAAGAACAATGCCACGCAGAAATGACATTCAGAAGATTTTGGTGATCGGCTCGGGGCCGATCGTGATCGGCCAGTCGGCCGAGTTCGACTACTCCGGCACGCAGGCCTGCAAGGCGCTGCGGCAGGAGGGCTATGAGGTGGTGCTGGTCAATTCGAATCCGGCCACCATCATGACCGATCCGGATCTCGCCGATCGCACGTATATCGAGCCGCTGACGCGCGAGTATGTCGAAGAGATCATCCGCATTGAGGCGGAGATGCTGACTGCGTTGCCGATCGCCGGCAAATTTGCGCTCCTGCCAACGGTGGGCGGGCAGACGGCGCTCAACCTCGCCGTCGACCTTTCCGATGCGGGCGTGCTGGAGCGGTACAACGTAGAGCTGATCGGCGCGAAACTCGAGGCCATCAAGAAGGCCGAAGACCGGCTGCTTTTCAAGGATGCGATGATCCGCATCGGCCTCGAAGTATCGAAGTCGGCACTGGTGAACAACCTTCGCGACGGGTTGGATTTCGCAGGGAAGATCGGCTTTCCGATTCTCATTCGGCCCAGCTTTACGCTGGGCGGCTCGGGCGGCGGTATTGCCTACAACCGCGAAGAGCTGATGGAGATTTTGTCTCGCGGCCTCGATCTTTCGCCGGTGCATGAATGCCTCATCGAGGAGAGCATTCTGGGCTGGAAGGAATTCGAGCTGGAGGTGATGAGGGACCTGGCGGACAACGTCATCATTATTTGCTCGATTGAAAATTTTGACCCGATGGGCGTGCATACGGGCGACTCCATTACGGTTGCGCCGGCACAGACGCTGACCGATCGCGAGTATCAGAAGATGCGCGATGCGGCGATTGCCGTCATGCGCGAGATTGGCGTGGAGACCGGCGGATCGAATGTGCAGTTTGCCATCAATCCGCAGGACGGCCGCATGGTGGTGATCGAGATGAACCCGCGCGTCTCGCGCTCCTCGGCACTGGCATCGAAGGCCACTGGGTTTCCGATTGCGAAGATTGCGGCCAAGCTGGCCGTGGGTTACACGCTCGACGAGATTCCCAACGACATTACGCGCAAGACGCCGGCGTGCTTCGAGCCGACCATCGATTATGTCGTCGTGAAGATTCCGAAGTGGCAGTTCGAGAAGTTTCCCGGGCGCCGATGAAACGCTGGGCCCGCAGATGAAGTCGGTGGGCGAGGTGATGGCCATTGGCCGCACCTTCAAGGAAGCGCTGATGAAGGCGTGGCGCTCGCTTGAAACCGGTAAGAAGACTGGGGCCGAAGTGGTGTTGGAGCCGCGCCGGCTGACGCAGATGCTGGTGACGCCGAAGCCCGACCGGCTCGCGTACATCCGCTTCGCTTTCGAGCGCGGGATGAGCGTGCGCGAGGTGGCGCGGTTCACGGGCATGGATCCGTGGTTCCTGTATCAGTTGCGCGAGATTACGGAGGCGCAGTCGGCAATAGCGCAAACTACTCCAAAAGAGATCGGTGCGGAGCACCTGCGGCGGTTGAAGCGCCTGGGGCTGAGCGATGAGCGCATTGCGACGGAGTGGAAGCTCGAAGGCCACGAAGGCACCAAGCAGGTGAGGGAACTGCGCGAGGGACACGGCATTCGGCCGGTTTTCAAGCTGGTGGATACCTGCGCTGCCGAATTTGAATCGATGACGCCGTATCTTTACTCGACTTACGACGAAGAGGACGAGGCGGCGCCGACTACCAAGGCGAAGATCATCATTCTCGGGTCGGGTCCGAACCGCATCGGGCAGGGAATCGAGTTTGACTACTGCTGCTGCCACGCGGCATTTGCGCTCAAAGATGACGGCTACGAGACCATCATGGTCAACTGCAATCCCGAGACGGTTTCGACCGACTACGACACCAGCGACCGGCTCTACTTTGAACCGTTGACGCTCGAAGACGTGCTCGCGGTGTACAACCACGAAGCGCAGTCGGGTGCGAAGATCGGGATGATCGTGCAGTTTGGCGGGCAGACACCGCTGAACCTGGCGCAGCGGCTGCGCGCTGCCGGCGTGCCCATTATCGGAACTTCGCCGGAGTCGATCGATCTTGCTGAAGACCGCAAGCAGTTCGGCAAATTGCTTGAAGATCTGAAGATTCCGCAGCCACGCGGGGGAACGGCGACGAGCGTGGAAGAAGCGCTTGCAGTGGGCGAGCGGATTGGCTATCCGGTGCTGGTGCGTCCCAGCTACGTGCTGGGCGGGCGAGCCATGGTGATTGCTTACGATGCCGAAGCGGTGACGCGCTATATGCGCGCGGCGGTTGAGTACTCGCAGGAGCGGCCGGTGCTGATCGACCACTTCCTCGAGAATGCTGTCGAGGTTGATGTCGATGCGCTTTGCGATTCCGAAGACGTGCTGATCGCCGGCATCATGCAGCACATTGAAGAGGCGGGCATTCACTCCGGCGACTCGTCGTGCGTGCTGCCCGCGGTCGACATTAAAGAAGAGACGCTGGAGACGCTTCGCACCTATACGCGCAAGCTGGCGCTGGCGCTCAAGGTGGTTGGGCTTGTCAATTTGCAGTTCGCGATTCAGCGGGATGACGAAGGCAACGACCACGTCTACGTGATCGAGGTGAACCCGCGGGCATCGCGCACCGTGCCATATGTGTCGAAGGCAACGGGGGTGCCGCTGGCCAAGATGGCGGCGCGGTTGATGACCGGGCGCAAGCTGCGCGAGTTGCTGCCGGAACAGCTTGCCGCGGGCAAGGATCTGGATGTGGGCACCTACTACTACGTCAAGTCGCCGGTATTTCCGTGGTCGAAGTTTGCAGGCGTGGACACGGTACTGGGGCCGGAGATGAAGTCCACTGGCGAAGTGATGGGCGTGGCGGCGAGTTTTGGTGAGGCGTTTGCCAAGGCGCAGCTCTCGGCCGGGCAGATTTTGCCGACGGGGGGTACTGTCTTCTTTAGTGTGAACGATCATGACAAGCAAGCCGCCGTAGTGTTGGCGCGGCGTTATGTTGATCTCGGCTTCAAGATTGTGGCCACGCAGGGGACTGCCAATGTGCTGGAAGACGCGGGGATGATTGTGGAGCGGGTGTTCAAGGTGATGGAAGGCCGGCCCAACGCCGTCGATCTCATCAAGGGAGACCGCATTCAGCTCATCATCAACACGCCGCAGGGGCAGGATACGATCTTCGACGAGAAGCCGATTCGCCGCGCGGCAGTACTGGCGCGGGTCCCCACTATTACCACGCTGGCCGCGGCGCAGGCAGCGGCTGAAGGCATTGCGGCGATGCAGCGGCATCGGACGACGGTGTATGCGCTGCAGGCGCTGCACAAAGCTAATGGGCGGTAATTTTGTGCCACGCGCCGAACCTGGGGCGCCCTTCGCCGCGCTGGATACTGGTTTTCAGCCCTCCATTTCGGTGAGGGGTTGGGTCTGCTCCTTGTCAGCGGGGCGGGGACGCAAGAGCAGTAATGCTACGACCAGGGGGCCGGCCCAGAAGAATGAGGTTGCCTTCAAATAGCCGGGACAAGCTCGCAACCACGCAGTCATGCTCAAGTGCATGGTTCCGGCGCTGACGAGAATGCTGACGGCGATGTTGAGCAGCATCCACACGGCGGCCAGTCGCGGCTTGAAAAAGCTGGCCACGATACCGAGGATTTGGCACCAGAATGCGGTGAGGCCAAACAGCCAGCCGCCAAGCGATTGCTGTGTGCCAAACGCGAAACTGAACATGCCGCCGAAAAACAAGCTCGTAGGGATGATGAACAGCGCTCCAACCATGCTAATGATGCACTGTTGCATGCGAAAAGACAGCCTCGTCACGCTCAGCTCCTTATGCTGACGACAGAAGCAATCGGCTGATCTGGGGAGGGGAAGTGTTACGAGCGTCGGCGAAGCGTCAGTCGCGCGCCGATGGAGTAGCCCAAAAGCGCGATCGCTGGCCATGTGCCGAGAAACGGGCCGTCGTTATCAATCAATCCGCTGGGGCGCGGAATGCTGAAGAAGGTGCGAGTCAGTTTTTCGCTGGCGCCGCACTGGAAGCATTCATTGGGCCCAGTGGGCATATCCAGAACCCACAGCGCGACGATCAGGATCCAGATGAGGCCCAGCAGCCACACCAGAGTGGCCATATCGTCCTGCCGGAATTTGGTGAGGATGGCGCCGGCGATCAATGGCACCACCAAAGAAAGCGCAAGGATAGCGATCTGCGGTACTCCCTGAGGGTTCAGGGCGTAGCCCACCGCCATAAGCGCGGCCCAGGCAAAGAGGGCCATCACGGCGTTCAGGAAAAACCAGAGCGCCTGCCGTAGCAGCCTTGCGCCTGATTCTTCTTGATCCAGAGGCTCTTCGGGATGCAATAACGTGTCCATTGCATGGGCTCCGCTTGGGTCTTATTGCTATTTCAATATACGATACACCTCGCCTCCCAAGCGAACAGTCGATGAACTTGGGTTGCGTCATTCCTGGTTCTACAATGGGGATCATGCTGATGGAAGGTATTTTTGCCGCCGTTACTACGCCGTTTTATCCGGACGAGCGTATCTACTTTCGCAAGCTGGAAGCGAACATGGCCCACTACTCGCGCAGCTTGCTGGCGGGGATGGTGGTGCTGGGCTCGACGGGCGAGGCGGTGATGCTGGACGATGCGGAGTCGGCTGAAGTGCTGAAGGTGAGCGCGGAGGCTACGGCGCCGGATAAGGTGCTGATCGCCGGCGTGGGCCGGGAGAGCGTGAAGGGTACGGCGGCGATGGCTGAGGTGGCGGCACGCTGGCAATACGACGCGGTGCTGGTTCGGCCGCCCAGCTACTATCTCGGGCAGATGTCTGCGGCGGCAGTCTTGAATTATTTCCGCAGCGTGGCCGATCGCTCGCCGCTGCCAGTGCTGCTCTACAACATCCCCAAATGCGTGCCGTACCAGATCCCCGTGGAACTGGTGGCGGAGCTATCGCAGCACCCCAACATTATCGGGATTAAGGATTCGAGCGGCAGCGTGGAACGGATTCGCGACCAGGTGAATTTGACGCGGAACGCTCCGCGGCGGACGGTGACGGTGACGCCGGTGTTTGAGGCGGTGACCGGGCGCATGTTGAGCGCGAAACCGGAAGCGACAGGGAGTTTTGTGGCGGCGCAGGAACTGGCGGGCGGGGCGGCCGTGGCTACAGCGGCTCCGGCTACGCCGGTGAAGACGCGGACGAAGGAAGTCGGTTTTCAGGTGCTGTGCGGCTCGGGTGCGGCGGTGCTGGATTCGCTGAAGGAAGGTGCGTCGGGCGCTATCCTGGCGTTCGCGTCTTGCGCTCCGCAGGCTTCCTACGAGGTCTACCAGGCCTGGAAGGACCACGACCTGGAACTGGCGGAGGAGAAACAGAAGCGGATTGCGGGGCCGAACCAGAGAATCGTTGGCGCGCTGGGGATTGCAGGGCTCAAGTATGCCTGCGACTTCAACGGGTATTTCGGTGGGCGGGCGCGCGGGCCGCTGCTGCCGCCAAGCGCCGAAGAGAAGGCGGAGATTGAGCGGCTGATGGCGGAGATTCGGAATTAGGTTCGGGCTAGTTGGTGGAGCTTCGTGCTTTCCCAGGTCTCAGAATCGAGACCTGGGGCACCCAATTCTCGTGCTAGGTCGGGAGTGCTCTTGCTGAGAGGTTTCCGCCCTTATAGGGCATTAAAAAGAGTTATTGGACCGCTGGCGACCTGCGGCGGGATGATCGGAAGCGTAGATTTACTTCCCTTTAAGAATGCGCTCTTCCCCGCATACCGACGCCCGCTCACTCGAACACAAACCCTCCGGCCGTTCTGCGCATATCCGGCAGACGGCATTTTTGCTTGCTCTTCTGCTTGCCGGGCTGGTGATCTCCTTTGTCGTGGTGCGCTATCTCGACCCGCCGAAAACCGGTGCGGTAACTGTTCCTGAGCGGCTGACCTCTCTGCGCGTGGGAGCGATACCGGCATGAGCTCTTCAAGCGCCCCGTTGCGGGCCGGCAGGGCCAATTTCCAGAGCGAGACATCACGCACTCCGTGGCCGCTGATTCGGGCGCATACCTATGCCGCCTTCGCCGGATTGTTTTTGTCGGCTTTGTTCGGGCTGATGGTTTCGGTCAAATTCAATGCGCCGTCGTTTCTCGGCGGACATGGATGGGACACGTGGGGCCGGCTGCGCTATGACCACACGCAGGGCATTCTCTATGCGTGGCTGGGCAATGCGTTCATTGCCTTTCTCTATTACGCGGTGCCGTTGCTCACGGGGCGTTCGATTACCAGCGAGAGGCTGGGCTGGTATCTGTTCGGCATTTTCAACTTTGTCGCTGTGCTGGGCGGATGGACCCTGGTGCTGGCCGGCCACAGCCAGCCGTTGGAGTGGGCCGAGTTTCCGCTTGGCATTGCCGCCGTAGTCGAGTTCGCATTTCTTCTGCTGATCGTTCAGTTTGGAATTCCGTTTTTCAAGACCAAAGGGTCGGAACTGTATGTAGCTGGCTGGTATCTGCTGGGCGCGATCACGTTTACTGCGCTCGCTTATCCCGGTTGGCAATCTTTTGCCGCACATCCTTCCGGGGGCCATGGGCGCAGCCTTCAGCGGGTTGTGGATTCACGACGCCGTAGGCCTCTTCGTTACGCCGCTGGGCGTCGCCATTGCATACTTCGTCATTCCTGCAGTGACGCGCAAGCCGATATACAGCCACTTCTATTCGATGATCGGCTTCTGGCTGCTGTTCCTGGTTTATCCGCTCAACGGCATGCATCATTACGTGTACTCGTCGTTGCCCATGAGCGCGCAGCACGCGTCGGAGATCGCGTCCATTTATCAGGGCATCGACGTGATCATCGTCGTTGCCAATCTCCTGCTTTCCATCGGCATTGTCTCCGACAACTCGTTGATTCGCGACATTCCGCTGCGCTTTGTGTGGACCAGCGTGGTGCTGTACCTGGTGGTCAGCATCCAGGGCTCGGTGCAGGCGGTGATGGCCTTTAACAGCTACATTCACTTCACGGATTGGGTGATTGGGCACTCGCACCTGGCCATGATCGGCTTTGCGTCGTTTGCCGCGATGGGAGGGCTGGCCCACATAGATCAGGCACGGCCGGGCTCGCGGCTGAGCCGGCGGGCGCTGGCGTGGTCGTACTGGCTGCTGGTAGTCGGGCTGGGGCTGATGGTGGTGGATCTGACGGGCGCCGGGCTGGTGCAGGCGAGCATGTGGCGGCAACATGTGCCCTGGATCGATTCGGTGCGCGCGTCGATGCCGTATTGGGCCTTCCGCAGCATCGACGGCGGATTGCTGATCGTGGGCTTTGTGGTCTTCGCTGTCAGCTTTTTTGTCGGCGGGCCGGAGCGGATGGAGGCGGCAACTGCGACCCCACAGCCGGAGCCTCAGTCTGCCGCAACGCGCGAGACGGATCGCTGGATCAGCACTGCGTACGGCATCACGTTCGGTGCGGGACTGGTGTTCTTCGTGATCTCGTTTCTGGCGCTGGGCGTGATTCCGGCGATAAGCGTGCATGAGAAGATTGCGCGGAATACGCCGGCCGGCGTGCACATGGGACTGACTGCGCAGGAAAAGCAAGGCCAGACGATCTACGCACGGAACGGTTGCGCCTATTGCCACACCGAGCAGGTGCGCTTTACCACAGCCGATGAGTGGCGTTTCGGTCCACCGACGCAGGCCTGGGAGACGCAGGCCGAGTTCCCGCAGATGTGGGGGACACGGCGCATCGGGCCGGACCTGGCGCGCGAGTCGGGACGCCGGCCACGCGACTGGCAACTTGTGCACCTCTACGATCCGCGCTACACGGTGCCCGATTCCGTGATGCCGGGCTATCCGTGGCTGTTCGAGGGTGGGGTCGGGCATCCGAGCAACGATGCGCGTGCGCTGGTGGCTTATCTCGACACGCTGGGCCGGCCTGCTCTGGACGCCGCAAGGGCGCACGCGGCGCCTGAGCCGGAAAACGCCTCCTTTATTCCAGCCATGAGTTTGGAGCCGAAGGATTCCGACCAAGGCAGAGCCGTGTTTGTGGCCAACTGCTCCGGGTGCCACGGTGCTGACGGGCAGGCGCATACGCCGGGCGGGCAGGCGCTACGGCCTGTGGCGATGAACCTGGTGGATTTCCAATTAACGCCGGCGGACGTGGTGAAGACTCTCGAAAACGGCGTGCCGGGCACGGCTATGCCGCCATGGAACGATTTGCCTGGCGACCAGTTCCGGGCTGTAGCCGAGTATGTGCTCTCGCTGAGCCGTACGCCGGAGCCGCGAGCGGAAGACATGTGGGCGCTGAAGCCTGTGGAGATGGAGGCGGGTGAGCGCATTTTTGCTGCGCATTGCGTGCGCTGCCACGGCGAGCAGGGCGCGGGGAACGGACCCGACGCCGCGCAATACCAGCCACAACCGGCCGATTTCCGTCACCTGCTGGTCTCTTTCCGGGGCACGGAAGCGGTGATGCACAATGGCGTCCCAGGCAGCGGCATGCAAGCCTATCCGCTGCTTTCGCCGCAGGAGATCCAGGCGCTGACGTATTACATACGGTCGTTCTATCGGGGGCCGGCGGAAGCGGCGTCCGCGCAGAGTTCACCGGCGATGGCGAGCCAGGAGGAGATGCCATGATTGCGTGGATCGTTGGCGCCATCACTGCCATCCTGGTCGTCTTCATTGTCTGGAGAGCGAAATCCCCGGAGTTCCGCGCCCGCGCCGAAGCGCCCAAGTTCAGGTTTCTGGAGAACCTCGGAATTCAATCGCACGACGAGAAGAAAAATCCCCAAGGAGGATTGCGATGAACAGTCTCACCCGTAGAACGTTTTTTTCTGGAGCTGCTGCGTCGGGAGTGGCTGCGCTCAGCGGAGCGGCTGCGCTGGGAATGGCTGTTGGAGGAAGTAGCGCAGCTGAGGCGCAACTGGTGTGGAAGACGACGGACTGGAAGCTCGCGGATTTTGAGGCGCTGGTAAAGCATCCGGCGCGCGTGAAGCAGGTCTTCGACATCGTGCCGATTGGCGGGGGAAAGTTCCTGAACAACGTGAAGAACTCGCTCAATGGGCTGGAATTCGGTTTCGGCGTGCCGCGCGCGGAGGTCAAGGTTGCCGTGGCCATGCACGGAGCGGCCAACATGCTGAATTACGACGATGCCATCTGGAGCAAGTACCAGATCGGCGAGTGGTTGAACGTTACCGATCCTGAGACTGGCAAGCCGGCGGTGCGGAATATCTTTGTGGGCGGCGGCAAGGCTGAGGAAGCGAGTGCGGCTGTCGAGGACCCGGACGACGAGAAGTCGATGTATCAGGCTCACGACATGACCACGCTGCGGCATCGGGGGGTGCAGTTCCTGAGCTGCCACACAGCCACCGAGGAACAGGCGCGGGCGCTGGTGAAGCTGCGCAATCTGAATGAGTCGCCGGAAGAGGTTGTGAAGGACCTGCTGGCGCACACCATCCCCGGGACGCAGGTTGTGGCGTCGATGGTGGCGGCGATTGCGCTGCTGCAGGCGGAAGGGCGCTACAGCTACATCACGGTTGGATAACTGCCGGAGAAAGTCTGAGATGAAATTTCGTTCTTGCCTGTTCTGCGCTCTCCTTGCTGCCGCTATTGGCGTGCCTGCATTAGCGCAGTCCAGCCCACCCTGGAGCGGCGGGGCCAACGATCCGGCCCGGGCGCACGGCTACGTCTTCCATGTGGCGGATGTGGACAACGTTCCCGACTTGCACGGCAATCCGTGCGATGCCAAGCTGGTGATTTTCATCGGGGGCAATCAGTTTTTCGTACTGCCGCAGCTGATTACGGCCTTCGAAGCGCAGCATCCCGCGCTGTCTGGGCGCATTTTCTACGAGACGCTGCCGCCCGGCATTTTGCGCAAACAGATGGCGGCGGGCAATACTCTGACACTCGGGAACCTGACCATCCAGGTCGAGCCCGATGTATACGAGGCCGGGGCGCGGGTGCTCAAGGAGATGGCGCAGGCGGGACAGGTGAAGAGCGTGGTTCCTTACGCTACTAACGATCTGGAGATCATGGTTAAGGCAGGGAATCCGAAGAAGATTCATTCGCTCGACGATCTGTCGCGACCCGGTCTGCGGCTTTCCATGCCGAACCCGCAATGGGAGGGTGTGGCGAACCAGATCGCCTCTTCGCTGAAGAAAGCCGGTGGCGATGCGCTCTATGAGAGCGTGTATGAGACGAAGGTCAAGGACGGGCAGACGGTGCTGACCGAAATTCATCACCGCCAGACGCCGATGCGGATCATGAAAGACGAGGCGGATGCCGGAGTGACCTGGGCTTCGGAGGTGCGTTTCCAGGAGAGCATTCACAATCCGATTGAGGGCGTGGCCATTCCGGAGGGCCAGAATACGACCGCCATCTACGCAGGTGGGGTAGTGACGGGCGCGCCGCATCCGGCGGAAGCTGCGCAGTGGCTTGAGTTTCTGAAGAGCCCGGAGGCGCAGGCCATTTACCACCGGTATGGATTTCATTCGCTCGCGGAGGAAGCCCATAGGCCATGACGGCGAAGCGCTCCAAAGTTTCGGTTCCCGCAGCCTTCTGGCTGAGCGTTCTGCTGGTCTGCGGCTTGGCGGCGGGTTGTTCGGCGCGACACCCAGTGGTTGCCGCCGGCTCGAATACAGGGCACAGACAGCCGGCTGCTGAGAGTCTGGCGGCGAAAGGGGAGCTGGTATTCGATCGGACGCCCAAGTATGCGGCTCCATATGTGGGCAATCAACTGGCCTGTGCAGATTGCCATAGCGATAGCGGCAAGGCGGCTTATGCTGCGCCGATGATCGACCTGGCCGGGTTATTCCCGATGTTCAACAAGCGGGCAGGCCATGTGATCTCGCTCAAGGAACGAATCCAGGAATGCTTTGTGCGCAGCGAGAATGGCCAGCCGCCGCCGCCCGACAGCCCGGAGATGCTGGCGCTGGTGGCGTATATCGATTCGCTTTCCGCAGGCCAGAAGCATGGGAAGGCGTTTGCCGGACGCGGCTTGGTGAAGCTACCGGAGCTTAAAGGAGATCCCGCGCGGGGCAAGCTGGTTTATGTGCAGGCGAGTTGCAGCACCTGCCATGGGACGGACGGCGCCGGGGTTCCGCCATTCCTGCCGCCGCTGTGGGGGCCTGGCTCCTTTAACGATGGGGCCGGCATGGACAAGCCGGCGAAGATGGCGGCTTTCGTTGACCACAACATGCCGCAGAACCACCCTGGGTCTCTGACGGCGCAGCAGGCTTACGACGTAACCGCGTACGTGCAGAAGATGCCGCGGCCGAAGTTCAATCAGGCGTATAAGTCTTATTAGCTTTCAGCTTTCAGCTTTCAGGTGTCGGAACTGCGGGTAACTGACCACTGATCACTGACAACTGCTTTACTGCGGCTCTTCGCGCTGCTGGCCTTTGGCGTCCTTGTGCTCTTTGAAATATGCTTCCTGGTCGGTAGTGAGCTGCTTGGCTTCCGGCGCCAGATCGTTGACCGCGTCACTGGCGTCGTTGCGGGCGACCTCGAAGACGGGATCGTTGGGCAGATCGTGAAGAAGGGATTGCCAGCGGGCGATGGAGTCGTTCAGCGGCTTGAGAGCCTTGCGGAGGTCGGCTTTGCGCTCGCCGTATTCGTCGAGGTTGGAGGCCAACTCATCCACCAGGGAGGAGAAGGCCTGCAATTCGCTGTCGATGCGGCGGTCGCGAGCCGCTTCAGTGCGTGGGATGAGCCGCTTGATGGTGTCGGCGCGTTCATTGATGTACTTGGTGTACAGGTCAATGCGGGCTGCCGGATCGATGCCGGCTTCGGCGATGGCCTGTTGCTGTGCGTCGGTGAGGGTTTCGTTCTGGTTACGTTGTGCAGAAAGCACAGGAGTCATCGAAAGGACGAGCAGAACCGCAATCCAACGCAGCTTCAGCATTGTTTTCCTGGACCATCCTCTAAAGCCCGAACACTTTCACAGAACTTCCCGCCCATCCTCTGAAGCGTACTCCTCTGACGCCCGGTCAGACTGACCCGCCGGGCAGCGCGGGGCTACTGCTGGAAGACCTGCAGCATGGCCTCGTCCTGCGCATCGTTGACCTTGGCCAGAGTCTGCTGCACCAGCGGTCGGTCTTCATAGTCACTGGCATTGAGCATCTCCTTCAGGCGGAAAGAGGTGTTGCTGAGCATGATTTCTGCGTTCTTGAGGCGCTTGTCGTTGCGAGCCAGGGAGAGGTGGATCTTGGAGGCAAGGGCCTGGATGCGCTGCAGCAAGCTCTGGGCCTTGGCCACGTTGCCTGAGGCGTACTGACGCACGCTCAACTCGGTCATCTGCTGCACCAGCTCGGCATAAAGGAAGGCCTGTTCGCGGGGCTGGGCCTGGGTGGCCTTGGCCTCGAGTGCGGCAATGCTCTGTTCGTCTGGGGATTTGCTGTTGGAGGAGTGGGCGCACATGGGCGCAACGGTGAGGCTAACTGCAAGGAGCGCGGCGTACGAAACGTTGGTCCGCATAGGATTATCTCCAGGGATGCGGCTCGACCCTAACCGTGACTGAATCTTAGTCACATCCAGCAACGAACCGCAAGGGGTAAGATGCGGAATATTTGCAAGCGGTGAAAGAACGGGACGGGGGTACGGGCGCGGCGCTTGGCAGGATTTTGACGCACCTGATGCAATTGGCGGGTTCATGAACAACGATGGCGAAGCAAGCCCGCCGCCAGCGCTATTTCTCCAGGATTTTCAGCCGTTCGCGGGCCTGCCATTCCTCGTTGGCGAACTTACCGTTAGCGGCATCGAGGAAGTGGTGGTAGTAGGCTGCGGCCTGGGCCTTTGCGTGCAGGGAGTCATAGGCGAGGGCCCACAGGAAATAAGTGGACGCATTGTCTGGCAGCAGCTTGGCGCGCATGGTGAGAGCGTGCACCGTAACCGCGGGGCGGTCGGTGCGGGAGGCGGCAAAAGCCAGGCCGCTCCAGGCGTCCGCATTTCCGGGGTTCAGCTGCGTAGCTTTATCGAATACGTCGAAGGCCTGGGCGTATTTCATCTGGCGCACGAGATTTTGGCCGTGACCAACGAGCAGATCGGGATCCTGGGGCGCACCGGCGAGCAACATCACATAGAGATCGTCTGAGCCAGCGAAGTCTCCGGCGTCGGCCAGCACTTCGGCCAACATGAGGGTAACGGCGTGGTCGTCGGGGTGCGCGGCGTGGAGTTTTTGAAGAAGCGGCAGCGCTTCAGCCTTGTCTTGCGCGGCGAGCACGGCGGCGAGCTGCGCAGTGAGGGCAGGGTCGTCGGGATCGTGCTGCAAGGCGGCGCGGAGCAGAGTTTCAGCCTCAGGATATTGCTTTTGCTTGATGAGCAGGTGGGCTAAGCCGGAATTGGCGGGTGCGGAGTTGGGATTTTTGGCGAGCACGCGACGGTATTCGGCTTCGGCAGCGGTCAGGTCGCCGGTCTTGGCGGCCAGGTCGGCAGCAAGGAGCGTGTCGTCGGGGGTTTCCGGTGACAGCTTCAGGGCTTGCAACAAGTCGTTTGAGGCGGTGGTGGGGTCTGTGTTGCTGTCAATGCGGGCCAGCGCGCGCCAGGCGCGGGCCTTCAAGTCCGGTCCGCCTTCGCCCGGATCAAGCTGGGTGGCGCTCGCGAGTTGCGTACGCGCGTCCGCCAGCTTTCCCTCGCGTGCAAGCAGGATTCCGAGCAGGAGATGGGCGTCGAAGTTATCGGGGTCGGCCTGGATGGCACGACCGTAAAGGCTAGCCGCGTCGGCAGAGCGATTCTGTACATCGGCTACGTAGCCGGCGTCGAACAGCGCGCGCGCGTCCTTGGGGTGAGCGGCGAGCCATGAATCGAGGGTAGCTTCCGCGCTTTTCCAGTCCGTGCCGGCGATGGCCGCTTCTGCCTCCGATACCTCATTGGAGATGGGCTCCTGCTTTTGAATGATCGGCGCGGGACTGGAGCTTGAGCTGCTGGAGCTAGGAGAAGCCATTTGGGCGGCAGCTACAACCGGGGCAAGCAGGGGCGCAAGAAACAGAAGCAGGAAAGCACGGTGGTGCACAAAATACCTCGTTTACAGTTTAACGGCAGCGCAGAGGGTACGGGTAAAGGCCTGGTCACGCGCGCGATGCAGGTCACGGCTTGAGGGTAATCCTGTACAGGACCGCGCACACGCGATGCGCGCGGCCGATGCAATCCCGCTTGATGCAGGAGGTAATCGGGATGAAACTCTTTTGATTCACGTAATTGAGGTAGCTCGCGCGGCAGGAAGCGGAGGGAAATCGCCAGGAAGAACCTGACAAGCAACGGTAGGAAAAACAACTTTAAAGGTGGGTCGTGCATCCACATTAAGTGCAGGGGAACAATCCGGGTTGTCCAGCCAAATAGTCAGGGTTTCTATGCGTAACCACAACCGACGCTACGACCATCGGGGTGAGCACATGACATTTGTGTCGATGCAACATATGCCCTTGTCCAGTGCGTATCTGTGTGAGGATTGTCATTGCGTGGGTAACTGCGCGGAGCAGTGCCCGGCGTGCGCCTCGGAAGCGTTGATGGGATTAGCTGGGGTATTGAATCGCGAGCAGCCCAAGGAAAAAGCCCAGATCAGCTATGCGCGCACCGCGCGCGCTGGGCGCAAGGGAACGTCACTGGCCGCCTGAGGGGAATTCGGGGAAATTGGGACTTGAACTGCCAGCATCGGGAATGGTGCGGTTGGCAGGGCGGCGCATTCCCTCAGGGGCTAAAGCCCCCCTCTCGTTGGGACTTCGATGTACGGGCTTGAAGCCCGTACCCTTCACAGTCCGTACCGTCCGAGCCCGTGCGCTTCAAGCGCGTAGCCTTCTCGCCAGGCCAAATTGATGGGCTGCGCCCGGGGTTGGGGCGCGATTTATACTAGAAAATGGCCGGTTGCGCTCTGAGCCTCGCTGAGGCGCCAGTGCGCCGCCGGACGAGTCTTATTTCCCGGTCTTTCTTTTGAACGATTCCATCATCATCCGCGGCGCGCGGACACACAACCTGAAGAACATCTCCTGCGAGATTCCGCACGGCAAGCTGACGGTGGTCAGCGGCGTGTCGGGATCGGGCAAGAGTTCGCTGGCCTTCGACACGATCTATGCCGAGGGACAGCGGCGCTACGTCGAATCGCTCTCGGCCTACGCGCGGCAGTTTCTGGAGCGGATCGAAAAGCCGGATGTGGATGAGATCGACGGCCTGGCGCCGGCCATCGCCATCAAGCAGAAAAACACAACGCGCAACCCGCGGTCGACGGTGGCCACGGCAACGGAGATCTACGATTACCTGCGCCTGCTGTTTGCGCGTTGCGGCAGTGGTGCACTGCATTTACTGCGACGGCCTGGTGAAGCGCGACTCGGTGGATGAAGTTGCGGAGGCGATTCTTGCGCTGGGCGAGGGCACGCGGCTCAATGCGCTTTTTCCCGTTGTGATGGCAACGCCTGCGCCAGAACCAGCGGCTGCGAAGCCGGCCGCGAAACTGGCCAAGACCGGGCGCGCGGCGAAAACTTCCGGAAAGAGCAAGCCAGCAGCCAGCGCAGAGGCTTTGCACGCGGAGACGATGAAGGCGCGGCTGGCGGAGTTGCGCGGGAGCGGATTCAACCGGTTGTGGCAGCAGGGAAGGATCTTTGAGTTCTCCACGCCGGAGTCGCTGATCGATCTCGACTTTTCAGCTCCGCTGTTTGTCCTTTTGGATCGGATTGTGGTGAGCGCGGAGAATCGTCCGCGCATTGTGGACGCGGTGGAGACTGCTTATCGCGAAGCGGGCGAGGTGGTGTTTGAAGAAGCGCCACGCGATGAGGCGGCGGAGCGGCGCCGGTTCCGCTTCAGCGGCGCATACGAGTGCAAGAACTGTCATCGGCCGGGCCGCGAGCCGGAGCCGCGGCTGTTCAGCTTCAACAATCCCTTTGGCGCGTGCCCGCGCTGCCAGGGCTTTGGCAATACGGTGGACTACGATCTGAAGCTGGTGATTCCCGGATACGAGCGCTGAGCCTGAACGATGGGGCGATCGATCCGTGGAACCGGCCCAAGTACCGGCCATGGTTCAACGATCTGCGCAAGCGGGCGACGGAACTGGGCGTGCCGCTGCGACGTGCCGTGGCGCGATTTGCCGGAGGCGGCGCGCGAGACGGTGCTGCGCGGTAAAGGCGGCTTTGAAGGGGTGTATGGGATTTTTTGCGCAGATGGAGCGCAAGAAGTACAAGCTGCACGTGCGCGTGATGCTGAGCAAATATCGCGGCTACGCGGAGTGCCCGGATTGCCGCGGGCAGCGGTTGCGGGCGGAAGCGCGCGCGGTGCGGATTGAGGGCAAGAACATTTGCCAGGTGACGGCGATGACCATCGCGCAGGCCAAGGAGTTTTTCAACGACGCTCAAGCTTACGCCGATGCAGGAGGAGATTGCCGGGCCGATTCTGGACGAGGTGCGGCAGCGGCTGACGTTTCTGGATGCAGTGGGGCTGGAGTACCTGACGCTGGACCGGCTGGCCTCCACGCTTTCAGGCGGCGAGGCGCAGCGCATCCAGCTTGCGACGTCGCTGGGCTCGCGGCTGGTGGGCGCGTTGTATGTGCTCGATGAGCCTTCGATTGGTTTGCACACACGCGATACCGAGCGGCTGATCCGGATTCTCGAAGAACCTGCGCGATCTGGGCAACACGATTGTTGTTGTGGAGCACGATGCGGATATCCTGCGCGCGGCCGATCATCTGCTCGACCTGGGACCGGGCGCGGGCGAGTTTGGCGGCAAGATTCTGGCGGAGGGCATTCTGGCGGAGGTCGAAGCGAATCCGAATTCGCTCACCGGTCGTTATCTCTCCGGCAAGATTGCGATTCCTGTGCCCACGCGGCGGCGCACGCCGGGACGCGAGCGATTGGTGTTGCGGGGCGCGCGTGCCAACAACCTGCACAACGTCGATGTGGAGATTCCGCTGGGCATGCTGGTGGCGATTACCGGTGTGTCGGGCTCGGGAAAATCGACGCTGGTGCACCAGGTGCTGTATCGCGCGGTGATGCGCGCGCTGGGCCAGGGCGACGCAAGTGAACCTGTTCCGGCGCTTTTACTTCGCTCACCGGAGTGGAGCGGCTGAACGATGTGGTGCTGGTAGACCAGACGCCCATCGGACGCACGCCGCGTTCGAATCCGATCACGTACATCAAGGGCTTCGACCTGGTCCGCGAGCTGTTTGCTTCGCAACCCGAGGCCAAGCGGCTCTCGCTGACACCGGGCCATTTTTCCTTCAATGTTCCCGGCGGACGCTGCAATACCTGCGAGGGCGACGGCACGGTTACGGTGGAGATGCAGTTTCTGGCCGACGTGGAATTGCCCTGCGAAGACTGTAAGGGCACGCGCTACCAGCCGCGCATCCTCGAGGTGCAGTACAAGGGCAAGAACATTCACGAAGTGCTGCAAATGACGGTCAAGGAGGCATTACGCTTCTTTGCCGGGCAGAACAAGCTGCTGGAGAAGCTGGCGGTGCTCGATGAAATCGGGCTTGGCTATTTGCGGCTGGGGCAGTCGGCAACGACGCTCTCCGGCGGCGAGGCGCAACGCGTGAAGCTGGCCGCGCATCTGGCTGCGGTGCGGGCAGTAAACGCGACGGCCAAGCCATCGCAGGCCAGCCGCGTGCTGTACATCCTCGATGAGCCGACGACTGGATTGCACTTCGATGACGTGTCGAAGCTGCTGACCGCCTTTCGCAAGCTGATTGACGGCGGCGGCTCGCTGATCGTCATTGAGCACAATCTCGATGTGATCAAGAGCGCGGATTGGATTATCGATCTTGGCCCCGAGGGCGGTGAAGGCGGCGGACACATTGTGGCTGAAGGCCCGCCGGAAGAGGTGGCCGCGAGCCTGCATTCGCATACGGGAAAGTGGCTGGCGCGGGTGCTGTAAGCGACTATTTTTCGGACCGCGTAAATTTGCCCTGATCAAGATTCGTGCTATCCCCGCATCCGTGCTATCCCAGGTTAGGCGCAAAAACAAAGACGCGCCGAACCTGGGGCACCCAGGATTCGTACAGGGTCAAGCGGTTAGAGACCTACTCGGCAAGCACAGGATTGGTGAGCGAGCCAAGGCCTTCGACTGTTACGGTGACGCTGTCTCCGGGTTGGAGCCAGCGTGGCGGCTTGCGGCCCATGCCCACGCCGGGTGGGGTGCCTGTGGAAACGATGTCGCCCGGCAGCAGCGGCGTGATCGAGGAGATGTATTCGATGAGGTCGGGAACCCGGAAGACGAGGTCGCGGGTGTTGGAGTTCTGCATCACTTCGCCGTTGATGCTGAGGCCGATGTCAAGCGCGTGTGGATCGGCGATCTCATCGGCGGTGACGATGGATGGTCCGATGGGGCAAAAGGTAGGAAAGCTCTTGGATAGCGACCATTGTGAGGTAGACATCTGAATGTCACGCGCGCTGAGATCGTTCACGATGGTGTAACCGTAGACGTGCTCGCGCCAATCGGCCGCGGGAATGCGATAACCGCCCTTGCCGATGATGAAGGCGAACTCGGCTTCGTAGTCAGGCTCGGTGGAGTTTTTGGGCAGAACAATGGATTCGCCGGGTCCGATGATGGCCGTCTGCATTTTGAAGAAGACCACGGGGAATTTGGGCAACTCCATCTTCGATTCAACAGCGTGACCGCGATAGTTCAGGCCGATGGCGAAAATGCGCGGAGGATTGGCGATGGGCGCGTGGAGCCGGACAGCGCTCAGGTTGTAGCCGGGATGAGTCGAGAAATCGCCGACCGAGGTGAGTCCGGCAGCGATGACCGACAGGGTGTCGGCGTGATCGACCGCGGTGAGATCGACAACCAGGTTGGCATCCTCGATGAGAGCGCCGGGCCGAAGTTGGCCGTCGGCCGCAGAAAACGTCACTAGCTTCATTCGAATCCTCCAGAAACGCAGGCAATGATGTTACGCGGCTGTCCAGCCGCCGTCGATGGGGAAAAGCGAGCCGGTGATAAAGGCGGCTTCGTCAGAGGCGAGATAGCGAACCATGGAAGCGATCTCCTCTGGCTGGCCAAGACGGCCTACGGGCTGGCGGGCGCGCAACTCGGTGCGCATCTCTTCCTTATTATGCTTGTGAAATTTTTCCAGATAGCCTTCCACAAATGGCGTCTGCACTGTGCCGGGGCAGACGGCGTTGACCCGCAGGGTCTTGGGATACTCGACGGCCAGCTGGCGGGTCATGGCGATAACGGCGCCCTTGGTTGTGCAGTAGGCGAAGCGCTGCTTGATGCCAACGAGGCCTGAAACAGAGGCGATGTTGACGATGATGCCGGCGCTGGCGCCTTTATCCCCTTTGGGTCTTTCTGCCAGGAGCAATGGAAGGAATGCGCGCGTGACCAGGTAGACGCCGCGGACGTTCACGTCGATGAGGCGGTCGAAGTCTTCGGGTTCGGTGGTTTCGATGGAGCCTACGTGGCCGATGCCGGCGTTGTTGACGAGGATGTCGAGACGGTCAAGCTGGGCGGCGGCTGTGGTTATTGATGCGGGGCTGGTGACGTCGAGCTCGATGGCCTTTGCGGAGCCGAGAGATTGGGCGAGCGCTGAGGCGGCGGCCAGATTGATATCCGCGATCCAGACGAAAGCGCCGGCGCGGACGAGCTCTTTGGCGGTAGCTTCGCCAATGCCACTTGCGCCGCCGGTGACGAGGGCTTGGCGGCCGTCGAGGCGAAAAGCGTCAGTGGGTTGTACTGTCGATCGATTGCTCAAGGCAAACTCCGCGAGACTGGGTTGAGGGCAAAAAGAAGGTCTTTCGACTTCCTCCCGCTGCGCATCCGGTCTCTCAGGATGACTAGGTTACGGGTGCCATGGTGTTCGTGCTTTCCCTGGTTAGACGAAAAACAACGAAGCGCCGACTTGGAGGCGACTCGTGCTGTGACTGTGTAGTTTCGTGCTTTCCCAGGTCTCAAAATCGAGACCTGGGGCACCCAGGTTCAAAGGCTCAATTACAAACTAGTTTTTGCGCGCATCGGCGAGCAACTTCAAGTACGCCTGGGCGGTTTCGGTGATGGTTTCGGGTTTGCCTGCGTCGATGGCCGCCAGGTTCACAAGGTCAGCGCCGACGCCCAGCGCACGCGCGCCCGCCTTGATGAAGCTCTCGGCGGTTTGCAGCGTCACGCCGCCGGTGGGAATGATTTTGAGCTGCGGAAAAGGCGCGAGGAGCGACTTCAGATAGCTGGCGCCGCCCATTGCCGAGCATGGAAAGATTTTGACGTAGTCTGCGCCGGAATTCCATGCGGTGATGGCTTCAGTGGGGGTGAGCGCGCCCGGGCACGAGATTTTTTTGTTCTTCTTTGTCGTGGCGATGACGGCGGGGTGAAGGCTGGGGCTGACAACAAACTCCGCGCCGGCATCGATGGTGGCCTGCGCCTGGTCGGCGGTGGTCACGGTGCCGGAGCCGAGCAGGAGGTCCTTCGGACTGTACTCGTTTCGAAGCTCTTTGAGCAGATCGATCGCCCCGGGCACGGTCATGGTGACTTCAACAACGGTGATGCCGCCGGCGATCATGGCGTCGACTACTGCGCGGCCTTGCGCGATGCTCTTGGCGCGCAGAACCGGAATCAGGCCGACGCGCTCGATGATTTGCTGGGTGGTTTCGGACATTTGCTCCTCGTTTGTGCGGACGAAGTCTCCGTCTTCGAGTCCGCATTCCCTCAGGGGCTAAAGCCCCCAATCATTGGCTTGCTCTTCGTACGGGCTGAAGCCCGTACGCTTCAAAAAAGGCGCCAGTTCGGCACGACTAAAGTCGTGCCCTGACACGGAACGGGAACGCCGAATGCGTGTTAGCGGGCGATGCGGGCTGAGCCGCCTTTCATGGCGCGTTCTACTTCAGCCAGCGTGGCCATGCTGGTATCGCCTGGAGTGGTCATGGCGAGGGCGCCGTGAGCCACGCCGCAGCGCACCGCGTAGTCGATGTCTTTGCCGGCGAGCAAACCATAGATCAAGCCGGAGGCGAAACTATCGCCGCCGCCGACGCGATCGAGAATCTCGATGTCGCGCTGCGGGACGTGGGTGATGCGATTCTCATAGAGCGCGATGGCGCCCCAGGCGTTGCGGCTGGCGGTGTGCGCGGTGCGCAGGGTACTGGCAATGAGCTTCAGGTTTGGATAGGCCGCTGCGACGTCGCGCAACATCTCTTCGTATCCGGCGATGGGCAGTTCGGCAAAGTCCTCACTCACGCCCTTGATGGTGACGCCGAGCATGGCGGAAAAATCTTCCTCGTTGCCCAGCAGCAGGTCGACCTTGCGCACGATCTTGCGATTGACTTCCTGCGCCTTAGCCTTGCCGCCAATGGATTTCCAGAGCGAATCGCGGAAGTTGAGGTCGTAGGAGATGGGTGTACCGTATTTGCGCGCGGCGTCCATTGCCTCGACCGCAACTTCCGCCGTAGAAGCAGAGAGAGCCGCAAAAATTCCGCCGGTGTGCAGCCACTTCGTGCCATTTTGTTGGCCGAAGATCGATTCCCAATCGAAATCGCCGCTCTTGACCTGGCTGATGGCGGTGTGGCCGCGGTCGGAGCAGCCGGCGGCTGCACGCAGACCGTAGCCGCGCTCGGTGAAGTTGAGACCGTTGCGGACGGTGCGGCCCACGCCGTCGTAGGGCACCCATTTGAGCAGGGAAGTGTCGACGCCGCCCTGCAGAATGAAGTCTTCCACGAGACGACCGACGGGGTTCTCGGCCAGAGCCGTCACGATGCCGGTGCGCAACCCAAAGCAGCGGCGCAGGCCGCGGGCAACGTTGTACTCGCCGCCGCCTTCCCATACTTGGAACTGACGCGCGGTGTGGATTCGGCCTTCGCCTGGATCGAGCCGGAGCATCACTTCGCCGAGGCTCAGGCAGTCCCAACGGCGGTTATCTTGAGGGATTGCGATTGGATTCATGGACACTGATACTTTATCGCATTGCACCACAGGCGGTCGTGTAGAGCAGGTCTGCGCCAGTGGGGTGATTTAGACTGGCACGCGAAGGAGAAGATGCATGGCGGAGGCGCGCAAACTGCGCATGGGATTGGTAGGCGGGGGGCCGGGCGCGTTTATCGGGCCGGTTCATCGCCTTGCGGCGGAGATGGATGGCAAGATCGAGTTGGTGGCTGGTGCGTTTTCGCAGTCGGCGGAGCGGTCCCGTGAGGCTGGCGTGCGATTCGGCATCGATTCTGCGCGAGCCTACGCGGATTACCGGCAGATGATCGAGACCGAGCGCAAGCGGCCGGATGGCATCGATTTCATCGTCATCACCACGCCGAATCATCTGCATCTGCCCATTGCGAGGGCGGCGCTGGGTGCAGGGATTCCAGTGATGAGCGACAAGCCGGCAACCGCGACGTATGAGGAGGCGCTGGAACTCGAAGCGGAAGTGCAAAAATCGGGACTGCCGTACGGGTTGACGCACACCTATGCGGGCTATGCGATGGTGCGCGAGGCGCGCGCGATTTGCGCGGCGGCAAAGCTGGGCAAGATTCGCAAGGTGGCCGTCGAATATTTTCAGGGATGGATGAGCGGGCCGGTTGAGACGACCGGGCATAAGCAAGCGGAGTGGCGAGCCGATCCCGCGCGCAACGGTATGGGCGGCGCGATTGGCGATATCGGCACGCACGCATTTCATCTGCTGGAGTACGTGAGCGGGCTGCAGGTGACGGCGCTGAACGCGACCCTGCGCAGCGTGGTACCGGGACGCAAGCTCGATGACGATTGCAATGCATTTGTGCGGATGAGCAATGGCGCGGCCGGAACGCTGGCCTGCTCGCAGGTGGCCGCTGGCGAGCGCAACGAATTGTTGCTGCGCATTTACGGCGAGAATGGGTCGCTGGAGTGGCAGCAGCAGGATCCGAACCGGTTGATTGTGAAAGGTCAAGACAGGCCAGACGAGATTTATCACGCGGCGGATGGATATTTGAGCGCCGATGCGCGGGCAGTGGGGCGAGTTCCTGCGGGGCATCCTGAAGGCTATCTGGAGGCGTTTGCGGTGCTGTATCGCGAGTTCGCGGATTCGCTGTTGGCGTGGAAGCAGGGCGATGCGAATCCGCTGCCGCCGACGCTGCCGGGTATCGAGGCCGGTGTGCGCGGGATGCGGTTTATCGAACGGGCGATTGAAAGCAATCGGCGCGAGGGGTGGGTAGAGTTTTAAAAGCAGCTTTCAGCTTCTAGTAACGCAACCGCGTAATTCTGTGGCCTCCCAGGTCTCAAAAGCGAGACCTGGGGCACCCAGGGTCATAGGCACGATTACGGGATCACGAAGTCGCGCTACTAGCTGCTTGTTCAGCTTCGGAATTGAGGGATACGTCATTATGAAGACGATTAAAGGACCGGGGATTTTTCTGGCGCAGTTTGCGGGCGACGCGGCTCCGTTTAACACGCTGGAGGGAATGGCCGGATGGGCGGCAGGGGTGGGGTTTGTTGGCATTCAGATTCCGAGCTGGGATCGGCGGCTCTTCGACCTCAAGCGTGCTGCGGAGAGTCAGGCGTACTGCGATGAGATTCGCGGGATTGCGGCGAAAGCGGGCCTGGAGATTACGGAGCTGTCGACGCATCTGCAGGGACAGCTTGTTGCCAGCCATCCGGCATTCGACACGTTGCTGGATGGATTTGCGCCGGCCGAATTCGCGGGAGAACCGAAGGCGCGGGCCGCGTGGGCTGCTGAGCAGTTGAAATACGCGGCTAAGGCCAGCCGCAATTTGAGCCTCACGGCGCATGCTACTTTTTCGGGGGCGCTGGCGTGGCCGTTTTTTTATCCGTGGCCGCAGCGGCCGGCTGGGCTCATCGACGAAGCATTCAAGGAACTGGCGCGGCGCTGGGTTCCGATTCTGAACGCCTTCGACGAGGCTGGCGTGGATGTGTGCTTCGAGTTGCATCCAGGCGAAGACCTGCACGACGGCGCCACCTTCGAGCGATTTCTGGCCGCAGTGGGCAATCATCCGCGGACCAATATTCTTTACGACCCGAGCCACATGGTTTTGCAGCAGATGGATTACCTGGCGTTTCTCGATCTTTATCACGAGCGGGTGCGTGCGTTTCATGTGAAGGATGCGGAGTTTAGGTCGAGTGGGCGCGCAGGTGTATATGGCGGCTATCAAGATTGGATCGATCGGCCAGGACGATTCCGCTCGCTCGGTGATGGAGAGATCGACTTCAAACAGATATTCAGCAAAATGGCGCAGTACGATTTTCCGGGTTGGGCGGTCATGGAATGGGAGTGCTGCATCAAGAGCGGCGAGCAGGGCGCTCAAGAAGGAGCGCCGTTTATTCGCGATCATATTATTCGCGTAACGGATCGCGCGTTTGACGATTTTGCCGGCGCGAAAGCGGATGCGGAGCGGAACCGGAAGATACTGGGGCTTTAAATAATGCAGCGGCCCTGCGGTCAGGCGTTGGTGCTCTCCCACCCTTCGCAAAAGCGCGAAGGATGGGGCACCCAGCGTGGTCGGTCTGAAGACCGGCGCTACTCCCCGATGGGCGACGCGATTCGGCCTGGCGCCACTACCCCGTATTTCACATCGAGAAATTCCTGTAGCCCCTCTGGAAGGAATGCCGACAGTTCCTGCCAGGTAAGCACTTTCAGGCGCACGCGCAGATCGGCGCTCCTGACCGCTGCCATGACTTGAAACCATTCTTCGCGGAGATCGGGACGGCGCTCGTCGTGGATTACGCAGAAGCTGCACCCCGTAGCGCAGGCGGCCAGCACGTTGCGAATTAATTGGTAGCTCGCGTAGCCGGATTCACCTGCGGGGCGAATGACGGGATCGATGATGGAACGGGCGTCGGGGTCGCCGAGCAGGCTCTCGAATTCCTGGGATCCGTTCTCGGGAAACTCGCTTGCCCTGCGCGGTCGCGCTTTTGCGATTTCGACGCGCGGCAGCAAGTCGCGCTCGAAGACCTGTTCAAAATCGCGATAGCTTTCGACGATGCTCGCTTCACGGCACTGGAAATCGGACTCGGTGAGTTTGGCTTCAACGAGCAGCGAACCGAGGTGTAGATCGACCTCGGTGCGATCGAAGCGGCCATTGCGCAGCGGCACGCGCGCCTTCCACCCAAAGATCGGCTTGGCATCGTTTTCGATCCCGAGCGCGTCGCGCAACTCGTCCAACGCCAGAACTTCCGGCGTGCAGAAGATATTCATGAGGAGAGCGTCGGAGCTCATCGAGGAATCGAGCTCGCGCCAGCGCCGATCGCCATCGAGGCTTTTGGGAAGCGAGCGCGCTGCCTGCGCATGAATCTTGTCGAATCGGCGCAGCCAGTCGGGCTGCTGGAGAATGGCCGCATAGGCAGGATCGTAGAAATTGCCGTGGCGGTCGCCGTCGGGTGCGTAGACGATCACCGGTGCTGCGCCATAACTCTCGACATGAGCTCGGCTGCCTGCGTAGAGGCGATTGCGGGCCATGAGTTCATGGCGAAGCTGGGTGGCATAGATGGCACTGGGCAAGACCATTGCCTGGTCAGAGTACTCCTTTCTGCCGATCGAAATCTGCTGTATCGAGATGGGGAGTGGGCGCGCGGGCCCAATCAAAATTCCGGAGTTAGCCGCGCTTTCGCGGGCCGTTAGCGGAGCTGAACTGTTGCCTGGCAGGGATCTCGCTTTGGGCTCTGGCGGCTGGGCTGGTTCGAGGCTTTTTATTGGCAAAGCGGCTAGTTAGCGCTGCTGCGCAGCGTCGCGAGTTAGCAGGTTGGCGGCTTTTGTGGCGCGCGGAGACTGTCGGACTCGCGTGAGAGGTTCTGAAGGTGCAAAGACAAGGATGGGGCTAGATGAAGACGGGGGCGTCGGCTACTCCGGCCATGCCGAAGATGCGGCGGTAGCGATCGGTTTCTTCGGGGGCGCCGAGGGCCTTGGAGGGATTGTCGGAGAGTTTTACGGCGGGACGGCCCTCCACGTCTGTCAGTTTGCACACCAGGCTGAGCGGGTTGAAATCATCGTCGCGTCGCGGGCTGCAGTTGCGGAAGTCATTGGTGAGCAGTGTGCCCCAGCCGGTGCTGAAGCGGATGCGGCGCTGCGGGAGCCAGCGGTTGCAGTCGAGAAAGTCTTCGGCGGAGCGGAAGCTGTCGGGCGTGGCGCCGTTGCGGATTATGCCGCCGAAATAGGCGTGGAGGCCGAGAATCTGCTCGACGTCGAGAGCGTCGGAGGCGATGAGGCGTTTCTGGCGGGGATCGCGGCCCTGGCTTTCAAGCCAGGCGATGTATTCGTCGCCGGCAATGTAGGCGTCTTTGCTGTCCATGCGCAGGCCGGTCCAATTGGCGACCCAGCTGGGCGCGTTGCGCAGAAACTGCGTGGTACCGAAGGTGTCCGGAAGCAGGATGAGCAACTCGCCCTGGTAGGTCTGCTGCCAGAGTGCGAGCAGGCGGTATTGCGCGGTGCGTAACTCCTCGTCGTTGTCGGCGAGGGCGGCCATGGCCATGGGCAGCTCGTGACCGTTGGTGCCAATGGCTTCGAGATCGTGCTTGTAGGCGAGGAATGCATTGGATGTGCCGGTAAAGGCCGCGCCCAGCGTGTCGCGCATGGCATTGACGACGTATTCGTGCCAGAGGAAACTGTGACGACGGCGGGCGCCGAAGTCACTGACCTTGAGATGGGGCACGCCGCGCAGGCGGGCCATTTTTTCCCAGAGGCGAGTCTTGGCGCCGGCGTAGAGAATGTCGAGCTCAAGCTCGCTGAGTTTTTTGAGAGCGGTGCGGGTTTTGAGCTCGGCGATCTGGGAGAGCGCGTAAATCTCCCACATGGTTGTTTCCGCCCAGAGGCCGTGGAAGCTGAGCGAGATTTGTCCGTCGTGCACGGAGAGCTCGTAGTCGGAGAGCTGGAAATCGTATTCGAGCCAGTGCAGGAAGGCGGGCTCGAAGATGCCACGGCGTCCGAAGAAAGTGTTGCCGGCAAGCCAGATGAGCTCTGAGCGGCTGAAGCGCAGTTTGCGTGCGGCATCGAGCTGATCGCGGAGTTGCTGGATTGAGATGTGCTCGGCGAGGCGCACGGAAGTGGTGCGATTCATGAGCCTGAAGGTGGCGTGGGTGGTAGGGAAATGCTTCCAGATGAACTGGAGCATGAGCAGCTTGTAGAAGTCGGTGTCGAGCAGAGAGCGCGTGATGGGATCGAGCTCCCAGTTGTGGTCGTGCGCGCGCCTGGCGAGGTTGATAATCACGTTAACTTCAATGTAACGGATGCTGGCGAGGAGTTGGAAGATTCGGCGCCAGGCCAGGTCAGCGTGAATTTTCATTGGAGCCGCAATCCTGCCGCTCTTTTTGCTTCGCTACGGGCTTTATCTACGGGCTGAAGCTCTTTCACCTGAATGTCTCAGTGACAGGGTTGCCCGGACACGGTAGGCTAGAAGAGGTACCCGCAACGGCGCGCTGAAGGAGTTTCTGCACAACCATGCCCATACAAACCACCTCGAAGATCTGGCACAACGGCAACCTGATTCCCTGGGAGCAGGCGACCCTGCACGTGATGAGCCACGTGATCCACTACGGCTCCAGCGTGTTTGAGGGGATTCGCTGCTACGGGCAACCGCATGGCTCGGCGGTGTTCCGCCTGCCGGAGCACATGCAGCGGCTGCTGGATTCAGCCAAGATTTACCGCATGGAGATTCCGTTCACGCTGGAGGAGCTGTGCGCGGGCGTGGTGGATACGATTGAGGCCAACGGTGTTGCGCCGTGCTATATCCGGCCGATCGCACTGCGCGGCTACGGCGAGATTGGCGTGAGCCCCAAGGGTTCGCCGATTGAGGTGTATATCGCCAACTTTCCGTGGGGCAAGTACATTGCCGGGCACGGCGGGGCGGATATCTGCATTTCCAGCTGGAACCGGCTGGCACCGAACACGATGCCGGCGCTGGCCAAGGCGGGCGCGAATTACATGAACTCGCAGCTCATCCACATGGAGGCCGAGATCAACGGCTACCAGGAGGGGATCGGGCTGGATGTGAACGGGCTGGTGAGCGAGGGCTCGGGCGAGAATATTTTCCTGGTGCGCAATGGCGTGCTGTACACGCCGCCACTGGCCAATTCGGCGCTGTCCGGCATTACGCGCGACAGCGTGCTGACGCTGGCGCGGCACCTGGGACTGCCGGTGACCGAGCAGTCGATTCCGCGCGAGATGCTGTACATCGCCGACGAGGTGTTCTTCACGGGAACGGCGGCTGAGGTTTCGCCGATCCGCTCGATCGATCGGATTGTGATTGGCGATGGTAAGCCGGGCGAGATCACGAAGAAGATCGCGGATGAGTTCTTCGGGATTGCCAACGGGTTGAAGCCGGATCGGTTTGGCTGGCTGACGCCGGTGAAGGTGACGGCGGCGGCTACGGAGACGGTTACGGCGTAGGGTTCTAATGCAATCGAGAACAAAAGGCAGCCTCTCGGGGCTGCCTTTTTTGCTTGGTCAGGCTGTTGTGGTTTCCCACCCTTTCGCAGAAAGACGCGAAAGGATGGGGCACGGAGTTTTATCTCCGTTCTGGGGTCGGTATGTGCGGGTCTGGAGACCGGCGCTACGCTTGCGCGCTAGAACAGGTCTGCGATGGGTGGGAAGGTCAGGAGCAGGCTAAGGAGCAGAAGCGCGAAGGCAATGGTGTTGATTTGGGCGAGGGCTACGGTGCGCTTGTGCCAGCGCGCGTGGAGTACGGTCCAGGTGATGATCCAGAGGACGATGGCGGACGTGGTTACGCCGGAGAGCGGGCCGGTGGGCTTGACGAAGATGAAAAAAGATTTGAGGGCAGCGGAGGTGTCGCCGGCGATGGCGAAGACGGCCAGGAGGAACGAGCCGATGCCGGCAGCGAGAATGGCCGCTGCGCCGGCGCCGTTGGTTTGAGCTGTGGACGCAGAGGCTGCGCTGGAGGCGTTGCGGGCTTGCGTACTCATTTCTTTTCTCCTTGCACAATGTGAAGAGTCGAGCCGCCGGTGACGGGCGCGTTCTTTACCAGCATGGCGCCGAAGAAACCGGCGATGCCAGCCGCTAAAAAGGCCACGGCAGTAAAGCGAAGGACCGCCGAACGCAGTTCCGGATGGCGGCGCAGATTGCGGCCGTACTGCAGTGCTACCGCCGCTGCCATGGTGATGCAGATGGGGACAAGCCAGGCGACGTGCTCCTTCCACTCCATGCCGATGGAGTGCCAGGCGATGGTGTCAGGGCTGGACATGAGCAGCCTCTGCGAGAAGCCGGCGAGATTCGCGCCTGCGGGCGGGACGGCGCGATACCACGGATAGATGATGTAGGTGCCGGTGAGAACGGTGATCCAGGCAAGCATGGCCATGGCCAGCAGGTAGAGGCGCAAAAATCGCTCATCGTGGGTGGTGATGGGCGTAGTGGCGGAGGGCGCGTAGCGGCGCCAAAGCTCGATGAGCGCGCCCGAACAGGCGAGGAGATAGAGCGCGCCGAAGCCCATGCCGTGGATGAGGGTCCAGAGACTGCGGGTGGTGAGTTCCATGGGAGGTCTCCGTGGTGCGGGTGCGGTGTTCGGAGGTTTCAGGTGTCAGGCTTTAGCTAAAGCTAGAGACCGTGGCGATCGGGGAGTGCGGGGAAAAGGGCGTGATCATTGCCCGATCCGTTGTCCTTGCCCTTGTCTTTGCCCCAGGTCCAGTACATGCCAACGTAGGCGTAGTTCTCGGTTTGTCCGGCGACGGAGTGACCATAGCAAAAGAGGAACTGCTCGTTGGGGTTGTGCTTGAAGTGATAGTAGCCGCCCACGTCAAGGAGCGCGGCCGATTCGGTTTGTGGTGCGGCGACGCCTTCGCCGCCATGAACGAAGATCTCGGCGCCCAGCTCCAGGCGTTCGCTTAGCTCCTTCTTTAGCAGGAAGCCGCCGTAGGGAAAGCTGAGATAGCCAGTCTGTTTGACAATCTGATAACCGCCTCCGCCGTCGAAGAGCCACTTGCCCTGGTTCTTCTGCACCCAGATGGGAAGCTTGTACCAGACTTTACCTACGCCAAGGCCGTTGTGGTAATCGCCAGTGGGCAATTCGAACATGGTGAAGCTGCCGATTTGCGGAACGTGTTTGCCCTCCTTGATAAATGCGATCTTGGCGCCGAGTTCCATATCGGTGAGGCCATAGGCGGTGGGCCCAGTGCCGGCGGGCGCGTAAATGTCCTTATTGGATGGAGCGACCACGCCCCAGGGAAGGATGGCGTGGAGCTGAAGGCGCGGAAGGGCGCCCCAGTTGAACTCGAACGCCGGCCCGAACGCGTCCATCTCCACCGGCGTACCGTCGGCGGTGCCGAAGATGTAGAACTCGTAGTGGTGCAGGTCAACGGGGACGGGATCGTCAGTTTGATAGGGGGGGCCCTGCGCGTGCAGGCATGCTGGGGCTGCGGTAATAACCAGCAAGGTGATCAGGCCGGTGAGGATGCCGGGGAATCTCATCGACGCTCCGTGCGAAGTCTGTTGACTGTCGATGGTAGACGGTCAACAGAGCGCCGGTCCAGAGCAACGGATGAATTTTAACGCGCGTTCACCAAGTGAGTGAGGCTGAGCCGTCAGTTGCGGCTTAGTGGTGTCTGTGGCCTCCACCACCGGATTTCGGGGCCTTGAAGTGTTCTCCGCCGCCATGGGGAGCCTTGAATCCGTGACCGCCGGAGAAGCCCTTGGGTGCGCGGCCGCCGAATCCTTCGTTCTTGCCGCCGTGGCTGAAGAATCCGCCGGAGCGGCCGGGCTGGGCGAAGCTGCGGGAAGGTGACTCGGCATAGGCGCGCTGGTAGGTGGATTGCGGAGCGCGGTAGGCAGGCTGCTGTACGCGCGGCTGGGCGCGGTGTAGCGGCCGGGAGCTGCGTAGCTCTGACCGGGGCGCACTGCGTAGCCGTTCTCAGAGCGCCCGTACGCGCTGCTGCCGTATGCGCCGCCGTAGGTCTGCGGATGCGAGAAGGCGGGGGTGGGGCGATTGTAGGCCTGCTGCGTTGAGCGGCCGTAGTTGTAGGCGGGCGAGGCGTAACCGCGATTGAATTGACCCTCGCGGTTATAAGCTCTATTCCCATAGGCTCCGTTGGAGGCATAAGCGTTGCCGCGGGCGTAGGCGCCGCCGCGGTCATAGTTGTTCTCGCGGCCGTAGCTGTTGTTTTCACGGCCATAGCCCTGAACACCGCCTCGGGCATAGTTGGAGCGACCGTATTCGCCGGGGCGAGCATACTGGCCGGGACGAGCATAGCCGCCGTAGCCGCCGCGCCCCCACCCGCCGCCGTAAGCGCGCGCGCCGCCGTGCGGGAAGCCCCAATCGGCCACGCTGGCGCTGTGGGTGAAGTAGGTGGAGTGATTGAAGAAGACGGCGTGAGCCAGCCAGTTCAGGCCCCAGGCGAGCAATCCGAAGGGGGTTTGATTGAATGCTCCCATGCCGATGCCGGCGCCAAAGCGGAGACCGGTGCCGAAGAACGATCCAAGCGCGCCGAGAAACGAGAAGCCGGGGTACGGCGCAATGGGGGCGCCATAGGCGAGCCAGGGATTGTAAGTGGGGACGTAGACGACTTCCGGTGACGGTGGAGCGAGTTCGATCGCGCCCTGATCCTGACTGACGGTTTCCTGCGGCGTGGATGGGAGGTTACCAGCACCCTGGGCGCGTTGACGCAGCACCTGCACGGTCTGCATCAGGTCCTGGGGCTGGTTGAAGTAGGCGTTGCCGAGCTGCGTGGTCCACTGCAAGTTGTGATCGAGCATGGCGAGGACCTGGGGAACGGCGGTGAGGGCCTTCACGCTCGGATCCCAGCTTTGGGCGTTAGCGCCGGCGGCCACCTGGTCTGGTGAACCGTAGCCCTGGGCCTGCATCTGCTGCAGCCATTGATCCGCTACAGCCACCTGCGCGGGGTAAGTGGACGCGGTGAGGATCTGGGCGAGCAGCGCATCGGGATAGAGTGCGATGGGCGCGACCAACTGCTCAAGCTGATCGGGGCTGAGGGGCGGTTGGGTGGGTTGCTGAGGTCCTGCGCCTGCGTAGCCTTGGTCTGCGTATGGCTGGCCCTGGGGGGCGTAGGCTTCGTTGGGCGAGGGCTGTGGCGCGGCATAGGACGGCTGCTGGCCGTACTGCGGCTCTTGGCCGTACTGCGGCTGAGCGTAGGGCTGCTGCGGATATTGCTGCTGAGGTGCGTACGGCTGCGGCTGCTCGTACTGGGGCTTGGCGTATCCGGGTTGCGGACCCTGGCTGCCGTAGCCATAGCCATATTGCGGTTGCTGGCCGGATTGCGGCTGTTGGCCGTATGGTTGCTGCGCTGCGAGAGTCATACCGGCGAGCAGGACGGGGGCGGCAACCAGCGCGATCCACAGCTTGCCTGATACGAGGGGGGCTGCACGATGAACGGGAAGCAGAGGATTCAGGGGAAGCCGGCTCAGGTTCGGTCCGGAACGCAAAACTCGGGACGTCATGGATCCCTCACAGTGCTCGCACCCGGATCCCGCGCGCCGAGGCGCAGGTAGCGAGCGGTTCAGGCCATCGTCGTGCGGCCCGCGGCCGGCTCCCCAATTCCCGATGCTGTCGCGTACTGGAGCGCCGGGGACGGTTGATTGCTCTGACCCGGCGCGGGCCAATTAGTTTCGTGGGGCTGGTGCGGAAGACGCTGGGGTGCGGGTAAGGCATTTATTTTCTATGCGATTTTGGACGCGCGCCGGATTTCGAGCTCGGCAATGGCGCGCAGGATGTGGCTTTTGATCTCAAGCAAAGCAGGATCGTCGGAGCTTAGATTTTCAGTCTCCTCGAGGTGCTGCAAGGTGGAGCGGAGCAATTCGGCCAGAGCAGGACGAATTGGGGTCCCAGACGCCATCCACCCGCTTGGATGCAGTAGTAGGCAGAAATGAAGGATTTTGGGCTTGGAATTGACGAATTGTTATTGTTCGGAGGCGAGGCGCCGGCGTAAAGCGACTCCGGAAAAAACTAAGGATGCGGGCAAATACGTCAGCCAAAATCCGGCAGGGGCTAAAGAGGCTGCGGAAAAAGTCGATGCGAGAGACGGGATGTGCGAAGAAGCATCCCTCAGAGGCTACGGCTGGACTCATTTTGCAGCTACTTGCGGCACGGCTGAAGCCGTGTCCTTTCAAAACTGCTACTCCAAAGAAGTTTATCCGCAGCCTGTAATGCCCTCATCTTTTTATGGGCGTTATCGGAAGCCGGGACTAAAGTCCCGGCCTACCAGTCGTGCCCTGTTACAAAGCCCCATCGCAAAAGGTTTTTCCCGCAGCTTGGTAAAGCCCGTGGGCTCTTTGCAACGCCAGCAGCTCGGGCGGGCTCAATTAGGCGCGCGAGGCGATTCTCTGGTAAACTTAAGGTTCTTAGTCCAATAGCAGGAAAAAACAATGTCAATCCATCCAGTAATGCAGCGCCTGGCCGATAAGCTCAAGCGCACCGATTTGCCGGAGTTTGTTCCCGGCGACCAGATTCGCGTACAGGTGAAGATCAAGGAAGGCGACAAGGAGCGGTTGCAGGCGTTTGAAGGCCTGGTGATCGCCATCAATCGCGGACCGCAGGGTACGTTCACCGTGCGCAAGATGAGCTTTGGACAGGGCGTGGAGCGCATCTTCCCGTTCAATTCCAAGGTGATTGAGAAGATCGACAAAGTGCGCAGCTACAAGGTACGGCGCGCCAAGCTGTTCTACATCCGCGGCCTGCGCGGCAAGGCTGCGCGCCTGAAGGAAGTGGACCGCGTGACCGGCAAGGTACGCGTTTAAGTTATTTCGGGAGGAAGAAGACGACCCTGGCTTCGGCCGGGGTCGTTTTTTGTGCGTCACGGCGCGGGAATCCTGTCGTATGCGATACTCGAAACGGCATGTATAAACGGATTGTTCTGAAGTTATCGGGAGAAGCCCTGGCCGGTGCGCGGGGTTTCGGGCTCGACGCAGATCGTGTTGCCGATATTACCGGCGAGATCGCTGAGATCAACGCGATGGGCGTTGAAGTCGGGATTGTGGTGGGCGGCGGCAACTTCTTTCGCGGTGTAGCCAGCCAGGCGAAGGAAATGGATCGCGTGAGCGCCGACAACATGGGCATGCTCTCGACGGTGATCAACGCCATTGCCCTGCAGGACGCGCTGGAGAAGCGCGAAGTGCAGTGCCGGGTGATGACGGCGGTATCGATGAATCAGATTGCCGAGCCGTACATTCGCCGCCGCGCGGTGCGTCACCTGGAAAAAGGGCGCGTGGTAATTTTCGCGGCGGGTATCGGCAATCCGTACTTTTCTACCGACACGGCGGCCAGCCTGCGCGCGATGGAGATCAAGGCCGATGTGCTGCTGAAGGGAACCAAGGTCGAAGGCGTCTACAACGCGGACCCGGTGCTGGTGAAGGACGCCGTGAAGTACGACGAGATCAGCTACATGGACATTCTGCGGCAAGGACTGAAGGTTATGGACCTGACCGCGGTGAGCCTGTGCAAGGACAACAACCTGCCCATGATCATCTTCAACATGAATCAGCCGGGCAATATCCGGCGCGTGGTGATGGGCGAGCGGGTGGGGTCGCTGGTGACGGCATAAGAGCAGGGACCGAGGGAACAAGGGACTAGAGACTAGAAAACGCCCGCGGCTTTAATTTTCGACCGATCCACGCCTGAATTGCGTCCAATAGCAAGAGAGCTCCACGGGGCGGATTTCACTGGGCTGAACTCACGCCTGAGGCGCTTGATCGAACGTCAACAGCAAGGAATCCGTGTCTCTCCCGTGATCCGTGAGCCGATGTCAGTTGCCGCACCCAGCTCCAGCCTGAGCATTTCCCCCTGGGCTGCGCCTTTGAACGCGGTGGCGGCGGAAAAGCCCACGGCGGTTGGGCAATCTGCGACGGGGATGGAGAAGCCGGCACGGTTGAATGCGCTGACCGGTCTGCGCTGCTTCGCGGCGCTGAATATCGTCTTCTTCCATTTTTCCAATCCTCAGTGGTTCGGGCCGCTGGCCCCCGTGGTGAACGCCGGCTACGCGTCGGTGAGTTTCTTCATTCTGCTCTCGGGATTCGTGCTGGCTTATAACTACGCGGGCAAGGCGCGCGAGGGGAAGCTGAACAAGGTGCGTTTCTGGGAGGCGCGGTTTACGCGGCTCTACCCGATCTATTTGCTCAGCCTGTTGCTGGCGTGGCAGGTGGTTCCGCTGGAGCACGACGCGCATACACATGGAATGTTCTGGACCGGCATGGCACTTACGCCCTTGCTGCTGCAAGGCTGGATTCCGGAGATTGCGACGTTCCTGAATACGCCGGCGTGGACCATGTCGGCTGAGTCGTTCTACTATTTTCTGTTTCCGTGGCTGGCGCGGTGGAAGCGGCCGGAGCGCCTGGGGACGCACCTGGCAAAGTTGGGCGGGGTGTGGATGCTGGGGCTGATTCCCGGCACGCTGTATGTGGTGTTCAATCCCGATGGGATTGCACATCCCGATCGCTGGAGTTGGGGACCGTGGCTGCAGGCGCTCAAATACACGCCGCTGCCGCATCTGGCGAGCTTTGTCTTTGGTGTGCTGCTGGCCAGTCTGGACGAAATGATTGGGCGCACCAGCAGAGTGCGGACGCTTCTGGGCTTGTTCGGGTTTGGCGCGACCTTTACGCTGCTGACACAGGCCGGGCATCTACCTTATGCGCTCATGCACGATGGCATGCTGATGCCTCTGTTTGGCTGCATCATTTTGGGACTGGCCGGGCAGAACCGGCTGGCCGCTGCTTTTGGGTGGGCGCCGCTGGTGTTTGTGGGCGAGGCCAGCTATTGTATGTACCTGCTTCACTTCAATCTGTGGAACATTCTTCACAGGTCGCACATTCTCGAGCGGACCGGTCTGATTCGTTTCGATCCGTGGCTTAGCTATGCGCTGCTGGTTGCGATGGCGGTGATGGCGTTGCATTTTGTGGAGAAGCCGGCGCAGAAGGTGCTGAGAGGCTGGCTGAGCGTGTGGCACTGAGGAATAGTGGAGTTCGTAGGATGGGTGGGGTTTCCCAGGTCCCAAAAGCGGGACTTGAGGCACCCAAGCGCATGGGCATTATGAGTTCGCGCTGGTGGCCTACCAGCCCATCTGGTGCATGCGTGCCTGGATGATTGCGCTGTAGTCGTTCATGCGCGCGGGCCGGCGCTTCAGGGGCGCGGGAAGAATGGCAGCCAGCCGTGCGCCCTGCTCGCGGTCGATATTCCGCGCCGTAGTTCCATAATATGTACGACTCGCTGCTTCCGCGCCATAAATGCCAGGGCCCCATTCGACCACGTTCAGGTAAAGCTCCAGGATGCGGCGCTTGCCGAGGACCAACTCGGCCACTGGGACCAGCGTGAACTCGGCCCCCTTGCGGAGGATGGAGCGGCCGGTTCCGAAGAAGAGATTTTTGACCAGCTGCTGCGTGAGAGTGGAACCACCGCGGGTGCGGCCGCCTTCCAAGTCGTGGTCAGCGGCGAGCTGGATGGCGTGCCAATCGAACCCATGGTGCTGGTAGAAGCGCTCATCTTCGGCGGCGATGACGGCGTGCTGGAAATCGGGCGAGATCTGGCTGAGGGGCACGAAGGTGTAGCGCTCGTGATACGGCTTGTGATTGATCCAGGCCTGCAGGCGCCGTTCCACGTGTACGGCCGTGGTTGGCGGGTCGATCCAGCGGGCGGCCACAAGAGTGAGCGCGGCGAGCGACCAGGCAAGCGCCAGGCCGACGGCAAACCAGATGAGAAGCGATCGGAACAAGCCCTTCCGGCGCGCGGCCCGCGTATCCATGGCTGGTCTTGGAGTCACGTTTCAGGATAAATGGAGGCACGCAGCGATTGCTCTCAATGCGGCCAACAAAAAACCCGGCCGAGGCCGGGTTTTTCGCATTTCATTCGTGGATCACGACGGCGTAGCGCCTTTTGCGGCGTAACACCTTTATGGTGTGACGGACTGAACCGCGTGGTTACCATGCGGCACGGCGACGATCGCCGCGGGGTTGACGCCGGTGGGATAGGGCGTGGACTGAGCGAAGCTCAGCGCGCCGGTGTTGGGGTCGAGACGGAAGCCGGAGGCGTCGTTGGCGAGGTAGTTGGCTGTGTAGACGTAGCGGCCCAGCGCCGGATCGACCAGGATAGAGACCGGCTGAGTGTCGGTGGTGGTGGAGGAGCTGCCGGTTACGCTCACCACGGCGGAAGGTATGCCGGTGGAAAGCGTGATGGTGTACGCCGAAACGTTCGATGAGAGCGCGTCGGCCACGTAAATATAGAGGCCGCGGGGATCGATGGTGACAGCAGTCGGCTCGCTGCCGGTCTTGAACGGGCCAGCCACCATGTATTCCGGCACTTCGCCGGTTTCGATGGTATAGCCGATGAGCTCGTTCGAGGCGTAGTCGGTTGCATAGAGGAAGCGGCTGGTGGGATCGGCGGCCAAAGCAGTGGGCTTGACGCCGGCCTGGTACGGGCTGCCGCTGATCGGCGCGAGCGTGCCGGTCGTGCCGGGTGTGAATGCGAAGAGCCAACCGGGGTTGGCAGTGCTGGTCACCGTGCCGCCGGGATTGTACGCGGACTGGTCATAGGCGGTGACATAGACGGCGTCGTTGTTGGCGAGGACTGTCACACCGGTGGCCGCCATGGCGTCCGAAGTAAATCCAGGCACGACGAGGGGGCTGGAATAGGCCAGGGAACCAAGCGCGCCTGAGGAGAGCGAATAGACGGCCAGCTCGGCGGCTGCCGGGGTACCTCCCACGTTTTGGCCAACCACATAGAGCGCGGTGGGGGTTAAATTGGCTCCAGCCGTGTTCACGGCCAGCGCGGCGGGTTTGAAGGTGAGAGTGACGGAGTCTTTCTGGGTGAGGCTGCCATCGGCATTCACGAGGAAATGGACGACGGTATCATTGCCCTGGTTGGCGACGTAGAGGTTGGCGTAATCGCCGCTGACGGCCATGGCCACGGGGCTGGAGCCGCCGGAGTAGACGGCTGTATCGACGGGGCGCATGGCGCCGGATTCGGCATCGACCGCGTAGGTTTGAATCTCGCCAGTAGTCCCCGTCGAGGCACTCGAGGAGTTGGCCACAAACACGTAGTCCACGGTTACGATGAGGCAGCCGGATAAAAGAGAGGCCGCCAGGAGACCGAGAGTCGAGACCAGAACGTACTGGCTCACTTTGCTGAACTTCATGCGCTTCCTTCGTCACGGGCCATAGGTTTGAGCCCCGGAAAAAACTTGGTTGAGGTTTCCCGTTGCTATTGTAAAAGCCGGGTACGGTTTTTACTACTTGCCGAGGCCAGCCGCTCGGCCGGAGCGGACTGGCTGGAACGACCTGGCCAGCATGTGCTGGCCGAAACGCATCTCAAGGCTGAATACCGCCGCCGGTGCCGTTGTGTGGGATGGCGGCGACTGCCGTGGGTTGGGCGCTTGTACCGAACGGAGAAAATTGCGAAACCAGGAGCGAACCGTCGGTGGTACTGAGCTCGAAGCTGGAGATACTGTTGCTGAGGAAATTGATGGTATAGAGGAATCGGTTAGTGTCGGGATCGATGCCGACGGCTATCGGCTGTTCGCCGGTTTCGTAGGTTCCGCCGCCAGACGTGGTGCCGATCCGGGTCAGGGCGCCGTTGCTGATGGAGTAGCCTGTAACGGTTGAATCGAGCTCGTTAACCACGTACGCGTAGGGGTAAGTGGGATTGACGACAATGCCGGAGGGCCCATCGCCGGAGGGGAAGGCATTGGTGCCGCCGGTTCCGGAGGTCAGGGGCGCCAGGGCACCGCCTGTAGCCGTGAAACCTAGCACCTGAGCGCTCTTGTAGTCAGTGACGTAGACGTAAGTGCTGGTGGCATCACTGGCGATGGCAGATGGCTGGACGCCGGCGACGTAAGGCGAGCCGGCGAGCGGAGTGAGAACGCCCCCCGAGCCAACGGCGAAACCGAAGACATAGCCCACCGATGCGGTTGAATCGTAGGCCGTGACGTAGACGTCAGCACCGGAGGCGAGAACGTTGACTGCCGTGGGCACAATGACATGCCCGGAACTGGTGCAGCCGGTTGCGTCGGTGTTCGCGCCGGGCAACGTGAGCGGCCAATATTGCGCGTTGACGGCGGAATTGACCGCCGGCGCCCCCATCGTTGCGGGCGTGCTTGAGGTTGCGGTCGTAAGTGGATAAACAGCGATTGCACCGGAGCACGGGTGTGCGGTGGATGCGATGCTCAGGGGCTGATAAAGGGCGACGGAGAACAGATCCGATTTGTTGGCTGCCAGGGCCGCCGGATAGATGCCCGGGGTGTTGACGGTGTTGTATTGGTAGAGCTTGCCGTCCGTGCCGATGACGAACTGGACGATGGTGTTGTCGTCCTGGTTGGAGACGAAGAGGCTGCCGTAGTCGGCAGAAACGGCTTCAGCGACGGGATCGCGTCCGCCGGAGGGGAACGGTGAGGAGGGAATCTGGCGCATGCGGCCGGACTCGGAGTCAATCTCGAAGACGTCGATCACCCCGTATTGATTGGTCCCTGCCGCCGCGGCACTGGCCACGTAGACAAAATCCACCGTGAGGGTTTCAGTGAACTGCGAGCAAGCCGTGACCAGCGAAGCGACGGCCAGGCTGGCTGCCGAAACCAGCGCAAGCTGGCGCGATTTGTTGAACTTCATGCGCATCTTTCGTCAAGAGGTCGAAGTTCCGGCCTCGGGAAAAAACAGTTGAAGATCGAAATCCGGGGCGAGTTTCTTATCCCACCGCCCGAGAAACGTTGTGGCAGCGCGCGGGGGATTTTCCCGGCCCGGCGCTGCCATTTCATGTTGTTCCAGGCGCTACGTTGGTAGCGCTAGCTGGTGCGTCCATCGATCAGGCACCAAGTGGCCGGACCCTGCAGCGGATAGCTGCTGGATACGCGCAGAGGGTTCAGCACCCCGGCGTTGGGGTCCAGAATGCGGCCGGTAACTGAGGAGTCGTACATATTGGCCGTATAGATGAACTGGTCCGATGGATCCTCGACGATGCACTGCGGACCTGAACCGGAGCCGAACGGCTCGCCGGCGATGAAGGTGAGCTGGAAGGCCGGACTGGTGGTGATGAAGTAACCCGCTATGCCGCTCTGCGGATTCGGTCCGACAATGTTGCTGCCCTGGTTGGCGACATACAGAAACTTGCCCTTGGACTCAACCAGGAGCTGGATGGGATTGGACAGGTCGGGATCATCCGGGATAATACCGCCGGTTTGTGCCTGCAAGGCTCCATTGGCACCCACGGTGAAGGGCAGGATCTGGCTAAGGGTCGGGACCGTCTGGCCATTGCTGTTGGTGTAGGTAGTGGCCTCGTTATCGAGCACATAAATATTGCTGCTGGCGTTGATGATGGCTGTGCCCTGGCCGATGCCGAGCGGTTGAGCGCTGTTCTGGCTCAGGGTCAGCTGGCCCGTGGTGCTGGCATAGCTGTAGGGGAAGACGTTGCTGCCGCCGGTATAGGGAAAGCTGGTGGCGACAGTGTTGGAGGTGAGTGTCAGCAGGAAACTGCTGGACATCACGAAATCAACGGGGTTTGCCGGGACGGGGAAGTAGGAAAGCGGGGTTCCGGCTGCGGACACCGCGGCATTCTGAACCAGCGACAGGCGCCCGGTGGTGGAATTGATCTGGAAGACGGTTACGTCGGCGCAGGCGGTGACGCCGGTTCCCAGAGCAGCGGCGCAGGCGGCGCTCGAAGGTGCATCATGATCCAGCACCAGCAGGTAGCTGCCCGAGGTGTCGGCGATCAGGCGGAACGGGTTCAGGCCCTGGGTGTAGAAGGTCTCCTGGAAGGTGAGCGAGCCGTCGCCGCCTACCGCAAACTGGGTAATGCTGGGATTGAGGCATTTGTTGACCCCAGTCCCAAAGCAGTCCCCGTTACCGGCAGCGTTCAGACCGCGGTTGAGAACGTAGAGGAACTCGCTGCCGTCCACCAGCACGGCGCGAACCGGATTGGCACCTCCCGAGGAAACGGGCAGCGTATTGATGGGGTAGAGTTCGCCGGTGTTGTGATCGATTTTGTAGCCGCTGATAATGCCGTTCCCGTTCGGTTGGGCCGTCACTGTGCCGGTTACATACATGTAGCCGACCGTATAACTCTGAACGCAAGACGAGACGCCGAAGACGACGCCCGCCGATAGGACGCCTGTCAGTAGTGCTTTACCAAACTTCTTCAACTTCATGCGAATCCTTCATCCTGGTCAGGCGTGCGCCGCCAAGTGTTGATCGTTCCCTAGCATTGCTGGGTTGGGACGGGTCCCTGCTGCATTGTAAAAGGCGAGGGCTGTCTGTGCCTAGTTTACGGTATGGGGGAGAGAATCGGATGCTGTGGCGTCGCCGCAGACACCCGATTCTGCTGTTTTTTTTCTTCCTTGATGAGGAGGGCGTCGCGCGCAAAAAAGAACGTTGTCGGCGGTAACGGTTTCGATTCCCCAGGCGATCAGTACCGGTAACTCAGTACCTGTAGCTGAGACCCAGGCCCACCACGCTGCGCGCCTGCAGGTTGACAGGCGTGGTGACAACCGGGGGCCCATACGCGGGATTGGTGGGGGTAAAGTAGGGGTTTGCGACATAGACCGATCCGATGTTGCCCGCCACCTGGCCCACGCCGATATCGAAGGCGAAGTGCGGCTTGTCCCTCTGCGTCACGCGTATGGCGTAGTCCAGCGTTGTCGGAATGTGAGCA
The DNA here is from genome assembly GCA_963813215.1 of uncultured Acidobacteriaceae bacterium. GTDB lineage: Bacteria > Acidobacteriota > Terriglobia > Terriglobales > Acidobacteriaceae > Telmatobacter. Next base: position 1,654,670 of record CAWEXZ010000003.1, read on the forward strand.
CTCATCAGCGGGTAGGACGCCGAATTGCAGGCGAGTGCCGCCTCGCACTGATAGAGCGCCGCGTTCAGCAGGGTGTTCAGATTCACCGCAGTCTTGGGCTCCTGCGTGAATCCAGCTGCGGGCACGGCCACGAATCCATGGCCGAGGGGTAGCGGAATGCCCAACCCGCCGAAGAACCGCCCGCCAAAGCGCGTGCTCTGGCCGCCGATACCGAAGATGGTGGCATTGGTCGCCTTCCAGCCCAGATTCAGAAGGAACGGCACAGGAGGTTTCGCCCAGGTCTTGGTGAGGGCAATGTACACGTCGCCGTTGGTATAGGACTTGTCAGTTCCCGTCAGCGTCTTGTTGGCCGCGCCGGAGACGAAGTGGTCGTTGGTGCGGACCACGCCGCCCACCGCAATTCCCGGCATCCAGGCGCCGAATTGCCCGTCCTTGAACGCGACGACCTTGCCGTGGAAGATATTCATGCCGTTGTAGTTCCAGAGATTGCTCAGGCCGAGCGGTGTGGTCGCCGTGACAGGCTGGTCTCCATACTGATGAACGCTGCGCGTGTAGCCAGCCTCTGCGCGGTTGGCAAAGCCTTCGGTAATGTTGAAGGTCTCAATATCGCCGATTACCGACGAGGCATCGATGAAGTGGAAGCCGACGGCGGGATGGGAGAAGAATTGTTTCTCCCCCGTGTAGACAACGTAAGCAGTGGGAGTGATAAAGCCTCCCGTCTGGCCCTCGAGGGTGAGATTTTGGGCGCCGGCGATCGCGGCCGGCAAACAAGCCGCGGCCACCACGCCCCACAAAGACTGGTATAAAACTGAGCGAAGTATCAAGTTACTGCCCCCACTGAGTCCGATCGCATTGCGACTCGGATTCTTGGAAAATTAAACTCTTGTATCACATCCGTTATAGAAGTGTCTCCAGTGACTAACGAGGTGCTCCCTGATCCAGCGCGCCAGTGCCCGGACCGAAGAGAGCAAAGTGATATTCTCAGCCCATGCCGCGCGGTCATTTCATCACGTTTGAGGGCCTCGATGGCTCAGGTAAAACCACGCAGATTCGGCGCCTGACCAGGTGGTTTGAGAAGAGCGGTCACCCCACGGTGGTGACCCGCCAGCCGGGCGGAACAGCAACCGGCGATCGCATCCGCGAGATCCTGCTCGATGCGAAGAATGCGCATCTGGCGCCGACGACGGAGATGGCGCTGATGTTTGCCGATCGAGCGCAGGCGATCGAGGAAGTGATCCATCCCGGGCTGGATGCGGGCAAGGTGGTGCTCTGCGATCGCTATACCGATTCGTCCGAAGCCTATCAGGGGGGCGGGCGGGAGCTGGGATCGGAGACCATCCTGGCGATGCACCGGCTGGTTTGCGGCAACCTGCAGCCTGACCTGACCATCCTGCTGTTGCCTAGTTTTGAGGCTTCACTGGTTCGCGCGCGGCGACGCAACTCGCGGGACGAGGCCAAGACGGGCAAAAACGAGGGACGGTTTGAGGCCGAGCAGGACGCGTTCTTCCGGCGCGTGTGGGAGAAGTATCGCGAGATTGCCGAACGCGAGCCGGAGCGAGTGGTGCGGATTGAAGGCGATCTCTCGATTGAAGAGGTGCACGAACAGGTCGTGGAGATTGTGTCGGAACGGCTGCTTGTGAGTGCACGCGAAGCGTGAGCCGGCGGCAGGCTGGGGTTTGTGGTCTCCCATCCTTTCGCTGAGAAACGCGAAAGCATGGGGCACCCGGCCTGGTGGAAAGATGAGTGCGCATTCCCTCAGGGGCTCAAGCCCTTCTCATTTTGAGTGGTTGAATGTACGGGGTGAAGCCCGTACCCTTCAAATCGTGCTGAGCGGATGGGTTGAAGTCCGTATGCCCCTACCCTTCAAAGCTCGCCTATTCCGCATCGCGACTCAATTCCGGTCTTTCTGCTAGCATCCTGTTTTGGAGAATGTTCACGATGGATGCACCGAATAATGCGGTTTTTGGCGTTCGCAGGAATGAAGACATTGCGCTTGATTTGATGAAGTTTGTAGCGGGCACGGCGGGCGTGGGCCGGCCGGCGGTTCCGGCGACCGGCTTCAGCGGCAACGCCGCGCCCAAGCCCGAAGAGCACGTGAACCAGTTACTCGATCTGTACCGGCGTTGCCTGCGGGCAGTGGATGGCGCTGCTGTTCCCGAGAAAGGGGCAGCACGATAGCAAGCCAGGGCATGCTGCGCGTAGTGGTGGCAGGCGCGGGCGCCTTCGGGTGCAATCATCTCCGCGTATTGGGGGAGCTGGAGTCAGCGGGCCACGGGGTGATGCTGGCCGCAGCCGTAGAGCCGGACGCAGCGCGGGCTGCGGAGGCTGAGTCCCACTATGGCATTCCGGTTTTTGCTTCGGTGGATGAACTGCTGGCTGCCGATCTTAATCTGGATGCAGCATGCGTGGCGGTGCCGACGGTGCAGCACCACGCAGTGGCCGCGGCGCTGCTCGAAGCCAACCTCGATCTGCTCGTCGAAAAACCCCTGGCTGCGACTCTTGCCGAAGCCGACGACCTGCTCGGCTGCGCCGAGCGCAAGGGGCGCATTCTGCAACCCGGGCATCTGGAGCGTTTCAATCCCGCGGTGCTTGCCGTAGAGCCGCGGGTCAAGCGGCCCATGTTCTTTGAGGCGCATCGGCTCAGCGTCTTTACGCCGCGCTCGCTGGACGTGGACGTCATTCTCGATTTGATGATTCACGATCTGGACGTGGTGCTCACGCTGGCCGACTCGGCGGTGCGCGAGGTGCGGGCGGTGGGATTGCCCATCGTTTCGCCACGCGTGGATATTGCCAACGTGCGGGTGGAGTTTGAGTCGGGCTGCGTGGCAAACTTCACGGCGTCGCGGGTGTCGACGGAGCGGGTGCGGAAGCTGCGCTTCTTTGAGCCGCGGCAGTACGTGTCGATCGACTACGCGCGGCGCGAGCTGCTGGTGATTCGCATGGATGGGGAAGGCGGGGGATTGCCGGCTGAACTGGCCGCGGCGCTGGCCTCGGGCAAAGTTGATCCCAGCCTGCTGGAGCAGCTGGCGATCCGTAGCGGCATGAGCGCCAGCAGCCTGGCAGCGCTGGTGGCAAATGCGGGAGCTGCCGCGGGACCCGCGCCGGGGCTCAAGTTTGTGAAGCCGGAGGTTGCGCCCGGTGAGCCGCTGCGCCTGGAGATTGAATCGTTTCTCGATTCAGTGCGCACGCGGCGGGCGCCGCGAGTGACGGCGCGGCAGGGACGGGCTGCGCTGGAACTGGCGCTGGAAATTCAGTCGACCATGGCTGCACATGCCGAGCGGGCCGGGCTGCGGGATTTCTTCAATCCGGGGCGTAGCTGACGGCGGCTGGAGTTTGTTTTGAGCCGCCGGGCGCCGTCCCTACGGGACTCCCAATTCATTTGGGCCGCTTAACCCCACGCTGAAGCGCGGGGCTAACTATCATTGCGCTTACGCCGCACCAGTCTCGCCGCTACACCGTTGCGACCTACGGCGCTCGCGTGTCGCCGCTACCTGATTGCCGGTGCACCGGTTGCCGGGGAGCCATCTGTGGACCGCGTGGCAGTACTCTGCGTATTCGAGGCCGAAGCTGCGGTGTAGGGTCGGCTCCTCGTACAAGATGACAAACAGGTGCGTCACCACCAAAAAGAGAGCCACGAAGGCGAGCAGCGCGGCCGAAGTGTAAAAGAGCGCGGCTCCGGCAAGCGCGACGGCGGCCCCGAGATACATGGGGTTGCGGACGAACCGGTATGGACCGCGGATGACGAGGCGGCGGGGCGGATCGAAGGGCGCGGGCGTGCCTTTGCCGATGACAGCGAAGGCCAGCACGCAGCAGAGGGCAATGTATGCGCCCACGCTGCCGAGGATCAATCCGCCGATTTGCGGCCATCCCATGATGGCCGGGTGCGCAACGCCTGCCCAAGCAAGAACACGCGCAGGCAGATAGATGAGGACGAAAGCAATAAACAATGTGGCATAGGTGAGGGTACGGATGAGAACGAACACGGGAGCCTCCTTTGCTGATCTGGAGTCCGGCCCGGCTTCAAATGTTACACCCGAAGTGCGCCGCCTGGATCGAACCTTTGTAACTGCCGTGTATAAAGCGATTTTCTTGCTACAATCCGCTTGACCGGGGCGCGCCCGCGCCGTTAAAGTTGGCGCGGAGATCAAACCAAAGTTTTACGCCCGTCGAGGCTATGGCGCGGTGCAACTTTCCCTGAGGAGAACCATGAAAAGCCCCGGAATCCGGATACTGGCTGGAATCGTGTTGAGCGGCGCGGCTGCTCTTGCTATGGCGCAGGATGCGCAGAAACCCGCGTACCTGAACCCCAGTCTTCCCGCCGAACAGCGCGCGGCCGACCTGGTGCAGCGCATGACGCTTGAGGAAAAAGCCAGCCAGATGGTGAACCAGGCGCGCGCCATTCCGCGGCTGGGAGTGCCCGCATACGACTGGTGGAGCGAGTCGCTGCATGGCGTGGCGGTGAACGGAACCACGGAGTTCCCGGAGCCGATCGGGCTGGCTGCGACGTTCGATGCGCCTGCGATTCATCAGATGGCGATCGACATCAGCATCGAAGGACGCATCAAGCATGCGCAGGCGGTGCGCGCCGGGCACAGCGATATCTTCGAGGGCCTGGATTTTTGGGCGCCGAACATCAACATTTTCCGCGATCCGCGCTGGGGCCGCGGGCAGGAGACGTACGGCGAAGATCCGTTCCTGACCGGGCGCATGGGCGTGGCCTTTGTGACCGGCATGCAGGGCAACGATCCGCATTACTTCCGCGTAATCTCTACGCCCAAGCACTTCGATGTGCACTCTGGACCGGAGCCCTCGCGCCACTCGGCAGACGTGACGGTGAGCAAGCACGACGAGTTGGATACGTACCTGCCGGCGTTCCGGGCGGCGGTGACCGAGGGCAAGGCGGATTCGGTGATGTGCGCCTACAACAGCATCAATGGGCAGCCAGCCTGCGCCAACCAGTTCCTGCTCGACGACCAGTTGCGCGGCAAGTGGGATTTCCAGGGGTACGTGGTTTCTGACTGCGGCGCGGTGCGCGATATCTCGAACGGCCATCATTATGAGCCGAGCGTGGAACAGGCTGTGGCCGTCAGCGTGACCCGCGGCATGGACAACGAGTGCGTCGATTTCCGCAACAAGGTGAAGGACAACCACGATTACAAGCCGTACATGGACGCGGTCGAGCAAGGCTACTTGAAGATGTCGGACCTGGACAATGCGCTCATCCGGCAGTTTACGGCGCGCATGAAGCTGGGCATGTTCGATCCGCCCTCCATGGTTCCCTACGATCACATCGACGAGAGCGAGTTGAACAGTCCGGAGCATCGGGCCCTGGCGCTGAAGCTGGCGAATGAGTCGATGGTGCTGTTGAAGAACGATGGCGTGCTGCCGTTGAAGACCTCGGGCACCAAGATCCTGGTGGTGGGGCCGCTGGCAACGCAGACGCGGGTGCTGCTGGGCAACTACAACGGCATCCCGACGCACACGGTCTCGATTCTGGAGGGGCTCAAGAAGGAGTTTGCGGATGCGTCAATTACCTATACGGAGGGCACCGGTTTTCTGAGCAGAAAGACGGAGCCGGTTCCGGCTTCGCTGTTGACCACGAACGGCAAAGCGGGCGTCGCAGCCACATACATGAAGCAGGATATCGGCGGGCTGGATGAAGATCGCGCTACTCCTTCGTCTGCTGCGCCTCTGGCGACTCGGGTGGAGCAGGGGATTGATCTGGACGCGCAGCCGCTGCCTGCAGGCGCTGCCGATGCACATCCGCTGGCGGTGCGTTGGGAAACGACGCTGACGCCTACCGAGACCGGCGATTACGAGCTGGGCGTGGAGACGGATGGATTCTTCCGGCTGTTCGTCGACGGCAAGCGCATTGCGAATGCGAATTACCCGCACGGAATTGAAACGGCCACAGGGCGCGTGCACCTGGATGCCGGCAAGCCGTACCAGTTGCTGGTGGAGTACGGACGGACGACTGCGACTCCGCCTTACTTGAAGCTGGTATGGCACAAGACCGATCGCTCCGTCGATCCTGCCGTGGTGACTGCGGCGCAGAATGCCGATGTGGTGGTGGCGGTGGTGGGCATTACCAGCCAGCTTGAGGGCGAGGAGATGCAAGTGAACGAGCCGGGCTTCCTGGGCGGCGACCGCACCAAGATCGATCTGCCTGAGCCGGAAGAACAGCTTTTGCAGACCCTGGCTACGGCCGGCAAACCGCTGGTGGTGGTCCTGACCAACGGGAGCGCACTGGCGGTGAACTGGGCCAGCACCCATGCCAACGCCGTTCTGGATGCGTGGTATCCGGGCGAGGAGGGTGGCACAGCGGTGGCGCAAACCCTGAGCGGGCGCAACGATCCGGGCGGAAGGCTGCCGGTCACGTTCTATACCGGCATAGGTCAGTTGCCGCCGTTTACCGATTACTCGATGAAGAACCGGACCTACCGGTACTTCGAGGGCAAGCCGCTGTACCCGTTTGGCTTTGGCCTGAGCTATACGACGTTTTCCTACAGCGATCTGACGCTGCCGGAGAAGTCGGTCACGGCTGGTGCTCCGCTGGAGGCGAAGGTGACCGTGACCAATACTGGTCAGCGCGCCGGCGACGAAGTGGCGCAGCTCTACCTGAACTTTCCGCCAGTCGCGGGTGCGCCGCTGAAGGCGCTGCGGGGTTTTGCTCGCGTGCACCTGGATGCGGGCGCCTCGCAGACGGTTACATTCAAGCTCGATCCGCGCGCTATGAGTATGGTGACGGAGGCGGGCGAGCCGATTGTGGCGGCCGGCGAGTACACGGTGTCGGTGGGCGGCGGGCAGCCGGGCACGGATGCGAAGGTGCTTACCGGGCACTTTGCGGTGACGGGGACACTGACGCTGCCGGAGTAGCTTGTAGCGCCGGTCTCCCGACCGGCTGTAGTGCGGGTCTCCAGACCCGCACCTGTTGCTTGTGGGATACGCGCCAACTTCCCCTGGCGGCGGGCACGCCGCTAGTACAGCCGGTCTCCACCCCAACGACGAAGACCTATCGTTGGGGACCCCGGTCTGGAGACCGGCGCTACTGGTTTGCGGCCCGGGCTTGCTCTTCCTGAATTACTTCCTGCATCTTCAGGTAGACGGCGTTGGTCCAGCCGAAGCCGATCTGGTTCTGGCTGTAGCCGGTGGTGACCGTGACCTGGGCGTTGCCGGCGACCACGTTGTATTTTTCGCGGATGGTGCCGTCGTGGGCAAAGCCGCGGTCGACGGTGGCGTCGAAGTGCGCGGCGATTCTTGCTGCGTCGGTGCGGTAGCCGGTGCCGTCGAGGCCGGCCACCGCGATCCAGTTTGTCGGCGCCCAGCCATAGGGCAGATCCCACTGCAGGCCGCTATCGTAGTTGCTGGTCGCCAGACCGCCGGGGCGCTCGAAGATGCTGAGCTTCGCGACCATCGACTTTTCTTCTTCGCGCGTGGCCACGCCGGCCCACAGCGGATAGAGCGAGGCGATGAAGGCATAGTTCGACGCACGGGCATGAACGAAGTCCCAGTCGGCGAAGACGCCCTCGCTGGGCCGCCACAGGTAGCGCTGGATGGCGGCGTTGCGCGCCTGGGCGCGGCGGTCCCACTGCATGGCGTCATGGGGTTTGCCGAGCAGGTGAGCGAAGTGCTCCAGGTCGCGTTCATAGCGATAGAGCAGGCAGTTGAGGTCGATGGGCGCGTAGTCTTCGGTTGCGCCGGAGAAGGGGCCGAAGCGATCGCTGGTATCGAAGCCTGATTCGCGCATGGCGCGGTCGCCTTTGTAGAAGTCGCGACTCAGCCGGTAACCGCCGTACCAGGCGTGCTGGCAAACCACGCTGGCGTGAACGTCGCAGCTGGTTTGTTTCAGGCGCGCGGCTTCGGCGGCGTCGGGATCTTCGGGGCCCTTCACGAGAAAGCCTGCGGCCGCGGGGGTCGGGTGTTCCACCAGCGCACGAATGATGTCGGGATAGTAGTCGCTCGTGTCGGCCATCTCCGGCACCGGTCCGGAGCCGTAGTCCCAGTAGCGGGCGAGGTGGGTAATGCCGGCCTGGTGCTCGGGGCGGGTCCAGGTGGAGTAGTCCTTTTCAGCCGACTCGTAGGCTCGCTCCAGCCAGTTTTGTTCGGCAATGCGGCCGGCGGGCGTGGCGGGAAAGCTGGCCGGGTCCTCGATCACCGCGCGGATCATGGACGTTAAAAACGGGGGCTGCGAGCGGGTGAGGTAGTAAGTGCGATTGGCGTTGAGCACACCGCCGTAGTGGTCAATCTCAAATAAAAAATTATCGACGATGCCTTTGGCGAGCTGTTCGCGATGCTCGGCTTCCAGGCCGAGGAGGATGAAGTAGGAGTCCCAGCCATACATTTCGTTGAAGCGCCCGCCGGGGACGATGTACGGGTTGGGCAGATAGAGAAGGCCCTGTGCGGGCAGATCCTGGGGTTGAATTTCGCCGATCTTGTCGATGGGTTTGGGCAGCACGAGCACGCGGACATGGCACTGGTGTTCCACGGTGGCGACTTCCTGAGGCTCGGAGAAGCCGACGGGCAGATAGAGCACGGGCGGCGTTGTCACCTTGGGATCCACCAGGGAGTGGCAATCGGTGGTGGAGCGGGTCAGCGAATCCCAGGAGGCATGAATGTAGCGCAGAGTGGCGGCTGGATCGGGTGGATCAGGCGCGGGCTGGGCAAAGAGATGAGTACAGGCGGCCAACAGCGCCGCAAGGCAAAAAGAAGGCAATTTCATGCAGGCTCCGGATACGGTCCAGGGGAATGGAGTCGCGATTTCCTGGAGTTTAGCACCGCACGGGGGCCTCTGGCCGGGGCCAGCGGCAGGGTTGTGTTCCACGACACAATGCAGGGTTTGGGAGAGGTGCGAAAATGTCCCCGCAATTCAAGCCGGGGGATGGAATGAAACAAGGCGCATTGGTGCTCATCGCCGTACTGGCTGCCGCTGCCACTGGTGTGGTTTCGGCGGCTCCGCGCAAGGGACACACGGTTGTGCTGGGTGCCGTAAAGAGGGTGCCGTACTCCCCGGCCGGTGATCCGGCGGGGGCGATTGCGGGGGAAAGTGAACTCAAGATTCGCGCGTTACTGGTGGATGGCGTACTGAGGGAATGGACCACCGGCGAGTCGCATGATGTAACAGATCGCAGCTTTGTGGTGCGGCGCGGGTTGCGGCTCAATGACACGCTGCCGGGCGACAAAGCCAGCCAGTGGGTGTGGCAGCGGGGGCCGTGGTTGCTGGTCGACCGGACCACGGGACACGCCACGCCGGTCAAGCTGCCCGATTACGATCCCGGGGTGAGCCAGGTGAGCTGGTTCCGCGACTATGCAGCCTACTGCGGAATTACGCCGAGCGGCAAGAGTTTGTTTGCCGTGGTGGCCCAGGTGGCGGGACACAAACCGGTGTTGGCCAAGAAGCTTTCTTCCTTCGATCCTGAGAATCGCCCGGACCCAGTCTGCGCGACGCCGGAGTGGCAGCGCGATCCACTGCGCGTCACCTTCCATCCCGCCGGTAATCCGCAGGGCGTTGCGTTCGATGTTGCGCCCGGCTCCGCGGTGTTGGTAGAGGACTCGTCCGACGAGGCGGAGAGCCCGGAGCCGGCGGCTAAGCCGTAGGAGGAATTGTGCACGATGAGAGTCGCCGGGGTTCTTGGCCGAGCGACTTTTGGAAATTCCTTATGCTAATCGTGAGCGGAGGCGCGATCCTTCTGCGAGTCTTGTGGAACCACGCGCAAATAGCGGGATTCTGCTGCAGCACGTCTTGTCGATTTCGACGGGCCGGCCAATTGCTGGGTGAACTTGAATAAAACCCAGATCATAAAAAATATGGCTAACCCAGCGGGGATGAAGAAGAGCACGTCCCGATAAGTCGTCATACGCCCGGCTCCTGTCTGCTTGGCGCCACGAAGCCCACACGTAATCCAGATGCGCCCGTAGCAAGTGCACCCTGCGATCGTGCCTGGATGGACTGCGCCTATTGAGATTGAAACGTCGGAGCGATAAGAGAGGGCTATCGAATTCGTAAAGCCTTTGTAAACGTCCCGCCGGCAGTGAATTCAGTACTTGATTGACCTCCAGGTTGAAGGGTGCGGGCTCCCAGTTGGAGGGGCGGGCTTCAGCCTCGTACTTTTCATCGCCCCAAATGCGCTGGGTTTTGGCGCTGAGGGAAGGCATCGTCAAACTGATCCACCACTGCGGAGTCTCGCTCCTTGACACACAACCGGCTACCCGTTTCTTATCTTGCTAGGTACTCTTTTGGAATTCTGGACGGAGCAGGCAGGATGTGGGCATGTTGCCGTCGCCGGAATCTTAAAATTGTGCCGTGTCGAACAGGAAGCAGACGGAAGCAGACCGGTTGGGGATGCACGGCGGGACGGCTTTTTGAGATTCTTCTAACCGCCCTTCGGATGCTTCTTCCAGCGCCTGCGGATAGCGGCTCTCGAACTGCGGCGCCCGTTTCACCCGTTCAGCAGGCCGGGGGCCGGCTGGCAGGATGCAGGGCCGGCGTTCCGGAGTGTTCCCGGAGACAAATTTGTTTCTTCAGGCGCCTGCCGTGGCAGGATGGTCTGTGCCCCGAGCGCAGCAAACGGCTGCCGGGCAAGTAAAGGATGAGTGTGGCAACATTATTCGCGATTTGGGCAGGCGCAGCGCCTGCCACACCCGGCGCAGGCTTGACCATGCTGCCGCTTCTGCTTCTCATTCCGATTTTCTATTTTTTGATGATTCGCCCCCAACAAAAGCGGCAAAAGCAGTGGCAGTCGATGCTCTCGAGCATCAAGTCAGGCGATCGCATCACCACGGCGGGCGGCATCCGCGGCATTATTCTTTCCATCAAGGACGATGCTGTCATCCTTCGCGTCGCTCCAGACAACATCAAGATCGAAGTGGCCAAGAGCGCCATTGCCTCGGTGACCACGCAGGATACCGACTCGGGCTCCTAGGCGCCTGCGGGCGGCAGGTACTTCGTACGGTTCTGATTTTGGACGAGGACAGTGGCTGGGCACTTCGAGCAGTCTTGTATTGGATAAGTGAGCTGGGAACTGAACAATGAAGATGAATCTTAAAAAACGGGTCGCGCTGATCGTTGCGGTCCTGGTGGTTTTCCTCTACGGCATCTTTGGCGTGCCGTCTGGCCTGAGCGGCAAGGATCTGGCCGCGGCACTTACCAAGCGGATTCACCTGGGCCTCGATTTGCAGGGCGGCGCCCACCTGATTCTGCAGGTAGAGGTCAAGGAAGCGATCAACGCCGAGACAGACAATGCGGTGGCCCGCGTTCAACAGGACCTGAAGGCCGCGAACCTGGGCTTTTCGCAGGTTTACAAGCCCAGTCCGCTGAAGCCCGATGAGTCGGGCAAACCGGAAATGTTCGAGATCGACGGCGTTTCGCAAGCGAATAGCAGCGCTGTGCGCTCGCTGCTCGACCAGAAATACTCCGGCGACTACGACATCAACGGCAACGGCGACGGCAGCTTTACGCTGACCATGAAGCCGCTGGTTGAAAAGGATCTGGACGAGAAGACCGTTCAGCAGACCATCGAGACCATCCGCGACCGAGTGGATGCGCTGGGCGTGAGCGAGCCGTTGATCCAGGAGTACGGGCTGGGCGCCGATCAGATTCTGGTGGAACTGCCCGGCATTAGCGATCTGGATCGGGTGAAGAGCATCATCCAGTCCACCGCGCGGCTTGAGATTCACGCCGTTGTGGGCGATCCCAACGGCTATGCTGACGAGCAGTCGGCGCTCGCCAGCGTAGGCGGCACGCTGCCTCCAGACGACATGTTGGCGCACGGATCGGCTCTGGCGACGGGCCAGAACGACCAGGTGTTTGTGCTGCAGCGTGTGGCCATTGTGGCTGGCAGCGATTTCCGCTCCGCCGAACCCGGTGTGAATCAGAACACGGGGCAGCGCATCGTGAACTTCACCCTTACCGATGAAGCCGGCAACCGTTTCTGGGATTACACCAGCGCCAATGTAGGCAAGAGCATGGCGGTGGTGATGGGTGGGCGCGTACGCAGCGTGGCCGTGATCAAGAGCGGCATTCGCGACAGCGGCGAAATCGAAGGCAGCTTCTCGCAGGACGAGGTGATGGAGCTGTCGAAGCTGCTGCGCACGGGCGCCTTACCGGCCTCGCTTGTCTATTTGGAGCAAAGGACGATTGGCGCTTCGCTGGGCGCGGACTCGATTCGCGAAGGCGTTACGGCGGCTGTAGCCGGTGTGCTGCTGGTGTGGATCTTCATGCTGATCTACTACCGCAGCTCGGGCGTGAATGCGGACTTGGCGCTGTTCCTGAACCTAGTGATCCTGCTCGGGTTCATGGGCTTCTCGAGCGCCACGCTGACGCTGCCCGGAATTGCCGGAGTCATCCTGACCATTGGTATGGGTGTGGACTCCAACGTGCTGATCTTTGAGCGTATCCGCGAAGAGATTCGCGCAGGTAAAGCGGCATCAGCGGCTGTGGAGCAGGGCTTTGCCCATGCCTGGGTGACGATCGTCGATACGCACGTCACGACCATCGTTTCGGCTGCCATCTTGTTCTTGTTCGGAACCGGACCGGTGAAGGGATTTGCCGTCACGCTGACCTTTGGTCTGGCGGCCAACCTGTTCACTTCGGTTTACGTCTCGCGCGTGATTTTCGAGGCGCATTTGAACAAGTTGAAGACGGGCGAGATGGTCTCGATTTAGAAGCAGGGACCGAAGAATCAAGGGACCAAGGGACCGAGCAAGCGAGGGACCGAGGGCGGGAGCTGACAGCTGACAGCTAAGAGCTGACAGTTAGGGAAGGGAAGAGAAGCAGTGGAATTCTTTCATGGTGTGAATGTCGATTGGCTGGGCAAGAAGTGGTATTTCCTCGCCTTTTCGATGATCTTCAGCGTTGCCGGCATCGTCTCCATGGCCTGGCATTGGACTCATATCGGCAGCCCCGTTCCGCTGAGTGTAGATTTTCGCGGCGGCACCCAGGTGCAGGTGCAGTTTCAGCAGTCGCCCGATTTGACCAAGGTTCGCGCGGCGATTGATGCCGCCGGGATCAAGGATGCCACCATTCAGGCATTCAGCCAGGGCACGGGCGCCGGTCAGAATCAGGTCCTCTTCAGCCTGCCCGAGGAGATGAACGAGCATGCGCTCGACAAGGGCCGCCAGGAGATCGAAGATGCCCTGCATTCCCACTACGCCAACCCGTTCACGATCCAGAATGTGGAAGTCGTCGGACCGACGGTCGGTCATCAGCTCGAGAAGCAGGCCGGCCTGGCCACGCTCTACTCGTTGCTGGGAATGCTGATTTACCTCTGGTTTCGCTTTCAGCTCATTTATGGCGTGGCCGCTGTGGTGGCCTGCTTCCATGACACGCTGATCACTGTGGGCGCCTTCGCCCTTACCGGGCGCGAGATCAGCCTGACGGTGATTGCCGCCATCCTTACCCTGGTCGGCTACTCGATGAACGACACCATCGTGGTCTTCGACCGCATCCGCGAGAATCTGCGTATCAGCCGCCGCGAGCCGCTGCCAGACCTGGTGAATCGCAGCATCAACCAGACACTGAGCCGGACGGTGTTGACCTCGGGACTTACTTTCCTGACGGTCCTCTCGCTCTATATATTTGGTGGTCAGGTTCTGAAGGGATTCTCCTTTGCCCTGGTAATCGGCATACTGATCGGCACTTATTCGTCCATTGCCGTCGCTGCGCCTATGCTGGTGGCGTACCAGGAGTGGCGCGCCAAGAAGGGAAAGACGGTGAGCCTGCCCGCGGCGAAGCGCGCCCGGTAGTGGCTGCCGACTGCGGCTTCGGCCGGGCAGCGAGGCAACTTATTGTCTCGCTGCAAGTTCTTATCCTTGGGGGAGCGAGCACCGCATCTGGTGCAAATGAATGCAATTTGTCATGCCAACCAGCTTAAGGTATTTTCGGGCGGGATCGGGTTTTCGGGATTTTCAGTCTTCGTTTGTTCTCGAGTGATTGCCCATCTTGGCAGAAACAGGATTGTTCTGATAAGGTGATTTCACTCCTATTTAGGTCCCACTACTCCCGGGAACTTTCTGAGTTCACGCGGTGTCTAAAGGAAAGTAACCAAACCACCCGATTCGAGGCTGGCTATGTTTGAAGATTCCACATTTGAATCCTCGGGAAAGATCAAGAAAGCGACCAAGAGCGGGCGCTGGATGCTGGTCACGGGCATCATCAATGGATCGATTCTGCTTTTGCTGGTTCTTCTTCCGTTGATCTATCCAGAGGCACTTCCGTCTGCGTTCATGACCACCGTTCTGACGCTGCCACCGCCGCCGCCGCCACCGCCGCCACCGCCGCCGCCTCCGGAGGTGCATGTGGTGCACGTGCAGTCGGAGATGATGAACAATCAGCTCACGGCGCCAACCAAAATTCCGCATAACATCGTGCAGGTCACCACCAAGGAAGCTCCGCCTTCGTCGTTCGGCGTGGCTGGCATGGAAGGCATGGCCGGGAGTGGGAATGGCGTGATGGGTGGCATCTTCGGCAGCGGCAGCGGGCCGCAGGTCAAGGCTGCGCCTCCCAAGAAGGTGAACATCTCGGCCGGCGTCGCGGTGGGCATGCTGATTCAGAAGACCATGCCGGTTTATCCACCGATTGCCAAAGCGGCTCGCGTACAGGGAACTGTGGTTCTGCAGGCAACCATCTCCAAATCCGGAACGATTGAAGGCCTGAAGGTCATCAGCGGACCGGCCATGCTGCAGGAGGCCGCACTCGATGCGGTACGGCAGTGGCGCTACAAGCCTTACCTGCTCAACAATGATCCGGTCGAGGTAGAAACCACAGTGAATGTGATCTTCACCCTGGGTGGGTGAGAAAAACTTCTGGCCCTCTACCGCGTCATACGGCAGGGGGCTTTGCTCCTGGCCCGAGTGCGGCCCCGCAAGGTTCCGCGTTCTTAACCACCTCAGTTCACAAACTCCTTAGGAGGAACGATTCAAGTGATTCTCGCTCAGCTTTCGCACTTTGCTTCGCACGCGGTCAGCAGCCTGGCGCTGTTTCAGGAAGACCAGACGGTCAGCTTCACCCCCATGGGTCTGTGGGGACACATGGGCAATCTGGCCCGTGCGGTTGCCGTCATTCTTTTCCTCGAGTCGATCTGGTCTCTGGCCGTGATGATCGACCGTTACCTGTACTTCTCAGCAGCCCGCAAGCAGTCGCGTGAATTCGCGCCCAAGGTTGCCGGCGCCCTGAAGGACAGCAAGCTTGAAGAAGCCATCAAGATCGCGGACCGCAACAAGAAGTCGCACCTGGCCGAAGTTGTGACGGCTGGCCTGCAGGAGTTCCGCGCCTCGGCCGGTATGCCGACAGAGGAAACCATCGAGAGCTCGGGCCGCGCCCTGGAGCGCGCCGAGGCGATCGTTCACGCCAAGCTGAAGAGGGGCCTGGCGGTTCTGGCCACCATCGGCGCAACTGCACCGTTCGTTGGCCTGTTCGGCACCGTCGTCGGCATTCTGAACGCCTTCCAGCAGATCGCCACCCAGAAGACCTCGGGTATCGGCGCGGTTGCCGGCGGTATTTCGGAAGCCCTGGTCACCACGGCGTTCGGACTGCTTGTGGCCATCCCCGCCGTTATGGCGTTCAACTATTTCACGGGCCGTGTCGAGGCGTTCGACGTGGAGATGGACAACTCCTCGAGCGAACTGATCGACTACTTCATCAAGCAGAGCCACAAGCGCTAAGCTTCTTCGGCGGACAGGTGCCTCACGGCAACAGACCGCCAAAGCCGCAAAGCGTGAAGCGTGCACGGCTCAAGCGAGAATCTCAGGCGGGGCGGAGGACTGACCCTCCACCGCTCCGCGATTTGAGTTTCGCAGCTGAGTGGTTTTGAGCACGCCGGACCGGGTCCGGCACACATTTTAACCGCACGGAGCTCCCAATGGCAGTTGCAGTTCGTGACGAAGGCAAGAAAGTAAATTCCAACATCAACGTCACCCCCATGGTGGACGTTATGCTGGTGTTGTTGATCATTTTCATGGTCATCACTCCCATGCTGCAGAACAAAGTGCAGATCGACATGGCGCAGGTGGAGAACGCTACCGCTATGCCCGATGCCGATAAGGACGATGCCATTGTGGTTGCGGTCACCCGCGACGGCGGCGTGTTTCTTGGCCAGGACAAGGTCGACCCCAGCCAATTGGGCAGCCTGGTAGAGCAGAAGCTGCAAGACAAGACCGACAAGACCATCTTTGTTCGTGCCGACGCGCGCGCGCAGTACCGCTCCGTCGAAGATGCCATCGACGATGTGCGCACAGCGGGCGTAGAAGAGATCGGTCTGCTGACACAGAAGAAGGAAGGCAATCTCGCCGGTGGCGAGTAAATCTCCCCACGGCGAGTGAGCTCGCATTGGTGAGTCGCCCTCCTGCGCTGTGGCGCATTCTGTTTGGAACATTTTGAAGAAGAAACGAAACTGAGGAGTTTACGTCATGGCCTTTTCAATGGGCGGCAGCAGCAGCATGGCAGAGATCAATGTGACACCGATGATCGACATTCTGCTGGTGCTGTTGATCATCTTCATGGTCATCGTGCCGGTGACGCCGAAGGGCCTGGATGCCCTGGTGCCCCAGCCCCCGAAGAATCCGCAGCAGCAGCAACAACCGAACGATCGCACCATTGTCGTCCAGGTCTTGTATCGCGCCGGCCAGCCGCCGGCTTACAAGATCAACGATACGGATGTGTCGCATGCGGATTTACTGCCCAAGCTGACACAGATCTACGCCAACCGCGCCGAGCGCGTCATGTTTGTCAAGGGCGACGATGACGTCAACTTTGCTTCCATCGCGGACGTGATCGACATCGGCAAAGCGGCCAACGTGGATCATATCGGGTTAATGACGCCCAAGATTCAGGCCGGCCAGTAGCCGGTATTCGGGGAGTCGTGCAACAACGGGCTGAATGAGCGGGGTGCTTTTGCCCTGGCAACGAAGATGAACAGTGATTTGCGCTGGGGGCAATCTGCGGGATCGGCAGAACAGCAGAACCTGACTGAATTGGCTTGCTGGCTGTGTCGTGACGCACGTAGCCCAGCTGGTTTGAAGAAGTAAAATCTTTGCTGTTCTGGTTTCGGCATTCCGCCCGCGGCCAGTTGCAACCGATTCCCACGTGTGCCCATGGCATGCGCCTGAAGGAGAAGAGACTCAGATGAATGGACCTGCACGTATAACGGCGCTTGCGGTGACCTTGGCTGGCATCGTGCTTTCTATGAGCGGATGCGCTCAGTTGGAAGCGCGCGACCAGTTGAACAAGGGCGTCGACGCCTTCAAGAGCGCGCATTATGAAGAGGCGATCGGACACTTTCAACGCGCCGCTCAGCTCGACCCCAACCTTCCAGTTGCCAAAACCTATCTTGCCAAGGCTCTTGAGCAAAACGTCGTCCCTGGTCTGGACACTCCCGACAATCTCAAGACCGCCAATCAAGCCATCGATCTTTTCCAGGAGGTTCTCGACAAGAACCCCAACGATGTGAACAGCATGAAGGAGATTGCTGGAATTTATCTCAGCGTCAAGCAGCTGGCCAAGGCGAAGGAGTGGCAGAAGAAAATTCTGGCGATATCTCCGAATGATGCCGATGCGGCGTATACGATCGGCGTGATCGACTGGACCCAGGCCCACGAAAACACGCTCAAGGCTCTCCAGTCGGCCGGCTTTAACGACGATGGCGAAGGCAACTTGAAGGCGCCCAAAAAGGTGATGGAACCTTTGGCTGCCGAAAACGGCCCTATTGTGGACGAAGGGCTAAGTTACCTCCAGCAGGCCGTGAAGGACAAGCCGGACTACGACGATGCTATGGCTTATCTGAACCTCATCTACCGCCGCAAGGCCGACATCGACTACGGCCACGCAGCAGAGGTCAAGGAGGATCTGGCCCAGGCCGAGAAGTGGCGTACCGATGCCATGGGAACCCGCAAGGCCAATGAAGAGAAGAAGAATGCCGGGCCGACGGGCATCACCATGGATGCTAACGGAAACATGAAGTAGTTACCGGATGCACCTGGTCCTAAAAAGCCCCCGCCTTTGCGGGGGCTTTTGCTGGGCGCCTGCCGCAACCTTCGCCAGGATTCGGTGTCAGTCAGAACATGTCCCCGGCCCCGGAAACCACGCGTGTTTTAGTCGTAGATGATGAGCACGCGATTGCCGACACCATGACAATGATCCTGGCGGCGAGCCATTTTGAAGCCCGTGCCGCGTACAGCGCCTTAGAAGCGCTTTCGCTCTTGGACACATTCAATCCGCACGCCGTCATTAGCGATGTGATGATGCCTGGGATGAGCGGCATAGAACTCGCGCTGCATCTCGGAGACCGCTTGCCTTGGTGTAAAGTCTTGCTGATGTCTGGGCATAGCAGCGCGTTCGAGTTGCTCGAAAAGCATCGAAGGCGCCTATTGCCCCACGATTCTCTGCAAACCCATCCGCCCGCGACAAATCCTGGCATTCGTTCAGGGTTGTGATCCGAACGAACCGGCGCAGGCCGCATAAAACGGGCAGAACCATACCGGACTGAGGGTTAAGCGTGCATTGGGTCGGGGGAAGGCCCGACGCACCTCGTTCCCTTTGCCGTCCTTGCCTGAATATCCCCGCACGGCGCAGGGCATCTAACGCAATAGCCAGTCTCCCAGACGGAGTTCAATCAGGGAGGGTATACCGAATGTGCGAAAAACGTGATGAGCTTTTAGCAACAGCGAATGCTATTCTCGAGAAACTCCATACCGTTACAGATCGGCAACGAGAGGTCGTTGCCATTGACGGTATAAGCCCGGCTTTCTTACATCTCGATAAAGAGCTTGAGTTATTGATGGGCGAAAAGGAACGGGTCGTCGGCGCTTTGCGTGAGCACGACGAAGAGCACGGCTGCCGTCCTACATAGGCTCTTTCGCCGGATAGCGGCATAAGGGCAGGGAAGTAAGCGCAACAGCGTGCGATGTCACCCTTTGCGTCAATCCAAGTGTATTGAGCCAAGTGTATCGAGAGAGGTGTAAGGATCCAGGCGTATCGGGGGTGACTGCTTCACTTGTCTAGATAATTTTATGGTGCGCCCGGAGAGATTCGAACTCCCGACCTACTGATTCGTAGTCAGTCGCTCTATCCAGCTGAGCTACGGGCGCACACTTGAAGTTCCCACCGGAATCAGGGGTGATTCCTCAGAACCATTGTCAGATTATCAGGGATTGCAGGGACGTGCAATCACTTGGATTGCAGCTCGTTGAGCCAGTCCTGCATGTGGCCGAGGGCGCGCAATAGGCTGAGTCGCGTCTTATTCAAATCTAGATCCGCCTCTATCGCGTCTTCGTACTTCTGGCGCTCGTCGATTCGGGCCTGCTGCTCGGCCTGGGGCGTGAGCTGCGCCGGCCCTCCCGGTACGTTCTCCGCTCCATTGCCCATTTGCAGCTGCGCCGTCACGGCCTTTAATTGCTCGTTGGCGATCTGCTGTTTGAGGCTGGCGATCTGCGCCTGGGTGTCGAGTTCGCGAAGGCTTCTGTCGAGCTGCACAATCTGGATATCGTTTTGGCGCTCGGCTTGTTCTGCTTCCACCTTGGCGCGTAGTGCATCGGCCGCCGATGCGCGAGCCTCTGCGCGCAGCTCGGCATTGAAAATTGGAAGCTGGATGGAAATGCCGGAGCTGAAGTTATTCGTGGGCAGCGCGTGCGCGTAATAGTAGTTAACGCTATTCAGCACCGTGGTGTTGCGGGTGTAGAGCACGCCGAAACTGAACTGCGGCGTCCAGGTACGCTCTTCATCCCCCTTGGCGACGCGCTCCTTGGAGAGTGCCATCATCTCCGCGGAATTGAGCGCGGCAGTGCGGCGCGGCGCATCGTCGCCGGAGACGGCAGGTATCTCAGGAATGCTGGAATGATCGGGCACAATCGACGCAGCCGGAAGACCGGTGAGCACGGAAATCTGCTTGGCCAGCGTAGCTGCGCGGGTTTCAAGATGCAACCGGTTGAGCTTGATCTGCGCGGCCGTAAGCTGCGCCTGCAACAACTGGACCAGCGGGTCGACGCCGGCTTCCGCGCGCTGCTGCTCGATGATTACCAGCCGATTGGCATCGTCTTCCTGCTGCCGCGCGGCTTCGAGCTCGCGATTGACTGCGTCCAGTTCGATGTACTCGCTGGAGGCGTCGAGCGCGACTTGTTCCTGGCTATCGTGCAGGTTGAGCTGGGTGGCCTGCAGTCCCATCCGCGCTGCCTGCACGTACCGTACCTGCCCCATGCTGAAGGCCAGCGACTGTACAGTCGCGTCCCAGATGGTAGGCAGGTTGCCCGTAAAGCCGACTTCAGGAAACACCGGCAACCCCGAACCAAAATTCACAGCGGGAATAAAGGCATCGCGGCTCTCGGCCAGTGAGGCTGCTGCTTTCTGCACGTCGGCTTGGGCCAAGTGCACCGTATCGCTGTTGCGCTGCGCCATCTCGACCACGGTGCGCAGCGAAACCTGGGCCGGAGCCGCAGCGGCAGCGAGCGACAACATGACGCCTACGAGAAGGGCAGGAAAGGCGGTGCGGACTTTGGGCAATACGTTCCGATTCTCCGTCACCGTCTGAGATCCTGTACCGGCCGATATTCGTGCGCCAGCTCTGAAGCCGCTGTCAGCGCTACCTGCGCATTGGCCTGATCGCCCAGCTTCTGCTGCAGGCTGGCCAGCCTCGCATAGGCAACGAACGCAGGGGCCTGCTCCGTCTTGTCGGGACTGGCAAGGTACAGCTGCAACAGCTTGGCCGCCAGCTCCGGTTCGCGTTTGAACTTAATGAGCACGCCGGCCGCATCGTAAAGCGCTACCGCAGCCCGAGGATCGCGAGCTGCTGCAGCCTCGCAGTTGTGAATGGCATTGTCCATCTCGTCCCAGCGCCCTCGTTCCGCATAGAATCGTGCCAGCGCGGCCCATTGATACGCCGGATGCGGGCTGACGGCGAGTGCCTTCCTCAGCCAGCTTTCCGCCTGGGCATAATCGCCGCGCTGACCGGCAATGCCGGCGCGGAGCTCGTTTGCACGCACCGGGTCCACAGTATCCAGGTGGTCGGCCACGTTCTCTGCCTTGTCAAGACCGCCACCGACGACTCCCGGTGCTTCCTGGTAGAACTCGCCAAGATCCGAGAACGCTTCGCCATTGTTGGGGTCGAGCTGGGCGGCCTGCTGAAACTCTGCAAGCACTTTTTTGGCAAGCGAGTAGGCGCTGATAAACGATGCTCTACTGGCCTTTTCGCCCAGCGCGCGCCCCAGCCACAGGTGATTGTCGGAGTTCTGCGGATCGAGACGGATGGCGTTCTGGCAGTCGTGGATTGCGGCATCCCAGTCAGCCAGGGTGTACTCGACGCGGCAGGCCAGGTTCCGCGCCTGGGGATCCTGAGCGCCACCTTGGGGCAGTTGCTGCAACAGGGAGAGAGCCTTGTCTGCCTGCCCCGATTGCAGAGCGGCATTGGCATGGGCCAGGGTGCTCGTGGGCGCATTCCCTGAGCCTGGCGGCAGTGCACTGAGGGGCGTAAATGCGCCGACCAGCAAGCCGCTCGCAAGCCCCAGCACGATGGCGAGAACCTTGTTCACCTCTGAATCCTCACCGCTGAATTTTGATCGGCATTCCCTCCTGCAAGGGTTCGCCGGTGGTTGTGCCCGTAGCCACCCAATCGCCGTCCTGCAGGCCGGAGAGTATAGGCACCTGGGTCAAATTGGGAGCGCCGATGGTCACCTTGGTGCGCTTTAATTCAGTGTCCACGATCTTGTAGACGTAATACCGACCATTTTCGGAGTGCAGCGCCTCGCGCGGAATGGTGAGTGCGTTGGGCTGGCTCGAAGTGGTTACCTGGACGGTCACGTTGGTGTCGGGCAGCAAGCCGTCCCTTGGGTCATCGATTGAGACCAGCACCTCGCCCACATTACGGGTGGTGTAGGTAACGACCGAAGCCGGCAGCCGCTCGATGTGTCCGTGCCACTCTTCGCCGGGCTTGGCGTCCCAGCGGATGACGACGGACTGACCCAGCGCCAGGCGGCCAAGATCGGGCTCGTCAAAGTAGGCTCGAACGCGCTCGTGGGTCAGATCTGCCATCTGCAACAGCAGCGTGCCCTGTGCCACAAACTCCGAGTGCGCAGCATCCAGGGTGTACACCGTGCCTTTGATGGGCGCGCCGTAGCGGGTTTCGGCATCGACCTGCTGTGCGGCGGCAAGAGCGGCATTCGCGTCGGCGAGCGTTGCCTGCGCGCGTGCAAGTTCGGCGGGTGCGTAGCGGCTCTGGGAACTCTCCTGTGCTGCGTTGAGCGACGCTTGTGCGCTGTCCAGGCGCTGCCTTGCCGAGGCCACTTCGTCCGGAGCAGCCGCGCCGGTTGATTGGAGACGGGCCAGGGCATCCAGATTGTGCTGCGCCTGGTCGAGGGTAAGGCGATCCTGGGCTATTTCTGCCACGGAAGCCTGCCGCTCGGCCTGGGTTCCGTTGTGGGTGACAGCATCGAGCTGGGCCTGCGCCGCTTTTACGCCGCTCTCCGCGGCAGCCACACGCGCGCGCGCCTCAACGTCGTCGAGCACGATGAGCAGCTTGCCCCGCGCCACGCGGTCGCCCGTCTGTACGTGCACTGCATTCACCGTGGTCGCAAGCGGACTGTAAAACTGGTAGGTTTGTTCTGGTTCGACACGGCCGTTGGTGCTGACTGTATTCACGATCTGCTCGTGTCGCACTTCGGCGGCACGCACCGTGAGGCGTTCCCGGAGAGCCGAACGCGCCATCAGGAACACAACCACCAACACCACCGCCGCGCCTATCCATAGCCAGCGCCGGCTCGACTGCTTTCTTACCTCTGTCATTCGCGTAACCAGAGTCAGTATATAAGACTCAAAAACTTGTGGCCCAGGTGCAGGAATCGAATTGCACCGATTGAATCACTGACGCAACCGTCAGACGCGTCCCAGACAGAGTACAAGCCTGGAAAAAGGAACTCGCTGGTGGGGCTGATTACGGAGGTCAAGGCTGCGGCAAGGAGCGTCACAAGTGGCGCGGAAAAACCTTAGAATGGATACATGGCTTCTTCTCCCCGCTATACAGACGAGCACGCAAAGGCCGGTCTCGATTTCTCTTTTCCGGCCATCGAGACCTGGGAAAATCAGTTTCCCGGTTATGAGATTGAGATTGACGATCCCGAACTGACTTCCGTCTGCCCCAAAACCGGCCTGCCCGATTTTGGCGTGCTGACTATCCGCTACATGCCCCGCGCACGCTGCCTTGAGCTAAAGTCGCTGAAGGAATATCTCTTCTCCTATCGCAATCTCGGCATTTTCCAGGAAAACATTGTCAACCAGGTGCTGGAAGACGTAGTGAAGGCCTCTGACCCGATTTGGGTGGTGGTCAAGGGCGTCTTCCGTCCGCGCGGCGGCATTGGGACTACGGTGGAAGCGCGCTGGCCGCGGCCGACGACTTGATTGGGCTGAGTAGCCCGATTTTCCTGCTGAGATCCGGCCGTCAGCGTGTAGTGTCAAATCTGAAAGAGACTTCGTCCAGAGAGTGACTTCGTCCAGGACCGGCCCGCTTGCCGACCGCGACACACAACCTGCGCTCCCGCCTGAACCCTGTGCTGGGCACGGTTCTGCTGCTCATTGCGCTGAATCTGCTCAACTACATCGATCGCTATATCCTTTCCGGCGAGATGCGGCCCATCCAGCACGAGTTCCACGCGACCGACCAGCAGATGGGCGCGCTGGGCACCGCGTTCTTCGTTTTCTACATGGTGGCCGCGCCGCTGACGGGCTGGCTCGGCGATCGCTTCCGGCGCAAGCCGCTCATCATTACCGGCGCGACGCTCTGGAGCCTGGCCACACTCGCCGCGCTCTGGGTGCATAGCTATGCCACGCTCTACGCGCGCCAGGCGCTGGTGGGAATTGGCGAAGCGACCTTCACCATCTTCGGTCCTGCGGTATTGGCCGATTTCTATCCGGAGCGCGAGCGCAACCGTGTCCTCTCCATCTTTTACGTAGCCATTCCAGTGGGCGCGGCGTTGGGTTATCTTGCCGGCGGAGAGATGGGCTCGCGGTGGGGCTGGCGCGCGCCATTCCTGGTCTGCGCCGTCCCCGGGTTTCTGGCCGCCGCGCTCTATGCGTGGCTTGGCCGCGAGCCGGAGCGCGGAGCTTCAGACCGCATCGCACCTACCCTCAACCGAAACACATTCCGCGGGCTCTTCCGCAATCCCGCCTTCTTGACCGCTACGTTCGGCCTGGCCATGCTGACATTCACGATGGGCGGCATCGCATGGTGGATGCCCGAGTTTCTGCGCCGCTCGGCTGGCATGTCGATGGGAACGGCAAGCCTGACGGTTAGCGGCATCACGGTAGTGGATGGAATCGTCGGAACCGTTGTGGGCGGCTGGCTCGCCCAGATCTGGCTGCGTACTGACCATCGCGCACTCTACCTGGTGTCCGCATGGAGCGTGGCGCTGACATTGCCCTTTGGCGCGCTGGTGTTTTTCGGGCCGCGGACATGGGCTGTGCCTTCGCTCCTTGCCGCCGAGTTCTTTCTCTTTCTCAATACCGGCCCACTGAACACCGCACTGGTGAACTCTGTCTCCGCGCCGGTGCGCGCCACGGCGATCTCGATCAATCTCTTCTGCATCCACTGCTTTGGCGACGCGTTTTCGCCGCAGATCATCGGCGCCATCTCCGACCATACCAACCTGAGCATCGGCCTGGGGGCAACGCTGGTGACGCTCTTGCTTTCGTGCGTGATTCTGGTGGTGGGTGCACGGTACGCGCCGGAGTTGGACCAGCGAGTCAGCGAGCCAGCGAGTTAGCAAGTCAGCCGAGGCTTGCCGGAGCGGTGCACCCTCCTCGCGCGCTGACTCGCCGACTTGCTGGATTGCTATTTAGGCATCGGTTCCTGGTCTCGCGTATTCATGAAGGCTCGCCTTGAGCCCTGCGAACGCAGATTCGGGTCGTTGACCGGCGGCCGCTCTTGCTCGGCAGTAAATCCATGAGCCAGCAAGGGATTGGGCTTGAATTTGGGCGGGCCTCCGTAAAACTGCCGCGCATGGCTCAAAAGCATACCGGCACGCCCGTGCATAGGCCGCACAATACCCCGCACCTGCACATCCATGTCACGGTATCTCTTGAGTTCGCCGACCGTGTCGCGATCTTCCAACAGGCTAACGACCGTAAACCGACACTTGTCATCGGGAGTGTCGGGCGAGCAGACGTCGAGGAATCGCGTCCCGTCGACGAGTTGAACTACTTCATATACATGAGCAGAAATGCAAATGTCTTTGTTGAGCATTTTGGCAGCTTCGTCTGCGGTGACGCACGGCTTGGGTGCGCGGGCAAATGCGGCTGCAGACCCGGCGAGAAACAAAAATGCAATCCAGCGATTCACGGCCATGCAGAAACTCCCGATGCGAGCACACCTACCCTAACTCCGAAATTCGGGTGGGAATGTGACGTTCGTCTCAGGGGTAGCCGGAGGTGAAGTCGGTGTTGATTTATCGGAGAGATCTGGGTCGGCAGTGGGCCAGCGAACATCTCAACACGCATAGCGGGATTCTGTTAAGGAGGTACGAGCTTGTTTGCGGTTACAGGAGTTACCGGAAACGTTGGCGGACAGGTTGCGCGGACGCTCTTAGCTGCCGGACAAGCTGTTCGCGCGGTGGTGCGTGATGCGGCAAAAGGCGAGGTTTGGAAGGGGAAGGGCTGCGAGGTGGCGGTAGCGGATATCGGGGACAGACAGGCGCTAGCCAGCGCCTTTTCGGATGTCGAAGGAATCTTCATCATCGTGCCTCCGGTCTTCGATCCGGGGCCGGGATTTCCGGAGGCGCGGACGGTTGCGGCGAGCCTTGGCGCGGCTCTCGAGAAGGCACGACCGCGACGGGTCGTGTATCTGTCGACCATTGGCGCACAGGCGAAGCAGGCGAATCTTCTCACCCAGCACACCATGATTGAAGCGGAACTGCGGGAATTACTGACGGTCCCGATCAAGTTTCTGCGGCCAGGATGGTTTATGGAGAACTTTGCATGGGATGTGATTCCGGCGCGCGAGCAAGGGGTGATTTCAATCTTTCTTCAACCGCTGGACAAACGTGTCCCGATGGTGGCGACGGAGGACGTGGGGCGAACGGCAGCCGGGCTGTTACAGGAAGGCTGGAACGGGCACCGGATTGTGGAGTTGGAGGGGCCGCGGCGCGTGACTCCCTTTGAGGTTGGGGCGGCGTTTAGTGAACTGCTGGGCCGGGAAGTCCGAGTGGAAGCGGTTCCGCGGGCGAAGTGGGAAGAACTGTTCCGGACACAGGGGATGAAAAATCCGGAACCGCGGGCGCGGATGCTGGATGGGTTCAATGAGGGATGGATCGAGTTTGAAGGCGGCGAAGCCGAGTCGCTGAAAGGGACGGTGGACTTGCAAACGGTGTTGCGGGAGTTGCTGAAACGGGCGGCGAAGTAGATTGGGGCAGGCCGAGGCTGAAATCTCGGCCCACCGCACGCTGTTTCTAGTGCGCGCCTACGAGGTCGCCGCTCTTGGCGCCCTGGCCGTAGTGGCTCACCACGTAATCGTCGAGGATCTGTTTGAATTCGGCCACGATGCTGTCGCCGCGCAGCGTGCAGCGGAGTTTGCCGTCCACATAGACCGGTGCGACGGGGTCCTCGAAGGTGCCGGGCAGGCTGATGCCGAGGCTGGCGTGCTTGGATTCGCCAGGTCCGTTGACCACGCAGCCCATCACCGCCAGCTTCAGTTCCTCGACGCCCGGATAGGTCTTGCGCCACTCGGGCATGGAGGTGCGCAGGTAGGTCTGAATCTGCTCGGCGAGCTCCTGAAAATAAGTGCTGGTCGTGCGGCCGCAGCCAGGGCAGCTTGTGACCTGGGGCATGAAGCTGCGGATGGAAAGCGACTGCAGAATCTGCTGCGCGGCCTGCACCTCTTCCGTACGATCACCGCCGGGCTTGGGCGTGAGGCTCACGCGGATGGTATCGCCGATGCCGGCCAGCAGCAGCGGCGCCAGACCAGCAGTCGAGGAAATCAGTCCCTTGGCTCCCATGCCGGCTTCGGTCAGGCCAAGATGCAGTGCGTAGTCGCAGCGCTCGGCCAGCTTGGTGTAGACGTCGACCAGGTCGCGCACTCCGCTCACCTTGGCGGAGAGGATGATCATGTCGTGGCCCAGACCGTAGTGCTCGGCAGCGGCAGCCGATTTCAGGGCGCTCGCGATCATTGCCTCAATCATCACTTCGCGTGCAGGCGCCGGGTCGGGACGCTTGCTGTTCTCGTCCATCATCCGGGTGAGGAGGGACTGGTCAAGAGAACCCCAGTTCACGCCGATTCGGACCGGCTTGTGATTTTCGACGGCGCACTCCACCATGGTGCGGAAGTTGTCGTCGTCTTTGCGGCCGATGGAAACATTGCCGGGGTTGATGCGGTACTTGGCCAGCGCGCGGGCCGTGTCCGGATATTTCTTGAGCAGGATGTGGCCGTTGTAGTGGAAGTCGCCCACGATGGGCACGCGAATGCCGCGTTTCTCGAGGCCCTCCACGATGGGTGGAACGGCTGCCGCGGCTTCTTCGTTGTTCACCGTGACTCGCACCAGTTCCGAACCAGCCAGAGCCAGAGCTGCGACCTGTTCGATGGTGCCATGAATGTCCGCGGTGTCGGTGTTGGTCATCGATTGAACGACGACCGGGACCTCCCAGCCGACGCGAACATTCCCGATCTTGACCGTAGGGGTTTTCCTGCGCTGAATCTCCGCCATGGCTTTAGTTTACCCGCGGCGGCGCAATCACGACAGGCCAGACTGAAACCTGCGCGCCGAGATGCACTGCGCCAGAACCACGACCAGGCGCGTATTCACCGCCTAGCTGCCCGGCTGGCGTGGTTCCTCCGATTTGGCTCTGCGGGTCGCAGGCAGTTTCACGATCCTCCACACCAGGCCCCCCACACTCACCAGTAGAATGCCCACAAACACGAGATACGTCGAAAGAGGCAGCGCGCCATCGGCCACCAGGCTCCAAAACGCAAGAATCAGGGAGAGGATCAGGCCCAGGCCCGTCACTTCAAGCGAGCGCCCACTCGACTGGAGAAGCGCATCTATTTCCGATTTGTTCGAGTCATCTGACATAGCGACTGTTTTCTCCTCATTCACCCGGATCAAGCCACCAATATCCGGAACCCGGCATGTGCCGAGACCGTTTCCACGTTAGTCGAGGTCACGTCGTTCTCTCGGAATCCCTGGGTCACCTGAATGCTTGCGCGGTCGGAGCGGTATATCAGTTTGTGTCGCCTCGGACACCCGCCCCACGCGATTCCCCTCATGCAGTTCCAGGAAGATGCGGATTACGTCAGCCTGATCGTTCGCACTGAGAGGGAAGTTGGAAATGGGTTTGCTTTTCATGTGCTGCGCCTCCACCGCGTTTCGTCCTGTTGCCTCTTCCCATCGCAGGACACCCCTATATCCGCAATTGATCGGCCAAAAATGCCGTCTCTGCACGAGAATTCGCTGCGAGGCTGTTATCAAAGAATTTAGAGGCGGGACCACCTCCCGGCACTGGGGGCATCTGGCGCGACCATGACGAAGTCGCCTTACCGACATATCGTCTCGAAGACGACAATTCGTCTGAGAAGGCAGGTCACTCGTCGCCGCTGTCAGAGACAGAGCGCGATCCTTGTCTTGGCAGGGTCGCCGCCGCGTCTCACGCCAGTACCCCTCAAACGGCGGCGGCCCGTTATGATGAACTGCATATGGAATCAACTCATCAAGGTCCCGGTGCGGGCGAGAACCCCGGCGAAAACCTCTTCGCGGGCAGCCGGTTTCTGCGCGCCTGCCTGCGCAAGCCGGTGGATCGAACCCCGGTATGGTTTTTGCGCCAGGCCGGCCGCTACATGCAGGAGTATCGCGACGTTCGCAAGCACCACACGCTGGTGGAAATCTGCAAGCAGCCGGAGTTGGCCGCCGAGGTTACGATTACGGCCGCGGAAAAGCTGGGCGTGGATGCGGCCATCATCTTCGCCGACCTGCTGCTGCCGCTCGAGCCCATGGGACTCGCCTTTGAGTTTCAGGCCGGCGAGGGCCCGGTGGTTCATCATCCCGTTCGCACTGTGGAGGATGTGCGCCGACTGCGTACCGACCGCGCGCAGGATCTGGATTACGTAGCCCGCGCTATCGAAATGGTCGCCACGCATTTTCGTGATCGCATCGGCATCATCGGCTTCTGCGGCGCGCCGTACACGCTGGCCAGCTATATGATCGAGGGCGGCGGCTCGCGCAATTACATCGAGACTAAGCGCCTGATGTATAACTCCACCACTGCGTGGAGCAGCCTTTTGGACAAACTGGTCACCGTGTTGACAGAGTACTGTCGCATGCAGGTGCAGGCTGGGGCCGAGGTCATCCAAATCTTCGATAGCTGGGTGGGCTCACTCTCGCTTACCGACTATCGCGATTATGCCTTCGAGGCTTCGAAACGCCTGGTGCGCGCCGTGCAGCAGATGGGCGTGCCGGTGATTTACTTCGGCGTCGAGACTGCCGGACTGCTGAGCACCATGGCCTCGACCGGTGCGGACGTGATCGGCCTCGATTGGCACCAGCCGCTCGACGAGGGTTGGCGCGCCGTGGGCCACAGCCACGCTGTGCAGGGAAATCTCGATCCCATTACGCTCTTCGCACCGCAGGAGATCATCGAGATGCGCGTGAAGGAGATTCTGCGCGCTGCCGGCGGGCGTCCCGGCCATATCTTCAACCTCGGCCATGGCATTGTTCCCAACACGCCGGTAGAAAACGTGCAGGCCGTGGTGCGCATGGTCCGCGAGTTCCGGTTGGAGAATGCCAATGGCTAAGCGCGCAGTCTTACTTTTGGCACATGGAACGCCGGAGACAGTCGAGCAGATTCCCGAGTATCTTCGCAACGTGGTCAGCGGCCGGCCTGTGCCGCAAGCCGTGGTTGAAGAGATTCAGCATCGCTACTCGCTCATCGGCAAGAGCCCGTTGACCGAGATCACCAACGAGCAGGCGCGGATGGTGGAGAGGGAACTGGCGGCCGCGGGGCAGCCGGCGCCGGTCTACGTCGGGATGCGCAACTGGCGGCCCTATATTCCCGACGTGGTGAAGAAGATGCTGGCCGACGGAATCGAAGAAGCTGCGGTCCTCTGCATGGCGCCGCAGAATTCGCGCACCAGCGTAGGGCTTTATCGGCGCGCGGTCGAAGCTGAGGCAGGAAGTTTGCGCATCGATTTCACTTCAGGCTGGGCCCAACACCCGCTACTGGCCGATGCTTTCGCGGAACGTCTGCGGCCGGCCTTGCAAAAGCTCAGCGCCGAGGCCGGTGAGCCTGTTCCTGTGCTATTCACCGCCCATAGCGTTCCCACGCGGACCGTGCAGCCAGCGGCCGATGCAGAGTCCGGCCCACGCCTTTGGCCGGGGCAGGGCGCCGACCCCTATGCGGAAGAGGCTCGACACACGGCGGAACTGGTTGCGGCACGCGTACCGGAGATTCCGAAGTGGTGGTTTGCTTTCCAGAGCCAGGGCGCGAGCGGCGGCCCGTGGATCGGTCCGTCGGTTGAAGAAACTCTCGAGGAGATCGCGGCGGATGGACACAGATTTTTGATCCTTCAGCCGATCGGTTTCCTATGCGATCACGTGGAGATCCTTTTTGACGTGGATCACCTCTTCCGCGAGGAAGCCGGCCAATTGGGTATACGGCTGGAGCGCCCGGAATCGCTGAATGCTTCGCTTCCGCTGACCAAAGCGGTTGCCGACCTGGCCCAGCATGCATTTGCGCGCATGGACGCTGATGCATAACGCTCAATCAAGCTCAGTTGAAGGGTACAGGCTTCACAAGCTGCGGAAAAATTCATCATGGATGATTGAATGATCGTAAAAGCATCCCTCAGGGGCTAAAGCCCACCTCTATTTATTAGGCTTTATCGGAAGCCGGGACTAAAGTCCCGGCCTACCAGTCCCGGCCTACCAGTCGTGCCCTGTTACAAAGCACCATCGCAGAGAGCTTTTTCGCAGCCTGTTGAGCCCCTGCCCTGTCCTCAGCGCAGAAAGTTCTTGGCGAGGAAAAGAACATTGGCCGGCCGCTCGGCCAACCGGCGCATGAAATAGGGGTACCACTCGGAGCCGAACGGCACGTAAACCCGGACCCGGTATCCGTCCTCGACCAGCTTCCGCTGCAGATCACGGCGGACGCCGTAGAGCATCTGAAACTCAAAGTGGGTGCGGTCAATGCCGCGCTTGCGTACAAACGCCTTGACCGCGGAAATCATGTTCTCATCATGTGTTGCCAGCGCATGATAAACAGGGCTGTCGAGCAGTTTATGGCTGAGCTTGACGAAGTTTCTGTCCACGTCGGCTTTGTGCGGAAAGGCAACTTCGGCTGGTTCCTTGTAGGCGCCTTTGCACAGTCGCACGCGAATGCCGTCGGCCAACAGTTGCTCAATGTCAGCCTCTGAACGGTACAGATAAGCCTGGATCACCACCCCGATGGAGCCGCGCAGGTCCGCGCGCGCGTGCAGACGGCGCACAATATCCAGCGTCACCTGCGTGACAGGTGAATCTTCCATATCGATGCGGACAAAGTTCCCCAGCGAGTGGGCATGTTGCGCGAGACTACAGGCGATAGTTTCCGCCACCCGCGGCGACTGCTGCAATCCCATCTGCGTCAGCTTTACGCTGATGTTGGCGTCGAGCCTGCGAGCGGCAATGGCGTCCAAAAGCTGGTGGTACACCTCGGCGGAGTGGTGAGCCTCAAGCTCTGAAGTGACGCTTTCGCCCAGTGAATCGAGCGTTACAGCAATGCCTTGCCGGTTAACGGCCTCGGCCGCCCGCACCGCACCATCCAGCGTCATGCCTGCGATAAACCGGGAACTGAGCCGGGCACCGATGCGGGAGCGCTCCATGAAACCACGAAGAGGCTGGTTGCGGGAGAGGGCAATGAAGGTGGAACGAAGCAGGGCCATGAAACAATCCAACCGGCCCGATCGAGGAAGGGATCTGCGGTCCGGAACCTTTAGTTTCGCATATCGGCCCAGCCCGGCCACGTGACGGAAGCGACATTTCAGGGCTTCGCTGCCCTGGAAGGCCGTCCCCGATAGCGCACTTCGCTCAATGGGCTCGGGGGCCCGATGCGCCACCGAGGACAGCCGCGTACATAGCGCGATCGACGTTGCCGCCGGTGAGCACGAGGCCGATGCGCTTACCGGCGATTTTTGCCCGTTCCTGAAGTGCCCCGGCCAGTGCTGCGGCGCCGGCGCCTTCGGCCAAATTGTGGGTGTCCTCATAGCAGGCGCGCATAGCGTCTTCAATCGCAGCCTCAGAGACTTCGATCACACGACTGACGTTGGCCCATATCACTTCCAGGGCATCCGCATTGGGCGTGCGGCAGGCCAGTCCATCGGCAATGGCAGTGCGCGCCGGTGCCTCCACCAGCTTGCGCTCCCTGAAACTGAGCGCCGTGGCCGGGGCCTGTGCGGCGACTACGCCAACAATCTCCGTCGAGAGGCCCAGTGCGTTGCGCGCCGCAGCCACTCCGCAGATCGACGAGCCCATGCCGATCGGCACGTATACGGCATCGAGCGGCGGTGCCCCTTCGAAGAACTCGAGGGCGTAGGTAGCAGTGCCCAGCACCAGGCGCTCGTGGAAAGACTCAACAAAGGCCAGGCCGCACTCAACCGCCAGCGCCCGGGCAAACTCAAGGGCCGCCTGGAAATCCTCACCGTGCTCGACAAGCTCGGCGCCCTGGGCGACCATGGCGCGGTTCTTTTCCACGCTGTTGTCGCGGGGCACGACGATGACGGCCCTTAGACCGGAGAGCCGCGCCGCCATGGCCACTCCCTGGCCGAAGTTGCCGCGTGTGGCCGCGATCACGCCCGCAATCCCGGGCTGCGCCTCCTGAATCGCCTTCACGTAAAGGAGCGCGCCGCGAATCTTGAAAGCCCCCACCGGCGTGTGATTCTCATGCTTGACCCAGGCCTCGGTCCCGAGCCGCTGGTTGAGCAGTGGCCAGGTATATTGCGGCGTCGGCGGCATGTGCCAATAGACCACACGCTGTGCAGCACGAATTTCGTCCAGCGAAGGAAGTTGCATGGAATCAGGATACCCGGCTGGACCGTCCCAGGATTGAGCAGTTTCGCCCCGGAACAGGGTCCTACAATGGAAGCAAAGATGACGGATTTCTCCAGAGGATTCGAGCGGCGGATTTCCATCGCAGCTCTCATGGCGTGTAGTGTGGGGTTGATCGGCGCGGCCGGCTGCCACTCTAAGGCGGAACTTACCCCGCAGCAGGTGGAAGGGAAGCAGTTCTACGACGTCCGCTGCGCCCACTGCCACGACGACAACGACCTCGGCCTCAAGAAAGTCCCTCCCAATCTACACGGTCTCTTCGACCATTCGACGCTGCCCAGCGGCCTGCCGGCGACCGACCAGATAGTGGCGCGCGAGATTTTGTCGGGCCGCGGCATGATGCCGGCCTTCGAAGGCCGCTTCACGGACGAACAGATGGCCGCGCTACTGGCTTATCTGCATACCGGCATGCGCTGATGCGCGGCGTCGACCGAACAGTAACTTCCGCGGGCCATAGGAACACAGCTAGGTCTCTGACTCTGACTGCATAAATTTGTCCCGGTCGCTCGGGTCGTCTTACTGTCCTACTGAGCGAGATGGCGCTGCAAATCTTCGGGATGGTGAGAACGCTCGAAAGCGATTTCGCGTGAAATGCGCCCGGTGCGGACCAACTCGGCCAACGACTGTTCCATCGTCAACATCCCCCCGGTTCGCCCGATTTCGATGTGCGCGCGAAGCTGATGATCATCTCCGCGACGAATCAGATTGCGTACTGCGCCTGTGGCGAGCATGACTTCAACGGCCGGGTAGCGACTGGACGCCACTTCAAGGGTTTCTGCTCGAAAGGAAGGGGGTCTTGATTCAGCGGCCAAATTCCCGCGCTGCAGGCAGATATGTCACCACATTATGTGATTAATATACCATGCAATGATCATAAAACGAGCAATTCTACCGAAGAAATCCCGTATAACTACGAACTTGTGATTATTTATCCTCAAAATAATCATTGCTTGTGTTCAATTTCTACCCTATACTCCGTCCTGTTTCACAAACAGGAGGGGATCTATGTCAAACCAGCCCTTGCTGAAGGCAAGCAAGACCATCTCGTCCATCAGCTTGTTCCTGCTCGTAGCCAGTGCTTCCGTGCTGGCACAGACGCAGAACACAGGCAAAATCCTCGGAGCGTATTTCGAGGAATGGAGCATCTACTACGCCGGATACAACATCGCCAACATGCAACAGAATGGCGTCGCAAACGATCTCACCCATCTTATGTACGCCTTCGCCAACGTCACCACCACGCCGACCCCGGCGTGCGCGATTGCCGATACCTGGGCCGACTACCAGTCGCCCTATCTGCCCTCGGTGAGCGGCGTCCCCTACGCCGGTCCTCTGTACGGAAACTTCGCGGCCATCCAACAACTCAAACAACTCCATCCACGGCTTAAGGTCTTGATGTCCATCGGCGGAGCCTCGGCGACTAACACTGCCGCCTTTTCCGCTGCTGCCAGCACCGAAGCTGGCCGCCAGGCCCTGGCTTCCTCATGTATCAATCTCTTTGTCAAAGGCAATATCGCGCCGGGGATCACGGCGCCCGGCCTGTTCGACGGTTTCAATATCGACTGGGAGTTCCCGACGGCGTCGGACAAGCAGAACTTTACCGCGCTGCTCGCCGAGTTTCGTACACAGCTCAATGCCTTGAGCAAGGCCACAGGCAAGCAATACGTCATGTCGTTCGATGGCCCTGCGGGTGCTCAGAACTACGTGAACATCGACTTGAAGAATGCCGCCTTGCAGGTGGACTTCATTACGGTGGATGGTTATAACTATGCTGGCTCGTGGGATACGCAAACCAATCACGCATCGCCGCTGTTCGATGATCGGCAAGACCCGGCGTACGGTCAGGATCTGGACATCGACGCCACGGTGAACGCGTACCTGAAAGCCGGCGTGCCGCCTGCCAAATACACAATGGGCGTGCCTCTGTACGGCGCAGGATGGGGCGGTGTTCCCGACCAAAACCACGGGCTGTATCAAAGCTCGACCGGCCCCTCGCCCGTGCCCCTCGCCAATGGGGAGGGTACCTGCACCGACTTGAGCGGCAACACGGCCGGATGCGATGTCTTGCTCACGCCTGGAACCGCGACCTATTCCACGCTTGCAAATCTTATGGAGAACGGCTATACGCGGTATTTCGATCCAGCCAGGATTGCTGTTTGGCTGTATGACCCCGGGTCCGACACCTTCTACACCTACGACGATCCGGCCAGCGCGTCGCTAAAGATGCTTTACATCGATTTGAAAGTCCCCGGCGGCCTGGGAGGCGCGTACGTATGGGCTGTGAAAGATGACGATGCCAACGGGACGATGGTGAAAACGATGGCGAGAATTCTCCAACAGTCCCGCTAGTGGCGGGAATCTGTGAAGCGATGCGCCGAAAGCCAGGCCGGGACTTCACGTTACCTGACTTCGGCGCATTGTCGCGCAGGCAATGCGGATTCAATGCGGATGGTCGCACCCGATTTACCCCACGGTATACTGGGTAGATGGCGACGGCGACCGAAAAGACATTCTATTTGGAGACCTTCGGCTGCCAGATGAATGCTCACGATTCCGAGAAGGTGATTGGTACGCTCCGGCAGCAGGGTTATCGGCAGGTGGAGAGCGAGGAAGAGGCCGGCCTCATCCTCTACAACACGTGCTCCATCCGCGATAAGGCGGAGCAGAAGGTCTTTAACCGGCTCAACGATTACAAGAAGCTCCATAAGGCTGGCAAGCGCTTCGGCGTGCTCGGCTGCGTAGCACAGCAGGAAGGCGAAAAGATCTTCGAGAGGGCGCCGTACGTGTCGCTGGTCTCGGGATCGGCCTCCTATCGCAAGCTGCCGGAAATGCTTACCCGCCTGGAAGCCGGTGAGAATCGCATCACCGGTCTCGACGACCGGCAGACCGATGAGACGTTTGAAACCGAGTTCACGGCCCGCCAGAACCCATATCGCGGCTACATCACCATCATCGAAGGCTGCGACAAGTTCTGCTCCTACTGCGTGGTGCCGTTCACGCGCGGCAAGGAGCGCAGCCGGACATCGAGCTCGGTCCTGGAGGAAGCGCGCCGTATCGCCGACCTGGGCTATACCGAGATCCAGCTCCTCGGGCAGAACGTGAATAGCTACCGAGATCCGGAAGGGAAACGGAGCTTCGCGGAACTGCTGGCTGAAGTGGGCCAGGTGCCTGGCATCCGGCGGGTGCGGTTCACCACCAGCCACCCGCGCGACTTTACCCGGGACATCGTCGAGGTCATCGATGCTGTGCCCACCCTCTGTGACCACGTGCACCTGCCGGTGCAGTCTGGTTCGGCACGGGTGCTGAAGCAGATGGCGCGCGA
Source organism: uncultured Acidobacteriaceae bacterium (assembly GCA_963813215.1). GTDB lineage: Bacteria > Acidobacteriota > Terriglobia > Terriglobales > Acidobacteriaceae > Telmatobacter. The sequence goes on from CAWEXZ010000003.1 coordinate 1,691,022, forward strand.
GTATACGCCGGAATGGTACCTGGAGCGGATCGCCTGGATGAAGGCCGCCCGGCGCGCCATCTCGCTCTCCACTGACATCATCGTGGGATTTCCCGGCGAGACCGAAGATGATTTCATCCAGACAATGGATCTGCTTGCCGAAGTGCAGTACGATTGCGTCTTCGCTTTCAAGTACTCGGCCCGGCCTAATACGCCGGCCCTGGTCATGATCGATTCCATCCCGGACGCAGAGAAGTCCAAACGGCTTCAAGTACTGCTTGACCGTCAGCGAGAGATTCAAAGGCTCAATTATTCCAAGCATATCGGCGAAGTAATGGAGGTAATGGTTGAAGGGCAGGTCACCGCCCGTGGCCAGATTTCCACGCGCAGCAGCCAGAACAAGCCGGTGAATGTCACGTGGGGTCAGCCCATCGCTCCGGCTCCAGGAAGTTATTTGCAGGTCCGCATCACAGCCGCACATCCGAACAGTTTGATCGGAGAAGCGGTTTAATTTGCCAAATCGGCCGTCGAGGCACTCGGGCGCCGCCATCTAAGACCTGAAGGACCGGGAGAGGAACCCATGGATATCGAAGTTCGGATACGGGGACTGATGATGGACCCCTCAACAAACATGCCCATCGTGGTCCTCAAGGAAGTGGGCTCGGAAACGGTCATGCCTATCTGGGTGGGCATCTTTGAAGCCAATGCGATCGCCATCGAGATTGAGAAGTTGTCGGCCCCGCGTCCGATGACGCACGACCTGCTCAGAAACCTCATCCGCTACTTGAACGCCGAGCTGCAAAGGGTTGTCATTACAGAAATTAAAGACGACACGTTCCACGCGGTTCTGTGGCTAAAGCAGGATGGGGAACCGCTGACTATCGACGCGCGGCCGTCCGACGCGATTGCCTTGGCGTTGCGCGCCGACTGTCCGATCTTCGTCTCCGAGCACGTTCTGCAGACAGCAAAGTTGAACACGTCAGGGCCACCCGAGGGTCCGACGGCCGAGCAACTACGCACCTGGCTCGAAGGCCTGAACGACGAGGACCTGGGCCGATATAAGATGTAATCTGCCTCGGCTTACCTGTCTATATCTATGATCTCAAAAAGTTTATCGCGCCGTTCGGCGCTGCGTTCGGTTTCTGCCTTTGCGTTGCTGCGCGCGGTAAGGCCCCCTTTAGGGCGCCAAACGTCTCGGCAGATGAACAGTTTGCCGCCATTGAGCGCGGGATAGGCGTCCGCCTCGGAGTAGCAGCGCTGGATACTGGTACCGGGCACCGGCTGAGCTACCGCGGGACGGAACCTTTTGCCATGTGCAGCACCTTCAAATTCCTGCTGGTTGCATTCATTCTGAAGAGAGTCGACACGGGGACAGAGAAGCTGTCCCGCCGAATATCCTACAGCCAAGGAGATCTTCTGGAATACGCGCCGGCGACGCGCGCGCACTTGGCGCAGGGGTGGATGACGGTTGGGGAGCTGTGCGCTGCGGCGGTCGAGCTGAGCGACAATACTGCAGCCGATCTTCTGCTTGAACAGGTTGGAGGGCCGGCGGGGCTCACGCGATTTATCCGTTCACTCGGCAACCGGGTGACGAGATTGGATCGCACAGAGCCCACCCTGAATACGGCGCTGTCAGGAGATCCGCGGGATACTACCAGCCCGATGGCGATGGTAGATTCAATGAGTAAAATTCTGGTCGGCAATTTTTTGTCGTCGGCCTGCCGCGGCAGCTCATTCGCTGGATGGAACAATGTAGCACCGGAGAGAGAAGGCTGCGGGCAGGTTTTCCGGCCGGATGGCGCGCCGGCGACAAGACCGGGACCGGCGAACGCGGAGCCATCGGAGATATAGCAATCGTCTGCCCGCCGACGAAAGCGCCTATCCTGGTTGCCGCCCATCTGATGGAGGGGAATGCGACGGGCGACCAGCGCAACGAGGCTATTGCGTCGGTTGGAAGGGTGGTGACAGACGGATTGTGACAGATTAAGGCAACTGTGGTTTAGTTTACAGAATATACGTTATCAGACTTTCTGGTAGTTTTTCGGTGTTGCTTTCGAATCAGGAAAACTGCCTTTTATCAAGCAACGCTGAGCGATGTGATGATGCTGAACGCATCATCTCGTCTCCTTGTATTTCGGGGCCGCGCCTGAAATTGGGATCGAGAATGCGACCTTTTCCGTTCCCCAAATTCACGACATTGGCGCGAACCTGAAGACCATTTCGAAGCTGGGCACGTTCTGTGAGATCGGCTTTACGATCGTTGGCCTGGTAACGACGGGTGAAATTCCTGCCGGCGTGGTGGTCGGCAACTATTTTGAGGTGATGGGGCTGAGGCCGGCTGCCGGCCCCGGCAGACGACGGGCGGCCGGCGCGATTGTGCTGACCTAAAGGTTTTGGCGGAACTCGCTGCACTCCGATCCCAAGGTAGTGGGTAAAGTGGTGCGGCTTAAGAGCTACAGCGGAACGCGGCAGGCGGCGATCGTAGGCGAGCTGGAGCCGTCAGTTCCCTACCCCGTGGCAAAACCGAGATTATTGCCAACGCGGTGACGAGCCCGCATCATTTTTCGGCCACCATGGTGGAGGGGCGCGAGCCGGAACTGACGATTCGCGCGTCGCTGGGCGCAAGCTCGGCGGTGCTGCGTCGATCGCTGCTGGCCCAAAGCCTGGTGCTGTGCGGCAGCGGAACGGTGGCAGCGGTGCTTCTGGCAGTGCCTTCAGATTCCGGTCGAATTGTGGACAAACCTTTCCGTTTCCGGAATGGCGGTGATTCGCCCACAATACTCGCCGGGGACATTTCATACTCACGAAAAGAACAGCCGTCATCATCGTGCCGCGATCATTTCGGGGAGGCTCCCGGTGCCGGCCTTGATGCAGGTAACGGCGGAAGCTTGGCAACCGCTGCAACGGGTATTTCCAAAGCGCCTATATGATCTGCGGTTTCGTCGCGCAGACCCAGTCGGAGATAATATTCTCCTTTTGCTGGAACGCTGATTTGTTGGTGGTAGCCAAGCGGTCTTTTGAGAAAAGATGCGTACCGCTCGGGCGAGAAGTTGGCATTGACCTCGTTCATCTGCGCATTGATCAGGGAACCATCGGCGTCATACACAAAAGTCAGAAACTCGATCTCACAATGGTGGCCGCCGTCCGGCATCGGATCGCAGTTCAGATCTTTGGGATTCAACATAAAGGTAGCGGTGTAGGGCCGGTAAGGGCCGGACGTTTTCGGCTCGGGCTGATTCCCTGGCGCCGGCTCGGGCTCTGTGCCGGTGTTTGTGGGCCGCACGTCGGCGACAAACACAAGCTGGTCGGGTTCTGGCGCGCCATGCAGCATGGCCGTGCGTATGGCGCTGTATGCCGTCGGATCAGGTTGTGTGCCTTGCGCCTCATTATGGGGTTTGGAGGTGCTGGGCTCATCGGTAAAGTAGCCGCGCCGATACGCCAGTTTCACCCCGGGACGATTGAGTTTCACCTCGATCTTTCGATATTCGCCGTCCTCCTTTGGATTCGTGGGCGTATAGGCGAGGGTGTAATAATTCGATCCCGCTTCAATGGCTTTGCCAACCGCTGACTTCAAATCGTTGGTATTCATGAACGCCTTGCCACCAGTGGCCTCGGCCATTTGATTCATGGTGTTGTGCTCGCTGTCGAGCTGCCGGTAAAACGCTCGGTCGGCCGCGAGCCCATCCTTCACATAGTTGCGGCCCGAACTGCCGGCATTGACCATAGGATCCGTCATCAGCTGTCTTGCGTCGATGGGATAGACGGCGACCTGGCTGCGCGCAAGCATGTTAACCGTATCCCTGAACTCATCCTCTGCGTTCGCAACGGCGGCAAAGGGGTCCTGAAGGTCTCCGTCGGGCTGGATATTGAGGGGAAAGGAGCCGGAAAACCAGATTAGGTTTTTGCGTCCCGGCAATTCGCTCAGGTAACGCGCGAGTTGGTTAAGGGCATCCAGCGTATAGCGGGCGCGAAGCATGGACTGGAATGACTGCTGCTCGGCCTCAAACTGCTGTAGGTTGGACAGTATCGTAGCTGCATCGGGACTGTTGCCCATGATGTCGTTATTGGCGCTGTCGATTGAATCGGTCATTAGATTGTCGCTATCCACGTCCCCCGAGGACATCAACGGGGAGCTGCCCGGCAGCCCATGTCTTCCCTCCACCAACCTGCGCAGCAAGGTGGGATCGGAAGTGAACCCCTGCAGAAGCTTGAGTTGTGTCGTGAGCGCGAAGATAGCCATGCGCGTGCCTGTCGGAGCATCCTTCAAATACTTCAGCACCTGATCCCTGACCACAGCCTGCGCCTCCATCGGCGTGTTCAGCTTGTCGAGCAAAAGGATATTGAGCGCGCCATTGGTCGGTGCGACCGAGTAATTGGTGAATTTGCCGGGCGGAAGCTCAGGTAGAGGGGACAGCACCGCTGCGGAATCCGCGGTGTGCTCTTCAAACACCTTGAGCGTTTGCGGATGGCCGTCTTCCAAGATTGTGAAATCTGATGCACTAAGGTGATGTACAGGGTTCTGTCGTGAATCGGTCGCTACTACATCCGCAATTACAAGCCTAGAAGTAGTGTGAATGGTGGGAATTGGCTCTGTCGATATCGATTGACTCACGGCATATACCGGAGTGCAAACTAAGACAAGCAAAGAGCAATTAAGAAAGCGCAGCATATTAGGTCCCTTTTGTTCACCAAACGTATCATCTGTCTGAGCTCATCGGTATAGACGGCCCAGTAAACCTATTTGATCACTGAAGAGTTTTATTCGGTGCCGAACTCTTACCACTGGATATGAGGGAAGACAAGCAAGCCCCGGGTGGATACCGGGGCTTGCTCATTGCGTATTAGAACAAAAGGCGTAGCGTAAACTGCACCTGACGTCCTGCGTTATAGGATGTAGCCCCTGACACGCCACCTGCTTCGAACTCCTGTATGCCGGAGGTGGCATTCGGGTTGTTGTAACCCTGGTGGTTCAGGAAGTTGAATACATCCATTTTGAAATTCATCTTCAGCCTTTCCGTGACCGGAAAGATTTTGTAGAGCGAGATATCGGATTCCCAGTTTTTTGGTCCTTGGATGAAGGTTTTTGAAAAGGGATTCGCGCCCGCCAGGCCATCGGTCAATGTTTGGTTCTCTGACCCACCTTTTCCGGCGTTCAGGCCGGATCCGGTAACAGTGACCTCGTTCTCGTTGTAGTATGTGGTGCCCGGAACGTCGTCAATCGGCGTCTGGTAGGCAACATAGTTTGGTGGCAGCCCAGAGATACAGTTTTTTGTGCAGTAGCCGCTGTTCGCATTCTGCGTGGGAGGGATGTATCCGTTGAACCACATGTACTCGCGATAGCAGGCGCCGCTGGTACAGTCCGTAATCGGCATCTTGTGCTTGTAGACATGGATTGAGCTGATCGGTCCATAATTTGTAGCTGTGGGTTGGAAGATCTGCGAGACCATGTGTCCAACACCGGCGATTTGATAGCCGCCAATCAGTTCATTGACGAGACGATTTGGGCTGCCAAAAAACCTCTTTCCGCGGCCAAAGGGCATATCGACGACGTAATTGAACGCGATGTGCTGCGGGGAAACAGCAGAGTCTCGTTTGTACTCTTCCCATACATCCAGTTTGTGCCAGTCCCACCATGTTGCAACGTTTGTCGGCGGGGTTGGAGGAATTGCGAGGGGACCGATTTCGCCGCCACTGCCAGTGGGAACACCGAGCGTGACATTCGGATTGGCCATCGTTCCGAGGTAGTTCTCCCACGGATAGGTCACGCCATCTCGGTCCTGGTTGCCGCCCACGCGAAACGCCTTGGAGTATACCCAGAAGATCTGCCAGCCAAATCCGTGGTTATACAGCCGTTGGTAATTGATCTGCATCTGGTTGTCGCTGGACCACCCATTCTTTTGCAAATAGGGGATCGCGGCGAAGAGCTTATTGTCCCAGGGACCGGTTGAAGTCGTGGTGTAAGTGGACGTCCCGATTGTGCTTCCGGTGGGCGGATCCTCGTTGTATTGGCTTTCCCAGACAGGAGTCGAGGGGTGACCATTCAGGTCGAACTCGTGATCGAGATAGGAACCGTGCGTCCAGACCCAGCTTACTCGGAGCGCCGAATTCCACTTGAGCGGCTGCTCCACTGTGGTGTTCACCTCAGTAGCCATGTCGGACTTAAAATCCGGATCATAAAATGTCGCGCTAAAACCCGGAAGGATCCCGGTAGTCGCCGACGAAGCAGTGCTTACCACGTTGGCGGAGTTCACCCCCATCACGATCGTCTGCGGGTTGCGCAGCAGATACCCTGACTCGCCACCCGGGGCCTGGGACGCGTTCTCATAGTTCTGCCCGTACTCATAGGTAAACGGCAACGCCGTCGGTCCTGGGTTTTGGCTGCGCGTCGGCTCGGGATAGATATACCTGCCAAACGCTCCGCGAAGTATGGTGCCCCACCTGTTCTCGAATGGCTGCCAGGCGAAGCCCACGCGCGGGCTGAAGTCGAGGTTTGCATTGGTGTACAAGGCGTCGGGAAACCCTGCCTCTGAGGGGGTCTCGAAGTTTACGCCGATAGCCTCCATCCTGCTGACGAGAGGCTGCGTGGTGTATCCGAGGTTAATCAGGTTCTGGATGGAATTCCCGAGCACGATAGCGTGGTTCGCTATGTCGAGACCATCATTGGCACCGTCTTTGGTCTGCCTGGCTGGATGGGCCTCGTAGCGAAGTCCCAGGTCCAGGGTCAAGCTGCGAGCTATGTGCCAATTGTCCTGAAAATAGGCGTCAATCTCCTGATCGCGGAACCAACTCGGAGGCGGTTGCAACCACACGTAGTACGTGGCTGGGCCGCCGAGGTAGAAATCGCCGTTGGCATTGCCTGCTGCGGGATACGTTCCGCCGGTGTTTCCCGCGCTGGTATCGTAGAGACCGGTTGTGTAAGGTCCGAAGTTCTCCTCATCGGCATCGCGGCTGTTCAGGTAATAGAGCCGCTCATGGTGGTAGCGGCCGCCGAAATACATCTGGTGGTTTCCGACCGTCTTGGTCAGATTCTCGTCGATCTGCGAAATGTTCTGGTTCGACTGGTAGTTGAACATCGTGCCGCCATATGGCATGATCGTCGACGCAATGTACGGGAAGCCCGTCTCGCCAAAATTGTTCGGCAGCCCCAGCATCTGTTCGTAATTCAGGTTGGGATTGCCGCCCCCGCCCACATATTGCATCTGCCACTGGTTACTCAAAATCGTCTCGGAAAAGAAGCTGGACGAAAAGATGTGCGTATATCCAAGCGAGGCGCCGAAGTTGGAGATCGGGATGGCCTGGTATCCGCTTGCGCCTGCCGGGAAACCATCGGCGGCAAGCGTCGCTGCCGAATCGCTCGGATAATTTCGCAGGGCGCGGTTGATCTGGTTATTTGAGGTGTAGTGCAGATAAGCCTTGTTCTTTTCGCTGAAGTTTTGATCCAGACGGAAGGAAATTGACGGCACAACTACATAGGTGACGTTCGGTGCAGTGAAATTTCCCTTTCCTGTAATGAACGGATTGTTGGGGTTGGTGGGTAGCGGTGAAACGTCGTAAAGCACCTTTGCCGCAGGACTCTCACGGTTGGCCGGAATCTGATTGGACAGCCCGTTGATGGTGGGGAACGGCGTGCGGCAGGCCGAATTGGCGGATGGGGGGTTGAAGCCGCCGTTGGGGCCGAGTACGGGTGATGCACATGCGGTGCTGGCCGCTGTGGTCGCCGGATCGTAGAGCGTTATCGGATCACCGGAGCTGTCGGTCAGGCCGCTGAAGTCGCCATTTCTCATGGCCGCTGTGGGCACACTCACCTGCTCATCGAGTGTGGCCGCTATTGAATAGCGCTCATAGGAAAAGAACCAAAAGCTCTTGTCCTTGCCATGGTAGATATGGGGGAGCACGATGGGCCCGCCGACAGACACGCCGAATTCATTCCGTACATAAGGCGGCACAGTGTAGTCGCTGAGGTCGTTTCGTGTCTTTGCCAGACCCCAATAGCTATTGATCGCCGTCTCGAAAGCGGTGCCGTGGATGCTGTTTGTTCCGGATTTGGTGGTGATGATGGCCGTTCCGGGCGTCGCGTATTGAGCGGAGGCGTCGCTCAGCTTGAGGGTGACCTGCTGGATCGAGTCGGGATCGGGCAGCGTCGCCAACGACGCATTGGTCTCACCGCCAAAGTTGCGGTTCGTCAGGGTAACGCCATCCGCCACATAATTAAGCGCCTCACCAAAGAGGCCGCCGGCGCGTTCGCCTGCCGTACTCGCACCTGGCGTCTGTCCGGGCTGATTAGAATTGGGAACGTCGAATCCCGGTGTGCTGTCATAGGCCAACGTCATCAGTGAGCGTGTGTTCTCCGGGATCTGCTGCATCCGCGCCGCGTCCAGCGTGGAAGAGATGGTTCCGTCTTCGTTGTCGGTCAACTGAACGAGATTGCCGCTCACCTCGACCTTTTCTGTCACCGATCCGGGAGTCAGGGCCGCGTTTATGACGGCATTCTGGCTGGCCAGGAGTTCGATAGTCCGGACGGAGGTCTTCATGCTGGCAGCGGAGACCGATACGGTATAGGTGCCAGTGAAGAGGTCAGGCACCTGGTAGAAGCCGACTTTATTCGTTTTGGTGTCGGCTGCCACTCCGGTGGCCAGGTTGATCACGTGAACGGCTGCACCCGGCATAATGGCGCCAGTAGAGTCGGTGACGGTACCCTGAATCGAGCCTGCGCCGCTCTGCGCTCTCGCGCTTGAGGCGAAGAATACCAGAAAGATGGTGACGCCCAGAATTAGGATATGTTTCGAAACGTTCTGAAAGATCGAGCGCTCTTGGCGCAGACTATCTTCAGCTTTGGCCTTAACGTCCATGCTGCCCCCTAAAATTGTGAAATTGCAGTATTGCTGTCTGTTTTGTTTGGAAACGGGCTTTCGTGTTTTCCCTTTCCTTTGGAGAGCGGAAGCCACAGTTCGCCTTCCCTGCGTAGCGAACCCGCAAGGGCGGGTGGATTAGCCTTTCTGTTTTAAATGGAATTTAAATTCGGCCAAGGATCGTCCTTTAGTGTGCCGCTTTCAAGTGAATTCTCTGTAGGGGCTACGTAGAAGCTACAGTCAGCTTCCCGTATTGCGAGACGGGGCGACTAGTCTGCCTTGCCGCTGCCTCTAAAAAGATGGATTGGGACGGCGGGTGAAGACAGGTGAAAACCCCGCCACACGGCGCTTACTCTCCGTGCGCTTGAAACGCCCCAAGGCTGCTTCAATGAAAACGAAGTGAGAACTCCCTACAGTGAGGAGGGGTGAGGCGGGGTCATACGTCCTTTGCTCTCGTCGAGCGGTCCGGTGATTCCATCTTGGGTCACACTATTTTCGCCTTGTATTCGCCATTCCGGTATAATGGCTCTATGGACTTTCAGCTCGTCACCAGCTACAAACCCCGCGGCGATCAACCCCGCGCCATCGACGAGCTTGTACAGGGGCTCGCTGCCGGCGAAAAGCACCAGGTGCTCCTTGGCGTAACCGGCTCGGGTAAGACATTCACCATGGCCAAGGTGATCGAGCAGTCTAACCGGCCGGCACTGATCCTGGCCCACAATAAGACTCTCGCCGCCCAGCTTTATCACGAGTTCAAGCAGTTCTTCCCCGACAACGCGGTTGAATACTTCGTCAGTTACTACGACTACTATCAGCCCGAAGCGTACATTCCCGCCGGTGATCTCTACATTGAGAAGGAGGCCACCATCAACGAAGAGTTGGACAAGCTCCGATTGTCGGCGACGCGTTCCCTCTTCGAACGGCGTGATGCGATCATCGTGAGTTCGGTGAGCTGCATCTACGGCCTGGGCTCGCCCGAAGCGTATTACGGCATGTTGCTCCTTCTGGAGAAGGGCCAGCAGATCAGCCGCAAAGACATTCTGCGGCGACTGGTGGAGATTCTCTACGAACGCAATGACACCGATTTTCGCCGCGGGACGTTTCGGGTGCGCGGCGACGTGATCGAAGTCTTCCCTACCTACGACGAGAACGCTTACCGCATCGAACTCTTCGGAGACGAAATCGAATCGCTCTCCCAGATCGATCCCCTTTTCGGTACCGTGAAGCAAAAGTACTCGCGCCTGCCCATCTACCCCAAGAGCCACTATGTAGTGCAGCCTGAGCGCAAGGCCGAGGCCATCGACTCAATCGTCCGCGAACTCAATGACTGGGTCGGGCAACTCGAAGTCGAAGGCCGAATGGTGGAAGCGCAGCGCGTTCACCAGCGCACCCGTTTCGATCTGGAAATGATCAAGTCCATGGGCTACTGCCATGGCATCGAGAACTACTCGCGGCATTTTTCAGGCCGCCTGCCGGGCGAACCGCCCCCCACGCTGCTCGACTACTTCCCGCGCGACTTCCTGCTCTTCATCGACGAGAGCCACGCCACCGTTCCTCAAGTCCACGGCATGTGGTACGGCGACCGCAGCCGCAAACAAAATCTCGTCGACTACGGGTTCCGGCTGCCCTCGGCCATGGACAACCGGCCGCTCAAGTTCGAAGAGTTCGAAAACCGCGTGCAGCAGGCGATTTACGTGTCCGCGACACCTGGACCGTATGAGTTAACACGCTCTGCTGGCGTGGTCGTCGAGCAGGTGATCCGGCCCACGGGCCTCGTCGATCCCGAGATTGAAATTCGGCCGGTAAAGGGCCAGATTGACGATCTGCTCGCCGAGATCCGCGATCGCGCTAAGCGCAACGAGCGCGTGCTGGTTACCACGCTGACCAAACGCATGGCCGAGGACCTGGCCGGTTACTACACCGAGGTGGGGGTGCGCTGCCGCTACTTGCACTCCGAGATCGAGACGCTGGAGCGGGTGAAGCTGCTGGCCGGATTGCGAAAGGGCGAGTACGACGTTCTTATCGGCATCAACCTGCTGCGCGAAGGACTCGACCTGCCGGAGGTCTCGCTGGTGGCCATTCTCGATGCCGATAAAGAGGGTTTTCTGCGCTCGGCGGGATCGCTGATCCAGACCATTGGCCGCGCCGCGCGCCATGTGGAGGGCCGGGCCATTCTCTACGCCGACCACATGACCGACTCCATGCGCCGCGCCATCGACGAGACCACCCGCCGCCGTGAAATTCAGCGTGCCTACAACGAGGAGAACGGCATCGAGCCGCAATCCATCATCAGCCGCGTGGATATGGGCCTTGCGCAGATTCTCAAGGCCGAGTACGGCGATGTGGTCGAGGAAGAGGCCGAAGGAATCCCCGAGTTCGCCAGCCAGGAGCAACTCGATGGCTATATTGCCAAACTCGAAACCGAGATGCGCGAATCGGCGAAGAAGTTCGAATTTGAGAAGGCAGCACGCCTTCGCGACTCGATCAAGGAGTTGCGCGAAAAGGAATTTCTCTTCGGCTGATCGGTTGCCAACTCCCCGGATTCGTCCAACTTTACTGGATATGCAAAGGGCGATCACATCCTGGTTACAAAATCTGCGCTAGAATGGAGCACTCCATTCTGCCCTTCAAGAAGGACTGTATGCGCTCTCCAGGCCGTTCCGTCCGTGTTCTGGTTGTCGACGATGAGTGTTCGGTTGCCGACACCCTTGCCCTAATTCTGAACAGAAGCGGCCATGAATCGATCGCGGTGTATAGCGCTGCGGAAGCCGTGTCGGTAGCCGGCAGCTTCAAACCCCACGCCCTATTGTCGGATGTGATGATGCCGGGCATGAACGGTTTTGAGCTGGCCCATTATTTCGCCGAAAACTTCTCGGATTGCAAACTGCTTTTGATGAGCGGGCACGGCAGCGCGGCGGATATCGCACAGGCATTCCTCGGGGACCGATTTCTTCCAAATGTTCTGACCAAGCCGGTCTTGCCGCAGACGATTCTGGCTTTCGTCGCTGGTTGTGCCGAGAATCTGCCCGCGCAGGCCTGAAAGCACACGGAGGATTTTCTGTGTCCGGGTGCTGGCGACCATCCTGTCCTATATTCGCAATTCGGGCAACGTTGTCAGCCATTTGCCCATCGCACTCATATGCCGCGTGGTCTGATGTGGGCTGCGCAGGCCCAGAGGAAAAATCCAACGATTCTCTTTGTAGACGATGATCCATTCCAGGCCTTGGTGTACACAGCGGCTTTGGAAGGTCGATTTCATCCTGTGCGTCGTGTTGCTGACGCCGTTGAGGCCCTGTGCCTTGTTGAAGACCCGAGAGAGTCATCCAATTTGGATCTTGTGATTTCCGCCCATCACTGGGCGGGAGTGAGCGGTCCGGACTTCGTGGCTGAGTTGCATCGTCGCCTTCCTTCCATCCCCGTGCTCGTGCTTGGAACCGACGAAGACCTTCTAGAGGACTATCCGCCTTTGGACCCGCGGCTCGCTTTCCTTCGTACTCCGGTGACCGCCAAGACACTCGTCGAAACCGTGGGGGCGATCCTGACCCGGGGCTTCCGCAACGTGGCTTGAGCAGAGGATTTAGCCGCGCTTTGCACGTGTGAGAGGACTCAGGAACAAGCCCGTGCCCTCAAAAACTCCCATTGTCGCGAGCGCCTCTAGGTCAGTGATCGCTGCGATTTCCGCTAGGTTGGTGATTTAGATCACAGGCTGCATGGCCTATCCGATAGAAAATGAATGAAAGGAGGCCGAAGAACGGTTCCCCGTCTCCGTGCGAAAATCATAATGGAGCCGTAATCGCGCTTCTCTACTTTAATCGTTTGTGGTCGGTGCAAGGTGGTTTGCGTGAATGTTCCACGCAATAGGTCTCGCTTGAACTGGGTGTAACCGGAGAACCGCTTCATGGCAACTTTTGGTAGTTTTGCTCTTCTGATCGCCCTGGCGCTCGCGGCCTATAACCTCCTCGCCGGCACGATTGCGCTGCGGTTGATCGCTACGAAGCAGCCGGCGCGCATCTCCCCGGAACGACTGGCCGATACCGCGCGCCGCGCCGGAATCGCGGGATTTGTAGCCGTCTCCGCCGCCGCGTTCGCCCTGCTGTGGTCGGTCTTCAATAACGACTTCTCCATCACCTATATTCTCGACCACTCCAATCGCGCTCTCCCCATTCCTTATAAGTTCGCCGCCATGTGGAGCGGCCAGGAAGGCTCGCTGCTGCTGTGGGCGTGGCTGCTGGGGACCTACGGTTTCGTGCTCCGCCTGCGCCATAAGACGGACGTCAAGCTCTACGCCTACGCGGGCACCATTCTGGCTGCGGTGCAGGTCTTCTTTCTGTCGGTGCTGAACTTTGCCGCGCCACCTTTTGCTCTGTTTCGCGGCCCCATTCCTGCCGACGGCAATGGCCTCAATCCCCTGCTCCAATATCCGGAGATGGTCATTCATCCGCCCATGCTTTACCTGGGCTACGTGGGCTTCTCGGTTCCCTTTGCCTTCGCCCTGGGCGCGCTCATGATGCGCTATCCCGGCGAAAAATGGATCCGGATTACGCGTACCTGGACCATGGTCACCTGGCTCTTCCTCACCTGCGGCATTTTCCTCGGCATGCATTGGGCTTATGCAGTTCTGGGCTGGGGCGGCTACTGGGGCTGGGACCCGGTCGAAAACGCCAGCTTCATGCCCTGGCTTACCGGCACCGCCTTCCTGCACTCAGTGATGATGCAGGAGCGCAAGGGGATGATGAAGAGCTGGAACGTGTGGCTCATCTTCTCCACCTTCCTGCTCACCTTGCTGGGTACTCTGCTCACGCGCGCCGGCCTGGTGAGTTCGGTGCATGCCTTCGCGCAATCCTCGATTGGCACCTGGTTCTCCACCTTTATGGGTGTCGTGCTGGCAGTCTGTATCTTCACCTACATTCTGCAGCGCGCGCATCTCAAGACCGAACATCATCTCGAGTCGCTGGTCAGCCGCGAATCGAGCTTCCTGTTCAACAACCTCGTCCTGCTCACCGCTTGCTTTGTCATCCTGTGGGGTACGCTGTTCCCCATCATCTCGGAATACGTGCAGGGCTCGAAGGTGACCGTAGGCGCGCCGTTCTATAACCGCGTTGCCGTTCCCATCGGATTGTTCCTGCTCTTTCTCACCGGCGTGGGCCCGCTGCTGCCTTGGCGTGCGACTTCGTTCAAGAGCCTGCGTCGCAATTTCGTGGCGCCCACCATTGCGCTTTGGGGCACTGTCATTGTCTGCCTAATCGCGGGCGTGCGGCCCTGGAAGAACGGCGTCTATCAGAATGGCGATTTTTACGCTCTGGTGGCCTTCGCCATTTCCGCAGCAGTCTTTACCGCCATCGTTTCTGAGTTTCTGCGGGGCGCGGCCGTTATTTCAAAGCAGACGCGCCGCAATCTCCTCTCCGCCACCTGGCTGTTGACTCGCCGCAACACGCGCCGCTACGGCGGATACATTGTTCACATCGGCGTGGTAGTAGTGGTTATCGGCCTCGCCGGGCAAGCCTTCAACCGCAATGTGGAGAGTGAGCTGGGCTTCCACGATGAGATGAGCGTCGGCCCCTACACGCTGCGGCAGGTAGGCGCTACCCAGGATTCGAATCTCAACTACGACTCAAACTACGCCATGCTCGACGTCTATAAGGATGGGAAAAAGCAGTTTCAGATGACGCCCGAACGGCGCATTTATCATCTCGGCGAAGGCGACCAGCCGCAGACCATGGTTTCGATCCACTCCACGCCGGAATGGGATTTGTACCTGGTCTATGAGGGCGTCAATCCCGACACCGGCCAGCCCATCGTGAAGGCCTTCCTCAATCCGCTGGTCGGCTGGATCTGGTTCGGCGTGGCGATAATCGTCTTCGGCACGTTTGTGGCTCTGGTTCCGAGCCTGAGCCCCGCCACTGCTGCGCTGCAGGTTCCAGCCGCGCGTGCCGTGCCCGTGGAAGCCGCTTTGAAGGGAGGCGACTGATGGGCAACCTGATTCCCTTCCCGCCCCCGTTCAAGCCAAAGAAACTCCGTACCGCATCCTTTCTGCGCACTTTGCAAAAAGGGTGGGAGATCGCGAAATCATTTCTGCACCTCAACTCGTCCACCGTGATCAAGTCGGCGCAGGCCATCCTGCTGGCTGTTGCAGTCTGCTTTTCCGTGGGCGCAAGCACAGACTCCGGCGCGCGTATGAATCAGCTGAGCCACCGGTTGATGTGCCAATGCGGCTGCGCGCAGTTGTTGGGCGAGTGCGATCACGTGGGCTGTCCTTCGCGCGATAAGGAGCTTGGGGAACTGAGCGCCGATATAGCCTCGGGGCTGAACGACAAGCAAATTCTCGACGATTTCGTAAGCAAGTACGGCATGATCGTGCTGGCCGCGCCTCCGACGGAAGGATTCAACCTAGTTGCCTGGATCGCGCCGTTTGCCGTCTTTGCCGCGGCACTGTTGGGCACCATCCTTCTTATTCGGCGCTGGGGCGGTCTGCGCGGCTTCAAACCGCAACCTGCAAACGACGCTGATAGCGACCCACTGGATCCGGCCGAGCGCGAACGCCGCGAAAAGATTCGCCGCGAAACCGATGGACGCAGCGGCCTCGATATGGACGCCGACCCCCATGGAGGATCTTCACGATGACTGAAACCCAGGGCATGATTGCCGGCATGTTGTTGCTGTTCGCGCTCTTCGTCTACACCTTCTGGCCGGAGAACGGGTTTGCGAGTCAGCGCGAAAAGACGCGCCTCGACTTTCTGCTGGAGCGCAAGGAGCAGCTTTACGAGAACCTGCGCGATCTGAACTTCGAATATCGCGCTGGCAAATATCCGGAAGAAGATTTCCGGGCGCAGCGCGGGCAACTTGAATCAGAAACCGCGCGCCTGCTTTCCGAAATCGAGCAGTTACAGCAAGTTTAAGCAGCGTCTCCAGACCGGGCTCCCAACGACGGGTCTTGGGCGTCTGGGTGGTAGACCCGTACCTCGATGAAAGACCTAGGAACCGTGAACGCATGAAATCGACAAGAATCTTCGCAAGCCTTTTTGCATTCCTTCTGACCGGCGCTCTGGCGCAGGCGGCGACGGTCTCCGGCACAGTGACCGACAAGACCACCGGCAAGCCCGTTGCGGGCGACACCGTGGAGCTGCTCGATGTGCAGGCTGGGATGGGCGCAGTGGCCCACGCGACCACCAACGGTCGGGGCGGCTATACCCTGAATGAGCCGGGCAACGGGCCGTATCTCATCCGCGTCACGCACCAGGGCGCGGGCTACTTCATCGCGGCGCCGCAGGGCGGCGGTCCCGGCGATATTCCGGTTTACGACGTGGCCCCCAAAGTAAAGGGCGTCTATATCGAAGCCGACGTGATCGAAGCTGAAGCCGATGGCGGCCAGCTGAAAATCGACGAGCGCTATTTCGTCCACAACACTAGCACGCCGCCCACCACGCAATGGAGCCAGCACACGTTCTCCATCGTCCTTCCTGCCGACGCAACCATCGGCGACGTGGGAGCACAGCGGCCCACCGGACTACCGACCAG
Source organism: uncultured Acidobacteriaceae bacterium (assembly GCA_963813215.1). Classification (GTDB taxonomy): domain Bacteria; phylum Acidobacteriota; class Terriglobia; order Terriglobales; family Acidobacteriaceae; genus Telmatobacter. Next base: position 1,707,365 of record CAWEXZ010000003.1, read on the forward strand.
CGTGAAGCTCGATCCCGATGGGCCGAAAGGGCGCTACTCTTTCAACTTCCCCATCCAACCCGATGACGGCGACAAAGACACCATGTTCCAGGTGAGCTATACGTTGCCCTATTCGGCCGGCAAATACACATTCAAGTCACTGGAATCGCTGGCCGCCGACAATGTGGCCGTACTGCTGCCCAAGAGCATGAGCCTAGCGAGCGGCGCGGGCGCCGCTTTCAATTCGGTCAACGCCGATCCTGGCGTGCAGACCTTCCTCACCAAGAACGTGCCTGCCGACAAAACCGTGGAGTTCACGATCTCCGGCACCGGCGCGATTCCGCGTGACGCACAGGGCGGTCAAGGCGGCGGCCAGGCTGCCGATCAGAGCACGGCTGCGCCGGGCAATACTCCTGGTGGAGGAATCGGAAACCCGATCGATACGCCCGACCCGCTGAGCAAATACAAGTGGTGGATTCTCGGCGGCTTGGCTCTGCTGCTGGCTGCAGCCGCAGCCTTCCTGCTGCGCAAACCAGAGGCCGCACTGGCCGGGGCGCCGGGTATGAGCGTTCCGATAGATGCTGCTCCAGTCACAACTGCGGGCGCGGCCGCGCACGTGTATACAGCTCCGGCGGGTTCACCCGCGACCAAGAACGCGGCGCTGCTCAACGCCCTCAAGGAAGAGCTTTTTGCCCTTGAAAGCGAAAAGCTCTCTGAGACCATCTCGGCGGCCGAGTACGCAGATGCCAAGGCTGCGCTGGAGGTCGTGCTGAGACGCGCCTTGAACAGAAAGAGCTAATGGACGCGCCAAGCCACGGATGGAATTGGCAGTCGATACGTTCGTGGTTGGCAGCCCCGCGCTAGTGCCTTCAAACGCGGAGTTGAGTTCGTTTTTTGGGGATTTTTGAGTGTATCAACAGCCATTCGATCCCATAATCCCTCCGCGGATCTTTGACGTTTTCTGGACGGCGATTTGACGACTTCCCGTGCCTGGGTCACTACCATGGCTTTCAGGCAGGAGGTCAAACACCATGCGGCTAACAACTCGCTTTCTCCGCACTCTCCTTCCGGCGCTGATCGTTGCAACGCTGGCAACCACCTACGCCTCGGCGCAAAGCACGCTCAACATCCCCTTCAATTTTGTCGTGAACGGCAAGACCTGCCCGCCCGGAACCTACACCGCGCAGAAAGGCGCCTGGGGCGCTGTGGTGGCTCTTCAGGGCAATGGACAAAGCTTCATCTGGTTGCTTCGCTCCGGGAAGCCTTCTCCGGATGATAAACGCGTCATCCTCACCTTTGGTCGCAGGGGCGCGCGCTACACTCTCCGCACCGTGCAATATCAATCGCAGATGACCGACCGGCTCGACACGAAGGCAACTGTCACCACGAGCCAGGATGTCGCAATCACCGGCAACTAAAGGGACCCCACTCTATCCCCCTTACTGTTTTGAACCAGGGAAGGCGCTTCGTCGCCTTCCCTCGTTTGATTTCCGTCTTCCGTTGCTCGTCTTCTTCCCGAGCGGGCGTTGGTCTCGCCACAGTCCCAGGTTGGGCTGGAGACGAGGGATAATGCCTCCGGAGCCCTTGTTGAGTAACTGCACTTCATGGTCCTGATGAAGATGCAAGAATAGGCTTATTGGGAGGCGATCCCATGAATGGCCTCAAAACCACTTTTCTTCTGACCCTTCTTACCGTCCTGCTGGTTTTGGCGGGTGAGTACTTTGGTGGCGAGCGCGGCATGATTTTTGCATTCGTGATTGCCGCAGCCACCAACTTCTTCAGCTACTTCTATTCCGACAAAATCGCGCTGGCCATGTACGGCGCGCAGCCCGTCACGCGCGACCAGTTGCCGCGCGCCTTCAACGTGGTGGAGAGGCTCACGCAGCGCGCCGGTCTGCCCATGCCCAAGATCTATGTGATTCCCACTGAATCGCCGAACGCATTTGCCACCGGCCGCAACCCGCAGCACGCGTCCGTTGCCGTTACGCACGGAATTCTCGGCCTGCTCGATGATGAAGAGCTGGAAGGGGTGCTGGCCCACGAGCTTGGCCACGTGCGCAACCGCGACATCCTCACCAGCTCGGTTGCAGCGACGCTCGCCGGCGCCATCACCATCCTCGCGCGCATGGCTTTCTGGTTTGAGGCATTCGGCGGCGGCGGAGGCGGTAGCGAAGAACGCCGCGGCGGCGGCGGCATCAGCACCATCTTCATGCTGCTGCTGGCGCCGTTGGCGGCCATGCTCATCCAGCTCTGGGTTTCGCGTACCCGCGAATACGAAGCCGATGCCTCCGGTGCGCACCTCACCGGTAATCCCTACGCGCTGGCCAGCGCGCTCGAGAAAATCTCGGCGGTCAGCCGCCAGGTTCCGTTGCCGGCCTCGCCCAGCACGGCGCATCTGTTTATAGTGGCCCCGCTGCTCTCGGGCGAGATGTGGGCCAACCTGTTCTCCACGCATCCGCCCGTCCAGAAGCGCATCGAGCGGCTAATCGGAAGGCCGTCGGTGTACGGCAACTTGCAACAGTGATCAGTGGACAGTAAGCAGTGCACAGTAGTCACCAAGTGCTCTTGAGCCACTACGATCAGCTGTTCACTGTGCACTGTACACTGTCCACTGTATGAAAACCTTCCTGCGCACACTGCTCTATCTCGCGCTCATCGTCTGGCTCGGCGCGGAGTTCTACTTCCCCGCCGTCGCAGCGGTCACGTTCACTTCACTCATGCCGGATGTTCATTCGGCGGGAACAATCGTGGGCGCGCTGCTGCGCATCCTGCACGGCATGGGGTTGGTGTCGGGTATGGTGGCTCTGGCGGTGCTGGCCCTTGCGCCCGCCTTGCGCGTCTACAATCCCCGCACGGTGCTCGCGCCCATGGCGTTGCTGCTGGTGATGATCGGCTGCACGGTCTACTCGCAGTTCGGAATCATTCCGGCGATGGAGCGCGACCGGATCGCCGTCGGAGGGACTATCAATCCGGCCCACACGGAAAATCCAAACGTCGCTGACTTCAACCGCCTCCACAACCGCAGCGAGTTCGTTGAAGGAACAATCCTTCTGTTCGGCATAGCGACGGTGGTTCTGGTGGCGTGGGCGGAAACGCGAAAGCAGGCTACAGCAGAAGCGAAGCGGAGTTAGCGGTGTTCACTTCCAGCCGTGGCAATGATCCTCGCCGCGCCGCAAAGATTCCAGCACCGCTAGCTCCGCTCGAACTTCTTCACATCTCATCCGCCGAAGGCCCATACACTCCCGGCACCTTTGCGCCCAGCAGCCGCAGGTACACGCCCATCTGCGCGCGATGGTGGATCATGTGGCTGATCACCATCTCGCGAAAGACCTGGTGGCGCGGCTCGTCGATAAAGGCTTGCCCGCCCCAGATGAACTGCCAGTGTTGGTCCCACTTCTCCGGCGTGGTAGCCGTCAGGGCCGCGTGCACGGCCGACAGCTTCTCATCGAACTTGTTCAGGATCTCTTCCTTGCTGGTGGGAACGAAGGGCTCCCACTTGTGGTCAGCGCTGAACTCGAGCTTGTCTTTGAGCAGTGAGTCGACTGCCCAGTTGCCGGCAAAGTCGGTCAAATGGCCAGCCAGGCGGCCCAGGCTCATGGACTTGGGGTGGGGCTTGAAGTTGAAATCGGCGCCGTCCGGGATGGCGGCCAGTACCTTGCGTGTCCGGGCGATCTCCCGGTCGTATTCGGCGATCAGGTCTTTCTGATAATCCATCGGTTAAACCTCCTCGTGCTGCGAGAAAAGCATAACCGATTTCGATCTGAGAAGGCGAACAAAAAGCGATAATATTTCTCCTAGCGAAAACGCGTGGATTGGAAAGCCGCTGTAAATGCCTCCGGCCATCCATTGGTAACCGGCATCGGTGTTCCCTGCGGAGGCACATCCACTGGAAGCGGTGGCCCGGGAACGGGCCCGGCGTCGATTTCGAGATAATTCCCGTGGTTGAAGTTCCAATCGTCGGGAATCTCGAAGGGAGGAGCGAAATTTGCCGGCCAGGTCTTTACCGGGCCGCTGTGACCGATGGCCGCACGCCACCAGGGATGGCCCACGTCAATAATGCCGGAGAAGAAGTTGCCCATTGGAAAGAGATGCGACAGCACGGTGTCCTTGTTTGAGGCGAGCACGGAGATGGTTCCGATCTTTGCGACCGCCGCAGCAAATTCTGTATTGAGGCAGTTGTCGTCGATGGCGCCGGCCATGAGGGTGAGGTTGCGGACATTCATCTGCAGGTTCTTGATGGTGGCCAGCGCCACGCGCGCCCCCAGGCTGTGCGAGGCGAAAGAGATACTCGCGACGCCCTGGAGGTATGCGTCGATAAACGGGGCCAGCAGCGCCCCTGCCTGGTCGGCGACGCGCGGTTCGTCAGGATAATCAAGCCCGTGCGCCCAGACGGAGTCGCCCGGCCAAAGCACGCCGACAAAGGCGGCAGGCTCAGCAAGCCGCAGCAGTCCATCCCAGTTCGCCAGGCAGGCAATACCGTCGGCGCGGTTCACGTTAAAGCCGTGCGTCGCAATCAGCACGTGACAGCCGCGGAAACCGGCCTCGAGCGCGGCAACCGGCATGTTCGTGTAGTCGGCCAGAGAGGTTCCCTGGCTGACATTCACCTGCGTGGCCAGGCCGCCGCCAACCGGTGCGTAGCGGAGATCGAGAAAGGCGGTCATGGCTTCTTCACCAGTTGCATGGTGTTCACAGCGGTAGCCAGCGCGGTCGACAGATCCTTGGCGATGGGGGCAAGCGGGGTGGCCAGCAGGCCGACCAGGAGCGCGCGGCTGAAATTGGCCGAGTGCAGGAACGTGCCCCATGCGCCGCCCTGTAACAGGTAGGCGCCGCCGACAGCCAGAATCACCGCGATCAATGCCGCGAGTCCACGCGTGCCGTTGCGGTAGATCTGATCGGCGCGCTGGTAGCAGTCATCGAGCATTGCGGTGACGATGAGGTCGAAGCGGGACCAGGTGTCGGCCTCCTGTTGGGTGAGCGGGGGCAACTGAATCTCCGCAACGGGACCCGCTAGCGGTAGGCCGGCTGGCGCTGGCAACTGGGGATGCGAATTGTAGCCTCCGGAGACGATGTAGGCGGCCACGGTAGTAAGCTGCTCGCCATTGACGTTGGTGGCGTTGGCCAGGGCGGGAGCGTTGCCTACGCTGACATTCAGTTTGACCAGCGACTTGGCAATGCTCTTTTGGCTGCCGAGATCGTTGCCGTTGATCCAGTTGGACTCAAGCGAATGGAGGACGTTCTTCTGCGGCAGCGCGTTGATGGGTGCTGTTGCTCCCGGGCCTGGGTCGGGCGGGGTGAGGCTGGCGACGGTACGCTTGATTCCGCCAAAGCCGATGCGGTTAATGAAACCAAAGAACGGGAGCGACTTGAGCGCTTCCAACAGGCCAAAGGCGGCAGTACCCAGACCGCCGATGGCGCTGATGACGGTGGGCAGCGAGAGTTGCTGCAGATCAATTTGCATGGCGTTCCTCTCCGTGCTGAAAGTACGCGGCCCAGGGGATACGAAAAGCAAGTTTGGTTTGCCATCGACGCCTCTCAACGTCTTTGCAGTCCGCGGACCACTGCCAGCGGGCGCGACTCTGCAAGGCTTTTGGGGGATGTCTGACACCATACACCGGTGCGGTGGGAGGGTAAAGAAGTTTATTCAACTTTAGCCGATATCTCTACTGCTGCGCCGTGGCCGGAGTCAGCTCGTTCAGCAATCCTTCCTGCCGCAACCGTGTGCACAAGCTTGGGCGCGTCCCCAGGGAGTTTGAATATTCCCTCTATGGAGTATCGCCACGCACATAGAGCACCGGGCCGCCCTGGCGCATTCCTTGAGACAGCCGCGCTGCCTCCTTGGCACTTACTGGAACGACAGAAATCGGAGAGGAAAGATAGAAGTCCATCTGCGATTCCGCGGGAATTCTGAGTATGGGACCGGCTGTCGCGGCTGCCACTGCGGTGCCCACGCCTGCGCCCAGAACGGCACCTGTACCTATACCCGCCAGTTTGCCAACTGCAGTGGTTTCTCCCTTGGCGCTGCCGCTGAAAATACCTCCAACCACTGCACCAATCACGGCGCCGCCCTTCACCTTCGTCGCGGTCGGCTTGGTCTTACTCGTGCCTTCCGCCTTGAATTGGTAGGTGTAGAGCGGATAGCTGCGGCCGCCCAGTTCAAGCGATGTGAGCTCAAGAATCAGTTCGGGACTCCCGGTGAGCGTGCCCGCCTGTCTGGATTCAACTGCCCTTCCATGCAGAGTTGCTCCGCATGGAATAATCAACACACCGTCAGCAACCACGTCTTCACTCAAGGTGAATAGAAGCTGGGCGCCTTCCTTGGTCTGCCTCGTGCTCAACGGCTCCCTGGTCATTGCAGATATCAGCGTGTTCTCAAGCACCGTGACCTGCGCATTGGGGTCGGGGTTATTCCAGTACCTTGGCTGCGCTGGTTCGGAGGCCGATGACGAGGAAGAGGGCTCGGAGGACATTGTTTCCCCAGCCTGGGGTGGTGAGGGGGCACGCTGTGGAGTTGAACCCTCAGGAACACTATCGTTCCGCGCGGAGACGGGCTGATTCTGAGTGGAGGGCGGGTTGGATTGCTGCGCAGATGCCGCAGGACCGTTTAGGCTCGCCGCTACCACCAGGATCAATGCCAACAAGCAGCGTCTTTTATCAGGCAGTTTTAAGGGATCCACTGGCCTAACTTTAGCACCAGGGCAACTTAGATTCGCGTTGGATATTGAGTCGAATGACGTATTGGTCGTCTGAAACCGATATTCTCACCGCACGGGAAAACGCGCCGCAGACATCTTCTGCGACGCGCTCTCTTTTTGTCCCGCTTCAGCGTTACAGCCCAGCCTTTAGAAGCTGACCTTCAGCGACATCTGGCCGATGCGGGGGTCTTTGGCGGTGCTGATCTGGCCAAAGGCTGCATTGCCGGCCGTCACGTTCGGACCGTTGGGGTTGGTGTGATTGAAGACGTTGAAGTACTCCGCGCGGAACTCCAGGCCCACATTCTCGTGTACCGGGAAGTCCTTGTAGAGAGCCATATTCGAAACCTCGGTTCCCGGCCCAAGCTCGTTGCCGTCCCCCGCGGTTCCGTAGAAGCCGTTGGCAGGACGCTGGAAGATTGACCCTGTCGCCGTTCCTGCGCCTGTGCCCGGCGTGAACCAGGCAGCGTTTGCGCCATTCTGATAGGGCTTCCAGCTGTTTTTCGTGTAGGTGATGGGGGCGACCATGTTCGGCTGGGTGATGGGACCCAGGTTGGAGCCGCTGATGCCGAACGTAGTGTAAGAACCGCTCTGCAGGGTGGTCATATCCGAATACTTCCACCCACCCAGAACCGGCTTCTCCCACCCCGTCTTGAACCAGGGTTCAGTAAAGATGCCGCTGAAGGTAAGCACCTGCGGCGTGTCGAGGCTGGAATTCCCGTAGGCCGCGTGCAGGTTATAGGGATTCTCGAAGCCGCCCGCGTTGTCGAGGTTGTGCGACCAGGTGTAGGCCAGCGTGAAGTTGAAGTTGTGGCCCACGGGATGCTTCACGCTTACTTCGAGGGCCGTCCAGTTGTCGATGCCGATGGGGTTATTCCAGGTGATGGTGCCCCAGCCCTGATACGGCGCGTAATAGGACGAGCTGTAGCCGCTCGTATTCAGATTGGGGTTGAAGTTGTAAGGGACGCCGTTCACTGTAGTCGGCGCCGGCTGGTTGAGGTTGTAGCTGGTGCTCAGGTGATTGGCGATATCACCTACGCCGGCCAGCCTGAACATCCAGTTGCCGGGCAGTTGCTGCTCGAGAGTCAGGCTCCAGGTCTTGACCATGGCTACCTGATAGTCGTGCGGCATGCCGGTAATGCTGCCGGCGGTGGGTGTCGGCGCAGTTCCGCCGGTCACATTCGGGAAGGTGGGATCGGTGAGGACCGTCTGGCTGAGCACCGGGTAGCTGACGCATCCCTGCGAGCACGCCGCACCCATGCCGCCGTTGCGGTTGTAGGCATAGCCAAAGCCGCCGCGCAGCGAGGTTTTGCCATCGCCGAAAACGTCCCATGCAAATCCGGCCATGGGGGCGATGTAGAAGTTGTGCTGGTTGGTGATGTTGAGCGGCACGCCATTTTCGCCATCCACTTCAATTCCATTGGCGTAGTTGGCGGCGTAAGTACCAGAGAGCGTGCCCCCATCGGAGACCGTGGGAACGGTGGTCGCGTTGAACAGAGCTGGATTGAAGTTGGCTGAATAGCCGGCCTGCGAGCTGGGAAACGGCATCCGGAAAGTGCGCACGCCGACGGTGATCTTGAGCCCGCGGGCGGCGCTGTACTGGTCTTCAACGTAGGGGGTGAAGATGGTGTATTGGTTATACTTGCGCACCGCACCGTTGCCCTGGTCAAAACTGTTGGGCATGCCGAGCAGGTAATCGGCCACTGCGTTGCCGGTGGCGTAACCGTCGAAGGCCGCGTCGCCGGTGGTGTTTTGCACCGTGGACCACTGGCGCTTGGCGCCGAAGACCAGTTCGCCGCCGGCCTCGATCAGGTGCTTGCCGCGCTGCCACGTCCAGTCATCGGAGATGGTGTTTTCCAGATCGGTTGCGGCGGGAATGATGTTGTTGGCGCTGGAACCGAACTGCGACCACCCGCCGCTGCCGAAGGTGATGTGCGGGACGTAATTCTCCAGGTAGCCACCGCTGTAGGGAAGCTGCTCATTGTAGCCCTGCACCTGGTCGACGTTGAGGATGCCGCCAAAGGTGTGGGTGATGTTGTAGTTGTTCATCGCAAAGCTGGTCGTGTTGGTCATGGTCGGCGTGTACATCTGCGTCAATGAGACCTGGGCCAGCTTGTTGTCGGAGAGAAAGACGTCGTAGTTGGTCGAGTAGGGCGAACCCATGCGCGCGGCATTGGCGTTGTAAGCGTTCTGCGACTCCCAGAACAACTCGCCGGTCAGCCGGAATTTGGGCGAGATGTAATGGTCGACCTTGGCTTCCTGGTCAAGCTGGTTGGTGACGTTGGGGTTGGTGTTGACGTAGTTGGTTGCGCCCGAAGAATAGTTGGGCAGCGGGGCCAGCGCGTTGAGCAGCGCAAGCTGGGATGGATTGACCATCGACATCGGCACCAGCCAGTTGCCGTTTCCATCCTGGCTGAAGCAGCCCGCCTGCGAGGTGGCATTACAGCTGCCGGCAGCGCTGGGATTCTTCAAATATGCCGTGCCGTAGAGAGCACCAGGCCCAGGGAACACCGCGTAGCCCGCATCGGCGCCGGTATTCCCAATACCGCGCATGCTGGCCAGCGGCGTTTGACCGGTGGCAACGCTTGCGTTCTTCTCCTTGATCCACTGTTGATTCCAGTAGAAGAACGTCCGCTGCTTATTCACGTTGTAGTGGTGGGGAATGAACACCGGACCGCCCAGGTGCCAGCCATAGGTGTTCCACTCCTCGGCCGGCACTCCGCTGCTCGCCGGGTCAAAGAAATTGCGGGTATCGAAGATGGTGTTGCGCAGGTACTCCCAGGCGCCGCCGTGGAAGTTGCTGCCGCCGCTCTTGGTCTGCACCATCATCACGCCCGCGCCCATCAGCGAGTACTTCACGTCGTAGTTGTTCTGCAGAACCTTGATTTCCTCAATCTCTTCCGGAACCGGCGTGATGGTGGTCTGCGTCATGTTGCCGGTGTTCTCGTTCCAGATGCCGTCGAGGGTGTAGAACGTGCCGCTGGAGCCGGAGCCGTTGATGTTTACGTAGTTCGAAGTGGCAAACCCACCAGGGCCCATGGCGGTATCGGGCGAGGAATTGATGACACCCGGCATAAGCTGCACCAGGCCCTCGTAGTTGCGGCCGTTGAGCGGCAACTCCTGGGCATCCTCGCTGGAGACGGTGCTCGAGACCTCAGGCGTCACAGTGTTCACGGCTGCGGCGTTGGCGGCCACAGTCACCGTCTGAGTGCTCGCGCCGGGGTTCAGACTCGCGTTCACAGTCATGGTTGCCGCGGGTTCCAGAAAGATCCCCGTCCTCTCATAAGCGGTGAACCCGGCGCTCGCAACCTTCACCGAGTAGTGTCCGCTGGGCAGCCCGACCTGTATAAACAGGCCGGCGGAGTTCGACACCACCTTGGTTGTGACGTTGGTATCGGTATCGGTGATGATGACCGTGGCGTTAGGAATGATTGCGCCGGTCTGGTCGACGACGGTCCCGGTGATGGTGCCGGCGGTAGAGAGCTGCGCCCGGCAGCAGGGAGAGAAAACCAAGGCAAGAAGTGCGAGACAGTAGATTGCAATCCATTGCGAGAAGAGACGGACAGAAACCCGCCGGGATGAACTGCGGTACGGATGATTCATGCGATGACTCTCCAGGGAAAGAGGTTGGAGCGTGATTGAACTCATTCAAATTACGTAATGATCCACTGCCGAATGAATCTATTCCCCGCAAATAACGATTGTCAAGAGACCGGTCTCCATCGCGGTTGGAATTATGGACAATGTCGACCGCGAGCGTCCACAAATCTATATAGGTTATTCTAAGGAATACACATATGTGAATGAATACGTTATCAGAAGCTTGCAGAATTCAACATTTGCATGGTTCTTTAAGATACCGGTTACGTGATATATCTGTCGTGTTTTGAGGCTGATGAAACGGGGCATCCCGTGCGCGGGAATCCGCGCATGGCTTACGGGGGGTCTAGTGACTGGGCGATCGGTTTTAGTGCATGACGAAGCCGCCGTCAACTGAGATCGACTGGCCAGTGACGTAGCTGGCCGCTGAACTGCACAGCCAGAGGACGGCATCGGCAATCTCCTCGGGCCTTCCCAGTCGCCCCATCGGTACGTAGGTCTTCAACATTCTGTCCAGTTCTTCTCCCTGGCCTGCAGCGATCATTTGCTCGGACATAGGAGTCTGGATCATGCCCGGGCATATCGCGTTGACGCGAATGCCGCACGTGGCATACTCAAGCGCCGCGCTCCTGGTAAAGCCGATGACTCCATGTTTCGCGGCGTGGTAGGTTCCGCGCCGTGCGCCGCCGATGAGGCCTCCCAGCGAAGAGCAATTCACGATGGCCCCACTTCCCTGCTCGCGCATTTGCTGCAGTTCGAACTTCATGCAGCTCCATACACCGCGCAGGTTGATGGCCATGACCCGGTCGTAATCGTCGCGGGGAGAATCAGCCGTCTCCGCAAGGACATTTTGAATGCCGGCATTGTTGTACGCAGCATCGAGCCGGCCGAAGGTGGCGACCGTCTGGTCAACCATCGCTTCAACCTGGTTGTCATCCGCGACATCGCAGACGACGGCCAGCGCTTTGTGGCCCGCCGCAGTCAGTTCCGCGGCGGCAGATCGCACTGCTTTCTCATTCCAGTCCGCCAGCACCACGGAGGCACCCGACTCAGCAAATGCCTGCGCAGTGGCAAGGCCGAGCCCGGAGCCGGCGCCTGTAACGAGCGCCACTTTGTTTTGAAAGGAGATTTCCATCACGAGTTCCTCTCTTTTGATGAAGACGGTAAACGTCGCGGTCAAAAAGATGCATTCGCGGGGGCGCATTCAACAAAGAATGCTACTTCTTCGTATCGAAGAAGCTACAGGTTGCCGAGCAGGGTTTCCATCTGGAGAGAGGATAGCACCGGCGCGTACTTAGAACGTTCGTTTCGCGCCAGTGAATTCCATCCTGGTGCCGCGGTGCCGGCCAGGTTTTTCTTTACTTCCTCGATTGCGCTCTCGCGGCCAGAAATCTCTCCATGAACCCTGTATCGAACTGTCCGTTGCGGAAGTTCTCGTCCTGAAAGATCTCCTGATGCAGCGGGATCGAGGTGTCGATTCCCTGCACGATGAACTGGCTCAGCGCGCGCTCCATCTTGGCGATGGCTTCGGCACGATCGACGCCGTGCACGATGAGCTTGGCAATCAGGGAGTCGTAATAGGGCGGCACCACGCCTTCAGCGTATTGCACCGTGTCGACACGCACCCCATTGCCGCCCGGCACATTGAACGCAGTAATCTTGCCGGCTGAGGGTGTGAACTTCTGCGGATGCTCGGCGTTGATGCGGCATTCGATCGAATGGCCGCGAATTTCAATTTTTGCCGGGAGAATTTGATCGAGCTTTTCACCGCTGGCGATGCGAAGCTGCGCCTTGACCAGATCAATGCCGGTGATGGCTTCCGTGACTGGGTGCTCCACCTGGATGCGCGTGTTCATCTCGATGAAGTAGAGATTGCGGTGCGCGTCCATGAGGAATTCGATGGTGCCAGCATTCTGGTAACCGATCTCGGAGAGGCAGCGGCAGAGCGTCTTGGAGATCTCCTCACGCATCTTCGGCGTGACTTGAAGCGATGGGGCTTCTTCGATGAGCTTTTGATGGCGGCGCTGGATGGAACACTCGCGTTCAAACAGGGTCGCCACATGGCCGTGCTCGTCGGCGAGAACCTGGAACTCGATGTGGCGCGGGTTCTCGATGAACTTTTCCATGTACAGCTCGCCGTTGCCGAAGGCATTGGCAGCCTCGGCGTGGGCGGAATGGAAGAGGTTGCCAATTTCCTCGGGCTTGCGGACGATGCGCATGCCGCGCCCGCCGCCACCGGCCTTGGCCTTCAGAATGACGGGATAACCAATCCGCTCGGCCGTCTCTTCTGCTTCTTCCACCGTGGCCAGAACGCCATCGGAACCAGGCAGGATGGGCACCTTGGCCTTCTTCATAGCCTGGCGCGCCTTTTCCTTTTCGCCCATCAGGCGCGTCACTTCAGGCGGCGGCCCGATGAACTTGATGTTGGAGGCGCGGCAGACCTCGGCAAAATTCGCATTTTCGCTGAGCAGGCCGTAGCCGGGATGAATGGCGTCGACATCTGCAATTTCCGCGGCGGAGATAACGGCCGGCACATTGAGGTAGCTGTCAGAGGGGCGCGGCGGACCAATGCAAATGGCTTCGTCGGCGAAGCGCACGTGGAGGGAGTTGCGATCGGCCTCAGAATAAATGGCGACCGTGCGGATGCCGAGTTCCCGGCATGCGTTGATGACGCGGAGAGCGATTTCGCCGCGATTTGCGATGAGAACTTTACGAAACATGGATCCTAGCGGTGTTAGCGCAGTAGCGATGCTAGCGGGGCTAGCAGGTTAGCGGAGCTGGTAAAAATCTCCAATCAACGAGGCGTCGCGCTAGCGCGGCTAACTCCGCGAACAACGCTAGCACCGCTCATCCGCCCTACGTGCGGATGGCGAACAGCGGCTGGCCGAATTCGATGGGCTGGCCGTTAGTCACCAGGCACTTGACGATCTCGCCGGCGGCATCGGCTTCAATCTCGTTCATCAGCTTCATGGCTTCTACGATGCAGATGACCTGGCCCTTTTCAACCCGATCGCCGGGCGAGACAAAAGGCGCCGAGCCGGGCGAGGGCGAGCCGTAAAAGGTGCCCACAATCGGCGATTTGACGATGTGGAGCCCGGCGTCGGGATCGGCAGCCGGAGCAACCGCAGACGTAGCGAGCGGCGCTGGTGCTGGCGGAGCAGCGTGGGCCGTTGCCGGTGCACTGGCCAGGAGCCGGGCCAGGTCGGCAAGGTTCGCCGGCGCGGCGGCCTGCTGCTCGTGAAACTTCAGCCGGATCTTCAGGTCGCCGCGGTCAAGATCGAACTCCGCCACCTGGTGGGCCTTTAGAAAGTCGATGAGTTTGCGTAGATCGTCAATATCCTGTTGCTTCATTCGTTCCTTAGCTCTCCACAGCAGGTAAGCGCGGGGTATTCAGCGCTGAGTTTACAAAACCCTCAGGGGCTAAAGCCCCGATGTTGTTACCGGCGCATCGGCACGGCTAAAGCCGTGCCCTTTCAAACCTTTCCAAAGTCTCACAACTCGATGAGGGCTTTGGGCGACGGGGTCAATATCTCTGCTCCGGTGCGTGTGACGGCCACCATGTCTTCAATGCGAATGCCGAACCGGCCGGGCAGGTACACACCGGGCTCAATGGTAATAATCATGCCGGCCAAAAGCCTGTTGGTTTGTCCGGCGCCGATACGAGGCGATTCATGAATCTCCAGGCCAACACCATGGCCGGTGGAATGGGTAAAAGCCTCTGCCAGTCCCTCCCTGCGCAGGACGCTGCGGGCCGCTTCATCCACATCGCCGCAACGGACGCCCGCGCTGACTTGAGCAATGGCTGCCTCCTGGGCTTCGAGAACAGCCTGGTATGCGCTCCGCTCGCCGGCCTTCGGGGATCCCAGGAACACGGTGCGCGTCATATCCGAGCAATAACCTTTGAGGATTATACCGAAGTCGAGGGTGAGGAAACCTCGCCGGGGCAGCGGGTTGGGAGTGGCGCGGCCATGGGGCAGGGCCGATCGCATGCCGGAGGCGACGATGGTTTCGAACGACATGCCCTCGGCGCCTAGGAGCCGCGCCTGGAATTCCAGTTCGGCGGCCACTTCAATCTCCGGCATTCCGGGGCGAAAAACGCCAAGCATGTGATCGAAAAGCCGGCAGCCGAGAAGCGCAGCTTCGCGCATGATGGCCAATTCCGCCTCATCCTTCACGTTGCGCAACGGCTCGACCAGCGAAGGCGCAAGCGGGGCGAGTAGGCTGCGGCGCAGACGCGACGGCAAAGCAGCCTTCCAGCGGGCCAACTCGGCCACGGTCGTCGTCGCCGGGTCAAAGCCTACGGTGGTAACGGCGGTCTGGGCGGCAATCCATTGCACGGCGGCCACAGCAGCCGGCCCGGAAATGATCTCGACCTCGGCGGCTGCCACTTCTTCCTCAGCCTGCGATTTGTAGCGGCCATCGGTAAAGAGCCGGGCCTGAAAACGAGTCACGGCCAGTGCGGCGCTGGAGCCCGTGAAACCGCACAGGTAGCGCACATCGGGGAGGTGGGTGACGAGGAGCCCGGAGAGCCCCGCGCGGGTCAGCTTGCGGCGCAGAGCGCCCATGCGGCGGAAGTGGTCCACGGGGTAAGTTGTACCACAGCGAGGGGGTTAGAGCGGAACCCGAGGCATGGGTGGGGACACGTGGCAGCGTACGGATTTGGTCGTGCTTGTATTACTTTTTACCAGAATACAACTTCCCGATGGGCCACCATTATGATACCGCTTGTTTTAACTGCGCAGCGGAATGATCGGAGAAAGATCGAGCGGCTGAATGCGCTTCTCGCAGAGAGGTCTTGAGCAGACACAGTGAATCACTTTGGCAGAGATCGTTCCCGCGAAGCCAGCTGAAAAACAACTGCAGAACTGCATTCGACCTTCGATTCGGACTAGCCGCCTCTTCAATTGCGCCAGATTGCCCCCCAGCCGGAGATAACGAAAAGCAACCGCGGATCCTTCGCTGCACTCAGGATGACAGCGGTTGATTGGGCGTGGGCGCATCACCTCTATTCGTCAGTTATCTTTCACTCAACATAGCGATTGCCGGAGAGCGATATTTTTGCTTCCCGATCCCCGGTTTTGGGCAGGGCAGCGGCGGTTCGCTTCGGCCCAGGCGGGCTTTTCCTCTATCGAAATGTTTTCGCATAAATCAGCGCGTCCCGCTGCCCGGCGTAGTAATTCTCTTCCCTGCCCTTGTGTTCGTATCCATGCGTCTCATAAAGCTGAATGGCCGAGCTGTTTTGCGCATCAACGTGCAGCCAGATGAGGGCAGCGCCGGCAGCGCGCGCAGAAGTTTCGAGCCGCCGCAGAAGCTCCGCGCCAATGCCCTTCTGGCGCTGCTCCGGGTCCACTTCGAGGGTCTGAATATAGGCCTGTATTTTACCCTCGCCGCGCGACCATTCGACGATCGCAAAACCGGCCATGCGGCCGTCAGCTTCGGCGATCCACGTGGCGGTATCGGGACTTGCTACCAGCTCCTGCATGTATCGGCGCGGAAAGCGCAAGGGCGGCTGGAAGCAGATCTCCTCGATGGCGTAGAGGGCCGCGAAATCCCCGGATTGGTAAAGGCGGAAGAGCACAAAGGACACTGTAGCGGATGGGGCCGCAAAAGCATGCAATGTACGGGCTAAAGAGGCTGCCGAAAAAGTCATCCTAGTGCTGCGACTGTGTAGTTTCGTGCTTTCCCAGGTCTCAAAATCGAGACCTGGGGCACCCAGGTTCAAAGGCTCAATTACAAAAGCCCACGTCTTTGTTGCTGCGTTTGCGGCACGGCTGAAGCCATGCCCTATTACAATGCCCCGCACGGAGAGTTTTCCGCAGCCTGTGAAACCCGTACCCATCAAACTGCCCCACCAGCACCGTGCTCCTGATCGGGTCACGCTGGTACACTCTCCTGTGATTGCGGCGTGCCGCTTTCCAGTTTCCGAAAAACAGAGCCCATGACACCTGTCTCGCCGATTTCCACTATCAATGACCTGTTTCTCCGCATCGCTGCGTCCGCGAATTCGCGCGTAATCCTCTGGCAGGATCAGACGGGCCAATGGCAGCCGCTGTCGTCCGATCAGATTTACCAGCGCGTCCGAGCACTGGCCCAGGCGTTCCTCAACTGGGGCGCACAGAAGGGCGATCGCATTGCCCTCATCGGCGAAAACCGCTGGGAGTGGGGCGTTACCGATTTCGCGGTGCTAACCATCGGCGCCGCCGACGTGCCCATCTACCCCACGCTCACGGGTGAGCAGATCGCCGAACTGCTGCGCGACGCCGGCTGCCGCATCGCCGTGGTCTCTACGCTTCAGCAGTTCGAAAAGCTCAATTCCGTCCGCGCCCAGACCGAGCTCGAGCACATCGTCATCATGGATGCGCCCGCGCCGTCGGGAGCCGTGGCGTTTCAGGACCTGATAGCCGGCGCCGATGCCCGCGGTTCCGAGCGCGATTCCGATTTCGACACCACGGCGCGCTGCATACTGCCCGACGACCTGGCGACCCTCATCTACACCTCGGGCACAACCGGCGAGCCCAAGGGCGTGGCCCTGACCCACGGCAACATCGCCACCAACCAGAACCTTGCCGCCGCCGATTTTCATTTCGACTCCACCGACTGCTGCATCTCGTTCCTGCCGCTCTCCCACATCACCGCCCGCGCGCTCGATTATGTGATGTACAACTACGGCGCGCAGGTAGCGTACTGTTCACAGTTCGACAAGCTGCCGCTGGCCTTGCGCCAGGTACGCCCTACGGTGATCGTCGGCGTTCCGCGTGTCTATGAAAAGATTCGCCAGGAGGTGGAACGCCGCGCCTCTCTATCTCCCGTCAAGAAGCGCTTGCTGGCAGGCGCTCTGAAAATTGGCTCCAACTTCCGCGATATCGTCTACGACGGCCACCAGCCCGCATCGCTGCTCTGGAAGCTGGCCAACAAGCTCGTCTACTCCAAAGTGCGCGAGGCCTTCGGCGGGCGCGTGCGCACATTTATCTCCGGCGGCGCGCCGCTCGGTATCGACACCGCTCAGTGGTTCGCTTCGGCCGGCATCGCGCTGTGGGAGGGCTACGGCCTTACCGAAACCTCGCCCGTCATCTCCATCAACACGCCGGTTCATCACCGCATGGGTTCGGCCGGCATGCCATTAGACAATGTGCAATTGAAGATCGCCGAAGACGGAGAGCTGCTGGTCCGCGGACCCTCCATTTTCTCTGGTTATTGGCACAAACCTGGAGCCAATGCGGAGTGCTTCGACGCGCAAGGCTGGTTTTGCACCGGCGACATCGCCCGAATCGACAGCGACGGTTTCCTCTACATCACCGACCGCAAGAAAGAGCTGCTCAAGACCTCCGGCGGCAAGCTGGTTGCGCCCCAGCCCATCGAGAACAAGCTGAAGAACAACTCGCTCGTTGCCAATGCTGCGCTGGTTGGCGACAAGCACAAATTCATCTCCGTGCTCATCGCGCCGAACTTTGCCGCACTGGAAGATTGGGCACGCCAGCAGGGCGTCGAGGCCGCGTCCCGCCCGGAACTGGTGGCTGACCCGCGCGTGGTCGCGCTGTACGAGGAGATTGTCAACGGCGTCAACAGCGGTCTGGCCAACTTCGAAACCCTGAAGCGCTTCCGTATCGTGCCCGAGGAGTGGACCCAGGAGGGCGGCCAGCTCACGCCGTCCATGAAGATCAAGCGCCGCGTTCTTATGGCACAATACGCGGCGGCGATCGCCGAAATTTACGCCGACGAAGCAACCGCACGCGCCGTACCGGCGAGATGATCCACAGTTCCTTGCGGAACAGCAGGCGCATCTTCCACATCCGCTTCAGTCCGCGGAAGAACGGCGCGCCTCCGGCCCCCACCGCCAACAGCGCGCCAAAAAGGATCACCGCGTCGATGCTCAGGCGGCCCTCCTGCGTCCAGTAGGCATCGGGCGACAGGTTCAGCCACAGCGCAAACTCGTCCAGAGTGAGCGCTGCGCCCACCCCGTATCCTACCGACATCAAGCGGCTCAGAAATATCGACATGGGCGAGTGCGAGCGGCCCAGGTCCAGCAGCCACCCGTAGCCCACCAGCAGCAGGATCAGGATTCCCCACACGAGGTGGTGAATATGGTGGCCGCGCACCATCACCCACTGCATATGTCCCTCGTGGTTCACAATCCGATGCACCAGAATCCGGACGCCGGCAAAGGTGATGAGGAAGGCGAATGAGGCAATGAAAATGCGCCGGCGCGGCCGGTCGGGAATGGTGGACCGGATGAGAAAGCCCAGCCGCGTCAGCTGCAGCAGCACCAGCAGCACGATCACAACCAGGCTCACGAAAGCCAATAATAGCAACGCGCCGACTCCGGGCATGTTCCTATTCAATCATCTCCGCGCGCTTACGCCCTGCGTTGCTTGTGCCCCGGTATGAACTCCGTCAACCCCGCTGCGAGCTTCTCGCTGTCTTGACTTCTTGTTCCCTCGTTCCTGTCTTTTTGTATCTTCCGTCACCGTCACACTTTACAACACCGGAGTACACTGATTAAGGCGTCAGGGCCGGATGATTGTTGAGTCCGCGCGGCGCACCAATTCTCGCCGTTCTCGGCGAACCCTGCATCGAATTTTCTTTGAGGAGATGTGTTCAATGCGTGTTGCTTTGTTAACCGGCGGCGGCGACTGCCCCGGACTGAATGCGGTTATTTATGCCGCTGTGCGCAAGGGTATCAACCACTACGGAGATGAGTTCATCGGCTTCCTCAACGGCTGGCGCGGCGTACTCGACAACAACTTTATTCCGCTGACTCTGGAAAACACCGACGGCATCCAGTTGAAGGGCGGCACCATCCTTCACTCCTCGCGCACCAATGTCAAAAAGATTCCGGGCGGCATCGACAAAGTCCAGGAAGTGCTCAAGGCCAACAAGGTCGACGCCCTGATTGCTTTGGGCGGCGATGATACCCAGTCCGTCACCCAGTTTCTGTGCGAGCACGGCGTCAACGGCGTGGGCGTGCCCAAGACCATCGACAACGACCTCAGCGGGACCGATGTCACCTTTGGCTACGACACCGCGGTCATGATCGCCACCGAGGCCGTCGATCGCATCCACACCACCGCCGACTCGCACAACCGAGTCATCGTGGTGGAGGTGATGGGCCGCGATGCCGGCTGGATCGCCTACGCATCGGGCGTTGCAGGCGGGGCGCACGTGATCCTGGTCCCCGAAAAAGAGATCGACATCGATCACGTCTGCAAACTGCTCAAATACCGCTATGACCACGGCAAGAACTACGGCGTAGTTGTGGTCTCTGAAGGCTGCCATCTGCCCGAGGTGGGCCAGGTCACTGGCTCGGCGCAGGTCGATTCCTTCGGCCACGCGCGCCTCTCCGGCATCGGCGAAGCCCTTGCCGAGCTGATCGAGAAGAAGACCGGCTTCGAGACCCGTTCCGTGAACCTGGGCCACACCCAGCGCGGCGGCGTGCCCACAGCTTACGATCGCGTGCTCGGCCAGCGCTACGGTCTCCATGCGATCGACATGGTCCACGAGAAGAAGTGGGGGCGCATTGCCGTCCTACGCGGCACCGATATCACCGATATCCCCATCAAGGAAGCCATCACCACCAACCGGCGCCTCGACCAGCGCTTCTTCGACGTAATTACCGACCTCGAACCCAAGGTCTAACCAGCGCGAATTGAGTCAAGCCAGACCGACAGCCCCTCCGGTGCGATCCAGCCCGGAGGGGCTCGTTTTTGATCATCGGCAGGCTATCCCGCGGCATCTGAGGGCCGCCGCCAGCCTTACCGTGTCCTCCAATGGAAAAAAACCGGATTAATCCGGGTCAAAACCCGTTGATTTCCGGTAATATCAAGAGCGAAACTAACACGAATGATGTAGGAAGATGACCATCCCGTCTGCCCCGCTTCAACGGTACACTGGGAGCGACGCTGGGGGCCGAATCCGGGGCAGCGTCTCTCCCCGACAAGTGAAAGTCCATGCTTGAGAGTACGTTCGATCTCCGTTTGAGCGAACCCGATATTGACCTCATCGGCAAGCTGACGATCGCAGAGAACCTGTTTCTCGCGATGGTTGCGGTGATCGCTGCCCTCAACATCCTGGGGTGGATGATCCCAGCGGCGCGGGGCTTGTTCAGGGCCGGTTGGAGTCCGATGAGCGCGGAGGCAGCGGTGGCCAGCCTCCTGATTACCGCCAGCCTCACCTTGTCTCGTGCGCGCTACGGCAACCGTATCCAGATACTTTCAATGGGGATTTCTGTCCTCGTGGCCATCTTCTCGGCACTGGTATTGGCCGGGCAAGTAGCGCATTCGGCGCCGGCCTTATTCAGCGTCACCGCTGTCTGGGCGGGCGCAGGGATGATGCCGCTGGCGTCAGCTTGCTTTCTGCTGCTGGGCTTTACAACGGCGGCCATTCGGACACGTCGGCACATGGGAGCCCTGGCCGACTTCTTCACCTTCTGGCTGCTCTTCATAGTGGCCGTTCTGGTCTCCGCTGAGTTGCTTGGTGTGTTGGGCGTTTTCGGGCCGGTTTCAAGTTTCGCCACCTCCGGCCAGACAGCTTTTTGCCTGTTGCTGCTGGCGATGGTAGTTTTCTTTCGCCGAGCGGAGAACGGCGTGTTCTCGCTCCTTCTGGGGCGCGGAATCGGCAGCAAGATCGCGCGGCTCCTCGTTCCGCTGTTGATCGTCCTGCCGTATTTCCGCGAAGCGATACGCGCGCATCTATTCGACTTTCAGCGCATGCCGCCCCATTATGTAACAGCGCTGCTGGCCACTATCGCAATGGCCTTTTCGATTGTCCTGCTGATGTACCTGGCTTGGCGGTTGAACGCCCTGGAGACGGAGATTCAGGGGCTGTCTCTACGCGATCCCCTCACCGGGCTTTACAACCTTCGTGGCTTCAGGCTGCTGGCTGAGCAGGCGTTTCTGCTGGCGCACCGCTCCGGCCAGCCCTACTCCGTCCTCTTCATCGATGTGGACAATCTCAAACAGATCAACGACGCTCACGGTCACCAGACTGGTTCGGAGCTGCTGGCCGCCACCGCCGACATGCTTCGCGAGGTGTTTCGCGAAACCGACGTGCTGGGGCGCATGGGCGGTGACGAGTTCGCCGTCGCCGGCCAATTCAGTAATTCTGGAATCGAAGACGCCGCGGAGCGACTGCGTCAGGCCTCCATGCTCTACAACGCCGATGCGTCGCGTGCCACGCTCAGGTTCAGCGCAGGTTGGGCCACCTGCGGCGCAGAAAAACGCGAACCGCTGGCCAACCTGCTGGCCAAAGCTGACGCAGAGATGTACCGCGAGAAGCGCCGCAGGAAGGCCGCCGGAGCCGGGCGCTTGAAAACCTCGCTGGAAGCGGATCCGGCGCGGCTGGTGCAGCACGAAAGCAGCGAAGGCTCCAAGTTGCGCGAAGCCGGCACTATTTAAAATAGTGCCTAGAATCTCCTCGTTCCGACGGCGACAGGGCCTCCCTCTGCAATTCAGGTACTACTTCCATGGTGTTGCATACTTATTCATCACTCCTGTATATTTATGCGTAGGCGCGGTTCCTTGCGTGGACCGCGCCTTTTCCTGTTTCAACGCGGGAATTCACCGCCCAAGGGGCGGTTGACGATGAAAAACCTACGCCTGAACGCAATCCGCGAAGTGCTTTCGAGCGCGCCTGTCACTAGCCAGGACGAGCTGCGGCGCAAGCTGCGCCGGCGCGGCATTGAGGTGACCCAGGCAACGCTTTCCCGGGACATTCACGAGCTGCGTCTGATGAAAGGCCCCACCGGCTATTCCCTGCCTGGCAACGGAAACCACGCCACTGGACCGGATAGCGAAGAGGACGATGCGCCACCGTCGCTGGCAGAGATGATCGACAGCTTCGGCCTGCGGGTGCGGCAGGCAATGAACCAAGTGGTGCTTTGTACGGTGAAAGGGGGCGCGCAGCCGGTCGCGGCGGCTCTCGATTACGAGAGCTGGCCGGAAATCATAGGCTCCATTGCTGGTGACGATACCGTGCTGATCATCTGCCCCAATCCGCGCATCGCCGACGATGTAGCAACACGCATAAGGACAATGTTGAACGCATGAGTGAGACGGTACAAACGGCGGTTGTAGGAGTCACGGGATACGCCGGCGCAGAGCTGGCGCGGCTGTTACTGCGCCATCCGCGCCTGCACGGCACACCACCGGTCTTTGCCGGCCGTGTCGACGACAAAGATGCAGCGCGCGGCGGCATTCCGCTGGTTGAGATTCATCCCCAGCTGGGCGGCAGCAATGGCAATGGAAGCCTGAAGCTGGTGCCCTTCTCCTGGGAGCTGCTTGCCGAGCGTGGCGTGAAGGTCCTGTTTCAGGCCACGCCTCACGAGCTTTCCCGCGAAGTGGTCCCGATTGCACTCGCACACGGATTGCGCGTTGTGGATCTGAGCGGCGCGTGGCGCCTGACGAATGCTGCCAATCGCGCGGTTTACGGGTTCCACGACGAGGGTACAGAAACTGCGGTTGCCACGCAGGCGCAGGCGGTCTACGGCATGCCTGAGCTGCATCGCGCAGAGATTGCCGGTGCGCAGCTCGTCGCGAATCCCGGCTGCTACGCGACCTCAGTGATCCTGGCTGTGAAGCCTCTGGTCGAGGCCGGGCTGGTGGACCTGGAAAGCGGCATAATCGCCGACTCCAAGAGCGGCGTGAGCGGCGCGGGCAAGGCGCCCTCCGCGAAGACGCATTTCATGTATGCTGCCGACAATCTTTCGGCATATGGAGTCTTTGCCCATCGCCATACCGGCGAGCTGTTGGAGCAGATCGGGGTCGCAGCCGGCGAAATCGTCTTCACGCCTCACCTGCTGCCCATTCCGCGCGGCATTCTCTCCACTATCTACGTGCGCTTTAAGCAGCCGCAGACGCACGCCACCGTGGCCGCAGTTTACGGCAAGTTTTTTGCCGGCAGTCCCATGGTGCGCCTCTACGAAAAGGGATTGCCGCAGATTCAATATTCCGTCCGCACCAACTATGCGGACATCGGTTTTGAAGTGGACGCGAACGGCCGCCGCGTGGTCATTGTGAGCTGCCTGGACAATCTACTCAAAGGCGCAGCCGGACAGGCAGTGCAAAATTTGAACGTGATGATGGGCTGGGGAGAGTCGGAGGGGCTGGATTGAAAAACCAGATAGAGGGGTCGAAATGAAATTCGTCGTCAAGCTGGGTGGAGCCGGTCTGGAAAACCCCCCGCTCCTCGAAGGATCGATGCGAGCGATTGCTGATCTGGTGCGCGACGGCAATCAGGTGGCCGTGGTGCACGGTGGCGGCGCGCAACTCACAAAGATGCTCAAGGCACTCGGCATCGAAAGTGAATTCATCAACGGCTTGCGCGTGACGACCAAGGAAACGCGCGACGTGGCACTGATGGTGCTTGCCGGGCGCGTAAATAAAGGCTTGGTCGCCGCTTTGGGCGCACTCGGCCAACCGGCAGTTGGGCTTTCCGGCGGCGACGGCCTCATCTTCCGCGCCCGCAAAAAGCGCACGGCGCCCGATCTTGGCTATGTGGGTGAAATTGCCTCCAGTGATCCCCGCTGGATCGAAGCCATCTGGCAGTTGAGCAGCGTCCCCGTCATCTCGTCCATGGCGCTCGGCTTCGACGGCGAGTACTACAACGTGAACGCCGACGAAATGGCCGCAGCCTGCGCCGTGGCCTGCAACGCCGACGCGCTGGTGTTTCTCACCGATGTTCCCGGCGTGAAGGGCGCCAACGGCGAGGTGCTGCGCTGGCTGTCGATTGATCAGATTGCGGAGATGGCACAGAGCGCCGTCATTTCCGGCGGCATGTTGCCCAAGCTGAGCGCCTGCCGTGAGGCACTGTTGAATGGTGTGAAGCGTGTTCGTATTCTTCCCGCCGAAGCTGCCGGTTCTCTTCCCGACCTGTGCAGCGCGCGCATCACCCACGGCACCGAAGTAATGGTGGCCTGAAAGAGATTCGCTCTTGAAAGGGTACGAAGGGTAGGTCGGGGATTTATCCCCGGCATCAGGTAATGCCGAGAAAGTTTCGGGGCTTTAGCCCCTGAGGAAATGGTCCCGGAGGATTTTGTGAAACTCGATGAGATTCGCGCCGCGGAAGCGCGGCTTTTGCTCTCCACTTACGACCGCAGCCCGGTGCTGTTTGTGGGCGGTGAGGGAGTTCACATCATTGACGAGAACGGTACGAAGTACCTTGATCTGCTCAGCGGCATCGGCGTCAACGCGCTGGGCTACAACCACCCTGCGATCGTGGAAGCCATTGCGCGCCAGAGCCACAAGCTGATTCACATTTCGAACCTCTTCTATCACGAAGGCCAGGCCGAGCTGGCCATGCGCCTGACCGAGCGCACCGGTCTTGACCGCGTGTTCTTCGCGAACTCCGGCACGGAAGCGTGGGAGGGGGCACTCAAGCTGGCGCGCGCCTACGCAGGCCTCAAGCGCAGCGAAGGCAAACAGATCGGCACCAAGTTCCTGGCACTTGAGCAGAGCTTCCACGGCCGCACCTTCGGCTCCATGTCGACGACCGCGAAGGCCAAGTACCGCGAGCCGTTCGCGCCGGTAATGCCGGGCGTGGAGTTCGTTCGCTTCAATGATGTAGCAGACCTGCGCGGGAAATTCTCCAGCGACGTCTGTGCAATCCTCGTCGAAGCCATCCAGGGCGAAGGCGGCGTTCGTCCGCTCTCGCACGACTTCCTGGCCACGGCGCGCTCGCTCGCCGACTCCACTGGCGCGCTGCTCATCGTAGACGAGATTCAAGCTGGCATGGGCCGCACGGGCAAGTGGTGCGCCTATCAGCACTACGGCATCCAACCTGATGTGACCACCCTTGCCAAACCCCTTGCGGGCGGCATTCCTCTCGGCGCAGTTTTGTGCACCGAGGAAGTGGCGCGCGTGATCCACGCCGGCATGCACGGAACCACCTTCGGCGGCGGTCCATTGGCCTGCGCCGTGGCCATCGCCGTGATCGACACCATCGAGAAGGACGGTCTGCTGGAGCGCGCCGCCAACGTGGGCCTTTATTTCCAGAACCAGCTTGGCGCGCTTGCGCAACGTCACGAAGCCATCGTGAATGTGCGCGGCATCGGCCTGATGCTGGCCGCGGAACTCGATTCCGCCGACCTCGGCAAAAAAGTTGTGGCGGAGATGCTCAAGCGCCGCATCCTCATCAACTGCACCAGCGATACGGTGTTGCGCTTCTTGCCGCCGTACATTCTGGAGAAGGCGCACGTGGACACGGCCATCGCGGCGCTCGACGAAATCCTCACCGAACACGCGGCCACGCACAGAACTTCCGGCGCAGCAGGAGAGAAGCATCATGCATAGCAAAGCAACCATGGAACGCGCGGAGCAGGCAATCCCCGTCCACAAAGATCCTGATATTCTGGCCGCCGCGGCGCGCATGTCCGGAGAAGACTTGTGCTCCATCGCCGACCTATCGAGCGCTGAAGTCCGCGCACTGCTCAAGCTCGGCCGAGACGTGAAGGCCAACCCGCGCGAGTACCGGCACGCCTTGGACGCGAAACAGATGGTGCTGATGTTCGAGAAGGCCAGCCTGCGCACGCGCCTCGCCTTCGAAACTGGCATGAACACAATGGGCGGCAACGCCATCTTCGTCGACCAGACCAATTCCCCCCTGGGCGAGCGCGAGACCATTGCCGACGTTGCGCGCAACGTGGAGCGCTGGGTCGACGTCATCGTGCTGCGCACCTACGCGCACGACACCATTACCGAGATGGCTGCCAACTCGCGTGTTCCGGTCATCAATGCCCTCTCTGATTTCGAGCACCCTTGCCAGGCACTGGCCGATTTCATGGCACTTGAAGAGCACTTCGGCTCTGTTGCCGGCCTCAACTTTACCTATGTCGGAGATGGCAACAACGTAGCCCACTCGTTGATGCTTACCGGCGCACAGCTTGGCGTGAACGTCACGATTGCGACGCCGCGCGGCTATTCTCCGGACATAGAAATCGTGACCATTGCCCGCGAAATGGCGCAGAACAACGGCTGCGAAATTCGCCTGTTGCAGGATCCGCAGGCGGCCGCGGAAGGCGCCGACGCCATCTACACCGACGTCTGCGTGAGCATGGGCATGGAGCACGAGTCCACCAAACGTGCGCCTATCTTCCGGCCGTTCCAGGTGAACGAAGCGCTCATGTCGAAGGCCGCGCGCCGTGCAGTGTTCATGCACTGCCTGCCCGCACGCCGCAACGAAGAAGTCACCGATGCCGTCATGGACAGCCCGCAGTCGATCGTCTTCGACCAGGCCGAAAACCGCCTGCATGTACAAAAAGCGCTGCTTCTGTTGCTGCTGGGCGGACTGGCGAACGTGAAAGGTTTTAGCTGCTAGCACCGCGCCTGTATGGTTCTGTGGTCTCCCAGGTCTCAAAATCGAGACATGGGGCACCCAGCCGATGTGGCTAGTTTTCAGTGAACAGGGTTCAGTGGTCAATGTTCAATAACTATGGTTCATCAACCCGGCAGCGGATACAGGCACGGACAAACTGATCACTGATCACTGATCACTGTCTACTGTTCACTGCTTTTAGAGGTTTTGCAAGCATGTCCGTAATTCTCGAATCCCTGCCCCTCGGCCAAAAAGTCGGCATTGCCTTCTCCGGCGGGCTTGATACCTCCGCCGCCCTGCATTGGATGAAGCAGAAGGGCGCCATCCCTTACGCCTATACCGCCAACCTCGGCCAACCTGACGAAACCGACTACGACTCCATTCCGCGCCAGGCCCTCGAATACGGCGCCGCAAAGGCCCGCCTCATCGATTGCCGCGGCCCGCTGGTCCGCGAAGGTATCGCCGCGCTGCAGGCCGGGGCCTTCCACATCACGACTGCGGGTATTGCTTACTTCAACACCACTCCGATCGGTCGCGCAGTCACCGGCACCATGCTGGTCGCCGCCATGAAGGAGGACGACGTCAACATCTGGGGCGACGGCTCTACCTTTAAGGGCAACGACATCGAGCGCTTCTACCGCTACGGCCTGCTCGTCAATCCCAGCCTCCAGGTCTACAAGCCCTGGCTTGACGCCGCCTTCATCGACGAATTAGGCGGCCGCGCAGAGATGTCCGCGTTCATGCAGCGATCTGGCTTCGCTTATAAGATGTCGGCGGAGAAGGCCTACTCCACCGACTCCAATATTCTGGGCGCAACCCACGAAGCCAAGGATCTCGAACATCTGTCGACGTCCGTCAAAATCGTGGTCCCCATCATGGGCACGGCCTTCTGGCGCGACGATGTCGAGATCAAGCGCGAAGAGGTTACCATTCGATTCGAAGAGGGCTTCCCGGTCGCGCTCAACGGAAAGCAATTCGACGACCCCGTCGCGCTGCTCCTCGAAGCCAACCGCATTGGCGGGCGGCACGGACTGGGCATGTCCGACCAGATTGAGAACCGCATCATCGAAGCCAAGAGCCGCGGCATTTACGAGGCCCCAGGTCTGGCTCTGCTCTTCATCGCCTACGAGCGCCTCATCACCGGCATTCACAACGAGGACACCATCGAGCAGTACCGCGACAATGGCCGCAAGCTCGGCCGTCTGCTCTACCAGGGCCGCTGGTTCGATTCCCAATCCATCATGCTCCGCGAATCCGCGCAGCGCTGGGTCGCCAGGCCCATCACCGGAGAGGTCACGCTCGAGCTGCGCCGAGGCAACGATTATTCCATCCTCAACACCGAGTCGCCCAACCTCACCTTCCATCCCGAGCGCCTGAGCATGGAGAAGACCGCATCCACCTTCTCGCCGCGCGACCGCATCGGCCAACTCACCATGCGCAACCTCGACATCACCGACACCCGGGACAAGCTCCTTACCTATGCCCAAGCCGGCCTCCTCACGCTCAGCAGAGGCAGCGAGATGCCCCAACTCAATGGCGGCAAGGAGCAGAAATAGCATGAGGTACGTTAGGTAAACCAATGTCCAGCGAACAACAATCCGGAAAGATGTGGGCAGGCCGCTTCCGTGAGCCGCTCGATACGGAATTCGAAGCCTGGCAGCGGTCAATTGTGTTTGACTGGCGACTCCTCAATCAAGAGGTAGCCGCCAGCAAGGCGCATGCTGCTGCCCTGTGCGCAGCCGGAATCCTGACCGAGAGCGAACGCGCAAAGCTCAGCGATGCGCTCGATGCAATCGCCGTCGACCACGCCTCCGAATCCGGCCAGGCTGCGGTGCGCGATCATGCAACCGCCGAAGACATTCATCATTTTGTCGAGCTGAATTTGCTTGAGCGCGTTGGCTCGCTGGGCCTCAAGCTGCACACCGGCCGCAGCCGCAACGAGCAGATCGCCACCGACCTGCGCCTCTACGTCCGGAACTGCGTTCAGCAGACCACTTGCGGTCTTGCAGACTGGGCCGGCGCGTTGATCGAGCAAGCACGTGCCGCAGGTGACGCCGTCATGCCCAGCTACACGCATCTGCAGCGCGCCGAACCCGTGCTCGTGGCCCACTGGCTCCTGGCCTATGTCGAGATGGCTCTGCGCGACGCTGATCGGCTGAAGCGATTGCATGCAGCGGATGAACTTTTGCCCTCTTGGCTCGGGAGCGGTGGCCGGAGCAACGCTCGCTCTCGATCGGACTATTGCTGCACGCGAGCTCGCCTTCATCGCGCCAACATCCAATTCCATCGATGCCACCAGCGATCGCGACTTCATCCTCGAGTATCTGCACGCACTCACGTTCGTCGGATTGCACCTGAGCCGCTTCGCTGAAGAAATCACTCTCTTCGCCACGGCCGAGTACGGCTTTGTGATCCTGCCGGAGGCATTTTCGACCGGATCGAGCGCCATGCCGCAGAAGAAAAATCCCGATCTCACCGAATTGCTGCGCGCCAAGGTCGGCCGCATTCACGGAGCTGCGCAGGCAGTCACGCTGCAACTCAAAGGCCTGCCTCTGGCCTACAATAAAGACATGCAGGAGACCCAGGAGCCGGCGTTCGCCGTCAATTTTGTTCCGCAGACGCTCGCCCTAGTGGCGCGCTTCACTGCAGCGCTTGAGTTCAATCGCGAACGCATGCGCGAAGCCGCGCAAACCGGCTATTTGAACGCCATGGCCGCGGCCACCTACCTCGTACACAAGGGCGTTCCCTTCCGCACCGCGCACGAGAAGATCGGGAATTCCGTTCGTTTTGCTTTGGAGAAGGGTGTCGAGTTGAACGACCTCACGCTCGAAGAGCTGCACCAGTTCGGCCCCGAGTTCGCTGAAGATTTCTATGCCGCCGTCAGCTTGAACGCCACGCTCGATTGCCACGATGTGATCGGCGGAACAGCGCGCAACCGCGTGCGGCAGGCGCTGGATGAAGCTACCGCGAAGGTGGCAGCGCTCACACAATCTGAAGTCAGGGAGGCTGCCCATGCGGGTGCGTAAAGCCCTGCTTCACGACGCCTCCAACGTCTACGACCTGGTGAACTCGCTCTCCGGCGACGGCACGTTGCTCAAACGTCCGTTCGCGGAGATCTGCGAGAACATCCGCGACTTCACCGTCGCCGAATCCGATGCCGGCGTGTTTCTCGGCTGCGGCGCGCTGCACCTGTACGGCCCGCACCTCTGCGAAGTGCGCTCCATCGTCGTCAAGCCCGAAGCCAAGAGCAAGGGCGCCGGCGGCAAGATTCTGAAGGCGCTGATCGAAGAGGCCGAGGAGCACGGCATCCAATCGGTGTGCCTGTTCACGCGCATCCCCGACTTCTTTTTCAAGTACGGCTTCCGCATCGTGGAAGACAAGGCCGAGCTGCCCGACAAGATCTTCAAGGACTGCCAGAGCTGCCCGCGCCTGCACCGCTGCGATGAAGTGGCGATGGTGCGCGGGAGGATTCCGCGGATGTCGATCCTGGGACCGAAGGAAGAGGCACAGGAACTGGTGCGCATTTCTGGGTGAAGGCAGCTGGTAACCAGTAGCTTGTAACTCTCGCAGAGCTGGGAGAGCTCGAATTTTACCCAGCCTGCTCGCACATCATCGCCGCTCCAACCACGGCTTGCCCGTAGCTGAGTCCTCCGTCGCCGGGGCTGACCTGCTTGTGGCGATACACTTCGAATCCCTCTGCCTCTAGTCTCATGCGCAGCAGGCGTACAAGGCGCCGGTTGTGCAGGCACCCTCCGCTCATCGCCACCCGTCCGACACCAGTAGCGCCCCGCGCCAGCACGGCAGCCCGGACAAATCCATCGGCAACCGCAGCATGGAATCGCGCGGCGATACGCGGCTTGCTCACCGCCGCTTTCATATCTCTGACCACCCCGCGCCATAAAGACGCAGGACTGAGAATTGTTGCCTCGCGCCGCGACCAGTCCCCTGGCTTGAGCTCCAGCGTGTAGCCATCCTCATCCGGCTTATTGATGTCCGGCTCATTCGCGGCAATCCCTTCGAACTCAATTGCTGCCTGCGCCTCGTAATCCACCGCGCGGCGGTCGAGGACAACGGCGGCAACCGCATCGAAGAGCCTTCCCAGGCTGGACGTATACGGACTGTTCAGGCCGCGCTCGATCATGCGGGCCAGCAGCCGCGCCTCCTGATCGGAGGCGCCGGTTAATTCCCTCACCTCATCCATTGAAAAACCCGCTGCATGCAGTTCCCCCAGCGCCATGCGCCACGGCTCTCGGACGGCAGATTCGCCGCCCGGCATCGGCGCATAGTCCAAATGCGCGAAACGATCGAACCTGTCGCGATGCGCCAGCAACACTTCCCCGCCCCAGATGCGGCCGTCGGTGCCATAGCCGGTACCATCGAGCGACAGCCCGATCACCGGCCCGTCGAGCCCGTGCTCGGCCATGCAGGCCGCGATGTGTGCATGGTGATGTTGCACGGCAATCAAACGGACCCCGCGTTGGGCCGCCCATTCCTTGGCCCACGACGTGGAGAGGTAGCCAGGATGCAAATCGTGCACCACCACCACCGGCTCGATTTCAAATGTATGCATCAAGTGCGCAAGCGACTCGCGAAAGAAACCAAGGCCGGTGATATTCTCTAGGTCGCCCAGATGCTGGCTTTGGTAGGCAAAGCGCCCGCGGGCCAGCGTGAACACACTTTTCAAGTGTCCGCCCACAGCCAGCAGCGGAGGAGAATCGAGCGGCAGCGGAATTCCCAGCGGCACAAAGCCGCGCGCACGCCGGATCAGTTGGGGCGCGCCATCGACCACCGCCATCACCGAATCGTCGCAGCGCTGCAGGATCTCGCGATCGTGCATCAGAAACGCATCGGCAATATTTCCCAGACGCGTTTGCGCTTCGGCATTGTCGATAGCGATCGGCTCTTCGCTCAGGTTCGCGGAGGTCATTACCAGAGCCTTCACGCGCGGGTCCGCAAAGAGCAGGTGCTGCAGTGGCGCGTAGGGCAAAAAGACGCCCAGCCATGGAATCCTGGGCGCGACCGAGGATGCGATGCAGGAATTCTCCCGCCGCCGCGTCAGCACAATCGGCCGCGCCGGCGTCCTCAACAAGGCTTCCTCTTCGTCCGTCAGGTCACATATTTCACGCGCAGCAGCCAGATCGCGCACCATGACCGCCAGCGGCTTTCCATAGCGATGCTTGCACTCACGCAGCCGCATTACCGCGGCCTCATTGGTTGCGTCCACGCCGAGATGAAAGCCGCCGATGCCTTTGATGGCCAGGATTTGACCGGAGAGGAGACGATTGATTGTTTCGTCGATCGCGGAGTCCCCCACAGGGGCTGCAGCCCAGATTCTTTTTTGCCGCTCTTCGGCACGGCTCAAACCGTGCACTTTCAAATCGAAATCACCAGACTTGTCGGATTCAACAAGCCACACGCGCGGCCCGCACACCGGGCAGGCATTGGGCTGCGCGTGGAAGCGGCGGTTGGTGGGGTCGTCATACTCTGCCTGGCATGCAGGGCACATTTTGAATGCTGCCATCGAGGTCTGCGGACGGTCATATGGAATTCGTCGCGTGATGGTGAAGCGCGGCCCACAGTTCGTGCAGTTGAGGAACGGATAGCGGTAACGACGGTCTGCCGGATCGAGCAGTTCGCGCAAACAATCCGCGCAGGTCGCCGCGTCGGCAGGAATGCCCGTGCTCACCTGCCCGCGTACTTCGCTGGCTACAATGCGAAAGCCGCGATCGCCAGTCGGCACAAGCACGCGGGGCGTAACAGAATCGATCCGCGAAAGCGGCGGAGCTTCGGCGCGGAGTCGCATGCAAAATGCCTCGACGCGTTCAGACGGCCCTTCAATCTCAATCGTGACGCCGTCCGTATCGTTGCCGATGAAACCGGCGAGGCACTCCTCGGTCGCCAGCCGGTAGACGAATGGCCGGAAGCCGACGCCCTGCACCACACCCCGTACTTGCAGCGCTTCGCGCCGTCCTGGTTTTGGTTGGGGTTCGTGGCTCAAAGGGACAAACCTCGTACAGAAAACCAGCATACTGCATCGCATTTCCTGGGAGCGGGCGCAACCGAACGGCATACTGTAGTAAGAACGAGAATGGCATAACGAGGATGAAGCACTCCACGATAGTTCGCGTGACAACTCTGGTCCTCGCGGCAGTCGGCGCCTCCATGCTCGGTGCCCAACCGCTGGACCAGGCCGCCGTGATCCGCTTGGTCGACGCCAATGTGCAGAGGCGGGTCGATCAGGTGCTCGGATTCACCGACATTGAGCACTACTCTGTCTACCGCGGCAGCGATGAGACGCATCCCGCGGCCACCATGACGGTCGGCGACAGCTATACCAAGGGCGTGGGCAAGACCTACACCGTTCTGGCGCGGACTGGTTCGGAGATTGTGCAGAAACTCGGGTTGCAACCCCTGATCGACAACGAGACCACGCTCAACCAGCCCGCCAATGTGAAGCGTTCCTGGTTTATCTCGGCGAACTACGATATGACACTCAAGTCCGGAGGCCCTGCGCGGGTGAATGGACGCCTGTGCTACATCCTGACCATCACTCCCAAGCAAAAGGCGCCCCACATGATTGACGGCACGCTGTGGGTAGACGCGCGTGACGGATCCATCGTGCGCGTGGAGGGTATCGCCTCTAAAAGTCCTTCGCCGTTTGCGGGGACGACGCACATGATGCGCGACTATGCGGAGATGGACGGTTTTCCGATGGCGACCCACGCGCGGGCCGAATCCAGGAGCTTCCTCTTTGGGCGCACCGTGGTGCTCATCGACTACGGTGATTACCATCTGCAGGTACAGCACTAGAACTGCGTGACGAGTCCGTGCTTTTCCTGGTTTCAGAAGCGGGACCCGGGCACCCCAGCGGGCATGTTGGCCAATTGACTCCCTGTGCGTTTGATCACAACAACATAGATCATATAACTCAGGCAGTGTGAGCAAGATAACCTACACCAGCGTGACTCCTATCACGGCGCACGGAGGTAAATCTGGCGTATAAAAAGGGCAGAGGTCGAGCGGATTGCCCGTACGACGCTGCTCCGCCCTCGACGCTCGCGGGAGGAACCCTTGGCACCCCTTATCCCTCCGCCGCTCCCGAGCGACGACAAGCGCTGGAAGATTGTCAACGGAACCATGCGCAAGAACGGCTTTGCGCGCCACGCCCTGATCGAAACCCTGCACACCGTGCAGTCCTCGTTCGGGTATCTCGACGATAACGCCATTCGCTTTGTAGCGCGGTCGCTGGGCGTGCCGCTCAGCCAGGCCTACGGCGTGGTCACGTTCTATCACCACTTCAGCCTCAAGCCGCCGGGCAAGCACACGCTCACCATCTGCACCGGAACTGCGTGCTACATCAAGGGCACGGACAAACTGCTGGCCGCTGCCAAGAAGCACCTCTCCATTGCCGAGGGGCAGACCACGCCGGACGGGCAGATCAGCCTGATGACTGCGCGCTGCGTGGGCGCCTGCGGACGGGCGCCGGTGGTGCTGGCCGATGGCGAGTTGCAGGGCCAGGTCACCCGTGAACAAATGATCGAGCAACTGGAAAGGTGGCCGCTCGTATGACCTTTGAAGAGCTTGAACAGATTGCCGCATCGGTCCGGTTGGAGAACTCCAAGTTCGATCACGAGATCAACGTGTGCATGGGCACCGGATGCCTGAGCCAGCACTCCGACCTGCTGAAGGATTCACTCACCGCCGCCGTGGCAGCCCAGGGCAAAAACGCCATGGTGCGCCGCACGGGCTGCATGGGGTTGTGCGCCGCCGGCCCGCTGGTGCTCGTCGATCCCGAAGAGACTCTCTATCAACACTGCAAGAGCGACCACGCCGAAGCCATCGTAGACCATCTCGGCGGCCAGCCGGTTGCCGAACTGCAATGCAACCTGCGCGAGCACTTCGACGAGCAGGTGCACATCGTGCTCGAAAACTCCGGCCACATCGATCCCGAGAAGATCGACGACTACATCGCCGCCGAAGGTTATCGCGCCCTGCTCACGGCTCTGAACGACATGACTCCGCAGGGCGTAACCCGCCAGGTAACCGAGAGCGGCTTGCGCGGCCGCGGCGGCGGCGGCTATCCCACCGGCCTGAAATGGGGCACTGTGGCCAAGGCCGCAGGCGACACGAAGTACGTCATCTGCAACGGCGATGAGGGCGACCCGGGCGCGTTCATGGACCGCAGCGTTCTGGAGAGCGATCCGCATCGGGTTTTGGAAGGCATGGAGATTGCCGCTTACGCCGTGGGCGCCAGCAAAGGCTACATCTACGTGCGCGCCGAATATCCCCTGGCCGTAGCGCGGCTCACCGTTGCCATTCGCGAAGCGCGCCGCCGCGGCCTTCTCGGCAACAACATCTGCAACACGCCGTTCAACTTCGATGTGGACATTCGTCTGGGCGCCGGCGCATTTGTCTGCGGCGAGGAGACGGCGCTCATCGCCTCCATCGAAGGCAAGCGCGGCACACCGCGCACGCGTCCGCCCTATCCGGCCGTGAGCGGTCTGTGGGGCAAGCCCACGCTCATAAATAACGTGGAGACCTTCGCCAATATCGCGCCCATTATTCGCCACGGTGGCAAATGGTTCGCCTCCATCGGGTCGGAGCGCAGCAAGGGCACCAAGGTCTTCGCGCTCACCGGCAAAATCACCAACACCGGCCTGGTTGAAGTCCCCATGGGCATGAAGCTGCGCGAGATCATCGAGAAGATCGGCGGCGGGGTTCCCGGCGGCCACAAGCTCAAGGCGGTGCAAACCGGCGGACCTTCCGGTGGCTGCATCCCGGCCGAGATGCTCGACGTGGGCGTGAGCTACGACGCGCTGTTGAAGATCGGTTCCATCATGGGCTCCGGCGGCATGATCGTGATGGACGATACCTCCTGCATGGTCAACGTTGCCCGCTTTTTCATGGAGTTCTGCATGACCGAATCGTGCGGCAAATGCATTCCCTGCCGCGCCGGCACAGCGCAGATGCACACACTGCTCACGCGCATGTGCAACGGCACCGGAACCATGGAGGATCTCGAACTGCTTGAAGACCTCTGCGTCACGGTCAAAGAGGCCAGCCTGTGCGGGCTAGGGCAGACCGCTCCCAACCCGGTGCTCAGCACCCTCAAGTATTTCCGCCATGAGTACATCGAGCACATTGTGGAGAAGCGATGCCGCGCCGGGGTGTGCGCCATGGAAGTTGCTGCGGAGGTGACGGCATGAGCGACGACGTCAAAACCCTCATCATCGACGAGCAGGAAGTCAGCGCCCGTGCCGGCCAGACCATTCTCGAAGTGGCGCGCGAAAACGAGATCAACATTCCCACGCTCTGTCACCTGGATGGCCTCAGCGAAGTGGGCGCCTGCCGCCTCTGCCTGGTCGAAATCAAAGGGAGCAACAAGTTGCTGCCCGCCTGCGTAGCCACCGTGCAGGAAGGCATGGAAGTGAGCACCGACACCGAGCGCCTGCGCAAACACCGCCGCACCATCCTCGAGCTGCTGTTTGCCGAGCGCAATCACATCTGTTCGGTTTGCGTCGCCAACGGCCACTGCGAGTTGCAGGCCATGGCCCAGGAACAGGGCCTCACTCACATCCGCTTTCCGTATCGCAATGCTTTGTTCTCAGTCGATGCATCGCACGAGCGCTTCACGCTGGACCACAATCGCTGCATCCTCTGCACGCGTTGCGTGCGGGTCTGCGCGGAAGTGGAAGGCGCGCATGTGTGGGACGTGATGGGCCGGGGCATCGACTGCCTGCTCATCGCCGATCTTCACGAGGAGTGGGGCAACTCCACGTGCACGCGCTGTGGCAAATGCGTACAGGTGTGTCCCACCGGAGCGCTCTTCGACAAGAGCAAGATCGGCTCCGACCATCCCAAGTATCCTGATTTTCTCCCCTACCTGAACCTGATGAGGGAGGCGCGATGAGCAAACTGAAACTGGCAACGGTATGGTTGGACGGGTGTTCGGGCTGCCACATGTCGTTTCTCGACATGGACGAGCGGCTGCTGGAACTGGCGGAACTGGTGGACGTGGTCTACAGCCCGCTAGTGGACGCAAAGGAATTTCCCGAACGGGTGGACATTGCGCTGGTCGAGGGCGCGGTGGCCTCCGTCGCCGACCAGGAAAAAATCCGCAAAGTCCGCGCGCGCACCAGAACGCTGGTTGCCATGGGCGACTGCGCCATCACCGGCAATGTGCCTTCGATGCGCAATCCCATCGGCCCCAGTGCGATCCTCGAGCGCGCCTATATTGAGAACGCCAGCGCGCAGCAACAGATTCCGGTGCTGGGCGTGCCCGCGCTGCTGCCCATCGTCCACCCCATCCAGGATTTTGTGAAGGTGGACGTCTATCTGCCCGGCTGCCCGCCTTCCGCCGACACGTTTCATACTGCGCTTACGGCGCTCATTACCGGTGAGCCCATGGATATTCCTGCGCTCACGCGGTTCGGGGCCTGAATGCGGAACTCGACCAAGCAGAGGTTGCTATGACCCAGACCATCACAATCGATCCCGTCACCCGCCTTGAGGGCCACGGCAAGATCACCATCCAGCTCGACGATCACGGCGATGTAAAGAGCGCGCATTTTCATGTAACCCAGGTGCGCGGCTTCGAGCGCTTCAGCCAGGGGCGCCCGTTTTACGAGATGCCCAGCCTCATGGCGCGTATCTGCGGTATCTGCCCGGTCTCGCATCTCATCGCCTCGGCCAAAGCCTGCGAAGCCATCATGTCGGTGCGCATTCCGCACACGGCCGCGCAACTGCGCCGCATGCTCAACCTGGCGCAAATGGTGCAGTCGCACGCGCTCAGCTTTTTCTATCTGGCCTCGCCCGATCTGCTGCTGGGCATGGAAGCCGATCCCGCGGTGCGCAACGTGCTCGGCCTGGCCGCCGCCAAGCCGGAGCTGGCCCGCGCCGGCATTGGCCTGCGCCGCTTCGGCCAGTCGCTCATCGAGCAGCTCTGCCAGAAGCGCATCCATCCCGGCTGGGTCATTCCCGGCGGAGTTACCGAGCCTCTATCCGTAGCCAAGCGCGATGAAATTCTTGCGATGTTGCCCGAAGCATACGCGAACATCGGCCTCGCCCTCGGCGCCTACAAGCAGATCGCGGACAACTTCGAAGAAGAAATCGCCGTCTTCGCTAATTTCCCGTCCGCCTGGATGAGCCTGATCAACGCGGATCAATCGATCGAATTCACCGATGGCGCGCTGCGCCTGATCGACGCTGAAGGCGACATCGTCGAAGATGGCATCACCGCATCCCGCTTCACCGAAGCCATAGGCGAGGCGGTCGAGTCTTACAGCTACACCAAATTCCCGTATTACAAGCCGCTCGGCTACCCCCAGGGATCCTATCGCGTCGGACCTCTCGCACGATTGAACATCGTGAAGTCCATGGGCACCCCGCGCGCAGATAAAGAGCTCGTTGAGTTCAAGCAACTCGCCGACGGCCCGGTGACAGGCTCGTTCCACTATCACCACGCGCGCCTCATCGAGATCCTCTATGGCATCGAAAAGATTGAAGAGATCCTCGCCGACCCCGCGATTCTCAACGCCCACGTGCGCGCCACCGCAGGCGTCAATCACCTGGAAGGCGCGGGCCAGGCCGAAGCCCCGCGTGGGGTGCTTCACCACCATTACAAGGTGGACGAAAACGGCAAAATGACCTGGGCAAATCTCGTCATCGCCACCGGCCAGAACAACAACGCCATGAACCGCGGCGTGCAGCAGGCGGCCACACACTACATCAAAGCCGGCAAGTTCACCCCCGGCATCCTCAACCGCGTTGAAGCAGTCGTGCGCACCTTCGATCCCTGCCTGAGCTGCTCCACTCACGCCTTTGGCCAGATGCCGTTGGCCCTGGAACTCCTTTCCGTGAAGGGCGAAGTCATCGATCGCGTCACGCGCGATTGAACCACAACCGATCCGGGAGCCCAGCGTCGGGTTCTGCGTGTGACACAGTAGCGGCGTGGTTCCGTCGCCCCTACGGGCCTGAAGATCGCTTTGGCACTGTTTCCCAGGATTGCGTCCTCCGTTGTCGGACTTCATTTTGGGCTAACTTCACCGCATCCCTCCGGGACGCTTTTGCCGCTTCACTTCCGCCGATCTACACTACCGCCATGCTGGCAAATCGCATTCGCTGTCTGGTCCTCACCTGTGGCAACACGTTGCGCAGTGATGACGGCGTTGGCCCGTACCTGGCAGAATGGGCGGAAAATAGCCTGCGTAACCAGCCCGGCATCCGCGTCCTCTGCCGACAGCAATGGACGCCGGAACTCGCCGAAGACATCGCCCATGCGGATGCAGTTCTGTTCGTTGACTCCTCGACGGAATCCGCTCCCGGAAACCTTCAGCTCGTCGTGGTCGAGCCGGAGGAATCAAAAGCTGGCATCGCAAGCCATCATCTCAGCGCCGCTCAGCTTCTCAGCCTGTGCCGCGAACTCTACCCATCCATGCCAAACAGCACGTTTCTTCTCACCGTCGGCATGGGCTCAACGGAGTTGGGCAACACGTTCAGTACAGCGGTGCAAGCCGCGCTGCCGGAAGCACAGGCGCTGCTGGAGAAAACGGCAGTGCGGCTGCTTCAAGAGGGGCGATGAAAATTAGCGCCTGTAAGTAAAAAACTTTAGATATAAATACCCCACCTTAGCCGCAAAGACGCGGCGAAGGTGGGGTCCACATCTTCCTGGCACATCCTAGAACGCTGCGACCGTAGGCTTCATGCTGTAGGAACTCAGCGTCTTGATGTAATTCCCGCGATCGTAAGGCGAGGTATCCGGTACCGATCGGCGGCTCAAACAGCCGCGTGTTTCCATCAACGACGTGTACTCGCGTACTTCGAGCCAGTAGCGCAGATCCGCCAGAACGCGTTGAATGTGGCCGATGCCGTGCACGTGCAGCGCCGACACCATCATGGCCACGCTGGCCCCGGCCATCACCGACTTCAGGATATCTTCCGCCGAATGCACGCCGCCGGTGATCGCGATATCGCCCTTCAGGTGCCCATACAGAATCGCCGCCCAGTGCAGCCGCGGCAACAGCTCCGAAGGTGTCGAGAAGTGCATTGTCGGCCGCACCTCCAGCGCCTCAATATCGAAATCGGGCTGGTAGAAGCGGTTAAAGAGCACCACTGCTCGTGCCCCCGCTGCCTCAAGCTGCGCCGCCAGGTTTGGAATGCTGGTGTAAGACTGCGAGAGCTTTACCGCCACGGGAACCTGCACCGCCTCGCAAACGCTGTCGACCAGGGCCAGCAATTGCTGCTCGATATCCGCCGAGCTCTGGCTGCGATCGGTGGCCAGCGCAAAGGTGTTGAGCTCGATCGCGCTTGCACCGGCCTGCTCCACATCCTTCGCATAGCGCGCCCACCCGCCAGGAGTCGCGCCATTCAAACTGGCCAGGATGGGAACGCGCACCGCCTCGCGTGCCCGGCGCAGATGCTCCAGATATCCATCGTGCGACATGTGATAGTCGTGCTGCTCGGGCAGAAAGTGCAGCGCCTCCGCGTAGGAATTCGCGCCCCGCTCCAGGTCCTCATCCAGTGCGCGCGACTCCAGCGCCAATTGCTCCTCAAACAACGAAGTGAGCACGATGGCCGAAGCGCCCGCGTCCTCCATGTGGCGAATGTTGTCGAGCGAATCCGAAAGCGGCGTGGACCCAACCACAATCGGCCCGGTCAGATTCATGCCCAGATACTGCATAGAAATGTCGATCATTCCTCACCTCCGACGGCCGCTCCCGCGGTTTTCTCCTCTGGTTTAGATTCAGGCGCTTCGGGGGGCACAACATTCGGCGTCGCCCCGCGTCCCGGCATCGCCGCACGCGCCGAGTAGACCCGCCACTGCCGCGCCACATCGTCCTGTGCGTCTTTCAGTAAGTCCGACGCCAGCTCCGGATTGCTGCGCGCCAACATGGTGTACCGCGCTTCGCGATACGCGTAATCCTTGAGCCGGATCGAAGGCGCCTTCGAGTCGAGCTGGAAGGGATTCTTCCCTTCCTCGCGCAGCCCTGGGTTATACCGCATCAGCGGCCAGTAACCCGATTGCACCGCCAGCTTCTGCTGCTCGAGGCCGTGCACCAGGTCGTACCCGTGCGCAATGCAGCTAGAATACGCGATGATCAGCGACGGCCCCTCATGCGCCTCGGCCTCCTGGAAGGCTTTGATCACATGCGTGTCGTTGCCGCCCAGCGCCACCTGCGCCACATACACTGACCCGTAGCTGACCGCCTCCATGGCCAGGTCCTTGCGGCTATTGGTCTTGCCGCTGGCGGCGAATTTCGCCACTGCCCCGCGCGGCGTAGCCTTCGACGCCTGACCGCCGGTATTCGAGTAGACCTCTGTATCCAGCACCAGCACATTCACGTTCTTGCCCGAGCCCAGCACATGATCGAGGCCGCCGAAACCGATGTCGAATGCCCATCCATCGCCGCCCAGGATCCACACGCTCTTGCGCACCAGCGTATCGGCAATGGCCAGCAGATTCTTCGCATCGGAACTACTGTTTCCGGACAACACAGCACGAAGTGCCGCAACCCGCTCTCGCTGCGCGTCGATTTCAGTTTCGGTCTTCTGCGCAGCACCCACCAGATCCGCCGCCAGCTCAGCGCCAATCGTGCCGGCCAGTCGCGTCACCAACAACTCCGCAAATGCCTTCTGCTGATCGAGCGCCGTGCGCATGCCGAAGCCGAACTCCGCATTGTCCTCAAACAGCGAGTTCGCCCATGTCGGCCCGCGCCCTGCGCTATTGTGCGTATACGGCGTCGTCGGCAGATTACCGCCATAAATCGACGAGCACCCGGTCGCATTCGCGACATAGAGACGATCACCGAACAACTGCGTCAGCAGTTTGATATACGGCGTCTCTCCGCACCCCGCGCACGCTCCGGAAAACTCAAACAGCGGCTGCAGCAGTTGCAGATCCTTCACCTGCCCGTGCGACAGCTTGGCCCGATCCACTTCCGGCAGGTTCACAAAGAAGTCCCAGTTTTCCCGCTCCGGCTCGCGCAGCGCCGCCTGCGGCGCCATGTTCAGCGCCTTGTGGCTGGCGTCGCTCTTGCTCTTTACCGGGCAAACCTCCACGCAGACGGCGCAGCCCGTGCAATCCTCGGGAGCCACCTGCAGCGTGTACCGCTCCGCCTCCATGCCTCTCCACTTCGGCTTGGCCCATTTCAACGTGGCCGGAGCCTTATCGGCGAGCTCGGCTCCATAAACCTTGGAGCGAATTACTGCGTGCGGACACACCATCACGCACTTGCCGCATTGGATGCACAGGCCCTCATCCCACACCGGAATGAACTGTGCGATATTCCGCTTCTCCCACTGCGACGTTCCCGATGGAAACGCTCCGCCGGCCGACATCGCGCTTACCGGCAACTGATCGCCGCGTCCCGCCGCAATCTCGCCCAGCACGGTGCGCACAAACTCCGGCGCCGCCGGCGAAATCGACGGGATGAGATCAAATCCCGACGACACCGCGGTGGGCAGCTCAACTTTTTCCAGATGCGCCAGCGCCGCATCCACGGCGGCAAAGTTCTTCGCCACCACCGCCTCGCCGCGCTTGCCATAGGTCTTCTGGATCGCCTTTTTGATTTGCGCAATGGCCTCGTCGCGCGGCAGCACGCCGCTGATGGCAAAGAAGCAGGTCTGCATGATGGTGTTGATGCGCGTACCCATGCCGGCCTCGCGCGCCACTTTGTATCCATCGATCACGTAGAACTCAATCTTCTTGGCGAGCAGCTCCTGCTGCATGGTTTTGGGCAGGTGCCCCCAAACCTCGCCCGCCCCGTACGGCGAATTGAGCAGAAACACCGCTCCCGGCATCGCCGCTTCCACCACGTTCATCTTTTCCAGGAAGCTGAAGTTGTGGCAGGCCACAAAGCTGGCCCGCGAAATCAGGTAGCTCGACCGGATCGGATTCGGACCGAAGCGCAGATGCGAAGTCGTCATCGACCCCGACTTCTTGGAGTCGTAGACAAAATAACCCTGCGCATAATTCGACGTGTTGCTGCCGATAATCTTGATGGAATTCTTGTTTGCGCCCACCGTGCCATCCGACCCCAGCCCGTAAAACAACGCCCGCACCGTCTGCGGATCCTCGGTCGAGAAAGCCGCATCGTACTCCAGGCTCGAGTGGCTCACGTCGTCCTGAATCCCGATCGTGAAATGGTTCTTCGGCGTCACCTTCTTCAACTCGTCGTAGATGCCCTTCACCATCGCCGGCGTAAACTCCTTCGACGACAGCCCATACCGCCCGCCCACGATCACCGGCAGCGCGCCACACGGCAGCTTGTCCTCGTTCTCCGCCACTACGGTAACGATGTCCTGGTAGAGCGGCTCACCGGCGCCGCCCGGCTCCTTGCAGCGGTCGAGAATGGCAATTGACTTCACCGTCGCCGGCAACGCAGCTAGAAACGCCTTCGCGTCAAACGGCCGATACAGCCGAACCTTGACCATGCCCACCTTCTCGCCCTGCCGCATCAGCGCGTCTACCGTCTCTTCGGCAGCCTCGGCGCCCGAGCCCATCACCACAATCACCCGCTCCGCATCCTCCGCGCCGTAGTAATCAAACAGGTGGTACGCGCGCCCCGTCTGCTTCGCAAACCGGTCCATTGCCTGCTGCACGATTCCCGGAACGGCTACGTAGAACGGAGAACATGCCTCCCGGGCCTGGAAGAACACATCCGGATTCTGCGCCGTGCCGCGAATAAACGGCCGGTCCGGCGAGAGCGCATTCTTGCGGAAAGCAATCAGGTGCTCGTCGTTCACCAGCGCGCGAATCGTCTCGTCGCTGATGGGCTCAATCTTGCCTACCTCGTGCGATGTCCTGAAGCCGTCGAAGAAATGGATGAACGGAATCCGCGCCTCGAGCGTGGCAATCTGCGCCACCAACGCCATATCGGCCACTTCCTGCACGGAGTTCGAGGCCAGCATCGCCCAACCCGTCGACCGGCACGCCATCACATCCGAGTGGTCGCCAAAGATCGAGAGCGCATGCGTAGCCAGCGTCCGCGCCGTCACGTGCATGGTGGCCGGTGTGAGCTCCCCGGCAATCTTGAACATGTTGGGAATCATCAGCAGCAGGCCCTGCGACGCGGTAAACGTAGTCGCGAAACAGCCGGCCTGCAGCGCCCCATGAAGCGCGCCCGCGGCCCCGCCCTCGCTCTGCAGCTCTTCCACAATCGGCGTCGCGCCCCAGATATTCTTCTTCCCCTCCGCGCGCCACTGGTCCGCCCACTCGGCCATGGGAGACGAGGGCGTAATGGGGTAAATGGCAATCACTTCAGAGAGGCGATACGCCACGGAAGCCGCAGCCTCATTTCCGTCGACAATCACCTCGGGATTCACTGTTTTCTGCTCATTCATTTGGATTTGCCTCCATCGCGCTTCGCGTAGCGCTCGCAGGATTTCGAACCTACGATGAGTCTCGGCTTTGGGGGAAAGAGTGGCAGTGATGTGGGGCACACGCAGGAAGCCGAATCTCATATTGCGGAATTTATTTTTGAATGCTGAAAGGATGCTGCTGGCGCGGGCTGGGTAGTGGCAGGGCTTTTGCCCTGCCACTATGCCACAAAGAAATATAGGGGCTGTTTAGCCCTTGAGGAACTTCCCGCCCGGCTTCATGTGAGCATCGGGGGCAAA
The DNA here is from genome assembly GCA_963813215.1 of uncultured Acidobacteriaceae bacterium. Classification (GTDB taxonomy): domain Bacteria; phylum Acidobacteriota; class Terriglobia; order Terriglobales; family Acidobacteriaceae; genus Telmatobacter. The sequence continues at coordinate 1,751,551 of CAWEXZ010000003.1, forward strand.
CATGATCCCTCCCGCCTCCGAGAGTCAAAGGAGCAGGGGGCCAGGTGTCGAGACAACCTTCCCCGGAAAATCCTCTTGTGGGCAAGGAGCGCCGCTTCCCTCTGCAGGTGGGGCACTTAACGACAAACACGAATCCATTTAGAAGTTGGGAAGCGCGTGGGGCCGAAGCCGAAACTCACCGGGCCGGGCGATCATCGTGTGCCGAGGCGGCGGTCTGGGATAACTGATGCTTATGCGCGGGGAATTTAGCTCGATTTAGCTCGAAAAAGGGGAGAAGAGGGTTAAAACTGGGTGGTAAAACGGGGTATCAGGGAGAATATGGAGGCTTCGTTATGTTCTTGCATTCACCTGAATATAAACAGCTTAGCTGATTTATAAGATTTCGCTTGACTCGCTGGCGGAGAGAGGGGACTCTAAGAATAGCCGTTTTAGATGACTACAGAATTGAGGTTCATCTCTATAAGCAACTGATAACATAAGTGTTATATTGAATGGTCAAGAAATCCTATCTCTTACTTGGATTTCTTTCTTGTTTACAATACCCCCGTAAGTACCCCCCAGATAAAATTCTCAGATCTTACGGCGAAATCAGTATCTAGTCCATTCGCTCTCTTTCGGCATTTAGGGTGCGGACGGAGGCCCCTCCCTTACAGATTGCCTCGATGCCGAGCCCTCTGGCGATTTCGATCAGCGCGATGACCGAAGGGACCTGACCATTCTCCGCCCGCGAAATGTGGGTCCGATGAATACCGGTCGCAGATGCGAGGGCGGCCTGGGTCATGCCTCGCCGCGAACGCACACTTTGAATAAACCTGCCGAGTTCTTTGCGCATTGAGAGCTGAATTTGAGGATCGCGACAAGCGAGTGGGGGGGCAAGACAAGCTCAATATACCCGAATGATGAAGGAAGCCCGGCTGGACAGACCGAATATGACTCCTCCACCGGCGTCAGAGCCGGGACGCTGGCTCCAACACTCAATCGAGAACATCGAGGATGGGCGCCTGGTTGAGCCAGCTGAGCCGGCCCGAGATAAAGCAACTGGGGGGCACAAACAGAAACGTGCCGCTATGGATCCTCACTCCTGGAAAGCGCCGCCCAAGGGAACGGACACGCGCGCTGGTGCTCCTGAAGACGAAGAACCGTGACCGTCATGTGTCATCCCCGAATTGCAGCGTTTGCGCCAATGACCCGAAACTGCGCAGGCAAAAGATGGCCAGATTCTTGTAGCCAATGACCATATCGAGCTCGATCACCACCATGTCGGAAGCACCCAGATGAGCGGTCCAGTTACAGCGCGGAAAACGGGCCGAAGCTTGGGCAATGATGTCAATTTCGCTGCTGAGTTCTGAAATGAAAGAACGGGGGGAAGTGTGCCAGCTGTGGGTCAGCACGGGCGCGATGGCAAGTCCACGCTCAGCGGCGAGGATGAGCGCCGGATCTAGATCGGCCAGATCGAATGAACAGTTGGTGGAAGCGGAGGCTGCGGCACTCGGGCTCGAGGCAGTCACGGTGAGCGGATGAATTTCAATTCTTTCGGACATATTGCAAACTCCAAAATGAAAACAGCCGCGGATCATCGACAGACAAGGGTGATCCGTGGCGGCTACCCATTATTCTGTTGGTCTCGACAAGGCCGACGCGACCTTCGGAAATCCGGTCAACTTTGAAGGCCGACTGCTTCCCAGAGATGTCGTCATTAAGCAGCGCGACGGTCGCACGATCAGGGCGCACCTCGAAACCATCGAGGTTCTAGGTGGCGTCGACGAAACCTTCTTTCAGCCTCCGCCTGACGCCAAGCCCTTCAATCCCGTTACGCAAATGCTCGGCCTTCCTATTTCGGGAGGAGTCATGGGATGCCTGTGCAACGGGCCAAGCTGTTGCGGGAGGCGAGACAATTCCAACAACCCGATTAGGGTAAATATCTCTGCTGACACTGCCGTCGGCATTCTCTTACAAAAGACCCGGCCGTATATCCGCCCAACGCCATCGCCGCACGCGTATCAGGAGCCGTCGTCCTTAAGGTGACCATCGGGAAAGACGGCACCGTCTAGAACCTCTACGTCGTCTCCCGTCCAGCCATGTTGCAACAGGCTGCGCTCGATGCAGTCAAATCCTGGCACTACCGTCCTTACGTCGTCAATGACAGGCCGGTCGAGGTCGACACAACCGTCAACGTGATCTTCGCACTGCCCCAAACACCGGCTGCAGATCGACAACCTCAGTCGACCAGCGCGAAGCACGCAACTTAGCGTCCGCCATCGCCTGTTCCGAGGCTCTGGGCCTGTCCCCCCCCCACCCAGACATTTCCCCATTGGCCACAATTCAGACAAGATCGAAATTGCCGGAGAAGGTGGAACTGACCGTGGCCTACACGGAACCTGGCGCGCGTGGCGACACCAGCGGGAATGTGACGAAGCTTGCTCGCCTGGAGACGGGACTTGAGATCAAGGCTCCGCTTTACATTCAGGAAGGCGAAAAAGTGAAGGTGTATACGGAGCCCCGCGAGTTCGCGGGGCGAGCCTGAGATCGATAGGATTGAAAGTCATTCTGGATCAGTGAATATCCAAAGGTTCTTTGACTTCCCGATTCATGCATTCCTCTTTATATGTCGGATAATCAGTGTAGCCCTTGGCGCCGCCGCCGTAGAACGTTGACTGGTCGGCAGGTGCCAGGGGGCAGTTTTTTCTGAACCGCTCAACCAGGTCTGGATTCGAAATAAAAAGCGTGCCGAAACCGAAGAGGTCGGCAACATTCTCCTGCAGCAGCTCTTCCGCCTTGGCTTTCTTCAGGCCGCCAGTCACGATAATCGTTTCTCCGAACTCTTTGCGGAACTCATGCAAGAACGTTTCGGGTACCACTGGCTCAGGGTCGTCTTGACTACCGCGCACGATGTGAATATAGACCGCGTTGCGGCGCGTTAATTCCTGAGCAAGGTACAGAAAGGTTTCTTTTACCTTGGGGTCTGTCTTCATCCCGCCGAACCGACCATACGGGGCAATGCGAACTCCCACACGATCGGGGCCAAATACCGTGGCTACGGCATCGAAGACTTCCATCAGGAGTCGAGTGCGCGTCTGCTTGCTCTGGTTCCCATACTCATCGTGGCGTTCGTTCACCACCGAGTTCAGAAATTGATCGAAGAGGTACCCATTTGCGCCGTGGATTTCTACCCCATCGAAGCCGGCCTTCTTTGCGTTGCGCGCCCCCTGGGCATAATCCGAAATGACCTGCTTCAGGTCTGGGATGGTGGCAATCCGTGGCTGACTGGCAGAAACGTTGCCTGGCTTACCTTTCTCGTCGTAGGCAAACGAGAAGGTTCTTTCCGCCGGTTTATCGGTCGAGCTGATGGGAGAGTTCCCGCCCGGTTGCAAGGTCACGTGGGAGATGCGGCCCACGTGCCACATTTGCAGAAACATCAGCCCGCCGTGCCCATGTACCGCATTCACCACGGTCTTCCAGCCTGCCACCTGTTGACCCGAATAAACGCCCGGCGTCCACAAATATCCCTGGCCCTGCCGCGAAACTTGCGTGGCCTCGCTGATGATGAGGCCGGCGCCCGCGCGCTGCTCGTAGTACTCGGCATTGAGTTCGCCAGGGACGTCCCCCTCTCCCGCTCTGGATCGCGTAAGCGGTGCCATGACGATGCGATTTTTGAGCCTGAGCGGCCCAAGTTGGTACGAGTCAAAGAGGGTCCTGGCAGTCATGTGAGCCTTAGACGCGACGTTCCACTATTGGGCTGCCTCAGTTCGCTCCAGTAGATGACTACTTCGACGCTGCCGACCTGGCACTCGATCACAGCGCCACTATAAGCGACGCTCTGGCAGGCACCGGACTATTGTCAGCACTGGATAAACTGATCGGAGCCAGCCTCATTGCCGGTTACAACCAGGGTGGTAGTTTAGTAGGCCGAAAAGCAGGCAATAACTATTTCGCCTTTGCCGACCGAGAGGCTAGAGTCAGGGCCGAATCCGTAGCCAGCCAGTTGAGGATGACCGGCGAAAAATGGCAGAAAGCCGACCCTCATAACGCTTTCGCCTTGATTCGAATGAGGACCGAACCGTCCGGGCTCGTGAGCGAGGTAGAAACCACCCGATGGTCAGAAGCGATCTGGCGCTGCCGACCACGAGGCGGGATGGCAGGTTTTGCAATAAGCGCGTACAGCCGGTCACGGATAAAAACCCTCGATGCCGGGATCCGAGCCGAGGAGCGCGGTTCCTTCACAGGTAAGAGTTGCCGACAATTCATCCAGAATCGGAAAGAGGGCGCTCTTAGGACCTGATCAGATAGGTCATTGCCGGTTCTTTCCAGCGCAAATCCTGCTACCAATAGGCAAGTGGATGGGGGAGCACGCCGCCGCAGCCGCACTTCTGTTGCGGTGCTTCGACGGGAGTCATTTTGTTACAGCCAGGACAGCGGACGCGGCGTGGATTTAGGCGTCCTGTAACCCACACTCCGGTCATTCCCCCGTACCCGAATTCCGAGGTAAAGTAGCAGCTGACCATAGAACGATGCTCTCCCTGCTTCATCAAGGGTGCCATGGAATCCCCGGTTTCCCAGGCGGTGATGGTCATCAGGCAATCTCCCACCACAGCTGAGACCATACTGATGAACCCCGGCATGGACAGCATGTCCATGGCAATCTTGCGGCCGCCTTCCTGGATGATGGCTACTTCCTCTGCATTGCGCGCAAATAAGTTGGTGATACTGAATGCGGCGGGAAGTGCGGTGCTGCCATTGCTTGCTCGAACGCTGGTGCCGAATCCGAAAGGGCCGATCGAGGAGGGCTGCACGATGATGTCAAGTCCCAGGGCACGCGGTACAGCACCGCTGTCGAAATATCCCTGCAGGGAGAGGATCTTGCCGCCTTCGATGCGAGCGAAGTCGGCTCCGGCGAGCGCGATCGCACGGCCCGTAGGCGGCAGGCCCATCACGGGCCCTCGGCAATTCGCGTCACTCGGCATTTCATACGTATCTCCAGGGGATGAGTCATAAATGCGAACCTCGCGCGATGAGCATGGTATGTCATTGGCATTGGAAATTCCGGGCGTCCTGTGTGTCGCCTGTTCCCAAGTACTGGGCGTGCTTCGGGTATGCACAGAGGGGGCGACTACGGCCCGGAAATGCTCGGCCCGTCGCGGTGACAGAATCGGGGGCGGTACCCTTCTCAACCCAGTCAACGACGGCGCTAAGCATGTCGAAATGGTCAAGTGCAGGACCTCCGCCGCAGTGACCCATGCCGGGAACCATGAAGAGACGGCTCCATTCGGCCACCTTCTCGGTCCCTCCATTCGAGGAGGCAAGCGACTGGTAGTAATCCAGCGTGTCGAGCGGCGAGAACCAGGGATCGCTGTCGCCGTGAAAGAAGATGAGTTTTCCGCCGCTCTGTGAGAACGTCGACAAGTTTGTCAATCCAGGCTCAACAAGCGGATCGGAAGCGTGCAGCGCTGCATTGTCCACATCTAGTTCCGTTGCGAGGGTGTAGGGTCCGAAGATGCCGCTCTTGCCGAGAGCGAGCAGACCGGACACTGGCCCCTTCGACGCTATACCAGCGTCATAGAGAAATCCTGGATAGACCTGAGTTCCGTAAGCGTTCCTCGGGCCGGCAAAGGCCTTCTTGATTGCCGCTATTTTCTCAGGGGCTATGCACGCTTCGCTCTGGCCCGGTTTGCAGGCGAGGTCCGCCGGATCGAAATCGCAGCCGAGTGGGTTGGAGATCATCCCATCGGCGACGCCGTCTTTGGCGTCGCATCGCTTCATAAGGCCATTCATAAAAAGCTTGCGATCATCGTCTGTGAGGAATTTGTCGATCTGCGGCTTGCCGGAGTCGTCTTTGGGAGCGGCCTGGTTATAGGCCACCGGAATCCATTGGGCAATCGCAAGATTGGAGAGACCTGTACGCATTGCCGGATCGCCCGAGACGATGCCATTGAACACCGTGGGATAACGCTGCGACAGAATCATCCCCTCGCGGCCTCCCATTGAGCAGCCGACAAAGTAGGAATAGGCCGGGGGCTTTGCATAGTAATGTGCAATGATCTCTTTGGCGACTCCGGCTACTTCAGCATTCGCGAGGAAGGCGAAATCGAGATAAGCCTGCTGGTCGCCCATGAAGGTGAAGTCAAAGCCTCCGGTCCTGGCTTGGTGCCCGGTATCGGTGCTGGCCACTGCGAATCCCCGTGAAAGTGCGGACTTGTCTCCGGCATAACTGGCTCCCGTTGGATAGCCAACGGTGCCATTCGCCCCTCCTCCTCCCTGCATCATGAAGTCGCCATTCCAGGCCGATGGATCGGGAAGTGCAATTGCAAAGCCGATTCCAAACTCCTGGCCGTCGATGCCCTTGCGGTGGTTGATCACGCCGTCCACGCGGCAGTGGGCCGGCAATGGTCCAATGGGGGACGCACCCGGGAATGGTGCAGGGATAGTGAAGCCGGCGTGAACGAGTCCAGACTTCGTAATTTCGACGCCATCGATTTTGATACCCGAAAGATCGGCGCAAGAATTTGATGATTGAGCATAACCAAGAAGTGCCGCGCAGAATGTTGCGACCAGTACAGCGAGTTGCCAGAATTGAATCATGAATTCGTCATCCTTTTTTGGAGTGCATTTTCGACGCATCTGGCTACTGTACCGGGTAGGAGTAAATGTTGACGCTGAAAGGGCGAACGGTAACGACATCCGGCAGAGAGCCGAGCGACTGCTCCTCAACCTGCACCTCAGGCGTCTTGTCCACCTGCACCGTCGCATCGATCTTGTCCGGAGCCATGCGCCACAAGTTACCTGCGCTTGCTAGTTTCGTTCCGTTGATTTTGAGCTGGATGCTCTGCTCCGAGTCCGATGGGTTGAGCACTGCAATGGAGAGAGACTTTCGATCTTCACTGAAAGCCGCGACTACATCGAGCGGATAGGTCGGACTGCCAGGATTGACTGCCGGCTGGTCGCCGCCGGCCGGGAAGGCAGGCTTCGGTTGTGGAGAGTCGCCCGTGACCTCAACGGGTATGGTGCCGAAGTGATCGCGGTACATCTTGAAAAGCATGCCCGTGGGGTTGAGGATTGCCTCGGTTCGGTTTTCGCTCATCATTGCGGTTGCGAAGGTGAAGGCGCCCATCTGGAAGATGTCGGAGTGCCGGAACATTTCGTGGAATGCCCACGCGTAGGCCGGTACCGTCTTGTAGGAGTTGGGACCGCCGCCGAAGTAGGCCCACTCATCAATGGCAATCGGGACCGGCTTGGCGCGCAACGCGGGGATTCGCTTCAGATACTCCTGGTAATGTTCATACTTTGCTCGGACCTGCACCGCCGGAGCGCGCTGCCACTCGATGAACGAAAGTGGCGGATCGATGGGCACCTTCTTTTGCAGCTTCATATCAGTGTGCTGTGTGCCCGATGCATAGTAGTGCTCGCTGACCATATCGATGTTGTCGAGACAGTTAAGCAGCAACTGGCCGGTCCAGTCGGCCGAGGATAGATAGTCAGGCACATACTGGCCGTTGATGCGACGCGCTTGATCTGCGCCCTCCATCACATCGGGCATTGCGCCGCCGGCAATCAGTTTAATGGAAGGATCCACCTTGCGCATCTCTTTGGCGAAGAGGTTATGTCTAAGCTCGAATTGCGGTAGCGACATAGACCCCATCTGGTAGTCGCCCCACGGTTCATTGCCTACGCCCCAGAACTTCACGCCATATGGCTGAGGATGTCCATTCTCGGCTCGCCATTTGCCCATGGGCGTTGAAGCTACGCCGTTCGTGTATTCGACCAGCTCGCGCGCCGACCATGCATCGCCGAAGCCCGCGTTCACCGTGATGTAGGGATCGACGCCAAGCAGGCGGCAAAGGGTGAGAAATTCGTCGGTGCCTACGTCATTCGGCTGCACTGCCGACCAGACCGGATCGAAGATCGGCGGCCGCTTGTCAATGTCGCCTACTCCATAGCGCCATTCGTACGAGGAAACGAAATTCCCGCCCGGAAACCGCAGCACGCCGAAGCGTAACTGTTTGAGCGCGGTAATCACCTCGGCGCGGAATCCGTCCATATTGTCCGCAGGCATCAATGAAACTGTCCCCACGTGGAATGAGCCCGTGCCTGTGCCCGTGATCTCAAGCGTCGCGTCATCGCTGTCTGCCAATGCAGTGAAGTGCAGCGGGAACTTTCGATAGGCGGAGCCGAGTTGCCGGATGGTGATGACCTGGCGATCGGCAGTTTCCTTTCCCCAGATGAGCGCAACCTTGACGACTGCGCCGGGACTGCCGGCCAGGATGATGCGTCCTGTGTAGGCCTTGCCTTTTCGAACAGCGATACCTGACTCGCTCAGCCCATGCGCTTCCTTGGCGTCCAGCTTGACGAGCGGAGTGTGCTCACCGGTGTATGGGGAGTTTGTATCCATCGTGACGACGCTATCGCCGCCGACGGGCGCCCACCAGCGCGCAGGAGTCCGCCGAAACCGTGGATTGCCTCCAGCATTGGCAATCACCGGCGGCGGTGTGGGCGCACTGGAGGCAACCGGATAGAAAAACTTGCGATCCGCCAGCATCTCAGCCCACACGCCGTTATTCACGATATCTCCGCCGTGCTCGAGAAACTGCCCATAGATGTTCTTGGAGATAGGTGCGCCCGTCTTCGACGCGTCAATCGTCGCGCTGATCGAGTGCGGCTGAGAGAACGCCACCGATGACACTAACACCGCAGTCAGCAGCAACAACATCGAACTGGCGCACGCGCGTAAAACAAGGTCAACTTTCCGGAGAGCTCCGGCAGCATTCCACCGGCTCGTTGCAGAAACAGACTCTTGTAAATTGTGAACCCCGAATTCCAAGCGAAGCATTTATCCCCCGACGCACTCCTAAGCAAACGTTTACTGCCTCTTGCCGCAACCGCCACATTGCAAATCGTCGTTGATCCTACAAAACGGAACCAAACGACTATATAAAGGAAATGGTAAGGAAAACAAGCTAACAAATCGCTTTATTTAAGCAGGCTGGCTGGTATACGATTGCGGTGCTTCAAATTTTCCGAGCTGCAGAGTTGTGAAAACCTTTCCCGAGTCCATAGGTGCATGATGCGAACCTTTGCAATCTTGATGTTGTTGAGTGCGAGTCTTTGCTTTGCTCAAGGCTCAAGTGACTTCAAGCCAGCCTCATCCAATGTTCTCGACACCCAGTATCCGCAAGTCGATGGCAACTCGCGTGTCCAGATTCGCTTCAAGGCGACCGATGCGACCAAGGTAAGGGTCAATTTTTGGAGCGGCGAGAAAGCCGACATGGAGAAGCAGGCGGACGGGTTCTGGACTTTCACGACAAAATCCACGGCGCCCGGCCTTCATTACTACACGATCGTCGTCGATGGCGCCGAGGTCAGCGATCCCGGAAGCACGGCCTACTATGGAGGCAGCAAATGGGCGAGCGCGGTGGAAGTCCCCGAAGCGGCCGCCGATTACTATCTCCCCAAGAACGTGCCGCATGGTCAGGTGCGCCAGATCTGGTACCACTCCAGCGTGACCGGGACATGGCGTGACGCATTCGTGTACCTGCCCCCTGATTACGACACGTCGAAAGCGCGCTATCCCGTCCTTTACCTCCAGCACGGCGGAGGCGAGGACGAGACTGGATGGATCCGTCAAGGCAAAGCGAATTTCATTCTCGACAACCTGATTGCCAGCGGAAACACCAAACCCATGATCGTCGTCATGGCGAATGGCTATGCGACTCGTGCCGGCTATGTCGTACCCGACCTGTCAGATAAACCGTTCCTTGGGCCTGAGTTCATGAAAGTGATGCAGGAGCGGATGGGTGCTTTCGAAGACGACATGACCCAGGCGCTGATCCCATTTGTCGATAAGACATTCCGCACTATTCCCGATCGCGATCACCGCGCCATGGCCGGACTTTCCATGGGCGGAATGCAAACGTTCCAGGTGACCTTCAATCACCTGGATCTCTTCTCCTACATTGGCGGGTTCAGCGGCGCGGGCAATCCTTTCCTGACGGGTGCCAAGTTCGACGTCAAGACCGCGTACAACGGAGCTCTTGCCGATCCGTCAGCATTCGCAAAGCGCGTGCACCTGCTTTGGATAGGCGTGGGCACGAATGAGCCCGAACGCATGAGGTCTGGATTGGAAAGCCTGCATACTGCGCTAGTCGAAGGAAAGGTTCAGCACATCTTTTATGAGTCGCCCGGCACCGACCACGAGTGGCAGACCTGGCGGCGCGACCTGAAAGACTTCGCGCCGAGGCTGTTTCAGTTGACGGCCGCCTCCCAAAAACGAAAGATTGGGGCAGCCTCCGAAGGAAGCGGTCCCGTACAAGAGCCGGCAGATGGCCGCGCCGATTAAGAAACACCTTTGCACCGTCATAAGCGGGAAGGCCGCGCGCGATGTAATCTGCGTCGGGGCCGGGCGGCCCAGCGAGCTTGGCGAGCGTCGCATAGCCGGCGATTTCCTGAGGCGTCGGCGGCAAACCAGGCGGATTTGTGTAGGTCTTTTGAATGATAAAGTCCTCGAAGGAGTGATAGGGCGGAGGACCGACACGCTTCAGATCTGCGACGCCTTTTTCATCTCCACAATCTTCGGCGGCTTTGAGCGCTAACTGGTAGCCGAGAAGGTCGCCGCACGGACCGGCCGCGTGCGAAATGCCGACATAGGCAGAAAACAGATCTGGCCTGGTTCGCGCCATTTCCGCGAAGATTTCCACCGAAGCCCCGGGACGGGCCCGGCTGGGTCGCCTCCGGGACGAAAACCATCGTTTGCCCCGTAAGCACTCTTTCGGACACCTCCCCCGTCGAAGTCCCCCTCCGTCGTCCAGGTTAGTTCTGCCTGGCTGCCGCACCAATCCGGCAGGCGGCGGCAAAGCCTCCATCCGCCGCGGCATGCTTCCGAATATGCGCCAGGTTAGATGCTCAATCACGCGTGGTCGCCGGTTTCCGGTCGCATTCCGAGGCTGGCGGCTGGGGTTGCTCCGGTCAAATCCGGGCCGGGGCGGCTATCGCTTGTAGCCGATCTTGCGTAGCAGATCGTGCCGCCACACTACATCCACTTCTCCCTCGACGGCCTTCGGCGAACTTCCGTCGATGACGCCAAGCACGCCCTGCCCTAGCTCGCTTTTTGCCAGTACGACCTCGATCCGGTTGGCCGTTGCGCAGAAGATCGAGCAAACCTCCGGAACATTGCGAAGGGCGTTCAGCAAATTGATGGGATAGGCATTTTGAACCATCAGCACAAAGACATGGCCGGCAGCCAGTGCCTTGGCATTCCGGATTGCGACTTCGCGAAGAAACGCATCGTTACCCTCCGAGCGAATCAGGCAGGCCCCGGAGCTTTCATTGAAAGCCAGGCCAAACCGGGCTTGCGGTGCGGTCGATACGACCGCTTCGTAGATGTCCTCGACGGTCTTGATATAGTGGGACTGGCCGATGATGATGTTGGATTCATCCGGAATTTCCATGGCCACTGTGAGCAGATCGATCATGGTCTCTCCTTCGCTCCAGGAGTTCTTTACACGCCTTTTTTTGTGCTGCGTTCGAACACGTTCGACGTAGTGTCCGGTCTTAAGGTCAATACTCACCATCTCGCCGGGTGCAACAAACAGGGTGACCTGCACGGTCAGTACATTTTCGAGCCGGGCTTCCTTTCGGCCCGCTTCCTGCGCTGAATGTGCGGGAGGCGCGGTGCTGATCACGCGTGCTTCGGCAGTGTCGGCCAAAACCATGCTGATCGGTTCTCCCTCGAAGAATTCTGCGGTCACTTCGACTCCGGGCTGCAGAAGCTTCTCGGCCAAACCGAGACTGGTCGCGGGAAATTCCACCTGTTCAAAAGAGTCCAGTCGCTGAAAGATGCAGTTGCCGCCCTCGCTATAGAGATACGCCACTCTGCGTTTCTCCAGTTCCACATCTTCCAGCCGCTCCAGCGGCCGAAAGTGCTGATCCCATAGCCGGCCGCTGCGCACATTTGCAAGTCTCACTCGTACAGAGCCTCCCATTTTGGCGGCGCCGGCCTTGGACTCAACTTCGAGAACTCTGTATACCTGCTGGTCGATTCGGAGCGCCATCCCTTCCCGCAATTCTGACGCCATCACCATGGGTTCCTCCAGACTTCATCGCGACTGTTCTGCATGCCGAATGCTGGATCTCTCGAAAATTGACATCAAGATTCTGCGCAAAAAGAATCAAGGTTCAATCGCTGCCCAAGAGCGATTTAGCTGCGGTCACAGCAGCGTGTACAGATTGCCGGATGCCTCGGCGAAGCCTCAAACCCTCCTCGGATAATAGCCGGCCTCAATAAGGTGGCGTATGTTAGCTGCAGCACGTGTGCAATCTTCCCGATACGTGAGGCCAAACCACGAATCGGCGCAGCGCAGGACCTTGACGCGGACCCTGCCTCGCTCCAGCAATTCATCCATCGTGTCGGGGATATAACATTCCGCCTTTAAGTCTGTTCCCTTGCGCTCGAGGAAATGTTTGAACTGTTCTGCAAGCAATTCAAACACGTGCGGCGTAAATCCCCACATGTTCATCGATACCAGTTCATTTCCGTGCAATGCCGTCTCCCGGCCATCTTTGTCAAGGCCTCGGATCCGACCATTTTCATTTTCAATGTTTTTCAGTTCTCTGATCCGGTCGAGGAAACCATTGTCATTGACATAGCAGACAGCGCGCGCAACCGGCCCGACTTCAGGCAGCGTATTGCGTAAGATGAAGGCCACCACAGCACAATCTGTTGTGCCGCGCAGATGATTTGCCAGGGCGCGATAACTGTCAGTTCCATAGAAGTCACCTGCGTTGATCACCCCGAGCGGGGCATGGATAGTCTTTGCAGCGGAGAGAATGGCATGGGTGGTGCCCCATGGTTCGACTCGGCCTGGCGTAACCTGAAATCCTGGAGGGAGGTCATCGAGTTTTTGAAAGACGAATTCCACCTCGGCTTTTCGCCCCAAGCGCTGCTTGACCAAATCTCGAAAAGATTTCTCAGTTTCAGGACGAATGACGAAGATGATCCTATCGAACCCAGCGCGGCGTGCGTCATAGATGGAGTAGTTCAAAATGGATTCGCCATGCGGACCAAGGGGCTCGTCTACTTTCATGCCGCGATAGCGACTGCCAGTCCCTGCTGCCAGAATGAGAAGGGTTGGGTTGGTCATGACTGTCCTCTTTTTCTTGAATTTCAGCTACGCACGATCGATTTTGGCGCCGTGCCGTGCAGATAAAGGAAACGGATCGACCTTCTGCGGTCAGTTCGATCAAGCTGCTAGTGGCAGTAACATGCATTTGCACCTACCGGTAAGGCCGCGCTCACGTGTTTTCTTCCCACCCGCAATTCATCGGTCTCTCAGTTGATGACAACGAGATCGTCCCGCTTTAGCTACAACCCTGCCTTGAGAGGATTTGGCCGGCCACGATCGTGTGGGGCGCTCAGGTCGGCGATGATTCTTCCCACCACTTCTGCGACAGCACACTGTACTTGGGGAGAGATCTCAGCACCGAGTTCAAATCGCCTTCCCTCGATTCCGTAGACCCGCAGCCGAATTGGAAGCTGATCCAGAACGTAAGCAAGTTCGATGGCTTCTGCGACACCCAGGCCATGGGTTGAAGTATGGATCCTGATGGAAGCCAGCTGCTGCCGTCCATCCCACACCTGAACCGTGCCGCTTGGTGCACCGGTCACCACGGTGTCGACCACGATCACATCGTCGGCACCCTTCCACGCCTCGATCAGATCCACAGCTTCGCCGGTGCGCACGTCCGCCTCTATGCCAAGCTCCCGCAATCGCTCCGCGACCAAGATTCCGGCTCCGTCGTCGCTTCGCTGCCGATTCCCGCAGCCAATGATGAGCATGCTTCAGTCCTTGACGTCTTCGCGCTCCACCACAACCCGTAGAAAGTGAGTGGCGCAGGAAATGCACGGATCGTAACTCCTTACCTCCTGCTCGCATTTCCAGGTCGCTTCTTCGATCGGCCAGGCCACCAACTTCGCTGCATACTCGCGAAGATCGTCCTCGATGCGTTTCTGGTTCTGAGAGGTCGGGGGCACGATCTTAGCGGTAACGATCAGCCCGTTCTCATCCAAGGCGTAGCGGTGATAGAGAATCCCGCGGGGTGCCTCAGTGATCGCCTGACCGACACCGATTCTGTTGTGGACCTCGACTCGTGGTGCGGCCGGAGGCTGGTATTCGTGAATGGCGCGCAACGACTCCGAACAGGCGAAGACGAGTTCGACGGCGCGGACCACGATGCTTCGGAAGATGTTCTTTACGGGCGGTCGCAGGCCCGCGTCGATCGCCGCCTTGCGTGCCACCTCAGGCAGCTTGTCGAAATTCAAGTTAAACCGTGCCAACGGGCCTACGAGGTACGAGCCTCTTCCTCGCAATACGGAGTGCAAGGCGTTTGAATGCTTGACATGCAACTCGACAAAGTGATCTTCGTATTCCGCGGCGTCGATATCCAGACCGCGATTCGACACCAATCGTCCTTCGTTGAACGGATACTCGTCCGCATGACGAAGTGCTACGAACTCGTAGTCCTGCTCGAAGGCGGGAAACTGCAAAGCAGCGGTCCAGCGCACAGTTTCCAGCGAGGCTTCGAGAGCCCATTCCAGATCGTCCACCAAATCGCGCAGCTGTTGTTTGGTGGGTGTTTTGTAAAAGCCTCCGACCGCCGCGGAGATGGGATGGATCTCGCGTCCACCCAGCAATTGCACAATGCGATTGCCGATCTTCTTCAGCCGGAGCGCTTTTTCAACCACGGCGCGGTGGTCCCGTGCCATGGCGATGGCGTCCTGGTATCCAAGGAAATCAGGCGCGTGCAACAGGTAAACATGCAGGCTATGACTCTCGATCCACTCGCCACAGTAAAAGAGACGACGGAGTAGGCGGACCGCAGGGTCGATCGCCACTCCCAGCGCCCGTTCGATTGCGTGCACGGCGCTCATCTGGTAAGCGACAGGGCAGATGCCGCAAATCCGGGAAGTGATGTCGGGAGCGTCGGAGAAATGACGACCGCGAAGCAAGGCCTCAAAAAAACGGGGCGGTTCGTAGATCTTGAGCTGCACATCGGCTACGCGTTCACCCACGAGTTTGATGTACAGGGAGCCCTCGCCTTCCACGCGGGCCAGCGTGTCAACCCGAAGTGTTCTCCCTCCGCGTGCGGTCATGTCCGCTCGCAATCCTCACTGGCCTTGCGGAACTGCCAAGCCCAGGCGTTGAATCCACGGAATGCACGTGCCACCTGAGCGTCCGACTGCCCGAGAATGCGGAACTGGCTCGTCAGCGAGGCGGTATTGGGAGTCTCCATGGGTCCGTAACACCCGTAGCAGCCACGGTCGTAGCTTGGGCATAGCGCTCCGCACCCCGCTTGAGTTACCGGGCCAAGGCAAGGCACCCCGCGGGCCACAGCAATACACACGTTCCCCTTGCGCTTACACTCGATGCACACACTGGATGAAGGAACATTCGGCTTGCGCCCGACCAGCGTCGCGGTGATCAATTCTACGAGTTGGTATTTGTTGATCGGGCAACCGCGCAGTTCGAAATCGACTGGAACGTGTTCCGCGATGGGCGTTGAGAGCTTCAGCGTGCTAATGAACTGCGGTGTGGCGTAGACGACACGGATGAACTCATCGACATCTTTCCAGTTGCGCAGAGCTTGAATGCCACCAGCGGTGGCACACGCCCCAATTGTGATCAGAGTCTTGCATTGCCTCCGCACTTCCTGGATGCGCTGGGCATCTTGATACGTGGTAATCGACCCCTCGACGAGGCCGATATTATAAGGACCTTTCGACATCGCGCGTGTGGCTTCAGGAAAATAGGCAATATCCACAGCCCCGGCAATGCCGAGCAGTTCATCTTCCGCGTCGAGCAGGGTTAACTGACAGCCGTCGCACGAAGCGAACTTGAAAACACCAATTTTGGGCTTATTTTTGGATTTAGAGCTCATACTTCTCCAGCAGCTTCCGGATCTTCTCGTAACGGAAAACAGGTCCATCCTTGCAGATGAAGTGTGGTCCATACTGGCAATGGCCGCAAAAACCAACGGCACACTTCATGTTCCGTTCCATCGAAAGGTATATATCGTCGCCGCTCAGCCCATGCATTTCCAACTCCCGTGCGACGAAGCGCATCATGATCTCAGGACCGCAGACCATCGCGACCGAACTCGCGGGCTGCAGGCGGGAGTATTTGAACAATGTTGTGACGACACCAACGTGGCCCCGCCAGTTGAGGCCACCATAGTCGACCGTGACCAGCACTTGAGTCTCGCGGTTGCGCGCCCAAGTCGCCAGTTCCTTGCGATACAGAAGGTCGCGCGGGCTGCGCCCCCCGTAGAGTATGACCAATCGCCCATAGTCTTTCCGATTCTGCAGGACGTGATAGATCACAGGTCGCAAGGGCGCCAGGCCGATGCCGCCAGCCACCACGATGACGTCCCTTCCGCGCGCCGCCTCTACGGGCCAGCCGGCTCCGAATGGACCTCGTACACCCACACCGTCGCCCACTTCCCGATTCACCAGCGCATGAGTCGTCTGGCCCACGGAACGAACCGTGTAGACCAGGCGGTCGTGCAACGCCGGGTCACCACTGATGGAGATGGGCAACTCGCCAACTCCGAACACCCACAGCATGCTGAACTGCCCGGGCTGGAAGATGCTTCCGTTCACTGGGTTCTCGGGCTCGAGCCTCACGGTAAACGTGTCCGGCGTCTCCTTGACCACCTGTCGTACGGAGTAGGACTGGGGAAGCATCGGGTCGGTTGGGATTGCTGTTGCCATGGTCGTCATTTGATTGCGTATAAGTCGAGCAACTGCAAGCGTGTCGCCTCCAGTCGCTTCTCCATAATCTGCGCAAATCGCTTCAAAACCTCGTAGCCCAGATCGTGATTCTCCTCGCACTTCGTGCGCAAACACTTTCCATCGAGCGCAATGGCGCGCACGTCACCGACAGCGCGCGCGTGGAACTTCCATTGAAAGGGTGGCAACAGCCACGACCACCCCAGGATTTCCCCCGCGCCCAAGGTCGAAACGATAATCGGCATGTGCTGGGGCGCCAGAACCTCGACGGCAACCTTCCCTTCCCGAATGAGGTAAAAGGTGTTGGCAGGGTCCCCTTCCCTGAGAATGTAGGTGTCTGCCTTGAACCGCACGTTCGAGGCACAGCTCACCATCAGATTCTTGATGCCGTCATCTAGACCGACGAAGAACGGGTGCTCCGCAACGATGCGTTCAAGGGTTTCCATTCTTGCCTCCGTCCCGAATCGCCCTGACCTCCTCGGTGATATCGATACCGACCGGGCACCAGGTGATGCAACGACCGCAGCCCACACATCCCGAACTGCCGAACTGGTCGATCCAGGAGGCCAGCTTGTGAGTCATCCACTGGCGATAGCGTGCTTTGGCGGAGGTTCGGACGCTGCCTCCGTGAATATAGGAAAAGCTTTGCGTAAAGCAGGAATCCCAGCGGCGCCAGCGTTCGGCATGATCTCCGGTAATGTCAGTTACATCTTCCACAGAGGTGCAGAAGCAGGTAGGGCAGACCATCGTGCAGTTGGCACACGTCAGGCAACGGCCGGCCACGTCGTCCCAGCGCGGATGCTCAAAGTTCTCGTAGAGAAGCTCTTTGATGCCCGTGGTATCGATGCTGCGCACCTGCTGGCGCGCCGCCGCTTCCACCCGCGCTCCGGCTTCCTGGCAGTCTTCTGCGGTAGCGGGAACCGTTTCCAACTCAGTCAGTATCTCGGCGCCGCGATCGCTCCCCGCGTCTACCAGGAAGCGGTGCCCCTCGGCCCCCAGGAGTTCTGTGAGAACAAGGTCAAAGCCATTTGACACCTGCGGACCCGTTCCCATCGACGCGCAGAAACATGTTGCCGATGCCTGCGTGCACTGTACAGCGATGATGAACGCACCACGACGATGCTGGTCATAGATGGGGTCACGGTATTTGTCGCCGAGCAGCACGCGATCTTGCACGGCGATAGCCGCCAGTTCGCATGCTCGAGCCCCCAGGAACGCATGGGGACGTTCGGGCGTTCGCTCATTGTTCAGGATCCGGAACGTCTCACCCCGGCGCTCGGCCGACCAGAGTCGGACGTCCGCCGGATGCAGGTAATTCTTCCAGCTCTGTGGTCCTACTGCGTATCCAAAAAAGGCATCATCTTCGCGGCGCTTCAGACGATAACATCCCGGTTCCTGTTCGTCGGTCCATCCAGCAGGCAGATCCTTGACTGACTCAACCCTGTCATAGACGATTGCCCCGTCACGCAGCCGGGGCCCGATGACTTCATAGCCCTTGCGCACCAATGCCGCAATCAGCTTCCCCAATTGGTCTGCGCCGAGGATATGCTCCGATCGCTGAGCCATGCGATCCCCCGCAGCTTCACGAGCCGCCGGCGGCAACAAATTCAGACTACTCCTTTTTGCCCCCTGTCTGCCGCAAGAGTCGGTCTGCACTGCGTGTCTCCTCCGCGATGAATGGTCCAAGCCCCAGTTCTTCTGATACCGACGCCCTAGCTCCGGGAAACGGTCGGCATCCCGTGTCACGACACGATAGAGCGCCAGTTGCTCCGCCTGGAGTGGGTGGCGCCCCTTCGAGACTTCTTCGCTATCCCAGATCTGCCTGTGCGCCACACACCTTCTCGAAGCCGGCGCCGACTTGCGCACCATCCAGATCCTGCTCGGCCATCACCTTCAGGCACTGCTTCGGATGCCCCCTGGTTGACCCGAACAGCCCAGGCCTCGTTTCCTGCCCTCCGCTGAACTGGAGACGTACTCAGGCGATTTTGGCGCCAATGATCCATCCAAATCTGAGTCAGTCCGCCCCCCCCCGAGGGTCCGTTCTGTTAGCAGGTGACCCTGGAGATCTCGATGCGGCTGTTGTGATTGCGGGTGGCGACCAGCTTCGGCATGATTCGTCAGCCCCTTGTCGTGAATGACTTCTTACGTGGACAATTTGACGAGTAGACTTGATTCCTGGCCGCGTGGGGCGGCGTTCCAGACTGGAGAGAACCGTGAAAGCGATTGCATTCACCCGTCCACTACCGATCGACGCCCAGGACTCACTGGTGGAGTTAGATCTGCCGCAGCCGGAATTCGGACCACGGGATTTGCTGGTCAATGTGCGGGCGGTTTCGGTCAACCCGGTGGATACGAAGGTGCGGGGCGCGCGGCACCAGGGCTCGGCGTCGGACAACACAGGCAAACCGCGAGTGCTCGGCTGGGATGCTGCGGGCGTTGTGGTGGGCAAAGGCGCCGCGGTAACAGGCTTCGATGTCGGCAATGAGGTCTACTACGCCGGCGCGTTGGATCGTCCCGGATCGAACGCAGAATACCAAGCCGTGGACGAACGGATTGTCGGACGCAAGCCGAAATCGATTGGCTTTGCCGATGCCGCCGCGCTGCCCTTGACCAGCATTACCGCTTGGGAGCTGCTGTTCGATCGGCTTGGCATTCGTGAAGGCGAGAGCGACGCGTCTTTGCTGGTCAGCGGAGCCGCCGGCGGTGTGGGCTCGATTCTCGTGCAACTGGCCCGCCGACTCACGGGACTGACCGTCGTTGCGACTGCGTCGCGGCCGGAGACGGTGGAATGGGTGACTCAGATGGGTGCTCACCACGTGATCGATCACACCAAACCGCTGGCCGAGCAGGTGAACCGACGGCACGTGCCTCCTGTGAAGTACATCGCCAGCCTCACGGCCACCGCGCAGAACTTTGCGCCATTGGTCGAGGTCCTGGCTCCGCAAGGAAAGTTCGGCCTGATTGACGACCCGGCGACGCTCGATGCGCTGCCGCTCAAGCGCAAGTCGGCATCGCTCCATTGGGAATTCATGTTTGCGCGCTCGATGTGGCAAACCCCGGACATGGCCGAGCAGGGGCGCCTGCTGAGCCGCGTGTCGCAGCTTGTCGATCGCGGTGAACTGCGCTCCACGCAAACGCAGACCTTCAGCCCTATCAATGTCGAGAATCTGAAGAAGGCTCATGCGCTCGCTGAGAGCGGAAAAGCAATCGGAAAAGTGACGTTGAGCGGATTCTGACGTTGATGCTAATAAGGCGGATTACCGGCGAGCCGGAATAATTTTCAAGTCAAGCCCGAACCACGTTTCCAGATCGAATTATCCTGGGAACGAGCGTCAGAGGTAACCGAAAATCCCTCCTGGCCACATCGGCGTTTTCGAGGATCTATTCGAGATTCAGCTCATAATCCAAGCTCGATGCGTGATTTGGCCAGAGAACGGAAAAGCACTTGTCCGAGAAGCCGACTTCTCGTCCAGGTGGAATGTTGACCTCTGCCGTGACAATCTTTTGGCGCTGTAAGGAACGATCGGGAACGGTTATCGAACCCATATCAAACCACGACCTCTGCCCGACAGACTTCTGCCCAAACCTTTGCCTTGGGTCTTACGCACAGGTGAGACCGGCAAGAAGCTCGGAAGAAATAAAATCCGCTTTGCCTCCTGCGGTACGAATTTTGTCGACTCCCTTCTTCCCGCGCTCAGCATTTCGCCCTACAACCAAAACGTGAATACCGAGCTGAGCGAGTTTCTTGGCTGTCGCGAGGCCGATTCCGTTCGTTCCACCCGTAATAAGCGCCGTCGAATTATTGTCGGTCATCTGCAATCCCTCATGGCCAATAAGGCCTCAACAGAAGAGTACGACATTGTGATCATCGGCAGCGGCTCAACGCGGGCCTAGCTCAGGGCAGCTTGTCGAAGAAGAGATAAATGGTGGCAATCCGGCCGTCCCGGGCGATGATGAAATCCGTTCCGGCGTATGCTGGCGCATCGCCAGGGCGGCCCGATACCCATGGGACCCGCCCGCCGTTGCCCAATTCCTCGGGCTCGGCAATTAGCTGATAGGTGAAGTCGGGATGAGTCGCCCTGAGGACTCCTGCGATGCGATCGATCTCGTCGCGGCCACGGTAAACACCCTTGCTGGGATCATAGAAAACGACATCTTCGGTATAGATCTCGTCGATCGCTGCGCGTCTGCGCTCCGGGCACGATCTTACCGTGTGACCTGCGTCTCGGCGCTCCCGGCTCGCCGGGCGACATCCCATGAACCCCTGGAAGGTTCCCGGCGACGTCCCTCCATGCTTGGGCCGCCTCCTGGATCGCATAGACGGTCGCCACGTCTGATCGTATCGCTCCCTCTTCCTGCAGTCGCGCGATTCTTCCGAGCATGTCCGCTGACGGCGCGAGCCTCATCATTTCGCCCGACACATGGTACCTCGCGGTTTCTTCCTGCGATACAGGCTTCGTGGCAGAGATAAGATGGCCGCCTTCCTTCGGGACGAGGAACGACCGCCTCTGCGTATCGCCACCGATCAAGTCGAAGACCACATCGACCTTCTCTCCCAGAATCTTCTCGAACGGCACTTCTCGATAGTTGATAACCCGGCTGGCTCCGATGGACTTGACGTACGCCTCATCGTCACCGCTTGCCGTGGCAATGACGGTGGCGCCGGCGTTCGACGCCAATTGCACAGCATAGGCGCCGACAGCGCCGGCGCCACCATGGATTAGAATCGTTTGCCCCTTTTCAAGGTGACCGTGGGTGAAGATTCCCTCCCACGCAGTTTCGGAGGCCACCGGCACCGATGCCGCCTCCTCAAAGGAGAGGCTGGATGGTTTCCCTGCGATGGTCTCCGGCTTGACAGCCAGAAACTCCGCGTACGCGCCATGATGTTCTGGGCGGGGCTCAGGGAGTGAACTATGCCTCGGACTACCGTAATGTCCGGGGAATTTCCGTCCCGATGAAACGCCGTGTGTACCCCTACGATCCGGCTAAACGAAAAATTCCGGAGCCGGTTTTGGTGGCGATCGACATTGACGAGATCGTCTTCAATTAGGTCCGCATCTGCTCACAGTGGCCAGGAGAATCTGTTCCCAACAGTCGAGGCGCAATCGTGACTGACTTCGTGAATACCAGAGTAGTTCTTGCATCATTGCCCGTGGATCTTCCTAGCGAGGGAAACTTTCGGGTCAAGAGGTCTTCTGTGCCTCCGCTCCGGAACGGGGAAGTGCTCCTCCGCACCCGATATGTTTCCGTGGATGCTCATATGCGGGCGCATCAATCCGGAAATGCACTGGCCACATCAACGCTTTCTATCGGAGACGTGATCGAGGCTGATGCGACAGCCGAGGTATTAGTGTCTGATGTGATCCCCGGTCTGAACCCGGACAAGTCGTTCTTGCGAAAGCCGGCTGGCAGACGCATGCAATCTTGCCGGCAAGTGAACTCCATAGGCTGTCCTTGAATGACATTCCGGAAACTTCTGCCCTGGCTATGCTGGGGACAGCTGCTTTCACCGCATACTGTGGCCTAGCACAAATAGGTAATCCAAAAGCGGGTGAAACATTAGTCGTATCGGCTGCACTGAGCGCAACCGGTGCGATGGTTGGGCAACTTGGACGGATGGCGGGGGCATGGACGGTCGGCATCGTGACCGGCCCAGATGAGGTCGCGTTCGCCCAGAATCAACTCGGATTCAGTTCTGTCGTCGACCACACACGACTTGACTTCTCGCGAGCTCTTGCTGAATCCTGCCCCGATGGAATCGATGTGTTCTTCGAGACGATTGGCGGTGCGCTGTGGCACATTATTCGGCCGATGCTGAACGATCGCGCTCGCGTCGTGCTCACCGGGACTGACGCTCAATACAACCGCCGCCGTGTATTCATGGCGCCTGAGAAGGCCGTCCGGACCGAAGTACGAAATCTGTTTCTGCGTATGGCTAGCGATCTCCCTCGGAAACACGACGCTGAGGGGACTCCATGTTTCCCCGTTCTCCTCCCATGGAGGAAGTTCTTCGGTTACGAAACCGGGGTATGCGTAGAGAAATGGGATTGTGAAGTAGGTCCACAGAGCATAGCTGTCGAAATAGGCGACGTGCAGGTCGTCCCAAGGGGTCCGCAGTTGTTGGCCGCTGAAAGAGGCCCGAGGCTGGTTTTGCCGCTCCAGGAGAGTTCCGTCTTCGGTTTCAGCGCTCACAAAGTCAGGTGCAAAGTGAAGCCGCTTGTTTTGTCCCATGATGTGGGTCGTTATCCTTTTTTGTTGGTGCAGGTCAGCCTCAACGCGTATGTGCCTCAAAGCATCCACTTGGTTCTTGACTTGCCACAGTGCGCCGGTCACGAAGAGATCGGCTTTGAGCTCCGTCAGTTCTGTCCAGCGCTCCATACCGCCGTGCGCAGCAAGCGCAAACTTCAGCAGTTCGTTCATTGCAGTTCTCCGTTAGGAATGTGCGGGCAGAGCGACTGCTCGTTCCCGCGATCCTAGATGTTTCCTTCCATGTGGTGTTGCGCTGGGCAATGCACTTAAGCCACTACTTCAATTGCATCGACCCGCGAGGGATAAAATGCCAGGCGCTCTTTAATATCGGCGACTGCCTCATAAGGTTCTTCGTAAGTCCAAACGGCGAATTCCGATTTCGTTCCGCCGATGGGAATGCTGTAGTACGTGCAATCGCCCTTGTACGGACAATAGGTGTAATGTGTTGTCCGAATGAACAGCGACATGTCCGCATCGCTGCGCGGCAAGTAGTAAACAGGTGGGTATCCCTTTTCATGCAACCGGAGTGCTCGCGTCGATTCGGCAACTATCCGCCCGGCGACCGTTACGCGCACTATACCGTCAGCAGGTGAAATTGTGATCGGATGATCGGGGCCAGGAATTTTGATCTCTTTGCTTTTGCTCGGCTTGGTTTCCATTGCGCTCCTCACGTTGAGTTACAGCTTCGAACCGCCATCGACCGGAATGCTGGCGCCCGTGATCCAGCGTGCCGCATCGGACGCCACAAAAGTGACGACGTCGGCAATATCCTCGGGTTTACCGATTCGCTTCAGCGCCTGCATTCCCAGAGCGACCTCGCGCCCTGCTTCCGTCTTCGTGAAACTCGACATGTCCGTGTCGATGACGCCTGGCGCGATAGCGTTAACACGTATACCGCTGGGCCCGAGAATGGCGGCCCAGTTCCGGACCAGAGTCTCAAGTGCTCCTTTGGTAGAGGCGTAAGCAAGAATCGAAGGGTTTTCCAAGCTTGGCTTGCCCACTACCGTACGGGCTACGGCGGAAGAGATAGCAACTATGCTTGAGCCCTCACCAAGAACCGGCAGTAGCTGCTGTACCAGGAAGAAGGGACCTCGGACGTTTGTTGAAAAGAGGTTGTCAAAGTCCTCTACGGTGTAATCTATAATGCGTGCCGATTTACTGATTCCGGCGTTGAGCACGAGGACATCCAATCGTTCACCGACTATGGAGCGCACTTGTTTTGCGAGCACCGAAGCGCCGTCGGGAGTTCCGAGATCCGCCGCGACTGCATTTGCGCGTCCGCCTTCCGCTTGGATTGCCGCGACGAGAGACTCTGCTTCCTCGGCAGAGCGACCATAGTGAACCAGGACGTGCGCCCCGGCCCTGGCGAGCGCCAGTGCGGTTGCGCGGCCAATTCCTCTGGATGCGCCTGTCACAAGCGCCGTTTTGTTTTGAAGTGTAGTCATTATCCTCTCCCTCGTCAGTCCGTGAGGGGGGAGTCGAAGGGGACCCGGCACCGCCGGGTCGTCGGGTCTCGACCAAGTCCGCGCGGATTCATCGTTCTTCAGCCCCGTGGACCGAGTGTGTGCGCTGTCTCAGGCGTTCATTCCGCCATCTACGGTTAGATTCGCTCCTGTGATATAGGAGGAGTCAGGACCGGCGACGAACGCCACCATCGCGGCGATCTCCTCAACCTGCCCATAGCGGTCGAGCGCCGTGGCGGCCTTTTGCGGTACCGCCCAATCACCCGTGGCGGGATTCAAATCCGTGTCGATCGGACCTGGTTGAACATTGTTGACCGTGATGCCCCGGCTCCCTACCTCTCTGGACAGCGCCTGAGTGAACATTTTGACAGCTCCCTTCGTGGCCGCGTAGGGCACAAGCCCGGGCGCAACGGCACGTTCGCCCACCGCCGATCCGATCATGATGATGCGACCACCATCCTTCATGTGCTTCAAAGCCGCCTGCGTGCTGACGAATACCCCGCGGACGTTGATGTCCATCACGCGATCCATCTCCTCCAGCGTTGTCTCCTCGAACGACTTCGGAATGGCTGTGCCGGCATTATTGACAAGCACATCCAGCCGGCCGAAGGTCGCGACGACCTTTTCAACCGCTCCTGTGACTGCTTGGGCATCGGCAGCGTCCGCCTGGATCGCAACGGCCTTTCCACCGCCGAGTTCTATCGCCTTGACCACGGCCGAGGCCGCACTGGCGTCCTTCGCGTACGTGATGACTACGCTGGCCCCATCGGAGGCCAGACGCTTTGCAATTGCTGCGCCAATGCCTCGCGAGCCTCCGGTAACGAGTGCCACTTTCTTGCTTAACTTGGACATAAATCTCCTTTGCTTCCGGTGAACGATTCACCACTCCGCTGACTCAACTGACTGCGATCTGGTTCGGACCGGCCTGCCAGTTTCGAACCGCTTAGTTCTATACGATGATGGCGGCGCAGCGAGGATGCAGCAATATTGAACTATTTGGTTCTGTATCGGATAATGTTGTCTATGGGGCGCCCGAAGAGCTTTAGCCGAGAGGAAGTGCTGGAGAGGGCGATGCCCGTCTTCTGGAAGCAGGGGTTTGCGGACACCAGCCTCCAGGACCTGGAACGAGCCACAGGCGTGAACAAGTCAGGACTGTACAGCGAGTTCCGAGACAAGGAAGATCTTTTTGTAGCGTGCCTGCGGCATTACCTTGAGAGCCAGGGAAAGAGGGGACTTCTCACCAAGGAGCCTCTTGGCTGGAAGAACGTCGAGACTTTTCTCAAGAATGGTCCTCTCAACAAGGGGGAGCAGCAGGGGTGCTTTTCCGTCAACTCGATGCGGGAGTTCGCTATCCTTCCGGATGAGGCTTATGGAGTTGTGACGGAAAATCGGGCGCTATTGGAGCGCCTTCTCGCGATAAATATCGAGGTGGAAAAGCCCAGGATGGCTCCCTCCGCAATTGCGGAGATGGTGCTGTCCTTCTTCTCCGGAGTATGCATTGAGCGCAACCTCAAATCCGGCAGAACCTCTTCGACCCGCAAGATCGAGAACTTTATGACAGCCCTTCGCAGTCTCTAATCGAACGATTCGTCCCCTGAAGTTGGCATGGCGCCTCTGCTTCGAAAGCCAGACATTCTCACTTGGTCAGTTCTGCAACGGACCCGACCGGAGAACTGCTAGCCTTCATTCAGGAGATGGGAGAATTCTTTCAAGGCGATGCCCGTGAGCCGATGGCGGCGCGCTTCCGTCACGTAATAGCGCACTTGATCGGCGGCAGCATTGTAGCTCTGCCCTCCGATACGGATGTTGGAGATGCAGTTGCGTTCGACGTCGGTGCGGCCCGGACTAGGTTCCCACGTGATATAGGCCCCCAGCGAATCGGGCGAACTGAGCCCGGGGCGCTCGCCGATGAGTACCACCGACAATTGCGCCCCAAGCGCGGCGCCGATCTCGTCCCCAATGGCCACCCGTCCCTGCTCCACAACGGCAAGCGGCGCCAGCCGCCAGCCTTCCAGCCTGGGCGGCAGTTGCTGAAGCAGCGGCGCGACATGGCACTCGACGGCAATCGCCGAAAGCCCGTCGGCCACAATCAGAGCCAAGTCCCAATAGCCCGTGCGCAAGCTGGAGCGACTGGCCTCGTCGAGCCGTCGGCCCAGATCCGGACGTTGTACACCTTTCTGGACGCTGCGCCGTTTTCAGGGCCGCTCCTGCCCCCCCCTGCTCTCGGCTGGTCGGCCCTTCGCGCGAGTTTATCCTTTTGGTTTACTGACCAATTCACAGGCCTCGGTGCTAGTGTTCCTGTGTGCAGAATCCTGGCGTGGTTCAGGCGCGTTTCCCCCTTCCCCTTCGCCAGTTCCAAAGTAACCGCGCCCGGGCAGCACAGGAGGTGTTCTACGTGGCCATTCTGTCTATTGACTCACGTCTCAACATTCGTACCGCAGCTTTGTGAACAGCGATCACAGGATGCTAATTGACGGCCGCTTAGTCGCGGCGGAGTCCGGCAAAACATTTCCGGTTTACAATCCCGCAACCGGCGAAGTCATCACGCACGTTCCAGAAGCCGAAGCCGAGGACGTTACTCCTGCGACTTCCCTGGAGCCTGTTCTTGAGTTTGAGCGTTGATATGGAGGAGTTTGGAGAGCATGAGTACGGCCCAGGTAACCTGCAAAACGGCGAGGGTCTTAGCGTCGAGCGGCAATGGAGTTTACCTCGGCTACACTTGAATCTTCTTTGTGGCAGGCATACGGTGAATCACAACGGAGGTGACCCATGGCATATGTCATTGCCGAACCCTGCATAGGGACAAAGGACACCGCCTGCGTCGATGCCTGTCCCGTGGATTGCATACACCCCAAGAAGGACACGACCTACGACGACGGCCGGACCACATTCGACGATGTTCCCCAGCTCTACATTGATCCCATGGAATGCATCGATTGCGGCGCCTGCGTTCCCGTCTGCCCCGTCTCGGCGATTTTTGCCCTGGATGACCTGCCCGAGAAGTGGAAGCAGTATACGGAACTGAACGAAAGCTACGTCAAAGACGGCAAATTCACACCCGAAGAGTACGCCGAGCACCAAGACAAGTAGTTCTGACCGCGGCTCATCCGCGAATCACTTCCGGCTGGGTGCCGCAGCAATCTTCTTGAGAAGCCCGATCCGCGTAAGTGGAACTATTGTTTGAATGCTCAGCATCGGATCGCGCATTGCGTTTGCTGCTTCCGGGCGGCCATTGACACAGATCCTACGTAGTCGCAACTGTAACGAGCGGCTGCTCTTTCGCACCTATGATCAGCAGCCAGAGCATAGCAGCAAGCTCGACCAGAAATACCGGCTGGAAGTAGCGGAAGAGCGTGTCTGCGTAATCTGGAGCGAGGAACCAAGTCATGCCGACGACAACCCCGGCGATTCCTTCAAGCAGGAGCCAGTATCCGAGCCAGCGCGGTATAAAGCGCGACCGCACGACCAACCATCCAAAAGGCAACAGCCACAATCCCCAGAACGTCTGGTTGATGCCGTTCGCCTGCCCATACATCCTGATCGGGACCATGCCGATAGCCTCGCGCGTGTGACCGTCGAGGGCGGCGAATGCAGGGCCGCCGCGAAAGACGAGGAGCGCGGCTGCGCTGAAGACCACGGTCACCAGGCCAAGAGCAGACGAAACCAGCACCAGTGCCACCAGTTGTCGCGCGCGATGGCTGTCCACATTTTCAAAGAGGCGATAGAGCGCCAAGCTCAGGCCGATGAAGATGACCGCGCCGAGCGCGTCG
This sequence comes from uncultured Acidobacteriaceae bacterium, assembly GCA_963813215.1. Taxonomy (GTDB): domain Bacteria; phylum Acidobacteriota; class Terriglobia; order Terriglobales; family Acidobacteriaceae; genus Telmatobacter. Next base: position 1,779,804 of record CAWEXZ010000003.1, read on the forward strand.
GCAAGCATGCCCCAACGGTAGAGCGTCTCGTGGCCGAGGACCCGGGCTGCAGTGGCGGCAGCGTCGTCGTTCACGACCGTCTGTGAGGGGACATATAACAGGTAGAACGGCCCAAGGGCGAAGCCCAGATACCACAGGCCGACGATGCGGGCCGTCCTCTTCAGCGATGTCATACGAACCTCCAGCTTTTGGGGAGGGCACGCGATATGGGTTTAAGAAGTTTCAGGGAGAATTATGGCCAAGCTGAACCCGCCGATTCTTGTGGCGATGCTGGGTCAGTTGCCTCGAACAGAGAGCGCACGCTCAGGATAAGCCCTGCTCGCTTGTTATTGATACTTGGCGTTATTCGTCAGCGCATTCACCGAGCGATAAGCAATCTGGCTCTCCGGCTCAGGCCGGTCCGTGTCCCGTGAATGTCAACAGACCGTTGTCTTCTCGCGCCAGCGCGATTGGAAGATGAAGATCGAGGATCCCGTTTTTTCCGGCGACTCAGAGAGTTGCCTCGCCACAGGTGCGGGGGATCGGCTCCGTTCCAATAACCCGGAGGAAAAGCAGCATTCCCGCAAACCTGTCACAACGGCGTTTTGCCGGTACCTATCCACTCCGGGTGGCGCAAATCACGTTCGATGAGTGTGCTCGAGCGCCCGCTGCACGATGCCCTTTAGAGAGCCGGTTCCTGGAAACGTGCAATCCGCCGGAAGACTGATTCCTGCTTTTGCAACCTGGCGAAGCTTTCCGACCAGCGCCATCAATAATTCACGTGGAGACTTTAACCCCTGCATCCAGTCGTTAACTGAGTCGTGGGTTGAATTGGGAGCATAGTGCGAACGTCTTCCTTTCTCAACAACCCGGACGAACTCCTTCATTGCGTCGAATTTGTCCATACGACCTCCCAGCGTCTTCTCCGAGCAGATTACGTTTCCGCGCGAATGCACAGGGCATTCGCGGCGAGCACAATAACTCCTTCGTTCTCAGGGACTTTCTCGTAGCTTCGAAGGGGCTGGCTCTTCTACCTCGAATGCATTCCCATAGGGAATGGATTGTATTCCCAAAAGTGCCAACCAACTTGCAAGCCCGATACATCCGATAGAAAGTCTGACAGGTCCGAACAAGACCACGGTCAGTTGAATTCCCGGAGCGGTGACCCGTTCTCAAAAAAGCAGAGGAGGACTCCTATGTCCAAGTTAGCCAAGAAGGTGGCCCTCGTGACCGGCGGTTCGCGGGGCATTGGCGCTGCCATTGCAAAACGTCTGGCTGCGGATGGCGCGAGCGTGGCCATCACGTATGCAAGCGATTCGAAATCAGCTTCTGCAGTGGTTAAGGCCATTGAAAGCAAGGGCGGCAAGGCGATTGCCATCCAGGCAGACGGCAGACGCGGCAGACGCTCGAGCCGTCCAGAGCGCGGTCGAAAAGACGGTCGCGACGCTCGGCAGGCTGGATATTCTCGTCAACAACGCCGGCACAGCGATTCCAAAAGCATTCGAGGACACCACGCTCGACGAGATGGATCGCATGTTCAACATCAACGTCCGCGGCACCCTGGCCGCCACTCAGGCGGCTCTCAAGCACATCAAGAGCGGCGGCCGCATTATCATGATCGGCTCCTGCGTTGGCGAGCGGACGATGACGCCAGGCCTCGTCGCTTACTCGGCTTCCAAGGGCGCCGTGAAGATGTTTACGCAAGGCCTGACCAGAGAAGTAGGGAGCCGGGGCATCACGGTCAATAACGTGCAGCCCGGTCCCATCGACACGGATTTGAATCCCGCCGCGGGCGATTGGGCGGCGCCTCAGATTGCCAACACCGCGCTCGGCCGCTACGGCACTGTCGACGAGGTCGCCGCGCTGGTCTCGTTCGTCGCCAGTCCGGTAGCTGCGTACATCACAGGTGCCAATCTCACCGTCGATGGCGGCACAAATGCCTGACAACCCTGCGCCCGTTGCAGGCTTCTGAAGGGCGAGGCAAACTCGCGAGTGCGTTCAGAGCCGGAGCATTGCCCGGCCGGCTATATCTTCGTAAAGCCACAGTCAGTCGCGGAAACAACCAAAGGAGACGTCCATGACGACACTCAAAGACAAAACTGCGCTGGTGAAGGGTGCATCGAGAGGGATTGGCCGCGCAACAGCCTTGGCGCTTGCCAAAGCTGGCGCACACGTCTTGGTCCACTATGGACGATCGGCCGAAGAGGCGGAGTCTGTGATTGCGGCCATCCGGAGTAACGGCGGCCGTGCCGATGCAATCTCCGCAGACCTCGCCGAGAACAGCAACGACAAATCTGTGATTCAGGAATGTGACTTGCGGCTCCGCTAAGGGCGAAGCGAATGGACTTCCTGATCAAGGCGAGGCATTCCGTGGGATTTCCTGCAAGCTGCCCGTGAACCCATTTTAGAAGTTCACAACAGGAGTGGGCGCGTCTCTTCGCGAACGGTATCGAACGTCACGCCTCAGGGAGCAAGTGATTCTGCTGGCTGACGCTCGCATCCAACAATTCAGTTGAACGCAAAGGAGGAAAGAACATGACAAATGCGACGTATGAAATCCAAGCTAACGACACCGCCAGCGAGGCTAGCGTCGCGAAAGTCGATATGAAGTTCGAAATCGTCGTTATCCCCGTCTCGGATGTCGACCGTGCGAAGGAGTTCTACGGAAGGCTCGGTTGGCGACTCGACGCCGACTACGACAACGGTAGCGACTTCCGCGTGATCCAGTTCACGCCGCCTGGGTCGGAATGCTCGATCATCTTCGGCAAGAATGTCACCGCTGCTGCTCCCGGCTCCGCCCAGGGCCTGTACCTGATTGTCTCTGACATCGCGGCTGCCCGCGCCGAGTTGCTCCGTCGCGGCGTCGAGATCAGCGACGTGTTCCACAGCGCCGGCGTGTACACCGGTCCGGACGAGCCCTACCTGTTTGGGCGGATCCGGGTCAATGGTCCTGATCCCGTGCATCGCAGCTACCGCTCGTTCGCCTCGTTCCGCGATCCGGACGGCAACGGCTGGCTGTTCCAGGAGATCACCTCGCGCCTGCCCGGCCGCATCGACTCTTCGGCGACATCCTTCGCCTCGGCAAGCGATCTGGCGAGCGCGTTTCGGCGTGCGGAAGCTGCTCACGGTGAGCACGAGAAGCGCATCGGGCAACGCGACGCGAACTGGCCGGAATGGTACGCCGCCTACATGGTGGCCGAGCAGTCTGGCAAAGAATTGCCGCAATGACCGGCTACGCCGCGACCGGCATGCGGGACGTCGAGGCTTTCGATCGCGGCTTCCTGGAGGAACTATGAGCCCCGCAACAACCACCGTTCCCGTCCGGCACGAGCCGGAACTCCTCGGGCAGACTGTCGTTGTAATCGGCGGCAGCGCCGGCATTGGGCTCGAAACGGCCCGGCGTGCACGCGCTGAGGGCGCCAGGCTGATCCTCATCGGCCGGAATCTCGAGCGCCTCGAACGCGCCGCCGGCGAGCTCGAAGCGCTGACCATAGCGGCCTTCGACGCCAACGATCCCGTTCCACTCGAACGATTCTTCGGCGATCTGCCGGCCACGATCGACCACGTGATGGTCACAGCCGGCCGGCCCCACTACGGGCGCCTTCTCGATATGGACTTCGAGCAGGCGCGCCACGCACTCGACACGCACCTTTTGCTAATGCTCCAGGTCGCGCGCAACGCAGCCCACAAGGTAAGACCGGGAGGCACGCTGCTGTTCATGGGCGGCATCGGCGGCCGCCGCCCAGGCATCGGAATGGGGGCCGTTTCGACAGTCACCGCTGCGCTCCCCGCCCTCACCGCCAGCCTCGCGCTCGAACTCGCGCCCGTCCGAGTCAACCTCATCGCCGCTGGTTTTGTCGACACGCCGTTGTCGGCATCGCTCCTCGGCGACGAGCTCGACAACCGCCGCAATCAGCTTCGCGCTACGCTCCCCATCCGGCGCGTCGTTTCACCGGCCGACGTCGCCGCGCTCGCAGTACACATCATGTCCAACACGGCCCTCACAGGAGCAACCTACGACGTCGACGGCGGGCAGCAGCTCGTCGCCGGTTAGCTGAAGAGGGCAGCGGATCTTTCCGTAAAGAGGATCAACGACAAATCGTGTGAGTTCACCAAAACAGTTCACAGTTCGGCAACGAGAGCGGAATACAAGCTCATTTACTTCAACAAGCTCCCCAAGGGCGGGCACTTCTCGGCCTGAGAATAGCCGAGGCACTTTTCAGAATAGGTTCGGGCGGGCTTCAGATCGCTGCGGTCGGGTTCTTCACACGAGAAAAGGAGATGCGCTATGCCTGACTATTCGCAGTTCAACATCGACCGCACCTATCCGGGGCGGTGGACGATCACCTTCAACAACCCGCCGATCAACATGTTTGTTCCCTCGACGATCGTCGAATTGGGAGCGCTAATGACCGACCTCGAGGCGAACCCGTCCGTGAAGGTCGTAGTGTTCCAGTCGGCGAATCCCGATTTTTTCATCGCCCATCTTGACGTAGCGAAGACAGCTGAACGGCCAGAGACGCTGGGCCTCTGGCGTGATTTTGTTCTGCACCTGTCGTCCACGCCAGTCGTGAGCATCGCCAAGATTCGCGGCCGCACGCGCGGCATCGGTAACGAGTTCGTGCTGGCCTGCGACATGCGCTTCGCCAGCCGGCAAAGCGCCCTATTCGGCAACCCCGAGGTCGGCGTCGGACTGGTCCCGGGCGGCGGAGCGCTCGAATGGCTTCCGCGCTTGGTCGGCCGCTCGCGCGCACTTGAGATAGTCCTCAGCGGCGACGATTTCGATCCTGATATCGCCGAGCGCTATGGCTGGGTGAACCGCACGCTGGACGATGCCATCCTCGACTCGTTTGTCGATGCGCTCGCCCAGCGTCTGGCCTCCTTCGACCATGAAACGCTAACCGCGGCGAAGGCCCAGGTCAATCGGTTCGGGACGCCGACAGCTGCCGAGATTCAGTCGAGCATTGACTTGTTCTTCCCATTGCTGGCCTTGCCCAGTGCACAGGCGCGCCGCGCCAAGATCCGCGGCATCGGTTACGGCGTTCCGAGCGACTTCGAATTGAACTTCGGCAGGTACCTGCCTACGTTCGGGCGGGCGGACGGTGATAACACGGATACGCATGAATAACGCGTCGGCAGAGAGGAAAACTATGTCACATCATTTCGATACCAAACTGGCGAAGGAAGATCCGAGCCTCAACCTCTGCGACTTTTATTTATTTGGCGGCCCCTCGGGCAAGACGGTAATGGCGATGACCGTGAATCCGGATGTGGGATTATCGGCTCCGGATACGCTTCATCCGGAAGGGCTCTACGCGTTCCGGTTCGACCTGAACGGAGATGCGAGGGAAGAGGTTACGTTCAAGTTCAGGTTTGGTGAACCACGACACGGAGATGGCAGTGAGCATACTCACATCCAGCCGTTTGTGGTGCGGAAGGCGACGGGTGACGATGCTCTTCGTGGTGACGCCGGAGAGAGTCTGGTTGAGGGTGAAACCGGTTCGGTCGCGACTAATTCTGGTCTTCGTGCGTATGTTGGGATTGCTCCAGAGCTATTTGCGGCAAATGCCGGATTCGGCACATTTATGACTGCTTTCTATAAGGACCAGCGCTACGATGGGGAAGCCTTTCTGCATCAGCAGAATCCCTTTGCGAGGCGGAATGTTACGGCGATTGTGCTGGAGGTGCCGAGCGAACTGATTGGGAAGGGAAAAATCAACGCATGGGCGACGATCTCCCTCTTTGGCCATGCGCCGGAAGTACAAGTTTCGCGTTGGGGCCTGCCCATGGTTACGCATCTCTTCCTGAACGACCCGAGCGATCAAGAGGTGAAAGAACAATTCAATTCGTCGGTTCCCTCTGAAGATCTAGAGCGCTTCGCGAAGTCGATTGCGGATTTTGCGGAGAAGATGACGACCTATGCCGGTTCGGCGGCGGACCCGGGTGAATACGGGAAGCTGATCGCTGCACGGCTTTGTCCCAACACGTTGCCTTACGAGCTTGGAACTTCCGCCGCATTTGAGATGGCCAGCTTCAATGGACGCGCGCTCGGCGACGATGTGCTGGATGTGATGTTGACGCTGGCGGCTAACACGCCAATTGTCGATGGACTTGCTCCCGACCGCGGGCGCATTCGCGAGGATTTCCCGTATTATGGAGCGCCGTATACGGCGGAGGAGCAGGTCGGGCTGAAGCCGATGCCGCGCCCGGCTAAGAAGTAGGCGGGAAGCGACGCTTGAGAATGATGTTGGAGATCAGGGCGCTTCCGTGGGCAGCTGGTATTCGAGATCGTAGCGGCCGCGTTCACCGCAGTCCTGAACATCCCGGTCTCTCTCAAAGAAAGGGTGGCGGTTGGGAACCTCGAATACTACGCGATGGACACCTACAGCCATCTCCGAAGGCAACGGTTACGGCCTGCGCGTCACTTGGAACACCAACGTCACCAGTCCGCGCGCTCTCTTTTTTCGCATGGCTGGCTCCTTTCTGGATGTTTCGCACGAGACCGATCAGCCGTTGAAGCAGGTTGTTCTGGGCAACGTTCATAACCTCTTTGCAGCAACGCCGCTGTTCTTCTACCAGCCACGCGCCTCTTTTGCGTACCAGATTCGTCCGCATACCGCAGTCCATATGGGATTCGGCGTCTTCAATGACATCATCCCCTAGCAAATCGCCGATAGCGGTCTGATGAACGCTCCTATCCACCCTTTTGTTTCGGCATGAAACGCAATCTTTCAAGTTGACGGGCCTGCTATTTCTTGAAGCAAAGGGGCGCTTCAATCCGCTTCGCGTGATTCTCGGAAGTTCCCCAACCCAATTCCAACCAGTCGAAAGAGCCTCTCAGGGCCCAGATCTATACGCTCACGAAGGGAAAGTACAATCGCAGTCAGCTCCTCGCAGGAGGTTGGAGGCACTGGAGGGGTATAGCTGCGTGTATGAATTTTGAACTCTTTCGTCTTCAGTTTCAGCACCACCGTTCGTGCGGTGCGTGCCTCCCGGCGTGATGCCAACCAGACCTTTTCGGCAAGAAGCCGAATGAGATCTTCGGTTTCGGAAAGCGGGATGTCCTGCTCGAAGGTGTCCTCGGCTGAGATGGACTTGGTCGGCCTGTCCGGTGTGACCGGACTATGATCGACGCCGCGGGCGAGTTCATAGAGACGAGCACCATAGCGTCCAAACTGTACTTCGAGTGTACCTAGCTCAAATGTGCGCAAATCCCCGACTGTCTGAATTCCAATCTGCTTCAGGCGAGCCTCGGTCACCTTGCCGACACCTGGAATGCGGCCAACGGGCAGCGGAGGCAGGAATGTATCGACGTCCTTCGGCTGAATGACGAAGAGACCGTCAGGTTTACGCCAGTCGGAAGCTATCTTTGCCAGGAACTTGTTCGGAGCGACGCCCGCCGATGCTGTGAGACAAAGCTCTTCGCGAATCTGCCGGCGGATCGCTATTGCGACTTTTGTTGCCGTCGGCAGGCCCGTCTTGTTCTCTGTGACATCGAGATAGGCTTCGTCGAGCGACAGCGGTTCGATTATGTCTGTATGACGGCTGAAGACTTCCCGGATCGCGCGAGATACGGCTTTGTAACGGGTAAAGTCAGGCGGGACGAAAACGGCCTGGGGACAAAGACGCTCTGCGGTCACGGCTGGCATCGCAGATCGAACCCCGAACTTCCGCGCCTCATACGAAGCCGCGCAAACAACGGAACGCTTCCCCTTCCAGGCAACAACCACGGGCTTACCGCGCAGTGCCGGGTCATCACGCTGCTCGACAGACGCATAGAACGCGTCCATATCGACATGGACAATCTTGCGCAGTGCTGCGGGTTGAGTCTCCAACAGCTCCTCGGCCACGGAGTTGATTATAAGCGAAGATAGGGCGAAAATAGAGGCGTATTCGGCGGGGGGACAAAGA
>CAWEXZ010000004.1:0-1434567 GCA_963813215.1 uncultured Acidobacteriaceae bacterium
GGTGACACCGGGAAGTCGGTGGAAGGCGAGAGGGACTCGGCCGGGTCTGTAGTAGCGAGGAAGCGGAGTAACGTCCGCGGAGCGAAGAAGCCCTGCTGTTTGTAACGGCTCTAACAAAGGGAGGCAAGGGGGAAATGACAACAGCGCCCATCAGTTTGCAGGACCTGCGAAGGAGTCTATATGTCAAGGCGAAGGCTGAACCGTCTTGGCGTTTCTGGGGGTTATACGTCCATGTCTGCAAGATGGAAACTTTGCGGGAAGCCTACCAGATGGCGAGAAGTAATGATGGGGCACCGGGTATTGACGGGGTCACGTTTGAAGCCATTGAAGAAAGTGGAGCGATTCCGGCTCAACGGCCAAGATGTTTGTCAAAGAATGCGGTGATCTCTCCAAATGCCTCCTTGGTTTCCGGCACGCGATCGTCGAACTGATATTGGGCGTGCGATTCGCCTTCAAAGACCTCGAGTTGAGCTTCGACGCCGGCCTCACGCAGCTTGCGGTGAACACGCACGGTGTTGCTGAGCAGCAGATCGCGTGTGCCGGTGGTCAGGATGGCCGGAGGAAAGCCGTGCATATCCCCGTAGACCGGGGAGAGCAGCGGATCGCTGAGAGGCGCGCCGTGCGCATACACAACGGTCGCCGCGTCGCAGAACCCGTTGCGGGATACCAGGACGTTATCAACCAATTCGTTGGTATAGAACGAGTCTCCGGTCTTGGTAACATCCGCCATCGGGGTGCCGGGCGCGATGGCTCCTGGCAACGGAATTGCCAGTTGCTTGGCGCGCAGCATCATCTCTAGCACCAGAGCGCCGCCGGCGGAGGTGCCGAAGACCGCAATGTTTTTCGGGTCGGTGGTCTTCAGCGCCGCCTTGTATACGGTCATGGCATCGTTCAGCGCGCCAGGAAAGTAGGCCTCAGGGGGCATGCGGTAATCGACAGACACCACTTTGAAGTGCCCCAGCCCCGCCATGATGATTGCTTCGGTTGTTCCCGACTCACCGGGATAGAGCACATAACAGCCTCCGTGAACATGAATGAGCAGTTTGTCGCGGTGTTCGGGAGGAATCACAGCGGGCGTCACGATATAGACTCTCACGCCGTCCATCGTCTCGGGCCGCACCGAGACGTGAAGCCGTTGGCGCATCGCCGACAGGGTCTGCACGGTCTGAGCCGCCTGTGCATTGGCTACCTTTCTCCATTCTTCTCCGCTCTTCCACAATTGATTCCAGATTGGATTGCGCGGCGCTCCGATGATGTTTTGCATGGCGGGGCTGACGTCAGTTGGCACGGCCAGGCTCTTGGCCGGCACCTGCAAAGGCAAATGCGCCGAATCGTAGCTCTGCGCCGCGCCATAGGTTACAGCGGGAGCGGTCAAGACCACCAGAAAGATCTTGGGTAGGTTCATCCATCTTCTCCTTCGCCTGAATTGATGAGATGATCTTCTCGAGCTTATCGTGCATCTGCTTGTAGTGCAGGTAGAGCTCCACCTGCCGCTTCGCCTCGTCCGTATTGCCGCGTTGCCGGTAGAGCGTGCTGAGGCGGAAGTGGGCCACGTAGTTGGCGGGATCGATCTGGACGGCGCGCTCCAGCAGCAGCCGCGCCTCGTCGTTCTTGTCCATCTGGATCAGCACCTTGGCTAGCTCGGTGCAGGCGTCGCTGTCTTTGGGGTCCAATTGGAGGGCGTGTGCATCGGCGGTGTAGGCTGCCTTCAGATCGCCGCGCCGCGCCGCGAGCACTCCCATCGCAAGCTCCTCCTTCTCATCCCTCGGATTCGCCTCCAGGGCCGCCTGAAACTCAGACGTGGCGAAGGCCTGCAGCCTTTCATCCTGCGAGTGGTAGAGCAGATCGCCGAGCTCCGTGTGCACTCCGGGAAGCCGCGGATTGATCCGGATGGCTTCGCGGTAGTCGGCGATTGCCTGCGTGGTGTTCCTCTGCTTGGCCAGTTCTCTGGCCATCGCCTGGTGGATCTCGGCACTTCCCGGATCGGCCATGGCCATCGTCAAAATCGCGCGGTTCGCCAGGTCGGAGTGGATGCGGTAGGAGAGATAAAGGAGCGGGGGGTCGGTAGGCCGGGATGCCAGCAGAGTCGAGACGATGCTCGCGGCCTTTTCAAGATCGCCGGCGTTCGAGTAGAAGTCCACACACTCGCGCCCGCCAGTAACTGCCTCTCAATACTTGCTCCCCCCTGCTCGGTATACGTTGCGTGGTAGTTCGGCGCAATTTCATAGCGGACGGGCGCGGTGTTCGTCGCCCCGGCTCCGGCGCCACTTGTGCACGTGGTCAAATCGATGCCATCCAGCGAGGTCGCGCTTGAGCTGCAGTTCGGATTCGTCAGCACGATCTGTGTCTCTCCTTCGGAATGTTGAACGGTCATCAGGTTTGGAGTTCCAACCCGGTCATAAAAGAATCCATATCCGGCGCGAAGCACCGTTCTGGCCGTTTTCCCCTTTCCGCCATCGAGCGAATAGGCAAATGCCGCGCGCGGAGCCCAGTCATCGTGATCGGCAATATGGTTCTGCGCCTCCCACCGCATCCCACCTGAGACGGTAAGCCGGGAATTCACCCGCGCATCGTCCTGCACAAACAAAGCAGCGTCGAAAACATTCGCAGCGCACGCCTTCACTCCCGCAAAACGGTGATTTCTGCAGGCTCGCAGGTCTAGACGGCCGAACCGCCCGAAGTTGCCGGAAAGCGGACTCTACGGGCGTTTCGAAGCCTAACTCCTGATTCCCACTGAAGCTGCGCAGCAGTTGAGACATTCGACAGGTGCGCTTGCTTGAATGCGAGGGCGGGCAGCCGCGGCTTCGCTCGATCAGCTCGCCCAGCGGACGCTGGGACCAAGGACGCAGATGAATGCAATGGCTACGGCGCAAGCCGCGAAGATCAGCGGCCAACTCCGCGGAATCGGCATCGGGTCTGCCGGTGGCCCGGAGGGAATCAGCTTTCCGCGCTTGAGCCAGTCGGTGGTCCACATCAATCCTGAGGTGCCGCCGAAGGTCGATGCCGCGGCGGAGATCAGAATGAGGATCATGCCATGGGGATTGAGCGCGCCGGCCACGCACATCAGAATTCCCCCAGCAAAATATGGGATCGCCGAGAGACGAACCGCGCGTTGGTAGCGCTGCTGGGTATCGCTGCCAATGAGCGGGCGCAACTCCAGCAGACTGATGCGCGCCGCGAGCAGATAGGTCGTGGCACCCAGCAGCGTCAGGCCGATTCGCCAGAGCCACTGGGGACCGAGCCCCTGAATAAATGCTCCCCAATCGCCAATGCCGCCGATGCCGGAGAAGACAAAATATCCGGTGCCGGTGAACAGATTCACGGTCATGGCGATCCAGAAGAAATACTTCCATCGCGGATGGCTGCGGCTGGTAAAGCGTCCGAGGGCAAAGAACAACGCTCCGGCAAGCAGGTTCATCAGCGTGCCCGCAGCCAGCACCAATCGGCTGTCCACGCTGCACTCAAAATAGACGGACGAAAGCGCCAGGGGCTTGCCCGAAACCAGGAGGCAAGCGCCGCCGTGGCCCAACCCTTCGTGTAAGACATTCCCCAGCATATAGGCAAGAATCCCTATCGCGCCGACCGTGAACGGGTCAAGGCGAACAACCACGTCGCTTACCGCTTCCTGCTTCTCTGAGGTCTGCATTTGCGCACTAGAGTAGCACACAGGCTAGACGATTGAAAGGTGACACCAACGTGAGATGTCGCCGGACGCCTGGCCTGAAAGCAGCAATGGTCTGCGCGCGCATGGGTCCTTCGAAAGTAATCGATTGTAGACGACATCTGGCGGCCGAACGCAAGCCCCGCTCCTGCGTTCAAGCTGCTTTTTGAAAGCAGAGTGAGTTGAGACCCTGAGATGCAAAGCGATCACAGAACACAAACTGACTTTTGTCGGTAGTCATGACGGCTGCTCGAAATGGGTTCTTCCCGCGACACGGGCGATTTCGGCAACTTCACATTCTGATCCCGCCCCAAAGGCAGGCCATGGAAATGACAGAGTATGGAAGGCTTGGCAGTCCTGGTTGTGCTCGGTATGGCGTGGCAGGCGAGGGCGCAGGAGCCCGCACGCACTATCGTCCGATTGGCGATTTTCGCAGCGCCTTTCGAGAGATTGGAGTCGTGGGTTCTACTTATTTCACGGCGAAGACCAGTACCTCCGCAGACCTTGTCCCATGCGGCGGCACGGCTACGAAATACTCTTTCAGTTCCGGCACCAATAAACCCGTCTTGGCCAGAGGGCCAGTGGGAATCTTCCCGATTACTCGATAGTGGTCCGCGTCGATTTCCTTAAATACGTTTACGAACCCTTCCCCGGCGGCCACGTAAATTCTTTGGCTTGCGGGATCGAATACCATGTCGTCGACTCCGGTCGAGATTGGAAGGTTTTTGAGCACCCTTCCGGTATCGGAATCCAGCACATTCATGTTTCCATCACGACACGCGGCGAAAAGTCGATGATTCTTCTCGTCCATCGCGACGGCCGCATTGACCTTACACGTGAGCGGCCAGACGGCGGCTACTGCCTGCGTCTTGCGATCGATCACGCCAATAGAGTTCTTCTCAGTCATATTCAGAAATAGTCTCGATCCAGATTTCTCGACGTACATGGCCTCCAGGCGATTGGAATCAATCTTGATTCGACCTACCTTCTCGCTCGTATCGGTGTTCACGATTTCCAGGAAGGTGTGGTTCAGTTTCGCATCCAGGCCGCCATCCGCAATGTACAGATTATGAGTCACGGGGTCATACCCGGTCGCATCCGCATCGGCCAGGAGCTTTACGGTCTTCAGCAATTCATACGTGGTTCCGTTGAAGATTTTCAAATCGCCGTCGGCACCGTCGGTCACGAAAATTCTGTCAATGTCGGCGCGGTATACCACCGAATGTCCGACGCCGATTCCCTTGATGCTGTGCACAAATTTGCCGGTGCGAAGATCGTAGACCTCGATTGTCTTATGAGCTTCCGGGACGACGAAGAGGCGATTGTTTTTCAGGTCAGCCGTCAGGTGATCGAAGTGGTTTTGAGCGCCGACCATGCGCGTCGTGGTCAGATTCCTAGCGAGTTGATCCGCCGAAAGGTCGGGTGCGCTGCTGCGAATATTCGCAAGCTCGATGGTCTTGACCAATTTCAGTGGTGGCGTAGCCGCAGCAAATACGAAAGTCCGCGGCGTCGCCGTCCACGCAGCGATAGCGAGTGCGGCAACCCAGAAGAAACGACGTTGGTACGAACGCACCAATCTTCCCACCCCTTCAAAACACGACATGTTTCAGTTTAGCCGGAAGCAACTCCGCAGATAATCAACACATCTCCATTGCCGCGCAAGCCTCGTTGAAACGTGCCTGGAGACGCATTGCTGCGCGCCAAACCTTTGATCGTGACCCCTTGCCCAAACAGCGGAGCCAAGCCAGTGAAGGCTCAGACGCCGGAGACGGCGAGGAACGGAAAGTCGGCGAATGTCCGTCTACCTGTCCAGGCGCGATCCTCGGTTCACGCCAACAGCCCAAGGCGCTCATTGAACACAGGTTAAGCGGCGATCTGCAGATTAGTACCCATAAACGTTAGGTCTGTCCGATTTTCCTGCCCCAACCCGGTTATGAGATCGCAGGATGCTGGCCGGCCAGTTCCGCATTTTGTAGGGTCCGCTGGCTTTCTGCTTCGGCCATCTCGAATTGCGCAGAGCATTCAGACGGCGAGGATGGCCCGGCCGAGGGCGCCAGTGGTTGCGTCTTGCGCACTGATGGCAGCATCACGAGTGAGCCCGGTCAGATCGCGCAGGTGGTTTGCGAAGTCCCAGGCGAGGTTGCGGGCGCTGCAGATGTCCCAGAAAGCGAGCAGCCGGCCGATTTTGCCAGTGTCTTCTGCGAGCACGCCGAGCGTATCCGTGGCGAGCATGGTCAGCACCGAGGGCATCACGGTTTTAAGCAAGTCATTGACGGACTGATAGTCGGCGAACTCGGGGCTGTCTGGAGCCGGAATGACGTTCAATTCGGCGTCGGTGGCCAGCAGGGCCAGCGCGAGGTCGTGATTAATGTGGGCGTTCATGCCTGCAAGAGCAAACTGGATGCGATCGATGCCGGTGCGGTAGCGCGCTTCAAACAGCGCGCTCCATGCCGAGGGCACAGAGCCTCCGCCGAGGAACCCGGCCACGGCGCCAAAATAGAGACCGGCGAAGACGACATCGAGGCGAGTGAGCCAAACTGGGCTCTGCCACGCGCCTCCGGGCGGGTGCAGATCGACCTGTTGCGTGACCATGAGATAGAGCCGGTTGAACCATTTGAGACCATCATTCACCGGCAGGAGCGCGTCGACGGCCTGCATGCGCGCGATCACGTCCGCAATGGTCGATGGAGCCAGTCCGTTGACAAGGTCGTAGAGCGGCTGATCCGCGGGGGATGGTGTGGCTGTGAGCATGCGCAATCTCCGAGAGTAATCCGCAGCAGTATAAGTCATCCCTTCGACGCCCTGCAGCGGATGTTGTCCGATCCGCCAAGTAGCCGCTGGCGGGAAGGCGGTGATCCGGGCCGAACAATTCCACGCTGTCGGGGAAAAACCTTGCGACATGCCGACATTTGGGGACCTATTCGTCTTCAATGCGTGCATGGCGGATTTTTCACTCGCTGAAGGGAAGAACCGTACTTATCCAGTTGCTGACCATCCTGGCAGGCGGCTGGCCGCACGATTGCGAACCGGAGCCGCAACGTACAGATGCGGGAATGTAATTTCAGGATAGGTTGTCCATTTGGAGTCTTCCCGAACGACTATCTTGCGTAATGGGGCAGTTCCCCACCACCCAGGAGGAAACAATGAAATACCTTTGCATGGTTTTCTACGACGAGAAAAACCTCAACGCGCTGTCGGCGACCGATTTGCAAGCCCTGGACGACGAGAGCCTGGCATATGACGAGACGCTACGAAGGCGCGGTCATCTTATAGCGGCCCAGGCTCTGGAATTGGTTCAGGCGGCTACCACTGTACGACTCAGAAACGGCAAGGTTTCGGTCACCGACGGGCCTTTTGCCGAGACCAACAATTCCCTCCTTGCGAGGCAGGTTGACAGGGAGGATGGTGGGGAGAATCCGGACTCCGACGACAGCCAGCAGAGTGCCCAGCGCTCCTGCCGTAAGGGAAAGGGCCAGTGATTCCACGAGGAACTGTAGTGTCAGACGGCCCCGCCCGGCTCCCAGCGTCGCACGGACGGCTAGTTCCCGGCCCCGGGCCGAAGTGCGCGCCACCAGCAGACCTGCTACGTTTGCGCAGGCGACCAGGAGCAGCAATCCGACCGCTCCCAGCAACATAACCAGGGCACCTCGCACATCTCCGACAATTACGTCGGAAAGCGGCACGACAGCGGCATCGCTAAGATCCACCTCCGTACCATATTGGCGGCGAATGCGGCGAGCAATTGCGCTCAGATCTGCTCGTGCCTGGGCGACGGTTACACCGTCGCGAACGCGGCCTACTACCTGCCAGTTGTGCCCTGTGCGACTCGGTTCCTGTGGATCGAGCTCGCGCGGAATCCACGCCGCGATGCCCGCAGGGAAATCGAAACCCGGAGGCATGATACCAACAACCGTGTACGAACCCCCCCCCCAAGTCCAAGTGGTATTTCGAAACGTCAGTTACGCCGCCGAGATAGCGTTGCCAATAGCCATAACTCTCTTATTTCGTCTGATCGATCCCATTGACGGCAGGAGGGTGCATGACATCGGGAACACCCTTTGCGCCAAAGAAGACTACGAGGAAACGCACCGGCTGCGATCCACGGTTCCACCCACGATGCCATTTTGTGCGCGTCTGGAGGAATCCCTGGCCCGCGCCGAAAGATTGCAAGGATCCGTCAGCAAACTGCACGGTGAGCGCTCCTGCAGGACGTAGATGTATCCCGGGACGGGGTGGGTCATCCACCGAGTTTTCGTTCCCGGCGGGATCGTGAAGATGGCCGAGGTAATCTCGGGATGGGGGGAGCTCAGATACAGTTCGGGCTCTCCGGCGATGGTCGTCGACCCTATTGATACTTGGGTCATTGTCACAGTCTGTGCAGGCGGTACGGAGGGGTGCATCAGCATGAGCGTTCTCCTTTCGGGTTGGATGGGATCATCCGTTCCACATTCAGTGATGTGTATGCATCGCCGTGGTTGCGCATAAAATTCGCTTTTCTGATGCATTTTTGTGATGTATATGCATCGTACTCGATACGGGGCGCATCTGACGGATATGAGCAACGACGGCATGCAGCCCGGAGTGCGTCCCCCGCTGCGCCCTCAGGACATATGGGTGATGGCGTTCGGCACTGGAGGAATGGTCGCCACCATCTACTACATTCAGCCTCTGCTTGCCTCCATCGCCTTCACATTCGGTATTTCCGTGGCGAAGGTCGGTGGCGTCGCGATGCTGAGCCAGTTGGGAACGGCATTGGGCATGCTGCTGTTCGTGCCCCTGGGCGACACAAAGGAGCGCCGCCATCTCATTGTTGTTCTCACCCTCGCCGCCAGCCTGTGCCTGGTCCTCATGGCTACGGCCCGGGAGTTCTGGTGGCTGGTGCTTGCCGCGTTTGGTATAGGGCTCACGGCGGCAGTGGTCCATGTCATCGTGCCCTACGCGGCTCATCTGGCGCCCGCGGAACGGAGAGGGTCTGCCGTGGGCTCCGTCCTGTCGGGGTTGCTGTTCGGAATTCTTCTCGCGCGGACGCTCAGCGGCCTGTTCGCCGCCTGGCTTGGATGGCGTGCCGTCTACTGGCTGGCTGCGGCCATTGCCCTGATCATTGCAGGTTTGTTTCGATGGCAATTGCCGAAGAACGAGCCCGCCGCCGGGCTTTCCTGGATCCAACTGATTCGCTCAGCGGCACAGTTGGTGCGCACTCAGGCGGTCCTGCGGGAAGCCGCGCTCCTCGGAGCCGTATTCTTCTCCGCCTTCAGCGCGTTCTGGACGACGCTTGTCTTTTTCCTGCAGACTCCGCCTTATCACTATGGCAGTGCGGTCGCCGGCTTGTTCGGGCTGGTGGGCGTGGCCGGTGCCGTAGGGGCGCCGCTGGTCGGCAAAACAGCGGACCGGCGCGGACCGCGCAGGAACATCCTGGTCGCGTTGGCGAGCACGTTGCTTTCGTTTGCCGTGATGTACTTCCTCGGTCGCCACCTCACCGGACTCATTCTGGGAGTCGTTCTTCTCGACTTCGGTGTACAGGCGGGACACGTAACCAACCAGACCCGCATCTATTCTTTGCTCCCCGAGGCGCGCAGCCGTCTCAATATGGTTTATATGATGTGCTACTTCACTGCCGGAGCGCTGGGCTCGTACGCGGGCACTGTCCTGTGGGAGCATTTGGGGTGGGGAGGCGTCTGTGGCTTGGGAGCGGCATTGATTCTCGTGGGCGGAGCTATTCATGTTGCTGCGGGACATGAATCGGCAACAACAGGGTCGTATGCGGCGAGCGAGTCGTAACCAGGACGTTTCAGGACCTTCCGGTCGTCATACGTTGGGCAATCACAAAGGCAAGGACATGACAGGAGAGTGAACGTGCGGAAATCATTACGGGACAACCGGATGCCATGCGCATGCACGACGGTAAAGAAAGCATCGCGCGTTCTGGGCCGGGCATACGACGCCGTCCTGTCTCCGGCACGAATCAACAGCACGCAGTTCGCCGTAATGCGCGCCATCTCCGCTCATAGTGGCGAGCCGCTCGCCCGGATTGCCCACAGCCTTGCAATGGATCGAACCTCCCTTTACCGCGCGCTCAAGCCGATGGAGCGCGACGGATGGATTAAGATCATCGACGGCGAGGACCCCCGATACAATTCCGCCAAACTCACAGCGGGGGGAGTGAAAGCCCTGGCCGCGGCCGAGAATTCGTGGAGCCGGATTCACGCACATCTCGTGAAGGAATTCGGGCGCGCATCGTTTTCGTCGCTGATTCGGGAACTGGATCGGCTCGCGGCCATTGCGGAAAAATACGAAATGTAATTGAGCCTGACGGCTGTTCGCGCACTCACCCTCCTCAACCCGGGAATCCAAACTCCGCGGAGCAAGGCCCGGAACGCAACAATTCCAACAGAGGTTTATAATGAATGTGAAACCCAACATCTTATTAGTGCACGGCGCATGGGCGGACGCTTCGCACTGGCGCCATGTCATACCCCTCCTGCACGAAAAGGGCTACCGAGTTTTCGCCGTGCAGAACCCGCTGACCTCGTTGCACGACGATATTGAGCGAACGGCGGCAATGGCCGCTGCGCAGGATGCCCCAACGCTATTAGTGGGCCATGCGTATGGATGCGCCGTCATCACGGGAGCCGGACTCACTTCCAATGTCGTCGGTCTCGTCTATTTAGCAGGGCCTGCACTCGATGAGGGAGAAAGCCTGAAGAGCCTTTGGGCGCGGCGAGCACTCCCTTCGGGGGCGGATAACATACGCCGGGATAAAGATGGCTATTTATGGGTCGAACCTGACAAATTCCACGAGACGTTTTGTCACAATCTCGAAGACAAAACAGAATCGCTCGTTTGGGCCCTTACGCAGAAGCCCACTGCAGCGCGCTGCTTCGAAGACAAGTCCGGAGCGCCAGCGTGGAAAGTAAAGCCCTGCTGGTATCAGATATCGGCCGACGATCGGTTGATCCCTCCGGAGACCGAAAGGTGGATGGCAAATCGAATCAACGCCAGAAAGACGATTACGTTGCAAACAAGTCACGCTTCCGTGGCAACTCACCCCGAGGACATCGTGCAGCTCATCGAGGAAGCCAGTAATTTCGTCGCGGCGAGGGCTGCCGGTCCCGGGTAAAAACGAGCTAGGTGCATTGTTCTGAGCGGCTGCTAAGAGCGTGACAACCGAGAACAACCCTGCAGCTGCGGGTCAAAGTTTCGAGAGGGTGGGCATCGCGGAACAGTTTATCTCTGGCTTTGTCTGTGTGGTCGGCCATGAAGCCAGCGTCGGCCATACGGAGGGGTGGTGGCATGGACCGGATGGCGAGGGCCGCTTCTACATCGATGACTACATGGATGAGCGCTCGAGATGGGCGGAATGGAGGGGCATTCGCATTCAGAATTGGCATCGGGCGTTGAGCCGCTACATGCAGCTTCTGCTTGGACAAGGGCTGGAACTACGCTTCTTCGGCGAGCCGGAGCCTGGCAGCGATGATGCCAGGAAGAACGCACGTTATTGGTCGTGATTACGACACTCCCGCGTGCGATCAACATTCAAGAGGAGTTCATAACAGCGTACCTGCGGGACGCAGGCTTTATGCGGCGCAGGCTGAACTCTCGGATCATTCAAGCGCTGGCGCGATGTAACCGGGCAGAGGATGACTTTGGTGTGTACATATTGGCCGACCGAAGGTTCGCGACCCATTTTGGTCGAGAATCCAATCGAGAAGGTATCCAGAAACGAGCAGCGGCCGGCTAACCGCTATCCAAGTCCAATGGGGTATGCTTTCCGGCGAGACTTTTCGATATTCGGGAATCTATTTTCTGCTTGGCATCGTGCTTGCCTGCGGCGTTTCTGCCGCTTGCGGTGCGGCGGAAACACCACGGAAAGCCGACCAGATCAACGCAGCCATCACGCTGCAGGGAGCGTGGCAGTTTCACCTTGGCGACGATCCCCAATGGGCGCAACCCAAAACCCCTGACTCTGCGGGAATGGACGGCTGGGAGCAGATCGATCCGGAGACGCCTTGGGGCGCGCAGGGCCACCCTTCCTATGCCGGCTACGCGTGGTACCGCAAGCATATTCATCTGGCCTCCACGCCGGGCGCTTCACCCGATGTCGCCCTGCTGATACAGCACGTCGATGACGCATACGAGGTTTACTGGAACGGCACGCTCATCGGACGCAGCGGCACTTCCCCCCGCACCCTATCTATTACTCCTACGACACCCAAACTTTCGGCCTTGGGTCGGCCCGAGACGGAGTTCTCGCCCTGCGCGTCTGGAAGGCTCCGCTCGGATCAGAGGATTCAAGTCAGCGCGGTGGACTCAATTTCGCGCCAGTGATTGGCAGCCCCGCGACAATCGCCGCGCGCAAGGCCCAGCTGGACTACACCTGGATACGCGCCCGCCAGTACGGTTTTGGAATGGAGTCGCTCTATGGGCTGGTAATGCTGCTGAGCCTGTTGGCATGGTTTCGCGACCGCTCGCAGCGCGTGCTGCTCTGGATGGCTGTCTTCAGCGGTGCCTACGTAGTCAATTTCTTCCTAGTCGGCCTGCACCTACCTTTTCCTCGCAGCTTCGCCTTGGGATGGTTGCAGCCGGTCGAGGCATTGGAAAACATCGCATTGTGGTTCCTGCTGCTCCACCTGCTCAAGCTGGAGAGCAATCCCCGCCTGGCTCGCATGACGCGCCTGCTGGCGATCATCGCAATTGTCGTCCAATCCCTCGAAGGAACGCTGTTCCTCTTTGACTGGAGCAACCCCGTGCTCACGTCGCGGCTGCAGTTCGCCGATGCCGTGCTCACGGCCATCTTCGCGGTGCCGGAATTCTATCCGCTCCTGCTGGTTGCGCTTGCCCTTCTGCAGCGTCTCGACGCCGCACGCTGGCTCGTGGCCATTGCAGCCTTCTTCGATCAGATGATTGTGGTGGCCGCAGACCTGTTCCAGCAGGGCAGCCGCTTCACCCGATGGACATTTGGGCAAAGAATTCTTACCCCCGTTTTCACCATCAACGGCAACGATTTTACGGCGCGGACGATCACCGATACGCTGCTCTTCCTTGCGTTGATCTATGCGGTTTACCGCTACACGCAGGAGGCTGCGGGCCGCCAGAACCTGCTGGAGCAGGAGTTCAGGAGCGCCCGCGAACTGCAGCAGGTTCTCATCCCCGAGGCGCTGCCCTCGCTTTCCGGCTTCGCCGTCACGAGCGTCTACCGTCCGGCCAGAGAGGTTGGCGGAGATTTCTTCCAGATTCTTCCCTTGGATGGTGAGCATGCTGGCTCGGCGCTCATCCTCCTCGGCGATGTAAGCGGCATCGCCCGCCTGACACCACACTGGATGCAGCCTGCCGGAGAAGCTGGCATCTGCTTTTAACTGGCGGAACGTTGATCTTTACCGACTAACCCCGAAAGCCCCGGCAAGGGTCACGTTTTCTCGACGTGTTGACAATGCTCAGGGCGACTCCGCCTTTTCGCACATTTTGCAATGCCCTCCAATCCCTGATTGACCGCAAGCTGCTGCCGCCGGCCGCAAGGTAGGAATCGTACCAGCAACAAGGCGAATCGGCCACTCCACCTTGAACAGGTCATCGTCAAGAACCAGGACGGTGGGCCACACAGATTGAGCGTAGAGCCTCGAAGGGAGAACCATCCATGGCCGGGAGTGTCGCCACGCTCGAGGCGTTGCGCAAAGCGAACGGCTCCGAGTTGTTACCCACTCATTGTGCGGAGGGCAGTGGCTGTTTCTGATTGTGAGCAAGCCATTCAGAAGGAGGCAGCCCAACACGTTGCGTAAACACCCGGGTCAGAGCCGTGGAATTTGCATATCCCACCGCGGGTGCAATCCTCTTCAGCGATTTGCCCTCGCGCATCATGGTTTGCGTGATAGCTATGCGCCAATTTGTCAGGTAATCGAATGGCGTCATGCCGACAACTTGTCGAAAGTGAGCAGCAAAGCGCGCCCGGGACATACCTGCCGATTGCGCCAGCTTTTCCAGCGACCAGGACGTTTCAGGGTGTTTATGCATGGCATCGATCGCCTTGGCCAGGCGATCGTCACTGAGCCCTGCAAGAATGCCGCTGTTAACCAGGTGCGCACCCATCACCGATCGAATGAGGAGCACCAGGACGTATTCAAACAATCGATTAACGGCTGGCTCGCGGGCTGGCGCGTCCGAAAAACCCTCTGAAAACAGAAGCTGCAGGGCGGGTGCAAGTTCGGGGACGGTATCGAGGGGGAGCACCAATGGCTCGGGGAATGATGCCAGGAGAGGGTTCAAAATTCCAGCACCAAACTCGAAGGTGGCGCACACGAGTTCGGCCCCATCTTTTTCCGGGGCCAAGAGGCGATGGCGGTACGGACGCGGCAAAAACACGATGCTAGGGGTAGCGATGGTGATCTGCCGGCCGCTCGGCGGAATGATTTTCATCGTTCCTTTTCTAAGCAAATGAAGAAAACCGGCGCGCTCGGAATCGAGATTCTCGGAGATTCCGCACAGTCGTCCTGAATAAAACATGCGCGCGGAGAGAGAGAACCTGTCGAAGTAGGGTGCTAAGCGATCCATTTGAGACTACAAGATATCGCAACGATACTCCCAGTGACAATGCGTCTTCATCTTATATTCAGAACGGATGAGGGCCGCTGGCAACAAAGGGGCTAATCCTCGATCGTCGCACGTGGCAAAGGTGCCTCATTAGGAATGACCATGGGCATGAATATCTTCCCCAATTTCATCGTGCAGCATCAACACCCCGAGGATGAGGAACTGCTTTCTGCAGCCCAATCAGGAGACCGGCGAGCATTTGGTGAGTTCTGCCGAAGATATAGCGCAACACCTCGGCGGAGGATATTCACGATCGTCCGCCACCCGGAAAATGCAGAGGACGTCCTTCAACAGACCTTTCTGAGCGTATAGCAGAATCTGCATAGTTTCCGAGGAAAACAATTCAACCGTATGAAGGAGCAGTAGCCATGAGTAACCTTCACTCAGTACATGCAACGAATCCGGACAGCCGGGACCTGGTGTCTCCCGCCGCCCTCTCTGAACAAGCAAGAAGCCCTTTAACCAGAGTGGCTGCATGGATCAGTGATCGCAATCTCGCGTTCCTGGTAATCAGCGCGGGCATGATTGTGATGCTTCTTTGGGCCGGCTCTTACAAGATGACGGCGCCCGGAGCCGAAGGCATCATCCCCCTGGTCTCCAACAGCCCGCTTATCTGGTGGCACTTTAAATTGTTTGGCCCTTATGTTGGCTCAGACATCATCGGACTTACCGAATGGATCGCTGCCCTGTTGTATATCGCCGGCTATTTCAGGCCTAAAGCCGGTGTGCTTGCAGGGCTGATCACGACGTTCATGTTCTTTACCACCAGCACCATGCTCTTGACCACCCCCGGTGCGATTATTTCTGTTCCTGGGATTCACGTGATGAGGTATATGAGCAATCTGGGCCTCTTCCTCTTCAAGGATGTCATTTCGTTCGGGGCATCCTTTTACTTGATCGGCTATTTCGGCCGCAAAGCCATTGCGGACGAGAACAAAAAGCTAATGCGCGTGACTTCGCGGAATTGACCCTCGCCATTCCTGCGCGTCTCGGGGAGTGCTTCGAAGCCCTGAGACGTATAACCCAACGCGCTCCTCCGCGCATCTCCTCTTCAGGAGCGCAAACCAAAATGGAGTTGTCCAAATGTTTGATATGAAAAACCTCACCCGACTGAAGAGGCTCGATGAAAATGCACCTGCAACCATGAAGGCCTTTTGGGCATTCGATAAGGAGGCGTTCAAAGACGGCGCCATCGATGTGTTGCACAAGCAGTTGATGGCGGTGGCCGTTGCGCTGACGACGCAGTGCCCATACTGTATTGAGTTGCATGTAAAGGCAGCGCGCCAAGCTGGCGCAAATGACGCAATGCTTACCGAAGCTGCGATCGTCGCAGCTGCTATGCGGGCAGGCGCATCGATCACGCACGCAACGCATTTGTTCAAAGAGTAATGAGAGCAAATGCCGCGACGCAATGATCCGCAGACATTGTGCGGGACATGTGGCAGAAGTGGGTATTCCTGGCCAGCATAGCATCGGGTTCTCCGTTGACCTCGTCGATGTATCGCGACCTCAAAGAATAAGCACCCGTCGAGGTGGACAGTATTCCGGGTGACCATATAGAACATTCCGGGTGACCTTATAGAACGCGGGCGGAAACACGGTGTCTCTGCGCCACTCCTCCAAGCCGCATTTGTCAGGTTGACCATTTATCAACGGCGGCGCGTCGCGGTGAAGGCTGCTGGCAGTTGAGTGCCGAAATGAAAGCAATCCAAATCGAGAAATTCGGAAACCGCACCGAGCGATGTTCATAAGACGCTCCGAATTTCACACTCCACAAGGGAGATGGTTCGGAGCATAGGGAAGGATGGAAACAATGGCGATCAAAGGCAAACCACGCGACATGAAAAAGTGGCGGGAAGTACTCCTCGACCCGAATGTCCACTTCCCTGGCGAGTCGAACGAATATCGGCGCGCCCGTAACGAGCTGTTGGAAAAAGAGGCAGAACTCCAGCAGCTGAACGAGCAGGTCGCCGCCCTGCGCCGGGGGCTCCCAGCGGGTGGCCTCGTCGGGGAGGACTACGTCTTCGAGTCCGCAGGCGATGGTAGCAAGGTAAAGCTCTCAGAGCTGTTCGCACCGGGCAAGAACTCGCTGGTCATCTACCACATGATGTTCCCGCGCTGGCCAGAAGACCAACGAGCGGGCGTTCCGGGGGGCAAGACAGCCGAGCTGCCGCTTATCGAGCAGCCGTGCCCGTCATGCACATCGGTCGTCGACGGGCTCGAGGGCGCCGCCTTTCACCTCGCCGAGCGGGTCAACCTTGTCGTGATAGCGAAGACAGGCCCCGATCGGCTCGGTGCCTACGCACAGGAACGCGGCTGGCGCAATCTGCGGCTGTTGTCCTCGCGGAACAACACCTTCAACCGCGACTACCATGCGGAAACAGCGGACGGCGTACAGCTCGCGGTCCTGAACGTGTTCTCACGCGACCAGGACGGGATCCGCCACCACTGGGCGAGCGAGAACGTGTTCAAGCGCGGCAGCACCAGCCCCCTCGACCCGGTCTGGCCAATCTTTGGCGTTCTCGATTTGATACGCGAGGGACGCGGAGACATCGCCGCCTACCCCAACCTGCAGTATTAGGAAGCCCTCGAGTTCTCGCCCGTTTCCGGGTGCGAGCGACCCTGTAACGGGGTCGCTCGCACTCGGCGATGACGGCTTTGCCCTGTGGACGCCAGTGGAAAATTTTCAGGATGACCTTGATGGAGGACGAGAAGGCTCCCTGCCTTGCGAGCAGGCGCGGGTACGGATTCCTTCCACAATACAGTCAAGCCCAAAATCGAACGCGGCATCGGACTTCTCAAGAAACAATCCTGAACCCAAGGCTTTCACCAGGGCCGGATATCGATGGGCCTCCGGCTTCAGCAATTGAGCGAGATCGTGAATCCACTTTCTTCCGGGTTTATTGCGTTCTGCAGGCCGTTGAAATGTCGCGTGCCCGCGAACATGGCCGATGACAGCAAGAAAAGCGTGGTGCTGATCCTGCTGGCCCAGGCCCGATTCCGCCAATATTGCCAGGGCAGCATCCATCCACGTAAGCTCGTTTGGACCCATTAGACTATGGCGTACCGAAGTGGCCT
Source organism: uncultured Acidobacteriaceae bacterium (assembly GCA_963813215.1). Classification (GTDB taxonomy): domain Bacteria; phylum Acidobacteriota; class Terriglobia; order Terriglobales; family Acidobacteriaceae; genus Telmatobacter. Next base: position 17,321 of record CAWEXZ010000004.1, read on the forward strand.
CCAGAAACCAAGGATGGTTCTGATAAATCGCCAGGCAGCACCGCGCCCACTTTTTCAGGCGCAGGTTCCAGGGTAATGAAGGCTTCCCGAAGTTCGCAGCGGGGTCGCCGGCCGAATCGATCATCAGATCGAGCAGATCAGCCTTGCCAGGAAAATAGCGATACAGCGCCATGGTTGTGACCCCCATTTCCTGAGCCACGCGTTGCATGGTGACTGCGTCGAGACCCTCGGCATCCGCAAGTAGAATTGCGGCGCGCGCGATCTGAGATGCGCTCAGCGCAGGTTTAGGACCACGACTCGGAGGCACCTTCTTGGTCCAGATCAGATTCACGGCACCTCGATTTTTACCAGGCATTTTGCGTGTATTTGAGTCTCTCATCGACTGTTTATTTGACTCTCCTCCCGGTTGCATGTTTGCAGCGTTTTTTATCTGTGTATATCATACACAGTTAGGAGCGTCGAATGATTTGGATTGTTTGCGGGGTGGCGCTGTTCGTCGCTGTAGGGATTCCAGCGGCCGCACTGATTCAACGAAAGTTGCGGCAATCGAAGACGGCAGCGGCATTAGAGATCGAAAGCACTCACGGAGTCGTGGAAGAGGGATTCGTCAGGATCGGCGGAATAGACCAATGGATTGGGATCAGAGGAGAGCATCAAGACAACCCCGTTCTCCTTATTCTCCACGGAGGTCCCGGCTGTTCGTACACTATCTTCACGCCGCACTTGCGTTCCTGGGAGAAATATTTCACCGTCGTTCAATGGGACCAGCGCGGCGGTGGTAAGACCTTTTCGCACATGGACCGGCGCAGAAGTGCCGAAATCAGTTTCGAACAACTGACCCGCGATGCCATAGAGGTTGCGGAGTACGTCCAGGCCAAGCTTCGTAAAGGCCGGATCTTTCTTTTGGCGAGTTCGCTTGGCTCGACCTTTGGAATTCAGGTCGTGCATCGCCGCCCGGACCTTTTTTATGCCTATATCGGCACAGACCAGAATGTTGGAATGCGGCGAGGAAGAGACGAGGAGTTTTGCGAGGTGCTCGGACGCCTGCACGCCCTTGAGCTTCGGCAAGGCGTAAAAGCACTTGAACGCATTGGACCTGATCCTACCGCTTGGAGTCCCGACGATTACAATACCGTCGCTCGCTGGACGATGAAGTCCGATCCGCGAGGATTCGGCCGTACCATGAAGTTCCTGAAGGATGCGGTCTGGTACGCGCCGGGATGGACGCTGAAAGACATCCGCGCATTTGTTGCAGGAATGCGCTACACACTGGAGAAGCTCTTGCCGGAGATAACACGATACGATGCGTGGGAACAAGGCACTCGTATTGAAATACCATTCTTCATTTTTCAAGGTGAAGACGATGTTTTGACCACGCCAAAGTCGGCGGAAACCTTCTTCACTGACGTGGTCGCGCCCGTGAAGCGCCTGGCGTTGATCGCAAATGCAGGGCATTTTGCGGCATTCACGCAACCGAATCAGTTCCTGCACGAGCTTCTCGTTGACGTTCGCCCGTTAGGCGAAATGCCCAGCCTGAACGCAATTGAGAGAACTTGAAGGAGGTCTCCAGACTGACCTGACTTCAAGCCTCCAAGGACTCTAGAAGGGCGCCAAATCGCCGAGGCTCGAATCGAGCGCGCAGAAGGCCAATTCCGGGGTCCGTGGGCCAGCGGCACCGAAGGAACCGTGCTCAAAGCCCTCGGCGGCAGTGCGCTAGTAAGCAACTCAGCGAGTGCCGCTTGCTTGGCTGCGTCCCACAGCGACGCTGCTATGAACTCCAGCACAGATGATTACAACGGCGCGAATCTTCCGAACGGAATGTAGAGCGCATGAGCGATCCCTTGGACTTTGGGTGAGCGTCAATTTTGAGATGATCGGGCCGTCATCGCAATATCATTAGATACAGCCTCTCGCAGATGGGAAATCAGCCCGCAGGGGGAAATTTGGATCCTCCTTGGGCAGCGTTTCTACTTGTACTGAATTGCAATGAATTGAGGAGCAATGGCAAGATTGGGAGCATTTTGTTTTCCGGCAACCGGTCATCTCAATCCGATGACCGCGCTGGCGCGCTCGCTGCAACTGAGAGGCCATGAGGTCGTAATCTTCGGGATTGCGGACACAGAGGCTCGCGTGCGTGCAGCGGGGATTGAGTTTCACAGGATTGGCATAGAAGACTATCCGCCCGGCACCCTTCAAAAGCTGGATGAACACCTGGCCCGTTTAAACGGATTCGCAGCCCTTCGATTCACGTTGAAACGAGTGAGGAATTCGGGGCGGATGGTGCGGCGCGAAGGGCCGGATGCCGTGCGGGCGGCCAACGTAGAAGCGCTGTTGGTCGACGAGGCGGATTCCGCGGGAAACGTTGCAGACTATTTGGGCCTGCCGTGGATTTCCATCGCCTTGATTCCTCCCCTGCCTCAGGATGACCGGTTTCCACCCTTCTGGTTAGGTTGGGCGGCGGGAAAGGATCGGCTTAGCCGTTTGCGCAATCGACTGGCAATTTTTTTATTATTGCAGATAGCAGCTCCCATCTTCAGAGACGTGAAGCGGCAACGCAGAGCATGGAAATTAAAGCCCTTCAGGCGTTCTGGGGATGCGCTGTCGCGGCTGGCGCGCATTACCCAGTTGCCCGAAGCGCTGGAGTTCGAATTCGCCGGCGAGAAGCCAGCGGGGCTTCACTATACCGGGCCGTTTGTACACCCCGAGCAGCGCCCGACGATCAAGTTCCCCTGGGAGCGCCTCGATGGACGCCCACTGATTTACGCATCGATGGGCACTCTTCAGAACGGTTCAGAAGCCATCTTCAGAACCATCGCCGAGGCCTGTGCCGGGCTCGACTCACAACTATTGATTTCGCTGGGTGGCGGAATCGATCCGGCAAGGCTGGGGAAGCTGGCCGGCGATCCGCTGGTGGTTAGCTATGCTCCCCAACTGGAAATTCTGAAGCGGGCCGCACTCGTGATCACGCATGCCGGCATCAACACGGTTCTTGAGTCGCTTTGCGAGGGAGTGCCGCTGGTGGCCGTGCCCCTGGCCCACGACCAACCCGGAGTGGCGGCGCGGGTGAAAGCCCGCGGAGCGTGCGTGGTGGTTCCATTGCGCAGGCTAAATGCGGCCAGGCTTCGTAAAGCAGTCATGCTGGTGCTCCAAGACTCCAAATACCGTGAAGCGGCCCAGGTCTTACAGAAAGCCATCCAGCAGACGAACGGGCCCGGTCGCGCGGCAGATTTGATCGAACAAGTTCTGAACCTCGGTTCGATTTAATTACCCCGGCAGCCTGTATCCACTGCCGGATTTGCAACAATAGATTGAGCCTGATCTGGAGGAGTTGTTGAGGGAACACCGGGATACAATTTAAGCCGCGATGGCCAGAAGACGAGCCATTGCTCTCCTGGCGGTTTCCGCATCCCCTCTTGCAGAACACGGATCGCAGAAGCGTTTGTGCGGCTGCTCGAATCTTCCCAATGACCTTCGAACCGCTTGCGAAGCGAGCCTGCCGCAGAATCTTAACGGCAAGATCCGCCGCCGGGCTGTGCGAGAACCGGTTTCAGGATAGATGGACGGATTTCTTTGCCAGCGTTGGCGCAGCCTTGCGCGCCGGCAAAGCCACTCAATCTGCCCCGATCAAAACCTCCGAAGGACCAGCTGTAGCCGCCAAAACCATCTCCCGGATCGATTGAATCACCAGGTCCGGTTCGTCCAGATGAATCCAATGCGCGCTGGCGGATGCGATCACTTGCGTCACCGTGTCACCAATCTTATGCAGGGAATCCTCTGACAGGGGTGAGGATTCGCCGGGCGTCAGCAGCAAAACTGGAATCCCGCGAATGGGCTCTGCGTCCTGCATCTCCCGCACGCTGTCCGGCACCGCCGCAACATGGCTGCGCATTCCGGCGTAGTAGCTGGGCCTCGACCAGTGAGCGGCCACGATCGGCCAAACCTCTCGTGGCATCTTGCCCACCTCACCTTTGATCCGCCCGAGCACATGCATCCCCCCTTTGCCGGCAGCGCCGGCCAGCCGATCCGCGATCAGCCCTGAGCGGCACAGGAGTGAGGTAACAGCAAGCCGGGCCAATCCAAGTTGCGCAATCGGAATCGCGAAACTGGAGAGTTTCACGCCACGGTCGAGCGTCGCCTGTTTGCCCGGGTCCAACGGCGGCCACTCCTCGCAACGCATGGGGTCCACCAGCACGACGCTTAGAACCTCTTCCGGGTACAAAAGCGCAAACCTGCGCATCACCAGCCCGCCGAAGGAGTGGCCCACCAGGATGAAGGGCGGCTTGATCCCCGCGCCCCACAGCAATTCGTGCAGTTCCGCGGCAAGGTTGGTGGGGGTGCGCGCGGTTCGCGATGGACTACTCCACCCCAGCCCGCTGCGATCGTAAGAGGCCGTAGCGGCAAACCGCGAAACCGTCTCCTGGATGTGGAACCAGTTCAGATTGGTGGCCGCTATCCCCGCTTCAAACAACACCGTGGCTTCGCCCGACCCCTTTTCGAGCAGGTAGAGCTTTTGCCCTTCTCCGATGTCGATCCATCTTCCCGCTGCTGCGTACCGCAAACGGTCAAAATGTGCGCCAAGCCATTGATACAGAATGCCTGTAGCGACCAGAGCCGCTATCAGACAGGGAATCGATAATAGGTAGTACATGGACCGTCCTGGAATTGCGTAAAGTCATGCCGGGCTGAATTCCTTCAGCTCGAGGTGTGTCTTTGCTGGGAGACTCTAGTCTATGCTGCTTTAGGTAAAAATGTCGTTTCGGCCAGCGCCAGGGCACCGGTTTTTCATCCCTCGATCCTTCCGTCCCGGAAGCGAATCTGCCTGGCCGCCGAGTGTGCGACATCGTTTTCGTGGGTGACTACGATCAACGTCATCCCTCTTTGCTTCTGAATTCCAATAAGAATCTCCATAATCCGCGCCGAGTTCACACTATCCAGGTTGCCAGTAGGCTCATCGGCCAGCAGAATTTCCGGATCGTTCGCAAGAGCGCGCGCAATCGCCACTCGCTGTCGTTCTCCCCCTGAAAGCTGGTTCGGATACTGCCTTATCCGGTGCGCCAGGCCCAGTTCCTCGAGCAACTCCTTTGCCTTGGCGGCGCGGTCACGCCGCATGCCATTTGATCCGATCATCGGCAGTTGCACATTCTCGATTGCGCTCAACGTGGGCATCAGGTGGAACGCCTGGAAAATGAAGCCAACATTCCGGGACCGGTAGGTGTCGAGATCGATGGATTTGCCAAGCTCAGCATTGCGGAAAAGAACCCCGCCGCTGGTGGGGCTGTCCAGCCCTCCGAGCATGTGGAGCAACGTGGATTTACCGCTTCCGCTGGGCCCGGTGATGGCCAAAAACTCGCCGGTCGCGATCGATAGGTCCACACCGCGCAGGGCCTCGATTTTCCCTTCGTCGTAGCTCTTGTACAGGCTGCGCACTTCGAGTAAGTCGCTAATCATACCGCAACGCCTCCACCGGGGAAAGTTGCGCGGCACGCCACGCGGGCATGGCCCCGGCAATCAACCCTGCCAGAACGGCGATGCCCAGCGCTTCGGCCAGAAGGGGCACAGGGAGGGACGTCGAGACGATGCTTGCTGTTTGCGGCAGCGCCGCAAACAGGCGCAGGGCGCACCATCCGAAGGCGATTCCAAAGACTCCGCCGCCCAGTCCCAGAAGAGCCGCTTCAAGCTGGATGAGGAGCAACACCTGCCACCGATTCCAACCGAGCGCCCGCAAAATGCCTATTTCCCGAGTGCGCTCGTAGACCGACATGGCCATGGTATTGGCGATCCCAAGGACGCCGATCAGCAGTGCGATCAAAGACGTGCCCCAGGCAGAGGCGTGCGCCAGTTGGACAAACTGATTGTTATGAGCGCGTTCGGCCGCGGGAACCGCGCGCAGTCCCGGCAGAGCAGCTTCAATCTGCGCCTGCGCACGCTCAAGATAATGCTGCGGGGATTCCCCGGCAGGCGCTGGACGCAACCGAACATCAAACGTCGAGACTTTGCCCTGCAGACTACTCAGTTCCTGCAACTGGTCGAGCGGCATGATGACTGCATCTTCCTGCAATCCAGAGCCACCATGGTAGATTGCGCATACCGTAAACGGCGTGCTTTGAATCTCCAGCGTGTCGCCCACCTTTTTCTTCAGATCATCGGCCAGCAAATCGCCCAGCATGACTTCGAGATGGCCGTCGCGAAATCGCCGTCCTGAGAGGATGTGCAGGGAGTCAAATTCGTAGGAGTCGGCTTTCCAGCCGTAGGCCAGGGCATTCACATCGGTCGTTAGGTCCATCAGGTTAAAAATGACGGGGGTCGCCTGTGCCACCAAGGGCAACGAATTCAGGGTCTTTCCATCAGACTCATCCAGTGAGGTATTCAAAAAGGTCTGTTGAATCACTGAGATGTCGGTACCGCTACTCGAGTAGATTCGCAACCACTGGTTTTCAAATGCATTCGAAAAACCGACGAGGCCAACGAATGCGCCGATTGCCATCCCAATTCCGCAAAGTGTCAGCAGCGTCCTTAGCCGCCGGCGGCCTAGGTTCTTCCAGACAACACCTGCAAGGGACAGTGAAGAAGTCTTCAAGTTAGAGTTAGGCATCATGCCCTTTGGATTCGAGAATGTAAACGAGAGCGTGTTTCAAAATTGCATGGCGAGTTAGGGCGGCGTTTCCGCGGGTCAAAGCTCGTTGCGTTCGAGCTTGTGCGGCACGAGTAGAGTCGTGCCCTGGCACAATAACAAGTTTTTGAAGCACGCTCTAGCGTCCCGTCTCTGAAGTTCTCATTAAAACGCTTGTCATCCTGAGCGGAGATTGCCGCGCTTTCTTGCAGCAAACGGAGTCGCAGGATCGACGGTTGTTTTTTAAACGAACTTCGGATTCACCATACTAGTGTATCGAGCGGCAATTGCTATAGCCAAACAAGATTTGACGAACTCAGAGAGCTCCCATGCTCCGATTCTCCGAACTGTGCCTCGCCATAATTTTGAAAGGCCCGGAAAGCTGTATCTATCATAGGGTTGGAGACGCGACTCGCCCTGTTCTCGGTTCCGGACGGTTTGTCAACCATAGGGAGATTGCAAGCAAGACGGCGAAGCTTGGGCAAAGGTAAGCGTGGCCGATCAACCTTCGCCAAACAATTCGTTTCCAGTCAAAATTGGCGCCGCCACATCGAAGGCTGCCCTGCCTGCGTCGCTTTCATTCAGGACCTGAAGCGGGCGATCGACCGCTGCCGCGCCCTCAACGTTTGCCCCGATGCGGAAGCCCCGCCGGTCCTGCGCCGGCTGCTCATCGAGGAATATCTCCGCCTCACCAAAAATTTCCTGTAACGTTTTGCCGCTTGCCGTATGCACATCGCTGCATATTTCGATTTCCTGATGCCATTCCGCTCCCCACCACGACGCTTCTTCCAGGCGTAGTTGGCCCGAGGTGTTCATTAGCTCCATCGTGGCGTGGGCCTGGAAAGGAAGCTCGTACGTGGCTGCAATCGTCCGCCCGTGACTGGATTCAGGGCTTGTCTCCGTTCTTATGCGGAGTAGTGATCCGGGCCCTGCAGTACAGTGCCCGGATTGTTGTTTGCCAGTTGAGGATGGGCGACGACAGCGGTAGCGACCGCAAAAAACAGCCAGCCAACCGCCCGGCATCAACCTCAGTGATTCAGCAAGCCCGGAATCTCCCGCGCATTCGGAAAGACTGCCGATAGCGTCAGATCGCGGTACTTTATTTACGTGCCGCAAAAGGTGTGCAACACCCGCTCTTCGGGAGTCGCTGGTAGAGTGTAGCGTTCCAGCCCCGGCCGCTCCTCGTAAGGGTGCAATACCACTTCCAGAAGGTCCTCAAAGGGACTGAAATCCTGCCGCTCCACTGCGGCTTGAATCACCGCCTCGACCAGGTGATTGCGGGGAATAAACAGTGGATTGGCCTGGCGCATGGCACGCGCACGTTGCTCCGCGGAAACAGGTTCGGCTTCAATGCGCTGCCGCCAGCGCGCGCTCCACGCGTCATAAGCGTCGGCATTGGCGAACAGTGCCCGCAGTTGACTGTCCGTTCCCTCCGCCGCGTCGCACAGCCGACGAAACGTCAGCGTGAAGTCTGCCTGACCTGCGGCCATCGTCTGCAACAGTTCTTGTACTAACTCCAGATCGCCGTCCCGCGCGGTGAAGAGGCCAAGCTTGCGGCGCAGTCCGTCAAAGTATGCGGCGTCATACTGTGGCGCGAATGCTTCAAGCGCTTCGGTGGCTGAAGCCATCGCTGTTTCCTGGTTGCCGGTCTCCTGTTCCAGAAGCGGAAGCAGCGCCTCGGCGAGCCGCGTGAGATTCCAGAGCGCGATGCGCGGCTGATTCCCGTAGGCATAGCGTCCGTGCCGGTCTATGGAGCTGAACACCGTCGCCGGATCGTACGCCTCCATGAACGCGCATGGACCGTAGTCGATCGTTTCCCCGGAGATGGACGTGTTGTCCGTGTTCATCACGCCGTGGATAAATCCCAGCAGCATCCATTGCGCGATGAGGCGAGCCTGCCGGGTAATGACGCCGTCGAGGAATGCACGGTACGGCTGCCCGGCTTGCGCGGCCTGAGGATAGTGCCGGCCAATGGCAAAGTCCGCCAGCGTGCGAATGGCTTCCACATCGCGGCGCACGGCGAAGTACTCAAACGTGCCCACGCGCAGATGGCTTGTGGCCACACGCGTCAGCACGGCCCCAGGCAAAGTGGTCTCGCGGAAGACCGCTTCTCCGGTAGCCACCGCGGCCAGTGTGCGCGTGGTGGGTACGCCCATGGCCGCCATCGCTTCGCTCACAATGTACTCGCGAAGAACCGGACCAACCGCCGCTCTGCCGTCGCCGGCACGCGAAAAAGGCGTCGGCCCGGAGCCCTTGAGCTGAAGATCGTAGCGCACACCATCCCGCCCCATGACTTCGCCAAGCAGGTTGGCGCGCCCATCGCCAAGTTGCGGCACGAAATGCCCGAACTGGTGCCCGGCATAGGCCTGTGCCAGTGGCTCAGAGCCGTGTGCCACTCGGTTGCCGGCCAGGATCGCCACGCCTTCCGGGCCGGCGAGCGCGTCTGGATCCAGGCCGAGATCGCGCGCTAATCCAGCGTTGAGCTTGATGAGCCGCGGCAACGCCACCGGCGTCGGGTCAAGGCGCGCATAGAAATGCTCGGGCAATCGTGCGTAGGTGTTCTCAAATCCGAAAGATGGGGAATTGTTCGTTGTCATAGAGGCGGTACCGGGCGCGACCTGCTCGTTCTGCATCTTCTATTCGATGGGTGCGGCAGCATTTCGCTGCAGATTCAAAGCGCGACTTCAAAACACAGACTCCACTAACTGGGCTGCGGCTCGAATCTCATGCTCGGTGATGGTGTGCGGTCGATTAGGGTGGCGGAGCAGTCGCACCTGCGCTCCCATACGTTCCAACTCCTGCCCCGACTGCTCGACGCGCGACCAGGGCACATGCGGATCGGGATCGCCGGAACTGAAGAGCGCCGGCATCCCACCAAGCGAACCGGCGTGGTGCAGATCGGATCCGGGCGGCCCAATCAATCCGCCGGTGAAAGCGATCAGCGCGCCGTAGCGTTGCGGATGGCGCGCCACAAACTCCGTAGCCAGGCATGCGCCCTGTGAGAATCCGCAGACCACAATCTCTTCGCGCGCAATGCCCGCCTCCACGCACTCCTCCACTATCGAAGCCACCTTGGAGAGCGCCGAGGAGAGCCACGGCTCATTCTCTTCGAGCGGAGCCAGAAACGAATACGGATACCACGCGTTGTTCGCAGCTTGCGGCGCAAGATAGGTAACTTCGGGATAATTCATCTCCTGCGCAAGCCCCAGAATGTCCTCGGCCGAAGCGCCACGGCCATGCAGCAGCACCACCGCGCCGCGCGCGGCCGCAGGTTCGGGGCCCATGCGGGCCACCGGCATGCTGCGGTGCGGATCATTCATGCGCAACTCGCAAATGCGGCATGGTAATGGGAGGCAGAGCTCGCTCGATATCGGCGCGGTGCTTCTCCAGCCACGGAGGCAGCTTCAGACCCTCCCCCAAAGATTCGGCAGATTCATCCATGCCGAATCCTGGCGGATCCGTTGCAATTTCAAACAGAATCCCGCCCGGCTCACGGAAATAGACGGAGTGAAAATACCTGCGATCGAGCACTGGCGTGATGTTGAGCGAAAGATGGGCCAGCACCTCGCGCCATTCGAGTTGGGATGGATCGTCAGGGGCGCGAAACGCAATGTGGTGAATGGTGCCCGCGCCCATACGCCCATAGATAAGCTCTGCCTGAACCAGCACGTCGATATAGCGCCCATGCTGATTGCCTGCCGCAGCAAATCGAATCCGGTTGTTCTCCTGTCCGGCATTCTGAAATCCCATCGTTTCCAGCACTCTGGCCGTCAACTCGAATCCCGCTTCGCACAGAGTCACGCTCTGAATGCCGCGAATGGCCCGCTCGGCAGAAACGTTGCTGGTGCGTGGCGGCCGGAACTCGCCCGAGTCGCCCGCTCCAATCAGCTCCACCCGCATCCCGTCCGGATCGCCAAAGCTGAGAACCGGCTCGCCAAATCGCTCCTCGGCTCGTTCCGCGGAAATACCGGCGGAAAGCAGTCGATCCTCCCAAAAATCCAGCGACCCGGCCGGAACGCTGAACGCGAGCGCCGCTGTCTCACCGGCTCCCAGGCTGCCTCGCGCCGCTTCCGGCCACGCAAAGAAGGTCAAAATCGTACCCGGAGATCCCGCATCGTCGCCAAAATAGAAATGGTACGAGCCGGGATCGTCGAAGTTTACCGTGCGTTTCACAAACCGCAATCCCAGCACCTGGGTATAAAAATCCAGGTTGCGCTGTGGATCGGAAGCTATCGCTGTTACGTGATGCAGGCCGACAATCGGATTCGGCATCTCAAGCTCCTCTCTGCTTCACTAGAAACTTCATGGAAGAGCACGAGCGCAGTCGCCTTACACATTCCTGGGGCTGTAAGAGCGATGGAGAGCCTGCCATGAAGCCTCCTGTTCAGTGGGGATTGATCCGGACAACGGCGGCTGGTTTGGGATGGGAATGCCGCCAAAATCATTATCCCTCATTTCTTGGGTATGCTTGTAATAGCTTGTAGGTTCAGGCTTTGCGGCGCGCAGCCGGCGCTTCGATCGGCCTGCAACAAATTCCCATCCGGCCTGCATCGAAGTTAAGGTCACTATTCTTCCGCCGAACAGGCTTTGCCCAATCCCCTTGAAAGGCCATTTCCGATGCGGTTATCCCCGCCTTGTTCCTTAATTGTTCGCATCCGGCAGATACTCCTCATCGCGATACTGGCAGCCGCCTGTGCCGCCTTCTGCTCTGCCCAAGCCAAACCGGCGCCTGCCGACGTGCTGGTGCTGGGCAATGGCGACACGATTCACGGCAAGCTGGTGAGCGCAATCGACGGCACGATCATCTTCCACAGCGATGCGCTCGGCGACCTGAAAGTGAAATGGAGCGACGTGAAGGAGCTGCATAGCAGCCAGTCCTTCGCCGTCCTCAATAAAGCGGTGAACCAGCGCAGCCGCAAGCAAGCCGCCCAGATTCCCGTGGGTCCGGTCGATATGGAGAATCAGACCGTGACCCTGCACGCGACGAACGGCGCTGCTCCGCCGCCGGTTCCTTTGGCAGACGCTGCCTATGTGGTGGATCAGGCCACGCTCAACCAGCAGGTCTATCATCACCCGAGTTTCCTCGGCGGCTGGAACGGAGCTGCGACCGCCGGAGCTACCATTGTCGAGGCGACCCAGAACCAGGACACCGTATCTGGCTCTATGAGCGTGGTGCGCAACGTGCCCGGCGTGTCCTGGCTCAATCCGCGCAATCGCACCTCGGCCAATTTCAGCGGCTCCTACGGCAAGATCACGCAGCCGGGCGTGCCGACCGTCAAGACCGCCATCTATCAAGCCGACGCCGAGCGCGACCAGTATTTTTCCACGCGATTTTACGCACTGGCGCAGGTCGACTTCAATCACAACTTTGGCCAGTTGCTCGCCCTGCAGTCGGTTTATGGCGGCGGCGTGGGCTTCACGGCCTTTAAAGATTCAAAGCAGGAACTCGATGTGAAGGGCACCATCCAGTACGAAAAGCAGCAGTTTCTGGCACCGCCGCCGCCAAGCGTCCTCAGCCCCAGCCGGAACCTCATTGGCTCGACCTTCGCCGCCAACTACGCGCTCAAGCTCAAGCTGTTTTCCTTCACACAGGGAGTGGCGTATGTTCCGGCGTACAACACGCCGAGCGCCTACTCGGCGAACGAAACGGATACGCTCTCTTTCCCTGCCTACAAGAACCTCAGCTTCTCAGTTGGCACGCTGGACAGCTATCTGAACGATCCGCCGCTTTCCACTCCCCCGACGAAGCCGAATTCGTTTCAGTTTACGATGGGCCTGACCTACGCGATCAAATCGAAGTACTAAGGTGCAGTGCGCCATTTCTGCACTGCACGCCGCGACGAAGCACGGGCCGGTTGCTGGAAGCTACTAGGTCTTTGACCGCTTAATTTTGTACCAATTCCGTGCCCCATCCGTTCGCCTTTTCTCTGGCGAAAGGGTGGGAAACCACAGAAGCCAAGAGTACGAATTCATGCGGTCGGGGACCTGGCGGCTTTCTACCAACCGAGAACGTAAGCAAAGATCAGCGGCGCAACGATGGAGGCATCGCTCTCGATGATGAACTTCGGCGTTTTCTCACCCAGCTTGCCCCACGTGATCTTCTCGTTCGGCACCGCGCCAGAATAGGAGCCGTAGCTCGTGGTCGAGTCCGAAATCTGGCAGAAGTAGGCCCACAGCGGCACATTGTCGCGCTGCAAATCCTGGTGCAGCATGGGCACCACGCAGATGGGGAAATCGCCGGCAATGCCGCCCGCAATCTGGAAAAAGCCGAGCGGAGTTTTGGCGGTCAGGTTGGTGTACCACTCGGCCAGCTCCATCATGTATTCAATGCCGGTGCGCACCGTGTGCACCTTCTTCACATCGCCGGAGATGCAGTGGCCGGAATACATGTTGCCGAGCGTGGAGTCTTCCCAGCCGGGAACGAACATGGGCAGGTTCTTTTCCGCAGCAGCCAGCAGCCACGAGTCCTTGGGGTCGATCTGGTAGGACGGCTTCAGGTCGCCCGAAAGCAGGATCTTGTACATGAACTGGTGCGGGAAGTAGCGTTCCCCGGCCTGGTCGGCGCGAACCCACTCCTTCAGCACTACGTTCTCGATGCGCCGCATCGCTTCCATCTCGGGGATGCAGGTATCGGTGACGCGGTTCATGTGGCGCGCCAGCAGCGCGGCCTCGTCGGCAGGCGTCAGGTCGCGGTAGTGCGGCACGCGCTCGTAATAATCGTGCGCCACCAGATTGAAGACATCTTCCTCGAGATTGGCCCCGGTGCAGCAGATGCCGTGAATCTTGTCCTGGCGAATCATCTCGGCGAGCGACAGTCCGAGCTCGGCGGTGCTCATGGCGCCGGCGATGGTGACAAACATTTTGCCGCCGTCAACAAGGTGCTTCTTGTAACCTTCTGCAGCGTCAACCAGGGCGGCGGCATTGAAATGGCGATAGTGGCGCTTGATAAATGAAGTGATTGCGGACATGGTTTTCAGAAAACTCCAACATACAAAATATCACAGTGAAATCAGCGGATTATGAAGATCGCAGCCGGCAGAAATGGGGCGGGAGAATGACGGATCACCTTGCCGCCAGCAGCTCATTTACCTTCGCCATCACCTGGAATGCGTCGGCGACGTAGACCACATCGGCTTTGCCGCGCATCCAGCCGCAGTTAGGGTCGAGAGAGATGGCGCGGCGCTGGCCAATGAACCGCCAACCCACGACGTGCGGCTCCTCGCCGTGGCAACAGGTGGAAAGGCCTTTGGGGTGGCGCGGCGTGGCTCCGGTCTGCCCAACCTGATTGAGATGCGTCAGGAATGGCAGGACGGAGTCCCCCTGATCGACGAGGGACTTGCTGCTGCCGAGCGATGCACCGGAAGCACGCAGAAAGCTAAGGATGAGTTCGCCCGCCTCTCGCGTGTGGACCTGGCCGTCGGGCTGCTTTTTGGTCCAGCCGGCGCCGGCGACGAAAAGCAGCCCGGCTTCGGGGCGAATGGTCTGGCCCGCTCCGTTTTGCTGCGGAGCTCTCTCGCCCGTGACGGTGGTGCGAATCGGCGGAAGCGCGACGTCGATCAGCTCGATCTTCGCCGCCGGCGCGCTTGGGTCCGCAACCAGGGCGTCGTGCGCGCCTGCGTCAAGCAGCAGGAACCAGGGACGCGCTTCGCGAGTGAGGACGGTCTCAATGCGCTGGCGATAAAGCCAGCGCGAAGCTTCGATGCTGTGTTCGCCGGAAACAGAAGCGATGTGCGTGTCGATGAAGCCGCCGAGCCGGTGCGCCACGCCGGCCATCACGCGGCTGAAACGCGAACTCGTCGGAGCCAGTACGATGGAGGGCTTTTGAGCTCGGCAAAGTGCCTCGCAGGCGGCGGCGTCGGTGGCATAGCGAGGCTGGGCGAAGGCCTCTCCGCTGACCGCCAGCACTTCGCGCGGTAGCCCTCTGGTTAGCAGTTCGGGCTGAGAGGCGACGATGCCGACCGTCATGGGGGCGCCGAGGCGTGCGGATAGCTGCTGGCCGGCAGTGACGGCTTCGAGAGAAGCGCGGGTGAGTGCGGTGCCGGATTCGTCGGCATGCGCGAGGATGAGTATCGATTCCATTTTTATTCCCCAGCCTGTAGCCGGCAGCTTCTTGAGCTGCATGCAACTAGGTCTTTGACCGCTTAATTTTGTACCAATTCCGTGCCCCATCCTTTCGCCTTTTCTCTGGCGAAAGGGTGGGAAACCACTGAAGCCAAACGTACGAATTCATGCGGTCGGGGACCTAGCTACAGGCGACCGGCTAATTGGCAATCCATTCGACGATTTCCCGCGCGATTGCATCCGGCGACAAATCCTTGACGACGCGCGTGCTGCGCTGTTGCGCGGGCAGGCTCACGGAAACGTAGTGCAGGCCGTTGGTATCGAGGGCGGCGGTTTTGGCTTTTTGCAGCGCAGGCAAAATTGTTCTCATATTGCTCATGCCGATCTGAGGGTTGTTGCGCGGTTCGGGCAGGTTTCCGGTGGCCCACCCGAGCACCGCGGGCGCGCCCGCGCAGACGGATGCCTGGTGACGCCCACCTTCCACGCGCTCCAGTACTTCAAAGGATCCGTCGTCGCGGAGATTGATTTGGTCGACGCCCTGGAATTGATCGGTGATGCCGAGGCGCTCGCCAATGAGCTGGAGCGTGACGCCCGCGCCGCGACTGGCCGATTCCCATCCGCCGAAGAGCAGGAGCTCCGTTCTTTTGAGTTCTGGGATGGCTTCGATGGCGGAAGCCAAGACGGCCGCGGTGGCCTGCGCATCGGGAAAACCGCCGATCGGTCCATCGATCGCGACCAGTTCGAAGTTGACTTTTTGGGCTATGGTCATCATGACCTGCTGGAGCTTGGCTTTAGGCGCGAGGGAGACAAGCCAGAGTTTGCTGCCGAGATTTTTCGCAACCAGGTTTGCGGCTTCGTAGAGCGCGCACGCGGCCCAGGGGTCGAGAACGGCCGGAATCACCATCTCGTTCTTGATGCCGGGGCCGGCGGGACCGGCGGATGGTTCCAGGGTTTGCAACGGATCGGGAACGATCCCGGCGCAGACCACGATGTGGAAAGCGTTTGCCATAATCAGCTCCTAGCTTCTAGCTTTTGCTTAGCGCGAGATGCCTTGATGGGAACGCTTAGAGTTTCGATGAAGGAGCCGAGCATCTTTGAGACCTCATTGCTGAGTGACTGAGCTTGAGTCAGTGCATCGCCCTGTCCGATTCCAAGATGCTTCGCGACCATGAGCTGTGTTTGCAGCTCATAGGCAGAGCCCTGCGCCAGTCCGAGAAACTGGCGGAACTCAGCGGGATTCAACCTGCCGCGTCCTTCGGCGACATTGCTGGCGATCGACACGCTGGCCCTGCGCATCTGAGAAACCAAACCGTAGATCTCTTCCCGGGGGAACCCGCGAGTCAGCTTGTAGACGCATACGGTTAACTCGATCGCTTTTTTCCAGACAAGTAAATCTCGGAAGTCCTGTGCCATTTGGTTCTCCTTTTCCATTTCGCAGCCAGCAGCCAGCAGCCAGCAGCCAGTAGCTAGCAGCTAGCAGCTAGAAGCTAGAAGCTGCTCTTTCAGTTCTCCGCCGAGTGCAATCCTCCTGCTCCGGCACGGAATTCTATGTTGCTGTCGAGGCCGTCGGGCGATTGAGCGCAGTTCCACAGACACGCGCCGCAGTGTACGCATTTTTCGCGCTCGAACACCGGGGCGCCGTCATCGCCGAGGGTGATGGCCTGGCCGGAGCACATGGCGATGCAGGTTTTTTCTTCGCAGGTTTTGCAGACGGCGAGATTTCGGAAGAACACGTGGTCCGCAAAGCCAGGCGCGGCCTGCACTTTGCCGCCCATCAGCAGTGCGTCCTGATGCGTGACGAGCAGGCGGCCGTCGAAGGGAATCTCAGGCCAGCCGCGCGCGGACATCAGCGCGTCGTGCAGAGGCCGGCCGTCCTCGAGAGCCAGTGCAGCGACTTCCTTGAGCTTGATCCCGAATGTGCCGAATGACGAGAACGGGCGAATCTGCTGGTGCGCGGGCGGAATGTGTGCGGGCAGCGAGAGTCTTCCGCGGGTAAGGCCGGCGAGGGCCATGCCGATGATCCCGCGCAGGAATCCGGAATGGAAACCGTTACGGGCGTTTTCGGCTTCGCGCGCCCCGCGCTCCACCCAGCTTGCGCGGCGTCGTTTTTCGTACGTGGCAGCAAGATTCTCGTGGGTGAAAGGCAATCCTCCGCGCAGCAGCTCCAGCACCGCTTCACCAAGTTGCACGCCGGTGGTCCAGGCCTCGTCGACGCCGGAGCCGGTGAGCATGTTGGTTGAGCCGGAGCCCTCGCCGATGCGGGCGAAGCCGTTGCCGCTCAAGGGTGGCTCGCCGCGGCGCCCGGATTCCTCCAGCGACTTCGCGCCCCAGGAACGCAGCGTGCCGTCTTTGAGGTGCTTCCACAGCACGGGATGCTGAATGTAGTGCTGCAGGTATCGATAGGCGGTGCGTGCCGGGTCGCCCATCCATGACGGGACAAAGATGCCGACGGAGACCAGACGATCGGGATGGACGTAGAGGAATCCGAAGATTTCGGGCTCCGGAAAACCGAAGGTGTGCCAGACGGTGCCGGGTTGAAGTTCGGGGTCGTCTGCAGGGAGCTCGATGACGAACTTCATCCCCAGCGCCCAGTCCTTCGGACCGTTCTCGTTTTGGTTGAGAGTCCTGCCGATCGGGCCGACCGGCCCATCGCCAACCACAGTGAGGCGGGCGAGCACATCCATGCCGGGAGTGAACGTGTCGCCGGGTATGCCGTCGTTGCTGACGCCCTGGTCGGCGAGGCGAAGACCGGCGACGCCCTCATTGGTAAGGAGCGGCGCGGCGACCGGTGTGCCAGGCCAGATTTGCACCAGGCCTCCGGCCATGAGCTGCTCGCTCACCCACTGGTTGAACTGGCCGATGGAGAGCACGAGTCCGTTTTTCTTGTGAAGAAAGGCAGGCGTCCAGGGGAGTTCGAATGCCTGGTCCTTCAGCCACAGCTTCTTTCCAAGGCCGAGGAAAAAGTCTCCGATGCGGAGAGGGAGCGAGCGCCGGCTGGCTTTGGTCGGGTCGAGCAGGTAGAAGACGCGCTCTGCACTGACTTCAGCGGCCATGGAGATATCGGCGGGCTCGAGCTGCGGGAAGCTGGCGCGGATGCCCTGGGCGCGCGTGACTACGCCGCTGACCCCGGCGGAGAGAGTGTCGGCGCGCTCATAGCAGAGGACCTGGAGCGGCATGCCGGGCATGACGCGGCTCTCGAAGGCCGGATCGGCTGGGTTCTCGTTCCAGGCTTGCGTGAGAGTGGTGAGAAAGCCGCCCATCGCGGGGCCGAAGCCGGCGCACGCGATATCGACTTCCATGGAAGGGCGGTCGAGGAGCGCCGCGACTTCGGGTAGAGCCGTGGGTTCCCGGCTTTCAGGATCGAGATCTGGGGAGCTCCAGTGTTCGCGATAGGTACTCATGGGGACCTCCTTGGGCGGGGTTCGTGGTCTCCCACCCTAGGCGCAAAAACAAAGACGCGCCAAGGGTGGGGCGCGCGGAATTTGTGCCCTGCGATCATGCCGGTCCTGCTGCCGGGTAGTCGAGGGCCTCGGGGATCGTAACTTTACTCACCGTTTCGGCGGCGCGGTCTTTGGCCAGGCGCGAACCGGTCAGGCACATGGTGAGCTTGCTCTGCAGGCGCAGGAATTCATCAGAACCGGCGCAGCCTGCGCAAGGGCCCGCCTTTTGCGGGTGAGTGCCGTCGGCCGCGAGGACGTCGAGGGCCATGGCGCTGATGCCGGGCATGGTCTCTTCCAATTCCTCGATCTCGGCAGAGAAAAAGCATCCGCGATGCTCCTTCTCGTCCCAGCGGGGATGGCGGTTGTAGCCGAAGACCAGCTCGGCGCAGATGCGCGCTGCCTCGCCGGCGGCCTGTGCGGCCTGGGTGTGGCACAGGTCGCTGAGGAACTGGACGGTTGCGGGCAGATCTTCTGCAGCGACGGAATCAGATGCGCCCGAGGACTCTAGTTCGAGCACATCGAGAATCTGCGCGCGCGAGGCGAGCAGCCAGCAGAGCGCGTCGGCGAGCGGAAACGTTACGCCCTGGCGCTGACCGTGGTAGAGCTTGTTGCCGGCCGGGTCGGTTGCGGACTTCAGATGATTGACGCTCCACATCCAAAGGTGCATGGCTGAGGCCAGCGTGCAGGCACCGGTCCCGGGATGGGTGCTGGCGATCGAGCGCATGTCGCGCGCCCAGACGCGGAAGAGCGCCAGGAAGACGGCGCTGGTCATGGTCACGGTGAGCTGGCGGCGCTGCACGGCTTCGGGGCCTTCGTAGGTGGCCTCGAGCTGTGCGTCCATCCACTTGTTGGCCAGGAAGCCGGGGCAGTCTTCGGTGATGCCGTAGCCGCCCATGAGGCTGACCGCTTCGCGCAGCATGTTGGCGCCGTGGCCGGTGTTCCAGAGCTTGGTGGCCGGGCAAAGAACGTTGGCTTCAGCGTCGGCCAGGACAAAGTGGATAAGCGGATCGGCAAGGAGTTCGGTTCGGCGCTCGGCCAATTTTGGGTTTTCGCCGGCCAGGGAGAGCATTTCGACGGCGTGCTGCTCGCTTTCGCGGAGCGCCTTCATCTCTGCGCGTGCACCCTCGATGCCGCGTTCTTTGAGGATCGCGCTCTTTTGTTTTTCGAGCGGATCGAGAGCGTCGAAGAGGCGCGCGGCTGCAAAGCCCAACGACGCGGCGGCTTCGCCCGTGGCCCACACATCCACCAGGCGATGGAGCGCGTCTTCGCGCTGCTGGATGCCCTGCTCGTAGCGAACGGAGCCGGGCTTGGCGCCTTCAGCTCCGCGGAAGCGCTGGCGCTGGTAGCGAATGACGGGCTCGACGGCGGAGAGCAGCTTGGCCGCGGTCATCAGGCCCACGGGCACGCGCGTGCGGCGGAAGACGGCTTCAATGATTTCGCCGTGGTTGAAGTTGGGAACGATGACGCCGTCCTCCACCGTGTAGCCGCCGACGATGCGGCTGGCCGGTACTTTAAGGTTGAAGACCGGATCGCCGGTGGAAGAGAGCTGGTGAACGAGCTTTTTGGTTGGCGTGCCGCGATCGAAGGTGCCCTCGTCGGATTTCTCGAGGATGACGACGCAACTGCCCTTGATGCGTGGATCGTCGGAGACGACGGCGGCTGTGACGAAATCGGCGAAGGCGATGCCGGTAATGAAGCGGCCGCGCTTGTCGACCTGGAGCCAGGGCTCATTGCCGTCTTTCCACTCGGCCACGCGGACTTTGCCGTTCAACATGCCGGTGTCGACGCCGACGTAGGGAATGGGCTCGGTAAGCGCGAAGGCGCCGCGCCACGGCGTTCTGTCTTCGCCGGGTGCGGGCGGAGCGGAGAGTGATTTGTAGCGTTGAACCTGCTGGGGTGTGCCGCGTTCGTGAATCGGCGCCAGCGCCAGGAAGCTGGCCAGGCTGGCAGTGGCCGCTCCGCCATCGACCCATGCCAGTTCAAACGCGGCCAGAGAGAGCGCCAGATTTTTGGGGCCGGCGATGAAGCCGCCCTCTTCGGGTTCCATGAAGGCGGCGGTGATGCCGGCCTGGTCGAAAGCTTGGAGCATCTGGCTTTTTGCAGGTGTCCACTCGTGCGTGTTGCGCTCGCCGGCGGCCACCAGGCGGGCCACGGTTCCGCGTGCTACTCCGCGCGCCGAAGCCACCAGCATTTGCAGGTCGAAGCGGTCAGCAAAGCGCCACAGAATTTGACGGACAGCATCGCCGGGCAGCGTGAGCATGGGCCGGGTTTCGGGGACGGGTAGGGTGGCCATGGAAAGCACCTCAAAGCAGCGGCCCTATTTTCGAGGAGCAGAGGCGGTTTGGCTTGTGACCCGTATCACGATGTGGCGACAGCCCCTAGCCAGCAGCCCGTAACCGCTAGCCTGGCGTTTGCGCGGCACGAATACGGGCAGCGCGCAACCTAAAAACCGGCGAGGACTACCAGCCGCAACCGACCGGCCTCTGGCTACAAGCTACCGGCTAAAAATGTGATCTTCCTTGCACGCCCTTGTGATCCTGAACGTGGTGCCTGTGACTGGGGTCACTGCGGGAGGAGGCGCAAATAGACGATTCCAGAGAGAGGAGCTTTGCGTCAATTCGTCGAGTAAACGCGAGGATTTCTGCGATGAGAAAGCCGGGCACGGGGTCGAGGTCCCTCGATTTCCGGAGAAAGAAGACGGCAGAATGGCCGCAGTTCGATCGAAAGAGATCAGGGAACACAGTTCAGAGACCGGTAACGCAGCTCGCAGGTGGAGATTTCCTCTTCTCGCGGGAATTGCGCTGTTGCTTTTGGCAGCTACCCCGCTTCGGGCTCATGCGCAGGATTGCCTCACGTGCCACTCCGACGCGAGCATGACGGACGCGGCAGGGCATAGCATCGCGGTCGATGGGCAGAAGTTCAGCGCCAGCATTCACGGCAGCCTTGATTGCAAGAGTTGCCATGCGGACATCAAGGGCTATCCGCACCCTGACAAGGTTGCGCCGGTGGATTGCAAGACCTGCCACGCGGACCAGGCTGCGCAGCTGAAGGGCAGCGTTCACGCCGACAGCAAGGAGCATCCTTGCACGAGCTGCCACGGCAACGCGCACGAGATCTTTCCCAAGACCGACGCGCGGTCGGCGGTCTATCCGCTCAACGTGCCCAAGACCTGCGGCAACTGCCACAGCAACGACGGCATGGCGAAGAAGCACGGATTGGCCAGTGTCTACCCGAATTACATCGATTCGATTCACGGCTTCGCGCTGAGCAAGGAAGGGCTGCTGGTGGCGGCCAACTGCCAGAGCTGTCACGGCTCGCACGGCATCCTGAGCCACACCAATCCCGCGAGCCCCACCTACAAGACGAATATTCCCAAGACGTGCGGCACCTGCCACGCGAAGATCGACGCCGATTACGAGCAGGGTGTGCACGGACAGGCGATTGCCAAGGGCAATCTGAACGCGCCGGTCTGCACGGACTGCCACACGGCGCACGCCATTCTGCAGCCGACTGAAGCGGCCTTCCGCATGCAGTCCACGCCCATCTGCGGCAAGCTGCCACAAGGACAAGTTCTCCACCTATCGCGATACGTTCCACTCGCAACTGGGCTCGCTGGGCGGGTACGTGGAAACGGCGCGCTGCTGGGATTGCCACGGAGCGCACGATGTGCGGCCGGCGAGCGATCCCGCGTCGCCCATCGCCAAGGCCAACCTGGTGACCACCTGCGGCCACTGCCATGCGGGCGCCAACCTGAGCTTTGTGCAGTACCAGCCGCACGCCAACGCGCGCGACCGCAAGCTGAATCCGGGGCTCTATTTCGTGCGGCTGTTCATGAACCTGCTGCTGGCGAGCGTGCTGACGTTCTTCGTGATTCACACCATCCTGTGGCTGATCCGCCCGCGCTACAACCAGTTGAAGAACAAAGCGGGAAATGGAGGCAAAAATGCCTGACGTAGAGATGACAGCAGTTGAGACCGCGCAGGAACAAAGCGGCGTAACGGAAAAGCAACACCCAGCCGGACGGTTTTTTGTGCGCTTCACGCGCGCGCAGCGCTACCTGCACGCAGTGCTGTTTACAACGTTTCTGGGGCTGGCGGCGACGGGCCTGCCCATGCGCTTCAGCGAGAGCTTCTGGGCGCGCAAGTTTGCGGCCGGGGTGGGCGGATTCGGCGCCATTCTGTTCTTTCACAAACTGTGCGCGCTGGTGCTCACCATCGCCTTCCTGATTCACGTGAAGGATCTTTTCCAGCGCGCGCTGATGAACCGCGAGAAGGGAATCTTCTGGGGGCCGACCTCGATGGTCGCCAACTGGAAGGACGCGAAGGATCTGTTCGGACACATGCGCTGGTTTCTGGGGCTGGGGCCGAAGCCGCAGTTCGATCGCTACGCCTATTGGGAGAAGTTCGATTACTGGGCAGTGTTCTGGGGCATGATCGTCATCGGCTTCTCGGGCTACGCCATGTGGTTCGCTCCATTCTTCGCGCACTTTCTGCCCGGATGGGCGCTGAACGCGGTGCTGGTGATTCACAGCGAAGAAGGATTGCTGGCGATTCTCTTCATCTTCTCGATTCACTTCGTCAACACTCATCTGCGCCCCGATAGTTTTCCCATCGACATGGTGGTGTTTACGGGCGTGGAGAGCGAAGAGGAGTTTCAGCACAAGCGACCGCTGGAGTACGCGCGGATGAAAGCTGCGGGGATGTTGGAGAAGCGCCTGGGGACGGCGCCCCCGGCGTTTCTCATGACCTTCGCCAAGGTGGTGGGGTTCAGCGCGGTTTTCATCGGCCTCACGCTGCTGGTGCTGACGCTGAGCGCTTATTTCAGCTAGGTCTTTGACCGCTTAATTTTGTACCAATTCCGTGCCCCATCCTTTCGCCTTTTTCCGGCGAAAGGATGGGAAACCACGGAAGCCAAAAGAACGAATTCATCCGGCCATAGACCTGGCTAAAGGCTAAAAACGCAGCGCCGGTCCAAAGGTTACGCGCAGATTGTTGTACGCGCCGTTGTTGACCCAGATTTCGTCGCCCGCATCGATGCGGAAGCCGAGCGCTCCGGCGAACGCCTCGATACCACCGCCGGGGTACGCTGCGAAGTGCGTTGAAGATCCTCCGAACGATGCAAGGGAAGTGGCAAAACACCCTGTCGATCCGGCAGGCGCGTTGCAACTGGTGCTGAAGCTGATAAATCCGCCCTTGGCTTCGAGGAAGACGCGGAACGCCCCAGTGCTTCCGAATTCAATTTTGGGGCCGAAGAGGCCGGTGATCGGCCGAACGCCGGCGGTATAGGTCGTCGAGGTGGTGATGCCGGTATTACCGATGACAGTAATGTTGGTGTAGTTCTGCTCAAAGTCGTAGTTCAGTTCTGCCTCCAGTGTCATGTACTGTCCTGTATTGAATCCGACGCGACCGCCGACGCCGAGATAGTTGGTTGCCGTCACCCCCGAGGGCGCGACGCGGAACAGATCGCCATAGGCTGTTACTTCGCCGTGATCGTAAGTGGGCTGGGCTGCGAGAGAAGATGTTGCTGCAAGAAGGACCGCCAATCCGGCGGCAAGCAGAATGCGCCTTATCATTGTGGCCCCCAAAGAAAAGTTCTTCCAGGCAAACTGACCCCATCGAGCGCTGCGCCTTCTGGAGCGCACAGCATCACCGGGTTTGTAGGATGCTGATGCGCACCGGCAGGTTTACCTGCTTAAGGCGCACAGGCGATTGAGCCTGGGTTGCGTGAAAAGGGATCGAAAACGATACGCGCGCCAGCGATCTGTCGCTCCTACGGGGCTTAGCCCAATTGGGGCTGTTTACGCAGGACTGCGATGCGGTTGTGACCCGAGTCACTGCGGGGATTTTCAGCAAGGCATCTGCTGGGTACGTGAAGACCAGGGATAGATTTTCTGCTTGCACGATTGCTGCTTTTCTTGTTCTTGGGGCCTGGAACGCATACGGCGCGCAAAAGCTCAAGGACGAAGATTGCCTTGCCTGCCACTCCGACGCCACGCTGACACAAGACGTGAACGGCAAGCCCGCGAGTCTGTATGTCGACCAGGCGATGCTGAAGCATACGGTCCACGGGGCGATGTTCGGTTGCGTGGACTGCCACACGGATGTGAAGAGCCTGGCGCACGAGAAGCCGCCGGCGAAGATCACCTGCGCCGGCTGCCACGCCGATGCGCAGCAGGCGTACGCGCACAGTCTGCACGCGAGAGACGGCGAAGCCGGGAAGAGCGCTGCGGCCACGTGCGAGGACTGTCACGGCGGCGCGCACCAGGTGCTGGCCAGCGACGACGCCAAGTCGCCGGTGAATCACGCCGACATTCCTACGACCTGCGGGCGGTGCCACGGGCAAAAATTCCTCATGGAGTCGAACGGCCAGAGCGCGCAGACATTTATTTCATACCAGCAGAGCGTGCACGGACGCGCGATTGAGAACGGATCGCAGAAGGCGGCGGTGTGCACCGACTGCCACGGCGCGCACCAGATTCTGGCGGCGAATGAAGCGGGGTCGCCGATCTCAAAATTCAATGTGCCGAATACCTGCGGCAAGTGCCACGCGGATGTGGCGAACACCTTCAACGCGAGCATTCACGGGCAGGCGATTGCGCGCGGCAACGCCATGGCGCCGGTGTGCACGGACTGCCATGGGATTCACACGATCAAGGCGCCGGGCAATCCCAGTTCGCCGGTGGCGGCGGCAAATCTATCCCGCGACACCTGCGCGCCGTGCCATGAGGGCGTCCGGCTTTCGCAGGAGTTTGGCGTGCCGGGCAACCGCGTGACCAGCTACTTCGACAGCTATCACGGGCTGGCGGCGGAGGGCGGCTCGGTGGTGGCGGCGAACTGCTCAAGCTGCCACGGAGTGCATGATATTTTGCCATCGAGCGATCCTCGCTCCAGCATTAACCCCGCGCATCTCGAGGCGACCTGCGGAAAATGCCACAAAGGCGTGACCGCGAAGTTCATCCAGACCAAGGTGCACCTGCAGGATGGCGGGGGCGGCGGAATCGCCGGGATCCGCGGAAGCATGCGCGGGGATATCGATTCATTCGCCGTGCGCCTGGTCCGCTGGATTTATATTCCGCTGATTCTGCTCGTCATCGGCGCAATGTTCCTGCACAACGCGATTATCTGGCGCGCCAAGGCTGTGGCGCGGCGGCACATGCAAAACCCAACGATGGTGCGCATGAGCGTAAACCAGCGCTGGCAGCATTTCACCCTGTTTACCAGCTTCATAGTGCTGGTGATTACGGGATTCGCTCTGAAGTATCCGGAGTCGTGGTTCGCACACACCCTGGGCATGGGTGAGAACCTGCGCGGCATCATTCATCGCGTGGCGGGAGTGGTGCTGATTGCTGCGGGCATCTACCACATCTTCTACCTGGCCATGTTGCGGGAAGGCCGGCGGCTTCTGTGCGATCTGGCGCCGATGCCGAAGGATGCCTTCGACGCATGGAAAACGATGCGCTACTATCTTGGGCTGAGCAAGGACAAGCCGAAGTTCGGCCGGTTCACGTACGCGGAGAAGGCGGAGTATTGGGCGCTGGTGTGGGGTACTGCGCTCATGGGCCTGACCGGCGTAATGATGTGGGCCAAGGTCTGGGTCGGCGACTTGCTGGCGCGGTGGTGGGTAGACGTGGCCACCGCCATTCACTTTTATGAGGCGATTCTGGCGACGCTGGCGATTGTGGTGTGGCACTTCTACCAGGTCTTCTTCGATCCCGATGCGTATCCGATGAACTGGGCGTGGTGGGACGGGAAGATGCCGGTGGAGCATTACCGGGAGGAGCACGCGCTGGATACAGAATCACTGCGGCCTGAGCCGGCGGAGCAGCCCAAGCCCGCGCCGCCGAAGCCTGCTGCAGGGATTGGGCCGGTGGCCGATGCGCCGGGCAAGTAAAGCCCTGCGAGTGAGGCTTCCGGCGCTAAACAGGTTGCCGAAAAACTCTCCCTGCGGCGCTTTGTAACCCTGTGGGGCTTTGTAATAAGGGCACGACTTTAGTCGGGCCAATAAAGCCAGCAAATCCCCGAGGGCTTTAGCCCCTGCGGGATGTTGTTTCGCCCCCACGAAGGCCAGAACTGAGATCTGCTTTTACACCCGCCAATGATCGGGACGCCAGTCCTTGATGCGCTCTTTGATCTGCTTGCGAGTCAGGTTGTGTTCAAGCGCTTGCTTCGCGAGTTCTACTACCTCCTCGTCGGCGGCGAAGCGCAGGCCGACCAACTGATCCTCAGTGAGGCGATAGATCTGCCGGTGCCACTCTTCGGGAGCCAGCGCTTCCAGGCGCAAACGCTCTTCCAGGCGGATAACGCGGTCCTGCACCTTCAACGAATAGGTGCGCACCTTGAAGGTGAGCACGAAGGCAGCGATGGAGAGCACGACCAGCCATGCCGCATGAAAGTGCGGATGGTGGACCAGGTAAATAATCGCGATCACCAGGTTGGCAATGAGGACAGGGGCGAGAAACCCGTGGAAGAGCGGATCAAAGCGGCTATGGTTCTTGAAATTCTGCGGGGCGGTCTTGCTCATGCGCAGCCTTGCTTTCTTTCAGGCCGGAATCGGCACCGATGGCAGATTGAGTTGCTGACGGATCGCCGGAAACGGCGCCGGGGGCCTGGGCTGCGGCGTCAGCCGCATTCTCGACGGGCGTGGGTGAGCTTGTCAATGCTGTCAAATGATCAGGGCCTACGACCTCGGGGTGTTTCGGCACAATGTGGTAGCGGCCGCGGACCAGGTAATCGACGAAGATTCCGCCGGCGAGATAAGGATTCACCAGCGCGAGCGGAATGGCGTAGGCGGTGGTGGAGAAGGATTCGGCAATGTCTTTGGTGGAGTGGCTGTGCCAGCGATAGCCGGGCACCTGCGGAATCTCGAATACCTCCAGCTGCGTTTCAGGGTGCTTTTGAGCGTAGCGGACCAGCTCATTGGCGATCTGTTTGGGCGTAGTGACGCCGCCGTCGGGAAAAATGCCGCGATGGAAGGCATGTGGGAAATACTGGTTCAGCATCAGGCGCGCAAAATCCGCGCAGTTGCGGAACAGCAAGTGGAAATGGGAACGATTGGGCCGGTCATTGAGCCATGCGATGAGCGCGTCGTCCTGCGCCGCCGTGGTCTGAAACCGGAAAGCATAAATGCGGCGCTCATACGCGGCGCCGATTAACTGGGTCCAGGCATCGGGCACGTAGCTGCCGTCGGATTGGTCGAGACCGAACGGGTGCAGGCGGGCCTCACGATAACGGTTGCGCATTCGCACCACCATCGCGTGATCCACGTGGTCGGGAACATCGCCGGCATTTTCCACCGCGTAGAGGTAGGGAATGAGGGGGATCGCGACCCAGTCGTAGCCATCCACGCCATCGTAACGCGAGATGACGACGCCCAATTCACCAGGATTGCAGCGGCGCAGTCTGGTCGGCGTCTGCGGCGCACACGTCTTCGAGGTAAATGGCGTTATGACCGGTGGGATTGATGGTGCCGAACAGGCCGAAGGGCTCTTCCATCAGCAGAGCAGCCTGGGCAGGGGTAGGGATTGAAGTCAGGGACAATAACCCTAGTAACAGGAATGCCAGCATCCATGTCTTTGGCTTCAAGTGCATCGGTTTTTTCCGGACCGCCTTTCTCCCCCGCCGATAGTATGCAGCAGGACAGATCAAAGTTCGATGAAGCTGTCGAACTCCTGATTTTTCCGCAACTTGCAGCAAAGCCCGTGTTTTGAACCACTCAACTGAAGATGCGTTTTTTTGGAAAAAGTTGCGGTCTCCAACGGTCCGCCCAATGCCCTAAGATGCAGGGGAGGAAATATTACGATGCAAGACGCATTGAAATTGTGCTTTGGGACGCGCGTTTTTTCGTTTTTGGTTGCTGTCCTCATTACCGCGGGGCCGGCAAGCGGGCAGCGCCCCACGGCGTTCACACGCGCGGCGGACCTGTTGCCGGCCGATGCGCGCCCGGTGGTCGATCGGCTGATGAGCCTGCGCCAGCTGCCCGATGGGCCGTGGCAGTTTCATGTGGGCGACCTGCCGCACGGGGAAGATGCCAGCCTGGACACGAACTCGTGGCCGGTGATGAAGGTGGATACGCAGGCGCCGAACGATGCCATGTGGTTCCGGCAGACGGTCGAGGTGCCGCAGACGCTGAATGGGTACGACCTGACCGGCGCGCGCATCTGGTTCCAGTTCCACGCCGATGCCAATGGCCCGATGCCGGAGATTGTCTATTTCAACGGGCGGCGCGTGGCCCTGGGCGAAGATCTGGAGCCGGTAGTGCTGTTCGACAAAGCCGAGCCGGGCGAGAAAGCGGTAATCGCCGTCAAGCTCCTGCACACAGTGGATGTGAAGCGGATCAGCGGGGCCACGCTGCGCGTCGATTTCCCCGGGACGCGACCGAATCCGGTGGACCTGGGCGAGGAGTTTCTGGGCGCGGCCGAGCTGCTGCCCTCGCTGGCGCCGGGTGACACGGCGCAAATGGTGACGCTGAACGATGCGATTCACGCGGTGGATTTGAGTGCGCTGGATGCGGCCGGAGCGCAGAGCGCGGAGGCGCGAAACGATGCGCAGGCGAAATTCGACGCCAGCCTGAAGGCCGCACAGCAGAAGCTCGAGGCGCTGCGCCCGCTGCTGCAGCAGGCGAGCTTTCATCTCGACGGCAACGCGCACATCGATGCTGCGTGGCTATGGCCGTGGACGGAGTCGGTGGGTGTAGTCAAGAACACCTTTTCCACCGCGTTGCAACTGATGTATGAGTACCCGGGCTACACGTTCACGCAATCGGCCGCGGCCTACAACGAGTGGATGGCGCGCGACTATCCCGACATCAACAACCAGATCAAACAGCGGATCAAACAAGGGCAGTGGGAGATCGTAGGTGGCATGTGGGTTGAGCCCGACCTCAATATGCCCGACGGCGAGTCGCTGGTGCGGCAACTGCTGGTAGGCAAGCGCTGGTACGAGAAGGAATACGGGGTCGATGTGCGCATTGGCTGGAACCCGGATTCCTTCGGCTACTCGTGGCAGCTCCCGCAGATATACAAGAAGAGCGGCGTGGATTACTTCGTGACGCAGAAGATGCATTGGAACGACACCAATCAACTGCCGTTCAAATTGTTCTGGTGGGAATCGCCCGACGGGTCGAAGGTGCTGACCTATTTTCCGAATGATTATGTGAACCTGACGCTAAACCCAGTCCGCCTTTCCGAAGACCTGAAAAACGGAAGGAAATTTTCGCCGGGGATGACGGAGCTGCTCGATCTGTACGGCGTGGGCGACCACGGCGGCGGTCCCACGCGCGCAATTCTCGACGAGGGCTTCCACTGGAAGGACCCGGGCGCGACGGCCGTGAAGGCGGACGGCGGTGCGCCGGTCACGCCGAAGTACGAGTTCGGAACGGCGCAGGCGTTTTTCTCGACAGTGGAGAAGGAGATTGCGCCGGAGAGCAAGACGTGGAATTACCAGTCGATGCCGAATTACGAGGAGCCGGCACCGGTGGCGGGCCAGATCGCGATACCGACCTGGGACTCGGAGCTTTACCTGGAGTACCACCGCGGCGTGTTTACCACGCAGGCCATGCACAAGCACAACATGCGCACGGCCGAAGAGGAAATGCTGAACGCCGAAAAGTTTTCTTCAATCGCCTGGGTCCTGGCCGGACGGGTGTACCCTGCGACTGATTTGACTGAGGATTGGAAGAAGGTGCTGTTCAATCAGTTCCACGATCTGGCGGCGGGGTCGGGGATTGGCGTCATCTATCAGGATGCGCAGAAGGATTACGACTGGGTGCGCATGTCGACAGATGAGATTTCGGTGGGGGCCTTGCAAACGGTCGCGGAGCACGTTGACACAAATGGACAAGGAATTCCTGTGCTTATCTACAATCCCCTGGGATGGCAGCGGTCGGGCGAGGTTGGGGTTAAGCTGCAACTTGCCGATCCAAAGCAAGAAATCTGTATAACCGATTCTCGCCAGTCATGCCGCAGCGGCGAGATTAAGTTCGAAGTCCTGTCGAGGGACACCGATTCAGGAATCGTCAACTTGAGATTTCGCGCAGAGAATGTTCCAGCCTTGGGGTACAAGCTTTACCGCGTGAGCGAACCGTTCCATGAGGAGCTTGCGCCAGGGCATTACAGCATCAGGGTCTTTAGGGGAAGCGGAGGCCCGACGACATCCCTGAGCGATCCGGACTGGGCCACGTATCTTACCCTCGGGAGAGGTCGCCTGACTGTCAAAGTCAACAGAATCACCGGCTGTATCGGTAGCATTCGAGATGAAGGAGCGGCGCTTGAGTTCCTCGCCCCCGACTCCTGTGGGAACCAACTCCAGTTCTTCAAGGATCTGCCGAAGCAGTACGACGCCTGGAACATCGATCCCGGCACGCTCGATGTGCAGCCGCGCACTGTCGACAAAGCAGATTCCGTTGAGCTTATCGATCAGAATTCGCCGAATCCAGGGATTCGCGTCACGTATCACGACGAGACCTCCACGTTCGTCCAGACCATCCGCGTCGAAGGCGACATCGTCGACATCGATAACGACATCGACTGGCACGAATCGCATGTGCTGCTGAAGGCTGCCTTCCCATTGGCGGTGACCAGCAAATTCGCCACGTACGAGATTCCTTATGGGACCATCGAGCGGCCGACCACGCGCAACAACTCCTGGGAAAAAGCGCAGTTCGAGGTTCCGGCGCTGCGCTGGGCCGATCTCTCCGGCAAAGGTCCTGACGGCAAGGTCTACGGCCTGAGCGTGCTGAACAAGGACAAATATGGATACGACGCCGCAGGCAATGTGCTGCGGCTGACGCTCCTGCGTTCGCCCAAGTGGCCCGACCCGGAGGCGGATATGGGCCATCAGCACTTCCACTACGCGCTCTACCCGCATGCCGGCACGTGGAAGGATGCCGACACCATGCGGCGCGGGTGGGAGTACGATTTCCCGCTACAGGCGGTAGTGACGACGGCGCATCCGGGATCGCTGCCGGCCGAGCACTCGTTTGCTTCAGTCGGCCCACAGAACGTAGTGCTGACCGCGGTCAAGAAGGCCGAGGACGCGAATGCCCTCATCTTCCGTGCCTACGAATGGGCAGGGAAGGAATCGACAGCGGAGTTCCATGTGCCGCCGGGTGCGACGGGGGCTACGGTCACAAATCTGATGGAGAAGCCCGAAGGCACCGCGCTGCCGATCGAAGGAGACGTGGTGAAAGTGCCGATCCATCCGTATGAGATTTTGACGGTGCAGGTGGACTACGTGCAGCCAGTAGCCGGTAGCCGGTAGCCGGTAACGTTTACTTGCCGAGGTCGGAGCTACAGGCTACCGGCTACAATCTACGGGCTCAATTTGCTACGCTAAAATGCATCAAGGAGCGCAAACTCATGCACATCACTTCCCCGTTTTTTGTGGTTCCGGTGATCCTCGGCGTATTTATCGCCTGCATTCTGTGGGGCACCAGCAGCAAGGAAGATAACGGCCACTCGCACTGAGATTGCCCGGTTCTGCCCTGTTCGGGGAACCTTTTGGCCGGTCTGGGCGTACCAGTGGGCACGAGGGCGATTGCGATGATGCGGAACCTGACACATTTCTCGATTCAAGTGCTGGGCGCGGCCGCGGTGCTGGCGTTGGCCGCCGGCATCAGCGGCTGCCGCGTGCACGTGGATAAAAGTGCCAACGGCGAAGACAAGAACGTGCAGGTGGACACGCCGTTTGGCGGCATGCACGTGAACACCGGGCAGACCACCGCCGCCGACCTGGGCCTGCCGGTATATCCCGGCGCGCAGATCGTGGCTGACAAGGACAACGACAAGTCGGCCGATGTCCACATGGGCTTTGGTGAGTGGGAACTGCGCGTCAAGGCTGTGAATTATGCTACCCCGGACGACCAGGCCAAGGTCCAGGAGTTCTATAAGAAGGCATTGGGCCGCTATGGCGATGTGATCAGTTGCCAGGGGAACCAGGCGGTGGGGACGCCGGCCAGTACCTCGGAAGGGCTGACCTGCCAGGACGATGGCAAGGGCGGCGCTAACGTGAAGGTGAACAACGACCACACCACCTACGGTGGCGACAGCAGTGGATTCTCGTTGAAGGCCGGCTCGAAGCGGCATCAACATATTGTGGCGTTCGAGAGTTCGTCTGCGGGCGAGACGCGGTTTGCGCTGGTGGCCATCGATCTGCCGGCAGCCCTGGCCGGCGAATCAGGCAAGAGCGACTAAAGCAGTGGTCGCGGTCCCTCCGGGATAGCAGTCCGGACGTCCCCTCGCGCATCATGAATTGACGCGCAATGCCAGTTGATTCCCCGTTGTAATTGCATAAAAACTCCGCTCCGTTCGCAGTTGCGATGGGGCGGTTTTTTTGCCCGCCAGAAGATCGAGAAGCACCCCCTTCACCGCTCAGTGTCGCTCGGGATGATCGAGCCGGTTGGAGGCGCAATCAGTGGAGCGAACAGCACCTGCTTCGTGTTCGCCTCCTCTGTTAACTGCTAACAGCTTCCATGCTGCGCAACTGTTAACGGCTAACAGATTGCGAGTACAAATTTATTTCTTGGCTCATCGAAAATTTCAGCGCAATCCTCAGCGATTCGTGGCAGTGTTGAAGCGGTTGCAACACGCTCTCTTTAGCAGGCGCAGGTGACCACCATCACGGAATTCGGTCTGTGCAAAGCGCAGAATAACGCCGGTTTCAAGGGTGTGCAGCGGTCTCGCAAGACGGTATGTGCGGAGGAAGTTGGATCGCTGCGAGACAGGCTTGGGCGTGAACGAGGCAAGCGGACATGACTTGGAGCAGTGAGTACCGGAGTAGGCGGATGAGCGCGGCACAGGCGCTGGAGGCGGTCGATTCCGGTGCGCGCGTGTGGGTTCAGTCGGGGTGTGGCACGCCATCGGTGCTAGTGAACGCGCTGGTCGCGCGTGCGCCTCAACTTCGCAATGTGGAAGTGGTGCACATGATGACGCTGGGCAGCGCCGACTACACCCGGCCGGAGTACGAGGGGCACTTTCGCCATCGTGGGTTATTCCTGGGGCCGAACGTGCGCGATGCCGTGGCCGCCGGACGCGCGGATTACACACCGATCTTCCTGAGCGAGATTGAAGACTTGTTCGAAAGCGGCGCGTTGCCGCTGGACGTCGTGCTGATGCAGGTATCGCGGCCGGACGCGCATGGATTTGTAACGCTGGGGACAACGGTGGATTGCACGCTGACAGCCGCGCGTCTGGCAAAGGTGGTCATTGCCGAGGTCAACGACCGCATGCCCCGCACCCAGGGAGACACGGCAATTCATGTCAGCCGCATCGATGCGATGGTAGAGAGCTCGCGACCGCTGCTGGAACTGCCCGCCGAACCGTTTACGGAGATGCACCTGCGCGTGGCGCGCAACGTGGCCTCGCTCATCCCCGATGGCGCAACACTGCAAACCGGAATTGGCGCGATTTCAGAAGCGGTGCTGCACTGCCTGGACGACAAGCGCGATCTTGGCATTCATACCGAGATGTGCTCCGACGGCGTCATCGACTTGATGGAGTCGGGAGTGATCAACGGCGAGGCCAAATCGCTGCACCGCGGCAAGGCCGTGCTGGCCTTTGTGCTGGGCACGCAGGCGAATCTTCGATTTCATTGATGAAAATCCAAGCTTCGAGTTCCGGCCCATCCAGTACACCAACGATCCGTTTGTGGTGGCGCAGAACGACCGCATGGTGGCCATCAATGGCGCGTTGCAAATCGATTTGACCGGCCAGGTCTGCGCCGATTCAATGGGCACGCGGCCTTACAGCGGGTTTGGCGGGCAAATGGATTTTATTCGCGGCGCAGCGCGCTCGAAGGGCGGCGTGCCGATGATCGCGTTGCCGTCGACAGCCAAGGGCGGGACGGTGTCACGCATTGTGCCGGTGCTGGAGCCGGGCGCGGGTGTGGTCACGTCGCGGGGCGATGTGCATTATGTGGTCACCGAGCACGGCGTTGCATATCTGCACGGAAAGACCCTGCGGGAGCGGGCCGAGGCGCTGATCGCAATTGCCGATCCGCGCTTCCAGGCGGAGTTGGAGGATTTCGCGGTGCGCTCGCATTACCTGGAGCGGAGGCCGGCGGAGTTGTTGGTGTGATCTCCGGAGTTTTGTTAGAGAGGCGAGGGAATGACGGAAGCAACAAAACACGATCGGGGCCTGCTGCGCATTGATGGCGAGGAGTGCAAGGGGTGCGGGTTGTGCATGGAAGCGTGCCCGCCGAAGGTGATCCGGTTGAGTGAAGGACTGAATCATTACGGCTACCGCACCGCGGAGTATCTAGGCGCGGGGTGTACGGCGTGCGGCATCTGCTTTTTGGCGTGCCCGGAGCCGGGCGCCATCACGGTGCTGCGGGTTGTGCTCCATCGCGCAGCGCAAGCGATGCAGGGGGCGGCATGATGCGTAAACAACTGATGAAGGGCAATGAGGCCATCGTCAAGAGCGCGATTCTAGCCGGCTGCCGCGGGTTCTACGGCTATCCCATCACGCCGGCGAGCGAGATTACTGAGGCTGCCGCCCTCTACATGCCCAAGGCGGGCGGCGTGTTTGTGCAGGCGGAGAGCGAAGTTGCCGCCATCAATATGCTCTACGGCGCGGCCGCTGCCGGCCTGCGCGCAATGACTGCGTCGAGCGGGCCGGGCATCAGCCTGATGCAGGAAGGGATCAGCTATATGGCTGGCGCGGAGCTGCCCTGCGTGATTGCCGATATCACGCGCGGAGGGCCGGGCCTGGGCAGCATCAATTCTGAACAGGGCGATTATCACCAGGTCGTGAAGGGCGGCGGCCACGGCAATTACCGCACGTTGGTGCTGGCCCCGTATTCGGTACAGGAGATGGCGGACCTCACAGCCCTGGCGTTTGAGCTTGCCGACCGCTATCGCAATCCAGTGTTCCTGCTGGCGGACGGGTTTGTGGGGCAGATGATGGAGCCGGTGGAGTTCGCGCAGGAGCCGATCGAAGTTCCAGCGCCGCATTGGGCCGTGACGGGCAGCGCGGAGACGCGCGGGAATCTGATCACATCGTTGCACATGGGCGCAGATGAGTTGGAGGCGCACGTGCGCGATCTGGAAATGAAATACAAGCTCGCGGAGCAGCGCGAAACCCGCGCGGAGGAATGGCTCTGCGACGATGCGGAGATGGTGCTTGTGGGCTACGGCATCGTGGGGCGGATTTTGAAGGCGGTTTGCACCGAGGCGCGCGCCGCTGGACTGAAAATAGGCGTGCTGCGGCCCATCACGCTCTATCCCTTCCCGACCGCGCATTTCGAGCGCCTGGCTGCGCGGGTGCGGACATTTGTGGTGGTGGAGATGAGCAACGGGCAGTTGCGCGACGACGTCCGGCTGGCGCTGAATGGCGCCCGGCCAGTCGAGTTCCTAAACCGCATGGGCGGCAATGTGCCTTCGCACGAGGAGGTGCTGCGGTTCGTGCGGACGTTGGCTGTGCAGCTCGGGCAGACGTGGCGGCTGCACGCGGCTTCTACGGAATCGGCGCGAGCTGAGACGAAGGAGATGGCGCATGTCTAGCGAAACGATTCTAGAGTACGAAGTCGCGCAGGGCAGGGCCAGGGCTTTCTACCCGCGCTTCGAGCGCAAGGACGAGCTGCAGCACCAGACGCATTATTGCCCCGGCTGCGGGCATGGCATCGTGCACAAGATGCTGGCGCGGGCGATTGACGAGCTGAAAATTCAGGACCGGACCATCCTGGTGGGGCCGGTCGGTTGCTCTGTCTTTACCTATTACTACTTCGATGTAGGCAATGTGCAGGCCGCGCACGGGCGCGCGCCCGCGGTTGCTACGGCGATCAAGCGCAGCCGGCCGCAGAGCATCGTGCTTTCTTACCAGGGCGATGGAGATTTGTCCGCGATCGGAGCGGCGGAGATATTGCACGCGGCCAATCGCGGCGAAAACATCACCGTGATTTTTGTGAACAACGCGATTTACAGCATGACCGGCGGGCAGGCCGCGCCCACCACGCTGCTGGGCCAGAAGAGCACGACCACTCCGCAGGGCCGTAGCGCGATTGGCGAAGGCTATCCGCTGCATGTGAGCGAGCTGCTGGCCACGCTGGAAGCGCCCGTCTATATCGAGCGCGTGGGACTGGGCGACAACAAGCAAATTGCGCAGGCGGCCAAGGCGATTCGGCGCGCGGTCGACAACCAAGTCCGCGGGCTCGGGTTCTCAATCGTTGAAGTGCTCGCTCCCTGCCCGACGATCTGGAAGATGAATGCGGTGGATGCGCAGCGGTGGGTGTGCGAGGTGATGGAGAAGACGTATCCGCTGGGTGTGCTGCGCGACCGCACCAAGGATGCGCAGCCCCGGCCAGAGCCAGTGGCTGCACCGGCGCTTAAGGAGATTCCGCAGCTTCTTGGATTGGCAGAGCAGGATCTGCCGGTGGGAAATGCACACGATTTTGATCGGCGCGAGGAGGTTGATCTCGAAGTGCGCGTTGCCGGCTTTGGAGGCCAGGGCGTGCTGCTGCTCGGCGAAGTGCTGGCGGAGGCCGGGCTGGACGCGGGCCTGGAGGTGTCGTGGCTGCCGTCGTATGGGCCGGAGATGCGATCGGGAACATCGAATTGCCACGTGCGCATTTCCAGCCGGCCGATTGACTCGCCGCTGGTGGCTGCGCCCGGCATTCTGGTGGCGATGAACGAGCCGTCGCTGCGCAAGTTCTTGTCGCAAGTGCGCACGGGTGGATGGATTCTCTACAACGGCGAGGCGTTTCCTGCGGACTGCGTGCGGGAGGGCGTGCATGTTCTTGCCGCTCCGTTTACGCGTTTGGCCGATGAGCTTGGGCGATGCGCGCGCATCGAACATGATCATGCTGGGCGCACTGCTGGAGATTGCCGGCGCGCTGCCCGAACCGAGCGTGGATGCGGCGCTGCGACGGCTGGTGAAGAATCCCCGTTGGGTCGAACTGGATTTGCGGGCCCTGGCACGCGGGCGCGCATTGCTCAAACAATCTTCCCCGGAGGTTATTCGATGAAAACGGAGGCGGAGGCGAACGTGATTGTTTATTTCAATGGCGATTACATGCCCATGCGGGAAGCGCGCGTCGGCATCCTTACCCATGCGCTGCATTACGGCACCGGCGTGTTTGAGGGGATTCGCGCGTATTGGGAAGAGGACGAACAGGAACTGTTTGTGCTGCGCGCCCGCGAGCACTACGAGCGCTGGAAGCAGAACTGCGGGATCTTGCGCATCAACGTGCCGCTGGAAACCGACGAGCTGTGCGCGGTGACAGCGGAGCTCATGCGGCGCAATGGCTTCCGCAGCAATTTGTATGTGCGGCCCATTGCCTACAAGAGCGCCGAGCGGATCGGCGTAGCGACCGACGACCAGGACGCTTTTGCCATCGTTGTACTGCCGTTCGGCGAATATCTGCACGCCGAGCAGGGCTTGCATGTTGGCGTTAGCTCCTGGAGACGCATCGAGGACAATGCAATTCCGGCCCGCGGCAAGATTTGCGGCGCGTACGCCAATAGCGCGCTGGCCACCGATGACGCGCGCCGCGCGGGATTCGATGAAGCGATTCTGCTGAACGAAAACGGCCAGGTAGCCGAGGGCGCCACCTGCAATCTGTTCATGGT
Organism: uncultured Acidobacteriaceae bacterium; assembly: GCA_963813215.1. Classification (GTDB taxonomy): domain Bacteria; phylum Acidobacteriota; class Terriglobia; order Terriglobales; family Acidobacteriaceae; genus Telmatobacter. The sequence continues at coordinate 54,989 of CAWEXZ010000004.1, forward strand.
GCGCGCGGGCAAGCTGATTACGCCGGCGGTCACGGACAACGTGCTGGAGGGCATCACGCGCGATTCTGTGATGGAGCTGGCGGCGAGCGTGTTGGGCGTGGAAGTGGTGGAGCGGTCCATCGACCGCAGTGAGCTATACATTTGCGACGAGCTGTTCCTGACCGGAACGGCCGTGGGACTTGCGCCGGTGACGCGCGTGGATCATCGTCCCGTGCGCGAGGCAACCATCGGGCCCCTGACCCGGCGGTTGCAGGAGTTGTACTTCCGGGCTACGCGCGGACGTCTACCGGCCTACCGCAAGTGGCTGCTTCCGGTGTACTGCGAGTCCCATGACACGTGTACTGCGGAGACGCAGAAGAGTGTTGCTTGAACGTTCGATAGGCCGAGCCCGCGGTTCATATTGCGTGGCCGGCGCTGGTTCAGGCAAGGAGGATGGACCAATGCTGACGACACAAAATACGGGCAACGCCTATGACGTTGCCATGGAAAATTTCGAAACTGCAGCCGACACCATGGGGCTCGACAAGGATACGAGAGAGATGATCAAGTATCCGGAGCGCGTGCTCTCGGTCTCGGTGCCGGTGCGCATGGATGACGGCCACATACATCGTTTCGAAGGCTATCGCGTACAGCACAGCACGGCGCGCGGGCCGGCCAAGGGGGGCATCCGTTTTCACCCGCAGGTTTCGCTCGACGAAGTGAAGGCGCTGGCTACCTGGATGACATGGAAATGCGCGGTGGTGAATATCCCGTTCGGCGGCGGCAAGGGCGGGGTGACTTGCGATCCGAAGCATATGACGCAAGCCGAGCTGGAGCGGATGACGCGCCGCTATACCAGTGCGATTCTGCCGCTGATCGGGCCGGATCAGGATATTCCCGCCCCTGACGTGTACACCAATTCGCAGACCATGGCCTGGATCATGGACACCTACAGCATGACCAAGGGGTACTCAATCCCCGGAGTGGTGACCGGCAAGCCCATCAGCCTGGGCGGATCGCTGGGACGCAACGAGGCTACGGGGCGCGGCGTTTTCTACACCGTCGAGAGCGCCTGCGAGCACCTGAAGATGCGGCTTAAGGGATCCACGATTGCAGTGCAGGGTTTTGGCAACGCTGGCTCGGTTGCAGCGCAGCTGTTCCACGAGGCAGGCGCAAAGATTATCGCGGTCAGTGACTCCACCGGGTGCGTCTACAACCGAAATGGGCTGAATATTCCGGAACTGATCCACATGAAAACACTGTGCGGACACGTGGATGGGTTCCCGGAGAGCGAGCCCATCCATGCGCAGGAACTGATCGGCGTGGATTGCGACATCCTGGTACCGGCGGCGCTCGAGAACATGATCCGCGAGGACAACGCGGGTATGGTCAAGGCGCACATTGTGGCGGAAGCGGCCAACGGGCCGGTGACGCCGGCGGCGGATAGGATTCTGGAGAGCAAGGGCTGTTTCCTGATTCCGGATATTCTCTGCAACGCCGGCGGTGTTACGGTCTCCTACTTCGAATGGGTGCAAGATGTGCAGCACCTGTTCTGGGAAGCGCAGGATATTTACAACCGGCTGGAGCGGATAATGAAGACCTCCTTCCAGGACGTGCTGAAGATTCATCTCGAGCGCAAAACGCCGATGCGGATTGCCGCCAACATGCTGGGGATCGGGCGCGTAGCGGAAGCGGTGCAGATCCGCGGGATTTATCCATAGAAAATACTGAGCGAATGTCCACTTCTGTGCCAGGTCTTTGACCGCTTAATTTTGTACCAATTCCGTGCCCCATCCTTTCGCCTTTTCTCTGGCGAAAGGGTGGGAAACCACGGAAGCCAAAAGTACGAATTCATGCGCTCGGGGACCTGGTGTCCCGTCTCTGGAGTTCTCACGAAAACATTCTGTCATCCTGAGCGGAGCGAAGGATCTGCGGTTGCTTTTAGCGAACCTCTGAATAAGTCATTGTTTTGAAGGGTACGGACTTCAGTCCGTACGTAAACCCCTGCAAAAGGAGCCGGGGCTTTAGCCCCTGAGGGAATGCAAACTACTTGCGCAGAGCCTCCTTAGAAGCATCGTCGAAATCCAGGCCCGCCGGGCGGAATCCGATCTGCGCCGCCTGGGCCTGATCGATTGATCCCGTCGGATTGATTCAGAATTTGCCCGGCCGACGGCAAGACAGGCAAACAGAGCCTGCTATTTCTGATTGCTCTCACTGTCGGCGGACTGGTCCCGCTGTTCTTCCTGGGGTAGTGACAATTTGCCGTCATTGCCTGCGGTCTGGCTCGGTCTGCCGCAAGCCAGTGCGCATTCAACTCTCTGTTCATAATCACCATGTACAATCAGTTTGAAAAATCAAGACTCTGCCGATTCGCGGCACCAATTTCCCTGTACCAGCACGCCAACAATAAATTGTCCCTCGGTGAATCATGAGATTGAAGTTTCTGTCTGTTGTTGCCTGTTTCGTGTCGTTTTTCAGCATACAGTTGGCATCCGCACAGTCCTCTGACGCAACCATCAATCTGCCCTCGAGCAAGCAATTGATCGGCGAGGCGCCGGGGAATCCACAGCGGCTCAACAGTCTTCCCGTATCGATGGCCATTTCACCAGACGGACGTTACGTCGTCACAGTGAACGACGGCTACGGCACGTACGAATCGAAGTACGACGAATCGCTGGCCGTGCTGGACACGCAAACCGGCAAGCTGGCCGATTTTCCTGATGCGCGTACGCCGCTCAGGGGCAAGCAGACGCTCTATTCCGGCCTGGCGTTTAGCAGCGACGGCAAGCACGTGTATGCGAGCATGGCCTCGCTGACAGAACCCACCGGCGATGGCAAGGATGCGGTGGGCAACGGCATTGCGGTGTACAGCTTCTCCGATGGCGCGCTTGCTCCGGAGCGGCTGATTTCGCTTCCCCTGCAGCCGCTGGCGCCGGGAAGGACGACACTACTGGGCGGTGGCAAACTGGACGGGAAAGCGATTCCTTATCCCGCTGCGATTGCGGTGATCGGCTCCGGCGATCGAGAGAAACTGCTGGTAGCCGACAATCTTTCTGACAATGTCGTCCTGCTCGATGCGCACAGCGGGCAGATCGAGAAGAGCTTCGACCTCTCGGAGAGCGATACGGTTCCGTCCACCTACCCCATCGCGCTCGCTGTGGATAAAAACGGGAAGCGGGCGTTCGTCGCATTGTGGAACGCATCGGAGATCGCGGAGCTCAATCTCGCTGATGGCACAGTGGGCCGCAAACTGGCGTTGCTGAAGCCGTCGAGCGATATCGCGCCGGGGACGCATCCGTGTGCCTTCGCTTTTTCGCCCAATGGCAACACGCTTTATGTCGCACTCGCCAATCGCGATGCGGTTGCGGCTGTGGATGTGCGCGCCAAGAGATTTGCGGTGCGCGGGTATTTCGACACGCGACTGCCGGGGCAAAGCTACTTTGGTGCGGAGCCTGTGGCACTGGCGGCGAATGGGGATGGCAGCCGGCTTTACGTGGCCAACATGGCCACAGACGCGGTTGCGGTGATGGACACCAATAAGCTGACGCACGGGGCCGCGAAGCAGGGAATGGTGGAACCCGAAGGATTTGTGCCTACGGAGTGGATGCCGATTTCGATGGCGTTTTCCGCGGGCAAGCTGTATTTGGCGACCGACAAGAGCAAGGGGACGGGTCCCAACAATTTTCCGCAGCGCGCGGTGGAGGGCCAGGAGATGCGCCGTGGCAATGCGTACATCGGCACGCTGCTCTATGGTTCGCTCGCGGCGATTGATGAAACCCAGATTACCGCGAACCTGCCGCAATGGACCCAGGTTGTGGTGGAGTCGAACCGCATGAAGGCGGCGCAGGAGAAGATCGTCTTCGCCAACGGCGCGCCGGACCGGATTAAGCACATCATCTACATCATCAAAGAGAATCGCACCTACGATCAGATTCTTGGCGATCTGAAGCAGGATGGGAAGCAGGTAGGAAACGGCGATCCTGGCCTGGCCATGTACGGCGAGGCGATTACGCCCAACGAGCACAAGCTGGCGCTGCAGTTCGGCGTGCTCGATAATTTCTTCGATTCGGGTGAGGTGTCCGGCGATGGCCATGTCTGGTCGAATGCGGCCATCGGTTCGGATTATCTGGAGAAGACTTGGCAGCAGAACTATCGCGATACCCAGCGCCCGTACGATTTCGAAGGTGTGGTGGCGGACGGCTATCCACTGCTGCAAAAGATTCCCGACGTGAACGAGCCGGCCAGCGGGTACATCTGGACCAACCTGGCGGCGCATGGCAAAACCTACTACCACTTTGGCGAGTACATCGCCTCGACCTTCTGTGGCACCGAGGCTGTTTTGAACCCGCAGCTTGGGCCCATGCTGGAGGGTCACAAGTGCGCGCGCGCTGCGGTCGCGCCGGGTGAAACGCTGCCGGCCGAGTGGGGCGGAGGCGTGAACAAGTGGCCGTGGCCGATTCCGCTGATTGCCGCAAATGTGGCCACCAAGCCGGAACTGGTGGGTCATTTTGCGCCGGAGGCGCCGGACTTCAATCTCGCTATTCCCGACCAGATTCGGGAGGACATTTTCCTGAAGCATCTTGCCGGATGGGTCGCGGACAAAGAACAGGGCCGGGATACGATGCCGAACTTCATCCAATTGCGGCTGCCGAACGATCACACGGCGGGGACACGTCCCGGCGGGCCCACGCCAAAATCCTCGGTTGCGGATAACGATCTGGCAGTCGGGCGCACCGTCGAGGCCATTTCGCACTCACCCTTCTGGGACGATACTGCGATTTTTGTTCTCGAGGACGACGCGCAGGCCGGGGCCGACCATGTGGATGCGCACCGCAGCATCGCGCTGGTGATCAGCAAGTATTCGCCACGCGGGCAGAACGGCGCGCCTTTCGTCGACAGTCATTTTTATTCGACCGTGAGCGTGCTCCGGACCATGGAGTCGCTGCTGGGCCTGCCGCCGATGAACAATAACGACGCCTTCAGCTCGCAGATTGCGAGTTTGTTTACCGGCCCCGGAGATCAGGCGGCATATACGGCCGACTATTCCAACCGCGACAACGGCCTGATCTATACCGCGAACAAGAAGACCGCGTATGGTGCGCGCGCGAGCATGAAAATGGATTTCAGTCATGCAGACCGGGCGCCCGTGGAAAAACTGAACGTGATTCTGTGGAAGGATGCAATGGGCGATGCGCCGGTGCCACAGATGCTGAAAGTGCACACCAAGAAAGCGGATAAAGACGGCGACGACGATTAGGGCCGCCGGAGTTTCTTTTGAGGGGCGAGGCAGCAGGACAATGCTTGCTCGCCCCTCTGCTTTTCCATTTCAAATTGTCAAGCTGTTTCGCAGCTCGACTCTAGAGAACCCCTACACCTTTTCCGCTAAAATTGAGTCCAATACTCATATTCATCGTCCGTCCCGCGGGCGAATTTGAAAACCTTCCTGCCGAGTACACTATAGTTGAGGATTTCCCATATACTTACCTAACGCAAAAGGGAATCACCAGTCAGGCGAGCAGATATCTCTGTGGAATTTAAGCTGAAAGCGAAAGAACAATCTGGCCAAGCTTACGCTCGCGAGGCGCAGAGTCAGGTGCGGGCGTTCCCCTGGAGTCTGGCCGCGGCTGTGGCTGCAGCCTTCGCCCTGCGCATGGTAGTGGTGCTGTTTACCTACCGCGATCTCCCGGACGCCAACAAATACTATGAGCAATTTGGCTGGGAGATGGGTTGGATTGCGCGCGCGCTGGCCAGCGGCCACGGCTTCAGCTCGCCGTATTATCCCTGGACCGGCCCGACGGCGATGCAACCGCCGCTCTATCCAACCTTGCTTTCGCTGGTCTTCCGCGCCTTCGGCATTTACTCGCTGACCTCCGGATTTGTCATCCTCACCATCAACAGTCTGCTGTCAGCCTGCACTTGTATTCCGGTTTATTTCAGCGCCAGGTATTCGCTTGGACAGGGACCTGCGAAGGCCGCAGCCTGGTTTTGGGCGCTGTATCCATTCGCAATTTATTTTTCGGCGGGGCGGGTGTGGGAGTACTCGCTGACCGGTTTGCTCTTCACCACTTCATTCTGCATCGCGCAGCGCATTCATCGGGCTGGCAGCGGATGGGCATGGCTGGGCTGGGGTGCGCTTTGCGGCGTCACGGCGCTGTCAAATCCCTCTACCCTTTCCACGTTGCCCTTTTTGCTGGCGATTGCGTTGTGGCAGGTGCGTGGTTCCGGCCGGCGCTGGTTGTGGAAAGGCGTGCTCACAATCGTGGCTACAGTGGCCGTGCTGGTGCCATGGACGGTGCGCAACGTGCGCGCTGTCGGCATCCTGTGCCCGGTGCGCGACAACTTCTGGCTCGAGCTCTACGATGACAACCTCGGCACCATGGCCCTCGATCCTAGCTTTGCGCATCCCTCCAGCAATCCTGCGGAGATGAAAAAGTTTTTGGCCATGGGCGAGCCGGCCTTTCTTGCCGAAAAGAAACAGTTGATTCTCGCCTATCTGCACGAGCACCCGGAATTCCTCGTTTATAAAACCTTGCGCAGGATTACTTACTACTGGACGGGCTACTGGAGCTTTTCTCTCAAGGAATTGCGGGAGCAGCCCTACGAGCCGGGCAATATTTTTTACGTCTGCAGCATGACGTTCCTGATGCTGCTGGGGGTGCGAAGGCTGTGGAGCATGAATCGAACCGCTGCTTTGCCGTACCTGGTGTTGATCGGAATTTTCCCCATGACCTACTACCTGACTCATCCGCTTATGGACTACCGCGAGCCGATTGAGCCGGCGGTGATAGTGCTGGCGGTTGCCGGCGCATTGAGTTTGAAGCGTGCGGAAGCCCGCCAGTGGACTGAAGGCAAACCAACGCTGATTCCAAAGGCGCTGCCCGATCAGGATTAAACGATTTCGCGGATTACCTAGAGCGGCTAACGGGCGTCCAAACTGAATTTTTTCTTGAGGAAAATTCCCCTCCACAGTTGTGGCTCCTGCTATTTGAATCCCAGAACTTTCTGCCTGCCCCTGTCGCTGTGCGCGCCAAGCGTCTATCCTGAAATTGCGCCCCGGAGGTTTCCCCATGCTTACGTCCGCCGCTATTGCGCCCCCCATCCCCACAGCTCCCGAAGAGATGGCCGCTGCCCTGGACCAGGTTGGTCCTTTGCATGGACTTCCGCTGGAGGACCGGCTGTGGTTGGTGACTCACGGCAAGGAGTACGTGGTCAACGCGGGCGACATTTTGTTTGAAGAAGGCGCGCCGGCGGATCATATGGTGATCGTGCTCAGGGGGGAGATTCACGTGCGCCGGGAGCATGCCGGCCCCATGTCGCTGTTTATTGGCCGCACCACGCAAATGACCGGCACGATGCCGTTTTCGCGGATGAAAAGTTACGGCGGGCAAGGACGCGCGGTTACTCAGGTGTGGGCGCTGTTGATTCCGCGCGATGTGTTTCCTGAAATGCTTGCAGCGATTCCGTCAATGGCACAACGCGTGGTTTCCACAATGCTGGACCGCGTGCGCGAGGTGACGCGCATCGAGCAGCAGGCGGAGAAGCTGGCGGCCCTGGGCAAGCTGGCCGGCAACCTGGCCCACGAACTCAATAATCCGGCCTCGGCTGCGCAGCGGGCCGCTTCCAACCTGGTCTCCGCGCTGAGAGAGAATCGGAGAAACCGCTTTAAGCTGTTGAATCTGTGCCTCGACGCGGAACGGATTCGCTCCATTGAACAATGGGAAGAGAAGATCCTGGATCGGCGCGCGGCCCTCGAATCGCAACCACCCAATGCGAGCGCCCTGATTGCCACAGAAGATTCGATTCGCAAGTGGTTGAAGAATGTGAGCAGCGAGGGCGAGGAGGAGGCCGCGCCCCTGCTGGCGGATCATGGTGTGACAACTGCCGATCTGGATGAGTTGCGGATTGCTGTGGGAGCGAATGAAGCCGCCGTGTCGCTGCAGTTTTTCGCACGTTTCCTGCGCTCTGTGCGCGCGGCCGATGCGGTTGTCAACTCCACCGACCGCATCTTCGACCTGATTGAAGCGGTAAAGAGCTACTCCAATATGGACCGCGCGCCGATCATCGACGTGGATGTGCCGGAGGGGCTGGAGGCGACTCTGCAGATGTTCGGATCGCGCATGGACCAGGTCACGGTGGAGCGCGATTACGAGCCGGGACTGCCGCGCATCAGCGCATACGGCGCCGAGCTCAACCAGGTGTGGGCGGCGCTGATTGAAAACGCCCTCGATGCCATGGGCAACAAGGGGTGCATGCGGCTGGCATGCCGGCACGAGGCCGAGATGCTGCTGGTGGAGATATGGGACTGCGGTCCTGGCATTCCGCCGGAGATTCAGGAGCGCATCTTCGAGCCGTTCTTCAGCACCAAGCCGCCCGGCCGCGGGCTCGGTCTCGGCCTCGATCAGGCCATGCGCGCGGTGCGCAAACACCGTGGCCATATCAGTGTGGAATCGCAGCCGGGGTCCACGTGCTTCCGCGTGCGACTGCCGCTGGATCAATTCCAGGCGTATTAAGGCAGTTGACAGGTGGATGTGTGCGGGTCTCTAGACCCGCACCAACCCCAACTCTCCTCGGCAGTTTTCATGTTTTTGGGGTGGCGCAACGCGCCATATACGACTGCGGGTGCATTTTTGCGGACTTTGGATGGAACACCGTTCCATGCCCGACTGCCGTTGGGGGCTCCGGCTTGGAGAGGCCCGCTGAAAACTCCCTGCGTGGGACCTTGTAACAGGGCACGATTTCCGTCAACCCCTTACCAAGGTTTTCCCTCTCATTCCAAATGGCTTAGCCCGCAACTTCCATTGCCGGTTTTATTCCGCGATCCGCTATGCTGAAAAGTTCAAGGGAAGCCTTTTCGCAACTGAAAAGGTAAATATATTATTTTCAATAACTTGCCGATTTCGCAGGGACAGAGGCTCCAGAACGTGGCCCAAATGGTGTGGAAGTTATGTATTTTCATACACTTACGCAGCATGTGCGGTAAAAGTAATTCATTTTCAATCACTTAACAAATGACCAGAAATTAGTCCTATTATTTTCAGTCACTTATGAAATGAGAGGGGGGGAGGGGGTGCGATTATGGGGGTATATCAGCTTGCTGGAAAATTGGACGCCAGGAGCTTTGTAACAAGGGCACGACTTTAGTCGGGCCGATAAGGCCAACCAAATGACGTGGGCTTCAGCCCCTGAGGGATGTTTTTTGCAGCCCTTCCTCGTGCCCCAAGCAGTTTTTCAGGAAGCTGATAAACAGGTCACACGCCTGGCAGGCGCGTTTTTCGGCATGATCGAGGTCGTGTCCCTGTCAATCGCGGCTGAGAACCGCGGGGGCGAGATCTTGCACTGGCTGTGTGAGTGCCCGGAATTTCAGGAACATGTTCATGCGCCAGCGCAGGATCATGCCGAAGGCGAGGATGAAGAAGAGCCCGCCGGTTTGCTCCATGGAGAGCAGCGAATCGAAGTAGCCGCGCGCCAGATAGCGGATGGCGGCGAGCGCTATGACCACGGAAAAGAATGCGCCGGACCGCTTCATCATGATGACGTCGCCAGTGCGTTCCAGGCTGGATGTGAGCAGAAGCGGGTACGCGAGAACGACGGCGCCTATGAGAAATGCGGCAAGGGCCCAAGTCCAGGGCACGCGGAACATGGGCATCGCAAACATGGAAAAGCCGGTGGCCATGCCCAAGGGTGGGATGAGAATCTTCTTCGCCGTGACCGCAGTGCGACCCTCGCGCACGCGCCACACCAGGACGCCCGCCAGGCCAGCCAGAGAGGCGACAGAATAACCCAGCGGAATGTGCATCGAGGAAACCTCCGGCAGCAAGCTTCTCTATAAGGATACGGCAAGGTCAGCCTGAGCGTACAGGCAGTGCCCGCTGCGGCGGGTCACACGCGTTCCATGGCCAGCGCGATACCTTGGCCGACGCCGATGCACATGGTGGCAAGTGCGCGGCGACCGCCGAATCGCTGGAGCTGATGGACTGCAGTCAGTGCAAGGCGCGCGCCACTCATGCCCAGTGGATGGCCGAGCGCGATGGCTCCGCCGCTTGAGTTCACGTGCTCTGCGTCTTCCGGCAATCCGAGCTGGCGCAGGCAGGCGAGAGCTTGGCTCGCGAAGGCTTCGTTCAACTCAATGCGATCGAAGTCGGCGAGAGAGAGATTGAGGCGTGCGAGCAGTTTGCGCGTGGCTGCAACAGGTCCGATGCCCATGATCCGCGGCGGCACGCCGGCCACGGCCATTCCGAGAACGCGCGCACGCGGCTGCAGGCTGTGCACTTTTACAGCTTCTTCAGAGGCGAGAATCATGGCGGCGGCGCCATCGTTGATGCCCGATGCATTGCCGGCCGTCACGGTGCCGGAGGGATGAAGCGGCTTGAGCTTTGCCAGCGCTTCGACTGTGGTGTCGGGGCGCGGGTGTTCATCGCGCGTAACGCACGTGGTGCCGGCGCGGGTGCGGACTGTGACGGGAACAATCTCTTCGGCGAAGAACCCGTCTGCCGCGGCCTTTGCCGCGCGCATCTGGCTGCGGTGGGCGAATGCGTCCTGCGCGGCGCGGGCGATGCAAAAATCCTGGGCCACGTTGTCGCCGGTCTCGGGCATAGAATCGACGCCGTAGCGCTCGCGCATGAGTGGATTGACAAACCGCCAACCAATCGTTGTGTCGAAGATTTCCGGGGCGCGCTGAAAGGGAGCTTCCGATTTCGCCATAACAAAGGGAGCGCGGGACATGGATTCGACGCCGCCGGCGATGATGAGTTCAGCTTCACCGGTAGCGATGGCGCGCGCGGCGGTGCCCACCGCGTCGAGACCGGAGCCGCAAAGGCGGTTGATGGTGACGCCGGGAATTGTGTCAGGAAGACCGGCAAGCAGCAGCGCCATGCGCGCCACGTTGCGACAATCTTCGCCGGCCTGGTTGGCGCAGCCGAGGATCACATCGTCGAGTTGCAACCAGTCGGCCTGCGCATTGCGCTCCATCAGCGCGCGTATGGGCGCTGCGGCAAGATCGTCAGTGCGTACGCTCGCCAATGCGCCGCCATAGCGGCCAATCGGAGTTCGCACTGCATCGCACACAAAGACAGGTCTCATCCGGCGGGTCCTTTCAACTGTCTCCACGTCAAAAGCGGATCATCGATTTCATTTGCTCTGCAATGCCATCAACTCCGGGCAGAATCGATTCCATCAGCGCGGTGTTGTAGGGCAGGGGAATGTCGGGAACGGCTATGCGTTCCACGGGAGCGTCGAGCAAAAGAAATGCCTCTCGAGCAACAACTGCAGCGATCTCCGCACCGAAGCCCGCAGTCATTGTATCTTCGTGCACGATGAGACAGCGGCTGGTTCGCTGGACAGATTGAAGCACAGTTTCGCGATCCCATGGCACGATAGTCCGCAGATCAATCACCTCGATCGACGCACCGGTGAGCGCGGCGGCGCGCAAGCAGCGCTCCACCATCGCGCCCCATGTCACGATGGTGAGGTCGGAACCACTTTGCACGATCTTCGCGACGCCGAAAGGAAGCACAAAAGCATCGCCTGGATACGGACGGCGCGCGGAGGGCGAATCGAGAAGCGCGCGATGTTCAAAGAAGATGCTGGGATTTGCGCTGCGCATCGCGGCCCGCAGCAGGCCGGTAGCGTCTTCAGCGTTCGAAGGATAGAGAACCTGCCAGCCGATGGTGTGGGCAAAGGTGGACTCGCTCGAAACGCTGTGCCATGGGTCGCCGCATTTGGAACTGAAGCCGCCCGGAATGCGCACCACGATGGGCGCGGAGAAGCGATTGGCGGTGCGCCAGCGCAGCGTGCCGCAGTCGTTCAGTTGCTCGGTCGCCGGCTCGGCATATTTGCGGAACTGGATTTCAACGACAGGACGGAGGCCAGCCAGCGCCATGCCCACCGCATTCCCGACGATGCCTTCTTCGGAGAGGCTGGAATCGAAGACGCGATCGGCGCCAAAGGCAGACTGCAAACCTATGGTCGCGGTGTGGACGCCGCCCTTGGCGCCGACATCTTCACCAAAGATGAGGACTTTGTGATTTTCCTTGAGCTCGTACTCGAGCGTGCGCCGGATCGCGGCGATCATATTGGAACGCGCGGGTTCTGGTCGCGCGTGGGGCGCGTCTTCCGACGACGGCCGTTCATCGTGCGCAAAGACGTAGCGCATCGCGTGCTCACGCGTGGGCTCTGGCTCGGCGGCAGCGGAGGCTTCAGCATAGGCGCGACGCACTGCTTCCGCCGCCTCGTCTTCAAGCGCTGTCCATTGTTCCGAAGACAGCCTATCGGGCACAAGGTAATTGTGGAGAAATGTAAGAGGATCTTTGGCGCGCTCTTCCGCCAAAAGGCTTGCGGGTTTGTACGCCTGCGTATCCTGGCCAGAGTGGCCGCTCAGCCGCGGCACGGTGAGCCGCAGCAACGCCGGGCCATTTCCTGCGCGAACCTTGGTCATGCTTGCTTCGATTACCCGCGCGGTTTCGGCGACTCGGGTGGTATCGGCTTCCGCAATGTACAGATTCTTAAATGAGCCGAGATTCCGCGCGATATTGCCGCCTGGAGTTTGAACCGTGGATGGCACGGACAAGCCGTAGCCATTGTCCTCGATGAAGAAGAGCATCGGCAGCCTGCGTGTGGTGGCAATATTGAGCGCAGCCCAAAAGCCGTTGGTCGCTACGGAGCCGTCGCCACCGAGAACGACAACAATAGAACCGCGTGCGCGAGCGTCTTTGAGCGTCTCAGATAAGTAGCGGGTAGCGTGCGCCCAGCCTGCCGCTGGCGTGTATTGTGTACCAACGCCGCCGGCCATGGGCAATACCGTTGGTCCGGTCGACCTGGGCAGATTGAAGACGACACCGATATCACGGCCGTCGCTGATGCCGCCGCTCTTCGCCATGCCGCTCTTCAGAGCGTCGCAAACGCTGAGGCCCAGAGTGAGTAGCAGCGGCCGCGAACGATAATATCCGCTGACTCCGTCGTATTCGCCAGTGAGCAACGTGCCCAGCAGAATCTGCCCAAGCTCGTGGCCGCGCGCTGAGAACTGATAGTTGATTTGTTTTGCGGGCAGGAGTGTTCTCTCTTCGAAATCGTCGAGCGCACGCGAGAGCAGGAATGTCTTCACCACGCGTTGCCAGTCGAAGCGATTCTCAGGCCGCGCGTCGGTGCGTAAATGGTGGAGGGTTGCGGAATGTGCGGACCTGCTCATGCTGCTGGTACTACTCCTGGATTGATTCTTCGGATTGCCGTTTGATTTTGAAGAGCGGATCAAAACCCTCGATTGCTGCGGCACGTTGCGCCGTCAGCGGACCGGATATGTGCCGTGTAAAACTGGAGTTGGTGAGTGCCTTGCGGCGCAGGAGCGGAGAAACCCGGTAGCGATCCGATCCATAAGCCGCAGCGAGATGATCGAGCGCAATCACAAGAGTGTTAATTCCGATCGCGTCGGCCCACTCGAGCGGACCGCGCGGGTAGTTGACTCCCTTACGCATGGCCAGATCGAGATCGTCAACGCTGCAGACGTCTTCGTTTACGGCATCGGCAGCGATGTTGGCCAGCATAGCCAGCGTGCGCAGCACAATCATGCCGGGAAAATCACAGATGACAGAAACTGCGTACCCTGCAGCTTGCAACAGGCCGGTTGCTGCATGGAGCGCGTGTGAATCGGCCTGATCGGCAGCAGCGATTGCGGCGCGGGTTGCCGTATGGTCGTCTAAGGCAAGGTCCATCAGGATTGTGTTGTTCTCTCCTGTCGCCGCGGCGCGAGCAGTGGCAGTGCGACCATCGCATCGATAGAGCGCGCCTCCGTCCCACCGCGCAATGCGATCATCGCTCTGGGCTGAGGCGCGTTTGAAGGTTGCGCCGGATTGTCCCAATCGATCGGCGAGCGCATGCGCAGCAGGTGATTCGCCGCAGATGTGAACATGCGAGGGCGCGAGGCATTTCTCCGCGATAGAAGGCGCGGCGACGGGCTTGCCTGCTTGATACGCGTAGAAGCCGAGGCCTGCCTTGCGGCCAAGATAGCCGGCTTGAACCAATTCGAGTTGCAGGTTGGAAGGGGTGAAACGCGGATCGCCGTAAAAGGCATCGAAGACAGAGCGCGTGACGGCGTAGTTCACATCGTTCCCGATCAAGTCCATGAGCTCGAAGGGGCCCATGCGAAACCCACCAACGTCGCGCATGACTGCATCGATGGTTGCGCAATCCGCACCGCGCTCCTCGAGCACGCGCAGTGCTTCCGCATAAAAAGGCCGCGCCACGCGATTCACGATGAAGCCTGGAGTGGACCGGGCATTCACCGGTGTCTTGCCCCAGTGTTCCGCTAATGCGCGAAGTATCGTGGTAATTTCCGGTGCGGTGGCGGCGCCGCGAATGATCTCAACCAGCGGCATTACCGTCGCTGGATTGAAAAAGTGCATTCCGGCGAGCCGTTGCGGCTGTTCGAGGGCAGCGGCAATTGCAGTAACAGACAGCGACGAGGTGTTGGTGGCAAAGATCGTTTCGGGGGCGGCAATCTTCTCAAGCTCACGGAATAGTGTGCGCTTGGATTCGAGATCCTCCACAATGGCTTCGATGATCAGTCCGCAATGGGCGAGCCCATTGAACGAATCTACCGTGCTTAGCCGCTCTTTGGCCCCCTTTGCGTGAACAGGAGGAATCTTCTGCTTTTGCAAAAGCTCGTCGATGGCCGCAGTAATGCGGATGGCTGCTGCGTTTGCGGCACCGGGCCGCGCGTCGTAAATCCGGACACGGTGACCTGCAAGAGCGGCAACCTGCGCAATTGCAGCGCCCATTATGCCTGCGCCGACGAAGCCGACGATCAGGTTGTGATTGGCCTTCCCGGATTCGTATTGATGCTCAGCGGCCATGGAACTCCGGTGTGCGTTTATTGAGGAAGGCGTCTACGCCTTCGTGGTAATCATGCGACTGACCAAGTTCGCGCATGGAGTCGCGTTCGAAGTCCAACTGTTCGTCCAGAGTTGAAGATGCACTGCTATAAATGGCTTGCTTGGTCCGAACAAGGGCGAGCGTAGGCGCTGCCGCAAGTTCGCTGAGCAAAGCTTCGAGCGTAGCCTCGAATTCCTCATCTGCGACGCACTGCCAGATGAGGCCCCAGTCTGCAGCCTGTTGTGCTGAGAGTCTTGTGCCGAGGATGGCGAGGCCCATGGCGCGAGCGGTGCCGACGAGGCGTGGCAGAAAGTAAGTGCCACCGGTGTCGGGAAGCAAGCCGAGTTTGCAGAACGGTTCGACAAAGACCGCCGATTGCTTGGCAATGACGAGGTCGCAGGCTAAGGCCAGATTGGCGCCCGCGCCTGCAGCGACACCGTTAACCGCGCAGATGATCGGGAGCGGCAAGGCGCGAAGCGTACGCACCAGCGGAGCGTAGTAGGTCTCGACGGCGGTGCCGAGATCAGAACCGTTTGCAGCAACGGCAGAGTCGGCGAGGTCCTGGCCGGCGCAAAATCCTCGACCCGCGCCAGTGAGCAGCAGAACGCGCACCCCCGAACCGCGTTTCACGTGATTCAGGGCGTCGCGAATCTCCACGTGCATCGCCGCTGTAAGGCTGTTCAACTTTTCAGGGCGGTTGAGTGTGAGGCGTGCAATGCCATCTTTTGTATCAAACAGGATGTGCTGGTAGCTCACACGGCAACTCCTTCGCGGGCGTGAACGGCTGTGGACAACGAATCAGGCTGAGGAAGTTTTTTGACCATCGTGAGCACATCGTATTGCGCGACGACTTTGCCGTCCTGATTGGTGACGGTCGTGTCCCAACGAACTTCGCCGTAGTTTTCGATCACGCGCGGATTTTTCTGCTTGCAAGTTAGCGTGACGGTGAGTGCATCGCCGGTAAAGACCGGGGCAAGAAAGCGCAGGTTATCGATACCGTAGTTGGCGAGGACGGGGCCAGGATCGGGATCAACAAAGAGTCCGGCGGCGAGAGACACGATGAAGTAGCCATGCGCGACGCGGGCGCCGAAAAATGGATTCGCACGCGCAGCAGCCTCATCCATGTGCGCGTAAAACTTGTCGCCAGTGAAATTGGCAAAATGCTCGATGTCCTCGAGCGTGACGGTGCGCGGTCCAGCGGTCACAGAATCACCGAGTCGCAGCTCCTCAAGATGTTTGCGAAAAGGATGAATCTCAGCTTGGCGTTCACTGCCGGTAATCCAACGGCGGGTGATGCGGGTGAGGGTTTCCGGTGATCCCTGCAGAGCGGTGCGCTGCAGGTAGTGCATCACGCCGCGAATGCCGCCCATCTCCTCGCCGCCACCTGCGCGGCCCGGTCCGCCATGGACAAGGTTAGGCAACGGTGAGCCATGGCCTGTCGACTCACGCGCGCAATTACGGTTCACAATCAGCAATCGGCCATGGAAGCAAGCGACGCCGAGCACCAGCTCGCGAGCGAAATCGTTGTCGAATGTAAAGAGGGAGCCCACGAGACTGCCTTCGCCCATGTGGATCAACACGACTGCGTCCTCAATAGAGTCATAAGGCATGAGTGTGGTTACCGGGCCGAATGCTTCGATGCGATGCACGTCAGGATATGACTTCGGATCGAGGCAGTGGAGCAGAATGGGCGACAGAAATGCTCCCTTTTCGAGATCGGCTCCGATGTTGAGGCCATCAAGCGTGCCATACGCAACTTCCGCGTCACGACAGAGCTCGCGCACACGCTCGCGAACCTCGTTCCGTTGAGAAAGGCTGGCGAGCGGGCCCATCGTGACGCCTTCGACCGCTGGATCGCCGACCACAATCTTTGAGAGGCGCTCGCGCAGTGCATCGATGAGAGCGGGTATGATTTCCCGCGGCGCAAACGCACGACGGATGGCCGTGCACTTCTGTCCGGCCTTAGCCGTCATTTCGCGAACGACTTCTTTGACAAAGAGATCGAACTCTGGCGCGCCGGGAGCGGCGTCCGGGCCGAGAAGTGAGAAATTCAGCGAGTCTGCTTCCAAAGTGAAACGGACGGAGTTGCGCAGCACGGCAGGATGCTGGCGCAACTTTCGGCCGGTCGATGCAGATCCGGTGAAGGTGACGGCGTCCTGCGGCCCAAGGTGATCGAAGAGATCGCCGACGCTACCGCAAATCAATTGCAACGAGCCGTCGGGGAAGATGCCCGATTCGATGATGTCGCGGAACATGCGTTCGGCGAGATAACAGGTCTGGGTCGCGGGCTTGACGATTGCGGGGACGCCAGCGAGCAATGTGACGCATATCTTCTCGAGCATGCCCCAGCAAGGGAAGTTGAAGGCATTGATGTGGACAGCGACACCATGGATGGGCGTGCAAATGTGCACGCCAACGAAGGTGCCACGCTTGGAAAGCATCTCCGGCGCGCCGTCGACGAGGAAAGTGTCGTTGGGCAGTTCGCGTCGGCCCTTGCTGGAGTAGGTGAAGAGCGTGCCGATGCCGCCTTCGATATCGATCCACGAGTCGCTGCGTGTGGCGCCGGTTGCTGTGGAGAGCTCGTAATAGCTCTCCTTGCGCGCGAGCAGGTACTGGGCCAGCGCTTTCAATTTCAGAGCGCGCTCGTGGAAGGTGAGCTTGCGAAGTGCGGGACCGCCTACGCGACGGCCGTAGTCGAGCATGACTGCGAAGTCGAGCCCGCGGCTCGATACGGTGGCGACAGGCGCGCCGGTAACGGCATTGTGCACCGTGTCGCCGTCTTCGCCTGTAAACCATTTTCCGAGTGCGTAGCATTGCACGTTCATGGTGATTCTCCAGCGGTAACTAGCTGTCCTGGTCGTAATCGAGCACGAGTTCATCGGTGAGCGCGTAGCTCTGGCAGGGAAGAATGAAGCCGCGCGCGATCTCGTAATCTTCGAGAGCATATTGCGTGCCCATCTCTACTTCGCCGCGCGTCAGTTTGCAGCGGCAGGTTGAGCACACGCCACCCTTGCAGGAGTAGGGCAGTTCGAAGCCTTGTTCGAGTGCCGAGTCGAGGACGGTCTGCTGATTGCGCGGGATGTAGAAGTCGCGCTGTCGGCCGTCCTGAACCACGGTCACTTTGCACTTCTGTTCGCGCGCCACACCTGGTGCGATGTGCTTGTATGGCGCTTGTGGAAGCCCGATGGAAAAAAGCTCCATTTTGATGCACGATTTGTCGATGTTATGCGACTGAAGACTTTCAGAAACTCCCTCCATCATGCTGCGCGGTCCGCAGATGTAGGCGACGTCGAGGGTGGAGGGATCGATCCAATGGTCGAATAGCCGATCACATTTATCACGGTCGAGGCGGCCGGTGAAGAGGTCGATATCCTGATGCTCGCGGCTGAGAATATGGACGAGATTGAAGCGTGCCGTGTAGCGATCTTTGAGGTCGGCAAGTTCCTCGCGAAAGAGTACGGAGGTGGATGCGCGATTGCCGTAAACGAGCGTGATGTGGCTGCGCGGTTCGGCGGCAAGCGTGGTCTTGATGATGGAAAGTACAGGGGTGATGCCGCTGCCGACTGCGAAAGCAACATGATGGCGCGCAGAGGCAGGCTCGAGCGGCACGTGGAAGTGGCCGGCTGGCTCCATGCAGTCGATGATTTGACCGGGCCTAAGATTCTCGTGAGCCCAGGCGGAGAAGAGGCCATCCGGTACGCGCTTGATGGCGATGCGCAAACTGTTTTCGAATGGAGCCGAACAGATGGAGTAGGAGCGCCGCAGCTCTTCGCCGTTGACCATGACGCGCAGCGTGAGGTGCTGGCCCTGCACGAAGCGAAAGGCCTTGCGCAGTGCGTCCGGCACATCAAAAGTGACGACGAGCGCGTCCCGGGTTTCGCTCTTGCAGCTTGCGACGCGCAGTGGATGAAACTGGCTCATGCGTTGGCGCTCAATGACACTTGAAGTAGTCGAACGGTTCCAGGCAATCGTGGCAGCGATAGAGAGCCTTGCATAGCGTGGATCCGAATTGGCTGATCGGCGATGTACGCGTGGATCCGCATCGCGGGCAATGGGGAGTTGGTTGCAACGTATCGGAGGCGAGCACCGGAAGAATACTTGCGGCGAGTTGGGAGGCGTGGCCAGTCGGCGGAGCGATGCCGAATTCGCGGAGGCTTTCGCGGGCCTGCGGCGAGAGCCAGTCGGTGGTCCATGCGGGCGAGAGCTGAATACGCAGACGCACTCGCCGGATGCCGTGCCGCTCCAGATCTTCACGAATCCTGGATTGAATGATGGCGGTCGCGGGACAGCCGGAATACGTGGGTGTGATGGTGACCACGTATGCATCGGCCTCTTCGCTCCATGCAACGTCGCGCACAATGCCGAGGTCAACGACGGAAAGCACTGGGATTTCGGGGTCGGTTACGCTCCGCAGCCAGTCCCAGACTTGCTCAGGTGAGGGTCGCACCGGCGCTGAAGCTGCGCTGATGGGTGTTATTCCTACCATGTTGCCCCCGGAAATTCGCGATGCAATACCTGCATCTCGGCGAGCAGATAGCTAAGGTGCTCCGTGTGCACGCCCTGCTTGCCGCCCTTGTGCATCCACGTGCCTGGCGGAAGGCGCAGCGTGGCGCGCTCGAACATCTGACTTACATAACGGTGCCAATCGTCTTGAAGCGAAGCAGGCTCGAAGCCCGCTCCGCAAGCAGCCATTGCCGTATCGACGAAATCCGCTGTGAAGAATTCTCCGGTAAAGGCCCACAGCGAGTCAGCGGCTGCTTGCATACGGGCGTGGCTGTCGAGGGTGCCGTCGCCGAGGCGCACGATCAGGTCGGAACTGCGGCGCAGATGATAGGCGGCTTCCTTGCGCGATTTTGCGGCAATCTCGGCGATGCGCGCATCGGTGGAACTCTCCAGGCGGGCGAGCACGAGGTTGTGCCAGACGTCGAAGTAAAACTGGCGCATCAGTACTTCAGCGTAACTGGTGTTAGGCTGCTCCACGAGCAGGAAGTTGTGGAACTCGCGATCGCTGCGCAGGTAGGAGAGAGCATCCTCATCGCGGCCCACGTCCTCAACTTCGCCGGCGTACGACAGCCACATGCGCGCCTGCCCGAGCAGATCGAGAGCTGTGTTGGCGAGCGCCATGTCTTCCTCAAGAGCCGGTCCCTCGCCGCACAGCTCCGAGAGACGCTGGCTCAGGATGAGCGCAGAGTCGGCGATGCGTGTGAGATAGGCGAATTGGATGGCTGGAGTCAGCATGGAATTGTCAGATATGTTTCACCTCTTCGGGCATGGGGTAAAACGTGGGATGCCGATAGACCTTAGTGCTCGCCGGATCGAAGAGCGCGCCTTTGTCGCTTGGGCAGCTTGCCACGATTTCAGATGAGAGCACCACCCAAATGCTGGTGCCTTCGTTGCGGCGGGTGTAGACGTCGCGGGCATTGTTCATGGCCATTTCGGCATCGGGTGCGTGCAGGCTGCCCACATGGCGATGGGCGAGGCCATGCTGGCTGCGAATGAAAACTTCCCAAAGTGGCCAATCGTTCATTTGATTCCTCGCCCGCTATGCTGAGGTTTCCGCTTTGCGCTGCATTTGCTTTGCCGCATGTGCTGCGAGTGCCTCGCGAAACCATGCACCGTCTTCATGCGCCTGGGTGCGGACCTTCATGCGCTCGCGATTACAAGGGCCATTGCCCTTGATCACGTTGTAAAACTCATCCCACTTGATAGCCCCAAAATCGTAGTGGCCGCGTTGCTGATTCCAGCGCAAATCGGGATCGGGAATGCGCAGGCCCAGATATTCGGCCTGGGGAACGGTCTGGTCGATAAAGCGCTGGCGCAATTCGTCGTTCGAAAAAAGCTTGATGCCCCATTGCATGGATTGCGCGCTATTGGCGGATTCCGCGTCGGGTGGTCCAAACATCATGAGAGCGGGCCACCACCAGCGGTCAAGCGCGTCCTGAGCCATGGCTTTCTGTTTCTGGGTGCCGCTGGAGAGGACCATCATGATTTCAAAGCCCTGGCGCTGGTGAAACGACTCTTCCTTGCAGATGCGTACCATGGCGCGTGCGTAGGGACCATAAGAGCAACGGCAGAGCGGAATCTGGTTGATAATGGCGGCGCCATCGACGAGCCAACCGATGGCGCCCACGTCAGCCCAGGTGAGCGTGGGGTAGTTGAAAATGCTGGAGTATTTCGCTTTTCCGGAGAGCAGGTCGCATACCATCTGGTCGCGGGAGATGCCCAGCGTTTCCGCGGCGCTGTAGAGGTAGAGACCGTGGCCGGCTTCGTCCTGCACTTTGGCGAGCAGGATGGCCTTGCGTTTAAGGCTGGGCGCGCGCGTGATCCAGTTGGCTTCGGGCAATTGGCCCACAATTTCGGAGTGCGCGTGTTGGCTGATCTGCCGTATGAGAGTGCGGCGATAGCCTTCGGGCATCCAGTCACGGGGCTCGATCTTGATCGATGCGGCGATCCGCGCTTCAAAGTGGACCTGCAAGGCGCGATCGTCCGCGCCTGGTTCAGCGGGCGCGGCGAGGCTTCGGACGTCGGGTTGGGGAAGCTGCGTCTGCATGGGATCACTTCGGAACTCCGCGTGCGGTTCCTATGCTGAAATTAGATGTAGCGATACAGATATGGAGTTGTCAACAGTAAATCTGTAACATATTGACGCGATGGACTCGAGGTTTCGAGGGCGCGGTGGAATGAGAGAATCCGGAAGAGCGGAGGGTGTATGACTACGAGACGCAGCGGTATCCACGGCTGGATCCAACAGTTCCTGCGCGCCGATCCGCCGCGCAGCAAGTCACTGATGGTGACGCTATTTGGCGATTCCATTGCGCCGCGGTTGGGCGGGCTGTGGCTGGGCGAACTGATTCAACTGCTGCGGCCGTTTCACATGAATGAGCGGCTGGTGCGGACCAGTACCTTCCGACTGACGGAAGAGGGGTGGTTGGAGCCGCAGCGGCAGGGGCGCAGGAGCCGCTACTCGTTAACGGACGCTGGTGTGCAGCGCATTGAAAATGCACACCGGCGCATTTACGATCCGCCGCCGCAGCGCTGGGACGGGCTATGGACGGTAGTGGCTCTGAGCAGAGCCGGAAATGATGCGGGCAATCGTGCGGAGTTGCGGCGTGAGCTGCAGTGGGAGGGATTTGGATCTCTGGCGCCAGGCATTGCCGTGCATCCGTGCGCGGATCGCCTGGCGCTGACGGCGGTGCTGGACCGACTGGGACTGCGAGAGAGCGCGATGGTTCTGGAGGCGCGTGAGCTGAAAGTTCTTGCCGCCATGCCTGCCGATGGGCTGATTGCCGAGTGCTGGGATCTCGAAGAGCCGGCAGCGCTGTACCGCGGATTTCTCCAGCGATTCCAGCCGGTTCTCTCCATTGTCGACGACAAAATTGAGATGCAGACTGCGTTCGTGGTGCAGACGCTCCTGATTCATGCCTTCCGCCGCGTGGTTTTGCACGACCCACGTTTTCCGCCGGAACTGTTGCCGGCGCAGTGGCCGGGTCACGCGGCCTATGATCTGTGCCGCAATATCTATCAGCGTCTCTACAGGCAGACCAATGGATTTTTGGCCGAGCATCTGGATGACGACGCCCGGCGAATTACGAACCGCGCATATTATGAGAGGTTCGGGGGATTGAAGGCGCAAGAACGCACATAACCAATTGCGTGGCCTTCGGATCTTGCGCCAGAGATTTTGAGAAGCGGATCCTTCGTCATGCTACGCTCGTTCAGGATCACATAAAGGACGGGACGCGGGGGACGATTATTGCGACAAGACTCAGCCGACGACTTCGTAGGGGCGCATCATGTCGTTGTCTTCGTGTTCCAGCATGTGGCAGTGATAGACGTAGCGGCCAGTAAAGCCCTCAAAGCGAACCAGGATGGTGAGAACGTCGCGGGGATTCACGATGGCGGTGTCCTTCCAACCGGCTTCATTGGGCGTGGGACGGCGGGGAATGCCGACCAACTGGAGACGGCCCTGGACAAAGGCGCCGGGGTCGAAGCCCTGGCGCTCGAGAATCTGAAATTGCACCAGGTGAAGATGCATCGGATGGGCATCTTCAGTGGTGTTGATGAAGCGCCATTTTTCCATGGTCCCGAGCTTCGGCATTTCGGTTACCGGCTCATCGTAGCCCTTGCTGTTAATGCGCACGCCGAGCGAATGGCCTTGCGTGTCCATGTCTTCGACCAGAACAAAATCGCGGGTTGCGGCAATCGGCGCGGTGCGATCGAGTTCGTGGAATGCGGGCAGTGCCGGCATGACAAATGATTTCGCCTGCTTGGTGAGCGGTCGCGTGACGCGAAACTGCATGAGTTCTAACAGCTGCGCGTGATTCGCAATCGCAAACTCCCAGCCGGGATAGGGAGCCGGGGCGCTGTTGGATAAGGTTGCGGATTTGCCTTCGTGTCCAGAGAAGTCGACGAGCACATCGGCGCGCTCGGCGGGAGCGAGCAGCAGCTTCTGCAAAGCGACCAGCTTGGGAAGAAATCCGCCATCGCTGCCGATTTGGTGAAGCGGCACCAAATTGGGAATATCGTTGGGACTTTTGGCGAGGTTCAGATAGAGATTGAAAAAGCGGGAATTCGAGCTGTTAAGGATGCGGAAGCGGTAGGTGCGGGGCTCGACTTCCATATACGGATAGAGCGCGCCATTCACGATGGGCAGATTGCCGAAGAACTCCGGAGCCCATCCGCCGGGCGCAGGCGGCTGGCCGTCATCGAACGTTGGCGCGTAGATCAATTGGCCCTGGGCATCGAGGGTCCGGTCCTGGATAATCAGCGGAATTTCATAGTCGCCGCTGGGAAGATTGAGGCTGCGCTCTTGTTCGTCGCGCAGCAGATAGAACCCGGAAAGACCGGCGTAGACATTGAGACGCGTGATGCCAAGCGCGTGATCGTGATACCAGAGGGTCGCGGCCTGCTGGTCGTTGGGGTATTCGTAGTGCGCGGTGACGCCGGGCGTAAACCATTTTTCCGGCAGGCCATCGCTTGCCGACGGGGTGCGTGCGCCGTGCAGGTGTGGCACGGTGCGGACAGCCGGTGCGGGTGGCATAGCGCCATGGATATGCGGATCGATGCCGAAGAGATGCTGCAGCGGAAGTCGATTTTCCCATTCGACGTGGATGGGATGGCCACGGAATGCTTCAAACGTGGGACCGGGATACTGGCCTTCGTAGCCCCACAGGCGGGCCGGTGAGAGCTGCGAGTGGAATCGATGACGACATTCCATCATGCGTACTCGATACTGCTCGATGCCACTCCGGGTCTCATTGGGGCGCAAGGTTTTTGGGATCGGCAGGGGATCGACGTAGCGCTCAACCTCAACGGTGGGGAGCGTCGGCGGGGCAGGGATCGGGCTACTGCCGTGAGCCATTTGGCCGGATAGCCGACCGGCGACAAGAGCGGCTGAGGCTGAGCAGCCACAGAGCTTGAGAAATTCACGCCTGTTGGATGAACGCATTCCCCCTCGAAGAATGGAACGTGGGATTTGAGTTCGGCGCTGGGCGAATTGCGCTGAACTTTACTTTATCAAGCGACCCCAGCGTTGCTGAGCAACAGTGCGGTTGGGCACTCTTTTACCGCGAAAGCCTGGACCGCACGCTGCAAAAGGCGCCGATTGACTGTTGCTCAATATGAAGTGGTGCTGTTGGACGCAATGATGTCGCTGGCAAGGTAAGAAGACCCATCGAAGCTGGCGGTGATGCGTACGCGCTGGCCGAGGTGGAGGGTTCGAGCTAAGGGAAATGCGGAAGGTATGAAGGAAATTTGATAGCTCTTCTGGTCGCGCGGATCGACCAGGGTGAGCGAGCCAGAACTCACATCGAGCGCGGTGATATCGCCGCTGAAGATGAAGGAGGCGCCCGGAACTGCCAGGACCTCGATCTGACTGGCAACTCCAAGTGGGCCGGTGCCGGAACCAAAGGTCACGTTTACCAGAGCGCCAGGGCGCAGATCTCCGCGCCCGCCGCCGCCTTCTTGTGTGAACCCGGATTGACCCCTGCGAACGATGGCTAAATTGCCGGGCACGAGCACGGTGAAAGGCTGCGAAGAAGGAGAAGCGTCCAGGCGCAATTCGCCGGTCGATTCGTCGAAACGCAGTACCCTTCCGCGATACTGGCCCTGCGGAATGGTGGCCAGGATATGGACGCTGATCGCGAAGATGCGAGCTCCGTCGAGCGCAGTCTGTACGGATGCGTGATCGGCGGGGCCCAGGTCGTGCAGGGGAATCTTCACGCCGTCTCGGTAGACCTGAGTGCGCTCGTCGAAGAGCACCTTCATGGGCCGTTGGCCATAAATGTCGAGCATGAATTGATCGCGGACAGGGTCGATTTTACGGATGGCGCCCCCAAAAATGGTACTGTCTTTCGCGGAGGGGAGCGGCGGAAGACCCTGCAGACCGCTGGTGGGATCGGCAGCCTTAAGCTCGGCGTGGGGGCCGGAAAACTTCTCGGACGGTGCCCCTTCGGATGATTGGGGCGACGAAGGCGGAGCCACGGAGGCCGACTGAGTGGCTGCAGGCGATTGCGCGACAGCCGCGGAAGTCAGGGCGAGGGCGCCCACGCCAGCCAGCGCTAGTGCGATGGATCGAATCATCTTTCCGGCATACCTTTCCTCTCTCTTGGATGATCTGTGCGCGTCCTATGGTGGTCTGCAGAAGCTTGCATTCGGAGAGCAACACGCAGGAAAGCCCCGCATCTAAACAACACGAGAAACCGTCCGACGCGAACTCTTCGCGCATGCCGCACCGTGAAAAGAGCACAATGATCCACCGCTTATTTAAATCTCTGGCTGTCATTGCGACCGTCGCCGGTCTGAGTGCGATGCAAGCGGCAGCTAAGGATCACGTAACGTTGACTATTCCGCTGCACAGCAGGATGAGCCCGGTGCAACGCTTGAATCGCGAAGGCGTGGAGGCGGTGAAGAAGAATCAATACGAAAAGGCTGAGGGATTCTTTTATAAGGCCTATCTGTACGACCCGGCCGATCCATTCACCCTCAATAACCTGGGATATGTGGCTGAGCTTCAGGGGCAGCTGGACCGGGCGCACCAGTATTACAAGCTGGCAACTGAGCAGGGATGCGATGCGCCCATCAATCTGAGCAGCATGAATAACCTGAAGGGCAAGCCGATGAGCGCCGCCTACGACATGCTGCAGGACTTGCCCATGCGCGTCAACCGCATGAATGTGGATGCCATGCAGTTGGTAGCCGAAGGCCGCGATTTTGAAGCGGTTGGCCTATTGCAGGACGCGCTCAAACTGGATTCACGCAATCCCTTCACGATCAATAATCTGGCGGTTGCCGATGAGGGCCTGGGCGATTTCGACAGCGCCCTGAAGTACTACAGCGACGTGGCCGATCTGCATTCATCGGAGCACGTAGTGGTGACGGCAGACCGTGGCTGGCGTGGCAAATCGATCAGCTCCATGGCTGGGGCCAGCGCCAAACGGCTGAAAAATCGGATGGAGTCGATGCCGCCTGCTGAGTTGGAAGCAACCAAATACAACGTGCGTGGCGTGTATGAGGAAAACGCAAATCAATGGGGGGCAGCGAAACGCGATTTTCTACGCGCTTACTCTCTCGATCCAAATAGCGCATTTTCCCTCAACAACCGGGGCTACGTGGCGGAAATAGATGGCGATCTGGAATCGGCGCAGTTTTTCTATGAGAAGGCCTGGAAGGCCGATGGCGCGCAGGCGCGCGTAGGAATGGCGACCAATCGATTTGCCGACGGCCAAAGGTTAACCGCGGTTGCTACGGACAGTGACAGCAAGGTGGACCAGGCGCTCGACGTGTATCACCAGCAGCGCCGTGAAGAGAATGGACCGGTGGAGCTGACGCCGCGCGGCGGCGCCCAATTATCACCAATGCCGGGAAAACCGAAGCAGCAGAGTCCTCCGAATGAGCCTACGTTGACGCCTCGCCAACCCGACAGCCCGCAGTAAACGCAAGGCCTCCAGAGTTATGAGTACACCTGACGCGCATTACCCATCGCATCAATCGCTCAACCTGCTTTCGCGGCTGCTTTTTCAGGGCTGCGATCCTCAATGCTCGAAAGCGGGCAAGGCGCAGCTCAAGCAGGATCTGGTCACGCTTACACGCCCGCAGTTTGATGACCTTCTGGAACTGGCGCAACTAAATCACGTCGTCGCGCGTGGCATGGAAGTAGTCCGCCATTTGAGTCACGAAGAAGGTGACCCGACGCGCGCGGAATGGTCGGAGAGCGCTCTAGCTGCGGAGAAAGCCCGCATTGAAACCGCCGTGTCGTTCCTGAGTGAGATTTGCGAAGCTTTCGAAACGCACGAATATGGCGTCACGGTGATCAAGTCCCTGGATCACTGGCCCGACCTGGGCAGTGATCTGGACCTCTACACCGACGCCAGTCCGGAAGATGTATGCCGATTGATGAAGCGACGCTTTGACGCGCACATTGAGCCGCGCAGTTGGGGCGATCGGCTGGCATGCAAGTGGAATTTCATGCTGCCGGGGCTGCTGGAACTGGTAGAGATTCACGTGGGCCGCCTGGGCCAGACCGGCGAGCAGGTGGAGATCGCTTCGTCGGTCTTGAAGCGATCCCGGCAAGTGCAGATTGGCGATCGCAGCTTCCGAGTGCCGTCGATCTCGGAGCGGTTGATGATTTCCACGCTGCAACGCATGTACCGCCACTTTTATTTCCGATTGTGCGACATGGCAGACAGCGCTGGACTGGTTGAGATGGGCATGATCGACTACGCGGATTTGCGCTCCGCGGCCAGGAAGGCGGGCATCTGGAAGGGAGTGGCGACCTATCTGCAAATTGTTTCCGATTTTGTGAAGAGTTATCGCGGCAGAGGACTGGAATTACCGCATTTGGTGACATCCGACGCGCAGTTTGACGGGAGCGAAGTGTACTACGCGCGCGGCTTTGTCCGGGTTCCCATCATGCCGCAATCGGCGCGACTTTACACATCTCAGCTTGCAGGTGTGTTGGGCAAAGGGAAGTTGCAAAATGGCGCGAGGTTGAGCCTGTTGCCGTGGCTAGCGACGGCGGCAGTGGTGGGTCAGAAATTAACAGGCAGTGACAAAGGGATCTGGTAGGGGCAGCGCAGACCGCGCGGCACGCACAGCCAGCATCCAATTGAATTGACGCTTGAGCCAGCTAAAGCTTTCGCCAAATGAGGAGAGGGGGGATGCCGGCGACTCCAGTTTCCGGCAAACAAGTATGGGCTATCTCGTAACCCGGAGTGCGAAAACGAATTCGCGCGGGAGCCAGTCTGCCGCCGGACCCAGGGGGCGGCTGGTACAAACGCCGGGCATATACAATGATTCTTCGCTGGCGCTGGACCTGCAACAGGACGGCGCTGCGGCGGCTTGGCAGCAGCCCATGCCACAACTCGTACCCAGGCCATCTGCACCTGGATCAGGCGCTGCAAAGGCGCTTCTCTTTAGCGGCCCCGACGTGCTCGCGTTCAAAAAAGATCCGAAGTCAAAAGCGATCTCATTCGTGGTTCATGCGGTCGTTATTGGCGGTGTGCTGTGGTGGGGAATGGCAGCGCATCGCATGACGCCGGCGAACGATACGGTGGTTACGCCCATCAAGTTCAGTCTGTTCGATCCTCCTCCACCGGTCATGCCGGTCGCGCCGGTGATGGGCGGTGGCGGCGGTGGTGGCGAGCACCGCATCATTATGCCGGTCAAGGCGCCGCCGCCCAGGGTGCAAGCAGTCCACATGTTGCCGCCACAGATCGCGATGGTGGAGCATCCTAAGCTAGCCGCCGAGCCGAGCAGCCAGGTGAATATGCAGGTGAGCACCAACTTGCCCAATATGGGCATGCAGGACTCGCCCCAGATTGCGTTGGCATCGCAGGGCTCGGGCGCCCACTCCGGATTTGGCGCCGGCATGGGCGGCGGAATCGGGATTGGACACGGGAATGGCACGGGCGTGGGCGGAGGTGGTGGTTACGGCGGCGGATTGATGACCGTGGGCGGCGGCGTGAGCGCTCCAGTGGTCGTGCACTCTGTCGAGCCGGAGTTCACCGAGGACGCCCGCAAATCTAATCTTCAGGGCACGGTCGCGATTCAGCTCATTGTCGATGCGCAGGGCAATCCGCAGGATGTGCGCGTGGTGCATCACCTGGGCATGGGGCTGGACCAGAAGGCCGTTGATGCTGTGCAGCAGTATAGGTTCAGGCCTGCCATGTACCAAGGCCATCCGGTGGCCGTACAAATGGTCGTCGAGGTCGATTTCCGGCTGCACTGATCACACGCTGCACAAGAATGCTGAGCGGGCGGAGAAGTTTCCGCCCGCTTTTGTTTGCGCTGGGACGGGCCGGCTTCAATCCAATGCACGGCTCTAAAGCGCGAATTTCTCCACGCGGTGCGTGCCTCTCGATTCGGTCGAATGGCAGAGGTGAGATCCAGCCTGCCCGGGTGTCGAATCTTATCCGGCGATGGCTTGATAAGTCGCAGGCGTTCTCTCACGCCCGTCGTGGCCTTTCTCTCACACAAGGATCGCGTCAATATTGGTCAGGCTCGGACGATTGGACCATTATTGCCTGGTATCTTCCGCTGCCTCCACACCCGTGCCTGCATTAGCGTAGTAGCCGCGGCGGGTACGAACCGTCAGGCGCGCGCCCTTCGGGGCGCGCGCCTCCACGTGCACGAACCGGAATCCGCCCAGACGAGCCGGCTTGGTGGAGTGGTAAGCAATCGTGTACTGATTGCGGATATCGCGCGCGACCTCGGTCGCGATTCGATCCACATCGCCCAGCGAGTCAGGGAAGTAAGCCACACCGCCGGTTTCTTGGGAGAGGGTCTCGAGCGCATGCCGGGCTTCACGGGATTCGTTATTGTTCGTGTCGTAGAGCAGGCCAATGGTGTATACGACCGGACCGCCCAGGGCCTGCACCCGGCGAATCACCTGCTGCAGATCGAGGCGCGACGCGTTGTCGGCACCGTCGGTGATGATGAGCAACACCTGCTTGCGCTGCTTAGCGCCTTTGGAGAGCTCGCCGGCCGAAGCAGCTACTGCGTCATACAGCGCCGTGGTGCCGTGAGAATCGAACCGGGACAATCCGCGGTCCAACGCAACGAGATCGGAAGTAAAACCCTGGTCGAGATACGCACGATCGGAAAAGTTGACTACAAAAGCAGCATCCTGCGGATTGGAATCCCGCAGAAGGTGGAATGCCGCCGCATTCACGGCCGCGCGCTTATCACGCATTGAGCCTGAGTTATCGACGAGAATGCCCATCGAAACAGCCTCATCCTGATGCTGGAACGCATTGATGGTCTGCGGAACGCCATCTTCCCAAACTTGGAAGTCCTTTTGCGTTAGATCTGTAATCGTGTGGCCTTTATCATCGATCACCGTGCAGTTGAGCAGAACCTCATCTACATCCGCATGCAAGACGTACATTCCATTCTGTCCCTTTTGCGCCTGCAGCGGATTGCCGTTGCCCGTGGTGGCGGTCTTGGGCGCGGATACTTCCTCGGCATCGATGGACGGTACAGGATCGCGATCCATGTCGAGCGAGGGCTGGATTTCCCGCGTGGTAGGGTCGTGCATGCCGGCCGCCGTGCTGGATTGAGGCGATGGAGCCTGCGGAAAAATGAAGCTGCTGCAGCAGGTTAGCGCACAGAGGGCGGCCAAAGCATAACGATGACAACGTAACTGCGGAATCGGGCGAAAGAGCATAGGGATAACGATGCGCGCGCGTATCAGTACGTTGGATGCAAATTCGAGGGCGGGCGCCCGGGGAGAACTCCCGCCGACAATTCGTCGGTTTGCAAAATTGTTCGGAATCTGCGCGCCATTCTCCTCTCATTTTCTTTTAAGCGCTCAGCGGCATTTACGGCCCCATGTTCGCTGGCGTGCAGGTGTTGGTGCCTAGGGACTCGTCCGTAACGGGCGCCGGCGGTGTGGGCGGGGTAGCCCAGGGGATACCGGTAAAGTCGAAGAAGTCCAGCAAACTCGGTTGCGCTGCGTCGCGGGCTGTGAGGTGTGCCGAACTGCCGATGAAGCGATTCTCGACAAACTTGATAATCGCGGTGTGGTCCATTGGGGTGTGGCCGACATAGTGGGCGCGCGTGAATGGGGAGATGATCATATTGGGCACGCGGAAACCGAGCTGCGCGGCAAAGCCCTTTTCCGCCGCTGCATCATCGGGATTCGCGCCCGGACTGTCAGAAGCCAAATCGCAATGCGTCGTGGCTGTTCCACCCGGAGGCACGCATGGCATGTATGAGTCGGGATTGACGGCGATTGAGGAGATGTCGGGAATTGCGCCCATGGAAGCGTCGGTATTGTCATCTGAGTGGCCGGGCACGGGTGGAACGTGATCGTACGGACCGCCGCCCTCGTCGTACGCCAGGAAGAAGACTGAATCCGGCCATTCCGGGCTGGCCATGAAGGCGTTGATCACCTTCGCCACTTCAGCCTGGCCGGTGAGGATGTCATTGCCCGAGCCCGGATGCTCGTCGTTCTCGCCATAGCCCGCTTCGATGAATGCGAAACTGGGTAAGGTCCCGTTAGTCAGATCGGTATAGTACTGCGAGAGTGGCGCGATGTGCGCGGGATCGATACAGAACGAGTTAGTGGTATCGCCCACCACGCTTGATAGCTGCTTCGGAGCTGTACACCCTCCAGACGAATTCAGCGCGCTGATGTACTGATACGAGTAACTCAGCGTTTCAAAGGTGCTGGCGGGGTACCGGGAATTGCTGGTGTTGGGGCAGTCATCGTAGTCCAGGCAATAGCCGTCGGTCACCGTGTAGTAGATCTTCCACGACACGTTGGCCGCGTCGAGCTCTTCGAAGATGTTGTCGATATTGAGCTGGCCCAGGTGGTCCTGGTCGCCTGGATCCTTGGTGAGCCCCTGGGTGGTTCCCCCGGTGAAGGTGGCGACGCGATTATCGTCGGTGTTGGTTGATACCGGCGAGAACCAGCGGTCTGAAAGCGCGAAATTCGAGGCCATGAAGTAGTAGTAGTTCAGGAACGTCTGGTCATAGTACCCCATGGAGCGCTCGCCGGTGGTGTCGGTGTAGGCTCCCGAGCAAGTTCCCGAAGCGATGCAGCTATTCGCGAAGCCTTCCGCGTTGTGGACAAAGCCGTCCATGTTAATTGAGCGGGATGCCAAAAAGTCATAGCGGTTGACGTCGCCATAGCTTTCCAGCCAGGCTGAGCTCATGTCATCGACACACGTGGTCGCAAACTTGAAAAGCTTATGGCTCGTGCCTTGGTCATCCTCGTTACTGATCCTATTCAGCTTGTCGTCGATGCCGTCCACAATGTAGGTGTCTCCGTCCGCTCCCTGGGTAAAGCCGTACTGAGTGCGGTAGGGGTTCAACATGCCAAAGTAGCTGTCAAAGGAACGATTTTCCTGCATCATGAAGATGACGTGGTCGATGGATTGCAGCCCGGCCGTCGTAGTGATTGTCACCGTGGTGCTGGCTGTGACACTGACGCCGTTACCAGTCGCTGTTGCGGTATAGGTAGTCGTGGCTGTTGGCGTGACTGCCTGGTTACCGCCCGCTGCGGGCAAGGTGTACGAACTGCCGTCCGTGCCGGTGATGGTGACCCCCGTAGAGTTGGACGCAATCACTGTCAGCGTGGAGGAGTTCCCGGTCACGATCGTTGTCGGGTTGGCAACGATGCTTACGCTGGGCGGCGGGGTAGAAGTAACCGTGACGGCGGCAGTGGCGGTGGCAGTGCCTCCAGTTCCGGTAGCTGTAGCCGTGTAGGTGTTCGTCTTGGCCGGAGTCACCTGCTGCGTTCCACCGTCCGGCGAGGCCAGCGTATAGGTGCTGCCATCGCTACCGGTGATCGTCACCTGCGTAGCATAAGAAGCAGTGACCTTCAGAGTTGAAGAGCTCCCGGTCTCAACAGCCGAGGGATTCGCTGTCATGATGACTGTCGGCGCGGGGTTCGCCGTCACGGTGATAGTCGCCGTTGCGGTGACTGTGCCTCCAGCTCCCGTCGCGGTCGCAGTATAGGTTGTGGTGGCCCCTGGGCTCACCGCCTGTGTTCCCCCGGTTGCGGACAAGGTATAGGAGCTCTTATCGGTGCCGGTCACTGTCACCTGGGTCGCATTGGTCGCAGTAACACTCAGAATCGAAGAGGCGCCCGCATTGATGGCGCTCGGATTTGCGGTGATGCTCACCGTTGGCGGAGGCGCCGCGGCGGCAACCGAAACCGACACGGTAGCATTTGCCGAGCCGCCTGGCCCCTGCGCAGACGCAGTGTAGACAGTGGCCGCCGCCGGCTTGACAACCTGGGTCCCGCCGCTCGCCTGCAGCGTATACGAGCTGCCGTCGCTGCCCGAGACCGTAACCGTGGTCGCATTCGCGGCACCGATAGTCAAGGTTGCCGACTGTCCGGCCGTGACCGTAGTCGGACTAGCTGTGATGGTGATGGTGGGCGGAGCTTGAGTGCCTCCGACGGAGTGATTCACCTGAGAGGAGCCGCATCCGGCAAGTACAACGGTAACGAGCAGGCTGGTAACGCTCCAGAGGGGACGGCGAGAAAGATAGTTCGTCACGCGGGCGCTCAACAAGATGCCCTCCTTAATTCGCTTCAGCAGGCGTCACGGTCATATGGCGGAGGAGGTCAATCGGAAGGTGATTCATCTCTACATCGCGTCACAGACGAGGCGCCAGTTGGAATGGCCGTGCGAAGTACGATGGTGTCTTACGTGGCATGCCCGCGCGCAGTGAGCCCGAGGGGACAGAACGTCACAAACTTTGATGGTCTGACATTGAACGTTGGATGCTTCGATTTGTTGCCCCTATGAAAACACTAGACCGGAACGTTTCCAACAGGACGTACCGGGTTGCTAAATCGGAGATGGTAGCTGGGGAGATCGCTTCTAAAGCGAATCCGATAAATCGCCCAGGGCAGGTTGTTTGCCCGCTGACCCTAATGTACCGGCCGCGCACGTTGTCTCCTCCGTATCGAGAAAGATTGGGTCTGGCAATCCCCAAGTCGGAACAGGGCCGCCGCTTCCACCGACAAATGTGTAGGCAGCCATCAGATCATGAGAAGTGCGAATGGTTCGCTTGCACCTTTGCAGATCAAACCAGCGAAGATATCTGTTCACCACGCTGCTCAGTGTCATGTCGACGCCGGCAGCGTAGTTGTGCTCAGCCATTCTGCGCTCCAACTCAGGCGATCGGAGGATGGAGCTCAGTTGTCCGGCAAGATTATCGGCATCGCCAATGTTATGAAAGAGGATGGCCATTTCCTCCTCGGCGGCCATCTCGCGAAAGTCGGGGATATCGGCGCAAACTATCGGAACGCCGTATTCACAAGCCTGGTGTGCCGGGCCGCTCGACCCGGTGGCGGAATCGTAGGGCATAACAACCGCGGACGCGGTGCGATAGAGATCGGGGATGGCCTCTTCCGGCACGTAGCCGCGAAACTCGATGGGAAGATGCGAAGGCTGCGCGGCGCGTACCGATTCCCAGTATCCGGCCCGTGTGTGATGATTGGCGCCGGCAATGACCAGTCGGGCGCGCGGCGCCTGGGCGAGCACGAGCGGAAATGCTTTCATCAATGTTTCGAGGCGCTTGTAGGTTCCCCAATGTCCGATGGCGAGAATACGCTGATCAGGATTCCCGCGCCTGGAGAAATCGGGTGGAGTGGGCGAGGTAGCGAAGGTTCCGTGTGTGCCCAGCAGCACATTGCGAGCGCCGTACTTGGTCACTAGCGTGCGGTGATAGTGAGGCAGCAAAACGGAGACGGAGTTGGCCTTGAGCAACGCGCGCGTCGCAAGCTCAGTGCCAACACGGAATAACCGTTCGCGGCGAATGCCGGCTGCAGCAAAGTCGACATGCTCAATGATGTGGTGCAGGGTGATGTGGGTGTAGAAGCCGGCGGCCCGAGTGAGCGCCGGCGCGGAGAGGCCTGCAAATGCGGCTACCGGATTT
Organism: uncultured Acidobacteriaceae bacterium; assembly: GCA_963813215.1. Lineage (GTDB taxonomy): Bacteria > Acidobacteriota > Terriglobia > Terriglobales > Acidobacteriaceae > Telmatobacter. The sequence goes on from CAWEXZ010000004.1 coordinate 89,723, forward strand.
TCAGGGGTTGCGAAGCTCGAGAAGACGAGGTTGAACCAGACCACATCGGGTTTGAGCTTCTGGATCGCTCGCAGCAGGCGGGCGGGCGTGCCAATGCTGGCAAATTTCCAGCAACGAACCACATTGAACCCCGGCAACTCCGGCTGCCGGTCGGCGCGGATGGGGTGGCCGTTCTCGTCGGTCGCAAACTCATAGGCGCTCAACTCGTCGGCGAGGATGAAGAGTTCTACGCCTGGACAGCTGCGCAACTCCCGGGCGATGTGGAATGCATACTCATTCAGCTGACGCCCGCTGGGGGGGAAGGTTGCAACTAAGCAGATTCTCATTTGTCTCGCTCGCCGCTTTCAAAAGATACTTATTTCGATGTAAGGCCTTAACTGCTGTTGCCCGCCGGTGAAGTTGAAGAAGTTCTCATCCTGAACACCGCCCGAGAAGCGAATAGGATAGGCCAGCGTGACGGGTCCGGACTCGTCGGTGAACTGGCGCCGAAACGGAAGGGCGTAGGATACGGAGACCCCGTTCTGGGTCGCATCGTATACGTGAAAGCCTCGTGTATCCGAGTACGCGCTATTGACCAACACGTTCCAGTTACGGCGAGGAGAAAAGGAAAAGGTAGCGGCGGGGCGAAGGTTTTGGGCAATGGCTGAGTTTGGCCCGACGATTCGCCACGCCCGCACATCTTCCAGGATGGCGCGCAGATCGATGTGCTCGGAAAAGCGATGCTCGAATCCGAGATAAGAGGAGGTGAAATAAGCCTGATAGGTCTGCGGCGTGTACAGCACATTACTGGCGCCCCAGCCGGTGACCAGGGCGGTGTTGTTCCATGGCGTGCCAATGCGAAAATCGAGCGCACCGGTGAGGGCCCGGGAGTGCAAATTACTCTCGGTAAACGGCCCTGTTTCGCGAATGATATAGCCGCTCGCTGAAACGGCATTGAAGAGGGAGTTGGTCGAGCCGTAGAGAAACAGACGAAACAGGTTCTGGTTCAGCTGCACAGGTTGCAGAGAGTCGCGGCGGATGGTGCCCTGAATGCCGCCATTGAAAGCCAGCAGGTTGCGGCCGAAATGCACGGTTGGATTCAGGCCGACGTTCATGTTGTAGTCGGTTGTGTCGCGGTTCACGATGAGCGTGCAAATGCTCGACGAAGTCGATCCCGGGCCACAGTACGAACTGGGGGCGGAGATGAGACCACGAGCATTGCGCACCTGGAAGAAACCGGTAGGTGTGGGCAGGTAGGGTAGGTGGAGATGAAAGGCGACAGTCCCTTGATTCTGGATGGAGGAGCGCGGCGGAGGAAGCAGCGATGTATCGCTGGGGGGGATGGCGAATCCGGCGTCGAGCTTGGAGTCCAAAACGTAGACGGTCGTATCTTCGTAAATGGGTTCGAGGGAATAGTCAGAAAGCAAACTGACGGTGGGGTTAATGCGAATGCCTTCGTCGGCGCCGGCCTGTAACATGCTTTGCTCGGCAGTCTGGTCGTCGCCTGCCGCGTTTGTTGCCTGGGCGAAGGAGGTCAGTGCCTGTGGATTCTCATGTTGCTGGCGAAAAACATTTGCCTCAGCCATTAAATACTGGTAAGAGGGATCTCCGTCCGCGGTGGCGGACACGGCGGCGAGTTCAGCCTGCGCTTTCGAGGTGTTGCCCAGCGCGAGATAATTGTTGGCCATTCCGATGCGCACCTGTGCGTCGGGTGCACCGGCTGTTTTAGCGCGTTGCAGGTAGTTTTGCGACAGTTCGTAGTCATGCGCGGAGCGGAAAACGTCGGCTGCGGCGACGTATTGCATGCCACTGGGAGGCGCCGTTTCGCCGCTCTCAGCCTCCATCAGCGCCAAGGCTATCTGCCTCTCCGCATCCTCTGGGCGATTCTGCTGCGCCATGAGCTGTGCGATGGCCAGGCGCACCCCGACGCGATCACTACCCTTTACATCGAGGGCTCGGCGGAAGCGATCCATGGCGGCATTCTGGTCGCCAAGTTCGTCCAGGGCTTCGCCGGTGTCAACATAGATCTGGCTTTGCTCTGGCCCGGGCGAGGATTGCGCGTGCTTTTCTGCCAACTCCGCGAAGTGAATGGTCTGTGCGCGATCCTGCAGGTTGGCGTAGCAGCGGGCCAGCAGGGCGTAGGGAGTTGGATCATCCGGTGAATACTGGGCCGCCAGTTCAAGCTCATTAATAGCGGCATGATAGCGCCGTAACGAGAGCAGCGCATTGCCCAGGCCCAGGCGCAGTGTTCCGTCGTCGGGCGTGAACTTAAGCGCAGCGCGATATTCGGTGGCCGCCTTGCTCAGCAGGCCCTCGTTATCATAAGCCGTCGCGCGGATTACGTGCACATCACGGATATCGCCCATTGATTTTTCAGCCAGGGCAGCCTGACGCAGGGCTACTGAATTCCGATGCAGGTCGAGGCTGGAGTACGCCAGCCCAAGGTGCGCCTGGCCGTCACCGGGATTCATTTTGAGCGCCGTCTCGAAATCCGCCGCTGCGCTCTCTGGCTCGTGAAGGTCGTTCAGCATGTAACCACGGTTCACGTAGGCAGTTTCCACCTGGGGATCGCGCCGAATGGCTTCGCTGAACGCCTGCTCCGCCAGTTCGCTTTGCCCGTTGTGTTTGTAGACATAGCCCGCCAGCAGCGGAATGTCCGGCTCCTTCGGCAGTACATTCATGTACTTCGATGTCAGGGCGAGTAAGTCATCGTACTTCTGGAGAAACAGGTAGTCGTAGCCCAGGTAGACCACGACGTCACGATCGCGGGGCAAAACTCTGATGGCCTGCTGGGCCACATTTGCCGATTGCTGATACTCGCCCTTGAAGCTCAGGAATCGCTCCTGCTCGCGGAGTACCTGCGGCTCGCGCGTCATGTCGGGTTCTACGCGAGACATCCACACAGAGGCGAGCTTCATCTCATGGGCCTCGACGCCCGCATTGATGCCGCCCGCCACGATAAGAGCATTGTGGGGCGCCAGTTCGCGGCCTTTTGTGTAGGAGGCCTCGGCCTTGGAGAATTGCCGCCGCGCCGTGTACAGGTCGCCGAGCGCGAGATAGGGAACATAGAGCTTCGGATCGGCCTTTGCGAGCCGGAGGAAATACTTTTCTGCTTCCTGATCCCGACCAGCAGCCCGTTCAGCGTATCCGAGGGATGTGAGGGCAAAGCGGTTATTTTCATCCTGCTTGAGAATGCGCTTATATATTTCGATGGCATCGTCGGGACGCCCCAGTTTCATCAGGATGTCGCCGTTGAGCTGGAGGTTGGTGCGATCGGAGGGATTGTCGGCCAGGGCCTCTTTAATGTCGGCCAGTGCGCCGTCCGAATCGCCGGCATTGAGCTTGATGAGAGCCCGCAGGCGCAGATACTGATCGTGGTCGGGCCCTGAACCATCAACGTCTTTGATCTGATTCTGCGCGATGGCGAGCTCCTGCTGTGCCCCGGTGCCGTCGTCGATCGCGCGATCGAGCGCGACCAGGTCCATGTGCAACTGGATTCCATACAGAGGGCCTTCGGCGGGTACGGCCGGGAGGTGGGCGATGGCTACCTGGTATTCCTTAACCGCGTCCTGGTTGCGATCCTCAATTTGCGCGATCTCTCCGCGAATGGCGTGCAACCGATAAGAGCCCGCGTCAATCCCTTCAGCCTGGTTCAAGAAGTATTCGGCGTCGCGCAGGGAGCCGGCAGTGACTTCGGCCTGTGCGGCGGAAAGCTGCAGGCCCAAGTCTTTGGGTGTGTCCTTGGCCGCCTGCGCGTAGAGCCGCGCGGAATCCTCGAGCTTGCCATCCAGTTGGTAGGTGTAGGCCAGTTCGGCGATGACATCGGGCCTGGGGTTGCGGATCGACTTGAGCGCCGCAATTGCCTCTGAATAGTTGCCCATTTGGCGGTAATAGCCTGCCAGCGACCGCTGCACGTCGGGGTTATTGGGCGCGCGATTCTTTGCCATGTTGAGGTACTGGCTGGCTTTGTCCATCTGCTTGAGCTGTTGATAGCAGAGCGCCAAGAGCAGTTCAGAGCGCGCATCCGGCCGCAAGCGCTCCGCCTTGTTGAGCCATTCGAGAGCACCGGTGTAGTCGCGGCTGCGCGTATCGATCTCGCCCAGCAGCAGCACGTCATTGCGACGCTGGGGATCGGCGGCAATGATCTTTTGGAGAAGTTGCTGGGCTTGAGCGGTGTGGCCCATGGCGCTCAAATCCTGCGCCACACCGGACTGCCCATCAAGAGATGCGGGTGCCAGACGCAGCCCGCGATTGTAGGCGTCGAGCGACTGCTGGTATCGCTCGTCGAGTCGCTCCGCATAGCCGAGCAGGAACCATAGCTGCGGGTCGTTGGGCGCTGATTGCGCAGCGCGCTGCGCATAATCGACAGCCTGTGCCTTATCTCCGCGCTGGATAGCCAATTGCGCAGCGCGCGCGAGGCGCGCGTTTTGAATGTTCGAACCCCATCCCAGCGACTGGCTTTCCTGGGCCGGTGCGGCGGGTGAGCGGGTTGACTTCGCCTGCGGGCTTTTCGCGGTATTGTCTTGACCGACTTGATAGACCTGCGCATTGGCTGCGCAGGCGAACCCTACGGAGACAGAAAGCATTGCAATTTTCAGGAATTGAGAACTAACGGCCAATGGGCTTCACCAACCGCGGGGATTCACGGTGATGAGTTGGATTCCAACCGTGCTCCGAATGTTGGCTACGGGATGAACGGCGTGCCTGGCAGAGGGGAAGTGCCGAAGCTCAATTGACTTGCGCGGTATATGAGGGGCCGGAAAGCAACCGAAATGGCACCTTTAATAATCGAAGCAGTTGTACGGAATTTCACATACTTCTTATCCCTTCAGCGAATGTTAGACGCCCGGCGCTGCTGGAGCGATCCCCGTTTGGCCGATTCAAAGTGTTTCATTCTGTGTAGAGAGGCAACTGTGCCAAGAGCCGAGTCGATCGACGCCTCGCAGAGGCCCATACCGATCAGCTTCATCTTGCTCATCGCCACGGCGGTGCATCTTCCGCTGATGCTGATGAAGCTCCCCTTGAAGTCCTACGACACGAATTTCCATATATTCTTCGCCTCTCACTACGTACACCACTGGTTTAATCCGTGGAACACGAAGTGGTACGCAGGTTTTTCGCAGACCACATATCCGCCGCTCCCGCAGCAGTGGGTAGCAGCGCTGTCGCCGATATTTGGGCTGGAAATGGCCTATATGGCAGTGCAATTCGCCGCCATTCTGCTGCTCGTGGTAGGCGTTTACCGGTTTGCCAAGCTGTGGGTGAGTCCGCGGGCGGCCTCGTACGCCGCTCTGGCGACGGTTTTTCTTGGCTCAGAGAGTTTTCTGGTTTACGCTGCCGGCCAGCTGGGCACCACGGCTGCGGCTCCCATCTATCTGAATGCGCTGCCCTTTCTTTTTGAATGGGTGAGGTACGGGAATTGGCGTTCATTTATCAAAGGGACGGTGCTGTTCACTGCGGCGGCCACCGCGCACCACGCCACGCTGCTCTTTGGATCATTCTTCTTTGCGTTGCCGGTGCTGGCGCTCGCATTCCTGGATCGCGAAGAAGGCGAAAGAGTCGCTTTGCCGGCGTTCCTGCTTCGCACGGTTTCTATCACGATCGTCACGGGAGCGGCGATTGCTGTTGCGCTTTTGCCATTCTGGATTGCACTGATTCACTATCCGGTCACACAGACGCCGATTCCGCATGCCAGCCGTGCCAACTACATCCTGAGCCCGCAGTCGGGTGTGAACTACTTCATCGTTCCCTATGGCGCGCTGATTCTGGCCCTGCCGTTTATCTTCTGGCGCGGATCGACGGTTCCGCGGCTGCGGCCGTTGCTGTTTGGGTTCTGGGTAGCATTTCTTCTTGGCCTGGGCGGCACCACGCCTGTCGGCCCCATCCTTCTGGGGCGCGCGTTTGAAGTGCTCACCATGGAGCGCTTCAGCTACTGGGCGACCCTGCTGGCGCTTCCCTTCGTCGGCGCGCTGGGGGCTGAGCTGGTGTCGCGCTACCGCACCAAAGCGATTGTCGGACTCAGTATTGCGGCGGCCTTCACCTGCGGACTGGCCGTGGCTTGGACAACCTACCTGTCCCCCGAAGGTTTGGGACAGAGCTTAAACGTGGACTCGGTCGCGGCATGGCTCAATCGCGACGGTCACGATCAATACCGCTACGTGACGCTCGGCTTCGGCAACCAGATCTGCCCACCTGGCCCGGTTGACCGATGCGGACAGCGTAGACGGTGAGTGGAACTCGGGCCGCATGTTGCCGGAACTGACGCGCTTCGGCGGCGGCCCGCTGACCGACACCAAATTCTTTAAAAAGCCCGGCCTCGATGCGCTGCGCGCCATGCTCATGCACGCCGATCACTACGGGTTGAAGTGGGTGATTGTGCATGACCCGTATTACGATCCGCTTTTGGCTTTCGCAGGATGGCGGAAGGTGGACAGCCTGGACGACAATACGGTGGCGATCTGGAGCAAGGACGGCGTGCCGCCGGCTACGCCTTTGAACGTTCCGCAGATACCGCCGCATTGGCAGGGGATTATGTGGGGCATTTGCCCGTTTGGGAGCAGCATTCTTGCCATGCTGGTTCTACTCATCCCGGAGAAGAGACGGCAGGAAGCTATGCACGAGTATCCAGTGGAAGGAACTCTTGTGCACGGGAGGATGGTCTCGTGAGAAAAGGGGGCCTGCTGGCAGTGCTTCTGGGCGCCGCTACGGTGACGCTGATCATTATTGGGACTGTAAAGCCGGTGCCGGCCGCGCTGGCCTACGCCGGCGGGCAGGGGCTGGCGCCCTCGAATTCCACGCCGGAGTTGGCGGTGCGGAATCTGGCCGCCGAGATTGGCATGCGTCAGTGGGGCCGCGCATATGGCAGCCTGGCGAACAAGGCCGAATTCAGCGAGCCGGAATTCGAGCACGACCTGACCGGCTACTATCCCAGCCTGCGCACCTATGCCACACTCGATCATTTCGACGTGAGGCCGTTGCGTGCCACGGACAACGACGCCGACGTTCGGCTCATTTTGTATTGGTCCACAGTGGTTGGAACCTCGGAGAGCTCGCGCGACCTGCACGTGGTGCGCGATGGCGATCATTGGGATGCAGACTGGCCCATCGTGAAAAAGCCCGATTTGCCGCCGCAGGTAATTCCGGTGAATTACCTGCGCTGGGACGTGATTTATCCCGGCCAGGGCGACGATTGGGGCGCGCAGAATGTGGAAGCTCCGCATGTGCGCATTGTGGACATGCACCCTGTGCAGCGAGCGGAGGGTGTAGTGGTCCTGGGCGAGCTGCTCAACGAGGATGTTGTGCCCGCTTACGTCTCGGTGAACGCGACCCTGCTCAACGCGAAGCAGCAGGCGATGGCGACCGAGGGCAGCTTCGACAAAATCTCGCACATTCTGCTGCCCAAGCAGGTAACCCCATTCTTCATTAATTTTCCCAATGCCCAGTTGTCCGATGTGAAGAGCATTCGAATGACGCCGTTCTCCACGCTGGTTCCGGCCTCGGCGGATCCGGTGATCGCGATCGACGGCGAACATATGAACCCGGTGCCCAATCCTTCGCTAAGCGGGCAACTGATTAACCAGAGCGGTCAGGTGGTGAACGTGGCTCATGTCCTGGGCACGTTCTACGACAAGAACGGGCAGGTAGTCTGGGTGGCCGACCAGTATCTCGATCGCGCGCTTGTGCCGCAGACTCCGACACCCTTCGACATTCACGTTCCCGAAGACCTGGCCCGCAATATCAGCAGCGAGCGTACAGTAGTGGCTTCGTACAGCGTGGGAGGCGAGCAGTGATCCGGCGCTCCGCCATCGCGCTCGCTCTGTTTACGATTGCTGTTGCGCCGATTTTCGCGCAAAGCGGCAGTCTTACCGCGCCGGATTCCGTTACTGCCGGCAGCGCGTTCTCCATTCAGACCAGCGGAAGCGGCAAAGGCACCTTGTATGTCGTGGGCCTTGGCCAGTTGATCAAGCGCGATGTGCAGCTGGGCGATGCCGTCTTCATTTCCGCGGGATCGCTGCACAACGCGGGTCAATATCTGGTGATCCTCGTAGGCAGCGGCCCTGGCGAGACGCAGACGATGACTGTAACGCCAGCCGCGCAGCCGGCCGATCTGACCTTCCTGGCCAGGCCTTCGCGGCTCCCCGTGGGTTTACACGACGGGATCACCGGTGCGGTGTATGTCTTCGACGCGTACGGGAACCTGATCACCGCTCCCGTCCCTGTCAACTTCGAGCTGTCTAGCCTCTCGGAGCCCGCGCAGACTCGGACTGTGATTACGCACGACGGCGCAGCGTGGACGGAGATGGATTCAACCGCGCACCAGGGCAACGATAAATTCGTGGCGCACGTGGGTGCCGTGGCGAGCACGCGCATCGTCGGACAGGTGCCCGGCGACCCATGCGGTTTGCAGATGACCGCCAGTCCGGCAGGCCGGCAGGAAGTGAAGCTGGCAACGGCTCCGGTGCGCGACTGCAGCGGTAATGCAGTGTCAGATGGCACCATTGTCACCTTCACTGAGGCGTATGGAAATTCGCAATCCACGGTGGATGTGCCGATCAAGCGTGGTATTGCAGAGGTGGAGATGCCGGCTCATCCGGGAGCAGTCATCTCTGTGGCCAGCGGCGTGGTGATGGGCAATCAGATTCGTTGGGAGAGGCCGTGATGGTGAGGGCATTGCTGGTTTTCGGCTTAGTGCTGGTCGCTGTTGCCTGCTTTGCTGCGGCGCAAGCTGCAGGGCAGACGGGCGTGCAGAGCGGGCAGGCCACTGTACGCGTGGAGCCGCTGCATTTGCAGGGGCCGCGCGTTCTCGCCGAGCAGACCGAACAGGGGGCGATTCGCGACTACTTGCAGGCCTGGAAGGCGATGCGCGCCGCATTGGATCAGAATCAGCCCGGTCTTTTGAATGCGGATTTTGTGGGAACGGCCCATGACAAGCTTACGGAAACGATTCATGAGCAGGCGGCAGCGGGGATTCATACCCAATATCGGGACCGCGCGCACGACCTGCAGATCGTCTTCTATTCGCCGGAAGGTTTGTCAATTGAGATCATCGACAACGTGGACTATGATCTGCAGGTTTTCGATCACGATCATTCGGTGTCCACGCAACAGGCTCACGCCCGGTACGTTGTGTTGCTCACTCCCGCCGAGGTGCGCTGGCGGGTTCGCGTCCTGCAAGCCGAATAACGGAAGTGCGCATCGAACAGAAGGACCGCAACAAGCGGAGATCTACAGAAAGACGAAGTGCTTCAAATAGAAGGTCCAGGAGCTGTGTATGGTCTCAGTGGTTGTGCCAATCTATAACGAGGAAGAACTCATTGTTCGTTTTCATGAGGCTGTCGCCGGAGCGTTAACAGGAGTTGTGGACGATTGGGAAGTGGTCTATGTGAATGACGGATCCACCGACTCCTCTCTGGAACTGCTGAAAGGCCTGCAAAGCGTCGACTCACACGTGGTGGTCGTGGAGCTTTCGCGAAACTGGGGTCACATGGGCGCCATCTCGGCAGGGCTGCAGACTGCCCGGGGGCGCGCTGTGATCCTCATGGATGGCGATTTCCAGGATCCGCCGGAGGTGTTGCCCGAGTTGATCGAAGCCTGGCGCAATGGAGCCGAAGTGGTGGTGGCCGTTCGCCGCAGCCGGCAGGAAAGTCGCAAATTGCTGGCCTTTCTCTTCCCGCTTTTTTATCGGGTGCTGGGAACGCTCTCCGATTATCCGATCCCGCTGAATGCCGGCATCTTCAGCCTGATGGACCGCTCGGCGGTGGATGCGATCCTTGCCATGCAGGAAAAGAATCGCTACTTGCCCGGTTTGCGCGCGTGGGTGGGATATCGGAATTCGATTGTCTGCTATGATCGCCAGGACCGTGCAGGGGGCGACGGAAAGCTGTCGTTCCTGAGCCGCATCAAGTACGCCATGGATGCGATCACCAGCTTCAGTTACAAGCCACTGCGGCTCAGCTTTGCACTCTTTGGCTTTGCGAGCTGCATGGCCGTGATTCTGGAACTGGGGATGCTCATCGCTCGCACTCCAATGACCTCCGCGGCGCTGGGCATTACAGGCGCCGTTTTCTTTATCGGCAGCCTGTTGCTGCTTTGCGTAGGGGTTTTGGGCGAGTACGTGGGCCGCGTCTACGACGAGGTGCGCAACCGACCGCTCTCACTCGTCAGCCGCGTTCATCGCGCCCCGGCGCAACTGGCCAGCCCGATTGGTGTAGTCCCGCTTCCCAACGGGAACTATCCAGTGCGCTCGGAGAAGAAGGGCATCAGGGCCGCATAAGCACGACGGCTCTCCGCCGGAGCGGTTGCACAGCGCGCGTAGCCGTTTCTGGATTTGCAGAAGGTGGCTTTTTCTTGATGAAAAAGCCACTTGGCCGCTTGGGCATACAGCAACTGAGAAGCGCCGCTGCAGGGTCGGAGGGCCGTCGATGCTCAGCCTAGGGGCGCGGAGCCGCCAGAGCGGCCGTGCTGTTGGCGGCCGGGAGCGGCTGACCCGAGGGCCCACAAGCGGGGATCCCAGGTTCGATCGCCGTCCCTTCCTCGTAGTCATTCCATGTCTCGATCAGGATAAAAGGGATGGGGTCGTCAGCCGGAAAGTATCTGTGCCAGAAATTAAAGGTGTCGGAGTAGGTCTGGCCGCAACGCGCGGAGATGTGGCGATTAAGTCCCCAGGAGGCTTTGCTGTCGTTGAACTCTGCCCAAGCGCCGCCCACGATGATTTTGTCGGGATATTTTGTCTTCACGGTCTGGTAAAAGTTCGCCAGATACTGCTCGCCCCAGTTGCTGCCGTCCCCTCCTTGCAGGGGATTGACCCAGGCGTAAAAGCCATCGAAAGCACTCGCAAAGGGGCCATCGGCGTTCTCATCGATCAACAGCGGCGCCGGATTCCACTTGTTTATCACCGCGCGCACCTCGTCCCAATTCGTGTGCCTTCCCTTGGGAAAGATGAAGATCACAGGCCGGCCCTCGTACGTGAGATAGGCCTGATGGCCGGGCGCCTTCGCAGAAAGATATGCGTCGTGAAACATGGTAAAGTCCGCGATTGCTTCGTCGGTGGCGCCGTCATCCTGATCGGTTTCGTCGTACATCATCGCAACCTGAAATTTGTTTTTTGCCGCCTCTTCCTGCATCAGGGCATAGCTGCGGTCAATGAACGGCTCGCGATCGCCGTACCAGTCCACAACGAATCCCGAGATGCCCATGGCCTTTGCATGGCGGATCTGCTCGCGAATCACGTCGGGGTCGTGCGACGAATACCCGACGGAGATGTGCCTGGGGTGACCAAACCACGCTTCGTACACGGCCAACACCTCAGGCGAGCTGCCGTTTGCGCGATGCAGTAAACGAGTATTGGACATTGGCGCGGAGCATCCCCGCGCCAGGAGAAGAAGTGAGAGAAGGGCAGTGCTTGCGTAGGGGAGCATCACTCATCAGGTTAGAAGCCAACACGGCGCGACGGGTTTGTCGTCGCACATCGCGTCGGACGGTAACCTCCAGCGGCGGTGGTGAGCAGCCTGAACATAGATTTTGGCATCGGAATTATTGCTGCCTGTTGGATCGCTGCGCTTTCTTTGGAATTAAACAAGCCTTCTAAACAAGCCTTCTTTTGTCCTGCCGAATCTGGAGCGTTAAAAGCGTGGTACAAGGCCTAACCACAAAGCCGAAAACTCTTCCGGCCCGCATCGTTTCGGGAAGCATGATTCTGCTTTCGGGCTCGGGTATGACGATCGGTACGAATCTGCTTTACAACATTGTCGTTGCCCGCTTCCTGGGACCGCAAGGATTCGGCCAGGCGACGGTCGTCTACACGCTGCTTACGCTGCTCTCCGCGGTCACTCTGTCGTTCCAGATTGTTTCGACGAAGGTGGTTGCGCAGCAGGTAACGGATCAGCGTAAGGCAGCCGTCTATCGTGTCTTTCACCGGACGGCCTGGGGATTCGGAATCCTGGTTGCGCTGCTCCTGATCGCGGCCCGCAACCCTATCTCCAGTTACCTGAATCTTCCCGATCCTACATTGGTGGCATTGCTGGCCGTTGGCGCGGCATTTTATGTTCCGTTGGGTCCACGGCGTGGATACATCCAGGGCACCTACGGCTTCCGCGGTCTGGCGCTGAACCTGATTCTCGAAGGCGCGGTCCGACTGGGTGGATCGTATGCCATGATCCTGGCAGGCTACGGAGTGCGCGGCGTGATCATGGCCAATGCCGCCGCAACCGCAGCCGCATACCTGTCCATCCCGCCCAAGCTGGCGGGCCGCGCGCCCAATCCTCTCGACTTTCACTACGCCTTCCGGGAGACCTCGCAGGCCGTGGTCTTCTATTCCGGCCAGATGCTCATTGGCAACTGCGGCATCGTCATGGTGAATCATTTCTTCCCTGCGCACAAAGCCGGTCTCTATGCGGCTATCGCGATGGTGGGACGCGTCATCTTCACCATGTCGTCGGCGGTGGTCAACACCACCTTTCCGCTGGTGGCCGGCACCTGCGAGGAGGAACGCAAGGATCTTCGCGTCATCGCCACATCGCTGCTGCTGGTGCTGGCCAGCGGCGCAGGGCTTGCGCTGGCCCTATGCGCAGCGCCCGCCTGGGTGTGGACCAAGTTGTTTGGCTCCGGATTTCAGATCGCCGGCAAATACGATCTTTCGTATCTGCTGGCGCTGTTTGCGGCAACAACCGTCATCTATTGCCTCAGTGCGGTCATTATCACTTTCGAGATGTCCTACAAGATCGCCAACACAAGCCTGGTGCAATTAGCCTTCAGCGCTGTGTTGATCGGCGGAATTTACCTGTTCCACTCTACACTGCGCGAGGTCATCCTGGTGCAGATGTACCTGATGATCGTCCTGTTTGTCTTCGTCGCATTGCCGTTTCTCATCAATTCGCTTACCGACCCGAAGGAACTGCTGGTCGGTGGCGGCTGCAGGCCGGTACGGCTTATGAGGCGCATTGCAGAAGACGAGGTCGTGGCGGAGTTTCTGAAGAGCGACTTCCGCTGCGCCGAATTCCGTGACTATCAACAAAACATGCGGGATATCGTGCAGAGGCCCAACTTCGAAGACCAGCGCGAAAATGCCATGCGTCGCGCACTGCTGTTCCTGCGCCACCTGGCCTTGTGGAAGGAGCTGCCGGCGGATACGGAATGGTACGAAGTGGAGGTGAATGAGGCGGACCTGCGCAATATCCGCGTTTTTCCGCGCGCGCAATGGCGCAAGCTGGCGGATGGCAATTTCTCAATCGCCAAAATTGCGGATGGGATGCGGACCAGGCAGCATGCGATGGATCCGGCATTCCTGGCCAAGATCGCGGCCATCCGCGATCTGCTGGTGCAGGACGACCCGTGTTTCGCCGCCGTGCTCCTGATTGGCATAAGCGAAAACGAGCCGCTAACCGTCCTGGACGGCAACCACCGGCTCACGGCGGCCATGCTTGCTTCGCCGCACCTGCTGAAGAGACTGCGCTTCATTTGCGGGCTCTCCTCGCACATGACAGAGTGCTGCTGGTACAACACCAACCTCAGCACCTTATTGCGCTATGGAAGAAATGTGCTGACACATACGCGACAGAATCCGGAAGCGGAGCTGGCGCGTCTCTTGCAGACCCAATGAGGGCTGTGTACGCCGATTCCACAATTGATTTGAAGATCGACAATGTTATGGGAGACGGGACCTGACCAATGGACTTAACGGCTCGTGAGGTGATCGTAATAGAAGTGCCCGCTGCTATAGACGCAAAGCAGGCCGGGACATTCGTGCGCCAACTCGCCAACCGCATCGCGCGTGTGGTTCGCCCCTGTGTGGTGCTCGACTGCGCGCGTGCCCGCCGCGTCGATGGCACGTTCCTGCATTTGCTGTTGTGCAGCCTTGAGGAAGCCATGAAACGAAATGGCGATGTCAGGCTTTCTGGCCTTCCGGAGGCGGCACGGCCCGCATTGCAGTCGATGGGGATGGAGCGTCTTTTCCGGCTTTATCCCAGCGTGGCGGAGGCAGCAGAGAGTTTCCGCCGCCCCGGCGCGCCTGTTACGCCCTTCACCCCTGCGCACGATAGCACGACTCAGCCTTCCGCTCGTGCAGCATAGAGCTTCACCTGCACGTGTGCCAGGCGGGAAGTGGGACTGAGAGAAAACGATGAGCCCTTTGCTCTTGAAGAAAGCTATTGCCGGTTGTCTTGCTGGGATGTTGATGGCTCCGGTAAGCCACGCATTCGCAGCGCCACAGCCGCGACCTCAGAATGGCTCGCCTGCGCAAAGCGCTGCGCCGGGGTCTGGAACAGCGGAGCCGGCGCAGGCGGCAACGGGGCAAAATCCTTCGAATGCCGCACAGGCCACGCCCGCTCAGCAGCCGTCAAACAGGCCTGTGGGAACTGCAGTGGCTCCGTACGAGGGGGCGTCGGGAGTGACAGGCTCGCGGCCCGCCGGAGCCGTGATTGCCCCTGCCAAACAGCGGCGCGTACGCTCCATCTTCATCAAGATTGGCGTGGTAGTGGGAGCGGCCGCGGCTGTGGGAACGGTTGTGGCCTTGTCGCACGCCAGCCCGAGCCAGCCACACTGAGCGATTCATGGCTACGAAGAATTGCGGAGAGAAATATGCCGGGACGCACACGCACCAGCCCCACGCGATGGGTGAGTTTTTCCGGAATTGATGGTGCTGGAAAAAGCACACAGATCGCAGCGCTGCGCGCCGTGGCGGAGCAGGCAGGCATGCGCGTGCGAATCATCAGATTCTGGGACGATGTGGCCCGCTTCACCGGCTTGCGGGAGACATCCGGCCACAAAATCTTCAAGGGTGATAAGGGGATCGGCAGTCCGGACAATCCCATCAACCGGCGCGACAAAAACGTACGTTCCTGGCCTATGGCGTGCGTACGGCTCCTTCTTTACACGGTCGACGCTCTTTCCACGCGGTGCAAAGTTGCGCAGGCGCTGCACTCAGGCGCCGATTTCGTGATCTTTGATCGCTACATCTACGACGAATTAGCCAACCTGAATTTGCGCAATCCGGTGATGCGCGCCTTCATTCGTGTCATGGTGATGTTGGTTCCCCGGCCGCAGGTCAGTTTCATCCTCGATGCCGACCCGGCGCAGGCAAGGGCACGCAAACCGGAGTATCCGCTGGAGTTCATTTATGTGAACCGCCAGGCGTACCTCGACTTGGGCCGTCTGATTGGTCGCATGACGCTGATTCCTCCGGGTTCCATTGTGGAGGTTAAACGCGAGGTGCTCCGCTCAGTTTGGCGGGAGGGGCTTCCGCAGCCAGATCGCGCGGAGGAAAGAGCAGGACTGTATCGCGCGGAATCTGCCTGATCTCTTTTCAAGCAAGGCGATTTCGCTACTGGTATGGTGTCCGCGTGATCTCCTAACGGAGAATTCGAACATGGGTGCCCCAGGTCTCGATTTTGAGACCTGGGAAAGCACGAAACTACAGGACTGGTCCGCAACGGCGGCGATTGCATCCAACCTGTTACGGTGCTGTCCGTCTGGACAAAGAAGGCTTGGAAGGAGTGACTGCTGCGGCTATGCTCTCGCTACGCAACCCATTTCACTATCTGGTCTTCGCGTTCCTTCTCGGTGTTTTCGCGCTCCTGCCAACAGGGGCGCAAGCGGCCTCCTGTACCACCCAGGCCCAGATGACAAATGCGCTGAGGAGCACTGTGACCAACGCGGCCAGGTCTTTGATGACGCAGGTGCAGAGCAGCAATGTGGAGGCGATCCGTGCCAACACGTTGCCTGCTGTGGCGTCGGATTTCACCGGAATTCAGCAGTCGGTGCAATATCTTGGGCCGCTGGTGCAGTCGGCGACCATCACGGTAGACAATCTGTATCTGCTGGATGCCTCAGCCGATGCCCCGAATGCGCCGCAAACAGATTTTTTCTGCGGATCTCCGGTGGTGGGATTCGATTTCAATGGGCTTCCGCCCGGGACTTACGCGTTGGCGATCCTGCATGCCACCGGAATCAAGCAACCGCAGCAGATTACGCTCATCCTGGCAAAGTCTCCAGATGGTCGATGGCTACTGGCTGGTTTCTTCGACAAACCCATGATCATGGCCGGACATGATGGAACGTGGTATTGGATTGCAGCTCGGAAATATGCGCAAACCCAGGCCGATTGGGCAGCGTGGTGCTATTACCGTATTGCCACTTATCTTTTGGATCCGGTGGACTTTCTCGCCAGCTCCAATTTGGAGAAACTGCGGCACGAATCGGACTCCGTTCATGCCGACTTGCCCGCCGCCAGCAAACCGCTGAATGTGACCGCGCATGGGGCGGTCTTCACCGTCACTTCAATCGACACAACAACCGAATTTGGGCCTTTGGATCTGGATGTGCACTACGCGCCCGACGCTGCCCAGATGTCGGAACTTCGCTCTCCGGTGATCGCTCGCAAGCAGGTGACTGACCTGATGGCGGCTTTGCTCGCCATGCATCCAGAACTGCAGAGAGCCTTTCATGGTATGTGGCTCCATGCCGACCAGGGCAATGCCTCGCTGTTCGCGCTGGAACTGCCCATGAATGCGAACGCTGCGAGTAATGCGCCTGGCGCGCCGATTTCCCATTGGGAATTTCCAGAGCGGTGCCCGGGTGGCAAACGCGCGCTCATTGTCGCGTGGGCTTGCGGTGTGCAACGCCACTCTGGATTTGTCGCATCTATACCGTCGCACGGTCATTTGCCCTGTCCATTGATGCATCCCATTTCATTTTTCGTTCCTGCCGGGTGTAACGGCGACCCCTCTGTTGAGGAAGATACGTGCTGAAGCCCGTGCAAGGCCGCAATCGTGTAGTGATCGAAGAGGTTGTGCCGCAGGTGGATGCAGGACGGCACCCGATTCGGCGCGTGGTGGGCGATGCCGTGGAGGTGACGGCGGCGATCTTTGCCGATGGACACGACCAACTGGCGGCGCAGCTACTCTATCGCCACAAGCAAGACCAAGAGTGGCGCACGACGGGGATGAAGGCGTGCGGCAACGATGTCTGGAGCGGCTCCTTCCATGTGGATTTGCTTGGCGCATGGCGCTTCAGCATCATGGGCTGGATCGATCACTTTGAGAGTTGGGCGGCCGACCTGCGCAAGCGGATCGCAGCGCCAGGCGAACTGGCTCCCGGAGAAATCCCGCTGGCATTACGAACCGGTGCGATCCTTCTGCAGCAGGGCGCCTCGCGTGCACACGGAGCCGAAGCTCGGAAACTGTCTCAGGCCGCGCGTGCCCTGGAGTTGCTTGCCGAGCACGAGATGGAGCCAGGCGAATATCCGGTCAGCGAAGAGACGCATCGACTCATGGCTGCGCATCCGGACCTGAGCCACGCCACGCAGTACGACATGGAGATTCCGGTGTGGGTTGATCGCGAGCGGGCGCGGTTCTCTGCGTGGTATGAGATGTTTCCACGCTCCGCTTCACCAGTTCCCGGCCAGCACGGAACTTTTACCGACGTAGAGCGGCAACTGCCTGAGATTGCGGCCATGGGCTTCGACATTCTGTATCTGCCACCGATACACCCGATTGGCCGTGCGTATCGCAAGGGTCCTAACAACTCGATGTCTGCGCCACCTGACGCGACGGGCAGCCCGTGGGCCATCGGCGATAGAGAGGCGCGCGATGTGCGCCCCGACGGCAGCGATTGCGAGAAGGATTGCGGCGGGCACAAGTCCATTCATCCCCAACTCGGCACGTTTGAAGATTTCGATCGCCTTTTGAGTGCGGCCAAAGCACAGGGCATGGAGATTGCGCTGGATATTGCATTCCAATGCTCACCCGATCACCCATGGGTTACGGAGCATCGCGATTGGTTCAACATTCGGCCCGATGGTTCCATTCAGTACGCGGAAAATCCGCCCAAGAAATATCAGGACATCTATCCGCTGAATTTTGAGTCTGCGGATTGGCGCGGCTTGTGGGACGAACTCTATTCGGTCTTCGAATTCTGGATCGAGCGTGGAGTCTACGTCTTCCGCGTGGACAATCCACATACCAAGGCGTTGCCGTTCTGGGAGTGGTGCCTGAGTGCGCTGGGCTGCAAATATCCTGAAACCATATTTCTGGCAGAAGCCTTTACGCGGCCGCACCTGATGTACGGGCTGGCCAAGCGAGGGTTCACGCAGTCGTACACCTACTTCACCTGGCGCAACACCAGAGCTGAGCTGGAGGCGTATCTGAAAGAGATCACGCGGCCTCCGGTCAGCGATTTCTTTCACCCAAATCTGTGGCCCAACACGCCCGACATTCTGCACCGGGAGCTGCAGGAGGGCGGCGTGCCGGCCTTCATGCAGCGCGTAGTGCTGGCGGCAACGCTTTCATCGAGTTATGGCATCTATGGGCCGGCTTACGAACTGGCGGAGAATGCGCCGGCGCGGCCAGCGCCGGGCAAGAGCGAATCGGAAGAGTATTTGAACAGCGAGAAATACGAGATTCGCCAGCGCGACCGGAATGCGCCCGGCTCACTCGTCCCCCTCATCACCGCTCTCAATCGCATCCGCCGTGAGAACCCGGCGCTCCAGAGAAACGATTCGCTTTACTTTCACGGCATCGACAATCCGCAATTGATCTGCTACTCAAAATCGGCGCCGAACTTCGACAACACAGATCCTGACGATTGTGAACCTCGATGCCTTTCACCAGCAGAGTGGCTGGACAGATCTCAACCTGAGCAAACTGGGTCTGCAGGCCGACGAACGCTTCCTTGTTGAAGATCTTCTGGGTGGCGAGACCTATCAGTGGACTGGGCATCGGAACTACGTGGCATTGCAGCCAGGCACGCGGCCGGCACACATTTTCCGCGTCCTTCGCCGGCCGTGAAACCGCGCCGCCCGAAGTGAGGCGGCGCAAGCGAATCAGGAGAGCTGCTTGAAGAAGCTGGCGAGTGCGACCGATCCCTTGTGGTACAAGGATGCGATCATTTACGAGCTGCATGTGCGCGCCTTTGCCGACTCGAATAATGACGGTATCGGCGATTTCCCCGGCCTGATCTCGCATCTCGATTACCTGCAGGACCTGGGCGTCACCTGCATCTGGCTGTTGCCGTTCTTTCCATCGCCGCTGCGCGACGACGGCTACGACATCTCGAATTACACCGATGTCAATCCCTCCTATGGAACGCTGGATGATTTCAAGGCGTTCCTCGATGCCGCGCACCAACGTGACATGCAGGTGATGATCGAACTGGTGGTCAACCACACCAGCGACCAGCACCCATGGTTTAAGGCGGCGCGACTGGCTCCGCCCGGCTCGCCGGAGCGTGAGATGTACGTGTGGTCGCTCACGGATCAGCTGTACAAAGACGCGCGCGTTATCTTTACCGACACGGAGAAATCAAACTGGACGTGGGACGAGACAGCCAAGGCCTATTATTGGCACCGGTTTTTTTCGCATCAGCCGGACCTTAATTACGACAATCCGCAAGTGATTGAGGAAGTCATCAAGGCGATGCGCTTCTGGCTCGATATGGGGGTCGACGCACTGCGCATGGACGCGATTCCCTATCTTTGCGAGCGGGATGGTACTGCGTGCGAAAACCTGCCCGAGACCCACACCGTGGTGAAGAAGATTCGTGCCGCCATCGATGCGGAGTACGCGAACCGGCTGATTTTGGCGGAAGCCAATCAGTGGCCTGCCGATGTCAGGCCATATTTCGGCGACGGCGACGAGTGCCACATGGCGTTTCACTTTCCGCTCATGCCGCGCATTTATATGGCTCTGCGGCAAGAAGATCGCCTGCCTATCACCGACATCATGGCACAGACGCCGCCTATTCCCGACAATTGCCAATGGGCGCTGTTTCTGCGCAATCACGACGAGCTCACGTTGGAAATGGTGACCGCCGACGAGCGCGACTACATGTACTTTGCCTATTCGGCCGATCCGCGGATGCGCGTGAATGTGGGCATTCGGCGCCGGCTTGCACCACTGCTGGATAACAATCGCCGCCGCATCGAACTGTTGAATTCACTGCTGCTCAGCTTTCCCGGAACGCCCATCCTCTATTACGGCGACGAGATCGGGATGGGGGACAACATCTACCTTGGCGACCGGAATGGCGTGCGCACGCCCATGCAGTGGACGTCGGATCGCAATGCCGGATTTTCCAAGTGCGATCCCGCACGGCTCTATTTTCCTGTGATCATGGATCCGATCTACGGCTATCAGGTGGTTAACGTGGAAGCGCAACTCAGCGATCAATCAAGCCTGCTGCACTGGACGCACAACATGATCGCACTGCGCAAGTTGTTCCAGGTGTTTGGGCGCGGCACGCTTACATTCCTGAACCCCGCCAACCGCAAGATCCTCGCCTATCTCCGCACCCTTGATCGCGGCGATGGCACGCAGGAGACGGTGCTCTGCGTGGCTAATCTGAGCCGCTTCGCCCAGCCGGTATCGCTCGATCTGTCTGCTTATGCCGGCATGCAGCCAGTGGAGATGCTTGGCTATGTTCCATTTCCCACCATCTCGCCCGAGGCCTATGCGCTTTCGCTGGCTCCGTACTCGTTTCTTTGGCTCGAACTGCATGCGCCGGACGTGGAGCCGGAGATTGCCCCCGAAGCGATAGACGAGGCGCTGGAAATAGCTGAGGCAATCGATCTCGCCGCGAGCGGGTGGGCCGGATTTCTTGATGGAGCAGGGCTAAGCTTGCTGGAAACATCTCTTCGCGCCTGGATCCAGACTCAGCGCTGGTTTGGATCGCGAACGCGTACTATCACCAGAGTGCATGTACGTGACTGGGTTGAGTTGCCCCCCGCGGGAGATGGTTGCGGACGCAGCTTCACCGCCGGGGCTCACGAGATGTCGCCCTTCGCGCTGTTCTATATTGAGATTGGCTACTCTGAAGGGCAGTCGGAGCTCTACCAAATCCCGATTGCCATCGGCACAGGCGATGAGCGCGGCACCATCGCGTCGCGTGCTGCAAAAAATGTGATTGCAGAGTTTGATTCCGCTACCGGTCGGGCCATAGTGCAGGACGCGACAGTTCGCACGGAGTTTCAGCAGGATTTACTTAACCTGATCGAGTGCAATACTACGCTGGGGCTCGTTCATCGCGGAGCTTCGCGGGTCGTGCCTGTAATTGTGCAAGCGGAGAAGCAAGTTCCGGCTCTGGACGACGCTCCCATGCCACCCACGCAGGCAGCCCCCGGCTCGACGGTTGCGCCCGCTCCACTCAGCGCACAGCCCGGAGAGGCCGCGCAGCCGCCGCGTTCCTCTACCTCAGCGGGTCTGTCGGCAGGCGCGCTAAGTTTGCAGCCCCGGGAATCGCCGTCCGCTGGAAATCCCATTCCGCCTAATGGTCGTCTCGACGCGCGCGCTTCGAGTGCATTCACTGAACCGCAAAGCGGGCAGAATTTCGCGTCGCGTGTGGGCTCCGCAGAACAGTCGAACACCTCCATCCTCTATGGCGATCGGTTCATCCTCAAGTTGTTTCGCAGGCTGGAGCCGGGCGAAAATCCGGATGTGGAGGTGGGCCGTTATCTGACGGAAAAAGCTCATTTCCCTCACATTCCGCCGTTCCTGGGCGAGATCTCAATTACGCCTGCGCACGGGGAAAAAACTACCGCAGCTTTGTTGCAGGGATTTGTGGCCAACGACGGCGATGGTTGGGATTGGTTTCTCGATCAAATCGAGTCATTGTTTGCAAACGCGGCCAATCTGCCTGTGCCTCAGGAGCACGAGAGCCTCCCCGAAGCACTCGTGCCCGCTCGCGTGTCGATGGCGGCCGCCGCGCTCTTAGGCCGCCGCACCGCCGAGATGCATCTTGCGCTTGGCGCTTCTACAGAGAACGAGGCATTTACACCGGTGCCATTCACCACGGACGACTTTGCTGCGGAAGCGCAGCGTATTGAAGCACAGATCAAGTCAAACCTGGACGCGCTGAAACGCAGCCTGCCTGCTCTCGACGATGCGCTTTCTGACGCGGCGGGGTTGCTGCTCTCGCGCCGGCCCGCGCTGGTCGCCCGTGCCCGCGCTATCGCACATTTGCCGGCGGGCGGCCAGCGCATCCGCATCCACGGCGACTATCATCTGGGACAGACCCTGCATACCGGAGGGGCAGAGCAGTTGCAGCAGGAGACCGGCGATTTCGTGCTGTTGGATTTTGAGGGCGAGCCGGCGCGCCCGCTCGCGGAGCGCCAACGGAAGCAGTGCCCGCTCAAGGACGTGGCCGGCATGATGCGCTCCTTTTCCTACGCTGCCTACACTGCACTCGACCGGGACAAGAAGGCGCGCGCTGTGAGCGGAGGGCCTGCAGCCACGGAACCCCTCGAAAAATGGACCAGGATATGGCTGGATGCTGTGTGCGGCGAATACCTGGCTGCTTATCGCGAGACCATCGCTGCCAATCCATCTCTTCTGCCTCCGCCTGAGGCGGCCCAGGCGCTATTGGCGGCGTATCTGCTGGAAAAAGCTCTGTACGAACTGCTTTACGAACTGAATCATCGGCCGGAATGGCTTGCAATCCCGATTGATGGCATTCTATCTCTGTAG
This sequence comes from uncultured Acidobacteriaceae bacterium, assembly GCA_963813215.1. Classification (GTDB taxonomy): domain Bacteria; phylum Acidobacteriota; class Terriglobia; order Terriglobales; family Acidobacteriaceae; genus Telmatobacter. The sequence continues at coordinate 112,153 of CAWEXZ010000004.1, forward strand.
GAATTACTAGTGACCCACAGCCCACTCCAGCCGAACACATTACCGCGTTGACGCAGACTTCCTCGTTCCCTATGGCGACCGCAGATTCCATTTCCGAAGCCAATCCCCCCTCCCCTCCTCCAGTTACCGATCTGCTGGTCAGGGTTGCGGCGATGTCGCCGGAGAATTTTGAGGCCCTGGTCGGCAATTTGACAACGGTATTTGCTGCAGAGGGTCTCCTCATTGCCACCGAGAGCTCTCTATCGGCGCAACGACCCGGCTTGAGGATTGTGGCGGCGCCTCCGGGGCCGTCGGCGTGGAGTTTGACGGCAATCGATTTCGTGCACATCTGGCAGCTCGCGCAGGATCACAATGCACGCGCAATCCTGATGCTGGGGCCGGGCGCCGACTCACTGGGCCCGGGTGCATTGCGGCTACTCGCCAACGGTGCTCTTGCCGGCTCCGTCGATTTGGCGATGCCGCGCTATACGTTGCCCCCACACGCCGGCATGATTAATTCCGCCATCCTCTACCCGCTCACCCGCGCGTTGTTTGCGCAACGAGTGCGGTTTCCATTGGCGGTCGACCTTGGTCTGTCGCCGCGCATGGCACAGCGGTTGGCCGCAGCCGCGCAGCGCTTTGCGCAACCCGAAGATCCGGAAGCTCTGCTTTGGTCGGTGAATGAAGCTGCGGTTGCCGGTTTTGCTATCGACGAGTTCGAGGTGGGCGCGCGTACGCTTCCGCAGCCGGCGGAGACTGACATTAATGCAATCCTGGCGCGGGTGACGGGCTCCCTTTTTGCCGACATCGAAATGAAAGCCGCCTATTGGCAGCGCGCGCGTCGCGTACCGCCGCAGCGCCGTTTTGCAACCGACCTGCCTTCGGCCGATGGTACCGCGGATGTATCGCGCATGGTCGAGTCGTTCGGTTTTGCGTACAGCAATCTGCTGGAAATCTGGTCGTTGGTTCTGCCTCCGCACTCGCTGCTCGGGCTCAAACGCCTGTCGCAACTGAGTGCGGCTGATTTTCGCATGCCCGACAATCTCTGGGCGCGGATCGTTTACGATTTTCTGATTGCCTATCGATTGCGCACCATCAACCGTGGGCACCTGCTGGGTGCACTCATTCCCCTTTACCTGGGCTGGGTGGCCGGTCACATCAACCTTACCGCTGCCGGAATCGGAGCCGAAAGCCACATCGAAGCGGTGGCGGCGGCATTTGAAGCGGACAAGCCGTACGTGGTTTCGCGGTGGCGCTGGCCGGACCGATTCAACGCATGACCGCCGTCCTGGGCACTGGCTTATAAGGAGCGCGTTCCATGATTTATCTGCTTGCGACAATGCTTCAGCAAGGACAAACGACGCTGCCGTACCCGCCGTATACCGAGAATCTCTCCATCTGGCGTCAGATGTCGGATGCCCTGCACATGTCTCTCTACCGGGTGCTTGCCCTGCTCATCGCGGTGCTCCCCGGCATCCTGGCATTCTTTTTCGCAGTGGGGGTCTTCGCACTCATCGGTAAGGCGGTGTCCTGGTTCCTGCGTTGGATTTTGACTGTTTGGGAATTCGATGCGCGCGTGGCTCGCACCGGCGCCGGCTCCGACTGGACTCCGTCGAGTTCTCCTACCGCGCTGACTGCGCGGATTGCCTTTTGGGTCTTCGTTCTGCTGGGGCTGGTCATCGGCGTTTCCGCGTTCGAGGCTTCCTATGCAGTGGGCGGCGTGCTTTCGTTCTCGTTCCTGCCGTATGTGACTCGCCTGGTGGGCGCCGCAGTGCTGTTTGTCGTGGGAACTCTCATCGCCCGTTTTCTCTCGCGCTCGGTCCTCATCGGCGCGGTGAATGCGCAGTTGCAGTACGCACGATTTTTGGCATTGGGTGTGAAATGGCTGGTACTCGTGTTAACTGCGGCCATGGTGCTGGACCACCTCGACATTGGCAGCGGCATTGTCGAACTGGCTTTCAGCATCCTCTTCGGGGGCATTGTGCTCACGCTCGCGCTGGCTGTGGGGCTCGGATCGCGCGACCTGGTCAGCCGTTCGCTGGAAAGCCGTGTGGAGCGCAACGAACACCTTCCCGGACAGCCGAGCCAGCCGCCTCCGCCACCGTCGGAAACCATTCGTCACTTCTGATCGACAGGCGAATGCAGCACGGCAATATTCTCGGGTGGTAAATTCAGGCTGCCGCTCTCCACAGCGATGGACGCCTGCGATGCGAGCAGGATCCTGCTCTCGTTTGGTACGGCAAAGGTGTGAGCCGCGGCACCGATGTTGCAGTATAGGATGACCGGGCCGCGCTCCATGCGCAGCCATTGTTGTTCCTCGTCAAACCTGACGCGTGTATTGCCAGGCTCGCCGTTATTGAGCGCCGGAATAGCTTTGCGCAACCGGATCAAGTCGCGATACCACTCCAGCATATCCGCGTGCTCCGGTTGCGCCGTTTCATCCCAGTTGAGCTTGGAGCGCAGAAAGGTTTCGCGGTTCTCGGGATCAGGGATTGAATCCGGGTCCCAACCGAACGCGGCGAACTCCTTTCTTCGCCCTTCCGAAACCAGCCGCGCCATCTCCGGGTCGTGATCGGCAAAGTACTGGAATGGGGACGAGCACGCCCACTCCTCGCCCTGGAAAATCATGGGTACGAAGGGACTCAACAGGACGAAAGCCGCCGCGATCTTTGCGGATTTCATGCCGGCAATGTGGCTGATGCGGTCGCCCATCGCGCGATTGCCGACCTGGTCGTGGTCCTGAATATAGCCGAGGAAGCGGTGCTGCGACAGATGACTGGCCGGACGGCCGTGCACGCGTCGCCGGTAGTGTGAATAGATACCATCGTAGACAAACGTCCGCTCCAGCGCTTTGGCCAATTGCGCAAGCGCGCCAAAATCCTGGTAGTAACCATCGCGCGTTCTGGCCAGCACAGAAAACAGTGCGTGATGGAAATCGTCACTCCATTGCGCGTCCATGCCCTGGCCACCGGCCTCGCGCGCGGTGACGAGGCGCGGATCGTTCAAGTCGCTTTCGGCAATCAATGCGAGTGGCCGCGCGGAAGCCGCCTCGAGCGTTTCCACTTCGCTTGCAAGTTGCTCCAGAAAATGGATTGCCGAGCGATCGACAAAGGCGTGAACCGCGTCGATGCGCAGGCCGTCAATATGGAAATCGCGCAGCCACATCAGGGCGTTGTCGCACAAGAAGCGCCGCACCTCGGATGCACCCTCGGATTCGAGATTCATCGCTCCGCCCCACGGGGTTTGGTGCGCATCCACGATGTAAGGCCCGTATTTGCCGGTGTAATTGCCTACTGGGCCGAAGTGGTTGTAAACCACGTCGAGGAGCACGGCCAGGCCGCCCTGATGTGCCGCATCCACAAGTCGCTTGAGAGCGTCGGGACCGCCATACGGCTGATGAACTGCATTGAGCGCGACGCCGTCATAGCCCCAGCCATGATTGCCGGCGTATGCCGCCACGGGCATCAATTCGACGTGGGTAATGCCGAGCGCAGAAAGATAGTTCAGCTTTTCAATTGCGGCGTCGAGTGTGCCCTGCGGCGTAAATGTGCCGATGTGCAACTCGTAAATGATTGCGCTTGCCAGTGGCGACGGCTTGAATTGCGCATCCGTCCAGTGGAATGCGCCCTGATCATAGATGCGCGAGAGCCCGTGAACACCGTTCGGCTGCCACTGCGAGCGCGGATCGGGGTATGGGTGATCGTCTCTATCGATCAGGAAGCCGTAATCAGTTCCCGCGCTTGCACCCGGCGCGTCCAATCGCCACCATCCGCGCCCATCGGGTCCACGCATAGGCAGGGTTGTGCCGTTCACAAAAACTGACATGGTGCGTGCACGAGGCGCCCAGATATCGAAGCGATGCATCAATCGGCTTCCTTCACCAGCAAAGCTACCGGGAATCGTTCCAGCAAAGTCTGGATGCGCACGCGTCCGCCGTCAATCGTTTCGCCTGCAAGCAGGTTCTGCCAGCGCCCTCTCGGCAGTTCGATTGTCGTCGCAGCGGGGAAACCTTTGGGCGCGGCACCGAGCTTTACATTCCAACGCGGAACAACTGTAGCCACCCTGCCGGCGCGCAAATAGGCGACGATGTGTTCTTTTTTTGATCCCTCTGCATACAATGGAGTGTAGGCCGCCTCCGCCGCAAACCACTCCGGATGCGCTTTTCGCAGATGGAGCGCCGTGTACGTGACCCACAGCTTCGGCATACCGCTGTCCATTCGACGCATAATCTCCTGAACTTCCATGCCGCTTTCGATCTCGGTCAACATCGAGCACCGTGATTTGTAATCCACCGGACCGCGATTATCGGGATCTACCAGGCGAAGGTCCCATAACTCGCTGCCTTGATATGTGTCAGGCACGCCAGGCGCGGTATAGCGCAGGAGCGCTTGGGCAAGGCTGTTGATGCGACCGGGCTCAAGTATGTGCCCAACGAAATTCTCCAACTCGGCAACGAATTCCGGCGCTTGCAGAATGTGCTCGATGAAGGTCCCGAGCGCGTCTTCGAATTCCTTGTTCTGCTGCGTCCAACTCGTCTGCTGCTTGGCTTCGCGGGCCGCTTTCTCCATATAAGGGATCAACCGGCCGCCGGAGATGGGCCAAGCGCCGATCAACGTTTGATAGAGAAAATATTCAGTATTTCGATCGGGAAAGCCGCCGGTCTTGAATTGCGCATTCATGCGCGCCCATCGGTTCAGAGCCGATTTCCAGCGTGTCGGCGTCTCGGTGAGCACCGCCAGGCGGGAGCGCACATCCTCACAGCGCTTCGCGTCGTGTGTGGTGAGGGTGTTCATGGTGAAGGGATGCGTAGCCCCGCGCTGCGCGCAGTGATCGTGAAACTCGCTGAGAGATAGTCCATCGCGATCGGGCGCGCTGCCCACTTCGTTGAGGCCGATCATGCGGTTGTAGCAATAGAGCGCAGTGTCTTCCACGCCCTTGGCTATGACTGCCGAGGTGAATTGTTGGAAGCGCAGCAGGAACTCCGTCTCCAGTCCGCCGCGAGCCCGGAGTGCGATCACATCTCCAATAAAGTCGATGAGCGCCGGATCGAGATCGGTACGGTGCTTCTTGGCTTCGGCGACTGCGTGATCGATCTCCGCGCGGTCTTCATCGGTGATCTGATCGCGCTCCGGAGCGACATAGGTTCTGTAGACAGACATTCCTGCGGCCACCTCGCGCAGCGCGCGACGAATCTCGGCCCGCGTGTAATCGCGACGGTCGCGATTATTCTCGCAAATGGCGACGAACAAGCTGGCGAGGCGATTGACATCGCTGCCTAGCGCTTCCTGTTGGACATTCAGGCGCTTGTCGTGGGTGATCGCCGCAAAGTCGACAGGTTCTCCGGTGAAATTGTGGTAAATGTCGGTGAGCTCTTTCAGCCCGTCGCCGTAGGTGAGGAGACAGTTGCAGAGATTTAGAAAATCGTAGCCGGTGGTGCCTTCGATGGGCCATGTTGAGCGTAGCGATTCGTCGAGCTGAAGAATTTTCTCGCCAACGATCCATGCGTGGGGAGCGCGCTCGCGCAGACGCTCGAAATATTGTTGCGGATCGCGGAGGCCGTCAGGATGATCGACGCGCACGCCGTCGATCGTGCCGTTGTCCAGCCATTGCAAAATGCGGCGATGCGTGGCGGCGAAGACGTGAGGGCGTTCGACGCGCAGGCCGATGAGCGTATTGATGTCGAAGAAGCGCCGGTAGCCGAGTTCTTGATCGGCAGTGCGCCAATAGGCGAGCCGGTAATTTTGCAGGTTGAGAAATTCGTCCAGGGCGTCGAGATTATCGTCGAGATCTGCGACGGCGCGTGCGATGGCGGATGGAATTTCGGGCTGTTCGCGGCAAAGATTGTGCAGCAACTGGTAAATGACGTCCTTATCGCGATGGCGCAAGGCGATAGCGGCCTGATCGGTGGATTCTGGCGCGGGAAGCTGAGCCAGACTGTCGGCGATGAAGCTCAGAGTGTCGCTGTGCGCATAATGAGCCGCCTTCGCCAGTGGAATCGAGAGCGAACGAGGTGCAATCGGAAACACGTTATCAAAATAAGTAATGCGAAAACTGTCGCACTCCTGAACAATCCGTATCTGCTGGGCGCTGAGTACCCGCCCGTACTGGTCGCCGAGCACAGGAATGAGCACCTTATTCTGCAGTTTCACTTCCGACGAGTGCCAGTCGATGTCAAACCAGGTAGCATACCGGCTGGCAGGTCCGTTCTCCAGAACATCCCACCAGTAGCGGTTCTCCGGGCCGGTGGCCATGTGATTGGGCACGATATCGAGAATCTGCCCCAGGCCCAAATCTCTCAGTTGCGCCGAGAAACGAGCGAGCCCGTCCTCGCCTCCCAGTTCGTCATTCACTTTCTGATGGTCGACCACGTTGTAACCGTGCATGCTCCCCGGCGCTGCCTGCAGATAAGGTGAGCAATACACATGCGAGATTCCAAGCTTCTTCAGGTAATTGGCGATCTCGGCCGCATCATCGAATGTGAAGCCTCCATGAAGTTGAAGCCGGTATGTGGAGGAGGGAATATATCGCATGCGGGAATTACATAGAGTCGGAAGGACTGTCGCGCTGCTTCCGCGGCGCTGCCTTCTTAGATGCGGAGCCACGGAACTGAGGATGCATCGCAGGTTGTCTAGGGCAAAGGACGCTTTCGCCGCATTTTTTCGTCGGAATGCATCACCTTGTCCTCGGCGGTGAAACGCATTCCATTCAGACGAAAGAATTCTTGTCCCATTCTGCAAATCGTTCTTGCAAAGATGACTTTATAATTGATTTGGATGGAGTTCGACAGCGGCTCCGTTCTCGGGCAGAATTTGGGGGCCCGGTGCAGCGGCTCAACGTCACAGCCCCATCGTCGTTAGGGGCATCTTCTTAGATTGTTTTTAAGTTGTGGAATATGCAGCATCAGCCGAGTCCTTCCCCAATTCGGTGTACGCTGGCACTTGCTACCTGTCTGTTTGCGGCGGTATCCCCGGCGCTTGCAGCCGGGCCGCAATCCACGCCCAGCATCTTCGCGCCTGCATCTACTCCGGCGTACGAAATCTACCGGCTTGCCCTTTTTGCCCTCGCCGTCACCGGTGCGATCTTTGTGACCGTGACGGCTCTGCTCCTGTACGCGATCGTCAAATACAGGGCGCGCAAGGGTGACCCGCTTCATGAGCCACCGCAGATCTACGGAAGTACGCAGGTGGAGCTGGCCTGGACGGTCATTCCCATCATCATCGTTCTGGTTCTGTTTCTCACCACCACGCGCATTATCTTCGCGCTGCAGAATGCACCCGCGCCAAAGTCGGCGATCCACGTGGATGTAATCGGCCATCAGTACTGGTGGGAATTTCGCTATCCAGCACTGGGCGTGGTCACCGCCAATGAACTGCACATCCCGGTGAGCAGCGCTCAGGATCCGCAACCAACATTTTTGCGGCTGTTCTCGGCTGATGTCGATCATAGCTTCTGGGTGCCGCAACTGGCGGGCAAGACCGATCTGATTCCCAATCATCCCAACCAGCTTTGGATGGATCCGCTGACGCCCGGCCTGTACCTGGGTCAGTGCGCGCAGTTCTGCGGTATTGAGCACGCCAAGATGCTGATCCGTGTTTATGTCGACACACCGCAGCAGTTCGAAGCGTGGGTCAAGGATCAAAAGCAGCCGGCGGTCGATGACGCATCGGTGGCCGAGGGTCGGCACATCTTTGAGACCGAAGCCTGCATGAACTGTCATACCATCAACGGAACTGCGGCCAAGGGCACGGTGGGGCCTGATCTGACGCACCTGATGAGCCGCTCGACCATCGCTGCGGGCGCGGCCCTCAATACTCCCCAAAATCTGCATGCTTGGATCGAAGACCCAGCCAACTTTAAACCCGGCTCCCTGATGCCTGCCATGCAGCTCAGCGATCAACAGATCAATCAAGTGGTCGCATATCTCACCACTTTGCACTGAGAGGTGAACGGATGGCAGATCAACCGATGCCCATTGCAGGATCGCTCGAGACTGCGTCCCCCAGCAGGGCCACGTTTTTTGAATGGCTCCATACCTGGATCGTGACCGTCGATCATAAGCGGCTGGGCATCATGTATGTGGTGTACTCGCTGTTCTTTCTGCTGGTCGGCGGCGGCGAGGCGATGTTGATCCGTATACAGCTGGCGATTCCGAATAATCACGTGCTTTCGCCGGAGATGTACAACGAGATCTTCACCATGCACGGCACCACGATGGTGTTTCTGGTGGGCATGCCGATTCTTTTCGGAATCGCCAATTACGCAGTGCCGCTGATGATAGGCGCGCGCGATATGGCTTATCCGCGTTTGAACGCATTCAGCTTCTGGCTCACCGCGTTTGGTGGGGTGATGCTCTACTACAGCTTCCTCGGTGGCTTTGGCCTTTACGGCATGGGGAACGCGCCGGCAATTGGCTGGTTCGCCTACGCGCCGCTCACCTCCAAGGCGTTCACGCCCGGCTCCAGCACCGATTACTGGGCGCTGGCGCTCATCGTCACCGGCTTCGGCACACTGGGAACGGCTATCAACATCGTCGCTACCACCATCTCCATGCGTTGCCGGGGCATGACCTTTTCTCGTATGCCGCTCTTTGTGTGGCTCATGCTCGTAGTGAGCGCAATGACGCTGCTCACCATTACCCCGCTCACCGCGGCGCAGGTGATGCTGCTGCTCGATCGCTATCTGGGCGCGCACTTCTTCGATGCGCAGGCCGGCGGCTCGCCCCTCCTGTGGATTCATTTCTTCTGGATCTTCGGCCATCCCGAAGTCTATGTCCTGGTGCTGCCAGCCTTCGGAATTGCCAATGAGGTGATCCCGGTCTTTTCGCGCAAAGCTATCTTCGGCTATTCGGCCATGGTTGCGGCCTCCGTGGGCATCGGGTTTGTAAGTTTCACCGTCTGGGCGCACCACATGTTCACGGTGGGTTTGAGCTGGGTGGGCAACACGTTCTTCGTTCTCTCCACCATGGTGGTAGGCATCTTTACGGGCATCAAAATCTTCAACTGGATCGCCACCATGTGGGGCGGCAGTATTCGCTTCGCCACGCCCATGCTGTTTTGCACCGCTTTCCTCTTCCAGATGCTGATCGCCGGACTCACCGGGATCATGCTCGCCGTGGCGCCCTGGGACTGGCAACTGCACAACTCCTACTTCCTTATCGCCCATTTCCATTACGTGCTGGTGGGCGTCATCGTTATGGCCATCTTTGGCGGTATCTATTACTGGTACCCCAAGGCCATCGGGCGCATGATGAGTGAGACGCTGGGCAAATGGCATTTCTGGCTCTTCTTCATCGGTTTTCACATGACCTTCGACGTCATGCATTTTGTCGGCATTGAAGGTATGCCGCGGTCGATTTATACCTACGAGGCCGACCGCGGATGGGGTACGCTCAACCTCATCGTCTCCGCCGGAGCCGTCTTGCAGGGCGTCGCCATCCTGCTCTTCGTTTGGAACCTGGTCCACTCCTATTTCCATGGCAAAGAAGCGGGAAGCGATCCGTGGGATGCGTGGACGCTGGAGTGGGCCACAGCATCACCGCCTCCGGCGTACAACTTCGATACCGAGCCGGTGGTGCGCAGCCGCCGCCCGCTTTGGGATATCAAGCACCCTAACGATCCCGACTGGAAATACGAACTATGAGCACTGTTCCCATCTTCGCGGACGAGCAATGGCAACTGCCCTCGCGCGGCACGGTTGGCATGCTGTCGCTGATCATTGGCGAATGCGGCATCTTCTCCATCTTTGTGGCCGCATACGTTTTCTACATCGGGCGCAGCCTCTCTGGTCCAACCCCGCACCAGGTTCTCGAAGTTCCCATCTTTAACACAGTCTGCCTGCTATCGAGCAGCCTCACCATCTGGCTTGCCGAGCGAGAGATCGAGCGCGGTCGGATCCGTGCCTTCGGCGCGCTCTGGGCACTTACCATCCTGCTGGGCCTTGTATTCATCATTGGCACGGGAGTCGAGTGGCACACGCTCATTTATCAACGTGGGCTTACCATCAGCACCAATCTCTTTGGCACGACTTTTTACTCCCTTGTGGGACTTCATGCCACCCACGTGATCGTGGGCCTCGTTGGGTTATCGACCATCTTGGTCTTCACCCTGCTGGGGTATGTGAACGAGAGCCACGCCGAACGCATCAAGGTGTTCGCCCTGTACTGGCACTTTGTCGACGCTGTGTGGGTGGTGGTTTTTACCGTGGTATATATCGTTGGAAGGTGATCGCATGCAACAAGGGGGCGCACATCTCGAAAGTAAGGAAGCGGTTGGAAGGCATATCCATCTGCCGGCGCCGACCGCGTGGCCCATTGTGCTGGCCTTTGGATGTACCTTGGCCGCTGCCGGGCCAGTGACCACAACCATGATCGGCGTCTTGGGCGGCGTGCTGATGCTGGTGGGTTGCATCGGCTGGTTCCGGCAGGTGTTGCCGCACGAACAGCACGAGGAGGTCGCAGTCCTCGAGCAGTCGGTGGTTGTTACCTCCGAACGTTTGCTGGTGGAGCGGATCCAAGTCCACCCCCGTCACCGGGCGCACGTTCCCATCGAAACCTATCCCGTGCTCAGCGGCATCAAGGGCGGCATCGCCGGCGGCATCGCGATGATCATCCCTGCGCTCATCTATGGATACATTGCGCACGGCAGCATCTGGTACCCGGTGAATCTGCTGGGCGGCGCCGGCATTCTCAACTGGCCAAACGCCACCGAAGCACAAATCGCCACCTTCCACTGGGAAGGGCTGATAATAGCCGTCGTCATCCAGACCATCACCTGCGTGCTCGTGGGATTGCTTTACGGCGCCACACTGCCCATGTTGCCGCGCCATCCGATTCTGCTCGGTGGCATCATCGCTCCCGTGCTCTGGACCGGACTCCTGCACTCCTTCATGGGCATCATCAATCCCGCGCTGGCCGATCACATCGCGTGGGGATGGTTCCTGATCTCGCAACTCACATTTGGCGTGACGGCGGGCATTGTTGTCGCCCGGCAGGAGAAGATTCCCACCGGCCAGTCGCTGCCCTTTGCTGCGCGACTCGGAATTGAGGCGCCGGGCCTGATGGCTTCGCGCCAGGATGTGGGGCCGCCGTTCGATAAGGAGAAGAAGTGATGCGCGCCCCCATGCGAGTCGTGTCGCGCCCACTGTGGGCCTTGCTGGCGGCCATGGCTGCCGTGCTGGTCGTGCCGGTTACGGGATGCAGGCATTCGCCCGGATATCCGCCCCCGGCGGTCGGCCGTCCACAGAATGTGCTCAGCTTCAACACGCTCTATAGCAACAACTGCTCTGCCTGCCACGGAAGCGACGGCCAAAACGGGCCGTCCATCGATCTGGCCAACCCCGAATATCCAAGCGCTGGTAGACGACGCGAGCCTGCGCAAGGTGATCTCCAATGGTGTGCCGGGGACACAGATGTCGGCCTTTGCGCAATCTGCGGGCGGCATGTTGACGGAGCAGCAGATCGGCTCGCTTGTCGACGGAATGAGGCGGCAATGGATGCGCCCCAATGCATTTGCGGGCGCCACGCCTCCACCCTATGCGCAGGTGCAGGCAGGTGACGCCAAGCGCGGCCAGCAAGCATATCAGGCGCGCTGCGCTATCTGCCATGCATCTTCGCGCGGGCAGATCACGGACCCCAATTATCTGGCCCTGGTGAGCGATCAGGCGCTGCGCAGTATCATCATCGCCGGCAGTCCCGATATTGGCCAGCCCGATTGGCGCCACGACAGCAAGGACGGCCAGCCTGCGCCGCCGCTGTCGGATCAGGACGTGAACGACATTGTGACCTATCTTGCAAGCTTGCGGAATACCGCGCCTGCCTTTGCCGGCAACGCGGCTTATCCGCAACCAGCGCCTGCTGGAGGTAAAAATTGAGCAACAACGATCGAAAGCCAGACGACAACACCAGCGCCCAGCGCGCCAACACGCCGAGCGGAATTCCGCCGATGCCTGAGCCTGCCGGGCAGGTTAGCCAGGAGCATGCGCAAATGGTTTCGCGCCGCTGGCTGCTGATGAAGGCGGCTATCGGGCTGAATGGTTTGGTCGGGCTGGCCTTGGCAATTCCTATCGTGCGCTACTTGTTCGGGTCGTGGAGAAGCGACGCGAGTTATGAATCGTGGGTCACGCTGGGCGTGGCCGATTCTTTTCCCACCGGCGAAACCCGGCTGGCGTTCTACAAGAATCCCTACAGGCGTCCGTGGGACGGTCAGACTGACAACGTGGCCTGTTACGTGCGCCGCACGGGAACGACCGATTTCCAGGTCTTCGCCATCAACTGCGCCCACCTCGGCTGCCCGGTGCGCTGGTTTCCGCAGTCCCAGCTCTTCATGTGCCCGTGTCACGGCGGCGTCTACTACGCAGATGGAGGGCGTGCCTCAGGCCCGCCGGAACGCGGCCTTTTCACGTATGACTGGAAGGTAGTTTCCGGCAAGCTGCAGATTGACGCCGGACAAATGCCCACGCTCGCCAACTACGCCAGCCTGGTGAAGATCTCCGTTGGTGGAGGAAACTCGCCATGCCAGGGATGAAGCACACCGCCGAGCGCGTCTACGGCTGGTTCGAGCGGCGCCTCCAACTCGAAGGGCCGGTGAAGGACGCGGTTTTGCATAAGGTTCCGCGCAATACCGCCAGCTGGTGGTACGTCTTCGGCAGCGCCGCTTTCACGCTCCTGCTTTTTCAATTCATCACCGGCATTCTGCTCGCGCTGGTCTATGTGCCCACCGGCGCCGAGGCTTGGAACAGCCTCAACGTTCTGAACCACCAGGTCCCGCTGGGCTGGTATCTGCGCGCGCTGCACGGCTGGGGATCGAACTTCATGGTGGCCATCGTCCTCATCCACATGTGCCAGGTGTTCCTCTTCGGCGCATACAAATTTCCGCGTGAGCTCACCTGGATTGTGGGCGTCTTTCTCTTGCTCATGACCCTGGGCATGGCCTTCACCGGCCAGGTAATGCGCTTCGACCAGGACGCCTACTGGGGTCTGGGCATCGGTGCATCCATCGTGAGTCGCGTACCGTTCATCGGCGGCGGCCTGGTTCACATGCTGCTGGGCGGACCCATCATTGCCGGGGCAACGCTCTCGCGCTTTTTCACGCTTCACGTATTCGTCATCCCCGGTACCTTGCTGCTTCTCGCGTTGGTGCACGTATGGATGGTCCTCAAACTGGGTATTAACGAATGGCCTATGCCTGGCCGTCCGGTGCGCCGCTCTACCTACATTCAGGAGTACAACCAACTGGCGCACGAGGACGGCATTCCGTTTGTCCCCGACGCATTCTGGAAGGACCTTGTCTTCTCCGGCGCCGTGCTGGCTGCGGTTGGGGTCTGCGCATTGGTCTTTGGCCCCTACGGCCCGGGCGGGCCGCCCGATCCAGCCATTATTCAAACTGTTCCCAAGCCCGATTTTTTCTTCCTGTGGATTTACGCGATCCTCGCCTATCTGCCGCCAGCGCTTGAAACGCCGTTCTTATTGATCGTGCCCATCATGGGCATCGCGTTTCTGGTGGCGCTTCCGTTTTTCGCAGCCGAGGGCGAGAAGAGCTGGCACCGCCGTCCGGTGGCCGTCCTCTCCGTCTCTTTGATTGCTGTGGCGTGGGGATCGCTTACCAAGCTTGGAACCACGACACCATGGAGCCCGCACATGATGGCCTGGAGCGCCGATACGCTGCCTGTGACTGACGTGCGCGAAGCCTCGCCCCTGGTACGCCAGGGCGCTAACGTATTCCAGGACAAGCAATGCCGCAATTGCCATGCCATCGGCGGTCTCGGCGGGCAGCGCGGCCCCGCGCTCGACGACATCGCCACGCGCATGACTCCCGACCAACTGCGCTTCAAAGTGGTGACGGGCGGCGGCAATATGCCGGCCTTTGGCAAGAATCTTTCGCCGGCTGAGATGGAGGCCCTGGTAGCCTTTCTCGATACCCTGCATCCCGCTGGCGAGCATCCCGCCGTCAACCCGGCTATTCAGGGCCTCGAGACCACGCACGCCACCGGCGGTGCGGCTACAGGAGCTGCGCCGGGTGCGCCATGACGGATACGACCACCATCTCCGATCTCTTCACGCAATGGGATATCCCCTGGATCGTCACGTCTGAGCTGGCGCTTGCGGCAGTCCTTTACACGCGCGGTTGGGTGCGTATTCATCGCACCCGTCCCGCGCAGTTTCCCGCCTGGCGGCTGGCATCGTTTCTGGGCGGCGTTCTCGCACTTTTTGTCGCCGTGGCTTCGCCGCTCGACACCTTCAGCGAGTCCTTGCTCTTCATGCACATGGGCCAGCATTTCGTGCTCATGTCCATTGCGCCGCCCTTGCTGATCTTCGGCGCGCCCGTCGTTCCCATGCTGCGCGGGCTGCCAAAATGGACCGTCCGCCTCCTGCGTCCGCTCTTCGTAACCCGCGCCCTGCCCGCCGCCGGCCGTTTCCTTACGGATCCGCGCGTCGCCTGGCTGGCCATGGCTACCGCCTACATCAGCTGGCACATTCCTAGCGCCTACGAGTTCGCGCTGTCTTCGGAAAACTGGCATAACTTCGAGCACGCCTGCTTCTTCTTTACCAACCTGATGTTCTGGTGGCCGGTAATTCGACCCTGGCCGTTTCGCGGCGCGCGTTTGGGCTGGATGCTCGTTCCGTATCTGCTCCTCGCCGACGTGGTCAATACCGTCATCTCCGCATCCCTCTGCTTTTCCGGGTGCTTGCTCTATCCCAGCTACGCCGCTCTTCCGCGACCCTTTGGCCTGGACCCCCTCAACGATCAAGTCGCGGCCGGCGCCTTCATGTGGGTTTGCGGCACCATGGTGTACCTTGTTCCCGCGGTTTTGGCGATGATGCACTTCCTTTCGCCCACTCTGGTCAGGGTGAGCGCGAGCGACCTGCGCAAAGCCGAGGAACGATACGCGCTCCTCTTGAGCCAGGGCCAACAGGCCACGACCGGAAATTCATTCGAATCAATCTAATTTTTCATCGCAGGTGAAGCCTTTCGCTTCTGCTGCTACGCTGGCCCGCCGCTGATAAACTTGGTTCTGATGATTCTCCCGTTTGTCCGCGAGATATTCGCGGAGCTGGAGCATTCCCCGGGATTTGAACGCGTACGAAGGCATCTGAGCCTGGGTGCGGGACGGCGGCGTGTCTCCGGAATGACCGCAACCGCCCGCGCTCTCTATCTGCCGCTGATGGCGCGGGAAGCGCGCCAGCCCGTGATCGTGGTGGTGGCGGACAACAAGGCCGCCGAAGCGCTGGAACCGCTGGTCAAGGCGGGCTGCGAGCTGACCGGCGCCATCGATCCCGCGCGCGTGGTGCGTTTTCCCGCGCACGATGTGCTGCCCTTCGAGCACCTTTCGCCGCATCCGGATGTGCAGGAACAGCGCGCGTCTGCACTCTTCAAGCTCGCGACCGGCGCCGTCGATCTGGTGATTGCCCCCGTTGAGGCAGCGGCCCTGCGCCTCTTCGATCGCGAGTACTATGCTTCGCTGGCGGTTACGGTGCGCCGCGGCGAAGAGGTCGATCTCGAAGTGCTGACAGGTCACCTCGCCAGCGTGGGTTATACGCAGATGGACCTGGTGGAGATGCCGGGCCAGTTCACACGCCGCGGCGGAATCCTGGACGTTTACTCGCCGGAATCCGATCGCCCCGTGCGCATTGAATTCTTTGGCGACGAAATCGAGACCATCCGCAAGTTCGATCCCGAGACGCAGCGTTCGCAGAGCGGCCTGGACGAAGCGCAGTTGTTGCCGCTCACTGAAACGCCGGTAACAGAGCGGTTGCTGGCTGCGGTGAATGCGCGCCTCAGTCAACAGCGCGTTGAAATCGAAAACGAAGAGATGGCAGAAGAGGCGGCGGCAGCCAGTGGTGTCAGCGTCTTTCCGGGTTGGGAGTTCTTCGCGCCCGTGGCCGGTGCAGGCAAGTCACTGCTTTCGCTGCTGCCACGCTCCGCGCTCTTTGTGGATGAGCCGGGTATGGTGCGCAACCAGATCGATCGCTGGTGGAACAAGATCGAGCAGCGCCACGAGCGGTCGGGCATCGGCTCGCTGATCCGTCCGGAAGACATTTATTTGCGTCCAGAGATTCTTCAGGCCTCTTTGCAGTCGCACATGGGTCTCGATCTCGATCAACTCGGGGCCGTCGATGTGATTGACGAGGATGCGACGCTGGGCGAGATTGAAATTCCCACTCGGCCCACGCTGCGCTTCCACGGCTCCATCCCTGCATTTACTGAGCAGCTGCGCTCGCTCATGCAGACGGACTTGCGCATCGTGCTGGCCGCGCCCAATCAGGGCGAAGTAGAGCGGCTCGCGACCGTTTTGCGCGAGTACCAGATTCCATATCGCTTCGGCAGCCGGGTCGCCCATCCCGGTGAGACGATGCTTGAGGAAGCCAGCTACCTGGCCAGCGATCTCCGCGTGCCGGTTATCGTGCGCACGCCGCTGTCTGCGGGCGTCAGCTTTGCTGAAACCAACCTGATTCTCTTCGGCGCCAACGATCTCTCCGATGAAGCGGACGTGACCGCGCGCCCCGCGCCCAAGCGCTCCAAGACCGCGGCCTTTGTGTCGGATTTTCGCGATCTCGGCATCGGCGATTATGTGGTTCACGTTGAGCATGGCATCGCGCAGTATCAGGGATTGAAGGAAATTGTTCAGGACGGCCTCTCCGTCGAGTTCATGATCCTGGAATTCGCCGAGCAGGCTAAGCTCTACGTCCCACTCACGCGGCTCGATCTAATTCAGAAGTACAGGTCCACTGACGCCGGTCCTGCGCCAGTTCTCAACAAGCTTGGCTCGCAACAGTGGGTAAAAACCAAGGCGCGCGTGCGCAAGGCCATGCAGGACATGGCTGCCGAACTGCTGAAACTCTACGCCGAGCGGCACACCGCAGAGGGCACGGCGTTTTCCAAGGACAACGAGTTCCAGCGCGAGTTTGAAGACTCCTTCGACTACAACGAGACCGACGACCAGCTTGCTGCCATCAGCGCCATCAAACAGGACATGGAGTCCACGATGCCAATGGATCGGCTGCTGTGCGGCGATGTGGGCTACGGCAAAACCGAAGTGGCAATGCGCGCAGCCTTCAAGGCCGTGCAGGACGGCAAGCAGGTTGCCGTGCTCACGCCCACCACGATCCTCAGCTTCCAGCACTTCGAGACATTCAAGAAGCGTTTCGCGCAATTTCCCATCCACATCGAAATGATCTCGCGCTTCCGCTCAGCGAAAGAACAGAAAGATATCGTCGAGCGCGTGGAGACGGGCAAGGTCGATATCCTGATCGGCACCCACCGGCTGCTCTCGAAAGACATCAAGTTTCAGGACCTTGGCCTGCTGGTCGTCGATGAAGAGCAGCGCTTTGGCGTGCGTCACAAGGAGCGGCTGAAGCAGATGCGCAAGGAAATCGACGTGCTGGCCATGAGCGCCACGCCGATTCCGCGTACGCTGCACATGTCACTGGTTGGCCTGCGCGATATGAGCATTATCGAAACGCCGCCGAAAGACCGCATGGCCATTCAGACCGTGGTCGCCAAGTTCGACGAGAAGCTGGTTCGTTCCGCAGTCGAAGTCGAGCTGGAGCGCGGAGGACAGGTTTACTTCGTGCACAACCGCGTAGAGTCCATCTACGAGATGGCAGCGCGCATTCAGGAACTGGTGCCCTCGGCGCGCGTGGCTGTCGGTCACGGCCAGATGGGCGAGACGGAACTTGAGCGAGTGATGCTCGCCTTCATGCATCACGAATACGACGTGCTGGTCGCGACCACGATCATTGAAAACGGTCTCGACATCCCGCTCGCCAATACCATGCTCATCAACCGCGCCGACCGGCATGGATTAAGCGAGCTCTACCAATTGCGCGGCCGCGTCGGTCGCTCCAATCGACGCGCTTATGCTTACCTGCTGATCCCGCAGGAAAACGAGCTCAGCGATATCGCTCGTCGTCGTCTTTCCGCTCTCAAGGAATTCAGCGATTTAGGAGCGGGCTTCAAGATCGCCGCGCTGGATCTGGAATTGCGCGGCGCCGGCAACATGCTGGGTGGCGAACAGAGCGGCCATATCGAGGCCGTCGGATTTGAGCTATATACCTCCATGCTTGAAGCCGCCGTGAAGGAGATGAAGGGTGAAGGTGCGGAGGAGCGGCCCACCACGCAGCTGAATCTCGGCATCGCGCTGCGCATCGACGAGAGCTACGTCGCCGAGGAAAACCAGCGCCTGCGGCTCTACAAGAAGATCGCTGGTGCCACCAGCGAGGCCGCTGTCAATGAGATCCGCGCCGAGATGGAAGACCGTTACGGCACGCTGCCCGATGCAACTGTCTATTTGCTTGAAGCTTCACTGTTGCGAATCGAATGCGAGCGCATGGGAGTTGCGCAGCTTGATCGCAAGCGCGGAGAACTGCAGGTCCGGTTCACCGAGAATGCTGCCATCGATCCGCAGCATTTGATGAAGCTCGTCGCGCGCAATGCCAAGCGCGGCGCGCAGTTCACGCCTCAAGGGATTCTAAAGTTCCCGCTTACAGCCATACGTTCCGACGAAGTATTGCTCGAGATTCGCGAACTGCTCGGTAACCTTGCGCCCGCGCCCGTAAGTGCTTAACAAACCGCTTCTTCAACCTTTTTCAAGTGCCCCGTAAAGTAAGATCGGCAGAGCGAGGAACGATGAAGAAACAATTTGCCTGGGTGGCAATGGGAGTTTTCATGTTTGGCACGATGGCCGTACACGCTGCCTCGGACTGGAAGCAGCAACTCGAGAAGACTTCGGACCAGTACTTCGACCAGGTGTACTTCCGCTATGCGCCCAGCAGCGGGACGGTTGCGGGATTTCATCAGTACGATACGCAGTTGGAGAACTACTCGCGCCCGGCCATCAATGCCAATATCGCCGCGCTCAAAGACTTCGAGCGGCGCATTGAAGCCATCCAGCCGGATAACTCGGCAGCGGATTTCGTGCCGCGCAGCGACCGTGAGATCTTGCTCGCCAACATCCACTCGCAGTTGCTCACGCTGGAGACCATTCGCCCTTGGGAAAAGAATGCGGACAACTACTCCAGCGCCTGCGCGAACGGCGTTTTTGTGCTGATGGAGCGCAAGTTTGCGCCGCCCGACGACCGGCTCCGTTCCGTTATTGCCCGCGAAAAACAGATGCCGGCACTGCTGGCTGCGGCGCGAGTCAATCTGAAGAACCCGCCGCGCGTTTTTACCGAAATCGCCATCGAGCAGTTGCCCGATATTATCAGCTTCTTTCAGCACGATGTGCCCGAGGCCTTCGTCGACGCAAAAGATCCGGCAATCAAAGCAGAGTTTGCGCAGAGCAACCTGGCCGTGATCACCGACCTCACAGACTATTTGCACTGGCTTAAATCCGACCTGCTGCCGCGCTCGAACGGCGATTTTCGCATCGGTGCCGATACCTTCCAGAAAAAGCTCGCATACGATGAGATGGTCGATCTGCCGCTCGACAAACTGCTGGAGATCGGCTGGGCCGATCTGCGCAAAAATCAGGAGCACTTCAGGCAAGTAGCGGCAGAACTGGAGCCGGGTAAAGATCCGCGCGCCGTGCTGTTAGAACTTGACCAGGATCATCCCGCGCCGGATCAGTTGCTGAATTCCTTTCATGCGACCTTTGACAGTCTGATCGGCTTCATTCGCAGCCATCACATCGTGACCATTCCGTCGAATGTGCAGCCGATCCTGGAAGAGACACCGCCGTTCATGCGCGCCACCACAACGGCAAGCATGGACACGCCAGGCCCTTACGAAACGCATGCAACCGAGGCATATTTCAATGTGACGCTGCCCGATCGCAAGTGGACGCCCGCCGAAGTCGACGGCTACATGCACTCGTTCAATGTCGGCACCATCGTCTCGACTGCGGTGCATGAGGCGTATCCCGGCCATTACGTACAGTTCCTGTGGCTGCCGCAGGCGCCCAGCAAAGTGCGCAAGCTGCTGGGCGCGAATACCGACATTGAAGGCTGGGCGCACTATTGCGAGCAGATGATGCTCGATGAAGGCTACGGACAGCCAGGCGCCGGCGCGAAAGACGAGCGCGAAGCGAGGCTGCTGCGGTTGGGTCAGTTGCAGGATGCATTGCTGCGCAACGCACGCTTCATCGTCGGCATCGAGATGCACACCGGCAAGATGAGCATGGACCAGGCGGAAGAGTTTTTCCAGAAGGAAGGGTATCAATCAAAGGAGGTCGCGGTCGTCGAGACCAAGCGCGGCGCCGGCGATCCGACTTACCTCTACTACACGCTCGGGAAGCTCGAAATCATGAAGCTGCGTGCGGATGTCGAGAAGCGTGAGGGCGCGGCCTTCTCGCTTGAGAAATTCCACGATGACTTCCTGCGTCAGGGATTTCCGCCGATCAAAATCGTGCGCGAGGCAATGCTGGGCGATAATTCTCCCACATTGTGATGGGCCTACAATTCGACGGATTTGCGCATCTTATCAAAGAGCATTACAGCGATTGAAAGCATCGGAAATAAGGAGAGCGAATGAGCGATCGTGTACGTAAAGCAGTTTTTCCGGCAGGCGGATTGGGCACGCGTTTTTTGCCGGCCACTAAAGTAATTCCTAAAGAGATGCTGGCGCTGGTCGACAAGCCCATCATTCAGTACGGAGTTGAAGAGGCAATCGCTTCGGGCATCGAGCATATCATTATCGTCACTGGCCGCGGCAAGAGCGCCATGGAAGACCACTTTGACCTGAGCTTTGAGCTGGACGCAACGCTGGAACGCCGCGGAAAGCACGAGTTGCTGGCAGTTTCGCGTGGCGTGGCGAATATGGCGCGCGTCAGTTATGTTCGCCAAAAGGAGCCGCTCGGCTTGGGCCATGCGGTGCTCTGCGCCAAAGATCTAGTGGGCGATGAACCCTTTGCCGTTATCCTTCCGGACGATGTTATCGATGCCAATCCGCCTTGTCTTAAGCAGATGATCGACGTGTTTGCGGAGAGACGTGGCTCGGTGCTGGCAACCATGACTATCGATGGCCCGGCAATCAGCGCCTACGGCGTGCTGGCTGGCTCGCCCGATCCAGCCAATCCGCGCATTTATAACTGCACCGGCATGGTAGAGAAGCCTAAGTTAGAGGATGCTCCATCCAATCAGGCAATTATCGGCCGCTATGTGCTTACGCCGCGCGTCTTCGCGCTGCTGGAGCAGACCAAGCCCGGCGCCGGCGGCGAGATACAACTTACCGATGGCATTAAGGCGTTGTTGAAGGAAGAGAAGGTGTTCGGTTATACCTTCGAAGGCAAGCGCTTTGATGCCGGCGATAAGTTCGGCATGTTGCAGGCCACAGTCGAATATGCCCTCAAGCGGCCGGAATTTGCGGATAAGTTCCGGAGTTACTTAAAAGGGTTAGTGGGATAAGAGCGGAGTTCGTGTGGCTTCCCAGGTCTCAAAATCGAGACCTGGGGCACCCAGTTCATTGGCGCGACTACAAAACCGCTTTGCTGTCAGGCCTTCCACTTGATATTGCAACCGATCGATGGGCGCTGCTCCACGGGAACCGCTTTGCCGGCGAGAACCGTGTCCATGGCCGCGCGCAGGTCTTCGCCGGTGACGGGAACTCCGTTGCTCGGACGGCTGGAATCATACTGGCCGCGATAAACAAGCTTGAAATCTGAATCAAAAAGGAAGAAGTCCGGCGTGCAGGCGGCTTTATACGCATGCGCTGCAGCCTGGCTCTCGTCGTAGAGATAGGGAAACGTGAAGCGATTGGCATTGGCCTGCGCTTTGAGACCTTCAGGGTTGTCGCTGGGATGGGTGGTCGCGTCGTTGGAACTGATGGCGACGATGGCCATGGGTTTGCCCGCGTAATCGGAGCCTAATTTGCCCAGCGTCTTCTCGATGTGCTTCACATAAGGGCAATGCGCGCAGATAAACATGACCAGCAGCGCCTTCTTGTCGCGAAAGTCATCGCGACGCACGATCTTGCCCGTCATCACGTCGGTCAATCGAAAATCCGGAGCTTCGGTGCCCAGTTCCAGCATGGTTGATTCGGTCAGTGACATGAATGTTTCTCCTCTGAATGCAGCGGTTAGCGAGTCAGCAACTTCGCGGTTATCAGAACAATCCCACTTGGCGACCGGGCAACGGCAATCCGAAATGCTCGTACGCCAGGCGCGTCGCCACGCGGCCGCGCGGCGTGCGATCGAGAAATCCAATCTGGATGAGAAACGGCTCGTACACTTCTTCGAGCGCGTCTTCTTCCTCGGCGAGCGTGGCGGCCAGCGTGCCCAGGCCAACCGGCCCTCCATCGTATTTCTGGATGATGGTGAGCAGCAGGCGGCGATCGATTTCATCGAAGCCGTGCGCATCCACTTCCAGCATGGTGAGCGCCGCGTTGGCGGTGGGCCGATCAATGGAGCCGGAGCCGCGCACCTGCGCGTAGTCGCGTACTCGTCGAAGCAGGCGGTTGGCAATACGCGGTGTGCCGCGCGAGCGCAGCGCAATCTCTGCCGCTCCATCGGGATCGATGGGAATCTGCATCACCTCGGCCGAGCGTTTGACGATGACGCGCAGCTCATCCTCGGTATAAAACTCAAGGCGCAGCAGGATGCCGAAGCGCGAGCGCAGCGGCGAACTGAGCAGCCCTGGCCGCGTGGTGGCGCCGACAAAGGTGAACGGCCGGATCTCCATGACGTGCGTGCGCGCCGCTGGGCCCTGGCCGATCATGATATCGATCTGGTAATCCTCAAGCGCGGTGTAGAGTTTTTCTTCGAGTACCGGCTGCATGCGGTGAATCTCATCTAAAAACAAGACCTGCTTGTCGCGGAGGTTGGTGAGAATCGCAGTCAGATCTCCCTGGATCTGCAGCGCGGGGCCAGAAGTCTGCTGGAAGCCTACGTCAAGCTCGTTGGCGATGATGGTGGCCAGCGTGGTTTTGCCCAGGCCCGGCGGCCCGAACAGCAGCACATGATCGAGGGCTTCGCCGCGGGATTTGGCCGCTTCGAGCGCGATGGCTAACTGCTCCTTGGCCTTGGACTGGCCGATGAATTCCCGCAGCCAGCGCGGACGCAATTTGAGCTCAAAACCCTGCTCCTCGTCAGCGGGCGCAGCGCTCACCAGGCGTTCCGGCGTGTTGTCGTGGGCCTTGATCATGCTGAACAGAAGTGTAGCGGCTGCGGGTCGCAGCGGGCAAAAGGACGACGTGGGCTGCGCAGCAACTTGCGCGGAGCCCACGCCGATGCTTTTGCCATTTGGCGCAGGCGTAAATGTTGAGTCAGTGGCCATGCATTCCCTCAGGGCGTAAAGCCCCGCTCAGTTTTGTTGGCTTCTTCGGCCCGACTAAAGTCGTGCCCTTATTACGAAGCCCCAGGAGGAGAGCTTTTCCGCGGCCTGTATAGCCCGCCTCTTCACGCTGAGATCCGTGCCGTTCCCTCTGACCAGCCATGCTGCCGTAGTCCCTTCGGCCCACGCGATTTAGACTGGAACTTGCTCTCTCACACGATGACCCACCGGTTTGGCATCCTTCGCCGCTTCAGGTTCAATCGGCCGCAACAAATTGCGGCGGGATTGCTGGCTATTTTTCTCTTGCAGGGCCTTTGGCTTACCGGCCGCCAGACGCTGACGGATCGCGATTACCAATATGCGCGCTGCGGCCGCGAGACGTGGGAAAAGCCCTCGCCGCTGGCCGGCTATTACACCTCGTGCGGCAATATTCATGACGGAATTCTCGCCTATCGGCTGGCCGGACTGCCGCTGACCATCAATCTGCTGGCTGAGCGCGGACTCGATCATTTCCGCAAGCCTGAAGATCGCGTGGTGCAGACCGGCGGCGAAATCAGCACCTGGGAACTGCGCCATCAGATGACGCACATCCTGCTGCTGCTGCGGCTGCCGTTTCTGGCCGCGGGGTGCATTCTGGGCGGCTGCATCTGGTGGGTCGCGCGGCGGCTGTACGGCAATTTGGGCGGCTACACGGCGCTGGCCCTCTACTGCTTTTGTCCCGCGGTTCTGCACGCGTGCGTTTCTCCCAATCCCGATGTGCTGGCGGCGCTGGGCGTCTATGGCGGCGTGTATACATGCATCGGCGTGGCCCACGCCATGCAGGGCCCGCACCGCAAGTGGCGGCCGCGCATTGTGCTGCTCACGCTTATCTTCGGCATTGCGGCGGCGGGGCACATAGCAGCGCTGCCGGTGGCGGCGCTGCTGGGACTGGTGCTGATGCTGTGGGTCGCTGAGGGCCATCGCAGCCAGACGCTGCCGGTGCTGCTCATGGCGTCGATCGGCGCGCTGGTGATCGTCTTCGCCTGCTATGGGTTTTCGCCCGACGCATTCAGCTATGTCTTCCGTTCGGCCGCGGGCTTCATGTGGTTCTCGCTGGGACCGGCCCAGCGCTTCTTTGGCACGCTTTCAGAGGCGGGAATCACTGTCGCCGCCAGCGCTGCATTCTTTCTCTTTCTCGGCGTTGGCAAGTCGCGCTATTTCGGCAATACGACTCCGTTGTTTTGCGCCTTGGTGTTGGTAATTTTGGTTATGACCGGGGCCCCGGGGGCTCCCTGGCTGTGGTCGATTCCTTTCTGGCTCACGTTTGTGGGCGGCGTTTTGGCCGATGCTTATGAAGGGCCGCGGGGGCGCATGGCCCTTGCCGCTGCGGGCGCGCTGGTGGCGCTGCAGATCGCGCTTTGCCTGATGAGCCTGCCTGGCCTGGCGTAAAGCGCGAACCTCGATCCGTCCCCCCCTCCGAATTACGTAAGTCTATGAAAATAAAACACATCGCTTGAGGCGTTGGCGCAAGTGTCTGATTCTAAGAGGCAAGACTTATAAGTGTTTCAAAAAAATCAACTTATCTCCCATGGCGAGCTGCTCCGGCCAACCGTTTTTGAGCCCCCCCTCCCCCCGCGATGCGTAAGTAATTGAAAATAAAGAACGGATTCGTCAATCTCCGCGCAAGTGTTTGATTCTGAAGGGGAAATTTTGCAACTGTTACAAAACACGGTAGTTATGCGCTCTCTTGTGGGCCCGCCGCTGCGTAATCTTCTGTGTTGACTGGAATATACACGAATTGAGGGTATTTCCGGCAAGTTGATGACAGATATAACTATATTAGTTACATGCACTTATGGGATATTTCGGCACAGCGGGCTTGACTCAACCGTTGGGGTGAACTCCTCCTGCGAGACAGATTGCATCTGGTTCCGTCACCGCCCAGGGATGCGCCGTCCCTGACGGGACTCCGGATGGGTGGGGCGGGCGGCAATCCCCACGCTGAAGCGCGGGGCTAACGAACACTGCGCCTCCGGCGCGGGTTTTGGGCATGGCGCGGGGTGCTGTTCTCTTGACAACATCGGTCGCGATTCAGGGGCTTCTCATTCATTTTGAGGGCGCTTCACGGGGGTTCCGTCACCGCGGCAGGGCGCGGTGATTCCACTCCGGGCTATTTTCGAGCGCTCCCTCCGGGAACTCATCCGGGACGCGCGCCCTCGCTTTACCTCAGGCTCGGCTCAATCTTTTCCCACCAGGCATCGAATGCGGCCAGCGAGCGCTCGCACTGCAGCCTGTGCCGTTCCTTTTTGTCGCGAATTTTCTTGCGCGTCTCCTCGTCCAGTGGCTCCAGTAAGTCGAAGGTGATGTTGGCGGGCTGGAAGTGTTTGGGCTCGGCGTGCGTGATGTAGTGAATGAGCGAGCCGAGACCCGTCGCGCGCGGGATCGGTGTGGGCTCTATGCCGCGGGCCAATGCGGCGGCGTAGATTCCGGCCAGCATGCCGGCAGCGATGGATTCGGTGTAGCCCTCGACGCCGCAGATTTGGCCGGCGAATAGAAGCTGTGGCACGGCCTTCAGCCGCAACAACTCATCGAGCAGCACGGGGGCGCAGAGGTAGGTGTTGCGGTGAATCTGGCCGTAGCGCAGGAAGCGTGCGTTCTCAAGGCCGGGGATGAGGCGCAGCACACGGGCCTGTTCCCCCCACTTGAGGTGGTTCTGGAAGCCGACCAGGTTGTAGCTGGAGGCGCGCAGATTTTCTTTACGCAGTTGCACAACCGCCCACGGGGTTTTGCCGGTGCGCGGATCGCGCAGGCCTACGGGCTTCATGGGGCCGAAGCGCAACGTGTCGCGCCCGCGCCGGGCAAGGACTTCAATGGGCAGGCATCCTTCGAAGTATTCGAGCTTCTCCCACTCCTTCTCTTCGGCGGGCTCGGCAGCGATTAGTGCGTCCAGAAAGCGGTCGTACTCGGCGCGGTCCATGGGGCAGTTGATGTAATCGGCGGTGCCCTTGTCCCAGCGCGCGGCAAAGTAGACGCGGTCCATGTCGATGGTGTCGGCGTCGACGATGGGCGAGATGGAGTCGTAGAAGGCGAGATGGCCGGAGCCGGTGAGGCGCTCGATCTCGCGGCTCAGGGCGTCGGAGGTGAGCGGCCCGGTCGCGACGATGGTGCAGTGCTTCGCACCGTTCTCGTTTTGGACGGAATCGGGCGCCAGACTCGTGACTTCTTCGCGAATCACGCGAATGCGGGGCTGGGCGGCAATGGCTTCAGAGATCCGCCGCGAAAACTCGATGCGATCGACTGCCAGTGCGTGGCCTGCCGGTACGGCCGATTCATCCGCAAGGCGATAAAAGCACGGAGTGCCCGCGGCGCATCTCCTGCTTGAGCAGCCAGGGCGCCGTGTTGGGCGACTCGCTTTTGAGGGAATTGGAGCAGACGAGCTCGCCAAAATCGGTGGTCTGGTGAGCGGGGGTCAGGCGCGGCTGGCCGTCGACGATGGCCCGCATTTCATAGAGATCGACCTCGCAGCCGAAGCGGGCCGCGGTCAGTGCTGCTTCCGGGCCTGCCAGGCCTCCGCCGATGACGCGAATTTTCATTCGGAGGCTCCAGAGGGTTCGTGGTCTCCCACCCTTTCGCCTAAAAGCTGGCGAAAGGATGGGGCACCCAGTGCATCGGGCTGTGCTCCTTTGGCCAACCGCTCCAGTGGCTCACCCTCGATGCGGACGTTGCGCCACTCATCCAGAAAATCCGCACCCATGGCGCGGTAGAAATCGATTGCCGGGGTGTTCCAGTCCAGGACCTCCCACTGCATGCGCCGACAGCCCTTTTCGAGGGCGAAGGCTGCGGTTTGCTGCAGCAGCGCTTTGCCGATGCCGAGGCCGCGAAAGCGGGGTTCGACGTATAGATCTTCGAGGTAGACGCCGGGACGGCCCTTCCAGGTTGAATAGTTGAAGAAAAAGAAGGAGAAACCGGCGGGCTCGCCGTCCTGCTCGGCCATCAGGCAGTGGTAGAACGGGGTAGGGCCGAAGCCGTCGCGCAGCAGGGCTTCTTCCGTGGCGGTCACCTCGTTGGGAGCGCGCTCATAGAGCGCCAGGCCGCGGATAAAAGCGAGAATCTGCGGGACGTCGGCTGGGGTTGCGGGCCGGATGGTGGTCATCATACCTCAATTTTAGAGTGTGATACGCGCCACAGGGAGGGCTTGGTGTGCACAGTAGGATGGAAGAGGCCAGGTGCGCCGGGGTGTATGGGCGGCTCGCATTGCCCGCCGGCCGTGGCCTGCCCCTTGTCGACTGGGCTGGCAAGGATTTAACTTGGGTCTGACTAAGTTCCGCTCTGTGCGGGCGCTCAACCATAGCGGCCAACTGGCGCAAAGGCTGATCCGCCGCAGACAAGGCCTTGGTGCAGGACCTGGCTTCCACAAAGAGTATTGAGGATGGGTTGCACTGGTCCGCAACGGTACGAACGGAGAAGCGACGGGAGTGCCGCCCGCGTGCCGGAAAAAGAAGCGTCATTCGAGCTTGCGCAGCTCTCGTTCGCGCCGCTCCAAGGAGAGAATTATGAAACGGAGTCTTTCACATTGGCTCAGCCTGTCGGCTCTGGCTGGCTTGCTTGCTTTCGGCCTTGCGCCAACATTTGCGCAGACAACTCCTGCCGTGGAAACGGGCAAGATCCACGGGCAGGTTATCAACCCCACAGGCCAGCCGCAGGGCGGTGGCACGGTGAGCCTTTCCACCGACGGTGGCGCCACGGCGAAATTCACGTTTGATGTGGACGCAAACGGCAACTTCAGCGGCGAGGCGGCTGCGGGCACCTACAGCATGGTTTATCGAGCTGCTGACACGCCCAAGGGCCAGATGGTCGACGAGGTGAAGAACGTAAAAGTCGTGGCCGGGCAGGACACCGAGCAGAACGACGATATGTCTCGTGCCGAATACCTGGCCAAGATGACGCCGGACCAGCGCAAGCAGTTGGAAGAACTGAAGAAGACCAACTCTGAAGCCCTGAAGGCCAACGAGGTGATCAATCACCTGAACGCTGACCTGAAGGCGGTGGCGCAGGACCAGCAGGACATCGACAATGCGCCGAAGGCAGCGCAGCAACAGCTTGGCGCTTCGGCGAGCAGCAGCGATATTGCCACCAAGGCGCAAGAAATCAAGACGGCCAAGTACAACGACATCCTGAGCATCATGACCAGGGACACGACTGCCAAGCCGGACGAGGCCATCCTGTGGGCCAAGCTGGCCTATGCGCAAGCCGGTCTCAAGCAGTACGACGATGCAATTACCAACTACAAGAAGGCGATTGACCTGGAGACTGCGTCGAAGAAGCCGCGCATGGACGTGATTGGCTCGGCGCAGGCCGGCCTCGGCGAGGTGTACGCCCGCACCGGCAAGGTGCCGGAGGCGAATGCTGCGTTTGATGCGGCGGCCAAGGCCGATCCGACGCGCGCGCCTATCTATCTGCGCAACCAGGCCATCATTTTCTTCCAGGCGGGGAATACCGATGCCCAGGTGGGTGCCGCGCAGGATGCCATCAAAGTGACGCCGAACGATGCGATTCTCTACTACCTGATCGGCAACGGCCTTGTACAGAAGGCTACGGTCGATCCCAAGACGCACGAGATTGTTCTGCCTCCCGGATGCGCAGAGGCCTACCAGAAGTACCTGGAGCTGGCGCCGCAGGGCCAGTTTGCTGCCGAAGTGCAGAGCATTCTGCAGTCGGCTGGGCAGAAGATCCAATCTTCCTACAAAGCCGGCAGGCACTGATTTCGGGTGAATGCGGCTTGAAAAGGGCGTCCGCCTGGCGGGCGCCCTTTTTGTATCGTGGGCGACGGGTTGACCGCGAGCCTCTACAATCCAATCCATGAGCGCAGGCATGAGCGCAGAATTCCTCAGTTACGAAGAAGCGGCGCGCCTGGTCGCGGACTGTGCGGCCCGGGTGCATTCTGCATCTCGCGTGGAGCGGGTGGATCTGGGGCAGGCGCAGGGTCGCGTACTGGCAAGGCCACTGGCGGCGGATCGCGATCAGCCGCCCTTTGCGCGCTCTACGCGCGACGGATTTGCGTGCCGGGCCGCTGAGGCTTCGCGGCACGAGCCGCTGGCGATTGCCGGGGCTTCGCGCGCCGGCGATGCACCGGCCGGTCCGCTGCCGGACGCGGCGGCCTGGGAGATCATGACCGGAGCTCCGGTTCCTGCCGGTGCGGATGCGGTGATGATGGTGGAACATGTTGAGGCCGGCGGCGAGGCTTCGAAGCGTGAGACTTCGAAAATCGTCCGGCTGCTGGCGCCGCGCACTCTTGAGACGGGCGAGAATATCGTGCTGCAGGGCGCCGAGGCACGCAAGGGAGATGAGCTGCTGGGCGTTGGCGCGGTTTTGCGCGCGGGCCAGATTGCGCTGGCGGCGGCGTGTGGAGCTGCGCAGCTCGAAGTGTTTGCGCGCCCGCGTGTGGCGATCCTGGCTACGGGCGATGAGCTTGTTTCGGTGGAGGCTGAGCCGGGTGCGGGACAGATCCGCAACTCGAACAGTTCCATGCTGGCCGCGCTGGTGGAGGCGGCGGGCGGGGAGCCGTGGGTTTTGCCGGTGGCGGAGGATCGTGCCGAGGCTCTCGACGCAGCCATTGCGGCGACGATGGATCGGGCCGCCGATGCGGATCTGCTGCTGGTGACGGGCGGCGTTTCGGCGGGCAAATTCGATCTGGTGGAACCGGCGCTGGAGCGGGCTGGGGCGATTTTCCACTTTACCGGCGTGAAGATTCAGCCTGGTAAGCCGACGGTTTTTGGGGAGTTGCCTCGGTCCGGCAAAAATCCCGACCAAAACGAGAACGGTGCGAAGCACTTTTTGGGGCTTCCGGGCAATCCGGTCTCGTCGGCCGTGACGTTTTTGCTGTTTGCGGCGCCCATACTGGCGGCTTTGTGCGGCAGACGCGAAGGCGGTCCGCGATTTGCATTGGCGCGGCTGGCAGGTGCTGTGAAAAACAAGCCGGGACTGACGCGCTTTCTGCCCGCGGTTTGCAGCTTTGCGATAAGCGAGCCGCAGGTTGCGCTGGTCCGGTGGCAGGGCTCGGGCGACCTGGGCGCGCTGGCCCGCTCCAACTGCTTTCTGGTTGTTCCCGAAGGCGCCGAACGCATGGAAGTGGGCGCGATCGTTTGCATTCTGCTTTCGTGAGGAGCGGAGAACAGGGAACAGAGATCAGGGATCGGAGTTCAAGGCTTGTGTGAGGAGATCGATGCCTAAGCTTTCGCATTTCGACAAATCCGGCCAGGCGCGCATGGTGGATGTGAGCGGTAAGCTGCCCACGCGGCGCACGGCGACGGCCTCGGCGTTCGTTGAGCTCTCGGCCGCGGTGCTGGCTGCGTTGCCTGCCAATCCCAAGGGCGACCCGCTGCAGGTGGCGCGCATCGCCGGGATACAGGCGGCCAAGCGCACTGCCGATCTGATTCCCATGTGCCATCCGTTGCCGCTCTCGAATGTCGACGTGCAGGCGGAGACGGTTGTCGGCGGCGTGCGCATTACGGCCACGGCAGCTACTACCGGCCCAACCGGCGTGGAGATGGAGGCGCTGACGGCAGCAGCCGTTGCCGCGCTCACCGTTTACGACATGACCAAGGCGCTGGATAAGGGAATCGTGATTCGCGAGGTGCGGCTGGAGGCGAAAACCGGGGGCAAGAGCGGCGACTACAAGCGAGGCGCGTGAAACAGGGAACTAGGGACAAGGGACAAAGGGACAAGGGACAAGGGACAAAGGGACCAAGGGACAAGGGAACCCAAGGTTTGGCGTCTGTGCTTTCCCGCCCATTCGCCAGAAAAAAGGCGAATGGACGGGGCACGGGATCTCGCGAGGCGGCTGCGAAGTCCAGCCGGCGCCAGGCTGTAGGATGAATTTTTGGGAGGATGGATGGGCAGGATTCTCGACGGCGTGGCGATTGCCACAGCGATCAAGCAGGAAGTGGCGGCGGAAGTGAAGGCGCTGGCGGCGCGCGGCATTCGGCCGGGGTTGGCCGCGGTACTGGTGGGCCATGTGCCTGCATCGGAGATTTACGTGCGCAGCAAGGTGAACACCTGCGCCGAACTCGGGCTCTATAGCGACCTGATTACTCCACCGGCCGAGGTCACTACCGAAGCCATGCTGGAACTCGTCGACCAACTCAATCGCCGCGACGACATTGACGGCATTCTCATTCAGCTTCCGTTGCCAAAGCAGGTGGATACGAAGGCGCTGCTGAACGCTGTCGATCCGGATAAGGATGTGGACGGCTTTCATCCCGTGAACGCGGGCCGCCTGCAGGCGGGCTGGCCGGCACTTGCGCCCTGCACACCGGCCGGCGTGATGGAGATTCTCAAGCGCAGCGGCATTCCCGTCTCCGGCCAGCACGCGGTGGTGGTGGGCCGCAGCGACATCGTGGGTAAGCCCGCGGCCATGCTGCTGCTCCACAAGAACGCGACGGTGACGATTTGCCATTCGAAGACACGCGATCTGGAGGCGATTACCCGCGATGCGGGTATCCTTGTCGCCGCCATTGGACGCGCGGGCTTCATCACGCCAGCGATGGTCAAGCCGGGCGCAACGCTTATCGATGTAGGAATTAATCGCATCACCACGCGTGAAGAGTTCGATCGCTTCTTCAAGGGCAATCTGCGGCGCGAGGAGACCTTTGCCAAACGCGGTTCGACGATTGTGGGCGATATCGATCCCCACGCGTTTGAGGTTGCCGGGGCGTATACGCCGGTTCCGGGCGGCGTGGGGCCGCTCACCATTGCCATGCTGATGGCCAATACGGTGCGCGCAGCGAAGATGCGGCGGGGGCTGTAGCGCATGCTGAGGGTCGGCCTCACGGGCAGCCTGGGGAGCGGCAAGAGCACCGTTGCCGGCGTGCTGCGCGAACTCGGTGCAAAAATCATCGAGGCCGACGGACTGGGCCGAGCGATGATGGAACCGGGCGAGACGGTTTACCAGCAAATCGTCGAGCGCTTCGGGCCGGAGGTGGTCAGCGCGGACGGACGGCTCAATCGTGTCCGGCTCGCCGAAATCGCTTTCGGGGAAGGCCGTCTGCAAGACTTGAATGCGATTGTGCATCCGGCGGTGATTGCAGCCCAGCGGCGCTGGATGGATGAGCTTTTTGCACGCGATCCGGCGGCGGTGGCTGTGCTTGAATCCGCGCTCATCTTTGAAGTGGTGCGCGATGCGCGCGCGCGCGGCGAAAAAGAGAGCGTGCTGACCGACTGGCGCCGGCGCATCGACTGCATTGTTGTTGTGACGGCGCCGGACGAGGTGAAAATCGCGCGCTACGCGGCCCGCATCAGTTCATCGCCGGAGGGCCGCGCCGCAGCCGCGGCCGATGCGCGCGTGCGCCTGGGCCACCAGATTCCCGATGCCGAAAAAGCGGCGCAGGCCGATTACGTCCTCGACAACTCCGGAGATCGGGATTCGCTGCGCAGGCAAATTGAGGATCTGTGGGAGAAGCTGGAAAGAATATCCCGATCATAGGGGACGCCTCAGGAAGGCGTCTTACGCCCGCTTTGCGGGCTTATGCGATGAATTGTGCGTTCATTCCCCAGGCTTGCGCCTGGGGCTAACGTCTTGTGCCCGCTTTGCGGGCTTGGGCAATGAATTGTGCGTTCATCCCCCAGGCTTGCGCCTGGGGCTAACGTCTTGTGCCCGCTTTGCGGGCTTCGATGGGGTGCGGAACGGGATTGGGATTACCGGTCGATTGGTTTCAGATGAGGGTCGTGCCTTTACGGTCGGGACGCGATTCAGGGTGGAGAACAACAAATTTCCAGCATTCCGGTCTTTACAATAAAGGCAGGCAGTCGCACATTCCCCCGGCGCCGATATCGTGTGCGCCGTTTCGCAGGGGGGAACTTTGCGTCGCAGCCGCCGTATCTCGAAGCAGGAAGGATTTCGGGATTCAAATCTCATGAACTTACGCCGTTTTCTTTTGATCGTTGTACTGGTGGGCGGATTCTGGTACGTGACTACCCACATGGGTCCTGGCTTTGTGCCGTCGCGGGGAAGCTTCCACCTGATCGGCGGCAGCGGCTCCAACTCGTCGCTGGACCTGACCGAGGCGCACGCCGCGCCGGCCTATGACTCCGAAGAACAGAACAACATCGCCGTCTACAAAAAAGTTCTGCCGTCGGTCGTCAATATTACTTCGACCGGGCTGGTTTTCGATTTCTTTTACGGCACCGTGCCGCAGCAGGGGCAGGGTTCGGGATTCGTCCTCGACAAGGCCGGTCACATCCTTACCAACTACCACGTGATCGACGGCGCCAACCGTGGCATCGAGGTGATGCTCTCTAACAAGCGCAGTTACAAAGCCACGGTGATTGGCGCGGACAAGGTGCACGATCTCGCCCTGCTGCAGATCGAGGCGCCTAACCTGCAGCCGGTGACGCTGGCCAACTCCGCCGATGTGCAGGTGGGGCAAAAGGTCTACGCCATCGGCAATCCCTTCGGGCTGAGCGGCACCATGACGGTTGGCATAATCAGCTCCATCCGGTCGATCCGGAACCAGGATGGCGCGCCCATCGAGGACGCTATTCAGACCGATGCGGCGATCAATCCCGGCAACTCCGGCGGCCCGCTGCTCAATTCAAGCGGCGATGTCATCGGCATCAACACCATGATTGCGTCGAACGGCGCGGACCAGAGCTCGGGCATCGGGTTCGCGATTCCCATCAATACCGCGAAGGCAGTGCTGGCTGACCTGATCCGCTACGGGCGCGTGAAGCGGCCCTCGCTGGGTATCGTCGATTACCCCATCGGGCCTGATCTGGCCTCGCAGATGGGTTTGGCTTCCGATTACGGCGTGCTCGTTCAGCGCGTGCTTCCCGGTGGCGCGGCCGAGCGCGCAGGGCTGCACGGCGGCGATCAGCAGGCGTACGTGGGCAACACACCGATTATGCTGGGCGGCGATTTGATTGTGGCCATCGACGGCCAGCAAGTAACCGACTCGCAGGACATCAGCGCGATTATGGACAAGCACCAGGCCGGCGACACAGTGAGCGTGACTGTGCTGCGCGGGCGGAGACAATTAACCTTCAAGCTGATGCTGGGCGAAGCGCGCGG
This sequence comes from uncultured Acidobacteriaceae bacterium, assembly GCA_963813215.1. Lineage (GTDB taxonomy): Bacteria > Acidobacteriota > Terriglobia > Terriglobales > Acidobacteriaceae > Telmatobacter. The sequence continues at coordinate 146,376 of CAWEXZ010000004.1, forward strand.
GACGAATCTGTAATCCGGTCCCTGTTTCGACTCAGATCGGGGCTTCGTGGTCAGTCGATGCGCGGCGTGCCGCGGCGCAGTGCGAGGCCGGTAATGCCAAACACGACAACCAGGAGCAGGGCGAGGAAAAAGTAGTATGCCATGGGATGCGCCCAGCCCGGCGAATAGCTGAGGTCCTGCCACACCCACAGCGACAGCACCGTGGCCATGACCGTAAACTGACCGGCGATCACCAGAAACGTGTGGCCCAGGTCGCGGCGCTTGTCGAGGGCCTCCACCTGCTGGGGTGTGAGATTGCGCTCTTCAGGGGGAAGCTGACTGTTTGCCATGTCGATCTCCTGGCGGGCGTTGCTGGGGACACCTGCGCCCGCGCACATTCGATTGAATCATATGGCGGCTCGGGTGCGCCAGTGTGCCGGCTGAGACAGGGTAGCGGGCGGCACACTGGCGCACCGGGCGCAGACCGGGTGGCGCACAAGGTGGTGTTCGGCTGTTTCTGTTGGCCGCTCAATTATCCGAGAAGTGCCTTAATCGGTGAGGAAGGCGAGCGACTGCAGGGACGTGATCTCGAACGGCTTTCTGCAGCGGATGTTCTGGCAGGAGAGCTTGTCGTCGCGGCGCACCATGTAAGACTGCGCCTTGGCAAAACGCGCGCGATCCCGTTCGTCGGCGCCGCGGGGCAACTGGGCACGCTTGCGGCGCACCACCCAGGTGACGCGGTACTCGGCAGGCTGGCCGCACTTGGGGCAGGTGAGCATGTGGGTGCGCTGCTCGGTGGTCTCGTTAAAAAAATCGCGCTCTTCCATGCTGCGCTCCCGGCGAGAATCCGCGGCGGCACTTTCATGCTGCCGGGTTTTCTTCCATACTAATCCTCCAGACCGGCTGGCACGGGTACAGGACCGGGCGCGGACGAGGAGCAAGGGGAGCCATGACGAAACGCAAACCAGGCCGGTTTTCGGCAGCCAAAGCGGTGAAGGCGAACGCCCGCGAACGCGTGGGCCAGCCCAAACCGTCGCGGGTGGTTGAGGACCAGCCGCGCAGCGGCCGCCAGGCCAAGCACAAGCCTAAGATCGCAGACCTGCTGCGCGGAGAAGAGTGAAAGATAAAGATCAAGGGACAAGGGACAAGGGACAAGGGACAAGGGAACTAGGGAACAAGGGAACGAGGAAGGATAGAAGCTATGGCGAAGGCGCTTGGCACTGGGGGCATTTTCCTGAAGGCGCGGGATCCGCAGGCGCTTGCCTGCTGGTATGGATCGCAACTGGGAATTGCTGCAGGAGACGGCGGGTTGCTGATTTTCGACGGGGCGGAATCCGCCGGCCGCACTGTTTTTGTGCATTTTCCAGCCGATACACCGTATTTTGGGGAGACAGCGCAGCAGGCGATGGCCTACTTTCTGCCGGCAGTGAGACAGATCACGGGCGCGTAAGACAAGGTGTAAGACGGGATGTAAGACATGTCTTACAAGGCTCCGGCCTGTAAGACACGAACCAGAATCTGGCGTAAGACGGGCCATTCTGCAGATCCGGCAGAACTATTTACCGTTAAGAGATCCCGGATTGGGTACGGAGCCCCCTTGATTCCCATTTCGGGACGGATTTACCGTAAATGTGGAAGGCTGTAGGGGCCAGGCAGAGTCGACGACACTGGCTTTTCGGCTTCTTTCGGGGCGGTGCTTACCGTCGCCGTTCGTTTCGAGTAGATGCGGAATTCCACCACCAGATCCAGCAGCACAGGCACCGGCTTGCCGTCCTTGATCGCGGGCTGGAATTTGGCCTTGCGAATCGCGGCAACAGCGTTCTCGTCGAGTCCGAAGCCGATCGGCCGACCCACGGCAATCTCCTGCGGCATGCCGTCTGCGCCGATGACCGCGTGATAAAGCGCCATGCCGGCCACGCCCGCCTGCTGCGCGTATTCGTTCGAATCGGGCTCAAAGCTCGACACCAGTCGCGCCTTGGTGTCCACTGCGCTCTGTCGCTCGACTGCGGGATCGGTGGGCCGGTAATCGGCCTTGGCCGCGGCAGCCTGGTAGTAGAGCTTCCAAAAGTCCGGCATGAACGCCATCATGCGCGCATCGAGACCAGGCGCGAAGATATTGGCGAGCGCAGCCTTGAGCAACTGTGTTGCATGCGCGGGCGAAGTGGTGGTGGTTACGCTGGCGGGATCGGCAGGGCGCTCGGTTGCAGGCGCTGCTGCAATTTCAGCCCTCAGCTGGTCGGTGTCTTGGGTAGTGTCGCTGGTGCTGTCACTGGTCTTGGCGGCCGGCTCGTTCTCCGGTGCTGCAGTCGTTATGGATGGGCTCGCGACGGGCTTCGCTCCCTTGGGCGGCTTCTCCGCTTTCACCTTCTTCGGTTTCACAACCAGCTCGCGATCGATGGTGATGCGCAAGATCTTTTTCTTTGGCGTAATGCGGACCCGATCATAGGCGTTGGCTGGATCTTCAAAGGGCAGCGCGCCCAGAAAGTGCAACCCGTAGCGAATGCCTTCGAGCTCGACCTTGTGTTTGGTCAGCCGTACCTTGTCGATTTCGACCAGGCAGAGTGTGTAAGAGCCGCGCGGCGAATTGCCGATGATGCCGCCATGCTCGTTGAAGCTGAGCGAGTCATCGAGATAATCGCCGCGCAGGTAGAAGGTCTTGCCCACGAGAAGCTGGCGAAGTTCATCTTCGGTGAGGCTCTCTGCTTGTGCGGCGTCGACTGCAGGCGCTGGTTGGGGCGCTGCGGTTGGCGTTGACGCCGCGATTGGAGATTGTGGCGCGGCCGGTGCGGTTGCGGCAGGCTGTGCGGGCTCTTGTGCAGGCGCGGCGGCACTCAAGGACCACGCCAGAACGGCGAGAACCGCCGCTGCGCCGGCAGGAGCACTACAGGAAGCACGAAGCCAGGAAGCACGAAGCCAGGAAGCACGAAGCCAGGAAGCACGAAGCCGGAACATAGCTTTCATGAGGGAGCCTTTGAGCGCCACTTTAACAGGAATACCGCCCCAGCCCGAAAAGAATTTAGCGAACGACGTAGAATAGCGACCAGCCTACAACTTATGTAATCGGCGTTGCGCAGGCGTGGAAGGAATTTCCGTTGGCCTTATTCTTCACGGTCGCGCTTCACACTGTGTTCTGGCGCAGGCGCCACAGGATGCGGCGAAAGAGGCCCAGCATGCGGCGCACGTCGCGATTGTTGAGCGCGAGCCGGCGCAAGAGCAGGCGCAGGTCTTGAGCGTTGGCTGCGGCCATGGCGGGTGGCGAGTAACGGGATGCGACCATGGTCTGCTGAATGACTTCGGCCAGCAAATCGAGATGCGCAGAGACGGGGCGCGCTGCTGCGGTTTGGGCCGCGGTGGAAAGATGCGCGGGCGCTTGTGTTCGCGCAGTGAGCCTCGACGAGAGTTCGTACAGGCAGACAGCGACGGCCTGGCCGAGATTCATCGAGGGCTGTTCGGGATCGGTGGGAATTTCGACCAGCAGGTGACAAAGGGCCAGGTCATCGCGCGTGAGGCCGTGCTTTTCGGGTCCGAAGACCAGGGACACGCGCCCGCCGCGCGCCAGTTCCTCGCGGATGAACGGCGAGAGATCGGGTAGCGCGACGGCGGTCTGCTCGGGCTTGCGGCGGTCGAGCGTGCCGGTGCCGATGACCAGCGTACCGGCGGCGACGGCCTCGGCGAGTGACGCAGCGTGGAGCGCGTCTTTGAGCAGCTTCTCTGCTCCGACGGCCGATTTGGCTTCGCGCCAGTGCGGTTCGTAGGCCGCGACGACCGAAAGGCGCGCGAAGCCAAAGTTGGCCATGGCGCGCGCCGCAGCGCCGATGTTGAGCGGATTGCGCGGCGAGACGAGGACGACCTCAATGTTGTCGGTCTTGAGGCGGTCGCGTTGGTCTTGCGGGAGCACATAGCTATTGTGAGGGAAGCGGCCGGGGGTCGGTCTATCCAGCGGAATGCACGCCAACCTATTTGAGGGCCGTGCGCTGATCGGCTGGGCGTGTGGCCCTTGTCGGCGGGCCGGTTTCAAGCGTGGGCAAATGCCGTTTGGACGGGCATTCGCTTTTATGCTCCATCCATTCAAAGCTGGGCCAGCTGCCGTCAAGGAGAGCAGGCAGGTTTATTGAAGCCATCGGCGTTTCCAGGAGTGATCCCTGCCTTGGAGGGGTTCGTGCGATCCCAGGTCTCAGAATCGAGACCTGGGGCACCCTCGGTTCGTGTGAAGGTTCAGAGGTCGAAGACCACCCGCCTGGGTTTACGTCGCCTTTGACAAGCGGATTTGGTAGCGTAACAATGCTGCGAAGAGCTACTTACCTCAATCCGGCAGGACTATCCGTTCTGCAAATTCATTGCAATAAACGAAGGAGCGCATTATCAATCGCCGAGATTTCCTTAAGGTAGGAGTGCCTATTGTCGGTAGCCCGTTGTTATTCGAAACTCGCAGCATGGCGGAGGCTGTGGTGTCCTCGTCGGCGCTGCCGGCGGCCGGCGCTGACGGGTGGATTTCTCTGTTCAACGGACGCGACCTGAGTGGCTGGTATTCGATGCTGCAAAAGTCAGGCAGAGGCGTTGCAGAGGAACGGAAGATAGTTGCGATAGAAGATGGGATGCTGCACATCTTGGGCAACGAAATAACTGCCGAACCAGCTGAAGCCGGCTATATCGCAACTACCCAGGAATATGAAAACGTCCACATTCGAGTGGAGTACAAATGGGGTGAAAAGCGATTTCCTCCGCGAACCTTCACCAAGCGAGACAACGGTCTTTTGTATGGACTGGTGGGCGCGGACAAGGTTTGGCCAACCATGGTGGAATGCCAGATTGAAGAAGGGGATGTGGGCGATTACTTCCTCGTTGGCGGAATACGCGGCGTTCAGGACCGGCACGACAACGGGCTTTTTGGTGAGGGTCTGACTCCCGATGGGTGGACTGAAGCAGCAAGGCCAGGTAGCCACGGCAATCCTCCGCCAGAGCCGACTGGCGGCCGGAAAATCAAAGATGGCAATTTCGAAAAACTTGACGACTGGAACGTTGTGGAAGTCATCTGGCAGGGTGACCGATCGGCGCACATCGTCAATGGACGCACGGTGAACGTCGTCTCCATGCTTCAGCAGCCTGATCCGGCGAATCCCGGAACATTCATCCCGTTAACCAGGGGAAAGCTGGCGATCGAGATCGAATTCGCGGAAATTTGGTACCGGAGGATCGAAGTCAGATCTCTCGCCTGAGCGGGATTGGGCTCTTGGTCGATGGACCCATCCGGGAGCGGGACAGTTGGCAAACCCAGGAGGGCACGGAGATATCGCGCCCAACGAGGGTTGGCGTCTTCGCATCCAACGGACCCAGAGAGGCCTTGATGAAAACAGCCACAATCGTTGGAATACTCCTGATCATTCTCGGAATCGTCGGCTTTGCCGTAGGGGGAATCAGCTTCACCCATGAGAAAAAGGACGTGGACATGGGGCCGGTTCAACTCTCGCACAAGCAAACCCAAACAGTGCCCATTTCTCCGATTTTGAGTACCGTCTCGTTCATAGCAGGAGTCGGCCTGATTGTTGTTGGCGTTCGGAGCAAGTGACCCAAGTCTGGTTTGAGACTTGCCGGGCGCAGCCCCTCGCCCGACTTTCCGCTGGCGACGGCTGAGCCGAATGCATTAGGCTCAAACCGTGATCTGGACTAACCCAGCGGAAACGGCATTGAACGAGATTCGCACGGCGCCGATTGTGCGCTTTTCGCTGCTGGCGCTCAGCTCCATCTTTTTCCTGGTCGATCCGTTTGCGGCGATCGGGTCGTTTCTGGCGATTACCGCCGGGGCGGACAGCAAGCGGCGCAAGCGGATGGCGCGCAAGGGCGCGCTCACCTGCTTTATCGTTCTCACCAGCTTTGCGCTGGCCGGGCAGTTCATCTTTCGCATGTTCGGGATTACGCTGCCGGCGTTTGAAGTGGCGGGCGGGCTGATCCTGCTGCTGATTGGGCTGGACATGCTGGAGGCGCGGCGGTCGCCGACGCAGGAGACTTCGGGCGAGGCCGAGGAGGGTGCGGCGAAAGAAGATGCCGGGATTGTGCCGCTGGGCGTGCCCATGCTGGCCGGGCCGGGCGCGATTTCGTCGGTGATGGTGCTGGTGGGGCAGGTGCCGAGCGTGTGGAATTGGGAGATGGCGGCGATCCTGGGGTCGATTGCAGTGACCGCGGTGGCGAGTTACCTGGTGCTGGCCGGCGCGGATCATGTGCAGCGGGTAATGGGCGAGACCGGCATCCGCATCCTGGTGCGCATTATGGGGCTGCTGCTGGTGGCGCTGGCCATGCAGTTCTTTGTGAACGGGCTGACGGATTTGGGGCTGTTTGCGCGGCGCTAAGGAGCTTCCCAGGGTGGGGTTCGTGGCCTCCCACCCTTTCGCCGAAAAGACGCGAAAGGATGGGGCACGGCGGTTTCGCTCGTTTTCACCCGGGGTCTCCCTCCTTTAACCGGTTTGGCGTATGCTCTCCTGAGAGGCAGGCTGGGTGAGCCGGGCGTGTTCTGTTTCGAACACGCGTGTCCGCTAATGGACGTGCCCGACCTGCGCCGGGCTGTTCACGACGGCAAGCCTTCTTACCTTTGGCAGTCATTCTCTGGAATCTGGAACCCTGCGTGATGGAACGCAATTTGCATTGAGGAGAGCTGTGGTTTCATCCCCCGGAGGTCGAATCGCTTTGAAGCAGTTTGGCGCATTTGTATTAGACACGGCGAACCAATGCCTGTGGAACGAGGGCGCGCAGGTGGCGCTGCAGCCCAAGCCGTTTGCCGTGTTGCGTTACCTGGTGGAAAATCCCGGCCGCTTGATTACCCATGACGAGCTGCTGGACAAGCTGTGGCCGGAGACGTTTGTGCAGCCGCAGGTGCTGCGCACCTACATGCTGGAACTGCGCAAGATTCTGGGCGATGATGCCGGGCAGCCGCGCTTCATTCAGACACTGCCCAAGCGCGGTTACTGCTTTGTGGCGGCGGTGTCGGAGGGTGGCGCGGTACGGCGCGGAGGTCCGCAGGCAGCACCGGCAGTGGAGGTTCCGCGTCTGGTTGGGCGCGATAAGGAACTGGCGCGGCTGTGCGCGGAGCTGGCGCACGTGATGGCCGGCGAACGCCGCGTGATCTTCCTGAGCGGTGAGGCGGGGATCGGCAAGACTTCGCTGACCGACGCGTTCAGCCGCGAGGCGGCCAGCGTCGCAGCCGGGGAGGGGATTGCCGTGGCGCGCGGGCAGTGCGTGCCGGGATTCGAGAAGGAGCAGTTTTACCCGGTGCTGGAAGCGCTGAGCCGGCTGTGCGCTTCGCCGGATGGGGAGGCGGCGTGTCGCGCGCTTTCCCGGCTTGCACCGGAGTGGCTGGTGCCGCTGGGACGGCACGACTCGGCGGCGGGCCGCGAGCTGATGCCGGGGAATTTATGCGCAGCGCTGGAGGAAGTTGCGGCGGCCAAGCCGCTGCTGCTGGTTCTGGAAGATGTGCAGTGGGCGGATGGCGCCACGCTGAATCTGATTTCGGCCCTGGCGCGGCGGCGCGCGCCGGCACGGCTGATGGTGCTGGCCACCATGCGCTCGCGTAGTGTGGCCGCGGAGCTGAAACAGCTGCGCCAGGACCTGTTGCTGCAACACGCATGCGTGGAACTGGTGCTGACGCCGCTGGGCAAGAGCGCCATGACGGAATTGATGGGCCGGGAATTGAAGCAGGAAGCGGTGCCGCCGCGGCTGGCGCCATTTATCCAGCAGCACGCCGAGGGCAATCCGCTTTTTGCCATCGCCATTTTGAATCACCTGATGGCGCAGGCGGTGCTTGTCCAGCACGAGGGCGGAGAGTGGGGACTGGCGGCTGATTTCGACGAGCGCAGCGCCGGCGTGCCCGATGAGCTGGCGCAGATGGTGGAGCTTGAGATCGACAGGCTGCCGGCGGATGAACAGCGTCTGCTCGAAGCCGGCAGCTTGATGAGAGTGGTGTTTCCCGCATGGGCGGTGGCTGCTGCGCTGGAGCAGGATGTGGACGTAGCCGAGGACGCGTGTGTGCGGTTGGCGCGGAAGCTGCACTTTGTGGTGCGCGCGGGCCAGGATGAGCTGCCCGACGGAAGCTCGTCTGCGTTCTATGCCTTCAGTCACGGCATCTATCGCGAGATGCTGTGGCTGCGGCAATCGGCAGCGCAGCGGGCGCACCAGCATATTCGCATTGCGGAGCGGTTGGGCCAGCTGTTCGCGGGGCGCGAGGCGCACGTGGCGCACGAAATGGCCATGCACTACGAAGCGGCAGGGAGCTGGCAGCGCGGCGCCGGCGCGCTGCGCGCAGCCGCTCGCTATGCAACCGAGCGCAGAGCGCATGCGGAGGCCGTGGAACTGCTGGAGCGCGCGCTGGGCATTGCGGAACAGCATACGGAAGCACAGGCCGAAGTGAGCACACTGCGCGACGAATTGATCGCGCTGCAGTCAGCCGGCGCCGCGGCCGCCAAGCGTGAGAAAAGGCGGCCGGAAAGTTTGACACTTTCTTGACGGGGATTTGACGACTTAATTTTTCCGCATGGGTAAGGTGTTGTTCAGGCAGGAGGTCAACACCATGCGGATTAACTTCAAGTCTTTCGTTCTGGCCCCGGCAGTTCTGGCGGTCGCAGCCCTGGCAACGCAGACCGCGGTGGCAGAGAGCCACGTCGTCAACGTCCCCTTCAATTTTGTTGCAGCCGGCCACACGTGCCCGGCCGGCAATTACTCGGTCAGCGAGGACATTTACGGCGCCGCGGTTCGCTTGACGAACCATCAAAGCAGCTTGGTCTGGCTGCTGGTTCCCGGCGACGCCACCGTCCGTGGTCACCATGTCGTTCTCACCTTCGACGTGGCGGGACAGAATCACATGCTGCGCACAGTGCAGTTTGGCACGATGATCACGCCCCGGATCGACAAGAAATACAAGGAATCCATTCCCGCTGCGCAGCAGATTGCGCTGGGCCAATAGTTCGCGCGGCGAAGTAGTTCGCGCGGCGAAGTAGCTCGCGCGGCAAGTTGGCCTGCATGGTAAGTTGCCCGGCGTCCGCCAGCAAGGGGAGCGGACGCAGGCAAGCAGCTCAAGTTTGATTTGCAACCGGGGAAGGTGCGACGGGTTCCACCTTCCCTTTTTTTTCCAAATTCACGGAAATTCACGGCAAGGGCCGCTATGGCGGATTGCCGGACTTAACCCCGTCGAGGGCCGCAGAGGACGCGCACGACCAAAGCGGATCGCCCGGGAAGATTGAAGCCCTCCCCCTCCATTCTTTCTCCAGATTCGCACCGCAACAGTCTTTCGCGCCGCATCGCACTGTGGGACACTGCCGGAACTGCGGCCAGTGTCCCACAGTTTGCTTTGCCGTCTAATCGTTTAGAAACAACGTAACTGGCGAAAAGCAGCGGCGGCTAAAAACCGCAACTATTTGCTTGGTTCGTTGTTCTAATGAATGTGAGTCGGCCCCCAGCAAGGTGAGAGGTCGGAAGTGCTGAGAACGGAGGCGACTCCGATTCCGGACTGCAATGGCCCGGACGGCACAAGGAGGGGGAATATGCGGCGGGTCCGCTTAGTATTTATCGCATTACTTGCAATGGTGGTCTTGGTACCGTTTGCAGCAACGGCAAATGCCCAGATTGGGGTAGGGATCGGCATTGGTCCAGCGGTGGTCGACGCTCCTTATGCCTATGGGCCGCCTGACTGTTCGTGGGGGTATTACTCTTACTACCCCTATGCCTGCGCTCCTTACGGCTACTACGGGCCTAACTGGTTCGTGGGCGGCGTGTTCCTCGGCGTCGGTCCCTGGTACGGCTGGGGCTGGGGTCGCGGATACGGCTACGGTCGCGGGTACGGCGGTTACGGATATCGCGGCGGCTATGGCGGCTATCGCGGCTATCGCGGTGGTTACGGCGGCTACGGCCGTGGCGCGGTAGGTGGATTCCGGGGCGGCTACGGGGGTGCTGGCCGTGGATACGCCGCCGGCGGCTTCCATGGTGGAGGCGGCTTCGGTGGAGGCTTCCATGGTGGCGGCGGCTTCGGTGGAGGGTTCCACGGCGGAGGCGGCGGCTTCCATGGTGGTGGGGGCGGCGGTCACCGGTAATTCCTGAGGGAAAGGCCCGGCTGCTTCGGCGGCCGGGCCCTTTTGCTTTGGGGGCGTTCCGGGCTTACACCTGGGTTTCAGTTGGCCGCGGTGGAGTTTGCCAGGTTGGCGAGGCGGTCGGCGATGCGCTCGGCGGCGCCGGGATGGGCTTGTTTGCGGGCTGCGGCGGACATGGCTGCCAGCCTTGCAGGATCGGTGAGCAGGGCGGTGAGCGTGTTGAGGAGCTTGCCGGGAATTCCCAGCTCGTTTTCCTGCAGCATTACGGCGGCTCCGGCTGCGGCCATGGCTTCGGCGTTGCGGCGCTGGTGATTGTCAGCCGAGGCGGCAAAGGGGATGAGGAGCGCAGGCTTGCCGGCTGCGGCTTCCTCGCCGACGGTCGACGCACCACTACGGGTGAGTACCAGGTGAGCGCGGGCGAACTGCGCCGGCATGTCGTTGACAAAGGGCTGCACCTGCCAGCGTGTTGAATCGGCGCCGCTGGATTCGTAGGCCGACAGCGTGACGTCGAAGTTGCGCAGGCCGCTCTGGTGGAGGATGGTGAGGCCGGGGACAGCTTCAAGCAGGGGCCGGGCGATCTGGGGCAGATGGGTATTGAAGAGGCGCGCTCCCTGCGATCCGCCAAAGACCAGCAGATGGGGCGCGGTGCTGACGGGAGCGGGAATGGTGAAGAACTCCGGCCGTACGGGAACGCCGGTGACTTCGGGGTTGCGAAACCATTTGGCTGCGTCGGGAAAATTGATGACCGCGGCCTGTACGCGTTTGCCGACCAGGCGGTTGGCGAGGCCGGGCATGGCATTGGGTTCGAAGACCAGGGCGGGAACTTTGAGGCGCAGCGCAGCCGCGACGCCGGGGCCCGAGGCGTAACCGCCGATGCCGAAGACTACGCCAGGACGAAAGTCGCGGATGAGGCGCTTGCAATCGGAGATGCTTTGCGGCAGGCGGGCGAGGGTCTTGAGACGGGTGAGGAGCGAGACCTGGTTGAGCGGGCCCACGTCGATGAGCTCCAGGCGCAGGCCGGCCTCGGGCACAAGGCGGGTTTCGAGACCGCGGGCGGTGCCGACGAAGACCACTTCGGCGGAGTGGCGCGCGATAAGCTCGCGGGCCACGGCGAGGGCCGGGATAATGTGACCGCCGGTGCCGCCGCCGGCGATGAGGACGCGTAAGGGAGAGTTCACAGTTTCAGTTCTCAGTGGTCAGTTTTCGGTGGTCGGTTGTCTCAGTCTTCTGACTGGCGTTGCGAGTCAAACCGCTCCAAGTCCTGCCTCGGTGGTCTCCCACCCTTTTCACAATGAGGCTGTGAAAAGGATGGGGCACCCAGCGGTGTCAACACATTAGAAATGGGGCAGGGGCTAAAGCCGTGCCCTGTTACAAAACTTTCTTGTTCCCTTGTTCCCTTGTTCCCTTGTTCCCTTGGTGCCTTGGTCCCTGATTTCTCACTCCGCCTGCCTCGTAATATTCAACAGCACGCCGATAGACGCCAGGGTGAAAAAGAGCGAGGTGCCTCCCGATGAAATCAGCGGGAGGGGAATGCCTTTGGTGGGAACTAACGACAGCACCACGCTGATGTTGAAGAAGGCTTGCAGCAGAATGGCGGTGGAGATGCCGAAGGCGACCAGGCGCAGAAACGGATCGCGGGTGCGGAAGGCGGCGCGCAGGCCGCGCACGCCAAAGATCACGAACAGCAGCACGATGCACATGGCGCCGATGAAGCCCAGCTCTTCGGCGATGTTGGCGAAGATGAAGTCGGTGGAGGCTTCAGGAAGATAGAAGAGCTTCTGCATACCTTCCATGTAGCCGCGGCCGGTGAGGCCGCCGGTGCCCACGGCAATGAGCGACTGAGTGATGTGGAAGCCGGCGCCTTGCGGATCGGCGGAGGGATTGAGGAAGGCGAGCATGCGCGCCCGGCGCCAGGGCACCATGAAGAGCAGGGCGGCAAGGCCGGGGAGTGCCGCCAGAGCCGCAAAGGCCAGGTATTTCCACTCCATGCCGGCGAGGATGAGCATCATGGCGGTGACGCCGGCCAGCACCAGGGCGGTGCCCAGGTCGGGCTGGCGGAGGATAAGAAGAATGAAGACCACGGGGACCACGGCGGCGCGGGCCAGGGTGTGCCGCCAATCGCGGATCTGGTCGAGCCGGTTGTGCAGGAACCAGGCAAGGAAGAGCACCAACACGGGTTTGGCGATCTCCGATGGCTGGAACGTGAAGAGGGGGCCGAAGCGAATCCAGCGGTGAGTGTGATGCGAGCCGGGAACGAGAAAGACCGAGACCAGCAGCAAGATCGTGATGCACAGAGCGGGATAGATGAAGCGCGGGGAGTTATAGCGCCGGGCGTCGATGTGCATGATGACCAACATGGCGCATACGCCGGCTAGCGCCGTGAGCACCTGGCGGCCCAGGTCGGCAAAGGCAGAGTGGTAGCGGGCCTGGGCGACGACGGCGGAGGCGGAGAAGACCATGGCCAGGCCGGCCACGACCAGCAGCAGCGTGGTGAAGAACATCCATTTGTCGACGCCGACTCGCTTCGCCATCCCTGCCCTGCGGTGATTTTCCCTCAGGGGCTAAAGCCCCCGAAACGTTTTTATGCCGTGCAATTGCCGGGGCTAAAGCCCCGGCCTACCAGCCCCGGCCTACCAGCCCCGGCCTACCAGTCGTGCCCGGTTACAAAGCCCTATCACGAAGAGTTTTCGGAGCCGGAAAGTCGTGCCCTTTCAAAGCGCCATTCTTATGCGTTCTGGCGGACTTTCCAGCCGCGAAGCTCGCCAACCAGTTCTTTAAAGACGCGGCCGCGATGTTCGTAACTCTCAAACTGGTCGAAGCTGGAACAGGCCGGCGCGAGCAAGATCACTTCGCCGGGGTGTGCGGACGAAGCTGCCGCGGTCACCGCGCGGTCGAGCGTTTCGCAGGAGTGCAGGGAGACCGTGCCGCGCAACTGCGACTCGATTTTGGCCGCTGCCGAGCCGATGGTGTAGACGGCGCGCACCCGCTCGCGCAGCAACGGCGACAGAGTGGTGTAATCGGAGCCTTTGTCTTTGCCGCCGAGGATCAAATGAATACCGTGCTGGAAGGCGGCGATGGCTTTGGCGGTTGCGTCCACGTTGGTGGCCTTGGAGTCGTTGTAGTAATCGACGCCGTTGACGCTGGCTACGAACTCGAGGCGGTGCTCGACGGCCTGAAATTTTTCGATGGCGCGGCCGATGGCCTCTGCCGAGGCGCCAACCTGGCGCGCGGCACAGACCGCAGCCACTACATTCTCAACGTTGTGCTCGCCCTTGAGCGGGATCTTGCTGAGCGGCATTACCTGTTCGATGGCGGCATCGCGGGAGGCGCGATAGACCACGTAGCCGTTCTCGACCCAGGCGCCCTGGCCAACGGAGTGCTCAATCGAGAACCAGTAGACGTGCGCAGACGAGCGTGCCGCGGCCTGCGCCGTGCGCGCATTATCGGCATTGAGCACTACTGCATCGTTGCCCTCCTGCGCGGCGAATATCCGCTCTTTGGCGCGAGCGTAGTTCTCAAAGCTGCCGTGCCGGTCGAGGTGGTCGGGCGTGATGTTGAGGATGACAGAGATGGCGGGATGAAATTCCGCGGTGCTTTCGAGCTGGAAACTGGAGACCTCGAGTACCGACCAGGTTTGGTCGGTACTTTCCTCGATGAGCGCGACGACCGGCACGCCGATGTTGCCGCCCACGAGCACCGGAATTCCAGCCTCTTCCAGGATGGCGCCCAACAGAGCCGTGGTGGTGGTCTTTCCATTGGAACCGGTGATGGCCAGGATTTTGCCTTTGAGAAAGCGGGCCGCGAGCTCCAGCTCACCGATAACGGGCAGCCCGAACTTGCGCACCTGCTCGAGCTCCGGGGTGTCGAGCGGCACGCCGGGGCTGACGACGATCAGGTCCTGACGGCGGAAGGTGAGCAGGCCGTGGCCGCCGGCCTCGACCATGATGCCTTCTTCGAGCAGCGCGGGGATCTCTTTGGCCAGCGACTCGGCGGAGCGGACGTCGGAGACCGTGACCTGTGCGCCTTTGTGGCGCAGAAACAGGGCTGCGGCCAGGCCGGACTTGCCGAGCCCTACGACCAGAACCTTTTTCCCTTTCAGTTCCATCATGGAATCTATCCTACGTCGCTGGGGGCGGTTTTTCTGGGGAACGCGCATTTCCTCGGGGGCCAAAGCCCTCCCTCAAAACGTTCCTGCCTTTATTGTGGGGCGAAACCGCCGGCCGCAACCGGCCCCTATCGCAGTTTGAGCGTGGTGAGAGCAAATAATGCAAACACCAGCGCGCCGATCCAGAAACGTGCGATGACCTTGGACTCTTCCCAGCCCAGTTGCTCGAAGTGGTGATGCAGCGGGGCCATTTTGAAGATGCGCTTTTTGCGCAGCTTGTAGCTGCCCACCTGGAGCATGACGGAGAGCGCCTCCAGCAGGAAGATGCCACCGATGAAGGGCAGCAGCAGCTCCTGGCGGATGATGACGGCGACGGTGCCGATGGCTCCGCCGAGCGCCAGTGAACCCACGTCGCCCATGAAGACTTCCGCCGGGTGGGCGTTGTACCAGAGAAAGCCGATGGATGCGCCGACCATCGACCCGCAAAAGACGGTGAGCTCGCCGACCGGGGGCATTCGCTCGAGCTCCAGATAATCGGCAAAGACTACGTGTCCGCTGACGTAGGTTAGGACGGCAAGCGCGCCGGCGGCGATGATGGTGCAGCCGATAGCCAGACCGTCGAGGCCGTCGGTGAGGTTGACGGCGTTGGACGAGAGGGTGAGCCACAGGACGACCCAGATGACAAAGGGCACGAAGGCCAGCAGCGCCATGTGCGGCAGCGTGGCGGGCCAGTGATTCCACAGCAGGTCAGGGCGCAGGCTTTTGATAAACGGCACCGAGAGCCGGGTGGAGTAGAGCTTGAACTGGTCGAGCACGATGAGCGCGCCGGCGACGACCAGGCCGACCATGCCCTGCCAGAAGAGCTTGGCGCGGGCGGTGAGGCCAAGGCTGCGGCGCTGGACGACTTTGATGTAGTCGTCAGCAAAGCCGATGGCGCCGAAGGCCGTGGTGGAGAAGACCGTGAGCCAGACGAAGGGGTTGGCGGGGTCGGACCAGAGGATGGTGGGCAGCAGAATGGAGATGCAGATGAGCACGCCGCCCATGGTGGGGGTGCCGGTTTTCTTCAGATGCGACTGGGGGCCGTCTTCGCGGACAAACTGGCCGATCTGGAACTCGCGCAGCTTTTGAATGACCCAGGGACCGATGAACAGAGCAATGAGGAGCGCGGTGAGCGAGGCAAATGCCGTGCGGAAAGTGAGATAGCGGAAGATCCGGAACGGGTGAAAGAACGGAAAGAGTTTTTCGTAGAGCAGCCAGTAGAGCAAGAAGCCTCCCAAGCCGGGATGGGCGGGGTTTAATTCGATTTTACAAGGAGGGGGCTCCATCGAAGCGATGGTCAGTGTGAATGCAGGGGTTCACCTTCAGCCAAGGCCAAGAAACACAGCGAGCGATCGGTCCACCGCCTTCAGCGTGCGCGGGTCCAGCGCGCCAAGCGGAGCACCCGCCTTATCGCGCGGAATCGTGTGCGCTTTGTCCACCATGATTTGCGAAGGCGCACGAAGTCCGTTTTTCTCCGAGGGCTGAACGGCGATACGGAATATCTCAATCGGCCGCAGCTCGGTGGTGACCGGCAGAACCGTCACCGAAGGATGAAGGGTAAAGAGATCGGATTGAATCACGAGCGCGGGGCGCGGCTTGCCGTAGGCTCCCGCTAAGACAACGGGAACCAGATCGCCACGCTTCATACCCAGCCGTCCGTGTCAGCCACTTTGGCGATCCAATCGAGCACCTCGGCCTCATGTGGATCGCCGACCAGCGACAGGGACTCTTGTTCGCACTTACGGCGGAAACTTGGCGAGGAAGTGTCAGGAAGCCATATCTGCACCGGCCGCAACCCGGCTGCCCGAAGCGACTCGCGATGCTTACGAGTGCGGAGAGTAGCGGCATTGGTCTTGGAGCGCATGCGTTTCATGAAACATGATACGAAGGAGCTGGCGTTTCATGCAACACGCACGACTAATTAGTTCGCACAAGCGAGGCAAATATTAAGCCATCGGTTTTCGCTTTCGCTAAAAACCGATGGCATCTTTTTCTTCAATTCTTACCGCGTCTTTGAAACTTCTTCCACGGTGACCGGATCGAGGAAGGGCATCTGGGCGCGCAGCTTTTTGCCGACGATCTCGACGGGGTGCTTGGCTTCGGCTTCGCGGAAGGCGAGGAACTCCTTGCGGCCGGAGTTCTGGTCGGCGAGGAATCGCTTCGCAAAGGTCCCATCCTGAATTTCGGCCAGGATCTGCTTCATCGCCTTCTTGCTTTCTTCGTTGATGACGCGCGGGCCGCTCACGTAGTCGCCCCACTCGGCGGTGTCGGAGATGGAGTAGCGCATGTAGGCCAGGCCGCCGCGATAGATAAGGTCGACGATCAGCTTGAGCTCATGCAGCACTTCGAAGTAGGCGCTCTCGGGCTGGTAGCCGGCCTCGATCAGGGTCTCGTAACCGGCCTTGATGAGGGCGCTGACGCCGCCGCAGAGCACGGCCTGCTCGCCGAAGAGATCGGTTTCGGTTTCCTCTTTGAATGTGGTTTCGAGCACTCCGGCGCGCGTGCAGCCGATGCCCTTGAGGTAGCTGAGGGTGAGCGCGTGGGCGGTGCCGGTTGCATCCTGGAGGACGGCGATGAGGCCGGGGACGCCGCCGCCCTCGGTGAAGACTTCGCGGACGCGATGGCCGGGAGCCTTGGGCGCAGCCATACCTACATCGATGCCCGGGGCAGGCACGATGGTCTTGAAGTGAATGTTGAAGCCGTGCGCGAACATGAGCAGTTTGCCGGCGCTGAGGTTGGGACCGATCTCCTCGGCGTACAACTTGGCCGCGGTCTGATCCGGAACCAGGACCATGATTACGTCGGCCCACTTGGTGGCTTCGGCAACGGTAGTAACTTCGAGCCCGGCCTTCTGCGCCTTGGCGATGGACTTGGAATTCTTGGCCAGGCCGACCTTCACCTGCACGCCGGAGTCCTTGAGGTTGAGAGCATGCGCATGCCCCTGCGATCCGTAGCCGATGATGGCCACTTTCTTGGCCTGGATAAGAGTCAGGTCCGCATCATTGTCGTAATAGGTCGTCGCCATTTTTTCTTGTCCTTTTTTGAAATTGATTTCGGGTTATTCGAGCGCGCTGGGCAGGCTGTCTTCGTGGGTGTCGGCGTCGTCGTTCTCGGCGGCCTCGGGTACAGCCGCGTCGCGTTACGCCCGCGCCCATAGCGCGCAGTACGCTGCTGACATGATGGCCGCGGCGCATGGTCATTTTGCCGCTGCGGCAGATTTCCAGGATGCGGCCTTCGTCCTCGCGCAGCACTTCGATGAGGCCTTCGATCTTGCTTTCGACGCCGGTCATCTCGATCATCAGCGATTCCGAGGTGAGATCGACGATGCGCGCGCGGAAGACTTCGACCAGGTCGAAGAGCTGCGAGCGATTCTGCGGCGTGGCGGCCACCTTGATCAGCGCCAGTTCGCGCGTGACGGCGGGCGCTTTGGCGATGTCGTCCACGTCGACCACATTTTCGAGCTTGAAGAGGCTGGCGCGGATGCGATGGCCGGCTTCGGCCGAGGCCTCGCAGACCAGCGTGAGGCGCGACAGGCCGGCACGCTCGCTGCGGCCCACGGTGAGCGAGTTGATGTTGATGTTCAGCCGGCGGAACAGCGAAGCCACGCGCGTCAGCACGCCTGGCAGGTCTTCAACGTATGCAACGAATGTGTGCAGCATAAGGACTAGCTCCTAGCTTCTAGCTTCTAGCCTCTAGCTTCATCTGAGGAATTCCGGCTCCCGAAACGCTTCACAGCGGGATCGCGCGACTCATTGGTGAGTCAGACGTCGGGATTCGAAAGAGCTGTTAGTTGCACGAATGCAGCTAGCAGCTAGAAGCTAGCAGCTAAAAGCTGGTTCTTACTCGTTCGCAGTTTCTTCCAGCGGATCCTTGGCCCGCTTTCCTGGGCGGCGGATCATCTCGTGCAATGCGCTGCCGGCGGGAATCATCGGATAGACCGACTCTTCCTTTTCGACCATGAAGTTGATGAGGAACGCGCCGGGCGCACTGCGCGCTTCCTCTACCGCCTCGACCGCCTCAGCGCGTGTGCGCACCGTCCGCCCTGGAATGCCGTGCGCGTCGGCGAGCTTGACGAAGTCGGGGCTGACCAGCGGCGTGGATTCGTAGTTGCGGTCGTAGAAAAATTCCTGCCACTGGCGCACCATGCCGAGATAGCCGTTGTTGATGATGGCGATGTTGATCTTGATTTTTTCCTGAACGATGGTCGCGAGCTCGGCCGCCGTCATCTGGAATCCGCCATCGCCGGCGATGACCCACACTTCTTTTTCAGGGCAAGCCGAACTTGGCGCCGATGGCCGCGGGCAGACGCGAATCCCATGGTGCCCAGGCCGCCGGAGGTGATGAGCGTGCGCGGGGTTTCATGGCGGAAATACTGCGCCTCCCACATCTGGTGCTGGCCCACGTCGGTGGACGACGATCGCGTTGCCGCCGGTGATGCGCCACAGGTCGTGCATGACGTGCGCGGCGTAGAGATGGCCGGAGTCGGGCAGGTTCTTGATGTCGCGCACCGCAACCGCGCCCTTGCTGGCTTCGATGGTCTTGAGCCACGCGGAGCCGTCGCGCGCCGGTGATGCGCGGCAGCAGATCTTCGAGCACCTCGCGCAGATCGCCGACCAGCGCGACATCGACCTTCACGTTCTTGTTGATCTCGGCGGGGTCGATCTCGATGTGAATCTTCTTGGCCTTCAGCGCATAGGTCGCAAGCGTGCCGGTGACGCGATCGTCGAAGCGCATGCCGCAGGCAATGAGCAGATCGGATTCCTGAATGGCGTGGTTGACCCACGCCTCGCCGTGCATGCCCATCATGCCCAGGTTGAGCGGGTGCGAGGCAGGGAATCCGCCCAGGCCGAGCAGCGTGAGGGCGACGGGAATCTGCGCGCGCTCGGCCAGCGTGCGCACCTGCTCCATGGCGCCGGATTCCATGACGCCGTGGCCGGCGAGGATGACGGGGCGCTTGGCGTTGCGGATGAGCTCGGCGGCCTGGTCGAGGCCCGACTCTTCGACACGCAGCATGGGGTGCGGGCGATAGGCGCGGGGCTTGGCAGCTTCAAAGTCGAAGATGGCCGTGCCCTGCTGCGCGTCCTTGGTGATGTCGACCAGCACCGGGCCGGGACGGCCGGAGCGCGCGATCTGGAAGGCCTGGCGAATGGCGTGGGCCAGGTCTTCCGTCTTGGCTGACGAGGAAGTTGTGCTTGGTCACCGGCAGCGTGATGCCGGTGATGTCGACTTCCTGAAAGGCGTCGGTGCCCAGCACCTTGCTCGAGACATTGCCGGTGATGCAGACAATCGGAATGGAGTCGAGCATGGCGGTGGCGATGCCGGTGACCAGGTTGGTGGCGCCGGGGCCGCTGGTGGCAATGGCCACGCCGACTTTGCCCGAGGCGCGCGCGTAGCCGTCGGCCATGTGCGCGGCGCCCTGCTCGTGGCGCACCAGCACATGGTGAATGGGAAACTTGCGCAGCGCATCGTAGGCGGGCAGAATGGCGCCGCCGGGATAGCCGAAGACGGTGTCAACGCCTTCACCAACCAGCGTGGCCCACAGAATCTCCGCGCCGGTCAGGAGCGTCGGCGTGTTGAGATGTGCGTTCGATGATGCGTTTTCCTTGCTTGCCATGTGCTTGCTCCTTATTAGCTGCTAGCCGCTAGCTTCTAGCTCCTAGCTTGAAACTCTCCATGCCTCAGCCCCAGCTAACAGCTAGAAGCTAGTGGCTAGAAGCTGCTCTTACGTCGTTGCCCCTTCGCTCGCCGACTTCACGCGGTCCACATACTTGCGGAAGACGCCCTTGGGCCAGCGCAGTGCGGGGGCCTTGAAGTCCTTGAGCCGCGCCTTCATTTCCTCGTCGCTGATCTCGACGTTGAGCGTGCGATTGGGAATGTCGAAGTGGATGATGTCGCCCTCGCGCACCGCGGCGATGGGGCCGCCGACGAATGCTTCTGGCGCCACGTGGCCGGCGGTGAAGCCGCGGGTTGCGCCGCTGAAGCGGCCATCGGTGAGCAGCGCCACGTGCGCGCTCAGCTCCGCGTTCGAACTGATGGCCGCCGTGACCTGCAGCATCTCGCGCATGCCTGGGCCGCCCTTGGGGCCTTCGTAGCGGATGACCACCACGTCGCCGGGCTTGATGCCGCCCGGACTGCACAACCTTGAAGCAATCTTCTTCGCAATCGAAGACACGCGCCGGACCGCGATGCTCGTAGCGATCGGCCGCGGCGATCTTCATCACCAGCCTTCGGGCGCGAGATTGCCTTTGAGAATTACCAGGCCGCCGTTGGGCTTGATGGGATTTTCGAAGGTGTGAATGACGTCCTGGCCGGGCGTCTCGTGGGCCAGCGCAGCTTCTTCTGCCAGTGTCTTGCCGCTGATGGTGAGCGTGGAACCGTCGGCATAGCCGGCATCGATCATGCGCTTGGCGAGCAGGCGCGAACCGCCCGCGGCCTGATAGTCGGAGGCCACGTATTTGCCCGCCGGCGTGAGCGATGCAGATATACGGCGTGCGTTTGGAGATGGCATCGAAGTCGTCGATCGTTGAGTTCGATGCCCATTTCGCGCGCGATGGCGAGGAGGTGCAGGACGGCATTGGTGGAACCGCCGCTGGCAGCTACGCTGGCGATGGTGTTCTCAAGCGACTTGCGGGTGATGATCTGCGAGGGCCGGCGATTGGCGCGCACCGCTTCCATCAACATGCGGCCGGCGTGCGCGCGCGGCCTCGAGCTTGTTGGGGGCGGTGGCGGGAACGCCGGAAAGCTCGATGGGCGAGATGCCCAGAATCTCGCCGCTCATGGCCATGGTGTTGGCGGTGAACTGGCCGCCGCAGGCGCCCGGCGCCGGGACAGGCATTGGCTTCGAGCGCTTCAAGGCCTGCGTCGTCGATGCGTCCGGCGGCGTGGGAGCCGATGCCCTCGAAGACATTCTGAATGGTGATGTCGACGCCGTTGAGCTTGCCCGGCGCGATCGATCCGCCGTAGAGCATCATGCCGGGAATGTCGAGCCGGCAGAGCGCCATGATGATGCCGGGCATGTTTTTGTCGCAGCCGCCGATGCCGACCAGGCCGTCGAAGAGATTGCCGCGGGCGACGAGTTCGATGGAGTCGGCGATGACTTCGCGCGAGACCAGCGAGGCCTTCATGCCCTGCGTGCCCATGGTGATGCCGTCGGAGATGGTGACGGTGTTGAACTCCATGGGCGTGCCGCCGGCTTCGCGAATGCCTTCCTTCAGCGCTTCGGCGATCTCGCGCAGGTGCACGTTGCAGGTGCCGATCTCGGTCCAGGTGTTGGCGATGCCGATGATGGGCTTGTGCAGATCTTCTTTTGCGAATCCGAGCCCGCGCAGATAGGAGCGCGCGGCCGCGCGGCTGGGGCCTTCAGTCAACGGAATGCTTTGCCGCTTGCCTTCGATGGTCATTGGCTCTTCGCTTCGCTCATCGCTAGCTCCTAGCTTTTAGCTTCTAGCTCCTAGCTTGTTCGTACCGCCGTTAAGGTTCTTTGAGTAATCCAAGTTAGTTTGCGAGTTAGGTTCGGCTGCTGCAGATGATGTTCGTCTCACGGGATGAAGCTAGAGGCTAGAAGCTAGCAGCTAGAAGCTGCTTCACTTCGCCTTCAGCCAGGCTGCTTCATCGTGCTTGGTTTCAAACGTGTCCAGCTCGGCGGCGTGGCGCAGCGTGAGGCCGATATCGTCGAGGCCTTCGATCAGGCAGAACTTGCGGAAGGGATCGATTTCGAATGTGGCGCTGAAGCCGCGGTCGTCGGTCACGGTCTGCTTTTCGAGCGAGACGGTGAGTTGATAGCCGGGAATTTTCTGCGCGTTTTGGAGGAGCGTGTTGACCTCGTCCTCCGTCAGCCGCACCAGCACGATGCCGTTCTTGCCGGCGTTCGAGAAGAAGATGTCGGCGAAGGTGGGCGCGATGACCACGCGGAAGCCGTAATCGCTCAGCGCCCACGCGGCGTGCTCGCGGCTCGAGCCGCAGGCGAAGTTTTTGCCGGCGACGAGAATCTGCGCGCCCTTGTAGCGCGGGTCGTTGAGCACGAACGACGGATCGGGATCGCCGGAGGCGGTGCGGCGCCAGTCGAAGAAGAGAAAGTCGCCGTAGCCGGTGCGCTCAATGCGCTTCAAAAACTGCTTGGGAATGATCTGGTCGGTGTCGACGTTGGTGCGGTCGAGCGGCATGGCCAGCGCGGTTAATGTCTTGAACGGTTCCATTAGGCAGTCACCTCCTCGCGGACTTCCCAGTTGCGAATGTCGACAAAGTGGCCGGCGATGGCGGCTGCTGCGGCCATCTCCGGGCGAGACCAGGTGTGTGCGTCCGCCGCGGCCCTGGCGGCCTTCAAAGTTGCGGTTGCTGGTGGAGGCGCAGCGCTCGCCCGGCGAAAGAATGTCGGGGTTCATGCCCAGGCACATGGAGCAGCCGGGCTCGCGCCAGTCGAAGCCTGCTTCCTTGAAGATGCGGTCGAGGCCTTCCTCTTCGGCCTGCGCCTTGACCTGCTGCGAACCGGGAACCACCATCGCGCTCACGTGCGTTGACACCTTGTGGCCGGCGGCGATCTTGGCGGCGGCGCGCAGGTCTTCAATGCGGCCGTTGGTGCAGGAGCCGATGAAGACGCGGTCGATGTTCGACTTCTGCAAGCGGCGTGCCGGCCTTGAGATCCATGTATTCGAGGGCGCGCTCGAACGACTTGCGGTCCAGCTCGTTGGCCGCAGCGGCGGGATCGGGAACGCTGGCGGTGACCGGCGCAACCATGCCGGGGCTTGTTCCCCAGCTCACGTAGGGAACCAGCGTGGCCGCGTCGATCACCAGCTCGCGATCGAACTTTGCGCCGGGATCGCTGGGCAGCTTGCTCCACTCTGCGACTGCTTCATCCCATGCCGCGCCCTGCGGGCGAGAAGCGGCGGCCCTTGAGATACGCGAAGGTCGTTTCGTCGGGAGCGATCATGCCGGCGCGCGCGCCGGCCTCGATGCTCATGTTGCAGACGGTCATGCGGCCTTCCATCGAAAGCGCGCGAATGGCCGAGCCGGCGTACTCGATGACGCAGCCGGTGGCGCCGTCGGTGCCGATCTTGCCGATGATGGCGAGGATGATGTCCTTGGCCGTGACGCCCTGCGGCAGCTCGCCTTCAACCGCGATGCGGAAGGTCTTGGGCTTCGATTGCGGCAGCGTCTGCGTGGCCAGCACGTGCTCCACTTCGCTGGTGCCGATGCCGAAGGCCAGCGCGCCGAATGCGCCGTGCGTCGAGGTGTGCGAGTCGCCGCAGACGATCGTCATGCCCGGCTTGGTGATGCCCAGCTCGGGGCCGATGACGTGCACGATGCCCTGCTCGCGCGAGTTGACGTCGTAGAGCTCGACGCCGAAGTCGGCGCAGTTCTGGCGCAGCGTGGCAATCTGCTTGGCCGCGATCTGGTCGACGATGTTGAGCCGGCCTTCGATGGTGGTGGGCACGTTGTGATCGACGGTGGCGATGGTGCGATCGGGGCGGCGCACTTTGCGGCCGGCGAGACGCAGTCCTTCAAAGGCCTGCGGCGACGTGACCTCGTGCACCAGTTGCAGATCGATGTAGAGCAGCGTGGGCTCGCCCTTGGGCTCGACCACGACGTGCTGCTCCCAGACTTTTTCGAATAATGTTTTTGGTCCTGAACTCATGAAGATTCCTCTATTCCCGGGTCGGAATTCGTGGTCTCCCACCCTTGGCGCAAATACAAAAACGCGCCAAGGATGGGGCACCCAATGTTATGCATTCACGAACAGGCTCTTGACGGTTTCGCGGACCTTCGCGCCCATCTCTTTGGTCGAAAGCACGGTCAGGCCCTGCGTGTTGCCGCGGGCGAGATCGGGGGTGCGGAAGCCGTGCTCCAGCACCTTGCGCACTGCTGCTTCGATGGCCGCCGCTTCAGCTTCGAGGCCGGCGGAGTGGCGCAGGATCAGCGCCCGGTGAGAATTGCGCCGAGCGGATTGGCCAGGCCCTTGCCGGCGATGTCGGGCGCGGAGCCGTGGACCGGCTCATACAGATTGACTTTGCCGCCGATGGTGGCCGAGGGCAGCATGCCCAGCGAGCCGGTGATGACAGCCGACTCGTCGCACAGAATGTCGCCGAAGAGATTTTCGGTGAGCACCACGTCGAAGTCGCGCGGGCGGTTCATCAGGTGCATGGCCATGGCGTCGACATATTGGTGCTCGAGCGTGACGTCGGGAAACTCCTTGGCGACTTCAGTGACGGTGGCGCGCCAGAGCTGCGAGACTTCAAGCACGTTGGCCTTGTCGACGCTGGTGAGCTTTTTGCGGCGCTTGCTGGCCAGCTGGAAGGCGATGCGGGCTACGCGGACCACTTCCTCGCTCGTGTAGCGCATCGTGTTCCAGGCTTCGCCCTTGGCCTTGTTCCACTCGCGCGGCTGGCCGAAGTAGAGGCCGCCGAGCAGTTCGCGGACGAAGAGAATGTCGGCACCGTCGACGATCTCCGGGCGCAAGCGGGCTGTTGACTGCGAGCTCCTTGAAGGCGAAGGCGGGACGCAGGTTGGCAAAGCCGCCGAGCGCGGCGCGAATCTGCAGCAGGCCGGCCTCGGGGCGCTTGTCCGGCGGCAGGGAATTGAACTCGGTGCCGCCGACGGCGCCGAGCAGAACCGCGTCGGAGGCGAGCGCGGCGTCGAGCGTGTCTGCGGGCAGAGGCGTGCCGTCCTGCACGAATGGCTACGCCGCCGATGCGCTTTTCATCGAACGTGAAATCGTGGCCGCCCTGCGCGGCAATCTGCTTCAATACGGCAACCGCTTCGTTGGTGACTTCGGGGCCGATGCCGTCGCCGGCCGTGACTAGGATCTTGAGGTGCATTCTCTACCGTGTCCCTCAGGGGCTAAAGCCCCTTCCATCAATTTGGCATTTTGCGGCACGACTGAAGTCGTGCCCTTTCAAAACCTGACTAAGGTCGTGCGTGTTATAAAACGGTGCCCACCCACCCTAGCCGCAAACAACAAGGACGCGGTGCCCAGAGGGCGCCCAGGTGGGGCACCCGCATTCCAGTGGCGTGGTCAAAAGAATCAATCCAGTTCGGCGACTGGCTCATGCCGGCGTTCGCGGATCTGGTCGGGCAGCAGGCCGATCAGGTCCTGGTCGTAGATGTTCTTCTTGCGGTCGGCCAATGCCACAAAGCGGTAGTAGACGTGCTGCAGCTCCTCGCGGGTGAGCGCGAAGCCGAGCTGCTCAAGCCGGTGGCGCAGCGCGGCGCGGCCGGAGTGCTTGCCGAGCACCAGATGCGTCTTGGCGACGCCCACCAGGGCGGGCGTCATGATCTCGTAGCAGAGCGGGTTGGCCAGCATGCCGTGCTGGTGAATGCCGGACTCGTGCGCAAAGGCGTTGTCGCCCACGACAGCCTTGTTGGGCGAGGGCTTGAAGGTGATGATCTGGCCCAGCACCTGGCTGGTGGGATAGAGATTGTCGAGCTTGATGCTGGTTGTCGACGCCGTAGCGGTCGCCGCGCACGTAGAGGGCCGCGGCAATCTCTTCGAGGGCGGCGTTGCCGGCGCGCTCGCCGATGCCGTTGATGGTGCACTCCACCTGGCGTGCGCCGGCCTGAATGGCGGCCAGCGAGTTGGCGACGGCGAGGCCGAGATCGTCGTGGCAGTGCGAGGAAAGAATCACGCCCTTCTCGTCGATGGCCGGAATGCGCTCGCGCACTTCGGCGAAACATGTGGCCGTACTCCTCGGGCGTGGAGTAGCCCACGGTGTCGGGCATGTTGATGGTGGTGGCGCCGGCTTCGACGGCGATGCGCACCATTTCGACCAGGAAATCGCGGTCGGAGCGGGTGGCATCTTCGGGCGAAAATTCGACATCGTCGGCACAGCGAGCGCGCCAGGCGCACCGATTCGCCGGTCAGGTCGAGGGCCTCCTGGCGGCCGATCTTCAGCTTGTATTCGAGGTGCAGGTCGCTGGAGGCGAGGAAGACGTGAATGCGGGCGCGGTCGGCGAATTGCAGGGCGCGGGCGGCCATCTCGATGTCTTCCTTTTTTGCGCGAGCCAGTGACGCGATGCGCGGCTTGCGGATGGCCTGGGTAATGGTGGCGATGGCCGCGAAGTCGCCCTCCGAGGCCATGGCAAAGCCGGCCTCGATGATGTCCACGCCCAGGTCTTCCAGCGCGTGGGCCATGGTGAGCTTTTCCTGCGTGGTCATGCTGCAGCCGGGCGACTGCTCGCCGTCGCGCAGGGTGGTGTCGAAGAAAGCGACGTGGTTTTGGGTCATATGCGCACTTGTCCCTGGGGAAACGTCCTTCCCATCTCTTCCAGTTTCGCGCATTTGGGCGCTATAAGGCAAAGTTATAATTGTTTGCAGTGGTATTAATGATGCTTATGGGGGCAGCTTCTAGCTGCTAGCTCCTAGCTTCTAGCTCTGTCCTTCGGCTTCCAACGGCGTCGTCTCCGCTGAAGCAGTTTCAGGCGCCGGTAAAGCTAGAAGCTAGGAGCTGCTTTCCGGAGGATTTCCATGGACCTAAACCAGTTGGAGACCTTTCTGGCCGTCGCCGAGGAGCGCAGCTTTTCTCGCGCAGCGGTGCGGCTGCACCGGACGCAGCCGGCCGTAAGCCAGGTAATTCGCAAGTTGGAGCTGTCGGTGGGGGAAACGCTGTTTGATCGCGCTGCCCGCGACGGCTCGCTCACCGCGGCGGGGGCGTTGCTGCGTGACTACGCCCTGCGTCTGCTGGCCTTGCGCCGGGAAGCCACAAGCGCGCTGGGCGAATTGAAGAGCCTGGAGCGGGGACATCTGCAGGTGGCGGCGAATGAATACACCTGCATGTATCTGCTGCCGGCGATTGATGCCTTCCGGCGCTCGTTTCCGCACATTACGGTTACGGTGCACCGCACCCTGGCCTCGCACGTGCCGGAGGAGCTGGCGCGGCGCAGTTTTGAGCTGGGGGTGCTGTCGTTCCGGCCCGATCCGGAGCAGTTCCGCACCATTGCGGTGTATAGCGACAGCCTGGCCCTGATCGTGGGCCCCGCGCATCCTTTGGCGGCGGCGCCGCGGGTTTCAATCAAGGACCTGGGCAACGAAGTCTTTATCGCGCACAATGTGGCTTCGCCGCTCCGCAGCCGGGTGATCGAGACGTTTGAGCGCCACCGGACGCAGCTCAACATGGAGATTGAGCTGCCTACGATCGAGGCCATCAAGCTGTTTGTGGCCATGGGCAACGGTGTGGCGCTGGTGCCGCACCTTACGGTGGCGCGGGAGCTGGAGACAGGCGTGCTGGTGAGCGTGCCGGTGGATGACCTGGCGATTCAGCGCGTGCTGCGGCTGGTGCATCGGCGCCAGGCTACGCTCTCGTATGCGGCGCGGGCTTTTCTGCGTACGCTGCGCAAGCTGGCGCGGCAGCACGGGCCGCCGTTTTATTTTCAGGTGGAGAAAGCGGGGAACGAGGGGACGAGGGACGAGGGACAAGGGACAAGGGAACGAGGGAACGAGGGACAAGGGACAAGGGACAAGGGACAAGGGACAAGGGACAAGGGAACGAGGGACCAAGGGACCAAGGGACCAAGTGAACGAGGGGACAAAGGACCAAGGGACTGGGCCATGAAGGAGTGATTTTGGGAACTGGCGATTTTGGCACTGGAGCAGCTATGCTGGGAGCAGCCTTCAAGCCACGGCCCGGACCGATTCGGGCAGTTACAATTCTGAGAGTGGGATCTGGCGCTCGCCCGGGGCCCGCAATCGAGCAGTTCGTTGTCACCCCAGGGTTGACAGTCGTGAGGATCTGGACCGAATGAAGAAGATCGCATTTATCGTTTTCCTGCTGGCCATCAGCGCGGCCGCGGGTAGTGCTCAGGAAAGCCGCCAGGACATCAGCGTGAGCGGAACCGCGCTTATCGAGCCATTTATCGCCTCGTCCACCAACGTCGAGGTGAATTCGACCACGGGCTTCGGAGCGCTGGCGAGCTACCGGTTCATGCTCACGCCGACTAGCGCTTTAGAAGCGAATTACGGCTTCACCTACGAGAATAAGATCCACTATTACGCGAACCCGAACAACTACGACGTCCCATTGCGCACCCAGGAAATTTCAGGCGCCTTCGTCAAGTCATTTGTTTTCAAGAACTGGAATCCGTTTGTGGAAGCGGGCCCGGCGGCCGTTATCTATCTGCCCATCCGCAACACTGGCCTGCAGTTGCTGGATGCCAAACAGCAGACGTCGGTGGGCGCCCTCTACGGGGCGGGTATTGCGTATGAGGTCAGCCCCAGCTTCGATATTCGCGCCGAGTATCGGGGCCTGGTGACAAAGGTGCCCACTTTCGGTTTCTCCCAACTCAACACCAACAAGTGGTGGAACATCTTTGAGCCCGCGGTGGGCGTGGCGTACCACTTCTAAAACGCAGGCTTTATTCGAGACCCGAATGCGCCCGGATCAATGATCCGGGCGCATTTGTGTCTTGGGAGGGCCGAGGGCTGCTAAGCCCCCCGGACATTTGAGGCGAAATACGACGGCGAATAGGATGTCTGTTTGATCCCATTTCCGCAGACCACATCCCATACTTGATGCTGGTATACAGTATGGTAAAGGGGATCGGAATGCCGGCAGCACGAAAAATTACCGTGGAAGTTCCCGCAGAGCTTCTGAGCAAGGCGCAAAAGGCAAGTGGCGCCGGAATCACTCAAACCATTCGTACTGGGCTTGAACTGGTTGCGGCAGGGAGAGCATACGAGCGCCTTATTCAACTTCAGGGGAAAGTTCGATTCTCAAAAACGCTTGAGGAGTTGAAGGCAGACCGATGATCGCAGCGGACACCAGTACCTGGATCTCATTCTTTGAGGGAGAGCAGGGAGACGATGTTGTCGCGCTGGCCAGGGCGCTTCAATCCCGTCAGGTCGTAATGCCGCCTCCGGTGCTGACAGAATTGCTGAGTGACCCTGAACTCTCTGCTTCTGTGGCACAAACTCTCCTGGAACTCCCACTGGTGGCGTTGAAGGACGGATTCTGGCACCGAGCCGGAAGACTTCGCGCAAAGGTTCTCGCTCGGAAAAGGAAAGCTCGGCTTGGCGACGCCTTGATCGCACAATGCTGCATGGACGCCGATATTGCCCTCATCACCCGGGATGGAGATTTCAAGGCATTCTCGGCGGGCTTGAATTTGCTTTGGCCGGCGTGAATCACCGCTCTGATGGCCGCCCTGTAACCTGTTGTTGGATGCCGGATTAACACGGGAATTATTAACGATCTCGCTATTAACCACCGTGTAACTTCCCAATGGGCCACTTCCCAATGGGCCACAATCAGGAAGGTGCGGGTATTCCTCGCCCGGATCGGGTCGCGGCGTATTCATATTCGACGCTACACCGTAGGACACAAACTTGCGGTCGGCTCCACTCTCGGCCCACTCGGGGATGGGATTCTTGAGGTCCTTGTTGATCACGCCTTCAAACGATTTGACATCGCCCGGTTGGTACAGTCGCCCCAGCAAATGGTCGAACGAGCGGTTTTCGAACATGATTACGACCACATGGTCGAGTGCTTTGTTTCGATCCTCTACCGGCTTAGCCGTTTGCGCCGAGGCAATCCCGGGAATTCCGGCGGAGATGGCCGTAGCACCGGCGAGCTTCGTGAATTCGCGGCGTGACATCCCATCAGGACGCTTCCCTGACTTCTTCATGCCGTTCTCCTTATTTGACCGACGGATGTTGGCCTGTCGCTCCTTCGCTGCGTCAGTTGGAAGGAGTGGAGTTTTGTCATCGCGGTTCCATAATTGCCGAGGTGGTAGACGGACGCTCCTACGGGTGAAAACGTGAACGTCTTGAATGGTTCAGCGAGCATCGCGTTAAGGAATTCGACAGTGCCGACGCCGATGCTGACGTGCGGGCTGTACTTTGCTCCGCTGTGGTCGGGAACGAACACCCTGACATATTCAATTAACTGGGGGACGATGTTGGGGTCCTGGGGCGTGGTCACGTAGGCAGCCGCCGTACCGGTCGGCGCGGTGAAGGGTGTGACCGCATCGATCAGTTCCTGCTGCAGCCTGAGCAGGTCGGGTGTGGGCTCGATCACGATGCCGCCAAGACCGATGGGCCCAGCGGGAATGTAATAGTATTTGAACGCCTTCAGCTTCCAACTGGTCGGATCTTCTTTGGCAAACGCCGTGGCGGCAGCTGCAAAGAATTTGTCCAAGTCAGCGGTGTCGACATATCGCTGCAGCATCGAGTTGTGAGGCGCGTGCTCCCCGCCCAACGAGTAGCCCTTGGGGAAATTCTGCAGTAGCCGAGCATTATCGGCCTGGGCGTGCTCGATCATCGTGGCGTCAGGTTCAAGCACGATGTCGACGGCGGTGATTTCGTTTGGCGCTGCGCCGGATGCCCCTGCTTTGTCGGGAGTGGTCGGTGTATCGATTGGCATACAATCCTCCTGCCACAACTGTTGAAAAGAAAGTGCGCTATTTGGCATCTTCGAACGCGAAGACCCTATTCCAGTCGTTCTTCATATCCACGACAGTCCAACCCCGAACCGCCGCTTCAGTCAGCGCCACCTCCAGCTTGCCCAAGGGCGACACTTCATAGGCATACTCGCGGACGGGGTCTGTGTGGTGTACGAGCAACCCAAAGCGACATCCAGTACCAATGGTGGTCCATTGCAGCATCTGCAGATCGCCGTCGGAATTGCCAAAGGCAGCTATGGGCCTGCGTCCGATGTGCGAGTTGATACCCACGGGCTTGCCGACGTTGTCATCTATGAAATTCAATTGCGGCAGCCGGGTGAGCGCCGGCGCGCCGTCGAGCATCTCGAACTTGGTTACGATGCTGCTGCCGATCACCTGCTCGGGCGGAATCCCATATACCTTTTCCGCCCAGACGCGCATGAATTCAACTCCCCCACCGGAGACGATGAACGTTTTGAAGCCATTGGCACGCAAATAAGCAAGCAGCTCTAACATCGGCTGGTAAATCACATCCGTGTAGGGGCGATTGAACTTCGGATGCCTGGCGTTTGTGATCCAGTCCTCCACAATTTTTGCGAACTCGTCTGTCGTCATGCCAGCGTGGGTAATCATGGCAAGTTTCAAGATTGCGCGGTCGCCTCCGGCGGCGACAGTTTTCATATCGTTTGCCAGCACCGCCGTATAAAGCGGGTTGTCTTTCCATTCGGGATGTTGTGGAGCCATCGCCTTCATGCGATCGAGAACGAACGCAAACTGGAAATAAAATGGCATCTCGCTCCACAGAGTCCCGTCGTTATCGAAGACCGCGATCCGGTCTTCGGGCTTGACGAACTGAGGATCTCCAGCCGTGGTCACCCTACGGACAAAATTCAAAATGCTTTGCATGGTGGGGCCTTCGTTCCAGGAAGGAAGGAGAGGCGAAGCCTGGGCAGAATCTCCAGGCGTCACCCTAGTCGGACTTGTGGACGTTGTCATGATCGTTGTGACCTAATTGCGGGCGCAAGATGCCTTTCTACCAGATCGTCCAACGTTCGCAGGCACTTGGGAACTGTCACTTTCGACAGGGGCTGAAGAGGGCATCTCGGCCGCTCTGGAGATTGCTCCCGAGCAACCGCCTAACCGTCAGTTACTCCTTGTGAACTGCCCTTGTGCGGAGATGAGGAGGAGAAAAGCAACCGCAGATCCTTCGGCTTTCGCCTCAGGATGACAGCCACAAATGGCAGGGCAGAGTGAATACCGGCGGGTGGCCCCGATCCCGGCGATCTTGTCCAAACGGCAGTGAGGATGAGGGTGGCCCCCGGTCCCTCGCATTTGGGGACCGGGGATTGAAAGAGCGAAGGAAGACTCCCTTCGGGGTCAGTCCTCGGAAACGTTGTCGCCAAAATTCACGCCATAAGCAACCGCAGATCCCTCGTTGCGCTCGGGATGACAACCGCATCGATAGATTCCGAGCGAGTACCCCCTCTAACCGGCGGGAGACTGGCGCTACGGGCTCAGTTCCCGCTCTTGCCCCCGCCCAGTCCGAGAATCCGCTGGAAGATGTTGCGGTGGTCGTTCTGGTGGTCGCAGAAATCCGTGGGCGCGGTGCCGTTGAGGAAGGCTGCGTCGTACTCGTCGGGGCAGGCGGTGTCGCTCAGCAGGTTGGTCTCCTTGTTGATGCTCTCGATCTGGACGCCATCCGGTGGCGTGAAGTCCTTGGTATCGGAGTACTGCGGCAACATGACCGCCTGCTTCATGAAGTTGGCCCAGATGGGCGCGGCGGCGTGCGCGCCTTCGATCTTGATGTCGGTGTAATCGTCGTTGCCCACCCAGACTACGCAGATGAGATTGCTGGTGAAGCCGGCGAACCAGGCGTCATGGTCGGTGCCGGTTTTACCAGCGGCCGGAGCCAGGAATCCCATGTCGCGCACTCCGGCGCCGGTTCCGCAGAAATCTCGGCCCCCAACCTCGCAGCCGGCGCCCCCGTTGCCTTGCAGAACGGCCTCCATCATGCTGGTGGTCAGGAACGCCACGCGCGGATCGAGCACAGTCCGCGCGGTGGGTGAGTAGTCGTCGATGATGTCGCCGGTGGGCGTGCGTACGCTGGCCAGCATCCAGGGATCCAGATGGACGCCACCGTTGGCGAAGACGGTGTAGGCGCCCGCCACCTGCAGCGGCGTGGCGTCATAGGAACCGATGGCTACCGACGGCGTCCCGCGGGCGTTGACGATGCCGGCCTCACGGCCCAGCGCAGCTACGCGATCGAAGCCGACCATGCCGGCCAGAGCAATGGTGGCGTTGTTGTCCGAGCGCATGAGGGCGTAGCGGGCCGTGATCTCGCCGTAATACTCGCCCTTGTAATTGCGCGGCGTGTACGTCTGGTTGCCCACGTCGTAGGTGGTCTGCGCATCGTCGAGCATGGTGAGCGGCGAGAAGAGCTTGGTCTGGCCGGGCAGCATGGTGCCTTCCACCG
The DNA here is from genome assembly GCA_963813215.1 of uncultured Acidobacteriaceae bacterium. Classification (GTDB taxonomy): domain Bacteria; phylum Acidobacteriota; class Terriglobia; order Terriglobales; family Acidobacteriaceae; genus Telmatobacter. Next base: position 179,404 of record CAWEXZ010000004.1, read on the forward strand.
CGGTTTGGAAAGCCGACGCATACACGAACGGCTTGAACGTTGAGCCGGTGGGCCGCTGCGCTACCGCGTGGTTCAACTGCGAGGCGCCGTAGCTGCGCCCGCCCACCAGCGCCAGTACCTGGCCAGTATGCGGATTGAGCGCGATCAGCGCTACCTGCGGATAGACATAGGGCTTGCCCAGCTTACGGTCGCGCGCGTGTACCTTGTCGACCTGCTCGTCGATCAGGTGCATCGAGGACTCGACCGCATTCGTGGCCAGGCGCTGCAGGTCGGGGTCGAGCGAGGTGTAGATGCGCAGGCCCTCGCGATTGAAGTCGCGATCGCCGAGTTTCTGCATCAGCTGGTCGTGCACCAGGTCGACGAAGTAGGGCGCTTCACTGGCGTCCACGCTGCCGGGAACCAGGTGTAGCGGCTCCAGCTTGGCGTTCTCTGCCTGGTCCTTGGTGACGCTGCCGGTTTCCACCATCGTGTCCAGCACCAGGTTGCGGCGGTCAATGGCGCGTTCCGGATGGCGGAAGGGGTTGAGCCGGTTGGGGCTCTGGATCATGCCTGCCAGCAGCGCGCACTCGGCCAGATCGAGCTGACGGACATCCTTGCCAAAGTACGCCTGCGACGCCTCGCCGAAGCCGTCAATCGAAAAGCTGCCGCGCTGCCCGAGGTTGATCTCGTTGGCGTACATCTGGAAGATCTGCTGCTTGGTGAAGCGGTGCTCGAGCTGGAAGGTGATGGCGATTTCGATGATCTTGCGCTTGATGCGCCGCTGCGGCGTGAGAAAGAAGCCGCGCGCCAGTTGCATGGTCAGGGTCGAGCCGCCCTCGGTCCAGCGGTGCCCGGGCGTGAGATCGTTCCAGAGCGCTCCGAGGATGCGGTGATAGTCCACGCCGCTGTGCTCGAAGAAGCGGCGATCCTCAATGGAGACCACCGCGTGGACCAGGTTGGGCGGAATCTCGTTGTAGGTGAGCAGGCGGCGCTTGATGCGGTCGGCGCCCGAACTGAGGCCGGTGATGAGCAGCGGCTCAAGCTCGTAGCTGGAGAGTGGCTGGCCCTTGGCGTCGACGATGGAATCGACCACGCCACCGCTGACGTGGATGACGGCGGGATCGGGCGCGTGATAAGACTGCGCGCCCGGGCGCACCGTGATTTCCTGCACGCCCTGGGTGTAGGTTCCAAGGGGCGAGGCCTGCGCGGCGCCGTCGGTGGTGTAACCGGCTTCGCGAAGCTCATTCGCGATCAATTGGATGGAGAGCTTTTGGCCGGGGCGCACTTCGCGCGGGGCGGCGTAGATTTTGGCCGTGTCGGCGAAGATGGGCTGGCTCATCCGCTGATCGACAATGCCGCGGTAGGAAAAGTAGTAGTAGCCGAAGATGGAGAAGCCGACGATCGCGCAGAGCGCCAGGGCCGAGCCCGCAACGAGCAGGGCCAGCGTGGCCACCCGGTGCTTGACCGCGGGCCGCGCGAATTTGATCTTCACCACCATAAATTCAGCTCCTAGCTATTAGCTTCCAGCCTCTAGCTTTTCTTGCTTGGGTTGCGCCCTCAATGGCGTGCGGGGTTCTGACTGATTCCGATCATCCTTACCAGGCAAAAAAGCTGAAAGCTAGTACCGCAACTTCTTGATTCAGTAATCGCGCCCACAAGCTTGGGTGCCCCAGGTCTCGCTTTTGAGACATGGGAGACCACAGAATTACGCGGTTGCGGTACTAGCAGCTAGAAGCTGTTCCTCTGCCACTTTGTCTTTCACTGCTGCCAGTACATCGACGATGGCTACATCCACACTGCTCGAGGAGGCGCGCGTAACCAACTCTACCTGGCCCGCCGCGGCCTTCTTCCCTACATTGATGCGGTAAGGGATGCCCACCAGATCGGCGTCTTTGAATTTGACGCCGGCACGCTCGTCTCTGTCATCGAGCAGTACGTCAAGCCCTGCGGATTCAAGCTCGCCGGCAATCTGCTCGCCGGTGGCGCGCAGGGTCTCGTCGGCGATGTTGGTTACGGTGACGACCACCGTGAACGGCGCGATGGAGGCCGGCAGCCAGAAACCGTTGGCGTCGGTGGACTGCTCGATGGCCGCGGTGAGGATGCGCTCGATGCCGATGCCGTAGCAGCCCATGATGGGCGTGACTTCCTTCCCGTTGGGATCGAGGACGTTGGCCCCCATGGACCGGGTGTACTTGTCGCCGAGCTTGAAGATGTGGCCGATTTCGACGGCCTTGCCGACTACGAGGCGGCCTGCACAGCCGGCTTGCGGGCAGGCTTCACCCTCGTTCACGCTGCGAATATCGGCGGCCAGCGTCCAGCCGAAGTCGCGGCCGGGTGTGACGTTGCGAAGGTGGTAATCCTTCTGGTTGGCGCCGCAGACCATGTTCTTGCGGCCTTCGAGGGCCTTGTCGACGACCACGGTGAGCCCTTCGCCGAGCGGTGTGGCTTCCGGCTTGAGGCCGACGGGGCCAAGATAACCGGCCGGGCCGTTCAGATACTGCTCGAGCTCTTCGGCCTGCATGGTGCGGAGCTCGGCTGCGCCAAGAACGCCCAGCAGCTTGGTTTCATTCACCTGGTGATCGCCGCGCAGGAAGGCGGCGACGCCGTGCCACGTGTCTTTTTGAACTCCGCCCTTGGTGGGCGCGCCGCGCTTGAGCGCCATGTAGGCGACACATTTGATGTCTGATGTGGGCGAAATCTTGAAGAACGCGGCCACATCGGCGATCGCCGCGCAGCCGGGCGTGGAAACCAGCTCCGGCATGCCATCTCCTGTGGCAACCATCTCCTCCACAGGCTCAAGCAACGAAGTTGCCTTCTCGACATTGGCTGCGTAGCCGCACTCGGGACAGCTTGCGATCAGGTCCTCGCCCGCATCGGTGTAGACCATGAACTCCTGCGACCGCGAGCCGCCCATGGCGCCCGAATCGGCTTCCACCGCCACAAATTTGAGCCCGCAACGCCGGAAAATCGCGCGGTAAACCGCGTCATGCTGATCGTAGCTCTTGTCCAGACCGGCGGCGTCGAGGTCGAAGGAGTAGCTGTCCTTCATCATGAACTGGCGCACGCGCAGCAGGCCGCCCTTGGGGCGCGGCTCGTCGCGGAACTTGGTCTGAATCTGGTACCAGATCTGCGGCAACTGCTTGTAACTGCGCAGTTCGCCGCGCGCAATCACGGTCATGATCTCTTCGTGGGTCATGCCCAGGCACAGCTCGGCGCCCTTGCGGTCCTTGAGGCGGAACATGTTGTCGCCCATGCCCGTCCAGCGGCCGGATTCAACCCAGGGTTCTTTGGGCAATATCGCCGGCAGGTAGAACTCCTGGCCGATGGTGTCCATCTCCTGGCGCACGATGGCGGTGATCTTGTTGAGCGAGCGCTGGCCCATAAAGAGATAGTTGTAAATGCCGGCGCCGAGCTGGCGGATGTAGCCGGCGCGGAGCAGGAACTTGTGGCTGGCCACTTCGGCGTCTGCCGGGGCCTCGCGCAGGGTGGGGACAAAGAGCTTCGACCAACGATGCATAAAAACGCACGAACTTTCCCGTCCGCTCGAGCGAACGAAGAGCAAATTGGGGCAGGTTTTATTCTAAATGTTGGCGGGAAACGATCTCGGGCAGGCCGCATTTCACCGTCCCTCCACGCGCTGTCATCCTGAGGAGCGCAGCGATGAAGGATCTGCGGTTGCATTTAGGAAATCATGCGGTCCAGGGCCCGCAGGTAATCGGCAGAGAGAAACAACCGCAGATCCTTCGGCTCCGTCTCAGGATGACAGCCTTTGGTGAGTCTGCTTCCCGTGCAATAATCGCTGCCATGCATTTCCACCACTGGCCTTGGACGCTGATCTTCATTGAGCTGGTGAAGCTGCTGAAGGTGTTTGGGCTCATCCCCGGGGCCTTCGCCGCGGCGGGCGTGCGCAAGCTCTACCAGAAGCGGCGCCAGAAACAGGCCATGGAGGGCTGGCCGGCTACCGACGCCACCATCCAGTCGGGCAACGTGCGCAAGGAGGGAATGCGCAGCTACTGGGCCGACCTCACGTACACCTATTATGTGGGCGAGTACCGTTCCGGCAACTACGTTCGCCGCTTCCACCGCCGAGAGCTGGCCAACGACTTCGTTCGCCAGGTAAAGGACAAGCGCATCCACGTGCACTACGACGGCTCCAATCCCGACAAATCGGTGATCCTGGACCGCGACGTGGAGATGATTGCCATGCTGGCGCCGGAGTTTAGCTAGCGTAGTCGGCGGTACGGCCAACGTGGCTCAGGATCGCATTTCGTGGTCTATGTTCATCGAAACCTGAAGTAGATAACGTACGGCTCCCGCTTCAGCGATACCTCGGGATAAATTCTGCTAACTAATCCTTTAGTTGATCGTCTATGCTGGTGTGCAAGGAATCCGGAGTCGGCCGGGACGTTCCGGAAATGGCTCCAGGGTAGAAAAATGCCGCCAAAGAAATCCAACACGCTGACCGAGGCTGAACTCAGGCTGATGAAGATCCTGTGGCGGCGCGGCGAGTCGGCGGTCACCGACCTGGTGGCGGCCATGCCCGAGGGCGAGCCCCTGGCCTATAACTCGGTGCTCACGACTATCCGGATTTTGGAGCAAAAGGGTTACGTGGAGCATCGACAAGAGGGTAGGGCCTTCGTTTACCGCGCTTGCGTGGCGGAGCAGGAGGCCAGCCGGAGCGAGGTGCGGCACGTGCTGAGCCGGTTCTTCGGCAACTCGCGCGAGCGGCTGCTGCTCTCGCTTTTGGGCGATGAGGAACTGACCCTGGACGAGCTGGCGCGGCTGAAAGATGCGATCCGGCAGGCGGAGCCGGAGGGTGCGGCGGGCGCAACGGCAAAAGGTGAGGCGTAACGCATGGAGATGGCAACGATGGTACGGGCATTTGCGGACGCGGCGGGGCCGTTGGTGATTTCGACTCTGTGGCAGGGAGCGGCGCTGGCGCTGGCGTTGGCGCTCTGCCTGCGCCTGACGCCACGGATCGCGGCCGCAGATCGCTTCCGCGTGTGGGGGGCTGGATTTGCGGCGCTGGTGGCACTGCCGTTTTTGCCTAAGCTCTTCTCCTTCTTCCATTCGTTTTTGAGTACGGATTCGGTTGCACCGGCGGCTTCGTTGCCGGCTTCGGCGGCGGCGGCTCCGCATGCGTGGCTTAGTCTCGATCCGCGCTGGAGTTTGGCGATCGCGGCGGTTTGGTTGGCGGCATCGCTGGTGCGGGCCATTGATCTGGGCGTGCATGCGCTGCGGTTGCGGCGGCTTTGGAAGAGGGCGGTGCCGCTGGGTGAAGATTCCTCAGGGGCTAAAGCCCAATTCAATTTTTTGGCAGGAGATGCCGGGACTAAAGTCCCGGCCTACCAAGTCCCGGCCTACCCAGTCCCGGCCTACCCAGCCCCGGCCTACCCAGTCCCGGGCTATCAAGCCCCGGAAATTTGCACCACGCGGGATCTGGACCGGCCGAGTGTGATTGGATTTTTCGCGCCGCGCATTCTCATTCCGGAGTGGCTGCTGGAGCGGCTGACAGCCGCGGAACTGGAACAGGTGATACTGCACGAAGCAGAGCATCTGCGCCGGCGCGACGACTGGATCAACCTGCTGCAGAAGCTGTGCCTGGTGCTGTTTCCCCTGAATCCGGCGCTGGCGTGGATGGAGCGGCGGCTGTGCAGCGAGCGCGAGATGGCGTGTGACGAGGGCGTGGTGCGCAGGACACAGGCGCCGCGGGCCTATGCGCTCTGCCTGGCGAGTCTCGCGGAGCGCGGCCTGGAGCACAGGGCTGAAGCGCTGAGCCTGGGCGCGTGGCAGCGCCGGCCTGAACTGGTGGACCGTGTCCATAGGATTTTGCGGCGCGGCCCGGGGCTGCATCCTGCGGCGGCGCGGGCGCTGCTGGGCGTGATGGGCTGCGGGCTGGTTTTCGGGTCGGTGGAATTGGCGCGCTGCCCGCAAGTGGTGGCGTTTGTAGCGCGTCCGGCGGCACCGAATGTGGCCGCGATGAATGCGGATTCGATGGTGGACGGGCGGCCTGTGCGCGGATTCCACGCTATTAATGCAATGGCCCAGGTGCATACGCGGGCTGAACTGGCTCAGGCGCGGCTGGCGCAACGGCGGAGTTCAGCGACGAAAGAGCGGGTTAAGTGGTCTCCCACCTTCGCGACAGTAAAAACTCGCGAGGATGGGGCACGGAGTGTTCTTGCTAAAGCCGATGTTTCCCGCAGGCCGGCTGCGGGAGACGCTCTAGCTGACGCTGCTGTTCCTGCGGCTGCTGAGCCGCAGCAGTGGATTGTGTACACGGCGTGGGAGCAGGTGGAGAGCACGAGCTCGGTTTCAACTCCCGCCTCTGGTCCCGCGCTGGAACAGGCATCCGACGCACCGCGCGTGGCGCGCCGGTACACTGTGACGCAATTGATTCTTCGCGTGTATCCGGCTCGGGCGATGCAGACCGGCGCGACCAAGGGTGACGCGACAAAGGCTAGCGCGACCCGTCCCACTGCAAGCAAGACCGGCATGGGCACAGTTTCCAGCACAGTTCCGATGGTGCCGCTGCCCGCGGCCATTCCAATCCGCGGCGGCTGGCTGGTGATCCAACTCTAATCGCAATTCAACAACCCCACTGAGGTGAAGGCATGTCTGTAACAACTAATTCTTTAAGAGCAAAACTGACCAAGGTGAAGAGGCTGGTGGTCCCGGCAGGCTGCGCCTCGGCGCTGGTGCTGGTCGGCGCATTGGCGTTCAACCACAACTTCGCGCACGCAGCCATCGGCAGCGCTGCGCCGCTGAACGAGAGCGCCGTTTCGCCGCTGATCGCGCTTGACAATGCAGTTGAGGCCGTTGCGGCGCGCGTTACGCCGGCGGTGGTCAACGTGGCGGTCACGTCGCGGGTCACGGACGATCAGGATGGTGAGGACGGCGGCGGCTCTGATGGCGGCTCCGGCAATGGCGGTGGCCAAGGTTCGGGCGGTATCTCGCCGCAGGATCTGCCTCCCGGCTTCCGCCAGTTTTTCTTCGGCCCCGGCGGCGGCCAGCAAGCGCACCCGCAGCCGCAGATTGAGCACGGCATCGGCAGCGGCGTCATCGTTTCGCCCGACGGCTACATTGTGACCAACGATCACGTCGTGAATGGCGCTACGCAGATTCGCGTGACACTCGACGACCGGCGCATCTTCCCGGCCAAGCTGGTGGGCGTGGACAAGCTCAACGATCTCGCCGTCATCAAGATCGACGCGCACAACCTGACCAGCATCGCGTGGGGCAACTCCACCGAAGTGAAACCCGGCGAAACGGTGCTGGCCTTCGGCAATCCCTTTGGCAATTTTCCCTTCACGGTTACGCGCGGCATTGTGAGCGGCATCAACCGGCCCAATCCTTACTCTGACGATGCACGCAAGCCCGGTGACTTTATTCAGACTGACGCGGCCATCAACCCCGGCAACTCGGGCGGCCCGCTGGTGAACGCCTACGGCGAGCTGATCGGCATCGACACCTTCATCATTTCCGACAGCGGGTCGTTTGCCGGCGCGGGATTCGCCATCCCCTCGCAGATCGTGAAGGCCAGCGCGGAGTCGATCATCAAGGACGGAACCGTGCATCACGGCTATCTCGGCATCGCCATGAACGACGTGACGCCGGAGAACGCCAGCTTCTTCAATCTGCCGGACGCGTCGGGTGCGATTGTTGCGCAGGTTACGCCCGACTCGCCGGCCGGCCACGCGGGCCTGGAGCGCGGTGACGTGCTGCGCCAGCTCAACGGCAACAAGATCGCCAATGGCAGCGCGCTGCAGGTTGCGGTGAGCGAGATGCAGCCCGGAGCCAACATCGAACTGGGCATTCTGCGTAACGGCAAGCCGATGACGCTGCACATCACGGTGGGCGAGTTCCACAAGCCCGGCACCGAGGAAGCGGAGAACAGTTCGGGCGCGAACAAGGGCAAGATCGGCGTCTCCATCGGCAACCTGACGCCGGACGTGCGCCAGCAGTTCAACGTGCCGGCCACGGTGAAGGGAGCGGCCGTTGAGAACGTGCGCCCCGGCAGCCCCGCGGACGATGCGGGCCTCGCCCCCGGCGACGTGATCCTGGAAGTGGATCGCAAGCCGGTGGAGGATGCCGAAAGCTGCGTGAGCGCGATTCACGCGGCGCCCGAGGGCAAGGACATTTTGCTGCTGGTGTGGGCGAACGGCGGAACGACTTATCGCGTGGTGCATCCGGCCAGCGGGGAACAGAGCGGGATGTAAACTTTTTTCCTGGTTAGAAAGTTACTGTACGGATTGCGGGCTTCGAAGGGGAATTTTTCCCTGGCGAAGCCCGTGTTTTTTTGAGCGCTCCACTGCTGTTCAGCGAGCAATTCTGTGCAGGGATGCAAAGAGGTGCGCAGGTATTTGGCCCAACCCGGCATCGAATTTTGCCAGGAGGCTCGAGGGACTTGTATGCGGAAGGCTCTTTGCAGCGTGTGCTGTTTCGGGGTTCTGTGGCTCTTGTTCGGCTGCGGCGGTGGCAATCTCAGCAATAATTCTAATCTCGGTTCAGGCGGATCAGGCGGTGGCACGGGCGGCACAGGTGGGTCGGGGGGTGGTACGGGCGGCGGTACGGGGGGCGGCACGGGCGGGACCGGATCAGGTGGATCCGGAGGCTCAGGAGGGGGCGGCTCCGGCACCACCACCCCGCCCCCGCCGACAACCTACCAACTCACCGTGCAGAGTTCCGGCACCGGTGAAGGCAGCATCACCAGCAGCCCTGCGGGGATCAGTTGCGGCACGACATGCGTGGCGACCTTCTCCGCCGGCACCGTGGTGACACTGGCCCAGGCGCCCGGGTCGAACTCCACGTTTGCCGGATGGGGAGGCGGATGCAGCGGCACGGCGGCATGCAGCGTGACCATGAGCGCCGATGCTACGGTGTCGGCGACGTTCACGGTCGCTGCCACGATCGCGGCCATCAACCATGTCATCATCCTGGTGCAGGAGAACCGATCGCTCGATAACTACCTGGGGACGCTGCGCGAATACTGGGCAGAGAGCGGGTTCCCCGACGAATCGTTCGACGGACTTCCGCAGTTCAATCCCGCCACGGGCATTGCTCCGCTGAAAAGATCGGCGCCGTCGAATCCGGGGTGCAGTTCCGATAGCGGCGGCTGCGGCTTCGATCCCAGCCACACGGTGACGTCGTTCCATTTGAATACGGTGTGCACGGAGAACACCAGCCCCTCGTGGGACGAGGCGCACAACGATTGGGATCCTACCGACAATACCGGTCGGCGCGCGGCGAAGAATGACGGGTTCGTGTTCACGGCAGCGTACGATGGGCGGGCTAACGGGTTTTACGATTCTAACGGCGTGCGCGCGATGGGCTATTACAACGGCGAGCAGCTGGACTACCTCTACTTTATGGCCAGCAGTTTTGCGACCTCGGACCGGTGGTTCAATCCGGCCATGTCGCGGACCAACATCAATCGCGAATACCTGCTGGGCGCTACCTCGGGAGGATACGCATATCCGAACGGAACCAGCGCCGCCGACACGCCGCAACTGAAGTCGAAGACCATCTTCGAAGAGCTTCAGGATGCCGGGATTACGTGGAAGATTTATGTGAATCCCGAAGGCAGCGGCTGCAAGGGGCCGGTGTACACGGCAAAGTGCCTCATGACCCAGAGCTACCTGCATAACTTCGTCTTTGCGGACACGGTCATCGTGAAGTATCCGCAGAACATCGCGACCACATCGCAGTTTTTCTCCGATCTCGAGAACGGCACTCTGCCGCAGGTAGCGGAGATCGAACCGGCCTCGGACGCTGGCGAAGACGAGCACGGCACCGACTCGGACAAAGACGCGCCGACCAACGTTCAGGATGGCGAATATTACGTCTCCCAGATGGTCGATGCGCTCATGCAAAGCAGCTCCTGGAACGACTCGGTTCTCTTTTGGACGTACGACGAAGCGGGCGGGCTGTACGATCACGTTTCACCGCAGCCGATGCCCAGCCCGGACGGTATTGCGCCCAAGGATCTGCTCCCAGGCGATATATGCCTGAATAATTCCGGGCCGACTTGTACCTTCAGCTGGACGGGCTATCGCGTTCCGTTAGTGGTTGTCTCGCCGTATGCGAAGCAGCACTACGTGTCGCACACGGTGGCGGATTACACGGCGATGTTGAAGTTCATTGAGACCCGCTGGAATTTACCACCTCTGACCAAGCGCGATGCGGCGCAGATGGATATGACGGAGTTTTTCGATTTCAGCAATCCGCCGTGGATGACGCCGCCTGTGCCTCCAACGCAGATTCGAAGCGCAGCGTGCTATCTGGATCATCTGCCGTAAAGGAACAGACAGCTAACAGCTCGTTCGCGCTTACGGTTCCCCGGTCTCAAAAGCGAGACCGGGGGCACCCTTGTTCAGTGGGAAAGCAAGCGGCGCAGCGCCATCTTTGCGGCGTGGTAACCGCACATACCGTGGACGCCGGCGCCGGGCGGCGTGGATGACGAGCAGAGAAAAATCTTCGGGTTGCTGGTGGCGTATTCGCGCAGCGTGGGGCGGAAGAGAAGCTGGCTGAGGCTGATGGCGCCGCCGGAGATGTCGCCGCCGATCAGGTTAGCGTCCATGGCTTCGAGCGTTGCGGGTGTCGACACATGGCGGGCGAGGATGCAGTCGCGGAAGCCGGGAGCGAAGCGCTCGATCTGCGCGTCGATGCGCTCGGTCATGTCAACCGTGGAGCTGTTGGGGACGTGGCAGTAGGCCCACAGCACGTGCTGGCCGCGGGGCGCGCGCGAAGGATCGAAGAGCGTGGGCTGCGCGACCAATACGAAGGGCCGTTGCGGCGCGCGGCCGTGGCGCCACTTCACTCTCTGATTGCGCAATCTCCTCAAACGTGCCGCCGAGGTGCACGGTGATGGCGCGGCGGCACTCGGGCGCGCGCCAGGGCACGGGTTGGGAGAGCGCGTAGTCCACCTTGAATGCGCCGGGGCCGTAGCGGAAATCGGCCGAAGCGCCAGGCGATGGCCGAGGGTGAGCTGGTCGCCGGCGATGGCCAGCAACTGGCGCGGCGTCAGGTCGCACATCATGAGCGTGCCGTCGCGGGAGAGCTCGCGGAAGGCGGCCGCATCGATGCGCGTCGATGAATGCACCGTGCCGCCGAGCGATTCGAGATAGCCGATGAGCGCGTGCGGAATGGCGCGCGCGCCGCCGCGCGGGACGGGCCAGCCCACGGCGTGCAGCGACGCGGCAAACAGGAGGCCGACGCCGGCGGTAAGGGGACGATCAAGGCTGAGGAACGAGTGCGCAGCCAGGCCCGCAAAAATCGCCTGCGTACGTGAATTTGAAAAGTTGCCGCGCACGAGTGATTGTGCGGATTGAAGGGCAGACAGGCCGAAGCGCGCCATGCGCAGCGGGTGGTGCGGAACGTGGAGCGGCGGGGCCAGAATGTCTGCGGCAAACTGCCGCCAGTGGAGCGCCGCTGGGGCGACCAGGCGGCGCCAGTTCTTGCCATCTGCGCCGAGGGCGCTGTCGTTGACCTCGAAATTGCGCTCAATGGTGACGGCGGTGCCGTCGTCGAGCGGATGGGCGAGCGGCGACGTCGCCGTGCACCCACTCCAGGCCGTAGTCTGCAAGCGGCAGCGTGGTGAGGAACGGAGAGCCGGCTGCGAGGGGATGGACGGCGGAGCCGAAGTCGTGGAGAAAGCCGGGGAGCGTGAGCGGCAGCGTGCGCGTGGCGCCGCCTGGCTCGGCTTCGGCCTCGAAGACTTCGACGCGCAGGCCTGCTTGCGCCAGCACAATGGCGGCGGCCAGGCCGTTCGGTCCCGATCCGATGACGCAGGCGCGTTGCATAGAGCCCCAAAAACGGTGAGTCAGCGGTTGCGGTCTCCCAGGTCTCAAAATCGAGACCTGGGGCACCCAAAATCGTGCGCGCGATTACGGGCAACAAAGTTCAGTCGTGCGGCGGCAGTTCTCCAGGCATTTCTACGACTTCGAATTTGTTCTCCGGCCCGCGCGTGAGCACAGGTGCGTAAAGGCCCATGTACTCGCGGCGCCACCAGTTGCCGGTCTGCGCTTTTCTCGGCTTCCGTCGTAAACCAATACTGCCACAACACAGCGCGGACGTAGCGCGGCGGCGCATTGAGGAACGGATTGCTCTTGAAGAGCGCCAGGACGTCGGAATCGTTTTCGAGCAGGTGCTCTTCAGTGAGGGGCACAATATCGTTCTGGCGCCAGTCGCCGAGCGATGCGAACCAGAGATTCCAGTCGAAGCGCGGCTGGTAGGGTGCGTAGATGCCGGGCGCCTGGTTGAGCGCCTGCGGCTTGTTGCGGAAGGGATAAGCGACCCAGTTCTGGCCGTCGTTGGAGCCCTGGAATTCGATTTCGTAACGGCCGCGGGTCATGACGGCGAAGAGGCCGTACTGGTTGGCGATGCGAAGAGGGTCGAGGAGGGAGACGGGCATCGCGGGCCCGGGAACCCGGCCCAGGGGAATGCCGATCATTTCGACCGTAGTGTCGTAGGCGATCCAGGTGAGGAGGATAGCTGAGAGGGCGAGACCGAGGGTGCTGGAGAGACGGGAAAGACGGTTAGGCCGGTTGGGGTTCGTGGTCTCCCGGGTCTCAGAAGCGAGACCCGGGGCACCCAGAATTTCCGGCTTATCTTTGCGCAGGCCCAGGTCGGCGGTCACCACATCGGCATCGCCCACGGCGAGGATCGACAGCGGCTGGTCTTCGACGCGTTGTTCGACCAGCGCGGGTTGCGGCTCTGGCGGGCGGAAGCGCGCGGGAATGAAGCGGCGCAGGAACTGGTCGTCGAGCAGCAGGAAGCCGAGGGCGAGCACCAGGTAATTGAGAAACGCGTAGTTGGCGGTGAGGATGACGCCGATCTCCCACGGCGTGACGATGAAGAAGCAGACGATGCGCACGCGGCGCGGGAAGAAGAGCATGAGGACGATGCCCAGTTCGAGCGCCAGCGTTGCTCCAACGCTGAAGGCCGCGAAACCAGTGGGGCAGATGCTCGGCGTACCAGCCGATCCAGGTGGGCAGCGGGCCGTTCTGGTAGTACTCGTCCATGGCGGTAAAGTTGCGCCACTCGATATCGCCGCTGACCAGCTTCACCATGCCGGATTCAAAGTAGATGCGAAACCACTCCCACTGCAGCAGCCACAGGCTCGCGCGCGAGGGTGGATGTGCCGCGCCCCAGCCGGGCAGCAAGCCGGGCGGCGCAAAGAACAACGCGATAATTCCGGCTTCGAGCAACATGCCGTCGGATTGATAGCTGGAGAAGGTGCTGGATGCGCCGACAAACGAGAGGAAGCAGATCCAGCAGAGAAAGAAGCTGAGGCGCGGCCAGAGATTGAAGAAGGCGACGACCGAAGCAATGAGGCCGATCCAGGTGACGGTCATCAGCGCCGCGTCGCTCGACGAGATCCAGTAGAGGGAGGGCGCAAACCAGTAGCGCGACCAGCCGAGCTGCTGCGCAACAGCCGTGAGATAGTCGCTGCGCGGGCAGAATGCCGTGCGGCCCGATGAGGCCCTTGATCTGCACCAGCAGGGAATAGAAGGCGGAGAAGTAGATTGCGGCCAGCGCACGCAGGAAGAGCCAGCGCGGAACCAGCCTGCCCTGCGGCCCATGGCGTGAGTCGAACAACCAGCGAATTGGGTTCACCGGATTGCGCCCCATCATCGCAGACAGAATACAACGCGCGCGCCCCGGTCGCCGGGTCTTCGACATTGCGCGCATCCGGAGCCGTGCCCAGAAAATCAGGTCCTTTGACTCGATTGGGCGCAAATACGCGTCAAAGCTCGCTCAGGATGATTGGTCTGTTATGGGATGGACCTCTGAGACGGAGCTAGTTCAAAAACATGGTCCGGTAGAGGGTATCGCGCTGGACGGGTTTGAAGCCGGCATCGCGGATGATGCGGCGCAGCTCTTCTTCGGTGGTGCAGTTTGACGTTCCGGCTGCGCGGACCACATTCTCTTCGAGCATCACAGAACCCACATCATTGCCGCCGAAGTGGAGGCCGAGTTCCAGCACTTTGAGTCCCTGCGTTACCCAACTCGCCTGCACGTTCTCAATGTTGTCGAGATAGAGGCGGGCGATGGCGAGAACCTTCAGGTATTCGACGGAAGTTGCTTCGTCCCAGCCGCGGCCGCCGAGCGCCGTGTGCTTGGGCTGGAAGCTCCAGGGGATGAAGGCCGTGAAGCCGCCGGTCTCTTCCTGCAGGCGGCGCACTACTTCGAAATGGTTGATGCGCTGATCAAGATTTTCGCCCACGCCAAACATCATGGTGGCGGTGGTCCTCATGCCCAATTCGTGTGCCGTCCGGTGCACGCTTACCCAGTCAGCCGTGTTGCACTTGAGGCGCGCAATGCGGTGACGCACTTCGTCGTCGAGAATTTCAGCGCCGCCGCCGGGGATGGAATCCAGGCCGGCGTCACGCAGGCGGGCGATGGTGGTGCGCAGGTCGAGGTTGGAGTACTCGGCGATGGCCAGCACTTCAGAGGCAGAAAGACAATGCAGCCAGATCTGCGGGAAGCGCTGCTTGATGCCGGTGAAGAGCCGCTCGAACCAGTCGATCTTGAGGTCGGGATGGATGCCGCCCTGCATGAGCACGCCGGTGCCGCCCATCTCGACGGTCTCGGCGATCTTGTCGTAGATAGTCTCGAGCGAAAGGATGTAGCCTTCGTCAGAGCGCGCGTCTTTCTTGCCCGCCTTGGGCAGCGGCCGGTAGAAGGCACAGAAGGTGCAGTACTCGGTGCAGAAGTTGGTGTAGTTGATGTTGCGATCGATGATGTAGGTGACCACGCCTTCGGGGTGCAGGCGGCGGCGTACCGCGTCCGCCTCAAAGCCCAGCCCGATCAGATCGGGCGAGTGAAAGTAATCGAGAGCCTGCTGACGCGTGATCGACATACATCAAGTTTACAAAGCGGGGACCCGGGGAACAAGGACTAGGCGCGGTGTTCGGGCGAGCGGAACAGGAAGATGCCGCGGGTGAGCAGTTTTCGGCCCTGCGTGCGGGCCAGGTTTGAAGCCGTCGAAATCCCGCTGAAAAGGACGAAAAAGTCCAGAAATGCCCAAAATTTCCCACTTCTCTTCTGGTCGACCATAGGGGAAGAACCTCTGCATTCTCCATTGTATTTGAGGTGCACGGGGGAGCGGCGGATGCAGATATATTCGCTTCTGTCGCCTCACTCATTCAGTACCAGCACATTGACCGACCAGGGCGCGAAAGTCTGGGTGAATTTGGGCCCGGCGACTGGAATGGTCCGCTCGACCGGCACAATTGCCCGGGGATCCGTAATGCTGTTGGTTGCGTTGGGCGTCTTGCCGCTGAGTGTGATGAGCGTGGCCTGCGGCGCGATTTTGCCTGCACCTTGAAGATCGATCGTCACAGCCTGCGGGGTCGAATTTGCGTTCACCACTTTTACGAAGAGCTTGTGCCGGTTTGCATCGCGCGTTGCGGACGCAAAGACGCGTAGTCCGGCGCCGGTAACAGTGGCCGGTAGAACTTCTGTGCCCAGATGGCCCGCGAACATGACCTGCACCCAATAGCTGGGCGAGCCGTAGCTGGAGAGTGCGTTGTAGCCGATCAGGTCGGGCGCCCACTGCAGGCCGCCGGGGTTCACGTTGGTGAAGAGTGGCGCGTAGCTGGCCATGATGACGAGGTCGCTGTTGCGCTCGAGACCGGTGAGCCACGCCGCGTCGGCCAGCGCAGCTTCAAGGTTGGGCGTGGGGTCGCCCTCGCGCGTGGCCCATTCGCCGACAAAAATTTTGGGGCCGGTGCGTGGGTGATCGTCGTAGTGATGCGCTTCGGAGAACGACTTCTCGGCCGACATATAGAAATGTTCGTCGAGCACGTCGGGCGTCACGCTCTTCACCGGCGCGGTGGCAATCAACTGCAAGTCAGGATAGTGCTGCTTAATGGCGCCGTAGAACTGCGCAAAGCGGCCGTCATAAGAGCCGGAGTGGTCGAACTCGTCTTCATTGCCGATCTCTACGTATTTCAACTTGAACGGCGCGGGGTGCCCGTCCTTGGCGCGCTCGGCGCCCCATTTTGTGTCTGTTCCGCCGGTCACGTATTCGATTTCGTCGAGCGCATCCTGCACGTACGGCTCGAGCGCCGGTCCGGGGTCGACGTGCTCCTGCTGCAGCGAGTAGCCGGCGTATACGGCGAGCACCGGCTGCATGTGCAGGTCCTCGCACCATTCCAGAAACTCGAGCAGCCCCATGCCGTCCGACGAGCGATAGCGCCAGGGGCTGGGGTGGGTGGGCCGATCGACCCATGGGCCGATGGTCTTCTTCCAGTCGAAGCGGTCGGCGATGTGATCGCCCTCAAGATAGTTGCCGCCGGGAAGGCGCAGGAACTGCGGGTGCATGGCCGCGAGCTTTTCCATGATGTCGATGCGATTGCCGTCGGGGCGATCGTGATACGTGGGCGGAAAGAGCGAAACCAGGTCGAGCCAGAGCGTAGCGGGCCGGGCAATGGTGAGGATCAGATGATTGTTCACCGATACCGGCACAGCGCCGGTTTTCAACGTGAAGCTGTATTGCTTCCAATCGGGTCCGATGCCGGAGACCGTTGCCGTGGCTGCCACCGCGCCGGTTTCATCGTTTGTGAGCGCCACCGTTATCGGAACGCCGGGCGCATCGGTCTTTGCATAAAACGATCCGCTATATGTGGTGTCGGGACGCACCGCGATGCCCCAGTAGCCATCATTCTCCACGCCGGCAGGCGCATTGGCGCTGGCTGCGGTCACGCTTACCTTCAGGCTGCGCGGCAGAGCGGTGCTGGGGCCGGTTGACTCGTCGAGGGAGACGCTTACTTGCGCATCGCCGCGCGCGACCATGGGCCAGTGCGTGAGGCTGCCAAAGCCGCGGTTGATGGCGCGGTCGCGCACCAGCTCCGCGTAGATGCCGCCGTCGTAGGAGTAGTTGATCTCCTCCGTCATCAGTCCATAGAGGGTAGGGCTGACCTTTGCTGCCGGCTGGTTAACCTGGATGGTGAGCGAAGGAGTCTGGCCGGGAAGGCTCGGCAACGTAAGCACTGTGCAGAAGAATGCTGCAACCGCGGCTCGATTGTTCATGATCACGCCATGGTACGGCGTGGGGGCGGGGGTGGGCAACGTCGCGCATTCCCTCAGGGGCTAAAGCCCCGTTTCACTTGGTAAATCTTATGTACGGGCTAAAGCCCGTACCCTTCACAATTATTGTTCGATGGTGGCGGCGATGGCGTCGCGAACTTCATCGGGGAGCGCCGGCATGGCGCCAGATTGCGAAGCTACCCATCCGCCCCAGCGATTGCCGGCTTCGTTGAGCGTGGCCAGCGGGGCGCCGCGCAACAGGTAGTGTGTCAGGGCCGCGGTGAACGC
This sequence comes from uncultured Acidobacteriaceae bacterium, assembly GCA_963813215.1. Classification (GTDB taxonomy): domain Bacteria; phylum Acidobacteriota; class Terriglobia; order Terriglobales; family Acidobacteriaceae; genus Telmatobacter. The sequence continues at coordinate 196,702 of CAWEXZ010000004.1, forward strand.
GTCGCCGGCCCCAATGCCGTCAGCCACCTTCACCGGAAATCCGGGGTGGTCGTCCCACGCCTCGCGGCTCACCAGCACGCTGCCGCGGTTGCCGCGCGTTATCGCAACCAACTGCAGCGAAGGAAACTCGGCCAGCAACCGCTCTGCGCCGGAACGCACTTGCGGCGGCTCTCCGTCCTGGCCAAGCAGCCGAAAGACCTGCGGCAGTTCGTCTTCATTCATCTTGACCACGGTGGCCAGCTCCAGCGATTCCTGAATCACTTCACCGGAGATGAAGGGCGGGCGCAGGTTTACATCGAAGACGCGAATGCAGGATGCGCGCGTTTGCGCGGCCAGGGTCTGGATGGTTTGCCGGGAGGGCGCGCGGCGCTGCGCCAGCGACCCGAAACAGATGGCATCGGCGCGTTCGGCCAGCTGCACCCACTCGTCCGTGAGTTCCAGGAAATCCCAGGCCGCCGGTTCGTGAATGATGTAGCGCGGCTCGCCGCCCTCAAAGCTCACGGTGACACGTCCGGTCGCATGCTTCGCATCAATTTCGAGCCGGCTGGTGTCTACGGGGAGGGGGTCGAGTTTGTCGATGGCCAGGCGGCCCAGGTTGTCACGGCCAATGCGGCTCAGAATCGCGGCATGGCTACCCAGCCGCCCGGCCATCACGGTGAAATTTGCCGGCGCGCCGCCCAGCAGCGCCACGCGCGCACGATGGGCAACCGGCTCTTCATCGCGTACCCCAGATTCCTCGATGGGGACCCCGCCCAGTTGGCCGCCGGCAGGCAGAATGTCCCACAGCAGTTCGCCAATGCCCAGAATCAGATGCGGTTCCTTCACCGTCACGCTCCCGCAATTCAGCTAGAGGCTAACAGTTTTCCCCATCCACCGGTAGATGGAGCAATCTTCCCAGGCGGTGGCGGCGTACTCGCCATCAAGCTGGTTGGTGAGAATATTGCGGTCGGCGGCGGTATCGGCGGGTGAGCGCCGCACCGCGCCCGAGAAGAGGCGCACGAAACCGGGCTCGGTAGCCAATACGCGATCCTGCTCGTTGTTCACGTAGAGAATGTCGAGCTGGCCCTCGCGCCCGCCTAACTGGCGGCTCCAGGAGCGCAACATACGGCGCAGTACCGGCGCGCCAAAGGGATTGAAGAGGAACACGACGCAGGGGCCGGTGGGCAGGGGGAAATCCGCGGCGTCGCACTGGACCATGCGCATGGGCGCGCGGGCCCGTCCCGCAGTTCGCCACTGGGCCATGTTCTTGCGCCCGATGCGTGCCAGCGCCGGGTGCATCTCCACGCCAATCACCGCGCGAAAGGGAAACTCTGCCGCCAGCAGCACGGCTCGGCCCATGCCGGCGCCAAGGTCAATAAAGTTGTAGGAATCGAGAGGCGACACCGGCTTTAAGCGTCGCCAGCGTACCAGCAGAGACTGAAACACCGACGGGGCCACAGCGTAATAGGCGGTGGCATGGCGGTCGCTGCGATGGCCCGTTTTCAGGTTGCGGCCCGCCACCAGGCCGCTGGTGCGCACACCAAATTCCAGGTCGAAGGGATGCCGGACCAATCCGTCGCGCACCGTGAGTCCGGGAAGAAAACGTCGAGTCGCGAGCTTTTTCTTCGCGGATTTTTGGCTTGTCTTTGTCTGCCCCTGCACGTTTGAAAGTTATCACGAAAGGCGCGGCTGGAACGGCGCAGCACGCTTCAGATAGCGCGCGTGAGGCTGGCCAGCAAAACTGCCAGCACAATCAGGCTTACCACGACGTAGAGCCGGTCCCGCTCCAGCGCAAAGCCCACTACCGCCATCACTACGCGCGCCACCGGGGTTGCGATAAGCAGCAACAGGCCAAGCTGTATCAGCCCTTCGCTGTTGAGGTGCGCGGCAGAGTGCACAATGGCGGAAACCGCGCGGATGCTTTGCGGGCCAGCCACAAAGGTGTGGTAGTTGACGCGGTCGCTATGATGCTGCACCAGGTACAGGCCTGCGCCGGCCAGCACGATGGCCGCCGCCAGCAGCACGCCCGTGCGGAGCAGGTTGCCGATGATGGTTTCGAGCTGCTGGTCATCCATGCTGAAAGCCCATTCTTTACACCTTGCCCAGGATTCCGTTCACGATCATCTCAATGGCCATGACCAGGATGACAACCGCAAAGACGATGCGCAGCGTCTTGACGCGCGCGTGCACCAGCACCTTCGATCCCAGAAATGCTCCGGCCAACACGCCGAGCATCACCGGCATGGCCACGCGGGGATCGATGTAGCCGCGGCTCAGGTATATGCCCGCGCTGGCCGCCGCCGTCACGCCGATCATGAAATTGCTGGTGGTGGTGGAGACCTTGAAGGGAATCTTCATGGCCTGGTCCATGGCGATCACTTTCACCGCGCCCGAGCCGATGCCGAGCAGGCCCGAGAGCGCGCCCGCGCCGAACATGAGCCCGAAGCCCGCCGGCACATTGCGGACCCCGTACTCCTGCTGGCGGCCGTTTTCAGGGAACGTGCCGCCCATGCGGAATCGATGGCCCAGCTTGTCCGATTCAACCGGCTGAGCGTTTTCCAGCGAGCCCTTGAAGACCGATTGATAGGCCGACTGGATGAGCACCAGCCCGAAGATGATGGCGAGAACATGGGTGCTCACACGCCCCGCAAGAAACGCGCCGAAGACCGCACCGACGGTGGTGGCGACCTCCAGAAACATGCCGATGCGGATGTTGGAGAAGCCCTCGCGGACGTAGGCCGCCGCTGCGCCGGACGATGTGGCGATGACCGAGACCAGTGAAGCGCCGATGGCGTATTTGATATCGACGCCCAGGGCCAGGGTGAGCGCCGGGACCACCACCACTCCGCCGCCCAGCCCGGTAAGCGCGCCCAGGAAACCCGCAATCGCAGAGACCACCCAGACGACGAGAGTAAAGGAGCTAGCTGTCATGCACTCAGTTGGTGAACCGGTCTCTGGCAGAGAACCAAGTCCGATTACATCATCTGAGGGGTGGGAATGGGAAAGGGCGGGCGGAATTCGGCAAGGCATCCCGGCGAAGGTTGCGTGTCGTAGAATGGCACCGTCCAATTTTTGGCGCCGCATTCCGTTTTGAATCCGCCGCAAAGAGCGGGTGGCATGCGAAAAATCTGCCTTGTCAAAATCTGTTATCCAGGAATCAGCCGATGAGAAAGCTTGCCGTCGCCGCCGCCCTTCCGCTTTTTGCCTTGCTGCTGCACGCACAGACCACGACCACGATCGGCGGCGAAAAACTCGTCACGCTGCACCGCACAGCCGTGAGCAAAACCATGCCGGAGTTCACTTCGGTGACGCTGATGCCGGGCCGCGGCATGGAACTGCTCTACATCACCGCGAATTTTCCTGGGAAGGGCGAAGTGCCGGTGCTGGCCTCGCCCGACTTGGCCACTGCCAAGGACATGCTCGACCAGCAGGACACGGCCAACGGCGACCTGGGCTACCGGCTGGGCGCGGCGTTTCTCGTCCCCTATCCCAATCGCATCCGCGGCAAGCTCTCGGCCGATGGCAAGACGCTGACCACATCCTGGCACGGGCACGTGCTCACGCTGCCGGCGAACAATATCGGGAAGCTGCCGGGTGCCGAGCGGCACGCTATGCACGGCCTCATCCTGAAAGACAAAGCGACGGATGTGCACGTCATCGATACGCCGGGCGGCGAGCAGGTAACGGGCGTGATTCATGCCGGCAACTTTGGCGGCCACTGGCTCTCAAAGACCGACCTGGTGGTGACCATCACCCTGACCGCGCAGGCCGTGGATGCCTCGATCGTGGCCCACAACGTGGGTACTGAAGACGAGCCGATTGCGATCGGCTGGCATCCTTATTTCGATCTGCCCTCCGGCAATCGCAGTCAGGTCCGCGTGCACATTCCGGGCCTGATGTTGGCGCAGGTCGACAACTACGACAACGTGTTCCCGACCGGAAAGCTGCTGCCCGTGGCCGGAACGAAGTACGACCTGGAAGCGCCGAATGGCGTGGCGCTCGACAAGAATTTCTACGATGACAACTGGAGCCATCTGCAGTGGAAGGACGGCGCGGTGACGGTAAAGGTGGTCGATCCGGCCGCGCGCTACGGCATCGAGGTCCAGGGCCTGTCGCCGGAGATCAAGACCATCCAGATGTACGCGCCGCCCGACAAGCAGTTTGTGGCCATCGAAGACCAGTTCAACTTCGCCGATCCCTTCGGCAAGGAATGGGGCTCGATGGATACCGGCATGATCACGCTGAAGCCGGGACAAAGCACCCGCTGGAAGGTGCGGCTGCACGCGTTTGTGCCGTAGTGGCGCGAGTCTTACCGCCGCACTCCTATTTTGCGATCACGTCGATGGCCACGGTGATGGTTTTAGGCGGCATGCACTGCGTCTGGTCGCAGGCCTGGTAGTGCAGTTTGGCCTGCACCAGGTGATCGCCGGCGGTGGCCACCAGGCGGGTCTGAATGGTGAAGTCTCCGGTATAAACGTTGAGCTTCGTCGTGGGATCGGCGGGGAGGGTGATGTTGGTGCCCGCAGGATAACTCGCGTTCTCAAGCCGCGCGCCGGCCCCGGCGGGAATCGAAAACTCGGTGGGAATCAGGTAGTCGTCGCCGGGCGTGTGGGAGTTGATGTGAAGACCCTGCGCCACGCGAAAATGCAGTGCCACCGGGGCCGGCTTTCCGGCCGGCAAACTCACCTGCTCCGGATAGAGATATTGCACGGCCTCCATCTTTTTTGCTTTGCTGCTGGCCTGCCACGCATTCGAGACGAATTGCGCGTGTGCAACAACGGCGAGCGCCAGCACTCCCAGGTATGCCATCTTGTGCTTCATGTTGTTCCTTCGTGCGTCTGAAGATGCCCTCAGGAGTTGATCCCTGCAAAAACATCGTTTGCGCCGTCTCTACGGGACTCGGCGAAGATTGTGGAACCTTGCGTCCCCACGCTGAAGCGCGGGGCTAACTATCGTTGCGCCTCCGGCGCGCTTTCCATTGCTAACTTCAATCTACGAACTACGAACTGTGAACTGTCTTTTCACTCCGCCAGCGCCTTCTTGATGTTGTTCTCGATATCGCTTTCGGAGTTGATGCCCACCTGCGCGGCAACAATCTTGCCTTGGCGATCGACGAAGAAAGACGTGGGCAGATCATCCAGACCGCCGTAGGGCTTGCTGATGCTGTCGCCACCGACGAGCACAGGGTAGGGCATTTTCTCCTGTTGCACGAACTTGGTGATCGCGGTCTTATCCGTCGCCCAGGCAGCGTCGCCCGGTTTGGCATCGTCGCCTTCGGTGTCGATGCCCAGCACTTCGAATCCCTGCGCAGCGTATTTATTGCGCAGATCGACAATCCAGGGCGTCTCAATCTTGCAGGGACCGCACCACGTGGCCCAGAAGTTGATGAGCAGCGCCTTGCCGCGGTAATTGGCGAGCGAAACTTTCTTCCCGCTCAGATCAGGCAGCGTGAAGGCCGGCGCTGGTTTGCCTTCGAATGTGTTGAGTTGCGGCGCCCCGCTGGTATCGGGAACCAGCATGCCCTGCATAGCTGCTTCGCCCTGCGCTGCGGCCAGCGCCGCACGTCGTTGCGCGGCCTGTTGGCGATACTCCCAGTTGGCCCAGCCGGCCCAGGCAAAGATGGCCAGAAGAATAAGGACGGCGAAGAGCACAAGCGTATTACGGCGCACAGGGAAGGACTGCATGCAGTTATTGTACGGAAAAATGCCAGGCGTTCGTCTGGGCCGCAGTCCGATCTATTGGTGCGACGTCAACCAAGGCCCCTAGGCCGCTCCTCCTTCCATATCGTCAGCCCGCTAACTACTGCGCGGCACGGGACTTCGAACGCTTGGTCGGCTTCCGGTGGAGATTGCGGTGCTGGCGCTGGCGCATCTTTGTTCTGTCGGCTGCGAGACGAAATGCGGCGTTGACCAGCGCGATATGCGAGAAGGCCTGGGGGAAATTTCCCACCATGCGATTGTGATCGGGGTCGAACTCCTCGCTGAGCAGGCCGACGTCGTTGCGCAGCGCCAGCAGCTTCTCAAAGAGCGCCTGGGCGTCGCGCTTGCGGCCAATGGCCGTGAGGCTCGAAACCATCCAGAAGCTGCAGGCCAGGAAGACGCCTTCGCCGGGCGGCAGACCGTCTTTCACCTTGGCGGTGTCGTAGCGCAGTACGTAACCATGAGGCATGAGTTCGCGCTCGATGGCCTCGATCGTGCCTATCACGCGCGGATCTCTTGCAGGCAGGAATCCAACCAGGGGCATGAGCAGCAGTGCGGCGTCCAGCTCCTCGGAGCCATAGGCCTGCACAAAGCTGTTCTTCGCCTTGCTGAAGGCGCGCGCGCATATTTCATCGTGGATGGCATCGCGGAGAGTCTTCCATTCCTCCACGGGAGCCTTGTACTTGAGCTGTTCGGCGATCATCACGCCGCGGTCGAAGGCCACCCACGCCATCATCTTCGAATAGGTGAATTGCTGCGGGCCGCCGCGCGTCTCCCAGATGCCTTCATCCGGCTCCTGCCAGATGGTTCCCAGGTGTTTCAGCAGCAGTCGCAGCACACGAAAGTCGTTCTCGTTGTGGCGATGCATCCCGTGCAGCGCATGGAAGAATGAGTCCAGCATTTCACCGTAGATGTCGAGCTGCAACTGCTGGGACGCGGCATTGCCTACGCGAACCGGCCTGGAGTTCTCGTAGCCGCTGAGCCATTCGATTTCACCCTCGGGGAGCCGTTGCTCGCCCTTGATACCGTACATGATGTGCACCTGGTCGGGGCCGCCGCCCAGAGCGCGCAGCAGCCAGTCCTGCCACGCTTCCGCCTCTTCGTAATGGCCGGCATTCATCAGCGCCAGCAGGGTGAAGGTAGAATCGCGCAGCCAGCAGAATCGGTAATCCCAATTGCGGTTGCTGCCGATCCATTCCGGCAGGGAAGTGGTGGCCGCAGCCACGATGCCGCCGGTGGGGCGGAAGGTCAAGGCCTTGAGCGTGATGAGCGAGCGCTCAATGGCCTCGCGGTATTTGCCCTTGTATTTGAGCCGGCGGCTGAAACTGTGCCACGTGCGCAGCGTGTACTCCAGTGCTTCCTTGTAATGGATTCTCTTTGGATCCTCCTCCCACGATGAGCCATAGGTGAGTGTGAACCACACGCGTTGGCCCTTGCGAACGGCGAACTCGGCAACTGTCCTCATATCCTCGCCAAACACGGGAACCGAGGCGTGGAGGACGGCCAGGTGGGGTCCGGCAACGGCGCGGATGCCATCGGGAATGCTGGTGACCCACGGTATCGCGTGGCCGTAGGAGAAGCGCAACGCCATCTCCATGCGCATGGGCACCGCGCCGCGTACGCCTTCTACAATGCGTACTACATCGGAGTGCGTCCCGCGCGGGGGCATAAAATCGACAAGCCGTACCGCGCCCTCGGCATGCTCGAAGGTGGTTTCGAGAATCAGGGTGTGGTCGCGGTAACGGCGCGAGCTGCGCCAGCCTTTTACGAGTGGGGCGATCTTCCAAAAACCGTTGTCTTCGGTGCCGAGCAGCGAAGCGAAGCAGGCTTCGGAGGAAAAATCAGGCCAGCAGAGCCAGTCGATGGAGCCGTTGCAGTCTACCAGCGCTGCTGTTTCACTATCGCCAATGAGCGCGTAATCTTCAATCTTTGCGGCCATAGAATCGGATATCGCCCCCATTATTGCTCGTGGTAATTCCTCATCAATCCGCCGTCGATAACAAAGGTAGCGCCGTTCACGTAGGCGGCCTCATCGGACGCCAGAAAGGCGATCAGCCCGGACACATCGTCCGTCGTGCCCAGCCGGCCGAGCGGAATGTTCTGGAGCAGTGCGTCGAGCTTGGGCTTGTCCTGCAGCAGCTTGGTGTTGATGGGGGTGATGATGGCGCCGGGAGCCACGTTGTTGATGGTGATGCCCAGTGGACCCAGCTCCACGGCCAGGTTTCGCATCATCATCCTCATTCCGCCTTTGCTGCAGCAGTAAGTGGTGAAACCGGGGAATGCCATGTCCTCGTGCACTGAGCTGATATTCACAATGCGGCCCGGGCGTTTCGCGTTGCGGAGCTTCCGCACAAATTGTTGGGTCAGGAAGAACGGCCCGCGCAGATTCACGGCCATCACCTCGTCGTACTCGTCCTCGGTGGTGTCCCAGAAATCCGATCGGTGCTCCATGCCTGCGTTGTTGATGAGAATGTCCGCGGAACCGAATTTGCTCCACGCGGTGTCGACCAGGTTGCGAATATCCGCGCATTTCGTCACGTCGGCCAGCACAATCTCTGCCCGTCCGCCGGCCTGTTGAATAGCGCGCTGCGTCTCCTGGGCGCCCTCGGGACCGCCCACGTAATCAATGATGATTCCGACGCCTTCGCTGCCCAGGCGTTGGGCGATGGCCTGGCCGATGCCCTGGCCGGCGCCGGTCACGATCGCAGTCTTGCCGGATAATCCCCGCATAGTGCGCACTCCTCCCGCCGCGGATACCCGCGTGAGGTTCCTTCTCTGTTTGGATGCAAAAGCTTTTGAATGGTGAGATCGCGCAGAACGCAGGGTCGCTGGGCTCCCCAAACCTTCGGTGTCTTTGTTCTTTGCGATCAGTGCGGGATGCCTCGAAGGTGCGGAGGATTGCGGCGGATTCTCGAGCGCTGGCTCCGTCCTTTACACTTGCGGCAAATGAGATTTGCCGGGTTTCGCCTTTCTCTCCCCCTTCCCACGCGCCGCTTTCTGTTCCTCCTTGCCGTTGCCTTCGTCGCCGTGCAGACCCTGGGCTTTGCGCAGGCCAGGACTCACACGCTGCGCATTTACGCCATCGACGTGGAAGGCGGCCAATCCACGCTGCTGGTCAGCCCCTCCGGGGCTTCGCTTCTGGTCGATACCGGGTGGCCGGATAACGGGCGTAGCGTCGACCGCATTCAGACCGCGATGCGCGACGCGGGCATTACGCGCCTCGATCATGTGCTGATAACCCACTATCACTCTGACCACGTGGGCGGAGTGCCGGAACTGGTGAAGCGCGTACCGGTGGGTGAGTTTCTGGATCACGGGCCCAGCCGCGAGCAGGGCGAAAGCGTGCCGGCAAATTACGCGGCCTATGTGAAGGCCATTGCAGGCCGCCCGCGGCGCACGGTGCACCCCGGCGACACCATCAAAATTCCGGGCCTGAGCGTGATCGTGCTGACGGCAGACGGCGAGCATATCGATCGCGTGCCGGGTATCACGCCGGAACCCAATCCCTACTGCGCCAGGGAGCGCAAATGGCCCGAGGACCCGAGCGAGAATGCGCGCTCGGCCGGCATCCTGGTGCGCTACGGCAAGTTCAAGTTTCTAGATCTCGGCGACCTCACGGGCGCCAAAGAAGTGGCGCTGGTCTGTCCTGACAATCCCATCGGCAAGGTCGACCTCTATCTTGTCACCCACCATGGCATGAACCTGTCGAACTCGCACGCCATTGTGGATGCGATTGAGCCGCGCGCGGCGATTATGAACAACGGCGCGCACAAAGCGGGCATGCCGGAGGCGTGGCAAACGGTGCACGATAGTCCGCGCAGTCCGGATTTGTGGCAACTGCATACGGCGGAAAACTCCGACGCCGCGCACAACAGCCCGGCGGCGCTGATTGCCAATCCCCCGGGCGCGGATGGCAACTACTTCAAGGTGGTGGCCCTCAAGGACGGCAGCTTCTCGGTGACCAACACGCGCACGGGGCAGACCAGGCAGTATCCGCCGGTGAGGTGAGCTTTGCCGGGGCAGGAAGTGGGACTCGTTCTGCATCACAAACCAGCGTGACACCAGTCACGCCGCGGCGTTGCGCCACCGGCCTAGCATCGTACGAACTTTCGCCCTAAGCGCGAGTCCCCCATGTATAGCCGCACACAAAACGAAAACGGAAGCTTCAACACGCGTTGCCTTGATTGCCTGATGACCATCGCTTCTTGCGTGGAAAGCGAGCAGGAACTTAACCGGGTCGAACGCCTGCACGTTTGCCCGGAGAAGGCCCTCTACGATCTTCTGCGCCAGGAACGGGCGCACCAGCAGCGCTCGATGCAGTAATTCTCCGGCTTGCTGTCTTGAGCAACAGGCTCCGTGCCCCATCCTTGCGACTTTTCTCTGTCGCAAGGGTGGGAGACCACGAACGCACACGGACCGGAATCCCCAACGCACGAAGCCTTAGCTGCGCCAGTGCAGCTCAACGGGTCCATCCATGGGATGCTTGGCCGCGGCGCCGCTCATTGCCGTGTCAAGCCGAGCCTGCTTGAGCGCAAAGTACCACTTGGCGGGTTTATCGGCATCGTCAATGAGCATCAGGCTGGGATTGTGCCGCAACCCCTCGGCCTGTTGGATCATGGTGACCTGATCCTGGCGCACAAACTTTGTGCCGAAGAACTTGGCGATGGGCGTGACAAACGGCACGTGATAAAAAACATTCCATGCGGCAATCACGTCGATGCGGCAGGTCGAGCTCGTCACCGGGGTCACGGTGGTCAGGCTCGAGAACCATTTGTCGCCGCAGCGAATGGTTTCCGTGCGCCGGTTGGGCAGCACAAAGTCGATGGTCGTCTCCACCGGCTGCCCATAAACGCCGAGCAGCTTGTAAGGCGCGGAGTTGGCGCTCGGGGCGTGCGCGCTCATGCGGAACCCCTCGGGGATGGGTTCGAAGCGTTTGGTTTTTTCGCGGATGCTGGCCCGCGAGCGCCACCACCACGCCTGGTGTACAAACGGCCCGTGCGCCGGATCCATCAATCCGATAATTCCGTGGTCCACATTGCAGGGCAGGTCGGCAGAGAGATGCGCGCTGCGAAAGCGCGGCCCGAATTTGGCCAGCGCGGGAACGGGCTTCGCGCCCGGCAAATGTTTGCCAGAGCCCGGGCTGGGGATGAACACCCACGCGTGCCCGTCTCGTTCTTCGCAGGGAAAAGCAGTGGCGTAGATGCGCGTGGCGTCGAGCCGGTCCGCGCTGGTGAGCGAGGGAATCAGCGCGCACTGGCCGCTGCAGGGTTCGAACTCCCACCCGTGGTAGCGGCAGGTCACGTGCTCGCCGTCGAACCATCCATAGCTTAGCGGGATGCCGCGATGCGGACAACTGTCGCGCATGGCAAAGACGCGGCCATCACCGCGACGGCCCAGCACCAGCGGAATGTCGAGCAGCATGGCGGTGCTGAGCTTGCCGGGCTTCAGCTTCTCAGTGCGCAGGGCCGGGTACCAGTCGTCGTAGAGCAGCGTGGCCGCGGGACCGGCGGTGGGCACGCTCGATGGGGTACTGGTCGCCAGGGTCATTTGGGACTCACAATAGCATCCCGGGCGCGGCCGATGCTAACCGGGGCATCCAATCAGGCTGCAGGATGCTTGGCAACTCCGTAAGTCTACACCGGGCAGCGGCTTGGCCGCGGCTGAGCTCCTACCCCGACCAGCGAAGCTGATGGCAAGCCAACTCCGCGGCCTGAAACCGAATCCCTCCTCTTTATATGACGAAGCAAAAATCATTTTCGACTTTTCTGTTGGCAGGGGCGCTGGTTTGTGGGCCGGGTGGGGCTTTTGGCCAGCAGAGCAACAGCACCGACCACGACGCCAATCGCGCCAGGCAGGACACGCAAAACGCGGGCCACGACACCAAGAATGCTGCCCGGAACGCGGGCCATGCCACTCAACATGGAACCCAAAAGGCCTATCACAAGACCAAGAGCGGCACGAGCCAGGCCTACAACAAGACCAAGAGCGGCACGAGCCAGGCCTACAACAAGACCAAGAACACGACCAAGGGCGCCGTGCAGGGCGGCAAGCAAGGCGCACAGCAGCCGCAGTAAAACAGTTCGCGGTTCACAGTTCGTAGTGATGAGCTGAGCCGCATTGAATCACTTCACAGTATGTCAGCCAGGAGACTGAGAACTGCGAACTAAGAACTGTGAACTGTACTTTCCAGCCGGCCCTTGTGGAGGGCAAAGCGCTCGCCGCGCCAGACGATCGTATTCCCCGCAAAGCCGGCGACCCACAAGCCCATGGCGACGAGGTCACGCGCTGGCAGCAGCCACAAATACGGCAGCACCTGCCTATCCGACAGCACTTCCGCGCCCACTGTCATGGCCAGCGCCAGGCGTAGAAAAAAGCTGAGCGCCAGCAGCCACAGGCTGAGCGGACTGATGCCGCTGGCAATTACATTGAGCAGTGCCCAACCAAGTCCGTGGGTAAAAATCAGCCCTGCGTAGCCGCCCGGGCGCGCGTCGCGCACGGTGCGCAGCCAGCGCAACTGGTGATCGAAAAAGCCGCGCCAGCCGTAGGCGGGAACACTGGTTTCCACCACATCCGGGCACAGGACCACGCGATACCCGGCGCGGTCGATGCGTGCGCCCAGTTCGTGGTCGTCGGCCAGCTGATCGACAAGCGGCAGCAGACCGCCGGACGCATCCAGCGCCTGGCGGCTTACGGCGAGCGTCGAGCCGAGCCCGTAATGCAAGCCGCCTTCGATCATGCGCGACATCAGTACGCCGGGCATGAAATCGGTAGCAATGCCCAGCGATTCAAGATGCGAGGGCAAGCCGTCGCGAAAGACTGAACCGTGTGCGCGTCCGCGATAAAGCGCGGTGATCATGCCCACGGGCGCATGACTTGACGCCCCTCGCTCGTCCGGCGCGAAACCCGCCATCACGCGCTCAAGATAACGCGGTCCGACCGTGATGTCGGAATCGTTGATGAGCAGGAAATCGTGACGGGCGTGTTCGGCCAGCTGCACCAGGGTGCTGACTTTGCCGTTACTTCCCAGGCGCACCGGGCACTCGATGAGCCGAATCGGGATCTCGGGAAATTCCTGGCGCAGCAACTCGACGGCGGCGACCGCAGAATCGGTCAGCGACGAAACGCCAAACAGCATCTCGAATTGGCCCTGGTAGTTCTGCCGGGCGTGACTGCGGAAGGCCTCCATCATGCCGGGGTCGAGACCTTTGAGTGATTTGAGAATGCTGACGCCGGGCGACCAGCCCGCAGCGGCGAGTTGTGCTGCCCGTGCCCGATCCCTGTGGCGGCTGAAGATGTACAGGCGCGCCGCAACCAGCGCCGCAAGAAAGTAGCACATCCCCGCTACGGCAAGGACCGTCGTCGCGATCTCTACGGCCAAGGCCAGAGTGTGGGGCATAGAGGCAGTTTACAAGGGCAGGGACATAGGGAGACAGGGACAAGGGACAAGGGACAGAGGGACAAGAAAGCAAAGACAGCGGCTCGCATGTGAGGCTTGAAAAGGTGAGGGCACGGTCGCTTTTTTCTTGACGGTTATAGCGGCTCGATCCTTGGCTTGTTCCCTTGTCCCTTGTCCCTCTGTCCCTTGTCCCTCTGTCCCTTGTCCCTCTGTCCCTGCTTCACTCGTATCTAAGCGCCTCAATCGGATCGAGATTGGCTGCCTTCCATGCCGGATAGATCCCGAAGAGCAGGCCAATGGCGCAGGAGACTCCGAAGGCAGTGAGCACCCACAGGGTGGAGAGGGTGGCGGGCAGACCGATGGGCAGAAAGTAGACGATCCACGTGATGACCGCGCCCAGCAGCACGCCAACCACGCCGCCCAGCGCGCAGAGCGTTATCGCCTCCGTGGTGAACTGCATCAGGATGGTTTGCCGGGTGGCGCCGATGGCTTTGCGCACGCCGATCTCGCGGGTGCGCTCGGTGACGCTCACCAGCATGATGTTCATCACGCCGATGCCGCCCACCATGAGGCCGACGCTGGAGACAGCGATCATGAAGATCACCAGCCCCTCGGTCAACTGATCCCACAGCTTGGTGATGGAGTCGGGACCGAAGACTTCAAAGTCGTCTGGCTGCTGCACGCGCACTTTGCGGCGGATGCGCAGCAGTTCGCGGACCTCTTCCTGGACCAGCGCCTTGTTTTTGGCGTCGTCGTACTTCACGCTGACCCACATGTCCTTGTCCTCGGGATGCAGGTTGTGGAAGGTTCCGAACGGGAAATAAACCTGGTTGTCGCGCGGATTCTTGCCGCCGCCGAAGGCCTGTTTCTGCTTGTCGAGCACGCCAATGACCGTATAGAGGCCGGATTCGATCGCGACTTCCTTGCCGACAGCGTTCTGATCGCCGAAGAGCTGTTGCCAGGTGTCGTAGGCCAGTACGCAGATGTGCGCGGCGCGTTGGTCTTCGGCGTCGGTGAACATGCGGCCCTGGATGAGGTTGAAGTCGTTGACGTAGGCAACCTCGGCCGTAGCACCGGTGAGGATGGTGCCCCCCACCTTTCTGCCGTTATACTTCACGTCCACTGCGCCCACGCGGAACTGGGCCACGTGCTGGATTCCTCCATCCACGGCTACCACGTGGGGCAGGCCGCGCAGCGCCATTACGTCACCCATGTTCAGCTTTTTGCGGGCCAGCATCTCCGCGGTGGGCCGCACCCCGATGACTGGCATGTGAAAGACCCAGACCACGTTCGAGCCCAGCGAACTCACAAAATCCGAAACCCGGTTATTCAGCCCGTTGATCAGCGAGGAGATGGCGATGACGGTGGTTACGCCGATGACGATGCCCAGCACGGTCAGGCCCGAGCGCAGCTTGTTGGCGCGCAGAGTGTCGATGGCGAGCTTGACGGAATCGCGAGTTTGGCCTACGGGCATGGCAGTTCTCAGTTCGTAGTTTTCAGTGCGCAGTTCAGTTGTCAGCTCGTGAACTACGAACTGTGAACTGCCTTCAAAGCTCCGCCCTCAACGCGACCACCGGATCCAGCTTGGCAGCTTTGCTGGCCGGGTAGACGCCGAAAAAGATGCCGACCGAAGTGGCCAGGAAAAGTCCCAGAAAAATGGACCACAGCGGCGCGCTGGTTGGGAATCCGATGACAACGGTGATGAGCTTTCCCACGCCGATGCCGCACAGCACGCCTATCGCTCCGCCCGTCAAGGCCATGGTGCCGCTCTCGATGAGAAACTGCAGCAGCACGTCGCGCTGGCGTGCGCCCAGGGCCTTGCGCACTCCGATTTCGCGGGTGCGCTCGGTAACGCTGACCAGCATAATATTCATGATCACCACGCCCCCCACCACCAGCGCGATGGATGCCAGACCCAGCACAACGGAGGCAAACAGCGAACTGATCTGCTTCCAGATATCGAGGAACGTGTCGTTGGTCTCGACGTCGAAATCGTCGTCGGCGCCGGGTAGGTCGTGGCGCCGCGTGCGCATCAGCACGCGCACCTGGTCTTCGCCACGCTCCATCGCAGATGCCGCGCCTTTGACGCGGCAGTATATAGTCACCGAATCGTTGTAGCCGTTGGTCTGCTGATAGGTGGTGATGGGCACCGCGACCCAGTTGTCCTGCGACTGGCCCAGCGTCTTGCCTTGCCGGTCACCGACGCCCACGATGGTGTAGGGCACTCCGTCCACGCGAATCTCTTTGCCGATCGGATCGCCGGGGCCGAGCAGGTTGTCGACGATGTCGTAGCCCACGATCGCGTCATGGGTGCCGTGTTCCTCGTCGGCGTGCGTAAATGCGCGGCCCAGGGCAATGTCGACATTGTTGAGCGAGACCATGGTCCAGGTATAGCCGCGCACCTGTGTGTTGTCGCTGGAGTGTCCGTTGACGACGACCTGGGTGGACTTGGAAAGCATGGCGCCCACTTCCGAACAGTCGCTGCAATTGTCGCGGACCGCCTCGTAATCTTCAATGCGCAGTATTCTGCGCTTGTTGTACTTGAAATACTCTTCCGGTGTGAAGATCACGGCCGGCATCTGGCTCACTGTAAAAACATCTGCGCCATAACCGGAGAGCTTGGTGCTCACATATCGATTGGCGCCCTGCACCAGGGTGATGACCATGATGACCGCAGCCACGCCCATCACCACGCCAATGAGCGTGAGAATGGTGCGCATCTTGCTGGCCCACAGGGATTGCAGCGCGAGTTTGAAGGCTTCGCTGAGTTGCATGTTTCCGATCTATTCGCAGGCGATCTTTCGCCAAGGCGCGGGGGAAAAGGTTTTCCGCCGCCGGGCAATACCGATCAATACAACCCAACGCTCGTTACCGCCCAACGCTCGCTCGGTGCATCCAGTGTACGGGGTGCGGGGCTTGACCCGAGAGCTTGACCGAGGCTCTCCTCGAGTCAGACGGCTCTCAAGGAGGTACGCGGGAGGGGTTGCCGCGGTTCCCCGTCAGCACGCTATTTTCCCGAGCTGCCGAAGCCTTTTTCCGCGCGCGCCGAATCCTCCAGCGATTCTGCCTCAAGGACTTGGCCCGTCAACACTGGTACGGGAATCATCTGCGCGATTTTTTCTCCGGTCTGGATTTCCACAGCATTTTCGCCGAGATTGGTCATCAGCACCAGGATTTCGCCGCGATAGCCGGCATCGATCACGCCACCGGTGGTGGCAATGCCGCGCGCCGCCATGGAAGAGCGGTCGCGCACCAGCAGCCCCAGTGGTTCACCGGATCGGGGATGGCGGGCTTCGACAGCAATGCCGGTGCGCACGCGCACCGTGGCGCGCGGAGCCAGCACAGACCGCTTCGAGCGCAAACAAATCGTAGCCCAGATCTTCACCGGGATGGGCAACCACGGGCAGCCGTGCGCCCGCTTCCAATCGTTTGACTCGCAGCATGGATCGATCGTAACAGGCCAACATATAACAAGACGGCCTCTCCGGGGAGGAGAGGCCGTCAAGCCAGTTCCACTTTTGTTCATCCCATGGCAGGTGGTGGAACTGTCCGCAGGAGGAGGTCAGGGCACATTACCTGCGGTAGCCGTGATCGTAGCCGCGGAAGTGATCGTAGCCGCGGCCGTGATCGTAGCCGCGATAGTACGGGCCGTGGTCGAAGTGATAAACGGGGCCGCCGATGCGCACGCCGAAGCCGACTGCAGGAGCGTTCCAGTAGCCTGGCACCCAGGCGCCGCCGGCCCAGTAGCCATTCACCCACGCATAACCGGGACCCGGGCTGGGAGGAACATAAGCTACCGGCCCGCCAATGGCCACTCCAAACCGAACTGCTGCGTTCGCGGGAGCTGCTGTCATTGCTACCGCACCCACTGCCAGTGCCGCACCCAACATCATCTTCTTCATGCTGACCATAACTCCTCCGTTCCAGCAGGTCCCGTTGTGCCTGGCCCGCTCCGGCTTCACTTTCCGGAAGGTTTGTCTCTTGCTGCCTTCCAGCTCGCCGTTCATGTCCTGATAAACAGAGGTTGCGGAGAAAGGTTGCGGCCTCGCAGTGAAAATAAAGTTGCGCAACTTTTTGAAAACTCCGTCATCAAACGCGCTTTTGCTCTGCGCAGACGATACCGTAGAATCCAATCCAATGCAGCTTCTCTTCGCAACAACCTTTGTCTTTACCTGCGTCGCATCGAAAGGCAGGCTCCCATGACGCATCACGCGCACGGCACATTCACTGTCGACGTGCATCCGCTTACGCCCGCGCCGGCCGAAGGACTGGGCCGCTTCTCCATCGACAAGCAGATGCACGGCGATCTCGAAGCCACAACCAAGGGCGAGATGTTCAGCGGCGGCGATCCCAGGCAGGGCGTGGCGGGATACGTTGCGATTGAAGTAGTCACCGGCACGCTCGCCGGCAAACACGGCAGCTTCGCGCTGCAGCACTTTGCCACCATGGATGCGAGCGGGCCGAAGATGCAGGTCATCATCGTGCCCGGCTCGGCACCGGCGAACTGAAGGGAATTGGCGGCACATTGACCATTCGCATCGAAAACGGCCAGCATTTCTACGATTTGGATTACACGATGCCGGAAGAACCGTGAACGGTGGACAGTGAATCCTGACAGCTGAAAGCTGACAACTGATCTCTGACCCCTGATCTCTGTTACCCTGATCCTTCACGCTTCATGTTCGCGACCTCCCAGCACGCGCACTTCATCGGTATCGGCGGCATCGGTATGAGCGGTATTGCCGAGATCCTGCTCAACCTGGAGATGAAAGTCTCCGGCTCCGACCTGCGTCAGAGCCCGGTCACCGAACGCCTTGCGCAACTGGGTGCAACTATCTACGCGGGCCATGCAGCCGCGAATGTTGTGGGCGCCACGGTTGTCGTCACCAGCTCCGCGGTCAACGCGAGCAACCCTGAAGTCCTTGAAGCCCACGCGCGCAAGATTCCTGTGATCCAGCGCGCGGAGATGCTGGCCGAGCTGATGCGCCTCAAGTACGGCATCGCCATCGCCGGCATGCACGGCAAGACGACCACGACGTCCATGGTGGCCGCGGTACTGGCGGCGGGTGGGCTCGATCCGACCGTCGTGGTGGGCGGGCGCGTGGACGCGCTGGGCTCGAACGCTCGCCTCGGCAAGTCGCAGTACCTGGTGGCCGAAGCCGACGAGAGCGACCGCTCGTTCCTCAAGCTCTCGCCCATTCTGGCCGTGGTGACGAATCTCGACCGCGAGCACATGGATTGCTACCACGACATGGCCGACGTGGAGCACGCCTTTCTCGACTTCATGGATCGCGTGCCGTTTTACGGAGCAGTGACCGCCTGCGTGGACAACGCGCTGCTCAAGGCGATTCTGCCGCGGGCCCGCCGGCGCATCTTCACCTACGGCGAATCCGCGGACGCCGATTTTCGCCTCGAATTTTTGGAAGCGAAGGGAAGTTTCTTTTCGCGCTTCCAGGTGGTCGCAGGCTCCGAACCACTGGGTCCATTTGAACTGCGTGTCCCCGGCCGCCACAATGTGCTCAACGCCACTGCGGCCGTCGCCATTGCGCGGCAGCTTGAAATCGCTCCCCAACAGATTGCGCAGGGACTGCACGATTTTCGTGGCGTCGATCGCCGTTTCCAGCAGCGTGGCACCGCGCGCGGCATCACGGTGGTGGACGACTACGGCCACCACCCCACCGAGATTCGCGCCACGCTGGCCGCGGCGCGCGAATGCCGCCCGCGCAAGCTGCACGTAATCTTTCAGCCCCACCGCTTCTCGCGCACCCGCGATCTTCTTGAAGAATTTGCCGGCGCGTTTGGCGATGCCGACACCGTGGTCGTGTTGCCCATCTACGCTGCCAGCGAGGAACCAATTCCGGGCGTGACGGCGGAGCGGCTGGCGGAACGGATCGCAGGACCGTGCGTTCAATACGCGCCGGATTTCGCTGCGGCGGTGCAGGCGGCGGTGGCCGATGCCCGCGAGGGCGACCTGATCCTGACCCTGGGCGCCGGCAGCGTGAGCCAGCTGGCTCCGCAAATTCTCTCCGCTCTCGACAGGGTCGAGCTGTCCACAAGCCGACCAACCTAAACCGTCAGGCAGCGCCTTCCTCACTGGCGTAAACCTCCACCTCTCGCTCGATGGTCTTCTTCAAGGCGAGTCGCGCCTTCGAGAGATCGTGCATCTGCTGCAGATTCAGCCAGAATTCGGGGCTGTTCCCGAAGAACCGAGCCAGACGCAGAGCAGTATCGGGCGTGATGGAGCGCTTACCGTGGACAATCTCGCCGATCCGCGTGGCCGGGACGCGAATCTTTAAAGCCAGAGCATTCTGAGATATGCCGAGTGGAATCAGAAACTCTTCCCGCAGCATTTCACCGGGATGCGTAGTGGCCCGGTGGAGGTTCCATCCGGAAACCGGTCTGCTGATGGTCATCTCTTTTCCTCCTGCATCCTGTGCGCTAGCGGTAATCGACAATTTCAACATCGTGCGCCCCGTCCGATTTCCAAATGAAGCATATTCGGTACTGATCGTTGATCCTGATGCTGGGCCGCCCGTTGCGGTCGCCCTTCAGTGCCTCAAGTCGATTGCCGGGGGGAAGGCGCAAATCCTCCAGATTGTGTGACGCGTCAATCTGGTCCAGTTTGCGCCGCGCTGGCCTCTGGATTGATGGCCACCGCTTGCTGGTTCCAGTCTCAAAGAGTTCCCGCGTATGGTCGTCCTTGAAGCTCTGGATCATTTGAAAAAGGATATAACGTAATGCGTCATATGGGAAACGTTATAAAGCTCTTGCTGCTCCGCTCTCAATAAAAACTTCGGCACTTTGTCTCTTGTTCCCTTAACCGCTTTCGTCGCACCGTAACCCCAAGGATTCCCCCAATTTCCGATGCCGAATAAGGCGCTTAAATTGCAGCTATAGTTGAGTCTGGCGACTCTCCACGACCTTGCTCGGGCGTGAAGAATCAGGTACCCCCAACCCGGCCTCCGTTGTGGGAGGAGGAAGCGCCCGCGGAACCTCGTTTCCGGCGCGTGCGGCAGGCTGTGCCCGGTGCGGGCCGCGTTCTGCCTGGCATGCCGCTGGAGTTCGACGACTCCGACGAGCCGGAGGACCTGCGCGGCGAACCGCGCCCATTCAGCCGTTCCCGCTTCCGTTACGATGAACCCCGTGGTCCCTGGTGGCGTCCGGCCTCGAAAGCTGGCAAGATCTTCCTCGGCCTGGGAGCGCTCGTGGTGCTCGGCGGCATCACCATCGCGGCCCTCGCGCTCAAAACCTATCTGGATCGCGACGCGCGTTTCCGCATTGCTGGCACCGGCAATATTGAAGCTACTGGCCTGAGTGAAGTCAGCCGCGCGCAGATGTTGCCCGTCTTCGGCGAAGACATCGGCCGCAATATCTTCTTCGTCCCGCTCAACCAGCGCCGCAAGCAGCTCGAACAGCTTCCCTGGGTGGAGCACGCCACCGTCATGCGCCTGCTCCCGGACCAGATTCGCGTGTCAATTGTCGAACGCCAGCCGGTGGCCTTCACGCGCATGGGCAACCAGATCGGCCTGGTCGATGCAAACGGCGTTCTGCTCACCATGTCGGCGGCCGCCATGGCGCGCCACCACTACTCTTTCCCGGTGCTCACCGGCATCGATCCCGGCGACCCGGCTGCCGCGCGCAGCGCGCGCCTCGCCGTGTATCTGCGCCTGATGTCGGAGCTGGACTCGACCGGCCAGCATTACTCAAGGCAGATTTCGGAGATCGATCTCACCGATCCGGAAGATGCGCGCGTGCTCATGCCGGAGCAGGGCGCGGATATTCTTGCGCATTTCGGCGAAGATCATTTCCTCGAACGCTACCAGCGTTACCAGGCGCACATCGCGGAGTGGCGGCAGCAGTATCCGCAACTGGCCGCGGTGGACCTGCGCTACGACCAGCAGGTGGTGCTGGAGATGGCATCCGGCAAGACCACGCCGGATGCCTCGACTGCCGATGCAAAGCCTGCAGCCGGCGATGCAGCCACGGCCTCCGCGCCTGAAAAACCGAAGCCTGATGCCAGGAGCACGCATGCGAAGTCCGCGGTAAAGCCGAACAGCAACAGCGTCGCCGCGCGCAGAAAGGCCGCGCTCGAAAAGAAGCGCGCAGAAGCCCGTCGCGCTGCGCTCCAGGCACGGCGCAGAAACTCCGGCAAGACTTCTGGAACAGCACCGCGTCCAACGCGCACGACGGCGCCGCTGGCGCAGGACGGGCAATAGCGATGGCGCAAAGACAGGACAACCTGATCGTGGTCCTCGACATCGGCAGCGCCCAGACGCGTGTGCTTGCCGCCGACGTGAATGAGGGTGTCCTGCGTTATCGCGGCCACGGCGTGATGGATTCCGCGGGTATGCGCAAAGGCATGATCGCCGAGCTCAGCCCTGCAGCCCGCGCCGTGCGCGCGGCCAACGAGCAGGCGGAACGCGTGGCGCGCGCCAACATCGACGAATGCGTGGTGGGCGTGGGCGGCCCGCACATTCGCGGTCTCAACACCAATGGCGGCCTCGAACTGGGCAGTCGCATGCGCGAGATCACGCGCGAAGATGTGCGCGCCGCCGTGGAGCGCGCCCGCGCCGTGGAGCGTCCGCCCGATCGCGAAATTCTCCACCTGCTGCCGCGCCAGTTCATTCTCGACGAGCAGCCCGGCATCTTCGATCCAGTCGGCATGATCGGCGCGCGCCTTGAAGTCGATCTGCACATCGCCACCTGCTCCGGCAGCGCGCTGCAAAGCACGGTCACCTGCGCCAATCGCGCCGGCCTTGAAGTCACGGAGGCGGTGCTCGAGTCCATTGCCTCGGCGGAATGCACGCTCTCGGCCGACGAGCGCGAGCTGGGCGTCTGCCTGCTCGATATCGGCGCGCACTCCAGCGACCTGTCCGTCTTTTTCGAAGGCGCGGTGGCGTACACCGCTTCCGTCCCGATCGGCGGCGCGCATTTCACCAACGATCTGGCCATCGGTCTGCAAATGCCCGTGGCGCAAGCTGAAGAATTGAAACGCCAGTACGGCAACTGCGTGGTCACCGCGGTGCCCCAGCTTGCCGAGATTGAGATCGCCAATCCACAGCCGCAGCGGTTGCAGTTGCGCGCAATTGCTGAAATTCTGGAACCACGCGCCCGCGAGCTTCTGTATTTTGTGAAAGAGAGCCTCCGCCACGGACGGGTTGAAAATGCCCTGGGCGCCGGCTGCGTGCTGACCGGCGGCGGAGCCATGCTGCCCGGCCTGCTGGATGTGACGGAGAGCCAGTTGCGTGTGCCGGCGCGAACCGGTATGCCGGTTCGCCTGTCGCAGATGCCCGGCGAGCTGGCGCATCCGTCGTTTTCGGCGGCGATCGGAATGCTTTTGTACGCCCATCGTACGCGCATGACGCGAGCGGCGGAAGACAACAGTTTGCGTGCCAAGTTACGCGCGATGTTTGCGGCAAGTTTTTGAGAGGCAGCCGGTAGCCTTTAGCTGCAAGCTACTGGCTACAAGCTACAGGCTAACGAAGGAGCACAGGCCGATATGGAACAGAACAGCGAAGCCGGAGAGATGCGCATTCAATATCACGACGAAGCGGTGCGCGGTGCGCGCATCAAGGTCATCGGCGTGGGCGGCGGCGGCGGCAACGCCGTGAACCGCATGATCCAGGCGCACATGGAAGGCGTGGAGTTCATCGCCGCCAACACCGACGTGCAGGCGCTCAAGCTCTCGCAGGCGCCGGTCAAGCTGCAACTCGGCGTGCGCCTCACCTCCGGCCTGGGCGCCGGCTCCAATCCCGACGTGGGCCGTCGCGCCGCGCTCGAAGATTCGGAAAAGATCATTGAGGCTCTGGAAGGCGCGGACATGGTCTTCGTCACCGCCGGCCTGGGCGGCGGCACCGGCACCGGCGCCGCGCCGGTGATCGCTTCGCTGGCCAGCGAGATGGGCATTCTCACCGTCGCCGTCGTCACGCGTCCCTTCGCGCTTTGAAGGCAAGCGCCGCCTGCAGCAGGCCGAGCGCGGCTTGAAGGAGCTGCTCGAAAGCGTCGACACCATGATCGTGATCCCCAACGAGAAGCTGCTCGCCGTCGCCAAGGACGCCGGCTTCTTCGAGAGTTTCCGCATCGCCGACGACGTGCTGCGCCAGGGCGTGCAGGGCATCAGCGACATCATCACCATCCCCGGCATCATCAACCGCGACTTTGCCGACGTGAAGACCACCATGGCCGGCATGGGCCACGCGGTGATGGGCACGGCCGTTCGCTCCGGCGAGAATCGCGCCATTGAAGCGGCGCAGGCGGCCATGGCTTCGCCGCTGCTTGAAGCCGGCGCCATCGACGGCGCGCGCGGCATTCTCATCAACATCACCGGCTCCAGCTCGCTCAAGCTCTCTGAGGTCAACGAGGCTTCGTCGCTGATCCAGACCGCCGCGCACGAAGACGCCAACATCATCTTCGGCGCGGTGCTCGACGAGAAGATGGGCGACGAAGTGAAGATCACCGTCATCGCCACCGGCTTCCGCGACCAGATGCCGGAGCGACGCGCCCGCATGTTGAGTGTGCTGGAAACGGAAGGGGAAGCGCCGGTGGTTTCGGTGCCTGTCGTAGCGCCGGAAAACTGGCTACGCGAGCCGGCTGGTGGCCTTGCGCCGGCTGCTGCCACCGGGCCGGCTGCTGCCACCGGGCAGGCTGGAGAGTCGGCTGCGACGCCGATCGCGGTGACGGCAGCGGTTTCCGCGCCGGCACAAGCGTTCGAGGACGCGCTTGAGCCCGTCAGGGAGCCGGAGCCGGTCAAAGGCCCCGCGCGCTTCATGAGCGAGGAAGAAGACGAGCCGGACGAGGCTTTCTTCTTCGCGTCGTCGAAGCCCGCGGTTGCCACCACGGTCACATTTGCGCCGCCGCCCATTAAGATTGCGGAACCGGAACCGGAGCTGGAACCGGCAGAGCCGGCGGCTGCTCGGTTCCACGAGCTGGCTGAAGAGGCTATTGAGACCCCAAAGGCCCCGGATTACGCCGCGGCTTTCACCGTGGATCCCCGCGCTGAAGCCGAAGCTTCGGAGTCCGCCGGGTCGCCATCGCTCTTCCAGGAGCGCAGCGAAGAACCGCAGCGCGATCTGGACGTGCCCGCCTTTTTACGCAGGCTGAAGTTTTAAGAACAGCTATCAGTTGTCAGTTTTCAGTGATTGACTGCCGGCGGCAAGTTTTTACCGTCTGGGACGCCGAAGAGAATTTTGGTACAGGAATAGGAAAAACGGGGTTATAGTAATCGAAAAGGCCCAGAAAAGTAACCTGAAGGTAGTGACCCCTCATGGGAAAATCCCTTTTTGGGTTACGCTAGGGGAAGTAACTATGAGGCGCAGGCAGCCCGCCGGGTTGCCTAAGCGTCATAAGTGCTTGAAGGGCTTCAGTTACATTTCGCGACCCCGGTGCTTTGTGTCCATCGGTGGATCGAGAGGCCGGCAAGAAGCGGGGGCCAAAACCTGCGGTAAGCGTGCGAAGAGCAACAGGACATCCGAAGAGTTGAGAGGCAGCGTTGGCTGAATGAAGGCATCTTGCGTTTTGGCAATTGGGCTTATGTGCGGATTGGGCGGGGGCGCCGCGTTCGCACTGAATACTCCTACTACCCCGACCACGGCCAGTCACGCCAAAAGCAAGAAAGCTCATCTCAGCGAGACGCATAGCCGCCGGCACCACGTCACGGCGCATACGGCGTCAGCGCATACGGCTTCAGCGCATCGTGCGGAGACCCATACTCCCGCTCATCGTTCCGGCGTACGCACAGCGCACACCGTCTCCGCTACCTCAGGAGCTCATCTCCGCCGCGCGGTTCTTATCCGCCATCATCGTTATTACGAGCACATCACGGTCAGCTCGATCCTCGACGGAAGCGTCGGCCAGGGTGACATCACGGCCGGCGAAGATCCGGTGGTGCGTCAGGCCGCGATCGACGCGCTCGGCGACATGAACGGCACGGCCGTGGTCATCAACCCATCGAATGGCCGCATTCTGGCCATGGTCAACCAGAAGCTGGCGCTTTCGCCCGGCGCCGAGCCCTGCTCCACCATCAAGCTGACCGTGGCCCTGGCCGCGCTGTCTGAGGGGCTGGTCACGCGCGACACCATGGTGCAGCTCCCCGGCTTCCGCATGAACATGACCCAGGCGCTGGCCCACAGCAACAACCTTTACTTTGAAGAGCTGGGCCGCGAACTGGGCTTTGAGCGCGTGCGCCACTACGCCACGCAGTTCGGCCTGGGCGAGCTGGCTGGTTATCAACATTGCGGGCGAGCAACTGGGCGAATATCCCGACCAGCCGATCCCCGACGTCGATGGCGGCGTGGGCCGCATGTGCAGCTTCGGGCAGGGCGTCTCCATGACCCCGCTGCAACTGGGCGCGCTGGTTGCGGCCGTCGCCAACGGCGGCACGCTCTATTACCTGCAGCATCCCACCACGCCGGAAGAGGTTGCCAGCTTCCAGCCCAGGATCAAGCGCGTGCTCGATATCGCCAAGTACATTCCCGACGTGGAAGACGGCATGGCGGGCGCGGTGGAGTACGGCACCGCACGCAGCCTGCGCGTCAACTTCCATGAGCTGCCCGTCTTCGGCAAGACCGGAACCTGCTCGAACGATGGCGCCCACCTTGGCTGGTTTGCATCCTTCTCCGATTCGCCGCAGGGCAGCCTGGTGACGGTGTTCTTCTTTGAAGGCAGCAGGGGAACTTCCGGTCCGCACTCGGCTGAGGTTACAGGCGAGTTCTACCGTAACTTGTGGAACCACGATTACTTTGAGGCGAAGAACCAGCAGGCCGCGGCAACGCCCGCAGCAACCGTGACTCAGGACAGCGCTGCGCAGCCGGCCGTGGACTCGCAGTAGCGGCAAACCGCCTTCCAGCAATCTTAAAGGCCGCCTTCGGGCGGCTTTTTTGTCAGTGCGCATTCCTTCTAAATTAGATTTGCGACGAATTTCCCCCCGCCCTCATCCCATACCTGAAACGCTGCTCTTGCGATTTGCCGATTTGCACCATCTAATTCTCTTGTAGCCTTGGTCCAGGAACGATATGGCGCTTCCCCTCCACTTCCTCGCCGTTTACGGATACGTGCTGCTCTTCGCCTGGGTGCTGGGCGAGCAGCTTGGCATCCCGCTGCCGGCCACGCCGGTTCTGATTGCTGCGGGTGCCCTGTCGGTCCACGGCGTGCTGAGCCTTCCGCTGGTCTTCCTCAGCTCGTTCGCTGCCGCCCTGGTTTCCGACTGCAGCTGGTTTTATACCGGCCGCCGCTACGGGCACGTGGTGCTGAATTTTCTCTGCAAACTGTCGCTGGAGCCAACGACTTGTGTCCGCCGCACGCAGGATTCTTTTGGCAACATGCGCGGCCCCATGCTGCTGTTTGCCAAGTTTGTTCCCGGCCTGGCCCTGCTGGCTCCGCCCGTGGCCGGGCAGAACGGTATGGGCCTCGGGGCGTTTCTGTTCTTCGACGGCCTTGGCGCCGCGCTCTGGACCGGCGCGTGGATTCTCGTAGGCCGGCTGTTTGGCGACGCGCTCCGGCGCGACCCGCGCCTGCTGGGCTGGGCTGCACGCTTTTCGGGAGCGCTGCTGCTGATCGCCATCTTTGCCGTTCTCGCGGTGCGCATTTTTCGCCGCCGCGCCATTCTCCGCAGCCTGGCTGCGGCGCGCCTCGATCCCGGCGAGCTGAAGCAGATGCTGGATTCCGGCGAGCCGGTTTACATTGTCGATCTGCGTCATCCGCTCGAATTGCTGTCTGAGCCCTACACGCTGCCCGGCGCGCTGCACTTTGCGCCCGATGCTTTGGCTGCGCGCCAGCAGGAGATACCCCGCGATCGCGACGTAGTGCTCTTCTGCACGTGCCCCAGCGAGGCTACCGCCGCCAAAACCGCCATGAGGCTGCACAAGCTGGGCATTGAGCGCGTGCGCCCCCTTCTTGGCGGATTCGACGAATGGAAGCGCCGCGGCTTTCCGCTCGATGAAGTGGTGTCGTTCCCTCGTCCCATCTCGGCGGCCGCCGGAGGCCCTACGCTGGGCCAGTAAACAGCGCCGCAATCCGCGTCCCGATCGGCGAGCCGATGCCGCTGCACGGATCGGGTCCCGGTGCAGCGTTGTAAAACCCATTGCCGCCCACCGTGATGTCATTGAAAGCGCTCTGGTTCTCCCAGAGGGTCGGCGTCACGAATCCCAGTTTCGTGCCGAACGCCGCAAACAGGCCGGCATAGAGCGGCGCCACTGCGCTGGTTCCACCCACCACCGTCGAAGAGCCATGCACAAAAATGTTGTAGCCGGTGTTGGGATCGGCGTCGCCGGTCACGTCGGGAATCATCCTGCCCTTTCCATATTGCGTATTGGCCGGGGCCGGCGGTGCGCCAATTTGAAACGCCTGCACGGGAAAGACGGTTGAATAGCCGCCACCCGTTCCCTCGCCGTTGGTTTGGCCCGGATCGTCGTTCCACACCGTCTCTTCCGTTGTGGTTTTGTACGTCCCTCCGCAGCCAACCACATGCGGGCAAGACGACGGGCAATCTACATTTGCCGGCGTCGATCCGCCGTCGCTCGAATCGTTGTCGCCGGCTGCGGCAAACACCACCATGCCCCCGGCCGTTGCCGACTCAGCCGTCGATTCCATCTGCTCCGCCGCCGTTGTTCCCCACTCCGCCTCGTCCGAGCCCCAGGAGATGGTGCACACATCGCATCCGTCGGCAGCGGCCTTGGCGACCGCCGTCCCAATATCCTGCGACCAGTAGACGCGAATAGTTGCCGCTTTGCCCGTGGCCGCATAGTACGACGCGCCCGCTACCTGGATGTCGAGCGCAACTTCGTAGTCCGCCTGGCCCGCCGAGCCGCTCTGGTTGGGCGTGTTCTCGGTCCCGTCCACTGAAACGTCGGTAATCGAGGGCACCGGCTGGCCAGCCGACTGAAAGAAGGAGGTCATATCCGACATCACCCATCCGCCACCCAATTCCACAATGGCAATCACGCCGCCGCCGGCCAGTCCGCTCGGCCAGTTGTAGGCTGTACACAAATCGGGCACGTTCCACGGAACGCCCGTCACCGCAGCCGGTACGACTACACCGGGCTTGCGCAGTTTGAAATAGGGATGGCATTTGTAGGTGGGCAATTTCGTCATGAAGAGCCTCCAGGTCAAGTCGCAGGGATCACCTCACTGCGAGGATGCACAGCGGACCCCGGGGCCAACCTCGGCCTGCGGGATAATCGGTTCAAATGTAGCTGCTCCAGTTCAGTTGGATGAGAAAATGGCGGTACGCGTTTGCATCCTCGGGAGGTGCAACTCTATGTACCTGGCGGTTCGAGCAGCTCTATTGGCCCTGTCGGTCTCTGCAGTCGTTGCCCAGTCTCCCGCGCCCCGGCCTAAATTTGACGTTTTTGAAGTGGCAACCATTAAGCCTTCGGATTCGGGACCCAGAAGCAGCCGCTTCATTGCCATGCAGGGCGATGACCGGTTTGTTGCTAAAGACTACACGCTGCAGTTGCTGATCGCTGCTGCCTACGAACTCAATCCGCTAACGATCTCCGGCGGACCGTCCTGGATCGAATCGGCCCACTATGACATTGTCGCCGCCACACCCGGCGCTGTGCGCCCCAGTCATGATGAACAGATGCGTATGCTGCGCAGCCTTCTCGTTGACAGGTTCAAGCTGACATTTCATCGCGAGGCAAAGGTATACCCGATCTACCAGCTGGTGATTGCCCCAGGTGGCCCCAGGCTGAAAGCAACCGCAGCGGCGCCGGATGATCCTGTGGTAGTCGGTCCGGGAATGGTGTATCCGCAGCGTATCTCCCTGCCTGCGCGCAACGCCACCATGGGAAACTTCGTCTCCCTGCTGCAGCGAGCGGTTCTGGACCGCCCGGTGGTGGACAAGACCGGACTGATGGGAAGGTACGACTTCGATCTGGATTGGGCGCCGGACGAAACACAGTTCGGCGGCGGCGTACCGGCGGCATCCTCAGATGCTTCCAGCCCGCCACTGTTTACGGCCGTCGAAGAACAGCTTGGGCTGAGATTGATCGCAACAAAGGGTCCGGTGGAGGCACTGGTCGTGGACCAGGCAGAACCCCCTTCGGCAAACTGAGCCAATACGGCCGCACTGCCCGCTGCGGAAAGGTACCATGGGTGAGGAACGCCCATAACCCGCACGGAGCACGACTTTGGCCTACGACGATTTGCGCGACTGGATGCAGGCGCTGGAAAAACACGGCGAGCTGCGCCGCATCCGCGAAGAGGTTTCGCCGGAACTGGAGATCACAGAGATCACCGACCGGGTGAGCAAGATTGGTGTGCGCGGTAAGGCCGCTTCTTCCGGTCAAGACAAATACGCGCCCGGCGGTCCGGCGCTGCTCTTCGAGAACGTCAAAGGACATCCCGGGCACAAGGTGCTCATCAACCAGTTCGGCAGCGAGCGGCGCATGGCTCTGGCTCTCGGCGTCAATAGCCTCGATGAGATCGCCGAACGCATCAGCGGCTTGATGAACATGAAAGCCCCGGAAGGCTTCCTCGACAAGCTCAAGATGTTGCCGCAGCTTGGCGCATTGACCAGCGCCTTTCCCAAGACCGTAAACGCGAAGGATGCTCCGTGCAAGGAAGTAATACTGCGCGAGGGCTTCGATCTGAACGCGTTTCCCATTCTCAAGTGCTGGCCCCAGGACGGCGGCCGCTTCATCACGCTGCCCTGCGTACACACCCGCGCGCCTGGAAGTGGCAAGCGCAACATCGGCATGTACCGCATGCAGGTGTACGACGGCCAGACCACCGGCATGCACTGGCAGCGGCAGAAGGTGGCTGCCGAGCACTATCGCGAGGCCCTGCGCGCGGCCGCTTCAACCGATGAGTCAAACCAAAACGAGTACGGCCCGAAGCGCATAGCGGTGATGGCCGAAACTGCCGGCGGCGCGATGGCGCCTTCGCCCACCGCGCCCGGCCAGATCGCGCTCGGCAATCTGAAAGGCTCGCGGCTTGAAGTGGCCGTCGCCATTGGCACCGATCCAGCGACCACGTTCGCCGCCATCGTTCCCGCGCCGCCGGAGGTGGAGGAGTTCCTCATCGCCGGTTTCCTGCGCGGCAAACCGGTGGAGATTGTGAAGTGCGAGACCGTCGATCTTGAAGTGCCTGCCCACGCCGAGATCGTCCTCGAAGGTTACGTAGAGCTGGGCGAACTGCGCAGCGAAGGCCCGTTCGGCGACCACACCGGCTTCTACACGCTGCCCGACGACTACCCGGTCTTTCACCTGACCTGCATCACGCACCGCAAGAACCCCATTTACGCGGCGACCATCGTGGGCAAGCCGCCCATGGAAGACGCGTGGATGGGCAAGGCCGTCGAACGCATCTTTCTGCCGGCCATGAAGATGACCATCCCGGAACTGGTGGACGTTCATCTTCCAGTCGAAGCCGTCTTCCACAACCTGATAATCGTCTCCATCAAGAAGAGCTACCCCGGACAGGCGCGCAAGGTGATGAACGCCATCTGGTCGCTGGGCCAGGCCATGTTCACCAAGTGTGTCATCGTCGTCGACGAGGACTGCGATGTGCAGGACATGGGCGAAGTGGTCCTGCGTGTGGCCAACAACATTGATCCCGAGCGCGACATTCAGTTCACGCTGGGACCGGTTGACTCGCTCGATCACGCCTCGCGCATGCCCAATTATGGGTCCAAGATGGGAATCGACGCCACGCGAAAATGGAAAGCTGAAGGCTTCGACCGCCCGTGGCCGGCGATGATTGAGATGGATCGCGCAACCAAAGCTAAAGTGGACGACCTCTGGGAAAAGCTGGGGCTTTAACCACTGGCACGCACCCGCTAACCCGCCAACTTGCCATGCCGCGAAGCGGCGCCAACTTGCTGCCTTTGTATCTAACCGGTCTCCTGGACCACCTCAGTTACGTGTGCTACTCTGCCGCTCGAGAAGAGATGATGTGATGAGGTTCCTCCTCCGATTCCTGCATCCCCCCGCTGCCCTGCGTGCGGCCTCGCTGTTCCTGTTCGCATTTGGTCTTGCCGCCGTCGCGCAGCAGCCCGCTTCTGGCGGCCGCAAGGTCATCGAAGATCGCGCCGAATATAACGCCTACATGACTGCGGCCAATACCAAGGATGCCGCCGCCCGCGCCGCTTCGCTCGAAGCGTTTACCCAACAGTACCCGCACAGCGTGGTGCTCACCGACGCGCTGGAACAGGAAATGGCGGCGTGGCGAGAAACCGGCGACATGCAAAAGCTCCAGCAGTCGGCCAAGCAGCTTCTGGCTGCGGATTCCGGTAATGTGCGTGCGCTGGCCATTGTGGTGGCGCTCGACCGCAACAGCGCCGCGCGCGGCGACAAACCTGCGCTCGACGAGCTCTGCCTCTCCTCAACCGGCGGCATGCGAGAAGTTCCGCTTTGGCAGAAGCCCTACGGCATGAGCGACGACGATTTCACGGCGCTCCAGAACCAGATGATCTCCATCTTCGACGGCGCGGCCGGCTACTGCGCATGGCAGCAGAAGAATTACGCGCAGGCGCAGGACTGGCTGAGCCGCGCCTTCGCCTTGGATAAAACGGATTCGCAGGACGCCTATCAACTTGCTGCCGTCGATTTCGAGATGAAGCCACTCGATGCCAACGGCTTTTGGTACTGCGCGCGCGCCATTCATCTGGCCCAGGCTACGGATAACGACGATGCTTTCAACGCCATGACCGCCAGCTGCAAGCTCCGGTACGTGAATTACCACGGCGGCCTGGACGGCTGGGATGCAGTGCTTGCCGCGGGCGCATCGGAGAACACCTGGCCCCCCGCAAATTTTGGGGCAAACATCAAGCCGGCGCCCGCTCCGCCGGCTACTTCCAAATCCGCTCCCACCCATTCCGGCGCCAAATAGCTGCCTTTAAGGAAGCTCCTTGTGCAGAGCTTCTCTAAGGCACCCGCGACTCGCCGCTTGCGTCGCTGCGCGTGATCGATGGCGGAAAGACGCGCAGCCGCTCGATGCGGTGATCTGTCGCCGCAACCACCTCGATACGCAGCCCTGCTGGTTCCAGCACCAGCACTTCACCCGGCAGCGGAATGCGCCCCTCGATTTCACTCACCAGCCCACCCAGCGTCGCCGCTTCGTACTCGTCGCCGAGATCGACCGGCTCGCCGATCAAGTCGCCCAGCTGATCGGAAGGGAAGCTGCCCGGCACCAGCCACACGCCCGACGGCTCGCGTTGCGGCTCCTCGTTGGGAACATCGGGCTCGTGCTCGTCGCGAATGTCGCCCACAATCTCTTCGAGCAGGTTCTCGATGGTCACCAAGCCGGCCACGCTGCCGTACTCGTCCACCACCATGCACATGTGCTGTTTTTCGCGCTGCATCTCGCGCAGCAGCTCGTAGCCGCGCTTGGTCTCGGGCACAAATACCGCGGGCCGCTGAATGCTGGCCACGGTGCGGGTGCGCGCCTCCACATCGGTTATCTGCAGTAGATCGTGCGCAAAGGCGATGCCGGTCACGTTGTCGAGCGTTCCGGCGTACACCGGCACGCGCGAGTAATTGTGCTCGCGCAGCAGCTCCAGAAATCTCTCCAGAGTGATTTCCGCGGGCACGGCGAAAACCTCGGGCCGCGGCGTCATCAGCTCGCGTACCAGCTTGTCGCCAAACTCAACCGCTGAGCGCACCAGCTCGCGGTCGCTCTTCTCCAGGATTCCTTCTTCTTCGCCGGCCTCGATCAGCGCATCCACATCGGCCGCGGGCTCTTCTTCCGTGCCGGCCGGATGCTCAGCCAGCGCCGCGACTGAAAAGAAGAAGCGGATAAAGACAGTGATGGGGGTGACGATCCAGAGCAGTAACCGGATGGGCCACAGGATGCGCACCGCCCACGTGCCGCCGGTGCGATTGAAGAGCAGCGACGGGACGAGCTGGTTGCAAAAAACGATCACCAGGATCAGTCCCAGCACGGCTTCGCCAATCTCTTCAGGCCGGGGACGCGGAAGCTCCAGAAAGAGCAGCGCGCCGAAGGCGAGGGCGATGAAACTGAGCGCGAGCTGCTGCAGAACGGCCGCGCAAAGAGCCGCGTGGTCGCGGGTGAGGCCGAGATGCGGCTCGATCCGCTCTTCCCACACATCCAGATTTTCCTGCACCTCGCGGCTGAGGATCTTGCCATATTCCGCGTAAAGCCGGGTGATATAAGCAGCCAGCATCTCCACAAGGGCGAGCAGTACGATAGCGAGCGCAATCATGAGCGCGGCCCCGCAGAAGAACGACGCGCTGACTTTTGTGGCTTCCCACCCTTTCCGCGAGAAGCCGCGGAAAGGATGGGGCACCCAGCTTTTATCTTCGCTCTGTCATCCTGAGCGGAGCGAAGCGGAGTCGAAAGCCTGCCCTGAACCTGCCGAAGGGGGCCGGCGGTTGCTTTCTTCGTCGGGCGCCTCGGCATTCCCCGTGCCCCGTCCTTTCGCTTTTTTTCTGGCGAAAGGGCGGGAGCCGCTGCCCTCTCGATCAGCCCCAGCGGCAATCCCAACTTCGCCCTCAACTTCCGCTCCCGCCGCGCCATTTCCCCTTCGTCCGTTTCGTGATCGTAGCCCGCCAGATGCAGCAGCCCGTGCAGCATCAATACCTTCAACTCTGTCCCAAGGGAATGGCCGCATGCAGTGCCCTGGCGAAGCGCAGTGGGCACGCTGATGGCGAGATCTCCGGCGATCTTCTCCGGTCCAACAGTATCGGCCGGAAAAGACAGAACGTCCGTCTCCTTGTTCTTGCCGCGGAACTTCCGGTTGAGTTTGCGGATGGCTTCATCGCTCGTAAGCAGCACGGAAACCTGCCCGCGCAGGCCGACGGCGGCTTGAGCCTGGCGCAAGAAGTTGGCAAGGCTGCGAATCGAGGGAATGCGAGCGGGGTTTCGGGCGACCGCAGATTTCGACGCAGAGGAGCGCGGCGGCGGGTCAGGATCCAGGTCTGGCTCTAGATGTGGATCGACAAGAATCATCGTGCGCGGGGTCGCTCAGGAGCGCGGCTCCGGGTCTATTGCGATGATACGCGAACTGGGCTCAGCCCAGCCGCTCGCCCCACCTTAGCCGCAAAAACAAACAGGCGGCTAAGATGGGCCGAACGAACTGTAATAGCTCTCTTTACTGCGGCTTGGGCGGTGCTACCGCCTGCGGTTCGCGCTCCGGCACGCCCACTTGCATGCCGGCTTCGAGCGGCAGCTCCCGCTGCTGTGGCTTGTTGCTCTCGTAAGCGCGGACAATGCGCTGGACGAGCGCGTGACGGACGACGTCGCCATCCTCGAAGTGGCAGAAATGAATGCCCTCGACACCGTCCAGCACGTTGATCGCATCCACCAGCCCCGACTTGCGCGGGTTGGGCAGATCGATCTGCGTGATGTCTCCAGTGATGACCGCCTTGGAGTTATTGCCCATGCGGGTCAGGAACATCTTCATCTGCTCGACGGTGGTATTCTGCGCCTCGTCCATGATGATGAACGCGTCGTTGAGCGTGCGGCCGCGCATAAACGCAAGCGGCGCCACCTCGATCACGTTCTTCTCCAGCATCTTGTCCACCTTCTCAGGATCGAGCAGGTCATAGAGCGCGTCGTAGAGCGGGCGCAGGTAGGGATCGACCTTTTCCTGCAGCGTGCCGGGCAAAAAGCCCAGCCGCTCGCCGGCTTCAACCGCCGGACGCACCAGCACGATGCGGCTTACGCGCTTGGCCACAATGGCCGCAACCGCCATGGCCACGGCAAGATAGGTTTTGCCGGTGCCGGCCGGCCCTACGCCGAAGACCATATCGTGCTGCTCAATGGACTCGACGTACTTGCGCTGGTTGACTGAGCGTGGCTGCACGGTGCGTTTGATGCCGACCGAGCGCTGCTTGCCGCTGTCGGCCAGCGAACGCAACGTGATGGCCGGATCGGCAACCACCAGGCGCAGCATGCCGTTCAGTTCACCATTATGTGGATTGATGCCCTGGCGTCGCAGCGCCTCAAAATCCTGAAAGATACGCTGGACACGGGTTACGGATTCATCCGGCCCCTGCACGTGGACGGCGTCAGAGCGTAAGTCGATTCGGACACCGAGTGAGTCTTCCATCAGCCTGAGGTTTTCATCGCGAGTCCCGAACAAAGGCTCGAGGTTGGGCGTGATCTCCAGAGCGATCTTCAAAGGATTATGTGTCCTCCCGGACTGTGTTGAAGGGTTGAGGTAGACCGCAGACAGCTGGGTCGAACATTCCGCGGCAGTACGAATACATAATTTATCGGCAAATCGTGAAGCCGGCGTGAGGCTTCCAATCTCCGCGTGCGCACAGAGGTAATTCGGCAGCCTGGCTGCCGGCAAAACTCAGATTTTGGACGGGTTCCCAAGACACGCAGCAAAGCTCGGCTTTCATCCGGGGCTGCCTTGCAAGGGCTCGGGTTGGCGATAGCGACCAAATGCGGTATCTGGCCTTGAGAGTAGCGCGAGCCGCGTTCGCCGTCAATCCGCCGGCTCATTAAATTAGATTCGCCTCTTGCCTTAGTGGATTCCTCATGGGCCGATGACCCTAATGTGCACCATCAATAGATCCGAATCGGTGCTATTATTGGTGCAATGAAGAGGTGTTTCTATGAGAGCAAGCATAACCATCGATGATGACCTGCTGGCCACAGCTCACGAATACACCGGGGTGACCGAACGGGCGGAACTGATTCGTGAAGCCTTGAAGTCCCTGATTGCGCGGGAAGCGGGGCGCAGGCTGCTGGCCCTGGCCGGAACTGCTCCGAACATCGAAAATGTGCGCAGACTGCGCGTGGATGAACAGTGATCCTGGCAGACACATCCATCTGGATTGAAATGTTTCGCAAGGGCGGATTCAAGGCGGAACTGCACACTCTCATAGCGAATGACCAGCTCTGCACTCATCCCTGTGTGGTTGCCCAACTGGCCTGTGGCTATCTTCCCGACCGGCAAAAAACGCTTTCCTACCTCGACAACCTCATCGCGTTGCACGCCGTGCGCCTGGCTGATGTGCGAGTCATGATCGAAGCCCGCGGCCTGGCATCAAGGGGCATAGGTCTGACCGATGCACACTTGATTGCCTCATGCCTGGCGACACCGGGCACTCGAATTTGGACGATCGACACGGCTCTGGGCAGAGTCGCCGAGGCTATCGGAATCCGCGCATCGAATCCGTAATCAGCAACCTCAGGGCACGCATGGCGGGCCACCCGTTGCAAGGTGCCCCATCCTTCCGCAGTTTCATCGCGGAAGGGTGGGAGGCCACGAAGGTCCGCACCGGAAGCATTGACCCAGCGCCAGCCTTCCCGTAGACTAAGGTATTGCGAAGGATGCGGCTTAAGCAGCATTCCTGCCCGCATCAATCTCCCTGACAACAGGGCTTTTCAGACAGGAAAAATCATGGCGAACCATGTATCGGCGCTCAAGCGCGCCCGGCAGACCGAGACACGCACTGAAGTGAACCGCGCCAACCGCAGCCGCGTGCGCACCAGCCTGCGGGCCCTCCGTGAATCGCTGGCCAAGGGCGATGTGAAGGCCGCCAACGAGCAGTACCGCGCCACCGTCTCCACCCTCGACAAGAGCGTGCAGAAGGGCGTGCTGCATGCCAACACCGTTTCCCGCTACAAGAGCCGCCTCAACGCGCGGTTGAAGGCCCTGGCAACCGCCAAGGCGTAGCGCCTCCTGGGCGTAGCGCCTCCGGGCGTAGCGGCTTATTCCAAAATCAGCACGAGGGCCAGCCGGGAGCGATCCCGGCTGGCCGTGTTTTTCTGGCCTTCTGCCGGCCTTCTGGATGACTGCCTGTTGCGCTGCTCAGCCCACGGGACAGCCCGGTCCGCTCGCTCGAGTCTTCACTCGAACTATTCGGCCCAGGAGCTAGGTCCCGGATTTGCGGATCCACTGGAACTGGAAGGAATTAAGCGGTCAGGAGGCTTTGCCGCGCAGTTCCTGCTCGGCGCGAAACCAGTCTTCCTCGTGATGGCCGTCTTTATAGCCGCGTTCGGCCCAGTACTTGCGGGCCAGGTCGGCGATCTGATCGTGCGAGGGGCCGCTGCCGTTTGACCGGCTGATGGATTCCACTTTGCTGGCAGAGGCCTTCTTGGCCGGCGCCTTGCGGGGTTTGGACGGGGTGGTCTTCTTGACGGTTTCTGCCATTCGGATATCCTCCTCGGACGAAAGGTGGGGGCCAACGAGCGGGCCGTCTCCCTTAGGATAACGGAGCATGGAAGCCCTGCTCAAGGGTAGGCAGCGCGGCAGGAACCCCGGCCGTCACCCCTGCACCCATTATCCGCCGATCAGGTTGCAATTCAGCTAATTAACGGAAACGTGGCAATCAATCTGAAAAGCTCAGGCTGCGGCTGAAAAGCTCAGGCTTCGGTATAGAGCAATGTGAAACCTCTATACAGGCTGCGGAAAAACTCTCTACGATGGTGCTTTGTAACAGGGCACGACTGGTAGGCCGGGACTGGTAGGCCGGGGACTGGTAGGCCGGGACTGGTAGGCCGGGACTGGTAGGCCGGGACTGGTAGGCCGGGACTGGTAGGCCGGGACTTTAGTCCCGGCTTCCGATAAAGCCCAATAAATCGAGGCGGGCTTTAGCCCCTGAGGGATGCTTTTACGGTCATTCGATCATCCGTGATGAGTTTTTCCGCAGCCTCTATAGCCGCTCGAAGATCCCCGCCGCGCCCATGCCCCCGCCCACGCACATGGTCACCATGCCGTACCGCGCCTTGCGGCGTCCCATCTCGTGAAGGAGTGAAGCAGTAAGTTTAGCCCCGGTACAGCCCAGCGGATGGCCCAGCGCGATGGCGCCGCCGTTCACGTTCACCTTGGCCGGGTCCAGGCCCAGGGTGCGGATAACGGCCAGCGCCTGCGCCGCAAACGCCTCATTCAGCTCGATGAGCTCGATATCTTCGAGCTTGAGCCCGGCGCGCTGCAAGGCCTTGGGAACCGCGGTGACCGGGCCGATCCCCATCTCCTCCGGCAGGCAACCGGTGACCGCGTAGGCAACCAGCCGCGCCAGCGGCTCCAGGCCCAGCTCCTGCGCGCGGGCGGCATCCATCAGCACTGCCGCGGCCGCGCCGTCGGAGGTCTGCGACGAGTTGCCGGCCGTGACCGAACCTTGCGCATGAAAGACGGGGCGCAGCGTAGCCAGAGCTTCGGCGGAGGTGTCGGCGCGCGGGCCCTCGTCGGCAGCGAACTCTTTGTTCTCGACGTGAAGCTTCCCAGGCGATCCATCCGGACTGGAGATTGTCACCGGTACCGGAATCAGCTCCTCGCTGAAGCGGCCGGCGGCTTGCGCGGCCAGGGCTTTCTGGTGGCTGGCCAGCGCAAAGGCGTCCTGGTCGTCGCGCGACACGCCGTAATGTTTCGCCACGCGCTCGGCCGTCAGCCCCATGGTAAGCAGCGAGGCAGGGTAGTGCTCGGCCAACCACGGATTGGCGGTGGGTTTGAGGCCGCCCATGGGAATGAGGCTCATGGACTCCGCGCCCCCGGCGACCACCACGCGGCAGCCGCCGGCGCGGATGCGTTGATCGGCCTGGGCAATGGCTTCGAGGCCCGAGGAGCAGAGCCGGTTGACGGTGACGCCGGGGATCTCGACCGGCAGGCCGGCGCGCAGAATCGCCCAGCGCGCAAGGTCCAACCCCTGCTCGCCTTCAGGCTGTGCGCAGCCCAGGATCACGTCGTCGATTTCGGCTTCATTCAGCCCCTTCGCCCGGTCCAAAGCCCCGCGCAACGCAATTGCGGCAAGGTCGTCGGGACGGGTGGTAGAAAGGGCGCCTTTGGGGGCGCGGCCTACGGGAGTGCGGACGGCGCTGACGAGAACGGCTTCTGGCATGGAGAACTCCTAAGAGGAGGGACAAGGGACAAGGGACAAGGGACAAGAAAACTCGTGGTTCGTGAACTGATTTAGATGCGTAAGCGCTGGCTGCCGACGCACGATAAGCCCGTAACCGACATCTGATCTCTGATCACTGACCCCTGGCCCCTGATCACTGATCCGGCATATCCAGCAGCGTCCACGCCCCTTTCGCGTAGAAATGGTATACGGTGCGGTGGTCGACGGTCGAGTCGGCCAGGGCCTCGTGGTTGATGCTGGGCGGGCGCGGATCAAGTCCGGCCTGTGCGTCGTGCACATCTTCAGGCGCGGCCGCGCCGATAGCCCAGTTGAATCCCAGGCCGGCGTCAGGCGGGTGAGCTTGCAGGCGTTCCGTCTCCGGGGCAGAGGCCAGCTCGAAGGGCTCGTCGGCCGGGCGGCTGGCGAAGAACACCAGCAGCGAGACCGTGCCGTCTGCCGAGCAGAGCACAGCCCAGTCGGACGAACCGGCCCGCTGCAGGCTGCCCTCAACGACGTTTTCCGGCTGGTGTGCCTCGTAGGTCTGCGGAATGAGGCAGCCGCGGCGATTGAGCTCCTCCTGCACGCCGGCAGGCAGTTGCGGAAAGGAGCTGACCGGCAGATGGCGGATCAGGTAAGGCATTGCACGCCCGCGGACCATGACTTCGCCGGAGTTATTGAGGACGGGTGCGCCTGCCTGTTGCGCTTGCGATCGAGAACTGGCGAGAAGCGCAATTCCGACGACTATCAATGTCCGCATATCTCGCATCGTGCCTACTTGAGATTCAATGCGAGTTGGACCGCGATTGCCCCTTCCACTCGCGCCATATCTTCGGGGCTCAAAATGCACATTCGATGACCGAGCCGTAGTTTACTGGCTGTAGTCAATTGATCCGCCATTGCCTTGCGCATCTCTCCGTTGACCCCAATCAGCGCTTCTCCCGGGTACACCCTCTCTGTCTTCGAGGTAATAGGGACAACCTGAATCCGGTTGAGTGCAGAATTGGCCGCGTTGTTTGAGATAACAATAGCCGGCCGCGTCTTGCGGATTTCGCCGCCTGACCCGGGATCGAAATTGACCCAATAAACTTCGCCGCGTTCAATAGGCATCGCCGATCAGCCCTTCAGCCCACTCCTCGGCCTCCGCCTCGCGTTCGCGATCGGCCGCCATCAGTTTGTATCCCTCAGCCAAAGTCGCCTGTTTCATCCGGCTCGCGTCCTGTGCAGCCTTCAACACTGCCTCTTCAATCTCTTTCGGAACGATGAACCATGCGGGGTTCCCGCGCGCCTGCGGAGTTCCCTTACTGTTGTTGCTATCGCCATTCCATCGTATTCCAATGGCCGGCTTGTCCCCCCAGGTGAGCCGGGCTACCGACCAGCTCCCCTCTACCGGGCCGGCATCGAAAATTACCTCTACCGACTTGACCATGTTCTTCGGCGATACGACCGTATTAGGATCCTGGTACACGGGGCAGCCTCTACAATCCAAGATCCCATACATACATACGTACGTCAATTGCGCAGTGGCTTGCCGGTCTTGAGGGTGTGCGCGATCCGCTCCTGCGTTTTCCGCTCGCCGCAGAGCGAGAGGAATGCCTCCAATTCCAGGTCAAGCAGGTATTGCTCGGTGACCAGCGTGCCCGGCGTGACGCGGCCACCCGCCAGGATGTAGGCGATCCAGCGCGCCACCTTCTGGTCGTGTTCACTGGCGTAGCCGGCCTCGCCCATCAGGAAGATGCCCGTCTCCATGGTGGCCAGCGCGGCGGTGCCGGGCGCAGGAACGCCGGTGCGCGGCTGCGGCGGGGCATAGCCGGACTCAGCCAGCGCAGCGGCCTGGGCTTTGGCGTCGAGGAGCAGGCGGTCGCGGTTCATGCTCGTGCGGTCGGCGGGCGTCAGCAGCCCCATGGTGCGCGCCTCGGCGGCCGACATGGCAACCTTGGCCATGGCGACGAGTTCCAGCCGGCTCTTGAGCGCGGTAACCAGCTCGGACGATTGCGCAAAGCGCGATGGCGGATCCTTGGGATCCGGCGGCGCCAGAGCGGTTGCCGCGTCAATGGCGCGAAACAGCATCTCCTTCGTCCCGCCGCCGGCGGGGATCAAGCCAACCCCGGCCTCGACCAGTCCCATGTAGGTTTCCACATGCGGCTGGCGGCGCGCCGCATGGAGCACAATCTCCGCGCCGCCGCCGAGCGTGAGTCCGAAGGGCGCGGCCACCACCGGGCGCGGGCAGAATTTAACCGACGAAGTCATCTTCTGGAAGAGCCGGATCATGGCGGCCACTTCGTCGAACTCGCCCTCCTGCGCGGAGAGCAGAAGCTGCATCAGGTTGGCGCCCACGGAAAAATTGTCGCGGTCGCCGGAGATGACAAAGCCGGCGAAATCCCGCACCGAGTCGGACGCCGGATCGAGGTTCTGGGTGATGAAGTTGAGCACGTCGCCGCCGATGGCGTTTTTGAGCGAGTGCAGCTCGATGCAGGCGATGCCGTCGCCCAGATCGACCAGCGAGCAGCCGGAGTTCGAGCGGACGACTTTGCCCTCGCGGCGGAAATCGGCAACCCGGGCCTGGCCGGCAATGCGCGCCACCGGCTCCATGGCGCGCGTGGCCGGATTGAAGCAGGCGCGGCCCTCGTCGGTGTACCAGGAGGTGTGGCCGGCCGCCAGTAGGGCTTCGACGTTGGCGCTGACGGCAAGGCCGAGCGCCTTCATGCGCTCGACAGTGGAGGCCACGCCAGCCGCGTCCCACAACTCGAACGGGCCCATCTCCCAGTTAAATCCGGCCTTCAGTGCGGCGTCGATCGAAGGCGCGTCGGCAGCCACTTCGCCAATCCGATCCGCTGCGTAGTTCCACAGCGTCGCCAGCATCGGCCACAGGAATCCCGCAGCCCGCTCACGCTTGGGATCGCTCCCCAGCAGCATTTGCAGGCGTGCCCCAGTTGTGTCGGCGTTCTTCGCCATTTCGAGCTGCGGCAGCGCGGGTTTTTGCGTGGGGCGATATTCGAGCGTCGCCGGGTCGAGAACCAGGCGCTCGTCTTTTCCTCCGGCGCCGCGCATTTTTTTATAGAAGCCCTGACCAGCCTTATCGCCCAGCCAACCACGCTTCAGCATTTCGTCGAGCAGGGCAGAGAAGCTGCCTTGCGTGGCCTCTTCCGGATAGTTGCGGGCCACGTGCGCCAGCACGTCGAGGCCGATCAAATCAGCCAGTCGGAAAGTCCCGGTGCGCGGAAAACCCAGCACCGGTCCGGTGAGTGCGTCCACTTCTTCAATCGTGTAGCCGCGGTCGAGCATCAGGTTGGCGGCAGTGAACGTGACGTTGATGCCGATGCGGTTGGCGATGAAGTTAGGCGTGTCGTTGGCGTAGACCACCTGCTTGCCCAGGATGCGGCCGGCAAAGGCGGCAAACGCGGCCACGGTGGC
The DNA here is from genome assembly GCA_963813215.1 of uncultured Acidobacteriaceae bacterium. Classification (GTDB taxonomy): domain Bacteria; phylum Acidobacteriota; class Terriglobia; order Terriglobales; family Acidobacteriaceae; genus Telmatobacter. The sequence continues at coordinate 238,938 of CAWEXZ010000004.1, forward strand.
GGGCTCGGCCTCCGGGGTCGGGATCAGCTCCAGCAGGCGCATGTAGCGCGGCGGATTGAAGAAGTGGGTGCCGAAGAAGCGCTCGCGCGCCCCCGGCAACGCCTCGGCAATGCGCCCGATGGGCAGGCCGGAGGTGTTCGACGTGAGCAGCGCGTGCGGCGCGAGATGCGGAACAACCTTGGCCAGCAGCGCAGTCTTGATGTCGAGATTCTCGGCGACGGCTTCAATCACCCAGTCGCAGCCGGCGATCTTGGGCAGGTCATCGTCGAAGGTGCCGGGCGTGATGAGCGCGGCACGCGAGGGCTCGAAGAGCGCGGCCGGTTTCGACTTGGCCAGCGCCTCGAGCGCGATGCGGGCAAGAGGTCGCCGGTCCACCGAAGTGGGTTTGGGACCGAGATCGAGCAGCAGCACCGGAATGCCGGCGTTAGCCAAATGGGCGGCAATGCGCGAGCCCATGGTGCCGGCGCCCAGCACAGCGGCGCGGCGGACAAGAAACGGTTGGGCGCTGCGCGCGTGCAAATCGAAATTTGTCTTGGAAGCTAAAACAGTTGCGGCGGAGCTCATTGCCTCTCCTGCGCGGGTTAGATGGGAAATTGCAAGCGGCGTTGCAGTTTCGCCGCGGACAGCAGTTCGATGCGGGTCGTTCAACCGAAGAGCCGCTGGCAGCATACGCAACGTGGCACCGCCGGGTCAAGGCAGCTCAGCCAAAGCCCGCGGAGCGGGCGCGAGACGGTAGCCCCAGGCGCAAGCCTGGGGATGTGAGCCACTGATTTTACCTCGAACCATGGGTGCCCCAGGTCTCGCTTTTGAGACCTGGGATTGTACGAACCCCTCCAAGCCACCGATCACGCCTGAAAAACGCAGTAAGGCCTGCAGCGGCACCGCCCTCACGCGTACTCCCACCGTCGCGCAATCCGCCGCGCCACCACGAACAGCACAATGGCCACCCCCAGCAGCACTGAAACCTGCGGCCATAGCGCGCTAATGGGCAGATCGCGCCAGAAGACCTTGGTGAACCCGTCGATGGCCCAGGCGTTGATGGTGAACAGCCCGGCCTTCTGCACCGCCTCCGGCATCAGGTAGCGCGGGAACATGCTGCCGCCAATGGCCGACATCATCAAAATCAGCAGCGTTGAAACCGCGCCCAGCTGCGCCCGCGTGTGGCACATCGAGGCGAGCAGCAGGCCGAAGGCCGCCACCGCCACCGCCGAACAGATCCCCATGACTAAAAAGCCGGGAATGTGCGAGAAGAAGTCGAGTTTGAAGACCGCCCAGCCCCACAGGAACATGACCACAAGCTGCACAAAAGCGAGCACCGTGTTGTAGACCAGCTTGCCCGCCAGCAGCGTGCCCATGGTCACGCGCGAGCTGAGCACGCGATCGAGCGCGCCGCTCTCGGCTTCGTCGAGCAGCGAACCGGCCGAGCCCGAGGCCGTGAACAGCAGGAACATGACGCCGATGGCCGCCGCATAGAACGAGATGATGTTGTTGTTCCGGGCCTGGCCCACCACCGACCGCTTCTCGACGCGGATGATGCCGTCGAATCCATTGTCGCTTGCGGTCTGGAGCGCGTTGGGATTGTCCTTGAGCTCCTGGCGCAGCGCGGCCAGGCCATCGTCCATGCGCTTTCTCTGCTCAGGCGTCAACCCGCCAATGTACTTGCTCGTGTAGTTCATGCCCTGCTGCGCCATGGTGAGGGGCATGGAGGTCATGGCCACCTTCTGCAGCAGGCCAAAGACCACTTGCGGCGCAATGGGATCGCTCTGGTCGTTCAGCAGCTGGATGGCAGAGCCCGCGTGTTCGGGGCCGAACGAGATGGGGTGCGCGCCAAAGCCCGCGGGAATGATGACCGCGACAGGCGCGTCGCCGGCCTGCACCGCGGCCTGCGCCGACGCCGCCGTATAGGGCTCCGCCCCTTTACCTCTGGACGAGTGTTCCGTCAGCACCTTCAGCGAGCCCTCCTGCTCGAGCGCCTTCACGAGCTGCTTCGAAGCGTCGCTCTGATCTTCGTCTACGACGATGGTGGTGATGCGCGGCGTGGTGTCGCGCTGGCTGCCGAAGATGACCGCGAAGATGGAGAAGAACGCCACCGGCAGCACAAACGAGAGCGCCAGCGAAGCGCGATCGCGGCGCAGGGCAACAAGAGCGGTACGGACGATGGAGAGGATCAATCGCGTAGCTCCCTTCCCGTGAGGTGCAGAAAGACTGATTCGAGATTGGGCCGCCGCAGCGAGAGATCGACAAGCTCGAGACCGGTGGCAGCGGCGGATTCAAGCAGCGCGGCGATCTGCGCAGGGTTCTCCACGGTAAACTCAGCGGTGCTGGCGATGGATTCAACCCCGGTCTGCGTGAGCGCATCCGCGATGCGCCCGCCGCGGCTCTTAACCCATGCGGCCACGGCCTGTGGCGAGCCCTCCACGCGCGCTGTCACCTGGCTGCGCGAGCCGAACGCGCTCTCGACCAGTCTCTCGCGCGTGTCGAGCGCGATAATGCGCCCGTGGTCGACGATGGCCACGCGGTCGCAGAGCCGCTCCGCTTCTTCCATGTAATGCGTGGTGTAGATGACGGTGGTTCCGGTGGCGCGCAGGGCTTCAATCATCTCAAAAATCCGGTTGCGCGACTGCGGATCGACGCCCACTGTGGGCTCGTCCATCAGCACCAGGCTGGGCCGGTGAATGAGTCCGGCTGCCATGTTGAGCCGCCGCTTCATGCCCCCGGAAAGTTTGCCGGTCAGGTCATTGGCGCGGTCCTCGAGCGCCGCCCAGTGGAGGCACCACGCGATGGACTCGCGAAGTTTTTCACCCTTGAGGCCTGCGTAGCTGCCAAAGGCGTGGAGATTTTCGCGCGCGGTAAGGCGTGGATAGAGTGCCAGCTCCTGCGGCACCCAGCCCAGCGTGCTGCGCGCCTCGGGTGTGGCTGCGGCGAAGCCGAAGATCGAAACCGAGCCGGCGTCGGGAATGACGCGCCCCACAATGGCGCGAATGAGCGTGCTTTTCCCGGCGCCGTTCGGCCCCAGCAGGCCCAGGCACTCTCCCGCGCGCAGTTCCAGGCTGATGCCGTCGACAGCGGTGATAGAGCCGAAGCGCTTCACCAGCCCGTCGATTTTCAGCGGGGTCTCCGTCGATGAGGGGGGCGCGGCACGAAGTGCAGCAGCAGAGGCAGACATAGACCGGACTCCTGGCCAAGCTTACGCCAATCCTACAGCCGCAGTTCCCCGAAGCCTATGGTGTTGCCGTGAAAAGTACAGCCGGTCTCCAGACCGGCTGTACCGGCGGCGTCCTCCGCCGCCGGAGGGGCGGGCGGGTTGCCCACCCTTGTTTTTGATCTTCATTGTTCCGCCATCGAGGGTGCCCCATCCTTTGCGCAGTTTCATCGCGCAAAGGGTGGGAGAGCACGAACCTCAACCGGAAGCTTGACCACAGCCAGTCGCCGGGCAATCACTGCTCATCTTTCCCCGGCCGCAGCATAAGGTCCCGGATGGCCTCGCGCGGGTCCTTGCCGTCGTTGAGGATCAGTTCCATCTGCTCGGTGATGGGCATCTCGATGCCGTGCTTGCGCGCCAGGCCCAGCGCGGCGTGGGTAGTGCGCACGCCTTCAGCCACTTTGCCGCCCAGCGATTCCAGAATCTCCGGTAGCTTGCGTCCCTGGCCCAGCGCCTGCCCAACCGTCCGGTTGCGGCTGAGCGAACCCGTGCAGGTCAGCACCAGGTCGCCCACCCCGGAAAGGCCGGCCAGCGTCTCCCGCCGCCCGCCGCAGGCCACGGCCAGACGCGTGACCTCGACCATGCCGCGAGTAATCAGCGCCGCAGTCGAGTTGTAGCCAAGACCAACGCCGGTCGCGATGCCTGCGGCAATGGCGATCACATTCTTGAGCGCGCCGCCCAGCTCCACGCCGGTAACATCGGTCGACGTGTAGAGCCGCAGCGTTTCGGAAGAAAACTCCTGCCGGATGCGCGCGGAAACGGAACGCTCATGAAAGGCCACGGTGAGCGCAGTCGGCTGCCCCTGCGCCACTTCATAGGCAAAGCTGGGACCGGAGAGTGCGCCGACCGGCAGCTTGAGATCGCCGCCCAGCGTTTCTGCAATCACTTCCGTCATGCGCAGAAAGCTGCCGTCCTCAATGCCCTTGGTGGCGCTTACGATGACCTGCCCAGCGCGCAGATGCGGGCGCAGCCGGCCGAGCGTGGCGCGCAGAAACTCCGACGGCACCACGGAGACCACGATCTCGGCATCGCGCACCGCGCCGCAGTCGCCAGTCACAGTGAGGGACGCGGGCAGCGGAAAGCCGGGCAGGAACTGGCGGTTCTCGCCGGCGGCGCCAATCTCCTCGGCGGCCTCGGGGCTGTGCGCCCAGAGAGACACGGAGTGTCCGCCGCGGCGATCGAGCGAAAGAGCAATGGAGGTTCCCCACGCGCCGGAACCGATGACCAAAATTTGACTCATGCGGGCTGTTTAGCTCCAAAGCGGTGTTCCGTGCCGGCAAACAGCCGCTGGATGTTCTGCCGATGTTTGGCGATGATCATGAGTGCCACCGCAGCCTGCACGGCGATGAAGAATGCCGGCCGCTCGCCGCTGGTCAGGAACCAGGCAAAGAACGGAAAGGAGGCCGCGCCCAGAATGGACGCGAGCGAAACGTAGCGGCCGAGCGCCAGCACGATGAAGAACACGGTGATGGCCGCCAATGCGGCCCACGGAGCAGCCACCAGGAAAACGCCGAAGCCAGTGGCCACGCCCTTGCCGCCTTTGAAGCGCAGCCACACCGGGAACATGTGGCCGATGACGGCACAGAGAGCCGCGAGCGCCTCGAAGTCGCGCAGCGGCACGGCGGGCACAACGTAGGTCCCCACCACCATCCAGCTCCAGACGGCGGTACCCAGCCAGACGGCCGCGCACCCTTTCAGCACGTCCAGCAGAAAGGTGGCAGCGCCCAGCCCTTTGCTGCCGGTGCGCAGCACGTTGGTGGCGCCAATGTTGCCGCTGCCCACGGCGCGGATATCCTGATTGCGAAAGACGCGGACCAGCAAATATCCGGTCGGAATCGATCCGAGCAGGTACGCGGCGACCGCGATCAGAACAGTATCAAGGAGCATAACGAGTGAGTGTAGCAGGTGCGGGGCAAGCTGCCCTAGTTGCACGGCGAAGCGTAGTGATTCAGCTCGGCGGCCTTCGAGGGTACGGGCCTTACAGGCTGCGAAAAACCTCTTCTACCAGGTCTTTGACCGCATAATTTTGTACCAATTCCGTGCCCCACCCTTTCGCCTTTTCTCTGGCGAAAGGGTGGGAAACCACGGAAGCCAAAAGTACGAATTCATGCGGTCGGGGACCTGGTGCTTTGTAACAGTGCATGGCTTTAGCCGTGCCCCAAAAACCGCCAAAACAACACGAGGGCTTTAGCCCCTGCGGGATGTTGACTTCCTGAGCGGCCCTGCAAAATCTCTAATACAATGCCCGCCGCGCAGTGCGCACTTCGGCGGCCAGTACCTGCAGAATCTTGAGCGCAAGCTGCGGCGAGGTCTGCATGAAGGCGGTAAACTCCGCGCGACTGATGTAGCGCACCTCCGCTCCCTCGTGGGCTATCGCGGTCATGGAATAGGGCTGGTTCGCCAACAGGCCGGGCAGTCCCAGCAGCGAGCCGGCGCCGGTTTCCACGCGCATCACCGCGTCGCCGCCGCTGCCGTCCATCGAGAGCGTCGCCTTGCCCGCACCCAAAATGTAAAGCCCGGTCGGGGGCTCACCCTGGCGGAACAGAACATGGTCCTTTCCGCAAGGGAAGGGAATCGCACGCTTTTCCAGCGCTTCAACTAGCTCGGATTCGGCAACAAACGCAGAAGGATCAAATTGCACGGGGAGGTTTCCTTCAGACATTTGCGACAACTGATCCATGACTCGACCTTTTCGCTATCATTCCACCTCTGGACTTGCGCAGACGTGATCCTTATCACAGGTGGATGTTCAGCGGCGCCCGGTGCTTTGGCCAATCCCCGCCGGGGCGCAGTCCCGTACCCCTCTCAATTAGATTAAACAGAGTAGCTTATGTCCGGCATCCTGAAAAAAATCCGCACCACGCTCGAAATGATCAAGTGGGAGCACTCCATCTTCGCGCTCCCCTTCGCGCTCACCGGGATGTTGCTGGCCGCCCGTGGCTTGCCCGCGCTGCGCACGGTGGGCTGGATCCTGGTGGCCATGGTCTCGGCGCGCTCGGCGGCCATGGCGTTCAATCGCTGGGCCGATGCCGATCTGGACGCCGTGAATCCGCGCACCAGCTCGCGGGCCATCCCCGCCGGCCTGCTCAGCCGCAAATTTGTGCTGGGATTCACGCTCATCGCCATCGCCGTGTTTCTGCTTGCGGCCGGAGAGCTCAACCGGCTCACCCTGCTGCTTTCGCCCATCGTTCTAATCGTCTTGCTCGGCTACAGCTATTTGAAGCGCATCACCCGCTGGTCGCATGTGGGTCTGGGCCTGGCGCTGGGGCTCGCGCCGGCGGCGGCCTGGGTTGCGGTGCGCGGCAGCCTCGATCCGCGCATCCTGGTGCTCACCGCGGCGGTTACGCTGTGGGCCGGCGGCTTTGACGTCCTCTACGCCTGCCAGGACTACGAACACGACCGCCAGGTGGGTCTGAACAGCCTGCCCCAGGCGCACGGGGTGGTGGCCGCATTCTGGACGGCCCGCCTGATGCACGCGACCATGCTGGCCCTGCTGGTGTGGCTCGGTTTTCTATTCCACTTCGGCATTGCGGGCTGGTTTGGCATCTCCACCGTCGGCCTGCTGCTGGCCTACGAGCACGCGCTGGTATCGCCCCGCGACCTGCGCCGCCTCAACGCCGCCTTCTTCACCATGAACGGCGTGATCGCAACTGTGTTTTTCTGCTTTGTGGCCGCGGATTTGTGGCTGCGGCGATAAGCTGCGCACCACCGCACCCGAGTTCCACAATCGCCGTCAGCGCCGCAAAAACCGCCAACTTGCCAACTCGCCACGCCGCGAGCGGCGCAAACTCGCTGCATTTGTCAGATTCGTGCGCAGCACCGGCCCACGCTTCTGGTCTGTCTTCGCCCACGCTTCTGGTCTGTCTTCTATGATGGGTAAGATTGCCCAGGGAATGCCGGCGTCTGGCGTGCAGCCCGCATCATCTGACGCGAAAGAGAATTGCGGAGAAGCAGAGCAAGGAACGCATGAAAATTGCCATCCAGGGAGAGCCCGGTTCGTTCAGCCACGAGGCGGCGCTGAAGTTGGTGCCGGGCGCGGAGATTGTGCCCTGCGCGCTTTCGGCTGAAGTTTTTTCTTCGTTATCCGAATCGAAGGTCGATGCGGCCGTGATTCCCATCGAGAACAGTCTGGCCGGCTCGGTTCTGGAGCATTTCGACCTGTTGCTGGAGCACGACGTAAAGGTCACGGCGGAGACGCTGCTGCGCATTCGCCATAACCTGATCGCGATTGCCGGCACTTCGACGGGCGAGATCGACCGCGTCTTCTCACACCCAGTAGCGCTGGCCCAGTGCCGGCGCTTTCTCGCCGCGCACCCACGCATGAAAGCCATTGCTTTTTACGACACGGCAGGCAGCGTGAAGCAGCTCGCGGAGCTGAACGACACGCATATCGCGGGCATCGCCAGCGAGGCGGCGGCGCGCCACTACGGTGCGGCGGTGCTGGAGGCGGGCATTGAAGACAACGCCGAGAACTACACGCGCTTCTTTCTGGTGCGGCGCACAGCCGATGCGGCTTTCGATTCGGACGCCAACAAGATCAGCGTGGCCTTCAGCCTGGAGCACCGGCCCGGCTCGCTGGTGGCGGCGCTCAACGAGCTCTCTGCGCTGGGCACCAATCTCACCAAAATCGAGTCGCGACCGGTCCACGGCAAGCCCTGGGAGTACGTGTTCTACGTGGATTGCCAGATCCGATCGAGCCAAGAAGGCCCGCGCGCCCAAGAGGCGCTGGCCCGGCATTGCGGAATGGTGAAGGAACTGGGACGGTATCGCGAGGCGCGGCAGATTTAACCCACTCGCGCATCGGCCTTCATGCCCATGGCGGCAAGAGCAGCCGGGATGTCCCGCAGACTCTCTCGAATTTCTCCGCGCAATCAGTTGCAATTGGCGTCGATGCCACGACCCTCTGCGTCAGTGAAAACAACGATCTACGAACGCGGACTCGATGCCCAGCGGACGCCCCCGCAACTTTGGAGCCCGGGCCGCGTCTCATGAAGAAAGGCGGATAGCAATTCTCTGCGCCGCCGGAGGTTGTATCGTGACTCCCCAGGAACAACAGCTCTTAAACTCGCTCGCGGAGCGGGTCAACTCGACACAACTGCAAGAAAAAGACCCGGATGCGGAAGCATTCCTGAATCGCAGCTTCAATTCGAATCCCGACGCGGTTTACATTCTCGCGCAAACGGTTCTGGTCCAGAACATCGCGCTCGAGCAAGCCCGGGCGCAGATTGCACAGTTTCAGCAGCAGGCGCAGCAGGCCAGGCAGCCCGCGCATGCCACCAGCTTTCTCGGCAGCTTGCTCGGTCATCGCGATCCGGAACCCCCTCCGCCGCCCGCCTATGCACCGCCGGTGCAGACCCAATACGCGGAGCCGCCCTACCAGCCGGTTCAGCAGGGCCCCTACCAATCGCTTCCGCCCCAGCCGCAGTACGCCCCTGTCGCTTCAACTCAGCCGAGCTTTTTGCGCGGCGCCATGCAGACCGCGGCCGGCGTTGCCGCGGGCGCGCTGGCGTTCGAGGGCGTGGAGTCGGTGTTGCACGGGCTGTCCGGACATCCCGGCTATGGATGGGGTGAGCCCGGAATGGGCATGGGCGGCATTGGCATGGGTGGCATTGGCATGGGTGGAGGACTGGAAAGGCCCGTCGACGAGACCGTGATCAACAACTACTACGATCAGCCCGCAGGCGACCAGCGCATCAACGATCAAGGGCGCGACAGCGCCGATCGGGGTGGTGCCCAGTTCTCCGACGCCAGCTACAACACCGCCGGCGACAACAGCAATCAGGGCTTCGACGACTCCAGCCAGGACGCCGGTAACGACTTCGATGGCGGAGGTCAGAATGACTCCGGCTTTGGCGACGATAGCGGAGGGTTCGACGACGGCGGCGGCAACGATCTGGTCTGAGGTTTATCCGTCCACATCGGAGCCGTCGGGCATGGGCTGGCAACGCGGGCACCAGAAGGTAACGCGCGCGTCGTCGCCCTGAATGCGGCGGCGGATTCGCTCCCCGCAGCGCCGGCAGGGCTCACCGGCGCGGCCATACACCCAAAGGCTGGCGGTCGGATCGGACTCGTGTGTGGTGCGCCGTCCCCGCCCCATATAGGTGACGATGCGGTCTCTGGAATCTTCGAGCACATTGGCGCCCACCAGCTTGCGCGAAGCGGCAATCACCGCCTGCACCCGATCGACAGCGAGCGCGGAAACTTTGCAGTACGGGTGAATGCCGGTCACGAAGCAGACCTCTGATTTGAAGACGTTGCCCACCCCGGCCAGCACGGATTGATCGAGCAGCACGTCGGCGATGGCATCGCCGGCATGCGCCACCATGCGCCGCGTGACCTCGGCTGCATCAAAGTCGCCGCTGAGCACGTCGGTTTGGCTCACCGGAATTCGCTTTTGCCGCGCCAGCGATTCCGGCGTGTGCATCTCCGCCACCGGCACGCGAAATCCTACCGCAATGTAGCTGCTGTTCTCAATCACGATGCGCATGTTGACGCGCGGCTGCAGCCAGCGCTCTCCGTGGCGGTAGATGTGCCAGCTCCCGTTCATCAGCATGTGCGTGGCCAGCGTGGCCCCACCGGAGAAATGAATCAGCAGCCACTTGCCGCGCGACTCCACGCGGTCCACGGTGCGTCCGATGAGCGGTGCGTCGTCATGAAAGCGCGTGAGGTTCGGATACGTGGAGCGGAAGCCGGTGATCGGCCTGGCCGCCGAGCGCGCGTCCCAGCGAGCGCGCCGTGCGAAAGATGGTATCGCCTTCAGGCATTCTTTTATTGGACCTCGGGCTGCGAGGCGGCGAAATGAACCGGCAGCGGAATCCGCCGCAGGTGCATGCCCAGCGGCCCGGGATGAAAACCTGCATCCATGAGGAAGCGCGCCATGAAGTGCGCGGCCACAGGCTGGCCGTTGATGGTGGTAATGAGCACGCCCGTCGTGACTATGCGTACGCATCCGTTCCTGACCGCGGCTGCACAGAAAATGCGCCAGACCAGCGGCCACTTGCGAGCGCTCCGGCTCTTCGGCAGGCAGAAACACCAGCAGGTTAGGATTGCCGCGCCGCACCCACGCCACCAACTGCCCGTTGCGCAGAATCACTTCCGCGTAAGCCGCGCGCGTGAGCACCCGTGGCGCCGATTCCGAATCTTCCTCGGCGACGGGCAGATCGGGCCAGCGCAAGACAGACCCATAGGGATTCGCCGGATCCGTCGCGGCGAGTTGCACAAACTCCGGCTTCTCGGCCGGCGGCGCGGTGCGCAACTGGCGCAGCAGATCGACTGCCGCGGGCAGCGCGAACTGCGTGGCGCCCAGTCCCGCGACAAAATAGCCGCGGCGAATGCGCCCGCTCTCTTCAAGCGCTTTGAGCACGTCGTAGACGGCGCTGAATCCGCCGGGCACATTTTCCGCCGCCACCGATTCGCGCAGCAGGATGCCGTAGCGGCTGAGCAGTTGCAACGCCAGCGCGTGGCTGGCTTCGGTCTGCGAGTACCGCGTTGTACCGCCGGTTTCCTGACCGGCTGTCGGGCGGGTCTCCAGACCCGCACCTCTCACCGGCAGCACCGACCAGCGCCCCTGCGCGGCTGGCGGCGTGGTGCGGCGCGAGCGGAAGACGGCTCCGGTTTGCAGGCGGCGCGGCGTGCGTGCGCTCTCCGGCCGCGCGATGTAGGCGCGCAGCGCGTGCAGCGAATCGTTGGTGATGAGCCCGCGCCACACCAGGCTCCACAGCGCATCAATCGTTTCGCCGGGATAGCCGCCGCCGACGGCCTGGTGCAGCGGATCGAAGAAGCTCGCGCCGGTCGACGCCAGCACCGCAAGCAGTTTCTCTTCGCGTTCGGTGAGCGGTTCGACAAGCGGCCGCGTTGCGCCAGCAGCGGCAGCTTGTCGGCGAGAAACAGCGCGATGCGGCCGTCGCGCTCGCCGATCGGCTCTACGCCGGCCCACGCCACTTCGCCGGCGGCGATGAGCGTGTCGAGCCCGGCGGGCGCGTAATCGGCAATGCGCGCGGGCAGAATCGAAGTCTCCAGCAGCGAAGCCGGCAGCGGTGCGCCCTGCAGGTTTTCAATCGCATCGAGCAGCGCGTCGAGATGCGCCGGACCGCCGCGCCGCGGCGCCAGCAATCCCTGCCAGTGAGTGAGGAAGCGCGCCAGCGTGTGCTGTTCCACCGGCTCCACTTCGCGGCGCAGTTTGGCCAGCGATTTGCGGCGAATCTGGCGCAGAATCTCCGCATCGCACCACTCGCGATGCAGGCCGCCGGGCCGGAATCCGCCTTCGAGCACGCGGCCCTCCTGCGCAAGTTGCCGCAGCGCATTCTCCACCGCTTCCGTATCCAGACGCGAATCGCTCCGCAGCTTCGCGCGTCGTGAACGGCCCATGCGTGCGCGCGTAGCGGCGCACCAGCTCCAGCACCGGATGCGCAACCGGCTCCAGCAGCGCCACGGCCAGGCCGGGCGGCAGCGGAATGCCAAGCGCATCGCGATAGCGGGCCGCATCTTCAGCGGCGATCGAGGCGCTTTTCGCCGGCAATGCGCAGCTCGAGCAGACGCCGCGCGCGAACCAGCCGGTCGATATTCGTAAGCAAATCCGGTGAAACCACGCGGCGCGCCAGCTCTTCGCGCGAAAGATCGCCGAGCCTCAAACACAGATCGTGAATGCCGTCGGCCGAGCGCGCGCGATAATTTTCCGCCAGGCATTGCGCGGTCTCTTCCACTTCGGCAATCGCGTCGGCATCGAGCAGCTCGCGCAGATCGGCCTCGCCCAGCAGTTCGCGCAACTGATCCTGATCGATGGTGAGCGCCTGCGCGCGGCGTTCGGCCAGCGGCGCATCGCCGTCGTAAAGAAAATTGGCCACGTAGCTGAACAGCAGCGACGAAGCAAACGGCGAAGGCTTGCGCGTCTCGACCACATGCACGCGGAGCTGCCGCTGTTCGATTGCGCGCAGGGTCTCGATCAGCGCGGGCATGTCGAAGACATCGCGCAGACACTCGCGATAGGCCTCGAGCAGCAGCGGAAACGACGGATAGCGCGAGGCGACGCTGAGCAGATCGTAAGAGCGCTTGCGCAGTTGCCACAGCGGCGAGCGCTGATCGGCACGGCGGCGCGGCAGCAGCAGCGCGCGACCCGCAGCCTCGCGAAAACGCCCGGCAAACAGCGCCGTCGAACCCAACTGGCGCAGCACCAGCTGCATGGCCTCGGCCGACTCGACCAGAATCCAGTCGGAGTCGGGCGGCTCGTCGGTGTCGGGAAAGCGCAGCACAAAGCCGTCGTCGCCCCACAGCGTTTCCACTTCCGGGCCGCCTGCGGCGCGAATGCGCGCGCTCACCGCCATGGCCCAGGGAATGTGAATGCGGCTGCCGAAGGGCGTGAGCACGCAGACGCGCCAGTCGCCCAGCTCGTCGCGGCAGCGCTCAATCACAATCGTGCGGTCGTCGGGAACCTGGCCTGTCGATTCGGCCTGATCGGCGAGAAAGCGCAGCAGGTTTTCCGCGGCGCCGGGATCGAGATCGTGCTCGGCAACCAGCCGCGTGAGCGCGGCCGGCTTGCGGCAATGCGCGCAGCTCGCGCACCATAGCGCCGATGCGTCGGCCGAATTCGAGCGGGCGGCCGGGACCATCGCCTTTCCAGAACGGCATTTTGCCGGGCTCGCCGGGCGCGGGCGTCACAGTCACGCGATCGTGCGTGATGTCGACGATGCGCCACGTCGATGCGCCGAGAATGAAGGTCTCGTTGGGGTGCGACTCGAAGACCATCTCCTCGTCGAGCTCGCCCACGCGCACGGCTTTGCCGTCGGTGTAAGCGAGAAACACGCCGTAGAGGCCGCGATCGGGAATGGTGCCGGCGTTGAGAATGGCGAGCCGCGCCGCACCCTCGCGCGCCGTGACCACATTGCGGACGCGATCCCAGGTGAGCCGCGGGCGCAGCTCGGCGAACTCGTCGGAGGGATAGCGGCCGCTGAGCAGATCGAGCACGCCTTCGAAGGCCGAACGCGTGAGCGAGCCGAACGGCGCCGCGCGGCGCACGAGGTCGAAGAGGAAATCGACGGAGACTTCCGGTGTCGGCGAATCCGCGTTCGTGCTTTCCCAGGTCTCAAAATCAAGATCTCCACCCCGCAAACGAAGACCTATTCGCGGGGGCCCGGGACCTGGGGTCCCTACATTGTCAGTGAGATCGGCTGGTTGAGGTTCGTGCTCTCCCACCCTTGCGCCAGAAAAAAGACGCAAGGATGGGGCACGGAGCTTCTTTGCCAATGCTGCTGTTTCTTGTTCCCTCGTTCCCTTGTTCCCTTGGTCCCTGCTTTCTTGTTCCCTGCACTTGCAACGATCGCCACCAACTGCTGGCAGAGCACGTCGAGCGGATTGCGCGGGAAGCGCGTGGACTCGATGTGGCCTTCGTGCATGGCGCGCGTGACGGCGGCGCAGGCCACCAGGTCGGCGCGGTACTTGGGGAAGAGAACGCCTTCGCTGACCGCGTCCACGTGATGGCCGGCGCGGCCAATGCGCTGCATGCCGCTGGCGACCGAGGGCGGCGCCTCAATCTGGATGACGAGATCGACGGCGCCCATGTCGATGCCCAGCTCCAGCGTGGAAGTGGCGCAGAGCGCGCGAATCTGCCCGGCCTTCAACTGCTCTTCGATGACCGAGCGCTGCGCCGCGGCCAGCGAGCCGTGATGGGCGCGCGCGATCGGCTCGCCGGCCAGTTCGTTGAGCGCGCCGGCCAGCCGCTCGGCTACCTGGCGGCTGTTGACAAACAGAATGGTCGAGTTGCGCTCGCGAATCATCTCCAGCAGGCGCGGATGAATCGCATTCCAGATGGAGACGCGCCGCGGCGTCTGCGAGGCCGGCCCGGAAGGAATCTCTTCCATCTCGCCCAGCCGCGCCATGTCTTCGACCGGAACTTCGATGCGCAGCTTGAGCTGCTTGGGCGCGGCGGCGTTGACGATGGTGACAGGACGATAACGCAGAGCAGTCAGAGTCTGCGATCAGGATCACGCCAGACGCAGCGTTTGTCATCCTGAGCGACCGGAGCGTCAGCGTCGGGAGTCGAAGGATCTGCGGTTGCTCCTTTCGACTGATTGGCGGAAGCCTGTTCCCTGTCCCTGGTCCCTATACCTCCACTCCGCCCAGGAATCGCGCCACTTCTTCGAGCGGCCGCTGCGTAGCCGAGAGGCCGATCCGCTGCAGTGGCTTGGCAGTGAGCGCCTGCAGGCGTTCCAGCGTGAGCGCCAGGTGCGCGCCGCGCTTGGTGGGCACCAGCGCGTGAATCTCGTCGATGATCACTGTGTCGACCGTGCGCAGCGCCTCGGCGGCCTGCGAGGTGAGGATCAGATAGAGCGACTCCGGCGTGGTGATGAGGATGTCGGCCGGGTGGCGCGCGAAGCGTGCGCGCTCGCGCTGCGGAGTGTCGCCGGTGCGCACGCTGATCGTCGGCTCGTGAAACGGAACGCCCATGCGCCGCGCCATGTTGGCGATGCCGGCCAGCGGCGAGCGCAGGTTGCGCTCCACGTCGACGGCCAGCGCCTTGAGCGGCGAAACGTAGACGATGCGGCAGCCGTGCGGGTGGTCCTGGCTTTCTTGTTCCCTTGTTCCCTTGGTCCCTTGGTCCCTGTCTTCCAGCATCAGCCGGTCCAGGCACCACAGGAATGCAGTCAGCGTCTTGCCGGTTCCGGTCGGCGCCAGGATCAGCGAACTCTCGCCGCGTGCGATGACCGGCCAGCCCATCCGCTGCGGCGCAGTGGGCGCATCAAAGACGGCGCGAAACCACGCCGCCGTGACCGGATGAAAGCAGGCAAACGGGTCAGTAACCTCGTCGGGAGTGGGCGGAAAGCGGGACATGCTGCTCATTCGAGCTTAGCGCGAGAGAGCAGCGAATACAAAGCGAAAGATAGAGATCAGGCATCAGAGAGCAGAATCCAGCTGTCATCCAGCTCTCGCTCGGCCCACCAGGACTGAAAACTGCGAACTGAGAACTGAGAACTGCTTTTACGTAATGTCTTCCGTGTCGTACACCGGCGCAATGCGCTTTTTGGGCACGCCGTGGACCGAGGACAGCAGGTCGTCAACCACGTCCTCGAGCTGGCGCTGGCTTTCGATCACTGCGCTCATGCTCTTCAGGTCGTCCGGCTCCTGGGTGCGCACCACGAGTGCGATGGCATGGCACTGGGCAACATGGTCCAGGTTCAGGCCCTCGGGCGTTTTGGCCTTGATGCTCACCTGGTTCATCTCCACCTGCAATAGCTCAGCCACGCGGGCGCGCATATCAGACGCGATGGGCCCGATCTTGGGCGCGGCCAGAATCAGGGTCGTATCGATGTTGGCAATGCGATAGCCGGCATGGTGCAGCTCTTCGAGCGCGGTGTTCAGGAAGATGGCCGAGTCGGCATCCTTCCAGCGCGGATCCCCGGGAGGGAAAAAACTGCCAATATCGCCGGCCGCAACCGCACCCAGCAGCGCATCGGTGATGGCGTGGAGCAGCACGTCGCCGTCGGAGTGCCCCGCCAGGCCTTCAGGGTGGTCAAGCGTCATCCCGCCAATGCGTAGCGGCACGCCTGGCTTAAAGGCGTGCGAATCATAGCCGAGTCCGATCCGTGTGTCCATGTTCTCCGTGCTTGCCCGTTCTCTCGACGGCGAATCCAAGGTCCGCCGGATAGGGATTCAGTCAGATTGAAGAAAAGCAACCGCTACGACGAAAGCAACCGCAGAATCCGGCCACTCCGATGAGAACGGAGAGGCAGGGCCTGCTATCCGCGCGTGCCGTGGCGTTGGCGCAGATAGAATTCTGCCAGTTCCAGGTCGCCGGGCTGCGTAATCTTCAGATTAACCTGAGAACCGGGAACTACAAAGACCGATTGGCCGGCGCGCTCCACCAGCGAGGCTTCGTCGGTGCCGACAAAGCCGTCGGCCTCGGCCTCGGCAAAGGCATTCCGCAGCATCCCGTAGCGGAATCCCTGCGGCGTCTGCGCCTGCACGATGAACTCGCGGGGGATGGTCGCCGTGATGATGGCGTCGTGGGCAGTCCGCTCCACCTGCTTGATCGTGTCCACAGCCGGCAACCCCACAATGGCCGCGCCGTGCTCGGCAACCGCGTCGATAGTGCGCTCAATGGTGGCTGCGTCGATGAGCGGCCGCACCGCATCGTGCACCAGCACGATATCGTCGTCCTCTGCCGGGATCGCTGCCAGCGCGTGCGCCACGGACTCCTGCCGTTTCTCGCCGCCCTCCACAACCGTGGCGCGCGTGGCAAAGCCGAACTCGGCAATCTGCGCTTCCACGCGTTCCATCTCCTGCTTGCGCACGGCCACGTAAATGGCGGTCACGCGGGTCACGGCAGCAAAGGCGCGCAGCGAGTGGATGAGGATGGGAACCCCATCCAGCGCCAGAAACTGTTTCGGCTGGGGCCCGGCCATCCGGGTACCTAAACCCGCGGCGGGAAGAATCGCGAAAACTTGCATAACTGGGCGAGTATAGCACTGCGCCAGCCTCTAGCTGCTAGCTTCTAGCTCCTGGCCTGAACTGTGGTGAATCGGGCAGCGGAGGCCCAAAATCAGGGCAGACGGTATTCGCATGACGAAGCTAGAAGCTAGCGGCTAGTAGCTAGCAGCTTCTATCATCCAGTCGTGCGCCCCACTCTCGACCTCGACACCTCGCTGCTGCGCCCCGGCCTGCGCCTGGCCGTCGGCCTTTCCGGCGGAGCCGACTCCGTCGCCCTGCTGCGCGCCCTCGCCGAGCGGAGCAGGGAACTCGGCTTGGTGCTCCACGCCGCCCACCTGCACCACGGCCTGCGCGGGGAAGAAGCCGACGGCGATCTGGAGTTTTGCCGCGCTCTGGCCGCGCGGCTTGAAATCCCCTTCCATGAAGCTCGCGTGGACACGGCGACAGAGGCCAAGGCGAATCCAGCAATAGGCAAATCCACCGAGACAATCGAAGAGGCTGCGCGGCGCCTGCGATACGCATGGTTCCGGCAGCTCTTGTCCGAAACCCCGCCCCACGCAGTGGTCGACGCGGTCGCCACGGCCCACACCCTCGACGACCAGGCCGAAACCGTGCTGGCCAAATTCCTGCGTGGCGCGTGGACCGAAGGACTGGCAGGAATCTCTCCAAAAATCGAGAGCGCGGATCGCCACGGCAGGATCGTTCGTCCGCTGCTAGCCGTAACCCGCGCCGAAATCGAAGCTTATCTGCATGCCCTCGGCCAGCCCTGGCGCGAGGACTCCTCCAACCGGCATCTCTCCTTCACGCGCAACCGCATCCGTCACCAGCTGCTGCCGCTGCTTGAGGGCTGGAACCCGCGGCTGCGGCAGCATCTTGCGCAGATGGCCACGCTGGCCCGCGATGAGGAGGCCTGGTGGGATGCCGAGCTGGCCCGTGTAGGCCCACAGTTGATCCTGCCCGGCAAGCCGGTCCGCGGTGGAGGCCGGGCTGCCGGAACCGACAGCCTCGGTCTCGCTATAGACGTCAGCCGCTTGGCCGCGCTCGGCCCCGCGCTGCAGCGTCGCCTCTTGCGCCATGCTGCCGGCCAACTGGGCGCGGCGCCCGATTTTGACGCTACCGAAGCCCTGCGCGCTCTTGCCCTCGGCGGCCGGG
Source organism: uncultured Acidobacteriaceae bacterium (assembly GCA_963813215.1). Classification (GTDB taxonomy): domain Bacteria; phylum Acidobacteriota; class Terriglobia; order Terriglobales; family Acidobacteriaceae; genus Telmatobacter. Next base: position 256,711 of record CAWEXZ010000004.1, read on the forward strand.
CCGGCCAGAAGTGCGAGCTCCAAGGCCTGCACGCCGAGCGCACCCCGCGCGAGTTCCGCCTGGAACCTGGCGAAGCCGGCCGTGCCCCGCAACCCGCTCCCGCCACGTACAGTTTTCCCATTCCGGGCCAGGTCGACGCACCGGCCTTTGCCCTGCGCCTGCGGGTTGAAACGTCCGGGGCATCGGACGAGTCAAATAAGCAGCGGGCGGATAAACAACAGGCGAATTCCAGCGCTCAGTCGGATTCCGATTCGAGCCCGGCGCCAACGGCCACTCTCCGCAACTGGAAGCCCGGCGACCGGGTGCAGTTGCGCCACTCCGGCAGTCCGCGCAAGGTCAAAGAGATCCTTGAGCGGCTGCGGGTGACGGGTTCCGAGCGCTCCATTTGGCCGGTTCTCGAGTTCGGCGGCCGGATTCTCTGGATGAAGGGCGTGGAGCTGGAGCCTGAGCCGGGGTTGAAGGTTCAAGCCGAAGCGCTCCAGGGTGATCGTGCAAACCATTCTGTCAATGGCACTTCCCGGGAAGGTTGACGTCGCGGGTGCTTCACCCGTTTCGGCTGTGGGGTTCGCAGCGTTTCACCCGGCTTGGGAGTACAATTTGCTTACTGCTCATCTTTTGAGGTGAGCTGGAAGTGTACCTTTAGGCCGGTCAACTAGGTTTCTGGAACTTACAGCAAGCGGCTGGCGTCTAAATGAAGATGCACGTGCGGTGGTGGAGGCCTTGGGTTTCTCCCTCGCCGGGAAAGAGGAGTCCTGGTGAATTCGAGCGTTAAAACGATCATGTTCTGGGTCTTTATCCTCATCTGCCTCATGCTGTTGTGGGGCGTGGTGGAGAGAGGCGCCAACATGGGGAAAGAGCAGGAGTATAGCTACTCGGACCTCTATAACAAGGTGGACAGCGGCCAGGTTCAGGATGCCGTCATTCAGGGCGACGAGCTGAAGGGCCACCTGAAATCCTCGCCCAAGGAAGAATTCCACACCATTCTTCCCACCAATTACCAGGATCTTGAGAAGGCGATGCTGGACCACAGCGTCAACTTCTCCATCAAGGAGCCGCAGAACAATATCTGGCCCATGTTGCTGGTCAACATTGGACCGTTTGTACTGCTGGGCGCCATCTGGTTCTTCATGCTGCGGCAGATGCAGTCGGGCGGCAACAAGGCGCTCTCCTTCGGCAAGAGCCGCGCGCGGTTGCTCTCCATGCAGCAAAAGAAGGTCACGTTCAAAGACGTGGCCGGCGTGGATGAGGCCAAGGAAGAACTCAAAGAGATCATCGAGTACCTGCGCGAGCCGCAGAAGTTCCAGAAGCTGGGTGGCCGCATCCCCAAGGGCGTGCTGCTCGTCGGCCCTCCGGGAACCGGCAAAACCCTGCTCGCCCGTGCCGTGGCCGGCGAGGCCAACGTGCCGTTCTTCTCCATCTCCGGCTCGGATTTTGTCGAGATGTTCGTGGGCGTGGGCGCAAGCCGCGTGCGCGACCTCTTCGAGCAGGGCAAGAAGAATGCCCCGTGCATCATCTTTATCGATGAGATCGACGCGGTCGGCCGCCATCGCGGCGCCGGCCTCGGCGGCGGACACGATGAGCGCGAGCAGACGCTCAATCAACTGCTCGTCGAAATGGACGGCTTCGAGTCGAACGACGGCGTGATCCTGGTCGCGGCCACCAACCGGCCTGACGTGCTCGACCCCGCGCTGCTGCGCCCCGGCCGCTTCGACCGCCGCGTAGTTGTCGGCCTGCCCGACGTCCGCGGCCGCGAAGAAGTCCTCCGCGTGCACGTCAAGAAGGTCCCCGTCTCCGACGACACGAACCTGAATGTGCTGGCCCGCGGAACGCCGGGCTTCAGCGGCGCCGACCTGGCCAACATGGTCAACGAGGCTGCGCTGAACGCCGCGCGCATGAATCGCAAGCAGGTCACCATGTACGACTTCGAGTTGGCCAAGGACAAGGTCCTGATGGGCGCCGAGCGCAAGTCGATGCTGTTGACCGACGAAGAGAAGCGGGTAACCGCGTATCACGAGGCCGGTCACGCGCTGGTTTCGTACCTGCGCGACCACTCCGATCCCATTCACAAGGTCACCATCATCCCGCGCGGCATGGCGCTGGGCGTCACGGTTTACCTGCCCGACGACCGGCACAACTATACCCGCGAGTACCTTGAGACCCGCCTGGCCACGGCTTACGGCGGACGCGTGGCGGAGGAGATCTTCCTCCACCAGATGTCCACTGGTGCGGGCAGCGACATTGAAACCGCAACCGATCTCGCCCGCCGCATGGTGTGCGAGTACGGCATGAGCCGCCTGGGACCGCTCACCTTCGGCAAGAAGGAAGAGCAGATCTTCCTGGGCCGCGAAATTGCCCAGCACCGCGACTTCAGCGAGGAGACGGCGCGCCAGATCGACCTGGAAGTGCGGCGTCTGATCGACGAGGCGTACCAGTCGGCGCACAACATCCTGGAAGCCCATCAGGATGCCATGCACCGCATAGCCGCGGCGCTGTTGGAACGCGAAACCATCGACGCCGAAGAGGTGAGGATGCTGATAGAAGGCAGGGAACTGCCTCCCATGCGCTCCGCGCTGGCTTCGCCGACGGATCAGGGTGGCACCCCGCAGCAGGTTCTTAAACCCGAGACCCGTGGCGGCCCGCCGTTCCCAGAGGGCTCGCCCTCACCGGCCTGAGGACAGTGGTCAGGGTACAGTGATCAGGGTACAGAGAGGGCTGCTCTTAGGAGTAGCCCTCTCTGCATTCAGTAGCGCCGGTCTCCGGACCGGGGTCCCCAACGACAGGTCTTCGTCGTTGGGGTGGAAGACCGGCTGTAGCGCGGGCCTCCTGGCCCGCGCCGCCCCTTGCGTAACGCCGGTACGTAACGCCGGTATGCGAACGGGTCGTCATGAAGGTTTCCAGACCGGCCACGGTAGTTGTCAACCCCCATCAACTTTTTCTGATTGATTCCAAAGCACTTCCATTTGCCTGTTTTAGCCGCAAAATCCGCTAGCCTGAACCATGCTCAAAGACCGAACCACGGAAACGCTCTTGCGATCCGCTACCCACATTTTAATCACCTTGTTTTCATACACTTGCGCGAGAATCTGCACGCAACGTCCGCATTTTCAATCACTTGCGCACACGAAGAGTTTCGAGTCTTTTATTATCAATCACTTGCACCCCCCCCCCCCCCCGGGGCAGCGATCAGAGTTCAGGGAACGGCCGAGCTGAGAACTGAGAACTGTGAACCGTGAACTGTTTTCTGTACCATCGAGCCATGGCCCTGGTTGAGGTCGATGCGGTTTCCAAGAGCTATCCGCGGCGCGCCGGCCTGCGCACCGAAGAGCACACTGTGGTCGAAGACGTTTCATTTTCCATCCAGGCGGGCGAAACGCTCGGGCTGGTAGGCGAATCGGGCTCCGGCAAAACCACCGTAGCGCGCATGATCCTCGGACTCGTCGAGCCCACTCGCGGCGCGGTCCGCGTTGACGGCAAGGACGTGGCCCATGCCTCGCGCTCCGAACTGCGTGCCCTGCGCCGCCAGATGCAGCCCGTTTTCCAGGACCCCTATGCCGCGCTCAACCCGCGCATGAAGGTACTCTCCATCGTCACCGAGCCGCTCGTGATTCACGGGCGTGAGGCGGGAATCGATAGGAGCCGGCCTGCGTTGCGCGCCAAGGCGGTCGAGTTGCTGCGCGAGGTCGGACTTGAAGAATCGGCGTTGGGCCGCTATCCGCACGAGTTCTCAGGCGGCCAGCGCCAGCGCATCAACATTGCGCGCGCGCTGGCGCTGCGGCCGCGTCTGCTCGTCCTTGATGAGCCGGTTTCAGCGCTTGATGTCAGCGTAGGCGCGCAGATCGTCAACCTGCTGCGCAGCCTGCAGCGCGAGCACGGCCTCACCTATCTGTTCATCTCGCATTCCATGCCGCTGGTGCGCTACCTGAGCACACGCATCGCGGTCATGGAGCGCGGGCGGCTGGTGGAGAGCGGCGAAGCGGAGACGCTCTGCGCGCAGCCACGCGAGGCCTACACGCGACAACTGATCGCGGCCACTCCGGAGCTGCCGATTCATTGAGCAGTGAGCAGTCACTGAGGCCGGTGGACGCTCATGCTTTCCCACCCATTTCGCGGTGAAGCTGCGAAATGGGTGGGGCACGGAACTTGATTGCCTAACCAGTGTAGAGAAGACGGTGTGGTACGAAACTCCGTGCCCCATCCTCGCGCCTTATTTCTGGCGCGAGGGTGGGAGAGCACAGAAGCTTACCTTGGAAGCGCAACCGTCTACTTCGGTTGCGGGGGAGTTGTCGCGCTCGGCGGCGTAGCAGGTTGTGCCGGTGCAGCCGGAGCCGCAGGATGCGCGGGCATCTGAGGCGCTCCCGGATGCGGAGCCATGCCCATGGGCCGCTGCGGCGGCGCCGGCATGTCTGTCACGTCGACCAGTTCCACATCGAAGATCAGGTCCGACTTCGCCGGCATGCCCGCATGACCGCCACGCGCGGGGATTTCGTGCGCGCCGTAGCCCAGTTGCCAGGGAACAAAGATGCGGCGCTTGCCGCCTACGTGCATTCCAACAACTCCCTGGTCGAAGCCGGGAATCAGGTGCCCATAGCCCTGCGGAAATTCAAACGGTTGCGGCGGTCCCAACTCCGGTTTGCCATCCGCTCCCATTACCGGCTTGCCATCCTTGATCAGCGGCGCGCGGTGATCGTTCGACGAATCGAAGACCTGGCCAGTAGAGGCGAGGTAAAGGGTGTAAAGCACGTGATACATTTTCAACGGCTCCGCGAGCGGACCTGTTCCAACCTTGTAGTCCTGGTATTTGAGCGAGAAGGCTGTTCTCACAAACCCGTGCACCACCGGAATTCCCGGGGCCAGCTTGCCGGCAGTGGAGGAGTGAGTCGGGGCGGCCGACCTGCCAGTCTGGGTCGCGGGCTTGCTTTGTGCGCCCGCAGCGGCAACGGCGGCTGCCAGCAACAAAAAAAGTGCTGTCTGTCTCATCGGTAATGAATTCTCCAGATTGAGTTTTCAAAGGGAGTGTATCAGGCGGGAGCGGCCGCGGGCGCGAGAATGCTTGCGTCGCCTGCTTGCGATGCATAGAATGGCCCTCATTCACGCGATGAGTGACAATTTAACCGCTTCCAGGCACCCACGATCTTCGCATGCGCGCCGAATCCTGGCAAAGATCCCTGCTCTGCGGAGCGCGTGGCATTTGGGGCGCACCCTCAAAGACGTGTGGCTTGACGGCTCCGAGCACTCGCAGGTTGAGTTGCGACAAGAATTCAGCCGGCCAGACCCGTGGCGTTATTCCACCGACGAACTCGAAAAGATGCGGCACTGCGGCGAACTGGCCATGCTGGATCGCGTCCGCGGCGCGTGCCGTATTCAACAGGTGCTGGAATTGGGGTGCGCCGAAGGAATCTTCACCGAGCTCGTTGCTTCCCGCGGCGATTCTCTTGTGGCGGCGGACTTCAACCCGGTGGCTTTGCAACGCGCTCGAGAGCGTTGTCGGCACTACGGCCATATTCAGTTCGCATCGATCGATCTTCGCGCCGAGCCTTTGCCGGGCACCTTCGACCTGATTTGCGCGGTCCACGTACTGGACTACATTCAAAGCCCGTTGGCTTTAGAGAAAGTCAGAGAAAAAATCGTGAACGCGCTCCAGCCTGGAGGATACTTGCTGCTCGGATGCGTCCGCTTCGACAGCTTCATAGATAAGTCCTGGTGGAGTAAGTTCCTGTTGCGCGGTGGGGGAAATATCAATAGCTTCTTTGCCAGGCACCCACAATTGACCGTCGTGGATTCCGCGATTCATCCGTTAGCCCGGTGCGACTCTCTCGATATTCTGCTCCGGAAGACTCCATGACAGGGAGCAACACAGACTCGCCTTCGCCGCAGAAAGCTCCTCGACTATCGGTGGTGATGGCAACGTTCAATCGGCGTCACATTCTGCCTCGGGCGCTTGAATCAATCTTCGCGCAGGACTTGCCCGCGAATGAATATGAACTCATCGTCGTTGTCGACGGGGCAAGCGACGGAACGGCGGAATATCTTCGCGGTCTCCGCCCAACATGCACGCTGCGCATCATCGAACAGCCCAACCAGGGCCAGGGCATTGCCTTCAACCGCGGAATTGCTGCTGCGCGCGGCGAGATCGTTCTCCTCATGGACGACGACCTTGTGCTCGATCCCTCCAACTTCCGCTGCCACCTGCAATCGCATCATGGCGATGCGCTCGTCGTGCATGGGCCTGTTTATGTCGCGGACGACAGCGCCGATACCTTTGCCACTGCATGGATTCGCAAAGTCGTCGCTGCCGAAATCAAGCGCTGGGAACGAGGCTGGATCTGGCCGGACGATGCCAATATGGACCCCAACTATTCCGTCTCGCGCGCTGCCTTCCTTGCCTCTGGCGGATTCGACGAAACATTGAGATGGCGCCACACCGCTGAACTTGGTGTGCGTCTGGCGAAGATGGGGCTTAGAACCGTCTATGAGCCTGGCGCAATTGCCCACCATCTTTATGTAAAAACCTCTGCGCAGTTGCTGGATGTCCAGATCAGCAGTTGGGGTCGCGAGGAGATTGCGCTTGTCCGCATGCATCCGGAACTCAGGCCTCATTCGGCTCTGGCCCAAATTGGTGCCGCTTCAGGCTGGAAACGCGTGGGTCTTCAACTCACAGCGCGGTCGCCGGTTTCGCCTGACAGCCTGCTGCGGCCGGCAATGGCGCTGCTGGAACGAACCAGGTTCTCGTCCACTTTGAGAAAAATCGGGCTGCGCCTGTTTGAGAAATGCGTGGCCATCCGCTTCCTCCGCAGTGCTCAAGAAACTGCAGGCTGGGAAAATCTGCAACGCGACTTCGGCGCTCGCGTTCCGGTGCTGATGTATCACCACGTTGGCCCGCCACTCGAAAACTTCGATCCCGACCTGACGGTTTCTGCGCAGCAGTTCGAGGCGCACATTCGCTTCCTGGCTCGGCGAGGATACTTCGGAATTCGTCCTTCAGACTGGCTGGCGTGGATTCAGGAAAACAAGTCCCTGCCTGCAAAGCCAATGTTGCTGACCTTCGATGACGCTTTTGAAGACCTGAAGGACTCCGTCTTTCCGCTGCTCGAGCGTTATGGCTTCGGTGGCTTGGTGTTCGTGGCTACAAACTGTGTGGGCAAGACCAATCGTTGGGATAAGCCGCGCGGTTTCACGCTTCGTTCCTGCCTTACTGCCGAGCAGATTCAATACTGGTCGGCGAAAAGAATTGACTTTGGCGCGCACAGCAGGAACCATCCCGATCTGACCAAGCTTGCGGAGTCCGAGGTGAGAGGCGAATTGGCAGGCAGCCGGGCCGATCTGGAGGAAATTGTTGGCGCTCCGGTCATCTCCTTCGCGTATCCGTTTGGGCATTATGACGACGCTGCGGCCAGTTGCGCTCAGGCACAATTCGCTCTGTCGTTCACAACCGATGACGGCCTGAACAACCTGCGAACCGATCGCAGCCGGCTGCACCGGAATATGGTGTACGCGTGGGACACTCCGCTCGATCTCGAATTCCTGGTGCGGCTGGGATGGAACCCGCTTCGCAGTTTGAACCTTGGCATTCGCAATCGATTGCGGAGGATTCCTTTCCTCAGGAAATTATGGAAGTCGCTTCGCCGGAAAAAGAGCGTTCGCTACTGGCTGAACAGACCGTCATAAACGGCGATAGTCTGCGCAACCATTCTTGTAACAGGAAAGCATTGGAGTGCGCGTTGGCGGCCTGCTTTGCCCATGGCCGTTCGCGTTTCTCTCCATCGCGAATCAGTTCGGCCAGCCGGTCGGCAAGCTCAGCAGGCGCGGCAGCAGGAACTAGCCAGCCGGTTTCGCCATTCTGCACCAGTTCCGCCAGCCCGCCAACCGCGCTGGCAACTACGGGCAATCCGGCAGCCATCGCTTCCAATCCCGCAAGGGAAAAGCCTTCGTCGAGAGACGGGATGGCAAAGATGTCCCAACCTTCCATGACGGACGACAGATCCTTTTGCCAACCGATCAAAGAGACACAGCCGGAAATCCCGAGCCCGCGCATCTCTCGTTCCAGGAGCGGGCGCAAACTGCCATCGCCGGCGATCTCCAGGCGAATGTCATGAAACTCGGACACAAGCCGGGCCAAGGCATCGAGCAGATAACGCAATCCCTTGATCGGCTCAAGGCGACAGGCCGTACCGATCACAATCCCCTTGTGCTCCCTGCGTTTGCCGGAGAACAGTGAGACATCAATGCCGGGGTGAATCACAACAGCGCGCGGATCGCGAGAGAAGTCAGCCACAATCCGCGAGACGGCAATCAAGCCATCCCGCTCAGGTAAATTGCAATGGGTCGGGACTACTCCAGTGCTCTCATTGGCACGGAAATGAAGAGTGCGCACGATCCGCGCGTCGGTCAGCCAACGCCCCATGCTGGTCAGCAAGCGGCCGCCTGTGTGTTGATGAATCACGCTGAAGTCGGCTGATCGAAGAAGCGAAGCAAAGCGCGCTGCTCCGCAAAGATCTCTTGCGCTGCCGGTCCAATGGACACAAGTGGATTGAATACCAACGCGCCGCAAGCTCTCTTCGAGTTCGCCCGGTCGCAGAAAGCAAACTTCAATCTGATAACGTGCGGGATCGATACCAATCGCCAGCTTCTCAACGATTGAGCAGATCGCAGTGCCGCGTGGCTCGGCCGTATCCAGGACCTGAAGGACACGCCGCGGATTCATTCCGCCCGTTTCCCAGTCAGCTGCGCTTTCATGGCACTCCAGCCGCGGCACGGACGGCGAGGCAATCTGAGTGCGAATATATCACGCGCTTGACCTCGCATCAGCGTCTTCAGATTGTCTGAGAGCCGGTTTAGGTCTATGCAAGGCAAGCAACCGCCAGCTTGCGGAGAAAGCGATTCGTGTTGCGAGGGCAACCTTACGCTTGAACAGGATCCGACTTTTCATCTGCAGATTTCCTTTAAGGGAGCCACTCGCTCACATCGGAGGAAACAAAACGGAGCATGCGCATACTTTCGACAGCAAAATTAAAATTCAACGGCGTGTCGCTTTCTGATACAGTGAAGGCATATATTCCCCTACATGACCGATCCTCCTGCAGCTGGCAGGGTCGCGGAGGCGCATTATTTGCACGCGCGGCCGATATTGGCCGGCGCAGTGTGTTGTTGCGTTTAGATCCGCGGGTGCCTTGGGATCGTAATTTTGCGGATCCTTCCAAACTGGAAAGCTGTGGAAAATCACTTTTCCAAGTGAGGATGGCGAAGCCTTGCAAATTATCGAACATCTCGCTCCTCCGATCGCTCATCCTGCCGCTCTCTGCGACTCCGCGGCGGCAGCGACTGGGTGGTTCGCGTTGTATACAACGGCGCGCCACGAAAAGCGCGTAGCCCAGCATCTGGGCCAGCGAGAGATTGAGCACTATCTGCCTCTCTACCGTGCGCAGCGCAAGTGGAGGGATGGTTCGCGGGTTACGCTGGATCTGCCGCTGTTTCCCTGCTACCTGTTCGTTCGCGTTCAGCGCAACGAGCGGGTGCGGGTGCTTGAAGTGCCTGGCGTGCTGACGATAGTGCTGGGAACGGGCGGCCAGCCCGCGGCATTGCCGGATGCTCTGATTCAGACGCTGCGTTCGGGGCTCGCGGCGGCGGCTGTCGAGCCGCACCCGTTGCTGGTGGGCGGCCAGCGAGTGCGTATTTGCGCAGGCGCCTTTGCCGGCCTCGAAGGCGTGGTGCTGAGAAGCAAGAATCGCTGCCGCGTGGTCCTCACGCTCGACCACATTATGCGCAGCTTTTCTGTAGAGCTGGCCATGAGCGATCTGGAAGCGATCGCAGACAGCGCCACGGTTCTGGGAATGAGCCCGAAAGACTTGGCCCGATGATTCCCGGTGATTCTGCGATTGTCGACCGCTGCTGCAGGGTCTCACCTGCAATCTGAGCTCTTTCGAACCGCTGCACTCCTTCTTGAATGTTGCGTGCCGGCGAACCCCGGCACGTCCTCTTCCGTTTCCCAGAGAACAAATGGATGAATAAGACAGTCAAATCCGGCAAAGGGAATGTGGAGGCGCGCATCCTCGCAAGCGCGACCATGCTGTTCGCCGGATATGGCTACAACGGCGTGAGCACCCGCGATATTGCCTCGCGGGCGGGCGTCAACGAGGTCACGATCTACCGGCACTATCCGCGCAAGCGCGATCTCTACGTGGCCGTGCTCGATGCGGAGTTGCAGCAGGTGAAGCTGGGCGGCGATTTGCTGGCGCGGATTGCCGAGGCAAGCGATGCGAATGCGGTGCTGGCGCGCACCTTCGAGCTGATTTCGGCTACGCTGCTGAGCCGGCCGGAGCTTCTCCGCCTCATTCAGTACAGTGTTCTGGAACTCGGAGAAGATCTCGATCCGCTGCTGCGCAAGCACCTGAGCGAGCTCGTGGAGGTTTTGGTTCGCTACCTGGAGCCGTGGGTAAGCAGAGGCGAGCTGCGCTGTGCCAGCGCCAAGGCGCTGGTGCTTTCGCTGGTGGGCATCATTCTCAGTCACCGGTCGCTGGACCGGCTCTTTCTCGGCAATGGCTCCGGGCCTGAAGCCATGTTCAAGGCAATTGCCGATTCAACTGCAGTGCAGTAGAGCGAAGGCCGGTACATCCAATGCAGCACCATGATTCGCCGGGCGCGCCTCGAGCGGAACTGCTCTCCCTGCGCATCCTGCACATGATCGATAGCCTTTCCCCTGAAGCTGGAGGGCCGCCGGAATGTGTGCGGCTTCTGGCCAAGGGGTACAAAGCTATTGGCGCGGAAGTCGAGGTGATGTGCCTGGACGATCCGCAGGCACCGTTCCTGCGCGACATACCTTGCCCGGTTCACGCACTCGGCCAGTCGTATCTGGGCCGCTTTGCTTTTTCTCCCCGTCTGTGGAACTGGCTGCTCAGGAATGCCGGCCGCTACGACGGAATCGTGATGAACGGGATCTGGAACTTTCCCGGAATCGCTCTTTCTTTTGCGGCACGTCGCGCGGGAACGCCCTATGGCATCTTTACCCACGGCGCGCTCGATCCCTGGTTCAATCGCAAGTATCCGCTGAAGCACGCCAAGAAGCTGCTGTACTGGCCGCTGCAGTACGCTGTGCTGCACCGTGCGGCTGCTGTTTTCTTTACGAGCGGCACGGAACGGGATTTGGCCAGAGCCAGTTTTTGGCCAAGCGCCTGGAAGGATGTGGTGATCCCGTTTGGAATTTACGACCCCGACGTCGGAGTCGATCCAGAGAGTCAGATCGAGACTTTCTACAGCAGGTTCCCGGAGCTTCGGGAGCGCCGTTACCTTTTGTTTCTCGGCCGCATTCATGAGAAGAAAGGGTGCGACCTGCTGGTGGATGCATTTGCCAAGGCAGCCGCAACCGCTCCCGACGTGGACCTGGTGATGGCCGGCCCGGATCAGATGGGGATGCAGTCAACGCTGGCCAGTCGGGCGGCGCAACTCGGCATTGCACACCGGGTACGCTGGGCAGGCATGATCGGCGGCGATTTGAAATGGGGAGCGCTGCGGGCCTGCGATGCTTTTGTCCTGCCCTCTCACCAGGAAAACTTTGCAATCTCCGTGGTCGAAGCCCTGGCTGTCGGCCGCGCGGTACTGATCAGCAACCAGGTGAATATCTGGCCGGAGATCGAAGCGCAACAGGTGGGACTCGTCGACGAAGATACTGCTCCAGGAACTGAAAATCTGCTCGGCCGCTGGTTGAATATGCCAACGGCAGAGCGCGAGGCAATGGCTGCACGGGCTCGGCAATGCTTTCTGCAACGCTTCGAAGTGAGCCGGGCTGCGATCGCCATCAACACCGTCTTTGTTTCCCCGCTGACGAATGGCTTGATGCACGATCGGGCGACTACTGAGACGTCCAGCGATTGAGGAGTGTCGATGTCCGTTGAGCTTCAGACTAAGCCACAGGAGACGCAGCCCGCTGACAGCTCGATCCATAGGCTGCCAGTCGCGGGCGAGCGGTTTACGGTGATGGAACTGTGGCGCGTGATCATGAAACGGCGCTACGTGATTGCCACCGTCACCGTCCTCTCGCTTGCGGGCGCGCTCTGGTACGCGCTCCGCACTGCTCCCGTTTTCGAGAGTAGTTCGCACATAGAGATCCGCCCGCAGGACCAGCCGGACATCGGTCTCCAGCAGGTGGTCGGAGCGAAAGGGGGCGATGAGGCAGAGTCTCCTCTGAGCACTGAGGTGCATATTCTGCAGAGCGACTCGGTCCTGTTCCAGACCGCGGAGAGCCTGAACCTGATTGAAGTGATACGCGCCCGCGAGACTGCCGCGGCCCGCAAGAACAACCAACCTGGGCCGGCGCCCGGCGCTCCGATCAGTGTCCCGGAACGGGATGCGCTGATCGCCATGGTTCGAGGCGGCCTCAAGGTGAACATCGTCACGGGAACCGACATTGTGGAGATTCACTACCGGAGCGGCAATCCGCAGTTGGCAGCCGCCCTTGTCAACCGCCTGGTGGATACCTATTCCGATGTGAATCTGCGCTCCAAATACGATCGCACCATGTATGTCTCGACCTGGCTGCAGAAGCAGCTCGGTGGTCTGAGAAGTGAAGCGTCGGATGCGCAGCGCGCGCTTGCGGACTACCAGAAGGCGCACAATATTGTCGGCACAGACCAGAATTCGAATCTGGCCATCCAAACATTGCAGGGCCTCAGTTCGTCGCTCGACCAGGCCGAAACCGACCGGATCACGAAGGAAGCGCGCATGCGCGACTTCAATTCGATGGGTCCGAATCTGGTGGCCGTGATGGGCGACAACCCCATTCTCATCTCGCTGCGCTCGCAGTTGGCCGACCTTCAGACGCAGCAGGCGCAACTATCCTCGCGGTACGGGCCGAAATATCCCAAAATGATCGACCTGACTACCCAGATCGACAGGGTTCAGACGCAGATTGACGCGGAAGTTGAGTTGGCCCGCCGCCAGGTCACGAATGAATACCAAGGCGCGCTCGGCGTTGAACACTCTCTGCGCCAGCGCCTGGTCGCGCAGGAAGATGTTGTCTACAAGCTGAACGAAGGCGGGGCTCAGTACGCCATCCTGCAGAACCAGGCGGAGCTGACGCGGGAGCTTTACGACACGCTGCAGATGAGGCTGAAGGAGGCGATGGTCACCGCGGGTCTCTCGGCCGCCAACATCACGGTGGTTGACAGTGCCCAGGTACCGTATGTGCCGGTTGCGCCTCAAAAAGAGCGGAGCATCATGATGGGTTTGCTCGGGGGGCTCTTCGGCGGCTGCGTGTTGGCCTTCCTGATCGAGTCCATCGATGACCGGCTGCAAACCTCGGATGAGGTGGAGGGCGCAGCCCTGCTGCCCCCGCTGGCCGCGATTCCGCATCTGGCCGGCGGCATGGAGAAGCAGAGAGTGTGGGGCAAGAAAAAATTGGATTCGACCGCGGTTCGCCTAAACCAGCACTTGGTTGCGCTACGCGATTCCAAATCCAGCAGCGCCGAGGCGTACCGCAACCTGCGCAGCTCCCTGCTGCTTTCCTTCATTGATAATCCGCCGCGGATAATTGTTGTGACCAGCGCATTGCCTGAGGAGGGCAAGACCACGACGGCCATCAACACTGCCATTGTGCTGGCCCAGCGTGGCGAGAAGGTGTTGTTGGTAGATGGTGACCTGCGGCGAGGTTGCCTGGGCGCCGTGTTCGGACTTTCAGACCGCACCTTTGGCCTGTCAACGGTACTCGCCAGCCCCAATATCCTTCACGAAATTGCCGTTCCGCTGCCTGAACTGCCAACTCTGCATGTGCTGCCCAACGGACCGCGGCCTCCTAACCCGGCCGAGATGCTCTCGTCCAGCCGCATGGAGGAACAATTCCGTCACTGGTTGGAGGAATACGACAGAATCGTCATCGATTCGGCGCCCTTGCTTTCTGTTTCCGACACCCAGGCGATTGCCGTCTTTGTCGATGCTGTGGTGCTGGTGACACGCGCCGGGATGACACGCAAGCGCGCACTGGTGCGGGCCCGCGATATTCTCCTGCGTATCAACGCCCCCATCGCTGGAGTGGTTGTGAACGACGTCGATGTCCGGTTGGAGAACTTCTACACCCACCGCTACGGCATGTACGGATACGGCTATGGCTATGGCGGTAACTACGACCGGGCATACGGATATGACGAGAAAGATGAAGAGACGCGGTAGGACGATGAAATCATTCGTGTGCGCAATGCTGTTCGCGATGGTTGTTCTGGCCGCGCCGGTGACGGTATTGGCGCAGCAGCCGGCAGCTTCCACGCCGGCGCCGGTTCCTCCGTCCGCGCCGCCCCTCACCATCGGTTCCGGCGACCTGGTCGATGTGGCCATGTTTGACGCTCCGGACTTGTCAGGCCGTTTCCGGGTCGATGAGAAGGGTAATATTCAACTTCCTTTGATTGGCACGATTCACGCGCAGGGCCTCACTGCAGACCAGGCCGCAAAGCTCATCCAGCAGCAATATGTGACCGCCGAGATCCTGAAGCCGGACAGCGCCCAGGCTTCGTTTTTCATTGAGGAGTACGCCAACCAGGGAATCACCATCACCGGAGAGGTAAGGGCTCCGGGAGTGTATCCGGCGCTGGGTGTGCGGATGTTGAATGACGTGGTGACGGCTGCCGGCGGAGTGACCGTGATGGCGTCTTCCAAGGTCCTCATCACACATCGGGACGACCCCGAACATCCGGTCACAGTGGAATACAATCCGACGGCTCTCGCGCCAATGATCCCGCCGGTGCAAATCCTTCCCGGCGACTCGATTGTGATTCCGCGCGCCGGCCTGGTGTACGTCGTGGGCAATGTGAACAAGCCTGGCGCCTATGTCCTCGATGGTCGTAATACGCTTACCGTCGAGCAGGTTATGGGACTCGCAGGCGGAGCCGGGCACGCGGCCAAACTGAAGAAAGCGGCACTCGTCCGCATTTTGCCGGATGGCCGCAAGGAGATGATCGTCCTGGCCGTGAATCAAATCTTCGCCGGCACATCGCCAGACGTAGCGCTGAAGGATCAGGACATTCTCTATGTGCCCACCGACACCAGGAAGATTGTTCTGGAGCAGGCGATCCAGTCGGCGCTCAGCATCGGCACCCAATTTGCCATCTACCGCAGCGCGTATAGCACCCAATAGGTGCTTCCAACGCACTGCATCTTGCATGGGCGATTGCCCGCTTGGGTACCAATGATGAACGAATCGCTGTGCGCTGCTTGGCCGGGGTTTGAGGCATGAGTCAGCGAGCTCTTATCTGCGGCATTTCCGGGCAGGATGGCACCTACCTGGCGAAGCTCTTGCTGGAGCGGGGCTTCGAGGTGTGGGGCAGCTCGCGCGATGCGGAGCAGACCTCGTTCCGCAATGCCCGGCAGTTGGGTATCTACGATTCTCTGCGCCTGGTTTCTCTGAACCTGCGCGACGTGGGCAGTACCATCGGGCTGCTGCAGCGGATTCGTCCCCATCATGTCTACAACCTCACTGGTCAAAGCTCAGTCGCTCTGTCATTCCAGCAGCCGGTGGAGACGGTGGAAAGCATCGCCCTGGGCACGCTCAATCTGCTGGAAGCGGTGCGCCTCACCGATCACGAGATTCGCCTTTACAACGCAGGCTCGACAGAGTGTTTTGGCGACACCGGGGATGGAATAGCCAACGAGGCGACACGCTTCAATCCGCGCAGCCCGTACGCGGTGGCCAAGGCCTCGGCTTATTGGGCGGTGGCCAACTACCGCGAGGCCTACGGACTGTTCGCGTGTACCGGTATTCTGTCCAACCACGATTCGCCGCTGCGTCCGCTGCGCTTCGTCACCCGCAAAATCATCCATGCTGTGGCGCAGTTGCAAGCGGGCAAGGATGTCGAGCTTACGCTCGGTAACCTGGAGATTGAGCGCGACTGGGGCTGGGCCCCGGAATATGTTCAGGCCATTGTGCTCATACTGGAGCACCCCGCACTTCACGATTACATTATCGCGACCGGGCACAGTCACACTTTGACCGAGTTTGTGGAGACCGCGTTCCGTCTCATCGGAAAAAACTGGCGCGATCATGTGAAGCTCGACTCGCAGCTCATGCGCCCCACCGACATCCTCCGCAACAAGGTCAGTCCGGCCAAGGCTGCAGCGGACCTGGGATGGAAAGCCGCGAACGGTATGGAAGATGTCATCCGCATGATGATCAATGCGGAGCTGCAGAATCTGAGTGCCGAGCGTGCGGCTCGCTGAGTGGGAAATCGAGGCCTGGGAAACAGGCACGGAAATCCTTTGCCGATTCAGGCGGGACGGATCCCGCGGGCGTGACCTCACTTCGTTTCAACCGCGACAGATCGTAATACCTGTGATTACTCAAACTCCAGGGTATGAGGGCACACCAATGAAATGGCTGGGTCACCTGCGCCGGATCACAACCAGGGGTGCCTACCTTCCGGAAGTGGATGGCCTCCGATTTGTAGCGATCTCTGCTGTCCTCGGGTATCACATTTTCAGGCTCGCGCAGATGCATATGGTGAACTTTGCCGCGCCGCAAAACCGGGCTGGGGCATTTGCGATGGGGATGGTCGCCCAGGGCGCATACGGAGTTCCGCTTTTCTTCGCCATCAGCGGCTTTATCCTGGGTTTGCCTTTTGCCCGCCACTCTCTTGCCGGCGCTCCAAAGATTGGTGTGCGCAGCTATCTGATGCGACGTGTCACACGTTTGGAACCTCCTTACATCGCCAGTCTGTTGATTCGAACCGGGCCGGTAATGCTTGCCAAACACATGGCACTCGCAACCATTCTTCTGCATCTTGCGGCCAGCCTGGTGTACATGCATATCCTCATCTTTCACGAGTGGCCGCTGATCCAGTTGGTCGCGTGGTCACTGGAAATTGAAATTCAGTTTTATCTTTTGGTCCCCTTGCTGATTCCCCTTCTGTGCCATCGCAATACCCTGGTGCGGCGATCGTTGTTTGTGCTGCTTCTCTTCGGGCTCGGAGTCGCGCAGCACTTTATCTTTGTTCAGTCGTTCGTATTTCAGTACTGCATCCTGGGCTGGTTGCAGTTCTTTCTGGCGGGTGTGCTGGTCGCCGATATTTATCTCACGGACCTTCAGCGGATCCCGGCTTCATGGATCTGGGATGCTATGAGTGCATGCCTGTGGTTGGTCTTTTTCAATCTTGAGGAATACGAATCGAAGGTGTTTGGTCCGGCGCTCATCGTCGTCCTCTTTCTCGGCGCGTTCAAGGGCAAGGCCTTTCGCTGGTTCTATTGCGCTACCCCGGTTTCAATCATGGGTGGCATGTGTTACAGCCTATATCTGACGCACTCCCTGGCCTTACAGGGGCTGGCCTGGGCGTTCTACAAAGTGGCTGGACCCCAGGCAAGTTATGCTCATTTCGTCGCTTCCGAGATCATCATCTTCCCCTGCCTCTTCCTGATTGGCGCAATCTTCTTTGTGTGCCTGGAACGCCCCTGCATGGACAAGTTATGGCCGCAGAAATTACGGGCGCAGTTGCTTGCCAGGTTCCAGCCTTCAACCCACCCGGTAGCTGCCAAGTGAACCAGATGGGGAAACCACGTATGCCGAACGCGAGCCGTTTGCTCATCCAGGTGCTCGCATCGCTTACGCCCGGGCGATGCGGTGTGAGCGACCAGGCTGCGCTGCTGGCCCGGGGCGTGAAAGAGCAATTTGGAATCGAGTCCGCGTTTGTGGTCCTCAATTCCACTGAGCCGAGTGGAGTGCCGTACCCGGTAATCCATTGTGAGCCGTCGCAGTTGCTCGAGAATTGTCTCAAGCTCAGCGGCGGTCAATCCGGAGCGATGCTGGTTCACGTGAGCGGCTACGGATATGCAGCCGACGGAGCTCCAGTGCATCTTGCCGAAGCGCTGCAAACGGTGAAAGCAAGCCGCCAATTTGGAATCGCCGCCTACTTTCACGAGACGATTGCAAGCGGACCGCCCTGGACGTCTGCGTTCTGGCATTCGCGGCGACAGCAGAAGGCGCTTGGCAGAATCATCGTTCAGGCAGACCTGATCCTCACCAGTACGAGGTTGTACGCGGCGTGGTTAGAGGGTGAATTGCGAAAACTTGGTGGGGCTTCCATTCAACTCATGCCGGTAATTTCTTCGGCCGGGGAAACGGATGATCCCGTGCCCTTTGCCCGGCGCCAAGCGACCATGCTGGTCTTTGGCCTTGCCGGAAATCGAAAGCATTCTTATCAGAAGCTTGCAGAAGCAGGATATCTGCTGAGCGCTCTCGGAGTGCAGAAGCTGCTCGATATCGGTCCTGAGTGCGGTCATCCAACTGAGGTAAACGGAATTCCGGTGAAGCGCATGGGGTTGCTGCCCGCCGAGGAGTTGCCCGCAGTTTTTTCGCAGTCGCAGTTTGGAATTGTGAGCACCCCGTGGATGTATCTGGGAAAATCTTCGGTTTTCGCCGCCTACTGTGCACAGGGCACGATTCCAGTTTTGGGCGGTCCGTTCCCGGACCAGACTGACGGCCTGATGGACGGAGTGCAGGTTGTGACCTCCCGAAGCGTGGAGGCCGTACGACAGGCCGGATTCGAAAGCTGCTCGCGTGCCGCGTGGAACTGGTATCGGGGGCATCGCCTTTCCGTGCACGCGGAATTTTATGCGAAGTGGATGGGGGAACGGTGCTGAGCGGAGTCGGTGATCCAAGCGCGCCGGCGGATTCAGACGCTGCCGGGCAAACGTCGCCCCATGAGAAGCACGTGCAGGGGGGCAACAAGTTGGACAAACTTAGGGTGCTGCTGGGCCATCCGAACGGAAATCCGAACGTCCGCAATATTCTCAGCAGCCTGGTCGAGCACGGAATGCTGGCGGAGTTCTGGACCAGCATTGCATGGGACTCTCAGTCGCACTGGAACCGTCTGTTGCCAGGTTCAGTGCGCGCAGAATTCGCGCGGCGAAGCTTTCCCGAGGCGCCACGCTGCCAGGTTCGAACCACACCATGGAGAGAACTCGTAAGGCTGGGCGCGCGTTCCACGCCGTTGGCAGGAATGCTGTGCACCGGCGAGCAGCCGTTTTCAAGCATCGGCACAGCCTTGTACTTCGACGACTGCGTCGCCAGGCGGCTGGCGCAGCTCCAGCCCACAGCCGTGTATGCCTATGAAGGCGTCGCGTACCGCACCTTTCGCGAAGCAGCGCGGCTCGGTGTTACAACTTTGTACGAATTACCCAGCGGCCACTGGTACTGGGAGCGCAACCTGCTCACCGAGGAGGCGCAGCGCAATCCTGACTACGCCGATCTCTTGCCCAAACTGAACGACTCAGCCGACTACATGCGGGGCAAGGACGAGGAGCTTCGCCTCGCGGACTACGTATTTGTCCCCAGCGAGCACGTGCGGCAGTCTCTCCAGGGCGTGGTGGCGGAGGAGAAGATTCGCGTCATCAGCTATGGTGCTCCACCGGTACGGCCCCGGAAACACGTCGCCCGCAATGCTGGCGAGCCATTAAAGGTTCTGTTTGCCGGCAGCTTAGTTCAACGCAAGGGCATCGGCTACCTGTTGGAAGCGGTAGAGATGATGGGCAGCCAAGTCGAGCTCACGATGCTGGGCAGACGGTTTCGCCCCAACGTCAAGGTGGACGCAGCCTGCCGGCGCTGGAACTGGATTGAAACGTTGCCGAATGCGCGGGTGCTGGACGTGATGCTGCAATCGGATGTACTGGTGCTTCCGTCGTTGAGCGAGGGATGCGCGCTGGTGGTACTGGAGGCACTGGCGTGCGGACTGCCCGTTATCGTCACCCCCAATACCGGTTCGCTTGGATTTGTCCACGACGGACAGGAAGGCTTCGTGGTGCCTATTTGCCGGGCCGACGCGATTGCCGAGCGGCTCGAGACCCTTTATGGGGATCGCGATTTGCTGGCTGAGATGTCGCGCCGGGCGCAGAGAACGGCCGCGGAAAATTCCTGGGAGAATTTCAGGGCCAACTGGGCGCGCATCGTGGGGAGCCTGGCATGCTTTTAATTCCAATTGCGAAACCCGGGGGCGGCTATTTCGAGCGGCTGACGCGGCTGAAAAAACTCTTCTGGCTTTACTTTTTCCTGCTGATCTTTGAAGGCGCTCTGCGCAAATGGGTGGCGCCGCAGTTCTCGGGGCCGCTACTGATCGTCCGTGACCCGGTCGCACTGTGGATCGTTTGGGAGGCATACCGTACCCACAAATGGCCCGCACGCTGGTCATCGCTCATCTCTGTTCTCGCAGTCGGAATGGTGACTTTGTTCGTCGTGCAGATCGTTGCCGGAAGCAACCCGTGGTTTGTCGGACTCTTTGGCCTGCGGTCCTATTTGTTGCCCTTCCCCGTAGCCTTCATTATGGCGGAGAACCTCGACCGAGAAGATCTGCGCAAGTTCGGAATCTGGGCCCTGATTCTGCTCTTGCCGAACGCCGCGCTGTCGGCAGCGCAATTTGCATCTCCCGCCAGTTCGTTCGTGAACGCGGGCGCTTGGGAGGGCGGCGGGCAACTTGATTACATCCATGGTGGGGTCAGGGCGTCGGGCACCTTCAGCTTTGTGATCGGCCTTACTCATTTTTGTACCCTCGCCGCGGCTTTCATCTTCTACGGAATGACCAAGCGAGGCTTTGCAAAGACCTGGCTGCTGTGGGCCAGTGCATTTGCTCTCCTGCTTACCATCCCCATGACTGGCGAGCGAACGCTGGTGTACCAAATGGTCCTGGTACTCGGCTGTATCGGGCTGAGCGCACTGTTTGGAATTTCGCAGTTTGTGAAAGTGCTTCGCGTCATTCTGCCGCTCATCATCCTTGGGTATACGGTTTCGTTTTTACCGGTATTTTCCCACGCCGTGCAAAACATGGTGGAGCGCTACACCAGCGCCAACGAGATGGAGGGTGGCGCAGGCACATCAGTGTCCGAGCGCATCATCCAGCCCATGATTGAGGAGATCGAAACCGCGGCTGGCTCGAACAACTGGATGGGGGTCGGACTGGGGCGTGGGGCGACTGCGGTGCAGATGTTTCTGGGTGTAAGCGGGGCGGCATTCGGCGAGGGTGAGGCTGCGCGCGAGATCCTCGAGATGGGAGCGATTGCGGGGCTTGGCTTCCTTTTATTCAAGATATTCCTGGCCATTAAAATCTTTGCCCTCAGCTTAGCCCAGGCCCGCGATCAGGAGCCGCTCGCCCTTCTGTTATTTCCACTCGTGGTGGGTACGCTCGTGTTGGGCGTTCCGGAGCAGCCCACCCCGCAGGGATTCATGGTGCTCAGCATTGCATTCAGCATCGCGGCGGCAAACCTGTCGTCGCCTGCGGTGGTGCGGATAATGCCCTTGGCGTTGCAACGGCGCCAGATGGCGCTCGCCGTCGTGTGCAGCGAGGCTGTCACAGTTGCAGCGAAGAACGGGATGCGCAGTAGAGGATAGGCGGAGACTGCGACCGATGACAGCACCGCAATTTGGCCTCCCGGAGTTTTCCGCAGAGCAGCCGCTTCGTCTGGCCTACTTTGTTTCGCACCCGATCCAGTACCAGGCGCCGCTGCTAAGACGAATTGCCACAGAGACGGACATCGATTTAAGGGTTTTCTTCAGCTCCAATATTTCGGTCAGAGGGTACGTCGATCCGGGATTTGGAGTGCCGGTGAAGTGGGACGTTCCTTTGTTGGAAGGCTATCGGCACGAGTTCCTTCCGGTGCTCAAGGACAGCGACCAATTGGGGCCGTGGAAGCCCATGAACTACGGAATCCGCCGCATCCTCCGCAAGCAGCGTTTTGACGCGATCTGGGTTCACGGCTACAGCACTGTGACCAATCTGCAGGTCATTCGGTTGGCCAATGCGATGCGAGTTCCGGTACTGCTGCGCGCGGAATCCAACCTGAGCGATCGTCTCCGCTCCGGCAAGACGCTGCTGGCCAAGCGCATTTTCTTCGCATGGCTGCGCAACAGGATCGCCGCTGCACTTACCATCGGCGATGCAAATACCGCCTACTGGCGCCATTACCTGGGAGCGGACTTTCCCGTCTTCCCGTGTTGTTACGCGGTAGACAACGAGTTCTTTCAGCGGGAATGCGCGCGAGCAGCGGAGAGCCGCGAAGAATTCCGGAGTTCCCTGGGCCTCGATCGCAGCCGGCCGATTATTCTTTTTGCGTCGAAGCTCCAAACCAGGAAACGCTGCATTGACTTGGTGGACGCGTACCTGCAGCTTGCGCAATCAATCCCTGCGGAGCGGGTGCCTTACCTGCTGATTGTAGGCGACGGAGAAGAGCGCGCGGCGCTGGAGTGCCGGGCTCGGCAGGCAGCGCTCGGAGATATCCGCTTTCTGGGTTTTCGCAATCAGACCGAGCTTCCGCGGTTCTACGATCTGTGCAATGTTTTCGTGCTGGCCTCAGTCGACGAGCCTTGGGGTTTGGTGGTGAACGAGGTGATGAACGCCGGCCGGCCCGTGATCGTAAGCGACCAGGTAGGCTGCCAAAAGGACCTGGTGCAGAACGGCGTAAATGGCTACGTGGTGAAGGCGGGCAGCACGCAGGCTCTGGCCGATGCGCTTCGCGCCGTTTTTGACGGGGAGCAAATCTGGCAGGAGATGGGAGCCGAGAGCCTGCGCATTGTTCGTCGTTACAGCTTCGATGAGAACGTGGCCGGTATTCGCCTGGCTCTTCAACATGTAGTGCGCGGATTTCACGCATAGGTCAGGATGAGGTACCCGGAGGCGCTTTGAAAATTCTTCTCTGCTCGCACGTGTTCGCTCCCGACATCGGCGGGATCGAGACCGTGTCGGCGCTGCTCGCGGAGCAGTTCAGTAGCCTGGGCTCGCCCGTGACTGTTGTGACCCACACGCCCGGCGGGCCTGTTTCCTCGGCCTACGAAGTTGTGCGACGCCCATCGCTGCGAAAGTTGCGCGCGTTGGCCCGCCAGGCAGACATTGTTTTTCAGAGCAACATTTCGCTGCGTACGCTGCTGCCGTTGTTGTTCTGCGGCAAGCCAATTGTGGTTACGCATCACACCTACCTGACGCGCATCGATGGGCGGCTGGGGTGGCGGGACCATATCAAGCGTGCGCTGCTTCGCGGGTGCCATAACATCTCCGTCAGCAAGGCGATTGCCGAGAGTCTGCCGGTCAAATCGACGGTCATCGGCAATCCCTTCGAGTCGCAGGAATTCACGGCTTGGGGCGCGGGCGATCGCGACACCCCGCGCGATAAGGATATTGTCTTTCTGGGCCGGTTGGTCTCTGACAAGGGATGCGATCTGGCTTTGCGCGCGTTGGCTCTTTTGAAAGCCGACGGCATCTGCCTTTCGTTCACGATCATCGGCGACGGGCCGGAGCGGGCGGCGCTCGCGCGTCTCGCAACTAAGTTGGACATTACCGCGCAAGTCGATTTCCGCGGCGTCGTGCGAGAAGGCCGGGGCAGGGAACTGGCGCGGCATAAAGTTATGTTGATCCCGTCGATCTGGGCAGAGCCGTTTGGCCTGGTCGCTTTGGAAGGACTGGCCGCGGGATGCGTTCTAGCCGCCTCCAGCGCTGGTGGGCTGCCTGAAGCTGTGGGTCCCTGTGGACTGCTGTTTCCGAATGGCGATGTGAAGGCGATGGCGGCGGCCCTCAAGTGCCTGATCACTGATGCCGGATCGCGCCAGAAGCTGCTGGCGGAACGCGACCGCCATCTGCAGCGCTTTCAACCAGTAAACGTGGCCCGCGAGTACCTGGCCATCTTCGAATCCGCTTTAAGCAAATAGCGTACTGCTCACCAGTCGCTGAAAGATTGCGATGCGAATCCTGATTCTCAGCATTAACTACTGGCCTGAAGTCACGGGCATCGGCGCGTTCACCACCTATCGCGCCGAACACCTGGCTGCTGCAGGTCATGAAGTCGAGGTCTGCACGACATTTCCCTACTATCCGGAGTGGAAAGTTCCCTCGAGCTATTCGGGCAAGCTGGCAATGAGCGAGACCCTCCACGGGGTGCACATACGGCGCAGCTATGCTTACATTCCCAATCGAGCGACGCCGCTCAAGCGCGTCCTGCACGAAGCAAGTTTCGTCTTCTCGGCCATGGCCGGCGCCCTCTTCTGCAAGCGCCCCGACGTATTGCTCGTCGTTTCTCCGCCGCTGGGCCTCGCGCTGCCAGCCATCTTGCTGAGCCGCGTCTGGCGCATTCCATACGTCTTCGATGTGGAAGATCTGCAACCCGATTCGGCCGCCGATCTGGGCATGTTGCCGCGCCCGGCACTCAAGATACTCTACCCTCTCGAGCGTGCGGCCTATCGCCACGCGCGCCTGGTGACCACCCTGACCTCTGCGATGAAGGAGCGGATCGTGAGCAAGGGGGTGGCCTCGGAAAAAGTAGAGTTAGTCGAGCCGCGCGTCGACGAATCGCTGAGCGGCATCGTGCCCTGTGAAGTAGCAGCCTTCCGCGAGCGCTACGATCTTGGGGATAAGTTCCTGGTCACGCACAGCGGTAACATTGGGGTCAAGCAGAAGCTCGATGTGGTAGTGGAAGCAGCGGCCTTGAATCGCGGCGATGATTCGGTTCTGTTCCTAATCGTCGGGGACGGTGCTGACCGCGAGCGCATTCAGCGGCGCGCCCGCGAGTTGGAATTGTGCAATCTGCGTTTTCTGCCACTGTTGGATGAGGGAGATTATCGCAGGCTGCTGGCCGCAAGCAGCATCTGCCTGGTGACGCAGCAGAAATCGAGCGCGGAAATCGCCTTTCCCTCCAAGATCGTTACCTACCTCGCCGCCGGATGCCCGGTGATTGCCTCGGTGGATCCAGACCATGAAGTGGCTCGCGTTACCAAGGCATCGGGAGCGGGGTTGGTGGCCATGGCTGAAGATCCTGCGGCGCTGCTGAAAGCCATTGTTGAATTGCGTAGCGCCGATCTCGAGAAGCTCGGCGCCAGCGGGCGCGATTACGCACAGCGGCGATGGTCTTCGGAGCGCGTACTGAGAAATCTGGAACGCAGTCTGGCCGCCGCCGTCTTCGCCGTCAGCCCGTTTCCGCCGAAGGAAGCGACACTATGACTGCACGTAATTTGCGCGTTGCAATCATCGGTCTGTGTGCAATGGCTGCTTCCGTTTCGGTATGCCGCGCTCAGGTGGAAACCGCTGCAACCGCGAGAGCGTCCAGATGGGCCGCCGGCTCGGCAAGCCTCAGGTCTGCGGGGGCCGGTATCTGGGCAGGCGATAAGGAAAACTATGGAGCAGCCAGCGGGACCCGCTGGACCGCGGCTCCCGACAGTTTCGCGGAGCACGCCCAACCGCAGGGAATATGGCACGAGAGTCCGCCTCCGACGAGGGCCGCGGCCGCTAAGCCTGCGTCCGCTGAACTGCAGCACTTTGTCACCGCAAACAGCCTTTCGTCCAGCGCGGGAACAGCGCATGCGGGCATATCCGTCGCCAGGAGCGCGCACTCGGGAAGCGCAGGCACCAAGCACAGCGCGTTCAGTTCGGGTCATCGTGCGCCCAGTTCTGCTCCCGGGCACAGCGTCCGTTTCCCACGATCGGCCTTTGGCTCGGGCAGTCTCCCGCAGACGATCAAGGCTCCTTCGATGCCCACAACGGCGGCTCCAAGATCCTCGCTGACCGATCAGCTCGGAAGCAGAGACAAGTAACGCCGGCCATGCATTGCACGACGCGATTTTTTAGCCAGCCTATGTCTGAACAAAAGACGCACGTTCTCGTCACCGGTGGCGCCGGATACATCGGCAGCCATGTCGCCAAGGCATTGGCGGCGAAAAGCTTTGTCCCGGTCACCTATGACAATCTTGTGCGAGGCCATCGCTGGGCTGTGCAGTGGGGACCGCTGGTCGAGGGCGATATCGGCGATCGGCAAAAGCTGATTTCCGTCCTGCGCCGTTATGAGATCGCCGCGGTGCTGCATTTGGCGGCCTTTGCGTATGTTGGCGAGTCGATGCTGCATCCGGAACGCTACTTCGAAAACAATGTAACCGGCTCGCTCACTCTTTTTGACGCGGTGCTTGCCTGCGGTGTCCGCCACTTGGTTTTTTCGTCAAGCTGCGCCATCTACGGGACTCCGGAGCGGCTGCCGATCACGGAAGAGACGCCGCAGCACCCTGTGAATCCGTACGGGGAGACCAAGCTGATCATCGAACAAGCGTTGCGCTGGTATGGCGGCGCGCATCCGCTCACCTGGACGGCGCTTCGCTATTTCAATGCGGCTGGCGCGGATCCCGATGGCAATCTGGGCGAGATGCATTCACCGGAGACTCATCTTATTCCGCTGGTGCTCGATGCCGCGCAGGGTGGCAAGCCCATCGAGATTTATGGCGACGATTATCCGACCTGCGACGGAACCTGCGTGCGTGACTATATTCACGTGACAGACCTCGCAGAAGCTCACGTGCGCGCGCTCGATTACCTTCTCAACGGTGGAAGATCGATGGCGCTGAATCTGGGCGCCGGGGCAGGCCACACGGTGCGCGAGGTGATTCAGGCTGTGCAGGCAGTCACGGGACGGGATGTGCCGTGTCGCATAGTTCCCCGCCGTTCAGGCGACCCGGCAGTTCTGATTGCCGATCCCCGCCTGGCCGGAACCGTGTTGGGATGGCAGCCGCGATACTCGGCGCTCGACAGCATCGTTGGTTCGGCATGGAAGTGGTACTGCGGGCAGGCCGCTCATACTTCGGAGCCGTCATGATCTCAGTCCTTATCCTCACCAAGGATGAAGAACGCAATCTCCCGCTCTGCATGGAGACGGTGAAGTGGTCTGACGATATTCATGTGCTCGACTCGAAGAGCACGGACGCGACGGCCGCCATCGCCCGGCAGTTGGGGGCGACGGTCTGGTATCGCCCCTTTGACAGCTTCGCCCAGCAGCAGAATTGGGCTCTTCAAAATATTCCTTTCCGCCATCCCTGGGTCTTTTATCTAGATGCAGACGAACGCGTCACTCCGGATCTGGCAGGGTCGATGCGCGAGGCCGTCGAAAACTGCGGAGAAACAGTAGCCTTCCGCATCCAGCGCAGAGATTTCTTTCTGGGGACGTGGCTGAAGCATGTGCAGGCCACTCCGTTTTATCTGCGCCTGTTCCGGCCGGACAAGATGCGGTATGAGCGCATCGGACATCCAGTCTCCGTTCCGCAGGGGCCGGTTGCGCCAATTACCGGCTACTTGGATCACTATCCGTTCAGCAAGGGAATAGCGCAGTGGGTCGATAAACACAATTTCTATAGCACCCAGGAAGCGCAGCAGACACTTGCCGATCGAGCTGCCCAGCGTCCCTGGAGTTTGCGTAAGGCTCTGGTTGCGAAGACCTTCGAAGAACGGCGCCGCAATCAGAAGCAACTTTTCTATCGACTGCCCGGCAGGCCGTTAATCAAGTTCCTGAGCCTCTACCTTCTCAAGTGCGGATTTCTCGATGGGTACGCGGGATTTTCCTACTCTGTCCTCATGGGGTTCTATGAGTACCTGATCGTGCTGAAGACGCGTGAATTTGCGGCCGACGACAACCACCGCCAGGCTGCGCTGCACGCCGCAAGCGATGATGCTCATGCCCTGGCCGCGGCCGCCGGCACAGACCACGCAACGGAGCGCGGCAAACTGTAAAGCAACATGACGAACAGATTTGCTCGGCCGATCGGCCCCGGGACAGTTGGCTCCGAGAGAATAGGAGCCTGTCTCAGGAGTTCTATGAAGGTCCTATTAGTCGGCAACTATGAGTTGGACGGATCGACGAGCATGCATATATGGGTTCGCGCCATCGAGCGCGAGTTGATTCAGCTCGGGATCAATGTCCGCGTTGTCGCTCCGCGACCTGTGCTGGGGCGCTTGAACCCCTCTTCGAGCGGCCTTGGCAAGTGGCTCGGCTATCTTGATCGGTACCTGATTTTTCCCAAGGCGCTGCGCGCTGCCGCCGCTGAAGCAGACCTGGTGCACATCTGTGATCACGGCAGTGCCATGTACTGCCCAATGCTCAGCAAGCCGACCGTCGTTACTTGCCACGACATGCTTGCGGTGCGCGGTGCGCTGGGCGAAGTGCCGGAGATGCGCGCCTCGTGGTTCGGGCGGTATTTGCAATCGTGGATTTGCAAGGGGCTGCGGCAGGCCACGCGTGTCGCCTGCATCTCTCAGGCGACCTATGAGGATGCGAGCCGCATTCTCGGCCGGCGCGATAACCTGCGCATCGTTCTGAACGGCCTGAATTATCCGTTCCAGCACATAGACGACGAGGAAGCCGCACGGCGCCTGGCGACGGTCACGGACTTAACGAGGTCGTTCCTCCTGCACATCGGGTCCAGCCATCCGCGCAAGAATCGCGATGGGGTTCTGAGGGTGTTTGCCGCGGTCGCCGCACAATCTGGCATGGCGCAATTACAACTTGTGTTTGCCGGCGAGGCACTCGATAGGGACCTGCTCCTACTCGCTGACAAGCTGGAAGTACGCGCTCAGGTCGTGCAAGTGATCAACCCCGATGTGGGCGTTGTCGAAGCGCTTTACAGCCGCGCCCTGGCTCTCCTGTTTCCCTCGCGCTATGAAGGTTTTGGATGGCCTCCGATAGAGGCCCAGGCATGCGGCTGCCCGGTGGTGGGCAGCGACATTCCGCCGCTGGCGCAGGTGCTGACTGGCTCGGCCGCGCTGCACCGCCTCGACGACGAAGCCGGAATGGCGGCATCGGTTCTGAAGCTTGCAACCGACGCCGAGTATCGCAATCGCATGAAGCAACTCGGGCTTCAAAATGTCCGTTCCCGTTTCCAGACCTCGCGTATGATCGGCGGCTACATCGCAATCTACAAGGAACTGATGTGCCCGCTGTCATAAACGGCACACTCGGATTCTCCCTCGCCGGCTCGTTCCGATTCCAATCAGCCCGATTGCCGGTCTCCGCAGTGCCGTGTCATCTTCGGTTCAATACTCCCCATGAATGAATTTCGATCCGGCATCGCCGCCAAGTTGCACCGCATTGTTGAGTTCCTTACGTCACAAGGGATCACGATGGCAGGCAACCTGCTTTTCGGCTTCCTTTGTGTGCGCTTGCTGCCCATTCCTGACTACGCGCAATATGTGGTGGTCTTCGGATTCCTGGGCACGCTCATGATGCTGATGGACAGCGGTACCTCGAATGCATTGCTTCCGCTGGTGGGCGAACAAATCGATAACCGCCAGTTGGTCGCCGATTATGTGGCCTCGCTTCGGCAATTGGCCCAGTGGCTCTACCTTCTTTTCGTCCCTGCGGCTATATTCCTGTTTCCTCTCATGGTGCGCAAGCAACAGTGGAACTCGCGAGTAATCGCGGCCATGCTGATGAGCATCCTGATCGGGTCCTGGTTCACGCGGGTCAGTGGCCAATACGGAGCGGTCCTGATCATCCGCAGGGATCGGAAGTCCTGGTACCGGATCCAGATGATTTCAAGCCTCAGCAGTCTGGCCCTGCTGGGGGTTGTCTATGTAGCGCACTGGCTGACAGCCTTCACCGCCATCGGAATCAATCTGGCCGGCACGACGTTTATGGCGACGGCCTATTTTCTGCGGGCTCGCCACCTGTTGGGCGTGCGCGGCCGTCCCTCCAGACAGGCGCGAGGCGAATTGATTCATCTCGCTATGCCCAATGTGCCGTCTGTCATCTTTTATGCCCTGCAGGGACAGATTTCACTGCTGCTCATCACTCTCTTTGGGCGCACCACTGCGGTGGCCAGCGTGGGCGCGCTCAACCGGTTGGGCCAAATTTATATCCTTCCCGGCCAGATGAACATGTTGCTGGTTGAGCCGTATTTTGCCAGGCTGCCCCGCAGCAAGGTGAAGAGCAGCTACCTGGCGGCGATAATGCTTGCCGGGCTCCTGTGTGCGTCAACCACTGCAATGGCTCGCTACTTCCCGGAGATCTTCCTCTGGATTCTGGGTCCCAAATACAGCCACTTGAGGTTTGAAGTCTTTATCGTTGTCGCTACCAGCAGCCTCGGCTACCTGAGCGCGGTGTTGTGGACGATGAACTCCGCGCGGCGTTTCGTCTACTGGTGGAACAGCGCTGCGATCATCCTGCTGACCGTGGTGGTCCAGGCTGTCTTCATCTGGAGGGTGAACCTCTCTACCGTGCGTCCTGTGCTCTTGCTGGGGTTGGCAACGGTGATAGTTAACCTGATCGTTTACGGTTTCGTAGGTCTGTATGGTTTCGTGTACGGACCGCGCGTGAAAATAAACCGCAGCATCGCTGTGCAGCAGGAAGTCGGATAACTGAGTCCTTCAGCGGTCATGATGGAGACCGTGAAAGCATGTGGAATCACTTGGCCTTGAGAAACGGGCTTCAGCGGATTCTGCCGGAGTCGGCCCTCCGTGCAATTCGTCAATATCGATATGAGCAGAGCTTTGCCAGGTACTCTGCCAAGCAAATCACGCGGAGTTTCGCCGGTTATGACCTCACTCTTGAACTGCTCGACCCTCTTGCCGAAGGGTGGTATGCCCATGACTGGGCTTTGCCTCCTGAGATTCCGCTGCTGGAAAAATCCAGGCTGAAGCCCGGGGCCAGGGTCTTTGATTTGGGAGCCCACCAATGTGTCATGGCCATGCTTCTCACCAAGAGAGTAGGCCCGAACGGATTCGTTCTGGCGGTAGAAGGCAGCTCACTCAATGCGAATGCGGGCCGTCGCAATATTCAACTGAACTCGATTCCAAACTGCGCGGTCATTCACGGTGTGGTTTCCCTGGCCTCTGGAGAAGTTCGATTTGCCAACCTGGGAAATGGCGCCGTCATCTCCGGGAAGGGCCGAAAACATCGCTCTCATCAGGAGCTTGTTCAAACGTATTCGGTCGACGACCTAGCCGCGTTGCACGGCTTTCCGGACGTCATCTACATGGATGTGGAGGGCAGTGAATGCGATGCGCTTGCCGGCGCAGCGAAAACATTTCAGAACAGGCCCGACTGGTTTATCGAGGTTCATCAGGGGATCGGGCTGGAGGAACGCGGCGGCTCAGTGGAACGCTTGCTGTCCCATTTTGCCGAGAGTTATCGGTGTTATTGCGCGACACCGACAACTTCAAATGACTACAGTGACTGGAACGCATTCGAGCTTTTGGACAAAGGGCAGTATCCCGCCGACAGGTTCTACCTTGTTGCGCTTGCAAATTATTCGGCGTGAACCATTGCCTGAACCCAGATCATGCGGACCGCGCGGTGAGCTACGGAACTCAGGCTGACTAAGCTCGTCGCGCTCGCGCGTTAGTTATCGACAACAATCTCAAGCAAGGAGGATTCGCCGAATGCAGAAAGTTGCTTTAATCACGGGAATTACCGGCCAGGATGGAGCCTATCTCGCCGAACTTTTACTGGATAAGGGATATGTCGTTCATGGGATCAAGCGCCGCTCCTCGTCGTTTAATTCCGCGCGTATCGACCATATCTACCAGGATCCCCATCTCCCTGATACTCGCTTCCATGTTCACTACGGGGATATGACGGATTCAACCAACCTGATCCGTATCATTCAAGCGGTTCAACCGGACGAGATTTACAATCTGGCTGCGCAGAGCCATGTCCAAGTGAGCTTCGAGACGCCCGAATATACGGCCAACACAGACGGCACCGGCGCGTTGCGTATCCTGGAAGCCATTCGCATCCTCGGCATGATCGACAAGACGCGCTTCTATCAGGCTTCCACCTCTGAACTCTACGGCAAAGTCCGGGAAACGCCGCAGACCGAGAACACACCGTTCTATCCGCGCAGTCCGTACGGCGTTGCCAAGCTCTATGCCTACTGGATCACGGTGAATTACCGCGAGGCTTATGGCATGCACGCTTCCAACGGCATCCTGTTCAACCACGAGAGCCCGATTCGCGGCGAAACATTTGTCACGCGCAAGGTCACGCGCGCCGCCGCGGCCATTCACCTGGGTGTGCAGAAGGCGCTGTACGTCGGCAACCTGGACGCACGGCGCGACTGGGGGCACGCGCGCGATTACGTGGAGGGAATGTGGCGCATCCTGCAGCAGCCCGTAGCTGATGATTACGTGCTGGCTACCGGAGAGACGCACAGCATCCGCGAGCTTGTTGAACTGGCCTTCTGCAAGGTGGGCCGGATCATTGAGTGGCAAGGTGAGGGCGTGGATGAAGTCGGGCTCGATACGCGCACCGGAGATGTCCTCATCCATATCGACAGCCGCTATTTCCGCCCCACTGAGGTTGACCTGTTGCAGGGCGATCCTTCCAAGGCTCGTCGTGTCCTTGGCTGGAAACACACCATGAGCTTTCCGGATATGATCTCAGAAATGGTAACCTCCGATCTGGAATGCATTGCCGGCGAATCTCAGCTGCACGAGAACCAATATGAGTAGCTTTGAATTGGCGGGGCGGCGCGTCTGGGTTGCCGGCCATCGGGGCATGGCCGGCTCGGCAATCGTGCGCCGCCTTGCCCGTGAAAATTGCGAATTGGTAACCGCGGCCCACAGCGAGCTCGATTTGTTGCGGCAGGCAGAGGTGAGCGACTGGATGGCGGCGCAGCGGCTGGACGCTGTGTTCATGGCCGCCGCTACTGTAGGTGGAATTCTGGCGAACTCCACGCGACCCGCTGAATTTCTCTATGACAATCTCGTAATGGCAACCAATATGATTGAGGGGGCCCGGGTTACCGGAGTCAAAAAGCTCGTGTTCCTTGGCTCGTCCTGCATTTATCCGCGCATGGCGCCCCAGCCCATGTGCGAGGAGATGTTACTGACCGGAGCCCTGGAGCCGACCAATGAATGGTATGCTGTGGCCAAGATTGCCGGCATGAAGCTATGCCAGGCCTACCGGCGCCAGCACGGATGCGACTTTGTTTCCGTGATGCCCACCAATCTTTACGGCCCCGGCGACCGCTACGATGCCGAGGGTGGTCATGTGGTTGCCGCGCTCATCATGAAGATTCACGCTGCCAAAGTTTCCAAACGCGCTACGGTGGAGTTATGGGGCAGCGGCACCCCAAGGCGCGAGTTTCTCTCTTCAGAAGATTTGGCGGACGCTTGCGTGTTTGTCATGAAGAACTATTCCGGGGAGGCATTTCTGAATGTCGGCACAGGGCGCGACATCACCATTCTGGAGTTGGCTGAGGGTATCGCTCGCATTGCAGGTTGGCACGGTACGTTTGTCTTCGATCGAACCAAGCCTGACGGAATGCCGCGCAAGGTGATGGATGTTAGCCGCCTCGCCGCTCTGGGTTGGACTGCTCCTACGGATTTTGAGGCCGGTCTGGCGCGAGCGTATCACTGGTATGTTGCCAACGTGGCAGAGAAGCATCGCGCGGAATGACGCCGGAACGGAATCGATGGCCAGCAAACGGGAAGGCACAATTCACAACATCATTGCCGCTGCGGACGAGAATCCTTATCATCGCGCCTCGTTTAGCGTTGGGAGTCGCATGGCGCGCCTGTTGTGGCAATTTGTGTATGCGCTGCTCTATCGCATTTCTCCGCGTCCGCTCCATGCATGGCGATCCGTACTGCTGCGCCTGTTCGGCGCGAAGATGGGGAGCGGCTGTCATTTTTATCCGAGCGGAAAAGTGTGGGCTCCGTGGAATCTGATTTGCGAAGACTGCTGCACGCTGGCTGACGGGGCCGAAATCTACAATCCCTCTCCGATTTACCTCGAATCCCATTGCGTCATTTCGCAGCGGGCCTACGTTTGCGGGGCAACGCACGACTATAACGATCCCGAATTTCCCATGATCTCCTACTCCATGCGGCTGGGTGCGTACTCGTGGATCTGTGCGCGCGCCTCGGTAGCGCCGGGAGTGAAAGTCGGCACAGGCGCGGTACTGGGCTTGGGCTCCGTGGCCATGCAAGAGCTGGCGCCGTGGACGGTCTACAGTGGAAATCCAGCAGTACCGGTTAAGCTGCGGGAGAAAAGCACTCCGCATGTCGATGTTCAGCAAGCGTGAGCCTCTTTATTCCATTTCAACCGGTGACGGGGATACGCGCCGCGCCCTCGAAAGGCGTCTGCAAGCGATGCTAAAGTAGGCTTATGAATCGGAACAGGCGTTCGAACCGGGCCGCGCTCTTGCTGTGTGCCGCTCTTTTGACAATTCCGTTTGCGACAACCGGTTTTCTGAGGGCACAGGACTCCACGGCGCCTGTAGAGACTTCCACGAGTTCTTCGCAGCAGGCGAGTGCGCCCGCCAGGGTATGTCAGCCGGGCAAGCTCGGATCGCCCTTTATCCCCGTGGATAGTTGGATTTATCCCGCCATGTGGAGACTGTATTCGCTCGGCTATGTGGATACGGTTTACCTTGGCATGCGGCCCTGGACGCGCACCAGCGTGGAGCACATGCTTGAAGAAACGTCTGAACAGATTGAATCGGACGATACCGATCGCAGTTCAGCCGCCAATGAGGCACAGGGTATCTATGAAGCCGTGAGCCGGCAGCTGCAAACGGACATTGAAGGTCCCTGCGGCGAGCATGAAAGCGACGCCCGCATCGAATCGGTGTATTCCATGGGCCGCGGTATCAGCGGCACTCCGTTGCGCGACAGCTATCATCTTGGCTCGACCATCATCAACGATTACGGCCGCCCCTACGCCAACGGCTTCAACAACTACTCTGGTGTGAGCGGCTACGCCACCTCAGGCCGTTTCGCATTTTATGTGCGCACCGAGTTTCAAGGTGCGCCCTCGGCAACCGGTTACTCTCCGGGCCTGGTGCAGAGATTGGCGGCCATTGATGGTACTGTCAATCCGGTCACCGGTTTGGCCTATCCCAACCAGACCACAATTCCCGGCGGGCCCATCGCCACGGCCACCTACGGCCGCTTTCTTGAAGCCTATCTCTCCTTCCAGTATCTCAACCACGTCATCTCCTTCGGCAAGCAGGACGAGTGGCTCGGACCGGCGGAAGGCGGCAGCTTTGCTTATTCCAATAACGCACAGAACATCTACGCACTCCACATCAACCGCGTTGAGCCGCTCAAGATTCCGGTGCTCTCGCGGCTGACTGGTCCCTTCCGCTACGAATTCCTGGTGGGCGCGCTCCAAGGCCACAATCTGATGCCAAACCCGCTCTATCCGGGAGCAAACCAGCCGAACGTGATCAATCCCGGTGATCCCTGGGTGCATGTTGAGAAAGTCAGCTTCAAACCCAGTCAGAATCTGGAGCTCGGATTCGAGCGCACTGCGCTCTTTGGCGGCGAGGGACATTCGCCCGTCACCCTCAAAACTTTTCTGCGCAGCTTTTTCAGTACCTCCGCCACCAACGCAGCCACCAAATATGGTCCCACCGATCCCGGCGCCCGCTTCGCCTCTTTCGACTTTTCCTACAGGCTGCCCTTCGTTCGCAATTGGCTCACCCTGTACGCCGATGGTGAAGTTCACGACGACATCTCTCCCATTGACGCGCCCCGCCGCGCGTCCTGGCTGCCTGGTCTTTATCTCTCTCATGTGCCGGGAATTCCCAAGCTCGACGTGCGCGCTGAGGCGGTCACCACCGATCCACCCGTCGCTACCAGCGTGGGTGGTGATTTTATGTATTACGAGACAATCGAGAAGCAGGGATATACCAACCAGGGCCAGATCTTTGGCAATTGGATCGGTCGCGAGGATAAAGGCGGACAGGGGTGGGTTACGTATCACCTGAGCGGCAACGAGTGGATCCAGGTGGGAGTTCGCGATCAGAAAGCGGCCAAGGACTTCATTCCCGGTGGCACCACGCTGAATGACGCCAATGTGCAGGTTGTCAAACGCCTTGCCCGGGATCTCGAACTCGATGGGAACTTCACCTTCGAGCACTGGCGGGCGCCCGTCTATCCTTCCGGCACGCCAACCTATCCTGCAGGGCAGCACACGGTGACTGCGACTTCGATTCAGCTCACCTGGTACCCGAACCGCAAAGTCTCTTTTTGAAGCAGCGCGCAGAGAAGCGGGCCGGGTGCCCCGGACACGAGCTACATCAACATCGCTTGCTCTGCAGCGTGTTAGGGTTTAACGTTCGCGAGGAACTCCGAAGTCATATTCGGGGCCGATGGTAAAGCCGTTCGGCGTCAGCGCGTTCGGACCGAACAGATCTTTCCAGATCTGGTATTCGTAATCGGCACGTACCCATAGGCGTCGCCAGGCATGAAAGTCGCCGCCTCCGCCCATGTAGAAATAATTACGCGTATCGCTATGGTAGGTTCCAGGATAGTCGCCTGGCTGAAACTTGATTCTGCCGAAGGCCTCGCCGGCTTTTGCATACGGATGGATATTGCGGGGACGGAGGTAATGATAGATAGCCCCGCCTCCCGCCGTCTCGTACTGCATGAAGCTAATGTCGGCGGGTGCGTCAAAGGTGATATCCCGCGCTTCGGCCTCGATGCCCAGCCCCTCGAGGACTCTCGGCATGTGGCGGAGGGTCCAATCCGCGTACACCGTTCCCCCGTCCTCGCGGCGTCCGCCTCCCCAGTCGATGTTGTAGTCAGATAAGCCGGCGCCCACGACTAGCGGCAAGCCATCGTGGTAGGCGGACGCAGCGACCTGCGGGAAGGCGGAAATCGCAGTAAACATGAGGAACGACGTCAAAATCGCTCCTGGATGCGTTTTGAATCGCATGTGAGTCTCCTTGGAAGCCGTAATTTACACCTCGGCCAAGGGGAATTCCCAGATGACACTCAGCAGGCTCTGTAGCACCGGGAGGAACTGAAACCCGAGCATTCACGTGGGGCCCGAATGGGTACCGCAACACGTCAGGGATAAACAATCTCTCTCCGCGTGAGCCGGTGGCTATGAGTGCACTCAGCAACAACACTCATGCATTGCCAGGAAGGAAGCTGCGCAACGGCCCGGAGAATCATCCGCGGTCGATCCGACTCACTGCACCAAGGAAGAATACAAACCGCCACTAACTCGGCTCAGGCAGGATGGCTGGAAAACGCAGCAATTGGATAAACGACTGCACCAGTATAGCGCAGTCGGCCGCAGGATTGGCTTGCGGCCGGGCTGACGGCTCCCCGCGGAGTAGTTTGACAACCGGCCAAACAACGGGTGGTACCTTAAGGGCAGGCATACGTTGCAGCAACCTTTACTCTTCGATTGTGTGCGCGCTGCTGGCGCTGCCTCCGGAGGCTGGTGCGCACGCGACAACGGGATTGGCGACGTGAGCCCTGGGCGGCGCTGATGTAAAATTGCTGCCGGTTGGCAATGGGGCTGCGAATCAGGACATTTCGCTTGTGATGAGCTCTCTGTTGTAGGTTGAGGAAGAAGGGGCGGTCCGGTTTTATGATGTCGAAAGTCGTGAGCAGGGGAAATCATGGGCTCGACCTTCGACAAAGCTGGGGGCTCACGAGTGTTGCAGTAAAACCGGTGCCAAAGTTGAAGCCCATGGTGGTTCGGAATTCATTCTCAAACCACCAGCAGCCCCATTGTCCGGGTTACTCACTTCATGGCATTCGAAATAACTCTGCAAATCAGGAGTGGTGAATCCTATGGCACCTTCGCTTTCAATCTGTGTGGTTGGCTCGGGATATGTGGGGCTGGTGGCGGCGGTATGCTTTGCCGAAATCGGGCACCGCGTCATTTGCGTCGATAACGACGAAGCTAAGGTCAAGGTGCTGCGCGACGGCGGCGTGCCCATCTTTGAGCGCAACCTGCCCGAGCTGCTCAACCGGCACGGCGGCAAGGGAGTCACATTCACTACTGACCTGCATCGTGCCGTTGAGGAATGCGAAGCCGTCTTCATCGCAGTTGGCACGCCCCAGGGCGACAGCGGAGCTGCCGACCTGTCGTATGTCGAAGGCGTTGTCTCGGAGATCGCGCGTTCCATCCGTTCCTACAAAGTGATCGTTGAGAAGAGCACGGTTCCGGTCTACACCAATGACTGGATTCGGCGCGTTCTCTACCGTCACGGTGTTCGCTCCGGCGATTTCGACGTGGTGTCGAATCCAGAATTTCTGCGCGAGGGCTCGGCCATCGGCGATTTTCTTTATCCTGACCGGATTGTCGTGGGCGCTGCTAGCGAGCGCTCCGCCGAGGTGTTGCGCCGCATCTACGAACCGCTCACCGCAGGCAGTTACTACGCTCGTCCCGATGCGATGCCCGGGCCATATAGCCCGGAACATCCTGCGCCGCTGCTCGTCACGTCGCCGCAGAGCGCGGAGTTGATCAAGCACGCTTCCAATGCCTTTCTCGCGCTCAAGATTTCCTTCATCAATGCGGTGGCCAACCTGGCTGAAACCGTGGAGGCTGACATTGAGGAGATTGCCGCCGGCATGGGCCTCGACAGCCGCATTGGTCCCGGTTTTCTGCGCGCCGGCCTGGGCTATGGCGGCTCCTGTTTCCCGAAAGATGTGGCGGCATTTCATTGGGTGGCACAGCAGCAGGGCGTGGACTTCCGGCTACTCCAGGAGATTCGCCAGATCAACGATAGCCAGAGGGAGCAATTCTTCAACAAGGTGCTTTCTACCTTGTGGACTTTGCGCGGCAAGCGTCTGGCAGCACTGGGGCTCGCTTTCAAGGGAGGCACCGACGATATACGCGAATCGCCGGCCATGGAGATCGTCAGGAAATTGCTGCAGGCGGGG
The DNA here is from genome assembly GCA_963813215.1 of uncultured Acidobacteriaceae bacterium. Classification (GTDB taxonomy): domain Bacteria; phylum Acidobacteriota; class Terriglobia; order Terriglobales; family Acidobacteriaceae; genus Telmatobacter. Next base: position 295,086 of record CAWEXZ010000004.1, read on the forward strand.
GCCATCGTAAGTGCCTACGATCCGGCGGCTGCGGAGAATGCGAAGAAATCTCTTCCATCCTCTGAGAACCTGACCTATGCAGCCGATCCGTACCAGGCAGCACAGGGTGCCGACGCCATACTGATTCTGACCGACTGGAAAGAGTTTGGCGCCCTCGACTTGGCTCGCCTGAAGGAATGCGTGCACTTCCCGATCGTGATCGACGGCCGCAACCTGTATCAGCCCCAGGACTTGGAAAGTAACGGCTTTTCTTACGTGAGCGTAGGCCGGCCGGCGCGGCACCTGGTGGCAGAGAAACAGCAGGCAGGGTAGGCCCCTTGCACCCGCGATCAACACTTCACCGGTCGAATCGTTTGTTCGGAGATACAGGCAAGATGCGCATTCTCATCAGCGGAGCAGCCGGATTTCTCGGCTCTCATCTCACCGATCGCCTCTTGCGAGAAGGACATGTGGTCGTTGGCGTGGACAATTTGTCCACCGGTTTCCGCGAAAACATCCAGCACCTGGCCGGCACAGCGCGCTTCGAATTCCGGGAGCTGGATATTTGCGAGCCCTTCGATCCCGGCGCGGTCGACTATGTATTCAATCTCGCCTCGCCGGCCAGCCCGCCCGAGTATCTGCGCCTGGCCATTGAAACCCTGCGTGTGGGTTCGGCGGGAACCGAGAACATGCTGCGCATCGCGGCCCGCTACAACGCTGGATTTCTGCACGCGTCCACTTCAGAGTGTTACGGCGACCCGCTCGAGCATCCGCAGCGCGAGAGTTACTGGGGCAACGTGAACCCGGTGGGTCCCCGCTCCGTTTACGACGAAGCCAAGCGCTATGCCGAGGCCCTCACCATGGCCTACCATCGCAGCCGCGGCGTCAACACCCATCTGGCGCGCATCTTCAATACCTATGGGCCGCGCCTGCATCCCGACGACGGCCGCGTCATTTCCAATCTCATGATGCAGGCATTGCGCGGCGATCCGTTGACCATCTACGGCGATGGCAGCCAGACGCGCAGCTTCTGCTACGTCGACGATCTGATCGAAGGCATCGTGCGCCTCTCGCGTTCGGATGAGCACATGCCCGTCAACATCGGCAATCCCAGCGAGTTCACCATCCTGGAATGTGCGAAGACGGTGTTGGAGGTAACTGGCTCAAAGAGCGAGTTGCGCCACGCTCCGCTTCCTACCGACGATCCCACGCGCCGCCGTCCCGATATCTCAAAGGCCAGAGACGTCCTCGATTGGCAGCCGCAGGTCAGCCTCAAGGAGGGCCTGCAGCGGTCAATCGAGTACTTCAGAACCATGCTGAACCAACAGCGGCCTTGATCGGCTTCCGCGTTGAGACGGGGAAGATGCCTCGGTGCACGAGTTAGACTTGAAGTGTGAAGATCGCGCTCGCGCAGATTGATCCCACAGTTGGGGATTTCACCGGAAACCTGGAGAAAATCGTTGCCGCCAGCCGCCGTGCAGCGGCTCAGGGCGCGCGCCTAACGGTCTTTTCCGAACTCGCACTCTGCGGCTATCCGCCCGCCGACCTGCTTGAAAAACCCAGCTTTCTGGCCCGCTGCCGCACGGTCGTGGATGAGCTGGCCGCAGCCACGGCCGATCTGTCCACCGCGGTCCTGGTGGGTGTTGCGCTTCCCGCGGGCGACCACTCCGGAAAACCTGCGGTTAACGCCGCCGTACTCATCGACCGCGGACAAATTCTCCTCGAGCAGCACAAGCGACTGCTCCCCTTTTATGATGTCTTCGACGAGCAGCGCTACTTTGCGCCCGCCCATCACCAGGAAGTAGTTGAGCTCGATGGTCTTCGCCTCGCCATCACCATCTGCGAAGACGCCTGGAACGACAAGAATTTCTGGCCGCGCCGCCTTTATACCGTCGACCCGGTGGAAGAGCTGATGCGCCAGAACCCCGCCCTCCACATCAATCTCTCCTCTTCGCCGTTCTGGCACTCCAAGCGCGCCTTGCGCCGCCAGATGCTGGCCGCCATCGCGCGCCGCGATCGCATTCCCGTGCTCATGTGCAACCAGGTGGGCGGCAACGACAGCCTCATCTTCGACGGCTCGTCGCTGGCCCTCGATGCGCATGGCAATCTCATCGCGCAGGCCGCCTCGTTTGCTGAGGACCTGGTCCTCGTCGATCCCTTCGCCGCGCAGCCCATTCCCGACCCTCAGGACGACGACACCGCGGCCGCCTATCACGCGCTGGTACTGGGCACGCGTGATTACGTACGCAAGTGCGGCTTCCGCAAAGCGCTCGTCGGTCTCAGCGGCGGCATCGATTCGGCCCTCGTTGCCGCCATCGCTGCCGATGCGCTGGGCCCGGAGAACGTCATCGGCGTGGGCATGCCCAGCCCCTATTCCTCCGCCGGCTCCATCGACGACAGCCGCCGTCTCGCCGCCGATCTCGGTATCCGTTTTGAGGTCATTCCCATCAGCGGTCTCTTCAGCGAGTACGTGCAGGCCCTCCAGCCGCTCTTCGCGGACACCGCTCCCGACATCACGGAAGAGAACATTCAATCGCGCATCCGCGGCAATCTGCTCATGGCGCTCTCCAACAAGTTCAGCGCCCTGGTGCTCACCACCGGCAACAAGTCGGAGATGGCCGTAGGCTACTGCACGCTCTACGGCGACATGGTGGGCGCGCTCGCTGTCATCGGCGACCTGGTCAAGACGCGCGTTTACGCCGTCTGTCGTTGGCTGAATCGAGAAAGGGAAGTGATCCCCGTTCCCATTCTCGAAAAACCGCCCTCCGCCGAGCTGCGCCCCGGCCAGAAAGATACCGACTCGCTTCCGCCCTACGAGATTCTCGATCCCATTCTCGAGGCCTACGTGGAGCGCTACGAGACCCCTGAGCGCATCGCTGCGGAGACCGGATTTCCGCTCGACCTCATTCAGCAGGTGGTGCATCTGGTGGAGCGCTCCGAGTACAAGCGCCAGCAGGCTGCACCCGTTCTCAAAGTCACCTCCAAATCATTCGGTATGGGGCGCAGATTTCCGATTGCGGTCAAGGTGCAGGTATAAGCGGCAATCATTTGCCGCCGGCACTCAGGAAGAGCTCGCTTTTCTTTAGCTCGCCTTCGCCTCTTCGTCGCGCCTTCGAGAGGCGGCTCCTTCAGGGTCGGTTGTGATATCGACCCACTTCGGGTTGGGTGATGCTTCGGCGGCGTAATTGTCGTGCCAGTTCCACCACTTGTACGGTGGGGTCTGAGGATAGCCCTCCGGCGAGTCCTCCCACGTCTCCTGACGCCCAAGCGCCGTCATATCGAGGTAGTTCCAGGTGGTGCCCATCGCCTCGTCGCCGCGATTGTTGATCAAGTAGGTGCGGAACACGCGCTCGCCGTCGCGGATGAACGCGTTGTGGCCATGCCATTGATCCACGCCGAAGTCCTTGTCGAAATCGTCGGTGATGGTGTACCAGGGCATCTCCCATTCCATCCGCGCCTTCAGGCGCGCGATGTCGGTCTGCGGCGCGCGCGAAGCCCAGGCGAGGGTCGTGTCGCGCGCGTTCAGATGGGCGAGGTGGGCGACCTGATCGGCACCGAGAGAGCAGCCGCGGCAGGCGTGGTCTGGCCAGCCGAACACGCCCGGTTCGAAGAAGGCGCGGTAGATGATCAGCTGACGGCGTCCTTCGAACAGCTCGAGCAGGCTCGTTTTGCCCTGAGGTCCATCGAAGCTGTACTCCTTCTCGATGGCCATCCACGGCATCCGGCGGCGCTGGGCGGCCAGCGCGTCACGGGCGTGCGTCAACTCCTTTTCCTTCACGAGAAGCTGCTGGCGCGCAGCCTCCCACTCCTCCGCAGATGCGATCGGGGGAGTCTTCATTGCGTCAAGCGTTCCGGTGTTGTCTGTGGCCATGGTCTTCGTCTCCCTTCGGTGGATGTACTTGGTGGTTCCGTGCTCGCTGCGATCCCGTGCTAAGCGATTATGGAACAGAAGCAGCGGGAATGGCTCTTTCGTTGTTTCGCTGGACCAGCCTGCGACGCGCAGAGGGGGCCTTCCGCACGATACTGACCCCGGGAAACCTCCCACAAACCGCCCCGCCACCGTATAAGCTATGGACAGGGAGTTAACTCCCGCGAAATACCGCGTTTCCGGTCCCGGTCGGATTCGATGGCTACCAGCCGCCAGACCGCGGGACCATCCAAGGAGAACAGCTTGATTCGTCTGTCTGCCCGTTTCCTCAGCCTTGCCGCGCTGATCGCATTGTTGCTGCCCGCGTCGCGGAGCTTTGCCCAGACCCAGGTTCCTTCCGCGCCCGCGGAGACGCCAACTCCACAAACCCCAGCCGCACCGGCGGCACCGGCTCCCTCAGCGCCGCCCGCTTTTCCCAAGCCCGATCCCGCCAACTTTACCGCGGCCTCGCCCACCAAGGACACCGTCAACGCGTTTCTCGAGGCCAACTGGGGCTACGATGAAGACCGTATGTGGCAGGTGCAGGCCATTCTCAAAACGCCGGCCGACGGCGTGAGCAAGGTCGTGGTTCTCATCGGCGACAAGACCGGCAAGCAGAAGCCTTCGGTCCTGGAGTTCTTCGCCCTGCCCGACGGCAAGCACATCATTACCGGCGACCAGGTCATCAGCTTTGGCGACCATCCCTTTGCCGATACCCGCGCTCTGATGCAGCAGCAGGCCGACGGTCCCTATCGCGGCTCGGCGTCCAAGGATCTTGAGATCGTCGAATTCGCCGATTTCCAGTGCCCGCACTGCAAGGAAGCGCAGCCCAATATGGACAAGCTGGTGGCCGACTTTCCCAAGGCCCACATCGTCTTCCAATACGATCCCATTGCCTCCATTCACCCGCAGGCGGTGCACGCAGCAGAGTATGGGGTGTGCGTCGAACAAGCTGGGTGGCAGTTCGGATTTCTTCGCGTTCGCAGCCGCAGTCTTCGACGGTCAGGATGGTTTGAGCACGCCCGATGGCGCCACGCTTACGCTCAACAGCGCCGTCACCAAGGCCGGCCTCGATCCCGTCAAGGTTGCGGCGTGTGCGGCAACTCCTGAAACCAAGGCTTCCGTTGAGGATTCGGTCAAGATGGCTGCCGGCATTGGCGTCAACGAGGTGCCCACGCTGATCGTGAATGGCCGCCAGATCCCGGCCAACATACCCTATGACATGCTCAAGAAGGTGATTACCTACCAGGCCCAGCGCGACGGCGTAGCACTGCAGTAAGCGTCTGCAAACAACAGCCCCTCCGCGGCTATCCCACAATCGGGAGATGCCGCGGAGGGGCTGTTGTTTGCGTACTCGTGAGGGAGCGGCTCCCGCGCCCAGCCCTCACTATTCCATCGATGTCTTCTCCACCACCATCGGCTGCGTATGCCCCGCCGGCTGTGTGGAGCGCACCAGGTGCGGCGTCATCAGGATCAGCACCGTGGCGTAATTCGCCTGCACATCCTTGTCGCTCAACGTACCGCTCATGCCCGGAATCTGGCTCAGCCCCGGTGTGCCGCTGATGGCCTGGCTCTCCGACTTGGTCACCAGGCTCGCCAACTCCGCTGTTTGGCCCTTCTTGAGTGTCACCACTCCGGAAAACGCCTGGTTATTTAGAATCGGATTGCCATTGAGCGTCGAGCCGGAGAGCGCGGTCATGGTCAGATCGACCGTAAGCGCCACATCGTCGCTGCGCAGCACCTTGGGCGTAACCTTCAGCGTCAAACCCAGGTCCTCGTACTGAATCATGGGAACGGTGGGCGTGGTGACACCCAGCGACGAGATCAGCGAGCTCAGGGCGCTCGACGTTCCCGCGCCTGTCAACCCCGGAATATTCAGTCCCGGAGTTGCACTGGTGTAGGTTGACGTCGCGATCGGATACCGCGTGCCCTCCTTGATGCTGCCCGCCTCGCCGTCTCCCAGGCGCAACTGAACGTTGTCGAGCGCGCGCGAGTCCGATGAGTTCAGACTGAATGTGAAGGTGGCCGGACCGTTGGGCGAGAGCGCGGACTGCGTGATTCCGCCGCCAAACAACGCCAGCCCTCCGGAAAACAGCGAACTCGTCACCTGCCCGGACGCCAGCAAAATTCCGAGAATGGCCAGCGGATCGTTCGGCGAAGCCAATCCCGAGGAGACGATCTCCTGCACCAGCGACTGGTTGGCGTTCAGAATCGATTGCTCCTCCGAATACACGTTGAACGCCGAAATGGACTGCGGCAGTTGCAATCCCGTATTGTGTTCGCTGGTGTGGGCAATCTGGATCACGCGCACATCCACGATGACCTGGTCGTGGCCCGCGAGCAGGTCGTGCACATTCAGGTTGAATGCCTCCAGGTTGCTCGGAGGCGCGCGCAGCGTGAGTGTGTCGGCGGCCGCGTTCGTGGCCACCTGCTGGATCCCGAAGACATTTCTCGCCAGGTTGCCAGCTTCCGTCAGCTGGTCGCTGCTCAGCCCGGAGAGATAAACCGTTTGCAGTTCCTGACGCATGAACTGTTGCCGGTTTTCGCGCGTGTCCCGCGCCACCAGAACGCGATGCGCATCCAGCGGCACATAAAATGTGTCGGTAACCAGCGACAGGGCGCGCATAGCTGCCGCAAAGTCGGCGTCATCCACATCCAGGCGCACCCGCTGGGCGCGCACGCTGTCGTCCAGCATAGGGTCCACGCCAAAAGCCTTGAACGCCTGCTCGATGACCTGGTGCTCGCCGCCATCGATATGCAAGCTGCGCACCCCTGGTGCAGAGAGCAGCGGTTCCACCTCGCCAAGGCTCCCTGCAGCCTGCTCATACAAAGGCTGCGCCTGGCCGCGCACTGTGTCATCGCCCAATTGATACAGGTGCTCCGTCACCTCGGGATTCCGCGGGTCGAGCTCCTGCGCGCGCTCCAGCGCTGCTTGCGCGCCGGCAGCGTTGCCGGTGAACCGGTCTTTGGCCGCGGTCTGAATCAACGCCGTCACAGCGTGGCTCCGGGCCACATCGCCGGCCATGCGGTAATCCGCATCGGTAGGATCGAGCTGCGCCGCTTGTTCGTACTTCGCAAGCGCCTGCTCGAATTTCCCGTCCACATAGAGCTTGCTGGCAGCCAGATAGAGCTTCATCGCGTGCTGCCGAGCGCTGGCCGGGGGAAGCTTCTCTTTTTTCGCTCTGGTATTTGTCGTTTTGTTGTCGTGGGCCTGATTGTTGTCGCGGGCCTGACCGGCGGGCGTTGCTTGCGAGCTCTGCGGCTCCGGCGCAACGCCTGCCGTCTGCGCCTGCATTGCGGCAGGCAAGATAGCCAGCAGCAGTGCCGCTGTTGCCATTTTCACCATGCCGCAGTTTGCGCGCGAAGTCTGGCTCCGACGCGAGTATTTCTTGCGCCGCATCACGACTTCCTCGCCGTCAGCGCCCTTAGGTCGGCGAGTGAGGTCGCGCAGACCTCCGGGCCGTGCGCGAGTAATTCCTCGAAGCTGAAATGCCCGGTCGCTACAGCAATGACGGGAAGGGAATTGGCGCGCGCCGCTTCAATATCCCGCGGCGTATCGCCCACCACGCAGATGCGCGTCGTGTTGCCGGCCATCTCCCGCGCCTTCTCGGCAGCCTGTGCAATCAGCTCCGAGCGCACGGGAAAGCGGTCGCTGAAGCCGCCAAAGCGAAACCACTCCCGCAGCCCCGCCTGCTCAATCTTGATCCAGCCGATCATCTCCAGGTTACCGGTGGCCACGCCCAGCAGTGCGCCGCGTGCGGCCAGGTAATGCAGCGTGTCTTCCACGCCGGGCATCAACACCAGGCGCATTTCGCTGCGCCGCTCGGCCACGCCTGCGCACATCGCCTCCAGGATGGCGTCGATGTGCTTCTCGAGTTCCGCGGCAGGCAGGCCCGCCTGGCGACAGGCTTCGCGCAAAATCGCCGTGTCGGTGCTGCCGGCCAGTTGAATTCCGGCCAGCGTCACCTCAAACCCGGTAATGCGCTGCACGCTGGAAGCAAACGAATCGTAATGGACGCTGTCCCGGCTGCGCAGCAGGGTGCCGTCGATGTCGAATAGATAGGCATCCTGCCCGTCCCATTCGAAACCCGGCTGGACCGCAATGCGCGGTTCTGAAATGGATGAAGTCAATACCATGATGTGGGCCGCGCCTCAGCCCGGGATCAACTATCGATAGCCCTGGCGGAATGCGCTATAGACAGGACGTTCGCTCCGCGGCGGACGCTTGAGCCCGGCCCGAACCTCGGCCAGATCCAGCCCCAGTTCGGCCATGGCCCGGCTGAGCGTGTTGCGGTGCATCCCCAGCTCTTCTGCGGCTTTGCACTGGTTACCCCGGTGCGCCACCAGAACTTCGCGGAGATACTGCTTTTTGAACTCGCGCACGGCTTCTTCGTAACCGATGCCGGTGGAGTGCATTTGTGTCACAAGGTTGTCCAGTTCTCGTTTCACTCGTCCCTCGTACTTTTTTGGATCAACCAAAAAGATTGCGCTGCAGACAAAACGCTATTGTAGCCCGGCCCATTGCTGCCGCTCACCGGGCAGCGCGCCAACTTCGTGTTCTCTTCCCGGAACGATAACTTCCCACGTCTTCGGCGTTACCGCGTGCCGTTTCCAGGGTGCATCCAGGGTGGCGTTTCCTGTTCCAGTAACCTTAGCCCGGAGCGCACCTTTTCGGCAAGCTCTTCCGGGCTCATGTGCGTCGCCACCTGGCAAGCCCCGAAAAACTGCCGCGCCAATCGCGAGTTTTCAAGCCATTGCGTCTGCGGAAAAAATGCCACCGCGACCACGATCCCCAGTGTTACCAGCACCGCCCCCTGGAAAAACCCCAGAACCCCACCGCCGATCATGTCCAGGCAGCCGAGGCCGATGCCCGCAAAGAGCCGGCCCAGCAGGGTTCCAATGATGTTGGCAATCGCCATTACCAGGAGTGCGATCAGGAAAAACCCAATCGCGTCGGCTACTGCCGGGATTCGCACCAGGGGCAGAAAGATCGCCGCAACTCGCGCGTAGTTCCACGCTGCCAGTGATAGCCCCAGGATTAGACCGATCAGCGAACAGGCAGTGCGGAAAAAGCCCTGCACGAGACCCCCGATGACCGATGACGCCAGGACGATGATGATCGCCCAATCAACCCAAATCATGCTGCGCTCCGCATATTTCTGACCGCCAACCGTCACCGCACCGGGCAATCGGAGAACCAGGTCTTTGACCGCTCTGATTAGTACCAATTCCGTGCCCCATCCTTTCGCCTTTTTCCGGCGAAAGGGTGGGAAACCACGGAAGCCAAAAGAATGAATTCATCCGGTCAGAGAACTAGAGTATTAATTCACGTTCCGTCAATCGGCGATACGCTTCAAGATATTTCTGCTGCGTGCGCTCCACGACATCCTCCGGCAGCCCCGGCGCCGGCGCTTGCTTGTTCCAGCGGATCGACTCAAGATAATCGCGAACGAATTGCTTATCAAAGGAGGGCTGGGCTCCTCCCGGCTTCCAGGCCGAAGCCTCCCAGAACCGCGAAGAGTCGGGCGTGAGAACCTCATCGGCAAGGATAATCCCTTCCGGGGTTCTGCCAAACTCAAACTTTGTGTCGGCCAGGATCAGCCCGCGCTCTTCGGCGTGCGCTGCCGCCTGCGCATAGATTGCCAGCGTCAGTCGCCGCAGCTCAGCCGCGTCTTCAGCTCCCACCAGCTTCTCGACCGCCTGAAAGGAAATGTTTTCGTCGTGCGCTCCGCCCTCGCTCTTGCTGGCCGGCGTAAATATCGGCTCCGGAAGCCGCGATCCGTCCTGCAATCCTTGGGGCAACGGAATCCCGCATACGGTTCCATGGCTCTGGTACTCTTTCCACCCGGACCCAGCCAGGTAGCCGCGCGCCACGCACTCCACGGGAAACATCTTTGCCCGCTTCACCAGCATGGTTCGGCCTTCGAGCTGGTCCCTGTACGCATGTAACTCCGCCGGAAACTTGCTCACCTCCGCAGTGATCAGGTGATTCGGCACAATATCCCGGAGAAGATCGAACCAGAACAGAGAAATTTGAGTGAGGATTTTCCCTTTGCCCGGAATCCCCGAGCCCAGCACGAAATCGAACGCCGAGATGCGGTCCGTGGCCACCAACAGCAGCGCGCCGTCCACCGCGTATAGATCCCGCACTTTGCCGCGGCCCAGCAGGGGAGTGGTCCCCAGATTTGTAGAGAGGAGTGCGGTCACAGACAAGCTTCCTTTGGAGAAACTGAATCTCCGATTTTCGAGCCGCCAGCTCGCTTTGTCAAACCGCAAGCTCTGCGGCATGGGGTCGACCTCTTGTTTCCTTATTTGTCTCGGAGCGATTAACTTCTGCGGCCCGCTTGCTGTTTTTCTTAAATCTCGCGGCTTTCTTCCTTTTCGTCAGATGCCATTTTTTCGCCGAGCGGTATTTTGTGACGCTCACAGCCGGCCGGCGCCAAACGGAGCCGTGCGAAGTCATTCATTTCACAGCCCTACGGGAACGTCCGATTTTGGCACAAACCAATGTGACGGCCGTCACGGAGCGACTACAGAACATGAGAGACACTTCAACTGTCAACAGGGTTCGGAGGGCGTAATCAGAAAGGCCTTCTTTGAGCCGGGCGACACGAGGCAGCAGTGGAAAGGGGAAGCCGCGGCTCGTCTCGTTTAGTACAGGGATCACCAGTAGCCGCGTGCTACCGACCTCCAGTGCCGGCTACTGGTCCCCGTTCTTCACTTGTGCTCCAGTAAGCAAACAAGCGCCTCCGAAGCGACGTTTTCCTTCGGGGGCGATTTTTCGCGCATTTTCAGGCCGCGCCCGCAACTCGGCTGAGCCGAGCCGTTACATGCCCCGCGATTGTGAGCGGCCACACAATCGACACCACGGTACCGCTCCGGCCCTTGGTCTCACTGCTGCGGATCGACAGCGTCCCATCGTGCTTGCCCACAATCCCCCGTACCACCCACAGGCCCAGGCCGCGGCCGCCTTCGGATTTGGTGGTGAAGAAGGCGTCGAAAATGCGCTCGATGTTCTGGCGAGGAATACCGGATCCCGTATCTGCTATCGTCAGCCGTATGCCCACCTGGTTGTGATTGCTCCAGGACCGCGACATGGTAACGCTGACGGTCAGCTGTCCCCCTCTCGGCATTGCTTCCAGCGCATTGATCAGCAGGTTGTCCATCACCTGGCGAATCTCCTCCGCAAAGCCTGTCAGGCGCGCGCTCGGGAGGGTCCTCTTTTGCACCGTAACGCCCGCAGCCGCGAATTTCTCGGCGAAGACTAAAAGACGCTCCTCCACCACGCTGGTTAAGTCCAGTTCGGAGACCACTGCTCCGGAGCGGTAGTAGGAGAGACTCTGCTTGACGATACGCGATACCCGGGTGAGTTCGGCCGTGGCTGTCAGGACCAGTTCTTTCGCTGCCGGGCTCAGATTGGCATGTTCGCCCAGCAGGTAGAGTGCATTGGTCACGGCCGTCAAGGGGTTGTTGATTTCGTGAGCCAGCGAAGATGCAATCTGCCCGGCAGCGGCAAGCTTAACCACTCGCCGCAGCCTCTCTTCCTGATCGTGAATCTTTACCCGCGCCCGCACCCGGTTAGAAATATCGCGGAAATAGCAGACGATCCCGTCCTCGCCGTTTGGTAAACCGATACGGTGCATCCTCCATTCGTGGTATTCAAGTTCCTGTCGCCCGGCTCGGTTCGCCCGTTCCTCGGGGATATTTCCTTGCCCATCGCTGTGCAATGTGCGCCGGCATTTGTGCAGAATCGCGTCCGCGTACTCCCGGTTCCACACCGTGCGCATGAGCTCTTCAAAGTTGCGGCCCGTGAGATGCGGTGCCTCTCCAAAAATCTGCACCGCCGCCGGGTTGGCGTGCCGAATCGAGAACGACGAATCCACCAGGCAAACTCCCAGAGGCGCCTTCTCGAGAAGCGCTTCCAACAGCGTTGTCCGGTAGTCCAACTCGCGCTCCGCTTGCACCCGTTCCACGTAGTCCGCGGCCTGGCGTGCCAGCAGATCGAGAAGCTTGAGTCCACGCGCGGCGGGCAGGTGCGGATGGGCAAAGTAGGTTGAAATCACCCCCATCACGTTTCCACTGGTGCTGACCAGCGGCGTGGATTGAAAGGCGCGAATGCCCGCATGCAGCAGCGTGCCGGTCAGGCCGGGCATGTTCACTACATCACTCAGCGCTACGTCTTCCACCACGGTCCGTTCTCCACTGCGCAGCGGAAGGCCACACTTCGAGGACTCCTCCAGGCGCAAGGCTTCGAATCCCTCCAGAATCGACGCGTCGATCCCGTGGTGGGCAAGAATTTTCAACACACCGGCTTCGCGATCCAGTTGGAACAGGCTGCCCATCTTCGCTGAAGTGATTGCCATTCCGGCCCTTAGAATCGACTCCAGGCAACCCCGAAAATCGTTGCCGGCGCGAACACAGCGGCCAATCACTTCGTAAACGCGCCAGACCTCGCTCTCAAACGCGGGGACCTGTTCGGCTGTATCGATCCGCCCCAAGGGATCGGGAGGGTGTTGCTTACGACTCGCTCTGCGCGGCGAGGAACCCTGGGAAACCGGCGGCATAGGCGCACCTCCAGGAAAGCGGAGACCACGACATCCACCCTTTGCGCTGCACCAGGCTTTGGTGGCGCAAGGAGATTATAGGGCTCGATCGAAGCATGCAAGCGGGGCGTTATGCAACCAGCAAGAACAACATCCGGGTTTATCCCGGCTGGGGAAGGGAGAATCTACGCTGCGGAGAAAGGTTGATGAAGTCGGGGAACCATCTGTACGAGCGTTTCGCGTGCATGCGCCGTGTCGTTTACGCTCCAGTGAAGAGAATCTTGAGCCATCCAGTTTTAACCTGTCAAGTTTCAAGGGTGAATTTGTTCCGGAGGCAGTCGGAAAGTGATTGACGCGGTTGACGCTGACAGCTGCTGTTGCCAAAGAAAAATGTTTTATCCGTCGTGCCGCAGAACATGGCCCAGCACGGCTCATCACGTTTCCGGCCGCCAATTTGACCAACCAGCTATTCGTGTAAAATGCAGACGCATATCGCCACAATTTCTGGATGAGCTTCGAAATAGAGAACGAGCGGCCATTATCCATTGCCGTGTTGTTGACCAACCACAACACGTGGGCTCTCGCCCAGCGGTGCGTCACAGCTTGTTTCGAAGTTGATCCCGGGAATTTTCAGAACCTGCTTGTGTACGACGATTCTTCAACAGTTGAGTTCACCGGCAGATTTCCCGATGGCGCGAACCTCTACAGGGGACACCCGAACCGCGGCCTCACCAAATCATTGAATATCGCGTTCAACATGATTGGTGAAGATATCGTTGTACTGTTCGATTCGGACGCTTATCCGGTGACTCCGTTCTGCGATGTCATCCGGTCGATGTTCACGGCAGATCCGCATTTGGGCTTGGTCGCACTGCAAACGGTAGGTACAAATGGCCGGCCTACGCAATCGATGGAGACAGAGCCCAATGTATGGGGCGTGGTTCTCGGGCAGGCATTGTCAGCAAGGTTCGATCGCTGGATTACGGACCGCTCAGGCCGAATCACCGTCTTTACCTGCGCGATGGCCGTCAGAAAGCGCGCGTTCGACGAATTGAATGGCTTCGACGAAGCCTTCGATTGGCTCGATCTGGACCACGATTTCAGCATGCGCATGAGTCGAGCCGGATGGAAGATCGGCGTGGCTTCGGCCCCGCGAGCCTTCCATGAAGGCGGAGGCACCCCGCAATTGGCGAGTAAGAGAGTCGAGCGGTTCTACAGAAATCGATGGTATCTGCTCAATAAGTTTTCCAGAATTCGCTTCCGCAAGCTGGCGCGCGCCGTCATCGTGGCGCGCCTTTCGATCGAGCTTGGAATCCTGCTGCTTGCCGGCAAATTTCTCTTTTCAGACCGCACAGCGTTGCGCGACAAGATCGCGGGCAGGCGAAATCTTATTCGCATATTTGTTCACGAACTCAGGTAGCCGCAGCGCCAGCCTGCTCGAACTAAGAACTGCGAATAGAACTGCGAACTGTCTTTACGCCGTCGCTCTCTGGGGCGCCTGATTCCCCAGCCGCACGCTCACAATCTTCGACACGCCCGGTTCCTGCATGGTTACGCCGTAGATCATGTCCGCCGACTGCATCATGCGCTTGGAGTGCGTGACCACCAAAAACTGCGTGTCCAGGCTCATGCTGTGCAGCAGTTCGGCCAGCCGGCCCACGTTGGTTTCGTCGAGCGGAGCATCCACTTCGTCGAGCACGCAGAAGGGGCTGGGCTGGAACTGGAAGATGCCCACCAGCAGCGCCAGCGCAGTCAGCGCCTTTTCGCCGCCCGAGAGCAGCAGCACATTCTGCAGCTTCTTGCCCGGAGGCGAGGCCACAATCTCCAGTCCGCTCTCCGCCTGGTTCTCCTCGTCGGTAAGCCGCAGAAATGCCTGGCCGCCCTGGAACAGCCGCGCAAACACCAGCCCGAAGTTCTCGTTGATGCGCGCGAACGCCTCGTCGAATTTGGAGCGCGAAATCTGGTCGATCTCCTTGATCGTCTCCTGCGTATTCTCGATGGACTCGATCAGATCCTTGCGCTGCGTCTCCAGGAACCCATGCCGCTCGGCCGTCTCCTTGTACTCGTCCAGCGCCATCATGTTCACCGGCCCCATCTGCTCCATGCGCTGCTTCAATGCCCGGCAGGTCTCTTCCTCGGCACCTAATTCCTCGCCGGCAATCCGCACCATCTCTGCGTCCTCGCGCAGCACCTGCGCCTCGACGTTTACTTCCGCCAGGCAGCTTGCTTCCAGGTATTCAAGATCGGAGTGCAGCTTGGCCAATTCGCTTTGACGCGTCGCCCGGTCCTCGCGCAACTGGTCAACCGCAGCGCGCTCCGTCTTGAGCTGCGCTTCGAGCTCTGCCAACTGGTGCCGCAAGCTCTGTGCCTGCGCGACAATCGTCTGCGTCTGCGCCAACGCCTCGTCCCGCGCTTCGGTCAGAGCCTTCTGCCGCTCCACGAGCGAAGCGTTCTCGTTCACGCGCTGCTCGCGCTCCGCTTCGGCGTCCGTCCTCTGCTTTGCGACCGCCTGCACCCGCCGCTCCAGATCGGCAAAGGCACGATCGATGCGCTGGAAGGCGGCTTCGGCTCCGCGCCGCCGCTCTTCCAGGCCGGCCAGCTCCGCCGTTACCTGCGCAGCTTCCTGCTGCAATCCCTCGCGCTTGCCCCGTATCTCGGCGAGCTGCGTCTGCAGCGCGTCCAGTCCCGCTTCGGCCTGCGCGCGCTCCGTTTCCAGCCGAGCCGTTTCTTCCCGCTTCTGCTCGATGGCCTGCCGCTTGCTCTCGCATGCATCCTTGTTGCGCGCCGCCTGCGAGGTCCACTCCTGCATTCGCCGCTCGATGCGCTGCGCCTCGCCTTCCATCTGTCGCAGCGATGCGCTCAGGTTGGCCGCCTCGGTCTCCGCCTGGCGCCGTTCTGCACTGCGCGTTTCAAGCTGCGCGCTCAGCTCTTCAATGGTCCGCGTCAGCGCTGTCGCTTGGGCTTCTGCTTCCGTCAAGCTGTCCTGCACCCGCGCCAGCTTGATCTCGGTTTCGCGCAGGTCGCGCTTGAGCGCCAGCGGGCCCTCGGCGGCTGCCTTGCCGCCCGTAACCAATCGCGTTGTGGAAACACTCACCACCCGGCGTCAGAAAGTACGCCCACGCGTAGCGCAGAGCCAGCTGCTGCGCCGTCTCGGGATCGTCCACCAGGTACCCATGCCGCAGCTTGGGCAGGATCGTCTCCAGCGAGCGGCCGAATCCGTTCAGTACCTTGATCGCATCGCGCAGCGGCGTCACGCCCGGCTCGTTCACCGCCGTCGTGCCGGCATCGAACAGCTCGCCCTGCAGCCCGTTGTGGACGAGGAAGGTTGCCCGCCCCTCGCTGGTCTTCAGCAGGCTCACGCCTTTATCGGCGACGCCCCAGCTCTCTACCACCACGTAATTCAATTCGTCGCGCAGGAACTCGTCGACCACGCCCTCATGCCGGCCGCTCACCTCGAGAAAATCGGCCAGCGTGCCCTGCGGCGCCATGTCCTGGCCCAGCGCGCCCGGCTTTAGCAGCTTGCGTACCGTATCCGTGGAGTAGCTGTGATTACGAATCAGCGCCTTCAGTGAGTCGCACCGCCCAGCCGTCGTTGCCTGCTCGCTGCGCAGCTTGTTGGCGAGTGCCCGTTGCGCATTTTCCTCACTGCGCCTGGCCTGCAGCATTTCGCGGGTCGAAGCAATCTCCGCTTCCAGGCTCTTGAGCGACTCTGCCGCGGCTTGATGCCGCTGCCGCGCCAGGCCCGTTTCCACGCCCAGATTTTCCTGTTCGTTGCGCGCCTGCTGCATCTCGGCGTTCAAGCGTTCGGCCTCGCGTTCCAGGGCCGCCAGGCTCTCTTCGCCCTGCGCCATGTGGTTGCGCGCATTGCCGGCCAGCGTGAGCAGGTTCATCGCGTTGCGGCGATTGATCTCCAACTCCCGCTCGGCGCGAAATACCTCTTCTGCCGCGGATCGCGCTTCCTGCTGCCGCGCCTCCACCTTGTGCCGGAACTCGCGTGCCTCACCGGCCGCTGTCTCCATGAAACTCTGGTGCTGCGCGCGCTCTTCCGTCACTCCGGCCAACTGCGTGCGGGTCTGCTCCAACTCCTCGGCGGCCGCGGCAATCCGCGCTTCCAGCTCCGCCACCCGCTCTGTGTTGCTGCGCTCGCGGGCCGTCGCTCGCTCCAGTTCAAGAGCTGTTTCGCTGGCGCGCTTCCGCGCCTCCTGGCCCTCCTGCTCCAATGCATAGCCGCGCTCGGTCAACCCATGCTGGCTGGCCTCGTCGGTCTCAATCTTCGCCGCCGAGCTGTTGACGCGCTCGCTCAAAGCAGCAATCTCTTCATCCAGCTTTTTCTGGTCGGCGTCCATGGCCGCCATGCGGCTGGCCAGCACCACGCGCAAACGCCCGCGCAACTCGTCGCGCACCGCGCCATAGCGTTCGGCCTTGGCTGCCTGGCGCTTCAGGCTGTTCATCTGCCGCGTAACTTCTTCAAAAATGTCATCCACGCGGGCGAGATTTTGCTTCGCGCTCTCCAGCCGCAACTCCGCCAACCGCTTCTTGGTCTTGAAGCGCGTAATCCCCGCGGCCTCTTCGATAATCGAGCGACGCTCGTAGGGCTTGGAGCTGAGCAGCTGCCCGATGCGCTCCTGTCCGATAATCGCGTAGCTCTCCGGCCCCAGGCCGGTGCCCATGAAGATGTCCTGAATGTCGCGCAGCCGGCACAGCTTGCCATTCAGCAGGTACTCGCTCTCGCCGGTCCGGAACAGCCGCCGCGTAATGACTACCTCGCCCTTCTGCGGCGTGCTGTGAAACTTGCGCCGGCGAATCTTCAGCACGACGGCTTGAGGCACCTGCGCTGCGGCAGCCCCTTGGTCCGGACTCTGCGACTGGGCGACGGCGCCGTCGTCCTCGCCCTCGATCACCTGGCCCGGCTGCTCATTGGCAATGATCTCTTCAGCCTCGGCGGCGCGCTGTTTGCGCACCTCTTCCTCATCCCAATCCGCCGCTCCGTCGTGATCGATCACCACCTCGGGTTCCACGCCGATCGGCCCTTCATAGGCTTCGGGATCGACCATGGTCAGCGTCACTTCCGCCATGCCCAGTTGCTTGCGCTCGCGCGTTCCGGCAAAGATCACGTCCTGCATGTGGGTGCCGCGCAGACTCTTGGCGCTCTGTTCGCCCAGCACCCAGGTCACGGCGTCCAGAATATTGGACTTGCCGCACCCGTTTGGCCCCACAACAATGGCAATCCCATTGCCCGCTACGGTCAATTCCGTGCGATCGCAAAAGCTCTTGAACCCGAGGATGTGGATCTTTTTTAGTTTCAGCATCTTTACTCCAGAAGTCTGGCCCGCATACAGCCGCGCGGCGGCATTGCCGGCAAAACATGGGAAATGGCCGCTTATCTAGAGACTTTACGGAGCCGGAAAGGCAGGGTCAACGCCTGAAAGCCGGGATTATGTGGATAAGGCGGGGCGGAATCTAGCGTCTTCATAAACTTGTGGATTACCGGGTTCTTTTTGGCATTCCTGCCGAATTCCTCCCGCTTTTCCACACCCGGACAGGTGGAATTCAGCTCGCTTCAAGGTCTTGACGAGGAGTGACAAACTAGATGCGCTTCCCTGAAAAGGACGCACAGAGCTTTGTATATCAGAGGGTTTCGCAATGGCTGCGTGCAGCTTCAGTTTGACCTGGCCGTGGTCTTCGGCCCTTCTGGAGCGGATGCGCAATGCGCAGGAATTTCGAAGAGTGCAGTGGGAGGCGGATCGAGGCGCACCTCGGTGACCTCGAAGTAAGTCATAGCTTTGCCTGAAGGCGCGGTGAACTCGGCCTTCATCATGAGTCCTGTCCTCGGATCGACCCAGAGCTTGAAGCCGGGTTTGGCTTTGGAGATGAGGATCTTCGTCGCGATTCCGTGAATGACTTCGGAGCCGGTCTGCTCCACGCCGGTCATCGAGAGGTCGGCCGCACCAGAGAACGGATCGAGCCATGCGTCGCCGCGAAAGCTGCCCCGCGTGCAGGCGGCCGCAGCATTGGCGGACTCCCATGTGAGACTCTGGCCGGTGTCGAGGAAGTAGAGTGTCCGCGTTGGTGAGGCAGGGGTGGTGTCAGGCGGGATTCCGGGCGGCGGAACCTGGTCAATGAGAACCTTCGACCCAAGGCGGTAGGTGGTTCGGAGCGCAGCGCCGGTGATCTGGTATCGCACCGTGACGGTATACGCCGTCGGCTCCGCAGGAGACTGCGCGTGAAGCGCAATGGCAGTGAAGGCCACAGCCGCCGGGGCGGCGATTTTGAAAAACGTACGATGGGCCATGAGGTTGTATTCAGTCTACGTGCCCTTGAACGGCGGGCACCGCGAGCCTGAAAAAATCTCAAATAAACTGGCTCGCGCGAGCCGACATTCGGCCCGCGCGAGCCAACGGTTAAGTCAAGTTTCTAGCGCGCCACATCGAACCGGTCCAGGTTCATCATCCTGCCCCACACCGCCGCGAAGTCCTTCACAAACGTCTCTTTGTAATCGTCGCTTGCATAGACTTCCGCCAGTGCGCGGAGCTGTGAGCTTGAACCGAAGACAAGATCGACACGGGTGCCCGTCCACTTGAGTTTGCCGGTTGCGCGATCATACCCCTCGTAAACGCCTTCTTCCTTCGCGGAAGGCTTCCACTCCGTCGACATATCGAGCAGATTCACGAAGAAATCGTTGGTCAGCGTCTCCGGCCGATTGGTGAACACGCCGTGCTTCGAGTGATCGAAGTTGGTATTGAGCGCCCTCATGCCGCCGACCAGAACCGTCATCTCCGGCGCAGTCAGCGTGAGCAGCTGCGACCGGTCGACGAGCATTTCTTCAGCGGTTGCGTGCGCCCTCGGCCCCATGTAGTTCCGGAAGCCGTCCGCAGCCGGCTCCATTACCGAGAATGACTCCACGTCCGTGTGCTCCTGCGAAGCATCCGCGCGCCCTGGCGTGAAAGGAACCTTCACATCGAAGCCGGCTTTCTTGGCGGCTTCCTCAACGGCCGCACAGCCGGCAAGCACGATCAGGTCGGCAAGCGAGACCTGCTTGCCCGGCTTCCCGTTGGAGTGAACGCTATTGAACTCCTTCTGAATCGCCTCCAGCTTCGGCAGCACCTTGGCCAGTTCAGCCGGCTGATTTACTGCCCAGTTCTTCTGCGGCTCCAGCCGAATGCGCGCTCCGTTGGCCCCACCGCGCTTGTCGGAGCCGCGGAAGCTCGACGCCGAAGCCCATGCCGCCGTCACCAGTTGCGAAATCGACAGTCCAGATGCGAGGATCTTGGCCTTCAGTGCGGCAATATCCTCGGCTCCAATCAGCTCATGATCCACCGCCGGAACCGGGTCCTGCCAGATCTGCGCCTCCTTGGGCACCAGCGGCCCCAGGTAGCGAGCGATCGGCCCCATGTCGCGGTGCGTCAGCTTGAACCACGCCTTTGAAAACGCCTCGGCAAATTCCTGCGGCTGCTCATAAAAGCGCCGCGCAATCGGCTCATAGATCGGGTCCATGCGCAGTGAGAGATCGGTCGTGAACATGATCGGCGCGTGCTTCTTCGACTTGTCGTGCGCATCGGGAACCGTGCCTGCGCCGCCTCCATTCTTCGGCGTAAACTGGTACGCGCCGGCAGGGCTCTTGGTCAGCTCCCACTCATAGGCGAACAGGTTTTCCAGGTAGTCGTTGTCCCACTTCACCGGGTTAGCGGTCCACGCGCCCTCCAGGCCGCTCGAGATGGCATCTACGCCGCTGCCGCTGCCAAAGCTGCTCTTCCAGCCCAGCCCTTGATTCTCAAGCGGTGCGGCTTCGGGCTCGGGGCCCACGTACTCATTGGGCGGCGCAGCACCGTGCGCCTTGCCGAAGGTGTGACCACCGGCAATCAACGCAACCGTCTCTTCGTCGTTCATCGCCATGCGGCGGAAGGTTTCGCGGATGTCGCGAGCCGCGGCAACTGGATCCGGCTTCCCATTCGGTCCCTCCGGATTCACATAAATCAAGCCCATCTGCACAGCGCCCAGCGGATTGTCGAGCTCGCGATCGCCCGTGTACCGTTCGTCGCCCAGCCACTTGCCCTCCGGTCCCCAATAAATGTCCTCGCCCGGCTCCCATACATCCGCGCGTCCGCCGGCGAAACCGAAAGTCTTCAGCCCCATCGACTCCAGCGCCACGTTCCCGGTGAGAATCATCAGGTCGGCCCAGGAAATCTTCTTGCCGTACTTCTGCTTGATCGGCCACAGCAAGCGGCGTGCCTTGTCGAGGCTCACGTTGTCCGGCCAGCTATTCAGCGGAGCAAACCGCTGCGTGCCCGCGCCCGCTCCGCCGCGGCCGTCGCCAATGCGGTAGGTGCCCGCGCTGTGCCACGCCATGCGAATAAAAAACGGTCCATAGTGGCCGTAATCGGCCGGCCACCAGCTCTGCGAATCCGTCATCAGGGCGTGCAGGTCCTTGATCACCGCATTCAGGTCCAGGCTCTTGAACTCTTCCGCGTAATTGAAATCCTCGCCCATCGGATCGGACAAAGCAGAGTGCTGGTGCAGGATCCGTAGGTTCAGCTGATTCGGCCACCAGTTCGCATTCGTCCATGTCCCCGCGACTGTGTGGAGATTCTTGTTGTGCATGACCGGGCATTTGCTTTCGGCTGTTGACATCGCTTTGCTCCTTCTGGCCGGGGACGACGCCCCGATGCTGTGGTGCGTTTTCTGTCCGGGGATTTCTTTGTCTTGAATTTCTCCCCAAAGATTGCGTGATTGACAACCTACGCTGCTCGCGTGCCTGCGAGCGTTAACGGGAAGCGCGCCGTGGTGCGCATTTCGCGCAGAGACCGCGCACAATCAGTTCGCATTCGCGAAGAACTCGCTTGCCCAGCGCGCTCGTTCCGGGGCTGGGCACCTCGTACCAATCCATGTCCTCAACATTGCCGCAAAGGTCGCAGATGAAATGGTGATGGCGCTCGCGCATGCCTTTCGCATCGAAGCGCGCGGCGCGGCCCTCGACGGCCACCTCCCGCACTAATCCCGCCTGTACCAGGTCGCGCAAATTGTTGTAGATGGTGGCCCGCGAAGAGCGCGGATCCAGCCGATTCACGGCATCGAAGATCTCCGGAGCCGTGGGATGCCCATCGTGCTCCATCAGGAAGGCCATCACGCCGTAGCGCTGCGGCGTACACCGCAAGCCGCTGCTCTCCAGGCATCGCTTAATCGCTTCGGCTTCCATTGACAAACTTAGATTCAATCTAATCTAAAATTTTGTCAAGAGTCATTCCCGTGATTCTCGACAACGTTTTTTCTCCACGAAATTCAAGAGAAAAGGAGATCCGCCAGATTTCGTGGCAAGCCGCCGGACCCTCTAAACTCGACAAAGAAGCTCCTGTGAGGTTGTACCCCGTTGAAAACACCGCTCCGCATCGGTTTTGCCCTTTTTGTGTCGCTTTCCGTCGCCCCCGCACTCCGCGCGCAAAAGCTTCCTCTTGCACCCGCACAGCCGGCAGCTCCCGCCTCGCTCGACGACCGGCGCAAGGCCCTCAACGACCTCTTCCACGATTACTGGGATATCTATCTCAAGCGCAACCCGGAGTTCGCTTCCACCATCGGCGACAAGGACTATAACGACCAGATCTCCGACTACTCGGTCAAAGCGGTCAACGACTGGCTCGCACAAGAACAAACCTTCCTTATGCGCCTCGTTGCCATCGATCCCACAGGCTTTACCGACCAGGAAAAGCTCAGCCAGGAGATTCTCGAGCGCCGCTTCGAAAACGATCAGGACGCCTCCGAATTCAAGGAGTGGGAGATGCCCGTCAACCAGATGGAAGGCATCTACTCCACCTACCCCGAATTGGTTGCGGAGCTGAGCTTCACCACGGAGAAGGATTACGACGACTGGATCGCCCGCCTGCATGCGATCCCCCAGGCTTTCAGCCAGGTCACTGAAAACATGGAGATCGGGACGGAAGACGGGCGTGTGCCGCCCAGGCCGCTGCTCGAAGAAGCGCTCCAGCAGGTCACCACGCTCGCCCGTCAAAAGCCCGAAGACTCGCCCCTCGCCGCGCCGCTCAAGAAATTTCCAGCGTCCATCTCACCGGCCGAACAGGAACGGATCAAGGCCGACATGCTCGACGTCATCAGCAAAGAGGACCTGCCTGCCTACCTGCGCTTCGAGCGCTTCATGAAGGTGAGCTACGTCCCCGCCGGCCGCACCGACCCCTGCATCTGCGCACTGCCCGATGGCGCGCGCTATTACCAGTTCCTCATCCACCGCGTGACGGCGAGCAAACTCACGCCCGACCAGATTCACCAGATCGGCCTCGACGAAGTGAAGAAGGATGAGGCGGAGGAACTGGCCATCGCGCAGAAACTCGGATTCAAGGATCTGGCCAGCTTCCGCGCCAGCCTCAAGACCAATCCCAAGCTGCATGCGGCTTCCGCGGAAGCGCTGCTCGACGCGTACCGCGGCTTCCTTGCGCCCATGGAAGCAAAACTGCCGCAGTTGTTCGGCGTCCTGCCCAAAGAGAAATTTGAAGTAGCCGCGGTCCCCGACTACATGGAGAAAACTGCGCCGCCCGCGTACTACGAAGCCGGCGCGCCCGACGGAAGCCGTCCCGGCCGCTTGCGCATCGACACCTACAACGCCACCGACCGCAATCTTTACGAGGTCGAGGATATCGCCTATCACGAAGGCATTCCCGGCCATCATCTGCAGATTTCCATCGCTCAGGAGCTCACCGGCGTTCCCGAGTTCCGCAAATACGAGGGCAACGTTGCCTATAGCGAGGGCTGGGCCCTCTACGCCGAGCACCTTGGCAAGGACGTTGGTTTCTACACCGATCCCTACCAGGATTTCGGCCGCCTCGAAGGCGATGAGTGGCGCGCCATCCGCCTGGTCGTAGATACCGGCGTGCACTCGCAGCACTGGACGCGCCAGCAGATGGTCGACTACTTTCACCAGCACTCGTCCATCGACGAAACCAGTATTCAGTCGGAGGTCGACCGCTACATTGCCTGGCCGGGCCAGGCGCTGGCCTACAAGATCGGCCAGTTGAAGATCCTGGAGCTGCGCGCGCAAGCCGAAAAAACGCTGGGCCCCAAGTTCGACATCAAGGCCTTTCACGACGCCGTGCTCGACTCCGGCTCCATGCCGCTTGACATGTTGGAAGACCACGTCGACAGTTGGATCACGACGCAGGCCGGCAAGTAAGGAAAGAGGGAACAGCCATGCAAGATTCGCACTCTACCGAAGCCATCCTGGAAGTTGTCGCTCCCGGTTGCGCGCCGGAGGTTGTTCCCGTTCCGCATACTCCCTTCCTCATCGGCCGCGGGAGCGATAGCGGCAATCACCTGCAACTCGCCGATCCGCGCATCTCGCGCCGCTGCGCCGCCATCGTCTCGCTCGACGGCAGCTTCGTGCTCGAGGATCGCGGCCATCGCCAGGGCATCTACGTAAACGGACATAAGGTCGCGCAGAAGGTGCTGGTCGACAGGCGATGTGATCGAGTTCGGCATTGAGGAGAGCCCGCGCCTTACCTTCCGCGAGCGGCCCGCCGAGCATAGCGTCGAAGCCATGCTCACGCGCATCTCCACCATCCCCGCCGCCAATTCCACGCTGGCCGCTGGCGGCCTGGGCAAATTAAATCTGCTGCTCGAAGCCACTTCGCTGATCCACTCGTCGCTGCCGCTCGATTCTGTGCTGGGCTCCATGCTCGATCACGCCATGTCCATCACCAGCGCCGACCGCGCACTGCTGCTCGAGCCTGACGCCGAAGGCGCGCTCAAAGTGCGGCTGGCGCGCGGCAGCGGCGGCCGCACGCTGGAGCCGGAGAGCATTTCGCCCAGCCAGACCGCGTTGCGCCAGGCCGTCACCCAGCACGCAGCCATTATCACCGATGACCTGAACCTCGCCGACATCAGCCTGCAGAGCGCGCAAAGCGTCCTCATTCAGGGATTGCGCTCGGTCGTAGCCATTCCTCTCTACACCGTGCAGCACGTCAAGGCCGACGCGTCCGTCATGCTTGCGCCCAGCCGTCTGTTAGGCGCGCTCTATCTCGACTCGCGCCGCCCCGCGGCTTTCTCTAATCTCGATCGCCAGATTCTGGATGCGATTGGCGGCCAGGCTGCCAGCATTCTCGACAACGCGCGACTGCTTGAGCGCGAGCGCGAGCAGCGGCGCATGGAGCAGGAACTTTCCATCGCCCGCGATATTCAGCAAGGCCTGCTACCGCAGGGGCTCACGGATTTTCCGTATCTGGCCGTCTCCGGCGTGCAGACTCCGTGCCAGGCCGTCGGTGGCGATTACTACGATGTCTTTCCGCTCAGCGAAACATCGACCGCGTTCCTCATTGCCGACGTCGCTGGCAAAGGACTGGGCGCGGCTCTGCTCACCACCATGCTGCAGGGCGCGCTCTCCGGCATGACGCTGGGCGTGGAGCCGGCCAAGGTCTTCAACCATATCAATCGCTTCCTCTGCGACCACGCCGTAGTCGGCCGCTACGCCACCATGTTCTTCGGCATGATCGATGCCGGTGGAGAATTCGAGTTTATTCATGCCGGCCATCCGTCGCCCTTGTTAATCCGCGACGGCCAGGTGAGCGACGTGTACACCGAAGGCTCGTTCCCCGTCGGCCTCGTCGATGGGGCCGAGTTCACTTCCACGCGCATGAAGCTCGAGCACGGCGATACCCTCGTGCTCTACACCGATGGCATCGTAGAAGCGGACAATACTGAACGGGAGTTGTTCGGGTTCCCCAGGCTGCGCGAAGTGGCGGAGGCAAACGTGCGTGCCTCCATCGCTGATTTGCAAAAGGCCGTACTCGATGCTGTAGCCGATTTTTCCCGCGGCGCGCCCCAGTCCGACGACATCACGCTGCTCCTGGTGCGCTACCGCAAGCCCGACGCGTAAAAAATGCCGCGCACGATGCGGAGCTTCGGCGCTGGAAGAAACTCTGGCTCGCACCGCGTACGCATGCTAGATTGAAAATCACCCCGTTATGGATCGCAAAAAAATTGGCAGGTACGAAATTCTCGGAGAGCTTGGCCGAGGTGCCATGGGCGCTGTGCTTCGCGCGCGCGATCCTGCCATGGGGCGCGAAGTCGCCCTCAAGTGCATCCTTTCCGCGGCCTTTGCCGGCGATCTGATCGTCGAGTTCCGCGAGCGCTTCTATCGCGAGGCGCGCGCAGCAGGCGCATTGGCGCACCCCGGCATCGTGCCGGTATTCGACGTGGGCGAAGACGACGGCGTTCCCTTCCTGGTGATGGAACTGGTGCAGGGGCGCACCCTCGATGCCGCGCTCAGGCAGGGCGAACGGTATTCACTGGAGCGAGTCTGCGAAATTGGCCAGCAGATCGCCGAAGCCATTGGCTACGCGCATCGCAACGGGGTCATTCATCGCGACATCAAGCCCGCCAACATCCTGATGACCTCGCGCGAAATCTACGGCGCGGAGCGGCCGCGCATCACCGATTTCGGAGTGGCCAAACTTGCCGGCGGTGAGGCCACCACGACTGGGCAGCTCCTTGGCACGCCGGCCTTCATGCCGCCCGAGCAGTTTACCGGCGGCGCGATCGACGGCCGCACCGATCTCTTCGCTCTGGGCGTCATCCTCTACCGCATGACCACCGGCGAGCAGCCGTTTCCCGGCGAGACGCTTACCGCGGTTTCGTACAAGGTAGTCCATACTGAGCCGATTGCGCCCTCCAAACTCAACCCCGCCATTCCCAGGCAACTTGAGGCCGTGATCCTCAGGTGCCTGGCCAAGAGCGCGACAGATCGCTATCGGACCGGCGAAGAGCTAGCCGCCGACCTGCAAGCGGTAAAGCCCAGTCCGCGCCTCTCCGGTCAATATGCCACCGTCACGGACGCCACCGTCACGGAGGCCATGGCGGCGCGTGGTGGCGTTGCCGAGACTATCGACCAGGTAGTCAGCCTGCGGCCTGCTGCCGCATCTACAGTTCCTGCTACGCCCACCGCTGTGTCCACAACGCAGAGACGTCCGGTAACTGCTGCAGCCCCTGCGCCTGTGCCTGCACCCGCGTCGCTCGCATCCACTCCCGTTCGCGCCGCCCCGACGCCACTGCCGCGCACGCCGCGCGCCTCGCCACCCGAGTCCTCGATGATGTCCACGCGGGCTACCCGCGGAGCCACCCTCAAGCACTCTGCTGAGCCAACTCCTGCCCGGAAGCGCGGCGGCATGGGCGTCTTTGCCTGGCTCACCCTCATCGCTGTCGGCGTAGGCGGAACATGGCTTTTCCTGCAGATTCACGTGCAGCAGGCGCCGTTGCCGGGCGCGGACCCAGCGGAGGCCGTCATCAGCAGCGGCAGCGCCGCCGCTGCCGTCGATTTCAACCCCAAGACTCTCGACCCCAGCACCAATGCACGCCTGGCCTTCGATCTGGATTCGCTGCCCGCCGCGCTTTCTGTCAGCGTGCAGATGGACGGCAAAACCTACTGGAGCGGCATTGCCGGCGATCATGACAGTTACCACGGCCTCATGGTTCCTCCCGGCCGCCATACGCTGCGGGTCGTGGTAAGCGGAGGCGGCACAGAGAAGGCCTCAGGCAATATCGCCGGCGATTTTGCGGCCAGGAAAAAGATGACGCTCACCGTCAAGCTGTGGCCGCAGAACAACGGAACCCTCGACCCCTCTTCCGACGTGGTCATTTCGCTCGAGAGGTCTTTGTTCTCTCTGTAGCTATCGGTGAATGCGGTCGGGTAAAATTGCGGCATCGGGCATTTTCCTCGCGTTTCTCCTGCGTCTGTCACGATCTTTCCTTAGGTGCTGAACGCTTCACCACCGCTAGAAAACCTTCTGGCTCGCGCTGCGATGCGCGTGCTAGATTGAAGAACGCCACGTTATGGACCGCAAGACAATCGGCAGATACGAAATTCTCGGCGAGCTTGGCCGCGGCGCCATGGGCAGCGTTCTGCGCGCCCAGCGATCCCGCCATGGGCCGCGACGTCGCCGTGAAGTGCATCCTCTCTGCAGCGCTGGCCGGCGACCAGATGAAGGAGTTCCGCGAGCGCTTCTATCGCGAAGCGCGTGCCGCCGGAGCGCTCTCCCATCCCGGCATCGTCCCGGTCTTCGACGTGGGCGAAGATGACGGCGTTCCCTACCTGGTGATGGAACTGGTGCAGGGGCGCACGCTGGACGCAGTGCTCAAGCACGATCAGCGCTACTCCATCGACAGGTCGTGCCAAATCGGCCAGCAGATCGCCGAGGCGCTCGCCTTTGCGCATCGCAACGGCGTCATTCATCGCGACATCAAGCCGGCCAACATCCTCATGACATCGCGCGAGGTCTACGGCACGGAGCGGCCGCGCATCACTGATTTCGGTGTTGCCAAGCTGGTCGGCGGAGAAGCCACCACCACCGGTCAGCTCCTTGGCACACCGGCCTTCATGCCGCCCGAACAGTTCACCGGCGATCCCATCGACCACCGCACCGACTTGTTCGCTCTGGGCGTCATTCTTTATCGCATGATGACGGGCGAGCAGCCCTTCGGCGGCGAGACGCTTACTGCGGTCTCTTACAAAGTGGTGCACACCGAGCCGATTCCGCCCTCCAAGCTCAATCCCTCCATTCCGGCGCAACTGGAAGCGGTGATCCTCAAGTGCCTGGCCAAAAATCCCGCGTCCCGCTATCAGACGGGCGAGGAATTGGCTGCTCATCTTGCCAGTGTGCGAACCGACGTCCTCAACAGCGGCGCGCATTCCACCGTGCTGCAGACCACTTCCGTTGTGGATAGCGGTTCGAGCGAAACCATCAACCAGGTCGCAAGTCTCCGGCCCACAAGCTCTGTTGCGCGCACCTACGCCATGCCGATGCAGCCGGGAACCACGATCGCGGCGGCGATTCCCGTTGCGACGGCCGCTGGCGCGCCGGCGCAAGAAGAACGCCCCTCGTCAAAGCTGCCCGCTTCAAAGCCGCCGAAGAAAAACCTCGTCTTGGTGCTGGCGGGTGTGGTGGTGTTGGTTGCAGCCGGCGCGGTAGCGGGCTTTCTTGTCCACAAGGCCTCGCGACAGACTGCAGTGCGGCAGCCGGTTGCAGTGACGCCGCCAGCCGTTCCACCCAGTGCTGCTGCTGCTGCGCCCGTTGCAGTGCCTGCCGCAGAAGTAGCCGCAGCGCCTGCGCCGGTTCCGGCGCCTGCTCCTGCACGACCCACTGCCGCCGCAGCGTCCGCGCCGGCAGCGGCTGCCGTCACCTTCAATCCCAAGACGCTGGATGCCGCCACCAACACGCACCTTAAGCTGAACCTTGACGGGTTTTCGTCGCCCTTGACGGTGACGGTCCAGATGGATGGCAAGGTTTACTGGAGCGGCACGGCGGGCGACAAGAAGGGCTATCAGGGTTTGCTTGTGCCGCCCGGAAAACACCAGTTCCGCGTGCTGGTGAAAGGCCAGCACGTGGTCAAGACCTCGAACACCGTGAGCGGCGATTTTGCGGCCAAGAAGCACATGACGCTTTCTGTCAAGCTGCGCCCGGAGATTACCGACGATTCCGCGGTTTTCGACGCTTCGGCGCAGGTCAGCGCGACCCTCAAAAAGGATCTCTTTTCGTTTTAATTGTTTGGCAACCTTCATGCGGTAAGATGGCCGGCACGGAGTACAAGTCTGAGAAGGGAAAGTTTGCATGAAGCTCTCAACCGATGAGATGAACGGCATTACGCGGGTAGTGCTGGAAGGACGTTTGGATATTGAAGGCGCTGCGGCCGTCGACTTGCGGATGAACGTGATTGCAGGCAGCGCCAGCCGCCTGCTCATAGACCTGAAGGGCGTGAGCTTCCTCGGCTCCATGGGTCTGCGTTCCCTCGTGGTACCTGCGCAGGCCGTGAAGCGCCGCGGCGGCAAGATCGTTCTGTTTGCTCCCGTTCCCCTGGTTGAAGAAGTCCTCAGAACTTCGCACGTCATCACCATCATCCCCGTCCGCCACGATCTCGAAAGTGCGCTGGCGGAGCTGCAGTAGCCGGCCGCGTGCCCTCTATCATGCAAGAGAAGCCAGCGCCGGGTGTCCCGCAAAGCGCTCGTGACCGCATTACGCTGCGGAGCCAGTTGGCTGACCTCTCGCTGGTCTCTGGCTGGGTGCAGGCGCTGGCGGCCCGCTACCACTTTGCTGAACGCACCGGCTTCGCCATCGAGCTCTGTCTGGAGGAAGCGCTCTCCAACGTCATCCGCCACGGCTACGCCGGCGATCCGACCCAGAAAATCGATGTCGAGTTCAGCATGACTGCGGAGGGCTCGGTGTTGTTCGTGATTGAAGATACTGCGCCTCATTTCCGTCCTGTCGATCCCAGCGTGCCTTTGGCCGCGCCGTCCATTGTCCCGCTCGAAGAGATCGTGCCGGGCGGTCAGGGCATTCCGCTGATGCGCAAATTCGCCGATGCCGTTGAGTGGGAGCCGCTCCCCCAAGGCAACCGGCTTACCCTGCGCTTCTCGCGCTCCTGACGCACTGCCGCTTCCTGCGAGTATCCTGAAGTCAGCATCACCGACACTCATCCAGGAAGAAAAAACATGGCGGAAATAGCCGTAGAGGCCAACGAGATACCTGCGCAACTACCCCAGGTGAGCCTGGCCGTGCTGGGCGCGGGCAAAATGGGCGGCATTCTGCTGCAGGCATTCCTTAAGCAGAACCTGTTTGAGCCCACCAAGATTCACGCTTCCGTAGCGCACGAAGAGCGCGCGCTGGCGCTCAGCACGCAATGGGGCGTGGATGTGAGCACCAACAACCTTGAAGCCGCGCGCCAGGCAGATTTGATCCTGGTCGGCGTCAAGCCCTTTCAAGTCCCTGAGCTGATCGAGCAGATCAAGCCGGCTCTGACCCCGCAAAAGATGGTGGTGTCGTTTGCTGCGTCGGTCAAAACGCGGGCCATCGAGGAGATCGCCGGCCAGGAGATCGCGGTGGTTCGCGCCATGCCCAATACGCCCTCAGCTCTGGGCGCGGGCGTTGCGGCGCTGTGCCGCGGCCGCTTCGTCTCCGACGCGCAAATGGCGCTTGCCCAGAGGATGTTCGAGACCGTGGGCCGGACAGTAATCGTCGACGAAAAGCACATGGACGCGGTGACCGGCCTGTCCGGTTCCGGCCCGGCATACATATACATCATCATCGAGGCGCTGGCCGAGGCCGGCGTCAAAGTGGGCCTGCCCCGCGATATCGCCACGCAGCTGGCCGCGCAAACCGCCTTCGGCGCCGCCAAAATGGTGCTCGAGACCGGCTACCACCCCGCGCTGCTCAAGGATGCGGTGACCACACCCGCGGGCTGCACCATCGACGGCATCCTCGAACTCGAAGAAGGCGGCCTGCGCGTCACCCTCATCAAAGCCGTCATGCGCGCAACGGAACGGGCGCGGCAGTTGGCTGCAGGATAAAAGCAGAGATCAGGGGTCAGGGATCAGGAAAAGCCTGCTGGTGGAACGTTGTGGTCTCCCACCCTTTCCGCGATACAACTGCGGAAAGGATGGGGCACCCAACGGTGTTTCCTGATCACTCATCCCTATCCGCTGGCCCTGATCTCTGACCCCTGATCTCTGAGGTGACGTACGCAGGCCGAGTCGCACACTACCGAAATTGCGAAGACTCTCTCCGCCGAGCCCGCTGGACGCCGGTTCACCCACCTCTCCGTGCGCCGGCCGGACTGGCTTCCTGCCTACATCCCCGAGTTGCAAGGGCTGCGCGGACTGGCTGTGCTTGCGGTGGTGTTCTATCACTGCCATCCGCGGCTGGCCGGCACCTGGGTCTATGGCGCTTCGCTGTGGGGTTGGGCCGGCGTCAATCTCTTCTTCGTTCTCTCCGGCTTCCTCATCACCTCCATCCTTCTCGAATCGCGCACCAGGCCGCACTACTTTCGCAATTTCTACGGGCGCCGCGTGCTGCGCATCTGGCCGGTCTACGTGCTGCTGCTGGTTGTCGTCTACCTCGAAGCTCCATGGTTCATCGGCCCCAGCATCGGCCGGGCCATCGTTACCGCTCCCTGGTGGGCCTATGTTCTTTTCATCCAAAATCTGTTTCATCTTTCGTTGCCGCCGGCCGTCGGTCCCACCTGGTCGCTGGCTATTGAGGAGCAGTATTACTTTCTCTGGGCCCCGCTGGTCCGCGTGCTGCGCCGGCCGTGGATGCTCAGCACCGTGCTCGTCGCTGCGCTGGTCGGCTCGCCTCTTATCCGCCACGCCAACTTCCACTGGATGACGCCTACCAACACGCTCATCCATCTGGACGGCATCGCCTGGGGAAGCCTGCTGGCTCTGGCGCTGCATTGTCTCCCGTTGCGCCGCCGCACCTGGGTGCTGCTTGGCCTGGGCGGAATGGTCGCGGGTTTCTGGGCCACTGCTACGATCGCCGCAGGCACTTCGTTTCTTGATTCCGCTCTCGGCATTGCTTTTGCCGGCGCGGTGCTCGCGGCCATTGCTTCTACCGGCGCACGTAATCCGCTCAATCTCGCATTCGCCAAAGGGCCGCTCGCGTACTACGGCCGCATCAGCTATGGCCTCTACATGATCCACATCAGCGTGTTCATCTTCTTCGGCTGGTTCGATCTGAAGATGGAGCCTTACGGCATTCCCGGCAATCTCGCCGTAGTAGGCTTCCGCCTCGCCATGTCTACCGCTGCCGCTACGGTTCTCTGGTACGGCTTCGAATCGCAGATCCTCAAGTTGAAAAAATACTTTTAGCTATGTGCGCGGTCCGTACCGGCCGGCCCGTACCCCCCCCCCCCCCAGAAATCTGTAAGTGTTTGATTAAAAGCGTGTTAAGTTTTCACGGTTTTCAAGTGTATGAAAACACGCCACTTACGGTGAAGCTTTTGTTAAGTGATTGAAAACAAATTAAATGTCTGATGGTTTGCGGCTCGACTGACACCGTGCCCTTTCACAAAACCCCACCACAGGAAATTCCCCGACCCGCGAAGCCGATACACACTGGACGCTTTTGAGCGTAGAGGATTTCGGGATAAATCCGGCAATGGAACTTCAGGGGGAACCGCTTTGGAATGAGGGAGAACACTTTAGTCAGGGCTTGACGCGGCGAGTGGGGCTCGCCGTGCGACAATCCAGAACGATGGCCAGCGCACGCAAGCCGGTAATTGTTCGCAAGTTCTCCCGCGACTGGTGCGCTGGTTATGCGGATCCGGTCCCTGCGCAACAGGGAGCTGAGCTCGAGATTCTCGACACTACCGGCAAGGTGCTGCGCATCGCATGGGAGCAGGTCAAATGGGTCTGCTACGTGCGCGACCTTCCGGGCGCGACGGCCGACGCCGCGAACCCAGAGCGGCTTCTGCACAAGAAATTCTCGGTGCGCCCACGCGCGGCCGGTGTGTGGTTGCGCATGACGCTCTCGGATGGCGACGAACTGGAGGGCCTGGCGGCCAACGATCTTTCGCTCGTGAACGGCGCCGGGCTGCTGCTGACGCCGCCCGATACCCGCTCGAACACGCAGCGTATTTATATCCCGCGGCAGGCCATCCAGAGCCTGGAAGTCGTGAGCCTGATCGGCGCCTCGCGCCGCGGGCCTGCGCAGAAGCTCGAGCAGCCGGAACTGTTTGCGGGTGAGCCAGATCAGGGCTAGGTCTTCGACCGCATGCTTTCGTTGGTTGAGCTTGTGCGTTCCCCGGTCTCAGAATCGAGACCGGGGGCACCCAAGATTGTGGGCACGAACACGGAATTGCGAATTCGCGGTACCAGGTCCCCGACCGCATGAATTCGTACTTTTGGCTTCCGTGGTTTTCCACCCTTTCGCCAGAGAAAAGGCGAAAGGATGGGGCACGGAATTGGTACAAAATTAAGCGGTCAAAGACCTAGCGCTGGCGAAAGGCGCGGCGTGCTTCTCCTACAATCGTAAGCGTGCCGCTGACTCTCCCCAATGCGCCGGCTACGGTCGACATCGCTCTTGCAGAGCGCGATTCGTTGAAAGCCGCAGGAGCCGTTGAGCCCGGGCACCGTGCCTTCCACGCTTTGGCGCCGATGCGCTTCTGGCACCTGACCAGCCTCGATGCACCAACCGTCGCCGCCGTCTGGTCGCTGGCTTTCGCGTGGATGGTGCGTGTGCGGCTGCCGCTGTGGGTTCTGGCTCTCCAGGTGCTGGTGGTGTGGACCGTCTACGTCGGCGACCGGCTGCTGGATGCGCGCGCGGGCCTGCGCCGCTGGCCAAACGAACTCCGCGAGCGTCATTTCTTTCACTGGAGACACCGGCGGATTTTTGCGCCTTTGGCGGGATTGAGTGCGTGCGCGGCGGCTGGTATCGCACTGCACTGGATGCCGGTGGGCGCTCGCGAGCGCGACTCCGTGCTGGCCGCGGCTTCGCTCGCTTACTTCACGCGCGTGCACGCCGCGACGCTGCGCAAGCGGCGCGTCTTTTCGAAGGAACTGCTGGTTGGCGTGCTTTTTACCGCTGGCTGCGCACTGCCCGCCTGGTCGCGCGGGGACTGGCGGCCGCTGGTGGTGCCCATCCTCTGGTTCGCCGCGCTGGCGTGGCTCAACTGCCGGGCCATCGAGCGCTGGGAAACTGGACAACAGGGCATTGCGCGCGCCGCCCGTTGGACTGCGTGCGCCGGAATCATCGCGGCTGCTGGAATGGCTTTGGCCGAGCCACGCGGCGCTGCGTTGCTGGCGGCCGGAGCCTTCAGCGCGGTGCTGCTGGCCTGGCTCGACCGTCACCGTGAACGTATTGCGCCGATCACGCTGCGCGCTGCAGCGGACCTGGTGCTGCTGACGCCTGCTTTGCTGCTGGCGTTCTGGGCGGTGGGGCGGTGAAGGCCGACGCGACCAGGTGCGTGCTGGAGACGCCTGGCGCGGCGGATGGCGCTGTACCGAACTTCGATCGCCTGGCGCGTGTGTATCGCTGGATGGAGTGGGCCAGCTTCGGCCCGTTCCTGTGGTGGTGCCGCTGCGCCTTTCTGCCAGAGATGCGCGTGTGCCGCCGGGCGCTGATCATCGGCGACGGCGATGGCCGATTCACGGCGCGATTGCTGGAGACGAATCAAGAGGTGCAGGTGGAGGCGGTGGATGCCAGCGCGGCCATGTTGCGGGCGCTGGTGGGGCGCGCGGGACGGCATGCGGCGCGGGTGCGGACGATTTGCGGCGATGTGCGGAAGGTGCAGCAAGAGTCTCTCTTTGCCTGCGATCTTGTGGTCACGCATTTCTTTCTCGACTGCCTGAGCACGGAGGATGTGCGGGCGCTGGCGCGGCGGGTTCGCGCGGCGGCTACCGAGAATGCGCTGTGGGTGGTGTCGGAGTTTGCGGTTCCTGAGGGGCTGTTTGGGCGATGGGTGGCGCGGCCGGTGGTGGGTGGGCTGTATTGGGCCTTCGGGTGGCTTACCGGGTTGAGGCAGCGCAGGCTGCCGGAATATGCGGCGGAATTGAGGGCTGCGGGGTTTGGGCTGGTGAAGCGAAGAACGTCGCTTGGCGGACTGCTGGTGAGCGAGGTGTGGTACGCCGGAGAAAAGTGAGGCTGACGAGAAGTCACCGCCATTGCTAGCGTCCCTTTTCTGCCGGAAACATGGGAATCTCAACCCTCCCGGTCCTCTGGCTGGTAATGGGTCAGGTTGACTGCGCATTTCTCAGGGGCTAAAGAGGTTGCGGAAAGACTCCCCATTTCGAGCCAATTTGGAAGACAGGGGCTGAAGCCCTCGTTCCTTTTGCGGGCTTTTTCGGCCCGACTAAAGTCGTGCCCTTGTTACAGAGCTCCATTCAAGGAGTTTTTCAGCGGCCTGTGAAGCCCCGCGGGTTAGTTGGATGTACGGGCTGAAGCCCGTACCCTTCATAAACCCGGGCGTGAGTTTGTCCTGGTCAAGGTCCGTGCTCTCCCACCCTAGCCGCAAAAGGCGCGGCTAGGATGGGGCACCCGGCTTTCTCACCCTAGCCGCTAGAGACCTCCCCTGCGATGGAAATTGTTACAGAAGTGTTAAAATCAGCTTTCTGGGTTCCGGCAGATTCTCCTGCATGCGCCGGACCTGACTGCCGATGATCCTCTACCTCATGCGACATGCCGACGCCGGGACCCTTCGCGGCAACCCGCTGCTTGATTCCAAGCGGGGCCTCGTCAAGGAGGGCAAGGAGCAGTGCATGTTGATGGCACGCGCTTTAAATGCCCTCAGAGTGCCGATCGACGTCATCGTCTCCAGCCCGCTGAAGCGCTGCCTGCAAACGGCTCAATTCGTTGGCACGGAGCTGGGCTACGACGCCCGCGTGGAGGTCAGCGCGGCTCTCGAGCCGCATGCGAGCTTTTCCGATTTCCAGGACATGCTCACCGAATACGCAGGCCACGAAGGCATGCTGGCGGTGGGCCACAACCCCAACATGTTTCAGTTTCTGGGCCGGCTGATCACTGGCAATGGCGGCGCGGCCATTCGCATGCGCAAAGCTTCCATTGCGCGCGTGGATCTTGATCAGCATCCGCCGCGGCTGCAGTGGCTCATCGACCCGCGCACGGTGCGCGTGATTTACGCCAGCGTGACAAAGAGCTCGCGCCCAAAGACTTCGCGGAAATAAGCTGCCTCTTTGCGCAGCGACCACAGTTCCAACTCAGCACCGGTGCGTCCGGGCCGCAACTCCAGGTAAACGCGCTTGGGATAGACGCGCACCGCCACGCGCAGCACGTCGCTGGCGCGATCCTGGTTGAGCGCCTCGGCCAGGCGCAGCATGACTACGGCGCGGCGAATGTGCTCGTGCTCCTCCGCCGGAATGTTGCGCATGGCGCGATCGGCCGGCTCCGGGCGGCTCTTGCCCAGGTAGCGGGCGATTGCAGAAATGATGGTGCGCTGCTGTTGCGTGTAGCCGTAAATCTCAGAGCTCGAAACAATGTACTGCGTGTGCCGGTGATGACCCTGGTGGTTGATGAACTTGCCGGTGTCGCGCAGGATTGCGGCTGCTGCAAGCCAGCTCTCGTACTCCGCCGGCAGTTGATGCAGCGCCTTCAACTCGCGGAAGAGCTGGATGGCGTGGGCGCGCACCGGCTCGGCCTGCTTGGGGTCTACGCCGTAGCGGCGCGCCGTGGAGAGCACGCTCTCCCAGCGCTCGTGCTCAAACTCGCGATGCACGTTGGCACGCGCGTCCTGCTCGGCCAGCATCTGCGCCAGGATTCCGTCACGCAAGCCGAGCGGCGAGTAGCGGAAGCCGGTCAGCGAGAAGCTTTCGAGAAGTTCGCAGTAGACAGCCGCACCGGCCACAATAATCTCCGCGCGTCGCGGGCCAATGCCGGGAATGGCTTCGCGTGCCGGCAGCGAAAGCTTGGCCAGCTTGCGCGCCAGCTTGCACACCGCGGTGGTGGGCACAATGCCGTCGCGAATGGCCGCACGTGCGGCGGCGCTGGGCTTGGCGCGCGCCGGTTTGCCGGCCAGCTTGAAGGGAACCTTCCCGTTTTTGGCGGCGGCATAGGCGTCTGATAGCGCAGCGGCTGTTCCTGAAGTGGCGATCACGAGCGGCACGCGTGCCGGCTGAATCTTGCGATGGGCGCGGCGCAACTCGCGTTCGATGAGCTTCCGCATCCGGGCCAGGCCGTCGGTGGGCGCTGGGTCGGTGGGGAGAAACTGCTCGGTGAGCCGCACCGCGCCCAGCGGCAGGCTGACCGTTTCCTTGATGTGCTTGTGCTCAGATAGTGTGAGTTCGCAACTTCCGCCGCCCAGGTCGAGCAACAGCACGCGTCCGCCCGCACCCGGCTCGCTGCTGGTTACACCCAGGTGAATGAGTCGGCCTTCTTCAAGGCCGGAGATCACTTCCAGGTTCCAGCCGGTCTCCGCTTTTACCCAGGCACGAAAGGCGTCGGCATTGCGGGCGTCGCGCATGGCGGAAGTGGCCACCACGCGAATCTGGTCCACGCCGTGGGTCTGCACCGCGCGCTGAAAGCGCTTGAGAGCGCGCAGCGTAGCCGCCATGGCCTCCGGCGAGATCAGCCCGGAATCAAAGACGCTGGCGCCAAGCCGTGTCACTTCACGATCTTCGGCCACGGTTTTCAGTTGATGAGAAACGACTTTGGCGATCTTCAGGCGGCAGGAGTTGGATCCGACGTCAATAGCAGCAAACGTGGGCATGATCGGTTAGAAAAGTCTCCGAAACGATGAAAGTGTTCCTCGGCAAAGATACATGAGACAGCTGTCAGTTCACAGTTGCCAGTTCCCCGTGGCGGGGCCGATGCTCGAGGCAGGCCCGTTTTCGGCGGCGATTGTGCGATGCCTTGGTTAAGACTTACTCCCAATCCTTTGAGCACGATGCGGAGCGTATAAAGAAGCTTTTATATTGTGCAGCAATCTGGCTGGTATCCTTGAAGATGATGCCTGTTTCAAGCCCCCTCACTGCTCCTAAAGCGATTGAACGGCCACGCCAGACGCTTTCCACGCGTTCCGTCTGGCTGCTGTTTGCTGCGCTTTTTACTGCAATTTATTTTGCCTCTTTATGGACGCCGCCGCTGCTCGACGACGTGGACGCCGCGCACGCACAGGCCGCCCAATACATTGCGGATACCGGCGACTGGATTTCGCCGCACATCGACGGGATCCGCTACATTGAAAAACCGCCGCTGCCCTTTTGGATCGTCGCGGCGGTTTACAAAGTTACGGGAGTGGAGAACGCTTTCACCACGCATTTGCCCAATGCGCTGGCCATGCTGGCGCTGACCTGGCTCTGCTGGACCTGGGCGCGCCGTGCCTGGGGCGATCGCGCCGGCCTCTATGCGGGCCTGGCCGTGCTCACCTCGGTGGGCCCGTTCCTGTTTACGCGCTTCATCATTCCGGAGTGTGAGCTCAGCTTCTTTTTGTTGGCCGCGCTCTATGGCCTACTTACCAGCCTGGAGCTGAACAAGCCGGTGCGCGCTTACTGGATGTGGGCCTGCGTGGCGCTGGCGCTGCTCACCAAGGGGCTGATTGCGCCCGTATTTTTCTTCGGCGCGGCCATTCCGTATCTGCTGCTCACCGGGCAGTGGCGCCGCTGGAAGGCGCTCAAGCCGGTGTCAGGGTTCCTGCTCTTCCTGACGATTGCCGCACCCTGGCACATTCTCTGCGGGCTTGCCAATCCTGACCAGGGCCATCCGGTTGGAAACCACCCCACCCTCGGCAACGTCCACGGCTTCTTCTACTTCTACTTCGTCAACGAGCACTTCCTGCGCTTCTTCGGCCTGCGCTATCCGCACGATTACAACAAGATGCCGGCGCTCTGGTACTGGGGCGCGCACCTGGTGTGGCTGTTCCCGTGGAGCATCTTTCTGCCCGCCGCCGTTGCCATGGCCTGGAAGACGCGCCGTACCTGGATGCAGCACCTGCGCCAGGATGCCGGCCAGACGGTGGATTTCTACCTCGATAACGCCCTGCGCGAGGACGTGGCGACCTACGTACTGCGGCTCAAGTTCCGGGTGCGCACGGTGTGGCTGCTCTCGCTCTATTCCGCGTGGTCGCTGCTGTTCTTCTCCATCTCCACCAACCAGGAGTACTACACCTTCCCGGTGTGGCCGGCTCTCTTCATCCTCATAGCGGGCGTGGTGGCCGAGATTGAGCAACGGCGGTCTGCCGACGGCAGCGGACCGGTGCTGGGAACGGCGTGGCTCACTGGCGCACAGGCGCTGTTTAGCCTCATTGGCGTCGCTTCGGCGGCTGCGCTGGGCTGGGGCCTTTGGACTTCGCGCCACCTGCCTTTCGTCTCCGACATCGGGACGCTGCTGGCCCATCGCGCGGTCGACGACTACACGCTGTCCATGTCGCACCTCTTCGATTTGACCGGGCGCTCCTTCGCAGCGCTGCGGCTGCCGGCTGTTCTGGCCGCGGTTGCGTTGCTGATCGGGCCGGCTGCGGGATGGCTGCTGCGCGTCAGGCGCAAGCACATGGCCTCGACGATCAGCATCGCGCTCACCATGATGGTCTTCTTCATCGCGGCGCACATCGCCTTTGCGCGCTTCGAGCCCATGCTGAGCTCCAAGCAGCTCGCCGACGTGATCATGCGCGAGGGCACACCCAACGACACCTTCATCATCTACGGAGAGCAGTCGTCGGGCTCATCGGTCATCTTCTACACGCACAATTACTTTCATTGGAAGCCGGCGCTGATCGTTGTTCCGCGCTGCGGCCAGAATGGCGAAGGAACTACGCTGCTGTGGGGCTCGTGCTATCCCGATGCGCCCGACATCTTCCTCAATAACGCCGAGCTCTCGGCGCTGTGGGGCAAGGGCAACCGCAAGTGGATCTTTGCCGAAGATCCCGATGTGGCGAATGTAGAACGGGTGCTGGCCGGGCGCCTCTATCCTGCGGGCACCATCGCCGACAAGGAGCTGTGGACGGACCGGCCGCTGCCGGATTCAACCAAATAAATCG
Source organism: uncultured Acidobacteriaceae bacterium (assembly GCA_963813215.1). Lineage (GTDB taxonomy): Bacteria > Acidobacteriota > Terriglobia > Terriglobales > Acidobacteriaceae > Telmatobacter. Next base: position 334,761 of record CAWEXZ010000004.1, read on the forward strand.
GAGTGGGGCGCACAAGGTGCAGATTTTCACCTTCGATCTTGTAGAGCAGTAGCCAATCCGGCTCGATGTGGCAGTCGCGAAAATGCTTCCATTCGCCGGAGAGGGGATGGTCGTTGAGACGGGGTGGAAGCGCTTGGCCTTCCAGCAGGAGTTGAATTACTTCGCGTAATTTGGAGAGATCCTTACCGCGTCTCTCCATGCGTTCCACTTCTTTCTTAAAGCGGGAGCCCAATATGGTCTTGCGCATATTTACCCCTGGAACGACTGGACGAACCTAAATTAGATCCCGAGGCGATCGAAAAGCTTCTTGGAGGAACTGAACTGTTCCCCTTCTCCGCGATCCGCCTCGCGCATTGCAGCGATGGTCTCCGCATTGGGAGTGTGGATTTCGAACGGAAGCTTTTGCTCCGCGGCTATCTTGGTCAGGAGCAGGCGAAAGGCGTCTGAGAGAGTCAATCCCATCTTATCGAGCACGGCGGCGGCTCGATTCTTTACGTTTTCGTCGATACGCGCCCGAACGACAGAATTGGCAGGCATAGTCACCCCTTGGGCTACATTGTAGCCCAAGGGGTGACTATGCCTGCTCAAGTCCCTTTCTCATCCGGCCATCGACCTGGGGTGCCCCATCCATTTCGCGCTTTTGCGGAAAGCGTGGGAGGCAAGATAGTCATTCAGGCAGTAGCTGTCTCCCACCCTTCGCACGATGAAACTGTGCGAAGGATGGGGCACCCGGCGAATAGTGCGAAACAGCATCCCGCAGGGGCTAAAGCCCGCGTGGTTTTGCTGGCTATATCGGCCCGACTAAAGTCGTGCCCTTGTTACAAAGCCCCGCACAGAGGGTTTTTCCGCAACCTGTAAAGCCCCGGCTCCTGTTGCGGAGGTTAACGTACGGGCTGAAGCCCGTACCCTTCAAGATAGTCATTTAGGCGGTAGCAGTCTCCCACCCTTCGCACGATGAAACTGTGCGAAGGATGGGGCACCCGGCCGCTGCCGGATTCAACCTAATAAATCGGGACGGTAGCTATGGGACAGTGATGACTACCTTGCCTACCTGCTGGTTGGACTCGAGGAACCGGTAGGCTTCTACCGTTTGATCAAAGGAAAAGGTTTTGGCAATCTTCGGAACGAAGCGGCCGTCGGCGAGGCGATCGTAGATGTATCGCTTGGCAATGGCAATCGTTTGGGGATCGCGGGTGATTTCGTGGAGGGTGTAGCCACGCATAGTGAGGCCGCGGCCAAGCGCCTCGCGGAGTGGGAACGGAGTTGGTTCACCCGAGAGGATCCCGTACTGGAAGAGAATGCCGCCGTCCGCGGAGGCTGCGGCTAGCTTTTCGACAAAGGGTCCGGCGACTGGATCGAAGGTGAGGCGGACACCTTTTCCGCCGGTGATCTCGCCGATTCGGGCGACGTAGTCCTCATCGTTGGTAACGATCACGTGGTGGGCGCCGGCTGCGAGCAGGTCCGGCTTTTTGGCTGAGGTGCGGGTTACCGCGATGGCGATTGCGCCGGCATCGCGGACGATCTGGATGGCGGCCAGACCGACGCTGGACGAGGCGGCCGGGATGGAGACAAAGTCGCTCGCGGCAAGGTGGCCGAAATGAACGAGCGCGCCCCAGGCGGTGAGGTACTGCATCCAGATGGCGGCTGCTTCCACTGGCCCGAGATTAGGCGGGTACTCACCCAGCACTTCGACGGGCACGATGGCTTCTTCGGCCAGGGTCCCGTAGCGGTTTTGCGAGAACCCGGGAACGGTGGCGACCTTCTTGCCAACCCAGGAGCGATCGACGCCATCCCCAACGGCGTCCACGATGCCTGCTACTTCGTAGCCGAGGCGAGAGGGCAGGCGCGGCTGCTCGAGATAGAAGCCGTGGTAGTACATGGACTCGGCGCGATTGAGACCCGAGGCCTGGACTCGCAGACGTACTTCGCCCGGGCCTGGCTTGGGGGTGGGATTGTCTTCAACCGTGAGGACTTCAGGACCACCGAGCTTATGGAAACGAACGACTTTTGGCATAGCAATTCTCCCGTTCCCTTGGATGGAGCGACAGGCTGCGCGGACGCAACTAAATTGCTAGATCGAGATCACCCTGCTGCGCGCATCTTTCCGCCCGGCAGCAGCTCGTACACGCGCCCGCGCCACAGAATTCTGCGGCTGAGATAGCTCGCCGCCCAGAATCCAAACCCCATCAGGTCGCGGATGGGATAGAGCACCAGCAAGCCGAACCAACTCGGGTCGCGCACCACCATCCGGCCTGCGCCGATGGAGATGGCAAGCCGCGTGGCCACGGCCCACGCCAGCAGCGCAATGCCCAGGACCGGATGGCCGAGTCGCGCCGCAGTTGCCAGCGCCAGCAGCCCGAACGGCATGCTGAAGCTGAGCGCAGTGCCGAAGTGGCCTTTGGGCCGCGAAAAGCGCGTCGACTTCATCCACCGCGCCTGGTGCTTCATGGACGAGACAAAGCTCAGGTTCAACACCACGTGATCGATGGCGTGATGGCTCAGCGCAACCTTGTCGCCCAGCCTCCAGGTTTCATTACCCAGAACAAAATCGTCCGCGCAATAATCGGCGGTCACGCAGAAGCCGCCGAGACGGTGCAGGGTTTCGCGGCGGAAGGCCATGGTGGGGCCGAGCACAAAGCGCATGCCCTCGGTGAGCCGCGCCGCCAGCACCCCGGCGGTCATCTCCACGCTCATGCCCACCGCTTCGAGCCGCGCCCACAGGCCGCCTTCCGTGGCCACGCCGCGATACGGGCAGGTGACTGCGCCAACTTCGGGGTCGGCAAAGGGCAGAGCCACGGCGCGCAGGTAATCGGGCTTCACGCGCACGTCGCTGTCGCTAATGACCAGGATGTCATACTGCGCCTGCGCGCCCATCAGTTCCATGGAGGCGACTTTGGCGTTGATGTACGGAGGCTGGCCGCCGGTGGAAAGAAATTGTACGGGGATGCGCGGATAGCGCGCTGCTACGCGCCGCGCAATCTCCAGCCCCGCATCGCCGGCATCGCGCGCGCAGAAGAGAATTTCGTACTCCGGGTAATCCTGAGTGAAGAAGCTGGCCAGGTGCGGCTCCAGGTCCGGCTCCGCGCCATGCAACGGCTTGAGCAGCGTAAGCGGAGGCGTAAATCCCGGGCGTGCAGTCAACTCGGCTTGGGCGGCGCGCCGCTCGCGGAGGTAGGCGGGAATCGCCCACAGGACCATGGCCGCAAAGACGGTGGACGTGAAAATGCCGAAAATCGCCAAACCAAGGAGTGCGAAGGGCATGTTGCTATAAGGATAACGGAGGAATGGCGTCCCTAGCGCTGGTTTTCGGAGCGGGCTCCCACCGGCTGACGTGCGGGTTTCCAGACCTGCGCCACATTCCCATGGGCGTGCGGCGTTACTTGCGCACCGGGCCTGGACGTGGAGCCGGCACCGGCCGCTTCAGCGGCACGATTGCGGCGCCGGAGTTGGGCGCAGCCTGTTGGAACCGCGACAGCATCTCCGAGCGCACGTAGTCCACGAAGTTCTGCATCTGCCGGTTCATCTCCTCCATGCGCTCCCGCATCTGCAGGATGATGGCGATGCCGGCGATGTTCACGCCCAGATCGCGTGCCAGATTCAGGATGAAGTCCAGCCGTTCAAGATCTTCATCGGTGTAGAGCCGCGTGTTGCCTTCTGTGCGCGAAGGTTTGAGCAGCCCCTCGCGCTCATAAAGGCGAAGGGTCTGCGGGTGGATCTCGTACATCTCGGCGACTGCCGAGATCATGTAAGCGCCTTTGGATTTCCGTTTGGCTACCATGGTTTCAACCGGCTGCTAGAATCCTTTCTCGCCAGTTTTGCGCCTGCATACGATAGGGCTTCAACAGTTCCTTGAGCTGCTTGCCGGCATTGCGGACAAAATAATAACCATTTTTGGTCCAGGAATCTGTTTTCGAATACCCCTTTTCGTCCATCACCGTCAAAGCCTGCTTGAAGGTCAATAGATAAACTTCGCCCGTCTGCCCGGCGTTCACATTCCAGACATAAGCGATCAGGAGGTCCGGAGAGTTCTCGTACTTGCGATCCAGGGAGAACGATTCTTGAGTAGAAGCTTTCATCTGCACCGGTAAGGCTCGGAAATGGTCCCCGCCGCGATAGATGATGAGATCGATTCCTTTATCGCGCAAAGGCTCGGCGACCTCGAAACCGGCCGCGACCAATCGGGAAATCAGCAGATGCTTACCGGCAATCTCGACCAGCTGGGAGTCGCTGGAACTCGGGCTCAGCGGATCCTCGTCCAGGTCGCACGGGCCTTTCAGGAGGGTCACTCTGCAGCTTTTCGCATATTGCTCGGAGCGTCTTCCGCGAACGGCCTTGGAGAAGTCGAACTTGCTTCTCAACTCGTGCTCGTTCTCACTCACTTCCGGCTTCATATTCCCTCCTTTCCCACGGTTCTGCCAGCCTTGCGCTGATAAGCCGTAATCGCCTTCCGCGCTCCGTAAGGATCAGGGTCAGCACCCGGCCCTGCTCCGATCTTCCGATGGCAAGAAAGCGGGGTTCGTCATCGCTGTGTTCGCGATCGGGAACCTCAAGGTGTCTCGGATCCGCAATCACGGTCTTGGCCTCATCGAAGGAGACTTGGTGCTTTTTCAGATTCCGAGCCGCCTTGAGAGGATGCCATTCGAATTCAAGCTGCGATATTTCGTCGCCATCCGACTCGTCTTGCCGTGAGTCCATTGCGCACCGCTTGCCCTCTCAAAGTAAATCGACGCTCACAGCTTATCAAACAGCGCCTGGCGTGGATCCTGCGGGTTCAGCTTGGCCAGCTCGCGCATAATCTCGCGGCTGCGCTCGTCCTGGAGATGCGGCACTGACACGTCCACGGTCACAATCTGGTCGCCGCGCTGGCCCGGATTTTGCGCGTTCTCCACGCCGCGCTCGCGCATGCGCAGCTTCTGCCCGCTCTGCGTGCCGGGCGGAATCTTCAGTTGGGCGCGGCCGTCGATGGTCGGCACTTCCACCTTGGCGCCCAGCGAAGCCTCGGGCACCGTCACCGGCACCGTCAATTGGATATCGTCGCCCACGCGCGTGAATACCGGGTGCGTGCCGGTGCGCACAATCAGGAAAAGATCGCCGGCGGGGCCCCCGTTCAATCCTGCGTTGCCCTTGCCCTGCAGCCGGATGCGTTGTCCGTCACGGGTGCCCGGCTTGATGCGGAAATCCACCGTTTCGGTCCTGGTCACCGTGCCTTCGCCGTGGCAGGTGGGACAGTCGTTCGACACGCGACCGGTTCCATTGCAGCGCGGGCAGGGAATATTGAACTTCATCCTGCCGCCCATCTGCGTTACCTGGCCGGTGCCGTGGCATTCCGGGCACTGCATGGGGCCGCCGGTGTGCGCCTGGCCGTGGCAGGTGGGGCACACCTCCTGCCGATTGACCTGGATGCGCGCCTGGCCACCGCGGATCGCTGTCCAGAAGTCGACGGTGGCCTGGTACTCAAGATCGGCGCCCGGCTGCGGGCCGCGCGGGCGCTGCTCGTGCTGCGCCCCCGAGAAGATGCCGGAGAAGATGTCTTTGAAGCTGCCCCAGCCGGCGCCGTGTCCTGCGCCGCCCTGCTCCGGCTGGCTGGGAAACCCGCCGCCGCCCTGAAAACCGGAGAAATCGAAGCCGTCAAAATCCACCCGCCCGCCGCGGCCGCCTGAGCTCTGCTGCCGCGCGTAGGCCTCGGCCTGCGCCGGGTCGATCTGGTCGGAGTAAAAGCCCAGCTGATCGTAGATCTTGCGCTTCTTCTCGTCGCTCAGAATATCGTTGGCCTCGGAGATCTCTTTGAACTTCTCCTCAGCCTTCTTGTCGCCCGGGTTCACGTCGGGATGGTATTTGCGCGCAGCTTTGCGGAAGGCCTTGCGAATCTCCTCCGGCGAGGCCGTCTTCTTGACGCCGAGCAAGCCGTAATAGTCTTTGTGGGTAGTGGTGGCCATGATTTTCTTAGCTCAAACTGAAGTGCATTCTGTACTTGCAAACCTGCTGCCAGGGTGCGGCCGGCCAACTCGGCAATGTCTCATGGTACGCGAAGCGCCTTTTCCACCGCCTGCGGTTCCCGGTCGATCACCAGCAGGTACGCACGGGTCGGGGCCTCGGGAATCCGGCGTCCCTGCTCCCAATGCCGCAGTGTGTTCACGCTGAAGCCGAAGCGGATCGCGAACTCCTGCTGAGTCAGTCCCAGCCGCCCGCGAATTGCTCTTACGTCGATCTCCGCGGGAATCTGCACGGCATAGAAGCTTTCGGTCACAGTCAACGTGTGTTCGAAGCCGCTCATCTCCTTGTCGGCGATCTTTCTCGACATCGTTGAACCCCTGAGCTGCAACTCCCGCCGGCCGTTGCACCTTTTTGCTATTGTAGTGCATTGCACTACTATTCGCAATGCGGGGATGCCAGGGCGTGGCGGAGGCGGGAGGGGAACAAGCTGAGAGTGGATGGCTGCGAGACTAGAGCAATCTCTGCAATGTTGTACCCAGGTCGTGGTTTCCCATCCATTTCATCGTGAAGCCGTGAAATGGATGGGGCACGGAGCATCTGGGTACAGCAATCATGGAATTGCTCTAGTGTGGCGAATCTAAAGTTCACCGAAGAACAACCGCAGATCCTTCGACTCCGCAAGCCGCAAAAAACGCGGCTTGCTGCGCTCAGGATGACATCTCATTTATTGAATGAGCTTGAAGCTCAGGACAACAGCGACCAGAGGCTGGAAGTCGGTAACTACTGCCGCTTGCGGCGCTGGTGCGTCGACGGGATGTTCATGTCTTCGCGATACTTGGCCACGGTGCGACGGGTTAGCTGGATGCCCTGCGCCTGCAGCATGGCTGCCAGGTGATCGTCGGTGAGGGGCTTGCGCGGGTCTTCTTCTTCAATGAGTTTTTTGACCTTGCGCTTGAGGACTACCAGTGGCGTATCTGCGCCTTCGGGACCGTTCGAGCCTTCACTGAAGAAGAAGCGCAGTTCGAGCACGCCCTGCGGGGTGTGCGCGTACTTGTTGGCGACCGCGCGGCTCACCGTGGAGGGATGCACGCCGATCTCTTCGGCCACTTCCTTGATCATCATGGGGCGCAGGGCTTCGACGCCCTGGTCGAGAAAATCCTGCTGGCGACGGACGATTACTTCACAGGTGCGCAGGATGGTGCTCTTCCTCTGGGCAATGTTGCGCATCAACTGGAGGGCGGAGCGGAAGCGCTCCTTGACGTAGTCCTTGACCTCTTTATCCGTGTCCTGCGCGACCAGCATGTGGCGATACTGGCGGCTGAGGCGCAGGCTGGGCAGGTCTTCCTCATTCATGCTGACCACCCACTCGCCGGCGCGCTTGACGAAGTAAACATCCGGCTCAATGAGGCGCGTTTCTTCGCGGTTGTACAGGCGGCCGGGGCGCGGATCCAGGGTGCGGATGAATTCGATGCCCAGCTGCACTTCTTCGATGGTGAACTGGGCGGCGCGGGCCAGATCTTTCACGTCGCGCTTCTGCAGCAAGTGCAGGTGACGGTCGCAGATCACGGCAGCCACTTCCATGGCGCGGCGGCGTTCCTCGATTTTCAGGTCGGCCTCGTCGCTGAAGCTGCGATGGGGATTTTCTTCCGTGGGCGGAGGGAGGCGCTGGCCATAGAGTTCTTCAAACTCGTTGACCTGGGCGGTGACCTGCAACAGCAGACACTCGCGCAGGTCGCGCGCTCCGATGCCGGCGGGATCGAGATGCTGGACCAACTCGATGGCCCGGCGTATGAGGTGGAGATCGGCGCTGGAGGCGAGAGAGTCGGCGGGCTGGGCGGGGATGGAGGCCTGGGTCGGGATGGAGGACTGGGCTGCGGCGGCAAGGTCGGGCACGTACGCATTGACCGGTGCCTCGACCGGTATATTGACCGGCTCATCCTGCGTAAAGGCCGGAACATGACCGTTGGCGGCGTGGCCGTTTTGCACGGCGGGGTCAATGGAAGGGTCGATGGACGCGCGAACGGGAAAATGACGCCAGGCGATTGCCAGCTCTTCTTCCGTGGCGGCAAGATAGCCGTCGCCGTCGAGATTGCCGACGACGAATTCCGCTGTGGCGAGCAGATCCTGGTCGAGGCTTAAAGCCCCCAGCTGCCACGCCAGGTGATCGGACAGAGTTGTAGGCTGGGAGAGAAAGTTTTCAAACGAGGGCTTTTCGCTCTCTTCAAACTCCGGCTGCGTACGATAACCGGGATCGAGATAGTCCTGGAAATAGGAACCGAAATCGATCTCATTGAAAACGTCCTTGGGAGGGGCGCCAGGTTCCTCGGCGCTGCGGGCCATCTCCTCAGCGTTGCGGGCGACCTCCTCGGCGCTGCGCTCCAGACGCTCTTCGCGGCCGGCGACTTCATCCAGCATCGGAACCGATTCGTCAATCTCTTCCAGGACGGGGTTTTCCACCATCTCGGCATCGATCATCTCCTTCAGTTCAAGCTTGTTCAGGGCCAGGACACTGACCATCTGCATCAAGCCAGGCGTGAGGATCTGGCGTTGCGAGACTTTCAGGCTCAGTTTCGGTTGCAGCAGGGCCATAAACAGGGGCTCATTCCCATTATTCGGTCAACATGAGTGTAGCCGCGAGAGAATAAGCTTCACCACAAAATTGTCTCACTTTTGGAGTTTAGTTCCGCAATGGGCTGCTGTGATTCCTGCAAATTTCTCTCTGGAAATTGATGAAAAACAGGGAACGAGGGAACGAGGGACGAGGGGCGAGGGAAAAAGGGAACAAAGAAACACTTGACAAGGGACAAGCGAGCTCCGGTTAAAAACTGACGACTGAGAACTGCGAACTGATAACTGCCTTTTCATGCCAGCGAGAAACCTTCGCCGAGGTAGACGCGGCGGACTTCCATGTCGTTGCCCAGTTCATGGGGCGTGCCGGCACGGAAGATGCGGCCTTCGGCGATGATATACGCGCGGTCGGTGACGCTGAGGGTTTCGCGGACGTTGTGGTCGGTGATGAGGATACCGATGCCGCTGGCTTTGAGATCGAAGATGATCTTCTGCAACTCGAGGACGGCGATGGGGTCGATGCCGCTGAAGGGCTCATCCAGCAGGATGAAGCTGGGCTGAATGCAGAGGGCGCGGGCAATTTCAACGCGGCGCCGCTCTCCGCCGGAAAGAGCATAACCTCTCGTCGTCCGGATGTGGCCGAGATTGAGCTGCTGAATGAGGCGCTCGGAGCGGGCACGGCGCTCGCGGTTGTTGAGGGGCTGGGCTTCAAGCACGGCGAGGATGTTTTCTTCGACGGTGAGCTTGCGGAAGACCGACGGCTCCTGGGGCAGGTAGCTGATGCCGAAGTTGCGCGCCCTCAGGTACATGGGCACCTGGGTAATGTCGGTGGAGTCAACCATGATGCGGCCGGTCTCCGGCGCCACCAGGCCGACGATCATATAGAAGCTGGTGGTTTTGCCGGCGCCGTTGGGGCCCAGCAGGCCGACAACTTCGCCGCGGGAGATGGTGAGGTTGACGCCGCGGACCACCTGGCGTCCCTTATACGTTTTGCCGATTCCCTCGGCTAAAAGTGTTTCCATTCGTTCTCTCTTGCATCTCCCACCCCAGGCGCAAGAGCCAAGACGCACCGGGGATGGGGCACCCACTGTATACAGACTATTTGGGCGCCGTGGTTTCCGTAGTCGTCTGGTGTCCGCCGCCTTCGATACTGACGCTATCATCGCGGCTATTGAATATCAAAGCAGCGCCGGTTACGTTTCCGCGCTGCGGGTCGGTTAAGCGGGGCGGTGCGGATGCCGTTCCGGTGAGCACGTAGTCGTCGTCGGCACTGGTGTAGACGAGCTTTTCGCCGGTGCCGCGGCGTTCCTGGGAGGTAAGCACAACGTGGCCTATGGCGCGCATGGTCTCGACCTGCGCCGACGCGCCGCCGGCGGCTTGCCTGGCAGCGCCGGGCGCGGCCAGAATCAGATCCACCTGCGCCGAAGTGGATTCGATGCCATCCGACTGGGCGGTTACGGCGGAGAGCGGAGCAGAGCGCATGATGGCTTTGCGCTCCGCGTCCGAGTACCAGAGATCGCCGCCGCGGACGCGCACGACGGAAGGTGTCGCGACTGATGTCGCCGCGTGCGGGTTGGGGTGGGCAGCAGGATTTGCCGGCGTGGCGCCAGCGTTGAGCAGCACCGCTACTACCGGCTCGGATGCGGTGGATGTTTTGGCCACCAGGGTCTGCTTCTGGCGGTCGATGACGATCAGCGGAGCGGCAATGGAGTTGTCCTGCTGCCAGAGGCGCGCGTGGCCGCGGAAGGTGGCTTCGCCGGTGGACTGATGGAGTTGCGCCTCGGCGGCGATGGCATGGACCGGGCCCTTGCCGCCGAGACCGACGGTCGAGGCGACAGGTGCCGCATTGCTGTCGGATTCCATTGCGCCCATGTTGATCCAGGTGGCTTTCACGTCGCCGTGGGCAAAGGCGTCGCCGGATTGCTGCGACACATCGACTTTGCCGGCGGTGAGTTGCATGCCGCCATCCTCAATGCGGGGATTGAGGGTGAGGTGCAGCCATTGGCCCGCGGCCTCATAGACCGCGCGGCCGGCGGTGGCGTGGAGAGGCGGCTGGGGCTTGGCGCCTGCTTTGATGGCAGGTTGCTGGAAAAGGGTGACGTGACCTTGGAGATCGGCGGACTCGATTTGCGCCGGCTCGGCGGGTCCAGACGTGGAACTGGATGCGGCAAAAGATGGGGACGATTTTGGTGCATCTGCCGCGGGGCCGGCGGGAGCGAACCGGGCCTGTACCTGGTCGCCGGTTGCCATTTGCCGTGCGCCGGTGGCGGTGGTCTCCTCGATGCTGGCGTGGCCGATGCCGGTCATCGAAATCAGCGTGGAATTGGGACCGAAGAGGCCGGTCACGGCGTCGGCGGCAAGGCGCGAGGGGACCGAAGGTTCGTTGCCGCGGCGGGTTTCGCCGGTGAGGATAACATTGCCGACTCCATGCACCTGGGCGGGCTCAACCTGGCCTTTGCGGACTTCGCGAAAATCGACATCTGCAACGGATGAATGCCAGGTGCGGTCCATCTGCACGGGGATGGAGTGGCCATTGACCGTGGACTGGCCCTGCTGCTGACTGCGCATTTCAACATCGTTGTTCGGAACATTGTTGTTTGGGCCGCCCTCAAGATGGGCGTGGCGCAGCTCGCCGTCCGCATTGAATGCGAGGGTCATGGTTGGCGACGAGCCGCTCATCTGGCGGCCGGCCGTTGAGGAGTCCATGATGACGCCGCCTTCGAAGCGACCACTGCGCGGCCGATTGTCTTCATCGAACTGCATGGTGCCGCGGGGCGCGGCCAGGTGGCTGCCCGCGGTGGTGGAAATGGTGAGCCCACCCGATGCGTCGAGCCGCTCGATGCTGCCGTCGTCGCGATACGCAATGAGCGCCTGAGCGGCAGAGGCGTGCTCGCTGGGGGTCAGCGCCGTGGCGCCCTCGAGGCGGGCCAGTTCTGTGTCGCGATCGATCTCCGCGTGCTGCGCGTGAAGCTGCACGGGGTTGGCGCCCTGCCGCGTGGTCAGCTCGACGGCACGATCAAGAATCAAAAGCCCCTGATCGGATTGGTAGGTGGCGCCCATGGCGCTTCCACTGCCCTGCGCGCTCGAGAAATCAACGCGCTGACTGGTGCTGGCGACACCGGTCTGCTGATTGAAGACCAGGCCGCTGGTCCGGACGTGAATTTCGCTGTCGGCGTTGGAAGTTTTTGTCTTCTGCTTCGAGCCGGGCGGCGGCTGCGGGCGCATCAGCGTGATCTCTACCGGGCCGGCGGCGGTGGCGATGCCATTCTTCTGGTCGTACTGGAATTCGTCGCCCTGAATGCGATCGACACTGTTGCCGTTCTGGCCGTAGAGCTCAATCTTCACATCGTGCAGAGTGGCCTGATCATTCCTGAGCTGAACGACGCGCGAGGCGTGAATTTTGAAGATGGTGTGACCGCCGTGGGCCTGGGTGTAGGTGACGCCGTTGGCTTCCTGCTGAATATCGATGCCCAGGCGCTTGGGAATGTCCTGCCGGTTGAAGGGGCTCTTCCATTTACCGATGGCGAGAAAGGCGGCGAGCACCACGATCAGCAGAACGCCCGCGGCGAGAACCAGGGTTCGGATTCGTTCGATCGTGATGCGCACGGACTAATTCCCCATGCCGAGGCGGGCGGCTAACCGCTGGGCAAGACTCTCCCCCAGTTCGCTCCACAAGAGGCGCGCCGTGGCTCCCGATTCCTTTTCGATGGCGAGGGTCAGCTCGACGAGCTGGCGAATATTTTCTTCGACGTGACGGGCGGTGAGCGAATCGAGCTCAGCCTCCTCTTCAAGGAAAGGAGTGTCGGAGCCGAAATCGACGCGGATGTGACCGTCCTGCTCGTAGGTGCCTTCGGCGAAGAGCGGGCCGAAGCCGGTGACGCGGACGAGGCGCGGTGTGCGCACCCAGCGCGGGTCAAGATTCGCGCCCTCCGTATTTTCGAGTTCCCACAGACTCCAGCCGATTTGGAACTCGTACGCGTAGTCGTCGTGAAGGAGTTCGAGGGCTTCTTCGACCGCCTGGCGTGGTTCGATCCCCTGCTGTTGTGCATCGCCTGCGCGGCCCCAGACGCGCTGGAAGACGGGGGCCTCACTCCAGCTGACCGGCCAGACGGTGGCGGCATAGACGCCGCGCTCGCCGCCGTGCGCAGCGAAGGTGCCCAGGACGGCGGTCAGCTTGTCGGCGAGTGCCTGGAGGCGGAGGTTCGGGTACCAGAGACTGAGATAGAGCGTGTCGGACATCTCTTCCAGTTTAGACGCGTGAGAACGGCGAGGGGAGTGCGAGGGAGTTGGTGAGATGCGCAAATCTCTGTGGGCTGGTCTTCGTTTTGTCGGAGTTGAAGAATACCCGAGAGCCAGGCTGAAGGGTTGTGGTCTCCCACCCTTGTCACGATGGAGCTGTGACAAGGATGGGGCACCCACATTTGTGGGAATTCAAGGTGGGCCGCCGGTCGGCTCACGCTCAGATCTTCAGCGATGCGGCGGGCAGGCCCTCTACCGCGGCGTGGAGTGTGCAGGGCCCGCGGGCTTCGAGCGAAATCTGGGCCCGGCCGTTGGCGAGCTGCAACTCGCGTGAGGCGCGCGTGGTGCCCATGTTGTCGATCAACTTGCCGGAACCGCCGAGTGAGAAGCGGATATATTGCTGCGCGTCCAGGCAAAGCACGCCGTTAGCGTCGTACAAATGGGCTTCAACGGTGACGCGTGCCGGGCCGTTGCCGGTCACTGCTTTTTTGCGCAGGCGCAACTCGGCGGCACTGCCCCACAGCTCAGTCTGGTAGACGAATTCAATCTCGTCGGTCACTGTGACCGAGCCTTTGGTCGCCACAACGCGCAGCCGGTTTGGGCCTGGCGCAAAGGGCACATTCCAGCGCAGGCCGGCGGCAGGGAAGTCCTGGCTGTCGCGCCGCCGGGCGCCGACCGATACGCCGTTCAAAAACAGCTCGGCTTGCTCGCAGTTGGAGTAGACGTGCACCGCGCGCTGCTCGCCGGGCTTGCCCCAGCGCACCGGCCAGCTGTGGCCGTAGATGTGGGCCATGGGCTTCTCGGCCCAGTAGGACTGGAAGAGGAAGTAGGATTCTTTTTTCGAGAGGTCGCGCTCGACAACACCCTTTTGATTCACGCGCGGAATGCCGTTGTCGCCGCGCAGCGGGGAGGCGAAGTCCTTGAAGATCCAGTGCGCGGAGCCGGAGAGCCAGTCAAGCTTTTCGTGAGTTTTCAGGTACCAGTCGAAGAGGGTGCACGCGTAGGTCTCGGACCAGTCGCCTTCGCTGGAGGCGCGCGGTTCGCCGCCTGCCTTTTCGGCATCGTGATCGCGTTCATCGGTGCGGTCGTTGGGTGGAATGTTGCTCAGGCCCGCCTCAGGATCTTCGGCGTGGCGTCCGGCGTGGCTGTCGGCGCCCCACTCGATATGGATGAAGCGCTCCACGCGTTCGCGCTGCTGGCAAAGGCTCTGTTCGTACTCGCGATACTGGCCGTGGTACCAGCCGGCCCAGATCGACGGGGAGTAAACGTCGGGAATATCGCGGGCAAAATCGCAGCGCCGGAACGAAGTGAGCCGCGAGTTGTCGAGCTGGTGGGCGTGGTCGCGCAGCTCGGTCATGAACGCGCGGATGGCGGCGTGATCCATCGACGGATATTCGCCGGGCCAGTCGTCCTCGTTGCCCAGTCCCCAGAAGACGATCGCGGGGTGGTTGTAATGCTGTTCGATCATGTGGGTGAGCACGCTGTGCGCGTTCTGGCGGAAGGCGGCATCGCCCACGCCGGCGCGGCACCACGGCACTTCCTCCCACACCAGCATCCCGAGCTCGTCGCAGAGCTGGAGCACGAGCCGGTCCTGCTGATAATGCCCGAGGCGAATGAAGTTGGCGCCCATCTCGCGGATCAGGCGCATCTCCTCGCGGACCAGGTCGTCGGGCATGGCGGCGGCCAGGCCGGCGTGGTCGGCGTGGCGCTGCGTGCCGCGCAGCAGCAGCCGCTCGCCATTGAGCAGAAACGGGCCGCTCTTCGGAAACTCGAAGCGGCGAATGCCGAAACGGTCGTCGAGTTCGATCTCGCCGCTGGCGGTCGCGAGCGTCACGCGGCAGTGGTAGAGGCTGGGTGAGCTCGGCGACCAGAGTTGCGGGGAGGCCACGGAGAATTCAGCAATCGACGTGAAACCGGCCCAGGCTGCCAGATCTTTGGCCGAGCGGTGAGCGATGCGCCCGCCCGGATCGCGCACTTCGACTGAAATCCTGCAAGGTCCCGGGTGCGCCAACGGATTATAGAGGCGCGCGTTGATGGAGACCTGGGCCGAACCGTCTGCTCCGAGCGTGGGCCGGATGTGCACCGAATCCAGCGCGACCGCCGGCAGGTACAGGAGATTCACGTGCCGGTACAAGCCGCCGTAGAGGCAGAAGTCGCTGAGCTCGGAGGGAAGGCGGTCGCGGTCGGGAGAGTTGTCGCAGCAAATGGTGACAGGCACGCCGGAACCGCGCGTGGCAGGCGGCAGAGCGGCGACAGCTTCCGTGATGTCGAAGGCGAACTCGTCGTAGCCGCCCGTATGCGTGCCCAGGAGGGTTGGCCCAACCCAGGCCGTCGTGGTCTGTCCGGCGCCCTGGAAGTGCAGAAGCGTGCGGCCGCCGGGAAACGGGTTGTGGACCGGAATGTGCGCGCGGTACCAACCCTGCCCGCGGTAGTATCCGCGGTCGGGATCGCAGGCGTCGGTCGAGTTGAAGCAATGCGGAAGCGCGACTTTTTTCCACAGGCCGGCAGCGCCCTCGGCCGCAGCGTTGGCAAGCTGCCAAACTTGCTTCGGGTCGGCCGGCGTGCCCAGATGAAACTCCCAGCCGGCATCCAGGCGAGTGACGTGCGCGGACGAGAGGTCGGGTGCAGGGGGGGCAGCCGCGCGCAGGGTGTTTGAGAAAAACAGACTGGCCGCAGAACAGCTTGCCGACTGCACAAACCGCCGGCGCGACGAATCGAAGCGAGAATCTCCGGGCAAAAACGTCTCCCTAAGCGCGGCAGCCTGGCAGTCCGCAAGCTTGCTGAGGGTTTGCAACCGGTAAGCAAGCCGCGTCGCCGGCCAAAAATTATGCCGGAGGTGCTTTTGTATCGCGACGTGCAGGGAGGAGCAAGTGACTCACGGTTTGTCTCGGAGGTTCTTGCTATTCGGTTTAGATTGTGTCGGATAAGGGATCGCGTGGGGTTGTGACAAACGTTCTTGCAAGCGGCGCTCAAAGCGGAGTAAGATGCGTTGTTCCTATGAACCGTATCCATACAGCAAAAGAAGTCTGGCAGCCCCAGTCGCGGGAAGAGCGTGAAATGGTTTTGCGCGAACTCGAGGAAGTACTGACCAGCGCGCATTTTTCGAACAGCAAACGCTACCCGGCCCTGCTCCGCTATGTGGTGAAAAATGCCCTGGCGGGGCACACCGAGCTGCTGAAGGAACGGACGCTTGGAGTAGAAGTCTTTCAGCGCCCAGCCACCTACGATACCAACACCGATACCGTGGTGCGGTACACGGCGGGCGAGGTCCGTAAGCGGCTGATGCTTTATTACTCGGAGCACGACAGCCAGACAGGCGTGCAGATCTCGCTGCCGGCCGGGTCCTACCTGCCGGAGTTCTTGCGTGAAAGTGGCGAGGCTCCCGAGGCGCATGCCGATTTAAGCGCGGCGGAAGAGGTGGGTGTTCCCCACTCGGGAAACGGCGCCGCGCATTCTGCTGCTGTGGCTGAGCCGTGGCCGGCGCAGGCGCTTCATTCGCCCGCCACGTTGCCGCAATTGCCTGCCCAGCCTGCGAAGAGCTTGCGGTTGGGCGCGTGGCTGGCTCTGGCTGCCGTGCTGGGACTGGCCGTGGCCGGCGGGTGGTGGATGACCAGGCGCAGTGCAACGACTGCTACCGCAGTTCAGGATTTCTGGTCGCCCCTGCTGCACGATCAGCGCACCGTGATCATCTGTGCCGGCAGCGTGGTGTTCGCGCAAAACAACTATTCCGGCGTGGTCACGGCCGGGGGCAATACCGACTACCCATTCTTTTCCATGCAGACCACCGCGGCGATCACCCAGATCACCGGCGTGATGGAGCGCGGGGGCGCGACCACGCAGTTGATGTCAGCGCCATCGACCGAGTTGCAGGCGCTGCGCGAACACTCGGTGACGCTGCTGGGGGCCTACAACAACCAGTGGACGCAGCGCTTGATGGAGCCGCTGCGCTTTCACTTCACGCCCGACCCAGAGGAGATTGTCGACCGGCAGCAACCCCAGAATCACTGGGAGCGCGATCAATCCCTGCCCTACTCAAGCGCGGATGATTACGCAGTAGTGGCGCGCTTTCGCGATGCGCGGATCGATGGATGGGTGGTGGGCCTGGCCGGCATCGGGCGCAATGGAACCGAAGCGGCAGCACAGTTCGCTACCAGCGAGCATTACCTGAACCTGTTGCGGCAGCGCCTGGGCGGCGGCTTCGGCAATCGCAATATTGAAGCCGTCATCAAAGTCAGCGTCATCAACGGCGAAACCGGAGCGCCGACGATTCTTGCAGTCTACTCGTGGTGATGAAGAGCAGGGACCAAGGGAGCAAGGGACCAAGAAAACAAAACCCCTGCTTTTCGCCAGTCCTATCCGTGATTGCAGCCTTCGCCGTGTGCTTTCTCGTTCCCTTGTTCCCTTGGTCCCCCGTTTCCTGATGCCCGCTTTATACGCCGCGTGCTACAACCGGGAGAACGATGCACAGCAGATCGAGTTTCCGATGCCAGGCAGAGCGGAGAAAACCCGTTTTACCCGCCCATACCGGGCAGCCGGTCCCTTAACTTTGTCAGCACCAGTTCTTTTCGGAGCACATGAGCGCCGGTTATCCTACGGAATTGGACGCGTTGTTCGGCGACTACCCGCTCGACCAGGCCTTCGATGAGATGCGCGAGCCGCAGGGCGAACTGCGGCCCCAGTACCGCGCCCTGGCTGAAACCCTGGCCCACCTGCCTGCCGAGGAATTGCAGCGCCGCAAGCAGTCCGCCGATCTCTCGTTTCTCACCCAGGGCATCACCTTCACCGTCTACGGCCGCGAAGAGGGCACCGAGCGCATCTTCCCCTACGATCTGCTGCCGCGCCTGGTCACCGCCGCAGGAGTGGGACCGCATCGAGCGCGGCCTCACCCAGCGCATCACCGCGCTCAATCTCTTTCTGCGCGATGTCTACTCCGACGGCAAGATTCTCAACGACCGCGTGATCCCGCGCGAGCTGGTCTATAGCTGCAAGCACTATCGCCGCCAGATGCGCGGCCTGCAGGTGCCGCGCAACGTCTACATCGCGGTGGTCGGCTCCGACCTGCTGCGGCTCAACAACGGCGAGTTCGTCGTGCTCGAAGACAATCTGCGCGTCCCCTCCGGCGTGAGTTACATGCTCACCAATCGCCGCGTGATGAAGCGGACGTTCCCGCAGCTCTTCAACAGCTACGGCGTGCGGCCCATCGAGCATTATCCGCAACTGCTGCTCTCGACGCTGCGCTCGCTCGCGCCGGAAGGCCGGCCGGAGCCGAATATCGTGCTGCTCACGCCCGGCGTCTTCAACTCCGCATACTTCGAGCACACTTATCTCGCGCGCCAGATGGGCATCGATCTGGTCGAGGGCCGCGACCTGGTGACGCACGACAACATCGTCTACATGCGCACCACCGACGGGCTCAAGCGCGTGGACGTGATCTATCGCCGCGTCGACGACGACTTCAGCGATCCGCTCGTCTTTCGCGCCGACTCGGCGCTGGGCTGCGCCGGTCTGTTCAATGCCTATCGCGCCGGCAACGTCACGGTGGCCAACGCGTTCGGCACCGGCCTGGCCGACGACAAGGCGGTCTACGCCTACGTGCCGCGCATGATCCGCTACTACCTGAACGAAGATCCGATCCTGCCCAACGTGGAGACCTTTCTGCTGAGCGAAGAGAAGGAGCGCAAGCACGTGCTCGCCAATCTCGACAAGCTGGTGGTGAAGGCCGTGGGCGAGAGCGGCGGCTACGGAATGCTGATCGGGCCGCAGTCTACGGCCCGGCAGCGCGAAGAGTTTGCGCGCCAGATCGAAGCCAATCCGCGCAACTACATCGCCCAGCCCACGCTGGATTTTTCGCGCGCGCCCTGCCTGATCGGCGACCGGCTGGAGCCGCGCCACGTCGATCTGCGGCCTTACATTCTCTTCGGCGACAAAATCAACATCGTTCCCGGCGGGCTGACGCGCGTGGCGCTTGAAAAAGGCTCGCTGGTGGTCAACTCCTCGCAGGGCGGCGGCAGCAAGGACACATGGGTTCTGGAATAGCAACGGTCGGATTTGGGGTTCGGGAGAACAGGACGATGCTATCGCGCGTTGCCGACAGCCTCTACTGGATGAGCCGCTACCTGGAGCGCGCGGAGAACACCGTGCGCCAGCTCGACGTGACCATGGGCCTCATGCTCGACACCGGCGGCGCGGACTTCGAGCCGCGCTGGGAGCGCATGGTGGCCGCGCTCGGCAAGCCCGCGGACATGGAGTGGAATGGCTCGCATCGAAGCCATGGCGCGGCAGGCTGGTCTTCGACAACCTGCATCCCGCCTCGGTCACTTACTGCATCAACGCGGCACGCGAAAACGCGCGCCAGGTGCGCGAAGAAATCTCTACCGAGCAGTGGCAGCGGCTCAACCGGCTCTTTCACCAGATGCACTCGCCGCACACCCAGGCGCAGTTCAGCTCCAGCATCAACGATGCGCTGGCCTCGGTCGTCGACGGCATTCATCTCTTCCAGGGCGTCGGCGACACCACCATGATTCACGGCCAGGGCTGGCAGTTTATCCGCCTCGGCCGCTCGCTGGAGCGCGCTTACGCCACGGCCACGCTGCTCGAGGTGTATCGGCCTGAGCTCTTTCCGGCGAAGGAGCGCGAGAGCACCGGCCACCAGTATGTGGAGCTGGTCGGCCTGCTGCGCTGCTGCACCTCCTTCGAAGCCTATTGCCAGGTGTACACCGCCGATCTCACGCCCGATCGCATTCTCGAATTTCTGCTCCTCAATCGCGATTTTCCGCACGCCATTCGCTTCTGCGTGGATGGCATTCGTTCGGCCATTGAATCCATCCAGCGCACCGGTGGGCGCCGCTCGCCTGATGAACTCACCGCCGGCATCGGGCGCCTGCACGCCATGCTCGGCTTTACCACCATCCGCGAAATTCTGGCCGGCGATGCGGCCGCATTCCTTCATACCATTCGCGAGCAGTGCCTGCGCATTCATGAGCTCATCTATCGGTATTACGTGCAGTATTCGATTCAATCGGCGCTGGCGGTGTAAAACAGCTTTCAGCTTTTAGCTCTCAGCTTTCAGCTTGTTCGTGCTGGACCTAATTGAATGGCAATAAGCAGCTGGAAGCAAGTACCGCAGCTGCGTAATTCTGTGGTCTCCCAGGTCTCAAAATCGAGACCCGGGGCACCCAAGATCGTGGGCGCGATTACGGCATCACGAAGTCGCGGTAGTAGAAGCTAGAGGCTAGAAGCTGAAGTTATGGAAGGCAAACATGAACTTCTACTCCATCCGGCACCTGACGCGCTTCCGCTATTCGCAGCCCATCAGCGAGAGCATCATGGAGACGCGCATGCATCCGCGCTCCGACTCGAGCCAGCACTGCCTCACATTTTCGCTCTCCGTGAGCCCGCGCTGCCGCGTGTTTACTTACCGCGACCATCTCGGCAACAATGTGCACCACTTCGACATTCCCGGCGAGCACAATCAACTGGTGATTGTGGCCGAGTCAGTCGTGGAGCAACAGCCAGTCCCGGAAGTGCCGTCGTTCCTCGCTCCCGACGCATGGGGAATGCTCGACGAACTGATTGAAACCGGCGACTACTGGGAGATGCTGCTGCCCAGCACCTTCGCCATCGAGACGCCGGCGGTGAAGCAACTGGCCGAGCAGATGGATATGAAGCGCCGCGACGATCCACTTATGCTGGTGCACGAGCTCAACCAGCGGCTCTTTGAGTTTTTCGATTACGTGCCGCGCTCCACGCGCGTCGACTCGCCCATCGACGAAGCGATTATGAGCGGCAGAGGCGTTTGCCAGGATTTTGCGCATACCATGATCGCTCTGCTGCGCCACGTGCGCATTCCGGCACGCTATGTTTCCGGCTATCTCTATCGCGGCCGCGAGGACCACGACCGCTCCACGCCCGACGCGACCCATGCATGGGTCGAAGCGCTGATGCCGCACCTGGGCTGGGTCGGCTTCGATCCTACCAACAACCTCACCGCGCATCGCCGCCACATTCGCACTGCGGTGGGCCGCGACTACGCGGACGTTCCACCCACCCACGGCGTCTTTCGCGGCGAACACGGCCAGCGAGCTCTATGTCGCGGTGCAGGTGATGGGCAGCAACGAGCCTCCGGCCCTCGATCGCAAGCTGCCCATCCCCGAGGACTGGAGCGTGCTGGTGGAACGCGCGCAGCAGCCGCCCGAAATGCCCACCGCGCTCATGGACATGCAGCAGATGCAGCAACAACAGTGAGCGGAGAGAACAGTGAACAGTGGACAGTGCTCTTCGGCTTTCGGCTGCGCTCAATCAGCCCCTGCGCACCTCGGCCGCAATCTTCCGCAGCTCGGGCAGCACTTTTCCCAATGCAATCGGCGCAGCATCGCGGCTTCCCAGTGCGAAGTAGACGTCGCGATAGAGCGGATAAAGCCGTTCGTACACTGCGGCGGATTTTGCATCGGGCTCGACGGTGCGCAGCGGCAGGCAGACAGCGGCTTGCGCTTCTTCAATGCTCGTGTAAGCTCCGGCAGCGAGCAGCGCGAAGATGCCCGAACCCAGGCTGGTGGGAATCCCGGCCGGCACCAGCACCGGCTTGTTGAGCACGTTGGCGTAGATGCGATTCAGCACTTCGTTTTTCTGCGGAATGCCGCCGGCGTTGATCACGCGGTCGATGCGCACGCCATGCTCGGCCATGCGCTCCAGAATGATGCGGGTGTGAAACGCCGTGCCCTCGATGGCCGCGAACAGCTCGTCCTGCGCGGTGTGGACCAGGTTCCAGCCCAGCGTCACGCCGCCCAACTCGGGATTCACCAGCACCGTGCGGTCGCCGTTGTCCCAGCTCAGGCGCAGCAGCCCAGTCTGCCCGGCCTTGTACGCATCCAGTCCGTCGGAGAGTGCGGCGACGGTCGTGCCCGCGCGCTTGGCGATTGCCTCGAAGATATCGCCAACAGCAGAGAGCCCGGCCTCAATGCCCGTGAACTGCGGATGCACGCTTCCCGGCACCACGCCGCACACACCGGGCACAAGCTGCGCCTGCTGCGCCATGGCGATAATGCAGGTCGAAGTGCCGACGACATTCACTGCGTCGCCCTCGCGGATGTTGGAACCCACCGCGTCCCAGTGTGCGTCGAATGCACCCACGGGAATCGGAATGCCGGCGCGCAAGCCGAGCGCCTCGGCCCATTTCGCTGTCAGATGTCCGGCCAGGTGCTCGCTGGTCTGGTATTCGCCGCCCAGCTTGGCGCGGACGCCGGCAAAGAGCGGATCCACGGCCACCAGGAAACTCTCGGGAGGCAGACCGCCCCACTTGGGATTCCACATCCATTTGTGGCCCATGGCGCAGACGCTGCGCTTGAGGTCGTCCACCTTGGTTACGCCGCTCAGCGTGGCGGCTACCATGTCGCAATGCTCGAGAGCGGTGACGAATTTTTCTCTTTGTTGTGGATTAGAGCGCAGCCAGTGCAAGAGTTTGGCAAATCCCCACTCGTGCGAATAGACCCCGCCGCACCACTCGATGCCTTCGAAGCCCAACTCGTGGGCCTTGCGCGTGATCTCTTCAGCCTCGGCGAAGGCGCGATGATCGCACCACAGATAGTAGTCGTCGAGCGGCTCAAGATTTTCGCCTACGGGAATGACACTCGAACCGGTGGTGTCGAGGGCAATGGCGGCCACATCAGCGCCGTTCACACCGGTATTTTTCAGGGCCTCGCGCGTGGCCGACGCCAGCGCCGCCATCTGGTCGGCGTGCGATTGCGTGGCGTAATTGGGGTCTTCGCGGCGGCGGTGCAGCGGGTAAGCAGCCGAAGCGGTGCCGATCGGGCCCTGCTTGCTGTCCACAAGAGTTACACGCACGCTGAGTGTGCCGAAATCGACTCCGGCGACAATGGTCATGGAAAATAGCTCCCTCTGGGTACCGGTTTCTTGAACCGGAATTCAGAGTACACCATCGGCGCGAGAGCGGTCTCATCCAGGATCGATAGAGGATGAAGCGGCCGGGGCCTTACTTTTTCTTTCCCGGCATCAGGTTCTGCAGCTTACCCATGATGCCCGGCTTGGCTGTGGGTGTCGCTGCGGACTGGCCCGCTGCCGGTTTGGCGGGCGCCGGTGCAGCCCGGGTGTTCGCCGCCACCGCGGGAGCCGCCGCAGGAGGCGCAGTCGGAGGCTGATCCGAGGCCAGGCCGTGCCCCAGCGCCACGGACGGCGCCGCGCCACTCGAACCATTACGCACCATGATCGTGATGCGGCGGTTCGAGGGGTCGTAGGGATTATTTTTCACGCGCAGGAACTGGTCGGCGTAACCGCGCACCTGTGTCACCTGATCGCTGCGCACCCCCTTCTGCTGCAGCAGGCGGCGCGCGGCATTGGCGCGATCCGCGGAAAGCTCCCAGTTGGTGTAGCTGGCGTCGGTGGAATATTGGGTTGCGTCGGTGTGGCCCTCAATCAGCAGATCGTTGGGCAGGGTTTTGAGCTCGGTGGCCAGCAGCATCAGCAGTTCCTGACCGCTGTCACTGAGGCGCGCGCTCCCGCTCTGATAGAAGGTTCCATTCTTGCCTTCCACGAGTTCGATGCGCAGCCCTTCCGGGGTGATGGTGATCTCGATCTGCTTGGCGAGCTTTTGCAATTCCTTCTTTGACTGAATCTCTTTCTCGAGCTTCTCCTTCATCTGCTCGAGCCGCTGCTTGTCGGCGTCGGTCACCACGGTTGTTGCGGTGCCGGTTCCCGACATGGTTGTGCCCAGCAGGCTGGCGGTTCCGCGCGGATCGTTGAAGTACCCCGCCACCGCTTTTTTCACCGGGTCGTTCTGGCTCATCAGCCACAACACGATGAACAGCGCCATCATGGCGGTGACAAAATCCGCATACGCGACCTTCCACGCGCCGCCGTGATGGCCGCCGTGGCCGTTTATCTTTTTGATCACGATGATGGGCGGATTTTTGGCCGTCATTTCACGAACTCCGATGAAGCGTTGGGGCAGCACACATCAAACGCAAAAACCAAGGCGCCTGCCCGAAGGGTGGGCCAGCAATCTCTCATGCCGCGACGGCTGCTTCCGCCGGCTCAGTTTTGTTCTTGCAGGTCTTTTCCATCTCGTCGAAGCTGGGACGCACGTAGGCCGGAATCGCGCGGCGCGCCATCTCGATGGCGATCATGGGGGCCGCGCCTTTCAGAAACGAAAGCATCAGAACCCGCAGCACGTGCAGATATTCGTTGCTCTCTTCCGTGGTTTTGCGCATGTTGGAGCTCAGCGGCCCCACCAGGCCGTAACAGAGCAGAATGCCGAGGAACGTGCCCACCAGCGCGGCAGCCACGTGCTTGCCAATTTCCTCCGGCGGCCCGCCCAGCGAGCCCATGGTGATAACCACGCCCAGCACCGCTGCCACAATGCCCAAACCCGGCAGCGAATCGGCGACCGTAGTCAGCGCGTCGATGGGCTGTATGGCCGCGTGGTGATGCACCTCCATATCCAGCTCCATCATCTGGTCCATGTCGAACGGCTCCACGCCTCCGGTGATGGCCGTGCGCAGTGTGTCGCACAGGAAATCGAGCGCGTGATGATCCGCCAGAAACACCGGATAGTTTTTGAAGATCAAGCTCTCGGCCGGTTTCTCCACGTCCATCTCCACGGCCAGCAGGCCCTCTTTGCGCACCTTGTTCAAGAACTGGTACATCATCTTGAGGGTGTCGAGGTAGCGCTCTTTGGTGAAGGGCGCGCCTTTCAACACCCCGGCCAAACCGGCGGCAATGGCTTTCAGAATGCGCAGGGGATTGGCCACTAACAGCGTTCCGGAAGCAGCTCCGGCAATAATCAACAGCTCGGCCGGCTGCAGCAGAACCGCCATGTGGCCCTTTTCCATCAGGAACCCGCCAATCACGGCGGCAAAGACGAGGAAGATGCCCAGGATGGCAATCATGACTGCCCTCCCGCGTCCGTAATGCACTCCATCTCTTCCTCCATTCTTCGTTGTGCAACTGTGACCCGGTTTCCGCCCTCGCGAGTGCCGGTCTCCATGGCCCGGCTGGCTCGCTTGAGCAGCCGCGCCAGCGTATCGCCGGGCTCGGCCTGGGCCGCCCCGATGCTTACCGTGAGCGAAAGCCGGTCGCCCCACCAGCGGAAATCGGCGGTACGGGCAAGCCCGGTGAGCGTGCGCGCGCGGCTGGCCAGCATCTCCGCAGTACGCTCGTGCGCAATCACCAGAAACTCGTTGTCGCCCCAGCGGCCCAGTTCCTCAGCCGGCCGCAGTCCAGTGGCCAGCGGCCGCCGCACTTTGTCCACCATTGCCTGGCAGGCCGCCACGCCGTGCGTCTTGCGCAGTTCGGGTCCCTGGTCCACGCCGATCCACAGCACGCCCAGTGCCTCTCCGCCGCGCTCGAAGTCTTCGAACTCGGTTTGCAATCGCTCTTCCATGTCGGCCTGGCTGGCCTGCACATCCACGTTGTCGTCCGACTCGCCGTGGGGCAGCGCGTCCAGCCGCTCGGCGGGATGAAACAGGATGGCGATTCCCAGCTGCTCGCCCAGCCCGTTCTGCAGCAGCTGCATCCGCGCAATCAGCGGCAGTTCGTGCCCGAGTTGGTGCCGCGGGCGTACCAGTGCTCCCCGATCGCTGCCCGGCGGCTCGCCGGCGCCGGCATTCAGCAGTGGCTGCAGCGCTTCGGGAGATGCCACCAGATCGGCGCAACGGTAGCCCGTGATGGCCTCGGCCGCCTGGTTCCAGAACACCAGCCCGCCCTCGCGGTCGAGGAGAGCCACGCCATCCGGCAAGCTGTCGAGTGCGGCTTCAAGCAACGCCATCCGATCTGTCATGGAGGCCCCTGTCTTTTCCATCGGCGAATTGCGCCGGAACTTCACGGCTGTGGGAAGCGCGGAAACAGGATGCAGGTTCGCGAAAGCGGGCTCACACTTCTTTCGGAGAAGCCGATAGCCGGCATAAGGAGGAAGCATGGCATATCCGTGTCCGCAATGTAACGATCAGTCCACCCAGAGAATCTCCCTCCTGTACGACTCGAGCACACGGGACTGGACGGACAGTCGCGGCAGGCCCTGGTCGAGCCGGTCAAACCGGGCAAGCGAGTACTCTCCTCCACAGCCTCGCGCATACTGGTGGCGAGCTTTAGCGGTCGTTTTCCTCTCCTTGTTCGGGTCGGTTTTTGGACGAGGGCTGGGTCAACAGCTGCGCATGCCATTGCTGGGCCTGGCGCTGGCCTGGATGGTGTTGGGAGCGAGCGCCCACTGGCTCATAGGAGGCGCAAAGAGCTACAACGCGAAAGTCTGGCAGCCTGCCATGCGCGAATGGGAATCCTTATGCATCTGCCGCAGGTGCGGACACACCTTTGTTCCTCGGTACGGCAGGGATATTCATTCGGACCGGGTTCATGCCTGAAGAGATGGACGAATCAGGGATGATCTCCATCTTTTTCGGCGCCTCAAAGCCGCCTGAATCGCGATTTTTGCCTCAGCATCGGTGCGCTTTTGGCGGCGATTTTCCAGGGCTGCACCAACCCTGGTGATATTCACAAATTAACCCGATTTTTGCACTTGTATCCACAGATTGAACGGGCGTACTGTCCATTCAACTGATGATCCAGCAGGGAAGCGAAAGTGGATCGCCGGAGTGGTTGAAGGGCAGACGGCCGGTGAAAACCGGAGAAGAAGCCGACAATCACGCCAGAAGGTGCAACAAGCGGCGCAAGCTGCAAGTTGGAACGCTGGCACGGTCAGAGGAAGAAACGCCGATGAAGATCGGAAGTTGGCCACTGACTTGAGTTCCGGAGATGAGGGGAAAGTGGAGCGCGGAAACTCACCGGCGGCGCAAGCCGTCGATGGATGTCCGGGCGAAGCTGGAAGCTCATCGCAAGCCTAGCCGGAAGATGGGCCGCCCCGCGCGAGCAGGGAGGTTGCCAGCCGGACGGAACGGAGGGTGGAACGCCGGCGAAAGCTTGGGGTTCACCGCCGAAACGGGAGCTGAAGGGTCGGCAGGCGGCGCAAGCCGCAGGTTGATCGACAGGCCTAGCCGGAAGATGGACCGTCCAGCGAAAGCTGGAGGGTTGCCAACCGGTCGAGCCGGAATGAGCGACGCATGGCGCGAGCCACGCGTTGGCCGCCGGTGATCGAGCTGAAGGACCATATTTCGATGGGACGCGGAGATCGGCCCAGTGGCCACGCCAATGGACGCAGATTTCCGAGGAGAGTTGGGGTAATCCGAAGGCGCAAGCTGGAAGACGCGACCACCAACTGACCTGCGCGATATCACGATGTGAAGACGCCAGAGGCTTCGGCCTCTGGCGTCTTCATTTATGGTGAAGCGCGCGGCTGAAATCGTAGTGTGACAACGCACCCAGCGTTAGAGAGAGAAATCCCCTTTGAGCAGCGGCGTGCAGCCACCGCGTCCCCGCTTCGCCCCTCTTAGCCCGGGCCGCTTACTTGGCTGCCGTGGCGGCCGACTGCGGCTTGGAGAAATTCCGCACGTAAATCACCAGGGTCCACACCTCTGTATCGGTGGCGCGTGCCTTTTCTTCGCCCGGCATCTTGTCTTTGCCGTTGCGGATCACGTTGAACAACTCGCCATCCATATGGTCGGCCAGCGACTTCGGATCGGTGAAATCGGACAGCGTGAGGCTCATGCTGGTGGCCAGATCGGTCTTCCCATTGCCGTTGTCGCCGTGGCACATCGCGCAGTCAATTGCGTACAACTGCTTGGCTTTGGCTTGTGATTCGGCGCTCGGCTTCAGCACCGGGTTCTTCATGTTCGCGGCCATGGCAGACCCGGCCGGGGCGGTGGTTGGCGTTTCCTGCATTGCGGGCATGGTTTGGGTGTTGCCGGCCGGCTGAGCCGGCGCCGGTGTTGCGGCCGGCGTTGGCGCCGCCTGCTGCGGACTGCGTCCTGCCATGGCCAACGGCGCGGCAACCAGAAAACTACCTGCACAAACAAGCAAAATCGACTTCAACATAACAGCCCTCCTGACAACGCTCCTCGACCGGCAGGTCGCTCACAAACAGTCCGCGGCCGCCAGATGTCGAATTACAGGCATCTTTACTGTCGATTGCGAATTCTGCCACGCATTATAGGCCGAAATTTACAGGCCGCGATATGACAAAGACCACAAGCGGCAAGAAGGGGCAAGGGAACGAGGGAACGAGGGACAAGGGAACAAGGGACCAAGGGACCAAGGGAACGAGGGACAAGGGACAAGGGAACAAGTCGAACGCATACCTGATCACCAACCACCGATCAACCATCTGCCGCGCAATATTCACGGATTCGTAACAATTCGCTCGGCGCGGTACATCTTTGCGGGTGCGAAATCACTCCAATGACAACGTTGAGAGATGCGGCGGCGCCGAGGCGCGTCGAATCACCTTGATCGCGCGCGCCCCGCCGTCCGCTCGTCGCCGGAGGGTGCTGTGAAACTCACGTGTGCGCTTGGTGTGATGCTTGCTGGAATGCTCGTCTTACCCGCTGGCTATGCTGCCCAAACATCTGCCACGGAATCCACGTTGCCTGAGGGCACGCTGCTTCCCGTCAGCATTGGCCACGGTCTGAACGCGCACAAGCTGCACGTCGGTCAAACCGTCCGCTTGCGCCTCATGCAGTCCGTGCCGCAAACCCAGGTGCACCGCGGTGCCAAGGTCGTAGGCCGCGTGGTGAGCGTGTCCGGAGCCGGTACACCCGCTCGCATCGCCATTCGCTTTGATGCGGTCGAAAGCCATGGCCAGCGCATTCCCATCCGCACCGATCTGCGCGCCATCGCTTCTCCGATGGAAGTGCAGCAGGCGCAGATGCCGGAAGATATGTCGTCTCGCGGGCTCACCCCGGAGACCTGGACCACGCAGCAGATCGGCGGTGACCAGGTGTACCGCGGCGGCGGCCCGGTGGCCCAGGGGGAAACGGCGGTCGGCAAGCCGGTGGCCTACGGCGTGGAGGGCCAGCCGCAGGCCGACCTCGGCAAACCCTGCCGCGGCCTGGTGGCCGACAACAGCCGGCCGCAGGCCCTATGGCTCTTCTCCGTGAACGCGTGCGGTGTATACGGCTTCCCCAATCTCACTGTGGAGCACGCCGGCCGCAGCACCGGGACGATTGAATTGGCTTCGACCAATGGCCAACTCCACCTGGGCGGCGGCACCGCGCTGCTGCTGCGCGTGGATGGCCAGTGAGGCCGTGGTTCGTGAATCGTGACCGATGAGGCCGCTAGCGGTGGGGGTCTACTGCCCGTCAAATTTACAAGTGTTGCAAATAAATGAGTTGGCAATTTATCCCCCGCTCAAGTCCTTGAAAATAAAGGGTGGAGTTTGCTTTAAAAATTGGAGAATTGGCTCTAAAGGTTAGGACCCCCTACCCCCCCCCTCCAATTTCGCAAGTGTGGCAAATACGGAGGTTATCGTTTTCTGTGTCTGCAAGTGTATGAAAACAAAAGAGCGCGTTCGCAGGTAGTTGAAAACACGGTAGATTCTCACTCTGAGGCCGATGCTGGGCCTGCATGAGAAAAGGCGCCCGATGGGGGCGCCCTTTTCTCTGTGTGCAATAGCTCCATTATAGCGATTTGAGGACTAAAACCGGCAATTCAACAGAGATCAGGGCGGCTGACCCGGGGCTTGCGCCCCGGGATATTTTCGCGTCTCCCTCCGGGAGAATAGCGGGCGAGATGCGTGGTCTCCCGGGTCCCAAAAGCGGGACCCGGGGCACCCATGGTTCTGGGGCGAGTTGGCGGCGTGGGACCTGGGCCACCCGCCGGCTGACCCTGGGCTTGCGCCCCGGGATATTTTCGCGTCTCCCTCCGGGAGAATAGCGGGCGAGATGCGTGGTCTCCCGGGTCCCAAAAGCGGGCCCCGGGGCACCCATGGTTCTGGGGCGAGTTGGCGGCGTGGGATCTGGGCCACCCGCCGATTACATTGTCACCGGTGACGATCACCTTCTTAAACTCGCGCAGTTTGCCACAGTGATGATTGTGAAGGCGGCGGAGTTCATCGAGATCCTGGCTCAGACGGAGGGGCGGAATCGGCCATGATCCGACCCTCCGGGGCTTGGATGGTTCGGGGCCCGTGGATTCGTGGCCTCCCACCCTTCGCGCAAAAGGCGCGCGAAGGATGGGGTACCCGGCATGACGCGGCACGGCGTTAAGGTGGCTCGTCTTCTTTATGTTTCAATAGAACCAATGGGCATTCCCCGGAGATCGACGGTGCGCGGGCGGCTGATTGCGGCCCGGCGCAAGGCACGTGAATACGCAATGGTGGCGCGGGCGCTGGCGGATACTTCGCACCCCGTGCTGGCGCAGATTATTCCTATGCGCTTTTGCAATCTGTCCTGCACCTACTGCAACGAGTACGACAAGGTGTCCGACCCGGTGCCGCTCGAGGAGATGTACCGGCGCGTCGACCACCTGGGACGGCTGGGGACGGCCATGATCGGCATCTCCGGCGGGGAGCCGCTGACCCATCCCGAGCTCGACGACATTATCCGGCGCATGCGGAAGACCGGCGCCATTGCGGGCATGATTACCAATGGCTACCTGCTGAATGTCGAACGCATCGAGCGGCTGAACCGCGCCGGCCTCGACCATATGCAGATCTCCATCGACAACCTGGAGCCGGACGAGGTGTCGAAGAAGAGCCTGAAGGTGCTGGACAAGAAGCTGCAGATGCTGGCCGAACATGCCGAGTTCCACGTGAACATTAATTCGGTGGTGGGAGGAGGGTTTCGCGATCCCAATGATGCGCTGGTGATTGGGAAGCGGGCTCTCGAACTGGGCTTTGAGTCGACGATCGGCATTATCCACGACGGCGATGGGCAACTGAAGCCGCTGCTTCCCGAAGAGGCGCGGGTGTACTTCGAGATGGCCAACCGCAAGAAGACCAACTACGCGCAGTTCGACAAGTTTCAGGAAGCGATTGTGCAGGGGCGGCCCAATGACTGGCGCTGCCGGGCGGGGTCACGCTACCTGTACATTTGCGAGGACGGGCTGGTGCACTACTGCAGCCAGCAGCGCGGGTATCCGGGCGTGCCGATTGCCGAGTATACGACCGCGGATGTGAAGCGGGAGTTTGTGACGGCCAAGAGCTGCGCGCCGAATTGCACCATCGGGTGCGTGCACCGCATCAGCCATATCGACCACTGGCGGGCGCCGCAGACCAAGATGGTTTCGCCGGGCGCGCCGGAGCTGGTGAAGATTCAGGGCAGCTGACAGTTTTCAGTTTTCAGTTTTATAGATAAGAGACAAAGGCTGTAGATAAAAGGCCCGAGAGACTGCCGAAAAGCTGTAAATAAAAGAACTTCAAGAGCTATAAATATCCCACCTTAGCCGCTTCGCAAAAAGCGCGAAGCGCCGAAGGTGGGGCACGTCCGGCGAGGGTGGGGTACCCGGATTTCTGTTTCGGATTCCTGCTTGCACGAGCAGATGTGCGATGGGGGTCTGGAGACCCCCACTACAGCCGGTTTGGAAACCGGCGCTACAGTTTCGTCTTATTTGCGCGTTTCGGCCAGGGCTGCGTCGATGAGCTGATAGAGCTTGCTGCGGTCGACGACCTCGACAAACGGGGCGGCGCCGTTGCTGCCATTGGTGACGATCCAGATGGTGGGCGTGTGCTCAATGCCGATGGCCTGGCCGAGCGAGCGGTCGGCTTTGACTTCGTCGGCCAGCTTGCCCATGGGATCGACGGCGAAGGGCAGCGCCATGCCGTGAGCCTGCGCGAATTTTTGCGTCCACTGGGTGAGCATCGCCGGGCTCTCGATGGAGGGCTGGTTGGCGAAGATGTAGTCGCGGTATGCGTCGCCGACGGCCTTGCTCTTGAGGTCGAACCAGCGCGCGTAGACGGCGGCCTGGAAGCTCCAGGGATGGAAGGGCAGCGGGAAGTCGTGGCGGATCCAGGGGATGTGATAGTTTTCTGCGGCCTGCTTGACGACCGGGTTGGCGGCAGCGCAGTCGGGACACTCCATGTCCTCAAACTCGATGATGGCCACGCGCGCGCCGGCGGGCGGTTTGAGGGCGGCGGGATCGTGGACCGGCGTGGTGGGCGGCGCGCCAAACTGGGCGTGGGCGGCGGCGGCGAAAAAGACAGCGGCGGCCAGGGTGAGGGCGGCGCGGTTGAGGCGATTCCCACAGAAACGGGCAAGGAAAGAGTGCATGTCTGTTGGACGGCTCCTTAAAGCCATTGTAACGGGGTCTTCGGGGGTCATTGGACGATGGCATTGGGGTGGCGGATGGATGAGAGATGGTCTTTCGCCCGCGTCGCGGGCTTGAACTGCATGCCGGCACGTGTAACCCCAGGCTTACGCCCTGGGGCTACCGTGTTGCGCCCGCTGTGCGGGCTTCAAAAGCTGTTACCATCAAAAACCGATGAACCAGGCTGAATCCAGGGAGAATGAATCGCGGCCGGCCGATCTGAGCCCGGCGGAACTCGTCCGGACGGAGGCGGCTGCGCTTGAATGTCTTGCGGCCCGGCTTGAGGGCTCGATGGCCGCGGATTTTGAGCGCGCGGTGGAGCTGGTGCTGCGCTGCGGGGAGACGCATGGGCGCGTGGTGGTGACGGGGATGGGCAAGAGCGGCATCATTGCGCAGAAGATTGCGGCCACGCTGAGCTCTACCGGTTCGCCGGCGCTGTTTCTGCATCCGGCTGAGGCGGTGCACGGCGACCTGGGCGTGCTCATGCCGGGCGATGTGGTGGTGGCGCTTTCGGCCAGCGGCGAGACGGAGGAGATTCTGCGCTTGCTGGCCACGCTCAAGCGCAAGGGCGATGCGCTGA
The DNA here is from genome assembly GCA_963813215.1 of uncultured Acidobacteriaceae bacterium. Classification (GTDB taxonomy): domain Bacteria; phylum Acidobacteriota; class Terriglobia; order Terriglobales; family Acidobacteriaceae; genus Telmatobacter. Next base: position 367,222 of record CAWEXZ010000004.1, read on the forward strand.
TCAGCTTCTGCTGCAATTTGCGGTCGACGCTGGCAGAGGCCAGTGACGTGGCGCTCGATTGCAGCGTGGAGCGCGAGGCGTGCGGGCTGAACCTGGCGCCCACTGCCTCGACTACCACGATGCTGGCGCTGGGCGATGCGCTGGCGGTTGCGGTGAGCCTGAAGAAGGGATTTCGCGCGGAGGATTTCGCGGAGCTGCATCCGGGCGGCAAGCTGGGCAAACAGTTGGCGCGGGTGCGGGAGCTGATGCATACGGGCGAAGCGGTGCCGGTGGTCGCGCCGGTGACGGGGATGGCGGATGTGATCTTTGAGATGTCATCGAAGAAGCTGGGCATGACCACTGTGCAGCAGGAAGGCCGCCTGTGTGGGGTCATCTCCGATGGGGATTTGCGGAGGCTGTTGGAGCGCGAGGGCGGCGCGGCGCTGAGCCGCACGGCCGGCGAGGCCATGAATCCGCACCCGCGGACGATTGCATCGAGCGAATTAGCCGCGAAAGCATTAGCGATTTTAGAGGAGCGCAAGATCACTTCGCTGGTGGTGGTCGATGCAGACGCGCGCGTCGAAGGCGTGGTCCACCTGCACGATCTGTGGGGCGTGGAGCTGATTTAAAGGCAGTGCACAGTGCACAGTTTGGGGGGAATCGCCATACCGCTATTCCCTGCTCACTGTTCCCTGTCCACTGCTCACTGTCAGCTCTGCTGAAGCTTCTCCCGCGTCAGCTCGTTCCAGGCGGCAATCGTTTCTGGGATGGGCGGGCTGGCCAGGCCTGGAGCTACACGCTCGATGATGCGCCGCGGATCGAGCGTGCTGGTTGTGTCGCGCAACGCGCCTTTTACCCAGCCGATGGCGGCTGGGCCGTCGATCTTCGGCGCGGTGAAGATCTGCTCGATGTAGAACCAGCGCTCGTCCCAGCAGACCAGGCGCGAGGTGAGCGCGAAGCGAGCGAAGGCAGGCAGGGAGCGGCGGTAGGTGACCCACACCGCGCCCACCAGCGGCTGCCAGCGCGAGCGCAGAATGTGCTCCAGCAAACCGGCGCGGGCCAGCAGGTGCATGCGGCCGTAGTCCATGGCGCTCAGGTAGCGCGCGTTGTTCATGTGCAAGTTGAAATCGATGTCGTTAGGCCAGACGCGCAGGGCGAGCGTGTCCTCGCCGAGCACGCCGATGCGCGGCAGCGGGCGCAGGTGCTGGCGGAGGGCAAGCGCAGGGATGCGCACGAAGCTGGTGAAGTGCGACAAGGCGTGTTCCTCGGATCAGTGTAGCGGAGAGGCCGCAGGTGGCCGCCAGTCTTAAGTCCTGGCAGATGGCTGGTTGAGGGCTGTGCTCTCCCACCCTTGGCACAAAAACAAATACGCGCCAAGGATGGGGCACCCCAGATCGGTGCAAAACCAAGCGGTCACAGACCTGCAGTTCTCCCGGCACTGGTGCGAGGTTGGCCCAATCGGCGACAATTATCCCGCTATGACACATCTAACCCGGCGTGAGGTTCTCATAATGAGCTCCGCCGCTGCTATCGCTTCCGCTGCCGGTCTGTCTTCCGCGCAGTCGTCTTCCACTTCCCGCCGCATCCGGGTGTTTGTCGCGTCCAGCGCACCCGATGGCATTCTTGCCTACGACTGGGACCCGGCGACCGCCGAGCTAACGCCGGCGGGCGTGGCGGCCACTGTGCCCAAGGTGGCGTGGGTGGCCTTCTCGCATGAGCGTGAATTTGCCTACTCGGCTTCAGAGCTGGACGACTTTGACGGCAAGCCGACTGGGGAAGTGGCTAGCTATCGCGTGCGCGACGGCAAGCTGGAACTGCTTACGGCACGCAACTCAGCCGGGACAGGAACCTGCCACGTTGCCGTCGACCATACCGGGCGGATGCTGCTGTCGGCCGACTACACCGGCGCCAGCACGGCCAGCTTTCGCATTACGGACGGCAAACTGAGCGAGGCGGTGTGGAAGCAGCACTACACCGAACATGGACCCAATCCGGTGCGCCAGCCTACCGCGCATGCGCACTTTGCGTCGTTCTCTCCGGACAATCGCTTTGCGTATATCAACGATCTGGGCGGCGACTGCATTCATATCTACCGGCCCGATCCGGCGACAGCGGGAATGACGCCGGCCGGAACGTATCACGGCGCGCCCGGCTCGGGGCCGCGCACGCTGCATTTTCATCCCAATGGGCGGACTGCGTACTGCATGAACGAGATGGCTTGCACCGTGGACGTGCTCGACTGGCACAAGGACGACGGGAACTTCACGCTGGTGAAGCGCATCGATCTGTTGCCGCCGAATTCGCCGGCTACGCCCATCCCGACCGGGTGCGACACGGTGATCACGCGCGATGGGCGGTTCGTCTATTTTGCGAACCGCGGCGACAATTTTCTCTATGCCTTCCGGGCGGATCCCGAGACCGGTGCACTGACGGCGATGGTGCGGACGACCTGCGGAGGGAACACGCCGCGGAATTTCGTGCTCGATCCCACCGAGCAATGGATGCTGGTGGCTAACCAGGATTCGAACTGGATCAGCGTGATCAAGCGCAATCCCGAGACCGGCGAGCTGGGCGATACCGCAAAGAATTTTCCGGCGCGGACGCCTATGCGGATTTTGTTCACGTAGGGTGAACGGACCAAGATCGCGGCCGGAGCTTTGTGGTCTCCCACCCTTTCGCAAAGGCGCGAAAGGATGGGGCACCCGCTCGCGATCTATGGTCCGGCGCCGCCTTAAGGGACGATGCGCACCTCGCTGCGGAAGACGTGATAGTTGGTAAACGCGGTGTCGTTGAGGAAGGTGTGCAATTGGGCAGGAGCGCCCTCTGGGTTGGCCGGGGCGCGCGACAGAGCGACGCTGCGCACGGGGCAGGTATAGGTTCTTCCGGCAATCTGCACCGGGCCGTAATCGACGATGATGCCTGACTCCAACACTTGTGTGGAGGTCTTGTCCGCGAGCAACATGATGCGCAGAATGGCGCCGGTGGCGGGATCGACGGCAATCTCGCCGTGATAGGCGGGGAAAGTTGCCTGGCCGGCGGACGAATCGGGCGCGGAATCGGATACGGCGTAGTTCGACGCTTCTTGAGGGACGGAGTAGCTAAATACGGCGACAGGTGTGCCGGTGCCCGGCTCCCAATGGCTCCATGCAACTTTGCCGTGAAGAGCATCTCTGAGCACGACGGTGAGAATGGGGCCAAATTCGCCGTTGGTGCTGAGCAGGGGTTGCGGGCCGGCCAGCTGCCCCCGATCCTTGCTTTCAGATCCGGGGACCTCGCGGCCATCGCGATAGGCAACGAGCATTGCCGATGTGGCAGCCAGGAAAAGCCAGTTACCACCGCCCGGTCCGGAACTTGCCCGGCCCAGCGGCTCGTACACCGCGTTCTCTGCGCCACTACGGAATAGCCGAACCGCTTGCACTTCGCGGAGGATTTCGTCGCGCGGGGCAATCTCAAAGCGTGTGGTGGAGCGCAGAGCCGAAAAGTTGGGCAGTTTGGGGCGCATCTGTGCCACGTAGTCTACAACGCGGGCAAAGATTTGCCGCGCGGTGGTCGGGTCGGGCGCAGGATCGGAAGGAAGGTCGGCGGGCGGCAGGTCTTCGAAAGCAGAAAGATCGGCGAGAGCTGTGAGCGCCTGGCGCGTCCGCCGACCTGGAAACTGCACAAGCCAATGAGCCAGCCGCGCGCGGCCGGAGCGCTCGGTGAGCTCGAAGCCGGCAAGCTGCGCGGCAAACTTCGCGTCCTTTGGATGCCGGGTTTGAGAAAGGAACTGCTCGAATTGCGCGACGCTGACAGGTGTGGGCAACTCGGCGGAGGGATGACGGGCAGGCGCGGCGCGCGCTGTTGAGCCGGCGCTTGCGGCGAAGAGCAGCAAAGCGAGCTTTGCGCGCGAGAATCGCGCCGCCGATCGTGTCGCCCAACGAGTCTCCGTCAGCCGCTTCATTGTGGGGCTTCATTATAGCTACGCGCGGCTTGGTGTGCGGGTGTTTCAACTCGGACGCGCATTCCCTCAGAGGCTTTTAGCCCCGCTCATTTTGGGAGGGTTCAGCTGAGTTCTTCGTTCTGTCGATGCGGCTTGGAAATCAGTGGACCGCGGGTGGCGATGCGCTTCTCAGCGTGGCATCCACCGCCGCTTTCATGACGCCGCAGTTCTGGAAGAACTCGACCAGGTCGGAGCTCAGGGCCGGGCCGGCGACAGGCTGACTGTCTCCCCTCCGCGGCAGCGTGTTTTGCGCCGTGCGCACGTCGCCTGTCCCCTGGTCGTTGAGAATCAGCATGGTGAGTTTGCGCGCCAAGGGAAGAGGAAAGCTTTCTGCCACAAAGACCATGCTGCCGCGCCGCGTGATCACGACCGGACCTTCATCAGTCGAAAACACCTGCTCGATGGCGCCGGTGTCGACGGCTCCTGAGTCTGCAGCCGTGGCCACTGCTTTCACCGCGGAATACTTGCGCGAAAGATTATCCGCGTAGAGCTTGGCAAAGGACTGTGCCGATTCCGGATTGCGCCACGCCGACAGATAAAAGAGCGCCAGCGACTTTGTGGAATCCTGCTCAGCCGGAGTTTTGGCGCTGCGCAACTGTCCGGCCCAGTAAATGCCGCCGTTCCAAGCGGGGGTCAGGTCGCGCGCCGCCTCGTCGCCGCCGAAGAGCTCGGTCAGGATATGCAGATCGAGCTCGCCGACCTGGCCAATATCGTAGGGACGGTAAAGTGCATCGACGAGCGGATGAATGTCGGGCAGCAGCGGGATGGATGGAATCTCTTTCTTCTCGTAGGCGCGGGGATTGATGATTTCCCATGTGGAGCTTGGCGGGCGGTCAAGGGCGCCGGCAAAGGCCGCGTGTTGCCCTTCGTCCATCCACACATCCTGCTCAAAGCTCAGGCCTTCGCGATAGGGGAAGAGCATGGATTCGGAGAGCAGCAGCGGGGCGCGCGACATCACCGGCGAATCCGAGCCGGTCATTTGATCTTTCACAATGTCGAGAACCTCGGGATCCTTGACTAGGCTTTTGCCCATCGGCTTGAGCACGTAATCCATCATGACGGCCGTGGCCTGGCCTTCGGCCACGGCATCGCGCGCCGTGTCCATCTCGTCTTTCTGCAGATGGTCGGTGTCGCCGGCCGCGTCGGTCGACACATCGTCAGGTGTCTGATCGTCCCATTTGTCCAGGTTGGAGTGCTGATCCTGCAGGGCGTGGGTCAGCTCGTGGGCCAGCACCGGCTTTTGCTCGTCGGCATCCACCCAGTCCAGAATGTTCACGGTCTTGGTCTTGGAGTCGTAGAAGCCTTCAATCTGCTCCTTGAGCAGGGCCACCAGGAACGGCCTCAGCTCAAAATCGCGATCGAGCAGTCCGAACTTCTTCAGCACGATGTCGTCGCGCTGCAAACGCTTCGCGCCTTCATCGTCGTCGAACTTCTGGGTGACGTACTTTTCCACTTCGGCGCGCGTGATCAATCGCCGCTTGACCGCGGTCTCGACTGGAAGGCCGGTCTCCTGCGACGAGAACTGGATCAGTTGATCGACCAGGGCGAAAAGCTGCTTGGCCTGTTCGGGCGTGATGTGGGTGTCGTGCTGGGCGCCGGGCTTCGATGGAGACTTTGGGGGCTGGAATTGGGGCTGGGATTGACCTTGCGCAGACGGGGCTGCTGCGTCAGGCGCCGTTTGCTGGGCCGCCGCGAGGGATACCGCCAGGCAGCACGCTGCCGCACATCCAACTGCCTTTTTCCCGCACCGCGTCCATGCCTGTTGGCCGTTCATTGATTCTCCTCGTGCATTGATTCTCCGTGTGGCCTCTTCCGGTTGGATGCCGCCGAAACCCCGGCCTCTGCTTCCAAGGCTATAATCAGGATGCGGTCCGGCGCCTCAGGATTCTTAGAAAAAATCGGCGCCGAGCGGTGGAAATGCACTTTCATGACGGATACTGATCTGGCGCAAACGCTTGAACCTACTGCGTTGGCCTCTTTACTGGAATCGGCCGGTGCGGCACACCAACTCGTTAGCTACCGAGGCGCGCTTACCCCACATCAGTTGGACGCTGCGGAGCGGGAAACAGCGACTTTGGTGAACGAGGCGGCTCATCCACGATCTGGGCTGGATGCGCCGTGTGGCGGTCCGCGGAGATGACCGCTTTCGCTGGCTCAGCGGCATGGTCACCAACACGGTCAACGACTTGTTCCCCAACGCTGGCGCGTGGAACCTGGTTCTCAATGCGCAGGGGCGCATTCAGGGCGACCTGACGGTGTGGCGGGGCAGTGAGGAGCTATCGCCGCAGCGGCGCAAGACCGAGGCCGCGAGCAGCAAGAGCACGGCCGGAGCAGCCTTGGGCCGCAGCGAAGCAGCGGATCCGCTTCTGGGCACACCGTTTGCCGGCGAGTCGGGGCTGGAGATTGAAATTGCCGCCGACCAGTACGAAAAGCTGCTGGCCCACCTGAACCGCTTCATCATCATGGACGATGTGGAACTGGTTCCCCTGGGCGCGGAGCCGACCGGCGAGGCAGGCTCGGAGACGGCCATAGGATTGACCGGGCCCATGGCGGAAGAGGTGCTGGGGCGCGTGGGGTTGCCGGGGTTTCCGGTTCCCATGTCGGGCGCGCAGGTGGAGTGGAACGGCTACGACCTTCGGATGGTGCGCACCTACGGTGTTCTTGCGCCTCATTATGAGCTTTGGCTGCCGGTGGCCGGATTGCAGCTTCTGTGGTCGTCGCTGCGCACCGCCGGGGCAACGCCCATTGGCTGCGCCACGCTGGACGCATTTCGGATTGCCGAGGCAATTCCGCTTTACGGCGTCGACATGGCCGAGCGCGACTTGCCGCAGGAAACCTCGCAGACCCGGGCGCTGCACTTCAACAAAGGCTGCTACCTGGGCCAGGAGATTGTGGAGCGCATTCACTCCCGCGGCAATGTGCACCGGCATCTGCGGCCGCTGGAATTAAGCGGGCCAGTGCCGGCGCCTGGGACCGAGTTGACGCTCGAGGATGGCTCCGTTGCCGGGGTGATTACCAGCGCAGCTGCGTTGCCGCTTGCCGGCGGCAGCCGGATCTTCGCGCTGGCCATGATCCGCGCCGAGGCCGAGCAAACTGACCGGCCTTTTGCCTACGAGGCCGGCGGCGCAAAAGGGACGGCACGCGTCTTGACGACGCCGCCAAATCTGGAACGGAATTGATGAGGATATGAGCGAAACGCCGAAATCCGACGCCTCTAATTTTGAATTCGTTGACCGCCGCAAGCTGAAGGCTCAGGAAGAGCAGGCAGCGGCGCCTGAGCAGGAAGCGCCGCCTGCGCCGCAGCCCAAACCCGGACCACGCCTGGTGGTGGAAGAGAGCCGCGCCAAGGCGCAGCCGGAGAAGACAGCAGCTTCCGCTGAGCAACCGGTGCAGCAGTCGCTGGATGCCGCGCTTGATGCCGCCGAAGAAGGACCCGAGCCGGAGCTTCCGCCGGCGCCCAGCGTGCAGGAAAGCAAGGAGCAGAAGGCGGCCTACGATGCCTCTGCGCAGCGCATTGAGGAGATGGCACGCGCGCAGAACCCGGCCATGGGAGCGCAGCCACCGCTGGGATTCGAGCACCTGATCCAGCAGTTTTACCTGTCGGCGCTGATCCAGATGGGTGCGGGGACACATGAAGGGCAGCGCCCGCAGGTGGATATTCTGGGCGCGCGCAGCACCATCGACCTGCTCGGAATTCTGGCGGAAAAGACCCGCGGCAATCTCACGCCGACGGAAGACCGCATGTTGCAGTCGATTCTCTACGAGCTGCGCATGATGTTTCTCGAGATCACCGGCATGATCTCGATGCCCAATGTTCCGCAGCCGCCGCCGGCAAAACGGTAAGTGCAGCTTCTAGCCTCTAGCTCCCAGCTTCTAGCTCCTAGCTGCTAGCTGCTAGCTGCTAGCTTCTAGCGAAGGTTTGGAAAAACGCAGCAGCGTGGATTCCTGGAGCGTCAGGATTAAGGCTCGAAAGCTGTCTCGGGGAAGAGCTAACAGAGCATCTCTTCGCACTGCGAAGCCAGGAGCTAGGAGCCAGCAGCTAGAAGCTTTTTATGGACGCAACCCTCACATTTCTCGGCACCGGAACCTCGATGGGGGTTCCTACGCTGGGCTGCACCTGTGCGGTGTGTACCTCGGCCGATCCGCACGATCTGCGCTTGCGGCCCTCGGTGGCGCTGCGCTGGGCCAACGCGGAATCGGAGCGCGTGGTTGTCATCGACACGGGGCCGGATTTCCGCCAGCAGGCTCTGCACGCATCTCTGTCGCGCGTGGACGCGGTGTTCTATACACATGGGCACGCCGATCATGTTTTGGGCATGGACGATCTGCGCCCCTTCAGCTTTGCCGCGTATCGCCGTGATGGCGAGCGCGTCCCGCTTTACGCCGATCCGAAAACTACGGCCGTGCTGGAGCGCATCTTCGACTACACGTTCTCGCCGCAGGCCACGTATCCCACGCGCGCCAAGGTGCAGTTGATGCCGGTCGAGCCGCACAACCTGGTGCATGGTGTGGATTTTGTGCACGTGCCTTTGCTGCACGGAGATATGGGAATCTCCGGCTTTCGTTTTGGCAACGCGGCCTATCTCACGGATGTGAGCGCCATTCCCGAATCCAGTTTCGACTTGTTGCGTGATCTGGAGGTGCTGGTTCTGTCCGCGTTGCGGCACGTGCCACATCCGAGCCATGCCACGGTGGAGCAGGCGCTGGGCTGGGCAGCGCGCATCGGCGCGCGCCACACCTGGCTGACGCACATTGCCCACGACCTGGGCCACGAAGCTACCAACCGCGCGTTGCCTGAAAACGTGCGCATGGCCTACGACGGGTTGAGCGTGCCCGTAACGCTATGAGCGCCGAGATAAGTGGGAACATTCCGGCGCCGTCCGCGGAGCAGCGGCCGTTTACCGTGTATCGCTCGCTGGACGAGATACCCTCCTTCTTCGGCCCCACCGTTGCCGCCATCGGCAACTTCGACGGCGTGCACCTGGGACATCGCGAGCTTCTGTCCGCTGCGGTGGTGGAGGCCGGGAGCGCGGGCGCGCGTTCGCTGGCCATTACATTCGATCCGCACCCCGACCATTTTCTGCGGCCCGCCAAGGCGCCCAAGCTGATTACGCCCATCGCCGAACGTCTGCGCCTGCTGGCCACGACGGGCGTGGATGCAGTGCTGGTGCTGCCCTTCGACGCCGCTCTGGCGCGACTCTCGGCCCGCGATTTCACGTGCAACATTCTGGTAGACAAGCTGCGCGTGCGCGCGCTGCATGAGGGGCAGAGCTTTCGCTTTGGGCATCGCGCCGCGGCCGGTGTGAAGGAGCTGGCGCTGTTCGGCGCGGAGTATGGATTTCGAGTGCACGTGCATGATGCGGTGCGTGTGCATCACCTGGAAGTATCAAGCTCGGCGATTCGCGCGCTGATTGGCAAAGGCGATGTGCGCCGCGCCCGCTGGATGCTGGGCCGGTGCTTTGCCGTGCTGTCGACGCAGGCGCGGGGACGCGGGATTGGCACGCGGTTGCTGGTGCCTACCGTAAATCTCGCGGCCTACGATGGACTCTTGCCGGACTTGGGCGTGTATGTCACGCGGCTTAAGATCGCCGGCCGCGTCTTTCAGGCTGTGACCAATGTGGGCAACCGGCCGACGTTTGGGGAAGCCTCGTTTGCAGTCGAGTCGCACATTCTTAATTTCGAGCCGGTGGAGATGGATGAAACCACGCCGGTGGAACTGGAATTTCTGCTGAGGCTGCGCGGTGAGCAGGAATGGCCCTCGCCGGAAGCGCTGAAAGAGCAGATCTTCAAGGACGTAGGGAAGGCGAAGCGGTACTTCCGGCTTGTTCCTGAGGCCTGAATTTTGGCTGGAGTTCGTTGCTTCCCACCCTTGCGCCAGAAGCAAGGCGCAAGGATGGGGCACGGCATTTTTTCAATTTGCCATCCATACTCCGTGCCCCGTCCTTGCGCGCATTTTGCGAAAGGGCGGGATGGCACTGGCTTCAATTAGCCTCTCGTCGCGCCGCCGTCCATGGGCACTCAACCTCGACAACTCCGATTTCGCCGAGCGCCCAGCTTCGAAAGCTCGACCACGGCCAGTCTTGCGGCTCTTTGCACAGTCCGCGCTTTACCGGATTGCGATGGATATAACGAAGCTGCGTCACGAATCCAGGATGATTGCGTACGTTGTGATCGAAGTACCGAGCCTGCCAGAATGGCAGTCCGCCCTCCGCTCGTTTGCCTTGCTTGCGCGCCTCGATCGCGACTGTGGTCTTCAAGACTTGCATAGCCTTCCCTAGCAGGCCGTGAGCGGGTTCGCTGATATGTAAGTGGACGTGTTCCGGCATGATCACGAAACCAAAGACCCACATTTGAAATCGCCGCCGCGTCTGCTCCAGAGCGACCAGAAATTCATTCTGTATCTGGAACTGCTGCAGGAGCGGCAACCGGCGATAGCAACTGAAGGTAAGGAAGTGGGCTTGTCCGGAATGATGGAGCCGCTTGAGGCCGTCTGGCATGGTGGACCCTGCAAAAAGTGCAATGGGTGGTCGCGCCAATTCTATCGCGTGGGTTTGGTGCTTCCCACCCTTGCGCCAGAAGCAAGGCGCAAGGATGGGGCACGGGGCGCTATTGGCGGCACGAACTCATCCCCTGGAAACTGCTCGTCATCCTTGCCGGCGATGGCGGCTTTCATGAAACTGATCCAAATGGGCAAAGCGGCTACCGCGCCGGTCTCCTTATCGCCGAGCGAAACGCGGCTGTCGTAGCCCACCCATACGCCGCAGGTGACAGATGGCGAAAACCCCAGGAACCATGCGTCGGTGAAATCGCTGGTGGTGCCGGTCTTGCCGCCCAGCGGATGATTCAATTGCGCTACAGTCGCAGCGGTGCCGTGCTGCGTGACCGCTTTGAAGAGCGTCATCATGGTGCGCGCCGTCTGCTGGTCGATGACTTCGCTCACCGCGGGCTTATCCTCCCACAACACGATGCCGTCGGCATTGGTCACCTTGCGCACCAGGTGCGGGGCCACGCGGATGCCGTCGTTGGGAAACACCGCGTACGAGCCTACCTGCTCCTCCAGCGTGATGCCGACCGCGCCCAGCGCAATGGGCAGATAGGGCGGGATCTTGGCCGTAACGCCGAAGCGGTGGGTCAGGTCGATGACCTTGTCGATGCCTACGCGCGCGGCCAGCTTGAGCGCGGGAATGTTGCGCGACTCGGCAAAGGCGTTGGTGATGGTCATGGGACCCATGAAGTTGTTCTCGTAGTTGTGCGGGACGTAATCGCCGTAGCGCCACGGCGCATCGACGACGATATCCGACGGCTTGAGGCCGCTTAGGATGGCAGCGGTGTAGACGTACGGCTTGAAGCTGGAGCCGGTCTGGCGCTCGGCCTGGGTGGCGCGATTGAACTGGGAAAGCGCGTAGTCGCGGCCGCCTACCATGGCCAGCACGCCGCCGCTGGTGTTGTCGATAGCCATGAGCGCGCCCTCGACGCCGGAATCCTGCTCGAGCGTTGCACGGTGCGCGGAATCTTCCATGGCCGCGCTCATGTGCACATAGATGATGTCGCCCGGCTTGACGAGGGAGTCGCCGTAGCACTGGCCGGTCCACTGCCAGTCTTCGGGGAGCAGAACAATATCTGTTCCGGGCTGGTCAGGCGGCCCGATCCGTGCATGAATCTCCAGCGGCAGCACCCGGGTTACCAGGGCGTGAACGTAATCGCCGGGCGCGGGCGGAACGGCCCAATCGGGATGCCGATAGGCGGCGAGCGATTCGCCGTCAGCGAGCACATTTTGCAGATGGCCTTTCCATCCGTGGCGGCGTTCGTCGGCGGCCAGGCCGTCGGCAACCGCGCTGTTGGCGGTACGTTGCATGTCGAGATCGAGCGTAGTGTCTACGCGCAGGCCGGCCTCGTGCACCTCATCGGCGCCGAAGCGCTTGTCGAGTTCGCGGCGCACTTCTTCCTGGAACCACGGCGCCACCAGGCCCTCGGGCTGGGCGAGATGCAGGCCGAGCGGAGCATTGCGCGCCTCGGTGGCCTGCGCGTGTGTAATTACGCCGTCCGATTCCATCTCGCTGAGCACCAGGTTGCGGCGTTTGAGGGCGCGCTCGGGATTCAGAATCGGGGAAAACGACACCGGGCCTTTGGGCAATCCGGCCAGCAGTGCAGCCTCGGTCAGCGTGAGGTCTTTGGCGTGTTTCGAGAAGTAGTACTCGGACGCTGCCTCGAAGCCATACATGCCGCTGCCCAGGTAGATCTCGTTGCCGTAGAGGGTAAAGATCTGCTGCTTGGTGAAGGCGCGCTCAATCTGAATGGCGAGATAAGCTTCCTGAATCTTGCGCTTCGCATTGCGGTCGGAGTTAAGGAAAAGATTCCGGGCCAATTGCATGGTCAGTGTCGAGGCGCCCTGCGCGCGGCCCTTGCTGCGGATGTCGTGCCAGGCTGCGCCGGCGACCCGGAACACGTTAATGCCCCAGTGCGAGTAGAAGTTTTTGTCCTCGATGGAGATTACGGCTTCGCGCAGGATAGGCGCGAAGCCGTCGTAGCCGATAACTTCGCGGCGCTCAAGTGCGAAGGAGCCGATCTGGCGGCCGTTGCGGTCGTAGAGATCTGTGACGGTGGAGGGGCGATAGTGTTCGAGGTCGTTGATCTGGGGCAGGTCGGCGGAGTAAACAAGCGTAAGCCCGGCGAGCGAGCCGGTAACAACGGCCAGCACCAGCAGCACAATGAGCGCCGACCGGCCGGCCAGCTTGCGGCGGCGGTGCGGCGGCAGGGCAGGGGATCGGCGGCTGCGATCTCTCCCGCGCGTGTCACCACGCGTGTCCTGCGGCTGTTGGGTCGTGACAGCCAAGCGATTTGGGCCTCAGGGCGTTTCTCTAATGAGATACGACGTACAGGGGAGAAAGTGCCTTACATCAAGGCTAGCACTGGATGAATCCGGAGGGATGCACAGAGGACTTAGTTGAACCTCGGCGTGCAAGAGTGGGAATGCCGCGGGGATTGTTGGGAATGGTTGAATAGGGCATGTGGTCTCCCGCCCGTTTCGCAGAAGAAAGCGAAAAGGACGGGGCACGGAAGGTTTGGGGGCTTGCCAATATTGCTCCGTGGCTCAAAAGAAAACGCCCGGCTGTGGGGGCCGGGCGTTGCTGATCTCTGAACCCTGATCTCTGTTTAGCTCTTTGCCTTCAGCAGCGACAGGCCCTTGTCGAGCGTGTCGTCGGTCTTGGGGGCCGGCTGGCCAAAGCCCAGGTCAGCCGGCTGGTCGACGGCTACCGTCGGGGTCACGGCGTTGTCTTGAATTTTGTTGCCGCTGGGGCTTTCGTATTTGGCAATCGTCAGCAGAACGGCTCCGCCGTCGGGCATCTCCAGCGTCTTCTGCACCGAGCCTTCGCCGAAGGTGCGCTCGCCGATGACGTCGCCGCGCTTGGAATCTTCAATGGCTCCGGCGGCAAGCTCTGCCGCGCCGTACGTGCCGCGGTTTACCAGCACGGCCACCGGCGCATCGGTAATGCACTTGGCAGGGTCGGCGGTAAAGGTCTGCTGGGGATACTTTTGGCCGACCAGCGTGGCCAGGGTGCCCTGCTTGATGAAGAGGTTGGCCAGGCGCAGTCCCTGCTGCTCATCGTCGCCGGAGGTGTCGCGGAGATCGAGCAGGATCTTGGTGGATTTGCCGGCGGCCTTGATCTTCGCCGCCATCTCATTGACCCGCGCCTCGTTCACCACGTCGGGCTTGAGGTAGAGAATGGTGGAGTTTTCATACTCCTGCTGAGCCAGGGCCGGAATCGCAACGTTGGCGCGGGTCATGGTCAGCTTGTCCGGATCGGGTTTGAAGGGCCGGACCACGGAGATTTCGACGGTGCTTCCGGGCTTGCCTTCCAGCATGAGGCGGATCACGGCCAGGGAAAGCTCGTGCGTGGACTGGCTGCCGATGGATTCGATCACATCGCCGTCGGTCAGATGGTCCTGGTCGGCGGGCGAGCCGGGCACCACATTCACAATGGTCGCATAGCCGTAACGCTTTGAAACCGTGATGCCAATCTGCGCCGAGCCGCCGGCCGGGCGCTCCTTGTAGATCTTGTATTCGGTCGGCGTCAGGTAGCTGGAGTCGGCGTCGAGCGATTCAAGCAGTCCGTGCAGGGCGCCGTTGGTGACGTTGTTGATGTTGGGCTGGGTTACGTAGTCGCTCTGGATCTTCTGCAGGACCTCGGCGTAGACGCGCATCTCGCGGTAGGCGCCATCCTGCTCGCCGCCGGCATGAACGCCGAACCAGCCAAATTCACCGAGGACAAAACCGAGGCCGAGAGCGGCGAAGATCGCCACCGACAGCACGAAGACAAGACGCTGAAAAAATCGAGACACGCACACCACCGTAACCGGCCCCCAGTGAAGGGAAGCAGGACCGTTACCCATTAGACGCAATGATAGCTCAAGTGGCGCCTGGGGCGAAGCCGGGAGCAGGTGATCCGGTCGGGAGGGAGAACGAGCGCCGGCTGATTCTAAAGCGCATAGGCTTGCAGAAGCGATTGGGCTGCTCTCCGAACCAACGCAAGACCGGGCACCGCAGTGCCCAGTCCCTTCGTCAGTGATTCAGCAAACCCGGAATCACCGGCGCATCTGGAAATACCGTCGATAGCGTAAGATCGCGATACTTCGCCGCCTCTTCCGCACGTGCCGACTCAACGTTCTTCACGCGAATCTCCGCGTCCTTGCCGAGAATCAGGCGCTTTGGAACTTCCTCCATATTCGCCAGCTTTACAACTACCGCGGCGATCTTCTTCGGATCGCCCTCGGCGTTTCCGCGAACTGCCGCCAGCAGCCTGTAGATGGCGCCTACCGACTCTTCGTACTCCGGCATTAACTCCGGAGAGTTCTGACCCGCCCTCTGCGCCCAGTTTGTCCGTATGCCGCCCGGCTCCAGAGAGCATACCTTCACGCCAAACGCCGCCACCTCGTCTGCAAGCGAATCGCTGAAGCCGCCCACCGCCCACTTTGCCGCGTGATAGGGCGAGTTGCCCGCCACCGCCATGCGCCCGCCGACGGAGGACACCTGAAAGATGTGCCCGCTCTTCTGCCTGCGCATCACCGGCACGGCTGCGCGCGTCGTATATACGACCCCAAACAGGCAAGTTTCGACCACATCGCGAAACTGCTCAGACGAAATCTGCTCAAATGGAGCAAGGTATCCATATCCCGCATTATTCACAAGCACATCCAGGCGACCGTACTTGTCCACAGCGGTCTCGACGGCGGCCTTGGCGGCGGTTTCGTCACGAACATCGAGTTTTACCGGGGTTACGCGGTCTCCGTACTGCTCCACCAGAGCATTCAACTCCTCCAGACGCCGCGCGCCGGCGACGACGCTGTCTCCTGACGAGAGCGCAGCCTCCGCAATGTCGCGACCCAAGCCGCTACCGCTTCCTGTAATCAACCAGATCTTAGCCATCTCTTTTGCCCTCCTGTTCCGATAGATTCAATATTGAGCAAGTGGTCGCTCATTTATTTGGTAGAAAAATGGCCTACTTCGCCATCCGCCAGAAGGCTTCAAATGCCTGTTCGACGAGCATCGCCTTCTGCCGCGGATTCCTGGTTACCATTTCCATTACGGCATCCTGCATCGCCGCCATCGCGGATGAAGCAAATCCATGAGGCAAATCCTTGAACGCGCCGCGTTTGCCAAGTTCCTCAATGGTCTGCTCTACCGCTTCGCGTTCAGTGCCGATGCGCTGCCTGGTTGCCTCAGAGACGACAGTGGAGAGATTCAGCAGCACTGAGACCTTTCGCTCATTTGGCTTTTCCAGCGCCCAGCGCAGATACGCAGTCCAAATGTGCCGCGCACGTTCGCGCAGCCCGGAGTCTTTGGGAAAGTCCGCACGGATGCGCCGATACACGTCGGTCTTCAACTCGATATACAGCTCATTCAACAGGTTGTCTTTGGAAGAGAAGTAGGTAAACATGGTGCCTTCGGCTAAACCCGCGCTCCTGGCTATGCTCGCGGTAGAAGCGCCCAGACCTGCCTCTCCGATCTCGCGCACGGCCGCTTGCAGAATCGCCTGTCGTTTCTCTGGACTTCTCGCTCTGGCCATACTTTAACGATGCTATCTCACCAGAATCGCAGAGCTTGCAGGGATCGCCCGGTCGTCTTTCTCATGAGTGCGCGAGGCGCCCCCGTGGGAGGCGAGGGATCGGTACCGGCAATAAAATGCGGAGGCGTAGCGGTTGGCGTGCGAGCAGCTGCAGGCGGATTGGCGGAGGCAGCCGTCATTTCTCAATAGGATGCGGGGCTACCTGCGCGGAGCCGGCGCTTGCACGCCTGGCCGCAAGCCGGCGTTCGCGCAACTGCAGGGTGGCAATGCGATGGCAACGCAGGCAGAGCGTGCGCAGGTTGTCCAGGTCGCATTCGCCACCGCCCTCGGCCACGGGCACGATATGGTCGGCGTCCCACAGGCTCTTGCGCGTGCGCTGCTTCAGGCCCCAGTGCGCCAGCAGTGCCTGGCGGCCGGATCCGCGCGAGAAGCGCAGACGCCGCGCCGCGGCAATGGTGTCGGTGTGGCAAGTGGCGCAGATGCCGCGGTCGCGTTGGAGCACCTGTTCGCGCAGATACGCCGGCTGCGAGCGCAGCTTCCACTCGTGCACGCAGAACTCTGAGCAGAAGGTGAAGCGCCCGCGCGGTACTTCCAGCGAACACCAGCGGCATAAGCCGCGGCCGTTCGCACCGCGCGGGACACTCTTGCGGTCTACCCAACCGCCGGGCATGGTGCGTACTGTGCTCACTTTTCTTTTCTAAATGAGCCGGGCTTCCTCGTTGCAGCGAGCCGTGAGGCCAGGAACAAAGAAGATTAATCGCGCAAAATCATGCGTGCGTGCAGTTTTATACCGGAACAGCTAGCGTGGACCGGGCCGCATCTCACTAAACAATGCGGCAACTGATGCGGCCGGAGGTTGTTTGCCCACCCAAAATCTCAAGAACACTGATCTTTCTGCAACGGCAAAAAAGTTATTGGGGTTTTCATCGTTGCGGGCTGGTCAGGAAGAGGCCATCCGCTCCCTGCTGGCCGGGCAGGACACCGTCTTTGTGGCGCCGAAGGGCTTTGGAAAATCCGCCGTTTACCAGATTGCCGGCAGCCTGATGGCCGGCATTACTGTTGTCGTCTCGCCGCCCATTGCGCCGCAGAAGGAGCCCGAGGAATCCAGCGAAGAAACCAATCCTGCCGAACAACGAGAGCGCCGCGGGAAAGGCAAGGCTGAGTTTATTTTTCTTGCGCCCGAGCAGCTCAAAAAAGAGCAGACTATCGACCGCATCAAGGCCGCCGGGGTCGCGGTTTTCGCCGTCGGTGAAGCTCAGTGTGTCAGCCAATGGGGTCACGATTTTCGCCCTGATTACGTGGAACTGGCGCGGGTGATCGAAGAGCTCGGTCATCCGCCGACGCTGGCCATGACGGCCAACGTGTCGAGCCAGGTGCGCGGCGAAATCGTCGATCGGCTGGGCCTGCGCAATCCGCGCATTATCGTACGCGGCTTTGATCGGCCCAACATTTACCTGCGCGTCGACTCGTTCTCCACGGAAAGCGAAAAGCTCGAAGCGGTGCTGCGGAGAGTTGAATTTGCCGACAAGCCGGGCATTATCTACGTGGCCACGCACCACCACGCGGAGTCGATTGCCGCGGAACTGCGCGATCGGGATGTGGAGGCCCTGGCATACCACGGCGGCATGAAGGCCAAGGAGCGCGACGCGATTCAGAACCGCTTTATGAGCGGCGATGTGCCGATGATTGTGGCCACCAATGCCTTCGGAATGGGCGTGGACAAGCCGGACATCCACTTTGTGTATCACGCCGATGTGAGCGAGTCACTGGATGCGTACTACCAGGAGATTGGCCGTGCCGGCCGCGACGGCAAGCCTGCGGAAGCTGTCCTCTTTTACCGCTCGCGCGACATCTCAGCGCAGCGTTACAAGACCGGCGCGGGCAAGGTGGATGCACGGCAGCTCGAGTCAGTTGCCAACGTGCTGGTGGGCCCCAACGCTCCCAAGACTTCAGAGCACCTGAGCCGCGAAACCGGATTGTCGCCGCGCAAACTCACCAACATCCTGCACAAATTTGAAGAAGCAGGCGCAACCCGCAAGCTGGCCTCGGGGCAGATTCGCATCGAGTCGGAGCAGTCGGCCGCGCAGATTACTGACGCCGCTGTGAAGCAGCAGGACATGCTGAAGGAGTTGCGCGGGCGGCGCCTGGAGCAGATGCAGGAGTACGCGGAGACGCGCGGCTGCCGTCGCGAGTATCTGCTCCGCTACTTCGGGGACGACTACTTCGGCCCCTGCGGCAACTGCGACCGTTGCGAGGCCGCGGGCGCTCTGCGCGCGCGCGGAGCGTGAAACACAGCGCGGAAGAGGAGGGTTCCATGTCGGTTGCCAGCCGAGTTCTGCAGAGCGCGGAAGAGCATCTTCCGAGAGTCATCGACGCGCGAACCCACGGCGCGCTCGATTATCTGCACGTTGCGTTGTGTCTGGGAATGGCCTGGCGATGGCGCAAGAGGCGGCCGCGGGCGGCAGTGGCGGCGCTCGTCACCGGTTCGGTTCTTCTGGCTGAGTCGCTGTGCACCGATTATCCACTCGGCGCAGTGAAGGGGATGTCGTTCTCCACACACGGCCGCATGGATAAACTGCTCGCCGTTACTGCTCTCCAGGCTCCCAGGGTATTTGGATTTGACGGGACCGCGGAGGCCGCGGCGTTTGAAGGTGCCACCGCGCTGAGGGCTGCCGTGGTGATCATGACCGACTACGAGAGCGACAAGCCACGCTGGCGCACTGCTTCGTGATGGCCTGCCGGTGCTGCCCCGTTTCTAAACACCACGACTAAGCTTGGCCGCCGAGACGACTGCGGGCTCTTGCTCCGCATCCGGTTCGAGGAAGTCGAAGTCGCAGCCCAGATTCGCCTGCGTCACGTGGCTGCGATAGAGGGCGAGATAACCGCGCCGGTCCTGTGGCACGGGCGCCTTCCATGCGGCGCGCCGCCTTGCCATCTCTGCTTCTGAAACCAGCAGGTTAAGCTTGCGATTCGGGATATCGAGCTGGATCATGTCTCCGTCTTCGACGAACGCCAGCGGGCCGCCCACATAGCTCTCCGGTGCCACGTGCAGCACGCAGGCGCCGTACGCCGTGCCGCTCATGCGCGCGTCGGAGATGCGCACCATGTCGCGCACGCCGCGCTCCAGTATTTTTTTCGGGAGCTGAAAGTTGCCCCACTCCGGCATGCCGGGACCTCCCTGCGGTCCGGCATTCTTGAGTACCAGCACGCAGGTCTCGTCCACATCGAGGTCGTCCCGGTTGACGCGCGCTTCGTAGTCCGCGTAGTTCTCAAAGACGAAGGCGCGCCCCGTGTGCTCAAAGAGTTCCGGGCTGACCGCGGACGATTTGATGACCGCGCCGTCCGGCGCCAGGCTGCCGAAGAGAATTACCGTGCCGCCGGTTTCCGTCAGCGGCCGCGTGCGTTCGCGGATCACCTCTGGATTGTTGATGCGCGAGCCTTCGAGATTTTCGCCGACTGTTTTTCCATTTGCCGTTAAACAATCAAGGTGGAGCAGGTCCTTGATTTGCGCCATTAACGCGCGCAGTCCACCGGCGTAATAAAAGTCTTCCATCAGAAATTCGCCGGAGGGGCGAATGTTGGCCAGCACCGGAACGTGGCGCGAGATTTCGTCGAAGACCGGAAGTCGCAACTCGAAGCCGCGACGCTTGGCCAAGGCGACAAGGTGAATGATGGCGTTGGTCGATCCGCCCAGCGCCATGTCGACAACAATTGCGTTGAGAAATGATTCCTGGCTCAGGATCTCGCTTGGCGTAAGTCCTTCCCAGGCCATTTCCACCACGCGCTTGCCGGTTTCCATCGCCAGGCGCGGATGATTCGAATCCGCTGCGGGAATGGAGGATGCGCCGGGAAGCGTCATGCCCAGGGCATCGCTGATAGCGGTCATCGTGGAGGCCGTGCCCATGGTCATGCAGAAGCCCGGCGAGCGCGCGATGCCGGCTTCGATCACCGTCAGTTCGTCGTCGCTGATGCCGCCGGCGCAGCGCTCGGCCCAGTACTTCCACACGTCGGTGCCGCTGCCCAGCGGCTTGCCATTCCAGTTGCCGCGCAGCATGGGGCCGCCGGGCAGGTAGATGGACGGCACATTCGCGCTGATGGCGCCCATGAGCAGCGCAGGCGTGGTCTTGTCGCAGCCGCCCAGCAGCACCGCGCCGTCGATGGGCATGCTGCGCAGAATCTCTTCAGTGTCCATGGCCAGCATGTTGCGGTAGAGCATGGGGCTGGGCTTCATGTAGGTTTCGGTGATGGAGAGTGCCGGAATCTCCACCGGAAAACCGCCCGCCTGCCAGACGCCGCGCTTCACCATCTCCGCGCGTTCGCGCAGGTGAGCGTTGCAGGGATTGAGCTCGCTCCACGTATTGACCAGCGCGATGACCGGCTTGCCGAGAAAATCTTCGCGCTCAAACCCGAGCTGCATCATCCGCGAACGATGGCTGAAGCCGCGCATCGTGTTGGGGCCGAACCAGCTATAACTGCGCAAATCCTCGGGCTTCTTCCTGTTGCGTTCCATGCTTTAATCCTCTTCCCCTATCGAATTGTTGGTCGTATCCGCTATGAATTCTGGTGGCCAGCAATCCGGCCAGAATCATACAACCCGACATTACGAAGAGTCCCGTATCGTAGTTGCCGGTGACGGTTTTCAAATAGCCGAACAGCCACGGTCCGGCGAGTCCGCCGAGGTTGCCGAGGCAGATGAGGCCGACAGCTGTCGCCGCGGCCGATTTTCCAAAGATGGTGGTGGGCAGGGTCCAGAAGGCGGGCATGTAGGCCTGCGCGGTGAGTCCGGTGAGACAGAGCAGCGCCACCATGAGCCCCGCATTGTTGCGCGCCAGGACAGCGAGACTGAGCGAGATGCCCGTGGCCAGCACCGGCACGGCCGTGTGCCAGCGCAGCTTGCCGGTACGCTGCGTCCAAATGCCGTTGGTGGCAATGCCGACGGCGCTGCACGCATAGGGCAGGCCGGCAGCAATGTCGCGCAGGCCGGGAGGCAGCGACTTCATGGTGTTGGTGATCGATGGCAGGAAGAAGATGAGCGCCTGGTTTCCGGTGACGATGAGAAACAGGATGGCGATGAGTAGAAATGTTTGCGGGTAGCGCAGCGCGTCCATCGCGCTCACGCGATGCGCGGAGGTCTTGCGCAGCTCGTCGGCCTTGAGTTCATCGACCAACCATTGGCGTTCTTCGTCCGGCAGCCACTTGGCGCGCTGCGGCCGGTCGGTGAGGTACCACAGGGAGAGAAAGCCCATGAGGAATGGAGGCAGACCCTCGAGCAGGAAGACCCAGCGCCAACTTGCGATGCCGGCCCAGTGAATGTGCTCGAGAATCCAGCCGGACGCGGGAATGCCAAGCGCAATGGCAATGGGCTGCGAGAGCATGAAGTAGCCCTTGGCGCGGGCGCGGTCCTCAGGCCGGTACCAGTGCGAGAGGTAGACGATGACGCCGGGAAAGAATCCGGCCTCTGCAATGCCCAGCAACAGCCGCAGCATGTAGAACTGCGTGGTCAGGTGTAGCGAACCGAAGAGCGGCGTGCCCAGGAAACCCATGAGCGACGCAATCGCGCCCCAGCCGAGCATGATGATGGCGATGAGCTTGCGCGCGCTCCAGCGTTCCACCAGGATGCTGGCGGGAAAGTTCAGTACCAGGAAGCCGAGGAAGAAGATGCCCGCTCCAAAGCCGATGACCGCATCGCTGAAGCCGGTGTCGGCCTGCATGCCCAGCTTGGCGACGCCAATGTTGGCGCGGTCCACGTACGCCAACAGGTACAGCAGCATCAAGTAGGGGATCAGGCGGCGGGTCACGCGGGCGCGCGTGCGCAGAGGCAGGTTCACTTCCTTGTCGACGCTCATTCCGTAGCCTTTCGACGCTCGGAACCCGCCCGCTTGCGCAGCGATGTTTCGATCGCAGCGATCGTTATCGATATATCACGCTCGATTCCGCGCGCGCAAATGAAGAGCATTGTGGGTGCTTCCGCTTTGAAGGGCGATCTGCTGGAGAAGAGAATCGAACAGTAGTGGTGGCGGAGGACGGGATCGAACCGTCGACCTTGGGGTTATGAAATCTACAACGAACGTATTTTCAACAACTTACGCGGAACGGCTGGCAGCCTAAAGTATTGAAAAGAAACGATGGGTAATTCTTGCTGTGGGGTGAATGTGGGGTTCACCGACAGATCACCGAATGCTCGTCCCGCACTGCGTTGGGCGCTCGCAGACCGCAGTGCACTGGAGCGCCCCTTTAAACGCTAGTGTTGCGTGGCCTGTACCAATTGGTATTCGACTCTTTCCCTGCATTCGGAGCAAGGAGGGAACTCCTTACCTTTTACCATCGTGATTTGCTTTGGATGCCTGATGTGGTTGAGGACCTTGTAAAGCCCAGAAGTGTGACACGTGTCACCCGTGCGCGGCATAGGAATCACCTTTCATTCAGGATTTGGTGCGGGCTGATGCTACGATGACGAGTCGCTCTTGTCAACAAAAGAACAGTTGACTCCGCTTCGTTCAAATCCCGACCTTCGCTCAAAGCTGTGGACCCATTTTCGACTTTTCTTCGCATACTGTTCCTGTGTTCGATCCCGACGCCCACATCCCCCGGCCCAATCGTGCGCTCATCTACCTGGGTGCCTGCATGTCGCAAGGCTGCGGCGGGCACGGGAGCCGGATATCAGCAGACCGTCGCCAAGGTTGATCTCAGTCGTTGGCGACAGCGTCGCGCTGGCGAGGATGGTTCTTGATCGGGTAGTACGTCTCTGACGTGCCGTTAGCGACATCAGGGTTGCTGACAGTTGCGAACCTCTAGATTGCTTGTATGCCCGTTCAGGACCATCCGCAGTTTTCGACTCCCTCAGGAGACACTGTTCTCTGGCGCTACATGGACTTCGCCCGCTTTGTCCAACTACTTGAATATCGCTCTCTATGGTTCTCTCGCACGGATCAATTCGAGGACCCCTTTGAAGGAACGTTTACCGATGCTGAATTCGATTACTTCAAGAACCAGCATCTTCCTGAGGGGATAATAGGCGACCGGTCTATCCTCAGTACATTTATCGGTGCCAACCGCATGATGCGTGCTACGACCTTCATCAATTGCTGGAGGCAGGGAGCACAAGAATCTTTGGCAATGTGGGATCTCTATGGGAAGGGGAGCGGAATCGTTGCTATCAAGACTACGGCGGAGCGTCTTGAGCAGGAACTGAATTCCTCGCCGTACCCTGCATTCATTGCAACGGTTTCCTACGTTCCCTGGGACTCTGAACTGGGGGACAGTAACAATGCATTGGTCATCTGTGCTCGAAAGGATTCCAGTTATCAGCACGAAGCAGAAGTACGTGCAATTATCTGGGAACTTTCATCATCCGCAATTCCGGTTTTCGACAACGCGTTTCCAAAAAGAAAAAGATTCCCGGATCGCCAGAAGTCTGATGGGCCGATAGGTATCGAACTGGCAGTTGACCCATCTAAGCTCATTATGGAAGTGATGGTCGGGCCGCGAGAAAAGCAGTGGGTCAGGGAACTGGTCAGCAAGGTGCTAGACCGTTACGGTCTGAAGATACCCATCAAGGTTTCTGATAGGTTAATACCACGAGTGTAATCGAGGACTACGCGGAAAACTGCAGGCCTATGCCCGCACCCTCGGCTCCCAAGCCTGGAGAGCGGATGGTGTCGATCCCTGACCCAGCGTGACCCTGAGAGGTGGCGGCCACGATGCGGACCTGATGACATCCTGGCAGGTGAGCGCAGACCGCCAAGAGTTTAAAACAGATGGCTCCGTCTTCGATCCTGACGAGCGAGTGCCCTCTGTGACTTTCAGGCATCCGCTTATCAGTGATGTTCCCCCCTGCTCTGGACATTGGTTGCCCCTCCGGGCCGTTATGTGATAATGCTGCAAAGCCTTTAGTTTGATCCGGGCGGCCCGCTATTTCCACGGGACTGGTGGTGTCCGCCGCCAAGGGGTTCCATGAGTGCTGATGCAGTCTACCTGGGTCCGCTTCTGACTGATCCGTCCCGCATTCGCAGAGTCGCTGTATCTCGCCGCAAAATATTCGATGAGAAATCAATCGCTGTCGATGCGCTTCCTGAGCACGAAGCACAAGGTTGGACGGTAGACAAACGCAACAAGCGACTGACTAAGGTAAAGCTAAAACGTGAAAAGGCGCTTGATGAGCGGCTTGAAAATCGATTCTGGATGCTGCTCGTCAAAATGGGCTACCCAGAAGTTAGCGATGGACGGAATTTCACGATTTGCATTGAGCGCCGAGGTGCAGACCCTCTGCAGAAGCAGATAGACGTTTTCGCAAAAGATGACGAGACCGTCATTATTGCGGAGTGCAAAGCTTCAGCAAAACTCAGTCGCCGGAGTCTGCAGAAGGACATAGAGGAATTCGCGAACCTGAAGGGACCCATATCGAATGCAATCCGCAAGCACTATGGCCAAGACAAGAAGCTGAAGGTGATCTGGCTGTTCGTCACCGAGAACATTCTCTGGTCCACTCCCGACAAACAGCGAGCGATAGGTGAGCACATTCACATCATTACCGAGCGTGAACTCAGGTATTATGGACAGGTCATTGAACATCTCGGTAAGGCTGCAAGATACCAATTCCTTGCGGAGTTCCTGAAGGATCAGCCAATACCAGAACTGGCGGGCAAATCTGTCCCCGCCATCAAAGGCAAGCTCGGCGGCCGAGCATTCTACTGCTTTGCTACAACCCCTCGTCATTTGCTGAAAATATCTTTCGTAAACCACCGATCCTTGAATGATCCGGAAGGTGCTCCCACCTACCAGCGACTCGTCAGTAAGTCCCGCCTGCGCGACATCGGTGAGTTCATCAAGAATGGCGGCTATTTTCCCACCAACTTGCTTGTCAACTTTGTACGGAATGTCCGGTTTGACAAGATAGTGAACGAAGAGAATTCTGGCGTCCAATTCGGTAACCTTTACCTGCCAGATCGGTACAGGTCTGCTTGGATTATTGACGGCCAACACCGACTCTATGGTTTCTCCAAGATAGACGACAAATATCTGGACCAGAACATCGTCGTAATCGCATTCGAGATGCTTCCAAAGATCGAAGAGGCGAACCTCTTTGTGACGATCAATCATGAGCAGAAATCTGTTCCCAAGCATCTGCTCGATGACCTCGAAGGCGAATTAAAGTGGGGATCAGAAGTCCCGAGGGAACGCATCGGAGCCATATGCGCCCGACTCATCAACTATTTGAATGCCGATCTTGGTGAACCATTTCACAATCGAATTACTCAGCCCGGACTGCCGACCACTAACCGCACATGCCTGACTATTCCGGCACTGAAAGACGCTCTTCGGAGATCCGGCCTTGTTGGTCGCCAGTTATTGAATAACTCGAATTACGAACTGGGTCCGCTGTGTGGTCGGACAGACAGTGAAACTTTGGACCGTTCACGAACTGCCCTGAACGAATACTTCGGAATCATAAGAAATGCGAATCTGGCGGAATGGGAGAGTGGTCGAGACGGCAATCTATGCACTAATGTTGCCGTGCAAGCATATACAATGCTTCTAGCTTCTCTCATTAAATATTGGGAGGCAAACACCGCATCAGATGCCAGAGAGATGGACATAGGCGAGATAATCGTCGCGCTCGAAGAATACCTGAAGCCGGTGACAGATTTTCTCGAAAGCAGTAATAGCGTGCAAATCAAAACTGCCTTCCACGTGCCGTTTGGATCGGGTGGCCTGCCGGAGTATTACTACCGTCTATGCAAGCTGGTCAAGAGCAAGTATTCGGACTTCGTCCCAGAGGGAATGGAAGAGTGGGAAGAAGAGCAATCGGAAGAGAAGATTCAAGAGGCGGATAACAAGCTTAAGCGAATTGTAGAGGAGATGCGCACCTACATATTTGATGTCTTCCGCGCTATCCATGGTGACCGGCTGTACTGGGATCGGGGAGTAACAGACAAGACGATCAAATCCAACGCTTACACCAAGTCGCTTGATGTCGATACTGATGACCGCCTTCCGTTAGAGACGTATCTTGACGTGTTGGAGATGAAGAAGATCGTTGAGAACAAAACGAACTGGCCCCTCTTTAAGGCGGTCTTCAATATCGTGGAACCGGGGGAAAAGGGCTTCACGAAGAACTTGAAGTGGATGGATACCGTGAACGAGTTGAGGCGAATCCCCGCCCATCCTGCACGTGAACGGAAATACAAGGTCGAAGATTTTGAGTACATCGATTACATCTATCAGGAATTTGCCAGTCGAATAGCCGCTGCGCAGGCTGACCCCGTTTTGGAGACACTAGTCGAAGTCGGAGAGGGTGATGACTGAGCCGAGGCAGACCGTTAAACCCCGACAACGTCTAAAGCTTGATTCTGTTCCGCCTCTATTGAAATGGCCCGGTGGTAAGCGAGGTTTATTTGATTCGATCTCTCCATTTTTTCCGAAGAATCACGGTCGGTATTGGGAGCCTTTCGTAGGTGGTGGCGCAGTCTTCTTTGCTCTGAGTCCGCCTTCGGCAACAATTTCAGATGCCAACCTGGATCTCATTGATACGTACACAGCCGTGCGCGATGCCCCTGAGGAATTGATTCAGAGGTTACGCAAGATGGCAAATTCGGAGGACGAATACTATCGCGTCCGCGCCAGCCGCCCGCGCACCCGCCTTTCTCGGGCGGCCCGCTTTATTTATCTCTGCACCTTATCCTTTAATGGGATTCATCGCTATAACCTTCATGGCGAGTTCAACGTCCCCTATGGATTTAAGACATATCTTGACGTTTGCGATGAGCAGAAGATCCGTGAGTGCAGTATTCGTTTGAGACGTTCTTCTATTCAATCCGGCGATTTTGAGAAGGTTGTCAAGAAATCCAAAGAAGGCGATCTCGTTTATTTCGATCCACCTTATACTGTGGCCCACAACAACAACGGATTCGTGAAGTATAACGCTTCGATTTTTTCGTGGCAGGACCAAGTGCGTTTAGCGAAGGTTGCAAAGGCAGCACGTGAACGGGGCTGCTATGTGGTAGTGAGTAATGCCGACCACTCGACTGTGAAGGATCTATATTCTGGCTTCCATTGCGAGGTCATCCAAAGGCATTCCGTTATTGCCAGCAGTGCCGAGTTTAGAAAGCCCATTACAGAGGCGCTTTTCTGGAGCCACCCGCGATAATCTACGACATATCGTAACGAGGGAATAATGAGAGAGGTTCGCATTAAGAATGTGGCTGAGTTTATCACCGAACTTGCCAAGTGCCATCTAAAGCAGGATCGTGTGCGCTTTTTTCGTGGCCACGCCGATTATAGGAAGTATCTAATCAGGCCCGGAATTTACCGAGGTCGAATCCTCATTCGGCATGAGAGTCAGTTGATTAGCGAGGCGGTGATTCGATGCCCCGCTGATTTCTCCGGCTCCGCAACATTCTTTGAGAGCCTTGTTAAACTGCAGCACTATGGTTTGCCAACTCGACTTCTGGACATCACATCAAATGCGCTAGCTGCTCTCTACTTCGCTTGTCGAGAAAAGGAAAGGACGCTAGGAGAGGTTCTCGTATTCGACATCCCTGGGCGCGACGTTAAGTACTACAACAGCGATACTGTCTCATTGCTTGCGAACATTGCCCGTCGTCCATACAGGTTCGACTTACGCTCTCTGCCTGCGGGATTTGACGAATTCAATGCGGACACAGAAATTGGACGTCTCTTGCACGACATTCGAGAAGACAAACCCGGGTTTCTGCCACTCATTGAACCTGCTGACCTTCAACGAGTACTTTGCGTCCGCGCCAAGTTGGACAATGCGCGAATTGCACGACAGGATGGTGCATTTCTGCTCTTTGGAGTGGGGGACCGAAAACGCGATCCCGCGTTAGTGCCTGACGATTGGATCGTGCGTGGCCCTGGTGCGAGGAGAATCATTTTCTCTAATAAGCATCGGATAAAGGCAGAACTTGAGAGTTTTGGTATTTCTGAGCAGACTCTCTTTCCAGAATTGGATTACCAGACCAAGTACATCGTTCGGCGGTTCACAGGACGATACAAACGGAAGCGGAAGACGTCGACACGCACAACAACCAGATCCCGTCTATTGCCTGCGCCTAGAAGAAATGTTGACTAATTGTCGATTCGGGGAACGGTAAACGAGTGATGGCATACGTGGCCGATATCCCCGAGGCATCCACCCAGGGCAACACGGTGGAAGAGGCTCCGGCCATGGCTGCAGATGAATTGGAGACTGCTCTGGACTTCTATTCGACAAGGGCAAGATGATCCCGGCACCATCGAAGCCGAAGAGGGGGCAGCACCAGGGCGTAGACCCTTCTGCCAGCCAGTTGCCACACTGAAAACAGATCGACGGTGGCATGCAGTGGTGGGCTTGGCGCGCCAAGGCTGTTCCCCGGCGCGCCGGAACTTCTGTGTTTTCTGAAGTTTATGCTTGACTTGTGATGGAAATCGTGCCACACTGGAGTCACACTTTATCCCAGAAAGACCATGGCCCTCATGGCTCCCAGCGGGTAGGTGAATGCTCCAGCCCAAGGGACGTATCTGGCATCGCTTGCCGATAGACAGTCCCAGCTCCCATTTACAACTCAAGATGTCAGCACCGCAGACACCAGCTGACTGCGCACTCGTGCGTCTTTCTGTGCGCGCTGTCCCTGGTCTGCCACAACCGCCGCAGCATGGGCGCGTCCAAGAAAAGGAGATAACACTATCAGTACTTCACTAACGACCATCGACATTCAACCCCTTGCATCGAGCAGCCTTGTAACGCAAGACCTCACCGACTGGTCATCCTTGACCGGCTCCGAACTCGTCAACGCAGGCATTACATCGTGCTCCCTTATTAAATCGCTCTCACGGCAGGCGCAGGCCGAATACCGCCAGCGGCTCTTGCCGATCCTTCAGGAAGCACGGCGACGGTTAAACGCTGGCGAGACCGTCGCGGGATGCAGAGGGGTTGAGGATTTTTACAAAGCAATCGGACTCAATCCCAACACACTGTACAGCTGGGAACATCGCGCACGTCGAATCGAAGGCCGTCCTACTCAGCCCAAGTTGGCGAAGAGCAATAAACGTGCTCTGAACCCTCCAACCTTTGCTGATCATGGTTTTGATCTGACCGGTAAGTCATGGTGGGGGATTGAGATCGGAGTAGGCAACAGCATCTGGATTGTCGCTGTCCCTGCGAGCGAAAGTGAGAGCGTCGGCGAGTGCTATCACGTCTGCGTTAGGCTCAACATCCCATCCAGACAGAATGAGGAAGACGATTTCGGTGGATTCGTTATCCGCACTAAAGATGCGGTTCGCCGAGACGCTGTTATCGGCTGGCTGGAATACCATGGCATCGTCTCGTGGCGTCTAAAGCAGTTCAAATGGATTGAGCAAGACAATCCCGAGGATCTGCTAAAGCGTCTGTTTGAGCACGCTTAATACCATCCCATAACGACATCACAACCCTGCAGCCACAAGTTGACCGGGCGCACGTGTCTTTGCGCGCGCAACTGGTCCCTTGTCTGCCACAGCTAGGCCGCACGCGTGTGCCAGAATTGGAGATTTCAATTGCAACCGATTCAATCGCTGCTTTTTTTATCTGGAGCGGGCGGATACTTGTTGCGCAATGATTGGAGCCGCGCAATCGCATCGTCGCTCTCGTAGATCAGGTCCCACGCCTTGTGGATAGCTTCCTTCGTGGCCTCAATCCGTTCCCGAAATTCACGCACGCGGCTCCAAGTTGTGCGCGGACGGGTCTCCGGGTCTTCTTTCATAGCCCACCCCCTGGAATGAGACCGGTGCCAATCTTTCGGGCGGGTATGCGAAAGACTCTAGCAGATTGAGAATGTCCATCTCAATCAATAGTTGAAGGACGAGACGCACCCCGACCACAACTTGCCAACAACACTGCAGCCATCTGCGGCCAGTGCATTTCTGCGCCCTGGTGCCCGTATGCTGCCCCAACCATGGCCACACGTGTGGCCGGATACGGAGGAATTGTTTGAAGTCGAAGCTGACTTACACCGAAGAGCAGCATGTTGCATACCATGAGGCTGCTCATGTGATCGCTCATCTAAGCTTTAGAATTCAATTCATTTCTGTTCACCTTGCCGACGACAGCGGCAACATTGTCCTGCCCAATGGCAAGCTTCACGAAGCGCGAGGCACCGTCATAACGCTGCCACTCGAAATGTTCAAATGGACAGGCAAGCCGAACGGAGATGATTATCTGACCGCGTTGCTCGCCGGTCCTGTGGCGTCGAAGATCATGTTGCCGAGACGTTCGTACTCCTGGCTCGTCAATGAAGGCACCGCTTATCGGGATTGGCTAGACGCTAGAACTTTTGTACAACTGCATTTGCAGACTTCCGAAGTGTTGAAGGCGCATGCAGCGCGGGTTAGGGAAGCTGAACCACTAATCGTTTCCGATGATGACGCTGATTTCTACATCTATCTCACGCTTCCCAATGTCCGCAGCTTCGTTCGGTCTCACTGGCAGGCGATAACCAAGATCGGTGATGCGCTGCTTGCCTCTCCTACGCGATCCCTGTCCTACAAAGACTGCCAAGCCCTTTACGGTGCGACAGGCAGTGCCGTCGAGAAACCAGCCCGGAAGGCGGCGTAATGGCAAAAAAGATTCGTAGCGGAAGACAGAGAGTGCTTGAAGCAATCATTCTGCGGATCAACCGTCGGCTTAAGATGGACAGCGAGCGCAACGGTACTCCCCTCCTACGCCTTCGGCCACTCCGGGGCGGGGTTGGGCACAGCAACTTCGAAATGATAAATGTATGCAACGAGAACACACGCGAAGTGGTCGAAGTGATTGATCGCTCGGCGCTTGATTACTGGGACATGACGACCAAGGGGATCGTTAGAAAATGGGGGTCGCGGACCTTTTGACAACGACAGAGCCGAAAACATCTGCACTAAGGCCAGAGAAGACTTATGGCCCCAACATAAGCTCTGCCCTCATCTTTCACGAGTGCGCCGCTTACTACAGGCGCGAAGTAGGTGTAGACCCATTTGAGAGAAAGGCAGCGTTGGAAGCTGAGCAGCCAACTATCGAACGATTGTTAAAGCAGTTCCGGAAGGACAAGGCGTTCACAGATGAATTCCTAGACGAGGTGTGGCAAGAGAATCTGCGGGCCATGGGCATTCTGACCGCAGACGAGCAGCGCCAGAAGGACCAGTTTGCGCTGGCGAAGGCTCGCACCGCCAAGGATGAACTACGCACCTCAGGCCTGTCCGATGCTGCTCGCTTTGGCTACTGCAAGCGCCGTGGTTGTCAGAACGGAAAGACGCAACGTCTCTTGCTGCGCGGTTTCTGCCCTAATTGTAGAGGCGTCGTGGTGAAACAAGCCGTTGCCGCAGGCGGAGTGTTCGATGCTACGGCTCCGAGTTCTATCAGGGCGGATAGTGACGAGATGAAAACTTCTCTGAAAGTGATAATCAACAAGAAAAGGATCCGCCCTGAAGTTTTGAAAATAACAACCGAGGAAAAACGTACCAGGGTACTAGAAACTAAAAAACAACATCCTGGGGCATCACAGAGGGAAATTGCAGCTTTGACAAAGATCTCTCAAAAAACAGTGAGTCGCATTCTTAAGAAACAACTATCCGAAAATTAAAATCTGAAAGGATCAGAGCCAGTTAAAAAGACTTCAATATCGCGCCGTGTGCAACAGGTTGCAACAGAGAGGTTATGGTCGTATTGAAAAACACAATCTGTTACAGCCGTTGTTACGTCTGTAAGAGGCAGAGCCAGCCGCAGGCGAAAGAATCAAACGTCTCCCTAGGGTTCTTGGAGAGATGACTCAAAAGCGAGGGTGAAAAGGAGTAGAGATGACTCAAAACGACAAATCGGCAGAGAAGGCAGAAAGCAAGCTGTAGGCAGTGTTCCGCCGCGCCGCCCGCGTCCTGGTGCCGACACGCCCTGCGGTGCCTGCTGCTGGGGTCAGGTTTTTCCTGCAGACTGTGCGTGCGGAAGCCATCCTAAAAATATTTTTCAGTCGGATGCGGTTTTTCGTCGACATTTACGGACAATTAGTATGAGGGGAAATGAAGGCCGGAGAATTGACGGTCGTCAAAGCTCTCCGCCCGCCACACCCCATATCATGACAACCACCGTTAACATACTGCCCGGGCGACCCGGCGCAGAAGGAGAAATATGTCCACTAACCTCCCTGAGTTCGTTACCGTCAAGCAGGCCGCAAGTGCCCTGCAGGTGACAACTCGAACCATCTTTAACTTTCTGAAATCTGGCCAGCTAAAGTCCGCTCGTATCGGTGGCGCGCGTCGCATTCCTGTCGCCGAACTGCTCAAGCTCGCTCACGACAAGGTCGAACTCTCGGCCATTGAACTCACCAGGACCGACATCGATGCAATCGCTGCCGAGAAACGCGGCGATACAGCCGAGGTTGCATCACATTTGGAACGTCTGGCCGATGACGAGAATGCCCCGGCCGATGAAGTGGCCCGCGTCGCCAAGACTGCACTCAGCCTGCTGCGCGATCATGTAGCCCAGCTCATCGAGAAGCTCGATGCAGGCCAGCGACCCACCCTGCGTGATCGGCAACTAACAAATCTGCTGGCTGCAGCGGCTTCACTGAAATCAAGGTCGGTCGTCATCAACGGCTAAGAGCGGTGGCCATGCTGATGACACCATCCTGCTTGCGATTGCTGTTAACAACCGTCTGCGACAGTCGCTTGCAACTTGCTGATTCTACGACACCCGATAGCAGTTGTTTGGTCCTCTTTTAGATGGGGGTGGCAGGTCAAAGTAAGTTAACTCCTTTGTTTGCTAAGGACCGCGCGTGGGTCACGAACACACACCTGCGAAATGAGAAGTTCATCGTCAATGGGGGGTATACCGCATCCAGACTGCCCAAACTAACAGTAAACTACTGAAGCAACGTGACTTACGCAGCCAGCTGCAAGCAATCCACTACACATATTTGAATTGACAACAAGTTCTCACCATCCTGGGTGCGCTGTACTCTCGCGCATCCGTGTCTCAACCTAAACCAACCTTGGAGACAACAATT
Organism: uncultured Acidobacteriaceae bacterium; assembly: GCA_963813215.1. Lineage (GTDB taxonomy): Bacteria > Acidobacteriota > Terriglobia > Terriglobales > Acidobacteriaceae > Telmatobacter. Next base: position 400,254 of record CAWEXZ010000004.1, read on the forward strand.
GCAATTTGAAGATAACCCCTATAGAGATATTGAATTCTTTCCAGACGGTAACAAATTCGGAGTTCCGATTCTGACCGAAGATAGACGCCCGCGTCACGCGTTCTTTGACACCTTGGATGAAGCTGTCAGAGCGCGGAATGCAATGAGATTCAACAATCGGTGGCAGCGATATGAAGTCAGGTAAGCAAAGGCAGAAACCCAAGGTCGTTTCACCCGCACCTGAACGTCGATTCCTGCCCAACGGTGAATTGCGCATTGCGACCGGATCAGATGGCAAGCCCAAGATCGTGGGGTACGCCACCAAATTCATTCCAGCCATGAGCCTAGATTTGGGCGGATGGTTTGAACAAATCGCCCCCCACTGCTTTGACGCATGTCTGGCGAACAATCCCGACGTGCGTGCGTTGTGGAACCATGACCCGAACCATGTTCTTGGTCGCAGCACAGCAAATACTTTGCGGCTGTCTGTTAACAACACTGGTTTGCTCTACGAGATTGATCCGCCTGATACGACGATGGCGCGTGACCTCCTTGTTTCACTTTCCAGAGGCGATGTGACGCAGTCAAGCTTCGGATTCGTCGCGGATGATGATAGCTGGGGGCAGGATAGTACGGGCAGAATCATCAGAACGGTGCGCAGTGCATCGCTCTTGGACGTTTCGCCCGTGACGTTCCCGGCCTACCCTGATGCGACGTCTGGCGTTCGCGCCAGCCTGCGAAGCTGCCCAGCCAGTCTCCGGTCGAAGATTAATCGCGATATCGACGACGAAGATGATGACGACGATTCCCTCGAAGGCAGCGGCGATTCCGACGGCTGCGAGTGTGACTGTGAGCCTTGCGTCCAAGGAAACTGCGACGACTGCTCTGACGTCGACTGCGCTGACGAAGACTGCACTTGTGAATACTCACAACGTGCAGCGCATCTCCAACTGCTAATGCGCCGCCTGCGCCACTAGCAAGCATCCCCTTCACAACAGATAAACGCACATCACTGCATGGTGCAGATGGTGCCAGCAGTCGTGTGCCCAAACATTGAAAGGATTGATATAAGAATGGCAAGTCTGAAAGAAAACAAAGAGCGTCGTCACCAACTACTGAGCAATGCGTCTGCCCTGTTGCAGGCAGGTCTGGATACACCAGAGAAGAAAGACGAGTACCGCAAGCTGATTGCGGATGCTGACGAGATCGAATCCACTATTGTTCTGCAAGAGAAGCTTGAGCGGTTCATGCCACCGGAGCAAGTTTCGGCTCCTGTTGCCGCTGCTCCTGCTCCCGTTGCTGCCCCCGCATTGATCACCAGTGAGGAATCGAGGGCGCGGAAGGTTGACAGGATGAATGCCGGATTTCGGCATTATCTGCGGAATGGTCTGCAGCCGGATTCTGCAGAGCAAAGGGATCTGATCACGAGCAGCACTGGCGAAGCAGTAATCGCGCAGGAGTTCGACGGTTGGGTCACTGCTCTTAAGAATTTTGGGCCTATTGGCGCACTGGCGAGACGAGTAAAGGGCACGCGGCCTACTAAGATGACGGTTGTAGATGATACCGCCGCAACGATGACTTACCTGCCGGAGACGGGCCAAACGTCAACGCTCGAAGCTGACCCAACTCTGGTCTCCGAAATTCCGTTTACCGACTCTCTGGTGTCTCTCATCAAAGCAAGCAAGCAGGAAGTTGACGACGTAGAGAGCATCGACCAGTTTATTAATCAGCTGGCTGGTATACGCGTGGCCCGATCTTTGGAGTACGCTTTGCTGACCGGGAAAGACAATGGCAGTAATACTCAGCTTCCTAACTCGCCAACCGGTGGGCTACTTGGGCAAGTGTCTGCTGGATTCACTCAGTCTGCTGGTCAGCTTGCTGCAGGTCCGACGTATGCCCAACTGGCTGCTCTGGCAGGGTCAGTCGATTACGCGTACTACGTTTCTCCCAACGCTGGCTTTATTGCGAGTCAGAACGTCCACGATCTTTTGCTGGCCGCTGTTGACACGACGGGCAGGCCTTTGTATCCCATCGACCCCAACACCGGCCTGTTGATGATCGCGGGCAAGCCCCTGTATGTCGCAGCAAACTCGGCAATGCCTGCATACAACGCAGCCTCGTCGCCCGTGGTGCTCTTCGGAGACTATTCGAAGTTCTACAGCTACTTGACCGATGGTATGCGTGTACGCGTGCTCCGGGAGCGTTTTTCCGACACGCTCTCCGTCGGGTTCCTGCTCTATCACCGGGTGGGCGCAGCGGCCCTGGTTAGTGGCTCAGTCAAGGCGCTGGTAACAGCTGCAAGCTAATCCATCACAACAAAATGCAGCGACAGAGTGGGCTGGGTCTTCATAGGCCTTGTCCACTCTTTTGTCATGGAGGAAACAAACTATGCGAAAGGTTGCCCGTTGAAACGATCAAGAAAGAATCCCCCTTTACTTATCCGGCTTACACAAGATTGTGGCCTGCTTCCGGCCGGGGTCACACTTCAACTTCCCTTCAGGGTCTCTTGCTCACTCATCATGCGAGACCTCTGCACCCCTGTTGCAGACTTCAAGGCTACCCCAGACTTGGTGCTGAGTGAGGAAGACTTGTTGCACGCAGGCCTGGAGAACGATCCTGCATGGCACACGTGGCAGGCAGCAGCGTGACAGTCAGCCACAGCCAATCCAACCATTAGAGAACCCCTCAAAGGCAGGAGCCTCGGAGGGGTTCCTTCATTTAGCTTCCGTATTCCCCACCGTTCCATAGGAGACCATTTGAATACCAATTCTTCCCATCAGCTTTTCAACCCGGCCGATTTCTTTGAACCGCTCCTTACAGCAGAAGAGGCAGCAGACCACCTCCGCATCCACGTCAAGACACTTCAGAAACTCGCCCGCGAAGGGCGCGTGCCCAACGTTCGCATGGGTAAATATTGGCGCTTCCGTCTTTCTGCCCTTGACCGTTGGGTTTCGGCACAGCACAATCATATTCAGCCAGCCGTTTACGCGTGAGTGACAAGGAGATCACTTGAAGTTCACGCGCAATCGGTATCAAAAAGGAAGCCTTCGCAGAGTGTCCCGCAAATCTGGAGCCGATGTTTGGGAGTACCGGTACCGCAACCATGCGGAGCAGGGCAGCCCCATGCGCCAGATCACGCTCTCCACGCTTGAATACCCGACCGAAACGAAAGCCCTGATTCATCTTCAGGAGATGGTGCTGAGGATCAATGGGCCGGAAGCCTACAAGGAGCAGCACAGACCGACTGTAGGGTTGCTCATCGACAGGTTCATACGTGAGGAGCGGATAGAGGACATTCTGAAACAGAAACCAGGAGAGACCACCATCCCAGACGGCCTCTCCTACAGCACGGCAGCCGGTTACCGGAGCTATCTCAAAAGGCACATCAGGCCAAGATGGGGCAGCACGGCGCTGGTTGACGTTAAAGCAATGGATGTGACGGAGTGGCTGAAGGCGATGCCATTTTCGCCCAAGACGCGCGGGCAGGCGCGGGCGCTGCTGCACCTGTTGTTTGAGAAGGCCATGCTGTGGGGTCTTATCGACCTCCAGCGGAACCCTATTGAACTCGTCAAGGTAAAGGGCACGAGCAAGCGACAGAAGAAGCCGCAGATAATCGATCCTGAGAAGCTTCAGGAACTCGTAGATGTTCTGCGTGAGCCGTACAAGACGATGGTGATTGTTGCCATGTGTACAGGTCTCAGGGTTTCAGAGGTTCTGGCGCTCCGCTGGGAATTCATCGACTTCAAAACCGGGTCCATGATGGTGCAGCAGGGGGCCGTCCACGGGAGAATCGGCAAGGTCAAGACTGAGGCATCCCAAGATGAAGTTCCCCTTGATCCGGCGTTTGCTGACGTCTTGCTGCAGTGGAAGGGAGACCGCACAGAAGGTCTGGTGTTCCCCTCTCCTGTCACAGGCCATTGCTACCACGCCAGCATCCTTCAGCGGCAAGTTCTCAAGCCGAAGGGTGAGCAGGTTGGCATCCCTCGCTTGGGTTGGCACACCTTTAGACACACGTATCGTTCGCTACTGGATGAGACGGGCGCTCCCATTGGTGTACAGCAAAAGCTGATGAGGCATAGCAACGTCGCAACAACGATGAACCATTACGGCCGTGCGACTCTGAGAGCGAAGCAGGAAGCAAACTCGAAGGTCGTGCAAATGCTGATGGTGAAAGAAAAGCCGCAGGCCGGTGACGGCTCTGCGGCAGCATAACCCTTAAGTTGGGGTTCTGTGGGGTTGAGCGGTTTCTCTGAATCCGATAAACCCTTTAGAATCTTGGTGGCGGAGGACGGGATCGAACCGTCGACCTTGGGGTTATGAATCCCACGCTCTAACCATCTGAGCTACTCCGCCGGGAGGCGCCGGGAACGGGCACGGGGCGCGCAGACCTCGGAAGACAGACTAGTCCGCGCAGAATTTCCCTTTCTGATGATACGGGGGTTCGGAGGCGATGGTCAAACCCATGTGCCGGACGGCTGTTACCCTCAGAGAATGGCTACTGAACGCAGTTCCTGCATGAGCGGATTGCGAATTGCCGGCGTGATTCCGGCGCGGCTGAGCTCGACGCGGTTGAGCCGCAAGGTGCTGCGGGCGATTGCCGGCCGCCCCATGGTGGAGTGGGTGTGGCGCGCGGCGCAGTCGAGCGGGCTGATGGATGCGGTGGTGGTGGCCACCGATGCCGACGAGGTCGCCGACGCCTGCCGGTCGCGCGGCATCCCGGTGGTGATGACTTCCGCGGATTGCCCTAGCGGGTCAGACCGGGTGAGGGAAGTGGCGCGCCAGATCGAGGCCGACATCTACGTGAATATTCAGGGCGATGAGCCCACGTTAGCGGCTGATTTTTTCCCGCCGCTGCTCTCGCTCTTCGATCGCCCGGAGGTCGAGGTTTCTACGCTGGCCGTGCGCTGCGCGCCGGAGGAGTTCGCCAATCCCAACGCTGTGAAAGTTGTTACCGCGCTCGATGGCCGGGCGCTTTACTTCTCGCGCGCAACAATTCCGTTCGATCGCGATGGGGTGGGATTTACCGGCTACCGCAAGCATCTTGGCATCTATGCGTATCGCAAGGCCGCGCTGGAGCGGTTCGCGGCTCTGCCGCCTTCGCCGCTTGAAAAGCTGGAACGGCTGGAGCAGTTGCGGCTGCTCGAAAACGGCATTGCACTGTACGTGGCTGATGCGCCACGCGACACCATTGGGGTGGATACGGAAGAGGATTTGGCGCGGGCAGAAGCGGTGCTGGAGGGACGAGCTCCCAGCTTCTAGCTGCTAGCAATTGAGTGCGATCGGTGAGCGCATCATTGAAGAGAATTCCGAATTGCGCGCAAGATTCGGAGTGCGCGCTTCACTGGCTCGCGCGACCATAGTTCCATGAACACGAACGCCCAACTCGCAGACAATGGATCCATGGCGCAAGGGATTGACCCAGAATCCGCCTGGCAGCAGCTCCTCGCGCGCGATCGCACTGCAGCCTTCTTCTATGCTGTCACCACCACCGGCGTCTTCTGCCGGCCGGGCTGCGCCAGCCGCCGACCGCTGCGCAGCAACGTGCGCTTCTTCAGCAATCACGCCGCGGCGCAGTCGGCGGGATTTCGCCCCTGCCAGCGCTGCCGTCCCACGATTGCATTGAGCAATCCTTTGGACGAGATTCGTGCGTATATCGAGGCGCACCTCGATCAGCCTGTGCGGCTAGCCGAACTCGCGCGGCTGGTTCGGCTCAGCCCGTTCACCGTGCAGCGGCTCTTCAAGCGCGAGATGGGCGTGAGCCCGCTCCAATATCAGCGCGCCCTCCGCGCCGGCGCGCTCCGCGCTTCTCTCAAAAGGAAGGTCTCTGTGACGGATGCAATCTACAACGCCGGATTCGGCTCCTCCAGCCGCGCTTATGAGGGCGCGCAGCTCGGCATGACGCCGGTGCGTTTCGCCAAAGGCGGCAAGGGCGAGCAGATCCGCTGGTGTGCCACTATCTCTCCCTTTGGCTGGATGATTGTGGGCGCAACGGAGCGCGGCCTGTGCTGGCTCTCGCTGGCCGGCACGCGGGCCGAGGCCGAGAGCAGCCTGCGCGCCGAATTTCCTGCCGCCACACTCAAGCGCGATCCTTCCCTCTCACGCCTGGTGGATGCGGCGATTGCGAGTGTTCGCGAAGGCACGGATCTCGGCCAAAGCCGCGACTCCACAGATCGGCTCGATCTGCGCGGAACGGTGTTTCAACTGCGCGTGTGGCAGGCGCTGCGGCTGATTCCACGCGGGGAAACGCGCACCTACAGCCAGTTGGCCCGCGACCTCGGTCACCCCAAGGCCACGCGTGCCGTGGCCCGTGCCTGCGCCACCAACCGCGTGGCTTTGCTGGTGCCTTGCCACCGCGTGGTGGGCGCCAGCGGGTCGCTCACCGGCTATCGCTGGGGCATCGATCGCAAACAGCAGATTCTGGCCGCTGAAAACTCCTCCCGCTGAACCCTCCCGCTGAACCCTTCCGCTGAACCCTTCCGCTGAATATGATGGGCGGGAACCGGCAACGCCGTTTTCGCGTACTCTTTGTGTGCGGATCTGGATTTACGAGATCCCCTGGGGGCGGCCGGAAGGAGGCACCATGTATTGCAGTGCATGTGGTCAGGCTCTAACGCCGGGTCAGGCGTTTTGCCCGCAGTGCGGTCGGCCGGTAGGGGCCGCCGTTTCTGCGGTGCCGACGGTTCCAAATCTGGCCTTCGAGGTGGAGAACTATCGCGGCAAAATCCGGGTACTGGCGATTGTCTGGTTCGTGTACGCGGCACTCTCGCTGCTGCTCGGCTTCGCCGGCCTTACTTTTGCCAAGCAGTTCTTCGCCGGTGGTTTCGGGCCGTGGATGAACGGCGGCGCTCCACCGCCCTGGGTCTTTCCTGCCATTTTTCACTTTGCGTGGATGGCGCTCGTGGTGCGGACAGCACTGGTCCTTGCGGCCGCATGGGGCCTGATGGAGTACGCGCGGTGGGGCCGGATCGTGGCCATCATCGCCGCCATCCTCAGCCTCCTCAAGTTCCCGCTCGGCACCGCCATGGGCATCTGGACGCTGGTGGTGCTGCTCGGCTATCGGAATTCCACGCTCTACCAACAGCTGTGAGAGGCGGGTGTCAGGGGTCAGGGTTCAGTTCCGGTTCTCGCCGCGTCGTGAGAAGCGGGTTTTCTGACACCTGAAACCTGACACCTGAAACCTCCTCGCGCTTTGCGATGGCGATACAATCTAGCCATGTCCTTCCCAGAAATCCGGATGCGCCGCCTGCGGCGGAGTGACGCCCTGCGCGCCCTGGTGCGCGAGACCACTCTCGAGCCCGGCGACCTGATCTACCCGCTCTTCATCTGCCCTGGCAACGGTATTCGCAACGCCATCGGTTCGATGCCCGGCGTCTTCAATCTGTCCATCGATGAAGCGGTGAAGGAAGCGGAGGAGGTCGCGCGGCTGGGCATTGGCGGCTTGCTTCTGTTTGGGCTGCCGGAGAGCAAGGACGAGCAGGGAACCGGCGCATGGGACGAGAACGGTATTGTCCAGCAGGCGCTGCGCACGTTGAAGCAGTCGGAAGCGGCAAAGAAGCTGGTGCTCATCGCCGACGTTTGCCTGTGCGAGTACACCAGCCACGGGCACTGCGGCGTAGTGGTGGAGGGGCGAGCTGGATTCGAGGTCGACAACGACCCGACGCTCGAGTTGCTGGCGCGCACGGCCGTGAGCCAGGCGCAGGCCGGAGCCGATGTGGTTGCTCCCAGCGACATGATGGACGGCCGCGTGGCTGCCATTCGGCGCGGGCTCGATGCGGCCGGCTTTGCAATGACGCCCATCCTCAGCTACGCGTCAAAATTTGCTTCGGCGTTCTACGGACCCTTCCGCGAGGCTGCCGATTCTGCTCCGCAGTTTGGAGATAGGCGCAGCTACCAGATGGACGGGGCCAATCTGCGTGAGGCGATGCGCGAGATCGAGCTCGACCTGAACGAAGGCGCGGACATGATCCTGATGAAGCCGGCCATGCCCTATCTCGACGTGGTGCGTGAGGCGCGGAATCGCTTCGACGTGCCCATGGGCGCGTACCAGGTTTCGGGCGAGTACTCCATGCTGCAGGCCGCGTTTGAGAAGGGCTGGCTCGACCGCGATCGGGCGATTCTGGAGTCGCTGGTCGGCATGCGCCGCGCGGGGGCCGACTTCATCGTGACCTACTTCGCGAAGGACGCGGCGAAGTTGCTGGGATAGCAGATATTGTCCCCGTTTGAACCGCTCAGCAAGTGCGAATCAAAGGGGACTTGCCTTCCCACCCTTCCGCGATGAGGCTGCGGAAGGATGGGGCACCCGCCTCTTGGGTAGGATTGGCATTTCTCAAAGCTTTGGGTGGACCACCCGCCATCACGGAATTCTACCGCGACGGGTGGCTCAAATCTCGGCGTATAAAGATTTTGGTTGTAGCGGGCCGATGTGGTTTGCTAGAGGGAATCCGCCGGGTTCAAGAGCTATAGCACGGCGGATCCGCTGGACACCACACTTATGCCCACCCAGACCAACGAGCCCCGCGGCCTAACCGCCCTGCGCAAGGGGCTCGAAGGCTATTTCGAATTTGCCCGCCTGGGAACCAACTGGCGCACCGAGGCTCTGGCCGGCGCCACCACGTTCCTGACCATGGCGTACATCGTGCTGGTGAATCCGGCCATCCTGGCCGATGCCGGTGTGCCATTGCCTGCGGTCACTGCGGCCACCTGCCTGTCTGCGGCATTTGGCTCGATCCTCATGGGCGTGCTGGCGCGGTATCCCATCGCGCTGGCGCCGGGCATGGGCCTGAACGCCTACTTCACCTACACCGTTTGCATCAAGATGCACGTGCCCTGGCAGACGGCGCTGGGCGCGGTCTTTCTCTCCGGCGTCATCTTTCTCGCCATCACCGCGGCCGGCATCCGGCAGATGATTCTGCGTGCGATTCCGCATCAGCTCTACGCGGCCGTGGCCAGCGGCATTGGCCTGTTTATCGCCTTCATCGGCTTTCAGCACGCGGGGCTGGTGGTGCGCGATCCGAATACCTTTGTCGGCATCGGCAATATTCGCAATCCCACCACCGCGCTCACGCTCTTCGGCCTCATTCTCATGGTTGCGCTGGAAGCAAAGAAAGTGCGCGGCTCCATTCTGATTGGCGTGCTGGTTACCACCCTGGCTGCATGGCCGTTGGGTCTGGTGCACTGGACGCACGCCAGCGTCGGCCTGCACGCGCTCACGCTTACCGCGTTCAAACTCGACATCCCCGGCGCATTGCACAAGGGGCTGCTCGAAATTATCTTTGTCTTCTTCTTTGTCGATCTTTTTGACAACCTGGGAACCCTGGTGGCCGTTACCAAGCGTGCCGGGCTTATCGAAGCCGACCACTCCATCCCGCGCCTCAACCGCATCCTGTTTGCCGATGCGGCGGCCACGGTGCTGGGCTCGCTGACCGGGACTTCGACGGTGACCAGCTACGTGGAGTCGACGGCAGGCGTGGCCGCGGGGGGGCGCTCGGGTGTCACCGCCATTGTCACTGGGCTGTTATTTGTGGCAGCCATCGGAGCTGCGCCTTTTGCCGGCATGGTGCCGGCCGCAGCCACCGCGCCGGCGCTGATCCTGGTGGGTTCCATGATGCTCACTGCGATCGCCGAGATCGACTGGCACGATCCGCTGGTCGCAGTGCCCGCCTTCCTTACGCTGGTTCTCATCCCGTTCACGTACTCCATTGCCAACGGACTGGGCTTCGGCATTATCTCCTGGGCGGTGCTGCACGTGGTCGCAGGCAAGTTTCGACGGCGCGACTGGCTGCTGTACCTGCTGGCCGTCCTCTTTATGGCCCGGTTCATCTATCTGGGAGCGAATTAGGTTGGGAGCCAAGAATGGCTCCGGGTTTCCATCTCAGGCATGGCCAAAAAGTCGTAAACTCTTCTCACCCCTCCCCTGTACCATGAGGAGAGCCTTGCGCATGCCCATTGGTACAGTTCTTGCATCGGCGAGGAACAATTCGGAATGACTACTCTGATTTCGCTGTGCGGCATTTTCAGACAATGACGACGACCCGTTCTGGCCGGAGTTCGACTGGCCCGATCTCGAAGATGTGGATCCAATGCGAGTGGCGGCCGGTGCGGCTGTCCCCGCTTGTCCTTGCATCGGCAGCCGCGTTGGTGCTGGCCGTGGCGCTTTCCGGATGCGAGCAGGTGGCTACTTATACGCAGCCTAGCCTGGTCCGGGTCATTGACGCTTCCTACATTGCGCCGGCCGCAAACGTGACCGTGGAAGGCCAACTGCTGGCCGGCAATATCGGCCAGGGAACCATTACCGCTTACGGCACGCTGCCCGCCACCAATTACGCGCCCATCGACATTACGGCCAGCACCGGCGGGGGAACGCTGGTTTCGACCACCGGCACGCTGCCGCCCGGTGGGCAGAGCTCCATTCTTCTGGAAGACAACGGCGCGGCGCCCACGGGCTACCAGGTTACGATTCTCCAGGATCAGCAGGTGCCGGCGGCGCAGGGCCATTCGGCCTTCCGCTTCCTCAATCAGGCGCCCAGGACCGGAGCCGTCGACGTCTACATGGTCCCCGCCAACACCACCCTGGCTAATACCATCCCCATTGTGACTGACCTGCCGGTAGGCAGCACCACGGGCTACATCAGCTTTACTTCGCAGACCGTAACCATGGTCGTCACACCCACAGGATTGACCACCCCCAAGTACACTTCCACTTCCATGCCGCTGGTGGGTGGCGAGGTGCGCACGGTACTGATTGTCGACACCCAGCTCACGGCCGATCCACCCGTCGAGGTCTTTATGGCCGATGACGTCGGGTCCACGTATTAATCTAGAATCCACCATGGGTTTTGCTTCCCTCTCTCGCGCGCTCGCCCTTCTTGCGCTCTCGTTTCTGACTGCTGCTTCCGGCTTTGCGGCAGACGGCTACCGCGTTATCCATACGTATCCCCACGATCCGCAGGCGTACACGCAGGGGCTCATTTTTCTGGACGGGCACCTGTATGAGAGCACCGGGTTGAACGGGCGCTCCTCGCTGCGCATGGTGGACCTGGAGACCGGGCACATTCTTCAACAGGCGCCTGTGCCGGCGCAGTATTTCGCGGAGGGCCTGGCGCCGTGGCGGAGCACGCTGATTCAGCTCACCTGGCAAAAGCACGTTGCCTTCGTCTATGACTGCTTCAGCTTTCGCCTGCTGCGGACGCTGCATTACGCCGGTGAAGGCTGGGGTCTGACGGAGGACGGGAAAGACCTGATTCTGAGCGACGGCACCGCGGACCTTCGCTTTCTTGATCCGGAGACGTTTCGCGAGGTGCGGCGTGTGACGGTGAAGGACCATGGAACGCCTGTGACCCAACTGAATGAGCTGGAGTACGTGCGTGGAGAAATCTACTCGAACGTGTGGCACTCCGACCGCATTGCGCGCATTTCGCCGGCCACCGGGCAGGTGCTGGGCTGGATTGACCTGAGCGGACTGTTGCCCGCCGATCAGCACCCCGATCCGGAGGCGGTGCTGAACGGCATTGCTTACGACGCGGCGCACAACCGGCTTTTCGTGACCGGCAAGCTTTGGCCGAAGTTGTTTGAGATTAAGATTGTTCCCGAAACGGCAAAGGCCGTTCCGGTCAGACACAGTAAGTAGCCTGTGGGATTCGCGGGCGCCTGCGCCCACAGCCGGACAGGCCTCCACGCAGCTATACTTTGCGGCGAGGAGTACTGAGCGGGCCATGGAACCCACCGAGGTCTTTTTTTCGAATTCACTGCAGAATGCGGCTGTGCTCACCGTGGTGCTGGCCTTTGCCGGTTACCTGATGACCTTCACGATCACGCGCATGATGGCGCGTCGAGCCGACCATCTGAAGCTGGTAAACGAGCGTCTCAACGAGTTCTATGGTCCGCTTTACATCGCGTCGCAAGCCGGCAACATCGCTTATCGCTCGCTGCTCCAGAAGCAAGGCAAGACGCAGAGCTTTCCCATCCTCGATAGCGAGCTGAAGGAGTGGATGCTGTGGATGACCACCATCTTTACCCCGCTCAATGACATTCGAGAGAAGATCATTATCGAGAAGGCGCACCTGATCGTCGAGGAACAGATGCCGCGCTGCCTGCTTGATTTTGTTACCCACGTGGTGGGCTACAAGGCAGTGCTGGCCAAGTGGGCGGAGGGCGATTATTCCGAGCGGCGTTCCACCATCGGCTGGCCGCCGGAGTTTGATCGTTACGTGGAGCGATCGTACCAGGCGCTCAAGGCGGAGCAGACACGGCTAATGCACAACACGGTGTCGCGCGCGTGGCGGCGCTGCTTTCCGCGCCGGAATCGATAATCGGGAGATAGGCCAGCGCCGGATTGAGCGATGGGACGCCGCGACCGCCCTGGTCAAGTACGGCGTGCAGATAAAGTAGATAAATTCGACGCCTTCAGCCAGGTAAGCACCGTGTAGAAATCGCCGGCTTTTTGAGGAGGCCGAAGCTGGGGGGCGCTTCCTTCAGCAGCGCTCCGGTTTGCAAGCCGTTGCATTAAAACAGGCTCGGGAATTTCCCGGGTCCCATATTGTGCATCGTATTCATAGGATCGAGCAGTGTACGCTCTCTGACTGCCGACGCAACGACAGCGACACGCACAACCTGACGCTGGACGCACAATCCTAGGAAAGACCCACAACAACGACAGACCTACAACGGAGAATGGCCCATGAAGAAGCTGCTTTGCCTCATGCTGCTCGCGGGACTTGGCGTTTCCGCGCATGCCGCCGACGATGTGCAGAAAGCGGATCAGCGCGTCGACGCGGCCAAAAATGTGATTGATCAGATCATGTCGGTTCCCGACAAATCCATTCCCGACGACATTGCCCGCAAGGCGGTGTGCGTAGGCGTGGTGCCGGGCATGGTGAAAGGCGCATTCATCGTGGGCGCCGATTACGGCCAGGGAGTGGTCACTTGCCGGACCGCGAGTGGATGGAGCGCGCCGGTGTTCATTCGCATGTCGGGCGGCTCGTTCGGCTTTCAGCTTGGTGGCCAGAGCACGGACCTGGTGCTGGTCGCCGTTAACCAGCGAGGTTTTCAGGACCTGCTTCATAGCAAGTTCAAGATCGGCGCCGATGCGTCCGCAGCGGCCGGACCGGTGGGCCGCAATGCGCAGGCCTCCACCGACGCCTCCATGCACGCCGAACTGCTTACCTGGTCGCGCAGCCGAGGCGTCTTTGCGGGCATCGACCTGAGCGGCGTTTCGGTGACACAGAACAAGGGGGATACTGACGCGTTGAATGGCTCCGGCCACTCCTACGATCAGATTCTGGGTGGCGACGTGCCGCCGCCGCCCTCTGCCCGGCCCTTTCTCCATACAATCGAACAGTACTTTGGCCCGGGGGGAACTCGGGCAAGTAAGTAATTGAATACAAATCGTTGCGCGCGGGGCCCCACAGAAGACCCGTTGCCGCATTCTCCTCCGCTTGTCCATTGAAGGTGCGGTGCGCCGTTGTTTTTGAGCAACGGCGCCCCGCAGCCTTCGCATCACAGGACAAGTAAGCCAACAAAAAAGCGGAGGGTTGAGAATGACCATAGATTCTATGGAAAAGTTATTTGTCGATGAGCTGAGGGACCTTTACTCGGCGGAAACCCAGATCACCAAGGCGCTTCCCAAGCTTGCCAAAGCATCCTCTTCCAACGAGCTGCGGGCCGCATTCGAGCACCACCTCAAGGAGACCGAGGAGCAGGTGAAACGCCTGGACCAGATCTTCGAGACGCTGGGGGAAAGCCCCAAGGGGGAAACCTGCGAGGGCATCAAGGGCGTGATCGAAGAAGGCGAGAAGATGCTGAAGGCGACCCAGGAGGGCCCGGTGCGCGATGAGGCGCTGATCTCTGCGGCGCAACGTGTGGAGCACTACGAGATGGCTGGCTACGGCACTGTGCGTACCTATGCGGAACGCCTGGGAAAACAGCAGGTGGTGCAATTGCTGGAGCGGACGCTGCAAGAGGAAAAGAACGCGGACCGCAAGCTGACCGAGTGCTCGAACACCGTGCATCGACAGGTGCGGCGCGCGGCGTAAGACTCTGAAAGCTGCAGCTAATTAAAGTAAGAGTAAAAGTTCGCAACCATCCGGCGGGTTCTCGCGCCAGCGGAATCCGCCGGTAGAGTATTGGGCATCAGTACGCAGCGAGTGCGCAACCTCTGCACAGAGCTCTGACAAAAAGAAGCGCGCAGCCGGCGGCGCCGGTGCGCGCAGGTGATTTGGCGAGGTACGGCGCGTCAAACGCTTCGCCGGCCCGAGATGAGCTGGATCAGCAGAACCACAACTGCGGCAACGAGCAGCAGGTGAATGTACCAGCCGATGACATGAAATCCGATCCAGCCGAGCAACCACAAAACCAAGAGGATTACGAAAATCGTCCACAACATGTCGAATGCCGCTCCTTCCGGCAGGTCAAGCCTTCGCCGGTGAGATGGTGGGCGCAAGCATGCGGTTGTCTACTGAGGGCGGGAGCAGAAATTTCACTCCATGCGTGATCGGCACGCGTATCGCGCGGAAATGCGCTTTCGCGATCGGGTCCCATGTTCGCTCCCTGCGGATTGAACGAAATGCAATCACCTCAAGGAAACCCCGGCAAGGAACAGGGGCTTCTAAGCAAGTGGTTCCCGCAAGCTCCTAGAGCCAAGGTTGAGGGGGTATTCCTGTGATGAATGCATCGGATGTTCTCGTGGAACGACTGATCGAATGGGGTGTGGACACGATTTTTGGTCTGCCCGGCGATGGTATCAACGGTGTCTTTGAGGCGCTTCGGAAGCGTCAAAAGGAGATTCGCTTCATTCACGTGCGGCACGAAGAGTCGGCGGCGTTCATGGCCTGCGCGTATTCGAAATTCACCGGCCGGCTGGGCGTGTGCATCGCCACATCAGGGCCTGGCGGCATTCATCTGTTGAATGGACTTTATGACGCGAAGATGGATGGCGCCTCGGTGCTGGCGATTACCGGCATGCAGCATAGCGACCTGATCGGGACCTTCGGGCAGCAGGATGTTGCGCTCGACAAATTGTTCATGGATGTCTGCGTCTACGATGAGCGCGTGATGAATGGCGCGCACATGGAGAGCGTGGCCGACCTGGCCGTACGCTCGGCCATTACCAAGCGCGGGGTGGCGCACGTTACGATTCCAGTCGACGTTCAGGTGCAGGAGATCAAGGTCGGTCGCTCACCGCGGAACCCGGTGAATCACACTTCGACCGTGCCGGCGTATCCCGAGCATGTTCCACCGCCGATTGATGTAGAGCACGCGGCCGACATTCTGAATCGCGGCAAGAGAATTGCCATCCTCGCCGGCCAGGGCGCGATGCACGCGACTGATGAGTTGGAAGAGGCCGCGGAGTTGCTGGGCGCGCCGATTGTCAAAGCGCTGCTGGGCAAGGCATCTGTACCCGACGACAGTCCCTACACCACGGGCGGCATTGGCCTGCTGGGAACCGAGCCATCGCAGGATGCGCTCGAGGGCTGCGACACGTTGTTCATCGTGGGCTCGTCGTTTCCCTATATCGAGTTCCTGCCCAGGCCCGGCTCAGTGAAGTGCGTGCAGATTGAAATTGATCCGCAGCGTGTGAGCCTGCGGCATCCAGCCGACGTGGCGCTGGTGGGCGATTCCAAGGTGTGCCTGCGCGCGCTGCTGCCCAAGCTCAAGAAGCACGACAAGGGCTTCCTGAAGAAGGCGCAGAAAGGCAAGGAGCAATGGCAAAAGCTGCTCGAGGAACGTGGCGCCAATCCCGCGCGGCCATTGCGGCCCGATGTGGTTGGGTGGGAATTGGGCAAGCGCATTCCGCCTAATGCCATCGTCACCTCTGATTCCGGCACCATCACTACATGGTGGGCGCGCTACGTGCCTGCACTGCGCGGTCAAAAACATAGCTGCTCTGGAAATTTGGCCACCATGGCGTGCGGGCTTCCCTACGCGATTGCCGCGGCGGTTGCCTATCCTGACCGGCCGGTCTATTGCATCATTGGCGACGGCGGTCTGAGCATGTTACTCGGCGAGCTGATCACCGTTGCCGCCTACAAGGTGAATATCAAGATCGTCGTCATCAAGAACAATGTCCTTGGCCAGATCAAATGGGAACAGATGGTCTTCCTTGGCAACCCGGAGTATGCGGTCGATCTTTACCCCGCGGATTTCGTGAGCATTGCCTATGGCTGCGGCATCGAAGCAATCCATATTGACGACGCGCAGCAGTGCGGACCGCAATTGGACTCGGTCGTCAATCGTCCCGGCCCGGTGCTGATTGAAGCTCTAGTGGATCCATACGTGCCGCCTATGCCCGCCAGGATCAAAGCCTCGCAGGCGTTGAAGCTGACAGAAGCGCTGATGCGCGGCGAGCCCAATCGCTCGAAGATAGTGCTCACCAACCTGCGCGACACCGTGCGCGAATTGGTGTAGATGTCGATTACCCGATTGTGCAAAGCACTGTGCGCGGGCAGGCAAGACTGCGGGCGTGGGTGCCTGGACGCCCGCAGCCTTTGTCACGTGGCGGTTAGGCCGCCGAGCAGTTGGGGTGTCCGCAGTGGCAGATTACTGAAGCTGTTTTGCCGGCGCCTTCGCAGTAGGCGCTGCAGTATTTGGCACCGTCGGTGGGCATGCACTCACAAGGCGGATTGGCGCATTTTTTTGGGGTTTTGGCCATAGCTCTCCCTTCCGGTTACACACGGGACCTTTGGCCGCTTCGATGCCCTGACAGTTCGAAAGGATGGCGGGAGATCAAGCCGGTTATTGCGCGGCCGTACAAAGCCTTGCCGCCCATGCGCGCACGGCTTCCGGCGTTACAGGTCCGGCCTTCGCTTCACTGGCCGCCAACTGAATGGCCAGATTGCCGATGGTGGAGCTTTCCGTTTCGCCGATGGTGACCGGCCGCCCGGTGCGCTCCTCCGTGAGTTGCACGAGGAGCTTGTTGCGATTGGCGCCGCCCAGCATGTGAATGCGATCGAGGTTGCGGCCCAGCATGCGCTCCAGGCTTTCAAGGGCAGAAGCGTAGCGCGCAGCCAGGCTCTCGAAGATCACCCGCGCGAACTGCGGTTCGTTCCCGGCGACGTCGGGAATGGGAGCGAAGCCTGCGCGGGCAAGCTCGTTGTTGATGCGCTCCGGCATGTTCAGCTCCAGCATCAGCGGTTCGGCATCCACATCAATGACTGCCGCGCCAGCATTGCATGCAGCGCACGTTTGGATGAGATTTTCAATGGACCAGCTGCGCCCCTGTGCCGCCCAGCCATCCATGCACTGCTTGATGAGCCACATGCCGTTGACCAGCGAGTGGAAGCAGAGGCCCCCGGAGGCAGCGCCGATATTGGTGTAGCGCGCGCCGTAGGCTTCGCGCGTTGTCACGGGAGCGGTGGCGATGGTCCCCATCAGCGACCAGGTGCCGGTGCAGAGATAGGCGGTCGAGCTCAGGTCGGCGGGAATGCCGGCGATGGCGCTGGCCGTATCGTGACACGCCGGCGCAATAATCTGCGTCTCTTTGAATGCGTCGAGCTTGGCAAGCGGACCCTGCAACGGCCCCAGAATGGTTCCGGCGCGCACGATCGGCGGAGCGGCGTCGAGCGACAGATCGAGCAGGCGGAACAGATCGGCATCCCAGTCGCCGGTCTTCAGGTTCACGAGTCCCGTGTGGCTTGCATTCGTGTATTCGGCCACGCGCTGGCCGCTCAGCCAATACAGCACGTACTCGGGAAACATGGCCCACGGCGTGTGGGGATCGATACCGGCAGCGCGGTCGGCCAAAAGCTGATAGACCGTGTTGATGCGCAGCGGAATGGCTCCCGTGCGCTGGTAGAGATCGAAGGGCGCGATGATTGCATCCGCGGCTTCTTTGCTCGGAACCGTGCGCTCGTCGCGATAGCAGAAGGGCTCGCGGAGCGGCGTGCCGTCGGGCGCAATGCGCACGTAATCGACCGACCAGCTGTCGACGGCGATGGATGCGACGCCTTCCGGAGCAGCTTCGGCAGCCTTGCGCAGTCCGTCTTCAAGTCCGGCAAGGATGGACTGGAGCGGCCAATGCAGACACGCGCCGTGGCGGACAGGGCCGTTGGGGATGCGATGAATGACCGCGACCGAGGGCGCGCCGCCGGTGAAACGAAGCAGCGAAATGCGGCAGCTTTCTGCCCCCAGATCGATAGCAATACGTGCGGGTTCCGACATGGAAAAAACTCCCTGATTGGAACCCATTGTAACGGGCGGGGCGCACTGCGCGTGATCCACCGCCCTGTTTGCCGGGTTGCGGGGGAAACTCCACCCATGAGCAACAAGGCGAAACCAGCCTAATGCAGAAGCTCTCCAGCCTCGCTCTCGATGGCGTCCAGGAAGGCGCTGAGGGCGGCGACGCGAGCAACGGCGAGCTGGCGCGTGCTCTCCAGCCGCAACTTGCCCGGCAACTCGTCGAGCGCTCTGCGCAGCATCGGCACTACAGACGAAAAAGTGGCGTAGCGCGTGTCGCGGCCCACCTTGACGAAAGCCCGCAGCGCACCAACGGCACCCAGCTGCTCCAGCATATCCGCGTCGCGCAGCAAAATCGCCTCGGTGGTCCGGGGATCGTCGTGCGGCTGATGGGTGCGAATGGCTTCCCCCACGCGGTCGAGCTTCTCCGGCGGAAAACCCCACCCGGCAAGCAGCTCCCGCGTGCGGGCAATGGTGTAGGGCACGTGGTCCCAGCGTTTCAACTGCTCCGGGTCGCTGGGGCGATGGCCCAGAAAGACGCCCAGGTCATGCATCCACGCGGCGGCGAAGAGAATATCGTCGTCGTAATCGAGTCCCGCGCCGATGCGGCAAGCCAGGGCGTAAAGACGCGGTTGATGGCCGAACTTGTCCGCGGGCTGAGCTTCAGCGCGGAGATATTCGACAACTGCCTGGCGCCAGCCGCTCATGATTTTGCTCAGGCTTTCTTGTCCGGCCAGTTGGGAGTAATGCGGATCAGGTTGAGGCCGCCGAGATCTTCGAGCACGAAATCGGGCGAGGCGGCCGGTACGGCCACGACCCCGCGGGCGGGCAGATCGACTGCTTCGAAGCCGCTGCCGCTCAGGCGTCCTGCGCCGGCCGCGGCAAAGAGGTAGGCAAGGCCCGGTTCAGCGGTTCCGCGCAGGTTGGCACTGGTGCGGCTGCCGGAGACCGGTACGCGCTCGATGCGGAAGTATTCCGCATCAATCAGGATGGTGCGGTCCTCCGCCGCCTTGGGCGAAACTTTGCCGGCGCGGGTGGTGAGGCGCGTGGCTTCGAGTGATTTTTCGATGTGCAGCTCGCGGGGACGGCCGTAGTCGAACATGCGATAGGTGAGGTCGCAGTTCTGTTGCGTTTCAAGCAGGATCGACCCCGGCCAGATGGCATGCACTGTGCCCGCGTCGACGAAGATCATGTCTCCGGGCGCCACCGGCAAGACTTTCAGGCTCGATTCCAGTGTGCCGTCGTGGATTTCCTTCCTGACTTGTTCGAGCGTGGTGCCCGGTTTGAGTCCCAAGGCCAACTGTGCGCCGCGCTCGGCGGACAGGGCGTACCAGCACTCGGTTTTGCCGCGGGGAAAGCCCTGCTTCTGCGCCAGCACATCGTCGGGATGCACCTGCACGCTGAGCTTTTCGCGCGCAAACAAAACTTTAATAAGGAGGGGCGACGCGGGCGCGGGCGCATGCGAGCCGAGGATCAAGCTCGAAAATTCGCTGAACAGGGCGGCCAGTTGTTTGCCCTTGTGCGGGCCCGTGGAGACGAGACAGTCGTCGCCGGTGAGCCAGACTTCGCCGATGGGGTCGCCCTCGGCGACGTAGTCGTACCAGGGATGCAGATCGCGGTAACCCCAGATACGGGTGCTGAGCCAGGGCTCAATGCGAAAAGGTGCGAGCGTGTGCACAGATTGTGGAGAAGAAGACATGCTGAATCCAATCGTTTCGGTTAGAAAAAGCTAATCGTCAGGGGCCAGACGGCGAGCCGCAAAGGTCAATCAAGCAATGAAGCCGCAACTCCAATCTAGCAGACGGGTAGTAACAGGCGAGATGCCTAATCCCCGCGCGGGATGCACTGCCTTGGTCAGTTAACAATTCCTCATGAGAATCAGAAAAAGGCTGGAAGCCGGCATGCCCCTGATCTCCCCGTCAGGGGGATTCGGTGGCTCTCACTCGCTCTGCGTCCGCACGCGTCGCTCGTCTTCTTCCGGTCCGCGTATGCGCGTTGGCGGCGCTGGGAATCACGTTGCTCGCCGCCCCGAGCGCCCGTGCCGGAGGCCCGAAATACGTGGCCGGCAGCAGCTATTTTAATCCCGCGGTGGTGGGTCAGCCGGTTCACTGGGCGGGCGGCCAGGTCAACTACTACGTCGATCAGGGGCCGCTGAATAGCTCGGTGAGCAACCAGCAGGCTACGGCCATGGTGGATGCGGCTGCGGCTCTGTGGAGCGCCGTGCCCACAGCCGGCGTCACGCTTGTCGATCAAGGCGCGCTCAACGAGGACGTAAGCGGATCCAACACCGTGGCCAATGCGTCCGGCGTCATCACCGCGCCCGCCGACGTGACGCCCTCGGCCACCAATTACCCGGTGGGCGTGATCTACGACGTTGATGGCTCTGTGATCGACGCTCTCTTCGGCGCCACCGCCAGCCAGCCCGGGGCCTGCCAGCAGAACGGGGTTTATGTGTGGGCCGACAACATCAACCCCAACGCGACCTTTGCCCACGCCGTGATCGTGCTCAACGGCCTCTGTGCCACCAGCCCGGCACTGCTCGAGATGATGAGCTTCGAGCTGGAGCGGGCTTTTGGCGAGGTTCTCGGCCTCGGAGTCTCGCAGGTGAATCCCGGCGCCTTTACCAATGGCGAACCGGGCGGCACGCTGGGCCTGCCGGTGATGGAGCCGCTGAGCGGAGCCTGCAACGGCACAGGCGGCGCATGCATTCCTGCCCCGTCGGTTTTGCGGTTTGACGATGTCGCAGAACTCAATCGCCTCTATCCCATTACCGCGGCCAATCTCTCCAACTTTGCCGGCAAGCAGATCACGGCGGCCAATACTGTCTCCATCAGCGGCATCATCAGCTTCGCCAACGGCTACGGGATGCAGGGTGTGAACGTGGTGGCGCGGCCGCTCGATGCCAACGGAAACCTACTCTATCAGTACACGGTCACAGCCGTCAGCGGTGCTCTGTTCAACGGCAATCACGGCAATCCGATCGACGGCTGGAGCGATGCCAACGGCAACCTGCTGACGAAGTGGGGATCGGATGACGCAACCGTGCAGGGCGCCTTCGATCTGAGCGGGATTCCGCTTCCGCCCGGCGTGACAACGGCGACTTACCAGATTACGTTTGAAGCCATCAGTCCGCTGTACATCTTGGAAAATTCCGTCGGTCCGTACACGGCAGGGCAGGTTGAGCCCTCGGGAACCCTGAACGTCATTAGCCTCCCAGCCCTCACGGCGGGTAGCACGGAGACGTTGACTGTCGCGGCCACTAGATCGGCGCAACCAGCCTACGACGATGCCATCGGCACCCAGGCGCAGCCGCGCTCCCTGCCGGCTACCGGCATGTGGAGCGGGCGGTTGAGCCAGGTAGGCCAGACCGACTGGTTTAGCTTTCCGGTGCGGGGGAGCCGGACTTTTACAGTGGTCACACAGGCGGTGAATGAAACAGGCGCGCCGTCGGAAGCAAAAGCCATGCCTTCGATCGGCGTGTGGGATGGTTTCGACGCGATGGGCGCGACGGCCGTGGGCGCAGCGCCCGGCCTGAACGGTCTGGCAACGGGCGAGACCTGGCTGCGGGTAAGCGCCAGTGGCGACGATGTGGTGCGCATCGGCGTGGCCGACCAGCGCGGCGACGGCCGGCCCGACTACGCCTACAACGGCTGGGTTCTCTACGCCGATACGGTTGCTCCGGCGCGGCTGCCGGCTGCGGGCGGGACGATCACGATTCAGGGCATGGGCTTCCGCATGGATGACACAGTTCTCGTCGGTGGCCAGGCGGCCTTGGTGGTCAGTATTTCGCCCACTGAGATTACGGCTATTGCGCCGCCCGCGGCCTCAGGCGTTACCGGCTCTGTGGACGTGGAAGTGGATGACGAGCCGCTGTTTTACGCGGCTGCGATCGTCTCCGGCGGTGTGAGCTACGATGCCGCAACCGGAGACGCGCTGACGCTGGTGACCGCGCCCATGAACACTGTGCCCGCGGGCGTGCCGCTGCCCTTCACGGTCACGGCGCTGGGCTCGAACCTGGCTCCGGCGGGCGGCGTGACAGTGACTTACACGCTCACCGGTGGCTCGGCCACGCTGGGGTGCGGTCTGCCGGTCTGCACGGTCACGACAACGGGCGATGGACACGCGACCTTGAACCTGACCTCCGTCAACGGGACTTGGTCCATTGTCACGGCTTCGCTTACCAACGGCTCGAGCCTGCAGGCGCAGTTCGCCGGCGGAACGCCGCCGCTGCTGGCCGCGCTTACACAGCAGCTCTCGCTGGCCGCGGGAGCCACCTTTACTTGGACGGTGCAGGCGCTGGTGTTGCAGAACGGCGTGCCTGTTTCCGGCCAGTCAGTCGCCTGGCAATCGGGCAGCGGAATCACGGCGCAGGGCGCGGGGACCGCGACCACCAACGCCAGCGGCATTGCCACGGAGACGCTGACCGCGGGGCCGCTCACCAAAGGCCAGCAGGCCTCCATCCAGGCATGCGTGAACGGAACCGGCCTGTGCGTTGCGTTCACGGCCTTCGGTGCGCGTCCCGAGTACGCGCGACTGACAGCCGTATCGGGAACCAGCCAGAGCCTGGGCCTTTCCGCGACGCCGAGCCAGATCGTACTGCGCCTGCTCGACATGGACGGCAACCCCATGGCCGGCGGCACGGTGGAGGATTACCAGGTGCTCTACGCGTGGACTCCGCCCTGTGCGCCGCACGCGCTCTGTCCGCAGGGCGCGCTGCTGGCGGCAGAGTCGGGGACAGCAACGTCGGCTGTCGACGGCACCGTGACTTTCGCGCCCGCTACGCTCCCGGGCGTGGCCACGCAACTGGTGGGGCTGGCTGCTTCGGGAAATAGCGCAATGACGAGCGTGGCAATCGAGCAGCATTAGAAACGGCTGTCGATTCCTGGGCGGAGGATCTGTTTCCGCGATGCTGAGGGCGAACCCCGCAAGCCCCTCACCCCGATTTCACTTGAACTGCGCCTCAATTTAAATGGAAATTCTGCATCCTAATGTCTCGAGGAGACAAGGCGATGCGGAGATGGAGGGTTTTTGGAAGCCTGGCGCTGGTTGCTGCTCTGGTAGCCGGTTGCCACTCAAATACCATGGTCGACAAGAACGCGTTTAAGACGGCGCTCGACAACTACTACAGCGGACAGAAGGTTTGCCTTTTTCAGGATACGGTGAAGTTTCCCGCGCAGGCCGATACGAACAATGAGGACCAGACCAAGGGCTTCGACGCACTGACCGATGCCGGCCTGCTGACGCGCACGCCCGTTGAAAAGAAGCGTTTCCTGGTGGGTTCGAAGCAGGCCAACGATTACGACCTGTCGCAGAAGGGCCGCTCGATGTGGACAGCCGACCCGACGCAGCCGGGCTATGGGAACTTCTGCTTCGGAGCGCCGAAGGTGACCTCGGTGGACAACTACACCGCGCTCGATTCCAACGGGGACGAGTACACCGTGATCTATCACTACGGGGCGGATCTGCCCGACTGGGCGAAGACGGATGAGATGAAGACGGCGTTCCCGTCTGTCGATCGCGTGAGCGCGCCGCGCGCAGGCACGGCCAACCTGGCCAAAAGCAATGCCGGTTGGGAGGTCCAGCATGTGGCTAGCCAGCACTAGTAGCCAGAGCTGACAGCTGACTGCTAGAAGCTTTCAGCCCGCTCCATCATTCCCTGCTTCTCAATCGAACACCACCGTCTTGTTCCCATAGCACAAAATTCGGTGATCGATGTGCCAGCGCACGGCGCGCGACAGCACCATACGCTCCAGATCGCGGCCGCGCGCCACCAGATCTTCCACCTGGTCACGGTGCGAGATGCGGGCCACGTCCTGCTCGATGATGGGGCCATCGTCCAGAACCTCGGTTACGTAGTGGCTGGTGGCGCCGATCAGCTTGACACCGCGCGCGTGGGCCGCGTGGTAAGGGCGCGCACCGGTAAAGGCGGGCAGGAAGGAGTGATGCACGTTGATGATGGCGGAGGGATAACGGGCGACGAAATCCGGCGACAGGATTTGCATGTAGCGCGCCAGCACGACCATGTCGATGCGGTGCTGGGCCAGGAGTTCGAGCTGCCGCGCCTCGGTCTGAGCTCGTGTGGAGGCGGCGGTTGGCGTGTAGACGACCGGCACTCCGTAGAATGCCGCCAAGGCGCCCACGTCGCGATGATTGGAGATGAGCAGGGGGATTTCGCACTCCAGCTCGCCCGCCCGCCAGCGGTAGAGCAGATCCGCCACGCAATGCAGGTGCTGCGAGCAGAAGAGGGCCAGGCGCGGACGCTCGGCGCTGGAGGCCAGCTTCCAGCGCATGTCGAGCTCGGTGGCCAGCGGCGCGAAGGCGGCGCGGAAGCGATTCAGATCAAACGTACCGCCGCCAGGGGATTTCTGCGTACGGCCACGATTCTCGTCCAAAGCTTTGCCGCCCGCCAGGGCTTCGACGCGCATGAAGAAGAGGCCCTGCTCGTGGTCCTGGTGCTGGTCGGCGTGCAAAATATTGGCGCCATGCTCATAAAGTAAACCGGAGACCCGCGCCACCAGCCCCGGGCGGTCCGGACAGTCGATTAAAAGGACGGCAGTATTTTTCATGCTGAAACCAGAGTAACGGAGAGCAGGGAAAACAGGGACCGAGGGAACAAGGTCAACGAAGTCTTCGCTGCCTTTTTACGCATGCCTCTTCCTTGTCACCCAGGTCGTCATTGCGCGGAAGTCCTGCACGATTGTGGTCTTCAGTGGATCGACCAGGACGGCGTCCTTCTCTTCGGTCAGCCGGAGCAGCATCTCCTCGTCCACGAGAAACCACTCCGACCCGTCGGGCAGCAGAAAGATGTCCTCCCGCACCTGCATGAAGTCCATGCCGATATTCGACGCCAGACGGCAAAAGAGCATTCCGCCCGGCTTCAGGACTCTCCACATCTCCTCGAGCATGGCCATGAATTGCTCATTGTCGCGGGCAAAATGCAGAACCGCATTCGAGATTACGACATCGGCAAACCCGGCAGGAAACGGCATCGTCTCGATTTGGCCAACCCGGAAGTTGTCTTGCGGCAGGCGAGTTTCGAGCGAGGCCGAAAGCTTGCGGACATGGGCGACCGCCTCGGGGTTGGAGTCGACGGCAAACACCTCAAATCCTGCTCGCAACAGATAGACCAGATTGCGTCCATAGCCGCAGCCCGCATCCAAAACGCACATGCCGGGAGCGATGTTGCCGCGCAGGATCTGATCGAAGACATAAATGTCAATCTGCCCAAACTGCTCCTGAAGGCTCGGCGTCATCGTGTTCCCCTCTTGCTGCTCTTTGTGCGGACTGTCTGATCGATCATCAAGGAACCCAAAGATAGGCGCCGGCGTCTGCCACACCGAACTTCTTCCCTGAGCATAAGCTCTCCAATTTGGGATCGAAGATCGGAGGAATTATAATTTGTCCATAGAACCTTCCCCGATTACCCAAGATTGAATTGGTCAAATTGGAAGCATGCTCTTGGTGCTTACTGACGCTTCTTTTCGCGGCAGATCATATTCCTCTGTTTCGGACCCCTGTTTCGCACCTCTGTTTCGTACGGGGGCAGAGGTAGAAGTGCGCGGCTACTCTGGAGGCGGATTCCGGACTCGCTCGATCCCGTGAAAGAGATTGGAATCCGCGCTTTTGATTGTCTCAGCCCGCGAGGAGGCGGGTTACTGGACTGCGATGCGGCGAGGGCCTCTGATGAAAAAGCGCTGGCTGCACTCCGTTCGAGCTCAACTGATTCTGTCATTTGTCGTGTATGGGCTCACGGCGATCGTTCTCCTGAAGAGTCCCGTGGACGGGCTGCCGGAACTGGTTCGCGCTGGTTTGGGGGGCGCGCCGTTTGACAGGGGCATCCTGGTGCCGCTGGCCAGTTCCCTGGGCGCATGGCTGTTGTGCGGATGCGGCCTGATGCTCATGGGGCGACTCGCCGATTCGCTCAGTGACAATCTTCAAATTGTCTTCGTGCGTTCGGTGCTTTTTGTCTTCCTCCTTTTCTTTATCGTGGAGCGGGCCTCCAACCGTGCGCTTGGCTGGCTGCAGGTTCACCCGCTCGGACAGACACGGCCCTGGATCCAGGTATTCAGCTCCATGGCCGTCGCCATCGCGGCCGCCGTGATCTTGCCGCGGCTGCGCAGCATTCGCGAGGGCTCGGCCTTGGTGCGCAAGCAGCATGCGCGGTTCCTGGCCGCCGCAGAGAGCACGCTCGACGATTTTTATATCTTCGATGGCATTCGCGACCCGGCTGGGGAGATTGTCGACTTCCGCTTCAGCTATATCAACCCCAACGCCGAACGCCGGTTGAATGTGCGGCGCGAAGAACTGGTGGGGAAAGTCCTCACCGAGGTTCGTCCGTTCATGAAAACTTCCGGGCTGATCGAGAAATACAGGGAGGTGGTGCGCACCGGTGTTCCGTTCACCACCGAGATCTTTCTCGACGATGAGAGGATCAAGTCGACCTGGCTCAACGTCCAGGTGGTCAAGCTGGGCGACGGCATCGCCATCACCAGCCGCGATGTAACGGAGCGCAGGCGTTTGACGGATCGCATCCACTATCTTGCCCATCACGACCATCTCACCGGCCTGGCGAATCGCACCCTGCTCCGCGAGCGGCTTGAGCAGGCCATCGCCTGCGCCCGGCAGCAGAACGAGAAAGTTGCGGTCTTCCTGCTGGATATTGATTATTTCAAGCAGATCAACGATTCACTGGGGCATGCCGACGGCGATGCCCTGCTGGCCGCCTTCGGCAAGCGGCTGCTTGTATCGGTGCGGGAGACCGACACGGTAGCACGCATCGGCGGGGATGAATTCATCATCGTGATGCCGGGGTTCAAAAGCGCGGAGGATGTAAGGCACGCCGCCCTCACCGTGATCGAGAGGGCTTCAAAGCCCATCGCGATTGGACCGCGCGAGATCAGGATCACGGTCAGCGCCGGCGTGTGTCTCTATCCCGATTGCGGCCTCGATCCTGACCAACTGTTGAAGAACGCGGATAACGCCATGTATACGATCAAGGGCGCGGGACGGAACGGGCTCCATTTCTTCGGAGCGGAACTCCCCACTCCCAGCGGAAATCCATCGCAGTGAGAGGGCCGGCGCGGTGGGCCATGCGCGGCATCGCGATGCGGCTCAGGCAGCGCTGCGCGGGCGTGGGTTCGGATTCGGATCGGCGGACGAACTCAACTGGCGGCGCAAGCTGCCGGCCAGTTCGGCCACTACGCGCAGCCGGTCGGCCACTGGCGCCGGCACTTCGCTGTTGAGGGCCAGTTGGGAATGCAGCAGCAAGCCGGCCACAGTGGACTTGAGCTCCGTCTCCATGGCGGCGGCGGCGGCGCGGCGGGCCAGCATCTGCTCCCGTTCCCGGCGCTGCAACGCGGCGCGCAGCTCGCGGATCAGGCGCGCTGCCCCGGAGACAGCAAAATTGATCTGCAGCGGGATGGCCAGGCCGGTGTGTGCCCAAATGGCCTCGGCAGCCGCCGGATCGCACTCGGCCAGCGTCTCGTCCACCATCACGGCCGCATATTCAAGGCCGCGCAGCGCGGCCAGGGCGGCTTTGCGCCCGCAGGCCACTTCTACCTCAGCGCCCAAGGCCTGGCCTACTACTGCCGCGCAGTTGCGGGCGCCTTCGATTCCGGTCACCATCAGGATGTTCATGTCATTCCTCGGATTCTGGTTGAGGGAACTTGGATGTAGGCTTTAGCTCCTAGCTTCTAGCCCGTTCGTGCGACTGCTCACTGCTCGGGAATGTTCTGGTTTCTCTGGTCCGCAGGTGCAAGATGCCGCCAGTGACAAGCTACGAGCTACAGGCTAGAAGCTAGAAGCTAGCAGCTGCCCTACTCTTCCCGCATCGCATCGACGATGCCGTATTCCTTCAGCTTGCGGTAGAGCGTGGTTTTGCCGATGCCCAGCAGCTTGGCCGCCTGCAGCTTGTCGCCGTTGAGGGTGCGGATCGCGTCCAGAATGGCTTCGCGTTCCATCTGCGCCAGGGTGCGCACGCCGGGTGCGGCTTGCTCCCCGTCCCCGGACTGCGGCGCCTCAAAGCGCTGTTGCAAGCCCTTCTGCTGCAACTGGGTCGGCAGGTCGCCCAGCATCAGCACCGGTCCGGACGAAAAGACGCAGGCCCGCTCCACGGCGTTTTCGAGCTCGCGCACGTTGCCCGGCCAGTCGTAGCGCATCATGGTGCGCAGCACCTCGTCGGAGAGCGTGAAGTTGCGCTGGTGGTCGCGGCTGATGCGGTCGAGAAAGTGAGCTGCCAGCAGCGGAATGTCCTCGCGCCGTTGGCGCAGCGGCGGCAGCCGGAGATTGACCACGTTCAGACGGTAAAACAGATCCTTGCGGAAGCCTCCGCTCTCCACCATCGCGGCCAGGTCGCGGTTCGTGGCGGCCACAATGCGCGCCCGGATGGGCACGCGGTGGGTGGCGCCCACCGGCCGGACTTCCCTCTCCTGCAAGGCGCGCAACAGCTTGGCCTGCAGGTCCAGCGAAAGCTCCCCGATCTCATCCAGAAAAACCGTCCCGTCCTCGGCCGAAACCAGCAATCCATCCTTCGAGCGGTTGGCCCCCGTGAAGGCCCCCTTCACGTAGCCGAAGAGCTCGCTTTCAATGAGCGTGGGCACGAACGATCCGCAGTCGACGGGCAGGAACGGTTTGTTGGCATTGGGCCCGTAGGCGTGCAAGGTGCGCGCCACCAGCTCCTTGCCCGTGCCGCTCTCGCCCAGGATCAGGACCGGATGGGAGCTTTGCGCGACTTTGGAGAGAATGCGGTAGAGCTTCTCCATCTCCGGCGCGCGGCCGATCATGGCGCCCAGCCCATCGGAGAGGCGCAGCCGCTCGCGCAGCTGGCGCGTTGCCGTATCGGTCAGGTGACTCTGGGCGGCGCGATCCAGGACGGTGGATAGCTCGTCCATGGCGAAGGGCTTGGTGAGGTAATCGGAGGCGCCGCAGCGCATGGCCTCAACGGCCGCATTTACTGAGCTCGAGGCGGTCATGGCGATGACCGAAGTGTCGGGATAGAGCAGCTTCACCTCGGCAATGAGTTCCAGGCCCGGCGAGGTGCCACCCGGTGCGGTCGCGAATCCTGGCGAGGTCCCAGTTCCAAGCCCCGAAGCAGAGCCCCGAAGCGAGCCCCGAAGCAAGGTTGACCAGCAGGATGTCCGCCGCCTTTCCGCGCAGCAGCGTGCGCGCCTGGCTCAAATCGCCGGTGGTCTCGACGGCATAGCCCAGGCTGGCGGCAATCTCCGCGCAGGCCGAGCGCACCGCTGTGTCGGCATCGACGACAAGCAGGTGCAGCCGTGCTGCCGGCTCGGCGATGAGAGGGACAAAGTCCATGGTTCTCGTATGGAAGACTGTTTCCAGCATTGTAGTCGCCTCGACGAACAGTTAACAGTTGTCAGTTCACAGTTTTCAGTTGCCGGCTATGACAACTGCCCTATTCCACCGCCAGCTCCATCACTATCCGTGCCCCGCCCCGGGTGCGATTTTCAGCGTAGATGCGCCCGCCCGCGGCTTCGACGATGGAGCGGGAGATAGCCAGTCCCAGCCCGCGGTGCGTGCCTCTCCAACCGCCGGCATCGACGTTAACCGGCGCGTGCGACGTGTAGCCGGATTCGAAGACCTTCTCCAGGGCATCGGCGGGGATTCCGGGCCCGTTGTCTTCGAAGACGAGCGCCAGCCGGCGCTGCGCGCTGCCCGTCTCTGTGGTCCCATTTTGTTCCCGCAGCGTGAGCTGGATGCGTCCCCCGGAGGGCATAGCCTCGACGGCATTCTTCACCAGGTTCACCAGCACCCGGGTCAGGTCCTCGCAGCTGATGCGCACGGGCAGCGCCCCGCCTTCGGCGTGAACAGTGAGGGCGACGGAGGGCCCGGCCAGTGCCGCCAGAAGATTGCGGGTGGCCAGCAGCTCTGCGGCCAGGTTGGTTACCGGTGCGGAGGGCAGTGTGTCCCAGTGCGCAGTGGAGGCGAGAGGGGTCGCCGAAGGCAGGCGGGCCGGCCACCGTTCCGCTGCCGGCGCCTCGCTGCGCCAGAAGCCGGGCTGCGTCTCCGCGGAATTGTCAAGGACCACCAGCTTTTCGATAATCCGGCGGCTGGCGGCGGCCACCAGCCGCAGCTCCCCGCCGTAGTGCGCGAAGGCCGGAGCAAGCACCCCCGGCTCTTCGAGAAGATCGCAGTAGAGTCCCAACGCCGTCACCATGTTGCGCGCGTCGTGCGCGATCTCCGCCAGGCTTTCTCCCTGGCCTTGCAAGGTGGCCAGAGTCTGGACCACCGATTCCACCCGCTTGCGCTGGGTTCCGGTTGTTGCCGATGTTGCCGCGATCTGGTGCATGGCGTTCCTTTCAAAACAGAGATCAGAGATCAGAGATGAGAGGGCAGAGATCAAAGCATCGTGATTCGTGGTTCCTGTACCACGCACACCGTGAATCATCCATGGCTTCGAAGGCCGGCTCTTAATGCTCTTTTCCCATTTCCGCTGTTGGGATCTGTCCTTTTCTAGTACACGTGGTGTGCCAAACTCGGACAGCTTTTCTAAGTCCCTGATTAGGGAAGAGATGACAGTCCAAACTCCAGGCGTCAGCCAGAAGACGAGCCGAGCCCCAGTCCCACAATGGGACCCGCTTCTGTTCGATATCCTCGCTAAGTTGTTGCAGGTACGTGACTTGCTGTTGTTTCCCGTTCTGGACCAACCAATTCCCATGCCGGCACAGCCTTTCCCGCATTGATCTCTGATCCCTGATCCCTTGTCCCCTGGTCCCTCTGTCCCTTTCACCCCGCTCCTCTACAATCCCCCTATGCACGCGAACTCCTCCTTCTTCCGTCCCGGCGGCCGCACACCCGATCAGCTCCGCCCGCTCACTCTCACCCCCGGCTACGTCCAGACCGCTGAAGGCTCGGTGCTGGTCTCCTTCGGCAACACCCGCGTCCTTACCAATGCCACCATCGAGCAGGGCGTCCCCGGCTGGCTGCGCAACTCCGGCCGCGGCTGGGTCACGGCCGAGTACTCCATGCTGCCGCGCTCCACCGTCACCCGCACCCCGCGCGAGAGCGAGCGGGGCAAGATCGGCGGGCGCACCCACGAGATTCAGCGCCTCATCGGGCGGAGCCTGCGCTCGGCAGTCGACATGCAGGCCCTGGGCGAACGCACCGTAATCCTCGACTGTGACGTGATCCAGGCCGACGGCGGCACGCGTACCGCGGCCATTACCGGCGCGGCCGTGGCTCTGGGCATCGCGCTCAACGCGCTGGTCAAGGCGGGCACGCTCAAAAGCTCGCCGCTCAAGCAGCTGGTCGCCGCCACCTCAGTCGGCATCGTAGGGGGCACGCCGCTGCTCGATCTGTGCTACGAAGAGGACTCGCAGGCCGAGGTCGACATGAACGTGGTCATGACCGCTGACGGAGGACTCATCGAGACCCAGGCCACGGCCGAGAAGGGAAGCTACTCGCGCACCCAGTTGAACGGGCTGCTGGATTTGGCCGAGGCGGGGTTGAAGGAAATTTTCGCCGCGCAGCGGGCGGTGCTGGAGAGCTGAGTTGGGCAGATGGAAACGAGAGCCAGTAGCCTGTAGCCTGGAGCTGGAAACGAGAGCAAATAGCCTGTAGCCAGTAGCTGACTCAACGGGCTACGAGCTACCGGCTACGAGCTACCGGCTTGAAGGATGATGACAAATGGCGACACAAAACAAATCCGCTGCCGATCGCGACAAGGCACTGCGCGAGCAACTCCTCACCCTCATGACCGGCGGCAACGCACATGCCGATTTCGAGGCCGCCATCAAAAACTTTCCCGCTCCACTGCGCGGCAAGAAGCCCAAGGGCGCGGAGCACTCGCCCTGGCAGATCCTCGAGCACCTGCGCATCGCGCAATGGGACATTCTGGAGTTCTCGCGCGACGCGCAGCACAAATCGCCGAAGTGGCCGGATGAATACTGGCCGGCCAAGCCCCAGCCGCCCGATGACAAGGCATGGGACAAATCGGTGCGCGCCTTCCGCCGCGAGCTGAAAGCCATGTGCGCGCTGGTGGACGATCCGGCCACCGATCTTTACGCGCCGATCCCCCACGGCAGCGGCCAGAGCATTCTGCGCGAGGCCCTGCTGGTAGCCGATCACAACGCTTACCATGTCGGCCAGTTGATCCTGATGCGGCGCCTGCTGGGCGCGTGGAAGTGAAAGAGGCAGGGACTCGGGACTAGGGACTCGCGACTAGAAAAACCTGCAGCGGCCAGCGGTGAATGGTGAACGGTGAATCCGGGAACGCAATCTGAGAGGATCGCATTCGCGAGGCTAACCAGGTCTATGATCGCATGAATTCGTCCTTTTGGTTTTCGTGGTTTCCCACCCTTTCGCCGGAAAAAAGGCGAAAGGATGGGGCACGGAATTCGTACAAAATTAGGCGGTCAAAGACCTGGTCCCTAGTCCCGAGCCCCTAGTCCCTGGCCCCTGGCCCCTCGCCCCTCGCCCCTCGCCCCCAACCCTGTACGATCGAAACGTGAACTCTGAAGGGCTGGCCTGGCAATCCAAGCTGGTGTTGCTCCTGGTGTTGCCGGCCGCGGCGACCGATGTGGCGCTGCGGACCCAGTGGTGGGCAGTGCGGCAGCCCAACGTCGCCATCTGGACGTTGGGTATGAGCCTGCTCCTGGGGCTCGTGACGTGGCAACTGCGCGCGGCCGCGCCCGCGGCGGCCGCAACCGGAGCAGCGATTACCGCCAGCCTGATGTATTCCACCATTCTTTTTCCCTACGAGCCGTGGCATTCGGGGCTGATCCCGGTGCTGGCCGTCTCGCTGCTGGCATTTGCCGCAACCCGCATGGGGCGGGAGAAAAAAGAGCGGCTGGGCAGGGCTGAGGGGCGCGAAGGGCGGGCCGCGGCACAAGTGGCCGCGAACCTGGGCATTGCAGCGTTGGTTTCGAGCGAGTTTGCGCAATCCTGGTTTGCGGATAAGGGGTGGTCTGCGCATGCAACGGCCGCCGCGCCGCCGCTGCTGGTGGCCGGTCTCGCGGCCATGGCGGAAGCGGCAGCCGATACCGTGTCGTCGGAGATTGGGCAGGTTTTTGGAGGGCGGCCGCGGATGCTGACCACTCTCCGCGCAGTAGAACCCGGCGTGGATGGAGCAGTGAGCGTGGCGGGAACGCTGGCCGGGGTGGTTGCGGCGGCAATCGTGGCCGCGGCGGGAACATGGGCGCTGCGCGGAGACGCGAAAATGCTGGCGGTGAGCTGCGCAGGCGCGGTCTTCGGGCTGGTCTTCGACAGCTTGCTGGGAGCAACCGTGGAGCTGAGCGGCTGGCTGAATAACGATGCGGTGAATTTTCTGTCGACCGCGGCTGCAGCCGGGTTCGCGCTCGGAGTGATGGGCTGGTTGCACTAAACGGGGTGTGCAGACCTGGTCAGGAAAAGAAGCAGACACGCTGCAACGGTGGGGGACTGGATTATAAAGGACAGGCACTCTCGAATCGTGGCAACGGAGGGTCTTACGTGAGATCGGCCATTACGGTTCTGTCTATTCTTCTTGCGGCAAGCGGTGCGCTTCCCGCGTCGGAGCAAGGTTTTCTGGATCAGTACAAGGGAACGCCTTACAGCGACAGCCATTACAACGGCGGCGCGCAGAAGATTCCCGGCCAGGTGCTCTGCGCCTATTACGATCTGGGCGGTGAAGGCGTCGCCTATCACGACTCTGACGCCGTGAACCACGGCAGTGGCGAGCTGAATCCGGCAGACGGCAGCTACCTGAACGAATTCCGGATGAAGGAGGGCGTGGATACTTCCTATACCAAGTTCGCTCGTGCGCCTGACAAGATCGACGACAACCCCTATGACCGTGTGCAGCCGCCTGCCAACTTGCTGTATGTGGGCTGGACCGTGCCCGGCGAATGGTTCAATCTGACAGTCGATGTGGCAGAAGCGGGCAACTACTCGGCTGATCTTCTGTACACTTCGAACCGCGGCGGATTGATCTCGGTGGATGTGAACGGCAAAGCGGCGACCGGGCCCCTGGCCATCGCCTCCACCTACGACTCAGCAGATCCGGTGGCCTGGCGGCAGTGGCACCACTGGAATACGGCGCCGAATCTGGCCAAGCTTCGGCTTGGCAAGGGGAAGAACGTGCTCACGGTGCACACCGTGACCGAAGGACAGATGAACCTGGCGGTTTTCACATTCAGGAAACTCCACTGATGGCGGGTGGGCGAGTGGCCCATCCAAGTCCTTTTCTAATCCAGCCATAAACCCGGGGTGCCCCATCCTTTCCACGCTTTTGCGGAAAGGGTGGGAGCGCATGATACTCATTTCGGCGGTAGCAGTCTCCCACCCTTCGCACGATGAGACTGTGCGAAGGATGGGGCACCCGGCTGTTGTGCTGACCGGCTGACTCGCTCGTTTAGTGCAGATGCAGCCGCCAGGCCGTGTAGCTGAGAATCTCGTGCGCCAGCCGCTCGCCTTCGAGGGTGGGGTCGTCAACGGCCGGCCGGGAGCGCGGCGAGGTGAGCACGTCGAGCCCTTCGGCGGCGCAGATCGCATGGATGCGAAACAGATGCGTGCCATCGCTCACAATGATGAGCCGGCGCAGGCCGTTGGTGCGGGCGATCACGGCTACGCGGCGCGCCGATTCCTCGGTGTTGCGGCTGGCCGTCTCTGCGATGATGTCCTGTTCCGGAACGCCCCGGCTCTCGAGGTATTCGGCGCCCACCGAGCCCTCGGTGTACTGGTCGCCTCCGGGCCCGCCCAGCGTGATGATGAGCGGGGCGATGCCTAACCGATACAACTCGAGCGCGTGATCGAGACGGGCGCGAAAGACGGGCGAGGGCCGGCCGTCGTACTCGGCGGCGCCAAAGACACAGATGGCGTCAGACGGCGCCGCCTGGTCCTGATTGGCGTAGCTCTCAATTTGCGTGTAAACCCAGTGGCACCACGCTGCCGAGCCGGCCAGAAGGACGACAATCAACGCGCCCGCCGCGCCCAGTCCCCACCTGCGGCGCACCGGGTTAATCCCGATCCCCATGTCTTTATGTTATCGCTGCAAAACCATGACGATTTCGTGGGTGGGAATGGCGCCTTCGCGGAGAATCTCCCAGCGGCCGGGCCCCAGTGAGAGGTCGACGATGGTGGTGGGCTGGGCGCGGCCCGTCGGTCCTCCATCCACGATGAGGGGAATGCGGTCGCCAAGCTGGTCGCGCACACAAGCTGCGTTCGTACACTCCGACGCGCCCTGCAGGTTGGCGGAGGTTGCCGTGATGGGCCGGCCAAAGCGCTCGACCACGGCGCGCGGAATGGCGGCGTCGGGGACGCGGATGGCTACATTGCCGGTATGCGCCGTCGAGCGCAGCGGCAGCTTGGTTCCGGCGCGGACGATGACGGTGAGCGGCCCCGGCCAGAACTTGTCGGCCAGCCGGTCGAGCATGGCGTCGCTGTCGCGGGCCAGTTCATAGGCCTGGTTCAGGCCCGAAATCAGCAGCGAAAGCGGCTTGTGTTTCTGGCGCGTCTTGATCTGGTAAATACGCTCGACGGCGCGCAGATCGACCGGATCCACGGACAGCCCGTAAAAAGTATCGGTGGGCATCGCTACCACGTCGCCCTTGCGCAGGCAGGCGACGATGTAGTCGACCCGATCTGACTGCGGTTCGTCGGGATGGACGCGCAAAATTTCCGCGGACAAGAAGTCTTACCTCAGTTCCCGAAAGGAAAAATAGCCGTAAAGACGGAAAGTAACACAGCACCTGTTTTGGTGCAAGTTTTCCCCTGTAGCAGATTTTGCCTGCAGTAGAGCTTAGCAGGCTCATCAGGTTACGCGCCGGAGGTACCAACGGCATAGAATCGGTTCGATGCCTGTTCGCATTGTACAGAGTAAGCAGAATGGCCGCCTCAAAGAGCTGCGCAGGGCGCTGGCAAAGCCGGCTGCGCGTGGCGGCCTGGTCGGCGGCAGCGGGTTGGCGGGCATCGAGGGCCCTAACCTGCTGGAAGAAGCCTTGCGTGCGGGCTTGCGGCTGGAATGCGTGTTTGCGGCGCAGGGAAGCGAAGGGCTGCTGGACGCGTTGCATTTGCCGGCGGAGACCGACGTTCTGCTGCTGCCCAAGGCATTGCTCGACGATGCCCTGACCACGGAGACGCCGCAGCCGCTTGCCGCGCTGGTGCATGCGCCGGAGTGGACGTGGGCGCACCTGCTGACCCATCACCACGGCGGCCAGGCGCTGGTGCTGGTGCTGGCCGGCATCCAGGACCCTGGCAACCTGGGAACGATTTTGCGCTCCGCTGAAGCTTTCGGCGCGAATGGAATTGTGAGCCTGCCGGGAACGGTGAGCGCCTGGAATCCGAAGGCGGTGCGCGCCTCAGCGGGCAGTGTCTTTCGCGTGCCCGTGCTGGCGGCGAGTGAGGAGGAATGCTTCCTGCGCCTGCGCGAGGCGGAGGTGAAGGTGTGGGCGGCTGTGGTGCGTGGCGGCGCGGCAGCCGAGACTGTTGATCTGGCGCAGAGCGCAGCGTTGCTGATCGGCAATGAGGGTAATGGGCTGCCGGCGGAGATTGCGTCGCGCGCTGAGGGCGACTTGAGCATACCGTGTCCGGGCCCGGTGGAGAGCCTGAACGCGGCCGTGGCTGCCAGCGTGCTGCTTTACGAAGCCGCCCGGCAAAGAATGGCGGAGGCCGGCGGGACCTACGAGCGTCGAGGGGCGAGACGATGAGCCTCTTCGACAACGAACCCGGCCTGCTTGCCGCTCAGCCGCAGCGCTCGTCCAAAAGTCCGCCCCACGCAGTGGTGCCGCTGGCAGAGCGGATGCGGCCGCGCTCGCTCGACGAACTCTGCGGGCAGGAGCATCTGGTCGGCCCGGGCAAGCCGCTACGCGTGCAGATCGAGCGCGACGACGCCAGCTCGATGATCTTCTGGGGGCCTCCGGGGGTGGGCAAGACCACGCTCGCCAAAATCGTGGCCGAAACCACGCAGGCGAATTTTATCGAGTTTTCGGCGGTGATGAGCGGGATCAAGGAGATCAAGCAGGTGATGGCCGACGCCGCCAAGGCCGCCGAGCTGCACTCGCGGACGATTCTCTTTGTCGACGAGATTCATCGCTTCAACAAAGCGCAGCAGGATGCATTTCTGCCGTATGTGGAAAGGGGAACGATCCGGCTGATCGGCGCGACCACCGAGAATCCTTCGTTCGAAATTATCTCCGCGCTGCTTTCGCGATGCCGCGTCTACGTGCTCCAGCCGCTGACCGCAGCGTGCATTGTTACGCTGCTACGGCGCGCGATTGAAGACAGCGAGCGTGGATTGGGCGCACTGGAATTGACGGCCGACGAGGAGGCGCTGGAGATGATCGCCGACTACTCGAGCGGTGATTGCCGCAGCGCCTACAACGCCCTTGAGGTTGCAGGGCGGTTGGTCGGGGACGAAAAGAAGATCACGAAAGAAGTGGCCGCCGAGGCGCTCCAGAAGCGCGTGCTGATGTACGACAAGCAGGGCGAGGAGCACTACAACCTGATCTCGGCGCTGCACAAGAGCGTGCGCAACTCCGACCCGGATGCCGCGCTCTATTGGCTGGCGCGCATGTTTGCGGCCGGCGAAGATCCGATGTACCTGGCGCGGCGCGTGGTGCGCATGGCGGTTGAGGATATCGGGCTGGCCGCGCCGGAAGCGCTGAACCTGTGCCTCTCGGCGAAGGAGACGATGGATTTTCTGGGCTCGCCGGAGGGCGACCTGGCGCTGGCCGAAGCGGTGGTGTACCTATGCCTCGCGCCCAAATCGAATTCGGTGTACACGGCCTACGCCGCAGTGCAGGCGGAGATCGAGCACACGCGCCAGGAGCCGGTGCCGCTGCACCTGCGCAATGCGCCTACGCGGCTGATGAAGGCGCTGGACTACGGCAAGGGCTATCGCTACGCGCACGACGAAGAAGGCAGAGTTGCCGATATGGATTGCCTGCCCGATTCGCTCAGGGGGCAAAGTTATTATCGGCCCACGCAGGAGGGCCGGGAAAAACAGTTGGCGGCGCGGCTGGAGGAGATACGGAGGATTCGGGCGGGAAAGCGCGGCGGAGGGTGAGGGCTCTTGTTCGAATTCGCAAGTGCACACCATTCTGATCCTCTTATTCCTGTTGCCGGATCCCTCCCTCACGCCCCCCACGGATTCTGAACCGACTCCGCAATCTCTTCAAAGTGCTTGACGTTGCGCGTGGCCAGGGTGGCGTGCGCGGCGAGCACGATGCCGGCGATCAGGGTGTCGCGCAGTTCACCGGAACGGCCCGTTTTCTGCCGTACGGCAAAAAGGCCGGCCGCATGTTGGGCTGCGGCGTCGTCGAATGGGGCGACACGATGCTGGATGACTTCATTCAGCCAGCGGTCAAAGAAGGCTGCGAGGCCAGTCTGACGCTTACCGGCAGGCATCGTCTGCAAGCCGCATCGAATCTCAAAGACCGTAATGGAAGTTGTCCAGATGGAGCTTTGAGGTTGACGGTCCAGCCATCGAATCACATGCAAATCGGGCTTGGGAAGCATCAGCTCCGACACCACGTTCGTGTCGAGCAGGATCATGATTCGAAGTCCGGTATTTCCATGCGCATCCCGCGCATCTCCTGGATTGGCTTGTCGAGGTAAACGCCCTGGCCGCTGAAGAGCGCCACGGAGGCGGTACCAAAACCGACCTCGGGCGCTTCCTTCTGGAGCAGCGCATTGCGCAAAATCTCCCGCGCTTCAGCCTCCATGCTGCGACCATTGCGCTTGGCGCGGCGCTCGAGGTGGGCTTTGAGAGTGGTTTCGAGATTGCGAACCAGGATCTGCGCCATCTTTCCTCCGATGCTATCATGATAGCAAGAAACGATGCCCGCAGAGCAACCGCAGATTCCTCGACTCCGCGGGTTGCAAAAAGCGTAGCCGGCTGCGCTCAGATGACCAAGTTTTCACTCAGCGCAATAACATTTTAGTAATACCGTTCTTCCAACAACTCCCCGTAAACTGGACTCATGCTTGACCACGAGATTTCCCCCACGCAAGCCGCAGCTCTCATCCGGGAAGGCAAAGCGCGCCTCGTGGACGTGCGCGAGCCATGGGAATTTGCGACCGCGCATATCGATGGCAGCCTGGCCATGCCCATGGGCGAGGTGCCCACACGCGCGCAGGAACTTGACCCTCTCGAACGCATGGTGGTGGTTTGCCATCACGGCGTGCGCTCGATGAACGCGACGGTGTGGCTGCGGCGGCAGGGGTTCGAGCAGGCGCAGTCGATGCGCGGCGGCATCGATGCCTGGTCGGCCGAGGTCGACCCGCGGGTGCCGCGCTACTAGCGGCCGAAGCACCAGGTGACCTGAAGCAGGCCGCTGTCGACGCCGGGGTTCTCCGACGCTGTGTTGTGATTCGAGAGATGGTGATAGCGATACTCTGCGCGAATCGATCTGCGCCGAGTGCGGTAGATCTCGATTCCCGCGCCGAAATCGAAGGTGAAGTTGAAGGAACCGGCGTAGTTGATAGGTACCGGCTGGGTGGAGTACATATAGCCGCCGTGCCCGTCCAGGAACGGTTGCATCCTGCGCAGAGGCAGAAAGTTCCAATCGAACCCAATCGGCGACATAGCTTGCCCGGCAACCCAGCGGCGCGTGCAGGTGCTGACGTAGGTGTAAGTGCCATCGGGGTAGGTTCCGCTCCCGGAAGAGGGTTGGCAGGCTTGAACCGTCGGCTCGGCGACTGTGCTGGAAAGAGTCAGCGTCGGATTTGTGTAATTGACGGTGGATGTTGTGACTTGCACCGGGTCGCTTTCCAGTGCTACCGGCATCAGCTCCCCGTTGTACTGCCAATTGATCACATGGTTGACAAACAGCCGCCGGCTATAGGAAACGCCCAGATTGAGCAGCTTACGGTGTTCTGCGTAGCCCATCAGAATATGGCTCGAGTCCCAGGAGTACGCGACGAAGGCGCCAAACGTATTTCGTCGTGCGTAATAAGCGTTCTCGGTTGCGGCTTGTGCCTGGATTGGAACTGTGCAGCAGGCGATGGTTGCCACGAGGGCGAAGAGAGCAAGACAGGTAGAGCGTCCGGCCGGATGCACGCTATCGATCTTATCCAAGAAAATCCCCCTTCAATGAATGGGAAGCCGCCGGGCGTCAGAAAGCCTATACTCTTCTGTTGATCGTCAATTTATTGTAAGTGAGCAAACAGATGGCTTCTTTCGCCGTTCAGTACGCCCGCGAGAATCATGCGCGATTTCTGGATGAATTGAAAGCGCTGCTACGGATTCCTTCCGTCTCCACGCTGCCCGAGCACAAAGATGATTGCCAGAAAGCTGCAGAGTTTCTGGCCGCCGAACTCAAGCGCATCGGCATGGAGAATGTGCGCATCATCAAGACTGACGGCCATCCGCTGGTGTATGCCGACTGGCTGCATGCGGCGGGGAAGCCCACGGCGCTGGTCTACGGGCACTACGATGTGCAGCCGCCCGATCCGCTCGACGAGTGGCTCTCTCCGCCCTTCGAACCGGCCGAGCGCAATGGCAATCTATATGCCCGCGGCGCGGTCGACGACAAGGGCCAGCTGTGGGCGCAGGTGAAAGCTCTGGAATCACTGCTGGCCGCCAACCATGCGCTCCCCATCAATGTGCGCGTACTTTTTGAGGGCGAGGAAGAAGTGGGCGGGGAGGGAATTGCGGATTATGTTGCCTCCAAGCCCGCAGACCTGAAGGCCGATTTCGCGCTGGTCTCCGATACCGAATTATTCGCGCCCGGCTTGCCCACGTTGTGCGTAGGCTTGCGCGGCATGATCTATACCGAGATTGAAGTGCGCGGCGCAAAATCCGACTTGCACTCCGGCATGTATGGCGGCGCGGCGCCGAATCCGTTCGTCGCACTGGCGCAGATTATCGCAAAGTTGAAGGACGAGAACGGGCACATTCTCATTCCCGGCTTTTACGACGGCATCGTTCCGCCCAGCAAAGAGGAGCTGGCCGCCTGGAAGAGTCTGCCGTTCGACGAAGAAGAGTACCGCAAGAGCGAAGTGGGTTCGAAGGAGTTGGTGGGCGAGGCCGGTTACAGCGTGCTGGAGCGCACCTGGGCGCGGCCCACGCTCGATGTGCACGGCATGCCTGGCGGCTTTACCGGCGCGGGCGCCAAGACTGTGATCCCCGCCAAGGCTCTGGCAAAAGTGTCGATGCGGCTGGTTCCGGGCATGACACCGGCGAATACCTTCGCGCTCTACAAGAGCTACGTGGAAAAGATCGCTCCACGCGGGCGTGGATGTAGACGTGCGTCTGATCCACACCGGCGACGCATGCCTGATTCCGGTCAACAACCAGTACATTCAGGCCGCCACGCGCGCGCTGCACGAGGTGTGGGGCAAGGATACGGTCTTCATTCGCTCCGGCGGCTCGATTCCCATCGTCGGCGACTTCGACCGTCATCTCGGATTGCCCAGCGTGATGATGGGCTTCGGACTGCCCGACGACAATATCCACGCGCCTAACGAGAAGTTCAACCTGAAGAATTTTGAGCTGGGAATTCAATCGCTCATCCGCTTTCTGGAGGAGGCGGGAAGGTAGATCTCGCCGACCCAATATAACTGCGATGCCAGACCAGCCAATAATCTCCCGTGCCCCGTCGTTTCGCTTTTCTTTTGGCGAAAGGGCGGGAGATCACGAAGCCGGCACAGAAGGGTTTGTGCTGGCCGGCGGCCAGTCGTCGCGAATGGGACGGGACAAAGCGCTGCTTCCTTTTGCGGGCGAGCCGCTGGTAGCTCGCGCTCTCGGAATCCTGCGGGAAGCCGGTCTCACCGTCTCCATTGCCGGTGGGAGTGCTACGCTCGCTTCCTTTGCGCCGGTGGTTGCGGATTGTGAGCCCGGGCTTGGCCCCTTGAGCGGCATCTGCGCAGCGCTCCATTCCAGGTCGGACCGCTGGGCCGTGATTCTTCCCGTCGATTTGCCGTTGCTGCCGGCGTCGCTGGTTGCGTATCTTCTTCGCCACGCACAGACGACCGGTCGAGCCATTACCGTGCCTTCCGTCTCGGGCTTTGCGCAGACCTTTCCCGCGATTATCGATCGCGCTGCTCTGGCGGCGCTCGAAGCCGAATTGAAAGCCGGCCGCCGCAGATGCTATTCGGCATTTCAGGCTGCCGCAGCCAGCCTCGGCGAGCGCGTGGATGTGATTGCCGTCGAGTTGCTGGTTCAGTCAGGTCAGGTTGCACATTCCACCAGCCTGCCCGCGCTGCACTGGTTTCTGAACGTGAACTCGCCGGAAGATTTTGAACGCGCCGAAGCGCTCTCAGTTGTTCCCACCCGCCGGGGCATTCCCCGCTCCGAGAGGCATCGGATTGCGTAAGCTGTTAGAGACGCTATGAGCGATACCCCATCCCAACCCGAGCCTCTGGAATCCCTGCCCGAGCAGGTTGAAACGCTGGCGGTGGAACTCGGAGCCCTGGAGACGGGGGGCGTGGTCGCGCCGGAGCAGGTGGCTCCGACGACGCCAGTCACCTCCGAGCCGATCATCATCTTCGATCGGGTGTCGATTGCTTTTGGCGAACACAAGGTTCTCGACGATGTAAGCTTCACGGTGGCGCGCGGCGAAACGCTGTGCATCCTGGGCCGCAGCGGGGTGGGCAAATCGGTTTCGCTGCGCCTGCTCATGGGTTTTCTCAAGCCCGACTCAGGTTCCATCCGCGTGGAAGGTGAGGAGATAACCGGCCTCGATGAAGAGGGACTGCGCGCAATACGCAAGCGTGTGACCATGGTTTTTCAGAATGGCGCCCTATTCGATTCGCTGAGCGTGCGCGAGAACGTCGCCTTTCCGCTGCGCGAGCACGGGGGGCTGGCAGAAGACCAGGTGGACCAACTGGTCGATCGCCTCATCGGCCTGGTGGGCGCAGAGGATGTTGTGGACGCATTGCCGGCCAGTTTGTCGACCGGACGCAAGCGCGCCGTGGCCATCGCGCGCGCCCTGGCTGCGCAGCCGGGGATCGTGCTTTACGACGAGCCAACCACGATGGTCGATCCGCTGATTGCCAAACGGCTGGGAAGCCTGATTCAGCGGCTCAAGCTGCAACTGGGTTTTACCAGCATCGTCGTTACCCATGACATGCGCTTTGCCGAACGGCTGGCCGACACCGTGCTGTTCCTGGATGCGGGCAAAGCGAGTTTCTTCGGGCCGTTGCGCGAATTCGTCACCTCGCAGGATCCACACATCCGGCAGTTCCTTGCGCTGGATGAGTACGTTCTTCCCCAGGGGTAACCACGTGCAAGGGGACGGGTGATCAGCCTTCAAATTTCACTTGCATTTTCCCGTGCAGATGCGTATTGTTTAGGCTCGCAATCGATTGAGCATTCGGTCTTTCTCTCCAGTGGAGAAGCGGTGGTTCCGCGAAGTGCGCCAGCCGCTCGCCGTTTTTCCACGCTTGCTGCGGCTCGAACGCGGAAGGCATTTCTCTATCGCCCCTGTGGAGTTGTTCGGGGGATAGCGCCGTGGATACTCTGCGTATTTGACCCATCTGGGTTTTGAATCGCGAAGATGTACTGGTCGCGAAGTTTCGGCAGTCAGGGCTCCTTTTCTGGAAAGCCTGCGGACAAGCGGACTTGGAAAGAGTCCA
Organism: uncultured Acidobacteriaceae bacterium; assembly: GCA_963813215.1. GTDB lineage: Bacteria > Acidobacteriota > Terriglobia > Terriglobales > Acidobacteriaceae > Telmatobacter. The sequence continues at coordinate 443,910 of CAWEXZ010000004.1, forward strand.
GGGGATAACTGGGTTCAGCAGGTAACGAACCACCTTGTCTGGACACGCGAAGCACTTACTCAGCTTTTTCGTTACAATTTGATTGCTTGCTGTGGTTCCCCGGGGTCAGTAAGGACAGGTCTGCGGAACGGTATGGCAAGTTCAGAGTTTTGGCATCGGCTGTCGGCATCGCTCAACTCTTCCCGTGAGTGGGAGACCGCGGGCGCCATTGAAATGCCAAGGAGTCATCGCGGTGCGGCGAAGCTGTGGATCGCCGCGGATGCGATTACTATAGTAATCTCGGTCGCTCTTGCGACCATTTACGACTCCCATAGCGATCCCCTGGAGAGTGCAAGAGGTTACTGGCAAGGCACGCTGATTCACGGAGAGTCGCGTAGCCTTCTGCTAGCCCTGCTGCTGGGTTTCACCCTGGCGCTGATTGCCTCCAGCCGTCGCATGCACCTTTACGAACCCATGCGTCTGATCGGCTTTTTACATGAGCAACGATTAAGCGCGCAGGCCTGTTTGGTCTCCGGGTTGTTGCTTATCGCGGCTCTTTACCTGGTCCATGACGACAATATTCCGCGCAGCATCGTGCTGATCGCGGTCGGTCTGGTCGCCGTGGCCCTGGGGCTGCGAAGACTGGTCTATCGGATTCTGCTGTATCGCCGTTACGCCCGCGGCGTGGGTACGCGCAACGTGCTGATCGTGGGCACCTGCCCTCAAGCGCACGCCCTGCGCCATCACCTGGAGAGCGTTCCCGAACTGGGCTACACGTTCAAGGGATTCATCGATCTGAACGATATCGATCTGAAGGCTATCAATCTGAACGCGCAGGAATGGTCGGGGCCGGAAGGTTCCACGGCAACGGCCGAGGTGGTGGGCACACTGGAGACCGTGTTCCAGCAGGCGCGCAAACACCATGTGGAGGAGGTCTTCGTGATCAGCCATCACGATCGCAGTATCGTGCAAGGGCTCTTTGAGCAAGCCCGGGTGCAGGGAGTAAGTCTGCGCGTGGTGCCCGATCTTTACGATGGACTGGCGCGGAGCAGTCCCATTGAGTACATCGGGCAATTTCCCACCGTTCCCTTGCATTGCGGGCAGGTGCCGGAGCTGGGCCTGATCCTCAAGCGCGGACTCGATATCCTGTTTTCCGGCATGGTTCTGCTCGCCTTTCTGCCGTTGTTGGCGGTGATTGCTTTTGCCGTCAAACTTGATTCGCCGGGACCGGTCTTCTACTCCTCCGAACGGATCGGCAAGAAAGGCCGGGTATTTCGCTGCACTAAATTCCGCACCATGGTGCGCGATGCCGAGCAGCGCCGCGCCGAGATTCTGCACATGAACGAGCGCGATGATGTGCTGTTCAAAATCTCAAACGATCCCCGCATTACCGGCGTGGGCCACATCCTGCGCAAATATTCCCTCGACGAGCTGCCCCAGTTCTGGAATGTGCTCAAGGGCGACATGAGCGTAGTAGGACCGCGCCCGCCGCTCGCCAGCGAGGTAGAAAAGTACAAGCCCAATCACCTGCGCAGGCTCGATGTGACCCCGGGCATCACCGGATTGTGGCAGGTCGAGGGCCGCCAGGACCCCTCTTTTGCCAGCTATGTGTCGCTCGATGTTACCTACATCAACCAATGGAGCGTGTGGTTGGATTTGAAAATCATCCTGCGCACCATCGGCGTGGTGTTTGCCGGCACCGGATCGTGAAGAAGAATTTTGTGTCGTCAAGATGCGCACAAAACCTAGGCAAGAACCGAGCCTAAGTTACCAAAGTAACAGTTAATAAGTTGGTCACTGTCCAGGTGCCAAACTAAACAACTTATTAGAAAAATCTCCTCTTCGCAGCTACCGACTATGTTAGTTTTATCTTCTGTAGGTAATCGTCGGCAGCCAGACGCCGTCGGTAGCAAAACGCGCGGCAAGTTTTCATTCCCAGCCAAAAGAGCCCGCGCGCGTCTTTGGCCCTTTTTGGCATCAGCTTAGTTGTGGAGGTAAAGTCATGCATTCTCATGTTTCCAAGAAATTGAGCCAGATTCTTGCTCTGGCCACTTTGGTTCTTGTTCCTGTTGCGGTTTCGGCGCAGTCCGCTCCGGCAGCCAAGGGAGCATCATCGGATTCGTACGCCTCGAAGTGGGATATCTTTGCGGGTTACAGCTATCTGGCCCCGAGTGGAACCGTGCAGGTTCCGCAGCCCTCAGGCGCGATTGTTCCCTACTCGTACGACGCGGTGAATGTCGGTGGACTCTTCAGCGGAGCCCGCTACTTCAACCGCTACATTGGCGTTCAGGCGGAGTTCGCAGAGCACCAGTACGGCACTGGGGTACCGGGCACCAATATCGGAACCCGTGGGAACAACGATAGCTTTTATACTGTGGGCGGCGGCCTGATTGCGCGCTACCCGACCGGCAACATTACGCCATTCATTCATGGGTTGGTGGATGCACAAGACGTTGACGGTCCGGATCACAACGGACCCGAGTGGGGTCCCGGCCTCACGGTCGGCGGCGGCATGGATTACGAGACGCCGCTGTTCGATCATCACCTGGCCATTCGCGTTTTCCAGGCTGATTACGAATACATGCACGCCAACTTCGGTCCGGGAATCTACGGCGGACGCGCCAACATCAACGCGGCCCGGCTGAGCGCAGGCGTTGTGTTCCACGTGGGTTCGATTGCGCCGCCTGTCCCGGTGACCCTGGCCTGCACCGCAAACCCGACGTCAGTCTTCCCGGGCGAGCAGGTGACAGTGACTTGCACCCCCGCCAACCTGAATCCGAAGGCCAGCGTAGTTTATAGCTGGACCGGCAACGGCGTCACCGGCAACGGCGCAACGGCCACGGTCAATACCACCGATCTGGCACCCGGCAGCTACTCGGCTCAGGCAACGGTCAAGGAAGGCAAGAAGGGCAAGGAAGGTCTGAAGCCCTGGGAAACGGCCAGTGCCTCGGCCAGCTTCACGGTCAAGGAGTTCGAGCCGCCGACCATCAGCTGCTCCGCCAGCCCTGACACCATTCAACCCGGCGGCACGGCCACCATCACCTCGCAGGCTGTTAGCCCGCAGAACCGTCCGCTCACCTACAGCTATACGGCTACTGCCGGCACGGTCACGGGCACCGGCACCACGGCGGAATACTCCTCCGCAGGCGCCCCCAGCGGCGCGGTAGGTGTCACGTGCAACGTTTCCGACGACAAGGGACACTCGGCCACCGCGCAGACGACGGTAACCATCCAGGCCCCGCCGCCCCCGCCGCAGCCGCACACCCAGGCACTCTGCTCGCTCAGCTTCTCGACCGACACGCGTCGTCCGACCCGCGTGGACAACGAAGCCAAGGCCTGCCTCGATCAGGTTGCTCTTGACCTGAAACAGCAGACCGACGCCAAGGCAGTGATCGTGGGCGACTCCAACGACAAGGAAAAGGCAATCGAGGCGAAGGAAGCCAAGCGCGCCGAGCACAACAAGCATGTGAAGGTGGAGAACTTTGCCGCCCAGCGTGCAGTCAACGCCAAGGACTACCTGGTTACCGAGCAGGGTATCGATGCCTCGCGCATCAGCGCGGCAACCGGCACTGGCGACGACCAGGCGGCGCAGGATTACCTGGTCCCGGCGGGAGCCAACTTCTCGCAGGACATCCAGGGCACCACGCCGGTGGACGAGTCGACGGTGACACCGCAGAGCCGGAAGCCGCTGGCGGAGCGGCACCACACCCACCACAAGCCCAGCCCGGCGACGCAGCAGTAAGCAAGCCAGGCTGTCCTTAACCAGCTGGACGGGCCTCTCCGCAAGACGAGAGGCCCGGCAAGAACCTCCAGCATCCTCCGCAATCTTTGGGGCTGACCGCATTCCGGTCAGCCCTTTCGTTTTGGTGGAAAGCGGTGATTATGCGACGCCGCGATTGAGTCGGAGCATGAACGAGAGATTCCGGCAAATCCAAGCGATCCTGGGTGGTGAGACAACGCTGGTCCTGGCGACCGTCGATGGCAACGCGAATCCCCGCAGCACCCCACTGTTCTACCTTGCCGGCAACGATCTGCGACTCTACTGGTTCTCTGCGCGCTCCAGCCGGCACAGTCGCAATTGCGCGCGGATCCCACGCGCCTCGGTGGCTATTTTTCGCAACGCGCGCAACTGGAAGCAGATCCGGGGGGTGCAAATGGACGGCTTGGTCTCGGTTATCAGCGATCGAGTCTTGCGCCGGCGGATTACGCACGACTACTGCATCCGCTTCGCTCTTGAAGACCATTTTCGAGGAATCATCCGCCACAGCGCGCTTTACTGCTTTACCCCTGCGTGGGTGCGCTACCTGGACAATTCACGCGCGTTCGGATTCAAATTTGAGCTGAAGCTCGGCGGGAAACCCGGGCTCGTCTGAGTTGAATCCGACAAACGGCTACACGTACTGTGGAACCGCTCTAATCGTGCGGCTTCCAGTAGCTTTCGCCCGAGCAACTCCGGCAAAGCGTCTGCCCGTTCCGCGTCAGCTCGCGCTGATTGAGGATCTCCTCACCGCAACCGGCGCAGACTGCGCGCGGGCCGTGCCGCCCGACGATCGCCTCAATGTCGAAGTTCAGCCGCACTTCCTGCTGGCCGAACATCTCTTCAGCGGGGAGGAACTGATAAGCCTCGAGGTAGGCGTGCCAGCGGGTTCGCGCCCCTGCGGCGGCTGCTGCGGCGCGGGGACGAAGATCGGGCAGGGCGAAGATGCGCAGCGCCTGCCTGGTCCGCGTGTCGATGAACGTGGCGGCGATTTTGCCATCGTCGGCGAGGCGCATGGTGCGGTGTCCCATGGAGCATCCGGTGGCAACACTCACGCCGTCTGCGAAGCAGCCATCCATCTCCACCATGGCGAGAATACGCTTGTCTTTCTGCGGAAGCGCGCCGGGAAACTGCTGCGCGGCATACATCCCCAGGCGCACGCCCAGCACCTGGCGCGGGCAAAGGTGCCGGTGCAATGCAGCGGACTGACGGAGCAGGTATTCAATCTCCGGATTTGAGATCTGCGTCGCCATTGTCGCTGTGCCGTCCTCGCTCACTGTTCTTATGCTAGCGCCATCACAGGCCTCGCGGCAGAGCGGGGATTTACCATTAGGCGTGTTGGATGCCATCCGTGCCGCCGTCGGCCGTCCACTGTTCACCGTTCACTGTTCACTATCCGCTGTCCAATGTCCCACTGAGGTCCTCCGATATGCCAGTGCGAACCATCATCGAGCCGTTCCGCATCAAGAGCGTGGAACCGATCCGATGGACCACGCGCGAACAGCGCGAGAAGCTTCTTGAAGCTGCCTACTACAATATGTTTCTGCTGCCGGCCGATGACGTGCTGATTGACCTGCTCACCGATTCCGGCACCGGCGCCATGTCCACGCACCAGTGGGCGGCCATCATGGAAGGCGACGAGAGCTACGCCGGCAGCCGCAGCTTCAATCGCTTCCGGGATTCCATCCAGGACATCTTCGGGTTCAAGCACGTGATTCCGACCCATCAGGGGCGGGCCGCCGAGCGCATCTTGTTCGGCGTGGCCTGCAAGAAGGGCGACGTGGTTCCCAACAACACGCACTTCGACACCACCCGCGCGAATGTGGAGTTCACGGGCGCGGAGGCCGTCGATCTGCTCCGGCCCGAAGGCCGGCAGCCATCGCTCGCGCATCCATTCAAGGGCAATATGGATGTGGAGGCACTGGAGGCTCTCATCGAGCGCGTGGGCCGCGACCGCGTGCCCCTGGTCATGCTTACAGTGACCAACAACTCCGGCGGCGGGCAGCCCGTCTCCATGGAAAACGTGCGCCAGGTAAGCGCGGTCTGCCGCCGTTACGGCATTCCTCTTTATTTCGACGCATGCCGCTTCGCGGAGAACTCGTGGTTCATCAAGATGCGCGAACCGGGCTATGCTGACAAGACGCCCAAGGAGATTGCGCAGGAGATGTTCCGCTACGGCGACGGGTGCACCATGTCGGCCAAGAAGGACGGTATGGCCAACATCGGCGGATTCCTGTGCACCAACGATGAGCGCACCGCGCAGCAGGAGAAAGACCTGCTGATCCTGACCGAGGGCTACCCGACCTACGGGGGACTGGCCGGCCGCGATCTGGAAGCGATCGCCGTCGGCGTGCAGGAAGCGCTCGAAGAGGACTATCTGCGCTATCGCATCGCTTCAACGGCGTATCTGGGCAATCATATTTCTGCTGCCGGAGTTCCCATTGTGCAGCCGCCGGGCGGCCACGCCATCTATATCGACGCGCGCGCCTTTCTGCCCCACATTCCAGCGGATCAGTTCCCGGGCGCGGCCTTGGCGGCCGAGTTGTATCTCGAGGGCGGCGTCCGTTCAGTCGAGATCGGGACTCTGATGTTTGCCGCTGCCGCGCAAATGGATCTGGTGAGGCTGGCAATTCCGCGCCGCGTCTACACGCAAAGCCATATTGATTACCTGGTCGAGGTGATCCTCGAAGTCTGGAAGAGTCGCGAAGGCATTCGCGGCCTGCGCCTTACCTACGAAGCTCCGTTTCTGCGCCACTTCACCGCTCACCTGGAACCGGTGGTCAGCGGGTTACCCAGCTCTGAGTGAATACCGTTGGCGAAAGGGAAGAGGACATGATCGATCGCGAGTTGTGTGAGCGGATGCTGCAGGCTGCTTTGGAAGAAGCGCGCATGGGACAGATTGAAGGTGGCATTCCGATTGGCGCCGCGCTGTTCACACGTTCTGGCGAGTTGGTTAGCCGAGGACACAATCGTCGCGTGCAGCATGGCGATCCCGGCATGCACGCTGAGACGGACGCCTTTCGCCGCGCCGGCCGCAGGAGCAGCTACCGCGACCTGGTGATGGTGACGACGCTGGCGCCATGCTGGTATTGCAGCGGCCTTGTCCGGCAGTTTCGCATCGGCGCGCTGGTGGTAGGCCAGAGCAGCACCTTTCGCGGCGGCATGGACTGGCTGAGCGAAAACGGTGTGGAAGTGGTCGACCTCGACAGCAGCGCCTGCCGCGAGTTGCTGGAAGGCTTCATCGCCAAGCATCCGGAGATCTGGAACGAAGATATCGGGGAGTAGGGCAGGGAACAAGGGAACGGGGGGGCGACGTGGTGCTACGCGCTGGCCGTGCCGCTCTCCCGCCGCCGAGCCGGCACAACCCGGTTCAGGGAAGAAGTGAAGTAAGCGCGCGAAACCTCCCGCGCCAACTCTTCCAGCAGCTTCATGCGCAGCGGCGGATGGCGATTGAACGCCTGCTGCAGCGCGTCCAGAGGTAACAGGAGCAGCGTTCCCGAAGTGACTGCGGTCAACGTATAGGTGTGGTGCTGGTCGCCCAGGGCAGCGGCCAGTTCCACCAGGTCGCCGGGACGCGCAAACCCCAGAGTCAACCGGGTGTTGAGCCGCTCCACTTTGCGCTGAAATTCACCTGTTACCACCACGTAGAGACCGCGTGCGGCGTCGTTCTGGCAAAAGATGCGCTCGCCGGCGGCGCAGGTCAAGGACTGGGCAGCACTGGTGAGCAGATCGCCGGTCTCCGGCGGGCAGTTGAGCAACTCGGCCAGCGGACGAGCGGCCACGGCAGCCAGGTGTGCGTATTTGGGATGTGCCTGCACGATTTCGCTTCCTTTACTCTCCCACCAGCGTGAATACAAAATTGAATTGCGGTTTGGAGAAGGTTCAGCAGGCTGGCACTCCGGCTCCGTTCGTTCAGCTTCAAACTTCGACAGCAACCGCCTTTTCCCCTTCTGGTCGCGCGAACTCGGGAGGCGGAACGCACAGCACGGGTACACGGGAACGCGCCAACAGTGCGAATGCTGTGCCATGTGGCCCCGGGGTCTCGCTGGCGCGCTTTACACCTGCTACCAGGATGCAGGGGTGATGCTGCGCAATCGCCTGCTCCACGGCATCGGCCAGATTGCCGTCCTTGACCAGGCAATGCACGGCAACTTTGCCCGTGGGCCGAACGCCGAAATCTTCCAGGCGCGTGGCGCAGGGATTGAGAAATGCCAAGACCTCAGCCGAAGTGCGCACATGCAGCAAAAAGAGTGGGCGTTCAAAGGTCTCGGCCAGAGAATAGGCTGCCGCCGCGGCGGCAGCGCCGGCTTCATTCCGCTCAATGGCCAGCAGCACCGGGCCGCCGGGGGTGGGGCGATGCGCGCCGGCGTTCCAATCCGCCGCCACGGCCATGACCGGGCAGGGCGAGCGGCGCACCAACTGTTCGGCTATGGCGCCCACAACCACGGGGCCGATGCCCTCGCTGCCTTTAGTGCCGATGACGATCAGGCCCGCCTCGTACTGCCGGGCGACATCGACCAGCATCTCGGCTACCGCGCCCTGCCGAATCTCGGAGTGGCTGTGAATGCCTTCGCGAAGCAGATCGGCGGAGAGATTTTCCAGAACCTCGCGGGCCGGCTGGCTCAACTTGCCGAGCAGGCGTCCGGGCAGCGTCTCCACGGCAGCATAATCCAGCGGATCGGCTCCGTGGGCCAGCACAATCCGCGCGCCATAGGCGCGGGCCAGCTTGCTGGCGTACTCCAGGGCCGCCTCGCACTGGCCGTGCAGATCCGTGGCGACGACGATGGTTTTCAGGCCGTTGGTCCAGCTCATTGGGGGCCTCCTCGCAGCCAGGTGCCTGCCTGAATAGGAGCTTGCGCTTCCGAAGCCCCAGTGGGCAGTGACTCCATTCACCCCCTCATGTGATTCAGGTCACCAGTCAATTCCTAGGTTTTCACGTCGTCCGGCCAGAAACCACCATGCGCCTCTACGGCTGAAAACCCGCCCAAGCCCACGGCCTGCGGGCCTGCAGAAAAGGTATACATGCGCCGGGGCCGTGCGCTAAGCTTTCAGGATCATGAAAATTCGGTTCATGCCACCCACTCAAACGTTTGTGTGCAAGACTTCGACGGCCTTGGCTCTTCTGTTCTCCGCTTGCGCTCTGGTAATTTCCGCCGCGGCGCAGGCGCCAGCGCCCGACTCGCCAGCCATCGAGGCAAAAGCCCACGAGATGCTCTCCAAACTCACGCTTGAGCAGAAGATCGTATTGCTGGGCGGCGAAGACAACATGTACACCCACGCCATGCCCTCCATCGGGCTGCCGCGTTTCAAGATGTCGGACGCTTCCGTGGGCGTGCGCACCTGGGGGCCGACCACCGCGTATGCCGGCGGCGTGGCCCTGGCGGCCACGTGGGATCCCGAGTTTGCCCGCGTGCTGGGTGAGTCGTTGGGACGGGATGCCCGCGCCCGCAGCGTGAACTTCCTGCTCGGGCCCGGCGTCAACATTGCGCGCTCGCCGGTCGGCGGCCGCAACTTCGAGTATCTGTCCGAAGATCCTTATCTGAACTCCGCGCTCATGGTTCCCTACATTGAGGGCGTGCAGTCGCAGGGCGTCATCGCCACCGTCAAGCACTACGCGCTCAACGATCAGGAGTTCGATCGCCACAACGCCAGCTCCGACGTGGACGAGCGCACTATGCGCGAGATCTATTTCCCGGCATTCGAGGCCGCCGTCACCAAGGGACACGTGGATGCGGTGATGGACTCGTACAACCAGGTGAATGGCGTGCATGCCACCCAGAACGATTTTTTGAATCTCAAGGTGCTCAAGGGCGAGTGGGGATTCAAGGGCGTGCTGATGTCCGACTGGGATGCCACCTACGACGGTGTCGCCGCGGCCAACAACGGCCTTGACCTGGAGATGCCCAGCCCCAAGTTCATGAACGAGAAAAACCTGCTGCCGGCGGTCAAAGACGGGCAGGTAACAGAGTCGACCATCGACGACAAGGTCCTGCGCCTGCTGCGCACCGAGCTGCGCTACGGATTTGCGGACCGCCCGCAGTTCGATCCCGCCGACGCAACGTATTCGGTGAAAGATCGCGCTGCGGCGCTGCGCGGCGCGCTCGAGAGCATCACGCTGCTCAAAAACGAAGGCCATCTGCTGCCGCTCGACGCCGCGAAGATCAAGACCATCGCCGTGATCGGCCCGGATGCGTGGCCGGCTGTGCCGGGCGGTGGCGGCTCGTCGGAAGCCACGGCCTTCAACCCCATCAGCATTGTCACCGGGATTGGGAATTTGCTGGGTCCCGACGTCTCGGTTCTTTACAGCCGCGGATTGCCTGACATTGACGACGTCTGTAAGAAGACTGCCTGGCAGGACGGCGTGAAGGTGGAAACCTTCGCCAGCACCGACTTCACCGGCACACCGGAGACGGCTCGGCGCAACAACGTGGCCGACTGGAAGCAGGAGCAGTGGGGGCCGGCAGGAAGCGCGCGAGGTATTCGCTACTCAGCCTCATTCAAAGCCGGCAAGGCAGGGAAGTACCTGCTACTGGCGGCTGCAGCTGGCGAAGATATCTTCCACGTGCAGGTGGATGGAAAGCCAGAGCTCAAACAGGAGAAGGCAGAAGGCCAGGTGCCGAAGACGGCCACGCTCGATCTGGCTGCCGGCCAAACCATCCAGGTGGTCGCGGATTATCTGCCCCACGCATCCGGCCAGCGGTTTGCCCTGGGTGTTACGTACGAGCCCGATCTGATTTCGGACGAAGCGAAGGAATTTGCCGCCAAGGCTGATGTGGTGGTGGTAGCTGTCGGTTTCAATGCTGCGTCGGAAGGCGAGGGCCACGACCGCACCTTCGATCTGCCTTGGGGCCAGGACGCGCTGGTGGAAGCAATGGTCGCGGCCAATCCCCACACTATTGTTGACCTCACTGGCGGCGGCGGCATGAACGTGGAGCGCTGGCTCGACAAGGTTCCGGTGCTCGTTGACGACTGGTATCCGGGCCAGGAGGGCGGCACGGCGGTGGCCGAAGTCCTCTTCGGCAAACACGATCCCGAGGGCCGCCTGCCGGTGAGCTGGGACCGCGCCTGGACCGATAATCCTTCCTACCCGTGGTACTACGGCGATCCCGCCAAGGACACGATTCTGCACACCACCGGCACCGATGGAAAGCCGCTGGACTACACCATCCGCCACATCGTCTACGGCGACAAGTTGATGGTGGGCTACCGTTACTGGACAACGACCGGCAAGCATCCGCTGTTCCCGTTCGGCTTTGGTCTCAGCTACACGACCTTCAGCTTCGGGAATCTCAACGTGCCCGCGACAGCCAGGTCCGGTGATACGGTTCCGGTCAGCTTCGATGTGGCCAACACCGGCAGCGTGGAAGGCGCGGAGGTGGCCCAGCTTTATGTCTCCGATCCCTCGGCGAAAACTGACCGGCCGGAGCGTGAGTTGAAGGGCTTTGCGAAGGTAAATCTCGCGCCCGGCGAGACCAGGCACGTAACCCTCGAACTCGATGCGCGTGCCTTCAGCTACTGGAGCGAGGCGACGCATAACTGGACCACTGATCCCGGCAAGTTCGTAATCCGGGTAGGCGACTCGAGCGAGAACACGCCGCTGAACGCGGACATTACGATCGGTGGGAAATAGAAAAGCGGAAGATCAACCGGCGCGACTGGCAAAGCTGCGACTCCATCGCAGCTTTGCCAGGTGTTAATCAGGCACGCCACGCCCGCCGCCCCACTCACACGCTGTCATCCTGCACGCCCGCCGCCCCTTTGGCGCGCTGTCAACCCGCAAACCGCCCCCTTCGCGCACTGTCATCCTGAGCGCAGCGAAGGATCTGCGGTTGCTTTTCACGTTTCCATGCGGTCGAGTGCTCGACGGTAGTCAGCAGGCTCGTAGTCGTACCAGTCGCGGCTGAAGTCGGCCCAGGTCGGGTTTGCAGACTCGATGAGCGCGATCTTTTTCGAGCGCCGCCAGCCTTTGAGCTCTTTCTCGCGCGCAATGGCTCTCTGCACGTCCTGATGTCGCTCGAACCATACCAGACGATCGCAGTTATATCGCGCAGTAAATCCCTCATGCTCCTTCCATTTGTGCTCGAAGACGCGCTTGAGGAGATTGCCCGTCACTCCAATGTAGAGCGTATGGCTGCGACTGGCCATGATGTAGGTGAAGTAGGAACCGTCGTGCATGCAGGTGATCGTACGCTGCAATGGCTGACTGTAATGTGATGAGGAACAACCGCAGATCCCTCAGCTTTGCTTCGGGATGACAAATCCCTGCATATTCTGATCAGTTGACCGTTCGCCCTGAAGTGGCTCCAAAATGGGGCTACTTCCGGATCGGCCCCTATGCGGAAGTTACCTGCAAAGCAACAATCCAAGGAGACCAGCGCTACTCCTCATGGGCTAATAGCTTCTCTTCCGCCTGCTGGAACGTGATGTGCTGTGGAAGCTGCTCAAACTTGCTCTTCACATCGTCTTCTTGTTCGGCGATGGACTTGAAGATCAGCGCGTGGCCCAGAATATGGACATGGGTTTCGGTGATCTCCCAGATTCCGGGAGCGAGTGGCCGGCGCTCCACGTCGAAGGTGCCGCCGGATTCGAGTGTCCCCAGCAGCCCCCAGCCAAACTTGACGTCGTGAATCAGCTTGCCCTTCAGGCTCACGATCCGATAGCCCCTTTCGTCCACCGTCATGTCGCCTTCCATGGCGGCGAAGACGCGCGACTCCCACGTGGGCGGAGTGAAGTTGGGGTTGGGCCGGAAATGAAGATAGATCATCTGGTCGCGCTGCCCGGTCTTTGTCCAGATGAACGCATTGGGCAGCATGTTCAGCATCTGCGCAGCCTGCTTGTCGTCGTGCTCGCCGCCTTGGCGCTGTTTGGCCTGCGCGGATGAGCTGTGGATGAAAGCGTCCATTTTGGCGCGCTGCTGGGCGACGGTGAAGGTGTGGCCATCCTGCCGCAGGACGCGATCAAGCTCGCCCATCCCGGTTTGCGCGGACCACTGCACCACCCCGTCGTTGGGCTTGCGATCGATTTCGTAGTACATCCAGATTGAGTGATCGGCGGCGTCGGCAGCCATCTCGGCGCGCACTGCCTGCTGAACGATTTGTTGTGGCTGCTGGGGCTGCTGGCCGCTGGCTACTGCGCAAACACCCGCTAACATTGTCCACGCGAGCAAACGTCCACACTTGGCCATGAACCAACCTCCTAGGAATACAGCATTGGTGGGGAGCAGCCAATCGGCGCGGTGCCAACCAGCGCGGTGCCAACCAGTTGGATGCAATTTGTGGCAAACGCGGGACTTGGGAGCTATTATCGCCCTATATGAAACGAGTTTTATTAGCATGGAGCAGTGGTAAAGATAGCGCTTGGGCGCTCTATCGGCTTAGACGCGATCCGGAGATCAACGTCTGTGGCCTGCTCACCACGGTAAACATGGAATTTGATCGCGTGGCCATGCACGGCACCCGTCGCACCGTGCTGGAGGCGCAGGCCGCGGCCGCGGGCCTGCCGCTTTGGGTTGTGCCGTTGCCGTGGCCGTGCAGCAATGAGATTTACGAGCAGCGCATGGCAGAGGCCTGCGCTCGCGCTGTGGCCGAGCAGATCGATGCAGTTGCCTTTGGAGATTTGTTTCTGGCCGACGTGCGCGCCTACCGTGAGCGGCAGCTCGCCCCCACTGGCCTCGAACCGCTGTTTCCGCTGTGGGAAATTCCGACGGATCGCCTGGCGCGAGAGATGATGGACGGCGGATTGCGCGCGCGCCTCTCTTGCGTGGACACAAAACAGTTATCAGGAGACTTTGTCGGGCGGGAGTTCGACGAGCGCCTGCTCCCTGAGTTGCCCTCCAGCGCGGATCCGTGCGGCGAGCGCGGCGAATTTCACACCTGCGTCTATGCTGGACCGATGTTCAGCGCTCCGCTGCCGCTTGAAAACGGCGAAGTGGTCAATCGCGAAGGATTTGTCTTCGCCGATTTTCTACTAGGCTGAAGGTCAGATTCAGACTGTCGCCGACTCAATTCGCTCGACGTGAATCATATTCTTCTGCTGGTCGAGTCTGCCGGTGATGGCCACGGTTTTGCCCTCGAAGTCTTGTACACGCTGGGGATCGTCAAGGCGCAAGATCTGACCGGAGGCGTCGCTGAGAAGAAACTGCTCGCCATTGCGCAGCACCGTTCCCTTAAACAGGGCGGTCTGTGTCTGCTGTTGGGCAGCCGTCATTCCGGAGCCGGAGCCGGAACCGGAACCGATAGATAGGAACGGGCTTCCCCAAGCCAGGGCGCACACGAAAACGCAAGCGGTCAGGGTGAGACACAAAAGTAATTCGCGCTTGATCATCTTCATGGGCGGAAATCTCCAATACTTCTTCAGATGGCGGTGGGCCGAGACGGGTTGCGTTAAGAGCAGGTCAATCCCGCATGCGCCACCCGCGTGTTCCGGATGTCCTGTTCCGGTGTATGGATAGACGCAGAAAGGCACCTGCACGCGCATGAAAACCATGTGAAATGCCGAGAGGAAATCTGCGGCAGGTGACGCAGATTTCGGCGCTTCTACGGCGATCTTGGTGCAAATACGGTCGTTCGCCACGCCGTTGCAAGACACGGCGAAAAGATGACACGAAGAATCGTTGGTTTTTAGCGGGTTTCCGGCGCACGCACCCTGCGGGCGAGCGCCCACTTCAGCTCGTCAATTCCTTCGCCGGTGACAGCCGAGATGGCGTAAAAATCCAGCTTGCGCCGCTTGGCGTGCGCCCTGAGTTTTTTCAACTTCTCCGGGTTTGCAGCATCCATCTTGGTAGCCACCACGATCATCGGTTTTTCGCTGAGCGGATGCTCGCCGGCGCTGGAGCCGAAGCTGGCCAACTCGTTGTTGATCACCTTGAAGTCTTCCACGGGATCGGGACGGTTGGAACTGTCCGAGACATCGACCAGATGCGCCAGCACCCGCGTGCGCTCAATGTGGCGCAGAAACTGCGTGCCCAATCCCGAGCCGAGATGCGCACCCTCAATAAGCCCGGGCACATCGGCCACAACGAAGGACTCCTGGTCCGGTTCCTCGCCCACCGTCACTACGCCGAGATTGGGCTCGAGCGTGGTAAAGGGATAATCGGCAATCTTGGGGCGCGCCGCGGAGATGCGCGAGATGAGCGTTGATTTACCGGCGTTGGGATAGCCAACCAGGCCGACATCCGCCAGCAGCTTGAGCTCCAGCCGGTAAGCACGCTCCTCGCCGGCACGTCCTAGCTCGTGCTCGCGCGGAGCCTGGTGGGTGCTGGTGGCAAAGTGCTGGTTGCCGCGTCCGCCGCGGCCGCCTTTGGCGACGACGATGCGCTCGTCGGGCTCCTGAAAATCGTGCACCAGCTCGCCGGTTTCGGTGTCGTAGAGCGAGGTGCCCACGGGAACCTGGAGAACGATGGAGCGGCCGTCCAGCCCGGTGCAGTTCGAACCCATGCCGTGCTCGCCGCGCTGCGCCTTGTGCTCAGGGTTGTAGCGGAAATGAATCAGCGTGTTGTGGCGCTGCGTGGATTCCATGACAACGTCGCCGCCGCGCCCGCCGTCGCCTCCAGATGGCCCGCCGCGGGGCACAAACTTCTCGCGACGGAAGGCCATGCAACCGTTGCCGCCGTCGCCGGCCTTGACTCGAATTTTCGCTTCGTCGATGAACATGGGAAAGCAGGTTTCGGGTGTCAGGGATCAGGGGTCAGAAACCTGTGTCACCTCTTCAAGTCTATCGGACTCAATCCGGGCGTCGGGTTTGTCAAAGCTGTAGCCAAGCTTATGCGCCACAACACGCGGGTACTGACCCCTGAAACCTGACCTCTGCCCCCTGATCCCTGACACCCGAAACCTGAAACCTTGCCTCTTGTGACGCAGCTTACATTGCGGCAGGAAAAGCGGGCGATAGAATCCTTGCCGAACTCCCCAAGTGCACCTGCAGGACCGGTAATGGAGGGTGAACCCTGCTCTTCCGGTCGATCTACGGGCAACAGGACGGGTCCATCGGGCTCAAGCGCCCGTCTGTGCCTCTTGCCGGTTCCTCTGCCCGAACGCGAGAAAGGTACGAGCCGGCGCGCCGCCGCATGCGAGCTGCCAACGTGATAGCGCTGGCTGGCGCGATGCTTTGCGGGTATGCTGGACCGTCCACATGGGCGCAACTGGCCCCGCCGCCTTCCGGCTCGCTCTCCGGCCGGCTCACCGATCTCCGTTCCGCTCCACTGGCAGGCGTCGCCGTGGTTCTGCGCAACCAGTCCACTGGCGCTGAGTGGCGCGCCACTACGGCCAAAAACGGTGTCTACCGCTTTGCTTCCCTCGTTCCCGGCACATACTCGCTGCGAGCGGAGAGTGCGCGACTGGGCAGTGGAGAACTCAACGACATCGATATCGCGGCCGGACACGAAGCGCGGGTGCAGGCAGCCATGAACATTGAGCCTGCCTTGGCGGTCGAGCTGGCGCGGGCCGCTCCGCCCGCGCTTGCTGCGCCGTCAACACCGGTTGAGCGGCCTGCGTTGGCCGCTTCGCCAACGCCTACCGCCATTCCTGTATCGGCTGCTTTGCCTGAGCCGGCTGTGCCACACCTTCCGATTCAGCCACAAAGCTTTACCGTCGAAGCTGGCAATGTGCGCGAGACTACGCAGATAGAGCCGCTCTTCGGCAGACCAATATCCGTACCGGCACAGCTTGACACCGAAACCGTCGAGCCTCCGGCTGGGTTGAAGTTGTTGGCCGCTCTCAACCTGCCGCTCGAAGGCCTTTCGCCGCCGGCGCCCGGCGCACTTCTGGCTGCGCCGATCGAGGCACAGAAAGCGAGCCCCGCGCAGACCGCCGAACTCCAACCCGATCTCGCTTCCGCGGCTGTTACCACCACTATCAGCGGCGAGCAGTTGCAGTCGCTGCCCACCAGCGGCCGCCGCTGGCAGGATATTTTTCTCGACACACCTGCTGCGGCGCCCGGTTCAGCCAGTGCGCAGCTGGCCCTGCGCGGTGCCGGGCAAGATTCGCCCGACACCACTATCGACGGCGCAAGCACGCGGCTGGCCTTTGGCAGCGCGACCACATCTGGATTTGTGCTGCCGGCACAGGATCCCTCCGCGCAGAACCAGTCAACAGGCGAAGGGAGCACAGGTTTTTCCGGAGGCCGAGGATTGGCGATCAGCACCGCGGCCGTCCGCGAAGTGCGTGTGGTGGCCGGCAACGTGGAATCGGAAGGCGCGCATGCAGCCGGAGGCCGCGCCGGCGTTGAAACCGAGAGCGGCTCCAATCTGCTGCACGGGCAGGGCTTCTTCTCCGATCGTCAGAACACGTGGGGCGCGCGGAATCCATTTGCGCAATGGACGCAGAATACCGGCACGGCCGCCGCGCCCAGCTTTGCATCTCTGCCGTTTACGCCGCCCGATCACGAAACCTCGTGGGGCATTGGCGCGGGTAGCCGCATCCGGCGCGACCGGCTGTTTTGGTTCGCCGCGTTCGATGGCTACCGGCGCAACGATCCGGGCCTGGCGACCGCCAAGGAGCCCATTGGCGCGGATCAATACGGGAACTGTCTGGGGCTGTTCTGCCCGCCCAGCGTGCCGCAGACCCAGCTGTTGAGCGCGCAGCTCGGTGAATCGGAAGCTCAGGCCTACAACGACTACATGGGCATTCCGCGCGCGGGAGTTGCGGGAGCAGGGCTGGAGCAGCTTGCCGGATTGCTTGGTCCATCGCCGCGCACTGCCGCGCAGTGGGTGGGATCCGCGCGGCTCGACTGGCAGGCGGCGGAACGGCACCGCTTTACAGTCGAGGGAACTGGAGCGGACTGGAATGCGCCGGGCAGCGGCTTGACGCGTCTCTCTGAGAATTACGGCAATCACAGCTTCGGTTCCAGCCAGGCCAGCCAGGAATGGCTGCTGGCGCGATGGGAGGCGTTTCTTACGCCCAACTTGTTGCTCGTAACGCAAGGCTCGGCCGGTCGCGAAATTCTGAGCGCGCATGCGGATGCGCCTTCCCCGTTCGAGCAGGGGTTTCTCGGGGCTGGTTGGAACAGCTACGGGCAATTGCCGCAGATCGTCGTCGACTCGCGCTACGGATTCACCATCGGCAATCCCTCCCGCTTCGGACAGGGCAGCTATCCTGACGAGCGCATGATTCACGCCCAGGAAATGGTC
The DNA here is from genome assembly GCA_963813215.1 of uncultured Acidobacteriaceae bacterium. Taxonomy (GTDB): domain Bacteria; phylum Acidobacteriota; class Terriglobia; order Terriglobales; family Acidobacteriaceae; genus Telmatobacter. The sequence goes on from CAWEXZ010000004.1 coordinate 461,771, forward strand.
GATTGGGTGCGCGGCAAACTGCTGGTGAAAGCCGGCTTCGAGCTGGACAACAATGTGGACGCAACCACGCTGCTGCGCAACCAGACCGGCAGCTATCATTACTCGAAAGTGGAAGACTTTATCTCCGATGCGCTGGCCTTCGAGCATTTCGGAGTCACGAACCTGTTCAATTATCAGAATCCCCACAACTGCAGCCCAACCAGCTCCAGTCTGTTCGGCGCAATCCCGTGCTACTCGTATTTTTCGCAGATGATTGGCCCGAACTACTGGCAGGTAAGTACCAATGATTGGGCCGGCTACACAACCGCGCAATGGCAACTGAACAAATTCGCCGTCTTCTCCGCGGGCTTGCGCTGGCAGCGCGAGCAATTGCCGCAGACGATCAAGCTGGTCGATAACCCCGCGCTTCCGCTCACCGAGCGCCTGGCGAACCTGGGCAACGAATGGGGACCGCGCATGAGCCTGGCGCTGGGCAATCGTGGCCGCTGGCCGGTGTTGCGGCTGGGCTACGGAATGTACTTCGGGCGCACGGAAAACGCCGCGCTCGAAACCGCGCTCTCTCAAACCGGATCGCTCAAGGGCGATTTGAATTTCTTTATCCGGCCCACAGACGGACTCAACCGGGTGGGAACCAGCGGAGCGCCACCGTTCCCGACGGTGCTGACTGGCGCGCCTGGAAGCGTGGTGGTGCCCGGCGCGGTCGAGTATGCGCAAAACTTCCGCAATCCAGAGGTGCACCAGGCAGTGGCCGCAGTGGAGCAGCAATTGCCGGGACGCGTAATGCTCACTGCCAGCGCCCTGCTCAGCCTCGGGCGGCGGCTGCCCGCTGCCTTCGACGCGAACATCGATCCGGCCGTCAATGCCGGAACCATTACAGCGACCAATCCGGGCATCACTTACGAGGTGTGCGACCAGGTTCCCACTGCTACGGGCGGCGCCACCAGTTCCGGCGGTGCGCCTATCGGCAATACTCAGTGTGGTCACGTCGGCCTGGGTCCTATCAAGGCCACGCAGATTACCGTTCCGTTCTACGCCTCGTGGCCCGCAGGCCTTTGCCCGAGCGGCGTGCTGTTGAATGTGGCTGGGCAGTGCGGGCGGCTCAATCCCGATTACCAGCAAGTCACCGAGATTGAGAGCCGCGCCAACTCTACTTACGAAGCAACCACGCTGCGCGTTACGCGCTATGGTGAGCGCGGATTGAGCTTGCATGCGCACTACACCTATGCGCATGCCATGGATTGGAATCCGGGCGCGAGCCCATTGAACCAGGCCATTTTCAGCCAGGATTTTGCGCAGGAGTATGGCACCAGCAACCTCGACGTCCGCCATTCAGCCGCCGTGATGCTGGTCTACGAGGCGCCCTGGAAGCTGCGTGGCGTGACCGGCCGCCTGGCCAACGGCTGGATGGTCTCCGGAATCGGAGAGTTCCACAGCGGATTGCCCTACACCATGCGCGTCACCGGTTCGCTGCCCCAGGAAGTTACTTCTTCTTCCACCTCATCCGGCGCGCTGATCGTGGGTCTGGCGCCGGGCATGAACGGCTCCGGTGGCGACAATCGCGTCTACGGGCTGGGCAATGACGGTATTAACTACAACATTGGCCGCAATACCTATCGCTATCCCGAGACGTGGAAGGCCGACATGCGGCTGGGAAAGAAATTCTTTCTTGGCGAACGGAGAGATCTTGAACTGCTGGTTGAAAGCTTCAACCTGTTCAACCACCAGAACGTCACGGAAATTGAAACCACTGGCTACACGATCCAATCAGGGAGCACCGGCTCTCTGCCCACGCTGAATTTTCTCACCGGTCTCAAAACCAGCACGTCGACCGGACTCCCAATCCCCGGCTTCGGGCAGCCGCTCAACATCAATGCGACGGATTTCTATCGCGAGCGGCAAATTCAGTTGGGAGTGCGATTGCGTTTCTGACGGACTCGGCGATCCATCCATTACGCGTCATGGCTCATGCATCATGGCTTTTTCGTGCTTCGGCTTCGGCAAGCCAGCCTCTGCGCAGCTTTTCGGCGGGGATACTGGAGAGATAGGGCTTGATGTCGAGGACGGGTGTGCGGTCGAGCATGTCTACGCCGCGGACGTGGAGTGTGACCCCGTCGCGGCCCAGCAGTTCGACTACCGTCAAGCCAATCGGATTGGGGCGGCGGGGGGAGCGGGTGGCGAAGACGCCGTGGGGGCGATTTTCGTCGGCGGGCGGAGTGGCGATGAGGTCCATGCCGTCGGCGCGGTCGAATTCCCAGAGCACGAAGAGATGCGAGAAGCCTTCGATGTCCTTGAGACCGGGCTCGAAGTCGCGCAGCAGCTCGATGGTTCCCTCGGCGAGGTGCCGGGCTCCCAGGCCCCTGGGGACGGAGTGGGGTTGGGTGTAGGGGCTGTGGATGAAACCGATGACCTGTGGTGTGAACACGGGGCTCTCTCCTTTGCACTCCATCGTATCCGGGCAGATCGCGGAAAAAGTCCTTGGCTCGAGCTTTGTAACAAGGGACTTTAGTCGGGCCGCAAGCAGCTGCAAATGAGTCCGGCTTTAGCCGCTGAGGGATGCGTCTTCGGACATCTCGCCTCTCGCATCGACTTTTTCCGCAGCCTCTTCAGCTCCTGAGCTACCAGCTACCGGCTATCGGCTACTGCCTATCCGCGGCCAGCCCATCGCGGCAGGCCCAATTTGTGGTTCTCGAGGGTACCACAATATTTTCGGGAGCGGGAACACTTGGGCAGGGGTCTGGTGTCTAAGAGGATAGGGTACTGGGAGCTTTGGTGGGTGACGCGGCTGGATGTCATTCCTGCCAGGGCGTGCCTGACGAGGTATAGGATGGGAGGATACTGATTGCAGGCGGACCTCACCATGGGCAATATCGCCAGCGCGTTAACGCTTCAAACGGAAGAAGCAGCCCTGATTGCTGAACTCAGGGCAGGTTCCGACGAAGCGTTTGCGTGGCTTATCGAGCGTTACCACAAACCCATCTATTCCCTTTTGGCGCGCTCCCTGCAGGATCGCGCTGATGCTGCTGATATGACCCAGGAAGTGTTCGTCAAGATTTTCAAGGGGATAGGCAGCTTTCACGGGGAATCGTCCTTGCGCACATGGATCTACCGGATCGCGCTGCGCGAGTCCTCGAATCAGCGGCGATGGTGGTCGCGGCACAAGCAGCAGGAGGTTCCGATGGAGCAGGAGATCGGAGACCGAAGCGGCGCCAACCCGGTGAAGCTGAAAGATACGCTGGTGGACCCGGGCGAATCGCCGTATGAGATGGCTGCGCACGCCGAGGACCGGTCGCGGGTGGAAGCGGCGTTGCAGCAGGTTCCGGAGCCGTTTCGGACTACGTTGATCCTGCGCGACATTGAGGGATTTGTTTACGAGGAAGTAGCAGAGATGCAGGGAGTCAACCTGGGAACGGTGAAGTCGCGGCTGGTGCGCGGCAGGGCCATGTTGAAGGCTCTGCTGACGGAGCCTGTGCCGGCTTTGCGTTCTCTGGAATTAGCAGGGTAACCAGACCCTTCGGAGAGGAGGCGCAATGAACGGGTGCAGTAAGGTGCGGGCAGGTTTCACGGAGTATCTGGACGGCCGCTTGAGCGGACGCGAGATGCATGAAATCGCGGCTCACCTGGACGACTGCCCGGGATGCTCCGACGAATGGAAAGCTCTCCGCCGCGCGCAGCGTGCGCTTTCCGAACTGGGCCCGGCGCCAGAGCCGGAGGATCTGCTGCTGCGGATTCGTGTGGCCGTGAGCCAGGAACGGGCCCGCCGGCGGCACAACTGGGTTGAGACCTGGGGATTGGCGTGGAAGAACACGGTGGGCCCGTTTCTTCTGCAGGCCTCGGCCGGCTTTGCCAGCGCTGTGTTGCTGTTGGGAACGGTGGTGGTATTGGTCTCGATGTTTACCCAGCCTGAATCTGCGCAGGCCAGCAAGGATGAGCCTCTGGGAAGGGCGACTGCGCCGCGGCTGCTCTATCTGTCGAGCGGCGCCGGCACCGACGATATCGAAACCGGAACCCAGCCGGTGGTGGTGGAAGCATATGTGAACGATGCGGGCCAGGTTTACGATTACCGCATCCTTTCCGGCCCCACGGACTCGGCCACGCGGTCGGAGATCGAGAACCTGTTGCTGTTCAGCGTCTTTGAGCCGGCCAGGTTCTTTGGGCAGCCGGTGCGCGGGCTGGCGGTGCTGTCGTTTGCCGGGGTGTCGGTGCGGGGATAACAGGGACAAGGGACAAAGGGACAAGGGACAAGAGGGCTTCAAGAACCAGCGCCGGGCGCTGGTTCTTCTGTTTATTGGCCCTTTTTGGCATTTGGGCGAGGTTCCGTCGCCCCTCTGGGACTCTCCTTTGTCCCTTGGTCCCTCGTCCCTGCCTTTCGTCCTCCTTTGTCCCTTGTCCCTTTGTCCCTTTGTCCCTTGTCCCTGCCTTTCGTTTGACCCTGCCGGTGCGTCTAACTAGACTTGCAGCAGGGTTCACGACGCATGCCATTTCGCGAATTTCGAGCGGCACCTTTTCTTTCGGCGGCAGTTCTGTGTCTTATGACTGGAGTGGCGACGAGTTCTGCCGCTGCCCAGGCGCCGGTCGGCACTTCAGGGAAGAATTCAAGCAGCTCGTCATCGAACTCTGCCGCGATGTATGTGCCGGAGAAGACGCCTTCGTTGCTTGATCCGGCAGGGCCTACGGTTTCGCTCATCAGCTCGGAGCCGGTGTTCATCATGGCCGCGTCGCTGAATGCCTGCGGCTATGACGAGGGTCTGCCGGAGAGCGATCCGGTGCGCAAGCACGTTCGCGATGAGATTGACCAGGCGCTGGCTGCCAGCGAGAAAGCCCGCGCCGCGCGCGATGCCCTCTGCCTGTATATTGCCCAGCACAACATGACGGGCAGCGAGAAGGACGTGGGGCAGTACATTTCGCTGGCGCTTTACCTGACGCCGCCTCCGGCACTGGAAGCGACGGCCGATTTGACGGAGATGCCGCCGGACGCGACCCAGGTGTACGAGGTGCTGCCCATCCTGCGCACCTTTGCCGCGGCTGTCGATCTGCACGGCATCTGGCTGACCACGCACCATGCGTACGACGACGAGATCGACGAGCTGCACGATCCGCTGTCGAAGATGATCGTGGCCACCGACCTCTATTTGAAAGAACCGGCCAACACCTATGACGGCCGCCGGTTCGTGGTGGTGGTGGAGCCGATGCTTTCGCCGAGCACGGTGAATGCACGCATTTATGGCACCGACTACGTGGTGGTGGTTTCGCCGGTGAACGGCAAAATCCCCATGAAGGACGTGCGCCACACCTATCTGCACTACATGATCGATCCGCTGCTCTACGCCCGCTCCAATGCGATTGACCGTGAGAATCCGATTCTGAAAGAGATTCGCGATGCGCCCCTGAGCTTCACCTACCGCTCCGACGTGGTGCCGTTTACGATCGAATGCCTGATCAAGGCGATTGAGGCGCGGACCATGGATACGGGCATTGCGCCGTACAAGATTCCGGCGGGCATCGACCGCTCGGACCTGCCCAAGTACGAATACGAGCAGGAGGCGGTGGAGAAGAAGATGGAGGACGTGCGCCGCGCGGCCGTGTACCACGACATGACGCAGGGCTTCGTGCTGACGCAGTACTTCTACGAGCAGATGGCGCAGTTTGAGAAACAGCCGGCCAGTTTGAACGACACCATCGGCGAGATGGTGTACAGCATGGACGTGGATCAGCAGGTGCACCGAGCGCGCAATCTGCAGTTCGACCAGCAGGCCGATCAGGAGATTCTGCAGCGCAGCCAGCCACACAAGCTGACCGGACTGGATCTGGCGGAGGCCAAGCTCTCGACCGGCGATGTGGCGACGGCCAGCGCCATGGCGCAAAAGGTGTTGGCCGAGCCTGAGGTCACGCCGCAGGCTAAAGCCGAAGCGGCGCGGGCGCATTTCATCATGGCGCGCGTGGACCTGTTGACTGTCCATCCGGGTGAATCGGAAGACGAAGCCGAGAAGACCGTGGGCGAGGCAGTGACGCAGTTTCAACAGACTCTGGAGAGCAGTACGGACCAGCGGCTGCTGTCCTGGTCGCACATTTATCTGGGACGGGTTCTGGACCTGGAATGCAAGCGCGATGCGGCGGTGGCCGAGTACAACGAAGCCATGGCGACGCGCGACGGGCAATTGGATACGCGGCTGGCGGCAGAGCGGGGCCTCAAAGCTCCGTATACCGTGAATGGCCACAGTTGCGAGGCGGAGGACAGCGACGATTCGGCACCGCCGCCAAGTCCGGGCGGGAATGCTCCAAAGCCGCAGTAAGGCAGCGGTGGTGCGATCGCCTCTTTCTGTCGGGCATTTGTGGTTTCCCACCCTTTCGCCAGAGAAAAGGCGAAAGGATGGGGCACGGAGTTTTGTGAACTGTTGAAGAAACTCGGCCTTTTGTGCCGGCGCGAGGACAGAGACCACCTGATGGGCGGAGAGCCTGCAATTCGGGAACTTGAGTCGGTGCTGGGGCATGCGTTTCGCAGTCCGGCGCTGCTGACCTGCGCGCTGACGCATCGTTCGCTGGCACGGCAGATGGCGCAGGAGACCGGAGAAGAAGTTGGGGCCGGTGCGGCTGCTGCCGGTGATGGAGTTGGGACCGCGATTTCTGCTGGGTCCGAGGATAACGAGCGGCTGGAGTTTCTGGGCGATGCAGTGTTGAATCTTGTGGTGGCCGAAGCGCTTTTCGAATTGCACCCGGAGTGGCACGAGGGCGAGTTGACGCGGGTGCGGTCGCAACTGGTGAGCCGGCAGCACATGGCCGAGGTGGCGGAGGCGATCGGGCTGGGCGAGCATTTGCGGCTGAGCAAGGGCGAGGAGCACAGCGGTCTGCGCCACAAGAGCACGGTATTGAGCGACAGCATGGAAGCGGTGATGGGCGCGCTGTTTCTGGATGCAGGGCTGGACCCGGTGCGAGCGTTTGCGCGCGGGCAGGTGATGGGCAAGGCGGTGGAACAGCTGGCCGAGGAACTGCGCTCTGGGGCGGCGCTGGGCAATTACAAATCGGCTTTGCAGGAGCGGTTGCAGGCCGCGCGGACAGGTACTCCGGTGTACCGCGTGAAGAACGAGAGCGGTCCTCCGCATCGCAGGAAGTTTCTGGTTGAGGTGCGGATCAGGAAAGGTTCCGACGGCGCGGGAGAAGCGCTGGCTCGCGGCACCGGCAGCACCAAGAAACATGCGGAGCAGGATGCGGCGCGGCGCGCTCTGGAATTTCTGGAAGCCGGCGGCGCCAACCTTCCTGTCACGGCGGCGCTCGAAGCCGATCAGGAGGAAGCCGCAAGGCAATGACTCCAGGGAGTGCAGTGAAGGGAAATACGGCCAGAGGGGCTGAGGGGCGCGCGCCTACGCTCGGGCTGGCTGCGAAGCTGGTTCGCGAAGAGCAAATGCCTGCATTGAGCGGATGGCTGCAATTTCGGCTGCAATTGCCAACGCTGCCTGAGGCTGGGGCGTCGCTGCTGCGTACGGTGGTGATTGCGCTTTTCGCCCTGACCTTCATCCTGCAGCCGTTTCTCATTCCTTCAGAGAGCATGGAGCACACGCTGCTGGTGGGAGATTTTCTGCTCTTCAACAAGCAGGTGTTTGCGCCGGCCGGGATGTGGGGGCACATTATGCCCTACAGCAATGTGCGGCGCGGCGACATTATCGTGTTTCATCATTCCGATCCGCCGCTGCTGGTCAAGCGCGTGGTGGGGATTCCGGGCGACCATCTGCGCATTGAGAACGGACGGGTGCTGGTGAACGGGGTTCCGCTGAACGAGCCGTATGTGACCTACGAGCCGGCGCCGCCGAACTCCTTCCGCGACAATTTTCCGGCGCGCATCTACACCGATCCGGAAGTGGATCCGGACTGGTGGAGGCTGATGCAAAGCCTGACTCACGATGGCGCTCTGACCGTGCCGCAGGGCGAATACTTTGTGCTGGGCGACAATCGCAATCACAGCATGGACTCGCGCTTCTGGGGATTTGTGCCGCGGCAGGCGATTGTGGCGCGGCCGCTGGTGATTTATTTTTCGCTGCGCAGGCCGTCGACGACCGACGTTCAGCCGGCCGCGGAGGCGGGGTCGCAACAGGCCTCAAATGATAGACTCGGACACGACAGTGGACTTACGGCACAGCTGGCTGCTTTCGCGCGCTGGAATCGGATTTTCCACGTAGTTCACTGATCCCGATCCGGAAGGTTCGTGCGCATTCCCACACAGAGCGACAGGATGACGAATAAGAAGAGAACGGCCTCGAACGTAGAGGAACCGCAGGCGCCTGCTCCGGCCGCGGATGGGGTGGAAGAGACGCCGTTTGAGGCTGTTGCCAGCATCTGCACGGTACTGGTGGTGGGGCTCTTCATCCTTACTTTTCTGGCGCAGAACTTCGTGATTCCGTCAGGCTCCATGGAAAGAACACTGCTGGTGGGCGATCACCTGGTGGTGGACCGCATTACGCTGGCGCCGCCGGCCAGGTGGATTGAGCCGCTGATCTACTATCGTGAGCCCAGGCGCAACGATGTGGTGGTGTTTATCAAGCCGGTGTTCCAGCCCGGTGTTGATCCGCTCGACAGCGAACGGCCAGCCGCAGTACCTGTACCTGGTCAAGCGGCTGATCGGCGTGCCCGGGCGACCACATTCATCTGCGCGACGGCATCGTGATCATCAACGGTGTGGCCCAGGCGCAGCCTAATGCGCAGCCGACCACCCCGGAAAACTTCAGCGAGTTCCTGGACGATTTCCCGGCCGTGCCACCCAGCGAAGTCTCCGGCGCCACGGAAGAATGGTCGGTCGCATTTCCCAAGTACATCCAGAACGGCGACCTGGTGGTGCCCCCGGGCATGTACTTCATGATGGGCGATAACCGGCACAACAGCCTGGATTCGCGCTTCTGGGGATTTGTGCCGCGGGCCAACATCGTGGGCCGGCCGCTGTTCAATTACTGGTCGTTCAATACGCCGGAATCGGAGTACGAGGAGCCTGGGATTGGCAACAAGATAGCGTGGATGGGGCACGTGGCTCTGCACTTCTTTACCGGAACGCGCTGGAAGCGGACCTTCCACGTCATTCACTGAGCGGCAGTTTTTTGACGACAATGACGAGCGATGAGCAAGGCCGGCAGACCGTCCCCACCCGCGAAGACGGGCCGGCAGAACAGGCAGGCCGCAGGCGACCCAAGCGGCTCTACCTGATCCTCCTGGTGATTGCCGCCGTGGTCGCCCTGCTGGTGGTTCCTCCGCTGATCAGCATCGGCCGCTACAAAAGCCGCATCACGCAGGTCATTTCCCAATCGTTTGGCAGGCCGGTGCGGCTGGCTTCCGTTGAGCTGCGGCTGTTGCCGTGGCCGGGATTCGTGCTGACCGATTTGAGCGTGGCCGAAGATCCTGCCTACGGCTCCGAACCGGTGCTGCACGCCGATACCGTGCAGGCGAATATCCGGCTGCTGTCTCTGTGGCAGGGGAAACTGGAGATCAGCAGCGTGAGCGTGGACGATGCCAGCCTGAACGTGGTGCGCGCGACGCCGGGGCACTGGAATCTGGATCCGATCTTCCGGACGGCAGCGGCAAAGGCTGGCCCGGACGCAAAGGGACAGGCACACCGTTTTCCGTATCTCGAGGCCACCAACTCGCGGATCAATTTTAAAGATGGAGTGGAAAAGCTGCCGTTTTCGCTGGTCGACACAGATTTGTCGCTGTGGCAGGAGAGCCCCGGCGAGTGGCGGCTGCGCCTGCGCGGGCAACCGGCGCGGACCGATGTTGCGCTGGATATGGGCGACACCGGGATAGTGCGGCTGGAGGCGAGCGTGCATCGCGCGCCGGAGCTGCGCCAGATGCCGCTGCACGTCGATATCGATTGGCGGCAGGCGCAACTGGGACAGCTCTCGCGCTTGCTGATTGGCTACGATCCAGGCTGGCGCGGTGATTTGACGGGCGAACTGCACCTTGACGGCACGCCGAATGCGGCCAAGGTAACCACGCGGCTGCGCGCGGCGGGCGTGCATCGCGCGGAGTTTGCGCCGGTCTCGCCGCTCGACTTCGACGCCAATTGTGGGTTCGTTTATCACTACTCGACGCGCGCGCTCGATGACCTGGTGTGCAACTCGCCGCTGGGCGACGGCCGGCTGCGGCTTACGGGCGATATGCCGGGCGTGGATGCCGCGCCGAACCTGACTGTGGAGTTGGATCATATCTCTGCCGGAGCGGGGCTGGATGTGTTGCGCACGTTGCGCAGCGGCATCAACCCGGGCCTGGAGGCGGAGGGAACGATCAGTGGCAAGCTGGTCTACGAACAGGGACCAAGCGAGCGAGGGAACAAGGGAACCAGTAACGCGCGGCGCGGGCGTGCGAGAACTGTCGTGCAAGGGCCATTGACGGGCAGCCTTACGGTTGAGGGGTTTGCGTTGAGCGGCGGAGGTTTGTCGCAGCCGTTGCGCGTGCCCAGGATGGTGCTGGAGCCGGCGGTTGTTGGGGCTGCGTCGGGTATCGGCTCGCAGGGGCCAGAGGCTTTGACGGGAACCATGGAAATTGCCGCGGGCGGTACGGCGCCGCTTGCGGTGAATGTGAAGCTGGCGCTTTATGGGTATGAGGCGGCAATCCACGGACAGGCGAGCATTGCGCGGGCGCGGGAACTCGGCCAGATGGCCGGTGCGGGCGGCGCGATGCTGGACAATCTGGCTGGCGAGGCGCTCACGGCGAGCCTTATCGCCGAAGGGCCGTGGATGGCGAGCGAGATCGTTCCCGAGGCCATTCCCCAAGCCGTTTCCCCTTCCGTTTCCCCCGCAGTATTGCCCGGCGCAGTCGCAGCGGCTCCGGCCTCAGCTCCCAGTGCGCATCGGCCTGCGGGTCCGGAGCCAACGGAGTTCGATCGTGGCATCAAGCCGGCAGAGGACCGCATCAGCGGCTCCATCCTGTTGCGCAACGCGAACTGGCACGCCGACTACCTGGAGAATCATGTCGAGCTTACGGAGGCTACACTGCACCTGGGCGGCGGCGCGTTGCGTTGGGATCCCGTGGTGTTTGCCTACGGGCCGGTAAAGGGAACGGCGAGCGTGACCTGGCCGTTGAACTGTGCGCACGAGGCGCCTCAAGGCTGCGTCGCGCACTTTCAGGCGCAGTTCGGTGCGCTCGATGCAAGCACCGTGGAGGCCGCGTTTCTGGGGGCGCACCAGAAGAGCACCTTGCTTTCCGATCTGATCGACCGCCTGCATCCGGCGTCTGCGCCGCTGTGGCCGGCGATGGAGGGGACCATTACGGCTGACTCGCTGGCGATGGGACCCGTGACGCTGGCCAAGGCTTCGGCGACGGTGAGGCTCGAGGACGATCACGCCGATGTTTCCGCTTTCACGGCAAATGTTCTGGGCGGGCAGGTGCAGGCGAGCGGGACAGTGCGTTGGCCGGCGAGCGATCAGGCTGGGCCTTCGTATCGCGCGGAGGCGCATTTCGACGCGGTCAGCGCTGCGGCGTTGGGGCAGTTGCTGGCAGTGCGCTGGTCGGGCGGTCCGGTGACGGCAAACGGGAAGATCGCTCTCTCCGGCTTTACCGGGAAGGACCTGGCTGGGTCGGCCAAAGGGACGCTGCAATTCGACTGGCAGCACGGAGGCGTGGCGGGAGTGAAGCCGCTGGCGCACTTCGGCGAGTGGAGCGGGGATGCGGCGATTGCCGGTGGCGGCGTGACGCTGGGAGAGAATCAGTTGGTTGCGAGTGGGCGCAAGCTGGCGGTCGAGGGAGCGGTAACGTTTGGGAAACCCTCAAAGGTGCAGTTCGCTGCCGCGAAGCAGGCCGCAGCGCAGCGCGTGAGTTCGGTGCCAGGCGAATCTGCAACGAAGCGCTAGGCTGTATCGACGTAGCGCCGGTCTCCAGACCCGCACCAACCCCGCCCCCATTGCGCTGAAATCGATATGTCGATACAGTCTGGCGCAGCGAAGTCGAATTTACAATCGATGTATGGCTTCTTCCGTCATTACTTCCCCCGTTGAAATTCGTTGCCAGGGCGTTCTATTTGACATGGATGGGATTCTAATCTCGTCGCTGGGGTCGGTGGAACGTAGCTGGACGAAGTGGGCGCAGATGCGCGGCGTGGACCCCGCGTATGCCATCCGCATCGCGCATGGCTGCCGCGCGATTGAGACCCTGGCCAAGCTGCGGCCCGATCTTGATTCTGAGGCCGAGCTAAAGATTATCGAGGACATCGAAATCGAGGACAACGAGGGACTCAGCGTGCTGCCGGGGGTCCTGCAACTGCTGCGGGCGCTGCCGCGCGACCGCTGGACCGTGGTGACCAGCGCGACCGAGCGGCTGGCGAGGGTGAGGCTCGCGACCGGAGGCATTCCGGTGCCGGAGCGGGTCGTTACCGCGAATCAGGTCACGCGCGGCAAGCCACATCCCGAGCCGTTTCTGGCCGGCGCTGCGCTGCTTGGCTTCAAGCCGGAGGAGTGCGTGGTGTTTGAGGATTCGTCGTCGGGTGCGCAGGCGGGGCGTGCCGCGGGATGCACGGTGGTTGCGACTACGTTTTCCCATCCCATCGAGTCGCTGGATGCAGCGCACTACCTGGTTAAGGATGTGACCGGGGTGACGGTTGAGCGGGATGCCGACGGGCTGGTGCTGCGGCTTACGCCGCTGGAGTAGCGAGCCGGCAAGTCAGCATTGTGCCTTCCCGCCCTTGCGACAAGAAAAACTCGCAAGGACGGGGCACGGAGCTTCGCCACTCTCTCTTCCCTGGTCTCTGATCTCTGATCTCAGTCCTACTCATCCGCTTCGATCTTGCGGCCGTGCAAATCCTGGGTGTTGCGGGCATTGCGCTTGTAGAGCGCGGCGAAGGCGTTGTATTGGCTGCGGCTGATGCTCAACGGCTGCTCGAAGATGTACCAGCTGACGCCCTCGGTGCAGGGCGGAGCGGTCAGCGAACCGGTATAGGTCCAGTAGCCGCGGTCGCCGGGGAGCAGGCCGCCGGGATTCACCATTGCCGTGATCTTCTCGCTCTCTCCGGCTTTGGCGGGTAGATGCTCCCAGAGCGTGGCCAGAGTGGCGTTGGGAAAGCCCTGATCTTCGCTGAAGAGGACGGCGACGACTGCCAGTTTGCCGTCGGCGCTGCGGTGGACCAGGTGGAGCTCCATGTCGGAGAGACGGCCTTTGACGGTGTGCTCGCTGGGGTGGTGGAAATGGAACTGGATCAGGTCGTAGCGCACCCCGTTGGCGATGATGTAGCTGCCCGGACCGACGTGGTATTCGATGGTGTGTCCGGTGTTGGTCGCCGTGAGCGGGCCGGCGAGGTAGTGGAACTGGATGGGCTTGAGCGCGGTGTCGAGGTGGGCGTGGCGGATGTCGACGGGAGATTGCTCCTGGCCTTTGGAGCAGGCGGAGTAGTCGGGGCTGAGCTTGCTCCAGAAGACGGGACCAGTTTTGCCGTCGTAGCTCCAGTCGGCGTGTGTTTGGGCGGATGCAAGGGCGGCGAGGCTGAGGAAAAGAAGTGCGAGGGCAGAACGACGCATAAGAACCTCCGCAGGCGGCGATTGGTACGCCAGGGAGAATTCTAAGCTATGGGACCACGAGTTTCGGGGCGGGTGGTTTACTAATTATCCGTCGCTCGGTTTAGGTGCGCCGGTTGGCAAGCGCATCGGCTTTATCTAGCCGTTCCTTACGTTGCTGGTATTTGCCATAGACGAAGACTCCTGCGAGCGCAGCAAGGCTGGAAATGATCGAAGCCAAACCGTCCGCGCTTTTCCCAACGGCAATCAGCGTGAATCCTCCGACGAGCGCGACTAGGCAGATAATGAAGGCAAAGATTGAACCACGTGCCTGACTCGCGACGTTACCAGCGACAACTCTCGCTTCCAAGGATTCCCTATGAGCGCCCTGCCTCTCGGCCATCGCCATGATCCTCTCAGCCCCATTAGGAATCACCTCGTTGTATTTGGCGAGGAGAGCAGGATGGGGGAGAGGTCCAGAGAATGAGACTGATTGATGAGTAAGCGTGGCGATTGACGTATTGGAGGGCGCGGCAGCCACCTGATTTCCATTTCGCCGGTTCTTGCTCACGAAATTTTAAGCTACCTTAAGCTCTGTTTCGTTTTGTTCCATCGCGTCAGAAATATCTTGTCCTACGATAAGCCAATCGGCAGCGATTGCCCTTTCGTCGGCCTCCATAGTGGTTTCGCTGATGTTGTAGTCATCAAAAACGCCCCAAAGATCGAACACGCGAGCTGCCCCCGACGCAAACGAGGGCTGCGCAAAGAGAAAATCTGTTTTGACTTTCTTTCCCATACTCTCCTCAGTCTCTGGGGAAAGACTGGCATCCCCATCCTGTTGGATGGATTAAGGCACTAAAGGTTGCTGCCTGCCTACGCCTGTGCCACCTTCGCTCTAGACGCGAACCCAAAGACGCGAACATTGATAATATCGGCATCGGAATAACAGAAGTCTAGCAAAATGAGTACACAACCGAAAGTTATTTTTGATTTCAGCAGATTGGTAATGATCCCCACGCTGCTAGCGGCGTCTTCGCCAGGAACGCGGACGCCTAGCCATCCAGCCTAAGAGTATTCTAGCGCTTTTGCGGGTAATTTACGGCAAATGAGTCAAAATTTATAAGTCGTTCCGCAAGAGATAGATAATGCGACATTAGGATTATGCTGGTATTGACAAAAATCAAAGACCAAAGGGCAGTTGCCGGAGCAACTGCCCTTTGGTCTTTGGAGCGGATTGAAGCTACTTGGCTGCCGCGGCGACGCCGGCCTGCTCGGCGAGCTTGGCGGCCTTGTCGGTCGCTTCCCAGGTGAACTCGGGCTCGGTGCGGCCAAAGTGGCCGTAGGCTGCGGTCTTCTGGTAGATGGGCCGGCGCAGGTTCAGGCTCTCGATGATGCCCTTGGGCGTGAGCGAGAAGTTCTTGCGCACCAGTTCGGTGAGCTTGGCTTCGCTCACCTTGCCGGTGCCGAAGGTCTCGATGCAGCACGCTGACCGGCTCGGCCACGCCGATGGCGTAGGCAAGCTGGACTTCGGCGCGGTCGGCCAGGCCCGCGGCCACAATGTTCTTGGCGATGTAGCGCGCCATGTAGGCGGCCGAGCGGTCCACCTTGGTCGGGTCCTTGCCCGAGAAGGCGCCGCCGCCGTGACGGCCCACGCCGCCGTAGGTGTCGACGATGATCTTGCGGCCGGTCAGGCCGGTGTCGCCCATGGGTCCGCCGATGACGAAGCGGCCGGTGGGATTGATGTGGTACTTGGTGTGCTCGTCGAGCCACTTGGCGGGCAGCACGGCCTGGATGACGTGCTTGAGAATGTCGGCGTGCAGCTCTTCGTTGCTGACGCTCTCGGAGTGCTGGCTGGAGATGACGACGGCGTCGATGCGCGCGGGCTTGCCGTTTTCGTCGTACTCCACCGTCACCTGGCTCTTGCCGTCGGGGCGCAGGTAGGGCAGCTTGCCGGTCTTGCGCACGTCGGTGAGCTGGCGGCATGAGCTTGTGGGCCAGCGAGATGGGCGCGGGCATCAGCTCCGGCGTCTCGTTGGAGGCATAGCCGAACATCATGCCCTGGTCGCCGGCGCCGCCGGTGTCAACGCCCTGGGCGATGTCGCCCGACTGCTTGTTGATGGTGGAGATCACGGCGCAGGTGTTGGAGTCGAAGCCGTAGAGGGCGTTGTCGTAGCCGATGGAGGCGACCACGCCGCGCACCAGCGACTGGAAGTCGACGTAGGCCTTGGTGGTGATTTCGCCGGCGATGACCACGAGGCCGGTGGCGGTGAGGGTTTCGGCGGCCACGCGGCTGTAGGGGTCCTGCTCCAGGCAGGCATCGAGAATTGCGTCGGAGACCTGGTCGGCAATCTTGTCGGGATGGCCTTCGGTTACGGATTCAGAGGTAAACAGAAAACGATCGCTCAACGTGTCACTCCTCCCTAAAAAGGGAAACGGGATGCGCACCAGGCCAATTTAGCTGGATGAGCCCGGGCAATGGCGCCGCATCAATTGGACAGACCTGGATGGGCTGACTTTGACAGACCCGGTCCGACCTGCACCTCGCAGGCCCAAGGCCTGTTGGCACATTTACCTATGTTAATTGCGGCGGCGGCGGGGAGCAATGGAACGCAGCGAACGGAGAAGGGAAGACGGTGAACGGTGGTCCGTGAGCGGTGAACGGTGGTGGTCAGTGAAAAGCGGAAGATGGACAGTTCGCTAGCTGCCGAAAACGCCGGTTACGCGGGAAACCTGTGTGTGCACCCAGGACCAGGTGGAATGCAGGCCGGTGGGAACTAGGTGTGCGGGGAGGACGCTGGGCCACCAGCCGGCGCGGGCGCCGTAATAACGGACGGCGAAGAACGTAGCGGCCGCGACGACGAGAAGGAGCACAAGCGCACCGGCCCAGCGCAGGCGAATGTCATGGGCCTCACGGCGGATGATCCGGGCCTTGCCGACGTTGGAGGCGAACGCCGTCCAATTGCGATCGTCGTCGAGCATCTGGCCCGAGGCGCTATAGGCCTGGAGAAAGCGCTGCGTCCAGTCCTCCTGGTCGAGGCCCAGGGCGTTCGCGTAACCGCGCACAATGCCTTTGTTGAGGATGCCGCCGGGAAGCAGGCGAAAGTGCTCCTGCTCCAGCGCCATCAAGTGGCGCTGGCTGATCTTGGTTACCGCCGTGATGTCTTCAAGCGCAATGCCACGGGAGAGCCGCTCAGTGCGCAGGTCTTCTCCAAAACTCCCCATCGGCGACACGGGCAAACACCCCAATGGAAATTCAACATTCACGATAAACCCGCTTGGGAAGCCCGTCAAAGGGATTTTCGCGTTTTTGGGGGGATGGTGCATGATTCGATAGGGGGTTGGGGGATTTTGGCTGGTCTGGCTGGCTGGTCTGGCTGGCTGACCTGGCTGGTCGGTCTCTCCCATTCGTCTCCCGCCTTCGCCGCTGCGAAAAGCTGCAGCGGCGAAGGTGGGGCACCCGGCAGCCGCTGGTAGGCTGGAAGAGGAAGCGAGTCCTCGATGAATAAGCTGATTTTTGCCAACCTGTTGCACCGGCCGTTGCGATCGATTATCAGCCTGCTGGCGGTGGCCATTGAAGTCATCATGATCCTGTCGATCGTGGCTATTTTCATGGGGATCGTCAACGATTCCAGGGCGCGCACCAACGGCATCGGCGCCGAGCTGGTCATGCTGCCCTCGGGCGCCAGCCTCATCAGCGGCCTGAGCACGGCTTCCATGCCGGTCAATGACGCCATCGCGCTGCGCAAGCTTCCCCATGTGGCCATCGTCTCGCCGGCCATTCAGCAGACCGTCACCTCCAGCACCTCGATCTCGGTTAACTATGGAATCGATTACGACAGCTTCAACGCCATGAGGCCGTTCGTCTTTGTCGCCGGCGGGCCGTTTCAGGGACCGAACGACGCGATTATCGACTCGGTTCTGGCAAGTGCAAAACATTACCAGGTGGGCGGAACGATCAAGATAGAGGGGCAGGATTTTCGCATCTCGGGCATCGTGGAACCGGGCAAGGGCGGCCGTACCATGATTCCGCTGGCCAGCCTTGCCCAACTGATGGGTGTCAACAACAAGGCTTCGGTTTTTTACATCAAGTGCGACTCGCCCGCCAACGAGAGCCTGGTTTCACAGGAGATCCTCGCCACTCCTGGTCTGGAACGCAATGAGGTCGTCACCCTCAACGATCTGCTCAGCCAGATGACGCCTTCCCACCTGCCCGGCTTCAATGTTGCCATCAGCGCCGTCACCGGCATCGCCGTGGTGGTCGGATTCCTGGTCATCTTCCAGGCCATGTATACCGCCGTGCTGGAGCGCACGCGAGAGATCGGGATTCTCAAATCCATGGGCGCATCGCGCGCGACGATTGTGGGCGTGGTCCTGCGCGAATGTGCGGTGCTGGCCATTGTCGGCGTGCTGCTGGGCATCGGCGGCACCTATGGCGTGCGCGAACTGATGGCGCACCTCTTTCCCACCATGCCGTTTCAGGTGACCGCGGACTGGATCGCGAAGGGCGCAAGCATCGCCTTTATCGGTTCGCTGTTCGGCGCTGTCTACCCCGCTTGGATGGCGGCGCGCAAGGATCCGATCGACGCACTGGCGTACGAGTAGGGCAGGGACCGAGAGAACAAGGGAACAAGGGACCGAGGACGGATGCGATGAGCGGGATGGCAACTCAGTTGGTTTCGGTGGAGGAGATTCGGACGGCGGCGCGGCGCATCGCGGGCATCGCCATGCGCACCCCGCTGGTGCGGGCCGAGTTTCCCGGCGTCTCAGGACACGGGCAGGCGCGCGAGATCTGGCTGAAGGCCGAGAGCCTGCAGCCGATTGGGGCGTTCAAGATACGCGGAGCGGCCAACAAGATTCTGCAACTGACGGCGGATGAGATTGCGCGCGGCGTCATTACCTACTCGAGCGGGAACCATGCGCAAGGCGTGGCCTACGCGGCGCGCGAAGTGGGAGCCAAGGCGGTGATCGTGATGCCGTCGAATGCGCCGGCCGTGAAGCGCGCGGCGACGCTGGCGCTGGGCGCGGAGATTGTGGATGTCGGCGTGGCCTCGAGCGAGCGGCTGGCGATGGCGGAAAAGCTGGTGCGCGAGCATGGGTACGTGGTGATTCCGCCGTATGACGACGAACAGATTATTGCCGGCCAGGCCACCTGCGGGCTTGAAATCATCGAAGATCTGCCGGATGTGGACCTGGTGGTTTCTCCCGTCTCCGGCGGCGGATTGCTGAGCGGCGTGGCGGCGGCCGTGAAGCAACTGCGGCCGCAGGCGAAGGTCTTCGGCATTGAGCCGGAGCTGGCCGGCGATGCGGCGGAGAGTTTTGGCAGTGGCAAAATTGTCACCTGGCCGGCGGAGATGACCAGCCGGACGATTGCGGATGGGCTGCGTACGCAGAGCGTGGGCGCGCGCAATTTTGCGCACATCCAGGCCTTTGTAGACGGGATTGTGACGGTGACGGAGGCGGAGATTCGCGCGGCGATGCGGGCGATTGTGGCCGCCACGCGGCTGGTTCCCGAGCCCAGCGGGGCGGTGGCCACGGCCGCGCTGCTCTTCCATGCGCATGAGCTGCCGGAGTATCGCAAAGCAGTTGCCGTGGTGAGCGGGGGAAATGTGGATCCGGCTCAGCTGGCGGAAGTGTTGGTGGGGCAGGATTGAATTAGGTTTGTGGTCTCCCGCCCTTTCCGCAAAAAGACGCGGAAAGGACGGGGCACGGAGGATCTCAGGCACGCCAAAATGTTCCCGTGCCTCATCCTTGCGCCTTGTTTCTGGCGCAAGGGTGGGAAAGCACGGAACTCAACTCGCCGGCTCGCTGTTTTCTAAACTCCACAGCACCGCTCACGTAAGGCGGAGTTAAGCGTCGTTTCCAGTATGATTTATGCCGTGAGAAATTCCCGCATTCTATTTGCTCTTGTGTCGGCGGCGGCAGGTCTTGCGGCGCTGCCCATCTCCGCGCAAACGCTGGTCAAGCCCATGGCCGGCCCGCGCGCGACGGCGCTGCAGATTACCTCGCTCTACGTGTCGCCCGACACCGGCGCGCAACGGCTCGACAAGGTGCAGATCGGGCGCGAACTGGTAGTGGCGGAAAAGAGCGGTTCGTGGCTGCGCGTCTACGCCAACACCGACGTGCAGGAAGCAGCGGCCAACGATCCCGATGCGCCGATGGTGGGCAGCGACTCCTTACCGCCGCCCGACTCCGGCTGGGTGCAGGCCAAGGGCATTGTGGAAGAAACCACGCCCAATGGCGATCAGATCATCATGGGGACGGCGGCCAATGAGGAAGCGCTGGCCGCGGACCCGCGCGGGCCGGTGAACGCCGCCCAGGCGGCGCGGCTGCTCTATCTGCGCGTGCAGGAGATGTTCCCGAACTCACCGCTGGCAGCTGAGGCTGCGTGGCGCTCAGCCGACATTCAGTGGCAGGTCGACAAGGCGGACAACTCCACTCTTCCTTCGGCGCGCGAGCGGCAGGCGTATCTGCGGCCACAGATCAACGAGGACGCGCTGAAGAAAGTAATGAAGAGATATCCAGGGACGCGCTGGGCGGCGCTGGCGGCCTTCGACCTGATCGACAATAAACTGTGCGGCGACTGGGAAGGCACGGCGCAATGTCCGGAAAAGGAAGCGGATATTTATCTGAAGTATTCGGACCAATTTCCCGACGGGCCGAGGACCCCGCGAGCTCTGTACGAAGCGGTGTACCGGCTGGCTGCGCTGACCAACATCTACGACGCAGCAGGCAAACACGACCAGGGCGAGAAGGCGCATCGGGGAGCGAGCGACGTGACGGCGCGGCTGCGCACCAAGTTTCCTGACTCCGATTACACCTGGCGGGCAGGGGCTCTGGTGTACAAATTGGAAGAAGGCATTCCTGTTTATGGCATTGACCTGCAGTGAGCGCCAGGTGAGCGGAGCCAGCGTTTCCAGCGGAGTGAGCGGAGCCAGGAAAGGTTCTGCTGTGCGCCGTGTGACTGGCACCGCCCGCTCCGCTTTCACTTGGCAGGCCACTTCTGCCCGGAGGCTTCTTGAATCCTTATCTTCAGTCGATCATTTTGGGGATCGTAGAGGGCCTGACCGAATTTCTACCGGTCAGCTCGACCGCGCACCTGCGCATTACCGAAGCACTGATGCACATTCCGCTGAGCGCCGCGGGGTGCTCGGCGCCCGATATGGCCTGCTCGCAAAACGTAGCCTATTGGGCCATGTACACGATCGTGATCCAATTGGGCGCCATCCTGGCCCTTTGCCTGCTGTTCATGGGGCGGATCATCGGTTTTCTGCGCACCTTCCCGCGCGGCGAAGAGGGCAACAGCGCCTGGTATAACCATCCCATCACCATGACGCTTGTGGCGTTTGCCTGCACGTCGGGCCCGGCGCTGGCGCTGCACAAGTGGAGCGAGAAAAACCTCGGCAGCCTGAACGCCATTGCCATTGCGCTGCTGGCCGGCGGCGTGGCCATGTGGGTGATCGACGCGTGGGCCAGCCGGCGCGAAGCCTTCACCACCCACGTGGAGCAGATGAATATTCTGCAAGCCATCTGGATCGGGCTGATGCAGACGCTTTCCGCCGTCTTTCCCGGAACGTCGCGATCGATGTCGACGATTGCCGCAGGGCAGATTGCAGATCTCGACCGGCCCACGGCGCTCGAGTTCAGTTTTCTGCTTTCGATTCCCACCATGATCGCGGCCACAGGCTGGGACCTGCTGAAGTCGGTTCACCCGCATGCAGGCGCCGCGGGTGAAGTGGCGGCGCAGGTGGTGATGAACCAGCAGCGCTGGATTATGCTTGATCATCGGCACGGTGATTTCGTTCGTCGTGGCGCTGGGCGTGGTGGAGTGGTTCTTGCGCTGGGTGCGCAATCACGGCTTCACGATCTTCGCCATCTGGCGGATTTTGCTGGGCGGATGGCTGCTCATCTGGGGCGCAAAGTACATCGGCGCATAAGGCCGCATGGAGACCGCTAACAGCTGACAGCCAACAGTTTGGCTGTTAGCTGTTAGCTGCAAACTGTCACCTGTGTTACTATTGAGTTACGCTCAGTTGTTTGGTTGTGAGTCGTTCTCGCCTTCATCCTGCCAGATCGTTCACCACGTAAATTTCCCCAGGCCCCTCAGCGTAATGGCCCCTCGTCTCATGTACTGACGTCGAGTTCTCGACCGGGCCAGGCTGCAGCGTTTTTGCGCATCGCAGCCGAAGACGCAGCGTGTGGGCGAAATCCTGAATTGGCGCGCTTTCAAGCGCCTGTGTGGTTTTCCTGCATACAACCCGAAGAGTTCTCCTGCCCGGCTCGTTGGAGCGGCTGCGGAAGAACCGAAGCGACTGCCATCGCCGTGATGGATTCCATGGATGATCGTAGGAACGATCTTGAAGGATCGTCTCAATGACTGGATCTTCCGGCGCCTGGCAGGACAGGAACAAACTTGAAACTATTTTCTGAACTTGAACTTTCGCCGGCGCTGCAAAAGCAGCTGGCCAATGCAAATTTTGTTGAGCCCACGCCCGTGCAGGCGGCAGCCATTCCTCCCGCTCTTGAAGGCCGCGACGTGCTGGCCACGGCGCAGACCGGGACTGGCAAGACGCTCAGCTTTTTGATTCCCCTCATCGAACGGCTGCCCGCCAAGGGCGCCAAGGCGCTGGTTCTGCTGCCTACGCGCGAGCTGGCCATGCAGGTGGTGGAAGCGTGGGGAAATCTTACCCGCAGCAGCGGCACCGTGGCGTTGGTCTGCGGCGGCCTCAATGAGGGTCCGCAACTGGCGGCACTGCGGCGCGGTCCGCGCTTGATCGTAGCCACGCCGGGGCGGCTGGAAGATTACCTTTCGCGCAAACTGGTGAACCTGGGCGACGTGAAGATGCTGGTGTTGGACGAAGTGGACCGCATGTTGGATATGGGATTCAAGCCGGCCATCAAGCGCATTGCCGCAGCATTGCCGGAAGACCGGCAGACGCTGTGCTATTCCGCAACTCTGAGCCCGGCCATCCGCGAGGTGGCGCAGAATTACCTGAAGGATCCGGTGCGGGTGGAGATTGGTTCGGTGCTGAAGCCTTCGCCCAATGTGGAGCTCCGCACCTTTGAGGTTCCGGGCGACAAGAAGCAGGAACTGCTGGAGCACCTGCTGGGCGAGCACGATGGCAGCTTTCTGGTCTTTGTGCGCACCAAGCACGGAGCCGATCGCGTGGCGCGGCGCTTGTCGCGGGCCGGTCACTCGGCTACGCAGATTCACGGTGACCGCTCGCAGTCGCAGCGCAGTGCTGCACTGCGCAGCTTTTCCGAGGGACGGCATCGCGTGCTGGTTGCGACCGATGTCGCCGCACGGGGCATCGATGTGGCCGACGTGGCGCACGTGGTGAACTTTGATATGCCGCGCGAGGCCGAAGACTTTGTGCATCGCGTGGGACGGACGGGCCGAGCGTCGAGCCGTGGCGTGGCCTCCACCTTCGCTGCTCCGGACGAAACCCAAATGCTGCGCAAGATTGAGCGCGCGCTAGCCATCACAACCAGGAAGTTCCGGGTTCGGGCGAACAATACCGGGCAGAGCCAGGCTGCGCACGCCGTAGTGGCGCAAGGCCAGGCGACGCAGAGCCAGGTGGCCTGATCGAAGGCAGTCGCGCTGGATCTTCGGGGCGGGAGGACAGCATTGTCCTCCCGCTTTCGTTTTATCTGGCGGCCATCGTGTAGTTTTGAACAGCTGACCAGATCGATCCCGATCGATGAACGGGTCCGGAGCGCTGCGGAGAGGCATTGTGCGCGGCGGGTATGCCGGCGGCATCTTCTGCATATATATAGACTTTTGTGTCGTCTGTGCGACATTTCCGGTGAACGAGGCACTGAAGCGCCCGCCCTCGTTTTTGCGGTACCCAAATTGCTATAACCCGATGCGACCAGGCGAAAGGTTCCGAATTGTTCGGACCCCGGAGGTCCTTCGTCGAATCATCTTAGTAATCAGAAATAGACCTCGCGGAGGCTGGATGTCCCTGATCGAATCTCTGCTTTTGCTGCTCGTCCTGTCCCGAGTGCTGGGTGAAGTTGCAGGCCGCTTTGGGCAACCGGCCATGCTGGGAGAAATTGCAGCAGGAATTCTTCTTGGACCTTCCTGCTTCTCGTATATTCATTTCACTCCGGAAATCAAAGCCATCTCCGATATCGGGGTTCTGCTACTGGTGTTTCTGGCCGGCATGGAAATGGACATCGATGCGTTGTGGACCTCGGTGCGAGGCCGCGGCGTGTGGGTAAGCGTGGCGGGTTTTGTGGTACCTCTGGCGGGCGGAGTGCTGGTGGGCTACGCCCATGGGCTGGACGAGACGCGCATGGCGTTTATCGGGCTCTGTGTCGCCATTACTGCGCTTCCCGTCAGCGTGCGCATCCTCATGGATCTGGGCAAGCTGCACACCGTCATCGGCCAGAAGATCGTCTCGGCGGCAGTGGCCAACGACGTCGTATCCCTGCTCGCATTGGGTGTCATTCTCGACATCAAGGCATCGCCGGCGAACGTCGAGGGCTTCCTGCTGATCATCGGCCGGTCTCTAGGCAAAGCCCTGCTGTTTATGACCGTCTTCGCGATCGTCGCGAGACTGGTGCGGCGCTATTCGCCCGCCCGTTTTCTGCGCTCATCGAGCGTGCTCGAGAAAGTGTCAAGCCGGCTCAAGAGTAATGAAGGCCGGTTCGCAATCGTGCTGCTCTTTGTCATCGCTTTCGCGAGCTTCTCTGAGCTTTTAGGGTTGGATTTCGTCGTGGGCGCGTTCTTCGGTTCCATGCTGCTCAGCCACGAGGCGCTGGGGACGGCCAATTTCAAACAAATCGAACAAACAGCTTCCAGCGTGACGATGGGCTTCCTGGGGCCGATTTTCTTCGCCGCCGTCGGACTTGAATTCAATGCCAGAAGCCTGACGGACTGGAAACTAACGGCGTCCGTTCTGCTGGTGTCGTTTGCGGGAAAGATCCTGGGCGGTTTTTTGGGGGGCAGGCTGGCCCGAATGAGCAGCAATGAAAGCTGGGCGCTGGGCATGGGGCTCAACGGGCGCGGGGTGATGGAACTGGTGATTGCCAATGTCGCTCTGGCCAACGGGTTTATCGGCCCGGAGCTCTTTACCATCCTGGTCCTGATGGCGGTGGTGACCACGTTTACGACTCCCATGCTGCTGCGGGCATCCTTCCGGCGGCTGGACGCAGTTGGTGAGGGCACAAGCTTGCCGGTGCGGCAGACTTAGACGGCATCTGGCGCTTGCTGCACTAGAGGAGGTGTGGGATTCTACACGTGACGAGGTGTCGGTATGGCCACGAACCTGGCAATCGATGACGCGCTCATCGAAGAAGCACGGCGGGTGGGGAAGCACAAGACCAAAAAGGAAGCTGTCACGGCCGCCCTCGACGAATATATCCGCTGGCGTAAGCAGTTGGAGATCATCGATCACTTTGGCACCATCGACTTCGATCCCACCTTCGACTACAAGGAGATGCGGCAACTCGACCGGATCGAGGTTGATGAGGAATGAAGATCATCGTCGATACCTGCGTCTGGTCGCTTTCGCTTCGGCGCAGGGATCAGACCAGGATGAGCGCCAACGAGCAGCGAATGCTCGCTGAACTGAAGGAAGCAATCCAAATCGGCGCGCGGCGATCATCGGCCCAATCCGCCAAGAGGTGATACCGCATTCTCACTTCAGACGTAGGTCTTAGGCGGTGTGTTGACGTTTTGAGAAATGCGGGGCATATTGTCTGACGCCGAGGGCTCTTGGCGGGCTGGACAACGTGGCGCGCGTTAGCAGGTTTTGGGGGTGGACAGCATGGTTCCCCCCGCTTTGTTTTGCCCGGAACCGGACGCGGGGCCGGGGATAATAAAAGTTGCTCTGGGACGATCTCGGCCCGCGCGGTTCCGCCTGCCTCCATGGCGGAGCAGACGCACTATGCCCCTCATGAAGCCCATCAGTATCGTTCTCAAGCCGACGCGCAGCCGTCCCGTGAACATCTTCCTGGGACTGGTGCTGCTGCTGGTCGCGACCCTTCTTTTTCTCGCCCTCGCCACCTATCACGCCTCCGACCCCTCGCTGAACACGGCGACGGATGCCGTGGGCCCGCACACCGTGCAGAACTGGACGGGGCTTTTTGGCGCGTACATGAGCGATTTGCTGCTGCAGTCGCTGGGGATTACGGCGTTCTTCTTTCCGCTGTGGTTGGGCGAGATCGGGTGGACGTGGATGCACTCACGGCCCGGCGGCCCGGCGCTGCTGCGCTGGACGGGTGTTCTGCTGACGCTGCTGTTCGTGCCTACGGTCTTCGGACTGATGCCGTGGCACTGGCGCTGGATGCACATGGTCGCGGTGGAGGGCGTGGCCGGCCGCCTGATGGCCGGGCTGCTGGTGCGCTACCTGAACCTGCAGGGTGCCTGGGTAGTGTCGGCTGTGCTGGCTGTGGCGGGAATGTATTTTGCGCTGGCCATCAGCTTCCATGCCGCGGTGGAGTGGCTGCAGGAACGCTGGCTGCGGGTGGCCTCGCTCTTGGAGCGCTGGCAGAACTGGCGCGCAGACCGCGCCGAGATCCGGGCCGAAAAGCAGGGTGAGCACGAGGCGCAGTTCGAAGAGCTGGACGAGCCGGCGCAGCCGTTTATTCCGGGCACAGGACCGGAGCTGGCGATGGAGCCAGAGACCGCGCGGCAGCCGGGGTGGTTTGCGCGCTTGTTCGGCCGGCGGCAGCGGGCGCGCGCAACCGACCCGGTAGAGGACATTCCTGCCTTCCAGCGCGCGGCTGTTCCGGCGGAAGAAGGCGCGATTCCGATTTCGCAGTCTCCCACGCGCAGGACCAGCATCTGGGAGACGGAGGCCGCGCCGGTTGTGCCCGCGGCGGCCGTTCCCAGTGCGCCGCCGACCATGACGCCCAGCGTGATGCCCATCCGGATGCAGCCGGCTGCGGCGGCTCAGCCTCCCATCGCAGCGCGGCCGGTGGCAACTCCAGTTGCTCCGGTCCCAGTCGCTCCTGTAGCAGCTGCTCCGGTTCCAGATCCGTGGGCAGCGGCAGCGCGGGCGGAGTCGGTTGCCACGGTTGCGCCCAAGCCCGGCGAAGGAATTGCCATTCACGAGCGCGCCGATGCGGAGAGTCGCACCGCAACAGTTGCGCCCAAGAACGTGAGCGGGTTCAAGCTGCCGGCCAGCACGCTGCTGCATCCCGGCGAGGGCCCGCAGACAGTGCGCGAAGAGGCGCTGCGCGATGAAGCAAAGGTCCTCGTGGAAAAATGCGCCGAGTTCGATGTGCGCGGCCAGGTGGTCCAGATCAACCCCGGCCCCATGGTGACGACCTACGAGTTCAAGCCCGAGGCGGGCGTAAAGTACTCGCGCGTGACCGGGCTGGCCGACGATCTTTGCCTCGCCATGCGCGCCGAGAGCATTTTGATCGAGCGCATGCCGGGCAAGAGCACCGTGGGCATCCAGGTGCCGAACCATGAGCGCGAGACGATTCACTTGCGCGACGTGATCGAGAGCGAGACCTTCGGCAAGGCCAAGTCGCGGCTCACGCTGGCCATGGGCAAGGACATCAACGGGCGCATTGTTACTGCTGATCTCGCCACCATGCCGCACGTGCTCATCGCCGGCTCCACGGGCTCGGGCAAATCGGTCGCCATCAATGCCATGATCATGAGTCTGCTCTACCGGACGACGCCCAGCCAGGTGCGGCTCATCATGGTCGATCCCAAGCGCGTGGAACTGGGCATGTACGAAGGGATTCCGCATCTCTTCACGCCCATCATTACCGAGCCCAAGGCAGCGGCCAATGCGCTGCGCAATGCGGTGCGGGAGATGGAGCGGCGCCTTAAGCTGCTCGCCTCGCGCAGCGTGCGCAACATCGATCAGTACAACAAACTGTTCGAAGGCGCCACTGCCTCGCTCTTTGACGATGGCGAACCGGAAGAGCCACTGCCCTACATCGTGATCATCATCGACGAGTTGGCCGACCTGATGATGCTGGACCGCGCGAATGTCGAAGAGTCGATCACGCGGTTGGCGCAGATGGCGCGCGCGGTGGGCATTCACCTCGTGCTGGCCACGCAGCGGCCGAGCGTGGATGTAATCACGGGCCTGATCAAGGCCAATGTGCCCACGCGCATCAGTTTCCGGTTGGCCACGAAGGTGGATTCGCGGACGATTCTCGACACCAACGGGGCTGAAGCGCTGCTGGGACGCGGCGACATGCTGTTTCTGCCGCCAGGCACGAGCCGCCTGATGCGGTTGCACGCGCCCTATGTGAGCGAGAAGGAGACGGCCGCGGTCGTCGGGTTCTGGAAAGAACAGGGACAGGCCGAGTACGTCGAGGGTTTCCTGGAATCTCCCAAGGACGAGCACGGCAACGTGGAAGGCGCGAACAGCAATCCAGACGACAACGATCCCATGTTCGACGATGCGGTGCGGCTGGTGTTCGAGTTTGGCAAGGCCTCAACCTCGCTGCTACAGCGGCGCTTGCGGATCGGCTACGGCCGCGCGGCGCATTTGATCGACATGATGGAGCACGACGGGCTGGTTGGCCCCGCGGACGGCTCGCGTCCCCGCGAGTTGCTCAAGGCGCCAGGATGGCTGCACGAGGTGCCGGCGGTCAACGAGTAAGGCGCTGACGATTGTCCCTTCCACCTGGCGGGTGCCCCACGGTCTCGATTCTGAGACCGGGGAACGTTGGTGGCCGTGCTCTGGTAGGGCAGGACTTTAGTCCGGTGCCGAAAAACCCTGCCAAAATGACTTGGGCTTTAGCCCCTGTGGAGATCCCCATCGAGCTTACGACCATTTATGTTCTGGTGATTTTGTTTGTGGCGACGGTGATTCGCTCAGCCTTTGGGTTTGGCGAGGCGCTTATTGCAGTGCCGCTGCTCGCGGCCGTAATTCCGCTGCAGGTGGCGGCGCCCATGGCGGTGCTGCTCTCGATCACCATTGCGGCAGTGGTGGTCGCGCAGGATTGGAGGCATATCCACCTGCGCAGCTCTATTTGGTTGCTGCTTCCGACAGTGGCCGGGATACCGATGGGACTTTGGTTGTTAACGAGCACGCATCAACGGATGGTGAAGTGCGTGCTGGCCGCCGTGATCATCCTGTTTGCGGCGTATTCGCTTGCCGGCCGCAGACGGCTGGAACTGCACAGCGACAGCCGCGGATGGCTCCTGGCCTGCGGGTTCTGCGCGGGCGTGCTGGGCGGGGCCTACGGCATGAACGGCCCGCCGCTGGTGATCTACGGCTCGCTGCGGCGATGGACGACGCAGCAGTTTCGCGCCACGCTGCAAGCTTACTTTTTGCCCGCAAGCATGATCGGCATGGCGGGATATTGGATGGCGGGGCTGTGGACGCGGCCGGTCACGCACTACTACCTTCTGGGATTGCCGGTGGCGCTGCCGGCGGTGCTGCTGGGCAGGTGGATCAGTCATCGGCTGAGCGGGGGCGCGTTTCTGCGCTGGGTGTATGTGGGGTTGGCGGGGATTGGGGTGTTGCTGTTGATCCAGGCGATCAGGGCCCGAGTATGAGGTTTCGGCGCTAAAGAAAGGCCGGCTTGTCGCCATCCCAATTCGGCTTGTTGCCGCCCCAGTCGTCTAATGATCGTTATGGTTTTGTTGCCAGTCCCTGTATTCCTTCTGCTCCTCCGGGGTACGTTTGTTGAAATCCTGATGCTGGCGGTGAGTGTCACGCTCCCACTGCGTGTAGTCAGATGGTCGCTGCTCATTGTCGATAGTTGTGTCCTGGGTCTTGCAGCCTGTAACGAGCAGCGGAGAAGCGAGAACGGCCACCAGCAAGGATGGAGCAAGACTCTTCACCCAAAAGCGCATATTTCTTCCCTCCCGTGAGAAGATGCACGCGCAGGACTGGCGGTAGTCCGAACCCGGAGCTTCGGCTTGCGTGGTTTTGGCCGGCCAGGTTGAGCACAGGATGGGCTCCGGGCGAAGTTCATACTTGACAGATGCGCGAGTAAAGCAATTTACTAGAGGCGACCGTCCAATGCATCCCGGACCGATTTTAAAGCTTCCTCAGGTGACGCATGCTCCTGTCCACTTCCGCCGGCCCGCTGAGTGCACTCCCCACAACTCTCGCATTGGCTGAGCCGCTGGCCCATCTGCGCCCGCTCGATATTGCGGTGATCGCGATTTACTTTGCGATGGTGATCTGGATCGGGTTCTATTTGAAAGGACTCGCCAACACCAGCGAAGAGTTCTTCATGGCCGGGCGCGAGATGACGGCGTGGATTGCCGGGCTGAGTTTCGTCTCCGCCAACCTGGGCTCGCTGGAACTGATGGGGTGGGCGGGCTCCACGTACCAATACGGCATTCTGGCCGCGCACTGGTACTGGATCGGCGCCATTCCCGCCATGCTCTTTCTGGGCATGGTGATGATGCCCTTCTACTACGTATGCAAGACGCATTCCGTGCCCGGCTATCTGAAGCTGCGTTACGGGCAGGGCGCGAGCGTGGTTTCGGCCGTGTCGTTTGCGCTGATGACGGTGCTGATGAGCGGCGTGAACATGTTCGCCATGGCTGAAGTGATGCGCGTGGTGCTGGGCTGGGACCTCAACTTTTCCATCGTGGTTTCGTCGCTGGCTGTCGCAGCATATGTGGCGCTGGGCGGCTTGCGCTCGGCCATTTTCAATGAGGTTCTGCAATTTGTTCTCATCTGGGCGGGTGCGCTGCTGGTTCCGATCCTCGGACTGATCGAGGCCGGCGGATGGACCGGGATGAAGGCGAAGATCGCCCACAATATGGCGACAGGCGTGATTCCCGGCGGCGATTATACGCATATGTGGCGCAGCATGGGGCACTTCTCCAGCAACCCCATGGGCATTCACTGGACGGGCATCGTCTTCGGGCTGGGATTTGCGATCAGCTTCGGCTACTGGACCACAGACTTTCTTGTCGTCCAGCGCGTGCTGGCCGCCAACAATCTGCGCTCCGCGCGCCTGGCCCCGGTGATTGGATCGTTCTTCAAGATGGCGGTGCCGTTCATCGTCATTCTGCCTGGGCTGCTCGGTTTGGCGATGCTGCAAAACCCGAATGGAACGCCGATGGTACTGGTCGGCCAGGACCAGGTGAGTGCGCTGCATCCGCACAGCTACAACGAGGTGCTGCCGCTGATGATGGTGCGCTACCTGGGGCCGGGGCTGCTGGGGCTGGGCATCACTGCGCTGATCGCGGGCTTTATGAGCGGCATGGCCGGCAACGTGAGCGCGTTTTCCGCGGTGTGGACCTACGACATTTACCGGCCGCTGCTGGTGAAAAACGCGCGCGACGAGCATTATGTTGCCGTGGGCCGATGGGCCACCATCCTGGGCGTGGTTATTTCTATCGGCACGGCCTACATGGTGATGAGCGCGCACGGAATTATGGATTATGTGCAGGCCTTGTTCAGCTTCTTCATCTCGCCCCTGCTGGGCGTGGTGCTGATGGGCATGTTCTGGAAGCGCGCCACGCGGGCCGGCGGGTTCTGGGGATTGCTGATCGGCACGCTGGCGTCGATCGGGCTATGGGCCTGGGTCAGGATCGATCCCTCGGCGCTGCGCTACGTGGCGCTTTCGCATGATGCGAAGTCGATGGCCGAAGATATGTACAGGGCCCTGTGGTCAGTGAGCACGTCGGTGCTGGTCACGTTTGTGGTGAGCCTGTTTGGCAAGCCGCGGCCGGTGGCGGAGTTGAATGGGCTAGTGTACGGCGCAACCAAGTTGCCGGTTGAGCCGCCCGTGCCGTTCTTCAAAAACGAATGGTTCTGGACGGCGATCGCGATCGTCCTGCTGGTCACACTGAACGTTATTTTCTGGTAAGCGGAGACGCCATGCATTCAGCGCGACTTTCTATCTGGTTCTTCATCGGGGTTCTTCTGTTTATCTACGGATTGCTGATCCTTGGTTACGGAATATCAACGCTGGTTACTGGCAACCTGCCGCACGTGGCGCTGGCCAATCTGCATGCGCCGGTATGGTGGGGCGCGTTGATGACCGCGCTGGGAGTTTTTTACCTGCTCAAGTTTCGTCCCGGAACTGCGCGCAAGTAGCCTTCGGGATTTTTCGGAAATGTTCGAACAACATCAGGAGTAAAGACAATGGCAGCGCAACGCACGATGACATTTGGAGTTGTAGTAGGCAATCGCGGATTTTTTCCGGATCACCTGGCAAAGACCGGCCGCGAGGAGATTATCTCGGTATTAGAGGGCGCAGGAGCAAAGGTGGTGGTGCTCGGACCGGAGGAATCGAAGTACGGCGCGGTGGAAACGTATGCCGAATCTCAGCGCTGTGCCGAACTGTTCAAGAAGCACGCCGAGGAGATGGACGGCATTATCGTGACTCTGCCCAACTTTGGCGAGGAGCGCGGGATTGTGGATGCGATCCGGCTCTCCGGGCTAAAGGTTCCGGTGCTGGTGCAGGCCACGCCCGACCGCTCGGATGCCATGACGATTGCCACGCGGCGCGACAGCTTTTGCGGAAAAATGAGCGCGTGCAACAACATGATGCAGTACGGCATTGCCTACTCGCTGACCACGCTGCACACCGAGGCGCTCAGTTCACCGGAGTTCAAGGCCGATCTCGAATGGTTCTCGCAGGTGTGCCGCATCGTCAAGGGCCTCAAGAATCTGAAAATCGGCGCCATCGGCGCGCGCCCTGCGGCCTTCAACACGGTGCGCTACTCCGAGCGGATTCTGGAGACGGCGGGCATCTCGGTCGAGCCGATTGATCTGTCGGAGATCTTTGGGCGCATCAACCGCATGAAGGATAACGACGATGCCGCGCAGGCCAAGCTCGCGGCCATCAAGGGCTATGTGGCCACGCAAGGCATTCCCGAAGCCGCGCTGCTGAAGATGGCCAAGCTGGGCGCGGTGATTGACGGCTGGATGAAGCAGACCAACTGCACCATCAGCGCCGTGCAGTGCTGGACCTCGATGGAGGAGTTCTTCGGCGTGGTGCCGTGCACGGTCATGAGCATGATGAGCAACAACCTGATCCCCTCGGCCTGCGAGGTGGACGTGCCCGGCGTGCTCAGCATGTACATGATGGCGCTGGCCTCACAAACCCCATCGGCCCTGCTCGACTGGAACAACAACTACGGCAATGATCCGAATAAATGTGTCTGCTTCCACTGCTCCAACCTGCCCAAGCACTTCTTCAAGGAAGTGAAGATGGATTTCCAGCAGATCATCGCCGGCACGGTGGGCAAGGAGAATACCTATGGGACCTGCGAAGGTAAGGTGAAGCCCGGCAAAATGAGCTTTGCGCGCTACTCCACCGACGACCGTCGCGGCGTGATTCGCGGCTACACCGGGCCCGGCCGCTTTACCGACGATCCACTGGAAACATTTGGCGGCGCCGGCGTGGCGGAGATTCCCGAGTTGCAAAAGCTGCTGAAGTACATCTGCACGAATGGATTTGAGCATCACGTGGCCGCGAACTTCAGCGAAGTTTCGAAGGCCGTGCACGAGGCGGCGGTGCGGTATCTCGGCTGGGAAAGCCATTACCATCCGGAGGATTAGGTCTTTGACCGCTTGGATTTGCACCAGCTCCGTGCCCCATCCTTTCGCCTTTTTTCCGGCGAAAGGGTGGGAAACCACGGAAGCGAAAAGAACGAATTCATCCGGTCAAAGTCCTAGGGAACAAGGAACAAGGGAACAAGAAAACGAGGCAACGGGTGTTCCCGTTGCCTCGTTGCTTTTCACGTTTAGGCTACTTGCCTGGCTCTACTGCGGTGGTGGATAGAAGGGCAGCCTTTCGTCCTTCTCCTGGGCGCGGCGCACGGTGGAGTCGTCGAGCAGCAGTGCGGGCGCGATCACGGTCTGCGGAATGTCACCGTAGTAGTTGGCCACCAGCAGATCCTTACCGGCGGCGTCGATGCTGGTGCGCAGGGCGCGACCGTCGAGGTCGTCCAACTCCCCGCCGCGTACAAGCTGGCGGGTGCCGTCGGCGTTCACGCGATAGAGCAGCCGCGGATTGCCGGCCCCGGCGAGCGTCTCAACGGTATACGCGTGGTTCAGGCCGGCGTCCTTCATCATCTGCATCAGTTTCTGATTGAGCTCCGCGTCGGAAAGCCCGTTTTGCGCGGAGATTTTGAGAACGCTGATGCTGGGGCGCGGCGCGCTGGTAAGGCCGGCGCGTGCGTGGCCGTTGGACTGCGGAAAATCCTTCACCGGCTCGCGTCCGATCAGATAGTTCACCAGCCGTCCTCCGCCCACCACGTCGACGGGCTGCTCCGGCACGCCCTCATCGTCTACGTCGTACGCGCCGACGAGGCCTTTGCCGTTGTAGTTCCTCAGGCCCGGATCGTCGGTCACGCTCAGGAATTCGGGCAGCACGCGCGCATGGTAGCTGGAGGCGAAGGCGCCGACGGTGCGGACCTCGGTGCCCAGTGGCGGCCGTATGGCCACAACTGCCCCGCCCAGAATGGACCGCAGCGTGTCGGTGCTGGCATCGGCGCTCAATAGAAGCGGGCCGTGATATTCGTCTTCGACCAGGGGCGCATTGCGTAACGCGGCGAGAGATTCGATGTCGGAAACTTCGCGCCTTTCAAATGCGGCCGGCGAGTCCAGGTCGTCGATGGACCGGCCGGTAGAGGCGTAGGAGCGCGCCAGGTCCATGCCATCGCCGGCCTGCGTGGTCACCGCGAAGGATTCCTCGTATTCCGTTGCGCCCTTGCGAACGATCGTGCCTTCGCTGCTGACAATGTAGGTCGTCGTCGCGCGCGCCTCGAAGACTGCGTTCGATATTTCGATGTCGTGCTGGCTGGCCGCTACAGCGGCATCGGTGCGGTAAAGTCCGCTGGCCTTTGCAATGCGATCCGCCCAGCTCTGCTCATCGAGCGAAAGATTTACCGGTGCGGCCAGAGAGATGACCGGCTTCTCCTGACTAAAGTCGTCTGCCTGTGGAGGCGTTTGCACCTGCTTGAGCGCGGCTTGTTTCCGCGCATAGGCAGCGAGCGCATTCTTGTAAGCCGCGTCCGTTGCCTCCCACAGCGCGGAGCGAATGGCGATGGGATCGTTATCGATGGCAGTCAATTCCAGAGAGCCGTCGCCGCGGCCGGAGCTGTCTGTCTTGGAGTCGCCGATGCGCACGGTGACGCGCGCAATGCGCTGGCGGCCGTGGAAGGCGCCTTCGCTGGCGCCGAATTCGGCTCTGGTCTCGAAGTTGTCCAAATCCACGATCCGGTACTGGATGAAGAACGGCTTGGCGAACCCCTTCAACTGCAGGTCGTCCATGCTGCGATCCATCTCCTCGAGCATGGGTTTGAGCACGGGATCTTTTTCCGCGTCGGCGCGTGTTTGGCTTTGCGCAGCGAGGGAATGAGGAACGCACAGCGAGACAGCAGCCAGCCCAAATCCGGCAAGCGCAGTGAAGATTTTGTTCGAGTTCATTGGGCCTCCTTGGTGGCGGGCGTAGGGGCTTTTGCGCCGGGGATGGGAAGAATGGGCGGCCGCGCAGAGCCTTGCGGCTGACGCTGCGTCTCAAGATTGCTGAGCAGCATGGCCGGGGCCACTGCGCTCACCGGGATGGAGCCCGATTCTGCGCCGCACATTCCGTCAAATACGTCAGGCTTATTTCCAGCGGCGAGAATGCTCTTCATTGCAGCCAGCGGCGTGCCTACAATGCTGACGCCGCGCACCAGCTCGTCGGGACGGCCGTCCACGTAAACGCGCCACACCACCAGCGGAACCACCTGGAAGGCCTGCGGAGAATCGCGCGTGGTGAGCGCGAAGCCGGAAGTGATGTCCTCAAAATAGAGCCCGTAAGGCTTGCCCTGCTTCTTCGCTTCTTCGATCAGCTCCTTGCGCAACTCGGCATCGGAAACGGTTTTAGTCGAGGTGACGATGAGGTTGCCCTGGCGGCCGTTGGGCATGTGCCCGGCCTCGGCGCGGCCGTGGCCGTTGGAGGCGTCGGAACTGGCGATGGGCAGGCGCGACATGAGGAAAGACTCAAGCACGCCATCCTTGACCAGCTGTACGCGCTGCGCCTTCTGGCCCTCGCTGTCGTACTCGTAATTGCCGGCCAGCCACGTTTTCCCGAAGGAACTCAGGGTGGGATCGTCGGCTACGGAGAGAAAGCTGGGCAATACCGGCTTGCCGAAATCCTTGGTGAAGGTCTGGCCCTCGTCGTCGCCGCGCTGGCGCTGCCCCTCGAGACGGTGGCCGAGCACTTCGTGGAAGAAGACTGCGGCGGCGCGGCCGGACAGCAGTGCGGGACCGTCGAAGGGCTGCGTCGCGGGCGCTTTGCGCAAATCTTCAAGCCGCTGGCCCATCTCGCGGATCGACCGCTCCATCTCCGCCTGCGAGGGAAGGCCGCCGGCAGTTTCTGCCTGGAAGGTGCGGGTGAGTTCTAATTCCATGCCGTCGTCGGCGCGGGTTGCGGCGATGACCACCACGCCCGCCGACATCTGCGGCGTCACCAGGCGCGAGCCTTCAGAGGACGCGTAATAGTTCGTGCCCGCCTGGGCCTCGAACATCACCTCGTTCTGGTAGACATCGGGATAATCGCGAAAGACCAGCGAGAGAGCGCGCACGCGCTGCTCCCAGGCGGCGCGATCGACGGCGAGGGGCGCGGCCGGTTTCTCAATGTGCACCTGCGCTGCCTGCGCAGTGAAGTCGCCCGATGTGTCTTCTTCCTTGGCGCGCACCTGCGATTCAGTCTTAACGCGCATGAAGTTATCTACGGCGTTGCCATAGCCGGCATTGGTGGCCACCCACAGGGAGCGCATCAGCGCCTCGCGATCGTCCGTGAGCGGCAACTGCTGACTGTTGACGGCCGCGCTGCGATGTTCGCCGTGCGTGTTGTCGAGCTTGGGACTGCCAACGCGCACCTGCACGTCGGCCAGGCGCATGTGCTGCGAGGCGGATTGGGCCAGCGCACCATACTCCGCCGTCACCGTGACGTAGCTGACGTCGCGCACCGTGTAGCTGAGGAAGTAGGGTGGCAATTGCTTGTCGTCGGCGGGGTTGGCCGTGTTGCTGATAGGCTGCGCCTGCGGCGCCCCCGATTGCATCGTCGCTCGGCCCAGCATGCTGAAGGCGCGCTCCAGCTCCGTGCTCATGGCGTCGAGCAGCGGCGGTGTGGACGCAGTCGAGTCCTTGAACGCCAGACGCGAATGGGTTGAAAGGTGCTGCGCCGGAGCGGCTGCGGGCAGAATTCCCACACTCACCAAGGCTGCCAGCGAGACAAGAACGCGTCGTACTGGAACGCGGCTTTGGCAAGCAGAGACACAAAAAATCGGCATACGTTGTAGGAAACCGCCAAGTTTCGTCGGTAAGTCGGTAAAATGATTGTCTCAGAAATTCGGTTTTCAAGGAGGTTTCCCATGACATTTCTGCGCCGAATCGTGCTCGCGCTCTGCATCGCGGGCCTGTTGGCGGCATGGGCCTCTCCGTCCCTCTCTGCGCAAACAGCTCCGGACGAAGGCACAACGAGCGCGTCACAGACTCAGCCGGCAACGGAAGCGCCCCCGCCAGGAAACCAGCAGACCTACACGCTGCCGCCGGACAAGCTGGCTAAGGCCATTGCGCTCAGCCGCATTCGCAACATCCTGGACATTACCGGAAGCATTTGGGGAATTTGTGTTTCTATGGCTGCTGCTGGCCACCGGCGCGTGGGCCGGCATCGAGGCCTGGGCGCAGCGCCGGTCGACCCGCCGCTGGGTGCAGGGAGTCTATTTCTTCTTTGCGTTCCTGATTCTGACCACGCTGGCCAGCCTGCCGCTGGACATGATTGGTCAGCATTACAGCCGCGCCTACGCCATCAGCGTGCAGGGATGGGGAAGCTGGTTTGGCGACCAGGCAAAGGGGCTCGGCCTCGCTCTGGTGTTCGGCACGATGGTTTTGTTGCTCTTCAATTGGATCGTGCGGCGCTGGCCGCGGCGCTACTGGTTCGGCATCTGGCTGGCAACGCTGCCCATCCTGGTGCTCGTGATCTTTTTGTCGCCGCTGATCATCGACCCGCTCTTTAACAAATTTGAGCCGCTGCAGCTTCACCATGCCCCGCTGGTGGCCGAGCTCGAGCGGGTGGTGGCGCGCACCGGCATCGATATTCCGCCCGATCGCATGTACCTGATGAAGGCCAGCGCCAAGTACAACGGCATCAATGCGTATGTAACCGGAATCGGCGCCAGCAAGCGCTATGTGATGTGGGATACGGCCACCGACCGGCTGCCGGATGACGAGATTCTGTTCGTCTTTGGCCACGAGAGCGGGCATTACGTGCTGCATCATATCCCCAAGATGCTGGCCGGTTTGGCTGTCGGCCTATTCTTCGTCTACTGGGGGTGCGCGGCGGTGGCGGCGTGGGTGGTGCGCCGCTTCGGGGCGAGCTGGCACGTGACGGAGCTCGGTTCGCGAACCGGCTTCGTGGTGCTGCTGTTTGTAGTTTCTGTTGCGGCGTTTCTACTGGAGCCGGCCAGCAACGGCTTCAGCCGGCACTTTGAGCATCAGGCCGACGTCTATGGGCAGGAGGCAATTCACGGCATTGTGCCCGCCCCGCAGAGGACTGCGGTGTCGCTCTTCAATCACCTGGGCGAAGCCTGGCTCGAGGACCCCAACCCCAGCCCCTTCATCGAGTTCTGGCTCTACAACCACCCCAGCACCGCAAGCCGCGCCAGGTTTGCCGCCCATTACAACCCCTGGGCGAACGGCGGCCATGGAGAGTTCTTCGCGAAGTGACAGGAAACGAGGGGCCAAGGGAACAAGGGAACAAGCGAACCCCGGGGGCTGCGGGGACAAGCGGCTTAACAGGCTGCTGAAAAGCTGTTTCTGTGAGGGCTTCGCGACAAGGGCACGACTGGTAGGCCGGCACTGGTAGGCCGGCACTGGTAGGCCGGGACTGGTAGGCCGGGACTTTAGTCCCGGCTGGCCGACAATGCCCGCAAAATGAATGCGGGCTTCAGCCCCTGCCGGCATTATGCTGGAGAACGGAATACGGCGCCCCGAATCCGCACCCTCGCCGCTTTCTTGTTCCCTTGGTCCCTCGTTCCCTTGGTCCCTCGTTCCCTTGGTCCCTGCCTTTACACTGGAGCTTACTTGTCTTCTTTCAAGGAGCTAATCCGCATGGCTTATCCGACGCAGTACCGCTACACCAGGGAACACGAATGGATTGATGTTGATGGCGCCAACGGCACCATCGGCATCACCGATTACGCGCAGGGCTCGCTGGGCGACATCGTCTACGTGGACGCGCCCAAGGTGGGCGACACGGTAACCGCCGGCACCGCCTTTGGTTCCATCGAGAGCGTCAAGGCGGTCAGCGACCTGTTTTCGCCCGTCTCCGGCAAGGTGACCGCGGTGAACGAGGAACTGAAGACGGCGCCCGACAAGATCAACGAGAATCCCCATGGAACGTGGATCATCAAAGTAGAGTTGGCCAATCCAGGGGAGCTTGACGGGATGCTCGATGCCGCAGCCTATGAGGCGTTCATCGCGGAAGAAAAGTGAAAGAGTGAACAAGTGAAGAGGTGAACAAAGCCAGCCCCGGCGCAGCTCCTTCACTCTTCACTTGTTCGCTTCCTTCACTTCATCACTTGCTTCACTTCTTCACCAGCCGAAGGATTCCATGCGCTATTTACCGAAATCGCCTGCCGAGCGCGAGCAGATGCTTGCCGAGATCGGTGCGGCCTCTATCGACGATTTGTTTTCGATCATTCCCGCCGAGTACCGGCTGGCGCGCGACCTCAACGTGCCGCGCCAGCAGGCGGAAAGCGAGATCGTGAGTTACTTTCGCGCTGCCGCCGACAAGAACGCCACCGACTACGTCAGCTTTCTGGGCGCGGGCGCGTATCGCCATTACCGGCCAGTGATCATCGATTCCCTCGTGCAGCGCGGGGAGTTTCTCACCAGCTACACGCCCTATCAGGCAGAGATCACGCAGGGCACTCTGCAGGCCATCTTCGAGTTTCAGACCATGATCGCGGAGCTGACCGGCATGGACGTAGCCAATGCCAGCATGTACGACGGCTCGACCGGCGCGGCGGAAGCGGTGATGATGGCGGTGCGCGTAACCGGCCGGCATAAGGCGGTGGTCGCGTCCACGGTGCATCCTGAGTATCGCGAGGTGCTGGCTACCTATGCCAAACACCAGGGATTGCCGCAGACGGTAGTTGGCTACGACGCCGAAACGAGCCGCGTAAATCTTGATGCGCTAGCCGCTGCGGTGACCGAAGAAACTGCAGCCGTGCTGGTGCAAAGCCCGAACTTTTTTGGCGTTATCGAAGACATTCCGGCGATTGCGGAGATCGCGCACGCCAAGGGCGCGCTCCTGATTGTTTCGATTGCAGAAGCAGTTTCGCTGGGCATTGTGCGGCCGCCGGT
Source organism: uncultured Acidobacteriaceae bacterium (assembly GCA_963813215.1). GTDB lineage: Bacteria > Acidobacteriota > Terriglobia > Terriglobales > Acidobacteriaceae > Telmatobacter. The sequence goes on from CAWEXZ010000004.1 coordinate 501,483, forward strand.
TGAGGCGGACATCGTCAGCATGGAGGCCCAGTCGTTTGGCGTGGCGCTCAGCTACGGTGGACCGTTCTGCGGCGTAATTGCGACCAAGGAAAAATACGTGCGCCAGATGCCGGGCCGGCTTGCCGGGCAAACCGTGGACAGTGCAGGGAACCGCGGGTTCGTGCTCACGCTGGCCACGCGCGAGCAGCATATCCGGCGCGAGAAGGCGACATCGAATATCTGTACCAACCAGGCACTGGTGGCGCTGATGGCGACGATCTTTCTGGCCGTTTACGGCAAGGAAGGCATGCGCGAATTGGCCGAGCACAACCTGGCCAAGGCCGATTACGCAGCCAAGACGCTGGCCGCGCAACCCGGCGCAAAGCTGCGCTTCACCGGCGCCCCGCGCTTCCACGAATTCGTCCTGCAGACCGAAGAGACACCGGAAGCGTTCGGCGAGCGGCTCCTTGAAAACAAGATTGTGGGCGGCGTAGATCTGGGCCGCTGGTATCCAGAATTGAAGAACTGCACCTGTGGTGCGCCACGGAAGTAGTAACGAAAGAGCAGATCGACGCGGCCGCGAAGGTGCTAGCCGCAAAACCGGTGGTGGCGTAAAGCGCGAAGGAGCTTTGCAACAAGGGCACGGCCTGAGCCGCGCAAGACCGTAACTCAAGCGATGAGTTTGGTTTTGTAACAAGGGCACGGCTTCAGCCGGGCCGAACGCAGGATAAGAAGGAGTGGGGCTTTAGCCCCTGCTATGGCGCATCCAGCCCGCAATGCCGCTCCGGCCAACGTTCTGAACCCATCGCGCATCTTTTTCGCGACGACGAAGACGAGCATGGGCCGCTGCTTGCTGCAATCGGAGCGCAATGCCAACCTCCTCATCGATGTCCTGCGTTCGCTTGTCGCCGAGAGAAAGTTTGAATTGCATGACTTCGTAATCATGCCGGACCACGTCCATCTCCTGATCGAGGTTGGCAACGATATGACCATCGAAAAAGCCATGCAACTCATCAAGGGCCGGTTCTCTCATCGGTTGTCCCATGAGCAAGGCTACAAAGGCGAGGTCTGGCAGCGGGGATTCACCGAAGTGCAGGTCATGAACGAGCGGGACCTTGAGGCCCATCGGTCCTATATCGCCGGAAACCCAGTCAAGGCAGGGCTTGCCGCATCCATGGAGGAGTACCCATTTTGTTTTCGCTTCTTAGCGCGTAAGAAAGTTGAGCTTGCAAAAGAAGCCGGGATCGGCAGGTGCTAAAGCCCAATCTTTTTTCGCGCCTTTCGGCCCGGCTAAAGCCGTGCCCTTGTTACAAAGCGCGCCCGAAATGAGGTTTTCGGCAAGCAGGGGCTGAAGCCTGCTCGTTTTTTCATAGCCTGCGGCCCGGCTAAAGCGTGCCCTTGTTACAAAGCCCTGAAGCATAGGTCGTTTTTACAAGATTAGGTTCTGAGGTAAAGAAAATGGCAACAAATCAAGAAAATTCCGGTCCGCACACGTTGGGCAAGGTCCGCCAGCATCCGACGCAGAATGAGGCGCTGCTCTTCGAAAAATCCGCGCCCGGCAAGCGCGCTTACAAGATGCCGCCGCTCGATGTGCCTGCTGTCGACGCGCAGGCGCTGCTGGGGTCCGCCGTCCGCAAGGACTGCGCGGAGCTGCCGGAGTTGAGCGAAATCGAGATCATCCGGCATTTCACGCGGCTCTCAACGTGGAACTACGCCATCGACCTGGGCATGTATCCGCTGGGCTCCTGCACCATGAAGTACAACCCGCGCGTAAATGAGGCGGTGTCGCGCATCGAAGGGCTGGCCGAGGCACATCCCTATCGTCCTGAATCGCTGGCGCAGGGCGCTCTCGAAGTGATCGATCTGCTGCAGCGCTGCCTGCTCGACATTACCGGCATGGACGCAATCACGCTGCAGCCGGCAGCGGGCGCGCATGGCGAGTTCACCGGCATCCTGCTGGTGCGCGCCTGGCATGAGTCGCAGGGCAATCCGCGCAGGAAGATTCTGATTCCCGACTCGGCACACGGAACGAATCCCGCAACGGCGGCGATTTGCGGATATCAGGTTGAAAATCTCAAGTCGAATGCCGATGGCGGAATCGATCTCGCGGCGCTCGCCGCGCAGGTGAACGAAGAAACCGCGGCGCTGATGCTGACCAATCCTTCGACGCTGGGCGTTTTTGAAAACGAGATTCATCGCGTTGCCGACATTCTGCATGCCAAGGGCGCACTGCTCTATATGGACGGCGCCAACATGAACGCGCTTGTAGGCAAGGTGCGGCCGGGTGACTTCGGCGTGGACGTGATGCACCTGAACCTGCACAAGACATTTTCAACGCCACATGGCGGAGGCGGCCCCGGCTCCGGTCCCGTGGCTTGCAAGAAGTTTCTAGAGCCGTTTCTGCCCATCCCTGTTCTCGTGCGCAGAGAAGGCAATCCCGCGGCTCCTGAAAGCTGGGAGACGGTCAACGACGATCCGGGTTCGCAGCCCATGTTCCGCGCCCCGGTCACGCTGCCGCTTTCGACGGATGCCAACACCGCGAATGGCCCTCTGGCGTGGGATTATGATCGCCCGCAGTCGGTGGGGCGCGTGCGGGCCTTCTATGGCAACACCGGCATGTTTATCCGCGCGCTGGCATACATCCTTGCGAATGGACCGGATGGCCTGCGCCAGACCACCGAAGACGCGGTGCTCAACGCGAACTACATCCGCAAAAAGCTTGAAGATCTTTACGAGCTGCCCTACAAGACGCCGTCGATGCACGAGGTGGTGTTCAGCGACAAGCGGCAGGCGGCCAAGGGCGTGAAGACCGGCGACATTGCCAAGCGGCTGATCGACTACGGCTTCCACCCTTACACGGTGAGCTTTCCCCTCATCGTTCCCGGCGCGCTGATGATCGAGCCCACGGAGAGCGAATCGCTGGAAGAGCTGAACCTGTTCATCGACGCGATGCGCTCGATTGCGCGCGAAGTGGAAGAGTCGCCGGAGCTGGTGAAGACGGCGCCGCACTCTACGCGGGTTTCGCGGCTCGATGAAGTGCGCGCGGCGCGGAATCCGATCCTGCGCTGGCGGCCGCAGAATCGCTAGATGGTATCGACATATAGCGACGATCTAAGTTCAAGAAAATAGAAAATAATTCAACTGTCATCCTGAGCGGAGCGAAGGATGACAGTTGTTTTTCCATTGTTCTGCCCGCGTTGTTCGCCGAACCACGCTTCCACGACTCATCGTTCATTGATCGCCGTCAGATCCGTCAGACGCGAGCGTGAAGTAGAACGTTGCGCCCTTGCCCACTGCGCTGCTTGCCCAGATTTTGCCGCCGTGGCGCGCGATGATGCGCAAGGCCGTGGTGAGCCCGACGCCGGTGCCGGGGAACTCGTTTTGCGAGTGCAGGCGCTGGAAGGGGCGGAACAGGCGGTCTGCGTAGCGCGGATCGAAGCCCGCGCCATTGTCGCGCACAAAATAGACGGGGCCCTCAGACCCGTCGGTGAATCCGAACTCGATTTCAGCGTCTGTTGCCTTTGACGTGTATTTCCAGGCATTGCCCAACAAATTCTGCAGCACCACGTGGAGCAATCCCTCGTCGGCAATGACTCGCGCGCCTTCGGCCACGGTGCAGCGTATTTTCCGGCCCGGCTCCTCAAGGCTCAGTCCGTGGAGAATCTGCTCAGCCATGTGGCTCAGGTCGATTGCGGTGCGGTGCAGCGGTGTGCTGGTGGCGCGCGACAGGTTGAGCAGGTCGTCGATGAGCGCCGACATGCGCGTGCCGCCCTCAAACAGCTTGTCGATCAGCTCGCGCTCCTGCGTACGCGATGGGTCGACGATAGCCTGCAGCAGGAAGGCGATGTTGTTGATGTGCTGCAGCGGGCCGCGCAGGTCGTGGGCCACCGAATAGGAGAAAGCTTCGAGCTCCTTATTGGCTTCGGTGAGCTCGGCGGTGCGCTCCTCGACGCGCTGCTCGAGAATGCTGCGCGACAGCTCGAGCGCGCGATCGCGCTCCTGAATCTGGTCCAGCATCTCATTGAACGACTGCACCAGAAACGAGAGCTCGTCGCTGCTGGAAGGAAGAGTGGCGCGCACCGTGTAGTCTCTTTCACGGCTGACAATCTGCGCAGTTTCAGCCAGGCCGGTGAGCGGCGCGGTGATCAGGTTGCGCGTGGCCGAGGTGATGAGCAGTGCGATGACGAAGCAGAGCGCGAGAATGGCCGCAGAAAGCAAACCGAATTGCAGCGCACCGTATTCGATGCGGGAAGTTTCCGCCAGCAGATACACCACGCCGACCTGCTGGCCCTGAAAGACGATGCGGCTGCCCAGCAGGATGCTGGCGCCATGCGTCCAAAAGCCCCATGCCTGCCTGGGCCGCAGCTGCTCAGTGAGGATAGGCTGAATGGATCGGTCGCGCGTGTACTGGGCAAAGCGGGTGCCGTCCTCCCGGACCACCACGGCCCATCGGACCTGCGGCGACTGACGCAGCGCGGAGAGTGTGTTTTCCGCGGCCTGCTGGTCGTCGAAGAGCAAAGCCGTGACGCTGTTGGCGCCCACAATCGCCGCTTCGGTGCTGAGCGAGCCTACCAGGTCCTGGCGCAGGGTGAACAGATCGTAAGCCAGGAATGCAAAATAGGCGAGCAGCAGCGCGGTGCCGCTCACCATAACACTCATGCGGGTGAGCCTGCCGGCAATGGACTGCGAATTCCAGAATCTCATCGCAGCACCCCCGACGGCCTGCCCTTGACGGCGGCGGCAACGCGTAGCAATTCGGAACTTAGTACCAGGTGGGTACGATCAACGGCGTCAAGATTCACTTCGAAGCGGACATGATCGCCCTGGGGAACGAACTGGATCATGCCGCCGCGTTCGAGGAAGCCGGGCGCGTCGCTCACCGTGAGGGCATTGGCGTCGCCGAGCACAGCCAGGTCTTCGCGGATGGCATCGCCTTCGAAGGAGCTGATGAAGAGGATGTCGCACTTGCGGCCCTGGCTGGCGTCGGCGATGCGCGACACGCGGACAGGGCGATCGTCGATCGATTCGTTGGCGGCGATATCGTCCATGACGCGCCCGATGGGATCGCGTCCGAGGATACAGATGTCAAAAGTGGAGTGCTGCGGTTCTGGGGCTCCGGCAACGCGGATAAACTTGCCGAAGTTGAGAAGATAGGCGGCCTTGACGTCGTACTCCGACGTCTGTGCGTGGGCGCCGGTGCCGGCCCCGGGGAGCGCGCATAGCCCGGCGGCGACGATGCACATCCAGGCAGCCACTACGCAACAGCGAATCCAGGGCCGCCGTGGAAATACGCGGCTCCGAGCCACGAAGCTTCGAACTAAGAAGGCACCTCCGGACGGCTGCCGGAGCGGCCCAGAAGGAACAGCAGGCAATGAACGCAGCACAAGCGCAGTCCGTTGGCGGATAGAGATCCTCAGCCGTTTGGGGGGAGGCGAAAAACCGTAAGACGCTGCTTTTCAAGATTTGGTTGCCTGGGGGATGTGAATTACGAGGCAACCAGGCACCGCTCAGACATGCGAGTGGTCAGCCGGCCGCCGCGCCTGGCATGGAACCAGCTTGCAGACGGTTTCCAGCAGCTTGGCCGGTTGGCCTTTGCGGACAAAGGCAGTGACGTACGGTTCGATGTCGGCGGGCAGGTTCCACATATCCGAAAGGAGCACGATCGGAGTGGAAGGATAGAGCGAGCGAATGTCCTGGGCGATGTCTGCGGAGGTTTTGAGGGAGTGGAGCTTGTAGTCCAGAAGGACCAGGGCGATCTGTTCCTCGTGGGGAAGGTCCAGGCCCAGAAACCGCACCAGGGCAGTAATCGGCTCCAAGCCGGCCTGCTGGATCAGCAGTGCGTAAATCTCCAGATGCGAAGGGTCGTCATCGACGATTAGGACTTTGGGCTGACCTCCCAAACCAATGCCTCCAAGGTTGCCGAATGGCCGCCCCGGGGGCGGGCGGTGTGAAAATCATAACAAATAGCAGGAGAATTGCGGCCAGGCTTTCACGTGTTGTTGATACTTGAAGCGATTGAAGCTCTGCCTCGCAGTGTTGCCGGCTCAACCCGTTCATTGCTGCGCTTGCGGAAGATCACCTTCATCTCGTGACGCCAGCGTTCGCCGAGGGCGACGAGTTCCCATTCCACGGCCGGAGAAAAATAACGCAGGAGCGGCTCGTTGGCGGGATGAATGCGCAAGGCAGGCGCGGCGAGCAGCAGCCGGGGTTCGAGCGGCGAAATCTCCGCGCCTGCGAAGTATCCGCGACGCGCAAAGGCGGAGAGCAGCTTTCCGCCGTCGGCCGCCTGGCGATCGGCGTTAAGGGCACGCACGCGAATCCAGTAGTCGAGCGCCTGCAGGGGCAGATGCAGATCTTCATTGGCTTTGAGCTCGATCACCGCCAGGCGCCCGTTGCGGTCGAGCGTGAGCAGGTCCAGCATGCCGCGGTCGCCGCAGGAGAGCGCGGGTACCTGTGAATAGAGCAGGTCGCCGCGCAGGCCGGGAAAGAGCTCGGCAATCTCTGCGCGCAGCCGAGACTCAAGCCAGCGCTCGGGCTGCATGCGGAAGAGCGGATCGGTTTGTGCACCGTCGGCGTAACGGCTTTGGAACAAGCGCAGGCAGAGCTGGCGGCACAACTCTTCATTCTCTAAAGTGAGCGGCGTTTCATTGGCGCCCGCACCGAAGGTGATCTCTTCTTCGCGCGTGAAGGAGTGGGCGCTGGCGCCCTGGCGCACGCGGGCAAACTCAAGGCCGTGCAGCAGCAGGGCCACTTCAGTCGCTGATCGCGCCTGTAGTTCCACGCGCTCAATCGCAGCCGCGGGAAGGAGCGCGAGCAGGCGGTCAATACTCGAGCGGCAGCGCGCCAGCACCGCGGCGGCGGAGAATGCGTGCACCAGGCGCGATTCCAGGTTGCCGGTGTCGCGAAAATCCACGGCGGCGAGTTCTTCGCTGCGCTCGTCGAGCGTATAAAGCTCAAAATTCGCCGCGGAGTGATTGAGCCAGGCCATGCGCTCAGCCGTGGTTCGCCAGGCGCCGGCAGGCACAATCACTTTGAGTCCGCCGAAGTGACGGCGTCCGTCGCCATGCTGGCGGCAGAAATCGAGCCAAAGAACTCCCAGCGTAAGGATGCCGTCGATGACCGCAGCAGATTCGGCGTCGCTGACGCCGATCACGGCGTCGGCCGCGGCGCCGCGCAGCAAGTGTCCGCGCACGTAGGCGGGGCCGAAGCTATGTTCCAGGTCCATGGCCGAGCGCAGGCCGCTGACCTTTGATCCGATGAAGCTGCGTGACAACACCCGCTCCAGCAGGCGCTGATAGTTGCGGCGAGCGGTTTCGCGCGCAGTCGGTGTGCGGCGATCGCTGGTGGGAGCCAGCTCCAGCGTTTGGGGCCGCGCCGCGCCCATGCGCCGCGTGACGATGCGCAGGCATTGCGCGCGCTCCTGCACGTCGACGACTGTGCGGACCAGGTTGCGCTCGTCACTCCAGAACTGCAGCAGGCAACGGCCATGCGACTCGCTCACGGCGTAGCGCGCCGTGCGCAGATCGAAGACCACGCGTCCCTCTTCAAGCAGTGCCGCTGCAGGGTGGTCGGCGAGATAGGATTCGATGGATTGCGCGAGTCGCGCGGGACTGGTGGTTTCGATCCCGGCAGCCACGGCTTACCAGCCCCGGCGCTGCCGCAGAGTGGTGATGTGCGCCGTGTGGTGGCGCCCGTGCCAGTCATACAGGGCCAGCGCAATCCACAATGCCTGCGGCCCCATTTCCGGATGTTTGTAGCCGCGTTGAAAGTCCTGTTCGGAGAGCGAGTCGAGGAGCGCGGTCCAGCGGCTGTGGAGCGCTTCGATAAATGTTAACGAGGTATCCACGGGGAGAGTCCGGCTGTCGGACAGCCGTGCCCAAGCCGCTTCGTCGTAAGGCTTGATCGTGGGCCAGTCTTCCGTGAGGGCCAGCTTGAATCGGATGACGGAATTGGCGTGACTGTCGGCCAGATGATGGACTACCTGGCGGACCGTCCATCCGCCCTCGCGATAGGGCGTGGCGAGTTGCTCGTCGTCGAGGCCCCGCACCGCATCCGTCAGATACTGAGGCAGTCGGCGCAGACTCTCAATCTGCCAGGCCCGCACCACAGGGGTGCTGGTCGCGGGGGCAATGAAGCGGCCGATGGGGTAACGCTGGTCTTCAAGTTCGTACCCAGGTTGATCGTGCACGAGGCCTGCCTTAAACGGCTGCGGCCGCGGCTACGATCACGCGGCAGGCAGCGGATTGCCGGGTTAGGCGGGCTTGTGGTGATGATGGTGATGGTGATGACTGGGCGACGGGGCGGCGAATGCCGATCCGGCGCACACGGTCAGGAGCAACGCCAAAAGAATCATCTTCTTCATGCCCGCCATCGTAGCACGTTCGGCCTGTGGATTATGGCGCAGTCTGGCCCCGATTTGCGGTTGGAATCCTGACGGTCAATGACGGGAGAGAGGCGGGTATGGCGCGCCCCAATACAGCGTCTGAGCGGGATTCCGCAGGGAAGGAAATTTTCGGCAGCGTAGAAAGTTCTCCGCGATGCAAAATTTACATGGTCCGAGACCCCTTTGCGGATAATTTTGGCCCGCCTTCTCTCCCCCGCAAAACGACTCTATCCGCTGTCTATGCAGATAGATAGCGAAGTCAAATGGGACCGCTCTCGAGTTTGGCATCCCTCTTGCGATAGGGATAGGCGAGCAGGCACTGCCAGTACGGCAGGTCAACGAAAACAATCTGCCTCAGAAGAGGTTACTTCCATGAGAATTGCTCGAAGCTTTAGCCACTCGCTGCCCCATCACGCCGCCATCGCAGTGCTGGCAGCTTCCATCGGCATTCCGATGTGGGCGCAGCAGCCGTCCGCGCAGACGCCCCCGGCGACAACGGATCAGAATTCCGCCTCGACCTCGCAGAATGGTCAGCAGGCCGATCAGCAAAACAGCGACCAGATGACCACCACCACCCAGGCCCCGCCGGCCAAGGAAGGCTTCTGGGGCCGCGTCAATCCCATGGCCCGCAAGAAGTGGGTGAAGAAGCAGATTGACCCCCTGAACGACCGCCTCAACGAGCTTGACCAGGTGAACGCCCGCAACGCGCAGCAGATCAAGGACGTGGATCAGCGTGCACAGGCCGGCATCCACCAGGCGCAGTCAACCGCCGACGCGGCCAACCAGACGGCCACCGCCGCCGGCCAACAGGCTCAGAACGCCAACAACTCGGCGCAACAGGCCTCGAACCACGTGAACAAGATTGGCGATACGGTCAACGGGCTTGACCAGTACCACCAGGTAACGGATTTCGAAGTGAAGTTCCGCCCCGGCACCTCGACGATGACCGCGGATTCGAAGGATCAGCTCGATAAGCTCGCGGCCAGTTTGACGGGACGCGACGGTTACATCCTGGAGATGGATGCACAGGCGCCGGGTAGCGGCAGCGTGGGCATTCAGAGCTCCCAGCGGCTGGCGGAAGCAGTGGAGCGCTATCTCGTCAGCGATCATCAGATTCCCATCTACCGCATGCACTCGGTCGCCCTCGGCAACATGCAAGTTGCCTCGAACGACCAGAGCGAGGACAGCGCGCACCCAGAGCATGTGCGCACCCGCACCGTGCATGTACGGCTGATGGAAAACAGTTTGGCGGCCCAGGGCACTGCATCACCCCAAGATGCTGCGCCTTCGACTGGCTCGGTACAGCCGTAAGTTCGCGGCCATCCTCCCCCCCGAGAGGCAATGTACCCAGAGCCAACGGCCACCCCGCCGTAAGGCCGCCAACCAAGCTCTCGCAACGCGAGAGAACCAAGGCAACTTGGCCCCCGTGAGAACGGGGGCCGTTTTTTTTGTAGCGCCGGTCTCCAGACCGGCTGTCGTGTGGGTCTCCAGACCCGCACCGGAGTTGCCGCGGCCACATCTCTCCCGCGCCGCTGCGTCTACAATGCTTCCAACTCTCAAAACTGGAGGCTGGGATGCGCAGAATCATTGTCGCTGTGTTTACCGTCGTGCTGGCCATGGCGTTGGGCGCGCCGCTTATCGCGCAGGGAGCTCCCCCGCAGGGCGGTGCCGGGCAGCCCTACACGGTGGAGTATTACTACAAATGCCAGTGGGGCCATCAGCAGGAGTTTCTGAGTCTCTTCCTGAAGAACCACTACCCGCTGCTCAAAAAGATTCAGGCAACGGGCCGCATCGTTTCGCTGAAGATCGAGTCTCCCGCCTACCACACCACCGAAGACGGCCGATGGGACTACCGCGTGACCATCGTCTACAAGGACTCAACTGTGGCCACGACTGCGAACCCCGACGAAGACAAATTCATCCACGAGCTCTGGCCCGATCAGGCGACCTATCAGAAAGAAGAGCAGCGCCGCTTCGAGATTCTGCTCGGGCACTGGGACCTGCCGGTGACAGACATTACGCCGAAGTAGCAAGCAAGCCATCAGCTGGCAGCGAACAGCTGGAAGCCGGCAGCCAGTATCGCCACTTCGCGATTGGGTAATCGTGCCCATGAGCTTGGGTGCCCCTGGTCTCGCTTTTGAGACCAGGGAGACCACAGAATCACGCGGTTGCGGTACTAGAAGCTGGAAGCTGCCTCCCGCCACTGCCGCACCAAATCCTCCGCCGCCTCAGGCCAGGTGGGAAACCTGAATTCGAAGCCCGCATCCGCGAGTTTCTTCGGAACCACGCGCCGGCTTTTGAGCACCAGCTCCGGCTCCGTGCGCAGGAAGAACATTCCCAGCGCCAGCAGCGGCGCCGGTGCGGGCAGGCCGTTGGGCATTCCCCAGGCTTCCCGCAGTACTTCGTTGAAGTCGCGATTGGGCAGCGGATGCGGCGCTGCCAGGTTCACAGCGCCGTCGATCTCTTCGCGCTCGATGAGAAATTCGAGGGCGCGGGCGTAATCGGCTTCGTGCATCCAGGAAACGTACTGGCGGCCGTTGCCCTGCGTTCCGCCCAAGCCTACGCGCGCCAGGCGCGAAAGCACAGCAAACACGTTGCCCGGCACGGGGCTCAAGACCAGCGAAGTGCGCAGCGCGATTTTGCGGGTGCGCGGCGTGGGCGTGGAGAAGAAAGCGCGCTCCCACTCGCGAATCATTTGCACCGTCCAATTCCATTTCTCCGGTGCGCGCCGCTCTCCCAGCCAACTGTCCACGCGCTCACTGCCGCCCACCTCGCCCGTAGCTTCGTCCATATCGCGGTCGAGCGCGTGCCGGTAGATGGTTGCACTGGAGGCGTTCATCCACAGCCACGGCGGGTTGTTGAGCAGGTCGAAGGCCTGATGCAGTGCCCGCGTCGGTGCGATGCGCGAGTCGCGCAGCTCCTGGCGGTTGCGCTCGGTGTAGCGGCAGTTCACGCTGCGCCCGGAGAGATGAATACAGACGTCAGCGCCTTCAAGCGTCTCCACCCAGGGGCCCGGAGTGAGGCCATCCCAGTGCACGGTGGGCCAGGGCGCGGTGTAGGGGCTGCGGGTGAGAACCGTAACGTGGTGGCCGCGTTCCTGAAAAAAGCCGGCCAGCATCCGGCCCACCTGGCCGCTGCCGCCGGGAAGAACGATACGCAAGGGGCGCTGCGGAATCCAGTCTGAGCCATCGGCCATGGATTCAGCTTACTGCCGCAGCCTTGCGTCTAGCGCACAGGCGGCGGAGGATAACCGGGCGGCGGCCAGCGGTGGCTGCGCTCGCGAACTATATACACGATCAGCACGATGAGGAGAACCGGGATCATGAGCGGGCCCCAGAAGAGGACCGCGGGGATAGAGACGCGATTGCCTTTGATCGTCGCCGATGGGCGCGCCTCAATCGAGCTGAAGACGGCGACTGCATCGTGGCCCACTGTGACATTCTCGCCCAGCCGCAGACCGCCGAAGATGCTGACGAGATCGTGATCGATGGAGGCATCATCGTGAGCATCCACGCTGCCGAAGAGGCTGACCACGTCGTGGCGGGCCCTGCCGGTAATATCGATCGATCCGAAGATGGCCACAACGTCGTGGTTGATGGTGCCATCATCCTGCACGCTGCAGAACAAGCAGACGGCGTCGTGCACCGGAGTCTCAGGCGTGACGTGAATGTCGGAGAAGAACTGGACCACATCATCGTTGGCGCGGGCAGGCGTGGCTGCGGCCGCCAACAGCCCGGCAAGCAAACCTGCGGCGAGGATCCGGTGCATCATAGGCATCTCCCCGGTTTGTTACGAGAATAACCGTACCAAAGTTCCCGGACGGGCGGAGAGTTGCGGGCTGGACGCCGCGCAAGGCAACCGGCGATCTGCAAGCTCAAAACAGCGTTCAGGCTGATTGCGTCGCGGGGCTCAGCGCCTGCATCCATTCGGCGGCCGAGTCCACCACTACGTCCGGGGGCACATCCATGAGGTTTTGCGGGCCGAAACCGAAGGCGCAGCCCAGCGCCCACGCGCCGGCGTTGCGCGCGGTCTGCATGTCCACGCAGCTATCGCCAATCATGATGGTCTCCTCGGGCCGGGCGCCGGTTTCTTCCATCAATGAGCGCAGTCCGAACGGGTCCGGCTTCTTGACGGGGAAGCTGTCGCCGCCATAGATGTGCAGAAAATAGCTGGCCAGGCCCAGTCCTTCGCAGATGCCGCGGGCCGGGCGCACCGGCTTGTTGGTCAGCACGGCCATGACGCGCTCGGCGCCCGGCTGATCGTGCAACTCCTGGAGCGCTTTGAGCGCCTCGAGCACGCCCGCGTAGGCATAGGTGAAATCGAGTTTGTGCTCGCGATAATACTGCAGGAAGAACGCGTAGGCTTTCTGGAACAGGTCTTCGTCGACTGCCTCGGGAGTCATGTTGCTGGCCAGCGCCAGCGCGCGCCGCATGAGCAGGGGAGCGCCGTTGCCTACAAAACTGGCAATGGCGGGGTCGGGCAGCGGCTCGTGGTCAAACTCTTTGAGTGCGCTGTTGACACTGTTGCACAGGTCCTGCGCGGAGTCGATGAGCGTGCCGTCGAGATCGAAAACCAGCAGTTTGAGCCGTTCTACAGGAATAGGGCGAAGCACCTTGATCATAATTCCAGTTTATCGAGAACTGGCCGCAGGATGCCCGACGGTGAGCAGTAGACACTGAACTGTTCACCGCTCACTGTGTACTGTCCACTCCTTTTAATGGATGCGAATGCTCCCGGCGCCGGTTTCGATGTGCACCAGCGGGCCGCCGCCGTTGACTTTGCCTTCCAGGCGATGGTGGTCGGAAGATCCCTGCGTGACCACGTCTCGATCGCTGTGGATGCTGCCGGCCCCGCACTCGGCGTCGAGCGAAAACGCCGCATTGCCGGGCCAGATTTCAACGCTTCCTGCACCGGTCTGGATCTTCCACGGTCCCACTGGCTCGCCGGCGATCTTCACGCTGCCCATGCCGGTCTGGACGCGCAGAGCGCCGTCGAGATTACGCAATTCTACGGATCCAGACCCGGTTTCAGCCCGCACGTCGCCCGTGCCAATCTGCTCGGCGTAGATGCTGCCTGAGCCGGTTTCAACGGAGAAGCTGCCGTGCAGGCCGGTGGCGTGAATGGGGCCCGAGCCGGTGGCGAGTTTAGCGTTGTCCCCAACCCCGTCTACGGTCAGGTCGCCTGCGCCGGTTGCGGCGTCCAGGTAGGAGCCGGCCGGCGCCTGGATCTCGTAATCGATGCTGACGTGTTGCAGATTGTTCTGGTGACCGATGCGCACAATGTTGCCGGTCTGCTGGATGGGCGGATGAGCGGCAATATCCCGGACGCTGTCGTCTCCACCGCCCCAGTCCGAATGGACGCGGCCGACGATGTGAATCTGCCCGGCCGGGCCGGCACTCAGGTGCACGGCGCCCGCGCCCGTGGAGATGGTCAGATCGGGCGTGCCGTTGACCGTAAGATTCCGCTCGAAGGTCGCCTCAGCGGCTACCGCGGGGAGGGTTGCGGCTGCCGCGCAGGTCAAGACGGCGATTCCGCGAAAGAAATAGTTCATGACATACCTCATCTCTGCTGCTCCAGGCATCTACGCAGCGGCGCGCTCGGCGGTTCCATTTCCGGTCGAAAATAGCCACAAATCACGGATCCCGGTTCCCGTAAATGCTATTCTCTGACCGGGATGCACGGCTTTACGCTGTTCAAATCCGTTGCGGTGGCCATGCTGATTCTGGCCAACGCTTTTTTCGTGGCCGCCGAGTTCGCGCTGGTGTCGATTCGCGAGACCCGCATCGAACAGCTTCTCGAAGCACAGGTGCCGGGGGCGCGCGCGGTCCGTCGCCTGCAGAGCGGGATCGAAGACCTGCTGCCGGCGGTGCAACTGGGCGTCACGCTCTGCTCGCTGGCCCTGGGCTGGATCGGCGAGCCGCTGGCGGAATCGATTCTCTTGCCCTGGTTGAACACTCTGCCTCACGCAACCCTCTACGCGCATGTACTCGCGCTGGTGCTGGGCTTCGCCTTCATCACCTACTTTCACGTGGTGGTGGGCGAACTCGTACCCAAATCCCTGGCGCTGCGCCGGGCTGAGGCGCTGGCGGTCGCGGTGGCGCCGCCCATGCTGGTGTTTATGTCGCTGGTGCGTCCGGCGGTGCGTTTGCTGCGGGTTTCGGCGGCCGCCGTGCTGCGCGGTTTTGACGTGCCGCTCACCGAGCGAGCGGCCGTGCATTCGGCGGAGGAACTCAAGCTGATTGCGACTTCTGCGCGGCGCATGGGCCTGTTGCCGCCGTTTCAGGAAATGCTGATCCATCGCGCGCTGGAGCTGGACGACGTGCCGGTGCGCGAGATCATGACGCCGCGGCAAAAGATCTTTTCCCTGCCCTCGACCATGACGGTGGAAGAGGCACTCGGGCGCATTATTGCCCGTCATCACTCGCGCGTGCCGATCTTTGACGAGGCGCGTGGCCCGGAGCATATTGTGGGCGTGGTGTATGCGCGCGACCTGGCCCGGATCGAGTTCTTTCGCAACTCGCCTGCGGAAAGCAAAGCTGCCGGCAGCGTGCCTGCCAATCCCATTCCGGCCCGCGTGGAACTGCGGCTGGGGCAGATCATGCGCGATGTGCTGATTGTTCCGGAAACCAAGTCCGTGCTCGACCTGCTGCGCGAGTTCCAGCAGCGGCGTCGGCACCTGGCCATCGCGGTAGACGAATTTGGATCGGTGGTAGGGCTGGTGACGGCTGAAGATGCCATCGAGCAGCTGGCCGGCGAACTCGAGGATGAGTTCGACATTCCTACCCAGCCCATGCTCGCCAATGCTGCCGGCGCGTTTTTGATGGACGGCGGCGTGAACCTGCGCGACCTGGAGACGCAGATGCAGTGGGATCTGCCGCGCGATGGAGGCGTGGAAACACTGGCCGGGTTTCTGCTCTACCGGCTGGGCCACATCCCGCAGCCCGGTGAATCCATCGTCTTTGGGGGCCGGCGGCTCACGGTGGTAGAAATGGATGGGCGGAGAATCGCCAAGATCCGCGTCGAGCCGGTGGTGCCAGTTCACAGTTCGTAGTTTTGTGGAGCCTGTGAATAAGCCGCCGCTTTGAAGGGCACGGGCTCAAGAGGCTGCGGAAAACTCTCCGCGTAGGGCTTTGTAACAAGGGCACGACTGGTAGGCCCGGACCGCTAGGCCCTGACTGGTAGGCCCGGACTTGTAGGCCCGGACTTTAGTCCGGGCTACCGATAAAGCCAGCGAAACCGTGTGGGCTTTATAGGCTGCGGAAAACTCCCCGTGTAGGGCTTTGTAACAAGGGCACGACTTTAGTCGGGCCGCAAGCAGCTGCAAAATGAGTCCGGCTTTAGCCGCTGAGGGACATCTCGCCTCTCGCATCAACTTTTTTCCGCAGCCTCTTTAGCCCCTGCGGGAATGCGAACTGCTCGTGCAGGGCTTCCTTAAGTTCACAGCGCGGCCGCAATTTTTCTGGAGTCGTCGCGAATTCCGCCGATAACTTCCCCAGGAGAAGGCCAATGGCGGAGAAAAAGACAAAACCGAATGGAGAGGCGACTTCTAACGGCGCGCTCCAGCTGGGCAAACATTGTAACTATGAGCGCGAACTGCGCAAGCTGCAGATGGAACTGGTGAAGCTGCAGGAGTGGATACGCCACGAGGGGTTGCGGGTAGTGGTGCTGTTCGAGGGCCGCGATGCCGCGGGCAAAGGCGGAGCCATCAAGCGCATTACCGAATCGCTGAACCCGCGCGTTTGCCGGGTGGTGGCGCTGGGTACGCCCACCGAGCGCGAAAAGACGCAGTGGTACTTTCAACGCTATGTGGCCCACCTGCCCGCGGCCGGTGAAATAGTCCTCTTCGATCGCAGTTGGTATAACCGCGCCGGCGTGGAGCGCGTGATGGGCTTCTGCACGGAGCGCGAGTACCAGGACTTTTTGCAGAGCTGTCCGGAGTTCGAGCGGATGCTGATCCGTTCCGGAATGGTGCTCATCAAGTACTGGTTTTCGGTGAGCGATGAAGAGCAGGAACGCCGCTTCCAGGACCGCCTCGACAAGCCCACCAAGCGCTGGAAGCTGAGCCCGATGGATCTTGAATCGCGCAGGCGCTGGGCGGACTACTCGCGCGCCAAGGACGAGATGTTCGCCGTAACCGACACCCGGCAGTCCCCGTGGTTCGTGGTCAACGCGGAAAATAAGCAATGTGCCCGGCTGAATGTGATCCGTCACTTGCTCTCCATGATCCCCTACCGCGACCTCACCCCCGAGTCGCTCAAGCTGCCGCCGCTGGGAAAATCGAAATACGTGCGCCCTCCACTGCAGGAACAGACCTTCATTCCGGAGATCTACCGGTAGAGCAGTTCACTCTCCCGGTTGCCCGGTTAACGATGGAACGAGGATTGGTAGCCTTGGCGAAACCCGTCGCGGTAGGCCTCGTCGTAGTGGTGATCCTGCAGCGGCGGATGGCGATAATTTTCGTGACGGTTGGGGTCAGGGGTCAGCCCGCGGTGGACATCGTCATAGGCTGCCCGCTCCCCATCATGAACGCCGCGCTCGCGTGCCTCGCGGTACGGACTGGGAGCATTTTCCTGGAGAGCCGCCGGCGTGACCGGTGCGGGTTGCGCGTGCGCCACACTGCAACCACCGTAGTTTCCCAAAGCGAATGGAACAGCAAGAGCAGTCATAATTGCAATACGTCGTTTTCGCATGGATGACTCCCCCAGGCGCCGAGGCTTGCCGGTGCGCACTCTGGTTGGAGCGCGTTCGCAGGAAAAGCGTTGTACCGCCACAAGACCTAAGCGGCGATCGCGGAGAGAGGCGTGCCAGGTCGCTGACCGTTTAGCTTTGTACAGATCGGGTGCCCCCGGTCTCGATTCTGAGACCGGGGAACGCGCAAACTCAACGAACGAAATCATGTGTTCGACGACCTAATAGATATGTTTTTTAGGCCTAGCGTACTGGTAGGTCTCGTTATATCCCTCGATAAACCCATATTGGTAGGGGCTGCGCAGGCGGCTAATCTCACACGGATGACGGAACTCATCATGGCGGCCCGGATTGGGAGCGAACCCGTGGCGCAAGTCTTCCTTGGCCGCCTTCTTGCCGTCGCCATAGCCGTACTGGTGGGGGATGCTGTTCAGGTTGTGGTCGTTATGATCGGTGAGAGTGATCTGCAGACGCGGCCGGCCATCTGGACAGGTTTCACTTTCATCCTGTGCAACACTCATCCGGCCGAAGCTCCCGATCGCGAGGGAAAGAGCGAGAGCGGTGACGATGACGACATTTTGTGTACGCATAGAAATGCTCCTCTAAGCGTCTCGGCCTCAGGAGCCTATGAACAAGGCACCGTTTTGAAAGGTACGGGCTTCACAGGCTGCCGAGAAACTCCTTGAATGGAGCTCTGTAACAAGGGCACGACTTTAGTCGGGCCGAAAGAGCCCGCAAAACGACCGAGGGCTTTAGCCCCTGGGGGAATGCGTGCGTGCCGGTGCATCCGGGCGCATTCTTTTGGAGAGCGGACACAAGAAAAGCGTTGCACAGCAGCGAGGGATCAGCTCCATGCAACTTCGATACCACTGATTTATTGTTGAAACCAGCGCATGAAACAGACCTTCACCCGCCTGCTGCTTACCCTGCCCGTCGTCTGGCTGGTGGTTTCGCTGGTCTTTTTGCTCATACACCTTGTGCCCGGCGATCCCATATTGCAAATGTTGGGCGAGGGCGCAACGCCCGCGGATATTGGCGCCCTGCGCCACCAGTACGGACTCGACCAGCCGCTGTGGACGCAGTATGTGCATTACTGGGCGGGCGTCGTGCACGGCAACCTGGGCATGTCCATCCGCCTGCACGATTCGGTGGCGCACCTCATCGCCCAGCGCTATCCGTACACGCTGGCGCTCACGCTCAGTGCGCTCGTACTGGCGATTGTGCTCGCCGTTCCGGCGGGAATTCTGGCCGCCGTCAAGCGCGGCCGCTGGGTCGACCAGTCGCTCTCCGTGATTTCACTCTTCGGCCTTTCCGTTCCGGCTATTGCGCTGGGCCCGGTGCTGATTCTTTTCTTCTCCATCCAGTTGGGTTGGACGCCGGTGTCGGGAGCCAACTCCGGCGTCGGCAACATGATTGACTGGCGCTACCTGATTCTTCCCTCGGTAGCCATGGGAGCCTCCCTGGCCGCGATTCTCACCCGCATGGTGCGCACGGCGATGCTCGAAGAGCTGGGGCAGGACTACATCCGCACCGCGCGCGCCAAGGGGCTGAGCGAGGCAGCGGTATTGGGCCGGCACGCGCTACCCAATGCGCTGGTGCCCGTGGTCACGGTGATTGGACTGCAGTTTGGAGCGCTGCTGGCGGGCGCCATCGTGACCGAGAAAATCTTCAGTTGGCCGGGACTGGGGCGGCTGACGGTGGACGCCATCTCCAACCGCGATTACGCGCTGGTACAGGGCTGTCTGCTGGCCATCGGGCTCACGTATGTGCTGGTGAATTTCTTTACCGACGTTGTGTATCGATGGATCAATCCGCGCATGCGCGGGTAATCAACTTCGGCGTTGCCGACAATTCTCCCGGAACCCGAAAGTTAGTGTACATTTCGTGTCGATCACCGGCGATTGCCGAGACTCGGCGCCGCGCCGCGATCCCCATTTGGCCTTCGCTCAACGGCGACGCGATGCAATCCAGGTCAAAAGGCACCCCGTCAGGACTCCGGCAGAAAAGACAACGCCCATGGCCGGGAATGGCTGCTTCTTTACCGTGTGCTTCGCTTCCTCGATTACGTCCTCAGCAGCATAGCGCCCACGTTGAATTACCCGGACTGCAGATCGGACACCATCTTCGACCGCCTCGGTGATCAGTGACTTGATCCTGGAGACTTCGCGGAGAACATCCTCGACTGGTGCCAGTTTTTCCGATCCTTCTGCCGCCATAAGCTTTGTCCCCTTTCTTTGAATCGGTTACCGCGGTTTCTGTTGAGTCGCGGTGTTCCTAGGCTGCCTATTTTAATCCTATTTGTGCCCAACTGGATCGCCTTCCCCGGTCTTCTGGAAACATTGATGCTGCGCAGACCAGCACGAGCCGCCCCGACATGGGCACATGCGACGCGCACCGGAGACCGCCAACCTTTCTCGTTCCGTTCGGTTGACAGGCAACTCGAAAGCCATCCTCGCCTAGCCGGGGCTGAGCGGGACTATTTCAGCCGCCAGCTCACCATCTTTCTCCACCGTCAGCAGCCCCACCGTCACCGGCAGCTCAAAACGCCGCGGTCCGCAGGAGCCTGGATTGAAATACAGCACGCCCTTTTTTGTGTAGAAATTGGGCACGTGCGTGTGACCGAAGAGCACGGCCGCAAACTTTGCCGCAGCCGGATCGAGATGCAGCGTCTTCAGGTCGTGCAGCATGTAAAGATAATGGCCCTCGATCAGCACCACATCCGTTTCCGGCAGTTTGCCGCACTCACCTTCGCGGTCCACGTTGCCGCGGATTGCCGTCACCGGCGCAATCCTCTCGAGCTCGTGCAAAATCAAGGGCTTTCCCACGTCGCCAAGGTGCAGGATTTGTTCCACGCCCTCGAGCGCCGGTAAAACTTCCGGTCGCAGCAGTCCGTGCGTATCGCTGATGACGCCGATCTTCATCTCATGTCCTCAGGTTGACCTGACCCCTGACGCCTGAAACCTGCATTCACAATCCCAGCTCCAGCCGCGTGCGCGGGTCGAGCTCGTCGCGCAGCGCGTCGCCTAGAAAGTTGAAGCCCAGCACCGCGCCGGCCACGGCCGCGGCAGGGAAGAGCACCAGGTGCGGCGAGTCGAACAGATGCAGCCGCGCGTCGTTGAGCATCGATCCCCAACTCGGCGCCGGCGGAGGAATGCCGAGGCCGAGAAACGACAGCGTAGCTTCGGCCAGGATGACGCCCGCCATGCCGATGGCCGCCTGCACCAGGATCGGCTGGACGATGTTCGGCAAAATATGCCGGAAGAAGATGCGCAATCCGCCGGCGCCCAGAGCGCGTGCCGCGTCCACATACTCGCGCTCGCGCACCGCCATGACCTGTGCGCGCACCAGTCGCGCGTAGCCGGCCCATCCGCCAATGGCCAGCGCCAGCACCAGGTTTGAAAATCCCGGTCCAAGAAATGCCGCAAACGCGATGGCGAGCAGAATTCCCGGCAGCGCCTGAAAGGTGTTCATGGCGAAGGTGGTGAGCGCGGTATCGACCCAACCGCCCAGGTAGCCGGCCACGCCGCCGATGGTGAGTCCGAGCGCCAGCGATACTGTAACCACGGTCACGGAGACGGTGAGCGAGATGCGTGCGCCGAAGATGAGGCGTGCCAGCGTATCGCGGCCCAACTCGTCGGTTCCGGCCCAGTGCGCGGCCGATGGACCCTGCAGGCGGTGCAGCAGGTCGATGGCGGCAGGATTGTAAGGGGCGAGCCAGGGCGCGGCGATTCCGCAGATCACGAACAGGGCGAGCAGGAAGACGCCCAACGCCGCGAGCGGCTGGCGGCGAATGCGAAGTCGTGCCTGCGTCTGTATTTTGACCAGTGGCTTGAAGTCGGGAAAAAGCATCGGCAGAGCCAGAATACAGCGGTGAGGGGTAAAAAATATCCTTGCGCCAGCATCGACGCACCAGCCCCAGCATCCGGGGCACTCGACTGAACGCGACTATTTGCACAGAAAACCGTCACAATCTTTATATGGGTTTTTCGCGATTTTCTCCTGGCCTGCTTGTGGCATTGGTCGTTCCGGTAATCGTCTTCGCGCATCCAGCGATGGCTGCCGCGCAATCTCCGAATTACGCACAATACGATTACGGCGGGCAAACGCCGAACCGGCCCGACCTGCGTTCCGATTCGGAGCAGATCTTCGCGCTCGCCAACCAGACGCGGGTGCAGGCCGGCGTGGGTCGGCTCACGTGGGATCCGGCGCTGGCCGCCGCGGCCCTGGCTCATTGCCGGCGCATGGCCCAGGAGGGCCCCATTGCCCACCGCTATGGCGGTGAGGCGGATGTAAGCGGGCGCGCTGCGCATGCCGGCGCGCACTTCAGCATGATTGAAGAAAACGTAGCCATCGGGCCTTCGGCGGAGGCGATTCACCAGGAGTGGATGAACTCACCCGGCCATCGCCAGAACCTGCTCAGTCCGGAAGTGGACCACGTGGGTGTCGCCGTGGTGGCCGCACGTGGTGTGCTCTACGCGGTCGCCGATTATTCGCGGGCGGTGCAGAGTTTGAGTCCCGCGCAGGTAGAGGCGCGCGTGGCCCAGCTGATCCGGCCCAGCGGCGTTGCGGTGCTGGACGATTCCTCGCTGGCGCGGGCCGCGTGCCGGATGGAAGAAGGCGCGCCGCGGGGCGGGGCGACGCCGCGCTTCATCATGCGCTGGCAGGCCGGTGAGCTAACCGGACTGCCGCAACAGCTCGTAGACCGGCTCAGCTCGGGGAAGTATCGCGAGGCCGCAGTAGGTAGTTGCCCGGCCGAGGGAGTGGAAGGCTCGTTTTCCGCGTATCGCGTGGCGGTGCTGTTGTACTGAGCAAGCCAGCGAGTTGGCGAGTCAGCCGGGTGCCCATCCTTTTCACGGCGTTATCGTGAAAAGGGTGGGAGACCACATTCCCCAACACAAAAACTGAGGGCACTCCTTCGCAATCACCCGAAGGTCAAGCTTTCCTTCCACAACTCCGGCCAGGGTTTGCGCGGCGGTCCGCAGACGAAGATGTCCGGGTGATACTCGCTCTCTTCGTTGCGAACTCCTTCCACGTTTCCGTTGCGGCCGGCAAGGCGGCATCCGGTAAAGATCGCATTGGCCTGCTGCGGCGTAAGCCCCAGAACGATCAGCGTAGCCGGCGGCGCGGTCGGATATCCGCGCAGCCACTCGGAGTTCGTCGTCCCGATTGGTGCGGGCAATCCATAAGCCGGGCCCAGGATCTCGATGGCGCCGTACTCGCCGTAATTGGCCGTGGTGATTCCGAGACTAGCCCGCTGCCCGGGCGTAAGCGAATCGCGAATCTGCGCCACGGTGCCTACCAGTTCGTCCCAGCCAATCTCCTCGCGCAAGTCGCCGTTGTGTTCGAGCGCAAATTGTTTCAACGGTCCGTTCGATGCAAGCGGCAACACGACCGCGCAGATATAGGCGGAAGTCACAGCGAAGGCGGCAAAGTAAACGATCGCGATGGCGCTGCGCCTGCCGCCCGGAAGAAAGCCGAGGGCGCGTTCGGCGATGACTGCGCCCATGGCCAGCAGCATGGGATACGCGCCGGCAATGTAATAGCTGCGCCCTTCGCCGATCCAGAAAAGCGCCAGCGGCACCAGATACAGGAACGCCAGCATGCGATAGCGGCGGTTGAGCAAAACGCCTGCCAGCCCGGCCAGCCAAAGCGGCGCGGCGGCCGGGTTGGCGCAGATCAGAAACTGTCCTTTAAGAAAGCCCTCGGCGCGCCCTATGCGCACGTCGCGCGCGTGAATGGAGCGCAGAAAATCGTAGGAGATGAAGTTGTGGCGCACCAGCCACACGAAGTTGGGCAGGAAGATGAGGAGCGCAAGGGCGACACCGCCCCAAAACCATGGGGCCTTTAAAGAACGCCGCTCTCGCGTGAAGACCACGCCGGCAACCAGGCCGGCGATGTAGAAAACGATGGCGTATTTGGTTTCCAGTCCCACGCCCACAGCGGCGCCAATGGCGAGCCACCAGCGCGGGTTCTCGGAGTTGACCAGGCGCACGACAAAATACGCGATGAGCACCCACCACAAAAAATCGAAGGAGGTGTACTGGAATTCGGTGCCTTCAAAAAGCGACAGCGGAGACAAAGCGACTGCGAGCGCAGCCGTGACTTGCGTTATCCGATTGCCGCCCAACTCGCGTGCCATGAGGCCGGTGATGAAAACCGCCGCGGCCTGTGCGAGCACCGAGAACAGCCGCAGCCCCATCATGGAGAGCCCGAACAAAGCCAGGCTGATGCGTTCGACAAACGGAGTAAAGGGCGGGAAGGCCACAAATCCCCAGTCGAGGTGGCGCGCGTCACTGAGGAATTGAAGCTCGTCGCGATGAAAGCCGTAGCGATTGTCGGTGAGCAGATGAACGAGAACGAGAGCCGCGGAGATTGCCAGAAGCGCGGCATTCCCGGCATTGCGGCTGCCGGGTTCCGTGGACGAAGCCATGCTCTGCGAAGGGGGCGCGCTTGCCGTAGGCATGAATCGTACTTCCCTTACTTCTGATTTCGATCCCGGTCCCGATGTTCAATGAAAAATTGATTTGCTGCGGGACCGTGCCTCCAACTCTACGCTTTTCCGGCGCCCGCAGTTCCCGCGCGCCGCTCTAGCGGAGAGGGCACGCGGACCGAGGACATGCCGGCGGCGGTGGCTGCCTGGATGCCGAGATCGGTGTCTTCAAAAACCAGGCAATCGCGCGCGGCGATTCCGAGGCGTGCCGCGGCCATGAGAAACGCGTCGGGCGCAGGCTTGCTGCGCTCGTAGTCCCCGGAACCAACCAGGATGTCGAACTTGTCGAGCAGGTGCAGCGTGCTGAGCGACTTTGTTACCGATTCGCGGCTGCTGCCGGAGACCACCGCGAAAGGCACGCGGCCGTACATCGCGTCGATATGCTCCAGCACCTCGGCCACTGGCTGAAGTTGGGGCAGCAACGCGTAGTAATAATTCTCCTTGTGCTCGGCTACTTCTTCGACCGGCATCTGCAGGCCGTGCATGCAGCTCAGTTCGGTAATGATCTCGAGCGGCGGTTTGCCGCCCCACGCATAGAACAGGTCTTCATCGAAGGGGCAGTTCCACTCGGCCAGAGCTTTCTTCCACGCAATGTAATGCAGCGGCATGGAGTCGGCGATGGTGCCATCGCAGTCGAAGAGATAAGCGCGAAACGCGCCGGCAGGGATCTTTAATTTCATTCGGGATGAAGGCTCCTGGTTGCGCCGGTCTCCTGACCGGCTGTAGTGCGGGTCTTTGACCCGCATGCGATGCGCGGCAAACCCGCACTTCCTCATCCCCAGACAAATTCGATCGGCACTTGAATGTCCGGGTGCAGGCTCTTGTGCACCGGGCAGGTGTGGGCGGCGCGCTCCAGCTTGAGCCGGTCCTCCGAGCTGAGAGCGTGAGGAACATGGATCTTCACCGTGAGACTCTGGATCCTTCTCGGCGCCGTGCCGCTCATCTCCTTTTCCACGGTCGCCGTGGCTCCGGCGATGTCGATGTTCAGCGTCCGCGCCTGGATGCCCATCACAGTGAGCATGCACGAGCCGAGCGCCGTTGCCACAAGGTCGGTTGGAGAGAAACTTTCGCCGCGCCCTTGATTGTCAATGGGAGCGTCCGTGTTGATTTCAGCTCGGGAAGGACCGTGCACTGCCTTGCAGTGCAGGTCGCCCTGATATTCAACCTGAATGGTGACCATGGCTCTCTCAAATGGTGGAGTCTGCGGATCCGTTCTTCCATTCAAGGTTATCGCATCGGAGACGTACCCTTATACGCAACTAAGCGGCCCATCCGCCCCGATAGCCGTGGAGGCTTGCGGAGCGGATGGGCCGCTGAAAATTGCTTCGGGCTGTCTCAGCGCCAGTAGTAGTAGCCGCCGGACATATAGTAGGGACGATAGTAGACCGGCGGGTAGCCGTAGGGGGCGTAGCCATAAGGCGAATAGCCGCGGCGGTAGAGGTTGGGTCCGCCGGGATAAAGGCCCTCTGCCAGCCGCGCAGCTTCCTGCGGACTCACAGGATTCACCGTGATTGGATTGGCCAGATGGAAGGTGACCAGCGCCTCGGCGGGAATCCAGGCACGCGGACCGGGAGTAGCCGCAGAGGCAGCGGTCCCGGCAGCAACGCCAGCGCCGGCTCCAACCGCGCAGCCAATGCCGCGTCCAACTGCGCAGCCGATGATGGTGCCCAGAATACCGCCGCCAATGGCGTTGCCGGCCGTCTCACCGCCCTTGCCAGGGCTCTTCACCCGGAACTCATCTGTCTGGATGGGATAAGTCTGTCCGGCCAGATCGAGCGAGGTGAGAGTCAGAGCCAACTCGGAGTGTCCAGCCAGTTCGCCAGCTTTCTTCACCTCGGTGACCACGCCGTGCACGGTAGCGCCGCGCGGAATGGCCAACACGCCCCCCACCGTCACGTCCTGAATGAGAGTGAACTGCACCGGCGTGCCGTCCTTGGCCCGCTTGCTGTCGACCGGCTCAGAAGTGCGCAACTGCACCAGCGTCCCCTGCGGAACCGTGACGGGGCCTTTGGCTGGAGGGTACGTTGGGCCGGGCTGGGGCTGGCCATAGGGTTGCTGCCCGTATGGTTGCTGGCCGTAGCCATACTGCGGCTGCTGGCCGTACGGCGGCTGTTGGCCGTACTGCGGCTGTTGGCCGTACTGCGGCTGTTGGCCGTACTGCGGCTGTTGCGGCGGCGGTGGCGGATACGGAGAGTACTGCGGCCGGGCCGGAGGATAGGGCGCAGGATATTGGCCCGGAGCAGGCTGCTGCGGCGGAGCCCCGTTGGCTTGGCCGTTATCGGGGGCCGGCGCGCCCTCTGGCATGGGCTCGTTCTGCGGCGGAGCCTGCGCCTGCGACTGATCCGGCGCCGGCTCTTCATTCTGGTCGGGCAGGTTCTGCGCCTGCGCCGCTGCTGCCGGGTTGCCGATGGTCAGATTGTTCTGCACCTTGGTGACGCCCTGCACGCCGGACGCGATGGAAGCGGCCATGTCCTTCGAGGCTTGGCTTGAAACCGTGCCGGAGAGTGTGACCTCACCCTGAATGGTCGCAGCCGTAATCAGGTCGTCCTTGAGCGCCTGAGAAGCGTCAAGCGCATGCACCACGTCCATCTCGATCTGCCCGTCGGTGCGCTGGCCTGAATTTGCCGTGCCTGGATTCGCCGTGCTTTGATTTGCCGTATCTTGATTTGCCGTGTTGGCGGGCGCCTGTCCCTGCGCCGGCGTGCCCGAATCCTGGGCAACGGCCATGGAAGCGCAGAGCACGGCTACCCCGAAACCAGCCATGATCTGCGGAATTATTCTTTTATGCATTGCACGATTCATCGCGTTTTCTCCCCGATACGTCGCGTGTTCCTTTGAAGAACTTTGGGTGCCCCCGGTCCCGCCTTTGGGACCGGGGACAATCAAACTTCGTAGACACGGTACTAGATGCTGCCGGTTTTCTCTTGGATTTAGACGATTTTCAGCAGCACCCGTCACAGAATTGCAAACCCCGGGTGCAGGAAAAAGTTCCGCGCGCCCGCCCGCGGCCTGGGCCGGGCAAAAGGCAGATTTCACATGCCGAAAGCCTCGATGCATGCGGAAAATTCCAGGCGCAGGTCATGCTAATTTGACGTCAGGCGCCGCGTCCTCGACACAAAAAAGAGAAGGTGCGGCTGGAGGCGAAGAGATGGCGGAACGAGTGAACTATGCCAAAGCGTTTCCCGAAGGAGTGCACGCCGTGCTGGGCGTGGAGAAGGCGATCCGCGCCAGTGGGCTGGAAGGCTCGCTGCTGGAACTGGTGAAGATGCGGGCCTCGCAACTGAACGGGTGCGCCTACTGCATCGATATGCATTCCAAGGATGCGCGAGCCGCGGGCGAGACGGAGCAGCGGCTTTATGCGCTCGACGCGTGGCGTGAGACGCCCTTCTTTACGCTCCGCGAACGGGCCGCGCTGGCGTGGACCGAGGCCATCACCAATATCCAGCAAGGCCACGCCTCGGATTCCGCATACGAAGAGGTCCGGCGCGAGTTCAACGAAGCTGAACTCGTCAGGCTGACCCTGGCTATTGCGCAGATCAATACCTGGAACCGGATCGCCATCGCCTTCCGTGCCGAGCCCGGCGTCTACCAGCCCGCCGGGGGCGCAACGAAAGCGTAGCCGGCGCGTCCTAGCGCAGAAATGCGTCCGCCAACCCACCGTCTACGGGAATCAAATGCCCCGTAGTGCAGCGCGCCCGCGGGCTGGCCAGAAACAGAATCGCCTCCGCGCAGTCTGCCGGAACAATTTCCTTGAGCGTCAACGTGCGCTCGGCGTAGAAAGCCGAGAGCCGGCTGCGCAGCTCCTCGTCGCTGAACGATTCCTGGAAGGGTATGTTGTACTTCATCAGCGAGGTGCGCACTCGATCCCGCGGGAACATGGCCGAACCCTTCACCACGGTAGCCGGGCAGATGCCGTTCACGCGCACATTGGGCGCCAGTCCCACGGCCAGCTCGCGGATCAGGTGCGAGAGCGCGGCCTTGCTCACGTCATAGGCTTCGCTGCCGCGCTTGGGAACCACGGCGTTGGCCGAGCTGGTGAAGACGATGTTGCCGTGCAGCCCCTGCTCCTTGAAGACCCTCGCCACTTCGGTGGCCAGCAGAAAATTCGCAGTCACGTTGATATCGAGCGTAGTAGGCCAGATGCTGTCAGGCAGCACCGGCTCCGGCGACGACGGGAAAATGGCCGCGGTGTTCACCAGGATGTCGACACCGCCGAAGGCTGCCACTGCAGCGTCCAGCGCCGTGGCGATCGAATCGCGATGGCGCACATCCACGCCCGTGCCCACGTTGAACTCCGGCGAGGAGAGGCTGCCCAGCTCGACTGCCACGCTGTGCGCCGCTTCCGCGTCCCGGTCGGCAATTACCACGTGTGCGCCGCGTGCCGCGGCCAGGCGCGCCACTTCGCGCCCAATGCCGCTGCCTCCGCCAAACACAATGGCCACGCGCCGGCTGAGTTCCTTCTCCGGCGGCTGGCGGCGGATCTTCGCTTCCTCCAGCGCCCAGTACTCGATGCGGAAGGCCTCACGCGCCGGTAGCGCCACATAATTCGTAAAAACCTTAAAGCTGGCCGGATCCATGCCCGGCTGGCATTGCGGCACGGCCCCGGAAACCTCGCCCTCGCTCAGCAGGCTCGCGCCTTCCATCACGTGAATGGCGTTGGTGTAGAACTCCCCGGTAATGCGCGCTTCGGTCTTGTTCTTGCCAAAGCTGAACATGCCCATGCCCGGAATCAGCACCACCGAAGGATTGGCGTCGCGGATGGCGGGCGATTCGGGTGTAGCAAACGCGCGGTAGTAGGCGCGGTACTGCTTGCGGTACTCGGCCAGCGCAAACTCGATCTGCTGGTGCAGCGCCTGAAGGCCTTCTTCGGCCGCCCAGGGCACAAACAGCGGGCGGATCTTGGTGCGGATAAAGTGGTCGGGGCAACTTGTGCCCAGGAAGGCCAGCTCGCGGGCGTGCAGCGAATTCACGAACTGCAGCACGTCGGGCGCATCGCTGAAGCTCGCAATGAAGCGGCGCTGCGCGCTCACCCGTCCGCGCAGGAAGGGCGCAATCTTCACTGCCAGCTCACGGCGATCGGGCCGTGCCGGAACCGCCTCGCCGCCAAATCGCACCGGGCCCTTGGCGCGCGCGTGCCGCTCGATGAACTGACCAAGATGATCGATGACGGTAAGCGTGTTCACATAGCATTCGCGCTGCGTCTGTCCCCAGGTGAAAAGCCCGTGGCCGCCCAGAATGATGCCGTCGCAGCCGGGATTCTGCTCGACCGCGCGGCGCATCATCAGCCCCAGCTCGAAGCCGGGACGCTGCCAGGGAACCCACACCAGCGAGTGCCCGAATTCCCGGTTGAACTCCTCCATCTTGGCTTTGCCGTTGGCCGAGGCGGCCAGCGCAATGGCCCAGTCAGGATGCAGATGGTCAACGTGCGGGAAGGGAAGAAAGCCGTGCAGCGGGGTGTCGATGGAAGCGGCCACGGTATTGCCGCCGAAGGCGCAGAGCGCGTACAGCGCCACCATTTCGTCTTCGTATTCGGCGCCCTTGTAGCGCTTTTCCACGGCCAGCAGCTTCTCCTGGTAGAGCGTGGCGAACCCCGTGCGCTTGATGCTGCCCAGGTCGCCGCCCGATCCCTTTACCCACAGCACTTCGACCGGCTCTCCGGTCAGCGGATCCGCCTCCATGATCTTGGAGCTGGTATTGCCCCCGGCAAAGTTGGTCAGGCGCAGGTCCGATCCCAGCAGGTTGGAGCGGTATCGCAACAATTCCGGCTCGTCGAGTGTGGCCGCCACATGGGCGTCCCAACGATCTTCGAGAAACTGGAGTGCAGGAGAAGCAGGTGTCGCCGTGGTGGTCATCATTGTGCCTTCGGGAAGGGGAAAACTCCCTCCCCATCATACAGTCTGTCGGGTCGGCAAATCTCTTTACCTGCGCGCGTCCGGCGCTCTATCAGGGCCGCCGCATCCTTACGGGCGAGGCTCTGGCCGTGCGCGACTTCGGCGTGCGGCGCGCATTTCCCTTGGCCAGAATTCCCCCTGGGGCGTACCCTGAATGGGCGTCACCTTTCTTCGGGAATCGCCGTCTAAACTGTAGTCATAGCTGTCATCAGGTTTCAGGGTCCGGGTGACCCTGCCAAGCCATCTGATTTTTTCCTGACGTCTTCATTCCTCGGGTAGTGCGGCATTTGCAAACGGAGCAAACCGTAGAACTCTGGGGATACGTGTCACCAGGAGCCGAACCTGACCTGCGCATTTGCGCAGCATCAGCGCTCGAGTGAGCAGGCTCTTCACCGGCCTATCTGTCTCCGCTGCGCTGCGGAGGCGGGGACGAGGTAATTTCTCAATGCGCGGCAACTTTATCGGAACTCGGGTGTTGTCTCACAAAGGAAGGTCCAGGAACCCCATGAAAATCTTGCGTTCGATCCCCGTGTGCGCTTTGGCCGGTGCCCTGTTTAGCTGCGTAGCTATGGCACAGTCGGTCGCGCCCACCGTTCGCATCGTCACTCCAATAGACGAGAGCCAGCTGGTAACGCTCAAAGGCAACGTCAATCCCCACGCCAACGCCCAGAACGATCGCGGCGCGGTCAGTGCCGGCCTGCCTCTGCCCGACCTTACCCTGGTGCTCAGCCGCAGCCCCGAGCAGCAGGCAGCCTTCGACGCCTTCGTTGCCGGCCAATACGATCCGGGCTCGCCCAACTATCACCACTGGCTGACGCCCGCTCAAATCGGCGTCCAGTTCGGCCCCGCCCAGGCCGACATCGCCAAGATCTCCAGCTGGCTCTCCAGCCAGGGCTTCGCCGTCAAGAGCGTTTCGCCCGACGGTATGACCATCCGCTTCGCCGGCACTGCCGGCACCGTGCAAAGCGCCTTTCACACCGAGATTCATAACCTGTCGGTGCACGGCGTAGCGCACTACGCCAACATGACCGACCCGCAGATTCCCGCCGCCCTCGCGCCGGTGGTGGTCGGCATCAAGGCGCTGCACAACTTCCTGCCCAGGCCAATGCACAAATTAGGCAGCCTGGTGCAGTTCAATGCGCAAAAGGGCAAATGGCAGCGCGTCGTCAATTCTGCGGCCGCCGCCTCCACCCACCCCGCTCTCAGCGCAGCTCTGGCCGGTTCCGCTACCACATCGCCCAGCGCCCTGAGCGCTCTGCCCACGGCGTCGCTGAGTCCGCGTCCTTTCTTCGGCGAAAACGGCAATTTGAGCGGCGGCACCTATCTCGAAGAAGACGTGACCCCCAACGACTTCGCCACCATCTATAACGTGACACCGGCGTGGAATGCCGGTTACACGGGCACCGGCCAGACCATCGCCATTGCCGGCACCAGCGAAATCAATCTGCCCGATGTTGCCACCTACCGCAGTTCCTTCGGCCTGCCTGCCGGCCTCACGCCGATTGAAACTGACACCAAATTGGGTCCCGCGGCCAGCATCTGCACCAGCACCAGTCCCACCGCATACTGCGGCATCGGCGACCTGGAAGAGAACTCACTCGACGTCGAAGTTTCAGGAGCGGTCGCGACCGGCGCGCAGATCAACCTGGTGGTGACCGGCCAGAATACTTCGGGATCGATTGACACCGTGTACGATTCCGCGTCCTACATCGTGAGTAACCAGTTGGCCAAGATCCTGAGCGTAAGCTACGGCGAGTGCGAACTTGCCCAGGGCACCGCAGAGAACGTGGCCTACTACGACCTCTGGCAATCCGCCGCGGCCGAGGGAATTTCGGTTTTTGTGGCCACCGGCGATTCCGGATCGCCCTCTTGCGACGAGGATCAGGATGAATTTTACGGCAACCCCTACGTTGCTCAGTATGGTCTTTCGGTGAGCGGCATGGCGTCCACGCCCTTCAACACGGCGGTGGGCGGAACGGATTTCAGCTGGTGTCAGCCCTATTACTCAGGTAGCGCGAGCAGCCCCACCTTCAATGGTTGCGCCTCATCCAGCACCAGCCAGGGCAGCCCCGCTTATTGGAATACCTCCAACGCCTCAACCGGGGCCAGCGCCGCCGGCTACGTTCCTGAAGTTCCGTGGAACGATACCTGCGAGAGTCCCATCCAGGCTCGATACCTGCAGACACTCCTCTCGGTCACTGGGGCCGATTCCGGCGTCAGCGCGTCCACTCCCGAACAGACTTGCAGCCTCATCTATAGCGGCTGGGCGCAACTTGACGAGTACATCGACGGACAATACGGATTCGATCCCGGCCTCGAAACCTGGGTCGATACGGTAGGCGGCAGCGGCGGAGTCAGCGGTTGCGTCGTCAACAGCACCAACCCCGATTCCACCACCGGCACGCTGGGAGCATGCAGCACGGGCGCCACCAGCACAGGCGCCACCCAGGGCTCCATCCCGCTTGTGAACGACGGATGGCCCTCTCCGTCCTGGCAGTCGGCTTCCGGTGTGACAGGAACAAGCGGGTTGACGGCGCGCGCCATTCCTGACGTCAGCTTCTTCGCCGGCAACGGAGCGCTCGATAGCGCCACGCTGATCTGCGTCTCCAACCTGGGCGCCTGCACTTACAACGCGTCCGTCACAAACCAGACGCAGGAAAACGAGAACACTGCTCAGGAAGTGGGCGGAACTTCGGTGGCCACGCCGGAGATGGCCGGCGTAATGGCCCTGATCGACCAAAAAGCAAAAGCTCCGCAAGGCCTTGCCAATCCAGAACTGTACAAGCTCGCCAGCCAGCAGAACTACACGAGCTGCAGTGCCGAGAGCGTGAAGAATTCGGGCAGTTGCTACTTCCAGGACATTGATAACGCACTCACGGCTCCCTCCGGACCGGCCTACGTCGGCGCTGAAACCATCTCCATGCCCTGCAATCTGACCGGCACGCCGGAAGGCGGCGACTTGAACGGAGAATACGGGGGTCTCACCTCACCGAACTGCTATGCCATGAACTCCGGCGACGTGGCTGGTACGCTGGGCACCTCTAGCACCGCGGCGGCGTACAACTCCACAACAGGATTCGACCTGGCCACCGGACTTGGATCGCTAAACGTGGCCAACGTGGTGAACGCGTGGCAATCCGATGCCGGGTCCAGCCCGGCAACCCTGGGGTAACGCTCAGTCCCACCGGGACGGTCAACGTGGACACTGCTCTTGTGCTCACCGTGACCGTGACCGGCTCCGGCACCACTCCGCCTACCGGCACTGTCGGGGTGGGTGGCGGAGGGTATTCGGTTCGGGTACGCTCTCCACCTCCGGCGCCGATACCAGCACGGCTACGATCACCATTCCCGCCGGATCGTTGGCAGTAGGTAGCGATACGCTGATCATCACCTATAACGGGGACGGCACCTACGCCCCCACCAGCACCCCCGAGCCCGTCACCGTTTCTCCGGCTACCCCGGTGGTAACAGTATCGGCTCCGCCCAGCGACAATGTCGCGAATGCCGTACTCGTTGACGGTGACGGTAACTGGGCCGGCGGGTGTGCCCACGCCCACTGGAACGGTCACTCTGTCGGGCGGCATCTACAACTCGTCGGCTACTGCCCTGAGCAGCGGCTCGTTACCTTCAACATTCCTGCCGGTCAACTGCCCGCGGGCACCGCCGATACGCTGACCGCCTCCTTTAGCGGCAACTCGACCTACACCAGTGGCACGGGAACGGCGACGATTAGCATGGTCAGTACTGCGCAACTGACCCCGACCATCAAAGTCACTCCCACGCCCACCAGCATCGACACCAGCCAGTCGCTGACCGTGAGCGTTGCGGTAAGCGGAACCGGAGCCACCGCACCAACCGGCACCGTCTTGCTGACGCGGCAGACACCTACACCTCCGTTGCGACCGCGTTGGCGGGGGCACCGCAAGCTTCACCGTCCCTCCCGGCAGTTTCTCGGCCGGGACACCAACCATCACCGCAGCCTATAGCGGCGACTCTGTGTATTCGGGCAGGAACCCCCGGCACGGCAACTGAGACGGTTGCGCAGTCCACCTACGCGCTTGCAGCCACTACCCCCGCTGCTGTGGCGCCGGGCGCGACAGCAACCTCGACCATTACGGGAACCAGCAGCACGGACTACACCGGAACCATTACCTTGACCTCCTGCACGTTGACCAACCCGCCAGCCACCGGGACCGCGCCGACCTGCACCGCCTCGGGCATTATCGCCTTTACAAATGGAACGGCAACCACCACCGGAACCGCGATCGTGACCACGACAGCTACCTCAACTGCCAATCTGGCACGGCCCAAGCTGGGCAACGGCAAAGGCTGGCTGGGCGGCGGCGGCGCGGTGCTGGCCTTCCTGGTCTTCCTCGGCATTCCGTCCCGGCGCAAGAGCTGGCGCGCGATGTTGGGCATGGTCGTCCTGCTGGCGACGCTGGGCAGCCTGGTGGCCTGCGGCGGCAGTACCAGCGCTGGCGGCGGTGGTAGCAACAACCACCCCGGGAACCAGCGCCGGAACCTACACCTTCACCGTAAGCGGGACTTCGAACCCAACGGTCCCAACGGCGCCATCCATAACCTTCAACGTAACCGTGAACTAAGCGCAAGAAGCCACCAAAGGGCAACCGGCTCGCCGAGCCGGTTGCCCTTTTCCTTGTTCCCTGTTGTCCCTCTGTCCCTCGTCCCTGCTTCTCCGTCAACCCCTTACCAAAGTGTTCCCCCTCATTCCAAAGCCCTTCCAGCCCAAATCGCGTTGCAGTTTTTATCGCCCGATGGGCTACCCTGAACGATCGAAGGAAATTCGTCAACGCGCCCGCAAAGGGAGATTCACAGCAGTCCCGCTCGCACGTGGGCATTCCGATGATTCGCGGCCACAGCCAAATAGAATCATCTCATTTATTTTCATGCACTTGCGGAGAAAATGAATGTAAGTGTCCGGTTTTCAACTACATAGGAGAGGTGAAGAAATCGCTGCGTTTGAAATCAAACACTTACGGAATAGAGGGGGGGGCTAGGCCAGCGGGGATCCAGCGGAGACCAAACCGGAATTATGGATATTATTTTCAGACACTTACAGAATAAATGCGTATAAGTATATTTTTTTCATACACTTAGGAGAATTAAAAGAAATACTGCGTTTGGAATCAAACACTTACCCACCCCCCCCTGAGGGGGTGGGTATGGGTAAGTGAGATCCGCGGGAGAGCGGTTCCGCCTCCCGCCAAAAGCCCGGACGCTGCTTTACTCGGCGGGCGCGCCCTGTTTGAGGATCTGCTCGGCGAAGTAGTTTCTTACCTTGGAGTCGTCCTGCAGGGTTTCAAAGTAGGCGTTCTGCAGCACCTGTCTCTGGCCGTCGTGGAGGCTCTGGTGGATGGCCTGCTGCACGCGTGGGTCGTTCAGCTCGCGCTGGCCGGCTGGATCGCGCTCGATCAGCTTGAAGACGTCGTACTCGGTCACTTTGCGGCCGGCGCCGGTGCCGGAGTACATGGGAATTACGTCGGTGAACTGGTCGGGCTTGAGCTTGCTGATGGCATCGAAGACGGCGGGGTCGGACTTGAGCTGCGACTCCATCACGAAGCCCATATCGCCGCCGTTGGAGGCGGTGTTGGGGTCCTCGGAGAACATCGCGGCCACGCTGCCGAACTCGTCGCCGCTTTCCAGCCGGTTGTGGGCCGCGTCGATCTTCTTGCGGGCGTCAACCGGTGCGGGCTTGGGCGCGCCCGGCTGTTGGCTGGGCGCCGCCGACACCACGATGCGGGCCAGATGATAGCGCGGCTCAACCAGGTCGAAGTCGGATTTGTGCGCCATGTAATAATCGCGGATCTCGGCGTCGGTGATGTTGATCTTCGACTCGATTTCCTTGTTGATGAGCTTGTCGCGGGTCAATTGGCGGCGCAGATTCCGCTTCAGCTCGTCGAGCGTCAGATCCTGCTGCTTGAGCAGGTTCTCGAACTGGTCCTGCGTGTAGGGCGCCTTGATCTCGGTCAGCTTGGCGTTGACGTCCTCGTCTGAAGCCGTGAGGTTGAGCTTGGCGGCGCGCTGCTGCAGAATCTCGTCGTCGATAAGGCCGCGCAGAACCTGCAGACGGCGGATGTCGGCTTCCACCGGCGAGAGCTTCTGCGGATTGTCACCGAGACTGGCCTGGTAGGCACGGTTCAGATCGGCGCGCGAAATCTCCTTGCCATTGACCGTCGCCACCACGTCCGCGGAAGGCGGACGGTGGCAACCGCTGACAACAGCGACTGCTCCGCAAAGAAGAACCAGACTGGTGAAACGACCCCTGAAGAACCTGCGTGAATCGACTTGCAACGTTATCTCTCCTGTGAGCCATCAAGAGCGGCTCATCCCAGGCCGAATCCGCCGCGTTTCAAAACCCGGCGCGGCGTCGGCGGCAGCGAACGCTTGAGAACCCGGCAATCTTGTCTCGGCAATCCTGTCTTGGCAATCCTGTCTCGGCAATCAAGGATAAATCCCCGTGCCGCGATGGCGATAGCTCTTTCCGTGCGGCGCTGCCCTGATTTCGCCGTTTCGTCCGGGGCAAATGCCCCCATTCTATTGGCCGCTTCCGGTGGCCGGTTTGGCTGCCGCGGCCGTCGGTGTGGGCGCGTCAACCGGCGGTTGTTCACCCTCGGCGCGCAAGGCCCGATCGATCACGGCCCAAAGCTGATCACGCGGCACGGCGCCGTCCACTCGCTCGCCATTCACAAACAAAGCCGGTGTGCCCTCAATGTTGAGCGCCTCAGCTTCTTTCTGAGAAGCCTTTTCAACACTTTCATCCTGCTTGGCCAGGCAGGCGTCCAGTTTGGTCGCATCCAGCTTGCCCAGCGTGGCTTCCTGGCGGGCAATGCGATCGAGCGCTTCAACGCTCTTCTGCAGGTTGCGGTCCGGCCCCGTGATTTCATCGCCGTGGGTGTGCAGGTAATCCACGTAGGTCCAGTAGACATCGCCGTTCTGCGCGGCCAGGCAGTTGGCGTCCACGGCAGCGTGCATGGCCCAAGGATGCAGATCGGTCAGCGGATCGTCCTTATAGATGAACCGCACCTGGCCCTTGTAATGGTCGAGGGTGGCCGGAAACAGCTCCTGGTGCATGCGCGCGCAGTAGGGACACTCCAGGTCGTCGAAGTTGACGATGGTGACCTTGGCCGCGGGATTTCCGCGGATGGGCCGGTCGGCGATGCTGATCGAATCCTCCGGCGATTTGGTCAGGTCCATCGTGTCCATGTGAATGAGCTTGGTGCTGTCGTCAGAGATAAGAAAATTGATGACCTGCGTCTTCGGTCCGCGGGAGATGGTAATGGGCAGCGTCTGATAGCCCGCAAACTGGCTGGCCGTGCGCGCGCCAAGCTTCACCTCAACGTCGGAAGGCAGTTCGAATTGCGAGCGGACCATCACCTCGATGCGGCGATCGAGGGCGGAGCCGGGTGCGGGTGGTGGAATTTGGGCTTTGCACCCTATGGCCAGGGTCAGAACGAGCAGTCCAGCCAGGAAGCGAAAGTGCGGCAAAGTGATTGTCCTCTGTGGCAAGGATACTCCAGGAAGCGCGCTGCGCGCCGTGTTGGAGGGCGCTCTGCCGGTTGTGGCGCGATCGTTGGACCGCGGCCCCAGTTCCTGGCTTGAAGGATGGACGCGAGAGCGGCGGAAAGGGAATCGAGAACAGCTGTCGGCTGTCAGCTGCTTTCAGTACACCGGCGGTAGCAGGGGATCGTGGAAGACGGACTTGGAGCGGGCGATGTTGCCGACGTTGGCGAAGTTAGCCAGCGTAAAGCTGTAGAGCCACTCGTGATAATTGGGGCTGGCGGTGCCCGCCGTCCCCAATTCGTAACTCCGGTAGCCCACCGTAAGGCCACAACAATCCCAGTTGTAGTCGCCTTCGACCCCGGCATACTGCAGCGTGTGCTCGGCAAAGTCATAACCGGCGTTGAAGGCCAGGTTTGCACCTTTGCCGCTCGGCTTTCCGAATTCGAAAAACGGCTGCACCTCCTGGCTTTTGAGCGTGCCCAGGACAAAGTTGGTGCCGGTGGTGCTGGTGTTTTCGTCCACGGCGTTGAGCAGGGCGTGGACGACGCCGATCGTGGTGCGGCCGAAGGTATAGCCGGCAAACAGGTTATCCGCGTCCATCTGTCCCGCTTTGGGATCGTAGTCGAAGTCCCATTCGACGCGCATATTGGGGACGGCATTGAAGCGCATGCGCGAAATCAGGGGCGAAATATTGCGCGGCGCGGTGAGGAAAGCGACGCCGGTCAAATCGAGCGTGGACTCGAAGACATTTCTACGCCCTGAAACCAGCGCGCCGCCAAAGGCGGGTTCAATATAAAAATCCTGTGCGAGCTGCCAGCTGGCCCACTCGCGGGATTGCGCGGGACATTGGGTGCTGTTGACAGGGGCAGCCGTTGGAGTGGAATCGGCGTCAGGATCCCTAAGAGGATCTGCGGCAGTGTTCGAGTCAGGACTGGAGGCGGCAGGACTGGAATCTGAATCCGCGGCGCAGGGCTTGGCGTTGCGCGAGCGCACGTAGAAGCGCTGCGTGAGCGAGTAGCCGGCCTGGTTGGTGTTGGTGACAATGTCCGTGGTGTCAAAGAGGAGCACGTTGCGAGCCTGCGGGCCGATTCCGCCCACATAGCGGTAGGTAAGCTCCGGCTCAATCACATGACGCAGCACGCTGTGACCAAAGGGCAGCTCAAAATCGCGCTCCAGCGTGGGCGGTCGGATGTCTACGCTGGCTTCCGCCGCAACGCGGTTGAGCGGCGAGTGGCTGATGGTGGGGATGAAGTGGTTCGCGCTGGGGATCTGGCTGGTGCTGTAGGCCGTGTCGCGCAGCGCACCCTGTACTACAAAATTCCATCCATCGGCTTTGAGCGGCAGAGTGAGGCGTGGGTAGAAGTCGAAGCGGCCCACATTGCGGGCATGGAAGTCCGGCTCTGAGCGGTTAAGGTAAGCGAGCGATGAGCCCATGCTCCAGTAGAGCGGCGAGCTGCCCAGTGGCTGGGTGACCACGTCGTAGCGCAGGTTGGGCAGGTGCAGGATGCGCACTTCGTCGCCGTTGGTGGTGCTGGCAAAGGTCTGAAATCGATCGAAGGCCAGCGAGGGCACAAATCCGTTGTGGGCGTGCGTGAAGGCAACATCGCTGCTGACCTCGGAGCTGGTGGCCTGGGAGTAGTTGTCGTTGAACACGAGCCGGTAAACGTAGCTGGAAAGATACTCGGCCGTGCCGGCTACGCGCGTGTCAGGTGAGAAGGCCTTGATGCCTTCTGCCAGAATGTCGACTCCGCCCTGATTGACGAGTTGCTCGCCGCCCGTGGGCGAGGCTTCCTCGATGCCGCGGTCAATCAGGGCGTTCCAGCGAACGGACGCGCGATCGACGCCGGGACCTTTGTAGCGGAAATTGCCGAGTGGCGCCCAGCCGCGCTTGCTGTAGTACTCCAAACCCACTTCCGTATCCATGCTGCGGTTGATGGCCCAGTACACCTCCTCGCCGATCACGTAGCCTTTGAGCGATGAGTTTTCCAGGGCTGGGATCAGCAATCCGCTTTCCCGGTCGTCCGCGGCGACGGCGTGGCGCAGGTACGGGAGATAGAAGATGGGCGTGCCCAGAAACTTGAACCAGCCGCTGGAGGTGGATGCGCGCTGCTGGTCCAGTGCAATGGTGTGGGCAATGATCTGCCAGTCGGGATGGGGAATGCGGCAGTTGGTCATGGAGCCGTCAATCAGCTTGTAATGGCCTTCGCTTTCCTCAATGAGCACGCGCGCGGAAAAAAGCAGCGGATTGGGCGTGGAGTAGACGGTTGTGTGCCTGCCCATGGTGCGAATACCCTGCGATCCATGCACGTTGAAGAAGCGCGCGGTGTGGATGTCGAGGCGCATGTCGCCGTTGGAGGCGTTGATCAAGATGTCGTTGGGTCCGCCGGCAACCTGCAGGTGACCGTCGGCTTCGAGCTCGGTGGTCTTGCGGTTGTAGACAACTTTGTCGGCGTGGAGCACGTAGTCGCGATAGTGGAAGACGACGTCGCCGGTAAGCGTGACCGTATCGCCGAGCCATTCCTGGTTGAGGGCCTGATATTCGACGGGAGTGCCGGTTGCGGGCTCAGGCTGGGGCTGCGCCACGGGCAAAATCTCCTGGTCGGGGTCGTCGGGAAGCGCGGACGGCGATTGCCCGGAGCTGCTCGCGTCCATACTGATTGAGCTGTCGCTACTGATTGAGCTTGCGCTGGGGATGGAGGTTTGGCTCGCGTCGCCGCGAGCGGCCGGAGAGACAGAAACTGCGGGAGGTAGCGCATTGGTCAACGTCTGCCCGCCAACATGCAGGTGACAGAGCGCGAGCAGCGTGATAATTACTAGATAACGAGGACGCATTCCGACGTTGGTCCGGTAGGCTCAGGATAGCAAAACCGACCTCGTCTAAGAGTGCGCTCCACGGTGCTCTGGCAACAGAAAAATCGGATCACGTCTTGCTGCGCGTCAGCGCAGGCCGCGTCGAGGCACATTGCAGCGACGTGGCATGCTGAGTTCCGCTTTTTTTCTCCGCGAATTCTCCCTACTCGATGGTTGTAACGTCTGCGCGACCGGCGGTTGCTTGCCGATGCGCGGACATGAGCAGCAGCAGGGCGGCGACGCCTTGTGAGCTGGAAGGGAATTAAAAGCTGTGAGCACATCCGCACAAATTTCCCCTGCGTGGAAAGAAGAAGTAAACCGCCGCCTGGCCGAGCATCGTGGCCGCAAGGGCACGTCCGCGGCCGAACCCCAAGCTCGGACGGAGACGCAGCACAATGCCAGCCGCCGCGCCATGGAAGCTGCGGCGCGCGTGGCTGCGCGCTACGCCAATGCGCCGAGCTATAGCGACGTGCTGGCTAATGAAGCGCGCGCCGCGCTGCGTGCGGCGGAGGCTGCTTCACGTGCGGCGCTGCATGCGCAGGCCGCCGCCGAGTCGGTTCTGGCCGGCATTGAAGCGGCGAATGCGGCCGAAGTTGAGCTCGCGGCCGTTGCTGAGCCGGTGGTCGAGTGGCGGATGACGCCAGCTTTGACGCCGATTGTTGATGACTTTGCGCCTGCTGACGATTTTCTGGAATTTGAGGTTGAGTCGGGCCCGGAACTGGGTCCGGAGCTTGTTCGATCCGAAGTGCCCGCGGCTTACGCCCCGATTGCGGCGGCCGTGGAAGCGCCGACGCATCGCTGGGATCTGGAGCTGCCGGTGCATCCGACGGCACCCGTTGAAGCGCGTGCCGCGCGCGGTGAGGAGCAGTTCGCGACGGGTGCGGAAGGCTGGTGGAGGCCTGCGGCTGCGGATCTGGACCGTACCGAGCCCGAGCAGATTGAGGTGGTTGAGCCGGTAGCGATTCCGGCCAATCTTATCGAGTTTCCGCGCGAGTTGGTGGCCACCCGCAAGGCGCGTCCACGGCTGGTGGAAGGCTTGTCTGCCGCTCCGGATGTGGGTTCGCAGTTGAGCATCTTCGAGGTCGACCCGATTTCAATCTCGACTGAGCCTCTGCTGGACGAAGCGGCCTCGCCGGCACAGGCGTGGACCACGCCAACCTGGTCAGGCATGGAACTGGAGGCGCAGCCGGCGCCGGAACAATCGTACGCGGCACCGCTCCAGGCGGCGACACAAGGCGAAATCGCTACGGCGCTGGAGGCCGCTCCGACACTGGAGCCTGCGCCCGCCACGCTGCGCTTGATGGCGCTGGTAGTGGACGGCGCGCTGGTTGCCGGTTCCCTGCTGACGGCGGCTATGGTTGCGGCGAGCCGTACCAGCGTGCTGCCTGGACTGCGTGCCACGGAGATTGGCCTGGCTCTGGCGTTCGTAGCGGCTGCGATTCTCTACCAGATGCTGTTCTTTACGCTGGGCCGGGCGACGCCAGGGATGAAGTATGCCCAGATCCGGCTCACGACGTTTGATGGGTCGGTGCCGATGCGCGCCGAGCGCTACAAGCGCATGGCGGCACTGTTGGTTTCAGTTCTGCCTGCGGGTTTGGGGCTGGCGTGGTCGCTATTTGACGAGGACCACCTGAGCTGGCACGACCGGCTCTCGCGGACCTACCTCTGCAGGCGGTAGAGGCGTTCCTGGCCGCGATAGATAGTACGCCTTCAGGCCAGGCTTTTGTGGGATCCCATCCTTTCTGCGATGAGGCTGCGGAAAGGATGGGGCACGGATTATTTGAGGCGCCCAGAAAATGCAGTGCTTTCCCAGGTCTCAAAATCGAGACCTGGGGCACCCACGTTCAAGTTTTCCGTTACGAATTCACGCGGACACGGTACTAGTGGACTGTCGCATAGTAAACGTTACTATAGCGGTAGCGTCTAATCCCATGTGATCAGCGACTCCGTAGTGCTCTCC
This sequence comes from uncultured Acidobacteriaceae bacterium, assembly GCA_963813215.1. Taxonomy (GTDB): domain Bacteria; phylum Acidobacteriota; class Terriglobia; order Terriglobales; family Acidobacteriaceae; genus Telmatobacter. The sequence goes on from CAWEXZ010000004.1 coordinate 543,245, forward strand.
GAAGACCAGCATTTGGAACTCAGCCGCATCTCCCAGTCCCGGTCTTTGCCTGCCGGGTACGTGTTTCGCGCCAGGCTAATCCTGATGCTGGCCGAAGGCGCCTCGTACAACTCCATCAAGCTGCGTCTGGGAACCACCGCGCCGACCATTAGCCGCTGGAAGCAGCGCTTTCTGGCTGCGGGGCTGGACGGACTGGACACGTCTCATCCCGGACAGAAGCCCACGGTGCTGACAGCCCGGCTGCGGGCGCGGATTCTTGCCGCCACGCGCAAGCCGCCCAAAGACGGCTCGACGCACTGGAGTTGCCGCAAGCTGGCCGCCGCTCTGGGCCTCAGCAAGGACGCCGTGCACCGTGTCTGGCAGGAAGCCGGCTTGAAGCCGCACCGCCTGGAGCGCTACATGGCCAGCGATGATCCCGATTTCGAAACCAAGGCTGCCGACATCATCGGCCTTTATTTGAACCCACCCGAGCACGCTGCCATCTTCTGCGTCGACGAAAAGACCGCGATTCAGGCCTTGGATCGGCTCGATCCCGTCTTGCCGCTCTCGCCAGGACGGATCGAGCGTCATGGTTTCGAGTACTACCGCCACGGAACGCTATCGTTATATGCTGCGCTGGAAACAGCCACTGGCCGCGTGCACGGCAAAACCGCAGCGCGCCACACCAGTCAGGACTTCGTTGCTTTTCTCGAAGAAGTCGTTGCTCACTGCCCGGCCAGGAAGCAGATTCACATCATCCTCGACAACCTCTCGGCTCACAAGACCCGCCTGGTCGACGAGTTCCTTGAAAAGCACAGTCGGGTTCACTTTCACTTCACCCCGACCTATTCTTCATGGCTCAATCAGGTTGAATTGTGGTTTGGCAAGATCGAGCGGGATCTGATTGCTCGTGGCGTCTTCACCTCGGTCAACGACCTCGCCCGCAAGATCCGGCGCTACATCAAGGCCTACTCCGCAAACGCCAAACCCATCCAGTGGAAGTACTCAGACCCGACCCGCCGCATACGTAGTAACGAACTCACTGCGACAGGCCACTAGCTGCCGTTGGGAAGGCGGTCGCGAAGGCGCTTGAGAACGTTGGGCGGGACCAGACCGGTTACGTCGCCGCCAATGCTGAAGACCTCTTTGAGCATGCGCGAGCTGATGAACGAATAGCGCCCGGCTGGCTGCAGAAAGACGGTTTCGATTTCCGGGGCCAGGCGCCGGTTCATCAGCGCCATCTGAAACTCGTACTCGTAATCTGAGATGGCGCGGATGCCGCGCAGCACGGCCGTAGCTCCAACCTGGCGCGCAAACTCCACCATCAGGCCGTTGAACGTTCCCACCGAGACATTGCCCATGGAGCCGGTTGCTTCGCGGAGCATTTCGACGCGCTCCTCAACGGTGAATAGCGGGTTCTTGACCGGGTTGATGAGAATGGCGACGGTGAGGTGGTCAAAGATCTTGGCGCCGCGCTGGATCAGATCCACGTGGCCGTTGGTTGGCGGGTCGAAAGTGCCGGGATAAAGGGCCTTGACTGGCATGGACGGCTCTCAAGGGATTTTAACAGCGCGGCCTTGGAGGGTTCTGGATTGACCAAAGCCTCCGAGTTTGAGTGGAAACCGGCTCAAGCCGGTAACCTTCAGTTGGCACCAAAGAGTTCGCCAAGAGTGCTTTCAATCACTCGCCATTGCGCAAAAAAACATTATGCTGGATTCATCCTCAGGGGTCGGTGAAAAGGATGGGCTTGCGCTCGGCTTTGGCTTCGCATTTTGCGAGGCGCGGTGTTGGGCTTCGCGGTTGGTTGCGCGTTGGCGCAGGATTCGGATCTGCCGCAGCGGCGACAGGATGCCTGATCTGGGTTGCGGGCTGTCAGTCGTCTTTTGTCTTCGCACCGTCTTCAGCCGTCCCGGTCAGCAGGGTTTCGCCGGTGAATGGTTCTCCCATCCAGCACATCGTGATCATCATGCAGGAGAACCGCAGCTTCGATAACCTGTTCAACGGCTTTCCCGGAGCGGATACCGTGACCTCGGGCGTCAGCGACGGGAAGACAGTTCCGCTCGAGCCTATCGCGCTGGGCGATTCGCGCGACCTCAACCATTCCCATGTCGACTGGTGGCACGACTGGAACCAGGGCAACATGGACGGCTTCGCGCACGAAGGCGCGGCCATGCTGCCTTACTCCTATGTGCGACAGAGCGATGTAAAGCCCTACTGGGATCTGGCCAGCCAATACACGATAGGCGATCGCATGTTCCAGGCCAATACGGGACCCAGCTTCGTGGCGCACCAGTACATGATTGCCGGCCAGTCCGGCGGTGTGGCAGAGAATCCCACTGGCAACGTGTGGGGCTGCGACGCTGCTCCCGATACGACGGCAGCGTTAATCGGCGCGGATGGAAGCAGCGAGCTGCCGGGAGTCTTTCCCTGTTTTGATTACCGGACCATGGCCGACCTGCTGGACGCCAAGGGCATTACCTGGCGCTACTACGCGCCGGCCGCCGGCGACACGTTCTACATTCTGTCTGCGTATCAGGCCATCCGCCACATCCGCTACGGCAGCGACTGGACCGACAAGGTGATCACGCCGCAATCGAGAGTGCTTGTCGATTTGCAGCATGGAGAGCTGGCGCAAGTGACCTGGATCGTTCCCGACTGGAGCCACTCCGACCATCCAGGTTCCGGCAACGAGGGGCCTGACTGGGTGGCTTCGATTGTGAACGCAATCGGTATCAGCCAGTACTGGAACTCGACCGCTGTTTTTGTGGCCTGGGACGATTGGGGCGGTTGGTACGACCATGTGACTCCGCCGTTCGTGGACAAGATGGGGCCTGGATTCCGCGTTCCAGTATTGGTGATTTCACCCTGGGCGCGGCATGGATATGTCTCGCACCAGTTCCACGAGGTGAGCGGTTTTTTGGCATTTATCGAGAAGAACTTTGGGCTGCCCGATCTAGGGGCGCGCGACGCGGCCACGGACAATTTCAACGACTGCTTCGATTACGCGCAGACGCCGCCGCCCTTTACACCCATCCAGACGCGGCTGAAGGCCAAGGATATCCTTCGGGAAAAGCCGAGCGGACCGCCTGACGACGATTAGGTGGCAGGTCGGCACAAGACGCTGGGCCTTTGTGGTATCCCACCCTTGCGACAAAGACAAAAACGTCGCAAGGATGGGGCACCCAGCATCTACTCCTTGACAGGGCGTTTGCGTTTGACTGAGACCGGTACCGGTTTGCCGTCGGCGCGCGGAGCCAGGAAACGTGCGTTGCTCATGCCGTTTTCGCCCATGACATGCAGGCGCAGGAAGTTGGTGGATCCGGACTTGGTGCGCGTGCCGGCCACGATGGCGATCACCTCGTGCGGGCGCACGTAGCCGCCCTTTTCCAGCAGGGTTTCGGCGGTGTCGACCAGCGCCTCGGTGGTATTGGCTTTGGGGCAGCGGATGGGTGTGGTGCCCCACAACAGGTTGAGCCGGTTGATGGTGACTTCGAGCGGGCTGAGCGCGTAGACGGGCACCGACGGGTGATATTTCGAGAGCTGCCGGGCGGTGAATCCGGATTCCGTGAAGACGGCGATGCCGCGCAGCTCCAGATCGTCGGCGGCATGAGCTGTTGCTTCGCAGATGGTCTCTGCAATCGACAGCCGGGAGCGCCGCTGCATGGGCTCGGAACTTTCCTCGAGGCGCATGTGCATCTCCGCCTCGGCGATGATGCGCCCCATCATGGCAACGGTCTCCACCGGATATTTGCCCACTGCCGACTCGCCGGAGAGCATGACCGCATCGGTTCCGTCGAACACCGCATTCGCAACGTCGGAGACTTCCGCACGCGTGGGGCGCGGATTTTCGATCATGGACTCCAGCATTTGCGTGGCGGTGATGACGGGTTTGGAGTATTCGGCCGCGCGGCGAATGATGTGCTTCTGGATGGCGGGAACTTTTTCCGGCGGGAGTTCCACGCCCAGATCTCCGCGCGCCACCATGATGGCGTCGGCGACTTGCAGGATGGCGTCGAGATGCTCGATGGCCTGCGGCTTTTCGAGTTTGGCGATGATCCAGGTGTCGCTGCCGAAGGCGGAGACGCAGTTGCGCACCAGGCGAATGTCTTCGGCGGTGCGCACGAAGGAGACGGCGATGGCGTCTACTCCGTTTTTGAGCGCGAATTCGAGATCGGCCGTGTCTTTTTCAGTGAGCGAAGGAACGCGGACCAGGACGCCGGGCAAATTGATGCCCTTGTTCTCGCCGAGCATGCCGCCGTTCACGATTTCGCAGACCACGTCGGCGCCGGCCACTTCGTGCACGCGCAGCTCGATGAGGCCGTCAGAGAGCAGAATGCGGGAGCCCTGCTCGACGTTTTCCGCCAGAGTCTTGAAGGTGGTGCCGATGAGCGCTGCGGTGCCAGGAACATCGCGTGGAGTGATGGTGAGACGATGGCCGGCCTTGAGAAGGACCGGCGCGCGATCTTTGAGTTTCGAGGTGCGGATCTTTGGTCCCTGCAGATCGGCGAGAATACACAGCGGCTTGTTTTCAAGCTTGCTGACCTTGCGCACCATTTTGATGAGCGCAAGTTTTTCCTCATGCGTGCCGTGAGAGAAGTTAAGGCGAACCACATCGATGCCGGCGCGCACCAGGTCGCGGAAGACGCTTTCGGATTGAGAAGCAGGCCCAAGCGTGGCGACAATCTTCGCGCGGCGCTGCGACGGAGACTCGGTCAGGCTCAGGTCAGGAAACGACATGCACACGTCCTCCGGAACGGTTAGGTGGAGTCCAGGTTTTGGGGTTCAGGTTGACAGGAAGAGCGGGTAACACTGTTTCTATTGTAACCGCGAGGTCAGACCATATGTGAATTTGGACGCAAGCGCTTTCAATGCAGCAAATTATGTTCCTGACGCTTTAAGTTCCTGACGCTGGAGCGAGTCATGTTCCTGACGCTCCCAGTAGAGAACGCCGTTGATCTCTGCGCCGATGAGAACGCTGAACGACGTGATGTAAAGCCACACCAGGGTAGCGATGCCGGCGCCAAACGAGCCGTAGAAACGCGAATAGTTTGCGATGCGGGTGACGTAGAAGCCGAAGGCAAGGGTAGACGGAAACCAGATGAGCGTGCCGGCGATGGCGCCCGGCGCGACCCACAGCCAATGTTCTTTGCGGCGCGTGCCGAAGTGGAAAAGCGAGCTGAGCACGGCGATGCCGGCGATAAGCGAGATGGACCAGCGCATGACGCGCCAGAACAACAGGAGCATGTAGCGCAGATCGTGTCCGGCATTGTCCACCATCCACATCTCGATCTGGCGGCCGAAGACCACCAGCAGCGTGGCAATGGAGAGTGGCACCATGGCGATGGGAAGCAGGAGGACGGCGCGCAGGCGCCGATCCCAGAAGCCCCACGCATCGGAACGCAGGCGATAGGCGCGGCGAAAACCCTCCATGAGCGAGAGCATGACGCCGAGGCCGGCGAAGAGGCTGAGGATGGTGGCCGAGAGCAGCAACTGGCTGGAACGCAGCGGACGGGTGAGCACGTAGGACTGGAGCAGATCGAGAGTGTCGGGCGGAAGAAACTGCTCGAAAAGCGCGCGCAGGCCGCCGAGCAGGCGACTACCCTGCTGCACCTCGGCCACCAGCGTGGTGATGACGAGCAAGGCAGGGAAGAGCATGAGCATGCCGGAATAAGCGGCAGCTTTGGCGGTGTTCACCACATCGTGCTCGAGGGCATTGAGCAGAGCCGCCCGGCTCCGCCGCAGAAATTTTGTCATCGCGTCAAAGCCAAGAGTAGAGCATCCGGATGAATTGCGGGTAAGAGATTCAGGAAAGCGGATCAAAGTGGAAATCGGGAGAATCGGCTCACTATTCCTTTGCGGATTTGGTTTCCTCGGCTTCGGGTTGGCCTAGCGGATCGTTGTCGCGGTCGGTGACCTCGGCCAGTGCGGCTAATCGCTCGGCGATTTCAGGCGTCCAGCAACCCTCGGGCGCGCGCCAGCTCCAGTTTCCCGTGGCCACGGATGGCGTGTTCATGCGCGCCTCCGAGCCCAGCTCGAGCAGGTCTTGCGCGGGCACGATGGCTAGCTGGGCGACACTGGTTTCTGCAGCGCGGATCATGCGGCCACACTGGCCGCACCTGTCCATCGCGCTGCGGCAGTGGACCAGCGTAGGTCTCGAGCGCGCGCCTCTCCGCATCGCTGGCATTGTCCCACCAACCTTGCGTGGTGTCGTTGTCGTGAGTGCCGGTGTAGGCCACGGTGTCAGGCTCGAAGCGGTGCGGCAGGTGCACGTGCGCACCCTTGTCGGCAAAACCGAATTGCAACACCTTCATGCCGGGCATCTGCAGTTCCTGGCGCAGCGCGTCGACTTCCGGGGTGATGAGGCCCAGGTCTTCGGCCACCAGCGGCAGCGGTCCCAGCGCCGCTTCAAGCGAGCGGAAGAGCTCGAGGCCAGGCGCCTTGATCCATTCACCGTTGACCGCTGTCTCGTCTTCTGCGGGAATGGCCCAGAAAGCCTCAAAGCCGCGGAAGTGGTCGAGGCGGACGATGTCGTAGAGTTCCACGGAACGGCGGATGCGCTGGATCCACCAGGCGAAACCTTGTTTTCCGGGGCCGCGCTCGGCGAGCACATCCCAGCGATAGAGCGGGTTGCCCCAGCGCTGGCCAGTTGGCGAAAAATAGTCGGGCGGCACGCCGGCGATGCGAATTGGCTTGAGGTCTTCGTTGAGTTCGAAGAGTTCGGGGTGAACCCAGACGTCGGCTGAATCGAAGTTCACGAAGATGGCGACGTCGCCGAGGATGCGGATGGCGTTACGCGCGGCAGTCTCTCGGAGTTGATTCCACTGCGACGCAAACGCAAATTGCAAAGCTTTTTCCTGCGCCAGCGCGCGGGCGCTGCGCGCGGCAGCTTCCCGGATCGCATCTGGCTCACGTCTGCGCAGCGGCTCGGGCCAGTCGGTCCATGCGCCGGTATGGAACTGGCGACGCAGCTCGGCGTAGAGCGCGTAATCATCGAGCCACGCAGCGTGCGTTCGGCAAAATTTGCCGAACTGCTCCCACTGCTCGGCGAGAGCGGGATCGTGCGGGCCGCGATCGAGGAAGTTGCATGCGGCTTCAGTGAGAAGCGGCAGCTTGCGTTTTTCCACTTCCTCAAAGTTCACGTTGCCGTCGTGGCCCGGCAGCGCGGCGATGCCATCGTTGCCGATCCATCCCCAGTCGCGCAGAAACTCCAGGCTGATAAGCGAGGGGTTGCCGGCGAAGGCCGAGGATGCGGCATACGGCGAGTTGCCGTAGCCGGTTGGACCGAGCGGCAGAACCTGCCAGATGTGTTGATGAGCCAAGGACAGGAATTCGACAAACTGGTGCGCGGCTGGACCCAGGTCGCCGATGCCGCCCCAAGAGGGCAAGGAACTAATGTGGATCAGGATGCCGGAAGACCGTTGAAACTGCATACCTCATTATGATGGTCCGGCGAGGCCGAAGGCCGACCGTCGGCGTTTTTGAGCGTCTATAATCCGGTTGATCGGCGATTGTGCCGATAGCTCTTCCTCCAGAAAGAGTGGGACTCGACTTGAAGAATCGGCTTGGTTTGTTGGTTGCCCTGGTTTATCCCTTTGCGGTGCTGGCGCCGGTCGCCGCCGCGACGAAATCGAATTTGCCGGAGCCGGTGTTGCTGGCTTCCGGCTGGCAGTTGCAGGATGTGGTCAAGGCGCCGCAGACGGGCATGCAGATCGCATCGCCGGGTTTCAATACTGCAGGCTGGCACAACGCCACGGTTCCGGGCACGGTTCTGACGTCGCTGGTGAATGATGGCGTTTATCCTGAGCCGCTGTACGGCGAGAATATGCGCCCGGAGATTATTCCGGAAAGCCTGGTGCACACTTCCTACTGGTATCGCACCACGATTGCCGTGCCGAAGTCGTATGCAGGCCGTCATGTCTGGCTGAACTTTGAGGGCATCAACTATTCCTCCGAAGTTTGGGTGAACGGCGTTCAGGTCGGCACTACGCGCGGCGCGTTTATCCGCGGCATTTTCGACATTACGTCTCACGTCACACCTGGTCAGGACGCGGTTGTGGCCGTGCATGTCTGGCCGCAGCCGCATCCGGGAATTCCCCACGAACATACGCTGCAAGACGGCGTAGGCAAAAACGGCGGCATTACTGCGATTGACGGTCCTACCTTTCTCAGCACCATTGGTTGGGATTGGCTGCCTGCGATTCGCGACCGCGACACCGGCATCTGGCAGAAGGTGTTTCTTTCTGCGACTGGTCCGGTTACCGTGAAGGATCCTTACATTACGACCGATCTGCCGCTGCCGAAGACCGATTCGGCGGACGTTGCGGTCAAGGCAACGGTCGAGAATGTGACCGATCAGCCGGTGAAGGGCACGCTGGTTGGGACGATAGAGAAGATTCAATTCAGCCGTGACGTGGAGCTTGCGCCGCACAGCACGCAGGTGGTGAGCTTCGACGCCGAGAACACGCCGGCGCTGCATATGGATCATCCGCGGTTGTGGTGGCCGAACGGTTACGGCGAACCGAATCTCTATTCTCTGCACCTTGAATTCAAGGTGGAGAACGACGTCTCCGATGCGCAGGATGTTTCGTTTGGGGTGCGCAAGATCAGCTATTCGGTGCCTGGCGCCGACACGCTCACGATCTCGGTGAACGGCGTGCCGATTTTCATTCGCGGCGGCGACTGGGGTTTGGATGAAGGGCTGAAGCGGGTTTCGCGGGAGCGGCTGGAGACGCTGATTCGCCTGCACAAGCTGGCCAACCTGAACCTGATCCGCAACTGGGTTGGGCAAAGCACGGAGCAGGATTTCTACGACATGTGCGACAAGTACGGGATCATGGTTTGGGATGAGTTCTTCCAGCCCAATCCTGCCGACGGCCCCAATCCAACCGATATTGCGACGTATGTTGCGAATGTGCGCGACAAGATTTTGCGTTTCCGCGATCATCCTTCGATTGTGCTGTGGTGCGCGCGCAACGAAGGCTATCCGCCGCCCGAAATCGATGCGGAGTTGCGCAAGGTTCTGGCTGAGCTCGATCCGGTGCGCCGCTACCAGCCGAGTTCGACGGATGGAGCAGGTGTGCGTTCGCATGGGCCTTACAACTGGCGCACGCCGTATGACTATTACACCGTTACCGACGACTACTTCAAGACTGAAACCGGCAGCATGTCGGTGCCTACGATGGAATCGATTCAGGGCATGATGCCGCAGAAGGATTGGGAGACGATCGACGACGATTGGGCGCAACACGATATGGCTAAAGGCGCGCAACGCGGCGATCTTTATCCCGGCGTTCTGGCGGCGCGCTACGGCAAACTCGCCAACCTGGCCGATTTTGTGCGCAAAGGCCAGATGGCAAACTACGAGGCGTTTCGGGCCATGTACGAAGGCCGCAACGCGCTGCTGTTTCATCCGACCACGGCCGTGATTACGTGGATGAGCAATCCCGCGCAGCCGAGCTTTGTGTGGCAGATCTATCATTACGACTTCGATCCCATGTCGTCGTTCTTTGCGGTGATGCACGCAGGAGAGATGCGGCACATTCAGTACAACGAGGCCAATGGCGAGCTGCAGGTGATTAACAATCTCCCTGAGCCGCTGACGGATGCGAGCGCGCACGTGGCGATTTACAACCTGGACGGAAAGCTGGCGACGGAGAGCGAGAAGAAGTTTACTGCTGAGCCGGAAGCGGCAACCAATCTGGGCCGCGTGGAATTTCCGGCTGGCGTATCCGCTGTTTCGTTTCTTCAACTGCAGTTGCGCGATGCAGCGGGCAAGCTGATTTCGAGCAATTTCTATTGGGTTGGCGCGCCCAGCAATCCCGACGACCTGACGGCGCTGAATCAATTGCCGATGGTGACGCTCGATGCCAACGCGGAGCAGAAGAACGACCACGGCGTGCGCCGCGTGACGGTAACGCTGCACAACCCCACGAACCAGATTGCGCTGATGGCGCACCTGGAGCTGAAGCGCGCGTCAGGACACGGTGAGTCTGGCGAGCGCGTGCTGCCGGTCTTCGACAGCGACAACTACGTTTCGCTGGTTCCCGGTGAGACCAAGACCATCACCATGGAAGCTGCCGACGACGGCTTCAAAGGGCAGAAGCCGCTGGTGACGGTGGACGGATGGAACGTGACGGTGGCGACGGCGACGAGCCATGGTGTTTCGATTGCGCCGGATGTGGATGCGCAGCCGGGCCATTGGCCGGTGACTGGGTTGCCGTTTGCGCGGTGAGGCCGGTTCCAGGTATCGGGTGTTCGCGGCTGGGCGGAGATTTCGCTTCGGTCCGGATTGCTGGGCTGTAGGGGCGATTTTTTTAATGACAAGTGCGGCGAGTCAGCGCCGCTTCGCGGCATGGCGAGTTGGCAAGTTGGCGAGTTTTGCGGCGCTCGCTGGCTTTTTTCGGCTCGGGTGAGGGGGGAGTGCGCAAGTGTTTGAAAATGAAGGGGCGGGTTGCGGTTGTTGGGGTAAGTGGTTGATAACAGGTGGCTTGTTGGTGGAAGTTTGGTAAGTGTCTGGAAATGGGGCGGTTGGCGCGAGCGGTAGGCCGGTTTCGTCGTAGGTGACTTCGCGAATGGCTTCCTCGGCACGGACTTCGGTTTCAAGTTCGTGCATCTGACGCAGGGTTTTGAGACAGGTCTGCATGAGGTAGGTGAGGGCGGTGACCTGGCGGAAGTCGATCTGGTGGTTGGCGAAGGCTTCGGCGATGGCGTTCTGGTTGGCGATGATGGAGGCGTGGTCATCCATGTAGATGAAACTGACCAGCGGGCCGGTGGGGTTGGGTTCGGGGAGGATCTTGCGCTTGAGGCGGGCCAGACGCTTGCGCTCTTCGTGCTGGTAACAGAGGTCGCGGCCATTGAGAGTTGGCATGGTGCAGCGCGCGCCGTTGATGCGGGTGTAGCGGCATCGGGATTCCATGGAGTTCTCCTTTGAAAGCAGTTCGCGGCTGGGGTGGCTTCGTGCTTCCCCGGTCCCAAAATCGGGACCGGGGGCACCCGCTGGTCGCGAGAGTGCTTTCCTACGCTGAGCGTAGTGGAAAACCGCATAATTACCGGCAACGGGGTTTGGGGTGGAAGGGCTTTGGAATGAGGGGGAACACTTTGGTAAGGGGTTGCGGCGAAAAGCCCGCAGTCAGTTGGCTGCGGGCTTTTCGTTTGGGATCCGCCGACGGGTTTAGTGGCTGGTGGCGCCGCTGTCGCTGCTTACTGTCAGGCTGGAGACGTTGACGGGTTCGAAGTCCGACAACGTGAGGCTGGTGAGGCAGGACAGGTCGGCGTCGTTCCAGCGGGCGTCTGGGGTGCCGATGAGACCGCCGCTGCTGCCGTTGTCGGCCAGGATGATGCCGTAATCGCGCATGGCGGTGATGATGATGTTTGCCTGCGGGCTGCTGGCGGCACAGGCGGGAGTGGCTACCGATGCCTTGAGGCGGTAGATCTCACCGGCCGGTCCAGTCATGGTGCAGCTGGTGGGCGGAGCGGACTGGGAGATCTGGGTTTGCGTGGAGATGGCACCGGAACTGCTGCTGCAGGTGCCCACGCCGGAGGTTTCAGTCGCCGGCCAGACCCAGTAGTTCAACATGTGGTTGAGGGTGAAGCGGATGGGATGCTTCACGGTGCCGGTGGGCGCGGTGGGCGAGCCGCTGCCAATGACTTCGTCGGCATTGACGATGAGCGGGGCAACGGGCAGGCCGGCAGCATCGGTGGTGCCGTTGCCTTGCGGGGTGAGGTTGTTGGTGGTGACGTTGGACCACAGGGCGTTGGAGGAATCGGTCCAGGAACCGCCTTCGTTGATACCAACCCACATTTCATAGAGCGCGGGGTTGTTGCCGCCGCCTGCCTGCTGGTAAACCAGCACATGCCGATCGCCGGTGGACTGGCTGGTGCCTTCAACAGGAGCGTTGGAGGGAATGGGGCCGGAGGTGTAGTAGGACTGATACGCCGTGGTGGAAACCGATACCGGCGGCTGATTGTAGGGAACCTGAATGGCAGGGATTCCATTGGGGAAGGGCGCGTTGGAGGTGTTGCCGAAGAACGGCTTGATGGTGGACGACAGATAGCCGCTGTAGATGGCTGCTGCAGGGGAACTGTCTACAGGCAAGCCGGTGGTGGCTGCATCGACGCGATGATGAAAGATGGACGTGGAGGGAAAGATGTTGGCGAGGAATGCATTGCTGCCGTTGATGGAGAAGCTGATGTTGTCGGTGGTGGCGGTGGCGCCCTTCGAGTCAGTTACGGTGATTTCCGGCGTATAGGTGCCCTGACCGCCGATCAGCGCGCTGGTGATGGCGCCGGTGCTGGCGTCGAGCGACATGCCTTCAGGCAGCGGTGGAACACTGTCGCTGGTGCTGACGGAGAAGGTGTAAGGCGGGGTACCTCCGCTGGCAGCGAGTGTGCAGCCTGCGTACGCGGTGCCCTGTGTTCCGCCGGGGCAGGAGGTGGTGGTGAATGCCAGCGCTCCGCCGGAGCCTGAACCCGAACCTGATCCTGAACCGGCTATGGTGACGGATGTGGTCGATGTGACGGAGCCAGCAGTATTGGTGGCGGTAAGCGTGTAAGCGGTGGTGGAGGCTGGTTTCACGCTCGCTGAGCCGCTGGCCGCGCTGGACCTGATGGTTCCTGGCGTGATGGTGATTCTGGTTGCGCCGGTGGTGACCCAGGTCAACGTGGCGCTTGCGCCGGAAGCGATACTGGCGGGGCTGGCACTGAAGGAAGTGATGGAGGGCTTACTCCCCCGTCTTGTTGGGGACTGGTACGCATGTGCCGTGGCCGGGAATGCGACGCAGGTGGTTAGAGCGAGGAGCAGCGTGCAAAGGGCTGTTCCTGAAGATTTGAGCCGAATGGGGGTGTGGCTCTGAAATTTCATGAAATAGATGCTCCTGATACGTACGGTTTGGCGCCGTTCCGTCCAGGGATTCTCTGCAATTTCCGTCGCTAGGTGTTTGCGGAATTAAAATACGGCACAGCCATATTGGCTGCGGGCATTCCTGCGTCGAATCCGCCAGCTCATATTTCAAGGCAAACTAAATGGCCGCTCGGTTTGGCGTAGATCCGATCCTGGCCTGTACTGGTGTAATTTCCCAATTATGTCAGGAAATCCCTGACGGATACGGCCGGAAAAAGTTTAATTGCCTGTAAGGCGCATTTGTTTTCGTGACATGAAAAAGCCCGCAACCGGATGGCTGCGGGCTTTTTTGGTGGTTTGCGATTGAGATTGCCGACGATTACATGCCGGGCATTTGCGGGCCTTGCGGCTTGGCGTTGATGCGGATGAGGCCGCGTTTCTTGTAGTTGTCCCAGAGGCCGCTCATGAAGACGCTGAAGGCTTCGTTGCGGCGCTGCTCCAGAATCTGGTCGCGGGTTTGATCGAAGTTCTTCTGGATCTCGTCGGGTGTGGGCTGCTGTTTGTCGACGAGCTTGGCGACGACTCCCGTACGCTCGGTGGAAATGGGGCCGCTGATGGCGCCGACATTCATGTCAAAGAGCTGGGGAGCGACCTGTCCAACGGCGCCGAGATCGGGAACCTGACCGCCGAGACCGACGAGGTCGCTCGTCTCGACCTTGGCGCCCATCGCCTTGGCTGCCTTGGCAAGGTCATTCATGTCCTTGGCTTTGTCATCGAGTTCCTTGGTCTTCTGCGTGAGCAGGGCAGGGAGCTCTTCCTGGCGGAAGTCGTCGAGCACATGGCTCTTCCAGTCTGCGAATGCGGGCGCGTGGGCCGGCTGCACGCCGGTTACCTGGAAGATGGCGTAGCCTTCGCCGGTCTGCGCATCCTGGGGCGCGTCGCCGGGCTTGACGGAGAAGGCCTTGGTGAGAAGCTGCGAGCCGTCAGGCAGCGCGGCGATGACGCCATTCTGCGCGACGGGCGGCGTGGTCACCACTTGCAGGTGATGCGCGGCGGCGGTCGCGGCGAGGCCGTTCTTGGCGGCTTCGGCGGTGAGGCTGCGCGCGAAGTTCTGCTCGGCGTCGGCAGTGGCGTTGCGGATGAGGGTGGCCTGAATCTCAGGCAGGACTTCGTTGATGGCCTGGGTGTGCGCCTGCTGGCGGTCTTCCACCTGCACGACGTGGTAACCGAACTGCGACTTGATTACGTTGATGGCGCCGATCTTGGCGGTGAAGATGTCATTATCGAACTGCGGAACCATCTGGCCGCGCTTGGCCCAGCCGAGTTCTCCGCCACTGTCCTTGCTGCCCGGATCTTCGGAGTCTTTCTTGGCCAGTTCGGTCCAGTTACCGCCGTTCTGCAGCTGCTTGGCGATGCTGTCGGCCTTGGCCTTGGCGGCGGCGTCGGTCTTGGCGTCGGCATTGGGGGGAACGGAGATGAGGATGTGACGGGCCTTGGCCTGCTCCGGCTGCTGGTAATCAGACTGGTGCTGCTGGTAGTAGGCCTGAATCTGCTGCTGGGAGGGCTGCGGAGCGCCGCCGGGAATCTCGTTCGGGGTGAAGGCGAAGTAGCTGATGGTGCGGGTCTCAGGAACCGCCTGGGCGTAGCGCGGAGCGTTCTTCTTGAAGAAGGCCTCGAGCTCGGCGTCGGTGGGGTTGATGGTCTTGGCCAGATCGTCGGCCGAAAGAACGGCGTAATCGAACTTGATCTTGATGGCGTTCTTGCGATAGATATCGCGGACTTCCTGCGGGTTCACGGTGACGCCGGCGGTGATGAGGCCTTCAAGGCGGCGGAGGGCGATGTCGTCTTTCACGCCCTGCTCGAATGCCGTAACCGTCATGTTGAGGCGGTCGGCGATGAGGGAAGCGTAGGCGTCCTGGCCGATGAATTTGCCGTCGGGATAGAGGACCTGGCCGGTGGGGCCGGTGCGCAGATAGGTGCGCACATCGTCGTCGGTGGCGCGGATGCCGAGGCGGTGGGCTTGCTGGAGCAGAATCTGCTGCTGCACGAGCTGCTGGCCGACCTGGGGCTCAAACATGTTGATGAGCATCTGGTTGTCAGCGTACTGCGGGCCCTGGCGCTGCAACTGCTGGCGGGTAAGCTGCTCGACCTTTGCCAGGCTGACGGTATCGCCGGAGGAAAAGAAGCGGCTGTACCAGTGCGGGTAGACGACCGCGTAGGTGTCAGGCGAGGTGGAGCCCATGCCGGTGAGGCCGGGAATGAGGTAGACGACCATGGACACCGATGCGGCGCCGATCACGACTACCAGCAGCGCCTTGGTCAGGCGATTGTCTGTCTGCAGAAAACGAATCATGGATGGATTGAAACCCCTCTACTACGCGGGAACAGGCTGGATTTGCCGACGGTGCAACTGCCGCAAAGCCTCCTGCAAGGGCGCAAGTCTCGCTGCGATGCGATCTTTTTTATTATAGATGACGGACGGAGGGACGAGGGGCGAGGGACGAGGGACGAGGGGCGAGGGACGAGGGACGAGGGGCGAGGGACAAGGGACAAGGGACGAGGGACAAGGGACAAGGGACGAGGGACAAGGGGCAAGGGACAAGGGACAAGTGAAAAACTCGATTCTCATGGAGCTTTGTAACCGGCCACAACTGGCAGGCCAGGGTTTTTGGTCTCTGTCCCTCTGTCCCTTGTCCCTCTGTCCCTCTGTGGCTCAAGTCGTTTTATGCTGGTAATGGTCCGTGGAGGCGGAAGCCTTGCCTCTGCATCAAAACTAGAGCATTGTTGCGGTTTTCGCTGAGGATCTGTGGTGAGCAGCGGAAAGAAGAACCCGCCCACGCGCAGACCCGGAAAGGACACCCGGGCAATGTTGGAATCGCTGCCGGTTGGCGAGAGGGCCAACTTCGACGAGCTGTTTCGGGGCTACGCAGGGCCGGCGTTTGCCGTTCGACTATGGGACGGAGCGGAGTGGTGCTCGCCGGGCGCGGCGCGGCCCGTGTGCACATTGGTGGTGAAGGAGCCGGGCGCACTGGCCGCGCTGCTGGCAACGCCGAATGAAATCACCCTGGGCGAGGCCTTTATCCACGATCGTCTCGACGTTGAGGGCGATATCTTTTCGGCATTTGCAGTGGCGGAGCATTTTTTTCGGCGGCCGCACAGGCTGCGCTACCAGATTGCCCAGCGGCTGGCTCGGATGATTTTCGAAGTGGGACGGTTTGTGAAGCATGGCGCGGCGAACTCGCGACGGCGCGATTGCGCCTCTATCGCCTACCACTACAATCAGCCGGTGGAATTTTTTCAGCCGTGGTTGGGGCGGACACTGGCCTACTCCTGCGGCTACTTCCGGGACCCCCATCAAGCGCTGGACCAGGCGCAGGAGCAGAAGCTGGAAGTGGTGTGCCGCAAGCTGCGGCTGAAGCCGGATGAGCACTTTCTCGACATCGGCTGCGGCTGGGGAAGCTTGTTACTGCACGCGGCGCAATGGCATCGTGCGCTGGCGCGTGGCATCACGCTGAGCCGCGAGCAGGCCGAAACGGCCCGGCGGCGCATTGAGCGCGCGGGAATGGAGGGCTGCTGCTCGGTGGATCTATGTGACTATCGTGACCTGGAGCGCGATGGCCGGAGCTTCGACAAGATCGCCAGCGTGGGCATGTTCGAGCATGTGGGGCTGAAGAACCTGGGGACGTATTTCGGCATTGCCTGCCGGCTGCTGCGTCCCGGCGGCCTGATGCTGAACCACGGCATTGTGCGGGTCTCGGCAGCGCCGCTGCCGGGCGACTCGTTCATCAGCCGGTATGTGTTTCCTGACGGACACCTGGTGACGCTGCCGCAGGCCCTGGACGCCGCCGAGCAGCAGGGTCTGGAGGTGCGCGACGTGGAGAACCTGCGCGAGCATTACGAACTGACCCTGCGCTGCTGGGTAGCGGGGCTGCGCGCCAACGCTGAGGCGCTGTTGCACCTGGTGCCGCGAACGACGTACCGGATCTGGCTGCTGTACATGGCGGGCTCGGCAGCGGCGTTCCGGCGCGGCAGCATCGCAGTGTACCAGGTGCTGTTGAGCCGGCCGGAGCGGGGCGCAAGCCGGCTGCCGCTGACCCGCGAAGACTGGTACGCGGAAAGCGCAGGCGGCGCGGTGGTCAATTAGGGTGGAGAGAGTGGCAATTAGAGATGCCGCAGGAGCCTGACGGGTGCCTTCGCCTGGAACCGGAGCCGACATTTCGGAGCGCGACGCTGCAGATCTGCTGCACAAGCTGATCACGGAACAGATCGAGGTACAGGCGCTGTTTCTGGGCCACGGGTCTGTGGCGGCCGGGCTGGTGGGCCGGGTCTTTATCGGTCCCGACCGCAGGGTCTGGGTTCGCCATGGGGAGGAACGTTCGGAGCCGTTCCTGCGCTTCGATCCGGCTGCAGCCGTGGGGTTCAAATACGGCGACCGGCGGGCCTTCCCCAATATCCCGATTCCCGGGGACCTGCGCCTGGCCTCGGCGCTGATTTTTATCTTTCCCGACCAGACGCAGATGGCGTTGTTTGAGATTGCGGAGTAGCAGGTGCCCAGGCTTACGCCTGAGTTGCCGTCTTTCGCCCGCTACGCGGGCTGGTTTCGTGGATTGCTGTCTTCCCCAGGCTTGCGCCTGGGGCTACCATCTTTCGCCCGCTACGCGGGCTTGTGAGTGCGGCAGCAATCTCCTTGAGATTCCATGTTGTGGCGTTTTCAAGGGACGAGGGACGAGGGACAAGGGACGAGGGACAAGGGACGAGGGACAAGGGACGAGGGACAAGGGACGAGGGACAAGGGACAACGGAGCAAGGGACAACGGAGCAAGGGACAAGGGAGCAACGGACAAGGGAGCAACGGAGCTAGGGAGCGAAGGAGCGAAGGAGCTGGGAACGAAGGAGCGAAGGAGCTGGGAACGAAGGAGCTAGGGAGCGTGCCTCTGTTCTCTGGTTCCCTTGCACCCTGTTCCCTTGCTCCTGCATTCCCCCGATTTGCTTCAAAGCGCTGCTTTCGGCGATACTTAGATGTTGAGTCTTGCGACTGGCGCGATACGTGTGCCTGTGTGGCGCGTGTTTCAGGCCTTTCGTTTGGCCGGACGCGCCGTGACGGCGCCGGGTCGGCCCTCCCGTAAAAAGACCGCAACAGAGCTGAGATTGAAAGGAACCGTATCGCCGTGGTCATGATTCGCCTGGCGCGCATTGGCGCCCGTAAGCAGCCCTACTACCGCATCGTGGTGATTGAGAAGGACCGCGCCCGCAATGGCCGCTCCATCGAGGTGGTGGGAACCTATAACCCCCGCACCAACCCAGCCAGCGTGGATCTGAAGCATGAGCGCATCGCCTACTGGCGCGGCGTGGGCGCGCAGATGACTCCCATCGTGGAGAAACTGGTGAAGAACCATCCAGCCCCGGCCCCCGGCGAAACCGCCAGCACAGCCGCAGCTTAAACGTTTATTCTTGGCGTTGTGCCGGCCGTTGAGTGATGTGACGGATGGCCATCATCGGCAGGCGTAAGCTGTGATACTATTCGCGCACATACCCAGATGCATTTGGGAATGTGGTCAGGGGCAAGAACATGACCCAGGATATGGTCGCAGTGGATGAACTGGTTCGCGAGATTGCGCGGGCTTTGGTTGATGAACCAACGGCAGTTGAAGTGGAATCCGTGGCTCGGGACGAAAATACCGTTCTCAAGCTGCGGGTGGCTCCCCAGGACGTGGGGAAGGTGATTGGCAAGCAGGGGCGAACCGCGCGCTCGGTGCGGACGATTCTGGGCGCGGTGAGCATGAAGCTGCGACACCGCTACACCCTCGACATCCTGGAAGAGGATGACAACGCGAGCTAGCGTGGCACCGAGCTGTGCGGGCCCGCATTGCGGGAGCCGGCAGTGACGGATAAGTGGGCAGATCATGAGCCGGAGCGCGCGCCGACCGAACCTTGGGTTTGGCTGGCGCGGATACGGCGCCCGCAAGGGCGTAAAGGCGAAGTCTTCGCCGAGCTTCTTACCGATTTCCCTCTTAAATTCGCTGAACGGCGACGGCTGTGGCTGGTTGCCGAAGCTCTGCCAGGGCGCGGGGTTACCGCGGTTGCGCATGCCGGCGAGCTGTCTGTGCGTGAGGTGGAGCTGACCGCGCACTGGCTGCATAAGGGCGGCATCGTGCTGCACTTTGCGGGTGTGGATTCGATCTCGGCGGCAGAGGAGCTGGCCGGGCGGATGGTGGCTGTTCCGCGCTCCGAGCGCGTGCCTCTGGCGGAGGGCGAAACTTACATCAGCGACCTGATCGGTTGCGCGCTCGTGGATGTGGCGGGAGCGGCGCCAGTTGCGGTGGGCGAAATTGTGGATGTGGATCGCTCGGCCGGGCCAGTCGCACTGCTGGTGGTTCGCGGCGCGAAGGGCGAGTTGCTGGTGCCGTTCGCCAAGAGCTATCTGCGCAAATTCGATCTGGAATCCCGGCGCCTGGAGATGGCGCTGCCGGAAGGGCTGCTGGAGCTGAATAGCTGACTAGCTAGTACCCTGACCGCATGAATTCGTACTTTTGTCTTCCGTGGTTTCCCACCCTTTCGCCGGAAAAGAGGCGAAAGGATGGGGCACCCATTCTTCGTGGAAGGTGGGGCACCCGGCGCTTCCCGAAGGGCTGGCGGAGCTGAATAGCTGACAGTTGTCAGTTTTCAGTTTAGAGCGGTTAGTTAGCGGTCGTGGCCTCCCACCCTTTCGCCAGAATAAAGGCGAAAGGATGGGGCACCCGGTTTTCTACCTTGATCCGATTTCTGACCATCTGAGCTTTACTTTTTCGCAACCATGGCCCGCGTTGCTCCGGTGGAGATGCCGCCATCTACTAGCAGCGTTTGGCCGGTTACGTAGCGGCTTGCCTCTGAGGCGAGAAAGACTACGGCGCCATCCAGATCGTGCGGCTCGCCGGGACGCTTCATGGGGATACGATCGACGAGGTACTCGACCCACTCCTTGTTTTCATACATGACCTTGTTCTGCTGGGTCTGAAACCAGCCGGGCGCAAGGCAGTTGACAGTGATGCCGTGAGGGCCCCAGTCGTCAGCCAGGCTCATGGTGAGCTGGCGAATGCCGCCGCGGCTCGCTCCGTACGGCGCGAGTCCCGCATAGCCGGCCACGCTGGTCACCGAGCCGATGTTGACGATGCGTCCGTAACGGTGGGGAATCATGCGCCGGGCGATGGCCTGGGCGACGAAGAAGCTGCCGCGCAGGTTGGTGTCGAGAATCTGGTTCCAATCGTCCCAGGTGACATCGAGCGCGGGCTTGCGGATGTTGCAGCCGGCGTTGTTCACGAGGATGTGAATCTGGCCCATGGCAGGCTTCGGCTTGGGCGGCCATGCGGTCAATGCTCTCCTGGTTGCGCACGTCGAGTTCCAGGCACGCGGTGCGGCGGCCCAGGGCCTTGATCTCCGCCTCGAAGGCAGACAGGTCCTCGCGTTTGCGGCTGGTGAGCACCAGGTCGGCGCCGGCCAGGGCGAGAGCGCGCGCGAAATACTGCCCCAGGCCGCGGCTGGTTCCGGTCACGATGGCAACTTGTCCGGTGAGATCGAAGAGTTTTTCCTGGTGTTGGTTCATTGTTTGCTCGGGGTGAGAATCACTTTCATCAGGTTGGGCTCGCGGGCGTGCAGGCGCTCGAACCAGCGCGGTCCTTCTTCAAGGGCAGCTACCGCAGTGATCAGCGGCTTTACCTGGATGGCGCCGCTGGCGATCAGTTCAATGGCCTGCGGATACTCGCCCGCGGAGGCGCAGGAGCCTTGCAGGCGGATTTGCCGCGTGACTACCTTCTGCAGTGGGAGCGTGACCTCCGGGGCGATGTTGCCGATGAGCGTGACGGTGCCGCCTTTGCGCACGGCGTCAATCGAAGCGGCCACGGTCTCGTTGCGTCCCACTGCTTCGAGGACAATGTCCACGCCTTCGCCGCCGGTCAGCTCCATGATGTGCGCGATGAGGTCGGCGCTGTGGAGAGTTTCGTCGGCGCCCACCTGGTTTGCCAGCGCCAGGCGCGTCTCGTCCACATCGGCAATGAAGACGCGCTTGCAACCGGCCGCGCGTGCCGCCTGCAGCGTGAAGCAGGCCGATCATGCCGGCACCGATGACGAGGGCCGTCTCGCCGCCCTTGACTTCCGCAGACGCGCACCGCATGCAGCGCTACGGAGACGGCTTCGAGCATGGCGGCTTCGGCAAAGGTGATGTTCTCCGGGAGCCGGTAGAGGATACGTTGCGGGACGGCAACGTATTCGGCAAAGGCGCCGTGGCGGCGGTAATCGCCGCAGGAGACGCCGATGACCTGGCGGTTGTTGCAGAGGTTGATTTCGCCACGCGCGCAGTACTCGCAAGCGCCGCAATAGACGGTTGAGTCGAAGGTGACTCGATCGCCTGTTGCGTAGCCGCGCACATTTGCGCCTACGGCTTCAACAGTACCCGCGGCCTCGTGGCCCATGACGATGGGCGGAATGCGCCGGCCGGAAGAGCCGTCGTAGCCGTGCACATCGCTGCCGCAGATACCGCAGGCCTCGACGCGTACGAGAACCTCGTCAACGCCCACGGCGGGCACGGGCAGGTCGGCAATTTCAAGATGGTTGTACTCGGAAAGCAGGAGTGATTTCATAGCGGAACGAACCTAAGGAATTGTAATCCCGCGCTGCGGGCAGAAGAAGATAGCCGCACGTGGGAAAGCCACGCGTTCCAAGGTGCCAGCCCGCGAAGCGGGCAAAAGACGGTAGCCCCAGGCGCAAGCCCGGGGAACAGGTGTCGTTGCGCAACCTCAGCCCGCTTGAGCGGGCGAAAGATCATTGCCACATGTACCGTTCGTCAAAGTCCACGTGATGCCGTTTCAACAAGGCCACAAGCTCGTCTTGGAATGAAAGGCGTTGATGATGCTGCGCCTGGTCCTCGATATATCGAATCACTGCGTCCCGATTGGATTCGCTCACGCTGAATGCTCCATACCCTCGCTGCCACGCGAACGACCTCCGCTCCGGCCACCTTTCATGCACCCAGCGTGAGGAATTTGTCTTTACCACGCGGAGGCAGTCCGCGACCGCAAGATCGGCCGGAAGGCGTGCCAATAGATGCACGTGATCCGCGGTACCGCCGATGGCGATCGGAGTCGCATGCATCTCCCGCAGGATTCCGCCGATGTAGGCATGCATTTCGGGTTGAATTGCGTCTGGCAAGAAAGGAGCGCGGCCGGAGGTGGAGAAAACGATGTGCGCGAGGAGAGTGGTAAAGGTGTGGGCCATCCGTACGCCCCTTTCGCCCCCGGCTTACGCCTGGGTTTCTGTCTGTCGCCCGCTACGCGGGCTGTGTTTACCAGTCACGATCTGTTCGCCTTACCCCAGGCTCACGCTTGGGGCTACCGTCTTTTGCCCGCTACGCGGGCTCTCCCTCACACATCGCACCGCACTACGGCTTCCCGCAGGCTTTTGAGGGGATCGCCGGCGGGCAGGAATTCGTGCGCCACGTAGTCTTTGAAGTTGGTGGCGGCGATGGCGCGCATTACGCCGTCCCACTGCACTTCCTGGGTGTCGTCGAGCTCGTGGCGGCCAGGCACGCCGCCGGTGTGGAAGTGGCCCATCCACTGCATGTTTTTGGTGATGGTCGCGATCAGGTCGCCCTCCATGATCTGCATGTGGTAGATGTCGTAGAGCAGCTTCACATTGGGTGAGTTGACTTCCTCCATCACGCGCACGCCCCAGGCGGTGTGGTCGCACATGTAATCGGGGTGGTTGACCTTGCTGTTCAGCAACTCCATGCAGATGGTCACGCCGTGATCTTCGGCGATCTTTTTCACGCGATTGAGGCCGGTGATGGTGTTGCGCGCGCCTTCGTCGTCGCTCATGCCGCGGCGGGTGCCGGAGAAGGTGATGACGTTGGGCACGCCGGCCTTGGCGGCGAGGGGAATGTTGGTGCGGAAGCCTTCTTCAATTGCCGCGTGATGTTCCAGGCGGTTCAGGCCTTCGACGATGGTGCCGCCTCCGGCGCGGCCCATGGTGCAGATCATTCCGTAACGGTGCGGGATTTCGTATTCATCGGGGTCGAGCAGGTCAATGCCGAAGAGACCCATCTGCGCTGCTGCCGCGCAGAGCTGGTCCAGCGGGATTTGCTGATAACACCAGCGGCACACGGCCTGGCGGATTCTTTTTTTAGTTGCGCCGGCTTGCTGCTGCGCGGGCAGCATCTGCGCCATTGGTCCCAGCGCGGCGGTCGCGGCCAGAGCGGCCTTCAATGCCGCACGTCGGCTGAATTGTCGAGAACCCATTGTCGATTTCCCCGAGGAGTGAAGATGAACATCGTTAACTCATCCAATTTACTCCTGAGGGCTTCGTTGATGAGGGGCGGACCCGCTATGATGCACAGCGGAGGGAACAAAAGATGACGGATGCAGTGGTTGCACAGAAGGGCCCGTATGAGGTGGAGGTTGAGGCAGGGAAGAGTTATTACTGGTGCGCGTGCGGGCGCAGCGCCAGCCAGCCGTTCTGCGACGGCAGCCACAAGGGCACCGGCCTGACGCCGTTGAAATACGAGTGCAGCGAGTCGGGGACGGTGTTTCTTTGCGGGTGCAAGCAGACGGGGGATCGGCCGTTTTGCGATGGGACGCATGCCGGGCTGTAACACCGGCGCGACCTCAATTCCTACCCTTACGGGGGCTCTCGGTAAATGAATCGGAGACAATTTATGGTTGCTTTGGGAGGCGCCGCAGCGGCCCGTGGCGTCTCCTTGAGTGATTTGGCAGCGCAGGAAAAATTGCCGGGCCAGGCAGCCGCGGTTTCGCTCACCAACGGCACGAATCGCCTCGATCTTCTTCCCGGGTCGGATGGATATGGGATCGCGCTCTCAACCTTGATGGGTGGCAGGATGGTGCGCGTAGCCGACGCTCCCTGCGCGGTGAGGATTTTCTATAGAACCCGCACGCCGGCGAGCCTGACGAATGTTCCGTTTCATCGTGCCTTGCGAACAGCGGAGGGCATCCAGGCAAGCGCGGAGATTACCGATCAAAAACTCAATCGCTGGGAGGTTGCGTTTCGAGCAACCCGCGCTCCACATGGGGGCTTCGATTGCAGCTTCGACTATCGCCTCGTGCACGGAGCAGCGGAAGACGTCTTCTTCGAGCACTCGCTGATACCAGCAATGCCTGCTGACGGTGCAGAAACATACGTTCTGATGCCGGGACTGCTCTACGATGGCAATCGGCTCACCGAGGCGCCGCTTGCCATTCCGCAACTTGCCGCGGCGCAGAACTTCCAGGTCGATACGCCGGTCTTCACGCTTTCAATCCCGCTCGCAGCCTTCCACGAAAAAGGCACCGGCAAAACATTGATGGTGCTTACCGAGCCCACCACCGCGCTGGATATGTCAGGGTTCAGTTGCGTCAGCCGCGAGGACGATCACCGCATTTCCGTGATGGCGCCGTGCTATCGCGAGAAGCATTTTCATCACAATCACTACACGCCGGAAACGCCCAAAGGCGCCACACTGGCCGAAGGAGCCAGCTTCAGCGTTCCCGTGAGCTACTTCGCGATGCAGTGCCCGGATATCGTCGGCCTCTTCGAAGCACTGCAACCGGTGCGCGCGATGGTGCGCCCGGATTTCGAGCGCACCAACCGTCTGCCGCTCTCGGCTGCTGCCGCGATGGTGGAAGAGAATTTCAACACGCGCATGTGGGCCGGCGATGCGGCGGAGCAGTTCTACATCAACGCAATGTTGCCGGACTACGAGATGGCCAAATCGGGCGTCTCCGGCTTGTACCCCGGCTGGCAGCTTCAAGTGGGCTGGTGCGCGGGCGCCATCACAGGCTACTCGCTGCTGAAGATGGGGACCGAACAAAGTTGCCAGCGCGCTCGCGCGATGCTGGACCGGATCGCGGGCGGGCTGTCGCCTTCCGGGCTTACCTGGTCCATCTTTGCGAATGGCAAGTGGGATCCGATCCTGAACAATACCGGGGGCTGGCAGCACATGCGCATGCCGGCTGACGCCACGTTTTATTCTCTGAAATCCGCTGCGCTGGAGCGCAGCCGCGGCCTGGAACACTCGGAGTGGGAAAAATCGGCCATCAGCAACCTGGACGCGTTTACGCGCCTGTGGAACGAGCACCAGGACTTTGGCCACAAGGTGGATCGCAACACGCTGGCTATCGTGGTTCCCGGCACCGCCGCGGGGGCGCTGTGCATTGGCTGCCTGGCGCTGGGAGCCGATCTGCCGCGCGGCAAAGAATATCTCGCCGTGGCGCGGGCGGCCAGTAAGACCTTCTACGAGCAATTCGTGCGCGCGGGCTGGATTGTGGCCGGGCCGCTCGACATTCCCAACGCTCCCGACTCCGAGTCTGTCACGGCGCTGCTGGAAAGCTACGTGACCATGTATGAAGTCACGCACGATCGCGTGTATCTCGACTATGCGCGAGAAACCGTGCGGCAGCTCTCGACATGGGTCGTCGCCTATAACGCGACGTTTCCTCAAGGGACTTTCTGCCAGGAGCAGGGCATTCAGAGCGTTGGCGGCGTGCTGGCCAATGCGCAGAACCACCACATCGGGCCGTCGTTCTGCACCAACTCCGGCAGTGCGCTGCTGCGCCTGTATCGCTACACCGGCGACCCACTTTCACTGCGGCTGCTGGAAGACGCAATCAGCGGGTTGCCGCAGTACGTCAGCACCGGCAAGGAGACCTTCAACATGGCGGCGGGCATGGTGAGCGAGCAGTTCAATATGAGCGACGAACTGGGTTCGCGCGGCCAGATGGGCTGGGTCTGCGCAAGCTGGCCGGAGACCTGCGTGCTGCTCAGCTATGGCGAGGTGCCTTCGGTGTTTGTCGATGAAAGCAGCGGGCGGTGCGCGGTCTTCGACCAGATCAAGGCGAGCTACGATGCGAAAGGCCGGTTGCTGCGCCTGGAGAATTCCACCAGCTACGTGGCTCAGGCGCGGGTTGAAAGAAGCCACGGAAAAGATATGCAGGTGGAACTTGCTGCTGGGGAGAGGAAGACGGTTTCGCTTGCGGGCGGCCTGAAAAACTTATAGATCCTAAAAAACTTATAGATCCTGGAAACTTATAGATCCTGAAAAACTTATAGATAAAGATCTATCCCACCTTAACCGCTGCGCATAAAGCCGCGCAGCGGCGAAGGTGGGGCACCCGGTTCCAGTGTTCCGGTTCCAGTGTTCCAGTTCCATTGTTCCAGTGGAGGGCTGGGACGGTCGAGTGCTGCTGATCTGTGGGCGAAAAGTAAAATGCCCCGGGATTCTTGCGAATCCAGGGGCACTGCTTTCTAACCTGAGGCTGTTGCGACGTCAGCCGGCTTTTTCAAGCAGGCAGAGCGACAGATCTCTTCGCTCTACCATCTCGCGGGTGATTTCGAGGTCGCGGACGCGCTTGTTGCTGGGCAGGTGGTACATGAGATCCAGCATCAACTCCTCGAGGATCATGCGCAGACCGCGGGCGCCGACTTTGCGGGCCAGGGCTTCGCGGGCTACGGCGCAGGTGGCATCCTGCGTAAAGTGCAGCCGGACGTTCTCGTACTCGAAGAGACGCTGGTACTGCTTGAGGATGGCGTTGCGGGGCTTGGTGAGGATCTCGATGAGAGCCGGCTCGTCCAACTCGTCGAGCACACCCATCACAGGCAGACGGCCGACAAACTCGGGGATGAGGCCGTACTTGATCAGATCCTGAGGTTCTGTCCGGCGCAGCAGTTCGGTGTCGCGATGCGTTTGCAGCACCTGCGTTTCCTGCTCGGCATCAGCGGCGCGGAAGCCCAAGGCCTTCTTGCCGACGCGGCGTCCAACCACGCGCTCCAGACCCACAAACGCGCCTCCGCAAATGAAGAGGATGTTGGTGGTGTCGACGGCGGTGAACTCCTGGTGCGGATGCTTGCGGCCGCCCTGGGGCGGAACGTTGGCAACCGTGCCTTCGAGGATCTTGAGCAGCGCCTGCTGCACGCCCTCGCCACTCACGTCGCGGGTAATGGAGGGGTTCTCGTCCTTGCGGCCGATCTTGTCGATCTCGTCGATATAGATAATGCCCTGCTGGGCGCGGGTCACGTCGCCGTCGGCGGCCTGGAGGAGCTTGAGGATGATGTTCTCGACATCCTCGCCTACATAACCGGCTTCGGTGAGCGTGGTGGCGTCCACGATGGCGAACGGGACGTCGAGCATCTTGGCCAGGGTGTGCGCCAGCAGCGTTTTTCCCGAGCCTGTGGGGCCGATGAGCAGGATGTTGGACTTGGCGAGCTCAACCTCGTTGTTGCGCATGCGGTTCATCTGCACGCGCTTGTAGTGGTTGTAAACGGCGACCGCCAGCTTCTTCTTGGTCTGGTCTTGCCCGATCACATAATCGTCGAGGAAGCTTTTCACTTCCTGGGGTTTCGGGAGGTGGCCGGCTACGGTTGCCGGCGCGGCCTCGCCGCGGTCATCTTCGAGGATGGAGTTACAGACGGCTACACACTCGTCGCAGATATAGGCGCGCGGATAATCGCTGGGCGAAGAGATGAGCTTGGCCACGGCATCCTGCGATTTGTGGCAGAACGAGCAGCGCAGCGCTTCTTCGGGCCCGGTGCGGGGTTTCATTGAGGTTGGCTCCCTATTGGACGAGCATATTCCAATCTGTCACGGCCGTCTATGGGCCGGTTGAAAGGCAGTCTACGGCTGGTAATCCGCCGCCTGACCACCGGTAATGGGTTGCCGGTGGGCCTGTAAGGGCCCATCGGCTAGTTTGGCCACCTACGTGCGAGGCCGATCAATGATTTCATCCACGATACCGTATTCCTTGGCTTGCGCGGCGGTCATGATGAAATCGCGTTCCACGTCCCGCTCGATCCGGTCCAGTGGCTGGCCGGTGTGCTTGGCCATGAGGTTATTCGTGATCTCGCGGATGCGCAGGATCTCGCGGGCATGGATATCGATATCGGTTGCCTGTCCGCTGAGGCCGCCCATCGACGGCTGGTGGATCAGGATCCTGGAGTTGGGCAGGGCAAAGCGCTTGCCCTTGGTCCCGGCCAGCAGCAGAAAAGCGCCCATGCTGGCCGCCTGCCCGATGCAGTAGGTCACCACGTTGTTCTTGATGAACTGCATGGTGTCGTAGATTGCCAGACCGGCAGTAATGGAGCCGCCGGGAGAGTTGATGTAAAGCTGGACGTCCTTTTCCGGGTCCTCGCCGGACAGGAAGAGCATCTGAGCGACGATGAGGTTGGCGACCTGATCGTCAATCGGCGTGCCCAGGAAGATGATGTTATCGCGCAGCAGACGGGAGTAGATGTCGTAGGCGCGCTCGCCACGGCTCGTCTGCTCAACCACCATTGGAACTAAAGCCATCTTTTGTCAGCTCCTAGCTTCTAGCTTCTAGCTCCTAGCTTCTAACTTGCTTCCGTCATCCGCGAACCCTGCACCTGCCATGCCGGGCTCGCGGCTAGAAGCTAGAGGCTAGTAGCTGCTTTACCCGGGCAGGCGTTCGTAGAGCGCGGTGGCGGTCTTCTCTCGTCCAATCTGCTGCTTGATCTTAGCCGTGCCGCCATCCTGATTCAATCGCACTTTCAGGGTATCGAGGGGTTCCCGGGTCTGTAAGGAAACCATCTGCAATTCCTGGTCCAGTTCTTCATCGCTGACCGTAATGTTTTCTTCGCGGGCAATGCGGTCGAGCAGAATCTGTGCCTTCACTTCGGCCACAGCGCTGTCGCGCTGGGCCCCGCGCAGACGGCCGAAGTCGAGCTTGCGCATCTGGGCCGGATCCATGCCCTGGGCAGCCAGGGCGCGCAGGCCGCGTTCCAGGCGGGCGTCAATCTGGTCCTGCACCAGCGATTCCGGAATCGGGAAGGAGAATTTTTCGCCGATGGCGGCCAGCAGGCGGTCCTTGGTTTCACCTTCAACGCTGCGGCGCTTGCGGCTCTCCAGGTGCTCGCGGATGCGGGTCCTGAGCTCGTCGAGATTTTCGTAGCCGCCAAACTCCTTGGCGAACTCATCGTTCAGTTCGGGAAGGTTGCGCTTCTTGATGCCCTTTACCGTTAATTCGTAGGCGACGGTTTTGCCGGCCAGTTTGGGTTCAGAGTAGTCGGCCGGGTACACCACCTCGGCTTTCAATTCCTGTCCCGCTTTGGCGCCGCGCAAGGTGGTGGTGAATGCCTCGACGGTGGTTTTGCCGCCGATCTCGACCAACGCTTCTTCTCCGTTGATCGGCTCAGCATCCGCGTCGCCTTCAACCTGGCCGTGGTAGCTGATCTGGGCAAAATCGCCGTCCTGGAGCGGGCGATCCTCTTCGACCGGCTCCATGGTACCGCGCGAGTCGCGAATCTGTTCGAGTTCCTGCTCGAACTCCTCGTCGGTGACCGCGACCGATGGCTTATCTACAGTTACGTCGCGGTAGCCCTCGAGGGAGAAATCGGGAATGTATTCGAAGATCGCCTTCACGTGGAGGGGAGCGCCGTCTTCGACCGCCATCTCGGTGACCTGCGGCTGGCCGACGGGCTGGATATTCAGGTCGCGCACACCCTGGTTGAAGCGCTCGGGCAGCAAGGTGTCGATGACTTCCTTGCGAATCTCCGTGGCGAACTTGCGGCGGACGATCGATTCCGGGACTTTGCCGGCGCGGAAGCCGGGGATCTTTGCATACTTCCGGTATTGGCCGGCGACCCGGCGATAGGCTGCGGCGACCTCTTCGGCGGGAACATCGATGACCAGCTCGCGGGTGCACTCGGGGTTGAGGACCGGGCCGTGGTTGTGGTCATGGCCTTCGTGTGCATGACCTTCGTGGTCTTCATGGTCGTGGCCTGGGTGAGCCACTTCGGGATTTTCGGATTTATTGTCGACGGTTTCGGTAGAACTCAATGTTTTGCCTTCCCGGCTCGGCGCGCGA
Source organism: uncultured Acidobacteriaceae bacterium (assembly GCA_963813215.1). Classification (GTDB taxonomy): domain Bacteria; phylum Acidobacteriota; class Terriglobia; order Terriglobales; family Acidobacteriaceae; genus Telmatobacter. Next base: position 572,897 of record CAWEXZ010000004.1, read on the forward strand.
GCCGCAATCTCCGGGCGATGAACACCCGGTTGGGGCGGGATTGGCTGCGGAGAGTTGCTCCGCCGTTCGGAGAGTTGCTCCGCGGTTCGGAGAGTTGCTCCGCAATCCTCACTCCGGTGTTACGGACTGGCCGCTGCGAAACTTCGCAGCGCACTGCGATCCTCGGAGCGTCATTTCGGCATTTTCGGAGATTTGGGTGGCCTTTTCAAGTTGCGCCGGCCAGCCCTTGCCGGACCCCAAAACCTTGTGATGCGGCTGGTCGTCCGCAGTTCCAGAAAATGCTGTTGAAGCGCCGCATTTGGCTCCCCTTTCGGGCCGGAAACAGAGCACCGCGTGGAAGGGAAAGCCTTGCTTTTATGGTACGGGGGTTTGCAGGCAGGGTCAAACCGCAGGGCAGCAGGTTAGCGTGCGCTGGCGCACACGAGCGAGTCGGCGAGGTGGGCTGTCGCGAGGAAAGCGTTATCGCAAGGAGCGCGCCCAGGAAGTCAGGAGACGAAAACCTTCCCTCAGCGGCTAAAGCCGCGCGCATTGGGCACGAGTTTCGGCACGACTGAAGTCGTGCCCTTTCAAAATGAGTGCGGGCCGTCGGAGAAGGAGTGAATAGCGACCAGTAACGATTTCTCTGCGATCGGCCACCTAGGTTCCCGAGCGCATGAATTCGTACTTTTGGCTTCAGTGGTTTCCCACCCTTTCGCCAGAGAAAAGGCGAAAGGATGGGGCACGGAATTGGTACAGAATTAAGCGGTCAAAGACCTAGTGAGCGCGGTCGAGGCCGGCGCGCTGCTACAGTTCGCGCGCTGCTACAACTCGCAGACTTGGGGGTCGCGGACGTAGGGCAGGAAGCGGGGGTCGGCGGCGCCATAGAGGGCATAGTGCTGGCGGGCCTGTTCCAGGCTGAGCTGGCCGTTGACGGTGAAGCGCACTTCGGCAGCGTCGGGGTCTTCCTGCCCATCGTCTTCCCACCAGCAGACGGGGCAAAGCGCCAGAGCGGCGGGCGTTTCCAGGGTTCTATAGCCGCAGCAGGGGCAACGAAAACGCGTCGTCATCGATCCCTCCCAAGATGCTCCTCACGGAAATGGACGGGAAATTCCGGGGAGCGATTACGGAGATTCCTGACATGCCTTATCGGCCGGAGCGTGGATTTGGGGAGGAGCGGACCGGACAGAGCATCAGGTGGTCTCGCAGATTGGATGCGGGGCGGGGGTCGAGGATGCGGGGGGCGATGGCGGTACGGGATGGGTTATTGCTTGCCGCCCTGGCGAGAGCTTTTCTTGTCGAAAGGCAGTCCCCAGGGCCGAGCGCGGAGCGGTTGCGGCGGGACAGGGCCGGCGCAACCGGTGTTTAGAAGCGGGCCGCGAGCCCGATGCCCCAGCGGTAGTGACTGGCGGTGCTGGGGGTAACGGTGGGAGCGTCGATGTAGTCGAGGTTGAAGCGGGCGGCCAGCACCGAGATGAGGTGGTAGTCCACGCCTCCGCCCAAAGCCAGGGTGAAGGCGTTGCTGGAGAACAAGCCGCCGCTGTTGGAGGAGTGCTCGCCCCCGAACAGCCCGTGTCCGTAGACATGGATGCCGTGCGCGCCCACCGTCACGCGTGGGCCGATCATATACGTGGTGGTGTGGGGAAGCGTGCTGGCCGCGCCCAGACCGTAGTGGGCCACGTCGCCATCGATGCCGATGAAGGGAATGAAGCTAAAGTTGGCCTCAGCCTGCCAGCCGTTCAGGCCGGGAACGTTGGCACGAAAGACATTGGAGCCCAGACGGCTGTACCCGAAGTAGACATCGGGGCCGGCTGCGCGCGCTGCGGTGGGCAGCGTCAGCGCGGCCGTGCAAAGAAGGATGAGAGTCAGGCGGGAAAAAATACGCATTCAGGCCTCCTGCAGCTCTGGGAATGAAGTTAGAAATGACCAGAACCGCTATGGGAAAAATAGCCGGCTCGAAAGCATGGCTTAAGTGCACTGATGGTGGCACAGGGGCGCTGGTTGGCCGCCGGGCATGAGGATAGGAATCCATGAAGTTACGGGCAATCTGCTGACGCCAAGCTGCCGCTCGCCGGCCGGGGACGCGTGTCCAAGCGATCGACCTTGCGGTAGGCTTGCGGTAGGATCGTCTTACGATGCAGACCAAGGTCTCGGCAAAAGGTCAGATCGTTCTTCCCGGCCCGCTTCGGCGCCGGCTGGGCCTCCGCGCCGGCGATTCGCTGGAGATTTCCGTCGAGAAGGATCGTATTGTGCTGACCCAAGCCAGAAAGCCTAAGTACGAGGCGCGGATTGTGGAGGACCCGGTTACCGGGTTCATCGCCATCGATCTGGGACCCGATGCCCCGATTCTGACCAATGAGATGGTGAAAGAGATGCTCGCGGACTTTCCATGAAATATCTTCTGGACATGAATGCGCTCATCGCTTTTGGTGTCACTCAGCATCAGTTCCATCAGCGTGTCGTCGACTGGATACGGTCGCAGCGCGGTTCTACATTCCTGACCTCTCCCGTCACAGAGATCGGCTTTGTCCGGGAGGTCGCGAGCGTGGCCATGTATGACCTGAACATCTCGCAGGCCCAAGAACTTCTTCTTCGAATGAAGCCGAACCGAGCGCAGCCGCTCACCTTCCTCGGGGGAGGGGAACGACATCTCCGTACTTCCCGCGTGGGTCAATGGCCCTGCGCAGGTCACGGACGGCCATCTGCTGGAACTGGCGAGCGCGAATGGAGCGGTTCTGGCGACGCTGGATGAGGGGATTCCGGGGCGTTCCTGATTCCGTAGGGGAATCGCGCGGAAATCCCAGGTCCCCACTCGTCCGTCGCCGCAGGAGATTGGGGGAAGCACAAAATTCACGCAGCCGCTGACTTGCTGACCGGCCGACTACAGCAGAACCAGGGTTGGCATATCCCGAAGCCAAGATCCTCAAGTCGACGCGACATCAGGGAGCGGCGACCCTCCTCGATGTTCGCCCAGGCTACAGTAACCCTGGTTCTGCTCTAGCTGCCAGCCTTCTTCTCAATCTTCGCCCACGAGTCTTTGAGCGGCAGCGTGCGGTTGAAGATTTTTTTCTCGTCGGTTGAGTCCGGGTCCAGGCAGAAGTAGCCGACGCGCTCGAACTGGTAACGGTCCTCGATCTTCGCGCTGGCGAGAGAGGGCTCGAGCTTTGCGCTGGTGAGGAGCTCGAGCGAGTTGGGATTGAGATTGGTGAGGACATCCTGGCCTTCTTCGAAGTCGTAGGGATCGGGCTTGGAGAAGAGCTTGTCGTAGAGACGGATCTCGGCCGAAATGGCGTGCGCGGTCGAAACCCAGTGAATGGTGGACTTCACCTTGCGGCCATCGGGGGAGTTGCCGCCGCGGCTGGCGGGGTCGTAGGTGCAGTGCACTTCCGTGAGACTGCCGTCGGCGGATTTTTGGACGGAGTGAGCGGTAATGAAATATGCGTTGCGGAGGCGGACTTCCTTGCCCGGCGAGAGGCGATAGTACTTGGGCGGAGGAACTTCGCGGAAGTCGTCCTGCTCGATGTAGATCTCGCGCGAGAAGGGCACCTGGCGGGTGCCGGCCGAGGGGTCCTCGGGATTGTTCTGGACTTCGACGTACTCGACTTGATCCGTGGGATAGTTCTCGATGATGAGCTTCAGCGGGCGTAGAACGGCCATGGCGCGCGCGGCGCGGCGGTTGAGGTGGTCGCGCTGAAAGTGCTCCAGCATTTCGATGTCGATGATGCCGTTGGTGCGGGTTGCGCCGACGGAGTTGACGAAGGCGCGGATGGCCTCTGGCGTGAAACCGCGGCGGCGGAAGCCGGAGAGCGTGGGCATGCGCGGATCGTCCCAGCCGCTTACGTGTTTTTCCTGCACGAGCTGCAGAAGCTTGCGCTTGCTGAGCATCGTGTAGGTGAGGTTGAGGCGATCGAATTCGATTTGCTGGGAAGGGAAGATGCCCAACTGCTCGATATACCACTTGTACAGTGGCTGATGATCGGTGAATTCGAGCGTGCACATGGAGTGCGTCACGTTCTCAATCGAGTCCGACTGGCCATGTGCGAAGTCGTACATGGGGTAGATGCACCACTCGTCGCCGGTGCGATGGTGCGTGGCGTGGAGGATGCGATACATGACCGGGTCGCGCATGTTGAGGTTGGGCGAAGCCATGTCGATTTTGGCGCGGAGCACGCGGCTGCCGTCGGGGAACTCGCCCTGCTTCATGCGAACAAAGAGGTCGAGATTTTCTTCGGCTGACCTGTTGCGGTACGGGCTGTCTTTGCCGGGTTCGGTGAGGGTGCCGCGGTGCTTGCGAATCTCGTCGGCGGTGAGATCGTCGACGTAGGCCTTGCCATTCTTGATGAGCAGCAACGCCCACTCGAAGAGCTGCGGGAAGTAGTCGGAGGCGTAGCAAAGGCGATCCCACTCGAAGCCGAGCCAGCGCACGTCTTTCTGGATGGAGTCGACGTACTCCTGCTCTTCCTTCTCGGGGTTGGTGTCGTCGAAGCGCAGGTTGGTTTTGCCGCCGAACTCGTCGGCCAGTCCAAAATCAAGAAAAATTGCTTTGGCGTGGCCGATGTGGAGATAGCCGTTGGGCTCGGGTGGAAAGCGGGTCTGGATGACGGCGTCGCCGTACTTTTTGGTGCGCACATCCTCGGCGATCATGTCGCGGAGGAAGTTGGAGGTGGTACGAAGGTCCTGCGTGCTTTCCGGATTTGCAGTAGTCATCACTGCAATTCATTATCCCACTGCAGGGGTGTTCCGAATAAGAGTGGTGCGAAGAGGATCGGGTTCGCGCCGGGGCGCTCCAGTTTCAAAGGTAAGAAATGGGGCATCTATTTATTTTTTAGGATGGCTAGTCCTTGCCTTCTTCACGCCTGCCGATAAAGCTGCGGACGGATGAGGCGGCCCACTTTCTCTGCGGATCGTGGGCGAGCCCCCCACATTTCTCATAAGAGCCTCAAGAGCGACAGCGGTATCGGCATCGCCATATGTGGCCTTACATCGTTCGATGGCGTCGCTAAGGTAAATCTTGGCCTCGGCTATTCTTTTGTTCGCGTGAACTATTCTCTTCTCCTCCTCAGCAATCCTCTTATTGGCTTTGACAATTCTTTCGTTGTTCCATTGGATTTGGATGGGAAGATTCACCATCGGGCCAGCGAGGATTTCATAACATTCACGGACATGGGTGGGCGGGGCTGGATCATCATTGAGACCTTCGCAAGGATCGTGGAGGAGTTCTTCAATGGAAAGTTTCATCGAGCATCTTCTCTTACTCGTACTCGGAGGCCGGCGTGTGGCTGACGTTCATATTCCACCCTTGATTTGTATATAAAGGCTTAGAATGCGTCTTACTACCTGTTTGGCTTCCTGATCGTTCATGATGGGGATCGTGGCATGAATCGTTCCTTCGCCCCCCTTTGTCAGATCCCGTTTTATCGAATCAAACTCCTCTCGATATTTCTTCGGCAAATCGCCTTCTGGGGGAAGGTAAACGCCAATCAGGCTGAGTGCTGCGCTTTCCAAACGCTCCTGAATCCCCCCCTCACCTGTCGCGAGCGTTTCGATTGTTTGCCACAGCTTTTGACTTACATTGCTTGTTGAACCCATCTTGCCTTATTCCCCAACCTCTGATAAAGGACGTTATCACACCTTGGCTTCGATCAGTCGGATGAGGGTTAGAAAGACTGCGGAGCCTTGGGCGGACCTGCTTTCCAATCGGAGGCCTTCAAGCGGCTGCTTTGCCGGTAGGCATGGGCTGGGCCACCAAACGCACACCGAGCGCCGCACAGACGCGGCTGATGGTGTCGAAGCGCGGCGCGCTATCGGGGCGAAGGGCTTTGTAGAGAGCTTCGCGGGTAATTCCGGCGGCCTTGGCTATCTCCGTCATGCCGCGCGCGCGGGCAATGTCACCCAACGCCGAGGCCAGCAGGGCTGCGTCATTCGTTTCCAGAATTCCGGTCAGATAGACGGCGATGCTCTCTTCGTTGTCGAGGTACTGCGCGGGGTCGAATTCAGGAAGGTCGTCCACGTGAATGGCTTTTCTCATCTTTCCCCCTTTCGCTTTTCAGCAATTTGGCCAAAGCCTTGGCTCGCTGGACATCTTTCTTCTGTGTGCGTTTGGAACCACCGGCAAGCAACACGACGATCTGCGCGCCGCGTTGGGTGTAATAGATACGCCAGCCCGCGCCCAGGTCGACGCGCAGTTCCACCACGCCGTCGCCAATCGCCTTGAAGTCGCCCAGCAAGCCGAAGCTGAGGCGCTTGATTCGTCTCGGCCACGGCGCCGCGGACTCTGCTGTCCTTCAATCCATCAAGCCATGCCGTGAACTCGGGAAGCGGCCTGACGGAAAACATGTTCTAAGTGTAATTGAACGATTACAGGTGGTCAAGCAGCCATGAGGGGGTTGCGAGTTTATCCAGTCAACAGCTCATCCGAGCGATTGAAGCCGTTCTTCCGCCTGGCGGATACGTTCGAGGCAGACATCGCGGCCGAGGACGACCATGGTTTCAAAGAGCGGCGGCGCGTTTTTGCGTCCGCAGACGGCGACACGGATGGGCTGGAACATCGGTCCGGCTTTGAGGCCGAGCGAAGCGGCTGCGGCGCGCAGGTCCGCGTCCAGTGAATCGTGATCGAAACTGGTGGTGGCCAGCACTTGCCCGGCGGTTTGGAGGACGCGGAGAGCCATGGCTGCATCGCCGCCCTTGGGCGGAATCAGCTCCGCGGGATCGTAGGGCGGCAACTGTTCCAGGAAGAAGAAATCGGCGGCTTGGGCTGCCTCCCGCAGGGATTTGATGCGCTCGCGGATGAGCGGCGTGACCGCCGCAATTTTTTCCGGCGTGGCATGAAATCCAGCCTGTGCGAACACCGGCTCCAGGTCGCGCGCAAGTTCCTCCACCGGCAACGCACGGATATGTTCGGCATTGAGCCACAGCGCTTTTGGGTCGAATGGATCTTCTTCCGTAAAATTCACTACCGCGTTGGCGCGATTCACACCCTCGAGAGTGAACAGGTCACGAACCTCATCCAAAGTTAGAAAATCACGGTCGTTCTTGGGAGACCAGCCGAGCAGGCAGAGGAAGTTGATGAAGGCCTGGGGCAGGAATCCTGCGTCGCGATAGGTGGTGACGCTGACGACGGGGCCATGTTTTCGTTTCGACAACTTGGTGCCGTCGGGCGCGACCAGCAGAGGCAGGTGCGCGAACTGCGGCGGCGTTGCACCGAGGCCTTCGAAGATGAGCAGGTGCTTGAAGGTGTTGGTGAGGTGATCCTGGCCGCGGATGATGTGGCTGATGCCGAGGTCGGCGTCGTCTACACACGAAGCCAGGTGATACGTCGGCATTCCGTCCGAACGCAGCAGGGCGAAGTCTTCTACTTCGTCGGCTTGCTTTGCCTGCTCGCCATAGACGCCGTCTTTGAAGCTCAACGTACGGCCTTGACCGCGCGGCACGCGATAGCGGAGCGCGAACGGTTCGCCGGCGGCGGCGCGACGGTCGCTCTGCTCGGGGGAGAGTTCGCGCATGCCGGCATTGAAGAGCCAAGCTCCCTCACGGGAGGCAGCGCCCTGCGCCGAAGATGTCTCGCCTTCGGCTGCGTGGGCGGGCGTGAAGTCGCGGTAAGCGAGGCCCTTGGCGAAGATGGCTTCGGCCGCCTCGCGGTGCAGTGCCAGGCGTTCAGACTGCTTGTACTCTTCGTCCCAGGAGAGGCCCAGCCAGCGCAGGCCCTCGAAGATGGATTGCACGCTGGCCTCGGTGTTGCGCTCGACGTCGGTATCGTCGAGGCGCAGCACCATGGTGCCTTGGTTGTGGCGGGCATAGAGCCAGTTAAAGATGAAGGTGCGTGCGCTGCCGACGTGGAGAAAGCCGGTGGGCGAAGGCGCGAAACGTACGCGGGGAGTTGGGCCGGTGGGCGTGGAATCTGGCATCGTTCTATGTTGATTTTAGCGCGTGGCGTGGATGGCGGCGTTCGATTGCTTTTCCGCCTGGCTCCCGGCCGCTTATGGAAGATTACTTCCGGGTGCGCCATCGCTCGGAACCCGAAGGCTGGCTGCGGTCCCGATAGAAGAGCGCTCGGGCAGCTCAATTAAATCACTCACAGGGAACATGGGCGAGACTGAAAATATCTCCGCACTTTCGGCCGAGAAGTAACATGCACCTGCTAGAATTCGGCGCATGCTCAAGGTGGCTCTCTCTTCGGCTTTGATTTTGGCGGGGGCTGTAGTGCCGCTGGGGTTCTCAGGGTGTCATGCGACAGGGGCTCGACCGACCGCTTCCAACTTAACGGCTCCGGCTTTATCCAACGCGACTCCGAAGGAAATACGTGTTGACCAAAACTGCCGCATTCTACCGGGCCGAATGGCTGATCCCACCATCTGCCGCCTGGAGAGCGTACTTACTTCGAGTCATCCGGAAGAGATGATTCGCGAGGGCGTAACGCGGCGTAGTGAGGTCTACATCGCCGAGCAAGAATACCTTTTGCAGAATGTGACCGGCGAACCTGTGATCTTTGTAGTGGAGCAATTAGTTCCGAAGGGATGGAAGATAGATTCCGATCCGCAGCCGACAGAGGTCCAAGGAACGAAGGCCGTGTTTCGCGTTGGCGCCGATCCGGGACAGATGGTGCGGTTACACGTGGGCTTGCGCCATGCAATTCCGGTCAGCGATACGGGAGCCGCAACTGACTGATCCCTTGCGGCTCCTATTTGATCTGTCTCATCCTGTTTCCCGTTAATCGGCCTACTCGGCCGCGCGCAAAGAACACATCTCAACACATTACAGGCACTCACGCAGCGGTGTTTGCGCCGCCGCGCGTCATCTGTCCTTTACTTCGGTTTCCCAACAATATGCTGGACAGAACCGAATATGTCAAAGTGGAAGAGATGGGTTCCTAATGAGGTAATTCGATGTACTTATGGGAAGTGTAAGCATTTTTCTTGACAATTCAAATCGGCTGCGCTTATGCTCGCGGCACAAATCAAGGGCAATTGCCGGATGCCGGGAGGCTAGGTCTATGACCGGATGAATTCGTTCTTTTGGCTTCCGTGGTTTCCCACCCTTTCGCCGGAAAAAAGGCGAAAGGATGGGGCACGGGTTGATTGGTGCAAATCCAAACGGTCAGAGACCTGGCAGGCTGCGGAGAAACTGGTCATGGATAGCTGAACGATTGCAAAAACATCCCTCAAGGGCTAAAGCCCACGTCGAATTGCTGGGCTTTATCGGAAGCCGGGACTAAAGTCCCGGCCTACCAGTCCCGGCCTACCAGTCCTGGCCTACCAGTCGTGCTCTGTTACAAAGCACCATCGCAGAGTGTTCCGCAACCTGCCAGGTATTGGCACATGAATTTCTGCAGCGTTTCCAGGCCCGTTGGTGCAACGAGCCGCACAACCCCGCTCAACAACGCGCATCCTCGCAGAACGGAAGATCACGTATGAAGACGCAGAGTGCAACAAGACGGGGGCGCAAAACGGTTCCCGCGTACAAGAACGCCAGTCTTGATTCGGCGCGGCGCACCAAAGACCTGTTGTCGCGGATGACGCTCGAAGAAAAAGCTGCGCAGATGATGTGCATCTGGCAAAAGAAGCCTGAGACGCTGGTGGATGCGGAGGGCAACTTCGACTTGCGCAAGGCCAAGGCGGCATTCAGGAACGGGCGCGGGCTCGGCCAGGTGGGCCGCCCCAGCGATGCCGGCAAAGGAAAGAACGCGCGCCAGATGGCAGAGCTGACTAACGCCGTCCAGAAATTCTTCCTGGAGAACAGCCGCCTGGGAATTCCGGTCATGTTCCACGAGGAGTGCCTGCATGGCCATGCGGCGGTGGACGGAACCAGCTTTCCGCAACCGATCGCACTGGGCGCCACGTTTAACCCGGACCTGGTGGAGAAGCTCTTCGCCATGACGGCGGCCGAGGCGGGACTGCGCGGCACACACCAGGCGCTTACGCCGGTGGTGGACGTGGCGCGGGAGCCGCGCTGGGGGCGCGTGGAGGAGACTTACGGGGAAGATCCTTACCTGGTTTCGCGCCTGGGCATCGCGGCGGTGCGTGGGTTCCAGGGCGATGCGACCTTCCGCGACAAACGACATGTCATCGCCACACTCAAGCATTTTGTTGGTCACGGACAGCCCGAATCCGGGATGAACTGCGCGCCGGCCAACGTTTCGCTGCGCGTGCTGCGCGAGACATTTCTTTACCCGTTCAAGGAGGCGTTGCGCGAATCCGGCGCGATCAGCGTGATGGCGTCGTACAACGAAATTGACGGCATCCCTTCGCATGCCAACCGCTGGCTGCTCCGCGATGTGCTGCGCAAGGAGCTGGGATTCAAGGGATTTGTCGTCTCGGATTACTTCGCGATCTGGGAGCTGGGATACCGGCCCGACACGCACGGGCATTTCGTCGCGCAGGACAAAAAGGAGTCGTGCGCGCTGGCGGTGAAGGCCGGCGTCAATATCGAGCTGCCCGATCCGGATTGTTACCTGCACCTGGTTGAGCTGGTGCGCAAGGGTGTGTTGAAGGAGCGGGAGATCGATGAGCTGGTCGCTCCCATGCTTTTCTGGAAGTTTGAGATGGGGCTGTTCGACGATCCCTATGTCGATCCGGAGGAGGCCGAGCGCGTGGTGAGCTGCGCAGAGCACCGCGAGCTGGCTCTTACCGCGGCGCAGGAAGCGATCACGCTGCTCAAGAACGAAAATGGCCTGGCGCCGCTCGATCTCAGCAAAATCAAATCCATCGCCGTCATCGGTCCCAACGCCAACCGCAGCCTTTTGGGCGGCTATAGCGGCGTGCCCCGGCACAATGTCACGGTTCTCGACGGAATCAAGGAAAAAGCGGGCAGCAAAATCAAAATCCTGTACAGCGAGGGATGCAAGATCACTGTGGGCGGCTCGTGGAATCAGGACGAGGTGGTGGCGAGCGATCCCGACGAGGATCGCAGGCAGATTGCCGAGGCTGTCAAAGTCGCTGCGCAGGCCGACGTGATTGTGCTGGCGATTGGGGGCAACGAGCAGACCTCGCGGGAAGCGTGGGCGCTGAACCATATGGGCGACCGCACCAGCCTGGATCTGATCGGTCGCCAGGAAGACCTGGTAAAAGCGATGGTGGCGCTGGGCAAGCCGGTGATTGTTTTCCTGTTCAACGGCCGGCCGCTCTCCATCAATTACTTGAGCCAGAACGTGCCGGTGATCTACGAGTGCTGGTACCTGGGCCAGGAGACGGGGCGCGCGGTGGCCGATGTGCTCTTCGGCGCTACCAATCCTGGAGGCAAGCTGCCCATCACCGTGCCGCGTTCTGCCGGCCATCTGCCGGCTTTCTACAATTACAAGCCTTCGGCACGGCGCGGCTATCTCTTTGACGATGTCTCGCCGCTCTATGCCTTCGGGTTTGGGCTCAGCTACACGAGTTTTGCGATCTCCAGTCCTCGGCTGACGAAGAAAAAAATTCCCCGCGACGGCTCCACGCGGGTACTGGTGGAGGTAACCAACACCGGAAGCCGCGAGGGGAGTGAAGTCGTGCAGCTCTACATTCGCGACGTGGTCAGCTCGGTGACACGTCCGGTGAAGGAGCTCAAGGGTTTTCGGAAGGTGCGGCTGCAAGCGGGAGAAACGACCACCGTGGCGTTCGACATCACGCCGGAACTGTTGAAGTTCTACGACGTGGAGATGAACTACGTTGTCGAGCCGGGGGACTTCGAAGTGATGGTTGGCAACTCTTCGCGGGATTCGGATCTCGCCAAATTGACTTTCACAGTTACTAAGTAGAACCAGCACGGCGGCAAGACGAGGCACGCAAGACGAGGCACGCAAGACGAGGCACGTATGACGGAGAAGCTTTCGTTCAAAGAGAAACTCGGCTACAGCCTGGGCGACATGGCCGCAAACTTTGTTTTCCAGGCGTTGCTTGCGCTGCAGCTCTTCTACTACACCGACACTTTCGGCCTGAGCGCGGCGCAGGCCGGAACGCTGTTCCTCGTGGTCGGGCTTCTGGCCGCCGCGTTCAATCCGGTGATGGGTGTGATTGCCGACCGCACGAGCACGCGGTGGGGCAAGTTCCGGCCGTGGCTGCTCTGGACGGCGCTTCCGTTTGGCGTCCTCTGCGTGCTGACCTTCACCACGCCCAGCCTGAGCCCTACCGGCAGGATCATCTACGCCTGGATCACATACTTCCTGCTGCGGATGATCTATACGGTGAACAATGTTCCCTACGCCTCGCTGAATGGAGTGCTGACCGGCGATCCCGATGAGCGCACCAGCATTGCTTCGTACCGGCAGATTCTCGCCAACACTGCCGGCTTCATCGTGCAGAGTCTCGCCATTCCCATGGTTGCTTTCTTCGGTCACGGCAATGACGCCCGCGGCTATCAGCTCACCATGGGCCTGTTGTCGGTTCTCAGCGTGGTGTTCTTTATCGTTGCCTTCTTCGCCAGCGAAGAGCGCATCCAGCCCAACCCGGAGCAGAAGACCTCGCTCGCTCAGGACCTGGCCGACCTCTTTCGCAACGGCCCGTGGATCGTGCTGTTTCTGGTCACTACCTTTTACTTTGCCGCCATCGCCATGCGCGGCAGCGTGATGCTGCCCTTCTTCAAGTACAACGCCGGCAACGAGCATCTGTTCAGCTGGTTCAACGGATTTGGTCTCACCGCGCTCATTATCGGTGTCGCCGTGTCCACGCCCATCTCCGTGCGCCTGGGCAAACGCCAGCTGTTTATCCTCAGCATGATTCTTACCGGAGTCTTCAATGTGCTGCTGCTCTTTTTTCCGCCCACGGCAACGACAAACATCTTCGTGTCGGAGATTTTGCGCCAGTTCTGTTACGGAACCTCTGGTCCGCTCATCTGGGCGATGATGGGCGACGTTGCGGACTACGGCGAGTGGAAGACCGGGCGCCGCGCCACCGGCACTGTCACCGCAGCGGTGGTCTTTGCGCTGTGGGTTGGACTGGCCCTGGGCGGCGCGCTGGCAGGCTGGATCTTCTCGTTCTATGGCTACGTTTCGAATGCCGTCCAGACGCCGCACGCGCTGATGGGCATTCGCCTCACGGCCGGCATGTACTCTGGGCTGTTTTTCTTCGCGGCTGCCCTCTGTTTGTTCTTCTATCCCATCTCGCGCGAAGTGAATCAGAAGATTGCCAATGAGCTTGCGGAGCGGCGCAAGGCGTTCGCTCCGCATGCGACGTCGTAGAGGTGCATTGATGAAATCATTCGGTCGAAGACCTAGTGCTGTGTTCATGTAGTTTCGTGCTTTCCCAGGTCTCAAAATCGAGATCTGAGGCACCCATGATCGACACCCTTTATAAGGGTGCGTGCGCATTTTGGTCGGATCATTTCCGGGCAGGAGGAATCATGTTGGTGAAGACACGGATGGTGGTGCGCTGGGCGGTATTGGCCGGCCTGATGGCTGGTGGCTTAACGGCCGTGGCCCATGCGCCCGTCCCCCTGAAAGAAGCTTTCCAAGGCGACTTCCTGGTCGGCGCGGCCATGAATGCGGCGCAGATTAGCGGCCAGGATACGCGCGGCGATGAGCTGCTGGCGGCGCAGTTCAATTCCATCTCGCCGGAAAATGCGCTGAAGTGGGAGATCGTCCACCCGCAGCCGGGTAAATATGACTTCGCCCTGGCCGACGAGTACGTCGCCTTCGGCCGCAAGCATCACATGTTTATCGTTGGGCACAACCTGGTTTGGCACAACCAGGTTCCGGCGTGGGTCTTTCACGATGACGCGGGTAATCTTCTGAGTCGGGACGCGCTGCTGGCACGCATGCGCGAACACATTCATACCGTGGTGGGCCGCTACAAGGGACAGATTCAGAGCTGGGACGTGGTCAACGAAGCGCTCAATGAAGACGGCTCTCTGCGCCAGTCGTTGTGGTACAAGATCATTGGTCCGGACTACATCGAGAAGGCATTCCAATACGCGCATGAGGCGGACCCGCAGGCACAGCTCACGTATAACGACTACAACCTGGAGAACCCGGCCAAGCTCAAAGGGGCGATTGCGCTCATTCAAGAGCTCAAGGCCGAGGGAGTGCCGATTACCTCCGTCGGGTTGCAGGGGCACGACAACCTGACCTGGCCCACAGTCGAGGAGGAAGATGCCACCATCTCCGCTTTGGCAAAACTTGGCGTGAAGGTTGCAATCTCCGAGCTGGATATCAATGTGCTGCCATCGGCCGGGCGCCAGCCTACCGCCGATGTAAGCCTCAACATCGGGCAGGATGCGAAACTCGATCCGTACGTCAACGGGCTGCCGGATTCTGTGCAGAAGGAGTTAGCAAGCCGCTATGCCGATCTCTTTCAGGTCTTTCTCCAGCATCGCGAGGTGGTCACGCGCGTGACTTTCTGGGGAGTGACCGATGGAGATTCCTGGCTCAATGATTGGCCGGTCAAGGGGCGCACCAATTACCCGCTGGTGTTCAGTCGCGACGGCCAAGCGAAGCTTGCTTTTGAATCGGTGGTCAGCGTGGCGTCGGTGCGGCGATAGTTGTTGAGAGCCATTGCGCCAGGGCGTTTGGGATTCAGCGAAACGCGGGCCACGCAGCGACCGATGGGGCGACCATGGATCTTACGCCCGCTGAAGCGGGCTTGCGATGGGGAATCGTGGATCGCAACCCCAGGCTTGCGCCTGGGGCTACGGTCTACCGCCCGCTACGCGGGCTCGCGGTGGGGAATTGTGGATCGCAACCCCAGGCTTGCGCCTGGGGCTACGGTCTACTGCCCGCTACGCGGGCTTGGGCTCGTGCGGCTCCAGGTCAACCCCAGGCTTGCGTCTGGGGTTGCTGTCAACTGCCTGCTACGCGGGCTTGGGCTCGTGCGGGTCCAGGTCGCGGTCACGGACACCGATCAGGTAGAGCAGGCCGTCGAGGCCGAGGCGCGAGATGGATTGCGGGGCGCTTTGGCGGACCAGAGGCTTGGCGCGGTAGGCGATGCCCATGCCGGCTAATTTCAGCATGGGGATGTCGTTGGCGCCGTCGCCGACAGCCACTACCTGTTCGAGGGAGATGCCTTCGTCGCTCGCGATCTCTTCAAGTAGAGCGGCTTTGCGTTGGCCGTTGACTATGGGTGGGATGACGCGGCCGGTCACCACGCCGTCGGCGATTTCAAGCTCATTGGCGTGGATAGAGTCGATGCCGAGAGTCTGCTGCAGGTGGCGCGCAAAAAAGGTGAAGCCGCCGGAGAGAATGGCGGTTTTGTAGCCGAGCAGCTTGAGGGTGCGGATGAGGCGCTCGGCGCCTTCGGCGAGTGGGATGGTTTCGAGCACGGTGTGGACGCGGTCCACACTCAAACCGCGGAGCAGAGCTACGCGGCGGGTGAAACTCTCATCGAAGTTGAGTTCGCCGCGCATGGCCGCTTCCGTGATCTGGACGACGCGATCGCCTACGCCGGCCAGCTTGGCCAGCTCGTCAATCACTTCGCCCTGGATGAGGGTGGAGTCCATGTCGAAGGCGAAGAGGCGGCGGTTGCGGCGAAAGATGCTCTCGCGCTGGAAGGCGATATCAATGGAAAGCTCCTGCGCTGCGGAGAGGAAATCGGCGCGCATGCCGGGTTCGAGGTTGGCTGCGCCACTGATCGCCAGTTCCACGCAGGCGTCGGAGTCGCCGGGCGAGACTCCGGGCGAAAGTTGCTGCGAAAGGCGGTCGATGCGGTCGATATTCATTTCGTGCGCCGCGATGATGGTGGTGACGCGGGCAAGATGCTCGGCCGTGATGGAGCGGCCGAGCATGGTGATGATGAAGTGGTTCTGGTGCAGGCCGTGGAGCCAGTGCTGGAGCGAGTCGGGCGGGACGACTTTGAAGCGCACCTGCAGATCGAGGGCGTGCGCGCGGGCCGTGAGCTCAGTCTTGAGCGAGGCCAGTTTGCTGTCGGTTGGGAGCTCGATGAGGATGCCGAGGGAAAGCGATTCGTGGACGACGGCCTGGCCGATGTCGAGAACGTTGATGCGATGCTGGGCCAGCGTGCGCGTGATTTCCGCAGTCAGGCCGGGGTGATCGTGCCCGGAGAAATGGATGAGGACGGCCTTGCCGAGGTCTGGCCCGAGTTCTTTGGATGACATGCTGCTTTGAGTGTAATTTGTCGGATGGGAGCGAGAAATACCCGACCGGGAGCAGATCCAGGGCAATCGCATTTGAAAAGAGCGTGAGGCACAAAAAAGGTCGAAAAAAGAGATCCCAGGCGGCACGAAATGTGGCAGGGGCTAAAGCCCGACCTGGTTTGGGGAGCGTCTTCGGCACGACTGAAGTCGTGCCCTGATTACAAAGCTCGCTTCGGTCGAGTCTTTGCGGGGGCTGAGAAGGTCGCTTTCCAGGAGATCTCAAATGCGATTGCCCTGGGAGCCGATCGAAGAGCGCTTGTGCTCGGTCGTCGCCGGTGGCGCCCCATCCTTTCCGGGATCAAAATGCGGAAAGGATGGGCACCCGGATTGTTGCGGGGTGCGACTATTCTTCTTCCTCTTCTACGGGGCACTTGGCGTTGGCCAGGATTTTGTCGGCGACTAACTGCGGGACGATGTCGTAGTGGCCGACTTCCATGCGGTAGCTGCCTTTGCCTTGCGTCATGCTGGTTAATTGCGTGCCGTAGGAGAGCATTTCGGCCATGGGGACTTCGGCGTTGATTACCGTTGTCTTGCCTTTGGATTCCATGCCCTGGACGCGGCCGCGGCGGCTGTTTAAGTCGCCCATCAATGCGCCGGCAAACTCTTCGGGGGCTTCGATCACAACTTTCATCACCGGCTCGAGTAAACACGGCTTGGCCTGCTCCATGGCGCTGCGGAAGGCGAGACGGCCGGCGGTCTTGAAGGAGAGCTCGTTGGAGTCGACGTCGTGATAGCTGCCGTCGTAGACGGTGACTTTGAAATCGACGACAGGATAGCCGGCGAGATAACCGCGCGCGGCGGTTTCGACGATGCCTTTCTCGATGGCGGGGATGAAGTTGCGGGGGATGGCTCCGCCAAAGACTTCGTTGCCGAACTCGAAGCCCGCGCCGCGGGGCAAGGGCTCCATGCGGATTTTGCAGTCGCCGAACTGGCCGTGGCCGCCGGACTGCTTTTTGTGGCGGCCGTGGGCATCGGCCTTGGCGCGGATGGTTTCAAGGTAAGGCACCTTCGGAGCCTTCAGGTGGACTTCAGCGTGGTAACGCTTTTTGAGGCGGCTGACGATGGCCTCGATGTGCGGCTGGCCGGCGCCGGCGATGAGGAATTCGTTGGTCTGTGGATCGCGGTAGAAGCGGATGAGCAGGTCCTCTTCCATGAGCTTGTGAATGGCGGGCGCGAGCTTGTCTTCGTCGGCGCGCGATTTGGGCTCGATGGCGTAGGTCATGGCGGGCTCGGGGAGCGCGGCGAGTTCTACCTGAATGTCGCCGCCCTTGGCGCCCAGCGTGTCGCCGGTGAGGGTGTCGCGCAGCTTGCCGATGCCGCCGATGTCGCCGGCGTGCAGCTCGGCCACTTCGACGGGTTTGCGACCCTGCATGACGCTGAGATGCGAGAACTTTTCCTGGCTGCGGCGGGTGTAGTTCTCGAGCGTGGCGTCGTTTTTGATGACCCCGCTGAGGACTTTGAAGAAGCTGATGCGGCCGGCGAAGGGGTCGGACATGGTCTTGAAGACGATGACGGCTGCGGGCTCGTGGTCATCCACTTTGCGAGTGGTGATTTCGGTGTCGGATGCGCCTGCGCCGGCGGCTACGGCCTGGGCGGCGAGGGATTTGACCGGGATGGGCGCGCGCTCGGTGGGCGCGGGGG
Organism: uncultured Acidobacteriaceae bacterium; assembly: GCA_963813215.1. Classification (GTDB taxonomy): domain Bacteria; phylum Acidobacteriota; class Terriglobia; order Terriglobales; family Acidobacteriaceae; genus Telmatobacter. The sequence continues at coordinate 590,567 of CAWEXZ010000004.1, forward strand.
CGTAAACCTTGAGGAAATCGAGGAGATGGTCGAGGGCCATGTTGGCGAGGCCGCTTGAAAACAGCACCGGGAAGATGCGGTCTTCGCGGATAGCTTCATGGAGCGCGGCGATGAGGTGGTCTTCGGGGATGGTGCCCTTTTCGAAGAACTCTTCCATCAGCTCGTCTTTGCCTTCGGCGACGAGTTCGACGAGGGCTTCGTGGCGGGCCTTGGCGTCGGCTGCGAGGGAGGCGGGAATTTCGCTGGAGACTTTGCCGCGGCCATCGCCGCCGGGCGTGTAGGTGAAGGCTTCCATGGTGACAAGGTCGACCACGCCGTGAAATCCCTGGGCGTCGGAGATGGGCAACTGGATAGGGACACAGTTGCGGCCGAAGCGCTCGTGCAGATCGTCCATGAGCGCGCTGAGACCGCCTCCGCCGCCGGCCTTGGGGTGGTCCATTTGATTGACGAGGACGATGCGCGGGACATTGGCTTCTTCGGCGTAGCGCCAGACGCGCTCGGTGACCGGCTCGATGCCGGACTGGGCGTTGACGACGACGACGGCGGATTCGACGGGAAGCAGCGAGGCGCGGGCTTCGTGGTTGAACATGTGGAAGCCGGGGGTGTCGACAAAATTGATTTTGACGCCCTGCCACTCGGCAAAGGCAACGGCGTTCTGCATGGTGATGCCGCGGGCGATCTCCTCTTCGTCATAGGCGGTGACGGCCGAACCATCTTCGATGCGGCCCTGGGTGGGCGTCATTTTGGCGGCATGCAGCATGGCGGCTATCAGCGTGGTTTTGCCGCTATGCGCATGCCCCACTACAGCTACGTTGCGGATCTCACTTCCCTGGTACGTTTTCATGGAATGCTCCTTGATACGTCGAACTGGGGTTGGAATTGCGCATGGCACTTTTGCAGCGGATCGAATGCTGGGCTTGCCACCCTTGCGCCGGAAAAAAGGCGCAAGGATGGGGCACGGAGCTGGTTTGTAATGAGATGGGCACAGGGATTCGGTGGGGGCGTCGTTCAGGGCGTCCTGCGAGCCGGATTACCGGGGGTTGGGGTCCCGGTCTGCCGTCTTCCTCATCCATAGAGAGGGCTCGGGCTAAGCGTGCGGGGCGAAGAAGAGGCCGGCTCCCGCAGTCGCCGCTATCAAAGACCGGATGCTATCACAGCCGGAGTGTGAACGTCCTGTGACGCAGGGTAGACGTCAGGTGTCAGGGTGCAAGGGCTTGCAGTTGAGCGAATCCGGGTCTGAAACCTGCACCTCGACCTATGCTATGCTCTTGAGCCTTGGAGGTCGTATGAGAAGGGTGTTTTCGTTTGCCGTGTTGGCGGGGATTCTGACGATTTTGCCGGGCGCCAACGGCGCTGACCTGACGGGGACGTGGAAGGGCGCGTTTGATTTTCAGGGAAAGAACGTGCCGCTTACGTTCCATTTGACCGAGGCCGGAGGGGCGGTGACGGGAAACGTGGAGGGGCTGCCGACTACACCGGCCGATATCCACGAGGGCAGGATTGAGGGCGGCAAGCTGACGTTCTGGGCGAGTTCCGACTACCAGGGACAGACTTACAAACTGGTGTTTACGGGGCAGGTTGCGGGCGCGACGAATGAGATTTCATTCACGCTGGGCACGGACGACGGAAGCTGGAGCGCGGGGCTGACGGCGCGCAAGAGCACGGACACTGGTGTGTCGTCGCCGGATCCGACGAAGCCGGATGTGACGGGGCCGGATCCGACGATGCCGGCTGCGGCGGGGCCCAATCCGAGTGGGCCGGACCCGGCGGGAACCGATGTGACAGGAACGTGGAAGGGAAGCTTCGATTTGGAAGAAGCGAAGGTGCCGGTGACGCTGCATCTGACGTCGACGGGCGGGGTTGTGACGGGCACGATTGAGGGAATGATGGAGGGGTCGGCGGAGAAGCCAGTGGAGATTCAAGATGGCAAGCTCGCCGGCACGACATTGACCTTCTGGATCGACACCGAGTACCAGGGAGAGACTTATAAAATTGTTTACAAGGGGACCCTGGCGGACGGAAAAATCCAGTTGGGGTTCGGCACTGAGGACGGAAGCTGGAGCAACGAGTTGACGGTGACGAAGTAAGGCGCGCGCTGCCAATCTTTACAACCCTCGGGCGAATCGAGGAGGGAAGCAGCACGGATAGGAATGGCCGATGCGTGTTGTGCGTCTCTTTCGTGTTTTTCGGATTCGGCGCTGAATGCAGCCAAAGCGGCCTGCGGCGGAGCCAGTGAACAGGACGAGTTCGTTACCATAGACCGACTAAATTGACGTGGGGTTTAACTCGCCCGGGTATAGTCCTGTGAGAAGGAACCAGATTGCCTGGGATTGCGTATAGGCGATCAGTGTTCATTAGCGGACGCCGGCGAGCAAGATCGCACGGTATCGCTGCACAGAGAAGAGGTCCATGGGCGTTAGCCTTTTGGACACAATCATTTAGAGCTCGCGTGTTTTGGTCATCCGCGTGCAAATTCATCATGATGTGGGGCAACACAGCTACCTGCGGCAGCGCGGCACGGTCTCCGCGCGGAGGAGGATATATGACCGGCAACAGCAATATTGATACGACGACAGTGGTGGCAGCAGCGGTGAAGGGGGAAAACATGGAACTGGTTCGGGGGCAGGAAGAGAAATTTCTGAAGCGGATGACGCCGGTGGTGCAGCGGCAGAGCGTGTCGCTCGATCTGGATTCGGTGGAGCGGATCGATGCAGCGGGATTGGCGGTGCTGATCACGCTTTATTGCGACGCCAGCAAGGCGGGGCACAGTTTCAGGGTGGCGCGCCCGCGCCGCCATGTGCGCGAGATTCTCTCAGTGGTGGGACTGGATCGGCTTTTGCTGGCCGGCGAGGATGAGGGAGGGCGGGCGACGCATTTGGGGCAGAACGCGGCGTAGGGGGCCCGGGCGGTGTGAGTTGGTGCGATCCCGCCCTTTCGCCAGAGAAAAGGCGAAAGGACGGGGCACGGAGCGGTAGCGGGAGAACCGGTAAGCAATGGGGTGAGGTTGCCGAAGAAATCCACAGGCAACCTTTTTTTATGAGTGCGCTTCTTACAAGCGAACCCCAGAAGACTATCCCCGACTCCTGGGCCCAAGCCGGGAAGATTCTTTTCCTGAGCAATAGGAACGGACACTAAATCTTTGCTATTGACTCGTGCGAAACCGCGTTGCGCACGGGCTTGCTGCGCGTTGTTGCTTTTATTGCTCTTGGTGCGGGGCGGAGCCTGCCTCGGCGAAGCGCATCCTGAGCCGGCGCAGAGCCCGCAGTCGCTGAAGAAGCTCTCGCTGGCCGAGTTGGCGAACGTGGAAGTCACCACCTACAGCAAGGTGCCCAGCGAACTCTGGCAGACTCCAGCAGCAGTCTATGTAATTACCAGCGAACAAATCCTGCGCTCCGGCGCGACCAATATTGCCGATGCGCTGCGGCTGGCGCCGGGCGTGGAAGTGGGCCGCATGAGCTCGGATTACTGGGCCGTGGGCATCCGCGGGCTCGAGAATAATTTTTCAAAATCGGTGCTGGTGCTCATCGATGGGCGCAACGTGTACACGCCGCTGTTCGCGGGCGTCTACTGGGACGTCGAGGATATGCCGCTCGATGATATCGACCACATCGAGGTGATTCGCGGGCCGGGGGGCGCGATTTGGGGACCGAACGCGGCCAACGGGGTGATCAACATCATCACCAAGAACTCGCGCGACACGCACGGAGTAATGGCGGACGCGCTGGCCGGGACCGAGGACCACACCATCGACGATCTGCAATATGGCGGGGCGGCGTCGAAATGGAATTATCGTTTCTTCGGGCGCGGCCTGGAGCGGCGCTACGAGTACAATTCCAACGGCATGGACATCGATTCCTGGCACCAGGAGAGGTTCGGGTTCCGCGCCGACTACACCGCCGGCCTGGATGCGCTCTTCGCTCAGGGAGACATTTACAAAGGCACGGCGCCGCACATCGCGGCATCTGAGCTGTCCAACGACGCCACCTCGGGGGGCGACATCAACCTGCGCTGGGAGCACAACCTGTCCGCCGAGAAGGGCTTCTACCTGCAGGGCTATTTTGATCGCACGCTGCGCACCCACACGGCCGAGGTCGACGAATCGCGCGACACCATCGATATCGACTTCATCCAGCACTTCCGGGCGGGAAACAGCAACCAGATCTCCTACGGAGGAACGCTGCGCTGGAGCCCCTGGCTGACGATTCCACAGTACCTGCTGGTTCCGAACGGAGGCACCGACCACGAGCATATCGGCTTTGTGCAGGACGAGATCCAGCTGCGGGAGGACCTGCGATTTACGGCCGGCGCCAAGGTGGAGAACAACAATTACAGCGGCTGGGATTTTGAGCCGAACGGGCGTCTGATCTGGTCGCCCGGCACCGGGCAAGCAGTGTGGGCGGCGATTAGCCGCGCGGTCACCACGCCCTCGGATCTGGAGGAGAACTTCCATCTGCAGGCGCAGGCCGGCAACCTTGTGGAGCAGGTTCTGGGCGACCCCAACTTCAAGTCGGAGATTGTAGTCGGCTATGAACTGGGCTATCGGCGGCTGGTGGCAAACAAGGTGTACGCCAGCGTATCTTCGTTCTGGAATCAGTATCGGCGTCTGCAGAGCTTTACGGCGCCGGACATCTTCACTTCCGGGGGCCTGACATACTATGTGCTCAACTACTCGAACCAGATTGCGGGTTCAACCTCGGGCTTGGAGCTGGCCACCGAATCGCAGATTGCGCCGTGGTGGCGGCTGAACGCGAACTACTCCTACCAAAACTCGGATTTCAACGCCTTGGGCGCCACCTCGAACATCAGCTCCACCGGTTCGGTGCAAACGTACGACGGCTCGAGCCCCAAGCACCAGGTGACGGCGCAGTCGCTGTTCGATTTGCCGGGGCGAATCCAGTTTGATCAGACGTACCGGTTCATCAGCGGGCTGCCGGCGCAGAAGGTTCCTGCTTACCAGACTATGGATTTGCATCTGCAGAAGGCGCTGGGGCGCGATTTTGCGGTGGAGTTGGTGGGGCAGAATCTCTTCCAGAACGTGCACTACGAGTGGGGAACCGGAGACCCGACGCAGCCACTGGTGGGCATCTATCGCGCGGGGTATGTGCGGTTGGTGTTTCACTCGGGTGGGAGCGGGCGCAAGTAGACAGCAAATAGAAGGATCGTAGGGGGCAAATCGTGCTTGGGAACATCCCGCAGGGGCTGAAGCCCACATTGATGTGAGGGCGTTGTGAGAGCCGGGACTAAAGTCCCGGCCTACCAGTCGTGCCCTTGTTACAAAGCGAAAATACTTTCGGTGTAGATATCCCACCGTTTAGATATCCCACCTTAACCGATTCGCAAACTACGCGAATCGGCGAAGGTGGGGCACCCGACTTCTATGGCGAGATAACTTTCAAACTTGCTCTACTGGGTGGCGCCGCTGTCGTTGCTTACTGTCAGGCTGGAGACGTTGACGGGTTCGAAGTCCGACAACGTCAGGCTGGTGAGGCAGGACAGATCGGCGTCGTTCCAGCGGGCGTCGGGGGTGCCGATGAGACCGCCGCTGTCTCCGTTGTCGGCCAGGATGATGCCGTAGTCGCGCATGGCGGTGATGATGATGTTTGCCTGCGGACTGCTGGCGGCACAGGCGGGCGTGGCTACCGATGCCTTGAGGCGATAGATTTCGCCGGCCGGTCCGGTCATGGTGCAGCTGGTGGGCGGAGCGGACTGGGAGATCTGGGTTTGGGTGGAGATGGCGCCGGAACTACTGCTGCAACTGCCCACGCCGGAGGTTGACGTCGCGGGCCAGACCCAGTAATTCAACGTGTTATTGAGCGTGAAGCGGATGGGATGCTGCACGGTGCCGGTGGGCGCGGTGGGCGTGCCGGTTCCAATTACTTCATCGGCATTGACGATGAGCGGGGCAACGGGCAGTCCCGCGGCATCAGTGGTTCCGTTGCCCTGCGGGGTCAGATTGTTGGTGGTGACGTTGGACCACAGGGCGTTGGAGGAGTCGGTCCAGGGACCGCCTTCGTAGATTCCCACCCACATTTCATAGAGCGCGGGGTTGTTGCCGCCGCCTGCCTGCTGGTAAACCAGCACATGCCGATCGCCGGTGGATTGGCTGGTGCCTTCAATGGGAGCGTAGGCAGGAATGGGGCCCGAGGCGTAGTAGGACTGATACGCCGTGGTGGAAACCGATACCGGCGGCTGATTGTAGGGAACCTGGATGGCGGGGATTCCATTGGGGAAGGGCGCGTTCGAGGTGTTGCCGAAGAACGGCTTGATGGTGGACGACAGATAGCCGCTGTAGATGGGTGCAGCGGGGGAACTGTCTACAGGTAGGCCGGTGGTGGCTGCGTCGACGCGATGGTGAAAGATGGACGTGGAGGGAAAGATGTTGGCGAGGAATGCATTGCTGCCGTTGATGGAGAAGCTGATGTTGTCGGTGGTGGCGGTGGCGTTGGTTGAGTCGGTGACGATGAATTCCGGCGTGTAGGTGCCCTGGCCGCCGATCAGCGCGCTGGTGATGGCGCCGGTGCTGGCGTCGAGCGACATGCCTTCGGGCAAGGGTGGAACGCTGTCGCTGGTGCTGACCGAGAAGGTGTAAGGCGGAGTGCCTCCGCTGGCGGTGAGTGTGCAGCCTGCGTATGCTGTGCCCTGGGTTCCGCCGGGGCAGGAGGAGGTGGTGATCTCCAATGTCCCGCCGCTGGTCCCGATCGTGATTTTCAGGGTCGCGGTGACGGAGCCGGAAGGATTGGTGGCGGTGAGTGTGTACGTCGTGGTCGCCGTGGGGCTTACGGCCGTTGAGCCACTGGCCGCAGTGGAGGTGAACGTGCCCGGTGTGATGGCGATGCTCGTCGCGCCTGTTGTGGCCCAGCTCAGAGTGCTGCTGGACCCCGAATTTATGGATGCCGGGCTGGCGGTGAAGGAGGTGATGACAGGCTTGCTGACCGCTGCGTTCACTGTGATGGTAACGGTCGCGGTGACGGAGCCGGCCGTATTGGTTGCGGTCAGCGTATAGGTTGTGGTGGTCGTGGGGCTCACGCTGGTGGAACCGCTGGCAGCGGTGGACGTGAATGTCCCTGGCGTAATGGCGATGCTTGTTGCGCCTGTTGTGGCCCAGGTCAACGTGCTGCTGGAACCTTGCGTGATTGTGCCGGGACTGGCTGTGAACGAGGTAATGACAGGCTTGCTGACCGCTGCGTTCACCGTGACGGTAACGGTTGCGGTGACGGAGCCGGCCGTATTGGTTGCGGTCAGCGTGTAGGTGGTGGTGGTCGTCGGACTCACGCTGGTGGAACCGCCGGCAGCGGTGGAGGTGAATGTCCCCGGCGAAATGGCGACGCTCGTTGCCCCTGTTGTGGCCCAGGTCAACGTGCTGCTGGAACCTTGCGTGATTGTGCCGGGACTGGCTGTGAACGAGGTAATGACAGGCTTGCTGACCGCTGCGTTCACCGTGACGGTAACGGTTGCGGTGACGGAGCCGGCCGTATTGGTTGCGGTCAGCGTGTAGGTGGTGGTGGTCGTCGGACTCACGCTGGTGGAACCGCCGGCAGTGGTGGAGGTGAATGTCCCCGGCGAAATGGCGACGCTCGTTGCCCCTGTTGTGGCCCAGGTCAACGTGCTGCTGGAACCTTGCGTGATTGTGCCGGGACTGGCTGTGAACGAGGTAATTATGGGGAGGCTGCTGACTGCTGCGTTCACTGTGACGGTGGCGGTTGCGGTCACGGAGCCGGATGCATTTGTCGCTGTCAGCGTGTAGGTGGTGGTGGTGGCGGGGCTGACGGTGGTGGAACCGCTGGCAGCGGTGGAGGTGAATGTCCCGGGCGAGATGGCGACGCTCGTTGCTCCTGTTGTGGCCCAGGTCAACGTGCTGCTGGAACCTTGCGTGATGGTCGCGGAACTGGCTGTGAACGAGGTAATTATGGGGAGGCTGCTGACTGCTGCGTTCACTGTGACCGTAGCGGTCGCGGTCACGGAGCCGGATGCATTTGTCGCGGTCAGCGTGTAGGTGGTGGTGGTCGTGGGGCTCACTGTGGTGGAACCGCTGGCGGCAGCGGAGGTGAATGTCCCCGGCGAAATGGCGACGCTTGTTGCTCCGGTCGTGGCCCAGGTCAGCGTGCTGCTGGAACCCTGCGTAATTGTCGCGAGAGTCGCTGTGAAGGAGGAGATGACAGGGCTGCCGGCCGCCGGGTTTACCGTGACGGTAGCGGTTGCGGTCACGGAGCCGGATGAATTTGTCGCGGTGAGCGTGTAGGTGGTGGTGGTGGTGGGGCTGACGCTGGTGGAACCGGTGGCGGCAGTGGAGGTGAATGTCCCCGGCGAAATGGCAACGCTTGTTGCTCCGGTTGTGGCCCAGGTCAAGGTGCTGCCGGAACCTTGATCGGTTGCCGGATTGGCCGCGAAGGAGGTGATCGTCGGCGCCGAGCCGTGGCTCGTGGTGGAGCTGTTGGCAAAGGTCGCCGCCCCGCCGCAGCCCGCCATTGCAACGCAGGCGCAAAGCAGGAGGAGCAGTAGCGAAGAAGCCGCACTCGATGCATGGAACTTGCGGGAGTGGAGCTTATGGCCGGAGGTATGTAAATTCGATTCCACGCGCACCCTATCGGGATACATGGCACGATGACTCATCACAATGAGAAGAGTTCCAGCACCATGATCAGAGGATTATCCAGGGCGACTGAAGGAGGACAGGACTCAGGAAGATGACGCAGGCCCGCGCGATGGAACGCTATTTTTCTACTGGTTGTTAGATCGATACTATATTTACGCCGCTGAGTGCGCAACTGCATGTGACGAGTGGCACAGGCAATCGTATACTGAGAGGGCTATCAGTGGTAGTGATTTGCACGTGCCCGCACGGCGCAGTCGAAATGTCTGGTTGACTCGCGCGCTCAGCAGAAACCCTCCCGTTGGAATCCTGAGCCCCCGATCCGTTACCCTGACCTCAAGGACCGCCCATGCGGATGCGGCACTTCGGCGGCTGAAGGTGGCCGCCGGAGCACAGAGACTCGGGCCCCCGCGGGTGTTGACCGCGAGGGTGAAATCCATAACACGGAGGCTTTATCCATGGCGCAGGGCGTTCTGGAGCAGGCGCTTGCCGAAACGGCAGGCAAGACGTCAACTGAAACACAATATGTGTACTCCTTCGGCGATGGACAGGCCGATGGCAACGGCAAGATGAAGGACGTGCTGGGCGGCAAGGGCGCCGGCCTGGCGGAGATGACCAATGCCGGCCTGCCGGTGCCTCCGGGATTCACGATTCAGACCGAGGCCTGCCGCGAATACATGCGTGGCAAGGTGAGCGCGAAGGTCGACAAGGAAATGAAGGCGGCGCTGGCCAGGCTGGAGCAGTTGCAGGGCCAGAAGCTGGGCGCGGGCGAAAATCCGCTGCTGGTTTCAGTGCGCTCGGGCGCCAAGTTCTCGATGCCCGGGATGATGGATACGATTCTGAACCTGGGCCTGAACGACAAGGCTGTGGAAGCGCTGGCGAAGCGCACCAGCAATCCGCGCTTTGCGTATGACTCCTATCGCCGCCTGATCCAGATGTTCGGCGACGTGGTGCTGGATGTGCCCAAGAAGAAGTTTGAGCACATCTTCGATGGCGTGAAGGCCAAGAAGAAGGTGAAGTTCGATTACGATCTCACGGCCGAGGCGCTCAAGGAGATTATTGCCGAGTACAAGAAGCTGGTGAAGAAGGAAACCGGCAAGGATTTCCCGCAGAACCCGATGGAGCAGCTGGTGGAAGCGCGCAATGCGGTTTTCCGGAGCTGGCAGAACGAGCGCGCCAAGACCTATCGCCGCATTAACCGCATCGACGACTGGCTGGGCACAGCAGTGAACGTGCAGGCCATGGTGTTCGGCAACCTGGGTGAGAACTCGGGGACGGGCGTGGGCTTTACGCGCAACCCGGCCACCGGCGAGCACGCTTTCTTCGGCGAGTACCTGATGAACGCGCAGGGCGAGGACGTGGTCAGTGGCGTGCGCACGCCGCTGCCGATCAGCGAGCTTGAGAAGGCGATGCCGCATGTGTACGAGCAGTTGAAGGACATTACGCGGCGCATGGAAAAGCACTACCGCGACATGCAGGATTTTGAGTTCACCATCCAGGATGGCAAGCTCTACATGCTGCAGACGCGCAACGGCAAGCGGACCGGTCTGGCTGCGGTGCGCGTGGCCATCGACATGGTGCGCGAAGGGCTCATTACCCAGGAAGAAGCGATCTTCCGCGTCGAGCCGAACCAGCTGTACGACTTCCTGGTTCCGCGGCTTGTCGAAAAGGGCGAGAAGATTGAGGTGCTGGCCACTGGGCTTCCGGCGTCGCCGGGCGCGGCTGTGGGGCAGATTGTGTTCACGGCTGAAGACGCGGTGAAGCACAAGAACAACGGGAGCTACAAATCCGTAGTCCTGGTTCGTGGTGAGACCACGCCGGAAGATATCGCCGGCATGGAAGTGGCGGACGGCATTCTGACATCGCGCGGCGGCATGACCTCGCACGCGGCGGTGGTGACGCGGGGCATGGGCAAGTGCTGCGTGGCCGGCGCCGGCGACTGCCAGGTCGACGAAGCGAAGAAGGAATTGCGCGTCAAGGGTCACGTCTACAGGCAGGGCGATTACATCTCGCTCGATGGAACCACGGGGCGCGTGATTGCGGGCCAGCTGAAGACGCTGGAAGCGCAACCCGACGATCCGGACCTGGTGACCTTCATGAAGTGGGTCGATCCGATCCGGCGGCTGAAGATTCGCGCGAATGCCGATATTCCGCGCGACGCCAAGAATGCACGCACCTTCGGGGCTGAGGGCATCGGACTGTGCCGCACGGAGCATATGTTTTTTGCGGAAGATCGCATTGAGCACATGCGGGCGATGATTCTCGCGGATAACGAGAAGGATCGCCGGGCAGCTTTGAAGAAGCTGCTGCCCATGCAGCGCGCCGACTTTGTGGGCCTGTTCAAAGCGATGGGTGACCTGCCGGTCACGATTCGCACGATCGATCCTCCGCTGCACGAGTTCCTGCCCAAGCGCGAGGACCTGATGGTTCAGATTGCGCGCCTGGAGGAGACCAAGCCGCGCTCGCCCAAGCTCAAGGAACTGCGCACGCTGCTGGGCCGCGTGGAAGAGCTGCACGAGCAGAATCCCATGCTCGGATTGCGTGGATGCCGGTTGGGCATCACGTTCCCCGAGATCACGGAGATGCAGGCGCGGGCCATTCTTGAGGCTGCGGTTGCGGTCAAGGCGAAGGGCGGCAATCCGCATCCCGAGATCATGATTCCGCTGGTCGGATCGGTGGAGGAGATGCGCAACCAGGCGGCGATTGTGCGCCGCATTGCGGACGAGGTGTTCAAGGAGAAGGGCGCGAAGGTGGAGTACATGGTGGGAACCATGATCGAGCTGCCGCGCGCTGCCTTGACCGCCGACCAGATTGCCGAGGAGGCAGAGTTCTTCTCGTTCGGCACCAACGACCTGACGCAGACGACCTTTGGAATTTCAAGGGACGACATCAACAACTTCCTGCCCGCGTACCTGAAGCAGGGGATCTTCAAGTTCGATCCGTTTGCGACGCTGGATCAGGCGGGCGTGGGTCAGCTGGTGGGAACAGCCACAGCGAAGGGACGCAACACGCGGCCCAACCTGAAGGTCGGCATCTGCGGCGAACATGGGGGCGATCCGGAGAGCGTGAAGTTCTGCCACAAGATCGGGCTGAACTACGTGTCGTGCTCGCCGTTCCGTTTGTTGACGGCGCGGCTGGCCGCAGCCCAGGCGGCGCTCGAAGAGACGCACGGCGGGTTTACCGGGTCGAAGTAAACCGCTACCAACCAGAACACGAAGGGCGCAGCCATTTTGGCTGCGCCCTTCGTGTTTGCGGCTGCGGGCGCCCGGACCGGCGATCGTTGTTGCCTGGATTCTTTCGCCCCTCCGGGGCTGGGGGATTCCTTGCGTGCCTTTCCCCGGGTTGCGTCTGCCGCTGTCGCGGCCGACTTCGTCCGGGGCTAATCTCTTTCGTCCCGTAGGGACTGTGCCCACAGAGAAGTTTTGCGGGCAATCACGCGGCCTAGGCGCCCAAAAATGCGTAGTGGGGGTCAGGAGACCCCCACCAGCCGGTCAGGAGACCGGCGGTACCCCTTCTTGTATCGGCTGAATGGGTTTATTGCGCTGCGCCCGGGGCGTAGTAGCCTTCGCGGGTGACGACTGTCAGGTCGTCTTTCTTGGGTTTCAGGGCAATTTTGTGATAGCCGCCGTCGTTGGCGTCGGCCTGGTCGGGGACGAAGGTGAGGACGTACTGGGCCTGCAGCTGCTTGGCGATGTCGTTGTAGATTTCTTCGAAGTTGGCGGTCTTCTTGGCTTCAAAGAACTGGCCGCCGGTGCGGTTGGCGATGTCCTGCATCACTTTCTTGCCGTCGACGGGAGCCTGCTGGGTGCGGCCCTGGCCACCACCGCCGCCGGGATAACCGCCACCGGGATAGCCTCCGCCGGGATAGCCTCCGCCTCCGGGGTAGCCTCCGCCGCCCATGCCGCCGTGCCGTCCCATGCCGGGAAAGCTGCTCTGCCCCTGTTCGCCACCACGGAAATAGATGGTGTAGATAAGGGTGTTGGCGTGCTCGGCGGAGTCAATGGCGTCGCTCTGCGTTTCCTTGCTGCTGCGGTCCACGCCATCGGAGAAGACGATGAGCGCCTTGCGGCCGGTTTTGGGCTTCATGAGGTCGTCAGAGGCGAGAAAGATGGCGTCGTAGACCTGGGTGCCGCCGTGGCTGGCGCGCTCGCCGGCATGGCCGCCGTAGCCGCCGCTGTCGTTGGTTTCAGGGCCCTGGGAGCTGTTGTGCTCGGCTGACGTGGGGCCGAGGTTCTCCAATTCGCGGTCCAGCTTTTCACGGGAGGTGGTGAAGTCCTCCAGGAGCTCGACCTCGTTGTCGAAGTGGATGAGGAAGGCCTGATTGCCTGGTTTGCCATTGGGATCGGCGGGCAGCATCTGGGCGACAAACTTCTCGGCGGCGGCGCGCTCGGCGGTCATGCCCGGTTCGACCGATTGGCTGGTGTCGACCAGCAGGCCGAGCTGAAAGGGCGGATCGCTTTGAACCGCTAAGCTCTTGATGGGGAGGGGCTTGCCGTCAAGGGTCAGGGTGAAGTCGGCGGCCGTGAGGTTGGTGACCAGATTGCCGTGCTTGTCGCGGACGGTGACGGGGAGCAGGACTTCACTGGGCTTGGTTCCGGTGGGCTGGGTGGTGCTGGGAGCGGGGGTGGTGTGGAGGACGGGCTGCTGGGCGGCGCCCGAAGCGGGCAGCAGGGCCAGCGCGAAGGCGCCACAGGCTACGGGACGGAAGGAGTTCAGGATACGCATAGGTCTCTCACGTTCTCGGTTCCAGCATTTTAGACGCTGAAAGCGCCGGAGTGTTGATGGGGCGGGGATGTGTTTGGAAAAAGCCGGAAAGGCTTTAACGGTCTGGTGAAAAAGTCCGTGCGGCGCACCGGGGAAAAGCGCGCGTGCGAAACAGCAGCCCGCAGGGGCTGAAGCCCTCATCTTTTTATGGGCTTTATCGGAAGCCGGGACTAAAGTCCCGGCCTACCAGTCCCGGCCTACCAGTCCCGGCCTACCAGTCCCGGCCTACCAGTCGTGCCCTGTTACAAGGCAGCATCGCAGAGAGTTTTTCCGCAGCCTGTCAAGCCACGCTGAGTCCATGGGCCTTTTTCGTCAAGCTGAAGCCTCACGCGCCTTCCAATGGACGAGAAGATGTGTTTTTTCACCAAGCTTTTAAAAAACTGTAGCTATGGATAATAGGCGCAAAAGCATAGGCGCGCCGAGGGTGGGGCGCCCGGCCTGCGCGGGTCTGGAGACCCGCACTACCGCCGGTCAGGAGACCGGCGGTACGGCTTCACCGAGACGCGCCTGGGTTGGACAGTGGAAGGCGGGGTTTCAAGCCTGTGAAAATGCGCTATTTGCCCATGCGGTGCTTGTTGGCGTTGATGGCGGAACGGGCTTCGCGGTCGGCTTCGCGGCGGCGCTCGGTCTCGCGCTTGTCCCAGTCCTGCTTGCCCTTGGCGACGGCCAGCTCGCATTTGACCCGGCCGTGGCGGAAATAGAGCCGGGTGGGGATGAGCGTATGACCTTTGATCTGCGTCTTCGAGAGTAGCTTGCGTACTTCATCCCGGTGCAACAGAAGCTTTCGGGTGCGCAGGGCATCATGGTTCGCCACATTGCCGTGCGAGTAGGGTCCGATATGCATGTTGAGGAGAAAGGCTTCTCCGTCTTTGATAAGACCGTAGGAGTCCTTCAGGTTGGCTTTGCCTTCGCGGATGGATTTGACCTCCGTGCCGCGCAGAGCCACACCGGCCTCGTATTTTTCGAGGAGGAAGTAATTGTGGCTGGCGGCGCGGTTGTGGGCCGCATCGCGCTCGCCGCTGGCGACGGGGTCGCGGGGGCGGACGGGTTTTTTGGCCGCGGAGGCGTCGCGGGGGACGATAACATGACTGGTTTGGCGCGCCACCGGTTGACCCTCCCCTGAATGCTCTTCGCCTCTTCATCGTAGCATCGGGCGGGATTGTGCCGGCGGTTGGGGTTTGGCGCTGGATGGAAAGGTTTTGCGGCTAGCTCGCGCCGCATTTATCAATTGGAGCTTTGTTAGAATGGGTTGTTTGCCAAAGATGAAGAATAAAGCCGGGAGCAGGATGAACCGCTACGCGAGCGCTGCCACAGCACGGCATTCCAGGACCATTTCCAGGACCATTTTCGGATGTGCGCTGCTGGCCATGCTTTTGCCGTGCGCGCGGGTGTTTGCCGAGTCGGCCAACGCCGATTACAAGCGTGGCCAGCAGGCCGAGGGGCGCCAGGATTACGACGCTGCTTACGAGGCTTATCAGAAGGCCGCCCAGAGGAGTCCCGGCGACCTGCGCTATCGATTGGCGTTAGACCGGGTCAGGAGCACGGATTCCAATCTGCACCTGACGCGGGGGCGCACGCTGTTCCGGCAGGGCGATTTGCAGGGCGCGCTGGCGGAGTTTCTGCACGCGGGGGAGATTGATCCCGGCAACGAGGCGGCCCAGCAGGAGATTGTGAAGGTGCGCAAGGCGCAGGGGTTGGAGCAGCCCCTGACGCAAGCGGCAAGCACACCTGAACCGGCCGGCGAGCAGATGGAACTGGCGGAGATGGGCTCGCCCGTGAACCTGAAGCCGGTTTCGAACGAGCCGCTGACGCTGCACATGAACGAGGACGCCAAGGTTATTTACCAGGCGATCGGCAAAGCGGCCGGGATCAATGTGCTGTTCGATCCCGACTACACCTCCAAGCGCATCCAGGTGGACCTGAACAATGTGACGCTGATGGACGCGCTGCGCATTGTGGGCGCGATGTCGAATACTTTCTGGCGGCCGATTACGTCCAACACCGTCTTCGTGGCCCAGAACACGCGGGTGAAGCGGACCGAGCTGGACGAGCAGGCGGTGCAGACCTTTTACCTGACCAACGCGTGGCAGCAGAACGATCTGAACGACGTGCAGACGGCGCTGCGCAACGTGCTGCCCAATGCCAAGGTGTATGGGGTGGCGGACCAGAACGCGATCGTGATGCGGGGCACGCCGGACGAGCTGCTGCTGGCGCAGGCGCTGATTAACGACCTGGACAAGCCGCGCTCCGAAGTGCTGGTGGATTTCGGCGTGCTGGAGGTGAGCAAGAACTGGGAGAAGACGCTGGGCATCGCGTGGCCTACCAGTTTTGGGGTTCAGTTGTTGCCGCCCACCTCGACCAGCAGCACTTCTACCAGCACCAGCAGCACCACAACGACGAGCAACTGCACCTCCAATAGCAGCGGCCAGTGCCTTACGCTCTCGAATATCGCGCACCTGAACTCGAACGATTTTGCGGTGAGCGTGGGCGCGGCGACGCTGAACCTGCTGCTGACCGACAACAATACGCAGATTCTGCAGGACCCGCGCATTCGCGCTACCGATGGGCAGAAGGCCACGCTGACGATCGGCTCCAAGATTCCGATCGCCACGGGTTCGTATTCGGCGCCGGGC
The DNA here is from genome assembly GCA_963813215.1 of uncultured Acidobacteriaceae bacterium. GTDB lineage: Bacteria > Acidobacteriota > Terriglobia > Terriglobales > Acidobacteriaceae > Telmatobacter. The sequence continues at coordinate 606,554 of CAWEXZ010000004.1, forward strand.
ATTACGGCGACGGCCGCGGTGGGCTATGCGCAGACCCAGTTCCAGTACATCGACGTGGGCGCGAAGATTGAAGTGACGCCCACGGTTCACTACGACGACGACGTGACCCTGAAGGTGCACGTTGAAATCAGCTCGGAGAGCGGCAGTACGACCATTGAGGGCGTAACCGAGCCGATCATCAGCCAGCGCGTGGTGGACCAGGTGATCCGGCTGAAAGAGGGCGAAGCCAGCATCCTGGGCGGCATCCAGGACAACCAGAACGCGACCAGCTGGACGGGCATTCCGGGGCTGAGCTCGATTCCGATTTTGAAGTACCTGTTCGGATCGAAGGACCACACCATCAGCAACGACGAGATCGTGTTTGTGGTGGTGCCGCACGTGGTCCGCGGGCCGGACATCGAGGAGCAGAACATGCGGCCCATCGACACCGGCGAGGGGCAGTCGATCGAGCTGCGGCATGTGGCTGTTCCGGTGGCCACCAATGCAGTTGTGCCGCATGCGGCTGCCGCGGCGGAGTCGAACTACGGGACGGTGCAGGCAGGCAGTGCGCCGGCGGCGGCCATGCAGGCTTTGACCCAGATGCGCGCGGGCACGGAGAATATGGAGCAACCGCCGCCGGTGGAGCATCCGGAGAAGCCGGCTGCGCCGCCAACGGCAGCCGCTGCGCAGGGGACCGCCACGAATGCTGCGCCCGGGCAGGTGAGCTTTGCCTTTGCTCCGCCGGCTGCGCCGGTGGCTGCAGGGTCCACGTTCCAGGTGCCGATTCGCGTGGCGGGCGGCTCCGACGTGTCCTCGGTTCCGCTGCAGTTCCACTACGATACCTCGAAACTGACGCTGGTGAACGTGACGGGTGGCGATTTCCTGAGCCGGGACGGGCAGCCGATAGCGCTGATCCATCGCGACGATGGTCCGGGCAATGTGACGATCGTGGCTTCGCGTCCGCCGGGCAGCGTGGGAGTGAGCGGTTCGGGGGCGTTGTGCGTCCTGACATTGCAGGCGAAGGCTGCGGGCGCGACCACGCTGACGATGACGCGCGCAGGGACCGTGAGCAGCAAACAGCAGCAGTCGCAGGCGCAACCTGCGCAGGCTGAAATCGTGGTGAAGTAACTTTGACGATGTATTCCAACCCGGGTGCGGGCGCGGTTACGGGCATAGACCGGATTGCGAGCGTGCGCCAGGCGAAGCTGGTTCGAGAGGGCGAGCGCGGCCTGACGCTGATCGAGCTGATTGTCACCGTGTTCATTCTGTCCATTCTGGCTTCGGCGGCCATTCCGGTGGCGAACTTTCAGCTGAAGCGGCAGAAAGAGCGGGAGCTGCGCTACGATCTGTGGATGATGCGCGACGCGATCGACAAGTACAAGGACGCGGCGGATCGCGGCGCCTTTCAGACCAAGGTGGACAGCCAGAATTATCCGCCCGACCTGGAGACGCTGGTGAAGGGCGTGGACGTGCAGGGCAAGAAGTTGAAGTTTCTGCGCAAGATTCCGATTGATCCCATGACCGGCCAGGCCGACTGGGGATTGCGGTCGATGCAGGACGATCCGGATTCGGACTCGTACAGCGGCGACAGCGTTTTTGACGTGTACTCGAAGTCGCCCGACACGGGGCTGGATGGGACGAAGTACTCGACGTGGTGAGAAAGACAGCTTCTAGCTACTAGCTTCTAGCTGCTAGCTTTGAACTTGCCGGGGCAGGCATTATCGGTAACACGAGCAGCGTGTTGCGGCACCAACAGCTAGTACCAGAACCGCATAATGCTGTGGTCTCCCAGGTCTCAAAAGCGAGACCTGGGGCACCCAAATTTCCTGGGCACGATTACGGAAATCGCGAAGTCACGGTACTAGAGGCTAGAAGCTGAAAGCTAGTAGCTAAGGAAATCATTTGCGCATTCGCCGCACCCAATCCGAAGGTTTCACGCTCATCGAACTGATGATCGTGATGGCCATTATCGGCATCCTGGCCACGCTGGCTGTGCCCAGTTACGTGGCCGCCGTGAAGCATGCGCGCGAGGCGGTGCTGAAGGAAGACCTGCACATCATGCGGGAGGCTATTTCTTCCTACACGATGGACAAGGGCAAGGCGCCGCAATCGCTGGATGACCTGGTGCAGAATGGCTACCTCAAAAAGATTCCGGAAGACCCCATGACCCACTCCAGCGACACGTGGGTGACCGACCAGAGCGACGCTGTGTATTCGATCGACCAGAGCGAGCCGGGCATTGACGATGTGCATTCCGGCTCCGACGAATCGGGCTCGGATGGGCAGCCGTATTCTGGGTGGTGAGGAGAACAGTTCTCAGTACTCAGTTCTCAGTTCCTGGTCCTCAGCGGTCCTACGGAGTGCTCTGCTCTGAACCATGATTCCCTGTGCGGCTTCGCCGCTTTACACTCAGGGTGATGCCCTCTTCAAACGACAATCCAGAAGCGCGCGCTGCCGATTTGGAGATTGAATCGGAGATGAAGGCTGTCTATTGCCTCTATGCGGGGCTGGGGCGGGAGATGGATGCGGAGACGGGGCTGGGTGGGAAGCTGCTCTATGCCGGCGAGCCCGATGCGGCCGGCTGCCGCCTGCTGCGCGCCGGCAACATTGCCGGAGCAGCTTCACTGACATCGTCTGCGGAGGCGGCGGCGCTGCGTGGGGCCATGCACCAGGGCGCGATCGACTTTGTGGTCACTTCGCTCGATGAGGCGCTACGCATTCTGAAGAACCAAATTCGCAAAAAGCAGCCGGTGGCGGTGGGCGTGTCGCTGAGGACGGAAGTCGTGATGCGCGAGATGGTGGAGCGAGGGGTACAGCCGGACCTGGTGACGCCGGATGCGCGAGCCGTTGCGGAATTTGCTGCTGGTGGTGCGCGGATTGTGGAGCTGCTGGCGCTGGACGAGTCGAAGCGCCTTCAGTTCATCGATCTTCCCAAGGACTGGAAGCAGCCAGCCAGCGTTTTTGATGCGCTGCTGCTCGAGGGATTGGCGGACGATGATCATTTGAATCGCCGGTGGGTTCGGCTGGCGCCGCGGTATCTGCCGGCCGCTTCACGGCGCGTGCGCCTGGTGGTGTGCGACGGCGCACGGGGGGCAGGGCCTGGTTCCCGGTTGTTGGGCGGATAAAGAACGCTATTGCGGATGACAAAGGTCACCGCGATGAGCTGTTGGAAAGCGAAGGCAGCTACAAGCAGGCGTTCCTGGAACGCACAACGGCCACCCCGAAGGGTGGCCGTTGTGCGTTTGGCCGTGTGGAGCGGGCTTACTTCTGCTCGCTCTTGCGCCAGTTGAGGAGATCGCCGAGCGTGGTGGTGGAGCTGGAGACCGGATGCTTGTGGCTCTCCTGCTTGTAGCTCTCGACCTGGGCGCGGCTGGCTTCGTGGCCGACTGCGCGAAGGCTGAGACCCACCTTCTTTTCTTCCACGTTGATCTTGATGATCTTGAACTCGTGCTCCGCGCCCTGATCGAGCTGCGCGCCGGGACCGTCGCCGGCCTCGGAGATGTGGCAGAGTCCTTCAACGCCTTCCGCGATCTCGACGAAGGCGCCGAACTGTGCTGTCCGGAGCACCTTGCCGTGGACCACGTCGCCCACGCGGTGAGTGGCGAAGAACGTCTCCCACACATCGGGCTGGAGCTGCTTGATGCCCAGGCTGAGGCGGCGATTCTGCGGCTCGACGCCGAGAACGACGGCCTTGACCTTTTCGCCCTTCTTCACGACTTCAGAGGGGTGCTTGACGCGCTTGGTCCAGCTCAGATTCGAGACGTGCACCAGGCCGTCGATCCCGTCTTCAATTTCGATGAAGGCGCCGAAGTCGGTCAGGTTGCGAACGCGACCCTCGACCACGGTTCCGGCAGGATACTTGTCGGTGAGATTCTCCCACGGATTCTCGAGAAGCTGCTTCATGCCCAGGGAGATGCGGCGGTCGGCGGGGTTCACGCTGAGAACCACCGTGTCCACTTCATCGCCCGGCTTGACCAGCTTGGAGGGGTGCTTGAGGCGCTTCGACCAGGTCATCTCGGAGAGGTGAACCAGGCCTTCGATGCCCTGTTCCAGCTCAACGAACGCGCCGTAGTCGGTGACCGACAGAATGCGGCCGTGGACCTTGGCGCCAACCGGGTAGCGCTCCTGGGCGTCGAGCCACGGATCGGGCGTCAACTGCTTGAAGCCCAGCGAAACGCGCTGCTTGTCTTTGTCGAACTTGAGAACCTTGACCTGGATCTCATCGGCCACATTCACCAGATCGCGCGGGTGCGTGAGGCGGCCCCAGCTCATATCGGTGATGTGGAGCAGGCCATCGATGCCGCCCAGGTCGACGAACGCGCCGTAGTCGGTCAGGTTCTTCACCGTGCCGGTGAGGACTGCGCCCTCGAAGAGGTGCTCCATGGTGGCTTCGCGCTTGTGGGTCTGCTCTTCCTCGAGCAGCTCCTTGCGGCTGACGACCACGTTGCCACGCTTCTTGTTCAGCTTGATGACGCGGACTTCAATCTGCTGGCCGAGATAGGCGTCGAGGTTGCGCACCGGGCGCACCTCAAGCTGCGAGCCGGGCAGGAAGGCCTTCATGCCGATGTCGACGGTCAAGCCGCCCTTGACGCGACCCACCACAGTGCCGATCACCGGGGTCTTGTCGTTGGCTGCTTTCTCGATGGAGTCCCACGCGCGCAGGCGCTGGGCCTTCTCGTAGCTGACCAGGTAGCCGCCCTCGGGCTCCTCGCGCTCGATGACCACTTCAATCACGTCGCCGGGATTGAACTTCACGGCTCCGGTGTGGTCCACCACCTGCTCGATCGGCACCAGGCCTTCGGACTTGAGGCCTACGTCCACCACCAGATGCTTGTCCGTCTGCTTGATGACGGTGCCGGAAACAACCTTGTCGCCGTACGCTTCCACGGCAGCCGCTTCAGCGGCCTGCTCGCGCTCAAAGGCTTCCAGAGCGGCGGAGAAATCGTCGGCAGGTTCCGAAGAGCCGTGAGCATGAGGCTGGGATTCGGTTTCTGCGGCCTGTGCTACGGGCTCAGAGGTGGCATCGGCGTCCAGCGGCTGTGTTGCTTCGGGTGAGGCAGTCTCAATATCGGCCGTGAGGGTGGACGTGGATTCGTGCAACGGCTGCTCTTGCTCCGTCGCAGGCTCGAGGGTTGGGGTTTCCAATTGGGTGTTCAGGGTTGTGCTCTCGGTTTCGGGATTGAGGACGTTTGCCATTACTGCCAGCTCCGGGTTCCATGCTCCTGCGACTCGCCCCGGTGAGCGCCAGCCGCTTGGTGAGCCTCCATTGACGAGGGGTACCGGCTGAAGGCTTCTTTCGACGCCTCGCGCTGGTGACCCGCGCCTGGCCTGGAAAAGCAGCCCACCGGCTTGCACCGGGATTTCATTGCGGCTGGTCTCCTAGGGAAAAAGCCGGCAGGTAAACGGCATGCTCAAATGGCGGCCGCAACTCACTGCTGGAATCCGCGCAGGAAGCTACGATTACAAGTTTAGCAATCTCCGCAATCCAAGGTCAAACCAGCGCAGGGCCAGCTCACAGCTTCCATTGCATATGCCGGGCTCAAACTTTGTATGTGCAGTAGATCACCAGTGTGGCCGTCTCTCCTTCACCACGGACGCGATGCCGGCCTGGCACCAGACGCCTCTATACTGGAGCGGACACATTTATTGGATGACGATGGACCACCTTTGGACTCCCTGGCGCTATGCCTACGTTACCTCTGCGGAGACGGCGAGGCGGCCTGGCGTTCCCAAGGGCTTGGAGGCGTGGCCGGGGGATTTTGGCTGCGTTTTCTGCAACCTGATTGGGGCTGTGGACTACGCCATCGCCAATGGAATGAGGGTGGAGCAGGCGGAGAGCGCGGGCGGCCTGGTCTTGCGGGGCAGACGCTGCTTTATCTGCCTCAATGCCTTTCCTTACACCTCAGGCCACGTCATGATCGTTCCATACGCGCATCTGGACCGGCTGGCGCTGCTGCCGGCCGAGGCGGCCCAGGAAATGATGGAACTGGCGCAGCGCACGGAGCGCGTTTTGCAGGGGCTGTACACGCCGCACGGGTTCAATTTTGGAATGAATGTGGGGCAGGCGGCAGGCGCGGGCGTGGCCGGACATATTCATCTGCACGCCATGCCGCGGTGGGTGGGCGATACGAATTTTATGACGACCGTGGCGGAGACGCGTGTCTTGCCGGAGGATCTGGAGACTACCTGGCGGCGCTTGCGGGAGGGGTTTGCGGAAGAGACAAGTGGTCAGTGATCGGTGGACAGTGAAGCATGATTTGTGGTCAGCTTCGGTGGCCGGTGAATCGTGGTTCTTTCGCCCGCTGCGCGGGCTCCCGAGACACGAAATTGCAACCTGACCCCCAGGCTCGCGCCTGGAGCTACAGTCTTTTGCCCGCTATGCGGGCTTCTTCAACCACGGTTCATGGCCCACCGACCACGGTTTCACGGCCCGGGAACTACGGTTTCACGGCCCACGAACTACGACCCACGTTCCACCGGCTACAATACATATGAGGCCTAGGGCCAACCATCTGTGCGCGACGCGCGCGCCAATCAGCAAGGAGTTTAACGAATCTTATGGCGATTCCCGCCACGCAATTACGCCCGGGCATGATCATCAAGCACAACGACCAGCTGCACCAGGTCTTCAAGGTGGAGCACCGCACGCCCGGCAACCTGCGCGCCTTTATCCAGGCCAAGCTGCGCAACCTGAAATCGGGCGCCATGTTCGAGCACCGCTTCCGCTCCGCGGACGCGATCGAAAAGGTGGTGGTGGACGAAGTGGCGATGGAGTTTCTCTACGCCGACGGCGACGACTACTACTTCATGAACCCGGTGGACTTTGAGCAGACGGTGCTGAAGTCGGACACGCTAGGCGATGCGATCGAGTACCTGACGGCGAATCTGCAGATCCACGTGAGCTACTTCGACGGAAATCCGGTGGGCATCGAGTTGCCGGGAACTGTCGATTTGCAGGTGGTGGAAACAGAGCCGGGATTGAAGTCGGCGACGGCGTCGAGCGTGACCAAGCCGGCGAAACTCGAGACCGGGCTGGTGGTGCAGGTGCCGCCGTTTATCAATGAGGGCGAGAAGATTCGCGTCGATACGAGCGAAGGGGCTTATTTGAGCCGGGCGTAAAATTCACAGTTTATTTACGGGATGGCGCTCCTTGGGAGCGCCATTTGCGTTTATGCGGGTGGTGCGAGTGAATTGGCTCTGCCCCTTGACCACCTGACCGCCCATCCGCTATTCCCAGATAGACGCCACTCATTCTTTCTTCACCGAACACGAAAGGACATGCATGCCCATCGCCGCCGTCATCACCACTACCGCGGATGCAGCGCTCTCTTCAAAGGAAGTTGCATGTCTCTGAGCAGAAGTCTTCTGGGTATCACATTGGCGGCTGTGATGGTGTTTGGCGCTGGAGTTCAGAGTGCTTCGGGCCAGGATGCCTCGGCATTCCGCACTCCCAAGCCACCCGACGCTCCGCGCATCCATGGTCCGAAAGTGTATGGCGTGCGGCCAGGGCATCCCTTCCTTTACCGGATTCCGTGCACGGGTATTCGCCCCATTCGATTTGCGGCGAAGCATCTGCCCGCGTCTCTCAAGCTGGATGGCAATACGGGCATTGTCACCGGAGACGCGCCCAGCGCGAAGGGCACCTACGCGGTCGAGTTCACGGCTCGCAGCACGCATGGCAAAGACACGCGAGCATTCAAGATTGTGGTTGGCGACGCCATTGGCCTGACGCCGCAGATGGGCTGGAACGACTGGTACACGTTCTACGACCACATCACCGACGCCGATGTGCGCAAGGCCGCCTCCGAAATGGTTTCGTCGGGGATGGCGGATTTCGGCTACCAGTTTGTGGACATCGACGATGGCTGGGCGCGAAAGCCGGGATCGGCCGACCCTGCTTTAGAGGGGCCGATGCGCGATGCCGATGGCAATATTCTTGCCAACGCCCGCTTCCCGGATATGGAGGCGCTGACCACTTTCATTCACTCCATGGGTCTGAAGGCGGGAATCTATACGTCACCCGGCCCATTGACCTGCGCCCGATTCGAGGGTTCGTACCAGCACGAGGCTGCCGATGCGGATCGTTTTGCGCAGTGGGGCTTCGATCTGCTGAAGTACGATTTTTGTTCCTATGGCGGAGTGATTAAAGACAGGACTCTGCCGAACATTGAGGAACCCTACATCAAGATGGGCGGGATCGTGAAAGACCTGAATCGCGATGTGGTCCTGAACATGTGCCAGTACGGAATGGGCGATGTGTGGAAGTGGGGAAGAGAAGTGGGCGGCAACTCATGGCGCACGACGGGCGATCTTGGAGTGGCGCCCAACCGCGAGCTGCCCGGGTTTTATTCGATTGGCCTGAGGAATGCCGCTCTCAGCCCATATGCAGGTCCTGGCGGCTGGAACGATCCGGACTACATTCTCATCGGAACGGTCGGCAATGCTCATAAGACCAACGAGGAGCCGCAGCACACAAAGCTTACGCCCGATGAGCAGTACAGCTACATGTCGATGTGGTCGCTGATGGCGGCGCCGCTGTTCTTCTCCGGCGACATTACCCGGTTGGATGCATTCACGCTGAATGTCCTGTGCAACTCCGAGGTGATTGATATCGACCAGGACTCGCTTGGCAAGCAAGGCGTGATTGTGCGGAGGACGGACAGCGAGTTCATTCTGGCCAAGCCACTCGACGACGGATCGCTTGCGGTGGGATTGTTCAACCTGACGCTCAAGCCGGCTACGATTTCAGTAGGCTGGCCGGATTTGGGGATACACGGAAAGCGCACGGTTCGCGATGTGTGGCGTCAGCACGATCTCGGTTCCTTCGATATGGCTTTTTCATCTCCCGTGCCGGCCCACGGAGTGATCCTGGTGCGCCTGATCCGGGAGCATCGTTAGTGAAGGTCTGAACAAATAGTTCGCATTCCCTCAGGGACTTAAGCCCCGGCTCATTTTGCGGAGCTTAACGTACGGGCTGAGGAGGCTGCGGAAAAACTCATCATGGATGATCGAATGACCGTAAAAGCATCCCTCAGGGGCTAAAGCCCACCTCGATTTATTGGGCTTTTCGGAAGCCGGGACTAAAGTCCCGGCCTACCAGTCCCGGCCTACCAGTCCCGGCCTACCAGTCCCGGCCTACCAGTCATGCCCTGTTACAAAGCACCAGAGGTTCCTTAGGGCTGCGTGATCCCCGAAGCTCACCTCACAGCACAAACGGCACCAAAGCGGCCACCCGCTGCGAATACGCCTGGTACGCCGTCCCGAACTGGGCGTGCATCCACTTCTCTTCGAGGCGCAGCTTGATCCAGAGCGGGATTGCGATCAGCGCGAAGCCCAGCACGGCGCGGACCTCGGCGATCACCAGCACTGTGCCGAGGAAGGCCAGAAACAAGCCGGAGTAGATGGGATGGCGAACCAGCCCGTAGGGTCCGGTGACGATTAGTTCGTGGTCCTGCTTGATGGTGACCGAGCGGCTCCAGTTGCGGCCCAGATGTACCCGCGCCCAGACGCTGAACGACAGCCCAGCCAGGGTGATTGCGAAGCCGGCCCAGAAGGTAGGCCGATCCTGCGGCCAGAGTCGCAGGTTGAGCCACGCTGCCGGGAGCCGGAAACTCAGCAAAACGATGCCCGCACCGAACATGAGTACGCGCCGCAGGCGCGACGCGAAGGGCTCCATCTGTTTGGTGACCTTCGCATTCAGGGCCATGACCTGCCAGTAGACGAGAAACGCGATCCAGGCAGCCGTAAACAGATAGTGATAGAGCAGGCGCACGGATTCCTCCTTGGCGGGCTGAATGCAGGTACGCGCAGATGCGTGAGGCAGTTCCCTGGCTGCCCAGCTTCATGGGGGCTCGGACAGGTGAGATACTCGCATCATATTCGCTCCCGCGGCCCGCCGCGAAAAGCCGTAAGAAACGAGGAAGCCCGTATGCCCGTGCCCGCAGTGATTGCTGCCGTTGCTGAGAATTTCCGCTTCAACTCGCGCTTGCTGAAGGAGACCGTCAGCGACCTGGCGCCCGAAGAATGGCTCAAGCGTCCCGATGGGAAGGTCAACCACGTCGCCTGGATCGTGGGCCACGTGGCCTACTGCCGCAGCCGCATTCTGCACTTCATCGGTACGGAGTGGGCGCAGCCTGAACTTGAGATTTACGGGCGCGGCAAGAAACTGCTGGAAGACTCCGCCTACCCGTCGCCCGAGTCGCTGCTCGCCACCTGGAGCGAATCGGGCCACGCTATGGCGGCTGCGTTTGAAAATGTCTCGGAAGATTTGCTCGCCCGGCCCGCGACGGAGGGCCCGCCCAGCCTCGATGGCAAGGTTAGCGGCATGCTTCTCTTCATGGCCATCCACGAGACCAGCCACGTTGGGCAGGTCTCGTATCTGCGCTGTTGGCTGGGACACAAAGGGCTGATGGGGTGAAAAGCAGAGATCAGGGGGCAGAGATCAGAAAAATTTGCTGGTTGACGGTTGCGGTCTCCCACCCTTTCCGCGATAGAACTGCGGAAAGGATGGGGCACCCAGAGTTTGTATGAGGGGCCCGAAAACCGATCCCTGACCCCTGACTCCTGTTCTACGCCAGCACCACCAGCTTGGCTTCGAGCAGCGCTTCGATGGTGCCGAGTGCTTCGAGGACTGTGTTGGACACGGGCGCGTCTACCTGGACTACGGCGAGCGCCTTGACGGGTTTGGTCCCGGCGCGCTCGCGGCCCAGGGCGAAGTTGGCGATGTTGACGCCGTGCTCGCCGAGAATCGTTCCGATGCGGCCGATTACGCCCGGTACGTCGAAGTTGCGGCAGACGAGCAGATTGCCTTCGAGCGGCGTTTCGATGTCGATGCCGTCGAACTCGAGCAGGCGCGGCTGCTCATCGCGCAGCACAGTCGCGGTGGCGCGGCTGGTGCCGGCAGCGGTGTGGAGCACAATGGTGAGCACTGTGGCTGCGCCGCCGCGCGTGCTTCCATCTTTCTCTTCGTGCAGGCGGATGCCGCGTTCCTGAGCCACAGCTGCAGCATTAATGCGGTTGATGTTCTCAGAGCCTTCGAGCAGGCCGGCGATGGCTGCGTTGCGCAGCAGTTCGGTTTTGGCTTCGGCGAGCGCGCCGCCGTAGACCAGGTCGATGGCCTCGATGCCACTTTTACCGGCCTGCGCGAGGAACGCGCCCAGCTTCCCTGCGAGATCGATATAGGGCGCGAGCTTGACGTACTCTTCGTGCGAGAGGGAAGGCAGATTGACGGCGTTCTGCACGACGCCCAGCTTGAGATACTCGCGCACTTGCATGGCGATTTGCACGCCGACAGCTTCCTGCGCTTCGCCGGTTGAGCCGGCGATGTGGGGGGTGAGGATGACGTTGTCGAGGGCGAAGAAGGGCGAGTCCTTGGGCGGCTCGACGATGAGCACGTCGAGCGCTGCGCCTGCGAGCTGACCGCTCTTCAACGCTGCGACCAGTGCTGCCTCGTCTACAAGTTCGCCGCGCGCGCAGTTGATGATGCGCGCGCCTTTTTTCATGGTGGCTAGGGTCTTGGCGTTGATGATGCCGTGGGTTTGCGGGGTGAGGCCGACGTGCAGGGTGAGGTAGTCGGATTGGGCGAAGAGCTGCTCGACGGGAACCACGGTGATGCCGTTCTCGCGTGCGACGGCGGCGGAGACGAACGGGTCGCTGCCGATGATTTCGAGGCCGAAGCCGCGGGCGCGCCTGGCCACTTCCAGGCCGATGCGGCCGAGGCCGAGAATGCCCAGAGTTTTGCCGCGCAGCTCGGAGCCCTGCAGCGATTTCTTTTCCCATTTGCCGGCGTGCATGGTGCTGTTGGCTGCCGGAATTTTGCGGGCCAGCGCGATCATCAGGGCCAGCGTGAGCTCGGCGACAGCGACGGCGTTGGCGCCCGGTGTGTTCATGACGACGATGCCGCGGCGCGTGGCCGAATCGGCGTCGATGTTGTCCACGCCTACGCCGGCGCGGCCGATGACGCGCAGTTTGGGCGCGTGCTCGAGCAGCGCGTCGTCTACCTGCACGGCAGAGCGCACTACGAGCGCGTCCGCATCAGCCAGAGCGGCCGGTAAGCCATCAGGCAACTGGTCATGCGTCTTTACTTCCCAACCGGGCTCGGCTGCAAACACGGCCAGCGTGGCCGGAGAGACTTTCTCTGCCAGAACGATCTTCATCGTGGCTCCCTTGGATTTTTCGCCGCTCTCGTATTGGTCGAAGCGGATTCCCTGCTGTTCGCACAGCAGATTGAACATGCGCAGCACGGCGGCGTGTGGCTTGCCCTCGCCGCGCTCGTACTTGGTGAGCGAGTTGGGGTGCACGCCCAGCCGCTCGGCCATCTGGTATTGGTAGAGGTCCAGCTGCTTGCGGGCGATGAGCAGCTTTTCGGCGAATGTGAGTTCGGACATGGACAGCTCCACGAGAGTGTAAACAGTGAATGAGTGAATAAGTGAAAGAGTTACTGAGTGAAACTAGTGCTGTGACTGTGTGGTTTTCGTGCTTTCCCAGGTCTCAAAATCGAGACCTGGGGCACCCAGCTTCTCGTGGTTCGTAATTCGTGGTTCGGTCGGCGGGTCTGGGTTCGTGCTTTCCCACCCTTGCGGCAAGAACAAAGACGCCGCAAGGATGGGGCACCCAGCTCCGCTAACAACGCCAGCTTTGCTTACTGCTTGACAGCTTCCGCGAAAACCTTTTGTGCCGCGGCTACGCCCTGGCCGTATTCGACTTTCAGGCCGAGCGTGTCTTTGGCGATGTGCTCCATGGCGCCGAGGAGCGCTACGGTGTCGAGGTAATCGAAAAAGCCCAGATGCGCTACGCGGAAGATCTTGCCCTGCATCTCGCCCTGGCCGTTGGCGGTGACTAATGCAAAACGGGATTTGAGGGCCTTGACGACGTCGCTGGAGTTCATGCCGTCCGGTACGGCTACCGCTGTTGCTGCCGCGCAGGGCGCTTTGGGCGCGAAGAGTATGAAGCCGAGCGCCTGCAGGCCGGCGCGCGTGGCTGCCGCGTTCACTTCGGCGTTGTCGATGAGCGCGATGCGGCCCTTTTCGAGATCGCCGCCGGCCTGGTTGGCGATGTAGTCGAGGGCCGCGCCGAGACCGGCTACCAGAGCCACCGCGGGTGTGTAGGCGCTTTCGCCCTTCACTGCGTTCTTGCGCTCCTTGCGCAGGTCGAAGTAGAAGCGCGGGTTGGTGGACTTCTCCATGGCTGCCCAGGCCTTTTCGCTCACGCTCAGATAGGCGAGACCTGGCGGAATCATGACTGCTTTTTGCGAGCCGCCGATGAGGATGTCGATGCCCCAGCCGTCGACGTCGAAGTGCGTGGTGCCGAGGCCGGTGATGCCGTCGACGACCAGCAACGTCTCGGGCGCCATTGCATGGAGCAGACCCGCCACGGCTTCTACGTCATGACGAACAGTGGTCGAAGTCTCGGTGGCCTGCATGTAGACGGCCTTGTGCTGGGGCGTGAGAGCCTTGCGGACTTCGGCGAGGTCGAAGGTTTGGCCGTAGGGCGCGGAGATTACGTCGGCCTGGCAGCCGAAGGCCTTGACCAGGCTGACCCAGCGCTCGCCGAATTTACCGGCCGAGAGGACCAGGACTTTGTCGCCGGGCGAAGTGATATTGCTGACCGCGGCTTCCATGGCGCCGGTGCCGGAACTGGCCAGCAGCAGGACGTCGTTTTGCGTGCCGACGAAGACCTTCAACTGGGCGAGGACCTTCTGGTAGAGGGCGCGGAACTCGGGCGTGCGGTGGTGGATGTCGGCCGCGGCCATGGCGAACTGCGCGGCGGGCAGCAGCGGCGTTGGTCCGGGCGTGTAAAGCCGAGTTTTGCGGATCATGGATTTTCCTCGATTGGAAGGTTCGGGCTCATTGGGCGAACCGGGTTCATTTTTTGAACTGGCTAGATACGCCGGATCAAGGATCAACAATCACATAATACACAATTATGTGGTTTTTGTGAATGTTTTAGTTTGTGGAAATCTGGCGGGATTGACAGCGGACCGGGTTTGCGGCGCACAAAGCAGAGTGGTGTCTCCGAAGTTCGTTAAAAGCAACCGCGGATCCTTCGCTGCGCTCAGGATGACAGAGTGCTTTGATGACAGAGTGTTTTAGTGAGAGCTTTAGAGGGACTGAGAACTTCTGAGGCAGAAAGAAAGAGCGGCTTGCTGGGCAAGCCGCTCTGGGTTGGGAGCTTGCAGGACAAGGATGGGCGTTAGCCGCGTCCTCCGCCACCGTGGAAGCCGCCGCCTCCCATGCCGCCATGGAAACCACCGCCGTCCATGCCGCCGTGGAAGCCACCGCCGCCCATACCGCCGCGGCCGTAGAATCCGCCGCCACGATAGAAGCCGTGGCCGTAGAAGCCGCCCCATCCGTATCCGCCCCAGCCCCAACCCCAGCCGAGGGGATAGAAGCCCCAGCCGAACGGGCTGTAGAACGGGTCGCCGCCGATGAAGGTGTAGTCCCACATGTACGGATCCCAATACCAGCCGGGATTGAAGCCGGCGCCGTAGAACGCCGGCGCCATCTGCTGGTTGGCCTCAGCCAGGTACTGGGAGCGGAGCTTGCTCCACTGCATGAGCTGGTCTTCCTGCGGGTTGGGCTGGAACTTGGCTTCGTTCTCCTTGGCGCCCTGGGCGAGTGTCATATCGTGATCGCCCTTGACCTTGGCCCATTTGTCATTGGCGTACTCCACCTCGGCCTGGCCCTTGAAGACCTTGACGCGGCCGTCGGTGGCGTTGAATTCGTAGTAGCCGGTCTTGACGAGCTGGGTGGTGACGCCGTGGTCAATGACCTGGACTACATTCTGCTTGAGCAGCTGGTCGACTTCGATAGCTGCGCGGCCACGCAGCACCTCGACCTGGGTTGGGGTGATGTAGGGCGAGATCATCTTGACGGTGCTGTGGTCGTCGACGCGCAGGTAGATGCCGGGGTTAAGGAGAATCTCGGCTTTGCCTTCGTGGGTCTCGAGAAGCCCACCCGCAGCCATCTGGACGTTGCCGATGGAGTTCCTGCCGAGGGGCTGGCCATCGAGGTAAACCGCACCTTCCACATAGTTCACCGTGCCGGGGCCGGGCATGACGTCGTTGTTGTACTGATGCATGGGGGGCGGTGGAGCAGCCTGCCCCGTGGGCGACTGCAGGGAGGGAGCAGCCTGCTCGGGAGCAGCAGCCTGGCCGGTGGCAAGTGCCGGCGCGGCCAGAAGACTGATGCCAAGCAGCGCAGTTGAAATTGTCCAGGGTTTCATCTTCCACGGTGTCATTTTGTTTACCTCGGTTCGTACTCCACTCATATATATGCGCGAGCGGGCAAAAAGATTTTGCGGACGTGGGACGCGGGTTTGAGGAGATGAAAGCCGGGAGGGGCGAGTTCTGGAATAAAAGCAGCAAGTTAGCTCGGCTTCGCCGAATGGTGAGTTGGCAAGTTGCGGCGGTACGGGTGTTGATCTGCAGCGGCCGGTCCATTTTGTTACCTTTGAGCCATGTCGCAAATTGCTACTTCCGAAGCTGCTCTCGATCTTGAATCTCTTGCTGCCGATGTGGTTGCGCAGGCCATGAAGGCCGGGGCCAGCGATGCCGAAGCTGTGGCCCGCGAGGGTGATGAATTCAGCGTGAACGTGCGCATGGGCCAGGTGGAGACGCTGAAAGAGTCGGGTTCGCGGGCGCTGGGTTTGCGGGTGTTTCTGGGTCAACGTTCGGCTTCGGCATCGACCAGCGATTTGACGCCTGCGGGCATTCGGCAGCTTGTGGAGGGCGCGATGGCGCTGGCGCCGATGACGGAGCCGGATCCCTTCAACGGGATGCCGGAGGCGGGCGAGTTTGGCTCCGCTGGCGGCGATCTGCGCCTTTATTTCGACGACGTGTATTCGCTGCCGGGGCCGGAGCGGATTGAGTGGGCGCGGCGCGCGGAGGCAGCGGCACTGGGCGCCGATGCGCGCATCAGCAACTCGGATGGCGGGAGCTTTGACGCTTCGACGGGCCGCAAGGTGCTGGCCAACTCGCGCGGTTTTGTGGGCAGCTACCGGAGCAGCTACGCGGGCGTGGCTGCAGCGCCGCTGGCGATGGATACGAACGGGCAGATGCAGCGCGACGGCTGGTGGTCGAGCGCGCGGAGCTTCGCGCTGCTCGAAAGCCCTGAGGCGGTTGGGGCTGAAGCGGCGCGGCGCACGCTGCGGCGGCTGGGCGCACGGCGTGTGCCCACGCAGATTGTGCCGATTGTGTTTTCGCCGGAGACGGCGCGATCGCTGATTGGGTCTGTGTTTGAGGCGGCGAGCGGCGATGCGATCTGGCGCGGGGCATCGTTTCTGGCGGGGAAACTGGGCGAGGCGATTGCTGCTGCCACGATCACGATTGTTGACGACAACCTGATGCTGCTGCCTACGGGTGCAGGCGGGTTTGGGAGTTCGCCATTTGATGGGGAAGGTTTGCCCTCGCGGCGCACGGTGGTGGTGGAGAATGGCGTGCTGCAGAGCTATTTGCTGAACACGTATACGGCGCGCAAGCTGGGCATGAAGTCGACACACAACGCTTCGCGCGGGCTGGCAGGAGCGCCGGGCGTGGGTGCGGGGAATCTTTTCCTGCAACCGGGGAAGCTGAGCAAAGAGCAGATCCTCGGAGAGGTCAAAGCGGGGCTTTACGTGACCGGGCTGATGGGCTTCGGGGTGAACACGGTGACGGGGGACTACTCGCGCGGCGCGACGGGATTGTGGATTGAGAATGGCGAGCTGACGCACGCGGTCGAGGAAGTGACCATCGCGGGGAACCTGGCCGAGATGCTGCGCAATGTTGTGGCGATTGGAAATGACCTGGTTTTTCGCGGGGCGGTGGCTTCGCCTACGCTGCGGATTGATGGGATGACGATTGCGGGGGCGTGAAGTCGGCGTTTCCCAGGTTGCGCCTTCGTGGTTTCCCACCCTTGCGACGGAAAGAACTCGCAAGGATGGGGCACGGGGCTTTGTTTTTTTGATAGCAAGTTGGCCGCGCTGCGCGCGTGTTGGCGAGTTCGCAAGTTCGCGACGGTTTTGACTGGATGAGCGGCATGGGTGAGACAGTGAGCGGGCGAACGAACAGCGCGAGGCAGGCGCTGTCCATGCAGGAGATGGCTTTCGATCCGGCTGATGCGAAGGCGGCGCTGATGCAGTTGGCGCAGGCGCCGGCGGTGTTTGCGCTGTATGGCGCCGATGCGCATGCGGAGCCGTATGTGGGGCGGACGCCGAATCTGCGCGGGCGGCTGGAACGGCTGCTGCAGCCTTCAGAGAAGCACCCGCGGCGGCTGCAACTGGCGGGACGGGTGCGGCGGATTGCCTGGCGGATAACGGGCTCGGAGTTTGAGTCGCTGCTTGCGCAGTTCTCGCTGCTTGAAGAGGTCTACGGGGCAAAGGCGTGTGAACGCATGCATCTGCGGGCGCCGGCGTTTGTGCGCTTCCTGGGCGGGAATCCTTATCCGCGGGTGGTGGTGACGCACCGGCCCAGCCAGCGCGAGGCGGATTGGGCGTATGGGCCGTTTGCTTCGCGGGCGGCGGCGGAGCGGTTTTCGGACGAAATGCTCAAGCTGTTTTTGTTGCGGCGGTGCACCTTCGAGCTTGATCCCGATCCGAGCTATCCGGGCTGCGTGTATTCGGAGATGAAGATGTGCCTGGCGCCGTGCTTCAAGGGCTGTAGCGATGAGCGTTATTCGGAAGAGGCTGCAGGGGTAGAAAAATTTCTGGCCACACGCGGGGAGAGCCGGCTGGTGACGCTGCGGACCGAGCGCGAGCGGGCTTCTGCCAATCTCGAGTTTGAGGCGGCTGCGGCGCTGCACGCGCAGGTGCAGAAGGTGGAAGCGGTGCGCGGGCTGGCAGCCGAGCTGGTGCGGCCGTTGAGCCAGTTGCGGGCGGTGATTCTGCAGGCGTCGGCCGAACCGGGTGAGGTTGCGGTGTTTGTGTTTGAGAATGGGCGGCTGCGCGGGCCGGCGGGGTTTTCGACGCTGGGCATGCGGATTCAGAACGAGCAGTCGGGATCGAGCTCGCTCTATGCGCAGCCGATGGCGATTGAGGCGGTGCCGGAAGGCAGCGAACAAGCCACCCCAGCGAGCCACCCGCAAGCGGGTCCCCGCCGCTCGCCGGGGACCCCGCCAGGGAACGAGGGAACTACGGAGCAAGAAAACAGGGAACCGGGCGCGGCGGCGAAGGTTGCGCGGGGAATGTTGGAAGCCCGGCTCGAAGGCGTGCTCTCTGCGCTTGTCGAACCTGCTGACCCGCCTTCGGCCACGGAGCGGCAAGGGTATCTGGCGCTGCTCAAGCGCTGGTACTATCGGCCGGAGGCGCGGCGCGAGGGGGAGATTTTCTTTCCGGGCGAGGACGGCGGGTGGCCGGTTAAAGTCATTCTGCGCGGTGTGGGGCGCGTGGCGGCGAAAGCTATGGTTGGATCGGGAGGCGCGTCGGCGCCCGTTTAGACTGCTCACCGATGCCGTGTGCGGGTCTGCGGCGGCTGCGGAAAAAGTCGATGCGAGAAGCGGGATGAGCGAAGAAACATCCCTCAGCGGCTAAAGCCGGACTCATTTTGGAGCTATTTGAGGCACGGCTCAAGCCGTGCCCGTTCAAGGCCGATATTCCAAACGGATCGCGCCAGTCTTAAATTCTCTAAACTTTCTTCAAGTGAGTTTCGCGTAGCAGAATAGTGCAAGGATTTATCCCTGAGACCGGTCCCTCGACGGCCTCTCGCAAAACCTTGCGCGCAATCTCGCACGGCGGATGCGCGCGCGAGCGACAATCATGATCTCGTTTGAGACTAACGCGTTCTAAACCGGAGGATTCCCCTGGAATGAGAAGGACCTATGCTGCGCTTTTTGTTGCCTTCCTGCTTTTCGCAGATTTTTCTGTACGGGCTCAATCGCAATCGAAACCTGACGCGAAGCTTGCCGCACGCCGCGCGGAGGAGCGGCTGAGTTTTCAATCTGGCGATGCGTGGACGCCGCGCATCAACCTGAACGCCGATGTGGCAATGGTCTACGGGATCGGGCCGAAACTGCCGGGGCTGGTGGACTCGTGGCGCGCGCATGGCTACAAGGTTGAACTGATGACGGGCGTGGCCTGGGGCGGGTATCAGGATTACCTGGATGGAACGTTCGACAGCCAGAATCACTGGGACCAGGCGCAGACCGATAGCGCGGGCCAACACATTATTCACGGCGGCAATCCGATGGTGCCGTATATGTCGCCGGGCGAGGATTACGGGCGCTTCCTGAGCACGGGCGTGAAGCGCGCGCTGGATCTGGGCGTGGAAGCGGTGTATCTGGAAGAGCCGGAGTTTTGGGCGCGGAGCGGATGGAGCGGGGATTTCAAGAATCAGTGGAGGGAGTATTACGGCGAAGACTGGCAGGCGCCGAACTCGTCGCCCGACGCGCAGTATCGGGCCTCGAAGCTGAAGTACTACCTGTATCGGCGGGCGCTGGGGCAGGTCTTCGATTTTGTGAACGCCTACGGCAAAGAGCATGGGCGCACGATTCCGTGTTACGTGGCTACGCACTCGCTGATCAACTATGCGGATTGGCGGATTGTGAGCCCGGAGTCGTCGCTGCTTGGAGTGGGCGCGGCGGGCTACATTGCGCAGGTATGGACGGGTACGGCGCGCACGCCGAATATGTATGAAGGTCGGCTTGCGCAACGCACCTTCGAGACGGCGTTTCTGGAATACGGCGCGATGCAGAACCTGGTACGGGCGTCGGGCCGGCGCATTTGGTACCTGAACGATCCGGTCGCGGACAGTCCGAACAACACCTGGGACGATTACCGTACCAACTGGCAGGGCACACTGACGGCTTCGCTCCTGCAGCCGGAGGTCTGGCGGTACGAGATCATGCCTTGGCCGAAGCGCGTCTTCACCGGAGTGCATCCGGCTACGGAAGCGGATGCTGAGAAACTCCGGCGGGGCTCGAGCGTCGTCCCCAACGGCGCGAGCCGCAGCACGCCGGCGCCGAAAATCAGCGTGCCGATGAAGGGGATTCCCAAGGCGTATGAGACCGAGTTGCAAACGGTGATCACGTCGCTGGGCGAGATGAAGCAGCCGGATGTGCGGTGGCAGTTTGCCGGCACGCGTGGGGTGGGTGTGCTGGTGTCGGATACGATGATGTTCGAACGCGCCGATCCGCATCCGTCCGATCAATATCTGGGCTCGTTCTTCGGGCTGGCGCTGCCGCTGGTGATGCGCGGGATTCCCGCCGAGCCGGTGCAGATTGAGAGCGCAGGCGCGCCGGGGTTTCTGAACCGGTACAAGCTGCTGCTGCTCACTTATGAGGGGCAGAAGCCGCCTTCGCCGGACTTCCATACGGCGCTGGCGCGGTGGGTTCGCGCGGGCGGCGCACTGCTGGTGGTGGATAACGACGACGATCCTTACAATGCCGTGCGCGAGTGGTGGAACACGGCGCCATTCGCCTACAAGACGCCGCGCGAGCACCTGTTCAAGCTACTGGGGATTCCTGAGGATGGAGCGGGGCTGTTTCATGTGGGGCGCGGAGTGGTGCTGGCGGAGCGGGTTTCTCCGGCGGCGTTGACCTACAAAACCGATGGCGCCGATGTGCTGCGGGGCTATGCGCGGCAGGCTGCGGCCGCCGTCCATTTGCCGTGGAGCGAGACCAGCGCGCTCGTGCTTCGGCGGGGGCCGTACGTGGTTGCTGCGGGGCTCGATGAGCCGATAGCGGGCGCGAAGCCGGTGACACTGACCGGGCACTTCGTGGATCTGTTTGACCCCGGGGTTCCGGTGCGGACCAGCGTGACGCTGACGCCGGGGACGCGCGATCTGTTGTACGACCTGAGCGCGGGGCCGTCGGATTCCGCACCGCGGATTGTTGCGGCAGCGTGCCGGGTCAGCGAAGAACGATCGAGTGCGCGGCTGTTCAGCTTCAAGGCGGATGGCATTGCGGATACAAACGCGGTGGTGCGGATTGAGATGCGACGGAAGCCGGTGAGCGTTTCGATTGGCGGGAAACTGCTGGGGGCCGGCGCGTATGAGATGGACGGGGATACGCTGCTGCTGCGGTTTGCGAATTCGGTTGAGCCGGTGGAGGTTGAGGTTAGGTTCTGAAGTTCGTCTGTTGGGCTTCGTGGTCTCCCACCCTTGCGACGAAAAGAAGTCGCAAGGATGGGGCACGGAAGGTTTGAGGCTGGCAGAGATGGCTCCGTTCCCCGTCCTTTCCGGTTGTTTCTGTGGAAAGGGCGGGAGACCACAGACCGGCGGTACGGTTTGGATTTCGGACAGGCGGGCTCTGGCGCTGGTACACTCAGGGCGAAGGGGTTGCGCGGTATATGGTTGAACTCGCTCCATCTATTTTGTCTGCGGATTTCGCCCGCCTGGCGGAGCAGATTGCCGCGGCCGAGCGGGGCGGTGGCACGGTTGTCCACGTGGACGTGATGGACGGGCATTTCGTGCCGAATCTGACGATTGGGCCGCCGGTGGTGGCAAGTTTGCGCAAGGCGACGAAGTTGCCGCTCGATTGCCACCTGATGATCGACAACCCGAATGAGTTCATCCCCGCGTTTGCCGATGCGGGAGCGAACTGGGTGAGTGTTCATTACGAGGCCTGCCCGCATCTGCACCGTACCCTCCAGATGATTGCGAACCACGGAATGGAGCCGGGCGTGGTGCTGAATCCGGCCACGCGGGTGGACCTGCTGATCGACATTTTGCCCATGGTGCACCACGTGCTGATCATGAGCGTGAACCCGGGATTCGGCGGCCAGGAATTCATCCCTTTTTCATTGAACAAGATTCGCCGGCTGGCGGAGTTGCGGGGCGAGTTGGGGCTGGCATTTAGAATTGAAGTGGACGGCGGCGTGGCTCACGACACGGTCGCGCAGGTCGTCCAAGCGGGTGCGGAGCTGCTGGTGGCGGGCAACGCGGTGTTCGGCGCGGGTGAGCCGGAGCGGGATGCACGGGCACTGCTTGCGGCGGCGAAAAAAGCGGCCGGGGAATAGCTTCAGAAGGCGCACGAACGAGTTTCGGAAAGAGTAGAATTTTCTCCAGTAAGCCGCACTTAAAGGGCGCGCGCCCGGCCCCGGCCGGAGCCGAAAATTTTGAGGTGGTATGAACCGGTTCTCTAAGAAGACTGCCGTCGTGGTTCTGGCCGGAGGTTTGTTGGCCGGTTTCTCGGCCGAGGCACAAACCAGCGCTACGCAGGCCAGCACCCCCCAGACAAAAACGACGCAGGACAACAGTAAGCCGAGCAGGTTCGCGAGGAAGAGGAAAAAGAAAGACTTCAACCTGGGCGCCAATCCACTGGCCAACGTGAACTCGCAGCAGCCCGACAAGCAGCTCTACGACAAGGCCATGGTGGCCATGAAGAAGGGCCGCTATGACGTGGCGCGGCTGGACCTGCAGACCATGCTGAACACGTATCCGGAGTCAGAGTATGCGATGCGCGCCAAGCTGGCGGTGGGCGATACCTGGTACAAGGAAGGCGGCTCGGCCGCGCTGACCCAGGCCGAAGCGGAGTACGAGGACTTCATCACCTTCTTTCCCGACGCGCCCGAGGCCGCCGAGGCCAAGATGAAGGTGGCGGATATCTACTACCAGCAAATGGAGAAGCCGGACCGCGATCCGGTGAACGCCGAGCAGGCGGAGCGCGAATACCGGGAAATGATCAACATGTTCCCGGACTCGAGCCTGGTTCCGCAGGCCAAGCAGAAACTGCGCGACGTGCAGGAGGTGCTGGCGGAGCGCGAGGCGCAGATCGGGTTCTATTACCAGAGCCGCGAGAACTATAGCGCCGCCATTGCGCGGTTGCAGACGGTGGCCGACACCTATCCGCTGTATTCGAAAAGCGACCAGGTGTGGATTGCGCTGGGCGATTGCTATGCGGGCCAGGCGCACAACGTGCAGATTGCGCTGCGGCTGCCGGGGGCGGTTCGGGAACGCCTGATGGCCATGTATGACGACAAAGCTGCCCAGGCGTACGCGAAGGTGATTACGCGCTACCCGATGTATCCGCACGTGGAAGACGCGCGCGACCGGCTGGTAGCGATGAACCGGCCCGTGCCCGAGCCGACCGAAGCGGAGATTGCGGAGAGCGATGCGGAAGAGCGCAGCCACCAGCCGCTGCACTTTACCGACACCGTAATGGGCATGATCAAGCACGGCCCGACGGTGGTGGAAGCAGTGCACGTAGGCGAGCCCACGCTGACCGATCCGTCGCGCACGCTGGCTCCGGAAGTGAACAAGGACAACATGGCCATGTTCCGGGACGCCTACAATGCCGGCAAGCCACAGCCGGCTGAAGCCGCGCCGGCGCCGACCACGGCGAACGAGCCGCCGCGCAGCGACCGTCCTTCAGAAGCTCCGGAAGCAGGAATGGCAGCGCCCGCAGGCGGCAACGGGGTGGGCGTAGAGGTTTTGAGCGCGCCCAATGGCGCTGCGGCTCCGGCAGCCAACCCGCAGGCGGATCCGAATGCGCTGGTGAAACCGGTGGGGCCGGTGAATACCGCTCTGCCCCCTGTCGAGAAGGCTGCGGAAGCTCCGATCCAGAGCAACGATATCAAGACGTCGCCTGCGGCTGTGCCGATTGCGGCCAATGGGAAGAAGCCCAAGAAGCCGAAGACGGACCTGAGCAACGAGTCTTCGAGCAAGAAGAAAAAGAAGAAGGGGCTGGATAAGCTGAACCCGTTCTAGAAGCAGGGAACGAGGGACAGAGGGAACAAGGGACCAAGGAAAACTAAAAGGCCGCATCCGTTGGGTGCGGCCTTTGTGCGTTGGTGAAGATTCCACGAGAGCAGCGAATAGACTGAGATTCCTGCCCTGTACGGGTCACAGGTTACACTTTCTCTGGTTGGGAAACTGCTCGAAATTGACAGCGTTGTCAGAAAAACGGATGGGGAATGAATCGGATCAGTTTTTTTGTTTCTTGCTTGGGGATTAGTTGCCTTTTTTCTGCTGCGACTGCGGGGAATGCGCAAGGGCGCGAGATGAAAACGCCTTACTACTCGCTGGCGCTTACTGCGGACGGCACATCGATTGCATCGTTGTCTGTCGATTCGCTGGGCAAAGGGGAGTTCCGTCCGAGCGCACTGTTTGCTCCGGATGCGAAAGCTGCTGTTTCGGTCAACACGACTGTCAATCCAGCTTGGGAGTTTTCGTTTTCTGCGCAGTCGTTCCAGATGATCAACACGTACCGCGCGGGCGTGCCGGGGCAGCCCATGGTTTTTCGGTTCGACCCCGAACAGACGCACGCGACGCTGCTGACGTATGTGGACGGCGGGCAGGCGCGACTGCCGGCGCTACTGCATTTGCCGGAGCAGGGTTCGTTGCGCGTTGAGGTGGAGAGCCGGCAGCCGGTGCTGCTGGGCTACTCGGCTCACCGCAGAGGCAAGGCGTATGTGGATGTGATGTTCCCCGGCGCCACGCTTGAAAATCCGCGTGTGGTGTACACCTTCACGGTGGTCGATATCTATCCGCACCTGGCCGGCGCTGCTGCCGACCCGCGCTATGACGGCTTCCGCAGGGACTGGCTGAATATCTTCCAGATGAATGCTGAGGATGGTGTGCTGGCTAACAATTCGGCCAGCGATCCGTGCGCGTTTGTGCAGCACATGTACTCGGAGATTGCAAAGTACACGCCGCCGCTGGCCCCTGGACTGACGGCGATGGACCTGGTGCGCGCGTCGCTGGACCGCTATCTGAGCGGGCAAAAGGCCTGCGGGATTCCGTATTATCCGCCGTTCGATGGCAACGGCTGGGGAAGGAACGAGCTGAACACTGTTACCTCCGACAGCTATCCGTCGTTTCTGATTGCGGCCGGCGATTATGTGACGACCACCCACGACCTGCAGTGGCTGAAGAAGAGCTATCCGGGGTTGCGCAGATGGGCAGAGCTGATGCTGGCTACGGATACGAACGGCGATGGGCTGATCAAGTACAGCGCCTCGGGAGATTCGGGCTCATGGACACCGCGGCCTGATGGGGGAGTGCTGTTGCGGCCATCGAACTGGTGGGACACGATCGGCTTTGGGTACGAGGACGCGTACTCGAATGCGCTGGCGTACCAGGCGCTGCGCGACATGGCGCGGATGGCGCTCGCGAATGGTGACAAGGCCGATGCGGCGCGCTATGCGGCGCGGGCAGCGAAGCTGAAGAGCGCTTATTTGCCGGCGTTTTTCGATCCGCAGACGGGCGTGATTGCCGGATGGCGGAGCGCGGACGGAAAGCTGCACGATTACTACTTTCCATGGGTGAGCGGCGCGGCGGTGGTGTACGGGCTGGTGCCGGAGAAGCAGGGGAATGCGATCTTCGACCACTTGCTGGCGGAGATGAAGAAGGTGGGCTATACGAACTTCGAGCATGGGATTCCGGGAAACCTGATTCCGATTCGCAGAGAAGATTATGTGGACCTGAATCATGGGGCGGGCGGCCCGAAGCTGGCTGACGGCTCCGATGCCTTCCAGGTTTATGAAAACGGCAGCGCGACGGCGGCGTTTGCCTATTACTCGATTGCGGCGCTCTATAAGCTGGGGCGGGTGCACGATGGCGACGAGATTTTATTTCCCATGCTGAAGAGCTACAAGGCGGGCAGATTCGATGGCCGCGGCTCGAATGGCAAGAGCTACGACTGGCAGTCGTGGGACGGCACGCCCAGCGGCTACGAGGGTTTTCTGGCGGACTGCTTTATGGCGCTCGGTGCGGCGATGGAACGGCCGGGCGGGACGGGCGGCAAATAAGTGACGGGGCTAAGGAAGCTCTGTGCAGGTAGATCGCATTCCCTCGGAGGCTAAAGCCCCGGATCCTTGTCCAGAGGTTAATGTACGGGCTGAAGCCCGTACCCTCCGAATCGGCTGGCTTTTTCGGCACGACTAAAGTCGTGTCCTGTTACAAAGCACCGTCGCAGAGAGTTTTCCCGCAGCCTGCAAAGCCCCGGATGCTTGTGTAGAAGTTAACGTACCGGCTGAAGCCCGTACCCTTCAAACTGGCTGAGGCCCGTACCCTTCAAAACGGCGACTTATTCAGAGGTCCCCCTAAGCCGCGCTGATGGCGGTTGCCTGGACCTCCCGCAGGGCCTTGATGTCGCGCATGGGGGGCTGGCCGAAGAAGCGGCTGTATTCGCGGCTGAACTGGCTCACGCTTTCATAGCCGACATCGTAGGCCGCGCTGGTGGCGTCCATTCCATCCATGAGCATGCGTTGGCGCGCGGCCTGGAGACGAAGCTGCTTCTGGTATTGAAGCGGACTCATGGCGGTCAGCGCGCGGAACTGATGGTGCAGAGTGGATACTCCCATGCGCGCAATTTCGGCGAGTTCCTCGATGCGCAGCGGCCGGGCATAGTGAAGTTTGAGCCAGGCGATGGCCCGTGCCGTTCTGTGGCTCAGGTCGCCGGTGGTGGCGATGGCGCGCAGGCGCTCTCCCTGCGGCGTGCGCAGGATGCGATAGATAATCTCGCGCTGCAGCAAATGGCTGAGGAAGGGAATGTCCTCGGGCGTATCGAGAAGATCGATGAGCCGGCAGCAGGCGGCCAGCAAGCCGACTGTTGTTTCTCCGACGGCAAGTCCGCGCCGGTGGGCAGAGACTTCCGGCTCGGGCAGATCGCGGGTGAGGACCTCGCGCACGGTGGGCATGTCGAGCCGGAGGTTCATGCAGAGCATGGGTGTTTTTTCCGATGCTTCGACGATCTGGCTTCGCACCGGGAGATCGATGGACGTCAGCAGAAACGTCGACGCGTCACAGAGGTAGGAAACCCCGCCGAGATCCACGCGCTTGCGCCCCTGCGCGAAGACCGAGAGGCTGGGCTCGTAGGTGACGAGATTGCAGGGGGACGGTGTAGTGCGACGGAAGAGCGCCAGGCCGGGGATGGCAGTGGGGCGATCGTCTGCCGACGGCGAGTGGGCGGCGATTTTGCGGGCCAGTTCCGCGCGCATCTCCGCTGCTGTGGGGCCCTGGTCTCCGTTGCTCTGCTTTGTCATTTTGCTCCGTACCACCTCCTCAACTTAGCGTACTGCTGAAGCGGGCCGCTGTGCACAAAATCAGAGGCGCCGGCAGGAATAGGCAAAGAATAGGCAGGATCGGGAAAGCGACCAAACAGCCCGCTGCGTAATCTCTGTATTGGGAAGTTTAATCGTATTCGGCCTGGCGCATCTGCTCCGGCCTTGGCTGCGCGGCACCGCGCGCGTAACAACCAAATTTTTTGAATCTGAGGTTTATCCATGTACAACGCAAAAGCTTATTCCGCATCCAGCGCGACGTCGCCGCTTGCCTCCGCAACCATTTCGCGGCGTGATCCAACCGAAAACGATGTGCAGATTGAGATTCTCTTCTGCGGCGTCTGCCACTCCGATCTGCACACGGTGCGGAATGAATGGAAGAGCGTGATGCCGACGGTGTACCCGTGCGTGCCGGGCCATGAGATTGTGGGCCGGGTTACAAAGGTGGGCTCCGCGGTGAGCAAGTTCAAGGCCGGGGATCTGGCCGCGGTGGGCTGCATGGTGGACTCCGACGGCACCTGTCCGGCATGCCGCGAGGGGCTGGAGCAGTTCTGCCCCAACATGACGCTGACCTACAACAGCCCCGACAAGCACACGGGCGGCGTGACCTACGGCGGCTACTCAGAGGGCATCGTTGTGGACCAGCGCTTTGTGCTGCGCGTGCCCGCGAATCTCAATCTGGCGGGAGCGGCGCCGCTGCTGTGCGCGGGGATTACGACCTATTCGCCGATGCGCCACTGGGGCGTGACCAAGGGTAAGAAGGTGGGTGTTGTGGGATTGGGCGGACTGGGCCACATGGGCGTGAAGTTTGCCCACGCGCTGGGCGCCCACACGGTGGTGTTTACCACTTCGCCGGGCAAGAAGGACGACGCGCTGCGGCTGGGCGCGGATGAAGTGGTGATTTCGCGCAATAGCGATGAGATGAGCAAACATGCGGGCAGCTTCGACTTTATTCTCGACGCGGTCTCGGCCGATCACGACATCAATGCGTACATCAACCTGCTGCGCCGCGACGGGAACATTACGCTGGTGGGCGCGCCGGAAAAGCCGCTGCCGGTGTCCGCGTTTGCGTTGCTGATGGGACGGCGCAGCTTGTCCGGCTCACTGATCGGCGGCATCGCGGAGACCCAGGAGATGCTGGACTTCTGCGGCAAGCACAACATCACCTCGGATGTTGAGGTGATTCCCATCCAGAAGGTGAACGAGGCTTACGAGAGGCTTCTGAAGGCGGATGTGAAGTACCGTTTCTCGATCGACATGGCGTCTCTCAAATCCGAATAGGGGCGAAACACGCCCCACTGGAGAAACAATGCAAAAGCGCACGTTGGGAAAGAGCGGCCTGGAAGTCTCGGCACTGGGGCTGGGCTGCATGGGAATGAGCTTTAGCTACGGGCCGCCCAAAGACAAGCCGGAGATGATTGGCCTGATTCGGGCGGCCGTGGATCGCGGTGTCACATTCTTCGATACGGCTGAGGTGTACGGGCCGTTTACCAACGAGGAGCTGGTGGGGGAAGCGCTGGCGCCGGTGCGCGAGCGGGTGGTGATTGCTACCAAGTTCGGCTTCAATCTGAACCCGGATGGGAGCCCGGGCTGGCAGGGCGTGAACAGCCGGCCCGAGCGTATCAAGCAGGCTGTCGAGGGCTCGCTGAAGCGGTTGCGGACGGATGTCATCGATCTCTTCTATCAGCATCGCGTTGATCCGGAGGTGCCGATCGAGGATGTGGCGGGAGCGGTGAAGGAACTGATTGAGCAGGGCAAGGTGAAGCACTTCGGTCTGTCGGAGCCGGGCGTGAAGACCATCCGGCGCGCGCACGCCGTGCAGCCTGTGACCGCAGTGCAGAACGAATACTCGCTGTGGTGGAGGAGGCCGGAAGCGGAGGTGATTCCAACGCTCGAAGAGCTGGGCATCGGGCTGGTTCCGTACAGCCCGCTGGGCAAAGGCTTCCTGACGGGAAAGATGGATGAGAATACAAAGCTGGGGTCAGACGATTTCCGCAGCCGCCTGCCCCGTTTTACTCCCGAGGCGATGAAGGCGAATCAGGCCGTGGTTGATCTGCTGGGGCGCATCGCCACGGAGAAGAATGCGACGCCTGCGCAGATTGCGCTGGCGTGGCTACTTGCGCAAAAGCCGTGGATCGTTCCGATTCCGGGCACGACCAAGCTGTCGCGGCTGGAGGAGAACCTTGGAGCGGTGGCGATCGAACTCACGCCGGACGATGTGGGTGAGATTGAGAGCGCCGCTGCGAGGATCCCTGTGCAGGGTGAGCGCTATCCCGAAGCACTCGAGAAAATGACGGGGCTATGAGGGCGTGCAGGGCGGCCGCGTCTACAGTAAAAGAGTGCGTGAGGAGGGAATAGCCGATGGAGATCAAGAGAGCGGGGACGCAGGCTTCCACGAAAGGACCGTCGGATTGGTTCACGGGAACGGTGCGCATCGATCCGCTGTTTCAGGCGCCGGATCCGGCGCTGGTGCAGGGGGCGAGCGTGACCTTTGAGCCGGGCGCGCGGACTGCCTGGCATACGCACCCGCTGGGGCAGACGCTGATTGTGACGGCGGGTTGTGGATGGGCGCAGCGCGAAGGCGGGCCAGTCGAAGAGGTTCGGCCGGGCGACGTGGTGTGGTTTGCGCCGGGTGAGAAGCATTGGCACGGTGCCGCGCCGACAACGGCTATGACGCACTTTGCGATCCAGGAACGGAAGGACGGTAAGACCGTGACTTGGATGGAAAAAGTTACGGACGAGCAGTACCGGAAGGGAATAGACGCGCTTAACGGTTGATGAGCGCGATGAGTGCGCGGAGAACTGTGCCGGCGGCCTCCGGTCCTGCTGAATTGATTTCGCCATAGAAGGGCGAGGTCGCATTCATGAGCCAGGGCGGCTGCTGGTCCCACTCGGCTTTGGGGATTAGATAGCCGAGCTCGTCGTTGCCGAGGCCGATGATGAATTGGTATTTCGACTTGAGCTGCGAGCGCAGTGCGGGCTCGATGAGCGCGTTGGGATAATCGGCTCCGGGGTACCTTTGCACGCCGCCATTGACGAGCTCCGGGTAGATTTCTCCGGGGATCGTGACGATCTCCGCGATTGGAGAGCCGCGCGAGCGTAGCTGGACGTAGTCGACTTCGGTGCGAACGTCGCTGCCGGTTGCGGGATCGAGCTTGCCGTTGGTGTAGAGCGGCTTGCGGCCCATGAAGACGCCGGCGGCCTCGGCGGCGCGGAAGAGCGGGTTCTGCATGGGAATGAAGATGGACTCGCTGCGCATGGAGATGGAGTCGATATTGGCGTGTTGGCCGTTGTTGAGCGTGCGTTCGGCGAGCTGACCGACTTTGGTTCCCAAAAGTTCTGCTTTGCGCCAGGTTCCGTCCTCGGCGATTTTGCCGGTATCGGGATCGACGAGCGCGACCTGGCCGAGCGGTGAGACCTTTCCGATGGCGCCGGAGAAGAAGATTGCCGTGCCGCCGAATGCTTGTTCGAGAGACATGCGGACCCAGTGGGGATAATCCGAGGTGATCTCGGTATTTTTGCGGCCCAGGGTCTCAGGGTGGTCGCTCCAGTTCACCAGGGTTGCGATGGTCTGCCCGTTGGAGCGGGCGATGAGGCGCATGGTGAAGAGATAAGGATCTTTGACGATGGGAGGGCGGTCGACGCCCTGGAGCAATCCGAGCAGGGGATGATCGTCGCGGCCCAAAATCAGGCGGGCAGGCTGGAGAGCGCAAACTGCCTGGGCGGCGGTTGCGGCGATGCGGCTGTCTACCCAATCGAGATAATGCGGGTCGGTACCGGAGACGAGGGGTTTGGGGCTGTAGAGGCCGAGAGTGTCCGGGCCGGCGTGCGTGTGCGTTGCAGCCACGATGAGGAAGGGCTCTGTGGGCGAGAGCTGCGCCAATTGGCGACGGATGGTGAGCACGTCGTCATAGAACAGGCCGATGAGATCGACGGAGCAAAGAACGAGCGGACGGCCGCCGGCACGCAGCGCCAGGCAGCGGGCGGATAGATCGTCATGGATACCGGTGGCGATGCGGTTGTAGCCGAAGCCGGCGAGGTAGATGGTGTGGCCGGCGGAGAGATCGGGCGTGAGGACCGAGTGGGCTGCGCCCGCTTGGAGATCGGCGGCGTGGACGAGCGATGCGCACGGCGTGCCGACGATCAGAAACAGCGCAAGCTGGAGCAGAGGTCGCAAACGAATCCTCCCACCAAATCTACACCGGGTCGCGCCAGCTATGCCCAATTTCTTCGACCCTCATCTGCTAACCTGAGAAGGAGTCCTCACGTTCGCAAAACCGCGTTTTCATAGGGTTTGGCGCACATTCCGGGGACCTAAGACGACCCATGCCCCACGACCTGCCCAAAGCCTACGACCCCGCCGCCATTGAAGATCACTGGGCCGGTTACTGGGTCCGCGAAAACCTCTTCACCGTGGGGACACCTGCGGCGAATTCCACTTCCGGACGCGAAGCGGCGCCCGGCTCCGGCGCCCAGCCGGCCTTTACGATTCTGCTGCCGCCGCCGAACGTGACGGGCCGTCTGCACATGGGCCACATGCTCAACCAGACGGAGATCGACATCCTGACGCGCTGGCACCGCATGAGCGCACAACCCTCGGGTGGGGGCGCGCTGTGGGTGCCGGGCACCGACCATGCTGGCATTGCCACCCAAATGATGGTGGAGCGGCAAGTGGTTGCAGAGGGCAGTTCCCGGGAACAGTTAGGCCGGGAAAAATTCGTCGAGCGGGTGTGGGAGTGGAAGCGGCACTACGGCGGGGCGATCCTGGAGCAGATGAAGCGGCTGGGCGCTTCCGTCGACTGGAGCCGCGAGTATTTCACCATGGACGAGCACCTCTCAGAGGCGGTGCGCGAGGCGTTCGTGCGGCTCTACGAGCAGGGACTGATTTATCGCGGCGCCTACATCGTGAACTGGTGCCCGCGCTGCCAGACGGCCATCAGCGATCTGGAAGTGGTGCACGAAGAGCAGAAGGGGCATCTGTGGGAGATACGGTACCCCGTACTCGGCGATGGCGGCAAAGCGACTGGTGAGTACGTCACCGTCGCGACGACCCGGCCTGAGACGATGCTCGGCGATACGGCGGTGGCGATTCATCCCGAGGATGAGCGCTACCTGCATTTGCATGGCAAGAAACTGCTGCTGCCGCTGATGGACCGCGCGATTCCCATCGTTGTCGATCCCTGGGTGAGTCGCGAGTTCGGCACCGGCGCGGTGAAGGTGACACCGGCGCACGATCCCAACGACTTTGACCTGGGCGAACGGCATCATCTGACCTCGATCAACGTGATGGATGATCGCGGGCACATCAACGAGAACGGCGGGCCCTTCGCGGGCCTCGAACGCTATGTAGCCAGAAAGAGAATTGTCCATGAGTTGGAAGAGCAGGGGCTCCTGGCGGGAGTAAAGGATCACGTAAACAACGTGGGGCATTGCGACCGCTGCAAGACCGTGGTTGAGCCGCGGCTTTCCACGCAGTGGTTCATCAAGATTCAGCCCTTGGCGGAGAAGGCGATTGCCGCCGTGAAGCCAGACGCCGATGGTAACAAGGCGATCCGGTTCACGCCGGAGAATTACGAGAAGATTTACCTGGAGTGGATGAACAACATCCACGACTGGTGCATCTCGCGGCAGCTTTGGTGGGGGCACCGGATTCCGGCGTGGCACTGCGCGACATGCCACAAGATTACGGTGGCGCGCGAGGATCCGGCGGCGTGCGCGCATTGCGGATCTGCGGAGATCAAGCAGGAAACCGACGTGCTGGACACGTGGTTTTCGTCGGGGCTGCTGCCGGTTTCCGTTTTTGGCTGGCCGAATCTGACGGAGGACGCGCGTGCGGATTTTGACGCGTTTTATCCGACCAGCGTGCTGGTGACCGGCTTCGACATCCTGTTCTTCTGGGTGGCGCGGATGATCATGCTGGGCTGCTGGTTTTCGGCTGATGTGCCGATGCCGGATGGGAGCCCGCGCCCGCTTGCTGAGTCCGTTCCGTTTCGCGAGGTCTATATTCACGCGCTGGTGCGCGACGCCAATCGCGAGAAGATGTCGAAGACCAAGGGCAACGTCATCGACCCGATTGAGATTGTGAAGCAGTACGGGACAGATGCGGTGCGCTTCACGCTGGCGTCGATGGCTTCGCCGGGGACCGATATCGCTTTCAACGTGGCCCGTACCGAGGGGTACCGCGCGTTTGCCAACAAGATTTGGAACGCGGCGCGATTCATTTTTATGAACGTGGATCGGGCAGCGGAGGTCGGCATCAAGGTGGATCCGGCAGCGCTGGGCTCGATGCCGGTGGTTGCGGATGATGCGCCGTTGGAAGCGCGCTGGATTGTGGCCGAGCTCCATGCAACCGCAGCTAAGGTGAATGGGTCCCTTGAAAATTATCGCTACGACGATGCAGCCAATACCATCTACCAGTTTTTCTGGGGCAGCTTCTGCGACTGGTATCTGGAGATTGTAAAGCTGCGGCTGGATTTTGGAACACAGCAGGTTAGCGAGTCAGCGAGTCAGCAAGTCAGCGGAAGCAGTGGCACGGCGCGTGCTTTGACTACGCTTGTATCAGTTTTTGAGGCCGCGTTGCGTTTGCTGTCGCCCTTTATGCCGTTTCTCACGGAGGAACTGTGGCATGCGGTCTACGACGGCCAGCCGCCGGCAAAGTCCATTGCGTTGACGCGGTATCCGCACGACGGCGGCCCGGCGCGGGAGCAGGCGCCGATTGAGGAGATGGAACTGCTGCAGAACCTTATCGTCGAGGTGCGCGCGCTGCGCAAGGAGATGGGAGTCGAGGAGAGAGCCGCGGTGCCGGTTGAGGTACGCACCCACGCCACGGCTCGCGAGATCTTCACAGCGAATCGCGAGATTGTCGAGAAGCTGGCGCGGGTGAGCGAGATCCGGCTTGTCGAGGAGATTTCGGCCGGCCTCTCCAAGCATCACACTGCGGCCTTCGATGTGGGTGTTGTGTACGAGCGCACCGTCGACGTGGCTGCCGAGCGCGAGCGCTTGACAAGAGATATTGCGAAATATGAAAAAGGTTTGGCTGCGGCGGAGCGGCAATTGGGCAACGAAGGCTTCCTGGGCAAAGCCCCACCGCAGGTGGTCGAAGGGCTGAAAAAGCAGGAGGCGGAGACGCGGATGCTATTGGACAAGGCGCGGGCGGCTATGGATGCGCTTCCGAAAGGATGATGGGGTGCAGTGGTCTCCCACCCTTTCGCCAAAAGCCGCGAAAGGATGGGGCACCGAGACTGGTCGTTCTTACTGAAGCAAACGAAAAGCAACCGCAGATCCTTCGCTGCGCTCAGGATGACAAGCTGTTGAGAGTTGTTGAACTGTGAACCGAGAGTTGACCGCTGACTGACAACTGACCACTGACTGACAACTTACAACTGAGAACTGACAACTGCCCTATGGACTGGAAGAGCCACAAAATCGACGCATTGCTGGAACAGGCGCTGGTGGAAGACAAGGCCGCGGGCGATGCTACTACAAATCTCGTGATTGATCCGAACCTGCGCGCTTCGGCGTCGATCGTGGCGCGCGAAGAGTTGGTGGTCGCGGGGCTGGGCGCTGTTCCGCGTTTCTACGAGATTTTTGCGCGGCTCGATCCGCGACCGCAGGCGCAGACCCGTTTCGAAGTTGTGAGTCACCCAGAGGTATTCGACGGCGTAAGAGCCCGTAAGGGCCAGGTGCTGGCTGTGGTCCGCCACAATGCGCGCGTGCTGCTGAGTTGTGAGCGGGTGATCCTGAATCTGCTGCAGCATCTGAGCGGCATTGCCACGCTGACGCGGCGGTACGCTGACGCGATTCAGGGCACGACGGCGCACGTTCTCGACACGCGCAAGACGGTTCCCGGGATGAGGGCGCTTGAAAAATACGCGGTGCTGTGCGGAGGGGGAACGAATCACCGGCTCGATCTGGCCAGCGGCGTGCTCATCAAGAACAATCACATTGCGCTGGGTGGCGGCATTGCCACGGTATTGCAGCGCGCGCTCGAGCAGCGCCAACCGGGGCAGCGGATTCAGGTTGAGGTGCGCACTCCCGCTGAGCTTGAGGCGGCGCTCGCCAACGGCGCTGAGGCTATCCTGCTGGACAACATGACGCCGCACGAAGTGAAGCAGTCGGTTGGGCGAATCCGGAAAGAGGACCGCTGGATTCCGACCGAGGCCTCGGGCGGCATCGTCCTCGAGAACATTCGCGCCTACGCGGAGGCGGGCGTGGACTTCATTAGCGTGGGCGCGCTCACCCACTCGGCCAAAGCTGCCGATATCTCCATGAGCATCGTGGCGGAGTAGGCGTGTTCGACCTGGCTGCGCTGGAACGGGAGCTGGCGGGAACGATTTTTGCGGGCAAGCTGCACTTTGCGCCGGTTACGGAATCGACCAATACAGACGCAATGACGGCTGCGCGAAGCAGGGCGCAGCACGGGTCGGTTTGGTTTGCGGACGAGCAGACGGCGGGGCGCGGGCGCGGCGATCATCGCTGGCACTCGGCAGCGGGCGAGGGGCTCTACGTGAGCGTGTTGCTGCGGCCGGAGATTCCCGCGACGCGACTGGCGCTGTTGCCGCTGGCCGCGGGGCTGGCGGCTGCCGATGCGATTGGGGCGGCTGCGGGAGTGGCCGTCGACCTGAGATGGCCCAACGATTTGCTGGTCGGGACGCGCAAGGCGGGCGGCATTCTGGCTGAATCCGCGCAGAGCGGCAACGGCATGTTCGCCGTGGTGGGGATTGGGATTAACGTACATCAGCGCGAGTTTGCGCCTGACCTGGCCACGCCCGCAACTTCGCTCGATGTTGAAGCAGGTGCGCGCGTGAGCCGGCAGGCGTTGCTCATGGCCCTGCTAAAATCTCTGGAGCGCGAAGTGGCTGGCCTGGCTGATGGCGACGCGACGAGCAGGATTCCAGCGCGCGTGGAACTGGCATCCACATGGGCGCGGGGACGCAGGGTCGAGGTGCACGGGCCGCAGGCGTGCGCAGGTGTTACCGCGGGGCTGGATGAAAGTGGTTTTCTGCGCGTGACGACTTCGACGGGATTGGTCGTGGTGCGGACGGGTGGAATTCGGAATGCGGAGAAGGACTAGCTGCTAGTGCTGTGACTGTGTAGTTTCGAGCTTTCCCAGGTCTCAAAATCGAGACCTGGGGCACCCAGGTTCAAAGGCTCAGTTACAAATCATGTGGACACCGTACTAGCTACGAGCGGTGAAGCGGAAAGCTGTTAATGGCAAAATCAGGTGGCCAAAAGCCGAAAATGGAGCTAGTACCGCAACCGCGTAATTCTGTGGTTTCCCAGGTCTCAAACGAGGCCTGGGGCACCCAAGATTGTGGGCACGATTACCGAATCACGAAGTCGCGGTACTGGATGCTAAAAGCTGGAAGCAGGAGCTGATTCATTGCTGCTCGCCCTCGATGTCGGCAATACCAATACGGTGCTGGGACTGTATCGGCTCGGAGGCGAGAAGCCCGAGCTTGCCGCGCACTGGCGCGTGACCACGCATCGCGCGCAGACGGTGGACGAGTACGGCGTCTTCTTCGTGAATCTGTTCCAGATGCATGGCATGCAGCCGAGCCAGGTGGAGCACATCATCATTGCGTCGGTGGTGCCGCCGGTTGAGTCCACGCTGCGGCGGATGTGCGAGGAATATTTCAACGTGGAGCCGATGTTTGTTGAGCCGGGCATCAAGACGGGCATGAAGATGCTCATCGACAATCCCACCGAACTGGGCGCAGACAGGCTGTGCGATTGCGTGGCCGCGTATGAGCGTTACGGCGGACCGTGCATTGTGGTGGACTTTGGGACTGCGACTAAATTCGAAGTGATCTCAGAACATGGCGAGTACCTGGGCGGCGCCATTGCCCCCGGCCTTGGCCTGAGCGCCGAGGCGCTGTTTTCGCGGGCTGCAAGGTTGTCGCGCGTCGATATCAAGCGGCCGGCGAAGGTAATCGGCACGAACACCGTGGCGCATCTGCAGAGCGGGTTGTACTTTGGCTACATCGGGCTGGTGGATGGAATTCTGGAGCGCATTCTGGCGGAGACCGGCGGCAAGCCGCGCATTGTGGCTACCGGCGGCCTGGCGCGCATGATCGCGGCCGACTCGCGCTACATTCAGGAGATCGACGACCTGCTCACGCTTGACGGCTTGTGCATTCTCTTCGAGCGGAATCGCAGCGCCCGGCCGCGCGGGAAAGCTCGCTGAGGCGCGGGCCGTGCAGAACTACTTCAATTATTTTACGGAGATCGAGGAGCGCTTTCAGCAGCGGCGCGGATCGATTCTATTGCTCTCCACTCTGGATTGGGCGCTGATTGAGACATGGCAGGAGGCAGGGATTCCGCTGGAGGCGGCGCTGCGCGGCATTGATGCGGCTTTCGATAAGTACGAAGCGAGGCAGAAGCGCGGGCGCATGCGGCGGGTGAACGGACTGGGGTGGTGCGCGCAGGCGGTGATGGAAGCGGCCGAGGAGTTGAAGGAGGCTGCGACCGGAACTGCGCCGCCAGCCGGCGCTGCGCGTGAGTCGGGTTTTGAGCAGGAGCGGGTTGCGGCGCATCTTGAGTTAGCAGCGGGAGCGCTGGATGCGGCGGCGGTTGCACCCGAGGCGTGCCGCGCCACCGCTGTGCGGCTGCGTGAGTTGGCCGGTGCGGTGGGCGGTGCAACCGGCGAGGGTGCGGCCAGGGTAGATCTCGAAGCGCTGGAGCGTTCGCTCACCGTCCTCGAGGAAAAACTATTTGCCGCACTCACTGCAGCGGCTCCGGAAGATTTGCTCGTGCATCTCAAGGAGCACGCGGAGCGCGAGTTGGCTCCCTATCGCAGTCGCATGGGCGTCGTGCAGTTGCGGCAGGTGGAGCGGCAATTTGTGCAGAAGCAGTTGCTGGTGCATTACGCTCTGCCGCGCCTCAGCCTGTTTTACATGAGCCAGCAATGAAACGCCGCCCTCACAAAAACCAAATGCCGGGTGCCGCGGCACCGCGCCGAGGCCCGCACCGCAGCGGGGCTGACGGCGAACGGGTGGGAGAGCGCAAGCGGCAATCGGGCGGAGCGAGTGGCTCCGGATTGGTGCAACTTCTCGAGATTGAAAAGCCAATTTACGGTGGCGCGTTTCTGGGCCGCGCAGAGGGAAAGGCTGTCTTTGTTCCACTGGCTTTGCCGGGCGAACAGGCGCGGGTGCGCGTTGTGGAGGAGAAGCGCGGCTATGCGACTGCGGAGATTGAGGAGAGGCTGACCGCCGCGCCGGAACGCGTACCGGCGACCTGCCCGTACTTCGGCGCGTGCGGCGGATGCCAGTATCAGCACGCGAATTACGACGCGCAGTTGCGGTTTAAGCAGGCGATT
This sequence comes from uncultured Acidobacteriaceae bacterium, assembly GCA_963813215.1. Lineage (GTDB taxonomy): Bacteria > Acidobacteriota > Terriglobia > Terriglobales > Acidobacteriaceae > Telmatobacter. The sequence goes on from CAWEXZ010000004.1 coordinate 644,760, forward strand.
CTGCGCGAGACACTGGAGCGGGGCGGGGTACGGGCGCCGAGGGAAGTTGAAGTGCTGGCGGGAGAGCCGTGGGCGTATCGCAATCGCATCCGGTTGGCCTTCGATGGAGCAGGAAATCCGGGCTATCGCGGGCGGCGTTCGCATGATTTGATTGCGATCGCCGAATGCCCGATCGCTGCGCCGGTGCTGGTGAAGGCTGCCCTGGAATTTGCACGGATTACGCGCCAGCTTGCGCCTGCGTTGAAGGCGAAGGAGATTGCGCTTTTCTGTGATGCCGAGGAAGCAGCACTGCTGGTGAGCGTGCTCTGTGCGAGCCCTGCGAAGATTCGCCTTGACGAGATGGCACAGGAACTCCGCGAGGCAATTCCCGCGTTGCGCGGAATGGAACTGGTTACGGAAGATGGTGCGCATCACGAGGCGCGCATTTTCGCACAATGGGGCGAGGAGTCGCTTAACTATCGTGCGGCGGGGGTTGAATACCGGGTCGACAACGGCGCATTTTTTCAGGTGAATCGTTGGCTGGTGGATGCGCTTGTGGAGCGGGTGACCGCGGGCCGCGGCGGTGCGCTGGCGTGGGACCTGTTTGCGGGAGTGGGCCTGTTTGCGCGCCAGCTCGCTGCAGGCTTCGACCGTGTGGTTGCTGTCGAATCGGCTCCTGCGGCTATAGATGCCCTTGCGCATAACCTCAGTGGAACGGGGGCGACGGCGGTTCGATCGTCAACACTTGATTTTCTGCGGCGTCCCGCGAAAGCGGAGCGGCCTGATTTGATTGTTCCTGATTTGATTGTTATCGACCCGCCGCGTACCGGGCTTGGCGCGGAGACTACCACTCTGCTCGGGCAGATTGCTGCGCCTGCGATTGTGTATGTGAGCTGCGATCCGGCAACGCTGACACGCGACCTGCGCGCGCTGATTGCGTCGGGATACGAGATCGAGCGGGTCACGGTTGCTGATTTGTTTCCGCAGACGTTTCATCTGGAAACGATCGTCGATTTGCGGCGCGGGGCTGGGTAGGTTGCGCTGCGGAAGCTCTGCACAAGTAGTTCGAATTCCCGCAGGGGCTAAAGCTCCGGCTCATTTTGCAGAGCTTAACGTACGGGCTGAAACTCGTACCCTTCAAAACGGCGACTTATTCAGGGGTCTCTTAGATAAAGAGCCGACGGTATAGATATCCCACCTTAGCCGCAAAAGATGCGGCGAAGGTGGGGCACCCATTTTTGTGCCTGCTTTACCGCCACGAAAACGAGTCCTGCGTGGTTTGGGGCTGGTTCTGTTAGGCTGGTCGCAACATTCCTTGCAGTTTTTTGCGCATGGCAGTCGATGGGGCCAGCACGGGGCACACTCTCGACAGCCCAGCCTCCGCTGGCCTGCATGCGGTGCCGCTGTTTCATGCGGCGTGGCTGTTCGCGGCCGGAATCGTGATGGCGCATTGGCTTTGGCTGCGGCCTAGCCTCACGCTGGTTGCGTTGGCGCTGGCCGGAGCTTTGTGCGCTGTTGCGGCATTGCGCGCTCCGCGTTTGACGTGGATTTCTCTGGCTGTGCTTTGGCTGCTCTTGGGCGCGTGGTGTGCGGAGATGGAGCCACATCCGGCGACCCAGCCTGATCTCGCGCGGCTTTCAGACGGCCTGCTGCGGACGGTGGAGGGGACAGTCGTCGATGCAGGGCCGGTGCGCTCGGAGCTTGAGCAGAACGTTGGCGAGGCTGTAGTCACTGCGCCGTCGCAACGCATTGACCTGCACGTGGCAACTCTCGAGGAAGTCACCGACGATGCGGACCGGCAGCTTCCCGTGAGCGGAGCCGTGCGGCTGACTGTACGCTGGCCGGACGTCGCGCAAATGCAGACGCTCCGCTGCGGAGAACGCATTCGGGCGATCGTTCGGCTGCTGCCTCCGGAGAGTTATCACGATCCGGGCGTCTGGAGCCGGACCGACTTTCTGCTGGATCAGGGCATCACGTCGAGCGCCAGCGTGAGCATGGATCGCGTGGAGCGCCTGGGATTGACGCGTGGCGCTTACTTCGCTTGCCAGGTGAGCGGATGGCAGCACGCGACCACGGCGCGGCTGCTGGCGTTGCCTGCGGCGATGCGCCGCCTGCCCGCGTCGCTGCGATTGAGTGAAGACGATGCCATCATGCTGGCCGCAATGGTTGCGGGCGACCGCACTTATCTTACTCACTCGCTGCGCGTGGGATTTGAGCGCACCGGCTCGTTTCACATGCTTGTGGTGTCTGGATTCCATCTCGCCATTGTGGCTGGATGCCTGCTCTGGGTGGCGCGGCGGCTGCGCCTGCCGCGCGTGCCGGCAACGCTGGTTACCATCGGCGCCTCGTTTGGCTACGCGCTCTTCACCGGCTTTGCCACACCGGTGCAGCGCTCGCTTTGGATGGTTACGCTTTACCTGCTGGGCCGATTGGTATACCGCGAACGCAGTCCGCTCAACCTGATTGGGTTTGCCGCGCTGTGCCTGCTGGTAGTGAGCCCGCGCAGTCTCTTCGATTCCAGTTTTCAGATGACGCTGCTGGCGGTTGTTGCCATTGCCGGCATTGCCGCGCCGTTGCTGCGCGCCACGATTCATCCTTATGTTGGCGCAGCGCGCGACCTGCGCCGTATCGCCATCGACATCAAGCTTGCTCCGCGGCTCGCTGCATTTCGTGTGGGGCTGCGCATGGTTGCGGCTCATCTTCAAATTGCCGTGGGCAAGTTTGTGGCCTGGCGTTTTTTGCCCTGGGTCGTGCGGGCTAGCGTTCGCGTGGTGGAACTGGTGGTGGTCTCCTGCGTGATTGAACTGGTGATGACACTGCCGATGGCGATCTACTTTCATCGCATTACGTTGTTCGCATTGCCGGTGAATCTTTTTATCCTGCCACTGTTGCTGGTGCTCATGCCGGCGGCGTTGCTCACGCTTCTGTTGCTTTTCGTCTGGCCGGCAGTGGCCGTGGTTCCGGGGATGTTTGTGGCGCTGGTGCTGCATTTTGGCGTTGGGCTGGTGCGGCTGTTCGGAGCGATGGCGCTGGGGGATTTCCGCATTCCGGGACCGCTGCTCTGGCAGTCGGCGGCGTTCTGCCTACTGCTGGCGGGAGCCATCGCGCTCGCACATGTGGGCGCGCAGCAGGCGTGGCCGCGACGAATTGTATGGGCCGCGTTGCTGCTGGCTGCAGTTGTTTCTGTTTTGCCTCGACCGATCGAGCGGCCGCATGGCGCGCTCTTGATGGAGGCGATTGACGTGGGGCAGGGCGATTCGCTGCTGCTCATCACGCCCGACGGCAAAACCCTGCTGGTGGATGCGGGCGGGTTTGGCGGCGGCCCGCGCCAGGCTCCCCAGGATTTCGATATTGGCGAGGAGGTGGTTTCAGAGGCGCTGTGGTCGCGCGGCATTCGCCACCTTGACGCAGTGGCGCTCACGCACGGTCACTCCGACCACATGGGCGGCATGCCGGCGGTCCTGCGCAATTTTCATCCTGATGTTTTCTGGGTGGGCAAGAATCCGCATTTTGCAGCCTACGACGCGCTGCTGGCTGAAGCTGCCGCGTTGCACGTGCCGGTGCGCTCGTACCATGCAGGCGATGCGTTTGCCTTCGGCGAAACGCGGATCGAAGTTCTCGCGCCTTTCAGTAACTATCAGCCCGGTCCCATCCCCACAAACAACGATTCGCTGGTGCTGCGCGTGGCTTACGGCGCAACTTCAGTGATGCTTGAAGGCGATGCGGAAGCGCCCGTCGAGCAGGCGATGCTGGCGGAGCCGGATCTTGCGAGCACGCTGCTTAAAGTTGGCCATCATGGCAGCGTCACCTCCACGCAGCCCGAGTTCCTGGCCCGCGTTGCTCCGCAATGGGCAGTGATCTCTTGTGGATTGCACAACCGCTATGGGCATCCGCGGCAGGAGGTGCTGGCGGCGCTCGAGGCAGCGCATGCGCGCACTCTGCGCACCGATATTGAGGGGGCTTCGTGCTTTGTGCTGGATGGGGAAAAGGTGACGCCGGATTTGGCGTGCGGGTGGCGCAGCGTACGGTGATCAGGGGAGGCTGCGAAAAAACGCTATTGACGGGGCCAATATTTCGAAACTACATCCCACAGGGGCTGAAGCCCACATTAATTTTGCTGGCTTCATCGGCCCGACTAAAGTCGTGCCCTTGTTACAAAGCCCCACATGGAGAGTTTTTCTGCAGCCTGTCGAAGCGAAGAACAACCGCAGGTCCTTCGGCTCCTCGCTCCGCTCTTCGCTCAGGAGGACAGCGCGTTGGTGGTACCGGCTTCGCGAAGGGATCTAACTCGCGGCTGCGTGGATCGCCAGCAGCTTTTCGAGCAGGGGCTTGAGCAGCTTCAAATCGAGGGCGTTGGCGCCGTCGGATCTGGCCTTGGGCGGATCGTCGTGGACTTCGAGAAAGAGGCCGTCGACTCCGGCGGCAACGGCGGCGCGCGCCAGCACGGGAATGAACTCGGGCTGGCCGCCGCTTACGCCATCGGCGGCCGAGGGCTGCTGCACGGAGTGGGTGCCGTCGAAGACCACCGGCGCCAAGCTGCCGCATGATACGCCAGCGAACGGAAATCCACCACCAGGTTGTTGTAGCCAAAGCTGGAACCGCGCTCGGTGAGGAAGACGCGCTCGTTGCCGGTGGAACGGACCTTCTCGAGGCCGTAGGTCATGTCCCAGGGAGCGACGAACTGGCCCTTCTTGATGTTGACGGCGCGGCCGGTTTTGCCGGCGGCTACCAGCAGGTCGGTCTGACGGCAGAGGAAGGCTGGAATCTGCAGCACGTCGACGGCTTCGGCGACCACTTCGCAGTGGGCCGGCTCGTGCACATCGGTGAGGACGGGCAGGCCGGTCTCGCGCGCAATAAGTCCCAGGATGCGCGTGCCCTCCAGCAGTCCAGGGCCGCGGTAGCTCTTGACGCTGGTGCGGTTGGCCTTGTCGTAGCTGGCTTTGAAGATATAGGGGACGGCGAGATCGGCAGCGATGCGCTGGATGGCCTCGGCCATCTTGCGGGCGTGGTATTCGCTCTCGATGACGCAGGGGCCGGCGATGAGGAAGAGACGGCCCGCGCCTACCTGCACCGGACCGATTTCAAACGAGTTGCTCACGAGGCCGATTTTACCCTAGCCGAGACTACTGGGCCGAGACGTATTGGTTCCTGCGCTCCCAGCGCCTGAACCGCACAGAACGCGGCGTAGGATGGGCACCCGGCGAGGATGGGGCACCCGGATCGGCTACGTTACGAGTTCCTATCCTGCGTACTTCCGCGACCACTCCCACAGCGCGCGATCGATGGTGCGCAGCGGGGTGGGGGCGGGCAGCTCGTCCTGCGGCTTCACGATGTTGCTTTCGGCGAGCCGCTTGCAGAAGGCCAGGTACTCCTCGTAGAAGTGGACGTCGTGCCGCGCGTGGCCCAGGGCCTCGAGCGCGCGGAAGTCCAGCACCGTGTATTGCTCCGGAAAAATCGCCGCCAGGATTGCTGAAGCGACGGGAAGATCCACGCCGTGCAGCTCCAGCAGCGCGCGCACGGCCAACTCGGTTGAGGTTTCAGGAGACGCCGCTACGGCGAGGACGCGCCGGATTTTCTCGTTGCTGTTGCCGATCAGGTATTGCACCAGCCGCTCGGATTTCCAGCGCACGATGGCTTCCAGATTGGCCAGTGTGTAGTCCCCGTTGCGAATTGCTTCTCCGGCTTCGAATGCCGCCTTTTCGAGCTCGCGGTCTTTTTCGCCGGAGGTTTGCCAGTACTCGTCGGCGAGCTGCTGAAGCTCCGATTCGGCGGGCTGCAGCTGAAAATACGCCACCATCTTGCATCCTTCCTTTCAAACAAAACAGAGTCACCATAGGCCTGCCGCGGAAGTGTTGTCAATAACCGGCTTGGGGCGTTACTGGCGACCTGGACGGAAACTTGGATGCGGCCGTCGCGGGTAGCGGTTAAACTTAAGGAAAATAAAGGGTTATTTTGCGCCGTTCGCCTTGCCGCGAGCCCCTCCCGACAGGTAAAATAGAGGCATAGCCCGCGGACCCGGCCCCGGCTTTCACCGGACATGTTGCCGCCTATCAGTTAAGTATCTGCGGACCTAAAAAACTATGGCAGACGATCAGAATCCCCAGCTCCCTCTCGACGGTGGTACGCCTCCCGGCGGTGGCACCAACATGATTCCCATCAACATCGAGGAGGAGATGCGCCGCTCCTATCTCGACTACTCGATGAGCGTGATCATCGGGCGCGCGCTTCCTGACGCGCGGGATGGGCTGAAGCCGGTGCACCGGCGCGTGCTCTACGCCATGAGCGAGATGGGCCTGGAGCACAACAAGAAATACACCAAGTGCGCCAAGGTGGTGGGCCAGGCGATGGGCGTCTACCATCCGCACGGCGATTCTGCGATTTACGACACGCTGGTGCGCATGGCGCAGCCATTTTCGCTGCGCTATCCGCTGGTGGACGGGCAAGGGAACTTTGGGTCGGTCGATGGCGATCCGCCGGCGGCCATGCGTTACACGGAGTGCCGCATGGATCGGCTGGCCGGCGAACTCATGGCCGACATCGACATGGAAACCGTGGACTTCGTTCCCAACTACGACGAGTCCACGTTGGAGCCGTCGGTGCTGCCGGCTCGCTTCCCGAACCTGATTGTGAATGGCTCGAGCGGCATTGCGGTGGGCATGGCGACGAACATTCCACCGCACAATCTGACCGAAGTGGTGAACGCGGCCATTGCGCTGGTGAACAATCCCCAAGCCGGTTTGGCGGAAGTACTCAAGCACGTGCAGGGGCCGGATTTCCCCACCGGCGGGTTTCTCTACGGCAAGGGCGGCATTGCGCAGGCCTACAAGACCGGCCGCGGCCGCTTTATGATGCGCGCCCGCGTGGCCATGGAGAACCTGACCAAGGAACGCCAGGCCATCATCGTCACCGAGATCCCCTACCAGGTAAACAAGTCGCGGCTGATTGAGCGCATCGCCGATTTGATCAACGACAAGATCATCGACGACATTGGCGACGTGCGCGACGAGAGCGATCGCGACGGCATGCGTATCGTCATCGAGCTGAAGCGTGGCGCGCAGCCGGAGATTGTGCTGAACCAGCTCTATAAGCACACGCAGATGCAGGAAAGCTTCTCCATGATCTTCCTGGCGGTGCTGAACGGGCAGCCGCGGGAACTGGGGATGGACGCCGCCATTCGCGCCTTCATCGATCACCGCATCGACGTGGTGCAGCGGCGCACCGTTTACTTGTTGCGCAAGGCGCGCGAGCGAGCGCACATTCTCGAAGGCTATAAGATCGCGCTCGACAATCTTGATACGGTCATCAGGATCATTCGCGGGTCGGGCTCGCGAGCCGAGGCCCGGGAGAACCTGTACGCGTGGGGCAAGGGGACGGAGATTGTTATTAAGCTCGACCGCGAGCTTGGGCGCCACGAGGAGCGCGGCCTTTCGCTGCGCCAGGTGGATGCGATCCTGGAACTTCAGCTTTACCGGCTTACGCAATTGTCGGTGGACGAGATTCTGGCTGAGTTGCACAAGAAGCGTGAAGAGATTGCCGAGTATGAATCGATTCTGGCCAGCGATGTCAAGCTGCGCGCGGTGATTGTGAAGGAACTCGAAGAGGTTCGCGACAAGTACGGCGACAAGCGCCGCACCGAGATTGTGGACGAGAGCGCGGAGCTGCAGCTGGAAGACCTGATCGCCGATGAGCAGGTGGCGGTAACTGTGAGCCACCAGGGCTACCTGAAGCGCACGCCCATCTCTATTTACCGCCAGCAGAGGCGCGGCGGCACGGGGCGCACGGGCATGAAGACGCGCGAAGAGGATGTCGTTTCGCAGTTGATCGTCAACTCCACGCACGCGTACCTGCTCTGCTTCACCAATACCGGGCGCGTGTACTGGCTGAAGGTATATGAGATTCCTGACGTGAGCGCGGCGGGCAAGGGCAAGTCGATGCAGAGCCTGCTGGACCTGCAGCCCGGCGAAAACGTGCGGGCGATTCTGCCGGTGCGCGATCTCGAGGAAGAGGGCAAGTACATCTTCTTTGCGACGAGCCAGGGCACGGTCAAGAAGACGCCGCTCAAGGACTTCTCCAACGTGATGGCGCGCGGCATTATCGCCATCGCGATTGACAAAGACGACGACCTGGTTGCCGCCGAGCTTACCAACGGGAAACAGACCATTTTCCTGGCGACTCGCGAAGGCATGGCAATTCGATTTGACGAAGAATACGATCCGGAGCGCAACGGGATTGGACTTCGTCCCATGGGCCGCAATGCGGCAGGAAACCGGGGCATCTCGCTAAAGAAGGGCGATTACGTCATCGGGGCGGCGATCACCAACTCCGACGAAATGCGGGACAAGGAGCGCGACGAGCTGGCAGCCAAGCTCGGTATGTCAGATAAGCTGTCCGCGCTTCGCAAGAGTTATGCGGACGCTGAGGAGACGCTGCGGAAGGTCCGTGAAGACCGTCGCAACGGAGTGGAAGATGAGGACGCGATCAAGGCTGCCGAAAAAGCCGTCGAGCATACCTACAGCGCTCTCAAGGGCCTGGATGAAAAGCTCGGAGTTACGCGGCAGCTGGTTCTCTCCGTGACGGAGAACGGCTTTGGCAAGCGCACGGAGGTGGATGAGTATCGGCTCACGGCCCGCGGGGCGCAAGGAGTGACGAACCTGAAGGCCACGCCCAAAGTTGGCAAGACGGCATCGATTCTTTTGGTGGACGAAACCAGCGAGTTGATGGTCATCAGCCAGTTTGGCAAGATTATCCGCGTGGATACGAAGACCATTCGCGCGGCCGGCCGCGCCACGCAAGGCGTGCGGCTGCTGAACCTAGAGGCGGATGACAAAGTAGCCGCCGCGGTGATTATTCCGCCGGAAGAGTTGAATGGGAATAATCACGAGGAGCAGGGGACGCTGTTGCAGTAAAACAGTTGTTAGTTCTTCGTTTTCTGTTATCCGAGGTTCACCAGTAAAATCGGCTTCCCTGGTCTCAATAGCGAGACCAGGGAAGCCGATTTTCTTTGGGCGACCATCTCGCTGACCGAACCATCCACATAGAGAAGCTCAAGTGTGAATGGCGCGTGAGCCGATGTTCGAACAGTATGCTCTAATCCCTTGATAGGGGGTACCTATCACCCATGGAGCTGAGGCACCTTCGTTATTTCACAGCGGTTGTCCAGTGGAAGGGGTACCGCGAGGCTTCGCGGCACTTGTATATTGCCCAGCCTTCGATCAGTGAGGCCGTATCCGACCTTGAGAGCGAGCTGGGCATCAAGCTCTTTTCGCGCGAGGGCCGGGTGGCGCGACTTACTCCGGAAGGGCAGGTCTTCTACGAGGAAGCCGTCAAGACGCTGGCGCAGGCAGAGCGGTCCATTGCAACGGCCCAGCGCGCGGCCAAGGGGGAGATTGGCCGGCTGGGGATCGGCTTCATGGGATTTGCCTCCTGCCCGTTTCTTCCGGACCTGCTCCGCAAATATAAGGCCCGGCATCCGGGGGTCTCGCTGCGTCTTGAAGAAAATGTGCCGAGCGGGCAGGACCATGCATTCGACCGGGAAGAGATTGATATTGGATTTACGCGCCCGCCTTCCGCTGACCGTAGATCGTCCTATGAATCGCGTCTGCTCTTCCGCGAGCCGCTGGTGGTAGCGCTTCCCAAGACCCGCAGGGTAAAAGCCAAGCGCATCCGTATCGCGGACCTGGCAGGCGAGCGGATTGTTACCTTTCAACGCGCAAGTTCTCCAGAGGTCTTCGACACGATCATCCGCGTCTGCAACGACAGCGGCTTTTCGCCGCGGCTGCACCATGAGCTGAACAATATGCACTCGGTACTGTCTACCGTGGAAGCGGAAGAGGGGGTGGCGATTGTTACTGCATCGGCCCGCAATCTGCGCGCGGATAACGTCTCCTTTTTCCGGCTGCAGCCTGATGACGTCCGCATTGATTTTGTTGCGACGTGGAAGAAGAAGGAGCCTTCGGTCCCGCTGCAGCTCTTCATCGAGTTGCTCGACGAAGAGCTGCCTGCGATCCGGCAAAAGACGCGTTATCTGGATCGATAGGTATTACCGATCTCATGATTGGAAGATACGACGAATCCCGATCACCTAGAGCGAATCTCTTGTGGGGTACGGAGAACAATCCGTCAGCCACAAGGAGTATGATATGGGAAACAAAAAGAAAACAATGATTGTAACGGGGGCATCACAAGGCATTGGGGCCGGTGTCGTGCAGGCGTTCCTCGATCGCGGCTACAACGTCGTAGCCAACTCACGCAACATTAAGAAGTCCGGCGCGTTCGCCGAGTCTGCGCAACTTGCGCTGGTGGAAGGCAATATCGGCGATAGCGCAGTGGCCACAAAAGTGGTGGAGACAGCGATCAGCAAATTCGGATCGATTGACGCACTGGTGAATAACGCAGGCATCTTCTCTACCAAAGCATTTGTCGACTACACGGCCGAGGACTTCAAGTCGTTTTCAAATACCAACCTCGAAGGCTTCCTCTACGTGACGCAGGGCGCCGTGAAGAAGATGCTCGCGGAGAATTCGAGCGGAAGCGTGGTAAACGTCACTACTTCGCTCGTGGTGAATCCGATTGCCGGCGTAACGGCTTCAGTGCCCATGATCACCAAGGGTGGTCTTGAGGCAGTCGTTCGCAGCCTGGCAAGCGAGTACGCGAAGCAGCACATCCGCTTCAACGCCGTCGCTCCGGGGATTGTCGATACTCCGCTGCACAAGAACAACCCAAAGGACTTTCTGAAGACGCTCTCGCCCATGGGCACGATCTCAGACGCGAGCGATATCGTGGAAGCGGTTGTGTATCTCACGGAAGCTCGCCACGTGACGGGAGAAGTGCTGCACGTGGACGGTGGTGCGCACTCGGGCAAGTGGTAAGTTGAAGGCTGATTGAGCGATTCGATCGCACGAGGTCGCAGGATGGCAAAAGCGTGGAATCAGACCCGTGTTTCAGAGGCCCTGGGGATTGCGTATCCGATCATCCAGGGTCCGCTCGGCGGACTTTCGTCGCAGAGGCTTACAGCCGCGGTATCAAACTTCGGGGGGCTTGGATCGTTCGGTGCGCACGGTCTTGAGCCAGATCGAATCGAAGATGTGATCGCCGAGATTCGTGCTCTGACGGCAAAGCCCTTCGCTATTAACCTGTGGGTTTCGATGGAAGATGCAGGAGCTCACACTTCGGATGCTGCAGCGTTCCATCGCGCCCTGTCGCATCTTTCGCCACATATCGAAGCACTCGGCGGCACGCACCCGGCATTTGTGCCCTACAAGCCGATCCGATTCGAGGATCAGGCGCGAGTGCTTCTCGATGCCGGTATACCGGCCTTTTCTTTCATCTTTGGTATTCCGCCGCAAGAGATATTAGATGAGGCAAGGAAGAAAGGTATCGTCACACTCGGAGCGGCGACCACGCCGGATGAAGCGATTGCGCTGGAACAAGCGGGCGTCGATATTGTGGTTGCATCGGGCTTTGAGGCGGGAGGGCATCGCGGCTCCTTCCTGAGGCCGCCGGAGGATTCATTGACCGGTACTTTCTCGCTGGTGCCACAGACGGTTGATGCGGTGAAGGTTCCCGTTGTGGCGGCTGGCGGGATCGCCGATGCGCGCGGCATTGTCGCGGCGCTGGCATTGGGTGCAGAGGGCGTACAGATGGGGACGGTGTTTCTCGCCTGCGAGGAATCGGGTGCGCACCCGCTGCATCGCGAGGCCATTCTCAGGCAAGAGGCAGGACACACTGCGCTGACGCGAGGCTTTACAGGCAGACTGGCACGAGGCATCGATAATGAGTTGCTCCAGACGTTGAACAAGTCTGACGTTGAGATACTGCCGTATCCACTGCAGCGTTCCCTCATGCGCAGCCTGGCTCTTCCTGCGCAGAAGGCCGGCAGAGCGGAGTTGCTGGCGCTGTGGGCCGGACAGAGCGCCAACCTGGTACGGTGTCAAGGAGTCTCAGATCTGTTGCAGTCCCTGGTGGAAGGCACGGAGAAGCAACTCGATCGTGGTACGCGGCCAGGTCAGGAGAACCGCTCCTAGAACCGCGACCGTTAGGTTTGGTGGTTTCCCCGGTCCCAAAATCGGGACCGGGGGCACCCAGGCTCATGGGCGCAATTACGGAATTTCCGAGTCACGGTACTAGGTCCCCGACCGCATGAATTCGTACTTTTGGCTTCCGTGGTTTCCCACCCTTTCGCCAGAGAAAAGGCGAAAGGATGGGGCACGGAATTGGTACAAAATTAAGCGGTCAAAGACCTAGTTTGGTCCGGCTCTTATCTGGCGCACATCAGATGGGTTACGCCGGGGGAGCGCTCAAGATCCGCGATGACCTGTGGCACGTCCGCGACTTGGCCGTACTTCGAATCCTCGCTCCGTTTTTACTCGGGTGGCCCGACGGCAACTACGAAGTACGTGCAGGGCTCGGTCTTGCTGGCGTTGGCGACGGAGTGTTCGGTACCGGCTGCGGCCAGGCCCATTTCGCCCGGTTTCAGGATGTGGGTCTCGCCGTTGGTCATCAACGCAACCTGGCCATCCTGCACGAACCACATCTCGCTGTGCTTGTGGTGCTCGATGGGCTCGGGGCCGGCGCCGGGCGCGAGCGTGGTGGTGTGCGCTTCAAGACGGATGTTATCGGGCAGCATTCCCAGCAGATAATGGTGCGACGTGCGCACCGGCTGCTGCGCGCCGGAAGCGGGGCCCTCAGGATATTCGCCGGATCGGAGCGCCTTGAGCGACGCGTCCTGCGCCGAAGCGAATTGGGGAATGAAGGCGGGAGCTGCGGCCAGCAGCGGCAGTAAGGCGGCAAAGTCTCGGCGAGTCAGGCTTGGTGCGGTAGATTGACGATTCATAGGCCCTCAGTTGTTTGTTGTGCGCCATCTTATCATCCCGCACGCGGTGGGAAGACGGCTGGAGTGGTCTCCCACCCTGCGCCAGAAAAAAGCGCCGGGATGTCGGGCACGAGGCGAGCGCGATCTGCGGCCGTCAACGCCCGCGCCGTGACAGAACAGGGGGGGTGTTAGCATCAAAGTAGACAATGCAGAATAAGAAGCTAAAAATCATTCCTTTAGGCGGCCTCGGCGAGTTCGGCATGAACTGCCTCGCCCTCCGCTACGAAGACGACATTCTGGTGATCGACGCGGGGCTCATGTTCCCCGAGTCTGAACTTCTGGGCGTCGATATCGTCGTGCCCGACATCACCTATCTGATCGAAAACAAGCAGCACGTGCGCGGCATTGTGCTCACCCATGGGCACGAGGACCACATCGGCGGGCTGCCGTGGATCCTCAGCGAGCTGAAAGTTCCGGTTTACGCCACCGAGTTCACGCTGGCCTATGTGGAGGGCAAGCTCGAAGAGCACGAGATGCTCGACGAAACCAAGCTGATTGAAATTACTCCCAGGGAAAAGTTCACGGTTGGCCCGTTTACTGTTGAGCCGATTCGGGTGACGCATTCGCTGGTGGATTGCGTGGCGCTGGCTGTCGAGACGCCGGTGGGCATCGTGATTCATACGGGCGATTTCAAGATCGATCTTGCGCCGCTCGACGACAAGGCCTTCGACCTGCATAGCTTTGCCGAGTACGGCAAGCGGGGCGTTCTGGCGCTGCTGCAGGATTCGACCAATGTCGAAAGACCCGGCTATACGCCCAGCGAGCGCGCCGTGGTGCCGCGGCTCGACGAGATCTTCACGCAAGCCAAAAAGAAGCTTTTCTTCAGTTGCTTCTCTTCGTCCATCTACCGGATTCGGATCGCGATGGAGCTGGCGCGCAAGCATGGACGCAAAGTGGTGACCATCGGCCGCTCCATGATGGATAGCACTGAGATTGCGCAGGACCTGGGCTATATCGACGTGCCCAATGGGCTCATCATCAACCCCGGGCAGATGCGCGACTACTCGCCGGAGCAGTTGCTGTTGCTCATCAGCGGCACGCAGGGCGAGCCCATGAGCGCGCTCAGCCGCGCGGCGGTGGACAATCACAAGCACGCCAAGATCGACCCAGGCGATACCGTGGTGCTGAGTTCGCGCATTATTCCCGGCAACGAGAAGGGAATTTTCCGCGTCATCGACCACCTGAGCCGGCGCGAGGCGAACGTGATTTACGACGATGGCCAGCACGGGCTCATTCACGTGAGCGGACACGGCAGCCAGGAAGAGATGCGGCTGTTGATCAATCTCGTGCGGCCCAAGTTTTTCATCCCGGTGCACGGCGATTACCGTTACCTGCGGCGCCACGCGCAGTTGGCCATGGAGACGGGCGCTGTGGAACATGCCATCGTGATTGAAGACGGCGATGTGCTGGAACTCGACAAGGACGATGCGCGCAAGCAGGACAAGGTGACGGCGGGGCGCATCCTGATCGACTCCGGATCGTCGATCGATGTGGTCGAGGATCTTGTCATTCGCGACCGTCGCATTCTGTCGGAAGACGGCGTAGTGCTGGCGGTGCTGGCCATCAACAAGAAGACCGGCAAGGTGGAGCGCGAGCCGGAGGTGCTGATGCGCGGCTTTGGCGGCGCGGATATCACCGACGTGGCCCGCGAAACCGTGCTCAAGACACTCGATGGCCTGACCACGGAGCAGAAGTCCGACTACGGCATGGTGAATGAAAAGGTGCGGGTGGAGCTGAAGCGGCTGATTCAGAAATCGACTGGGCGGCGGCCGATGATTATGCCCGTGATTCTTGAAATCTAGGGACTAAGGACCAAGGGCTAAGAACCAAGGGACCAAGGGACCAAGGGACCAAGGGAACAAGAAAAGCCCCCACCTTCGCTGGTGCGTGTTTTTTGCGCAGCGGTTAAGGTGGGATAGTTCTTTAGTCTGCACAAGTTTGCATTCCCTCAGGGGCTAAAGCCCCGGCTCCTTTTGCAGGGGTTAATGTACGGGCTCAAGCCCGTACCCTTCACGGCTGAAGCCCGTACCCTTCACGGCTGAAGCCCGTACCCTTCAAAACTGCGACTTATTCTGCGGCTCCTTAGAGATTCCGAATCCACACAACCATCAACATCACGCTTGCTTCCGCGCGCGCGGGACGGGCGGTGGGCCGATGTGCGTGAGCGCATTCGTTGAAATAGAGGGCATGGTGAAGGGTTGTACGCGAAATATGCTCTTGCCTATAGGGATCATGTCGATGGGGACCGGGTCGCGACGTGGTTTGCCGTGGAAGATGCGCGAGAAGAGCGAGTCGGCCAGACGCGAATCGCAGATCTCGGGGCGTCCGCTCCAGAAATCCGGCGGCAAGTCGCAGTAGATGTGCAAGTGCCCGAGCTGCAGCTCGATGTGTTGGGATTTCCGGGGGAAATGACGGCGCGCATTGCGCGTGCCAATGTACAGGCCGGTTACTTCGCGGCCGCAGCCCATCGTCCTGACGACCATGGTCTCCCTCCAGCAAGCGATCTCCGGTGCAGCTGCGCGAGTTCAAATCGCGAATGCGCCGCCGCACGACAGTACGGCCGAGTCCAGTTCCGGGGCGCGTGGGGAGAAAGCGATGAGCGACGAGGACCGATCGCGCACCGTCCGGAACTGCGATCTTGGAGCATCGTGCTGCTGTTTTGGGCGATTGTCAAGCCGGGATGTGCGCGACGCGAACGTCGGGAGAACCAAGGTACGAATGAGTACGGTTCATGCCGTGGCGCTACGGCTGCGGTCTGGAGCTGCTGCTGGCGCGGGCGGGAGCGAACGCAGAACCGGCGGCGGAACAGCCTGCCGGTTTGCTGCGCGCGCTGGCATCGAGCGCTGGCCGATGAAAACCTCACCCAAGGCGAGGCGCGCGTTTCCCTCGAGATCGAGATAGCTTGCGGAGCATTCTTTGCAGATGGCCTGGGCTTCAGGAGAGAGATAGGGCGCGATGAGCAACGGGGTGGCGACGCCTTCGTAGTGCGCGGCATCCTGGCTTAGCTCATCGAGAGCATTGCGCAGGTTTTCAGGGCGGGTGCTGGATTCGATCTCGCAGGCCAGGGTGTGGCTGTGGCCGAGCACATCGAGGCGGGCCAGCATGGGGCCCTTGGGCGACCGCCGGATTTCTTTCAGCTTGATGACGGAGACTTGCCCCAGCAGTGCACGCAGGGCTTCGGTGGCGCGGAATTCCAGATTTTCTA
Organism: uncultured Acidobacteriaceae bacterium; assembly: GCA_963813215.1. Taxonomy (GTDB): domain Bacteria; phylum Acidobacteriota; class Terriglobia; order Terriglobales; family Acidobacteriaceae; genus Telmatobacter. The sequence continues at coordinate 660,815 of CAWEXZ010000004.1, forward strand.
TGGAGCTGACGGATTTCATGGCGATGTCCTTGTGGAGTTGGGGCTGGCAAAAGTGCAACCGGGTGGCGGATATCCGCGCGTTGAGGTGCGAACTAAGCTGCTCCGCTGTGAGCGAGGGTTCCGGGCGAAAGTCTACCCGGTGCCAGGACTGTCTGGAGTTTGGCTGGACGGCATGGGCCGATCCGAAAGGAGTTTTTGCCGGACGGAATCATGTCAAGTGGGAGCGGCGTGCGCGAGTTTTTGGAGCCCAGCTGCTTGGTTTGCAGCCAGGCGCAGAGGCGGCGGTCATGAATCTCCGGCTGGTCGCTCCAAAAATCGGGTGACAACCCGCACTCAATGCGGAGATGGTCGAGTTGAAGCTCAATGGCGAAAACGTCTCGAGGAAAGTAACGCCGGGCATTTGTTGCGCCCACGTGCAGGCCGACTACCTCACCACTGTTGCACTGAGTTTTGACAACCATAGCGAACCTCCGTTCAACACGACGGCAACTGAATGGTCGCTTTCCAAGCGACGGCAAAGGAGCACCGCCGAAGTTATTCAATTCAACGCAGGAAGAAGGAATCGCTAGTTCCGCTTTATTTTTGAACTTCGGTTCGATCCGCGTGGATCACCTATCCACGGCGATTGCGACAGGCGCGAAACCAAGCGATGGCGTTCAATTCGGAGCGGCCGGAGAAAACCTGTGGAGATACACTCACGTACCTCCCGGGTTACAAAGCCCGTGGCCTGCCCCGCAGGATGTCGAACGATTGGTGATCCAGGATGGTCAGGATGCGGGTCGCGCTCGCGCTTGTGCGATCAGCCTGGCCGCGTGCAAATTTTCCCAACACCTGTGGGAATAGTGGCCCTAATGCGGAGTGCTTGTCAAGATTAATCGCGGCCACGCTGGTTAAAAATTGGACTACGCACATTCATTACGCCACCGATAAGGCTGCAAAGGCGAGTGCACGCGTGTGCAAAGTGCCATGGTCAAATCCAATTGGTTCAGTTGGTAAATCGCCTAAGCGGAAACTATGTAAATCGCCTTAACGGAAACGGCGGGAGGGCTCGTCGGAGAAAATCTGGCCGTCGCGAATGTGCACGACGCGATGCGCGAACTCGGCGATGTCGGGCTCGTGGGTGACCAGGACGATGGTATTTCCCTCGGCATGCAGGCGATCGAAGAGGGCCATAATCTCGGTGCCGGTTTTGGAGTCGAGATTGCCGGTCGGTTCGTCGGCCAGGATGATGGAGGGATGATTCACGAGCGCGCGCGCAATGGCGACGCGTTGCCGTTGGCCGCCGGAGAGCTCGTTTGGTTTGTGGTACATGCGCGATTCCAGACCCACCTCGGCAAGGGCCTGCTTGGCGCGCTCGATGCGGTCGGCCGCGGGAGTTCCGTTGTAGATGAGCGGCAGCTCGACATTATGCAATGAAGTGGCGCGGGCCAGGAGGTTGAAAGTCTGGAAGACGAAGCCGATTTCTTTGTTGCGGATGCGGGCCAGCTCGTCGTCGTTCAGTTCGCTCACCAGCTGCTGGTTGAGCCAGTAGCGGCCCTTGGAGGGCGTGTCGAGGCAGCCGATGAGGTTCATCAGCGTCGACTTGCCGGAGCCGGAGGGGCCCATGATAGCGACGTATTCGTTCCGGCAGATACGCAGGTTGACGCCGCGCAGCGCATGCACCTGCTGTTCGGAGCCCATGTCGTAGGTGCGCCACAGATCCTCAACCACGATCATGTCGCCGTAGCGGCAGGTCGCCGACTGTGCCAGCTCTTCAGTACCGGTGTCGTTTAGAGCCATCCGAATCCCATCCTGTGACCATTGTAGAGTCCGGCGTCGGTGAGGCGGGTTGTCCCCGCCGACGGTCCCGACCTCTGCTCTCTGATCTCTGTTTACGAGCCGCTGCTGGTCAGCGATAGAGGTTGCGATGTATCGCGCTTCAGCAAGGCGCCGTCTTTCAGGTCGCGCAGTATCTTGTAGGGGCCGGTCACGATCTCCTCGCCCGGCGAGAGGCCGGAGAGCACTTCAATGTCAGTGGCCCCGGTGATGCCGGTGTTGACGGGGATGAACTTTGCGCGCAGGCGGCCGTGCGCATCCTTCTGGGCGACGAAGACTCCCTGCACAGGATTGGACTTGGGGGCGTTGTAACTGACCGTCGCCGCCTGCACTCCGCCTTTGCTTCCTTTCTTGTCGAGCGCCGGGTCGTAGAGGGTCAGGGCCTGGATGGGCAGGGAGACCACATCCTTCTTATGCGCGGTGGTGATTTTGGCCGTGCAGGAAAGCCCGGGGCGCAGCTCGTTGTTGGGGTCGGAGAGCGTTACTACTACTTTGAAGTCCTTGGCTTCCTCGGTTCCGGTGGTGGATTGCGAGGTGGCGATGCCGGTGGAGCGCAACAGCGCCTGGTCTCCTACCAGGGTGACGATGCCTTTGAAGACCTTGCCGGGCAGCGCATCGACGGTTACGTCGGCGGGCTGGCCAAGCTGCACGTTCACAATGTCGGTCTCATCCACTTTCACCTCGGCCGTCACTACGCTCATATCGGCCAGGGTCATCAGCGTGGAACCCTCGGTGTTCTGGATGCCTTCGACCACCGTTTCGCCCTCGCGCACCGGTTCGTTGGTCACGATGCCGTCAAAGGGAGCCACCGCGATGGTGCGGTTGAGCATGTCCTGATCGGCGCGCAGGGTGGCGACATCGGTTTCCATGTGCCCGCGCGCGGAATCGGTGTTGGCCTTGGCCTGGTTAACGCCGGCGACGGCCTGCGCCAGGGAGGCCACATCCAGGTCATACGCGGCTTTCCTGGCGTCGAAGTCCTGGCGGGCCATGATGCCGTCTTTGTAGAGCGCCTGGGCGCGTTGCCAGTCGAGTTGCTTCTGCTCGAGATCGGCCTTGGCGTGCTCCACGTTGGCTTCGGCGGTTTTCTCGGCGGCAACGTAGGAGGCGATATCGGTTTTGGCCGCGTCGATGGCCGCGTCCTGTCCGTTCACCGTGGCCTGTTGCTGGATATTTTCAATGGTGGCCACGACTTCGCCCCTGGTAACTTTCTCGCCCTCCTTCACGTACAGGTGGGTTACCCGGCCCATCGCCGTGGCGCCCACGTTCACATAGGTTTTGGGCTTGATCTGTCCGGTACCGCTGACGATGGTGGCGAGGTCTTCCCGCACCACTCTTGCGGTGTAAACCTTGGTGTATCCGGACTGCTGCTTGATGACCATGAAGGTGACAAGCCCGGCGGCGACCAGAATGGCAAGAGCAATGAGGGAGATCTTTTTCATGAAGGCGAATGGCTCCAAATCTTGCTGAAGTTACGCAACCGGGGCGCATACGGTTCCACTTCGGAACCCAAAATCGCAGGGGATATACGCTGTGGGGTGGCGCCGCAATGAGCGACGGGTATTGGACGCAGAAAGTAAGGCGATAGGAGAACCACTCTCTCGAAAAGGCACAGCTGAGTGCTTCGCCAATCGTGAAACCATGGATTGCCTGCCATTCTACCCTACTGGACGGCCGAGGGGAGATGACTTTTCTGCCGCCCTTCCGTCAAAAAGGCGGGACAACTGTGCTCGTTAGTCTTGCTCGGCAGCATCGGGGACCGTAGAATAGAGGCTCGCAGGAGTTTTCAAGTCAATGAAGTTGAAACGCAGTGGTCTACTTGTTCCTACCCTGGTTTGCGGCTTGTTCACAGCGCCTGCATCCCTCGTTCTGGCCCAGCAGGCGCCAGCTTCTCAACAGCAGGCTCAGCCCTCCAATCAGGACCAGGATCAGAACGTCGATCCTCTGAAGCGGCAGCGTTCCGACAAGGAGCGCTACCAGGCACAGAAGGCACTGCGCCAGGAGTTGAAAGGGACCTACAAGACCTGGCTCAACGAAGAAGTTCCGTACATCATTACCGACCAGGAGCGGAAGGCATTTCTCAGCCTGAGCAACGATGAAGAGCGCGACGCATTCATCGAGCAGTTCTGGGCGCGGCGCAATCCCAATCCCGATTCTCCCGAGAACGAATTTCGCGAAGAGCATTACCGCCGCATTGCATACGCCAACGAGCACTATGCGGCCGGCAAGCCGGGATGGAAGACGGACCGCGGGCGGATCTACATCATGTGGGGACCGCCGGACAGCATCGACTCCCACCCATCGGGCGGCATGTACGAGCGTACTCCGGAAGAGGGCGGCGGCGAGACTTCAACCTATCCGTTCGAAGTCTGGCACTATCGCTATCTCGAGGGCATCGGCGAAAACATCGACCTGGAATTTGTGGATACCTGCCAGTGCGGCGATTACCACTTCACCATCGATCGCAGCGAAAAAGACGCGCTCAAGTATGTTCCCGGCGCCGGCCTGACGCAGTATGAGCAGATGAACGGCTCCGACAAGACGGACCGCTTCAAGGGCGGCGGGTTGGAGCAGTTGGGCAATGGGCCGATGGGCTCTGCGGAGCAGGGCAAGGAGTTCGACCGGATTGAGATGGCGGCCAAGCTGTTTGCTCCGCCGCCGATCAAGTTCACCGATCTTGACGCATTTATCACCGAGCACAAGATTCTTACCGGTCCGCCCTTCCCGTTCGATGTGCGCACGGATTTCGTGAAGGTGACGGACAACACCGACCTGGTGCCGATCACCATTCAGATTCGCAACCGCGATATCACCTTCCAGACCAAGGACGGCGTCTCCAAGGGCGTGGTGAATATTCTGGGCAAGGTCACTACCATTACCGACAAGACCGTTCAGACCTTCGAGGATACGGTTGAAATCGACCAGCCGCAGGAACTGCTGGAGAAGAGCCTGGATCGCAAGTCGGTTTACTGGAAGGCACTGCCGCTGATGCCCGGCATCTACCGGCTCGATATCGTGATCAAGGACGTCAATAATCCCGATCACGTTGGCATTTACGCCCGCGGCATCAACGTGCCGGTCTACGAGGATGAAAAGCTCGGCGCTTCGTCGCTGATCCTGGCCGACAAGATGAACTCGGTGTCCTCGCACGACATTGGCAACGGAAACTTTGTGATTGGCAATACCTTCATCCGGCCGCGGGTGGCAAACACCCCCGGAAACCCGGTGACCTACACCCGCGAGCAGGATTTGAACTTCTGGATGCAGGTGTATAACCTGGGCATCGACGATGCCACCAAGAGCAATTCGGCGACGGTGACGTACGAGATTACGGATTCGACGGGTGCCGTGCTTTTGACCAAGACGTTGGATTCAAAGGAGTTGGGAGCGCATAGCGACGAGCTTACCGTGGCGAAGACGTTGCCGATTGCCGGATTGGAGCCAGGCAAGTATAAGGTTACGGTGAAGGTGAACGACGCAATTTCAAAACAAGAGATTGCGCAATCGGCACCTTTTGTCGTGGAATAGTATGCAACTGGTGAAACAGGGCGAGCTAGACCCCCAGAGCTACACTTGAAGATTTAGCCGCCTGCAGGGAGACGATTTTGAGGAAATAGCCAGAGGACGCGGCGGGTAACGAGTTTGATAAAGTTACATACCCAACTCGCCGGATTGGCCGTGCTGCTCGTTTTGGGGTCAGCCCCGATATGGGCGGCGTCTGCCTCGGTGTCCGGAGTTGTACACGATTCGGCCGGTGTTCCCCAGATCGGCGCCGAAGTCGAGTTGCTGCGCGCCGACTTCACGGTGGTAGCCAGCACGTATACCGATAGCAAGGGCCGCTTTGTTATCGCCTCGATTTTTCCCGGCCATTATGCGCTGAAGGCGATGGATGCGTCGTTCCTGCCCTCGATGCGCGAGAATCTTCGTCTGCGCGGCGGCACTACCGTCATCAACCTCACGCTCAACACTCTGTATGAGGTGATGCAGTGGCTTCCGGCACAGCCGCGCTCGGCCAATGCACGCAGCGACGACTGGGACTGGACTCTGCGCTCGGCTGCCGACCGCCCCCTGCTGCGCTGGCTTGAAGACGGGCCGCTGGTGGTGGTTTCAGACGGCGCCGGCACTACTCCCAGATTGAAAGCCAGGATCATGGCGACGGGCCAGGCGGGCAGTTTTGGCGAGAGCGGTCAGCGCTTCTCGACTACCGTGGAAGATACACCCGAGAACAGCCGCGAACTGCTGGCTCGTGTCGATTTTGCTCCCGATACCGATGCGGGCATGGAGTCCATGCTTGGCTTCCGCCAGGATCTGGGTTATGCGGGTTCTGTGCAATCGGTAGCCGCCATCGCGATTCATCCTGAAGTGCAGGGCGTCGGCAGCCAGGGGCTTGCCGAGGTTTCGCTGAGCAGCCAGGAATCGATGTACTTTGGCGACATGGCTGACGCCGAAGTTGGCTCGCACGAAGAGCTTGGCCGCACATCGGCCGGTATGGTGGCGGAGGCTCTGCCGTTTGCCTCCGTGGCATGGCACGATGGCAACTCGACGGTTCGCTATCGCATGGCAACGATGGTGCAGGATCCTGAAGCTGCGGCTGGATTGGATGGTAGCTCCGATGCTGCCATGCCCGTTTACTCGGTGCGCAACGGCGACCTGGTGATGGAGCACGGCCTGCACCAGGAGATGGGCTGGTCGTGGCGCAGCGATACCTCGCAGATGTCGGTGTTAATCTACGGCGACCAGGTGAAGAATCCGTCGCTCGAAGCCAGCGCGAACTTTGCGGCTGGTGGTGGGCCCGCGTCAGGAGCAATGCTGTTCGACCCACAAAGCGGATTGCTGCGCGCCGCCGGTCCCGATTATTCTTCAGTGGGCGTTCAAGCGAGCGCGCAACGCAGCTTGCCCGGGAACAACCTGATTCGCGCCAGCTACACGAGCGGCGACGCCGTGGTGATGCCGGCCTTGCCGCAGCAGGACTGCATTCAGTCAGTTGGTCGCAGCCGCGCACACGCAGCGCGTGCAGGCCTACGCGCTCTCGCTGTCGGGCACGCTCGACGGCACCGGAACGCGCTGGCAGGCCAGCTACCGCTGGCAACCGGACGACACTATCACGGAAGTTGCACCCTTCGCCGTGGACGCGCTGGCGCCCTATCTGAATGTGCACCTCTGCCAGAAAATTCACCAGACCCGAAACGGTTCGAGTGGGATTGAAGCGCTGGTGGAAGTGCGCAATCTGCTCGCCCAGGGTTATCATCCTTACATGCTGCGCGACGGTTCGATCGTACTGTTCGCGCAGGATCAGCGCGGCCTCACCGGCGGGCTGGCCTTTACGTTCTAGGAACAGAGCCCGAGGGAACACGAGGCGAAGTCGCTCTTTACGCGCGTTTCACCACTGAACCTCTTCCATCCACCCAACTGCGCCGTTAGCCCGTTCCGCTGTACAATCACGGAAAGGACCAAGCCGACTCGTGAGCCGGAGGTGCTTTTCGCACGTCGAATTCCTATCAGGTGTTGCAATGACTGTTCCTCGCGATAAGACCGAACCGCGCAAGCTTCCGATGATGCCCATCCGCGATATGGTCATCTTTCCGTACATGATGACCCCGTTTGTGGTGGGCCGTGAATCGAGCGTGCGCGCTCTTGAGGAGGCGCTGACCGGCGACCGCAAGATCTTCCTCGCCACGCAGCATGATGCTTCCATCGACGAGCCGAAGGCCAAGGATATTTATCAGGTAGGGTCGATTTGCAACATCGTGCAAAGCGTCAAGATGCCCGATGGCAACATCAAGGTGCTGGTGGAGGGTATTGAGCGCGCCAAGTCGATGGAAGTGACGGACCGCGACGGCTTCTTTGTGGCCACGGTGCGCACCGGCAAATCGCAATTCGAGATGTCGCCGGCAGTCGAGCAGCTCATGCAGCGCGTGACTACGCTCTTTGAGAGCTACGTGAAGCTGCAGCAGTCGCTGAACTACGAGACGATCATCGCCACGGTGCGCATGGACGAGCCGGCCAAGCTGTCGGACACCATCGCCGCCAACCTGCAGCTGGGTATCGAGGAGAAGCAGGAACTGCTGGCCATCTTCGATCCTGCTGCGCGGCTGGCCCGCATCGCCGACGTGCTCGACGTCGAGATTGAAAAGCTCGATCTCGATCGCAATATCCAGTCGCGCGTGAAGCGGCAGATGGAACGCGCGCAAAAAGAGTACTACCTCAACGAAAAGATCAAGGCCATCCAGAAGGAACTGGGCCGCGGCGAAAAGAGCGAGTTCGACGAGCTGCGCAAGAAAATTGAAGCCGCCGGCATGTCCAAGGAAGTTCTGGAAAAGGCCATGCAGGAGCTCAAGAAGCTGGAAGCCATGCCGCCCATGTCGGCCGAGTCGACGGTGAGCCGCAACTACATTGACTGGCTGCTGGCGGTGCCGTGGAAGAAAAAATCCAAAGAGACGCGGTCGATTGACTATGCAGAAAAAGTTCTCAACGCCGATCACTACGGTCTGGAGAAGATCAAGGAGCGCATTCTTGAATTTCTGGCTGTGCGCCAATTGGTGAAGAATCCCAAGGGCTCCATTCTCTGCTTCGTCGGACCTCCGGGCGTGGGCAAGACTTCGCTTGGAATGTCGATCGCCAAAGCCACCGGCCGCAAGTTCGTACGGCTTTCGCTGGGCGGCGTGAGAGATGAAGCCGAGATTCGCGGACATCGCCGTACGTATATCGGCGCCATGCCCGGCCAGATCATCCAGCACATGAAACGCGCGGGTACCAAGAATCCGGTCTTCCTGCTCGACGAGGTGGACAAGATTTCCTCGGACTTCCGCGGCGATCCGGCTTCGGCGCTGCTGGAGGTTCTCGATCCTGAGCAGAACACCACGTTCCAGGATCACTACCTCGATGTGGACTACGATCTCTCGCAGGTTTTGTTTGTGGCGACGGCTAACGTGCTGCACACCATTCCCGCCGCGCTGCAGGACCGCATGGAAGTTCTCCGCCTGCAGGGCTACACCGAGAATGAAAAGCTGGAGATTGCGCGGCAATATCTGGTGAAGAAGCAGCGGGAGCAGACGGGGCTGAGCGAGAAGAACATCGTCTTCAAAGACGATGCGATTCTCGAAATCATCCGCTACTACACGCGAGAAGCCGGTGTGCGCAATCTCGAACGCGAGATTGGCAACGTGTGCCGCAAGGTGGCGCGCAAAGTGGTGCAGTCCGGTGCCAAGCACAAGGAAGAGATCTCTGCCGCGAACGTGAGCGAGTTTCTGGGCGTGGCCAAGTTCCGCGACTCCGAGGCGCACGAGAAGAGCGAAGTGGGCCTGGTGACGGGCCTCGCGTGGACAGAAGTTGGTGGAAGCATTCTGACCACCGAAGTGCAGGTACTGGACGGCAAAGGCAAGCTCACCATCACCGGCCAGTTGGGCGACGTGATGCAGGAGTCGGCGCAGGCCGCGCTTAGCTACATCCGCGGCCGTGCGCAGGCGTTGGGGCTTACCCGCGAGTTCTATCGCAACATCGACCTGCATCTGCACGTACCCGAGGGCGCGATTCCCAAGGACGGTCCTTCGGCCGGCATTACCATTGCCACGGCTCTGGCCAGCGCGCTGGCCAGGATTCCGGTGCGCCGCGATATCGCCATGACCGGCGAAATTACGCTGCGCGGCAAGGTGCTGGCGATCGGCGGTTTGAAGGAGAAGCTGCTGGCTGCGTTGCGCGCGGGTATCTTCGAGGCAATCCTGCCGCGCGCCAACGAGAAGGATGTGGCGGAGCTGCCGGACAACATCAAGAACAGCATGAAGCTGCACTTTGTTGACGTCATGGACGAGGTGCTGGCGCTGGCGCTTGAAGGCCCGCTGCCGACGCCCGCTGTCCCTGCCGAGGCTGAAGTTCTTGCGGCGGTTCCGTCTTCTTCAGAATCGGCTAACGTAACGACTCCGCAATAATCCGAAATGGAACGGGCTCTCGCGCAGCGCCGCAATGGCGTTGCGCAAGCGGAGCGCTGTCTACCACGCTTAAATTAAATACCCCGCCACTTGGCCGCGCACACGGCGGCGCGAGCACTTCGTTCGTCTGCAGCGCACGATTTCAGGTCGGTGGGCGGCTTTACAAGAAGCCGCCTGGGTTTTGCGGGAATGCGAGAGGAACTGAGGTAAACTGGCCTGTCTCCCGGCGCAAGAGGTTGCCCCTCTATGTACTTCGTCGCAGCAGATCGGGTACGCGGCAACAATCCATCGTCACCGCGCGTGATCGTCATTGGCGCCGGCGCCGTGGGGCTGTATGCGGCCAGCCAGTTAGCGGCGCGGGGGCGCGATGTTCTGGTGGTCGAAGCCGGCGACAGTCACCTGGGTAGTTTTGCCGCGCAATCCTACACATCCGTGGGTCGTACCCACTCTGGTATTCGCATCGGGCGGTCGCGGAACCTGGGAGGCACCACCAGCCTGTGGGGTGGACAACTGGTTGAATTTCAGCGTTACGACTTTGAAGCGCGCAGCTGGATGCAAGGCGCAGAATGGCCGGTCACCTACGATGAGATTGCGCCCTACTACCAGCCGACCTACCTGAATTTGGGAATTCCGCAAAAACTGATTCGCGATGAGGACGTTTGGCGGGGAGTCTCCTCGCGCCCGGACCTGGGCCCGGAATTCGAAGTATTTTTCACACGTTGGCTCAAGATTCCGAACTTCGCAGAGATGTTTGCACAACAGATCCAATCGGACGAGCGGATGAGTGTGCTCGCCGGCCACACCGCTGTTGGATTCCGAGGATCCGCAAACTGCGTTGAGGCAGTGCGCGTGGTGGACGGCAACGGAGATTCGCATTGGCTTGAAGGCGGCACCGTCATTCTTGCCGCGGGCACCATCGAGAATGTGCGCCTGCTGCTGCATACCGCACGGGATGAGAGCTGGGATGTGCCCTGGCGCGGCAATGAAAATGTCGGCCGCTATTTTCAGGATCATCTCGGGGGCCGGATTGGGACGTTTCATCCAGTGGACAAGCACGGCTTCTTCAAAATGTTCAGCAACGTCATCTATGCGGGCTATAAGTTCCAGCCCAAGGTTCGCATGCTCGACGAGGTACTGAGACGGAAGCGCATCCATAATATCCAGATGTTTTTTGCGTTTGAGAGTGAACTCTCTGAACACATGGTTTACCTCAAGCAGTTCTTGCGCGCCGCTCTTTATCACCGGAAGATATCGGGGGGGCGGGATGTGGCGCAGAATCTTTACGCCGCGGCGCGCTATCTGCCTCCGCTGATGTGGAAGTATGTGTGGGACCACCGCGTGTTTGTGCCCATCTCCTCGAAGATATTTGCCTCGGTGCAAGCGGAACATGAGCCGCTCGCAGAAAGCCGCATCAGTCTCGATGAGCATGAGACCGATTCCTACGGCATAGGCCGTGCGATTCTGGATTGGCGCGTCAGTGGGAGCGAGTTGAAGTCGCTGCGGGATTTTGCGCTGCAAATTCGGGATGCGCTGCAAACGGCAGGTGTGGGCCAACTCAAGATCGATGAGGACCTGCTGGCGCTGAATCCGGAATTTTATTCGAAGCTCGGAGACACCTACCATCAGTCCGGTGGTGCGAGAATGGCCGCCCGCAGCGATGAGGGCGTGGTGGATAAGAATCTGCGGGTGTTTGGAACAGAGAATCTCTATGTGGCCGGCGCCAGCGCATTTCCCACCACCAGCAATGCCAACGTTACCTTTACGGCGCTGGCTTTTACAACCCGGTTGGTCGATCACCTTCTGCACGTGAGTGGAGTCCGAGAGATTTCACATTCCCTGGCCGCCAGTTAGCTCGCTTCGGAGTGTACGAGTTGAAACAGGCGAGTGGCCGCCTCTTCGAGGCGGGCATTTTCGGCTACAGCGACATTGTTGTGAATATGGGCAGGCTGCTTTGAAGAAAAAAGAACGATACTGGTCGGGTTCTTGATCAACGCTGCCTTGATCATCAGGTTTGCAAGCACCCCAGGGTCGGCGAGATCCTGGCCGGTTTTTTCTGACCAGCGCTTGAGGAGCTCCGGTTGACCGTTCAGCCTGGCGTGAAGCGATTTGAAATTTCCGGATAGCGAACGATGATGAATGTAAAAGCGATCGCCGTCCTGCACGGCCTCATCAAAGACGCTCCATTCACATTGCACGACGGAACAGTATCGCGGGTGCTGAACGAGCAGAGCGGCGATTTCGGCGCGTTCAGATCCTATGCCGAATGCCCCAATCGCGCCGGAAGCGACAAAGGATTCGAGCATTCGCAGCAACTCGTCGTTGGCCGCGTCGTGGACGATATCGATGGCTTTGATGTCGTGCAGAAGAAGTAGGTCGATATGATCGGTCTTTAAATTGCGGAGGCTGTTTTCGACGGAGGTGCGAGCCTGTGCGGCGGTAAAGATCGGGTTGGGGGCGAGAGGCGTTGGCGACTGGTGATTGGCCTGGAATGCATTCATTGCCGACTGCAGCGAACGCTTGATGCCGGCCGACCGCTGCAGGATGGGCCGGGCGAGGTCGCGGGCAAGGCGGACCGCCGGTATGCTGGGCTGCGCAGATATGCCAAATTTGGTTGTGATGGTGCAATCCGACCGGTGTCGCGCAAGGAACTCGCCAAAACAAGCTTCGCTTTCGCCAAAGCCATAGTATGGCGCGGTGTCAAAGTGGCGAATCCCGGCGTCGTAGGCGCATTCCAGGATGGCCAGGGACTGACTCCGATTTAAAACGCCCATCACGCTCGATCCGCCGAAACCAAGGCGGGTTGTGGTGCGGCCGATCGCGGCGAATTGGATCGTCTGCATTAAATTCTCCAGGCGCACTGCGAAGAGGTCTAATCAGCTGCATGGCTGTCAATGCAATACTATTGGATTCAATGCGCATGATCGCATAATCTCCCGATCGGCCATTGCCGGAACCAGATGCAGACACACCGCCAACTCGCTTACGCGCTGTTTCGCTCAATGCTCGGCATTGATATCTGCCTGCATGGCGTTACGCGCCTGGCAACCGGCGACTCGGCCTTCGCGGGCAAGATGGTCTCGCAGTTTGCCCACACCATCCTCCCGCATGGCCTTGTGCTGGCCTACGCGCTCACACTGCCTTGGGTAGAGGCGATCATCGGTTTGCTGATTCTGCTGGGGCTGCGCACGCAGGAGGCTCTGGCGGCCGGATTTCTGGTGATGCTGTCGCTGATGGTCGGTACTTGCCTCGTGCAGGATTGGCAGATCGCCGGTCTGCAACTGATCTACGGCATCTCCTACGCAGGGCTCCTGTTTCTATTGCCCTACAACAAATTTTCCGTCGACTCTCTACTGGATCGGCGCAGATCGCAGCGTTGCAGGGACCGATAATAAAAGCACGATGCCGCTGGATTGGGAGAGCGCCGAATTGGCCGAGGGACTTGCCTGTTATCGCGGGTGCGAGTTCTTCGAAGCGCATGAATACTGGGAAGCTGTCTGGCTGCGCCTGGCGGAGCCGGAGAAAACATTTCTCCAGGCCCTGATTCAGGTCACGGCGGCTTTTCACCATTTGCAACGTAACAACCGCATCGGCACGCGATCGCTGCTGACGCGCGCGCTCGGTCGGCTCGATGCGTATCCTGCGGAGTATGGCGGGGTGGCCGTGGAGCCGCTGCGGCAGAGCGTGCGCGCATGGTTGTGCTTGCTCGCGGAGGATGCAATGCCATGCGCGCTGGGCTATCCGGTGATCCGGTGAGGCGCCGGGAATTCGCCGGTAACCGAAATACCTATAGGTTGGCGACGGGCTGCTGGTCTACGGCGGAAGCGGGAACAACCTTCCACTTGGAGAATGCCACCACGTAGAGGGCGATGAGATTCGCGAGCGGCACAAACATCAACAGCGAGAGCCACGGTGAAAATCCAGCGATAGTCGGGCGGATAAACTAGGCAAGGGCGAAAGGCAATCTAAGGAGGGTCTGCACAAGTAGTTCGCATTCCCTCAGGGGCTAAAGCCCCGGCTTCTTTTGCAGAGGTTAATGTACGGGCTAAAGCCCGTACCCTTCACGGCTGAAGGCCGTACCTTTCACGGCTGAAGCCCGTACCCTTCAAAACAGCGACTTGTTCAGAGGTTCCTTAAACAATGCGACCTACTACGCAATTCATGCTTTCGGCACTTTCGGCGGCGCAATTTCCGGCGGCATCCGTGCCGGAGATTGCCTTTCTGGGCCGCTCCAATGTGGGCAAATCGAGCTTGTTGAACGCGCTGGTGGGCGAGAAGGCGGCGAAGGTTTCGTCGACGCCGGGCCGCACCCGCGCGATCAATTTCTTTCTCATCGCGGACGAGCGTGAGCGGCCGAAGATGATCTTTGCCGACCTGCCCGGTTACGGCTACGCGAAGATATCGAAATCAATCTCCGCCGAGTGGCCGAAGTTCATCGAGCCGTATCTTGCTGAACGCGAAACACTCGCTCTTTGCGTGTGCCTGGTCGATTCGAACATTCCTCCACGCCCCGCCGACCGGCAACTGCTGGAGTGGTTGAGTGCGGCCGGTCGCGAATTTGTGGTTGTCGCCACCAAGGTTGACCGGCTCAGCGGCAACGAACGCACGCGGAACCTGGCCGCGTTGCGGAAGGGACTGGGCGTGGACGATATTCTGCCCATTTCAGCCAAGACACATGCAGGAGTCAAGGAGTTGTGGGCGCGGATTGGGCAAGAGGGAGTGGACTAGGTCGTCGACCACATGATTTCGTTCGTTGAGTTTGTGCGTTCCCCGGTCTCAAAATCGAGACCGGGGGCACCCAATCTGTACTAAACGGTCGGAGACCTAGTTTCGCTCCGCTGCTTCTTTTGGTTCGAGCGTCAGGCGCGCCGTGAGAACAATCAGCGCGGCCCAGAGGGCGTCGGCGCCGAGCAGGTGAATGACCTGGAGCCATACCGGCGCGAGCCAGAGCACATCCATCAGCCCCAGCACATATTGCGTGGCAAGCAGGATGAGGACAAGAGCGGAGAGGCCGCGATTGTCCCAGTGGGTTCTGCGCTGCGCGGCGCGGACGAGAATCCAGATCAAAAAAACGCTGGCCAGGAAGGCGATGGTCGGATGCGTCCAGCGCCAGCGCACCAGCCAACCGCTGCTCGACGAGAAATCTGCGGCCAGCGCGGCGCTGAGCGAGGATTCGGGAAAGAGCGTGTCGCCGAGCGCGGCCAGCGAGCCAGTGACGCCCACGATCATGAAGACAAACAGCCCCGCTGCGGCGCCTATGGGCGCGACCAGGCGGATGCTGCGGCGCAGATAGCCTTCGCGGCGGCTGAGCATGTGCGCGGTGAGCGCAAGCGCGGCAACCAGCAGCAATGTGTTGGCGAAGTGCAGCGCCAGATACCAGGGGCGCAGCGGCGAATGGCTCTGCGCGGTGAGGCCGAGCTTTACAAGCAGCGCGCCGATAACGGCTTCAACCATCGTGAAGGCGACGGCGGCCGCCACGAAGGCGCGCGCGAGGTGGCCGCGCACAGTGGCCGAGAATGTCCAGATGAGCAAGCCGAGCACCGAAAAGAAGGAGATGCCACTGGTGATGCGATGCGAGAGCTCAATGAGCGTATCTACGCTCGGGGAATGCTGCATCACCGTGCCATTGCAGAGCGGCCAGTGGTTGCCGCATCCATCGCCTGCCCCGGTTGCCCTGGTGACAGTGCCCCACAGAATCACGGCGATGAAGTAGACGAGTACGCCCCATGCGAAACGACGCAGGGCCGGCGAGGGCATGTGCCCGGAGAGCCGCGATGCGGATCTCGATGCAATGCGGGAACCGGCCCCGGAAGCAGTTGTTGAAGACATGAAAGAGAACCCCGCAACCTTTCAGTGTAAAACAGTCAGCATTCCTGCACCGGCCGGCTGCATCCAGCAGGTCCGGAGCGGAAAGCGAAAGTCCGGGCCGGGATCCGGTGAATGTTTTGGATTCCATGCAGCGAATCCCGAATGGGCAACCTCATTCGTCTGGCGTATGATCCAACCCGATACAAGCTGAGAGAATGCTTGTGCTCTGCCGTGAAATAGAACGCCCCAAATGGCCCTCGTGACGCTATTACCTCGGAGCCAAAGGAGAGCTACCCATGGCAAATCAGCACCAAATTCATGAGAATCACCCGCATCAGCATGGCCCGAACTGTGGTCATACACCGATCAACCACCAGGGGCATACGGATTACCTTCATGACGGCCACCTGCACTTTCGTCACGAAAGCCATCTCGACGAGCACCGGCTTGAGGTCAGTGCCGCGAATCCGGCCAACTGCACCAAGGGCCACGACTGCAGTGCGCACGACGCCGAGCACAAACACGGGAAAAACTGCGGCCACGAAGCGATTCCGCACGGCGATCACGTGGATTATCTGGTGGCAGGACACCTTCACCATCCGCATGACGGACATTGCGATCACCACGGTAAAGTACAGCTTGTGAATTGACTGAAAGGCGGAAGCGTTCAGTGTTTCCGCCTTTCATTTTTGCTGAACATTGCAAACGACTGAATTGCGCCCCAGGCACTCGCTACCGGGAAGCTGTTGAGGTCACATGCTCGCCCATCAGCCGCACCACGTGGTTCACGATCATCAGGTCTTCGGCGGGCGGGATGACGCGGACTTTCACACGCGAATCCGACGCTGAGATGACGGCGGAGCCGCGGACGTTGTTGCGTTTTGCATCGAGCGTGATGCCCAGCGCGCCCAGGCCGGCACAGATTTCGGCGCGGGAGTCGATGTCGTTCTCGCCGATGCCGCCGGTGAAGACCAGCATGTCGAGGCCGCCTAGCTCGGCAACGTAACTGCCGATCCAGCGAGCGATGGTCCAGGTGAACTTGTCGACGGCGAGGCGCGCCTTCGCGTTGCCGTGCTTGATGGCCTCGCGCAGATCGCGCATGTCGTTGGAGACTCCGCTGATGCCCAGCAGTCCGGATTTCTTGGCGACCACGGTCTCCAGTTTGTCTGCTGCTTCCCTGGCATTCGGCGTGGTCTCGGCGATTTTATTGAGGATGAAGAGCAGCACACCGGGATCGATGTCGCCGGTGCGCGTGCCGCTGATGATGCCGCCGGTGGGGGTGAGGCCCATGGAGGTGTCGAGGCAGTGGCCGTTGCGAATGGCCGAGATGGAGGCGCCGTTGCCGAGATGGGCGACGATCAGCTTCTCCGGCACGTTGGGCTGGAGCTGGTAAATGATCGACTCGTACGAGATGCCGTGATAGCCGTAGCGGCGCACGCCCATCTTTGCGTACTCCTCGGGGATGGGCATCACACTCGCGACTTCAGGAATGGTGCGATGGAAGTAGGTGTCGAGGATGGCGAAGTTGGGGATGCCGGGGAAGAGTTCGAGCGCCTGGCGCATGATGTAGACGGCGATGGGGGTGTGCAGCGGCGCGAGCGCCGCGTAGCTCTCGATTTCATCGATGAGCTGAGGCGTGATGCGCTGGTTTTCGCGGATGTCCGGGCCGCCGCAGACGACGCGATGGCCGATGGCCTCGGGGGCAGGGAACTGGCCGGAGTTGAGCGCGTCGGCGACCAGTTTGAAGGCGACGGCGAGGTCGGGCAGCGGGGGCGTCTGGTCGATGAGCTTTTTGCCGGCGGCGTCCTTGATCCAGAACTTGCCGAGATCGGTGCCGATGCCGTCGACGGCGCCCTCGATGAGCCGGGTTCGCGCGCCGTTGGTGGCTTCGTAGATGGAAAACTTGATCGAAGAAGAACCGCTGTTTAGAACCAGGACTGGCAAGGAGGGCATGGTCGCGATGGGCCTTTCTGAAAAAAGGAGCGTAATAGCGAGTTAGCAGCGCTTGGCGGGTTCATTGAGATTTGTGGTCTCCCACCCTTTCGCCCAACTGCGGCGAAAGGATGGGGCACCCAGTAGTTGTGCGAGTTCCGCATTGGCTTGAACCGGATCATTTTGCGGGCCAGCGCCAGTTCTTGATGTCGGGCAGATCGTCGCCGTTTTCCGATACATAGAGTTGTGGCGCTGAATCTGCTCGGAGTACCACTGCTGCGTTGCGTCGACCTGCGCCAGCCATGCGTGGTACGCGGCGGATGGCGTCGAGCGGTGAGTTGAAAGCGATCGATATTGTTGAGCACGCACATGTCGAAGGGCGTGGTGGTTGTGCCCTCTTCCTTGTAGCCGCGCACGTGCAGGTTGTCGTGATTGTGGCGGCGATAGGTGAGGCGGTGAATGAGCCACGGATAGCCGTGGAAGGCGAAGATGGTGGGCACGTCGGGCGGGAAGATCTGGTCGTACTCCTCGTCGGGCAGGCCGTGCGGATGCTCCGATTGCGGCTGGAGGGCCATCAGGTCGACGACGTTCACCACGCGGATGCGCAGATCGGGAATGCGCTCGCGCAGGATCGAGACGGCGGCCAGCGCCTCCATGGTGGGCACGTCGCCGCAGCAGGCCATCACCACGTCGGGCTTGCCTTCGTCGTTGGAGGCCCACGGCCAGATGCCAAGGCCGGTGGTGCAGTGCGCGACGGCTTCGTCGATGGTGAGCCACTGCGGCGCTGGCTGCTTGCCGGCCACGATCAGGTTGATGTAGTTGCGGCTGCGCAGGCAGTGGTCCGCTACCGAGAGCAGCGTGTTGGCATCGGGCGGCAGATAGATGCGGACCACGTCGGCTTTCTTGTTCATCAGGTGATCGATGAAGCCGGGGTCCTGGTGCGAGAAGCCGTTGTGATCCTGCCGCCAGACCAGCGAGCTGAGCAGGTAGTTGAGGGAGGCGATGGGCTTGCGCCAGGGAATTTCGCGCGTGGTCTTGAGCCACTTGGCGTGCTGGTTGACCATGGAGTCGATGATGTGGATGAAGGCTTCGTAGCAGGAGAAGAAGCCATGGCGGCCGGTGAGCAGGTAGCCTTCGAGCCAGCCCTGGCAGAGGTGCTCGCTCAGCACTTCCATCACCCGGCCGGTGGGCGAGAGGTTGACGTCGACGGGGAGGGTTTCGGCCTCCCAGGTTTTGCCGGTTCCTTTGATGACGTCGTCGAGGCGATTGGAGGCGGTCTCGTCGGGGCCGAAGACGCGGAAGTTTTTCTGCTCGCGGTTGGCCTCCATCACGGCGTGGAGCAGGCGGCCGAGGATGCGGGTGGATTCCGCGTCTTCGGCGCCGCGACCCTCGATCTTGACCGCGAAATCGCGGAAGTTGGGTACGACCAGGGGCTGCAGCAGAAGGCCGCCGTTGGCGTGGGCGTTCATGCCCATGCGCAGGCGGCCCTTGGGCGCGATCTCAGCGAGATCCGGGCGAAATGCGCCTTTTTCGTCGAAGAGCTCTTCGGGCTTGTAGCTGCGCATCCACTCTTCGAGCTGGCGCAGGTGCTCGGGTTTTTCGCGCAGCTCGCTCAGCGGGACCTGGTGGGCGCGCCAGGTGTTTTCCACCGGCAGGCCATCGACGAACTTTGGGGCCGGTCCAGCCCTTGGGCGTGCGCAGGATAAGCATGGGCCAGGTGGGACGCACACCTTGTGCGGGCGGCTTACCGCCGGCTTTTTGGGCGGCGTGGCGGGCAGCCTTCTGGATCTCGGCGATGCGGTCGAGCATGCGGTCGAAGACGGCGGCGGCTTGCTGGTGCAGGATGGCCGGGTCGTCGCCGGCGACGGTAAACGGCTCGTAGCCGTAGCCGCGCATGAGCTCTTCGAGCTCGTGGTGGGGAATGCGGGCCAGCACCGTGGGGTTGGCGATTTTGTAGCCGTTCAGGTGCAGGATGGGCAGGACCGCGCCGTCGGTGGCCGGGTCCAGGAACTTGTTGGAGTGCCAGCTGGTGGCCAGCGGTCCGGTCTCGGCCTCGCCATCGCCCACCACGCAGGCCACAACCAGGTTGGGATTGTCGAAGGCCGCGCCGTAAGCGTGGACGAGGGAGTAGCCCAGCTCGCCGCCTTCGTGGATGGAGCCGGGTGTCTCCGGCGCGACGTGGCTGGGGATGCCGTAGGGCCAGCTGAACTGGCGGAAGAGGCGCTTGATGCCGTCCTTATCCAGACCGATGTAGGGATAGATCTCCGAGTAGGAGCCTTCGAGGTAAGTGTTGGCCACGATGCCCGGACCGCCGTGTCCGGGGCCGATGACGAACATCATGTCGAGATTGCGCTCGCGGATGACGCGGTTCCAGTGGACATAGAGGAAGTTGAGGCCGGGCGTAGTGCCCCAGTGGCCCAGCAGCCGCGGCTTCACGTCGTCCAAGGTGAGTGGACGCTGCAGCAGGGGATTGTCCTTCAGGTAAATCTGACCAACGGAGAGGTAGTTGGCCGCACGCCAGTAAGCATCCATCTTGGCCAGCAATTCCGGGCTAAGAGGGCCCTGGCTCGTCGCTTTCTCGGTCACGGTGTGGGGCATTTGGACCTCGAACGAAGAAATATGCGTGCTGTGGGAAGGCTAGCAGCAGAATGTTTCGCTGCGGGTGATTGGAGTCACAAAGTTTGCGGTTTGTCAGCTATGGGCACTCAGCGCACCTGCTGCATAGTCGTAGGATGGAACTGACAAATGAAAGCTGGCAACCGACAATGGACGACTGAGAATTGGCTTTGGCGGAAGTCTCATGGAGTGATGCAATTGGCTGAATCCGGACTGGAAGAGGCGGCTCCAATGCTCAGGGGCAACTTGTGAGCCGGTCCGCTCTGGCCATTCTGCCTGAGTTGTGTTAATGTACTGGTTTGCAACCTCTCCTTTTGAGGCTATAAGCGCAACAGCATCATACACTTGACAGGGGTTTTAAGGCGCCGAAAGTAGGGACGGAATGCCGGACTACATCTACCTTTTAGAAAACCGCCTGTCGGCGGACCAGCGGAACGCACTCTCCCAGTTGCGGGAGGCAGCGCGCGAAGCCGAGATGATCCTGTTTTTGACCGGCGATGCGGTGCGCGACCTGACCAGCGGCCATGCGGTCCGGGAGCTGGAAATCTCCGTCCACGGGAATGCTCTCAAGTTGAAGAAACCGCTGGAGAAATCGGGCGCAACGGTGTGGGGCGAAGACGAGTCTTCGCGCAGCCTGTACCTGTGCTTTCCGGGCACGGTTCGGGTGGACGTGGTGAGTACCCACCGCGCGGAATACCCGAAGCCGGGCAAAGTGGTCTATCACCCCGCCTCCATCCAGGAGGATTTGCGCCGCCGCGACTTTACCGTCAACGCCATGGCCATCTCTCTCAACGAGGGCTCGTTCGGCTTGCTGATGGATCCGCTGAACGGGGCGGCCGACATTGAGATGCGGACGCTGCGGCTGGTTTCAAATTATGGATTCCTCGAGGACCCGTCGCTGCTGATTCGCGCCACGCGCTACAAGGCGCGGCTGAGCTGGGATCTGGACCCGCGCACCCAGACGCGGTATGAAAACGCCAAGATGGAAGGCGTGATGGAGCACCTGTCGCCCCACGCGCGCAGCCGCGAACTGGAGCAGATTGGCCACGAAGAAGAAGGCCTGAAGGTGCTGCGGGCGCTCGAGGACGAGGGCTGGATGAAGGTGCTGTGCACGGCGTGGACCTCGGCCAAGGCGGATGAAGCCAAGCTGAAGGCGCTGCACGATCTGGCCGTGGATCTGTTGATGCAGGGCGTGCATCCGGACATGTCGGCGGCGCAAATGCAGTTGCTGACAGCGGGCATGAGCTCCAAGGACCTGGCCGGGCTGAAAAAGTCGCTGCTGCGGCCGGGGTTTGTGGAAGAGTGGGACAGCCTGGACGCACTCGCCGGCGGCTTTGAGAAAGTCTTGCTTGCGAAGCAGAACGCGACCCCTTCGGCAACGTACAAGCTCTTCATGAGCTATGACCCGGAGGCGATTCTGTGGCTCGGGTTCACCAGCAAGAAGCCGGCGGTGCAGGAGAAATACGGGCTATTCCTGAAGACCTGGCCCGAAGCCCGGCAGCGGATTCCGCACACGCTCATGCAGGAGATGCGCATTACGCCGGAACTGGCCACCTACAACGAAATTGTGCAAGGCATCTTTCTCGAACTCATTGATGGCAGGCTGACCACGCCAGAGGAGATGCGCGCGTTCCTTGAGCCATTCTCTCCGCCCGCGCCGCCGCCGCAAGTCACCATCAAGCGGTCCCGCGCGCGCCGCGCTGAAAAGATCAAGGAGATCGAAGAGGAAGAGGAAGAAGAAGAGGCGCTGCCGGGCGACGAAGAACTCGACGACATGGGTGGGGACGACGACGATCTGGAGCCTGTTTTAGGCAAGAGTGCGCTGGCCGTCGACGAAGAGGAAGAAGTTGAGGAAGTTGAAGAGGACGAAGGCGACGAAGAAGCGGTCGAGCCGGAGCCCGCGGCCAAGGGTCGCAAAAAGGGCGCTGCCGCCGAAACGGTGAAAGCCGAGCCCAAGCCTGCGGCAAAAGCAGTGCAGGCGGCGGCAAAGCACGAGCCGCCCGCGAAGGCCCACGCGGAGAAGCCGACTGTGCACCCGGCTCACAAGCCGGAGGCAAAGCACGCGAAGCCCGCGGCCAAGAGCGCGCCGCCTGAAAAGGCCAAACCGGCGCCGGCAGGGAAGTCGAAACCCAAGCCGCATGCGCCCCCGGCCCGGAAGTCTGCGCCTGCGCACATAACCGGAAAAGGCGGCAAGCCGGTGACGCCTGCCAGGCCGAGCAAGCCAGCGACGAAGGCAGTCGCGAAACCAGCCGCGAAAAAACCGACCGCCAGTCACTCCGCTGCGAAGAAGGCGAAGCCGGCCCCGGCCAAGCACACCCATGCGGCCAAGCCGGCACACAAGAAACCGGCGAAAAAGCGCTGACCTTCCTGCTATGAGCGCAGCATCGTGCCGCGCACCCGCACTGCGGGAGCGCTGCCTGATAGTCTTTTTCGCGAGCGCGCGAAAAAGGACCGATTCCCTGACAAGTTCCGCAGCGCGGTCGTAAGGCGGTGTAGTGATCTCCCCGCTGAGAATCCACAAATCAGTCAAGCGAATATTTTGCAAGCGAGTATTTTGAACACGCCAATTTTTAGCTTGACAGGATGGAAATCCAGGGGTAGTGTTTAGCCTCATCGTAGTCTTTCCCTCGACAGGGCCTTCCCAAAATCCACACACGTGAGTTGAGCGCTTCCCAGCTGTTTCACAGGTCCGGGTCCGGGCCACCACATCCGCTGGAGGTTTCCATGCCTTGCAAAGGTAGAGTTCTGTGCTGTGCGTCAGTAACCCTTACATTGCTCCTGGGCTTCCCCATGGCGATTTGTGCTCAGGATGGTTTTTCCGCGCTTCCCGGCAGCTTCAGGGCCACGACAGATACCGACCTGGGCGAGTTCAGTAGCTCGCAGATGTCCATTGAGGTTGTCCTGGCGCCCCGCAACGCGTCGCAGCTTGACAGTCTCCTGGCCGATCTCTACGACGCCAGCAGCGCAAACTACCAGCACTGGCTGGGGCAAGGGGAGTTCAACTCACTTTTTGCCCCGGATAGCGCGCAAATCGCCGCAGTCGCCGCATTTTTGCAGCAAAGCGGATTGGTCGTAGAGCCATCGTCCTCGCCATTCCTGGTGCGCGCCAGCGGACCGAGCAGCACGATGGAAAGCACGTTCAAAACATCCCTGCACAACTATCGCAATAGGCGGGGCGTTACTTACTATTCCAACGCATCGGAGATTCAGTTTCCGGGAAGCGTGGCCTCCGCAGTTCTGGGCGTTGTAGGTCTTTCCAATACTGTGCGCCTGCAAACTCACACCGTGCGTCCCGCCAGTCACACAACCCCCAATGTTCCAAGCTGCGAGACTCCCTACGTGACCCGGGCAGAGCTATTCGATGCCGTAAATAATGGCGTGGGGTTTCCCTATGGGTACGGCGGAGGGCCGGATTGCGTTGGCCTCACTCCCTCGCAGGACAACGCCATCTATGGCGCGCCGGATCTGGGACCCGAAGCCAAAGGGGCCGGCGTCAATCTTGCTGTCTTTGAGCTCTCTGCTTATCAGCATTCCGACATTGCGGCGTGGACAGATTACTTCTACGGTGCCGGTTACAAGGCTCCGCTTGTCGATATCACCGTGGATGGAGGACCGCTCGCCCCGAGGTGTCCGATGAACGATCAATGTCCGGCGGCGTATAACGGCTACTCCGGAGATATCGAGGTTGATGCGGACATCGAGATGCAGCTCGCGATCTCGCCGAATGCCCAGCACATCCTCGTCTACAACGCTCCCAACGACTATACCGGGCAGACCGAGCTGGATGAATACACGCGCATCGCAAACGACGACACCGCGGATGTCATCAGCTCCAGTTGGGGCGAATGCGAGAACGACGCGGGTGCTGCCCTGGTTCAAGCCGAGAACATCGTCTTCGAGCAGATGGCGGCGCAAGGGCAGAGCATGTTCGGCGCTGCCGGCGACACCGGAACCTTTGACTGCATCCGCAGCGATGGCACGACGATCGTCAACGTTGAAGACCCGCCCACCCAGCCCTGGGTGACCAGCGTCGGTGGCACTTCGTTCGAATCCTTCAATCCGGATGCGAATGCTGATCCAAACTACCCGGCCGGAGTGGAGACGGTGTGGAACGTCGACAACCTGTGCAACGCGAGCGCGAACGAAGGTGGCACACCGGGAGCGCCGGATCCAGGGTTCTTCTGGTGCGCCGCAACCGGCGCGGGCGGGGGCGGAAACAGCCAGTTCTGGGGCCGTCCCTCCTACCAGGTCGGCCCGGGCATCACAAATCGCTACACGGCTTACGGCAATGGCACAACGAACTGTGCCTTGGCGAAACGGGGGCAGCCGTGCCGCGAGGTTCCGGACATCTCTGCCGACGCAGACCCCTATACGGGCTATGCGGAATACTGCACCGGGAGCGCGGCTACGCCCTACAGCACCTGCGCCACAATCAGTGGAACTCCCTATGGCTGGTTCGGGATCGGGGGCACCAGCCTTTCGTCGCCCTTCTGGTCGGCTATCGTTGCTGACCACGACAGCCTCTGGCACGGTCGCATCGGCAACGCCAATCCGCTCCTCTATCTGCTGTACAACGTGGATTCCGCAGGCTACTTCAACGACATCACTGGAATCGGTCAATCAACCAACAACAACGGTCTGTATCCGACCACTCCCGGATACGATTTGTCGACCGGTATCGGAACGCCGAAGATGGGAGCTTTGATCACCCTTATCCCGCAGAAGTAGGGGATCGCGAGTAACCTTTGTCTGACGGCTGGGAACGGGAAACAAGGCACAGCGGGCCACGCATGCAGAGTGCGTGGCCCGCTGTGTCTGCGAGCAAAGGATCAGGCCGGCACATTGAGGGCGAGATTTTTCCAAAGGCGCATGGTGGGCTCGGCCTGGTTGATGGTGTAGAAGTGCAGGCCGGGCGCGCCGTTCTTCAACAGCGTTTCGCAGATGCGCGTGACAACGGAGGCGCCGAAGTCGAGCAGCGCGGCCTTATCGAACTGTAGTTCTTCGAGGCGCAGGCGAACCCAGCGCGGCAGATCGGCGCCGCAGCCGCTGGTGAAGCGGACGATGCTGGCGTAGCTGGTGATCGGCATGATGCCGGGCACGATGGGGATCGTAATGCCGGCTTTGGCGCAGCGCTCCATGAAGTCGAAGTAGGACTCGACGTTGTAGAAGAGCTGGGTGAGCGCGGCGTCGGCACCGGCCTCTACCTTGCGGCGGAAATTCTCGAAGTCCGCGCCGGGACTGGCGGCCTGGGGGTGCATCTCGGGGTAGGCGGCAACTTCGATCTTGAAATGATCGCCGTGAGTCTGGCGGATGAAGCTGACCAGCTCGTTGGCGTAATGGAACTCGCCGGGCGCGGCGGGGCTCATGGCCGTGGCGGGCAGATCGCCGCGCAGGGCCACGATGCGCTTGACGCCGCACGCACGATAGCGATCGAGCAGCGCAGCCACGTGGGCGCGCGTTGATCCCACGCAGGTGAGGTGCGGCGCGGCCTCTACGCCCGTGTGCTCGACGATGGTGAGCAGCGTTTGATAGGTGCCGTCCTGATCGGAGCCGCCGGCACCGTAGGTGACGGAGAAGTAGTCGGGCCGGAGAGCGGCAAGCTGGCTGAGCACGCCGGGCAGCTTCGCGGCACCTTCGGGCGTGCGCGGCGGAAACAATTCACACGAGAAGCTGAGCGGCTTCGACATTTTGACTTCCGTAGACGTTCGTGTTCGAGATTTTGTGGTCTCCCAGGTCTCAAAATCGAGACCTGGGGCACCCGGGCTGTATTGCTCGTTGAGATTCGTGGTCTCCCACCCTTTTCGCCAAAGAGCCGGCGAAAAGGATGGGGCACGGAGTTCTTACTGACAGCTGATAGCTGTCTTAGTACCGGTAGTGGTCGGCTTTGAACGGGCCTTCGACCGGCACGCCGAGGTATTCGGCCTGCTTGGGCGAGAGCTTGGTGAGCTTGACGCCGATCTTATCGAGATGCAGCCGCGCGACTTCTTCGTCCAGCTTCTTGGGCAGCGTGTAGACGGCGGCCTTGTAGCTGTCGCGGTTCTTCCACAGGTCGATCTGCGCCAGCGTCTGGTTGGCGAAGCTGTTCGACATGACGAAGCTCGGATGGCCGGTGGCGCAGCCCAGGTTGACGAGGCGGCCTTCGGCCAGCACAAAGATGCTGTGTCCGGCGGGGAAGGTGTACTTATCAACTTGCGGCTTGATGTTGAGCTTGGTCACGCCCTTGGCTTCATTCAGTCGGTCCATCTGGATCTCGTTGTCGAAGTGGCCGATGTTGCAGACGATGGCCTGGTCCTTCATCTTCTGCATGTGCTCGAAGGTGATGATGTCGGTGTTGCCGGTGCAGGTGACGTAGATGTCGCCGCGTCCCAGCGTGTCTTCGACCGTGGTGACTTCGAAACCTTCCATGGCCGCCTGCAGCGCATTGATGGGGTCGATCTCCGTAACGATGACGCGCGCACCCATGCCGCGCAGCGAATGCGACGAGCCCTTGCCCACGTCCCCGTAGCCGCAGATGACGGCAACCTTGCCGGCGACCATTACGTCGGTCGCGCGCTTGATGCCGTCGGCCAGCGACTCGCGGCAGCCGTAGAGGTTGTCGAATTTCGACTTCGTGACCGAGTCGTTCACGTTGACGGCGGGGACCAGCAGCTTGCCCTGCTCCATCATCTTGTAGAGCCGGTGCACGCCGGTGGTGGTTTCTTCGGAGACGCCGCGCCACTCCGCTGCGACCCGATGCCAATGTTGAGGATCCGAGGAAAAAACCTTCTTGAGCAGGTCCTTGATTACCTGCTCTTCGTGGCTGCCACTGGGCGAATCGACCCACTTGTCGCCGTCTTCGAGCTCGACACCCTTGTGGATGAGCAGCGTGGCGTCTCCGCCATCGTCGACGATGAGCTGCGGGCCTTTGCCGCCTTTGTGACAGAGGGCGCGATAGGTGCACTCCCAATACTCTTCGAGCGTTTCTCCCTTCCAGGCAAAGACGGGAACGCCGGCGGCTGCAATCGCCGCTGCCGCGTGGTCCTGCGTGGAGAAGATGTTGCAGCTTGCCCAGCGCACTTCGGCGCCCAGGCTCACCAGCGTCTCGATCAGCACGGCGGTCTGGATGGTCATGTGCAGCGAGCCGGTGACGCGCACGCCGGCCAGCGGCTTCTCGGCCGCGTACTTGTTGCGGATGGACATCAGGCCGGGCATCTCCTGCTCGGCGATGACGATCTCCTTGCGGCCCCAGTCGGCCAGGCTCATGTCGGCCACTTTGTAGGCCAGGTCGGTGACTTCCAGCGTCGGAGTTGCCATGTGTATCTCCTTAATATCGTGCTATCGTGATATGTTGATATGTACCAGAACTAAGCCATGCCGTCAATTGTGAAAATCCTGCGCGTGGTAGCCGATCCCAACCGGCTACGCATCCTGCTGCTTCTGAAGGGCGAAGAGCTCTCGGTGGCCGAGCTGCAGGAGATTTTGGTCATGGGCCAGAGCACGATTTCGACGCACCTGTCGCAGCTCAAGCAGGCGGGACTGGTCGAGGATCGGCGCACGGGGAAGAGCAGTCTCTACCGCTTGAGCACTCCTGGTCCTGCGGACGGCGGAGTTTTGGATGAGATTTTGGGTCGGGCCGAAAAGGAGATCCCGGAAGCCGCGCAGGACCAGGCAGCACGGCGGCGCGTGGTGCGCAAGCGCCAGGACCGCATGCGGGCCTTCTTTGACAGCGTCGCCGGCAGGCTTGGCCGCGACTACGTGCCGGGCAAATCCTGGAAGGGGATTGCCGAGGCGCTGCTGCGGTTGATGCCGCCGCTGACGATCGCCGATCTGGGCACCGGCGAAGGGGGCTTCGCCCTTTTACTCTCCCAGAGGGCCGTGCGTGTGATCGCGGTCGACTCGTCGGCAAAGATGATTGAAGTGGGGCGCGACCAGGCGCTGCGCAATGGCGTTAAGAACGTCGAGTTTCGGCTGGGCGACATGGAAGAGGTGCCGATCGGCGATGGGGAAGTGGATCTGGTTTTCTTCTCGCAATCGCTGCACCACGCGCTGCACCCGCAGCGCGCGTTGGCCGAGGCGGCGCGAATTCTCGCGCCGGGCGGCCGGGTGGTGATTCTAGATTTGGGCAAGCATCGCTTCGAGGAGGCACGCGAGCTCTATGCCGACGAGTGGCTGGGTTTCAGCGAAGCGGAACTGGAATCGATGCTGGAAAAAGCCGGGTTCACCGAAGTGGAAACTTCCGTAGTCGACAAAGAAACGGAGGCGCCGCAGTTTCAAACGCTGCTGGCGGTGGGGAGCAAAAACTGAGGATCCGCCGAGGGGCTGAACTGTCACAATAAAAGAGGCAGAATCACACTATGACCACTGATCCCGCCGCCAGAAAGATTACGCCAGCCTCGCGCCTCACCCGCGCTCGCCGCACCGCCATCCTCAAGGCGCTTGCTGATCCGCGGCGCTTTAAACTGCTGGAGCGCATCGCCCGCGCGCAATGCCCGCTGGGCTGTGCAGAGGCACTCTCGGCGCTCGCCATCTCGCCCGCCACGCTCTCCCATCACGTGAAGGAGCTTGAAACCGCTGGTCTCATCGAGGTCCGACGCGAAGGCAAGTTTGCCTACCTCACCCTGCGTCCCGGGGTTCTGCAGTCCCTGGCCGGCGGTCTGGCCGCGCTCGAGTCCCGCTCCTGCCCCAGCCGTTAACTGCATCGCAACAAAATCTTCATCATCGTTCTGAATCCTCGCCAAGTGTTCCGCCATCAATTCGACAGTTATCGAAATGTCGAAGAATCGGCATTTCCGCCCAGGCGGGCAGAGGAGAAGGAGCATGAGGAACCTTGAAGGCAAAGTGGCGCTGGTGACAGGCGCATCGAAGGGCATTGGCGCGGCCATTGCGCAGGAACTGGCGGCGCGCGGCGCAGCCGTGGCAGTGAACTACTCGGGCAGCAAAACCGGCGCAGACAAAGTGGTGGCCGCGATCAAGGCGGAAGGTGGCAAGGCAGTCGCGGTGCAGGCCAATCTGGCTGATCCCGATGCGATCGGGCCGCTGGTGAAGGCGGTCGTCGCTGAACTTGGGCCCATCGACATCCTGGTGAATAACGCCGGTGTGTACGAGTTTGGGCCTCTCGAGCAGATTACCCCTGACCACTTCTACAAGCAGTTCGACCTGAATGTGCTGGGCTTGCTTCTCACAACCAAGGCTGCAGTCGAGCAGTTCAGTCCGAAGGGCGGCAGCATCATCAACATCGGTTCGGTGGCGGCGGGCGGAATCGGCGGGGGCGCAGTCTACAGCGCGACCAAGGGCGCCGTGGATTCCATCAGCCAGGCACTTGCGCAGGAATTGGGGCCGAAGAAAATTCGCGTCAATTCTGTCAATCCCGGGATGATTGTGACCGAGGGGGTGCAGGCGGCCGGTTTGATCGGCAGCGATTTTGAGAAGGATGCCGTTCAGCGCACGCCGCTGGGCCGCATCGGCCAGCCCGGTGACATCGCTTCTCTGGCCGCTTTTCTGGCTTCCGACGAGGCGGCATGGGTCAACGGGCAAACCATCCAGGCGGCGGGCGGATACCGGCTGTAACGGCCGGTTGAGGCGGCAAGGCAGGGGCGCGTTATCGTGGGTTCCTTTGCGCTTTCCTTGCGATTCTCTTATGTGGCCCGTGCAAGAATCGCAAGTGTGACGGCCCGCGCCCTGATGACGACTGCCCTTGAAGCCGGAGAGACTCTCGATCACTACCGCCTGGACGCGGAAGTGGCGCGTAGCGGCATGGGCACGCTGTTTCGCGCCACCGACCTCGGCACCGGCAAGACGGTTGCCATCAAAATTCCACACGCGGATATGGAAGCGGACCCGGTGTTGCTGGAAAGGTTCCGGCGTGAAGAAGAGATCGGCCGCGAACTCGATCACCCGGGCATTGTGAAGACCTATGCGGGCGAAGAGCGCAGCCGAATTTACATGGTGCTGGAGTGGGTGGAGGGACGCCTGCTGCGGACGATTTTGAACGAGGAGCGCGTCCACGGCCGGCGCGGACTGGCTGTCAATCGCGCCACCGGCCTTACGCTGCAGATTTGCGATGCGCTCGATACGATGCACAAGCACGGCGTGGTGCACCGGGACTTGAAGCCGGAAAACATCATGGTGGGCGCAGGCGACCGCGTGACCATTATCGATTTCGGCATTGCCATGAAAGAAGACGCACGGCGCATTACGCATGTGGGGTTTTCGCCGGCGCTGGGCACGCCGGATTACATTTCTCCGGAGCAGGTGAAGGGCGCGCGCGGCGATCAGCGCAGCGACATTTACGCGTTGGGCGCCATGCTCTACGAGATGCTGACCGGCCAGGCGCCGTTTACCGGTCCCAATCCGCTGGCGGTGATGAATGAGCGCGTGCTGAACGATGCAGCGCCGGCGCGCACGCTGAATCCTGAGATTTCGCCGCAACTGGAAGAGATTCTGCGCCGCGCCCTGGAGCGCGATCCGCGGCACCGCTATGCGACAGCCGCAGAGATGGCATGGGAGCTGGAACATCCGGAGTTGGTGGGCCTGGAATCGGAAGAGCGGCGCATTGCCGCGCGCGGCCGGCTGAGGCTGAATAGCCGCAAGCTGATGCTGTATGGCGCGCTGGCGCTGGTGCCGATTTTTCTCTTTGTCTTGATGGTGCTGCTGGCAAAGCGGTGAATCTTCTGTCAACGTGAAGATTTGTGGACTCCCAGGTTCCAAAATCCGGACCTGGGGCACCCGGGCCTCGAGGACTGGCTCAGGACTGAGAACCGCGAACTGCGAACTGTTCTACCGATACGACTCATCGCGGTGAATCACAAACTCAGGATAGGCACCGCCGCCGAGTTCGTGGAGGTCCATGCCGATGCGTTCGCCATCGGGATCGACGCGGAATGGGACGACGCGATTGAGCAGCGCAAAGAGCAGATAAACCAGCGGCAGGAAGATGCCGAGCAACGCCGCGATGCCGATGAGTTGCGCAAGAACCTGGCCTGCCGCATGGGCGAAGAGGCCGGCGGCGAAGATGCCCCACAGCGCGGCCGCGCCATGCACCACGATGGCGCCCGACGGATCGTCGATGGAGAGTGCGAGTTCCAGCAATTCAACAAGCAGCGGCGTGATGACGCCGGCGATGATTCCAATGAAAATTGCAGCGCCGGGACCAACGATGGCCGCGCAGGCGCTGGAGGCGACCAGGCCGGCGAGCCAGCCGTTGGCGCACAGGCTGGCGTCGGGCTTGCCGAAGCGGATGCGGGTGATGGTGAAGGTGGCTGCCAATGCACCGGCTGCGCAGAGCAGCGTGTTCACTACAGTGACGGGCAACGCGGAGAGTGGCGCATGCAGCCAGATGATTGCCCCGGCCGCGTTCCACGCCAGCCAGCCAACCAGCGCCACGAAGCAGCCAAACAGGACGTAGGCCGCACTGTGGCCGGGCATAGCGGTGGAGAGACCTTCCTTAGGGAATTTGCCGCGGCGTGGGCCGGTGATCCAGACGACTGCGAGAGCGCTCAGGCCACCGAGCGCATGAACGGTGGCCGCGCCGCCGGGATCGAGGAAGCCCGTGCCCAAGGAGAAGTTGATGCCCAGCGTCGCGAGCCAGCCGCTCCAGATCCAGTGCGCGGCCAGCGGAAAGACGAAGGCCGCAGTGACGGCGGCAGCAGCGCAGCCGGCGCTAAGCCGCAAGCGGTCCGCGCCCGATCCCCAGGGAATGAGCGCGACCATGGCGACGGAAAGAAATTCGAAGACGACGGCCAACTGCATGTGGGGCATCGCTGACGCAAAGCCTGAGAGCAGGAGCGGACTCGCGCCCGCTACGCTCCAGGTTTTGCCGGACGCGTGCACGATCATCTCCGCGCCGCCAAGCACACCGGCGATGGATGCGCCTACCAACGCGAAGACGATGGCCGTCACAGCCACGATGGCGAGATTGCCGAGCAGCGCCTGTGCGGCGGAACGCGAGCGGCCCAGCCCGGTATTGATGAGGGCTACGCCAGCAATGGCCAGCGGCGCTATCAGGAGCAAAGCCAGCGCGAGTGCGAAGACTGCTTCGCTCATTACTGGGCTCATCACCGGAATCACTGGCCCCGTGCCGTTCATAGACGTCCCTCACCGCGCCGCATCATATGACCGCGCACCGCAACCACCAGTCCCATGGCTTCCACGGCCAGGCCGCACACGATGAAAGCCGCTCGCGCGGCGCCTGGGGGAAACAGCACCAGGGCTGTGACGGAGAGGAAAAATCCGGCGGGCATCACCAGCAGTCCGGCGTACTTCATGGGTTTTCCTTTCGTTTTTGGATAGCGTGCTTTCAGCGGCCGGCTGCGCGAATGAGACTTGTTGATCGGAGTACGGATCGAGCGCATGCAGGTCCACAGACCGCGCCCGCGGCGCGGAAAGGTTGCAGTTGTTCATGGCGCGCTTATGAATTCTAAATGACTCGGCCTTTAAGATCGTCATGAATTCCGCGAGCCGGCGCAGTGCATCCTCTCGCGATCTACTTTCCCCGAGGCTCTTTTCCCAATGTCCTTTGTTCATCGACTGGTGGCTCATCCAGCGGGCGCGCTGTCGTTTCTGGCGCTGGCCGCATTTCTCGAGGTGTTTGGAGACTCGTATTTTCAGGCAGGCTTCTATCACTCTGCGGGAATGGAGCGCGTGCTGACTCTGCTGGCTGGCGTGGCCGTGCTCGCAGCTTATGGCGCGGTGGTCAATGTGCCGCGCTGGGATTTCGGGCAACTGCTTGGCATCTACGTGGTGCTTTTCTTCGTGGTGGCGCAGGTAGTGAACCGCGTGCGATTCGGTCACGCGCCCTCCGCGCCTGTTTATGCGGGCGGAGCGCTGATTGTTGCCGGTGGACTGGTGATGATGTTCTGGAAGCCGTGAGCACAAACGGCGCGTGGGAAGGTGAGCGAGTACGTGGAAAGTGCAGTGCTCCACCGCTGCGGGATCAGGGATTTCATGGCCGGTCTGGACCGGACGAAGACTAAGGTGTCTCGCTGTGTGGAACGCGCGGAGCCAGTTCTGTGCTTGGCATGCTATTTTTTATGTCAGAAATTTCCAGCCTCTGAAGAAGCGATTGTACAGAGGCGCAGAGGTCTGTTCCCCGAATCGTTGGTTGTCACAATCGGACTTTTTGAGAGGGCGTGAGGGCGCCTGATTTAACAGGTTAGTTTGCATCATTTTTTTCGCAATTTTCTCCGCTAACCTCTTGCATGTCACTGTTCGACTGGTATAGTTTGGGTTCTCAAGGTTTTTAAGGCTTCCTCGCCCCCACAGCTGTTTTTTACCCAAGAGAGATTTTTGTACATAACCTGTGTGTCCGCCGGCACAGCGGCCACATATCGACGCGAAAATCAAGCAGGGAAGACATGCCGCAAATTTTTGAACGCAGCTCCAATGCACTGGCTCGCATGAGCCTGGTGTTGACGGGGTTGATCGTGATTGCCCTGGGCGTCACTTTGGATCAACTGCAACGATCGCCGTGGGTGACCCGGCAAGGACAGCGCGCCGACCAACCGGTGCCCTTCAGCCATAAGCATCATGTGCAGGGACTCGGCCTGCAGTGCCAGTACTGCCACACCACGGTCGAGAAGTCGAGCTACGCCGGTATCCCGCCCACGCGCACCTGCATGAACTGCCATGCGCAGATCTGGACGAACGCGGCGCTGCTGGAGCCGGTGCGCAACAGTTGGTACACCGGCCAGTCGATTCCCTGGATCCGCGTTCATGATCTGCCCGACTTCGTCTACTTCAATCACGAGATTCACGTGAACAAGGGTATTGGCTGCGAAACCTGCCACGGCCGTGTTGACGAGATGCCGCTCATGTACAAGCAGAACACGCTGCAGATGGAGTGGTGTCTGGATTGCCATCGCAACCCGGCCAAGAATCTGCGTCCCACCGGTCATGTGTATGACATGGCGTGGAAGTCGCCGGCGCCGGATCATCCGGTGTGGTGTGCGGCTACCGAGGCAAAGGACGGAGTGCCGACTGCGCAGACGGTGGATTGCACCACGAAGAATCCGAGCGGGAGTAATGGAAGCGCGGAGATGGCACTGCTGCAAGCTCCGGCCGGCGCGGCGAATTCGCCCGCTGGCGATGTGGCGCCGGCGGCTGTGCCGGTCGCGCTCCACTATCAGGAGTTCACCAGCCAGATGGACCTGGGCCACTTCCTGCTTGACCATTACAAGATTCGCAATTCCCGCGACCTGATGAGCTGCGAGGTGTGCCACCGATGAGCGCAAAGAGAGAGAAGACGAGCACGGTGGAGAACGCGATGGCGAATGCTGTGAAGGAAAGTGCAGCCAATGGCTCGCAGCCGATGACGCTCGAAGCGGTGCGCAGCGAGCTGAAGTCGGCGAAGGGTAAAAAGCTTTGGCGCTCCATCGACGAGCTGGCCAATACGCCTGAATTTCAAGAGGCCGTGGAGAAGGAATTTCCGTCGGCGGCGCAGGAGTGGGTCGACCCGGTTTCGCGCCGTGGTTTTCTGAAATTGATGGGCGCATCGATGGCGCTGGCCGGAATGGCCGGTTGCACAAAGCAGCCTGCGGAGCCCATTTACCCGTACGTCAAGGCGCCAGAAGATTTGGTGCTTGGCAAGCCAATGTATTTTGCCACTGCGCATCCGATGGCGGTGGGCGCAACGCCGCTACTGGTCAAGAGCAGCGAGTTCCGGCCCATCAAAGTCGATGGCAATCCCGAGCACCCGTATAACGCCGGCTCTTCGGATGTGTTTGCGCAGGGAAGTTTGCTCGCTCTCTATGATCCCGACCGGTCACAGAAAGTTTTGTACCGTGGCGAGAACCGGAGCTGGGGTGAGTTTGTTGAAGCGCTTCAGGAGAAGGTGGCGTCGAGCAAAGACGGCACCGGCATTTACTTCCTGAGCGCTACCATCACTTCGCCCACCATGGCTCGGCAGTGGAAGGCGGTGCAGGCCAAGTATCCCAAGGCCACGCTCGTCCAATATGACCCCGCAATTGCTGGCACCGTTGCGGAGAAGGGCATTAACGTTCAGTACGATCTGAGCGCTGCGCCGGTTCTGGTTTCGCTGGATGCGGATTTCATTTCGAGCGCGTCCTATCCGGGCTTCCACAAGCTGGTGCACGACTACGCCTTCGGCCGTAAGACGCCTGAGAAGGGCATGAACCGGCTGTACGCGATCGAGAGCTCGACGACCACCACGGGTATGAAGGCCGACCATCGCCTGGGCCTGCGCGCCAGTGAGATTCCGGCGTTTGCCGCGGAGCTGGCCAAGGCTGTAGGTGTCGCGGGAGTGAATCCGCCGGCTTATGCGTGGACCGACGAGCAGCAGAAGTACCTCGCCGCTCTGGCCAAGGATCTGAAGGCCAATGCGGGCAAGAGCGCTGTGATCCCAGGCCTCTATCAGCATCCGGTAGTTGCGGAGCTGGCATTGGCGATCAACAGCACGCTCGGCAATATCGGCAAGACGGTCTTCGTTACCGACGAGACGGTAAATCCGCTGCCTTCCGATCAGCTTGGCGATCTCAAGAATCTGGTTGCCGATTTGAACGCGGGCAAAGTGGATTGGCTGGTGATTCTCAACTCCAATCCCGTTTACGATGCGCCCGCCGATCTGGATTTCCTGAGCGCCTTCAATAAAGCGAACATCGCGGTTCATCTAGGCTCGCATGTGGATGAAACCGGCGCAATTGCGCACTGGCACATTCCGGCAGCGCATTATCTGGAATCGTGGTCGGATGCGCGTGCGTACGACGGGACGGTTTCGATTGTGCAGCCCATGATCGAACCGCTTTACGGTGGAAAGTCGACGCACGACGTCTTTCAGCCTCTGCTCGATCAGCCAATGAGCAGCGCGTACGATGCGGTGCGCGAGACATGGAAGCCGGTCCTTGCAAAAAGCGGCCAGCAGGAAGATTTCGAAAAGGCCTGGCGCAAAACGCTGCACGATGGCTGGGTTGCCGACACGGCATTTAACAAGAATGGCAAGATCGCAACGGCGAACTTCAAGGGCGAGATTCCTGCGCCATCGCCGAAGGATTCTGTTGAGATCATCTACCGGCCCGACCCGAATGTGTATGACGGCCGATGGAACAACGTTGGCTGGCTGCAGGAACTTCCCAAGCCGGTTACGAATTTGAGCTGGGACAACGCGGCGATTATTTCTGGGGCCACGCTGACCAAGCTTGGATTGGAAGAAGACGATATTGTCGAGCTGAGTGTGGGCAATGGCCGTGTGAAGGCGCCGGTGGTTGTCGCTCCCGGCCATCCCGACAATTCGGTTACGGTCTATCTCGGTTACGGCCGTGAGTCTGCCGGGCGCGTGGGCTCGGGGCAGGGCTTCAATGCCTACCTGATTCGCAACACCTGGGCTCCGTTCTACGCCACGGGCGGCATTCGCAAGGTTGAAGGTAAGTGGGGTGTGGCGATCACCAAGAGCCACTACCAGGATCATCGCCCCGCGGTCTTCGGCGGCCAGGGCACGGGCAACAACTCGCTCGAGGCTGATGAGGCGATTGGTCCGCGCGGCATCATTCGCTATGCCACGCTTGAAGAGTTTAAGGCCAATCCCAAGTTTGCTCACGAGGGGGAAGGTCACGAGACGCCGACCATGGGCACCTCGCTGTTCCCCAACTGGACGTACACGGAAAACGCCTGGGGCATGTCGATCGACATGAACAGTTGCGTGGGCTGCAATGCCTGCATCGTAAGCTGTTATGCCGAGAACAATATCCCGGTGGTGGGCAAGCAGCAGGTGAGGATCGGCCGCAACATGCAGTGGATCCGCATCGATACTTACTTCGAGGGCGATCTGGCTGCGCCGCGCGGGCACTTCCAGCCCATGCTCTGCCAGCACTGCGAGAACGCGCCCTGCGAACAGGTTTGCCCGGTGGGCGCCACGGTGCACTCGGCGGAAGGCCTGAACATGATGGTCTACAACCGCTGCGTGGGTACTCGCTACTGCTCCAACAACTGCCCCTACAAGGTACGCCGCTTCAACTTCCTGCTCTACTCCGATTACGAGACCGAGAGCCTGAAGCTGATGCGCAATCCCGATGTCACGGTGCGCTCGCGCGGCGTGATGGAGAAGTGCAGCTACTGCGTGCAGCGCATCCAGGAAGTCAAGATCGAGACCGACAAGCAGAACCGGCCGATCCGCGACGGGGAGATCCAGACGGCATGCCAGCAGGCCTGCCCGGCATCGGCCATCACCTTCGGCAACCTGAACGACAAGAACAGCCGGGCGGCCAAATTGCGCGCTTTAGACCGCACTTACCAAGTGCTCGCCGATCAGAATACGCGTCCGCGCACCAGCTACATAGCTGAAGTGTTGAATCCGAATTCCGAACTCGAAGCAACGCCGGTGGAATTCGCACCGGCAAAGGGTTAAATCCGCGATGGCAACCAGCAAAGTCAATTTTAAAGACACCGTGGATCCCGCAACCGGGGAATACCGGGTCATTGCGCCAGGCGAGACCTTCCGGTCGGTCACCGAAAAGATCACGCGCATCGTGCTCACGCCGCACACGCCGCTGGGCTGGTTTGCGTACTTTGCCGTGGCCGGCGCCGGGGCCACTATGCTCATGGTGGCGTTGTGCTGGCTGTTTCTCAAGGGCGTCGGCATCTGGGCCATCACCCAGCCGGTAGCCTGGGGATTCGCCATCATCAACTTCGTGTGGTGGATCGGTATCGGCCACGCCGGCACGCTGATTTCGGCGATTCTGCTGCTCTTCAAGCAGGGATGGCGCAACTCCATCAGCCGCTTTGCCGAGGCCATGACGATTTTCGCCGTAGCCTGCGCCGGACTGTTCCCGCTGATTCACGTGGGCCGCCCGTGGCTGGGATACTGGCTGTTCCCGCTGCCCTTCACCATGACGGTGTGGCCGCAGTTCCGCTCGCCGCTGATGTGGGACGTCTTCGCGGTTTCGACCTACGCGACGATTTCGGTGGTGTTCTGGTACATCGGCATGGTGCCTGACTTCGGCACCTTCCGCGACCGCTCGCAGTCCAAGCTCGGACAATATATGTACGGGCTGCTCTCGCTCGGCTGGCGCGGATCGTCGCGGCACTGGATGCGCTATGAGACGGCCTCGCTGCTGCTTGCCGGTCTGGCCACGCCGCTGGTGCTTTCGGTACACACGGTCATCAGCTTCGACTTCGCCGTGGCCGTACTGCCGGGCTGGCACACGACGATCTTTCCGCCTTACTTCGTGGCCGGCGCCATTTACTCCGGCTTCGCCATGGTGCTGACACTTGCCATTCCGCTGCGCAAGTATTACCACCTGGATGCGCTGGTGACGGAACGCCACATCGACAACATGGGCAAGGTCATGCTGGTCACGGGTTTCATTGTGGCTTATGGCTATGGCATGGAAGCGTTCATGAGCTGGTACTCGGCCGACCACTGGGAGGCGTTCACCTTCTGGAATCGCGCCTTCGGGCCCATGGGCTGGTCGTATTGGGTGCTGATCACCTGCAACCTGCTCATTCCGCTGACGACGCTGTGGTCGCGCAAGCTGCGCACCAACATTACGTTCATGTTCCTCATTTCGCTGATTGTGAACACCGGCATGTGGTTCGAGCGCTTCGTCATTGTTGTCACCAGTCTCTACCGCGACTTCCTGCCCTCCTCGTGGGGCACCTATCGCGCGACGAAGTGGGACTACATGACCTTCGCCGGCACGCTGGGATTCTTCACCTTCCTGTTCCTGTTGTTTGTGCGATTCCTACCCATGATTCCCATGAATGAAGTTCGCATGTTGCTCCCGTCGGCCAAGGTGCGGCAAAAGACGGAGCCGGAGGTTACACGATAATGCCGCCGCGCGAAGGAACTTACGGCCTGCTGGCCGAATTCGATACGCCGGGCGACCTGGTGCGCGCTGCACAGCAGGCGCGCAAGGACGGCTGGCGGCGCATGGACTGCTATTCGCCCTATCCGGTCGAAGAAGCCGCTGAAGCCATCGGCTTTCACCGCAACAAGGTGCCGTTGCTTACATTGATTGGCGGACTGATGG
This sequence comes from uncultured Acidobacteriaceae bacterium, assembly GCA_963813215.1. GTDB lineage: Bacteria > Acidobacteriota > Terriglobia > Terriglobales > Acidobacteriaceae > Telmatobacter. The sequence goes on from CAWEXZ010000004.1 coordinate 699,861, forward strand.
GCGGATGTGCCATGTTCTCGCTCGAGACCTGGATCTCGACGCTGGCTTACCCGCTCAACATCGCGGGCCGCCCGCCGTATTCGTGGCCCGCGTTCCTGATACCCACTTACGAGTGGACGATCTTGTGGGCGGGACTTTCGGCGGCCTTCGGCATGCTGGCGCTCAACGGGCTGCCCTCGCTCTATCACCCGCTATTTAATGCGCCCAACTTCCGCAACGGCGCAACGACAGACAAATTCTTCCTCTGCCTCGAGGCGCTCGATCCCAAGTTCGACCTGGTGCCGGCGAAGAAATACCTGGAAGGTTTCAAGCCGCTCTCCGTAGTGGAGGTGGAGTACTGATGCACAGCAGGGAACAAGGGAACAAGGGAACAAGGGAACGAGCAAGAACCCTGGCAACGCGGGCGGCGGCTATCTCAGTCTGCACGGTACTGCTGCTGGCGGCCGGGTGCCGCTCGGACATGCAGTTCGAGCCCAAGATGCTTCCGCAGCGCGGCACCAGTTTCTTTGCCGATCATCGCAGCGCTCGCCCGCAGGTGGTGGGCACGGTGGCGCGGGGGCAAGGCGACGAGGACACCTACTTCTACACGGGCGTGGTGCAGGGGCCGAACGGATACAAGGAAGAGCAGGACCTGATGCCGTTTCCGGTGACCATGACTGTGCTGCACCGCGGGCAGGAGCGCTTCAACATCTACTGCACGCCATGCCACTCGCGCGTGGGCAACGGGCTGGGCATGATCGTGCAGCGTGGCTACAAGCCAGCCGCCAATCTCCACGACCAGGTGCGCCTGTCGCAACCGCTTTCGCATTACTTCTACGTAATGACTCACGGCTATGGCGCCATGCCTGACTACTCGGCGCAGATTACGCCGGCGGACCGCTGGGCGATTGCGGCTTACATTCGCGCCCTCCAGTTGAGCCAGGCGGCAACCCCGCAGGATGTTCCGGCGGGCACGCAGATACGGGATCTGAAAACCATCGCCCAGCAGGAAGGATTGCCGGAGAGCTATGCGGAGCCCTGGGCGCTGCCTAGCACGGCAGTCCAGGCCTACAAACCTGTGGCCAGCGAAGGCACTCCGGCCATGGCTCCGGCCAATCCGGCTGATCCCAAAATTACGATTCCCGCAAGCAAACCGGCGACAAAGTAGGGACTCGGGACATAGGGACTAGGGACTAGCGAACCGAGGGACGATAGAAGCTTCAGGGAGTAAGGACAAAGGGAATGGCACACGATTCACACGCGGCATCGCACGCTAAACAGCTCCCCGCCGATCTGGGCGCGCCGGCGTTTGTAGACGGCTGGCGAAATCGCGCGCTCCTCATCTGCGTGATCTCCGTCGTCGCCGCCGTAGTGCTCGGGTTTTTGGGGCAGAAGCAGGACGGACTCGGCTGGGATCATTTTCTGCGCGCCTGGACGCTGGGGCTGATGGTTACCTGGAGCTTCGCCATCGGCGGACTGGCTCTGCTGATGGTGCAGTATTGCTCGGGCGGCAAGTGGGGCCTGCTGTTGCGCCGGCCTCTCGAGGCCATGAGCCGCACCTGGCCTCTGGTCTGCCTGTATTTCCTGGTCATCGCCGGCTTCCAGAAGCGGCTCTACCTGTGGGCCAAAATCAGCGATCCTGAGGGAGCGCTGCATGCCGGACTGATCACCGAACTCCAGGCCCACTGCATCATCTTCAAGCGGCCCATGCTGAACATCGAAGCGTTCTGGATTGTGGGCCTGCTCTGCTTCGCCATCTGGGGCTTTTACGCCACGCGGCTGAATGCGCTGGGTCTGAAGCGCGATACGCAGGGGCCGGAAACGACGCCGCGCTGGATCAAGAAGTTTGAAAACATCAGCGGTCCAGGGCTGGTTATCTATTCGATCACCATGACCGCCGGCGCCATCTACTGGGTGATGTCGATGGACGTTACCTGGTTCTCGACTGTCTACGGATTGCTGTTCCTGGTTGGCCAGGGTTATGCGGTGCTCGCACTGGGAATCCTCACGGTCATCTCCCTCTCGGAAGGCGAGCCCTACCGCACCATTCTTCGCCGCACCGAGCAGCACGACCTGGGCAAGCTCACTTTCGCCTTCGTCATGCTGAATATCTATCTTGCCTTCGGCCAGTTCCTTATCATCTGGTCGGGCAACCTGCCGCTGGAGATCAACTGGTATCTCGATCGCATTCGCGGCGGCTGGGGCATCATCATCACGCTCGACTTCATCTTCCACTGGCTCATTCCGTTCACGCTGCTGCTTTCGCGCGACCTGAAGCGGAACAAGAAGCGCCTGGTGCTGGTGTGCAAGTGGATGATCTTTGCCCGCGCCTTCGACCTGTTCTGGCTCATCGAGCCGAACTTCAAAGACGCGGCGCGCAACCTGCACTTCAGTTGGGGAATTCTCGAATACATTGCCGTGCCCGTGGCCATGACCGCCTTCTGGGTTGCTTATTACTGCAAGCAACTGAAAGCCCGGCCGCTGGTGCAAGTCAACGATCCGCATCTGGCGGAGATTCTGGAGCCTGAGCATGCCATCGCATAAAAACGACAAGCCCGGGAATGGCGACCGGCAGCCCGAGCACATCCCCGGGGGCCGTGAGCCGGAGGAGATCGATGTCTCGGCCGGCTATGAAGTTAGCGACGTCAAGATCAACGGCATCATCACATTCCTGGTGGCGCTGGGTATCTTCGTGGTGGTAACGGCGCTGCTGTGCTACGGAATCGGTGCAGAGATCAATGCGCATCTGAATAAAGAGGATGGGCCCACCAACAAGTGGAGCAAGACGGTCGACATCCGCCAGCTGGGGAATCTGCCTTCCAACCCGGCCATGCAGAACAAGGTGGCTGAGCTGACACAGACTTTTCCCGCGCCGCGCCTGCAGATGGATGACGGCGACCAGGACCTGGCCGATTTGCATGAGCGCGAAGATCTTCTGCTCGACCATTACAGCTGGGTCGATCAGTCGAAGGGCAAGGTCCGGATTCCGATCGAGCGCGCCATGGAGATCGTTGCGCAGCAGGGACTGCCGGTAGCGCCCACGGTACAGACGCAGCCGCTGATGACAGGCGACAGCCGGCCGGTGGTGACGGCGCCCCTTACGAGCGGATTCTCACCCACAGCCTACGAGCAGGAAATGCCAGGAGTGCAGGGCAATAACGTTGGCGATCAACCGGGAGCAGGCAAGGCCGGGATCGAGTAATACTCAACAACCGTAACGCAAGACTCGCATCGGCTAGCGCCGATGCGGAAGGGAGCAGGGAAATGAGAAGCACAGGCACAACCCGGAGAAGCTGGCACAGGATGGCAATCGCCACGGCCGGCGCAATTGTGCTGTGCCTCGCACCCTCGCTCCAGGCGCAGATCTCCAACTACGGCCCCAAGGGGCTGCCCGCTATGACCAACGCGATGGGCGAAAAAGGCGGACAGGGGTCCACGGTCATGCCGGGAGTGCTGGGCAAGGTGGGCATTGCGCAGCGACTGAACGAGCAATTGCCGCTCAACCTGACTTTTACGGATGACGCCGGAAAGCAGGTTCAACTGAGCAGCTACTTCGGCAAGAAGCCCGCCATCCTGGCGCTGGTTTACTATCGCTGCCCGATGCTGTGCTCTGAAGAACTCGACGGCCTCACCAGTGCTCTCGAGATGGTGAGCTTCAAGCCCGGCAAGGATTTCAACATCATCGTGGTGAGCATCGATCCCACGGAAGGAACGGATCTGGCCGCGGCCAAGAAGCGGGAATACGTGAAGCGCTACGGTTACCCCGCGACCGCGAATGGCTGGCACTTTCTCACTGGAACCCAGCCCAACATCGATGCTATTACGCAAGCGGTGGGTTTCAAGTACGTGAAGTTGAAGGTGCCGGGCAGCAACCTGACGCAATTTGCGCACGCCAGTTCGATTCAGATTGTTACGCCCGAGGGCAAACTGGCCCAGTACTACATGGGGGTCGAATACTCGCCCAAAGATATGCTGCTCGGCCTCGACGAGGCATCGTCGAACAAAATCGGCTCGCCGGTCGACAACATTCTCACCTACTGCTATCACTACGATCCAACCACCAACACGCATTCGCTGATCGTGGCGCGCGTAGTGCAGTTGGGCGGGGCCGTCACCCTGGCTATGCTGGGTGGATTCATGTTCATCATGCTGCGCAAGGATTTTCAGCAGAACGATCAGGCCGACCCGCAAACCCATGGGACAGGAAAAAAGGTGAACGGATAAAGGAATGAACTACATCAGTCCAGTACTCTGGCAATTCCTGAGCAAGTGGTTGGAGAACTTTCCACTGTTCCCACCCGAGGCGTCGAAGATTGCGCCGCAGATGGATGCGCTCTATTTCTTCATGGTGCTGGTGAGCCTGGTTGGCCTCACCCTCGTCATCCTGCTGGTGCTCGGCTTCTCACTGCTCTACAACAAGGAGCGCCATCCCAAGGCCGTTCAGATCGAGGGCTCGACACTACTCGAGGCCACCTGGACCATCATTCCGCTGGGCCTGTTCCTGATCATGTTCGTGTGGGGGGCGCTGATTTACTTCCGCGTCTACACGCCGCCCGCCAACGCCATGAACATCTACGTGGTGGGCAAGCAATGGATGTGGAAGGTAGAGCATCCGGGCGGGCAGCATGAGATTGACGAGCTGCACGTGCCGGTAAACCGCGCGGTGCAGTTGACGCTCATCTCCCAGGACGTCTTCCACAGTTTCTCGGTTCCAGCCTTCCGCGTGAAGCGTGAGGCGATCCCGGGCCGCTATACGACGGTGTGGTTTGAAGCCACCAAGGTCGGCACCTACCACCTGTTCTGCACCCAGTACTGCGGCACCAACCACTCGCAGATGATTGGCGATGTTGTGGTGATGACGCCCGAGGACTTTCAGAAGTGGCTGGCCGGCTCAACCAGCGGCAACTCACTGGCCCAGAACGGAGAGCGCCTGTTCGCAAGCTTGAGCTGCAACGCCTGCCACAACACCACACCTCAAGCGCGCGGTCCGAATCTGGCCAACGTTTACGGATCGCACCTGACGCTGGCGAGCGGGCAGACAATTACGGCGGACGAAGCCTATCTGCGCCAGGCGATTCTGAATCCCTCGCAGAACGTGACCGAGGGCTACGCTCCCATCATGCCTACCTATCAGGGCCAGATCAGCGAAGAAGGCGTGATCGCGCTGGTGGAATATATCAAGAATCTCAACTCCGATTACCGTATTCAGCAGACCCTGAACACCACCACACTTCTCCCTGAGAGTGAGGGCGGCAAACCGGCAGCGGCAGCCACCACCGGCGCTGCGCCAGGGGAGGTCAAACAATGAGCACCGCGACAATCGTTAGTCTTCCCGACCAGTCCACGGCCAGGATTCCCAAGATGAATTTCCTGACCAAAGAGAACGGTCTGCTCAGTTGGCTGCTCACCGGCGACCACAAGCGGATTGCGACCCTGTACCTGATTTCGCTTACATTTTTCTTCTTCATCGGCGGATCTCTTGCCGGTCTCATCCGCCTTGAGTTGCTTACGCCGCAAAGCGACTTGGTTGCCGCGGACACCTATAACAAGCTGTTCACCATGCACGGCGTCATCATGGTGTTCTTCTTCCTGGTGCCGTCGGTGCCGGCCACCATCGGCAACTTCGTAATTCCGATGATGGTGGGGGCCAAAGATCTGGCCTTGCCCAAGATCAACCTGCTGAGCTGGTATCTCTACGTGGTGGCCGGCCTCTTCGCCCTCTACACCATGGCCGCCGGCGGCGTCGACACGGGCTGGACCTTCACCACCCCGCTCTCCACGCACTACGTCAACACGCACGTGATCACGACCGGCCTGGCGATTTTCATCGCCGGATTCAGTTCCATCTTTACGGGGCTGAACTTCATCGTGACCATTCACAAGATGCGCTGCCCGGGGATGACCTGGTTCCGGCTGCCGCTCTTTGTCTGGTCCAACTACGCGGCCAGCATCCTGATGGTGCTGGGAACGCCGGTTCTGGCTATCACGCTGGTGCTCATCATTCTCGAGCGCACCATCGGCATCGGTGTTTTCGATCCGGCCAAGGGCGGCGACCCTCTGCTCTTCCAGCACTTGTTCTGGTTCTACTCGCACCCCGCCGTCTACATCATGATTTTGCCCGGCATGGGCGTCATCTCCGAAGTGATCTCGACCTTCAGCCGCAAGCGCGTGTTTGGATATACCGCGGTCGCGTTCTCCTCGGTCGCCATCGCGGTCTTCGGCTTCTTCGTGTGGGCGCACCACATGTTCATCATGGGCATCTCCAATTACGCCGCCCTGGTGTTCTCGCTGCTCACCATGCTGGTTGCGGTGCCCTCGGCCATCAAGATCTTCAACTGGGCCTTCACGCTCTATAAGGGCTCGATCACGTTTGAGACGCCGATGCTTTATGCCTTCGGCTTCATGGGGCTGTTCACCATTGGCGGAATGACCGGCGTCTTTCTGGGCGCCACTGGCACCGACATTCATCTTACGGAAACCTATTTCATCGTCGCCCACTTCCACTTCGTCATGGTCGGCGGGATGTTGATGGCCTTCCTTGCCGGCATTCACTTCTGGTGGCCCAAGTGGACAGGCCGCATGTATCCGGAGAAGATCTCGCAGTTGGCTGCGGTCGTTACGTTTATTGGCTTCTGCCTGACGTTCTTCCCGCAGTTCATTCTGGGTACGCTGGGCATGCCGCGCCGCTACGCTTCGTATCCGCCGGAGTTCCAGGTGCTCAACGTCTTCTCGACTGCGGGCGCCAGCGTGCTGGGCGTGGGCTACCTGCTGCCGGTTCTGTATCTCACCTGGTCGCTGAAGTATGGCGCCATTGCCGGCAACAATCCCTGGCAGGCCACGGGGCTCGAATGGCAGACGCAGTCGCCTCCGCTTACCGAGAACTTCCCTGAGATTCCCATCATGGATCACGAAGCGTACGACTACGAGTGGCTGGAGCACCATCAGCAACAACACGAGGTAGCCAGTGTCTGAGACCGCAACCACCACGCACGGCGTCCTGGCCGAGGCCGGCCATAGCGAGCATGCAGAACATCCGGCCTACCAGCGCCATCATTTCGAGTCCGTCGGCCAGCAGTTCGACGCCACGAATTTTGCCATGTGGCTCTTCCTACTCACGGAAGTCATGTTCTTCGGTGGCCTCTTCACTGCCTACCTGATCATGCGCAACTGGTATTACCCGGCTTTCGTTGAAGCCTCGCACCAGTTGAACATTGGCTGGGGCACGGCCAACACCGCGGTGCTGATCACTTCAAGCTTCACCATGGCCATGGGCGTCTACAACGCGCAGATGAAGCGCAAGGGGGGCCTGCTGCTCTGTCTCTGGCTCACCTTCATCCTGGGCCTTGTCTTTCTCGGTATCAAGTCCATCGAGTACCACGAGAAGTGGGAAAATTATCACATTCCCGGCATTCGCTACAGCATCCAGGACTTCACGAACCCGGCCTCCGATCCCGAGGTGCACCAAATCTACCCGGACGACAAGCCGCTGGGCTATGACATGGCGACCAAGACGGAGATGTACTTCTTCCTCTACTTCGCTATGACCGGCATGCACGCCCTGCACATGATTATTGGTATCGGCATTCTGGGCTTCATGATCTTCAAGGCCAAGAACGATGCCTACACCACCGGCCACGTTACGTTTGTTGAGAACTTCGGGCTGTACTGGCACTTCGTCGATATCATCTGGATTTTCCTGTTCCCGCTGTTGTACCTGATCAGTCGACATCAATGAGGCAGGGACCAAGGGAACAAGGGACCAAGGGAACACGATCTGCGGCAGTGCAGTTCGGATTTGTAACAGGGCACGACTGGCAGGCCGGGATTTTAGTCCCGGCTGCTGAAAAAACCAGAAGATCAATGAGGGGCTTTAGCCCCGGCAAAGCAATCTGCGCACGAAGCGCCAGAGCAGTGAGGGAATTATGGAACAGCAGCCATCCCGGCACGATGAAACTGAAGGCGAGCACGTACACATCGTCAGTCCGAAGATTTACGTGGCAATTTTTCTTGCTTTGCTGGTGCTCACTGGCACCACGGTAGGCGTTTCCTACATCGACATGGGGATATTCAACCCCATCGTGGCGCTGGCCATCGCCTGCATCAAGATGGTTCTGGTGGTGTTGTTCTTCATGCACGTGAAGTACAGCAGCAAGCTGACCAAGCTCACCGTCATCTCCGGGGTCTTCGTCTTTTTTGCGCTGATCTCGATGACGCTGGCAGATTACATGAGCCGCGCCTGGGGCAGGTGGTAGAAAGACAGTTCTCAGTGGTCAGGTGTCAGTGATCAGCACGAAGGCCGCCTGCGGGCGGCCTTTTATTGTGCCCGGAAAGCCCCAGTCCATCCCCTGTGTCCGGCATCACACTTTGCCCTCATCTGCGTTGTCCTATAATGGGCCACAATTTCATATCTGGAATTGAGCTGCGTCGTACTGCGGAATCCCATGGATTCCCTGTCCATTCCCCTTAGAAGATTTTCATCAAGGGGGCCGGAATTCATTTCTGGACGCACGGCATGAAGCCTACCGACGATCGGATCGCGCAGCAGCCTGACGGTAGTAAGAGCGCAAGAGCGCCGCGCCCGGCTTTATGGAAGATGCTGAGACTCATTCTCTGGGTTTCGCTCCTGTCTGGCATGGCACCTGCCCTGGCGCAATCCGCGCCGGCCAAGCCATCCGCTGCGGCAGCCCCGCAACTGCCGCCGCGCGCCGCCGAGGCTCGACGCTTTCTGGCAGAGCGCGGTTGGACTCCGGGCCATCGCCTTCCCTCGCGGCAACGCAATGCGCGGATCGCAGTTGACTCCGCCGGCTCCATGCAGTCCCTGGTTTCGACCGAGGTCCAGAGCGGCTCGTCGGCCACCTGGACGCCGCTCGGGCCGACTGCTGTCCAAACCAACCCCTACGGCTTGGTTGCGGGACGCGTTACGGCGATCGCGCTCGATCCTTCCGACGTAACCGGGAACCATGTTTATGTCGGCACCACCGGCGGGGGCGTGTGGGTCGCTTCGAATGCAGCGGTTTCGACTTCATCCCAGGTTGCGTTCGTGCCGCTCACTGATTCGCTGTCGGCCCTGGGCGCCGTAGCGGATGCCTCCATCAGCATCGGCGCCCTGACGGTCCAGCCTGGCAGTACGGGCGTGGTTTTGGCGGGTACGGGCGACCCCAACGATGTGCTCGACTCCTACTATGGCGCCGGCATTCTGCGCTCCACCGACGGCGGAACGACGTGGACGTTGATTGCCGAAACGAATGATCTGGCTGCGGGCCTGAGCGATCAAAACTTCTCTTTCGTCGGCGAGGGCTTTGCCGGATTTGCGTGGAGCACCGTGAATTCGCAGCTGGTGGTAGCGGCGGTCTCGCAGGCCTACGAAGGCGAACTGGTGGATGCGACGGCAGCAGGCGGTAGTATGCAGGGGCTTTACTACTCGCAAGACAGTGGCACCACCTGGCACCTGGCGACCATTACGGACGGCAACGGCCAGGACGTGCAGGGCCCGCTCGATATCTTTGCGCAGCCCGACGGCAACGCCGCAACGGCTGTGGTGTGGAACCCGGTGCGCCAGCTCTTTATCGCGGCAGTGCGCTATCACGGCTATTACCAGTCCCCGGACGGGGTGACCTGGACGCGCGTGGCCGCACAGCCGGGAAAAGGGCTGACCGCCACCATGTGTCCCACCAACACAGGCTTTACGGGATCGATCGGCTGCCCCATCTTTCGCGGCGCGCTGGCGGTGAATCCGGAGAATGGCGACACCTTTGCATGGACTGTCGATCTGAACGACCAGGACCAGGGGCTTTGGCAGGATCAGTGCACGGCCGGCAGTGCCTGTCTCAGACCGTCGCTTGCCTTCGCGCAGCACTGGAACACGGCGGCGCTCGAGACCAGTTCTACGCAAGGGCCGGTTACGATTGCAGACGGCGTGTACAACCTGGCTCTGGCCGCCGTTCCCTCGGGGCAGATCTCCATGGTGCTGGCCGGGGCCAACGATCTATGGCAGAGCGCTTGTCCGGTTTCGCAAGGCTGTTCCTGGCGCAACACCACCAACGCGACCACTTGCATGAGCGCCAAAGTGGGCGAGTTTCAGCACGCGCTGGCCTGGAATGCGCAAAATCCGCAGGAGATCTTGATCGGCAACGACGGCGGACTTTGGCGTTCGATGGATGCCATTGGAGAAACCGGCGCTGTTTGCAACGCAACCGATGCCAGCCATTTCCAGAACCTGAATGGCGGTCTCGGATCGCTGGCTGAGGTCCAGAGCGTATCGCAGATCGTGACCTCGCCGTATTCGATGTTGGCAGGGCTAGGCGTGAACGGAGCTGCGGGCGTGAATGCCGGCGGCCCGACTACGGATTGGCCGCAGATTCTCGGAGGCTATGGCGGCCCGGTTGCAATTGACCCGCAGGACAACTCCAACTGGTACGTGAACGACCAGGCGGGAGTCGCCGTTTACCGGTGCACCAATCCCGCGGGCTGCACACCCGCTACCTTTGGCTCAGCGCCTGTGGTTACGGAGGCCGATGTGAGCAATGACGGCCTCGCCATGCCGACACCCGCTCCGTTTCTGGTCGACGCGCTCGACCATACGCAACTGATTGTTGGCACTTGCAGAGTGTGGCGCGGGCCGGCCTCCGGCAGCGGTTGGACTGCGAGCAACGCTCTCGGTCCCATTCTCGATGCGGTTTCCAGCCCCGGCCCTTGCGCAGGCGATGCGCTGATCCGCTCCATGGCCGCTGCGGCTGTTTCCGGCAATGAAGTCATCTACGTGGGCACCTACGGATCCGACGACGGTGGCTCCAATCTGCCCGGCCACATTTTGTCGGCGACGTTCAATCCCAACAGCAACTCGATGCCCGCCTGGCACGATCTCACCTTTAATTCGGTTGCCAACAATACATATCCGTTCAACGCGTACAAATTCGACATTTCAAGCATCGCGATCGACCCGCATGATGCCACCGGGAATACCATCTACGCCACAATCGCGGCCATTTCCACCATTTACCAGGTGGTACAAACCATCTACCGTTCAACAAACGGTGGCGTCACATGGAACGCGATAACCGCCAACCTGCCCAATTCTCCCGTCAATGCCGTTGCCGTCGATCCGCAAAGCGCCGGCACGGTCTATGTCGCGACGGATAGCGGCGTGTACTACACCACTGAAGTTGCGTCCTGCGCCACTCAGCTTTCCGACTGCTGGTCGTCTCTTGGCACTGGATTGCCCGAAGCGCCGGTGGTGTCTGTGTCCGCGGCTCCTGCGGGAGGTTCGGCGCAGGTGCTGGTCGCCGGGACCTACGGACGCGGAATCTGGCAGACCGCTCTTTGGAGCGCGGGCATCAACCTTTCGGCAGCCTCGGCGAATCCGGCGGCCCTGGTCTTCCAGAGTCAAATCGTCGACACGCTCAGTCCCGCTCAGACCGTGACACTCCGGAACACAGGCAGCGCCGCTGTGGTACCCACTTCTATCGCCTTCTCGGGCGATTCCAGCGATTTTGCCGCCACTGGCAACTGCGTAAGCCAGTCGATTCCGGCGGGCGGCTCCTGCACGCTCCAGGTGACGTTTACGCCGCAGGCCACAGGCCAGCGTACGGCACAGATGATGGTGTACGGGAACGTCTATGGCGGCCAGCTTTCGGTCGATCTCAATGGCGTCGGCCTTCCAGGCGGGAACCTGAACCCCAGCCCGCTGAGTGTGGTCTTTGGGCAGGTCGAGGTTGGTTCCACTGCGACCCCGCTCCAGGTTACGCTCACCAACTCCGGCTCAGCTGCGGCCGCCATTGCCGGCATTTCGGTCACTGCACCCTTCACCCTGGCCACGAACTCCTGCGGAACAAGCCTTGGGAGCAACAGCGCCTGCCAGGTGAAGATTGGATTTGCGCCTACACAAGCTGGCGCCGCAACTGGCCAGGTCACGTTCACAGATGGCAGCGGCACGCAAACCGTCCAACTCAGCGGGACCGGTGCGGCTCCTCCGACGGACACACTCAGTCCCACGTCCATCGCGTTTCCGTCCACCGCATCGGGGCAGATTTCCGCTGCACAGCCGGTCACCATCACCAATAGCGGTGACCTCAGCCTTCAAGTCGACTCCATTTTGGTCGGCGCCAATTTTCAGCAATCCAGCAGCTGTATTTCCGGAGTTGCCGCGCATGCCACCTGCAGCATCAGCGTACAATTTGCCCCCACGCAGACGGGCACTGTTACAGGTACTCTTACGCTCACCGACGCGCTGGGATCCAAGACTGTAGCGCTGAGCGGAACCGGCCTCGCGCCTGCGAGCTTCACCGTGAATCCGGCAACCTTGAGCTTTCCGCAACAGCAGGCGGGCGTTGCCAGCGCCCCACAAACCCTCACCATTACCAACAGCGGCGGCGTGGCTGCGGCCAACATCGGTTTTCAGATCACCGGGCCGGCCGCCGCTAGCTACACCGTGGAAATCACCACCTGTGGAGCGCTGTTGAACAGCGGCAGCCAGTGCACCGTACAAATTGTTTTCACTCCGTCGGGCACCGGGTCTATCGCCGCCGCGCTCTCCATCTCTTCGTCCACGACCGGCCTCACTGCCGCTTCGGTGCCGCTCAATGGCTCCGGTCAACTGACTGCGGGGCTGCAAACCAATCCCGCGCAGCTTCCGTTTTCGACAGTGATTCCTGTCGGTCAATCCAGCGCCGCGCAGCCCGTCACTATCACCAACTCGAGCAATTACTCCATCGGCTCGGTCTCAGTGGCGGCTACTGCACCTTTCAGCCTTGCCCAGAACACCTGCACCGGCAGTCTGGGAGCGGGTGCGACCTGCACCGCCGCAGTCGTTTTTGCACCCAGTAGCAGCGGCTCGGCTGCCGGCACGCTTACCGTCAGTTCCGCCGTCGTGACGCAGCCCGCCACGGTGGCGCTCTCCGGCACCGGCTTCAACTTCACGATCGCGGCATCTGGCCTCACCGCTCAGACCGTCACCAGCGGTCAGCAGGCCGACTACACGCTGGTCATCACCCCCAGTGGCGCGGCGGGCGCCTTCACGCTCCAATGCGGCACCCTGCCGGCAAACGCGCTGTGCATCTTTAACCCGACCACCGAAACGCTCCCGGGCGGAGTCCAAGGCAATGTACAGGTGGAGATTTATACCGGCAGTTCGGGCGCGACGGTGCGAACCGAACCACTGACGGTCCGTCGTGACTGGCCGCTGGCTTTTGCAGTTCTGCTGCTGCCGCTGGCCTGCTGGCGCCGTCGCGGAGCTTTTAGCCTGGCCCTGCTGGCTGTGGTTTTCTCCGCGGCCATGAGCAGTTGCACCGGCGCCACGGTTGGTTCGTCGAATGGCGGCTCGGGCGGTGGAAGCACGGGCGGCGCCGGCAGCACACCGGCAGGAACCTACTCCGTGCCGGTCACGGTCTCATCGAGCGGGCTGACGCAGTCGATCACGCTGACCCTGACGGTGGACTGAAACGCGTTCGCCAACCCGCTATACTTGAGTTTCGGGATGCAATCTCAGCACCGGTCACGGTTTGCGCCGTGAGCGGGCCCCGAAATCGACCTCATGACTGTCAAAGTAACTCAAGAAGACGTTCACCGCGTCGCCGAGCTGGCTCATCTGGAACTCACGCCCGAAGAATCAGGCCGCATGTTGAAGGACCTGAACGCCATTCTCGACTACGTGGCCGAACTCGACGAGCTCGACACGGCGGGCGTGGCTCCGCTGGCGCAGGTGAGTGAACTGGGCGCCTCCAGTCCCTCCGCGCCGCGTCCTGACACGATCGAGCCCTCGCTCGACCGCGCCGTCGTGATGCGCGAGGCACCGGAGACCGACGGAGCCTTCTTCAAGGTTCCGAAAGTGATTGAACGCTAGAGATCAGAGAGCACAAGACGAGTGGCTGGCGAGATGAAGACTGCTGAAACATTTGTGGAGAAGCCAAAGACCCTGGCCGAGCTGCGCGCCGATCTGATCTCTGGGCGCGACCAAGGCTGTTGATCTTGCCGAGGGCTACTATGCGCGCATCGAGAAGATCAATCCGCATCTGAACGTTTATTTGAGCCTGGCTCGCGAGCGGGCTCTTGCGCAGGCCGAGCGGATGGACGCGCTCGCAGCCAAGGGCGATCCGCTACCGCCGCTGGCGGGCGTTCCGGTCGGCATCAAGGACGTGCTGGTGATGCAGGGCGCGCCGTCCACGGCCGGCTCGAAGATTCTCGAAGGCTATCACCCTCCTTATGACGCTACGGCCGTCACCCGGCTCGAAGCCGCCGGCGCGGTTCTGCTCGGCAAGCTCAATTGCGACGAGTTCGCCATGGGCTCTTCGAACGAGAATTCGGCGTACGGGCCGGTGCGCAATCCGGTGGATCCGGAGCGCGTGCCGGGCGGCTCCAGCGGCGGCTCGGCGGCTGCGGTTGCAGCCAATCTCGCCGTCGGCACGCTGGGCACTGACACCGGCGGCTCCATTCGCCAGCCAGCCAGCTTTTGCGGCGTGGTCGGCGTGTTGCCCACTTATGGCCGCGTCTCGCGCTACGGGCTCATTGCCTTTGCTTCCTCGCTTGATCGCATTGGCCCTTTTGCCGCCAATGTGCGGGACGCCGCCACGCTGCTCGGAGTCATCGCAGGCCACGATCCGCACGACGCTACCAGCTCGCCGGCGCCGGTTGAGGACTATGCCGCCGAAAGCGACAAACCCGTCGCCGGGCTGCGCATCGGCGTTCCCGCGGAATACTTCGCGGAAGGTCTTGATTCCGAGGTCCGCGCCGCGATCGAGAAGGGAATCGATGCGTTGAAGGCGGCCGGCTGCACCATCAAGCCGATCTCGCTGCCGCATACCAAGTATGCGATTCCAACGTATTATCTGGTTGCCACGGCCGAGGCCAGCGCCAACCTGGCCCGCTTTGACGGCGTGCGCTACGGCTATCGCTCGCCGCACTCGGCCACGCTCTCTGAGATGTACAGCCACTCGCGGGACGAGGGATTTGGGGCCGAGGTCAAGCGACGCATCCTGCTGGGAACTTACGCTCTCTCCGCCGGCTACTACGACGCCTATTATCTGAAGGCGCTCAAGGTACGGCGTCTGCTGGCCGAGGAGTTTCTGCGCGCGTTTTCTCAGGTGGATGCGATCGTCACGCCCACCGCGCCCACCGCGCCATTCAAAATCGGCGAGAAGGCCGATGATCCGCTGGCCATGTACCTTGCGGACATCTACACCGTTACCGCAAGTCTTGCGGGCATTTGCGGCGTTACCGTACCGTGCGGCGCAACCGCCGCAGGTTTGCCGGTTGGCATGCAGGTGCTGGCCGCGCATCTCCAGGAGTCAACTGCCTTCCGTGTGGCGCGGGCGGTTGAGGCGGCGGGTGTGGCCTTATATTAATGGGTAGTAAGTGACGGTGTCGCAGAGAGGCAACCGCAGATCCTTCCAGTTCGCTGCGCTCAGCGTCAGGATGACATTGGTTGTGCTAACACTTTTCTGGCTGCGCCGATCTGTGCGGCAAGTTCGAGCAGCGATTCGTCGTTTTCGCGTGCGGCGGCCAATTGCATTCCTCCCGGGGTGTAGGGAATCGCGACCGTGGGCACGCCAGCAAGGCTGAACGGCGAGGTGTAGCGGAGCAACCGTTTGCGCACCTGATCGACCGCGCTGCCGGAGCCTGCGGTCAGTTTCGCGACCGGGGCGCAGGGCAGCATCACGAACTCGTGCGTGGCGAAGAGATCGTCCATGTGCGCTTTGAAATCAGCGTGGCGCTGGCGCAGCTTCGCGATTTCCGTCGGGCTGAGCCCCGCGCCCCACTCCAGGCGTTCGCGAATCGGCCGCTCGAAATGTTCGAAGTTCCCGGCGTGAATGCGCGCTGCCTCCGATGCCTGCAGCGGCGCGAAGATCTCCATCGATTCCGCCCAGCCATCCACATCGATGGCTCTCGCCTGCAGCCCTAAATTCTGCAGCTCGCGAATGGCGGCGCGAAAACTGGCAGCAACCTCCGGCTCACAATCGTGAAGAAAACTCTCGCCCACATGCGCGAAATGACTGAAGGTTCGTGCCCCATGCGCGTTGGCAGGCGCAAACGGCGCTGCCAACAGTGGCGCGTCTTCGAGATCCCGAAACAGCCAGCCCATGGTGTCGAACGATTCGGCCAGATGCGCGCTGCCGCGCCAGTCGCCTCGGCCCAGCGATGCGCGATACCCCGCCAGCCCGCAAAGCGCCGCCGGTACCCGCACCGAGCCGCCGGTATCGGTGCCGATGGCCGCTACGGCCGATCCCTCCATCACGCTTGCAGCCGCGCCGCTTGAGGAGCCTCCGGTGAGCGCGTCCTTGGTTCCGGGCTGGATGCAGTCGCCGAACTCGGGATTCTCGCCCGTGATTCCGTAGGCCAGTGGGTGCAGATGCGTCTTGCCTACGATGACCGCGCCGAGATTGCGCAACTGCTCCACCAGCCATGAATCCTGCGCCGCAATTCCGTGCAGGTCCCGGTAGAAGCGAATGCCGCAGGTGGTGGGCGCGCCGGCCAGATCGAAGCAATCCTTAACCGAGACGGGCAGGCCCCACAGCGTGCTGCGGCCGTCGCCGAATGCGCCGCCTTCCCCACGCGGTAGCGCCTCTGCACGCGAGGCTTCAGCACGGGTCCATGCGGCATCCTGCCAGAGGTAGGTGTTGCAATGAAGCGTCTGATTGGAGCGCACCAGCGCCTGGTCAGCGAGTTGGGAAGGTGTCGTCTTGCCGGCGGCCAGCGCGCGGCGCAGATCGCGGAGAGTCCATGTGCCGTTGGTCATCACCACGATTCTACGGCGGTGGTCCGGTTGATCTGAAGCAGGCAAAAAAGAAAGGCGGCTCTGTGCGAGCCGCCTTTCTTGCCGTTCCCACCGCTCTCAGAAATCGAGATGCAGCGACATTTGAATCTGCCGCGGAGCGCCGATGGTGTGTGTCACGATGCCGAGGCCCGAGGGACAGGAATAGAGCGCTGTGGGCTGCCCGGGCGGCGTGCCGGTCGGACTGCCGGTTGGATTGGTCGCACAATTTGTAGAGGACTGTACCGGTTGCCCCGCATAGGGGAACGCATTGTAGCCGGCGTTCTGCGAAACTTCGTTGCCGGGGATATCGAAGCTGGTTGTGTTGGTCAGGTTGTAGACGTCGAGCGTGTATTTCAGTCCATATCGCTCGTTATGGAAGTGCGTCTCCTTCACCAGCGAGGCATCGGCGCGTTTCTGGAAAGCCTGGCGGAAGATGTTGCGCTGGCCAGTTGTGAATCCAGTTTCATACGGATCGTCGGGAGGAATGGCGCCGTTTAATCCGCCAGCCTGCAGCAAAGGCAGCGTGAAGCACTGCGGCTTGAGGGCTGAGACACCGGTGAGCGGATACCACGCCCCGGAAGCGTGCGTCAGCGCATTCTTCGCATTGCAACCGGGGGCCAGGGGCACAACAGGATTCGTAATGCCGTCAGCCGTTGAGTAGTAGATGCTGCCCACCGCGCCTGAGAAGTCAATGATGCTGTAGGGCTGGCCACTCTGCAAAACCGTCTGGCCGACCATCGACCATCCATCGATCAGCATGCCGGCCAGCGAATGCGCTCGGGCATAGTTGGGTAGCGTGAATACGTAGTTGAAGTTCAGCACGTGGGTGCGGTCAAAATCGGAAGAGCCATAGCCGCTGCGCAGGTTGAGTGGGTTATTGCCGTTGTAAAACAAGCCCAGGCCGCTCTGCTCATCGAGAGCATGCGAAAAAGTATAGGAGGCGCCGACCTGAAAATCGTGGCTCATGCGCTTCTCTACATGCGCCTGCAGCGCGTTGTAGTCGTCAATGCCCTCTGCCAGGTATTGGATAGATTCGGCAGCGTAGCCCAGGTAAGGAACCCGCAGATCCACGTTGCCGCCTTCGTAGGTGGCCAGATAACTTGCCGCCTGGCCAAAGCAACTCCCCTGGGGCAGGGGATTGAAACTAACGTTGTATCCGTAGCTGTAGTACTGCGGGCAACTGCCACCGGACAGCAGCGGGCTAGACGGAGAAGCGATGGTGGGCTGGTTAAACGGCACAGGAATAACCTGGTGCCGCCCCACGTTACCCACGTAGCCCAGCTCGACGGCTATGTCGTTTCGCGGTTGCCATTGGATGTCGAGCGTGTAGTTCATGGTGTAGGGCAACTTATTGCCGCGGTTGTAGACGCCCAGGGAAATCGGCTGGCCATTGTTGATGATCCCGCCGGTTGGGGTGCTGGGACATGTGGCGCTCGGGTTGCCGGTATTTACGATGCTGCAGGCATTGGGCAGGTAATTGCGTCAGGTCCGAAGCTTTGGGATTGGAGGGAGCAGCTTGCAGGCTGGTGCCGTAAGGATACTCGAGATCGCCTTCGGAAGGGTTCTCCGCAGCGGGCCCGCCGCCGCCGCCGCAGGTGGGAATATAGCCCTCGTAAAGGTACTCGCTCGCAGTCGGGCAGGTTGAGTCGTTGACGAACGGAAGCTGCTGGTTGGCGCCGAATGGTCCACCGGTGACGGTGCCGATAGCATAACCTGGTGAGAAATAAGTGAAGAGTTCGCCGCGGTCGTAGTACATGCCGCCGCCGGTGCGCACCACGACTTTGCTGTGGAACATGGCCGGCTGCCAGGCTGCGCCGATGCGCGGCCCGATACCCCACTGGCGCCCGGTGAGCGTGGTATCGCTCACACCCTTGGTGCCGTTGGCGTTGTTGCCGGCAATCACGAGGCCGGAATTGGTAATGGTATCCGAAACAGCGTTGTAGCTATAAAGCGAGGGATCGAAGTTGAAGATGCGCCCGTATTTTTCGGTTAGCCCGCCATCCCAGTCGTAGCGCAGGCCGAGAGTGAATGCGAGAGTGGGAGTGACCTGGTACTTGTCCTGCACATACATGCCAAGCTGGTTGGCGCGGTAATAACGGTTGGCGTTGCCCTGCAGGTACGAGGTGACATAGAAACCGGTTGCCGAATCGCCCGGAGTTACATAGCCCTGCACAAACTGACTGAAGTCATCGGCGGCAACGGTGCCCATCCCGGTGCGTTTATCGATGGTGTCGAGCTGGGTGTAGCTGTAGCTGGTGCCGAAGCTGACCGTGTGCTTACCAAGCAGCCAGATGGCATTGGCGGAGGGCGAAAGGCGGTTCTGGAACATGCCGGTGTTGGACGATTGCGACTCCGCATCCGGACCGATATTCAGGTACACCGGGCTGACGCCGCTGGGCTGATTGTTGCCCAAGGATGTTATAAATCGAGACGCCCGGGAAATAGTTCGAGAATGCCTGCATGGAACCTGTGCCGTATGAGCCACCGGGAATGGCATTGGGACCGAATGCCTGCACATTGTCAGCCCAGTTCTTCTCGCGCAGAAAGCCCAGTGTTTCCGTGGTGCTGAGGTTCGATTTGACGATGAAGCTGTTGCTGATGGAGTACTCTTCCGCGCCGGAATCAAGGTGCTCGGCGAAGCCAGGCACGCTGGAGTAGGAGTAGGGAGCCACGGTGGGATCGTGCTGGTAGTAGTACTTGAGGCTGAGTGTGTCCTTCGCACTGGCGTTGTAGTCCAGATCGGCGACCGCCTGATCGGACGTGAAATAGCCGGTGCCGGGAATGAAGGCGTTATCGAGATGGGCCACGGTCGGGGCGACGCCGTTCAGCGAGTCGTTGGGGATGAGCCACTTGCCGGGCTCGCCGGGAAGGGCTGGCGAATTGAAGAGGATCAAGGCAAGCTGATCAATATTCGATCCGCCCAGGCTGGTGCCGAAGGAATCGTTGGCCAGTCCGGCCAGCCCCGCGGGATTACGATTGCTGTCGTTGAGCCCGATCGGAACATCGAGGAACCCGTCGCCCAGTTCCTGGTCGGAAACATGCAGGTGCTGGTAGCCCACGAACCCGAAGAGCTTGTCTTTGATGATTGGCCCGCCCAAACTTCCGCCGGCCGTGTAGCGGTGCAACTCCGGTACTTTGTCGCTGGCAGGAACATCCGGATCCTGGTTGAAGAAGAAGGGAGCGGCGTTGATCCAGTTAGTGCCGTGGTGCACATAGACGGTGCCGTGCATGTCGTTGGTACCGGCCTTGGTGCTCATGTCGATGTGCGCGCCGGAAGTAGCGCCCTGCGTCGCATCGTACATGGAGGCGTTCACCCGCACTTCTTCCAGCGTTTCAGGAGCGGGCGTAGGCAGCGCGTTGCCGATGGAAAGATAAACGGACGCCGCCGACATGATGACGCCGCCACCGCCGCCGGGGCTGGTCTGTACGCCGGTGGAGTTGATGACGCGCGCCGAGTCCACCTGGCTCGTGCTTTTGCCGTTGAACAGATTGCTGGCATCCACGCCGTTCAGCAGGAAGCTGTTCGAGGTGTCGCGCTGGCCGTTGGCCCAGATGGGCGCGTTGCCCATGCCGGAGTTTGCGCCGGTGCCGCCCGAAAGCTCGGCGTCCACGCCGGTGGACATTGTGGCCAACCCCGTAAAGCTGCCCGTCGGCAGCGGCGTCGACTCAATCTTGTCGCTCTCCATTACGTAGCCGTTGGTGGTGTCCACGGCGTTCATCAGCGGAGTGCCCATTACCTCGATGGTCTGGCTGGCCTGGCCCACTTTGAGCGCGGCGTTGACGGTCGCGGTACGATCGGCCTGGACCGGGATGTGCGGATTCTTCTGCGTGGCGTATCCGCCGGCCGTGTACGTCAGCGTGTAGTTGCCGATGGGGAGATTTACGAACGTGTACTCGCCGGAGGAGTTGGTCGTGGTGGTACGGGTCAGTGCTGTTTGCTCATCCGTTACCGTGACTGTCGCATTGGGGATCACACCGCCTGAGGCATCCGTGACTGCGCCGGTGATTCCGCCGAGCGTTTGCTGCGCGAAGACAGAGGAACAACACAGGGCTACGGTCGCTGCCAACGCAAGCAGCCAGCCGGGGGACAAAAAAAGCATACGAAATTTGTGCATCGATTGCGGCCTCCAGATACGACGAGTCGTTCATGCGCGCGCGCATGGGTTCTCGAATCATGGTTGTGAATGAAGCAATTCCGGGACTTCTCCGGATGACAGTTCGAAGAGAATCAGAACATCGTCAAGCAGGTTGAGTTTCCATTGCCCGTATCGAGTAGCAAAAAAGGACGGAAGGGATCGTCGCGAGCACAGGCTCGCCGTTGGGAAAAGCCCGGCCCATACTACGAATTAGCCGTAGCATATCGATTCCTGTATAAAGTTCCCGTAATATTCTGAGGCTCCCCAACCGGATTTGGGCGCTTTCAGCGAGATGACCCGCAGGCCGTCCACAACTTAGCCCGGTTTTCCACAAGCATCCTGTTTCGAGAGCAGCCCGCACGCAGTTGAGGGCTTCGGGTTAAATTCTCCGCCAAATGATATCCAAAATGCTGTACTTTCGTAGCAAGCCTCTATGCCGATCCGTCTCGCCAAGATCCTGCTTCTCGCCGGCCTTGCGTTCTATTACTCGCTGGTCGTCTTCAATAACCTGTTCGACTTTGATTCGAACTACCAGTTCGTCCGCCACGTGCTGCTTATGGATACGACCTTTCCGGGCAATCGCGGAATGGGCCGCGCCATTCATATGCCCTGGGCTCATCTCGTGTTCTACCTGGTTATCATCGCGTGGGAGATTTGTATTGCGCTGCTCGCCTGGTGGGGCGCAGCGCGCCTGCTGCGGACGCGAACCGCTCCAGCGGCGCAGTTCAATGCGGCCAAGACAATCGGGATCGCCGCTCTGACGGCATCGCTTCTGCTTTGGTTGGTAGCGTTTATTGCTGTGGGCGGCGAGTATTTCCTGATGTGGCAGTCCACAACTTGGAACGGCCAGGAGACGGCATTTCGCAACTTCGCCATCGCCGGAATTGTGCTTCTCCTGGTTGCGCAACCGGAGACGGAAGTTCAGCCTTGATCAAGAACCGACCGCCTTCTTCCGTCGCACAAAGTACCAGCAGAGCCCCGCGATGAGATAGGCGAGATAGATAAATGGGATGCGCGCGTGCACCTGATCGGCTGCGGACTTAAGGTCGAAGATTACGATCATCGCCATGACCAGCAGGGTGACCACGCTGACCAATGCAATTGCGTGCGAGTGCTGGCCCGCCGCGCGCCGCGCGAAGGGAAGCGCAAGCGCCACCAACCCGTATGCGGTGAGGAATCCGAAGACAGAGAGCGACCCGAGCAGGTCGTACATGTCGGAGCCGGCATCACCTCGCAGGCTCATTGCCGCCGTAGCAGCGAACATCAGTCCCGCCGCCAGCGCTACCGCGAGGATCGGCGTACCATGGCGGCTGCTAGTGCGCTTGAGCGCGGCCGGGAGGAGTCCGCTGTGCGCCATGAGCAGGAAGACACGCGCAGCCGCGGTGATGCAGGCCAGCACGCAGGCGAACATGCTGATCAGGGCGCCGATGTCCACCGCTGTGCCTAGCGGCGAAACCCCGGCCCGAATGGCCAGCCAATGAAGAGGACTGGTGTTGCCGCTCAGATTGCCCGCATCGCCGCGAAAGCCAAGCACCTCAGAATACGCGCAGAGCATGAAGAAGACGCCGGTGAGCAGTGCGCACTGCAGGACGGCGCGCGGGATGGTGCGCAATGGGTCGCGCGCCTCTGCGCCCAGCGTGGTCGCGCTTTCAAACCCGACGAAACTGAAGATGGAGAGCACCAGCGCCGGACCCAGCGATGAAATGGATGCGCCCCTGAGGCGGAACTGATCCATGTCAAGATGCAGTCCGAAATGAATGGGCAGCAACGCCAGCAGAATCACGATGAGGGTGACGGAGATGGCTTCGATCCACAGCATCAACTCGGCGGAGAGCTTTACGTCGCGCCAGGCGATCCATGCTGCAGCGCCGCAGACCACGAACAGTGTTGCCAGCGGAAGTGGAGCGACATGCATGAATTGCTGCGCCAGCACTGTGGCGTAATAGAGCGCGCCGCCGGCCACGGAAGCGCCGGTGGCAAGATACGCCAGCAAGAGTCGCCCAGGCAGCGACCACGCCGAAGATCGGCGGCAGCGTGTCGGCGGTGTAGCTGTAGAGCGAACCGGGTGATGCCGAGAGCCGCGCAAAACGGCTCACGCAGAAGCCCACCAGAAGGATGGCGCCCGTGGCCAGCAGATAGACGAACCATGTGGCGTTTCCGGCCAGAGCAAATACAAGCGGAATGGTAAGCGAAGGGGACGTAGAAGGTGCGATGGCTGAAACCGATTGCGCCAGCGTCTCAACGGGGCCCAGCACTCCTGCGTGCAGGCCATACTCGCCGCTCGCGCCGCTGGGCGCGTACACTTCGCCTGTGGTGCTGGTAAGCTCAGCCACTATTTTTCCTTCGTCCTACTAAGGCCCGGATTATCGCTCGATAGTTGCTTCGATGGTGCCGTGCGGCTCGTCGATGGGAACAAAGATGTGGTTCGGATTGTCCAGCCCGAAGGGCTCCAGATTTGCCGGCAGATGATGCAGATTCGGCATGGAAAGATGAATGCGCGCGATCTCCGGCGCGGCTTCGAGCGCTGCACTTCCCATATCGAAGAGCGTGTGCTGCACACTCATGCTGTTGTGCGCGGCGAATGTCTTGAGAAGCGCTGCAATCACACGCGTCCGCACTTGCGCAAAATCTGGTGCGGGCGAAGTGTATTCCCACTCGACTGTCGCGCGCGTGCCCAGAATGCGGTCGGTGGCTGGCTTCAGCGTGGTGAGTTTGTCCTGCACGTATCCGGTGAACGCCGATTTTGTAGTCTTGAGGATCGTGAGCCCGTCAACGCCGGAAATAATCTCCCATGCGCGGCCCCGCGTTCGGGTTGCGTGGGCGGTCTGCAACTCCGGACCACCCATCTTGAACGTCGTGGCCTCCGGTGCGCCGTCCACGATTATGCGCTCCCATGCGTTCTCTTCCACTTCGACGCTGACAGTTGCGATCTGCGCATGATTGTCGAGCAAGTAATCGCCCAACTGCATGGCGAACGCCTCGATCGTCTCTGCCTTCGATTCGCACGCGACGAAGTAGACCGTGTTTTTCATCGTGTCGGTAGGAAGCACCTGGCTGTTATCGGCATCCGTGTAGCTGGTCCCGAAATCGCCCTCCAGCATCACGTGCACCGTCCACTCGTTGAACAGATGACGATCGGCGAGCCGCGTGATCCGCGACAGCCGTACACGCGATTTTCCGTAGCGATTTTCAGCAAGTCGTGCCATTATTCAACTCCCTCGGTAGGCGGT
This sequence comes from uncultured Acidobacteriaceae bacterium, assembly GCA_963813215.1. GTDB lineage: Bacteria > Acidobacteriota > Terriglobia > Terriglobales > Acidobacteriaceae > Telmatobacter. Next base: position 723,950 of record CAWEXZ010000004.1, read on the forward strand.
GTAACTGTTGTCGCTCAACAGCAGCGGGAGGTGGTAGTGCGCATCGGCTCCGCAGGTGAAGATGATGGAAATTTCTGGATAGATGCTGGTGCGCCCCAGGTGAGCGAGGTAATTACCGCTCTGAAAGGTGAGGCGATAAACACCCGGCGTTGCAATGCCGGTGAGATCGCGGCAGCGGCCGTCGGCGTCCGTCGCACTGGATGCAATAGCGGTCCAGCCGTTGCTCTCCTGCTTTTCGAGGCGTACGCGAATGCCTGCAGCGGGTTTGCCCAGCACTGTGTCCAGCACATGCGTTGTGATTCCGCTCATTCGATCAACCACTTTCCCAAACGGATTTGCAGGATCTTCCGCTGCTGCTCGGCCGCCTCGCGCAACTCTGCTTCACGGCTGCTGTCCAGACGGCGCTTCAGGATTGCCAGCATCTCGGTTGCGCTTTTGCCGGTTGCGCAGATGATATATGTAAAGCCGAACCGCTCTTCATACTTTGCGTTGCCTTCGGCCAATTCCGCCAGTACGCGCGCTTCGGCGCCACTCACCGATGATTGCTCCTGCTGTGACCATACTGTCGACTTTGCCGTAACATGGGCCGATTTCCGTTCGCCGATGCGCGGATGGCAGGCGAAGGCCTCGATCCAATCCGATTCGCCCATCGTGCTCCAAACGCGATCGGCCGTTGCGCTCAACTCCGTCACGGTTGCGAGTGGCCGTGCGGCCACCATGGCCGCAGCCCAGCGGCGCGCGCCGCAGCAGGCGAGCATCGCTTCCAGCGCTTCGGATTCTCCGGCAGCATTCCACGCCGTAAGCTTTGCGTTCATGGGTGCAGGCTCTCCGGGTGCAGTCCGGCCAGGAATTCGTCGAGCAAGTTTGCAGCGACGCGGCGCCGGTAGCCGGCCGTCGAGCGAATGTCATCGATGGGTTGCGCTTCGGCCAGCAACGCGCTCTTCGCAGCGAGCGTCGTTTCGCTTGTGAGCGGCTTGCCGAGCAGCGCTGCCTCTGTCTGCCGGAGGCGCATGGGAAACGGCCCCAGGCTTGCCGCAGCAATGCGAATCTCACTCACCGAATCGCGATCAAGGAGCGCGGTAGCTGCGAGTGCGATCTTCGAGATGGCCATGGCGCGCCGCGTGCCGACCTTGCGCAGGTACTGCTTGTGCCCGGCAAAACGCCGCGGCAGGTGCACCGCATAGAGCAATTCATCCGCGGCCATGACGTTGCGTCTTGTAGCCGGTATGAAACTCGCGCGTAGGGAATGCGCCGCGTGCCGCGCACCGAGATCAGCTCGACCTCTGCGTCGTAAGCCAGCAGCGCGGGCGAAGAATCCGCGGCTGGCGATCCGTTGACCAGATTTCCGCCCAGCGTGGCACGACTCTGGTTGGCGATGGAGCCGATCCAGCCCGCGGCCCTCGCAATCAACGGCAGCTCCGCCGACACGAGCTCATGGCCGCGTATGTCGAGGAACGTAGTTCCGGCGCCAATGACGATGCTCTCAGGATTCGAATCGATGAAGCGCAGATCGCGAATGCCCCACAGGCTGACCAGTTTGGGCGCATTGAGCCGGCCGGCGGAAAACGCAACCATCAGCTCCGTGCCGCCGGCGATTGGCGTCCATGCGCCGGGCTCCGCTGCCATCAGCTCCAGCACGCTTGCCAAGCTGCCGGGCGCGACGAGCTGGTGGGCTTCCGCATTACCGCGCATCGTGAGCCTCTTCCAATTCGGCCTGCGATTCAACTTCGGGTCCGTGTGATGCCGCGGCCACCGCTTCAAAGATGCGCATAAATCCGGTGCAGCGGCACAGATTGCCGGCCAAGCCCTCGCGAATCTCCGCGAGTCCGGGGTGCGAATTGTGCTCCAGAAGCTGGGTCGCAGCCATCAACATGCCCGGCGTACAAATGCCGCATTGTGCTCCACCATGGGTGAGGAATGCCTGCTGCAGCGGATGCAGCTCGTCCGCGCGTCCCAGTCCTTCAACCGTCTGGATCATAGCTCCCTCGGCCTGCAGCACGGGAACCAGGCAACTGTTCACCAACTCGCCGTTCATGCGCACCGAACAGGAGCCGCACTCGCCTTCGCCGCAGCCTTCCTTGGTTCCAGTCAGGTGCAGGTCTTCGCGCAACACATCGAGCAGGCGCTTCATTGGCGGCGCGTGAAGCTCGTGGCTCTCGCCGTTCACGGTGAAGCGAATTGTAGGCCAAGACGCATTCATCGGCGTATTCATCAAGCGGCCGCCCCTTCGGCTGCTGTGTTTGCAGATAGATAAGCGAAGAGATCCTCCGGTAGCAGTGGGATCGCATTCATGGCCACTCCGGTGGCGTTGCGAATCGCATTCAAGATTGCGGGCGCTGGGCCGTCGTGCGGCAGCTCGCCGATGCCTTTGGCGCCGAATCCACCGTAGCGGAACGGCATCTCTTCAAAGAACACGTGAATGGGGGGAACATCCTCGGCCGTGGGAATGATGTAGTTGGTCATCTGATTATTGGACATGCGCCCGTTCTGCGTGACCACTTTTTCGTACAACGCATAGCCGATGCCCTGCGCAATGCCCCCTTCAATCTGGCCCTTGGCGAGCACCGGATGCAGCACGCGCCCGGCCTCCTGCACTGCCCAGAATTCCTCCACTTCCGCCGAGTAGGTGACGGTGTCCACGGCGACCTGCGCTACGTAGATGGCCCATGCGTAAGCGCCATACGCTTCGCCGTGATATTTCTGATCGTCCCAGACGATGCCCGGTGGCGGCTCATAGCGGCATAGGGAAATCACATCGCCATGCCTGGCGCGATAGCGATCGCACGCGCCAAAAAAATCCTCGTCGGTATAGCGCTCCGGCAGGCCGGCGTCTTGATGCAGCATCTCGATGAGCTGCAAACTGGCGCGCTCAATCAGCCGTCCGACGACCATCGAGGTGCGCGAGGCTACAGTGGGTCCGCTGTTGGGTACGGCCGCAGTGTCGGGCGGGGCCATGGCAATGCGACTGTATTCCAAATGCAGAGCTTCCGCGGCAACCTGGGTGAGGATCGTGTTGGTGCCCTGCCCGAACTCAGTGTTGGAAACCAGAACGCGAACCTGTCCTGCCGGCGTCACATCCACACCGGCCTGCGAGTTGAGATAAACTTCGCCGGAGCCCGTAAACCCGGAACCGTGATAGAAGGCAGCAAGACCCATGCCGCGCTTGATTGGGCTGCGCGGATTGTCCCGCGCAAATTGCGCGCGCTTCGCGTAGTAATCGCTCTCCTTCAACGCGCGCTCAAGCAACTGATCGAGAATGACCGGCTCGCGCAGCAATTGCTCTGTGGCGTTCTGGTCGCCCTGGTGCAGGAAATTCCTGCGCCTCAGCTCCACGGGATCGATGCCGATAGCGGCGGCGATTTCGTCCATGTGCCGCTCCATGGCGAAGATGGCTTGTGGCGCGCCGAAGCCGCGAAATGCGCCGTAGGGAACGTTGTTCGTCGCCCACGATTGCGCACGCACGCGCACATTAGGGCACACATAGGGACCCGTGGAGTGAAGCGTGGCGCGCGAGAGCACCGTGGACGAAAGCGTTGCATAGGCCCCGCCGTCGGTAGCAATTTCAATTTCCATCGCCAGCAACTTGCCGTCGCTATCGAGCGCGGTGCGATGCCGAACCCGCGCGGGATGGCGCTTGGTGGTTGCGGCCAGGTCTTCCATGCGGTCGTAGACCATCTTTACCGCGTGACCACTTTTCATAGCCAGCAGTGCGGCATGGCAGGCCAGCGTTGACGGGTAATCCTCCTTGCCGCCGAATGCTCCGCCGGTTTCAGTTTGCACCACGCGCACCTTATCTTCAGGTAGTGCAAAGACGCTGCGCAGCGATTTGACTACGTAATACGGGCACTGTAGCGAGCCCCACACCGTTACGCCGGCGGTTTCGCTGTACTCGGCAATCATGCCGTTGTTCTCGATGTAGAGGTGTTCCTGCGCGCCGGTGCGATACTCACCCTCGACAATGTGTGCGGCGACTGGCCCACACCGCGTCCACGTCGCCTTTCTCAAGCAGGAAGCTCTTGAGCAGGTTGTCCTCGCCCCACACGATCGCATCGCCGCGTTCGCTCTCTTCAAGCGTCAGAACTGCAGGCAGCGGATCGTATTCAATGTGTACTGCGTTCAGAGCTTCGTGCAGCTTGTGGCGGTCAGGGTGCGCAAGCAGCAGGATGGGCTCTTCGCAGTGATTTACTTTGCCGTCGGCCAGGCAGGGTTGATCGGCCACAATGAGCTGAATGCAATTCTCGCCGGGAATGTCGGCGGCGCGGGCAATGGCAAATTCGCTCCAGTCGATCTTCTCGTCGAACTGGATCGACCGGATAACTCCTCGCGGAATCGAGCTGCGCACCGTGGCGCCAAACCACATGCCTTCGCGCTCAATGTCGTCGACATATCGCGCGCGGCCCAGCAGCTTGTCCACTCCCTCCTTGCGCGGTACGGGAGCGCCAACTACGCGGGTTTTCGCAGCGGAATTCATGCCTCGGGAACCGCAACTGGGCTTACGGTTATCGCCTAGGATACATGCAGTTGCAGAACTTGCAAAGTATCCTTACGCCGCCAGTCGCGCCAGCGTACGCGCCAGCACGTGCACGCCGCTGCCGATCCACTCCGGCGAAGCATATTCGTCGGGCCGGTGGCTCACGCCGCCGCGGCAGGGAATGAACAACATGGCGACCGGCGCGATGCAGCAGACGAACGATGAGTCGTGATAGGCCCGGGCCACCATGCGCTTGAAACTCTTCCCGGCTGCCAAGGCCGATTCTTCCAGCGCGGCGAGAATTGCCGGATCGCATACAGCAGGCGGATCGGCATTGATCATTTCTGTCGTGATCGTCACGCCCCGCCGTGCACTCACTTCTTCAGCCGCAGCGCGCAATGCATCAAGGACTCCGTCGCGCCGCGCACGGTCGATGTCGCGCACGTCTGTGGTCATGCGCACGCGCGAAGGAATGCTATTGACCGCGCCGGGAAAAACTTCACAAACGCCTACAGTACCCACGGTGTCAACGGCGCCCGTGGCTTTGGCCGCCGCTTCCAGCGCCAGGATCAATTCGGCCGCGGCTGCCAGCGCGTCTTTGCGCCCCGGCATCAGCTTGCCGCCGGCGTGACCGCCTTCCCCTTCAATCGTGATCCACTGGCTGGCGGGTGCGGCAATGTGAGTGACCAGGCCAACGTCGATTTCTTCCTGTTCGAGGTGAGGGCCCTGCTCGATGTGCATCTCGATAAATTGATGAAAGCGGCCGAAAGGAACGGCGACTGATTCGAGCGGTCCTGAAAATCCGGCCTCCGCGCGCAACTCTTCCAGCCCGCGTCCGGACTTATCGCGCAGTGCGCGCGCCTGCTCGGGCGTGAGTACGCCGGCCATCATGCGGCTGCCCAGGCAGCCGATGCCGAAGCGCGTGGGTTCCTCCGCGGTAAAGATGACCAGTTCGATGGAGCGGCGCGGATTGAAGCCGAGCTTTTTGAGAACGCGAATGGCTTCAAGGCCGCCCAGCACGCCCACACAGCCATCGTAGAGTCCGGCATTGGGGATGGCGTCAATATGCGAGCCGGTGCCGATGGGCGCCAGATCAGGCTCGCTGCCCTCCCAGCGCGCAAAGGTGTTGCCCACTGCGTCTTCGCGAACAGTCAAGCCCGGCATCGGCGCACAGCTTCTTCACGTAAGCGCGCGCTCGCATGTCGGCTTCGCTGAACACGACGCGCGTGACCACCGGCGGATCGGCCTCGGAGATCTGCGCCAGGGCCATCAACTCGGCAATCAGACCGTCGATACTGAGATCGGGCCTCAGTTCAGAATGAGTGGTCGTCATATGCATCAACCTCCCAGCGGATGCCTGCGCCAGTCCTTGTAGATGAGGTATTTCGCCGGCTTCTTGCCGAGTGCGCCAAACCATTGCGGACAGTAGGCACGCATCCAGATGAAGTCGCCTGCTTCAACGGGATACCACGCGTCTCCCAGCCGATAGATGCCGCCGCCTTCGAGCATCAGCAGCCCGTGCTCCATCACGTGGATTTCCACCAAGCTGAGCGCTGCGCCGGGATCGTAGGTCATGGTATTCACAGCAAAATCGTAAGACCCGCCATCGGGTATGAGCGAGCGTACGCGGACTCCTTCATCGCCCATCAGCGCCACAGAATCTATCTTGGACTCATCGCCGATGACGACTTTGGGAGCCGCCGCGCCTGTTAGTGGCTCGTAGACTTTTTCAATCACCGCGGCGCGAGAAGCCGCTGCGGCGTGCAGGGTATGCTGTGTGCCCTGGGGCAAGTAGGCAAATGCGCCCGGTCCAAGCGTTTGCTTTGTGCCTGCGTTTTCAAGCTCAAGCTCGCCGTTAATGACGTAGACAAACCGCTGTGCTGGTGCTGGTCCCAGCGTGCCGCCGGTTGCAAACTCAGCCGTCATCTGCGTGAAGCGTGCGCCCAGTTGCGGCGCGGCATGGATCACGAACTCAACGCCATCGGCGCCCGGAAGAGGTGTCCGGATGAAGGTGTCCGGCGTCTGCAGCAGGTGGTCGGATTTGAAACTGCTTCGTGTTAGACCCAGGTGGTGCACGAGCAACCTCAGTGTCGGGAAATGGAAAACGACAGCGTGTGGCTCGATTGTAGTCGAGCAAAATACGCGCGTCGATCTATTTGCTTTCGGCGGCCACGCGCTCCAGGAACTTGCGGCCCACCTTGAGCGCAGCCTCAACGTCCTCCTCGCGAACCGACTCCGACGGATGATGGCTGATGCCGCCCGGACTCCTCACGAAGAGCATGGCAGTGGGTACGCGTGCCGCCATCACCATGGCATCGTGTCCGGCACCGCTCGGCATGCGCTTGGCAGGCAGTTCCGCGGCTTCAATTGCTTCGGCCATCAACGCCGTCAGCCGTTCGTCCATGGGCACCGCTGGTTGCTCCATCTGGAGCTTCGACTGGAAATCAAGTTCCCGCCGCTCCGCAAGGTCGCGGGCACGCGCAAGCAGTTCATCCACCGCAGCGGTGCGCGCAGAGTCATGCGCGTGGCGCACATCCAGGCTGACGCGCGCAGTGCCGGCAACCACGTTGCTCGCGTTGGGCTGTACTTCGATCTTGCCCACCGTGGCCACCAGGCCCTGGGTCTCGAGTGCCTGGGCTTCTACAGCGGCAATCCATTCCGCTGCTGCGGCCAGCGCATCGCGGCGCAGATGCATGGGCGTGGTGCCGGCGTGGTTGGCCTGGCCCGCGAATTCAAGACTCATGCGCGTTTGTCCGGCAATCACCGTAACAGCAGCCACGCTCAGGTTTTCCGATTCCAGCACCGGGCCCTGCTCGATGTGCATCTCGACAAAACCGAGTACGTTGGGACCGAGCACCGCCTCTGGGACTTTGGTTGCGTCGAGGCCGAATGCCCGTATAGCATCTTCAACGGTTACGCCTTCCGAATCCCTCAGTGCGAAGAGCGACGAGTCAAAGCGCCCGGCAACCGCGCGGCTGCCCAGGAACGGCACGCCGAAGCGCACGCCTTCCTCCTCAGAAAATGCAATGACTTCAATGGGCAGGGGAAGTTGCAATTCCTGTGCGAGCTCAACCCATTCGAGGGCGAGCGTTACGCCCAACACGCCGTCGAATGCGCCGGCGTCGGGAACGGTATCGATGTGCGAGCCGACAATCAGCCGCTTGCCGCACATTCGCGCTGGTTGCCATAAGCCGCGCAGGTTTCCGGCCGCGTCCACGCGCACTGTCATGCCCAGTGTCTCCATGCGGCTGCGCAGCAGTGCATGCACCTCGTGCACCGGCGCCGTAAGAAAGCGGCGCGTCGTGTGCCCGGGCTCCTCGCTCATGGCCGCAATGCGACGGCATTCGGCGATGGCTCGTGCTGCGCGATCTCTCATGCGCGCACCTGCTCTTTGCCGCGCGGTGCGTTGGAGAATTGACCCTCGGAGAAGATCCGTTCGCCGCGCAGCCAGGTTTCGCGCACGCGGCCGCGCAGATGAGCACCGAGATAGGGAGAGAGCTTGTGGCGGAAGTGCAGATCGTCTGTCGTAACGGTCCAGGAGGTATCGGGATCGAAGACGGCGAAATCAGCATCTGCGCCGGGCGCGAGCGCACCTTTACGGCCGCAAAGCCCAGCCAGTCGTGCTGGTCCCGCTGCCATCCACTCGACAACGCGTTCAATTCTGAGCCCCCGCTGCTGCATTGCAGTCCACAGAGCGGGCAGCGCCAGGCCCAGGCTCGCGATGCCGCCCCAGGCCAGGTCCCATCGGGGAATCTCATCCCTAGGGTCGCCGCGCTTCATAGCCGGTGGGCAGGGCGAGTGGTCGGTGGTCACCATATCAATCAGGCCATTCTCAAGGGCAGACCATAGCATCTCGCGATTTGCGGCGTTGCGAATGGGCGGCGCGCATTTGTATTCCGTTGCGCCGTCGGGAATCTCCTCAGCGGAGAACCACAGATATTGCACACAGGTTTCAACCGTGATGGACAGGCCGCGTTCGCGCGCCTCGGCGATCATGGGCAGAGCTCGCGCACTCGATAGATGCACGATGTGGACGGGTGTCTGAAATTCGTCCGCGAGCCGGATCAGCAGTGCAATCGCTTCCGTTTCCGCCTCGTCCGGACGCGAAGCCAGATAGGTTGAATATTTGCGCCAGTCCGCATTGTGCGCGTTCAACGATTCGGTCGCCGCATTTACCGGGCCCGCAATCTCAGCATGGGCCAGCAAGGGAAGGCCCGCTCCCCGCAGCGCTTCAAGCGCCGGACGCAGATCTCTTTCGTCAACCCAGGCGAAGCCGTCAATGCCGGAGTGAATGAGGAAGCACTTGAAGCCGGCCACACCGGCGCGGGCCAGCGGCTGCAGTGCCTCGGCATTGCCGCGCACCACGCCGCCCCACGCAGCCCAATCCACCCACGCTTTGCCCTGTGCAGCATTGCGCTTGGCATCCAGCGCGCCCACATCAATGGTCTCCGGCACACAGTTGAGTGGCATATCCACGAGCGTGGTGACGCCTCCGGCGGCAGCGGCGCGCGTCGCCGTCTCAAATCCCTCCCACTCCGCGCGCCCTGGTTCGTTGATGTGCACGTGCGAGTCGACCAGGCCGGGCAGAAGGACTGCCTCTCCGAAATCGTGGAGCTGCACACCCGCGGGCACATCGCTCCAGGCGCTCACGGCCGTGACGCGCCCATGCTCCGCCAGCACGGTGGCAGGTGCAAGCCCTTCGGACGTAACAACGCGCGTAGAGCGGAATGCCTGAGGCATAGTGATTACTTTCGCCGGTCAGGCAGGCGTTTCGCAAGTGGGGAAGCGCCTTGGCAGGGTTTCTCGTTGCGGACATTTGTGGTCTTCCACCCTTGCGACAAATGCGTCGCAAGGGTGGGGTGCATTTCTTATCAGGCGCGCTCCAGATAGCCCATGCCCGTCAGCACTCCGCGCATGTAAGCGTAGCTGGCAATCACGCCCGGCATCGGATCATCGGGATGCACTTCGTATTCGAGGTCGACGAATCCCTTGTAGTTGATCGCGACGAGCGCATCGAAAATCTCGCGGAAGGGAAGGATGCCCTCTCCTACCGGCACCTGGCTTGCCTTGTTGTGAAAGCTGGTCAGGTCCTTCACGTGCATGTCGTAGAGGCGCGGTCCGGCTGCGTGAATTGCGTCTACCAGGTTAGCGCCGGCGCGCGCTGCGTGGCCCACGTCGATGCAGCAGCCGATGCGCTCGTCCATGCCGTTCACTGCCTTGAGCACGTCGAACGGGGAAGGGAAGAACTTGTAATCCTCTGGCCCATGGTTGTGAATGGCCACGCGAATGTCGTACTCCCTCACATACTTTTCGAGGTTCTGCAGTACCGCCGGGGTGGGGTCGCCCACTACCATCACCGGAATCCCCGCCCGCTTGGCGTAATCGAACTTGGCGCGCATGTCGGCATCATCGCCATCGGGTTTGAAGGTAATGGTGCCGGCGGCGTGCAGCTTAATGCCCGCGGCCGCGTAATCGGCCAGCGCCTGCGCCTCTCCGGCCGGATCCATGGGCAGATGGTCCTTAGCGTCTTTGGCATTGAGATCGGTGAGATTGAGCTGCTTCATATAGCCGATCAACTGCGCGCGGCTGAAGTTGCGGAACGTGTAGCTGGCCAGGCCAAGCTTGATCGGCATCGGCTTGCCGGTTTCGGGAACCGCTTCAGCGTGTACGCGAGTCGAACCGGAAACGGCGCCGGCGGCCGCGGCCATCATGCCCGATTGAAGAAAACGGCGGCGAGAGAAGGAACGCTTCATTGATAAATGTCCTTACGGATTGCGGTTGTTTTCAGTTACGAACCCACGCCGCCATCTAAACGCGTGGGGCCCAGCCTGGCTGGTATTCTCGGTTCCACATCTTCATCGCCTCCGCATCGTCTTGAATTTTTGCGTCAGCAGTGTCGAGATGCAGGGCGCGATTCACCTTCCAGGCAATGTTGGAGAGTTGCAGAGTGGTGACCGAAACATTGCCTACCGCAACCGGCGCGTGCAATTTCTCTCCGGTACGAATGCCGGCGATGAAATTGGCAAAGTGCAGATCGGTCATGGAGTCGCGGCCCAGCAGGTCGGACGACGAGGTCTGCTTGCCGGTTTTGAACTCGCTCGTCTTGTTGCCCTTCAGGTCGTAGATCTCGTAGCCATCGCGATCCACCAGCACCGAACCGGTGGTGCCCATGATCACGGATCCGCGATCGCGGCCGTAGATCTTCATCCCCTGGCAGCATTTGCCTTCCCAGGAGATCATCTTGTCGCCGTAATCGAAGCTGGTGACCAGCGTGTCGTAGAACTGCCAGTCGTCGCCCGCGTAGTGGTAACGCCCACCCGTGGCCGTCACGCTCTTCGGATAGTCCACGCCCAGCGCCCAGCGGCTCACGTCCACTTCGTGCGTGCCATTGTTCAGCGTTTCGCCGGTGCCGTAGATCCAGAACCAGTGCCAGTTGTAAGGCTGAATGTTGCTGGTATAGGCGCGACGCGGCGCCGGCCCCTGCCACAAATCCCAATCGAACGTTGCCGGCACGGGCGCTTCGACGCCGTGGCCGATCGATTTGCGGACGTTGCTGTACCACGCCTTCGCGTAGTAAGCGTTGCCAATCAGCCCGTTGTGAATCTTGTCGACGATCTCGATGGTGTGCGGCGAGGAGCGCTGCTGCGTGCCCATCTGCACCAGCTTGCCGTATTTTCTTTGCGCCGCAACCAGCATTGCGCCCTCGCCGGGATTGTGACTGCACGGCTTTTCGACATACACGTTCTTGCCGGCTTCCAATCCGAGAATTGCCATCGGCGCGTGCCAGTGGTCGGGTGTGGCGATGGTGATGGCGTCCACTTCCTTCAAGGCCAGCACGTTGCGGAAGTCCCGCTCAGTCTTGGGCGCGTAGCCCAGCTCGCGCTGCGCCTCGGCCCCGAATTTGGCCAGGATGTTGCTCTCCACGTCGCATATGTAGGCGACGCGAGCCGTGTTGGCGTTGGCCTTGAGCGATGAAAGATGTGCGTAACCGCGGCCATTCAGGCCGATGATGGCAAAGTTCAAGCGATCGTTCGCGCCCATGATCTGGCCATAGCTCTTTGCCGTCGAGCTGATCGCCATGCCCGCAGCACCTACCGCGAGCGTATCCAGAAATTCCCGCCGAGTTACCATTGTCCCCACCTGATCCAGAATTTAAGCTGCGTCTGCCGCTTGCAGATCCTTTTTCATTCCCGCCCAACTGATGCGTGAAGATTGCTCGGGCGTGCCGCCGCCGCGCCAGTGCGTCTCCAGGCTCACGCCCTGGTGATAGCCAATGCTCTTGAGAGCGCGGAACTGCGCGCCCCAGTCGATGTAACCCACGTCCACCGGAGCCCACACGATTTTCCCGTCCGCATTCTTCTGCGCGTTTTTGCAGTGGCAGTGGTGAATGCGATCCTTCGGCAGCAGGGCCCAGGCAGCCGGGAACGCATCCAACTCGCCGCGCATCACCGCGTTTGCGGGGTCCCAATTGAGCGCCAGGTACGGCGTTTTCACTGCATTCAGTAGCCGCGCGGCCTCGCGTCCGGTCGCGGTGTTGCATTCAAATTCGTTTTCCACCACCAGCAGCGTGCCTTGCTTGCCGCATTTTTCGGCAGCCTCGCGCAGCTTGTCGTCGATGGCCTCGCGGTATGGGGTGACATCGTCGATCCGCCAGAAATCGAAACAGCGCACTTTGTTCGTGCCAAAGGCCTTGGCCAGCGCAATGCACCGCTCCAGAACTTCGTTCTGTTCCTTGAAGGTAGCGTCAGCCGCGCCAAATGTATCGCCTTTCTTCCCGTACGGCGATTTCGGCGCGCCCGGCCAGTCGGTCTTGAAGAGCGGGCTGGCGATATCCGTGACCCGCAGGTTGTACTTGGCCAGGATCTTCTTCGCGTCTGCCACCTGGTCGTCGCTCAACTCGGTCACGTTCTTGCCCCACATGGAGCGCAGCTCAATCCAGTTCATGCCGAAATCGTTGGCCGCTACCGAGCAGGCATGATCGAAGTCCGGAGAAATCTCATCGTTGATGACGGAAATCCTGAACGGTGACTGCAGCCGCGCAGCCCAGCCGCGCAGCGGAAAAGCCGCTCCCGCAGCAGCGGCGCTCAAAAGAAAATTGCGACGGTTCAAGGGGAATCCTTTCGCAAGAAAGCGAAACGCTAAAAGCGTTGTTGGGAAGTCAATTTTGAAGTGCGGTAGAAAGGACGATTATGGTCCGACCACACGCTAAATTGGCACATCCGGGCCTGTCAAATGCTTCAGTAGCTGCGTGTAGGGCGCACACCCGTTGCGCTTTCGCCTGCTGTCGGTGCTCCTGTACAATCAACCCGCAATCGCGTGCCCCGTCTTCGCCGATACGCGCTCGAAAGGATCTCCCATCGCTATCCCTCCCCTCAACTCAGTGATGGAGACAGCAGATGAAGCTCTGCTGCGCGTGTCCACTCATGCACCTGGCCCGTCGGGGCATTTGCCGCTCTCGGCGGAGATGCTGCTCACGCAGCCATCCGGAAATCTTTTTGGCCTGAGCCAAAATGCCGGCATGGGTTGGAGCGCGGAGCGCCTGCTCGATCCCGAGTTCCTCATTCTGAGCACGCACGGGGGCCTGCGCGCGGAAAACGGCGAGCCCGTTGCATTGGGCTTTCACACCGGCCACTGGGAAGTTGGACTGCTCGTCGCCGCAGCGGCGCGCGAGCTGAAGGCGCTGCACGCCACCCCTTTCGCCGGGGCCTGCACTGACCCCTGCGACGGCCGCACCCAGGGAACCACTGGCATGATGGACTCGCTGCCGTTTCGCAACGACGCCGCCATGGTGCTGCGCCGGTTGATGCGCTCGCTGCCCACGGGGAAGGGCGTGCTCGGCATTGCCACGTGTGACAAGGGTCTCCCCGCCATGATGATGGCGCTGGCGTCTTCGGGTAAAAAGCCTGCAGTGCTGGTGCCGGGCGGCGTCACTCTGTTGCCCGACGACGGGGAAGATGCGGCCCGGGTGCAGACCATCGGCGCACGCTTTGCGCAGAAGCAGATCACGCTCGAATACGCGGCCGAGGTGGGCTGCCGGGCCTGCGCGTCGCCGGGCGGCGGATGCCAGTTCCTGGGCACGGCGGCCACTGCGCAGGTGGTCGGCGAGGCGCTGGGCCTCTCGCTGCCGCATACGGCGCTTGCGCCCTCCGGCCAGCCGATCTGGCTCGACGCGGCAACTCGCTCGGCCCGCGCGCTGTTGCGCCTCTACGAACTCGGCCTGAGCGTGGAGGACATTCTCACCCCGGCGGCACTGCGCAATTCCATGGTGCTGCACGCGGCCTTCGGCGGGTCGACCAACCTTCTCATCCACGTGCCCGCCATCGCCCACGCAGCAGGCCTGGCGCGGCCCACGGTGGATGATTGGGCCGCAATCAATCGCCAGACACCGCGCCTCGTCGACGCGTTGCCCAACGGCCCGCGCAACTTTGCCACCGTGCAGGTTTTCATGGCTGGCGGCGTGCCGGAAGTAATGCTGGAACTGCGTTCAGCGGGACTTTTGGACGAGAGTGTTCGCACAGTCACCGGCGAATCCCTCGGCGCGTCGCTCGACTGGTGGCGCGAGAGCCCGCGCCGCCACGCGCTGCGCCGCGCACTGCAGCAGCAGGACGGCATCGACCCCGACGACGTGATCCTTTCGCCGGACCGCGCCCGCTCCCGCGGCCTCACCTCGACTGTTTGTTTTCCCCTGGGCAATCTTGCGCCCCAGGGTGCGGTCATCAAAAGCACTTCCATTGATCCGTCGCTGATCGACGAGAAGAATGTCTATCGCCATTCAGGGCCGGCGCGGGTTTTCATCACGGAAACTGCGGCCATTCAGGCCATCAAGGCGGGCGAAATTGCAGAGGGCGACGTGATCGTGCTCATCTGCGGCGGCCCGGCAGGCGCGGGCATGCAGGAGATCTATCAGATTACCGGCGCGCTCAAGCAATTGCCCCATTGCAAGCACGTGGCTGTACTTACCGACGCGCGCTTCAGCGGTGTTTCCACCGGCGCCTGCATTGGCCACATCTCGCCGGAAGCGCTGGCGGGCGGCGCCATCGGTAAAGTCCGCGATGGCGACCGGATCGAAATCGTGATCGATCGTGCGGCATTGGCCGGTTCAGTGAATCTGGTCGGCGACGCGCAGGAGACGTTTGGCGCCGAAGAAGGCGCACGCCGCCTGGCTGCCCGAACGTCGCGCCCGGACCTGCGCCCGCATCCCGATCTGCCCGCTGACACGCGCCTGTGGGCCGCGCTGGTTGAGGCCAGTGGCGGCGTATGGGGCGGATGCGTCTACGATGTGGAGAGGATTGTCGCCCGGCTAGAGCGTCAGCCGTGAACTTCCCTGTAAACCGAACCCAACTGAAGAGGATTGCTTGACGACGCTTGCCCACGCCCAACGGAAAACCCTGCCCCGCCGTCGCTGGCGGATTGCCTGGCTGCTTGGCATCGGCGTCCTGGTCAATTACTTCGACCGCGTCAATCTCTCCGTCTCGCACGACGCGCTGGTAGCCACCTTCGGCATCTCCGACGTCATCTTCGGGTTTCTATCGAGCGCCTACAACCTGACTTACGCAATCCTGCAACTCCCCATCGGCATCATTCTCGATAAGTTGGGAGTGCGGCGTGTGGGGCGTATTGGCACGTTTCTGTGGAGTTGCGCCACCTTCGGCGCGGCTGCAACCCCTTCGCTGGGCGGCCTGTTCGGCGCGCGTCTCCTGCTCGGCATCGGAGAGGCGCCCACCTTTCCCGCCAACGCCAAAGCTATCGGCGCATGGTTCCCGCCGCAGGAACGCAGCTTCGCCACTTCGCTGTTCGACTCCGCGGCCAAGTTCGCTTCCGTCCCCGGCGTCCCCCTGCTTGGGTTCGTGCTGCTCAGGTTTGGCTGGCGATGGAGCTTTGTGGTCACCGGCCTCCTCAGTGTCCTTTACTTCATCTTCTTCTGGCGCGTCTACCGCGAACCTGAGGAGGATGCCGGCTTGACCGAGGCGGAGCGCGCCTGGATAGAAGACGGGCAAGGCGAAGCAGCGGCCGCCCTTCCGGATGGGCATCAGAGCTCACTGCTCACGCACATGTTGGAACTGCTGAAGTTGTTGGGCAGGCGCAAGGTGATCGGTGTGGCCATTGGCTTCGGGGCGTACAACTATGTCTTCTACCTGTTGCTTACCTGGCTGCCTACCTACCTTTCTTCGGCGCTGCACATCGATCTGCTGCACTCGTTCCTCTACACCAGCGTGCCGTGGATCATCGCCACATTCACTGACCTGTTCTTCGGCGGCTGGTTGATCGACTTCCTCATTCAGCGCGGCTACGATGCCAACCGTGTGCGCCGCATCGTGCTGATTACGGGGACGGCCTTTGGGCTTGGCATCTTCGGCGCTGCCCATGCCCACGGGGCGGTGCACGCCCTCGCCTGGATCAGCGTCTCCATTGGCGGCCTGTCCGCGGCCGCGCCCATTCTGTGGTCGAGCCCTTCGCTGATCGTCTCGCGCGACAACGTGGGCAAAGTAGGCGGCATCATCAATTTCTCCGCCCAGGTCTCCGGCATCGCCGCGCCCATCATCACCGGCTACGTGGTCCAGACGCAGCACTCCTACGCCTGGGCTTTTGTGATTCCAGCCGCTTATCTGCTGCTCGGCATTGCCGGTTACATCTTCCTGCTGGGCCGGATCGAGGTAGAGCCGCAGTCCGCGTAGAACAGGTCCCCGCAGCGCTTGAGGCCAGGGTTTAAGCCACCCTTCCTGGCATCGGCGCGTCTATTCTCTATCGGTTTTGCTTCCCTGTGTTTCCGGGCCGTGTCTTGGGGCGTAACACTTCTGGTGCAGTCGCTAAAATTCGTTCGTCTGTAACATGGGAAGAGCACAATCATTAGATCAGGGAGAAACTGTGCCTCGGATCCATTTCCATCAGCAGCTCGCCGAGCTCAAAGACAAGCTCCTGGCCATGGCCGCGCTGGCGCAGCAGTCGGTGGAATCTGCGCTCGACGCCTATCTGCGCCGCGACAAGGGATTGTGCAAATTCGTCAAGCAGAACGAGCGGGCTATCGACACCGCGCAGCGCGAGCTGGACGAGATGGCGTACGAACTGCTCGCCAAAGAGCAGCCCATGGCCATCGATCTGCGCTTCATCCTGGCGGTCATCAAGATCAACGGCGATCTCGAACGCATTGGCGATCAGGCTATGAGCATAACCCGCCGGACCAAGGAGATCCTCGGTGATGAGCCTGTCGAGCTGCCGGTGGATTTTGCCGCCATTGGTGAGTATGCCAGCAACATGATCCGCACCGCCATCCAGGCGCTGCTCGATGGGGACGCGCGGCTGGCCGATTCTGTCCGCGAAATGGACGACGAGATCGACCGCATGAATCGCCGCGCCAGCGCCGACCTTCTCAAGCTGATCCAGGACCAGCCCAAGATTTCGCAGCAGGCGATGAACGGCATCCTGGTGGCTAAAAATCTGGAACGGATCGCCGATCACGCTTCCAACATCGCCACCGACGTGATCTTCTGGATTCGCGGCGCCGACGTGCGCCACCAGCTCAGCATGTCGATGGACTGAGAAAAACAGCTTCCAGCCGCTAGCTTCTAGCCCCTGGCTGACCTGAAACGCCCTCATGAAATTCGAAAGCCCCAGGGTCCTATGCGGATCTGGGGCCTTCTGTTTTCAAGTTCTGCCACAGCCGCTCCGCGCCCCATCCTTTCCGCGTTTTTTGCGGAAAGGGTGGGAGACCGCAACTGTTCGTTCTACACCCCGATCACCGCGCAAAGCTCTTTGACCGCCTCGGCGCTCTTCTTCAGCGCTGCATCTTCTTCCGCCGTCAGCTTGATCTCGATGATCTGTTCGAGCCCCGCTGCGCCCAGCTTGCAGGGCACACCAATGTAGTAGCCGGAGATTCCGTACTCGCCGTCGAGATAAGCCGCGCAGGGCAGAATCTTCTTCTTGTCCTTGAGAATGGCCTCGACCATCTCCACCGTCGCCGCGGAAGGCGCGTAGTAGGCGCTGCCGGTCTTCAGATACTTCACGATCTCGGCGCCGCCGTCGCGAGTGCGCTGCACCAGCTCCTCGAGGCGCGCGGGGGCAATCAGCTCGGTGATCGGAATTCCAGCGACCGTCGAGTAGCGCGCCAGCGGAACCATGGTGTCGCCGTGACCGCCGAGCACGAACGCGGTCACGTTCTCCACGCTCACATTCAGCTCCTGCAGCAATGAAGGTGCGGAAGCGCGCCGAATCCAGCACGCCGGCCATGCCGATCACGCGCTCGCGGTTGAAGCCGGCCTGGCGATAAGCAGCCTGGGCCATCGCGTCCAGCGGATTCGACACGATGATCAGGATCGACTCCGGCGACTGCGCCACCACCTTCTGCACCACGTCCGACATGATCTTGAAGTTGGTGTGCAGCAGGTCGTCGCGGCTCATGCCCGGCTTGCGCGGAATGCCGGCGGTGATGATCACGATGTCGGAGTTGGCCGTGGCCGCGTAGTCGTTCGCGCCCACGATGCTCACATCGCGCTTCTCAATGGGCATGGCCTCGAGCAGGTCCAGCGCCTTGCCCTGCGGTATGCCTTCCACCACGTCAACCAGCACTACATCCGCCAGTTCCTTGGCCGCAATCCAGTGTGCGGCCGTAGCGCCCACGTTGCCGGCGCCCACAATGCTTACTTTTTTACGCATTTCTTCTCCTTAGTGAACAGTGCACAGTGGGCAGTGAACAGTGGCTTCGATTCTAACCACCATCGTCGATCAGCCACAGCCCAAACTGCTCACTGTTCACTGACCACTGTGCACTGTCTTTACATGTTTCCGATCATGCGCGTAGCAAACTCGCTGGTGCCCACCTTGGTGGCTCCGGCGGTCTGGCGCTCAAAGTCGTAGGTAACGAACTTCTGCAGGATGGTCTTCTCCAGCGACGTCTCGATCAGCTTGGCCGCTTCCTTCCAGCCGATGAAATCCAGCAACATCACGCCCGACAGAATCACCGAGCCGGGATTGATGACGTCCTTGTCGGCATACTTGGGCGCGGTGCCGTGCGTGGCCTCGAAGACCGCGTAGCCGTCGCCGATGTTGGCGCCGGGCGCGATGCCCAGCCCGCCCACCTGCGCCGCCGCCGCGTCGGAGATGTAGTCGCCATTCAGGTTTGGCGAGGCCAGCACGCTGTAATCCGCTGGGCGGATGATGATCTGCTGGAAGATGGAGTCGGCGATGCGGTCGTTGATCAGCATCTTCGACTTCCAGGCGCCGTTGCCGTGCGATTTGCCGATCGCGTCCAGCACCGCTTGACCTCTGCGCATACCTGCTCTTGAAGCTCGGAGGCGCGAACTCCATGCCCGGCTCAATCAGCGCGGCGTTCTGCTCGATGGTGAGGCCGGGGTTGGCCTCAACATTGCCCAGAATCCAGCTCTCGCGCTCGGTCACTGTCTGATCGCGAAACTCCTGCGTGGCCACTTCGTAGCCCCACTCGCGGAACGCGCCCTCAGTGAACTTTTGAATGTTGCCCTTGTGCACCAGGGTCACGGTCTTGCGGCCGGTTTCAAGCGCGTGTTTGATGGCCGCGCGCACCAGCCGCTTGGTGCCGAAGATCGAGATGGGCTTGATGCCCACGCCCGAATCCAGGCGGATTTTTTTCTTGCCGCCCTTGAGCAGATCGTCGTTGATGAACGAGATCAGCCGCCCCGCGTCTTCAGAGCCCTGCTTGAACTCGATGCCCGCGTACACGTCCTCGGTGTTCTCGCGGAAGATCACGATGTCCACCTTCTCCGGATGCTTCACGGGGCTGGGCACGCCCTGGTAGTACTTCACCGGGCGCACGCAGGAGTAGAGATCGAGAATCTGCCGCAGCGCCACGTTAAGCGAGCGGATGCCGCCGCCCACCGGCGTCGTCAGCGGTCCCTTGATGGAGACGCGCAGATCGCGTGCCGCGTTCACCGAGTCGTCGGGCAGCCAGGTGTTGAACTGGCGGTAGGCCTTTTCGCCGGCGAAGATCTCGAACCAGCGAATGGCGCGCTTGCCGCCGTAGGCCTTTTCGACCGCCGCGTCGAAGACGCGCTGCGATGCCTTCCAGATGTCGCGGCCGGTGCCGTCGCCTTCGATGTAAGGAATGATGGGATTGTCGGGAACTTCAAATTGTCCGTTGCGGTATTCGATCGGCTGCCCGTTCTTGGGCAGTTCAAGCCCGTTATACGTGCTCTGCATGTGTAGGTAGCTTCCCTTCTGTACGAGGCCAAATTAGAGGCTACCATCTCAAAATTAGGAGTGGCAATGCAGACGGGTACTTGTTATCTGCCTTTGTCGCCGGTGAGGGCGCCACCATCGAAGCGCGGAATGCCAAAATGACCGCGCAGATGGAGCAGGTCGACGGGGCTCAGATTGCCGGAGATGGTGGCCAGCGTAAGGCCTTTTGGTCCCGCGACCAAAACCACCGCGCCGCGCAGGTTCACGCCGTCCATCACCACCCACACATCGGTCTTGGCATCATGCACCGGCCCACCGCCGTTGTCCGACGCGCTCACTACATGCTTCCAGCCGGGCAGGTGATATCCATCGCGGATTGCCTCCTCAAGCGCCGGATCGGCCTGAGCCGCATTGGCGAAGCGCAGCACATGCACGCTTACGCCGTCGAGCTTGGCGATGGCTGCCTTCGTTTCGGGATCAGAGTCGCCCATAAGACCGGACGCGGCCTCCAGCATGGAGCGATCAAGCGTGAAGCTCGTTTTGGCCAGGGCATGCGCACCGAGTTGGGCCAGGGCCGGCGGCGTCCACTCGAGCGGCACCGGCGCAACGCCTGCAGGCATCGGCGTAGGGTTCGGCGGGGCTGCAGAACTCGGATCGGGCGGAGGCGCGGACGCCTGACCGAGTGCATATCCACAGCCCAATACCGCGGCCAAAACAGCGATTCCAAGGCGGGCAATTCTCATGTTTTATTAAACGCATCAATCGAACAAAAGTTTCCCTTTGGCCGCGGCGCCGGACGCCTGAGCAGTGCCCTGCCGGAGATGCGCGGGCGCCGCTCCTGTCGCGGCCAGTTCAACCACCGCCGCTTGCCTCAAAATTCATAATGAAATTCCCCGCAAAAGCTGTTGCAGGCGGCCAGAATGCGATAGACTCATGCGGGTACTGGTAGTTTTATCCGCATCTTCAGACACATGGAGGGTACATAGAAATTGGGCAAAAGCATGGTCCCCAAGAAGCTCTTCTTCACCAAGGGCGTCGGCAAACACAAAGAGCGGCTCACTTCGTTTGAGCTGGCCCTTCGGGACGCGGGGATCGCCTCGCAGAATCTGGTGCGCGTGTCGTCAATTTTTCCGCCACAGTGCAAGGTCATTACCCGTAAGGAAGGCCTTACTTACCTGAACCACGGCGAAGTGGTGTTTGCCGTGATTGCTGAGAACTCAACGCGCGAGGCGCACCGGCTGATCGTATCGAGCATCGGCGTGGCCATTCCCGCCGACCGCAATACCTACGGCTACCTGAGCGAGCACCACAGCTTCGGCGAGACCGAAGAACAGGCCGGCGAGTACGCCGAGGAACTGGCCGCCGAGATGCTGGCCACTACTCTCGATGTCGAGTTCGATCCCGACACCAGCTGGGATGAGAAGAAAGAGATTTATCGCATCTCGAACAAGATCGTCCGCACCAGCAACATCACGCAGTCTGCGGTGGGCGACAAGCGCGGCAAGTGGACCACCACCATTGCCGCCGCCGTGCTGATCCTGGAAGAGTAGGTACGGGCTTTAGCCCGTACATCTCATCAGTCATATCAACAGGGCTTTAGCCCCTGAGGGAATGCAGGCTTCGAGGTCCCTGGCAGCTTACTGCCGCAGCAGCTTAACTGCCAGCCTGAGAATCGCGGACTCGCCCGACAATCTTCGTGCCCCATCCTTGCGCTTCTTTTGTTGCAAGGATGGGAGACCACAAAACTCTGCCACTTTTCCCGTGGGAAGGAATCCACTACTCATGCCGCAGGCGCCCAAATACACAATAGGCCTGGTACAGATGCACATGGGGCCCGATCCGGAGGCGAACTTTGCCGCTGCGCTCGGGCACATTCGCGAGGCCGCACGCCGCGGCGCCAACCTGGTCTGCCTGCCCGAGCTCTTCCGCACCCAGTATTTCTGCCAGCGCGAGGATCTGCATCTGTTCGACCTCGCCGAGCCCATTCCCGGCCCCTCAACCCAGCGCCTTGGCGAATTGGCGTGCGAGCTGCGCATCGCCATCGTCGCCTCGCTCTTTGAGCGCCGCGCTGCCGGCCTCTATCACAACACCGCCGTTACGCTGAACGCCGCGGGCGAGCTGGCCAGCGTGTATCGCAAGATGCACATACCCGACGATCCGCTTTATTTCGAGAAGTACTACTTCACGCCCGGCGACCTCGGCTTCCGCGCCGTTGACACCGGATTTGGCCGCGTGGGCACGCTGGTGTGCTGGGACCAGTGGTATCCGGAAGGCGCGCGTCTGACCGCGATGCAGGGCGCCGACGTGCTCTTTTATCCGACCGCCATCGGCTGGCACCCGGCGGAGAAGGCGGAGTTCGGGGTAGCCCAGTACGACGCCTGGCAGACCATCCAGCGCGGCCACGCCATTGCCAACGGAGTCTATGTTGCCGCGGCCAATCGCGTGGGTGAGGAACACGGCGACATTCTGGGCAATCGCGCGCCGGGGCCGGGCCTCGAATTCTGGGGCGGCAGCTTCATCGCCGATCCCTTCGGCCGCATCCTGGCCAAGGCCGCGCACGACAAGGAAGAAATTCTGCTTGCCGAAGTCGATCCCGGCCTGATTGAGGAGACTCGCCGCAACTGGCCGTTCCTGCGCGACCGTCGCATCGATGCCTACGCCCCGATCGCGCGCCGCTTCCTCGATCCTGGCCACTCCCACGAGGGAGAATCCCGCTAGCCATGCAATCAGAGACGCCGCGCGCATTGGGCTACCGCATGCCCGCCGAGTGGGAGCCGCACGAAGCTACGTGGCTCGCATGGCCGCACAACCCCGAGGACTGGCCCGGCAAATTCGCCTCCATCCCCTGGCTCTATGCGGAGATTGTGCGCCTGCTTGCAGCGCGCGAGCGTGTGCATCTGGTGGTCGAAGACGCAAAAATGGAGCAGCGTGTGACCGGAATGTTGCGTCGCGCGCACGCGAATCTCGACAACGTGAGCTTCCACGGGTGGCCCACGGATCGTGGCTGGACGCGGGACTCAGGGCCAATTTTTGTGCGCAATCCGAGCGGGCAAGTCGCGATTACAAATTGGCAGTTCAACGCCTGGGCCAAGTACGACGACTGGCATCTCGACGACCAGTTGCCCGGCCGCGTAACCAGCTTGCTCGGTATTCCTGAATGGCAGCCGGCGGTCGAGGTCGAGAACGGCGCGAAGCGCATCGTGCTGGAGGGCGGTTCGATCGACGTCAACGGCGCAGGCCTGCTGCTCACCACCGAGGAGTGTCTGCTGAGCGACGTGCAGCAGCGCAATCCTGGCCTGAGCCGCGCGCAACTGGAGCAGGCATTTTCGGACTACCTCGGGATCGATCAGGTCATCTGGCTCGACCGCGGCATCGTGGGCGACGATACCCACGGCCACATCGACGACATTGCCCGCTTTGCCGGCCCGTCGACGATCATCGCCGCAGTTGAGCCGGACACGCGCGACCCGAATCACGCGCCGCTGGCCGAAAACCTCACTCGCCTCAAAGCAGCGCGCACTGCCGACGGCAAGCAATTCACTGTGGTCGAGCTGCCCATGCCGCGCCCGGTGGTTTTTCGCCGCCAGCGAGTGCCGGCCAGCTATGCGAATTTTTACGTCGCCAACGGCCTCGTTCTCATGCCCACCTTCCACGACCCCAACGATCGCGTGGCGCTCAATCTGCTTGCCGAGGTATTTCCCGACCGCGAAGTGATCGGCATCCATAGCGTGGACCTGATCTGGGGCCTGGGCGCGCTGCACTGCATGACGCAGCAGCAACCGGCGGCTTTGGACAAAGCTTTGAATGAGCAGCTGTATTGAAAGGGCACGACTTTAGTCGTGCCGTAAACAGCCGCAAAATGAACGCGGCTTTAGCCGCTGAGGGATGGGTTCAAGGATTCGGCGCCCGATCAGAGGCCCCTTAGCATGGTGAACATGATTACCGATCACGAAGCCATGGGAGCCGCCCTCGACGAGGCGCGGTTGGCGGCCGAAGCCGGCGAAGTCCCAATCGGCGCGGTCGTCGTTCACGATGGTGCGATCATCGCCCGCGGCCAGAACCGGGTGCTGCGCGACGTCGATCCAACTGCCCACGCCGAAATCGTAGTCATGCGTGCGGCGGCCACAGCTTTGGGCAATTACCGGCTGCCCGGCTGCACCCTCTACGTCACGCTCGAGCCCTGCGCCATGTGCGCCGGCGCCATGATCCACGCCCGCCTCGACCGCCTGGTCTTCGCCACAGCCGACCCCAAGGCCGGCGCCTGCGGTTCAGTGCTCTCCGTGCTGAACCACCCGCAGCTCAACCACCAGATGCAGGTAGAGCAGGGAATCGCCGCGGAAGAATCCGCCGAGCTTTTGCGCAGCTTCTTCCGCGAGCGCCGCGGCGTCTAGCGCCGCGTCAGCGCCCGAATCCGCTCCGTCTGTTCCGGCCATTTCTGCACCAGCTCCGCATCGCTCGCGCTGTGGTAATCGGCAAAGTCGAAGCCCGGCGTCACCGTGCAGCCTAGCAGCGCCACCTCTCCGCCCTCTACCAGCCGCGTCCCCTGCCACACTCCGGCCGGAACCAGGAGCTGGACGTGTTGACCAGCCTCCAGATCTGATCCAAGAGCAAAAACAGCGGAGCTCCCGTCTTCCGCGAGCTGCAGCATCTCGACGGGGTCACCAAGATAGAAGTGAAACATTTCGTCGGAGGCCAGCATGTGCATTTCGGAGAAGGTGCCCGGCTCCAGCAGGTAATAGATCGCTGAGCCAAGAGCCCGTGAGCCGTCCTTGAGCTGCACCTGGCCCATCGACGTATACGTGCGGCGATAGAAGCCGCCCTCCACCGGATGCGGCTCCAGCCGCAGCAGCGTCTTAATCTCGTCAGCCGTCATGTGCACGATGCTATCAACACGGGCGCGGCAACCTGCATCCAAAGCGCAGGGATGCGTGCGCTCTGTCACCGCCATGTGAGACCCGGGAAATAAAATAAACGTATGAAGGTACAGATTTACTCGGCCGTATGGTGCCGCGACTGCCGCGCCGCCAAGGAGTTTCTCGACGCGAACGGCATCGTCTACGCGGAGGTTAATGTCGAGGCCGACCCCTCTGCGATGGCCGAAGTCGAGCGTCACGCCGGCAAACGGGCCATTCCGCAGATGGTTATCGATGGCGAGTGGTTCCAGCCCTACGCGCCGGGCCGCGGCCTGCTCGTAGAAGAGCTGCGCGTGCGCCTCCATCTCGCTGGCCACTAAAGCTTTCCCCTCGTACAATCAATACGGAGACTTCCTTTGATCGAGCGTTATACTCGCCCGGCTATGGGCGCCCTGTGGACTGAAGAAAACAAGTATCGCTGCTGGCTCCAGGTGGAAGCGGCGGCTAGCACTGTTCTGGCTGAAGACGGCGTGATTCCCGCCGCGGCTGCCGACGCCATCGCCACCAAGGCGAGTGTGTCGGCAGAACGAGTGGCCGAAATCGAGGCTGAGGTCCGGCACGATGTCATCGCCTTCACCACGGCAGTTGCAGAAAGCCTCAAAGCCCAGGGCTTCGACGCCGAATCGAGATGGCTGCACTACGGGCTCACCTCGAACGACATTGTGGATACGGCCCAGGCCCTGCAGGTAAGAGACGCCTCAGCGCTCATTCGCAAGGGCATCGTCGCGTTCCTTGAGGTCCTCAAGCGCCGCGCGCTCGAGTTCAAGGACACGCCGACGATTGGGCGCACACACGGCATTCACGCTGAGCCGACGACATTTGGCCTCAAGCTGCTGAACTGGTACGCGGAGATGGAGCGCAACCTGGCCCGCTTCGACGCTGCCGCCGAGGACATGCGCGTCGGCAAGCTCTCGGGCGCCGTGGGCACTTTCGGCCATTTGAAGCCCGAGCACGAAGAGCGCATCTGCGCGCGTCTGGGCCTCAAACCCGCGTCCGTCGCCACGCAGGTCATCCAGCGCGACCTGCACGCGGCTTACATTTCCACGCTTGCGATTATCGGTAGCACGCTGGACAAGATCGCCGTCGAGGTGCGCCATCTGCAGCGCACTGAGGTGCGCGAGGCGCAGGAGTACTTCAGCGAAAAGCAGAAGGGCTCCTCGGCCATGCCGCACAAGAAGAACCCGATCACCAGCGAGCAGATCAGCGGCCTGGCCCGCGTGCTGCGCGGCAATGCCCAGGCGGCGTTTGAAGACATTGCCCTGTGGCACGAGCGCGATATTTCACATTCTTCAGTCGAGCGCGTGATCTTCCCCGATTCGACGATTCTGGTCGACTACCTGCTCGCCAAGTCCACGGACCTCATCGACCGTCTCCTCGTCTATCCCGAGCGCATGAAGAAGAACCTCGAGTCGACCGGCGGCCTCATTTTCAGCGGCCAATTGCTGCTCGACCTGGCCGAAGCCGGCATGTTGCGTGAAGACGCGTATCGGCTGGTGCAGTCGCACGCCATGCGCGCCTGGAAAGAGGATTTGAATTTCCGCGAGGAAGTGGCGCGCGATCCGCAGATCACCAAGCTGCTGAGCCCCGAGAAGCTCGAAAAAACCTTCGATTACACGCGGCAGTTGGGCAATGTGGATGCGATCTTCAAGCGGGTATTAGGCGAGTAACGGGTAGGTAGATGCCACTAAAGCATCTCCCGTTGATGCAGACCAACTCGAATCGCTGACCCCTACGGCGCGTGCAGTCCAGGCCGGCGCAAAATTGAAGGAGGCTGGAAGCTGAATCTAACCGTCGCCATAACCGGCGCCTCCGGCGCAATCCTCGCCCGCGAGGCACTCCGAGCCCTCGAAGCCGACGTCCGCGTCTCTCGCGTCCATCTTGTCGTCAGCGAAAATTCTCTGCGCGTGCTGGCCGAGGAACTCGGCTTTTCTGGTCGAAACAATTTGTCCGAAAGGCTGCTGGATGCAATCCCCACCAAAATCATCCAGCACGCTGATACCGACATTGGCGCGCCCATCGCCAGCGGCAGCCACCCGTCCGATGGAATGATCGTCCTGCCCTGTTCCATGGGCACGCTCGCGGCCATCGCCCTGGGCCTGGCTAATTCCCTCATCGCCCGCGCCGCCGACGTCACGCTCAAGGAGCGCCGCCCGCTCATCCTCTGCGTGCGCGAGACGCCCTTCAACCGCATTCACCTGCGCAACATGACGCTGGCCGCCGAAGCCGGCGCCGTCATCTTCCCCTGCATCCCGGCGTTCTATCAGCCCGGCGCAGACTCGACCGCAATGGCACGCCAGTTCGTGTGCCGCGTGCTGGCCCACATCGGACTGCCCCAGCCGGACGCGTACGTCTGGAAGCCGGAAGAATAACTCCCGAGACCGATCCAGGGGGTCCGGCGCACCAGCCCGGTTTATTGGATCTCCTGCAAGAGATTGAGTTCGGGCGGCTCCTTGAGGAACTCTTTGGCTTTGCCAAAGAGCTCAGTGAAATGGCTGCTGGCCATGTGGGCGTCCAGGGCCTCACGGCTTTCCCAAAGCTCATTGAAATAGAGAATCCCGAGATTGCTTGATTCAAAGAGCTCGTAGAATCGGCAGCCCTTTTCCGCCCGGGTGGGCTTCACCATGCGTCGCAGCAGTTCCTTGAGTTCGTCTTCCTTGCCCTCCTGCGCCACAATCCTTGCAATCAGTCTCACTTCCGCCATATTGAGTTCTCCTCGCGCCTGAAAAGGCAATCGTACAGTTCGCAGGCACGCCTTCCCTGTGGTAGATGCAGAAGGGGCGCGTTCAGCTTGCCTGCGGCGATGTCAGCGCAGACAGCAATCCGCTCCCCCATTTTTGCGATGTTGCCGCCTTGCGGTCCGGCGAATATGCCTCCAGGGCAATCGCATTTCAAGATATGGGAAGAATTTGTCTTGAAAGGGCACGGCTTTAGCCGTGCCCTTTCAAACCGTTGCTGTTCAAGATTCCAAATCCAAATGCGATTGCCCGGCGAACATGCCTCTGAATTGCTTGACACCCCCGCCTCCGCCCCTTGATACTGCCTCCATGCCGAACTCAAGGGAATGCGGAATTGCGGTCATGGCTATGTGTATGCCATGGGGACCCGTCCGTGCGGCTCTTGAGCGGTGGATGCGTTAATCGCAACCCGATCCCAGAGTTCAAACGGCCCGGTCCCGAAGCGGATGCGGGCCGTTTGCTTTGCGCTCCGCGCTTCTGCTTTTGGATCAGGGCAACACTAGGTTAGAAGGAGCCACGTATGTCCGAACCGAAACAGCAGCTTGCCACTCTCGCCGTCCACGCCGGCCAGGTCCCCGACCCGACCACCGGCGCTCGCGCCGTTCCGATTTACCAGACCACCTCGTACCTGTTCAACGATGCGGACCACGCCGCGCGCCTTTTTGCGCTGCAGGAGTTCGGCAACATCTACACGCGCATCATGAACCCCACCACCGACGTGCTTGAGAAGCGCGTGGCGGCGCTCGAAGGCGGTGTGGCGGCTCTGGCCACGGCTTCCGGCCAGGCGGCAGAGACCCTCACCCTTATCACGCTGGCCGCGGCAGGCGATGAGATTATCTCCACCACCTCGCTCTACGGCGGCACCTACAATCTCTTCCACTACACGCTGCCGCGGCTGGGCATCGTGGTCAAGTTCGTCGATGCCGACGACTTCGACGGCCTGCGCGCCGCCATCAATGAGAAAACCCGCGCCATCTACACCGAGACGCTCGGCAACCCCAAGCTCGACGTGGTGGACATCGAGAAGCTGGCCGCTATCGCGCACGAGAACAATCTGCCGCTGATCATCGACAACACATCAGCATCGCCCGCGCTGGTGCGGCCCATTGAGTGGGGCGCGGATATTGTGATCAACTCGGCCACCAAGTTTCTGGGCGGCCACGGCAC
The DNA here is from genome assembly GCA_963813215.1 of uncultured Acidobacteriaceae bacterium. Classification (GTDB taxonomy): domain Bacteria; phylum Acidobacteriota; class Terriglobia; order Terriglobales; family Acidobacteriaceae; genus Telmatobacter. Next base: position 752,383 of record CAWEXZ010000004.1, read on the forward strand.
CGCCATCGGCGGCGTCATTGTCGATGCCGGCAAGTTTGACTGGGCTGGGTCCGGGCGCTTCAAGGAGTTCACCGAGCCCGACCCCAGCTACCATGGTCTTTCGTACACGCAGGCATTCGGGCCGCTGGCCTTCATTCTCAAAGCTCGCGTGCAGGGCCTGCGTGATACCGGCGCGGCGCTCTCGCCCTTTAACGCATTCCTGCTGCTGCAGGGCATTGAGACGCTGCATCTGCGTATGGAGCGCCACTCGCAGAACGCGCTGGCCGTGGCCACGCACCTGGCGAACCATCCGGGTGTTGAGTGGGTCAACTATCCGGGCCTGGAGTCGAGCCAATACTACAAGCGCGCGCAGAAGTACATGCCCACAGGCCAGGGTGCGCTGGTTACCTTCGGCATTAAGGGCGGTTATGAGGCAGGCAAGAAGCTCATCAACGAGCTCAAGCTCTTCTCGCTTTTGGCCAATATCGGCGACGCCAAGTCGCTTGTGATTCATCCTGCCTCCACCACGCACCAGCAGCTATCGGCGGAGGAGCAGGCCTCGACCGGTGTCACGCCTGAGTTGGTGCGGCTCTCGGTGGGCATCGAGGACATCCGCGACATTCTCGCCGATCTGGACGCGGCAATCGAAGCGGCCAATGGCGCCCGATCCACGAAAGATGAGGCCGTTGCGGCAAAATAGAACAAGCACCTAGCTACTAGCTCCTCGCTGCCAGCCTGGCCATTGTGCCGGCCGGCATTAGAACCCGATCGCGCCAGGCACGAAAAGCTAGAAGCTAGAAGCTAGAGGCTAGCAGCTAAATCATGACCGAACCCACAAATTCAACTGCAAGCGGCTCCTCACCCGGCCAAAAAGTCCTGGCACCCACCTACGAGGGCGACTTCGTGCTCGACTGCGATTTCGCCCTCGAATGCGGGTGTACCCTGGCGTGTCCCACACTGCATTATGCTGTGTACGGCAAGCTGAATGCGGCCAGGGATAACGCCGTTCTGGTCTGCCACGCGCTCTCGGGCTCAGCCCTGGTCGGCTCCTGGTGGCCTGAGGTTTTTGCTCCCGGCGCCGTTCTCTCCCTCGAACACGACTTCGTCATCTGCATCAACATGCTGGGTTCCTGTTACGGCTCCACGGGCCCCGGCTCGGTGAATCCCGCCACTGGCGAGCCGTACGGCCCCGACTTCCCCCTCATTTCGATCCGCGACAATGTTCGCGCCCAAGCCAGGCTGCTGGACTCTCTCGGAGTGCGCAAGCTGCGCCTGGTCATGGGCGGCTCCATCGGCGGCATGCAGGCGCTGGAATGGGCCATCCAGTTTCCCCAACGCGTGGAGCGCGGCCTCATCATCGGTGTCTCTCCGCTGGGCGCCATGGGCCTGGCTCTGAATCATTTGCAGCGCCAGGCCATCCAGCACGACCCGGAGTGGGTTGGCGGATGTTATCTGCCTCAGAAGCCGCCGCGCCGCGGCTTGTCGCTGGCCCGGCAGATCGCCATGCTCAGCTACAAATCCGCGCCGCTCTTCGAGGAGCGCTACGGGCGCAATCCCAACCGCAGCGGCGAGGACCCGTGGTCCGCGGACGGCCCAGGAAACGGTCTGAAGAGCGGCCTGATTGGCGGCCGTTTCGATATCGCCGGCTATCTCGATCACCAGGGCCGCCGGTTCATCGACCGCTTCGATGCCAATGCCTACCTGGCCATCCTGCGCACCATGGACACCTGGGATCCGCTGCGCGGGTACGGCTCGCCGGAGGAGGTCTTCGCCCGCATCCGCGCCCGCCTTATTTTTATCGGCATCAGCACAGACTGGCTGTTTCCGGCCACAGAGGTGAAGCGTTTTGCAGAGACTGTCTGCGCGGCCGGCGCTCAGGCTGAGTACCGCGAAATGACAAGCGACCACGGCCACGATGCATTTCTGGCGGAGCAGGGGGAGTTGGTTCGCCTCTTGCAGTAGCTCGAGGGTACGGGCTTCGCAGGCTGCGGAAAAACTCTCTGCGATGGTTCTTTGCGATGGATCTCTGCGATCGCGCTTTGTAACAGGGCACGACTGGTAGGCCGGGACTGGTAGGGGTGGGCTTTAGCCCCTGAGGGATGCTTTTGGTCATTCGATCATCCGTGATGAGTTTTTCCGGAGCCTGTTCGGCCCGTACATAAATTCCCCGAAATGAGCTCGACTTTCAGCTCCTGGGAGACAGCGCCTCCGCATCGATCCAGCCCGGCCCTGGCGGTTCGCTTGTCATAGGCGGAATGGCTTTCTATAATCCATTGCAATGCCTCGAAGAGGCCGTGGTATCGTATATCCGTCGCCTAGTATCAGACTGCGCACCGGACCGGTTGCCGGATTCCGCAGCAATTTGCATATCCAGTTTAGAATTCCCAGGAGCACAGAATGAAGAAGTTAGTCCTTGCATTTGCGATGGCTTTGGCAAGCGCTGCCCTTGTTGCCGCGCCCGCGCTGCGAGCGCAGGATAATTCCGGTCAGATCACCATTCAGGATCCAGCCGAATTTAACGCCTACCAGACAGCCGTCACCCAGACCGATCCGGCAACCAAGGCTGCGTCCTTGGAGGATTTTCTGCAGAAGTACCCCAACAGCGTTGTCAAGAAAGCGGTGCTCGACCAGTTGATCGACACCTATGGACAGCTCAACCAGCCTGACAAGGTGGTGAGCGCTGCCAGCCGCATGCTGCAACTGGACCCCAACAACTTCAAGGCAATATATGTCACCGTCTATTTCAAGAAGGCGGCTTGCCAGAGGGACATCGATCCCGCGACTGGCGACAGCAAGGATCCGCAGACCTGCGACGATGCCGCGGTCACGGCCCAGAAGGGCCTGACGATGGCCAAGCCGACGGGCGTCTCAGACGACGACTTTAAGAAGATGACGGATGCGGCTTATCCCATCTTCCACTCGGCCATCGCTCTGGACAATGCAATCGTGAAACACGATTATGCGGCCGCCATCAAGGAGTACACCACGGAATTGATGCTCTACTCGGCCCAGCAGACCACCAGCGGCGCTGGCCTGGTGGACACGCTGAACCTGGCGGAGGCCTATGCCAAGCCTGGCGCCTCGCGCGACGAGATCAAGGCTTGCTGGTTCTACGCCCGCGCGTGGAACTTTGCACCGCCCGCGTACAAGGCGCAGATCGAGCCCAAGCTCGAATATTGGTACAAGCGCTACCACGGCAACCTGGATGGTCTCGATCAGGTGAAGACCGCGTCGGCGCAGACGCTGTTCCCGCCGTCGACCTTCACCATTGCGCCTGCTCCGACTCCGGTTGACATTGTGCATGGCGTCATTACCTCCACGCCCGACCTGACCAAGCTCAACCTCGAGGACAAGGAGTTCATCCTGGCCAACGGCAGCAAGGACGATGCCCAGAAGCTGTGGAGCGTTCTGCAGGGTCAGCTCACGCCCGTCCCGGGCATCGTGATCAGCGATCCGGCCACGGTGCTGGTGGTGCATGTAACCACGGCTGCTTCGGTTAAGCCCAAGGACTATACGGTCAAGCTCAAGACTCCCGGCGCGTGCGCCTCTGTGCCTCCTCCGCCCACTGAGCTGCATGTGAAGGAAGCGCAGGATTACCTGCAGGCCAACGCTGACCCAACTGACCTCGGGCAGATTGAGGGCCTCGACCACGCACACAGGATCTTGATCGAGCCTGCCGTCACCACCATCAACATGGCCGTTACCCAGGACGCCAAGGACTCCAAGACTGCTGACTTCACCGTCAACATGAAGGAGCCGCTCTCCTGCAAGGAGGCTCCGGATGCGGGCTTCGAGATGAAGCTGCAGCCGGCCGAAGAACTCGACGCCACCTACGACACCTACACCGCGATTCCGGCTGCCAACGGCAATGCCGCCAAGGCCCAGATCGTGTTGAAGGAAGGGTTCGTCCAGCAGGAGAAGAAGGCCGCTCCGGTGCATCACCGGCCGGCAACGGGTCACCACCGCGGCGGCGAGTAGCCGCCAGGTACCTGGGCAGAACTGGAATGAAAAAGGGCAGTCCGCCAAGCGGGCTGCCCTTTCTTTTTGTAGCGCCGGTCTCCAGACCGGCTGTCGTGAGGGCCTCCAGGCCCTCACAAGCGATTCGACGTCGGTATATGGAACTGGCGGCGTAAAGGCCGGCGTTACTCTCCGAGCATGATGCGCTGAATGCGGCTGGCGCGTCCTGTCGCTGCATCGCACGTCACCAGCGCGGCGCACATCTTCGGATTTCCCTTGGCGGCCTCAAATTTTCCCGGCATGCCGGTGAGAAATTTATGCAGCACCATGTCCTTTTCCACGCCGATGATGCTGTCGTAGGGGCCGCTCATGCCCACATCCGTCTGGAAGGCGGTTCCATTGGGCAAGACGCGCTCGTCGGCGGTTGGGACGTGCGTATGGGTACCCAGCACTGCCGTCACGCGGCCGTCGAGATACCAGCCCATCGCCACTTTTTCGCTGGTCGCCTCGGCGTGGAAGTCGACCAGGATGACCTTGGCCTTGATCTGCGCCAGTAGCGCGTCCGCGGCCCGGAACGGATCGTTGGTCGAACCCATGAAGACGCGCCCCTGCAGATTGATCACGGCATAGTCCACGCCACTCTGCGTAGTTCCTTCAAACACGCCGTATCCGGGCAGCCCGGGCGCAAAATTGGCCGGCCGCAAAACACGGCGCGGGCGCTCGTCGCTCCCCGCGTCCGCCGAATTCATGTAATCGGCAAGCTCTTTTTTGTCCCACACGTGATTGCCGGTGGTGAGTACGTCCGCGCCCAGGTCGAAGATATCTTCGGCTATGGACGGCGTCACGCCGAATCCGCCCGCCGCGTTCTCAGCGTTCACAACCGTGAGATCGACGCTGTGCGCCTCGCGCACGTGGCCGATGTGCTCGGCCACAATGCGCCGTCCCGCGCTGCCGAAGATGTCGCCGACGAAAAGAATGTTCAAGGTGGTCCGATGCTCCCGGTGATAAGCGTTATTAGCGGAGTTAATGTCTGGTTAGGAGATTCACTTCATGAAAGCACTGTCATCCTGAGCGGAGCCGCTTGCGCCTTTTGCAAGCAGCGCAGTCGAAGGATCTGCGGTTGCCTTTCGGCTGCTCAGCCACGAAAATGGGTGCCCCATGTCCCGATTTTGGGACCTGGGAAAGCACGATTCCAACCTAGCCCGGTTCCTTCTGATCCTTGGCCTCTGAGCCCTGATCTCTGCTCCGCATCAGCGGAAACAGAATCACGTCCCGGATCGACCTCGACCCAGTCAGCAGCATCACCAGCCGGTCGATGCCGATGCCTTCTCCTCCAGTCGGAGGCAAGCCATAGGCCAGCGCGCGCACGTAATCCTCGTCCATCTGGTGCGCTTCCTCGTCGCCGCGGAATCGTTCCGCCAACTGCTGGTCGAACCGCTTGTGCTGCTCCACCGGATCGTTCAGCTCGCTGAAGGCATTGCCCAACTCGAATCCGCCTGCGTAGATCTCGAACCGCTCCACCCAGTCCGGATTTTTTGGATCTTGCTTGGAGAGCGGCGAAACGGCGGTAGGGAACTCGTAAATGATGGTCGGCTGGATGAGGTGTTCTTCCGCGACAGCTTCAAAGATGCTCGCGATCGTTTTGCCGGCTGGCTCGCCGGGCTGGAAATCGACCTTCATTCCGGTGCCCCGCAAAGCCTCCACCAATCCCTGCAACTTGCCGGGAACTCCGAACTCATCGAGCGCGGGCCGAATTCCGGCGAGGCTCTCCGGCCACCACTTGATAATCGCCTCGCGCATGGTCAGCCGCTCGAATTTCGCGAAATCCAGCGTGTGCCCGTTGAACTCCGTCACCGTGGTGCCGTTCACCTCCAGCGCCACAAACCGGAACAGCTCCTCGGTCAGGTCCATCAGGTCGTGGTAATTCGCGTAGGCCTGGTAGAACTCCAGCATGGTGAACTCGGGATTGTGCTGCGTGCTCACGCCCTCGTTGCGGAAGTTACGGTTGATCTCATACACGCGGTCGAGCCCGCCGACAACCAGACGCTTGAGATACAACTCCGGCGCGATGCGCAGAAACAAATCCATGTCCAGCGCGTTGTGGTGGGTCTCGAAGGGCCGCGCCGCCGCGCCGCCGGCGATGGCCTGCATCATCGGCGTTTCCACTTCAAGAAATCCGCGGTCGTCAAAGAACCGTCGCAGCGCGCGCAGCACCTTGGCGCGCTTCACAAACACTTCGCGGCTGTCGAGGTTGGCGAAGAGGTCTACGTACCGCTGCCGGTAGCGCAGTTCCACGTCGGCGAGGCCGTGATACTTCTCCGGCAGCGCCAGCATGGCTTTGGCCAGGAATGTCAGCTTTTCGACGTGAATCGTGAGCTCGCCGGTACGCGTGCGGAACAGATAGCCACTCACCCCGATGTGGTCGCCCAGGTCGAGGAGCTTATAGAGCGCGAAGTCTTGTTCGCCGACCGCATCGAGGCGGACGTAGATCTGCAGCCGCTGCCCGTCCTGCTGCAGCGTGGCAAAGCCGGCCTTGCCCTGCTGGCGAATGGCCATGATGCGCCCCGCAACAGCCAGCGTCGCGCGGTTGGCCTCGAGAGCCTCGCCCGCCGCCTCGCCCCACTCCGCGCGCACCTGCGGAATGGAATGGGAAAAGGCGAACTGGTTGGGATAAGCCGCCTGCCCCAGTTTCTCGATTTCTTTCAGCTTGCCCTGGCGCAATTCGAAGAGGTTGCGCTCAAATTCTGACTCGAACTCCATGCTCCACAGTCCTCAAAAACGATCGAAGGTCCAACCGCCAGTATAGCGGCTGCAACTTCCCGATTTGCGCCGGGCTCATCGCGTGCGGGAGCGCGCATCGTGTATAACCACCATGATGCCCTTCAACCCGCCCATTCCGGAACCGAAAGGCCGTGGCAAACCGACGGGCCAATCGAAAGGCCTGGTCAGCGCCATTGTGCAGGCGGAAAAGATGGTGCAGATTGCGCTGATTCTGCCCTGCGCGGCCTTCATCGGCTGGCTGCTTGGCGACTGGATCGGCTCCCGCGAACACTGGCCCCTGGCCGCCGCCGTGGGCGTCGCTTTTGGCGGCGCCGCCGGGCTTTTCTACGTAGTCCGCATGGCCATGGACGCGGTGAAAGAGCCCACCGGCAAAGGCAAGCCGAACGGAAAGGGAAGCGCCGGCAGGCCCTCATGAGCGAAGAACAACACTCTCTGGCCGGTTTGACCGACGCCGGCCTCGAGGCCCTGCTGCGGCGGGCCATGCGCATCACCCTCATCATCGGGTTGCTGGGCGCGCTGGCGGTGTGGAAGGCCTCCGGCTGGCGCAACGGCGCCATGCTGGCCACCGGAACCCTGATCTCCGCCGCCAGCATCCTGGAGTGGCGGCGGCTCATCCGGATCATCAACGCCAGGCTGGATAATCAGCAGGTTCCGCAAGGCGCCGGGCTGGCCATTGTCTTCCTGATGTTGCGCCTGATCGTCTTTGCAGGGGCCATTTATGGTAGCCTTAAATGTCTCCATGGTTCGGTGCTGGCCCTCTTGTGCGGACTCGGCCTGGCGGTTCTGGCCATAGTCTGGGAAGCGCTGCGCCTGCTGCGAAACTGACCGGAGCAACGCGGTCCGAGCCCAGGAATCAAGAAGACCGGGCGCTCCACCTTCGCCTCGTCTTTATTTTTGCCGCTAAGGTGGAAATGCCCAGAGAAACGGAAAGACATCTTTTCGATGCAGAAACTTGGAATTACCCACGCCTTCAATGCGGTCTTTGGCCCCTTCTTCGGCTGGCTGATGCAGCTGGTGGGCTTGCATCCGGCGCACCCCATGGCGCCCATCAACGATGTCTTTGCTGAGGAGATGCTGGTCGCCTTCATCCTGCTGGCGTTTTTCATGCTGGTGCGGGCCACGCTCTCGGTAGAGAATCCCAGCCCGACACAGCACGTAGCCGAGATTATCCACGAAGTTGTTGGCGGCCTGAGCGACCAGGTGATCGGTCATGGCCATGAGCGTTTCCAGTCCTTTGTGACATGCGTGGGACTCTTCGTGCTGCTCAACAACCTGGCGGGCCTGCTCATCGGAGTGGTTCCGGGCGTGGTGACGCCCACCAGCCAGCCGGTCGTGCCGCTGGGCATCGCAGTGCTCACCTTCCTCTACTACAACTTCCATGGCTTCCGCGCGCAGGGTCCGGTCGGCTACATCAAGCACTTCATGGGGCCGCTGCCGGCGCTGTCGCCGCTCATGTTCCCCATCGAGATCGTCTCCCATCTCGCGCGCATGATGTCGCTCACCATCCGTCTTTACGCCAACATGTTTGCCAGCGACCTGATGGTGCTGGTAGCTTTCTCGCTCATCCCGCTTGCGCTTCCGGCCGGATTCCTGGCCCTGCACGCGGTGGTATCGGTGATCCAGGCGTTTGTGTTCATGCTGCTGGCCATGATTTACCTGTCCATGGCGGTGGCGCAGGAGCACTAAAAAGCAGTTCACAGTTCGTAGTTCGCAGTTCTTAGCAGGCAGCCAGATCGGCGGACCGAAATCTGTGAACTACGAACTAAGAACTGCGAACTGCTTTACACATTCCGCCGGGGCCGCTTCCGCTCCGGGTTAACGGTAAGGCTGCAAGTGTGAGGGGGCCAAAGGTGTAAGGGCAGCCTCTAGCTTTTAGCTGCTAGCTTCTAGCCTTCATTGGCGAGTTGAGATTCTCGACTCGCTGAGGAACGAGCTAGAAGCTGGAGGCTAGAAGCTGATAGCTGCTTTTCTCCGGCTCGGTGAGCCTCAACCACCCACTGGCGGCCAATCTAAACGGAAGCAGGAGAAATATGCGGAAACTTCAATACCTGTTCATGGCTTTGGCGGTGCTTTGCTTTGCCGTCCCGGTCTTCGCGCAAAGCGGCACAGCGCCGGCTCTCAGCCTGATTCCCATCGGCGCCGGCCTTGGTATGGGCCTGGCTGCCGGCTTGTGCGGCATGGGTCAGGGCCGCGCCGTCGGCTCGGCTTGCGAGTCGCTGGCCCGCAACCCCGGCACTCGCGCCGGCATCATGCTGTTCCTGGTGCTCGGTCTGGCCTTCATCGAGTCCCTCACCCTGTTCACCATGGTTATCGTCTTCGTCAAGATGTAAGGGCGATGACATTCAAAAACAGCGGCCCTGCGCGATGAGCGCCGGGCCGCTGTTTTTTGCCGAATTCCGCTTTATTGCTTCCGCGCCTCTGTGTCGAATGCCCCACTCTGCAGTTTCTCGATCGCTTCGCGATAGCCGATATCCGGCGGCAGCGGCGCAAAGTCGCTCTCATCCTCTGTCGTATCGAAGTTGCGCGACTTGAACATCAGGCGACCGCTCATCACCATCTGTAATTGCACTGTTCGCCACTGGCCAGGAGCCACTTCGGCCTGGTTGATTGCGATCCAGCCGCCTTTGTAGAGTCTGCCCAGGATGCCCCAGCCAAAATCGACATCGTGTTGCAGATGGCCTTGCAGCCGCACCACGCGCTCCTGCGCCGCATTGATCCAGATTTCGCCGGTCATCGCGGTCAGCACCTGGGATTCGAGATCGGGCGGCGAAAACCCGGGATTTGGCTGGAAAGTAAACCTTTCTGCCAGTCCCGCAGAGCTCTCCACGATGCCCGCATACCGATAGGTGAAAGCAGTCGACAGCGCGCGCAGCACATTGATTGCGTGCGCGCGGTCGGCATCTTCCGTCTGCATGCGGTGTCGCTGCCGGTCCGGGTCGCCGGCCAGCTCAGTGAGCCGCGACTTTTCATTCTGCTCGGCCTCCGGGTCGAGCGGCTGGCCGTTGATGCTGAGCAGGCGGGCTACGTCGCCGTCTTTGCTTTCGTAAATCTCCTTCGTCGACGTCAGCCGCGGCGAGCTCTTGCGCAGGCAGTAGCGCATGGGATGCGTGGTGTCTTCCGCCGCGCGCAGCTCATTGTCCAGCGCCAGACCGACCACCGCGTGTGACTGCGCGTCGGAAAGAGTATTGGAGGGCGCGTTTTGCGCGGGGAGCAAAACGATTCCCAGAAAGGGAAGTCCCAAAATAGTAACAAGGCTGCGCACTCTCTCTAGTTTACGGCCAATTCTTGCGACGGGCATCTCTCCCCTTTCACGCCCCATTCCGCTGTTCGTGGTAGATTAGACGCCAAGGATTCCCACGCGGTTCTTCAGGTTTGAAGCAACGCGGCCCGGTTGCGTATAGTGCGGGCAGGGCCTTCAACGGCCCGTGGGAAGGAAAGGTTCATGGCAGTGGAGAATGTTCCGGCGCGCATCGGCAAGAGTGTGGTCATTTGTGGCGAAGTGAAGGGTAGCGAGGATCTGATTGTGGACGGGCGCGTGGAAGGGACGGTCAGCCTCGCCGAGAGCAGGCTGACCATTGGGCCCAACGCCAATGTTGCCGCGGACCTCGCCGCCAAGGATGTGCTGATTCTGGGGCACGTGCAGGGCAACGTGGTGGCTACCGGACGCGTGGAGTTGCGCGCCGGCTGCACGGTGGAAGGCGACATTCGCGCGCTGCGGCTGGCGGTTGAGGACAACGCGGTGTTTCGCGGCAAGGTGGATTTGACGCAGGGCGCCCACAAGAGCTCGGACGGCGCCGGCGCGGATCAGACCAGCGGCAACTTCTAGAACTCCGCTGCGCGCACAGGGCACCGCGAATTGTTGCAGCGGTGCCTCGCGCGGCGAATCACTCTTCAAGTATTTTCTCCGTCAGCGCTTGCTTTGAGGGGTTCCAGGTTGTTAGGCCGTTTCAAGAAACAGGAAAGCGAAGCGCAAGCTTCCAGCTCCGGGCTGATAGGGCCTCGGGTGCCGCGACACTCCGGCGCGTGGGCGGTGATGCGCAAGCGCCTGGAATCGGAACCTGGTCTGCGCATTCTCGACATCGGCTACACCTCGCCCACCAACATCAATTACCTGACCGGCCTGAGTCACAGCCTGTTCATGGCCGACCTGGTACACGAAGCATGCGCTGGACAATGGCACAGCGGCGAACTGGATGAGGACGGCAATCCGATCTGGGATGTGCAGAAGTTCGTCGAGCAGACCCTCAACTTTGCCGGCCGCATGTTCGATGTGGTGCTGCTCTGGACCTCGCTCGATTACCTGCCCGAACCGTTCGTGAAGCCGGTGGTCGATCATCTCTGCGCCTCCATGAATCCCAGCGGCCAGGTTCTGGCGCTTTTTCACACGCGCACCCAGGGCGACGAAACCTTGCATTGCCGATTCCACGTCACGCCTGGCAACGACATCGAAGTGCAGCTCGGCGAAGCCTTCCCCATCCAGCGCACCTTCACCAACCGCAGCATCGAGCGGCTGTTCACCGGCTGGAGCGGCCACAAGCAGTTTCTGGCGAAGGATGCGCTGTCGGAAGTGATTATGACGCGGTGATGCAAAACAGGGACAAGGGACATCAAGGGACAAGGGACAAGGGATAAGGGACAAGGGATAAGGGATAAGGGATAAGGACGTCAGGCAAGGCGGGATGGCAGCAAAGCTTGCGCGGCTAGTTCTCTTGGTCCCTTTGTCCCTTTGTCCCTTGTCCCTCGGTCCCTGTTTTCTAGTTCCCTTGGTCCCTCGGTCCCTTGGTCCCTGTTTCCGGCAAGTTCTCGAGCGCACCGGTTACAATTCCCGGCGTTAACACCTGCGGCAGGAGCCGTGGGCTCCCTTCTCCCGGAACGTAGAGTGCGTAAACTGGCACGCCGCTGCGGCCGAGCGCGGCCAGCGCCTGCGAAATATCCGGATTCTCGCGCGTCCAGTCGGCCTTGAGTAACACCACATTCTTCGCCGTGAAGGCTTGCTGCACTTCCGCTTGGGTCAAGGCTACGCGCTCGTTTACCTGGCAGCTCAGACACCAGCTCGCCGTGAAATCCACAAATACCGGGCGACCCGCTGCCAATCCTGTCTGCACCGCTGCGGCCGACCACGGCTGCCAATTGGCAGATGCAGTCTGCCCGTTGGAAGCGGGCGCCGGCGGACCTGCTGCAAGCTGCTGATCAAAAATCGCCAAACCAAGCACGCAGAGCCAGAGGGCAACGGCGACAGATGTCGACCACTTTCTGGCTGGCCAACGGCCCAGGAACCAGCCTGCGATTGCAAGCAGCAGGAAACTGGTGAGCAGCACCACCAGCACTGTCGCGCCGTATCCGCTGGCCAGCACCCAGGCCAGCCAGATCACCGTCCCGAAGATGGGTACCGAGATTGCCTGGCGGAAGATCTCCATCCACGCGCCGGGCCGCGGAAGCAAACGTGTCCACGCCGGCTGTAAGGTCAGGAAAAAATAGGGTGCGGCCAATCCCAGCGCCAGCGCGGTGAAGACTGCGAACGTAATGCCGGCGGTTTGCGCCAGCGCATAGCCCACTGCTGCGCCCATGAACGGCGCGACGCACGGTGTGGCAACCACCACCGCCAGCACGCCGGTAAAGAAGCTGCCTGCGTAGCCCTGCTTCGCCGCAAGGCCGCTGCCTGCGCCGGTCAGGGTGAGACCGATTTCGAACTGGCCGGCCAGCGACAGTCCCAGGAAGAACAGCAGCCCCGCCATCAGCGCCAGAAAGACCGGCGATTGGAACTGGAATCCCCAGCCCAGCGTGGCTCCTGCTGCGCGCAGGCCCAGCAGCGCAGCCACCAGCGCCCAGAACGAGACCAGAATGCCGATGGTGTAAACGAGCCCATGCGCGCGCAGCTTATGGCGCTCCTCAGTCCCTGACTGCACCAGCGCCAGGCCCTTCAGGAAGAGCACGGGAAAGACGCAGGGCATGAGGTTGAGCAGCAATCCGCCCACAAACGCCAGCGCTGCGATGCGCGCAACCTCGCCAACGGTCGTGTTTCGCGTCTGGGCAGCCGCGGCAACCGTGCCCGGCATCGCAGCAATCACGTAGTTGCGCCCACCCGCGAGTTCCAGCACGCCCCTCAAGTGCGCGGGCGCGGCAGTCAGGTTCGCGTCCTTCTTCAGATCGAGAATCAGCCCGGTCGCAGTCGGCGTGACCGTTTGCGGCGAGGGATTATCGAGAATGTCCTGATCCGCCGGGAAGAACTCGGCCTGCGTCTCTCGATGGCCGGTGTCGAGAGCCAGGCGGAAGCCGGTCGCGGTGGGCTGGAAGATGGCCTTGTCGCCTGACGGCAGCGGCTTGGGGAGCCGCCCATCAAAGCGATTCCACAACGCCTGATCGGCCTGATTCATCGCGGAGGGCGAGCCGGCCACGATCTGAACGTTTTCCTCCAGCTCTGCTTTACCCGGAATACAAACTTCACGGCACACCAGCCAATCGACTTTTGCATGCAGGACAGCCGGGCCGAGCTTGGCCGTCTTTGCGACATCGACGGTGAATGGGAACAGGACTTCGTTTTCATAGCCGAAGTCCATCAGCGGGCCGAGTGGCAGGCGCTTTGGCGCTGGGAATTGGAGAGGCGCGGCTGTTATCCCTGCCGGCAGCGTCCAGTGGAGGTGCGGCGGTTCGCCGGAGTCGCCCGCGTTCTGCCAGTAAACGTGCCAGCCCGGCTCCAGCTTGAAATAGAGGCCGGCCTCATTCTTTGCAACCGGCGAAATCTGCGTCTGTGGGAAAACGAACTGCACGTGCAGGTGCGGGGCGTCGGCGGAGTTGGCCGCTATGGCCGGAAGGCTCGCGCCCAGCAGCAGTCCCAGGGCAAAGATGAATCGTAAGAAGCGCATGGCAGGCGAAGTTCCTCAGGCCGTTGGTCGCAGGTCCCCTCGCCTCAGTGTATCGAACCGCAACCTAGACTTTGTCACGGACTTCCGGAAGGACCCTACCCCCTTGGGGGGATACGCAAGTGTATGAAAACAAACGGAGCGAATTCCCCATCTCTTGCAAGTGACTGAAATGGTGGGATTTGCCGACGTTTTCCTGGTAAGTGTTTGAAAACGAGGATGATATCGAGGCAGTGCCGGGTGGGGCGAGCTCGAGAAAGCCGAGGGTTTCTAAGTTGGCGCCATGCTCTGATTATGCAGCGGATCGGGGAAACTCCCGGCAACATGGCTAGTGTTGCGTAAACAATGGACACGGCGCGGGTTATACGGCACAGTGCGCTTGGCCGCTCTTGACAAGGCTTTGGGCCCGCGACCTGTACGGAAATTTCTCGCCGACAAGGCATTCGCACGGGCATTCTGCTGATCGTTACCAAGCGACAAAGGACCGGGACATTAGGCAAGGCCGGATAGCACGAAAGCTTGCGCAGCAGGTTTTCTCGTTCCCTCGTTCCCTTGGTCCTTGCTTTGTGGGTGGCCATCTCATCCAACGGTCCTTTTCCGTTCCTTTTCCAGTCCCGTCCAAACCTCTGCTACGATAATGTTGATGTCGTGGAAATTGATTCCATGACATCGTGGCCGCGCCTCCATGGCGCCGCTCACCCACAACTTGAAACGCCAGGATGCTCGGGAAGGCGGTGCAATTCCGCCACTGCCCCGCAACTGTGAGCGCGCCTGCCGGTAGAGCCGTCCTATAGGACCAGGCCAACCGGCGGGAGTTCAGCCAGCGTCTTCTTCAAGGAAGGCGCGCACTGCCACTGAGAACGCCCTCGATTTTCGTTCTTGGGAAGGCCGGCCTGATCACCGCGTAAGTCAGGAGACCGGTCCGCGGCGTACCAACCGCTTTACGTTCCGAGGGGAACGAAGGAGCCTGTTATGCCTGTCTGCTATTTCTCTGGCCCCCGCAAACTTACGGCAGCCCCGCGCACGCTGTTCATCACGCGCACGCTCTTTATTGTCCTGCCCGCGCTGCTCATCGCGCTTTCCGCAGCACTCGCCTCCGCCTCATCCATCCATGGCACCGTGACCGATGCCTCCGGCGGGGTCATCAATAACGCCAAAGTCGTGCTGTTCAACAAACAGACCATCGCCACCACCGGCTCCTCCAAGGCCGACGGCAGCTTCCAACTGACCACCGGCAAAAGCGGGCGCTTCTTCCTCGTTGTCTCCGCTCCGGGCTTTCGGCAGTTGCAAACACCCGACTTCTACGCCGGCCAGTTCGATGACATCCAGCGCAACCTGGTGCTCGAGCCGGCCTGGGTGCACGAGTCGATCGTGGTCACGGCCACCGGCACACCCACTCCGCAGCCGCAAACCAGCTCGTCCATTACCGTTCTCTCCAACCTCGATTTCGAGCTGCACACAAGCTTCGTCGACGCGCTCCGCCAGGTTCCGGGCGCATTTGTAGTGCAGACCGGGCAGCGTGGCTCGCAAACTTCGCTCTTCATCCGCGGCGGCGATTCCGATGACACCATGGTCCTCATCGACGGCGTCGATGCCAGCGATCTGGGCGGCGGCTTCGATTTCGGTCCATTTTCCACCACGGCCATCGAAAGCGCTGAAATCAATCGCGGGCCCGATACCAATCTCTACGGCGGCGATGCCGAAAGCGGGGTCGTGAGCCTGAGCACCCCGCACGGCACCACCAGCTTTCCGTCAGTTCTGTTTGAGGGCGACGCCGGTAACTTCAATACTTCGCGCGAGGAACTCCAATTGGCCGGCACCTGGAACAAGCTCGATTACCTGGGCGCATTCAGCTGGCTGCAAACCTCGAATTCTCTGCCCAACGACGAATTTCACGTTGCCACCAGCGCCGCCAACCTCGGCTATGCACTCAACGGAACCACCCAGGTCCGCGCCACCATTCATTACGGCGTGGATGCCACGGGCGTGCCCAATGCCTGGGATTTTTACCACGTGGCCGACAGCGCCACTGAGAAAGACCAGAACATCTATATGAGCGGGGCGCTCGACAACCAGACCACGCCCGGCTTCCACAACAAGTTTTTCTATGGCCTGACGCGCAAGCGCGAGCAGGAGACAATGTGGTCTCCGCAAGGCACCTGTCTGCCGGCGAACACTTGCGGTTTGCCTGTCACCTACACCGGCGGCAATTACTACGGACTTCCGGTCACCATCCGCGGCGCCAACGGGTACACATCGAGCGGCCAGGCACTTCTCGACTACAGCCCGGCGAATGGCGAGTCCTACCCAAACGGATTTCAGATCGTCAACAACCGCGATCAATATAACTACCAGGGCGACCTCACCATCACCCCGCACCTGACCGGGCTCGTCGGTTTCCGCTATGAAGACGAGCGCGGTGCCGAACCGAACGGCATTTATCCCGAAGCCGACCGCAACAATTACGAATTCCTCGCCAGCGTCCACGGTGATTTCAAAGACCGCTTCTTCTACACGCTGGCCGGCGGCATCGAGCACTACTCGCTCTTTGGATGGCAGACCTCACCGCGCGCCGGCTTTTCGGTCTACGCGCTCAAGCCCCGCTCCGGCGTCTTCAGCGGCACACGCGTCATCTTTAACTATGCTGAAGGCGTGCGCGAGCCCTCGCTCACCGACCAGTTCTACTCGCTCTACAATTTCCTCGCCACCAACGGCGGCCAGAGCACCATCCAGCAGTTGCACATCAGCCAGCTCTCCACGCCGGAGAACCGCACCTACGAGGGTGGCGTCGAGCAATCCTTCCTCAGCCAGCACATCATCTTTCACACCACGTTCTTTCACAACGAATTCGGCAACCAGATTGAATACGTGGGCTTCGACCTGGTTCCTGAGCTCCTGCCCAATCTCACCTCCGCTCAGCAGGTTCAGCTCGAAAGCTTCCTGCAGACCAGCGGCGCCTACGAGCTAAGCCTCAACAGTGAGGCGTTTCGCGCCCTCGGCGTTGAAACCAGCGTGGAGGGCGGCATCGGCCGCAACATCTTTCTGCGCGGTGGCTACACCTATCTCGACGCAGTCGTGCAACGCTCCTTTACCAACAACGATCTGGCCCTTCTCGGCCCCATTCCTACCTACAACGGCATTCCCATCGGTTCCGACTCGCCGCTCGCAGGCGCGCGTCCTTTCCGCCGTCCGCCGCACACCGGATTTTTCTCCGCCACCTACTCGAGCAAAAGCATTACCGGTGTCTTCACCTCGGCCTTCGCCAGCCGCTCCGATGACTCCACTTATCTCGCCGACGATGCCTTCGGCTCCAACCCCAACGCCCTCCTCTTGCCGAATCGCAATCTCGACTTCGGTTACGCAGACCTCGGCCTGGGCGGGAGCTATCAGTTCTTAAGCTGGCTAAGCGTCTATGCCCAGGCGAATAATCTGCTCAGCAACCAGCACATCGCTCCCATTGGCTATGTCAGCCTGCCCATGAACTTCCGCGCCGGCATCCGCATCGACTGGGGCATTCGCCGCCATCAACAATAGGTTCGGGGCGTGCTCAAAGTCCTCATCCTGCATTTACGTCGCGTGAATGCAGGATGTATATTGCTTAACCTGGGTTGACATGTGTGCGATCGTGTTGTATCAACGATGAATTGGTAGGACGTCGATCGTTGATTTTGCAACCTGCAGCCCAGGAGAGCGCCCAGATGTTTAACGCCAAAAGGAAAATTCGGCTGGTACGAGCTGATGACCAGCGACACAAAAGCCGCCGGCAAGTTCTACTCTGACGTTGTCGGCTGGACCACCCAGGAAATGCCCAGCATAGACGGCATGCAGTACACCACTTTCAATCTGGGCAAAGTAGGAATGGCCGGAATGTTGACCATCCCCGGGCACACGGCCTGGGTCGGTTACATCGCGGTCGACGACGTTGACGCGCACATCGAAAAGATCGTCGAAGCCGGCGGCAAGCTTTGGAAGCCTGCCACGGATGTGCCCGGCATACTTCGCTTTGCTGTCCTGTCCGATCCGCAGGGTGCTGCCATCGTGGTCTTTACTCCCGACCCCGCCATGCCCTCACCGGTACGTCCGGCCCCGCCCACCCCAGGGACTATCGGCTGGCACGAACTCTACACGACGGATCTCGAGGGTGGTTTCGACTTCTACAACAAGCTCTTTGGCTGGACGAAGGTCAGCGATATGGACATGGGGCCAATGGGTGTCTATCGCATCTTCGATGAGGGAGAACACAAGGAAATGGGCGACGGCGGCATGATGGCCAAGCCTCCCCATGTTCCTGTCTCCTGCTGGAATTTCTACATCGACGTTGACTCGATCGGCGCAGCCACCGAACGTGTCAAGAATGGCGGCGGCAAAGTCTTGAATGGTCCTATGCAGGTGCCCGGCGGTGCCTGGATCATCAACGGCCAGGACCCTCAGGGAGCCATGTTCTCTCTCGTGAGTGGCAAGGAATAGATTGCGCCCAATCGAGAGCAGAATTTCAGGATGGAAGGTTGCCAGGCCGAATTTGAAATTCGGCATCCGCATGCAGGCTCGACGCGTTGTGATTGCATCCGTCGCGATGATCGCGATGGTTGCAGCAGGCCGTGCGCCGGGACAAGAAGGCCATCCCACGCCTCCGCCGCCGCCCGGCAGCATCAAATCTCCACGCTGCCTAAATCGCCCCGTGCCTCAACTCGAAGATGTAACGGCAAAGGCAGGGATCGGTTTCGTGCATACCTCGTCCGCAGAGAAGCGTTACATCGTGGAGTCGATGGGCGGGGGCGTAGTCATCCTCGACTACGATCGCGATGGCTGGCCCGATATCTACTTCACGAATGCGCCCACGGTCGATATGGCTCTGCGAGGACAATCGAGCCGCGGAGCTCTCTACCGTAACAATCACGACGGCACTTTCACCGATGTGACCAAGCAGGCCGGCCTGACCAGGTCCTGCTTCGGGATGGGTGGCGCGGTCGGCGACTACGAC
This sequence comes from uncultured Acidobacteriaceae bacterium, assembly GCA_963813215.1. Classification (GTDB taxonomy): domain Bacteria; phylum Acidobacteriota; class Terriglobia; order Terriglobales; family Acidobacteriaceae; genus Telmatobacter. Next base: position 770,941 of record CAWEXZ010000004.1, read on the forward strand.
AATGACGGCTGGCCCGATCTCTATCTGACATGCCTGGGCGGCAACATCCTCTATCACAATAACGGCGACGGTACCTTTACCGATGTAACCGCGAAGGCGGGCGTGGCCGACGGACGCTGGTCGACAGGCGCCGCATTCGGGGACTACGACGGCGACGGTTACGTTGACCTGATGGTGGCGAATTACGTCGATTTCCATCTCGACGATCTGCCGCGGTTCGGCAGCGCGCCGAATTGCAAATATCGCGGCATCGATGTGCAGTGCGGGCCGCGCGGGCTCAAGGGCGCGGGCGACGCGCTCTTCCACAACAATGGCGACGGCACCTTCACGGATGTTTCGAAGCAGGCGGGCGTCAGCGATCCGCATCAATACTACGGCCTCGGCGTAGTCTGGTCGGATTTCAATAACACCGGCCGCCCCGACCTCTTTGTTGCCAACGATTCCACGCCGAATTTTCTCTACAAGAATCTGGGCGGCGGCAAGTTTGAAGAGATCGGCTACGAGTCCGGAACAGCTCTCAGCGGAGATGGCTCCGAACAGGCAACGATGGGTGTTGCCATCGGCGACTACAACCACAGCGGACGGCCATCGCTTTATGTGACGAACTTTGAGGACGAGAACGACGATCTGTACCGCAACGATGGCGGTTGGGATTTTACAGAAGATTCCGCAGCGGCCAACCTGATGGCGATGGACCTGCCCTGGGTAAAGTGGGGCACCGCGTTTGTCGATCTCGACAACGACGGGTGGCTCGACCTGATTACCGGGACCGGTCACGTGTACCCACAGATGGAGGGAATCGCTCCTGGATATCGGCAGCCGGTGCTACTGAGCCTGAATCAGAAAGATGGCACGTTTTGCGATGCCAGCGGCGAGGCCGGCCCGGCGCTTGAGGAGAAGCGCGTGGCCCGGGGCCTTGCCGTCGCCGACCTCTTCAATGACGGCAACATGGACATCGTGGTGAACAATCTTGACGGCAGCCCCATGGTCTTGCGCAATCACGGAGTTCGCGGACGACACTGGGTGAGCTTCGAGCTGGCGGGTACGAAGAGCAACCGGCTCGCCCTCAACGCGCGCATCCGCATTACGGCGGGCGGGGTCACGCAGACCGAAGAGATTCACAGCGGCGGAAGCTATTTGTCTCAGAACGATCTGCGCGTGCACTTCGGACTCGGCGCGGCCGGCAAAATCGACAGCGTGGAAATTCATTGGCCGTCGGGGACTGTAGATCGCATCGGCAGCCTGCCTGCGGATCACTTATACGCAGTGCTTGAGGGGCAGGGAATTGTCCCGGCGGAGCGGATCCGGCCGGTGCTTAAACATTCGGTTGTGCACTAGGTCCCCGACCGCATGAATTCGTACTTTTGGCTTCCGTGGTTTCCCACCCTTTCGCCAGAGAAAAGGCGAAAGGATGGGGCACGGAATTGGTACAAAATTAGGCGCTGAAAGACCTGGTACCGTGTCCATGTAGTTTCGTGCTTTCCCAGGTCTCAAAATCGAGACCTGGGGCACCCAGGTTCAAATCTTCCGCTACGAAATCACGCAGACACGGTACTGGTGACCACAGCAGCTGGAGAATCGCTCCAACCGCGTCGTTCTACCAGAATTGCGCGGCCAGGATCGTCGCCGGCCCCGAGCGCCCCTGGATAACATCGGTGGCCATCACGATTTCCATGTTTTTCTTCTCCCAGCCGGGAGGCGCCAGCGCGGCCAGTTTCTTCATCTCACTCCGGCTAGTCAGGAACATCGCAGCCGCCGAGGTGCCAAAGACCGTAATGCCCGCATCCATCACCACGGGCTGTTCCGTCTTCGGGTCCGCCATGCGCAGCACCAGCGCGTAATCGCGCGTCAACTTCAGGTAAGGCGTCGAGTAGTCGACGGACCAATCCTGATTGGACGGATTGTTGCGGTCGACAATGACGACCTTGTTCGCCGTGGGGCGCTCCACCGTAAAGCGCAACTTTGGCATGAGCCGCTCTGTCCAGTTGTTGTTCAACAGTCCAACAAGAACGGTGGGGCCGTTCTGCAGGTCGGTAAAGGTCGCGTCCGATTGCGAGGCAAAGCGGAACGCGTGGCCGTATGCCTGCAGAAGCGCGGAATATCGGGCCAACGCGAATGCATCTTGTTCGTCAACCGTGGTGGCCGGTGAATTGTGATACTGCCCAAGCGTAAGATCAGGGCTCAATCCGGAACTGTCTGCATTCGTTGCCTGGCCTCCTGCGACGTTTCCGATGCACAGCAGAACCGGAGCCGGCGATGAGATGACCGGCTTCCAAAAGCTGGTCAACGGGTCGTCGCCACGCTTCCTATGCGACACCGCCATTACCAATACTGCCAATGCGATTCCCGCTGCAGACGCGGCCATCAGCCATAGCCAGTGGAGGCGGAGCCTGGGGGCGGCGAGATGGGCCGCGGGTTGCGCAGTTTCGGGTTGGTTCGCAGCCGGCTGCGGTTGCGGCGCCGCCTCTTCCTCGTCCCAGCGGAACCGGGCGATGTACGCACCGGGCTGGATCTCAATCCCCAACTCTCCGCGATTTAAGGCGTAGTACTGCCCCAGGCGCTTTCGTACTTCGGTCGCGGCACTGCGGACAGCGTGATCGGTTGCGGTGTCGTAGTCAGGGGCGCGGTTGAAGACCTCAATCCCGATCGTCCGTTCCTTGAGCCGTTCGCCCTCGCCCTCCAGCGTCTGCTCCACGACGTACTTGAGGACGGCGGCATAGCGTTTGCTGTTTTGGAAAGCGGGGCTGGCCAGGATGCGGCCGAGTTGCGCGCGCACCTGCTCCCGCTCCGCCTCGGTGGCCGGTACGAATGCTGTGTTGGGTTCGTGCGGCACAGTTGCTACATTATCCGATTTCTGGGGCCCCATCTCTCTTCCTTTTCCGCAGGGAATCCGTCGCGGTTCGACTCTCCATCGCGCCGATCACTGACCCTACCTATCGCTGTGGCGAAACCGGCGCTCAAAAACCTCTTCCCATGCTCGCGGCTGCGGGCCTTTCGGTCGGTCCTGCCTGGGCACAATTGGCCCCCTACTCGGTTCCCAAACCCAGGGATGAAATCCGTCTCCATCGATGGGTGGAGAAGTGTAAGCTTCACCAAGACGAAGATTTGGAGCGAATACACCTCGACATGACCGTCACAGACCGTCCCGTGACCTCCCCTATCTAATCACAAACCCCGGCACTTGCGCTTCGCGGGAAAAGCAAGGCGAGTCGCGAACCACAATGCAACATAACGCTGGTAATAAGGGCGTGGAGGGAAGCGCCGGCATGGGCTTGTGTCCAGTCATAGGACATGTCCCATCCTCGCCATCCTTTCATGATAAATCGCTTTTCCAGAGAAAAAGTGATTGACAGGTCCTGTTTCGTTCCTGCAACATTCGGTCCGCGTTCACTTCCCAGGCGCTCAGCAAAATCTAGGGCAGTCTCGGAGCAGGTGAGTAAACCCTGATCCGGGTTTTTTGAGGAGGCACTATGTGGCATGACTTTGTGCGGGCGGCGACGCCGGCACGTTTGGCACCTGGCTTCGCGCCAGACACATCACCGCGAAGGAATTTCGGCTTGCGGTTCACCTGCTGGCTGGCTGCACTGGCAATCTGTTGTTTGCTTCTCCCGCTGGCAGCGCGCGCCCAGGTCACCGCAACGCTCTCGGGCACAGTTGCAGACCAATCTGGTGGCGTGATTCCGAACGCCAAGGTCACGCTGACCGACGATGCGACCAAACAAAGCCGCGTGGAGCTGACCAATGGAGCTGGCATCTACGCGTTCCCATCCCTGGTGCCCGGCACCTATGACATCAAGGCAGCCGTCAGCGGATTTGAAACCAAGGTAATCACCGGCGTCGTGTTGAACGCCGGCGATGTGCGTACGGTCCCGGCCTTCGCTCTTCAAGTGGGTTCCGAAACTCAGACCGTCACGATCTCCGCTGCGGCGGAGATGATTCCCGTCGAGAACGGCCAGCACGTTGACGTTCTCAGCTCCAAGGATATTGACACCCTTGCCCTCGAAGGCCAGGACACCTCCGAACTGCTGAGAGTATTGCCCGGCGCCGTAACCCAGTCAGGGGGCCTCACCAATACCTCCCCGACCTTCAGCGACCTCAACATCACTGTCGATGAATCGGCCGTCGGCAGCGGCATCTACACCAACGGCTCAGTTTACCGCGGCGGCACGTCGATCCTGGTGGACGGCGCCGAAACCATCGACGTTGGCAATATGGCCAATTCGCTGGTGATCGTCTCCCCTGACATGACCTCGCAAGTCAGCGTGCAGTCCTCCAACATGAGCGCCGACCAGCCCTTCGGGCCGGTGGTGGTCAGCACCATCAGCAAATCGGGCAGCACGAACTACCATGGCGATGCCTATTTCGACGCTCGCAACAACGTGTTGAACGCCAACGGCTGGCAACAAAAGAATGCTGGCACGCCGCTGGGCGCGCAGAGCTACTACTATCCGGGCGGCAGCGTTGGCGGCCCTGTCCCGGGCACGCACAAGCATCTGCTGTTCTGGGGTGGCTACGAGAAGTGGCTGCAAAATCAAGGCAACGCGAACGTTTTGTCGTCGTATATTCCGACCCCGGAGATGCTAGCGGGCGACTTCTCAAACGACAACGCCGACAACAACGCTATATGCCCGAATGGGTTCTTCCAGGGGAAGCCTCCCGCCGCATCTGGGGCAGGCCCGTGGTGCAGTGACTTGGGCGCAACAGTGCTCGCAAACGGCTCGACGACGGCAACATTGCCCACCCCGGCTGCAACTGGAACAGTCAACATTGGAGGAACAAACTACACCGTGGACAACGGCCAGAAGTTTCCGAGTGCCGCTTTCCTCGATCCCGGTGCGGCCGCGCTGGCCAAGATCTGGCCCAAGGCGACTTCCCAGTCTCCGTTGAGCGTCTGCGGCGGATGCAACTACTACCAGCCCATCGAAAATGTCGACAATGGATGGATCTATCGCGTCCGTCTCGATTATCAATTGGGCGACAACACCAAGATCTATGGCAGCTTCGAGCAGGCATTCAGCTCAGGCCTGGCGCAGGGCAACGGCGCGCACCTCTACTGGACTCCCGGCAATGCCATTCCCTATCCGGGCGGTGGCGAGTACGAGGACAACTACGGCAAGGTCTTGACCGGCCACATCGTGCACAGCTTTAACTCGACAACCACCAACGACCTGATGGCCGCATGGGCCTACGGCCGGTACCCGTTCACAACCCCGAACCCCTCGGCGGCATTCAAGACCACGCTGGATTATCCCTACGGCAAAGTCTTTTCGACTTCGTCCCAGAACATTCCCGCGTACTCGAGCGCCGGAAACGACACCTTCCCGGACTTCTCGCAAGCCTCGATCTTCGAGAACCCGGTTGGGCAGTATGCCGTTAAGAAGGAAGCGCCGCAGTTTGGCGATACCCTCACCAAGGTCTGGGGAAGGCATACGGTCAAGCTGGGCGCATTCACCCAGACCACGGATAACTTCCAGAGCTCGTTCAGCTACGACCTGGATGGAAACCTGACTTACAACGCCGGGGTAAACCCGGACGCGGTAAGCGGAGTTAACGAGGGCTCGCCGTACAACGCAACCGCCCAGTTCCTCAACGGCGTTGCATCAGCCTACAGCGAGAACAACGCGGCGCCCATCGGCGATGTGGCCGAGCAGAACACGGCGGTATTTGTGGACGATACCTACAAGACCACGCGGCGCCTGACCCTGGAACTGGGCATGCGCATGGAGCACGTGGGCCACTGGTACGATCGCGACCACGTTGGACTGGCGGTGTTCTATCCGAACCGCGTGCTGACGGACTACGAACAGGGCAAGTACGCTCCCGGATTCTACTGGCACGCCATCGATGCCGGCGTACCATTGAGCGGCCAACCCAACCGCTTCGCTTACCCCGATGCTCGTTTTGGTTTCTCCTATGACCTGTTCGGGCAGGGGAACACCGTGGTTCGCGGCGGATGGGGCGTGTATCGCTATGTGACTCAGGTCAACACGGTTGCCAACGGAGAGGCGCAGGGAACCGCAGACGATGTGTTGGGCTATAACTCACCGGGGTCAAAGAATATCCAACTGCAGAACATCAGCTCGCTGGCCTACACATCGTGCCCAAACCCGCTTGCGGGCAAATTGCCGCCTTGCGGCGTTCAAGGAAGTCAGACCGGTTTGGACCCGAGCGACTACGGCCAGCCGATGACCGCGTCTTACAACTTCACCATCGACCAGAGGCTACCCTGGAACTCGCAGCTCGAAGTTGCCTACGTCGGAAGCAAGAGCTCCCAGCTTGTTGATGGCGGCGAAGACATCGAGGGCAGCAGCTACACCGAGGTTTCCAATCAGAACAAGATGCCCATCGGGGCCTTGCGCACGGCCGACCCCAGGACGGGCATCGTTTCCACCAACCCGGAGGATGTTGGAAAGAACCCCAACATTTCGGGGCTCGGGTCAACGGCCACGGGGAACACCCTTGCGGATTGGCATCCGTACGGCTATGCCTACGGTACCGCCGGTGTCTTCATGCTGCAGAACACCGCATGGGCAAACTACAACGGCCTGCAGGTATCGTGGATCAAGACCACCGGACACTTGACGTACGACCTGAACGGAACCTGGTCAAAGATGCTGGGCACGACCCTGCAGGAAAACCCATACAGCGAGGGTGGGAACTACGGCCCGACCACCGAGGACCGGCCTCTGGTCTTGAACTCGTCCTACACCTACAACAGCGGCACGATCCATACAGGCAACGATCTGCTTAACCAGTTGGGAAGCGGCTGGACGATCAGCGGCATTTCCACCTGGCAGGCGGGCGGCTACATTCCTGCCTTCTTCGGCAACGGCGTACCCAACTTCGGCAATGGCAGCGCAACCATTGAGCAATACACCGGCCTGCCGGCAGATCCCAACTCCGCTAACCAAGGCACGGGTAGCCTTTCAACAGACACGGGTATCACCAACGCCCTCGGCGACCCAACGTACTTTGGCACGGACGAATCCGTGCCGATTATGCCGGTCCTGACTTGCAATCCGACCAAGGGGCTTGCTAGCCACCAGGTCTTGAACGGCAAGTGCTTCACCCTTCCCGCGGTTGGAACGCAGGGCGGTCAGAGCTACCCGTACATGAGGATGACGCCCTACTTCGACAACGATCTGGCGCTCTATCGGACCTTCCACGTTCACGAAAACCAGAATGTCGAGTTGAAAGTCAGCGCGTTCGATTGGCTGAACCATTCGTTGCTGACCTTCTCCGGCAGCAACAACTACACGCTGAACTACAACGTGGATTACAACAGCAAGACAATTACGCCGAACTACAGTACCAGCGGCACGAGCCAGTTCGGCCTCATGACCGTGCGGTCGGCATTGCCGTACGCTCGCGTCATGGAACTGGACCTGAAGTACTCCTTCTAGTACCGTGTCCGCGTGATTTCGTAACGGAAACATGGGTGCCCCAGGTCTCGATTTTGAGACCTGGGAAAGCACGAAACTACATGGACACGGTACTAGATTTAACTCCGTGGCGGAAGGCGGCCTGCGAGCTCGCCTTCCGCTTCATTTTGATAAACTACATGCTCGCATTGAAACTGAATGAAGACATTCATCCAACCGGGCGTTTGCCTCGGAATCGCTGCGCTCTTGCTTGGCTCTATTACGCCTGGCTCCGTTTCGGATGCCCAGGCCGCGCGACCCGCGAGGGACCCATCTGCGCTGCAGCAACACTACTCCACTGCGCAGCGCCTGCAGCAGGCGGGTAAAACCGATGAAGCTACCCGCGAATACCGCGCCTTTCTTGCCGAGGCACAGCAGGAGCTGGCCGAGGATTACTCGGCTGCGGGAGACTATGCGCATGCCGCTTCACTCTTCGAGCAGGCACTCGCTCTCCATGCCGACGCAACCGAATTGCGCATCGAGAGCGCTCAGAACGCGTTGTCGGCGGGTGATCCGGCGCGCGCCGGCACGCTCGCCAAGTCGGTGCTGAGCGACTCTGCCGCCGATGTACGGACGAGCGCGAAAGCGCATCAGATCCTCGGTCGCGCCCTCCTCAAGCAGAACCAGGACCGTGAAGCTAAGGCAGAGTTTGAAAGAGCGGTTGAGCTCGAGCCGAGCTTTGCCAACAGATACGATGTAGCCGTCGCGTGTCTCGATCTCGATGACGACAAATGCGCCACCCAGGCCTTCAGCGGGTTGGAACAAACATTCGGCGATACGCCGGCGCTGCACATGCAGTTCGGATTGGCCTATGGCAATTCCGATTTCGCTCCCCGGGCCATCGCTGAGTTCAGAAAGGCGATTGCGGAAGATCCGCGCTTGCCCGGTGCGCACTACTGCCTGGCTGCCGCGTTGCTGAATGCGGGCGACGACCAGAAGAACGTGCCGGAGGCTGAGCAGGAGTTGAAGACGGAGCTGGGAATCTCGCCGCATGATGCGCTCACCTATGCGGCGCTGGGTAAGCTTGCAGTCGCTGATCACCGCTCTGCCGAAGCGGAGAAGTACCTGAAGACGGCCACTTCACTCGACCCGCGCAACCCCGACGCCTTCCTGTATCTTGGCCAGTTGTATTTTGACACCGGCCGCCCGGCCGACGCCGAGGCAGCGCTGCGCAGGGCGATCGCACTCACTAAAGATCCTTCACGCAACCGCTTCCAGATTCAGAAAGCACATTTCCTTTTGGGCCGCGTCCTGATGCAGCAGCATCGTTCCGCCGAGGCTCGCGCGGAAATGGACCTCGCGCGTTCCTTCGCCAACAAGGACCTCTCGCACGATAAGGGCGAGCTTGCCGGTCTCCTCAACAACCCCGCGGCTACAGGCGCCGACCCCACGCCGCCCACGGGCACGCAAGACAATAATGTGAACCACGCCGGCGAAGCTGGCGGCGCGAACAATCCCTCCTCTAACTCCGCCGGTCCAGCGAGTTCGGCTGCTCTTCGCGCCTTTGAGCAGCGCCTCACTCCCGCCATCGCCGATAGTTACAACAACCTCGGCGTCATCGCCGCCACCGCAGGCCGATACGCCGAGGCTCTCGCCGACTTCAACCACGCGGCCGAGTGGAATCCCACGCTTGCCGGCCTCGATCTGAACCGCGGACGGGCGGCCTTCATGACGTCGGATTTTTCTGATGCCATTGCTCCGCTCTCACGCTACGTGAAGGCGCATGGGAGCGATCCGGGCGTGCGCGGAGCGCTGGCAATGAGCCAGTTCATGACCGGCGACTACCAGGGCTGCCTGGAAACGCTCCACAGCGTCCAGAACCAGCTCGCATCGATTCCGCAGATGGCGTACGTGTTTGCAGAGTCGCTGGTCAAGACCGGTCAAACCGCTGAAGGCCGGCGGCGTCTCGAAATCCTCGAAGCGGCGCACCCTGAAATCGCCGACGTCCACCGCGCGCTGGGGGAAGTGTACGCAGCCGCTCGCGACCGGCAGAAAGCTGCCGAGGAGTTGCACACCGCCCTCCTGCTGAATAGCTCCGACCCGCAGGCTCATTACGATCTCGGCAAGCTGAGTGTGGAAAGCGGCAACGCAGCGGCGGCAATTCCGGAACTGCAGGCAGCGGTGCGGCTCGCGCCCAACGATGCAACCTTTCATCGCGAGCTTGCTCTCGCGTACAGTCTCTCTTCGCGCAAGGTGGATGCGCGTTGATATCTCCGAAAAATTGACGAAGGCAGCGCGGCGAACCTGGTGGTGGAAAGAACATCTAACAAGAGAACCTGGACAGAGCCCCTCTTGTCCCGGCGACTCTCGTCGAAGGAGACCCACCATGCGACCTGACATCGTGCCCGGAAGCGCTTTCCCCAATTACGAGCTGCCCGATCACACGGGCACCCTGCGCAAGCTTAGCGAGCTGCAGGGCGATGACCCGCTGATCCTCACCCTGGCGCGCGGCCACTACTGTCCAAAGGAGCACCAGCAGCATCTGGAGCTGGCCTCGTTTTATCCGAAGATCGCCGTGGGCTATACGCAGATCGCTACCATCTCCACCGACGACCACCACACACTGCAGGAGTTCCGTGCCTCTGTCGGCGCCCAGTGGCCGTTCCTCTCCGATCCAGAACGAATCGTGCAGAAGGACCTCGAGATCCAGGAGTACACCGATCCCGAAAACAATCCGATGATTCCGCATACCCTTGTGCTCAGGCCGGGCCTCATCGTCCACCGTATTTACAACGGCTACTGGTTCTGGGGTCGCCCCTCCGTTGTCGATCTCTGGCACGACCTGCGCGATGTGATGAGCGAGATCCGCCCTGACTGGGATCTGAGCACCCCAGGACTCCGCCTGGCGTGGGACGCAGGCGACCACACCCCGTTTCACGGCTGGAACAAACGTGCAAAAGCGGCTTCGGCTGGATCCAAGGAAAGACGCTGATCCGGCCCCTCCGGAAAAAATCTGCCGAGAGCGCCGTTTACCATTAAAAATTGGGCGCCGCGGCCTCTGAGGCGCATTTCAGGCCGGAGAGCGCGGTTGGAGGGTCAGCGGTGAGCGTCGCAGGGATCGATTTCGGAACTACCAACAGCTCTGTCGCGCTCGCTACCGGGGATTCTCGGGTAGAACTCGCTTCCTTCACCTTCGCTGGCAGCGAAACGTTCTCGTCGCGTTCGGTGCTCTATTTCGAGCAGGTCAAATCCGCTACCGGGATCAAAAGGACTCACACCTTGTCTGGGCCCGCAGCCATCGAGCGCTACCTCGATGCCGACGAGAAGGGGCGGTTGGTGCAATCGCTGAAGTCTCACCTGACCAGCCGCACCTTGACCGGGACGGAGGTATTTGGACGCCGCCACCGGCTCGAAGAACTGATCTCGCGGATGCTGAGCGATCTTCGCAAACAGGCGGAGAAGCAGTTTGAGCGGCCCATTCGAGCGGCTGTGGTGGGACGCCCGGTGCGGTTCGTCGGTGCCGAAACAGACGAGGACGACAAATTCGCCGTGGCACGATTGCGGGAAGCATTTCAGATTGCCGGCTTTGAAGATGTAGCTTTCGAACTGGAACCGGTTGCCGCGGCCTATTCTTACGAATCCACTCTCGATCATGACGAACTGATCCTGATTGGCGACTTCGGAGGCGGCACCAGCGACTTTTCGCTTTTACGGGTGGGACCGTCCGCGCGCAAACACAGTGAGGGCCAGCGAGATGTGCTTGGCTACAGCGGCGTGGGGCTCGCGGGTGATGCTTTCGATGCGCGCATTGTCCATAAGCTGATTTCACCGGCCTTGGGATCGGATTCCGAGGCGCGTTCGCTCAACAAGATTCTTCCGGCTGTCCCGGCCTGGATCTACTCGAACCTGGAGCGATGGCATTACCTCTCGTTTCTGCGCACCAATAACGTACGAGAGATCCTGAAAAGCGCTCACATTCGTGCTCTCGAGCCGGAGAAGATCGAGGCCCTGATCGCGATTGTTGAGCAGGACCTGGGATATCAGCTCCACGAGGCAGTCCAGCGCGTGAAGTTCGCCCTTTCACAGCACGAAAACGCCGAATTCCGCTTTCATGATGGCGGCCTCGACCTGCGCATTCCCGTAACGCGTCCCGAGTTTGAGAAGTGGATTGCCCCTGACCTGAAGGCGATTGAAGGCGCCATCGATTCACTGCTGCGCAGCACCGGTGTCGATCCACGGGATGTCGATCGCGTCTTTCTGACCGGAGGAACTTCCTTCGTTCCCGCGGTACGCCGGATCTTCGCGCATCGATTTGGCAAAGACAGAATTCGCGGCGGACACGAGTTCACATCGGTTGCTTATGGATTGGCCTTGCGCGCGCAACACATTTCCCTGCATGGCTCCGAAGGCTGAACTCATTACGCCGCCATGGAGACCGCCCCCTCGCCGGTCTTCACTCGTCGCGTAGCGCTGCCATAGGATCGATGCGCAAGGCCCGGCGTGCCGGCATCCAGCTTGCCAGCAGGGCGACGGCCACAATGGTCAAGGTGATGGTGAAGAACACCACCGGATCGTCGGGGCGCACGCCGCGCAGCAGGTTGGCCACCAGGCGAGCCAGCCCGTAGGCCATCAGGAGCCCCGCGGACACTCCTGCGCCTGTCAGCCACGATGCGCGGCGCAGAATCATTCCCAGCACGTCTTCGCGGCGCGCGCCCATGGCCAGCCGTACGCCAATCTCGCGGGTGCGCTCGCCCACCAGGTTGGCCATCACGCCGAAGATGCCGATCGCGGCCAGCAGCAGAGCGATCAACGCATCCACGCCCAGCAGGACTGCGGCATAGATCAGCCCGGTCAAATTTTCATGGATCAACTGTTGCCAGGTCTCGACCCTGTCCAGCGGCAGCCCGGCATCGAGGCTGGCCAGCGCTTTGCGAGCCGGCGCCGCGAGAGCCAGGGCATTGCCCTCGGTCATGACCGCATAGGTCGCGCCTTGCGGCGGCAGTTGGGCAGAGTCGAAATAGACCGCAGGAGTGAGCTCTTCCCTCTCATCCCACATCGCGTAGTCCGTCTCCTGCGCCACCCCGACGATGGTGACCCATGGCTCGTCACCGCCGTTTCCGGCGCCCAACCGGACGCGGTGTCCGAGGGGGTTTTCGCCGCGGAAATAGCGGGTGACGAACCTGGCGCTGACAACGGCCACGGGGACCGTTCCCAGCGCATCGCTTGCAGTGAAGGCGCGGCCCGTGACGATGGGAATGTGGAAGGCGGAAAAGTAACCCTCACTGACCGGCAGTTGCAGCGCGCTCTGGAATTTGCCGGGGACGACGGGCTGGTTCTCGATGGTGCAATCCCGCACCCATCCCATATCGCTGTTGGGCAGCGCGGTAGTGATCTCGGCATGCGTCACTCCAGGCAGGGAGCGCAATCTGGCAAGACTCGCAGCGTACCACGCCGCCTGCTTTTGCGGGGTGTCGTAGCGGGCCGCGGGCAGAGTAACGCCGAACAGTAGAACCTTGTCCGGCTGGTAGGCGTCTGCCACATGCAGCAGCGCGTCCATGCCCTTGGACATGAGGGCCGCGCCGATGACCAGGGCCACGGCAAGTGCGATTTGCGCTACCGCGAAGATGCTCCTCAGCCGGTGGGTGCGCCCAGAGCCGGTGGAGGTTCGCGATCCAGACTTGAGTTGCTGCGTCAGGTTGACGCGCAATGCTTCCAGGGCCGGGGCAAACCCCGAGAGCAGGCCAGCGGCCACGGCCAGGATCATGGAGAAAGCCAGGGCGCTGCCATTCAGAGAAGTGTTGGACCAGCCGGGCAGGTAGCGCTCCACGCGCGGCGGCATGGTGACGATGATGATGTGCAGGTAGACGGCCGCGAAGGCGAGCCCTCCTGCCGCACCCGCAAATCCCACCAGTAGATTTTCCGTGAGCAACTGCCGGACGATGCGCCAGCGGCCTGCCCCAGCGCGGAGCGCATGGCGATCTCCGGCCGCCGGGCAATGCCGCGAGCAAATTGCAGGTTGGCCAGGTTGGCGCACACCACCAGCAGCACAAACAAGGTGGCGCCCATGATCAGGCTGTAATAACGCAGAGTGTAAGGGCCGTTCACGTTGTCGAGGAGCGTTTCCACGTGCACGGACCACCGCGCGTTGGTGGCGGGATAAGCCTGCGCGAGATGCGCGGCGATGGTACGCAACTCCGCCTCAGCCTGCTTCTCCGTGACGCCGTCACGCAGCCGTCCGATGACTTCGTAGTCGTGATCGGTGCGGTCTGCGAGTTGCTGCGGCGTGGGTGCGAAGGGCAGAAAGATATCGACTGCGGGAGGGTACTGCATCGTCTTGGGCATTACGCCGATGACGGTGTAGGTGCGCCCATTGAGTTCGATTTTGCGGCCCAGCACGCCTGAGTCACCGTCAAAGCGCCTGATCCAGAAGCCGTAGTTTAAGACTGCAACGTCGTCGCGGCCAGGCTGGCAGTCTCCGGCGGCGAAGACGCGGCCCCGGTAGGCCGATGTGCGCAACACGCTGAATAAGCTTGCAGAGGCCCGCGCGGCATCCACGTGCGCGGCGTCGCCCGTTCCGGTAAGGCTCATGTCCTCCGGGGCAAAGGCCGCCATCTGCTCGAAGGAACGGCTCTGGCGGCTCCAGTCTTCAAAATTGCCGAGCGTCACCCAGTGATAGCGACCGTCCTGCTCCTCGGATACGGACATCACGCGATTGAGCTTGGGCACGGCAAGCGGACGCAGGACGACGGCGTCCATGCTGCTGAACATCGCCGTATTGGCGCCGATGCCGATGGTCAACGTGAGGATCGCGGTGAGCGTGAATCCCGGCGACTTGCGCAACTGCCGCGCCGCGTAGCGCAGGTCCTGTAGTACGGTTCGCATAGAAACCTCACGGGTCCACTGAGGCTTGGAGTTGAGAACGTACTTATGGCAAGTGCATCCCTCCGGCCAAAATGCGGGCAGAGCGGGCCGATGATTTGAAATGACTTACGGCGAGGGAAACGAAAATGTTCCCAGGGGCCGTGTCCGAAATTGCGAAAGATAGTTCGCAAACGGACAGTCCCGCAAACTGAGGGAAGGATCTAATGACACGAATTCGACCCGGAACCTAAAGGCGGTCGTCCATGCATTCGGCGACCGCCCTTTCCAAATTTCAGCGAACCTGGAGGGTTCCGGTGAGCGGTGTGTCGGCGGAGGACCCGCCCACGAACACTCCGTAATCGCCCGGAGCGAAGTTCCAGCGGTTGTTTGTTGGATCGAATGTCTTCAGGACTCGAGAATCGATAGGGACGGTAACCGTTTGCGATGCGCCGGGCTCCAGTGCGACTCGGGTCCAGCCGACGAGTCGCTGATAGGTGGATTCCTCTGCGCCCTGGGGAAGCCTGGCGTAGACTTCTGCAATTTCTGTGCCCGCTCGCTTGCCGGTATTGGTCACCGTAAAGCGCACGGTCTTCGCGGCGGAATCGACATTCAGGCCGGAATACTCATACGTTGTGTACGAGAGCCCGAAGCCGAACGGAAACAGCGGCTCTTCGTGCTGCGCCTCAAACCACTTGTATCCGACCTCGGCGCCCTCATCGTAGTGAACTGCATAGGGCGAGGTATGAGTGGCTTCATTGCCCGTCGCCTGTCCCTTATCCTCAGCAGGCGGGGCGGGGATGGTCGGGTGTGGAAGCTCGTCCTCGCTCCTTGGGAAAGTGATCGGCAGTTTGCCGGATGGATCGACGTCTCCAACCAGCACGTCCGCTAATGCCTGGTGTCCTGCACTCCCCGCGTACCACGCTTCGACGACACCCGCGACCTTGTCGATCCAGGGCATGGTGACCGCCGTGCCACTTTCGAGCACCACGATGGTGTGAGGATTCGCTGCTGCCACCTGCTCGATCAAAGCGTTTTGATCGTCGGGAAGTGAAAGGCTCGGCAGATCCATCGCCTCAGCTTCCCACTGGTACGCAAAGACGATGGCCAAGTCAGAGTTCTTTGCCAGCGCTGCAGCCGACCGCAAGTCCGTTCCGGAATCGAAGCTAATTTTCGTGTTCGGAAGTTTCGCCTGGAGCGCCTTCAGCGGAGAGGTCGGGAACCAGATGTGCTCGTGCCAGATGGTTTTTCGCTCGCCGGGCATGATGGCATTGCCGCCCGGCGGGTCCACCTGCGCCGATCCACCGCCGGAGATCATGCCCACATCGGCATGCCCGCCGATGATCGCGATGCTGTGAACCTGAGCGGGATCGATGGGCAGGATCGCATGGTCGTTCTTCAAAAGAACGATGCTCTCCTCCTCCACGCGCTTAGCTACCTTCAGGTCCTTGACGACATCCACCACGCTGGGCTGAGGCGGATCGTCGACGACTCCGGACAGAAACTCCGCATACAGAACGCGCCGTGCGTGGTCGTCGATCTCCGATAGCGGCACTTTCCCCGCCTCAACAGCTTCTTTCAGCTTCGGACCGAAGTAATCCGCCATCGGTTGTTCCTGATCGAGACCTGCTGCGGATGCCTTCACCGTGCTGTGGGTCGCCGCCCAATCGGAGATAACGAATCCCTGAAAGCCCCAATCCTTCTTCAGTACATCGTGCAGCGTATATCGGTTCTCACAGCCGAAGTCGCCATTGATCCGGTTATAGGAACACATGACCGCGGCGGGATTGGCGATCGAGATGGCGATATGAAACCCCAGCAGGTCAGACTCCTGCATGGCTTTTTTCGAGATGATGGCGTTGACAAAGAAGCGTCCCGTCTCCTGGTCGTTCATCACGTAGTGCTTAATGTCGCCGACGACGTGCTGGGCCTGTTCGCACTTCATCGCGTTCCCGTCCATGGTTCCAGCCAGGAGCGGATCTTCGCCGGTGTATTCGAAGGTCCGTCCGTTCCTGGGCTCGCGCACCAGGTCCACACCGCCTCCCAGCGTCATATCGAAGCCCTGCGCTCTCAGCTCCTGGCCGATCACCGTGCCATATGCGCAGGCCGACTCCGGGTCCCAACTCGATGCGGCTCCGAGGTTGGAAGGCAGCGCAGTCGAATAGCGTCCGTTGGCAGCACTATCCCTTACGCCGTAGGCCGCGTCGGAAATAATCAGCGGCGGGATGCCGAGCCGCGGGATGCCCTCGACGTACCCGGCGCCTCCATTCGCAAGATACGTGAGCGGCATGGTCCACTGCTCATTGTGTGCCATCCCATTGCCATGCAGCAGGGCCAGCTTCTCATCAAGCGTGAGCTGCTTCAGAACCATTTCGGCCCGTTCTTCCGGCGAGAGCCTGGGGTTCATCCAAGGCCGCCCTGTATCCTGCGCGGCCACGCGGTACGCTCCAAAAATGACTGCCATGAGGGCGATGAGTGCAAAGAAAAGTTTGCAACCAGGCTTGCGAATGTTCATATGTCTCCGAGTGCCGTTAGAACGCAGCGAAATACCCTTTAGTCAAACGATTTGGCGCGAATACACGGAAGCGGCTGGCAAGCCCCGATTATTTCACATTTGATGAAGTTCCGGCATATCCCCGACGAGTGCGCCCCGTCTCACCCTCAAATTCAGCGAATTTGACGATTGATACGCAAATCGTCAGCGTTGCGGTTCCCCGGCTGGTACAACGGGTCGCAAAAATCAACTTTAATGCGAGTGGGCCTGCGGATGGTTGTGGCTGGATGCCTTGAGCTCTTTGCCGGAGTTGGTGAGAACCAGCTTTCCTAATTCCACGCCGCGAAGCGCCAGCATGCGGTCGGCGATGCTCTGGAGTTCTTTGCTGCGCCCCTTCATGATGATGACTTCGAGGCAATAGTGATGATCCAGATGCACATGCGTTGCGGCCAGCACCATTGCACCGGCCGCATGCTGCGTCTCTGTCAACTTTTCCCCGAGACGCGGAACATGATGGTCATAGACGAGCGTCAAAGTTCCGACTACGGGCTTGTTCGAGTCAACCGTCTCCGCGAGAAGCGCCTCGCGGATAAGGTCGCGAATGGCCTCGGAGCGGTTTCCATATCCGCGCCTGGAAATCAGCCGGTCAAATTCCTTCAACAGGTCGTCATCGAGAGAAACGCCGGTGCGGCTGAGTTGTGACATAACCATTCTCCGTCCTGATTGTACTTGCCGCTACATTGATACGATCCACCCGATAAGGAACGATCGGCCAGCTTATCGAGAATCCCTCTCGCCGGCAGAATGGGGATACGATTGTCAGATGAAAGGAGTGTCCGATCGCGAAGCCTCTTCCGTTTCTGATTCGGCAACCCAGCGCACATGAATTCGAACCAAGCTGCAGGCGTAAGTCCATCGAGCCCGCGCAATGCCCGGCCACCTGTCATCGTTGTTAACTGCGGGCAACTGGTGACGCTTGCCGGACCACCGGGACCGCGCGTGGGCGCTCAATTGCAGAATCTCGGGATTCTGCATGATGGAGCCATGTGGATCGAAGGTGGCCGGATAGCCGCGGTTGGGTCTTATCCGGAGATAAGATCCCGGGTTGGGCACGATGCCGAGGTAATTGACGCCGGCGGACGTGTGGTGCTACCCGGGTTTGTGGATGCGCACACGCACCCGGTCTTTGGCGGTAATCGCATGGACGACTTTGAACAGCGGGTCGCGGGCCGCACTTACCAGGAAATCGCCGCCGCAGGAGGCGGCATCAGCTCAACGCTCGAAGCGACTCGCAATGCCAGTGAAGACGATCTCCTGCGAGTTGCGGAGCGCCATGCGCAGTGGTTTCTTCGTGGCGGCACAACCACGATTGAAGCCAAATCTGGTTATGGGCTGAGCGAGGAGTCGGAGCAGAAGATCCTGCGCGTATTGCGAAGTTTGCGCGATCGCACGCCCCTACGGGTGGTGCCTACGCTCCTGGCTGCGCATATTGTTCCGCCGGAGTTTCGCGAAGACCGCGAGAGCTACGTGCGCATGATCATCGACCGGATGATTCCGGACGCGGCCCGCGCCTCGCTGGCGCGCTACTGCGATGTCTTCTGTGACGATCATGCGTTCACGGTGGAGGAGGCACGACGGATCTTGCTCGCCGCAAAGCAGAGCGGCTTGGGACTGCGCATGCATGTCGAACAGTTTCGCGCAGACGGTGGAGCCAAACTGGCTGCGGAGCTGGGGGCCAGAACAGCCGATCATTTGGAGTGCAGCGATGCGGAGGGATTCAAGGCGCTGCGCGATGCGGGCGTACAGCCGGTTCTGCTGCCGGCTTCCGTCTTTGCACTCAGCCGCACCGATTATCCAAATGCGCGCGCAATGATTGCCGCGGGCCTGGCTCCGGTCCTTGCCTCCGACTTCAATCCCGGATCGTCTCCCACAACTTCAATGCCGTTCATCCTCTCGCTGGCTGCGCTATATCTGCGCATGCTGCCCAGCGAGGCGATTGTGGCTTCTACGATCAATGCGGCGGCGAGCCTGGAGAGGTCGCACGAGATAGGGTCTCTCGAAATCGGCAAGCGCGCTGATTTTGTAATTCATGAATGTGACGATTATCGCGAACTCGCGTACTTTATCGCTACACCCGCACGTCCGCGCGTTTTTGTAGACGGGAAAGAAATCCCGCGCGAGCTGGCCGTGTGACTTGGCCAAGAGGATAATAAAGCCGTAGAGGAGAGATCTATGCCCTCGACCGTCGATACGCATCCCAGCGACGTGAAATCCGCCTCGCGGCGCTTCGATCCAACCCGGCACATCCGTGCGCCGCGCGGCGCGCAGCTTACTTGCAAGAACTGGCTCAGCGAAGCAGCGTTTCGTATGCTTCAGAACAACCTCGACCCTGAAGTCGCCGAAGCGCCGGAGAGCCTGACCGTCTATGGCGGCATCGGTCGCGCGGCGCGCAACTGGGAGTGCTTTGACGAGATATTGCGCCGTTTGAAAGAGCTGGAGCCCAACGAAACGCTGCTCATCCAGTCAGGCAAACCGGTGGGCGTGTTTCAGACGCATGGCGATGCGCCGCGCGTTCTGCTGGCGAACTCGAACCTGGTTCCCGCCTGGAGCACCTGGGAGCACTTTCACGAGCTCGATCGCAAAGGCCTCATGATGTATGGCCAGATGACGGCGGGCAGTTGGATCTACATAGGTTCGCAAGGGATCGTGCAGGGAACTTACGAAACGTTTGCCGAGGCTGGCCGCAAGCACTACGGTGGCGATCTGCGCGGACGCTGGATTCTGACCGCGGGTCTGGGCGGGATGGGCGGAGCGCAGCCTCTGGCCGCAACCTTTGCGCAGGCAGTTTCGCTCACCATCGAATGCCAGCAATCGCGCATCGATTTTCGCTTGCGCTCTCGCTATCTCGACAAGCAGGCAACCAGTCTCGATCACGCGCTGGAGTTGGTAAAGCATCACTGCGATCGCAAAGAGGCGGTTTCGATCGGGCTGCTTGGCAATGCGGCCGATATTCTTCCGGAGCTGGTGCGGCGCGCGCAGGCCGGCGGCATCCGGCCCGACCTGGTGACCGATCAGACGTCCGCGCACGATCTGATCAATGGTTATCTGCCTGCGGGCTGGAGCGTGGAGCAGTGGAAAGAAGCGGCGAAGGATTCCGCGATGCACCAAAAACTGCGCCGTGCGGCCGCTGAGTCCTGCGCCGCGCACGTGAATGCAATGCTTACCTTTCACGATATGGGCATCCCGGTGGTCGATTATGGCAACAACATCCGCCAGGTGGCGCTGGAGCAGGGCGTGCGCCGCGCCTTTGATTTTCCAGGCTTCGTTCCGGCCTACATCCGGCCGCTGTTCTGTGAGGGCAAAGGGCCGTTTCGTTGGGTTGCGCTCTCCGGCGATCCGGAGGATATCTACAAGACCGACGCCAAGCTCAAACAAATTTTTCCGCAGGAAAAGCACGTGCATCGCTGGCTCGACATGGCGCGTGAGCGCATCGCATTTCAGGGGTTGCCGGCGCGCATCTGCTGGCTGGGACTGGGGCAGCGCCACGTAGCTGGACTAGCCTTTAACGAGATGGTTCGCAGCGGCGAGCTGAAAGCGCCCATCGTGATTGGCCGCGATCATCTGGACACCGGTTCGGTGGCCAGTCCGAACCGGGAGACGGAAGCGATGCGCGACGGTTCCGATGCGGTCTCGGACTGGCCGCTGCTGAACGCGCTGCTCAACACTGCCTCGGGCGCGACTTGGGTGAGCTTCCACCATGGCGGCGGAGTGGGCATGGGATACTCGCAGCACGCGGGCGTGGTGATTGTGTGCGACGGCACGACTGCAGCCGACGAGCGCTTGCGCCGGGTGCTGTTCAACGATCCGGCTACGGGCGTCATGCGGCATGCAGATGCGGGTTACGAGCTGGCGGAGGAAACGGCACGGCGATTCGATCTGAAGCTGCCGCTCCTCAAAAATAGTTAGCGGCCGGCACGGCTGGGAATCAGTTTCGGCGTCCTGTTTCCTTACCCCTGCACTACAATTTAGATATGCGTGTCACGGTGGGCGTTTCCGGCGGAATAGCGGCGTACAAAGCTGCGGAACTGGTTCGTGAGTTGCAGCGCCAGGGCGTGGAAGTCCACGTGGTGATGACGGATGCGGCCTGCAAGTTCGTGCAACCGCTCACCTTTGCGGCGCTCACCGGATACCGGGTGATCACCAGTCTCTGGGATTCGAGCGGAGCCTCCGATCCGACCGCGGAACAGAACGGAATCGACCACATCGCCGAGGCGCAGTGGGGCGAAGCGCTGGTGGTGGCGCCGGCCACAGCCAACACGCTGGCCAAGTTCGCGCATGGCATCGCCGACGATTTTCTGTCCACCATGTACCTCGCCACCACTGCGCCGGTTCTGGTTGCGCCGGCCATGAACGTGAACATGTGGAATCATCCAGCCACCCAGAGCAATCTCGAAACGTTGCGCCAGCGCGGCGTACGCGTGATTGGGCCGGGCACGGGCGAGCTGGCCTGCGGCATGGTGGGCGCTGGCCGCATGGCCGAACCGGCGGCCATTGCGGAAGTTGTGTTGAGCGCGCTAAACCGCCGCAACGATCTGGCCGGCGAAACCGTGCTGGTGACCGCGGGCGGCACGCGCGAGGCAGTCGATCCGGTGCGCTTTATCGGCAACCGGTCGAGCGGAAAAATGGGCTATGCGCTGGCTGAGGCTGCGCAGAGCCGGGGCGCCAAGGTCATCCTGGTAAGCGGCCCTACGGCGCTGCACCCGCCGGCACGCTGCGAACTGGTGAAGATTACCACCGCCGACCAGATGCGCCAGGCGGTGCTCGATCGCATGGTTGCCGCAACCATGGTCATCAAGGCCGCAGCCGTGGCCGACTACCGGCCGGTGATGGTAGCCGAGCAGAAGCTGAAGCGCACCGGACCCATGACGCTGGAGCTGGCGCCGACGGAAGACATCCTGGCCGAAGTGGTGCGCAAGCGCCGTCCCGGGCAGCTTATTGTCGGTTTTGCCGCCGAGACCGAAAACATGATGGAAAACGGCCGCGCCAAGCTGCTGAAGAAGGGCGCGGACGCCATCGTTGCCAACGACGTGACCGGTGACGGCGTGGGCATCGATGCAGACATGAATGCAGCAACCTTCCTCACCAACTCCACGGCCATCGAGTTGCCGCAGATGCCCAAGCGGCAGCTTGCCGATCGCATTCTCGATGAGATTCTCGCCCTGCGCCGGCCGCAGTCGATGATGGTCGAGCTCGGCGGAATTGAAGTGCGCGAGCAGACAGACCCGCACGACCGCCAGGGCAAACAGGACGCCGTGCTGAGTGAGACCATCACCGTCGCATCGCGGCGGCAGCTTGTGGTGGAGTAGTCACGGTGCCGCGCACGATCGATCCAGCAACCCGCCAGGCTCTGTCTGAACGCCTCCGCTTCTATCGCGACCTGGGGCTGACGGACTTCTATCGAAGGCCCGTCGATCCCGCGCTGGTGGTCAGCGAGAGCGTGGAAATCAGCGCGCCTGTCGCCCCTGCATCGCCTGCGCATAATCTAACGCCGGCAGAGGCAGAGACGCTCCGTGCCCCATCCTCTCGCCTTGTTTCTGGCGAGAGGGTGGGAGACCACGAACCCCAATCCGCCGCGCCCGCGCCTTTAACACCCCAGCCAAATTTTCCTGACGAGGACCCCGCCATTCCCCCGCGCAAAAGCATTCCTGCCGCTCCCGCAATTGGAGGCGCAGTTGCGCCCGCCGATCGTCAAGCCGCATTACTGCAGATCATCGAAGACATTGGCGAGTGCACGCGTTGTGCACTGCACCAGGGCCGCCACACGATTGTTTTTGCCGACGGCTCACCCACCGCGCGTCTCATGTTTGTGGGTGAAGGGCCAGGCGCCGATGAGGATGCTCAGGGCTTGCCGTTCGTAGGACGAGCCGGGCAATTGCTCAACAACATGATTTCTGCGATGGGCCTGAAGCGCGAAGAGGTGTATATCTGCAACGTGGTCAAGTGCCGTCCGCCGGGCAATCGCACCCCGGAGCCGGATGAGGCCAACACCTGCTCGCAGTTTTTATTTCGTCAAATTGATGTGGTGCGGCCGCAGGTGATCGTGGCCTTGGGCGCGACGGCGGCAACCTATCTGCTGGGGCAACGCCAGCCGCTGGCCGGACTGCGCGGCCGCGTGCACGCCTGGCGTGGATCGAGCCTTATCGTTACCTATCATCCCGCCTACCTTCTGCGCGATCCGCGCCAGAAGAAAGAAGCCTGGGCCGATCTGCAGATTGCGATGAAGGAACTGGGCCTGAAAGCTCCGGCCCGCGCCGCCGAATAACTCACCGCATTCGCTACTTCGCTTCAGTTTCGGAGCTGCGGATAAACGCCGCCACGCGATCGTGGAGCAGCTTCCGGCAATCGTCGCGAATGTACGCCATGTGGCCCGACTCGTACCAGTTGTATTCGATATTCTTGGTCAGCGCGGGCGGAATGGCCAAGTGCTGTTCCGTATACAGAGCTCCGAAAAACGGCGTGGCCAGATCGTAGTAGCCGCCATTGACCATCAGCTTCAACCGCGGATTGGTCTTCATCGCGTCGGCCAGATCTTCGCTCACGTTGACTCCGAGCACAGCGCCAATGCCCTGTTGATCCTTGCGCGTCCAGTCCCAGTGCGTGCCGTCAAACAGTGCCATGGGCAGGTAGGTCTCGTTGGCGCCGTACTTCAGGTCGTTGCGCAGATAGCTGTTGATCATCGCCACGTAGGCCGACGAAATGGCCGCGCTCTGCGGATCGTAATCTGCCTCTTTACTCAGCGGATCGATGGTCGGGCCCAGGTAACGGGAGTCGTAGCGGCCGGTTGTCATGTCATCGCTGTCTGCGAAGGTCTTCTCGAACTCGCCTCCAGTCACGCGCAGGTTCGCCTTCAGCACGTAAGCAACCGGCAGAGCCGTGTACTCATGAATCTTCTCCGCGACCGACTGTTTTTCTGCGTCGCTCAGGGCCGTTCCCTGCGCCAGTGCATGCATGTACTCGCCTGTGGCGAAGTCCTCAACTTCCTTCAGGAACGGATCGAGCGCGGGAGGCTGCGGCGACAATTTCTTGTGAAACCACGCAGTTGCCGCATAGGAGGGTAAAGCGAGCACGTAGGGCAGATCATTTCCGCCGCCTCCGCCGCCCACACCGATGCCGCCAGGAAAATCGAGAATTTCGCCCAGCAGCATTACGCCGTTGAGGTCGATGTTCTTGTCGTTTTCCATCAGGTTAGCCAGCACCGCCGAGCGCGTGGTGCCGTAGCTCTCGCCGAACAGAAACTTCGGTGAGTTCCAGCGGTTGTATTTGGTCAGAAAGCGAGAGATGAATCGGGCAAAAGCACCCGCATCCTGATCCAGTCCCCAGAAAGCCTTGGGCGCATCTTTGCCGGCCAGCCGTCCAAAGCCGGTTCCAGGCATGTCGATGAAGACCAGGTCGCTGGTGTCGAGCAGGGAATAGGGATTGTCTTCCAGCTTGTACGGAGCCCCGGGTAAATGCGTGTCGCCGGCCGTCTCCACGTACTTCGGTCCCAGCGAACCCAGGTGCAGCCACATGGTCGAGCTGCCCGGTCCGCCGTTGTAAAAGAATGTAACCGGCCGGTCTTCTGCCTTGGCGCCGGTCTTGAAGTAGGCCACGTAGAACATATGCGCCACGGGCGGCGCATCGGCTGGATCCTTGGGCGCGGAGAGCGCAAGCTGCGAGCCGGGCAGCGGCTTTCCGTCGGGCCCGAGCTGCGCATCCTGCGCATCGGTTGCGCCCACCGTAATGATTCCGGCAACGGCTGTATAGCCAATGCGCTGCCCGCCAACCTCCACACTGCCCTGGGTCGTGGAATCGGGAGGAATCGCCGTATTCGTTGTTTCCTGTGCCGCCGGCTTCTGTGCAGCTTTGTCATCCTGCGCCAGAATCGCAAAGGGAGCCAGCAGCAATGCTGCTGCAATAACGGAGGCCACAATCTTCGAAGCTGAATTCATCTGTGAATCTCCAGAAGGGAAATGGGAACGAAGAACCGGCATAGACGCTGTACACCTCGTTAGTATGCCTGCACGCGGAGGTGTCCTTTCCGCGCATAATCCAGTAGCTTTCGATCTCTCGTAACCACCACATGACCGCAAATGCGAGCTGTGGCGGCGATGATTCGGTCCGCGGGATCGGCGGGCGGTGTTCCAGGCAGCGAGGTGGATGCGAGAAGAATTTTAGGGGTGAGTTCGGCCAACCGAACGCCCGGAAGGTTGAGCAAGTTCTCGAACCACACCTCGGGAGAAACTGCGAATTTCATTTTCCCTTTTGTCACCAACGTGCCGATCTCCCACGCACTAAACGGCGAGACGTAGATGCCTACATTTGCCTCGTACGCCGCCCGCATGGTCGCCATGCTGCGATCGGACATGACCTCGCCTCCCGCCAGCCACAGAGCCGCGCAAGTATCGAGTAGCACGGGATCAGCCACTTATTGCTCCGCGCCCCATATTTCGCCAGTGCTTTCCGTCAAATCGATGCCCGGAGCAACTGTGAACGTTCCCCGCATCGCACCCCAGAGTTCGAAGCGCTTTGCGGACTTCTTCTCCTTGATGGGAACGATCGCTGCGATCGGACGATTGTGTTTGAGCAAAACGATGCGGTCCGTTTTACCCTTCGCCACATCATCAATCAAACCAAGGCACTGCGACTTGAATTCAGTAACGCCGATGGAGGTTTTCTTGCCAGTGCCAGCGGGCATATACAGCCTCCTCAATGTGGTCCATTGTAAATGGTCCATATTGGATTCGGCAACGGCGCGCTCCACCGTCCGCCGTTTGCCGCTCATTGCTTCTCAAACGGCTGCTTTACCAAAATCCTCGGCCGATTCTCAGCCTGCAACTGCTTCGAGACTGCCTCGACTTCGCCGAAGACGCGCAGCAGATTCCCGCCCAGAATCTTGCGACAATCTTCGGCCGAATAGCCGCGCGCCACCAACGCTGCTGTGATTTTGGGCAAATCGGCAGGCGAATCCAGCCCCTCGGGTAACTGGCCGTTCACGCCGTCGAAATCGGAACCAATGCCCACGTGATCCACGCCGGCAACTTTGGCAATGTGATCGATATGATCGATCACCACCGAGAGCGGCGGCCGCGGAATGCGGTCGGCAGCAGCTTTTTGAATGCGCGCAATCTCCGCGTAGTCGACCGGCTTGCCTTCGGCTTTGGCCTTGTCCTTGTACGCCTGGACTTCCTTGTCGATCTCCGGCTGCATCTTGAGCAGAGCGTCGCGATACGGTTGCGAAAGAAATGCCGAGTAGAAGTTAACCTCGACCACGCCGCCCTTCGATTCCGGTCCACCGGAGTTGGCGATCGCTCGCAGCATGTCGTCGCTCATGTTGCGCGGCGCATCGCAAAGGGCGCGCGCATCAGAGTGGGACGCGATGACGGGCGCGCGCGAGATGATAAGCGTGCGATAGAACGTCTTGTCCGAGACATGCGAAACATCCACCATCATGCCCAGGCGATTCATCTCGTACACGACATCCTTGCCGAACTCGCTCAGACCCTCCTTGCTGTGCGGCACACTCGGGTCATTGATGTCGCTGGAACTGTCCGCCCATGCGTTCGAGTTGTTCCAGGTGAGCGTCATGTAGCGCACGCCCAGCGCGTAGTACTGGCGCAGCAACCCGAGCGAGTCCTCAATGGAGTGGCCGCCTTCAATGCCCATCAGGATCGCGATCTTGTGCTGGCGGCGGGCCTGCTCAATTCCTTCCGGCGAGGTCGCCAGCATCAACTGATCCGGATGCCGCGCGACCTGCTGCTTGACCGCATCGATCAGTTCCAGCGTGCGGTGCGCGTACTGGCCCTTGTACTGGTTCGGCTCAACCCAAATGGAGAAAAACTCCGCACCCAGGTTGCCCTGGCGCGCAGTTTCCAGGTTCCAGTTGCCGCCATTCAGCGGGTCGGCCAGATCGTAGTTCTCGTCGAGAAACCGCTGCGGAGTGTCGGCATGAGAATCGATCACCAGCGCCGAAGCGTGGATTTGAGCGGAGGAGCTTTGCGTTTTGGATTTCATCGTGTCGGTGTGAAGACTACCTGCACTTTGCGCCCAAAGGAGCGCCGGCGTTGCTAGAAGCAGCGATACCAGAATACGAGCGCGCATAGGCTTGGCATGAGTGTATAACGGAGTGGCGCTGGGTAGCGCCGGTCTCCAGACCGGCCCCCAACGACAGGTCTTCGTCGCCGGGCGGCGTAAAATGACACCAGCAGTCTCTCTCGGCAGGGAGGCGGTGCGTGCTCCTCGAAATCGGCAAAGCGCTCTCCTTCATCTTCAGCCTTCTCTCGCTTTATCCCATCGTGCTGAGCGCCTTTTTTGTACCCGGAACACACTGGGAAGAGCGGCTGAGCCTGGCGCTCGTCAAAGTCGCCATGGCAGGATGCATCTGTTTCGCCAGCGGCCTCTTCTTCTATCGTCCACCGCGCGCAGACCGCGAAGGCGAGCCACTGATGCGCACCCTTCCGGTGCAAATGTTTTTGTGGACGCTGGCGGGCGTGGCCGTGCTCTTCCTGTTGTCGTGGTATCTCGAGACGTACTATGTGCCACTGCTGTGGCGCAACCAACCGCGCGACTTCGGCCTGCTCCAATTTCTTCCCTGACGGCCTGGAGCAGTTTGTTCCAGAGAACAGACACAAAGAGGCCGGAACGCTGCTGGCGTTCCGGCCTCTTGGCCCGTGCAATGAAATTAGCTGTACATTAAGCGGCCGGCGTCTTGGCGCAGAACTCGTCGAACGCGCGGACGAGTTCCCCGGCAATCTGCTGGGCCGTGGCCTGCTCGATCACAAAGCGCTGCATCAGGTACACCAGCTTGCCATCGCGCATAATGGCGACTGCCGGCGAAGTGGGTGGCTCGCCCGCGAAGTAGCTGCGCGCGCGCTCGGTGGCCTCGCGGTCCTGGCCCGCGAAAACCGTGATCTTTTGATCGGGCAGGTTGGCGGAGTTGGCCAGCGCTAAACGGATGCCAGGGCGTGCTTTGCCCGCCGCGCAGCCGCAGATCGAGTTGACGACGACGAGCGTGGTTCCGGGCTGCGCCAGCGCCGCGTCCACTTCCTCGGCGGTGCGGGTTTCCTTGATTCCGGCACGCGTCAGCTCCTCGCGCATGGGAATAACCATCAGTTCTGGATACATGTTTGCCTCCGGGGCAGAAAGCAGATCGGGGAACCGAACACCATCGGAACCGCAACCGTCTCTTCTTTCTGGCGTCCTGACCACGCGGTGCAGGTGCAGGGAAGTCGCCTGCGTTCATTCTACCGTGAGCGCGGGGTATAGCCTATAAATAGATGCGAATCGAAGAAAACAGGCCCGCTTGCGCCCTTCACCACCTTTGGCATCGGAGGGCCGGCGCGGTGGTTTGTTCAAGCCGTCAGCGAAGACGAGATTGCGGAGGCCGTGGCGTGGGCGCGCGAGCGCAGCGTGCCGCTCTTCGTGCTGGGCGGCGGCAGCAATCTGCTCGTCGCGGACGCCGGCTTCGACGGCCTGGTCCTGCATGTGGCTCTGCGCGGAATCGCGATGGAGCAGGGAAGTGTGCGCGCCGCCGCCGGCGAGCCCTGGGAGCACTGCGTGCAGCGGAGCCTGGATGCCTCATGGGCAGGATTAGAATGCCTCGCCGGCATTCCAGGCACCGTGGGCGGCACGCCGGTGCAGAATGTGGGCGCATACGGTCAGGAGGTTGCGCCGGTGATCGAGCGGGTGCGGACCTTTGATATTGAAGAGCGCAGCTTCGTCGAGTTCACCGCGGCAGAGTGCGGGTTTTCGTATCGCCGCAGCCGCTTCAACACCACCGACCGCGGCCGCTTCATCGTGACCCGCGTGGATTTTCGCCTTACGCCCGGCGGAGCACCGGCGCTCCGGTATCCGGAACTGCGGCACGCAGTGCAAGCCGCGCATCCAGCCGCGGAACCTTCGCTCGCCGAGGTCGCTGCGATCGTTCGCCGCATCCGCCAGTCCAAAGGCATGCTGATCGTCGAAGGCGATCCCGATTGCCGCAGCGCAGGCAGCTTTTTCAAGAACCCCGTTGTTTCCACAGAACTTCTCCAAGAGTCTGCTGCATGCAATGCGCCATCTTTTCCAGCCGGTGCGGAGGGCTGCGTCAAAATTCCGGCCGCATGGCTCATCGAGCAGGCAGGGTTTGGTAAGGGCTACACGCTGGGTAATGCGGGCATCTCATCGCGGCACACGCTGGCGCTGGTCAATCGCAGCGGCGCCACGGCGCGCGAGATCCTGGCGCTTGCTGAGAAGATTTCCGCAGCAGTGGAAGCGCAATTCAGCATTCGCCTGGAGCGCGAGCCGGTGCTTTTGGGCTATTGAAAAAACACAGCTGGAGCAGAATCAAATCTGGGTGCCCCATCCTTTTCACAGCTTCATCGTGAAAAGGGTGGGAAACCACAAAAGCGCCAACGGGACATCGCGGGTCGGCAACCCTGCGGTTCCTAGCTCGGCCTCAACCTTCCCAGCAGCCGTTCGCGTTCCCCGGCCAGCACCTCCGCAGCCGGTCCCAGCGCCGCTTGCCGGCCTCCGCGCAGCAACAGAACCTCAGCGCCGGTAGCCAGCGCATCGCTCACATCGTGCGTAGCCAGCAGCGTTTGCACTCCATTCTGCCGCAGCCAGATCCTCAGCCGATCGAGAAGCGCATCGCTGGCCTCGCCGTCCAATGCCGAAAACGGCTCGTCGAGCAGCAGCAGGCGCGGGCCGGTAGCCAGAGCACGGGCCAGCGCCACGCGCTGCGCCTGTCCGCCGGAAAGATTCTGCGGGCGCACGCCGACCAAGGCTTCGGCATCCACCAGCGCCAGCATCTCGCTTACCCGCTGAGCGCGGTCTGCCGCCGACAACTTGTGCAACCCAAAAGCAACATTGTCCGTAACGCTCAGGTGAGGAAACAGCGCCGGCTGCTGGGTAACGAATGCGGTTTCGCGGCGGCCGGGTTCAACCCAGATTTTTTTGCTCGTCTCGGTAAGGAGCCGTGCATTCAATGCGACGCGTCCGCTCACCGGTTCATCCGTCTTGCCGCGATCGAGTCCGGCGAGCAGTCGCAGCAGCGTGCTTTTGCCGGCGCCGGAAGGGCCGAAGATCACCGTCCACTCGGCTGCAAGACGGCACTCCACCTGCAAGTGAAAGCTGCCGCGGCTGGCCTCCAGTGCGAGATCAAGCACGCGCGCCTCCGCTGCGTCCCGTCCGCACCACGCCGGTGGAATAAAGCGCCGCCAGCGCCACCACGCTCATGCCGAGCAAAACCGCCGCAGTGCGTCCCGCGGCGGCGTAGTCGAAGTTCTCCACCTGGTTGTAAAGCGCAATGGAGAGCGTGCGCGTGGCGCCGGGAATGTCGCCGCCCAGCATCAGCACCACGCCGAATTCGCCCATGGTGTGCAGAAAGCTGAGCACCGCGGCTGTGACCAGCGAGCGGCGCGCCAGCGGAACCAGCAGGCGCAGCACCACCCGCGCAGATCCGGCGCCCAGCAGGCGCGCCGCATCCACCAGCGCGGCATCAATCGAAGCAAAACCGGCCACCAGCGGCTGAACCGCGAACGGCAGGCTGTAGATGACCGACCCGACAACCAGGCCGGAAAAAGAAAAAGCCAGCGGGTGACCGAGCAGCACGGTAATGCCGCGCCCGAACGCGGTGCGCGGTCCCAGCAGGACCAGAAGGAAGAAGCCCAGCACCGTGGGCGGCAGAACCAGCGGCAGGGTAGTGAGCGCTTCCAGCAGCGCCAGCCAGCGCCCGCGCTTGAGCACCAGCAGCGCAGCCAGCGGCACGGCGATCGCCAGCAGAACGACGGTCGTGAGGGTTGCCAGCCGGAGCGAGAGGACGAACGCTTGCCAGTCCATGAGTTCAGTCAACAGGGTATCGCGGCTGGCCGGTTTTCGCGGCCAACGGCCAAAAGCCGGCTGCCAGATTCCTGTCTCCGGGAGACAGATTGCGTTGTTTCTCAACGATGTCTCTCTTCCTGAGGTCAGGTGTGGATAAGTGCTGCTATACTGCTTGCTTCCGGCGCGAAGTCTCTTTTTGAGCTGAGCTTTGCAGAACCCCGGTGACCGGTTTCCGCCGGCCGTCGCCCGCCGGTGAAAAGAGGAACGCAAGTGAACATTCGAGAGATTGCCCGACAGGCTCGCGTCTCGCACTCCACGGTCTCCCGCGTCATCAACCAGGTGGAGACGGTTGACCCCAAACTGGTGCGCCGGGTGCAAGCGGTCATTCAGGAGGTCGGCTACCGGCCCAACTTCCAGGCGCGCGCGCTGGCGCGCGGCCGCAGCCACACCGTCGGGCTCATCGTGAGTGAATTAAGCGGCGGCAATCCCTTTTTCTCTGAAGTCATCCTCTATTTCGAGCGGGCTGCCGTCGAAGCCGGTTACGAGGTCCTGGTAAGCTTTGCCGACACCGAAACCCGTCCCGACCATGTTGCCATCTGCGCCGCGCGCATGCAGGAGCGCCAGGTGGAAGGCATTGCCACGCTTACCTTCGGAATGGAAGAGCAGTTGGCCAAGAGCCCCGTCGATGTGCCCATGGTGTATGCGGGCGCGGACCACGATCTCGATAAGGTGCGCAATGTGCGCATCAATTATGTGACTGGATTTCGCGACGCGGTCCGGCATCTGATGGATTTTGGCCACGAGCGAATCGGCTATTTGAGCGGGCAGCTCCACTGGAGCAGCATGAAGAACCGCTACGAGGCGCTGCGCAAGGCCATGAAGCTTTCCGGGGCCACCTTCGACAAGGACCTGGTGGCCGCTTGCGACCACACCTGGGATGGTGGCGCACAGGGCATGGCGTTGCTGCTCAACCTGCCCAAGCCGCCCACCGCCGTCATGTGCTGCAACGATGCGGCCGCCGTGGGCGCCATGAAGACTCTGGCTTCGCGGGGCATGCAGGCGGGCCGCGACATCGCGCTGATCGGTTTTGACGACCTGACCATTTGCCGCTTCACGCAGCCGGCGCTGACCACCATCCAGTTTTCGCCGCGCGAGATTGCCTCGCTTGCTTTCCAGGCGCTGCTCGAAGAGATTCAGGGCGTAGAAAAGAAGACCAACTTCGAGTACAAAACCCGGTTTATTCTGCGGGAATCCACCTGCGCACCGCGAATCTGAAATACCAATCCCCGGATTCAGAAAAAGGAGCGCAGAAAATCATGAGGCGCCTTTCGCGGTAGCTTCGGCATCTGAACGACGCAACCACCGGCTACCGGCTACCAGCTGCCGGCTAAAGTCGTACCCTTCTAAAACCCAAGCTGTTACCCTAGATGCATGAAGTTTGGCGTACTTGTCTTTCCCGGCTCCAACTGCGATCACGATACCTACCACGTGATTGCGGAGATTGCTCACCAGCCAGTCACCTTCCTCTGGCACGATTCGGAAGACCTGGGCGACGTGGACGCGGTGCTGGTTCCCGGCGGCTTTGCCTATGGCGATTACCTCCGCACCGGCGCCATCGCGCACTTCTCGCCGGTTATGCAATCGGTGAAGCGATTTGCCGCCGCGGGTGGGCTGGTGCTCGGCATCTGCAACGGCTTTCAGATCCTCACCGAGTCCGGTCTGCTGCCCGGTGCGTTGATGCGCAATGCGGGCCTCAAATACATCTGCAAACAGGTGCATCTCCGCACCGAAACGGCCGATAGCCCGTTTACCAATCAGCTCAAGAAGGGCGAAGTGCTGCAGATTCCCATCGGCCACATGGAAGGGAATTACTTCTGCACGCCGGAGGAACTGGCGCGGCTCGAAGCCGAGGACCGCATCGCATTTCGCTACTCCACATCTGCGGGCGACATTACGTCGGAAGCCAACCCCAACGGGTCCTTGAGCAACATCGCAGGCATCCTGAACGAAAATCGAAATGTGCTGGGCATGATGCCGCATCCCGACCGGTCGAGTGAAGCGCTGCTGGGCTCGGCTGACGGCTGGAAAATCTTTCACTCCATGATGGCAGTCCTGGCAGCGCGCTAGCGGTTCCACGCTTTTGCAGGGAAGCGAACGCATTGATCGACATCCATCACCACCTGATCTACGGCGTAGACGACGGATCGCCGGACCTTGAAACATCCCTCATGATGGTCCGCGAAGCCGCCCAGGAAGGCGTCACGCGCATCGTGTGCACGCCCCACTCCAGCGATCGGTACGACTACCCGCTGCCAATTATCGAGGAGCGTCTGGCCGAGCTGCGCGGGCTGCTGAAGGGCACCATCGATCTGAGCCTGGCCTGCGACTTTCATATGACCGCGGAGAATGTGCGGAATGCAACTGCTCATCCGCTGCGCTACTCCATCGACGGCAAAGGCTACCTGCTGATTGAGTTCGACAACATGGTCGTCGCTCCGGCAATCGATGACGCGCTGTTCGCTCTGCAAAACGCGGGGTACACGCTGATCGTCACCCACCCAGAGCGTTACCCGGTGGTGCAAAACCGCACTGAATATCTGGCCGACTGGATGCGCAGCGGCTGCCTGGTTCAGGTAACCGCCGCTTCGCTCTACGGCCGCTTCGGCCGCGCGGCAGAGGCCTTCTCCAACGAATTGCTGGAGCGCAACTGGATCCATTTTGTGGCCAGCGACGCGCATGATGCATTCCGTCGCCCGCCGCACCTGAGGAAGGCCTACGAATATGTGCGGGACCGCGCCGGCGAGGAAACAGCGCAGCGGCTGTTCGTGGTCAATCCGCAAGCCGCCGTCGATGGAGTTCCGCTCCCGGCACAGCCCGAGCCGATTGGTTTGCGGGAGAGAGTACCTTTGAAATTCGACGCGAAGCGCCACAGGGAAGAAGATTCGGAAGACCGGCCCGGTTTTTGGAAGAGCCTCTTCGGAAAGTAGCGCGCAGGGCGCTTCGCTAAACCAGCCCCAGCCCGCCATCGACGGCCAGAATCTGCCCGGTCACAAAGCTCGGCCCGGTGGCAAAGAAGAGCACGGCCTCCGCAATGTCCTCCGGCGTGCCGTTGCGTTGCAGCGGGGTTCTTTCCGCATATCGCGCCGCGCGTCCCACGTCGTCGCCCGCCAGGTCTCCGGCCACAATGCTTCCCGGCGCCACACAATTCACGCTCACTTCGGGCGCGAAGGCGCGGGCCATGGTTTTGGTCAGCATGTGCAGCGCCGCTTTGGAACTGCAATAGTGCGCGTGTGTGGGCCACGGATGCAGGCCGCCCAATGATCCCATGTTGACAATGCGGCCGCGCGTCGCGCGCAGATGCGGCAGCGCCTCGCGCGCAAACAGAAACGGCCCGCGCGTGTTGGTTTCGAACACCGCATCCCAGTCTGCGACGGAGATCGCATCAAGCGGCGACGACAGGAAGATGGCGGCATTATTGATGAGCAGATCGAGCCGCCCGAAAGCCGCCATGGTCTGCTCAACGGCGCGCTGGACGGATTTCTCTGAGCGCACGTCGCACTCGATGGCGGCAGCGCGTACTCCCAGCGCAGACAGATCGTTCGCCGTTCCTGCCGCTTCTGCCTGGGATGTTCGCCAGGTAATCGCCACGTCCGCGCCGGCCTCAGCCAGCGCCAGCGCGATGCCGCGGCCCAGGCGCTTTGCACCGCCGGTCACCAGTGCCGACTTTCCGCGGAGGGTATGAGTAGGCATAGGCTGCGCGAAAAAGAATTCGCTGGGTCTCGGAGCGGCGCTACTTCTGTGGCTGGTTCTGGCTGGGTGGGTTTTGCTGCTGGTTGCCGGAATTGCCCGAATCGGAACCCGAACCGTTGCCCGAATTCTTCGAACCCGAATTGTTGTTCTTGTAGGCGGAGTACTGCGAAACGGGGCGGTTCATGCGGACTTCCATCGACATCTGGTCCTTGTCGATCTTGTAGTCCTTGCCGAAGGTCTGAAAGCCGTGGGCAATTACCTGCAGCGTGACGGTATCGCCGATGGGAATCACGTCGATGAGCGCCTTGCCCTCTTCGTTGGTCTTCAACTCCAGCGCGCCCTTGTCCTTGTCGCCTTCGATGGGATGGAAAATGACGGCGGCGTCGGGAATGGGCTTGCCATTGTCGGCCTTCAGCACCGTCACCTGGATGGTCGCCGCGGGCGGTGGCGCCTTGTACTTGCGGCCTCGCCCGCTATCGTCCTGGGCGTGGAGAGCGATGGAACCAAGGACCAGGCCGAGGCCTGCCAACAGAACGGAAAATCGGAAAGAACCACGGCGAAACATGGCTCGATTGTATGCCACGAACCAAACGATGGTGAAGGGCTTATCAACAGGCCCTGGTTCCGAAAGAACGCTTCATCGGGCCGGCGTCAGTCCGCCTTTCGCCAGTTCAGCCTGGATGGGCGGTGAAAGCAGGTAATTGAGCAGCTTATGAGCGGCCTCGCGCTGTTGGCTGTGGCTCACCACCACCGCGCCCTGCTCGATCGGCGGATAGAGATCCCGCGGGATAACAAAATAGGTCCCCGAAGATTTCAGCCGCGGAGTAAGCGCCGAGGTGAGTGAGATGAGCCCGGCATCGGCGTTGCCGGAATCGGCAAACTGCGCCGTTTGGGCAATGTTTTCAGCAGTGACCAGGCGCGGCTTGAGCGCGTCGTAAAGTCCAAGTTTCTCGAGTGCCGCAACCGCGGCCTTGCCATAGGGCGCGCGTTCGGGATTGGCGATGGCCAGCCTTTTCAGGCGCGGATCGCGGAGCAGATCGAGTGAAGGTGGAGGAAGCCCTGCATCGTTACGCTCCCACAGCACCAGGGTTCCTTTGGCGTAGACCACGGGCGCATCGGAATCGGCTGCGCTGGCCTGCACCAACCGTTCCGGGTAGCCGGTGTCGGCAGAAAGAAACAGATCGAAGGGCGCGCCGTTCAGAATCTGCGTGGTGAGCATGGCGGAGGCCTCGTACGTGGCATCTGCACGAATGCCCGTGGCTTGTTCAAACTGCTCCAGGATCGGCGGCAGAACCGGCTCCAGGTCGGCGGCGGCGGCAACGCGCAACTGCGACTGCGCACCGGCCACGGGAAGCAATGCCAGTCCGAGCAACGCAGGGACGAATCGTTTCAGCATCTGCATCAAGCGCCTTCTGTGAAAGCAAAAGTTACTTTACGCTGATAGGCTAACACCAGGGATATGAACGACAATTTACATCAATTGCGTTGTTTTGGGTGCGGCGCGCGGATTCGCGGGGCCGAGGCGCAGCCGGATTTTCGTTGCGCGAGCTGTGGCGAACTGTTTGAGGTGGAATATCCGGGCTGGACCGAGCGTCGAGGGCCGGACCGGCCCAACCCCGGCGCTCTCAAGTGGCTGTGGCGCGAGCGCCGTTGCTCCTCCGAAGGGCTCGATCAATCCGGCGTGTGGCGCTTCCGCGAGTTGCTGCCCATTCTCGACAACTTCGGGAACGCCGTCTCGCTGCGCGAGGGCAATACGCCCCTCTACCACCTGCCGCGGACGTCGAAAAACCTCGGCATCGACCAGATCTTTGCCAAGCACCAGGGAATGAATCCCACCGGCTCGTTCAAGGATACCGGCATGACCGCGGCTCTGAGCGTGGCGCGGGAGCGGGGCTTCGAGTGGGTGGCCTGCGCCTCCACGGGCAACACTTCGGCCGCCATGGCCGCTTATGCGGCGCGTGCGGGGCTCAAGAGCCTGGTCCTGATCCCCGAGGGCAAAATTGCCTGGGGCAAGCTCTCGCAGGCCATGGATTACGGCGCGGTGACCTGCCAGTTGCCCGTCGATTTTGACCGCTGCCTCCAGATTCTGACGGAGATCGTCCGCCAGGCGCCAATCTATCTGCTTAATTCCGTCAATCCCTATCGGCTGGAGGGCCAGAAGACGCCGGCCTTCGAGATCGCCGAAGCCTTTGACTGGAATGTCCCCGACCACCTGATTGTTCCCGGCGGAAACCTGGGCAACAGCTCTGCATTAGGCAAAGGGTTTCGCGAACTGCAGGAACTGGGACTGGTGGCGCGCATGCCGCGCATCTCCGTCATCCAGGCTGCCGGCGCAAATCCACTGGCGCAGAGCTTTGCGCGTGACCGCGGTGCGACCCTTGAGCCGGTTGAAGCGCACACCCGCGCGACCGCCATTCGCATCGGCAATCCCGCTTCCTGGCGCAAGGCGGCGCGCGTCATTCAGGACACGGGCGGCTGGTGCTTGGATGTAACCGAGGCCGAGATTGCCGTGGCCAAGGCCGAGATTGGCGCCGAGGGACTGGGGTGCGAACCCGCTTCCGCGGTTACGCTCGCCGGCCTCAAGAAGCTGCGTGCCCAGGGAAACATTGGCTCGGCCGAGACCGTGGTTCTTGTACTCACCGGCAACACGCTCAAGGATGCCGACTACACCATCGACTTCCATCGCGGCACTCTCCTGACCGAAGAGGAAACAGGCGGAGCGGATTCGGCGATCAGCAAAGAAATGGCAGCATTGCGCCGTAACGCCGTCGCCGTTGAAGCCACGCCGGCCGCAGTGTTGGCAGCCATGAAAGGTGCCTCGGCATGAGCGACGCAGGGATGCGCGGTTCAGGCGGGATGCGGCCGGGCGTACTGCGGTTACGCCTGCCGGCCACCTCGGCAAATCTCGGGCCCGGTTTTGACGCGCTGGCCGTGGCGCTCGATTTTTATCTGGAGATAGAAGCCGAACGCGGCCCCGGAGTTTTCCATTGCGGCCAGCGGCCGCGATGCCGAGCGTTGCGCGCGCCTCGAAGACAACCTCATTCTTGAGGCGTACAAGACGCTGCTCGCAGCAAACGGCCGGCCCATCATCCCGCTGTCGATCCGGATGAAGAACGGAATTCCGCTGGGCATGGGCTGCGGCTCATCGGCTGCCGGGCGGTTGGCTGCCATCGCGTTAGCGGTTCACTTTGGCGCACTGGGCTGGAGCAGCGACCGCATTCTTGAGGAGGCCTACGCGCTCGAAGGCCATCCGGATAACGTGGCGGCCTGCTGGCTGGGCGGCTTTGTAGCTGCCGCCTGCGAGGGACGCACCGTCCACGTGGCGCAGACCGTGCCTCCGCAACAGTGGCGCGCCATCGTTGTGCTCCCCGCCGAGCCGCTTTCCACCACCAAGGCGCGGGCGGTGCTGCCTGCCAGTTACACGCTGGCCGACGCGGTCACCAACATCCAATCGGCATCGCTGCTGGGCCTGGCCTTCGCGCAGGGGCGCGCCGACCTGCTGCACATGGCCATGCGCGATCGTATCCACCAGCCCTACCGAGCCGCTATCTGCCCGCTTCTGCCGCTCGTGCTCCCGCTGGTAGGCCGGCACGGCATCCTGGGAGCCGCATTGAGCGGCGCCGGTCCGGCCATGCTGGTGATCGTCGAAAACGAAGCCGCTCTTGAATCGGCCGCTGCTGCCATTCGGGATGCTTCAGCGGCAACCCAGCAGGTGGAGTTGCTGCCGTGCCGATTCGTGGCTTCGGGAGCCGCGAGCAACTTCGATTGCCCGGAGCCTGTGCTCGCCAGTTCCTCCGCCGCGATCGATAGGAATTTGCGACCTCGGTAACCCAGATCTCCGCTGCACCC
This sequence comes from uncultured Acidobacteriaceae bacterium, assembly GCA_963813215.1. Classification (GTDB taxonomy): domain Bacteria; phylum Acidobacteriota; class Terriglobia; order Terriglobales; family Acidobacteriaceae; genus Telmatobacter. The sequence continues at coordinate 809,089 of CAWEXZ010000004.1, forward strand.
CGGTGCGCTCGTTACCATTTGGATAATCACCAACTCCTTGATTACCGGGACGTTACCTAAGTTTTCTTGCCTTTCCTCGCCGGAAACCCTACAGTCGCACCGTGGGCAGTTCTGGGGGAGGGCTGCTCTAGCGCCCGTGATCCGCCTGGATCCGGGCGCTTCTAATTATGCGATTTACTTATGCGATTTACCTTTGAGGGAAGCGCTGAATAAGTCGCTGTCCTGAACGGTACAGGCTTCAGCGTGAAGGGTGCGGGCTTCAGCCCGTACATTAAGCTCTGCAAAATGATGGACCACCCGCCTGCTGCCGGCCAGCTCTGCTTCTTTGTGCAAACACGCGCATCCTATGTGGAGATGGCGATCTTGTACACTGAACGGTGAGCGGAACAACGTGTGAAAGTCGCAAGGAGGAACATGGCAGGTGTAGGTGTTTTTGAAGTAACCGACGCAAACTTTGACCAGGAGGTGCTGCAGAGCGAGCAGCCTGTACTGGTGGACTTTTGGGCGGCCTGGTGCGGCCCCTGTAAGGCGCTTTCGCCGATCGTCGATAGCGTGGCAGCTACCTACGCGGGCAAACTCAAGGTGGCCAAGGTCAATGTGGATCAGAACGGTGCCACGCCCTCGCGCTACGGTGTGCGCGGCATCCCTGCGCTGTTTCTCTTCAAGGGCGGCAAGGTAGCCGATCAGATCGTTGGCTATGTCCCGCAGAATGTGATCGAAGAGAAAATCCAGCGCCTCTTGGCGTAGAGCAGTAGCGCCTGTCCTGAGTAGCGCCGGTCTTCTGACCGGCTGTAGTGCGGGCCTCCCGGCCCGCACTGTTTCTCAGTTTCCGCCGCGAAAGCGAATGATGTGGCGGCGGTCCCGTTTCGACGGCCTGCGCTCCGGCGCCGGGGCGAATTCCTGCATCGCTTTGCGCTCTTCTGCTGCTTTGAGCCGGGCCTCCCGGCTGGCGTCGCTTTCCTGGTAGAGGGTTTGCGCCACGGCAGCCGGCCCGCGCATCTCGCTTACTGCGAGCACCTCGATCTCGAAGATTCCACCCTCATTTTCCACATGCAGCCGGTCGCCGGCATGTACGTCGCGCGCAGGTTTCGCGCGCAGTCCATTCGATTGCACCCGTCCCAGTTCGCAGGCACGCGCCGCCAGACCGCGCGTCTTGAAGAACCGCGCAGCCCACAGCCACTTGTCCATGCGGACGGAGTTCATGGCCGGCTTGGAGACGTCATCCCGGAGCGAGGCCGCAGACAATTTATGCCTTGGGTCATGCCTTGGGATCGGTCTTCCATATGTACAGGTTCTCGGCATCGCTGGAGGTGGCAACCTCGATGCCGCGCTGCCGCGTAGCCCGATTCAGCGCCGAGCGGATGTTCTCTTTGGAATCAGGTAGAGCCGTGAGTGGCACCTTCAGAGCTGTGCCGGGTTTGAGCCGTTGGATCTCGTTCAGTAGACGCGTCACGATACGCTTGTGCTTGCCATCGCGGCCCTTGGGCACTTCGCGCTGAAGGACTTCCTGAAACATCGCGGAGTCGAAATTGATGTCCTTGGTCGCCATTTCCAATTCTCACCCAAGTTTGAACGTCTTAGGCGTACTGAAACCTAAGCCCAACGTAATGTTAATTAGACGTATCACTAAGATGGCATAAGTGGGTAAAAATGTTGGCGACGCTCCGTAAAAAAATTCTAGCGCCACGCAGAGTTTTCCACAAATTGATGAAATCTTTTCCACAAGGGGCGTATTGACGCCACTTCAGAAGAATTTACCCGTATGGCATCATTCCTGCTAGGTTGATCTCAGAGGTGCATTTGAATGAGCGGAAGACGTACGTCCCCCGTCGTCCCGTTGGAAGAAGTGCCGCCGGCAGATACCAGCGAATACCGATCCGTCGTTCTGGTGGTCGATGATGAGTCTGCGATCGCCGATACCCTAACCGAGATCCTTTGCCGCAGCGGCTACGCAGCCATGGCCGCCTACGATGGGACCGACGCTTTGGAAACGGCCCTGTTGACGCCCCCCGAACTGCTCATTACCGACGTGGTCTTGCCGGGCATGAGCGGTATCGAACTGGCAATTACCATCAAGCGGATCTTCCCTGACTGCAAAATCCTGCTGTTCTCAGGCCAGGCCGCCACCAGCGACCTCCTGACCAACGCAAAGAATGCAGGTCACCACTTCACCTTGCTCAACAAGCCAATTCATCCTCGGGAGTTGTTGTCGCGCGTTCAGGCGACGCTGAAGCCGCGGATGACCACTGCAGTGAGCTAACTCGATTGCGCCCGGCCCCCAGCGTATCCCACGCAGTACCCCGCAGAGCGGCAAGCATCGGCAAGCCTCCCTTCGGCCGGGCAGTTTCGGTCACGGTTGCAGCGTGCCGGAGCAACCGTTAACGGCGCGCCTGTGCTTCAATTGCAGCGCGCCCCGCTTCACCCTTCGGTGCAACTCCACCCCCTCGTGCGGACGGCTCTCTCGCCCGCGTGACGCGTCTTTTTGCAATCGGAACAGGCTTGCAGGAGTTGATGATTCGCAATTTTCTTCCCGTATTATTGTGGAGTGAAGGCTGTGGGCAGGAAAAAAGGACAAGCCTTGCCAATCCCGGCTCTTACCCGCGCTGCGCCGCCGGAGAGCTTGTTGGCGGCTATTGTCGAGTCCTCGGAAGACGCAATCATCAGCACAGATCTGGACGGCATCGTGACCAGTTGGAATGCGGCCGCGCAGCGCATCTTCGGTTATGCGGCCGAAGAGATGATCGGGCAGCCCTTCGTTCGCATTGTGCCCCGCGAGGGACACGCCGGCGCCGAACACGTTCTCAAGCGGCTCAGAGCTGGCGAGCAGATCGAACGCTTTGAGACCACGCGACTGCGCAAAGACGGGCAGTTGGTGGAGGTCTCGGTTACCATTTCGCCCGTGAAAGACGCAGCCGGCCAGATCGTAGGGGCAGCCAAAATCACACACGACATCATGGAGCGCAAGCGCATGGAGCGGATGCTCATCCGCTCGGAAAAACTTGCCGCCACCGGTCGCATGGCCGCCACCGTTGCGCACGAAATTAACAATCCTCTCGAATCGGTCCTCAACTTTGTTTACCTGGCCCGGCGCAATACACCAAGTCATGAAAAGGCGCATGGCTACCTGCTTTCCGCAGAGAGCGAGCTCGACCGGGTGGCGCAAATCATTCGCCGAGTTCTGGGGTATTATAGTGAGGCAGGTCGTCGAGACGAGGTCTTTCTACACGAGGTTCTGGCGGAAGCTCTTGCCGTATATCAGGGCCAATTGCTCGCCGGCGGAATAGCGGTGGATTGCCGCTACGAGGATCACCGCCGCATCGCGGTGAACTGGCACGAGTTCGCGCAAGTCTTCTCCACTTTCCTTGCCGAATCCATCCAGATACTACCCCGCGGCGGAAGCCTGCATGCCACCGTCGAAGATCATCGCGCGATGGAGCAAGACGGCATTCAGATAGAAGTTCGACTGCGCGCGCCAGGGGTCGAGCGCGAAGTTCTGGATCGGGCGTTCGAGCCCCTCGCGGCGGTTCAGGACAAAATCAGTTCCAGTGTCGGACTTTCCCTGGCACGAGAACTTCTGGAGAAGCGCGGGGCACAGATTACATTTCGCACCGGGAAAACTTCCGAGTTTAGCGATGCATATGTCTGCATCTTCGTACCCTTTGCTTGATCCCTTCACCACTCCAGGGAACTGAGGTTGGGTCATCGGAATTTGGGAGAAGGAGAAGTTGATGCTGGAATTTGGGTCGGAAATTATTCAGGCATCGGACAAGTATTCAGAAAAATTTATCGCTTCCCAGGTTCGCAAGGCACGCGCCAAGGCCAACGGGGAGAACTGTCCGAGTATCCTGGTGGTCGATGACGAAGAGCGCCTCGCCAACACCATGACGGAGATTCTCAACATCTCCGGCTTCTGCGCATTCACTGCCTACGAAGGCAAGAGCGCGCTGCAGATCGCAGAAGAGATCCAGCCCGATTACCTGCTCACCGATGTGGTGATGCCGGAGATGAATGGGGTGGAGTTGGCGATTGAAGTTCGCAAAAAGCTGCCCGCAACCATGATCCTGCTTTTTTCCGGCCAGGCCGGCACCATCGACCTGCTGGAGGAAGCGCGCGCAGCGGGCCATGATTTTGACGTGCTGGAAAAACCCATGCATCCGGTGCGGCTCATCGAGCACCTCAAGCGGATGCGCCGCGCGTAATCCAATTAACCCAAAAGCTTTGCGGCGCGACCATCTCTTCTGCCCATCTGCCCGCAACTGCAAGGGTGACCCGCATCACCGGCGGCCCTCTCAAATGAGCCTACACTTCCGTCCTGTTGGGGAACTGCAAGCGAGTTCTCCGGCAGGAGGTCCGCGCCATGAGCGGATCGTGTATAAAATGCGGAGCCAGTCTCCAAGGTCCCTGGAAGTTCTGCCCCCATTGCGGCGCTGTGAGCGCAATCGACGCCCCCACTCCTCTTCCCAACCCGCCTGAACACGAACGCGCGCCGGCCCGGTATGCCTTCGGCGGACTGTTCTTCGGCCTGGTCACCGCGCCTGTGCTCATCATCTACGGAACCATGATCTGCCTGCTTGGGCCGGCCATGGTGCTGGGAATTCCGCTGATCATTCTGGGCATTTGCGCGCCACTGCTGGGGCCTTACCTGGCCATCAACGCGGTACGCGGAAAATGTCCGTGGTGCGGAGCCAAGATCACCAGCATTGGCCCGCTGGACGCGTTTTACTGCCACGCCTGCAGCAAGCGCATCGTGGTGGTGAAGCGGGAACTGCTGCGCGCCGAGTGAAGCAGCCCCTGCCGCCGTGTGTCCGGCTGAAGCGCAGCAGCGTGCCTCCATTTTGGCCTCCCGGGAATCCATGACAGCAGGGGACTTTCCGCATGGACCCACTGGCACGCCCCAAATCGGAGCGCCTCCGGCATGTCGTCACCACCAGCCTCCACATCGTCGAGGACATCGTCTACATCGGATTAGGGCTGCTGCTGGCCGCTATCGCCATCTGGCTCCTTCTTTCCGCCGCGTGGACCTTCGTCCACACACTCGTGGATGGAACCTTCACCAGCCAAATCGTGAACGTGCTCGACCAGATCCTGCTCGTCCTGCTCATCATCGAAGTACTCTACACCGTGGTTCTCTCCTTCCGTCAGCACTCGCTGACCGCCGAGCCATTCCTGGTAGTGGCTCTTATCGCCATTGTGCGCAAAATCCTGGTGCTCACGGCGCGTATCGCCGATCTTCCCAGCGACTCCGAGTCAACTTTCCGCCACTACGTAATCGAACTGGGCGTCTTCGGTCTCCTGCTCCTGGTTCTGGTCATCTCCCTCATACTCATGCAGCGGCATGCCCGGCAAGCTGCGACACAGCAAAGGGCTGAGAGCTGAGCGCGGAGCTCGCTGTCTGCGGGTTCCGGCCCCGCAGCCGCCTGCGCGGACTCGGGGCCCGTCATTTTTGAGCGGTTTAACCCGCCAACCCGCAACCTCTCGCCGTCCAGATCATCCATCTGTTATGAGCAACGGCGCGTCACCCTCCATTCAGGTCGTCACCCCGCAACAATTTACTGAGGGAACCCTGCAGACACCGGGTTCGCTGCGGCTGGCAGCGGTCAGCGCCGCAACCGGCGTCAGTTCCGGTCTTTGGGGCGGAATGTTTCTGGTCGAGCCCGGAGCCCGCACCGGAATCCATCATCATGGTGCGCAGGAGACGATCGTCTATGTTCTCGAAGGAGAATCGCGAGTGGAATGGGGCGAGCACGGCGAGCAGGCTGTCACCGTATATGCAGGCGATTTCCTGCACGTGCCGGCGTGGCTGGTGCACCGCGAAATCAATCCCTCGCGGGATAAGCCTTTCCGCTGGGTAGTAATCCGCAGCACCTCCGAACCCATTGTCGTGAATCTTCCCGATGACTTTTGGGGCTGACACTAAGGGAGCCCGAGCGTTTCGGATTTCCAGCTGCGACGCCGCCAAGTGTTGAATGCAGGATCAGGCATAATGGAAACAGGACGCATGCTGCGCGCCTCCGCCTAAGGACCATCCGCTCTTTTCCACCTGACAATTATCTTGTGCAGGCATACGGGTTTCAGATCCGAAGAGAGATCTCTGGCCGGGCGCGCGCCAGCCCACAAAGGGTCAATTCACAAAGGATTGTTGCACCATGTCTTTAAACTGCGGAATTGTCGGTCTGCCGAACGTTGGCAAGAGCACCATCTTCAACGCCCTTACGGCCGCCCAGGCCCAGGCAGCGAACTATCCCTTCTGCACCATCGAGCCGAACGTGGGCGTGGTCTCCGTTCCCGATGAGCGGCTGGACCGCATCACCGAGTTCGTGAAACCGAACCGGACCGTCGCCACCTCCATGGAGTTCATCGACATCGCTGGCCTGGTGGAAGGCGCCAGCAAGGGCGAAGGCCTGGGCAATCAGTTCCTGGGACACATTCGCTCCACCGACGCCATCTGTCACGTGGTGCGCTGCTTCGAGGACCCCAATGTAATTCACGTGGCCGGCGGCGTGAACCCGCTGCACGATATCGACATTATCAATACCGAATTGCTGCTGGCCGACCTGGACAGCGTGGAGAAGCGCTGGACGAAGTCTGAGAAGGCGGCGCGCATGTCCAGCGACCCGAAGGTCAAGGCGGAGTTCGAGGCTCTGAAGAAGCTGCGCGAAGCCCTCGAGGCGGGGCGTCCGGCTCGCGTTGCCGATCTGACGGAGGACCAACGCGCCGCCGCCCGCGAGCTGTTCCTCATCACCATGAAGCCCGTGCTCTACGTGGCCAATGTCGACGAAGCCGGCCTCAAGGACGGCAACCCATGGACGGCCGCTGTCGAAAAGCGCGCTGCCGAGGAGAACGCGCAGGTAGTGCGCATCTGCGGCGCCATGGAGGCAGAAATCGCGCTGCTGGAGCCTGCAGAGCGCGGCGAGTTCCTGATCGAGATGGGGCTCACAGAGCCGGGGTTGAACCGGCTGATCCACTCGGCTTACAGGCTGCTGGGGCTGATCACGTACTTCACCGCCGGCGTGCAGGAGGTGAGGGCGTGGACGATTCCCAACGGCGCCAAGGCTCCGCAGGCGGCCGGCGTCATTCACACCGATTTCGAGCGTGGTTTCATCAAGGCCGACGCCTACCGCTGCGAGGATTTGTTTGCCAACGGCAGTGAACAGGCGGTGAAGGAAAAGGGCTTGTATCGCTCGGAAGGCAAGGATTACGTGGTGAAGGACGGCGACATTCTGTTCTTCAAGTTCAACGTGTAGTAAGTGTCCAGGTGATTTTGTAATTGAACCTTTGAACCTGGGTGCCCCAGGTCTCGATTTTGAGACCTGGGAAAGCACGAAACTACACAGTCACGTCATTACCCATTCAGTCAGCCGGCTGCGGCTCGTGAAAATGCTTCCAGATGATTTCCGCGGTCTTCCGCGGCACGACTGCGGCCAGCGAATCTGCCGTGGCCTGTTGCACGTCGCGCAGGCTGCCGAAGTGCGTGATCAGCCGCTGCCGCGTTTGCGGACCTACGCCGGGAATGCTCAGCAACTCGGAATCGCGGTCGCGCATGGCGCGGCGCTGGCGGTGATAGCCCACGGCGAAGCGGTGGCTCTCATCGCGGATGAGCTGGATGAGATGCAGGACCGGTGAGCGGCGGTCGAGCACGACCGGTTCCTCTTCATTGCCGTAGAGGTAAATCACCTCTTCCTTCTTGGCAATCGACGCCAGCGGCTGCGAGGTGAGCCCCAGCGACTCCAGTGCTTCAGCCGCCGCGTGCAGCTGGCCCAGTCCGCCGTCGATCAGCACCAGCGACGGCATGGTGCGGGGTTCCTTGTCGCCTCCGGTGTTTTCCACGATGCGTTTGTAGCGGCGTGCAACCACTTCGCGCATCGAAGCAAAATCATCCACGCCGACGACTGTCATCACTTTGAACTTGCGGTAGGCGGACTTGTTCATCTTGCCGTCTTCCCAAACCACCAGTGAGGCCACCGTCTCCGCGCCCTGGATGTGGGAGATGTCGAAGCACTCGATGCGGCGCGGCAGTTCCGGCAGCATGAGCGCGTCGGCCAGCGCCTCCTGAATGGCCTTGCGCGAGGGCTCGAGCACGCGGAAGCGTTGCGTGTACGATTGACGCGCGTTCTGTCCGGCGAGGTCGACAAGGGACTTTTTGTCGCCGCGCTGCGGAACGGCCAGCTCCACTTTGTGCCCGGTGCGCTCGGTGAGCAGCTCCGCGAGCGCCGCGCGATCGTCAAAGTCGACCGGAACGAGAATGCTGCGGGGCACGTATTGCTGGTCGATGTAGAGCTGCTTGAGCAGGGAAGAAAATACGCGGCCGGCGTTGAAGCCCGCATCGATTTCCGGCCCCTGATCAATGTTCTCTGATCTCTGATCTCTGTCCTCTGATCCCAGATCTCTGTTCTCTGACCTCTCGTCCGCTTCCAGCAGCGACGGCAGGTCTTCCCAGAAGAATTCGCGGCGGTCGACAATCTTGCCGGCGCGCATGTGGAACAGATTCACGGCCAGGCTGCCGTCTTCGAAGTGGTAGCCAAAAACGTCCGCATCATCGCTCTGCTCGACCGTGGCGATGCGCTGCTTTTCCTGCAACTGGCGCACCGTCGAGAGCTGGTCGCGCAGGCGTGCCGCCGCTTCGAACTGCTCGGCCTCGGCGGCCGCCATCATGCGCTTCTCAAGTGTGCGCTCGAGTTCCGCATGGCGGCCTTCCAGGAACAACTGCGCGTCGCGCACGGCTTCCTTGTAGGCTTCCGGCGCCACCAGACCCTCGACACAGGGACCCAGGCAGCGGTGAATGTAGTACTGCAGGCAGGCGCGCGGATGATAGCGGCTGAGATCGACCTTGCAACTGGGCAGCAGAAAACTGCGATGGATCAGATCCACCACGCGGTAGGCCAGGTTGCCGGGAAAATAAGGGCCGAAGTACGCCGCGCCGTCCTTGCGCAGACGGCGGGTGACGAAGACCTTGGGGAAACGATCGGCCAGCGTGAGCTTCACATACGGGTAAGTCTTGTCGTCGCGCAGCAGGATATTGAAGCGCGGCTTGCGCTGCTTGATGAGGTTATTTTCCAGCGCCAGCGCCTCGTATTCGTTGGCAACGAGGATGTAATCGAGGTCCACGGCCTCGCGCATGAGCGAGCCGGTTTTGGCGTTGGCCTGCGACGCCTCCAGCAGATACGAGCGCACCCGCGAGCGCAGGTTCTTGGCCTTGCCCACATAAATGACCTCGCCCTCGGCGTTTTTGTAGAGATACACGCCCGGCTGGGTGGGGAGGGTGCGGATTTTCTCGTAGAGGTCCATGGACTGAGACGCTGTGCAGGGCGCTATTTCTTAGGATAAAGGCGAATCGAGGGGGAAAAGACGAAAGGGAAAAAATCGCCGCTACCTGTCACAAGTGACAGTTTTGGCTTCGCCGCGTTCGAGGTACGTTCGGTGATTGTGAAGCCAAACGCTCATCTTCAATCATGCGCACTGATCGGTCCCTAAACATCTTTGGCGTTCGAACTTTACCTGTGGCTATTTCGAGAACACTCGACTGGAGAAACTGGAATGAGGATCATAGCGATTTTGTTCGGAATGATCTTGCTCGCGAGCGTCTCCGCATCGGCCCAACGGGCTGACGTCTTTGGAGAATATTCTTACCTGCATTTCAGCCCCACAATAGGCGGTCTCAGTAGCCGAAGCTTCAATGGCGGGGGCGGAGGAGCTGATCTCTATTTCCTTAAGATCTTCGGCATCAAGGCCGACTTCATGCAGTACGCGAGCACTACCTTCACAAGGACATATCCAACGCCCGTGATAGTTGCGGGACGCGGCGCGATACCAGCAGGCACCTACACCACTCAGGGCGACATGTTCACATACCTGTTCGGTCCGGTGCTCCGCATTCCCCTGCCAAAGGTAAAGCCTTTTGGAGAAGTCCTCTTCGGCGGGTCAAGTACCGACGCATACGTCAACCTGACACGACTAATCGATGCCAATGGGGGCACAATCTTGAGCCAGAACCAGCACCCGTTCACTTTAGCTGCGGGAGGCGGAGTGGATGTCTCGGTTTCACACCGGCTAGCCATTCGATTGGGCGAATTTGACTACATCCTAACGAGGTATTCGAACCCATTGACAAATACCAACAATCAGAGCAGTTTCCGCTATACCGGCGGCGTCGTTCTGAAATTTTAGGGCTGCGGGAGCACACGTCAACCTATTACCAGAGTGTTCTCTCTCATTCCAAACAACTTCTGCGGCAAAACATTTTGCAGGTTTTATCGTGAAATTCGCTACGGTTGATTCAGGCTCAAAAACGCGCCCGCAGACCAGGTAGCGGCAGGTCTTTGACAATCCGGTACCACAAGTCGATTTAACTCATGATGAATCAAGCACCTGCATGTTTATCGGAATGCAACTGTTTTGTTTTCATACACTTACCGAAACACGAAAACTCGGTCGATTTGTTTTCAATCACTTACAGCCCCCCCCCCGGGGGGGGTGCTGTTGCGCTTACCGGTGCTCAATCTTACCGAAGAATGTAAAAACTACATGGCCTTAAACGCTATTGAGCACGGCGGATGTTGGAATTAACTTGTATTTAATCAAATACTTACTAGATAGATTGTGATTGGCATCCTGCATGCAATTCCCGGTGCGGAGCGAAACGGCCTCGCAGTCAGTGCCTCGCTCGAGCGGGCGAAGCCCGGGAGGAACTACAGAATGACGATTCAACGTTTTGGTTTCATTGTTACCGCGGCGGCAATGACGATCTTTGGCGCTTCGGGTTGCGCCACCAAGAACTACGTCAAAAATCAGACCGCGCCGCTGGTGCAGCACACCGGTGAGCTGGACCAGAAGACTGCGCAGAACAATCGCGATATCCAGGATGTCGATCAGCGCGCGCAGTCCGGCATCAAGCAGGCGCAGGGTTCGGCTGACCAGGCCACCCAGAATGCGCAAAGTGCCACACAGCAGGCCAATCAGGCCCAGACTGCGGCCGACGATGTGGCGCACCGCGCCGACTCGCTGGACGCTCTCGTGAAGGGCTTGGACAACTACAAGCAGGTCGCGGATGTATCGGTGACCTTCGGCTTCGACAAGTCCGTGCTGACAGCCGATGACAAGCAGCAGCTGGACGGCTTTGCCGGCCAGCTCGGATCGGCCAAGAGCTACATTCTCGAAGTAACGGGCGGGACGGATACGACTGGACCGGCGCAGTACAACTACCAGCTCAGCCAGCGCCGCGCGGATGCGGTGGTGCAGTACCTGGCGGCAAAGTACAACATTCCGCCGCACCGCTTCTATCTGATCGGAATCGGCAAGGACCAGCAGGTCGCACCGGATAACACCGCCGACGGCCGCAAGAAGAACCGCCGCGTCGAGATCCAGTTGCTCTCCAACATGGGCAACCAGCAGCAGGCCAACCAAGGCGCCAGCCCCAGCGGGAACGAATAACCGCCAGCGGCAAGATTCTCCCGCAGAGCAGAAAAGGCAGACCCGAAGATCGGGTCTGCCTTTTCTGTTTGCGGACGTTTGCGGCTGCCCGCTTTTGGTTTGTGACGGATTGCCCAGCGGGCGAAAGGAATGGGCAATTATCATGAGATAGAACCCCAAGGTACGCGAAAGGAAGACAGCTCGCCCGTGAAACCCGACATGAAAGTGACGCTGGCCGGGATCGAGCTGGTCAGCCCCGTGATCGCCGCCAGCGGCACCTTCGGCTACGGCATCGAGTTTGAGGAGATTCTTTCGCTGGAGCGGCTCGGCGGGTTTGTAACCAAGGGCATCTCGCTGGAGCCGATGGCTGGCCATCCGGCGCCGCGGCTGGTGCAGACCGCGGCCGGAATGCTCAACGCCATCGGCCTGCAGAACGTCGGGGTCGACGAGTACCTCGAGAAGAAGCTGCCGCCCATGAAGCGCTATCCGCGCTGCAAGGTCCTGGTCAACGTCTTCGGCTACACGGTTGCCGAGTACGTCGAGGTGATCGAGCGGCTGAATCAGGCGGAGGGAATTGCGGCCTACGAGCTGAATGTCTCCTGCCCCAACGTGCATGCCGGCGGAATGGCGTTCGGCGCCGATCCCGGCTCGCTTGAATACCTGGTGGACAAGGCCAAGCAGGCCGCACGCCGGCCGCTGATCGTGAAGCTCTCGCCCAACGTGACGTCGATCGGGCACATGGCGCACATCTCCGCCGAATCTGGCGCGGATGCGCTGAGCGTGGCCAATACCTTTCGCGCCATGCTCATCGATGTGGAGACGCGCCAGCCGCGGCTGACCAATGTAACCGGAGGACTTTCTGGGCCGGCCATCAAGCCCATTGCCGTGCGCATGGTCTATGAGGCAGCACGCGCAGTGAAGATTCCAATCCTGGGCATGGGCGGAATTGTAACGGCGGAAGATGCAGTTGAATTCCTGCTGGCCGGAGCGACCGCGGTGCAGGTCGGTACAGCCAGCTACGCGGACCCGCGAGCGACAGAGCGCCTGGCCAAGGATCTGGAGTCGTGGTGCCGCAGCCACAGCGTGGAGCGCGTGTCGACCTTGACTGGGGCGGTGGAAATTCCAGGAGAGTAGAGTAGCGCCGGTCTCCTGACCGGCTGTCGTGTGGGTCTCCAGACCGGCGCTACGCCCATCAGGCGCTACGCGGCAGTCAACTCGTCGAGGATTTGGCGTTCGGCTTCCGCTGCGGCTGCGGCGCACTCTTCTGAAAGGCTCATGCGAATGGGTTGTTGCGGGTCGATCGTGATGGCGTAGAGCGTCACCTCGCGCGTTCCGCCCTGCATGTAGAAGGCGTCGAGCAGATCTTTGACGCCGATATCGTGCGCAGTAAGCGTGGGTGGGTAATCGCGCGAAAAGCGCGGCGTGGTGCGGGTAACGGTGCCAGCAGGGTTTCCGTCAGCCGCCGCGTCGATGAGAACGATGCGGTCGGCGTTTTGCAGCGGCTCGAGCAGGATGAAGCCGCCGGTTCCACCATCGAGGCATTCCACGCCGGCGGGCAGCTTGTGGTTTTCGATGGCGCGAACCACGTGCACGCCAACGCCTTCATCGCCCATGATAACGTTGCCGAGGCCGAGGACGAGGGTTTTTCCCGAGACGGTCATGAATTCAATTCCTTTGTAGCCTGTAGCCTGTAGCTAGAAGCTAGAAGCTAGAAGCTACGAGCTACAAGCTACGAGCTACAAGCTACAAGCTGCTTTACTCGCTTTTCTCCCTATCAAACTTCCATCCGCCTACGATCGAGGAGATAGTGCCGCGACCTTCGATGTAGTCGTGATAGAAGGCGAGATACACGTGCACGATGGTGAAGGTGACGAAGAACCACAGGAACAGGTGATGCCAGAAGCGGACAGAGAACTCGCCGCCCATGAGCGGCACCACCCACTTGAACATCCGCGGCATCCACGACGTGCTCATGCTCGAGTAGAGTGCGAAGCCGGTGATGGTCTGGAAACAGAAGACCAGAAACGTCAAGAAGTAGATGAAGGCCGCCAGCGAGTTGTGGCCGGTGGAGATGGCGCCGTGCATCTTTGTCTGCAGCACGTCGGTCTTGATGACGTCGACAATCTCCTGTTGCTGCGATTTCTTCAGCGGGAAGAAGTTGCTCCACTTGGCGTACTTGTTGCCCACGAAGCCCCAGTAGATGCGGGCTGCGAAGTTGAAGACGTAGACGTAGGCAGCGGCAAAGTGGATGAAGCGCACCCAGCCGAACCAGTACTGCTGCCAGGCTTCCGGCGCGGTACCCAGCTTGACCGGGCTTCCGATCAGGTAGCCGGTGATGCACAGAGCCACCAGCGCGATCGCGTTGATCCAGTGGTAGGCGCGCACCGGCATTTCCCACACGTAGACGCGCCGGTACTCGACAGGCGCGCTGGCGTTGGGCGCGAACACATCCCGTATTTCAGGGGCTTGCGTAGTCGTACTCATGGGCGTCACTCGAAGGAAATCTGGTGAAGGTGCCGGCCCTGCGGATCGTACAGATGCACGGCGCAGGCAAGGCACGGGTCAAAGGAATGGATGGTGCGAATGATTTCGAGGGGCTCGTCGAGCTTGGCCACCGGCGTGCCGATCAGCGCTTCTTCAAACGAGGAGCGCTGCTGCTTGGCGTCGCGCGGCGAACCATTCCACGTGGTGGGCACGACCAGCTGATAGTTGTCGATGGCGCCGTTCTTGATCTTGATCCAGTGTGCCAGTGCGCCGCGCGGAGCTTCGACCAGTCCCACGCCTTCAGCCTCAGCCGGCCAGGTTTTGGGCTCCCACTTCTCGCCGTTGTGCGTGGAAACCTCGTTGATCTTTACGCGGTCCATCAGGTTGCCGTAGAACTCCTTGAGCCAGACCATGGCCAGGGCTGCGTCGATGCCGCGTGCAGCAGTGCGGCCCAGTGTGCTGAAGAGCGCGTCGACAGGGACGCCGAGCTTGCCCAGTGTGGCGCCGACGACTTCCTTTACATCCTGGTGACCGGAGGCGTAGGAAACGAGCAGGCGCGCCAGCGGGCCAACTTCCATGGCGTTTTCCTTCCAGCGCGGCGTCTTGAGGAACGAATACTTGTCGTAGCCTTCGAGGGTTTCGAAGGGCGGCTTGGGGCCGCTGTACTTGATTTCCGTTTCGCCGGCCCACGGGTGCAGGCCCTGGTTGTTGCCGCCATCGTAGCTGTACCAGGAGTGCGCGATGTATTCCTTGATCTCCTGCTCATCGCGAGGATTGACGGGATAAACAGTGCTCAGATCGCGGTTGAGCACCGCGCCGCGCGCGTACTTGAACGATGCCGGCTGGTTGTAGCCGGCGGTAGGAAATTCACCGTAGCTGAGATAGTTGTGCAGGCCGCCGCCGTATTTTGACCAGTCTTTGTAGAACGAGGCCACGGCCAGCAGGTCGGGAATGTAGACCTCGTTGACGAACTCGTCTGCCTGGCTGATGAGTTGCGAAACCAGGTTGAGGCGCTCGGAGTTGATAGCCGCCACTTCGTTCATGTTGATGGAGCAGGGAACTCCGCCGACGAGATAGTTGGGGTGAGGGTTCTTACCACCGAAGACCGCATGAATCTTGACGATTTCCTTCTGCCATTCGAGCGCGTCCAGATAGTGGGCAACGCCGATCAGATTCACTTCCGGCGGCAGCTTGTACGCCGGATGGCCCCAGTAGCCGTTGGCGAAGATGCCCAGACCGCTGGCGGCGAAGGCCTTGATCTTGTCCTGCACCGCGGAGAAGTACGCCGGTGTGTTCTTGTCCCACTTGGAGAAGGACTGTGCCAGTTCGGCAGCTTTTTTAGGGTCGGCTTTGAGGGCGTTGACGATGTCGACCCAGTCGAGTGCGTGCAGGTGATAGAAGTGAACGACGTGATCCTGCACGTACTGGGTGGTGAGCATGATGTTGCGGATGATTTCGGCGGTGGGCGGAACGGAGATGCCCAGCGCGTCTTCAACGGAGCGCACGCTGGCCAGCGCGTGGACGGTGGTGCACACGCCGCAGACGCGCTCGGTGATGGCCCAGGCATCGCGGGGATCGCGTCCGACCAAAATCTTCTCCAGGCCGCGAATCATGGTGCCCGAACTAAACGCGTCTGTAATGACGCCGTTTTCCACCACTGCCTCTACGCGCAAGTGGCCTTCAATGCGAGTTACGGGATCGACAACAACACGAGTTGCCATGGCTTAGAGTGACTCCTTCTGATCTTCTGCATGCACTTCAGCGATGACCTTGTGTTTGCGTATGTTGGTAACGATGGCGTGTGCGGCGACGCCAGCGAGAGTGGCTACGCCCACAGCGGCGCCGATGGTGTCGGCCGTGCTCTCCACGCCGAAGCCGGGGAACGATGCCAGGTGCTGGTAGAACGGTCCGTTGTCCCAGAAGCCGGCTTCGCTGCAGCCGATGCAGCCGTGACCGGACTGGATGGGATAGCTTGTGCCCTCGTTCCACTTGACCACCGAGCAGGCGTTGTAAGTGACCGGGCCCTTGCAGCCCATTTTGTAAAGGCAATAGCCTTTGCGGGCGTTTTCGTCATCCCACGATTCGACAAAGAGGCCGGCGTCGTAGTTGGGGCGGCGATAACAGGTGTCGTGCACGCGGCGCCCATAGAACTCCTTGGGCCGGCCCTGGCTGTCGAGATCGGGAACCTGGCCCAGCACCAGCAGATGGGTGACGACGCCCATCATGACGTCGGCGATGGGCGGGCAACCGGGCACGTTGATGACCGGCTTGTTGACGAGCTTGGAAATGGGAGTAGCTCCGGTGGGATTGGGCTTGGCAGCCTGCACGCAGCCGTTCGAAGCGCAACTGCCCCAGGCCACAATGGCTGCGGCGTCGGCTGCCACGGTTTGCAGAATGGATTCGGCCGTTTTGCCGCCGACCATGCAGTACACGCCGCCATCCTTGGTAGGTACCGCGCCCTCCACCAGGACGATGTACTTGCCCTTGTTGTTCTTGATGGTGTCGTTCAGGCTCTTTTCGGCCTGGAAGCCGGAAGCAGCCATCAGGGTCTCGGAGTAATTGAGGCTGAGCACGTCGAGCAGAGCGTCTACGACGATGGGGTGCGACGAGCGGATAAATGACTCACTGCAGCAGGTGCACTCCTGAAAGTGCATCCAGATGACGGCAGGTTTTTCTTTTTTCTCGAAGGCCGATACAACCTGTCCGGCTGCAGAACTGGAAAGACCGGCGGCCGCTGCGGCCATGGTGCAGAACTGGAGGAACTCGCGCCGCGAGTAGCCCTTCTGCTGCATCGACTGCCAAATGGACTGCCCCATACACCCACCTCGCTTACACATAGGCGCCGACGAACTCCAGAAGAACGGAAGAGATAAAGGCCAGGAAATCCGGCGGTTGTGACAGAAGTTAGCGAGGGCAAGACACGGGTGGCTGTGCGCGCCGTCACAGAGTGTTCTACATCACTTAGCATCGATTGGAGGGGTGCGGAATAGGATCTGGATCACAAAAAGTTTGCCTTCCCACCCCGAAAGGCGATATCATTTCCTCGATGGTGACTATGCCCTGTTGTCGCTGCTGTATGCGCTTATGCGCGAGCAGTTGACTTGGGTCTGAAATAAGTTTCCGACACAATCCAAGCATCTGAAGCCCGCGATAGAGCCCACGCCGATCGCGGGCTTTCTATTGTAAGAGAAAAGAAGGAGTTATGAGCCAAGAACCTGCTCCCCAAGTGACACCCGTAAAAGAGACGAAGGCGCAGAAGATGGAGCGCCTGAAGCGCGAGAAGAACCCGTGGCAGGCATTTGACGAGGTGCGGGAGTTCGCGCGCCAGGGCCGGTCGAGCGTCGTGCCGGAGTGGGCTGGTGCCTACTTCAAGTGGTGGGGGATCTATACCCAGGGCGACGGCGTGGGCGCGGTGGGCGGCAAGGGCGGCGAGGGGCTCGCCAGCGACTACTTCATGATGCGCATTGGGATTCCCAATGGCATTGTGTCGGCGCAGCAGCTGCGGGTCATCGGCGGGCTTACGCGCAAATATGCGCAGAATTTGGCCGACATTACGGTGCGCCAGAACATCCAGTTGCACTGGCTGACCATCGAGTCGCTGCCGGAAGTGGTGGATGCGCTGGACGCGATCGGGCTTTCGCCCAAGGGCGCCTGCGGCGACGTGGTTCGCAATGTGACCGGCTGCCCGCTGGCCGGCGTGGCTGCCGATGAGCTGATCGATGCTTCGCCGCTGGCGCGCCAGATTGCGCACGAGCTTACGGCGAACCCCGACTTCTACAATCTACCGCGCAAGTTCAAAATCTCGGCTACCGGCTGCCCCTCGTGGTGCACGTATCCCGAGATCAACGACATCGGGTTGACGGCTGTGAAGCGTGGCAGCGAGATCGGCTATTCGCTGCGTGTGGGCGGCGGTCTTTCGAACGAGCCGCATCTTGCGGTGCGCCTGGATGCGTTTGTAAAGCCGGAGGAAGCGCCCCGCGTGGTGCGAGCGGTGTCTGAGATCTTCCGCGACCAGCAGGGATTGCGCGAGAGCCGCGACCGGGCCCGCTTGAAGTACCTGTTCATGCGCGAAGGCTGGACGCCGGAAAGCTTCCTCGATGAGCTCAATCGGCGTATCGGATACAAGCTCGATCCCGGCGTTGCGGAAGAAGTTCCGGACGAGGTGCTGCGCGACCACGTGGGCGTGCACCCGCAGCGTGAGCCGGGACTGGCGTATGTGGGCGCATCCGTGCTGCGCGGACGCCTGACCGGCGAGCAGCTTGAAGCCGCGGCAGAGCTGGCGGAGCGCTTCGGCGGTGGCTCCCTGCGCGCGACGATTTCGCAGAATCTGATCTTCGTCGATGTGCCGTACGGCAAGACCGGCGAACTCGCCAAGGAGCTGGGCCAGATCGGGCTGCACGTGGAGGGCTCGACCTTCTGGCGCGGAGCTGTTGCCTGCACGGGAACTGAGTTCTGCAAGCTGGCCATCACCGAGACCAAGGGTTTCACGCGCTGGCTGGTCGACGAGCTGGAAGAGCGTCTGCCGCAGTTTGACCAGCAGCTGAAGCTGCACGTCACTGGCTGCCCTAACGGCTGCGGGCAGCACTGGATTGCGGATATCGGCCTCGAAGGCAAGAAGATCAAGTACGAGGGCCAGCTTACCGATGCCTACTACTTCTGCCTGGGCGGCGCGGTTGGCCAGCATGCAGGGGTGGCGCGGCCGGTGGGTTATCGCAGCCCGGCGCCGCTGGTGCCGGAGGCGATTGAGCGGTTGCTGCGGCACTATCTGGCCGGACGCGCGGCCAACGAAAGCCTGCGCTCGTGGTTTGCGCGGCACAGCAACGACGATCTGCGCGCGCAACTGGCCGGCGAAGCGCTGGA
The DNA here is from genome assembly GCA_963813215.1 of uncultured Acidobacteriaceae bacterium. Taxonomy (GTDB): domain Bacteria; phylum Acidobacteriota; class Terriglobia; order Terriglobales; family Acidobacteriaceae; genus Telmatobacter. Next base: position 827,839 of record CAWEXZ010000004.1, read on the forward strand.
GCCGGTGGAGCGCGATCTGCCGACCGGGCGCGTACCTCACATGGTCGCCGAGTAGATGTAGCGCCGGTCTCCAGACCGGCTGTACTGGCGGCGTCCACGCCGCCAGCCAGATCGAGGTAAGCCTTGTGCGGGGCCGGAGACCCGCACTACAGCCGGTCTGGAGACCGGCGCTACACAGGAGCAACGAGCGCACATGAATCTTCAACCGATCTTTCTCAAACTCGAGGGGCGGCGCGGTCTGCTGGTGGGCGCGGGGAATGTGGCGCTTGAAAAAATCTCCACGCTGCTCAAGACCGGCGTGCGGTTGCGGGTGATTGCGCCCGAGGCGCGGGACGAGGTGAAAGAGCTGGCGCGCGAAGGTAAGCTCGAGTGGGTTGCGCGCGCGTTTGAACCGGCCGATCTCGACGGCAATTTCATCATCATCGCGGCGACCGATGTGTCCGAGGTGAATGCGGCGGTCTATCGCGGCGCCGTGGAGCGCAACATCCTCTGCAACAGCGTCGACGATATTCCCAACTGCGATTTCTTCTTTGGGTCTGTGGTGAACCGGGGCGATCTGCAGGTCGCGATTTCGACCGCAGGCGAAAGCCCGTCCTTGGCGCAGCGGTTGCGGCGTGAGATCGACGAGCAGTTGCCGCAAGATCTGGGACCGTGGTTGAAGACGATTGGCGAATTGCGCCGCGAGATTCTAGCCACGTATCCGCGCGGAGAAGAGCGGCGTTTGATCCTGCACGAGCTGGCGGAGCGAAAAGTGTGCGATTCGCCCGCCTGCTCCACGCGGCAGCTTGCGGGCAAAAATCGTGCGCAGCGGGGAAGCATCTATCTCGTCGGCGCCGGTCCCGGCGATCCCGATCTGCTCACGGTCAAAGCCTTGCGGCTGATCGGATCCGCTGACGTTGTTCTGCACGACGATCTGGTTACACCGGCAATCCTCGAGCTGGCGCGGCCCGACGCAGCGATTGTGAATGTGGGCAAACGCTGCGGCGTAAAAAACATCACCCAGGACGAGATCAATGCGCTGATGATTGAGAATGCGCGCGCCGGACGCAGCGTAGTACGGCTCAAGAGCGGCGACCCCATGCTGTTTGGCCGTGCTGCCGAGGAGATGACCGCGCTGAAGAATGCCGGCGTTGCGCATGAAGTGGTGCCCGGAGTTTCGGCGGCGTTTGCGGCTGCTTCTTCACTCGGCTGCTCGTTGACAGATCGCAACTGGGCGTCGAATGTGATTTTTTCCACCGGCCATCACGCGCAGTCGCACAACCGCGCGCCATTGCCGGCGCTGGAAGACGCGACGCGGGTTGTCTACATGCCCGGGCGCGATCTAGCGCTGCTCGCCGAAGAGTGGATGGCGGAAGGTTTGCCGGCGGATCTGCCCTGCGCCCTGGTTTCGCACGCGGCGCAGCCCGATGAGCAGGTGCTCGCAACGACCCTGGGCAAGCTGCACGAAGCGCCGGTTGCGGCTGCGCCGAGTTTGTTGTTGGCCGGCTGGGCGGTACGGGAGATTGGCGCGCCAGTTGCCCTTTCCGACACGGCGTCGGTTTCAGGCTAAACAAAAAAAGCTGGGTGCCCCATCCTTGCGACGACTTTGTACTTGTCGCAAGGGTGGGAGACCACAAAGGTCGAACCTGGGTGTTGGCCCGTTCGGGTTCGTGCTCTCCCACCCTTTCGCGAAATGCGCGAAAGGATGAGGCACCCAGCCGCCTTCGAGAAGGCAACCGCAGATCCTTCGACTCCGTTTGCCGCGAAGAACGCGGCAAACTCCGCTCAGGAGAACCCAAGCACCGGATGGGGAATGTAGAGCTCTTCGAGCGCTGTCATCTCTTCCGCGCTTAGCTCCACGTTGAGCGCGGCTACAGCGTCTTCGAGATGATGCGGTTTGGTTGCGCCCACAATCGGCGCGGTCACACCGGGCTTCGCCAGCAGCCACGCGAGAGCAACGGCGGCGCGCGTCACGCCGCGCTTCTCCGCGATTTCTCCCACACGATCGACAACTTTGTGGTCGGCTTCTTCGGTGCGCGCGTACATCGTTTTGCCGAAGACATCGGTTTCGAGGCGCGCAGTCGCTTCGCTGCCCCAGGGACGAGCGAGCCGGCCGCGCGCCAGCGGACTCCATGGAATGACGCCGATGCCCTGATCAAGGCAGAGGCCGATCATCTCGCGCTCTTCTTCGCGATAGAGCAGGTTGTAGTGGTTCTGCATGGAGACGAAGCGGCTCCAACTGTGCTTGTCGGCGAGGTACAGCGCCTTGGCAAGCTGCCACGCGTACATGGACGAGGCGCCGATGTAGCGCACCTTGCCGGCTTTGATCATGTCGTGCAGTGCTTCGAGCGTTTCCTCGATGGGAGTTTCGGGATCCCAGCGGTGAATTTGATAAAGATCGACGTAATCGGTTTCGAGGCGCTTGAGACTCTGGTCGAGCTCGAACAAAATTTCTTTGCGGGAAAGGCCGCGGCCGTTGGGCTCGTCGCGCATAAGGCCGTGCACCTTGGTGGCGAGAACGATGGATTCGCGGCGCGTATTTTTCTTCAGGAATCGGCCGACGATCGCTTCGCTGTCGCCGCTGGAGTAAACATTGGCGGTATCGAAAAAGTTGATGCCAAGATCGAGGGCCTGGCGCAGAAAAGGCTGGCTATCGGCTTCGTTAAGGGTCCAGGCGTGGCGGCCGGGCTTGTGTTCGGTGGTGGGCTCGCCGTAGCTCATGCAGCCCAGGCAGAGACGGGAAACTTTGAGCCCGCTTTTGCCGAGATTCGTGTATTCCATTTGTTCTCCTCAGTTGAAGATGAGCGGGCGCGGCGCGCGGATGCAATGTTGCGCCGAGCGCGGGGTTCCTTCTTCGACTCGCCTTCACTGCGTTCAGGGTTGTTGGGGATGACAACGCGTTGCTAAGTTGACGGAGCGCTGCTGAGCAGGCGCTCGTAGATTGCCATCGTTTCCTGATTGAAGCAGACGAAATCGACGCGCACAACGCCGCTTGCCTCCGAATCCTCCTTCACGGTACGGAGTGCGATCTCCGCGGCGCGCTGCGGGGGAAAACCGTAGACGCCGGTGCTGATGGCGGGAAACGCCATGGAGCGGACGCCGTGCTTGCGCGCCAGTTCCAGGCAGCGGCGGTAGCAGGAGGCCAGCAGCGCATCCTCGTTGTGCCGCCCGTCCCGCCATACGGGACCAACAGCGTGAAAGACCCATTGCGCGGGCAAACGAAAACCCGGCGTCGCCTTGGCGTCGCCGGTCGCGCACCCGTTGAGTTTGCGGCAGGCGACCAGCAACTCGGGTCCCGCGGCGCGATGAATGGCGCCGTCCACGCCACCGCCGCCGAGCAGGGAGCTGTTGGCCGCGTTCACAATCGCGTCCACTGCGAGCTCGGTAATATCGCCGGGAATCGCTTTGAGTTCCACCATGGCGCGCCGCCTGCCGCTTGGCACCAACATTTTCGCATGCCGCGGCACGTCAATCCCACTGCCACACATAAGCTTAGAGGGCGGCACGGGCCAGGAACGGGTTAAATCCGTTTTGACATGGCCACGTCTGCGGATTCGATTTAGGGAAGGTTTGACCCTTCCGCCAGCGAAAGGTTCGATATCATCGTAGAGAGAGCCAAAACTGAAGGATTCGAAGCGCAGGGCCTTGATCGGGACCGAGTTCGAGCAGTGCGCCGCCCCTGAGCAGGGCAACTTTTATGGCAGGACCACGGTCTAAATCTACATTGCGGCAAAGGTTGTGCGAGGGATGCGTGATGTCCTGTTGGCGGGAGTGCGTCGCTCGCGCAAAACCGGCACTGGCGATGGGCCAGGAAGGCACGGAAAACTTGCTCGAGCCCTCGGACTCCGGGACACAGAAACAACCCGCACCGAAGCAGGCGTCCCAGCAGAATAGACGGCGCTGGTGCGTGCCGCGCTCGCCAGCCTGCGTCCCAGCCCGTGTTTTCCTGCGCGTGATGATCGCCGTTGCGCTTCCGGTGATGCTGGCGCTGGCCGGTTGCGGCGGCGGAGTTGCCACTTTAAACGCTTCCAGCGGCAGCGCTTCAAGTGGCAGTTTTTCCATTTCGCCCGGCAGTTTGACGATCGACACCAATTGCACCGGTTGCAATGATGCCGGCTCCGGATATCAGCAATTCAGCGCGGTTACTTCCAGCGGCACCGCGGCCAGCGTGACGTGGAGCGTGAGCGGCGGCGACACCCATGCCAAGGCTGGCACCATTAGCTCCAGTGGAGCGTACACGCCGCCTTCGTACCTTACCGCCGATAGTGCCCAGATGACGGTGACGGCGACATCAACCTCCAATCCCAGCATTACGGCCACCACGACGGTGACCGTGACGCCCGGATTCCTGCAACCGCTGACGCCGCAGAATGTGGCCCTGGGCGCGAGTGGAACCGTGACGGTGACGGGCTATATCGCAGAGGTTGGCGGGACGGACGCGATCAATTTTGCGACCTCGAGCTCGGCCACCGGGTCGACTACCGGAACGGGTGGCGGGCAGGGCACGCTGGTGGCTGCGCCGTGCGTACGCGGCACGGTCAGCACTGGGGCGTTTACCTACTGCACTGCGAGTTATACGGCTCCGGCGGCGCTTTCCCAGACCGGCACAACCTACATCGTGGGCACCATCGGCAGCACCACATCGAAGGAATCGGCCGATGTGCTGTTGAATACGCAGGGCGTAAATTCCAACCCCGCCGACCACCAGACGTTGTTGAGCTCACCCATCTCGCTGGGCAGTTCGGGCGGCGACAACAATGACTACGACACCACCACGCAGAACGGTCAATCCTACATCTCGGACTGCTGCGGTGGCACGCTGGGCTCGCTGGTTAAAGACGCAAACGGCAATCAATACATCCTGAGCAACAACCACGTGCTGGCCCGCAGCGACCAGGCTACAGTGGGTGAGACCATCGTTCAGCCGGCGCTGATCGACAATAATCCGGCATGCGAGCCCGAAGGGCAGGGCGGCAACGAAACGCCAGTGGGCGTGTTGAAGGGCTTTGTGCCGGTTAAATCGACTGCGACGAATGTCGACGCGGCTATCGCATCGGTGAATGCCGGAGCGGTGAACGCGAACGGCGCAATTCTTGAGCTGGGCGCACCGCAGGGGAACGGCATGCTGGCGGCAGCGCCGCCCGGGATTTCATCGACCGGCGGCAAGGGCGAAAGCGCGTCTCTGAACATGGTGGTGGCCAAGAGCGGGCGCACCACCGGTCTCACCTGTGCCAGCATTTCAGCGCTTTCTCTCGCCGTAGAGGTTTCCTATTACGGCAATTGCGCGGAGACCAGCCCCTACTACACGAAGACCTACACCAATCAAATCGGCATCGAGGGTGACCACTTCAGCGATGCCGGCGACTCGGGTTCGCTGGTGGTGGATACGACCGATGGCGAGCCGGTCGGCCTGTTCTTTGCCGGCGGCGTTGCCAACGGTGTGAGCGAAGGCGTGGCCAACCCGGCGGGCGAGGTGCTGAGCGAACTGGGCACATATGTTGGCAACGGGACATCGTATACGTTTGTGGGCACCACGGATCACGCAGTGAGCTGCCTGAACTATGGGACGGGAACGGCCACCGCGGCGCAGGCGCGTACACTGAGCGGCGCGGAGATGGACCGGACTCAAGCCGCCATGACGGACGCGCGCTCGCTGGTGAGTCCTTCCGCGGGAATTTACGGCGTGGCTACGGGCAAGAGCAGCGATCGTGCCGGCGAGGGCGCGGTGATTGTTTACGTTGACCCCAACAAGAGTGTGAGCGTTCCGGCCACGCTGGATGGCGTGCGCACGGAGGTGATTCCAGCCACGGCGCAGCAGGTTTCCATGGGCACCGCGCCGCAGTCGTTGTTGCAGGCAGGCGCAACGCCCGCGCTGCCGGGGGCGGTGTTGCACCAGGCCATCACCACGCAGCAGCAGCTCGCCGGTATGCTGATGAAGCAGAATCCGGCTTTTTTTGGCGTGGGTGTTGGCCAGAGCCTCGACGACCCGCAGCAGGCGGCGCTGGTCATCTACGTGGATAAGAACCAGGTCCCTGCACAACTTCCCCAAACCATCGACGGGATGCGTACGCGGTACATCATCATGGACCGCCTACATGTGACGCGGTCATACCTGTCGGCGACACCGACGCGCAGCCACTGCATGGCGCATCCGGCGCGGCAGAGGACCGGCGGTTTTGGCCTGCTCAGCGGGAAGAAGTTGGCCGGGCTGAACGTCTATTAGCGCTGAGGGCTGAACAATATCCTTCCGGCATCCTTCCGGTCCTGACCGGCACAATCTAACCATCTGCCTCGCAATTGCATCAAAAACTTGCGCTTTGTTTTTCCCCAGGGGCGTTCCGCTGCTTCGGGCAGCGAGGCCATCCTGGGAGCGCCCGAAGCCGGGCGTAGGCGCAAACAGAACATTGGCATCCGGGCGATAGACGGCCCGCGATGATAGGGCCCCTCATGAATGCTTTGAAATTCTTGCAAAAACACGCTGTCTGCAGCTTCACGATCCTGGCTGTGCTGACGATTGGTTTGGCCGCGCCGGCCATGGCCCAGGAACCACCGCCTCCACCACCGGGACAGGCCGGGCCGCCGCCGGGACCTCCTTCGGCGCCGCTTTCGCCCCAGCAGTTGCAGCAGCTGGTGGCGCCCATCGCGCTCTATCCCGACTCGCTGGTGGCGCAGATTCTGGCCGCAGCCACCTATCCCACGCAGGTCGTGGAAGCGGAGCGGTTTCTGGAGCAGAATCCGGGATTGACGGGCGAGGCGCTGGGAAACGCCGTCAACCAGCAGGACTGGGACCCGAGCGTGAAGGCGCTGACCGCATTTCCCGCCGTGCTCTCGGACATGAATCAGAACCTGTCCTGGACCTCGGAGTTGGGCGATGCCAATTTCAACCAGCCTGAAGACGTGATGAACGCCATCCAATACATGCGCCAGCAGGCGCAAAGGGCCGGCAATCTGCAAAGCACGCCGCAACAGACGGTGGACGACGTCAATGGGGATGTGGAGATTCAGCCCGCGAATCCCGACGTGGTTTACGTGCCCGAATACGATCCCGAGTATGTGTATGGCTATCCGATTGGATTGTGGCCTGGGTTTTATCCATGGTGGACCGTTGGCGGTCCCTACATCGGTTTCGGGATTGGAATCGGAATCGGTCCGTGGGGCGGCTGGGGCTGGGGCTGGCATAACTGGGGATTGGGATGGGGACCGCACCCGGGCCTGCGCTTCGGCGGCGGTTTCTGGCACTCGCAGACGCGTGCATTTTATGACCGCCGCGCGTTCAATCGCGGAGATTACCGCGGCTTCAGAGGAAACGGATTCCAGCAGGGTCACTTTTACGGTGGCAATCGTGGCGGGGTTGGGCACGGATTTGACGGCGGGGCGCGCGGCGGGTTCAATGGCGGCGACCGCGGGGCGCGAGGCGGGTTCAATGGGGGTGACCGCGGGGCGCGTGGCTTTGGACATGCCAATCCCGGCATGAGGTCCGGCGCATTTGGTGGCATAAGCCGCGGGGGCGATGCGCGCGGGTTTTCGGCTCGCGGCATGTCGAGCATGGGCGGCGGCGGCTTCCACGGAGGCGGCGGCTTCCACGGCGGAGGCGGGCATGGCGGCGGCGGGCACGGCGGCGGAGGGCGCCGCTAATGCCCGCGCCCTTGCAGCGTGGTGAGGTTGCGGCCCGCCTTTCGTCACGACAAACCACGAAAGGGTGTAGCCCGCATGTTGATTCCCTGATTTCCTATTTTGATCCTGCATCTGGAGATCCGATGATGTGGCTGATGAGATTCAAACAGCGCGGGCGTGGGTCGAGACCCGTGGCTGGATTCTTTACTGTGCTGGTTCTGTGCGCTTCGCTGGCCGGGGCGCAAGCCGCTCTGAATTCCAACAAGACGCAGATGCCGGGTGCGGCTGCGGCCAACACTGCGCCGCAGCCGCCGGCTAAAGGGCAGGAGATGTTTCCCACCGCCGAGCTGGCAGTGAGGGGACTGATTGCGGCGTTGCAGGACGACGACAACGCGGCGCGCGACAAGATTCTCGGCCCCGATGCCGAAAAAATTCTATCCTCCGGCGATCCCGCGGAGGACCAGAAAAACCGGCTCCAGTTCCTCGCCAAGTACGCGCAGATGCATCGACTGCTGACTGAGCCCGACGGGCTGACTACGCTTTATATCGGAGCGGAGAACTGGCCCACTCCCATTCCGCTGGCGCGGGAAGGAAAGAAGTGGTACTTCGATACGCCGGCGGGCGAGCAGGAGATCGTTTATCGGCGCGTGGGCCAGAACGAACTCATGGTCATCCAGGTGTGCGATGAACTGGTGCAGGCAGAGAAGGAGTACTATGCCAGCCCGCAAGATGGAAATGGACAGCAGTACGCCGCCCATTTCATCAGCACTCCGGGCCAGCATAACGGGCTTTTCTGGCAGGCTTCCGCAGGGCAGCCGCAGAGCCCGCTGGGACCGCTGGTGGCGCAGGCGTCGCAGCAAGGCTACGCGGCTGGATCGTCGCCGCGGCGGACGCCGTTTTACGGTTACTATTTTCGCCTGCTCAAGGCGCAGGGGCCGACCGCTCCGGGCGGCGCCAAGAGCTATGTCGTCGATGGAAAAATGACCGGCGGTTTTGCTTTTGTCGCATATCCTGCGCAGTACCGGTCCTCGGGCGTGATGACGTTCATCGTGGGCCCCGACGGAGTGGTGTACCAGAAGAATCTTGGTCCGCAGACGGCGGAGCTGGCGCCCAAAATCGATGCATACCAGGTGGATTCAACCTGGCAGAAGGCAGACTAGTACCGTGTCCACGTGATTTTGTAATTGAGCCTTTGAACATGGGTGCCCCCGGTCTCGATTTTGAGACCGGGGAAAGCACGAAACTACACAGTCACAGCACTAGTCGGCTGCGACCGACTCCTGCCCCAGGTTGGGGTTATGGGGAATGAAGAACTGGAAGACGGTGCCTGTTCGCATAGTTCCGTCGGCGCCGGCCGGCCGTTGCGCGGCTGCGCGCGTGCGCACATAGATGGCGCCCTGATGCTTGAGGATGATCTCGTGGCTCACCCACAGGCCTAACCCGGTTCCCGTCGCTTCCTTGGTAGTAAAGAAGGGCTCAAAGAGCCGCTCGCGGAGTTCGGGCGCTATGCCTGTTCCGGTGTCGGCAACCACGAAGCGAAGACCTTCGCGCGACGGATTCTTCCAGTCATGCGAAGGCCATGCGCGCACCAGCAGCCGGCCGCCGGAGGCCACACAGGCATCGATCGAATTGCCCACCAGATTGGCGATGACCTGGCGGATTTCCCCTGCGAAACAGAGCAGCGTTAACTGCGGGTCGTAGCGGCGCTCGACCCGGATATCGAAGGCGTTCAGCCGGCCGCGATAGAGACTGAGCACTGAATCCAGCAGCTCGCTCAGCGTGGCGCGGGTGGGCAATGTCGATTGGCGATAGAAGCGCAGCGTTTGCTGGGTGATCTCCGAGATGCGCCGTATCTCGTATTCGAGCATTTCAATGTAGTGGAGCGCCTTGGGGTCGAGGGGAGTGAAAGTGCGGAGCAGGAAGACGAGGTTGGTGACGGCTTCGAGGGGATTGTTGATCTCATGTGCGATGGAAGCTGCCAGGCGCCCCGTCACTGCCAGTTTCTCGCTTTTGCGCAGGGCTTCCTCGCTCCGTTTTCGTTCGCTCGCGTCGATGGCGATGATGCCCACCCAGCGCACCTCAGTGGGCGTAGTGCGCACGGGATAGGCGCTCACCAGCCAGGTCCAGTCGCGCGCCTTTCCTGCGTGCGCCCCGAACTCGAGATTGCGTATCGGCTCATTGTGCTCGAAGACACGCAACACGGCGTCTTCCAGATCATGGGCGGCTGGTTGCGAGAGCAGTTCCGGCAATGTCTTTCCCAGGTGCCGCGCCAGCGCCACACCGCTCATATCCGCGAAAACCTGGTTGACGCGCACCATCCGGCAGTTGCGATCGAGGAAGGCAAGGCCGATGGGAGCGTTGGCCTGCATGGAATCGAGCAGGGACAGCGTATCTTTGAGTCCCGCGCGTTGCTCCGCCAGCGAGGCCACCATGCGATTGAACGCCTCGATCAGGTCGCCCATTTCATTGTGAACGGAGATGGGCAGCGGGAAGTTGCGGGTATCTTCGGGCGAGGCCATCAGCGCCTGGGTGCCTTGGTGCAAGACCGCCAGAGGCCGGGCAATGCTGCGCGCCATGATCAGCACCAGCAGGCAGGAAGCGGCAATCCAGATGATGCCGAAGATCGTGGTGTCGCGCCGGATTGAATCCAGCTGCTCATACTCCCACGCGAGATTGCCTTCCACCCAGGCGTAGCCGCGCAGATCGTCCCCAGTCATGATGGCGTGCGCGCATTCCAGGTGCCCGCCGCTAAAATTGAAGCAGCGCGCGGAATCTTGTGAGATGAGCGGAATCTGAGCCTGTTCGGCCGGTGAAAGCGGCGCATCGGTTGCTTCGCCGCGGCTTACGAAAAGTACGTTGCCGGTTGGATCTGTGATTCTGGCCGAGGCGACGGCGGGACTTTGGCCCACCATTCTTACCGAAAGGGCAACCCAGCCGGGCCGGGCCTGGAGCAGCGCCTCGCGCGCCTGCATCGCCAGGGAAGTGGCATCGAAACCCAGGCGCCGGTTGGAGCGCGCAGTTATCCCCTCTGCCTGCTGGCGGGTGATGAGGAACGCGAACAAGGCCAGCGAGAGACTTTCCAGCAGCAGTAGCCCGGCAAGCATCTGCCACTGAATCGAACGCGGCCACCAGCGCGTGGGAGACAAATCCAACGCCTCCTTGACATTAGGAGCCCAGTGTACAGGATTCGCAGATTCCCTAGATGCTTCGCCTAGTCAGTGGGAAGGCGCAGCCCCGGGCCGCAGTTCCGATGCGAGGGCAGCGGCAATCTGGTGCCCGTGAAACCTGCCATTCTCAATAAAAATCTCGTTGGTCCGGGAGCCGGCAACAATCACGCCTGCAAGATAGATGCCCGGAACATTGCTTTCGAGAGTGTCCTTATTGCATACGGGAAGACGGTCGACCCCGCTGCAGACCACGCCCAGCCGTTCCAGGAAACCGAAGTCGGGGTGGTACCCGGTAAGGGCGAAGACGAAGTCGTTGGTCAGTGTCAGCCTGCCCTCGGGCGTCTCGAGAACAATGGCGTCTGGGGTTATCTCAGTCACGCTGGAGTTGAAATGCGCCTCGATCTGGCCGTTCTTGATGCGGTTTTCAATGTCCGGCTTGATCCAGTACTTCACGTGCCGATGAATATCCGGGCCGCGGTGAATGAGCGTGACCCGCGCACCGTGACGCCACAGCTCGAGGGCGGCGATGGCCGCCGAATTCTTGCCGCCAATCACGGCGACGTCGAGGCCGTAGTAGGGATGCGGGTCGTTGTAGTAATGGTGCACCTTGCTCAGATCTTCGCCGGCAATGCCCATGATGTTGGGCAGATCGTAGTAGCCGATGGCTATGACGAGCTTGCGCGCGTGCAGAGCGCCGGTGCGGCCGAAGCGGTCGACGGTGCGCACGGTGAAATCGCCGTCGGCCCCGGTCACGCACTCCACGCGGTGGTATTGATGCACGTCGAGCTGGTAGAACGCGGCCACCTGCCGGTAGTACTCGAGGGCTTCGTTGCGCGTGGGCTTGGCGTTGGGGCTGGGAAAGGGAATGCCGCCGATCTCCAGCAGTTCGGAGGTGGTGAAGAAGGTCATGTGCGCGGGATAGTGGAAGAGCGAGTTGCAGAGACAGCCCTTGTCCACAAGGGCAACGCGCAGGCCCAGTTTTTTGCGCCTCAATGGCGCAGGCCAGACCGGTAGGGCCTGCGCCGATGACCAGCAAGTCAAGGAGGGCGTCTGAGTCAGCACCCAGCGTGGGATCGTTCATATCCTTTAGATTAGGGCAACTGCCTCGCCGATGCAGCGGAAGGCAAAGGCTTTCCCGCTTAAGCGGCGGGTGCGGGTTCAGGTTCCAGCGCCGGCGGTGGGATGAGCGGCAGCTCCTCCAGCAAATCAAGGCCTGCGGCCTGCAGCAGCTTGGCGACGGCAGGCGGCTGCAGGCGCGTGGCGTCGAATTCGACCCGCACCGTGTGGGCCGCGCTGTCGAATTTCATGTGCCGGATGCCGTAGACATCGCGCGCGCGCGCCAGCGCCACACCAACCTGTTCCGTGGGCTGGATTCCGTAGCGATAGAGAACTTCTACCCTGGTCATGGTATCGATGATACCTGAAAGCTGACAGAAAACAGCTGACCGCTGACACAGTACAGCCGGCAGCCGGTCACTGGAAGCTGCCTGCTCTGTTAGCTGTTCGATGCTGTCAGGCTCTTGAGGTATTGGCGGATTTCGGGGCTGGACCAGTCCTGCGCGCCGACAAATTTTCTGCGGATCACGCCTTTGCGGTCGATGACGTAGGTCTCCGGCCACATATCGGTATGGAAGAGCTTGGGCGTGGACTGACTGGGGTCGCGGACGGTGGTGAAATCGATACGGCGGTGGGCGATGAAGTCATTGTAGGCATCGGCGTCCTCGTCGATACTGACTCCAATGATGGCCAGCTTGGGCATGTCGTGGTGAAGCTGCAGCAGTGAGGGTGTTTCAATGATGCAGGGCGCGCACCAGGTTGCCCAGAAGTTGAGCAGAACCACCTGGCCGCGATAGCTGGCCAGATGGACGGAGGTGGTGCCGTCGGAGACCGTGAAATCAGGCGCCGGTGTTCCGGCGTATTCCGGATGCGCGCCGCGGTTGCACCCCGAGAGAAGGGCAAGCGTGAGGGCGAACAACAGGGCCAGAGAGCGACGGGAGTGCACCTTCATATAATAGCGGGGATGGCGGAAGACGAGTCGAAAACGACAGGGACGGGCGGCGAAAAGAAATCGCTGCTGGGCCTGGTAGACGAAGCCGGGACGCCGATTGGCCACGCCGACTGGCGGGAGTGGGCACGGGCTGCGACGGGCACGGTCTTTGCGCAACCCGAGCCCGAGCAGCTGATCGAGCTGACGGTCATTGTCCCGGCACGGAATGAGGAGCAGCCCATCGGCGATTGCCTCCGCTCGTTGGTTGCCCAGAGCGAAGAGATTTTTCAATTGGGCCGCGACTGGGAACTGATCGTGGTCGACGACCACTCGACCGACCGGACCGCCGAGATTGCGCGCGGATTTGGCGGGGTGACGCTGATGCCGGCCGGCAAGCTCGAACCCGGCTGGACCGGAAAGGCCAATGCCGTGTGGACGGCGGCGCGGCAGGCGCGCGGCCGCTGGCTGCTGTTTACGGACGCCGATACCATTCATGAGCCGGGCGACCTGCGCCGAGCCATGCACGAGGCGGAGCGGCACAAAGCGGGCGTGCTGAGCTACTCGCCGCGCCAGCTCGTAAGCGGCTTTGCTCAGCGGGCCTTGATGCCGCTCATTTTTTCCGAACTCGCATATGCCTATCCGCCAGCCAAGGTTTCGGACCCCGGCCAGCGAATCGCCGCCGCCAACGGGCAGTTTCTGCTCATCGAGCGCGAGGCGTACCGGCGGCTGGGCGGCCACGCCAGCGTCGCCGATAAGGTTCTGGAAGACGTGGAGCTTGCATTTATTGCCAAGCGCCGCCGCGTGGGCTTGCGCTTTCGCTATGCGGCCGACGCGCTCTCCGCGCGCATGTACCGCAGCACCAGCGCCATGATCGAGGGCTGGACGAAGAACCTGGCGCTGCTCTTCAACAATGCGCTGGCCACAGCCTTTTGGCGTGCGCTGGATTTTTTGCTGCTCTTCGGCCTGCCCGTGCTGGCCTATGTGCTGTGGGATAGGAAGCTGGCCGTGCACTCGCTGGCATGGCTGGGCGCGGGCTGGGTCCTGGCGTTGCTGTGGGTACGAACGCTCGTTCGCTTCTACTCGCGCGTGGCCAAGTCGAATTTCCCGTTTGTTGATTGCCTGATCGCGCCGCTCGGATTGCCGCTTTTCGTCGCGCTGCTTTATCGGAGCTGGTTTCAGCACCGGGTGTTGAAGCGGGTAAGCTGGAAAGGGCGGAGTTATGGGGCCTGATTTGTTGATAGAGCAGAATTCCCGTTGATTTTGTGAACCCCAGGCCGTGCGATCGACATCATGATTACGAGGTCCAAATGATCTTCCTCACGCGGAGGGCCACTTTTTCCGCATCGCACTACTACTGGAACGAAGCCTGGTCTGCGGAAAAGAACCAGCAGGTGTTCGGACGCTGCGCGAACCGCAACGGCCACGGCCACAACTACACGCTGGAGGTGACGGTGGCCGGCGAACCCGATCCGGTGACCGGGTTCGTGGTCGATTTGAAGTGGCTCAAAGATGCGATGGAGCGCGAGGTGCTGATGCCCTACGATCATCGCCATTTGAACCTGGAAGTGGAAGAGTTTGCGGCGGGCAGGATGATCCCGACCACGGAGAACCTGGCGATTGCGGCGTGGCGGCGACTGGAGCCGGCGGTGAATGCGGCCAACGGCACACAGTTGAGCCGGATCCGGGTGTACGAGACCGCGGAGATCTTTGCCGAGTATCGAGGCGGCCGATGAACAGCGCGGAGAAGGCCTATTTCGGCCGGCGCTATACGCTGAGCGCGAGTCATCGACTGCACGCCGATGCGCTGACGGACGCAGAAAACCGCGCGGCGTATGGAAAGTGCAACAATCCCCACGGCCACGGGCACAATTACGTGATCGAAGTGCTGGTGGGGGGCACGGTGGATGAGGCGACCGGCATGGTGATCGATCTGGCAGCACTGGACGCGGTTGTCCAGGCGAGAGATCGTGGCGCGCTTCGATCACCGCAATCTGAATCTGGATCCGGCGTTTGAGCGGCAGGTGCCGACGACGGAGAATCTTTGCCGCACGGTATTTGAGTTGTTGCAGGATGCGCTTCCTGCGGGCGAGCTTGAGTGTGTCCGCGTGGAGGAGACTGAGAATAATTTCTTCGAGTTTTATGGCAAGCAGTTGCCTGCGGGCAGGTAATTATCCGACGTGATAGGCAGTTGCCCGCGGGGAGGAAAAATGGCGCAGCCATTGGTGGTGAGCAAATCCGCAACGCTGACGGAGGCGAGACGGACGGAGCTGAGCGAATTCAGCACCCAGGAGATGTACCGCGAGATTCTGGCGCGGCTGGGCGAAGACCCATCGCGGGACGGCCTGGTGAACACACCGGAGCGCGTCGAAAAAGCAATGGCCTTCCTCACCAAGGGTTACGAGCAGGATCCCATGAAGATTCTGCGCGGGGCGCTCTTCGACGTCGACTACGACGAGATGGTGATCGTCAAGGACATTGAGATGTTCTCGCTCTGCGAGCACCACATGCTGCCGTTCTTCGGCAAGGTGCACGTGGCCTACATCCCCAACGGCAAGGTAATTGGCCTGAGCAAGATTGCACGCCTGGTTGAGGTCTTCGCGCGTCGTCTGCAGGTGCAGGAGCGCATGACGCGCCAGATGGCCGATGCCATTCAGGAGGCGATTGATCCCCAGGGCGTGGGCGTGGTGATTGAGGCGCGGCACTTGTGCATGATGATGCGCGGGATCGAGAAGCAGCACTCATCTACGGTTACAAGCGCCATGGTGGGCTGCTTCCGGCAGAAGGAAACGCGCACGGAATTTTTGTCGCTGGTGCGGCATTCGGCTGCGGACGGGATCTGAGGAGTAGTGCGCTAGGAAGCTTTGCGCCGTGCCGGAGCGCTTTTCAGATACCTGCGCCGCAGCGCATTTGCGCCTGCCAGCGCGTGCGCCAGTTTTTCTTTGACGGCTGCGTCAATCTCGGCCAGTAGCGCTTTGTCCTTTCGCGCATCCAGGATGTCGCGGGCAATGCCGAGCAGTTGCTGCCAGTCATGCCAGTCGCCGATCTCGTCTTTGACCTTCCCGAGCGAATCGACCAGTCCCCGATCCGCACCTGGGAAAAGCTGCAGCACGTAGCGCAACTCCTTGACCTTGAGCCGGAAGGGGTGGATATTCCGTGCATGGAGGCGCGGCCATTTGCGCAATTCCGTCATCAGGCTTGAGGCCAGCGAACCACTTCCGTCGACCGACTCGAGGGTGCGCGCTATTTCGATGGGCGCCGGCTTTTTGCCTTTCACCACCGACTCCACAAGCTTTGCGTAATTCTTGAGCGATCGCCGGACCGGCCGGCGCTGGCGGTTCACTGCGTCGAGTAAGTGGCCGGCGCTTTTGCGGCGCACCGTGCCCAGGTGCTCCACCAGGCGGATCAGCGAGTCATTGCTCGCTTCGTGACCTGTATCAGCATTCTGCGGCATGTGCAGTAGATTGCCGGTGAACACATCCATATCGCGCACGTCGCCGGCCGCCTTGCGCACCGGTTTGATCAATTTGAGCAGGCGTTTTGTCCTCTTGGCGTCGGCCGCCTTGAGCGCGGCTCCAAGTGCTTCGATTTTGCGGGCTCGGATGCGCAGTTCGTGCACCTCGTCGGGCGCAGGATTTGAGGGTAGCGTCTTAAGCAGCTTGCGCAACTGGAGCAGCGGCTTTTCCGCGCGGTCAAGTTCCATCGTCATTCTCTCTTAGACTTGCTCTTTTACCGGCAGGTTGGCAAGCGCGCCGTGCATCTGGCGGGCGCGGATTGTAACCTGAGAGTTGAGTGATGAACGGACTTTTGGTGATTGACAAACCAGGCGGCATGACCAGTCACGACGTTGTGGACCGCCTGCGACGACTGACCGGCGAGCGGTCGATTGGGCATCTGGGCACGTTGGATCCCATGGCCACCGGTGTGCTTCCGCTGCTGATGGGCAAATATACGCGCCTCGCCCAATATTTCTCGACAGCGGAAAAGTGCTACTCGGGAACCATTCGCTTTGGCTTTGCGACAGATACCTACGATGCCGAAGGTGCGCCCGCGGGCCCTGACCGCTGGCCCGCGGTCGAAGGCTCGGTCACGCTGGAACGGGTGCGCGCAGCCGCTGCCCGCTATCACGGCGAAATGGAGCAGATGCCTCCGCCGTTTTCCGCGAAAAAGATTGATGGCAAACCGGCGTACAAGCTGGCACGCGCAGGCAAGCCGGTGGAGTTGAAGCCGGCGAAGGTGCAGATTGCCTCGTTCGAGATCTCCGCGCTCGACGGACCGGAGGCTCACTTTGAACTCAGCATCAGCGCGGGCGGCTACGTCCGCTCCGTGGCCCACGAACTGGGCAGGGAACTGGGTTGCGATGCGCATTTGAGCCGCTTGCGCCGCACACGGGCGGGGGCGTTTTCGCTCGCCAACGCGCATACGCTGGAGGAATTGGAACCGCTCAAGGGGGATCTCGATGCGCTGGAGGGTTTGTGCGTGCATCCCCGCACCTTATTGCCGGAGATGCCGTCGGTTTGTGGCGATGCGGATGCTCTCGGTCGCATGCGGAACGGAGCCCAGGCCAATCTTGCAGAGTTTTCGCAGGCCCCCCTGGTGAAGGTTTTCACCGGCCAGCGGGAGCTGGTGGGCATTGCGAAACGCGTGGCGGGAACGCTGTTCCAGCCGGTGCTGGTGATGGGGTGAAGTTCGTGGCTCGTGATTCGTGACTCGTGTTTCGTGTTCTGTGCCCAACGAGCCAAGTTTGGCGAATCACGGCGAAGTGCGCGGCTTAACCACGAACTACGAGTCACGAATCACGAGCCACGAAATCACTGCTTCTTCAGCATCGGCTTCAGTACCGGCATCAGCGTGTCGGCGATGATCTCTGCGCCTTTAGGGGTCGGATGAATGCCATCGTCCTGGATGGCGCCGGGAACGCCAATGAGATTTTTGTAGAGCATGGGAATGAAGGCAACATGGTGCTGAGTGGCGAGTGAGCCGTACATTTCCTGAAAAGAGTGGATGTAATCGGGGCCGTAATCCGGGGGCAGCGTGATGCCGGCCAGCAGCACTTTGATGTGAGCATCCTCAAGCGTAGAAAGCACCTGGTTGAGGTTGCTGCGCGTCACGGTGAGCGGCAAGCCGCGCAGGCCGTCATTGCCGCCGAACTCGACAATCACGATGGCCGGGTGCAGGCGCAGAACCTCGGGCAGCGCGGCAACGGCATCTTTCGTGGTAGCGCCGCTGGTGCCTTCGTTCACAACTTTGTAGTGGTAGCCCGCGGTATCGAGACTTTGTTGAAGAAAATCCGGGTAGGATTTGCCGTAAGGGGCGCCGTAGCCGGCGGTGATACTGTCACCAAAGCAAACCAGTACCGGCCGCGAGGCGGCGTGAACCGGCCAAACCAGCAGCAGGAAACAAATTGAAACGAAAGCCGCACGCCGAGCGTCCACGAGAATAGTGTAATGGCAGGGAACGAAGGAACAGGGACCTAGGGACCAAGGGAACAAGGGGCCGAGCCTATGCGAAGTGGCTTCCGCTCTGCCGTTTGCGATCCACGAATCACGATCCACGAATCACGTCACGAACCACGGTCCCTCGGAGGAATCTTTTGATCGAAGTTCGCAATGCTACCAGGTGGATTCAGAACGGCACGCGGCGCGTGGAGATTCTGAAGGGGATTTCGCTGACTATTCCGGCGGGGCAATTTATCGCCATTGTGGGCGCGAGCGGCAGCGGCAAGAGCACGTTGCTGGGCCTGCTGGCGGGGCTCGACACACCCAGCTCCGGTGAGATCTGGCTCGATGGTGTGCCCATTCACAATCTTGCCGAAAGCGAATTGGCCTCGGTGCGCGGGCGCAAAATCGGCTTTGTCTTTCAGTCTTACCAGTTGATCCAGACGCTCACCGCTCTGGAAAACGTGTTGCTGCCTTACGAGCTGAACGTCCAGGGCAACGGGCTGGACCGCGCGCGCCGCATGCTCGAGGAAGTGGGCCTGCGTGAACGCACGGATCACTATCCGGTGCAACTCTCCGGCGGCGAGCAACAGCGCGTGGCGCTGGCGCGGGCGTTTGTTACCGAACCGCCCATCGTGATGGCCGACGAGCCCACCGGCAATCTGGATTCGGTCAACGGCCGGCTGGTCCTCGACCTGCTGCTGGAGCGCAACCGGAAGGCAGGAACCACGCTGGTGCTGGTAACGCATGATGCCGAAGTGGCAGCCCAGGCCGATCGCAAAATCGTGCTGAAGGATGGGCTTGTAGTCGAGGACACATTGCCGTTTGCGCCGGTTGCGGTTGGATCGTCGGAATCGAGCCTCCCAGGGCAAGATGCAGTTCAAAGGGAGGAGAAAAATGGCTGAGCGCGCGCTAAGCTGGCCGCGTGCGGCGGCCATCGGCTGGCGCGATCTGAAATCTGCGCCGGGGAAATTTGCTTTTGTCGTGCTCTCGGTCGCGGTGGGCGTGGCGGCGCTGGTGGGGGTGCGTGGCCTGAGCACCAGCTTTCGCGCGACGCTCTCCGGGCAGGCGCGCTCGCTGATGGCCGCCGACCTGAGCGCGCGCCTTGTGCACGTGCCCACACCGGATGAACTGACGAAGATTGCCGGCGTGGTTCAAAAGAATCCCGGTCTGCGCACTACGTGGGCTACAGAGACGGTTTCGATGGCTTCGGCTCCGCCGGACCCGGTGCCGCTGCTGGTTTCGCTGAAGGCCGTCGATCCCACGCAGTATCCCTACTATGGAACGGCTGTGCTGGATCCGGCGATGAGTTTGCAGCAGGCGCTTGGTGACGATTCGGTCGTTGTTGCAGATGAGTTTCTCATTCGGCTCAACGCGAAGGTGGGCGGCACGCTGCGGCTGGGCGGGCGCACATTTCGCATTGCAGCGGTGCTCAAGCAGGAGCCGGATCGCATCATGGCCGGCGCCGGGCTTGGGCCGCGCGTGATGATCTCGCAGGCTGCGCTCAAACAGACGGGGCTGATCACATATGGCAGCCGCGTGAACGAACGCCTGCTGGTCAAGCTGCCCGATCCGCTTCCGCCCGGAACTTCCGCCGCTGCGGAACTGGCCAAGGTGCGCGCCGATCTTGAATCCGCACTGCCCGACGCGCAGGTGATGGATTATCGCGAGGGTAATCCCGCTCTTACGCGCGGCCTGGACAATGCGACCTCGATCTTGAGCCTCATCTGCCTGGTGGCGATGGTGCTGGGCGCGATTGGCGTGGCCATGGCCATGCATGCGCATCTCGAGCAGCACATGGACACGCTGGCGATCCTGAAAGCGCTGGGCGCAAGCTCGCCGGATCTGCTGCGCATCTTCCTTCTGCAAACGCTCGGCCTCGGTCTGGCCGGCGGCATTCTGGGGGTGGGCGCGGGTGTGCTCGTGATGACGGCGTTGCCGGCGGCTTTCGGTAAATTACTTTTCGTGAAGCCCGTATTTGCGTTTCCATGGCAGTCGGCGCTGGCCGGCCTCGGCACCGGTCTGTTGACGACACTGCTCTTTTGTCTTCCGCCGTTACTCGACGTGCGCACAGTGCGTCCTGTACTGGTGCTGCGGCGCCTGGTGGAGACGGGCTCGCAGGGCTTTCAAGGATGGATATCTCGCTGGTGGGCGCGGCGTTTGCAGTTATGCGTCGCGGTTGTGGTGGTCCTCGGCCTTGGCGCCATTGCGTGGGCGCTTACTGATTCGCCCAAGGTCGGTGGCTGGTTCGCATTTTTCTTCACCTGCGCGCTCGTCGTTCTGTTATTGCTGGCGTGGGTTGCGTTGCGCGTCATCCGCTTCGGTCTTGATCGTGTGCGCCTGCGTTTGCCTTCATCGATACGCCAGGGGCTGGCAAATCTTTATCGCCCCGGCAATCAGTCAGCCCCGGTACTGGCTGCGCTGGGCACGGGTGTGATGCTGATCCTCACTGTTTACCTGATGCAGGCCGGGCTACTACGCGATCTGCGGCAGACGGCTTCGCCCAAACTGCCGAATGTTTTTCTTGTCGACGTAAGCTCCGATGAAGTCGCTGGCGTGAAGACATTCTTCGCCCATCAATCGGGTGTCACGCACCAATTGGAATTGATTCCGATTGTCCCTGGGCGCTTTATCTCGATCAACGGCCGGCAGGTAGCGCAGATGCGCGGCGAGCATTATCCCGTGCGCATGCTGGAGACTGCCGAGCTGACCTGGGCCGACACCGTTCCCGAAGGCGACAAAATCACGGCGGGCGCGTGGTGGAAGCAGAACAACGAATCTGCGATTGCCGTCGGCGAAGGCGTGGCCAAGCGGCTGCACCTGGGCGTGGGCACGCAGGTTGAGCTTGAAACGGGCGGAGAAGATCATACGCTGCGTGTGGCCGCTCTCTATCGTGCTGACGGCCAGCACCTGGGCGCGCGCGTCGAATTCGTGCTGCCCTCTGCGCTCATTCAGAACCTGCCCGCGACCTGGTATGGCGGCGTGCACATGGACTCGCGCCAGATCCCAGACATGGAGCGGGCGCTGTTTGCGGCTTATCCCACCGTCACGGTCATCAATATTGCCGACGTGCTCGACCGCATTGAGAGCGTGATCGATCAGGTGACGCTCGTGGTCCGCGTGCTGGCTGGCTTCTCGATCTTCGCGGGCCTCATGATCCTGGCCTCCAGCATTGCCAGCACGCGCTTCCGGCGGATGCAGGAAGCGGTGGTGCTCAAGACACTGGGCGCCACGCGGATGCGCATCGTGCGCACCTTCAGCATCGAGTTCAGCGTGCTGGGGCTGCTGGGCGGCGCAGTGGGCATTGTGTTTGCCAACCTGCTTACGCGCGTACTTCTGCGCCGCATGGAGATCGGCTTCAACGTCCAGTGGACTGCAACCATCATTGCGCTTGTGGGAACGGCCGCATTGGCTACGGCGACGGGATGGATCGCCAGCTATCGCATCCTGGGCCTACGGCCGCTGCAGGTGTTGCGCGAGGAGTGAGGACAGTGAGCAGTGAGCAGTGAGCAGTGAACAGTGAACAGCGGATAGTAGGCTGTCCACTGTTCACTGCCCTTACCAGCTATGCAGCCACTCTTCGTCGTGCCCGATGCGCACCGGGGTGTGGAAGAGCTCGCTCAGACGCGCTTCCGTTAAGATCTCTGCGCGCGGGCCATCGGCCAGGATGCGCCCATCGCGCATGAGAATGATGCGCTCGATTTCAGGCAGGATGTCGCCCAGATAGTGCGTGACCAGCACCAGGCCCGTGCCTTCCCGTGCAAGGCGGCGCAGCGTGTCGCGCAACTCGCGCTGGGCGGCCAGGTCGAGCGCGTTCGATGGCTCGTCGAGCAGCAGCTGTTGCGGACGGTGCACCAGGGCGCGCGCAATGAGGATGCGCCGCTTCTCGCCCGCTGACATGGTGCCCACCATCTGCTTGGCCAGGCGTGTGGCTTCCATGCGCTCCAGTGCCTCACCCGCGCGCTCGCGCATCTCGTCGGTGACATGCAGATTCGGCCACAGGCTTGAGGCGGAGAAGAATCCGGCAATCACGGCGTCGAGCCCGGTGGTCACTGCGGTGCGCTCGCCGGGCAGGTCCGTTCCCACCACCCCGAAGTGCTTGCGAAGCTCAGTCACGTCCCAGCGGTCGCGCCCAAAGATGCGCAGGCTCATCCCGGGCTTCACAATGGGATAAATCTGGCAGGTTATAGCCATAATGAGCGTCGATTTGCCGCAGCCGTTGGGGCCCAGAATGGCCACATGCTCGCCGGCGCGAATGCTCAGGTTCACATCGTGCAGTACCACGCGGTCGCCGCGCGCCACCTCTACCTGCTGCAGCTCAAGAAAATGGGAAGTACAGTTCACAGTTGTCAGTTCTCAGTTTTCAGGAATCAGTTGCCGGTGAGCGTTGGATGCGCGACCCGGTTCTGCCGATTCACGAACCACGAACCACGAACCGCGATCCACTATTCACCATCCACTGTTCACTGTTAGATTAAATGGGTTGCCCCATGAGCGATCTGTCACCTTTCCTCATTCCCCGCGGATTCCGTTTTGGCGCAGTCAAGGCTGGCGTGAAGGCCAGCGGCCGCCCCGATTTTGCACTCATCGTTGCGGACGTGCCGGCCAGTGCGGCCGCGGCTTTTACTTCGAACCGCGTCACTGCCGCGCCGCTTATTGTCGATAAAGAACATCTGCGCGTGAGCGGCGGCAAGGTGCGGGTGGTCGCGATCAATGCCGGCAATGCGAACTGCGCCGCCGGCCAGGCCGGGCTCGACGCCGCACGTGCCACCTGCGCCGCCGCGGCAGAAACCTTTCAATGCCGTACGGAAGAAGTGTTTCCATCTTCGACCGGCGTAATCGGCGTTCCGCTGCCGGCGGAAAAACTGATCGCCGCGTTGCCGGAAGTGGCGGCGGCGCTTGGCTCGGAATCCGATCGCTTCATGGAAGCTGCGCAGGCCATCATGACGACGGACCTGGTGGACAAGACCGCGTTTGCGCGCCTTGAAGTTGCCGGATCAGGCGAGGCTCGCGAGATCCGCATTGCCGCATTCGGCAAAGGGTCGGGCATGATCCACCCGCAGCTTGTGCCGCACGCAACTATGCTGGTCTACGTGCTGACCGATGCGGCCATCGAGCCGGCCGATCTCAATACTTACCTTCACGGCGCCATCGAGCGCAGCTTCAATCGCATTTCTGTTGACGGCGACACTTCCACGAACGATACCGTCCTGCTGCTTGCCTCGGGCACGAGTGGCGTGCGCGTGGGCGCGGGCGATGCTGCCTTTGCGGCGGCCCTGGATCAGGTCTGTGTTTCGCTGGCCAAGCAGATTGTTGCTGATGGCGAGGGCGTTACGCACGTGGTCGAGTTGCGCATCGACGGTGCGGCCAACGATGCCGATGCGTTGCGCGTGGCCAAGGCCATTGCGCATTCGCCGCTGGTGAAAACCGCGTGGGCCGGCTGCGACCCCAACTGGGGCAGGCTTGCCGCCGCCATCGGCTACTCCGGTGCCCAGATCGATCCGGAGCGTTTCGATATTTCTTTCGGATCGCTGCCCATCTGCCGGAACGGCGGGCGTGCGGCAGAGTTCGACGAGGCAGCGGCTCACGCCTATCTCGAGCAGCCCGAGTTTGCCATTTCGATTCAGCTGAACCAGGGCAGCGGATCCTGCGTGTTCTGGACCACCGATCTGACGGCGCAGTATATCCACATCAACGCCGATTATTCGACTTAGCGGGCAGGCCGTTTCGCCACGGAATCTGCCCGGTTACAATCGTGAGAGCCGAACGTTTTGCTTCCCAACCTGCATGGCCACTAAGAAAAGCCCAAAAACCTTCTCGCTGATCTCGCGCCGTAAACTGCTCGCCCTCTATACGGCTCTCCTTCGCTGTCGCATGATGGCAGAAGTCGCTGCGGCCAAGGCCCGCAGGAGTAAGGCGGCTCATGAAGCGCCGGCCGTGGCCGTGGTGCTCGACCTCAAGCCGGGCGACACGATTGCCGCTGCCGAGCGCGATTTTCTTCCCGAGTTCGTGAAGGGTGCCTCGCCGGAGACGATTCTGGCCGGGCTGGGAGTGCGCCCGGCGCATGCCCGCGCTTCCTTCGCGGCCACCCTCAAGGCCACACTGGCGGCAGCGCGCACCCATGCGCAGCGCAAGAGCCACAACATCGCCGCGGTGTTTGGCAATGGTGCCTCCGTTTCATCCGCTGCGTGGCGCAATGCCCTGCGCATCGCCGGAACGGAGCGTTTGCCAATTCTTTTTGTCAGCCAGCCCCCGGCCGAGCAGACACCGGGTAAAGCTTCCGGACCGAAAATTTCGGGCCACGGTTTTCCGGCGATCACGGTGGATGGGGACGACGTTGTCGCGCTCTACCGAGTCGCCTGCGAAGCGCAGGCCCACGCACGCCGGGGCAACGGCCCCACGCTCATCGAGTGCATTCCCTGGCCGCTGCCGCCGCACAATGGAGCGCAGACTGCCAGTGACCCCATTCTGGCTATGGAGCGTTATCTGGCCAACATGGGAATCCCTTTCGAGCGGCGGAAACGGAAGGCGATCGAAGACTTTGGACCCAGTTTGCGGGGCGCCGGAGCCTCGGCGCGTGTCCGCGTGAAGGCTATCAAGAATAAGAAAACGAGCTAGCGCCGCGATTCTATTTTGCTCTGGGATGCGTGCGGTCGTAGACCTCGGTCAGCTGGGCAGTGGTGAGCTGCGTATACCGCTGTGTGGTGGACAAGCGCTCGTGGCCCAGCAGTTCTTGAATGGCGCGCAGGTCCGCGCCTTCTTCCAGCAGATGGGTTCCGAAGGCATGGCGCAGGGTGTGCGGATGCACGTCGCCGGGCAGCCCGCGCAGGATAGCGATGCGTTTTACGATGCGCGCAACGCTGCGGGTGGTTAAGCGCGCGTCGCCACCGGGCCGGGTAAGGCCGCGCAGGTGCAGGTTGAGAAACAAGGCCGGCGTTCCGTAGCCATTTTGCGCACCCGCGGCCGCCAGCCGCGCCAAGCGCTCCGCAAGATACGCACGCAGCGTTTCGGCTGCTGCATCGCCAAGTGGAACGTAGCGCTGCTTCTGTCCTTTGCCGCGCACCAGGATTGCGTCGTTGGCCCAGTGAATATCGTCGAGGTTGAGGCCGACGAGCTCCGCATTGCGGATACCGCAGCCGTAGAGCAGCTCGAGAATGGCGCGGTCGCGAGCCGGCCAGCTTGCCGCATCGTCGCCGACCGAATCGACCACCCGGTTCATCTGCTCAATGGATGGAACGCGCGGCAAATGCTTGGGCAGTTTCGGCGTGGCCACCAGTGAGGCTGCATTCTGCTCGACGTGCCCGCCCCGCGCCAGCCACTTGAACCAGCTCCGGATCGCGGCCAGAGCGCGCGCCGCCGATGCCTTCGACAAGCCGCGTTCATACAGCAGGCCCAGGTAGGCGCGGATGTGTGTGTGCTCGATGCAGTCGACGCTCAGTTCCCCCCAACTCTTGTTCATCCACGCGGCGAATCCCTCCAACTCGCGCCGGTAGGCACGCAGCGTGTGCGCGGAGGCGCCGCGCTCGTTGGTGAGCATGCGGAGATAATCTGCAACCAGAGACTGGAGCGGGGTTGCGTTGGCCGGCGGCCCTGCTGTGCTCATGCGGGCTCCTTGCGGTAGCGAGGAGGTGTTGGGCAATCAGATTCGTGGCTTCCCACCCTTGCAACAGAACGAAGTCGCAAGGATGGGGCACGGGATATCTCCGTGCTCATTCCGGCTCCTTGCCTTTCCTGCGCGTGGCGCGCGGGTGATGCTGGCGATGCACTTCCTTCAATCTGCCCAGCGCCAGATGTGTGTACACCTGCGTGGTGGAAATATCGGCGTGGCCCAGCATGGTCTGCACGCTGCGCAGGTCGGCGCCGTGCTCCACCATGTGGGTGGCGCAACTGTGGCGCAGCCGGTGCGGGCTTGCGGCGCGGTTCGACATCTTGACCAGGTGCCACACCCATTGACGCGTGAGCGGCATGCCGCGCAGGGAGAGAAAGAGCCACGCCTGTCCACGCCGGGCCGCATCCGCGCGGGTGCTTTTCGCGCGGCTGCTGATGCGTTCCAGATGCGGTCTTCCCTCGCGCAAATACTGCTCCAAAGCTTGAAGCGCGGAGCGCCCCAGCGGCACAATTCGTTCCTTGTCGCCCTTGCCGCGCACCTGCACGCGCCCCACATCGAGGCGCAGGTCGCTGGCTGAAAGCGCCGTCACCTCCGACACCCGCAAGCCGCCCGCGTAGAGCAGTTCGAGAATGGCGCGATCGCGCAGCGCCGTGGCCTGCGCCTGCGGATGCGAAGCGGCCATGCCCGCCCGCTCCAGCATCTCGGCCACTTCCGGCTCGGCAAGCGACTTGGGCAGCACCTTCCAGGTCTTGGGCGATTCGATGTTGACGGTTGGGTCGTGATGGATGCGCCGGTCGAGCAGCAGCCACTTGTAAAAGCCGCGCAGGCAGCTCAGCTTGCGTGCCGAGGAGCGCGCGTCGATGCCGTGCTCGCGCAGGTGCTCAAGAAACGCGGCCACGTCCGCCTGCACCGCCGACAGCAGCACGCCATTGCGCGTCTCCAGGAATTCGGCGAAGGTGCGCAGATCGCCCAGGTACGCCTCGCAGGTGAGCGGCCGCAGCCCCTTTTCCACGCGCAGGTAGTATTGATAATCCTTTAAGAGCGTTGTGTTGCGTGCGCTGTCCACAGTTCCGATTATCCGCGTGGTTCAGCCGCTCGCACCGGGACGGCACCGGTTATCGAACCACGTTCATCAAGGAATCAAAGTGGGCACTTGCGGGGACCGAAGCACCAAGGCAACCAGGAAGCCCATAGCTGGTAACCTGTAGCTACCGGCTGCAGACTACCGACTATTTCGAGCAAAATTCACATAAATCGGCGAAAATGGAGTTGGATGAATTCAGTAAAAACTGAGAAAAGGCCGCTTCCCGCGCAGATGCAAGCCCACCAGTGGACCCCCGTCGAATTTGAGCGGCTGGTCCTCGATGCGTTTCCAAAAATCGACGCGCAACCCAAAGTCGCGGTCTTCGATTGCGACGGAACATTGTGGAGTGGCGACGCCGGGCGCGGCTTCATGGATTGGTCGCTGGAAGAGGGGCTGGTTTCGCGCTCCACTGCCGATTGGATCGATAACCGCCATCGCGCCTACCGCGCCGGCAAGGTGAGCGAAGAAGCCATCTGCGGCGAGATGGTGCAGATGTACGCCGGGCTGCGCGAGGACGAATTGCGCGCCGCCGCCGCACGGTATTTCAACGAATTTGTCCGCTCGCGCATCTTTCCGGAGCTGGTTTCGCTGATTGCCCAACTGCGGCAGGCAGGCGTCGAGCTGTGGGCCGTCAGCTCCACCAACCGCTGGGTTATTGCCGAGGGGGTGCGTGATTTCGGCATCGCGCCCGATCATATTCTAGCCGCCGAAGTGCGCGTGACCAATGGCCTGATTACCAGCGAGCTTGTGGATGTGCCCACCGATGAAGGCAAGGCCTTGGCCCTGCGCCGCGTGGGGCTGAACCATCCCGACGCGGTATTTGGCAACTCTATCCACGACCTGGCCATGCTGGATTTGGCGCGCCACGCCTTTCCGGTGAACCCCTCGCCGGCGCTGGTGGAGGCGGCAGCGCAGCGCGGCTGGGGCTACTTCCGGCCGGCCACAGCCGACGTTCTGCAGGCTGCCGTGGATGGCGAGGGGCCGGCATCCTGAGCGCCATTCCTGGATTGGGAATGGTCGCCTGCACTGCCCGTATCTGCTTGCACCGTTTACACTAGTCTGCGTGGAACCCACCCAGCCCAATGGCGCCCGACCCGGCCCCGCGCTTCGATTTGTTGCTGCAGCGTTAATTGTCCGCGACGGCGAGGTTCTGATCGGCCAGCGGCGCGCCGATCAGCCCATGGCCTTGCTCTGGGAGTTTCCCGGCGGCAAAATTGAGGCTGGCGAAAGCCCCCAGCAGGCGCTGGTCCGCGAGCTGAGCGAGGAGCTTGGGATTCAGGCTGAGATTGGCCCCGCCGTGATCCGGATTCGCCACAATTACCGCCATGGCGGAGCCGTCGACCTTCAGTTTTTCGCTGTCCGCGAATTTTCCGGCGAGATCGTGAACCAAATCTATCAACAGGTGCGTTGGGTCAAACTCCAGGACCTGCCCAGCTACGAGTTTCTCGCCGCCGACCGGGGGCTGGTGAAGGATCTGGCGGCGGGAAAGCTGCTGTAGCCGCAAGAGTGGTGGTTTGGTCCAAAGGGTTCTCGTGTTTGGACCCGACAAGCACTATTCAGCTTCGCGCTCTGTCTTGGTCCACTCGATCGATTTTGCCCAAGGGAATGCCCGCAACCCCTCCGCAATCGCGTTGATCGTTCGGCTGTCGTCTGTACTCGATTCCAGAACGGCCTGCACAACTGAGTTGTCTGCGTCCTCGACCTCTTCAGCGCGCAAATGGCGCAATATAAGCGCGCGATGGGCGATCGCGCGCGTAACCTCATATTCCGCTTCGGATTGGTGGTCAGCATCGCAAAAGAGCCGCAACTGGTAAAAGACGCCGGTATCGATCCGAGCCAGCGAACGTCTATCGATGTACCGCGACAACGGCCGCAGCACAGAGTTGATCGTGATCAGGAGCGCAGTGACGAAGATCGCGTCGAGCATTTCGCCGGCGCCGGCGCATGCGCCAACGGCAGCCGAGCACCAAAGCGTGGCAGCGGTATTCAATCCGCGTATGTTTTGACCTTCCTTCATGATGGCGCCTGCACCGAGGAATCCAACCCCGGATACGACATACGCAATGACTTGCGTTGTTCCCGGCGCAAGCGTTAGACCAAGATCGACAAAAGCGGCAGCCCCAAAACACACAAGCGTGTTCGTCCGCAGCCCCGCCGCGCGTTGTCGCCACTGACGCTCAGCGCCAATGCTTGCGCCAAGGAGGAGAGCGAGTGTCAGGCGCGGAAAGGTAGGCTGACGTATCAGGGGCACGGCGTCAGTCCACCACTGGATCCATGGACTCATCATGCTTCCCGTCCCCTTTCATCGCAGAGCCTGAGTGATTTTTGGAAAATGGCTGGCAGACCAGGCCTGACCGCGGTAGACCGGCGAAACTCGAACAGAAACCGCGGATATTTCGATTCCGCTTCTCTGCTTAAGATGACAATGCTGGCTCTCAAGGCACCGGGTAGGCAGGCTTGGTCCCTCGGTCTCTTGGTCCCTGCTTCTAGTGCCCCGGCATCATGCCCCACAACATCGCAAACGTCATGCCGATGACCATGATGCTGGTGGCCCACGCCACCACATTCCATAGCCGCGAGTTTTTGTGCTCGCCCATCAGGTCCTTGCGGTTGATGAGCAGCAGCATGAGGATAATGACTACCGGCAGCAGCACGCCGTTCAGCACCTGCGACAGAATCGCTACATTGATCAGTTGCGAATCCGGCAGCAGCAGCACGGTGACTGCGCCGCCCACGATCAGCAGCGTGTAGAGCCAGTAGAAAAACGGCGCTTCCTTGAAGCTCTTGTCCACGCCCGATTCGACGCCCAGGCCTTCGCAGACCGTGTAGGCGGTGGACAGCGGCAGAATCGACGCGGCAAACAGCGATGCGTTGAAGAGCCCGAAGGCGAAGAGGATGAAGGCGTAGTCGCCGGCCAGCGGGCGCATGGCCTCGGCCGCGTCGGCGGCCACCTGGATGGCGCCCATGCCGTGCACGAAGAGCGTGGCCGCGCAGGCCACGACGATGAACCAGGCGATCAGATCGGTAAAGAAGCAGCCGACGATGACATCGAGCCGCGAGGCCGGATAGTCCTTTACGCGAATGCCTTTTTCCACGATCGGACGATTGCAGGTAGAACTGCATCCACGGAGCGATGGTGGTGCCCACCACGCCGATGACCATGTAGATATAGGCCTTGTCGCGCCACACCGTTTTGGGCGGCATGGTCACGGTGGCCATCAGCGCCTCGTGCCAGTTGGGCTGCGAGAGCACGCCGGCAAAGATGTAGGCGATGTACACCAGCGACGCGACCAGGAAGATTTTTTCCGTGCTCTTGTAATCGCCGCGCAACACCAGCGCCCACACCAGTAAGGCGCAGATAGGCACGGAGATGAATTTGGATACGTGAAACAGGTGCAGCGAGCCGGCGATGCCGATGAACTCCGTGACCACGTTGGTGTAGTTGACCACCACCAGCAGCACCATGAGCACGAAGGTGAGCCGCAGCCCAAATTCCTCGCGGATCAGGTCGCTCAGGCCCTTGCCGGTGACCACGCCCATGCGCGCGCACATCTCCTGCACCACGATCAGCGCGATCGTGATGGGAATCATGGTCCACAGCAGCGTGTAGCCGTATTGCGCGCCGGCCTGCGAGTAGGTGAAGATGCCGCCGGAGTCGTTGTCGACGTTGGCGGTAATGAATCCGGGGCCGAGCACGGCCAGAAAGAGCAGTATCCGGATTCGCCAGCGCTTCCACATGGTGCGACGGGTTCCTAAGGTGGGTTCATTGTGGTTGGAAGTCTTAGAGCAAAACCCAGGTAACTGTGCCGTATTCAGAAGGCTTCAAGGTCGCCGCTCCCTGATGGTCGCGTCGACTCTACTTCGTTGGTTTCGGGACAAATTGACCTTGGTTTTGCCGTGCAGGAAAACGTTCCTCCCTGACCATAACAGGCGAGGGCTGGGGGCGGGAATGGAAGCGCCGATTTTAGCGGTTGCAGCACGGTGGCGGGTGTCGCCCAGACCGCGGCTCCCGTGCGCACAGTTACAATACTTTTTCACGCTCAACAGGAGGAATAGATGGACCCACTCGATCCCACTCATGAATTTCGCGCGCGCCGCAGGCTT
Organism: uncultured Acidobacteriaceae bacterium; assembly: GCA_963813215.1. Lineage (GTDB taxonomy): Bacteria > Acidobacteriota > Terriglobia > Terriglobales > Acidobacteriaceae > Telmatobacter. The sequence goes on from CAWEXZ010000004.1 coordinate 858,818, forward strand.
CTGGGCACGCTAGCCGCGGGACTTCCCGCCGCCGCGTTGCTGGCCGGCGCGGCCAGTGCCGCTGCAGCACCGGAGCCGCCCGAAGCGCCCACCCCCGAGGAACTGTTCGCGGCCGCGCGGCTGCGTAGTTACAAGAGCCGCCGCTCTTCGAGCTGGGATCGCACCGGCGGCAACGCCGACTGGTTTACCGTCGACCCCGGCCAGTCCGCCACCGTCCTCGACGTTAGCGGCTCCGGCGTCGTCACGCACATCTGGTTCACCATCAACTCGCCCGACCCGATGCATCTGAAGAACCTGGTGCTCCGCGCCTGGTGGGATGGCGAAGTCTCACCGTCGGTCGAGGTCCCCATCGGCGATTTCTTCGGACTCGGCCTGGGTGAGTACTTCCTCTATCAATCGGCGCTTACTCGCAGTCGCGCCCATGAAGGCTCTCAACGCCTACTTCAAAATGCCGTTTTCAAGTGCCGCCCGGCTTACTGTGACCAACGAAGGCCCAGCTCCGACGCGCAGCCTCTACTTCGCCGTCGACTTCATCGAGCTTCCTTCGCTTCCCGAGGGACTGGGTCGCTTTCACGCGCAGTACCGGCAGGCCGCGCCCTGCAAGGGTGTCAAAAGCGACGGAAAGAATCTGGATGGTCGAGATAACTATGTTTTTCTCGAGGCCACGGGAACGGGTCACTTCGTCGGCGTTACGCAGGCCGTTGTGCAGAACGAGAATGGCTGGTTCGGCGAGGGCGATGACATGATCTTCATCGACGGCGATGCGCTGCCCGACCATCAACGGCACCGGCACCGAGGATTACTTCAACGGCGCATGGGGCTATGGCGATCAGTCGTTCGCCAATCTGCACCAGGGCGTACCGTTCACGGCTGATCCTGGGCGGATTGGCGGCCGCTACTGCCAGTACCGCTGGTTTACTGAGAGCCCGATGGCTTTCGAGAAGTCGATCAAAGTGACGATCGAGCACGGCACGGCCAACGACCGCTCCGACGATTTCTATTCGACAGCCTACTGGTACCAGACGGAACCGCATGCGGCATTTCCGGCGCTACCAGCTCCAGCCGAACGAGTGCCAAAGGTGTTTGCGGTGGGTGGGCCGAAGGGGGCAGCGCCTGTGCCGGGCGAGTGAAGGCTACATGTGAAGGAGAAATGCTTAGGGAACCTCTGAATAAGTAGCTCCCATTCCCTCGGGGGCTAAAGCCCCGGTTCATTCTGGGATGCTTAACGTACGGGCTGAAGCCCGTACCCTTCAAAACAGCGGCTTATTCGGAGGTTCCTCAGACCGTAAGGGCGAGCGCCGCATCCGCCGATTGGGGAACCGTCTGGCTCAGGCTGAGCAACTCCTTCACCACATCGACGGCGCTGTAACTTGTCTGACCGGGGGCGAGGAACTGCGCCACGGTGTTCAGATCGTCGCCGACGGTCACGAGCGCCGGTTCCACGGTCGCGTTGGCACGCGCCTGGGCGTGACCGATATTGGCCAGCAGCGCATTGCACAGGCACTTGCGGCCCACCGTATCCTCGACCTTGCCGCCCTTGGCTAAGTAATTCTCCACCGGCTCTGCGGAGCAGCGATAGGCAATCTTGTTTTCCGCGACGGCGTACGGCTCCCTCAGGTAGCCCAGATCGCAGACCCGCTTGCGTTCCTGGTAGATGGGGAGTGCCGAGGACGTGCCCTCAAGCTGCGCAACTTTGAACGGAAACCCGGTGGGTGAGGCTAGCGGATCGGTAAACACCTGGCCGGCGCCGGCTGCGGCCTGGCCGATGAGACGCTCCTTCAGATCGGTTCTCATGCCGGACTCGCGGCTGAAAGCAAAGGCGGTGCCCACCTGAATGCCCGCTGCGCCTTCGTCGAGCGCTTCGCGCAGCTTGGCTGCGTTGCCGTAGCCGCCCGCGAGCCAGAAGGGAACGCCCAGCGCGCGCAAATCGGCAATATTGACCTGGTCGCGCTCGCCGTAGACCGGCTCGCCCGCGGCGTTGAGCTGCAGCTTGCCGCGCGGAGGCGCATTGTGGCCGCCCGCGGTAGGGCTCTCAATCACCAGTCCGTTGACGCGGCCGCTGGCCCGGCGGAGCATGGTGGTGGCAAGCGTGTTGGAAGAAACAATGGCCAGAAACCTGGGCCGCTCCAGCAACGGCAGCGGGCCTTCCACGTACTCGGCCGGATCGAAGCGCATTTGCGTATCCTGATCCGCCGTCGCACCGGTGACCTGCAGTTTGTACTCGGCCGCGTGGTGTGCCGCAAAGGCATCGAGTACGCCGGGAATATGCAGCGGAATGCCCGCTCCCATCAGCACGTAGCCAACGCCCGCCAGCATGGCTCCATAAATGGAATACAGGTGGGGCATCTGCACCTTTTCCAAAAAGTTAATGCCCACTGGGTTCTTGTGGCCTTCCCGGGCCAGAAAAACCTCAACGAAGTTGCTTACCATGCACAGCTCAATGAGCTTGCGCGGTGCGCGCTTCTGGTGCATGGGCAGCGCCGGATAGGGCGCATCGGCGGGCTTGCCGCCGGAAACAAAATATTCCTGCCAGATGCGCTTTGCCATCTCAGGAAACGGAAAAGCATCCAGTCCACGGCGCATGTGGCCGTCGGGGTCACCGTCGACGAGGCGGCGCACAAACAGGGCATCGAGTGCCGTGCCCGACACAACGCCGAGCTGCCCGACCCGGGAAACGGCCTGCGCGAGGCGCCAATTGGACACGCCTACACCCATGCCGCCCTGAATTATGCGGGGTAACTGCATCATTGCTTGAATTGTTTCACAGATTGAGATGATTTGGTGTGGTTTAAAAAATTAAGACGTAATGGAAAGGCGTGGGTGTGGACACCCGCACGACAGCCGGTCAAAGACCGGCGCTACTTTACAGCCTTTTCGTTGCAGGAAGCTGAAGACATTACTTCTCTGGTCCCTGACGCCCCGATCGGCACGCCATTCAGCGACTCACGCCGCGCCGCTTGAGCATGTCGATATTCAAGGCAGCATTGCTGGGGCTCAGGGCTGCTCAAAATACTGAAGTATTGACTTGACAATTTCCGCGGCTGCCCAGATACTGAAGTTGATGCTTAAGTATCACCAAGGAGAAAAAACATGACCTTAACTGAGCCCGGCACCATCCACAACACATTCGTGATCGAGCGCAACTTTCCCGAGAGCGTGGCGCGCGTCTTCTCCGCCTTTGCGCAACCTGCTCTCAAGCGCCGCTGGTACGCCGAGGGCGACCACGACATCCAGGAATTCCAAATGGATTTTCGTAGGGGCGGAATCGAACGGTTTCGGTATTGCTTCAAAGAAGGTCACCCAATTGCGGGATCGGAGATTGCGAACGAAAGTGTTTACCAAGACATCGTGGAGGAGAAGCGAATTGTGATGACCACGAGGATGTCTCTGAACGGAAGGCCCATTGTGGTGATGATCGCGACATTTGAGTTTGTGCCTGCGGACAAAGGAACCGACCTGATCCTTACCCATCAGGGAGCTTATATCGACTGGCCAGACGGAGTGAAGATGATCGAATTGGGTTGGAGGCATCTCGTCGATCGGCTGCAGAAAGAACTGGCGCAGTAAGGAGAGTTCGATGCGGGATCGTCTTATCGATATCGATCGGGTGTTTCATGCTCTTGGCGATCCCACGCGAAGAGCTATCCTTGACAGGCTTGTCAACGGCCCAGCATCCGTGTCGAAACTGGCGGAGCCTCTCGGCGTCACAGTCACGGCAGTCATGCAGCACCTGCAGCTTCTCGAGGAAGCGAAACTCGTACACACAGAAAAGTTGGGGCGTGTGCGTACCTGCCGGCTTGAGCCCTCCGGACTTGATGCGCTCGAAAAATGGATTCGGGACCACCGAACCGTGTGGGAACGGAAGCTGGATCGTCTTGGCGAGATCCTCGGGGAAGAGGATGACAGTCGATAGGCAGTTAAGGAGAAAGTCGGCGTTCGATCAGCGAAGCGCCAATATTCGGCCGGCGCGCTACAGCTTCTCCCGCAGGTAGCTGATGACGTGTTCGGCCTGGACCACCCCCACCATGCGGCCCTGCGCGTCGACCACCGGCAAGGCGTGCAGGTTGTACTTGTCGAACATCTCGGCCAGCTCGTTCTGGTGCATGTCCGCCGGGCAGGAGAGGACGCGAGGCTCACTCAGTACGCTCAAACGCGTTTCCGGCTGCGCCATCACCAAACGGGCCAGGGGAACCGCGCCGCGCAGCACGCGCTTTTCGTCGAGCAGATAGATTTCGGTTACGCTTTCCGGGTCGCCGTCAAAGCTGCGCAGCGCGTGCACCGCCTGGGCCACAGGGGCCTCGGGCGCCAGGTAGACAAACTCGGTGGTCATGGAGCCGGCGGCCGAGTTCTCCTCGAATTCGAGCAGTTCCTCCACTTCCTGCCGTTCCTCGGGCTCCATCTCCTCGAGGATGGCGTCGGAGCGGTCAGAGGGCAGTTCGGCGAGCAAGTCAGCCGCCGCGCCGGGATCCATTTCCTCGACGATGTCGGCGATCCGCTCTTCGTCGAGCTTTTCAAGCAGTGACTTCTGCAGCTTGGGGTCGACCTCTTCCAGCGTCTCCGCGGCCACCTCTTGGTCGAGCGAGGTAAAAATGGCTTCCCGCTCGGCCGGTGCCAGGTCTTCCAGAATGTCGGCCAGGTCGGAGGGGTGAATGTCGGCCAGCCGCTCGTGCTCAATGCGCAGCTTGACGCGCCGCGCCGGATCGATCTCGATCACGTCCACGAACTGCCAGGGAATGGCGCGGGCAGCCAGCTTGCGCGAAACCGCCTCCAGCCTGGCCCGCGGTAAAACCCCTTTGAAAATGCGCCGGAATGCGCCGCGCAACCCGACCTCGACCTCGGCAACACGCAGCAGGTGCACGCCGCCGCGGCCCAGCCATTCCAGATCGACGTCATTGACGCGCACCACCTTGCGCCCGTGAATGTCGATGATCTGCCGATCGATCAGGTCCTGCTGCAGGTAAAGGTAGTTGCCCTGGTCTTGGAGCGGCGTTAAAGCCCCGGCCGAGCGCAGCTCCAGCGTGCCGGCCGGCGTCTCCATCACGTCCTGGGAGGGGACTATGGCCAGGCCGTCGCGCGTCTTCAGCACCAGCCCCGCCACGCGCCCGGCTTCCGGCCCGGTGGCCACGGCAATGTCTTTGAGCCTGCCGCGCAGGTGGCCCTGAGCATCGGTCACGGGCATGCCCAGCAGCGCTGTCAGGCTGACGCGAGTTGTGGTGCGCTGCTCCATCGTTTTGAGTGTAGATGCTGGAGCCCCGGTTTATGCAGGGCGTGTCGATTAAGAAAAACACTGCCGGTGAGTAGATTGCAGTAGCGGCGCAATCCAACTTTTGCGTGCAGGCGGGATTTGAAGCCCACATTTCGTCGACCCCGGGCACTCAATTCGCGGTCGGTGTCTCGTCAATGTGATCGATTACGAGCGCCGGTAAGGAACGCTTTTCCTTTTCCAACTTGAGGCCGAGCTGTTTGTCGACAGCGTCGAAAAAGGAGACAGCGCCATTCGGATCCGCTGCCGTTTGCGGAGGCGCCGCTGCCGGAATCATCCCGCCTCCACGATTGGTCACCCAGGACGAGCTGAAGCTCAGGGTGAAGTCCCAGGACCCCTTGATTCCGGTGGCATCGCGGACGCTGCCGAAGATGTATCCCGGCGCCAATTCCTGGAACTTGTCCGCGATCTGCGCCATGGTCATGTTCTGGCACGTAACCAGCCTGTCGAGCGCCGGATTCGCGATCCTTGGATCCTTTCCGTCCGGTCCTGCCCCGTCGCCGCAGCGCGTATGATTCGTGGGGTCGGCCGGCCTGAGTTTCGGGTTCGCCGCAACCATTTTGAATGCCGTGATCGGCCGGTCTTCAGTATGCGTTTTGATGTTGAAGCGCTCCACCAGCAGCCCCCGCAGCAGGGGGCGAAGATCGTCGAAATCGAGGAATTGCGGCGCCTTTCCGTCCGGGTCGGCCGCCAGCTTCGCCACGATATCGTAGCGATCCGAATCCAGCCACTTGGGCGCGTTCACCAGCACTTCGTCCTCGCCGAATTCGAGATTCCAGGCAAAATAGATCAGGAATTTGAGTGGCACGCCTTGAATATTCAGTTCGTCGCCGGTGAATCGGAACATGCCGCGGTTGCCGGGCGGGCTCGGCTTGATGGTTGCTACTTCAATCTCAGGCGGAGGGAGCGGCGGGAGAGTCTTGGCCAAATCGGGGGAGTTGGGAGTCGGAGTCTCATTGACGCTATCGACCAGGATCACGGGCCGGGGCGCCATCATCTTTTCCAGTTTGAGCCCCAGTTGCTTTTCCAGCGCATCGTTGAGCGGCATGCCATCCGCACCGGCCAGTGCCAGTTGACTTCGGTTACTCCATTTGAGATCGAAGTCCCACGCTCCCTTAAGTCCGGTGAAATCCGTGATCGGGCCGGGCTGGTAGTCGTAGGTGAAGTTATGCAGACTCTGCACGAACGCCGCCATGGTGATGTTGCGACAAGAGATCTGCATGAAGGTGGTGCTGCCGGGCGCCTGGTCGGGAGGCGGCGGCACGAATTTGCATCCCGAATCACCCGAGCCATCCGACTGCTTCATCTTCAATTTGTCTTTTTCGACCATGAGCCCATGGGTTGGCGCGGACATGGTTGTTTCGTGGGCCACCAGCTTGAATCTTTTCTCCAGCAGGTCTCGCAGCATTAGCTCGGCTTGATCCCGAGTCGTGCCGGGCGGCATCTTGGCGTCGATATCGTAGCGGTCGGTCTCAAGCCAATTGGGTCCTCCTGACACGTAGCCAGGGTTTACGCCGTAGGCCAGCCCCACCAGGTCCCGCATGGGGGCCTGATGAAGAAGATACCGGTCACCGCGCAACATCGGCCCGATCATGCGGGGAAAAGTACGGTGCGGGCTGTCTTGGATACCCGTAATCACGAATGTGAGGTTTGTGGCTGCTGGCGACACATCGGCGGGTGGAGCGCTTGCCGATTGAGCAAAAACAGTAGCAGAGATAAGGAGGAAGTGGGCGACGCCAGTCACCTTTCGCGTAATCATGCGGACCCCTGATCGAAGTTTCGGACCGGGCTGGCCCAGCCGGCCTTGTGCCGCCTTGCTTGTGATGACGCCGGCATTCAACACCAAACCAGCGAGCTTACAATCACGCAGGCATTATAGACCGGCGTCTTCAAGGTGACGACGGATGGGGGTGGTGGCGCTGGGGGGATGGGAATGGAGGCCGCAACCGGTGGCTGAAGTGCGTAGGCGATCTCGATCGGAAGGTCGGCCTTGTTCCAACGAAGGCGCTTCCGGCTTGACACACTCCGGCTCAGAACTTGAAACTGCCAGCAAGGCTTACAGATTCAGCAGCAGGGCCCCGGAGCAGTGTCACGGCCGGGCCGTAGACCGCTCACCTCTGGCAAAAAGGCGGAATGGACTTCTGGTGAACGCACCGCATAAAGGACGGCGGAGTTTCGAACTCAGCTCCACCATGGAAAGCGTTGCCGAGGTGGAAGCTGCCGCCGAGGCGCTCGCCGCCGAGGCGGGCCTGAATGAAGACGATCTCTTTCATGTGGCCATGGCGGTGCGCGAAGCGGCAGTGAACGCCGTCCTGCACGGCAACGAGTACGACCCCAGCAAGCGCATTCAGGTGAGCCTGGAAAATACCGGTACCGAGCTCAGGTTCGTGATTGCCGACGAGGGCAAGGGCGTGGACCCGGAGCAACTGCCTGACCCCCTGGCGCCGGAGAATCTTCTGCGCGGCACTGGGCGGGGAATCTTTCTCATCCGCACTTTTATGGATGAGGTACACTTTCGACAACTGCACCCGGGAACCGAGCTGACTCTGGTGAAACGCCTGACTCCGCCGGCCGAGAACACCTGAGGCGCGCGGGCAAAGGTCTCCAGCCACCACAAAGATGATCCCGACCGCAGCTTTCTGCTTGCTGGCGCGGCGTGAAATGGTATAACCGAAATACCGACAAGGAGGAATTTCCGTGGCACTTACAATTGCTTCCCGTGGAGTGGACGGGGTTACCGTTCTCGATCTGAGCGGCCGCATCACCCTGGGCGAAGGCAGCGTGCAGTTGCGCGATGCAATTCGCGACCTGATCGGCAAAGGCCAGAAGAACATTCTGCTCAATCTTGGCGACGTAAACTACATCGATAGCTCGGGCCTGGGCGAGCTGGTAAGCGCCTACACCACGGCCAAGAACCAGGGCGCGGGCCTGAAGCTGCTGGGCCTGACCAAGAAGGTGAAGGACGTGCTGCAGTTGACCAAGCTCTACACCGTCTTCGACATCTACGACGACGAGGCCTCCGCGATCGGCTCTTATAAGTAGGGTTGCGCGGCTGCTTTGCGCTCACCGCGCAGACAAGACAAAGGCCATTCCGCCTCCGCGGAGTGGCCTTTCTTCTCTGCCTGGCCTGCGCCGCTTCGCGTGCCGATGAGGACACAGGCTTTTCGCGCCACGCGCATCCCTTCCCAGAGTCATCCTCTTGTACACTGGAGTGTACTGGATCATGAAAAGCAAACAACCAATTGGCATTCTGGGCGCGACCGGTATGGTCGGGCAGCGGTTCATCCAACTGTTGGAGAACCACCCGTGGTTTGAGATCGCCTGGCTGGCAGCCAGCGACCGTTCGAGCGGCAAGAAGTATGGCGATGCAGCCAAATGGCGGCTCGACACTCCGCTGCCCAAGCGGATCGCCGAGATGACCGTATCGCCGGCAGAGCCCGAGAATGCGCCGAAAATCATCTTTGCCAGCGTGGATGCGGCGATCGCCCGTGAGATGGAGCCGGCCTTCGCCAATGCCGGTTGCGCCGTGCTGTCCAATTCGAGCGCGTTTCGCATGACGCCCAACGTGCCGCTGGTGATTCCCGAAGTCAATGCCGAGCACCTGCATCTTATCGAGGAGCAGCCTTCGCGTCGCGACTCGGGCGGTTACATGGTGACCAATCCCAACTGCTCCACCATCGGCCTGGTGCTGGCGCTCAAGCCCATCGAGGAGCGGTTCGGCATCGAGCAGATCTTCGTGACCACGATGCAGGCTGTCTCCGGCGCCGGTTATCCGGGCGTCGCGTCCATGGACATCCTGGACAACGTAGTCCCATACATCGGCGGCGAAGAAGAAAAAATGGAAGCCGAGACGCTCAAGCTGTTGGGCCGGCTCGATGGTCACGCCGTGGCGCCGCTCAAGGCGGGCATCACTGCGCATTGCAACCGCGTCTCGGTGGTGGACGGACATACCGAGTGCGTCTCCATCAAGCTCGGCAACAAGCTGGGACGGCCGGCTACGCGCGAGGACCTTTTGGCTGCATGGGATGAGTTCCGCCCGCTGGCCGGGCGCGATCTGCCCTTTGCGCCGGAGCAGCCCGTGGAGTGGGCCGGCGAACCGGATCGCCCGCAGCCGCGGCTCGATCGCAACCGCGGGCGCGGCATGGCCGTCACCGTTGGCCGTCTGCGCCCTTGCAATCTGCTGGATTGGAAGTTCGTCCTGCTTTCGCACAACACCGTGCGCGGTGCCGCGGGAGCCACCATCCTGAATGCCGAACTTCTGGCGAGCCTGGGCAAGCTGGAATCGGTCGCCGCGGTTGCGGCGCACAGATAGCGGCAATGTTCTCGTGAGCCTTGAAAGGGCACGACGGTAGACCGGGACTGGTAGACCGGGACTGGTAGACCGGGACTTCAGTCCCGGTTGCCGCAGCCGGAAAACAGATTGGGGCTTTAGCCCCTGAGGGATCACGCACTTGAATCTCGTGGTGATGAAGTTTGGCGGCACGTCGGTAGAGGATCCGGCGGCCATTCGGCGCACAGCGGCCATCGTGGCCGGGCGCGTGGCGCAGGGTAAGAGTCCCGTAGTCGTCGTCAGCGCCATGGCCAAGGTCACGGATCAGCTGCTGCGCGCGGCCGACGCAGCTGCGCGCGGCGACCGCGCCGGAGCGCTGGCCATCAGCTCGCGGTTGCGCTGCCGGCATCGCGACACCGCCGCGGCGCTGATTAAGAATCAGGCCGACCAGGCTGCGCTGGTCACGCTTCTCGATCAGAAGTTCGACTCCCTGGATGAAATTCTGCGTGGCCTGGCCGCAATCCTTGAACTGACGCCACGCATCTCCGACCTGATCGTGAGCTTTGGCGAGCGAATGTCCAGCCGTATCGTCGCGGCTGCCTTCCGCGAGCAGGGCATCAACGCCGCCCACCTGGACGCACGCGAGATCATTGTCACCGACTCGCAATTCCAGAAAGCCATTCCGCAGGACGACATCATCGACAAAAAAGCGCCGGAAAAACTGCTTCCGCTGACGCGCGAAGGCAAGGTTCCGGTGATGGGCGGATTCATCGCTTCCAACGATGCGGGGCTCACCACCACCCTGGGCCGTGGCGGTTCGGACTTTACCGGAGCCCTGATCGGCGGGGCACTGCACGCCGAGGCCATCGAAATCTGGACCGACGTGGACGGCATCATGACCACCGATCCGCGCATTTGCCCCGATGCGCTTGCGCGTGAAGGTGATCAGCTTTGAGGAAGCGGCGGAGCTGGCCTACTTCGGCGCCAAGGTGCTGCACCCGGCCACCATCCTGCCGGCAGTGAAGAAGAATATTCCCGTGCTCGTCCTGAACAGCCGCAACGCGGCCAACGAGGGCACCCGCATCATCTCGCTGGCCCCGCATTGCAAGAGCCCCTTCAAATCCATCGCGGTCAAAAAGAAGCTGAGCATCATCGACGTGGTGGCCAGCCGCATGCTGATGACCCACGGCTATCTCAGCCAGATCTTCGAGATCTTCGACAAGCACAAGTGCCCGGTAGACATGGTTTCAACCAGCGAGGTCTCGGTTTCGCTGACCGTGGACTCGAATGCTCAATTGCCGCTGATCGCCGCCGACCTGAGCAAGCTGGCCGACGTAAAGTATGAGGGCAAAAAGGCGCTGGTGTGCATGGTGGGCGAGGACATTCGCGGCCAGAACGGCATCGCGGCCCAGGTGTTCAACGCGGTCCGCCACGTGAACGTGCGCATGATCTCGCAGGGCGCAAGCGAAATCAACATGAGCTTCATGATCGAAGAGGACGACGCCGAAGAGGCGGTGCGCTCACTGCACGCGGCATTTTTCCAGGAGCCCGACCCGGCGATATTCGACGTGGAGGCCAGAAAGCAGCTGACGGTGAACAGCTGACAGCTCTCAGCCGTCAGTTTCCAACGCTCTTCTCATTGCACAGCCGCCCCTCAAACCGGAGGAAGACGTCAAAGCTGACGGGCCACTGCTCCGCTCCCGGAGGGAGCAAAGAGATTAGCCCAGGACAAGCGGAGCGCAGTCCTGGGTGGGATTGCCAATACCGCTTAAGCCCCATAGGGGCGACAGAACCCAAACAAAGATTTTCGATGGAGCGATCGCAGCAAGTCGAAGGATCTGCTTTTCCAGAGTCGACGTTTACCACTATCCGGGTGCCCCATCCTTTCCACGTAGTTTGTGGAAAGGGTGGGAAACCACAAAGCAAACGCGAAGTCTTCAGGCTGGAAGCTGGCCACCAGGAGCCAAATAATGCTGATCCTCGTACTGGGTAAGGGAAAGACGGGAAGTCTCGTCGCCGAAGTCGCGCGCGAGCGCGGACACAGCGTGCGCGCGCTCGACATTACCGAGAACGAACACGCCTCGGCGCTGACCGCGCCCAATCTCGCCGGCGTGGACGTGGTCGTGGACTTCACCGCTCCCGAAGCTGCGGTCGAGAATATACGTGCCGTGCTGTCGCTAGGCGGCCACATCGTGGTGGGCACCACCGGCTGGTACTCTCACCGGGACTCGATGAAGTCTTTAGCACAAAAGCGCAATGGCGCCCTGCTCTACGGCACGAATTTTTCCATCGGCGTGCAGAAGCTCTTCCGGCTGACCGCGGAGTTGGCCAGGCTCGAGGGCTACAGGTTCTCCATCGACGAGACCCACCATACCTCAAAGCTCGACGCGCCTTCGGGCACCGCGCTCACGCTCAAGGAGATCATCCTTGCGGCGCAGCCCGGAGCGGAAGTGCCCATCGAGTCGCATCGCGTGGGCGATGCCAAGGGCGAGCACATTGTGCGCGCGGTGAGCGAGCACGACGAGCTGGAGTTGCGCCACGACGCCCAGTCGCGGCGCGGCTTCGCGCTCGGCGCTGTGCGCGGCGCAGAGTGGCTGGCCGGCAAGTCCGGAGCGTGGGAGTTCCGCGAGATCTTCGACCAGCTCTAGCAACAAGTAGCGCCGGTCTCCAGACCGGGGTCCCCAACGACGGGTCTCGGTTGTTGGGATGGAGACCGGCTGTCGTGCGAGTCTCCAGACTCGCACCATTGTTTTGCCGCGCGTAATTCCCTCTGGCCGCGTGGACGCTGCCAGTACAGCCGGTCAGGAGACCAGCGCTACGATCAAGCCGGCGCTCCGTCACAATACTTGCGAGCCCCACTCGTATAAACTTTCTAAGTTATGGATACGATCGGATGCGGTACGGCAATTGTTACGCCTTTCCGGGCGGATGGGTCAGTGGACGAGCCGGCGTTGTATGCGCTGGTGAACTGGCAGATTGAATCGGGAATCGACTTTCTTGTGGCCTGCGGATCGACGGGCGAAGCGGCCACTCTGGACGAAGAGGAGTGGCTGCACGTCGTTCGCATTGTGATTGAGGCTGCGGCGGGCCGCGTGCCCGTGTGGGGTGGGTGCACCCACAACTGCACGCGCACGCTGTTGCAGCAGGCTGCGCTGCTCAAGCGCGTGCATGGGCTCAGCGCCGTGCTTTCGGCCAATCCCTACTACAACAAGCCCACACAGGAAGGGCAGTTCCAGCACTTCCTGGCCCTGGCGCGGGCCGTCGATCCGCTGCCGGTGTGCGTGTACAACGTGCCCGGGCGCACGGCTGCCAACCTGGAGCCGGACACGGTGGTGCGCTTGGCCGCGGCCGCCAAAAACATCCAGGCCATCAAGGAGGCCAGCGGCAAGCTCACGCAATTTGCTGAGCTGGCGCATACGTTGCCCCGCGGTTTCAAGATTTTCTCCGGCGATGACAACCTGGCGCTCGCCGCCATTGGCGTGGGCGCGCATGGACTCATCAGCGTGGCCTCCAACGAGGCGCCCGCTGAAGTAACGCGCATGGTGCGCGACGCGCTCAGCAACAACTGGACCGAGGCGCGCGAACTGGAGCGGCGCTACGCCAAGCTCTTCGAAGCAAACTTCTGGGAATCGAATCCTGCGCCGGTCAAAACGGTGCTGAGCCTGATGGGCCGGTGCACCGATCATCTGCGTCTGCCGCTGGTGCCACCCACGCAGGCCACGCGGGTGCGGCTGGAACGGCTGGCCGGCGAGCTGGGATTGCTGAAGCATGCGCCGGTGCCGGAGGGCTACCGCCCCGAGGTCTTCTGAAGTTTTTGCCGCCGCATGAAAAAAGTTGCACCTGCACGCAACTTTCCCGCATCGTGCCGTGTTTCCATCAACGGCACCTGGCTCTGAGAGATAGAAACAAACCGGGTGCCGATTCCTCGATGCTTCAGCGTTAGTTCCGTGCGCGCACGCGCCCGGGAGCGATCACCTTCAATTTCTGCCTGCAGTTCTGAACAAGTCCTGATGCGTAGCTCCTGTTCCGCGTAGTCGGCGCAGAGCGGGGATTTCTCGGGCCTGCGAATGGGGGGAAAGGGCCTCAATGGCGCGCGCTTTCTGCGCGCGCCGGCGCGGCGGTGCGTTTCTGGTAGAGAGGCTTGATCTATGAGCCAACTCTGCGTGCGTTCAACTTAAGCTACAGAAACACGCGAAAAAGGATGGCCTGATGACCCCCACCTCTCTGAAAATTCGTGTTTTGACTTTGCCGCTGCTGGCGGCTGCCGCGTTTTTGGCGGGCTGCAGCAGCGATGCGATGAACAGCGCAACTACTTCCGGCGCAACGGGCCCGGCATTCGTGGTGGGCACGGATGCGCCGCTCGCCAGTGTCACTTCCTTCAGTGTTCAGTTGATGAGTGTCGACGCGATTGACACCAACGGCAACAGCGTACCTCTCATCAGTGGCCAGCCCACAGTCGATTTCGCCCGCTTCAACGGCCTGCAGACTCTGCTCGACATCAATGACATACCCGCGGCAACCTATACGAGCGTGAAAATCACGCTGGGCGGGACCGCCAGCCTCAGCTATCTGAATACCAGCGCCAGTGGCGCGCCAACGATTACTCCCTACACCCCGACGCTGACCACGACCACCGTCACCGCGACCCTGGCCAACCCGCTGGTTGTGACTCACAGCGGTGCGCCCGTCGGCCTGCGCGTGGACTTTGATCTGCACAAGTCCATCCAGGTCGACAGTAACGGCAATTTCACCGGTACTGTAGACCCCACCTTCAACATTTCTGCGGTGCATAACGGCGACAGCGGCGGCTACATCGATGAATTCATCGCCTCCGTGGTCAGCGTGAATGCGACGGCCCAGACCTTTGTGGTGCAGGGTCCGCACGGCGAAAACTTCACCATCGACATAAACGGCCAGACGGAGTGGGAGAACAACGAAACCATCAGCAGTCTGGTCGCAGGCAGCAGCATCGTGCAGGTGAGCGGGCAACTCGACAACGCCGATCAGACGCTGGATGCAGATACAGTGGCCATCCTCTCGCAGAACGGCTTCTACGCGGCTGGCCAGGTCACCTACGTGACGCCGGCGACGGGCGCGGCCAGCAGCTTTGACCTGTATGTGCGCGGCTTGCTGCCCACCACTACCGGTCTCCAACTCGGTCAAATCGCGCAGGTGAATCTGAGCGGGAGCGAGAATTTCTTCATCTACAACTGGCACAATCCGCTGACTACCTTCCTGTTTAATTCGAGCGCGTTGGTGGCCGGCCAGAGCGTTGCCGTGGGTGGACCGGCGAGCGGCGCCACAAACGCCAGCGCGGTTACGGTGAAGCGGGTGGTGCTGCGGCACTGGGGCTTTAACGGAGTGGCTAGCAACATCAATGCCAGCCAAGGCACATTCACTCTACAGGTGAACGGGTTTGCCGGAGTCCTGATTCCGACGCCGGTCACCGTGTATGTGGCCGACAAGACCGCTTTCCGCTTTGGCTTGAACACGCTGACCGACATTAGCAGCACTGACAATGTCCGCGTTGTGGGCCTTCTGTTGAAGAATCCCGCCAACGGCCAGATCGTTCTGCTGGCCCATTACGTGGACCTTCTGGATTAACACGGGGAAAACAATTTGCGCCGGAGTCGCGCAGTCAGCGGCTCCGGCGTTTTTTTTGTGCGCCGGAAAATGTTAAGGCCCAAACGCTATTTCGAACTTTGCTTAATGTGCTCAGCGCGGACGTCGTTCGCAGTAAACAGCCGCAAAAACGGTGCGCCCTGCGCAGCAGCTTCCACTGCCGGGCGGCCGTTGGCTTCTTCGCGCTCCACAATGCAGACCACCGCGGCCACCTTCATTCCCGCTTCCTGCGCGGCTTCGATGGCGTTGATCGTCGAGCCGCCGGTGGTACAGACATCATCGACAATCACCACGCGCGCGCCTTCGCGGCAAAATCCTTCAATGCGGCGGCCGGTGCCATGGGCCTTCTCTGCCTTGCGCACCAGGAAGCCGTGCAGCAGCGGCGCTGCGGGTTGCGACTGCGCGCGCCAGGCGCTGGCCGTGGCCACGTTGGAGACGATCGGATCGGCGCCCATGGTCAGGCCGCCGACGGCCTCTGCGTCGATCCCGTTCGCTTCTAAAAGCTCAAGGATTGCGTGGCCTGTGAGCCGTCCACCTTCGGCGTGGAGTGTGGTGGTACGGCAGTCGATGTAGTAGTCGCTCGTTCCGCCGGAGGAGAGCTTGAACTTGCCGAGCCGGAAGCTGGTGCGGGCGAGCAGAGAGAGAAGTTGTTGGGCGTGGGTTGATGTAGGCATCGAGATGATTGTAAGGGACAGAGGGACAAGGGACAGAGGGACAAGGGACAAGAGGGACGAGGAAACAGTTTTAGTGCCTTCGATCAGAAGCTTGGGCCCAGGTGGAAAGGCGAGCACCATCATCCCGGCAACCGTGGCTTTCTTGTCCCTGTGTCCCTCTGTCCCTCGCTCCCTGCTTCATCACATATTCCCCAGGTGCTTGAACCCATGCGTGCCAACCAGCATGAACACAAAGAGAATGAAGTTGTAGCTGGAGTGGACGAGGGTACTGCAGGCCAGTGAGCGCGTGCTGAGACGTATGGCGCAAAGCACGAGGCTGACGCCGACCAGCAGCACAAACGGTCCCCACGAATAGCCGGTCTGCTGCGCGTGCAGCGCTGCAAAGGGGATGCTGGTGAGAATGGCGCCGAAAATCATCGCGGGCACCGTCCATTGCGGGTGGCCGTTCTCTGCCAGCGGCAGCTGGGGCCGATGCTTGATACGCTCGTCGAACCAGTCGTAGGCCGTGCACAGCGTCGGCAGCAGAAAGCCGCGGAAGAACATCTCCTCGAAAAATGGCGCAAAGCTGATGCCGAAGCCGAACAGCAGCCACGCCGCGCCGGGTTCGCGAAAGATCTTGTCGATGGGCGCGTTAGAAGGGCCGGGGACCAGTACGCTGTCGATGAAGGCGAGCAGAAAACAAGCGCCGGCCGCGCTGACCAGGCGCCATCGCAGCCGCAAGGCGGTGGTGAAGTTCCATTGCACGCCTGCGAAAAAGCCTTTATGCCACACCAGCGGGAACACGATCATGCAAGCGGCCAACGTGAACAGGTAGAGCAGCCCCTCGCTGCCCAGCGTGTAGTGAATGTTCGAAATGGCCTGCTCTTTGGTTGAAACCCCAAAGAGGTGATGACGCAATGAGACGCTCACGATCAGGCTGGTGCATAGAAGGCCGACCGAAAGCAGAAGCCCGAGGATGCACAGGTGGCCGAAGTTGGGGATGCGCGGAGGCGGGGCAGGTTCGAACGGCTGCAACCGCTGTTGCTCTTCGAGGGGTAGAGGCTCGCGTGGCGCCTCGGAACCCCATGGCGCATAGGCGCCGTCTGTCGGCGGGCGGATGGCGGGCGGCACCCAGTCGCCGGTGGGCGAGGTCGCGGCCGTCGCCTCTTCCGGGTGATTCCAGGGATCGCAGTCTTCAGGCAAGCTGGTCATGGACGTCCTGTCTTTTTCTTCCGGGCGTTGCCGGCTCCGTTGCTACCCTTCTTCTTTGCCTTCGTACGCGGCGGTTCTACCGGATCCGCGGCGCTCATTTCAGTACCCGCCGAAGCCTCTGCATCCACATCGGCTTCCGTCAGCCCGCCCTCGCTCGATGTGTAATAGCGGCGGAGAAACTGGCCGGTGTAGGATTCGGGGGTCGCGGCAATCTTTGCCGGCCGTCCCTGACCCACAATGCGCCCTCCATCCTCGCCGCCCTCTGGGCCTAAGTCAATGACCCAATCGGCGTTGCGAATCACGTCGAGATTGTGTTCGATGATAATTACCGAGTTGCCCAGGTCCGTCAACCGGTGCAGCACTTCCAGCAGTTTGCGCACGTCGTCGAAGTGAAGGCCGGTGGTCGGTTCATCGAGCAAATACAGCGTGCGCCCGGTCTGGCGCTTGGAGAGTTCACGGGCCAGCTTCATGCGCTGCGCTTCGCCGCCGGAAAGGGTAGTCGCGCTCTGCCCCAGATGCACGTAGCCCAGGCCCACATCGACCAGCGTCTGCAGCTTCTGGCGCACCTGCGGCACGTCCTTGAGCAGCGGCAGCGCGTCTTCGATAGTCAGCTCGAGGATGTCGGCGATCGAATGCCCGTGGAACTTTACCGCCAGCGTCTCCTGGTTGTAACGGCGGCCGTTACACACCTCGCACTGCACGTAGACGTCGGGCATGAAATTCATTTCAATGCGGCGCTGGCCGTCGCCCTGGCAGGTTTCGCAACGTCCGCCGGAGACGTTGAAGCTGAAGCGGCCGGGTTTGTAACCGCGCTCGCGCGACTCCGGCAGCATGGCAAACAAATCGCGGATAGGAGAGAAGACCTGCGTGTACGTAGCCGGGTTCGAACGGGGGGTGCGGCCGATCGGCGACTGGTCGATGCGGACAACTTTATCGATCTGCTCGGCGCCGGTGAGCGATTCGTGCGCACCGGGTTCTTCGCGCGAGCCGTAGATGGTCTTGGCCAGTGACCGGTAGAGAATGTCGTTGATCAGCGTGCTCTTGCCGCTGCCGCTCACGCCTGTGACCACCGTCATCACCCCTAATGGGATGCGGAGATTCACGTCCTGCAGGTTGTGCTCGCGCGCGCCGGTTACGGTGAGCCACTTGCCGGTGAGCGGGCGCGGCTTGTCGCGCTGAATCATGCTGGCCGCGCCGCTCAGATACTGGCCGGTGAGCGATTCGGGCGTGGCCATGATCTGGTCCGGCGTGCCTTCGGCGATCACGTTGCCGCCCAACCGCCCAGCCCCTGGCCCAAGATCGAGAACATAATCCGCGTGGCGGATGGTGTCTTCGTCATGCTCCACGACGAGCACGGTGTTGCCCAAATCGCGCAGCCGCACGAGCGCTTCGATGAGCCGGTTGTTGTCGCGCTGATGCAGTCCGATCGACGGCTCATCAAGCACGTACAGCACGCCGCGCAGCCGCGAGCCGATCTGTGTCGCGAGCCGAATGCGCTGGCCTTCACCGCCCGAGAGTGTCGCCGCGTTGCGATCGAGCGACAGGTAAGTGAGCCCGACTGCGCAAAGGAATTCGAGCCGCTCCACAATCTCGTGGCGAATGCGCTCAGCCACCAGGGCTTCGCGCTCGGTGAATTGCAAGTTGATGGCCGCCGACAACGCGCGGTTCAGCGCCAGGGCAGTGAAGTCGGCGATGGAGAGCCCGCCGATTTTGACGGCCAGCGACTCCGGGCGCAGGCGCTTGCCGCGGCACACCGGGCAGGGCGTCGCGGACATGTAGTTCATCATGTACTCGCGCGCTTCCTGGCTGCGTGCTTCATCGAGCGAGTCGCGCAGGAAGGCAAGAATGCCGTGGAAGCCGGTGCGCGGCGCTTCGCCCTTGGGCGGCCCATAGACCAGGATGTGCTGCTGTTTGGGCGGCAGGTCCTCAAACGGGCTCTTCAGATCGATCTTGTACCGGTCAGCCGCCACCTGCAGCAGTTTCAAAAGGTATTGCGACGACGAACCCGGCCCAAGGCCGCCGTCGAGCAGCGGCTTGGACCAGTCGGTGATGACCTTGGCTGGGTCAAAGTCGTAGAGCGACCCAAGACCGTGGCACTCCGGGCAAGCGCCAAACGTGGAGTTGAACGAGAAGCTCCGCGGCTCCAGCTTGGGCACATCCAGGCCGCAGTCGGGGCAGGCCATCGACGAAGAATATAGCTGCTCGCTGCCGTTATTCAGCACCACCAGGACCAGTCCGTTCGCCATCTGCAGAGCCTTGGAGATGGCCTGGCCCAAACGCGCTTCGATGGGGCGTTTTTCGACAGAAGGCTTCGTGGAAACGGATGCCCCAGGTTTCGCAGCCGTGACCTCCGCTTCCGACCCCCTTTTTAGCAGGACGCGATCAATCACCGCTTCAATATTGTGATTTTTGCGGCGATCAAGCAGGATGGGCTCGGTAAAATCCCGCATCTCGCCGTCTACACGAGCGCGAAACCCTTGCTGGTCAATCTCATCCAGCAAATCCCGAAACTCGCCCTTGCGGCCCCGGACAACCGGCGCCATCACCGTGACGCGCTCGCCGCTACCCTGTTCGCCTCGTCCCAATTCGAGGACGCGCTGCACGATCTGCTCCGCTGTCTGGCGGGCGATGGGACGCCCGCAGTTGGGGCAATGCGGCGTGCCTACCGAGGCGTAGAGCAGGCGCAGGTAGTCGTAAATCTCGGTAATCGTGCCGACGGTCGACCGCGGGCTGCGGCTGGTGGTCTTCTGCTCGATGGAGATGGCCGGGCTAAGTCCTTCGATCGAGTCCACATCCGGTCGCTCGATCTGGTCGAGAAACTGCCGGGCGTAGGCGGAAAGCGTCTCTACGTAGCGCCGCTGCCCCTCAGCGTAGATGGTGTCGAAGGCGAGCGAACTCTTACCTGAGCCCGACAGTCCGGTTACGACCGTGAGCGCGTTGCGGGGAATGCGCACGTTGATATCGCGCAAGTTATGCTGGCGCGCCCCGCGCACCGATATGTGGTTGATCGTCATGATAGGCAGTCAGGAAACGGTGGGCTGCTGGAGGACTCTCGGCGGCAGAACTGCACTGTTACGAAAGTCACAGTCGTGAAAAACACTCTTGGGGTATTCTATTGGTCAATAGAAAACAGGGTCAATGCGGCGGCATATTCTGCGACAATCGCATCATTGCGATTGTAAGACTGCTCGGGATTTTCCCCGACAGGCGGCAGAGGATGCGGCCGGCCGGGCAAGAGCATTTCTCGTATGGGATTGCGTAAGCCACAACCGTTGAGTGGGTTTTCCCTCATGAAAACCTACCTTGGACGCCGGTTGCGGCTCACAGAGATCCGAGAAATGCCCTAGTCAGGCAATCGATCAAGGCAGGGTTGAATGGCGGATTTACTGAACCTGGCGATGTTGATTTGCGCGTCCATCGCCGCGCTGGCATTTGGAGTGTTTGCAGCATATGGTATTTTGCGCGTGAGTTTTGCACTGATGCGGCCGCGGCAGGTCGTGAAGGCGCCTGCGAAACCAAGCCCCGAAATGGCACAGGTCTCCTGATCGCATTGGCCTGTTTCTGGCCAGTCTGACCTGGGCGCTTGCCCCAAACCCGGTCACGCCGGGACCTCTTCTGCCTTCTACGCCTGCGGTATTCTCATTACTGCGGATTATTTTGCTGCTGTTGTTGCTGCTGCTCAATCTGCTGCTGGCGCATGAGCATTTCCTGCTGAATTTCCTGCGGAGTGCGATTGGGCGGACCGCCGGCGCCGAATGGACTGCGCATCGGCATCGGCGGATTGTCGGGAGGCTGCGGTGATTGCTCGTCCGCCTCGCTCTCTTCGTCCTGATTATTTTTGTTCTGCACATTGACCGGCTGCGGGTTCCCGGCAGCGCTCTTGCTCAGAATCAGTTGCTGCGGCGGCTCATCCCCCTGTCCGCCAATCATCACCATGTTGTAGCCGGAGCCCTCCAGTAGCCGGGAAAGCACCTCGCGCGCCGGGCCTGGACCGTAGCTCCCGAAGATCCGCTCGTCCTGATTCAGCCCCTGCAGCCTGGTGCCGGTTTCAGTGGCCACTTCATGCAGAATCTGGTCGAGGCTGGAATTGGATGCCTCAATGGCCAGACCCTGGCTGTCCCAGGTAACTTTGGCCGGATTGGGCGGCTGTTGGGCCGGCCAGTTGGGCTTGGGCGGCGCGGGCGGAGCAGCGGGAACAGCTGCCGCGGGCTTGGTCGCATGCACGGCCGCTCGATGGACTCTGGCGCGCCTGTGGGCTATCGCCGTGTGGGCTGTCGGCTTTGCTTGCGCCGCTGGCTTTGCCTGTGTCGCTTGTGCGGTTTGCGGCGAGGCCGCGGCCTGCGCATGCAGCAACTTGGGGCCGAGAAACGTCCATAGAATCAGGAAGGCCGCGCCGGCAAGCCGCCTGGTCCTCCACAGGGCACCACAAGACACTGGTTTCGCCGTGCGCAACAACTCGCGAGCTGTGTGGATCAGGTTTTCCATGGCCTTGGACTCCGGCGGTTCTCCCTCGCAGATTGTGGCGCAAGGGCCGGACTGCCGCTTCACTGTACTAGACTAGCAGTGGCCCATGGACGCTCAAGATTTGTGCTTCTGGGCAGGAAGGAATCTCCCGAACATGAGCCCCAAAACGGGCTTTGCCTCCAAGCTTTTTGCAGCAGCGATTCTGCTGACCGCTCCTCTTACCGGTGTGGCGGCAACCTGCACCACCCAGGCTGAAATGACCGCCCAGGATCGCGATATGCTGTCGGCGGTGGCGCTGCATCTTTCCGCGGCCATCGCACAGCAGGATTATGCCACATTGCAGGCGGCGCTACTGCCGACCGAATCCGGCGATTGGGACGGTATTCGCGGAGCTGCGCAAGCGGCTGCGCCGCTCCTGACCGGCGGCAAACTGCAGGTGCGAAATCTTTATTTGCTCGATGCCTCGATGCAAACCGCGCCCGCCGACACCGAGTTTTTCTGCGCCGATAAGAGCGGCTCCATCAATGTGACCATCTCCATGCATGCGTTGCCGCCGGGCAAGTACGGCGTAGTTCTCGCCGAAGCCACTGGGGGGCTCGACGGGCAACTGGGCATGATTCTAGCCTTGGACAGCGCCGG
Organism: uncultured Acidobacteriaceae bacterium; assembly: GCA_963813215.1. Classification (GTDB taxonomy): domain Bacteria; phylum Acidobacteriota; class Terriglobia; order Terriglobales; family Acidobacteriaceae; genus Telmatobacter. The sequence goes on from CAWEXZ010000004.1 coordinate 880,941, forward strand.
CCAGGGCTGGAAGCTGGCCGGGCTCTCTGCGCACCAGGGCACGTTCGACGGCCACGACGGCGTCTGGTACTGGACGCGTGCGCGGTCGCTGGCCCAGGGAGATCCGTGGAGCGCCTGGTACAGCTACGACGCAGCTCGCTACCTGCTGGTCCCAGTGGACTACCTTACCTCGCCGAATCTCGAAAAGCTGAACCAGGAGCAGCAGCAGATCGAGCCCTCGCCCGAAAAATCCTTCCCGCTTTCGCTCACGCAGGGCGATCGCACCTGGAAAGTGGACGCGGTGGTTCTTGATTCCTCGCTGCACGAGCCGGATCTGGGCGTGGTCTACGAATCGACGGGCGTCACGGATCCGGCAGCGCAGCACACTGAGGCCATTAGCGTTCTGAGCCTGTTCCTGAAACAGCAGCCCGGACTGCGGGCGAATTTTCATGGCATGTGGGCGATTGCCTCGACCAACGGCAAGCGCACGCCGCTCATGGAATTGCCAATGGCGCAGATACCGTAAGGGCAGGGAACAAGGGAACGAGGGAACAAGGGAACGAGGGAACAAGAGAGCAAGGGAACAAGAACTGAAGGCTGACGGCTGACAGCTGACAGCTTTCAGCTAAACGCCAGGAGCTTATTCATGTCTGCAATTATTGATCTACGTTCCGATACCGTCACCCGCCCCAGCGAAATCATGCGCGCGGCCATGGCTGCCGCCGAGGTCGGCGACGACGTTTATGGCGAGGACCCTACCGTCAATCTGCTGGAGAAACGCGCGGCGGAGATGTTTGGGCGCGAGGCTGCTCTCTTCGTGCCTACCGGCACCATGGGCAACCAGATCGCCATTCGCCTGCACACCCAACCCGGCCAGGAAGTGATTGCCGAATCGCGCGCGCACATTCTCGACTGGGAGATGGCGACAGCGGCTGTCTTCTCCGGCTGCCTGATCCGCGCCGTTCCTGCTGAAGGCGGAATCCTGACGTGGAAACACATTGAGCCGTTTATCCAACCGACGGGAAACCTGCGCGCGGCAACAGGACTTATCGAAATTGAGAACACCCACAACCTGGCCGGCGGGCGCTGCTCGCGCCTCGATATTTTGGACGAGATTGTCAACGGGGCAAGAGAGCGGAAGCTGCCGTTGCACTGCGACGGCGCGCGCATCTTCAACGCCGCAGTGGCGCTGGGCGTGGATGTAAAGACGCTGACGCGTGGATTCGACACGGTCATGTTCTGCCTCTCGAAGGGGCTGGGCGCGCCGGTCGGCTCCATGCTGGTTGGTTCAGCGGAACTGATGCAGCGAGCGCGGATCTTTCGCAAAGCGCTGGGCGGCGGAATGCGGCAGGCGGGCGTGCTGGCTGCGGCCGGGCTGCTGGCGCTGGAGCAGGGTCCGTCGCGGCTCAAAGAGGACCACTCCAACGCGCGCTTGCTGGCCGAAGCGCTGGCCAACATCGACGGCGTCTCCGTCAACCTTGACTCGGTCGAGACCAACATCGTCATCTTCCGCCTCACCAGCGAAAAATTGGCCAGTGGCCTCACCGCGCCGGACCTGGTTGCGCGGCTCAAGGCGCGCGGCGTGCTGGCCAGTGCCTTCAGCAAAGACTCCATCCGCCTGGTAACCCACCTGGACGTGAACCGCGGCAATTGCCTGGACGCAGCCGACGCGCTGACCGAAGAGATCGAAGCGGGCGTAGCGGTGCGGTAGCGGCATTACCCGCAAGCCGGGTCGAAAGACGTGCTGCTGCGGCCCTTCGAAGGCAGGTTCTCCGGGGACGGAAAGTCAAGCCCATCCCCTTCGAATAACTATGTATCTATATTATTTTCAAACACTTGCGTTCACCCCAATTTTGCGTGTAATTTCCCCGCAAAGAAGTACACTGAAATCGTTTAGGGACGCACTTGGCTATCGGTAACCAAACACAATAGTTAGTCGAAGGCAAAGAATGTGAGGGGATTGATGAGTGATTGCTGCCCGACCCGGTGAAAGAATAGAGCTTTCATGTTTATTTTCAAACACTTAACCAAGAAGCAGCCGACAACCTCAATGACATCAACCACTTGCATGTAGGAAAAAACATTGCCTTTTGTTTTCAGACACTTGCATACCCCCCGGGGGGGAGGGGTCCACGAATGGCTTTGAGGCCCGCGAAGCACGAAGGGAGCGCGCCGCATGCACGACGTCAGCTGCACGCAGGCCATTGGAGAGTGATTCCGCGGGGCGATAGACGGGAGACGGGCGCCGCCGTACCGGTCAGCTACGACATCTAAGAGCACAAAGTAGAGGGCCCCAAGGAGATCGTCCATGAAAAAACTTGCCTACTTCTTCTGCCTTCTCTTTCCGGCTAGCGGTGGCTTGGGTACCTGGGCGGCCGATCCCACAGTTACCACTCAGGTGATCAGTGAAGACGGCGCCAAGCAGGTCCTTATCGCGGCCGAACAGGAAGCCCAAAAGCTTCACGCGCCCTGCGCCATCGCGGTTGTAGATGCAAGCGGCACTCTCATCGCCTTCCTCAAAATGGACGGGGTCCGCACTGGCAGTCCGGATCTGGCAATCGGCAAGGCCCGAACCTCTGCCCTGCTGCAGCGGCCAAGTGCGGAGACAGAGAGCAATGTCGATAACGGCCGCTTGGCTTTTGTCACCGCGGGATTCATGACATTGCGAGGCGGCGTACCTCTGAAAGCAGGCAATGAAGTTGTAGGAGCCGTCGGAATCGCCAGTCTGAACAAGGACAACGACGTGACAATCGCAGAGTCAGCAGCCGCAGCATTTGGGTCTCTAGCTCAGGGACCGCAACCCGCGCACTAGGAAACATCTGGCGGGTGGGCGGTGGCCCTGATCCTGATGACTTTTCCAAACCAAAATGAGGGTGCCCCCGGTCCCTGGCTTTTGGGGACCGGGGCGGGAAGCCTCACGTTTTCACCAGCCCCTCCGAGAGTGGAGTATTCTCAACGTGCATGAAAGGCGCGCGCATCCGTTATCAGCAAACCGGAGAGTTTCACTTCATCACCTTCAGTTGTTATCGCCGTCGAGCCTACCTTTCTGCGTCTGCGGCCATGGATCTCTTTGAGGACGCGCTGGAGCGTGCCCGACGGCGCTATCTCCTGGCGGTTGCCGGCTACGTCGCGATGCCGGAGCATGTGCATCTGCTGGTCGGCGAGCCTCGGCGTGCGCTCTTATCCAGGGCTGTTCAGGCTCTCAAGCTGTCGGTCTCGATGCGCAGCCGGGAAAGGCCCTTCTGGCAGGCGCATTATTATGATTTCAACGTTTCCACGCACGAAAAGTTTGTGGAGAAACTTCGCTACATCCACCGTAACCCAGTCCGGCGAGGGCTGGTCGTGAAAGCGGAGGACTGGAAGTGGTCGAGCTATCGCCACTATCAAACGGGCATGCGCGGAATCGTGGAGATCGAATCGGAGTGGACAGCCCGCGAGAGGGGCTGGCAGTTGCCTGAGTGGATGCGCGATCGCCGATCCGATTCTTCGATATCCCCGGTCCCCAAAGGCGAGGGACCGGGGGCACCCTCAACCGGATAAGATCACTTTTGAGAGCGGGGCCACCGGCCGCCCAAAACAGCAAGCCCGACCTTCTGCTGAGAAGGTCGGGCTTTCGTGTTTCGTGAAGCAGCAGTCTAGAACAGGTTCCAGAGCGACTGGTTATAAACCTCGTGGTGGAACTGAACCTCGGGCGCTTTCACGAACGTGCCCAGCTCACGCGGGCAGCGGTCGGCAGAGGCCTGCTTCAGGTCGGCGTAACGGCCCTGCACGTCTGCACCCAGAATCTGTTTGATCCATTCGGACGACTTGAAGTCCTCGATGGCCGGCTGGATGTGGTCGGGCAGGTAGCGCTGCGCCTGGCGCAGATTCTCAATCTTCGCCGTGTTGCCGTCGATGCCGGTCTTGAAGATGGAGTAGAGGGTCAGATAGGGGTTGGCGTCGGGCGCAACCGAGCGAACCTCAGTGCGCATGGAGCGCGAGTTGCCGATGGGCACGCGCACCATGGAGCCGCGATCTGTGGCCGAAGCCTTGATCTGGTTGGGCGCTTCAAAGTGCGGATCGAGGCGCCGGTACGCATTCACGCTCGGGTTAAGGATGAGGCAGATGTCGAGCGCGTGGGTAAGGATGCGGTCGAGAAACTCCCAACCGAACTTGGAGAGCATCTCCTGACCCTTGGGATCCCAGAACAGGTTGGTTTTTCCTTCGGAGATCGACACGTTGGTGTGCATGCCTGAGCCGTTGACCCCGACTACCGGCTTGGGCAGGAAGCAGGCCGTGAAGCCCATGTTGTTGGCGATCTGGCGGCAGAGCAGCTTGTAGAGCTGAATCTGGTCGGCAGCGGCAACCACTTCGCCGTACCCGTAGTTGATCTCGAACTGGCTGGGCGCAACTTCGGGGTGGTCCTTCTCGTTCTGGAATCCCATTGCCCGCTGCACTTCTGCGGCGGTGTCGATGAACTGACGGAGCGGGTCGAGCGGCAGGGAATGATAATAGCCGCCGGTGTTGATGAAATCGAATTTACCCGTCTCGTGGAACTTGCGTTCCGCGTCGCGGCCGGCGAAGAGGAAGCCTTCAATCTCATTCGCGGCGTTGAGAGTGTATTTCTTCTCCTTGTACAGCTTCTCGGAGTAGGCCTTGAGCACGCCGCGCATGTCGCCGCTATAGGTGCTGCCGTCCTTGTCGATGACGTTGCCGAAGACCAGCACCTTGCCGTTCCCGAAGACGTCGGCGGGTACCCAGTAGAAGGCGCTCCAGTCGATGCCCAGGCGCAGATCGCTCTCCTTCTGCGCCGTGAATCCGCGGATGGAGGAGCCGTCGAAGGTCAGGTTCTCGTAGGAACCGATCAGAAATTTCTTGTCGTAATCGAGCAGATGCAGGCGGCCTTCCAGGTCGCTGAAGAGCACGGTAACAGCCTTGATCCGCTTCTCGTCGGTGAGGTATTTGAGGCGCTTTTCCAGGATTTTGCCGGCATCGACACGGCTGGCGCGATCGGCCTTCGCTTGCAGGTTCAAATCTTCAAGCTCGTCATAGGAAAGGGCGAGGAAATTACGGTACTCGGTGGACATGCATCTCCTTTTGGGGCAGGTATAGCGGTTTCACAATTGCTATGGACACCTGCAATCTACCACCCGCTGCCGGACGGGCGCAAACGAGTACAGGAGGGCCAGGACGCGTTGGCGCCTTAGCCCTCCTGTGCCTGCAGAAGGAGTTGAATCTTTACCGGAGTGGAATTGAAACAGTTCCAATACAACAGTTTTGTGGTCTCCCACCCTTGCGACAGAAAAAAGTCGCAAGGATGGGGCACGGTAATCTTGCTTACGCCGTGACCGCTTCCGACACGGTGTTGACCGTCTCCATGATGCGCGAGACGATCTGGTACGGATCGGCCTCGGAGTTCGGACGGCGATCTTCGAGGTAGCCCTTGTAGCCATTCTTGATGAAGTTCACAGGCATGCGGATGGAGGCGCCGCGATCGGAGAGCCCATAGCGGAACTCGGTGATCGGAGCGGTCTCGTGCAGGCCGGTCAGGCGCAGGTGGTTGTCGGGGCCGTAGACCTCGATGTGCGCGGCGCGATATTCGTTGAACGCGCCCATCAGGGCTTCAAAGTAATCCTTGCCGCCCACATCGCGCAGCTGCTTGAACGAGAAGTTGGTGTGCATGCCGGAGCCGTTCCAGTCACCGCGGATCGGCTTGCAGTGCCACTGCACGTCCACTTCGTACTTCTCGCAGAGGCGCATCATCAGGTAGCGGGCGACCCACAGGTCGTCAGCGGCCTTGTGCGAGCCCTTGCCGAAGATCTGGAACTCCCACTGACCCTTGGCCACTTCGGCGTTGATGCCTTCGTGGTTGATGCCGGCAGCCAGGCAGAGCTCGAGGTGCTCTTCGACGATGGTGCGGGCGATGGAGCCCATGTACTTGTAGCCCACGCCGCAGTAGTAGGGGCCCTGCGGACCGGGATAGCCCTTTTCCGGGAAGCCCAGCGGACGGCCGTCCTTGTAGAGGAAATACTCCTGCTCGAAGCCGAACCAGAAGTCAGGATCATCCGGCGCGGTGGCGCGCGTGTTGCTGGGGTGCACGGAACCATCGGGAAGCATGACTTCGCAAAGGACGATGAAAGCGCTTTTACGGGCGGCGTCAGGATAGAGCGCTACCGGCTTGAGAATGCAGTCGGAGCTTTTGCCTTCGGCCTGCATGGTCGAGCTTCCGTCAAAGCCCCACAGAGGCATGTCGGCCAACGCAGGAGTGGAAGCGAACTCTTTGATGGTGGTCTTACCGCGCAGTTCGGGAATGGGTTTCTTGCCGTCAAGCCAAATGTATTCGAGTTTGTATTTCGCCATGGTTCTCCTCGTCGATAGACGTTCGGTATGCACAAAAATCCTAGAAGCCAGGCTATAAAGATCCCGTGAAGATTTTGGCTCCGGAGGGAGAAAGCTGAGGAAATACTGGAGGGAAGAAGCAGAATCAGTGGTGGTGGGCCACCAGCATCATGATGAGGAGAAGAACCACCGGAATCAGCGCCAGAGCCCCGTAATATGCGATCTTGCGGGGAAGCTGAGCCTTGCGCTTGTGCCAGTTCCGGATTTCGTCCCGGTCTTCCACGCCCACCTGGTCCAGGTGCTCCAGGTCGTTCTTGAACTCGGCGGCGCGGGCGTAGCGGTTTTTGGGGTCGCGCTCCAGCGCCCGGTAAATGACCTCCTGGAGCTGCGGCGAAACCGAGGGATCGGCAACCCGGGGCGGGAGCGGGTGGTTGAGCAGGCGGTCATTCATGGCGGCCAGCGGATTGGGACCGGTGAAGGGCAGCTTGCCGGTGAGCATCTCGTACAGAATGACGCCCATCGCGTAGATGTCGGAGCGGCCGTCTCCCCGCTTGCCCTTTACCTGCTCGGGCGAAATGTAGTTGGGCGTGCCGAGGGCGGCGGTGAAGTTGGCGTAGGTCAGCCGCCGGGCGCCGGCGTCGCTGGCAATGCCGAAGTCGATGAGTTTTACACGGTCTTGTTCGTCGACCATAATGTTCTCCGGCTTCAGGTCGCGGTGCACCACACCATTGGTGTGGATGTAGTCCAGGGCGTCGAGAATGCCGGTGGAGATGTGCAGGGCGCGCTCCTGGGAGATGCGCCCCGCGTCCAGGATGTCGCGCAGCAGCGTGCCCTCGCACCACTCCATCACCATGTAAATGCGGGAGCGTTTTTCGCCACCGTAAACGCGCATCACCTGGGGGTGGTTGAGGCGCTCGCCGATGGAGGCTTCGCGCTGGAATCGATCGAAGAGGATAGGATCGGCTTCCATGTCCGGGTGGGGAATCTTGAGAGCCACAGTGCGCCCGTCGCGGCTGTCGGTGGCGCGGTAGATAGTGGCCATACCGCTGCGCGCCACCTGTCCATCGATGCGATAAGAGTCGAGTTGCTGTCCCGGTTCCAGGGTGTCGTGAAATCCCATTGCGGTAGCGCTGCTCCAAATCGAGGGGCTGTTTCTACTCTATAGGGGCGCGTGGGAAAAGAGGTAAGGAAAGTGTAAGAGACAGGGACCGAGGGAACAAGGGAACGAGAAAGCGTTAATCCGGAGCCGGACCGCGCGCAACCAACGAGCTTGTCATCCTGACCGGGCTCCGCAATCCTCACCGATGCGTTACGGCAAGATCTCTTTTTCCCTTGTCCCTTTTCCCTTGTCCCTTGTCCCTGCCTTTACGTCCCTTGGTCCCTGCCTCTACGCCGGCAGCCGGTAGGGCCGGCCGCGGTACATGCCCATCTGCTCAATTGATCGGACGCGGATGACCTGGGCAGTGGTGTTGTCGCCGCCGTCGATCTCGACGGCCCGGGCCACAAGCTCGCGGGCCAACTCGTCGGGAGATTTCTTCTGGGAGACAATGGCGGCGAGCTCCGCTTCGGGCAACTCGTCGTGCAACCCGTCGGTGCACAGGACCAGCGTGTCGCCGGCCTGGAGAGAAACGGCGACCGTATCCGGCGAGACAAACATCTCCGGGCCCAGCGAGCGGAGCAGCACATGGCGGGAATCGGAGGTGGCAATCTCTTCGGCAGAGATGAGGCCGACCTTGCGCTGCTCGTTCACCAGCGTGTGGTCCTGCGTCACCTGGCGGGCGCGCTCGTTGCGTACCAAATAGCAGCGGGAATCGCCGACGTGCGAGACGATGGCCTGGTCGTAGCGCAGAGCACAGGCCACCAGCGTGGTGGCCATGCGTTTGCCGCGGTACTGGGGCTGCAGCGTGCAGTCGTGGACGGCGGCGTTGGCGTGCTGAACCAGGCGCGGCAGCAGGCTCAGGAGCATGGTGTCGGCCTGCGCTTCGGCAAATTCCTTGGTCAGTACAGAGACAGCGGTAGCGGAGGCGACTTCGCCCAGGTCCATGCCGCCCACACCGTCGGCGACCACGAAGAGATAGCCGTGAGAGCGGTTCTGGTGCCGCGACGCGGGAACGAACGAGCCCAACGCATCTTCGTTGTTGGTGCGTACTTTGCCGAAATCGCTTGCCTGACCGAATTGAAGATCTAACATTTGCGCTGCCCGATTGACGTTACCGCGTTGAGCGGTGGTTGCACTGAATTGATTGTTACAAAACAGCCGATGGGCGGCATCGCTTCCGGTCTGCAGATGCAGGGGAGAAGCGATGCCGCCCGAAGGGTTAAGGGGAAGCCGGTTGAAGTTGACGCTTTGCCTAGGCCACGGTCTGCTTGGATTCAAGCAGGACAGTTTTGCCTTTGGCCTTGGAGCTCTTGAGGAAGTAGATGGCGCCGTAGATGCCCCAAATGAACGAAATGCCCAGCGCCAGCAGCGGCTCCTTGAAGGTGCCCAGGCCGAAGATTGGCGAGATCAGGTAGAAGGCCATGCAAACGATATTGGCCAGCAGCCCGAAGCCCGGAATCAGCGTATGGCGCAGGAAACTGTGATCGGGGCGCTTGTGGAAGGCCACGATGCACAGGAAGCAGCTGAGTGCGTAGAGGATGAAGGTTCCGAAGTTGGAGGTCAGGGTGATGGTGAGCAGGGAGTTGGGCAGCGCGGCCATGGTGGCGTGCGAACTGTAGCCGAAGCTGGAAAGCAGGCCGTGCGGCAGTGCCGCGATGGCGGCATCGGTGGGAGCGCCGGCGTCGCCGAAGGCCAGCGAGACGGCCACGCAGCCGATGACCGCGGAGATGACGGCCAGCGTCCAGATGGCGCGGCGCGGAGAGAGCGATTCGGCGTGCAACAGGCCGAAGTGCTCGGGAACTTCTTCGTCCTTGCCCATGGCGTAGGTCACGCGAGCGCCGGTGTTCATGCAGCTCAGAGTGGTGCCGATGAGGGCGAGGAAGACGGTGAAGGCTTCAACCAGCATGAAGTACTTGCCGTTGTCCGTGTCCCAGCAGACCGTCGCCGACAATGATCATCATGTCGCCGATGGGAGCGGCGGAACTGGCCGCGCTCTGCATCGTGTACCCCGAGTTGAGGAAGTAGTTGGCGCAGAAATACTCAAACAGGTAACAGAACAGTCCCTGAATGAGCAGCGATGCGATGACGGCGATGGGTATGTGCTTGGTTGGATTTTTAGCCTCGCCTCCCATCGAGGTCACCGATTCGAAGCCGACCAGGATGAGAATGGCCACCGTAGCCTGAATGAACATAAAGTTCAGGTTGTGCGCGGAGACGACGGAGAGCGGCGTTCTTGTGGGTGAGGAAGTTGCCGCTGGCGTCGGTGGTGGGGTAGTCGATGGTGAAGGGAACGGGCTTGCCGTCGGAGCCGAGCAGGGGCAGTGGCGCGCCGCTCGAGTCACGCATGATGGAGCCGTCCTTGGCCGTCGCGAACTGGTAGGAGTAGGTGGCGAGCGTCTGGCCGTCGTACTGGTAGGCGGGCGAACCGGCTGGGTGGCTGGAGCGATAGCCGAGGGCGAGCACGCTGAACACGATCAGCGCGGAGATCTGAATAACGTTGATGGCGAGGTTGACCGCGGTCGAAGCGCCTGCGCCCTTGGAGGCGATCCAGGCCACGAAGAAGGAGAAGACGATCGCCACCAGGCCCATGAACACAGGGCCGGGATTGGAGCCGCTGATGAAGGTGGGATAGAGGAAGCCGACCACGTAGCCGACGAAGATGCCGGTGGTGGCCACCATCACGCCGGGATAGACCCAGTAGTAGAGGTGCGAGCCCCAGCCGACAATGAACTTGGCAACACGGGCGTACTTGAAGGCCTTGTCCTTGGAGAGCATGGCCTGCTCAGCGTAGTAGTAGCTGGAGCCGGTGCCGGGATAGAGCTTGGAGATTTCGGCGTAGGCCACGGCGGTGGCCAGGCACAGCAGGAGGGCGGCGAAGATGCCCAGCCACATGGCCGGCGCGGTGGTTCCGGTGGTCGCCTGGATGTAGAAGGTGAGCCAGAGAAAGGCGCCGGGAGCGATGAGGGCCATTGCATTGCTGGTCAGCCCGGTTAGGCCAAGTGTGGCCTGCATCTGGGGTGCTTTCTGTTCTGCCATTTGCATTCTCCTGAGAAGTGGGTTTCGTCTGGCCATCCCGCCGGCTCGCCGTGGGAGTTTTGCGCCAGCCGGTAGTTCAAGGACTGCCGGCTGGCTGTGGTTTAGTTCTGTGAGAGTAACCTGCATCCCGTGAGGGCCAAATAAGGAAATCGGCCCCGCTCCATCCGATTTACTGATGCGGCGCCAGGCTCACCATCAGGCCGATGGTGAAGGTCGATTGATGATCGATCATGCTGGTTGCGCCCTGGTGGAAGAACGGTTGGCTCGACATATCACGACGGTATTCAGCGCGCGACAGCACCGCCTGCGGGAGCTTGGGAACGTGGTATTCGTACGTGCCCGTGATCTCGTTGAGCTTCTGGACTGTGCCGGTGGAGAAGCCGTTGACGTCGTCGAAGAATTCGTAACGCAGGGCGACGGCGTTGGCGGCATTGACCTGTTCGTGAGCGGCAAAGGCGACGCCCTGCCAGGTGTTGCGGTTGGTGTCGCCCACGCCGTCCACCTTGGCATCGTGGTTCTCGCCGTAGTCGTAGTTGATATAGGCGTTGAACTTCGCGTTAGGCGTCAGCAGCAGGGTGGTGTCAAACAGGTTGCGGTAGCCATGCTCGGCGGTGGCGTTTTCCGGGCCGGTGTAGACGTTCAAGTCCCATGTGTATTTGGTCTTGACCAGGGCGCTGGTGAGGCCGACCGTCGCCCAGCCATCGTTCTTGGTCACATTGTTCCAGCCGTTCACAAGCTGCACGCCCAGGGTTTCAGTCTTCGACACCGGCATGGAGGTGCGAATGCCGGTGTGAAAGTAAGGAATGGCCCAGGCGAAGAGCAGCGAACGCGAGTAGTTCCAGTTGCCGTTGGCCTCGATCACTTCAGCGCCGGCCGAGGTGACCCACTTGCCGAAGTCGGCCTCAAAGCCCTTGGCCTTGGGCGGCTTCACGCTGATGTACGCATTCTCGATGTAATCACCCTGCAGCCCGGAGTTGACCAGGCCGTTGGTGCGGCCGTACATGAAGTCGAAGTGCGCGCCCACCGGAGCCGGATCGTGATTCAGCGTCAGCTTGGCGACGCTCAGTTCCACCTGGTCGGTCTTGTCGTTGAAGTTGTAGAGATCGTTGATCTGGCCGTTGGCCGAATCGGTGGGCTGGTTGGCGTTGTAGCTGTAGTAGCCATCGAGGTAGCCGGTGACGGCCATGGGCCCGATCTTCCACGGAAATTCGAGTGGGGCCGGCGCAGGCGCGGCTGCGGCCGCCGGTGCAGCCGCGGGCGCGGCGACCGGGGCGGGAGCGGGGGCTGGGCTCTGTCCATATGCGGCGGTTACGAATGCCATGGCGGGCCATTCCGGCGATCGATTGCAGAATGCGATTTGCATTGCTCTTCATTGGCACCAATCCTCCAAAGAAAAAATCGGTTATCGATACACGATCAGTTGATCGGCAGCGCAGAGGGAGACAATGACTCTCTCCCTGGCTGCCGAGCGCACTTGCGCGCGCCCAAGACGCATTTCGTCTTTACTGCGGTTCCACAGCTGCTGTATCCCGAAGCCCTGAGCGGCCAAGTGGCTTTTTCATCAATAAAAGGCCACCTTCTCCCGATCCGAAAAACGGCTACACGAATTGTGGAACTGCTTGAGAAATGAGGGCAGATTCAGACCGCTTGGTTATCAGCGATGTTCTCGTCTGGCATCAAGTAACGCAAAGGTGGCATAAAGAAAAAATGATGATTGGAATAAAGAAGAATGATGGCTTTGGATAATGTCTATAAATTGCACTATTTACTGGAGTTCTTCGGTACTTGGAGACAACCTCAGGGAGCACATTGCGAGACGAAGTTGTGAAGATTTTGTAAAGATTTGTGGCGGGTGTGAGGTCCCGGATGCGGCGCAGCATCGGCCGGCTCCGCCGCTCCCGGTCGCGTATCCTTCTAGGAGACGGCAATCCAGTTGATCTCTGCGCAGGAATGGAAAGGGGCGGTTTGCCTGTAGGGTACATCCCTGAGTTTTCGATTTTCCGCCCCAGGCGATGGCGCGGCGCAGGACAGCGCCTGTTGCTGTTTACGCTGGAGTGCACGCTCGGCATCATTGCCGTGCTGCTGGTGTCGGCGCTGGCCCACTGGACGCGCGGATTGCTCCCTGTAGAGGAGCTGCTTTACCTGCTCATCGTGGTGCCTACCGCGCTGTTGTGCGGGTTCTGGCAAGCCGCCATCGTATCGCTCTCGGCGGTGGTGGCACAGGCCGGCTTCACGGCCCATGAAGGCCGCTTCAATATGGCGGCCAATCCGGCGAACTCCGTTACCCTGCTGGTATTCGTGATCGTCGCACTGATTGTCAGCCGTCTCTCCGCGCGAGTTACACAGCACGCCCGGGAGGCGGAGTCGCGCGAAGGGCAGATGCACGATCTCTATGAATTCACCCGGCAAACACTGCAAATGAACCTGCACGTGGAGCCCGGGCCGCAACTGGCGGAGCTGATTCACGACATCTTTTCGCTGGAGGCTGTAGCGTTGTTCGATGCCGATCTGCACGAGGTCTACCAGGCCGGCTACTGGAACGTCGATCCCCAGGAGATGGCGCAGAACGTGTATTACTTCGAAACCTCCGACGACGACCCGGAGCTCGGCATCGGGCGTCGGGTCGTCCGGCTAGGCACGGTGCCGGTCGGCAGCCTGGTGGTTCGCGGTGACACCAAATCGCTGACCAACAATGCCATTGCCTCGCTCATCGCCATCGCCTTCGATCGCTATCGCGCCTTTGCCAATGAGAGCCGTATCGAAACCGAGCGGCGGACCGAACAACTGCGCGCCACTGTGCTCGACAGCCTGGCGCACGCCTACAAGACGCCGCTGACAGCCATCCGCGCGGCCAGCACCGGACTCACCGCAGATGGGGCGCCTGTCGCCCGGGCAGGCCGACCTGGTAGCGCTCATCAATGAACAGACCGATGCCCTGGGAGAGCTGACTACGCGGCTGCTGACCACGGCCCGCCTCGATGCCGGCGAGGTGGTGCTGCACGCATCGCCGGTAAGCGTGGGCTCATTGATCGAAGAAGTCCTGGTGACGCTGAAGGACCGGCTGGCCAGCATGAAAGTTGCGGTCGAGCTCAAGGACGAGAACCTGGTCCTCTCTTGCGATCGGCAACTGATGACCATGCTGCTCACCCAGTACGTGGACAACGCCTGCAAGTATTCCATTCTGGGCACGACCATCACCATTCGCGTCATGCTCACCAGAACAGAAGCGATTTTTTCCGTGCACAGCTACGGGCCGGTGATTCCCATGGCCGATCGCGAGCGTATCTTCGATCGCTATTATCGCTCGTCGAAATACTCCAACCGCGCCTCCGGCACCGGCATCGGGCTTGTCGGTGGCCAAGCGCGTGGCGCAGATTCACGGCGGACTAGGTGTGGGTCACCAGCGAAGAGCAGGAAGGAACCACATTTTTTGCCGCTATTCCGGTAGCAAGAGAGAAGGGAAGTTCGCGATGAACCAGCAAGCCATTCGCATTCTTGTTGTTGATGATGAACCCGCTATCCGCCGCGCTCTGCGGCCGCCGCTGATGGAGTTCGGATTTCAGGTCTCGGAGGCTTCGCGCGGCGAAGAAGCATTGCAGGTGCTGCGCGCCAGCACCTACGACGTGGTGCTGCTCGATGTGAACATGCCGGGGATCGGCGGCATTGAGACGCTGCGCCGGATTCGCAGCTTTGCCCCGCGCCTGCCGGTGCTGATGCTCACCGTGCGCGATCAGGAAGAGGACAAAGTGGAGGCGCTGGACCTGGGCGCGGACGACTACGTGACCAAGCCCTTCAGCACGCGCGAGCTGATTGCGCGCATTCGCTCCGCGGTGCGCCGGGTGCGAGCCCCGGCGCGCACCGAGGATGCGCCTATCGAGATCGGAGAAATTCGATCTGGATCCGGTGAAGCGGCGCGTCACCAAGCGCGGTGAGATGGTGCGGCTAACGCGCAAGGAGTTCGACATTCTGCACTGCCTGATGAGCCGCGCCGGGCGCGTGGTGACCTACGCCAAGCTGCTCACCGCGGTGTGGGGCGCAGAATGCCGCGAAGAAGTGGAGTATCTGCGCACCTTCGTTCGGCAATTGCGCAAGAAGATTGAAGACGATCCGTCGAATCCCGCTGTATCTGCTGACCGATGTGTACGGTCGGCTACCGGTTTGCCGATGCGCAGATGCTGAAGGAGGAGCCCGCAGGCAGCGCGCATGAATCTCCCGATGAAGATGGCTGGGGCCTGAGCTGAAACTATGCAGCGATGAGCTATTCGTCGTAGTGCAGCAGGCTGAAGACGTCGTATTCCGGGAAGCGGTCGCGCCCCTTCAGGAAGTCGAGCTCCACGGCGAAGGCCAGGCCGGCGATGTTGCCGCCCAGCTGCTTCACCAGTTTGACGGTGGCTTCCATGGTGCCGCCGGTGGCGAGAAGATCGTCGACCAGAACTACGCTCTGGCCGGGATGAATGGCGTCCATGTGGATTTCGAGCGTGTCCGATCCGTACTCCAGATCGTAGGTGACGCGTGCCACCGGAGCGGGCAGTTTTCGGGGCTTGCGGACGGGAACAAAGCCGGCGTTGAGCCGGTAAGCCAGCGCCGGCCCGAAGATGAATCCGCGCGCCTCGATGCCCAGCACCAGATCGATCTTCTGCTCGATGTAATGCGCGGCCAGTGCGTCAATGAGCTGCGCAAAGCCGGTCTTGTCCTTGAGCAGCGGTGGTGATGTCGTAAAAGAGAATCCCCGGCTTGGGAAAATCGGGCACAGTGCGGACCAGTTTCTTCAGGTCCTCGACGTTGGCGGGCTTCGTGTCTTTGGCGGTCACACAGTTCTCAGTTCTGGATTCGTAGATCTTGGTTGTGAAGTGATCAGTGCCAGTTTATATCAGCGGTGCGGTACGGTCTTCGGGGCGACGCAGGACGGAATGCAAGTTGTTGATGCGGAACTCAGCACGAACAACTGTGAACTGAGAACTGCGAACTGACAACTGCTCTTCACCACGCCCCATCGATGCGAAAGGAGCTGAGATGGCGCGCCTCGGAGTCTTGCAGGGTGTGCTCAATGACGCGATCCACGCGGCTGCCGCGCGGGCCGCGCTTGAGGCTGGCGCGCAGGTCGGCCAGATCCTCGGGATCGCCGGATGCGACGATCTCCACCTCGCCGTCCTCGGTGTTGCGCACCCAGCCGCGCAGCTCCAGTTCGCTGGCTTCGCGGTGCACGAACCAGCGGAAACCTACGCCTTGTACGCGACCCTGAATGAGGAAGTGAAGAACCATCGGCCTAGGTCAGTTTGGCAAAATTGGCCGTGGGTGCGCAAGCAGCACCTAAACGGTACAGGTTCCGCAAAAAATCTTGGCGATGGGCCTTGTAACAGGACACCTCTTAAGTCGTGCCGAAAAAGCCAATAAATCTAAAACAAGCCCCTGCAAGATTTTGTTTCGCTCACTGGCTCGAGGGCTGACCGCGCATCCCTTTCAGCAGCTTCGCCGTCGTCACCACCTGTCCCACATGCCGCTGCGTGTGATCGGCCACATGAATCAACGCCCCGCCCAGGCTGGTGGGGAGCTCTTTCCGCCCCACGCTCCGCGGCGTCTCGAGATCGCCATGCGCCAGCGCCCGGACGCGACCAGCAGCATGATCAAGCGACGCCTCAACCCGCGCCATCAACTCCGCGAGCGATTCGTTCCCGCTCGATTCGGCCTTGAGGGCAGCGAGCTGCCCGGCAGAGAGCTGATTGCCCTCGGCATAGGTAAGAATCCGATCGACCGACCCCGCAATGTGTCGAAGCTGAACAGCGATGGACGTCAGCCCAAATGGCTCCGCATGAACTTCGTCATCCGTCAGCCCGGCAGTCCACTTGGCAGTGTCATCGAGCGCAAGCTCCAGCGCGTGCAGAACCGCGCGCCCCGCGGCCGGGATATCGCGATGCGTGCCGCGCAGCCAGGGTTCGGTGTAGGAATGAGGGGAAGTGGGAGTGCTCATGGCAACAGTTTAGAACCCAGAGCACACAAGGCGCCGTCCCTCCCTGCTTTGTCATCCCGAGAAGCGCGACGACGAGGGATCTGTGGTTGTCTCTCAGGAAAGCAAAATCCGGGTAATCTCCGCATTGCCGACGATACGTCCGGAACCCGCGGGTTGACCTTCAGGGTGCCTGGAAGAGAGCATGGGCCTGTAGGCGACAGTTGAATCTTTGAGTTCTGAAACGATCTTCGACAAATCGGGAGCGAGAACCGTCTAAGCTGATGTAGTATCTGGATCACTTTCACTTCTCCCCTGAAATGCAATCGACGTCGGAAGGGTTCATGCGCATTGCAACTGTCTCATTGCCGGTGGTTGTGCTGGGAATCGCGAAAATGCTGGGTGCGGCGCAGCAGACGCATGAGGGCACAGCGAGCGATATTCCGACGTGCGAAATGCAGCTCCTCTCCGGCAGGCTCGGGGCACGCTTTCGACTCCGCAAGCCGCAAAAATCGCGGCTTGCTACGCTCAGGATGACAGTGTTTGTATGCCGCGAACTCCAGGCACAGGACACCGATGTAGCGTGGAGAGACTGATCGGTGCTCTCTAAGCCCCCTCGACCGACTCAACCGGCTATTGCTTTCTTCGGCAGCCTGACCATCGATGACCTTGTCTTTGCCGACGGTTCCACCCGCTGGGCCCAACCGGGTGGCAATGCTGCATATTCCGCGCTGGGAGCGTCGATCTGGACCGACGAGGCTGAGATCGTCGCACCGCTTGGTTCCGACTACCCTCGAGAGATCTTCCGGGATAAGGTTGACTTGGCGCGTTGCCGCCGCCAGCAGCATTCTCTCAGGAATTGGGGGCTCTACGAGGAGGATGGCAGTCGGCAATTCATCTCCCGAAGATCCTCTCGGGACTGGGCGCACTTCTGCCCTCGGCCCGCTGATGCCAGATCGGGCGTGCAGATTGCAGCGCACGTTGCTGCAATGCCCGGCGACATGGCCATTGAACTTGTGAAGGAACTCAGGATTGCGGACACTTCGATAATTTCTCTGGATCTGGACGATCACGATCAGGCCGGGGCAGTGAACGCGCAGCGAACCATTGAGCTGGTGAACGCCGTCGATGTCTTCCTACCCAGTTGGCAGGATGTTCAAGCCATTGTATCCGCCGGAGAACCGAAAGAGGCTTTGCGGCAACTGAGAACGCTGGCTCCGAAGCCTCGGGCCATCGTGATGAAATGCGGAGCTGCCGGAGTTTTTGCGCATACGCGCGGAACGAACCAGTGGCTCCATGTACCGGCATTTGCGAGCAAAGTCATCGACACCACCGGCGCTGGTGATGCTTTCTGTGGGGGCTTTCTGGCAAGGTTCGCTCAGGATGCGAATCCCATCGAAAGCTTGCTTTACGGATCCGTCTCGGCTTCTTTTTGCATAGAACGCCTTGGCTTTGAGGGACTGATTTCGGCGACTCTAAGCGATGCTTCAGCGCGTCTCGACTTGCTCCGGCCTCTTGCGTCGAGCGGGGCCTGGTCATGAAGACTCGCGTGCGCGGCGCGTCAGATGCTGAGTTCATGACCTCCACCCTGGCCGTTTGATCGTAAACTCCACCAGCGCGGGATTGTGAAAGATGACGCTGTATAAACAGCGGCGGTTTGGCACTTCGAATTGAGTCTCACGCATCAGCAAGAGTGGAAAGCCGGGCTTCACGCGCAACAATTCTGCATGTTTGCGATTCGCTTCAACTGCGGTGACAACTGCTTCGCTGAATGCAAGCGTCTTTCGGAAGTGCTTCTCCAGGAATTCATAGATGGAACCGCCGTCGAAGGTCTTGATGATGGGTAGCTTCCATTTTGAATCGTCGAGAAGCGCGATGTAGTCGTAGGCAAGCGCCAGGGGCTTTGCGCCAATGAGCCGGCGCCGGAATATCTCCGCAACCGGAGACGATTCCGGAACGTCAAGAGCTGTGGCAATCTCAGCGGTCGCAGACATGCTTCGAACTCGAAGCTCGTCGACCCTGGACTCGCCACCGTGCTCCCTGATCAAGGCGGACATGGAAGCCATGGTGTCAAGCGCGCTGCGGAGTTGCTCTGATCTCTCGGCGACGAACGTGCCGGCGCCATGCCGGATCGTGAGCAACCCTTCGTGAGTTAACTGCTGCGTTGCCTCTCGCAACGTCTGCCGGCTCACACCCAGTTCTTTGGACAGCTCGACCTCTCCGGGAAGCTTGTCTCCTGGCTTAAACCTGCCGGTCTGAATCTGTTCACGAACTGCATTTGCCACGCGTGCGGCAAGGTTTTCGCGGGGCGCCCCATTCCAGATGAGTTTGCTGGTTGCCGGTGTCGATTCTTCTTCCACGTTCTGATCGATCATGGTCCCAGATTATGCCAATGGAGGGTGCGAAAGGTCAACCAACGACAGACGTCTGACGTCTGACAAGTTTTAACCTTCCCCTTATATTCCTTTCTCGATCTTTTCATCAGCACTCGTTAGTTTCAGGTTGTGTTTTCCCTGCGCAAGATGATTGGAACCGGTTCCTCTGGGCACTCCCAGGATTGCTGGCATTGGCATCGCGTGGACCTCATTTCTCTTCCCGGTTCTCGCAGGATTCTGGTCACCACGGCAGAGGCTAATGTGTGAAATTGGCACGCGCGGCTTCCTGTAGGTCTGTAATCATTCGCCCCCACAGGGCTCTCATTCAACACACTTGGCCTTCGGCGCGCGCGGAAGGTCTGCTCCCTCCCGGCCAATATCCAAAGCTCAGGGTTGAATTTTGACCTCGATCTCAGGGAATCCCGTCGGCCGGCTTTGATTGAACCGGCAGTATCGCCTATTCCCCTCAACCAACGAAAAGATCACCATCCACTTCAAAGGAAGGTCCAATTGCAAACGACCCGCAATTTCTTGTCGATCCTTGGCTCGTTCGTCATCTTGGCTGCATTAGGCGGCGCCACGGTTCAGGCGCAGAACGCCGTAGACGGCGCCATCGGTGGAACGGTCCATGACTCAACCGGAAGCGCCATAGCCGGCGCCTCCGTAATTGTGCGCAATAATGCAACCAACGCTGCAGAGACCGTTGTTACCGATGAGTCCGGCGTCTATCGCGCCATCCATCTTCAGCCCGGTCATTACACGCTCACGGTGACGGCTCCGGGTTTCGGCGAGTTCAAGTCGAATGACGTAACCGTCGAAGTCGGCTTGGTGACAACTTTGCAACCGACCCTGAACGTCGGTTCCTCTTCGCAATCGGTTGAGGTTTCGGGCGAGATGCCTCTCATCAACACCGTCGGGCCCGACTTCAACCAGGTGATCTCGCAGAAGGAGCTCGATGAGCTTCCGGTGGTGAACTACCGGTATTCTGCCTACGCCCTGCAGATTCCCGGCGTCGTGGAGAGCGGCGGATTCGGCCTGTTGAGCGTCCGCGGCCAAAGTACCCTGGCGAACAACGTGACCGTCGACGGCGCGGACGACAACCAGGCGTTTTTCCCTGACGAGCGCGGGCGCACCACCGTCAACTTCACCATTCCCAGGCCGGCGATTGAGGAATTCCAGATCAACGTCTCGAATTACAGCACCGAGTACGGCCGCGCCTCCGGAGGCGTGATCAACGCCATCACCAAGAGCGGCACCAATCAGTTTCATGGTGAAGGCTATTACTTCGACCGCGACTCGGCAATAGCGGCGCAGAATGATTTCACCACCAAGGCCGAACAGCTGACGCAGGGCTCTCCCACCTTCAGCACCGTGCAGTTCAAGCCTACCGATCTCAAGCACGAGATGGGCCTCGGAGTCGGCGGCCCGATTCTGCGCGACAAGCTGTTCTTCTACTTTTCGTTGGACAAGTACTACCACTACTTTCCTCTGACCCTGGTGGCTTCGAACCCGAACCTCTTCTTTGCGGAGCCCTCGGCAACGCTTCCGGGTACCACCACCTGCGCCACCATTTCTTCCTCGTCAACGTCCGCGAATTACGATCCCAACTACACGGCTGACAGCGGCGCCTGCACGGTCCAGAGCAACCTCAAGCTGGCGACGTACGCACAGGGCGTAGCCGATTTCGATTCCGGCCTCTCCGGGTTGGATACCATGCTCGGGACCGCACCGCGTTATGCCAGCCAGACGCTCTTCTTCCCCAAGGTGGACTGGCAGATTAACCCCAAGAACCGCCTCAGCGGCGAAGTGAACCGGCTGCGTTTCATCTCTCCGGGCGGCCAGCAAACCAACGCCACCGCCAGCTATGGCATGGAGAGCGTCGGCAACATCTATGTTCGTGATACCTGGGGTATCGCCAAGTTAGACAGCATCATCACCTCGAACATCAGCAACGAAGTCCGCTATCAGTATGGCCGCGATTTCAACTTCGCGTTCAACGAAAAGCCAACCTCGTATGAAGAAAATGCCCTGCTGAACACGCCTACCGGATACGTCAATCCCAACGGCATTCCTCCGGCAGTCGCCATCACCAACGGCTTCACCTTCGGCACCGCGACCTTCCTCAATCGCGCCGCTTATCCTGACGAGCGCCGCTGGCAGGCCACCGATACGGCCAACTGGCAGCATCGCAATCACTCCATCAAGTTCGGCATCGATTACATCCACACCTACGATCTGGCTCTGAACCTGACCGCGATCTTCGGTTCCTATTCCTATACGAGTATGGCCAACTACGTCACCGACTTCTACCTCTCGCAAACCTCCACCCCGGTGGCCGCAGCCAACCACTACAGCACCTACTCGCAGGGATTCGGACCGCTCGGCTTCCAGTTCACTACCGGAGACTATGCTGGCTTCTTCCAGGACGATTGGAAGGCCCTGCCGCGGCTAAGCCTGACGTACGGCGTTCGCTATGAATTCGAGCAATTGCCGTCTCCGCAGCTGCCCAATCCGCTCGTTCCTGAAACCATGGCCTTCCCCAGCAACAAGAGCAACATCGCTCCGCGCATCGGCTTCTCGTACGAACTCACTGGTGACGGGAAGACGGTTGTTCGCGGTGGTTGGGGCATTTACAACAGCCGTCTCGAAAACTCGACCATCTACAACGCCATGGCGCAGACAGCAACCGCTGGCGCACAAAACGAGCCATCGCTCACTCCCAACAATGCAGGCGCGCCGACGTTTCCACAAATTCTGACCACAGCCACCGGCCAGGCCGCGATCCCCAACGTCATCTACTTCGACCCGAACTTCAAGTTGCCGCAGGTTGAAGAGTTCGACCTGGATGTGCAACGGGAAATCGGCTGGCATATCGTCGCCAGCGCCAGCTATCTCGGCTCGCTCGGCCGCCGCTTGCCGGATTTCGTCGATCAGAACCTGCCCACGCCTACCTCCGTTACCTACACGGTCAACAACAACAACGTCGCCCATTCGCCCCTGTCCAACGGTGCGACTTACACCCTTCCCTTCTACGGCTATGCCACGACGAAGGGTGCGGCCGCGCCCACCGATAATGACCGCCCGGACACACGTTTCAGCTCGAAGACCGACATCTTCAGCGGCGTGAATTCGAGCTACAACGCGATGGTCCTGCAGGTAGCCCGCAGCGCCTCCCAATACCTCACCTTCCAGGGAAGCTATACCTGGTCGCACGCACTCGACTACGGCCTGAATGACACCACCTTCACCAGCACCAACGCCCTCTTCGATCCCAACAATCTGAAGGGTGAATACGGCAACTCCAGCCACAACGTGCCCAACCGGTTCATCGCCACGGCAGTTGCCACTTCGCCCTGGCATGCGCATGGATTGTTGGGATATTTCACGAACGACTATGTGCTGGCTCCCAGTTTCTCGGGGCAGAACGGCGCGCCCTACACGGCAACGTTGTCCGGCAGTCTTCCCAGCACCTCGACGGGGCCGCTCGAGAACACTACGGGCAACGGACTGATTCAGGGTGTAAGCACCAGCAACTTGAATGGTTCGGGAGGCGAGAACCGGCTGCCTGGTTCAGCCCGCGACGCCTTCAAGCTGCCCAACGAGTACATCCTCGATATGAGCGGTTCCAAAACCATCACCTACCACGACTCGTATCATCTGGAACTGAAAGCCAGCGCCTACAACATTCTGAATCGCCAGAACTGGACCGCGGCCAACACCGCGGCCTATACGGTGTCGAATATTGGCGGCGTGAATACGCTGACCGCAATCTCCGGTTCCAGTTCGTTCGGCACCGTCAATAACACGAACAACAACAATATCTACGTCCCGCGAGAGATTCAGTTTGAAGCGACCTTCAAGTTCTAGAAGCGTTGTTTCATTCCACCTTTCGACGGTTTTGGATCGCGGCAGCATTTGCTGCCGCGATTGCTTTTTGCTTATTCGACTTCAGCGGCGAATTGTCTGCATCCGCAGGGAGATGTGGATTGGCGGATATAACGCAAGTGCCGCCTCGATAGAATCAACGACTTGCATTCTGGTCACGCCGAAAAAGATGAAACTGCGAACCCCGAATACGTGAACGTTTTTCCACTGATTTACTGGTTCGATCGGTTGCTTTCCAAGGTAGCTGGCGATATCTCGCTCATCGAACCGGCATCCCGGGAAAAGTCCCTTTGGCCATTCAACGAATCGCCCGCTGAAAGTTCCTGGGGCCCTAAAAATTCTTATTGACGTTTATTGCAAATTGCGATATTGTTATTGCGTATTGCGATGGGGCGGGGAAACGCACGCGCCTTCCGATTGAAGCCAATGCCATGAAGCTAGGCGAGAAAATACGTTACTTGCGCGAGGTCGAGGGGAGCCTGCGAGGCATGGATCGCGCCATGAGCCAACAGGAGTTGATCATGGCCATCCAGGTCGAGACCGGCTCGAAACTGAGCCAGAGCTACCTCTCGCAGATAGAGAGCAGCGCGCGGCCGCACTTGACCAATACCACACGGCAGATTCTGGCAGGTTTTTTCAAGGTTCACCCCGGCTACCTGGTGGATGACCCGGAGGGATATCACCCAGAGCTTCAGAGCGAACTGCGAGGCGTGGCAGACAAGCTCGATCTTTGGCTGGTTTCGGGCGCGGAGCGTTTTCGCCGCGACCCGGAACTGAAGAAGGCTCTGCTCACTCTGGCGCGGCACGAGCACTCGCGGGATTGCCTGATTCTGCTTGAGTCGATTCTCGAAACACCAGGATTGGCGCCGCGGCTGGCCGAGGTGTTGCGGCCCAAACGGGAACCGAGCACACACGAGGCGCAAGCGCAGAAGACCTCTGCAAGGGGACGGGGGGCGCGAAGATGACCTGGGAATCCTTCTATCTGACTTGTTTTCTGGTGGGGCTGATGCTGAGCGCGGTCTCGCTGCTGGGCGGGATGGGACGAATCGGGGCGCACATTCACGTGCCGCATGTAGGACACGTGGGGCACCTTCCACCTATGCCGCCGGCCGGCCACATGGTGCAGGGTGCCGGAGGGTTGCGCACTGCGCAAGGCACGGGCGGCGCAGGCGCATCCACTTTCCCGTGGTGGAACTCTTTTTCCATCATGATTTTTCTCTGCTGGTTTGGCGCGGCGGGGTACCTGCTGACGCGCTACGGCAGCTTTGTGGTCGCCGTGGTGCTGGTGCTCGCCGCGGTTTGCGGCATCGCCGGAGGGGCGATCATCTTCTTCTTCATCGCCAGGGTACTGATGCCTCATGAACGGGAACTTACTGCCGAAGAGACGGAGGTTGTTGGCGCGATAGGCCGGGTCACCGCCACAATTCGGGCGGGCGGAACCGGAGAAGTGATCTATGAACAACTGGGCGCGTTGCGATCGGTTCCTGCGCGCTCAGACGATGGCGAGCCGATTCAGAAGCAGGAAGAGGTTTTCGTGGTGCGCTACGAGAAAGGAATTGCTTATGTATGCCGGTGGGAAGACGCTGAGGGTAGCCGCTAGTCGGCTACTCCTGATCCGTCCGCTGTGTGCAAGGGCCTGAGGATAGGGCAATCGCGTACGCATTCGCGGCGTCCACCGATCGGGTGTGGCCCGCAAGCCGGAGCCTGGGGCTGGAATTTGATAGCCCCGGCGGAAAGGACCGGGAACCGCATGTCGAACATGAATTTGCTGAATGTGGATATGCCCGTCCTCGCGGGTATCTTCCTGCTGGGTCTGCTCGCCAAGTTGTATCCGAGGGTCGGCCGTAAGACCGCCTCCAGGCACTAAAACCATCTACCACTCATCTCCCGGTTGAAAGGGTCGGGAACACAATGATCAATGAGATCGTTCTCTTCGTTGGACTCGGGGTATTGGCACTGATCCTTCTGATGGGCATACTGGCCAGGATGTACCGCAAGGCGGGGCCCAATGAGGCCCTGATCGTCTACGGCTTTCGCGGCCCCAGGGTGATCAAGGGCCACGGCACAGTGATCTTTCCCATGGTGGAAAATTGCCGCGACCTGAGCCTTGAGTTGATGAGCTTCGACGTCGCTCCGCAGCAGGATCTCTACACCAAGCAGGGCGTGGCGGTGACGGTTGAGGCCGTGGCGCAGATCAAAGTGCGCAGCGACCAGGCTTCGATCCTGACAGCGGCCGAACAGTTCCTCACTAAGACGCCCCCGCTGCGGGAAGGACTGATTCGGCTGGTGATGGAGGGCCACTTGCGCGGCATCATCGGGCAGTTGACGGTGGAGCAGATTGTCAAGGAGCCGGAGATGGTGGGTGAGCGCATGCGCGCCACCTGCGCTGACGACATGAGCAAGATGGGCCTGGAGGTGATCTCGTTCACCATCAAAGAAGTGCGCGACAAGAACGAATACATCTCCAACATGGGCCGCCCCGACATCGCCCGCATCAAGCGCGACGCGGAAATGGCCACAGCCGACGCGGAACGCGACACCGCAATCAAGCGGGCGACCGCCATGCGTGAGTCTGCGGTCGCCAAGGCATTGGCGGACCAGGAACGGGTGATTGCCGAAACCGCCTCGCAAACGCGCCAGGCCGAGGCGCAGCGCGACCTGGAAATCAAAAAGGCCGAGTACGCCGAGCAGAGCCAGCGCCAGAAAGCCACGGCCGATAAGTCCTACGAGTTGCAGACCAACATCATGCTTCAGCAGGTAACCGCGGAACAGGTTAAGGTCCAGCAAGTCGAAAAGGAGGGCCAGATCAAGGTGCAGGAAGCGGAGATCCAGCGCCACGAGAAGGAACTCATCGCCACCGTGCTCAAGGGAGCTGAAATCGAACGACAGAGGATTGAGTACCTGGCTGCCGCAGAGAAGGCCCGCTTGACTGTCGAGGCCGAGGGCCGCGCATCTGCCATTCGTGCCCAGGGCGAGGCAGAAGCCAGCATCATCTTCCAAAAGGGAGAGGCGGAAGCCAAGGCCATGAGCGTGAAAGCCGAGGCGTACCAGGAGTGGAACCAGGCAGCAGTGGTGGACAAGCTGCTGACCAACATGGCCGACGTGGTGCGTGCGATGGCTGAGCCGCTCGCCAAGGTGGACAAGATCACCATCGTTTCGACGGGGAATGACGGCGCCGCCGGCGCGCACAAGATTACCGGCGACATGACGAAAATTGCCGCGCAGGTGCCGGCATTGTTTGAGGCTCTCAGCGGCATGGACTTCAAGCAAATGATCGGCAACGTGCAAGCGATGAGGCAGAAGCCTCTAGATGGCGGCGCGAATCACAACAGCTGATTGCCAGCCTCCAATCCCCGGCCTGTTCAGTGGGACTTGGAGGCTTGGGAGTTGGAGGCTGGTTGAACTGAACAGGGATTGCATTCCCATGAAGCGAGCCGTGCACGGAACGAAGAAGTGAACGGTTGTGTTGAGAAGAAGGAGGACGCCATGTCATTGCTGGAGAGAGTGGGCACATTGCTGCGCGCGAATTTGAACGACCTGGTGGAAAAGGCAGAGGATCCAGAGCGGATGTTGAAACAAGTGGTGCTGGACATGGAGAACCAGCTGCTCCAGGTAAAAACGCAAGTGGCCATCGCCATCGCCGATCAACATCTGCTCGAAAAGAAACGGGCCGAGCATGAGCGGCAGGCGGCGGACTGGCGGAGCAAGGCTGAATTGGCCGTGCAAAAGGGCCATGACGACCTGGCTCGCGCCGCACTGGAAAGGGCCTTGAGCCATGACCAGTTGGTGACTGGGTTCGCCACCCAGGCTGAGGACCAGAAGCATGAGGCGGACAACTTGCGTCAGGCCCTGCACAAGCTGGGGCAGAAGCTCAACGAGACGCGTGCCCACTGTGAAATGCTGGTCGCCGAGCACCGCCGGGCAAAGGTGGTCGGCCGAGCCACGAAGGCTCGCCAGACGGTCGGCAATGGGCAGGAGCAGACCCTCGGCAGGATGAGGAGCAAAGTACATATAAAGGCAGCGGAAAACGCCGCAGCAAGCGAGATCCTGGCTCCCGAGACACTGGAGGACAAATTCCAGGCTCTTGAGAGCGAGGACAAAGTCGAGCAACTGCTAAACGAGATCAAAAACCGGCAAGCGGCCAACGGATGAGACGCGCGGCTCAGGAGACGACAAGATACCGTTCGCGATGCAAGCACCGAGCATTCTAGCTGAGACATGACGCTTCACTCGATGCGACGTCCCGGCGAGCGAACCCAAAAGGTTTCTGGGAGTAAGGTCATCGACGCTTTCAACACGTCTCCGTTGAGAAATGGTCTCTGCATTTCGGGGTTCAACCCTTCCCCTACTCAAATCCGGGCCGGATTCGGCTGCTTTCCTGGGTGAAGCTTCGGCATAGGGAAGGATTGCCGACCACACGCCCCAAAACTCGTCGATGAGCGTTCTGACATCGCGAATGGAATTCTTCTTCGCAGATTGGATTCTGATTTGTACCACGGAATCGCAAGCTTTCCATTCACTCTTCTCCAATTCATCGCGGGCGCGGAAACGAGAATTTACACACAGGATGTGCGATTTTTTGCCGCGACTGTGCCCGCCGGAATGAAGCGAGCCAGCGCCGCCACGAGTTCCGCTTTGAGTTCCGCTTTGAGGCGGAGGGGGGCGCATTCCACGGCAAGGAATGAAGCGGGATTTGCCGCGGACTTGAGGGCATAGCGGAGATAGGACAAGCGCATCAGACAGATCGCGTGTTCGACATCCTCGCCGCGGCGGATCCGGAAGGTTGTCCATCCGGAATCGGGAACCCAACGGTGTTGTTCGGCGAGACTGTGCTCCAGGAGGAAGTCATGAAGGGGACCCGGAAACGGAATATCCACATCTCCCCAGAAATGAACGTGGCCGACTTCCGCCTTACCAAAGCGATACTCCCGCGCCGCGAACCGATGAGGGTGCGCAGAGATCCCCGGCCAGGATGAAACTTCCTCTTCGAGTTTTTTGTGATCAGCATTCATACCGGACCTCCGGTCGGTATCCGTTTGATGATGCAAGGTGAAACCGGACTCAAACTCGCCGAAAGATCTGGACTCGGTCTAAGCCGCGGAAACTGCCGAACGGCGCCCCAGGGAAACGAACGAGAAGAATAGGCCGAAAATCAGCGAACAGGCCACGATAACCAGAGACTCGCGAAGGCCGGGTTTTGCAGCCGTGAGCAGGATAGTTCCCATCACAATCCAGATCCTCGTGCTCAGCGAGATCTTGAGGAATGCGCTCTGTGTCAGCGTATTCCATGCAGACGGGTTGCTTGTTTCGCTCGCGGCGCACAGTCGGATTGCGCGCATGCGCAGGCCGGTGATTGCGCCCAGCAGAGCGAAGAGTGCAATTTCCAGAACTGCAAGGCGAGGCCAGGCAAGTGCCCACGAGTGCAGGCTCTCCGTCAGCCAGGCTCCAGTTGCATAGATGATGACCAGCGAGGCGATTTCCGCAATCGCGATCGAGCGCGTCGCCTCGGTCCATGGCCGCACATCGGACGGGCGCGTAGCTCGCCGCAGTTGCATGAGCGTCCACGCTTCCATCGTCAGCGCAGCGGTGAGGACAAGAACAGCGATTGCATGGACAAAGAGAACTGCCGAGTAGAAGTTCATTCGATTCTCCTTCGCGGGACTTGCTTGAAAATTCGAGTTAAGCTCGGACGCCACGCTGAACCCGCCTGTCTGCCGGCAGGGTATTGCCAACGGACAGGCGAGCGCGCTTTTCGCCGAGGCGGAAAAGAGAAAACTATTTGAAATCGCCCGTGGTGTTTGCCTCTTCATAAAGACCTGAGCTCGACGACTCGACCAACGGCCGTAACTTGTCAATCTGCTGCCGGAGAGCCTCGTTCTGATGAGTCTCCTTGTGGGCTTCGGCCGACTCGTACTGGGTCACCCGCACGACCGATCGGCCATCCAGGCTCCTGTACAGGCGGCTGCGTTGGGGTAAGTGTCCCCAGGTTTTGCCTCCTGAAGGTCTGGTTATGACGGCGGCGTCAGCACAGCACCATTCTTACGTTGCTGATGAGTATAGAGCCATTTTTTCGCATCCTGAGAACCCGTGTGCCGCAACACAGAACGAAGCGGAATACATGGCCGACCACACCTCCGGGACGCCGATGTAACCGACGAATCGACAGGATCGGGCTGGGTGCGATCAGGGTATTGAGGGGACGTGAACCATTGATGGTGGGTGTGCGAAATATGGCTGACGCCGTTCCAAGGTTGGACCGCAGATGTCCAAAACGAGAGCGCCTTCATCGAAGAGAACGCTTGAATGAAATACCGCCTTACCAAATGTCGTACCGAAGTCACGCAGAGCGCAATGTAAGATTCATTACGAGGGAGCCGCAGGGGATTTCTCGACGCGCACGGCGCACTGTTTGAAGTTGGGCTCGCGCGAGATCGGATCGAATGCACTTTGCGTCAACTGGTTGGCATTGGATGCAGCGAAATGGAAAGGAAGAAATACCTGGCCGGGCGCGACAATCTCTGTGATGCGCAGTTCCACTTTGCTCACCCTGCCTCGCGCTGAGATCACCTCGACCCGGTCGTGTGACTTCAGGTTCAGCCTCTGGGCATCGACCGGATTCATCTCAAGCCATGCCCTGGGCGACATGCGCTGCAGAATGGAGATGGCGCCGGTTTTGGTGCGCGTGTGCCAGTGCTCCACGGTTCTTCCCGTATTCAGGATGAATGGAAACTCGGGCGTGGGCTGCTCCGGAAAAGGCGTCCATTGCGTGGGGATTAATCGCGCGCGCCCATCTTCGGTAGCAAAGATTCCGTCGTGATAGAGCCTTCGAACAGCCTGGGGAGCTTCGCTCGAATGGGCCGGATACGGCCACTGGATTCCACCGCATGCCTCGATGCCGGAGTAAGTCATTCCGGAGTAGTCGCAGAGCCGTCCCGCCGAAACTCGCCGCCATTCGTGGAACGCATCAACGGGGCTTCGCCATCCAGGGAAGATCTCGTTTTTGCAACCCAGCTTTTCCGCGAGAGCGAGAAAGATGTCGAAGTCGGGACGTGCTTCGCCGGGCGCAGACACAGCGGCGTTCACCTTGCTTACGCGGCGTTCTGAATTGGTGTAGGTGCCCTCTTTCTCTCCCCAAATAGCAGCGGGCAAAACCAGGTCAGCCAATTCGGTGGTTGGGGTTGGATGGAACCCGTCCTGCACGACCAGAAAGTCGAGATTGCCAAGCGCGTGCTTCAATATCTCGACATTTGGGAAGGAAACCAGCGGGTTTGTACCCAGGATCCAGAGGCCGCGAATATCGCCCGCCACTGCGGCCTCGATGATGTCCGGATAGGCGAGGCCACGGCTCGTGGGCAGCCGCTCTTCAGCAATGTTCCAAATGCGAGCGAGCTCCGCACGGTCGTGGGCACTCTCAAATTTGCGGTAGCCAGGCAGGCCTGAAGCAAATCCTGCCTCTCGGGTTCCCATTGCATTGCATTGTCCGGTGATGGAAAAAGGGGAAGCGCCTTGAGTGCCGATATTTCCGGTGAGCAGCGCGAGGTTGTTGATCGCATTCACCGTCTCCGTTCCCTTGGTGCTGTGATTCACGCCCATGGTCCAGGCGATCAAGGGGGCGCGGGCGGTGGCGTAAAGACGCGCCGTGCGCTCGATCAGTTCCGGTTGCAGCCCGGTGATCTGCGCGGCTTCCGCGATGCTGCAGCTCTCAAGCGAACGGCGCAACTCGTCAAAGCCCGTCGTGTGCCTATCGACGTAATCACGGTCGTACAGTCCCTCATCGAGGATGATGCGCAGCATGGCATTGAGCAGAGCGAGATCGGAGCGCGGCTTGACCGGGAGATAGAGGTCCGCCATCATGGCCGTCTTGGTCACGCGCGGATCGGCAACAATCAAAGTCCTGTGCGGGTTTGAATCCAGGCGGGAGCAAAGAATCGGATGATTGTCGGCAATGTTGGCGCCGATCAGAAAGATGACGTCCGCGAGTTCGAGATCTTCATAGGCGCCCGGCGGCCCGTCGCTGCCGAAGGAACGCTTGTAGCCGGCGACCGCAGTGGACATGCAGAGTGTCGTGTTGCCGTCGTAGTGGCGCGTGCCCAGCCCCAGCTGCACCAGCTTGCCAAGCGCGTAGAACTCCTCCGTAACCAGTTGTCCGGTGCTGATCACGCCCACCGAATCGGGGCCATACCTGGCCTGAATGGCTCGGAATCGCGCGACCATGGTATCGAGCGCCTCATCCCAGCTCACGCGCGCCAGGCCTTCATCTTTTCGCAACAGCGGATAAAGGGCGCGCCCTTCGGCTTCAATGGCGTAGTGTTCGGCCAATCCCTTCGGGCAGAGCTTGCCGCGATTGACCGGGTGATCCGGATTGCCGCGTACGCTCACGACTCTACCCTCTTTGACCCCTAACTGCATGCCGCAGCCAACCGAGCAATAACCGCAGGTGGTATTCACCCAATGATCGGCATGTTTGCGGGTAGCAGAAAAGCCAAGGACCGGATCATTTCCATAGGCGTACTCGCCGGATCGTATATCCAGGCCGCTCCTGCGCTTCAACCAATCGAGCAGGCTCATGCGGCCTCCTGCGGTAGAAATCCGCTCGCAATGCTGGTGGGAACGACACTGACAAAAAATACGTAGCGGCCCACGAACTCCCCGGCCACGAGCACCAGCGCAGCGCAAATGCGGACCTTCATATCGGTCCCGATGGCAGAGAGCCACAGCCCCGCGATGAGCAGAGCAACGCGCAAAGCCACCCGGTTGGCGAGCGTGGTCGAAAGCAATTGCCAGCTTCCATACAGTTCCTGAGTGGAGGAGCGGGCCAGCCAAACGAGCTTGACTACCAGGACCAGCAGGCACAGCAGTCCGCTCAGCGGAACTATCCAGTTGCCCGTGCTGCTCGCCAGCAGATGAGCCGCGGATGCGCCCAGCAGCATTGTGGTCGCCAAAAACTCGAAGATCGTGAGCGGCGAATTCCAGGCCGGGCGTCCCGGTGCCAGATAGAGGCGCGCACTCGCACCCACGCCCGCCAGTCCGCACAGTGCCGTGACGGCCCCGGCAATCACCGCGTACCTGAGCCCGTTCCAGATGCAAAACGAATAGATCGTCGCCGCTCCCGCGAACAGCGTAAAGAGAAGTACTTCGCGGCTCAGCCACGATCGACGCCACATCTTCAGCGCGCGCGCGGCGTGAATGGGCCGACCCAGGTGCAGTGTGGATGCGGATAGAGCGCACAGAGCAATGGCCAGCGCGATGAGGGCAGCGGCGCGATTGCCTCCGGCACCCGCAATCTGGTTTCGCCAGATGGCCGCGAAGGCTCCCACCGAAAGCTGGGTCAGCACTGTCATGATCACCAGCGGCCAATGCGGGCTCTCGAGACGAAGATGCCCTGTATCCACACGGCGCAGCTCGCCGGATCTGATTTTGGGCAGCGTGATGCGTGTGGTGGAAAGGCTATCGTCGGCGGAAGGCATTCCCGGCGAGTTCGCGTGTTCTTTGTATTCGTTGCGCCACTGGTCGACGCGCACGATCTCGATCTGGATGGCATCCTCAGGGCAGGCCACGACACAGGCAGGGCTCTGGCCTTGCTCCAGCCGTCCGTAGCACATGTCGCATTTACCCACTACACCGCGCTCCGCATTGAATTGCGGAACGCCGTAGGAACAGTTCCAGGTGCAGTACTGGCACCCAATGCAGGCATCCGCGCTGTGCCGCACAATGCCGGTCAGTCCGTCCTTGCTGTAGGCATCCACCGGACAGCCGGTCAGGCAGGTTGGTTCCAGGCAGTGGTTGCAACCCATCGAAAGGTAGTTGCGCTGGGTGTTTGGGTAGACGCCGCCCTCGACTTCGCCCACTCGTCTCCACAAGATGTCCGCGGGGTTTCCGTTCTGCTCGTTGCACGCCACCACGCAGCATTTGCAGCCAATGCACTTCGTCATATCGAAGTGAAACCGGAATTGCTCGCCCGGTCCGGGCAGCCGCAGCGGCGCCTTGTCCGCGCCGGCCCCGCAGATCGAGGCCGCGCGCGCCGCGTCGTGATCTGGCGAGACCAGCACAGCGATCCCTTCCGGTTGTTGTGCGTACTTGAGAAGCGGCAATTCCATGGGGCTCCAGAGGGGACGCGCATGCGTCTGAGTCGAAGAGGGATCATGCACACTCGGAATTCCGAGGCGTGATCCTGCAAGACAAAGTCTTTGTGGAAGTTGTGTGCTCTTCGAGGAGCTGGTCGGCTTGCTCACACCCGCACCTGCCGGCACGCGGAGCCGGGGGAAGATCACGGAGCGCTACCTGGCCTGCTCCGCCCGGGGTGATTGCCTTGAGGATAACTGGAAACCGCACTGCTGGCAAGCGTGCGCTGCAAGTTCCGCATTCCACAGATTGCTCGTTGCAGTGGAGACGATTTCCTAATTCAATCTTTATCTCCCGCTGCATAGACTGATTACTAGGCCGGTATTCCAAGTTCGGAATGCGCCGGAAGCACCGGGGATCTGCAGATCGAGTTCGCTCTTGATTCCCCGGGCAGCGTGCAGGCCCAAATGAGCGCTCCACAGGACAAGATCAGTTCAAAACCCGCGAAGGAAGCCAGCTTCGGCGGCTTGCGTGTCCTCAGCCTCGAGTCGCGGCGCGCTACTGAAACTGCCACGATGGTGCGCGCTTACCGCGGTGAAGCGCTGACCGCCCCGGCGATGCGGGAAGTGGCTCTCGAAGCTAACCAGCCGGTTCTGGAATTTGCCGAGGCTCTACTTGCCGGCGCATTCAACCTGGTCATTTTTACGACCGGGGTTGGCGTGAGGACGCTGGTCAAGACTGTTTCCGAGCACATGGATCGCGAGCAGTTTCTGAACGCGCTCCGCTCCGTCAGGGTTGCGGCCCGTGGACCCAAATCGTCCAGCGCTCTGCGCGAGCTGGGCGTGCCCATCTCCGTGATTGCGCCGGAGCCGTTCACCTGGCGCGCGCTGCTGGGCGCAATGGAAGAAAAGTTTGGAGAGTCGCTCGGCGGTATGCATATCGCCATTCAGGAGTACGGAACATCCAATCCCGAGTTGCTCACGGCGCTGGCAGAAAAAGGTGTATCGATCACTCGGCTTCCTGTATATCGATGGGCGCTGCCTGAAGACACGCAGCCGTTGCGCGAGGCCGTGATTGCCTTGGCGCATGGTCATGTGGACGTTGTGCTGTTCATGAATGCGGGCCAGGTAGCGCACCTCTTTCTCATGGCGGAGCGCATGGGATATGCGGATGCGCTGCATGAAGGCTTCCGTTCCACCGTCATTGGATCCATTGGGCCGAGCACCACGGAAGGCCTGTCGATGTACGGCGTGGTTCCGGATTACGAGCCGTCGCAATCGCGCATGGGTTTTCTGATCAAGGAGCTTGCGGAGCGGGCAGGAGACCTGCTGCATCAAAAGCGCGCAGCCGCGTCCCTGCAGATCCCTGCTCAGGTGCCCGCGCCTCCCATCAGTCCGCTGCTCACAGGCGATACCGTCAAGGCTCACGCACCTACGCCGGCAATCACGGCAGTGGACTTCCTGCATGAGATCGGAAGCCGCATGGCCGCTGCCGATCCTCTCCACGTGGTCTTGAACCGCATCGTTGATTTCGCCTGTTCCCTCATCCAATGTGACTCCTGCTTTATTTATCTGCTTGAGGATAATCAACTGGTGCTGCGCGCTTCGAAGAATCCGCACTCTGACCTGGTGGATCATCTCGGCATCTCCCTGGGCCAGGGCATCACCGGGTGGGTAGGCTGGCATCGCGAGCCTGTCGCCATTTCAGAAAAAGCGCTGCACGACCCGCGCTTCAAGCGTTTTAGGAACCTTCCCGAAGATTCCTTCGAGGCATTCCTGTCCGTGCCCATTCTCTGCCGCAGCAAGCTGGTAGGTGTGATCAACCTGCAGCACCGCAAGCCCTATCACCACACCGAGCAGGAGGTGCGTCTGCTCTCCGCCATTGGCTATCTGGTGGGCGCCGAGTTGGAGCGGGTCCGCCTGGAGACGGAGAACACTGAACTCTCTGACCGGCTGGAATCTCGCAAGCTGGTGGAGCGCGCCAAGGGGGTGTTGCAGCGGGACTTCGACCTCGATGAAGAATCTGCCTATCGCGCCATGCAGCGCGAAAGCCGGCAGAGGAGAAAATCAATGCGCGAAATTGCCGCAGCCATTCTGCTGAATGAGGACCTGCGCAAGTCACGAATGGCCGAAGCCGGCAAAGCCGCCGCTGACAAACTCCTCTCCCCTGAAAAGAATTGACTCGCGCTGCATTCCTCATTGCGGCACTCAATATAAAGAGGGCATAAGGAATTCGGGAGTTACGATTGCTGACCGAGATGTTCTGAAGTAACATCGACACATGGGTGAGACTCTGCTGTCTTCCCATTTCTGTTCCGCCTCTCACCCCGTCCCGTAAGAGGCTTCTCGCACAATTCAAGTTGAGCTCCTCGCCGAGCCGCAACGAGCCGTCCGATGCAGCGCTTCGCGCGCCTGCGCCGCGACCGTTCACATCCACACAATCGGCCCCTTGGCGGAGGTATTGGAATGAGCTCGCTTGGTTCAAGCGATACAACTGGATTTACGGCGGAGCAGAAGGAATATCTGGCAGGATTTTTCGCGGGTGTGCTGCAGCGCGCGCCGTTTGTGGGTCTCACGCCTTCCGGGCAGTTTACGAGCGACCCCGGCTCCGGCGCCGCCAATCTGGCCGCTGCCGCGGAGCTCGCAGTGCATGGCACGCCGGTTTCGGAACTAAGCCGCGAAGAACTTTGGAAGCATGAGCAGAATCCGCTCGATCTCTGGGACAAGCTGATTGCACACGCGGCGGAAAATCGCGTGCCGGATGCTGCCGATACCTTTCGATTCAAGTTCCACGGCTTGTTCTATGTGGCTCCGGCGCAGGATTCCTTCATGCTGCGCTTGCGCATTCCGGGCGGAATTCTCAGCGCGCACCAGTTGCGCGGGATTGCGGAAATCGCAGAGCGGTGGGGCGCGGGGCGCGCCGATCTTACCACCCGCGCCAACCTTCAGATCCGCGAGTTCCAGCCCAAAGACATTGTGCACGTGCTCAACCGCGTACAGTCTCTAGGGCTCACGGCTCGCGGCTCCGGCGCGGACAACGTCCGCAATATCACCGCGACGCCAACCACCGGGCTCGATCCGGCAGAGCTATACAACGTAGCCCCGCTTGCGGACGCTCTTCACTTTTACATTCTCAACTCGCGCGATTTATACGAGCTGCCGCGCAAGTTCAATGTGGCTTTCGACAGTGGCGGGTCCATCAGCGTGCTGGCCGATACCAACGACATCGGCTTCCAGGCGGTCCGCGTCAGCGACGGCAAAGAGGTTCCCCCGGGCATTTATTTTCGCGTGTTGCTGTGCGGAATCACCGGCCATCAGCAGTTTGCAACCGATTGCGGACTGCTCCTGCGTCCTGAGCAAACCGTCGCCGCCGCCGCCGCCATGATGCGCGTCTTTATCGAACACGGCGATCGCACCGACCGCAGAAAAGCTCGCCTCAAATACCTGGTCGATCGTTGGGGCATGGAGAAATTCATCGCGGAGACAGAGAAGCTCCTGGCTTTCCCATTCACGCGCCTTTCCGCGGAACAGTGCGAGCCGCGCTCTCCCGTCGATCGCGCTGGACACATCGGCGTCCATCCGCAGGCGCAGCACGATCTGCACTACATCGGCGTCTCGATTCCGGTCGGCCGCTTGCCGGTGGCCGAGATGCTTGCCATTGCAAAAATCGCGGACGAATTCGGCTCCGGCGAGCTGCGGCTGACGGTTTGGCAAAACCTGCTTATTCCTAACATTCACGCCAGCCGTGTTGCTGAGGCGGTCGAGCGCCTGCGCGAAGCCGGCCTTGATTGCACGGCCGGCGCGGTGCTGCGCGGAACGATTGCGTGCACGGGAAGCCGCGGCTGCCGTTATGCCGCTACGGATACCAAAACTCATGCGGTGGAGCTGGCGCAGATGCTGGACGCGCGCTTCCGCATCGAGCAGCCAGTCAACCTGCATGTCACCGGATGTTCCCACTCCTGCGCGCAGCACTATGTTGGCGATATCGGCTTGATGGGAATCAAGGTCGCCGGCGCGGAAGGATACCAGGTCGTCATCGGCGGCGGATCCGATCAGGACCAAGCCCTGGCGCGCGAACTCATTCCCGCCATCCCGTACAGCCAGCTTGCCCCCTTGCTGGAACGGCTCTTTGAGGCATACACCGCGCAGCACAACACCAACGAAAGCTTCCTCGAATTCAGCCGACGCCACAGCCTTGAGGAGTTGCGGAGGTTTCTCGATGTCAAGGAGGTGGTGACACAATGACGCCAACTGTCCCCTACGTGCCGGACAATGCACCGTTCACGCCCGATCAGCGCGCGTGGCTCAATGGTTTGCTTGCGGGGTTGTTTTCTTCCGCGCCCGCGCCGCAACCCGCCGCCGCGCCGGCCGGCCGCCGCATCGCTGTTCTTTACGCCTCGCAATCCGGCACCGCGGAGGGACTGGCCCGCAAGCTGGCCAAGGAACTTAAAGCTGCAGGACACCTGCCTTCAGTCTCCACGCTCGCCGGCTACGCGCCTGCCTCTCTTGCTGCCGAATCGTGCGCCCTGATTCTGGCCAGCACCTACGGAGACGGCGATGCCCCGGACGGCGTGCAGCCCTTCTTCGAGCAGCTCTGCCTCGAGCACTTTCCGCGCATGGAAAAGGTGTCCTACGCCGTCTTTGCGCTCGGCGATCGCCACTACGAGCATTTCTGCAAGTTCGGAGCTGACCTGGACGCCAAGCTGGCCGCCCTCGGCGCCAACCAGTTCATCCAGCGCGTTGACAGCGATGTGGATGTGGATGCTCCCTTCGCGGAGTGGAAACAGGACGTCCTGGCACGTTTGCGGGAGCCGGAAAAGCGGCTGCCGCAACAGGGTGCGACGCAGAATGCAGTTATCGAAGGCAATGCTCGCCCAACCGCAATGGCATCCGCGCCGGCGCAAACTTCGCCCGCGGCGTCATCGTTCTCTCGCGAGAACCCGCTGCACGCGGCGTTGGTCGAGAAGCGCAGCCTGACCCATCCGCAGTCCACCAAGGTGACCCTCCACCTCGCCTTTTCCACGCTTGGCGCGCAGCTTTCGTATCAAGCAGGTGATGCTTTCGGTGTCGTTCCACGCAATGATCCACGCCTGGTGGCTGAGATTCTTCAACATCTCCGCTTCAATGGAAATGAACAAGTGGCGTGCGGCAAAGCAGGCGCGACAACGCTGCACGATGCGCTGACGAATCATCTGCAGATCACACGACTCAGCCGGCGCATTGTTCGGGAATACGCCGCCAGCGGAAGATGTGCTGCCTTGCTGGAACTGCTCGCGCCGGAGCAGCAGGCGCAGTTGGAAGAGTATGTCTACGATCGCGGTCTTATCGATCTCCTTATCGAGTATCCCGGGGTGATTGAAGATCCGGCCGGCCTGGTTGCCTTGCTGCCGAAGCTCATGCCAAGGCTCTACTCCATTTCGTCCAGCCCCGCTGCGCACGCGGGCCAGGTGCACGCCACAGTCGCCGTGGTGCGCTACCACGCGCACCATCGCGAGCGCGGCGGTGTCTGTTCCACACTCTTTGCCGACCGTGCGGCGGTCTCTGATCGCCTGCCCATCTACATCCAACCCAACAAAAAGTTCAAACTGCCTGCGGATCCGGACGCGCCCATGATCATGATCGGCCCCGGCACCGGGATTGCACCCTTTCGCGGCTTCCTTCATGAACGGCGCGCCTTGGGACACAAGGGAAAGAACTGGCTCTTCTTCGGAGAACGGAGCGCCACGACAGACTTCCTATACCGCGAGGAGCTTGAGGCCATGCGCGCCGACGGCCATCTCGCGCGCCTCGACACCGCCTTCTCCCGCGACCAGGACCGCAAGATCTACGTGCAGGATCGGATTCTCGAAAACGCGGGTACGTTCTGGCGCTGGCTGCAGGACGGAGCCACCGTATATGTCTGCGGAGATGCCGCGCGCATGGCAAAGGACGTTCATTCCGCTCTCTGCACCGTGGTGGAGAAGGCGGGCGGAATGGGACCCGATCAAGCGCAGGAGTATGTCGACCGCCTGAAGGATCAGCACCGGTACCACCGCGACGTTTACTGAATATCTGGGAAGACAAGGAGATTTCGTGTATAGATCGATTTCGACCTGGGGTTCAATCGCCCTTATCCTCGCCTGCGCAACGGCTACGTTCGGGCACGCTCAAACAGCCGCTTCTCCAAATCGGTCTGTTAACTTTACTGTCTACGACCGCACGCGAGTGGATGCGTGGCAATGGTACGCAGCGCCGCCCACCGCCAATACTTACGGCTACACCGAGTCGCTGCTGCGCATCGCCCTTGCGCAACGCCTGAACCGCTGGGATTGGCGGCTGGAGGTTTCGCAGCCCTCCATCCTCGATGCTCCCTCTGACGCTGTTTCCCCCGTCACCGCGCAGGGGCAGCTCGGCCTTGGAGCCAGCTATTACGCGGCCAATGGGAACGCCTACCCCGCCGCCGCGTTCCTCAAGCAGGGATTCGTGCGCTTCGATGGCGAAGACACAAACCTGCGGGCAGGACGTTTTGAATTCAACGGCGGGCAGGAGATACAGCCAAAGAACCCAACCCTTGCATGGCTGCAAACGAATCGCATCGCGCAGCGATTGATCGGCAATTTCGGCTTCTCCAATGCGCAGCGAAGCTTCGACGGCGTCGACGCTCACTTCCAGCTTCACGACTGGAACGTCACCGCGCTGGGGGCCCGTGCCGATCAGGGCGTTTTCAATATGAACGGCAACCCTGAGCTCAATGTCGATCTGCAGTACCTGGCGCTTACCCATCTCCAGGCCAGACAGCACATTCTATGGCGCGCTTTCGCGCTCGGTTATCACGATGGCCGAACCGGTATCACCAAGACGGATAATCGCAGTCTCGCCGTGCGCTCCGCCGATCACGAAAACATTCGGATCGGCACCTACGGCGGCGACTTCCTCGCCAGCATCCCGACCGGTCCGGGCCAGTTTGACTTCCTGTTTTGGGGCGCCCTGCAGAACGGCAGTTGGGGCCCGCAGGACCACCGCGCAGGCGCAGCGGCCGTCGAAGGCGGCTACCAGCTCAGCAAGGTGCCCACCGCACCCTGGCTGCGCGGCGGCTGGTTCCGTTCCACCGGCGACAACAACGCGTCGGATAACACCCATAACACCTTCTTTCAGGTGCTGCCTACGCCGCGCGTGTATGCCCGCCTGCCCTTCTACAACCTGATGAACAACACCGACGAGTTCGTGCAACTGATGGATAGGCCGGTGAAGAAACTCGCGCTGCGCTCCGATCTCCATTGGCTGCAACTCACCTCGCCGCACGATTTGTGGTACCAGGGCGGCGGCGCGTTCGACAACAAGGTTTTTGGCTACATAGGCCGCCCCGCCAATGGCTCAACTTCGCTGGCCTCGGTGGCGGATATCAGCGCCGACTGGCAGGCGGCAAAGAATGTCGACCTCAACTTCTACTACGCATACAGCCAGGGCAAGACAGTTGTCAGGTCCATTTACCCGACCGGCGCCAATATGCAATACGGCTATGTCGAGTTGGTTTACCACTGGGGACTGCCTCACCGGGGAAGCCCGTCGCAATAGGTTTCCCGGCGCCAGCTCTGCATCAGCAGAGTGTTTATCGCGGAATTCCAGGCAATACGGCAATTAATTTTTCGCCCGTCCGCGCCACCGAAGGAAGAGGAGAAAAATGACAACAAACAAAGTGGAACAGCTCGTCATCGCAACCGTCGGCTTCTTCTGGTGTTTTCTGATGTGGTTTTCAACCGCGGCATTCAGCCCCAGCATCGCCGCAAACTACCACCTGAACATCAAGGCACTCGGCCTGCTGGCCAGCTCTGCCATCTGGATGGCGCCGATTGGCCGCATTACGGCCGGCTGGGCCGCGGACCGCTTCGGTGCACCGCGAACCTTTGCCTTCATCCTCGCCGTCTGCGGCCTGGTATCGATTGCTTCCGCATACACCTCTAACTACGATCTTCTGTTTATCGAGCGCGTCATCGTCGCCATCGCCGGGGTATCGTTCGTGGTTGGCATTCAGCATGTTGCGCAGTGGTTCAGTGCGCATGAGATCGGCACTGCCGAGGGACTCTATGCCGGAACAGGAAATGTCGGCGCCGGCGCCGGGGCGCTTCTTCTGCCGCGCATCTTCAAAACCAACTATCACGGCGCATTTCTCTGGCTTGGCGTCATTGCACTGGTAATTGCCGGCTGGTACCTGCTCCGCGGCCGCGCGGCCAAAACCGAGCAAATGCGCCACCTGGTGCGCAGCCGCAGCGATCTCCGCAGCACCCTCTTCGTCTGGAGCCGCTATATTGCCATTGCGCTAATGCTCGCCTACGCCATGTCCTTCGGGCTTGAGATCGCCATGAACGCATGGTTGCCCGGCTACTTTACGCGCGGCTTCCACGGCGCGATTCTCGCCCTCGGCTTCACCAGCGTGGCAGGCGTGCAAATCGCAGCAGGAACGTTTGCCGCGGTGCAATCCTTCACCGCTTCGCTCTTTCGCCCCTTCTCTGGTTTCATGTCCGACCTTTTCCAGCGCAAGAGATGGACCCCCCTGCCGTTCATCGCCAAAAACCTACCCTACGCGCCCCGTCTCCACTGGCTGGGAGTCGCTCTGCTCCTCATCATCGTGGCCATGGCCGGCCTCACCATCGGCGGCCTCACCGGCTCACTTCATATCTCGGTGGCGGTCCTGGTTGCGCTGGGCATTTTCATCTCCTTCGGCACCGGAGGGACGTTCGCTTTGGTGCCGCTCTTGTTTCCCGATCGTCCCGGCGCCGCGGCCGGGTTCATCGGCGGCGTATCCACAGCCGCCGCCATTGCCTACCCGTTGATCTTCGCAGGCCGCGCAAATATTCACGTGGGGTACGCGTATGTAGCGCTTTACCTCTTTTTGCCTTTCGCGCTGTTCTACTTCTGGGCCGCCCGTTACGAGCGCCATCCGGAAAGCCATGGCTTGCTGGGCAAACAATTGGCCATCGAGAAAGCCTGATCGCGCCGTCTGCACATCAACCCAACCCTGGAGGTCTACCGTGCATACCGACTCGCCCGCCGATGTTATGACTCACGAACCCTGGTATAAATACGGCGTTGCTGTCCTTCTCTTCGAAATGGCCATCTCCATTGCCGTGTGCGGGTATTCGTTGTACCTCACCTTTCACGGTCTCGGCGGGTTCCCTGGCAAACACTAAGCGGCTCGATTCGGTCGCGCAATCGACTTGGCGAT
Organism: uncultured Acidobacteriaceae bacterium; assembly: GCA_963813215.1. Lineage (GTDB taxonomy): Bacteria > Acidobacteriota > Terriglobia > Terriglobales > Acidobacteriaceae > Telmatobacter. Next base: position 922,840 of record CAWEXZ010000004.1, read on the forward strand.
CTCGAAGAGCAAGCAGGAATTCCGGGCCTGGAGTCAGCACTCCCGCTCAGCTGGGACGTGCTGCCGCAGCCGCGATGCTCCAGGGCTCTCCCCGGTCAAATTCCATCCCCATCTTCGAGGGATGCTCGTTGATCTGAAGGCCAATGTGGAGGCTGCGAGGGCGCGCAAACCGGAGATTGACTCTTGGGGGTGCGAGCTGTGCCAAAAGCAGCCGCAGATCCCTCACTCCGTTCGGGATGACAAGCGGTTATTGTAGCTGGCGGACCTGTCACCGGCCACTCTGACCTTTGCCGAAAGTTCTCCTCCCGATCCGGATCGCCACGCATACGAGGGGTGCGTTTTCGCGAAGGGAAAGGTCAGCTCGGACAGCCCTGCGCTGACTACTACCCCGCGTTCTTCACCCGCACCACCGTGATCTTCTCAAAGCCCTCCTCAAACACCGGCGGCTTCAGCTTCTCGGCCATCTTGCGCATCACGTCCTCGCTCACGCTGCGGTCGCGCTGCCGGTTGCGCCCCAGGCAAACTTCCAGCGGCACGTCGAAGAACACCGCCTGCACCTCGTACCCAAAGCTCTTCGCCATCTTGATCCACTGGCGCCGCTCGTGGATCGACAGATTGGTTGCGTCCACATAGTTCATGGGCATCTTGGCAATCAGCCGCGCCCGCAGCAGCGAGCGCAGCGTGGAAAACACCAGCCCCTGGTAGCGCTGCTCCTCCACATCGTCGAAGAGAATGTTGCGCAGCAGGTCGCTGGAGAGAGGGGTAATGCCGCGGCGGCCAAACCACGTGGTCTTGCCGGAGCCGGGCAGGCCGATCGCCAGCACCACAAATCCCTTGGGCGCGTGCGGCGAGCGCTCGGCAGCCTCAGGCGGCGCTTGCGGCATCTCCGGCTGGGTTTCCACCTCCAGCCGGCGCGAGCCCGCAGGCTCATTCCACTCCGGCCGTGGCGGGCTCGGCTGCCGTGGCGGACGCTGTTGCTGCGTGCGCTGCGGAACAGCCGGCGGTCGCGGCGTTGCCGGTTCGGGCCGGCCGCCATCGCGGGGCCGTTGCGGCGGCGCATCGTCGGCATAATGCGGCACCAGCGGCGCGGGTTGATTCGACGGGAGTTCCTGGCCGATTTTCCCTGTGGATTCTGAAAGATTCGGAGCGCGTCTGGAGCGTCTTCTCATGCTGTCGTCAAAACCTGTCCTACTGGTGAGCGCCCGAAGGCTGAATGCGGAGCCGGATCTGCGCAGACGCGCGGCGGCCGCCCTGGGCCCTGCCTCCTACCCAAATACCACAGTTGACGAAGGCGCTGCAAATCGTGTGCACAGCATCACATACAGTTCTGCCGCCCCAACCCCATCGTTGAGTGGGGAATTCCGCTTCCAATCCCGCTCCGCAGCGATTTCGGCGCCGCCGGGCAGGGTGCGGATGGTACGATCAAGAGTTTGGTGGAATCGCTTTCATTTCGATTCCCAACGCCGGACACACGTCACGAACCGCACCAGAAAGACCATTCACCCACTGGGGATAAGGAGAACGAACGTATGGCAGTAAAGGTTGGAATCAATGGGTTTGGCCGCATTGGCCGCAACGTTCTACGCGCCGCGATCGGAAATAAAGAGATCGAATTTGTTGCCGTAAATGACCTGACCAGCCCGGCGACGCTGGCTCACCTGCTCAAGTACGACTCGATCCTGGGCAACCTGCCCAACCAGATCGAAGCCGGCGAGGACTTTATTTCGGTCGACGGCAAAAAAATCAAAGTCTGGGCCGAACGCGATCCAGCCAAGCTGCCCTGGGCCGACGTAGGCGCCCAGATCGTGGTCGAATCCACCGGCCACTTCACCGACGCTACCAAGGCCAAGGCCCACCTCGGCTCCACGGTGAAGAAGGTCATCATCTCCGCCCCGGCCACCAACGAGGACATCACCGTCGTTCTCGGCGTGAACGACGACAAGTACGATCCGGCCAAGCACAACGTCATCTCCAACGCCAGCTGCACCACCAACTGCCTCGCGCCCGTCGTCAAGGTGCTCATCAAGGAGTTCGGCCTGGTCAGCGGCATCATGACCACCATCCACAGCTACACCAACGACCAGGTCATTCTCGACTTCCCGCACAAGGACCTGCGCCGCGCCCGTGCTGCGGCTCTGAACATGATCCCCAGCTCCACCGGCGCTGCCAAGGCCCTGAAGCTGGTCATCCCGGAGACCGCCGGCAAGCTCGATGGCTTCGCCATCCGCGTCCCAACCCCCAACGTGTCGATCGTCGACCTCACCTTCATCAGTGAGAAGACCACCGACGCCAAGGCGGTGAACGCAGCCCTCAAGGCAGCCAGCGAAGGCGCGCTCAAGGGCATTCTCGGCTACGAGGAGCACGAACTGGTCAGCTCCGACTTCAAGGGCGACCGCCGCAGCTCCATCGTCGACGCGCCCCTGACCAAGGTAGTGGGCCAGAGCGTGAAGGTGCTGAGCTGGTACGACAACGAGTGGGGCTACTCCAACCGCGTCGTCGACCTCATCGGCTTCCTCGAGAAGAAGGGCCTGTAAAGGCAGGGAACAGTGGACAGTGAACAGTGATCAGTAGGGCCGCTGGGCCGCTTTTCTCCGTGCGCTGTCCACTGCTCACTGTCCACTCAAATCCCATGCGAACAAACATCAGCGGCGGATCGCCGTACGAACCCATCATCGGATTCTCGCGCGCAGTGCGCGTAGGGAATTGCGTGCACCTAGCCGGCACAGGTCCGGTTGGTGCGGATAACGAAGATGCCGCAGGGCAAACGCGGCGTATTTTTGAAATCGCGTCGGAAGCGCTGGCCCGTGCCGGCTGCTCGTTCAAAGATGTAGTGCGCACCCGCATGTATCTGACCCACGCCGAAGATTGGGAGGCAGTGGGCGGCGTGCATGGCGAATTTTTCGGCGAGGTGCGCCCCGCAGCCACCATGGTAGTGGTGGCAACGCTGCTCAACCCGGCCTGGCGGATCGAAATCGAAATGGACGCCGTCATCCCAGCCGCCGAAGCTATTCCCACGCAGGACTAGCGCGGCCAACGGCGGGCACTGCATCAGGCGATAACGCTCCGTGCCCCATCCTTGCGCCTTTCTTCTGGCGCAAGGATGGGAGACCACCAATTCAAACGAGCCGCATACTGAGAACCACGAACTACGAACCGTGAACTGGAGTTATCCATGCCCAAGCAATCCATTCGCGACATCGATTTGGCGCACAAGCGGGTCTTCATCCGCGTCGATTTCAATGTGCCGTTGACGGAAGACGGCTCGACCATCACCGACGACACCCGCATCGTCGCCACGCTGCCCACCATCGAATACGCGCTGCGCCACAAGGCCAAGGTCATCCTGGCCTCGCACCTCGGCCGCCCCAAGGGCAAGCCCAATCCCAAGTACTCCCTCCGCCCGGTCGTCGACCGTCTGCGCGAGCTGCTCGACAAGCAACTCGGCAGCAGCATCAATGTAGCTTTCGCCCCCGACTGCGTCGGCGAAATTGCCGAGGAGATGGCCCACAAGCTCGAGTCCGGCCAGGTCTTGCTGCTTGAAAACCTGCGCTTCCACGCCGAAGAGGAAGCCAACGATCCAGCCTTCTCCAAGCAACTGGCCGCGCTGGCCCAGGTCTATGTCAATGACGCCTTCGGCTCCGCGCACCGCGCCCACGCATCCACCGAAGGCATCACGCATTTCCTCAAGCCGTCAGTCGCCGGCCTGCTGATGGAAAAGGAAATCACCTATCTTGGCAAGGCGCTTGAGTCGCCCGAGAAACCCTTCGTCGCCATCATCGGCGGCTCCAAGATCTCCGGCAAAATCGACGTTCTTCAAAATCTTCTCGACAAGGTAGACACGCTGGTCGTCGTGGGCGGAATGGCCTACACCTTCCAGCGCGCCCTCGGCATCAAAACCGGCAAATCGCTGGTCGAAGAAGATCGCATCGAGATGGCCCGCGAAGCGCTCGAAAAGGCGAAGTCCAAAGGCGTCAAGCTGCTGCTGCCCGTCGACAACATCCTCGCCGACAAGTTCGCGCCCGATGCCGGCACCAAGGAGTGGGACTGCTCGAAGGATTTTCCCGAAGACTGGCAGGGCCTCGACATCGGCCCCAAAACCGTCAAGCTGATCGAAGATGTGGTCGCGAACGCCAAGACCATCGTGTGGAACGGTCCGGCCGGCGTCTTCGAGTTCCCGCGCTTTGCCGTAGGCACCAACGCCATCGCCAAGGCCGTAGCCGCCAACAAGAACGCAATCTCCATCATCGGCGGCGGCGACTCGGTCAGCGCCATCAACCAGGCGGGCGTTGCCGACCAGATCACCCACATCTCGACGGGCGGCGGAGCCTCCCTCGAATTCCTCGAAGGCAAAAAGCTCCCCGGCGTCGAAGCGCTGACAGAAAAGCCGTGATCAGTTGTCTGTGATCAGTTGTCAGTTAAAAACCGCATCCGGCCAAAGCCAGGTGCGGTTTTTTTTTAAAATACCTCTGAACCAGAGGGTCTGGCGTCCCAAAAGGAGGAGAGCAATGGCGTATTACACGCGGGTCTTATCGAAACAGGCAGAGTTTCCTCCACTCGACGAACTGGCGTTGCCGCTTGCGGCCGAGCATCCCGGCTGCAAACTGACGGTGGAGGAGGGAAGTGAGGACGACTGGGCGAGTTTGCTCCTGGCTGACGATGACGACGTCGAGATTGCGGTGATTGAGCGCAACCCTGTGACCGAGGGCTCTCTTGGTCAGGACGATATCGCGCAATTCATCGAGGACCTCGAGGATTGCAAGCCGGAAAGCGCGGCGCGATGGCTGGAGGAGTATCTGGCCGAGGTGAAGACCATCTATGCCTTTCAGCATTTGCAGGGATCGGAGTTGGTGGACGGCGGCAATGCTCTGAACGCGCTGCGCGCGGCGCTGTGGGAGCGCGGCGAGGCGATTATTCAGGCCGACGGCGAAGGCTTCACCAATGAGAGCGGTTACCACATCGTGTGGCAGTTTTCGGACTCCGTCTCAGGGCCTTGGAATATGGCCGTTCTGCAGGATGGGACCTGGTTGAATTTCCGGATGGACCTGGGCGATCCCGAACAGCGGGAAGCATTCCTGAATGGCGAAGTGCCGGACGACGCGGCTACGGCCTAGGCGCGCCGCGATCTCTGATCAGTCTTCAACGTATCCGCAGTCACCAGGCGCTCCCAGATTCATACCCTAGAATTGAATTGAGAAATCTGCAAATGAGGAACTTACAAAAATGTCACGGAAAGCACTGATTGCTGCCAACTGGAAGATGTACAAAACGCCAGCCGAAGCGCAGGCGTTTGTCGACGCTTTTTTGCCCCTGGTTGCCGGGCACACGCGCGACGAGATCGCGCTGTTCCCATCCCCGGTGCTACTGCCGACGGTTGTTGCTGCATGCAATGCGTCCAATGTAGCCGTGGGCGCGCAGAACATCCACTTTGCCGAAGAGGGCGCCTACACCGGTGAAACCTCGGTGGGCCAGCTCATCGCAGTCGGCGGAACGCACACCCTCATCGGCCACTCCGAGCGCCGCCAGTATTTCTGCGAGACCGACGAGATCGTCAACAAGAAGCTGCACACCGCGCTCAAGCACGCCATCGTGCCCATTGTCTGCGTGGGTGAGGTGCTTGAAGAGCGTGAATCCGGCAAGACCGCCGGCGTTCTCAAGACGCAGATCACAGGCGCCTTCGCAGGCATCACACCGGCGGTCGCTGCACCCATCGTCATCGCCTACGAGCCGGTGTGGGCCATCGGCACCGGCCGCACGGCCACGCCGGAGATTGCCGCCGACGCACACCGCATCATCCGCGCCGAGGTGGCAAAACTGCTGGGCAACGATGTAGCCGCAGCCATGCGCATCCTCTACGGCGGCAGCGTGAAGCCGGACAACGCGACCGCGCTCATCAGCCAGGAAGAAATCGACGGCGCCCTGGTAGGCGGCGCCAGCCTCAAGCCAGATTCCTTCGCCGCCATCGTGAAGTATTAAAAAGCAGCGAAACCTGCACAATCTTCCGTGCCCCGTCCTTGCGAGTTTTTGATGTCGCGAGGGCGGGAGACCAGCACGCTCAACCGGCCCCAATCAAAAAGCCGTCCGGAGCCAAGCTCCGGGCGGCTTCATTTGTAGCGCCGGTCTCCTGACCGGCTGTAGTGCGGGTCTCCAGACCCGCACACGCCAACTACATCCCCGGATAGAATCCAGCGATCCATCCCTGCAGCAGGTTTGGCAAGCACCCCAGAACCAATACCGCCACCGCGATCGCCACCAGCACCGCCATCGTCACCGGATGCACCCGCACCGGCGCATCGTCGACAGCCGGCAGCACGTAAGCGCGCTTCAGTACCTGCAGGTAGTAGTAAAGTGACACGGCGCTGAAGGCCACGGCCAGCGCCACCAGCGTAAACGGCAGCACGCCGCTGCCCACCGCCAGCACCGCGGCAAACAGGTTGAATTTAGCCCAGAAGCCTACCAGCGGCGGAATCCCCGCCAGAGACAGGAACAGCACCAGCAGCACTGCGGCCAGCACTGGCGCGCGTTTGTTGAGGCCGAGGAAGCTGTCCAGTCGATCGCTGCCCGTAGCCCGCTCCACCACGCCCACCGCGGCGAAGGCGCCGATCGTCGTCAGCCCGTAGGTGAGAATGTAGTAGAGCACCGCCTGGGCGCTGCGATCGGACCACGAGAAGAACGCGAGCCCCAGCAGTATGTACCCGGCATGCGCAATCGCCGAGTAGGCCAGCAACCGCCGTACGCTCACTTGCGCCAGCGCGGCAAGGTTGCCGAACACCATCGATGCAACCGACAGCACAACCAGCACCAGGGACCAAGCCGACGGGAAGCCCATGATTTCGTGCGGGCGCGATTGCCCCGCTTGCATCACGCTAAGCGTCAAAGAGGCATGACCGGTGCCAGGCAGCAGAGTCGACATGAAGCGCAGTGCCGCGCCGCTGATCGAGATCAGCAAGGCAAAGCTCGCCACCTTCGAAACCGACGCGATGAATGCCGCAGCCGGAGCCGGCGCGCCCTCGTACGTATCCGGTGCCCACAGATGGAAGGGCACCGCGGCTACCTTGAAACCAAGCCCGGCGGCGATCATCACCAGTGCAATGTAGAGCAGCGGCGCGCCACCCTTTGCCGCGGCCTCATACGTGCCCAGCACCACCTGCGGCAGCCACGTTGAGCCGCTCAGCCCATACAGATAACTGAACCCGAAGAGCAGAAATGCCGCCGACATGCCGCCGAAAAGGTAGTACTTGATAGCAGCTTCAGCGCTTCTGGCAGACTTCTTCGCGAACGCCGTCAGGATGTAGAGCCCCAGCGAGAGCAGTTCGAGCCCGATAAAAATCACCAGCAAATCCTGCGCGGCAGCGATGAACAGGCCGCCGGATGCGGACATCAGCACTACGGCCACGTACTCACCCGCATGGCGCGTGAAATCCGTATCGATGAGCAGCAGCAGCGTGAGCGCGGTCAGTACCAGGACGCCGCATTGCGCCACGCCAGCAGAGCCGCCCGCGGCCAGCAGCACATTCGTGCCCGCACTAAAGGCCGGCGCGTTGCTGACAGTCCACAGAGCCACTCCGCAGCCAATCACGCCCAGCAGGGCAGCAACGGCGGCGCGCGTTTGGAGCGCGGCATTGCGCAGCGCTGCAAGATCCACAACCAGCACCAGCAGCGCGGCACATTCCAGAACCGTTTCAGGCAGGGTTGCGCGGAAGAGGTCGATGTAGTTCATTGCACTCCTCCGGCCAGCAGCGCTTTCACCGCGGGTTCAATTTGCGCGAGCAGAATGCGCGGGTAAATTCCAATGATCAGTGTCGAGGCGCCCAGCAGCACCACACCTGCAATCTCAGGCCAGGTGATCGCCGCGAATCTGTGTGCGTGCTCGGTTTCAAGCTCATGCGCAGTAGGCACGCCGTCCGTGAAAAACGCTCTCTGCAGAGCGCGCCACGTGTACGCCACGCCAATCACGATGCCGATACCCGCGGCGATCGTCCACCAGGGCCGCACTTCCCACGCCCCAATCAGCACCTGCAACTCGGCAATAAATCCTGAGAACCCGGGCAGGCCCATCGACGCCACGCCGGCCACCACGAAGGCCCAGGCAGCAAATGGCAGTCGTCGCGCCAGGTGCATGGTCTCAAGCTCGGCAAATTGTCGCGTATGCGTGCGGTCGTACACGATACGGCCCACAATGGCGAACAGCAGCCCGGCAATCACGCCATGCGAGAACATCTGCAGTACCGCACCGGTCACGCCAATCTGGTTCAGCGTCATCAGGCCGAGCAGCACAAAACCCATGTGGCTCACCGACGAGTAGCCGATGACAAATTTGAAATCCGATTGCGCCAGAGCCACCAGAGCGCCATAGACGATTCCGATCACAGCCAGCAGCGCAAACACATCGCGCCACGACGTCAGTCCGAGAACAGCGAATCCCCATGGATCGAGCCCGTGCGGAAACAGCCCGATGCCCACCCGCAGGCAGCCGTACGCACCCAGCTTCATCACCACGCCGGCCAGCAGCATCGAGGCAGCGGTCGGCGCGGCCACGTGGCCCGTCGGCGCCCAGGTGTGGAATGGCCACATGCCGGCCAGAATCGCAAACCCGACAAAGACCAGTGGGAAGCACCACATCTGCATGTGCACCGGCAAGCCCGCATGAGCCAGATCGACGAGCGATGTGGAGTGCGAGCCCGCGGCCGAGTACGCCGCCAGCAGCACAATCAGCACCATCGCCGAGCCCACAAACGAGTAGAGCGCCAGCTTCATCGCGCCGTATTCGCGCCGCGTCGAACCCCAGATGGCGATCAGGAAGTACTTGGGAACGATGGCGATCTCGTAGAAGACGAAGAGCAGAAAGAAATCGAAGCTAAGGAAGACGCCGTACACGCCGCCAATCAGCGCCAGATAAAACGCGAAAAACTGGTTGGTGCGCTGATCGATGTTCCAGCTGAAGAGCACGCCCGCTACCGCGGCCAGTCCGGTCAGCAGCACCAGCACCCGGCTGATGCCGTCGGCAGCCAGCAGATAGTGGATGCCCATCGACGGCACCCAGGGCAGGTCAACCAGCACAACGCGTCCCTGCCCGAACCCGGCGGCGTAGCCGGCAATTGCTACGCCCAGTCCGGCTACTGCAATGAGCAGCGCCAGCCAGCGCGCCAGCGTCGGATTACTCTTCGGCAAAATGGCCAGGAGCAGTGCGCCGGCAAATGAAATGTAGATCGTCCAAGCCAACATTTACAGCGGTTCTCCCGTCGCTTTCAATCGGAACCAATCCATGCAATCCATCAAAATCTCCAGTCTGCCAGCAGGCGCATCACCGTCGGGTTCACGGTGTTCACAATCAGCTGCGGCAGAATGCCAAGCACCAGCATCAGGATCAGCACCGGCGCCAGCGCCATGCGCTCGCTATGGTGCAGATCGGGAAAATTCGCGCAGTGCTCAGGCACTGGCCCGCTGAAAACTTTTTGAATGACAGTGAGCAGCACGGCTGCGGTCACCAGCAATCCGAGCACCGACACCGTTGCGCTGACCCACGACAAGGGAAACACACCGCGGAAGATCAGGAACTCGCCGACAAATCCGTTCAGCCCCGGCAAGCCGAGCGAGCTGAAGAGCGCAACCCCCATCAGTCCCGCCAGCACCGGAGCGGGCTTGCGCAGACCGCCGAAATCGTCGATCCCGCGTGCCCCACCGGAGCGGAGTTGCAAAATCGAAACAAACCAGAACAGCGCGCCCGCCGTGATGCCGTGCGAGAACATCTGGAAGATCACGCCATTGAGCGCCGCAGCCTGGCTCGTCTGCGCAGCGCCATAAGCAGGAACCGCCAGCGCGAAGATGCCCAGCAGGCAATAGCCCAGGTGATTGACTGAGGAGTACGCGAAGATGCGCTTCAAGTCCTTCTGCGCCGCAGCCGCCCACGCGCCCAGCACCACGGTGGCAACGGCCAGCACCAACAGTACCGTCCGCATCTGGTAAATCTGCGGTCCGAAGAGCGGCAGCGCAATGCGCAGCAGTCCGTAGACGCCCATCTTCGACATGGCGCCGGTCAGTAGCATCGTGACAGGCGAGGGCGCCTCAGAGTACGCCGCAGGCAGCCAGGTGTGGAAGGGAATCATCGGCACCTTCACCGCGAATCCCGCCAGCACGCCGATCGCCAGCCAGAGCATCACGTGCCCCAGGTGCGCAGTGACTGCCGTTTCCAGCGCGCCGCTCTGGCACATCGCCGCGAGCTGAATAAAGTCCATGGAGCCGGTCGAAAGAAACACCGCCAGAAACGCGACCAGCAGGGCCACCGATCCCACCATGGTGTAGACGAAGAACTGCGTCGCTGCCGGACCGCGCTTGGGCCCTCCCCATAGCTTGATCAGGAAAAACGCGGGAATGAGGCTCAGCTCCCAGAAGATAAACCAGTGGTAAAAATTCAGCGCAGTGAAAGTGCCGAACAGCCCTGACTCCAGCATCAGCACCAGCGCGTAATAAAGCCCGGGTGAGTGATGCACGCGGTTGGCGGCATCGATGCTCATCAGCGTAACCACGGCTGAAAGCACCACCATCAACGCGCCCAGTGCGTCCACGCCGAGGTGATACTCGATGCCCAGCGAAGGCACCCAGGAGATGCGTTCCGTGAGCCCAATCGATCCGTCGGCGGGCAGATGCATCCAGATCACGAGCGAGAGCACCAGGGTTGCGAGCGCCGTCAGCAGCGCCACCGCGCGTGCATGCTTGCCGGAAAAAAGCGCAATCGCCGCGCCAGCCAGCGGCAGAAAAGTAATGAGTGAGAGCAGTCCGAATCCAGTCATTGTCCCAGTCGATATTGGAGTCATGGCCGGACCGTCCAGAAGAGAATGGCGACCAGCACCACCATGCCGGCGGCCAGGATGCGCAGGTAAATCTGCACGCGGCCGTTTTCAACGCGTGACAGCAGCCCTCCGCCGGTGGAGAGCTCTTCGCAGCCTTTGTCGAAGCCGCCGTTGATCCAGGTGTTGTCGAAGAAGCGGTTGAAGCGCGCCCAGAGCTGGAAGAGCCAGGCAAGACCGGCCACGATTCCGCCCCATACGCGGCGATCGAAAAAGTCGGTCACGCGCGCAAACCAATAGTAAAAGGCGATGACCGTGATGCCGTAGAATTCGTCCACGTACAGGCGATTGTTCAGGCCGGTCCACAACACCGGCGCGGCCTTTTCAAGCGCATCCGGCTCCTCGGCTGCGGGAGATTTATTGCCGTAGAGCCACCAGCCCGCGCCGATGCCCACCGTGACGATTACGCATGAGCTGGCCAGTAGCATCAACCATGCCGGCTCTGCAAAGGCGTGCAGGTCGACATCCGCCGCATGGTTGCCCAGGAAGGCCCGGAACCACGGCCACGCCGGCGTTCCGATGACGCCCAGCGCCATGGCGAAGAAGGCCAGGATCGCAAGCGGCATGGTCATCACCTTCGGGCTCTCGTGCGCGTGTCCATGCCCGCGCCAATGGCCGAAGAACACGTAGCTGACCTGGCGCGTCATGTAGAACGCTGTCAGCACCGCGCCAAACACCAGCAGGTAGTAAGGAACCTGTGAGAAGGGCCAGCCGTGCGCCGACTCCAGAATCGCGTCCTTGCTCCAGAAGCCGGAGAAGAAGATCGGCACGCCGCACAGCGCCAGCATGCCCACGCTGTAGGTGGCGAAGGTGAGTGGCATGGCCGCTTTTAACCCGCCCATCTTGCGCACGTCCTGCTCCTCGTGCGCTCCGTGGATCACCGACCCGGCGCCCATGAAGAGCAGCGCCTTGAAGAAGGCGTGCGTGATCAGGTGGAGCATGCCCACGGCCACTCCGCCCAGTCCCAGGCCGGCCATCATGTATCCAAGCTGCGAAACCGTGGAGTAGGCGAGGATGCGCTTGATATCGTTCTGTGCGACGGCGATGAGCGCCGCAAAGACCGCGGTGAGCGCGCCCACCCAGGTGACCACGGTCAGCGCCATTGTGGTGCCGCCGGGTTGGATCCCCGCCGACATCAGCGGATACACGCGCGCAATCAGATAAACGCCCGCGGCCACCATGGTCGCCGCGTGAATCAGCGCCGACACCGGCGTCGGGCCTTCCATCGCATCCGGCAGCCACACGTGCAGCGGAAGCTGGCCGCTTTTTCCCGCCGCTCCGCAAAAGATCAGCAGCCCGATCGCTCCGGCCACGGTAATGCCGAAGGCCGCATGCTGCACCAGCAGATTGCTCAGAGCAAGGCTTTCCAGCGTCCCGGCGCCGTGGTTATAGAAGAGCAGGGTGCCCGTCTGCGCGAACAGCCAGACAATGCCCAGGAAGAAAAACACATCGCCCACGCGCGTCGTGAGGAAAGCTTTTTTTGCTGCCGCCGCGGCGGAAGGCTTGGCGTACCAGAACCCGATCAGCAGATACGACGTCAGGCCCACCAGTTCCCAGTTCATGAACAGCAGCAGGATGCTGTTGGAAATAACCACGCCCAGCATCGCGCCCGCAAACAGTGACAGAAAGCAGAAAAAGCGCGTGAAGTTCTCGTCGTGGGCCATGTAGCCCACCGAGTAGATGAAGATCAGCAGGCCGACAAAGCTGACCATCACCAGCATGATGGCCGCCAGCGGATCGAGAACCCAGCCCAGCTGAACGTGTGCCGCACCCACCTGAATCCAGGTGAAGTTGCAGGTCTCGCGCACCGCCTGATGGTTAACCCATCCGGCCAGTACGTGCGCAAAGGCCCACAGCGAGAGCAGCAGCGAAACACTAAGCGACCCAATAGCCAGTGCCGCAGCCGGCTTCCGTTTCGGCTGCTTGAGCAGCGCGATGATACCCGCGGCTACCATCGGCAACGCGGGAATCAGCCATAGAATTCCCGTGACCGGCGAAGCAATTGTTTGGGGTGTGAAGGAACTCGCTTCCTGGATCAATCTCTTACCCCTTCATCCTGTTCATCTGATCTAGATCTGTGGTGCGCGCGTGACGATAAATCGAAATCACCAGGCCGAGGCCCACCGCGGCTTCCGCGGCAGCAACGGCAATGGAAAAAATGGCAAACATCATGCCAGTCAAAGCTTCCGGATGGGGGCTGAAGCGCCAGAAGGCGACGAGATTGAGGTTGGCGGCGTTGAGCATCAGCTCAATGCCGATAAGCACAAGGATGGCGTTGCGGCGTGTCAGCGCCCCGGCCAGTCCAATGGCAAACAGCAGCGCGGCAACCATGAGGTAGGCGGCGAGCGGCGTGGCGATACTCGTCATTGAGCCTTCTCCTTCTCATGCATGGCGACAATGACGGCGCCAATGGTCGCGGACGTCAGCAGCAGCGCCAAAATTTCAAGCGGCAGCACATAGCGGCCCACCAGCGCGTTTCCGATATCGTGCACGGTCACAGCGGGAACAGCGCTTTCGTGGGGCAGTGCGGCCGCGCTTTGAATCACGGCCCATCCCAGCAGCGCGAAGACGGCGGCAGCAATCGTCAGGCCCGTCAGCCACGTGCGGCTGAAGGCCACTTGCGTCGGCACTTCCGATCCGCGCGTCAGCAGGATCGCGAAAACAACCAGGATGGCAACCGCGCCAATGTAGATAAGGATCTGCGCAAACCCCGCGAACTGCGCATCGAGCGAAAGAAAGAGCAACGCCAGCCCCAGAAAAGCGACCGTCACTGCCAGAGCGCAATGAACAAGATTCTTCAGCAGCACAGAGGCCAATCCGCCCGCAATCGTGAGAGCGGCAAGGAAGTAGAAGACGAAACTCATCGCAACGCCTCCGCGGCCAGTTTTCTTGTTCCCTCGGTCCCTTGTTCCCTCGGTCCCTGTTTTTCATTCAGCATAGCGGTAGCTCCTGGGGCCGATTTGCTTGCGGGCCAAAGAGACGCGGCCGATGATTACATACGCGCCGATGAGGATCGCCGAGCAGACCACCCACCGTGCCCAGCCCTCGCCCATGAAACGCCACAGCGCGGTCACCATCAGGTCGAGCAGCATGAAGGGCAGCACAAACTTCCACGCAAAGTTCATCAACTGGTCCTGGCGCAGGCGGGGCAGCGTGCCGCGCACCCAGATGAAGACGAAGATGAACATCTGCACCTTGGCAAAGAACCAGATCCACGACGGCACCACGGTGAGAAACGAAAACGGCGCAGCCCAGCCGCCCAGAAACAGCGTGGTCGCGATTCCGGAGATCGAAAACATCGAAAGGTATTCGGCGATGAAGAAGATTGCGAATTTGAATCCGGAGTACTCGGTAAAGTAGCCGGCCACGATCTCCGATTCGCCTTCCGGCAGATCGAAGGGCGAGCGGTTGGTCTCCGCCATGGCGGCGATGCCGAACATCAGAAAAGCCGCGCACCCCCAGGGAGTAAATACATACCAGTGCGGCCAAATGCCGGTGTAGCTGGCCTGCGCCTCCACAATTTTGGGCAGGGAGAGCGAGCCCGCGATCATGACCACAACCACGGCCGACAGCAGCATCGGCACCTCGTAGCTGATCATCTGCGCCACGGCGCGCATCGCGCCCAGCAGCGAGTACTTGTTGCGGCTCGACCAGCCGGCCATGAACACGCTTACTTCCGACGAGGCGCTCATCGCGAAGAAGAACACCAGCCCCGCGTCCATCGTCACCAGTTCCATGTTGCGGCCCACCGGCAGCACCGCAAAGCCCATGAACGCGGCAATCAAGAGGATGATGGGCGCCAGAAAGTGCACCACGTGGTCGGCGTTGAAAGGAACCACGTCTTCCTTGATGAGTGCCTTGATGCCGTCGGCCACCGGTTGAAACAGGCCGCACGGGCCAACGCGATTGGGGCCGTAGCGGTTCTGCATGCGGCCCAAACCCTTGCGTTCAAAGAGGACGGCCAGCGCAAACAGAGCCGGAAAAACAGAGATGATGCCGAGGACGCCAAGAACGACGCCGATCACCGGATGAAGATAGGGGGGGAAGAAGCTGGCAACCCAATCTGTTAAGAGGATGAAAATCTGGTCGACTGTCGCGGGAATTGTCGCGGGAACGTTCATGCCGGACATGGATTAGGCTCCTCCGCCGGCGGCTGGGTCGCTTTTCTCGGCGCCCGCTTTTTCGGCCGCCGCCTTCTCGGCCGCGGCCTTGGCTGCTGCTGCGGCCTTCGCCGCGGCAGCTTCTGCTGCCGCTTTGGCCTTGGCTGCCGCAGCGGCGCGCTCTGCCGCCAGCCGCGCATCCACCTCGGCCGCTTCCGTGGGATGAATCTGGTGGTAGTACTCGTTGGACTTGGCTAGCTTATGCCGGTCCAGCAGCAATCCGCCAAATCGATCGTCCGTGGCCAGCTCGAACTGGTTATCCATCTTGATCGCTTCGAACGGGCAAACCTCGACGCAAATCTGGCAGCTCATGCACACCGAGACGTCGATGTCGAAGCGCGTGGGATAGTTCTGCGGTTTGCCCACCGCATCGGGCTTTTTATCCGCGGATTTATCGATATAGATGCACTTCGGCGGACACTCTTTCTCACAGATCTGGCACGCCACGCAGCGCATCCCCGCCTGCCAGTCCGCCCCGTCGTATACCAGGAACGGAAACACACGCGATGCCTCAGGCAGCGCCACCCGCTCCTCGGGATACTGAACCGTAGTCAGGCGCTCTTTGGAGACATAGCTGCCGGCGAAATTCTTCGCCGTCTCCATCAGGCCTTTGATAATTCCTTCACCCAGCAACGCAAACCTCTCGACAGTTCAGAGTTCGTAGTTCGCAGTTCACAGCACAGAGTTATCAGTTTTTTGCCGCAGCGCAGTCGCTGAGAACTACGAACTGAGAACTGCCTTACCGATCCACTTCTCCCAGCACAATATCCACGCTGCCCAGAATCAGCACCACATCGGCCACGTTATGTCCCAGGCACATATCTTCCAGAATCGTCAGGTTGATCAGGCTCGGCGGACGCACCCGGTAACGGTACGGGTTCGCAGTGCCATCGCTGATCAGATAAAAGCCCAGCTCGCCTTTGGGTGCCTCAATGCGCCCGTACGCCTCGCCCGGCTTGGGCCGGAAGCCGCGGATCTTCGTCTTGGCGTCCACCACCGGCCCGCCCGGAATATCCTTGAGCGCCTGATCCAGAATCCGCAGAGACTGGCGCAGTTCCAGCAGGCGGATCATGAAGCGGTCATACACGTCTCCGTGATCGCCCAGCGGCACCTTGAAATCGAACCGGTCGTAGATGCCGTAATGATCCACCTTGCGAATGTCGTAATTCACGCCCGACGCGCGCAGCATGGGCCCGGTCACGCCCGCGTTCACCGCCAGTTCGGGCTTCAGTACGCCCACTCCCTGGGTGCGCGCCATCAGAATCTCGTTGCCGGTGAGCAGTGCTTCAAACTCGTCCGCAAACCCTGGGATCGCGGCCACCACCTTGCGCGTCTGGTCCAGCCAGGCCGGCGTGGCGTCCACCCGGCAGCCGCCAAAGCGCATGTAGTTGCACATCATGCGCGACCCGGTCAGCGCTTCGAACAGGTCAAGAATTTTTTCCCGCTCGCGGAAGGCGTACATCAGCGGCGTGCCGCTGGCGCCCATGTCCTGGATCAGAAACCCGACGGAAGACGCATGATTCTGCACCCGCGTCAGCTCAGCCAGGATCACGCGCAGGTACTCGGCCCGCTCCGGAACCTCGATGCCGGCCAGCTTCTCCACCGCCAGCGCATACGCCCAGTTGTTGGTCAGCGAGCAGAAGTAATCCAGCCGGTCGGTGTAGGGCATCGACGCAAGATAGCTCTGCCCCTCGCCCAGCTTTTCGTGGTTGCGGTGCAGATACCCGAACACCGGTTTGAGACGCATGATGCGCTCGCCATCCAGCGTCACATCCATGCGGAAGACGCCATGCGTCGAAGGATGGTGCGGCCCCATGGCCACTTGCAGCAGCTCGCCATCACCATCCGGCTCGAGTTCCTGCGGCCGGTTCCAACCCTCCGGCTTATGGGATCCGTTCATTTCCTGAACGCCAGCAGTTTCCCGCAGTTCTTTATCTTCCAGAGTGAAGGAGCTCATTGGGCTGCTCCCTTCTCGGTGGGTGCGGCAACTTCTGCCCTGTGCGCCTGCGCCCGCTTCATCACATGATCGTGCGGCGTGGGCTCGTACTCAAAGTCGTCTGGCTCCACGTAGTCCCTGCGCATGGGGTAGTCCGTGAACCCTTCCCACATCAAAATCCGGCGCAGGTCCGGGTGACCGGTAAAGATTACTCCGTACAGGTCAAAAATCTCGCGTTCCTGAAAATCCGCCGACCGCCATATAGGCGTCAGCGATGGCAGTTCCACCTCGTCTGTGCGGTTCAAAGTGCGCATCCGCAGAATCACCGGGCCATGTTTCTTGGCAATGGAATAGAGGTGGTACACCACCTCCAGGCAGCCCGGCTCCACATGCTTGCGCGTCTCCTCAACCGTCTCTTCAACGGTCTGTTCCACGCCATCCACGGTCTTCTTTACCTTGCGTGTCACTTTAACTTTTTCAGCGATCTCTTTGTCCGGCCAGTCCACGCCGGTCACGTTCGACAGGAGATCAAGCGCCAGCTCTTCGTCATCGCGCAGAAACTCTGCTACCTCAAGCGCGTGCGCCGGCTCCAGCCGCAGCGAATGCTGGGCGCTGGGGCTGGGGTTCAACACCACTTCCACGCGCGCGCGGGGCACGGCCCTTTCAATCGCCGCCTTGATCTCTTCGATATTGAGCTCGGGCGTTTTCATCAACGAATCACCGCCGGTACCGGCCACACCAGGTTGTTCGCGGCTGGCTCCAAATCGTGCTCTCCCTGCTCGGGCACGGGAAACTCGCCCTGCGCATCGGCATTCAAAAAGCGAGGCCGCGCCTCACCCGTTAGCGGCTGGGCATCAATCTTCTTCTGCAGCATCATGAAGGCTTCCAGCAGCGCCTCAGGCCGCGGCGGGCATCCCGGAATGTGCACGTCCACCGGAATATAGCGGTCGATGCCTTTCAGCACGTTATAGCCCTGCTTGAACGGCCCGCCGGAGATGGCGCAGGCGCCCATGGCAATCACGTACCGCGGCTCGCCCATCTGGTTGTACAGCCGCACCACCTGGGGCGCCATCTTCTTGGTCACCGTGCCCGAGATGATCATCAGGTCGGCCTGCCGCGGCGAGGGACGGAACACCTCGGCGCCAAAGCGGGCCAGGTCGTACCGGGCCATGGTGGTTGCAATCATCTCGATGGCGCAGCAGGCCAGTCCGAAGTTCATCGGCCACACCGAGCTCCGCCGTCCCCAGTTGTAAAGCTCCTGGAGCGTCGTGACGACCACGCCCTGTTCGCCCATTTCGATTTTGAGTTGTTGATCCATAGAGCAGTTCTCAGTTCACAGTTCGTAGTTCACAGTTTCTGCGGCGTGGTCGATCGGCTGCGGCTGGGGGGGGGCCGGTTCTTGCTCGCGGTTCTTGTTCGCTGTCAGCGCCCGCCTGTCGTCTGGGCTGAGAACTGCGAACTTTGAACTGCGAACTGTCTTTACGCCCACGTCAGCACGCCCTTGGCCCAGGCCCATGCCAGACCCTCCACCAGCAGCAGCACAAACACCAGCATGGCGGCGCAGGCGGCTGCGCCCAGTCCGGTAAACGCCACGGCAAAGGGGAGCAGAAACACCGCTTCCACATCAAAAATCAGAAAAATGATGGCGTACAAGTAATAGGCCGAGCGGAACTGCACCCATGCATCGCCCGTCGATTCCAGCCCGCACTCATATATTGCGTTCTTAATGGCATTTGGCTTGCGCGGTGAGAAGAACCGTGCCCACAGCCATGCCAACCCCAGCGGACCGAGACCGAATCCCAACGCGGCAACAAACAAAACTGCAAGGGCAAAATAAGGATTTGAAAACATAGGTATGAGCGAAATCCTTCTCTCTTAAGTTACCAGTTTGAGGTAAGTCTTGACGAAGGTAATGTGAGCAAGCGCACAGCTCAACCCCGTTTTCCCCCCATTCATCCCATCTGGTGAACCGTTCGCAACGAAGCGCCGACCCACAATGTCGCCATGCCCCGTTCCTTCTCCAGTTGCGAACGCTGGCCGGCCACTGCCCCGCTCCCGGAGGGAGCATTGAGGTTAGCCCAGGACAACCCTGCCCCTGAGTGCAACGAAGGAGAAGGGCTGGGTGGGCGGCCAAAAGCATGACCTGGCCCTGTAGGGGAGACGGAACCCTGGCGATGATCTTCGACGCAGCGACCCTGGACGCAGCGGGGGGAGTCGAAGGATCTGCTTCCTGGATCCTCTGCGGAAAGGGCGGAAGACCATACATCTCCGCAAGCCAGACCGCGGCATGGCCGGGCAAGCGGCCGCAAGAGTTTAGGCCCAGACACAGGCCTGGGGTAGACTTTCCAATTAGGCTTGTCGCATCAGGGAGATACCGCAATGCATATTGTTTTTGCCGCCTCGGAAGCCGTCCCTTTCGCCAAAACCGGAGGCTTGGCCGACGTGGTGGGCGCGCTGCCGCCGCAACTCGTGAAGCTCGGTCACCAGGTGACCGTCTACCTCCCGTACTACGGCAGCGTGCGCGCCAAAATTGAAAAGGCCGGCGCTGAGCCCAGCTATTCCGTGCGCTCCATCACCATCCCCTTCCGCTACTACAACCGCTTTGCCGGCATCGTGAACGGTGGCCTCCACGAGGGCGTCCAGTTCTACTTCGTCGATTGCCCCGAGCTGTTCGATCGCCCCGAGCTCTACGGCCCCGCCGGCGGCGACTACACCGACAACGCCGAGCGCTTCGGCCTTTACTGCCGCGCGGTCCTCGAAGCCTCCAAGCTCCTGGGCGTCCCCGACCTGTTCCACGTACACGACTGGCAATCGGCCCTCATCCCGCTCTACCTGCGCACCACCTACGCTGCCGATCCGCTGCTGCGCCGCGTAGCCACCGTGTTGACCATTCACAACGTCGCCTACCAGGGAACTTTTCCGCCCAACACCACCGAGCAGCTCCTCTTCCCGTGGGACCTCTTCACCATGGACCAGGTGGAGCACTATGACCACTTCAACTTCCTCAAAGCCGGCGTGGTCTTCTCCGATCAACTCACCACCGTAAGCCGCAAATATGCTGAAGAAATTCAAACGCCGGAGTACGGTTGGAAACTCGACTCCGTTCTGCGCCTCCGCTCCGCCGACCTGCACGGCATTCTGAACGGCGTCGACTACGATCGCTGGAATCCGGCCACTGACGGCAATCTCGCCGCCCACTACACGGCCCAGGATCTCTCCGGCAAGCGCGCCTGCCGCAAAGACCTTCTCCACGCCTTCGGATTGGAGTCCATTGCAGAGGAGACGCCGGTCATCGGCATCGTCTCGCGCCTGGTCGCGCAAAAGGGCTTCGATATCGTCGCCCCGATTGCCGAAGAACTGGCATCGCGCGACGTCGCTGTTGTGGCGCTGGGCACCGGCGAGCCCGTCTTTGAAAATTTCTTCCGTACCTGGGCCCTCCATCATCCAGAAAAGGTCGCCGTGCAGATTCGTTACGACGACGCTCTCGCCCACAAGGTCGAAGCCGGTGCCGACATCTTCCTCATGCCCTCGCGCTACGAGCCGGGCGGATTAAATCAGGTCTATTCGCTCAAATACGGAACCGTTCCCGTGGTGCGCGCCACCGGCGGCCTCGATGACACCATCCAGCAATGGAATCCGGAGCAGGGAATCGGAACCGGCTTCAAATTTACCGGCTACGATCCGCGCGACCTGCTGGCCGCCATCGACAGCGCCCTTGCAGCCTTCCAGGATAAAAAATCCTGGGAACGCCTCATGCGCAATGGAATGGCGTGTGAGTTCGGCTGGGAAGCCCCGGCCCGCGAGTACGCCCAAGTCTACGAAGAAGCCACGCGCCGCAGAGCCTGACGCATCTGTGGCTGGAACTCTTTGCGGATGAACTATTGAAGTGTCTCTGCAGGCCGGTGAAACCGGCCTGCAGAGACGAAAACGACAGCAGAATTCGCACGCGAAAACAGATTCAGGCGGCGAAAACCCTTCAGCGAAAGCACTACGAACGGTATACTCAAAACGTCCCCTGCAACAGATTTTAGCGAGGTTAGGGAATTCTCGATCGCTAGCGAATTCTCAATCCTTGAGCGTGGCAGCGGCCCCATCGTGTCTGCGCCGTCGTCACCGGAGAATCGATTGAAGCAGCGGCTCAGAGCGTGCGCCTACGCAGCCTGGCTGGCGGCCATCCTGGCTCTCGCCGCTTTGCATGCGCTCCATTTGCGCGCCGATTTCCCCAATGCATCGCCCTGGCACGCGGACTGGGCCAAGTACACCGACGAGGGCTGGTACGCGAATGCCGCCATTCGCGCCCACCTCTTCGGCAACTGGTATCAGCCGGGCGACTTCAATCCCGCAGCGGCACTGCCCTTTTGGCCGGCGCTGGAGTGGATTGCCTTCAGCGTGGCCGGTGTCAGTCTACAGGCGGCGCGGGGATTAGCGGTATTTTGTTTCTTCGCCAACCTGGCATTGACTTACCTGCTGGTGCGGGTGCGCGCCGCGCGTTGGGCCTCGTTGCTGGCCGTAACGCTCATCGCGGCCAGTCCGTTTCTATACTGCTTCAGCCGGCTCGCCATTCTGGAACCGGTGCTGATGACGTTGACACTTGCCGCGCTGAACGTGGCTGTGCGGATCGGCAAGGCCTCGCGGCCGCGCTGGGCCGCGGTCGCCGTCGGTCTGCTGTTCGTGTTGATGATGCTCACCAAGCTCACGGCCGTGTTTTTTGCACCGGCACTGGCGTGGGCCATGGGCGCGGCGCTACTGCAGGGAACGAATGAAGCCCGGCGGCGTCTCTGGCCCTGTGCCGCCATCGCAGTTGCAACCACGGCCGCTGCATATGGCGCCTGGATGGCCTTGATTGCGCACCTGGGGCTGCTGCGCGACTACCGCTATCTTCTCTTCGTCAACAACTATCCCAAGCCCGCGGGATTCACTTGGCCGCTTGCCAGTTTCTGGTGGTCGCTGCACGGCGCGTTGTGGGTCGATCGGGCGTTAATTCCGCTCGCCGGCGTCGCCATTGCCTGCGCAGTCCTGGCGCGCCTCAGCGGGCGAGCCGGCCTGGCTGCCGACCCGGTCTTTGGTGCGGCGTTCTGGGCGGTCGCGGGCTGCATTCTCTTCATGACCTACCAGGATCATCCGCAGCCGCGCTACTACGCGGTAGTTGCCTATTTCTGCTTTGTGATGATTGCGCTGGGTGCGGCTTCGCTTGTCGAATCAGGCCAGGGAACGGTCGCGTGGGCGCGGCCGGTGGGAGGCGCAATCCTCGCCGTCGTCGTGCTGGCAGCGGCAATCGATAGCGCGGGCACGGTGGAGTACGCGACCCATCCGCAGTACACGTTTGCGAACGCGGCTCGAGCGCTCACGGATTATATTGACGCGCATCCGAACGGGCGTCGCATGTTGGTCTCCGTCAGCGGCGACGAGATCATGCTGGCCACGCATCTGCCCGCGCTGTGCGATGATTTCGGCACTGAGAACCTGCCCGAAAAAGAGGGCCACTATCAGCCTGGTTGGTACGCATCCTGGAACGATTTCGATCCCGACACGCTCCAGGACCTGCACACGCGCTACTCGCTCGAGCAGGTAGCCACCTATCGTGCCTTCGACGACGGCGAGCGCAACGTTCTGGTGCTCTTCAAGCTGCACCCGCTGCCGGGCGGCGCAGTGCGCGAGATCGACGGCGCACAGAACCTATCCCAGCCGCTGCCCGACGACAAGATCGATGTAATGATTGAGTAACGATCGCAGTTCGGGATTCGTGGTTCGTCCGCCGAGGAGCTTCCGTGCCCCATTCTTGCGGCTTTTTTCCGCCGCAAGGGTGGGAGAGCACGAACCTTGATACCCGTCGTCGAACTGGCGCCAACTACTTCGCCGTCCGAACTACTTGACGGCGCCAACTACTTCGCCGTCCGGTAAATCTCCGAGCCAGCCAGCAGATACGCACCAACGCCGTACACGTAGCTAGATGTCTCAGTAAACGCGCCCGGCGCCGCGCCAACCGGCTGAATGCATCCCAGCCTTCCATCGGCGTACACGTGCTTCACCATGCCGGCCCAGGCTTTTTCGACAGCCGGCCAGTATGTTGCCCGATCCAGAATCCCTTCGTTCACGCCGTACGCCATCGCATAGGTGATGAACGCGCTGCCCGAAATCTCCGGCAGTGAGTAGGCATCGGAATCGAGCAGGCCGGGACGCCACAGCCCATCGCTGCCCTGCACAGCCAGCGTAGCCGCCGCCATCTCTTTCAACTGCGCCACATACTTTGCCCGCAGCGGCGAGTCAGGCGGCAGTTCCTTCAGTATGCGCACGATTCCGCCCATCACCCATCCGTTGCCGCGCGCCCAGAAAATCTTTTCCCCGTTCTTCTCATGCTCGTCCAGAAATGTCGCATCGCGCGAGTACAGGTGCTTTGATTTGTCGTAGAGCAGGTCCGTGGTGTTGGTCCACTGCTGATCCATGAAGTCGAGATACTTCTTGTCGCCCGTAGCCGCAGCCATATCCGCGTAGACCGGCGGGGCCATGAAGAGCGCGTCGCACCACCACCACAGCGGCATGTTGGGGTAACGATCCCGATCCCAGTGCCCGGGAAGTGTCTTCGCGTAATCGGATGAAGGTGCGGCAATCTCGGCATCGAGCCGTGCCCGCATCGGATCCATCATCTTTGCGTCCTTATGCAGGAAATACTGCTCCATGTACATCTGCCCGACGGCCTGATCGTCGGCGTGCAGTGCGCGCGGACCGGGCTGCCAGTTGAGCGCTTCGCCCAGGTGCAGCATCGCCTGCTGATACTTGTCGCCGGCCACCTGGTGTGGAACGGCCATGAACCCGGCGTAGAGCGCGGCAAAGGTCCAGTCGGTCTGGGGCTGCGCGGGCAAGCGGTCCAGTTGCCAATCGGCCACCAGCTTCATGGCCTTGGACAGGTCGCGCCGTTTGATCTTGGGAGAGAGATTCGCGAGCGGCCCAGCCGTCGCCGGCGTATCGCCTGGAGGTGCGGACTTGCTCTGTGCAACGGCGGGCGCGCAGCAGGTGAGCAATACAGCAAGAGCAGTAACAACGCAGGTACCGCGGCCAGCCAGCGCGCCGCCTCGCATTTCACGCATGATGTTCGATCCCTCGAATCTGAGCTGATGATTCCGCCAACCAGCTTACAGGATCGAACCGCGGTCTTGTCTCATTGCAGAACAATCATCGCGCCATGAACTTGGGTGCCCCAGGTCTCGCTTTTGAGACCTGGGAAAGCACAGACATTCACAGTTGCGATTCTAGAAACTCCGCGCCCACTCAAGGATGGATCGCACCGCGATGCCGCTCGGGCCCTTGGCGATGTAGGGTCTGGAATCTTCGACCCACGCCACGCCTGCGATATCCAGATGGATCCACGGCGTGTCCTCGGCAAACACGTGCAGGAACTCGGCAGCGGTAATTGCGCCGCCCCAGCGTCCGCCAGTGTTCTTGATGTCGCCGATGTCGCTCTTGATCATCTCCATGTACTCATCGCCCAGCGGCAGCCGCCAGAACTTCTCGCCGCTCGTCCTAAGCGCGGAATCGAACTTCGCGTAGGTGGCGTCGTCGTTGGAAAAAGAGCCGGCATTCACCATGCCCAGCGCTACCACGCATGCGCCGGTGAGCGTGGCTGCGTCGATCAGGTGCGTGGCGCCGAGTTGCTTGGCGTAGGCCAGGCCGTCGGCCAGCACCAGGCGGCCTTCGGCGTCGGTATTGATAATTTCGATGGTCTTGCCCGACATCGCGGTTTGCACGTCGCCCGGCTTCTGCGCCTTGCCGTCCGGCATGTTTTCCGAGGCGCACACAATGCCGATCACGCGCACGTTCGGTTTGAGCAGCGCAATGGCGCGCATGGCGCCAATCATGGCTGCGCCGCCCGCCATGTCGTACTTCATCTTCTCCATGTTGTCGGCCGGCTTGATGGAGATGCCGCCCGTATCGAAGGTGATGCCCTTGCCGACGAGACCGAGCACCGGGCCGTCCTTCACGCCTTTGGGCTCGTAGCGCATGACGATCAGCGCCGGCGGCTCTTCCGATCCTTGAGAGACGCTCCAGAACGCGCCCATTTTCAGCTCGTGCAGCTTGTCGGTGGAGTAGACGTCGCAGGCCAGGCCCACTTCCTTCGCCATCGCCGCTGCGCGCTGTCCCATCACCGTCGGCGTCAGCTTGTTGCCGGGCTCGTTCACCAGCGAGCGCGCAAAGTTCTGGCTCTCACCCACAATCACGCCTTCAGCAAAAGCAGCCTCAATCGCTTTGCGGTCCGCACCCGCAGGCGCGACAGCCGTGAACGACTGAATGCTCTGATCCTTGCGATCGCTGCGATAGGTGTCGGGATCGAAGTCGCCGACGAATGCGCCTTCCACGGCCGCTCTCGCGCCGCCTGCCGCGGGCAGACTTTCGGTGGAGGGGAGTGCCAATACAAGCTCCCGAATCCCGCGCGGCTTGGCGTAGCGGGTGGCGGTTCCGGCGGCATCGCGCACGCTGTGCGCGGTGGCCTTGGCCTGCTTGCCCAGGCCCACAATCAGCAGCCGCTTTGCGGCCAGTCCGGCGGGTGCATGCAGCAGCACCGTCTCGTTGGCGCCGCCCTTGTATTCGCCGCTTGCCAGCACCTGCGCGGCAGCCGCCTTCACCTTTTCGTCAGCAACCAGCAACTCGGGCGCGGGCTTCGCATCCGGGCCCTTGGCGGTCTGCGTGTCGGTGGCCAGCACGGCCAGCAATTCGGTTTTGATTTCGGAGAGAGGGGCAAAAGAAAGTTCAGTCCGCATGTCAGCTATTGTTTCACTGCATGGCCGGGTTGTGGCAAATGGCGGAAAGCGGCGCGCAGCAAATTACGTTGTCCTGCCGCTTTCCGCGCGAGGGCCGTCAGGGGATCGGCCGTTCTCCGGCTTCCATCACCTTCACCTGCACGGGGCCAATCAGTCCGGCAGACATGAGCCCGGAAGGATTGTCGGCCGACCCAGGTCGAAACGTTCTCGGCTCCCGCAGAACCATGCTGTTGAACAGCGTGTTGGTCACAGTCACTTCCAGACGGTTCTCTCCGGGCTTCACAAAATCCGTAATGTCTGCCACGTAAGGACGCAGCAACAGCGTGGCAGCCTGCTTGCCATTCACCTTCACTACGGCAACGTCCTTCACATCGCCCAGGCCGAGCACACGGCGCTTGCCCGCATCGGCCGCATCCACATGAAAGCTGGTTGTGTAAACGCCGCTCCCGGAAAGGCCACGCAGCTCGTTGTCCAGAGACCAGTCAATCAGCCGCGGCAAATCGCGCTGGACAACAGCAGTCTTGCCGGATGGCGCAAGGCCCGTCGCTCGAAGCGTCCATCCCGCGGCGCCGATTTCTTCCGAGCGGATCAAATGCCCACGCGCTGTGCCAGTCGCAGCCGAAGCAGCACTCGCGGCGGGATCGAAGACGATGAGAGCCGAAGACAGCGGCTCCAGATCGAGTTCGACTTCGATCCAGCCGTTGTTGCGCCGGGAGTTCGCGATCGACGCCGTCTTGCCTGTCCACGGATCCCACAACTCCGGTTCGCCGTCTGCCTCGAAACCGGCAATCAGGTGCTGCGTCGCATCCGATTGGTTGTGCAGGAAGAAAGTGTTCAGCCGTCCAACCCGCTTCTGAATGAAGGGGAGAGGCTCGCCTTGAAATCTCACGTTAGGGCTCGCAGCTTTGCTCAGCATCGCAACGGCTCCCGCGTTGTCAGAGGCGAAATACACATTTGCCGATTCGCGCAGAGCCAGCATGGCGCTCTGCACCCGTTGTGTGTTGGCAGCATTGTCCACCAGGCCCTCCGCCTGCAAGGGAACCTTGCCTGCAAACACAATCGGAAGACCGGCTCCTGCAAATTCCTTGAGCTTGCTGGCCACTGCCGCGTCGATCGCATCGAGCGCCGGCAACACCAGTACCCGGTAACTTGCGCCGCCCGCCGTCACCAGCATCCGGTCGCGTGCCGTGCAGTGCAACAGCGAGGCGGGATTCATGTGGTCGTAGTTATATCCCGCGTCCAGCATCGCCTGGTTCAGCTTTGGAGTTGGCGGTGCCTCGTCCGCGCCATGCGCTACATCATTCCAATAGAGCGCGACCGCGGCAACGTTGGTTCCCACCTGCGAGATGTATTGCAGGCGCGTGATGTAGGCATTCAAATCGGCAAAATACGGCCACAGCGGATTCAGCTCGTTGAAGTGCGACGAATAGTTTCCGTCTCCCCAAACTCCGGAGAACGGGTGCCATCCGGGCGCAGAAAATTCGGGAATGATATACGGGAAACCGTGATAGACAATGGCATTTGTACCGGCAGTAATCAACTCGTCGGTTGCCAACTTCATCTTTTCCGGCGTCGTCTGGAATGCAGCGCCCGGCCACACAAACGATTCGCTGCCCACAATCGCACGGCCATAGATGTTCGCCGCCGATGCCGCCATCTTCAGGAAGTCGTAACCGCCCTCATCGTAGAGGTCTTCGGTCTCGGGAATGTCGGCCTCGCCGTAGATGCGGAGCACATCCGCGGGTGCGCCGTGCGCCTGCGTGCGGGAGAGCAGCTTGTGTTCGTGCGCCCAGTTGTTGAACTGCTCATAAAATCGTTCAATGATGAGGTCGGACACGGTCTGGCGATAATCCTCTCGCACCTGGCTGCCCATGCCGTCCATCTCGAAGACCGGGAGCTCGACAAACTCGCCGAACGGCTGGTCGTGATTCTGCACCTGGAGAAGCGGAAGATAGGGGAGCAGATCGTAACCGCGGCGGCGCCGGAATTCGGCGAGAAAGTCATCGCTCCAAAAGAGCTTCGCGCCCACTTCAAGGCTGTCGCAGAAAATTGCGCGTAAGCTCTTGCCGCAATATTGATCGATGTACGGAAGGCCGGCGTCGCCCACGCGCTTTGCATGCGCCGCGAAGGCCTCCGCGCTCAGGTGGTCCATGACCAACTGCGGTCCGGGACCTGCGCCGGCATTCACGCCCTGGCCGGTTGGGACTGAGCAGAAGACGAAGATCTGCCACGTTCCGGGCGGCACATCCCACTGCAAGATTCCATCCGCGTCGAGGCGCGCGGTCAGATCGACGGCGGTGCCTTTTTCCAATTGCCCCGGCTGCGAAACAGCCTGCCCTGGTCCGTTGTGATGGAAGATGAACTGCGGTGCCACGCCGCGCACCGCAACCACAGCCTGAACTTTGGTGCGCTTCTTCATGCGCTCCGCCCATCCTTCAGGCAAGGTCTTGAGGAATTCGGCCGGATGCAGTGGGTCACCGTCCGTAATCGACGGTATTTGCAACCGCTCGTGGAGCGCGGCCGGCCCCTCAACGGAGAGCCGTGTCCAGCGCAACTCGATGGCGGCCAGCTCCGGCGTGATCGCGTCGCCCCCGCCAAACGGCCAACCGGAGCCGAAAGTGTAATCCACAAACATGCCGTGCTTGCCAGCCTCGTCGGCGGCAACCGCAACGTGCTGGAAGAATGACGGTGTAGCAAAGCCGTTGATCTGCTGCTTGTGCGCCTTCAGGAAATCGGGCGGAAAGCCTTTGACGAACGCCTGGATCTCCGCGCCGCCGAAGCCGGCCTGATCCAGAACTGAAATTTCGCGCCGCAGCTCAGCCTCGGTCACATCGTTGCCAGGCCACCACCACCGCACCAGCGGCCGATACTGCTTGGGCGGCGATTGAAAGTGCAGCCGAACAGCAGCGTCGTCCACTGGTTGCGAATTGTCGGCAAACCGAGCCGCAGCCGCCAGGGCTCCGCCGTTGCTCCCAAATCCCCGAAGCGTAATCGCTCCACCTGTGAACGCGGTATTCCGAAGAAAGCTCCTGCGACTCTGCTTCATGAGAACGGTCTCTCGCCTTTTCCTTTTGAAGAAATTTGACCCTTTGCATTGTAGCTTCCAGTGCCGGCCGGCGATAATTTCCAGATCCCGTTCTGGATTAGCTTCGGAGGCATAGGTTCGGAACCGGTTTCCCGTCGCGAAAGGATGAGATTTCGGCGCTTGACGGGGCCTGCCGGACGGCCTAGACTCACAGGGGTTTGGGCCTCTCGGAAGCTGATTCCTCGCCCTACCGGCGGGTGAGGACATCTACGGGTCCGGCCGTACGGCATCGCCCCGGTTAGCCGGGGCAGAATCTCCGTTGCATCCACGCACCCCGGCAGCCGCTCGTTGCGGCTTAACCGGCGCAAACGCAACGGAATGGAGAAAATATGGCACCGCTTACACCCACCATGACTCTGGACCAGGAGATCAACCCCTGGGAGGCTCAGAGTGCACGATTCGATTTTGCCGCTCGCAAGCTGAACCTGGATGAGGGACTTTGGAAGGTGCTGCGCTCGCCTTCGCGCGAGATCATTGTGCACTTTCCCGTGACCATGGACGATGGCCGGATTGAGGTTTTCACGGGCTTCCGCGTACAGCACTCGCAGGCCCGCGGCCCGTCGAAGGGTGGCATCCGCTACGCGCCGGACGTGACCCTCGACGAGGTGCGCGCGCTGGCCAGCTGGATGACCTGGAAGTGCGCGGTCGTCAATATTCCCTTCGGCGGCGCCAAGGGAGGCGTCATTTGCGACCCCCACTCCATGAGCAGGGGCGAGTTGGAGCGGATGACGCGCCGCTACACCTCGGAGATCATCGAGTTCATCGGGCCGGAGAAGGACGTTCCCGCACCGGACGTGAATACCAACGAGCAGACCATGGCCTGGATTATGGACACCTACTCCATGCACATGCGCCAGACTGTGACCAGCGTGGTGACGGGTAAGCCTATCAACATTGGCGGCTCGCGCGGCCGCGTGGAAGCCACCGGACGCGGCGTGATGGTGGTATGCGGCGAGAGCCTGCGCTACCTGAACATGGCGGTCGACGGCTGCCGCGTCATCATCCAGGGCTTTGGCAACGTAGGTTCCAACGCCGCGCGCCTGATGATGGAAGCCGGCTACAAGGTCATCGGCATTGCTGAAAAGGATGGAGGGCTCTTCAACCCCAAGGGCATCGACATTAACGCGCTCACCGAATTCAAGTACCGCAACGAGTCGATCCTGGGCTTCCACGGGGCCGAGGCCATGCCCAGCGAAGAGCTGATGCTCTCCGATTGCGAGGTGCTCATCCCGGCCGCGACCGAGAATGTGATCACCAGCCGTAATGCCGATAAGGTGAAGGCCAAGATCGTCGTCGAGGGCGCAAACGGGCCCACGACCGCAGTGGCCGACGAAATCCTGGCCGACAAGCGCATCTTCGTTGTGCCGGACATCCTGTCCAACGCCGGTGGCGTAACCGCCAGCTACTTTGAGTGGGTGCAGGACCGGCAGGGCTACTTCTGGAAAGAGGCCATCGTCAACGAGCAACTCGAGACGATTCTGCGCGACAGCTTCGACGACGTGGTTCGCTACGCCGAGGCCCACAACGTGAACAACCGTATCGCCGCGTACATGCTGGCCATCGATCGCGTTGCCTTCACCATCCGGCAGCGTGGCATCTACGCATAAAACACAAGAATCCAAAGCAGCAGAGAACGGGATGGGCGCGAGCCCATCCCGTTTTGTTCCTGCGGGCTGGCCCGAGGCAGCAACTGACAGCAATGCAATGGAGCGGCTGGTGCAATAATGGTGTCACGTCACCAGAGACGCGAAATGTGGCGCGTTCGACATGAATCTGCCCAACTCCATCACGATGAGCAGGATCATCATGATCCCGCTGTTTTTGTGGATTCTGTCGCCGCATTTCCCGTGGCAAACAGGTGGGGCGCAGGAACTTTGCGCGGCCATTCTCTTCGTCCTCGCCTCCATGACCGATGGCCTGGACGGTTATCTAGCGCGGCGGCGTGGGCAGATAACCACCATGGGCATGCTGCTCGACCCGCTGGCCGACAAGATTATGGTCACGGCCGCGCTCATCGAACTGGTGGCCTATAACCCGCAGGTGGTGAAAGTGTGGATCGCGGTGGTGATCATCGGCCGCGAATTCCTGATCTCCGGGCTGCGCTCGATTGCTGCTTCAGAAGGATTCACGATTACCGCAAGCGAGCTGGGCAAGCTCAAAACCGTGGTGCAGATCGTGGCCGTAGTGGCTACCATCCTCGCTCACCAGTGGGCGCAGTGGCACATCGGCGTGCTGATAATTCCGGTGAAGTGGTATGCGATTGCGGCTGTGTACTTTACCGTGCTGGTGTCGTCCGTCTCCGCCATCGATTACTTCGTGGGCTTCTGGAAAAAAATCGATCACGCCTCCAAAGATCGCCGCAAATCGGCGGTTCTGTCCCGCGGCCGCAGCGCCAGCATCGGATAAAACAGTTCACGGTTCGTAGTTCTCAGTTCACAGCTCAGCGGCCGCCGTGCCGGTGAAACTGTGAACTGAGAACTGTGAACTGTTCTACTGCCCGATCTCATAGCGAACTTCCGCCAAGGCCGTCTGGTAGGTATAGCGCGCATTGGTGTTGTCGATTTCGGCCTGGGTCTGGATCAACTGGGCCTGCGTAAGCTCCACGATGCTGCTGAGGCCGATCTTGTAGCGTGCTGTCGCCAGGTCCATGGCAAAGTTTGCCTGGTTGAGCATAGCCTGGGTGACACCGATGCGCTGGAATGCGGTCTGCGCATTGAGCACCGCGGTGCGCACGTCGCGTGCGACGGTGTCGCGCAGGGAGCGGACCTGCTCCTCGGTGGCGCTGGCCCGGTACCTGGCTTCCTTGGTCTCGGCGTTATAGAGGAAGCCATTGAAAACCGGAATATTCACGTTGACCCCTGCGCCCAGGTACCAGGAGGACTGGATCAGGTCGCCGGGGTTGCCGCGCACTGGCGTTCCTCCTCCGGCGGTGACTGCCGTGATGGTGGGCAACCACTGATCGCGCTCGGCTGTGGCGTACTGCTTCGCGGAAAGGAACTGGTCGTTGAGCGACAGCAGGTCGGGGCGCTGATTGAATGCCTCCTGCACCAATGCTTCGGTGTCGGTGGGCGCGGGCGGAGGATTGCCGCTTGTCTCGTCAACCAGGACGTACTGTTGGTCCTGCTCTGAGCCGAGCACATCGTTGAGTGTGGCCATGGAGGCGGCTTCATTGTTTTCCGCATCCAGCAGCAGCAGATTGGCCTGCGAAACCTGCACCTGGGCAAAGCTCAGGTCGAGATCCGATTTCACCTTCGCCTTGGTAAGGGCGTTCACCTGGTCTCCGGTTGCCTGGCGCTGGGCAAGTGTCTGCTGCGCTACCTTGAGGACGGCCTGCGAGGTCAGGGCCTGGTAGAACGCCTGGTCAACGGCCAGCTTGATATCGAGTTCCGTGGCTCTTTGGGTTTCGATCTGTGCGCGAGCGCCGGACTGTGCGCTCTTGACCATGTTATGGGTGTGGCCAAAGTCGGTAATCAGTTGGCGTACTGTCAGTCCTGCCGCCGCCTTCGTAAACATTCTGGAACCGGTCAAGGTTCTGGAAAGGTCCCCGCCGGTGAAGCGGCTGTCGCGGTGCGCGTCCGCCGCGTCCAGATCGCTGAAAGCCTGGGGCAGCTCCACTGATCGCGCCTCGCGTGTCACCTGGCCCTGCGCCAGTGCCAGAAGGCGCGCAATGCTGATGTTGGGGTTGTTGCGAAAGGCCAACTGCTCGGCCTCCTCAATGCTGAGGCGTGGTCCCGTGATCCCGGCGGGCGGCTGCGCGCCCATCTGCGCATTCTGCGCGCCGTTTTGCGTGGGTCCGTCAGCGCCGGGATTCTGGAACTGTCCGGCTGGGGCAGGGGATTGACCGGCTCCAGCGATAAGGTTCATTGCCGGCGCCGAGGGCAGCGACTGCTGAGCCGGCAACAAGGCTGGGAGCGCCGCGATGAATGCCGCCAGGGCGGTCGCGCAACGAACGTGAAGCCGCTTCATTTTTTCCTGTCTATGCATTTTGCTCACTCTCCGTGGCTGCGGGTGCAGATTCGCTCCGGCCGTGGACGACGAGGTAAACGGCGGGAACCAGAAAGACCGTAACCGCAACAGACACGCCTAGGCCGCCGATTACGGCGCGAGCCAGCGGCGCATACTGTTCGCTGCCGGCTTCGAGCCCAATGGCCATGGGAATCATCCCCAGCAGCGTGGCCAGCGAGGTCATCAGAATGGGCCGCAGACGGATTTTGCAGGCATGCACTACGGCATCGAGCAATGTTTGTCCCTCTTCGTGCAGGGTGCCCGCGAACTCCACGATCAAAATGCTGTTCGACACCACGATGCCGGTCATCATAATCACGCCCATCAGCGACATGATGTTGAGCGTGGCGCCGGTAAAGAGCAGGATGAGCAGAACTCCAACCAGCCCCGGTGGAATGGCCATGAGAATGATGAACGGATCGATGAAGCTGCGGAACTGCGACATAAGGATCAGGTAGACCATGGCCACGGCCAGCAGCAGGCCCACGCCGAACTCCAGGAACGACCGGTTCATGTTCACCACCGCGCCGCGTAGCTTGAGCACCGTGTTGCGATCGGTTTTGGTGTTGGCCAACAGTTGCTGGATGCGTTCGCCCACATGGTTAAGGGCCTCCGATTTGGTGGCGACGTAGATGTCGATCACGCGGCGAATCTGGTAATGATCGACCTCGGTGGGAGTATTGATCATCTGCAGATCGGCCACCGAGCTTAATGGCGTAAATCCGCTGAGATGCTCTCCCCTGGTGAAGTTCGAGGGAAACTCATCGGCCCGTTCGCCGGTGTTAGTGGGACTGAATCCGGGTGGTTGCGCTCCGCGCAACGGGATGTTCTTCAGGTCTTCGAGCGACATGTTATTGATCCAGCGGTTCGCGTACTGGACAGTCACCATGTAGTTGTTGCCGGTCTTGGGATCAATCCAGTAGCTGGGGGCGATCTGGCCGGAGGACGTCAATGCGGTGACCACGTCGTCCACTACGCCCTTCGGCGACAGGCCCACCAGGCTGGCCTTTTCCCGGTCGATATCGAGCGCAATGCCGGGGTAATCGAGATCCTGAGGAATATAGACCTCTGAAACGTTGGGCATGGCGTTGATCTTGAGGGCCAGTTGCTGGGCCAGCCGGTAAGCGCCGGCCATATTGTTGGAGCCAATCTGGATGTCGATGGGGGCGGGCAAACCCTGGTTAATGACGCCGTCGATAAGGCCACCCGCCTGGAAATAGGTGGTCAGCTCCGGCATTTCCTGGCTCAGTTTGGCGCGCACCATGTTCATGTATTGGTAGCTGCCGATGCTGTGGTCTTCCTTCAAGCTGGTCTGCACAAAGGCCGTATCCATCGACGCGTTGGGCGTAAAGATGGAGGAAAGATCGGGATAAACGCCGATATTGGAAACGATCATGTCCAGGTCTTTGGGCTTCACCACGCCGCGAATCACACCTTCCACTTTAGCGATGTAATCGTTGCTGACTTCTAGCCGCGTGCCACTCGGCATGCGCACGTTGATGACAAACTGGCCGGGGTCGGTGCGCGGAAAATAGGCCCGCCCCAGAAAGGGAAACAGAACCACGAGCAGCAGGGCCAGCCCCCCCAGCATCACGGTGGCTGTGAACGCCGGACGTTGCAGCACTCGGAAGGCCAGCCGCTCGTAGCCGTTGAGAAAATTCTGGAAGAAGTCGTTGAATCTCTGAATGAAATTGCGGAACAAGGAGCGCTTGCGTCCCTGCTGGGCCGCCCCCTCGTGCTCCTCGTGTTCAACGCGGATGAACTTGGCGCAGAACAGCGGCACCACCGTCATTGCGAAGAAATAGGAAGCAAAGATGGAGAAAACCACCGCCAATCCCAGCGGAGCAAAAATGTATTTGCTGATGCCGGAGAGGAAGGCTACAGGGAAGAACACAATAGAGGTGGTCGAAGTAGCCGCGAGCACGGCCAGCGAGACCTCCATGCCGCCTTTCTCCGCCGCCTCGTAGGGCGGTACACCCATTTCCATGAAGCGGAAAATATTCTCCAGCACCACCACCGAATCGTCGATGAGGCGCGAGAAGGCGAGTGCCAGCCCGCCCAGGACCATGGTGTTGATGGAGCCGCCCATGGTGCGTATCAGCAGAAGACAGAGCAAGGCCGAGAGCGGGATGGAGAGCATGACGGCAAACGTGGCCCGTGGGC
This sequence comes from uncultured Acidobacteriaceae bacterium, assembly GCA_963813215.1. Lineage (GTDB taxonomy): Bacteria > Acidobacteriota > Terriglobia > Terriglobales > Acidobacteriaceae > Telmatobacter. The sequence continues at coordinate 957,786 of CAWEXZ010000004.1, forward strand.
TGCCCAGGAAGATAAGGATCATGATGCCGGTCAGCACCAGCCCAATGGTGGCTTCCTTGACCAGGTTCTTGATGGCCAGTTTGACGAACACTGATTGATCGAACACCACCGCCGTCTTGAGCTGGCTGGGGATATCGACCAGGTGCTTGATGGCCTCCTTCATGCCGTTGACGATGGTGATGGTGTTGCTATCGCCGCCTTGTTTGAAGACGGGCACATAAACGGAGCGCTGGCCGTTGATGCGAACGATGTTGTATTGCAGCGCGCCCGAGTCTTCGGCGTGGCCGATGTCGGCCACCACCACCGACGAGTTGCCCACCGACTTCAGCGGCATCTCGTTCATCAATTTGACGTCGGGGAACTGGCTGTTGGCGTAAATGTTGTAATCTTTGGAGCCAATGCGGACGTCGCCGGCAGGCAGAATCAGGTTTGACTTGTTGACCGCGGTCACTACGTCGTCGAGGCTCAAGTCGTGGGCTTCCATCTTGAGCGGATCGACGTAGATCTGGATCTGACGGTAGGTGCCGCCATAGGGCTGCGGCACCGACGCGCCCTGCACATTCGAGATCTGGTTGCGCACCTGGAACTGCGCAATGTCTTTGAGCTGCGTCTCATTCAACCCTTTGCCCTGCAACGTCACCAGGCACACAGGTTGCGAAGAAGCGGTGAGTCCGAGCACCACAGGGGGCAGCGTGCCGGGTGGCAGGCGGCGCAAGTCGGCCATGGCCAGGTTGGCCACGTCGCTGAGCGCGGCGTTAGGATCGGTGCCGGGACGGAAATAGATCTTGATCAGGCTCACGCCGGTCAGCGACCGCGATTCACTGTGATCCACGTTGGCGGCCAGCGTAAAGAAGCGCTCAAAGGTGTTGGTGATATCGGCTTCGATCTGGGCCGGCGGCATGCCGTTATAAAACGTAGCCACCACCACCACCGGCATGTCGATGGTAGGAAACAGATCCACCGGCATGCTGGCAGCGTTGAACACTCCCACCAATCCCACCATCAGGCAGAGCATGATGATGAAATAGGGAAATTTAAGTGCAAACTTGGGCATCGCGCGTGCTTCTCCTTCTGCTGTTAACGGGCCCTATAGCCCCAGGACGGCCGTGATCCGCTTTTGACCGCTTGATTGCCTATTGATCGTCTATCAATTGCGCATGCCCCAGAGCCGGGTGCCGGGTGCCCCAGGTCCCAATTTTGGGACCTGGGAAAGCACGAACCTTGGGTGCCTCGTTACGCGGTCAGAAAACTAGTTGCTGGGACTCAGCGCGGCATTGGTTTGCGCCTGCTCGGCTTTCATGTCGATGGTGCCACCGGTTTCGTGTATGGTCTCAGAGGCCGGTTCGGCTGTCAGCAGCGGAGTTACCGCTTCACCCTCCTGGTATTTCTCCTGTCCGCCCAGGATCACCCGCTCGCCCGGTTCAAGCCCGCTGGTGATCTCCACCAGCTTTTGGCCTTCGATGCCGATGGTGACATTGCGCACCTGGACGCGATTGCTCGAATCGAGCACATACACGGCCTGTTGTCCGCCATTCAGGACCAGTGCTTCCACGGGAATAGTAATCACGTTGTCGGCCTCCGCCAGCGGCAGCATGGTGTTGGCGAACATGCCGGGCGCGATGGACAGATTCTGATTTTCCACGTCGATTTCCGTCTCCATGGTGCGGGTCTCAAAGTCCACGTCGCGCGTAAAGCGCACCACTTGGCCGCTGAAGGAGCGTCCCACGGCGTCCACGCGCACCATGAAAGTGTCGCCTTTATGGATGTATTTCACGTCGTCTTCCGGCACCGGAACCCGCAGCCGCAGCAGCGTGCTCTGCGAAAGGCGCACGATAGGCAGCGTGGAATCGTTGGAGTTGGTGCCGCCCTGGATCAGTGCGCCGGTGTCGGCATAGCGCCAGATGACGACCCCGGAGATGGGCGCCACAACCCGGGTGTAGTTTTCCAGCGCCTGTACGCGATCGTTGTCCGCCTGCGCCGATTCTGCATGCTGTTGGGCCGCAGCCATGGCGGATTTGGCTGCGTCCACCTGGGCCTGCGACGACAGATCCTGCGCCTGCGCGTTATCCAACTCCTGCTGAGCGATCAAGCCCGGCCGGGTGGCCGCAGCCTGTTGCAGACGCACCGACTCGGCGTGCAAGGCAAAGTTCAGTGCCTGGGCCCGCTTGATCTCGTGCTGTGCGCGGGCGATCTCCTCCTGGCTTTGCTTGGCTTCGAAAACCGTCTGTTCCAACTGCGCTTTCAGTTCTGGGACCTCGAGCACCGCTAGCGTTTCACCCTGCTTCACAATGTCGCCAATATCGACATTGATCCTCTTCATATAGCCGCTCACTTTGGGGTGCACGTCGACTACCTGATACGGCTGGAACTGGCCAGCGATGGTGAGAACGTGGGAGATGTTCCCGCGCTGCGCCGCAGCCACGCGTGCGGCCGGCAGTGTAGCGGCAGTGGCCGTCGTGGCGCCGCTCCCACTCCCGTGACATCCACTCACAGCCACGGCTGCTCCCAGCGTCCCCGCGGAAGCCAAAATCGTTGCGACTAGCTTATACATGCCCGTCAAGCTCCTGGTTCAATACTTCTGGTTCAATGCTTGTGGTTCAGTCGTGTTCTGGTGAGGCGCAGCGCGGAAGGCGAAACGTGCTCGCCCACGGCGAGTCAAAGACCGCGCGGCGAGTGGCCCGGTGATTTCCGATCTATAAATCTTCCCCGGCACAAAGTGTGCCAGACTCCATTCGTGCCAAGTCAGGCAGTCGCGGAAGATCGCGCCAACGCTCCTGCAGCACTCCCACATTGTAGGACTAGCGCTGCAGACTACGCTTCTGCCGCGCACCGGCTTTGGGTGGAGATGCTTTGCGCGCGCTTTTTGATTTGCGCGAATCAGGCACAGCACCGCCCGGGCAGGGCGCAGAACGCGTCAGAGCGCGGGCGGAGGCCGGAAGAAGAGAAGGGGAGAGAAATGAGGCCGGCAGGAAACCGGAACGGGATTGCGCGCCAACAGGCGCGTCTCCGACGCCCCGGCTGCGGCCATGGCACCCGTAGCCGCAATCAGGATAGCGGCAAAAGCGGGCAACCATGTGAGGGAGAATTGCTGAGAAAGAGAATCGCCGATATGCGCGCGCTGCAAAGCCAAAGCCGGCGTGTCAGCCGGTAAAGCCTTGGCTGCGCAAATATCCTGGGCCGGACCCAGAGCCGGTCCGTACCACGCCATCTTCGCTTCCATTGCGAATGCAAACGCCAGCAGACACAGGCTGCCAGCGAGCAAAACGCGACCCAAAGCGGGCACAGCAAAGAAGTGGCGCAACATAGTCGAAGTCTAACACGCGAGCCGAGCGCCCTCCTTGCCGTGCGCACTCAACTCCGTGCCTCTCTTGTGAGACGAAAGTTTGCGCAAAACGTCAGCCCGGAAATCCCCGGGGCTTTCGGGTCACACCTGGCTTGCCACCACCGCGCGGGTTTCCAACTCGATCGCGATCTCCGGCGGATTGAGCAGCGTATTGTGCACCAGGCAATGATGCACGGAGCGCAACATGGCTTCGCGCTGTTCATCCGTCAGAGTAACGGGCGAGACCACGCGGACACGAAAATTGCCCAACCGCGCCGGCGTCTTCAGCTTCTCCGCAGTGACTGAAACCTCCACGCCGCCCACAGCGAGATGGCGCGTGCGCAGATATTCGGCTGCGTAAAATGCCGCGCAGGAACCCAGCGATGCGAGTAAAAATTCAGGCGGGGTCATGCCGCTGTCTTCCCCGCCATTCTCAATGGGCTGGTCGCAGAGCACAGCGTGGGAGCGCGCCTGAATCGTGAAGCGCACGCCCGACATTTGCGAAACCGTTACTTCCATGTCACTCCCCTGGTTACCTTGTTGCGTCCTTACCTGGCAAACGAGGGAATGCTTCGCACTCGTCCGCGAAGGGCATCGCCGTGCCCGGTATTGACCAGCCGGGTATCGACGTGCCGGAGGTACTATGCGTCTACCGAGCGCGCCAAGCCCGGCTTGCCAGGCACGCTCATTGTATTCCGCAGTGCGGTCACACTTCAGGCGAACAGGGCACACCTCGAGCGAGCACCGGAGACAACCCCGGACATAAAGAACGTACACTCGCTTGGCAAAGACAGGCGCAAAGGAACCCGGACAGGTTCGCTCACCCTCTTGAATCCCGGAGCATCTCTCCCCGGGATTCCAATCTGCTCTCGGAGCGGAGGGGAGGTGGAGCAGATTGGCGGAACACACGGTTCCGTAAGCGGATTGCTGTTAAACCCGTGCGCGGCTGCGCATGTTTCCACCCCCGCTACTCGTGCCCTTGCGCGCCACGTAGCAATCCCGGCAAAACACCGGGCGATCGCCTCGCGGTTCGAAGGGTACAGTAGTCGGTTGTCCACAGCCCGAACAGATCACCGGAGTGCCCTGACTCGGAGCCGAACGATAGCCGGATCCCCCTTGATCATTTTTCTTTGCCATGCGGCAAGGTTTGCAACGTTTGGGTGTCGAATAACCGCGTTCCTGGAAGAACGCCTGATCGGCAGCGGTGAAGGTAAATTCCTGTCCACAATCGCTGCATTGCAACTGCATATCTCCGGCCATGGGACTCCTTTCGGATCATTGTACTGCCCTATTTACTGAATTCGTATAAGGAATCTTCCTAGGTTTATTGGTTAGGACCACTTTGGAATTGCAATAAGTTAGCAAAAACCTGCATAGATCTGGCATTTAAAGGCAGCCTCACGACCCCCGGCTAACTTAGCCTGACCCGCCGACCCGGTCAGTATGTAACTTCCTATTGATCGGCACGCAGACTCCGCGGTGATCGTGGCTCGAGTCAGAGTTGGAGTTTAACAAAAATCTATAATTCGAGGTGCTGCGTGCTTAAAGGTATAACAAGCTCTCTTTCATTCGGTACCCAGATTACAACCCCGGCATTCCATCCTGCCGCCGCTAGATACGCGGCCAGAAAGGGACCGAGTCCGGTCTGCACGTCGGCCAGGAAGAGCTCAGGCAAATGCCCCGGCTTGTTGCGCGACAGAGCTGCGGTCCAATCGAGCCGGCGCTGAGATTTTGGTGCAAGCCGCCGCAAGCCCGAACCCTGCTCTCCGCGCTATTATCGATGCACTTCTTCCTTTACCTCGGGACGCGGTCTATGCGCATTGTCTACGTGCTTACCTCGGTGGGCATCGGCGGAGCCGAACGCCAAACGCTCACCCTGGCTGCGCGCATGGCTGACCGCGGCCACCAGGTCCATCTCATTGTTCTGCGCACTCTTTCCGAACAGTGGCCTACTGCGCTGCCGGTCTTTCATCTCGATATGCGCAAGTCGGCCTGGAGCACGGCCGTGAATCTGCTGCGTGTACGGCGTTTGCTACGCGACCGGCAGGCGGACATTGTTCATACTCATGGGTTCCACGCCAACATCTTCGCGCGCGTGCTGCGCATGCTGGGATCGCGGCCCCCGCTCCTCTCGACCGTGCACAACGTCTACGAGGGCGGCTGGCCGCGCATGCTGGCCTACCGTCTGACCGACGCCCTGAGCACGCGCACCATCGCGGTAAGCGAGGCGGTCGCGCGCCGGTTTATTGCTCGAAAGGCGGTTTCTGCCACGCGCTGCGTGGTGGTTCCAAACGCCATCGAAATCGCGGCATATTTGCCGAATGCCGCTCGGCGCGCAACCCTGCGAGCCGCCATGGGGGTAGAGGAAGATTTCGTCTGGCTCGCCGCAGGCCGGATCTCCCCAGCCAAAGATTATCCCAATCTTCTGCGCGCGTTTGCTCGGGTTTACGCAGCCGCGCATCGGCACGCAGCCCGGCCGCAAACACGACTTTGGATCGCGGGCGCGAGCCGCGAGCGAGCGGAAGAACCCCTGCAACGCCTGGCCGCTGAACTCGGAATCTCCGATTGCGTGGATTGGCTCGGTTTGCGGCGCGATCTCCCGGCCCTGCTGGATAGCGCCGATGGGTTTGTGTCGAGCTCGGCCTGGGAAGGGATGCCGCTGGCCGTCGCCGAGGCCATGGCGATGGAGAAACCGGTGGTAGCCACGGATGCGGGCGGGGTGCGGGAACTGGTGGGCGATGCCGGAGTTGTGGTTCCTGCTCACGATGCCACGGCGCTGGCGGGGGCCATGATCGAAATGATGCAAGAGCCCATGGAAGTGCGTGTGGCGTGGGGTCGCGCCGCACGCCAGCGCATTGCGGCGCAGTTCAGCATGGAGACGCGCGCCGCGGAATGGGAGAGTCTCTATCAGACCGTTGCTGCCCGGCGCGCATAAGCGGACGAAAAAGGGCCGGAGCCCGATGGCTCCGGCCGTTTTTTAGTACGCCGCAGGCTTAGAACTGCAAGGCTGCCTGCAGGAAGAGCCGCCGCGCCGCCGAGCCGGAGGAGAAGATTCCGCCTGCCAGGCTGGTGGACCGATCAAACCGTGAATTGCCCGTACCGGTGGTCACTGTCCCGTTCGGGGTTCCGTAGTCGATGTCGTTGAACAGGTTCAGAGCCTGGGCGCTGAACATGAGCGAGTATTTGTGGCCGGTGTCGGTGCCGCCGAAAGGACCGTGGCCACCGCCGCGAACGCCGAAGGGCCCGCTGCCGAAGCTAGGGAGTCCGCTACCGCCATGGCCGCCATGACCGCCGCCGGACCCCGGCGCGCCCGCCGACTCAATCTCCGGGCCTATGCCGAACGCCCGGCTCACGCGTAGATTCATGGCCACCGCCGCCGGTCCATCGCCCAGGTTGGCGGGAATAATCGTCTCGCCCTGCAGCGGTTCAGTGTTGAAAGTCCCGTAGGGAGTGGTTACAACATCGGCGGCCGGCGAATTGGCGGTCGCATACGACGGCCGGTCCTGGCCGATGAAGTTATCGCCGGTCAGGTCTTGCGCGGTGACGATGTCGAATGGCTTGCCCGATTGCGCCAGCAGAAATGGGTTGAAGGTGAGTCCCCACGGCCCATTGTAGCTAGCCATCACGAAAACCTGATTGTGCGAGACCCAACCCGCCCGCCCGTAGTCCTGACTCAAATCGTAGGAGTTGGACGCGGTTCCCGTGTCGGAGTCCGCGGAGTTGAGCGTGTAAAATCCGGTCACACTCAAACGCGGAGTCACGCGCGCGTTGACGCTCACGATGAATTCGTTCTGCTTGTAAATCGCCTCCGTAAAGGTCTCGTCGATGAGCCCGAACTTCGAATTGGGCCGCACGCCGGGTGTCGGTCCGGTGGTGCTGTTATAGAAATCAGTTCCCTGGTCGGGCAGGTACGCGTTGGCGTCAATGGTCGCATTCTGGTGCACGCCCAGCGTGTGCAGATAGGTGGCGGTCAGGGTCGCCGTCTTGGTCAACTGACGCTCCAGGCTGATGCCGAATTGCTCATCGACCGGCGAGTGATAGTTGTGCCCAATGGTATCGATCTGCGGCAGTTGGCCGCTGGCCGCGCAGTTGGTTCCCGCCGTGCTCAGGCTGTTGGAATTGAAGCAGGTGGGGCTTGGGATGACGATCTGTTCCTGGCTGCCCGCTCTGCCGTTATAGCGCTCCGCCGCCATCAGCGAGCCGATGCCCATCCGGTTGAAGAAGAAGCCATAGCCGCCGCGCAGCACGGTCTTGGACTGGGTACCGTGCTTGTGGCCATCCAGCGCATAGGCGAAGGCCACCCGCGGACCCCAGTCGTCGTGATCGGAGACGTGATTCTGCGTCTCCCAGCGGATGCCACCGGAGAGGGTGAGGAACTTGTTCTTCTTCCAGTCGTCCTGCACGAACAGGGCCGCGTCAAAGACGTTGCCCATGGCGTTTTCGTTGCCGATGTAATAAGTGAGCTCTTCGGGGAGGCAGGAGGTGGTGCAAGGGGCGCCGCTCGCCCCATTGCTCGAAATATAGAGTTGCTGATTCATCGCGGCCACATAATCGGCCACGGAGGCAAAGTTGAAGCTGCCATTGAAATAGGTGTTGGTGGTATTGGCGTCGTCATTGTCGCGGACGCGGGTACCGAACTTGATGGCGTGCGCCCCCGCGGTCATGGTGGTGATGTTCTGCAGCTCGAAGTGATCGGTATGATCGCTCTCCGTCTGGCTGTTCGAGCTGCCGCTGCTTAAGTAGCCCGGCACGGAGACAGACGGTGCATCGCCCAAGGAAGAAGTCGTGGACAGATCGCGCAGGTACTGGACGCGTGTCTCGTTGACGATGTGGTCGTTGATCACCTGCGAGTCGCTCATCTGGAAGGCGTGCTCGATGGTATCTTGATTGGTCGCCGTGGAGGGCAGCGAAACGGAGCTTCCGCTATTGTTGGTTTCGTTGTTGCGGAAGAATTGGTAGCGCAGCGTGAGCGTGTTTTTCTGCCCGATTTGCAGGTCAACGCGGGGCGAAATATTGAGGTGCGTTGCGGGGCTGAAGATGCTGCCGGAGCAAGTGCCCTGAGCGCTGGCAAAGACGCCGGGGCAGGCGACCGCGCCGTCTGTGGTGGCCTGGTAAACGCTGTCATTCTGGTTATCGCGCTCTTCGGCGCTGAAGAAAAACGAGGCGTTTTTGGAGATGGGCCCGCTCACCGTGCCGTTGTACATGATGCTGTGGTACGAGGGTAGCGTGGCTGTAAACGGATTGCCGGTGTTGAAAGCTGTTATCGTTGCCCTGAACGAAGCCGCGCCCGTGCAACTGGTCGGTTCCCGGCTTGGTGAGGATCTCGATGCGGCCGTAACCCAGCCGGTCGAACTCGGCCGAAAACGGATTCTGGTTGATGCGAATTTCCCGGATCGCCGATTTGGGCGGCAGTTCGCCGGCCGTAAATCCGTCAATGTAGATTTGCCCGCCGTTGGGTCCGGCCGCCGGGCCGGCCAGCGCTTCCAATTCGTTCTGCAACTCGTCCGGATCGTCTGACAGCGCTTCCAGGTCCTTGCCCTTGATCACCACGGCGCTGGCGTTGTCGTCAGCCTCCACGCTCACCTGGGGTGTGCCCTCGTCGGTCACCACCACCTGCTGCTGCGCGGCCTCAATCGCCATTTTGATGTCGACGTTCTTGATTTGTCCGGCCAGCAGTTGGATGGGCGAAGAAACGGACGGAGCAAATCCCTGATAGCTGGACTGGACCACATAGCTGCCCGCCGCCAGGCCGCGCACCGAATAGCCGCCTGCCGAATCTGCCGTCACGCTGCGCATCTGCTTGCCCTGCGCGGTGGAAACGGTTACTTGCGCGCCGGGAATCAGCGCGCCGGTTTGGTCGGTGATATGTCCGTGCAACGTCCCCAGGGGTGCAGGCGCGGCTGAAGCCGTCTGTGCCTGCGCTCGGAAGTTACCAAGGCAAATGAACAAACCGACAAGAAAAACTGTGACGCAAGCTGCTTTTGAAGACACGCACATCCCTCGCTTTTCTGAAACAGAAAAAGAAATGATGAAGCTATTACTTTGTGCTTACTGCTGACCGCCACCCGCGGCCTCGGCTCCGCCGCCCGACCCCATGCTCCAGTTGGCCAGCAGATCCTGGCTGGCCGGAGCTTCCAACAGCGGCTCAACCCCGGCAATCAGGGTGATCGCCGTCGCCTGGCTATCGCCCGGTGTCGCCACCAGCATCACCGCATCGCCCTTCTTCAGGTCGGCAAAGTGAATCTCTGGAGCGCGGCTGAGGACCTGCTGCGAGTCCATGGCCCCACCCCCGCCATGCTGGCTCATTTCGCTGTGCTCGTGGGATCCGCCGCCGGCACCAGCGGCGCCGCTTTCGCCACCGTTCCCGCCGCGGGCGCCTGCACCGCCCTTGAGCCGCGCGGCCAGAAACTGCGCCATGCGCTCCGGCAACTCGCGCATTTGCGCATCCTGGGGAACCTGCACCGTCACCATTTTCTTGGTGGCCAGATCCTTGAGCGTGAACGTCGAGTGCGCCGCATCGAGCGACGCGATCACCCCGGAGATATTGCGGAAGCTTCCGGACACAATCTCATCGGCCGCCATTTCTTTGCCGTCCTCGTTCTTGGTGCCGCGAGCCCGCAGTTCATCGCCGGAATGAATGGAGGTGATGGGTGCAGGCTTGGCTTCGGCGTAATTCACTGAAGCAGGGGCATAGCGCTTGAGCACTGTCGATTGCGTAGTGTGAATGGTGATCACATGCATCGCCGGGCCCGCGCCAGAGGTAATCACGATGGTTCCCGCGCCGGGATCGACGCTCTTCACCAGGCCGGCCACGCCGTTCTGCTGCCACTCCGCGGCTTCCTGCTCATGCTTCTTGGCCAGATCGGCGGCTTTGATCGCGACCAGGCGAGTCGCCTGCGGCGAGCCGGCGGGAGAATTGGGATCGATCCACACCAGAACGCGATCCCCGACGGCCAGTTCGCTGAACTGCATGGCCACCGCGGCACTGAGGCTGGTCTGGCCCGGCTCCACGCGCTTCAAATCAGCGTTGGCCGGCACCTCGACCTGCTCGTCGCCCTGCGCGGTCTTGATGGTCAGCGCGTTGCCGTTGATGGTAGTGATGGTCCCCAGAAAATGCGACGCCGCCTGCGCAAAAGCGATGGGCGCGCACACCAAAGCAAGCAACAAGGCGAACGACGCCACTGACATCCAGGATCGACTCTGAAGCCTGTCCTTCATATGCCTTCTTTCCACGGCGGAATGCTCCGCTCGCTCCTGTCAGGGAATTCCTGATCTCTTTTTGGGTAGACGCAGCACGACGACAAAAGGTTTGAGAGGTTTACATGATTTTTAGCGGAAGGGACCGGTATCTGGAACTGCCGTTTCGAGGAAGCTGTAGCTGCCGGAAGGGGTCGGAAAGACGTTGCTCAGCCTGCGATCATGCACCACCACCGTGTCCAGGTACCAGAGATTGATGGCGGGCAGATCGCGGGCCAGAATCTGTTGCGCTTCCGCGTAGTCGGCGCGGCGCCGCCCCTGGTCGGAGCTTTCTGCCGCATCGTCAAGCAACGTATCCAGGCGCGCATTCGAATAGTGCCCGCGATTGGCCCCTTTGGGCGGAAAACGCGAGCTCGAAAAAACGTAGCTGAAGATGTCCGGTTGCTCGTTGCCCCCGATCCAGCGCAGCGAGTACATCTGAAACGCGCCGCGCACCACGTCGGAGTAGAAGGTGGCGAACTCGTAGCTGCGCAGGTCCAGCGCGATGCCTACCCGGGCAAGCTGCTGCTGAAAGACGACAGCCAGCACGCGCGTATCTTCGTCGGTGCTGGTCTTCATGGTCAGGTGAAAGCGAACCCCGCCCGGTCCCCGCGGAAACCCGGCCTGGTCCAGCAGGGCATTGGCGCGTGCAGGGTCGTAATCGTAATGCGGTACGTCGCCGTTCCACGCCCAGTGTCCCGGCGGCAAAAGACTGTATGCGGGCCGCGCGTGACCGCCCAGCAGGGTTTGAATGATGAGCTTCCTGTCGATGGCGTACGCAATCGCCTGGCGCACCTCGACGTGGCTCAGGATCGGGTCGCGCAAATTGAACGCGAGATACTGAAGCTCCGTGCCGGGCCCGTCATTAACCACCAGGTTCGGCCGTCGCGCAAGAACGGGAAGCGAATCCAAGGGCAGGGAATTGATGGCCACATCGCCTGACCCCTTTTCGAGTTCGAGCGACCGGGTAATGGCATCGGGAACCACGGCGAAACGCACGCGTTCAATGTGGGGCACTTGAGACCAGCTCAGCGGATTGCGCTCCACGATCACATCCTGATCGATCTGCTGGCTCACAAAACGGAATGGCCCCGTGCCCACCGGATGCTGCCAGAAATCGCGCCCGCTCCCCCAGGGAACAATCCCCACTGCGCTCGTCGACAGATTCGTCAGCAGAAAATTGTCAGCATGTTTCAGATGCAGAACGACGGTGTACGCGTCGGGCGCGTCCAGGGTGTCGATGGAGGCGAAGGCCGCGGCCTTGGGCGAAATCACGGTGCCGTCGCGCATGGAGTTGATGGTCCACAGCACGTCGCGCGCGGTCAGCGGCCGGCCATCGGTGAACTTCACGTCGTGGCGCAGATGAAAGATGAGAGTCTTCGCGTCCGGCTGATCCCAGGAGGCCGCGAGTGCGGGCGTGAAGCGGAACTGTCGATCGCGCGCCACCAGCCCATCGAAGAGCAACTCGTCGATGCGCTCGGACTGGCTGTCGGTGCCGATGCGCGGGTCGAGGCTGTTGGGACTGCTCTCGATGAGGAAGACCAGCGTGTGCGGATCGCGCTGCGGTGCGCGGCAGCCGGAGAGAGGCAGAACCGCAAGCAGAAACAGGATCGGGAAAAAAGCTCGGGTGCCCCATCCTTTCGCGCATTTTGCGAAAGGGTGGGAGACCACAGACCTCAACCAACGAAATCCCGGCACAGATCTAAACATAGGTAACCTGTCCCAGAATCGCCGGGCGCCTGGCCCCCGTGGCCGCAGGAACATTGCCCGGCAACCGGTGCCATGTCTGCCAGGCAAGCAGCGCGAAGGCTGCGGCCTCTTTGGCCTCCACAGGCAGGCCGAAATCATCGCTCCCGGTCAGCTCGCAGCCCAGCGGAGCCAGCCGCGTCTCCAGCATCGTCATCAGCGTGCCATTGAGCGCACCGCCGCCAGAGACGATGTAATCCACCGGCCGCCCCTTCATCGCCGGCTGCACGAAGCGCAGGTAGCTGCGCGCAATCGTCTCCGCCGTGAGCGCGGTAGCTGTTGCCAGCGCGTCTTCCGGCTTCTTGCTGGATCGACGGCAGGAGGCGAGAAACTCGGCTGCATACTCGCGTCCGAACTGCTCGCGCCCCGCGGTGCGCGGTGGTTTCTGCCGGAAATACGGGTGGCGCAATGCGGCGTTCAGCACCGGCTTCAGAATCGTTCCGCTTGCAGCCAGCGCTCCATTGCGGTCAAAGCGTTTGGAAAAAAGGCTCTGTGCGAGCCAGTCAATCACCATGTTCCCCGGCCCGGTATCGAATGCGAGCACGGCGCGCGGCAACCCTGCGGCCGGAATCGCTGTCAGGTTGGCAATGCCGCCGATATTCTGCAGCACGCGCCCGCGTTTTCGATCGGCAAACAAAACATAGTCCAGCAGCGAAACCAGCGGAGCTCCCTGACCCCCAGCCAGAATGTCGGCAGGACGAAAATTCGAAACCACCGGGATGCCGAGCGTAGACGCGATGACCTGCGCCTCGCCCACCTGCCACGTGCACGCGAAGCTGCGGTCTGCGTACCGGGCCGGGCGTGGTTGATGGTAGAGCGTCTGTCCGTGACAGCCAACCAGATCAACCCGCAGCTTGTGGCGCTTCATGATCGCAGACACCGCCTCCGCGTAGGCAATGCCCATGCGCCAATGGAGACGCGCTATCTCCGCCGCCGAGGTCGCATTAGAATTCATTGCGGCAAGGATCGCGCGCCGCAGTGTTGGAGCAAACGGAAAAGGCTCGTGCGCCAGCAGCGTGAGCCGCAACAACTCCGGGTTCCCCACCCGATCCGGGTTCCCCACCCGATCCGGGTTCCCAACTCGATCTGGGTGCCCCACCTTCGCCGCGCTTTTGCGGCTAAGGTGGGAATCGATGCGCACCACGGCAACATCGATCCCGTCCGCCGAGGTGCCACTCATTATGCCGGCAACATTCATGGTGCGACTGCTCATGAAGTCTCCGCGGGGGCCGTGGCCCGAGGCGCAATCGCGTCGGCCTCGCTGGCTGCAATCCGATCGCGGAAGCGGAGAATCCGCTCGCGCAGCCCGTCAAGCTGCTTTGCCGTCAACGCGCGCCCAACGCCGCCGCAATAAAGGCGCTGCTGTTTCCGGGCAACCTCGCGGGCACGCGTCAGCAGCAATGTACGAAACGCGGCGGATCGCTCGGCCTCCGTAATCATGGCCTCATAACTGCGCAGGATGAGCTCAGCGCTGTGGCAGATTTCCAGCACATCGCTGCCCGCGCGGATCGCGGCGATCGCCGCCTCCTCCACAGGAAGAAACTTGAGAATGCCGCCCATCTCCAGATCGTCGGAGAGAATAATGCCGCGATAGCCAATGCGCTTGCGCAGCACCTTCGTGATCCAGAAATTTGAGGCGCTGGCTGGCCGATTGCCGCCCGGTGTAGCCGGATAAGCCGCATGGTTCATCATGATCATCGGCATGGCCGTGTGCAGCTCGCGATAGGGAACCAGATCCTCGTTCCAGATCTGCTTCCACGTTCGCGTGATCTGCGGCGTGACGAAATGCGTGTCGCCCGACGCCCCGCCCAGCCCGGGAAAATGCTTTCCGCAGCCAATAATGCCATTGGCCGCGAGCGCCGCCAGATAGGGCCGCGCATACTCGATCACTTCTGCCGCATTTGCACCCGGAGGCCGCGAGCCCAGCACGTCTGCGGCTTCAGGCAAAGCCAGATCGACCACTGGCGCCAGCGTGGTGTTAAAGCCGAAGGCCTTCACAGCGCGCGCAATCAATTCTCCGTGCTCGCCGGCCAGCGCAGGTTTCCGCAGCTTGCGCGCCGCCGCGCCCACCGCCTGTGCAGAGGGCAATGCGGCCAGCGCATCTCGCAAGCGGTTGACCGTGCCGCCTTCCACATCCACGCAACGAACGGCATTCGGCACGCCGAGGCTGGTGACTTCATCCAGCAGCGCGCGTGTCTGCGCCGCGTCCGTAACGTTGCGCTTGAAGAGAATGACGCCGCCAGGCCTGACCAGCCGCAACCATGCGCGTTCCAGTCCGGTGAGCTCCGTGCCGCCCAGGCCCACCACCAGCAGGCTTCCGGCGGCATAGCGCAGGGATTTCAGTTGAGAGTTCACAATTGGCAGTTTACAAGCGTTGGCGGCTAATGGTCAGAGATCAGTGGTCGGTGATCCGCCCGCTCCCTCGCTACCTTGCTCCCTCTTAGTCCCCATGCCCCTTCTTCAATTCCTGCTGCAGCTCTTCCAGCAGGTTGAGCGCCTGCAGCGGCGTGAGCGCGTTCACGTCGGTAGCCTCAATGCGATCCACAATACGTTGCGAAAGCGGCGTGAAGATGGTCATCTGCAAGGGTTCTGGCGCGGTTTCCACCTGCACACTACGCCGTTCCTGGTTCTCGTGCTGGCGCAACACATGCCTCGCCCGGTCGATCACCGCCGCCGGCAATCCGGCGATCCGCGCCACTTCGATGCCGTAGCTCTTGCTCGCGGCCCCAGGCTCGATATTGTGCAGGAAAACAATGCCTCCCGCCCCTTCCTTCACACCCACGCGCAGGTTGCGCACCCGCGGCAGCTTTTCCGCCAGCATGGTCAGCTCGTGATAATGCGTCGCAAAGAGCGTGCGCGCGCCGGTCTCAGCGTGGAGATACTCCACCGTCGCCCACGCCAGCGACAAGCCGTCGAAGGTCGCTGTCCCACGTCCCATCTCATCGAGCAGAATGAGCGAGCGCTTGGTCGCCGTATTCAAAATCGTAGCCGTCTCTGTCATCTCCACCATGAACGTCGAACGGCCGCGGGCCACATTGTCGCTGGCGCCAATGCGCGTGTAGATGCGATCGACCAAACCCAGACGCAGCGAATCGGCGGGCACGAAGCTGCCCATCTGCGCCATCAGCACCAGCATCGCTGCCTGTCGCAGGTAAGTGCTCTTGCCGCCCATGTTGGGCCCGGTGATGAGCAGCAGGCTAGGCCCATCATCCGTCGCGCTCAGATAAAGATCATTGGCAATGAAGCGCCCTTCGCGCGTCTCTTCCAGCCACTGCTCAATCACCGGATGCCGCGCGGCGACAGCCTCAAGCACCGGCTCTTCCGCAAGCCGTGGCCGCGTATAGCGGCGGCCTGCGGCCAGATGCGCAAAACAGGCCAGCAGATCGGCCTCGGCCACCGCGGCCGAACTGCGCCGGATTCGGCTCGCTCCATCCAGCACACTTTTCCGAAGCTCCGAAAAAATGCGCTTTTCAATCTCAATCGACCGATCGTGCGCGGAAAGAATCTTGCGCTCGTACTCCTTAAGCTCGGGAGTGGTAAACCGCTCCGCGTTCACCAGCGTCTGCTTGCGCTCGTAGTCAGCAGGCGCCAGCGCCAGGTTGGTCTTGGTGATCTCGATGTAGTATCCAAAGACCGAGTTGTAACGCACCTTCAGCGACCCAATGCCGGTGCGCTGCCGCTCGCGGTCCTCAATGGCCGCGATGGCCTGGCGTCCGGTCGTGGAGATGGAGCGCAGATCGTCGAGCTCGGCATCCACTCCGGCAGCAATGGCGCCGCCATCGGCGAGCGTGAGCGGCGGCTCAGCCACGAGCGTGCGCACAACTTGCGCGGTAATGTCGTCGAGCGTGTCGAGTCGCGCGGCAATTGCGCGCCACTGTGGTGCCGTCATCGCGTCGAGCGCAGTGCGCAGAGTGGGAAGCCGCGCCAGGCTGGCGGCCAGCGCGCGCAGGTCGCGCGGCCCGGCGGAGTCCAGCGATAGCCGTGCCAGCAGCCGCTCCAGGTCGAGAATGCCGTTGAAGGCGCGTCGCACCTCTTCGCGCCGGACTAGATCGCCGTGCGCTTCCGCAACCGCTTCATAGCGGGCTTCAATCTCCGCCGTCCCATTGAGCGGGCGCAGAATCGTCGCGCGCAGCATTCGTTTGCCCATCGGCGTCAGGCACGCATCGAGCGTGCGAAACAGCGTGGCCCGATCGTCCTGTCCCGCAAATAATGGCTCGACCAGCTCCAAATTCCGCACCGTCACCTGGTCCAGCTCGAGCGCCGTCGAGTGCTCCTGAAACTTGAGGCTGTCGATGTGCAGCGCTTCATTCTTCTGCGTGGTGCGCACATAATGCAGAACAGCGCCGGCGGCAATGGCAGCAGGTTCGTGCCCGTTTAGCCCAAATCCCTCCAGCGAACGCACGTTAAGCTGCCGCTCCACCAGCGGCACAGCAAAGTCGCGCGTCCACACCCAGTCTTCCACGCGCGTCCGCGCCGGTATGCGCTCAAGCTCCCCCGGCAACTCCGCGCTTGAAGCGAGAAGCACCTCGCTGGGTGCGGCGAGCAACAGTTCCTCCACAGCCTGTGCGCGGCCGTTCTCACCATGAAACTCCGCAGTGCGGAAATCGCCGGTAGAAACGTCAAGCAGCGCCAGCGCGCACACGCTCGCAGCCCCGGCCCCGGTCTCAAACAGCGCCGCCAGAAAATTGTTTTGCTCCTGGCCAAGCGCGGCATCGAGGGCCGTGCCTGGCGTAAGCACGCGCGTCACCTCGCGGCGCACAATCTTCTTGGTAAGCTTCGGGTCCTCCATCTGCTCGCACAGGGCAATTCGATAGCCGCGGCGCAGTAGCCGCGTCAGGTACTGCTCCACCGCGTGATACGGCACGCCGCACATGGGCACCTGGCGCTCGCGATCGCGCGCCGTCAGAGTCAGTTGCAACTCGCGGCTGGCTACCGTCGCGTCATCGTAAAACAGCTCGTAGAAATCACCCATCCGGAAAAAGAGCAGGGCGTCGGGGTTCTCGCGCTTGGCCGCCGTCCACTGACGCATGAACGGCGTAAGTTCAGCAGCTGGCTTCTCCGTGGGAAGCGCGGTTAAAGCGAACTCCGGCTCCGGCACGGTGTCCCCTGAACCTTTTTCGGGAGTCGCTTCCATAACTGCCTTATTTTCAGTCAATAACGGCGCGGTTCCGGCCGTCTGCGCCGGCAGCGCCGGCTCCAGGAGGATGGCCTGTTGCGGTTGTTCTTCCCTGATCACGTTGCTTCTTAGACTATCGCGGCGCTGCGTCCAGCGGTAGAGTGCGGGCCGTGCAAAACCAGGAGCTTTCTCCCTCCTGCACTGCCGCGCAATCGAGAAACTTCAAAAAATCCTCAAGTTGGAGTTAGAATTGCTCCGGCCTCCTCGGCCGTTCTCTCCCATAAGCCGGCCGCACGGCCCATGCATCAGTTGCAAAAATTCCCAGGAGGAAAAGCATATGAAAAAGTTGGAGTGGTGTGTTGCCTTTGCGTTGTTTCTTACGGCGACGGCGTTTCTCTCCGCCGCCCCCAACAAGCCTTCCGCCAACGGAACCGACGAGGCTTTTAATGGAACCTGGAAGATCGATGCCAGCCAGACCAAGCTCTCGCCCAAGCCCATCGCCTTTTACATCTCCGAAGGCTGGTACCACTGCACCAGTTGCAACCCGGCTATCGATATCAAGGCTGACGGCACCGACCAGCCCGTACAGGGCCATGCTTTCGACACGCTCAGCATGCAGGTCGTCGATGACTACACCGTCCACGAGATCGCAAAGAAGGACGGCAAGATCGTCTTCGAAGAAACCTACTGGGTCTCAAAGGACGGCAAAGTACTGACGGCGAAGATCACTTCGCACCCCATGGATGGTAGCGAACCGATCACCACGGGGGGCACGGCCAAGAGGGTGGGAATGGCTCCCATGGGCGTGCACGCCACGTCTGGCGACTGGCAGTTGCAGAAGTTCAACCAGAGCGCGAACGGCCTCACATTTACCTACAAGGTGAATGGCGAGGAGCTGACCATGACCGACCCAACCGGCGAGAGTTATACCGCCAAGCTCGACGGTACCGATTCTCCGGTGAAGGGCGCCTACGGTTATGACACCGTTTCGCTCAAGAAACTGGGCCCGGATTCGATCGAGGAGACCGACAAGCTGAGCGGCAGGATCATCGATGTTTCGAAGATCACCGTGCATGGCAATACCATGACCATCGAAGAAACCAATCAACCGACCGGCCGCACCTCCACCTACACCGCCCGCAAGTAAGGATAACGGTAGCGCCGGTCTCCTTACCGGGGCCCCCAACGACAGGCCTTCGTCGTTGGGGTGGGTGACCGGCTGTAGCGGGTCTCCGGACCCGCTACAGCTTGGACATGGCGTTCGCGGGTCGTAAGCGGTGACGGCTGCGTCGTCGTAAAAGAGCTCGCGATCTGTTGGCGGTAGCGTGCTACGCTGAGGCGGACGCGACCTGGCTGAAGATATTGGGCAGGTCTACGTATAACGGCGTTTCGTTCACCTGCAGGCGTGAGGACTCGATCCACTCCGTCCCGCTACACATGCGGCCGGTGCGCGTCTTGGGGTCGATGATCCAGACCGTCTGAACGCCCATCGCGCGATAATCCTGCGCCCGCTCCTGAGTGTCGGAGTAGGTGTCGTCCGATGAGAGGATTTCGATGACGAGAAGCGGCGGATTCGTCAGCACATCGGGCTGCGGCCCAGCCTTAAGCACAACCAGGTCCGGCACACGAATCCGGTTCGGCGAAACCTGAACCCGCTGCTCGGTGCTGCCCACGATGTCCCATTGCTGCTCATGGGTCCCGAACCAGTGCGCCAGCAGCCACTGCACCCTGGCGTGCTCCCACTTGCCCACGTTGCGCTCCCTGATCTCACCATCCACGTACTCACGGTCCGGTCGATAGGATCTACCGAGGTATTCGCGCAACGGGATGTGCGTAGTCGCAGCCATCAAGGGAAGGTTAGCACGAATGCTATTCGATGGAAGAGGTGAAGTCGCTAGCTAGTCGTCTCTCGAGAAAAGTGTCTGGATGCCGCTCTTTCGATCCCGGTCGTAGTGGCGTTTTGCTCTCCAATAGTCGCCGTAAACCCAAAGGCCAATAATTGCGGCGAAGAGCAAGTAGTTGCCCACTTTTGCCACGATCGCAGTTGGCGAGTCCTACTCCAGCGCGTCGGGCACCAGCGCAATATTCGTCTCGCCCGCGGCCTTCTTCTCGTTGTACGCCTTCACCCAGTCTTCCCAGTGCTTGCCGGCGGCGCGATCTTTGCCGCTGAACTCCAGCCGCGCAATCTCCGCGTAGCTGAGCTTGCGCTTGTCCGTCGCTTTGGGCGTGAAGTACTGCACCCACGATTCAGCCAGTGAGTGGCCCGTCGTCCGATTGAAGATGTACGCCTCAATCTTCTCGCCGGCCTTGGTGGTAATCGTCACGTCGCCTCGATAATCGAACGCCTTTTCGAGTGCCTCGCGTACTTCGTCGTCACTGGCCAGCTCGGGAATCCAGCCTTCCAGGTTATGGTGCTCGAACCCCGGCGCCAGCTCCAGTGCCTCAACCTGTTCGAGCGTGTACTTCTGCACTTCGGCGGTCATGCGCGTGTCTCCTCATAGCTCCGCGAGGACTGCTCAATATTCACCAGCGTTGCCGGCCCGTGCGGCGCTGGCTCGTTCAGCAGATTCAGCGCGTGCTGGTCCGGATACTGGCTGAAAGTGCCTTTGATCATTCCCCAGAAGCCTTTGAGCGAGCCGAAGCCCTCGATCACCGCGCTCGGCTCATAACCGCAGCTCACCATGCAGTTGGCGCACTTAGGATTGCCCGACGCCACACCGTACTCTTCCCACTTGGTCGACTCCATCAGCTCCTTGAAGCTGTCGGCGTAGCCGTCCTGAAGCAGGTAGCAGGGCTTCTGCCATCCGAAGATGTTGTAGGCCGGCGAACCCCACGGCGTGCACTCGTACTTGCGATCGCCCATCAGGAACTCGAGGAAGAGCGGCGACATATTGAACTTCCAGCTCTTCTTGCGGTTCGACAAAATCGCGCGGAACAGCCGCCTGACCCGCGCCCGACCCAGAAATCGATTCTGGTCCGGAGCCTTCTCATAGCTATAACCGGGCGAGAGCACAATGCCCTCCACGCCCATGTCCATCACTTCGTCGAAGAAGCCGCGAACGGAGTTAGGGTCGGTGCCGTCGAAGAAAGTGGCGTTGGTCGTCACGCGGAAGCCGCGCTTCACTGCTTCCTTGATGCCTTCCACCGCGATATCGTACCCACCCTCGCGGCACACCGAGAAGTCGTGGTGCTCGCGCTGTCCATCCAGATGCACAGAGAAGGTGAGGTATTTGGACGGCGTGAACTCCGGCAACCGGCGCTTCAATTCGAGAGCGTTCGTGCACAGGTAAATGTACTTCTTCCGCGCCACCAGCCCGTTCACGATCTCAACGATTTGGGGGTGCAAAAGAGGCTCGCCGCCGGGCAGCGAGACCATAGGCACGCCGCACTCTTCCACCGCGGCAAAGCACTCCTCGGGTGTGAGCTGCTTCTTCAGAATGTGCGGAGGGTACTGCACCTTGCCGCAGCCGGCGCACGCCAGGTTGCAGCGGAAGAGCGGCTCCAGCATCAGCACCAGCGGATAGCGCTTGGTCCGGGTGAGGCGCTGCTTGAGAACGTAGGTTGCCACCGTCCACATTTGGGAGATTGGAACTGCCATCCTGCGGTTAACCTCCGGCGCCGTTGGCGGCGCGTTCCATGGCCCGCTTGTAGCCGGTCAGGGCCAGCAGCGGGAAGTATTGCCGGTACATCGTGTAAGCCAGGTAAAAGACGCGCGGGAAGCCAGTTCCAGTGTACAGCGCCTGGTGATTCGGGCCCGAACCCGTGCTCTCATCCCAGCCGCCGTCGGTGCATTGCCGGGTCAGCAGCCAGCGCACGCCCTTGGCAATCGAGTCGGAGCGGTCGTCTCCCGCGGCCAGCAAGGCCAGCATCGCCCAGGCCGTCTGCGAGGGCGTGCTGGGGCCAATGCCGCGGGTGTCGGGATCGTCGTAGCTGTCGCAGCTCTCGCCCCATCCGCCGTCAGCGTTCTGCACCATGCGAATCCACTCGGCGGCCTGCTGTACCTGCGGCTCCAGGTGATCCACACCCACCGCGTCCAGTCCTCGCAGCACCAGAAATGTTCCGTAGATGTAGTTCACGCCCCAGCGGCCAAACCAGCTTCCGTCCGGCTCCTGCTCTTTGAAGATGAACTCGATCGCCTTCTGTACGCGCTTGTCGTCACGCATATACCCGTAGGTGGCCAGCATCTCCAAAATTCTTCCAGTAATGTCCACAGTCGGCGGATCGAGCATGGCGTTGTGATCCGCGAAGGGGATGTACTGGAAGATCATCTTGGTGTTGTCTTTATCGAAGCTCCCCCAGCCCCCGTTCTTGCACTGCATGGCCAGCACCCAGTCGATGGCCCGCTGGCAAACCTGATGCTGGTAGCGTTCGCGCGGGTTGTCGACCTTGCTCAGCGCTAGCAGCACCTGCCCGGTATCGTCGGTGTCGGGATAGAACTCGTTGTTGAACTCGAAATACCAACCGCCGGGATCGGCATTCTTCACCTTGAAGGCCCAATCGCCGCGGTGCCGCACTTCCTTGGAAAGAATCCAATCGGCCGCCTTCACCATGCGTGGATCGGTGCGCGACACGCCGGCTTCGCCCAGGGCGAAGAGAGCCTGCGCGGTATCCCACACCGGCGATACGCACGGCATCATGCGGAAAGTAGGGTAGGGAACTTCGGGCGTAGGCGGCTGCTCAATGCCCAGCTTCTCAAACTCGTCGCGCGCACGGATCACCTGCGGGTCGTCTTCCGAGTAGCCCAGGCAGCGCAGCGCCAGGATGGCATTCAGCATGGCCGGATAGATAGCGCCCAAACCGTCGGTGAGTTCGAAGCGCTCCAGCATCCATTTCTCGGCGCGGCGCAAAGCCAGCCGGCGCAGCGGACGAATGTGCACCGCCTCGAACCAGTGCGTGATGCGGTCCGTCGCCAGGAAAAAATTGCGCCAGGAAAAGAGCTTCTTGCGGTCCATGCGCAGGCGCAGGACGGAATTCTCACGCCCGCCGACAAACAGCTCGTCGATGCCCTGTTCGGGGGGAATCTTCTTGAACGGCTTCTTCGCGTAAATGATGGCCAGCGGAACCAAAATCGAACGCGACCACGAAGAAATCTCGTAGATATTGAAGTAAAACCAATTGGGAAAGAGGACGATCTCCGGCGGAATCGCGGGCACGGCGTCGTAGTCGTACTGGCCCAGCGCGCAGAGATACATCTTGGTGAAAGTGTTGCAGGCCACCACGCCGCCATTGGCCAGAATCCACTCCCGGCAAATCTGCATGCGCAGATCGTTGGCCGGAACGCCCATCAGCTTGGCGGCAAAATAGCACTTGACTGAAAGCGAGATGTTGCCCGGTGCGCCGGGATACAGGCCCCAACTTCCGTCTTCCTTTTGATAGCGCCACATCTCGGCGTGGGCGCGCTCCAACCGGCCCGGATCGCCGGACTCAAGCAGCTTGTGCAGGAAGATATAGTCGGCCTCCAGCATCGAGTCCGCTTCCAGTTCGCCGCACCAGTAGCCTTCAGGATGTTGGAGTGAGAGGAGAAAATCGCGAGCACGAGATATCGACGTATCGACATCGGCCATGTCGGCATCGATGCGTCCAAAGCGCGGAGCTGTAGTGGTTAACTTTGGGTCGTCCGAACTCATGCGGTCTGAAGCCTCCGGAACAGCGTTTCCGACTTTGCCTTGCCAGGCTTGTCTGTCAATGCGATGCCCCCGGCGCTCATCCGCGGAGTTGGCGGATGCCTGGGGCAATCGGATTAGCGAACTGGCAAAGGCTCAGGACCGTTTGCGCTACCGATGGCCTGTACGATCTCCGGCGGCAGGCCAAAGCGCACGTTCTCAGGCATCACTTCCACTTCTTCGACGTTCGCAAAACCGTTCTGTCGCAAATAATTTACGACATCCTCCACCAGCACTTCCGGAGCGGAAGCGCCGGCAGTAACGGCGATGTTCTCAACTCCCTCGAGCCACGCGGGAGAGATGGCCTGGGAGTTATCAATCAGATAACCGATGGTGCCGAGGTTGCGGGAAACCTCGACCAGCCGGTTGGAGTTGGAGCTATTCGTCGATCCCACCACCAGCACCAGGTCAGCTTTGTGCGCCACATTGCGGACAGCCACCTGGCGGTTCTCGGTGGCATAGCAGATGTCCTGCGAGTGCGGTCCCACGATATTCGGAAACTTGATTTTGAGCGCATGAATGATATCGCGCGCCTCGTCAAGCGAAAGCGTAGTCTGCGTCAGGTAAGCGACGCGGTCGGGGTCGGGAACCTGAAGGGCCTCGACTTCAGCTACGTTGGAGACCACCTGGGTAACTTCAGGCGCCTCGCCCAGCGTGCCCTCGATCTCGTCGTGATCGCGGTGGCCGATGAGAACCAGGGAGTAGCCCTGGTGTGCAAACTTGACCGCCTCGATGTGAACCTTTGTGACCAGCGGACAGGTGGCGTCGATGACCTTGAGATTGCGGGCTTTGCTCAGCTCGCGCACCGCGGGCGAGACTCCATGCGCGGAATAAATCACGCGCTGGCCCTCGGGAACCTCTTCGATCTCGTGGACAAAGATTGCGCCCTTCTCCGCCAACTCGTTTACCACGTAGCGGTTATGCACAATCTCGCGACGGACGTAGATGGGCGCTCCGAAGGTTTCCAGAGCGATGCGAACGATGTCGATGGCGCGAACGACGCCCGCGCAAAAACCACGGGGTTTGAGCAGCAAAACGGACTTGTGGCCTTGGGAAGCGCCTGGGGTTGAGTTCGTAGCCGTGGGCTCAAGGGCGGAAGTGGTCACAAAGGTAAGTATACCAATGGGCAAGCCTGAGCGATAGCGGAGAAAATCCGGCCTTTATCGTCGCGGAATCCGTTGTAGTAATCTCGCGCCGGCCATGCTAAGCTCAGCGCAATTTCTCTCACGCAACGGGCTCTGACTACGCTCCTGAAAGGAAGCCGCTGATCGACCCCTCCATCCTGGCTCGCCTCAACAAACCGGAATATTTCTATCAGCCGGCCAAGTTGTTGCGCCGTTTGGTCACAGTGCGACCCAGGCGCGGCGCGGTCAGGATTGTCGACCTTCCCTGGAATCTGCCCCTGGAGGTGGACAGTTCAGAAACGATCGGGGTGGGCATCTGGCACCATGGCATCTTCGACCTTCCGGTAGTCGAGGCAATTTTCCGGCTGGTTGATCCAACCGACATTCTTCTGGATGTCGGCGCCAATGTCGGGTATATGACGTCTGCGGCCCTGGCTTCAGGGGCGCGGCGCGTTCTTTCATTCGAGCCTCACCCCGACCTGTTCGCCCGCTTGTCGCGCAACGTCGGCCGGTGCAACGACTCCCAGCCTCGACTTGCAGGTCGCGTTGAGGTGCAGCAGAAGGCGATGAGTGCGAAAAGCGGAAGAGCAACGTTGCACGTTCCGAAGTTGTATTTCAGGGGCAATCAGGGCATCTCCACGCTCGAGTTGACCGAGGATCGGGATAACTACTTCCAAATCGACGTGATCACAACGACCTTGGATCGGGTCATCGAGGAATTGGGTGAGCCGATCGGCGTTTTGAAGATTGATATCGAAGGCCACGAGCTCCAGGCGTTTTGCGGCGGCCGCGAGTCGCTGGCATCCGGTAAAATCCGCGACATCATCTACGAGGACGCTGCGGACGTCGCATCCGAAGTCTCCAGCTATCTGCGCAGCTTTGGCTACTCGATCTACCGGCTGGAGAAGACGTTGTTTGGGCCCGTCCTGCGGGACCAACCCTTAGCTGTATTGCCCTCCTCACCGCCCAACTTGCTTGCGACGCTCAGTCCCGACCGCGCCAGGAACAGAATGGCAGGCCGGGGATACAGATGCCTGCGACCCGTTCCCGCAAATTAGCTAGGAACTCGTCCGTAAATAGGTAGCGCCGGCCTCCAAGCCGGCTGTCGCGTGGGCCTCCCGGCCCACGCACCTGCGTGCGGTTGAAACGCAAGCCCGCGGAGAGCACACCCTCTATTCGGGGCGATTCAACCTGTATCGGGATTTAATGTGCAGGGCCCGCAGCGTGCCGAGAACCGCATTGCGCGCCAGCCGATACCCCGACTCCCGGGCCTGAAACCTCGCGATCACAAACGGCTGAGTCTTGCGCAGCAAGCCGCGGTGCTTCTTGGCCGCTTCCAGAGTCTGTCCCGCGGCGCCAATGAGATGGTTGAAGGCTTCGCTTTCTGAAAACCACTTCTCCCATGTCTGCCGCGCGCGCCGGCCCAGTTCCTCGCTTTCCCCCACCCGTTTTTCCAGGATCTGCGGCAGTTGCCGGATCTTCGATTCCGGCACGCGAATCAGGAACGAGTCCCAGTCGGGGCCCTCGGGCAGCACATAATCGTCCGCAATCAGAACCGGCGCGACCCCCATCTGCATCGCTTCAAAAAAGCGAATGGTTCCCACCCCGTGCCCGCGCGGACACAGGGCAAAATGGCTCTCCAGCATCATTCGCGCGTAAGCCCTCTGCTCCCCCAGCTTGCTTTCACTGGGCGCGGTCCAGTGGAGGTAATGCGAGGTATCCTCGATCACCACGTCGGAGCGCTTGAAGTCGATCCGATACAGCCGCTTGCGCAGCAGCGACGTTGACCCGCCCTTGAACGTGAAAAGCCATCGCTTGGGCAGGCGCTCCTTGGCCATTGATTCAAGACCGTGATTCTTGTGGCTGCCAAAGGATGGAGCATAGCAGGAGGTCTTGGCGAGCCCCATGCGGCTGTGCATGCCCCGCACCACCGAGTCGAACACGCCGGGCACGATGGGGAGATAGTGCCCACCGTCGTAATAGGCCGCGCACCTCGTGCGGTATTTCCTGAACTGGGGGTTGTCCATCAGCATCGGGATGTTCCGAACCCATTCGCCGAGAAGCAGAATCAAATCAGCCTCTCCGGGATCTTCCACTAATGCATGCAGCTTTTCGCGGGCCGCTCCGTGCAGAAAACGGAAGTCTTCCGCTTGGGCCCATTTCGCCGGATCCATCAGGAGCAGGTGAACCTTCACGTGCGATTCTCAGCTTTCAGGCGAGCCACAACCACCATGCTCTTCCACATCCACGGCCATCGCCCCACCCCATGGAAACCGACCACTTCGAAGTTCTCCTGGCGTAGCAGGGTCTCCAGGGTCTTGCGGCTCCAGAATTTGATATGGCCACCGTCCGAGAGCACCGTGTGGTGATGGTCCCATTTACCCAGCAGGGCCAGCGCCAGGTTCTTCAGATATCCGTGGTACGGAGTGCTGAGAATGAGGTATCCGCCGGGCCGCAAAAACGCTGAGGCGTACTGGGTCAACTGGCGCGGCAGGTAGAGGTGCTCGATCACCTCGGTGGAGATGACCGCATCGAAGCCTTCCGGATATTTTTGCGCTACCAGTTGCGGATCGTCCTGCACGCCGTAGCAGTAAAAATCGATCTCGGGATAGCTCCGCGAAGCGATATCGCAGCCGTTCTGGTCGAATTCCACCCCGACCACTAGGCTGCATCTTCGCGCGAGCGCCCCACAAAGCTTCCCATTCCCGCTTCCCAGGTCCAGCACCCTCGAGAGTTCGAGCGACTCAACCAATTTGAAGATGCAAGGGGAGATGTACGGCCAGTTATACGGGGCCTCTTCGGTCCAGTTGTAGTCCTGAATCGTATTCGGTGCGGCCACCATTGGAGGCCCTCGTGTGGAAGTCCTCCAAATACTAAACCCATTCGCGACGGAAAATGGCTTTCTGGCAATGATTTATTGTTGCCGCGAGCTGCGGACCCGGCTCATCTGGCGGCTGCCTTCTCCCTTTGGACCGATCAGTGAGACGACTGTGCTTTCGCAAATGCCGCGATACACTGGATGCAGATGGTCTTCGTTCTCGACAACTACGATTCCTTCACATACAACCTCGTCCAGTACCTCGGGGAACTCGGCGCCGAGGTTGTGGTGCGGCGCAATGACGAGGTGACGCCGGAAGAGGTTGAAGCGATGCGCCCGGAGCGGATCCTGCTCTCGCCGGGACCATGCACGCCGCACGAAGCGGGGATCCTGGTTCCATTGATCCGGCATATGGCTGGCAAGGCGCCTATTTTGGGGGTCTGCCTGGGCCACCAAGCCATCGGCGAGGCCTTTGGCGGCGAAGTGGTGCGCGCCCGCACCCTGATGCACGGCAAAACCAGCGCGGTAGACCACGATGGCAAGGGCGTCTTTGCAGGCCTGCCCACGCCGCTCACCTGCACGCGGTACCATTCGCTGATCGTTGCCGAAAAATCGCTGCCTGGCGAACTGGCAGTAACGGCCCGAACCGAGGAGGCGAACGGCTCGGTGATCATGGGTCTTCGCCACCGGTCATTGCCCATTGAGGGCGTGCAGTTCCATCCCGAGAGCGTACTGACGGATGGCGGCCACGAAATGATCCGCAATTTCCTGAACATGTAGGGAGCAGCGATCGCACAGCGACGGAAATCCAATCTGCGAGTGATGGCCATTGCGAGCCTGGCGCTGGGTGTGTGCTCCGTTGCGCACGCGCATGCGGCTCCGGCAGCATTGTCCCCATCCGTATCGATCAGCACGCCGATTGCGATTATTCCCATCAACTCAGACAATCCGAACGATGCGGCCCTGGTCACGGGCGCGCTGGAGGTGACCGCGGGCAAGGCTATGATCGCATCCAGCGGCAGCGTCACCTCCGGATCGCGCACCACCAGCGTAATTCTGCCGCGACGCGGAACCTTGCGGGTATGCGCCTCGACCACCGTGAAGCTGGCCGCCGACAACAGCGTGGCTGCGGGCGGGCTGCCCGGATTGCTGATGGCGATGGATCATGGCGCCGTGGAGATGAGCTTTGCCACCACGCCGGAAATGGCCAACGCCGACATCCTCATGACTCCGGATTTCCGCATTCTGATTGGCGGACCGGGCGCGTCGGAGGTCAAGGTGCGTCTCGGCAGCGGCGGCGACACCTGCGTTGATAATTCTGGCAAGGATGGACCGTACGTCGTCGTGACCAGCCTCTTCGATAGCGGCTTGTATCGCGTGCAGCCTGGCCAGCGCGTCATGTTCCAACGCGGCAGCCTGCGTGAGGTGGTGGACAACGAATCCGAGCCGTGCGGTTGCCCGCCTCCGCCGGCAAAGACGGCCGGTAATGAATTTCCTCTGGCGCAGAGCGAAGGGCTGGCGCCCACGCCGGCTCCAGTTGTTACACCCGACCAAAAGCCGGCCCCACCCCAAGTGGTGCCGCCCCTGGTGTATTCGAGCGGACAGGAGCCGGTGGCGGCGGCCGCTACCCCGAGCGCTGCTGTCGCAAGTGCGCCTGCGCCTGCTCCAACAGCAACGAAGCCTGCGGTGAAGAAAAAGCCCGGCCCCTTTGCGCGCTTCGGGCATTTTCTAGGTCGCATCTTCGGCGCGGGTCAGTAAGCCAGGGAACAGGGACCAGTCGCCTATCACATGATTCCGTTCGTTCAGTTTGTGCACTCCCCGGTCTCAAGAGGCTTAGGGCATTCGGCGGCCACGGGTCGTGATTCCATTTGAACCACCACTACTTATCCTTTGCCGCATCTTCTTTCTGTCCGTCGCGCACCACTTCATCGACAACTTTGCCGTGCATCACCTGGCCATATTCGAGAATGGTGACCAGCCCCACGCCCCCACAGATGTTTCCCGCAACCGCGGGAAAGAACCAGCGCGGGAACTCGCTCCACGGCGCCCGCTGCGCCAGCACCGTCACAAAAATCTCGCAGGAACTGGCGATGCAATGAGCGAAGTTGCCGAGCCCGACAAGAAACGTCAGCATCCAGATCACCATCACCGAGCCGGTGATGGAGTGTGAGCTGGAGACCAGCCACGCGGCAAGCGCGATAATCCAGCCGGCGATGACGCCGGACCAGAAAATCTGCATGGACGGATGGGCGAGGGCGTTTGCGCCCAGCCGGCTCATCTCGGTCACGATTGCGGGCTCAATAGCCGAGGTGCCCGTTGCCAGGCAGCCGAAGGCGAAGGCGCCCAGCACGTTCGCCGGCAGCACCACCGACCACAGGCGCAGCGTGTTCCAGAACTGGCGCTTTTCCGCAAGCACCAGGGCTACGGGATAGAGCGTGTTCTCCGTGAAGAGCTGCGCGCGGCCGAGAATCACAACGATGAAACCGATGGGATAAAACATGCGCGACACAATGTCGGCGACGGCTGATGGGCCAGTGGGCGGATCGCCGATGATCCTCAGCGCGACAGCCGTGCCCAGCGCGGAGAGCCCCATGAAGACCCCGGCGCCGAAGCCGGAGAGCGCGAGCGCAATCGAGGGCCGTTGCAACTCCTGGCGCGCGCTGGTGGCTACCTGCTTGAAGATCTCTTCAGCCGAAGGTCGGGCAAGGTTCTTCTGGACCGCCTCCCCAGCCTCGCTTTTTTCGGGCTTTCGGTGTTTGAGCGACAAAGCCACGCTACCTGCGCCTCCGCATTCCAGGCGTCTCAAAACTGGAGCCTGCTTCTGCTCTGATGCAGGAAGGTGGGGGGGCAGCGGCGCCAGGCCAAGGCTGTCGATTCGTGGGTTCGAGCTTATTGGCCTCCCACCCTTTCGCTAGCAAGAAAGCGAAAGAATGGGGCACGGGAGCGGCGTTGGAAAGCCATCGCTCTCCCGTGCCCCGTCCTTTCCATTTCTTTTGTGGAAAGGGCGGGAGAGTAGAGAGGCTGCCAAGGTGTCTTGCCATTCATTTCCTGGGACGTGAAGGACAAGACGCGCATTCGTTACATTGTTCGCGCGCGCTCAATGGCATGGATAATGGCCTGCGCCTTGTTGATGGACTCCTGATGCTCCAGCTCGGGCACAGAGTCGGCCACAATGCCCGCTCCGGCCTGCACGTACCCTTTGCCGCCAATGGAAAGCATGGAGCGGATGGCGATGCAGGAGTCGAGGTTGCCGGAGAAGTCCGCGTAGAGCACGGCCCCGCCGTAAGGTCCGCGCCGCGCGGGCTCCATCTCTTCAATAATCTCCATGGCGCGGACCTTGGGCGCGCCGCTCAACGTGCCGGCAGGGAAGCAGGCGCGCAGCGCATCGACCGCAGTGAGCTCGGGCTTGAGTTGGCCTTCAATCGAGCTCACGATGTGCATCACGTGCGAGTAGCGCTCGACAAACATCAGCTTGTCCACCTTCACGCTGCCGAAGCGGCTCACGCGGCCCACGTCGTTGCGTCCCAGGTCGACGAGCATCACGTGCTCGGCGCGCTCTTTTTCGTCGTGCATCATTTCATCGGCCAGCGCGTCATCTTCGCTTTCGGTCGCGCCGCGGCGGCGGGTGCCGGCGATGGGCCGGTACTCCACCTTGCCGTTGTGGACCCGGACCAGCAGTTCCGGTGACGACCCCGCCAACTCCATGGGCGCCATGGGCGCCTTTGATTTTTTGGAGGAGCTCTTCGGCTGGCCCAGCGCCCCTTCCGGCGCAAAGCGCAGAAAGAACATGTAAGGGCTGGGATTCACGGTGCGCAGAGCGCGATAGACCTGGAAGGTATCAACTCCGGGCTCCACGTCGAAGCGCTGCGAGAGCACGGCTTGAAAAACGTCGCCGGCGCGAATGTATTCCTTGGTCCGTTCCACTGCGGCCAGGAAGTTTTTCTTGGACGTGCGGAATTTCACTTTGAGTTTGTGCGCGTCCTTGGCCGGCGCAAGGCGCGGCAGCGGCCCGGCCAGTCGCTTTTCAAGCTTATTCAGGCGCCGCAGGGCGCGATCGTAGGCGGCAGCCGGTTTCTCCCGCGTGACATCGGCCGTGACCACCAGCCAGATTTCTTTGCGCACGTGATCGAAGGCCAGCACTTCATCGAAGAACAGCAGGCACGCGTCGGGGATGCCGAGCTCGTCTTTGGCGGTAGCAGGCAGGCGCTCGATCTGGCGCACGGCGTCGTACGCAAAGTAGCCAACAGCGCCGGCGGTGAAAGGCGGCAGGCCGGGCAGGCGTGCTGGTTTATGTCCGCTCAGCGCGTCGCGCAACACGTCGAAGATATCGCCTTCGAAGCGGGTGGTCTTGCGCCCTTCGGTGATGGTCAGATCGCGGCCGCGGCCTACGATGCGCTTGAAGGGCGAAAGCCCGATGAATGTGTACCGGCCCAGCTGCTCGCCGCCTTCGACGGATTCCAGCAGAAAGCATTCGCGCTCCGCCCAGGCCGCCCGCAGGAAAGCCGAAACCGGCGTTTCTAGGTCAGCCGCAAGTGTGCGGCAGACGGGCACGAGCGTATGGTTCCGGGCCAGGGCCAGGAACTCCTTGCGGCTGGGCAGGGCTGAGCGCGATGAGGACTTCACACCATCCAGTGTATCTTTTGAGGGGCAAAAGCCGTGCCCCAGCCTGGCTTCAGGGCAAAGAAAAAGCCCGCTGATTGAGCGGGCCTTTGCGTTTAATCTCTGGTAGCGCTACCGGGAATCGAACCCGGGTTTTAAGATTGAGAATCTCACGTCCTAACCCCTAGACGATAGCGCCACATGTAGTACGGGGGCCACTCGCGGATGCGAGCCGCTCTTCTACTTTAACAAAAACTTTCGCGAAGCCAAAGCCCGCGCCGAGCTTCAGATCCCCAGTTTTCGCACTTCTTCGTTGTAATACTTGCGGTACAGAATCTCCCACTCCTGGGAGCCCTCGAGGATAATCTTGCGCTGGCTGGCAATCTTCTGCCGTGCCGAGGCGTCGATCTTGGCCTCTTCGCTCAGCAGTGCTTCAAGAATCTTGCGCGCTTCCTGGCGAATCGTGTTGCGGTCTTCACTGAAGCCCACCTGGTCGATTTCGGCCAGCGTGTCGGCCACCGTGTGGGCCAGCTTGTTGAGCTTGTCGCGGCTGATCCTCATAGCACCGCCTTGTACTTCTTGGCCAGCTCGGTCTTCACCTTTTTGAACATCTCGGCGTACTGCGCGCCCGATTTGCGCATCTCGTCGGAGTACGCCTCCAGGATCACGCGTACTTCATCGTTGATGCGGTCTTCGAGCGAAAGCTCGTCGAGCAGTGCATCGTGGACGCGCTGTTCCACGGGCTTCGTGTTGCTCGCGGTGATCAACTTGGCGTCGATGAGTTGCTTGACCGTGCGGCGGGCCAGGTACCCAATGTAATCGCGGGAATAAATCATGGGTTTAAGCCTCAGGATAACGCATCGGCCCGCATCCTGTACACCCGTAAGCTATTGCGCTCGTTCAGCCTTTGTGCGGGCAGTTCTTCGCGTTCAGGCACGCATCGGCAATGCGCAGCCGCTCCACCGGCCGGCCGGCCAACAGGTGCTCGCGCACAATCTCGTCGGCGTCCTCGGGCCGCACGCCACCGTACCATACCGCCTCCGGGTAAACCACCACTGTGGGCCCGTGCTCGCACTGGTCCAGGCAACCGGCCTTGTTGATCCGCACCCGCCCGGCCAGCCCGGCTTCCTTGGTCAACTGATTCAGCCGCGTATGTAGTTCGCTCTTCCCATCGCCGCTGCAGGAAGGCCGCGGCGCATCGGCAGGTCGCACATTGTGGCAAACAAAAACATGACGTTCAAACGGGGGCAAAAGGATTCTCCCTGGGGAAAGTGAAATCGTCCAATTCCAGAGTAAAGCCTCAGGGCTCGCAGTACCGCTCTCGCCGGCCGCCGTGCCTTCCGCGCCCGATCCCTGCGAGTTTTCTGCGTGGCAAGTCTGGGAGCTCGCAAAAGCCGCTTTCCACAATCTTCCCCGCGGCCCCACCCCCATCTGCGAGAATGGTGGTTTGACTATGAGCACGGATAATCTTTTGTCCCTAAAAGACGACATGGTGGCCTTCATTGAGGGGCACGGGCTAAAGCGCCTTCCCGGGTACGTCACTGAAGACATCCCTTCCATCCTCTGGGAAGGGCAGAGTAATCCTGACGCCTGGAAGGACTTCGTCGAAATGGCCAAGCACGTGGGCGCGGCTTTCGTCACCTTCAGCGAGATGACGCTGGACCGCGAAGAACTCGACGCCCTCATCGAGCAGGCCAACGAAATGAACTTCCCCGACGAAGAGGCCGCGGAACTGGTCGAGGCCAAGTGGCTGCGCAAATACGCAGGCATGGTCGGCTACATCCAGCTCGGCTTCGTTTACCAGGGGCTCGCCTTTCTGCACGAAACCACCACCGAGTGGTACGAGCGCTTCCAGACGCTGGTCGAAGATATCGAAAGCTTCCAGGACATTGTCATCGACGATTCCGACCGGGACGACGAGGACGAATAAGGCGTGAGCGCAGCCGGTACGCAGGCTGTACCCATCGCGCCCCGCCGGCCACGGCAGCGCTGGATCCTTGCCGAGCCAAATCCTCAAGCGGCAGCCCTGGCGGAACAGGCGCGCCTGCCCCACGGAGTCGCCGAGCTGTTGCTGGCGCGCGGCATCACCGACGCCGCTCAGGCCTTCGACTTCCTCAATCCCGATCCCGCACACCTCCACGATCCCAACCTCATGCTGGGCATGACGGATGCCGTCGATCGCATCGAGCGGGCCATCGCCGAGAAACAGCCCATCCTGCTCTACGGCGATTACGACGTGGACGGTACCACCGCCGTCGTCCTCCTCAAAACTGCCATTGAGATGCTCGGCGGGCAGGTCAGCTTCCACGTGCCGCACCGGCTGCGCGAAGGCTACGGCATGCAGTCGAGCGTGCTCGAAGAGGCATATGCCCAGGGCGCGCGCCTGGTCATCACCGTCGACACCGGCATGCGTGCTTTCGCCGAAGCAGAAACGGCGCGGCGTCTCGGTCTCGATCTCATCATTACCGACCATCACCTTCTCGAGGCCGGCGATGCTGTTCCCCATGCGCACGCCATCCTCAATCCCAACCAGCCTGGCTGTGCGTATCCTGAAAAGTCGCTGTGCGGCGCGGCCATTGCCCTCAAGCTGGCCCAGGCGCTGCTGGAACGCCGTGATGCGCTGCGCGTGCGCGAAAAAATCCTGCCCAGCTTCTTGAAGATGGCAGCCATTGCCACCATCGCCGACGCCGTTCCGCTGCGCGGCGAGAACCGTACCATCGCCGCTCTCGGTTTGCGCGAGCTGCGTCGTCCAGTCGGCGCGGGCCTGCGCGCGCTGTTTGCTGTTGCGGCGCTCGATCCCGCCAGCAAACAGCTCACCGGCTTCGACGTCGCGTTTCGCCTCGCTCCGCGCATCAACGCTGCCGGCCGCATGGATGTGGCCTCGGACGTAATCGAGCTCTTCTCCACGCGCGACGCGGCCCGCGCCGCCGAACTGGCCGGCAAGCTCGAGCGGCTCAATCGCGAGCGCCGCGACGTGGAAGCCGCCGCCCTCACCTCGATTGAAGCGCGTCTGGAATCGGACACTGAAATTGCCGAGGATTGTCTGCTCGTCCTCGAAGGCGACGGCTGGCACCGCGGCATCATCGGCATCCTCGCCTCGCGCGTGGTGGAGCGCACCGCCAAGCCAACCATCATCGTCAGCGTCGAGGAAGGCGTGGCCCACGGCTCCGGCCGCTCCGTCGATGGCTTTATGCTGCTCGAAGCCCTCGAATCCTGCGCCGATCTCTTCACGCGTTTCGGCGGTCATGCATTTGCCGTCGGCTTCGCCATGCCCTCCGAAGCCCTGCCCGAACTCAAGCGCCGCCTGCGCCTCCACGCTGAAGAGCGCCTGGCCGCTCGCGAACCCGAGCGCCTGTTACGCGTCCACGCCGAACTTCCGCTGGACCGCATCACGCCGGTACTCGCCGGCTGGCTGCGCAAGCTCGAGCCCTTCGGCCACGGTAACCCCGAGCCGGTCTTTGTCGCCCGTGGCGTCCGCGTGCTGGCTCCGCCGCGCATCATGAAAGGCTGCCACATCCGCCTCGATCTTTCCCGTATCGATCTTTCGCGCGTTGCCCACTCCCGCCCGGCTGCTTCCTGCGACCCCGCAACCTCAGCGCCGCCGCGTGCGGGCTCCAGCACCTCCATCCGCGCCGTGGGCTGGAACCTTGCCGCGCGCGCTGCCGAGCTGGCCATCGCGCAGGGCAGCCACATCGACCTCGCCTATCGCGTCCGCGAAAACCCTGACCCCGACTATGGTGGCCTGGAAATCGAGATCCAAGGCGTGGAGCCGGCTGCAACAGTATCTTCTTAAGCCCAGCGACCCGAAGGCACGCCCTACCCAAGCCAGAAGCCACTGATCTCTGAGCCACTGATCTCTGTTGTTGCCCAAACGCAACAAGGCCCACGGAGTGCCGTGGGCCTTGTTGGGGGAAGCGATTCGCTTACCGGTGGTCGTGTGAGTCACCGTGTTCTTGGGGCCGCGACTCCTGGCGCTGCTCCGGTCGCGCCTGTGGCCGCGATTCCTGGCGTTGCTCCGGTCGTGCCTGTGGCCGCGATTCCTGGCGTTGCTCTGGCCGTGCCTGCTGTTGCCTCTGTTCCATGGGCCGCGACTGTGCACCCCGGTTCTGCTCGAAGCCGTTGTGTCCCGCTTCAGAGTATCCATGATTCGCCGGACTCATGGGACGGCTGACCGCCACCTGGGCCGGACGGCCGTGGTTGTTGTTGAAGTAAGCGCCGCGGTTTTGCTGCGCTGCCTGCATGTGCTGCGTCTGTGCCGAAGTCGGCCCCATGTGGCGCTCGTTCATGAAGGAACGTTCTTCGGGCGTCGGTTCGTGCCGGATGCCGCCCGGCCCGCCGCTGAAGGCCACATGCCGATCGTTCACGATCGTGTTCCGCTCCACAATGGTGCGATCCACATACACGCGGTTGCCCCACGCTCCGCCGAAGCCCACATGCATCACCGCCGAGTTATAGGCAAAGACGCCTCCGCGCCACGCGCCGCCGACAAAGCCGATGCCCATGTACCCGAAGCCGTAGTTCACGCCGCCGTAGTAGCCCACGTGCGGACCCCAGTACCCGGGATGCCATACATACAGGCCTGTGCCCCAGCCCCAGTAGCCAGGCGTCCAAAGCGCGCCCTCATAGGGAGCCGGAACCCACGCGCCCGGAACCCAGTAGTAGCCATCCGGTCCATAGCCCCAGTAGCCGGGCGTCCACATCAGTCCAGGCTCGGGGCAAACCGGCTGTGCGTACACCACCAGCGGCGGCGGGGCAAATCCGACGCTGATGAACACTCCCGCGTGCGATGTCGCGGGAATCAGGGAAACGAGCAATGCCAGCAAAAGCCAGCGAGCAGTACGTGCCAAACGCAACGGTGTCAACCGCATGAGTGATCTCCTCAAACCTCTCAGATAAACGAAGCCAACAGCGCTTCCGCATCCAGTCTATTTAACCCCACCCCCGGCCGGAAGTTGCATAAAGGCAGGGAGCAAGGGACAGAGGGACAGAGGGGACAAAGTGGCAGAGAGAACAAAGAGACAGCGGGGTACGGACGGATCCGTTCAAGCTGTCCCTGCTGCCTTGTTCCCTTGTTCCCTTGTTCCCTTGTTCCCTTGTTCCCTTGTTCCCTTGTTCCCTGCCTTACCACACCCGGCACGAATTTTCCGGATACATCGGCTGACCCTTCTTGCAGTTGAACGCCTTGCCGAACTCGTCAAAATTCTGCACCGTGCCGTTCACGCGCCATTTGCCGGGCGAATGGGGATCGACCAGCGCCGACTGCCGCGCCGCAGCATCGCGGGTATTCTGGCACCACACCTGCGCGAAGCCGATAAAGTAGCGCTGTGCCTCCGTGTAGCCGTCGACTTTGTCATCAATCGATTTGCCCTCATCTTTGAGCGCATCCAGCAAGGCCGCGTATGCGAGGCGCAGGCCGCCGTTGTCGGCGGTGTTTTCGCCCAGCGTCAGATGCCCGTTCAAATTGACGGCGGGAGAATTGCCCTCCGCCGGCGCTGCCTCAAAGCCGCTGTATTCGTTGGCGATGCATTCGGTGCGCTCGTGGAAGGCCTTCTGGTCGTCCGGCGTCCACCAGGCGCGCAGATTGCCCTTGCCGTCGAACTGCGAGC
This sequence comes from uncultured Acidobacteriaceae bacterium, assembly GCA_963813215.1. Lineage (GTDB taxonomy): Bacteria > Acidobacteriota > Terriglobia > Terriglobales > Acidobacteriaceae > Telmatobacter. The sequence continues at coordinate 995,016 of CAWEXZ010000004.1, forward strand.
CCTGGTCGTCGAAGCCGTGCGTCTCCTCGTGGCCGATCACCACGCCAATGCCGCCAAAGTTCACAGCCGAATCAACATGGGGATCGAAAAATGGCGGCTGCAGGATTCCCGCCGGAAAGTTGATGTCGTTGAAGAGCGGGTTGTAGTAGGCATTCACCGTCGGCGGAGTCATGGTCCACTCCTTCTCGTCCACCGGCTTGCCCAGCTTGTTGTAGTTGTAGTCGCGGTCGTAGACAGCCACCTGGTGCATGTTGTGCACAAAATCCCCGCGCACCACCTTCACGCTGGAGTAGTCGCGCCACTTCTCCGGGTAGCCGATCTTGTTGCGGAACATAGCCAGTTTTTCTTCGGCCGCCTTCTTGGTGGCATCGCTCATCCAGGGCGCGCTCTGGATATCCTCGGCGAGTGCCTTCTCGAGCTCGGTCACCAGTTTGTCCATGCTCTCTTTGGAAGAGGGCGGAAAGTTTTGCTTCACCCAGTCCTGGCCCACAGCCTCGCCCAGCCCGCGATCGGTGGCCACGGTGCACTGCCGCCAGCGCGGCATCGGCTCCTTCTGGCCGGCCAGTGTGCGCGCGAAGAAAGCAAAGTTCTCGTCGTAGAACGGCGTAGACAGCTCACTGGCCTGCCCGTGCAACGCGTGCCAACGCAGATAGCTCTTCCAGGCAGACAGTGGTATATCGGTCAGCATTCCATTCAGAGCCATGAAGTACTCTGGCGTGCCCACGTTGAGCGTGTCAAAATGCCGGATGCCGGTATCCGTGAAGTACACGTTCCACTCGAAGTTGGGAACCATCTTCTGGAACTCGGCCACCGTATAGATGTGGTACGTCTTCTCGGGATCGCGCAACTCCGTACGCGTCAGGAACGACTTGGCCATCGCGGTTTCGATCTTCATCACCGCATCCGCCTCCGTGGCCGCCTGCTCCGGCGTGTCGCCGGCCAGCACGAACATCTTCTTCATGTGCTCCACATATTGCGCGCGAATCTCTGCAAAATGCGGATTGTCCACGAGGTAGTAATCGCGGTCGGGCAGGGAAGTTCCGCCCTGGTCGATCTCGGCAATCTGCCTGGTCGAATCCTTCGCGTCCTGGCTTACGCCGAAGTCGAAGAACCCGTCAGGCACGCCCTCGTTCTCGAGCCTGCTCATCAGCTCGGGGAGCTGCTGAATGCTGGTGATGGCATCGATCTGCTTCCACGTCGATTCGATGGGCGCGAAACCCAACTTATCGATCGCGGCGGTGTCCATGCACGAGGCGTAGAAATCCCCATACTGCTTTTGCAGCGCATCCTTGGGAGCGCTGGCCGCGGCGCTGAGGTCTTTCCACAATAGATACTGATTTCGCTGTTGCAGCACCGAGAAGGAGCGTGCCCAGCGCGTCTGGTCGGCGGGAACGGGGTTGGTCTTGATCCAATTGCCGCAGGCGTACTGGTAGAAGTTCACGCACGGGTCAACGCTGGTGTCCATGGCCGCGGCATCAAAGCTCTTCACCTCCGGCGGCGGAGCGGGAGTGGCCGTGAGGTTTTGCACGACGGGCGGTTGCGACGCGCTTTGCGAAGGAGCAGGAGCCTGCGCAAAGCAGGTCGCTGCGGCCAAACCGAGAGCCAAGGGAGCCAATCGCTTACACAGCATAATCTTTTGTCCTCTTAGTTGATGGAGAATCCCATCGGTCGTTAAGGCGCACAAACCGCACTAAAACGGGGCTGGGCAAATTAAGTAAGCCAGGAATGCGGCCTGCGATGAGGAAAAGCCTACCATATCTGCTCAGAACGCCCAGGAATCTCGGGACTCAGCGCGCGATAAGTGAGGCGAAACGCGCCTGGGTAAGTGCGCCGTTTGACACATGGCTCGTCTACCCCGTGACCGTAGACCGCATCGACTTCCCGCAGGCGCGGTGCCACTACAAGTAGGCAATTCTATGCCATATGCTTTTGAAAAAAAAGCAGGTACGATGAACACAATCTCAATCAAGCAGACGACGCCGCGAAGCGCGTGTTCGTTTGTCCGCCGGTACGCTCAGGGCGGCTGTATGTCTGAAGGATGGTATCTTGCGTCTTTTTCCGTTTGGGGAGACTCTGGCCGCCGGTCAGCAGTCCCAAATTACTTCGCAGTCGTTGGATAACACCCGCACCACGATTATCCGGAAGCCGACTTCACCGCTCACCAGCTCGTTCAATCGGATCTTGCGAAGTTCTTTCCCCGGCGTTTACCTGTTCGGTCTCGTATGCGGTTCGTTGACCGCGGGTGGCCAGCAAGCCGCGCCATCGCTGCCCCAGGTGCAGGCCTCGCCCGCCGATTCCTTCGTCGACTCCATGGGCGTGAACACCCACATGCTTTACCAGAACACGATGTACTACACCAACTGGCCCCAGGTGTTGACTGACCTGCAGAACCTGGGTATCCGCCACATCCGCGACGGATACTTCGATCCCAGTTGGGGACCGCCATACACCACCGAGCACCAGCAACTGGCGCAGTCGGGCATTCGCACCGACTATGTGGTGGCCTACGCTCCCACCACCATCACGGCGCAGAGCATCGAGCAGCTGGCGGCAGTGGACGGAGATATGGAACTCCTCGAGCTGCCCAACGAGTGCGACCTGGCTGGAACCTGCGGAGCGGGGACCAGTGAAGCCCAGAGCCTAACCAATATGACCGGGTTTGCGCCGGCCGTGGATGCGGCCGGTGCGGCCTTGAACGTGCCGGTGCTCGGGCCCTCCTTTGCTGCTTACGAAAGCTACGGCATGGTGGGCAACATCGCCTCGCAGATGACCTACAACAACCTGCACGTGTACTTCGGCGGCCGCAATCCGGGCACGCCGGGGTGGGGCGCGCCGGACGCGCAGGGCAACGCCTACGGAACATTTCCGTTCTGGCTCGACCAGGCGAATCTTGACGCGCCCGGGCTGGCATCAGAGATTACCGAGAGCGGCTATATGACCTTTCCCGGGAATCCGACGCCGTATACGATTCCGACAGACATCGAAGAGTCGTATATTCCCAGGACCTTTGCGCTGGCTTATCTGAACGGCATTGGCCGGACGTATGTGTACGAATTGCTCGAAGACCCCAACTCGCCCGGCTTCGGGCTGATCGATGGCAACCTGAATCCGCGGCCGGCGTACTACGCCATTCAAAACCTGATTTCCAACCTCGCCGATCCGGGGCCTAAATTTACTGCCGGCACGCTGCCCTATGCCGTGACTGGCGGCGACTCCACGTTGAAGCAGTTGCTGCTCGAGAAACGCGATGGCAGCTTCTGGCTGATCCTGTGGCTGGAGCAGAGCGGCTACGACGAGGTGAACTTGGCGTACACTCCGGTGACTCCGCAGCAAGTGACGCTCTCGCTCGGCGGAAGCTACTACACCCCCAACATCGGCGAGTTCGACACGACCGGCAATCTCAACTGGACGAGCACGCAGTCCACAAGCCAGACCGTGCCGCTGACCATCTCAGATCAGTTGACGATCGTCAAAATCCTGCCCCAGCCGCAGTAAGACTGGCTTTCCGGCTTGCGGGGGTGCGTCCATCTTTACATCCAGGCGCGCCCCCTGAAACACTGAAGCGTGGACACTCAGACAGTCGTCATCCTCGATTTTGGATCGCAGTACACCCAGCTCATCGCGCGCCGCACGCGCGAGCAGAACGTCTTTTCCATCGTCCTGCCCTGCACAGCTCCACTCGCGGAAATCCAGGCGCACAAACCCATCGGCATCATTCTTTCCGGCGGGCCCTCCTCTGTTTATGACTCTGACGCGCCCCCGGCCGATCCCGCAGTGCTCCAACTCGGCGTGCCGGTCCTTGGCATCTGCTACGGCCTGCAATTCATCGTGCATCACCTCGGCGGCAAAGTGCGCTCCGCGCCCAAGCGCGAGTACGGCCACGCTGAAGTCAGCATTGAACACCGGGATTCGCCGCTCTTCGCCAATCTGCCTCCCAGCCTCCAGGTTTGGATGAGCCACGGCGACGAAGCCCTGGAGCTGCCCGCCGGCTTTCACCGCATCGCCAGTTCCACCAACGCCCTTGCAGGTATTGAAAATCAGGAGCGCCGTGTCTGGGCTGTGCAGTTTCATCCCGAGGTACACCACACTCCGCTTGGCCCGCAACTGCTCAAGAATTTTCTCTTTGACCTGTGCGGCGCGCGCGGCGACTGGACCCCCGCCCATTTCGTCGAGTCCACCGTCGCCGCCATTCGCGAGAAGGTAGGCAAGGATCACGTCATCTGCGGCCTCTCCGGCGGAGTCGATTCTTCGGTGGCCGCCATGCTGGTGCACAAAGCCATCGGCTCGCAGCTCACCTGCATCTTCGTCAACAACGGCGTGCTGCGCAAGAACGAATTCCAGAGCGTGCAAAAAAATCTGCGCGACAAGCTCGGCCTGAATATCGTCGCCGTCAACGCCAGCGCCCGCTTCCTCGAGAAGCTGGCCGGCATCAGCGATCCCGAGCTCAAGCGCAAGCGCATCGGACAGGAATTCATCGCCGTCTTCGACGACGAAGCCCATCGCATCGCGCAGCAGACCGGCGGCGTGGATTGGCTGGTGCAGGGAACTCTTTATCCCGACGTGATCGAATCTTCGAGCGTGAAAGGCCCCAGCCAGACCATCAAGAGCCATCACAACGTAGGTGGCCTGCCTGAATTCATGAAGCTCAAATTAATTGAGCCGCTGCGCGATCTCTTCAAAGATGAAGTTCGCCGCATTGGCCGCGACATGGGCATGCCCGAGGAACTCCTCAGCCGACAGCCATTCCCTGGCCCCGGCCTCGCCGTGCGCATCCTCGGCGAAGTCACGCCGGAGCGTGTCGCGCTGTTGCAGGAAGCCGACGAAATCGTCGTCGCCGAGATCAAAGCCGCCGGACTCTATCAAAAAATCTGGCAGAGTTTTGCCGTGCTGCTGCCGGTCATGAGCGTGGGCGTGATGGGCGACCAGCGCACCTACGCCTACACGGCGGCCATCCGCGCCGTCCATTCTGAGGACGGCATGACCGCCGACTGGGCCCCGCTCCCCTACGAGCTGCTCAAGCGCATCTCCAACCGCATCGTGAACGAGGTGCGCGGCATCAACCGCGTAGTCTACGACATCACGTCGAAGCCACCGGGCACCATCGAGTGGGAGTAGTTTCTAGTAGCTAAGTTGTTTGTTTGCAACATATACAACTTATACAAAACTCCTACGCTGCTTGAAACCAAAGCACTTAGCTGCTACACTTTCACAAATTGTTAGGCAATTTGGTTACTACTGCCAACAGTAGGTGAAAGGGTGGTGTAAGTTGCTCAAAAAGAAGCAGTTCGACGATCAAACAGAGATCCAGATATTTGACGAAGCCTTGGTCTATTTGAGAGATGACCACTGGCAATTCAGGATGTATCTACCAAGCGAGAAGAAGTACGTCGTCAGATCGCTGAAGACAAAGAATCGAGCCATTGCTATTGAGAAGGGCAAAGACCTTTTTCACGACATTCGTGCAGAAGTGCGCAATGGCAAGAAGCTGTTTTCAATGACCACCAAAGATGCCGTCACTGCTTACCTGAAGTATCGTGAGACAGACGTAAACAACGGCACTATCGTCACAGGCAGACACACAACCATCACCACCCACCTAAACCACTTCCTGGACTTCATCAAACGGGATACACGCCTGCGGGACCTCGAAGCAGACTCAGTTGAAGACTATGCAGGTTTCAGGTTGGGCGAAGATGCAAGCATTAGCACAGTAGCAAATGAGCAAAGCACCATCAATGCCCTGTGTAGGTGGCTTCATTCACAGGGCGATATGTCGTTTCCGGCATTCATGTTCCGTCGATTGAAGACGGTTGATAGCCGCGCAGATGACATCCGCCGTCAAACATTCACAGAAAAGGAATTCGAGGATGTATTAACAGCGGCGGAAAATTATGTAGATGACACAACTGAGGGCGATGAAGACTACCTTCACCGCTGGATTACGTCCTACTGGATCAACATCAATGCTCATGCAGGCTTGCGCAATGGAGAAGCAAGGCAACTGCGATGGTCAGATGTAGAGCAGGTCGAAAAAGGGCGGGATTATAGAGAAGGACTTCTCATCGCCCTCAACATTCGCCCTGAGACAAGCAAAGTCCGAACGACGCGACGGGTGGTTTGCATGGGTGGAGAGTTCTTCAAACTGCTCAAAAAACTCCAGAAGCCAAAGCACCAAGACGCGCTTGTATTCTCAGTAGATGGTGAAACGGAGTTCGCAGAGAAGCATTTGCTGAAACACTTCTACGCGATCCTAGACCTAGCTGGAATTGATTACCGTGAGCGCAACATAGTCCCGTATTCACTGCGCCATTACATGATCACAAACAGACTTCGCGCTGGTTTGCAATATCGGCAAGTCGCAAAAATGGTCGGTAACAGTGCTTCTGAAGTTGAAAAGACTTACCATCACATGTTTGATGATGAACGGATAGAATCGGCATTAGCAGAAAGAAAACCGAAAGGCTAACAACTTCCCTTAAAAAACCGGACAGCGTTCATTCGCCGTCCGTATGACTGGGCCTTCGTGATACAGTGTTGGCCATAATGCAAAAATGCCTTGGTTTGTTCGTTGCGATATCTTTTGCAAGTCCAGTGGGCCACGCTCAACAGACGCGCCCTACTCAGCCAACAGTGCAGGCGACCCCTCAACCGTCACCAGCAGCGGAATCAAAACCATACTGGGAACGAGTCCTTTCGCCTGACAATTTTCCTAATCTCATTCTCTGCGCCACTGGCATCGCTGGCGTAATGGTCGCCCTATGTACGCTGCAGACAATCGCCCGTCAGACGAAAGCGACAGAAGATTCCGTGAAAGCAATGCAGGACTCAGTGAATATCGTGCTTTCGAAAGAACGGGCGCGAATTGAACTGACACTTAAGAGCCATTTATGGAAGAAATCATCCTCGGACATTTGGCCCGATACGCGCAGCGCGCCAGCTATAACTTTTCGCGTACGAAACGTCGGGCCGACACATGCGTTCAATATGCGCTTCGTCGTAGGCTACGATATCACGAGCACAGACGATCCTGTCAGCTTGAATAGTCCAGACGAAATCCCTACCACAGGAAGTATTTTTAAAGCAGACGCAAAAGACTGGCATCCAGTTGTACACCTGGCTATCAACAGCAGCCAGTTGAGCGGGCTCTTGAATGGAACACAATTTATGCAAGTTATCGCAAAAGTCTCGTACGTGGATGTATTTGGTGAAGAGAGAGAAACGCGGTTGCGTATGATCTGCAAACAAATTAACGGTCGTGATCAGTGGCTTGAAAATGGATCACCAGACGAGAACATGTCAACGTAACTCCGGCATTGACTAAAGCCGTGCTGCGGGTATGACTATCAGTCACGGCGGCTATCCCTGCGCTTGTCATCATCCTTCCTTACACTTGCTAACATTGCGCGTATCTCACGATAAGCGTGAACGCCGACCTCAACCAAGAAGACGGCGAGAAGCATAAGCTCTGCTACGTGGACTACGAATAATTCGATCCGATCCATGAATACCCGCCTCCTTGTCACAATTGAAAGCAAACACAGTTCACGTGAACCGCCACACAAATGGGTGTGTAGTAACTGAAGTGCTATATTTGCTTCCCTGTCCTTGCTGATTCTCGCTACTTATAAGACTCACAAACGCCCCGGAAAGGTGCTTTCCTGCCGAATCCGGGAAACGGAGCGTGCCGCCTTTCGAGCTCGAAAGGCGAGATTTTGATCCCTTAGAAGCCTCATTTCTGTATCCCTCCATAAATATTGGTGAGCTGTATATGGCTCATTTTAGAGGAGATATAGATATGAAAATAGATATTTCGCGCAAAGGGCGCAAGCATATTGGAAAGACAACTACGATCAGCGATTGTGACCGGGATCTAGCAAAGATCAGCTGGTCGTGTATACAGGTAGCGAACTCACCCAAAGGGCGTCTCTACGCCGTTCACACCACAACAAAGAAAACAGCAGCGCTATTCGGTATTGGAGCGAAGAAGGCCGTATACCTGCATCGTGTAATTCTTGCGCGCAAGTTGAATGTTACATATGCTGACCTCATTGCAGCAAAATGGCAGGCAGATCATAAGGACAGTGATGGGTTGAACAATTGCCGTTCTAATATTCGGAAAGCAGACAAATACCAGAACCGCTGGAACAGTCAGCACGGAGCATATAAAGGTGTATACAGGAGAGCGAATGACAAATTCTACAGCGCAATAAGATCAAAGGGTGTCTTCTATTACCTTGGCACATTTGACACAGCAGAAGAAGCAAAGGCGGCACGCGACGAGAAGGCAAAGCAGCTACATGGCCGCTTCTTCCGTCCATAGGTGAGCAGATGATCATCTATTCAATCACAGTGACGGTAATCGCGATCTGGCTGCTGTTCTGTCCGCGACACAAGTAATCACACATCACACGAACGCCCTGGCAAAGGAATGTCAGGGCTTCGTTATGATCAGTTCTTAAAGGTATTGTCTTGTGGAGCAGCAGGAATCAGTGAAGGCGCTATTGCATGGCCGACGTTCAGTAGGATGTCAATTATTGCAACTGCCCAGATGATGCCCGATGAGATTCCAGTATGTGCAGAGATGACTGGCCCAAGATAATTGGCAATGCCAAGATTGCCCACAAGCTTTATGAGGATGGCTCCAATTTGCGTGAGCTTTGTTGGAGTCAACTGCCCCTTCTGCAAGAGAGATTTGATTTGATTGATGTCGGTGAATGCGCCGATGAGTTTAAACATAATGTCTACCTATGCCATATGATTGCGATTACTACAGCTGAAAGCGCTGATACGCCTGTTCCAATGCCGATAATCCACGACACTTTTACCTTCAAGCCTTCGAGCTTCTTTTCAACAGATGCCAATCTCGATGGCTGACCATTACCGGTGATGCCGGATTTTACATGTGTTTCAAGTGTTGCGAGTCGTTCACCCGTTTGTGATTGCAATGCGGCGACATCAGCGCGAATATCATCACGGAATGACCTGAACTCGTCATCACGAAACGCTCTGAACTCTGCCAGCAATAGTTCGAGCTGGCCTTCTACGTGGGTATTGGGGTCGTTGGCTGGTTTCATATCCATAGCTATTTACCAAAACGATCAGCTGATTGTGATTGTGACCGGCGCAGAATTCGATGTCGCCAGCCCTGTTGTGGCTGCGAGGTTCGCCGTGATTGAGTGAGAGCCAGCCGCAAAGTTGGCTGTGCTATATGTTGCAATGCCGTTCGCTGGAGTGATCGTTGCTATCACATTTCCTCCATCGAAGAACGTGACATTGCCGCTTGGGATAATGGCAGAGTTCGCAGAAGTCAGCGTTGCTGTGAGAGTGATGGCAGTATTCGGCGTGGCATTTGTAGTGCTGGCCGCAAGGGCGACTGACGTTGAATATGTCACGGTGCCTGCTGGTAGCTTGCCGTCGGCAATGAGTTTGTTGAAAACCGCACTTGCTATTGTGTCGCCAAGGGACTGACCGGCTGGGACAGTTGCCGTAGACGCCCACAGTGTTAGCACAGTGGCGTCTTGGTAGATGATTGTTTCCTGCGCTCCACTGTTAGGGTCAGTCAGTGTGACGGCCAGCGTGCCTGTCCCTATCTGCGCTAACGATGGCTTGGTGGCAATGGCTACGTCGGTGACTTGCAGAGATGACACGGTGAGCGGACTTGCCAGTGCACCAATCGTCACAGGGGTTGTAAGCATATAAGTGATCATAAATTCCTCCTTAGTAAATGCGTTGACAGGTTGCGTAGCAGCCTTGCTCAATGACTGCCCCTGTTCCTGTTGACCATGGATAGCTCACATACATTTGTAGCGTGTGACTGCCTGGACTCAGCCCGGTAATACTCGCTACAAACGGCATAGCCAAGTATGTGGGGGCTGACCAAGTAAAGCCGATTGTCGAAGCGGGTTGTACTATGTTACCGTCAACAACCAAGGCTAGCGTAATGGCATTGCCCAAATCGGAAGCAGGAGTATCCATCAGGATGAGAGCGGTGATGTTGTAAGTGTCAGTTGTGTACGAAGTTGTGGTTGACCACCCAAGGCCGGGGATGGACGTGTATGCGCCTGAACTGGTTGTAGTCACAGTTGACGTTGAATACGCTGTTGCCATGACCACACGGGATGCGGTGGACAGGGACGAGCCATCAGGGAAGATTACTTGTGTGGCGCTCAGTGTCCCTGTCGTGATGTTGTCAGCGTTTAGATTGACGATGTTGACATCAGCTGCATTGAGCGTGCCGCTTGTAATCATGTCTGCCGTGATTGCACCGGCTGCGATGGCTGCTGCTGTAATGGAGCCGTCAACGATTAACTCGCCACTTGCTGCTTGCCTGACAATTAGGTTGTAGAATGCCCAATCGCCGTCATTTCCCCCGTCATTGATTTGCACCCAAATGTTTGCATAGTAGAAGCCAGCTGGCACCGTTATTTGCCCGCTTATAGTCGCCCATCCACTTTGTGACGGAGAGCCGTAGGTTATAGCCTGCCATGTTTCACCCCCACCCGCCGTACCGGTAGGATAAGGACACAGCAGTAGCCCCGCAGTAAACCCAGCGGCAGGGGTTGTGCCTAGACCCGAGTAATACCCACCCGGACAGCATTGCACGCTAAAGTAGTACACCTCACCGGGGTTTACTGGAAACAAGCCACCATAATAGTTATCGCGGCTGCTTGTCATTAGACAGTAGGCACCTGCGGGCAAGCCGTAGTTTCCGTTTGCGTAAACGGAAACGGGACCGCTCCAATTATCTGCGCCTGTTGCTCCGCTGGGATTGCCACACAGATTTGTAGTGTCTGTAATCGTCAGCTTAGACGCTAAAATGGCTCCCGCTTCAATGTTGTTTGCCGTGACTGCATCCGCAGCCAGTATGGATGTGGTGACTGACCCAGCAGCTAAAGCGTTGGTTGTCACAGAACCAGCAGCTAAGGCCGTCGCTGTGACGGCTCCCGCTGCAATGCTGTTGGCTGTTACGCTGTCAGCGGCAAGGGCATTTGCTGTGACTGCACCAGCTAAGATGTTTGCAGCTTCAACGTATGGGACACAGTACAAACCCTGCACGTAGACCGGTGCGGTTGCATTACTCCACTCGTACACACAGAGGCTTGCGTAGTTAATACCCGCTGGTACTGTCCAACCGTAGGTGTAATAGGTCAGGCTGGTTGATAGTGAGCCACCAGCAACGAAGTCATAAGAACTGGCTCTGTTTACTGATGTGATATTCGGAGCAGCATATGTTCCGTAGTTGACCCGAAGATAAACCGATTGTGATCCACTCCCGGCATACACCCAATAAATGCACTGGTAAGTCTGACCCGGAGTCACTTGAAAAGCGGGAGTGGAGGAAGAGTAATTTCCCCCAGCCGGAAGCGTCAAACCACCAGCGCCATCGGGCAGAGTGCCATAAGTACCTGTCCCTGTTCCCCCGGCTCCTGCAACGTCTCCCCATCCCCATCCGGTTGCATCACCAGTAGAGAAGCCACCGTTAGGGATGATGGACTGAGATGCGCCCATTGCTGCTGCGGTCTGAATAGCTGCTGCCTGTGCGTTAGCCGCCGCTGTATCTGCTGCTGCAATCGCATTGCTCTGAGCCGTAGCCGCTGCCGCCTCTGCCGTGGCAAGGGCATTATTAACCTGAGTGGCTGCGTTATTTGCTGCTGTCGCTACGGCTGCTGCCTGTGCTGCTGCCGCCTGTGCTGCTGAGATGGACGCTTGTAGAGCCGTCCTCTGTGTTGCGACCTCTGACCACCAGTTTGCCAATGATGTCTGAATGCCAGTCACCGGACCAAATGTGGTGGTCACCGGCCAAGTTGTTGCCCAGTCAGACGGTGCTCCGTCTGCTATCAACCCCGAGCTGATGGCAGCAACGGCAGAGTCATAGGACGAGCTGGATATACTCAAGTTGGCAGCTAAGGTGTCCAGCGAGGTCTTTATAGACAGTTCCGCCGTGTACTCTGCCATGAGCGTGATCTGGTCGCCGTAGTTTAAATAGTTGACGTTCTCTACACTGCTGCCGACAGTCGTAGTTACAGGCACCAAGTTTATGGAGTTTCCGGTTTCCGTCCATGCTGAAAAATTAGCCATATATAGCCTCCACAGCGGCATTGACATCACTCAATGTGCTGTTGGGTGTTACCGCGAATGTGTAATCTAGAACCGATGCACCCACTGTTGTAATTGGCGCAAGGTAGTTAGCTGTTGCAGTCGGATCACTGCCGGTGAACACCACAACGTTGAATCCACTAGGAGTGGGATAGCCAGTAGGCCAAGTCCATGTGATCGTCAGCCATATGGGACTGATAGCAGTCAATCCGCCGTTGGTGTTCACTGTCGTTCCGCTGCTCACCACAGCATTGCTGGTACCAGCAGGCGCAGTTGCGCTTTGGCTGAGAGTCACTACCGGAGGAGCAGGATAGAGCACTGCTGTCTCATACGCGGTAACGATTGATCCGATTAGGTAATAGCCTTGCAAACCCAGGAAGTCATATTCATTCTGTGTTGCAATCGGCGTGATCACACCGCCAGCAAAGTTAGGATCAACGTAGTAGACGTAATAGTTAGCCCCTTGCTGCAAAGACGGCAATAGGCTTGGCGACGGCACGCATGAGACGCTTACTGTGCCAACCGTGGCCGTGAAGTCGGCTATGAGGATTTCGGCTAAAGTGCCCTCTGCTGAAGTGGTGAGCGTACCAGCAGGAGCGACAATCACAGGGGCTGTCACCGCGCTCAACACTGCCGCTACCTGGATGTCAGCTAGTTCGGTCCATGTTGACTGTGCTCCGCTGGAGCGTATCGCTGAAAGTTGGACGTCATATGCATCACCTGCAATCACGTTACTCAGGAACACCTGTGTCGTTTGGCCGTCCACGGTCATTACTGTCTGCCATGCACCAGTGCCATGAGCGCACATCTGCACGATAATGAAGCCACCATTAGTTACATATGGGTCCGTTGGTGCAGTCCAAGTAAGCTCAATACGTGGGGTCACAATGCCGTTAGGCTGTATCAAAGCCGTGCTGACATTGCTCACAGCCGCAAGGCCGGTCGGCGGTTGAACAGTGTATTGTTCTACGCCTCCGCTGATGGCTGGTACGTCATAGGCTGTCAATTCTTCGCCAGCTGGATCCCAGGCGTAAACCGATGAGTCAGTCTCTTGCACTTCCACTTCAACCATGAAACCGGCTGTATCACTACCTTGTGGCTTCGCGAACTTCCATGTGGTCTTGACTACCTCAAGGACTTTGTTTGTCCAGCCAATGCTCGGCATATTGAAGTAGAAAACGTCTGTGGGTTGCAATTGATATGCAGCCACAGTCATTGGCAATGTGCCCGTGCCTTGTTGCCTATTACGTAGTAGGTAGATGCTTGCTAATCGCTGTGCCTGCGCAATTGAGAGAACGGTTGGCTGCGGTACTTCTCGCGGGCGTGGGATTCCGCCGTCTTCTTGGAGATACACATCAACGCCAGTGCCAAAACCATGTAGCTCGTCACAAGCGAACATCGGATAATTGGTCGGCTGGAATGCATACGGAAAGTTGTTTTGTGTCTGCCCGTTGTAATACCCGTTCGAGTCGTAAAGGTTGCCAGCTATGTTGTATGGATAATTTGGGGCAATATAGGTGCCCGTTACACGATTAACTAGATCATTAGGGGAGCGCTTAAAACTCCACTGGACTTGATCTACGAGCGAATTCTCATCAAATGTGAATGATGGACCTTGCCAATAGGCAGGCCAGATATACCACTCGCCACCAATTCGTGACAGGCGGCCCACGGCTTGCATCATTTGGTTGATTGCATCGCCAGGGGATGTGCCTGTATCGTATGCCCAGCTTAGGGCGTATTGCGCTTCAGTCTGTGTAGTGCCCGATGATTGCGTGGTGTGTGATGTGTCCGTGCTTCCGAATGATGAGCCTGACCGATAGTTGCTTGTGACTGTGTAGGTGTTCCCGCCATAGGAGTATGACTCACCAACAGTGTAGAGTGTGTCAGGTTCCCAGCTTGTCAAACCTGCTGCGCATTCAATCTGTTCATCACATACGTTTGCGGCAGCAATCAGTTGTGCCTCATTTACAGTGTCATCACCAAGACCCCATGCAGGATCGGTGATTGCATCGGCAACGTGGAGAGCCCAATTTGTTGTGTAACCAGTTTCACCTGTACGTGGGTCATAGATGTCGTTCTTTCCCATGACCGTAAACTTGATTTCGGGGAATTGTGGAAACAGGCTTGTGTTGTATTCGAGCTTAAGGTAGACATACGTACAGCCAGCAAGATATGGGGTTCCTTGCGAGTTTGGAGCCCATGTTGGATCGTTGGCCTGCAATGCTGAACAGAAGCCTGGGTATGTCTGTGTTGGGCTGTCAATGACGCTTGGACCAACCCAGTCCCCATTTACTACTGTGGGAGCGGAGGTCTGGTTTCCATAGAAAGCGGCACAGAAGACCGCACCGCCGAAGTTGTAATGCACTCCGTTCGGTCCTATGTAGGTGTTGTTGTCTGCGTTGCCGCCGAAGTTATAACCATTGACAGTCTGGTTATACGAACTGCTCTCCCAATAAACCTGTCGGCCATCAAGATATAGATTTACGATTGCTTCGCATGGATGAGTCGCAAGAACAATTACAAAGTTGTATTGATCGTCACTGTTACCGGTAGTTGACTGGTAGACAATAGTACCTGCGACCCGCTGTTCACCACGAATGATTTGTCGCAGTTTTGCAGGTGAGCGTGTGGTTGTTCCAATGCCCTGATTGGAACCGATGGCAGAAGCAATGGCCGCTGCCTCTGTAGAGATACCGGACGCCAGCAGCATTGCGCCGAATGGTCCGCCAACTCCAGTAGCCATTAAGGCGGCTCCGCCAGCGATTTCTACTCCACCAATAATTGCACTTGTGACTGATTTACCCATCTATCCTCTAGTAATGCCAGGCCCGCTTTACGTTTGTAATTGGAAACTTGTATAGTCCGTTTTCGCCAACAGATATAATGTGCCGACCATTCAAATGCACAAGACCGGCGACAAGCGAACCAGTCGGTGCCGTGAACACTACCAAGTCGCCGCGCTGTGCGAATAATGGATTCTTCAACTCAGTCAGGCCGTGTTTCTCAGCACAGTAGGCGGCTGCATCAGCAACAGTTGTGCCGCCTGTCAATTGCTTGATCAGCGCGAATGCTTGTTCCTCATTTGTATATTTGCCGCGGAAATCGGATGCTATGTCTGTGCCTGTTATGGCTTGTATTCCATTCGCAGCAAACAATGAACAATCGTGACTGCCCCACTTGAATTTCGCATGTGCGTGGTCAAGCAAGAACTGGTGATATTGGTGATTCGCCCAATTGGTATGTCGTTTAAGTTTTGCCATAACCATATTTACCGAGCGTTTATCCCCAAACCCAGGCGCTATCGTTTAACGTTTCCACCCAGTTAAAGCCGATGTCATCCGGGTAATAGTAGTTCTGATCACTTGATGTATAACGACGCATAGTTGGACGCTGTAAGTCCAATAGTCTGTTTTCCAATGCCAACGTTATTGTTAGATTCTGCGAATTGACCGTAACGGTTGGCGTAGATACTGTGCCTTGAAAAAGCGGATATGGAGTACCTGACAATGCTCCGTTGTCGAGTACACCAAGCCAAACTGTTGCAGGAGCACCGACTTGAATGTCGTTTTGAACATCACTCAGCAGTGTTGGATCGATGCCTGATAGTGTGACGGTTGTACCATCCGCTCTGACTTCAACGCCTTCTGTGACGTCGCCTACCGAGCCGAGAGAGCCAACGCCTAGATAGGTGTTGCCGCTGTACGCAAGGTTTCCTACACCGCTCCACACGTGAACAGAACGATAACCTGTCGCAATATTTGCAGTGTCTGTGCTTCCAAAGGACGAACCCGAAGTGTAGGCAGTGTCTACTATGTATGAGTTGCCGAGGTGAGAGTAATACTGACCGACAGTGTAGGTCGTGTCTGGTGTCCATGTATTGCCCGCCGACAGCGTAAGATCGAGCATCATCACTGGTACAAACGGTGTTGAATTTCCTGTAATCGCCGTTATCAGCGGCGTGGGTAAATCGCGTGCCATAATCCTACCGTGCTTCTATAACCTGAAATGAAATAGTTGTTAGTTGAGATGGACTCCAGTTGCTTGCCCGTTTGTTTGTTGCAAGGCGAAATAGCCCTGTCGGGTTGTCAAGGGTAATGGCAGTGGCATCCGGTGGTGTCTCTCTCAATGCAGGCCAAACACTGATATTGGCATTGCCCTGGGCGTCGGAAGAGACCGCTTCACATACGCGATAGAGCCTGTAACCGACCTGAAGGTAATCACCCGCAAGCAACAAACCGGAAGTGCTGTCTGTCCATCCGCGAGTGGCAAGTGTCGTTGTCATCGGCAGGTTACCGGCATCTGCTGTACTCACAACTGGAGTACCGGAAGCAGAGCCAAGCGGTGATTGTGCTCTTGGATCGCCAAGCTGCATGACGTTCAACTTGCCGCGCAACTCAGCAAAGAAACCTTCCCATGAAGCTGCGCCCGCCCTCGTCATGGCTGGCAATGTCACTGTTGCTTCCCAATAGTCAGCGCCTGGGAATTGTTGCACCTGCTGTACTTGTGTAAAGGGTGAAGTGAAAACGGCAATTGAGTCGTTCATCGCCAATTCAATGGCAGAAGGGCCGGGAGATGTCGGCATCGAACAAAGCGTGTATGTAGTTCCATTGAATGTAGTTATCGTCTGCATCTAACGAGTATTTAGCTCGTCTTAGCGTCCAGACGGTTTGCGCCGTGCATTGTCGCGCTGCGCTGCAACTGATGCCTTGGCAAGGTGGGGCAGGTATGATGCCATTGCGTTATGTATTGCCGCTTGTGTAGCAGCTGGATCGTTTGAACCACGAGCATCAATGCTGATGTGTTGTGTGGTACCAAATGCCTGGTTGTGGGGTATGATTTTACCGGCGGTTGAAGGCATGAATATCTCTGGACCCATTTCGCCGGTCATGATCGGAATATTTCCTGCTACGTCACCACCTGTTGCAAAGCCACCACCAAACATACTTCCCAATCCGCCGCTGGAGTCATCGCCGCCAGAATCGCTGGCATTGTTACCAAACAGCGAGCTGAAGATACCACCTGAACCGGAACCGGAACCACTTGAGCCAGCTGAACTCTGTTGGTCGAAAATCCCACCGGGGCCGAACAGTTTTCCGCCGAATAGCTTTCCCATAGTGTCATTGTCATTAGCCCAGTTGAGTAACGGGTTAGATGCAGAGTCATTTGAGCCGCTACCCTTTGAACCAACATTCTTGACATAGAACGGATTTGATTGGGAACCATCGGCCTTCTTTCCGCCTAATCCAAGGCCCTTTAATAATCTGCCTTCGCCTTGTTGCAGTGCGTCCTTAGATACGTTCTGAAAGAAATCGGAGCCGACCTGTCCAAAGTTCGTTCGCTTGCCCATCAAGCCTTTAACGAGTTGGTCGTTGACGCCATTAAGGCCACTGGTCAGCAATTCTGAAATCTGCTTTGCTGTGTCTGTGAACGCATTGGCAAGTTGATTGAGCGAATCGATCACGCGGTTTGTCGTGTCGGTCAATATAATGGCGTTCTGATCGGCTTGGTTCTGTTCGGCGGCTCCTGCACTGATCCGCGTAGCCTCTGGAAGTGTCATGGCACCAGCACCTGAAGCAGTCGTAACGGCTGCATTGATCTTTTGTTGCGCTGCAAGATGTAGCTGTTGGTATTGGAGCGCGGCTTCACTCTGCGTCAGTTGGCCTCTCTGCACAGCTAATGCAATCGTCTGCTCGGCCAGCTTTTCATCGGCATTGATCTGGTCCATTGCCGCCTGAAACTGCAAACGAGCCGCTTCTTTGTTCTGCTTTGCTGCGTCGTCGTCTTCTTTCTGTAGGCCCATCGCATAGTCAGTCGGATTCTGCGGTGTCTGACTCTTTGTCTTCTCAAGTTGCTGACGAACCATGTCGAGAACCATATCGCCAAAGTCTTGTTGATTCTGCAGTGCTGTCTGACGTGTCTGATCACCTTGAAGACGTATCGCCTCTTCATGTGCTTTATGCCCAGCAACAGATGCGGAGCCAAGTTGTTTCTCTATGCCCTGCCAATACTTGATTTGGTCCTGAATGGTTTGATTGCTGACAGCTTGAAGTGCGTCGAGCCTTTCTTTCGCCTGCTCGAACACTTTGTTGCCTTGATCGCTGGCGTCCTTCTTATGATTTTCCGCATCTTCGAGAGCTTTTTCCTTATTCGCTGCGGCAATGTTATCCATTGACGACTTGATTAAGGATTCTTCCATCTGCTGACGTGCAATCATCTGCTTCAGAGAGTCAATCTCCGCAGTAAAGTTGTTACCGCTCACACTCAGTGCGTCTGGGTGTTCTTGCTGGTTTTGCAACTTAGCAAGTCGAGTCTGAAGAACCGTGCCAAAACTCTGCGATTCCTTAAGCTGTGCGTCGGGTGTTGCCGCCATGCCCATCCACTTTTCGTGCTGGGTTAGCATTTCCTGTTCAGCGCCAGTGTCGTGTCCCGCATTGCCAAAGTATTGAGCCCACATACTCGGGGCCTGTTCTTTTATTAGTTGTGCCTCATTCTTGATGATGTCCAACAGCTTCTCATCAAGTTTCTCAGCTTCAACTCTCGCCTCTAACATTGCCTCAGCGATGCCATTACCGGCTGGCTTGTGTTCCAATAGAGCGATATGATCTTTGATTTTGAGAGTAGACAGGGATAGCTCGTCTGTCTGTTCCTGCAATGAGCGTGTAGATTCATCCCATGCTTGCTTATTCTTTTCCGCAGCTTCTTGGTTCTTTGTGATGAATTTGTCTAGCTTTTCACCGGCATCAACGATGACGTTAATAAGCGCAACGACAGCCACGGCACTAAAGGCCGCTGACATTGCTTCCGACACGCCAGGAAGTTTCGATATGAAGCGGGACAGCTCACGCGGCATGGCAACACCGATCTGATCACCAAGTAAAACAAGTGACCCACGCGATTCTTCCATTGAGCCTTTAAACTCTTTACTGAATCGCTTTGTAGCCACACCTGCGTCATTGCATGCCTTCTGGAATGCTTCAGTACGCATTACTAGGTCAACATAAGCTTCTGCGACTTTTGTATTCACTGCCATAGTTAGTTCACCTTACATTTACCTTTGCGGCTCCTGACTGCATGAGTGCATTAAGGAATGTTGCATTCTGGTCGTCAATCGTTTTGGCCGTTTGTTGTTGCTGCGCCCTTAGTTGTTGTTGCTTACGTGCAAACTTCGGTAGCATGAAGTCAGCCGGTGTGAATGGCTCTGTGGGCCTTGCCATCGAGAAGTTACCGACCATCGCACACACTTGAGCGAACAAGCTGTGATGCCAAGTTCGATATTCACGGAAGCGTTTGACTAGTAACCTGTATTCCTTCGGTGTGAGCTTCCAAAACTCCCGTTCTGTCAGCCCCAATCCGTAAGGTGCTTTGCTTGTTGCAAGGCTCCAGAGTGCGCACCAACGTTGCTCTCTTGTTAACTCTGGGCCGTCGCTTCCCCCTCTTCGGGTTCCTCATCAGGGTCCGGTTGTCCGAGACCTTTCACCCATGCGCCCACAGTGGCAATCCAAACGGCGCTGATGTTATGTTGTGTCACCATCGCCTTTGCTTGCTCGTACAAAACGTCAGGGTGTGTAGAATAGAGTGCAGCAAAGAATAGAGCACGAACAGTCGTGATGTTCGGCATTTTGCCTTTCTGCATTACTCCGGCAAAGTCTACAAGTAGCGAACGGCCAGTCAGTTCTTCAGCCGTCGCGATGGCTTCAAAGTCAAATTTAAGGGTGTAATCAACACCCTTAATCTTGATATTTGTATCTGGTGCAATTGGATTAGTCATTCCGATCTCCTCAATATGCGCTGCAATTAGTCAGTGTCGCCGCTAGCAAGCGTGCCCGGAGTTACTGTGAAAGCACCGGAGACGGTCAGCATGGACTTAAATGTGACTTGCTTATCAAACGGAATACTGTCAGGAAGTGTGGAACCTGTTACGTATGCATTGAATGCAATCGTGGTTCCTGATGTCTGGTTTGCTGCCGGTTTCATCGCAAGGCTGAACGCTTGAATATTGCCGTTCTGCCACGCACTAAGTAAGGCTGCCTGACCAGGATCATTGGGAGCGTAGATGCCAGTAAGATCCATAGTTCCCGAGTCGATTACGGTTGGTAGGAACTCGTTAACGAGCAATCCTCCGGTACCTGCTGTTGGACTAGATGCGTTGGTGATATTGACTGTGGTGGTCTTTGCACCTGAGAATGAGATAGTTTCCAAGTAATTAACTTGCACTGCCGCGTTACCACTGCCAATTGTCAGATTTGCGCCGGCACCTGTAATAGCTACTGAAGATGTTGCTGGAATGGACATAGTTTATATACCTCTATATGGTTATGCGATGTGATCGCTGGTTAGTGTTGGTGCCGACAGTCACTCGCCGTATTGCACGAGTGTGTGTAACGATGCACGATAGAGCCGAGAATCCGACTCGAAATAATCTTCGCCGTTTGCGCATTCTGTAAAGAAGACATCAGTGCCGTCTGATAACGTGCCTTGATATCCACTAAGGGCTGCGCGAACTGCATCAAAGATCGTGTGAGCTTGTAGATATGTGGTGGCCCAACAGTTGTAGACAATCCGTTTCTGTGCCCATCCGGTTAAACCTTGTGCTGAATAACCTGCCGTGTAGCTGGCAACCTGATACGTAATACATGGATAATCGGTAAGGCTCTCAGGAGCAGGTAAAGGCTGAATACTCGTACCAACCAAGGATGTAATGCTCGACTGTCCTAACAAATACGAAACTAATCCTGTCTCAACCATTTACTCTTTGCCCAATGCATCCGATAGCGCTTGTATGGCTGTGTCTATTGCCTTCTGTGCAGACTCATCAAATGCGCGTTCTATAAAATGCGTGCCAGGAATTTCCCGAATCTCTTTCTTTCCGGGGTTATGTCCTGTCAGTACCCAACCATTATTTATCCATCTGGCTACGTGGCCGGTGATTTGGGACGGACCTACCTTGACCCGTGCACTGCCTTTGCTCATCTTTATTTCTGTGTGCAAGTCAGCTTTCAATACACCCGGTGGCAATGAGTTGGACTCAGGGGTAGGTTCATCTGTGCGCTCTGGAGCGGCGGCAATCATCGCTTCGAGCATGACATCACCACCAGCTTGTAATGCATTGCGCATAGCTTTCTTTGCAAGTTTCTCAGGTAAGTCCTTCAAGGCCGCTTCTAGCTTGGTTGTGTCTATATTGAGTGTTATTTCATCGGCCATATCAGTTTGAGTCCTCGTCTATTCCAAGACAGTAAAGTCGAATGACGCGATTGCGCTTCAACACGTTAACCACTGCCTGAATCAAATACTTGTCGCCATGCTCGTCGGTGACTTGCTGACCGGGCGCGAGCGTGACACTCGCTCCTGGGTACCACATTGTTATGACCCATGTGTTCTGTGAAACAAGCTGACCGTCTTGCATCGCTTCCTTGTATGCCTGTCCAGTCGTGCTGTCGATTTTCGCTCTTGTGGTCAGGATCGTAGTCCAATCACCAGTGATAGGCTGTCCAGCTGCATCACGTTGCGCTTGGTTTGGCGCAAGTATCGTGACCTTATGAAACAGTTGCCCTGCATCGAGAAATAATGGATCGTATGCCATCTTTAGTCAGTGAGTCCAAACGTGTTGAAGACGTATGGTTGCAGCAACGCTGTGACGGAAAAATCAACTTCTTTTGTCGGTGCCTGTGATGCCGAGGCGCGTTGCGTATACCAATAGCTGACAAGCATCAGAATTGCGCGCTTAATCGAGTGTGGACAATCAATTCCGTCAGGGTTCCAAGTGCCGGTTACGTAACTGACCTTCACACTGCCGGGAATGAATGTTCCCAGATAGGGCCAGTATTGACCGTATAGCGGCGTCACTCTTGCAGGCTCAGACATACCATCCAACACATATAACGATGATGGAAAGGTATTCACAGTCACGCCATCTTGTGAGAGGTATGTGATTGAGGTGATGGATTGAACTCGCGGCCATGGGAGGTACATGGAGTATGTACGCCAATATGTGCTGTATAGGTTCCACTGTCTATCGTTGATTGCAAGCGTATTGCGCGGCTCGTAAAACGGAAAATAGTCAAATTGCGCTGCATACGATTGCGTGTAGATGGTACGCTGCATAATCTGTTCGCAGTGCTGCCTTGCACCGATAATCAGATCAGTGATCAAGTTGTCATCGTCAGTAAACGACTCGGGAAGGTTGAGATATTCCTTTGCAGCAGCCAGAATGACGGGCTCCTGTGTTGGTGCTGCCGTCAACTGATATGAAATATGGTTGGACATGTATACCGTATTTAGTGGAAGGCAAAAAGAATATCCCGGCACGTGGCCGGGATATTGTCTGGTAATCTATTTGCGGATTAGCTATGTACTGTAAGCGAATAGACCGGTGAAGGAGCGTTGGAGCTGATTGTGATCTTTCCACCAACACGACCATAACCGAGAATGCCGTACTTGCCTTGGTCAATGTAGCGTTGACCTGTTCCTGCAAGAGCGAACTTAAAGGTCGGATCAACAGTACCATTTGCCATTGAAGCAAATGCGCTTGGAACAACAGAACGGAAGGTGTATGCATCAGCAAATGAACCGTATTGAATTGCAACGTTGCCTGCACCCCAGTTTGGTAGGTACTGGTTGAGTTTCACTGGTAGCGAGCCATCGATAATTCCGATGAAGTCAACACCGCCAGAAGTCACTCCAGTCTGGAACTTGAACAGTGGTAGTCCAGTAGATGTCGTCATGCTCAGAACCTGATTTGAAAGCGTTTCGTTGTTCATGGTCAGAACAGCATCTGCTTGGTATGCAGGATCTAATGCACCACGCAATGCGGTTAAATCGCTGTATTTAAGTGCGGCGTTGGCTGAAGAAGTCACGCTTGCGGTGATATTAATCAGACCGTCTACAACTGAGTCACCGTTGGTCACTAGGTTAGACATAGACCATAGCCAACGATTCTGTGCTGAGGAGTATATATACTGCACCAAGTCAACACTGGAGTCTTCGATTAGCGAGAAGTCCAACAGGATTGGATCCAAACGGAAATCTTCAACAGCGCATGTCACTGAACTGATTGCAGGATCAGTTGTGGCGACGTTTGAACTGTTAAGTACCCACCCGTTCTGCGTATCGTTCAGTAAGGGCAGAACCATTGGATTACCGGTTGTTGTATCCAGCTTCTTGAGAACTGAGAGGATATAACCGGCTGATTTCTTTGCTATGGTCGGATCAGCAACGCCGGTTGGAACTAAGAAGCTACCATCAGCAGCGAGTGTCAGGTCACGAAACTCTGTGCGGTTTACCGACATACCATCGCGAGTTGAAAGCATGTGCTTACGTAGTTCGTTGTTTGTGTTGACGCGAATCTGTTCTGCGGTGCGAACTTCGCCAGTTGAAACTTCACCGCGTGGGACTGGATTTGAACTTACACGGAATGAAGCCAATCTCTCTTCTGCTTTGTCAGCTTCGATAAGGGATTGCATGTCGTCCATAAGCTTAGATGCCTTTGCGACATCTTCAGCAGAGCGATTCTCTTTCTGTAGAAGGGCGTTTGCGTCATATTGCAGTTTGCCCAGCTTTTCTGATAACTGAGTATTCATTTAAGCGTACCTATAAGGGTATGTATTTAGGACACACGCAACGTCGGTTACATGTTCGCTATCCAAATCCAAATATCCAGCCATCAAAGGCAAGTCGCACGGACTAATATATGGTTTGCTTTGCCATCTTATTTAGTGTTTGGTGACATCATCTTTTGAAGCATGTATAGACGAACCTCTGCCATACGTGCTTCCAACTGTGAAGTGTCCTCGGAGTTCTTCCCGTACTTGGTAGCAAGCATGTTAGCGAATTGCGCATATGCATCCTCTTTGGTGGCGTATGATCCAATGATCTTGCCAGTGCCTTTCTGGAGGATTACCCAGGGAGCATCTTCACCCTTGCTGTTCTTGTTACCGGGTTTGTTCTGGACGTATTTCTTCTCGTCAGCTGTCGGCTTGTCCAATGAACGTTCATCATCTGCCATGCAATCGCAGTTGTCGCAGTCGCAATCCTCACAGGCGCAAGCATCACAATCTCCCGCAAGACAACCGGCGCATTGACAATCGCAAATATCGTCGTCCGCAACATCTGACGCATCGCTGCTCGTGTCTGTGTCGAGCATTGAACGGATTTCGGCTGGTATGGAGTCGGGTAATGCGCGAAGCTTGGAAGAGGTGTTGTTATATGCAGGGAATGTCACACCAACGGATACTTCGCGGAGGGAACAGTCCTTGATTGTACGTGTCGGATAACCGGCAGCGTTCTTGTCCCATACATCGTCATTGCAAACGAAGCCGAATGAGCAACCAGTCACAACACCGGCCTTCACCAGTTCGCGAAGATCGTTTGCCCGTGTCGTGTTTGGTAGGGCAATTGAATATGCGAGTCCACTACCGTCTTCCCGCAATGCAAGCGTGCCGTTTGAAGTTCTGCCAATCGGTGCATTGCTGTCGTGATTGATGAGAGCTACAATGTCGTCACCTGATGCAAGGCTTCTCTTGAAGCAGCCAGGGGCGAGCGTTTCAATGAATCCCAGGTCTTTGCTGGGGTTGTTGAAACGTGCGATGTAACCACCAAGTGTGCCGTCTTGCTCCATACGCAATTCGGAAGTGATAAATTGTCTAGTTTCGATCATTTGGTTCTGCCTCTGTAGGTGTATTTAATTCGGCTACTGCTTTGTTGACTGCTATAGCCTTTGCGATTTCTATATGTAAACTGCGTGTGATCTTCTCAAATTCCTGATTGCTGTCGCCTGCTGTCCACTTAGCGGAGCGCTTTGCTATGGACTTCAATACATCGGCAATTGGCTTGTCTGTTTCGACCGCCTCACCGTTGGCAGCAATGGTTGTCATGCTCTCAAGAAGGGGTGTAAACACCGCGGAAATATCGTTTAAATCCCTGTGATCGCGCTTTAATAGGCGCGTGAATGCGTCGTCAAATAGCGCTCTATACACGGTTGTGTATAGTTCCATTTGCCTCACATTGGTTTTTGTTTGTGGTGGTGCAGGCAACACATCGGAATCATCAACGACTGAATCATCTGTGTCGTTGTCTGGAACTGGTTTCTCTGCTTCCGTGTCGGCATCAATCATGCTGTCAGCATTGGCGAAGTTAACCGGGATACGGTAGATGTCGCCTTGCTCGCCAATCGGATTCTCGCCGAGCTTGCGTCTCACATCATTAACACTGAACCAGCCATTGGAGATTCCAACTGAGTACGCTTGGTATTGGGTTGTAATGTCTGTGCGAATGAATTGCTCAGTATCAAACCGAACGAAAAACTTGTTGGCATTGCGGCCAACTGTCGCTACCAGCTTGCGCAGCATTTCGTTTTCAAATTGGGCAATGATCGGGCCAAGTCCAGTCTGTAGGAACTGCCTTGCGATTTGCTCGCTGTTTGATCCTGATAGCCGTGAGTCATCGCCCACTAGATGTGAGGGAACATTGAATAACGCCGCAATCTGTTGTAACGAGAACTTGCGGGACTCCAACCATTGTGCGTTCTCGTTTGAGATGCCAAGGTCTTTATAATCCCAGTCACCAGCTAACACACCAACGCGGCCCTGGTTGATTGCTCCTTGAGTCCGTTCCCAACTTTCTTTGGCTTCCTGTAATTGTGCGGGATTCTTTGCGGCTTTTGCGATGAGTAGGTTTCCCGGTTTGCTTCCGTTACCGAATACACGACTGCCGGACTTTTCTTGGGCGACGGCCAAACCTAATACCCGACGACCATAATCAATTGGGCTGAGCCCGCTAATGCCATCCAAGCTGTAGAGCTTGATATGCAGTACATCAGCTTGTGGAACAAAGCGATATTGGCCGGTCGTCTCTCCATCAGAAGTCTTATAGAACAGTTGACCTGTATTTGTATCCCGGACTGGAAATGTCTTTAAGGGATGTAGGGGAAACAAGTAGAGCGGTCTGCCGAGCACATCCCTTTCGATTTGTGCGTATCCGTTGCCTGTGTAGGCAAGGGCGGCTGTGAGTGATTCAAAGAATGTGTATGCGCACATGTCTGG
The DNA here is from genome assembly GCA_963813215.1 of uncultured Acidobacteriaceae bacterium. Classification (GTDB taxonomy): domain Bacteria; phylum Acidobacteriota; class Terriglobia; order Terriglobales; family Acidobacteriaceae; genus Telmatobacter. The sequence continues at coordinate 1,021,151 of CAWEXZ010000004.1, forward strand.
ATTTGGCTGTACGCGAAGCATGTAATACAGGTCTGCGTCGGTTGCGTCTTTGTGTCCGCCCGGAATAATCTCCATCAAGCGAACAGGAATAGAAGCAATTGATTGGGACAGCACTCTAATGCAGGAGAATACTGTGCTCGACTGCATTGCAGTCGTGTAGTTGATGATTTCGCCAGCTTCGGATGGTTGCCCGTCAAATAGAAGTGACCATGCGGCAGGGCTAATGATCGGAATACCCGGATCGTCAAGCGCACTTCGTATTTCTATTTCATGCAACCTATTATCAAATAATGTAGTGAGTGCCATAGCCTTCCAATAGTTATATTTAGTGCAAAACGGTCAGTTAATTGAGACTGGCATAGAATGGGGCGTCGTCTTCAACCGGCATCCTGATCGCCGCGCTCGTTGCCGTTATAGCGGCAGCAATAGAGTCGATCTTTCGCGAGCTATTTCGTTTGTCTTTAATGGGCTTGACGTTTCCCATGTTGTCAGGGAGAACTGTCACGTTACTGATCTGCCAGCGAATGAGGGTGTCACTATAGTGAACGACTTTGCGTGCAACAACGTTTGCTTCAAATGTCTTTGTAGCTTCTGAAAGCTCAGCCCAGTTCTGCCCGATTTCAACAACAGTCAAACCCCGCGCCTCAAGTGATGGTGAGATGAATTGGAAGTGCCATTGGTCGACAGCGACCATACTTACGTTGAAGTCCTCGGTCCACTTCACAATGTCATTTTCCATAATTCTTAAGTCGATCAATGCGCCAGGAATCTCGATTAGCTCTTCATTGTTAATCCATTCCCTGAAGCGAAAGTCACTGTTGGACTGTTCCCGATCCCGCACTGTGTCTGATGGGATGTACGTTTTCCAGACGTAATGCCAATTCTCATCTTCCAAATACGGTGGGAATACCAGACAAATGCTCGTCAAATCGCGCTTCGATGATAGGTCAACGCCTATGAATGCCGGTCGTTCTGTGAACAGCTCTGGCTCGAATGGCAATGCCGACTTGCAAGCATCCCATTTGGTCACGTCAATGTAGCTGGATTCGTTTGACACCCACATGTTGAGTAGTTTTGTTTTGACATTGTTCAGCGCTGACGCCGATGACATCGCCATCGCAATTTTGGATTGCAAGTCAGGCAATAGTGTGGGAATGTATCGAATAGAGGGCTGTGCCTTCTCCCAAACAGCGGGATCATCAAACTTGTCTTTCTCGTCTAGCCCGAAGATCATTACGAAGTGATCATCTAGCTGCAAATTCTGATTGAGCACGTCAATCATTTGCTTTCTGTGCTGGTAGCAAAACGATCCCAGGTTGAATCCGGCTGTCGTGATCGCAATTTGCAGTGGAGATACGCGATTGCCCAGACTACTTGCCATCACGTCATATACAGCAGAAGATGGATGGGCGTGCATCTCGTCACAGCAGACGAAACTGGAGTCAAGTCCATCAAGTGTATTTGCCTCCGATGCAAGCATCTGGAAGCTACTGTCTGTAGAAGGGAAGAGAATTGCATTGTGGTAGACCCTGAATCTGTTTCGCAGTATTGGGTTCTTGTTGATCATGCGGGAAGCTGATCCCCACACTTCACGCGCCTGATCCATCTTTGTTGCGACTGTGTAAACACGCGCAGATGGTTCATTGAGAAACGCCTGGAAGAGAATGCCGAGAGCAGCCATCAATGTGCTCTTGCCCTGCTTACGTGCCATCTCTATGTAGGCAAAGCGAAAGCGTCGTATCGTTGGATCGTCTTTGCGAACCCATCCAAGCAATGAGCCGACGATGAATGCTTGATACGGGGCGAGATGGAATGGCTTTCCTGCAAGACTGCCCTTGAAGTGATAGAAGAGTTTCGGCCAGATGTCTATGTAATAGTCGGCGATGTCTTTGCGGAATTCATACGGATACTCCGTAGCATGTGACTTCGCGAGATCGTCTAAGTGACGTTGTATCGACTTCTTTACAAGTTGGTTTGTGACAACCGTGTGATTTACAACGTCATCTATATACTGCTGAAAGAGAGATGACATTAGTTCCTGTCGCGGGTTTCAATCCTGTTTAGAGGACTGGTGGCCAGCAAGTCCGCCAATACGTCAACACCTCCAGTCGGGTCGCTTGCTTTAAGCGCTGCTCTTGCTGAGGGCGTCATGCCAAAGTTGGCGAAGAAGTTTGTCATCGTTCGTGCTGCTTCGTTGATGACCGAAATTGCAGGATTCTTTATGTACCCCTGCTTGGATTGGATGATGACTCCAAGCGTGTCAACTTCTTTCTTGGCGCGTATGTAGTTCACCTTTGACGTGCAGTACAAGGCGATTGCGTCAGCGTCAGCTGCGCTCAATATCTGTGTTGGTGCAAGCAACACAACAACCTCGTTCCACACTGCAAGCTCATCAGGCGTAAGAGTTGAAGGAGGTGTTGGGAGGGTCTGCGTAGCTACGTTACGAGTTGGTGTAAATGGTCTTGCCATAATGCCTGTATTTACTGTTTGGGTTTGTAGAAATGGCAGAATATTTTGTAGATGACTCAGCGCTGGGTTGTGAAAGGCCCCTGCAAAAGGTTTTCAGGCCTCCTATCCCCGCATCGTTATTGATGTTAGGTCACGTTGGTCTGGATGGTTGGTTGGTACCGTTCCGGTATTTAGCACTTGCTATTCACCATTGCGAGTTCGTGTGTTGTGACAACTGGAACACAACGACAGAAGGTTATCGAGAGCCAATCGTTTTGTGGGATCGTCTTTCGCTTTGACTATGTGATGGCACTCAGTCGCCGGTACATAACGAGCAGGACTCTTCAATAGGCAGTCCTCACATATGGGATTGTTCTGTAATTTGAGCTTGCGTACCTTTGACCAGCGATAGTCATATAGAGCGTTGTGTCGTTGATTGTCTTCTTTGGTGCGCTTCTGATATCGCGGTTCTCTTTGGTGTTTCTGGCAGTATCCAGAAGGAACAAGCGATGGACAGTTGGGTTCGCGGCAGAACTTCATCTAGTCCTGCTCTAATGTGAGGAACACTTTCGCTTCCTTCCAGATGTCTTTGAAGTGTTGTGGTAATCGTGCATTGAGTTCGATGCAGATGTCCTCACCATCAAACGTTCGCTGGATGATGCCGTCATTGAACAGATCATCGAATGCAACGGCATTCCAGATCAGACCGTTATCGATGCAGCAATCGATGAATCCCCATTGACCGTTTTCTTCTGTACCAATGTGACTGTGGTTCGAGTTAATGCATTTTGGGTGAACAAGCTTATGATACTTGTGTGCCGTGTCGTTTCCTGAGAAGATGCGAAGCAGCGACCCAGGGTTACTCAAGAAGAGGATAGTTGCTACGTGATATCTGGAAAGAGCGACGATGTCTTTTGCTGTTTTGTACCTATCCCAATTGAACTTGCGTCTATATATACGTTTCATTATTGTCCAATTCTGCTGCGCTGTGTATCTTTTCGTCCAACCAACTGAGCGAGGTACATCTCAATGCGTTTGAGGCGTTTGATAAGGTCGGCATATTGTTCTTGCGTCATGGTCGAAAGCCTCCTTCGTGTGGTAGGTGTGCAGGCCGTGTCAGCGGATATGGAAAGATGCTGACCCATTCTCTATAGTTGAGTGAAAGGGTTCGGTAGTATTCGCCTTCCTCTAATGACGTTTGTATGCGTTCCTTGCGAAAGGCTTCAGCTGTTCGTGGTTCAGTGATTAGCACAGTTGCGTGACCTCCATGTTGTGGCAGCAGTGTGGGCAGGGGAAATCCCTGACAATGCGGAAATTGTCCTGTTCCTGCAAGACATGCAGCTTGTAATGGCAGTCTGGGCAGGCAAGTTTTGTGAGTCTTTTTATTCCGGCCGACCTGTCACGCAGAACAAGTGGCTTCCACCAGAAGAACGAATCTTCAGGCTTGAGCCAAGAGACTCGCACTTCCTCAAATCCCTTGTGAAAACCGCCGCATTTGCTGCAAGCCTCGGGTCCGATGTACATGTTTGATTTCATGGATATGTCCATAAGGTGTCCGCACTCGTTACACTTCAGTCCGCGTCTCAATTCGTTGTTCAATCGGGTTTTCATTGCGTGGTGTCCTCTAATGTGTGGCAGCAGTGCGGGCAAGGGACATCCTTGACAGCGCGGTAATTTGCGCTTCCTTGGATGACCTCCAGTTTGTAGTGGCAGTATGAGCAGGTGAGCTGTGTGAGCATTGCGCAATCAACAGACCCATCAGGATTCATGTACCAACCGCGTCTTGAGTCGTTGTTCAACTGGGTTGTCACTTCTTTATGTCCTCCGTCATTTTGTGGCCGCAGTGTGGACAGGTGGGTTTCTTGATGGCTTGATATTCTTCCATTGTCTGTTTGAAATCTCCATCCTGTGATGCGCGAATTGCGCGGGCTTTGTCTTCACGCTTTAATCCGCGTTCTATTTTCATCATGCACAGAGTTGCCCATGTTTCTTGTTTGCTCGTGAAGACTGGATAGTCGATCAGTCCAAATAGAAATGTCGCGTCTCGTTCGGTGATCCATTCGCGTTGTAATGATTGCTCTATAAGCTCGTCTGTGATGCCTAGATCTATGATGTTCATTATGTGGTCTCCCAATTCTGTACATGTTCTATAAGCTGTGGAATGGTCAATGTGTCGATGATGTTGCGATCAATATTCCTGAATTCGCATGATGAACCGGCTGAAGCAATGGAATGGGTGAGATAGGCGATGTTGGCAATGCGTGTGAGAGTACATACCTCACCTACTACCTCCATGGGAACTTCGTCGGGAAGAGAGTAATCGGCAGGGATTAGAGAATAGTCACAGTTTGGGCAATTGCCGACGCTGCTTATGGCTTGTATGGCTATCTGCCTTTTATCGAGTTGTGAAAAAACCGAGTTTCTCGCCTGCTTTGCTTTCTCACTCTTCTCTTCGTAGTCCTTGTATAATCTGTCTGCAAGTTCCCTGTATGTCGTTGTCACTTCGATATCGAAATGACGTTTTAGCAACTGTGCAATTGTTAAGTGGTCTGTGTCATCATTTGGAATCGTGGCATATGGAGGGTAGTATTGGAAGCCGCCTTCACACGTAAGCAAATCCTGTGCGAGTTGATGTGACAAATCGGCTCTGCGAAATGCTGGAGACAGCCGTTCGTTCTCGGCGCGTACTTTGGCTATGTCTGGATGATGTATGCCCGTCACACGTTGTTGTTTCAACATCTCAAGCAGCCGTATGTATGAGGGCATAAAGTTCTCTTTCTGCGCGATGATCTCCGCTGTTAACGCCTCATACAGTTCTTGGTATTTGTATGGTTGCTCCGCCGCGACTAACAAATGTATCCTGATGAGGATGTCTTTGGCAGACTCTGTGTGTATGCTCATGGCTATTTCTTCCTCAGTGATCCATAGGTCTGTTTCCAACGGAGGGTTGAGGCATTAAAACAAATTCTCCGATAAGCCTCGGAAGCGTGATACTCGCTGACGCGCCGTGATTCATCTGGGTACTGTTTCATCCATTCAAGAATCGCTGAATGATCGGTTGCAACCGATCCGGATGCTGTTGGGAAATGTGGTGCATGTTCTTGGAAGTATTTGTGATAGTCGGTGTAGATGTCGTCCATTGTCATTGTTATATCTCCTCGTCTGTATTTATCCGGGGTCTACAAAAGAGGAGGAATAAGGGTCAAAAAGACCCTGTTTTAATCTGCGCAGGAAATGGAGTGTGGTCTATATGCAACGATCAGCAATCGTCACGAATGTGGAGGTGCTGAAAACTGCTCCATTGGCAGAGCCGTTTATGGTCAATCTCGCGCCGCCAGCTGGTGCGTCAAAGCTATCCAGAATAGCTGTGTAGTCACCAGCTGTTGCGGAGGCGGTGAAAGTGATATTGCCGCCCGTCAATACCGTTCCACTGCGCTCCAGTGATCCTGTGATGGTTGCGGTTGTGATGGGTGTGCCGGTGCTGTCTGTCACTCCTGTTAGCTCTATTGTTTGGGAATTGTCCCCATTGAATATGGTCAAATTTGTCATTGTCTAAACCTCAACTGATATGCCTTCCAATTGCACTGCTGGAATGGCGGTGATGGACTGAACGGAAACTGATGGGGCAACAGTGATTGCGGCTAGCGTTACGGCCTGCTGAATGGATACTCCACCAACGAGGATCGGGAGGATGAATCCGGTTGTCGTCCAAGATGTTGTTGCCGATCCAGCGATTGTGATTGTGCCGCTTCCTGTATAGCTGTATGTCGCTGTCCAGTCGCTTTGTGCTGCACCATTTATGTAGATCGCGCCCGAGCCAGCATAGCTATAATCGGCAGTCCATGTGGTAGATGCTGCTCCTCCGATGCTGAATGCACCAGAGCCCAGGTATCCGTAATTCGTCGTGTATTTGGTAGTCGCTGCACCGGCAACCGAAATGGAACCCAATGCGGCATATAGATAATTCGTCGTATAGCTGGTTGCAGCCGCACCAGACAGTTGAATTGATCCGCTACCTGTGTATGAGTAGGCTGTGTTTTGGCCGATTGTAGCCGCACCACTGATCGTGAAGCCACCAGAACCAACGTAGCTGTAATCAGCCGTATAGCTGGTTGCCGCTGCACCGCCAATTGAGACGGTTCCTGATCCCGTGTATGAATAGTCCCAGGTCTGTGATGTTGTCGCCGCGCCACTGATTGCAATGTTTCCACTGCCTACATATGAATAATCCCCGGTTTGGGATGTCGTAGCAGTACCACCAAGTGAAACGCCTCCTGATCCCGTATATGAATAATCCCAGGTTTGGGACGTCGCAGCGGCACCGCCAATTGAAACGCCTCCTGATCCCGCATATGAAAATTTGGCGGTATGTGATGTCGTTGCTGCACCACTGATTGTGATGCCGCCGCTGCCTGTATATGTAAACGCAGTGCTGGGAGGTTGAATAGAAAATCCAGCAATGGCTATATATCCACCGGGATCGTTGATATCCCATGTGTCGGTAATACTGGTGGCTGGAGTTGTGCAGTGGTCGGAACAGAGTCCGTATACTCCACTTACGTTTAATCCGTCACTCGTTTGGTTGCTGCCTGTGACCGTATAGTCAGAGCCTGCGAAGGAGACGGTCATATCAGTAGTAGCTGAAGGAATTGTGATAGTAAGGGTTAAAGTTGAGCCGGTATCTCCAGTACCGGTTGTGAATGTACCCGGCCGAATTGGTGTAGCCTGATTGACACCAGAAAAGGAAACAAGATTAGCGTACATTTCAGTTACGCCGCTGCTGCACGTAACTGCCAGTGTGTTTGTACCAGTGGGAGGGTTAACCAGATAAAACGCTTGCAGGTTCATGCCCGCATAGCTGAGTACCGCACCACAGGAGGTCATAGCCCGACCACCATAGGTTACCGATGAGACGGTATAGTCTGGTCCGCCTTGCCCGGTGCCGCTGTCAAATTCCACAAACACGAACGCGCACAGGTTGCTCCCACCAGCGGTAACGCTAAAATGGGTGGTATCGCTAAAGGAAGAACCCGAGTAAAGTTGCGGAGTATTCGTGTTGTTGAATAGGACAGACATCGGGACGTACCTCTAGTGTTCTCTCATGGAGAGTGGTGACACGGGACAGTTGTCTATCCCGTGTTGCAGGTTAATTGCTGGTGACTGTCGGGGTGATCTGAATTGTGCCACCACCAGAGGGAGTGGTGTACGGGCCGCTGGAGAACAACTCTGCGAAATACAACGCATTTGAAGTCGCCCCGGTAACGAAATAACCGTATGCACTCAGAGCGCCAGTGAGGGTGAATACCTGTACAGGCTGTGTGCAAGTTGTCGCCGTGGTGCCGTTGCCAGTGCCTTCAGTCACTGTCCAGTTCGCAGCCGTCAGGGTGATGGCGGAATAACCGGAACCTGAAGCCTCAGTGAACGTAGCCACGTTGGAATTCTTCGCCGGGGTCACGTTGTTGGTGTAGAGATGCAGCACCAGATTCTCGGGTGTTGCCTTGTTGCACAGATATTGCGCGATGAGTTGGTCACCGCTGTTTGCTATTACGATGGACATTATGGGTGTCTCCTATATATAGACACTCATATTTATGTCTGGTGCGTGCCGATTGCGAAATGAAAAAGCCCAGGCGTTGCGCCCAGGCTTTTGTGCGTTTCATATGGTCAGATGCTAAAAGGGAACCTTCCCTTTTGCCTTTGCCCATCTCTTCTTTTGTGCGGCAGCGATTGCCTTGCGGGCCTTCGCTGACATTGTTCTCTTCTTGGGAGCGGTTGTTTTGCTTACTGTCGTTGCTGCTGGTTTGCCGTCAGTGCTGGAGAGCAATGCTCGTGCTTTCTCTAGCCGTTCTATTTCGTTGTCGATCTGTACCAGAATTGCATCAATTGTCATGATTCCTCCTTGTCAGGTCCGATAGAAGTTGGTTCAACATATAATAGCGAAAGTCCACCGTCTTCAGTGGTATTTCGATGCTGGTTTAATTTGCCGCCGAGGGCGTCCGCTACACTGGTGCGCCAAGTATTGGGACGGCGAAGCCGGGCACGTAGTTCTTGCTCCTTTCGTTGGCTCTCTTCCAATAACTGCGTCATAAGCTTCATGGAATGGTATTGCATCTCGGCCTCCATGTCTCTTGTCCTACTTTGGTCGCGAGCAATGCTTAAGAGTTCTTCGAGCATGTCGTCTGTACGTCGTTTTGGTTCTTTGTTGGGAACTGACGTAGTGATCGCAGCAAGTTGACCTTCCAATCGGGGCCACCACATTTCAAATGCCTGTGCGAGCTTTGCTTCTGTGAGTGCAGTTTCCTGAATTCCTTTGTTTAGCGACCCCAAGAGGCGGTGTGTATCGTCTCTATTCGCTTCTGACATTTGGAACTGAGCAATCGGACCTGTAAAATCCGTAGACTTTACGCGAAACAAATAGGGGCAAACCTTGTCTTTCCCAAACGCATTTGAGAGAGCGCCAGCTTCAAAGTTAAGCCAGGGCGCATCGTGATTGCCTGGTACGACGCAGATGATTCCGGCGGCGGCAGCACCCAACTCCTTTGCGATCTCAAACGACCAGCGACTGCCTTTGTTGGTGTCCTCAGATGACATCCAGGGTTCGATTGACTGAATCACATTTGGAAGCCAATCGCGCAGTGCAATCGCTACCTGCTTGCTCACTTCACCGGACCAACTCAGAAATACTTTCATGCTCTGCTCTCCCTTGGGGAATGTTGTTTGGACGTCGATAGAACTACCGCAAAAATGCTATCAGACTACTTTACGTATTGTTCTTCGGGTTGATCATCGTGCTTTTAAGCTCCTCTGTCGTCAGATGGATCACAATCCAATTCCCGACGGCGTCTACGAGGTTGATCAAATCAGTGATGTCTTTATCCTTCCATAGGCGCATATAATGTGTCTCGTCATTTCCGAGCCATGCAGCGCGCTCAGCAACCGTCTTGATTCCGTCCTCTTGAATGTGTTCCTTTATACATTGCACCATCTGCTTTTTACGGATGGCATCTTTCTTCTCGTCCGGTAAATCACGGGTGGCGTAATCCTTCACTAAGAATTCAAGTGAGCGTCGAAACCCTGTTCCTGCAATTTTCGTCATGCCAAGAGTTTTCGCTCTCCATGACTGCTGGTATGTTTCAAAGAACTCGGGCGACACTTCCTTCAACTTCGGATTGAGCGGTTTGTCAATAGGGATGAAGGGATCAGATTCTGTATACGCAAATTGCATGCCCATCATCTGTCTAGTGAAGGTGGCAATGAATAGCTGGCGACATTTGTCCTTTGGACATTGGTAAATTCCTTGCAGAACGTGTTTCGTTATTTGAACGAAACACATCGCGGATACTGCCAACGCGTGATGGCACAGCGGGCATTCATCAGGATTCCGATCGATGTAAACACCGCCGTAATCTCCTCCATCTGCTGTCACACTGATCATTTGTTCCCCTCGCGATCTCTTAAGCACCTATGAACACAAAAAACAGGACGAATGGACATGCCCTTTATGTTTCTGTGCTCTGGGTCATAGTCTCACTCAATCCGTTTGTTGTCAAATAGATAAGGGCTAGTGGGTAACGGCTAGTGGGTATCAGGGGTGGGTCACTTGTTCGACAGTATCGGCATTGCTCTCTGGACAATTTGTTCACTGTGTCTGTGTCATGTTCGCTCTTGATTCGTTTTGTTCTTCGGGGTGGGGTTGTAACAGATTATGGAAGAGTGGATGGGATGATGGAAGAGCAATGATGAAGAGAACTGGTTGGGCTGTATTTTAGATACACGTATAACTAAACGGGGCCATTTCGAGCCCTTCTTTGTACAGCCAAATCAAAATGTTCTCTACAAAACTACTGATTATCCACGGGACTATCAAAGAACTTGTCGAGGGTTGAATGCTCTTGTTTGCGGACAGGGCCATAATGAACGAGCGCATCGCTTGTCGTTACGGCTTTGGTTATGTATGAAGTCCAGGTCTGCGAATCGGTTCCTGTTCTTAGCAACTGGAAGCGTTTGCTGTCTGCGATGTGATGCTCATGCCAAATCTTCTTTACGAGGTTCGCCGCCTTGACCATCTTCTTGTGCATCGTCTCATCCGACATTGCTATTGGGAATCCACCGATGCCAATATGAACGTGGTCATCATGTTCGATGAATGCGACGGCTTTCAGTGTCGCTTTGCCATGCGGGTAAACTTCTTTGTCCAGCACCTTCAAATAATGCTCTGTCATCTGCTCAAGGCCTTTGCGGTTCTTGTATGCAAGAGTTGGACGGAGCGTTACCGCTGCTTCAAATCGAAATCGTCTATTGAGTTCTTCTGCTAAGTTGGTCATCATCGTTGCGTTCCATTCCATGTGCCAATTCATCTGTTCTTTGGGGGCCGCAATACGAGCGCATTGCAGCCGCCAAATATCATGGAGAACGATGAATTAGAAGAATTCTGGTAGCGAGCCAAAATTACGATTTTGCAATCGTACTTTTATTTATCCTCCGGCGCAGAGTTTTTCCCGGTCTCACCAAAAAAATTTCGCCGTTTGGACCGCTAAACCCCTCCTTTCACATCGCCTGGATAAGTACAATGGTGCAGACAACCAAAACAACACTCCTGCACTAGCAAAGGCTATAAACTCGCGATGAGGGGGAGTAACACATGAAAAAATGGTTCGCAGTAGCAGTGATGGCATTGATGGCGGTATGTGCATATGCAAAATCATACCCGCAATACACAGGCACACTCGTTTATGCGACGTTTAACGGTGGTGCAAGAATCTACTTCTATCTCAATGACCAAGCCAACACTGTATACACAGTTGATCCGGCTGGCTCACCATTCAGTGGTTGTTATCAAGCGCCGTGCATATTTGCACAGGGCGAGCTTGCTAGTTGGAAGACAACATGCCTGGAGACTGCCTCAGGAGCACCATTCTGCGCAGTGGTGAAGAACTACCCGTACGAGTTCACGAAGCATAAAGGGGAACAAGACCTTGTAATAGGCTTTTTCCAATATGGATGGATTGGCATCGAAACGAATGGCCCCTTCACTGGATCGAATCTCAGTGATCTAATCACTGGTGAAGTTGAAGCACATGACAGTGAATGGAAACCATCCTCAGCTATGGCATGGCAGATAGAGTCAGACAAGTTCGCGGAGCAAGCCAAACAACAGAGGGAAGCTGAGGCACAGAAGCTGGCCGAGGAATGGAAGCGGGAATACTCTTGCCTGACACACCTCAAGATCGGTGAGAATGCAGCTGATATTGACAAATGCGGTGTGACACCAGATCACACGAACTCTGATTTGCGCGGCGAACAGCAGGTTTATCATATCGGCACCGCGACGAGATACTTTGAAGTCCTTGTCTACGTGGATACGAAAACGGAGACGGTTGATAACGTCCAGTGGGACGACAAGCCTGACAGCGAGGACTAAATACCGACAGCGCACGTATATTCTCCTCAAACATCTCTCCGTGCGCTTTGGCTCCGACTTTAGCCATTAGTCGGAGCCATTTGTTTGGGCGACAGAATGGAGATTGTCAATCGCACCAGAGCTGCCATAAAATGGGCAAATGAATTCCACAACGAAGAGGGCTGTTGTTGTCAATCAGCCGTCGATCCATCAACAGGTTGACTTTGAGACGTGGCTGAATGAATTCAAGCGGTCACTCAGGACGCAAAAGAAAGTGAAAGAGACATTCACTCGGTGGTTTGAGAGCAAATATTGCGGAGAGAACCGCACTGAGCCAAATAAAAGGGAATTCGCACAACGCATCTATAGGAAGACATCGCGAGCATTCACATCTAAGACCGTGAAGCAGCAGCACGCTGATGCACGTCGCCAAATTGAAAGGTTGCTTGATGCATTACGAAGTACGATTGGCGCTGTAGACTCAGTCCGCGGACGGGTTGAGTCCAGGGACGGTAAAGCGTATATCCGGGGTTCGTTTTTCATTCCTAAATTGACAGAGCTTGAGCAAATGACAGCGGCGTTGGTTGACGATAAACACGGCATCTTGAACCGCAAGCATATGCATAAGCCCACTGTACTCATCTATTGCCTTCCATTGCTTCTGGAACTCGACTCGTGTGGCGTTTCCGAGCGTGATCAAGTAGACCTCTTCAGGATGATTATGGAGTGTCACGGTGCTTCACAAGATCAATTGAATATATTTTCCGATGCGGCGATAGAGAACAGAACGATTTTCAAGGCTAAAAAGGCGTTCCGCAGTCGTGTTCATATTGCTCACTGACCGGAAAAAACCACCCCTATATTTTGCTGATTCCGTCACAGACCAGAAGCCGAAGTCCTGCGATCCTTAAAGAGTTGGTGGCCGCCAAGACAATCACTCTGAAGGGAACATATGGCACAGAAGGAAATGCAGTTGACATGGGACGAGCTATGTAAAGACGGTGACAAAACACCAAAAACTCGGAAGGCCGCAATGACGCCTGACGACTACAACAGGAAGCTCGCAAAACTGCTCCAAGAGGAATACGACTCGTTTGTCCAGAAGGGGATGAAGGGTTGGAGCAAGCGCGGCTGGATTTACGAGCGAAACGAAGGTGGCGCTTGGATCAGCGTATTTTTCAGCACAAAACGCCTGAATCTCAAACCGAACATTGACCGCATTCCGGTGAAGGACCTTGCGAAGCTTCCGGCATTTGTCGAAGGCTTGAAACGCGGGATTCTTGCTGGTCAGCTGAATGACGAGATCAAAGCGGCATCAGCTGTGCGGATTGCGGCTGCAATGAATCGCCGGAGGAATGAGCAGAGTCAGGAGGCGGCAGCGTAGATATGAGTGCCAAACAAATCGTCATTACTCCAAAGTTGATAGAGTTGATAGAAGCGATCGCGGCGCGAATGATCTTGCGGAATCGTCGTCACTATCTGTCGAAAAACAAACGCGAAGACCGCGACTTGGCGGATGCGATTAAAGAGCTAGATGTGATCATCAAGCGAGGTACAAACAGACAGCGTCGCAAGTGACAAGCAACCCAAAACACTAGTAAAAGGCCCCTGCCCAAAACAGGGGCTTTTTCATTGCCCGTAAAACCCTAGATCCCAGCCCTGCGGCCCCTGGCACGGGCTTTCTAGGGCTTGCAGCATATCTGTACACCCCAAAACAGTCCAGACAGGGAAGTTGTTCATTCTGAACACTTTTTGGTCGCTCTTTTGATCGCAAGGACATACGAATTGTGATGCCGCAATAGCGGCCCAAAGGAGCAACACCAAATGAGCAACAACACACTGTCCACCCTGAAGTTCGTCCAAGCAGAACGTCCAGCCGCAGACCGCGCAGTCAACCCAATTGAACAACGCCGCATCAACCTCATTGCCCGCATTGACGAGCAGATTGCGCTTGCAACTGCACAGCTTGAGGGCAAAGCCCCGGAGTTCACCCGCACAATCAAAAACAAAGAAACAGGCCAGAAGGAAACGAAGGCCAAAAAGGTCAAAGCTTGGTTCTGGCCGCAAGGCAGCCGATTCCTGCTTGTCATCCGCTACGGCACACATACGTTGCAGTTTGCGAAGGGTACCAATGCTATTGAAGCTCCAAGTCTCAAGGGTGTTGTTACAGTCCTCAACACAGTCAAGTCAGCTGCTCAGGCTGGCGAGCTTGACACTGCAATCACCGCAGTATCAGCCAAGCGTGAGAAGAAAAATGCCTAGTCTTTTCCCACTTGGCCGTTGCGTATCGACGCCCGGTGCCCTGCAACACTTAGGGGCATTGGGCGTCAGCCCATTAGAGCTGTTGCAGCGTCATGTGTCGGGTGACTGGGGCGAACTGTCCGTTGAGGACAAACGCGCAAACGAACGCGCATTGCTTGACGGCACTCGCATCCTGTCCGCATACACCTACTACTGCATCAAGTTCTGGGTCATCACAGAGGCTGATCGCAGTGCAACCACAATTCTCCTGCCCTCTGAATACTGACAACCAACTCTCACACACAAAAGCCCCGGCACATCGCCGGGGCTTTTGCATTGTTCATTTGCTGGCTTCAATGCTGCTTACGTTGTCATCAATCCTGTTGACATTTCTATTAATCGTGCCAATGGCAAACGCAATGTTGGACAATTCACTGTTGCTGTCATTTAACCTACTGTCAATCGTACTCAACAGCCCATGAATGTCTTCCAGTAAATCAATGATCCTCTCGGCCTGTTCTTCAGTTATTCCCGCCATCGCAGAATTTCCTCTTGTCCGATGTTACCTATACTGTAGGTGCGCTCGCCCCCGCATTCGCCGAGTATACGCACACATTATTCGAAACTCACTGTGAGGATCACTTGCGGAGCTCCCTTGATCCATCTGAATAGCCGGGAGGTCACGGTAGCATCCTTAGGTTCCCCATTCTCGTCAGCATATTGGATGTGGTCGCCAACCAGCGGCATGTGGATAGGAGCTTCGTCGAGGGGAACATCACCAAGGGTTATACCCCTGGAATCGTGGATGGTAATTAGGAATCTCATGGCATAAAGCCTATCACTTCAAATGAGCCGACCAACGCAACGATCAGACACTACTTAGTATGTGAAGCAGCAGAAGCTTATACTGTTCCAGATGTTTGACAGTGTGAAACATTCCACTGATTCCAAAGGACCGCGCTAACCAAATCTGCCTCGAAATACTTTTACAAACGTTATACGAAACTATTTTCGGCCCGTAACCAACACAAAACAAAGGGCGTAAAAATGTGGGATTATGGAGTGGGAGTAAGTGCTGGCCGCACGGGCGCGCGCTTCGCGCGCCATTCGTGCCGCCCGAGGCAGCATCAAGGTGTGTGCTGTCCACTCGCGCTGTACCCGAAACGGCCGGGTGCCCCACCTTCGCCGCGTTTTTGTCTTTGCGGCTAAGGTGGGATATCTATAGCTTTTGCCTTTTATCTAAAAAGCTGACAGCTGAGAGCTGTGAGCCCGACCACCGTCCACCATCCACCATCCACCTTCACGCTGTACACTAACGGCGTCATGGCATTCAAATTCCAAGGCTTCGATTTCCTTCATCTCGACGTCGAGCTTCAGCGAGGACGAACTCCTCGTCCGCCGCTCGGCGCGCGATTTCGTTGAAGACAACATCGTCCCCATCATCGAGGACTGCTTTCGCGACGGCCGTTTCCCGCGCGAACTTGTCCCGCAGATGGGCGAGATGGGCTTCTTCGGCGCCAGCCTCCAAGGCTACGGTTGCGCCGGCATGTCGAATGTGGAGTATGGCCTGGTCATGCAGGAGCTGGAGCGCGGCGACTCCGGTTTACGCAGCTTCGTCAGCGTGCAGTCGGCGCTGGTCATGTACCCCATCTACACCTTCGGCTCCGACGAGCAGAAAAACACCTGGCTCCCGCTGCTCGCCAGTGGCGAAAAACTCGGCTGCTTCGGGCTCACCGAGCCCGGCTTCGGCTCCAACCCCGGCGGCATGACCACCCGCGCCCGCAAATCCGGCGACGAGTACATCCTCAACGGCGAAAAGATGTGGATCACCTCCGGCACCATCGCCGACGTCGCCGTCATCTGGGCCAAGGTGGAGGACGAAGACGATCGCGTGCGCGGCTTTTTGGTTGAGACTGATCGCCCCGGCTTCCGCGCCGACGAAGTCCACGGCAAATGGAGCCTGCGCGCCTCCTCGACCAGCGGCCTCTCGCTCCAGGACGTGCACATCCCCGCGTGCCAATCTGCTGCCCGGTTCGGGTGGCCTCAAGAGCCCGCTCATGTGCCTCAACCAGGCCCGCTACGGCATTGGCTGGGGCGCCATCGGCGCGGCCATGTCCTGTTACGACACGGCGCTGCAGTATTCCAAGACCAGAAAGCAGTTTCACAACCAGCCCATCGCCAGCCACCAACTCGTGCAGGAAAAGCTGGTGTGGATGGCCAGTGAAATCTCCAAGGCGCAGCTGCTCTCGCTCCATGTGGGCCGGCTCAAAGACGCAGGCACCGTCGGTCATCAACACATCTCCATGGCCAAGCGCAACAATGTATGGATGGCCCTCGAATGTGCCCGCCTGGCCCGCGACATACTCGGCGCCAACGGCATCACCGAGCGACTACCCCATCATGCGCCACATGATGAACCTCGAATCCGTGAAGACCTACGAGGGCACCCACGATATTCACGCGCTGATCCTGGGCCAGCACCTCACCGGCATCGCAGCGTACTAAGTTCAGGCCAGTTCCTGCACTGGGATCCGTGCCCCATCCTTTCGGCTTATCTGGTCGGCTCTTCTGGCCAAAAGGATGGGAGGCCACGAAGCAGCACGCTCGAAATCGCGCAGCCTCTTCCAGCCCCATCAAACAGCCCGTTTTTTCCGGCTTTACGGCGCGCATCCTGCTTACAATGAGAGCATCCCCCGGAGGCGGCACATGCACGCGAGAATCCCCGGCTCGTTTCGGATTGCCCCGCTGAGTCTCTGGTGCGCACTTCTGGTTTCCACCGTTCTCGTCCGGCCGGCATCTCTCGCTGCCCAATCGGACATTGTGCTGGGCCGCGCATCCGTGCAGCTCACCGGCCCGTGGAAGTTTCACACCGGCGACAATCCCGCGTGGGCGCAGCCGGCTTTTGACGATTCCTCGTGGAGCACAGTCGATCTCACACCACCGCTGAGCTCGTACGATCCTTATATGGGCAGCAGCGGCTTCGTCCCGGGCTGGACAGAGCGCGGCTATCGCGGCTACTCCGGCTTTGCCTGGTATCGCCTGCGCGTCAACATTCAGGATGCGGCCCAGGGCGGCCTCGCCATCAAAATGCCCAGCGACGTCGACGATGCCTACCAGGTCTTTGCTAACGGCCGCTTCATCGGAGAGTTCGGCCGGTTTTCCGGGACCCACGTTACCAACTACGTAGCGCAGCCGCGCGCTTTTATCTTGCCTGCCGATCTCGGTGGCGGTCCGGTGACGATTTCCATTCGCATGTGGATGGATCCGCACACGGCGCTGATTGTGCCCGCCGCCGGAGGCATGCATGGCCCGCCTGTGCTCGGCGAAACGCCGGTCATTCTCGCCATGCGCCGCCTGGATTGGGATGCAGTCAGCCGTTCCGTCTTCAGCGAAATTCCTGAGGCTGCAATTCTGCTGCTCGCCATTGCCGTCGCTTTCTCCCTCTTCCTGTTGGAACGCTCCGAGCATGCCTATCTGTGGCTCGCCGTCAATTGCCTCATCATTCTGCAGGTGGTCGCGCTTCGCCAAATGTCCTATTACAGCACCTGGATGCCTGCCTCGGCCGCGGTCTTCCTGCGCGATGTCATCCTGCTTCCGGCTGAAATGGCGTTTTGGATCGTCTTCTGGGCGTCCTGGTTCCGCTTTCGCAGCAGAGCCCGCCTGCGCCGCATGGTCTGGGTCCTTGCCGCGCTCGAGGCTTTCGGTGAAGCCTTGCAGCGCGCGCCTCTCTACGGTCGCCTGCTCCCCGTCAACGCACTCCACTGGGTTGCGCCCCTCACCCTCGTCCTCAAGCTTTTGCTCGGCGCTGCGCTGCTCTGGGTCGCTTATCGCGGCATTCACAAGAACCGGACCGAAGGCTTGCTGGCGCTGCCGGCCGTGGCGTTGATCGCCGTCGCCCAGTACCAGTACGAGCTGCTCCTGTTCCACGCACCCGTCATCTTTTTCGTCTTCGGCTACACCATCACCATCCGCCAGCTCGCCACCGCTCTTTCGCTCACCATCATCACCGTCCTGCTGCTGCGCCGGTTTCTGCAGTCGCAACGCGCGCGCGAGCAGTGGCGGCTTGAAATCGAGCAGGCCCGCCAGGTCCAGCAAGTCCTCATCCCCGAAGAGATTCCATCCATCCCCGGCTTCGCTCTGGAAAGCGAGTACCACCCCGCCCAGCAGGTGGGCGGAGATTTCTTCCAGATCCTGCCCGGGCCCGATGGCTCCATGCTCGCGGTAATCGGCGATGTGAGTGGCAAAGGGCTGCGTGCCGCCATGCTGGTTTCGCTCATCGTCGGCGCAGTGCGCACGCTGGCCAACTTCACCCGCGATCCGGTAGAGATTCTGCGCAACATCAACGAGCGCCTCTGCGGACGCCTGCAAGGGCAATTCGCCACCGCCCTGGCGCTGCGCATTGCCGCCGACGGACAGACCACCATTGCCAACGCCGGGCACATCCCTCCCTTCTGGAATGGCAGCGAGATCGAGCTCTCGGGGAGCATACCGCTCGGCATCGTGCCCGCCGTGCCCATCGAAGAGGCCACACTCCACCTGATGCCTGGCGACCGTCTGATCCTGCTCACCGACGGCGTGATTGAAGCTCGCAATCGACGCCTTGAGCTGTTCGGTTTTTCGCGTCTCTCGGAACTGGCTGAGCAGAATCGCACCGCAGTCGAAATCGCCGCTGCCGCTCAGGACTTCGGACAGGACGACGACATCACCGTCCTGCGCATCGAGCGCCTGGGCCAGGCAGAAAAAGAATGGGTACAGGCCAAGGTCCCAGCAAAGACCCACGCCCCACTCGCCGACTGCACCCCCGCCATCAGCCCCCACCCCGGCACCACCCTGGCCTGACCGCAGTGACTGTCGGGTAATTCATCCTGCCTTGCTACGCTGCGGGTGCCCCATCCTTTCGCCGCTTTTTGGCGAAAGGGTGGGAGACCACGGAGGCCGATGTCGGAGTCGTCCCGCGCAGCTCAAAGCCGCTTTCCGTGCTCCCCTTGCTATAGTCAAAGCCATGAAATTCCTCGCCCGTCTAGCCCTGCTCGTGGGCCCGATGCTCCTCACGGCGCTCAGCGTGACGCAATCCCCGGCCAACGCCCCCATCGTGCTCCACGCCGCGCGTCTTCTCCAGGTGGACACCGGCAACGTCCTTCAGCCCGGCGAGATTCTCATCCAGGGCGAGCGCATCCAGGCCGTGGGCACATCCGTCGATCATCCGCAGGGCGCGAACGTCATCGACCTCGGCGACACCACGCTGCTCCCCGGTCTCATCGACGCGCACGTGCATCTGTTCCTGCATCCCGGCGCGGAGGACCTGCAGACCGTCGAGGAGTCCGTCCCATGGCGCACCATCCTCGCCGAGCAGGCCGCCAAAGCCGACCTCATGGCCGGCTTCACCGCGGAGCGCGACATGGGCACCGAAGGCGCCGGCTCCGCCAGCTCTGCGGTCCGCGATGCCATCAACGCCGGCATCATTCCCGGTCCGCGCATGCGCGTCAGCGCCAACGCCATCGACATTCTCGGCGGCCATGAAGACGCCAACCACTTCAACCCCGCGCAGCACGTGCTCTCCAACGCCGACTACGCCAACACCAGCGACCAGATTGTCGAAGTCATCCGCGAGCAGCACAAGGAGGGTTCGGACTTCGTCAAGATGTACGAGACCGGCCCAGACACCATGATGGATGGCGTGCTGCACACGCCCTACCAGTACACCGAGGCGCAACTGGCCGCCGCGGTCGAAGAAGCGAAGCGCCTCGGCACCGTCGTCGGCGTGCACGCGCAAGGCGAGCCGGGCACGCTCTACGCCGTCGAGGCCGGCGTCGCTTCCATCGATCACGGCACCCAGCTCAGCGACGAGACCATGCGCCTGATGAAGGAAAAGCACATTCCCGCCGTGCCCACCTTCACCATCTTCGAGTACTTTGCCGCAGCACGCCTCATCGCCGGAACAGGCCGCACGCGAGCGCGCACTGCTCGACTACAAGATCGCCGAATTCAAAAAGCAGGTCGCCGCTGGCATTCCCTTCGCCGTGGGCTCCGACGTGGGCCCGTTCCCGCACGGCACCCAGGCCCGCGAGATGGTGCTGATGGTGCAATACGGCATGACGCCGCTGGCCGTGCTGCAGGCCGACATGATCGAAGGCGCGCGTCTGCTCGGCTGGGCCAGCCAGATCGGCGAGCTCAAGCCCGGCTACTACGCCGACATCGTCGCCGTCCCCGGCAACCCGCTCAGCGACATCTCGGTCGTCGAGCACGTCAAGTTTGTGATGAAGGGCGGGGAAGTAGTAGTGCGGCAGTAATCATTGAAGGAAACAAACCGGGCTCAAGCCCGTGCCCTTCGCTTCACCGGCTTGTATGCTATCGAGTCGCGAGTTGGCTTCGCTGCGCGAAATCGCGAGTTGGCAAGTTGGCGGCAGACGGGGCCCACCTCGCGGCTTGCGGGTCAGGCGGATTTGGATTCGGGCTCGGGCTGGGAGGTTTGCTGGGGCTGATGCGGAGGCTGGTGGACCATGGGCAGGGTGAAGTGAAAGGCGGCGCCGGAGCCCAGTTCGCTTTCGACCCAGATGCGGCCGCCGTGGGCCTGCACAATGTGCTTGACGATGGCGAGGCCAAGGCCGGTACCGCCGGACTCGCGGGAACGCGCCTTGTCGACGCGATAGAAGCGCTCGAAGATTCTTTCCAGATGCTCGGAGGCAATGCCGGGGCCGTAATCCTGCACCGTGAATTTGATCTCCGAGGCCAGCAGAGTAGCGCCCACGCGAATCCGCTTCCCCTCCTTGGCGTACTTGAGGGAGTTCTCAATGAGGTTGCCGAAGACCTGGGTCATGGCATCGGGGTCGGCCATGACGAATTCATTGGGCGCGCCGGCGGATTGGAGCTTGACGCCGGAATCGCCCATGATGCCTGCCAGGGACTGGATGGCATCCTTGACCAGCGCACTGGCGCGGGTGGGCTGGGGAGTGAGCTTGTAATTGGGGCTCTCGACACTCGCTAACGCTAACAAGTCTTCCGTGAGGCGGTTCATGCGCGTGGCGTTTTTGAGGATGATCTGAAGGAATTCGCGGGTGATTTCCGGCTTGGGATTGGGGTCTTCGACGAGGGTTTCGACGTAACCCTGAATAGAGGTGAGCGGGGTGCGCAGCTCGTGGCTGACGTTGGCGACAAACTCGCGGCGAGATATTTGCGCAGCTTCAATGCCGGTGACGTCGTGGAGCACGACCAGCGCTCCGCCGGAGGGCAAAGGGGCGGCGTTGATCTCGAAGACGCGTCCCGGGGCCAGGAGGCTGGCGCGGCCGATGCACAACTCGCGCCGCTCAAACGCCCCGCGCACACAGGCCAGCAGTTCAGGATCGCGGAGGGAGTGAATGAGCGGGCGGCCGGCGCGGATCTGGGTTCCGGCAATGCGCTGCATGACGGAGTTGGACCAGCGGACGACGCCGTCGGCGGTGATGGCCACTACTGCCTCTTGCATGGTGTCGAGCATGGCGGCCAGTTCCTGGCGTCCGCTCTCGAGCTCGGCAAAATCGGCGTCGAGGCGCTCGGCGGTGCGATTGAGGGCGGCCTCCATGGCCGAGAATTCATCGTCGCCGCCGGAAAGTTCGAGGCGGGCGCTGAGCTCGCCCCCGGCGATGCGGCGCGCGAAGGCGACGACGCGTTGGAGGCGCGTGGAGATGCGGCCGGCGACGACAGCGGCGAGAGGCAGCGCGATGACCAGGGCGATGAGTCCGGACCAGAGCGCTTCCCGGCTTAGGCCGGTGAGAGTGATGCCACGGGCGTGCTCCACCAGGCGGAACACCACCACCATGACCACGGTCTGAAAGACGAGCAGGAGGACGAAGAGGCCGAGCAGCTTGGAGAAGACCTTGGCGGTCATAAAAACCAACTAGTGCTGTGACTGTGTAGTTTCGTGCTTTCCCAGGTCTCAAAACCGAGACCTGGGGCACCCAGGTTCAAAGGCTCAATTACAAATCATGTGGACGCGGTATTAGTTTTCGGTCTTGGGCAATTCGAAACGATAGCCGGCGCCGCGCACGGTCTTGAGATAGCGCGGATTTTCCGGATCCAGCTCGATTTTCTCACGGATGCGACGCACGTAAACGTCGACGGAACGGGGAGTGACGAAGCGGGCATCGCCCCAGACGGCATCGAGCAGGTGGTCGCGGCTGAAGACGCGGCCGGGATGTCGAGCCAGATAATCGAGCAGGCGGAACTCGGTGGCGGTGGTGGTGGTGAGCTCGCCGCGCACCCTCAACTGCATGGCGCCAGCGTCGATGATGACCTCTTCAAAGCTGAGGACGGAGGGCGTGGACGGGCGCTCGAAGCGGCGCAGCACGGCTTTGACCCGGGCCACCAGTTCGCGGGTGGAAAAGGGCTTGGTGATGTAGTCGTCGGCGCCCATTTCGAGGCCCAACACGCGGTCGTTTTCGCCGGCGCGCGCGGTAAGAAAGATGATGGGGATGGTGGAGAGGCCGGCGTGGTTGCGCAGCCTGCGGCATACGTCGACGCCGTCGCCGCCGGGGACCATGATGTCGAGCAGGAAGAGCGCGGGCGCCCTGCGCTCGGCGTCGGGAATGAGATTGGTGGGGGTGTGAAACAACCTGGCCTCAAAACCTGCGGCTTCAAGATGATGCTGCACGAGGCGGGCGATATCGGTTTCGTCTTCGAGAACGAAGATGCACTGGCTCAAAAGAGTTCTTCCCTCGCCCAGCGGTCGGTTAGGGTGGGGGTGCGGAAGACCGCGGGGATTGTCATGAACAGAGTACTGCAGGCGGGCAAAGAATTTGCAAACGTTTGATGAATTTGGGGTCGGGCACGATCCGGCCAGGGTTCCAGGTTCATGCGGGCTCAACAACGGTGCTGGCGCGCCGGGCGCGGTCGGCTTTGCGCTTTTCGACCTCGTGGCGGGCAATCAGGAATAACGCGGCAAAGGTACCCACCAGCAGAATGGCCGCTGCCGTGCCGTGTAGCTGTTCCGACGGTGCTCCAACATCCGTACCCAGGTCGCGTGCCAGGAAGGAGAGGCCCAGGAAAACAAAGACGATATGCGCGCAGAAGACCCGCAGCGAGGCCTTGCCCAGGGTAAGGAACGGCTCGATGGCGATCCAGCGAATGAGGTACTTCCGTAGCCAGTAGGCCGCGACGGAAAACGTGACCAGGTTGAGGACGCGGAGCCAGCCGATCTGCCACTTGTCGAGCGGGATACTGAGGGCCGTCGGGGTCAGATGCGGGCCGAGCAATTCCCAGCGCACGCCTACAAAGAAGAGGCATGCAGCGCAGCACAGTCCGGCCACCCACGCGGGGATGCGGCGGAATGTGGCTTGCTGGGTGGCCGAGCGCGCGCCCAACCACATGCCAACCACCCAAACCGCCTGCCATGCGAAGAGGTTGAAGGCTCCGGTCTCCTGCATGGGAATCTGGAGGTGGGTGAAGTGGACGACCCAGTTGTGGACCAGATCGCGCAAGCCAAACTGGGCCATGAGCCAGACGCCACCGCTGGCGAGCAGAACCTTGTTCCATCCGAAACGCACTGCTCCTGAGAACACGAGCGGGGTGAGGAAGAGAAAGATTACGTACATGGGCAGGATGTCGAGCAGGGGCGGGCAGTACAACAAGAGTGCCGACCCGATGGCAGCCGTCATGGGATGAGCGATGTAGAAGTCGAGCAGGTTGTAGATGGCGGCTTTATGAGTGTGAACGGCATACGCGGCGGCTATGGAGAAGGCCAACGCCAGCATGATCAGGTGGTAGCCGTAGATTTTGAGCGAGCGCTTCCACAATTTGAGGCGCACACCGGTCTCATCCTGCATGGTTTCGCGGATGTAAAGGCGGCCGACGAGAAAGGCGGAGATAAAGACGAAACCTTCGGCCGAAGACACAAAACCGATGGGCGAGTTGACCAAGTCGCTGAAATGCGTGGGCAGATGGGTGAGCGTCATCCACACCAGGAACAGGCCGCGCAGGGCGTCAAGTTCCGGCCGGCGATCGAGACGGTGTTGAAAATGGGGAAGGTTCATCATCCATTCGGCGGCCGCGCGAAGCGGCACTACCGATTAGACGCGGTAATGCCCTACGCCGGTTCAGGCGGATTGAAGGCTGCGGCTAACCTTCACTTGAGGCTAGAGTTGTCTTTGTCGAATTTCGGCGGCCAAAAGGACGCAGCCAAACTGAGACAGCCAAAATGACTGACTCCATTGGCGGAATGGCAGTCGACTGGTGGCGAAAGAATGTAGGAGAATAACGATCATGCCCACCAGCCTTGAATCTCCCGCTACCGGGAAGGGTCTCGCGGAGTTGTCAATTGCGGCGGTGGCGGGGCTGGGTCTGACGGCTGTGGCTCTGTTTCTGTGCGCCGTGCCTTTGGCCGGCCATATGGCGGGGTCGCGCGATTTTGTCTCCTATTGGGCCACGGGGCAACAACTCACCCATCACGGCAACCCTTACGATCGCGCTGCGGTTGCGCAGATGGAGCACGCGGCGGGGCTGGATGTGGGCGCGGTTCTGATGATGCGCAATCCGCCGTGGGCGCTGCCGCTGGCATGGCCGCTGGGATTTGTGGGGCTGCGCATCGCGGCCCTGCTTTGGTCGTTGATGCTGGCCGGCTGCCTGATGGTTTCCGTGCAGATTGTGCGGCGGCTACACGGGTCGCCGCCGAATTCGATCCATTGGCTGGGGCTGGGATTTACGCCGGCGCTGATCTGCCTGACGATGGGGCAGACGGCGCTGCCGGCGCTGCTGGGGCTGACGCTATTTCTGCGCTTTCATAAGGACCGGCCGTTTTCCGCGGGCGTGGCGTTGTGGCTGTGCGCGCTGAAGCCGCATTTGTTCCTGCCGTTTGGCTCGGCGCTGATTGCGTGGATCGCATTCTCGCGGGCGTGGAAGTTGCTGGCTGGGGCAGCGGCGGCGCTGGCTGCTTCGAGCGCGCTGGCGTTTGCGATCGCTCCCCACGCGTGGACCGATTATGCGCAGATGATGCGCTCGCCACTGGTGGAGAGCGAGTTTATTCCGTGCCTGGCGGACGCGCTGCGGCACTGGGTGTGGCCGCGGATAACGTGGACGCAGTATGTACCCGCGGCAGCGGCGTGCGTGTGGGCGCTGCTGTATTTCTGGCGGCGTCGCGCGCGGTGGAACTGGGTTACGAACGGCAGCCCGCTGATGATGGTGTCGATTCTGCTTGCACCCTATGCGTGGCTTTACGATCAGTGCCTGGTGCTGCCGGCGCTGCTCGATGCGGCGTTTGCAACCCGGCGGCGCGGGTTGCTGATTATTTTATCCCTGATGATTTTGGTGGCCGACATGGAGCTGTGCGGGGCAAGTGTGATTTCGCCGCTGTGGCTGTGGACGGCGCCGGCATGGTTGGGGTGGTATTTTGTTGCGGGGACCAAGACCAGGTCGTCGACCACATGATTTGATTCGTTGAGTTTGTGCGTTCCCCGGTCTCAGAATCGAGACCGGGGGCTCCCGCACCCGATCTGTACAAAACTAAACGACCAGAGACTAGGGAAGCTCTGCACAGGGTGTTCGCATTCCCTCAGGGGCTAAAGCCCCGGCTCCTTTTGCAGAGCTTAACGTACGGGCTGAAGCCCGTACCCTTCAAAACAGCGACTTGTTCAGAGGTTCGCTAGGGACTAAAAACTGTCGGAGAGAGGGAATGAATGGGAAATAATGAGCGCGATTACAGCATGGTTGCGATCGCAATTGCTTGCGCGCTCGCGGCTTTGTTCACTATTTTGTTCCTCAGCACTATGCCCTTCAATCGCGCCGTGGTGGCCAGGCGCGATTTCATCACCTACTGGGCTACGGGGCGGCAGCTTGCGCGGCACGGAGATCCCTACGATCCGGCGGCATTGAGCAAGATTGAGAGGGACGCGGGGTTTGAGGGCGGGTCGGCTTACTTCATGCGCAATGTGCCATGGGCATTGCCGCTGGCGCTGCCCCTGGGCTACTTCAACCCGCAGGTGGCGGCGCTTCCGTGGTCGCTGCTGATGCTGGGATTGCTCACCGCTTCAGTGCGCATGGTATGGACCATGACGGGGCGCGTGGGGAGCCATTTGGACTGGCTTGGATATTGCTTTCCGCCGGCGCTGTTCTGCGTGATTCTCGGGCAGACTTCGATCCTGTTGCTCTTCGGGCTGGTGCTGTTTCTGCGCCTGCAGCGGACGCACCCGTTTGCCGCAGGCGGGGCGCTTTGGCTGTGCTCGCTCAAGCCGCATCTGTTTCTGCCTTTCGGCGTGGTGCTGCTGGCGTGGATGGTTGTGACGCGCAGCTATCGCATCCTGGCGGGGGCTTTGACTGCGCTGGCAGCGGGAGCGGTGATTACGGCATGGATTGCGCCGCACGCGTTCGGACAATATGCGTATTACGTGCACACTTCGGTGATGACGCACGAATTTACGGCGTGCTTCGGCGACCTGCTGCGCGATTCGGTAAACCCAGCGGCGGAATGGCTGGCGTTTGTGCCTGCAGCGCTGGGATGCGCGTGGGCGCTCGGTTATTTTTGGACGCGACGCCACGCTTGGGACTGGCTGGAAAACGGCAGCCTGCTGGTGCTGGTTTCGCTGCTGGTTGCGCCGTTCGGATGGATCTTCGATCAGTCGCTGGCCATTCCGGCGATTCTGGTAGGGGCGGCGCGGACTCGATCACGCGTGGTGCTGACGGCGATGGCGGCGATGTATCTGCTGATCGAGTTTGAGGTGAATCGGTTCGATCTGAACTCGCGGGCTTACCTGTGGTGCGCGCCGGCTTGGGTGGTTTGGTTTGTCTTGGCCCGACGCGCGGCGCGCGAGCCCGGCGCTTCCCCGCAGACCGTGGCCGCACCATCGCTCGATTAACCCTTTCTCGTGGGAGCAATGCTTGCGGATGATTAACCTGCTCTTCAATCCGGCCATGCTCGGCGTCCTGGCGATCTTTCTTTCCGTCGTCTGGATGCTCCGCAACCAGAAAGACCGCACCCGGCCCTTGCTAGTCCTGGCGCTAGTGCTGAACCTCTTTTACGGGGTTCTGCTCAATTTCACCATGGGTCGCGAAAGCGGCCTGCTTCCCTGGAAGTATGATCACATCCTGTTTCGCATGGATGAGTCTCTAGGGCTCCAGGTGCCTGCCGCCATGGTTCGCTCCCTGCAGGGCGACTGGCGCATCTTTCTGTGGATCGTTTACCAGGCCATGGTGCCGATGATGATCGTCTGGTTCCTGGTCACTGAGTACGGCGGCCGGCGCGGCTCGGTGGTGCTGGCCTATGTAACCGAATTAATCTTTGGGCCGCTTCTGTATGCGGTAGTGCCGGGGTGCGGACCCATTTACGCGTTCGGCAAGCAGTGGCTCAATCCAGCCGCGGTTGCGGCAGACACGATGCGCCTTACAGGTATGCCGAACGCATTTCCCTCGCTGCATGTGGCCACTGCGTTTGTGTTCGTCTTCTTTGCGCCGGGCAGGTTGTGGAGGGCAATTGCGCTGGCTTTTCTGGCCGCCACGCTGCTGGCCACGCTCTCCACCGGCGAGCATTATGTCATCGACTTGGTTCCCGGCCTGGCGTTCGGCTGTTGCGCGTCCTACGTGGGGTTGCGCAGAGTGCGGAGCGCGCTTGGATTCCTGGGCATGGTTCTGGCGTGGTCGCTTTCCGTGCGGCTGGCATACCCGTTTCTGATTGCGCACCCGGGAGTGGAACTGGGGGCGATTGCGCTCACGGTTGCGGTTGTCATCTTGGGGCTGATCCGGGGCTGGGAAGCCGCGGAGCGGGAGCGGACGATGGTGCAGGAAGCGCCGGCGCTTGCCAATTCGAACTGAGTCCGCCGCTTCGCACTGCAGAAATTATGCAGCTGCCTGTTCAGCTCGCGGCTGCGTCTGCGGGCTCGACTTCGATCCTGTCGCCACGCTGGGTTTTGCTGGCGAGGGCGGTGCCGGCGGGTAGCTCGAGGATCGAATGCGCGGAAAAACAGGCGGAGAGCCTCCACGCGCCTACGGCGTGGCGCACCTTGCGGACGCGGTGATTCCTGTCGAGGTAGACGAGATCGATGGGGAAGCGCATGAAGAAGGTATGCACGGATTCGCAGGGCACGATCCAGAGGCCTTCTCCGGGGGCGAGGCCGTCGCGGCCCAACAGACCTTTGCGCCGCGATCTGCCCGAGCCCGCGACTTCAAGCCCAGTGGCCAGCACGGTGTCGCGCGTCAAATTGCGGACCTGAAGCTTTGCGGGCGGGTCCGGTGCGGAGCGATTTGCCATTTTGCCGTTCCCCGCCGTGTTTACTACTGAGCGCTGCCACCAGACATGCCCGTGTTGGCACCAGGAGAGCTAGAGCCGGCACCGAAGCCGGCGGCGGCCGGGGATGACGAGCGGCCGCTCGGGCTTCATGCTATCGATGAGCTTCTCCACGGGCAGCGTGCTCGGCGGCGCGGCCAATGTGCTCTCCGCGGTCTTGGCATCCGGATTGTGCATGGGGATGTCGGAATTGGTGGCCAGGTACGGGATTGGATACTTGAGCTCCGGCGTGGGCGCGCCTGCAGGAATGGGCGCGACGATCTCCGGGGTCACGATCACGATCAACTCGGTGTTGTTCTTGGTGCGCTGGATGGACTGGAAGAACTTGCCGAGGATGGGAATATCGCCGAGAAACGGGATCTTCTCGAAGGTTTGCGTGACGCCGTTGTCGAGCAGACCGCCGATCACGAAGGTTTGTCCATCGTTCAATTCCACTTCCGTATTGACGGTGCGGTCGGTGATGCCGGGAACGGTAAAGCCGGAGACCTGCACCTCATTGGCGTAGTCGAGGGCGCTGACCTCCGGCGCCACCTGGAGGCGGATGGTTCCGCGCGGCGTGATGGTGGGGATAAAGCTCAGGCGGATGCCGTATTGCTTGAATTCAATGGTGACGGCTGCCGAGCCGGACGAGGTGCCCTGCACTACCGGGTAGGGAAACTCGCCGCCGGCCAGGAAGCTGGCTTCCTTGCCGTCAGTGGCCAGAAGATTGGGCTCAGCGAGAAGCTCCAGCACGCCGTCGGTCTCAAGTGCCTGGAGCGTACCGCCGACATTCAAGCCCGGCAGGAATCCAAAGAGGTTTAGTTCGTTGGAAATTGTCGCGCCAGACGTTCCGCTCCCCGGGGTGGCCACCGTCGGTGGAGAGAATTGCCCGGTGCTGACAGCGCCCAGCACGTTCCCGAAACCAGTGCTGAACAGGTTAATGCCGAGCTGCAGCTCGCGGGTGCGATCGACGCTGGCGAAACGCACCTTGAGCAGAATCTGCGGATCGGATTTGGGCACTCGAACATCAAGCAGGTTGATGACCTTGCCGGCGGTAGAGGCGATCTTGACGGCGCGGTCAGAGGTGCCGAGATCGTCCACGGTGCCGCGCAGGAAGATGGTGCCGTTGTCCACGGAGACACGAATGGGCTGATTGGGCATCTCCGAGTGCAGCTCACGGCGTACGCCCTCGAGGCTCTCGTCGACCTGCGTGCGGCTGGCAAAGACCGAGACGTTAAAGAACTGTCGGCCGCCCTTGATGTCCCAGATGATGAGGCTGGTCTCTCCGGGGGTTTTGCCGTTGACCATGATCTCCGTGGGGCTGACCGCAGAGGCGACGGCGACTTCTCCGATGCCCATGGAAACGCGGGCAATGGGCTGCGCGGTGTCGACGAGCACGGTCTTGCCTACGCCAACAGAGAGATCGTTGGTGGAATCCTGAAAAGTTGAAGAAGGCGTGGGAGCGGGAGAATTAGCAGCCTGTGCATGCAGGTTGCAGGGGTCCCCGGCGACGAACGGAAGAGTACAGAGGCAAACAAATGCAAGGGCGGCTTTCGTTCTCACTGCTGTCCCCCAGAAATCGGAAACTTCTCCGTAGTTGTGTTCGAACCGTTCTGCACGACGATGGTGGAGTAAGCTCTGTCGACGCGCGTGGCGCGAACCGGCGCGCGGTGGGGACTGGGAGTGGCGCCGCCGGAAAAGAGCGCGCCCATGGCGGTGCCGGGGATCTGGGCTATCTTCGTATCGAGCGGATTGCGCAGCACCAACTGAATCTTGAGCTGATTGCTGGCCAGGCTGAGGGTCTCAGCCTGTTCCGGCGTGACGAGCAGGTTGACGACCTGCACCTGCTGCGGCTTGCCTTCGGCGTCTTTCTGAATGTCGGTTCCGGCGGAGAGCACCTGGATGTTTTGGAGGATGGTCTTGGTCTCAGTGCCGGCGCCGGCGTTCTGCTGCTCGCCGGGCGGAGTGCCGGAGACAAGCACATCGACTCTCATGCCGGGAGTGACGAAGCCGGCTACGCCGACAACCTCATCCACGCGGACGGCGCAGGCCCGCATGCCTTCGGGGATGGTGGCAGCCAGACCGCCTCCCGAGCCTTTGGGAGCGAGACGATTATCGAAGATGGGCTCGCCCTGGTAGATCTGCGAAATAACGCCGCGACCGATTGCGTCTTTGGGATCGAGGATGGCACCCTTGGGAACGTCGCCGGTGAGCGAGATGGTGGTGAGGTTGGCCGCGGTAATGAGGGAGCCGAGCTTCAGGTCCTCTGAAGCGGCAACTACTTTGGTTGTGGCGACAGGTTTAGCCGCCTGCATGCGTACGCCGACCATACGATAGACCAGCAACGCGCAGACACCAGCAATAGCACATGCAACCGCAAGGATCGTGACGAGTCTTCGATTCATTCCTGGGCCTGTTCCGAACCCGGCAAGTTAGCCGAATCCTTCATTGGTCAACTGCCGGCGCATGTGCAATCACAGTCTTCGCTGTTTCTGCACAGAGCTGCCGCGGTCCACGCGGTGATCTGGAAGGATTTAGGTGCGCTCTCAGTGTAATCTCCTTTATCTTCTCCCATCTTTTGGTTTAGGGGCATGGCCCAAAAGGGGTATCAAGAGAGCTATAGGGTTGAAACCGGTATTAGCTTTATGAAAGCTAGAATGGCTGAAGGTGAGGGATTCTTGCGGAGCATGTCGTCTTCTCCCACGGTCACACTGTTTTCCGAGCAGGTGGATCCGAGCCGGCGGCCCGCGACTCTGGCGGCCTCCGCGCTGATCCACGCCGGGGTGATTGCGCTGGTTTCCTTCGGCATCCTCTACGCACCGCGCATCGAGGAGCGGCCCAGTGGACATTATGTAGTGCGCCATCTGGATCTGCGCAGGCCGGCCCCGGCCCTGCAGCGGGCGGCCAAAGGCATTGTCTATCCTGGTGGGCAACGGGGGGCGCAGAAGCCCTCTGCGGCCAAGCGGGCGCCGCGCCCGCCAGAGTTGATAGAGACCGCTCACGCACGGCCTGGGCCACAGACGCTGATACAGCCGGATCTGGCCGCCAGGCTGGCGATGACGGAAGAGATCCCGGTACCGCAGGTGCTGATCTGGACGCCGCGCAAGACGGTGGTGAAGACCGTGGTTGCGCCGCTGCCCGAACCGCCGACTGCGTCCGCCGCCAAGCCTTCGCTGGACGCACCGAATCAAGAAGTGACGGTGAGCGACGTGAATATCGCGTCGAGCCCGATTGCCCAGCAGAAGCTGCCCATCCTGCCCAGCACCAGTTCGCCGGTGGTGGTGGTGCGCCCGGACCGGGTGCAGTTGCCGCCATCGACGGTGTCGCAGGTTGCGGCGCAGCCCACGCCGATTGCCGTGATGTCGCTATCGGACCTGCGCATGGAGGGCACGGCC
Source organism: uncultured Acidobacteriaceae bacterium (assembly GCA_963813215.1). Classification (GTDB taxonomy): domain Bacteria; phylum Acidobacteriota; class Terriglobia; order Terriglobales; family Acidobacteriaceae; genus Telmatobacter. Next base: position 1,052,856 of record CAWEXZ010000004.1, read on the forward strand.
ACGCTGCCGCCGGTCAATGAATCGGCTCGCGCGGCTTCTTCCGGAGTGCTGGCGGCTTCGCCAGGTGCAGGGACAGGCGATGCGGCAGGGGCTTCGACCGGAATCGGCAGCGGTACGGGAACGGGAACAGGCGCGGGACAGGGGCCGGCTGGCCCCAGCGCTGCGGCTACCCCCAAGGGGCGCGCTGGACAGCCCGATGGCGCGACCACAGGAGCGGCGCAGGGCGCGAATGCCGGAAGCGGGCAGGACCAGGACACAACAGCCGAGATTACGCTGCCCAAGACCGGAAGCTTCGGCTCAGTCGTGGTGGGAGACTCGCTGCAGGATCAGTACCCCGAGATGTCGGGGGTGTGGAACGGGCGCATGGCGTACACGGTGTATCTGCACGTGGGCCTCGCGCGGAGCTGGATTCTGCAATACTCGCTGCCGCCCGATGCGCGGGTCGCGCTGACCGGCGGTGCAGACCGGCTTGAAGCACCGTGGCCGTACAGCATTGTGCGTCCCAACCTGGCCAGCGGCGCCATCAACGCAGACGCGCTGATGGTGCATGGCTTCGTGAAGCCCGGCGGGACATTTCGAAGATCTTTCGATTGTCTTTCCCGCCGGCTTTCCGCAGGCGCAGTTCGTGCTGGATTCGCTGGCGCGGTGGCAGTTCCGGCCGGCGACGGAGAACGGGCAGAGCGCGCGCGTCGAGGTGCTGCTGATTATTCCGGAAGAATTGGAATAGAAGCATTTCCATTTCCGGCCTGTCATCTCGCCAGGGAAGCTCTGCACCAAGGAGGCCGCATTCCCTCGGCGGCACATCCCGCAGCGGCTAAAGCCCCCCATCATTTAGCAACCCGTTCGGCAGCCCGGACTGAAGTCCGGGCCTACCAGTCGTGCCCTGTTACAAAGCACCGTCGCAGAGAGTTGTTCCGCAGCTTGTAAAGCCCCGGCTGATTTTGCAGAACCTAACGCCCGGGCTGAGGCCCTTGCCCTTCAAAACAGCGACTTATTCAGAGGTTCCCCCGGACGCTCCTGCATGCTGAATCGTGGCAACGTAGCTGGAGGACGCCGGTTCTCACTCTAGAATCACGCCTTGTGACGTGGCGCTCATTGTCCAGTTGGACAGGTTCCCAAGAGGGAAGAGTTTAAAGAAATCAAAGGTATAGTTCACCGTCACTTTGACAAAGCAGCCTTGACTATTGGCAGGTGAGCAGGTGCCGCCATCGGGCGTTGTACCCGGCCACACGCCCGAGGTACTGACGGTCACATTACTGGGGTTAATCCCTGCGGTCGCCAGGTTTTGCACATAATTCTGAATGTCGATGAGGCGGGCTTCGCAGTTGTATGTCATGGTGAAGTTCGGCGGCGCCGAAGTAGAGCACCTTTCGCTTTCATCACTACTCCAGGTGTGGCCGCGCACAATGGCGAAGCGCATACCCTGCTGCGCGGCGGAGCTCACATAGTGGTAGGTATACATCCCCAGTGAGAATCCGATCATGCCGACCATGATCCCCATCAGGATCATGGCGCACATCGCAAACTCCACCACTTCAGCGCCAGATTCCTCGCGCCCCAGGCGGAACAGTCTCTGCATGTGGGCTCTTTCCTTCATTGATCGCTTCGTCCTTTGCTCGTTCGTTCCGCTACGCGATGCCGTTTCGGGAACATTTTGCGGCGGCTATCGGCCCGACTAAAGTCGTGCTTTTTTACAAAGCTCCTCTTCAAAGGCATTTTCAGCAAGCGGTGAAGCCCGTACCCTTCAAAACAATGCCCCTTTTCAGAGGTTCCCTAACTCCCCGCGCTACGCATCGACGCCGAACTGGAAAAAGACATGGAGGAAGGCATCGCTGGCCATGGGATCAGTGGCGTAAAGGTTCCTGTAACCGTTATGTTCACGCGCTTCACTTCCGTGAGGGGTGAACACGACGGTACGCTTGCGCAACTTGCACTGTAGCTAGTTCCGTCCGAGCATTCGCAACCATAGGTAGGAGTTCCTACCGACACGTTCGGCACGTCCGACGCATCATCCTGGGCCGCGGTCTGCATACCAGTGATATCGGTAGGATTGCGTGACCCGTACGTCACCCCCGCGCGCGCAGCGCCCGCAACCTCAATCGCCAGATAAAAGGCCCGCCCAAAATCGACCGCACCAAACAACAGCAGGACAAACAAGGGCAGCAGAATTGCCGTTTCCACGAGGCTGGCCCCGTGTTCGCGTCGCAACAGATCGCATCGATTTCGTTTCTTCATCAACCTACTCCGCAAGCGCAAACGAACCCAACGTCTTAGTGGTGCCGCCGAGGTATCCGCCAGAACTTGAGATCTCCAGTTCCGAGTTGGAATCAAGAATGATACTGTTCACATCGAGAGCCAGGGCCTGCGCATTGTTGTTGTAGGTCGAGTTGCTGTTGAGCGTGAGGGTTTGATTGGGGAGGTAAATGATCCCCGTAAAGTATGACCCAGTGTTGGAGTCAAGGGTCATACCCTGGGCATTAGGCCCCGCCCAAATCACCATATTCGTCACGCCGCCGGCACTCGCTACGCCGCTTGCAGTGGGCGCAACCAGCTGGACCGTGCTGTTGCTGTTTAGCTGAAGGCTGCCACCGGAGAAATACAGGGTCACGCCGAGGCCTCCCGTGCATCCCGTGCACGTAAGAGAGGTGTTGCTGTCGAGATTGATGGAGTCACCCATGTAGTAAAGGCCAGGAGCGAGATTGACGCTTGTGTTCGAGTTGAGATTGAAGCCGTTCGCATAGTAGCCCGGCTGCATGGTTTGCCCGCTATTCGGCGTGGTGATGTTGGCGGTTGTGGAAGCCGCCGGCTTCGTGGGCGGGGTGATGCCCGCCAGCGGATCGCTTTGCGCCGCATTGGTGTGGGTGGGCTGGGTCTGACCGCCGCCTAGCGTCCAGCTGCAGGTTTTATTGCAGTTGTTGGGACTCCACGATCCGTAATAAAGAAACGCCGTCGCTGTCGCGCTTTCGTTGGTGTTGGTCTGAAGGTTTCCATTGTCGTAAACGCCGCAATTTGTCAAATCAAGGTTGGCATTGGAATTGTATGCGATCGATTGCGCGTAAAGACAATACCCGCCGCCAGCGGTGAGGTAATATGGCTCGCCCGCTTCCGCGCGCGCCTGCAGATTGAAGGTTGGAATCCCGAATAGCTTCCCGAAGAACATGCTTTGCGGTTCAGTAAGCACCACTTCGGCCATGAATGCGTCACCGTTGTTCGGATCGCTCGTTCCCAGAACGCAGGGACCAACATTGATGATCATGGCCAACCCTGCCTGGTTGGAGACAGTGCAGTTCGAAGTCGGCGTGATGGTAGAGCTGGTAATGCCGTCTTCTTTCAAAGCCTGCGCAGCTGCCGTTTTCATGTTGGGGCAAACCGTGCCGCCGGCGCTACTGCAATTGCTGATCTCCAGGCCTGCGGAGATCGCGGCTGCATCAGCCGCGGTCTGCAACTGCACCTGCCGATAATGAACGTAGCCCACGTCAACGGCCAGGGCCATCCCACCCATGAGCAGGGCCATGCAAATGACGCCGAGCACCAGCGCCTGGCCGCTTTCGTCGTTCCAAGTTCGCCACAGACGGTTCGCACTGTTCATCGCTCTTCGCTCCCGGCGCGGCTCAATACGCCGTGCCTCTCACGCCGGACACGCCCTTAGGCGCCTGTCCGCTTGCTTCTTCATATTGCTTTCTTCAATTGTTCGAGGAATTTCTCCAATTCCTTCCTCTCCGCGCTTTCCATGATCGGGGTACTGCCTTTGCGTGCTTCTTTAGAGTCGGCGAGGATGAACTGCAGTCCCACGCCGTCCTGGCCCCAGCGCACTGCGCGCGAGAGCACCTGGATGGAACGCTCGGCCATCTCTTCGCCGCAGTCGGTTCTCTGCAGGGTCATGAGGACAAGGGTGCCGGGGTACCAGCGCTCCTCGGTGACCAGGTACAAGCCGGTCGAGCTGATATCGCGGATGCCGTGGGCCTCAGGCGCGGCGCCGTTCCAGAAATAGGCAGCCAGGCCGGGCGACTGTTCGCGCGGGGCCTTGCGCGGATCCGGCGACCACCAGCGCTCCAGCCAGTTTTTGGGGGCGCGGGTATTTTTGGCCGTCGGTTTCACCAGGGTCATCTCATGGAACTGCTCTTTGGCGCGCGCTTTCGGGGCGGGCGCTTCAAACTCCACTGTCCCCGGGCCTCCGCTCCACAGCGGCTCTTCGCGCAGCAGGACGGCGCTCTGCACCGTGACGGTGCTTTTGCCGCTGGCCAGGAGCTCGAGGCGGACGCCCATCTCCTCAGCCACGCATAAAACGAGTTGATCGCCGGCCTGGGTTTGCGAGGAGTAAATGGAGTGTGCGGGCAGAGCCAGAACACTGGCCGGCGAGGGGCAGGAAGCGCTCACGTTGAAGGTCGGGAAGGACTCGACAGTGTCGAGCACGCAGCCCTGTTCGTCAAGATAGATGAGGTCGAGAGGCGCTTGCAGGTCGGCGGCGGGAAGGCCGCGGAAGGGTGCGATCCAGAGACCTTCGCCCGACTTGAGCGCAAGCGAGTGCAACTTTTCCGCGAGGGTGGAATAGGCAAGATCGGCAACCTCGACCTCAAGGCCGAGAAAGCATTCCCGTGTTTGGTTGTAGGCGCAATGAGAAGGCGCTTCCATATGTCCTCTCCTGGCCGGCGAAGGGGCCGCCCGGAAACCCCGCGGATTATGGTTTAGCTCTTCCAGCTGTTCAGTTGCCGGCATGGGGCCTTTCCTTCCGAAACTGGTTAAAAAAAGGCGAAGAGATACTGTCTTCGCCAGTCCCTTGTCCGACGAGCGGCAGGAGGGACCGGCGAGTTGATTGCCAGCCCGCAGGCGGCAGCCCGGCTTTCACCAGGCCGACGCGCGGGGCACCGATTCGAATGTTGCTACTTAACCCGCGTGCGGCGGCGCTGAATGAGCACGACCAGCACGATCACAAAAAGAACACCAGAGACAACCCGCACGATCATTGAACTATCCATTGAGTGTTTCCTCCCCCGAATCAACTTTCTTGCAATTGGCCCGCGTGCGGCGGCAGCTAGTCCGCTACCCGTGGGCGTTTCTGCGGCGTCGAGCGTATCCGCGCCGCGGAATTTTTGGGTCCGGCCTCAGTTCACCAGCGGCTGTGGCGGGAGTGACTTACTTCACCCGGGTGCGGCGGCGCTGCACCAGGACCACAAGCACGATCACAAAGAGTACGCCGGCGATCACCCGGACCATCATCGAACTGTCCATTTCTCTCCCCCTTCTCGCTCACTTATTGAGCATTTTTGAGAACGATTCCATCATCAGAATGGCTGCTGGCCCCAAGGTTACAAGGAACAGTGCCGGAAAAATGAAAAACACCAGTGGGAAAACCAGTTTGACCGAGGTTTTGGCGGCCTGCTCCTCGACCTGCTGGATGCGCTGGGTACGCAAGGTGTCGGAGTGCACGCGCAAGGTTTTGGCAACGCTGGTGCCGAGCTGCTCGGACTGAACGAGCATGGAAACCATGTTGCGAACGCTCTCCTCGTCGGTGCGCTCGATCATATTTTTCCAGGCATCGGCGCGGGCGCGGCCGGCGCGCTGTTCAAGCACCACCATGTTGAGTTCGTCGCACAGATCGGGCAGCGCATTGTTGAGCTCCTGCGCGGTGCGAGAGGTGGCCTGGTCGAGACTGAGACCAGCCTCAACGCAGATGACGAGCAGATCGAGCACGTCGGGCAGACCGCGGCGAATGCGTTTCTGGCGCGCAGCGATTTTCTTGCCCAGCCAGAAATCCGGAGCCAGGAATCCCACGGCCAGGCAGGTGGCGTAGACGAAGAAGGGGCCAAAATGGGCCAGTCTGGTGAAGAAGGCAACCGCGCAGAGAATCACCGGGCCGAGCACCTTGCAGCCGTAGAAGACATTGACGGTCGATTCATTGCGGTATCCGGCGCGGGTGAGCCGCTGCAGGACGATGGAAACTTCGGCCTGGCTCTTGGGCAGCACGTGCTCCAGGCGCTCGACGAGATTGCCGACGGAGAGTCCGGTGTCCTGGATGGTGGTGAGCAGGCTCTTCGGCTTGGCGGGGCGTGGATTGATGACTTCGTGGATGCGCTCCAGCATGGCTTCGCGATAGAACATCAGAAGCCCGCCGCTGGCTACCAGCAGGAACACCGCGCCGAAGATGAGAATCACATAGAGCATTCCGATTGCCTCAAACGTCGATATCCACGATGCGGTTGATGATGAAGCCACCCAGCAGAGTCATGCCGGCGGCGGTCCACATCAGCTTGATGCCGATGTCGCGGTGCCACAGGATGCTCATCATTTGGGGATTTGCGAAGTACATGGCGATGCCCAGCGCCACGGGGACGCAGGTGAGGACCCATCCGGTGAGTCGGCCCTGCGCGGTGTGGGTCTTGATCTGGCGCTTGAGGCGGAAGCGCTCGCGGATGAGGTAGGAGGTTTTGTCGAGCACCTCAGCCAGGTTGCCACCACTCTCTTTCTGAATGAGGATGGCGGTGACCACAATGCGCAGGTCCTGGAGGGGCATGCGCTGGAGCAGATTGTCGAGGGCGGTCTTCATCTCCAGGCCGTAGTTCTGCTCTTCAAAGCAGATCTTGAATTCGGGTCCGACGGGTGCGGCGCACTCGCGCGAGACCAGGCCCATCGCGGCGATGAGGCTGTGGCCGGCGCGCAGGGCGCTGACCATGAGGTCGAGGCACTCGGGCAGACGCTCTTCGAACTTGGCAAAGCGCTTGCTGCGTATGAACATGACCCAGCCGTAGGGCAGCAGGCCGGCCACGATGCCGGCTCCCAGCGCGGGAAGAAACATGCCGGACTCGAAATACACGATGTAGGAAGGAACGGCAAAGGCGGCTCCGGTCATTGCCATCAGGCGGCCGGGACTCCAACCGATTGCAGCCTGGCTGAGGATGGTGCGCAGGTAAGGAGCCAGTTCCAGGTCATGCAGTCTCTTGTTGAGCCAGGGAATGCTGCTGAGCTGCTCGTTTTTGCGCAGATCGATGATCTGCTTCTGAACGGTGGGGCTCTCGGCGCGGATGGCGGAGTCCAGCGTGGCCAATGCCTGGCGGGTGCTGCGGGAGGGCCCCATCGACGAGGCAATCAGCGGCAGCGCGATGGCGGCAAAGACGCCGACAAAAACCAGTGCAATGATCAAACCCATGCTTGTACCCTCCTTCCCCTCAATTTACCGGCGTTTCGTGCTCAAACAACGTGGGTGGGAGTATCATCCCCGATACCCGCAACCGCTCGAGGAAGCGAGGACGGATGCGGGAGGGGACGAAGGCACCGATCACGCGGCCATCGGGACCGATGCCTTTCTTTTGAAAACTGAAGATCTCCTGCATGGAGATCACGTTCTCTTCCATGCCGGTGATTTCGGCGATGGAGGTGATTTTGCGGGTGCCATCGCTCATGCGGTGGGCCTGCACGATGATGGTGATGGCCGAGGCGATCTGCTGGCGTACGGATTTCTCGGGCAGATTCATGCTGGTCATGGCCACCATGGACTCCAGGCGGGACAGAGCGTCGCGCGGGGTGTTGGCGTGGATGGTGGCCATGGAGCCTTCGTGGCCGGTGTTCATGGCCTGGAGCATGTCAAAGGCTTCTTCGCCGCGGACCTCGCCGATGATGATGCGGTCGGGACGCATACGCAGGCTGTTGATGAGCAGTTGCCGCTGGCGAATGGCGCCCTGGCCTTCGATGTTGGGCGGACGGGTTTCCAGGCGGACGATGTTTTCCTGGGCCAGGCGCAGTTCGGCCGCATCCTCGATGGTGACCATGCGCTCGTTGTTGGGGATGTACTGCGACAGAATGTTGAGGAAGGTGGTTTTGCCGGCGCCGGTGCCGCCGGCGATGAGAATGCTGATGCGGGCCTTGACCGCGGACTGCAGCACTTCCATCATCTCCGCCGAGATGCTCTTCAACTGGACCAGTTGATTGCCGGCCAGTGGGCCGGTGCCGAAGCGGCGGATGGAGAGCGAAGGGCCGTCGAGGGCGAGCGGGGGAATGATGGCGTTGACGCGCGAGCCGTCGGGCAGGCGGGCATCGACCATGGGCGAAGACTCGTCGACGCGGCGGCCCACGCGGGAGACGATGCGGTCGATGATCTGCAGCAGGTGGCGGTCATCGCGGAACGAGGTGCTGACCCGCTGACAGCAGGCCGCCCTTTTCAACGAACACGTGGTCCTTGTCGTTGACCAGGATGTCGGAGATCTTGGGATCGCGCAGCAGCGGCTCCAGCGGGCCGAGGCCGAAGACTTCGTCGAGCAGGTCGGCCTGAATGCGTCTCCTGTTCGTCGAAGTTGAGCGGCACGCGCTGATCGGCCATGATCTCTTTCACGATGCCGGAGACGGCCTGGCGCGCCTGAGCGGAATTGACGCGCGACAGCTTCTCCAGATCCAGCTTGGAGATCAGGGTGCGATGAATTTCCGCTTTGTATTTATCGAGACTCAGCAATTCCACGGATCAACAACCTTCCCAGAAAAACTTTGAATGCGATCTGCACTCAGTTCATCGACTGCGATTGCTCAGCCAAACAGGCTGAAGCCCTTCTTCTTGACCTGTGATGTGGTGGCAGCGTCGGGTTTGGGGTTGACGGACTCCGCCATCTGGCGGATCATGCGGGCCACGGAGGAGTCGCCCAGCACCAGCGGGCTGCCGTCAATTTGCATCTTGCGCACCAGCGCGTGGTCATTTGGAACCTTCCACTGCGCGGGGCGGGTGAGGGCCTTGGTGATGTGCTCTTCGCTGACGCCGAGGGTGCGCGACTCGAAACGGTTGAGCACAACCTCGAGGCGCGGGCCACCGTTGGCGAAGACCTGGTTGATGAGGCGGTTGGAGTTGCGCAGTTCGGGAATGCCGGCCTGCGTGACCAGGTAGATGGTGGAAGCCTCGTTGAACAGGGCGGTTTCCTGGACGTTGAGTCGCGAGCCCACGTCGACGACGATGTTGTCGAACTCCTGGCGCGCCACTTCGACAAGCTTGTCGATGGCGTCGCCGCTGGGTTCGTAATTGGGGAACTTGCCGGGCGCGGCCAGCACGGAGAGACCGGAGCTGTGCTTGACGAGCAACTGACCGAGGAAGGCGCCATCGAGCCGAGCGGCATCCTTGAGAGCGCTGACGGTGGAAAATTCGGCCACGATGCCGAGGTTGAGCGCGGCATCGCCGAGGGGTAGATCGAGATCAATGAGCAGTGTCTTCTGGGTGATGTCCTGGGCCAGGGCGACGGCGAAGTTGCAGGCCACGGAGGTAACGCCGACGCCGCCTTTGGAGCCCATGAAGACCAGCAGCTTGCCGGATTTGGCAGGGCGCTCAACCGGAGCGGGGCGGCGAAGCAAAGCGCGCTCCAGGGCCGCGGTGATGACGCTGGGATTGAAAGGGACGGCGAGAAACTCACGGGCTCCGGCTCTCATGCAGCGCACCAGCAGATCGGGATCGGCCTGGCTGGAGTAGACCATGACAGTGGATTTGCCGTGGACGCAGATTTTCTCGATCAGAACGAGTGCAAACTCCGGATCGCTGTCGAGGTCGATGACGATGACGTCGTGGTTCTGATCCAGCAGACGGGGTAGATCCTGCAGGTCGTCGGGGTAGCTGGCGAACTGGCGCGGCATCTGGCCCGCGCATTGAAAAAGCGTGAAGACGGCCTCGTTGCGGCGGTTCACGTCCGGGCCGATGAGAGCGATCTCCAGATTCAGGCTCATGGGCGCCGGCGGATCGGAGGGCACGAGATAGGGTGCAGCAGTCATAAGATTTCCAGACTGGTCTGGCGCCGCGGACCTCTCCAAGGGGTACGGCGATGCTTCAAAAATTTGGCGCGCGCTCGACATGGTTCCTCATCCCTACTTCAACGTGCAAAAAAACGAAAGCAAAGCTCCGATGGCGATGGCCGGCGCGTAGGGCATCTTGCGCCGGTGCGGAACTGGCGCCTCGCTGCCTTCCGGCGAAGTGGCATGCTGCGTGGGAAGGGCTTTCCGTTTGCGTCCGCCCAGGACCAGATTGCCGGTTTCCTGAAACAGCTCCCCTGCGAAACCGCCCGCGACCGACCAGACAATGGCCATCAAGCCGCCGGCCAGGGAGATAAAGATAAGGGCCATGATCATCTGCTGCGGTCCGATCCAGGCGCCAATGGCGGCGCACAATTTGACATCGCCGGCGCCCATGCCGCCTACCCAGAAAATGAGGCCGAAGACAAAGAGCCCGAGGGCCATGCCCTCTGCGCTTTGCGCCATTCCGTGCCAGCCGTGAAGCCAGCCGGAGACGGCAAATCCGGCGATAAAGAAAGGAAAGACCAGCCAGTTGGGAATGCGCCGCCAGCGGAGATCCGTGGCCGTGGCGACGAGAACGACAACCAGCGTGGGCCACCAGGCGAACGAGTGCATTCCGGACTTCCTTTCTCTCCCTGGATTGGGAACGATTCAAGAGGACACCGGGTTGAGTGCAATTGTCCAACCAAATCTCACGGACAATATCTTGTTTGCATTCAGAAAGTTAACAGCATGTGTCTCGAAACTGTACACAGTTGTTTACGCTTTTTGGGCCCCCTGCAGCGGTGGGTATACACACCTTTGTGGTAGTCGGGCGCTTGATGAGCTCAGTCCGCCCTGTTCGGTTTCCTGGTTGGGTTCCTGGTTGATGGAGGGGATCGAAAACAGCAGCTTTCCGGCCGAGAATCAACAGAGCGGGGAGGACTTTTCGACGGCTTTTCTGAATCCAATTCTCTGTATACTTGTGGGGTAGGCTCATTGGGGACATTTTCCTGCATGAACTCTTTGATTCGAGGCGTTTTCGGGCGCCACTTTCTACCTCAGATTGTGGCTACCTTTCCCTTGCTCGCGCTGATTCTGGTGGCGGCGGCGGTGCCCGCACGGGCGCAGGAAAGCTGGAGCACCGTGGGCCCGGATGGCGGTGATGCGCGATCGTTTGCGGCCGTACCCGGCGATCCCAATCATCTGTACCTGGGCACCACCGACAGTTGGATTTACGAATCGACCGATGGGGGCGCGAGCTGGCACCGGCTGGCCAAGATGGCCGGGTCGAATGCATTCGTTTTGGACCATATTGTTGTGGACCCCACGGCGCCGGCTACGATTTATGCGGCTGCATGGCGGGCTGATGGTCCGGGCGGCGGATTGTGGATCACCCACGACGGCGGCCGAAGCTGGAATGAAGTGAGCGGCATGCATGGGCAGTCGGTGTTCGCGTTTGCGCAGGCCCCCTCCGATCCGCACATTCTTTTTGCGGGCACGCTGCAGGGAGTTTTCCGCTCCAATGACGGCGGCGCGACCTGGACGCAGATCAGCCCCGAGGGCAGCCGCGAAATTCATGAGGTTGAATCGCTGGCGATCGATCCTGCGAATCCCGACATTCTCTATGCGGGAACCTGGCATCTGCCCTGGAAGACCGACGACGGCGGCAAGATCTGGCACAACATTAAACAAGGGCTGATTGTGGACTCGGATGTTTTCTCGATCATCATCGATCCCGACCGCATTCGCACCGTCTATCTGAGCGCTTGCAGCGGTATCTACAAGAGCGAGAATGCGGGCGCGCTGTTCCACAAGATCCATGGCATTCCCAATGAAGCGCGGCGCACGCGGGTGCTGATGCAGGATCCGGAGAACCGCGAGGTGGTGTACGCGGGGACCACCGAGGGCCTGTACAAAACGCTCAACGGTGGCCGAACCTTCACGCGCCTGACCGATGCCAGCGTGATTGTGAATGATGTGTTTGTGGATCCGCGCGACTCGAAGCACGTGCTGCTGGCCACCGACCGCGGCGGGGTGCTGGCCAGCCACGACGGCGGAGAAACTTTTGCGGCTTCGAATACCGGCATCTCCGAGCGCAAGGTGGAGGCGTTGCTGGTGGATCGAAGCAATGCGCAGCGGCTGTACGCGGGCGTGGTGAACGATAAGAGCTACGGCGGCGTGTTTGTTTCGTCGAATGGCGGTAAGAGCTGGTCGCAGTCCGGCCACGGTCTCGATGGACGTGATGTATACGTGTTGGCGCAGACCACAGACGGCACGGTGCTGGCGGGAACCAATAGCGGTATCTTCGCGCTGGATCCGCCGGCCGATGGGGCCGCCGCCGCTCCGGTGTGGGAGGCGCGCAACACCATTGCCAACACCGTGACCAAGACCGTTACCGAGACCCACTTCAAAACCCGCGTGAACGTGGAGAAGCAGGAAAAGTCGCCGGTTGTGGAACTGGATGGTCGCGTGGCGGCACTCGATGTTTCCAGCGATGTGTGGGCGGCGGCCACAAGTTCTGGACTGCTGACCAGCCGCGACAAGGGCGCAACCTGGCAGGGCGGCCCGGTGATGGGAACGAGCAGCTATCTTTCTGTCACGGTGCACGGAGACGATATTGCGGCGGCGCGGGCGGATGGCGTGGTGCTGTCAGAGGATAAGGGATTGACATGGTGGCCGCTGGGAGTGCCGAAGATGTTGACGCGGATTCATGGCGTGGCCTTCTCGCCGGATGGCACGCTGTGGCTGGGCGCGCGCGAAGGCGTCTACTTTACGAAGGACATGGGTAAGAGCTGGATGTGGATTGAACGGCTTCCCTTCCGCGATGTAGACGACCTGAGCTACGATGCGCGGCTCAAGCGCGTTCTGGTCAGCTCGCGCTCAAACGACGAGGTGTTCGCGATCGACCCCAAGACGCTGACCTGGGATTGGTGGCAGACGGGCTACCCGGTGTCGCTGATTCGCGCGGCCGGCGAGCGGCTGGTGGCTGCGTCGTTAAACGACGGTGTACTGCTGGAACCGCCCGCGGCCGGAACGCTGCCGCCGCAGAGAGCCAGTTTGCACACCGGACACTAAGGCACGTTTGCGCCGTTCGGGATTGGCGCGCATCGTATTCAAAGAAGCGGCGCTGTGAAGCTGGTATTTTCCGGGGCTGGCGAAAGGAACCTGGCAATGGGCGCAGAGACGTTGGAAGTTCACGGGGCGGCTGCCGAAAAGAACGGCGGGCTTGGTGCTGCCGCTTTTCGTACCTATGACCCGCGGCTGGAGCCAATTGCCGCCAAGGTGCTGGCGCAGCAGCGGCTCGATGGCGCGGATGGATTGGCGCTCTATTCGACCGGCGATGTGCTGGCGGTAGGCTGGCTGGCCAATCATGTGCGCGAGCGCATGCACGGCGATCTCACCTACTTCAACGTCAATCGCCACATTAATCCGACTAACGTTTGCGTGGCGGCGTGCAAGCTGTGCGCATTCGGCCGCAAGAAGGGCGATCCGGCAGGCTACACCATGGCGCTCGACGAGGCGTGGCAGACTGCGGCCTCGGGCTACTCGGAAGCTGTCACCGAGTTCCACATCGTAGGGGGATTGCATCCGGACCTGCCGCTCGAGTTCTTCCTCGACCTGGTGCGCGGGCTCAAGGAACGCTTTCCCAAGGTACACATCAAGGCCTTCACGATGGTGGAGATCGCGTTCCTGGCGCGGCGCGCGAAGCTCAGCATTGAGCAGACGCTCATCAAGCTGCGCGAGGCGGGCGTGGATTCGATGCCGGGCGGCGGCGCCGAGATCTTTGCGCCGCGCGTGCGCTCCATTATCTGCGATCACAAGATTGACGGCAGCGAGTGGCTGGAGACTGCGCGGGCGGCGCACAAGCTGGGGTTCCGGTCGAATGCGACCATGCTGTACGGGCATATTGAGAACGACGCCGACCGCGTGGATCACCTGCTGAAGCTGCGCGAGCTGCAGGATGAAACGGGCGGCTTCCAAACCTTTATTCCGCTGGCATTCCATCCTGAGAACACGCCGCTCGATCACCTGCCTGTGACCACCGGGCTTACGGATATCCGACAGATCGCGGTGGGGCGCCTGCTGCTCGACAACTTTGCCCACATCAAGGCGTACTGGCAGATGATGACGCCGAAGATTGCGCAGATCGCGCTGCGCTTTGGCGCCGACGACCTGGACGGCACGGTGATCGAAGAGAAGATCTACCACGATGCGGGCGCAACGACGCCGCAGGGCATGACCCGCAAGGAGCTGTGCCGGCTGATTACCGAGGCCGGGCGCGTGCCAGTCGAGCGGGACACGCTGTATCATGCGGTAACGCGAACCGAGGATAGCTTTACGGTGGCTGTGTAGGTTTCGAGCAGGCTACCCTCGGCCTTGCCAGCCCGCGAGGATAGAACGCTTCCCACGGCAGACCTTGGTGGTTTCCCACCCTTGCGACAAGAACAAGGACGTCGCAAGGATGGGGCACCCAGCATTTTTCTATTTGCAAAAATTCAGGAACGGAACGGGAGCGTGGCGATGGCGACGGGAACCGTGGTTCTGACTTCGAAGCTCGGGCGTGGAACCGATGCGGTGCTGCGCTCCGGCCGCTGGATTTTCGCGTTCGCAATCGTGGCGCTGGGCGTGGAGAATCTGGTCTGCGCGCGCATCTCGCAGCAGCCGCTGGGCCCCGGCTACAATGGCATTCCTGTAATTCCCTGGGTGCCTGCAATCACATGGCTCGCGCTGGCTGCGGGCGTGGTGTGGATCGCTTGCGGCGTGGGACTGCTTTTCCGCCGCTCGCTGCGCGGCGCCGCATTCACATTCGGCACACTGTACACGCTGATGGCACTGGTGGTCGTTCTTCCCTTTTATGTCGCGCACCCCGGCGACATGGGATTGCGCACGGTGGTCTTTGAGCCTCTGTCGCTGGCGTGCATTGCCTTTCTGTGGCCCGCGGAGCCGGCGACTCCGGTATGGCTCGCGCGCGCCAGCCGTTGGCTCTTCGCCGTGGCCATGATTGTCTTCGGCGTCGACCATTTCCTGGGGCTCGCGTTCATCGCATCGCTCATCCCGGACTGGATTCCCTGGCACGTCTTCTGGGTCACCTTCTTCGGCGTGGTGTTCATCGTGGCCGGCGCGGGAATCGGTCTGCGCATTTTAGAGCGATGGAGTTGGGCGGCTATCGGGCTGATGTTCGCCGTGTGGGTGCTTACGCTGCATCTCGAGCGCACGCTTGGCTTCTACAGCATACCCGGGGCAATCAGGGATCCCGATGAGTGGTCGAGCCTGTTCATCGCCGTCGGATTGTGGGGCGGGCCGTGGGCCATAGCTGCACAGGCAAACCGCGGGAAGCCGTGATCCATCGTTGCAACGTTGATGAACTTTGATTTCCCCAAGGAGAATGTATGGCTATTGCTGTCGTCACCGGGTCCAGCACGGGGATCGGCCAGGCCACCGCGGCCACTCTCGCCCGCGCCGGTCACACCGTTTATGCAACCATGCGCAATCCGAAAACCGGCAGCGAAGAGCTCCGCGCGATCGCGGAAGGCGAGGGGCTGGACATCCGCTTTGCTGCGCTCGATGTGGATTCGGACGAGTCGGTCCGCGACACTTTCGCCAACATCCTCTCTGAAGCGGGCCGCATCGATGTGCTGGTCAACAATGCGGGCGTCGGCCACGGTGGCGCGGTCGAGGAGACTCCCCTTGCCGCATTTCGCGCCACCATGGAGACCAACTTCTTTGGCGCGTTGCGTTGCATTCAGGCCGTGGTGCCCGGCATGAGGGAAAGGCGATCCGGCTGGATCGTAAACATCAGCTCGGTGGCAGGACGATTTTCTGCCGCACCACAGGCAGTCTATTCCTCTTCAAAGTTTGCAGTTGAGGCGCTGAGCGAGTGCGTGGCCCAGGAGATGAAGGGCTTCGGCGTTCATGTAGCCATTGTCGAACCGGGTATTATTGCAACTCCGATTTTTGGCAAGGCACAACAGCCACCGGCCGACACCAAATATCCCCACAGCCGCCGCCTCGCCGAGCTCTTCCGTGCCTCGCTTGAAAATCCGGTCTCCCCTTCCGTCGTGGGCGAAAAGATCCGCGACATTGTGGAAAGTGGCACCTGGCAATTGCGGCATCCGGTTGGTCCGGATTCCGCGGGGCTGCTCGCCTGGCGCGCTTCAATGAGCGATGAGGAGTGGGTGGAACAGGGCGCTATGACCGACGACCAGTGGGTCGCCTACGTGCGCGAGAACTTCCACCTGAACGTCAGCCTGTGAGAGCAGGCTAGTTTTTGGCGAGTTGCGAGGGCGGTTTCTCGTTGGCGGAGAAGGTCGTCCATGGGCCGGCGATCATGTCGTGCAGAACCGATTTCTGCCAGGCGAACTCGGGGTGCGCGGCCAGGAATGGCGCGGCTTTGAAGTCCTCGCCGCAGGGATGACCGGCTCGGCCAACGAATGTTAGCTTCGCTGCCATGTCTGCATCCATGACCTTGCCGGTGACTGCGCCGCCCGGCTCAAACGGCGGATCGCCCCACACCTTCTCGCCGACCGGCGATGTGTCCTCATGACCGCAGAGGCTGCGCTTTCCGGCGTCCATTCTGTGCGCGTAGATGTCGTAATGGTCGGAGAGGTAAGCTTCGGCGAGAGTCGTATCGAGCTTGCCGTAGTGCTCCTTCATAAACTGCTCGGCGCGCATGTGCCGGGCATTCATTGAGCTCTCCGGGGTGTTCGGATCGAAGCCCGGAGAATCGTCGCGAATCAGATCGGGGTCGGCGGCGAAATTTGAGGAAACGAAGTAGCCGTCCTTCTTGCGGGTCAGCGGAGTGTGATGCAGGCCAAGTTCGAGATAGGCGATTTCGCCGGTCTTTCGGTCGCCGATAAGCCACGAATTGGCATAGCCGCCGTTGTTGCCGCTGCGCATGATCGCGGCGTACTCGTCAATCGACGTGGCATATTGCATCGCCTTGCGCGAACGGTCGAATTCGGGAATGCCCTTCGTGTCGAAGCCCTTGGCCATGGGCAGTGTGGTCTCGGTGATCATGATGCCGGCAGCGTTCACGCCAAAGTCGTCCTGGCTGGTGATGACACCGGGAAGGCCGTCCATGATGAAGCGCTGACCGCTTGCCGGTACGATGTCGAAGACCATCCGCCAGCGCTCGCCTTCCGCGTAAGGAGCCCAGTTGCTGTGCGCGATCACAATCTTGCCGTCCTTGGTGGCCGAACCGGTGGCGATGAACGCGCTGCATTTGCCGGGAGCGACAGCCTGCGCAGAATTTGCAATGCCCTGCTGCGCGTTCAGCGAAGGAATGTAGTAATTGGTCAACTCGATGTAGCCGTTCAAGGCGACCACATCCCACAGGTCGAGCGCGGACCCCTGCGCGCGGAGGCCTGCCGCAATCCCCTTCAGCTCCTGCTGGTACTCGGAATCGATGCGCGGCCACAACACGTGCTGCGCAGCTTCGCGGTAAAAATTCCAGTCGCGGTTTGAGGTGTGCGGGCCGTCGACCTGGTAAACCTGCACGTTGTCTTCGATCTCGCGTGCCAGCAGATATCCATGCTGAAACCCAATCTGCTCAGGCGTGCCTTCGAGGTGCGCGTAGGTCCATCCACCGTCAGTGAATTTGTAGCTGCCCTGCAGGCGGGAGTCGGCGGCGCTGGCGGGCAAGGCGGCGGGAATGGCGATAGCAACTGTGGCGAGAAGAAGCAGGATGGGGTGGCGCATGGGGTCCTCTCCTGAATCCGCGAATTGGGGTGCAGTAAGAGTATCAGGGAGAGCGGCTGTCGGGGCTTCGTGGTCTCCCACCCTTTTCATCGTGAAAAGGGTGGGAGACCACGAAGGCCCGACGCGGGAAGCGATTCATCGAGTGCCTGCCGAAACCCGATCCCTGACACCCTCGTTTGATCCGCTAGACTGTTGCGGTGACTCCGCGACCGATTACACACCGCCTGTTTGTCAGCGCCCTTCTGTTTGCCGCCACCATCGCCACCGCCCAAACCCAGCGCCCGCCCGCCGTCCCGCTCGTCGCGCACGACCCGTATTTCAGCATCTGGTCCATGGCCGACCACCTCACCGACCAGCCCACGAAGCACTGGACCGGCACGCCCCAGCCCCTCTATGGCCTCGCGCGCATCGATGGCGCAACCTACCGCTTCATGGGCGCTCAACCGGGCGGCTCCGACCTCCCCGCAATGGAGCAAACCTCGCTCCAGGTCACGCCCACGCGCAGCATCTACACGTTTCAGGCCGCGCAGGTCACGCTCACGGTCACTTTCTTCACGCCTGCGTTTCCCCACGATCTAGACGCCCTCTCGCGTCCCGTGACCTACCTGTCGTTCACCGCCTCGAGCACGACCCCGCACGACGTCACGCTGCTCGTTGACGTGGATCCTGTCATCGCCGTAAACACTCCCGATGAACCCGTGACCTGGGGCCGGCTACGCGCGCCCGGTCTCACCATTCTCAACGTCGGCTCGCGCGATCAGCGCGTGCTCAACCGTCCCGGCGACAACCTCCGCATCGACTGGGGCTATTTTGACCTTGTCGTCCCGCACACCTCCGCCGCGGAGACTGCGCTCTCCAACGACGCAGTGGCCAGCTTCCTCTCCACCGGCCAATTGCCTCCAACCGACGATGCCGATATGCCTCGTATGCCGCGTGATCACGCCGCACATCTTGCGGTCACGCTGCCACTCGGTCAGCTTTCGGCCGAACCGGTCACGCGCCACATTCTGCTCGCCTACACCGAGACCTACGAAGTGGAGTACCTCGGCCGCAAGCTGCGCCCTTACTGGCAGCGCAATGGCGAAACCATCCCCCAGATGCTCTCCGACGCCGAGTCGCAATATCCCGAACTCGAAAAACGCGCCGAGCACTTTGACGAAGAATTGACCGCCGACCTGACCCAGGCCGGAGGCCCCGGCTACGCGCAGCTTGCCACGCTGGCCTACCGGCAGACCCTCGCAGCCCACGGCTTCGCCGCCGACGTTGACGGCACCCCCATGCTCTTTCCCAAGGAGAATTTTTCCAACGGCTGTATCTCCACGGTCGACGTACTCTACCCCTCAGGTCCGTTCTTTCTCTTCTTCAATCCGCAGCTCCTTGAAGCCCAGCTCAAGCCGGTTATGGAGTACGCCGCCCTCCCGCGCTGGAAGTTCCCCTTTGCACCGCACGATCTCGGCACCTATCCGCTGGCCGACGGCCAGGTCTACGGCGGCGGCGAGAAGACAGAAGAGAACCAGATGCCGGTCGAAGAGAGCGGCAACCTGCTCATCCTCGCCGACGCCATGAGCCGCGAAACCGGCAACTGGGATTTCGTGCGCCAGTACTGGCCGCAGTTCACTCAATGGGCCGAGTACCTGCGCGACAAGGGGCTCGACCCCGCCAACCAGCTTTCCACCGATGATTTTGCCGGCCACCTCGCGCACAACGCCAACTTATCCATCAAGGCCATCGAAGCGCTGGCCGCCTACGCGCAGATGGCCCAAGCTCTCGGCAAACCCGACGTGGCCAGCCAGTATCACCAGCTCGCCGCGGGCATGGCCGCGCAATGGCAAACCATGGACATCGACGGCGATCATTACAAATTGGCCTTCGACAAGCCCGGCACCTGGAGCCAGAAGTACAACCTGGTCTGGGATCAGATCCTCGGCCTCAATCTCTTCCCGCCCAAAGTACGCCAGACCGAGATGGCCTTTTACCTCAAGCACTTGAACCGCTATGGCCTCCCGCTCGACAACCGCGCCGATTACACCAAGCTCGATTGGCAACTATGGACAGCAACCCTCGCCACGCGGCCCGACTTTGACACTCTCCTGGCGCCCATAGTCCGCTGGGTCAACCAAGGCCCCACGCGTGTCCCACTGACCGATTGGTACGACACCGTATCCGGCAAGCAGATGGGCTTTCAAGCGCGCAGCGTAGTCGGCGGCGTGTACATCAAAGCGCTAGCCGACCCCAAACTGGCCGAAAAATGGGAGCAAGGGCGCGACTAGAATCGTGTCCACTTGATTTTGTAATTGAGCGTTTGAACCTGGGTGCCCCAGGTCCGGGGCCCCCGCGAATAGGTCTTCGTTCGCGGGGTGGAGATCTCGATATTGAGACCTGGGAAAGCACGAAACCACACAGTCGCGGCGCCATCCCTTGTTCCCCAGTGTAGTGCGTCACTCATTTCGGCGGCTATGATTGGCGCGGCGCGACGCCCGCGTAGCGGGCAAGACGGTAGCCCCAGGCGTGAGCCTGGGGGAAGAGTGCAAATCGTCTGTCCCTTGTCCCTTGTCCCTCTGTCCCTTGTCCCTCGTTCCCTGCCTCTTTCACCTATCCGTAACAATCCTCATAGACAATGAATCGCGGCAGAAGAATCCAAAAGGAGCGTGATCGTGAAGAAAACCTTAGTTGCCGTTGCGTTGTTTGTCTTTGCCTTGAGCGCGGCTCAGGCCCAGAAACTGACGGGCGCAGGTGCTACATTCCCTTACCCCATCTATTCCAAGTGGTTCGCCGAGTACAGCGCGGCCCATCCCGGAGTCGAGATTAATTATCAATCCATCGGCTCCGGCGGCGGCATTCGCCAGGTCACCAGTGGCCTGGTCGACTTCGGCGCCTCCGACATGCCCATGACCGACGAGATGCTGAGCCAGTCCCCCGTCAAGCTCCTGCACGTTCCCACCGTGCTCGGCGCCGTAGTCCCCATCTTCAATGTTCCCGGCGTCACCGATCTCCGCTTCAGCCCCGACGTGCTGGCGGATATTTACCTCGGCAAAATCAACAACTGGAACGATGCCCGCATTGCCAAAGACAATCCCGGCGTGAAGTTGCCTGACCAGAAAATCACCGTGGTTCACCGTTCCGATGGCAGCGGCACAAGCTTCATCTTTACCGATTATCTGAGCAAAGTGAGCCCGGAATGGAAAGGTGGACCGGGGTCCGGCACCTCGCCGAACTGGCCTACAGGCGTAGGCGGCAAAGGCAATGAAGGCGTAGCCGGCCTGGTGCGCCAGTTGCCCGGTGCCATCGGCTACGTGGAGCTGATTTATGCGCTGCAAAACCACATCAGCTATGGCGGCCTGCGCAACGCATCCGGCAATTGGGTGAAGGCCTCCATCGACGGCGTGACCGCGGCTGCTGCGGGCATCAAGATGCCTGCCGATTTCCGCATCTCCATTACCAATGCGCCCGGCGCCGATGCCTACCCGATCTCCAGCTTCACCTATCTGCTCATCCCCACGCAGCCCAAGAACATGGCCAACGAAAAGGTGCTGCGCGACATGCTCAGCTGGATCATCACCTCCGGCGAGAGCGAGGCCTCATCCCTCTCCTACGCACCGCTGCCGCAGAGCGTCGCCGCCAAGGTGCTGAAGGCGGTTTACACCCTGCCTCAGTAAATCGAGTCGTGGAAAGTCCGTAAAAAAAAGATCGAGGCATCTCGCCTCGATCTTTTTTTCCGGCAGTGCGTCGTTTTGAAGCGCAAAGGCTTCAGTTGAAGGGGACGGGCTTCAGCCCGTACATTCCCCCCCAAAAAATGAGATGGGCTTTAGTCCCCGAGGGAATGCACGGCTAGCTTCGCAATCACCGCTCCCGGTGTTCGTCAACGAGCCGGTCGACGAGCCCGATCAGCCCCTCCCCGGTGCGAGGCAAAATAAATTGCCTCGCGGTTTCCCCCCAATCCAGCTTCAAGCTGGTGGCCGGTGCCGTAATCCAGATCTGCCGCATCGCCAGGTTGGGTGCGATCGTAAATTTGTCGCCCCGCTGTTCGAAGAGCACGTTCAGTGCGCCGCCCTGCTCAACTTCGAATCCCGCCTCTGCATGCTCGCCGCGCGCAATCAGGTGCTGCTTCAACGCTTCGATGGCCGCCTCGGATGCGCGCCGGAACTCCGCCTCGTCCTGCATGCAGCCAGTGTAGCAGTGAGGAAACCGCTGACTTGCTACGCCGCTTGAGCGGCGCTGACCCGCTGTTTCTTGGTTCCCGAATCGACCTCAGGCGAAGAAGCTGATCTGGCCCGCGGGGCCCTCACGCCGATCGTGACTCGACGTCTCGTCCGCCGAGGCCGCTTCTATCTCTTCGGCCATTTCCTCGGTCTCGCTCTCATCGTTCTCTTCCGCGCCCGCGGCTTTCTTGCCGTTGCCGGTATAAGTGTCGTCGCCCGGACGCGCTGAGGATTCAATGTCGAACAAAGCAGTCAGCTCAGGATCCACAGGCCGCGGCTTCACCCCAGAAGCTACCGCGCGAATTCCGGTGATCGGGGTGATCTCCATCTCCTGCTCCTGCTCCACTCATCGGCAGGAACCGCAAAATCTTTAATCTGTCCCGATCACCCCGTGTCCGAACATCGGACACAATGTCCGAATTGGCGACACACTGTCCGAAAACCCGACACATCTGCTGTTGCAGATCAGTACAGTTTCCCACGAACCACGATCCACAATTTCACAGCGTCCGCTTGAACAGCGATGTCGCAATCAGCAAACACCCGATCCCAAACACCCCCAGAAACAGCAGGTCGCCATAAATCGACACCATCCCCCCGTCCTTCAGCAGAATCTCCTTCAGCCCGTGAATGGCATACGTGAACGGGTCCACAATGGCGATCGCCCGCAGCCACTTCGGAAATGCGGAGATCGGATAAATCGCGCCCGACGGAAAGAAGAGCAGGGTATTGAGCACCCCGAACATCGCGCGCGGCACCAGCGGATCGTCCACGCGCACCATCATCAGGAACATCATGCCGTTGAACGCAATCGAAGTAACCGCAATGATCGCCAGAAGCTCCAGGTCCTGCATGGGATGAAAGATGACACCCAGGCCGGCCATCAGCGAGCCGATAACAGTCAGCGATACACCCGCCAGCACCGCCTTGATCGCGCCCGCCAGATTCAGCCCCATCACCAGTTCCAGACCGGTGATCGGCGTAACCAGGTAGCCCTCGTGCACCCCGCGCGCCTTGTCGTCGATGTACAACATCCCGCCGCCAATCATCACCGAAACATACATGGCCAGCGCAATCGAGCCCGCCAGCAGAAACTTCATGTACGCCACGTACGGATACAGCTCCACCGTCTCCAGCGCAATCTGCTTGTCGATCGGGTCGGGAATCAGCGGCGCGTTCAGCGCATCCACCACCGACTGCATCTCCGACTCCAGGCTGCTCGAAGTGAACTGATCGGTGTTGTCCACCACCAGTCCGATCTGCGGCCGATCCTGCGCGTACACTCGCCGCGAGTACTGCGCGGGAATGATGACCGCCGCATCCAGCTTGCCGGTGCGCACATCGTCTCTGGCTTGGCGCTCGTTGTCGTAGTCGATGGTCTTGAACGTGTTGATGTTCGCCGCGATAGCGTCGAATGCCTCGCGCACCTTCACCGACTGCTCGCCGTGATCGTAGTCCACCACGCCCACCCGCGCGTTGGTGATCTTGCCGCCAAACGCGTTGCCCAGAATCACCAGCTGCACCAAAGGCAGCATCATCGACATGATCATGAGCACCGGCGAGCGGAAAAACTTCCGCATCTCCCGCTCCACAATGGCCATCATTCGATTCATGGCTGCATCCCTGGCCGCGGCGGCATCACAAAGTTGAGAGCCTTCACCTGCTCGTCGCGCAGTTGCCGGCCCGTGTAGTGGACAAATACGTCATCGAGCGTGGTGTTCTGCACGCTCAGCGAGGAAAGTGTAGCGCCATACTCGGCCGCCATCTGCACCAGCTCAAGCGTGGTCTTCGATCCCGAGGTGCTCAGCACCCGATAGAATCCCGCGCTCTCCGGCTGCACGCTGGTTACGCCCACCAGCTTTTTCAGCCGCTCTTCCCACTCCGGCGCTTCGTGGTCGAACTGCACCTCCACCACATTCGCCCCGGCCACGCTGTTCTTGAGCTCGGTCGGCGTGCCCAGCGCCACCAGGTTGCCATGATCCACAATGGCAATGCGA
This sequence comes from uncultured Acidobacteriaceae bacterium, assembly GCA_963813215.1. Lineage (GTDB taxonomy): Bacteria > Acidobacteriota > Terriglobia > Terriglobales > Acidobacteriaceae > Telmatobacter. The sequence continues at coordinate 1,076,482 of CAWEXZ010000004.1, forward strand.
TCGCACAGCTTGTCGGCCTCTTCCATGTAATGCGTCGTAATCAGAATGGTCAGGTTGCGCGTCGCCTTCAGCTTGTTCAGCATCTCCCACACCGCGATGCGCGAAACCGGATCGAGTCCCGTCGTCGGTTCATCGAGAAAAAAGATGCTCGGGTCGTGCACCAGCCCGCGCGCAATCTCCAGGCGACGCCTCATACCCCCCGAAAGCGTCTTGGTCTGCGCGCCCCGCCACTTGGTCAGGTCCACAGCCTCAAGCACCGCGGCGATATTCTTCTCCCGCTGCGCCCGCCCCACTCCGTAAAGCTTGGCGTAGATCGACAGATTTTCTTCCACCGTCAGATCGGGATCGCTGGTCATTGCCTGCGGAATCACGCCAATCAGCCGCCGCACATCATCCGGGTCCTTGGTCACGTCATGCCCGGCCACCAGCGCCCGCCCCGCGGTCACCGGAATCAGCGTAGTCATCATGCGGATCAGCGTGCTCTTGCCGGCCCCATTCGGCCCCAGCAATCCGAAAATCTCCCCGTCCGCCACACGAAAACTTACACCCTTCACCGCTTCAAAATCGCCATAGCGCTTCACGATATTTTCGACGGCAATCGCACTCGGGCTCTCACCCGCTGGGGACGTCCCGGCGCCCCCCCCCGCCGCCTTCGGGATTCCCTTTCCGCTCATTGCTTCACCAGCGTGTTGGGTACATAAATTTCAGCCGTCATCCCCGGCACAAACTCTTCGCCAGGATTAGGTATCAGCAGTTTGAACTGCACCGTCTTGATGTCGCGCTTGCGCCGGCTCACGTCGCGCTGCGTGGCAAAATCGGCTTCCGTCATCTTGGCAATCACCTTGCCCTGCACGGCTGCACCGCTCGGCATCACCACCCGCAGCCTGTCGCCCAGCTTCACCGCGTCGGCCTCCGTCTCCGGCACCGGCGCATACACCCAGGTCTGCGAGAAGTCCGTAATGGTGACAATCGGCGTCGCCTGCTGCACCACCTCGCCTTGCCGCGCGGCCCATACATTCACCACCCCATCCACCGGCGCCGTAATCTCCGCGTAGTCGCGTTCAACCCGGGCTTCGGCAGCCAGAGCGCTGGCATTGGCCTCGGAGTTGCGTGCCTCGTCTACGCTGCGCGCGGAGACGTCAGTGAGCAGTTCGTGGGCCTTCGCCTCGCGCAGCGAAGCTTCAGCCATGTTCAGATTGCCGCGCGCCGTGTCCACCGCCGCTGCATCGGCCTGCAGGCTGGTCACGGCATCCTCCTTCGCCTGGGCGCTATCAATTCCTTGCGCGGTCAGTGCCACCGTGCGGCTGGTGTCTGCCTGCTGATGCGCGTAATTCGCCTTCGCCTGCGCCAGCGTGGCCTGCGCGGCCTTTATCTGCGCTTCGGCGACGGCGGTTCCACTGGCGGTTTCGCCGCGGTTCTGTCGTTCCGTCTCCTGCATCTCGCTCAGGTGCCACTTTTCCCCGGCTGCTGTGGCCTGGGCGGCTTTCAGCGCCGCTTCCAGATCGTCGCTTTCAATGGTGGCAATCACCTGGCCGGCCTTCACCCTGTCGCCCTCCTTCACCGTCAGCGTTTCGAGCCGCCCCATGATCCGCGAGCTGACCACCACCTCATTCGCATCCACCGTGCCGATGAGCTGCAAATCGGTGTTGCGCGGCGTAGTCACCAGGTACCAGATCAGCGACCCCACCGTCAGTACACCGAGAATCACAAAGACTCGATTGCGTGCGTTCACTTGACTTTCCCCTCGAAGTTTTTGAAGGAGGCGTCGGCCTCCGGCATTGGCGTATCGGCCAGCACGCGCTGGGAGATCTCCGCGCCCCGCTGCCGGTCCTTGAAAAGTGCCTGGCCCAGAAATTCCACCAGGGCTATGCGTCTGGCTCGCAGCACTTCCGGAGCGAAAGGCTCGAACGGAGCCATCGCCAGCCGCCACACCGGCGCGCTCAGGAAGTAAAAGACGTTGGCGCCCATCGCCACCAGCGGAACCTGCAGCCAATCCACGTCGATCAGCTCGCCGGACGCAATCCCTTCGCTCACCAGCTTCTGCAACATGCTGTGCAGCGGCCCGAACACGCTCTTCACCAGGACCAGGAGCGTGAGCGCGCCTTCCTCTCCCTGGTGCACGCGCATCATCTCCTGCTGCATCAGCTTCTGAAAATCTGACTGCGTCAGGATGCGGTCGAAGTGGGCCAGAGCGGTGCGCACCACGCGCTCCCCGGGGCTGGCCTCGCGCAGCAAAACCGCCATCGACTGGTCCCGTACCCGCCCCGCTGCCATCTCCACGGCTGCCAGATACAGCTTCTCTTTGCTCTCGAAGTAGTAATACAGCAGCGCCTTGTTGACCCCCGCGGCAGCGGCTATCTGCTCCGTGCGCGCGCCGGCCAATCCCTTGGCGCTGAAATCTTTGAGCGCGGCATCGAGGATGCGTGCGCGGGTCTCGGCGGAGCGGTCTGCGGAGACCTCCTGGGGCGTGGTGTTGGAGCGGTTGGGCATAATTAACTAACCAGTTAGTAAAATACCCCAACCAGCCCCGCCGCGCAACACCTACCTCTCCCTGTCAACCCCTTACCGAAGTGTTCTCCCTCATTCCAAAACCCTTCCAGCCCAAACCCTTTGCCGGCAATTCCGCGGCTTTACGCTACGCTCAACAGCGTAGATCAGTCGTAAAGTAACCGCCTGCGCCGAACCGGAGTCGGAGTCCAACCATCCCATTTTCAATCACTTACACAAAACATGCCAACAACCCGCATGCTTTCAATCACTTAACCAAACAGCCCAAATTTGCCTCATTAGTTTCAAACACTTACACGCACCCCCCCCCTCCGGGGGGGGACCTAAACCGTCGCACGCAAGACCCGCGAACTTGCCAACTTGCGATGCCGCGAAGCGGCGCCAACTCGCTGCATCTGTCCTGATAAACAAGGCCAAGCCGCATCCGCCTCCGCTACGCCGGATAATTTTCGATCGCTTCCAGCAGCGTTGTTGCCATGCGGTTCAGCGGCGTCTCAATGCCATGTTGTGCGCCCTTGCGCACAATTGCGCCACTGCGCGCATCCCATTCCATTCGCCGTCCAGCAAGCCGGTCAGCCAGCAGCGAATTCACCGAATCAACAGGGTGTTTCGCGTACAGGGCCATCACCTCTTCGCCGATCGCCTCATCCAGACGCGCGCCTTCAGCGCGCGCCACCGCCGCACATTCCGCCACTATCGCAAGCGCTAAGCGGTGCATCGATTCGCCGCGCAGAACGCCGCTCGGCTTCAGCGTGAGTGCGTTCAGCGCGCCCACTGAATTCACACACAGTTTCCACCACATGGCGCTGACAAAATCATCGACCAACTCCATGCGCGCTCCGCTGCCGTCGAACAGCGCAGCAAAGCTGCGACCCAAGGCCGTGTCTTCCACCTTCATCAGCGCGGCGCCGCGCACCAGCACCGTGTCACCGGCGCGCTCAACCGGACAATCGATCACCACCGGCAGCAGCTTGTCGGCGTTCAGGTACGCTGCAAAGCGCTCGCGATGCTCCACGCCATTTTGCACAATCGCAACCGGCGCGCCGCGTTCGCAAAGGGCAGGGAACCAGCGTGCCGCTCCAGCCGCGTCATAGGTCTTGGTGGCCACCAGCACCCAATCCACTGGTTCGGCCTGCGCAGGATCGGTGATGTTCCTCGCCTGAACCTGAAACTCGCGCTCCAGAGTTTTTACAGTCAGCTGCGGCAGTGGTCGCCGCGTGCACAACGTCATCTCGTGTCCGCCGGCTGTTTCCAGCAAGCCTGCCAGCGCGCCGCCGATCGCGCCTACACCCACAATTGCCACTTTCGCCATATCATTTTCCTTCCCGCCAATTTGGCGATCACGCCACAATGCAGGCCGAGTGTACCGCGCTGGGCGCGCAGGCCCGAAATCCACCTTGGCGCGAACGGGTCGCGACCGCCTACAATAAGACCGGAACGACTTTTTCTTTTGAGGACTCCCAATGCCGCTTTCCGGAGAAGCCATCCGCCTGATGAACTACATTGACGACGTTGCCGTGACCCTGCGCCGCATTCTGGCCACGGTGCCGGTTCTCTCAGCCGAAGAGCGCGCCCGCGTCGCCGAACACCTGCAGACGGCGCGGCCCAATGCCGACGACGTGATGAACGCGCTCAACGGCCAGTAGTTGCCAGTGCTCAGCGTAAGTCCGGCTTTTCTCATGCCCGATCCATCGGAAGCACAACTCACAGTGGCCATTATCGGCGCCGGTCCACTTGGCCGCTGGCTGGCTCTGCAGGCCGCGCGTTCGGGCCTGCGCGTCCTGCTTGAGGACGTGTTGCCCAGCAACCTGCATCACGCGCGCGAGTACATTCGCCAACGTCTCAGAGCCGCCGAGCTCGGTCAGGAAGCCAGCGGTACGCTCTGCTTCGTCTCCACCATCGAAGACGCGGTGCGCAACGCCGATCTGGTCATCGATTGCGTGCCCGACGAACTGGAGTCCAAGCTCGAGATTCTCTGGCTGCTCGACCGCATGGCGCCGCCGCAGACCGTCTTCGCCACGCCCACCACGCAGCTCTCGATTGCAGATCTGGCAGCCTGCACCTATCGCCCCGACAAGTGCATCGCCATCGCCGCTGCGCCTCCTTCGCTTGCCGAGCTGGAGAGCCAGACCGGCGTCTCCATTCCTCTGCGAACGGGCGCCGCCACGTCACCCGAAACCGTGGCGCTGGTGGTGGATTTCTGGCAGCGCCTGGGCTTCCAAGCCGCAGTAGCTGAGAACTGAGAACTGTTAACTGTTCTCCAGCACCTGCTCGTAGAACTTCACATACTGCGGCACCACCAGGCTGGCGCAGAAGCGCTTCTGCGCCGTGCTGCGAGCGGTCTCGCGCATGGCAGCCAATCGCGGCTTGTCGGTAAGCAGCGCGAGGGCGCCTTGGGCCATAGCCTCAACGTCGCCGATCGGGAACAGAAGCCCGGTTTCGCCATCGTCGATCAGCTCCGGGACGCCGCCGACGCGGGTCGCAATCGCTGGCACCTTGCAGGCCATGGCTTCGAGAGCCGCAAGCCCGAAAGATTCCATTTCGCTGGGCATCAGCAGCAGATCGGCCAGCGCAAGCAGTTCGTGCACCCGTTCCTGCTTGCCCAGGAAGTGAACCTGCGACTGAATGCCAAGATCGTGGGCCAGCCATTCCGCCGCTGAGCGCTCGGGACCGTCGCCAACCAGCACAAGCTGTGCCGGAATTTCGCGCGCGATGCCGGCGAAAATGCGAACCACATCCGGCACCCGCTTCACCGGGCGGAAGTTGGAGAGATGGATGAGCAGCGCCTCGTCAGGCCGAGCGAAGCGCTGGCGTGCATGGTTGCGTTGCGCATCTTCGTTGATGGGCTTGTACACATCGCAATTGACGAAATTCGGGATGGTCTGGATGGGCCGGCCGATCTCGAACTTGGTGATGGTCTCGTTACGCAAGTAGTCGGAGATCGAAGTCACGCCGTCGGATTCGAGAATCGCGTGCCGTGTGATGGGCAGATAGCTGCGGTCCAGGCCGACCAGCGTGATATCGGTGCCGTGCAGCGTCGTGATAAACGGTAGCCGGCGTCCGCTCTTGGCCAGCATTTCGCGGGCCAGTAGCGCAGAGACCGAATGGGGAATCGCGTAATGCACGTGGAGGATGTCGAGCGAGTAGAGCTCGGCGACCTCGGCCATGCGCGAGGCCAGAGCCAGATCGTACGGCGGAAACTCAAACAACGGGTAACTGGAGACAGGAACCTCGTGGTAGAAGATGCCGTCGTCGCGGCCGGAGAGCCGGAACGGCTGCGAATAGGAGATGAAGTGAATCTGGTGGCCGAGTGCGGCCAACTCGATGCCCAGTTCCGTGGCGACCACGCCTGAGCCGCCGTATGTGGGATAACACGTAATCCCGATGCGCATGCGCCGGATAAGACCTTTCTACTACTACTTTGTAGATTCCCAGGTGATGCAAAAAAGTAAAGCGAAACTGCAGACAACAACACAAGTCTAGTTTGTCAGAGGGACGCTCGAAAAGGCGCTTAATGAAGTTCCGATAACCATCCGCGTCGAAGTGGATGACGAATCATCGTTGATCTGCTCTGCGGGAAGTATAGCAGTCGCAAAACGAGAACCACAGATTGCCAATGCGATGGTGGGATGGATCGAAATCAAGCGCGCGGTAATTGCAATGCCTGGATCACCGACAACTGTGAACCAATGCTTGTCGGGAGAGACTAACTTGATACCGGCAAGTTTGAGGAAACGTCGCCCTCGGCCGTCACCGTCATTTTGTCCGCTCCAGTCACAGTTGCAGGCTCCGGCATCGGACTACTGATCATTCCGACTTTGGGATAGCTCGGAATCGGGCATGGTGCTACCATCTATTCTCCTGTGGGGGACAGTGCCGGAGATGAAGATCGCACGTCGGGACATTTTGCTGGCGGTCCTTTTGTTTGGCGGAATCGGAGTCCTCTGGGGTGTCGCCCTTGAGAGCGCAGCTTCGGTCGAGATGGGCGACTTCAGAGCCATCTACTCGGCCTCGCGATGTCTTCTCCATCACCGCGATTCCTACAAGTTCGACGACCTCCGCAGCGAATACCTGTCCGAAGGTGGTAAGGTTCCCACCGGGCCCCGAGACTTGCGAACCCTTAACGATGGGGTACTTAGATGCATCAATCTGCCCACGGCGCTTTTCCTCGTTCTCCCCTTAGCCGCGTTGCCGTGGGGTTGGGCTCACCTGGTCTGGATGCTGCTGATCGTATCTTTTTCCCTGCTGGCGGCCTTCGTGATTTTTCACGAATCCGCGCGCTACGCCAACGGGCCTCCGTTCATGCTCATTGCTATTTTTCTGGTAGACCTAGGCAATGTCGTATTCAGCGGTAATCTCGCCGGCATGGTAATCAGCCTATGCGTTCTGGCGGCATGGCTGTTGCTCAATGACAAACATCAGTGGGTTGCAGTTGTGTGCTTCGCAGTGGCCCTGTTGATGAAACCGCACGATGCGGGCTTTATCTGGCTGTACTTCTTGATTGCGCCCAGCCCGGGTCGGAAGCGGGCGCTACAGGCGCTGCTATTAGTGGCGCTGCTGGCAGCGCCCGCTCTGGTTTGGGTTTCCTCAAATTCGCCGGGCTGGAGAGGAGAACTAAGCGCCAACCTCCATGCGGGCGCTGCCAGGGGCGGATACAATAATCCCGGACCGTCAGGCGCCGATTTCGACCATTCTCACATGCCCATCAATTTACAGGCTGCCCTCAGCGTGTACAAAGACGATCCACAATTCGACAACTCGTTGAGCTACATCGTATGTGGGGGGCTGCTACTGGCCCTGCTGATCAGGATTGCCGTTACGACCGTCACGCAGAGATCATCCTGGATCGCCTTGGCTTCCCTCGCCGCTCTTACGATGCTGCCGGTTTACCATCGCGACTACGATGCGAGGCTTCTGCTTTTGGCCGTGCCGGCATGCGCTCTGCTTTGGTGTGAAGGCAGAGGGAAGTGGATAGCTCTCATCCTGAGCGCCATTGCCATCACAGCAACAGCCACGTTACCGTTCGCCTTCCTGGCGCTGGCGCTGGCGAAGACTGCCCCATATTTCCTGGCGCAACTCGCTCCCCTTAGCCTGCTCGCCTTGGGCCTCTTCTATCTATGGGTCTACTGGACCGCCTTCTCTTCTCGTTTCGGGCTCAACGGAGCATCCATCAAATCTGCTTGTGCCAAGTCATCCGCACCCACTGCATGGATGTAGTGCGTCATCGCACTTCGGACCCCGCAGTGTGCTGGATGCAATGGAATGCTGCCACCCGATGCAACGTGATGGTATACAAATCAGGAAGGGCATCTGCACAGCGCAGATGCCCTTCTCTTGGTTAATTTTGGACGGGGAAAAGGATTAGAAAGTGATCTTGCCGGTTACGACCAAAACCCGTTGCGTCACTGCGGCACTTTGAAACGATCCATACGGGCTGGTCGGAGGCGCCACCACCGCGGAAATGGAGCCAAATGCGGCCGAGGTGATCTGGTTCGAGCTGTCGCCGGGATAGGCCGAGCCCGGATTGGCAAAGTTCGGGTGGTTAAAGATGTTGTAAGCCTGCGCTCCGAGTTCGAACGCCATGCTCTCCTTTTTATAGAACTGCTTGCTCAGAGTGGCGTCCGTATCGGCGTAGTGCGGCCCGTAGAAGGCATTGCGGCGCAGGTTTCCATAGGTGGTTTGCGCAGCAGGGTTGCCGTTATCGTATTGCGCCGCATTGAGGCAACCACCGTTGACCGCTGCATTATGCGCGTTCGATCCACAGGAATTGGTCAGGTTCCACGAGGTGACCGTTGGCATCAGGCTCGTGGAACCTTCCGGGTTGTTGATGGTGGACATGTTGGGGAAGGCATCAATGGCGCCGGTATTGTTGACCGAGAAGGGCATGCCGGACCGATAGTAAGTCTTGGCGCCTAGGATCCATCCGCTGACAACCTGATTCAGAACCCGGTTCGAAGCCTTGAAAGGTTCCGTGTAGACCAAATCGCCTACCAGGTCGTCGCGAATATCGTAGTCGGCGTTGGAGTAGTTCAGGTTGCCTGGGCCGAGGCTGGGAGTGAGCTGTTTGGTGATGGAGCCATCGTTGTAGTATTCGCCTACGCCGCCGTTGGAGATTTCGTCGAGGGCGTGGCTGTAGGTGTAGGCCAGATGGGCGGTGATGCCGTTGCCGATATGGGTGTACTCCACAGTGGCGCCGTTGTAATTCGAGTGGGCGCTATTGCTGTACTCGTTCACCTCGCCGAAGTTGGGGTCGGGCGGAGTGGCCCCGTAGTTTCCAAAGTTGCCAGCCGAGGTCCATCCCGCCACGGGATTCGGTGTGATGGCGCTCGAGAAAATACCGCTGCTGGCGTTCAGGAACGGGTTCTGGATGATCTCGTGGTAGCCGTAGTTGCCGGCATAAGTAAGCGCGAGACCGTCATACTTTGTGAACTGGTGCTGAATCTGCAGGCTGAACTCCACATACTCGGGCTCGTGGAAGGTGCCGGGAAAGTAGGCGTTCAAACTGGGCGGCGCAAAGCTGATGCCCTGCGCAGCAAGCGCGGAGTTGATTGAAGTCACGGTGCCGGTTTTGAAGCCGGATTGCACCGCGGTATTCGCGGAGGCGGCGTTGGCGTAAATGCTGCCGGTTCCGCTGGTGGCCAATACGCCGCCGGAAACCGTTTGCAGGTTGTAGTTGGGAAAGTTCTGGATGGGGCCGTCCAGGAAGCCGGCGGGATAGAGGTCGGCGAAGTAGCCAACTCCGCCGCGCAGTACAGTCTGTTGCGTGAGCTGGTAGTTGAAGCCAAAGCGCGGCTGGAAGTAGAAGGGGTCCACGCTGTAAGGATGCGCGTTAGCCGGATTGATCAGCTTGGAATACGGCGTGTTGAGCGAAGCCGTCGCATTGGGGAAGCTGCCGTTGTACAGCGAAAAGCAGCCACCCTGACAAAGGGGATCGCCGGTGCGGTCGAAGCGCGCGCCGATGGTGAGCTTGAGCGTCTGGGTCGCCTGCCACTCGTCCTGCAAATAGACTCCGATGTTGTAGAGCGCAAGGTGCGCATCGTTGCTTGTGATGAACGCCTGCTGGAAGTTGTCGCCGGATCCGCAGTAGGCCGAACCGGGGTTATTGTCCGAAGCGGGCGCGCAGAATTGCCCTTGCGCGACGTCCAGCAGGCTTTCCATGGTGAGTTGCGGGAATTCCGTCTCCTCCTGCTGGTCGAAGTCGGTGATGAGGTCGCGGCGGAAGTTCGCGCCAAAGGTGAGGTTGTGCTTGCCCAGGGACCAGCTTACGTCGTCTTCAAGTTGATACTGGGTTACGTTTCTTCCCTGCGGAAAATAGAACGGCGCGCCCAGGGTCGTCAGTCCTGGCACATCGCTGGTGCCGCTGCCGTCCAGGCCGGTTTCGAAGTTGGCATAAAAGGGCAGTGCGGCAGCCGCGGCCGTCGGGTTGGCGGCTCCAAAGGCTGCGGTATACCAGTTGGCTGCGACCACTGCGGAGTTGATCAGGTGCGAAGAGAAGGCATAGTGATCGCTGAGCTGGCCTTCGTACTCCGGTTGGGTCGAGACGGCGTCGAACGCCGGATTGATGTAGCTGGTGTAGGTGGGTTGGGAGCCGCGATCCATTTTGAAGCGGCCGTAAAGCTGGTGCTTGTCGTTAATATCCCAGTCCACGCGCTGCGTGTAGAGCCACTCCTGGTTGATGTTGTTGGCCTGGGCATAGGCGCTGGCAGTGCAAGGTACGGCGGTGCCGAAGGCGTTGCCATTGGGCGCGGTCACGCCTGTCAGGGCGCCGCAACCGCCATCGAGAAGACCTCCCGTTGCTGTCGGCGTCGCGGTGTGGTAAGAGGGAGCCTGGTTGTAGAGCTTGAACATTTGGGTATAGAGACTGGTCGCGGCCGTCGGGATGTGGGCCATCGTATAGGCCTCAAACTGTGCCGTGGGCAACGAAACATATCCGCTGGCGGGAAGCACGTAGCGAAGGCCTTCCCAGTCGGAGAAGAAGAAGAGCTTGTTGCGAATAATGGGCCCGCCACCGTTGAGCGCCCATTCGTTGGAGACGGCGTGGGGGCGTGGCGTTCCAGTCAGGTTATTGAACCATCCGTTGGCGTTCAGCAGGGTGCCGTTGTAGTCGTACGTGGCCTCGCCGTGGAACTGGTTGCCGCCGGATTTGGTGGTGTAACTGATGATGGCGCCGGCTGCGCGGCCATACTGGGAGTTATACGCATTCTGAATGACGGTAGCGTCCGCCAGTTCTCCCTGGCCGAGGGTCAGGTTCGAGCTGCCGGTATCGTTCAGGTTCTCGAAGGGATCTTGATCATCGAAACCATTCAGCACAAAAAGATTGGAAATGCCGGGCAGACCGTCGGAACTGAAGTTGCCGTAGGCGCCGCCGGCGTTCACCACCACACCGGGTGCCGTGTAGGCCACGGTCGTCACGTCTCCGCCCGGCGCGGGAAGGTCCTGAATCTGCTCGGTGTTCAGGGTGGTGGCGAGCGCCACGTTTTCCGTATCCACCAAGGGCAGGGTGCCGGCAGAAATCTCAACCACTGTTGTATTTCCCGCAGGCGTCGCCACGATGTTCCCCGTGGCGGTGGTGCCCAGCAGCACTGTGACCTGGACCGTCTCCGACTTGAGGCCAGGGGCCGAAGCCGCGACCCGATAAGTGCCGGGCTGCAGCAGGGACACGGTGTAGCGGCCCTCGCCGTTGGTCTCCAGAACCTGCTTGGTGTTGGTCGCCACGCTGGTGACCGTCACATTCGCCCCGGGAACCACGGCTCCCGTCGCGTCGGAAACAACACCGCTCAAAGCGCCGGTGGTGATGGTTTGGGCGTGGGCGACAGAGGCCGTCGTATCCGCCCAAAAAGCTGCTACGGCAAGAAGGCTCAGGGGAAGAGCCAAAATTTGCAACCGGAAAAATTGCACGAGTTTCCTCCAGGGTTAGAACCGGAGGCCCTCTTGCTGATCTCGCGGTCCGGCTTTTAAGGGGGCTTCCGGGAACCGGAGCCAAGTTCGCGAACTTGCGCTAAAAGCGCAGAAACGGAGAAGATGCTTTGTCTGCTGCCTGTTGTCCGCTTTTAATAAATCCGCAAATAGGTACATAAAAATCTGTAAATACAGAGAAAGAGTCGTAAATACAGTAAAAATTGGTACATACAGCCACTAAATGCAGCTAAATGCGGCTAAAAGATCCATAAATCAGGAGATTTAAAAATCAGTGTGAATGACTTTGCATGTCATGCGCCAATCTCACCCGATATCGTTGAATGTGCATTTTTGATTAAAAATAAGGAGCTTATTCGCAGACCGGAGGGCGGGCGAGAGATTCAGAATATTATTTATGGAATTAACGGAATGTTTATATTCTGAAAAACGTATAGAAAATCAGCCACCGGACCGGGTCTGCGGGTTTACAGCACGTTGACAGCTGCGAATCGCCGAGTCCGCGGTGCTCGCCATTCGGTATCCAGCCAGGCGTTGTCGCCGGAAATCTAGGCCAGTTGCACGCTTACCTGAAGCCCTTTCGAATCGTGTGATCTAAATCATCGACAATATCCGACCTTAATTGTCGTATATTTATATAGGACTAATATAGTCCTATATTGCTCCGATGACGCCTCGGCCCAAACATCGGATGACCTAAGCGACTACTGAATAGGGAGTTATTCTTGAGAATCGCTTTTCGATTGGCCTTGATTGTGGCCGCTTTTTTGATGGCTCTCGTGACAGTCTCGGCTTGGGCGAGTGTGGGTGGAAGCATCTCCGGGACGGTCAAGGACCCATCCGGGAGCGTGGTGGCCAGTGCGTCTGTCACGGTCAAGGAGACAAGCACCGGACTTTCCCACCAGACCCACACGAATAGCAAGGGGTATTACACCTTCCCGGTTCTTCCCGTTGGCCATTATGTGCTTGATGTGAAAGCTACTGGATTCGGAAAGTATGAGCGCAACGAGATCGTCCTTGACACCAACGCAGCGCTCACCCTCGATGCACTGCTGAAAGTTGGCGGGGTATCTCAGGACATATCGGTCACCGACAACACGCTGCATGTTGAAACCACGAGCACACAACTCGGTCAGGTTATTACAGGTCGGCAGATGGCCGCGGTTCCGCTCGATGGCCGCAGCTTTACCGATCTGCTATCTCTTCAACCGGGCGTCGCGCCTCAGACCGCCATCACCGATACCACGGTGCAGGATGTGGGCGCTACCGCCCTCAGCCCTTCGGGCACGCTCAACCCCGGCAATCAATCCGTGAACGGGCAGAGGGAAACCGCCAACTACTTCAGCGTGAACGGCAGCGACGTGGAAGAAGACGTGAATGCTGGCACCGTCGTGGTCCCCAACCTCGATGCCATCTCGGAGTTCCGCATCGTCACCAGCAGCTTCGACGCGGAATATGGAGAATACAGCGGCGGCCAGATCAGCGTGGTGACGAAATCGGGCACCAACACGTTTCACGGTGACGCCTTCGATTTCCTGCGCAATACGGATCTCGATGCGAACACCTACTTCAATCAACAGGGGACCCCCATTGTTCCCCGCCCGAAATACATTCAGAATCAGTTCGGAGGCACTGTCGGCGGACCTATCCGTCGGGATAAGCTCTTCTTTTTTCTCGACTATCAGGGCACCCGACAGACACAGGGAATTGCTACTTCGAATATTGCGGTTCCCTCCGATGCCGACCGCACCGGCAACCTCCTGGACTTTACGGATGGTCCACAGGGCAACCAACTAAGCGGACTAGTCAGCGGACCATATTTCGCCAACGTTCTGACTCAGGAACTTGGTTATCAGGTAACGACAGGCGAGCCTTACTACCTGCCGGGCTGCACTTCGTCTTCGACGTGCGTTTTCCCGAACGCTGTGATCCCGCAGAGAGCGTGGTCGGTTCCAGCGCAACGCATGCACCAATATATTCCCGCACCGAACACTGCAAATGGCTTCGCTACCTCTGCCTATAACCAAACGGTGCGCGACGACAAGGCGGGATCCCGAATTGATTGGAATTCGCGGTGGGGATTGATGTCGGCGTACTACTTTATCGACGATTTCGATCTGGTAAATCCGTATCCCGTGGCACAGAGCGGAGCCAGCGTGCCGGGATTCTCCGCACTGACCAGCGGCCGCGCGCAGATGCTTAGCCTCGGCGATACAAAGAGCTTCGGCGCAACCATGGTCAATGAATTTCACCTGGGCTACATGCGCGACGACACCAACCTCGGCCAGCCCATCGGCGGATGGAACGTGAGCCTGGCTTCGCAGGGCTTTGTGAATGCGAATGGGACCGGCAGCATTGTGGCTCTCGATCCCCGCGGACAAGGCGTTGAAAACCTCAACTTCAATGCCTATTCGATCGGAGCTGCGGCCAATCAGCTTATCCAGGTCAACAATACGTCTCAGGTATCGGACACATTCTCGAAGGTGCTCGGCAATCACACCATGAAGTTCGGAGCGGAGTTTCATGCCGACCAGATCAATGCCGCTCCCATTGCGCAGTTCAATGGGAGCTTCGACTTCTCAGACAACGAGACCGGCGTCGACTTCGCTAACTTCCTGATCGGCGTCCCGAGCCAGTACAACCAGAGCCAGCTGAATCCGTTCTACGCACGGAACAAATATTTCGGCGCGTTTGCCCAGGACAGCTGGCATATCGAGAAGAATCTGACGTTGAACTATGGACTGCGCTGGGACCGCGTTGCGCCCTGGTCGGAGAAATACAACCAGATCTCGACCTTCGTCCCGGGCGCGCGGTCCGTCGTCTTTCCGGGCGCGCCTCCGGGCATTCTTTATCCTGGCGATCCGGGCATCCCCAACACGCTCGCTCCCATCGATAGGTTAGACTTTTCGCCGCGTGTCGGCCTGGCCTGGACTCCGCAGGCCGACAGCAGCACTGTGCTGGGGAAGATCCTGGGTTCGCCGGGCACAACCAGCGTACGCGCCAGTTTCGGCAACTTCTACACGGCCATCGATGCCATGGCAATCAGTGTGCTGGCCGCAAACGCTCCTTATGGAACCACCTACAGCAGTCCCGAACCCCCGCTCTTCGCAACGCCGTTCATCGGTGCTGCCGACGGGGCTAACAATGGCCAGCCATTTCCCTACACACTCGCGCCGCAGGGCTCTTCGCGCAGTCACCCCGATGCACATATCAACTGGGCCGCATATGAGCCAATCAGCGGCATTCCGGGATACAGTATTCACAACCACACGCCTTATACCGAGGAGTGGTCACTTTCAATCGAACGCCAGGCCGGACCGAAGACTGTGCTCGATGCAACCTATGTCGGCTCGGCCACACATCGCGAGCGCGTGCTGATCGCCGAAAATCCCGGCAATCCAGCGCTTTGCCTGAGCCTGAGTCAGCCCGGCGATGTAATGCCCGGAACCCTCACCTGCGGAGCTTTCGGTGAGGACACGGTGTACTACCCGGCCGCAGGCGGCGCGGTGCAGGGGACGCGACAGCAACTGGGTCCCCACTTCGGAAGCAACGCGCTGCAATCCAATATCGGTCACGCCAACTATAACGGTCTCGAATTGAGCGCGCGCCACACTAGCGGCCGGCTCGAGTTCGATGCTTCCTACACCTATGCGAAATCAATGGACGAGTCCTCCAACATCGGCGAGGAGGTCAATCCGTTCAATCCGGCCCTGAGTTATGCCGTCTCGTCCTACGACATAAAACAAAACTTCGTGGTCAGCTACGACTATCAACTGCCGTTCGACCGGTATTTGCATCCCAACCGCTTCACCCGTGGCTGGTCGCTTTCGGGAATTACGCATCTCTCAACCGGCTTCCCGGTCACAATGATCAATAATGGCGACAACTCCCTGATCGGAACGAATCCGAATGGTGTGAACAACTCGAGCATCGACGAGCCGGATTACAACGGCGGCTCGCTCCATCTGAACAAAAATCCCCGTTCCCACGGCAACAGCTACTTTGATACCACTGACTTCAGCGTGAATGCGCTGGGAACGCCCGGCACCTCGAAGCGGCGCTTCTTTTACGGTCCGGGCCAGGATGACTACGATATGGCGCTTGCCAAGAACCTGCCTTTTACGGAGACAAGGAGCCTGCTGTTTCGCGTGGAGACGTTCAACGTCTTCAACCATACCCAGTTCTTCGGTCCGCAGGCAGTCGATGGCAATATCGGCAGCTCGACGTTTGGCAATGTGATCAGCGCTGCGTCGCCGCGCATCCTTCAGGGCGCACTCAAATTCACCTTCTGAACGGAGATTGAATTCGAAGGGAGTACAGGATGTTGACGAGCGTGGTCGTTCAAACCCACACTGGAGTTGAGCTCACTGCTGCGGGTGTGAAACGCAGTTAGCGAAGTGATGTTCCCAGGGAGATCAATGACGCCAGTGGACGTTGGCATTGGCAATACCTTAGTATGAGTGCGCGGGACCTCATAATGAGGTGGAGCGTCGCCGCTCCTCCTCACTATCTGCGCGTGATCGTGTGTATTTCCGACTCCCTGCAGCGCTCAGGTTCGCTAAGCACGGCTGCTGCTGAAGCACACGACGGAAAACACCGCTTCGAATTGGCGGATCTAAGAATCTCGTGGGCGAGCAAGGCAAGCCGGTGCCGTCGCATTCTTCGGCAAGCCTTTAGCGACGAGCATTTACTCCAAACCATTCGTTCCGCCTTAGGGTACGCAACGGCGGTACGAATTCCACGTGACCGTGGAGTCATAAAGATGAACAAATGTTTCACCTGCAATATGCTCCCGGTTCGTGGCTCACAGGAAGCCTGGAGTTGGTTATGGATAATGTCAACAGCGCAACGTCAATCGAACAGGCTTATGCCGCACGTAGATCTAAACAGGTAGCAGCCAGCAGCCCTGCTCTGGAATCGACCGTCGCAGAAGTCAAGCGAGCGGCACCGACCGATGGCACCGCGGCCAGTATCGGCAAAGACGCCCCCATCGTGTTCGTTGTCGATCACGATGTCTCTATACGTGAATCCCTGCAAGTGCTCATTCGCTGCAACGGCTGGCAACCCGAGACATTCGCGTTCGCTCGAGAATTTCTCGACCGGCCACGACCAGGTTTTCCAAACTGCCTCATTCTCGAAGTCTCTCTTCAGGACCTGAATGGGCTTGACTTGCAGAAGCGGATCGCCGTCGACCGCGCCGAGACGCCGATTATATTCATCACCGCTCACGGCGATGTGCCGACATCGGTTCAAGCCATGAAGGCCGGAGCGGTTGAATTCCTGATAAAACCCTTCAGTCATGAGGCTCTGTTAAATGCCATTCGGGAAGCTCTCAAACGTAGTTCGGTTTCCCTTGGCCGCAAGGCAGAAATGCGGTCGCTGCGCGATTGCTACGCGTTACTCAGCCGCCGTGAACGGCAGGTCATGAATCTAGTCGTTGCGGGGCTCTTGAATAAAGAGGCGGGCGCAGAACTGGGCATCAGCGAAATCACAGTAAAGGCGCACCGAGGCCAGGTGATGCAAAAGATGAGGGCCCAGTCTTTCGCCGACTTGGTAAGAAAAGCGGCCAGGCTCCGTGTGGAGCGCGCCCGTTTCGCATCAGGTTCACTTCAGGCTACCGCTTGTCCCTCGTCTCTGGGCTGCAGAAGCCCCGCAACCGCGCGAGCTTAATGAGCGACCGCGGCGCGATTCGCAAGGGGAGCGCGAGCGCTGCTGGACTTGTCCGTTTGCATGAACTGGCGGACCAGTAATGCAATGTCATCAGCCTTGGTATCCATCGCGAAGTGTCCGGCGTCGAGTACATGGACCGTTGCGTTCGGAACGTCCTGGCGATAACGTTCCGGTTCGCCGGAGTCGAATGAGAGGTCATGCTTGCCCCACAGGACCAAAAGCCTCGGCTGCATCTTTTGCATCCAAGCCTGCCATTTGGGGTAACCATCGACATTGGTGCGGTAGTCATAGAAGAGATCGCTTTGAATCTGCGCCTGCCCAGGCGCGTTCAGAAATGCGTACTCATCGGTCCACAAATCCGGATCATAGAGCTCGACGTTCGGATCGTCTCCGACATGGCGCGTTTTCGTGACTGCGAGGGACAGAAGGTTCTTGCGCAGCGCTTCGTCGTGAGTGGGCCGGTCCGCCCAGAATTCTCGGCGGGTTTTCCAGTTCGCTCCGAGCCCTTCGTTGTGAGCGACCGCGTCCTGAACGATAAGAGCCTGCACACGCTCGGGGTGCGCCAATATCATGCGGAAGCCAATCGGGCCGCCGTAGTCGTGCATATAAAGGGTGTAGCGCGACAGACCCAGCGCCTGTGTGAAGCCGTTCATCACCGAAGCGATGTGATCGAAGGTGTAATCGAACTGCTTGGGGTCGGGCCAGTCGCTATGTCCGAAGCCCGGAAAATCGGGCGCAAGCAGGTGGTAGGTGTCCGAAAGCCGCGTCAGCAGCGGCTGAAACATTCGCGACGACGACGGAAGTCCATGGAGCAACAGAAGCTTGGGCGCGTCTGTCGGCCCTGCCTCGCGATAGAAAATGGAAAGCCCATCTATCTTTATCGTGCGATAAAAAATTGGATGTTCCATGAGACCTTCCCTTTCCGGCGCTCCACAGTGAGCGCGTCATGGTGCAAACGCTACATGCCTGAACCTGAATCTCAATCCGCCCGCTGAGCGTCGCGGGCATTAGGCGGCCTTTCGCGCCAGCAAGTTGATGAGATTTTGGGCTGCAACAGTAGAAGACGCGGGATTCTGGCCTGTGATCAGACGACCATCAACGACTGAGAATGGCTGCCAGTTGGCAACCTTTTCATAGATCGCGCCCAGCCGCAGCAGTTCGTCCTCCACCAGAAACGGCACAACATGCGTCAGTTGCACTGCTTCTTCTTCTCCGTTCGTAAAGCCAGTTACATGCTTGCCCTTTACAAGCGGCGCACCCTTGTAGGTAACGTGACGGAGAACTCCTGGCGCGTGGCACACCAGGGCGATTGGCTTGCCGGAGTTGTAGAAGGACTCTAGCAGAGCGATCGAATCGGGGCTCTCTGCAAGATCCCACATAGGACCGTGTCCGCCAGGGTAAAATACCGTGTCGAAATCTGCCGATTTCATATCGGCAAGTTTGGCCGTATGTGCAAGCGCGCTTTGTGCCGTCGTGTCCTTCTTGAACCGGGTCATCGCCGGAGTCTGATTTTCTGGCGCATCGCTCTTGGGATCGACTGGTGGCTGGCCGCCTTTCGGCGAGGCAAGCGTCAACTGCACACCGGCGTCCCGGAAAACGAAATAAGGGGCGGCAAATTCTTCCAGCCAGAAGCCTGTCTTGCGGCCTGTGTTGCCTAGTTGGTCGTGGGATGTCAACACCATGAGTATTTTCACCCGCAATCTCCTCTCTCGTCGTTGTGCATCTCCCGATTAAATCCGATCGCGTGCGGCCATCACAACAGAACGGTGAAGGGGAAACAATTGGACGATGGTATAGGCAATACTTTGGTATCGGTGAGCGAATGGGGCGAGGCTCCTGCTGCAACTCTAGACTTCGGCACTTTACAGGGCGGTTCCACCGCACGCTCAGTGCTTGGGCCACCCTAAATCGAACAAATCTGGGATGTTGGGCTACGTCGTCTGGGAGGCGATGACGTTGCGAGAATGAACGCACCGGTGATCGGGGCTAATACAAAGGTATCGCCTATACCATCGTCTAATTGTTTCCTTGACACGCTTCTGGCGTAATCCCGATCATGCAAGGCGCATCGCCGGCGTTCCAGGCTTTAATCAGCATTTGCGCCAGCGGCAGAAGGAGGTGAGGGATGAATTCGACTCAGCGCGATTTTGCGATCTCGCCATGCATGAGTCACGAAGCCGCGGCGCGCGACGAGGAACTCGTCCTTTCAGCCAAAGCCGGTTCGCACGAGGCCTTCGCAAAGCTGCAACAGTCCTACTCTCATCGTCTCTACAAACGCATTTTGTCGATAACCCGAAATCGCGAAGATGCTGAGGATGCGCTGCAGGATACGTTCTTCCGTGCATACCTGGCGCTGCCGTCTTTTGAGGGACGAGCTAAATTCTCATCCTGGTTGACGAGAATCGCAATCAACTCGGCGCTGATGACTATTCGCAGGCGTCGGGCTCGACCAGAGACGTCGTTTGAGCGGCAGTCCCTTGGAGATGAGGCCCTGTTCTTCGACCTTCGGGATGGTGCCCTTAATCCGGAACAAGCTTTCGATCAGAAGCAACGATCCCAGGCGATCCTGCATTCGATCCAGCGGCTTGACCCTAAATTGCGAACCCCCATTCATATTTGGATATCGCAGCAGTGTTCAATGAAAGATATCGCGCGGAATCTCGGAATCTCACTGGCATCCGTGAAGTCCAGGCTTCATCGAGCGCGAAAACGCCTCATTCGTTCTCCAACGCTTCGCAATCTCGCGCTGGACTTGATTCGAGCAGATCGAACCGCGCTGAACATGAGACTTCAGAATCGAGACAACTATGTCTAAATGGCGGTTGAGCAGATTCCGGAACGCCCTGCTTACCTAAGTGCGGGGTCGATACCACTTTAGTGGTACAGGAGAAGGATTGACGCTGCATAAACTTGGCTTAACAATTGATTGATCAGAAGTCCGCAATGTGTGCTGGCCTCGTACGGCTTGATCTTGTAGCAATTCCGGCTGTCCCAGATTAGAAGCGTTGTCGGTTTTGCGCGAAACCGTGCATGGCACGGACCTTGACCGGACAAGTTCACGCAGCCGCATGCCAAATTACGCGGGCGTACAGTGGAGATCCTGATTGGATAGCGTAACGGCCGGGACCGGCGAAGGCCGGGTTAATACCGATTGGAGGAACTGAGAATGAACGTGATATTACTGAGACTCTATGCGAAATTCCAGGAGCTGAAGAGCAGCGAGGAGGGTCAGGATCTAGTCGAGTACGGATTAGTGGTATCCATGATCGCCTTGGCGGCTATCAGCAGCGAACAAAGCGTGGCCACTGTGGTGAGCCAGATGTTCACCAACATCAGCAGCTCCCTTACATAGAGCATTTTCGATCGCACGGAAGCAGCGCAGCGCCTCGCGAGCTCGAATGCGCGCACAAGAAAAACCCCTTAAGGCGTAGTCTGTCTATCTCCTTTGCCGTCTGCCCGTATCTGTGCCTCCACAAAATCATGAACATGCATCAGGCTGGTCGGCGCCGTCACTGTAGACGCCGTGTTCTGACCCGGAGTATGAATCATGAGCACGGGCCGCGGATCCCATTGGCCGCCATGCGAAATGCGCTCATCCTCTGCGGTCCAGCCCGGCAGCGGACGCCACATCCAGGTGCGCCACGAGTGGTCTCCCTGGATCAGCAGCGTGGTCGCCGCCCAGCGCGGCTGCGACTCGAGGACATTCAACATCTTGCCCAGCAAATAGTCGGTGTAATCCAGCCCGTCGAGATACGAGCCGCCTGGACCAAAGCTGTGCGTGTGGCGGTTCCAGAAGGCGATTGGGTGAGGTGCGGGAACGTGCAGGTAGATGATGTCGGCGTTGCTGGTGGCGAGAGTTTGAAGCGCGTGCCGGCTCAGGTCCTCCACAGATTGGATGTGCCCATCGGCATTCCAGCGCGACTCGTCATCCCAGGCAAGGCGCGGCAAAACCTGCTCAGCGAGGATGCGCAGCGGGAACCAGACATTCTCGGCATAACTGGCATCGAGCGAAGTGGGGCCGCGATCCTGCGCGTCGTCATTGCTCCAATAGCACTGGGTGGCGATATGGGCGAAGACGGGGCAATAGGCAATATACCAACCGATAATGGAAGTGGTGAGTCCGGCGCGCTTGGCCTGGCCAAACAGCGAAGCCTGCGCATCGAACTGTTTCCAATGCGGGTCATCCTTCGTCTGGATCAGGTATTCATTGCTGGCTGTGTAGTCGACGTCGGTGACGATGTGCCCGGAGAGCAGGCCGGGAACGGCGCGCGTGGTGCGGTCGGCAATGGGCGTCACGTCGCTATAGAGCGTGCTCTCCGCGCGCAGGTGGTCGAAGTTGGGAAGTTTGAGCGAAGGGTCGCGGTCCTCAAACGTGGGCTTGTAGGCCAGTTCATCAAAGAGAATCCAGACCAGCCGCGGTCGCGTTGCCGGCGGCGCTGCGATCGGCGTGGACCACGACTGCGGGCCCGGCCGCCACAACGCACCGCGGACCAGCTGGACGGTCATGACCAGGGCGAAGCACACGAAGCCTGTGAGCAGCGCGCTGCCCGCGTTGCCCAACTGCTGGTAGCGGCGCGGAAGCCGAAGGGCCAGAATCAGAACGAAGAAGATCCACGCCAGCGCCAGCCCTAGAACGACGACACCGGGAATGGTGAACGGGATAACGTCCAGATTGCGCGCGAACAAAAGCGGTGGCAGAATCGCCACCAGCGCCAAGCGAATTTGCGGCCACGCTCGTAATCGGCGCGCCAGCGTCAGGGTTGCGCCAAACACCACCGCGACAATCACCAGGTCCGTCAAGTGAGCAAGGGCGATCCTGGTCAGCGGCGTGGGCACGCGCATGCGTGCGTCGCCGTCGCCGGAAGTGATGTCGATGTAGTCGGGCAGCATCAGAATCGAGGCGAACGCCCATGCCTGCGCAATCCGTTTCACCATGCTGGGGTGTTTTCCTCGAAATTGCTTTCTTCGCTCCGTTCCAGCAGCAGGAGTACGCGTTGGTTATGCAGAGCCTGCCGTCGGCTCAGCCGGAAAAACGGCGCCAGCGCCTGCAGCAGATCGCTCTCCGACAAATGTCCGTAAAGATCGTCCCGCCCGCGTAGCCATTCCTGGTACATCGGATCTGTCGGTGGCACCCACTCAATCAGCAGCCAGCGTCGTGTGAGCTGCGCGCAGAGCTCGGCAATGAGCCTGAGTGGCACCTGCTCGCGCAGGATCAGATGATGAATCACCGCCAGCATCAGCAGAAAATCGAAGCTTCCGCTGAGCCGGTCGAGCAGGGAAAGCTGCTCGCGGTTTCTCCAACCGACCGCCGGCGTTGGCCGCGCAATGTTCGCGATCAGAGCGGCAATGGGCAATTTCCGCGCGCCCGCCGAGCGGCACAGAGTTTCGATGGCGGCAGCGTCATTGTCCAGCGCCACAACCTGTGCGCCGGCTTCGGCTGACAGCAGAGAATAGGTTCCGGTGTTGGCGCCAATATCCAGCACCCGTTTGGGCCGACACTCGTCCAGCGCACGGCGAACAAACGCCTGTTTCGCTTCCACATCGGCCGCACTGTAATGGGTGGCAGACTGCGTGTACTGGCTCCACTGGCTGCGCTCGAGTGGCGGAGCCGCGTTGCGCACCTTGCGCTCCAGCCCCGCCATGCGCTTCTTCAGAATGTGCGCCGCCAACTCGGGATCGACCGACTTCATCAGCGTCCGCGAAGACTTTTGACCGGCGCCCGGCTTTTCGAGCAACGTTGCCAACGTCACCACGTCGAGCAAATCCGGATGCCAGCGCTGCCACGGCCGCAGCGCCTGGTAAATCACGCGCGGCTCGTAGCCATCGCGAAAGAAAAGCGTGTTTTCGAGCGGCCAGCGCAGATACTTTGCTGCGACCAGCGGCAGCAGAAAGGTGCGCACGAACTGCCCGTACGCCAGCCACACAGTGGAACCAGGATCGCGCCGCTCCAGCGACAGAACGTCTACCAGCACCGGCCGCGCGCCGTCAAAAACTATGTTCAGCGGAGTCGCATCTTTTAATGTCCAGCCCGCATCAACCGCTCGCGCTGCGACGCGCAAAGTGAGCTCGGCGGCGGCGCGCCACTGCGCCCGGCTCCATTCCCACGGATAACTGATGGGGAAAATACGCGGATGCTCAAGCCACAATTCGCCGGACGCAACACACGCGTGCCGGCCTGGCTCGGCAATTGCGCTCGGAATCAGGTCGCCGGATTTTTCGAGAGCCGTACGCAGCGGCGAAGCCAGAAACTCGCGAGCGGCAGCTTGCGCATGAGGATGGATGCGGCGCAACGCATACTCGGCGGTGAGTCGAAGCTCGCCTGCCGGATCGCGAAAAGTCGATTCCAAAATCTCAGGTTCGAAGTTTTCGAGTGCGCGGCTGAGACCGTTCACAGTTCGGTCGCGCCTTCGCCCTGGCTGGCTTCCGGTTCAGCCTTTGCCGCTTTGCCGCGATGGAACAGCGTATAAATCTTCCGGCGCAAATACCAACCCGCTGCCACCATGGCAGAGCCTATGGCCTGAAGCGCCAGCAATCCGGTGCCAGGGTCGGTGTACGCATATGCCTGCTGCTCTGCCAGCAGCAGCAGGCCCAGGCAACAAAGGAAGAGAGGGAAGAGCAGAAGCAGCTTTCGCATAGTGACAGTTAATCTCTCCGGATCAAAAAGAAAGCATTCCCTGCGGAGGCAGCGGGAGCCTTGGGCGATAATTCGCCGGATGCTAGTCGGTAGACGCGTTAAAGTAGACGAAAGTTTACAGTCCAAATTCGCATAGTGCTCGCAGGCAACTTCCTGCTCGCTGGTCGACCTAAGCCACATTCTCGGACGACTTTCTGGCGCACGCGTATCCTGACGCGAAGTTTTCCCGTCCAATGTAGGAGAACGGGTCCAGAACTGTCTTTCCCCCAACGCTAAACTGGCGTGTGCCTCGTTTTAGCACTAGCGAAGCCTCGTCGCGCAGATGGCAATGGACAACAGTAGTTCCCGGTCCGCTATTTTTGACTGCGGTATACGCATGAGTCTCATTGCCACTCCGACTTCGACTTACGCCGCCCAAAACAGGGGGCGATTGAGATCGCACGCCAGCCTGCTGCGCCTGGATCACTCCGTCAAGCAGATTTTTGTGCTGCCCGGCATCGTGATCGCGGCCAGCATTGCGGGCGCGACGCTGAACTCCGCCTTGGCCCTCCGCTCTCTTCTCGGACTGTTGTCGGTGGTCGCGGTGGCCAGCAGCAACTATGTCCTCAATGAGCTGCTGGACGCGCCCTTCGATCGCCTTCACCCGGTCAAGCGCATGCGTCCGGCCGCCTGCCGCAGCGTCAGCGTGCCTTTCGCCTATGCGCAGTGGCTGGTCTGCGCTGTCGTGGGATTCCTCCTGGCCCTTGCAGTATCCTGGCAGCTCTTCCTGGCCGTATTGAGCCTGTGGCTCATGGGCTGCGCCTACAATGTTCCGCCCCTGCGGATGAAGGACCTTCCCTATCTCGATGTTCTCGCCGAGTCCATCAACAATCCCATTCGCTTCTGCGTAGGCTGGTACATCGTCACCTCCGCGGTGCTGCCGCCGGTTTCTGTGCTGCTGGCCTACTGGATGCTGGGCGGCTACTTCATGGCCCTCAAGCGTTTCAGCGAATACCGGCAGATCGGCGCGGAATCGGCGCGGCTCTACCGGCGCTCCTTCGTCAGGTACACGGACGAGTCGCTGCTGGTTTCAGCGCTCTTCTATGCTGCTGCGGCCATGTTGTTCTTTGGCGCATTCATCATGCGCTACCGCATGGAAATGATCTTTGCCTTCCCCTTCATCGCGCTGCTCATGGCGGTTTACTTCAAGCTGGCATTCGTCTTTGACAGCCCGGTGCAGCATCCTGAGAAACTCTACCGCGAACCGGCCTTGATGGCATTGCTCGGCGTCTGCAGCGCCGTGCTTATCGTCACCTCGTTCA
The DNA here is from genome assembly GCA_963813215.1 of uncultured Acidobacteriaceae bacterium. Lineage (GTDB taxonomy): Bacteria > Acidobacteriota > Terriglobia > Terriglobales > Acidobacteriaceae > Telmatobacter. Next base: position 1,101,511 of record CAWEXZ010000004.1, read on the forward strand.
TCCATCTCCCCTGGCTCGCCGAGATGTTTCCCAAATCCGGTCTCAGGTAAGACCAAAACTTAAGCACCCGCCTGACCGCCCCTTTGCGGTATTCTTAAAAGGCGCGCCCGTAGCTCAGCTGGATAGAGCGAATGCCTCCGGAGCATTAGGTCGGGAGTTCGAATCTCTCCGGGCGCACCATCCCTTCTAAAATTCTGGGCACACTCATGAATTCTCGCTTTTGGCTTCGTGCTGTTGCGGCGTTTTCATTTGCTCTACTGCTCATCCCCTCTGAAACCACTGCGCAGGCTTCCACCTCGCCTAGCGGCGATGCAGTACTGCAGTACGTGGTCGTGCTCAGCCGCCACGGCGTGCGTCCGCCCCTCAGCAAGCCCGGCGAAATCGACAAATACTCCGCCGCGCCCTGGCCGCAATGGGAAGTCAAGCCGGGCCACCTGACGCCCCATGGCTACGAACTGATGAAAATCTTCGGCGCCTGGGATCGGACGAAGTTTGCGGGCCAAGGGCTGTTTGCCGCCACGGGCTGCGCGGACGCGGCGCATGTCACCGTGCTCGCCGACTCTGATGAGCGCACCCGCGAAACCGCAAAAGCGCTGGCCGAAGGCATGTTCCCCGGCTGCGCACTCGACGTGCATGCGCGGCCCGAAGGCGAGCCGGATCCGCTGTTTCGCGGCGGCCACAGTGATGCTGCGCTGGAGACAGCGGCCGTCGCTGGGCGCATCGGCGGCAACGCCAACAATCTTACCCAGGCCTTCCGTCCTCAATTGACTGCGCTCGACCAGGTGCTGGCCGGCTGCGGCAAAGTGCAGGTAACCAACCCCAACCGCACCTCTATCTTCGACGTTCCCGCCAGCGTGGGCATGGGGCCCGGCTATTCGGGAATCCTGCATGGGCCCGTCAACGCCGGCTCAACGTTGGTGGAGAATCTGCTGCTCGAATACACCGACGGCAAAAGCGATGTGGGCTGGGGCTGCGTGGACGGGGCAAAGCTGCGCGCGCTCATGCAGATCGACACCGCAAGCTGGGAGTACGGTGTGCGCACCAAAGCGGTCGCGCAGGCACTCGCCTCCGGCCTGGTTGAACACATCGAGCAGAGCATGGAACAAAACATGACCGGCAAGCCCGTCGATGGCGCGCTGGGCAAGCCTGGCGACCGCATGCTGCTGCTGGTGGGCCACGACACCAACATCGCCAGCGTATCGGGGCTTTTGGGCATCAACTGGATTGTCGATGGCCGCGTGGACGACACCCCCCCGGGGGGCGCGCTGCTGTTCGAAATCTGGCGTTCGCGCGGCGACGGGCATCGATTTGTGCGCCTCGAATACACGGCGCAGACTCTGGAGCAGATGCGCGAAGGCCAGGCCCTGTCTCCGGCCAATCCTCCCGCGGCCCTGCCCATCTTTATCCCCGGCTGCAGCGGTTCTGACATGTCCTGCACCTGGGACGGATTTGCATCCGTAGTCCACTCTGTCGGAGCGCAGTAACGCAGCTCTTCCAGCCGCACTGTAACGCCGATCTCCAGACCTCACTGTAGCGCCGGTCTCCAGACCCGCACCCTGTGAACGGCAGGCACCCCCTCCCCCCGGGGGGGACGCAAGTGTATGAAAATAGGACACTGGATCCGGCGGCTCTCGATAAGTGTTTGATTCCAAAGGGGTACATTTGCAATTGATTGAAAACAGGCTAGTTGGCGGCGCTGCTTCGCTGTCGGTTCCTCAGAAATCCCTGTTGGCTTGAGCATAGCGGAGAAGTGGGTAAATACCGGCAGTGGGATTTGGGGGAGATGTCTTTTGGAATGAGAAGGAAGGCTTTGGGTAGGGGTTGACACGAGGCTGCGGGACCGGTAGCAGGGGCTCGACACTTTGCGTTGAGCGCGGTTGAGAGTGATTGCTCATGCTGCCGCCGATCAGGCAATTTTGGGCATTGATTTCACCGGACTGTAATTTAACGTAATAAAAATACTTAACCATGATTAACAAGTTGTGGCATACTAAATTCCGAGGAGGGCTGGGCGCTCTTGCGCAAATCCATGTCCACCGAGGCAATCTCCCGCACCATCGTCGCTGAGCCCTCTCTTCCAGAGGTGCATTCCAGCGTCCGGCTCTCGCGCTCGCCGTACTACTGGCGCAGGCTGCTGGGCTTTCTGGGACCAGGATTCCTGATCTCCGTCGGGTATATGGATCCCGGCAACTGGGCCACCGATATTGCCGGCGGGTCGCGCTTCGGTTATACGCTGCTGTTCGTCATCATGGCCTCGAACCTGATGGCCATTCTGCTGCAGAGCCTGAGTCTGAAACTGGGCGTGGCAACCGAGCGCGATTTGGCGCAGCTTTGCCATGAGGCCTACGGCCCGAAGGTGAGCTTCGCGTTGTGGGTGATGGCCGAGATCGCCATTGCCGCCTGCGACCTGGCTGAGGTGATCGGGTCGGCCATTGCTCTCGAACTGCTCTTCCACATCCCGCTCTTCTACGGTGTGCTCATCACCGGCATGGACGTGCTGCTGATCCTGCTCTTGCAGCGCTGGGGATTCCGCTACGTGGAGGCGCTGGTGATCGCGCTGATCGGGGCCATCATCGCCTTGTTTGGCGTGCAGATGTTCCTGTCGCATCCCGATTACTGGCCGGCGCTGCACGCGCTGATGATTCCGTCTCCGTCCATCGTTAGCAACGGCGCCATGCTCTACATCGGCATCGGCATCCTGGGCGCGACGGTGATGCCGCACAATCTCTACCTGCATTCCTCGATCGTGCAGAGCCGCAAATACAAGCGCACGCCGGAGGGCAAACGCGAAGCGGTGCACATGGCCAATGTGGATTCGGCGCTGGCGCTGATGATCGCGCTGTTTGTGAACGCGGCCATTCTCATCCTTGCGGCCGCGGTTTTCTATCGCAGCGGACACTTTGAAGTGGCGGCCATTCAGGACGCCTACAAGCTGCTGAGCCCGCTGATGGGGGCGGGCATTGCGAGCACCCTGTTCGCCGTTGCGCTGCTGGCGAGCGGTCAGAACTCCTCGATCACCGGTACGCTGGCCGGGCAGGTAGTGATGGAGGGCTTCATTCACATCAGGCTGTCGCCGTGGCTGCGGCGGCTGGTGACTCGCTCGCTGGCCATTATTCCCACCATCATCGTGGTGGCTGTCGCCGGTGAGCAGGGAACTGAGAAGCTGCTCATCCTGAGCCAGGTGATTCTCTCGTTTCAATTGAGCTTTGCCGTGGTGCCGCTGGTGCTGTTTACGGGCGATCGCAAGCGCATGGGCGAGTTTGTGAATGCACGCTGGCTGCAGGCGCTGGCCTGGGCCACGGCAGTGCTGATTGCCGGATTGAATGGCTGGCTTCTGGTCGAGACCGCGCTCGGCCGCTGACGGTTTCCTGGCCCTGGTGGATCGTGGATCTCGCGGCCTACGTCAGGCGGTGCGGATCTTATACAACTGCGTGACGCAGGATACAGCGGACTGTGGAAATCTTGGCGAAACTGGAACTCCCAAAAAGGGCCCCAATTTCCAGGGGGATTCCGTTGAATTCCGACATGCTGTTGCAAAAGCTGATCGATCTTGAGCGCTCGATCGGAGTTGAAACCAATGGCGCTCTTCGCGGCAAGGTGCTTGATGCGCAGGAATGCCTGCTGCGCATGCAAGGGGAGCGGGTACAACATCTGCGTACCCAGGTGGCACACAACGATTCGCATCGCTTCGCCTTGCTGCGGACATTTTCATCCCGGAAGGGCGCTGCAATGGATTCCTGACGGCGGTAGTGGCGCTCTTCAGCGGTAATGCTTCTTGGAGGACGCGGCCGGAGCCGATCGAAGCCAAAGGCCGGACCGCAAGCGCCGACCGCTGTTCCAGGGCGAAAAGTGTTTATGCAGTTTTCCGCCTGCGTGCTGCGCTCTTTGCCCGGCGCGAGAGGGCCGCATGGCTCCCCGTGCTCTTGGGTTCGCGTTTCAGGGCGCGGGTGCGTCCACGGCTGCGGGGCGAACTGCTCTCCTTGTGCCGTTGTGGCTGGCGCTGACCCTTTTCATAATCATGCTCGGCTTTGTGTTGTGTTGCCGCGCTGGTCTTGCCTTCCTTGGGCGGTTTGAGGGGAACGCCCGCGCGCCGCGCTTCACTGAGCCCGATGGCAATGGCCTGCTGCGGAGAACGGGCGCCATGCTTGCCCTCGCGCACGTGGTGAATCTCCTCGCGTACAAACTCGCCCGCTGCGGTCGAGGGTGACTTGCCTTCGCGTAAATCTTCCTGAGCTTTCTCGACTATCCGTTTTTCCGGCATGCGTTACCTCCGTTGTCGGGTGGTTGATTTTTGCAGGATGCGATGCCGGCGCCGCGCCCGTTTTCGTCGTAGGGTCAGCGCCCGGGCACGCATCACGGTGCCGGCAACGCCTCACCTCTCTTTCGCTTCCGCTTTTGTGGCGCGTGCATGAGCGGCGCGCACGCGAGCCGAAAGCAGCTCTTTGGCCTTGTCGAGCTTGGCGCGGCGCGTAGCGGTCAGGTTCTTGCCGGCACGATTGATATAAAACGTCAGCATCCGCATGCCTGAGCCGGGACCTTGGGGCGAGACCTTCTTCGAGGCCAGCGCCCGGGCAATGGTCTCGGGATCGCGATTGAAGAGGCCTTCCGGCGGATGGGTGGAGTCGGTGTTTACCTCGGCCGACCATTTTCTGGGTGCGTGTGCCATGTTTGCTACTCCTGTTTTGTCGCTTGCATCAGTGGTGCTTGAAGTATTGAACCTCGCGCTCGTGCTGCTGTGCCTGCTCGCGCGTGGCGAACGTGCCCAGGTTGCGACGCTTGCCGGTTTTGGCATCTTTCTTGCGGGAATAAATGCGGAATTGCCCGGATTTTGTTTTGCGGATCATGCCGATTGGGATGCGGCATCGCGGGGCCGCGTCGCCCGCGCGTCAGGGGAGCAGAAGCGTCAGGACAGCAGCGGCCCACGCCAACTGATGCGCCAGGCAGCGCTCACTTGGCCTCCGGGTTTTCGCGCTCGCTGCGGTGCTTTATGCGGGCCAGGGCGAGCATGACCATGAGGGGCAGCGCTACGGCTCCTACGGCGATCTGCGAAAGGGCCACATCCGGGGCGTGAAAGACGAAGAACATGACGGCGAGCACCAGCCCGTAAAAGGTGAGAGCGAGTACCTGCCAGGTGGTGTCGTGTGTGCGTACCACGCAGAGCGCGGCTACGGCGACCAGGACGAGGATCAGTTGTCCGAAGAGAATCATTTCGCTTCACCTCGCTGGAGAATCGTCGTGGCCGGAATATCCCCTGCAAACCGCCATCCCGGCGCGGAATGCGAGAGCGTCGATGGCAATAGACCATTCTGTGGTGCGGGCATGTCGCATTGTGCCTCCGCACTCCGACTAGCGGAGTACGATGCGCGGGAGTGAGTGGGGGTGGTCCTTCGGTACCGTACGGAGGCGCAAAACGCCTGTGCCTGCAGGGAGTTGGATCGAGAGCCGCCTATACACAGCAGAACTCCTGCGTCGCTGTTTTTCTCCGCAGGGAAGATGTTCAAAATCCTGATTGACAGCTATGGCGGTCGAGGTCATAATCCAGCTACCCCGGAGGTAACTGAATGAAGCTGCTTGATTTCTTGGCTGATCTTGCCACGGACAACGAACTGATGTCTGCATTCCGGAATGCGCCCCGCGCGGCTTTACGCGCCAGGGGTCTGAGTGAGCAGGACCAGGTCCTGTTGCTTTCCGGCAACCCGATTGCGCTGCGGGCAGCGGTTGCCGCTGCGGCGTTTCCACCCTCGGTGATGATGGAGGAGTTTCCGAAGCCTGACGAGCCGGAGCCAGGCGGGCCAAGCGTGGCGGGGTTTCCCTCGCCGGTGATGCTGGAAGAGTTTCCGAAGCCTGACGAGCCGGAGCCAGGCGCGCCCAGCGTGGCGGCAGCGTTCGGGTCACCAGTGATGCTGGAAGAGTTCCCGAAGCCTGACGAGCCGGAGCCAGGCGGGCCAAGCGTGGCGGCGTTGCCCTCGCCGGTGATGCTGGAAGAGTTTCCGAAGCCTGACGAGCCTGACGAGCCGGACGAGCCTGACGAGCCGGAGGTATCTCACGCTCCGGCAATGCTGGAGGAGTTTCCGCAGCCTGACGAGCCAGAGGAGCCGGATGAGATCAGTGCCCACGAGGCGGAGGCGCACCAGGTAGAGCCGCTCGATCTCGATCTGGATCTGGCGCAGGATGCGGTGCTGGCTGGCCGCAATACCGGTTGGGCCATGGATGAAGAGCTCAGCGGCGTGTGGTCGGGCAAGGGACTCACAGTGGTCGGCATGGGTATGCGGGCCGGCTTGCATATGACAGCGGAGACGCGCCTGGCAATCGAGAAATCGGCGCGTGTGCTCTACCTGGTCTCCGATCCGGTTTCAGAGGCTTGCATCCGCAAGCTCAACCCGGCTGCGCAGTCGCTTGGGCACCTCTACCGTGTGGGCAAGCCGCGCATTGAGATCTACGAGACCATCATTGCCCGCATCCTGGGCGAGCTGGAATCGCACGGCGACCTGTGCGTGGCCTTCTACGGCCATCCCGGCGTGCTCACCTATCCGGCATGGGAGTCGATTCGCCGCGCCCGGGCGACCGGCAAGCGCGCGCGCATGTTGCCGGCAATTTCGACCGAGGACAGCTTATTTGCCGACCTGGGCATCGACATCGGCCGCGCCGGGCTGCAGAGTTTTGAGGCCACGCGCTTCCTCTACTACAGCTATAACTTCGATCCAGCGGCGGGGCTGCTGCTGTGGCAGGTAAGCGTGCTGGGTGAGAACGAGTGGAACCCGCCGCACACTGGCGTGCGCCCGCGGCTGGAGGTGCTTACGGCCTATCTCGAGAGGTATTACGGGCCGGACCACGAGGTGTTCCTCTACCACGCGCCGGAGTATCCTACCGACCGTCCGCTGGTGGAGCGGGTGGCGCTGCGCGATCTGCCCACCGCCGAGTTTGTCTCCATCTGTACGCTGTATGTACCGCCGCGCGGACGGCCCGCGCGCAACGAGGAAAATATCCGCGCCCTGCGGCAGGCCACGGTGCGGAAGTAAGAGCCGTACAGGCTGCCGGAAACAAAAAAGGAAGGGCGGGGAACCGTCCTTCCTCTTTTGCTTTGAGCCGGGTGGGGAGTTTGGTGGAGGGATCCCGGCTTAACCGAGAAAATCCGCAATGGCCCGGACCACCGCCTGCTGCTCGTCCTCGCGCAGCTCGGGGAAGATGGGCAGCGCCAGCACTTCGGCGGCGGCGCGCTCCGCTTCGGGGAAATCGCCTTGCTTGTATCCCAGGCTCTCCAGGGCTTTCTGCAGATGCAGAGGGACGGGGTAGTAAATCTCCGAGCCGATGTGGCGGGCGGAGAGGAACTCGCGCAGGGCGTCGCGGCGTGGGGCGCGAATCACGTACTGATGCCAGACGTGGTGCGCGCCGGGAACCTCGCGCGGGAGCACTATGCCGCGCTCCGGGTACAGACCGTTTTCCGCCAGCCCGGCGGCCGTGAAGAGCGCGTGATAGCGCGCAGCCACCTGGCGGCGGGCGTGATTCCAGCCTTCGATGTAGAGCAGCTTTACCGACAGGATGGCGCCCTGGAAGCCGTCCATGCGGGTATTCCAGCCCAGCTCGTCGTGGTAGTAGCGGCGGCGCATACCGTGCTGACGCAGCATGCGGGCGCGCTCAGCAAGTCCGGCGGAGTTTGTTGTGACCATCCCTGCATCGCCCGCCGCGCTCAAATTTTTGGTGGGGTAAAAGCTGAAGGCCGCCAGGTCGCCGAGACCGCCGGCGCTCCTGCCTTCCCAGCGCGCGCCCCAGGCCTGGGCGGCATCTTCAATCAGCATGAGCTCGCGCTCTTTTGCGAGGCGCGCGAAATCGTCCCAGGAACAGCACTGGCCGTAGAGATGAACGGGAAGAACGGCGCACACGACAGCCCCAAGCGGGGTCTCGAGAACTTGTTCTACCGCAGCCGGGCTCAGGTTGAAGGTTACCGGGTCAATGTCGGCGAGAACCGGTTTTGCACCGGCGCGCAGGATAGAGCTGACCGAGGCGAAAAAGCTGAACGGCGTGGTGAGGACGGAAGCGCCTGGACCGATGCCGGCCGCGGCCAGCGCCAGCCATAAGGCATCGGTGCCCGACGAGCAGCCGATGGCGTGCTCGATTCCCAACTGTTTGGCGGCCGCGCGCTCGAAGCCGGCGACCGCATCGCCCAGGATGAACTGCCGTGAATCCAGAACTTGAGTCAGCGCGAGGATCAGCTCCTGGCGGATGGTTTGATACTGGCGCTCGAGGTCGAGCATGGGGACAGGGAGCAGGTTCGAGGCAGGAATGTTCGAGCCGGGCGCAGACGGAATGGCGGGGTCGTGCACGCTTCAATCGTAGCAGCCGCGCAGAACTGGCGTGAGCCGTACCAGAGATTCTGGATTGGAACCAAAACCGATGGGAACCGGACTCAAAAAGGTTGACGGCCGCAAGCCCGTGCAGACAGGCCATTTCCAGCGATCGAAGCCGTCTCCGGGCACAGCGTGGAGAGCCGTTTCCAGGGGCGGAGTTGAAATAGATAGGCAAACCGTTCTATCGTGTTCACATTGCGGGAATCGACGGCTGCGGGAGCTGCCGGAGCCGTCCCCGTCTTTTTGCATCTCCACGTGGAGTGGAGGAATCTTCAGAACTCAGTACAGCGGCACCCAAAAAACCCAAGCACGAAGAAGGAGATCGGCACATGGAGAACAAGCCGGCACAAAATATTCAGGATACCTTTCTTAACACTGTTCGCAAGGACAAGACTCCGATCACCATTTATCTGGTCAGCGGCGTCAAACTCACCGGCAAAATCCGGTCCTTCGACAAGTATTCCGTGCTGTTGGAAAACAACAGCCAGGAACAACTGATCTTCAAGCACGCTATTTCCACGGTGGTAAGCAACCGCTCGGTGATGCACGGTGAGCATCGCCCCGCGGTGGCTTCAACGGGCTTGGGGCCGTCCCCGGTTCCCATGCCTTCTACGCCTCCGGTTTCTGTGGAACGCTGACGCGGGGAGAGACCGCGCTTTGGCGGAGAGAACAACCAGGACGAACGGCGCGGGCAGCAGGGCGGGTCAGAGCAGCCTCCGGGCTGACCGCGCCGAACGTGCGGTCTTGGTGGGTGTGGACTTCACTAGCCGCGCAAGCAGCAGGCGCGTGGGCGTGCGGTCCGCCGCATTGCGCCAGGATTCGGCGGCGCGGGCGGACTCTGGCGCTGACGATTCCGGCTCAGGACCAGCGACATCCGCTCCCACGGCGGGGCGAGGCTTTGCTGCGCCCGGACTGGATGCCGAAGAATCCCTTGCTGAATTCAGGGACCTGGTCTGGAGCGCGGGTGGGGAAGTATCGGCCGAGCTGCTGCAGCGACGTCCGCGGCCCGATCCGGCCACGCTGGTCGGCTCCGGCAAGGTTGAGGAGATTGCCGGCGTAGCCGCTTCCGTTGAAGCTGACCTGGTGCTCTTCGACCACGATCTGTCGCCGACACAGCTCCGCAACCTGGAGTCTGCGCTGCCGTGCCGCGTCCTGGACCGCACCCAGCTCATCCTCGACATTTTTGCCCGCCACGCACGCACGCGGGAGGGCCAGCTGCAGGTCGAGCTGGCGCAGCTCGAATACATGCTGCCGCGCCTGGCAGGGCGTGGCAAGACCATGTCGCAGCTGGGCGGCGGCATCGGCACGCGCGGCCCCGGCGAAACCAAGCTCGAAACCGACCGCCGGCGTATTCAGCAGCGCATCGATCATTTGAAAGGCGAGCTGGACGCGGTGCGGCGCGTGCGCAGGCAGCAGCGCCAGCGGCGCGAGGCGGTTCCGGTGCCGACGGTGGCGCTGGTGGGCTATACCAACGCCGGCAAAAGCACGCTGTTCAATGCGGTCACCGGCGCGCAGGTGCTTTCTTCCTCGCGCATGTTCGCCACGCTCGACCCCAAGTTGCGCGCCATCGAACTGCCCAGCCGGCGCAAGGTGCTGCTGTCGGACACGGTCGGGTTCATCCGCAACCTGCCGCACACACTGGTCACCAGCTTTCGCGCCACGCTGGAAGAAGTGGCGCAGGCCGAGGTGCTGGTGCACGTGCGCGACGCCTCGGCCGCCTACGCCGAAGAGCAGAAGGCCCAGGTCGAGAAGGTTCTCGGCGAGCTCGACGTGCTGAAGAAGCCACGCGTCGAGGTGCTGAACAAGATCGACCTGTTGCAGGAAGAAGAGCGCCACCGTGCGCAGGAGCGCGCAGCGGCGGTGGGTGAAGTGGCAGTTTCGGCACTGAGCGGGCAGGGCATCGACACCTTGCTGGCGGCCATCGACAGCGCCCTGCACTCGGATCCGCTGGTCGAGGCAGAGTTGCGCGTGCCGCAGCAGGAGGGTGCAGCGCTGGCGGCCATCGATGCGGGCATGGTGATCCACAGCCGCGAGTACGAGGGCAACCTGGTGCGGCTCCATGTGAGTGGTCCGGCGTCTCTCATGGGCCGGATGCGGCAGTTCCGGGTGCGGAATTCATGAATTTGGACTAAACTTATCTTCTTCCTTTCACCTTTCTATCGTTTATTGGAGATGGCATGAATCCGGTCGAACAAAATGGCGGCCGCACCATCAGTACGCTTTCCAGCCGCGAGGTTTATCGCAACAACTGGATGCGCCTGCGCGAAGATGAAATCCTGCGCTCCAACGGCCAGAAGGGCATCTACGGCGTGATTGACAAGGATCCGTCGGCCATCATCCTGCCCATTGAGGACGGCAAAGTGTGGCTCGTTGAGCAGTATCGCTACACCATCCAGGAGCGCGCGCTGGAACTGCCCCAGGGTGGTTGGGAGATGGAGATTGAGAACCCTGAGGAGCTGGCGCGTGGTGAGTTGCGCGAGGAAACCGGACTGAATGCATCCGAAATGACGCTGCTGGGCACGCTGTGGGTCGCTTATGGATTCACGCGTCAGAAGCAGCACGTCTTTCTGGCTACAGGTCTCACCCAGGCAGAAAAGGATCCCGATCCCGAGGAGCACGATCTGGTGGTGCACTCGGTCGCGGTGGAGGAATTCGAGCAGATGATGCTCGAAGGGAGGATTGGCGATGGATGCACGGTGGCGGCGTGGGGAATGTACCTGATGTGGAAGGCGCGGCAGGGAAGGTAACAACTTAAAGAGCTGTAGATATATTTATCCCACCTTCGCCGATTCGAAAAAGCCGAATCGGCGAAGGTGGGGCACCCGGTTCTTACAATTGACAACTGTTTACTGACAGCTGCTCTTACGGCCGCTGATCGATTGGCACGTACTGCGATGGATAGGCGGGCCCGATGTACTCGGCGCGCGGGCGGATGAGGCGGTTGTCGTCCATCTGCTCGATCACGTGGGCGGCCCAGCCGGCAATGCGGCTGATGGCAAAGATGGGCGTGTAGAGATCGATGTCGATGCCCAGCGTGGCGTAGGTTGAAGCCGAATAGAAATCGACGTTGGCGTTCAACTTCTTGTCCTTGTTGATGTAGAGCTCAATGGCGCGCGACATCTCATACCACTTGGGGTGGCCGGAGTCGCGGCCGAGTTGCTCGCTCATGCGGCGCAGGTGCGTGGCGCGCGGATCCTCGGTCTTGTAGACCCGATGGCCGAAGCCGGAGATCTTCTGCTTGGCGGCCAGCATGTTCTTCACGTAGCCGATGGGATCCTCGCCGGCCTTGTCGATCGCCAGCAGCAGGCGCATCACGCCCTCGTTGGCTCCGCCGTGCAGGGGGCCCTTGAGCGCGCCCAGCGCGCCGGTGATCGAGGAGTGAATGTCGGAGAGGGTTGCGGCGATGACACGGGCGGCGAAGGTGGAGGCGTTGAGCTCGTGCTCAGCGTGGAGGACCAGCGCCATGTCCATGGTCTTGGTGGCGGTCTCGGACGGTTTTTCGCCGTTCAGCATCCACAGGAAATTGGCGGCGTGGGAGAGCGAACGGTCCGGCGCGATCACTTCCTTGCCCTTGCGGATGCGGTCGTAGATGGCCACGATCATGGCGATCTGCGCGGTCAGGTTGTAGGCCTTGCGCACATTGGCGTCGTGCGAGTTGTCCTTCTCGTCGGCGTCGTAGAAGCTGAGCGCGGAGACGGTTGTGCGCAGCACTTCCATGGGTGTGGCCGAGGAAGGGAAGCTGCGCAGCATGTCGATGATGCGCTGATCGAGCGCGCGTGCCAGGGCGAGTTGCGAGGTAAATTCACGCAGTTCGAGCCGGTTGGGCAGAATGCCGTTCCAGAGCAGGTAGGTGGTTTCCTCAAAAGTCGAGTTGTCGGCCAACTCGTGAATATCTATTCCGCGATAGGAGAGGACGCCGGCGTCTCCATCAATCCAGCAAATTCCGGAGTTGGCGGCGATGATTCCTTCCAGACCCTTTCCAGCGACAGCAGTCGGCATAATGGCTTTATTCCTTTTGATTTCAGGTGTCTTTTGACATTCCGGACGATTCCCCGGCCGTTAACGCATCCGCGCCGGGAAAAAAGGCAGCAAAGATGTTTATAGCTTAGCGCTTCCGGCCTTGTCACTGTGGGACGGCAGGCAGAATGCAGGACCAAGCGGGCTGGGGCTGGTTGAAGGCGGCTTCGGCGCTATGCATTGCTGGGTTTGGCGGCGCATTCCCTCGGGGGCTAAAGCCCCGCCCATTTTGGGAGGTTTTATGTACGGGCTGAAGAGGCTGCGGAAAAAGTCGATGCGAGAGACGAGATGTCCGAAGAAGCATCCCTCAGCGGCTAAAGCCGGACTCATTTTGCAGCTACTTGCGGCACGGCTGAAGCCGTGCCCTTTCAAAACTGCTACTCCAAAGAAGTTTTCCGCAGCCTGTGAAGCCCGTACCCTTCAACTGAAGCCCGTGCGCTTCAACTGAAGCCGGTACCCTTCAAACTGACCCATAAACCGCTATGCTATTTTGCGTCTGGCGCGACTATGATGAGTATGCTGGAAACTCGCTCCAGCGGCGAACCGGGAATGGGCATTCGACAGACCGCGGTTCCCCGATATCCGGGCCTATGTGTCTGAATTGGTTGCGCACGGCGTCTAACTTCACGGACGCCCCCACTCCCAAGGGTGGATTCGAAAGACATTCCGCCAAAGAAACGAAAGGGTAACGATGAGCGAAATCGACGATACACCCCGCACTTACTCCGGGGCGCTGCTGGCTGCCATTGCAGTGTCTCTGTTGGCTGCCATTGCCGGCCTGATCTGGTGCGCTACGCTCAGCAGCCGTCTGGGCAACGCGCAAACCGAGCTGGCCGACACCAAGCAACAGAACGTGGACCTGGCCGCCAGGCTGCGCGAAACCGACGCCCGTTTGCGTGTGACGACGGACGAACTGGGCAAATCGCTGGGCTTGACCCAGAAGCAGCTTGACGCGCGGGCGCAGGAGATCATCCGCCGCGAGCAGGCCGAGGAAGCCAACACCAAGCAGCTGGCCACGGCCCAGCAGCAGACCGCGCAGCAGGTAACCGCGGTTTCAGGCGACCTGTCGAACGTGAAGACCGACGTGGGCGGCGTCAAGACCGATCTGACCAAGACCCAGAGCGATCTGTCCAGCGCCATGAGCCAGCTCCAGTCCATGAAGGGCGACCTCAGCGACCACAGCAGCCTCATCGCCCGCAATCACGACCAACTGGAAGTGCTGAAGCACATGGGTGACCGGAACATCTACGAGTTCACCCTGAACAAGGGACAGAAGAAGCCGGTGGGCACGGTGAGCCTGGAACTGCACAAGTCCGATCCCAAGCACAATCGCTTCACGCTCGAAATCTACGCCGACGACAAGAAGTACGAGAAGAAGGACCGGAATACCGATGAGCCGCTGCAGTTCTACAGCGGCAAGACGCCGCAGCTCTACGAGGTGGTGGTGAACAACATCGACAACAAGAACCAGGTCACCGGTTATCTCTCCACACCCAAGAACGCGCCTGTGCCGGTGACGGCGACTGCGCAGTAGCTGCTCTTTCCAAAGAAGAAACAGAGGTGGCCTCCCGTCCTTTCCGCATAAAGAAGCGGAAAGGACGGGGCACGGGATATTACAGGCTTGACTCGGCGCGGGCGGGACGCGAATGGGCGTCTACTGCTCCGTTACCGGAACCTTGGGCGTCAGCACCAGGTTGGGCTGATAGTGGAAGGCGAAGGTAAAGTTCAACCCCTTGCGCGCGTCCCACTGCTGCTTGTCCATCTTGAACGCGGAAACAAAGGTTCCTTCCACGGTCTGCCCCGGATCGATCTCGGTTTGGAGCGAGAGCGCCTTGCCGTGCGGCACGGGCATATCGGGATAGGCCAGGAAGATGCGGTCGTAATCGGTCCCCGTGGCGGCGTAGCTGGAGTGGATGCCGTCGTCCAGCGTGGCATTGGTGAGGACATTCCACAGGAAGAGCGGCGCCTTGCTCTGGTTGTGCAGCCGCACCTGGGCAAACACCATCACCTGCTCAAAGCTTTCCTTGGGCATCTGGGCTCCGCTGGCGTCGTAGCCCGAGGTTTCGGTGTGCTGGGGATGCGCCCACACGGCGAGAATCTCGCCGGTTGCCACGGGCGGTTTCTCCCCGGCAATCATATAAATGGCAATGGCGGCAGCCACCACGATCGTCGCGACAATCGTGGCCACGACCACATGGCTGGTGCCCTTGGTCAGTTCCTCGCCGAGGGCGGCATCGTCGTGTTCTTCCTGGTGGAGGAGGCTCATAGCGCACTTATCTTAGCGCCAATGGCACAGTGCTGGATACAAGTCTTTGCAATGCCAGGGGCACCATATTCCGCAGTTGGGACACGCCCGCTACGGGCGCGCCCGCAATCCGGCCAGAAATCCCTCCGCGTTGCGCGTGTTCAACACATCCTCGGCAGTAAGCCACGCGCGGCGCAGTTGGCGAATGCCGTATTCCATTTTGCCAATTACGCCGGTAACGTGCGCATCCGTCGAAATCACCACCTTGCAGCCCAGTTCCTTGGCCAGACGCAGGTCGCGGTCACACAGGTCCAGCCGCTCCGGCGCGGCGTTGTGCTCCACGGCCACGCCCAGCTCCCGGGCGCGGCGCAAGACTTCTCCCATCTCGATTGCGAACGGCTCGCGCCGCAGCAGCAGGCGGCCGGTCGGGTGACCGAGAATGCGAACGTAGGGATTATCGATAGCCCGCAGGACGCGCGCCGTCATCTCCTCACGCGGCTGGTCAAATCTGGAATGCACGCTGGCGATCACTACCTCCATCTGCGCCAGCACCTCGTCGTCGAGGTCGAGCGCGCCGTCGGCGAGAATGTCCACCTCGATGCCGGCAAACACACGCAGGCGGCCCTCCATCTGCTCATCCACCTCGCGGATGCGGGCAATGTGCTCGAGAGCGTGCTTTTCGTCGAGGCCGCGAATCATCGCCAGCGCCGTGGTGTGGTCGGTGATGGCGATGTACTTCAGTCCACACTGCACTGCCGCTTCGGCCATCTCGCGGATTGAGTTGACGCCGTCGCTGGCGGTGGTGTGCATGTGCACGTCGCCGCGTATGTCTTCCCGCCGCACAAGCTGAGGGAGTTCGCCGCGCGCGGAGCGCTCAATTTCGCCCAGGTTCTCGCGCATCTCCGGCGGCATCCACTCCATGCCGAGGGCCGCGTAAATCTCCTCTTCCGTCGCGGCTGCAACAGGCGAGTTGTCGTCGAGCCGCGCCAGGGCCCATTCGTTCAGCGTGTAGCCCATCTTGAGTGCGCGCTGTCGCAGCGTTACATTGTGCGCCTTGGAGCCTGTGAAGTATTGCAGGGCCGCGCCGTAGGACGCTGAGGGCAACAGCCGCACATCCACCTGCAAGCCGTCGTAAACGTGGAAGCTCACCTTGTTCTCGCCCTTAGCGATGATGTCGTGAATGCCGGGATAGGCGGCCACGTACTCGACAGCGGGCCCGGTTGCGCCCGGTGCGCATGCGGGCCCCGTCGCCAACAGGTCGAGATCGCCCACGGTTTCGCGACCGCGGCGCAGCGAGCCGGCCGGTGTAGCTTTCTCGATTCCTGGAAACTTGAGCAGGTAAGCTGCGATGCGCTGCGCTTCCTGGTCGGCCACATCAATGCGGCAACGGCCGGCGGAACGCCGGTAGTCGTCAATTCCTTTGCGCAGCTTCTCAAGTTGCTTGGGACCCATGCGCGGCAGGCCTTTGAGCCGACCGGCGTCAATGGCTTCGGCGAGCTGGTCGACGCTGGATATTTTGGCCAGGTCCCAGAAGAGCGCGACGGTCTTGGGGCCCATGCCCGGCAGCTTCAGCAGCTCAAGCACGCCGGAGCCATAGCGGCCCAGCAGCTCATCGCGCAAGGGAAACGTACCGGAGCCGGCGATGGCCTGCAGGTTCGCCGCCATGCTTTTGCCGATGCCGGGGATCTCAAGCAGCCGCGGAATTTCGACCGCGCACAGCTCTAATGTGGTCTGCTCGGCAGCCTCAGCGGCGCGGCGATAGCTGCGCACACGAAAACTATCAGCCCCATCGATCTCCATCAGATCGGCGGTCTCCTCGAGCAGGCGAGCCACCGTCCTGTTGTCCATCGCAGAGCCCTCCGCGAGCAGTATCAGGCATGGAGCAGGGGTCGCGCGAGTGCGGCGCAAAACGCCACACAGACACTACCGCTGCGTCTGCGCAACTGGCTGGAGGAGGCCTGTCACGCAGGAGTGTGATGGTGGATGGAATAACAGGCACACCACTCGTACGCCGCCGCCGGCGGTCTTATTACGAACGCCCGCCTGCTACACGCGGTTAGGCTGCGCTGTGGGCACTATCCCGAAAGCGGATGACTGCGTCCGCCTGCGGGCCTTTTTGGCCCTCAACGATGTCGAACTCGACCTCGTCGCCTTCTTTGAGCGTCTTGTATCCGTCCAGTTGAATCGCCGAGTAGTGGACGAATACATCTGGCCCGTCGTCGCGACCAATGAATCCGTAGCCCTTGGCGTTATTGAACCACTTGACCTTACCTTTGTACTGAGCCACAGGCTCTGCCTTCCTTTGGGTGAACTTACGGGGATTCCCACCCCAGAAGGGGGAATTACACACCGATACCAGTAAGATGGATTTCCACACCCAAAGGTTGATTGATCTCGCCGAATCCATTCCACAAGGTGAAACATCCGCGGATTAACACGCAGTCGGTTTATGAACATTTCCTCGAAGAAACTGGCTGCAAGTGTCGATATCCAAAGAGAATAGAGATGGTGATGCGCGCCGTCGCCCGGGCCGCTCCAGTGACCCGCTGTTTTCGATCACTTCTTGCGTCTGCGCCCGTTCAGCCACGCATACAGAAGGACCGCATTCAGTGTCTTGCCATCATGGATGGCGCCTTTCTCAATCATCTTGAGGATGTCGGAGAGTTTCACCAGGCGCATCTCAATTCTCTCGTCCTCGTCGGGCTTGGCCTCGCCGGTGTAGACGTAGAGGCCTTCGGCCAGAAAGACCAGCATTGGTTCGCCCAGGAATCCGGGACTGGGCCAGTACTGCACCAGCGGCTTCCAGCTCTTGGCCTGATAGCCGGTCTCCTCGGCCAGTTCGCGCTTGGCGCCGGCCAGCGGATCTTCGCCCGCCTCGAGCTTGCCCGCCGGCAGCTCCCACAGGAACTGGTTGGCGGCGTGGCGATACTGCCGCTCCATCACGATCCAGGGATTCTTCTTGCTCCCGCTCTTCTTGCCTCCGGAGCGGTCGACAGCCAGGATCACCACGCTGCCGTTGTGGCGAATCACGTCGCGCTCGGTGTGCAGGCCGGTGGGCTCAATCAGCTTGTCGTGCTGCACCTTGAAGAGCGGCCCCTCATACACCACCTCGGAGCTGAGCAATTGCGCTTTCTCCTCCGTTTCCGGGGTCAAAACTGCTTTGGCGGCCTTTTCTGATTTCGGGGCCTTGGCTTTTTTCGAGGCTGTTGCCGCGGTTTTGGCAAGCCGCGATTTCTTGGGCGCCGGCCGCGCCTGCTTCGCATTTTTCTTCACTTTGCGTGGGGGCATGGAGAACCTTTCTCGAACAGGAGGGTCTCGAGGCAAAGCTCGAGCCGGAGCAATTCAACACGAGTATACGCATTGGAAGCGGAATTTCGTGCGCGGGGCGACGTCTTACGCCCGCTGCGCTCATCCCCAGGCTTGCGCCTGGGGCTACCATCTTGCGCCCGCTTTGCGGGCTCCTTTGATCACTGCGTCCTCTATCTGTACTTCTGCATCGAATGCCCCGGCATGGCATCCTAATCAGGAGCCGATTTCTGGTTCCGCCTTGCACACCAAAACCTTCCGGGAGAACGTATCGCACGTGAACGACTTGCCCAACGCCGACTGTTATCCCGTGACCCTTGTGCCCGGCCTGAGCCGGCTCTATCTGGACTACTGCGCTGGCCAGGGCGCCGTGCGCACCTTCTATTCCTCTCTGCCGCAGGACGGGAGATGGCAGCGGCGGTCTTCTGTTGCGGCGCACCGGCCTGAGCTGGTTAAGCTGCTTGCTTCGCAAAACGCGCAGGCGTCGTCGCAGCCGGCGCTTGAGGCTCTCGCTTCCGGCGCAGGAACCATCGTGACCGGGCAACAGGTGGCACTGTTCGGCGGGCCGCTGTTCACGCCCTTCAAAATGGCCACCGCCGTGGCGCGGGCGCGGCAGTGCGCTGCGGGCGGCCGACCTCATGTGCCTATCTTCTGGCTGGCCAGTGAAGACCACGATTTTGCTGAAGTGAATCACGTGGCCTTTCCCGGCCGC
Organism: uncultured Acidobacteriaceae bacterium; assembly: GCA_963813215.1. Classification (GTDB taxonomy): domain Bacteria; phylum Acidobacteriota; class Terriglobia; order Terriglobales; family Acidobacteriaceae; genus Telmatobacter. The sequence goes on from CAWEXZ010000004.1 coordinate 1,120,136, forward strand.
CGCGAGATTGAAAAGCTTGTCTATACCTCCGCGCCCGCAGCCGCGCAGCCGGTGGGCAGCGTTGTCCTGGATGAGTCGATCGTTCCGCTTATCGACCGTGCATGGGAACTGCTGGGAGCCTCTGACGCGATGGAAGCGCTGGCGGCCGCCTATCAGCCTGGCCGCACCTTTGCTCAAGCCTTCGGCGAGTTCTACGCGAAGATGTTTGCCGCGGAGGGACTGCTGATTCTCGACGCCTCCGGCCGCGAGATTCACCGCCTGGGCGCACCGGTATTGCGCGCGGGCATTGAACGCGCCGACGAATTCCACGCCGCGCTTTTGGAGCGCAACGCCGCGCTCGAAGCCGCCGGCTATCACGCCCAGGTTGCTGTCACGCCGCAATCGAGCCTGCTGTTTTTGATCGACGAAAATACGGGCGCGCGTGAGGCTCTGAAACGGACCGCAGCGAGCGCCGCCGAGCCGCAGGGAGTTTGGCAGGCGGGTAAACGAACCTACTCAACGGAAGCCTTGCTCGCGATTCTCGATGCTGAGCCGGAGCGTATCTCGCCGGCCGCGTTGCTGCGCCCCGTCTTTCAGGACTTTCTGCTTTCGACCTCGCTGATCGTCGGGGGCCCGGCGGAAATTGCCTACTTCGCGCAGTCGGCGGTGCTGTACGAGCGCATTCTGGGCCGGCAGACCACGGCCGCGCCGCGTTTTTCCGCCACAGTTATCGAGCCGGCGGTTGACGAACTGCTGCGCAAGCACGAACTGCCGCTGGAGCGCGTCCTGGAACTCGACGAGCCGGGGCTGGCGCAACTGCTGGCCGCGCGCGCCATGCCTGTCGAACTCAAACAAAAGCTCTCCGGCGCCGGCAATGCTCTCGATGCGGAACTCGACGCGCTGCTGGCCTGGATGCAGGCGCAGGACGAGGGGCTGGGCCGGTCGGGCGAGACGGCGGCCAGCAAGATGCGCTACCAGATGAACCGCTTGCGCACCATGGCCGCGAACTTCCAGTTGCAGCGCGAAGCGTCGCTCGGCCGCCACGCGCAGGCGCTTGTCCAGGCGCTTCATCCCGATGGCGCCCTGCAGGAACGGGTGCACGGCGCCGCGTATTACTTCGCCCGCCATGGAACGGAACTGGCCGAGACACTGTGCGTTCAGGCGGAAAAGACCTGCCCTGGGCATACGGCGCTGTGGCTGTGAGGAAGAACAGTTCTCAGTTCTCAGTTTTCAGTTCGGCCGGTTTTGGTGCTCGTCCGAGCGACGAATCACGAACCAGGCATCGCGCCGCGAGTGGTCTTTGGTCGCTTCGGTATAATCCCCGCGAAGCACAACGAGGGGATTCATGAACCGATTCGCTGCAATTTTGGCGGCAGGGCTCTTGACCATCGCCGGCGCTCACGCTCAGACCACTTCCTGTTCTACCGCGGGCACGGATAACGCCTTTCTTGGCATTCAGACCATTAATCTGTGGCCGGGCGAGCCGCCGCAGGCCAAGGGCAATGGCTGTAACGACATTCCTACGATGACGATTCTGTCGCCGCGGAAGGGCACGGAGAACGGGTCGGCCGTGGTCATCTTTCCGGGCGGATCGTACTCCATCCTGGCCGCCGATCTCGAGGGCCGCGAAGTCGCCGATTGGTTTACGGCGCGGGGTTTCCGGGCCTTCATCGTGGCCTACCGGCTCACTTCCAATGGCTACGTGCTGCCGGTTCCGCTGCTGGATGCGCGGCGCGCCATTCAAACGGTGCGGGCCCGGGCGGCCGATTATCACATTGCGCCTGACCGGATTGTTGCCATTGGCTTTTCGGCCGGTGGGCACCTGGCGGCGCTGGCGGCGGTTAAACCTGTTTCCGGCGACCCCAACGCTTCCGACCCGGTGGAGCGCGTCTCCAGCCGGCCCGATTACCTTGTGCTCGGCTATCCGTGGCTGGGCGCAATCACCACCGATACTTCGCACCTGAGCTACTGCAAGCTCTACAACCTGATGGACCAGTGCGATGCGCTCCGCGCCCTTTACACGCCCACGCTCTTCGTCAGCAAAGACACGCCGCCCACGTTCATTTACCACACGTTCAACGACCATACGGTTCCCATCGAGCAGAGCCTGGATTTCTTCGAAGCGCTGGTGAAGGCTGGTGTGCCATCGGAGATGCACGTGTTCGCCAGCGGAAGCCATGGCAGCGGGTTAGGGAAGGGCGATCCCGCGCTGGAGCAGTGGCCGGCGCTGCTCGAGGCGTGGCTGCGGGCGAAGGGGTTGCTGACGGTGGATCGGGCCGCGGTGGGGGCAAAGTGACTTCCGCGCTATATCCCCGCCAATTCCATCGGCATCGGATCGATTCGCCCCGGAAACCGCGTGTGCACAAAGGGAATAATCGGCCAGATGGCATTTTTCCGGATTGGCAGAGATGTACTCGACCTGACCCAGAAAGTCAGCCTTGTCGCGAATCCGGTGCTCGTGGAATCCGGCTTGCCAGACCTGGCCGCCGAAGTCTTTTTTGAACTCGTGCGAGAACCCGCCCTTGATGCATTGGGTGCATCGTTCAATGGTCTGATTAGGAGCGGGCGTTAACAGGACGTGCAGGTGTTCCGGCATAACGACGAATGCGTGCAAACGATAACGGCCCTCGTCGCGATAGTGAAAGATGGTTTGCATCAGAAGGTCGGTATTGGCGGTCCGCGAAAACAAGGCGCGTCGTTCATACGTGACGGTTGTAAGCGCATAGGTGGGCATGATTTGCGAAGAAGCATACCTCAGGGCCTAAAGGCCCGGCTGTGTGCCGGGCCACAATTGCCGGGGTTAAAACCCCGGCCTACCCTTTTCGTGCCCAAGCTCGTGTGCCACGGGCTACAACTCCCGGGTAAAACCCCGGCCTACCCTTTTCGTGCCCAAGCTCTTGTGCCACGGGCTGCAAATGCCGGGGTTAAAACCCCGACCTACCCTTTTCGTGCTCAAGCCCTTGTGCCACGGGCTACAAATACCGGGGTTAAAACCCCGGCCTACCCATTGCGTGCCCAAGCTCGTGGGCTCAAAAATGTCTCAGAAATTAAGAAGCGGGCCACCGGCCTTGGGAGTGGAAGGTTTCCCAAAACCGGTTGCCCGCTGGACCCTGGACCGGGTCTAGGTGGTAAGTTCAGTGTAGGCCTGTTTTGCCCAAAAGCAAGCCCTTTTTTCTGTCTATCTTCATCGGCCGTGACTCCCGTCACAGGGATGCCAACAATCTCCGTGTGCGCGTTGACCGTTGTCGCTAAATCTTGATACAAAAGAGTGTTCTCTTTAAAAGAGCTATCGGAAAACCGGAGCGAACCCCCTCTTCATCATGCAAGTCATCCTTCAACATACCGGCGCGCTTATGACATGCCTGATCGCCATGAGCGATGCGCCCGCAAAGGCTTCGCTGCTGGGGCAGGTTGGCGACCTGCTGCTCAAATCCGTGCCCACGGCGCTGCTGTTTCTGGTTCTGGTGGTGGCGTACGAGTTTCTGGTGCACAAGCCGCTGACCGCCATGCTGGCCCGGCGCCGCGCCCTGACCGAAGGCGCTATGGAAGACGCACAAAAGGCGATTGCCGCAGCGGAAGCGCGAGCCGCCGAGTACGCGGAAAAGCTTCGCCTGGCGCGTGCCGAAGCTTACAAGGTTCGCGAGCAGCGCGTGAAGCAATGGAACGCCGAACGCGAAGCCGCACTGGAGGCTGCCCGCAAGAGCGCCAGCCAGAAGGTGAGCGAGGCCAAGGCGGGCATTGAAGTTGAAGCGGCTGCGGCGCGCAAGAGCGTTCAGGCCTCTGCCCCTGATTTGGCTGCGTTGGCTGTTCGGGCCGTGCTGCCCGTCGCTGTCGGGGGTGCCCGTTGAATCAGTGGGCTCGACGTACCCGTCTCTACGGCCGCATCTACTTGTTCGCTGCGCTGGCCGTGCTTTCTGTCACGCTCATGGCGCCGCACCGGGCCGCAGCGCAGCAGACTGCGCCAACCCATCAAACGCAGGTTCTCGACGCCGCGAATAATCCGTCGGCCAGCGAGACACCGAAATCGGAAGAGGAGCAGGAGAACGGCTTTCTGAACGCGCCCGTGGTGCACAAGTTCGCTGGCTTTCTGCACATCAGCGAACCGGCGGCGCGGATTCTGTTTCTGCTCATCAATTTCGCGATCATCTTTTTCGCCATCGCCGTTCCGCTCATACGGACCATGCCCAAGGTGTTCCGCAAGCGCTCGCAGACCCTGCGCCACAGTCTGCAAGTTGCGCGCGAGGCTACGGAGGAGGCACGGCAGAGATTGGGCGCGGTGGAGGCCAAGCTGGCCGGACTAGGCGATGAGATTGCCAAATTCCGTGCCCAGGTGGAACAGGAAAGCCTGGAAGACGAGAAACGGATCAAGGCCGCTCTCAAGGAAGAGAGCGAGCGCATTGTGGCCGCGGCGGAGCAGGAGATCAGCGCCGCCGCTACGCACGCGCGCCGAGGGTTGCGCGAGTTTGCCGCCGATCTGGCCATTGAGCAGGCGTCGAAGCAATTGACGCTCACGCCGGAGACGGACCGCGCCCTGATTCACGATTTCATCGGGCAGGTTGCCAGTGAAAACGGTAAGGGAGGGAAAAAGTAAATGCCTGCTTTCGTCTCCCGTTACGCCAGCGCGTTTCTCGATGTGGTCAGCGATGCCAGGCTCGACACCAAGGCCATCGATCAGCAACTCAACGACTTTCTTGGCACCTGGGAAGGCAGCCGCGAACTGCGCGAGTTCTTTGTGAACCCCTCGATTCCCGCGGTGCAGAAGGTGGCGATCCTCGACAAGCTCAACGTAAAGCTGGGCATGATGAAGGAGCTGCGCAACCTGATCGCAGTGCTCGTCAACAACGACCGCATTGCGCACGTGGCTGAAGTGGTCGCGGCGTATCGCAGCCTTTTGCAGCAGCAGATGGGCATCAAACCGGCAGAGATTGTGACCGCGCGCGAACTCAGCAAGGACGAGCGCGATGCGCTGGTGGCCGAAGTGGGCAAGCTGGCCGGCGCGCGCATCGAGGCCAGCTTCACGCAGGACAAGGCGATTCTGGGCGGCACCGTGGTGCGCATTGGATCGACGGTGTATGACGGCTCGGTCCGCGGCCGGCTGGAGAGACTGAGAGAAGTTCTCAGTTCGTAGTTCGCAGTTCACAGTTTTGGAGGCAGTTCTAGTTCAGAGGTTTGTTGGTCACAGTTGAAGCGCTGGTTGGGCGACTGTGAACTGAGAACTACGAACTGAGAACTCAAGGAAAAGACATGGCTCAGATCAAGGCAGACGAAATTACGCAGCTACTTCGCGAGCAGATCGCGAACTACGACGCCAAGGTCCAGGTGGACGAAGTCGGGACCATCACTTCGCTGGGTGACGGTATTGCGCGCCTCCACGGCCTCGACAAGGTGATGGCCGGCGAGCTGCTCAGCTTCCCGCACGGCATTGCCGGCCTGGCGCTCTCGCTTGGAAGAGGACCAGGTGGGCGCCGTGATCCTCGGCGACTATACGGAGCTCAAGGAAGGCCAAGAGGTAAAGCGCACCGGCAAGATTCTCTCCGTGCCGGTGGGCGAGGGCATGATTGGCCGCGTGGTCAACGCGCTGGGCCAGCCCATCGACGACAAGGGCCCCATTGCGACGACGGAGACGCTGCCCGTGGAGCGCCTGGCGCCTGGCATCATCGATCGCCAGCCCGTGCGTGAGCCCATGGCTACCGGCCTCAAGGCCATCGACGCCATGATTCCGATCGGGCGCGGACAGCGCGAGCTGATCATTGGAGACAGGCAAACGGGCAAGACTGCCGTGCTGCTTGACACCATCATCAACAACGCCAAGAACGACCTGATCTGCATTTATTGCGCCATCGGCCAGAAGCGCTCGTCGATTGCGCAGGTGGTGCAGACGCTGACCGAAGCCGGCGCGATGGGCCACACCATCATCGTGGCTGCTTCGGCCTCGGAGCCGGCGCCTATGCTTTACCTCGCGCCTTACGCGGCGACGGCGATGGGTGAGTACTTCCGCGACTCGGGCCGCCACGCGCTGGTGATGTACGACGATCTCTCCAAGCACGCCATGGCCTACCGCGAGATTTCGCTGCTGCTGCGCCGTCCGCCGGGCCGCGAAGCTTACCCCGGCGACGTGTTCTATCTCCACTCGCGGCTGCTGGAGCGCTCGGCGAAGATGAGCAAGGAGCGGGGCGGCGGTTCGCTTACGGCGCTGCCGGTTATCGAGACCCAGGCGGGCGACGTCTCGGCGTACATTCCGACCAACGTGATCTCGATCACCGACGGACAGATCTTCCTCGAGACCGACCTCTTCAACTCCGGAATTCGCCCGGCTGTGAACGTGGGCCTTTCGGTTTCGCGCGTGGGCTTCTCGGCGGCCATCAAGGCGGTCAAGCAGGTAGGTTCCACGCTCAAGCTCGATCTGGCGCAGTATCGCGAGCTGGCAGCGTTTGCGCAGTTCGGCTCGGATCTTGATCCGCTGACGCAGAAGCAGCTCAATCGCGGCCAGCGGCTGACCGAACTGCTCAAGCAGCCGCAGTTCCATCCACTGACCTGGCAGCAGCAGACGGTGGTGCTCTTTGCCGGCACGCAGGGCTATCTGGACGACTTGAAGGTGAGCGACATTCGCGCCTTTGAAGACGGTCTGCACAAGTACTTTGCTGCTGCGCAGCAGCCGCTGATGGATGAGCTGACCAAGAAGAAGCAGCTCGACGACGAAGTACGCAACAAGCTGCACGCCGCGATGAAGGAGTACGCGGCAAACTTCAAGGCGGAGCTGGCGGCGGTGACGGCGTAAAAGCAGCTGCTAGCTACTAGCTTCTAGCTGCTAGCTACGAACTGCGGGAACGAACAGCATGGATTTGACCGGATCGCGGAACGCGCAACCAACAGTGGCACGCAGAGCTAGAGGCTAGAAGCTAGAGGCTAGGAGCTAGCAAAGAAGAGCATGGCAAACGTTCTCGATTTACGACGCCGCATCCGCAGCGTGAAGAACACGCGGCAGATCACCAAGGCCATGAAGATGGTTTCGGCGGCCAAACTGCGCCGCGCCCAGGAGCGGGCGCTGACCGCGCGGCCTTACGCGCGCATGATCACCAGCGTGCTGCAGTCGCTGGTGCGGCGCGTCGACATCTTCGACGAGAACACCGGCAACCTGGTCCATCCGCTGTTCATCACGCGGCCCGAGAAGCGCATTCTGATCGTCGTCATCAGCGGCGACAAGGGATTTGCCGGCGCCTTCAATGCCAACATTCTGAAGACCGCGTACCAGTTCATTCAGGGCAACCCGGATAAGGAAATCGATATCGAGGCCGTGGGCCGCAAGGGACGCGACCAGATGCGGCGGCGCTATCCGGTGGCCAGCCTACACCGAGCAGACAGACGAGCACGGCAGCACGCGGCAGGTGCGAGAGGCGCGGAAGGGGCCGGTGGAAGTCACGGGCGACCATCCGGGGCTGCTCGTGAACCTCGAAATTTCGCGCGTGCAGGCTCTGGCGCACAACATCATCTCCCGCTACGTGCACGAGGAGATCGACGCCGCCTACATCGTCTACAACGAGTTCAAGTCGGTGATTGCACAGCGGCTGGTGGTTGAAAAGCTGCTTGCCGCTGATCGAAGTGGGCAAGCCGCAGATCGCGGGCGCGGTTGAGCCCACCGCGGAAGAACGGGAACGCGCGGCTGAAGCGGCCGCTTCCGCGGGCATTGAACTGGAGCCGGCCGACACTACTGAGGCCGAGGAAGAAGCGGCGAAGTTCGGCACCGCCAATGTGGATTACATCTACGAGCAGCCGCCCGAGGAGCTTTTCGCGAGTCTGCTGCCGCAGTACATTTTTTCCATGCTCTATCACGCCATGACGGAATCGGTAGCCGCCGAGCACGCGGCCCGCATGACGGCGATGGACTCGGCCACCAACAACGCCTCCGACATGATCGACTGCGCTCACGCTGCACATGAACCGCGTGCGCCAGGCGGCGATCACCAAGGAGATTATCGAAATTGTGAGCGGCGCCGCGGCGCTGTGAGAGACAGCTTCTAGCTGCTAGCTTCCAGCCTCTAGCTTTCCGTTCCCGCGCTGGGTCGCTTGCGGGAGAAAACATAGAGACTGAAGCGGTAGAGAATCAGGCTAGAAGCTAGAAGCTAGGAGCTTTTGAAATGGCAGAAAACATCGGTAAAGTGATTCAGATCTCCGGCCCGGCCGTGGACGTTCAATTCGAAGAAGCAACCATGCCGCCCATCTACCAGGCGCTGCGCGTCACCAGCGAGGGCTTCAAGGTTCCCACGCCCATCAACGTGATTCTCGAAGTCCAGCAGCACCTGGGCGAGGGCCGCGTGCGCACGGTGGCCATGGAAGCCACGGACGGCATGGTTCGCGGCATGAAGGCCATCGACCTCGGCGGACCCATCCGCGTGCCGGTGGGCAAGCAGACGCTGGGCCGCGTGATCAACGTCATCGGCGAGCCGGTCGACGAGCTCGGGCCCATCGGCGAGACCGAGCGCATGCCCATTCACCGCCCCGCTCCGCTCTTCGACGAGCAGTCGACCCATGAGGAGATGTTCGAGACCGGCATCAAGGTCATCGACCTCATCCAGCCCTTCTTGAAGGGCGGCAAGATCGGCCTGTTTGGCGGCGCCGGCGTGGGCAAGACCGTCGTCATCATGGAATTGATCAACAACGTGGCCAAGAACCATGGCGGCTACTCGGTGTTTGCCGGCGTGGGCGAGCGTACCCGCGAGGGCAACGACCTTTGGCTGGAGATGAGCGAGTCGGGCGTCATCAAGCCCGGCAAGTGGCAGGAGTCGAAGTGCGCGCTGGTGTACGGCCAGATGACCGAGCCGCCCGGAGCGCGCCTGCGCGTGGCCCTCACCGCGCTCACCGTCGCCGAGTACTTCCGCGACCAGGAGGGCTCCGACACGCTGCTCTTCATCGACAACATCTTCCGCTTTACGCAGGCCGGTTCTGAGGTTTCCACGCTGCTGGGCCGCATGCCCTCGGCCGTGGGCTACCAGCCCAACCTGGCCACCGAAATGGGCGAGCTGCAGGAGCGCATTACTTCGACCAGCAAGGGTTCGGTAACTTCTGTGCAGGCCGTCTACGTGCCCGCCGACGACTTGACCGATCCGGCGCCGGCCACCACCTTCGCCCACCTTGACGCCACCACCGTGTTGAGCCGTCCGCTGTCGGAGCTCGGCATTTACCCGGCTGTTGATCCGCTGGCCTCCACCTCGCGCATTCTCAGCGCGCGCGTGGTCGGCCAGGAGCACTACGATGTTGCCCAGGGCGTGAAGAAGATTCTGCAGCGCTACAAGGACCTGCAGGACATCATCGCCATCCTGGGCATCGACGAGCTGTCGGAAGAAGACAAGCTGACGGTCGCCCGGGCACGAAAAGTCCAAAAATTCCTGTCGCAGCCCTTCCACGTTGCCGAGCAGTTCACCGGCATCCCGGGCCGCTATGTGAAGATCGCCGACACGGTGCGCAGCTTCAAGGAGATCATCGAGGGCAAGCACGACGATGTTCCCGAGCAGGCCTTCTACATGAAGGGCGGCATCGAGGAAGTGCTGGAGACGGCGGAGAAGCTGAAGGCGATCGGTATAAAGGCAGCTCTCAGCTCTCAGCTTTCAGCCAAAGAACGAACCGAGCTGAGAGCTGAGAGCTGAAAGCTGGGGAGCGAAGCAACTATGGCAGATCAAGCAAACCAACTCCGCGTTCGCCTCGTCACTCCCGAGCGCACGCTCTTCGAGCAGCTGGCAGAGGCGGTGGAGCTGCCCTCGAAGTCCGGGTACATGGAAGTGCTCTACGGCCACGCGCCGCTGCTGGCTGAGCTGGGTGCGGGCGATGTGACGCGTGCACGGCAGCGCAGCCGAAGGCGCCGAACCTGACTACGCGCTACAACGTGAGCTGGGGATTTGTGGAAGTGTTGCCCGACCGCGTGACCATCCTGGCCAATGACGCGCTCAAGCCTGAGGAGATCGATGTGCCCCGCGCCGAGCGTCAGCGCGAACATGGCGAAGAACTCTGGAAACAGGCCGGCGAGAGCGAAGAAGCCTACAACGAAGCGCTGCGCGTGATTGATGAAGCCGATGCGAAGATTGCGTCAGCGGGATCGGTTGGGAAGGCGCACTAAGCCGTAGTTCCCGATACGTTCAATAAAATGCCCTGCTCATGCGAGCAGGGCATTTTATTTCAGCTCCTATGGACTGGTCCAGGGCTACCGCGGTGCTACAGGCAAGTGTTTCCGATTTGGCGAGCGATGACAGCGCCGAATCAGACGATAACTCCAGAGTCGCGGGAGACCCACCACAGCACTTCGCCGAAGGTCTTCCATTTTGAGGCGTTGCTGACATCGAGCGGCAGAACCCTGCGGTTGGCGGAAATCATCAGGTCGGTGGCCTGGAGGCGCTGAAAGCGAGCCACCTTGAATCCCTGGTCTCGATGTGTGACGACGGCGAGTTTCTGGTGGAGGTGGTCGCGGTCCGTGGCTGCCGAGTCAACGAAAATGATGGAGCCGTCGGGAATCAGCGGATCCATTGAGTCCCCGGCAACGTGCATGGCGATCATGCTCTCCGGGTGGGGGCACCAGTCGAGCGGCGCCACCAGTACGCTTTCGACCTCGGCCTGGGAGAGGCTGACGTTTTGCGGCGGAGCGATTCGATCTCCCCAGGCGGTTACATTGAGCAGCGGGATGGCAACTGCGCTGCCAGCACCGGCGAGCTGCTGTGAAGTCCTGCCGGATGCGATGAGCTGAAAATCCCGGAGGTCGAAGCGTAAGGAAGACGCAGTCCTGCCGAGATTTGCCACGGAAAGGTCAGAGGGGTCCATGCCAGCGCGTTCCCAGAAATATACGCTATCGGGAGAAGGCGCAAGATTCCCCAGGGCCACGTAATTCTGAGCCGTCGGTTCAATCTTACCCTGAATCCAGCGGGAGACAGTCGCCGGGGAAACGCCGAGGCGTTCAGCGAGGCCGGCTTGAGTCAGGTCCAGCTCACTCAGAAGCCGCTGAATACGCTCGGTCCAGTCCGGGGAGCTAGGAACGTGATGTGTCATTTTTCTTACCCTGGTCCTGGTTGCACTGATGCAATTACATCAATGAAATCAATGATTTAGCCATCCTTATGGGTATGCTATCAGTATCGTTTCCGCATCCAATATCAGCAGCAGAACCGGCAAACAGAGACGCGATGAGCCAATTCGAGGACGCAGGGCGTCAGCGGGGAACTTCGTTTTGTCGAGCCGGCAGCGACTTGATAGGCTGCGTCTACTTCTGCTGTCAGAGCGATTTGGAACCAGCATGCTGAGGCTCGTTCCTCAAAAGCTAGATTCCAGTTGTCGAATTGAGGTCGGGGGAACGATGGATATTTCTGTTGGTGGGGCCAAAATACTGATCGTGGATGACGAAACGGCGGTTTCCGATACACTTGCCCTCATCTTCGAAAAAAATGGATTCACGGTACGGGTTGCATATTCCGCAGAGCAGGCCATCGAAACGATCGCCTCCTGGAGTCCCGACTTGGCCTTGCTGGACGTGATGCTGCCGGGGATGAATGGTGTCGATCTCGCGATCGTTCTGAAGGAAAATTATCCGCATTGCCGGCTCCTGTTGTTCTCGGGCAGCGAAAGCGCGGTGGCGATGCTGGCAGAGGCAGGGAAGCGGGGACACATTTTTGACATCCTGGCCAAGCCGGCACATCCGCTCGAGTTGCTGCAGAGAGCTAGGGCCCTGCTTGTCGCCGATTTGGAGGGCAACGGAGAGAGCATGGTGCCTGCCGGCGCCAACTGATTGTGCCCAGGTGTTGCCACGGGTTAGGACTTGGTAGCCGTCCAGCCAAGCGGCGCGGCGGCAGCGCCACGGAAGGCGTTGAGCCTTGGAATTTGTACAATTTGTCTATTTTGAGCATAATGTACAGAATGCGTACTGTATCCGCCACCGAAGCCAAGCAGAACTTCGCCGAAATCATCGACACCGCTCAGCGCGAACCGATTAGAATTCGCCGCCACAATCGCGACCTGGCGGTGGTAATTTCGGTCGAGGAGTACGAGCGTCTGAACAAGGATCGTTGGAAGGAATTCGATCGCATTTCCGTGATCGGTTCCGCGCAAGCCAGGGCGAAGGGGCTGACTGAGAAGAAACTAGAGGAGATTCTGGCTGAAAGGTAAGCGGGGTGCGAAGGTTAGTTTTCGATACCAATGTTCTTGTCAGCGCCGCGCTCTTGAATGGATCGGTTCCCCATCGCGCGTTTCTGAAAGCCCGCTCAGAAGCGATCCTCCTTTCATCGGAGGAAACGCTGGCCGAGTTCCGCAGAGTATTGGTTCTCAAGAAATTCGACAAATATATCGAACGGCATCTGCGTGAAGCTCTATTTCAGGAATACGCCCAGCAATGCGCGGTTGTTCTCATCCCCACGCCTATGCGCGCCTGCCGCGACGATAAATTCCTTGAAGCAGCCGTACATGGTCGAGCCGATGCAATCATCACCGGCGACCTCGACCTGCTTGCGCTCGATCCGTTTCGCGGCGTGCGGATTCTGTCGTGTGCGGCATTTCTCGAGCTCTGACCGCCGTCAATGCTCATTGTCGGCATTGGCCGCATGCAAGGAACTCTAGGTCCCCGGACCGCATGAATTCGTACTTTTGGCTTCCGTGGTTTCCCACCCTTTCGCCAGAGAAAAGGCGAAAGGATGGGGCACGGAATTGGTACAAAATTAAGCGGTCAAAGACCTGGTGGCGTGCCGAGCCGGATTAGGCACAATACCCCGAAGTTTCACCACGGCAGAGTCAGAGTGATGCCCGCTGACTTGCCCATCCTACCTCTGGCCCGCTAAAGTTTGAGCCATGCGGCATTTTTTGGGGGGCGAGCGATCTGTTCCTGTGTCGCGCACATATTCATTTAGATTCTTAGGGGGTTTTGCATGACTTCAGTGCCGGTTCCTGCTGCGGCCAATCTCGATATCGATTCGACGCTGCGCGAAAATCGCGTGTTTCCGCCCCCGGCTGAGTTCAGCGCGAAAGCCCACGTCAAGAGCCTGGAGCAGTACGAGGCGATGTACAAGGAGTCGATCGACGACCCGGAAAAATTCTGGGCCACGGCGGCGCGGGAGCTCGACTGGTTCAAGTCCTGGGATAAAGTGCTCGATTGGAATCTGCCGAGCGCCCAGTGGTTCGTGGGTGGCCAGCTCAATCTGAGTTACAACTGCGTCGACCGGCACGCGCTGGGAGCGCGCGCGCAGAAGACGGCGCTGATCTGGGAGGGCGAGCCGGGCGAGGTTCGCCGCCTCACCTACGCCGAATTACATGTCGAAGTGCAGAAGTTCGCCAGCGCATTGAAGGAACTGGGGATCAAGAAGGGTGATCGCGTCGCCGTCTACATGGGCATGACGCCGGAGTTGGCGATCGCGCTGCTGGCCTGCGCGCGCATTGGCGCTATACACTCCGTCATCTTCGGCGGTTTTGCGGCCAATGCGATTGCCGATCGCGTCAACGACTCCGGCTGCGTCGCCATCCTCACGCAGGACACCAGCTATCGGCGCGGCAACGAGATCCAGCTCAAGCGCACGGTGGATGAAGCGCTGCCGGGCTGCCCCACGGTGAAGCACGTGGTGGTTTATCGGCGCACCGGTACCGCAGTCAATATGGTCGGCGGCCGCGATCACTGGTGGCACGATCTCGTGGCCAAGGCCGCGCCTGAGTGCCCGGCTGAGCCGATGGACTCGGAAGACCCGCTCTACATCCTCTACACCTCCGGGACGACCGGGAAGCCGAAGGGGCTGGTGCACACGACGGGCGGCTACGCGGTGCAGACCTACCTGACTTCGAAATACGTATTCGATTTGCGCGATGAGGATGTGTACTGGTGTACGGCGGACATCGGCTGGGTGACTGGACATTCCTATGTCGTCTACGGGCCGCTGCAAAATGGGGCCACGGTGCTGATGTACGAGGGCGCGCCGAACTGGCCCGACTTCTCGCGCTTCTGGAAGATCATCGACGACCACAAGGTCACGGTCTTTTACACCGCGCCTACGGCCATTCGCGCCTTCATCAAGTGGGGCGATGAGCACGTGGAGAAACACGATCTCCGATCGCTGCGACTTCTTGGAACCGTGGGTGAGCCCATTAATCCCGAAGCGTGGATGTGGTATCGCGAGAAGATTGGCCACAACCGCTGCCCGATTGTGGATACGTGGTGGCAGACGGAGACGGGCGCGATTTTGATTGCGCCGATTCCGGGCGCCGTGCCCACTAAGCCGGGCTCGGCCACGCGGCCATTCTTCGGCATTGAGCCGGCGGTGGTCACTAAAGAGGGGCACTCTGTGCCTCCTGGCTCTGGTGGATTGCTGGTGGTTCGGAAACCGTGGCCCTCGATGGCGCGCACTGTCTACGGCGATCCCGAGCGCTACCAGCAGACCTACTGGAGCGATGTGCCCGGCTGCTACTTCACGGGCGACGGCGCGCGCCAGGACGCGGACGGCTATTTCTGGTTGATGGGCCGCGTGGACGACGTGATCAACGTGAGCGGCCACCGGCTGGGCACGATGGAAGTGGAGTCGGCGCTGGTGGCTCATTCCAAGGTTGCGGAGGCAGCCGTGGTTGGACGGCCCGACGAGTTGAAGGGGCAGGCCATTGCCGCCTTTGTCACGCTCGAGAGCGGCAACGAGCCGACGGATGCATTGAAGGACGAGCTGCGCAAGTGGGTTTCGAAGGAGATTGGATCGCTGGCGCGGCCCGACGATATCCGCTTTACCGAAGCGCTGCCCAAAACCCGCAGCGGCAAAATCATGCGCCGGCTGCTGCGCGAGTTGGCCACGCACGGCGAGATCAAGGGCGATACCACTACGCTTGAAGATTTCACGGTCATCGCCAAGCTACGCGAGGCGGAAGAGGGCTGATCAGTCTCTGCAGCCCATCGGGCGTAGAATACATGCCACGGAGTACTCTCACATGGCTGCGCAACCTTCCCTGATCCCGGTCGAGGAATTTCTGAGGATGAGCTCAGACCCCGACTGCGAGTACGTGGACGGGGTGATTGAGGAGCGACCTGTGGGCGAGTACGACCATGCCACTTGGCAAATCATCGTGGCCGGCTATTTCTTAATGCGTGAAAAGGAACTGGGAATTATCTCCCGGCCTGAACTACGGATCCAGGTTTCACAGAACCGTTTCCGGGTTCCCGATGTAACCATCCTCAACCGCACGGCACCGCGCGAGCAGATCATCACCCACGCGCCACTGGCGGTATTCGAAATCCTCTCGCCCGAAGACCTCATGTCGCGGATGCTCGAGAAGCTGGCCGACTACGAGCGCATGGGCATCGGCGCGATCTGGCTCATCGAGCCGAAAAGGCAGATCTACTATCACTACCGCGCCGGCCAGCTCACGCCCGGCACCGTGTTCTCGCTGCCCGGAACATCGTTCACCGTTCCGTTTGCGGAGATCGCCGCGCTGGCGGAATAGCTCAGTCCGGCCGCTTGACCTCTACCCGCGACAATTCTTCCGCTACTGTGGCGATGGCCGAGTGGTCGAGGTCGCCTTTGCCTTCGGCGATCAGCGCTGAAAGCATCTGCTGCACGATCGCAGTGAGTGGCAACGCCACATGCGTCGATTCGGCCGTTTGCAGCGCGTTGCGCAGGTCCTTCTGGTGGAGATTGATCCGGAAACCGGGCTTGAAGTTTCTGGCGATGAGCATGGGGCCTTTGGCGTTGAGTACCGCACTTCCGGCAAGGCCGCCCTTGATGGCGTTCACCACCACTTCGGGGTCGAGCCCGCAGCGCGTGGCCAGTGTGAGCGCTTCGCCCATGGCGGCAATGTTGCAGGCCACCATGATCTGATTGGCCAGCTTGGTCGTATTGCCGGCGCCAACAGGGCCGGTGAGCGTCACGCTCGAACCCATGCACTTGAGAATGGGCTCGACCTTCTGGAAAGCCTCTGCGCTGCCGCCCACCATGATGGCCAGCGTGCCGTCGATGGCCTTGGGCTCGCCGCCGCTGACCGGCGCATCCAGAAACTCCACGCCCTTGGCCGCGCAAGCCTTGCCGATTTTCTGCGAGACCAGCGGATTGATGGAACTCATGTCGACGATGATGGCGCCGGGCCTGGCGCCTTCGAGAACTCCAGCCGGGCCGAGAACGACCTCTTCCACCTGCGGTCCGTCGGGCAGCATGGTCACGATGATGTCGGCGCGCGCGCCTACGTCTTGATTCGACGCGCCGCGCTGGGCGCCGTCGGCTACACAGGCGTCGAGCACGCTGGCCTTGCGCGTGTACGCGACCACGGAGTGGCCCGCCTTGAGCAGGTTGTTCATCATCGGCCGGCCCATGATACCCAGCCCTACAAATCCCAGCTTTGCCATGATTTTCGTTCTCCAGTTGGTTGAACGAGGGAATTAGAAGCCCATGATGTTGTAGCCGCAATCGACGTAGAGGGTTTCACCGGTGATGGCGCTGGAGAGGTCGCTGGCCAGGAACAGAGCGGCGCCGCCGACTTCGAGCTGATCGACGTTGCGCTTGAGGGGGGCGCGGTCCGCGGCTGCCCTGAGCATGTCGCCGAGGGCGCCGATGCCACGGGCGGCGAGGGTCTTGATGGGGCCGGCGGAGATGGCGTTGACGCGAATGTTTCTGGTGCCGAGATCCGAGGCCAGGTAGCGCACGCAGGCCTCGAGCGAGGCCTTGGCGAGGGCCATCACGTTGTAGTTGGGAACCACTTTTTCCGCCGCGTAATAGCTGAGCGTCATGACGCTGCCGCCCTCGGTCATGAGCGGGGCGGCGCCGCGGGTGACGGCGATGAGCGAATAGACGCTGACGTCATGGGCGATGCGGAAGCCTTCACGGCTGGTGTTGAGGAAGGCGCCGCGCAGGTCCTCGGCGGGCGCGTAGGCCACGGCATGGACCAGGACGTCGAGCCTGCCGTACTTTTGCTGGAGTGTGGCGAAGAGAGACTCGATTTCGGCGTCACTCGAAACATCGCACTGGAAGCCACTGGCACCGGGCAACTCGTTGATCAGGTCTTCGGCCTCGGCCTTCATGCGCTCGTTTTGATAGCAGATGGCCAGGGTGGCGCCGGCTGCGTGCAGTTTTTGAGCGATGCCCCAGGCGATGGAACGCTTGTTGGCCAGCCCGAAGACTACGGCCGTTTTGCCCGCCAAATCGATCATGCTTGCTTTGAATCCTCCGAGAAGTTGCGATTTTCAGAATAGCAGAGGGAATGCGCGCGTCCTTTGGCGGGTGGATGTACGGGCTAAAGCCCGTACATCCACCTAGAGCCGACCCCGTCTTTCGCCCGCTACGCGGGCTGGAGAGGCGGGGTTCGATCTTCACCCCAGGCTTGTGCGCCTGGGGCTATCGTCTTTTGCCCGCTACGCGGGCTGGCCGTTCGGGCCGCTGCGCGGGCTGCGAGTTTGCATCAGCCGCCGAGGTCGACGAGGTCGACGTGGCCCACGGGCTGGCCCAGGAAACGCGAGCCCAGGCGTTCGAACTTTTCGACTGAGTCTGTAGCAAAACAGCGAATCTGGGATGGCTCAGGCTCAGCCGTTGGCGAGGCGGGAATCCCGCCATGCAATCGCCGTGCAGCAGCTTCGGCGGTGGACTCGGCCGAATCGATGACCTGCATTTCAATGGGGGCGATCTGCGCGATGACCTGCTCAATCAGCGGACGCAGCAGCGGATAGTGCGTGCAACCCAGAACCAGTGTGTCCGGATGAAAGCCAGCAGTATTTGCCGCTGCCAGAAGGTCGTGGAGATAGACCTTGATGACTTCGGAGGTGATGGCATTGTCGGTCCAGCCTTCCTCTACAAGCGGAACCAGGAGCGGACAGGCTTTTTCAAAGGCGCGCAGGCCCTGAGCCAGACAGGCACCGGTGTAGGCGTGACTTTGAACGGTTGCGTCAGTGGCGATGACCAGCACATCCCGGGTCTTCGACGCGGCGTGCGCGGCGACAGCGCCAGGCTCGATGACTCCCAGCACGGGAACCGAAGGCACGGCGTCCTGAATGGCGTCGAGCGCGAGGGCGCTGGCTGTGTTGCAGGCGATTACCAGGAACTCCGCGCCCTGCTCCTTAACCAGGAATTGCGCGCTCTGTGCGGCATAACGGGCGATAGTGCGGCGGGACTTGGAACCGTAGGGGAGGCGAGCGGTGTCGCCCAAAAAAGCAAAACGCGCATGCGGCAGCCGCTGCAGTAAGGAGCGCAGCACAGTGAGCCCACCAAAGCCTGAATCAAAAACGCCAATCGTCGGAGTCATTGCTTCTAGTTTAGTGTCCGTGCGCACCCTCAGTCCCGGCTCCGGTCACGGTTGGCTGCCCCCGACCGTGAGGGGGGAATCTTCCGTCAGATAGGTGCGGGTGAGGTCGGCATGACCGGCCAGCGTGGCGCGGGACTGACCGTCGACCAGGAATCGGACCTCGGTGACCTGCGGGAGGTTGGCGCGCAATGTGGCGCAGATGGAGAGGATGGTCAGCGTTTCGGTTTCAATGCCGCTGGGATGGTTGTTGGCGAACGTGCTGGTGAAATTGACGACCGCAAGTTCGGGTCCGGAGCTTGATTCCTGCGCTGCTTTGGACTCCGGGTTGGAGATGCTCTTGGCGGGGAGAAGAAAGACATCCGAAATGGACTGCGCGCCGCCGGGAACGGGGTGGGCTGCGCCGGGAGCGGCATAGAGGTCGAGCAGTTCGCCCAGCGCGGCGCGGGCGCGGCCGGTGGGGCCGGGGGGCAGCGGGAGCGCGAGATCGCGGGTCTCGAGTGAATCATCTTCATCGCTGGCGACCATGAGCGTGGCCTGCTCCACGGGCGCCACTTCAGGGGCGCGGGTGGGAGCGGAGTCCTGGCCGGCAAGCAGGCGCTCATGGGCGCGGTCGCGCAGATGCCACAAGATGCCCCCCATGACGATGGAGGCCAGCAGCAGGATCACGAAGAGCACGGTCTGATAACGGGGGATCATGGGTTCTGTCCCTCGGCGCGCCACTCCAGCAGGCCGGCGGCGATGGCGTCGGCTACCTGCGTCTGGTAGGCGTCGTCGCCGATGTTTGCGGCGTGCCCGGAGGACTGCGCGGGCTGCGGGGGCGCAACCTCAACGGCGACCGCCGGGCAGGTCATGCTGTCGATGGCGGGAAGCGAGGTGCGGCCGATAGTGACCTTGATGCCGCCATGAGTCAGTGCGGAGTTGAGCATTCCGGCCAGCGCAATGCTGTGGTCCACCCAGGCGGCCTGGGCGGTCTTCCAGGGAAGGAATGCGGTGCGCTGAACGGGCGCGAGCGAGGAAATAAACAGGTGCACGCCGGAGCCGGTCATAGCCGCGTGAAGCGACAGGCAGGCCTGCGCGTTGGCGTGATTGGCAACCTGGGCGCGCTGCCCGGGGTCGAGCGCGACGTCCGATTCACGGGTGGTAACGACGCTGATGCCGCGGGCGGCGAGCAGGGAACGGAGACGGACGCTGAGCTCGAGGGTGTAGGTTTTCTCCGGTTCGGCGCCGGTGTCCGGGGTGACGAGTGTCGCGCCGGAATCATCGCCGCCGTGAGCTGCATCGAGAACCACCACGAAGCGGGAAGCTGGAGCGGGCGGGGCCTGGGCGGGCGCGAAGCTGGAAAGGAACGGGAGGAGAATCACGGGCAGCAGCGCGGCGAGAACCGAAGAAGAGAACAAGCGGGGACTAGTGTTGTGGTTTCCCACCCTGTCGCCAGAAATAAGGCGACAGGATGGGGCACGGAGCATCATTCGGAGATAGATGAAATTGGCCACGTAAAATATCGCGCGGTGCACCCGCTCAGTCCAGCGCATAGACGGCCAGGCCGCTGAGGAGCTTGGGGTAGAAGTCGGTGGATTTTTGGGGCATGACTTCGCCGGCGAAGGCGACTTCGCGCAGTTGATTCATGGAGACGGGCCTGGTGAGGAATGCGACGTCAGCCTCGCCGCGGCGAACCTGGTCGACGGCCTCCGCGGCATCGCGCAGGTAGCGCAGGTTGGTTTGGTCGCGGACCTTTTCGGCATCGAGGCCGAGCACACGGTCCAGCAGTAACGAGTGGAGCTGGGTGAGATCGAGTTGGAGCTGCCGGTCGGGCATCCCGGTCAAGGCAGCGGTTACGGCATCCGGTTTGGCCTGGAGCAAGTGCACGCAGCCGTTCGTCACGGCTATGAATGCTGTGCCATTCTGCGCCCTCAGGGTTTCCGTGCAGGTTGCGATGTCTGTTCCAGGGAGTAGTTTCACGGTAAAAAACTGACCTGCGGCGCTGAGAAAGGCCTGCGGATCAAAGCCGGCGAGTCCGTGGACGACCCGATGCGTGGGCAGAATGACCAGACCGTCGGAGTCCAAGTTGACGAAGGTCATCATCACGGCGGCTTCAGGGAATGGCGGCCGGGGCAGATGGCTGGAGCTGTATTCGGGCTTGCCGGGCGGTTCGGAACCGCTTCTGGCGGCGTAGTCTACGGCGAATGGGCGCGCGTAATCCAGCGCGGTCTCGTAGCGATGGTGACCGTCGGCGATGATGAGCTTCTTGTCTTCCATGGCCGTGGTGAGCAGGTTGAGAATGGCCGGATCGTTCACCCGCCAGACCCGGTGGAGGACTCCGTATTCATCGGTGACCTCGGCGTCCGTGGGGCCATTGGAATCGAAGAGAATCTTGTCCACGCTGCCGGCCGGATCGGAGTAGAGCATGAAGATCTGACCGAAGTGGGCGCGCGTGGCTTGGAGCAGCTTCAGGCGGTCGGATTTGGGCTTGGAAAGCGTTTGTTCGTGCCGGAAAACCACCTGTTCGGCGTACTCGTGGAGCTTTCCCAGGGCGATGAATCCGCGCCGTTCCTTCACAATTTCCGATCCCGGCACCGTGAAGCGCTGGGCGTAGGCGAAGATGCACGGTTCCGCTTCCTGCACGAGGATGCCCCGATCGCGCCAGGCCCTGAAATCCCTTGCCGCGCGGGTATATACGCTTTCGCCTTTTTCCGCGTCAAAGAGTTCAGGCAGTCCGAGGATGATGCGGACCAGATTGTAAGGGCTTCTTTGGTAATATGCCTGCTGCATGGCGGGAGAGATTTTGTCGTAAGGCTGGGTAACGACGTCATCCAAACGGACAGCGGCAGGGTTGTAGCGCCACGCGCGGAACGGGTAGATGCGGGCCATGAAGGCGATCTTGCTCCCCAGTACAGCGAATTTGGGCCCCGGTTTTTTGACTGATTCCAAACGGAAGGCCGGCGCCTCGTAAGCGTCTTCTCTTGTTGCAATTTCCTTGCGGGGTTGTGCAAACGACCCGCCGCGGAAAGAGGGGCGGCACAGTGGCCTTCCGATACGCCCAACAGAAAAACCGTTCAGGGTCGATTGTATCCCAGCGCCCGAGAAGCAAGATGACTTGGGGATGGGGAGATCGCCGAGCTGCAGCCGGGGTCCGCGGCTGTGCCAATGGAGCGCCAGCCGTGGTACTATCGCGAACAACCTTTGGGTGCAGTGTCATGACGAACCTTCCCCTCCAGTTAGCCGGGACCAACGGAGGCGGACCCAGGCGCTCGTTTCTGACGTGGCTCTGGTTTTGCCTGCTGGCGCTCATGCTGAGCGGCGCGCACCTTTCCGCGCAGGACGATCAGCTGAACCAGGTGCACGTCAATCCTCCGTCTTCAACCAACAGCGCACCTGCCGCGGAGCCGAAAGGGACGGAAGCTGCGCCCGCTACGGGCAAGGACGCCCTGCGCCTGCACCCTGGATCGTTCATTCGCATGAATGCGGACCTGGTGCTGGTGCCGGTCACGGTCACCGACCCCATGAACCGGCTGGTCACGGGGCTGGAACAGCAGGATTTTCAGGTCTTTGAGAACAACGGGGAGCAGAAGATCAGCAGCTTTGCCTGCGAGGACGCCCCGGTTTCTATCGGCATCGTCATGGACCTTTCGGGGTCTATGACGTCCAAACTTGTGCGAGCCAAGGAGTCGATTCTGCAGTTCATCAAGACGTCCAACCCGCAGGACGAATTTTTTGTGATTGGGTTTAACGACCGGCCGGAACTGATTGAGGACTTTACCAGTTCTGTCGACGATATCGAAGCGCGGCTGGCCACGGTGCATGCCGGCCACCGCACGGCGCTGCTGGATGCGATTTATTACGGCATTGTGAAGATGCGAGCGGCAAAGCACGAACGCAAGGCGCTGCTGGTGGTTTCTGACGGCGGCGATAACCGTTCCCGGTTTACCGAAGGCGAGCTTCGCGCCAAGGTGCGCGAGTCCGACGTGCAGATTTATGCCATGGGGATCTTTGACCCCTACGCGCCGACACCGGAAGAGCGCATGGGACCGCAGTTGCTGGAGACTGTGTGCGATGAGAGCGGCGGGCGCATGTTTCAGGTGGACGATATCGATGAATTGAGCGATATTGCGGAAAAAATCTCCACCGAATTGCGCAACCAATATGTGCTCGGCTACCGGCCCAGCGACCTGAACCGCGACGGCAAGTGGCGTAAAGTGAAGGTGAAGGTAAATCCACCGCCGGGACTGCCTCCGCTGAGCGTCTATGCACGTACGGGCTATTATGCGCCACTTCAATAATCTGATTTTCTCTGCCGCAATTCTGCTGTTGTTGCCGGGAGCGACGCTGCTGCGCGCAACACCGTTGCCGCAACAATCCGCGTCTCCGGCCCAAACGCCGCCGCTCACGGTGGACACCGACCCGGTGCGCTCGCCGGATGCGGGAGCATCTGCCCCGGTCTCGAACGCTCCGTTGCACAAGCAGGCTGGCGAAGGCTATGTGCTGAAGACGGACGTGGAAGAAGTGGTGCTGAACGCCACCGTCGTCAACGGCTCGCAGCTGATCCAGAACCTCAACAAGGATGATTTTGAGATTTTCGAGGATGGGGTCAAGCAGAACATCCTCAGCTTTCAGCACACCGATCTCCCGGTTTCGATCGGCCTGGTGATCGACAACTCCGGCTCCATGTACAGGAAGCGGCCGGCGGTGAACAAGGCGGCGCTGGACCTGATCCAGGCGTCGAATCACGACGATCAGGCCTTTGTGGTGAATTTTTCCGACGAGGCCTTTATCGATCAGGATTTCACCTCCGACATCAACAAGCTGCGCGACGGACTCGCACACATTGATTCCCGCGGCGGGACGGCGCTGTACGATGCGGTGGCAGCCTCGGCCGATAAGCTGGTGGCCGATGCCAAGCGGCCCAAGCAGGTTCTGATCCTGATTACGGACGGGGAAGATAATGCCTCCAGCCTCTCTCTGGAGCAGACCATTCACCGGGTGCAGGAGCTTTCCGGGCCGACGATTTACTCGATCGGGTTGCTGTTTGGCGACGAGATGGACCGGGGCGAGGTGCGGCGCGCGCGCCGGGCCCTGGAACTGCTCTCGAGCGAAACCGGTGGCATGGCGTTCTTCCCGAAGAATGTTGACCAGGTGGACCAGATTGCGGCCGAGGTGGCGCGCGATATTCGCACCCAGTACACGCTGGGATACCGGTCGACGAAGTCGATGACGGTGCCCGGATTCCGGCGGGTCGAGGTAGTGGCCAAGGCCAAAGGGATGGGCAAGCTCGAGGTCCGCACCCGGACCGGGTATTTCCCGTCGGTGCGGCCGCGGCAGACGGCGCAGGTCACGCAGCCGTAGCGAGCTATCGGTCGATCATTGCTTCCCCGATTGCATTGCTGATCCATGAATCCAGGGCGAAGAGACCTGGCCCGAAGACCAGGATCACGAGCGATGCGGCCAGGAAAGTGAACGGGTCAGCGCCATAGAATGTCGCGGGATTGCTGAAGAACGCGGTGAGTGCTGCCATGTCAGCGACAATGTACGCCACGATCATGTCGACGGCCAGGAGAAGGGCAACCGGGCGCGAAGCCAGGCCAATGGCGAATAGAATCCCTCCGCAAAATTCAAGCAGGGAGATCAACACTGCGGTCACGTGAGGCAGGGGCAATCCCAGCTGCGTAAAGAAGCCGGTTACGTGGGCAAGGTTGCGTAGTTTCCCCCAGCCGGTGTCCGCGAACTGCCATCCCCAGTAAAGCCGAATCAGGAGCAGCAAGGGCGATTCCAGACGGATGGCGCCTTTTCTGCAGAGGTCGTTGCATCGGCTGATCCAGCTCTTCGTTGGAATCCGTTTTGTCAATTCAGGATCAGTCTGCATGTGCCGCTACGACCTCGCGTGAAGACGGTGCGGGTCTGGAGACCCGCACTACAGCCGGTCAGGAGACCGGCGCTACGGCTTTGCGAACCAGCCCATCTGAGACCAGTCAGCAAACCACACCTGGAAGCGGGCTGCGAGTTCATCCGGACCGAGCTTGCTGCTGCGGCCGCCGTGCTCCAGGGCGCGGCCCAGCGGCTCCCCGCATTCGATCGCGCGCAGAACTCGAAACGCCTCGCGTTCCAGCCGCCGGCAATAGACAGCGAACTGCTTGCGATGGACGGCCAGATAGATCGGCTGGGGTTTGAGCTCCTCGATGGAGGCTATGGCCGGGTGGGTCTTGCGTTGCGTGGATCCCGCATTGCTCGCAACGTCGCTGTCGTGTTTCTTCAGACCTTCCTTGACCGAGAGCAGAAGTTCATCGAGGGGGTAGGAGAGCTGCAACAGGCGAATGTGAGGCTGGAGCGTCAGCTTCAGGGCGGGAGTGACTTCCAGCAGGTCTTCGGGGCCGAGGGCGCGCTTCGCGGCGGCGTCAAAGGCCTCGGTATGCGCCCACTCCAGACGCGCCATCTGCAGCGCCAGGGTTTCGCGGGGGTGGGTGAATTCCGGATGGCGGCGCAGCCACGCGGGCAGGCGGGAGCCGAGGTCGCGCAGTGTATAGCTGCGCGAAGGGCACTCGGCCAGATATGCCCTGGAGATCCGCTCGAATCGCCGCTCGCCCACGATCGCGCGAAGGCCGGGAAAGTCGTCGGTCAGCGAATCGAGGACGCGAAACCAATACTGCCGGTTGTAGATTTCGAGCCGCTCGAAGGAGGAGAGCCGGTCATTGGGCTTGATGAACTCGCGCGCCTGGGCATGCATGGAGCGGCCGCTGCTGTCCCGGGGCTTCATGCCGTCGTTCGGCGTCAGCGGCGTGAAGATGGCTGCGGCCATGCGCCTTTGAATCTGCTTCAACTGGCTCATGGGACGGCCTCGAGGCTGGGTGTGACGTCTGCGGCCGGCCCAGTTTCGGCCAGATAGCGATTGGCCTTGAGGGCTTCGGCGTGCACCTCGGCAAAGCTGGGTATGTTGTCGTCCCACTCCAGCAGCGTGGCGGTGGGGCCGCAGCGGCAGATGGCCTGGGCGTACAGCTCCCAGACGGGATCGATGACCGGGTGGTCATGCGTGTCGAGGAGGTACTTGCGGTAGCGCGAATGGCCGGCAATGTGGATTTGGGCCACGCGCTCGGCGGGGATGGCGGCTACATAGTCGCGCGGGTTGAAGTTGTGGTTCATGGCGCTGACGTAGATGTTGTTCACGTCGAGCAGAATGCCGCAGTCGGCGCGCTCCACAACTTCCGTCAAAAAATCCCATTCCGTCATCTCGGAGACATGGAACTCGGCATAGCTGCTGACGTTCTCGACGGCCACGGGAATTTCGAGGGAGTCCTGGACCTGGCGAACTTTGGCTGCGGTGAGCTTGACGGCCTCCCAGGTGTAGGGCATGGGGAGCAGATCGTGGGTATAGCGGCCATCGACGCTGCCCCAGCAAAGATGGTCGCTGAGCCAGGGAGTGTTGGTGCGCCGGGTGAGCGCTTTGAGCTTGCGGAGATGTTCCTGGTTCAGGCGGTCGGCCGAGCCGAAGTACATGGAGACGCCATGCTGGACAACGCGATACTGCTCCAGGATCTGGTCGAGGAGAGCCAGCGGGCGCCCGCCATCCACCATGTAGTTTTCCGAGATGATCTCAAACCAGTCGACGACCGGTTTTTGGGTGAGGATGTGCTGATAGTGGGGTACACGCAGACCGATGCCGACGCCGTAATTCTGAAACCCATTGAAGCGGTTGGCAGGCATGGATTCCTCAGGGAGGGAAGCAGGCGGTGGAGTTGCCGCCGCCCGCCAGGCCTGAAAAATGATCAGGCAAAGTTGAGCTTCGTCGGCCCCATGGTGCTGCAGCCGCCCTTGCCCTTGCAGGAATTCTTGCCGCGGCAGCCGTTATCGCTCTCTGCGCAGCCGCCCTTGCCCTTGCAGGAGTTCTGGCCCTTGCACATGTGCTTGTCGCTGTCTCCGGCGGTGTAGAGGAGGTGGGCGGAACTCACTGCAGATTGAGCGCCCTGGTTTTGCGATCCCTCGGCCGGGCTAGCCGCATGCGCGCTTACGGCTGTTCCCGCGAACAGACCGGAAACGGCCGCCGTAAACAGGAGTGTCCTGAAATCTCTGTACATGGGTGATTCCTTCCTCAATGGGATAGAGGCCGAACCCGACTCCGGCCCTACGCGCTACGATGCCTGCCGGGTCTGGAAGGGAAATGCCGCGGCCAGCGGTTCGGTTGCATGTTATGAAAAAATTTGCTTGGCTGGCGGCGGAATCTGGTTTCCGGGTGAAAACTCGCAGAGGAGCGGGGCAATGGCCTTACAGTAAGTTTGGGGTTTTGGGGATTCCTGAGTAGGGTCTGGCCCCTCGCCGGACTCCGCTGAGTGGCCAAAAGTTACCCCCGGAATGTCCAATCGGCGTGGAGTGTGAGGAAATACCGGGAAAGAAATCCGATAAGCGCTTATACTACCTGCAAATCGCGATTTACTTTCAGTGACGACGCAAGGCCTATGTTCGGCGCGATCGAACTGGCCGATAAGAGATGAGACGCGATTTTTTGTTGCTGGGACCTCTCAATGGGAGCGAGGATCGACGAAATCTCGACGGTGAGCAACCAACCGGAAGCAGTGCCGCCGGCGCAGAGCATCCTCTCCATCGTCATGACGACTGTGGGGGTGGTGGCATTGCTGCTGGCCGCGGGAGCAATCGCCGCGAGTGTCAACGGCCTCGAGCGCGCCGTCGGGCTACTCACGCTTGCCGGGGCGGCGGCTGCGATCTTCCTGCTGACGCGCGGCCGGCTGCAATCGACGGCAACCGCTGCGACGCAGCCCCTTGTGCAGGACCTGCTGGATTCCGCCGGCGCGGCCATGGTTGCGATCGGACTCGATGGGCGCGTGCTGTATGTCAATCCGGCGGCGGAGCGTCTGCTTGGCTACCACGCCGACCAGATGAAAGCGGAGTGGGGGACTACGGAGATACTGGCGCCGGGCGAGGGCGCGCGGCTGGTCCACGAGATGCAGCGGCGATGCGGCGTCTGGAAGCCGATCGCCAATACGCCGGAAGGGCGTATGGCCGCCTACCTCGAGTGCGTCCAGGCGCTGCCGCCGAGCATGGTGCCGAGCTTCGACGCGCAGTTGTTACGGAGCGATGGACAGCAAATTCCAGTGACGCTTCACATCTCCGCTTTTCGCGATGGACAGGGCGCGTTCTGCGGATTGATGGCTGTGGCGATGGATGCGGCGATGCCCAGGCAGGAACCCCAGGAGCACGAGTCGGAGGAGCCCTTCCGCGATCTCTTTGAGCATTCCACGGAGATGATCGCATCGCTCAACCCCGCGGGGCAGTTTTTGTACGCAAATCCGGCCTGGAAGCGGTGCTTCGGGGTGGAGATCGATGCCTTGCTGGAGCTGGAGTCGTTTCACTGCCTGTTGAGCGGCGAATCGCGCGACCAGGCGGAGGGCCTGTTTCGGCGTGCGCTGGATGGTGAGGTGATCGAGCGCGCCGCCATCCGCCACTACACCGCGGATGGGCGCGGGCTGGAACTCGAGTTGAGCCTGAGCCAGTGCCGCAAATCCGGCACGCCCCACGCCGTGCGCTGCCTGCTGCGTGACGTGACCCAGCAGAAACAGCGCGAGCACCGGCTGGCACTGCAGCTGGTGGTGAGCCAGATCGTGGGCGAGAACACGCCCACCGAGGTTGCGGCCATGCGCATCCTTGAGGCGCTGTGCACGGCCCAGGGTTGGGACGTTGCAGTGAGCTGGCTGGTGAACGGCAAGCAGCGGCAGCTGGAGTTTTCAACCGCCTGGGGCACGCCGGGCAAACGTGCCGAGAGCCTGATCCAGGAGAGCGTGGGGCTGACACTACCCAGCGGCTGCGATTTGCCGGGACGGGCGTGGGAGGAGGGCCGCACTGTCTGGTTGACCGACCTGACCGCGACTCCAGCGAGTCCACGTATCCAGGCTGCCCTTCGCCGGGAGATGTCCTCCGGCTGGGCTGTGCCGGTGCGCGTGGGCAGCCAGGTACTGGGGGTGATGGAGTTTTACTGCCGGGTTAAGCTGCGTGAGGATCGCGAAGTGATGGAGGCCGTGGAGATGGCGGCAGCTTCGCTGGGCCAGATGCTGGTGCGCCGGCACGAGCAGGGACGGGCCGCCGAGCTGAGCCAGCAGCAGCAGATTCTCCTCGATACCGTGACCGACGGCATCTGCGGTGTGGACCGGCAGGGTCTGGTGAGC
The DNA here is from genome assembly GCA_963813215.1 of uncultured Acidobacteriaceae bacterium. Taxonomy (GTDB): domain Bacteria; phylum Acidobacteriota; class Terriglobia; order Terriglobales; family Acidobacteriaceae; genus Telmatobacter. Next base: position 1,148,488 of record CAWEXZ010000004.1, read on the forward strand.
TTTGCCAATCCGGCTGCGGCTGAGCTGCTGGGCGCGCCCGCCGAAAAACTGACCGGAAGGCCGGTGCACGATCTGCTGCATGGGATCGCCTCGGGGCGGCATTGCCGGGAAGAGTGCGTGCTGAAGCTTGCGGCGGAGAACCGGCAGGCCGCCCATGGCGAAGACGTCATCTTCCGGGCTGATGGCAGAGCGTTCTCCGCCGAATATGTGTTGACGCCGATTCTGGACCAGGGGCGATTCTCGGGATCGGTGCTGAGCTTTCGCGATGTCAGCCAGCGCTCCGCTCTGGACCGGATGAAGGACGAGTTCATCTCCACCGTGAGCCACGAGCTGCGTACGCCGCTCACGTCGATTCGCGGTGCGCTGGGGCTGCTGTCCTCGGGAATTCTGGGCGAGCTGAGCGACAAGGCGGCCAATCTGTTGCGCATTGCGCTCACCAACAGCGACCGGCTGGTGCGCCTGATCAACGACATTCTCGATCTGGAACGGATCCAGAGCGGGCGCGAGCCGCTGGCCTTCCGGCCGGTGCAGCTGGCGGAGGTGGTGCGGCAGGCGATTGAAGGCATGCAGCCGGTGGCGGATGCGGGTGGGGTGCAGCTCATTCACGACACGATGCAGGCCGAAGTCGAAGCCGATGCCGACCGGCTGCTGCAGGTGCTGACGAATCTGCTTTCGAACGCCATCAAGTTCTCGCCGGCTAATTCGACGGTGAGCGTCATGCTGAAGCCGGACAACACGGGCATCACGCTATCGGTGATCGATCATGGTCGCGGCATTCCTGCCGATAAACTGGAAGCGATCTTCGGACGGTTTCAGCAGGTGGACGCGTCGGATTCGCGCCAGAAGGGGGGGAGCGGATTGGGATTGGCCATTTGCCGGACGATCATGCGGCAACACTCGGGCCGCATCTGGGCAGAACGGAACCCGGTGCGTGGCTCCACATTTCGAGTATTCCTGCCCTACCATCCCGAGCCCTTCGAGGCGGGCTTGGCAGCCGATCAGCCGCTGGAGCCGGTGGCGGAGACTGCGGAACCAAGGGGCTGACGGGTAGTTTCAGCTATCAGCCGCTGCGCGGGTCTGCGATGGCCTGCGATAGGTTGAGCGGCGAAGGGACTTTAGAATTGCTTAGTTGCTTGGTTCGGGGGGACCTTGGGGCGTGGAGCATAAGATTCTGATTATCGATGACGAGGATGATATTCGCGAGGTTGCGGCGCTGAGCCTGGAGAGCGTGGCCGGGTGGAATGTGCTGACGGCAAGCTCAGGCGCACAGGGACTGGCGCGCGCCGCGGAGCATCGGCCCGATGCGATTCTTCTGGACGTGATGATGCCGGGGATGGATGGGCCGACCACCTTTCGCGAGTTGAGGAAAAATCCCGCGACCGCCAGGATTCCGGTGTTGCTGCTTACCGCCAAGGTGCAGAGCACGGATCAGCGGCGGTTCGCCGACCTGGGTGTGGAGGCGGTGCTTTTCAAGCCCTTTGACCCGCTGACACTCTCAACACAGATTGCCAGCGCGCTGGGGTGGAACTGAGGGGTACTTCGTACCGTGGGATCTTTGGACGAGCGTGATGGCGGGGATCAGAAGTCCGCACTGGCAGCAGCCATCGACGGGATGTGGCGGAAGTTCCTGCCCGAAATCCGGCATCGCGCGCAAACACTCAAGGATGCGGCGCATGCGGCGGCGGCCGGCAAGCTGAGCCAGACTGAGCGCGAAGCGGCGCATGCGGCGGCGCATAAGCTGGCTGGAACTCTGGGCACATTTGGCCTGGGGCGGGGAACGAAGCTGGCGCGGGAATTGGAACGGATACTCGCCGCGGCGGACGTCCCTGCCGATCGATTGGAGAAGATGGCCGCCGAAGTGCACGCCATCATCGAAAGCCGCAAGTAGCAGGTGCCAGGCGCCGGCAACGTGCAGGGTAAGTCTGGCTCACATTGAACCCTGACAGCTGACCCCGGGCTCTTTCCAATTACACTCATTGCTGATGACCTGGCAGGATCCGTTCGCGCCACAACTCGATCTCACATTTGAGGAGCCGCGACACAGGCGCCGCGTGTGGCCGGTGCGCGAGCTGGTGGGGCAGGTGCGCTCGCTGGTCGAGCAGGAGTACGGCGATGTGTGGGTGGAGGGGGAGATTTCAAATTACCGGCCCGCACCCTCCGGGCACGTCTACTTCACGCTGAAGGATGCGGATGCGCAATTGCCGGTGGTGCTGTTCAGGCGCCAGGCCATGCTGCTGCGCTTTAGAGCCGAGGACGGGCTGCACGTGCTGGTGCGCGGCCGGGTGAGCGTCTACGAGCAGCGCGGGCAGATGCAGCTTGTGGCCGAAACCATGGAGCCGGTAGGCGCGGGTTCTCTACAACTTGCCTTTGAACAGTTAAAGGAACGCTTGAAGGTTGAGGGCCTGTTCGATGCGGCGCGCAAGCGGCCCTTGCCTGGGTTTCCACGCTGCGTGGGGGTCGTCACTTCTCCAACCGGCGCCGTGATCCGCGATTTTCTGAACATCGTCGGGCGGCGGCACTCGGGATTGAACGTGCTGGTGTACCCGGTAAGCGTGCAGGGCGAGTCAGCGCCGGGCGAGATCGAAACTGCATTGGCCGAACTGAACGCCGCGCAGGGTTTGGTGGACCTGATTGTGGTGGCGCGCGGCGGAGGCTCGCTGGAAGACCTGGCTGCTTTCAACAGCGAGCGCGTGGCGCGTGCGATTGCATCCAGCAGACTCCCCGTGGTCTCGGCGGTCGGGCATGAGACGGATTTCACCATCGCTGATTTTGTGGCGGACTTGCGCGCGCCCACGCCCTCCGCCGCCGCCGAACTGGTGACCGAGGCGCAGCACAAGATTGCCGAGCATCTGGCCACGCAGTCGCATCGGTTGGAGCGTGCGGCGCGTTTTCAACTTCTGCAGGCCCGGCAGCACTTCAGCCGCGTTCCGGCGAGCCGCGCCGAAGGGCGGGTGACCGCGATTCTGCATCGGCTGGCCCAGCGCCTGGATGAGCTGACATTTCGTTGCGAGTCCGCAATGCGTGCGCTGGTGCGCGGGCGTTGCGACCGGGTGAATGAGTTGCAGGCTGCCGTACTGCGCCAGGACCCGCGGCAGCGGCTGGCTCATGCGAACTCGCATTTGTGGGAGTTTCGTGCGCGCATGGGCCGCTCGCTGGAGAGACTGATTGAGGGGGCGCAGTCGCGACGGACGGCACTGGATGCGCGGCTGCACGCGCTTTCGCCGCTGGCGGTGCTGGACCGCGGCTATGCGCTGGTGCTCACCGAGGCAGGTCAGGTGGTTCGTTCGGCGGTGCAAGTGGCTGCAGGGGATCGCGTCACCACGCGCGTGGCCGATGGCGCGTTCACCAGCCGGGTAGAATCGGCGCAGCGGACTACGCGGACAGAGAAGGGCTAAACAGGCTGCGGAGAAACTCATCACGGATGATCGAATGACCGTAAAAGCATCCCTCAGGGGCTAAAGCCCACCTCGATTGATTGGGCTTTTTCGGAAGCCGGGACTAAAGTCCCGGCCTACCAGTCCCGGCCTACCAATCGTGCCGGCCTACCAATCGTGCCGGCCTACCAATCGAGCCCTGTTACAAAGCTCCATCCGTCGAGAATTTGTCCGCAGCCTGTAAAGCCCGTACCCTTCGACAAAGCACGACAAATACGAGACACGAGAAGAACGAGACGATGACAAACGCACGCAGACTTTTTGGCACCGACGGCATTCGCGCCGTGGCCGGTGAAGCTCCTCTCGACGCAAAGACCATCTATGCAGTGGGCCTGGCTTTGGCGCATACGCTGCGCAAGACGGCTGCAGAACCTCGCGTGATTCTGGGCCGCGACACGCGGGAATCGAGCCCATGGATTGCGGCGACGCTTGCCGCGGGTCTGCGCGCGGCCGGCGCGCAAGTGGAGAGCGCGGGCGTGATCACGACGCCGGCAGTCGCTTTCCTGGCGCTTACGCACGGGTTCCAGACGGGCGTCGTGATCTCGGCCTCGCACAATCCCTGGCAGGACAATGGGATCAAGCTTTTTGGCGGCGATGGCTTCAAGTTGCCGGACGCCGTGGAGCTGGCAATAGAGGATGAGATATTTCATCATCTCGCGCAGGTCGAAGCGCCGCGCCCCGAAGAGCTGCATTCGGTAGAAGATAATCCGGCGCTGTTAAAGGACTACTTTCAGTTTTTGCGGAACGCCGTACCCGGATTGAAACTGGCTGGGTTGCGCATTGTTGCCGATTGCGCCAACGGCGCTGCGGCCGCGGTGGCGCCCCAACTCAAGCAGTGGTTGGAGATGGAATCGGGCGAAGTGCTGCTGCAGAATGTGGAGCCGGATGGGCGCAATATCAACCTGAATTGTGGCGCTTTGCATCCAGAGGTGGTGGCGCAGGCCGTCCAGCAGCAAGGCGCGGCAGTCGGCATAACTTTCGATGGCGACGCCGATCGCTGCATGCTGGCCGGAGCGCACGGGAACGTAATCAATGGCGACGCCATTCTGCTGATGGCGGCGAGAGATTTGCAGGAGCGGGGAAGGCTGACCGGCAATTTGGTGGTGGCCACCACCATGTCGAACATGGGCCTCGAAGCGGCTCTCAAGCGTAGCGGCATCAGGATGCTGCGCGCACCGGTGGGGGACCGCTACGTACTGGAAGAGATGCAGAAGCACAATGCGGCGCTGGGAGGGGAGCAGTCGGGGCACATTCTGTTTCCGCACCTGGCCACCACCGGTGACGGACTGCTGACCGCATTGGTAGTGCTCGACCTGATCGCGCGCAGTGGCAAGACGGTGGAAGAGCTCACGTCCGACTTGAAGGTTTTCCCGCAAGTGATTGTGAATGTGAAGGTGCGAGAGAAGAAGCTGCTCGCTGCCATTCCGTCTGTGGCGGAGGCGATCCGCGCGGCTGAAGAGGAGCTGAAGGATTCTGGCAGGGTGGTGATTCGCTACTCGGGCACTGAGCCGCTGGCGCGGGTGATGATTGAGGCGGAGAGCGAGACGACCATGCGCCGGCACGCGGAGGGGATTGCAGCGGCAATCCGGGCGGAGCTGGGGGTAACGAAGTAGGCACCCGGCAACTCCTTGCGGCTGTTGAAAACGTGAGCTTTGGGGCAGGGTTTACGATGCCGTAAATCGAACTTTGAGCGGGTGAAAAGCGGCGAAATGGTAGAATGGGCTCGATGCCTATGCCTTTGAAGACACTTTTCCTTAACCCACCCTCCTTCGAGAACTTCGACGGCGGAGCGAGCTCACGCTGGCCGGCGACGCGCGAGATTGAGTCTTACTGGTACCCCGTGTGGCTGACCTATCCGGCCGGCCTGCTGGAGGGCTCGCGCCTGCTCGATGCGCCGCCTCACCACGTCTCGGCGCAGGAAACCATCGAGATCTGCAAAGAGTACGAGTTCCTGGTGCTCTTTACGTCCACGGTGGGCTGGGAGGGCGATCAGAGGCTGGCCGAAACCATCAAGACAGCCAACCCCTCCATCAAGATCGCCTTCGTCGGCCCGCCGGTAACCACGGCGCCGGACAAGGCGCTGAACGAGTGCTGGGCGCTCGACTTCATCTGCCGGCGCGAATTTGACTATTCCGTTGTTGAATTTGCGCAGGGCAAGCCGCTCAATGACATCCTCGGCATCAGCTACAAGCAGGACGGCAAGGTGCTTCACAACCCCGACCGGCCGCAGGTGGAAGACCTGGACGCCATGCCGTGGGCCACGAAGATTTACAAGCGCGACATGGACGTGACGCGCTACAACGTGCCCTTCCTGCTGCATCCGTATATCGCGCTCTACTCCACGCGCGGCTGCCCGGCGCAGTGCACGTTCTGCCTGTGGCCGCAGACGTTGAGCGGACACGCATGGCGCAAGCGGTCCAGCGACGACGTGGCTGCCGAGATGAAGTGGGCGAAGGAGAACTTCCCTGAAGTGAAGGAGTTCTTCTTTGACGACGACACGTTCAACATCCAGAAGGGGCGCACCATTGAGCTTTGCGAAAAGCTGAAGCCGCTGGGCCTGACATGGAGTTGCACGTCGCGAGTAACCACCGATCGCGAAACGCTGAAGGCGATGCGCGAAGCCGGCTGCCGGCTGCTGATCGTGGGCTTCGAGTCCGGCGATCCGCAGATTCTGAAGAACATCAAGAAGGGCGCAACCGTGGAGCGGGCGCGGGCGTTTGCGAAGGACTGCCACGACCTGGGTCTGACCATCCACGGCGACTTCATTCTTGGCCTGCCCGGCGAGACCAAAGAGTCGATCCGCAACACCATCAACTTTGCCAAGAGCCTCGATGTCGAGACGATCCAGGTGTCCATCGCGCACGCGTACCCCGGTACGGAGTTCTTCGAGTACGCCAAGGCCAACGGCTTCATCGTCAACAAGCAGGCCATGAGCGATGATGGCGGCCACCAGATGGCGCACATCGAGTACCCCGGCCTGCCGACGGATTACGTGATGGAGATGGTGCATCGTTTCTATGACGAGTACTATTTCCGCCCCAAGGCGGCATTCCGTGTGGTGTGGAAGGCGATCATGAATCGCGACCTGCCCCGGCTCTATGTCGAAGCCAAGTCGTTCCTCAAGCTGCGCGCGCAGCGCAACCGGCAAGTTAAGGAAACGCGCAGGCAACAGGCTGAGCCGCAGACGCCGGTCAAGGCAGGCGCATAGGCTTCCCCAAGCCTCAAGAGAGGGCGGCGCAGCAGCGGCCGCCCTCAATTTCTTGGAGCCATCTGATTAAGGCTCTGTTTTAAGGGTACGGGTTTTAGCCCGTCGGTTAGGATAAGGCTCTGTTTTGAAGGGTACGGGCTTTAGCCCGTACGTTATGCATTGCAAAATGATGCGGGGCTTTAGCCCCTGAGGGAATGCGAGCTGCTTGTTCAGAGCTTCCCTTGTAGCCATCCAAACAAAACAAGCATCACTTAGAGTATCGATGGCGCATTCAAGACTATCCCTGCGGCAATACATGATTCTGGGCCTGGTGGCGCTGTGCGCGCCGCTGGGCGATACCTGCCTTTCCCGTGGCATGACGCGCATCACATCGATTTCAATCACCCATCCGGGATCGCTCATCACCGCCGTGTTTACGCCATGGATTGCGGCGGGCATTGCCCTGCTGATCGGCTTCTTCGCCAGCTATCTTACCGCCTTGTCCTGGGCCGATCTTACCTTTGTGCTGCCCGCGACCGCCTTCGGCAACGTGATCGTGGCGCTGCTGTCGCGCTTTTGGCTGCATGAGTCCATCAGCCTGGAACGATGGGCGGGTATTGCGCTGATCACCCTCGGGGTAGGCTTTGTTGCCCACGGGCCGTCGCGAACGGAGCGGCCGAGCATGGTCAGCGAACCGGAGCCAGTGCTCTGCGAACAGGAGCCGGTGGCATGAACGGAGCGACAGGAGTATGGGCCGCGACGGCCATGATTGCGGCGATCGTGCTGTGCTCGACGGCGGGCGAGGTGCTCACCGCAGCGGCCATGCAGAAGATTGGCGACCTCGACGAGATTCGCGCTCGCGCTGGGATGAAGGGCGCCATCGGAGCAGTCTTGACCTGCCCGCTGTTCTTTTCCGGCGTGTTTTTTCTGGCGGTAGCGTTCTTCGCGCTGCTACTTGCGCTCAATCATCTCAGCCTGAGCCTGGTGGCGCCGGCGTCGGCTTCGCTTACGCTGGTGACCAATGCGATCGCCGGTAAGATCTTCCTTAAAGAGAATGTCGATCACCGGCGTTGGGCAGCGGCCGGGCTGGTGTGCGTGGGCGTTTACCTGCTGGCGCATTGAGAGGCAGAAGAAGCCGGTAGCTAGAAGCCAGAAGCCAGAAGCCTCATCAATCCTCGTGGCTTAAGATCCGGGGCGAGCAGTTTGCGCGGCGCTCCCACGGCCGCACACAGCGCCTCGGCGGCCAGATGCCCGCTGCGCGCGGCGCTTTCCATGGTGGAAGGCCAGGTGGTTGCAGTCCAGTCCCCGGCCAGGAAGCTGTTTGGCCAAGGGGAGGACCGGGCGTCGGGCCGGAATCTGTCGATTCCCGGTGGAACTCCGAAGGTGGCACGCACTTCTTTCACAAGCGCGGCTTTTTCGATCCGTGCATCTGCCACGGCAGGAAAGAACTCGGTTAGCTCTGCTACCGCCTGTGCAATTGCTTGGTTGCGTTCGAGGGCTGCGAAGGCCCGCGAAGTGCTGACGACCAATTCGATATAACTGCCGCGCGTTTCGCGCCAGGGTTGCAGCCGGCTCTTGTTGAACATCCAGTGGATCTCGCGGTCGAGCAGGACGGCGTGGTCGAGCTCCGTAATCTCGCGATCGAACCACAGGTGCACGCTGCAGATGGGCCAGTGCTGGTGCTGCTCGACCTGTCTGAGCAACGGGGCCGCGCCTTCCGCGGGCGGCATCTGCGGGATCAGCTTGGCAGTGGCCTCGAAGGGCAGCGCAAGAATCAGATAGTCGGCTATCAGCGGCCCGCTGCGCGTGTTCAGGGTCCACTCCGAGACTTCTTCATCCCATTCGGCGGATTCGATATTGGTGTTGAAGTGGAGCGTCGCTCCGTTCTCGCGCAGGAACGTCTCTGCTCCCGCATAAAGTTCGGTGAGCGGCACCGTGCTCATGCCCATGGCTCCCGCGTGGGCCGAGTTCATGAAGAGCTCGCGGACCACCTTGGCGGCATAGGGAACGGCGATGGAATCGAGTTCGGCATTGAGGGCGCTGGCGATGACGAGACGCCAGAAACGGTTGACGGCGCCGGGCGTTTGACCGTGCCGCTCAAGCCACGCGCTCAACGATTCCATCGAGGGGGCTTTTGGATTAGCTCTGAGGATGGACGAGAAGGCGCGGGCGAGGGCCAGCTTATCAGCGAGTGTGAATGCCTCCGCCCTGAGCAGGCGGGGCAGGCCGTGGAGCGGAGCGGGCAAAGACGACGGGCCCAGGAGCGAACGCCGTCCGCCGGGCTCAATCATCGTCATCTCGCTGGTCCAGTGGATTTTCTTCTCGACGCCGATGCGCTGGTAGAAACCGACCAGATTGGTGCAGCAGCCGAAGAGAACGTGCTGACAGTTGTCGATGACCTCATTGACACCCGGATGGAGATAGGAGCTGGCGCGGCCGCCCAGGTAGCCTCTTCTTTCGAGAAGATGCACCTGGAATCCGCTCTCCGCGAGAGCGCAGGCGGCAGACAAGCCGGCCACTCCGGCGCCGACGATGGCGACGGTTTTTTGTTCGTCTCGGATTGAGGCGGTGACTTCGATCGCAGTCCCTCAGGGGCTAAAGCCCGGTGAGTCCCTTGTGCATTCGTTGCCGGGGATAAATCCCCGGCCTACCAGCCGTGCTTTGGCGGCGCGGTCGTCCGTTGTTAACCGAAGGCGCGCACCCACGCCATGCGCGCGAGTCCTACTGAGAGAATTGCCAGTTTCTGCGGCGCGGGGACACTGGCGCGACGGGTGAAGACGTCGTAGTTCGCGCGCTCGATTCGTTTGAGCAGCGCGTGATAAATGGTGACCAGAACCCAGAGCGCGGGGCGGCTCTCGCGGTCGATCAACGGAAGCAGGGCCTCGGCGGAACGGTAATAGGTTTCGGCGCGGCGACCGTACTCGATCAGCAGAGCACGCTCTGCGATCGTGGGCGGGGACGCGGGCGGCCGATGGAGCAGCGCTTCAGCGGAGAGACCGTTTGCGCTCAGATCCTCGAGCGCGAGGTAGACGCGGTTGCGAGATGCGTCTTCCTGCACATCGCGGAGAATGTTGGTGAGTTGGAAGGCGATGCCGGTTTCCTCAGCAAGTTTCTCGGCGTGATGATCGGCATAGCCGAAGATGCGGATTGAAACCAAACCGACAACCGATGCGACGAGGTAACAGTAGCGGTAGAGATCGGTGAAGGTGGCGTAGGTGTCGGGTGTGCTTCCCATAGCGAGTGAAGCCGCGGAAGCTGACGCCTGATGGGGATTGAGGTCCAGATCCATGCTGACGCCTGCGACCAGGTCGTCGAGCAAGTGAAGAGGGATGACGAAGCGCTGCGTGGCGTCGCGCGCGGCAATAAAGGCCGGGTTCGCGGAGCGGGCGCCGCGGCAGACGGAGCGCCACTCGGCGAGCCAGGCGTCGAGGTTGCGGCGGCGTTGGTCATGCGGAAGAGACTCATCGTCGGCCAGGTCGTCCGCCTGGCGCATGAAGGCGTAGATGGCGCAGATTGCATTTCGGCGAGCGAGCGGAAGCGCAACGAACGCGTAGTAGAAGTTCTTGGCTTCACGGCGAGCGATGCCGCGGCAGGCGGCGTAGGCCTGATCGAGTTCGATGGTTGAAGTGGCTTGCGTCAAAGCTTGGTTCTCGGTGGAACGGTCACTGCGCTTGGTTGAGGATTGTGGTTTCCCACCTCAGGCGCAACAACAAAGACGCGCCGAAGGTGGGGCACCCATGCTCGTGGTTGGTTTGCTTCCCAGAAGCAGGTCCTTCGACTCCGCTGCGCTTCGCTCAGGATGACAGCGCGAAAGGCGGGCGCTTACAGATCGAAGCGTGGGCTCAATGCGATTTTATCGCGCGGCGTTGCTTGAGCTCGTGAGGCGCAGAAAGGGAAGAGCTTTACCGGCCAGAGCGCGAAACGCGAGTGCGAGTTTGGTGGGCTTGGAGATGGAGGGACGGGCGCTGAGGACGTCGTAGTCGCGGCGCTCGATGGCGCGCAGAATTTCGAGTCCGCCGCGGCTGAAGAGGTCGAGATCAACGGCCAGATCGCGGCGCACGCGGCCGATGAGCGGTAGGCCGCCCAGAAAGAGCGAGCGGGCGTAGTCGACTTCCTGCCGGAGCAGGGCGCGGAACTGGGGCGTGGCGACACCCGCGGCGATGGTTTCATCTGCCACGCCGTGGGCGCGCATGTCGGCCTGCGGAAGGTATACGCGATCTTTCGCGAAATCCACGCGTACATCCTGCCAGAAATTGGCGAGCTGCAGCGCGGTACAAGTGAGATCGGAGAGTCGGAAATTTTCATCGCTCACTTCGCCGCAGGCGTAGAGGACGAGGCGGCCGACAGGGTTTGCCGAATAACGGCAGTAGCCGAGTACGTCGTCCATCGTTTCGTAGCGGGTGACGGTCTGGTCCTGCCGGAATGCGGTCAGCAGGTCTGCGAAGGGCTGCTTGGGGATAGCGCAGACGCGGATAGTTTCGGCCAGCGCAACGAAGACGGGATGGCGCGCGCGGCCTTCGTAACAGGCGTCCAGTTCGTGTCCCCATAAATCAAGAAGGGCTAAAGCCGCGGCGCGGTCGGGGACTTCGTCGCCGAGGTCGTCGGAGATGCGGCAGTACGCGTAGATGGCGTGGAAGTGCGGCCGCAAGGGCTCGGGCAGGAACCACGTGGCGACGTGGAAGTTTTCGTAGTGCGAATCAGCGAGATGACGGCACCAGGCCAGGGCTTCTTCGAGAGTGGGGGCCTGGTCCGGGATGCGGTAGGAAGGCGGAAGCGCTGCCCAGCCGCGGGCCAGCAGATCGTCATTGGGTGCGGCGGTAGCTGTCATTTGGCCCTCATGGATATTTTAACGGGGTGGTTGGCCGACGGTCGTTGTCTCCCACCTTAACCGCTGCGCCAAAAGACGCGCAGCGGCGAAGGTGGGGCACCCGGCGGATGGTGGCGGAAAGCGAGACCTAAGGCACGATGGCGGTTTTGATCTCGCTGGAGCGCTTCATCAGCTTTTCGAAGACGCGGTTCAGCTCGTAGAGATGGGCGTGACCGGTGATGAAGGCGCTGGCTTGGAAACGGCCGCTCGAAATAATGTCGAGTGCCTTGCGGCAAATCTCCGGCGTGTGATGGAAGGTGGCGCGCAGGGTGATGTCGCTGTAGTGAATGCGATTGGTGTCGAGGGTGACGTGGGTGTCGGCTGCGCAGCCTCCGAAGAAGTTCACCGTGCCGCCTTTGCGGACCAGTTCAACCGCCTCCTGCCACGCTTCGGGAACGCCGACTGCCTCAATCGCGATATCGACACCGCGATCTTTGGGCGTGAGTGCGCGAGTCTCGCGGATGGCTTTACGGATATTTGTGGTTTGCACCACGTGAGCGGCGCCGAGCTGGCGCGCAGCTTCCACCTGGCCATCGTGGCGCACCAGGGCGATGGTTTCATAGCCCGCCAGTGCGGCCACATGCAGGATCATCAGCCCCAGCGGGCCACCGCCGATGACGGCCACCGTGTCGCCCTTGCGGGGATTCGAATCCTCAAACCCGTGGACGGCGCACGCCAGCGGCTCGGTCAGGGCGGCGTGCTCCAGTGGGACATGGTCGAGAACGTGGAGAGTGTTTTTCGCGACGATGCGCGCCGGGATGCGAATGAACTCGGCATAGGCGCCGTTGTTGAAGAGCAGATCGTCGCAGAGGTTCTCCTGGCCGCGTGCACAGAAGTAGCAGTTGCCGCAGGGTGCGGAATTGAGTGCAACGACACGATCGCCGGGAGCGAACTCCGTTACGCCTTCGCCGGCCTCCACCACGGTACCGGCCAGTTCGTGGCCGAAGAGCGCAGGTGGAACGATCATGCGCGCATGGTAGCCGCGGCGAAAGACTTTCAGGTCGGTGCCGCAGGTGAGGGCAGCGCCCACGCGGACAATCAACTCGCCGAGGGCGGCGCTGGGAACAGGGACGGATTCGATGCGGATATCTTCGCGCCCATGCAGCACAGCGGCCTTCATGGTGCTGTGCTTGTGGAGGAGGGTCTTCTCGACCGTCTTGCGGCCGAGGCTGACGGCGCTTTCCACCGTTTTGCGCCCTTTGCCGACGACCGCATCAACTGTATCCAAACCTGCTTCGACGACCGTCTCGACCGTATTCAGGCCCCCTTCGACTACGGTTTCGACTGTTTTGCGCCCGCGGAGGATCGCGTGTTTGACCGTGCTCGCCATCAACTCTCCTAATTGGCTCCGCCGCCCAGCTCCGGCTCAATCATAATCTTCATCGAGCCGGGCTGGGGATGGGACGCGATTTCAATGGCTTCGACTGCCTGCTCCAGCGGAAAACGGTGGGAGATGAGCTGCGTAAGGTCGAAGCCGTTGCGGTAACCGCCAAAGACGAGGCTGGTGACCTCGTCGAGGATAGGAAAGGAAGACGAATAGGAGCCCATGAGGGTTTTTTCGTCCACGCAGACAGCAGCGGGATCGAAGGTGGCCTCGCCGTGCTGGGTCTGGGCGAAAAGCATCACTTTACCGCCGGGACGAGCCGCATCCATGGCGGTGCGGATGAGGGAATTGCCGCCCACGGCGACAATGACGGCGTCGGCGCCGCGGCCTTCCGTGGCCGCCAGTACACGCGATTGGACGTTTTCTTCTCCGGCATGAATCGGCTCGGTGAGGCCAAAGCGAGCGGCAATGGCGTGGCGCTCGGCAAACAGGTCGGAGGTGAGGACGCGAGCGCCAGTCTTCTTTGCCAGCACGGCATGCATCAGGCCGATCGGGCCCTGGCCAATGACGAGCACTGTGTCGTCGGGGGCGAGATTGAGCATCTTCACGCCTTTGAGCACGGTATTCACCGGTTCCACAAACGCGGCCTGCTCAAAGGGCACGTCGTCGGGGATGCGGACCACGCCCCGGTTCTGGACCACGAAATCCATCACGCGGATGTAACGGGCAAAGCCGCCGCCGGAGGGCTCGAAGCCCGCCGTAACGCCGGTCTTCTTGTAGAGCGGGCATTGCGCCGGGGTTTGTTTGCGGCAGTAGTAGCACTGGCCGCAGGGCACGTGATGAAAGGTCATTACGCGGTCGCCTACCGCGTAGCCTGTAACGCCGGCGCCGGTTTCCACGATGACACCGGCCATTTCGTGGCCAAAGATGCGGGGCGCTGAGTGGGAGCCGTTGTGAATCTTTTTAAGGTCAGTTCCGCAGATGCCGCAGGTGGCCACTTCGATGAGCAACTCGCCTGCGCCGACGCGGGGCACGGGCACGGATTCCACGCGCATGTCGTTGATGCCGCGGTACACCACGGCGCGCATGGTGGCGGGAAGCGAGGAGCTTACCCGGCTTTCCGGGTTTGAGATTTGGGTAGCCATTCCGTTTCCTGTGCGACCTCGTTCAGGCAAGAAAATCGTGGAGCGACTCCGCGATGCTTTGGGAAGCCTTCTTGCTATTTTCGCCCATCCGAACCAGCGCCGGCCAGTGAATTGGCCGCAGAAGTGCAAAAAGGATAAGCCGAGCTGTCTGGAACTGGCCGTTGGCGTCGATGAACCGGTTGAAGTCGGGAAGCCGCTCGTTGAAGCCGTCGCTGACGCCCTTGATGCAGTAGAAGGGAATCTCGCGCATGGCGGCGAGGCGGGCAACCGCGGCCGCTTCCATGTCGACCAGTGCGGCATTGTAGGCAGAGGCCAGCCGCTGCTTTTCGGCGTGGTCGGCAACCCTGGGGCTGGTTGCCAGCCACAGGTTACCCGCGCCGGCGTCGCATCGAAAGCGTTCGCCCGTTTGGACGTCGATGACGCCTGTCACGTTGTGCGCGGTACCGGGAGCTATCGCGGGTGTGAGTGCGCCTGCCCAGCCAATGGAGAAAACCAGATCGATAGGGCCGCCGTCTTCGATGGCTGCGAAGGCCTTTGTGGCGGCGGCTTGTCCGGCGCCGGCACAGGCGGCGATCCACTCATCGTCCGGATTGCGCTGCGCCCAGAAGTGGATACCGTTCCGCGTGCTGTGCGGCCAATGGCCCGCGGGATTCTTGACGAGGGGCTTCAGCTCGCCGGGCATTGCGGCTATGATGGCGGTTCTGGTCATGAGGAGGTTGCATAGTTGTGGGCCCGGAACCACTCGATGGCGGCACGCATCGCGGGCTCAACGGGCGCCACGTGGAAATCGAGATCCCTTTGCGCGCGGACGCTGGAGGCATACATCTTCTTGCGGCCCATGCGTACCTCTTCCAGTGTGGCACGAGGCTCTTTGCCCGCGGATGCGTCCGGTGATCCACTCCTCAAAAAATGCGTAGGTTGCGGCAACGGCAAAGGGGATTTCCACCGTAGGCGAGGGAATGCCGGTGAGCGCCGACATCTTGTCGAGGATCTGCTTGAGGGTCAGATTCTCGCCGCCCAGGATGTAGCGGCACCCGGGCGTGCCACGGGTCAGCGCGAGCCCGTGGGCGCGCGCCACTTCGGCTACGTCCACCAGGTTGAGTCCAGTGTCGACGTAGGCCGGGAACTTGCGTTTCAGAAAGTCGACGAAGATGCGGCCGGTGGGCGTGGGTTTGACGTCGTGTGGACCAATGGGTGTGGTGGGATTCAGGATCACCACCTGCTGGCCTTGGGCTGCTGCATGCAATGCCTCCTGCTCGGCCAGGAACTTCGAGCGTTTGTAATGGCCGACCATGTCGGCGAGCGAGACGGGCGTGTCCTCATCGCTGACGGTGCCGTCGGTGAAGAAGTGCATGGTGGCGACTGAGGAAGTATAAACGAAGCGCGGCACGCCGGCTTCGCGGGCCAGGCGCAGAAGCTCGCGCGTGCCATCCACGTTGGCTCGGTACATGGCCGGAGGATCAGGAATCCAGAGCCGGTAGTCGGCGGCAACGTGGACTACGGCATCGCATCCAGCCAGAGCTGGCCTGAGCGACTCCGGGGCTGCCAGATCGCCGGTATGGGTCTCCCCGGTAATTCCTTCCAGGTAGGCAAGGTTGCTGGTTTTGCGCACCAGCAGGCGGAGCTGGGCGCCTTCGGCGGCCAACGCCCGCGCCACGTGGTACCCTACAAACCCTGTTGCGCCAGTAAGAAAGACTTTCATCGCGAACTTCCATTCTAGCCGCTTGGGTCTCCCGGCTAATCCGAAGGGGCGGTGAAGGCTGCCCGTAGTTTGCAGCCAGAAACATTTACCATAGAGTCACTGGATTTGCGCCTGTTTCGGGCGACCGTTTAGTGATTTGCATCACAGAGAAACGCCCCTAAACCCTTTAAGGTGAAGTCGAGATGTACCTCCTCTGGCTAAGAGTCGCGGCCGTTCTTTATGCAGCTGGCTGTATTGCCGTTGTCCCCGCGGTGTTCTACGGGGCGATGCGCTGGCGCAGCATCTGCGTGCACCTGACCGGGCTGGCGTTTTTCTTTCATTTTGTGTCGGTAGTCGAGATGTTGGTGCAGGCTCACCGCTGGATGCCGGTGGGCGGCCGTGAGATTGAATCGCTGCTGGGGTTTGCGATTGTAGGGCTGTTCTTCCTGGTCTGGTGGGGTTACGATGCCATTTCGCTTGGCATCTTCGCCCTTCCGGCGACATTTGTGCTGGTTCTGGTGCCGGCGCTTGGGCCCGGTCGCTATGTTTTCCCTTCAGAAGGCGTACGCATGAGCTGGCTGGTAGCGCACATTATTGCGCTGCTGCTGGCTTACGCGGCGCTGTGTTTCAGCCTGCTGGCCAGTGTCCTTTACCTGGTGCAGGAACGGCGCATCAAATCCAAACCGAAGCCGCGTCATCAATCGCAGTGGACGTGGCTGGAATGGCTTCCGCCGCTCGACACGCTGGAGCGCATTGCCCATGCCACGCTTGAATTCGGCTTTCCGTGCATGACCGTTGGGCTGGTGATCGGGTCGGTGTCTGGCGCAGGAGACGGCGCTGGGCGATGCCTATTTTCGCGACCCCAAGGTGATTGCCTCGTTCGCCATGTGGGTGGTGTATGTGCTGCTGCTGCTTATCCGGCGCGGCGCTGGGCTGCGTGGACGGCGCGCAGCGTATGTTTCCGGCGCGGTGCTGGTGGTGATGATGGCCGTTTGGGCCGCGAATCTTTTTAGCCGCGTTCACAGGTTCGGATTGCAATGACACTGGCGCTCATTGGCGTGAATCACAAGACGGCGCCCATCGCGCTGCGGGAGAAGATTGCCATCTCGCGCGATGATCTGGCGGAGACCACGCGCGCCCTGGCCGCGACGCCGGGCGTTACGGAGTGCATGATTGTCTCCACCTGCAACCGCGTGGAGCTGATCGCCGCCATCGAGGGCGACGAGATTCCGTTAGGCGGATTTCTCGCGAATTACTTTGGCATTGATGCCGCGGTGCTGGGACCGCATTTGTACGAGTACCGGGACCGCGAAGCGGTGAACCATCTATTCCGGGTGGCTGCCAGTCTTGATTCCATGGTGGTGGGTGAGCCGCAGATTCTGGGCCAGGTGAAAGAAGCTTTCGCTGTGGCGCGGGCCGAAGGCACAGTTGCGGGCAATCTGGACCATCTGCTGCAAAGTGCGTTTGCGGCCGCCAAAAAGGCGCGCTCGGAGACGGGGATTGGATCGAACTCGGTTTCGATTGCATCGGTGGCCGTGGACATGGCGCGCAAGATCTTCGGTTCGCTGAACGGACGGACGGTCTTCCTGGTCGGCGCCGGCAAGATGAGCGTCTTGGCCGCGCGCCACCTCATCCAGCAGGGTGCGGGAGCGATCCTGGTCAGCAATCGCACCCATGAACGCGCGCGGCGCATGGCCGAGGAGTTCGATGGGCACGTTGTCCCGCAAGTCATCGATTTTGCCCAGTTGTACGAGGCGGCCAGCAGCGCCGATATCGTGATCAGCTCCACGGGCGCGCCGCATCCCATCTTCCGGCCCGAGCATGGGCGCACATTTTTGCACGCCCGAAAGAACCGGCCCATGTTCTTTATCGATATTGCGGTGCCGCGCGACGTCGATCCGGAGATGAACAAGCTGGATGGCATCTTCGTGTACGACATCGACGACCTGCAACAGGTGGCCGCGTCGCACATGCAGGAGCGCAGCCGCCAGGCAGTAGACGCGGAGACGCTGATTTCCACGGAGGTAGAACGGTTCCATCAGCGGCAGCGGACCGTGAATGTGGCGCCGGCGATTGTGGCGCTGCAACGGCGGGCTGAAGAGATTCGACAGGCAGAGTTGCAACGGATTCACGCGCGGTTGGGCACGCTCACGACGGAGCAGCTCGCCGCGGTGGAAGCTTTGACGCGAGGGTTAGTGAACAAATTTCTGCATCCGCCCATGCAGGCGCTCAAGCAGGCGGCGCGCGAGGGCGATTCGGTACGCCTGGAAGCGGTGTGCGAGGAGTGGTCGGTTTCAGCGGCGGCTATGAACGGAACGGGGCCGGTTGCGGTGCCTGATACCGCGAAAGACCCTCAGGCTGAGCAGCCCGAAAGCGGAGCAGCCCGGCCGGCTGTGGAGGCGCGGCGATGAATCTGCGCATCGGCAGCCGTGGGTCACAGCTCGCGCTGTGGCAGGCCAATCATATCGCCGCACTGCTGCGCGGCGAGGGACATACCGTCGAGATCGAGATCATCAAGACTACGGGCGACCGCTTGCAGGAAGTGACCTTCGCGCAGGTGGGCTCGAAGGGCATGTTCACCAAGGAGATTGAAGAGGCGCTGGCTGAGGGCCGCGTGGATCTGGCCGTGCACTCGCTCAAGGATTTGCCCACCGAGCTGCCCGAGCCGTTTGCGCTGGCTGCTACGCCTCCGCGTGTGGACCCGCGCGATGTATTTGTCTCCGTCGAGCATATGAACCTTGCGGCGCTGCCGGGAGGCGCGCGTGTTGGAACCAGCAGCCAGAGGCGCCGCGCGCAGTTGAAAGCATTGCGGCCGGATATTGAGGCAGTTGAGTTTCGCGGCAATGTGGATACGCGGCTGCGCAAGCTGGCTGAAGGGCAGGTGGAGGCGATATTGCTGGCCGCCGCCGGCCTGGATCGGCTGGGCCGCACGGACTGGGTGCGCGAGCGGCTGGACCCCAAAAGTTTTTGTCCTGCAGCCGGCCAGGGCTCGCTGGGCATCGAGACGCGCAAGGGCGATGAAGCAACGATCGGGGCCGTCGCGTTTCTCGACCACGCGGACACACGTTTTGCAGTGACGGCCGAACGAGCGGCACTGAGCTGCGCTGGGCGGCGGATGCCAGGTGCCGATCGGGATTTACTGCAGGCCATTCGTTTCGGCGCCGGCGCGCGAACCGGGCGCGTGGGACGAGATCTTCGGAGTGGTCGCATCGCCAACGACGGGCCAGGTGGTCCGCGTGCATCATTGTTCGCCGCGCGACGGAAACGACGCCGTTGCGCTGGGACAGCTGGTGGCGCAAATGCTGCTGGATGCGGGCGCCGGACCGCTGCTCATCAACAACGATGAGGCGCCGGGAGCAGCATGATGCCGGTTGCCGGACCCCGCGTGCTAGAGGGAAGACGCATCCTCGTAACGCGCGCAGCGCACCAGGCTGGCAAGCTGAGCGACGGCCTTCGCGCGCTGGGCGCCGAGCCGGTGGAAGTTCCGGTGCTGGAGATTCGGCCGCCGGAAGATCCTGGGCCGCTAGATCGGGCGCTGCAGCAACTCGCACACTATGATTGGCTGATTTTCACCAGCGCCAATACGGTGCGGGCCGTGGTGGAGCGCGCGGCCGCTCTCGGCGTTTCGATCACAGAAGCGCAAATACCGCAGGTGGCTGCGGTGGGCGAAGCAACAGCGGCAGCGGCGCGAAATGCCGGGTTTTCCGTTGCCGTGGTTCCGGAGACGTACGTGGCTGAGTCCCTCATCGCTTCGGTCATCGCGTCGCTCGCCGAGCAAACCGCAAACAAGAAAATATTGCTGGCCCGCGCCGAAATTGCCCGCGACGTAATTCCCGATGCACTGCGCGCAGCCGGTGCGGAAGTGGTTGTAGTGGACGCGTATCGCAACGTGCTGCCGGAGTCTGCGCCTGCGCTGCTGCGGGCGGCATTGGACGGCGGAATCGACGCAGCTACCTTCACCAGTTCGTCCAGCGTGACTCACTTGGCTGAGGCGGCGCGCATCGCGGGCATTCGATTTCCGTTGACAGGTGTACCGGCGATCTCGATTGGGCCAATTACCAGCGCGACCCTCCGCGAACTCGGGTGCGAACCGGCCGCCGAAGCGCGCCGGTTCGACATTCCCGGTTTGATTGCCGCGACGCTGAACCTTCTCAGCGGCAAGTGAGGTTGCCTTCAGGCGGCCTTCTGGAGCTCCACCATCTCGCTCTCATCCAGCTTGATCGATGCGGCCGCAATGTTCTCTTCAAGGTGCGAGACCTTCGAAGTGCCTGGAATAGGAAGCATGACGGGAGAACGCCAGAGCAACCACGCCAGGGCTAGTTGAGAAGGCGTGACCAAGTGAGTCGCCGCCATCCGCGCTACCGGACTGTCCGCTCCACTCAACTTGCCCGCGGCCAGCGGAAACCAGGGGATGAACCCGATGTTTTCGCGTTCGCAGTAGTCCAGGACATCGTCCGACGCCTGATCGGCGAGGCTGTATCGGTTCTGCACCGAGACGATCGGTATGATTTTGCGGGCATTTTCGATTTGCGCCACGCTCACTTCCGAAAGCCCTACATGCTTGATTTTGCCCTCCGCTTGCAGTTGCTTGAGCGTCCCCAGTTGATCCTCTGCCGGTACCTTGGGATCGATCCGATGCAATTGAAGCAGATCGATGCGTTCCAGGCGAAGGCGGCGCAAGCTCCCTTCGCAGGCTTCGCGCAGATGGTCCGGCCGGCCGTTCTCGACCCACTGGTTGGGCCCGGGGCGATCGAAGCCGGCTTTGGTAGCGATCACCAGGCCCGCGGGATACGGATGCAATGCTTCCGCAATGATCTCCTCGCTCACGAAGGGTCCGTATGAATCGGCAGTGTCGATAAAATTCACACCCAGCTCAACAGCCCGGCGCAGGACTCGAATCGCCTCGGCGCGATCCTTCGGCTCACCCCAAATCCCCTCGCCCGTGATTCTCATGGCGCCAAAGCCCAGGCGGTTGACACGAAGATCGTTGCCGATGAGGAAGGTTCCAGCGTTGGCCGCCGACAGCTTGCCAGAAGTTCCGCCTGCAGGCGGGTTGCGATTGCTTGCTACTCATTGTTCCGCTCCTTAACCATGGGATGCGCGGGACCCGATTAAGCTGCAGGCAGTTGAAGCTAAGAATTGATTGCGCCAAAGTGTAGGCTGGGTTGGCGAACTCAAAAACTTTTCATGGACTGCGCAGAGCCATGCGGGCTACAATTCCGGCCAGCTTTCGAGATCTCGAAAATTGCGAGGGAAAATATGTTTGGAAACACGCTTCCGCCGCATATTATCGCCCCATTTCTTTTCGTTTTCTGCCTGCTCTTCCTGCTTCCGGGAATCCTGTACATCCTGACCCTGCAGCGGGCGCTTGAGAGGTGTGGGCCAGTTTCCCGGACCATGCAACCCGGAATGGTCTGGCTTTTGCTGGTTCCGCTCTTCAACCTCATCTGGAACTTCTTCGTGGTGATGGGATTGGCCAGGTCGCTGGCCAACGAGTTTGCGCGTCGCAGAATTCCCAGCCCGGAGCCGGAGCCAGGACAGAGCATCGGCCTGGCCATGTGCATCTGCGCGTGCTGCGGACTCATCCCCGTGCTGGGAGTGCTTGCATCGTTGGCGTCGCTGGTTTTGTGGATCATGTATTGGGTGAAGATTGCCGGGTACTCGCAAGCGCTGGCCCAATCGTCAGCGACCATGCTGATCCCGCCCGTGAATCCGTAGCCGCCATTAAAGCGGCGCGCACGAGCTACGCTCATTACGGATTCGATTCGAGAGATGTGGGCTTGCTTTCACGAACTCCAGGTTTTGTCTTTGGAGCGGCAAAGCGTTTCGAGATTGCAGTTCTTGCACTTGGGATTGCGGGCCACGCAGACCTGGCGGCCGTGATGAATGACCTGGTGCGAGAAGCTGATCCAGTGGTCCTGCGGGAGCACGGCCATCAATTCTTTTTCAACTTCCTGGGGCGTATCGCCCTTGGCCAGCTCCAGGCGGCGCGCGATGCGGAAGACGTGCGTGTCGACGACCACGCCTTCGGCTTTGCCGAAGGAAACGCCGAGGACGACGTTGGCCGTCTTGCGCGCTGCGCCGGGAATGGTGATGAGTTCGGCGAGTGTCTGCGGGACCTGGCCGCCGAATTCTTTCGTGATCTTCTCGGCCGCGCCTTGAATCGATTTCGCCTTATTGCGGAAGAAGCCCGTGGTGCGGATGAGGTCTTCGAGCTCGGAGATTTTCGCCTTGGCCATGGCGGCCGGTGTAGGGAAGCGACGGAAGAGCTCGGGCGTGACCATGTTGACGCGCACGTCGGTGCATTGCGCGGAGAGGATGGTGGCCACCAGCAGCTCCCAGGGCGTGCGGTGGTTCAGCGCGCAGACCGCGTCGGGATAGGCTTCGTCGAGCGCCTTGAGAATTGCGTTCACGCGCTCGGGGGCGAGCGGTCCGCGGGCTGATTTCTTTTCTGGTGCCTTCTTCACGGCAGACTTTTTTGCCAGCATGAATAGGAGTGTAATCCTTCCAATTCAGGCGAGCAGACGGGCCTTACGGCCTTGCGCCCGGAGCAGGGAGACGGCTTGTTTGTCGAAGCTGACGAACTCTTCACCGCCAAGCCAATGACCTTCGAAGGCGATGGCGCCGTCGGCAAAATCGCCGCCTTGATCGAGCAGTTCCAACCCGGCCTCAACTGCCGGAAGATTGGTGACGACGTTGTCGCTTTCGATCAATGTGCGAATGGATCGGGCGACCTCCGCAGCAGGTTTCTTGTAGGCCGTTCGCATGACCCAGACCAACTCGCAAAGGGCCGATACAGGAACCGCGACCAACTCGGCTGAGCCGAGCGCTAACCTGGCAGAGCGGGTCTGGTGAGGGTCATCGCCGACAGCGGCTCGCAGCAGTACGTTCGTGTCGGCAGTGATCCTCATCGCTTACCCGCCCACGCATCTTCGGTGATTTTCTTGATCTGGGCGATGGTGAGTCTGGGGCCGCCCTTCTGCTCCAAGCTTCCGAAGAACTTCTCAATCGAGTGTTTCTGTGCGGCGGGCCGTACCAGAAGCTTGCCGTCTGGGAGCTTTTCGACGTCGACCTTTTCGCCAGGCGTGACGTTGAGATGCCGCAGCAGTTCCTGCTTTAGCGTGATCTGGCCTTTGGCTGTGACGGTGAGGGTGGCCATGAGGTTGCCTCTCTCTTTGTATGGTAAGGCAAATTATCCTTACCGTCGAGTATTGCTCCGATGGCGCCTAAGGCTTCCCGCTCAGCCACCCACTCAGCTTCTCCACCGGCAGCCGCACCCCAATATAAAACTGCCCGAACAGCGCATACACCGCGCTCACTTCGTCGAAGCGCATCTCGTAGATCAGCTTCTTGAAGGCCACCGGATCTTCGGCGAAGAGGTCGACACCCCACTCCCAGTCGTCCATGCCGATGGAGCCGGAGATGATCTGCTTTACCTGGTCGCCGTAGCGACGGCCGATCATGCCGTGCTCGTGCATCATGCGCTGGCGCTCGGCAAACGGCACCGTGTACCAGTTCACTCCCTCGCCGCGCTTGCGGTCCATGGGATAGAAGCAGAGATACTTTGCGTCGGGAACCGCGGGGTAGAGGCGTGGGGCCATCGCTTCCGCGCTGCGCTTCATCGATGTGGCGATCTCCGCGTTCCACTCCGGCGAGTGGGCTGCGAAGCCTTTGGCGGAGGCGGCTTCGTAGGTCTTGCGGCTCGATTCATAAAGGCCCAGTTCGACAACCGAAACGTACGAATGAACGGGCGTGAGGAAGTCGTAGAGCGCAGTCTGGGCGAGCTCGAGCTCGACCTGGTTGAGCGCTTCGAGCGATTCGCGAAAGTGGATAAGGATGAGATCGCCCTTGTGGCCAAGTTCCGAGAAGAGGGCCGAGCGGATGGGCGCATCTGCCCCGGAGCGTTCCAGTTTTTTCAATGCGGTGATGAATTCAGCGACGGCTCGTTCACGTTCGCCGTCCGCGCAGGACCGCCATGCTTTCCAGTCGAAGCGGAAGAACTGGTGAAGCACGCTGGAGCCTTCGAGGGTGAGCGGAACAGGGGGAAAATCGGACAATGCGTGCCTCCAGAGGGCTGAGTTTGCTTGCTCAATCGTAACAAAGCGATGCGGTCTGACAGCTCAGCGATTGCCAGAGCGATTCAACGGCGCGGCGCCACCGGCTCGCCTTCGGTCTTCAGCTTCACCCTGTAGATGCTGGTGCTGGCGGTGATGTAGAGCGTGTGCCGGTCCGGTCCCCAGGCACAATTCGAGACACGCTCCGGGATCAGCAGCTTGCCCAGCGGCTTGCCTTCGGGCGTAAAGATCCACACTCCGCCCGGGCCGGCGCTGTAGATATTGCCCTCCTCGTCGAGTTTCATGCCGTCGGGTCCGCCCACTGCGGGGTCGGTCGTGGCGTCGTAGAGCAGCTTGGCATCCGTCAGCGTTCCGTCGGGCTTTACGCGATAGCGCCACCACTGCTTCTTCGGTTCGGAGTTATCGACGT
This sequence comes from uncultured Acidobacteriaceae bacterium, assembly GCA_963813215.1. Classification (GTDB taxonomy): domain Bacteria; phylum Acidobacteriota; class Terriglobia; order Terriglobales; family Acidobacteriaceae; genus Telmatobacter. Next base: position 1,172,610 of record CAWEXZ010000004.1, read on the forward strand.
AGAGGTATTTCTCGTCGGGCGAAAACGCAATGCCGTTGGGGCGCGGCAGGTCGCTCACCAGCAGTTGTAAATCTGCGCGCGCCGGTGGCGCTCCGGGCTTCTGCTCCAGCGCGTTGGGAATCCGGTACACGCCGTTCACCTTGAGCTGCTTGGCGGGATCGCTGTCGCCCTGCGTGCGCAGCCCGTACGGAGGATCGGTGAAGTAGAGCGAGCCGTCGGAACGGTAGACCAGGTCATTGGGGCTGTTGAGGCGCTTGCCCTGGTAGCTGTCGGCGAGGATGGTGATCTGTCCGTGCGGATTGAAGCTCTCGAAGCGGTAGACATCGCGCTGCGCATGGCCAGCCGCGGTCAGGCGCCCGCGCGCATCCAGCGTCATTCCGTTCGATCCGGATTCCGGCCCGCCGTAGGGAGCTGACCCCTGATAGCCGCTGGGCTGGAGAAAAATGCTCACGCCATGTTCCTGCGTCCAGCGGCGCATGCTGTTGCTGGGAATCTCGGCGAAGAACAGGCTGCCGTCGGCCCACACCGGACCCTCCACCCATTTGAAGCCGGTGGCGATGCGCTCGAGCTCGGCGCCAGCGGGAACAATGCGGTCGAGGGCGGGGTCGAGACGAACGACCTTGAGAGGAGCAGACTCCTGCGCGGCAGACGAGGTGGGCGGGGCGATGCGCGCCAGAAGGAAGACGCCGGAAACGGTGAGGAACGTAACGAGCGCAACGAGGCGGTAGAGTCGGACAGACTTCATGCGGTTCTCCCATATGGGGCGGGAATGGGTTAAAAGTGCGGCGGATTCATAGTTGGTTGCCACCCGTGCGGCTGTCAAGCAGGAGAATCCTTCCTGCGCCAAATTGACCCAAACCCCATCAGCTTAGCCAAAACGCGGCCGGAGGGCCTACAATCTCAACTGGTATGGCGCGGGCGAAGGAAACAGTATTCGAAGTGGCTTGCCCCGACTGCGGGGCAATGCTCAAGATTGACGGCTCAACCGGGCTGGTGGTCAGCCATACCCCGGCTCCGCGGAAGCGAATGTTCGAGGACCTGGAGACGGCGGCCAAGGCCATGCGCGAGCAGGATGAGCGCAAGGAGTCCATCTTCCGGCAGTCGGTCGACGCGGAAAAAAACAAGGCCGACCTGCTGGAAAAAAAGTTTGCCGAAGCCCTGCGCAAAGCCAAGGATGCGCCCGAAGGCAAGCCGCTGCGCGAATTCGACCTGGAATAGGCGCGCGCATCCAACTAACCAACGCCGGCGCCAGTTGAGTCTGCAGCGACCTGCGTAGTACCGTATCCGCATTCCACCGCCGGCCATGAACCGGCAACAGAAGGAGAAGCTATGGTGGTTGTGCCGCTTGCCGCATCAGCAAATGAATCTGAAACCCGGTCCACCGGAATTCGCAATCCCGAGTGCTCGTATTGGCTGCGCGTGGTGTCTGCCGGAGCGCTGGCCACCAGCGGTGTGCTGCTCATGGCGGGCAAGCGCCGCGCGGGGCTGGTGACGGCGGCCGCGGGTACGGCCCTGACCATTCTCGACCAGCAGGACACGGTGCGCAGCTGGTGGGGCCGGCTGCCCGGCTACCTCGAAGAGGTGCATAGCGCTCTCACTCGCGCGCAAGGTGCCGTTGACGAGCTCTCCGCGCACGGCGAGCGGCTGCGCAACATCCTCAGCAGATAGTGAGTGAGGGCCCTCCCACTTCAGCGGTTCGGCCGGCAATGTGGGGTATTGCGAGCGAAGCACCCTTGTAAACCATCAAGCGAGCCGCTTCGGCGCCGGGAAGCGGACGCGCGAACAGATAACCCTGCAGGGAATCGCACTTCAACTCCGTGAGAATCCGGCGCTGCATCTCCGTCTCCACGCCTTCGGCAACCGTCACAACGCCCAGTACGTGGGCCATGGAAATCACCGACTCCACGATGGTGCGGCTGTCGTCCTCCTGGCCCAGCCGGGCAATGAAGGAACGATCGATTTTGAGCGCATCCAGGGGTAACTGGTGCAGGTGGCTCAGCGAGGAGTAGCCGGTACCGAAGTCGTCCATGGCAATGTCCACGCCCATTTTTCTCAACTCCCGCATGTGGGCTCGGGCCAGGCCGGCGTTCTGCATCACCACAGATTCTGTGAGCTCCAGAGTCAGCAGCGTGGCCGGCACCCCGCACTCCTTAAGCAGTTTCCTTACTTCGTCAACAAACTCCTCGCGCCCCCACTGAACCGCCGAGATGTTGACGCAAATGCGGGGTGTGGAGTATCCCTCCATTTTCCAGTTTGCAATCTGCCGGCATACGTGGCGCAGCACCCACCGGCCGATGGGGATAATGAGCTTGCTCTCCTCGGCCACGGGGATGAACTGGGCCGGCGAGATCGGTCCAAGTTCGGGATGACGGAAGCGCAGCAGGGCCTCAAACGCCGTGAGTTCCCGGGAGACGGTGTAGATGGGCTGGTAGTGGACCTCGAGCAGGTCCTGGCCGGGTTCAAGCGCCAGGCGCAGGCCCTCTTCGACGGAGATGGTCCAATCCAGCTCGTTGCGCAGTGAGGGCGAGAACACTTGCCAGCCAAGGTTCTGGCGCTTGGCTTCGTACATGGCCGCGTCGGCATGCCGCTCAAGTTCGTCGGGGGTCTGTCCGTCCCTGGGGAACATGGTGATGCCGATGCTCGCGCCTACCGTGGCGGTCTCACTTCCCAGCTGAATCGGTTCCCGCAGGGCGGCGTTCAGCTCCATGGCCGCCTCGTTGGCCTGCGCTTCGCTCGAACACGACGCCAGCAGCACCAGGAACTCATCCCCTCCCATGCGCGCCACGCTGCCGTTGACATGGGGATGTCCGGCAATTCGCTTTGCCACCTCAACCAGCACCTGGTCGCCATGCGCGTGCCCGTACACATCGTTCAGGCGTTTGAAGCGGTCGAGGTCGATCCACAGAACCGCGAACGATTCATCGCGGCTGCGCGCGTCGGCGATGGCTTCCTCCAGCCGGATCTCGCCGGCGCGCCGGTTGGCCACCCCGGTCAACTCGTCTTCATAGGCCTTGCGCTGCAGCTCGCGATTCATGCGGTGGACATCCACCACCAGCGAGGCCAGCCGCACCGCCGCATCCATCAGCTCGCGATCTTCCTCATCGGGCAGCCCAAAGAGCCTCGAATACACGGTCAGCGTGCCCGCCGTGCCGTCGTGCAACACCAGTGGGAACGACCACGCCGAGCGAATTCCATTCGAGGCCAGAAACTCGCTCCAGGGCCGGTGCTGGCCGACCATGGAGGCGATGCAGCACGGCTCTCCAGTGGTCAACGCGACGCTCTCCGGCGCGTCCGGAAAGCTGGCGCCAATCTGACGCAGGTAGTGTTCCAGCCACGCCGAGACCTCCGAGCTGCCCATCAACTGCAGAGACCGCTCGGAGCGATCGACCAGGTGAATGGCCGATTCCCAGGAGCGGCGCTGGCTTGCCACGCTGGCTGCCAGTTCGCCAAAGATTTCTTCGAGCGGCGCGTCGCTGGCCAGCAACTCAAGCACGCGCTTCTGGCGCCGGTTGCGCTCCTCCGCCTTGCGACGCACCTCGACCTCGGTCAGCAGTTCACCGGTGCGTTCCTCGATGCGCCGCTCCAGCGACGCCCGTTCGCGAAGCAGATCCGCCTCCGCTTTGCCTCGTCGCCGCGCCTCGCGATCACTCACCAGCACCGCTCTGAATCCGATGCCCAGGATCGAAACCATCCCCAGCAACGACAATGCCTGCCACAGGATCTTCCCGTGCAGGACAGCTTCGCCTTGGGACAGCAGTCCCCACTCCTGTGCATCCAGATCGCGCGCTCTTTGCGCCTCAGCCTCCGCTGATCCTCCCCCTGCCGTCGCAGCAACGGACCGCTTCAGTGCCTCGCGGACCTGCGCGTGCGACTGCAGCGCCGCCTTGTGAATTCTGAGTAACTCCAGCGTGCCGTTCCAGTCCGACCAGGCCAAAAAGCATTCCAAGGCGATCAGGCACAGCAAGGGCTTGAGACTTGATTTCATCACGCAGCGGTTTTCCCCCGGGGTAAGTGCGACCTGGCGTCCCGTCTATGAGTGGGCTCGCTCCCCAATCTATCGACACCTGGAAGGGTTTCTCACATACCCCGAAAGTTGGTAATCGCTTGGAAACAATCGAAATTTGATGAATTGGTTGTAACAATCGCGCGCGGGCGGCCTCGATTGGGCCGCAAAGCCGCTTCAGAGGCCCAATTGCTGACGGCCTGCGGGGCTGATGCGGTGGGGTGTCCACTTTGGTTCCCACACCAACTCGACGTCTACTTTACTGAGCTCGGGCAGGGTGGCCAACCGGTTCTGCACCTGTTCGAGGACCTGCGCGCTTGCCGGGCACTGCGGACTGGTGAGGGTCATCGTCACCTTCAGGCGCTGCCGCGGCCACTTCGGCGTCGAGTCCGGGTCGGACTCCAACTCGACAGCGTAAATCAGGCCCAGGTCGACGAGATTGAGCTTCACTTCGGGATCGAAGCAGTCGCGCAGGGCGGCGAGGATTTCGGTTTCGGTGAGCACGGCCTAATTCTGCCGCTCGACGAGGTACCGTGCAACGGACTTCAAACCATCGGCGCGGGTGCCGTACGGCTCGAGCGCCGCAAAGGCCTCTTCAATCAGCTGCGCGGCGTCGCGCTTGCTTTGCTCGAGGCCGTAGACCGCCGGCCATGTGGCCTTTTCCGTAGCCAGATCCTTGCCCGCGGTCTTGCCCAGGTGCGCTGAATCCACCGTCATGTCAAGCACATCGTCGACGATTTGAAAGGCGAGACCCGCCTTGCGGCCGAAGAGGTCGAGCCGCGACCCATCTTCCGCAGTCGCCCCACCGTACACGCCGCCGGCCACCACGCTCACCCGGATCAGCGCGCCGGTCTTGGCGCGATGGATGGCTTCGACCAACTCCGGCGTGGGCTTCTTGTGTTCGCTCTCGATATCCAGCACCTGGCCGCCGATCATGCCGTCGACCGTGCCAACCGCATTCGCAATCAGGCCAATGATCTGGACCGTGGCGGCAGGCGGGCAATCGAGCCCGGCCAGCACCTCGAAGGCGCGCGTTTGCAGCGCGTCGCCGGCAAGAATCGCGATGGCCTCGCCAAAAGCGACGTGGCAGGTGGGCCGGCCGCGGCGCAGTTCGTCATTATCGAGCGCGGGCAGATCGTCGTGGATCAGCGAGTAGGTATGCAGCATCTCGAGGGCCGCGCCCAACCGCTCAATGCCGCTTGGAACAGCGCCGGCAATAGTGGCTCCGGCCTGCATCGCCAGCACCGGCCGCAAGCGTTTGCCGCCGGCAAAAATTGAATGACGCATGGCCGCGTGAATGGAAGCCGGCACAGTGTCGGCGCTCGGAATGAGCGCCTCGAGCGCACGGTCGGTCGACTCCGCGCCCTCCTGAATGAGGGATTTAACATTGGGGGCCATCGACTCTCATGATACTTGAGAGCGGCGTATTTTTCGCTCGAGCAAACCCACAGCTGTGAGCGCCAGCACGCCCAGCAGGCTTACCCATCGGCTCAGCAGCACATCGGGCGTGGTCGTCCAGTCGATGCTCACATCCGAGGAGCCGCGTGGCACCGGCACTGCCAGCAAGCCATCGTCGCGATGGGGCAGGGAAGCCGCGGGCTTTCCCACGGGCTTTCCATTGACACGAATGGTCCAGGCTGGATAGCTGAGCAGGCGCAGCACCAGGAATCCGCCCTGCGAAGCATCGGCCCGTATACGCAGATGCTCGGGATTGGTTGCGCGCCCACCCGCAAACGGGAAGGTCGCAAGGCAACTGCCCTGGCTGGCGCTCCAGGCCAGATTGTCGCTATCAGGATCGACTTTACCCAGTGCTGCTGCCGGATCGCTCACCAGGCAGGCATCCGGCAGTCCCATGGCGATAAGCGTGATGTCAGCCTTCGGCGGTTCGTACTCGTACATACCTTCAAAGCCTGCGCCGGCGCGGTAGTCGGCCAGCACTGCGGGAACTGCATCTTCCGGATAACAGACCTGGAAGAACTGCGTGGCCGCGTAGGCGGTTGCCGCCAGAAACGCCGCTGCGCAGACCGCTGCAACTGCTCTTTGCGCACGCCGGCCGCGGGGCCAAACCGCCGCCGCGAAGAAGAGCCCCATAGGCGCTTCAACGGCTTCCATCCAGCGCCACGGGTATTGCAGGAACTTGAACTTGGGCAGCAATTGCCATACCGGCCGCGAGATGGGGAAGAGCAGAAACAGAGTGACACATGGAATCGCGGCGAGGGGAATCCACCAGCGCCGCAACCCGGTATTTTTTTCGGCCGTCAGCATCCCGCGCCGTTGCGCAACAGCGAGACACACCAGCGCGACGACAATCATGGAAAGCGAAATCCACGATGCTGTGTGCAGCACCTGGTCGTGCAGGGCGAGCAGCGGATTAGCGTGATGCGCGAAGAGCCAGTTGTTCTCGAAGTTGTATCCAGGGTCCTGGGTGGCTTGGCGGATATCGACCCATCTCTGCTCCCAGGCTGCCGGAATCCAGTAGAAGGCCGTGATGCCCAGTCCGAGAGCCGTGGCGACAGCCGCGCGCAGCGCCGGGGCCCAGGATTTTTTCTGCACCGCGGCAAGCAGTGCGACGGCAGCCAGCAGATAGCTCGCGATTACGCCCAGCGGCGCATTCGAGAGCCAGCACGCGGCCAGGGCCAGCGCGAGGGGAACGGTTGAGCCATCGAAGGCGCGGCGCAGCCCCAGCGCAAACGGATGTCTGTCGCGCAATGCGAACAGCAGAAGCAGGGGAAGCCACACGCCGCCGGTGAATTCGGGGAAGGCGGCGCGTTCGTAGGCGGTGAAGAGCGTGAAGCCGGAGAACAGAGCGGCGCAGCCGGCCAGCGTGGCCACTGCGTCGCTGCAGGCTTCGAGCGCCAGGGCGCGCGTGGCCAGGCCCGTTCCGGCCAGGCACAAAAAGGTTAAAGCGATAGGCGCGAAATGCCAGGAGGAAATGAGGCCCAGCAGTGCGCCGAGCATCCAGGTAAGCGGAGGATAGAAGACAAAGCGCGGCTCCCCCGCGCTCCAGTTGGGGCTCGGTGTCCAGTGTGGATAGACGATGCCGTGCCGCCACGCGTTGGCGCAATCGAGCCAGGAGACGAGGTGGACGTCGAAGTCGTGGCCGCAGGAGTTTCCGCGCACCAGTTGCGGCGCAATGGCCACTGTCGCGGCGGCCAGAACGACGGCCGCGCCCGCGAAGCGACGCCGGATTTCAAAATCCGGCGGGCGCAAAACCGATGGCGCGGTGGTCTTCTCGTCTGTCGGGCGGCTTTCCACTTTCACTGAGTCCCTAAATCCCCAGTGTATCCGCCACCCAATGATGGATGCCCCAGGTCCCGATTTTGGGACCTGGGAAGCCACCAAACCTCAAGGTCGTGAAAGTAGCCCTCATGGCTCCAGTTCAAGTGTGTGGCTGGTCTGCGACGTTACCGCCGCGGGCGTAAACGGCAGCGTGAAGGTCGTTCCGTTGTACCACGCATTCCACTGGTCGCGGTAGTAGGGACTGAGCGGATCGCTGCTCTCGCCCAGCACGATGTTTTCCGTCGAGCCATCCACGTTGCTCCAATCCATGGTGAAGCGCTGCGACGGTCCCACAAACGGGCTGATCTGTTTCACGGTCGTCGTGTCGCCGCTCACCGGCTGCGGACCGGTTCCGGCCACGCTCCCGATCACCGGCAGATATTGCGCCAGCGGATTCTCAATATCGATCATGTGCCAGTCGCCGTATTTCCAATTCCCCACATCGGTGGGCGCTTTGCCGTCCTGCATGCCCTGGCGCACGGCTTCCGTGAGCAGCGCGTTCCAGTCTTTGTAGGCGGGTGGCAGCCAGCCGGGTTTCGCGTCCATTACGATCTGTTCCAGCGCATATTGCGACTCGCCCCAGTGGTAGTCCTTCCACCGGTCGCCGAGCTTCGGCTTGAGGATCAGCGGCCACAATGCATTCCGTGCCTGGTCGACGATGGACGCCGCTGCCGAATCGAGCGTCAATTTCCCATCCCAGCTCCGCAGCAGGTCGGCAGCCTTCCGCAGCCTGTCGTCCACACCATCGGTATGGTCGATGGCATAGGCAAAGCGCTGTCCCATCTCCTGGTCCAGCTCGCTGTAAATGTCGGTCTGCGTGGCCAGCATATCTTTGGGCGTAAGGCTGTCGCGCCCGTCGAGCAGCTTGTAAATGCGCTCAACCCGGTAAGGGTCGATCCACTCCAGCGTGAGCGGATAAGGTGATTCGCTGGTCGTGACGCGCGAGTTGGCCGTGGCCAGAAATCCAGCGGGCGGATCGAAGGCGCTGGGCATGGCGGCGAAGGGGATGTAGCCCTGCCACTCGTGCGAGTTGTCCTGAATTGGCAGGCCCATAAGCCCGGCCGGGCGCAGCGGCACTTTGCCGATGGCGTGATACGCAATGTGGCCCTGGTCATCGGCGTAGACCAGATTCTGCGCCGGCCAGCACCAGTCGGCCAGCGCCGCGGAAAACTCCGCCCAGTTTTGGGCCACATTCATTGCGTAGACCGGAATGGTATGCAGAGATGGATCGTAGAGATTCCACTTGAGCGCAACGGGGGTCGGCTCATGGACCAGCCCGTTCACCAGCGGGCCATGATCCGTGGACTGCACATCGACGGTGACGTCGCGGCCGCCGCGCACGCGAATCACTTCGCGATCAACGCTGAGCGGATGCCACTGCCCGTCGCTTCCTTCGTAATTGCCCTTTCCGTCGAGCTTTTCGAAGTAGAGGTCCTGCACATCGGCCATCAGCGCGGTGAATCCCCAGGCCACGTGTTCATTGTGGCCGGCGATGATGTAGGGAATTCCAGGCAGGGTGACGCCTGCGGCATCGAAGCCCGGCGCGCGCAGGCCGGCCATGTACCAAATGTTCGGCTCCGTGAGCTGGATATGCATGTCGTTCGAGAGCAGCGGCTTTCCGCTCGCGGTGTGCTTGCCGGCAACTACCCACTCATTGGAGCCCACCGCGCAGCCCTCGCACACCGGCCGCCCCAGCGCAAGTTCGGCAGCTCTCAAATTGGCACCATGGTCGGGTGCCCCAGGTCTCGCTTCTGAGACCTGGGAAAGCACACCCCCCGCCCCACCATTCAGCGCCTGCGTATTGTCCTCGTCGTCCTCGTCTCCCTTACTCGGCGGAGGCAGCGGCTGCGGCTGGGTCAAATCCAGATCCACGCCTGTGGGCGGATGGTCGCGCCACGACCCGACCGGATAGAGGTCCGACTCCAGCTTGGGATTATTCAGCTTTGCCGCCACATACCAGCGATTCAGTTTCGTGGCGGCGTGCATGTCCAGCTCCTGCACTTCCATCAGGCCCACGCTCACTGAGTCGGTTCCAGTCCACGGCTGCGGCTTGTACAGCAGCACACGGAACTCCGCCGGCAGTCTTCCCTCCGCCTCGCTCTGCGCAATGAATGCATTGACCCCGCGGGCATAGTCATCCATGCGCCTGCGGTCATCCACGGGCAGAGTTGCGTAGATGTGCTGTGCCTGCTTCCCGATCCCGAGCACGCGCTGCATGCGGTCGTGCTCGATGAGCCCCGGCCCCAGGATCTCGGCCAGGTTGCCATCCGCGTGGCGGCGGAACATGTCCATCTGCCAAAGGCGATCCTGCGCCGTCACGTAGCCTTGCGCGAAGAAGAGGTCGTCCTGGTTGGCTGCGTCGATGTGCGGTACGCCATGCGCGTCGCGGCGCACCGTTACCGGCGCGGAGAGCCCCGCCACGTGTAGCGTTCCATCCATCTGGGGCAGAGAAGTGCGCTCGACAAAATAGAGCCACAGTACGCCTAGGGCTGCCGCGGCGAGCACAACCAGCACCAGCGCGGCAACGAACCGCGCCAGGCTGCGTGCAGAGCCTCGCCGGCGTGCGCCTCTCGGGAGGCGGCCTTTGAAAGGTGCTGATGAAGATGTTTCGGTCATGCGTCAGCTACAGGATATCGCCCTTCCGCGTTTCGTTTTGCGCGCGGTGCGTTTCCGCCTTCCGCGCCTGCCATTCTTCTGCCGTCATCTCCCAGATCTCACCAAGGAAAGGAGGCGATAATGGAAGCTGGGGTGTACGCCAGTTGAAATCAGGATTCGTTGCCATCCTCGGCCGGCCCAACGTGGGCAAAAGCACGCTGCTCAATGCGCTCACTGGTGAAAAAGTCGCTATCGTCACGGCCAAGCCGCAGACCACGCGCAACCGCATCGTCGGCGTAGTCGAGGTGCCCGCGCGCAAGGGTGCCCACCCCGCCGCGCAGATCGTCTTTGTTGACACGCCGGGCGTTCACAAGCCCGGCTCGCACCTGGACCGGCGCATGTTGCAGGAGGTGCACGAGGCGCTCGAATCGCGCGACCTGGTGCTGGTGCTCGTGGATGCGACGCGGAGACTCAAGCTCGAAGCTGAGGCCGGCGAAGAGAGGAACGTCCCCGAGCCGAGTGCCGATCCTTCCCAGGTCTCAGAAGCGAGACCTGTGGCACCCCCGATCAGTGGCAAGTCGAAGGCGCCTAACTGGGCCAGCGAAGACGAATTCCTCTTCGGCCTCATCCGCAAGCTCGACTGCCCCGTCTTTCTTGTCCTCACCAAAATCGACCTGGTCAAGAAAGACGAGCTGCTGCCGCTCATCGAAGACCTTACCCACCGTTACAACTTTGCCGAAGTCATTCCCATCAGCGCACGCAAGCGCGACGGCCTCGACCTGCTGGTGCGCAAGATCGTGGACGTTCTGCCCCAGGGACAGCGTTTCTACCCCCAGGATCAGTACACCGATCAACCCGTGCGCTTCATGGTGGCCGAGCTGATTCGCGAGAGCATCCTCATCGAGACCGGTGAGGAGGTCCCCTACGCGTCGGCGGTAGTCATCGAGCAGTTCGAAGAGCCGGAGCCTGCACCACCGCCGCGAAAAAAAGGCGGTCCGGTTCGTGCGCCGCTGGCCCGCATCGCTGCCGCCATCTACTGCGAGCGCGACGGCCAGAAGGCGATCCTGATCGGCAAAGGCGGTTCCAAGCTGCGCGACATCGGAACCGGCGCGCGACGCAAAATCGAGTCGCTGCTGGGGGCGCGCGTCTATCTCGAGTTGCACGTGATCGTCGAACCTGGCTGGCGCGAGTCGAGGGGCTTTGTCGAATCGCTCGACTGGCGCAACCAGCTCGAAAGACTGGCCGGCGAGCAGGTCGACGAGGTTCCACCCGGCGAGAAAGACGAATAGGAAGAAGCAAAGGTTTCTCCCCAAATCCTCCCCAACGATTCTTTGAGCCGCAGCTAGGCGCACCTGCAGCCAGGCGCCCCTGCAGCCAGGCGCAACCGCAACCGGGGAGCACACCCCCGCATCCTTTCAATTGCGGTCATGACTTTTCTTCCTGCTAAGGAGTAAATTGGCGAGATGGTTTTCGAAGAGGCCGACATTCGCCGGGCACTGGAGGAGGAAGAATTCTTCCCTGTCTTTCAGCCGCTCGTCGAACTGCGCACCGGCCGGTTAGCGGGTTTTGAGATGCTTGCGCGCTGGCGTCATCGCCAGTTGGGCCTGATTGCACCGGACAATTTCATCTCCACCCTCGAACGCTACCTGCTCACCGACGGTCTGACGCGTTCGCTCCTCAAGCAGGCCTTCGGCTCGCCGGTCCTGAAAGCATCGTCTCTCACCTTGGCGGTGAATTTCTCGCCCCTCCAATTGTTGGGAACGGATGTTGCGCAGCGCCTTGCCGACGTGGCAGCGGCAGGGGATTTTTCTCTGAATCGCCTTACCATCGAGGTGACCGAGAGCGCCCTGCTCGACGACCTGCCGCAAGCCCAGGCGGCCGCGCGCGATCTCAAAGCGCTGGGTTGCAAGCTGGCCCTCGACGACTTTGGCACCGGCTATTCCAGCCTTCGTCACCTGCACGCCTTCCCGTTCGATGAGCTCAAGGTGGACCGAAGCTTTGTCAGCAGCATGACCGGCGACCGGCGGAGCAGAAAAACCGTGGCCGCGGTTGTTGGCCTGGGCGAAAGCCTTGGCCTCACCACCGTGGCCGAAGGTGTGGAGACACAGGAACAGGCGAATATGCTTCTCTGGCTCGGTTGCGACGAGGGGCAGGGATGGCTGTATGGCAAACCGGTGGCTGCCGATGACCTGGAGCGCACCGTGCAGGAGATTTGTTGCCAGCCCGCTTGTGCCATGCCCATGGCGCTGAAAGAGGATTCTTTGGTCAGCCAGCATGCGCACCCCAGCCAGCGCCTGGCGCAACTCCAGGCCATCTACGACGGCGTGCCGGTGGGCCTGTGCCTTCTTGACCGCAAGTTGCGGTACGTGAGTCTGAACCAGCGTCTCGCCGAGATGAATGGAGTGCCCCTGGTCGACCATCTCGGCAGAACCGTGCGGGAGGTTATCCCCCAGGTTTTTTCGCGTGTGGAGGGCTTCATCCGGCGCGCGCTGCAAGGGGAGCCCATTAACGGGGTTGAAGTCCGCAAGGCCGGTGGCGAGGGAATCGGTGAAGTGCAGACCCTCATGTCTTCTTACCAGCCCGCCTTTGATGAGGCGGGTGAGGTAATCGGGGTTTCGGTTGCCGTCATGGACGTGACCGGATACAAGCGCACCGAAGAGGCGCTGCGGGAGAGCGAAAATCACTATCGCCACATGGTGCGGCTTAATCCGCACATGCCCTGGGTGCTGAACAGTCGCGGCGAAGTAATCGATGGCAGTCCGCGCTGGCAGGAGTTTACCGGCCAGCCACTCGGAGAGGCGATCGGCAACGGATGGCTGAAGATGCTGCATCCCGACGACGTCGAGCCCACCCTCCGGGCCATCCGTACCACGCTTGCCACCGGTGAGCCCATGGACGTCGAGTATCGCGTACGCCGTCCCGGCGAAGAGTGGCGCTGGATGCGCTCGCGTGGCGCCCCACGCTTTTCAGAGAGCGGCGAAATCGTCAGCGTCTACGGGCTGGTGGAAGAGGTGCACCCGCAAAGGCAGGTCACGGAGGAACTGGAGATCTGCCAGACGCAACTGCGCGCCGCCATCAACGCCTGCCCCATTGCCATGCTGGTCGCCGACGCCCACGATTGCACGGTTTTCATGATTAACCCGGCGGCCAGGGAGATTCTTGGGTCGTTAGTTTTCGCCGGCCAGAAGCTTTCCGAATACACTCATCTTCCCGTCACCACCGCAGACGGCAGGCGGCTCAAGCCGGAGGAATTTCCGATCTTTCGTTCGCTCATGCACGGCGAATTGGTGGAAGCCCAGCATCTTGTCTATCAGCGCGCCGGCGGCGGACCTGTCGATCTGTCGGTGACCAGCAGGCCGATTCTCGCCGACGACGGACGCTTGATTGGCTGTGTGGTGATGCTGCGCGAGGATGGATGAGCAAACCCCGTAGCGCCGGTCTCCAGACCGGCTGTACTGGCGGCGTCCACGCCGCCAGATGGAAGCCGGTTCAACGATTGACTGTGCCGGCCCGGAGACCCGCACAACTGCCGGGCTCCGCCCCAACGACGAAGACCTGTCATTGGGGAACCCGGACTGGAGTCCGGCACCAATTTTCATCCCCCGGCTCGCGGTGCTAGCCTTCCTTTAGTCGTTCGTGTGGGGGGATTTCTTGGAATTTTCGTTGAAGCGTTTTGCTGGGGTCGCAGTGGCGGCCGCGTGTCTTTGGACATCCTTAACGATGGCGCCAGCGTGCGCCGCGCAGGCTGCAGCGGTAGCATCACCCGCGCAAGTCCAGCCCGTCGACGATCCGGTTGCCAATCGAGAAGCCGAGGTGATCTCCGGTCATGCGCGCTTCACCGTGCTCACACCGCAGCTCATTCGCATGGAGTGGTCGGCCGACGGCAAGTTTGAAGATCACGCCTCGCTGGTCTTCATCAATCGCCGCCTGCCGGTGCCGAAGTTCGCGCACGATATCAGCAACAGCGACGGCAAGCAGACGCTGACCATCAAGACCGCAGCCCTCACGCTCACCTACGCGCCCACCGGCGACGGCAGCTTCACCGCGCAGAATCTTTCCATCGCGCTCACCGTCGACGGCAAACCCGTCGTCTGGCATCCCGGCGACACCGACCCCGAAAATCTGCAGGGCACCACGCGCACCCTCGACGGTGCGCTCGGCGCCAAGACCAAAGAGCCCATCGGCCAGGGCCTCATCTCGCGCCGCGGCTGGGCGCTGGTCGACGACTCCACGCGCCCGCTCTTCGATTCCACCGATTTCCGTTTCCTCGAGGGCGAAAAGAGCCCGTGGCCGTGGGTGATGGAGCGCCCCGCAGACGAGAAGCCCGGCTCCTACGACGACTGGTACTTCTTCGGCTACGGCCACGACTATCGCAAGGCTCTCGGCGATTATGTGCGCGTGGCCGGCCGCATTCCGCTGCCGCCGCGTTTTGCCTTCGGCGCCTGGTGGTCGCGCTACTGGGCCTACAGCGATCAGGAGACTCGATCGAGCTGGTCCACGGCTTCCACGAGAACTACACGCCGCTCGATGTGCTGGTCATCGACATGGACTGGCACCTCAACGAGCAGCAGCTCAGGCGATGCGGCGAGGTCGATCAGTCCGGCTACGACCTGGGCTGGACCGGCTACACATGGAACAAGCTGCTCTTTCCCGATCCCGACGCATTTCTGAAGAACCTGCACGACGATGGGCTGAAGGTCACGCTCAATCTGCATCCCGCCTCCGGCATTCAGCCGTGGGAGAAGGCATATCCGGCGATGGCGCGCGCCATGGGCATCGATCCGGCGACAAAGAAGTACGTGCCCTTCGACCCGACCGACAAAAAGTGGGCGACGAACTACTTCAACCTGGTTCTGCATCCGCTTGAAAAACAGGGCATCGATTTCTGGTGGCTCGACTGGCAGCAGGAGCCCATGATGACCAACATGCCCGGCCTGAGCAACACCTGGTGGCTCAACTACCTGCACTTCACCGATCAGCAGCGCGAAGGCAAGCGCCCGCTGCTCTTCCATCGCTGGGGCGGCCTCGGCAATCACCGCTACCAGATCGGCTTCTCCGGCGACACCATCTCCGTGTGGCCTTCGCTCGCCTTTCAGCCGTGGTTTACGGCCACCGCGGCCAACGTGGGCTACGCCTACTGGAGCCACGACATCGGCGGCCACATGCCGGGCGCCGTCGATCCCGAGCTGTTCACGCGCTGGGTGCAGTTCGGCGCGTTCAGCCCCATTCTGCGCACGCACACCACCAAGAATCCTGACTCCGAGCGCCGCATCTGGGCCTATCCCGAGCCGTACTCTTCGATCCTGCGCTCCGCCTTCCAGCTTCGCTACTGCAATGCAGCCCTACCTCTACACCGAGGCGCGCGCGCACTTACGACACCGGCGTCGCGTTCTTCCGTCCGCTCTATTACGACTGGCCCAACGACGACGCCGCCTACACCAGCAAAGACGAGTACATGTTCGGCAACGAGATGCTGGTGGCCCCGGTGACCGCGCCCGTCGACAAGACAAGCGGTCTGGCCACGGAAAAGGTCTGGCTGCCGCAGGGCGACTGGATCGAGTGGCCTACCGGCAAGCACTTCACTGGGCCGGTCACGGTGGAGCGCAGCTTTTCCATCGACCAGATTCCGGTGTATCTGAAGGCCGGCGCCATTGTGCCCATGCAGCCGCCGATGCTCTACACCGGCGAAAAGCCGGTCGATCCGCTGATCGTGAACGTGTGGCCGCTGGCTCCTGGCGCAACATCGAGCTACTCGGTCTATGCGGACTCAGGCGTTTCGGTCGAGTACCAGCGCGGCGTCTTCACGCGCACGCCCATCAAGGCGACGCAGAACGGCGACACGCTGCGCGTCGAGATCGGTCCAGTGCAGGGCAGCTATCCGGGCATGCTGCAGTACGCGCAGCTACGAGTTGCGCCTGCCCGCCGACTGGCCTCCCGCATCCGTCACGGTCAATGGCAGCGCGGTGCCGCAGGGCGGCGCCGGCAAACCCGGCTGGACCTTCGAAGGCAACACGCTGACCACGGTGATTCCCACGCCGGCGTTCAGCGTGGCAGAACCGGTGACAATTGAAGTCCAGCGCGCGCCCGGCCTCACCGCCAGGCGCAGCGAGATCGACGGGTTCGCCGGGACCATGACGCGCCTGCGCGCCGTGTACGATGCATTGCAGCAGTGCTCGCCGGTAGTGTTCGCGCCGCCCGACGCGCTGATTGACACCATGCAGACCGGCGACCGGATCGGCTATCACCCGGAAACCGCCGTTGACGAGATCACGCACTTGCACGACCAATTGCCGCAGGCGCAGGCCGCCGTGGCTGCGCTGGGCACCACGTTCAGCCAGAAGCTCGACGCTTATGCCGCGCGCATGGAGAAGAATCCCTATCGCCCTGTGAACATGGATTGGCAGAAGCAGACAAGGCTGGACGACATGACACGCGCCGAGCAATTAGTGAACGAAGCAGGGAAGTAGCCGGCTTAGCCGCCGTCCCTCTCGCTTTGTCGTCGTGAACGTGGTGAAGGATCCGCGCTTGCCTCTGTAGTTAATCTCCTGGCATCGCGCGGATTACGCCTGCTGTGGGCTGGTCCACGCAATAGCGTGGGCAACGCCTGCCTGGGCAGTTTCCGGGCTTTCGTCTTTCGCCAGGATAGACAGCCCGCGTGCATCGTTCAACCCGGCCTCGGTCAACAAAGCCTGTACCTGGCTGAGGAAATCCTGGTGATGGTCGAAGTGCTTGGACGCGGACTGCACTGTGTGGATGACCTCGTTCACCGAGAAAGCTTCCTTGTGGAAGCCCGCCACGCCGATGAGCAGGCCCTTGATCAGGGCGAACTGTGTGACCAGAAGTGCGAACTCTTCGCCCATTTTTGGAGTAGCAGGGATCTTTCCTTTGTCGTGGCCAAAAGGAAATAATCTGCGCAAGATCGTATTGATGAGGTAGTTCTCCAGGATATGTGGGTGCCGGCCGAAGAAGGGCGCATAGTATCGATCGTGGGCTGCCGTATAGTGAGCAACCAGGCTCTCCAGGGTGGCGCCAGGACCATTGCCGATACCCTGGGTGAAAGCCCTCACGCATTCGGTGAAACGGGGACCAATGTGAGACCGTTGCCGACAGAGACCGGCCAGCCGCAGCACCATGTCCAACTGCCGCGTGGGATCGCTGGGCAAGGCCTCCATGGCAACGCGCAGAGATCCGGACTCGATAGTGGTGGCAAAACCGCGGAGGAGTGAAGGGACGCTGGCCTGCAACTCGCCGCAGGCGATCGAATCCAGACGCTGGCAAAGAATTCCCAGGAGAAACAGGCGCTGAGAGAGCGGATAGGCGCGATTCTGGATCAGAACGAGAACCAAAGCGCGGATCGGCCAGAAGTAGGCCATGAGCGAAGGTGATTCGGGATTTTCTTCCATCGGAAAGTAGTCTGCCGGTGAAATAGGCGCCAGCAGATGTTCATTCAATAAAACCAGGCGGGCGGCCTCGGGGCAGGAGAGCGAGAGCGTCATGTCTTTGCAGCCGTCGATCCAATGGACGATGCGAGGATATGTGGCGCATGTGGTGGAGAGAAATGCCTCACCGTGCTCCGATTGGATGCTGCAAAGGCGGTCCTCCGTCAGGAATGGGCATTGCTGCGTGGGCCCTATTCGAACCTTGGCGAATTGGCCAGGATCGGCCACGCCGCCATCCGCCGGAAGAATGTTAAGGTCAATCGCCGTGCGCAACGGCCCGGCAGGGATGGTTTGGTACTTTTCGTACGTCGCCTGATCGATGGGAACACCCCAGCCGATGCAGCAAGTGTCCTCGCAGGCTGATCCGATACAGCGAAAGCGTTCGGAGTATTCCGGAAGAATTGGAACGGGCTGGGGCAATGAGCACTCCTGGCAGCGCGATTGCCCATCCACTGCGGGGCTGGAGAATGCGGGCCCGGATAGCATGCCACTGCAGAGCAGAGCATATAGCGAACGAATGCAGAAGACAATGCAATGAGGGGGAAGGTCTTCGTCCGAAAGAAAGCGTAGCGCTACACCGAGTAGCGCTTCTGGTGCCAAACCCACGCGGTGCGGAGAATGTCGTCCAGCCGCGTATACCGCGGGTTCCACCCCAGCTCCTGTATCGCCTTCTCTGAGCTGGCCACCAGCACTGCCGGATCGCCCGCCCGCCGCGGATGAACCTCCGCCGGAATCGGATGCCCGGTCACGCGCCGCGCTGCTTCAATCACCTCGCGCACGCTGAAGCCCTGCCCATTGCCCAGGTTGAAGATCA
The DNA here is from genome assembly GCA_963813215.1 of uncultured Acidobacteriaceae bacterium. Taxonomy (GTDB): domain Bacteria; phylum Acidobacteriota; class Terriglobia; order Terriglobales; family Acidobacteriaceae; genus Telmatobacter. Next base: position 1,190,740 of record CAWEXZ010000004.1, read on the forward strand.
GCCGCTCCTGCCGCTCCAGCGCATCGAGAGCGAGAAGATGCGCGTCGGCAAGATCCGAGACATGAATGTAGTCGCGGATGCAGGTGCCGTCCGGCGTCGGGTAATCCTCGCCGAAGATCTTGATCGACTTGCGCCGCCCCAGGGCCACGTCGAGAATCAGCGGAATCAGGTGCGTCTCCGGATCGTGGGCTTCGCCGCGTTTGACGCCCTCGGGTCCTTCCGGAGCGCCGGCCACATTGAAATAGCGCAGAGAAGCGTAGCGCAACCCATGAATGCGGTTGAACCAGGCCAGCATGTGCTCCACCAGCAACTTCGATTCGCCATAGGCGTTGGTGGGCAGCAGCCGCGCATCCTCGCGGATGGGAACGGATTCAGGTTCTCCATAAACGGCGGCCGTCGAGGAAAAAACCAGGCGCTTCGGCCCCTCGGCCAGCACCGCCTCAAGAAGGGAGAGAGTCGACGCGGTGTTGTTGCGGAAAAAGATCTCCGGTTTCACCATCGATTCGCCCGCCTCGATCAGCGCGGCAAAGTGGAGAACCCCGTCAAAAGCCGCGCCCGATTCGCGGGCTTCGACGAACAGCCGTTCCAGCAATTTACGGTCGGCCAACTCGCCTTGGACGAATCTGGCTCCGGAGGGCAGCAGCTCGCGCCGGCCGTGGCTCAAGTTATCGAAAACAATAGCTTCGTGGCCATTCTGGGCCAGCACTCCGGCCACAGTACCACCTATGTACCCTGCCCCCCCGGTTACAAGGATCTTCACAAAAAAATCTATCCCTTCGTGAACGACTTTGAGTAACCTTGAGTCTATAACAGCAGAGGCTGTGCACCGATGCTGCGTCTCGAGACTCGCACCTATACCGGCGCCGGCTTTGAGCGAACAGAGACTCCGAATCCGGCGTGAAAGAGCCGGTTGTTCGATGGGTCCGAGAGTAGTTTTTACCGCCTGCCTTGGGAATTTTTGCCGGTAGCCTGCAGCGAGTTTTCGGCATCCGAGCATAGCAGAAGCACACAGGGGTCCTGCGCGGATCCGGGGAAATACCCCAACCGGAATGCCCTAAACAGCTTACGGTACCGGGGTAATGCCCCGAGTGTGGGATAGGCGCACACCCTTCTGGGCATCTAAGATGGGCCGCAAATTGCATTATCCCCAGTTTCGGCAGGCGAGAACAAATTCAGACAGGCCAGCGGAGAATCCCGATTGGTCGCAGAGCGGTCATTGGACCTGTAAAGCAAGTAGGATTTGTCTTGTTGGGAGATCAGGTGCGGACGAGTGGCCAGGTTTGGAACCTGAATTGCTTCGTCTATCGGTTCACGGTGCGCACGGTTTGATAAGACACCTGCGCCCCTTGTGCGCCCCGGAGCGAGGATTGAGAATATGCAAATGAACTTTTCACCCGGCTTTGGGTTGCTGCCTGAACCTGAGCGCAATATTACTTCCTTTCTCACCAGCTCTGCTATCAATGGCGCCATTCTGGGAGTGCTCTTCATCGTTGGGATGACGGCGCGGCACGTGATTCAGCAGCAGTACGAGCAAACCGAGCTGATCGTGCCCTCGCAGCCGCCTCCGCCGATCAAGGTCAAGCCCCCGGTTCTGCCCAAAATGCCTCCGCCTCCGCAGACGCCCAAACTGCAGATGGAAGCGCCCAAGATCCAGGTTCAGCAGCCCAAGCCGCCGGAGCCCAAGCCGGTGCAGATGGAAGCCAAGGTGGCGCTGCCTACGGTCAAGGCCGCCAAGCCGCAAATTATTCTGGCGCCGCAGCCCAAAGCCGCGCTCACGGCCGCCATGCCGGCCCAGAACCCGCAGGTGCATCCTTCGACGCGACCGGTGCACTTCGGCGACACTTTCGGCGTGACCCCCAATCCGAACGCCAGCCGGCCCGCCACAGTTGCGGCTATCGGCAACCCTTACGGGGGAAACCAGGGACCGGCCGTTGCGCCTCACGGTGTGGTGGGTTCTACGGGCATCGGCAATGGCACGCATTACGGCTCCAATGCCGGCACGGTAGGCCGCGTGGCCTCGGCCGGAATTCCGGGCGCAACTGGAACCTCGAATTCGGGTTCCTACGGGCGGGTGGCCTCGGCCGGCATTCCTGCCGCGACCGCCGCACCGGTCATGCGCCAGCAACAGGCGCAGGTGCAGTCCACATCGCTTGAAGTGATCTCCAAGCCGCCGGTGCAGTACACCAGCGAAGCGCGCGCGCTGCACGTAGAGGGTGACGTCATTCTCCGGGTCACTTTCATGGCCAGCGGGCAGGTGGTGGTGCACGGCATCGTCCATGGATTGGGCCACGGTCTGGACGAAGAGGCGCGCCGGGTCGCGGAGCAAATTCGTTTCCGTCCGGCCACCAAGGACGGGCACCCGGTCGACCTGACCACCAACATTACCATCAGCTTTCAACTGGCGTAGCATCGAACCAGCGGTAGCGCAGCAACTCAAACGGGCCCATTCAGCCCCGCTTTCCCTAAAAGCGCCGGCGGGTGAAAAAAGCCCACGCAAGAAATCACTAGGAGCCTGATATGACTTTGCGGAAGATCCCCTCGACCTTCCTGATTTTTTTGACCCTGAGCGCGGCTTGCGCCTACGCCAAGAAGGTCCCCAAGTACGAGCAAGCGCGCGCGCTGACGCCGGAACAGGCAGCCCTGGTGCAAGAAGCCATCGGACGCGAGAAGGTCCTGATCAAAGAGATCCAGCAGCGCACGCCGCTGGTGGAAACCTACATCCAGGACACGCGCCCGGATGTGAAGCTCTACGAAGTCCCGGTTGACGACCAGTACATGCTCAGCCGCGTCGACTTCGGCAAGGGCTTCTTCGACAAGAGCTACACGCCCGCCTCGCGCACCAACGGCGCCAAGAAGAGCTTCTTCAAGGGCTCGCTGGCTTCGATCACCGGATTGACCAAGGCTCTGGGGCTGGAAAAGTTCACCTACAATCCCAACGGCTTCATGCAGATGATGTTCGTCGACCCCAGCGGGTTCGACACCAACCACTACGACTTCAGCTACGTGCGCCGCGAGTTCCTGGGCACCGTGCGGACGGCTGTGTTTGACGTGCATCCCAAGCAGGACGTGCGTGGCATGGGCCGCTTCTACGGCCGCATCTGGGTTGAGGACGACGGCGGCAACATCGTCCGTTTCAACGGCACCTACACCGGCCCCACCAACGAAGACTCCTCCAAGTACTTCTTCCACTTCGACAGCTGGCGGCTCAACGTGCAGCCCGGCATCTGGCTGCCGGTGGCCATCTACGTCGAAGAGTCGCAGCGCATCGAAGGCCAGAAATCCGTGGGCCTGAAGGCGCAGACTCACTTCTGGGGCTACTCGCTCAAGCTGCCCACGCGCGACAGCGAAAACGTGAGCGTGAAGGTCGACGACGCGGTGGACAAGAGCGAGCGACTCGCAGGATGTGGGTCCGCTGCAGGCCTCGCGCATGTGGGTCACGCAGGCGGAAAACAACGTGATCGATCGCCTGGTGGAAGCCGGCCTGGTAGCGCCTGTTACGCCCGGCGGCTACGAAGACAAGATCCTCGGCCAGATTGTCATCAACCTGGTGGTGCCGAACAACCTGGCCTTCACCGACCAGATTCACTGCCGCGTGCTGCTCACCGACACCATCGAAGCCACCACTGTGGGCAACACCATCCTGGTGAGCAAGGGATTGCTGGACAGCCTGCCGAATGAGCCGGCCATCGCCTCGGTGCTGGCCATGGAACTGGCGCACATCGCGCTCGGCCACCACATCGACACGCGCTACGCCTTCAATGACCGGCTGCTGTTCCCGGATGAATCTACCTTCCAGCGCATCGACATGTACCACTCCGATATAGACAACGCCACCGCTGCCAAGACGGCCATGGAGTACCTCGAGAACTCGATGTACAAGAACCAGCTTGCCGATGCGGGTCTCTACTACGAGCAGCTTCAGCAGCGCGGCACGGTGCTGAAGGCGCTGAACACGCCCAAGCTCGGCGACTCACTGCTGAAGGCCGATGGCACGCCGTGGATGGCGGAGCTGGAGCACGACGGCGCCCAAGCTCAACTGGGACGACCTGAGCCAGACTGCAGCCCTGCCGCTGGGAAGCTGGCTCAAGACCGATCCGTGGGATGACAAGGTGCACATGCTCGACGCCAAGCGCTATGCGCCGATGAACGCCCGCGACAAGATGCCGTTCGAGGTCACGCCCATCTTCTACAGGTTGCAGCACTACGATCTCGCCAGCGCAGCTCCGGCTGCCGATCCGAATGCCCAGCCTGCAGCCCAGCCGGCCGCTGGGGCCCAGCCCGATGCTGCGGCGCCGGCAGCTCCTGATGCCGCGCCTCCTGCTCCCGCAGCCGCTCCTCCGGCTCCCGCGGCTGACAGTGGTGCCGCCCCTCAACAGCCCACCGCCGCCGCGCAACCTCCGCAGCAGCAGTGATCATCTGAGAGGGGAGCCGCTCTTAGGGGCGGCTCCCCTCTTTCCTCAACCTGGCAGCCTCGATTGCTTTGCCAGAGTAGAATTTACACAAATTTCTGAACGGAAGTACCTGGACCACTTTGCCCATGAAACGATTTCTCGTTGTTTTTTTCGGTCTTGTCTTTGCGGCTGGGGTTTTTTCTGCGCACGCCCAAGTCGCGCCCGCGGCCAATGGACGCCGGTTGGTGATCAACGCCGGCGCAGAAGGCTCTGCCGTTCAGCCCGATTACGCAGGGGAGGGTGTGGCCCAGGCCAGCCCCAACCACCTGTACGGCATTGGCGCTTACGTGGACGCTGATTTCACGCGCTGGATCCAGATCGAAGCGGAAGCCCGCTGGGCGCACTGGAACCAGTACGCCGGCATCGCCCAGAACACCTATATGATCGGCCCCCGCGTGCCGATTATCGAGGACTGGAAAGGCCTTACGCCTTACGGCAAGTTCCTCATCGGTTGGGGCAGCGGTCCCTTCCTGACCGGGCGCGCCACGACCTGGGCTTATGGCGGTGGTGTGGACTATCATCTCCGCCACAGCAAGTTCACCTTGCGCTGTTTCGACTTCGAGTACCAGGACTGGCGAGTGACCCCCACCCTCAATCCCTGGGCGGCCAGTGTAGGCGTGAGCTACAAGGTGTTTTAAGAACAGCTCGCAGTTCTTAGTTCTCAGTTCACCGTCCGTAGCGCCGGTCTCCAGACCGGCTGTAGTGGGGGCCTCCCGGCCCCCACCTGTCAACCCACCGCCCCGCAGAATTCCTCCGACGCGGGAACCTGGGTTGCCTCAGGTCTCGCTTTTGGGGGTCAGTCCAACCACGGCAGCGTCCCAGCCGCGAACAACGTGAAACTGAACCCTGACACTTGAAACCTGTCTCTAACCCAGCTTGGGATGAACCTTGTTGAACCTCGTCGCCTCCTGGTACGCCCTGGCGAACGCAGCCAGCTTCGCGTCCTGATAGAGCCCGCCCAGGAAGGTGATCGAGACCGGCGTCCCCGGCCCCCCGATGTCGTCGTGGTCGCCATCGTCGATCGCCGGCGGCGCAGGCGCATCCGGTCCGCGCAGGCCGTTGGGAACGATCACCGCCGGATTCCCGGTCAAATTTGTCACGATCAGTTGCAGGTCGGTCGAAGGCGTAACGATGACGTCGACCTTTTCGAAAAGCTCGCGCATCCGGCGGATGCCGAGCATGCGCGCCCGATTGGCCTGGATGTATTCGACGGCCGGGTAGAAACGCGCGATGCGGAAGGCATTCGGCCAGTCCTCGGGACCTTGCTCGGTGAGCAACTTGTCGCGTCCGCTCATCGTGAGCTCGTCGAAGGCCGCGGCCGCTTCGGCAGTAAGCAGCGGCACCATCGCGTCCCACGGCAGCTTGGGCAGTTCGACAGGGATGAGATTTACACCCATCTCACGAAGCTTCGAAAGTGTGGCCAGCGCGAAGCGCCGGTCGTAGACACGGCGGGCGTACTCGTCAAGCGCGGTAGCGTCGGCCTTTTCGCGCTTCTGGGCTTCTTCCGGAGTTTCGCCGGGCGGAGCGACGGCCGGCTTCGGCTGCGGCTGCGGATCGAATTCGGATTTGAGGTAGCCGATGCGCAACGTGCGCCAGTCGAAGCTCGGGTTCCAGGCGAAATCTGCGCGCGCGGCCGAGAGGTCTTTGCCGTCGGGACCGTGAATCGCTTCGAGTACCAGCGCGCAGTCTTCGACGGAGCGGCAGATGGGGCCGAGCTTGTCCATCGTCCAGCTCAGGGCCATGGCGCCGGTGCGCGGTACCATACCGAAACTAGGCCGCAGGCCGGAATCGCCGCAGCGCGTCGAAGGCGAAGAGATGGAGCCTAGCGTCTCCGAACCAAGCGCGAAGCCGACGCAACCGGCAGCAACGGCCGCAGCCGAGCCTGCCGACGATCCACTCGATCCCTGCGCCGGATTCCACGGGTTGCGCGTGCGTCCGCCAAACCACTTGTCGCCCATGGCCAGCGCGCCCAGCGTGAGCTTGGCGACCAGCACCGCGCCGGCCGCATCGAGCCGCTGCACCACGGTGGCATCTTCATCGAACGACTGATGCTCGAAGCCGCCTGCGCCCCAGGTTGTCGGGTAGCCTTTCACCGCAATGCAGATCCTTCGCGCCCCAGGGAATGCCGTGCAGCGGCCCGCGATAGTGTTCAGCGGCGATCTCTTCGTCGGCCTTCTTCGCCTGCGCAAGGCGCGCGCTCTTCGGTGAGCGTGATGACGAAGTGCAGCTTGGGGTCGTAGCGCTTAAGGCGGGCGATGTACATCTGCGTGAGCGCAAGGGAGGTGATTTTTCGGAGCCTCAGCAGGATGCCCAACTGAGTCACAGTGGCGAACGCCAGGTCTTCCATGTTGGCGACATCGGTCGGAACGGTAAGTGCAGAAGCACTGCCGGCGAAGAATCCCAAAGGCTCAGCGGTCGATCGGTCCTGGGTTTGTTCGGTAGCCTCGGGCGCCGCCTGCGGATGAAACACAAACGCCGGTGGAACGGAGTTGGCCAGCTTGAGGGCGCGAATCTTGGCATACGCGTCGCGCTGGTCGTTGAGCCCATCGAGCATCATCTTCTTCTGCTCGGGGGTGAAGGGCCCAACCCCGGCCAGCATTGCTGCCTGGTCGATCATTTCCGGCGTAATCCTCGGAAGCTTCGCCTCATTCGCGCCGGCGGATTCCTGGGCCTGCGCCGCCAGCGTGAAGAGAATGCCAGGCAGCAGCGGCGACGCAATTCCAGCACTGGTGCAGGCGTTCAGAAACGCCCGGCGATCGAGTCTCATGAGCAAGTTCCTTTCGGATTTCTCTTTCGGAGACTATAGCCGATCAAGAGCCGGATGCGCCTCGAAAACGTAACGGGTTCGGATGGAAGCAGGGAAGAAGGATTGGAGGAAATGCCGCCGGGCGGGGATTGCCCCCCTGAGAACCAGCGGAAAATTTATCCCCAGCCAAATTCTGTCCCAGTGAGTGAAATGGGCTATACTTTTCTTAAGACTCCGGGTGTAATAGTATGGCTCCGATCCATTCGCATCACCCTCCGGAAGATTGTTTGAATTGCGAGCATCGCCATCTGCGGATGTTCTGCAATCTCACAGCGGAGGCGCTTGCGGATTACGACAAAATCGGCATCATGATGAGCCACGCTCGCGGAGCGAAGCTCTTCTCTGAAGGCGACCTGGCGCGCAACGTCTTTGTCATCTGCTTCGGACAGGTCAAGATCTCGTCCACCTCGCGGGACGGCAAGACCATGATCCTGAAAATTGCCGGGCCTGGCGACGTAATGGGCCTGAGCGCCGTGCTGGCCGGCGTGCCGCACGAAGTCACCGCCGAAGCCATCGAGCCCTGCCAGGTAAAGACAGTCCGCAAGCAGGAGTTCGTAGACTTTCTGGGCCGCCATGGAATCGCTTCCATGCATGCGGCGCAGTCGCTTTCCGGCGAGTACATGACGGTTTTCCACGATGCCAAGCGGCTGGCTCTTTCCGGGTCTGCGGCTGGGCGCCTGGCGCGCCTGCTCCTCGACTGGGGCCGCGCATCCGCCAACGACAAGCCGGAGATCCGCTTCACCATGGCTCTCACTCACGAAGAAATCGCCAACATGGCCGGCACTTCGCGCGAAACCGTCACGCGCTTGCTGAACCAGTTCCGGCGCGATCAGTGGATCGTCATCAAGGGCGCCAGCCTGACGATCGTGAAGCCAGATCAGCTCGAGCGCCTGACGGCGTAAAAAGCAGTTCACAGTTCTCAGTTCTCAGCACAGCGGCTGTCTGACCGTCGCGCTCTTCTGCTCGCGTCGGCGGCAACGCGCGTCTTCCTGGTCCCTTGTTCCCTTGTTCCCTCGTTCCCTGCTTCTATACTTTCTTCATGCAGCCCGTCAGCATCGTGGTCACAGTCCTTAACGAAGCGCAGGACATTGGCCGCGTGGTGAACAGCCTGCTGGCTCAGTATCCGCCTGCGGCCGAAGTGATTATTGTCGACGGTGGCTCGACCGATGGAACCTGGGAATGGTTGGCTGAAGCGCAGGGCCGCAACGCGCGTCTGATCGCGATTCGCGATGAGACCTGCAGCCTGAAATTTTCTAAAGGTCCGATTTCGCGCGGGCGCAATGTGGCCATTGCTGCTGCCGGGTCCGAAATCATCGCCTGTGCCGATGCCGGTTGCACCTACGCGCCGGATTGGCTGGCCAACCTGACGGCGCCCATCGTAGCTGGCAACGCCGAATACGCGTTGGGCGGATCGTGCGTCGATCCTAAGGGCGCATCGTTCTGGGACCTTGCCTCCGCGCCCTTCTTCAGCATCAAGCTGTCGCCGGATGCGCCGACAAAATCCTGCACCGCGCGCTCCATGGCGTTTACGCGCACGCTGTGGGAACGCGCGGGCCATTTTCCCGAGTCAGTGTTTTACGCGGAAGATACGCTGTTCGATGCCGAAGCGCGGCGTCAAACGCAGCCGGCGTTTGTCTGGAATGCCAAGGCGTTCTATAGCCCGCGGAACACGTTTCGCTCGGCGGCCGGTCAAATGATGCGCTACGCCTTCAGTGATGGCCAGTCGCGCATTCGCAACACGCGGCTCTTCCGCAACGCGGCGCGCTGTGTGCTGGAGGTGCTCGCGCTGGCCAGCCTGCGCTGGACGTGGGTTCCGCTGCTGGTGGTGTTGGCGCTGGAGAGCTGGTACGCGTACCACCGCGACGGCCGCGATTTGCTCCGCTTCGGCGCACGCGCCATGGTGGCGCGGTTCGCCTTTTCCATCGCCGTTCCGTGGGTAGTGGCAGCGAATCAGATTCGCGGGCGTTTCTCGGCCAAGCCGCTTTCGAATTGGCAGAATGTCCAGGGATAAACGCCAAGCCGGTGGATTCGCAAGGCTTCCCAATTCAGAACACACGCGAAGAATCGGGAACGAGCATCACGCTCGATTCGCAAACTAGGTCTGTTGGCGTTGATCGCGGACCGTCGAGACCGTAGCCTCAAGATCGGGTAAACAGGCAAGCAATCCCGATCACCAGGAGGCGAATTCGATGCGGCAGGAGCGTCGCGGAGGGCTGACAGAGTCTGCGCTTCGCTATCAGCGTGTGCTCGCCGAGCATCCTGCGAATTTGCAGGCGCTGGTGGGCATGAGCCTCGTGGCACAGGCGAGCGGCCAGAGTGAAGCAGCGGTGGAAATGGCTGCGGCAGCTGTGGCTGCTGTGCCGGCTGCGCTGCATGCATGGATCGCGCTGGGCCAGGCTCTTGCGGCGGCCTCGCGCTTTGAAGATGCGGAACGCGCGTATGCGCACGCGCTTCGGATCGACGGCACAAACCCGCTGCTGCGGCTGGCGCTGGGCGAATTGAAAATTGCGTCGGGTCGAGCGGAAGAGGCCACTGCCGAATTCCGGCAGGCGCTGGCGCGCAGGCCAGGATGGGCAGCGGCTCATCTGGGCCTTGGAAACGCGCTGGCTCGTTTGCGGCGGCCTGCGGAGGCGCTGGCCAGCTACGAAACGGCAATGGCGTTGGCGCCGCGCTCGGCGGAGGCACAGTTTGCTGCCGGCTACGCGCTGGCGCAATTGAAGCGTAGCAATGAGGCGGAGGCGCGATACCGGCGTGCGCTCTTCCTGCGTCGGGATTTTGCCGCTGCGTGGCTCAATCTGGGGGTACTGCTGCGCGAGCAGGGTTGCGACGTGGCAGCCCAGGCTGCTCTCGAACGGGCCTCGCAGTTACGGCCGCAACTCATCTCGGCACAACTTAATCTGGCCCTGCTCGAGCGCGAGCGGGGCAGAATGGCGGAAGCCGAAAAGCATCTGCAGCGAGCCCTCGCAATCGATCCGACCAACCGGGAGATACTGATCGCGTGCTGCCAGTTATGCGCGGCGCAGCGTGACCAGGCTGGCGCGTGGGCGTGGCTGCGCAAAGCCCAGGAGTCGGATGCTCTTTGTCCAGGTGACCGCGAACAAGCGGAAAACAAAGCGGACGGCGATGCGCACAGCGAAACTCACAATATGGAAGGAATTCTCCTTCACCAGGAAGGGCGCTTCGAAGAAGCAATTGTCGCCTTTGATCGGGCCGAGCGACTCGGCCATCGTGCGGCGACCTCGAATCGCGGTAATTCACTGCTGGAACTGGGCCGCATGGACGAAGCACTGCAGGCTCAAGTGTTGGCTGTAAAGCTTGATCCCGAAAGCGCCGGCTCGCGCTACAACCTGGCTCTGACGGAACTGCGACTGGGTGAATGGAGGAAGGGATGGACGAATTACGAGGCGCGGTGGAGCTTTCGCGAAGTGCATCGCAGGCCACGTAGCTTTGCGCAGCCGCGGTGGCAGGGCGAGCCGCTTGCCGGGCGGCGTATCCTGCTCCACGCCGAGCAGGGTCTGGGCGACACGATTCAATTTTGCCGGTACGTCGCGATGGTGGTAGCGCGCGGTGGATTCCCGGTGCTGGCCGTGCAGGAGCCAGTGGAGCGGTTGATGCGATCACTCGCGCCCGTGCGTGCCGAAGAGGCGCAGGTGATTCCGCTCGATGCGGCCCTGCGGGGCTCGGAGGCCGAGGCCTTCGATTGCGAGTGCCCGCTGATGAGCTTGCCGGCCGTCTTCGCCACGACCACGGAAACCGTTCCGTGGAACGGCGCATATCTAGGCGCCGATGCGCCGCGGGTGAGAGACAAATGGCTGCAGTTTTCCGCCCCTGCTACGGGTCCGCGGATTGGGATCGCGTGGGCCGGCAATCCGCGTTACCGGTCCGACGCACAGCGTTCCATGCGGCTTGCTGCGATGCTCCCGCTTCTGCGCAGTGTAGACGCGGATTGGATCGGGCTCCAGAAGGGCGAGGCAGCCGCGCAGATGGGGGAGCTTCCTGCCGACGTGAGCGTGCGGGACGCCTCCAGCGCAGATCGTGATCTGGCCGATACGGCGGCTCTGGTGGCCACGCTGGATCTGGTGATCACGACCGATACGTGCATTGCCCACCTGGCAGGCGCAATGGGTAAGCCTGTTTGGATTCTGCTGCCCTGGCTTGCCGACTGGCGCTGGATGAAGACGACCGAATGCACACCGTGGTATCCGACGGTGCGGCTGTTCCGGCAGCAGGAGCGCGGCGACTGGGCGAGCCTCATGGACCAAGTGGCGGCACAGCTTTGCCAGCAACCAGGGGCTTTGTAACAGGGCACGACTGGTAGGCCGGGACTGGTAGGCCGGGACTTTAGTCCCGGCTGCGGCAGGAACCGCCCAAAAGGAACGCGGGCTTTAGCCCCTGCTGCTCGGCGGATTATGCCTTCTCAAGATCGGCGCGCACGCGGCGCATGATTCCGAGATAGTACGCAAGGTTGTGGATGCTGTTGAGCGTGCCGGAAAGCGCTTCGCCGGATTGCATGAGGTGGCGCAGGTAGGCGCGCGAGTAGCGGCGGCAGACCATGCAATCGCAAGCCGGATCGGGCGGTGACTGGTCTTCCGCGTAGCGCTTGTTCTTGATGTTGACGCGCCCCTCGCTGGTGAAGAGCAGGCCATGACGCGCGGCGCGCGTGGGCAGTACGCAGTCCATCATGTCCACACCCAGGCGCGCGTACTGTTCGATCTCGTCGGGGTAGCCGACACCCATCACGTAGCGCGGCTTGTCGCGGGGCAGCAGTGGCAGCACCTCGGAGATCATCTCCAGGGTGAGGTCGCGCGGCTCGCCCACGCTCAGGCCGCCGATCGCGTAGCCGTCGAATTCCATCTCCACGAGCCGCTCCGCACACTGGCGGCGCAGGTCGGTGTACATGCCGCCCTGCACAATTCCGAACAGGGATTGCGTACGGCCGGCGAATTGACCGCGCCAGACAACCTCATCGCGGTGGGCGCGGAAATGATCCATCGATCGGCGCGCCCAGGCCAAGGTAAGGCGCAGGCTCTCTTCGGCGCGCTGGCGAGTGGCCGGATACTCGGTGCACTCGTCAAACGCCATGCAGATATCAGCGCCGAGCGCGATTTGAACGTCGATCGAATGCTCGGGAGTAAACGTGTGCGAACTCCCGTCGAGATGCGAGCGGAATGTGACGCCGTCGTTGGTGACCTTGCGCAGCTCACTCAGGCTGAAGACCTGGAAGCCGCCAGAGTCGGTAAGCATGGCCCGCGGCCAGCTGATGAAGCGGTGCAGCCCATCCATGCGCCGGATGGCTTCGTGGCCGGGGCGCAGGTAAAGATGATAGGTGTTGCCGAGAATAATCTCCGCGCCCAGCGATTCGAGCACGTCCTGGGGAACGGCTTTCACGGTGCCCTGTGTGCCCACGGGCATGAAGACAGGCGATTCAACGGTCTGGTGGGGCAGGTTGATGCGCCCGCGGCGGCCGCCGAAAGAAGTTTCTGCGAGGAGATCGAACCAGAGGCTCACTTCTCGATTCTAGCGGGGCGGGAACGGCGGGCCGCGTTCATTGATGGATGCAGCTGCGGCGTGATATACGGAGTTCTCATGCCCACCCAGACCAATTCCCTCGTACCGTCAAGAACCGGTTCATTGCGGACCTTCGCGTGGGCATGGCTGGTCTACACAATTTTTGTGGTTGCAGTTGCCATCACAATCTGGATTCCCAGGGGGCTGGCCGCCAGAATGGATTTCCGTGCCATGTACGCTGCGGGCGTGCTGGTGCGCATCGAACCCACGCACCTTTACGACTTCACACGCCAAAAGCAGATTGAAGATACGCTGGTTGAGAACCACGTCAGCCTTCTTCCCTTCGGGCACATGGCGTATGAGGCGCTTCTTTTCGTACCTTTTTCTCTGCTGAAATACGCGCCAGCCTACGTCTCGATGATCCTGTTGAACGCGGTGCTCATTGGGCTGTGCTTTCTGGCCGCACGCAGCGAATTTTCGACGATCGTGCCGCTCTGGCAACCGCGTGCGGGTTGGATCTTCTTCAGCTTTCTTCCCACCAGCATTGCCCTGGCGCTGGGGCAGGATTCTTTGCTGCTACTGCTCATCCTTTGCCTGACTTGGAAGTTCCTGGACCGTTGCCAGTATTTCGCTGCAGGCATGCTGCTGGCCCTCATGCTCTGCAAACCGCATCTTGCGGTGCTGATTGGGCTGTTTCTGGCGGTTCGATACGGCTGGCGCTTCGTGGCTGGTTTCGTGGCGGGAAGCGCGCTGGTAACGGCGATTTCCATTCCCTTTCTGCGCCACGGGGGATTGAAGGCGTGGTTCGGGGTACTTTGGGGTATGAGTCTGGCTTCGCGGTCCAACGGCGCCGATCAAGCGTCGGTGGGCGCGTATCCGTTGTCGATGGCGAACCTTCGAGGCCTGCTGTTTACAGTTCTGGGAAGCTGGATTTCGCCGCGCGCCTTTCTCGTGATTCTGGGCGTGGTCTCCATCGCTTTTCTTGTGTGGACGCTGGCAAGCGTGCGCAGACTCTCGGCTCCGATCGCATTTGCCCTTTCTGTTTTGGCTGCGGTGGTCCTGAGTTATCACTTCGAGCCCAGCGACTGCGTGATCTTGCTTCTTCCCATCTTGTTGATGGAGGCAGTTCCGGGCAGAATCCTGGCTGCGTCCAAGCACGCGATTTTGGGCCTTCCCATCGTCATTCTGCTGTTCGAGCCCAGCACTTCGCCGGGCGCCGGATTTGCCCTGCTGTGCATCCCGCTGCTTCTGGCTGCATTTCTTCTGAGCCGGACCGCGCCGTCTGCTATTTGGAAAGCGGGCCCAACTGGATGACCACTCCGACGCGTCCAGTAATCCCATCTGCCAGAGTGGTTGTCGGTGTCTTCGACACTTCAATGGTGCGATTGGTCAGGTTTTCACCGGCCGCAAAGAGTTCGAAACGGCTGCCGAGTTGGTGCGAGCCGTAGGCGTCCAGCCGAAAATAGCCGTGCAGCAGAAAATCGTTGGCGTCATCGTCGTACATGCGCCCGCTCATGCGGCTCTCGATAGCCAGTGTTCCCAGCCGCGGCCGAAAGGCGCGCAAGTTCAGGTTGGCCATGTTGCGCGCCACCTCGGGAATCCAATTGTTCAGGTCCTGCGTACCGCGCGAGACAACGGCATGCGCGTACTGATAGCCGCCGTCGACGCTCAACCAGGCCAGAGGCTCTAGTCCAAAATCAAGAGAAAAACCGCGGCTCTCGATCTGGCCGAGATTTTCGCGTATCAACAAGATGGGCGAGGAGTTGGGATTGATTGTCACTGCGGTGATGGGCCGGTTCACCTGGGTGAGAAAATAGCTGGCCCGCACCGTGCCCCAGCGGCGCTGGCTGGCCACGCCCGTTTCCCAGCCGGTAGCGCGTTCGCTGAGCAGGCTTTCATTCGGTTTGGTCAGTTCGTTGCCCACTTGCGTGGAGCGATAGAGTTCGCTGGGACTGGGCGCGCGAAAGGCGCGGAATCCAGATGCAGTGAGCGCCCAGTGCTCGCCCAATTTGCGCGCCACGCCGAGCCGCGGATCGAACAGGCGCTGGCCAAACTGCGGCGGCTGGGTTGCGCTCGGCGTCCACGCTGAACCGGTCCATTGAAATTGTCGGCCATCGTAGTTCTGAAACCAGTCAAGACGTCCGGCAGCGGTGAGCGTCCACGCGCGGTGCACCCACATGATTTCGGCGTAGGCGCCGGAGTCGCGCTGACGATCATGCACGTCGGTTGTGGCGGAGCCGGTGAAGCTTTGCTCTTCGTCCCACACGCGCACGTCATGCACGTCGGCTCCGGTGAAGAGCAAAAGCCCTGCGCTCAGCGGCTGGCTCCAATGCGCGGCCGCGCCCAACTCATTCACCGGTACGAACGAATATTTGGTGGGCGATTCGCCGCAGCGGTAACTGCACGTGGGGTCGGCAAGGGTGGGCAAGTTGGTGATGCTGGAGAAGGTCTGCCGGTAGCGCTCATCGGATCCATAGACGCGCACGCCCAGCGTTCCCGCGCTCGGCTTCCAGTCAGCGCCGGTCATGTATCGCAGCAAGCGCGTACCGTTCACCTGGTATGGAGTGCCGTTGTGCCGCCACTCGTTGAAGGCGCTGGTGCGCGCGAACAGCCGCAGCGGACCGCGCTGATGATCGACTTCGATCAGAGCATTTTGGCTGTGCACATTGCTGGGCTGGTCCACGGGGCCGCGCTGCGAAGGCGCTTCCTGAATGTAGCCGTCGGTTCCCAGTGCTCCTGCCGCGCCGAGAACTCCCCATGGCCCATGAGTGGTCTGGGCCAGGATGCCCTGGTCGAAAGTGCCTTCTGCCCCGTAGCTCGATGTAAGCTCAGCATCGCCGGTTGTCGGCCTTGCTGGTATCACGTTGATGACGCCGCCAATGGCGCTCGACCCATAGAGATCGCTGGCCCCGCCGCGCACCACTTCGATATCGCGAATGGCGAGTTCCGGCTGCTGGTTCCAGTCAATCCATCCGCCCAGCGGGTCGTTGAGCGGCTCATCGTCTTCCGTGACCAGAGTGCGGCTGGCGGAGGTGGAACCAAGGCCGCGCAGACTGATGCCCTGCGATGTGGGGTTGGCGACCAGGGAACTCGATCTGCGGTAGAGCTCCAGGCCCGGAAGCTGGCGCAGTTTGCCGTCGAGTGTAACGGCGGCGCTGGATTGCAATGCGGAGTGCGTGAGCAGACGCGTGGTGGCCGGGCTCTCCAACTCGCTCAGTGGCGCGCGATAGGCGGTGACGGTGACCTCCTGCGCAGCGGCGGAGGGCTGCAACCTGACTGTCGCAGTGGTCTTCAGCGAAAGAGATTGCGGCGCGAAGCCAGGTGCAGAGACGCGCACGGGGCACGGAATTCGGCAGCTGAAGGTCGCCTGCCCTTCAGCATCGCTGCGTGCGAGTGGAATGCCCGCGGGGTCCGACACTTGCGCGCCGGAGAGCGCGGCGCCGCTCGAGTCGTCGATGGTGAGCGTAATGCTCGCGCTGCCAAGCGGCGACTGTGCGTCAGTCCTCGCGGGCAGAAATACAACCGCCAGCGCCAGGGCGCCAAAAAACGCTTTGGATGGGAGCCACACTATGAAGAGCGTCCGTGGGGTTGGGGAAAAGACGCTGAAGCCATTGTGACACGGTTGTGCCGGTCCGTGGGTCACCGGCCTGGGGTGCAATCTCTGCAAGTGGGATGAGGGCGAAACCGCGCTCGGCCAGCCGCGGGTGCGGGATTTCGAGGCCCGGCTCGCTCACGGCCACTCCGTCGATGAGCAGGATATCCAAATCGAGCGTCCGCGGGCCGTTGGGGATGGCGGTGGAGCGGTCGCGGCCGAACTCGCGCTCCAGGCCGAGCAGCGCTTCGAGCAACGGGCGCGGGGCGAGATCGGTTTCGAGGGCGACGGCGGCATTGAAAAAGCGCGGTTGCCCGGCAAAACCAACCGGCGTAGTCGAGTAGAGGGAGGAGCGGGCGGTGACGCGGCCCAGGCAATTAAGCCGCTCGGCTGCTGCGGCCAGTGTGGCTTCCGGTGTTCCGGCCGGTCCGGGCAGGTTGGCTCCCATGCCGATGTAGGCGGTGCGCATCTCACTCAGATTAACGTTTTTGGGCGAATGGGCGACTGATTTTGACGCCTCCGACAGGCTCTGCTACCTTAATAAAGGACAAATCAGCGCCACGCACTCCTCAGTAGCTCAATGGCAGAGCATTCGGCTGTTAACCGAAGGGTTGTAGGTTCGAGGCTGTTAACCGAAGGGTTGTAGGTTCGAGTCCTACCTGAGGAGCCAATAAATCAATAACTTAGAGCAATTCCCGAAGAGAACTTCACCGCATTTCACCGCATTTGGAGCGGAAACTCTGTTTTCAGTGTGTCCGCCAATGTTCTTGAATTGAAGTGCGCTTTCGAGTTACGTAAAGTCACGTCTGACGCACGGCAAATCGGCCACTGTTCACGAGTCTTCCGGGACCGGAACCAAATGTTAATTCCTGACCCGACGGATGCACTGGTGTGCTCGCAGAGTGACTCGGCGATTGTGCGCTCATTAAGGCGCAACTAGACATCGTAGCGCCAAAGTCCGCTTTCCCGTCAGTAATCCGTATCGGCAAAATGCTGGTCAGAGAGTTCGTATTAACTTCATTTCTCCTTTCTGCATTGTTCCCTTGGCTGCCTGTGGCGCTTGAGCCGCTCGTAGGCAAAGCGAAGCGATTCGCCCCGGTAGATCGCTTCTTGTAACCTCGAACGACTACACTAAACGCGGACTCCGGTGCAATCAAATCTGATCCCAATCCCGCCCTATTTGTTCGCGCACCCAACGGAATTTCTAGGGAATCCCCCACCTGTGCCCCGGCTTCAATCGCTTCCGATCAGCAAGTTGAGCTGGGAGAATTTCGAACGCCTTTGCTTGCGATTGGCGCGCTTGGATACGGAGCTTGAAACCTGTAGGGTGTACGGGACACCTGGACAGACACAGGAGGGTATTGATGTCTATGCTGTGGAACGAACCTCGGGGGAACCTCGTGTCTTGCAGTGCAAGCGCGTCAAGCGATTTGGTCCATCAAATCTAAGCGCAGCAGTCGATCTCTTCCTCAACGGCACATGGGCGTCAACAGCAACGCGCTTTACGCTCTGCACCACATTTCGACTTGAGTCCACGAAGCTTATCACCGAGATCGAAAAGCAACGAGAAAGACTTCGAGCAGCAGGAATTCAGTTTGGAGTTTGGGACGCCGCTGAACTAGATGTCCTCCTCAAGGATCAATCGGAGATCGTTGACGACTTCTTTGGGCGTCCCTGGGTTCAATTGTTCTGTCCCCCTGACGGGCTCAGTCGCCTGCAGAACCGGGTCACAGGCCCCACTGTCGCCGAGATGCGGGCAAAGCTAGCTACTCTCTACACGAGAGTGTTTGCGGCCCACGACCCCGGTCTTCCGGTAGATCTCGGGGGCAAAGCCCCCATCCCACTCCGCGATAGATATGTGCTACCGGATGTGTACGAAAACCGCGTTGACAGCCGGACCTCGAGCGCGGAGCCGCCGCAGTCAACGGCATCGCAAGCCCATCTGGGGCAAAACTCAAATTTGCCAAACGCAAGCCTTCAGCCGGCGTCGCAAACCATTGATCTCACAAGGCAACGACGCCGACTGAACGATTGGCTCTCTGAGCAGGCACGCCAAGTTTTGCTGGGTGGACCAGGATTAGGCAAGAGCGCGCTTCTTAGATACGTCACCCTAGACTTACTTAGTCAAAACCCCGTTCTTACTCATGCTTCGTCATTTCACGACACCTATTTGCCAATCTGGCTGTCTTTTCCTTTCTGGACAGCGAAGGTCGACCAATCCGCGGCTGCTCTGTCTATTCCCGACATCATTCAGGCTTGGTTGCACCTCTGGAGTGAGGATCGGTTATGGCCATTGTTCGAAAAGGCACTCAACGATGAGCGTTTACTCCTCATGGTTGACGGTCTTGATGAATATCGAAGCGAGGACTCCGCGCGCAACGCCCTCGCCCAACTCCAGGTGTTCGCTGAACAGAGGAATTGCCGGGTCATCGCGACTGCCCGTCCCGCAGGCTACGACAGACTCGGAGTCCAACGAACTGGCTGGTCGGCATCATACTTGGCTGAGTTGACCCCGACGCAACAAGAGCAGTACGCCTTGCGTTGGTTTGCGCAACAGCGTGAGTTGTTGGGTGAGACGGGCGAGCAAGAGGGACAGGAACGCCCAGTAGAGTTAGCTGCCGCGAGTTTCATGGCAGAAATGCGCTCATCCGCTGATCTGAGCGAACTCGCAAAAACACCTCTGTTGTTGGGGCTGCTGCTTTACCTGAAACGTTCAAGCCTTCCTCTTCCAAACAGCCGTTATCGTGCGTACGGACGTTTGGTCGAGCACTTGATTTTGGTGCATCCAATCGCGAGACGGCGCGCCGCCATGGTGAAGGCAGACAACTCGGACCTGCCCCCCGAAGATGCACGGATAGTCTTCGCCAATCTCGCCTTTCACCTTCAATCGCAATTACCGGAAGGACTGATCGAAAGAGGTGAGGCAGAAGACGATATAAGCCAGTTCCTCAGAGATGATGAGATCGGCTTCGGGCTCGCACAGGCAGAGGCACGACGACAGGCTCGTACTCTCCTTGCCTTCGGCGAACAGTCATTAGGTCTACTGGTCCAGAGAGGGCCGCAAGAATTGGGTTTCTTGCACCGCTCGTTTCAGGAATATCTCGCTGCCGAGCACGTTGCCAGGAGACCTTTCGCAGCGCAATCCGATTTCGTCAAGCAACACTGTACAGAACCCATCTGGCAAGAGGTGTTGCTGTCGCTGTTGCATCTTACTCGGCGCCCTGAAGAAGTGGGCGAACTCGTCGCCGTGATCAGCGAGACGGCAAGTTTAGTTTCAGACCGGTTTAACACTCTACCAATTCTATGTGAGGTCGCCGTTGGTGATTTCCAATGTTCAGCGACATTAGCGAGGAAAATCTGTTGGGACATCATCACAGAAATTGAGCAAAGCCCATGGTTGCTTCATCGGGAACGGCTTTTGCGGTCGCTTCTTATCGGCTTATTTGCTCCGCGAGTGCGTGACTTGATACAAGAACGTCTTCGAACATGGGTGCCGGGTAGGCCCTGGCGTCATCCCGTGGTCCTGGCATTGGCAAGAAGCTCTCAATCGGATGAAGTGGTTGATTGTCTCCTGCGGCTAATCACTGATGAAGACGACTTCATCAAGTCTCAAGCTGCCACGGCGCTTAGCAGCTTAGCTGCTGCTCGCCCCGAGATTGCGGATCGGCTGATTGGACTTCTAGGCAAAGCATATTCAGTCCAAACTCAGGTTGCGGCGCTTGAGGCGTTGTTGACAGGATGGCCCAATCGGCAAGAATGGCCTCGGATTCTATGCGAGATCGAGAACTCGCCGAGTTTGGAGGTCCGGATGATCGCAATTCGGCGCAAGATCGAGCTCGGTACTCAAACGAGTGGCGATCGAGATCAGCTTCTCTCCTGGGCGAGAAAGGGGGTGGGGTTGCATCTCCTTTACGGAGGTTCACTTGCGAGCATCCTGTTGAAGGGGTGGCCAGGTGATGTCCTTCTCAAAGAGAGAGCCCTTGAGGCCTTTCATCAAAATAATTGGGGCGACCAGCATATGGACCTTGAGATAGCCCTTGCAATCTTGGTACAGGGATTTGCGGATGATCAGGAGGCTCGCGAAGCGATTGCATCGCTCATCAAGGAGCAACACCGAGACTATCTGTGGATGCAGCACGGCCCTTGGCTCTACGAGCGTCTCAAGGGCATTCCACCAATCATTGATGCGGTCGATGAATGGTTAAAGACGCATGACGCCGTTCTCACACGAGAGGTCTCATTCTTTGCGCGGATCGGTTGGACGCAAATTGGCAAACAGAGACTTCTTGAAGGACTCTCGCAGTCTTTTCCGTTTTGGTGCGTTGAAGCGCTGCTAGACCAATGGGGCCTGGAAGACCAGGAAGTCTCCGCTGCGTTGACCGACCTTGCTAACTCCCCGCGCGCGGCCGAGATTGGACATCTTCTGCCGCGCATCATTGCTGACCCGGACATTTGCCGCCAACGACTTGTGTCTCTCTTGGGCGATCCGCAATGCCGACGACCAGACAGCGTGCTGTTGGGATTGGTGAGGTTAGGCAACACTCCGAATCGTGATGAGCTCGTCGCGATGGCAATACCATTCACTGAGCGCGAGACGTTGTGGGATGCGAGGGTCAAGGATGTTCTTCTTTCCGAGTTCTCAGATTGCCGGGAAGTAAAAGACCTCGCGAGACGACAGCTTTCGATCCACGAGGGGAATCTTGCTGGCGTTGCGGAATTCTTCGGGAACGATCCCGATTTGCGGGCGGGTGTCATCGCCACTTTGAATCCTCTCCCCGTCGCTTTGCGATCGAAGATCATTACGTTTCTTTGCAGTCACAGAAGCAGTCTGCCGTGGGTGTATGACCTATTCGCGCAGTACGACTTGGAAGCAGATCCTGGTATCAAGACGCAGATGGCTGTGGCGCACTATCAGCATCTCGTGGAGTCAGGGCAAGACCTCACAGCTGCGCAGGATCGTTTGTTGCACGAGATTGTTATCGGCGGTCCTGACAATGCTGAGCGGCGTCAGGCGGCATACTGTGGCTTGCACGTTCTAGGTGCCTTGAGCAGGATTTTGACTGCGTCCGGGATTTACCATCCCGGTCCGCCCCACATCGGTCTGTACAACGCGCTCACAACAAACTACCCGCTGATTGAGTTTCTTCTCGCGAATTGGGTAGATATTCGCAGAGCTCTTGGCGACGGCTTCTGGGCAAGCATCTCAGACTTCAATCGGGATCGCCTGTCCGTCTGGGGAACCCTCTGTTTGCTCGCTGACAATTATCCAGTGCCTCGGGCGGAGGCTCTGGAGTTCATCCGCGGAGCTCGTGAAACAGCAATACGACCACAGATATTGGACTTTGTTGCGCGCGTCCAACCACGATCAACACTCCTGCGGGATCTTTGCCTCAATTCATTATTCTCCGCTTCCAATGATTCAGAGAATGATCCAGAAAAAGCCATTGAACTCCTCGCAAGGGATTTTCCAGGAGATTTAGCTGTGCGGGATGCATTGGAAGCACGGTTGCAAAGAGACTTCCACATGCACGGACACCGTGCTATGTGGGCGCTTTGTGAGCTCGCTCCTGACGATCCCATCCTCGCGGAGGAGATGGAGCGCCTTCGTCCTCACCTCTTCAACAATGGCGAATGGTTCATGCAGAGCTCTTTCGATATGGCGATAGTTTGTCTCAAGGGTACAAGCCGAGAAGTTCTGTCGATCATTCAATTCATGTTGCGAGGTTGTCGCCCTAACTACCGGTATTTCGCAAAAGGATTCCAGCGCCCTATCGTTCGTCGCGTAGCAGCAGACACAGAACTCCAGGCCATGCTATGGGATGAGTTGCAGGGAACGCAGAATCCGAATGAACGTGGCAGTTTTCTCTCGCTGTTGACGTCGGTGTCAGGGATTACCCCTGAACTGCGAGAGATGTGTCGGTCCATGTGCGAACCCGAGTCCGGTAAACTTGTAGCTTGCGCCGGGATGGATCTCGTCACGGGGTTACTACAGCCTGTCCGTGAATTTGCCGCAACTTGCCTACTTGAAGCGTTACCAGAATGAGTCTGATCCAGTAGGGTCCTACGAATTGGGAACCGCCCAACTGTTGCCAACAGGCAGAGTCACTCATTGAGAACTGATTCAGGACTTCTTCCTGGTGCGCCAAACCGGAAGATCAACCCGTGTAGTAATAGTCCCGATAAACCGGCTTCGAGTTGGGAGTCAACGATGCCAAAGCATTTTTCAAATGAAACTTGTATTGATTCCAATGCACTGAGAGCCTGGTACAAGCTCTCAGTGCCAAATAGGTCATATTACGTAGGCGTGACGAGCTACTTGTCGCCCTTTTTCCTTGCGGCTGATCGGTCTGAATCACTGGGATTCGCTGTGCCGAATACGGCTCTCGTTCGAGCATTCAATGCGGCTGTGACGCTCTGAGGAACCGGCTGCATATATATGTTCGCGGTCGTCTTAACGCTCTGATGCCTCAATGCTGTCTGTGCGTCCTTCATTGTTCCGTGGGATTGAAGATCTGTGCCGACTGTCCTACGGAGAACCTGGAACCTGCAAAGGCTTCGTGAGATTTTGAGCTTGTCCGCGATTGGATAGATGCGGCGCTCCATGAAGTTTGTTGAGTCGAAGGGTACCTTCTGCCCTCTACGCGACCGCTTGCCATTCGTCGGAAACATCAGTGCGTCTGGGTTGGTGTCTTCACTGGCGGCGCGCCAGCTCTCAATGTAAGGCCTGACAAGATCGGGAATCGGAACGAGCGCACGGCTATCGGTTGTCTTGACTTTGTTCGGCTGCAACCGCCCTTCGAACGCTGTGTGTTTGATGGCAAGATGGTCTTCTTGGCAGCAACCCCAGGTGAGGCCGAAAACCTCTGATGTTCTCAATGCGCAGAATACTGCGATTGCAAAAGCGCAACGATCCATAGGATCAGGGAGGCCTTCCAGGATCTGCATGATTGTGGGAGCTGGAATGACGGTTTTGTCGGGCGGTCGAGTGTCGGGCATCTGGAGGCGGCGAGCCGGAGATTTTGCAATAAAGTCCTGATCCACCGCGCTGTTGAAGATCGACCGCATGTTTGAGTATGTGTGGCGCACAACGGAATCAGAGAAATTCAAAGCGAGCTTGTTCAGGTGAGTTTGCAGGTCGAACAATCCGATCTCCTTCAAGTGTCCATTCCCAAACTGCCGGAGAATATAGCGCTTGATCTCATATTCAGTGCACTTCTTCGTCGTTGCGCGGCAGGCCATCATTGGAAGATGGCGATTGGTGACAAACCACTCCAGGGTAAGATCTTTGGTCGCGGTTCCCGCCGGCAGAGAAGGCGCGCTTGCATTGTCCGCGGCGATCATTTCGTGGAGTCGTTCCTCGGCCGCAAACTTCGTGAATTCTGATTTCGGACCGATCTTCTTCGTCTTTTGTTTCGCGGATGAAACGCCCGTAGAAGGATCTTTCTGCCAGACGCGGTACTTTCCATACCACATCTTGCGGCGTTTGCCTTGAACAAACACAGTTCCGCGTTGATATTCGAGGGTCATTGTCGTGCTTCCTTGCGGTTGTAGATGGGAGGGCGCAACGGCTATGCTGTCGCGCCCATCAGGTGGGGCTTAATGTGAGCGTTTGGTACCAGAGTGGTCGTCCCGTTGGCGCTCAACAAATTCGTCGACATCTGCCGATCGAAATCTGAGAAGTGGTCCGAGCTTAACGACTGGCAACTTCGGAAATCGCCTGGTAGCGTGGTCTCGCACCCAGCGCTCGGAGACGCCGAGGCGTTTTGCCACGGCGTGAGGGCGCATCAGGGCTTGAATGGGAAGTTCTTGCGGGGTTGGTTGTGTGTTGGTCAGCATAAGTTCCTTAACAGCGGTAGAGGTTCGCGCACTGGTTTGGTCTTGGTGGCCTAGGATCGAATCAATGCTTGGTGAAGATGACGGTGAGATGAATGGTGGATGTGTAATTTACGAGAATTGCCAGTTGGCCCACATACCTCCCTCCGGGTCCCAAGTAGCATCGGACAGGAGATCTTGCAATCCAACCTCATATCCGCGCCGTGTTTGGCGGCGGAAGAAATCTTGCTGTATGACGGCATGGGCTTGTTCAGGGAATGCAGAAATGAATCGTTGGTCGGTGTCTCGAAGTTGAGACTCGAAATCACAGAGCCTCGTCAGCAAAGCGCAGTCCTCGCACCCAGCCGTTCCTGCTGGCGGACGTTCGGACTTCCACACCTTGTTGACCTCCTCCAGGCACTTGAAGAAACGCGGATAGTCCAATTCGACTTCGTGTGGCTCGAAATCAAAAGGAACTACAATCCCATGGCCATTCTTGAACTTGAGAGGGTCTGCCTTGAACTCGTCATCGCGCACTGAACAGTAAACAAGGCCGGCTGTGCCCACCTTGCCGATCCCATTTTGTTCTGTCACCCAGCTGTACCCGATGCACTGAATTTCATACTGTGGCAACCATACCTTTCCTCCGCCATCTGGCTTCGATGTCTTCAGATCGAGCAAGCAAATGTCGCCGTCTTCTTTCCGCAGCATCATGTCCGGCTGAGCAGTGACGAGGACGCCGGTCTTCTTGTGTTCATGGAAGAAAGAGAAAGGAAATCGGACGGGCTCGGTGCACTTGGAGAACGGGCCAAAGTTCCGCGGCAATTCAGAATCCTCCAAAAGACGAGCAAGAATGTATGCCTTCTGGAGAGCCTCCAAGTGGAACATGATTCCCGGCATACCGATCCGAAAGGGCATATTCTTGAGGCGCAGCAGATACCAGCAGCAGCGGGGGCAATACTTCTTGAGTTCCACCTGCCCGGCATTGCGAGCGCTGATCTTGAGTTGAGTCGAGGGCTTTTTCATGTGATTGCTCCGGGAGCTGGAGGCTCCCAGTTGACTACTCCTTTTGCGCAGGTTGCGCTGAGTTTGACGTTAGGCTGATTGCTCGATCTACCAAAGGTCCAAGCCCTCGCGAGGGTGAGGCGACCTAATGAAGCGCACTCTTGGCGCAATCGCCTTCATGATTGAGAAATTACATATGCGGGAATTCGCAAGGCGAATAACAAACGTCAGCGCCGCGTCTAAGTCGGATTTGAACTTCGCCAACGATGGTGGCGACGGTGACAAACTCGGGAGACACGAGAGGCGAGTTCCTGCAGGTTGACGCTCTTTCGAATACAGGAAGCTGAGTCAGAGAGGCATGGCCGGCTATTTTGGCTTAGCCGCCCTCTCCTCCAGCCAAGAATCCATGGCGGAGGCACCGCAGGACTCATTGAACCGGGCGCCATAGGTCCGGATTGTTGTGTTGACATCCTGGTGCCACAAGATCTTCGAGAGCGTCAGAAAGTCTTTGGCGTGTTCTTTCAGCCATCGGAAAGCGACAATATCTCTGAAGAGATGGGGGGTCACCCGTCTCCCTCCATGCCGCAGCGTCAAAGTAGAAATCATTTCCGTTACTTGATTCTGCGTCAATCCTTTTCCGGAATGGCTGATCAAGAGGGTCCGCGGATCAGCACCCTGGATCAAGCGAGGCCGAAACTCATCGAGATATTCCTCGAGCGGTCCGATCAACGGGCGAGGCAATATTGCATGTACATCAATCCCTGTCTTTGTCTCGTCGCAGTTAAATCGAAACTGCCAGAACTTCGCATCTGGATTCTTCTGCTCTTCCTGTTGGACCCATTCGGGCTTGTCGATATCGCAGAAAGGCGGAATCTTCCCCTTGAACAAATTGGGTTCCGGCCCACCGACCCTGCATTGCCGCAAGTTTCTTTGCCGCCAGGGAAGTGTGATCAGCCACTTGACCAGGAGTTCCTGTTGAACTACCTGCGCGCTTTGCTTGAGCCCCTTTTTCGCAGCCGCGGGCCTTTCAGCGTGGATTTTTGCCGGAATGGCATCAACCACGTCGTAGTCGAGGCACTTGGATGCCTTCCGCTTCTTCAACTCGGACTGGGACTCGATTGGCAAGCTATCCAAAAGGGGCTTGAACCAAGTGAAATCGATCGTCGTATAAGACGGATGCTTCTCCATGGCCGCCAACACCAGATAGAGGGTGCTCTTCAGCCCGTATATCTTCATTCTGCGGGTGTTGATGCACCACTCCACATAGCCGCTGATGATGTCTCTGTGAACGAGCTGGGCAAGAGATGAGATCCCCAACTCTCCTCGCACGTTCAGCGCAAAGCCATACAGGGCGCAGATTATTTCCTTAAGCCGTTTCGAGGTCACAGCTCTGTGCTGCCCGCCTTTAGGCCGGCCGATTGCAAACGCAACTTGCTTCCACTGCAACAATCCAAGAACCTCATTCTTCATTGCTGATGGAAACTGCTTCAGTGGCACACCGTATCGCTTCTCCCGCACAATGTACATCGGCGTCTGCTCATTACAGCCGCAGTCGCGAAGGAGCCGCCAGAACAATGTCTTTTGGTGCCTCGCGTGGTCAAATGAAATGCCTTGCTGGACTCTGAGCTGAACCCATTGGTCGACATCTTCGATAGAGACATCTCTTGGCGTCGGAATTGTCCGAGCGAGGTGTTTGGCGGGATCTTCGCACTTTCGCTCCGCAGCCAGCGTGAGGATTGCACGCCATTCCTTTGGCACCAACGGGTTGGGCTTCCACCCAAGCTCTGTCGCGAGCTTAAGCAAGATCCGAAGATGGTTCACAAAAGTGCGAATCGAGTTCTCTGTGTATTTTCGGCCCTCAAGGTAGGGCCGGAAACCATTTCTGGCTTCGCTGATTGAATCAAGGAGGACTTGTTCAGGCGGCGTATCGAGATAGGCAGAGAGCAAGGAGCAGGTCGTGCGCAACATCGGAAATGCGCGAGGCGGGTTCTCTTTCAATATATCCAGGAGATCCGTCAGGGTGCTAATGTCCCGCTGCCCATGCGTGCTGTTTTCCGAAGAATCGCGAAGATCACTTGCAATTCGCGTACCAATCGGAAAGGTTGATGTCGTCATATATTCATTTCTCCCGTGTAGTTCAATGTGAAGTGCAGCTGGAAATTGCATATAAATCGGGAAGCGTTGAGAAGCTTTGCGAAGTTCATTGCAAGTTCTGGAAAGATGCACCTGAGTTGGAGATATAACGAAGATGTTCGACTTTGCTGGTGACTGCGTTCAGAGGTTATTGGCATGAGACGGCAGGTGCGTCTCCTCCAGCGGTCGGGAATCGTCCGACCTGACTTGGTGGTCTCCGTTTACTTCAAGAAGAGCCCTTCGATTTCCTTCCCGATGGAGCTTCTTGGTGCCCAGAGGGTCCGGACACCGCATTTCGACGAGGACTCACTGAGGAGAAGTCCGGGGACCGTCGCTTCCGTGCCGTGCGCACGTTAGCGGCGTTCCTTCTGGCTTGCGAAGAGAAACTCTTCGAGGTCCTGGGCGAAGAACTTCCACCGACCAGGGAGGTTGCGAGGAACCAGTTGACCACAGGCAATCCAGTTCTGGATTGCCCTGACGCACACGCCGAACATCCTGGCGACGTCGCGGGTGGTATACATCGGCTGCAGCGGCATCTCCATGATGTCGAGAATCTCTTTCAACATCGGATACCTTCCTGTATCTGAATTGCTCATGCGCTCCTCCTGAGGGCTGTCGATTATGTGCTGTAGTGCGCGGCTGTCCGAAGATGCTTTGTTGACAAATCAATATCCGAATTCGCTAACAAGCTCTATCGGCCTGTTTATTTAACCTGATGGGCTTTCCGGCGCTTCCAGGGCCGCGTACAGGCTTTGCCTTGAAGTGGTGGCTCTGCGCCTATGGTTCCTTTCTCATGCCGTGCCAGAAGGTGTCCCTGGTCATAACTCCGTCGAATCATCGATCCCGGTTAGCACCCGAGACACCTTCTGCGATTCTGTCTTCATGGTGAGCTTGTTGTCGGAAGTACCAAAGGTTCGCAGTTAATCTTCTGGGACGCAGTAAAGCCGCGGCCTAAAGAGAGCGGCCTCATCCTCGGCGACCCCATCTGCTGTTGGGTCGGCATCGGAATGGCCGACCGTTAGGCAATCAGGTTGGCCGGGATGAAGCGAGGCAATGGATTCGCCGGTTGTGGTTTCTGGTTGAATAAAGATATTGCGGTCTCCGCGGGTGGATCTCTTGGGCATGAAATTACTCCTGTGGGATGGCAGCGTTCGCCGCCGAGTTGATGTTGGTTTGTAGGCCAACCCACAGTGTCGTGGCTTTTCGCACACGGTGCTGTGGGTTGGGTAGACGATTCCAATGATGAGGAATTCGCAGAGTTGGACTGCGGGATTGGTGCCAAACAACAAGCTGAATGGTTTTGGCCTGCGATGTGCTCTCAGTCATGCCCGATGAAGACCTGCCACTGATCGCCGAGATCCCGACAGACGAGCCGGAACTCGGATCGACGCCCTTTCAAGACCGTTCATCCCCGCAGCCACTTCTGGTTGTGCTCAGGAAATAGTGCTAGCTGAGAAACGACTGGAAGCAGAACATTGCGAGGGCTTGACGCCTGGGCAGGATGTCTTCCCGCTGTCCGCTACTCGCCATTGGCCGGGGTACATCGCAAGGCAGGGTATGCGTGGATGCCTCCAACGGCATTTCGCCCATCTGGGGGTTTATTTGTTCCGGTTGCTCTTCTTGAGGGCAGTCGCGGAAGACCTCGTCCGCCGGCGAACAAGGTTCGGTTTTGCGCCGACGGATATTGGCCAAATGAGTTTCGAACGAATCATTCTCAATGAGAATGGGTCGGCTGTCGACAATGAAACGGAGAGGGCCATCGTCGCGATCAAATCAATAAACGGTACTCTTCGAAACGCCGAGGCGCCTGGCGGCGTCTTTGACGGTGATCAGATTTGGTTGAGAACCCTGCGAGCCGTCCGAGTGCAGGACGCGTGTTGAGTAGCCTTGAGAGGTTGCTTGTGCCATTTTTGTCCCCACCACCATCTTTGGTTAATGGCATCGACTACCAAAGCTCTGACGTGAAGGCGCGTATACGAGGCGTTAGATACTGTCACTGCGACGGTTGGCAATTTGGGGGCAAGTCTGATCTTTTGGCCGCCAAAGGAAATCGGCCCCGGGACATTGGCCCCGAAGCCGATCTCTACCGCAGAGTGGAGAACAAGAGCTGCATCGCAGCACCAAGTTCCGCCTTGTGATCCAAGGTCGCCTCCCTGGATCGTCGCCTGGCCCGCAGATGGTTCCAGCTGAGACCATAGCGGCAACGCCCCGGCTGTTTGCGCAACCGAAGCTTCACGAAAACAGACTACCACCGACCGATCCAGTCCGACCAACATCAACTCCCCGTTCCTTGTTGTTGTCACCTCCTTGGGCCTCGTCGCGGCAAAGCTCGCTCAACGAATGACCAGGTATTGTCCTGATACTCGGTCCTTCAAATGAGCGGGCACGTAGGGATTCACCTGGGCTGCTGCAAGGAGATCGGTCGGGCCGTGGTATTCCATCTGGTCAAGGTTGCCGGAGAGTACTGATCCGTTCGGATGCGACACGAGCTTGCACACGTAGAAGGCGGCATCTCTGTTCCGGTCGTACGGGTCGATCTTGGCGTTGCCGAAGAGCTCTTGCCACAAGGATTCGGCCATGGGAGCCATGGCCTCACCGCTTACGCTGGCGGCCAGGAAGTGCCAGTGGACTGGAATTGGGGAATCACCACAGCCGGAGTAGCGGCGCTCCATCGCGGCGAAATAGGACACCGGTGCGCGCAACCTGAGCTGGAGGCGCTCCACGAAGCGCTTCATCAGGGCCACTGCGTGAGTCTCGCTTTTTGGCTGACGGTACGTGCCGCAACCATAGATGTTCCAGTTGTAGCCCCGCAGCCAGGTCCCCGTGTGTTGCGCCGTTGCATCGTAAGTGACGAGTCGTTTCATTACCAGCATTCTTTCTGGAGGCGTACCAATCGGCGCCTCAGTTGGCTCCCCGAAGCAGAGAACGATCCAAGGCGACTCTCAGTCACCGCCCACTTCGGGATTGCGTTTGGTTTTCAACTTCGCCGAATCAGTCCGCCATCGCGGCCGCAACCTTCCGGCTTCGTCGGTAGGCGGGCGAGCCAAAAAATAGACCCTTCCGTCCACGCTGCGATCATCTGACATTCATCAGAACCACCAAAGGCTCGGGCTATATCGGCCCTGAGCCTTGAGACCGCACTCCAACATCCACAGCACAAGACACGGGAGTATGGGGCCAAACCAGGCGGTCTGGAAAGTCGCCGATCAACCTTTACATCCATCAGCCACTTAAGCGAGACTGGCCCTGATTCCATTTGGGTTGGCAGCTCGGTTCCTGAGGTATATCGTTGAACATGCTGAATGGCATCTTGTTGATTTCAGAAAACTTGCATGAATTGCCATGGCTCGTTTAACAAATCGTGTGGTTTGCATACGGAAATTTGGGCCGCTCCCGTGGTACATGCAATATGGCATGTCTTTGATTTGAGGATAGTTGAATGATCTACTCAGATATGTTCTTAAGCATGTTCTCTGCCTACAAATCGGAGATTGGGTGCACATTCCCAAGAGCAGATCCGAGGCTGGTCTTGCAGGTTCTCCGACAGTGCGCCACGACGATGCCGACGTCGCAGATACAAATTGAACAAGTGACTTGGATCCCCCAGCCAAGCTTGTCCAAATTGATAAAAAAGATGATCGCATGCAAATGGTTGGAGGCTTCAAGGCGCGACCACAAAACCGCTTCGAAAGCTGTCCAGATCACGTCGAGCGGCCAGGCTATCCTCAGAGACTTTGAGCACGCCTGCCAAAAGGCCGTCAAGAAGGTCTCCAAAGCGAAGGCATCGAGTACCTAACGAACTCCAACTCCGAATGAATGCGAAGGCTCAATCGTGTCGAACTTCAGTGAACGAGTTTCATTTATCTGGTCGGTGGCGGATCTGCTCCGCGGCCCATACAAGCCGGCACAGTACGGCAAGGTCATCTTGCCGCTGACTGTCCTTCGCCGGCTCGACTGCGTGCTGGAGCCGACCAAGCAGAAGGTCTTGGAAAAGGCTGCAGCACTCAAGGCTAGCGGCATCAAGGATGTCGAGCCGATCCTGAACCGTGCCGCCGGACAGAAATTCCACAATACCAGCAAGCTGGATTTCAAAAAGCTGAAGGGCGACCCCGACAAGGTTGCAACGAACCTGGCTTTCTACATCAAGCATTTCTCCGCGAAGGCGCGCCAGATCTTCGAGTATTTCGAATTTGAGAAGGAGATTGCCAAGCTCGCCGACGCCAACCGGCTTTACCTGGTCGTCTCGAAGTTCGCCGAGATAGACCTGCACCCGTCTGCCGTGTCCAATCACGAGATGGGACTGATCTTCGAGGACCTGATCCGGCGATTCAATGAAGCCTCGAATGAAACGGCTGGCGATCACTTTACTCCGCGTGAGGTCATCCGGCTCATGGTCAATCTCTTGTTCACGCCGGACTCCCAAGTTCTGCGGACCGCCGGCGCGGTTCGGACTCTCTACGATCCGGCCTGCGGGACCGGCGGCATGCTTAGCGTCGCCGAGGAGTTCCTCCGTGATCTGAACCCGGATGCAAAGCTCGAGGTCTTCGGCCAGGACTACAACAACGAAGCATTTGCCATCTGCTGCTCGGACATGATGATTAAGGGTCAGCATCCAGACAACATTAAATTTGGTGATAGCTTCACCCAGGATGGTTTGCCGGACAAGAAGTTCGATTACCTGCTGGCGAATCCGCCATTCGGCGTCGAGTGGAAACCCCAGGCAGACAAAATTGTCGCTGAGCACAATGAGAAGGGGTTTGATGGCCGATTCGGCCCCGGCCTGCCACGTATCAACGACGGCTCGCTCCTCTTTATCATGCACATGATCTCGAAGATGAAGCCGGAAGGGTCCCGTCTGGCCATTGTCTTCAACGGTTCACCGCTCTTTACCGGCGATGCCGGCTCGGGGGAGAGCGAAATTCGTAAGTGGATCATCGAGTCCGATTGGCTTGAGGCTATCGTCGCCCTGCCGACCGAGATGTTCTACAACACCGGCATCGGTACGTATATCTGGATCCTGACGAACCGCAAGCGCAAAGACCGCCGCGGCAAGGTCCAACTAATCAATGCGACGGGTCTTTTCGTCAACGTGCGAAAGAACCTGGGCAACAAACGCAAGGAGCTCTCAGATGGAAATATCGCCGAAATCGTCGATATGTACGGCGACCTGACTAAGAATGGCCGGTCGAAGCTCTTTGACAATTCAGATTTCGGATTCCACCAGATCACGATCGAGCGACCACTGCGCCTCGCGTTTCAGGTCACGCCGGAACGAATCGCGGCTCTCAAAGAAGAACCTGCCTTCCAGAAACTGGCAACCTCTAAGAAAAAGGGCAGGGAGGACCAACGGGAAATTGAAGCTGGCCAACTTCTTCAGCAGCAGTTAATCACAATGCTAGAGGCAATGGTTCCGTTCCAAGTGGACAAGAGTCGGCCCAAGTTCGAAGTCAGGCTCGCGAAAGCGTTGGACAATGCAGATGTGAAGCTGCAAGCCCCTCTAAGGAAGGCGATCTCGAACATCATGTCCGAACGGGACGAGACGTCCGAAATCTGCCTCGATGCCGACGGCAACCCGGAGCCGGATACCGAATTGCGCGACCATGAGAATGTGCCGATGAAGGAAAGCATTCATGTCTACTTTGAACGCGAAATCTTGCCGCACGTTTCCGATGCCTGGATTGACGAAACGAAGACCCGCATAGGATTCGAGATTCCATTCAACCGGCACTTTTATGACTTTAAGCCGCCGCGCGAGCTCGACGAGATTGATGCAGAGCTACGGGCTGTTACCGGACGCGTCTTGGCGATGCTGGAAGGGTTGGCTGAATGAGCATTAATTTACGTCGTTATCCGCATTACAAAGAAAGCGGCGTGAAGTGGCTGGGCGCGATTCCAGAGCATTGGAGCGTGATCCCACTTAAAAGACTCTCCAATTTAGAGAACAGTGGTTGTTATGGGGTTGATCAAGCGGAGGGTGAATTTCAGTATCCAGTTGCGACCACAGCGCAGATTGACGCCGACGGACATTTCGATGTTGAACGGATGCCCATTCGCGGTTTCTCCAAGACGGAAGTGAACCGATACCTCTGCAAGCCCAACGACATTTTGGTTGTGAAGTCGAGTGGTTCATCCTCCAATATCATTTCTGGAAAAGCCGGGATAATCCTTTCAACAACACCTGAATTCGTATTCAGCAATTTCCTGTTGCGTTTGAAACCTGATCAACGGAAGATTCACCCAAAGTATCTTTATCTCCTTTTGGTCTCCCACCTTACGCGGGAGCGTATAAAGCGAATGGTGGCTACTACTACTTACCCGAATATTCAGGTTGATGAATACTATTCCGCTGCGCTTCCTTTGCCGGATTTGGATGAGCAAATTCAGATACTGCGATTCCTTAGGCCTTCCATCGAAGGAATTGAGAGGCTTATTGATGAGCAACAAACGTTCATGGAATTGCTGAAGGAGAAGAAACAGGCAATTGTTTCTCATGCCATCACAAGAGGGCTCAACCCCGACGCGCTGATGAAAGCATCACGAATCGACTGGATTAGGGAAATCCCCGCACATTGGGCTATAGAAAGAACCAAGTGGCTCTTTCGTGAACGTGATGAGCGATCGAAAGCCGGCGAAGAGGAAATGCTAACGGTCTCGCACCTGACAGGTGTTACTCCAAGATCCGAGAAAAATGTCAACATGTTTGAAGCTGAGACAAATGAGGGCTACAAGCTTTGTCATGCAGGTGACCTCGTAATCAACACGATGTGGGCGTGGATGGGGGCCATGGGAGTAGCACCAATCTTCGGTATGGTGAGTCCGGCATACAACGTTTATGCTCCTGGAAAACGTATCTTGCCAAGCTATATTGACTCACTAGTGAGAATGCCGTTATTTGCCCAAGAGGTAGTCCGGTATTCAAAGGGTGTGTGGACTTCTCGGCTTCGTCTCTATCCGGAAGGGTTTTTCCAAACGTTTATGCCGGTTCCTCCAATCGACGAACAGAAGGCGATAGCGAAACATATCGCATCGGAGAGTGCGCGAATTGACTCGGTGATAGTTGCCGCGAATCGATCAATTGAGCTGCTGCAAGAACGCAGCGCCGCCCTAATCTCCGCTGCGGTCACTGGCCAGATCGACGTTCGCAACTATCATCCGCAGGAGGCCTCTGCCGTATGCCAGTAGACCACAAAGAGAAAGCCTTCGAGACCGCGATCGAGCATCATCTGGTCACCAGCGCCGGATATACAAAGGCCGAGCAGGGGCACTTTCATCAGGAACGGGCGCTCGATCCGACGCAGTTCATTCCCTTCTTAAGGGACACTCAGAAGAAAACCTGGGAGCGGCTGGAGAAATTGCTGGCCGAGCGCACCGAGGAGACAGTCCTCGACGATCTGGCCAAGGCGATGGACTCGCGCGGCAGCCTCGATGTTCTGCGGCACGGCTTCAAGTGCTACGGCGAGCCGGTCAAGGTTGCGTATTTCAAGCCAGCCACACGCATGAACCCTGACGATCTCGTGCTCTTCCAGAAAAACCGCCTGACCGTCGTCCGGCAGCTGCTCTTCAAAGCCACAAGTTCCCAGGCCCTTGACCTGACCCTTTGCCTCAACGGCATCCCGGTGATCACCGCCGAGTTGAAGAATCCGATGACCGGCCAGGATGTTCAGAACGCGATGTATCAGTACCGGAATGACCGTGACCCTAACGACCTGATCTTCCAATTCAAGAAGCGCGCATTGGTCCACTTCGCCGTCGACCCCGACCTGGTGTACATGACCACCAAGCTGGCGGGAAAGAGCACCTACTTTCTTCCCTTCAACAAAGGCGACGGCCTGGGCGCCGGAAATCCGCCTGCTGCCGAAGGCAAGTACAAGACCTCGTACTTGTGGGAAGAGGTTTGGAAGCGAGACAGTCTGCTAGACATTCTTGGCCGCTTCATGCACCTGGAAGTCTTCGAGACGGAGGTGGGCGGCAAGAAGATCAAGAAAGAGACGATGATCTTCCCGCGCTACCACCAGCTTGATGCCGTGCGGAAACTTGAAAGTGCGGCGCGCAAGGAAGGCACCGGCGCCAACTACCTGATCATGCACTCCGCCGGCAGCGGGAAGAGCAACAGCATCAGCTGGCTCGGGCACCGCCTGTCAAACTTGCACGACGACAATGACCAGAGGGTTTTTGACTCCGTTATTGTAGTCACGGACCGGCGCGTTCTGGATCAGCAGCTACAGAATACGATCTACCAGTTCGAGCACCAGAGCGGGGTGGTCCAGAAGATCGACGAGGACTCGACGCAGCTGGCCGAGGCGCTGAAGTCGGGTGTGCCGATCATCATCACCACCCTACAGAAATTCCCATTCGTCACAGAGAAGGTCATGGATCTGCCGGACCGGAAGTATGCGGTGATTGTGGACGAGGCTCACAGCTCCCAGTCGGGTGAGGCCGCGGCGGAGTTGAAGGGGGTGCTGGCCGGCAACGCGCTAAGAGAAAAAGCCAAGCAGGAAGCCCAGGAGAAAGGGCTCACGGATTACGAGGAAGAGATCGTTAAGGCGATGGCGAAGCGCGGTCGGCAGGCGAACCTCAGCTTCTTCGCCTTCACCGCAACGCCAAAATACAAGACGCTGGAGACTTTCGGACGCAAGGATGCGAACGGCAAGCCACAGCCCTTCCATGTCTACTCTATGCGGCAGGCCATTGAGGAGCGATTCATACTCGACGTCCTGAAGTCTTACATGACCTACAAGACTTACTTCCGGCTGATCAAGTCCATTGAAGACGACCCGAAGCTGGACAAGAAGAAAGCTGCACGGGCTTTGGCGCGGTTTGTCAGCTTCCATCCGTACAACCTGGCGCAGAAAACGGAAGTAATGGTTGAGCACTTCCGGACGTCCACGAAGGCAAGGATTGGCGGTAGGGCGAAGGCAATGGTTGTGACCGGCTCGCGCGAGCAAGCAGTCCGCTACAAGCAGGAGTTCGACAAGTACATTGCGGAGAAGGGCTATAGCGACATCAAAACGCTGGTCGCGTTTTCAGGCACGGTGGAGCTCGACACGGGGGACGAGTACACCGAAGTCGCCATGAACAACGGAATCCGCGAGAGCCAGTTGCCGAAGGAGTTCGACAAAGATTTGTATCAGGTGCTGATCGTGGCAGAAAAATACCAGACGGGCTTTGACCAGCCTCTCCTGCACACGATGTATGTGGACAAGCGCCTCGATGGAGTTCAGGCTGTTCAAACGCTTTCGCGCCTGAATCGGACTCATGCTGGCAAGGAAGACACGTTCATTCTCGACTTTGTAAATGAGGCTGAAGATATTCGGGAGGCGTTCAAGCCATACTACGAAGTTCCGGTGATCGACCAGCAGGTTGAGCCGCACCAGCTTTATGCGATCCAGGCGAACTTGGCCGCGGAGCAGATCTACTGGTCGAACGAAGTGGAGGAGTTCGCCAAGGTCTTCTTCAAGCCGAAGCAGCTCCAGTCGCAGAATGACCACGCGACAATTCACCGCATCTTGAACGGTCCCGTTGCACGGTTCGAGGCGCTTGACCAGGAGAAGCAGGAGCTATTCCGCGGCTTGCTCGTCTCGTTCAGGAACCTGTATTCGTTCATGTCGCAGATCATCCCGTTTCAAGACGCGGACCTGGAGAAGCTCTACGCATTTATTCGGCTGCTGATCCCGAGACTGCCGAAGCGGGGGATTGGGCCCGCAATCGTGCTCGACGACGAAGTGGCTCTTCGGTACTACCGCTTGCAGCAAACCAGCGATGGATCGATCGCCCTTGCCGCCGGCGAGCGGGGCGTTGTTCCGGCACCCACGGCAGTCGGAACAGGCAAAGATCGCCACGAAGAAGTCGAGCTGTCACGACTGATCGATGTAATCAACGAACGATTCGGGACCGACTTCAAGCCGGCCGACCAGCTCTTCTTCGAGCAGATCCGGGAAGAGGCCATTTCCGATACCGTCATCCAGCAGGCCGCCATGGTGAACTCGCTGGAAAACTTCGGATACGTCTTCGATAAAGCGCTGGAAGACAAGTTCATCGATCGCATGGACCAGAACCATGAAATCTTCGCCCGTTACATGAACGACAAAGACTTCCAAAGGCTCGTCAGCGAATGGATGCGGAAGCAGGTCTATGACCAGGTGCGCGCACAGTCGCCGGAAAGCATTCCCGCAAACCTGGGTACGCTGTAACGCGGTATTCGCTGAATGAGGTTGTGCATCGCAATCGACAAGGCAATCATTGCCACGAAGGGGGCAAAGTGATGGCGGCGGAGAAAATCTACAGCTGCGAGGTTAAGAAACTCTTTCTCCGCAATGGCGAGAAGGTTTGGGAATGGGTGACTGCCGAGGTTGCTGATGCCATTCGGGCCGAGGCTACAGTATTTCGGTGTAAAGATTGCCATGGTGCGGTCCGACTACATGGAAAGCATGTCGAGCATGGTCCGGCGCCACATGTTGAGCACAGATCCCGCCAAGACTCCGAGTTCTGCCCGGCAGGGATGTATTTTCGCCAGCACCCAGGCCGTTTGCCAAAGTTATCAGGCATGCCAGTTGAGTAGATAAGACATCGAGTGATAGCCGGCTAACACCTGAATCCAAAGAGATTTAGCTGGTTCAGCGTCGTCGATTGGGGCTACAATTGCTGCGATGCCAACTACAGCAAAAGCAAGGAAATTGGAAGTCTTCCTCCTGCATTGCAGAGAAGCGGATCAGGAGCTCGATTACGGGGATCTCTTTGCGCGAATGAGCCGGACGAGGCCTGCCACTCGGCAACTCGAAGATGGAGAGAAGCTTTTGGCGCTACCAAGCCTTCGCTTCAATTCAGCTCGCAGACTCGTAGAATTCACCGCCTATGAGGGGCCGGTCGGGGTCAACCCACTGATCTTTGACGCTGCGACTGGTAGAGAGCGCTTCGAGCCATTGACTGGGAGACAAGTGATGGCCACGCGAACCTACGGAGTCATCGACCTGAAAAGCCGCGAGGCCATCATTGAGTACAACCAACGCGGAGCTAAGGCACGCGACATAGCTGCTCTATTGGAAGAAACCGGAAGGAAGGTAGGATTCGGCTCTGACTTTGCTGTCGAGCTAAACCCAACCGTAGACCACAGCTTTCTGGAAGCCCTTGATCGATTCGGGCGTATCAAAATCGCGAATATGAGAGTTGTCAGGCCAAACTTCGACTGGACCGATAACTACGAAGGGCTGAATCAAGTCGGAAGTGAGTCGCACGGTAGAGCGGTGGAGCTAATTGTGACTGCCCATAGAAACGATAGCCTTTCGAAACGGAGCGGGATTATTCAGTACATCCGTCAGATGATTGGAGAACACGTCTCCAGCCTTCAGGGTGCCAAAGTCGTTGGCGTGCGACAAGGTGAGACGGCCGAGACAACGGTTTCACTTGCGAACCATGTCGTCCACCAGAAGATTTACGTCGAGGTCGATACCAACGGCCATGTTGTCAGCGCAGATATCCAGGAGAAGCTCCGGGAGTTCCAGAAAGCACGAGCAGAGGCAAGAAGGGGATGATCAAGCCGCTTCTGTCATATGTCAAGACAGGGCTGCTTCCGCGCTTGGGGCGGATCCTATTTCAGCCCCAGGTTTTGCTGAGTGTAGTGATCGGCGCGTCTTGCTTTCATTGGGGCCCCAGCCTTGCCGCCGCGCAGCTGAAAGCCAGCGATGTGGGCGGCATGATTCTGACTTACGCGGCGATCGCATTCGGATTTTGTATTACCGGGATGGCGTTGGTTCTCACCCTACCTAGCGACAGATTCCTGAAGACCTTACAGAACCACAAGTCCGACACCAAGGGACAGAGCTCGTACCTTGATCTCTTGTTTGTGTTTTCATGGACCGCCGTCTGCCACTGGCTTCTGGTTGTATCGGCGATTGCCGCGATTCTTATGCGTGGGACAGCTCCGGCCCTCTTGACCACTTCGGACGGCTGCGGGTGGCGAGTATTCGTTTCCTGGTTTGTCGGAATATGCGCCTACAGCCTCATCCAATTTCTTATGACCGTTATCACGCTTTCACAAGTTGGCGAGCTGTATTCCAAAGAACTGGCAGGGGACACCCCGCCTCCGAAATAGTCGGTTCCTCCAAACTGATCGCGTCACGAACAAAGGACCGGCACTACCGCGGCCGATCACGGAGCGGTCAGGTTGTATGGGAAGCATGCGGCGCACGGAACTATTGACCCAGAAAGCCATCTGATGCAAACTGAAATCGAACAGATAGGCCCGGAGGTCGTGCAAACCCCCGGGGCGGTGAGCACTACCTGTTCAGTAGCACTCGGATCAGAACAGCCAAGGCCACCGGGAATCGCCAGTCAAGCACGATCTTGACGGCCATCCTGAGCTTCTTCGGCTAAATTCTTGGTATACAGCCCACCTCCCAAGCCTGACAGAAATTGGGTCGGGCGGCTGTTGGATTTCCCGATCCCGCGCCGGTCAATTTTGCAAGGGCTAATTTTGTATGTAGTACGTCTGGATGCGCGAGGGGTTGTCTATTTACCTTGGATTCTGGCCGCAGTCTTGTGAGCAGTGATCGGATTCATCAGGGACTGTCAAACTTCACCGCAAACTTCACCGCATTGAGCGCCGAACATGCTCCACATCGGAATTCATGCTCCGTATAAGTCATTGAAAACAATAGTGCGCAGGTCGTTACAGATGGGCTGTTAACCGAAGGGTTGTAGGTTCGAGTCCTACCTGAGGAGCCAATTTATTTTTAGAATCAGTGATTTAGAGAGATGTAAGATCAAAGTACCATCACAAATACCATCAGTTCGGTTTTGTGGTTTTTCCGTTCCAATCGGATGGGAACTCGCCGCAGAATCCCTCTTTTTGCCGCTTTCCCTGCAACTCCGAAAGAATGTTCGTTGACGGGGTTCCTAAAGCCTCCAGGACGCCGTATTCCCCCACTCATTTCGAGACTGGGATTGTACGTGGGTTGGGAATCGGTCATCCGCTTGGCTGTTAGCCGCCACATTTTCTGCACCTGTAGTGAGGATCGCTTTCTGTTTTGGTTGTGGCAGGCAGATGAAGCTCGGCAAGCAGGTGCTCGACTATCGGCCTGTTTTTCAATATGCACCTGTCTGCAAAAAACATGAATGAGGCTGTTCTTGTGTTGTAAACAACACGGCCGCGAGGATAATCCTCGTATTCCGAGTCTGGTGGAACGATGCCGTTACGCTGAAGAAACTGCCACAAGTGGATATGGTCCTCTTTGTAATTCTTGAATTCCCCCCATTGTTCGGCGTCGTTGAGTGAATCGCCGAAAGCCAGGGGTTTGCCCTCGACCACCCAAAATATGCCAACTGCGGGGGCGCCTGCGTCCCTTAGCCTTTTCCGGGCTTGCCCTCTTTCGTAAATTTCGGCGAGCATCTTCCTTGCGTCGTTTTGCTTTGAGTCTTCATCGCTGCTCATAGGCCTCCCCGAACTACACGATCACCGCTATCGGTGAATCAGAAATGCATCATTGCGACAGTCAGTGGACTTTTTTGATAATGGGCGATGTGAAGGCTGATCGTGTCATTGCCCATGGTGAGGGGATTCTGGCTCTTGAAAGCCAGCAGCCTCTTTTCGAATGCTTGTCGATTCTTGCTTGCGATACTTACCGCGACCACACTCTCGATCCTCAACTTGCCGGGCACCTTGCTGCCAAAACCGATTATGTCTCGATACCAGATGTCTCCCGACAGCGGCGTCCGAAGCATCTTGAGTAGGGTCCCGGGCAGCCGGTCTCGATGACGTGGAACGCTTCCTCGCGCAGGCCGTCGATTCAAGTCACTTCATCAGTTGCGACATAGCGGCCAGCGACCGCTTCGCTTTCCGCAGATTCCTTGATGAGACTCGGGAAAAAAGCCAAGGCGGCACCACGATTGTTCTGGTGCGAGAAAGCCCCTGGTCGCCCGCATGGATACAGGAAGCGACCACTTTGTCAAAGGGGCGAACCCGGTTCACCAGCGTTGTCTTTCTGGCTGACCCGGCCGCGGCTTGGGGCCTCGCCTCAGATCGTGCCGTACTCGAGCCCATGATCGCTGACCGCAGGCTCAATAGCATCTCGCTTCAGCCCTGGCACCGCGCGGCGCTGAATTCCTGGCTGGGCGATTGTTCGATCGGCTCCAATGCTCTTGAAGAGGAGAAGAAGATCTCTGCGGCTACCGGAAGATGGCCGTTTCTGCTCGAGCAGTTCCGCGGCCTGATCGTTACAGGAGGACTAAACTGGCAGGCAGCGCTCGAGAACCTTCGCGGCCAGTTGAATGATCCGAGCGCTCGGGCCGGCTACCTGGAGGCCTTCGGCCTTAAACAGGGGGTCCCTGCCAAGGTTTTGAAAGCCATGGTTGACCTCGGCGGCGCGGCGAGCATGGACGTTCTTACGGGCTTGGTCGACGGAGTTTCAAAGCCGGAAATCGAAGCTGCTTTTTATTGGGCGGACCGGCTTACCTTGATCCAGCCGGTAA
Organism: uncultured Acidobacteriaceae bacterium; assembly: GCA_963813215.1. Classification (GTDB taxonomy): domain Bacteria; phylum Acidobacteriota; class Terriglobia; order Terriglobales; family Acidobacteriaceae; genus Telmatobacter. The sequence continues at coordinate 1,232,510 of CAWEXZ010000004.1, forward strand.
CGAGCGGCGAATGGGCTGTCGACCCAGTTGTACAGGACCTACTCAAGGCGGACGGATGATGGACTGGTGGATGATCCCGGGACCGCGCAGCTTTATCGATGCCGTCATAGATGACGTGCGGCAAGGCAAGTCTGTCTTTCTGATGCTCCCTGAGAACCTTCCCGGGCGTTTCTCGCACGCGCTGAAGGAAGCGCTTCGCGAGGAGTCCAACTGGGAATCTGTTAGTGTGACACCGGCCGTGAACCCCGTGGACTTTCTGTATACGCACTTTGTGCCGCACGCTGAGTCGCGGAAATTGAGAAGCGAGACTAGCCTCGCGGGGGAGCCTGAATTCCAACGTAAGCTGATCTCAATTGAAGGCATAATGCCTGAAGATTGGGCCGCATGGTCACAATTCTTCCTTGAATACGAGCGAGTCAGCCGGGCGGTGCCTGAGTCTCGACGATCTCTGTTTCTGATTCGCGTACAAGGCCCCGGACACGTTCATGAGCCTCCAGCCGCGGTTGGTTTGAGTCGCCGGCGATGGGACGGCTGGTTGCGGCGCAACGACATGCAACTCTATAGCAACAGCCGCGTTCGAGAACGGAAATCCGGGCTGGAAACCGATCTTACAGCAGCACTGACATCCGAGCTTGGCGGATGGGATCCGGCCCTTTGCGAATATCTGGCCGACTTCGATCTCGTTGAACTGATTCAGCCCGACCAGCTGCTGGAGACTTTCGCCGCCGGAAAAGGCTGGTGTTTCCAGCCCGGGCCCTACGAGCAGGCATTCTGGAGCCAAGGTTTATGGCAGACTTACCTCGGGAAGCAGACCCCGCATACGGCATTTGGAGCCTTTCTCCTGGGCCAGCGCTTTCTGAACCGCCTTCTCTGGAAAGCTGAAATCGTGATCTTGATGCCCTACGTCGAAGAGCAGAGGCAGGTCCTGATCGAAAGGTATCGTGGTCACCTCAGGCTTCCACATTACTCGAAATACGGCGTGATCAACGACGTGTACGATCTTGAGATCGGCATGTTGGAATTGCTCCTACATCAATCCGGCGCCGTATCGAAAGCGGCGCTCGACTTCATCACCAACCTCAAATTGGCGCGTAATCAACTATCGCACATGGCGCCGGTCGACAGCGCGGTTCTTGTGACGTTGTGCAGGAATGCAGAAGGGGATTGATCACCTAGCGGTTCGAGCCCCCCGGCGGTTTAGCGCAAATTTTGTGCGTGTCAATACACAAGTATCTTCCGAAAAGTTCCCACAGGGGTGAAGCTGAAGACATCCGAGTCGCTTGGAGAACTCATGACGCGCATTGCCCAGATCTGTGCTTGCGGCCCGGCTTTCATCGCGCCACACGCTGCCAGGCGGTGCCACTTCCTCGCTAAACACTTTCGTGACTCGATGGCAAAACGATATGACTACAATTTTGGAACACGAGTCGATATCCCCGTAGCACAAGAGAGAATAGGCGCATTTGGGCGCTATGCCATCGATTGGATATTCTCGTTCTTTCAGACTTCTCCCTGGCGGCCCAGTTCGCTCTTGATGCGGCGCTCTAAATGGAAGATTTGATTAGAGGAACCGTCGCCTGGAGCCACGATCGTTCTCGCTGCCAAATAGCGGGGATCGTGGAGGGAGAGATCTCGATAGACCTGGGCAGGAGATTCAAGTCGAACTTCAATTTCAAACGGTGTTGACAAGTCGCATGGCCTGAAAGGCGGCGATCCGGTCCGGATAGCCAGCTTTCGGGCGATTCTTCGAGATCGGGCGCGAGAATGGTCGCATCGCTTCCGGAGTATGTTCTCCGGGAGAATAGGTCATCCTCACTGCTAGCCCTACTCAAACGCGTCTGAGCCATTTGCTTAAATGCGTTTTGAGATTCGGGAAAAAATCAAACCATTTGCGGCTTCTCAAATGCCGATAAGACACTAATCTGAAAGAAAGGCGCCGGGCGATGAACGCAAGAAGCGCTGCGAACCACTCTGCCACAAAGGTCTCCTACCTCATTACTGAGGACGGCTATCAGTTCCGCTGGGCGGCCCGCAAGGGCGAGCTGCTGATGTTCAAAGGCGATAATCCCGAGCACACTGAGCTGGTTGGTCAGGTCGCCCCGGACCAGGCGGATGAGGTCCTGAATTCCGAAGGCTGGAAGCCGGAGGAAGAATTGAGCAGGCTCGAAGACTGGTTCTGGACCGCCTGCTACTTCGTCGGCAGCAGGCTTAGGCTTCCAGAGTTCCATAAAGGGCCATGAGCCGTGACGGGCAGAGAAGCCGCCAAGGGTCCATCCGAACAGGACTGAAGGGTACTTCCGGGTCCCGGTTCGCCCTCTCAGGCTCAGAACCAAGACAATTCCCCGCGGAGTTCTGAACGGGAGATCTATTGAATACAACAATAACGTGTGTTGATTCAATAGCCTCGGCGGTCACTTTAAAACCGGCCATAGCGATTGGCCCGAGACGTGATTGTTTTGCCTTTCCGCAGGGTACATTTGCAAGCTGCGGATTCAGATGCAGCAGTGATGCTCGGTTTTCAGCGGTTTTGGTTGACATGGTTGCAGTCGTCATATTTTCTACTCCTGGGTTCCAATTAGCACCGTGATTCTTAGCGTACGGAATAGCGCCAGACCCGGCTGGCAGGTCTTATGGGGTGACGTCTTTGGGAGGGCGGCGTGGATCAACTACATCAGGCACGCGACGCCCGGTCGCTCGAAGATAGTCCGCTGCCCACGCCTTTCAGCTGTCCGATAAATTGGGGTTCCCCAAGAGTCGAGCGGCATCACTGCGGATTCCGGTCCATGTGGGCAGGTGATTCCAGTGGATGTGGGCACCGAAAACGCCCTGATGTGGGCAGCGATTCCGTCGTGATGTGGGCAGGATTCCGGGTTTCACCGTAATCAGTGCCCACATGGCGTAATCGGTGCCCACATGAAATGGAACGGCTGCCCACAAGCAGCGTAATCGGTGCCCACATCGAACGTAACGGTGGCTGTGGGCAGAGTTGGCGGAGCGGCGTTGGTAATCCTCGGCAGATGTTTTCCTGAAGGCAAAGGAGAACATGTTGCCCGAAAGACGGTTACCGATGAGAAAATCGCGCGAAATTCTACGTCTCCATTTTGAGTCACACCTGGTTCCGGGCCAGATCGCCTCGATCTGCAAGGTGAGCCGGAGCACCGTCCAGCGCTGTCTTGAGCGGCTGAAGGCGGCGGAACTGGGTTGGCCGTTGCCAGCCGAGCTGGACGATGCGGCGCTGGAGCGGCGCCTGTATCCGCCGGCGCCGGTGGCGTCGCCGGAGCAGCGCATGCTGCCAGACTGTGCGGCGATCCACAAGGAGTTGAAGAGTCGCCAGAACGTGACGCTTCAGCTTCTGTGGGAGGAATACAAGCAGGCCAATCCATCCGGCTACGCCTACAGCTGGTACTGCGAGTTGTACCGCGAGTGGCGGCACCAGCTGGACGTGGTGTTGCGGCAGGAGCACCGCGCCGGGGAAAAGATGTTCGTGGACTACGCCGGTCAGACGGTTGCGGTGACGGACCCGAAGACGGGTGAAGTTCGTCAGGCGCAGGTGTTCGTGGCGGTGCTGGGAGCCAGCAATTACACCTACGCCGAAGCTACCTGGACCCAGAACCTGTGGGACTGGACGCACTCCCATGTGCGGGCCTTCGAATTCTTCCAGGGCACCAGCCGTCTTGTCGTGCCCGACAACCTGAAGTCTGGCGTGAAGGCGCCCTGCTACTACGAGCCGGAGTTGAACCGCACGTACGGCGATCTGGCGGTCCATTATGGCGTGGGCATACTGCCGGCGCGGCCCTATCATCCAAGGGACAAATCCAAGGCGGAGGTCGGAGTTCAAGTCGTTCAGCGGTGGGTGCTGGCGGCGTTGCGCAAGCGGCAGTTCTTCAGCCTGGCGGAGTTGAACGAAGCCATCCTGGAGCTGGTCGTCAAGCTCAATGAGCGGTCGTTTCGCAAGATGGCTGGCTCGCGAGCCGAACTGTATCGCCTGATCGATCGCCCGGCGCTGCAGCCGTTGCCGGCCGGGCGGTTCGAGTATGCGGAGTGGAAGAAGGCTCGGGTCAACCTGGATTACCACGTTGAGGCGGACCAGCACTACTACAGCACGCCGTATCAGCTGGTTGGCAAGGAGGTGGACGTCCGCAGTACGAGCAACGCGGTGGAGATCTTCTATCAGGGCAAGCGCGTGGCCAGTCATCTGCGCAGCCGCCTGGCGCACAGGGCGACGACGGATGCGGGACACCGGCCGAAATCGCATCAGCACTATCTTGAGTGGACGCCGACGCGCATCATCGAGTGGGCCGGCAAGGTAGGCCCGTTCACGGCGCGGTTGGTGGAAGGCATCCTAACCAGCAAGCCGCATCCAGAGATGGGTTATCGCTCGGCGCTTGGTGTGATCCGCCTGGAGCGCCGTTATGGTGCGGAGCGGTTGGAGGCAGCTTCAACACGGGCGGTGCGGTTGAAGCTGTATCGCTTCCAAAGCGTGAAGTCGGTGTTGAAGAGCGGCCAGGACAAGGATCCGTTGCCGGAACTGGTACCGATTCCGTTCCCGGTGCAGCATGAAAATCTGCGCGGGCCCGATTACTATGCCGCCGCACAGACGCGTCGGGAGGTGGGCCAATGCTGAACCAGGCTACGCTGGACAAGCTGGCTGCCTTGAAGCTGACGGGCATGGCGGCGGCATACGAAAAGCAACTGGAACAACCCGAGGTGCGCGGCCTCAGCTTCGAGGAACGCTTCGGCATGCTGGTTGATAGCCACTGGACATGGCGTGAGAACCAGGCACTGGCGCGGCGCTTGAAAAAATCCAAGCTTTCTGCCGAACCCTGCGTCGAAGACATCAACTACCGCTATCCGCGACAAATGGATGCTTCGACGATGCGCGGCCTGACCAACTCGCAGTGGGTTGCGCAACACCTCAGCGTGTTGTTCATCGGGCCGACCGGCATCGGCAAGTCGTGGTTGGCGCAGGCGCTGGCTCAGAAGGCCTGCCGCGATGGCTACAGCGTCCTGTACCGATCCGCGGCCAAGCTGTTCCGCGATCTGGCAGAAGCACGGGCTGATGGCAGCCTGGGGCGGTTGCTGGACTCGATCGCCCGCACCGATGTGCTGCTGGTGGATGACTTCGCCATGACGCCGCTGAACGACAGCGAACGGCGCAGCTTCCTGGAGATCTGCGATGACCGCTATGGCCGCCGTTCCACGGTGCTGACCAGCCAACTGCCGGTGCCCAGTTGGCACGCGCAGATCGGCGATCCGACTATCGCCGACAGCATCCTCGACCGGCTGGTGCACAACGCCTATCGCATCGAGATGAACGGCGAGTCGATGCGAAAGAACAAGGAACCGCAAGCAAAACCGATCGGAGGCCGCTCATGAGCGTCCCTCGGTTGATCCTCAAGCAGCCCACTGGCTGGTTCGCCGCCGGACACGAGTTCGCGCAGGCGATGATGCTGGTCTCTGACACAGCGTTCAAGCTGTACGTCCACGTGTGTCTCTCGGCCAATCGTCATACCGGCTGCCTGGTGACGTCGCGCATCGAAATGGCGCGTGCCGTCAAGCAATCGCCGGAAAGCGTCGCCACTTCGCTAGCCGAACTCGAAGACTGTGGCGTGTGCGCGGTGGCTGGAAATGGCAACGAAAATCTGGCCCTCGAAATCAGCGACCGCTTCTGGCCTTACCAGAAACAACCAAACCCCGGCTGCACACGCGGAGCGGAAACAGAGTTCGTCGGGAAAGTGCGTGCTCTGTTCCTGGCCCCGGCTTGCGTCCAGGCCAGCTTCTCTGCCGCCGACGAGAAGATCGCAATCCAACTTCATCGTCGCGGCGTTCAGTTGGAGCAGATGGCGCGTGCCATACTGCTGGGTTCGGCCCGCAAGTATGTCTCGATGCTCAATGCCGGAGTCCGGGCGCCCATCACCAGCCTGCAATACTTCGCCGATGTCATCGACGAAGTGATCCGCTCGCCCATCCCGGAAAGTTACTGGGAACCGCTTCGCGCCAAGGTCACACGCATGGAGCGGCAGTGGCTGCAGGCTCACGCCACAAAGCCCTGATGCCGCAACCCGCGGGGCAGTTCTCTCTGCCCCGCACCGCCAGAACAACTGCCCACATCACCGTAATGGCTGCCCACATGGAACGTAATGTGTGCCCACATCCAGCAGAATCGAGCATGGTTCACGAAAAAAGAAGGAAACGAAATGACGCTAATGAATCGTTCATCTACTCTTTTCTTGACCTCATGTGGGCAGCCTAGCTACCGTAAAAGCAACCAGCGTCGCTTCGCTCCGACGTCCTGCCCACATCACCGTAATCAGGTGCCCACATCACTGGAATACGCAGCATCACCGTGATTGTGGCTGTAGATGCGCGAGACATCGCGTATCGTAAGTGCCGCAAAGCCTGCAGTCCCAATACAGTTCTCGAGCACGTTTGCTGCGGCGAGGAGAGTTATCCAAACGCGTCCCCGACCCAACCGAAGGTTCGAAACCCCGGTTTTTTCATGATCCGCCATGCGTTTCCAAAAGTTGGCACAAGCGAGAAGCCAAGAGACGCTCTGGCAGAATGTCATCGACACCGCATTCAAGGGCGTCCCACCACAGTTCCGCCGTACCGAAAGAAGTCACAAGTACAATTGGTGTAGAGAGGTCAATGCACCTGACCCGTTGGGCTAGATCGCTCCAATTGCCATCGGCCAGGGCGAGCTCTGTGACGATTGCGGTTTTATCGCGCAACGAGGTGAGCAAATCAACTGCCGCCCCGATGTTGCGTGCCCACTGCATGACCAGTCCGTGCGCTTCGATATCCTGCGCGACGGTGGCTTCTGGGGTCCTGTTGGACACGAAAATTACTATTCCTGCTCGTCTGTAGACCTGCATCGATTCTCAAACCCTGCCTGATTCCACGCTAAGCCTTCTGGCCTTCGTTTGGCCGTAAGCCCCCGTAAGCTCGCCGTAACGCGGCGAAGCTTTGTGGAGCATAATGAAGGCGGAGAGAAGCAGGTGCCAACGCCGCCCTTGCCATCCGGAAAGTCTCTCGCCAACTCCGCGGCAGACCCCGTGCCGGCCACAGCGGTTCGCGAACAGTTGGCGCGCGTGGTGAATAGCCCTGGTTTCGTTTCGTCAGCCCGGCTATGCCGATTTCTGACACACATTGTCAATCGGACAATCGATGAAGAAATCGATGGGCTCAAGGAATTCTCAATTGCCATGGAGGTGTTCGACCGCACCTCGGAATACGACCCGAACATCGATGCGATTGTTCGGGTCGAGGCTCGCCGCCTCAGAGCGAAGTTGAAGGCCTATTACGAGGAAGGGCAGGGTAAGGATGATCCGGTTCTGATTGGATTGCGGCCGGGCAGTTATGTCCCTGTCTTCCGATGGCTTGACACGCAGCCGGCAAAGCATCGCGAAGAGATTGGGGCCGCTCTGCCCCCCGGCGGTACATCCGTGGTCGTGTTGCCGTTCGTAAACATGAGTCCAGAGCCGGAGCAGGACTATTTTTGCGACGGGATCACGGAAGAGATCACGAACTCGCTTACTCGGGTATCTGGGTTAAAAGTGATTGCGCGGACATCGGCCTTCCACTTTAAGGGCGTCAGCATCGATATCCGGGAAGTAGGACAGCGTCTCGGCGCGGATCTTGTCATCGAAGGAAGCGTCAGGAAGGCCGGCGAACAGCTGAGGGTCACTGCCCAAGCGATTCAGACCGAATCAGGTCATCACACCTGGTCGGAGACCTTCCGCCGTGAACTCAAAGACGTGTTTGCGATCCAGGAAGAGATCGCAGAATCTGTTGCGGACTTACTCCGACTTCACATGCCGGAAGTAGTGCGGCCCTCTACTGCTGATCTTGACGCGTATACCAGGTACCTGCGAGCTCGATTTCTGATTCACCAACAATCTCCTGAAGCACTGCACGCCGCCCGGGAGCAGCTACGAAAGCTCACCGAGACCTATCCCGACTACGCTCTTGCTTACACCGGCATGGCTGCAGCCAGCGGCCTTCTTGCCCAGTTCGGGGTGGTCTCGGGCCGTGATGTGTATCCAGAAGTGAAGACGAACGCGGAGCGCGGTTACGCACTCGATCCTCAATCAGGAGACACCTGCACGGTGCTGGGTGCACTTCGTGCTTGGTTTGAGCATCGTTGGGATGAAGCGGAAAGGATGTATGACCGCGCGCTAAAACTACAACCGAGTCACGCGCCGGCTCACATGTTTCGTGCTATGGCTTTGTTGTGCCACGGGGACATCAAGGGGGCAGAGTCAGGACTTCGCAGCTCGACTGAACTGGACCCGCTTTCGGCCAGCGACTGCGCGCGGATGGCTTATCTTCATTACGTAAAAGGAGACTATCCGTCAGCCGCGGAGCATCTCCAACAGTCTTTCGAACTGGATCGCGACTATCCTGAAGCGCGATTGTATGAAGGGCTTCTGCATTTCCAGCAGCAGCGTTACGACTCGGTGAAACAGTGTCTCTCGCCGTCCGTTTCTCCGCTGGATATCGGCCTGCTTGCAGCAGCTCATGCCCAGGAAGGCAGCTTAGCGCAAGCCGGCGAATGTATCAAGAGGCTTCATAAACTCGCGGAGCGGCAATACGTCACGCCCCTGGCAGAAGGTTTCGCTGCAGTCGGGATGGGAGATTTCGATCTCGCGCTCCAGTGCCTTGATGAAGCGGTTGAACACAAAACAAACTTCGTGAATCTGCTGGCGGTCGAGCCGTTTTTTCATCCTCTCCACGCTGACCGCAGGTTTTCCAGGCTGCTGAAAAAGCTCAACTTGTCGCCCTGCCCGGAGCCGTAAACAGCGCCGTAAGCTTACGTAGGCCTTACGAGGCATTACTCCCTCCGCTTCCGCGTCCGAGGCATGATTGCCTCATGAAACGACGCACTCGAACAACCTGTTTGGCCTTCACCCTGGGGATGCTGGCATTGCTGGCGCGAGGCCAAAATCTCGCATCTCCATTCCCCGCGCATACGGTTGAATCGGCGGCGGGACCACAGTCAAACCTCTCTGAATTAACGCTCGAAGAGGCGGTTGAACAAGCGATTGCGAATAACAGCAGTTTGAAGACCGCCAGCCTCGACACACAGCGGGCGGCCGACGAATTGGCTGCAAACCGAACGAGACGATTTGCGAATACGCAGGTCACGGCGCTCGGCGCCCAGCTCGTCACCAAGCCGTCGGTCACGTTCCCGGCGGGCTCTCTCGGGGTATACAGCGCGACCGGGCCAATCCCCTCGACGAACCAGACGATCGAGATCCCGCGAAAGCCAGCAGGCACAGTGAATTTCTCGGTTGCCCAGCCGCTCTCGACGCAGTACCAGCTCCATATGCAATTAAAGGCTCTGGCGCTGGGGCTGGAAGGTACGCGCCAGGACCAGGCGAAAACGCGTCTGGAGGTGGTCGACCAGGTTCGACGTGCTTACTACGCCGTTGTCGAGGCACAGAGCGGGTTGGATAGCCTTCAGGCGTCACTCCCTTACTACCAGGAATCGCATCGTCTGGCGTTAGAGAATCGCGGTAAAGAGACGATTCTCCAATCTGATTTGCTGAACGCTGACGCGCAGCTCTTGAAGATACAGAATGCCATTAGCGATGCGAGCGACCGGGTCGCGTCGGCGAGCGAACAACTGAACGATCTGATGGGCCGGGACATACACACGCAGTTCCGGGTCGCGGCGATCAGCGATGCAGATACCGACCTCGCCACGCCTGAAGCCATGGAGGCCCAGGCTCTTCACAACCGGCCGGATGTGAAAAAGGCGGAGCTTCAGGTGCAGCAAGCCGATTACGACGCGCGGGCGAAGAAGGCGGAATATATCCCCGACGTGAGTCTGGCATTCGATTACTACACAACCGCGAATTTCGAGAATATTTTGCCACGCAATCTCGGGACGGTGGGTCTGTCGCTCCGTTGGGAACCGTGGGACTGGGGGCGTAAGCACCAGGAATATAAGGAAAAGCGAGCGAAAGAAGACCAGGCCAAGGTTGGAGTCGACGCTACGGAACGCGCCGTTCTTCTGGAGGTGAGAAATGCATGCCGTCAATTGGAGAGCACCCGCCGGCAACTGGCCCTGAGCGAAGCAAGCGAACGTGCGGCCCGGCAGAAGCTCGAAGAGGTGCAGGAGCAGGCGAAGCGCGAAGCAGCATTGAGCAGAGATTTGTTTCAAGCACAGTCAGATCTGGCTTCTGCCGACAGCCAGCAGCAACAATCTCTCGCTTCATTTTGGAAGGCTAGGGCGGACCTAAAAAAGGCGATTGGAGAAGAATGATGCGGATGTTCATTGGAATTATGACTATAGGTGCGCTTTCGGTGCTCGCCGGATGCGGGACAAAGATGCAGAAGACTGGTCCCGAACCGGTTCCCGTACAAGCGGAAATCGTGGCGACGCAGCGAGTCCAGCCAAGCTGGAGTTACTCTGGCGAGATTCGTCCGGACACCGAGGTTCAACTGGCATTCAAAGAACCCGGTTACATCGCCGCTCTAGATCATGTGAAGGGCGTCGATGGGCGAATGCGTGATGTGCAAGTTGGGGACGAAGTACCTACCGGCGCCGTATTGGCCCACCTGCGCCGGTCTGATTATGAAGCCTCTTTTGATTCGGCAGTGGGCCAGGAGCACTCGTTGCAGGGCGCCCTGGATGTTTCGCAAGCGGAGCTTGACCGGGCAAAAGCCGACCAGACGAAGGCAGATCTGGACTTTGAGCGCGCGCAGGCTCTATACGCTGCAAAGGCCATGACTCGCCCGGACTACGACGCCGCAGTCGAGCAGCACGCATCGGCTACAGCCAATGTGGAAGCCGCCGCGCGGCAGATTGAGGCGCGCCGCGGGCAAGTGGCCGCTGGGCTCGCGCAGACTGCTGCGGCGCGGATCAACCTTGGCGATACCAACCTGATCGCTCCTACGCCCGGAGTGATTGTCGAAAAGAATGTGGCGCCGGGCAGCCTGGTTGAGGCTGGCACAAGCGCCTTTACCCTCGACGATACCCGAGTTGTGAAGGCGAATTTCGGTGTTCCCGACAGCATGCTGACAAACCTCAATTTAGGCTCTCCGATGTCCGTGCGACTGGATGCCTTGCAGGGGCGGACATTCACGGGCCGCATCACGGAAATCGCCGCTTCCGCCAATCGCGATTCAAGGGTCTTCAACATCGAGGTTACGGTGCCGAACCGCGACCATTCGCTCAAGGTGGGCATGATTGCCAGCATACGCATCAACCAAGCGAATCCGCAAAATGTGCCTGTTGTGCCCCTCACCGCCTTGATGTCCGCGGAGTCCGGGTCGAATCAGTATTCGGTATTCACGATAAAAGAGCACGATGGAAAGCAGTTTGCGCAATTGAAAAGCGTGAGAATTGGCCAAACCTTCGGCCAGTCGGTAGTGATCGATGAAGGCCTTACGCCGGGAGAACGGATCATCGTCAACCGGACCAACCAGCTAAGCGACGGAAGCCCGATCCGGGTTGTCGAGTAGGAGACGCAGAAGTGGAACACGAACACAACGAGCAGCCCACGAACAACAAGCCCAATCTTGCCCGCTTCTTCATCGAGCAGCAGCACGTCGCCTGGGTCTCCCTCGCAGTTGCTTTGCTGTGGGGCATCTATGGACTATTCATGATGCCGCAACGGAAGGACCCGGATATACCTGTGCGCCAGGCGATGATCATCGTGCCCTGGCAGGGAACCTCAGCCGAACAGGTCGAGCAACTGGTCACCAGAAAGATTGAGCAGGCCATTGCTTCGAATCAGTGGGTGACGGAGATCAAGAGCGCGTCCAGAACTGGCTCGGCGACGGTCCAATTCGAGCTGGCAGAAAAAGGAAAATACGATAGGGACAAGGAACTGGACGACGTTAAGATCAGGCTGGACGCCATCCACGATCTTCCCCAGGGTGCTGGCCCGATCTTGTACATCAAGGACTTTGGGGACACGTCCGCATTGATGCTGACAGTAGCGAGCCCACCGGCCGACCCATCTCAGGTCGCCTGGGTGAGCAAGCTGGTTGAAGCACAGATCCGGCAAGTTCGGAGTGGCCTGGAAGCGCAAACTCGGCTCCGGCGTTCGATCGTAGTTGTTTTTCCCAAGTCTATCGACAGCGGCCAGGTGGAACACACGCTTTCCTGGGCGACCCGGCAATTGGCAGCTCAGCAGCTTTGCTCCGACGAGCGCGTCTTTTCGGGAACAGGCTTCACCGGTGTTGACGTAGCCACAAACCTCAGCACTTCCGATCTGCAGTCGGCCTTAAAGAAGTTTGCCGCTCAGAACCTGCAAACTGATGAGTTTCACCCCGACGCATGGCAGCCCGCAATTATCGGCGACCCGTCAACCACCCTTGCCACCCTTCAGGCCGTTGCCGGTGACAAGTACACCTATCGCGATCTGGACGACTTCACCGACACGATCCAGCGGAGCTTGAAGACGATGCCAATCGTCGCGAAAGTGGAACGCTCAGGGGTACTGAACGAGAACGTATTTCTGAACTTCTCGCAGGAGCGTCTGGCGCAATACAAACTCAAGCCGGCGGATCTTTCCAAAATCCTTGCGTCCCGGAATCTGCCGGAGAGCGGCCAAACGCTCAATGCGCGCGGGCGCACAGTCAGCGTAAACACCACAGGCGAATTCAAGAGCATCGACGATCTACGCAATGTGATCATCGGAGCTTCCCCGAATGGAGCGCCGCTTTACTTGCGGGATCTTGTGGACATCGACAGGGGATATGAGGATCCGCCTTCGTTCCTGAACCGGTACACTCGCCGCAACGAAAACGGCAGATGGATCACGACACGCGCGATTACCCTCTCGGTCCAGATGAGAAAGGGAGGACAGATCAGTTCTTTCGGAAAACAGGTGGACGCAAATCTGGAGAGCGTCAGGAAAACACTGCCCACCGATCTGGTTCTGGCCAAGACCTCTGACCAGCCCCTGCAGGTACACGACAGCATTGAGCTCTTCAGCCACAGCTTGATCGAGGCGCTGGTGCTGGTCGTTGTTGTTGCTTTGATTGGTTTCTGGAGCTGGCGGACGGCCATTCTGATTGCGGCGTCGATACCGATTACGCTAGCGATCACGTTTGGAGTGATTAACACCCTCGGGATTGACCTGCAACAGGTCTCGATCGCCTCGCTGATCATTGCCCTCGGATTGCTGGTGGATGTGCCGGTTGTATCGGGTGACGCAATTGTGCGCGAACTGGGCGCGGGCCAGTCGAGGTCCACCGCCGCGTGGCTTGGACCGACGAAGCTGTTTAAAACGATGGCGTTTGCGACTGTGACGAATATCGTTTCCTATCTGCCCTTTCTGCTGTTGCCCGGAGATACAGGGAAATTCCTGCACAGTCTGCCTATCGTCATTAGTTGTTCGCTGCTGGCCGCCCTGCTCGTGTCGATGACCTTTGTGCCGCTCATCAGTTCGTTCCTATTGGAAAGCAGGAGCGAAACTCCCATCGAGGAGAGGCGGCAACGGGGGTTCACGGGCTGGTATTTCCGAACGGCGAAGAAGGCCATTCAACACCGGAAGGTGTGCCTGGCAGCATCGCTCATTTTGCTGATCGCGGGCGGCGTCGCGTTCTCCACGCTGAAGCCGCAGTTCTTTCCCAAAGATCTTCAATACTTTTCTTACATCGACGTGTGGCTGCCTGAAAACTCTCCGGCGAGCGCCACGAGTGCGGTCGCTCAGCAGGTGGAATCCATTACCCGGCGCGTAGCGGAAGAGTACGGCAAGAGCCATCCGGAGCACGGACATCCAAAGGATGTGTTGGTGTCGATGACGACGTTCGTGGGTGGCGGCGGTCCGCGCTTCTGGAGCAGCGCTACACCTGAGGACAGGCAAACCAATTATGCTCAGGTGATTCTGCGAACGAAGGACAATCATGATACGACCCCTCTGCTTGACCTTTTGCAGCCGGAATTGGACAGGCAAATTCCTGGAGCAATCATTGATACGCGGAGTCTCGAAACCGGCAAGCCGGTTGGAATACCGATTCAGGTCAGACTTTCCAGTGAAGATCTGCCGCGCCTCAGAGCGGAAGCCGAGCAGCTGAAACAAATCTTTCGCGATATCCCGATCGCCGCCAGAGTTCGAGACGACTGGGGAGAACCGAGTGCGAGAGAAGTGGTACACGTCGATGTGGATCGGGCAAACCTGGCGCACGTCACAAACGCAGATGTTTCTGATTCGATCGATGCGGCTCTTCATGGCGTTTCTGCGGGAGTCTTGAGAGACGGCGACAGGCAGATTCCGATCGTGGGACGCATGCGAATGGAGGAGCGAGCCCAACTCTCCGATCTGCGCAGTCTATACGTCTTCTCGCGGCAGGACACGCCGCCAGTGCCTCTCGATGAGGTGGCGACCATTTCCCTGGACCCGGTAACGCCGAAAATCCGACACTTCGATCAGTACCGGACCATCACTGTGCAGTGCTGGCCTACCCAGGGACATTTACCTTCGGAAGTCATCTCGGCAGCCATGCCAAGGCTGAAAGCGTTCCAGAAGCAGCTTCCCGACGGCTTTATATTCCGCTTCGCAGGCGAGCAAAAAGAGCAGGTCAGTGGCTTTGGAGATCTTACAACGGTGCTGGTGATTTGCGTATTCGCCATTTATCTGGCATTGCTCGCGCAGTTCAAGCATGCGTTCAAGCCCCTGATCGTTTTTGCTGCCATTACTTACGGTGTTGTCGGAGCCGTCTTTTCACTCGCCATCACGGGCCAGCCATTCGGATTCATGGCGTTCCTGGGAATCATCAGTCTCATCGGGGTAATTGTGAGCCACATCATCGTGCTGTTTGAATTTATCGAGGAACGAAGAGAATCAGGCGAGGACTTGGAACTGGCGCTCATCGATGCTGGCATCCTGCGTCTGCGGCCCGTCATGATTACGGTCGCGGCCACGGTGATTGCGCTGTTTCCGTTGGCTGCACACGGCGGCCCGCTTTGGCAGCCTCTTTGCTACGCACAGATCGGCGGCCTGACGATCGCCACCTTCGTGACGCTGGGGCTCGTTCCGGTTCTTTACTCCTTCGTTGTACTGGATCTGAAGTTGATCCGTTGGGAGCACGAGGAGCAGACGAGTGCGGCCGCATTAAAGAAACCAGCAGACGTGCCTGTTGCATCCGGCATGCCTGCCACACGTATCGGTCTCATCAATCAGGGTCGCTGATCAGCCCGAGGATGAGACCCGCTGTTGAAGCGGGGCTCATCAACTTTACCCACAACAACAGACGTGAGAACCGTTCTATGAATATCGGACAAGTCATTCAATACGCCACATTATTGTCCCTCTTGATGGGAGGCCTCAGCCTGGCTGCCGCGGTGGTGATTCATCGCGAACAGGTGAAGACGCAGATCTTCCTGGCGCTGTCAGCCCAGTATGACGAACTGCTGAAGGGCTCTTCATCGGGCTTGTGGCTCAGCTGGCCGCCTGGCACAGAGCTTCCTGAGCGGACCGACGATTTAATCATCTCGATGTTGCGATTCTGCACCTTGGTTTCGCTCACGCATCTGTTGTATCTGGAACGCCGCATACCAAAACGGATGTGGGAGTTGATGCTGCGTTCCGCGGAGCGGAGGTTCCGGAGTCCGTTATTTATGCGTGAATGGAAGCATTTGAGGACCGAATTCGAATCATTTCCGGAATTCGTCACTCTTGTTACTTCAGTGCATCGTATGCCAGCCAATGTTGAAAACCCTGGCGCTACGCCAGCACTACCCGGACAGAAAGGAGGACACCAGTCGCGATGCTGACATCCTCAGAGCTGAAGAAAATACCAATCTTTGCCTGCTTGAACGACTCGAACCTTATGTGGCTCTCGCAGCAGGCTGCCGATCTTCATCTGGAGCCCGGTGAGTATCTCATTCACGAAGGGGAGCCCACCCCTTTCTTTGTAGTGATGGAAGGAACCACGGAAGTGCTCAAAGACGTAATGGGGCGTCGAACTGAAGTCTCAGAGCACAAGCGGAGCGACTTCTTTGGCGAATTGGCCATTCTCATGGCAACGGCGGCTCCCGCCTCTGTCCGTGCGAAGACAGTTTGTCACTTGGCGCGGCTCGACCCTCAGCACCTCCAGGAATTGATTCGACGCTCGCCCGAGTGCAGCGCATTGATTTTACAGACCCTGAACGAGCGGGTACAAGTCGTGCAGAAATACATGCTTAATCTTCCCTCCAGCCGCGTACAGATCGTCGGATCGAAATTTGATGACGACTGCCGGGAAATTCGCACCTTCTTGAGCATGAATCGAATTCCTTATGAGTGGGTTGACCGCGATCGAAGGACACATTTGCCTTTGGCTACTCCAGCTTCCGATGTTGCTCGACTATCGGTCGTCGTGGATGGGGCGTCTTGCATCAGCCAGCCTCCTACGGTTCGCAAGGCGGCTGAGGCACTCGGTTTCCAAACGGTTCCTCATCACCGAGACTATGACGTGGTGATTATTGGAGGGGGCCCAGCGGGACTTGCGGCTGCCGTCTACGGGGCCTCGGAAGGTCTAAGTGCTTTGTTGGTCGAGCGTAAGGCTCCTGGCGGTCAGGCTGGCACATCCTCTCGAATCGAGAATTACCTCGGCTTCCCCAATGGCATCTCAGGAGACGACCTCAGTCAGCGCGCGTTCCGGCAGGCGGTTAAGTTTGGAGCTGAAGTGGTTCTTACCCGAGAAGTCCAGGAGATCAATCCGCAACCCGATGGCGCATATTCGATTGGGCTCGATGGCGGCGATACGGTTCAAACAAAGACTGTCATCCTGGCGACCGGAGTTAATTGGCGCAGACTCGAGGCCGACGGCGTTGATCGTTTCATTGGACGTGGAGTCTTGTACGGGGCTGCACGCGCGGAGGCGCCAACGGTGGCAGGAAAGCGCGTTTTCATTATCGGCGGCGGCAACTCTGCAGGCCAGGCCGCCCTTTTCTTTGCAAATTACGCGAGTTCAGTGACCATGCTGGTCCGCGGCGACGATCTGAAACAAAGCATGTCGCAATACTTGATCGATCAGATTGCTCTTGCGCCGGGCATTCGGGTGGAAACGGAAACTCGGATGGTTTCTGCAGACGGCACGGATTGTTTGAAAGCAATAGAAACCTGGAAAGCGGGGGAGCCTGTCATCCGGCGGGCTGCAGATGCACTGTTTGTCATGATCGGCGCCGATGCAGTGACGAATTGGTTGCCCCCTCAACTCCAGCGCGAAAACGGCTATGTCCGAACGGGACGCGAGGTGAGCGACCGGCCAGGTTGGGCGGCAGATCGTAGCCCATTTCTGCTGGAGACAAATCTTCCAGGCTTCTTCTGTGTGGGTGACGTTCGCTACAACTCGATCAAACGCGTTTCCAGCAGCGTAGGAGAAGGCAGCATGGCCGTTGCTTTCGTGCATCAATATCTCTCGTTGTACGCGCCGGAGCAAAAATAGACCACCACCACATTCTGGTTTCGCGGACAACTTGTGCTTCAGGGGTAATCTTCTCTACGCGAGCCGCCAACCGTTGCGATGGTAGCGCCGGCTGTCGGCTTCGAGACGCCCGGTGCCCACCGACACGAGAAAATCCTTGGAGTATTCGCGCAGGGTTGGCGGCTCTTTTGTCGAGCGGGTCGCTGCCCTTGAAAGCGCTCACCGCGCACCGTGAAGTCGTACCAGAAGTACTTCGATTTGGGTCTCAGCAAATTTCCACGAGTATCACTCCCAAGCAGCCCGCACGGAATCGATTCTCGTGTTCTGCAGGGTTTACTCGAGCAGAACAGAAAACATCCTAAATCACTCCCCTCAAAGTAAATCCGCGTTGCTAAGGCCTGTGCGCACTCACAATGTGTTTCGTCAATGCCGCTTGAGAAACGGACACTTATACCGCGGCAGAAAAGTGTATGCTCGGCTGAGTTACCGCACAACCAACGCATCCACGGCCACCGGTCCGGGACCGCGATTGACAATGGCGATGGAGTGTCTGCCGGTCGTCAGGCCGGTCACTGCGCAGACTGTTTGTTGGGCCTGACGCGCGCCGGCCGTTGACAGTTCCGCGGTGGCGCGGGTTTGGCCATCAATTTTAACCTCGATTTTTCCGGCTCCCTCTTCTTTTGGGGCAATGACTGAAACGGAACTGCCAGTAAAGGAACAACTCCAGACATCACCAGGCGTCTCACTGGTGGTCAAATCGTTATTGTAGTCGCCACTCCCCAGGTTGCAGCGGCGCATCCATCCATGCGCAACCACGTCAGGATCGTCATCGTTGATCCAGCCTTTATCATGGAAGATACGCAGGACCCGGCACGCGGCTGCCAGCGATCCGTTGGCAATCCCAGGCAGTGGTTGGAGGGGGCCGCCGGGGGTGACCGTCAAGCCCTGATCATCTTGAACAAACGTCAGCGGAGAATCGGAACCGAGCAGTTCGACTTTCGAAACCTTGCCCAGGGTCGCCCCGCCGGTGCGGAGGGATTTGAGAGTGACCGGTCCGCCGTCCCAATTTAGGAGCGTGGCATAGACATCGCCGCGGCTGCGCGTGTAGCAAACCCCGCTCTCGCCATAAACTTCAAACGGACGTGAGCCGTAGACCGCACCACCGTTGATCCGCAACCATGCGCCGACGTCTTTGGCAATGCGAATTACTTCGGGGTCAAGATTGCCGCGGCCGTGCTGGGTGAGGTTGAGCAACATGGTTCCGTTGCGGCACACGTTCTGCATCAACGAATGGATGACGCTCGGAGCATCCATATATTTTTGTCCGGTTCTGTAGTGCCAATCCGCGATGCTTGTCTCAGTCTGGAAGGGATAAGCCATGATTTCCGGTTCGATGATTGCTTCCGTGCTCTTGACCACGGAACGGTCAACGTAGGGGAGGAGTTCAGGGTGGTCCTGAAAGCTGTTATAACGTCCACCCACGCCCTTGAGATTGACGACCGCTTCCATCCTCCCACTGTTCCATTGCATAGATTTGTTGTAGTAATTCGCGATCAGCTGCGGGGCGAGAAACCCCAGTCCCATGTGCACACCCATGTCCACTTGCGAATCGCCTGCGTGCTCGTCGAAATAAATCACATCGGGATGATACTTGGTAATGGCGTCGTCCACCCGCCACATAAACTGGTTGGCGAAGGGCGAAAGCAAGGGATCGTTTTCCGGACCACGCGGCACATGCGTGGCGATCGTATGCGGCGGCCCGTAGAAGGCTACCGGATCCATACCTTCCCACCATTCTCCTTTTCCGTCCAGAACCGTTTGAAGCGCATCGTAGGGTACGCTCTTCATTGGCCCCATCTTGTCGCTGGTATAACGCACCGGCATAAACTGGCCCCAGGTTCGCGCTGGAGTGTCATGAAAACCGATGCCGAAACGCATCCCGTGCGTGCGAGCCACTTTCTCCCACGTGCCGACGATGTCTACCTTGGGTCCAACATGCACCGAATTCCACGGCTGATATCTCGAATCAAAGCAGTCGAAGTTGTCGTGATGACAGCCCATTGCCATAAAGTAACGGGCGCCCATTTCGACATACAGGCTCATCAACTGCTCAGGGTTCCATCGGTCAATTACCCAGTTGTGGCAGATATCCTTATAACCATACTCGGAGGGGTGGCCGAAGTGCTCTACGTGGTATTCATACTGCGGTCCGCCCTCCATATACATGCCACGTGCATACCAATCGCCCTGCTCGGGCATGGATTGCGGATCCCAGTGCGACCATGCACCGAACTTCGCATCGCGCCACCATGCCGGAGCGGTGTAGATTCGGCTGAGGGCATTCCAGTCGGGGGAACAAGGACCCGGCGCAACCGGTAACGGCGGCATATTCCAGATGTCCGGCGGCAAACCTAGCTCACCCCCAACGACGATCCGATCGATGTTCACGCCGACGTCGTTGGGGGCCAGACTGATGGCCACCGTGGCATTGGCCGGAATCGTCAGATCAACGATGGCCGTTCGATAGGAACTGGTGAGCGCTCCCGAAGAATGAACATTCACCTTGCGAGCTGGCAGGTCATTGACCAGGACACTGATCGTGCCCGCTGACATCGCTGCATAGTGAATCGCCAATGTGTCGCCAGCCGGCACGCCGGCGAATCTGACCCCATGGCCAGGTTGGGTCAAACTGACTAGATAGCCTGCGGAAGAATCGCGATCAGCTATCCTAGTCGCTCCCCCAATGAGTTTGGCGGCTTGCACTTGAAAGGTTTCCCCCTCAACTGCCTTCGCCATCCGAGACAGCGCAATCATAGATATCCCACTCGTCAGGAACTTCCTGCGGTTCATCGATTTGATCCTCCATTATTTGTGCACGCATTTTGCGAAAGTGGAAGTCTAAGGGGTCAATTTGTCAAGGTCGAGACCACTTGTACGGACCACGCGTATATCGTGGTCCGTGAATACAGCATGCATTTCCGGCAACTCATACTTCGGCATATGGCAGGTGACGCAATTGCTGACCGCCACCTTGCAGACCGTCTTGGCCCTGTGCGTTCCCCCCGGTTCCGTGCGGACGCCGTGGCACGCCAGGCACTTGGAGTCATAGGCGCTCGGTTCACGAACAAGCGGCTGATGGGGGTCGTGACAGGCCACGCAGGTAATCCGAGCATCGCCAGATATTCCCCAACAGCGGCTTTGCTCAAGATCAAACGGTTCAAAGCGTATTTTCGCAAGACCGAGTTTGCGACGCGTCTCCATCACATCCGCCCAGGTGCTGTGACAAGCTCCGCAAAAGTCGACCGAATCAGAAGGGGAAAGATCAGCAGGATCCATGATCGATGTCCGTTGCATCAAGTTGTCCGCGATCACTGACGCAACGTGCGCGGCCCCCGGTCCATGACAGGCTTCACAAGTAACTCCCGGAGTAGCCTTTTCCGATTCGAACACCTTTGAAGTGACAGCCGCGGTTGTATGACACCTGAAGCAGCGCTCTGCTTCCGCGATGTCCAGCCTTCTGCCGAGGGCATTTTCCAAGTCCGCAGGCACTTCAGGGGCCTGTCCAGGGGTAATGTCTAGTGCATGAATGTTCGTAAAGTAACTCAAACGGCTCTCAAAGTAGGCACGGCCTTTCTCGAGGACATAAGTCTGTCCCCTCTTGAATCCCATGGCCCAAACCGCGGGTGACGCGACCGTACTGACTCCGTCGGTCACAGCGAAAGTCGTTACTTCATTCAAAGTTGTGACAGAAGTAGTGAAGCTGCCTTCCTTAAACTGGTGCAGCCGATGATCTGTCAATATGTCAGACTGCGCGGCGCGCACGCTGGCGTGAGACATCGGTGTCAACTTCTGGGGTACCGCCTTATTGCGGTGGCACCTGGCGCAAGTCGCATCTCCACAATACTGGTTACGCGGCGGATCGCCTTTCGTCGGCCACCAGCCTGGCTCCTCCAGTCTGTCCGCAGTTGTCAAACTGATGCCATTCGCTGGGGGTCCCTGTGCCCGAGCCAGGCAGAACACCATTCCAGCCAGTGCCAATATCATTTTCGGCAACCTGCTGTTCAAACTGCCCCCTTTTCGAGCCGAAATTCGTCACCATCGTGACGAACTTCAGTTATCGCAATCTGGAGCGCGATGATCGATGGCTCGCGAGGACCACGATGTTTTGCAAATCGCCAATCACGACTATGGAGAATGCCAAATACCGTCGATTGATTCGTCACTTCCGCTCCGTGACCCGTTCACGAACAAATACAGGAACTTACGCGGAAACTGGGGAAAGGCCTGCTGCTCATCTCCGCAGACTGCTCTCGTTTCCGCTTCGTTTTATCGGGGCTGAATTTGACATTCCGCGCAATAGTCTTCGCATTTGCGCACGGAAGACAGTAGGCGCTAACGAGGCGGTTTCCTGCAAGGTGCTCTATGGTATTGTTCTGAGCTTCGCTGCCCAAGTCGCTTTTTATGAGTGAGTTGTAGGTACCGTACAGTACCTGAAGAAACGTCGTTCGGAGCCAGGAAAGCGTACTTTTTTGCTACCCGGAGCTAACGGATTCACCCTGGACGCGATCTACCCCAATAGGCCACTGACTGTGGATTGACTACCAGCAGTACGTAGCAACGACGTCCGGAGTGCTCGGAAGCTGGTTTATGACGGTTGTATGCAAGACTATCTGTATGTTCTTGTTTTCCCAGCCCTTGGGAAGGGACTTGACCAATCCAAAGATCGATCTTGAATTAGTAAGGAATTCGGCCGCTGCACGGGTTCCTGCATAGCCTATTCCCGCCGCAGTGATTACTGTCGTGCCCGTCTTGGAATTCAAAACCCGGGAAACGATCGCGTAGTCCTCGGTAAAGTCAACATTGGCGGACCAGCGCCTTGTGGAGTTCGAGCGGTCCAGAATGACCGTACGCCCATCGAAGACATAACGCAGATTCCCGGTCATCGTCAGGGTCCAGGGATTGTTGTGCGCGCCGATCAGGATCGAGGGGTTCTCGCGAAGATCGCCATACGCTACATCATTGCCGTACCGAACATCGAACTGCTTGTTTCGGCGTGCCAGCATAGAAACAATCTTTGTTGTTGCTGCCACATCGCCGATGGTAACGAAGGTATCCTTTGCGGGATATAGATCCTGAACGTCGACTTTGGTGCCCGGCGGCAATGGAATATAGGATTCCTGCCCCATTTCCTCATTACCGGTGCGGGGGTGTTGCTGGTAATAGGAGTCAATATAAGAGGCAGAAAATTGATAGACAGCGTTGCTGCCGATGTAAATCAGTACGGGGTGCGAGTTCTTCAAAACTGGCGACCAGAACTGGTTGAAAGCGCGCTCCTCAGGAGATCCGAGGTAATGCGGAATTGCCCAAGTCAGGAGCAGAACCAAAGCGGCAACCGCAATCCACCAGATGCGACTCCGAAATCTTGAAGTAAATCTCGGAAGTTCTTTGTCTGCAACCTCATAGAGAGTGGGTAGCGATATAGGTTCTATGAAGGGGCGGCTGCCTTCCGGCTCTGAATGGGGGGCAGTAGGCGAGAGAACCTGACTCTTGTCAGCCCATTCGAAGTGGGCCTTGAACGCGCCGGAGGGGATGCTGATTCGGACGGGGTCTTCCTGCGCTCCTTGATAGTAAAGCGCAAGGCGCTTCCTGATCTCGCCAGCACGCGCCCGGACAATCGGATCGTCATTCGTGGCGTAGTCGATTCGTCTGCCAAAAACATGCGCTCCGATGGTCCGTTCCTTGAGCATTTCAAGGCGGCCGGCAAGAGTCTGATCGACGATGTATTGCAGCAATTCCTGCAATTGCTTACTGGAGTGAAACGGGGGACTCTGCTGGATCGCAGATAACGCGTTACGTACATCAGCCGCAGGTACCCCTTCCGATATCTCTTGCCGCTCAGCAGACTCGATTTTATCGACCGCTTGCTCCATCAAAACCTCAAGTATTCGTCTCGCACCGTACTGTACCCCCTCCATAAGGCCCTTGACAAGGGCAAATTGTGGGAAGACTGTTCGGACAGTACCATACAGCACCTTGCCAACCCCGTTTGAGTAAGCGTTAACTTGGCGACCGTAGAATACAAGCGGTTCCAAGCGCACTCAAAAACAGGCGATTAGGGGTGTCATCCGTTAAATCGATCGGCAAGTTCGCCGTGTTTTCGACTCCGGGTTCTCTGCAAGAGGACTTGGCAAGAACGGCATTCGAAGACAGAAGAGAAACAAACTAAGGAGGCAGCATGATCAGACTACGTCTCGTACTTTTGGCAGTTTGGGCGATCACTATGACGCTTGGACTGACTTTCCTTCCCGTACTCCATGCGCAATCGAAGAGCATTACGGCCTCACTGTCGGGCACAGTTACCGACCCGGCTGGAGCCAGAATCTCGAAAGCCACGGTGAGGCTCACCAATCCGGAGACTGGAATCGTCCGAACCGACACCTCGACCGCGACAGGAGAGTTCACCTTTGCCTTTCTCCCGCAAGGCACCTACATTCTCGAGGCGAGCGCGCCGGGATTCAAGACAACCAAGCAAGACGGGATCGTCCTCAACGGCGGAGATACGCTGACCGTGACGGTAGGCCTGACCATCGGCTCGACCGAGCAGGTCACGGTCAATTCGAGCGGTCCGTTGCTCCAGACCGACGACGCGAACATCAGCACCGACCTCACGAGCAAGCAAATTGAGGAGCTTCCGCTGAATCTCAGAAATGTGCTTGCCTTTGCGACGCTGGATTCCGCCGTGAACACGCAGGGCGACCGGCAATTGCTGGCGGCGGGCGGGAGTGAGGATACGGCTGACCAGGATTACTCTTTCCTGAATTTTGGAGGCGGCTACTTCGGCACCAACCTGTTCCTTCTGGAGGGCGGCTACGATGTGGCCCAGGGGTGGGGAGGGATCTTGTATGTGCCTGCTCCGGAGGACACGGACCAGGTCAAAGTAACGAGCTACTCATTTTCAGCCGAATACGGATTCAGCACCGGCAATGTGATCAGCCTTACCACCAAGGCCGGAACCCGCGATCTCCATTTCATCGCCGACGAATACATGCGCAACCCGGATTTGGACTCCAATACTTTACTTCAACAATCTGGATGGTATCCCCAGGACTCCGGACCATCGCAATCAGTTCGGAATCGCCGGCGGTGGTCCGTTGTATATCCCGGGCATCTATGAACAGCGCGACAAAACCTTCTGGTTCTTCAACTATGAGGGGCTGCGGCTCAACAACGCCGGGGTCTACGGTGCAGAGGTGCCGACCACTGCCGAGGAGGGTGGCAATTTCTCGTCGGAGCTCACAACTACTTCACTAGGCACGGATTGCCTGGGCCGGACCATCTATCAGGGCGCAATCTACAATCCCTATTCGGTAAGCACCTGCCCGGGCGGGGGGGTGGTCCGCAATCCCTACCCGGGTAACATCATCCCCACAAGCGGCGTCGGGGCGATCGACGCTCTGGCGAATAAATTTGCTACGGGAAACTACTGGCCGGCGCCAAAGAATCCAGGCGGCGGCTACAACTTCAACACCGCGGCGAGTGCGCAGACGAGCTTCCAATGAGTGGGGAATTCGCATCGACCAGAATATCAACGCGAATAATCGCATCTACGGGCAATTCTCGAATAAGCACGAGGGAAAGGTCCAAACGTCGGCCTTTTACGGTGCGAACGATGTCGCGGGGCCCTATGTATTTGACCCGAACAACCGGATGTTTGGGGTTTTGGGCTATTCTCACGTCTTCTCGCCAACTCTCGTCCTGAGCAGCGATCTATTCTTCATCCGCAATCCCGGGGGCAACGTTGTCCAGGGCTACCCGTTCCAACCTTCCTCGCTCGGGCTGCCAGCGCAACTCGATGCGTGGACGCCGCAGTTTCCGCAGGTTCAGTTTGGGAACACCTTTAGCGGTCAGGTTCTATGCTCCCTTGGGAGCGACACAAAACTCCGGCGAAGCCAACTTCCCACAGAATAACGGCAGCCTGACCATCGACGTCAACAAGACTCTGAAAACACAATCCATCTCGGTCGGCTATCTGGGCATTTGGCAAACCGACGATGGCGGCAGACTCACCCCGACAGATATTCAATTTCGATACGCCATGACGGCAGGCCCCAACCCATCGCAGCTTGACCGAACGGCACCGGAGACGCACTCGCTTCCTTTATGGCGGGCGCCGGCGACTTCCGGAGTCAATGCGGCTGGTTCCACGGGATTTAACGCATTTCCTGCGCCGACATACTACATGCATGGGATGTATGTTCAGGACGATTGGAAGGCGAAGGCATAATCTCACGTTGAACCTCGGCTTCCGCTACGATATCCAGATGCCTCCAACAGCGCGGCACAACGAGCAGGCGTATTTCGATCTTCAACGCCCTCAATCCGATCAGCGTGACGACCGGGATTCCGGTTTATGGAGAAGATCGTCTACAACACGCCGGGGAACCGCGGTCTCTATAACCCCAATTTGAATGACTTTGCGCCCCGCATTGGCTTCTCGTATGCCGTGATGCCGAAGTTGGTTGTGCGCGGCGGCTATGGCATCTATTACGCAAGAAACTTCTATGGCGGCAATGGACCGGACCCGGGATATTCGACATCGACGTATTGGACTTCATCGCCCGACGGAATCACGGTGACTACGCCGCTCGCACAGGCATTCCAATCGGGACTGGTGCCGGTTACCGGGGACTCGCTGGGGGGTCTGACGAACGTGGGCCAAGGCGCCGGCGGGTGACGGTGACGTCAATCCGCACCGTCCCGATCCTATCAACCAGCAGTTCAGTTTTGGATTCCAATACGCTTTCACTCCCAACGACGTGCTGGACATCAACTATGTGGGGAGCCGCGGAAGGCGCATTACCCTTGGCGGCATGAACTACGGCCAGCTTAATCCAACCTATCTTTCCATGGGCACGGCGCTGAATACACTGGTGAAGAATCCGTTTGACGCTGCATTGAGCTCGCTGGGACTTCCGGTTGATGCCTGCGACTCAACTTCCACGTCCGGCCTGATTCCACAGGGAGATTTATTGGAGCCTTATCCTGAGTTCTGCGGCGGCGTCTCAGCCGAGGACGAACCGGTCGGACAGAACAACTACAACGCATTGCAGGCCAGCTTCAAACACCGTTTCGGTCAAGGCCTGGTCTTCACAGCCTCGTACACCTTCTCCAAGTTTCTCTCCGATGTGGCCGGCCCGGAAGAATGGGGTTCAGTCAATGGCAACAGCGGGGGCTCGGCTATCCGCAACTTCTATGACCTGAAGGCCGAGTGGACGGTGGACGGCGACGATATCCCCGAATCTCTGGTTCTTAACTATGTGTACGAGTTGCCGGTTGGCCAGGGAAAGAAGTTCGGCGGCAGCATGAACAAGGCTGAGGATGCCGTTGTGGGCGGCTGGATGGTGTCGGGAATTACCACTGTCCAAAGCGGATTCCCAATGGCCATCGGCCCCAGCGGAAACAACGGGAGTGTTTTTGGCGGAAATCAGCACGCCGAGTTGACCGGGCGACCATTTAAAGGTACTGGTGAGTGCGGCGCAGGCACCGCGGAAAGCCCGTACATTCCCGTGGGAACGAAATACTGCTTCTTCAACCCGGCCGCCTTTGGACCAACACCTGATTTCACTTTCGGCGATGCCCCTCGCTACTTTTCCAATCTGCGCGCTCCCGGATACGTGGACGAAGATCTGAAGCTTGGAAAGTGGTTCGACCTCGGAGAGAGACTCCGCATGCAGTTCGGCGTCCAGATGTTTAACGCTTTCAACCATGCCAATTTCGACATACCCTCGGACAGCGTCGCAAGCCCCGCCTCCTTGGGCGAGAGCTCAGGTACCCAGGGAGCGAGACAAATGCAAGGAATGCTGGAGATAACCTATTAGGATCCTTCTATGTATTGCGTGAAGTACGTGGGCCTCATTGCCCTGATCGCCGCAGTCTCGACTGCGGCGATGGGGGCTGTTCAATCTAATAACAGCCAGCAACTCCAATCCTATGTCGCGGCGGCGCAACAAGCCGCGGCGAGAAGAGATTTTTCTGCGGCCGCAGATTCTTACCGTAACGCTGTGCGAGTAAGTCCTAACAATGCTGAACTTTGGGCTGACCTCGGACTCATGTACCACGAGACGGGCAACCTCGGCGAAGCGATCAAGAGTTTTACCGAAGCGGTGCGCCTCAATGCTTCCTTGTACGTTCCCCAACTGTTTTTGGGAATCGATGAACTTGAACTGAAGCATTCCGAGGCCGCGATACCATTTCTCCAAAAAGCGGAAAAACTGAACCCGAGAGACCCGCAAGCCCCGATCATGTTGGGCCGCGCATTTGCAATTGCCGGCAATGGCAACAGCTCAATCGACGCGTTCTGGAGGGCGGTGGTTCTGGCTCCAGGCAACGGTGACGTCTGGCTTGGAATGGGCGCGTCTTATCTGCTGCAAGTAGGCTCCGACGCACGAGTCATGACGAGTACCGGCACGGACAGGGACTCGAACTACACCAAATTACGCGCCGGCGAGTTATTCGCCGAGCAGGGCAAGCTTGTCCAGGCGGCTGATGCCTACAAGGCCGAGTCATCGGTAGCGTCGCCGCTCCCGTGCTCCCACGCTGGCTATGGCATTGTTTTGCTTCGGCAGGGGGAAATGCCCAAGGCAAAGGCGGAGTTCGATCGGGAGGCAAGCTCCAATTCCGGATGCCCCTTGACTCGACTGGGTCTCGCAGCATGGCAATTGGATCAAGGCGACGCCGCGACCGCGCTGAATGGGCTGATTGCGATCTGGAATGCGGATCGCGGCTTTCTTGGCGACAGCTTGCCATTATTGGGTGGCCAAATTGCGACTAAAAACAGGCAAAAGCTATTCGATTTGGCCATAGAGTGGCAGGCGCAGAACAAGATTCCAGCAGAATTTGTGGATTTGATTCAGAGAGAATTGAAATCAAATTCTCCGGCCATTGCATCTCTCAGTGATTCGGGAATCGACCTTTCTGAAACGGGAAACAAAGCTTCAACCCCAGTTTCGGCGAATCCCGAAAAGCTCTACTATTCCGGCAAATTCAGCATGTGCAGTCAAAGCTTGCGAGCCCACCTGAGCGCCCTGCCTGAGAAATCTTTGTCGCTATTGGCTACATGCGCCTTCTACGCGGGAGATGACAGAACCGCTGCGCTGGCAGCACGAAGGTTAGCAGCGAATCCGGCTACTCGGCAAGCAGGACTGTATTGGGAGTCTCGAGCCGACGAGAAGCTGGCTGTTGCTGCGCTGACTCGCGCCGGTGAGACCGACGCAGACTCGCCGCGGATGCACGTTCTGCTGGGGGATGTTTACCGTCAAAAACGAAAATGGGAAGAGGCGGAAACCGAATACCGCAAGGCGATTGCATTGGAACCCGAAAGTCGGGACGGGCGGCTCGGTTTGGCTATTTCGCTCTTTCAGGATGGAAACAGCGAGGAAGCATTTACGGACGACAGGGATCTATTGCAAAAGAATCCCGAGGATCCCGAAGCGAATATGCTAGCTGCCGAAATACTCGTCCAGCGTCATCAGTTTGCCGATGCCGAGACTTACCTTACGAACTGTAGCGGTATCGAACCGGAGTTTATGCCGCGCATTCATGCCCTGAGGGGCGAGGTCTACGCCAACACGGGCCGTATCCCGCAGGCACTTTCCGAGTTCAAATTGGTCACGAGCGGCGATGAGGACGGAAGCATCCACTACCAGATGGCGCGCCTTTATTTACAAACAGGCAATAAGGAAGCTGCGGCTGAGGCTTTTCAAGCTTCAAAGCAGTTGCGCGCGCAGTGGGATGCTAGTGCGAGTGTCGCCATCCAGCAATCAAGTACCGATATAAGTCGCCGTTGAAGCAGCGCAAGAATCTGAGTGAATACACGTTCGGGCAAGCGACACGAATTCGTAATGTGTGATCCATCCTTGATGGAAATAGGAACGCTTGGTCAGGAACAAACCATTTCGCGCCTTACCGCATATTGCATTCGCATTGATCAATTCCACGCTGTTCCAGGAGCTTATCTTGAAATCTTCACGTTTTGTGAGCATAGCCCTTGGGGTCGTGATTCTGACTTCCCTTGGGCCGACAAACTCGCTTTGCGCCGCCAGCCCCATCGAGACCATCAAACGAGATCTAAGCGGCGTAACGCTTTATTCAGACAGCGGTGCTCTGCGCATTGACATCTGTTCGGCAAGCGTGATCCACGTCATTGCCAGTCCCCCCGCCAGATTTCGGGAGCGCTTGTACCTGCAGTGATTCGTCAGTGTGACGATAGCGACTTCAAAGTGCTCTCTCACAGGCAAACCATTGCCATCCGCACGTCCTTGCTGCAGGTTCGCGTAGATCGTGCGACTGGAGCCATCCGTTTTCTCTCTAGCGATGGCAAATCAATCCTTAGCGAGCCCACGGTCGGGGGAAGAACTCTGACTCCAGTCACGATTGATGGGAAGCCCACATTCCATGTCCAGCAGGAGTTCATGTCTCCGCCAGATGAGGCTCTCTATGGTCTCGGCCAACACCAGGAAGGCTTCTTGAACCTGCGAAGTATTCCACTACGCCTACAGCAAGCCAACACCAATATCTCAATCCCTGTGCTTCTCTCGACGAAAGGGTACGGGCTGATCTGGAACAATGCCTCATTGACGGATTTCAATTCCGCCGATCAACCCATTCAAGTGGACGCCGCAGGGAACGGGAGTTTCCATTCCGGACCGTCGGGAGAATACGGTTTCCTGCTGAGCGGAAACGATAGAGGACTCCTCCGGCTTTCGGTCGACGGCGAGACCATCATCAATATCCATAACATGTGGGTTCCCGATTCCGCCGGCGGCAAGATCAATTTGAAGGCCAATACCGAATATAGGATTTCGGCTCAAACCGGTGGCGATACACAGTTGTTTGTCCGTCCTCCTTCCGATACAACGGGGTTTCATTCGGAAGCTGGGGGGGCAGTGGATTATTACTTCCTATACGGTCCTGGATTAAACCGCGTGATTCAGGAGTATCGCGAGATGACCGGTGCGGCTCCGCTGCTGCCTCGCTGGGCTTACGGTTTCTGGCAGTGCAGGGAACGATACTCAAGCCAGCAACAGATTCTGGATATTGCCGCCGAGTTTCGCCAACGTCAAATACCAGTGGACGTGATTGTGCAGGATTGGCAGTACTGGGGCAAGTATGGTTGGAATGCAATGCGATTTGATGAAAGCCAGTATCCCGATCCTGAACAAATGATGTCTTCATTGCATCGCCAGAATTTTCATATGGTCATCTCGGTGTGGGCCAAGGTCGGAACAGAGACCGAGGTTGATAAAGAAATGAAAGACGCCCACTTGGTGCTCACCAGTGTGGCGAAAACCGGGGAGCCTGGTGAAGCAAATGAACGGGAAAACTGGGTAGATCTTTTTAACCCGAAAGCACAAAAGGCCTTCTGGTCGGATATTGATCGCAATCTTTTCAGCGAAGGATTGGATGGATGGTGGCTCGACGCTTCGGAACCGGAAGGTGATCCTCTCAAGAACGACGACACCTTCCTGGGACCGGGAAGATTCGTTCGCAACGCGTTTCCCCTGTTTGAGACTTCGGCTGTTTACGATGGACAACGAGCTACGACTCAAAGCAAGCGAGTCGTGATCTTGTCCCGCTCCGCGTTCACCGGGCAACAGCGAAACGGTTCCATTTCCTGGTCGGGCGATATATCCGCTAACTGGGAGACATTGCGCCGACAAATCCCAGCTGGTCTCAGCTTCGGAATGTCAGGTTTCCCTTATTGGACGACGGACATTGGTGGTTTCTTCCGCCCCGTTGACCAGTACACATCAACCGATTACCACGAACTACTGATTCGGTGGTTTCAATTTGGTGCCTTCTGTCCGATTTTCCGCATTCACGGGTATCGCTCCGAAACGGAAATGTGGAAGTATGGTCCCGAAGTGGAGAGAATCCTTACGCAATACGACGATCTTCGTTATCGCCTTCTGCCGTACATTTACTCCGCTGCATGGGGTATCACAAATCGCGGAGAAACTCTCATGCAGGGCCTGCCGTTGGTTTATCCCGATGACCATTCCTTGAGGGACGTCAGTGATCAATTCCTATTTGGTGACGCGCTCCTGGTCAATCCGGTCACAGAACCTCACGCGGTAACTCGGAGTGTCGTTCTGCCGTCCGGTACACGCTGGTTCGATTTCTGGACCGGGCAATCCCATTCGGGAGGACAAACTATCATGGCAGATGCTCCCTTGGACCGGTTGCCAATCTTTGTGAGGGAAGGCAGCATCGTGCCTTTAGGCCCGGTCGTGCAGTCCGCATCGGCACCAGGAGACCCTTTGGAAATTCGTATCTACGGCGGCAAAGATGCCGACTTTCAGCTGTACGAAGACGGTGGCGATGGCTATGCATACGAACATGGTGCCAAGGCGACCATTCACCTGCACTGGGATGAGCGTCGAAATACGCTGCTGATTGGGGATCGATCCGGAGCTTTTCCTGGAATACGAATGAATCACAAATTCCAAATCGTTCTGGTCAGGTCGGGGCATGGCGTAGGTACCGGATCGGACTCAGGCTCTGATCGCTCAGTAACTTACGATGGACATCACATGGAAATAAACCTGGGCAAGCAGAGTTGACCAATTTGCTGATTGCACTCACTGTGATCGGGGAGGGAATGAATCGACGAACGTCTTTTTGTGCTTGATGGGTTGAGGGCTCTTAGAGTTGTTGCTGCCCGCCTTCGGGGAGGCAACAGGCCTTTAGATCGAATCAACGACAATAGGCCATTCGAGCGGGGCCCTCATCTGATCCTTGCGTTCTCCAGATTCAACAACAAATTGGGTCAAAGTTCGCCGGTTTCTGCCGGCGTCTTCGCCAAAGATGGGCCACATCAGTTGCTATTGAATTCGTCAGGCCTGCTGAGCCAATTTGGGATCCGCAGGCCGCGGATGAGTTTGCACTGACAAGCTGATCAGTGAGCCGCCAATGGTGTGGCTGTAAGGAAGGCAGTCAGTATGCCCGATGTAAATCGCTTTTCAGTTCAACCTGGAGATGTACGGTGAAAAATAGGGCAGCGCGAATTATCGCGATCCTTGCCGCCTTTGCTGGAATGGCGCTTCTTGGTGCTATGGTGCCTTGCGCGATGGCGCAGGACGCCAGCCAACCGCCCTATCTCAATCCGTCGCTACGGCCAGAACAGCGAGCCGCCGATCTGGTGTACAGGATGACGCTAAAGGAAAAAGCCAGTCAACTGGTGAACCAAGCACGCGCGATTCCCCGCTTGGGCATCCCTGCATACGACTGGTGGAGTGAGGCACTGCATGGGGTCATAAAGCTGGTCTGGTCTAAGCTTGACCTCAAACCGCAGTCTGCGGTCATTTCCGCGGCCAGGGACGCTGACGTGGTAATTGCCGTTCTTGGTATCACCAGCGAACTGGAAGGCGAAGAGATGCAGGTGAGTGAACCCGGCTTCAAGGGCGGCGACCGCACGAGCCTCGACCTGCCCCAGCCTGAAGAGGATCTGCTTGAGGCGCTCGTGCGCACTGGCAAGCCCGTGGTACTCGTGCTCACAAACGGCAGCGCGCTGGCGGTCAACTGGGCAAAGGAACACGTCAACGCCATTCTCGATGCGTGGTATCCAGGCGAGGAAGGCGGCACGGCGGTGGCCGAAACACTGTCCGGAGAGAATAATCCCGCCGGTCGCCTGCCGATTACCTTCTATACCGGGGTCAATCAACTGCCGCCTTTTAAAAGCTACGCGATGGACGGCCGTACCTATCGCTATTTCGAGGGCAAGCCGCTTTATCCCTTTGGCTATGGCCTCAGCTATACGACCTTCATCTATAGCAATCTGAGCCTGCCGACGACACCTGTGAATGCGGGCGATCCAGTGAAGGCCGATGTGACCGTGACGAATACTGGCAAATTGGAGGGCGATGAGGTTGTGCAACTCTATCTGAGATTCCCACAGGTTCCCGGTGCGCCCCGGATCGCTCTCCGAGGATTCCAGCGCATTCAGCTCTCTCCGGGCGCAAGTCGGAGGGTTCACTTCGAGTTGAAAAACCGCGATCTCGCCATGGTGACCGAAAATGGTCATCCCATTATCGCCGGAGGAGACTACACCATCAACATCGGCGGCGGACAACCGGAGACTGAAGCGCCCTGCCTCACCGGCCATTTCCATGTTAAAAGCCAAATAGAGTTGCCGGAATAGTCGAGTAGCGATTGCAATCGTGAGCACACTTCAAGGCCGAAGCATTCAATTTGCAGGAGGCAAGATGTCCACAACTGGTACCGCATGCACGTCCATTCATCACTCACTCTCCTTGCGACTCCGACCGATGTACTTTGCGTTATCTATAGGGATGCTCTGCGTATACTGGCCAGGAATAAAGAGCGAGGCGCAAAAATCGCCCGGAGCGACTCAAGAAAATTCGACACCGTCTCTGGGGCGCTACAAGAACCCTGAGAAGCACGTCGATGCGGTTTCCGACGAGACCAGCATTATCCCCATATCCGCAGCACCTCCAATCGCGATCTCATCCGTTCACAAGATAGACGGAGGAGCCCTCTTTACGATGCGGCCGGGCGCGATGCAAGTCCTATTTTGTGATGACAGCATCGTCCACGTGTTGTACACGCCGAACGATGACCTCCCTGCTGATAAAAGTCTCGCTGTAACGGGATGTCAGGGGGAATCTCGTACCCTGGTTAAGGTTGTTGAAACCGCGAAAGACATTAGCCTGATGGCAGATAAGCTATCGGTGGAGATAAATCGTCGCACCGGGGCGCTTTCGTTTCTCACGCCGGCCGGCGAGACGATTTTAGCGGAGCCCCAAAACGGCGGCAAAGCCCTGCAGCCGGCAACGGTGAATCAGGTAAGAAGCTACCATGTGCAGCAGGAATTTCTTTCGCCGCCCGATGAAGGACTCTATGGCCTGGCAGAAGGGCAGGATGGAGTTTGGAACTGGCGGGGATTACCCATCGACTTAATCAGCCAAAACATCATTGGTGCCTTTCCCATTATGGTGTCCAGCCGAGGTTACGGACTCCTTTGGGATAACGAGTCACTAACGCAATTCGACCCAGTGAGCTCAAATGAGCAGATTCTTCTGAATCCTTCAAGCCGAACCGGGACATTCACTGCTCCAAGGACTGGAGACTATGCCTTTTTTTCAAACGGGGGAACTGGTGCCGGTGAAATTGGAATTGCGGTAGGCAATCTGGTTACTCACGATGATAAGAATATGTGGGTGCCGTATACGTCTGTGGTTAAAGTACACCTGATCGGGGGCGAAACCTACCCAGTGAGGCTGCTCGGCGGCGGCAACACGGCAAGACTGTACGGTCGGCCGATTGGGAACACTACGGTATTCAGATCGGAAGTCGGCAACGCCATCAGCTACTACTTCATTTACGGTCCGAACATCAATAAGGTCGTCGCTGGTTACCGTTTGCTTACAGGAACGGCACCCCTCTTTCCAAAATGGGCATACGGATTCTGGCAATGCCGTGAGCATTATTCGAGCCAAGAGGAGATACTTGATGCCGCTGAAGGGTTCCGCAGCCGCCATATCCCGGTGGACCTGATCATTCAGGATTGGCAATACTGGGGCAAATGGGGTTGGGGAGCATATCAGTTTGATCCTGTAGCTTACCCGGATCCGGCGCAGTTGATCAAGAAACTCCATCAGTTAAATTTTCATTTTATGGTTTCAGTTTGGCCGGACCCCAAAGGCGAAGTCCTCGATGAATTGGAGAAGCATCATGGCATTATCGACGACACCGGCTATATAGATGAGTTTTACTCAGAAGCGCGCAGCATCCGATGGGCATATCTCAAGCGATATATGTTCGATATCGGTGTCGACGCGTGGTGGCAGGACGGCGAGGAAGCGAATGGACAGGTCAGAAACCACGAAGTTTATGTCGATAACGTGGGTCGTGTTTCCGGAAATTCCTACACCTACTACTATCCTCAGGCCGCCAATGAATCGATCTATGAAGGCCAACGAGCGACCGGCTCCACTAAGCGGGTGGTCCAATCGGGCAAAACCGCGACTCTGGGTTTTCAGCGCTATGCTGCCGTTACATGGTCGGGAGATGTCCATGGAAGTTGGCAGGCGTTGCGTCAACAGATACCGGCCGGACTGAATCTTTCTATCGGTGGCATTCCTTACTGGACCACTGACACTGGCGGATTTTTTCGCACAAAAGATCAATACTTGTCACCGGAATATAATCGCCTGCTGATTCGCTGGTTCCAGTATTCCACCTTCTGTCCTATTTTGCGCATCCATGGCTTCAAGACCGCCACGGAGATGTGGAAGTGGCCACTCGCATATAAGTACCTGCTCATGTACGACAAGTTCCGCTACCGCATGCTGCCTTATATTTATTCCGAAGCGTGGCGCATAACCGGTGACGACGACACGTTGATGCGCCCTTTGGTCGCTGATTTTCCGCACGATCGGAATGTCCATAACATTGGCGACCAATACATGTTTGGGGATGTTTTTATGGTCGCTCCGATTACGGCCCCCGTTTTGTCACGGTCGGTATATTTACCGAAGTCAGTGGAATGGACCGACTTCTGGACGGGACAGTCGTTTACTGGCAACCGGCAGTTGAGAGTGAATGCTCCTTTGGAGCAGATTCCTCTATTTGTCCGCGCCGGAGCCATTCTTCCTCTCGGTCCGGACATGGAATATGCGACTCAGAAACCTGAAGATCCAATTGAATTGAGAATATACCCCGGCGCCAACGGATCGTTTGTTCTTTATGAGGACGAAAATGACAATTACGACTACGAGAAAGGACTGTATGCCACGATTCCATTTACATGGAACGACGCCTCCCAAACATTGACGATTGGGTCGCGTAGTGGTGGGTTTCCGGGCATGCGCAAAGACCGGACGTTCCTTGTCGTTGTAGTGAGGCCTGGCCATGGTACTGGAATGGATTTGACGCTTCAACCGGATCGAGTGGTGCACTACAGCGGTAATCCGGAAGATATCCGAGTGAGGATAGGCAATCAGTGAAGACACTCTCGTAGAAGAGGAGCCGGTCATTTCGCTCAGTGAGACCGGGGTCTGCCTGGGAGCGTCGCCGGAAACGGAATGGGATGGCGTATGCAGAGAAGCCGAGATATCGTGAAGTGCGCTGCCGAACGGGAAGATCAATCCGGCTCAAGGGGCGTGCATGATTAAGCACATAACTCGCTCAGTTCGGTTTTCTGAAGGCCGCGAAGTCCTATGTCATCCAGGACGATTCCTTCGGCCTGATCGGCTTCGGTTGCCGCTTGGAATCCTTCGGCACGGAGGCTTCCGTCCATCCCCACGACGGCTTGAGAAAGCGGCTGAATTTCGTACCCCATAGGATCGATCTGGAGGTGACTCAAGGAGAGATCGATTGGGTGACCTTGCGCGGTGCCGGCAGTGGGCTGGAATTCAGCCTGCGAGACTCAACGGAAGTGGTCGGGGAGTCTAAGGTCGAAATCAAGGGGCTGCTACCCGGCGATTATGTGGTTCGGTACGGCGGCTTGGTGCTCCGGACGCAAGTCTCTGATTCTTTGCAAATAGCACTTTCTACCGCGGATGCAACGTTGATCGGAATTGAAAAAGTGTAGCTGAAATCGGCCGCGTGCCCGCGTAATGCAGTTTCTGATGTTTGCTCGCAGACTGGGCGGTTCTGTATGGTTCGAATGCTCAGAAAACCAGTTTGGACAGGAGTATCGCCATGTCTCATCGGTCTCGTCGTGCCTTCCTCAAGATATCTGCTGGCGCCGCCGGTCTCTGCCTTGTCGGGCAATCGGGATTTGTGCAGGCCGTGCCTGTCGAATATACCGAGCATCCTTCGGACAGGCTTATGCCCTTTCCGCTCTCGTCGATCCATCTTGCCCCCGGCATTTTCCGGGAACAGGAGCAGATCAACGCGCGCTACCTCGACTCGCTCGCGGTTGATCGACTGCTGCATTCCTTCCGCATCACGGCGGGCATTCCCTCCAGCGCTACGCCCTATGGGGGTTGGGAAGATCCCACTTGCGAGTTGCGCGGCCATTTCGCCGGCGGCCACTTTCTCTCTGCCATGGCGCTGGCTTGGGCCTCCTCTGCAAACTCCGAGTTCAAGACCCGCGGTGACGAACTTGTCGGGGGCCTCGGTGCATGCCAGAAGAAGATCGGCACCCGTTATCTGAGCGCTTTTCCGCAGGAATTGTTCGAACACCTGGCGCAGGGCAAGCTGGTCTGGGCGCCCTTCTACACTTACCACAAAATCATGGCCGGATTGCTCGACATGTATGTCCTGACCGGCAACTCCGATGCCCTTGCAATCGCCGAGGGCATGGGCCAATGGGCGCAGGAATTTATGTCGAGCTTCAGCGTGGATCAACGCCAACGGATGCTTCGCACCGAGTATGGCGGCATGAACGAGGTATTCGCCAACCTCGCGGCCGTCACCCAAAAGGATCGTTATATCGGCGCGGCGCACCTGTTCGAGCAGCCCAGCTTTCTAGATCCGCTTGCCGAGCGCCGCGACGAATTGCAGGGCCTGCACGCGAACACACATGTCCCCAAGGTCATCGGCGCAGCCCGCATGTACGAAGTGACCGGCGAACGCCGATACCGTGAGATTGCCGAGTATTTCCTTGCTGAAGTTCTTGCCGCGCGGAACTACGCCATTGGCAACTGCAGTCTCGATGAGCACTGGACAACGCCCCCGGGTCACCTCAATGGAACATTGGCCTGGAACAACGCCGAGTGCTGCGTCGCCTACAACCTGATGAAGCTTCAGCGCCACGTCTTCAGTTGGACCGCCGATGCTCACTGGATGGACGCCTACGAGCGCGCGCTGTTCAACAGCAGGCTCGGCACCCAAAACGCGCACGGCCTCAAGCAATACTTCTTCCCGCTGGCCGCCGGTTATTGGCGCGCTTACAATTCACCCGAGGAATCGTTCTGGTGCTGCACGGGCACCGGCGCTGAAGAGTTCGCCAAATTTGCGGACACGATTTATTTCCGTCGCGGCAGCGACATCTATGTTAACCAGTTCATTTCATCCACGCTCGATTGGAAGGACGAGG
Source organism: uncultured Acidobacteriaceae bacterium (assembly GCA_963813215.1). Taxonomy (GTDB): domain Bacteria; phylum Acidobacteriota; class Terriglobia; order Terriglobales; family Acidobacteriaceae; genus Telmatobacter. Next base: position 1,270,944 of record CAWEXZ010000004.1, read on the forward strand.
GCATCGTCCTCGAGCAGGTCACGCAATTCCCGCGCGAGCAGGGCATAACGCTTAAGATCAAGTCCTCGCGGCCGGCACCGCGCACCATTCACGTGCGCATTCCCCGATGGACAACTGAAGACGCACAGGTCAAGGTCAATGGGTGCCCGCTTGAGGCAATAGCTGATCGAGGGTCCTATCTCGCCATCCGCAAGATCTGGCAGGACGGCGATACCATTGGTATCAGCCTCCCGATGGAGGTCAGGCAAGAGTCGCTGCCTGGCAACGACACCATCGCCGCCGCATTGTACGGCCCGCTCGTGTTGGCCGCGGATCTGGGAGCAGGTCCGCCCGACGGGCCCTTGCGCGTGTTCCAGGGCAGTCCCACCGGGCCCAAGGACCTACCGGCGCCTGGTTCTTTGCCGAAGTCGGCGGCCTCGCTCAATGCAAGCGCGAAGCAATGGATTCGGGCCGAATCGCTGTCGGAGTTGCGCTTCACCGCAGCCTGCGAAAGCACGCAATTTCAACTTATGCCCATTTATCGGATCCGCGATCAGAGCTACTCCGTCTATTGGCAGATGAAGCAGAGCTAACGTTCAGAGCCCAGTTCGAATAAGGCGCACTTCACGCCTCGGTGATGCGCCACTTCTCTTCGCTGAGTTGGCAATATGATTTGTACGATGAACGGGCTTACTTCACCCTCACGTGTCAGGATTAGTCTTCGGACACGTCAATTTTTATCGTCGGATTCGGCGGTTGCATTCCGGAAAGAAGGCGTAATGCATGTTAGATTGCTGTTGGCCATGATATTCGTTCCGGTTCCAATCGTCAGTGGCGCGCAAACTTCCAACTCCTGCGCCGATCTGGCCAAACTCAAAATTGAAAGTGTCGAGATCAGCAGCGCCAAACTCATTCCTGCAGGCCCAGCCAACGTAAAGACAGGTCCCACCTCGACCTATACCGCTGTTCTCCCGGCATACTGTCGCGTGGATGGGATGATGAGCCGGCGCAAGGGCGTTGACGGTGCAGAGTTCGGCATTGGGTTCGCCTTCGCGCTGCCTGACAACTGGAACGGGGATTTCATGATGCAGGGAGGCGGTGGCGGCAACGGATTCATCGGCGATCCGCTCGGCATCTCATATGCCGGCGATAGGTCTGCACTGGCGCGCGGTTTTGCGGTGGCCAGCACGGATACAGGCCATAAGGCCAAGACCGGTTCATTCGATTTCAGCTTCATGCGCGACCAGCAGGCCTATCTTGATTTTGCCTACCTGGCCAACGCGGAAGTTGCGGGCTTGGCGAAACGAATCATTGCCGAATATTACACCAAACCTGCGGCTTATTCGTATTTCGTCGGTTGTTCAACGGGCGGCCGTGAGGGCATGATTCTTTCGCAGCGCTATCCGACGGTCTTCAATGGCATCGTCTCCGGCGACCCCGCGATGCGCACCGGTTTGTCCAATCTTGCCATCAGCCAGTGGATCCCAGTGGCTTATAACCAGGCTGCACCGAAAGACGCTGCGGGCACGCCTATGATCGATAACCTGTTCACGGATAACGACCGCAAACTTTTCGCGGATGCGCTGCTGAAGCAGTGCGACGCGAAAGACGGACTTGCTGACGGCATAATCTCCGATCCTTTGGGCTGCGATTTCGATCCCGCGGTCCTCGCCTGTAAAGATGACGTAGAGAATACATCCTGCATTGCGCCTGATAAGATCGCGGCCATTAAGAAGGCCTTTGCCGGCCCGAAAGACTCTCGCGGATTCCAGGTTTATTCCGGCTTCCTTTACGACACCGGAGTGACTCAGATGACGGGGATTCCTGGCTTATTGGCTCCGCGCTCGGTGGGAATCTTTGGTCCATACCCCACCGCGACAGAACTGGACGTGGACAAAGCCGAGTTACACGCCTCCGATCCGCTGGTTGAGCCGGCATTGACCAACCTGAACGCCTTCTCGGGCAACGGGGGCAAGTTGATCTTCTTTCATGGTGTGAGCGATCCGTGGTTTTCGGCACTGGATACGCTCAACTACTATAGGTCGCTGGCCGGTGCCAACGGCGGAGCCGAAAAAGTGGCGCAGTGGAGTCAGATTTATCTTGTTCCGGGGATGAGCCACTGTGGCGGCGGACCATCGCTCGACCAATTCGACATGCTTAGCGCAGTTGTGGATTGGGTGGAGAAAGGCACTGTGCCGAGGTCGGTGATCGCTACAGGGAAGGCATTCCCGGGCCGTACCAGACCGCTTTGTCCGTATCCGGAACACGCACAATACAACGGAACCGGCAATACGGAGGAAGGCGGCAGTTTTGACTGTAAATAAGCTATCGCTGCTTCATCTTCAGCAACAGAGTCTTCGCTGCCGGCCTTGGCTCCCGAATCGACGACAGCAGAGCCCTCTGAGCGGCGGTTAGGCAACGATAACTGTATCGTTGAAATGGCTTCGTTTCGGTTGCTATGATTGGCTCCCGTTGGGAGGACATGGCCTCCCCATTGCGCAAGATGAGAGGAGCCGACTGTGCAGCGAAGGGATTTCTGTAAGTTTTTGGCGGTTACAGCCGCAGCCAAAGCGATGCCGGCTCTTGCGCGAAGCGCGGACGAAAACCAATCTAACTTGCCGCCAGGATTCAATGACTACACGCAGGATTATGCCCAGTTCTGCGCCTTGCCGCCGGAAAAGAGAGTCTTTTACAAGGTGAGCGGCAACACCATTGCTGAAACTCGGCTGGATGAGGCGACCTGGCAGCCGCCCGCGTGGGATTACAATCCAACGCCGCTGTCAATTGCTGGTGGAATGTGGGATCACGTGCCGTTAGAATCACCGATCCCGAATCTTGCTGGAGAAGGTCCGTACAAGCCGGAATGGGATTCGTTACTCGAATACGACGCGCCGGAGTGGTACCAAGACGCAAAGTTCGGCATCTGGGCTCACTGGAGTCCGCAGTGCGTGCCCGAAGCCGGTGATTGGTACGCGCGCAATATGTATGTCGAAGGGCAGCGGCAATACAAGTATCAGCTTGAACATTATGGGCCGCCTTCGCGATTCGGATACAAGGACCTTACCGCACAGTGGACACTGCTGAACTGGGAGCCAGACGATCTCATCGCGCGCTACAAGAAGGCCGGCGCGAAACTCTTCATCGCGCTTGCCAATCATCATGACAGCTTCGATGCCTGGGATTCGAAACATCAACCGTGGAACGCCGCTGCGTACGGCCCGCGTCGCGACGTCGTCGGAGCCTGGGCCGCTGCGGCGCGAAAACAGGGAATGCGCTTTGGGGTGACCGTCCATCAGGCGCGCAACTGGTGGTGGTTCCAACCCTCCCACGGCGCAGACAAATCCGGCCCGCTCGCTGGCGTTCCCTATGATGGTGTCCTCACCGAGGCAGAAGGCAAGGACCAGTGGTGGCAGGGCCTTAATCCGCAGCGTCTTTATTGTGTAAAGCACCCGGCCGACGCGCTGCCCGATGTCTCCTACGTGAAGAACTTCTACGATAGAACGCGTGACCTGATCGACCAGCACAATCCCGATCTGCTTTACTTCGACGATTCTCTGTTGCCGCTTGGCTGGGCCGGGATGAACATCGGCGCGTACTTCTACAATCACAACCTCAGCACCCACGGCGGCAAGATGGAAGCCGTTCTCAACATCAAGCATGTGCCCGATCGTCTGGCCAAAGCGGTCGTGGCCGACTATGAGCGTGAGCTTACCGGCGCCATCATGAAATACCCCTGGCAGTCGGAAACCTGCATAGGCGCGTGGCACTACCTTCGTTATCTTTACGAAAAGCCTGGTGAATACGGCGGCTATCTGCCCCCGCGCGATGTGATCCACTGGCTTATTGACACCGTCAGCAAGAATGGCACCTTCATTCTCGACGTCCCAGGCAAACCGGATGGGACGATCGACAGTAAAGAGATTGCCGTGCTCGACGGCATAACCTCGTGGATGCAGGTTAACGGCGAGGCCATCTTCGAGACCCGGCCATGGAAGATTTATGGCGAAGGGCCGACCACCGTAAAGGCCGGATCCTTCCAGGGGAACAGCATCCGTAGCCTGGGGCCGAAGGACATTCGGTTCACTCGCAATAAAGCGAACAACGTAGTTTACGCAATGGCGCTGGGCTGGCCGACCGAGCCGATTGTGATTCAGGCCCTGGGATTGTCCGCTCCGACGCAGCCGGGTCGAGTAACGAGGGTGGAGCTTCTGGGAACCGGCGCAAAACTGAAGTGGCGGCAGCATCCCGATAGCCTGCGCGCCGAGCTTCTCAAAGAATATCGACCGGACGTAGACTTTGCCCCAGCCCTCAAAGTGACCCTGGCCTGAGAACCGATAACGGCTTCGCGGAGCGGTATTTCATTCGAACTGCGGGGCGCACAGTTCCAACCAACCGATACCGATTGAGGTGAGCAGAGCATGGTGGGACCGAGGAACCTCTTCGCATGCGCCTTCTTGATCCCGCTGGCGATCTTGAGCGCTGGGGCGAGCTTTGCGCAGGTACAGACCGAGGTGCCCCCGGTCGTTCCCGGAGCGAAACCGGTGAGTGTGGAGCACATCAAGATCCATGGGGCCTCCTTGGAGGGCAACCTGGAGGGCGACGACGTCGATCGTGATGTATATGTGTTTCTACCGCCCAGCTACAAAAAGGACAAACATCGGCACTATCCGGTGGTCTACGCCCTGCATGGGTATTGGATCGGGGCGGAGCAATGGAGGCACGAGATCCAGGTGCCACAGACGATCGAGGGCGCCTTTGCGCTGGGCGCGAAGGAGATGATCGTGGTACTGCCCGATTCGAAGACGGTGTATGGTGGCTCGATGTATTCAAGTTCGGTGACCACCGGGGATTTCGAGAAGTTCATCGCACACGATGTGGTTTCGTACATCGATGCTCACTACCGAACCATACCCGACCACATGAGCCGCGGACTGGTGGGTCACTCGATGGGAGGGTATGGCGCGGCGCGCATCGGTATGAAGCACCCGGACGTGTTTGGCAGTTTGTACATCATGAGTCCATGCTGTATGTCGCCGCGGCCGACCCCGAATCCGGATTCGCCGCAGGAAAAGGCTTTTGAAAACGAGGTTGCAGGATTTAAGTCCCCTGCCGATGCGGCTGACTTGCCCTTCTTTTCCAAGGCCCAGATTGCCACAGCGGCAGCCTGGTCTGCGGATTCCGGTCCATGTGGGCAGGTGATTCCAGTGGATGTGGGCACCGAAAACGCCCTGATGTGGGCAGCGATTCCGTCGTGATGTGGGCAGGATTCCGGGTTTCACCGTAATCAGTGCCCACATGGCGTAATCGGTGCCCACATGAAATGGAACGGCTGCCCACAAGCAGCGTAATCGGTGCCCACATCGAACGTAACGGTGGCTGTGGGCAGAGTTGGCGGAGCGGCGTTGGTAATCCTCGGCAGATGTTTTCCTGAAGGCAAAGGAGAACATGTTGCCCGAAAGACGGTTACCGATGAGAAAATCGCGCGAAATTCTACGTCTCCATTTTGAGTCACACCTGGTTCCGGGCCAGATCGCCTCGATCTGCAAGGTGAGCCGGAGCACCGTCCAGCGCTGTCTTGAGCGGCTGAAGGCGGCGGAACTGGGTTGGCCGTTGCCAGCCGAGCTGGACGATGCGGCGCTGGAGCGGCGCCTGTATCCGCCGGCGCCGGTGGCGTCGCCGGAGCAGCGCATGCTGCCAGACTGTGCGGCGATCCACAAGGAGTTGAAGAGTCGCCAGAACGTGACGCTTCAGCTTCTGTGGGAGGAATACAAGCAGGCCAATCCATCCGGCTACGCCTACAGCTGGTACTGCGAGTTGTACCGCGAGTGGCGGCACCAGCTGGACGTGGTGTTGCGGCAGGAGCACCGCGCCGGGGAAAAGATGTTCGTGGACTACGCCGGTCAGACGGTTGCGGTGACGGACCCGAAGACGGGTGAAGTTCGTCAGGCGCAGGTGTTCGTGGCGGTGCTGGGAGCCAGCAATTACACCTACGCCGAAGCTACCTGGACCCAGAACCTGTGGGACTGGACGCACTCCCATGTGCGGGCCTTCGAATTCTTCCAGGGCACCAGCCGTCTTGTCGTGCCCGACAACCTGAAGTCTGGCGTGAAGGCGCCCTGCTACTACGAGCCGGAGTTGAACCGCACGTACGGCGATCTGGCGGTCCATTATGGCGTGGGCATACTGCCGGCGCGGCCCTATCATCCAAGGGACAAATCCAAGGCGGAGGTCGGAGTTCAAGTCGTTCAGCGGTGGGTGCTGGCGGCGTTGCGCAAGCGGCAGTTCTTCAGCCTGGCGGAGTTGAACGAAGCCATCCTGGAGCTGGTCGTCAAGCTCAATGAGCGGTCGTTTCGCAAGATGGCTGGCTCGCGAGCCGAACTGTATCGCCTGATCGATCGCCCGGCGCTGCAGCCGTTGCCGGCCGGGCGGTTCGAGTATGCGGAGTGGAAGAAGGCTCGGGTCAACCTGGATTACCACGTTGAGGCGGACCAGCACTACTACAGCACGCCGTATCAGCTGGTTGGCAAGGAGGTGGACGTCCGCAGTACGAGCAACGCGGTGGAGATCTTCTATCAGGGCAAGCGCGTGGCCAGTCATCTGCGCAGCCGCCTGGCGCACAGGGCGACGACGGATGCGGGACACCGGCCGAAATCGCATCAGCACTATCTTGAGTGGACGCCGACGCGCATCATCGAGTGGGCCGGCAAGGTAGGCCCGTTCACGGCGCGGTTGGTGGAAGGCATCCTAACCAGCAAGCCGCATCCAGAGATGGGTTATCGCTCGGCGCTTGGTGTGATCCGCCTGGAGCGCCGTTATGGTGCGGAGCGGTTGGAGGCAGCTTCAACACGGGCGGTGCGGTTGAAGCTGTATCGCTTCCAAAGCGTGAAGTCGGTGTTGAAGAGCGGCCAGGACAAGGATCCGTTGCCGGAACTGGTACCGATTCCGTTCCCGGTGCAGCATGAAAATCTGCGCGGGCCCGATTACTATGCCGCCGCACAGACGCGTCGGGAGGTGGGCCAATGCTGAACCAGGCTACGCTGGACAAGCTGGCTGCCTTGAAGCTGACGGGCATGGCGGCGGCATACGAAAAGCAACTGGAACAACCCGAGGTGCGCGGCCTCAGCTTCGAGGAACGCTTCGGCATGCTGGTTGATAGCCACTGGACATGGCGTGAGAACCAGGCACTGGCGCGGCGCTTGAAAAAATCCAAGCTTTCTGCCGAACCCTGCGTCGAAGACATCAACTACCGCTATCCGCGACAAATGGATGCTTCGACGATGCGCGGCCTGACCAACTCGCAGTGGGTTGCGCAACACCTCAGCGTGTTGTTCATCGGGCCGACCGGCATCGGCAAGTCGTGGTTGGCGCAGGCGCTGGCTCAGAAGGCCTGCCGCGATGGCTACAGCGTCCTGTACCGATCCGCGGCCAAGCTGTTCCGCGATCTGGCAGAAGCACGGGCTGATGGCAGCCTGGGGCGGTTGCTGGACTCGATCGCCCGCACCGATGTGCTGCTGGTGGATGACTTCGCCATGACGCCGCTGAACGACAGCGAACGGCGCAGCTTCCTGGAGATCTGCGATGACCGCTATGGCCGCCGTTCCACGGTGCTGACCAGCCAACTGCCGGTGCCCAGTTGGCACGCGCAGATCGGCGATCCGACTATCGCCGACAGCATCCTCGACCGGCTGGTGCACAACGCCTATCGCATCGAGATGAACGGCGAGTCGATGCGAAAGAACAAGGAACCGCAAGCAAAACCGATCGGAGGCCGCTCATGAGCGTCCCTCGGTTGATCCTCAAGCAGCCCACTGGCTGGTTCGCCGCCGGACACGAGTTCGCGCAGGCGATGATGCTGGTCTCTGACACAGCGTTCAAGCTGTACGTCCACGTGTGTCTCTCGGCCAATCGTCATACCGGCTGCCTGGTGACGTCGCGCATCGAAATGGCGCGTGCCGTCAAGCAATCGCCGGAAAGCGTCGCCACTTCGCTAGCCGAACTCGAAGACTGTGGCGTGTGCGCGGTGGCTGGAAATGGCAACGAAAATCTGGCCCTCGAAATCAGCGACCGCTTCTGGCCTTACCAGAAACAACCAAACCCCGGCTGCACACGCGGAGCGGAAACAGAGTTCGTCGGGAAAGTGCGTGCTCTGTTCCTGGCCCCGGCTTGCGTCCAGGCCAGCTTCTCTGCCGCCGACGAGAAGATCGCAATCCAACTTCATCGTCGCGGCGTTCAGTTGGAGCAGATGGCGCGTGCCATACTGCTGGGTTCGGCCCGCAAGTATGTCTCGATGCTCAATGCCGGAGTCCGGGCGCCCATCACCAGCCTGCAATACTTCGCCGATGTCATCGACGAAGTGATCCGCTCGCCCATCCCGGAAAGTTACTGGGAACCGCTTCGCGCCAAGGTCACACGCATGGAGCGGCAGTGGCTGCAGGCTCACGCCACAAAGCCCTGATGCCGCAACCCGCGGGGCAGTTCTCTCTGCCCCGCACCGCCAGAACAACTGCCCACATCACCGTAATGGCTGCCCACATGGAACGTAATGTGTGCCCACATCCAGCAGAATCGAGCATGGTTCACGAAAAAAGAAGGAAACGAAATGACGCTAATGAATCGTTCATCTACTCTTTTCTTGACCTCATGTGGGCAGCCTAGCTACCGTAAAAGCAACCAGCGTCGCTTCGCTCCGACGTCCTGCCCACATCACCGTAATCAGGTGCCCACATCACTGGAATACGCAGCCTGGTCGCCCGACCCGAAGGATCCGCCGCTCTATCTCGATCTTCCGGTGAAGGATGGCGTGGTCCAGCCCGATATTCTCGCCAAATGGACAGCCAATGCGCCGCTGGCCTTCGTCGACCAGTACATCGACAACCTGCACCAATACCGCGCCATCGCGATGGACGTGGGTGATCAGGACGGCCTGCGCTTCGACACGGAAAAGCTACATCAGATTCTCGACAACTACGGGATTGAGAACAACTTTGAGATCTATCACGGGACGCACACCAGCGCTGTCGCCGACCGCTTTCAGAACCATGTGCTTCCATTCTTCAGCAAGAATCTGTGCGCAACGGAAAACTGCAGGTGAGTAGCGGCACATGACATCCCGACGTCCGTGCGCATTCTGGGCCGCGCCCTTCTGTCACCCGAGATTTAAGGGCAGTTCACGATGCGGCGGAAGAGTTGATCCGGAACCCCCAGGCATATTGGCAAGGACGGTTCGATTCTTGCTGCAGATCCTCGGGCAGCGAAATCAATAGCCCCTGGGCCGCATCCCATCGAGCCGTGAGCTTCTTAGGATAGCCAAGCATCTCGACCTCCAACGAACGAGGGCGCTGGAGCGACCTGATGGCCAGAGTTTTTCCTGGCCAATCGAGGGCAAAACAGTACGATGTGCTGTCGTCTTTAGTGCGCGTGAATCTCAAACTTGCTCCCTCAGTCCACAACGTTCCGGGCCGCGGCCGCGTTCCATAGATGCCTTGACCGTTGACCTTGAGCCACTGGCCCGCCTGCAGCAGTTGTTGCACCGCCACCGGATGGAAGCTACCCTGGCCGCTGGGGCCGACTCCGACCATGAAGTTGCCACCTTTTGCGGCGACATCGACGAGGTTGTGGATGATCCAGCCTGCGCCTTTGTACTTCGAAGGGTCCTTTTCGTAGGAGAACGAAGTACCCAGTGGATAGATGACGAACCACGGCATCTTCGTGGCTTCTGTTGAGCCGGGAACGAACCCCTCGGGAGTGTAGTAATCGCCGTAATTGCCGATGCCCCGGGCCCGCAGCATAACATCCGGCTGCAACTCGCGGATGCGGAGGATTGTGTCCCGCATCTGACGCCACAGTTTGGGCCCCCAGAAGATATCCAGACCGAGCATGTTAATCGTGCCGTAGCGCGTGAGCAGTTCAGTCAGTTGCGCGCGGTGGCGTAATACCATGCGTTGTACCTGTTCCGGTGTGGGGTCCGGCACAACGACGAGCTGCCCGGCGAACCGTGCCTTCAGCCGATCCCAGAACTGTTGTACCGTGCCTTCAGAAGGCTCCCAACCCCACAATTCGGGAGACGAAGGAACCTGCAAGGGATGCCACCCGTAGGGTCTAAAGTCCGCGTCGTACCAATCGGAATGAGAGAAGTACAGATCGATTCCGATGTTTCGCTTATGCGCTGCGCTGGTGAGTTCGTGCACGATGTCGCGGCGGAAAGGTGTTTCCATGATGGAGTAGGCCAAGTCGCAGTCCTCGATTTGTGGCCCTCCCGGCGCCGTCCAGTTCGCCCGCTGCCGCACCCGCGTGCGCGTGTCGAACATCGAGAATCCCTCATGATGCTTGGTTGTGAAGGCAAACATGCGGCATCCCGCTTCCTGGCACAGATTCATCCAGGAATCGGCATCGAATTCACTCGGGTTCCACGTCTCGTATGCGTGGTTGTAGTTTTCGCGCTCAGAATACGGCAGAGTCAGGAACGGCCAGGACTCATGGGCTCTGCCGAAGATCGAGTAGAGTCCCCAGTGAATCCTCAGTCCAAATTTCATATCTTTGAAGGCTTCAACGGCACGATCCGACGCCCAGCGATATTGATGGATCGGATCCTCCTCAATGTATGACCTGGAGCGCTGGTAGTCCGAGTCAGTAGTGGGCAGGCGATGTTCGATCGGCGGTTCGACGGTCTGCGCCAGAAGCCGAGCTGGAAGAGACGTCGAAAGTGCCGCCACGCCAGCTGCCGAGAGAAATGACCGTCGATCCATGCATAGCCTCCTATCCATTCCTGTTCGCTGCCGGGCGCAAAGAGCGCGTTCGTGGTTCGGACTATTCCGGCAAGTCGATCTGGCCATCGATACGGAAGTGTCCGGTGACGCCCGGCGCTCCGGTATCCGGCTGGCCACCGCCGATGCTGATTGTGTAATCTCCGTTGGCAATGGTCGGCTGGCCTACTGAGGTCACCATTCCCAGATTGCGACCTTTCAGCTCGAATTGGACTTTCTGACTGGCGCCAGGATCGAGGTGAATGCGCTGGAACCCGCGCAGAGCGATGTTTGGTGCGCCCGCGACCGGTGGGAACTTCAGGTAAAGCTCTACCACCTCATCGCCCGCCACCTTGCCCGTATTCGTCACGGTCACATCCACGGGCACGGGATTGCCCACGCTCACCGGCGCCTGCGGCACGCTGAGATCGCTGTAGGCGAAGGTCGTGTAACTGAGGCCATAGCCGAACGGATACAAGGGCTTCCCGCGGAAGTAACGGTAAGTCCGGTCATCCATCGAGTAGTTCTCGAAGGTGGGCAGTTGATTCACGCCAGTGTAAAAAGTGACCGGAAGGCGGCCCGCAGGGTCATTTTTGCCGATCAGCGTATCGGCGATCGCCGTACCGCCTTCCTCGCCGGAATACCACGCATCGAGAACTGCGTTGGCATGTTTACTCTCCCAGTTGACGGCAAGCGCGCTGCCGTTCATTAGTACAACAACGAGCGGCTTGCCAGACGCTGCGACCGCTTCAACCAGGGCTTCTTCCGGCTCGGGCAGATCGATGCTGGTGCGATCTCCTCCGAGGAATCCGGGCTGGTTGACCGGCATCTCTTCGCCTTCAAGCTGGCTGGTGATGCCAACGACGGCAATCACAACGTCGGCATTCTTTGCCGTGGCAACTGCTTCGGGCGAAGGCGCATTGTTTACCGGCGCCCAGATAAGCTGCGCGCTTGGCTTGCTGCCGGCCATTGGCCGATACAGCCCTTCAAGGGCGACCTTCTGGCCTTTCTCCAGGTGTACCCGCCCCAGGCTCGGCTCGACCTTCTCGGATCGGAACTGCATGGCGATGGCCTTGCCGTCGACCGTAACGCGGGAAAAACCATTGGCACGGATGCCGAGGAGATAGTCTCCAGTGGCAGGAGGAGTGAGAAATCCGGTCCACTGCACGCCGACAGAGTTCTTGCCTGCAAGCTCGGACGGCAGATTGTTTTCGTTGAGGTCTATATTCGGCTCAATCCGGGTCATGATCGGCTTCGGACTCGCACCGGGGCCCATTTGAACTCCGGTCCAGTCGCTATACTTGGCTCTAAGACCCGGTTTACCATCGGGGGCGGTCAGCAGATCGTCGGCTACGGAATTGCCATCTTCGCGCAGGAACTGGGTTCCCGGAACATAGGTGATTCTAGTATTCGGAAACTCAGCCTTGAGACCCTCCATGAATGAAACCGTGTGTGTCGGCGTGCCGTTGTAGTTGCCCAGTAACACGCGCGTCTGGTCGGCCAGAGGACCCACCACAGCAATGCTCTTGATATCCGATTTGAGCGGAAGCGTGCCATCGTTTTTCAACAGCACCATCGACTCATCCGCAAGTTTGAGGGCCAGAGCGCGATGCGCTGGGCTGCTAAGTTCGTCTTCATTGATCTTGGTGTAGGGAACTATCTCTGGAGGATCGAACATGCCCAGTTCCATACGCGCTGTAAACAGGCGAACCAGTGCGGTGTCCATCGCACTCTCGGGAAGATAGCCCTGCTGCACCGCCTCGATAAAAGGTTGGTAGTCGTAATCTTTCAGGCTGGTGCCGGCGCCGAAACATTCGTTATCCATGCCACGCATGAGCGAAATAGCCGAAGCCTGCGGCTGCGTGGGTTGGTAATGATGGCCGGTGAAGATATCCTCAACGGCGCCGCAGTCGGAGACCACGTATCCCTGGAATCCCCATTTGCCACGCAGCTGATCCTGAAGCAGGTACTGGTTGGCGCAAGCCGGCTCTCCGTTGATCGCGTTGTAAGCGCACATGATCGATCCGGCCTTGCCTTCGACGATGGCGGCACGGAAGGCCGGCTCATAGGTGTCGAGTTCATCGTGCTTACTCACGTCGACGTCGGCGAAGTGTCGCGTCGGCTCCGGGCCGCTGTGCACGTCAAAGTGCTTGGGTGTAGCGATGACGCGGTAATATTTTGGATCGTCACCCTGCATGCCGGTGACAAAGGCCACTCCCATGCGGCCGGTAAGAAACGGATCTTCGCCATAGGTCTCCTGGCCGCGGCCCCAGCGCGGGTCGCGAAAGATATTCAGATTCGGCGCCCAGAAGTCGAGACCTCCCATAATGCCAAGGTGTCCGGCGCGCACATCTTGCACATGCTTAATGCGGCCCTCAATCCCAATATCGGTGGCCATCGCATGAATGCCCGGCACGTCGAACGTCGCGCCCAGGCCAATCGGCTCGGGAAATTCGGTTACGCCGTTGTCGATCACTCCGTGAAGCGCTTCGCTCCACCAGTTATAGGCCGCAACCTGAAGCCGGGGAATAGCGGGGGCGCCATTCACCAGTTGCGAGGCCTTTTCCTCAAGGGTCATGCGGCTTACCAGATCCCTGGCACGCACCTCCGGCGGCAGAGACGTGTTGCGGTAGGATGGCGTCGAGGCATCCTGCGCGGTCGCGCGCGGCGCAGCGACAGTACCCATGAGCATTCCAGCGCAGGCAAAAAGAACCATCGCAACTCGCATCACATTTTCCTTTTCGGGGTTCTCCATCGGAATGAATGAGCGATTTCCGCACTGACCGCAGAAATCGCCCAGGCTTTGCTCACCTCATCTTGGTCCGCTGATTTCAGCTCAGCGCGATCTTCACGGCTGCCCCGTAGCTGTTCGCAATCGGTAATCCAAATGGCAGCTGCAGATGCAAAGCGTCGGCGTCCTGCGTCCACTTGACTTTCGCATTCGAACCAACCACAGTGACATTCTGGACCTTGCCGGGATTGACTTTGCTCGACAATCCCAGCGACGCAATCTGCGCGTGCCCCTCTGGCCAGCCCATGAAAATTGCGTAGATCACGTTGTTGGCCTTGTTGCGCGTGAAGCGGATGTCCTTCTCGCCCAGCGCGCTGATGCTGGCGCCCTTGAATGGCCCGCTCGCGACGGCATTCGGCCCTTCGCCGTAGACGGTCCAGGGACGCGTCTCGAAGATGGCTTCGCCATTCACCTTCAGCCATGCTGCAATCTCATCGAGAACTGCGATCTCTTTGCTGTCGATGGTGCCGTCCGGCTTACCCGGGACATTCAGAATGAACGTGCCGTTCTTGCTCACCGTGTCGACGAGCCAGTGAATTGCGTCGCGCGGGGGCAGGTAGCCGCCAAATGCGCCGGGGCCCTCAAAAAGACTGCGCCGGTAGTGCCACTCGCCGATGCAAGTCTCCGATTGCCACGCATAGGGCATGATGCCGCTGGTCAGACCGCGCTCGTAGTCGGCCACCACTGCCTTGGCCAGCTTGTCGGGCACGTTCTTGATGTTCAGCACGGCCTCCATTTTGCCGCGCGTCTTCAGATTGTGGTTGTAGAAGTACGCGCCCACGTTCATGCCGCCCCAGCCCAGCGGGAGCAGCGCATTGTCGAAGTAAAGCAGGTCGGGATCGTGCTGATCGATCAGGTCGCGCGTGCGATCGTAGAAGTTCTTTACATACGAGGCGTCCGGCAGCGCGTTCTTGGGATGCTTCACGCCGTAGAGCATCTGGGGATCAAGCCCGTCCCACCACTGGTTCTTGCCCTCGGCTTTGGTCATGCGCCCGTCATACGAGACGCCCGCATACGGGCCGCTCTTGTCGGCGCCGTGCGAGGTCTGGAACCACCACCAGTTGCGCGCCTGATGAACGGTTACGCCGAAGCGCAGTCCCTGGCTGCGCGCTGCCGCCGCCCACTCGCCCACCACGTCGCGATGCGGCCCATGGTTCACGACGTTCCAAGGCTGATGCTTCGAGCCCCACGTGTCAAACCCGTCGTGGTGATTGGCCAGCGCGATAAACAGGCGCGCTCCGGCGTTTTTGTAGCGTTCGATCAACGCTTCCGGTTCCCAGTTGAGCAGCGTCCACTGCGCGCACAGATCCTTGTAGCCGAACTCCGAGGGATGGCCGTAGTGCGAGTTCTGGAACTCGTAATCGGGAGAACCCTCCATGATACATCATGCGTGCGTACCAGTCGCCGTATTCGGGCACACACTGCGGGCTCCAGTGCGCCCAGATGCCGAACTTGGCGTCGCGGTACCACTCGGGTGCGTCGTACTGGAGCAGCGAATCCCAGGTGGCCTGATACGGGCCGTCGCCACTTAGCCCTTCTATCGGCGCCTGCATGGGCACGCCGTCCCACGAACCGCCGGGCAACTCGGGCGGCTCGCCCCACGCGGTTGGCGACCAGTCAGAGTTGTTCAGCCTCGTCTCCACGATCTTGCCGTCCACCAGCGCATAGAAGATGCGCTGGCTCTCCGGTGTGGCGCAGAACTCTTCGTACGTCTGATGGAGGTTGTTGAAACCGGAGGGTACGTCCGCAGCCGATTGCCCTTTTGTGGGAATGGCCCCGGCCGCTGTGGCAGCCGCGATCAGCTTGCAAAACTCTCTTCTTTGCATCGTCCCTTTATCCTTCTTGCTGCGTGGATTCCGGCGTCAACCGGCCTTCGAGTGTCACTGCTGTTTTTTCGCCTGAATGCCTCTCAGGCGCTTCTCCGCTTCCTCGCTCCAATACCCACAGTCCAGTTCCAGGAAGACCGAAGTGTACGGGATAGCAAGCGTCGACTTGAGAATCAGAATGCGAAAAAGCTTGCCAGCCTCGTCCAGCCTGGCAATGATCTGTTCGTGCTCAAGCTCGCGCACGTTCTTGTCTGCCAGCAGCCGGGTCATTTCGTTGCGGAGGGTGCTCACTCCCGGCGCATCCTGCTCTGCGACGAATTTCAATTCGGCGTCGATATAAACCTTGGCGCGAACATGGCTGGATGCGCCGATCGCATCGAGGACCCTTGCGAGCACTTCGGTATGGTCGCTGCCCGTGACCAACGTTTCAATGCCCGGGTTCGACTGGGCAGGATACGCAGCGTCGGCGACGACGATCCAGTTGCGATGCCCAAACAGCGGCAACAGGCGCTCAAAGTGGGATTCCCACGATTCTAATTCCCGATCACGGGTTGGATTCACGCGGAACCTCGCTGACCAGCCGCTCGGGGCGGGTTATAAGGGGCGCAGTGCGCGATCCCCAGAAGGCAAATCCGGCGACTGCGGCATAACAGAACAGCGGAAGCGTCATACTGACCGCCATGCTCTTTGTCGACTGATACGCGAGCTCCCATCAAGGGTGTAAACACCGCTCCGCCGATGATCGCCATCACCAGCAGCGACGCGCCCTCCTTGGTATGCTCGCCGAGATCCCGAATGCCGAGAGCAAAGATGGTGGGGTACATCAGCGACATGAAGAAGCTGGTGAGCAGAACTGCGACCAGTCCGCCCCATCCCGGACGCAGAATTCCGATCAGCACGAGCACGACATTGACCAGAGCGAAGGCGCCCAGCAGTCTGTTCGGTTGCAGGCGCTTCATCAGGTAACTCGATGCAAATCGGCCGACGGCGAAGGCTGCCAGAGTAGTGGTGAGCAGATAGCCCGCCTGCTTTTCCCCGACATGCGTGTAATCCTGCGCGTACTGGATGAAATAGCTCCAGGTGCCCACCTGCGCGCCCACATAACAAAACTGCGCGGCGATCGCGAGAAGAAAGCTGGGATAGCGCAGAAGGGTCAGATAACCACCGGATTGGCTCTTATGCGGGACCACGGAATCGCCCTCGATGGCCGGAAATTTTGTCCGGAAGATGAGGAAGGCCCACACCAGGACAATGACACCCAGCACCATGTACGGCGCAAGCACCCGTGCCGTTTCGTGCTGCAGGAATGCGTCGTACGTTCCCTGAACCTTCATGCGCGCGATCTCGCCCACAGTCGGTTCGACGCCCGAAAAGATGAAGACCGTTCCGATCAGAACTCCGGTGATAGAACCGATTGGATTGAAGGCCTGCGAGAAGTTGAGCCTGCGCACGGCGGTTGCGGGATCGCCAAGCTGGGCGATAAGCGGGTTGGAGCCGGTCTCAAGAAAGCCTAGGCCGCCGGCGATGACGAACAGCGCGAAGAGAAAGAGCGGATAACTCCTGGCCACGGAAGCCGGATAGAACAGGAAGGTGCCGGTTGCGTAAAGGATAAGGCCGGTCAGAAGTCCTGTCTTATACCCGAAGCGGCGCATGATGAGAGCCGCGGGAATCGCTAACAAAAAATAGCCGAAGTAGAAGGTCGATTGCACCAGACCAGCCTCGAGGCGGTTGATCGCGAACGACTTCATGAACTGACGGATGAGCACGTCGTTCAGGTTGTTGGGGATGGCCCACAGAAAAAACAACCCGGTGACAAGGAATAGGACGACCTTGCCTTGGCGCGGAAGCAGGGGTGCAGATGAGGACTGTGCCGCGTTGGGCTCAGCCGGAGCAATATGCATTGGCTACTCCGCGGTGGGACAAACCGCAACTTTACCGCAGCGGCCCGAAGCCATCAAGCGGTAGGCTTCGCTCGCTTGGTCGAGAGGGAAGCGGTGGGTGACGATGTCTTCCGGGTGCAGGTTCCAGCGAACCAACCGCTCCACCAGTTCCTCCATCAGCCAGGTGGACGTAACCCAGGATCCGTAGATGATCTTTTGATCGTGAATGATGTCGGGCGAAGGATTGAAGGAAACCGTGCCGCCTTCGCCCACCATGACCATCCTTCCCCATTTGCGGGTGGCGCGAATGGCGGTGGCGCGCGCTTCGGCATTTCCGGAACAATCGATCGCGCGTTCCACCCCGTTACCGCCGGTAAGCTCGCGCACCTCGTTCGCGCTGTCAGGTCCCGCGGCCATAACCGAATCGCAAAGTCCCAGGCTCAGGGCAATCTCGCGGCGTTCGGCAGAGATATCGATGCCGATGATCTTTTCGGCGCCCAGTTTGCGACACAGAGCATCCTGCCGCCAGTCCCACCGGTCCGAGCCCTGTGATCAGCACGGCATGATTGCCGTCGATTCCCACCTTCTGGAGTGCTTCGTAGACCGTGCCGAAGCCGCATGCCACCTGCGCGCCATCAAGGTAGGTGAGCGAGTCGAGGGAGGGAAATCAGGTCTTTCTCTTCGGCAAGCAGATACTCGGCCATGCCGCCGTCGCGCTGCCATCCATAGGCTCGGCGATACTCCGCGCTGGTGCAGGAGATCATGTACCCACGGCGGCAATCGTTGCACACGCCGCACCCAGAAATGTGGTAGACGATCACCCGATCGCCAACCTTGAAGCGGCGGCAGCCCGGGCCGGCCGCCACGATCTGTCCTGCGGGCTCGTGCCCGGCAATCACACCCTGGTAGCCTTCAGGGCCTCTGCCCAGGTGCTCGTGATAGATGGCGCGAATGTCTGAGCCACAGATCGTGGAAGCTTTGACCGCGAGAAGCACCTCCCCGTGGCCGGGCTCCGGTATCGGAACTTCTCTCATCTCGACGGTGCTATTTCCCGGGAGAAACGCCGCTTTCATCGTCTTGCTCATCCCCGTCTGACTCCCTACTTCCAACTGTTGTGCGGTCGGCTTCAATTTCTCAGGACTTGCGGGTGTGCGGACAGCATAAACCGGCACCCTTTCTAGGCAGGCGTGATCTCTCCGTGGGTATCCCAGAGATCCTCCCACGATTGGTTGTCTTTCCAGAGGAAGACCTGGCCTTTGATCAATCGGCAATTCCGGTCCAGCTTCTCAATGGCGGTCATGTCTTCAGCTGTGAGCGGCTCACTGATTAAACCAAGAAGATTGCTCAAGATGTTGCGTGGATTTGCAGAGAAAGGAATTGGAACCTGTCCGCGTTGCACAGCCCACTTGATGCACACCACCGCCGGGTGCACGCCCAGCCTTTGCGCGATCCGGCAGATCACCGGATCTTCAGTAGGCGAACTATCTTCCGGGGTACGATCGCGTTCGGGACGCGCCGGCGAACCGACGGGCGAGAAACCAATCGGTTGGATGCCCTTATCCACCAGGTAGCGGAAAAACTGCGACTGCTGGAAGTGAGGATGAAGCTCCATCTCGTTCACAACGGGCCGGATGCGTGCATCGCGCAGCAGCAGCTCCATCTTGGGTATCGTCATGTTCGATGTGCCGATGTGGCGGACCAGTCCGCGATCGACGAGCTCCTCCATCTTGCGCCAGGTGCGCATGTAGCTCTCGTGGATGTAGGGCACGGCATGCGGATTGCGAGAGGAGACATCGCAGCCCGGCGGATGATGATTGGGAAACGGCCAGTGCACAAGATAGAGGTCAAGGTAATCAAGCCGCAGATCGGTCAGAGACTTCTCGCACGCGAGAATAACGTCGTTTTCGCCGTGCATGTCGTTCCACAGCTTGGAGGTGATCCAGAGATCCTCGCGGCGAAGCCCGTTCCCAAGCAGTTGCCGAAATTCATGCCCGATGCCGCCCTCATTGCCATATACCGCTGCGCAGTCGAAGTGTCTGTAACCGATGCTTGCGGCATAGCGCACGGCTGCGGCCACGGCACCGTGAGAAACATGATCAGAACCGAAAGTTCCCAGGCCGATCGCAGGCATTTTGGCGCCGGAAGCCAAAGTCCTGCATGGGACATGTGAAGGATCGACGGCCTGGACAATCTGGCCAGGCACCGCGGTCGGAAGTTGCATGTTCCTCACTCACAGATGCAGTACAGTAATCGATAACTGAAACGATGAAATCATACCCGGCTATAATCAGCGTTGTCAACTATGATTCAAATAGACCACTCCTCCTATTCTTCGTAGCCACCGTAGGGACTTGCGCTGATATGGCAGTGCAACAAATCGGAAAACAAGCATGGAGTAAACTCGAATCAATGGCAACCAGATTGAAAGACATCGCTAACGAACTGGGCCTGTCTGTAGTGACGGTGTCGAAGGTGTTACGGGACCACCCCGATATTGGCGCCGAGACGCGTAAGCGCGTCTTGAAGCGAATGCGGGAACTCAATTACCAGCCTAACTTCGCAGCCCGTTCGTTGGTCACGGGCCGGACCTGGACTCTTGGACTCGTAGTTCCGGACCTGCTGCACCCATTTTTTGCCGATATCGCGAAAGCCATTTCGTCTGAAACAAGAAAGCACGGATATAGTCTGTTCATCTCGTCTTCGGACGATGACCCGGAGCTCGAGGCCGAGGGGATCAAGCAACTGCTGGCGAGACGCGTAGATGTGATCATGGTGGCCTCTGTGCAATGGTCCCTGGACTGTTTTCGTCTTATCGAAGAGCAAAAGACGCCTTACATTCTTATTGACCGGCGGTTCCAGGGACTTGACGCCAATTTCGTGGGCGTGGACGATGAGGCGGTGGGTGCGCTGGCCACATCTCACCTCATCGAGCAGGGATGCCGGCGTGTAGCTCACATCCGCGGCCCGGAAGTGAGCACCGCAGTCGGGCGGCTCGACGGTTACAAGAGAGCCCTTGCGACATATAACCTGACACCTCTGCCAGGACACATCGTTTCCCTCGGTACGTCAGGGGACCATCGCGGAGAAAAGGGCGGGTATGAAGCGGCAAAGCGCGTGCTCGCGGTTGACCCTCGGCCGGATGGCATTTTTTGTTTTAACGATCAGTCCGCGCTGGGAGCAATGCGGGCGATCCTGGATGCAGGGCTGCGTATCCCCCAGGACGTGGCCGTGGTTGGGTGCGGAAATCTTTCCTACTCGGACTTTCTCCGTGTCCCACTCTCTTCCGTCGATCAAGGAAGCGAGAGCATTGGAAAGTATACGGCCGACCTTGCGCTCAAGATCGCGCGGAAGAAAACACCGGTCAGGCCCAAAACCGAACTTATTACTCCTCGCATTGTCATTCGCGCGTCCAGCCGAAGGTATCCGCTTTCTGATGAGCCACAACCTTCGTCGTAATAAGCCGAAGGTATCTTTCGACATTTGAATAGCGTGATAGATATCTTGGAGAGGTAGGTTATTCGAACGAAGCCGATGCGCACAGACGCGCCCTGAGTCTCGCGTTCGAAGTGGGGGCCCTGATACCTTCGAAGCATGCAGCCAGAATGCAATTGCGCGCTGCGCGCACACACCACTGCATGCGCAATCCAGGCCGCTAGAGCTAGTGCTGCGCCTTCCCAATGGCTGATTCGGAGAGTCGAGCCTGGGCAACCAACTCAAGGGCAGCCTGGGTCACGGGATCATCTGGCTTGAGCGCCTTGGCGGCCAGCAGTTCCTTTTCGCCGTTGTCGAGATCGCCAGCTTGGCAGTCAATGATGCCCAGTTTCCTGTGAAAGTCGGCTTTCGCCGCGCAGTCACCGCACGCGGCGATCGCCTCGCGCAACTGCCGGATAGCTTCGGGCCAATCATGAGCGGACGCAGCTTCAATGCCGTTGTTTGCGAGGGTGTCCGCCCGATCCAATACGCTCCGCTCTTTCTGAACAGCAATGTAGCGCGCCATCAACTGCTCAGATTCAGCTTGATTGGTAGATCGCAGCGCGCGCGCCAGACTGAACAGCGCTTGGGTAAACTTGGGGTCAATTGCGATCGCCTGCCGCCAGGCCGTTAGTGCTCTCGCGGTTTCCGACTCCTGCTCAAGAGATTGACCAAGCATATACCAGGCCATTACATTGCTGGGCTGCAGTTTGACGGTCTGTTCAAGCAAACTGGCTGCAAGCTCGTACTTGCCCTCCTGCTTGTCGATGAGGGCGAGATAATATCGCGGCTCGGGCATATGTGGATCCAGCCGGCAGGCGGTTTCGAACTCCGGCTGTGCATCGGTGCTGCGGCCCAGATCGTACAAAACTCGCCCGCGATAGAAATGGGCCACACCGGACTGCGGAGCAAGTTGAACAGCCTCGCCGGACTGTCCCAGCGCTGCGGGCAAGTTGTAACTGTCGGCGAGCGCAAGAGCCAAGTCCAGATGGGCCGCGGCCAGGTTGGGCGCCAGATCTACGACTTGCTGGAGGAGCGCGATTCCTGCGCTCACGTCGCCCATTTGTACTTTTGCTTTTCCAACCGTCGACAAGGTGGCGGGGTCCTTTGGCGCCAACAAGACGGCTTTGTCCAGTTCCTCCTCGGCGTTGGATTTCCTGTCCTGCTGGGCAAGAATCAACCCCAAATTCAAATGGCCTTCTTTATATTTCGGATCGTCTTCAATGGCCTGACGAAGAAGTTTCTCGGCCGAAACCAGATCGCCCTTTCTGGCGTAAACCATCGCCAGATTTCCGCGCGCCTCCACGAGTTCAGGTTCCAGATCAAGTGCGGCTTTGAGCCACTTCTGCGCGGATGGCAAGTCGCCTCCGGCCAACTCCAGTTGGCCCAATTCGGCCTGAATCTTAGCCAGCTTCGGGTCGATGTTGATTGCATTACGGAGGGTTTCTTCAGCGCCCTTCCTGTCGTTCATGGCTTCAAGCGCCAGCGCGAGGTTATAAGCCGTCCAGGCGTTGTCCGGGCTCTCTTCGAGCATGTGGCGATAAACCTGCGCCGCTTCTGCCGGTTTACCGGATTGCAGCAGGTCATTCGCCTTGGTTCCCTCGGATGTCAGTTGGCTGTTGAGGAATTCTTTACCCTGTTCTTTCTGCAACTGACCTATCATCTGCGTTGCTTGCTGTGTTTGACCAAGCGAGCGCAGCACGGCAACCAACTGGTACTGGGCTGACCTATCCCCCGGTTTTAGCGCGACAGCCTTCCGCAAGCGGGGCAACGCCTGATCAGGCTTTCCCATTCGCGCCAAAACCAACCCAAGCTGATATTGAGCCTCAAAATCATCGGGTGTCCTGGCGGCTCCAAGCTCAAGTTCCGGCTCTGCCTTGCCGTAATCGCCCAGTTGCTGGTATACCGTGCCGAGCATGACGTGCCCCGAGGGATCGTTCGGCTC
Organism: uncultured Acidobacteriaceae bacterium; assembly: GCA_963813215.1. Taxonomy (GTDB): domain Bacteria; phylum Acidobacteriota; class Terriglobia; order Terriglobales; family Acidobacteriaceae; genus Telmatobacter. The sequence goes on from CAWEXZ010000004.1 coordinate 1,293,578, forward strand.
CCGGTGCACGTAATCGAGGGCCGGCGCAAGGGCCTCGGTATATGCTGATGCGTCGATGAGGGCCTTGACCTCCGCAGCCAGCGCCACCATATCATTGGGACTCCGGCGGGTCACCTCTTGATATTCATCCGCGGCCTCGCGGTCACGCCGCTCGTTCGCATAGATATTGCCAAGAGTAAGGTATGCAGCCGTTAAGTCGGGGTGGCTCTTGAGCAAGTTCGTTAGAAGCCGAATCGCATCCTCCACAGTGGAGCCATTGACAGGCGGCAGACCATCGGCCTGCCTGTCCTTGGCCACCTTATAGATCGCCGTAGCCAAAGAGAGCTGCAAATCCGCAGCGTCCGGCTGAATCTGGAGGGCTTGCCGCCAATCATCCATGGCGGCATCGTACCGTCTCTCTTTCACCAGAACCTGCGCCAGCCCGTCCAGGGCGCAGACTAATTGCGGGTTGATTGCGAGCGCTTTGCGAAATTCGGCTTCCGCCTCGGTCGGGGCAGCGAGGGACGAACCCAGCGCGCAATGCGCCTGCAGCAATGCGGGATCGTACTTCAGAGCGAGACGGAACTCGCTTATTGCGGCCGCAGGCTGCTGCTGATTCTGCCGGACAAGCCCAAGGTCGAAATGCGCCTCGGCCAAGCGCGGCTCCAGCCGCAAGGCTTGTTTGAACGCCGCGACCGCACAATTCAGATCGCCGTTTTCGGCGAACCATGCTCCCACAGCGTCATAAACTCTTGCAGGCGGCGTACCGGCCGGCGCGTTGTGGGCATCCGCCGGCGCCTTGCAAGTGGGCGGCAGTTGCGCCGCAGCCCGCGCGCCGGCAAATAGTAGAAATGCGCTACAGCAAATGAGTGATCGCTTCATGATGGATCGCTCCGGGTAGAACACCACCTTGGCCACATTCATTGCCGACTGCCATCGCGCGGCTCCGTCACCTCGAGTATGCGGTCCGCCGCCACATCGTGCAACAACTGGCGTGTGCCCGATGGCCAGCGAACCTCGATTTCCCTCATCACGCGCGAACTGCCCAGACCGAAATGGACGCGCGGGTCGCTTGAAGCAGCATATCCCGTGCTGGTTGTCGCCTCGTTGTAAAGCATCCTGCCATCATCGGTGGTTATTCGAATCCGGGCGCCGATGCCCATCCGATTGCTTTTCGTTCCGACAAGTTTGAACAGGACCCAGTGACCGCGTGTTTCGGTGACGTTGCGGAATACGCTGACCGGGGCCCCCAATGCGGTCACCACCAGATCCATCCGGCCGTCATTGTCGAGATCCCCGTACGCGAGCCCCCGGTGTGGGGCGGGCTGTGTAAAGTCGGCTCCAGCAGTGGCGCTCACATCTTCAAATTGCCCGTTCCCAAGATTGCGGAAGACCGAGTTTGGCTCGGCATAGTGAAAATGCCTTGAGATTTCCCCGATGTTGTCCAGCACATTGCTGCGGGCCACCACCAGGTCCTTCCAACTGTCGTTGTCGAGATCGACGATCCCGTTCGACCAGCCTGACATCGGCCTGGTCAAATTCGCAAGCCGGCTCTCCTGACTCGCATTCCGAAACAGTCCTTTGCCTCCGTTCATGAATAATGGAAACGTTTCGTTTTCGATCGCGGTATGCCAGATGTCCGGAAAGCCGTCGTTGTTCAGATCCCGGAAGTCAGCACCCATCCCTGCAAGGGTCGTCCCCTCGTCGTTGTAGGCCACACCTACCTGAAAACCCACTTCTTCAAATCGCTTTCCCCCCAGATTGTGAAACAGGAGGTTCGGGCTGTTGTCGTTGGCCACAAACACGTCGAGAAAGCCGTCGCCGTCGTAATCCGCAAACACGACACCCATCCCCTTGCCCAGCACGCTTGAAATCCCGGTCTCCGCCGAAACATCAGTGAAGGTCCCATCGCCGTTGTTACGGTACAGCGTGTTGGGAAGTGGACCGAAGCTGTTGGGGTGACAGTAACCGCGGCCATCCAAACCCATGCAGACAGGTTCGTAGCGCGGATCCCACTGGCAGTAATTTGCCACGAACAGGTCCAGCAGGCCGTCGTTGTTGTAGTCGAACCAGCCGGCCGCGATGGACCACATCTTGCGGCCGTTGTACATGCCGCCGCCCAAACCCGATTTCGCGGTGACATCGGTGAACGTGCCGTCGCCATTATTGTGAAAAAGCTGATTCCCGTTGACGTTGGCCACAAACAAATCGGGCCAGCCGTCATTGTCGTAATCGCCCACCGCCGCGCCCATCCCATAACCTGCTCCGGCGACTCCGGCGCGCTCAGTAACATCAGTGAACGTTCCATCGCCATTGTTGCGAAACAGGCGGTTCCAATACTTTGGGCCGGTTTTCACCATGGAAGGCATCTCTGCGCCGTTGACCAGGTAAATGTCGAGCAGGCCGTCCCCGTCGTAGTCGAACAACGCAATGCCGGCTGGCATAGTCTCCGGCTGGTGTTTCTCTGGGGTGGGGCAATTCTCGACAACAAAATGTACACCGGCGTTTTGAGCAATGTCCTCAAACCGAATTGCCGATGGAAGCGCAACACTGGGGAAGAAATCCTGGAGTTGCTCGCTCCGGCGCGGTCCCAACCAGGGAAACATCATTTTGGGAACAAGCAAACCAGCCGCGCGCAGAAAGTTTCTTCGAGTGCCGTCGGCGATCGAAGCCAGATCGATGGCCGACGGCGACACTGCGCCCAAACCAAATAGGACTCCACCAAGCACTAGAGAGCAAAGTAATAGAATCAACACCGCCAAGCCCGTTCCCCTTCGTCTTCACTCTTTTAGCACAGTTCGAGGCGCTGAAGAGAAAAGTGTCACCGCCGCGATCTTACGTGCGGCGATGACACTATAGAATTTCAGTCATAAAACTCGAGCCACTACCGTGACCGCGCGAAATTCGTGGATCGGCTTACGAAACCACGAAGTCACACTGCTAGTAGTAGAACTTCAGCGCGAGCTGCAAATTTCGCGTACCGCCGTAGCCCAGCGCGTTTTCCTGGCTCGTGACTTGTCCGAATGTCGCGTCGGAAATGGACGCATCCGGACCATTGAAGACAACGTTGTTGAAGAGATTGAATGCATCGGCGCGGAACTGAAAGTATCTCTCTTCTCCGAGCCCCGTGTGGAACTCGCGGAACAAAGACATGTCGACTTCGTGACGCATTGGATCGGTGAACTGGTTCACCCCTTCAGTGCCATAGGTGTACGCCGCCGGGGCCGCGAAAGCGGCTGGATTCAATCCAATGATCCCCGTCGAAGTTTTGCGGGTCCCAATCTGCGGGTTGCCAGCCACGTCCACCCGCTCCTGGAGGCAGCAGCCTACATTCTCAGTGTCATTGCCGTCGGTTACCGTGAAACGCTGCCCGGAACTGAATTGCACAATACCGTTCAGCGACCATCCGCCGGCCACATTGGAGACCAGCCTGTTGGGAGACTTGTCGTATGGCGACTTGGCTGTAAATGAGGCTGAAAACACGTTCTTCTGGTCGAGGTCCGAGATGCCGTAGTCGACCTTGCGGTCGTATGGATTCGACGAATCGCAGCTTGCACCCAGACCGCATCCGTCAGATTTCACCTGCCCCAGCGTGTAGGCGACCAGGAACGTGACACCATGGGTAGGACGTTCGGTGAGGGTGACCTGCATGGAGTTGTAGCGGCTGTCGCCCACACTCTGGTCGAACCATTGCTGCAGCATGTAAGGGTACGGCCGCCGGTTTTGAATCGTTCCAGGTCCCGGTGAGGGGGTGTTCATGGTTGGACCCCAGTCCTCATGCCTGCCGGTTGAACCGACGTAGTTCGCATCGAGAGCGAGGTTACCCGGCAACATCCGCTCGATGCCCCCGTTATACTCCTCGAAATATGGAGTCCTGAAGTTCGGATCCACCATCCACTGGCTCACCTGGCTGAAGTCGTTGATTGGATAAATGACCGCTCCGCCACTGCCCAGTTGCAGCGGATCGGCGACCGTCACCGTTGGAAGTTCGGGGTTCATGCCGGACGTGGAGAGGGTGTTGACCGCCGGCCAGTTGCCGCCGAAGTTCTGCGAGAGTTGCACGATTGTCGCCCACTCGTCGTACTCGCGGCTATAACCTCCGCGAAGGGTTGTCTTGTCATTCACGCGGTAGGCCAAGCCGAGCCGGAGGCCCCAGTCGCCCATCGAATTTTTGATCATGCGGGGAGTCGGGCTAACGACGGCATGTGCGGGGAGCCCGCCCGGCGCGGGTGTGCTCGATGCGGTGTAAATCCCCGTCGGAATACAGGGCGCGCCCTGGGTCGCCGAACAGGTGGGCGGCAGCGCATTGAGAATGTACTGGCCGGTGACGGGGTTGGCCTCGCCCGTGTAGTAGTTCCCGGCTTTGCCAGTCCCGTAAATCGGCGTGATGACGAAGTCGTTCCGGAATCCGTAATTGATGGTCAGGCGGGGAGTCGCCTTGAACTGATCCTGGACGTAGACCGCATCCATCCAGCCGCCTGAAGCTTCCTCGTAAATGTTCCGATAGCTGGCCCCATCCGGAACGCCGATCAACGCAGATGCCCAGCTGTCACCACCCACGCCCTGCAAGGTTCCGCCGAGGCCCGCGGTCTCTGTGGCCGCGAAATTCACGCTGGAATATGCGATGGGTGAAATGAAGTTGTTGGTGTCAAAATCGGCGCCGGCTTTGATCGTGTGCCGGCCCAGGATCTTCGAGAATGAGCCGCCGAACTGCCAGGTGTCCGCCAATCCGCTTCCCTGCAATTGCGAGGGGGTGAATCCCACGCCATAACTGTTCGCCGTAAACTGCGGGGCATACGTGGTGTTGTCCAGGTTCATCCAGTACGAAGACATCCCGTCACCCTGCAACTTCGACAAGAACGACGCATCCTCGCCGGAGTGAGTACCGCCGATGAGGCTATACCCGTAGTTTCTGCCAAAGTACACGTCGGAGAAAGCCGTTGGACTGAATGTGTGCGTCCAATGCCCGATGTAGTTATGGCCGAGAACCTCCTGAAAGCCCTCGCCGATTACATCGGACGGAGTGACTCCATACTGATAAAACTGGCTGAAACGGAACATGATCTGATTATTGTTGCCGAAGTTCTGGTCAACTCGAATCGTTCCAGAATCCTGGTTGGTATAGGCCTTGCCGCTGAGGAAGGTCTCTTCGACACCATTGACCGTGCGAAGATTCCACGGAATGATGGAGTTGTATAACTGTGTGATCGGATTGAAGCGGTTGATTGCGCCCGGGGTGTTGCTGGACGGGCTGGATGAGCCAGCGCCGGGGATACAGTTGGTGTCCCCGGCGCAATAGGCTGGGTTCGGTTCGTTGTACTCCTGGGTGAACGTTTCACGCGAGTACTGACCGGTGGAACTGTTATAGGTGGTCGTATACGGATCGTAGATGGGTACACTCAGGGCGCTGAAATCGCCATTTTGCTCCGCAGCGGTTGGTGCAACCGCTCCAGTCTCCTGAGCAGAGGCGTACCTGTAACCTTCATAGGCCCCGTAGAAGAAGGTGCGATTCTTGCCATTGTAGAGCTTGGGAATCGAGAGGGGACCACCGGCCGAACCGCCAAACTGGTTCTGCCGAAGCGGGGCGCGGGCTGTCTCAAAGTAGCCGCGCGAATCCAAATCCGAGTTGCGGAGGAACTCCCAAAGAGCGCCATGGTACTGGTCGGTTCCGGATTTTGTGACCACGGTTACGAGGCCTCCGGCGGCCCCGCCGTACTCGGCTAGGTCGTTGTGACCCTGGGTCTTGAACTCCGAAATGGCGTCGATGATCGGCGCATAGTTGTATACCCCAGACAGCGTATTCAGATCGTTGGCGCCGTCCAGCAAGAACACGTTGCTGCGGTCCTCAGCGCCATTGATTGCCGGGATGTCAGTGTCTCCGATGGTGTGCCCATTCCACCCGCCGCCACCATTGCCGTTCTGATCGGTATTGATGTTCGCCACACCCGTTGTGATCGTCAATAACTGGGTAAAGTTGCGGGTGTTCAATGGCAGGTTGTTGACATCGTTGGTCGTAACAACAGTGCCCAATTCCGAGCTCGAAGTTTGCAATGCAGTCGCAGTGGCGGTCACGGTAACGGTGCTCGTCGCTGCGCCGACTTTCAGTTGAAAGTCGAATGTCGCAATCTGGCTGACCTGGAGGTTTACCGGCGGTTGCGTCACCGGGGTAAATCCGGTTGCAGACGTTTGCATGGTATAAGTGCCGGGCACCACGTTCGGGAAGTCGTAAACTCCGTCGTTATTGGTGACCGTCCTCCTCACAACTCCGGTATCGACGTTCTTCATCTCAACCTGTGCATTTGGAATTGCAGAGCCGTTTGAATCGTTGACGACGCCGGAGACGTTCGCAGTTGCTTGTTGGGCCATGGCGGCCGGGACGGCTAAACCTGCAATGCTCAAGAGCATCAGAAGCAGCCCAAAAGACCACTGCCTATTCCTGGCTTTTCCCGTTAGCTTACTCATATTGCCTCCCTCAGTAGATTTGTGCGTCAGCAGGACGGTGGCATACTCATGACATCTCACGTGTCGGCGAATCCTCGGATACGTACTACCTTCGGTTGACCACCATGTACTGCCTTCGATGGACCCGCTCAATGAGTTACCGGATAAGTTAACGATTACGGTGTGCAAATATAGCCATCGCTCGCGTGCTTGTCAAGGGTTTTTTCTCAGGAGTCGACTGCAGGAGCCAGATCGCCGGTGCCAACCGTCGATTCAGCGCAGGTTGCATAGTCTGGGCCGCTCTCCGGCCCTGCGAGTGATTTGGTAAGCGGCCATGGGTCGCATGGCTGGAAAGAAATGAAGGCAAAAGACGTTGGGCCCCGAGAGTATAGAACGCGAATTGACCCCAAACAGAATGGTTCGGGCGGTCCACAGGAACGTTTACCGGGAATCCCAAAATGTGCGGGTTAGCCTTCGTCGGATCGAGGTTCCCGTTGGCGGCGGGCATGCGATCTGCAGCGGGAAGATGGTCTGTGTAGTGCCCGCGCGTAAGCACTAACTCATCGATACTCCGTGCAGCGTCGTTGTACTATGTCCGGAAGAGGTAAACATACATTGCGATCCCACCGGTTTTGCGTTCACCCCTTGCGCGCTGTTCTGTGTGGCCGGCTTGGGAAATACCTTAATCTACTTTGGTTCTCGTCCGTTCTTCTGCTGTCGGCAGTTTGCGCCTTGCTCGCTCTCGTGCTGTGCGTCGCTCCAACATCGGCAATCGCCGCAGGCCAGCAGGCGCAAGCAACAGGTGGAGAAATGACCAATGCCGGCCCGCAGGCCGCGGTGTTCGATAGTCAGCACCGTCCCATCACGGCCGGCGGCTTCGTGAAGACGGGGCCGGTCGTGTTCGCCGATGTAACCGAAAAGGCGGGGCTCTCGAAGTGGCGGAACGTAACGGGTTCGCCGGAAAAACGAGTGATCATTGAAGCGAAAGGTTCAGGCGTCTGCCTTCTTGATTACGATCACGACGGCTGGCTCGATATTTATCTGGTGAACGGGTCGACACCGGACGCTCTGGCGGGGAATGCGCCTTCACCGCATGCCGCGCTCTTTCATAACAATCATGACGGCACGTTCACCGACGTGACCGCGAGCGCAGGTGTGGCGAACGACCGATGGGGAACGGGTTGCGTGGCCGGCGATTACGACAACGATGACTGGCCCGATCTCTATGTGACTAATGTCGGCGGCAGTCGGCTCTATCACAACAACCACGACGGCACGTTTACCGATGTTGCGGTGCAAGCTGGTGTGGTCCTCGACCAGGGTTCGGTAGACGTGACGACTGACCACACCGGCGCCACCTTCGGAGACTACGACGGAGACGGCAATCTGGATCTGTTTGTGGCCGCATATATCGATCTTGACCTGAAAAATGCCTCGCTCTCCGGTTCCAAGGATGCCGGTTACGACCACTGCCAGTACCGCGGAGTGCAAGTGATGTGCGGGCCGCGGGGTCTTCAGGGAGCACATGACCATCTCTTCCACAACAACGGCAACGGAACCTTTACCGACGTCAGCAGGAAGCTGGGCGTAGACGGCCCCAATGGTTATTACGGGCTCGATGCGCTCTTTGCCGACGTCAACAACGACGGCAAACCAGACCTCATGGTAGCCAACGATTCTACGCCGAACTATTTGTACATTAACAATGGAAACGGCACCTTCAAGGACGACAGTTACGCGAGCGGATTTGCGCTCAATGAAGACGGACGCGAGGCGGCCAATATGGGGCTCGCCGCCGGCGATTATCAGAATAATGGCCATCTCTCAGTGGTGAGCACAACCTTCTCCGACGATTACCCCATACTTTTCCAGAACGATGGCACAGGGGTCTTCACCGATGTCAGTTACCAGGCCGGGATTGCCCAGGCTTCTATTCCCTTTGTGAAATTTGGCGATGGATTCCTCGATTACGACAACGATGGCTGGAAGGACCTGTTTATCGTCAATGGCCACGTCTACCCGCAGGTGGACCAGCATCCGGAGTGGGGACAAAGCTACGCCCAGCGCCCTCTGCTCTATCGCAACCTCGGTAACGGCAAGTTCGAGTTGGTGCCTGCAGTCGAGGGAACAGGACTGGCGGTGGTCGCAGTTGGCCGTGGCGCAGCGTTTGGAGACCTCTTCAACGACGGCAAAATCGACGTGGTCATCAACAACATGGACGGCGTCCCGTTGCTGTTGCGCAACGTTAATCCCGACCACAATCATTGGGTCGAGATGAAGCTCATCGGCGGATCTAAGAGCCCCCGCGACGCGGTCGGCGCGACCGTCTACCTCACCGCAAATGGGATGCGTCAGCGGGGAGACGTTCTGAGCGGCGGGAGCTATCTCTCGTCAAACGATATGCGCGTCCACTTCGGCCTGGCCGACGCCAGCGATGCCGGCACGGCCGAGATTCACTGGCCATCAGGCAGCAAAGAGACTCTGAGGCTGCCGGCTGTGGACCGCATCTACACCGTTACCGAAGGTAAAGGCATTACCGGCGCCATGTGTGATGGCAAGCCCTGCGAACCTTTCCATTGAATTCATCATCTGCACACGGCCCGGTAGTCGAGGAATCGTCACCGGTGTCGCGTTCCTGCCGCTCTGTTGAGAGTGGTCTACCGCGGCTCCCATAATCGCGGGAAGTTCGCCGCGATTCCCACCCGGCGGCGAAGCAGATCTGCAAATCGCCTGATCGTCAATTTACTTTGGGCTGCTGCGCGCGCCGGTACTGTGGGCTTGGCAGGAACGCAGCAGGTAGTTATTATGCCATGAGGCATGCGCAGCCACATGACAGTGCACTGGAGGAGAATTGGCAATGATCCGCCAAGTTGGACACTTTTTAATCTTGACAGGGTTGCTGATACCGGCGACCGGAGTATGTGCGGCACAAGAGAACATGAAGTATGAGCCGACGCTAGCGTCGCTGGACAGTCACCCCCTGCCGCAGTGGTATGCGGGGGCAAAGTTGGGGATCTTCATCCATTGGGGATTGTACTCGGTGCCGGGCTGGGCGCCGTTGTCGCATCCCGGGCATGACTTTACGAACGTGGACTACATCAAGAACAACCCCTACGCGGAATGGTACCTGAATGTCATGCGGATTCCGGGCTCGCCTACTGAGGCATATCAGCGCGAACACTACGGGGCGAATTTCAGCTACTACGACTTTGCTCCCATCTTCAATCGCGAGTCGAAGAAGTGGAATCCTGACGAATGGGCTAAGATCTTCCGCGACGCAGGGGCACGCTACGTGGTGCTGACGACGAAGCACCACGAAGGCTTCACATTATGGCCGAGCACGACGGAGAATCCGAATCCTTCGATTCCTCAGAACGAGCGACACGCGGAGCGTGACATTGTGGGTGAGCTCACAATGGCCGTACGCAGAGAGGGATTGAAGATGGGGCTCTATTACTCCGGCGGGTACGACTGGACGTTTAACTCAGGTCCCATCGAGACGCCCCAGGACTACGAGACGGTAAAGCCGGAAACACGGGCCTACGGAGACTACGCCTTCGCGCAGATTCATGAGCTGATCAATCGATATCATCCGGCAGTTCTCTGGAACGACATCGACTGGCCGAAGACTGGCCAGCCCATGCAAGTGGAGGCGGACTACTACAACGCTGTGCCGGACGGAGTTGTGGACGATCGATTCGGAATCAAGCACGCGGATTTTGTTTCGCCGGAATATCAGAAGCTGGACAAGATCAGTCCGAAGAAATGGGAAGAGTGTCGCGGTCTGGGGCGGTCATTTGGCTATAACCGTGCCGAGGGCGAGGCTGAAACCATTGCCCCCGCCGATCTGGTTGCACTGTTGGTGGACATTGTGAGTAAGAACGGCAACCTGCTGCTGGACGTGGGGCCGGAAGACGATGGAACCATTCCGCCGGTGCAGATGGAGCGATTGAAGGCGCTGGGTGCATGGCTCAAGCAGAACGGTGAGGCGATCTACGACACCGTTCCGTGGGAACGCGCCGTGGGCGAGACTGCTGAAGGCGAGGATCTGCGCTTCACGCGCAAAGGAAGCAATCTGTACGTGACGATCTTGGGGACTCCGAAGCTGCGGACGGCGACGATTACGGGTGTTGCCGTGCGCCCGGGCATGCCGGTGACAATGCTGGGTGATGCCAATCCGCTGGACACGAAGGCTGCGGGCGGCAATCTGCAGGTTACGCTGCCGCAACATCTCCCCGGGAACTATGCTTACGTGCTGAAGCTGGCCGGGTACGCGCAGTAAGCGAATCGGCGGCGACTCGTTAATTCCGTCAGCAGATCGACGCTTCGATCAACGACGGCATTTAGAAGGTATCTGTCCAACTATCGCGGAGGCGTCAAGTGAATGGTTGATTACGTCGTTGGTATTTGTCTAGGGCGTGTTAACACTATCTAAGCGCTTCGATGATGAGAGCGAAGCAGAGGAAGCCGAGGAACAGGCAATCCAGCTTCTCGAAGCGGGAGAAGATGCGGCGGTAGCCTTTGAGGCGGCGAAAAAGGCGCTCGATCTCATTGCGTTTCTTATAGAGTGCCCGGTCATAGCGCCAGGGATCGATGCGATTGGATTTGGGCGGGACAACCGGAAGCATATCGAACGAAAGCACGAGCTGACGGGTTTCGTCGCCTTCGTAGGCGCGATCCATGATCACCGGCATCCCAGGGAAAGAGCCCAGATCGCGAAGCAGTTCGCGGCCCTCCGGCGCATCGTGGGCGTTGCCTGGAGAAAGGGCGAAGGTTATTGCGGTCCGATCATTCGCGGCAACCATACTCTCAGGCTCAGAACCAAGACAATTCCCCACGGAGTTCTGAACGAAGGCTCTGTTGAATACAATAATAAGAGATGTTAATTCAATAAGATAAGGGATTTTCGCCTTAGTGTTTCAGAGATCATGTCGGCGGAGTTAAGTGCCCAGTGCTGGAATCGGCAAATGCATCTTCCCCTCCGGTGCGACCGCGTGCGGGCGAAAAACATCAGGGCGTGGTGATGATCGGCCAAATAGATCGTTCAGGCGAGCTTGCGAATGGCAACAACTTTTGCCTTCTCCGTGTTCAAGCCCGCATCCAGGTAATCCGCCCACCATTGCATCAGTTCAGTTCGCTGGGGAATGTATTTCGCATAATCGTAGCTGGCGGCTACTTTATTCTTCTTGGCGTGGCTTAGCTGTAGTTCGATATGCGCTTCTTCAAAGCCATTTTCATGCAGGATCGTGCTCGCCAGCCCTCTAAAGCCGTGACCAGTCATTATGCCCTTGTAGCCGATCTCCTCGAGCACTACCAACAGCGTGTTTTCGTTGAGAGTGCCGTTCTCTGTCTGCTTATTCATGCCTGGAAAGACAAAGGCCTTATTTTCGGCAATGGCGAGTGAAAACAATTCGCGGAGAATGGTGACAGCCTGACGCGGTAAGGGTACGATATGCGGCCTGTCCATTTTCATTCGCTCAGGGGTGATTATCCAGCGAGCGTTGTCCAGATCGAATTCACTCAACGGTGCTTCCAGCAATTCACCCGTGCGCACAAAGAGCATGGCCATCAGCTTTAGCGCGTCACGCCACACTTTGTGGCCGGGAAAGTCATCTATGGTCACGAGCAGCTTAGGGAGTTGGTTTGTTTCAACTCTCGCCCTGTGCTGCGTCTTTCGCGCTTTGAGAACATCGCAGGGCTTGAATGCTGCGGCGGGATTGCTGTCGGCGAGTTCGTGAGCGATGGCGTAACGAAATATCTGACTAATGGTTCCATGCTGGCGCTGGGCAACATCGCGTGCACCCTTGCCCTTGAATCGCCGGCCTTTGCCGCTCCCTTGTTCGATCGCGATAATTAGGTTGCGAATATCGGACGGTTTGACCTCAGTGATCGGCTTGTTCCCAAAAGCAGGGAACACGTCAGCTTCCAAGCGCCGAAGGATATACGCAGCCGTATCGCTTTCAACTCCTGGTGCCCACTTTGCGTGCCACTTCAGGGCTACGGCCTTGAACGAACGCTCGTCACTAGCCTCTTCCGCTTTCGCATGCTCCAGGACGGCTTTTGCCTTGGCAGCGTCCTTGTCGGCCTTGCGTTGTGCCATCGGGTCGTTTCGCTTGCTGAGTTCGCTACGGGCCGCCTGATGTGCGGTCCGTGCATCTGCAAGGGAAATGTCAGGATACTTTCCAAGAGGCATAGTTTTTTGTTTGCCGCCATAGCGATAGTTCCACCGCCAGAGCCTGCTTCCGGATGGTGGCACGAGCAGATACAGGCCTCCCGTGTCAGCAAGTCTGTATGCCTTTTCCATGGGCTTAGCGGAACGGATTTTCACGTCTGTGAGTGGCATATATTGGGAGGATTGCTGCGATCACGATAACAGGCCAGGGCTAAGAAATACCATCAAAAATACCATCAAAATTGTCTGGCTGTCCCCAATCTGAAATGGGCTTCTTTGGGCGGGAATGGAAAGTAAGCCATTCATATTAAAAGATTTGTTATTGTCTTTAATGGACCTTAAAAAACCGCCGTAAACCTGCGGCTGGCTTTTACCTGAGGAGCCAATTTCTCAATAGCTTACGAGAAATTGACGGGAATCCAAACCCCACGGTAACACCTGTACAGCCACCGATTGTGGCTGCTCTTGCCTCATCACCATCTGCACAATTTTTGAATTGGGTTGGTGCTTCGCCTTCAGGGGCGCTACTGCCGTTGCGGTGCCGCATCAGCGTCCGCTTACGCCCATCGGAGCCCCCCTTTGTCCAAGAGCAAACGGTACGTATGCCGGAAGGGTGTGCCAGTCCAGTGATCCGGATCTGTTCGCCTTTCGGCTTGAGAATCTGGTGCCGAATGATGCCCGCGAGCCAGCAAGTTAAAATGTCGGTCTCGAACGATTCATTTTGAAAGCCTGGGAGTGTATCGGCGCAGGCGAATCCGGCGCGACACTTTACGCATCGAGAGCCTCTCGGCGAAAATGAATGAATGGAAGTGCTTAATTAACGTATCTGTTTAATTAGAGCAGTGTTTTTGGCTTTTCGCATGGGCTCTAAACTGCGCGGAGTGCTTGATTCCTAAGGCACACGTCATGTCACGCGCAGATCATTGCCCGGCGTTGTTGCAGCACCTGTTCGCTTTCTTGCCTTGAAAAATCAGTGAATTGGCCGCCCTTCACATGCAAGGATGGGCGGGTGTTTGCCCACTGTCCTTGGCCGGCGGGCTTTGTGTCGAGTGAACTTACCCCTGTCGCCGTGTTCGTATCGGTGCGCTTGGGAGATGGAAGCAGATGACCAGACGAATGGTGTTCTTGTGCTTGCTCATCGGGGGCGCTGCGCTGCTGATGATTGAAGCGACTGGCTGTATCGCAAACGTTAATGAGGATCCGGTTCAGATTCAATTGGGAGTTTACACACAGGATTGCGTCGATGTTCTCGATGCCAGCACGGCGCCTGGCGCCAACCTGCAACTCTACGCCTGCGGGGCTGGAAAGCTGAGCCAGGAGTGGATGATCCAACATCTACCCAACAGCCAGGAAGTCACGGTGGAGAATGAGAACAGCAAGCTGTGCATGAGTGTGGCTTCACCGAACGATACTGCGCCCGGCCAGTACGTGATCCAGGCGACCTGCAACAGCGCCGACCCGGACATGCAGTGGAAGATACAACAGGCGCCCAACGGTGAAGCCGGTTGGCAATTCATCAATGCGGCCAGCGGCCAGTGTCTCGACGATCCCTACGGCATGACCGACCCGCCCGACACCTATCACATGCAGCAGTACACCTGCACGCCGGACGATCCCGGACAAGGCTGGATTAACAATCCGGTCAAATTGGGAGATACACCGTAAACGACCCGGGCGAACGTGGGCACGAGGAGCTATGCGGTCGCGTCGAGAGACTTTGGAACGAAGCGCCCTGCAATGGCATCGAATAGAGTGTTCGGGACAGTTGCTCATGCGGCGTTCATTTCCGATTGGCCCAATTTCGATGCTCGGCGCGTTTCTGATCTTGGTCTCTGCGGCCTCGGGACAACATTTCGCCGGAGGCCATTCCGGCGGCTTCGGCGGAGGGCGTCCGGGCGGATTTTCCGGCGGAGGCTTTCACGCGGGATTCTCCGCCCCACGCGGCTTCGGCGCGGCTCCGCGAATGAACTGGACCGCTCCTCGCTACGGGTTTATGCCACAGCGGGGCGCCTACGCGGGTTACGGCTCCTCGTTTAACGCAGGCAATCGTCGCGGATGGGACCGTGGCAGGCGTTACCGCTCACCTTATTTTGGATACGGTTATCGCGGCTATCCTTACGGATACGCGAATTCGTGGCAATTGCTGCCCTGGGATCTCGGCTATGGGGATTTCAGCGGCTACGGAGACGATGACGACAGCGCTCAGCCCAACAGCGCGCAAGCCCAGCCACCCAGCGAAGAGCAATTACCGCCGCCGCCGGAGGAGGGCTACCCGCCGCAGCAGGAACAAGGATACCGGCCGGATTACATCCCTGCGCCCTACCAGCCGCCAGCGAATGAAGCGGTTGCTTCAACCCCGCCGCAGAACGAGCCAAAACTCACATTGATCTTCAAGGATGGGCACACCCAGGCGATCCGGAACTACGTGCTCACGCCCACGGATATCATCATCACGGATGACGCCGCCTCAGGACGCGAACCGCGCATACCCCTCGCCGAACTGAACCTGCCGGCCACGGAGCAGGCGGCAAAGCGCGACGGCCTCGATTTCTCGCCTCCCTCCACGTAGCTGGCTGCGCCGCGCGGCTTCGCGGCCGCGCGTATTGCTTGGGTGATTCTCGCCCACCGTTATTTCACCTTCACTTCCGTCCTTGCTCCTTCGTAGTTGATCGTGCGTCCCTCGTCTGATTGCACCTGTGGCCCTGTGCCGTGCGTTGCATCTACCACTACGATCCTGAAACTGCGGCTCGCCGGCATGCCCGGGTATTGGCCTTGGCGCGCGCCGATGGTCAGCGTCGATGCCGTCTCGGCCCAGTGCAGCGGGATGGTGGCGTGGGCGCCTTTTTCGTAGTCGTAGGTGTCGCCTTCGTCTTCATATAAGGTGAAGTCGGCGTCGGCGCCCCGGTAGATGCGCAGCGTGATCGGCGCGTCGGTCGATTCGGTCGCGTACTCGACCGGGCCGAGCGGGAGAATTGTGCCGGCTCGAATGTAGAGCGGAATCCGATTGAGGGGCGCGGCGGCCTGGATGCGCTGGCCGCCGCCGATTTTTGCGCCGGTCCAGAAGTCGTACCACGCGGGTGCAGGCGGCAGATAGACAGAACGCTCGGTTACACCCTCCAACGTGACCGGATTTACAAGAATTGACGGGCCAAACATATATTCGTCGCCGATGTCGCGCACCTTGACATTGGTGCGCCAGTCCATGATGAGAGGACGCATGATGGTGTAATCGTCATTGGTCACGCGCCAGGCCAGCGAGTAGATGTAGGGCAGCAGCCGGTAGCGCAGCCTGTCGTAGGCTATGAGCGTGGGCGTTTGCGGGCCATAAGAAAAAATCTCGTTGGTGTTGTTCACGCGGTGTCCGTGCGTCCGGAAGATGGGGCAGAAGACGCCGAATTCGTACCAGCGCGTGTAGAGTTCCTGGTACGAGGGATCGCGCGTGTCGCGCTCATACGGCCAGCCGTAGCCGGCGATGTCGGTGGTCCAATAGGGAATGCCGGAGACTTCGAAATTGAGTCCGGCGGCAATCTGCTTGCGAAAATCGAAGAAGGTGCCCATCACGTCGCCCGACCAGATGGTGGTGGCGTTGCGCTGCTGGCCCAGGAATGCAGAGCGCGTGAGAATGAAGATGCGTTTGCGATCGGTGGCTGCGCGCCAGTGGTCGTAGACGCCGCCGCTATGCACCAGGGGAAAGATGTTGGTGTAGCGCGCGCCGTTGCCAATGTGCAGTTGCAACGTGTCGAGCGTGGCGTCGCTGAATCCGTTGCAACACTCTGGCTCCGCGCTGTCGAGCCAGAAGCCGTCCCAACCCTGCTCCATAAGCGGCTTTACTAGGTGATTCCAGAACAGGTCCCGCGCAGCGGGATTGGTGGCGTCGTAGTCTGTGGTGCCGGGAATATTCAGATGCTCTTTCTCGAGTTGCTGAAAGAAGTCTGAGGACGGGTCAGTCACCGCCCACACGGAGATGATGGCGTGGAGGTGTTCCTCGTGGAGTTGCTTGAGAGCTGCGGGAATATCTGGTTCAGGCTTGAGATACGCATCGGTAAACACCGGATCGCCCTGCTTCTTCCACCAGAACCAGTCCTGCACAATCATGTCCAGCGGCACCTGCTGCGAACGGTACTCCTGCGCTACGTCCAGAAGCTCTTTTGCCGAGCGGTAACGGTCCTTCGACTGCACAAATCCGTAGGCCCACTTGCCGAACAGCGGCGCGTGGCCGGTAAGTTCGCGGTACTGGTGGATGATCTGGTCGATTTCAGGACCGTAGAGAAAGTAATAGTCGATGGCGTCGGCAGCTTCGGTGCTGAGTTTGAGTTCGGAAGGAAAGCGGTTGTCGAACCAGGATTTGGAGGCGGTGTTCCACAGGATGCCGTAGCCGTTGGTGGAGACGAGCAGCGGCACAGCCACATCGGTATTGGCCTGCGCCAGTTCGACGACGTTGCCGCGATAGTCGAAGACGCCACTCTGATGCTGCCCGAGCCCGTAAAAGCCTTCGGTGGGCGCGGGCTGAAAGCGGTCGCTGACGTGGTAGACCTTTTCGCCGTTGACGGTGTCGGGCGTATAGACGCGCGTGCGCCGGTCCGATTCGGCCAGCAGCGAATCGCCCGCTGCGTTGAGAAACGTAAGCTGACCGGTCGCCAACTGGATCGTCACCTGCAACTGCGCGGTGCGCAGCGTGGCCGTCTTCGCATCCTCGGAAAATTGGAACGGCGCTGGCTCGCAGCCATGCAGCAGCCAGGGCTCAGCGGGCGAAGCGGCCTGCGGGTCGCCGGGGCCGGCGACGACGTGCAGCACGCCAGCGCCGCAAACGCTGAGGCGCAGCGTCTCTTCGCCGCGATGCATGACAATGCCGCTTGCCTGCTGGGTGACGGTCGCTGCGGGAGCTTCGGGTTGAGCTGCGCAGAGTGTTGCGACAATCACGATAAACAGGCCGGCAGAAATCATGCCGCGAAGCAGGATTCGCATTTGGGGTCCCTCTTAAGGTGTTTAAAAAGCGCTGCACAACAGCATACGCTGCAAGGGCTGCGGGTGAGCAGAGGCGGCTGCCCGGTGTATAAGGGATGTGCGAAGGAAGGGGCAGCGCGGACGAATGCTGCTGCGACCCGGTTTGCGCTCGCGTGTGCAGAGCGAACTCCGTCCAAAATCGCACCCAACCTAAGGAAGAACACCAATGAGCATTACCCGAAGAGAGTTCGTCAAGCTTGGCGTGCTGACTGTGCCGGCCGTTCAGATGGCGTCGCTGTCGGCTCAGTCGCGCCCCGATTCCAAATTTGGCGGCGTACAGATCGGCGCGATTATTTCGCCTTACAACTTTCTGTCGATTCCAGTTCCCGCCGACCAGTTACTGCATACGCTGGTGCAGGTGGGGCTGAGCGCGGTAGAAATCCAGGACGTGCGCTGCGAGGTCTACGCGGGCGCGCCCAGCGCACCGCGCGAGGGCTACTCCGGCTCACCGGGCGAGCACAAAATGACTCCTGAAGAACGTGCGGCGGCGCGCAAGAAGCAGGGCGAGGAGCTGACCAGATGGAGGCGTGCGAATGAGCCGGAAATCCTGGGCAAATACAAAACGCTGCGCAAGATGTATGAGGATGCGGGCGTTTCGATCTACGCCTTCCGGCTGGCCAACACTTCCATGGACATGAGCGACGCCGAGTACGACTACTTCTTCAAGGCGGCGCGGGTGCTGGGCGCGGACCAGATCACGACCGAACTGCCCACCGATCCGGCGCTCAGCCAGCGGCTCGGCAACCTCGGGGAAAAGTACAAGATCAGGGTTGGCTATCACAATCACACCCAGGTCAACGCAGACAGTTGGAATACAGCGCTGGCGCAGTCGAAGTGGAACGGCATCCAACTCGACATCGGCCACTTTGTGACCGCCATCAACGCTTCGCCGATTCCCTTCATCGAGAAGCATCACGACCGCATTACCTCGATGCACTTGAAGGATCGCAAATATGCGACCCACGGCGGCGACAATTTGCCGTGGGGCGAAGGCGACACGCCGGTCAAGCAGGTCCTGCTGTTGATGAAAGACCGGCACTACACGTTTCCTGCAGGCATTGAGCTCGAGTACAAGATTCCTGCCGGCTCGACGCCGGAGAAGGAGATTGCGAACTGCGTCGACTTCTGCCGGAAGGTGCTGACTTAAGCATCGCAACCCAGCGCGCCGGCCCACGCACGGACTCCGAGGCGTTCGCCGGTTTTGTTCTCAGGTCAACGGCGAGCGACGCTCTGTTCCATGTGTCGCGGTGACGTTAGCACGCGGTCGTGTGCGCGCTGAGGAGTAAAGGTGGGGACCGAAAGGGGCGATGCGCGCTGCTGTTTTCGATTACCGCTCGGGTGCTACGGGCCGATGGCCCGCTCGACCACGCAAACCAGGCACGCAAACCAGGCACTCGAGGCGGTGAAGCGCGAGACGTCGGTGGTGATTGAGGTCTAATCCGTTTGCCGCATTGATTGACGATTTTTTATCTATTTTTTGTAAGTGTTGAAAATGAAACACTTACAAAATTGAAGTTTGTAAGTGTTTGATTCTGTTGATGAAGATTTGCAAGTGTTTGAAAAGAGGCCGGTTGTTCCTTTGACTGACGAGTTTACTGCGAATTACGCGGTGGAGCGGCAGCATTCTGAGAGTGGTTTTCGATTCGAGTTTACGCCGAAACGGGGAAATTACCGGCAACCGAGGGGCAGGGAATCGGCTGTACTTTTTCAATGAGATAGCACGGTTCGGGGGAATGGGAGGGGTTGACAGCAATTTGCGGTGAAGCGGCGGAGCGGGCCCGACGGGCTGGCGGCTTGCGCCTATGCGCCGCGGGTTTGCGCGTCGACGTAGGCGCGGAGGACGGCGTTCATGCGCGTAAGGTGGCCTTTGCATTCACATGCGGCGTTGCCAGCGGATCGAGTCGCGGCTGCCGTGAAAGCAGGCGATGACGGTCACGCTTTCATCGGGCTCGGTGACGAACATCAGCGCGTACGGAAAGTGACGTAAGAGCGCACGGCGGGTATTTCTATAGACGACAGGGAATTGACCGGAATTGGTGGCGATGCGCTCGACCACCGACTCGACAGCGGCGCGGAAATGCCTTCCCAATCCGGAGGCTTCGCGCTCGTACCAGTCTTGGGCATCGATGAGCTCCTGGCGCGCTATCGGGTGAAGACGACCGGACGCACGAGGCTCAACGCTGTACTAGCTCGGCCTTCAATGCCGCCCAGGTAACGACCTCAGGGCGGTCCTGATCGAGGGACTTGAGGCGGCGGTCAAGTTCGGCCTTCTGCGCGGCGGTCAAGGGAAGCTCGTCGGATTCGAGGCTATCCCAAAGCTGGGCGATCAGCGCCAGGCGCTCCGGCGGGGTTAGCCGGGCAAGCTCGTCAGGGGTGAGCGAATTCATGGCTCAAGCGTACGGGAAAAGTAGGGACGGCTCAAGAGAGAAAGATAGAGCGGCGCTTGCCTTTCCAGGTCTCAGAAGCGGGACCCGGGCACCCGCTTTTGTGGCTGGTCACAGCACCTGAGACGTTGGCTATCCGCCGGCCCTTTCTGTGGTTGGTTTGGATCCTTAAAGCTTGAGCCCTGCCAGGAGGGCATCACAGGCGCTAGAATTTCGTCCCAGTTGAGTCCGACGAGTTTGCTGTTCATTCGTAATCGCAGGGTTGCGGGTGCGAGGTGGATCAATGATAAGGATGTGGGCTCTTCTTCTTGCGGCCGCTTCGATCGGTTCTTCTGTCTACGGGCAGCGTGTGAGCGTGAAGCAGCTTGAGCAGTTCCTGGCGCAGGACCAGGCCGCTCAAAGAACCGATGAACAGGTGGCGCAGCAGCTTGCACACTTTGAGTTGACCGAGCGGCTAACCGAGTCTACAGAGGATCGGTTTTTTTCAGAGCTTCACTCCGGCAAGAAGGCCGCGGCGGCACTCGAATTGATGGCCGACCTATCTGTATTCCTATCGCCCCCGGCCAGCGAGTTACCCCACAAAGACGCACCAACTGCAGCGGAGCAGCAAAGGGTTATCGAA
This sequence comes from uncultured Acidobacteriaceae bacterium, assembly GCA_963813215.1. Classification (GTDB taxonomy): domain Bacteria; phylum Acidobacteriota; class Terriglobia; order Terriglobales; family Acidobacteriaceae; genus Telmatobacter. The sequence goes on from CAWEXZ010000004.1 coordinate 1,314,180, forward strand.
GCTGCGGTAAACTTTGCAACTGTCACCCTGAAGCATATGCCCAATTTTCTGGCGACGCGCACCACCGCGAGCTTTGAGGATGTCCCCGTCATCACGTCGGATAGCGCCTTTCAGAGTGGCTTGCACTCGATGGGTACTTCAATTCGCGAAACCGCATATCGCAACGGGCATGAAGTGGCAGACAATGCGCCCGTGACCCGCCGTGCGGGCTTGACTTCTGTGGGAGAGTTTGGCCAGGACCTGGGGATCATTGCGACGGATGGAGCCAAGGGGAGTATCGTGTGGAGTCGCTGGGAGCAAACATCGGCGGGCCTGGTTGCTGTTTTTCAGTACGTCGTTCCGCAGGCGGCTTCTCATTACAAAATCTTTTTTTGTTGCGGGTGGAAATACCACTGCGAACGACCAGGTTTCTTACGAAGGTACGCCCGGCTATCACGGGCTCCTCTCGATTGATCCATCCAGCGGGGCCATTCTGCGCGCTACGCTGGAGGTTGAGTTCGCGAATTACGACCCGGCTCCGCACTACGGTATCGCCGTGCAATATAGAGCGGTCGATATCGACGGGCAACAGTCAGTTCTGCCGCTCCGCAGCGTGTCCATTGGGAATGCGACCACGTTTGCCAGGGGGCGGGCTTGGACAAACTTGTACGTCGACGATGTGCGTTTTACCAATTACCACCGCTTTGGATCGACGGTGCGGATTTCCCCAAGTACGCCGGACCGATAAGGTTGAGCCTCTGGTTGCAATTACCGTTCCACTTCGTTATGATTATTCAATGTGCTCAGAGGAAATCTCTGGGCAGTCAATAGCACCACGGCCGTTGGACTCCTGAGTGCTGAAATACTCGGTCGAGTTTCCCAGAGATGGGGCTTGCAACTGCGGTGGGAGACGAGGGATGAATGGCTAAAGCAGGCAAGAATATTGAGAAGGCGCGCGCGTCCGTCACCAAGCCCGCCTATCCGCTTCCGGAAGCGGTCGATCTCCTGAAGAAAGTTAAGTTCGCCAAGTTCGACGAGACTGTCGACCTGACCATGCGTCTTGGTGTCGATACACGGCACGCCGACCAGATGGTGCGCGGCACCGTTGTCCTGCCCCACGGCCTGGGCAAAACCAAGACCGTGGCCGTGATCGCCACCGGCGATCGCCAGAAGGAAGCGCAGGAAGCGGGCGCGGATTTCGTGGGCGGCGAGGAGATGGTCGAGAAGATCCAGAAGGAAAGCTGGACTGCCTTCGACGCGCTGATCGCCACGCCGGACATGATGAAGGTGGTCGGTCGCCTGGGCAAGGTTCTTGGACCCAAAGGCCTGATGCCGAATCCGAAGACGGGCACTGTGACCATGGATGTGGCATCGGCGGTGAAAGAGATCAAGGCCGGTAAGGTGGAGTTTCGCGCCGACAAGACCAGCCTGGTGCACGTGCCGGTGGGCAAGCTGAGCTTCGAACCGCAAAAGCTGATCGACAACGCCACCACGGTGATCACGTCGATTGTGCGCGCCAAGCCTTCGGCAGCCAAGGGCAAGTACATCAAGAGCGTCACGCTAAGCTCGACGATGGGCCCTGGGGTTCCGCTGGATTCGGCTGTGGCGGACGCGGCGGGCAAGCACTAAGCAGCCAGTGGACAGGGAACAGTGGTCAGTGAACAGTGACCGCGCGTTCAGCTTCAGTCCGGTAATGGCAGGTCTTAAAAAGATTGGAAAGCGGGAACATTGATCGAGGGCGGTTTTAACTGTCCACTGTTCACTGATCAGTGTTCACTGTGCGGAGCACACAATGGCGATTTCAAGAGCGAAGAAGAGTGAGAAGGTGCAGTTGCTGGCCAAGGAGCTGGAGATCGTCGACTACGGCGATTATCGGCACGTTTTCAAAACTGACAGTGGCCAAGGATTACGAGCTGCGCAAGGTGATTCGCGAGGCGGGCGGCAAGTACCGCGTGGTGAAGAACAAGCTGGCGGCGATTTCGGGCTCCGGCACGCAGGTTGAGTCGGCGCTGAAGGGCCTGAAGGGCGTGAACTCGGTGGCGTTTACCGCGGGCGATCCGGTGGCGCTGGCTAAGGTCTTCGCCAAGTGGGCCGGCGAGAATCAGGCGGAGTTCCAGTTCAAGCTGGGCATTGTGGATGGGAAGCTGCTGGGCGTCGAAGACGTGAAGGCGCTGGCCACCATGCCGGGCAAGGAAGAGATCTTCTCGAAGCTGCTCTTCCTGATCAATGCTCCGGCGCAGCGTTTGGCGACGGTTCTCAACGCTACGGGCCGCGACCTGGCGGTGGTGTTGAACCAGGGCGTGGAGAAGGAAAAGTTCGCCGCGGCGGGAGCCGGGGTTTAGGGATTGGTGATTCCCACCTTAACCGCTGCGCATAAAGCCGCGCATCGGCGAAGGTGGGGCACCCGGAGTGGATGGGAACTGTCAGCTGCCCGCTTTTAGCTGTCAGCTCATATGGGTTTTGGCTGCAACGACAATCGGAAGTGCGCATGTCTGGCGCATCGGAAACTTCCGGGTGGGGTCGGGTGGCCTGGGTAAGAGCAAATCAAAACGGAATTGGAGAAGAAAATGGCGGATATCGCGCAGTTGGAAGAGCAGATTGTTTCGTTGAGCCTGCTGGAAGCGGCGGCTCTGGTGAAGAAGCTGGAAGAGCGCCTCGGCGTTTCGGCAGCGGCAGCGGCCCCGGTGATGGTTGCCGGCGGCGGTGGAGCGGCAGCAGCCCCGGCGGCTGAGGAGAAGACCGAGTTCCAGGTCATCCTGAAGGACGCCGGTGCCAATAAGATCAACACCATCAAGGCTGTACGCGAAGTGACCTCGCTCGGCCTGAAGGAAGCCAAGGACCTGGTGGACGGCGCTCCGAAGCCGCTGAAAGAAAATGCGACCAAGGAAGAGGCTGAGGCCATCAAAAAGAAGTTCGAAGGCGTGGCGACCATCGAGGTCAAGTAAGCAACAAACCTTGCAACGGCAGCCGGGACGCGCTACTATAGAAGTTGCGCGTCTTTCGGCCTGTTCCGGTTTTTTGGGGGAATCTGCCGACAAGCTGCTGCAGTTTTGCGGGGTCGTGAGCGAAAAGTGAGGGTTCGACACCTGGGGCGGGGAAACGCACCTGGGGCGGACTCGATCAGCGGCTAAGTTGTATGCGGCTAAGTTGTATCCGGGTCAGCGGTCTGCTCTGGGGTCTGGCAGGGCGGCGGTTGATCAATCCAGTAGTCAGCGAGTGGCGGGCGAGCAAGCACAGAAGCGAGCTTTGGGATCGGCGAAATCAGGGCAAATGAATTCGGATGGGAGCATCGGCAGCGGGCCGCGCTCGTGAGGGGTTGTGTCCTTACGAGCTATTCGTGTCTGGCCATCCAGCGTGCCAATTTTTGATTCACACCCTGCCCTGGGCGCAGTGCCATCCTCCTGCGGTACTTTTCGGAGATTCCGGATCGGACCGCTCCGTTGCCCCTCTCGATTGTGCGCAGTCTAGCGCACTGGCCGGATGCACGGCAAGCCTGCCGCGCTCAAGAACCCGATGGCGAGGAAGCCTGCGAGGGTGACCTCGAGAACGAAGAGGAACGATGAGCCTTCCAAACCGGAGTTCTGCTTCGCGCGCGAAGACAGCTTTGGGTTTGAAGGTAGCGCAGGGAAGTGGGCTGGGTTTTGAAGGCTGGTCCGATCCGTACTTTACCGTAATTTCGAGAATTGTTAATTGTCATCTGCTGGCGCCGACGAGACTCAGGCGCTGGCCCGGCGCGCAACTCACGTGCGCGACCGGAGTAAAGAGCCTCAGGAGTGAACATGTCCAACGAGATGCGCGCCATACGCAGCCGGCTCGATTTTTCAAAAATCCCAACCGCAACGCAGATTCCCAACCTGATTGAAGTACAGCGGCGCTCCTACGAGCGTTTCCTGCAGATGGACAAGCTGCCCAACGAGCGCGACGACTCGGGGCTGCAGTCGGTGTTCGTGTCGGTTTTTCCGATTACCGACTTCCGCGGCATCTCGCAGCTTGATTTCGTCGACTTCTCGATCGGCAACTGGGAGTGCAAGTGCGGCCACCTGAAAGGGCTGCATCACCTGCGCACGGCCTGCGTGCATTGCGGGGCGATGGTGATTACCGATCCCGTTCCTGCCCGGCGATGTGCTTTGCCAGAAGTGCGGCACGTACAACAAGAACACGCCCGACTTCTGCAACAAGTGCGGCGACCCGGTCAGCCTGCAGCTGAAGTACGACCAGCAGGAGTGCGAAGAGCGCGGCATGACCTTCTCGGCGCCGCTGAAGGTGACGGTGCGCCTCACCATTTACGACAAGGACCCCGAGACCGGCAACAAGACCATTCGCGACATCAAGGAGCAGGAAGTCTTCTTCGGCGATATTCCGCTGATGACGCCGAACGGCACGTTCATCGTGAACGGGACAGAGCGCGTTATCGTTTCGCAGCTGCACCGCTCGCCCGGCGTCTTCTTTGAGACAGCCAATAACCGCACCTACTTCCTGGGCAAGATCATTCCCTATCGCGGCTCGTGGGTGGAGTTCGAGTACGACCAGAAGAACACGCTGTACGTGCGCATCGACCGCAAGCGCAAGTTCCTGGGCACCATCTTCCTGCGCGCGCTGGGTCTGCGCTCGGACGAGGAGATTCTCAAGACGTTCTACACGGTCGACCGCATACACATTGTTGACGGCAAGCTGCAGTGGGCGATTCCGGAGAACGCGGGTCCAACGCATCTGGTCGGCTCCAAGCCGGCGCACGCGGTGGTGCATGGCAGCGAGGAGATTGCGCACTCCGGCCGCAAGATCACGCAGCACATCCTGAAGGCGCTGCGCGCGGCCAACATCAACCGCGTCGAAGTGGAGTCGGCCGAACTGGATGGCGCCATGACCGCGGCCGATGTGGTCGACACCGACTACCGGCGAAGTGATTGTGGAAGCCAACGTGGAACTGACTGCCGATCGCCTGCACAAGGTGATGGCTTCGGGCGCCACCACGCTTCGAGATCTTCTTCCCCGACCGCGACGATGTGGGCAACATCATTACCAACACGCTGAAGCGCGACTCGGTGCACAAGCCGGAAGAGGCGCTGATCGAGATTTACCGCAAGCTGCGTCCGGGCGATCCGCCGACGCTGGACACGGCCACGGCGCTGTTCGAAGGCATGTTCTTCGATGCGCGCAAGTACGACTTCTCGCGCGTGGGCCGGTTGAAGTTCAACATCAAGCTCTATGAGAACCAGGACGCCACGCCGCTCGATCATCGCACGCTGACGCCCGAGGATTTCTACGCGACCATCCGCTACCTGCTCAAGCTGCGCAAGAACATCGGCGTGGTCGACGACATCGATCACCTGGGCAACCGCCGCGTGAGCGCCGTCGGCGAGCTGATGGAGAACCAGTTCCGCATCGGCCTGGTGCGCATGGAGCGCGCCATCAAGGAAAAGATGAGCGTGTATCAGGAACTGAACACGGCCATGCCGCACGACCTGATCAACGCCAAGCCGGTGATGGCGGCGATCCGCGAGTTCTTCGGCTCCTCGCAGCTGTCGCAGTTCATGGATCAGACCAATCCGCTGTCGGAGATCACGCACAAGCGCCGCCTGTCGGCACTTGGGCCGGGCGGTTTGTCGCGTGAGCGCGCCGGATTCGAAGTCCGCGACGTGCACCCCACGCACTACGGCCGCATCTGCCCGATCGAGACGCCGGAAGGTCCGAACATCGGCCTGATCAGCTCGCTGAGCTGCTTTGCGCGCATCAATGAGTACGGCTTCATCGAGTCGCCTTACCGCAAGGTGAAGGACTCGACGCATTCTCGACTACGTGGAGATCGTCAACGCCGGCGAAAGCGGCCTGCGCGTGGGCGACCACATCGAGAAGGAAGAGGCCGCGCGCCTGAATGCGCAGCTTGAAGAAGGCGGGCAAGCGGACCATCGACTACATCCCGTTCAGCTTCTATCTGTCGGCGTGGGAAGAGGACAAGCACACCATTGCGCAGGCCAACATCGAGTTCAACGACCAGGGCGAAATCACCGAAGATCTGGTGAACGCGCGCCGGCAGGGGAACTTTGTGCTGGTGAATCGCGCCGAGGTCGACTACATCGACGTCTCGCCGAAGCAGCTTGTTTCGGTGGCCGCATCGCTGGTGCCGTTCCTCGAGCACGACGACGCCAACCGCGCGCTGATGGGCGCCAACATGCAGCGCCAGTCGGTTCCGCTGCTGGTGGCCGAGGCTCCGCTGGTGGGCACGGGCATGGAAGGCGTGACGGCGCGCGACTCCGGCGCCGTGATCCTGGCCAAGCGCAACGGCATCGTGGACTCGGTCGACTCCGAGCGCATCATCGTGCGCGTCGAAGGCGAGCATCATCCCACGCAGTTGTCGCGCGAGGTGGGTTCGGACATCTACCAGCTGATCAAGTTCAAGCGCTCGAACCAGAACACCTGCATCAACCAGAAGCCCGTTGTTCGCGAAGGCGACCGCGTGGTCAAGGGGCAGGTGATTGCCGACGGACCTTGCACGGAGCAGGGCGAGCTGGCGCTGGGACGCAACGTGCTGGTGGCCTTCATGCCGTGGCGCGGTTACAACTTCGAGGACGCGATCCTGATCTCGGAAAAGCTGGTGCGCGAGGATTACTACACTTCGGTGCACATCGAAGAGTTTGAAATCGAAGCCCGCGACACCAAGCTGGGACCGGAAGAGATCACGCGCGATATTCCAAACGTGAGCGAGCACGCGCTGCGCGATCTGGACGAGAGCGGAGTGATCCGCATCGGCGCTCAGATCGGGCACGGCGACATCCTGGTGGGCAAGGTGACGCCGAAGGGCGAAACGCAGCTTGACGCCGGAAGAAAAACTGCTGCGCGCGATCTTCGGTGAAAAGGCCGGCGATGTGCGCGACGCTTCGCTCACCTGCCCTCCGGGTATCGAGGGCACGGTGGTAGACGTGCGCATCTTCAGCCGCAAGGGCCAGGAGAAGGATGAGCGCGCCAAGCAGATCGAGGCGGAGTATGTTTCCAAGCTCGAGAAGAACCTCGGCGACGAAATCCGCATTCTGACCGACGAGCGGTTGAAGCGCCTGGATGGAATCCTGGGTGGCAAGGAAGTGTTGGCCGATCTGCACGACGAGCGCACCAACAAGCGTTTGCTGACCAAGGGCGCGATTCTCGATCGCGAAACCATCGAGCGCATCTCGACCAAGAACCTCAAGCGCATCCGCTACAACGACAAGGATCCGCGGGTCAACGAGCAGATCGATGAGATCGAGGAGATGACTTCGCGGCAGATCGAAGTGCTGCGCAAGATTACCAACGAGAAGGTGGCTAAGCTGCAAAAGGGCGACGAGCTTCCTCCAGGCGTGATCAAGCTGGTCAAGGTGTACGTGGCCATGAAGCGCAAGCTCTCGGTGGGCGACAAGATGGCCGGCCGGCACGGCAACAAGGGCGTGATCGCGCGCATTCTTCCCGAGGAAGACATGCCGTATCTGCCCAACGGAACGCCGGTCGAAATCGTGCTCAACCCGCTGGGTGTGCCATCCCGTATGAACGTGGGCCAGATTCTGGAAACGCATCTGGGCTGGGCGGCGCACGGGCTGGGCGAGAAGATCGCCGCACTCGTCCGGGGCAACTCCGATGCCGAGTTCATCCGCGAGCAGATGAAGCAGGAGTTCGCAGGTACTGCGGCACTGCGCCAGTTGCTCGAGCTCGACGACGAAATGCTGATTCGCGTGGCGCGCGGCATGAAGCGGGGCATCTGGTTCGGAACCGCGGTCTTCGACGGCGCGCGCGAGGACGAGATCAAGGCGCTGCTCAAGTCGGCGGGGCTGCCGGATTCCGGCAAGACCGCCCTGTTCGACGGCATGACGGGCGAGCAGTTCGAGCAGCCGGTGACGGTGGGCTACATTTACATGCTCAAGCTGTCGCACCTGGTGGACGACAAGATTCACGCGCGTTCCATCGGGCCGTACTCGCTCATCACTCAGCAGCCGCTGGGCGGCAAGGCGCAGTTCGGCGGACAGCGCTTCGGCGAGATGGAAGTGTGGGCTCTCGAAGCGTACGGGGCGGCTTACATTCTTCAAGAGCTGCTCACCGCGAAGTCCGACGACGTCTATGGCCGTACCAAGATTTACGAGGCCATCGTCAAGGGTGAAGCGGCGATCGAGCCGGGTGTGCCGGAGTCGTTCAACGTGCTCATCCGCGAGTTGCAGTCGCTGTGCCTGGATGTGGAACTGATCAAGCGCGCAGATATCGTGGCGCGCAAGGCGCCGGCGCCGGAAGTGGCAGCGGTGGCAGATTAGCTCGAAGCCTGTAGCCGGTAGCTTGTAGCAAAACGGTGCTACGGGCTACTGGCTACCAGCTACCGGCTCAAGAGTTTTCAGGATCCTTCTTTGAAAGCGGTAAACGCCGCTTCCCGGGAAGGAAGGATCCCAAAGGAATCCCGGGGAAAACACCGCGGCAGGTGCCGAAAAGCCCGCCAAGGAGGGTCGCCTTGTTCCGTTCGAACCCATTTGAGCTTACCAGCCCGATCACTGACTTTGATGCCATTCGCATCATGCTTGCCTCCCCGGAAAAGATCCGGAGCTGGTCGCATGGCGAGGTCACCAAGCCGGAAACCATCAACTACCGCACCTTCAAGCCGGAGCGCGACGGCCTGTTCTGCGCGCGCATCTTCGGGCCCGTGACTGACTGGGAGTGCCTCTGCGGCAAGTACAAGCGCATGAAGCACCGCGGTGTCATCTGCGACAAGTGCGGCGTGGAAGTGACGGTCAGCAAGGTGCGCCGCGAGCGCATGGGCCACATCGAGCTGGCGTCTCCTTGTTCCCATGTATGGTTCTTCAAGGGACTGCCTTCGCGTATCGGCCACCTGCTCGATATCTCGCTGCGCGACCTCGAAAGCATTCTCTACTTCGAATCGTATGTCGTCGTCGATCCGGGTGATGCACCGGTGCGCGAGCGCGAGATCATCAAGGACGAAAACAAGTTTCGCGAGCTCGACCAGCAGTTCCGCCCCTCCGGCTTCAAAGCCATGATGGGCGCCGAAGCTATCAAGGAACTGCTCAAGCGCGTCAACGTGGACGAGCTGGGCGTCGAACTGCGCGAGCGCATGAAGACCGAGACCTCTGCGCAGAAGAAGATCAAGTACGCCAAGCGCCTGAAGGTCGTCGAGGCCTTCCGCAAGTCGGCGAATAAGCCGCAGTGGATGATCCTGGACGTGCTGCCGGTTATTCCTCCAGAGCTGCGCCCGTTGGTGCCGCTCGATGGTGGCCGCTTCGCGACCTCCGATTTGAACGATCTTTATCGCCGCGTCATCAACCGCAACAACCGGTTGAAGAAGCTGATGGATCTGCATGCACCGGAAGTGATTGTGCGCAACGAAAAGCGCATGCTGCAGGAAGCTGTGGACGCGCTGTTCGACAACGGCCGCCGTGGCCGCGTTCTACGCGGTGCCAACAATCGTCCGCTCAAGTCGCTCTCCGACACGCTCAAGGGCAAGCAGGGCCGCTTCCGCCAGAACCTGCTGGGCAAGCGCGTGGATTACTCGGGCCGTTCCGTGATCGTGGTCGGTCCGGAGCTCAAGCTGCACCAATGCGGTTTGCCCAAGAAGATGGCGCTCGAGCTCTTCAAGCCGTTTATCTATCACCGCCTGGAGCAGACCGGCCAGTGCACCACCATCAAGCAGGCCAAGGAAATGGTGGAGATGCAGGAGCCCATCGTGTGGGACATCCTTGAGGAAGTCATCAAGGACCACCCGGTGCTGCTGAACCGCGCTCCCACGCTGCACCGCCTGGGCATCCAGGCCTTCGAGCCAGTGCTCGTTGAAGGCAAGGCCATCAAGATTCACCCGCTGGTCTGCACCGCCTTCAACGCCGACTTTGATGGCGACCAGATGGCCGTGCACATTCCGCTGTCACCGGAGGCGCAGATTGAAGCCAGCGTGCTGATGCTTGCTTCGCACAATATTCTGTCGCCGGCCTCGGGCCAGCCTATCACCGTGCCTACGCAGGACATGGTGCTTGGCCTCTACTACCTGACCAAGGCCAAACACGGCGCCAAGGGCGAAGGTCGCGTCTTCGCCAACGTGGAAGAAGTGCTGATGGCTCTGGAGGCGAAGGAGATCGAGACGCTGTCGCCGGTCCGCCTGCGCTACACGGGCAAGGTGCTGGACATGACCACGGCCTACGACGATCAGGACCTGACCCACACCGAGCCGGTGGACTTCGACAAGGAGTACATCAATACCACGGTGGGCCGCGTGATCCTGAATGACGCGCTGCCGGAGGGCATGCCGTTCATCAACGGCCTGCTCAAGAAGAAGGGCATCGGGCAACTGGTGAACTACTGCAACCAGAACCTCGGTCTCGAAGTCACTGTGGGCATGCTCGACCGCATCAAGAGCCTGGGCTTCAATTACGCCACCAAATCGGGTCTCTCTGTGGGTCTCGACGACATGGTCATCCCGGCCAGCAAGTACACGGTGGTAGATGAAGCCGACAAGAAGGTGATCGAAGTCCAGAAGCAGTATATGGACGGCGCCATCACCAACGGCGAGCGCTCGAACAAGGTCATCCAGATGTGGTCGGCGGTGACCGATCAGGTCGCCGATGAGATGTTCGGCAACATGAAGCGCGCGGACGATGAAGGCGCCATGAACCCGATCTACATCATGGCCGACTCCGGCGCCCGTGGTTCGAAGCAGCAGATTCGCCAGCTCAGCGGTATGCGCGGACTGATGGCCAAGCCGTCGGGTGAGGTTATTGAGACGCCCATCACCGCGAACTTCCGCGAAGGGTTGACGGTGCTGGAGTACTTCATCTCGACGCACGGCGCGCGTAAGGGCCTGGCCGATACGGCGCTCAAGACGGCCGACTCGGGCTACCTGACCCGCCGCCTGGTGGACGTGGCGCAGGACGTGATCGTGACCGAGTACGACTGCGGAACGATGGAAGGCATTTACGTCGGATCGATCGTTGAGTCTGGCGAGATCATCGAGCCGCTGCGCGATCGCATCATCGGCCGCGTGTCGCTCGAACGCATCAAGGACTACGACGGCAACGTGGTGGTCGAGGTGAACCAGCAGATCGACGAGGACATTGCTTCGGCGATTCAGGGCGCGGGCGTGGAGAAGGTGAAGATCCGCTCCGTGCTGACCTGCGAATCGCGGCGCGGCGTTTGCGCGCTGTGCTACGGGCGCAACCTGGGTTCTGGCCGCATGGTCGAGCTGGGCGAGACCTGCGGCGTGATCGCGGCGCAGTCCATCGGCGAGCCGGGCACGCAGCTCACCATGCGTACCTTCCACGTGGGCGGCACAGCCAGCCGCGTGGCCGACAAGTCGCGCCTCGACGCCAAGAACAACGGCTTCGTGCGCTTCATCAACCTGAACACCGTCGAAAGCAAAGACGGTACGCTGGTGGCGATGAACCGCTCGGGCTCGATTGCCATCGTGGACGAGCGTGGCCGCGAAAAGGAACGCTACCAGGTGGTTTACGGTGCGCGCCTGCGCGTAAAGGACAACGCAGCGGTCAAGCTGGGCGAACTGCTTGCCGAGTGGGATCCTTACACCTACGCCATTCTCACGGAGATCGGCGGCACGGTGCAGTTCAAGGACCTGCAGGAAGGCATCACGCTCAACGAGGAAGTGGACGAAGTGACCGGCCTGTCGCGTTGGGTGGTTGCCGATTCTCCCGATGAGAAGCGGCAGCCGGCCATCCTGGTCAAGGGCGCCAAGGGCAACAAGCGTTATCTGTTGCCGCGCGGCGCTCACCTGATGATGCAGGACGGAGACGAAGTGGGTCCTGGCGATGTGCTCGCGAAGATTCCCAAGGAGTCTACGCGTACCAAGGACATCACCGGTGGTTTGCCGCGCGTGGTCGAGTTGTTTGAAGCGCGCAAGCCGCGTGAGACTGCGATCATCAGCGAAATCGATGGCGTGGTTCGCTTTGGCGAAGTCACCAAGGGCCAGCGCAAGATTTATGTGACGGCCGACAACGGCGACGAGAAGGAATACTCGGTGCCGCGCGGCATTCACGTGAACGTGCAGGAAGGCGAACGCCTGCGCGCCGGCGATCCGCTGATGGATGGTCCGCTCAACCCGCACGACATTCTTGCCGTGCTGGGCGAGAAGGAACTACAGGCTTACCTGGTGAACGAGATCCAGGAAGTCTACCGTCTGCAGGGCGTGGCCATTTCGGATAAGCATATCGAAGTGATCGTGCGCCAGATGCTGCGCTGGGTGCGCATCGATGAAGTGGGCGACACCAACTTCCTGCTTGAGCAGCAGGTGGATCGTTTCCGCTTCCGCGAAGAGAACGAGAAGGCGCTCACCAACGGAGGCCGTCCAGCGATCGGGCGTCCGCTGCTGCTGGGCATCACCAAGGCCTCGCTCTCGACCGATAGCTTCATCTCCGCGGCCAGCTTCCAGGAGACCACGCGCGTGTTGACTGAAGCCAGCATCAACGGCGCGGTGGACAACCTGCGCGGCCTGAAGGAGAACGTGATCGTCGGACGCTTGATCCCGGCGGGCACGGGCCTCGAGTACTACCGCAACGTCCAGCTCTCTCCGGAACTCGAAGAAGCAGCGGCCCGGGTGCAGCAGGAAGTTTCTGCCGAGCGCGAAGCCGAAGAGCGCGAACTGGAGCTGATGCGCCAGGAAGGCGAAGCGGAAGAGATGGCAGCCGAATAGGGCTTGCCCCTTTGGTCCGCTCAGGGCAGGCTGTCCAGGCGGATTTTTGGACCAACTTCAACCAAGATTGGCCCGGCGTAAGCCGGGCCCTTTTCTTTATGAGGACTGTCTTGATACCAGGTCGGAATCATCGCTGCCGGACCGCATCGGGTCGCCGTTCTGTCGCATTTGCTTGACAGCATACATGTCGGCATCGGCTCTGATTAAGAGGCCGTCCCTGGTCAAAGCGTCTTCGGGATAGAGGGCAATGCCCACGCTGGCCGAGCCTTTCACCACGTGTCCGTCGACTTCGAACGCTTCGTCGAAGCAGCGTTGCAGTCGCAGCGCGATCTCCTCGACTTCGTGCCGATTGGGCACCCTTGCAACGAGTGCTGCAAACTCATCCCCGCCCAGCCGCGCCAGCATGTCGCCGGGACGCAGTTGGCGCTTCATGCGCAGCGCGGCATCCTGCAGGTACATGTCACCGACCTGGTGCCCGAACTGGTCGTTCACCTGCTTGAAGCGATCGAGGTCAATAAAGATGACGGCTAAAATTCCGGCGCATTGGCGGGCGTCCGCAATCACCGTTTCCAGTTGCTTCTCGAATGAAAAGCGGTTGGCAATATCGGTGAGCAGGTCGAACTCCGAACGGTGCACCAGGTCGGAGTAAAGCTGAGAGGTTTCAATGGCCAACTTGGCCAATCCAGCCGCCATCGACAGCGCCTCGGTCTCGGCGGAGTGGGGTTTGGCGTAGGCCTCGAAAGCGGCGTAGATGTTTCCCAGCGCGGGGCCGGAACGCGCCGAAATCTCCTGCTCTGCGAGGCGAAGCCCGGAAAGCCTGATCTGCGGCGGCCGGGTTCCCAGGATGGCGCCGTCCGCCACTTGGATCCAGCACGGCGCCGCGTCCAGCCGCACTGACACCACTTCCGTAATCCGCCCCAGAATTTCCGCCAGCGGCCGAGAGCTATTGATTTCCTCCAGGATCCGGCCGCGCTGCCGCTCCAGGTGAGCCATGGCCGCGGTCTGCCGCCGCGCCCGCCGCTCCGTCCACACCACCCGAATGCCGATTATGAAGATCAGGAGCAGAAGAACTGCCACCAGCACGATCAAATGGCGCACATTCAGCCACGCCGGTTTAGCGATGACAGTAATATCGTCGGCTGAGCGCAACAGGATATCGAAGGGTACCTCGGCGTCGAACGGGTTAGAGTTTTCCAGGATGCAAATGCCCGCCACGCGTACCGTCGATCCTTCGGCTATTTGCTTCATCTCCGGCAGAGACTCGTGCGCTTCCCCGGTAATTACCGGATGCCGATAGATTGCGGAAAACAGATGCCCATTGTTCACCAAAACGTATTCGTCCTGCGCCGCCTCGCGAACCTCCGCCACCACCTGACCTTCTACCGAGACCAGGTCAAAGATATGGTGACTCTGGGTCAAATCGAGCCAGGAAACGGCGATTGGAGCTAGCGGCGCGGATACGTGGCTGTCCCTGACTTCGCTGTCGGTCAAGTTCAGAAATCCGTCGTGCACGGCAGGAAGACCGGTAGCATCCGCTTGGTCGCCGACACGCAGGTCGCCCCTGATCCGGGTGTTGATCCACAGGCTCTTCGATCCGTTCTGCAGCACCACGGCGGAGCCCGGCATGTAATAGGTGATGGTTCCCTCTACGCGCACGCGCTGGGATTGGTTGTTCTCCCGCAACGCGTACAGGATGTCGCTCATTGGGGTCAGAGGCTCCGACCAGGGAGTGGCAGCGGGCGCTTGCACGACCCTCACGCCGCCGAGGTCCTGGGTGTGCAGCAGGAAGCCCGTCATCTGCATTTTGCCGTCAAATTGTCCGGAGAAGGCACCGGTTACCTCGACCTCCGCATCCAGCAGCCGGGGAATCGCGGAGGCGTCGTCGCTGTCGACCTGGACTTCCGCCTTCGCTCCGTCAAGGAGCAGTTCGAGCACCATGCTGGGCTGGTCCGAAGTGACCACAATGTCGGCCGAAAGCACCCGCCCCCGCACAGTAACCAGTCGGCAATCAAGGCGGCCTTGAATCATCTCCTCGAAAGTGGCGGGTACCGGCCGCACCGTTTGCCGGTGCGCCAGCAGCGTGATCTTGTCGGCGTTCACATAGGGCCGAAAACTCTCATGGGTGACGCCGTGAAGGCGAATGCGATCTCCGACCTCCAACTGGGTTCCAGTCGGTGGCCGGACAAAGATAGCGAACTCGCCGTCCTGTACGAAGAGCGTGGCCTCATAGCTGCGGTAAAAGGTAACGGTGGCTTCGAAGTCGACCGGCAGCCGTTGCGCCGCTTGCTCATTCGTAAGCTGGTGGATGGCGCTGAGCGTGGTCAGTGGGGCGGGCTGCGACAGAAGTGAGGCGGATGCCAGACCCAATACCAACCCCACTGCGGAAAACCGCTTCCTCATCCCTTACCCCCCCGGGTACCCGCTCGCCGAAATTCCAGTCAGCTCTGTTGGAGCGCGCAGCCGCCCTCAGACCGTCGCTTCCCACGAGCGATAGTGCGGCCGCGGTGCGATTGGCCAAGCCGAAAATCATGACTTTAATGGCACCACCATCCTACTCTCGATGAAATCGGGTTCAATAACCATTTCGGGGAGGACAAGGGAAAACTTTCCAATCGGAACCAAGGCTCCAACTAAACTTCCCCATCCGGGACCCACTGTGCCAAATCGATAATCCCGCGTGGAGTAAGGTTTTTGTGCTCCGGCTGGCTAGCTTGCGGCTTTCGTTCCCCGTTGTGACTCTGCTTTAATGGCAGTTTGGGGTCTGTTCCTGTAGCTCCTGCGGGGAAGGTTCTATGCCAAAAAGTGCCAAAGCAGCCGGGGTGCCCTCGCCGCTTCCGCAGGGAGGGGCGCAGGCGCTGCCCACGCGCCCGATTCGCATTATCGGCGTTCCCCTTGACATGGGCGCCAGCCGCCGCGGCGTAGACATGGGCCCATCGGCGGTTCGAGTCGCCGGTATCGAGACGCGACTCGAGGCCCTCGGCCATGCCGTAACGGACAGCGGCAACATTCGCGTTGAGATTGTTGAAACCCAGGCGGTCGGCAACAAGAATGCCCGCTATCTAAAGGAAATTGCCGAGACCTGTACCCGGACCGCTGAAGCCGTGGCTGCGACGCTCGAGGACGGGGCCACGCCGCTGGTGCTGGGGGGCGATCACTCGCTGGCCGCCGGTTCGGTTTCCGGAGTGGCCGAGTTCTATCGCCGCCAGGGAAAGAAGATCGGGCTGGTGTGGATCGATGCCCACTCCGATATCAATACGCCGGAGACCTCGCCCTCTGGCAATGTGCACGGCATGCCGCTGGCGGCTCTGCTTGGGCTGGGCCCTGAGAAGCTAAGCAACATCCTTGGCTTCGCGCCCAAGGTGGCAGCGGAGAATACTGTGCTGATCGGCGTGCGCGACATCGACGCAGCCGAGCGCGAGAACATTCGCCGCGCCGGCGTGGCCGAAGTGTACACCATGCGCGACATCGACGAACGCGGCATGAGAGCGGTGATGGAAGAGGCACTGCGCGCGGCCGGGCGCGGAACGGCTGGTTATCATGTGTCGCTCGATATGGACTGGATCGATCCGGAAGACGCACCCGGCGTGGGCACACCGGTGCGCGGTGGCGCGACGTATCGCGAGGCGCACCTGGCCATGGAAATCATCGCCGACCACGGCCGTCTGCTCAGCTTCGAAATCGTGGAGGTGAATCCCGTGATCGACGAACACAATCGAACTGCGGACCTGGCCGTGGAACTGGCCTGCTCGGTGTTTGGCAAGAAAATCCTCTAGATTCGGCGAGTTCTCTTCGGACTGCCCGCGTTGACTCCAACTGCTCTGCTAGTAGAGACTAAGTGCGCACACGTGTGCACCGGGGAGCGAGCGGGATGGCGGAGAAGCACGGCGGTGAAACTGCAGACGCGCCTTTCAGCGGCGCCCGGCGAAGCCTCCATCAGCCTTCGATTAAGGATATTGCGCGTCTGGCGCGGGTCTCGCATCCCACGGTTTCGCGTGCTTTACAGAACAGCCCTCTGGTCAATCCGCAGACTGCGGCGCGGATCCGCAAGATCGCGGCCGAAACCGGATACCGCGCCAGCGCCGTTGCGCGCGGCCTGGTTACGAGGCGCACTCGCACCATCGGCCTGGTTGTTACCACAGTTGCCGATCCCTTTGCCAGCGAGGTGGTTTGCGGTGTTGAACAGATCGCCAATGACCACGGTTACGCGGTTTTTCTGGCTGATTCGCATGCCGATCCAGAACGCGAGAGAAAAGTGGTGCAGGCGCTGGCGGAGCGGCGCGTGGACGGCATCATTGTGACTTCTTCGCGCGTGGGAGCGCATTACGTACCACTGCTGCGCGAGATGAATGTTCCCATCGTGCTGGTGAACGATCAATACCCGGGCGACTTCGTCCATTCGATCATGATCGAGAACCGCAACGGGATGCGCGCTGCAACCGAGCATCTCATCGGGCTCGGGCACCGGCGCATCGCCTATCTTGGCGACAAGTTCGGATACCAGTCGGACACCGAGCGGTTTGCCGGTTATCGCGCCGCGCTCGACGCTGCGAAGATCCGGTTTGCGGAGGAGTTGGCAGTGATGGGAGATGGAAAGCCGGAAGCGGCGGAACAGGCGATGGATCAGTTGTTGTCGCTGTCCGATCCGCCCACTGCCGTGTGTTGTTACAACGACATGTCAGCCCTGGGCGCCATGCGCTCCATTCGCTCGCAGAACCTGCGCGTGCCGGATGACATTTCTGTAGCCGGATTCGACGACTTATTTTTTGCCGCCTATATGGCTCCATCGCTTACAACCGTGCGTCAGCCGATGCGGCGCATGGGCGAACTGGCGATGGACAGCCTGTTCAAGTTGATGTCCGGCAAAGATTCGGTGGCCCAGATTCCCATCGAAGCGGAGTTGGTGGTGCGCGGCTCCACTGCTGGTGTCCGAAAGGCGGCACGTTCCTGATGAGCGGTCTTCTCGGAAGACGCCTTGGTGAGGGCGACGGGGGAAGGATTGGAAGAGCAATGCCCGAAGCGAGAACCAGCATGGAAGCCTTGACGCCGCTGCGCATCTATTGCGCCGAGTGTCCTATTTTGCCCGCGGTGCGCAAGCCAGATCATGTGAACCAGGCGATCGCAGCGCGCGGAAAGATTGTGTACCTGCTGACCGGCGACCCGGAAAACTGCGAGTCGATGATCCAGAAAATTGTCAGTGCCGGCAAGTTACCTATCCTCAATCTCGATCTGCTCAACGGGTTTTCGCGCGACAAGTTCGCGGTGAACTACCTCAAGCGCGTGGGGGCGCGTGGCATTATCTCAACGCATCTGGATCCATTGCGGCACGCGCTCTCCATCGGGCTCTACGCAATTCAGCGCACATTTCTGCTCGACAGCGGCGCTATGGATACTATTACCAACCAGTTGAGGAACACGCCGGTGCACGCGCTCGAGGTTCTGCCTGCGCAGGTCGCCCCCAAGATGCTCGAGCGGGTGCACGCAATCAACGCCGATCTTCCCGTGGTGGGCGGCGGCCTGATTCAGACCATGAAAGAGGTGGAAGAATTACTCGCCGCAGGCCTGAGTGCGATATCAACGAGCAAGCCCGAAATGTGGATCCGGTAGAGCAGGGAACAAGGGACCGAGGGACCAGGAAAACCACGAGTGCACCGTCCTAAATGCCATCTTGAGCGAGGGCAACGAGTCGTAGGGCCTGTTTTTTGCATCGTGGTGAAGGGGAAGACAACAAGGGCTCAGCGGCTACTGTTTCTCGTTCTCGTTCCCTTGTTCCCTCGTTCCCTCGTTCCCTTGTTCCCCCGTCACTCTGAGTCCGGATTCGGCAAAATAATATCCCGCACCATCGCATTCATCTCTGCGCAGGCGGCAATGAACTGCCGCAGTGTGCGTCGCGTAGAGCCGAAAGTGTCGAACTCCGCGGGCGCGAGGCCGTTCTCGGTATAAGCACGTTCGAAGTCGGGAAACTTTTTGAGCAGCGCATCGACAATCTTCTGATCGACAGGGTTATCAATGCGCGCCACGATCTCAATATCGCTCTCGTTATAGCGTTTTTGCCAGGAGCAGGGCGGGGAAATGACAACATCGCCACCAATGAACTCGCTCCAGTGCATGTGATTGCGGAAGGCCGCCGAGAGCAGCCGCAGCCGGTAGCCGCGCTCGCGATAGATCTTGTAAGCCTTTTTGAAGACAGCCACGCCCGCCCACTCGAGGTAGCCGGGATCGACGGACAGATTGTGCTTGTCCAGCAGGACCTTGAGCCAGTCATCGAGCCGGCCAACCATGATGGTGCAGACGGGTCCCATGGTCGAGATGTCGAGCCCCTCGGCTTCGCGGCGTTTCAAGCCACGCTCCACGGCCTCAGCCACGGCAATGGCCTGGGGCAGCGTAAAGCTTACCGTCGCATTGATGCTGACACCGCGGTACGTTGCTTCTTCCATTGCGGCGAGCCCCGCGTGAGTGGCGGCAATCTTCACGATCATATTGGGCGCCAGTTGGCTGAAGCGCAGAGCCTGGGAAAGCATGGCGTCTGCATTGCGGTAGTTGCGCGGATCGGTCTGTATCGATAACCGTCCACTGCGCCCGCGCTCGCGATCGAAGATCGGCTTCAACAGCCGCGCAGCATTGGTCGAAATCTCTTCGACGATTTGCCACGAGATTTCGTCTTCCGTAGCCGTGGGATGGGTGGCGGCCAACTCCAGAATGCGCGGCTTCCATGTGGTCATTTCCTTCTTGAGGACAGAAGTGACGATGACCGGATTGCAGGTGGCGCCCACCGCGCCGTGCTCGATTGAATACGAAAGTTCTTCAATGGAGGCAGAGTCGTTCCATAGACAGGTCGGGGTGGTGTGGGTCATCTGGAAGAGGGGGCTTTTGTACTGGACCTGCGTGGTGGGCATGGAGGCCTCCGGTCTTGCAAACGTGTGCAAGCCCACGCTAACACCAGCCATTCTCCTGGTCAAGGTGCGCAGTTCGCATCGGGCGCGGTTGACAGAGGCACAGCGGGAGGTAGAATATCGTGTTCGTCTGCACACGTGTGCATGAAGCGTCCACAATAGGTGCACAATCCTGGGGCTTCAGTGCGCGCAAAGGAGTTTAACGTGAGCGAGTTGCTGCATGAATACCTGATTCGCCCGGAAGCTTTCGCAAATCGGATTGAGAGTTTCGGCTACGAGTATCTGTCGTTCCAGACCCGTAAGATTGCGGCGGGCCGAAGCTACGAGGGCAGTATCGACCACCAGGAACTGGGCATCGTAGTGCTCGGCGGAGTTTGTTCCGTAAAGAGTTCGCGCGGGGAGTGGCACAAAGTTGGCGGCCGCAAGAGCGTTTTCGACGGCCTGCCCTATACCGTTTACCTGCCGGTTCATACCACCTTCACTGTCACCGCTGAGACCGATTGCGACCTGGCTTTCTGCTATTGCCGCGCGGAGGAGGAATACCCGGCGCGGCTCATCACCCCTGACGAGGTGAGCATCGAGATTCGCGGCGGAGGCAATGCGACGCGACAGATTCACGATATGATTCCGCCCAGCTTTCCTGCGCACCGCCTCATTGTCGTCGAGGTATTCACGCCGGCAGGGAACTGGTCGAGCTACCCGCCGCACAAGCACGATGTGCACAACCCGCCCGGCGAAGTCGATCTGGAGGAGATTTATTACTACCGTATCGACAAGCCTGAAGGCTACGCGATTCAGAAGCTCTACACCCCCGACCGCCGCATCGACGAAACCCTCACCGTGCGCGACGGCGAACTGGTGCTGGTGAAGGAGGGTTATCATCCAGTGGTGGCCGCGCACGGTTACAACGTGTATTACCTGAACGCGCTGGCCGGCACCGCGCGTTCTCTGGCCGCCTCCGATGATCCGCAGTACGCCTGGGTGCGTGGTGAGTGGCGCGAGAAAGATCCGCGCCTGCCCATTGTGAAGAGATGACGGGGAGCAATGGAGCAGGGAGCGAGCGCAGAATCATGGCGGGTGACCGACGCATCACGAACCACGACCTTCCGTTCGGAGAACGAATATGACGACACGGCGCATGACCGTGGCACAGGCGCTGATTGCCTTCCTCAAGAATCAGTACGTGGAGCGAGACGGCCAGGAACATAAGTTTTTCGCTGGCATGCTGGGCATCTTCGGTCACGGAAATATCGCTGGCATCGGCCAGGCACTGCAGCAGAATCCCGATTTCCCCTACATCCTGGTGCGCAATGAGCAAGCCGGCGTGCATTTTGCCACCGGATTTGCCAAGGCCAGCAATCGCCTGCGCGCTTACGCCTGCACGTCGTCCATCGGCCCCGGTGCAACCAACATGATCACCGGCGCTGCGCTCGCCACTATCAACCGCCTGCCGGTGCTGCTGCTGCCCGGCGACATCTTCGCGCGGCGCAATGTTGCGCCTGTCCTGCAGCAAATCGAATCGCCGTCCACGCAGGACACAGGTGTGAACGACTGCTTCAAGCCGGTGTCGCGCTACTGGGATCGCATCTACAGGCCGGAGCAGTTGATCACCGCGCTGCCCGAAGTGATGCGCGTGCTCACTTCTCCGTCGGATTGCGGTGCGGTCACGCTGGCGCTTCCCCAGGATGTGCAGACCGAGGCATTCGATTATCCCGAAGAGCTTTTTGAGAAGCGCAGCTGGCTCATCCGCCGCAGCGAGCCGGATCGTGTTTCGCTGTACCGCGCCATCGAAGCAGTTCGAAGTGCGGAGCGCCCCTTAATTGTGGCAGGCGGAGGCGTGTTGATGAGCGAGGCTTCGGCGGCGTTGAAGGCTTTCGTTGAAAAGACCGGGATTCCGGTATGCGAAACGCAGGCCGGCAAAGGCTCGATCGCTTGGGATCATCAGCAGGAGATGGGCGCGGTGGGCGCAACTGGCACTCTCGCGGCTAACCGCCTTGCCAAGGCCGCGGATCTCGTTATCGGCATCGGCACCCGCTACTCCGATTTCACCACCGCATCGATGACCGCCTTTCAGAATTCACGCGTGCGTTTCGTGAACATCAACACCGCGGAGTTCGACGCCTACAAGGTCGGCGCAATTCCCGTAGTAGCCGATGCGCGCGTAGCACTCGAGCATTTGACCGCGGCTCTGGGCGACTATCGCGTGCCAGCGAGCTACGCGGCTGAAGCAGCAAAGCTCAAGAAGGAGTGGGAAGAGGAAGTCGATCGCCTCTTCCACTTAAAGAATGCGGGCAAGCCCGCGCAGAGCGAAGTGATTGGTGCCATGTGGGAGGCGTCCGGCCCGCGCGATGTGCTGCTCTCGGCTGCCGGAAGCCATCCCGGCGATCTGCATAAGCTGTGGCGCACACGCACTCCCAACGGCTATCACATGGAGTACGGCTACTCCTGCATGGGCTACGAGATCCCCGGCGCACTCGGCGCAAAAGTTGCCGACCCCAGTCGCGAGGTTTTTGTCTTTCTCGGCGATGGCACGTACCTGATGATGCCCACCGAGATAGTGACCTCCGTGCAGGAAGGCATCAAGATCATCGTCGTGCTGGTCGATAATCACGGGTTCGGCAGCATTGGCAGTCTCAGCCGTTCGCTGGGCCAGAGCGG
Source organism: uncultured Acidobacteriaceae bacterium (assembly GCA_963813215.1). Classification (GTDB taxonomy): domain Bacteria; phylum Acidobacteriota; class Terriglobia; order Terriglobales; family Acidobacteriaceae; genus Telmatobacter. Next base: position 1,336,356 of record CAWEXZ010000004.1, read on the forward strand.
CTTTGGCACGCAGTATCGCGCCCGCAATGCGTCGTCGGGGCAACTCGATGGCGAGCCGATACGCGTAGACTACGTCGCCAACGCGCGCAGTCTGGGTGCCTACGCGGTGAGGGCAAAATCGATTGCCGAATTGAAGCAGGCGCTCCAGGACGCCAAGGAAGCGGACCGCACTTCTGTCATCGTGATTGAGACGGATCCCTCGATCGGCGTTCCAGGGTACGAATCGTGGTGGGACGTTGCGGTCGCAGAGGTGTCGGAGCTGGATACGGTGCGCGACGCGCGCGCCCGCTACGAAGAGGCGCGCAAACGCGAGCGCCATCACCTGTAGGCACTGTTGAAAGGAAAGCAGGAAGGCAATGAAAGAGCTGTTGGTGGGTAACGCGCCCTGTTCGTGGGGCATGCTAGAACATCAGGATAAAAGCAAGGCCATCCCGTTCGATCAGATGCTCGACGAGTTGGTGGAGACAGGCTACACCGGAACAGAATTGGGCGATTGGGGCTTTATGCCCACCGAACCGGAGGCGCTGCGCGCGGAGCTGGTCAGGCGCAACAACGTCGTCATGCTGGGCGCATTTGTGCCGGTGGCATTGAAGTATCGATCGGCCCATGCCGACGGCCGCGCTACGGCGGTCAAGACGGCGCGTCTCATAGCTGCTTCCGCCACTACCCAAGCGCCCTTTCTGGTGCTCTCCGACGATAACGGTACGGATCCCGTGCGCACCAAGCTTGCAGGGCGCATCGGTCCGGGCAATGGCTTGAGCAAAGACGAGTGGAAGACATTCGCCGGTGGAGCGGATGAAATTGCCAAGGCTGTTTTCGATGAAACAGGATTGCGCACGGTCTACCATCATCATTGCGCCGGATATGTGGAAACTCCCGACGAGATTGCCACGCTGCTCGACCTCACCAATCCCGAGCGCCTCGGCCTGGTCTTCGATTCTGGCCACTACTGTCACGGCACGGGAAAAGAAGAATGCGACATCGTGGCCGGGCTCAACCGCTTCGCCGATCGCATCTGGTACATCCACCTGAAGGATCTTGAGCCCAACGTGGCGCGCCGCAGCCGCGAGGAGCAGTGGGACTATTTCACGGCCATGCGCAACGGTCTTTATCCCGAACTGGGTAAAGGCTGCGTGGACTTTCCGGCACTGCTGCGCTGGCTCGCCAAGCATGACTACAAGGGTTACGTGCTCGTAGAGCAGGATGTTCTGCCCGGCCTTGGCACGCCGAAAGAGAGTGCGGCTCGGAACCGGGAGTACATTCGCTCGATTGAAAGCAATTTTGCGTAAGGCTGTATTTCGAGGAAACATGACCGCATCAAAGTTGAAATTCGGAATCTTAGGCGCCGGTCGCATTGGGCGCGTGCATGCAGAGACTCTCGCCTTCCGGGTGCCAGAGGCGGAGATCGAAGCTATTGCCGACGTGAATCGCGAGGCTGCGCAGGCGCTCGCCGATCGCTGCGGAATTCGGCGCGTGGCCCCATCAGCAGCCGAGATCATCAACGACCCACGCATTGACGCTGTGCTCATCTGCACATCCACTGACACGCATGCAGAGCTCATCGTGCAGGCGGCACAGGCGGGCAAGCACATCTTCTGCGAGAAGCCGATTTCGCTCAGCCTCGAGAAGATCGACTGGTCGCTCGCCGCCGTCAAGAAAGCTGGAGTGCAGCTCCAGGTGGGCTACAACCGCCGCTTCGATTCGAATTTTGCGCGCGTGCGCCAGGCCGTGACGAGCGGCGAAGTCGGCCAGCCGTATCTGATGCACATCATCAGCCGCGATCCTGCGCCCCCGCCGATCTCGTACCTGGGACCCTCCGGGGGGCTGTTCCTCGACATGATGATTCACGACTTCGATATGGCCCGCTTTCTGCTTGGCGACGAGGTGGAAGAGGTCTATGCCGCGGCCGGGGTGCTCGTCGATCCGGCCATCGGCGAGGCTGGAGATATCGATAGCGCCGTGGTCACGTTGCACTTCCGCAGCGGAGCGATCGGCACCATCGATAACTGCCGCAAAGCTACCTTCGGCTACGACCAGCGCGTCGAAATCCTGGGCAGCAAGGGCAAAATTTCCAGTGAAAATCGCTATCCTAACCAGGTAGTCGTCAGCGGCGAAAAATCCGTATACACTGATCTGCCGTTGAACTTTTTTATGCAGCGCTACATTGAAGCATTTGCCACCGAACTCGAAGCATTTGTCTGTTCGGTGCGAGACGGCAAGCTCGTGCCCGTCACAGGCGAGGACAGCCGCGCCTCGGTGGTCATGGCGCTGGCAGCGGGCAAGTCTTACAAGGAACATCGCCCTGTAAGCTTGAAGGAGATTTCTGCATGACGAAGAAAGCTATGCTGGTGTGCATCCTTACCGACGTTCATCTTTGGGTTCCGGTAATCGTGCTGATCCTTGGAACCACGCTGCTGATGACCCTGAGGTAAATGTTGGAGGTCAGTCCCCGGAGGTAATTGTTTGCGCGATACCGCGATGGCCGCCCGCACGCGATCGACGATCTCCCTGCACAAGCTCGGCGTGTTTTGCGGCCTGGCCGCGGCGGTGTGGCTCGGCAGCGCTGAAGCTCCCACCAAGCTGGTCAACGAAGGCTTCTCGCCATTTCTCATCTCCATGGGCATGGTCATGGGGGCATTTGTTGCGCGCTGGAGTCTGCCCACCATGCTTAAGGGCACGAGCTTCGTCTTCGCAGATCTGCGCGAAAAGCCGCACCTCATTGTGTGGGCGCTGCTGGGCGGAATGCTGTGGGCGGTTGCGAATACGCTCACCATCTTCGCCGTACGCAACGTGGGCCTCGCCATTGCCTTTCCGCTCTGGAACACGAATAGCCTGGTGGGGCTTTTCTGGGGATGCCTGCTGTTCAAGGAACTGCGTGGCTCGCGCGCTCGCGATTGGGCCAAGGTGATCGGCGGGGCCAGCGCCATCGTAGGAGGCGCCGCAGTGCTGGCCTTGGCGACCACGCAGTCCACGTCAGCGCCCGGTCGCGCGGTCGTCGGCATCATTGCTGCCCTGGGCGCCGGAGTCCTGCTGGGCACCATGTACATTCCCTATCGCAAGGCTTACATCAGCGGCATGAATCCGCTCTCCTTCGTCACCATCTTTACCTTCGGCGAACTCGGCACCATGCTTGTGCTTGGATTGGTCTTCTATGGTGGCACCCATCCGCTGCTGGCGGAGCTGCATCGCGCCCGTACCATGCTCTTCTGGCCATTCCTGGGTGGTTTCTGCTGGGTCGTTGGCGATCTCTTCCAGCAGTATGCGGCCAAGTATATTGGCATCAGCCGCGGCATTCCGCTCTCCAACACCAATCAGCTTTGGGGGCTGGCCTGGGGCGCATTGGTGTTTGGCGAATTCGTCGGATTGGCGATGGGCGCAAAACTGTTGATCATCGCCGGATCCACCATCATGATCGCAGGTGCTGTTTCCATCAGCCTTGCCGCGCCACCACCCTCGGAACTCGAGAACTGGAATGGAGCCATGCGCCGCGAGTGCGATCGCTACGCGCTCGATACCGGGACTGTTGCCGTTGTAGTCAGCGGCGACGATCCACTGGCAGATCGCAAGCACACCCGCCGCTGGTGGGAGGTGCTCATCATGGCGGCCGCGGTCGGCATCTTCATCTGGCTCGCCGTGGGAACGCGCGCCCAGCACATCTATGTCAACATTCCGTGGATGCTGCTGCTGATTGCCGGAACTATTGTTCCTCTGGTACTGGTTGGCACATTGCTCTGGCGCCGCACGCGGTTTTCTTAATCGCGAATTTTTCTTGACACGCGGGTGTCGCCTTTGTTAGTTTCCTCGCCGCGGGAGAGGAACAAGAGAAATCCACCGCTAAATTCAAGCGTCTTTGTCTGATCTTCAGAAATCCGGGAAATATTTCCCGAGACAGGCAGCGCTTGGATTTAGCGGTGGATTTTTGTTTGCCCTTTTTCCAGAGGTTTTAATCCCACGTTAACGCGCTTCGATCACGATTCAACCTAAGTGCATTTTTTTGAGCCTCGACGGATTCGGTGAACCCGCAACATAGCTGCACTTAGCGGGAACATGGCGAGGACAGCGCTTAATTGTTTTTCAGAATAGCTCTGAATTTTGAGGAGAGGCAATGATGACTTTTACTAAACAGACTGCGGCAAAGCTGCGCGCAAGGCCCCGAATTTCCCATTGGGTCTTCTGGACCATGGCCCTGTTACTGGTAATGAGCGGAGCCAGCGGCTTCGCGCAGTACGACAACGGCAGCGTGGTGGGAACCATTCACGATTCCACGGGCTCCGCTGTGCCCAATGCCACCATCACCATCACCAACAACGCAACCGGCGTCAGTTCGGTGGTGAGGACCAGCGCTTCGGGCGACTATGAAGCGCCTTCGTTGCGTGTAGGAGTTTACATGGTTTCAGCGTCCGCAGCGGGATACGCGACGGCCGAAGCCAGGAACATCACCGTCTCGGTGGGCGCTCGCGAGCGCATCGATCTGGTGCTCAAGGTTGGTTCGACGCAGACCACGGTTGAAGTGAGCGACGTGGCGCTGCAGCTCCAGACCGAGTCCAGCGAGCGCGACCAGACCATCACGGGCTATCAAAGCGCGGCCCTGCCCTTGGTGAGCCGCAACTTTTCCGACCTGCTGGCGCTGGTGGCCGGGTCGCGGCAGGCGCCCACGCAGGCAATGACCAGCGCCATCAGCAGCCTGGTGCGCGAAGGCTCCTATAACGTGAATGGGCAGCGCAGTATTTTCAACAATTACTTGCTCGACGGCATGGACAATAACGCCTACGGCGAGAGCAACCAGGGCTTTGATAACCAGATCATCGCCGTCCCGCCGGATTCGGTGGCCCAATTCGCCGTGGTGACGAACAACGAGAACGCCGAATATGGACGCTCCTCGGGCGCGACCGTCAACGTGGCCTCCGCGAGCGGCAGCAATCAATATCCACGCCACGCTCTACGAATTCCTCCGCAACACCGACCTGAATGCCGCAGGTTTCTTCAAGCCGACTCTCGTGGGCGGCTCGGGAATCAGCCAGCCGTTTCAGAAGCCGGGCTTCAACCGCAATCAGTTCGGCATGAACTTGGGCGGCCCCATCCTCAAAGACAGGCTCTTCTACTTTCTCGACTATGAGGGTTTCCGCCAGACCCTCAAGCCGCTCTATGTGCTCACCCTGCCTACGCAAAATGAAATCAACGGCACTTTGGTAGTGCCGGTTACGAACCCGCTCACCGGCGTCACCTACCCGGCGAATACGCCGATTCCGTCGACCGCTATCAACCCGCTCTCGGCCAAAATCCTCACTTATTACCAGCCGTTCATGGGCCAGTTGCCGAAAACGGGCGTCGCCTCCACGGGCGTTGCAACTGACGACTATGCCAAGGAAGTCCCCTTCACCGACAACGCCGACAAGGGCGATCTCCGCTTAGACTACCAGCAGTCGCCCAACACTTCGTGGTTCCTCAAAGTCAGCGACCGCAAGGAAACCGGTGTCAACTATCCCACCATCCCGCTTCCACTCGACGGACAGAGCAACGGCACCATCCGTATTCTCGATCAGCAGGTGGCGCTCGGCTTCACGCACTTGATGGGCGCGAATAAAATGCTGGATGTGCGTCTTGGGCTTTCGAGGACCAAGGCCGGTAAGTACACGCTATCCATCGGCCAGAACGACTTCACCATTCCCGGACTTCAGGACGTCCCCAGCTTCATCGAGGGCGGCCTGCCTTCAGTAAGCGTCAGCGGCGGGTTCACCGCATTTGGCCGCCAGAGCACCAACCCGCAGTGGCAAAATCCCGCGCTGATCGATCCCAAGGTCAACTACACGTGGGTCAAAGGCAAGCACTCGCTCAAGGTCGGCTATGAGTACGAGCACATCTGGATGGCGGTCAACGACAACAATCCGCTCTACGGCTCTTACACGTATGGCGGCGGCTACAGCGGCGGAACAACCGCGGACAACTACTGGGCGGACTTCTTGTTCGGCGCCACCAGCAGCTATCAGTTGGCCAACTACTTTGTCGCGCACCTTCGCCAGACCATGGACAGTGCCTACGCGCAGGATGACTGGAAGGTGAGCCCCACGCTCACTCTCAACCTCGGCCTGCGTTGGGAGTACGGTTCACCGTATTCGGAGTGGAAGAACAATATCTCCAACTTCGATCCCGTCAACCAGGTGGTAGATACCATCACGCCCGGCGCAGTGGCTGGCAACGGCATCCAGCCGGTGAGCGCCGGCGGCGTGTACGGCAAGACCTTGATGGATCCCGACCTCAGCGACTTCTCGCCGCGCGTTGGATTCGCGTATGAAGTTGCGTCCAAGACTGTGGTTCGCGGTGGCTTTGGCACCGGATATGTCCATTACACGCGTGCTGGCTCCGGTGACATTCTGGGCATCAACGCTCCACAGGCCCAGTTTGCAGCCGTGACGCAAATCAAGCCGACGACCAGCGACCAGTGCAGCCCGCTCCCCGCGCAGATTATTGCCGTGGGTTCGACGACTCCCAGCTGCTACGCCACCGCCGATCAGGGCTTCCCCTCAGGATTGGTGACCACCTTCAACTCGGCCACCGACAACATCACCTGGGTGCCCAAAAACACCAGGGACAGCTACGTTGAGAATTACTTCCTCAGCGTGCAGCAGCAATTGGCGAAGAATACGCTGATCGACATTGCGTACATCGGCAACCACGGAGTCAAGCTGCAAGGCTTCCTGAATGCCAACCAAAGAGTCCTTTCGACGCTGGGCACAGCCAACGTGCAGCGGTACTATCCCAACTGGCCCAGCGACATTACAGAAGCCCTGAACGAGTTCTGGTCGAACTACAACGCGCTGCAGGTGAAATACGAACAGCGTGCAGTAGGTGGACTGACGCTGCTGAACTCTTTCACATGGGAGCACTCGCTGGACAATGCGTCGGCCTCACTCGAAGCCAACACGCCCTCGCCGCAGAACGGACTGAACCTGAGGGCCGACTACGCCCAGTCCGATTACAACCTGCCTATTGCAAACGTCACGACCCTTGTATACGACTTGCCTTTCGGCAGGGGGCGCCGTTTTGACACCAGCGCGAACGGCGCGCTCGACAGCATCATCGGCGGGTGGCAGTTGAGCGCCATCAATACGACGCAGGCCGGAACTCCCTTCAACCTGACTTATACGCCCAACTCCACTCAGCAGGTTTCGCAGCAGATCTCGGCCACCTACCGCGGGGCCAACGAATACCGGCCCGATCGCGTTCCTGGCCAGAAGATGACGCAGGGCAAATCGAACCGCGCAGTGAATACGGGCTACGTAAATTACATCAACTACTCGGCGTTTGTTCTGCCTCCAGTCAAGGACGCATCCGGCGATTATCTCAGCCCGTTCGGGAATGCATCGCGGAATCCGGGGCGCACCCCGCCGTTTAACGAGACGGATATGACCCTCAACAAGCGGTTCAGCCTTCCCTTCGAGAACATGAAGGTCGAGTTCCGCAGCGAGTTTTACAACCTCTTCAACCACACCAACCTTTACCTGCCGGGCACGATCAGTGGCACGCAGGGTTCAGCCACCCAAACGCTTGGCACCGGAGCCACTGCGCCGCTTTCGCTGATCAGCGGTGGAGTTCCCACCAGCGGCGGCCAGATCACCAGCACCTTCGAGCCGCGCATTGTGCAATTTGGCTTGAAAGTCATCTACTAACAACCAGAAGAGTTCAGGAGCGCCGGCCGCTGTAGCGGCCGGCGCTCCTGTTTGTTGGGGGATGATCTAGAATAAGTACAGGGCGTTTTCATTTCCGGCGCCCGCGGACGGAATCGTTCAGGAGCGTGGCTCCTTTGAGATCCGGCCAATGCATTTTGCCGGTTCCGGCGATTTGTTCCAGGAAATACGCCCCGAGAGAAGAGACCTGGGCGGAATTCAGCATCCGAATAAACCTTGATGCAAGGCGGCATGCAGGTTCGCCTTCCGGCTGAAGCATAACGCTTTCGCTTGCGGTGGCGCGTCTTCCGCCCACATCATCAACGATGTTGTCCGTTTCAGAGGATGGGGTGAAACAAGTGGCGACCAGGGAAGAACTATTGATCGGGCTGGGCCGTGAGCCGCAGCCCTGGGATGTGCTGGTGATTGGCGGGGGCGCAACCGGCCTGGGCACCGCGGTCGAGGCCGCGTCGCGCGGTTATCGTACATTGCTCATCGAGCGCTTCGATTTCTGCAAGGGAACTTCGAGCCGCAGTACGAAACTGGTTCATGGCGGCGTGCGGTATCTCGAGCAGCTCAACCTCACGCTGGTTCTCGATGCATTGCGCGAGCGCGGCCACATGCTGCGCAACGCTCCGCATCTTGTCCACGACCTTTCTTTTGTAGTTCCCGCGTACAACTATCTTTCTCTTCCGTATTACGGCTTCGGGCTCAAAGTGTATGAGCGCATGTCGGGCCGGCTCTCTCTCGGCTCTTCCGAACTCCTTTCGCGCAACGAGACCTTGGAAAAGCTTCCCGGCATCCATGCAGACGGCCTGCGCGGAGGCATCCTATATCACGACGGCCAGTTTGACGATGCGCGCTATGCGATTGCTCTGTTGCGCACGTTCCAGGATCTGGGCGGAACTGCACTCAACTATGTCGAAGCCATTGGAATGCTCGAACGCGGCGGGAAGGTGATTGGTGTGAAGGCGCGCGACCACGAGCAGAACGCGATCTTCGATCTTCCCGCAAAGGTTGTCATCAACGCTAGCGGCGTATTTGCCGAGCAGATTCTGTCTCTTGATGGCCGGCCGCATGACTCGCTGCTGGTGGTCAGCCAGGGCTCTCATTTTGTTTTGCCGCGTTCCTTCCTGCCCGGCTCCACGGCGCTCATGGTTCCCAAAACCGCTGACGGCCGTGTGCTCTTCGCCATACCCTGGCATGGCGCCACCATGGTGGGGACCACGGATGAGCCCGTCAGCAACATCCCCACCGAGCCTCGTTCCATGGAGTCGGAACGCCAGTTCCTGCTCGATCACATTGCCCGCTACCTCGACCGCAAACCCAAGTCGGAGGAGATCCTCAGCGTATGGTCTGGCCTACGCCCGCTGGTGCGCAAAAATGGCGGTAAGACCTCGCAGCTCTCGCGCGATCACACCATCCTGGTGGCGCCCTCTGGCCTCATCACCGTGATAGGCGGAAAGTGGACGACCTATCGCCGCATGGGCCAGGACACCATCGATCGTGCCATGCGGGTTGCTTCGCTTCCCACCCGCAAGTCCAGAACTCTGGAGATGAAGTTGCACGGCTGGACAGAGGACAGCTCCGCGGCAATTTCGGAATGGGAACGCGTCTACGGCTCTGACCTGCCGGCGCTGCACGCCCTCTCCGCCCAGGACCCGGGTCTCGATGCATTGCTCCATCCGCGTTTGCCTTACCGCAGGCGCGAGGTGATCTGGGCAGCGCGTTATGAGATGGCGCGTAGCGTCGAGGATGTTCTGGCCCGCCGGACCCGCGCGCTCTTTCTCGACGCGCGTGCCGCCATAGAAGCTGCACCTGCCGTCGCCTGCCTGCTCGCAAAAGAACTCCAGAAGAACGAATCCTGGCGCAACAACCAGGTGACTGCATTTAACGATCTCGCTAAAGGCTATCTTTTCGCGGCATGACTTGAGCGCCAGTGCAGCCCGGGTTTCGGGGCCTGGGCTGCACCGGCCGCACAGTGGAAAAGTAACGGCCGGCTGAACGCTATCACTTCTGCTGCTCTGCCCCCGTCTCCAGCATCTCGATTGCGTGCCCCAGCACACCAGCCGATCCGCGAAAATTGCTGGAGCCGCGCGGCTCATCGCCAGGCGTCCACCACTCGTAGAAATTGCCGGCCTTCTTTACCCGCGCCACCATCGGTAATAACTCGCGATACGCGCCGGCATCCGTTTCCAAAGAACTGGTAGCAGACCCTGCGGACGTTAAAGTTGCAGCCGCGATCTAATCCCCGACACGCCGTTATCGCACTTTTCAGGGGCCGGGTGGGTGCGGAATTGCCCTCCAACGTGAGGTTGCAGAGGGAGAGGTTTGCGCGCGTCGCAAGTCCAGAGGCTGGACCAACGAAGCGTACTGCCGCACAAGCTGTAATGTCGAGCCAAGCTGCGGATGGTTCCTGAAAACTGAAGATCTACATCCCAGAAGGCTGCTGGGCGCAGGTGACTGGCGTAAATCGTTTTAGGCTCAATTTTTCCCCTTGACAAAGGCAGAAGACGAGCATAAAGTTCGTGCCACGAATTTAATTCTGTATTTCGTCGTTCTCTGTGCATTGGCGGCACCAGTTCCCTGGTGCGGGATTCGAAATAGCCGGAGCAAGTTAACGGAATTTGGAGGGAATTATGACTCAGAGGCCAAACCACGTATCGCGAGCTTTTCCGTGCGCGATCAGAACCATGCTGACAATGGTCGCGCTTGTGGCGTTGTTCTTCGGAAGCATCGCCGCGCACGCACAAATACTGTATGGATCGGTAACGGGAGCAGTCACCGACAAGACGGGCGCGGTGATTCCCAATGTGACCGTCACCATTACCAATCAACAGACGGGCGAGGCCCGGAGCGAAAGGGCCGGCGGACAGGGCGTTTACAACATTCTCGACGTGCTGCCCGGAGTCTACACTCTTTCGGTTAACCCGACGGGGAACTTCGGCGGCTTCAAACAGAAGGACATCCAACTCGAAGTCAACCGGCAGGTGCGCGTAGACGTGGTGTTGGCGCCGGCCAGCGTGTCGACGCAGGTTACGGTGAACGAGGCTCCGCCGGAGTTGCAGACGGAGACAGCCGAGGTGAACTCGGAGATCAGCCAGACGCAGATCAGTCAGCTGCCGATGACCTCCTCGGCGGGGCGCAGCTTTGAGGCACTTTATACGCTCATCCCCGGCGCGGCATCGGTAAAGGAACAAAACTCCCCGGCTTCCAATCCTGCGCGCGCCATGTCGATCAATGTGAACGGCATGAGCATGAATGGCAACACCACGCGTATCGATGGAGCAGTCAACTACTACGGGTGGCTGCCCTACCTGATCGCCTACGTGCCGCCGCCCGATTCGATCGAGAACGTCAGCGCCACCACCAACGACTTCACCGCCGAGCAGGGCCAGGCAGGCGGCGCTTCGATCAAGATCACCACCAAGACCGGCGGGCACGATTTCCACGGCAGCGCCTGGGAATACTACCAGGATGCCGCGCTGAACGCCCGGCCGTACACGACCACCTACACGGCGTCACCGACGCTCCCCAAGAACATCTTCAACGAATATGGCTTCAACGTTGGCGGCCCGGTGTATCTTCCGAAGATCCTCACCGGCAGGAAGAAGCTGTTCTTCTTCGACAACTGGGAGCGCACCACGCGGCGCCAGTTGATCAGCGGGCTACAGACTGTGCCGGATACCAACATGATTGGCGGCAACTTCTCTGAAGCTGCGTCGGTGGCGACGCTTTACGATCCGCAGCCGCAGGCCACGGGTTGGCAGGGGCAGGTGAACACCACGAACTGTCCGGCAATCACCTACATTGCCGGCTATCTGACTCCGGCTTGCCGCCCGAGCTTCACCTCCGAATATGGCGAGACGGGCACCGCCGTCAACACCATCCCCACCGGGCGCCAGTCGTCGGCTGCTGCGACGATGATCGCCAACCTGGCCCCGATCGCCTCTACAATCACAGCGCCGACCAGCACGATGATCAGCGGCTTTATGGCCAACGACTACTTTGGGACGGCCACGGCTGCCTCCAACCGCACCAGCAACGATGCCAAGGTCACCTACATTCCGAACGACAATACGCAGATCTTCGGCAAGTACAGCATTGAGCCGTTCCAGGCACTCGATCCGCAGGAGCTTAAGAAAGCGGGCGGCGGCACATTCGATGGCGGCCAGCCGGGCGCAGGGCACGGCAAAATTCAGAACGTGGGCATCGGCGTAAGCCACGTGATTACTCCCAACCTGGTGGTCGACGCCGATTTCGGCTACACCCGCCAGTGGTCGGGGGCGCAGTCGACCCTCGATCTTCAGGACGGCGAGTATGGGTTAAAAACGCTGGGGATTCCCGGAACGAATCTCAGCAGCAACGCTTCCGATACGGATTACTGGGGCCAGCCGGTGTTCAGCTATAACAGCACCTTCAGCTCCCTCGGCAACTCCAATACCGCCAATCCGTTCATCTTCCGCGACAACCAGTTCACGGGCGACGTGAACCTGAGCTGGATCAAGAGCAGGCATCAGCTCAAGTACGGGTTTACCTACTATCACTTCGACCTGAACCACTTTCAGCCCACCACCGGCGGCGGCGTTTCGAACGTGCGCGGCGGCTTCCTGTTCTCGGGCGGCATGACCTGCGGCGGCTCGGCTTCTGCGTGCGGCGTGAATGCGTACAACGATCTGGCCGACATGCTGCTGGGCCTGCCCAACGGCAGTGCTTCGACGAACGCAGTGCAAAAGGCGCAGCAGATTTTCGATCCCAACACACTGCGCTGGACGGAACTTGGCGCCTACGCGCAGGATCAGTGGGCCGTGACTCCCAAGCTGACCCTCACCTACGGAGTGCGCTACGAGCTGTATCCCGCGCCGTACCGCGACCGCACCGGCATCTCTGAGGTGAATGTGACCCGGCCTCAGACATCCAATGTCGAGATCGGCGGAGTGATGGGCAACCCCAAGAATGCCGGTGTCAATACGGGGGACGGATTCTTCGCGCCTCGTGTCGGCATCGCGTATCGCCTCAACAACAAAACCGTGCTGCGTACCGGCGCCGGTATGACCGTCGATCCGGACAGCATGCGCGAGCTGCGCGACGAATACCCCTTCGACCTGGCGCCGAACTATAACTCGTCAAACGGAGCAGGAACCATCGCGGTGGATCCGGCGAACGGCAACGCGGCTATGCCACTTACCTATGGCATCCCGATTCCAGTCGCTCCCAACTACAGCTCAGGCTTTGTGGCGCTGCCGGTTTCCGGCTCGACCAATGCCGTGTGGCCGAATTTCCGCCGCGGCTACATCGAAAGCTGGAACCTGTTCGTGCAGCGCGACCTGGGCCTTGGGTTCGTGGCCAACATCGGTTACGTCGGCGATCTGTTCGTACGCCAGCAGACCAACGTCAGTCCGTATAACGCGGCGCCTCTGCCCAGCGCAAGTACGCCTTGCATGGCCAACGGCTTGGCGAATCCGGCCTTGGGCCTGCCCGCAGGCACCACCTGTGCGCAGATCGGCGGTACAGCGGCCAATGAGATCATCAACGTCGCCAATTGTCCTCCCAGCGCCACCAATATGGCCTGCTACAACACCGGCGGCATTACAATGAACGGGCCGATCTTCAGTGCGAACTACAACGGGTTGCAGGGGCAAGTGACCCGCAATGCCGGAAAGAACTCTTCGATCGGCCTGGTCTACACCTACTCACACGCCTTCAACTATGCCGACAACGGCGCCGGGACGGGATCGACCGGGCCGCCGCAGAACTATCCCGGGTACTACAAGCTCAACCGGGCCCAAGCCAATCAAGACCAGAAGCACAACGTGCAGGTCTGGGGCCTCTACAGCCTGCCCTTTGGCTATGGCCAGCGGTGGGCCAATCACGGCCTGCTGGCTGAGATCATCGGCGGCTTCCAGATGAACGGCCAGTACAGCTACTTTGGCGGCTTGCCGTTCTCCGTCACGGCCAACAGCAATACGCTCAATGCGCCGGGCAGCACGCTCTATGGCGAGTTGGTCACGCCGACGATTCAGTATGAGCACGGCCATAACCGGACCTTCGGCAATACCGCTGTTTCCGGCGGCAAGCCATGGTTCAATCCGGCCGATTTCGCCAACCCGACTGAGCCGGCGTTTAGCACCGCAAACACGGCCATCGCTTCGCCGGTCTTCTCCAACACCCACCGCAACGAATTCCGCGGGCCGGGCACAGGAGTCGTCAACGCGAGCATCTTCAAGAGCTTCCACATTTACCATGAGAGTGAATTCCAGATCCGCATGGAGACCTTCAACCTCTTCAATCATGCGTATCTGAACCTGAACAGCCCGGGCGCCACCGTCCCCTCGACCGCGAACGTCAACGCGGGCAGCTACGGAACCTTCGGCCTGATCACCGGTTTCGGACCGCCGTACTCCGAGACGGCGGGCGCCCGCTCGCTGCAGTTCGGCGGACGGTACAACTTCTAACGCTTCTCAACACGACGCGCGGCAGATCTCGCGATCTGCCGCGCGTTTGTCTTTGCCGTTCGCACGAAATCGCAGCCTCGCGCTCGGGCATTACCAATTGTGCAGTGTGCCATCTTCCAGCCGGCAGACCGGCAGGTAGGCGCGCTTGTAGGGGAATTTCGCGGCGAGTTTCTCGTCGATCTCCACGCCGTGGCCGGGTGCTTCGCCGGGCTGCATCATGCCCTCGGCGAATGTGTAAGCGTGGGGGAAGACTTCATCGGTGAGAGCTGCGTGGGGCATGTGCTCCTGGATGCCGAAGTTGGGCACGCTCACATCAAAGTGCAGCGCCGAGCCCATCGACACGGGGGACAGATCGGTGGCTCCGTGGCAGCCTGTCCGCACGCCATATAGATCGGCGAAGCTGGCAATGCGACGGAGATGTGTGATTCCGCCCGCGTGCGTTACCGCGGCGCGAATGTAGTCGATCCATTGCTCGGCGATGAGCTGCTTGCAATCGAAGATGGAGTTGAAGACTTCGCCCACCGCGAGCGGGGTGGTGGTGTGCTGGCGGATCAGGCGGAATGCCTCCTGATTTTCTGCTGGTGTAGCGTCCTCCAGCCAGAAGAGCCGAAATTCTTCCAGGCTTTTGCCCAGAGCCGCGGCCTCAATGGCCGTCAGGCGATGATGTGCGTCGTGCAATAGCATGAGATCGGGGCCGAACTTGGCGCGCACAGTCTCCATCATCTGCGGTATAAAGCGCAGATACTTTGGCGTCGACCAGGTCTCTTCACGCGGCAGATCGCTGTCGGCCGGCTCATAAGCCTTGGTTCCATGGGGCACGCCGTAGGCGTCGGGTACGCCGGGTACAGCAGCCTGCACTCGGATTGCCTTGTAGCCCTCCGCGATGTGCTTTGCCACAGACTCAAGCAGATCTTCGACGCTGTGCCCATTCGCATGTGTATAGACGGTCACGCCTTCGCGGCAGCGCCCGCCCAGAAGCTGATACAGCGGCATGCCGGCGCGCTTCGCCTTGAGGTCCCACAACGCCATATCGACCGCGGCAATGGCGCACATGGTCACCGGCCCGCGCCGCCAATAGGCGCCACGGTAGAGAAACTGCCACGTGTCCTCAATGCGGTCAGAATCGCGACCGATGAGGCAGGGAAGTACATGTTCCTGAAGATACGAGGCCACCGAAAGTTCGCGGCCGTTCAGCGTTCCGTCGCCGATTCCGTGCAGTCCATCCGCAGTGGTGATCTTCAGCGTGACAAAATTCCGAGCCGGACAACTGACGATTACCCGCGCCTCAACAATTCTTGCGTCGCTCATGCTTGTCTTTTCCTATGGATTTTGTTTTCCTGTGCCGGTGCGGCTGGGCGTTACCTCAATGTAGTCCACTGGCGCCGGTTCCATCCCGTGCGGCGCGCCAGTAAGAACCAACTTGTCGCCGCGATGCAACGCTATGTTCTGCACGGTTTGTCGTGTTGAAGTGTTGCCATTCATGCCCGTGTAAAGCAGATCTGCGTCCGCCGCCCATGCGTCGATCCGGTGGCCCTCCACACGGAGCGCAAAGTGCGAAGCACCGTTGCGGAGATCGTAGTACTGAACGGCGATGTTATACCAACCATCGGGCTGATTCCACACCATCGACATGGAGCACGATGCGTGCCCTACGCACTCAACCGCTTTGCCGCCCGAGGCTGTTTCCCATGGCGTGACTTCCACGGGAGTGTAGCCATCGAGCGTCATGCCTGCAGCCGCGTAGCGCCCAGGATAATGGCCCACGCGGTGCAGGTCATCGGGAATGCCCGACATGCGCGCGAACCACTGGGTGATGGCATCGCGCCACACAATCGCGTGGCCGGCCTGAAACTCAAACCGCTTCAGAACTTCCGCGTAGATCGCATCAGGTACTTTTCCCTGCAGCGACTCCCATGCGGGCACCTGTTCCGCGGCCGACTGCGCTCCCCAGTAATGCGCGTCGTAGATGTACTGAATCACCGTCTGGCCGGAGTGCAACCGGTAAGTGTAGGGCACGTGATGCATGAAGAGCAGCAGGTTGTCGGGACAGGTTCTCAGAGACTCGTACTGTGCGGCCAGCGGGGCAGGGTACTGCCCGATGTATGCCGTCCCGGTGGCAACGGTGCGGTCCATGCCTACACCGTCGTGATCGGCGCGCAGCCACTGGCCCCATCCGTTGCGCTCCGCGGACTCAGGATTGGGCCCAAAGTGCGGCCCCAGAATGTCCGTGAGTGTCCCCAGCCCGAGCGGCCCGGTGTAGCTCTCGTAGATGTGCCACGAATTCATCTGCAGCTTGTTCACAACCACGCGCACTTCTGCATCGTTTCCCAGCGTCAGGCGCGTCCATTCGTCGGATAGAGCGGCAGCACTCAGCTGCGGGTTCCACGCCAGCCTGCCGAATGCGTACAGATTTGCGAGCGCAAGAGGATTGCCCAGCCAGCTGTCCGTTCCCACGCCGGCCACACCCACAAAGCCGCCCAGTGTGTGGTGTTGCTGGTCGACAGGACGGCCGCTCACCAGGTCGCGCACCAGCAGGGGTGGCGCACTCGTGCTGCTGCGCATGTCCGTATCAAGTGACAGCTTCCACATCGGCGCGAGGTAGACCAGGTGCCGCTGCTGGCCCGTGTACTCTTGCGTGATCTGCAACTCGATCGCTTCATTGGTGCGCGGCAGGCCCGCAAACAGTGGGGAAACCGGCTCGCGCACCTGAAAGTCGATGGGCCCGTACTTGATCTGGACAATGACATTCGGTTCGAATTTGCCGTCGAGCGGGTGGAAAATGTCGTAAGCCGCGCGTGCACGATCGGCCTTTGGATCACGCCAGTCGAGATGATGGTTATAAACGAACGCGCGATAGAGCAAGACGCCCCCGTGCGGCGCCAGCGCGTGGGCCAGCGTGTTGGCTGCATCCGCGGGACTGCGTCCGTATTCGGAGGGCCCCGGTTGTCCTTCCGAATCGGCCTTCACCTCAAATCCGCCAAAGTCCGGAATCAGAGTATAGATTTCGTTGATCTTCTCTTGCCACCAGGCGACGACCCGCGGGTCCAGCGGATCGAAGGTGGGCGGTCCGCCAATTCGCTGCGGGCTTGCGATGTCGACCGACAGCGAGAGCCGCACTCCATAAGGCCGAAAAGCATCGGCAATGCGGGCAATCTCCTTCAGATTTTCAGGCAGCAAAAGATGAGGATCGGCATTGACGTTGTTGATGGTGACGCCGTCGATGCCGACAGAAGCAAGCAAGCGTGCATAGGCCGCCGCACGCGACAAATCTGCCCGCACGCGACCATCTTCAAAGAAGATCGAAGGCCCCGCATAGCCGCGCTCGATGGTTCCGTTGGGATTGTCCCACTCGTTGGTCCAGCGCACTGCCGCCCATGGTTGCGAACTTTCGTCCAGGTTGCGCAGCGAGTGCTGTTGCGCTACATCGCGCAACAGCGCAAAGGTGCCGTACAATGCACCACGCGCATCCCCACCTTCGACCAGCAGGATTTTGCCTAGGCGATGCAGCCGATATGCATCCCCAGGCAACTGCGGACCTGCGGCCAGCGTTGGGCGCCACGCGCGCACTTCCGCTTGTGTGCCCACAACGACAATGTCTTCCGCCGCGCCGGCGATTTCAGGCCGAGTGCTGGAGATTACGCGCGGCACGTGGTTGAGCATGCCTTGCCAACCGCGAGCGATTTCATCTGCGGCGGATTGCTCCAGCGGGTCCCGCCCCATCAATACAACGGTGTCTGGGATGTTGACAGTTTCACCGAACACGAGGCTTGGGTTGACGGCGCGATAGGCGAGCCATGCCGGATCGCCTGGACCGAGGGGCGTTTCAGCGACGTTTGCGATGGATGACTGCGCAGCAACGGTCAAAACTGATAGTGCAGACAGCAGCAGGGTGGCGGCCAACCGGCCAGCGCGCGGTCTGCGTCCTCGAAGGCGAACTGGCAATGCGGGGATCATCTTCATGCAGCGGATTTCTCTGGCCGTTGGTGGTTTTGACAAATCATAGTAGTTGAGTCAAACAAAAAGTGGACGCGATCTCTTGCAGTTAAAGACTTGGCTTGGCTTTCCTGGAGTGCTCGTGGCCGGTGTGGCGCTGCAGCACCAGGGCCGCCGCGCCGCGAAGCCGGGCCACTTCACTCTCTTCCACCGGCATCAGGCGGGGCGCAGGCCCTGCCAGCACCAGGGATGCGAGTTCCTCTTGCACGATGGGCGCCACGCGAGACCACGCCGAGGTCACGTCGCCCGTCACCAGGATGATCTCCGGTGAAACAGCGGCGAGGATAGAGCGCATTCCCCGGCCAATCATGTGCGCCTGCTTGATGATCGCCTCGTTGGCGTGCGCGTCGCCCTCCTCGGCCAGTTTGATGAGGTCATGGATGGTCAGGTGATGGCCACCGTGCCCTAATTCAGCGTAGTACCGTAGGGCAGCGGTCGAGGAGGCGAAGGTTTCCCAGCATCCTCTGCTGCCGCACGCGCATTTCATACCATTGGGGTCGAGCAGAGTGTGACCGAATTCGCCGGCCATGCCGCTGGTGCCGGACACCAGTTGTCCATTGGCAAGGACGCCGGTGCCGATGCCTTCTGACACGGTGACGAGCACGGCGTTGCGCACCCCGTCCATGCGGCCAAACCAAAGTTCGGAGAGCAGGCAGGCGTTGGCCGCGTTGTCCATCTCCACCTTGAGCCCCATACCGCGTTCAATGGTCTTCTTAAGCTCGAAGCGGGGCCACTTGAGATTGGGAGCAAAGATGAGGATCTGCGATTCGGGATCGACGCGCCCAGGCAGGCTCACGCCGATGCCCTCGAAAGACTTTTGGCTGTGCTTCTGCTGCAGCCTCTTCATTCGTTCAATGATCTGCGCGATCGCTTTAGCCGGATCGGAGAGCACCGGCATCGATTCCCGGGAAAGAAAGCGCCCGTTCAGGTCAACAACCGCAACCACCGCCTGGGTGGGGCGGATATCGCAGACGATGATGGCCAGATCGTCGTTCAGGTTGAGCAGCGTGGGTCTGCGGCCGCGCGGGCGGCGCGCCATTGCGCCTTCGCGAATCCAACCTTCTTGGAGAAGATCTTCGATAATCAACGAAACGGTGCTGCGCTGCAGGCCAGAGAGCCGTGCCAGATCGGCGCGCGAGATGGGCTGGCGCACGCGGATGAGCTCGAGCACAACATCGCGGTTGATGTCGCGCGCAATCTCGCTCGACGCCAGTTGTGCGTAAGCAAGGTCGACGCGCCGAATTCCTCGTTCCACGCGCTTGCTGGATACCAAAGTTGAACCCATCGCACACTTTCGCGCCGCGGCCATCCTGCCGCGCAGGATGCAAATTCTCAGACGCCAATCAACAGTTTACGCCGCAGGCCAGGTAACCCCCATCCACCACAATTATCTGGCCGTTTACAAAGCTGGAGGCGTCGGAGGCCAGAAAGACAGCCGTTCCCGCCAATTCCTGCGGTTGCCCAAAGCGGCCCATGGGCGTCCGCTGCAGCAGTTCCCGGCCACGATCCGTTCCTCTCACCAGCGACTCGTTCAGGCTGGTAGGGAAGATGCCGGGCGCAATCGCGTTCACGCGGACACCCGATTGTGCCCATTCCACAGCCAGCGATTTGGTGAGCGCGCCCACGCCGGCCTTGCTGGCCCCATAAGCAGCCACATCGCGGAACGCAGCAAAGGTAGCCAGCGAAGCAATGTTGATGATGACCCCGCTCTGCCGGGCCAGCATGTCCTTGCCAAATATCTGGCAGGCGCGCAGCGTGCCCAGCAGATTGATGTCAAGAATCTCCGTCCACATCTCCTCCGAACAGTCGATGGTCGGCTGGCGCTGTGTAATCCCGGCAGAGTTGACGAGGATGTCGATTTTCCCGAACCGCTCTGCTACCTGGTCATGCAGCGTCTGCAGCGAGGCCCGGTTGCGCACGTCGGTCTGCAGACGCATGGTTTCCCGTCCCAGGACTTCAATCTCTGTTGCAGTGGATTCCACCTCGTGCTTGCGACGCGAAGTCGCCACTACGCTGGCTTTGGCTTCAGCGAGACCCAGGGCAATAGCCTTACCCAGGCCGGAGGTCCCGCCGATCACCACCGCACACCTGTCGGAAAGATCAAAGCAGTGCATTGCACCTATAATACTTCACTAGTCAAACAAAATGGAAAATGCTGGCCTGATTCGCACCGGGGTCGCATCCGCAGCGGGGGGGGCGCATCTGTGCAGATCACCCTGCGGTGCAATTTTCGCTGGTCAAAATCGGGGTAAGACTGCACGCATAGGACGGGGGTCCTGTCTGTGCGTGCGATTGCGGAAGTGGTGTCGCACCCGCTCTTGTTTGATTGCGAGCACAGCGTTTCACTATGCGACATTCAGGATAGGGTTTCTGTTACCCAGGGGATGTACGGGTATCAGAAAATGGTGCGGAAGGCGGGACTTGAACCCGCAAGCCTTTCGGCGCTAGCTCCTAAGGCTAGTGTGTTTGCCATTTCACCACTTCCGCACGGAGGGACCGCTGAACAGTCGGGCAAAACTGGTTTGCAATGCTAAGTCTACGGGATTTTCATAAAAACTGCACCGACCATCGCAGGGGACGGTGCAAAATAACGGCAAAGTGGTTGGAGTTGGAATCCAGGGCCGGCCCCATGTTATTCTTTTTAAGGTTCACGCGGGTTCTGCCGTTGCAGTGGAGACTCCCGTGGCCCTTCCGCCCCGATCTGGACGCGTAGCTCAACTGGCAGAGCATTCGGCTCTTAACCGACAGGTTGTAGGTTCGATTCCTACCGCGTCCACCAAAGCCTCTTCCAAGGTCGTTCTAGCACTTCCAGAAATCCTAAACAATCTGCTCAATCTAAATGAGTATGTTCGGCCTCCTGTCCCGAGAGGTCCAGCAGATTCTTGGGAAAGCCAGCGGCCCCACAGTGCCTGGAAACGGCCCAATTGCGCGACGACCTCGTCTTAACGGAGCCGCGGGCTTGGAAGCTTTGAGCGCTACAGTGTTATCTTCATCCAGGCCCACGTGATTCAATCCGTGCCCTACAACGAAGCTCCGGAATTGCTGCGACGGCAATTCGCCCTGCTCTTGCATCGGGCGAACCCGGACACGCACCTTGTGCCAGTCGACGCCGTTCCAGTGCAGCATGATCCCGCGCTCGATGCTCTGTCGTTCTATGCGTTGCTGGGTGGCGAAATCGTCAGCTACGCTGCGGTGATCCGCAAAACCATCTCCCATGGCACGCAGACATACACTCTGGGCGGCTTAAGCTGGGTGTCAACGGATCCTGACTACCAGAGACGCGGCATCGGCACGCGCACGGTCAGCGCGGCGACTCGATGGATGGAGGGCAGCAACCTCGATATCGGTCTCTTCAGCTGCGACCCGCCACTGGCGTCCTTCTATGCACGGGCTGGCGAATGGCCGGTTGTGGAGGACGTGGTGCTCATTGGCAGCCGTCATGCCGACGCACTCCGCAGTGACACTCTGGGTAAGGTTGTATTGATGCGACTCTTTTCGGCAAAAGCAAATGTCAACGCATCGATGTTGCGCCATACGACGATCGATCTCGATCTGCCAATCGGCCAATTCCTGTGATGCGGTCGACGCACTGGACACAAGCGTAGCTTCTATAATTCCTGCTTCTCTTCCGCCCCGTGCGACGGAAGCCAACCGAGTCAAGCGCGAACAGTTCATCGATGCCAGGGCCTGGTTTAGGCTGCAATTCAATCAGATACAGCTAGCGGGATAATGCTCTACAGCCCATACCCTTCACATACCAAATTGATCCACTATCCAAAAGAGCTGAAACGAAGGGTATCCATGGCGGATGCCCTTCATTTTTCGGTTGCGCTCAAGAGTCAGAAGATAATCTTGCCGGTCAGCTGAATGTTGCGATTACCCAACCCTTGCGGATAGGCCCCGCCGCCCGCTCCGCTCGGGACCACGGATGTAGGCGGACCGGTGAAAAGGGTTGTCTCAAACGTGGGCGGCGAATTCAGAATGTGTTCCACCTGGAGATCGGGCGTGCCGTAATAGCCGCGGTTCAAGATGTTGAAGGCGCTGGCCATGATCTGGAAGTTGACCCGCTCAGTGGCCTTGAAGGTCTTTCCTACCGAGACATCCACGTTGTTCGAACTGTCGCCGCGGAGAATGTTGCGTCCCACCCCGGGGAAGGGATTGTTGAGAGCCATCGCCTCATATTGGTTGCTCCAAATCCAGTGCTCGGAGGATCGGGAGACAGGGTTGCCTGTCACATAGTCGACGTAGCCTGCCGGTCCAAGGTTGATTCCAACCGTGCCAAGCGGCGCACGCGGATTGGAGAGAACGGGACGGCCGGATGGGAAAAACGCGGCGGTAAAGCCGAGGTCGGAGAAACCCTGCGTTGCCGCGATGGGATTGATCAGTGCCGCCGTTGCAGGGCTGATGCTTCCTGTCCCGGCGATGTCGCTGAGTACCGCAGACGATTGCACCGTTGTGGCGTTCTGGAGAGGGTTATAGGGCTGGCCGCCGTTGTACTGATAGATGAGGTTGACAGTGTAACCGCCGAGCGCGCGCCCGATGAGTCCATGCTGGTTCGTATACCAGGGCTCAGTGTAAGTCAACTGGAGACCCCAGACGTTGGGGTAGGAGTTGCCGCTGATGCCGCGCTCGCCGATGTTGGTGTTGATCGGATTTTGCGCATACTGGCTGGCCTGGCCACCACCGCCATTATTGTTGAGGTTAATGCTGAAATCGTCGGTGTTGTCGACGGTGCGGCTCCAAGCGTAAGAAACGATTCCCGTAAAGCCGCGGT
This sequence comes from uncultured Acidobacteriaceae bacterium, assembly GCA_963813215.1. Classification (GTDB taxonomy): domain Bacteria; phylum Acidobacteriota; class Terriglobia; order Terriglobales; family Acidobacteriaceae; genus Telmatobacter. The sequence continues at coordinate 1,359,242 of CAWEXZ010000004.1, forward strand.
AATTACGCGTTGTCAGTGAAGCCTGCAAGGAGTTGTAAAGTGAGAAGGCGCCGTTGGTGTAGGTTACGACGGGGCCATAATTGCAATTCGGCCTGGTATAGCCGACAGCGCTCGGGTCTGTGCAGACGGGGATGCCCGCACCATAGCTGGGAAAGGCGCCTTGCACGCCGAGAATGTCCGGATTCGAGTTCACGGCCTGGAAATTGCCGTAAGTATGATTTCCCACATAGCGAACGTCGGCTACAGCGGCTGGGAGGACCTGGTACTGGAAGCCCAAGCTGTAAGTCTCACTCTGGGGGTTGTGGAAGTTGCTGGTCACCGTCTGGATGGGATTCACGCGCGGATCGCCGCCGGTGGGAAGGTATTTGGTGTTGGCTGCCTGCACGGTGGCGAAGGTCAGGCCTCCGCTCGGCACGCAATTCACAGTGACACCGTCGCAGGCAAAGGAGCCGGAATTGACTGCTGGGGCGGCGGTGGCCATGTCGACGAATATCGCATAAAATTCGGGATCGGCATCGATCGAGAAACCGCCATGAATGACCATCTTCGGCGCGAAAGTGGGGGTGTAGGCGAAGCCTATACGCGGCTCGATGTTCCTGAGGAACGTCGGCAGCGAAGGGACGGTTGTTGCGGAGAGTGGCAGAGCCGTGCTCCAGAAAGGGTTGGGGCCGGTTTGCCTGGCCACAGTCTCGTTGTGCAGATAATTGATGGCCTGCCCGTAGTACTCATAGCGGAGGCCCAGGTTTAAGGTCAGATTTGGCATGACCTTGAAATCGTCTTGAAAATAGAGATCGAAGTCGTTCTCTTTGAAGGGAATGGTGGGACTTCCTGTGGCAAGAGTAAGCTCGCCGATGCCCTCGAGAAAGCCCGTGAGGCCGTTATTGCAGAGAGCTCCACCTGCGCCACAGCCGCTGGCCGGATAGTTGAAGGGAATGCCGGCCGGATTGGCGGCGTTGATTGCAGCGAGCGGGGCGAAGTTAAAGCTGCCCTCGTCATTGGGCAGCCAGCCCCAGGGTGAATCCTGGTAATCGAACTCGCCCCCGAAAAGAATGGTGTGCCGGCCTTTGATGATCTGGACGTTGTCCTGAACCTGGTTGACTTTGATGAACCGGCCCTGCGGGAATTCTCCGGCAAAGCCGTAGCCATAACTAGCGAGGGGCGAACCCATGTCCACGAATGAGCTGCATGTGGCCTGATCGGCGATGGTGCAGGAAGGAATTGAACCCCCATAAAATCCAACCCTGGTCTGCTGGAAGGCATAGCGCAACTGGTTGGTAATGGAGGTCCCGAAGATATGCGTCCAGTCTCCGCCGGTTTCATGGGTTATGCCAACGACATTGGGATATGCACCGGCAGCCGCCACATTGGGGGCAGTCAGGTAGAAGGCGGGGTTGTAGGGATTGTTCTGATAGTCGTAGCGGAAGTAGAACTTGTCCTTGTCCCTGAGGTTGAAGTCGACCCGGCCCAGCTGCTCCTGGTCAAAGATCCTGTCGGGGAAGGTGCGCTGAAACTGAGCGACCTCGACATTTGCGGCACGCGTGCCGTCGGTCACCGTCAGGATCGTTGGAGAAGTGCCCGGGACCACCGTCGGATTACCCACCGAAGTGCTGTAGGGCCCATTGGCCGCCATCGCTTCGACCGCCGGATTGCTCCCGAAGGTGTTCTTGAGGGTGGCCATGCCGGCAGCGTCGGGGAATAGGCCGCCCCCCGAAGTGAGCACCGCGCCGCCCTCATAGGTGTGGCTCCAAAAGGTACTGCCAAAGAACCAGAGCTTATCCTTCAGAATCGGTCCGCCCAGGGTGCCACCCCAGTTGTTCTGGACGAACTTCGGCACAAAGGGAGTGGTGCAATTCGTCGTCACCCCTCCCGAGCAAAAGCCGTACTGCGGGGCTTTCTGGCCTTGTGTGAGAGACGAAAGCCACGAGCCGGTGTAAATTTCAAAACCCGTTCCGTGGAAGTGATTGGAGCCTTGCTTGGTGATGTAATTGACGGTTGCGCCCATGTTGCGGCCATATTGGGCGCCCATATTGGTGGTGACCACCTGAACTTCCTGGACCGCGTCCTGGTTGCTAAAAAAGAAACTGGGACCTCCAATCGAGGTGTCGTTGTTGGTCTGCCCGTCGATCTCGGAGTTGTTGGAGCGGCCGCGCTGGCCGTTGACGGAGTAGTTCACGCCGTTCGTATTCGAGTTGGCGTTGGCGTGGGTGTTGACAACGCCGGGCACCAACAAGGTCACATTGTCGAGGGCGCCACTGACGGGAGCACTGGCCAACTGTTCCGCGCCGATGGTGGCCTCAACCTGCGAGGACTCGGTGTTGATCAGTTCGGAGGCCGAGCCCTCCACCTGGACGGTCTGCGAGGCTGCGCCCATCTTCAGCGCCGTTTTGATCGGCGTCGCGTTACCCGCCACCACCTGGACATGGTTCACCGTTTCGACACCGAAGCCGGCGCCCGTAATGGTCACGGTGTAGGAGCCGATGGGCACAGCTTGAATCACGAAGCCGCCCTGCGCGTCTGATTTTGCCTGGAGTGCCGTTCCGGTCGCTTCATTCACGGCTTTGATGGTTGCGTTGGCTATCACAGCGCCGGTCTGGTCCATTACGGTGCCCGCAATGCCGCCGGTAATGATGCCTTGGGCTACTAGCGTCGCAGGCGCGAACGGCAAAAGCAGTATGGCGCCAGACACGAAGGGCAGTGACATGGCCGCTGCCCAGATCATTCTCTTGTATGTGCAACTGAAATCGTATTGGCTAAGGTGTAGCATCGACTTCCTCCCAGTGAACTTCAAATGATGGCGAGCTCTTTGAGAGAAAATCCTCCGTCTGTTTGCGTCGTCTCCTTATTGCAGCGGAGGTGGTTCACACTCTTCGTGCTTCTCGTGTTTGAAGCAGGCCAGTGAGGGCTGGTCCCCATTGAATGGGTTCCGGTCAGGCGTGTCTTGCCTGGCCGCGGATCAGATCGGGCGCTATTACAGGACCCCTGAGCGCGGGGAGACACGCACTCCCGCGGGCATTCCACGCGGGACTTCGAGACGATCCTGCGAAACACGTTCGAGGTGGCAAAAAGGGAAAGTGTATTGAGGGCGCCAAATGAATATCCGGCGGGTGTGTCGCGCGTCGCCGGGTATGCAGCGGGACCTGCGTTCTGGACGATCCGCCCTCGCTCAGATTCTGATTGGCGCGGCTTGGTTGCCACAGAAGGGTCAGACGCGGAAGCGGAAGCACCACTCGCGAGTTCGGAGTGAGGGGCATAGCCGGGCGGAAAAGGGCCGTGCCAACCGTCTCCCTGAACAGATCTATTTCGGAATCACGGCCTCCGGTCCCTCTATGTCGATATGCCCTCAGGGTTCAGCGCTGCCCCGACTCTTCGGCCTTCCGAAACGCACTCAGCGCATCGTGCAGTCGGGCGAAGATTCGCGACGGCGGAATACATTCCGCCAGATGGTGCCGGCGAAAGTCTGCTAAGGTATCCGGCGGCATCCTGGCGAATCCCAGCGCCACGCCGTTTTTGCTCAGCTCATCATTGAGGTGCGCTATTACGCGCGCTGCCGAATAGTCAATTTGGGTGATCGCTTCCGCATCCACGATGATCCATCGAACCGCCGAGGGCCGCGGACCGGCGAGGCGGAGCAACTCTTCGGAAAAGAGGTTGGCATTGGCATAGAAGAGCGAAGCGCCGAAGCGATAGAGCACCAAGCCCGGCTCGGTAACCACTCCCGGAGCAACAGGAGCGACTTTCCAGGCATTGCCGTTATCGAGCTGAACGACGCCGGTATGCGGCCGGTAACTGTGACGCACAATTCGCACCAAAGATAGCGCCATCGCCAGCAGGATGCCGGCTTCCACACCGACGCCCACCACGGTGATTGCGGTTATGACAGCCACGGCAAACTCGCCAGGACTTTCCCGCCGCATGGCCAGCAATCCGCGCAGGTCGATCAGGTGAATCGCAACCAGCAGCACCAGCACTCCGAGCACACACTGAGGCAGATACTCGAGCGGGCGCGTGAGAAACAGCAGCACGCACACCACCACCGCGGCTGTTGCCAGTTGCGCCTTCTGGCTGCCGCCGCCCGCGGTTTCCACCAGCGCGGTCTGCGTGGGGCTACCGTTCACCACAAAGCTTCCTGTCAGGGCTGCCGCCACGTTCGCCGCGGAAAGCCCCACCAGATCGCGGTTTTCGTCGAGCTTCTGCTCATGGCGCAGCGCGTAGACGCGCGCCGTGGCCGCGCTCTGCGTCACAATCATGATGGCGCACGACCCGGCCACCGGAACCAGCGCCAGAATCTGCCGCCACGGCAGCAACTGCAGGTTCGGATGCGGCAGCCCGCCAGCGACTGCGCCGATGGTCGAAATTCCATGCGCGGAGAAGCGCCACAGCGCGCTCGCCGCAGTCACGCTCACGACCGCGACCAACGGCCCAGGCACCTTGGGCGCCAGATACCGCAGGGCCAGCACCAGGCCTAACACCGCGCCCGAGACGAGCAACACGGGAAGATGAAGCGCCGGCAATTCGCGCACAATTTCGACCAGCTGTCCGATGGTTCGCCGCGACTGGACTGGCAGCCCCATCGTCTCGCCTAACACGGCGATGCCCACCTGAAAGCCGACTCCGGTGAGGAAACCAATCAGCACCGTCTGCGAGAGGAAATCGGCAATGAATCCCAGTCGAAAGAGCCGCCCCAGCAGCAGAAACGCCCCGGTGAGCAGCGCCACATAGCCGGCCAGCGTGACCCAGGTGGGGCTCGCCATGGGAGCCATGCCCGCCAGTCCGCTGGCCAGAATCGCCGCTGTCGCCGAATCCGCCGCCACCACCAGGTACCGCGACGATCCGAATGCCGCGAAAGCCGCCAAGGGTGCCAGCAGCGTGTAGAGCCCGGTCACCACGGGCATGCCAGCGATCCGCGTGTATCCCAGGACCTGGGGAATATTCATCGCGGCCAAGGTAATGCCTGCGCGCACATCGCGCAGAGCGTCCTTCCGCCGAAATGGTTGAAGACTCTCGAATAAATCCATCGGCCCGATTTCTGCGATCGGTCCAGAACGAACGACCGTCGCGAGTGATTCTATAGGATGATGGCGGCAGATTGCGGGACCAGGTCGATGCACTTGCTCTCGCAAAGGGCATCCGCATCTGTGTACCGTCGCTCGAACAACGACATAAACAACCCTATCGATGCGCAGAGGTTGACGGGTCACTCCATATCAGGGAAGCTCTGAATAAGTCGCGGTTTTGCAGGGTACGGGCTTCAGCCCGTACGTTAAGTTCCGCAAAATGAGCCGGGCTTCAGCCCCTGAGGGAATGCGAACTAACTGTGCTTGTGGGCGTATTGACCAATTAGTCGAGATGGAAGATGCCGCGACGCAGCGCTATGGTGACGGCCTCGGTCCGGTCGTTTACCTGGAGCTTCTCAAGGATGTTCTTCACATGCATCTTGACCGTGTCCTCAGAAATGGAAAGAGCCGCTCCGATCTCCTTGTTGCGCTTACCGGCAGCGATCTGCTCCAGAACCTGCAGTTCCCGCTGGCTCAGCTTTTCTGAGCCCAGGTGCTCGGCAAGTTTTTCCGCGACGGGCCCTGGAATGTGCTTTTTCCCCGCGTGTACAGCGCGTATGGCGCCAAGCAGCTCCTCGCGAACGATGCCCTTGACCACGTAACCGCGCGCTCCCGCGGCAAGAGCGCGTTCGATGTCGGCGTCACCCTCGAAGGATGTTAGGACGATGATGCGTGCGTCTGGGGCATGCGCGAGAATCCGCCGGGTCAGTTCCTGCCCACTCATGTCCGGCAGGCGCAGATCCACGAGCGTAATATCAGGTCGAAGCGATCGAAAGAGCTCCAAAGCCTGCTCTCCCGATTCGGCCGTGCCAACCATTTCCATGTCTGCCTGCAGGGCGAAAATGCTGGCCAGTCCATCGCGGACGATCGGATGATCGTCGACGCACAGGATACGAATTTTCTCGCGGACGCTCATGGCATTTTCTCCTGCGGCTGATCGCAGGGCGGTGCGTTGCTGCCGTTGCCGGCGACGTCGCCACTGTCCTGATATGCACGGGCTTCCGGGACCGACACGCGCACCGACGTTCCATGGCCCGGAGCACTGACAATCGAAAAATCGCCGGCTATATGCGCGGCGCGCTCTCTCATGCCCGCCAATCCATAGTGGCCGGGAATCCCCGTGCGGAGGATCTCTTCCGGAATGCCTGCTCCGTTGTCCCGGATGAGCAGCTCGAATGCGGACCTTCCGTAGTACAGGCGAACCTGGATGGTTTCGGGGCGGGCGTGTTTCAGAGCATTTCGCAGCGCCTCCTGGCCCAGTTCGCTCAGTTCCTGGGCAACTCCCGGCTGAAGCAACCGCTCCTCTCCTTCGAACCGGTAGTCGACGGCGCATTGCCGCGATGCAGGATAGGACTCGACCGTGCGGCGCAGCGAATCGAGGAAAGCTGAGCCAGTCACCGGGTGCTGGCGCAAGGCCTGCAGGGTCAACCGGCCGCTAGCGATCGCTGAGCGAGAAAGCGCCAGCGCGCGCTCAAGGGGGAGCTTGGATTTCATATTGCCGGGTGTGAGTTCGTCTGCCACTTCGAGCTGCATGCTGATCCCTACCATCTCTTGAATCAAATGGTCGTGCAGTTCCTGGGCAATCCGTGTGCGTTCTTCAAAGCGCTCTTCAAAGCGCAAGCGGAAAATTCGCTGGGCGAAGCGAAGCCGGAGTCGAAAAAGCGCAGCAATGAGCAGGATCATAGCTGCCAGCCAGAGCAGGCGAAACCAGAGAGTCTGGAAATACGCGGGGGCGAGAACAAAGGACAGTGCCGCGCCCTTTTGATTCCAGACCCCATCTTCATTTGAAGCGGACACCCGAAAGGTATAGAGACCTGGAGGCAGATTGGTGTAGAAAGCCTCACGGCGCGAACCTCCGTCGTGCCACTCGCGATCAAACCCCTCAAGCTCGTAACGAAAACGCACCTTGCGCGGAACCGTGAGGCACACACCGGTAAACGAAATCTGAATGCTGCGGGTCAGCGGGCGCAGCCTGACTGGCCGAGAAATATCAACGGCTCTGCCATCTGCATCCAGGCCGAGGACGTGCACAGGCGGTGGCACAGTATTCGTTTGGAGGTGCTCGGGATCGAGGACGGCTACATCCTGCGAAGTCGTCAGCCACAAGCGGCCGTCCCGCGCAAAGGTAGCGGGCGCATTGCCAATTTGATCGGGGCTGCTGACAATTCCGTCAGCGTCGTCGAAGAACCTGACATTCAGTTCTGAGCTCTGTTTCCCAGACCATTCGCGAAGCTGACCCGCATTGACCTGTGCCACACCCATGTTGTAACCAAGCCAAAGGTTATGACGCGAATCGGGCAGTACCCACAACACCCGGTCACCAGGCAGTCCGCTGCTCGAATTTCGGCAGACGAATCGAGTCCCGGTCAAAAAACACACTCCGCGCTCTGTAGCCACCCAGAGCTCGCCTTCTGGTCCGAAGGTCAAGCCATCAATTCTGGCACCGGACAATCCGTCCGCTGCGGAATACGTGTGGAACTCACCACCTTGCTCTTGAATGATGTTGCCGTTCACCAGCCCGAACCACACTGCGTCTCCCGGACCGGCCGCCAGAGCCGTAATGGACTGATGAACGAAAGCGCGGTTGGTGACCGCCTCTGCATCGTGAGCTTGGGCCTCCCGAATAAGTCCCCTGTGCGCATCAAAAAGCCAGAGCACACCGTCGCTATCCTGACCAAGAGCGGTGACCGCGGTGAATTTCGTATTCTTGCCGACCGGCATTTCAAGGCCATTTCTCCACTCCAGAAGTCCCGCCGTACTGCCCGCCCACATTCGCCCGTCATTCCCAATCAGAAGGGAGAGAAAGCGCGTTCCGCGCCGATGCACAGTCGACTTTCCATCAAGCAGCCGCTGAAGCCCAACCGCCGTGGCCAGCCAAACTGCACCGTCTTTCCCGGCGGCGATGGAGGTAACTGTGTCGTCGATCAGCCCGTCGCAACGCGTCAGGGACAATACTCTGTTCCGCCGCAGACGATCGAGGCCGTTCTCTGTGCCAACCCACACGTTGTGCTCACGATCTTCGAAAATAGCTCGAATAAAATCACTCGAGAGACCGTCGCTGGGCGTGAATTGCTGCGCGCTGGTATGCCCATTGATGGCGCAACTGCGGATAATACCGCCTCCCCGAGTGCCAGCCCACAGGCAACCGCTTCTGTCCGCAATCACAGTGGTGAGCTTGTTGATGTAGCGCGAAAGAGGTTGGTATCTACCCGCGATGCCGCTGCTTTCCAACGAATGGAGATCGCCCTGTGCATCGAGCCAGGTCGCATGGCCACCGGGTGTGCTCAACAACCATGCAGGGCCGGGCGCTGCCTTTACGAGTTGCTCCCCTGCAAGATGAAACAATCCAGTCTGGGTCGAGACCCACTCTTGACCATCTCCACTTTGCAACGGGCCGGAGACCCACGCGCCCGGCAGTGTAATTGGCGGCTCGGCATGCTCCAGCGTCCCTGCCGTAAGATGCCAAAGCGCTCCCGCCGTCGCCGCCCAAACCGAACCGTCGGCTGCGGTCTGGATCGACAGGACTGCGGAGTCCAGTTGCGTGGCCTCTAGACCGCCGCTGTGCATGCTGCCGACCAGCCCGTCTCCGGTGCCGAACAGCAACGCCCCATCTCGCGACACATCCAGCGCACGAACTGGTCCCGGAAGTTGGCCGTTCGGCATTGCAGGACGCCAGTGGGTAAATCGCACTCCGTCAAAGCGGACCAGCCCGTCATCTGTGCCCAGCCAGAGGAAACCATCGCTCGTTTGCGCAACGGCGAAAATCAGGGTCGAGGGCATGCCATCCTTGTAGCCCCACGATGCCACTGAATACTGGGCTGAGGTCTGCTGTGCTCCAACTGGGGGGCGAACCGCAAGCATGCCCACAACGATCAGCAATCGCGCAAATTGATCAATCCGTTTCATGTGGCCACTTCATGTCGCCACTTCATGTGGCTTGAGACCAGATGCCTTCGTTCTTTGAAGCATCCGATGTGCCCCGGAACATGCCATCCGTTGCAAGAGAGGAGTTGCCGACGCGAGGGATTGCTTCATTCGCCCAAGTGCCGCGCCCCATGTCACGTTGGCGTCGGGTACTCGTTAGGATGCTCACCTTTCATTAAGAGGCGTGTTCTCAGAACCATCCGCAAAACGAGGCTGACCTCTTCCGGCCCCATACAGTCATGCAAAAGTCAATGCGCATACCCGAAAGAGTAAGCGTCCAGGCGCTCACTTTCGGGTTTTGCCCGGGCTTAGATTTTCCTACTCTGGTTATAGGTAGCCGAAAGGCTGGATCAGATCGTCGGTTCCACTCTTAGATCCATCGGCCCAACGAATGGAACTTCGGCCGCCGGATTCACGGCGAATCGACAAAGAGAGGATGAGAAAATGAAACTGTACAAACACTATGTGGCACTCGGCATGTTGGCTTGTGGCCTGTTATCTGGCCTCGGAGCGCATGCGGACGAATTCAACCAGGAAACCAAGCTTACCTTCAACACACCGGTTGAGGTTCCGGGAAGGGTACTGGCTGCTGGGACCTATACCTTTAAACTTGTTGACCCCAACGGCGATCAGTCGCTGGTCGAGATCCTGGACGCCAACCAAACGAAGGTTTACGCGACGCTGCAGGCAAATCCGATATATCGCGTGAAGCCAACCTTACACACCGCAGTTATGCTGAGCAACACAGGGGCCGGCAGTGAACCGGTTCTGACGGAATGGTTCTATCCTGAACGAAAAACGGGCTTTCAGTTCATCTATCCCGCAAATGAGGAGCGTAAGCTCGATCAGGCAAAGGAGCAGACGGTCATTGCTCAGCCAGGAGCGCTCGCGGCCATGCAAGCTGGAGAATAGCGCGGTTAGCCGGCTTCGCTCACCTGGGAACCCATTCAGTGTGAGTCGGTTCGGCTGAAGCATCGGGCGAGAACCGTCGTCCGATGTGCGGGATTGATGCCCCGCTATGGCTCTCGGGGTTGTTGCCATGATGCACCGCACCTCCGGGACGCTGAAACCAAATCCTTCCATTGCGCCCAGAGATCCAAGGCGGCCGAGACGAAAACGCGCTGGTGGCCGCCTTTTAGTTCGCTCAGCTGTTGCGACCGTTCTATGTCGTTGGCATCGAAGGACTTTCCCGAGAGTGGCTTGCCGATCACGGCCCATGCCATTTGGATGGCTACAGCGTCCACCCTATACATATTCCCAGAGAGAAAACCCCGCAGCTGATTGAAGAGGCAGCAGTTATCGTGATGCCTGCGCCTATGATGCCGCTTCCAGGAGTTTCAGCCAACGCAGGCCGTCGGTCGTCTTGCCCGCCGGCCGGTATTCACAGCCCAGCCACCCCTTGTATCCGATCTCATCCAGGACGCGGAAAAGATACTCATAGCGCACCTCGCCGGTATCCGGCTCATTCCGTTCCGGGCAGCCAGCGATCTGAATGTGGCCGCAATGCGAAGCATACTTTTTGAGAGTGGTCGCGAGATCTCCCTCCATCACCTGCATGTGATAGAGATCCATCTGCATTTTGATATTGGGAGCTTTGGTGGCTTCGCAGATGGCGTGGGAGTCTTTTTGCGTAGAGATAACAAAGCCCGGCATATCCCGCGTGTTGATCGCTTCCAGCAGCAACGTCCTGTTGTGTTCCGCCAGCCGCCCACTGGCATAGGCAAGATTGCCGATGAGAGTTTGGCGGCAGACGGCTGGGTCTGCTCCCTTGGGGACTATTCCCGCCATGGCGTGAAGCTGGCGCGTGCCCAGCGCGAGCGCATATTGCAGAGCTTTATCCACGGATGCGCGAAATTCTTCTTCGCGGCCAGGAATGCATGCGATGCCGCGTTCGCCCGCTACCCAATTCCCGGCGGGCATATTGAAAAGTATGATTTCAACGCCCGCTAGCCGTGCCTGGTCGATCAGTTCTTCCGGCGCAAATTCGTATGGAAACAAGAATTCAACGGCCGCGAAGCCCGCGTCGGCAGCCGCCGCAAAGCGATCCAAAAATGGAGTTTCGGTAAACATCATGGTAAGGTTTGCTGCAAATTTAGGCATATAGACGATTCTCCCTGGTGAAGTACTGCGGCTACTCGCGCCCTGCACGCTGTGTTGCCAAACGGGATTTGCCAGCGCTACATATGAATTCCGTACGCGAGAAGGAAAACGAGGCACCCAATGCCGATGCCCCAGGCGATGCTATGCCGAAGCGTGAAGCGAAACAGGCGCGACTGCTCGGTGACGGAAAGGCCCGTTGCGGCGGCGGCCACCGCGATGGTTTGCACGCTGATCATCTTGCCCATTACGCCACCGGCTGCATTGGATGCGGCCATCAGTACAGGGTCGAGCGCTAGCCGTCCGGCGGTGACGACTTGAAGACTTCCGAAGAGCGCGTTGGCCGAGGTATCCGATCCGGTAAGGAAGACTCCCAGCAAACCGAGCATCGGACTGAAGAGAGGGAAGAGTCTTCCGGTGGAGGCGAATGCCAGGCCCAAGGTTGCAGTGGCCCCGCAATAGTTCATCAGAAAGCCGATGCCAATGACCAGCGAGATAGTCGTGATGGGTAGCGCCAGTTGGCGCAGCACGGCGCACAGGATCGCTGCAAATCGGGAGATGCTGACGCGCAGCATCAAGCAGGACAGCAGAGTGGCCACCATGCATGAAGTGCCGGCCGCAGAAAAGAAGCTGAACGAAAAGATGGCGTGATAGGGAGACGCGGTGGCAGTGATCGGAGGCATGCGCTGCACAACGTCGTGTAGCCACGGCCACTTGAACACCATGCTGCCCCGATTCAGGAAGCGCTGCACGGGGGGACAGCTCCAAAGGATAACGCAGACCACCAGTAGGGCGTAGGGCGACCACGCGTAAGATACCTCCCAGAAAGAATGCTCCGGCGCGGTTTCAATCGCTACGGTTATACTTCCAGCCGAACTGCTTTCCGCGTCTGCTGCGCTGACATAAGCTTGGGCACGTCCAGCGAATTTCAGTGCGGATGGCCCGGCGATCTCACTCGCGTGGCCCCGGCGAAAGCGGAGAATGGTAATCAGAACTCCCATGGAAATGAGGGCTGCCAGGATGGCCGTGAGTTGCGGGCCGATCAGCGCAGATACCACGATCTGTGCCGCGGCGAACGAGAGGCCTGTGGCCAGTGCGGGCAGCCAGATGCCCGACATGGCGCGAAGGCCGCCCATTGTCACGATGAGATAAACCGGCATGATGAGCGCAGCGGGCGCACAGATCAGCGCGACTGTGTTGCTAAGCTTGGCCAGGGGAAGGCCGGTGGTTCCTGCCAGCGTGATGACAGGAATTCCGATGGCCCCAAAAGCCACAGGCGCTGTATTGGCTAGCAGGCAAACCGCCGAGGCGCGAAAGGGCGAAAATCCCAGCCCCGTGAGCATGGCCGCGGCTACGGCAACGGGAGTACCGAACCCCGCGCCTCCCTCGAGAAACGCACCGAACGAAAACGCAACCAGCAGGGCCTGCATGCGCGGGTCCGGGGTGAGGCGCCCAATTGAATCGCGAATGGTGTCGAATTTTCCGGTTTCCACGGTGACCCGAAACAGCGCGATGGCCCAGAAGATGATCCAGCAGATGGGAAAGAGCCCGAACACGCTACCATAGGCGGCGGCGCTTACCGCGCTCCTGGCCGGCATGCCGTAGCCGAAGATGGCGAGCACGAGCGTCACTGCCAGGCTCGCGGTGCCGGCCAGCCACGCCGGTTTTCGGAGCACGCCCAGCAGAAACAGCAGCGTAAAGATCGGCAGCGCGGCCAGGAGAGCAGAGATGCTCAGTCCTTGTCCGAACAGCATATATGTCTGATGCCAGATAGCGTTCGAATCTCTCATCCTGTCACTCTCGATCGTTTTGAATTGAAAGCAGACGTATCATCGAACCCAAACAGCCAATGCGGTCACCGCGCTGTTTCTCTGCAGACGCAGTGCACACAGCCTACCGCAACATAATTACAGCTGCGTCGCGGCCGGGAACGCTGATGGTGATCTGCCCGTCTCCAAATGATATGCTCCGGCTTCCCCATAGATCTTCGCCGGAGCTGTAATTTCCTGCATCCTGCGAGAACGCGATCTTCACCCGTGCGTTCCTCGCGTGAGGGATTAGTCACCCACAGATAAGTGCCGCCTTCGCCGCGATGCAGACGGGCCTGTACCTGCGCATCATCGAGCTTGACGGCCTGTGTTACTCCAGCCATCGCGAGCAGGGCCGCAAACACGTCTTTTGTCGAAAGGCCGTGGTGCAGGAAATAGCCGGCTCCCGGGAAGGTTCCGATCAAAAGCGTGCGGCCGCTCCCGAACTTGTTCTGTACCGCCGCGGTCATCCCGTCCGGATACTGGAAGTCTCTGCGCGCAATCCCCATGGAGTGATCCAATACCTTCCTCACTGCTACAAGTCAGTCGGAATAACATGAACCGAACCAGCCACGAGCGGTCCAGATGATCGTTCGTGCGATGGTGATCTAGACCGCGAGATCGAGTGCAACCACCTCGTGCAATTCGACAGTGGGAACTTCGACCACGACAGCACCCGCTTCTTCGCGGAATGCAACTTCGCGGCCAGCTACGAGCAGACGCGCCTTTGTGATTCGGCGATCGTCGTTCGGCACTCGTATGCGAACCACCTGACGTGAAACTGGAATTACCTCACGGACAGGCCCTTTCATCATCATCGGATTCGTGAGGTTAACGAGGTGAGCTGTCACGGAGTTCTTCTGGCTCCAGATGGAAACGTCCAGCACGCCTTTGCCTTCAACCGAGAGCGGCGGCGGCTCGTTGTTCGCCCAGAGGATTGCATTGTGCAGCAACATTGAATGGTCCACGCTCAGTACATCCCAGAATGTCCTATCAATATCCATGGGGAAATAGACAACCCGACCGCTGCCGACTTCTTGTACAAAAACTCCGGCATCGTGCGTCGTCGTGGTCCTTGGGAAAACTTCTTCCATCGGCAGATCGGGGTAAGTGGGAATAACCTCGAGGGGTGAATGCATTGTATCGCGCGCCGGAACGACTCGCACCCGGTGAACGCCATTTATGATTCGCGTGGTGTTCGCGAATCCATCAAGCAGCGGATGATACTGGCCCGTCTTCGGATCCCTTTCCAGATTCAGATACGAATTGAGCATGGGGCCCTCTGTCTTGCCGGCAAAGGAAGCGCCAAAAAGGTCGGCTAAGCCAAAATCCGACCGGCGCACTCCCATCTCGTCATAGAGCGAAGTTTCATACGTTGCGACAATTCCTCCACCGTTCTCGACGAATTCTTTAAGCTGTCTGCACTGCGCGAGAGAAAGCGCCGCAATGTTGGGTAGAATCAGCGTACGAAACTGGCTCACATGATCGCGATCGAGTAGGCCATCGTGCACCATTTCAAACGGGATTCGCGCCTCAACAAGTGCCTGATAGAAACCGAGCGCAGGATCTTCCACTTTCGCAGCCGCTTCAGGACCTCCATAGTACGCCGCGGTTTGCTGCGAATACACCATTCCGACGCGGGCCAGAGGTTTTTCATTGCGGAGGTATTGCTCGTTTGCGTAGTGCCAGTTGAACACCTGCTCGACGACCGGAAACCAGCGTTTATCAAATGGCTTGGCGTTGAATTTGGTAAAGGTAGGGCGGAAGTTTTGCGCGATACCGTCGGCCATCCACAGGCGGATCTCGTCGCCGCTCTGAACGGAATCTTTCCAGCGGTTCTTGTCATCGATGCCGACGCTGGTCAATCCCGCCAGCGGCTTCATGCCCAAGGTGGAACGAAACTCCTTTGCACTCATTCCTGCCATCCACGGAGGCATGAGTCCGCGTCGGCTTTGCCGATCCGCGAGGGCCGCGGGAGCAAGGCTGCCAAGGGTCTTCATGTCGAGATCGCTCAGTGCCCCGCCGCCTCCGTTAGCAAGATAACCGGCATTAGGATTGATTTCCTGAATCGCCGAATTCCATACGTGCCATAGTTCAAACAGTCGCTCTTGATGCCACACGATGAATTGGCGTCGTGACGGATCGTGCGGATCATTGGTGCGCGGCAGATCAAGTCCGGAAAAGTCATGGAAGTTCTGCCGGCAATGTTCGCAGTAACACATGCCGGATCCTGCCCATCGATTGGTGAAGATAGCATCCACCATGTACTTCGACGTGATTTCCCGATGCACTGCGGTCATGAAGTCGAAATTATAAGGGCCGAGCGCACAAGTTACCCAGAAATCCGGATCGGACCAATGGCGGACCTTGCTCCCATGCTCATCGACCATCAGCCAGTCGGGATGCGCCTCGTAAACATCTTGATGACAGGCATGAGCATCTGTTCTCGCCACGACATTCATGCCAAGTTTGCGGCACGCAGTAGCGATCTCTCCGAAAGTATCCATATTCCCGAGCCACTTGCTGCGGTAATGCAGCGGCACCTCGGTTGGATAAAAGGCAACACACCCGCCCGCATTCAGCAGCGCGGCGTCGGCGTGAATCTTCTGGAAGTAGTCGAGCCAAAACGTAAGATCGTAATTCCCGGGATCATCCTCAACAAAACTCAATTGCGCCCAGCGCATGGGGCGATCGTACCAGGTCGCAGAATGAGCCGGGGCATTGACCTCAGTGACCGGGAGGACGGACGCTCCGGCGACACGGTTCGCTTCGATGCCGACCAGACATGCGGCGGAAAGCCCTGCCGCGCTCTTAAGGAATGTTCTTCTCGTGCTCTCCATGATTTGGGCCTCGGGATCGATCAGGTCGCGTACGTAATCTTTTCTGCGCAACCTTTCGCTGGATCCGGTCAGCGCTCGGTTGAGGATCTGATCAGCTTGTGACCTTTATCCCGTTGCAGGATTGAGCGCGGCACTGCGAGTGATGGAGATGACGCTGATGTCGTCTTCCTGTCCGAAGGTCTGTGCGGCGTTGGCGACCTCCGTGACAGACTTTGCAGTTTGCAGCAGTTGATGAACCCGCTCAAAGCCGAACAGATGACCGTCGTCGTCCGTCGCTTCTGCGACTCCGTCCGACATCAGCAGGAGCCTGTCGCCATCCTTCAGTTCGAATTCCATCAGGGAAGACTCCGAGCTTTCGATCATACCCAATGGCAGGGCACCCTCCATGGGCAATGGCTCGCCATTCAGGTAGGGCGCAATGTGCCCGGCATTGGCCAGCTTCGCTGCGCCGTTCTTCGCAATATGTATCGCCAGGCAGGTGGCCTGGGCATCGCCGCGGCCCGTCAGGAGCCGGTTGAGAGTGTTGAGGATTGCTGTTGGATCGGGATTATATTGAGCCGCAGTGCGGATGGCCCCCACCAGCAATGCCACGAGCATCCCGGCCTTCAGTCCTTTGCCCGTTACATCTCCGGCTACGATCAGCAGGCTGCCCGAGGTTTTGTCAGGGATGATTTGAAAGAAGTCGCCGCCCACCTCACGTGCGGGCCGGTAGTCGCTCTCTACCACGAGCGTGGGGAGCGTCAGGCGCGGTTCGGGCAGGATGACCTGCTGCACTTCCTGCGCCTGCACCAACTCGTTGCGCATGCGGAACGACTCCTGGCCATGGGTCCGCATGTAGGCAATGAAGAAAATGTAGGAGAGGATGAGCACGGACATGATCCCAATGGCGGCGAAATTGATTCCCGCGTCCGAAGGAACTGGCTGCAGGTGGAAGGCGCCGACCATCCAATATGCGATACCGGTGTCGATGGGGCCGATGAAGAACTGGAGCACAATCAGCGCGACGAGAACGGCCCTGGATAGGCGGGCCAGCACGAAAACCCACAGCATCGCGTCCATGCCGCTGGTGGCGGCGATCATCAGCACCACTGCATACGGCATCTGTCCTTTGGAAGTGATCAGGTCGACAAGGAAGCCAATCGAAGAGAATAAAAAGCAGACGGCGGCCACCTGCAACCACAGGTGCCTGAAAGGGACCACTCGTAAGTGCTCCACGCGGGTTAAGGCTCGCAGGTATGAAAGCTTGCCTTTCGCGGCCATCGAAGGGACCTCCTTTGGCACGGATCAAACTAGGTCCGAGCCCGCCTGCTCCCGACTAAGAGCGAATATACCGAACCTACGTCTCGCTTTATTTCAAATTCTCAACGCACTCAGTCGATGGCTACAGTGTTCCGCTTGTGGACGCGAATCGCATGCGGCGCATAGAACTGTTACTTACCAATCGGAATACTTGTTCAACGAACCAGGCACGGGCGTTTGGGATCGAACTTCCAGTTGGGAATGAGGCATTCCATTTGCGCGGCATCGTTGCGCGCGCCCAGAGCCTTGCTCCTATAGAGCTCATGCGCGCGTTCAATGGCGTCCATGTCCAGTTCGACGCCCAGTCCGGGCCGTTTCGGCACTTCGATCCGGCCGTCGCGAATTTCAAGCGGGTTGCGCGTCAGATGCTGCCCATCCTGCCAGATCCAATGCGTATCGACGGCGGTGATTGCGCCTGGAGCCGCGGCCGCAACATGGGTCATCATGGCCAGAGATATGTCAAAGTGATTGTTGGAGTGCGAGCCCCAGGTGAGGCCGTGGTCGCGGCAGGTCTGGGCGACGCGCACCGAGCCCTGCATAGTCCAGAAGTGCGGATCGGCGAGCGGAATGTCGACGGCGTGCAACTGCAGGGCGTGGCGCAACTCGCGCCAGTCGGTGGCGATCATGTTGGTAGCCGTTGGCAGGCCGGTGGCGCGGCGAAACTCGACCATGATCTCGCGCCCCGAGAAACCCAGCTCCGCGCCGCACGGATCTTCCGCATAGGCCAGCACGTTCTGCTTATCGTGGCACAATTCAATCGCTTCACGAAGCGGCCACGAGCCATTGGGATCGAGGGTAATGCGCGCTTCAGGAAAACGCGCGGCCAGCAGCTCAATGGCGCGGATCTCTTCAGCGCCCTTGAGCACGCCGCCCTTCAGCTTGAAATCGTGAAAGCCGTACTGCGCCTGCGCGGCCTCAGCTTGGCGGACGATGGCCTCGGGCGTGAGCGCCTCCTGGTCACGCAATCGAAACCAAACTTGCGCAGAGTCGCCGGCTCGCCTGTAATCGAGGCCCGTTTTTCTGCTGTCGCCTACGAAAAACAGATAGCCGAGAACGGGGACCGTTTCGCGTTGACGGCCCTCGCCGAGCAGCGCGTTGACCGGCTCGCCGAGAAAATGGCCGAGCAGATCGAGGAGCGCGCACTCGATGGCAGTGAGAGCGTGAATGGTGATGCGCAAGTCGAACGTTTGTTGGCCGCGCCCTTGTGCGTCCCGATTGGCGAACCGCCGACGGACTTCGCCAAGAGTGCTGTTGTAAGAGCCGATCGGTTGGCCGACCACCAGCGGCTTCGATTCTTCCAGCACCTGACGAATTGCTTCGCCGCCCGGTACTTCGCCCACGCCGATGTTGCCGGCATCGTCAGTGAGTAGCAGTAGATTGCGCGTGAAGAACGGCCCATGCGCGCCGCTCAGGTTGAGCAACATACTGTCCTGGCCGGCCACCGGTATTACGCGCATATGCCTCACACGCGGCGAATGGCCGGCGAGAGTCAATCTGGTATCGTCCCCTTCGAGTTCGGATTCGATCCGCATCTTCTGCCGCAAATCATATCATCTCGAACGCAAGCTTCTGCCTGTCGCACGAATCTCCTTTTTACAGCCCTGCGCTGGCTGGCATACTAAGGTTGAAGAGACGCGGAGAAGCGAATGGGCCGGAAACCATTTCTGATCGGCAGCGGCGTCTTTACGCCACCGTCGATCACGCGCCGATTGCGAAGGCTGACCCCGATTCGCCGCGAATTATCCATCGCGTTCTGCTATGGATAATTCGCGGGTCGAGTCAATCGCTGTACACAAGCTGGCAACTGCCAGCTGCCTGTCAGTTCTCAGTTGTCAATTGTTGAAAGGTTCCTCGCTTGGTTCAGCCTGAGAAAACGACCCGCGTCCGCTATCTGATCATCGCCATTCTGTTTTCCGTAAGCTGCTTCAGCTACGCGGACCGGTCTGCCTTGTCCCAGGCAGCCGCTTTCATGCCCAAAGGCATGGACCTTACCCCGCAGCGGCTCGGTTACCTGCTGTTCGGCTTCGGATGGGCCTACGCGCTGGGCCAACTGCCCGCGGGCGGCCTGCTGGACCGCTTCGGATCGAAGCGAGTTTACGGCATTAGCATCATCCTGTGGTCAATGTTCGCGCTGCTCACAGGCTGGGCAGGATACCTGGGACCGAGCCTGGTCTTTTCGGCAATTTTTGTACTCCGACTGCTTGCGGGCCTGGCGCAGGCGCCGGTCTTTCCCGGTAACGGGCGCATCGTGGCGGCGTGGTTCCCAGCAGCCGAACGTGGGCGCGCCTCGGCCATCTTCAACGCGTCGCAGTATTTCGCGCTGCCCATATTCGCACCCATCTTCGGCTGGCTGATTCACACCGCCGGATGGCGGAGTTGCTTCTGGTTCATGGGTATGCTGGGCGCGGTGTTCACGGTCATCTGGTTTACCAACATCTTCGGGCCCATCGAACATCCGCGCGCGTCGAAGTCCGAAGTTGAATTCATCGAGGCCGGCGGCGGCCTGGTCAACACCGATGCGCAAACGGGCACGAAGAAAAACACGCTCACCTGGGCCACGGTGAAGATGCTGCTGAGCCACCGCATGCTGGTGGGCATTTACATCGGCCAGTACTGCATCACCACGCTGACGTGGTTCTTCGTCACCTGGTTTCCGCTTTATCTCGCACAGGCGCGGCACATGTCGGTGATCAAAGTGGGTTTGGCCGCTGCGGTGCCCGGGTTGTGCGGCGGGTTCGGCGGCATCCTCGGTGGCATGATCAGCGACAAACTCCTGGAGCGCGGCTGCTCCCTCAGCTTCGCGCGCAAGCTGCCCATCATGGCGGGCATGGCGCTTTCTATTACCATCATCGCCTGCAACTACGCGCATTCGCAGAGCGTGATGCTGCTGTTCATGTCGATCTCGTTTTTCGGCAAGGGCATTGGCGCGCTGGGCTGGACGGTCATCTCCGACACCTCGCCCAAGGGCATGGTGGGCATGAACGGGGCGCTCTTTAACCTGTGCGGCAACCTGGCGGGAGTCACCACGCCACTCATCATCGGCTACCTTGTCGCGAAAACCGGATCGTTTAACGACGCGCTGATCTTCGTCGGCGCGATCGCGTTTTGCGCGATTGTAGCCTACGGTCCGATTGTGGGCGAGATCAAGCGGCTGGAGATAGAAACAGTCCATAGTTCGGAGTTCTCAGTTCCCAGTTGAGTTCTCAGGTATCAGCTTTTCAGTTGGAGCAGAGTCGGATTCGTATTGTTAAGCTATAGATAGATTCGTTGGGGAAAAAACACATGCCCGATTCGCCCGTTGTCTTGTCCCGCAATCCATTCAAGCATGCCTTGACGAGCGCCCGAAGACAGGTGGGGCTGTGGAGCGCACTGGCCAGCCCGGTGGTCGCGGAGATCCTGGCCGGCGCCGGATTCGACTGGATCGTCATCGACGGTGAGCACGCTCCAAACGATATCCCGTCACTGCTTTCGCAGTTGCAGGCCATGCGCGGCGGCACGGCCGAGCCGGTCTTCCGGATTCCCTGGAATGACACGGTGATGATCAAGCGCGCTCTGGATGTGGGCGCGCGTACGCTGCTGGTTCCCTTCGTGCAAAATGCCGAAGAGGCTCGACGGGCCGTGGCCGCTACGCGCTATCCGCCGCGCGGAGTACGCGGTGTGGCCGTGGTGGTGCGCGCCAGCGATTTCGGGCGCGTACCGCAGTACCTTGAAAATGCGCACCAGGATACCTGCCTGCTGGTTCAACTGGAGACACGCGCGGCGCTCAAGGAGATTGAGGCAATTGCGCAGGTGGAGGGCGTGGACGGCATGTTTATCGGCCCCAGTGATCTCGCCGCCGATATGGGACATCTCGGCAACAACAAGCATCCCGAGGTTCAGGCAGCCGTCAAGGAAGCGGCCGCGCGGATTCGCGCAGCTGGAAAATCGGCCGGCACGCTGGTGCGCGATGCCGAGGGCGCCGAGGAGATGTTTGCCGCGGGTTTCAACTTTGTGGCGGCGGGAATTGATGTGGCGCTGCTGGCGCGCAATGCGGAAGCACTGGCGGCGCGGCTGAAGAAAGACAGTTAACAGTTATCAGTTTTCCCGTCTGTCCCGCGTAGCCCAGGGAGCCGATTGAGCCGGCACGGATTTATGTTACCGGGGCTGGGTTGAAGAGCGCGAACTCATTGTGCAATCCCCAGTGATCGGCCCACGTTTCGCGGACCCCGCTGGCCACGTCCAGGACGGCGTGGAAGATCTCCCAACCGATTTCTTCTATGGTGGCATCGCCGTTGGCGATGCGGCCTGCATCGATATCGATGAGGTCGTGCCAACGGTGTGCCAGCGAGCTGCGGGAAGCGATCTTAATTACCGGAGCAATGGCTAGTCCGTACGGGGTCCCGCGTCCGGTTGTAAACAGATGCAGATTCATGCCAGCCGCCAGTTGGAGCGTTCCACAGATAAAATCGCTCGCCGGAGTTGCAGCAAAAATCAGTCCTTTCCGATTCACGCGTTCTCCCGGACCGAAGACGCCCATGATCGGGCTGGAGCCCGCTTTTGCGATGGAACCCAGGGATTTTTCGACGATATTTGCCAGGCCGCCGATCTTGTTGCCGGGAGTGGGATTGGCACTCCGGTCGACTCCGCCGCGGCCAAGGTACTCGTCATACCAGCTCATCTCGTGCGCCAGCTGCCGGGCCACGTCCTCGTTGACACACTTGGCGCTCAACAGGTGCACGGCGTCGCGGACTTCCGTTACTTCAGAGAAGATGACCGTCGCTCCGGCACGCACCAGGAGATCGGCAGCGAATCCGACCGCCGGATTCGCGGTTAACCCGGAAAGTGCATCGCTGCCGCCACACTGCATGCCCACGACCAGATCGGACACGGGGCAGGGAACACGCTGGCGCAAGTTGAGCGATTGCAGCCGGCGCTCGGCGATCGAGACAATGGCCTCGATCATGTCGCCAAAACTTGTGTGCTGCTCGTCCTGCAGGCGGACGAGATAAGGCTCCTGCTGCAGGATGGGAAGCGTGCTATCGGGCAGCATCTGCGCGGGCTGCAGCTTCTCACAGCCTAGGCTCACGATCATCGGGGCGCCACCCAGGTTAGGATTGAGGCACAGATTCGTCAGCGTACGGATGGGAATGGCCGCGTCCGCTGCGGCCAGCGCGACACCACACCCGTAGTTGTGCGTGATAGCAACTACATCGTGTACGTTCGGATAGCGGGGGAGTAACTTCTCCCTGATGATGCGTACCGCGTATTCGGTCGTCGCGGCAACGCACTGAACTGTCGTGGCGATACCGAGAATGTTTTTTGTCCCTGCGGTTCCGTCCGCGTTGCGGAATCCCTGGAAGGTAAACCCCGGCAGCGGAGGCAATGTTTGCGGCACATTTGTGGCCAGGGGCAGATCGTGCAACGACGGCATGCTGGGCAAGCTGATGTTGCCTTCGTGGACCCAGGTGCCAGCGCTGATGGCCTCTCGGGCATGCCCGATGACCTGCCCGTAACGGATGACGGGTGCGCCCTGTGCAAGCGGATATAGAGCCACCTTTTGCGCTTCGGGAATGTTCTCTTGTGCGACGATGCCAAACGGCAGTGCAGTTCCGGCCTGAATGCCGCCGGCGTCGATGACAACGGCGACGTTATCCTGCGGGTTCACGCGAAGAATCGGGAGAGGGGTTGTGGTTGGTTGCAGCATCGGTGATTCGCAGCATACAACGTTAAGAAAGCTGATAGCAAAGCCGGTCTCGATTCCCGCTAAGCAAAAGGCCAAACCTGTTGTGCCGTTTTGCCGAGGATCCAGACCTTGTCCTCCGCATTGAGAAACCTCATCTCATCGCGGACAACACTCAGGGTCCTGTCGTAAGTTGTCCAACGCAGGTCGACAGGCCAGTCGGAAGCCCACATCAGGCGCTGCGGGCCATACACTGCGTGGAGCCGCTTCACATATTCCTGAGCGTCGAGCCAGGGATAGGGCTGGCGGGAAATCGACCAGGTGTGTGAGATCTTGACGAAGGTCTTTGGATAGCGCGCGAGCGCGAGCAGCTTTTCCAATTCTTGCGGGCGATCAACGGGGCAATCGGCCATATGATCGATCACCACGGTTAATTCCGGGCACTGCTCGATCAGGTGCACAAGATCCGGGATGCGCACGATGGGCGCGTAGACCTGCATTGGAATTCTGAGCGATTGCGCGCGCTTCCAGAGCGGTGGCATGAGAGGACCGTTGATCCAGTCGCCGCTGGCATCCGCAGCTGGACTGATACGCACCCCGTGGAATCCTAGCTCCGTTAGCTGTGAGAGTTGGTCTGGGGCAGCAGGATCAATGGGATCGACGCGGCACACGCCCTGAAAATATGGTGCATACTTTCTGACCGAATCGAGGCAATAGCGATTGTCCCACTTGTAGCCGATGTACTGCGCTATCACCGTGCGCTCAACGCCATTGTCTCTCATCAATTGAAGGGCCATTGAGGGAGTGCGATTTTCGTTGGGATTGGTTGTGCCCGTCGCCCACGGAAAACGCGGGTCGTTTGTCCATACATGAATTTGAGAGTCGACGATCCGGTACTTTGCCGTTCGTCCGGAAGCTGCGACTGCCAGGCTTGCGAATGAAAATTCTCGGCGAGACATGGTCATGCGTAGATTGACTCCAGATTGTCCAAGGTACCTGCCGCGCCCGCGGAAATCAGCCGGCGGCGCACCGGTTCGCAAAATAACGGTTACTTCCAACTGAACGCTACTGCGCCTTCATCAGCGTGGCGATCAGTTCATCTCTGCGCTCGAGAGCCATTGCTTCCACATTGCTCAGTACGCGCCGCCAGACAAGGTATGCAGTCACGGCCAAAATGAGAAATATGGGGACGGCCAGCCATTGCCTATCGAGCGACCAGCATAAGCTCAAGACCGCCGCGCCCACCCCCAGCATTCCAGCCTGAATCAGGATGGCGGCCAGCGTGTTGGCCTGGGACCCGGGCGGCCGCCCGATGCGCCCAGGATTGATGCGGTAGGGCATGGTGAGCGACAGAATGTTTCCAGCGGCGAGGTTGCATGGTAACGCAAAGAGCAGCCACGCGCCCAGCGCGACCATTACAGCGGCGGGCGGAACGCCCGAACGAAAACAGGCCAGGGCGCTTGCCGCAGATGCCACCAGAATGAAGAGCACACTATGCAGCAGATTCTTGGCCAGCAAGACAGTGCGGATGGGCGTGGGCGAAAGAAACAACAATTGAATGCCGGCTCCCTCGCCGCCCAGATTGTTATAAAACAGCGATGTAAATCCCAGCAATGCATAAGCCACGCACAGCGGAAATGCATACGGGAACGAGTGAGCCGATGCACCAGGGCGGAACAGTCCCCCCATCACCAGCACCAGTAGTAGCGGAGCCCCGAGTGCCACTAAGAGCGGCATAGTGCGCAGCAGGTTGTGCACTTCCTTTTCCAGCGCTGCTGTACAAGCGCCGGAGCCGCCCAGGGTCCAGTTACGCTCGCGCCGGGTGCCCGTCGTCTTGGTTCGGGCCGGAGCCGAGCCCAGGTTTTCCCCGCGATACTCAGCCCGCAGGCGCAGGCCCAGCGTGCCTCCGGCGGCTAGCGTCCAGATTCCCAGCAGGCCCAGCCACGCCACTTCAAGCCCGGATCGCTCTTCCGCGGACTCCTGCACGGCGCGCGCTGCCGACCCCGCCGGCAGCCACCGCTGCACCTGGTCTGCCGTCTTTAGCATTGGCGCGTACCTGGCCCACGTCTCTCGCGCCTGCTCGCGCCGTTGTTGCCGGCTCATCGGGCCATGACGCTGATGGCGATAGACCGCCGGATTCAAGAATTGCGCGCCAAAAACGAGCACCATGAGCGCCACGCCCAGAATTTCGCGCGATCTGCGCTGTACGAGCCAGCGATCAATCCACGCGAAGACCGTTCGCACCAGCAGAATGTTGAAGACCGCGAAGACCGCCAGCACCATAGCCAGGGGTGCGGCCATCTGGGGGCGCGCCAGAATGATTCCCACCCAGATGCCGAAGCAGCAGAGCGTGCCCACGATGGTGGAGGCTTCCATCAAGCCGGAGATCAGGTAGAGCGTGAAATACGAGCGCAGGGACACGGGAAAGCGCAACAGGATTCCCAGGTCCGACTGTTCCTGATAGGAGGCTGCAAACATCGGGACCATCAACCAGAGGAAGCCCGCGACCCAAAACAGGATCGGCAAACTCCGCCATGCCGCGTGGTGCGCCATTGCGTAGCCGCCGGCGCCGAGGCCCAATCCTGCCCCCAGCCCGATCGAAGCGTAGAACATCCACGCAATGCCGGTTGCGCCCAGGTCAAGAATGCCATGGATGGAATGGAGGCCATTGATAAACATGTGCCAGCGCATGGTCACCATGGCCGCGCACTGCGCCCGCGCGCCGCCGCTCGGGAATCCCGTGCTGGTCATCTTGCTTATCCCAGCCATGACAACTCCTGGGTCATTTCTTGCTGGCCACCTGCTCCGACAATGGCCAGAAAGATTTCTTCGAGCGTAAGCCGCTGTACTTGCTCGGCGCCCGGCAGCCTGCTGGCCACGCCCGTCCTCAGCTCTTCAATGGACCCGTTGGCCACCAGCCGCCCCTGGGAGATGATGGCCACGTGACTGCACAGCCGCTCCACAATCTCCAGCACATGGGTGGTGAGAAAGATCGTCGCCCCGCGGCCGATCATCCGCAACAACATGGCCTTCAGCATGCCTGCGGCAATCGCGTCTACGCCCTCGAAGGGCTCATCGAGGAACAGCACCTTGGGCCCGTGAATCACCGCCGCTGCCATGGCCAGCTTCTTCTGCATTCCATGGGAGAAGTCAGTCACCAGTTTTTTGTGCTCACCGGCCAGTTGCATGAATTCCAGCAGTTCATCGGTGCGCCGGTTGGTCGTCTCGCCATCCAGGCCGTACATGCGGCCCACAAAGCGCAGGTATTCACGCGCCGTCAGCCGCCCCAGCAGCGCCATCCCCTCGGGAACCACGCCGATCTGGCGCTTGAGTTCCAGCGATCCGGCGTGGAGTGGTTGACCGAGAATCTCGATGCTTCCCGTGCTTGGCTCCAGCAGCCCGGTCAGCATCTTGATGGAGGTGGATTTTCCCGCGCCATTGGGGCCCAGAAACCCGAAGAACTGGCCCGGAGCCACGCTCATGGTGACGTCATCAACCGCCGTCAGCGCACCAAAGCGCCGGGTAAGGCCGTGGGTTTGAATGGCTGCTTGTTCCATGGCTGACAGAATAGCAAGCCGGGATTGCCAGGAAGGAACATTTCACCCTGAATTCCTAAGAGCCTGCTCGCTGGTCACTCGTGGAAAATTACTGCCAGCCGCCGCCCAAGGCCGCGTAAAGCTGAACCAGCGACTGAGCCTCTCCCTCCTGAATATTGACGAGATTCAGTTGCGCGGAGAACAGGGTTGAATCTGTTGTGAGCACCTCGAGATAACTGGTCGAGCCGGCCTGGTAGCGCATTTGTGCCAGACGCGCAGCATCGGCTGCAGCTGCAACCAGCTTTTCCTGCTGCTCTCGCGCAGCACTCTGCTTGTTGACAGCAATCAGCGCATTGGAGACATCGCGGAACGCGGAGATGATGGTCTTTTGATAATTCAGCACCATCTCCTTTTTGGTTTGTTCCGACAACTGAAGTTGTCCACGCAGCTTGCCGCCTTCGAAGAGGGGCTGGGTCAGAGAACCGAGCCCATAGATCAATTGGCTACCGGGAGTGAAGATTTGCGAGAGCTCGCTCCCACCCACTCCGCCGGAGGCGCTGATCGAGAGCTGCGGGAAGAACTGCGCGCGAGCCACGCCAATGTTCGCGTTGGCCGCTCTCAGTTGCTCCTCGGCCTGGAGAATGTCTGGCCGCCGCTCCAGCAAGCGAGAGGGCAAGCCAACCGGCAGGTTCTGGGGAACGGGCGCCAGCGCGTTAGGGTCGGTGGCGGTAACGGAACCGGGATTCTGCCCCAGCAGGAGCCGCAGCGCGTTCTCTTCCTGTTGGATCTGCTCCTCGAGCTGCGGAATC
Source organism: uncultured Acidobacteriaceae bacterium (assembly GCA_963813215.1). GTDB lineage: Bacteria > Acidobacteriota > Terriglobia > Terriglobales > Acidobacteriaceae > Telmatobacter. The sequence continues at coordinate 1,386,268 of CAWEXZ010000004.1, forward strand.
TCCGCCGACGCCGTGTACTCGTTCTCCTGGGCCTGGCGCAGATCGGAGAGGGGATTCGATCCGCCGTCGACCAGTTTCTGTGTCAGAGCCACAGATTCCTGCCGGTCTTGCAGGGTCTTCTTCGCAATGTCCAGCTGCTCGTCAAGGGAACGCAGTTGCAGGTAGCCGGCCGCCACTTGTTGCACCAGGGTCATGCGGACGGCCCGCTGGGCCCACACTTGCGAAAGCAATTGAGCCCTTTGTGCCTCGGTCTGGCGGCGATATAGACCCCAGAAATCGGGAGTCCAGGCCGCCGACACATTGAAGCTGCCAGCAGCGAGCGTTCCACTCGGAATTCCATCGCCGATTCCACTGCCCAGATCCGCGCCGACCCCGGTTCCGCCAACGGTCACGGTGGGGAACTCTTGTGAGCGCGTGATGCGGAGCTGCGCCTGGGCCTCGAGCACGTGCTGCGCCGCGATCCGCACATCGTAGTTGTTGACCAGCGCGGTGCGGATCAGGCTCTGCAATTCGGGTTCGTTGAAGACCTTTGCCCAGTCCTGATCGCCCAGAGAGTTCTGGTTGGGGCTCGACACCGGGGTGTTGTCCGCGCCGCGGTAAACGGGCGGCGCTGTTACCTCGGGACGAACATAATTGGGTCCCACCTTGCAACCGGCCAGCAGGAGAAGGACCAGTCCGAGGGGCAGAAGAGATGTCGATATTTGCTTCACAGATCGATTGTTCATGCTTCCACTTCCTGCACTTCCGGATGGGTAGAATCCATCGTTACGTCTTTTGTTCCAGTAAAACGATGGGACAGGTATTCGACGACGGCAAAGGTGACCGGAACCATGAGGATTCCCGCGACCGATGCAAGCGTCATTCCGCCGATGACGACGGTGCCGAGAATGCGCCGCGAGGCGGCGCCGGCTCCGCTGGCTGTCCACAATGGCAAACACCCAAAGATGAATGCGAGCGCCGTCATGATGATGGGCCGGAAGCGCAGGCGCGCGGCGTGGAGCGCCGATTCCGTAATGCTCATGCCCCGCTTGTAATTGGCGACGGCAAATTCAACGATCAGAATTGCGTTCTTCGCGGAAAGCCCAATCAGCATGATGAGGCCGACGGTCGCGAAAATATCGTTCTCATAGGAACGCATTGCCAGGGCGAGATAGGCGCCGAGGATCGCCACCGGCGTGCTGAGCAGCACGCTGAAGGGCAGCGTCCAGCTCTCGTACAACGCTGCGAGAATCAGAAAGACGAAGAGGAGCGAAAGACCAAAGACCATCCAGGCGGGAACGCCCTCGGCCGCTTGCTGTTCCTGATAACTCATGCCCGAGTAGGAGAAACCCATTCCCGGCGGCATGATCTGATGGAAGGTGTCTTCGAGAGCGGCACGGACCTGCCCCGAGCTGTATCCTGGCGCTCCGGTAATGTTGAGCTGCGCGCCGTTGTACTCGTTAAAGCGCATGATGAACTCAGGCCCGGTGCTTTGCTTGACATGGACCAGCGATCCGAGAGGCACCTGGCTGCCATTCGCGCTGCGCACGTAGAACTGATTAATGTCCTGGATGTTGGTGCGCGTATCCCCCTCGGCTTCCACGTAAGTTTGCCATTGCCGGCCAAAGCGGTTGAAGTAGTTGACCAGGTCTCCGCCCATGAAGGTCTGCATGGTGGTGTAGATCGAGCTGAGATCCACCTGTTGTTGGGCAGCCTTGTCGCGATCGACATCCGCGTAGAGCTGGGGAACGGATGGCAGATAGGAGGGAAAGGCAGCGGCAATTTCCGGACGCTTCTTGAGCGCTCCAAGAAAGGCGTACACATTCTGTGTCAGAAAGGCCGGATTGTCGTTGCCGGAGCGGTCCTGGAGAACCATGGTCACACCACCCGAGGTGCCGATGCCTGGGATGGCAGGCGGGGGGAATGAGAAAGCGAGGCCGTCGCTCGCGCCCATGAGTTTCTGCTGCACGCTGGCCTGAATCGCCGCAATCTGCTCCGCGCGCGATTTACGCACATCCCACGGTTTAAGAGTAACGAAGAAGAAAGCGGCATTCGTACTCTCCGTCTGGGTCAGCAAGCTGAAGCCATCGACACCGATGACGCCCTGAATTCCTGGCGTTTGCAAGAGTGCCTTGGTGACGCGTTGTGCAGCGGCATCGGTCCTCTGCAGCGAGGCTGCATCCGGCAACTGCATGGCGGCGAACAGGTAGCCTTGGTCCTCCGTGGGAAGGAAACCCGTTGGCAGGCGGCTTCCGATCAAGACGACAAGTGCAGCAATGGCGCCGAGTGCAATCATCGTGAACCCGGACTTGTGAATCAAGACGCCCGAGGTGGAGACGTACTTATCGGTCGTGCGGGCAAAGATGCGATTGAACCATGCGAAGAAGCGCGCCAGTGGGCCGCGGCCAGCTTCCTCGCTCTTCGGTTTGAGCAATAGAGCCGCGAGGGCGGGGCTGAGTGTCAGCGCGTTGAACGCCGAGATCAGTACCGAGATGGCGATGGTAATCGCAAATTGCTGGTAGAGGCGCCCGGTGATCCCAGGAATGGTTGCCGTGGGGATGAACACGGCGGCGAGAATCAGTGCAATTGCCACCACCGGGCCGCCGACCTCTTCCATGGCCTTGAAGGCCGCATCACGCGGAGATAGCCCCTCATCGATGTGGTGCTCGACGGCCTCGACCACGATGATGGCGTCGTCGACAACGAGCCCGATGGCAAGCACCAGTCCGAACAGCGAAAGCGTGTTAATCGAGAATCCAAGCAGAGGAAAGACGACGAAGGTTCCAATCAGTGAAACCGGGACGGCCATTAATGGAATCAACGTCGCGCGCCAGCCCTGCAGGAAAAGGAACACCACCAGGATGACGAGTCCCAGCGCCAGGATCAGGGTAATGAGAATTTCGTGAATGCCGGCCGTGACCGCCTTTGTGGTATCGAGCGGGATTTCGTAACGCATGCCCGTCGGGAAGTTCGCCGAGAGTTGCTGCATGCGCTTGGTTACGGCAGCAGCAGTTTCTACCGCGTTCGAACCCGGCAACTGATAAACGGCCATCACGCCGGTCGGCGCATTATTGTAGCGAGCGGTCAGATCGTAGGTCTGCGTACCCAACTCGATGCGGGCAACATCGCGCAGGTGAAGGACGGAGCCATCGGGGTTGGCGCGAATGACAATATTACCGAACTGCTCCGGCGTGACCAGGCGGCCCTGTGTTCGCACCGTGTACGTGAACTGCTGACCATTGGGTACCGGCTCGCCGCCGATCTGGCCGGCGGGGTTCACGTTGTTCTGCACCTGGATGGCATTGATGACATCGGTTGCGGTAACGCCCAGCTGTGCAAGCTTGTCAGGATTCACCCACACGCGCATTGCGTACTGCCCGCCGAAGACCTGGATGCGCGCAACGCCGGGAACACGCGTCAGCTCATCCTGCAGATTGATTATGGCGTAGTTAGTGAGATAGTTGACGTCGTACTTACCACCCGGGGATGAAAGTCCGATCAACATCAGCGGCGAAGTCAAGGACTTCTGGACAACCAACCCTGCGGTGTTGACCTCCGCGGGCAACTGCGCCTGCGCCTGCGAAACACGAAGCTGCGAGAGCACCTGGTCGGTATCAGGATTGGTCTTGACGTCGAAATCCACATAGACGGTCGACTGTCCGTTGTTGGCGCTCACCGAATCCATGTAGATCATGTGGTCCACGCCGTTCATCTGCTGCTCGATCGGCGTAGCCACGGCCTCCGCCAGGGTCTTGGCGTCGGCGCCCGGATAGGTGGCCTGCACCATGATCTCCGGCGGCACGATGTCTGGAAACTGCGCGGTGGGCAGCGTCAGCATGGAAACCACGCCGACGATGACGGTAATGATGGCGATGACGATCGCCACGATAGGACGGCGAATAAAAAACCTGGACATGAGTTACCTCGCGCCGGTGGGGCTGGAAGTCTGAATGGCTTCCTGCTCGGATATCTGGTGTGGAGCGACGGGGGCGCCTTCGCGGAGCTTCTGCAGATTGTTGGTAATCACCAACTGACCCGGCTGCAGACCGGCGGTGACGATCCAGTCCTTACCGGCTTGGGGGCCGAGTGTGACATTGACCACGTGCACCCGGTTATCGGGTCCGGCAATATACGCCTGTTGAATGCCTTGCATTTCCTGAATCGCCATTTGCGGGACGAGCAGCGCGTTCTGACGAATCTCCGTCTCGGCGCTCACACGGCCGAACTGACCCGGCCGCAGCACATCTCCTGGATTTGGAAACGAAGCTGCAATGCGAATGGCCCCGGTCTGCTGATTCATCTCGCGGTCGACCCAGATAATGTGTCCCGGATGCGGCCAGACGGTTCCGTCGGCGAGCGTCAACGTGAGGGGAATATCGGCATGTCCGGTCAGCAGGTCGCCCCCTGTCTGACGGGCCCGGTTGGTAAGGGCAAGGTATTCAGCGTCGCTAATCGAATAGAAAACCTTGATGGGATCGAGTTGCGAAACCGCGGTGAGCACCGACTGTGGGCTGACTAGATTGCCCACCTGCGTTGTAGCCTGGCCGGCGACACCGCTCACCAGAGAACGCACCTGGGTAAATCCCAGGTTCAGCTTTGCGGTGGTGAGCGCGGCCTGGGCGGCGTCCACCGCGGCCTCGGCGGCGGCCACGGACGCATCCGCCTGCGCGGCCTGCTGCTTGTCATTGTCGAGCTGACTTTGCGCAATCGCCCGCGCCTGGGCAAGCGGTGTGTCCCGCTTCAGATTGATCTGCGCCAGGCCGCGCTGAGCCTGCGCTTCGGCAAGCTGTCCCTTCGCTTGCTCGACCTGTGCCTGCGTCTGATCGACAACCGCCTGAAAAGGACGGGGATCGATCTGGAACAGAACTTGGTCCTTCGCCACCGGGGCACCTTCCCGGTATTCCTGGCGGATCAGGTACCCGCTTACCTGCGGTTGAATCTGCGCATTCACGAAGCCATCGAGTGTCCCAACCCAATTGCCAGTGAGAGGCACGTTGCTGGAACGAACCTTGACCACTGTGACGGGAATCGGACCCATCGCGCTGGGCAGTGATTTGGCTTCACTTGTGTTGCAGCCTGTGGCGCCCAAGCTGAACAGAGCCGCGAGCGCGATGCTGGCTGCGAAAAACACGATGGAGCGCACTTTCTGATTCCCGGCCGCGGTCGAAACGGGGTGCTGCAACATACTGACCTCCTGACAGACTTGCTGGAAACGAAGTACCGGATTGCGGGAAGCAGCAAGGCCGGAGTACGATACCGGGTGGTACTGTACTGCATCAAAGATGCGTGGCAGTACTCAGAGATTCAGAAACACTCGGGGCATGGCGCAGGAGCGAGACCATGAACAAATTGAAACGACAGACCAAAAACTGGATGGCTATCCCCTTCTGCCATTTGCGGCTCGATGAGGATCGGGTGGCCGAGTTGCTCGATGTGGCCACCGAAGTCTTTATGGAGCATGGTTTTGAGGGGGCCAGCACCAACGAGATCGCGAAACGGGCAAACTGTTCCAAAACCACTCTGTACACTCGCTTTCCCACCAAGCAGGACTTGTTTATCGCCGTCCTGGAGCGCCGCATGGACGAGTGTTTCAAAGAGTTCCTTACGGCGCTCACCGTGGACGGTCCGATTGAAGCAGCGCTGATGGAGATTGGCACTCGCATTCTGCGTGTTGCAGCCGCGAAGGACAAAATCCGGCTGGAGCGGGTGGTGAGCATGGAGGCGGACAGATTTCCAGAACTGGCGCAGCGTTTCTACGAATTGGGGCCACAGCGCGGCCAGGACGAGATGAGCCGCTATCTACAGGAACAGATCAAGCGCGGACGCCTGATGGACGAGGATCCCAGCCTGATGGCGGAACATCTCCTCAGCCTGATCACGGGTGGTCCAATTCGCTGGAGGGTTCTGAGACTCCACGAGTCGTGTACCCCAAAGGAAAACGAGAGGCGTCTTCGCGCGGCCATCGCGGCGTTCTTGCGGGCCTACGGCCCGAATCACTGCTCATCATCGTAGTGGCTCCCGTCAAACCTTGCTCCTAAAACTTGATGCATTGAGGTTGATGTAGAGCTGGCCGGCACTGGCGCACCCGAGCTCATTGGCACCCGGATGAATTGCTTCGCGGGACCGGGCTTCCAGGCAGAGTGTGTCCTTGAAGCTTCAACGCGTGATGATTGCGTGCCATAACAGCACTGTTCCAGCGCGTCCCTCACAGTAAACGCGAGGCTCGACCGGCCAGAGGTGACGCATGTCACATCCGGTTGAGTGATTTTCCCGCTTCAATAGACAGCATCGTGTGACGCCCTGCACGCTTATCGCGTTTTTCAGCGAGGGTGTTCATCGGGGGCCGGCAATCATTTTCGTGAAGAAGGGAAGTTCAGAAAGTTATGGAGAAGCGAACTCTCAATGTAAACGGTGTGGACCGGTCTTTGGTGGTTGACCCCAAGAAGACTCTCGCCGATGTATTGCGCGAGCAACTGCTGCTGACCGGCTGCAAGGTGTGCTGTAGCGAGGGGCAATGCGGAACCTGCACGGTGCTTGTGGACGGCAAGGCGATTCGCGCTTGCCTGACGAAGATGGAGAAGGTAAAGCCCGACGCGAAGATTACTACCATCGAGGGACTGGGCACTCCAGACAATCTGCATCCTCTGCAGGTGGCGTGGATGGCGCATGGCGGCGCGCAGTGCGGAGTGTGCACGCCGGGCTTCCTGATGTCGGCGAAGGAACTGCTGGATAAGAACAGCTCGCCGAGCCGCGAAGACGTACGGAAATGGTTTGACATCAAGAGAAACGCCTGCCGCTGCACGGGCTACAAGCCGCTGGTGGATGCGGTGATGGAAGCGGCCGAAGTTGTCCGCGGCGAAAAGAAAAAGGACGATCTGCTGTTTGAGCCGGCTGACAATGGCTCCATCCTGGGGTCCACTTATCGCCGGCCGTCGGCGCTGGCCAAGGTGACGGGCGCGTGGGATTTTGGCGCGGACGTTGCTTTGCACATGCCTCCCGATACGCTGCGCCTGGCACTGGTGCAGGCAGATGTGTCGCACGCAAATATCAAGAACATCGACACCAGCGAAGCCGAGACCATGCTTGGCGTGGCCAAGGTTGTGACCTGGAAAGACGTGAAGGGCAGGAATGCGATCACCGGCCTGATCACCTTCCCGACCAACAAGGGAGACGGATGGGATCGGCCGATTCTGTGCAAGGAGAAGATTTTCCAGTTTGGCGACGCGGTGGCGATTGTTTGCGCGGATACGGACGAGCATGCGCGCGCCGCGGCGAAGAAGGTAAAGCTCGATCTTGAAATCCTGCCCGCTTACATGAGCGGCGAAGCGGCGATGGCTCCGGATGCGATTGAGATTCATCCCGGCGTTCCCAACGTGTATTACGAGCAGGGCGTGAAGAAGGGTGAAGAGACCAAGCCGCTGATGGCCGCGGCCAAGTACGTGGTGGAGACGGAAACCTACTGCAGCCGCCAGCCTCACCTGCACCTGGAGCCCGACTGCGGCTGCGCATACTTTGAGGACAACGGGCGACTGACGATTCAGTCGAAGAGCATCGGCCTGCATCTGCATGCGGCCATGATTGGTCCCGGCATTGGGATTGAGCCGGATAAGTTGCGCTTGATTCAAAACGGAGCGGGCGGAACATTCGGCTACAAGTTCTCGCCCACCATGGAAGCTCTGCTCGGGGTTGCGTGCATGGCCACCGGCCGACCGGTTTCGCTGGTCTACGACCAGTACCAGAACATCACCTACACGGGCAAGCGGTCGCCGGGCGACGTGAAGATCAAGCTGGGCGCGGACAAGGATGGAAAGCTGATTGCGATGGAGACGGACTGGTGGATCGATCACGGTCCGTATTCGGAATTTGGCGATCTGCTCACCGTGCGGCAGGCGCAGTTTACCGGCGCAGGCTACGACATTGCGAATATCCGCGGGCGCGGCAGGACTGTGTGCACCAATCACGCATGGGGCTCGGCGTTCCGGGCGTATGGTTCGCCGCAAGCGCTGCTGGCCTCGGAGACGGCGATGGACATGCTGGCGGAGAAGATAGGCGTCGATCCGTTCGATCTGCGCTATCGCAATCTTTATCGCTCGCCGGCAACTACGCCCACCGGGCAGACACCGGATGTGTATTGCCTGGAAAGCATGTTCGATGCACTGCGTCCCAAGTACGAAGAAGCGAAGAAGCGGTGCAAAGAGCTATCGACGCCTGAGAAGCCGCGCGGGGTTGGATTGGCCGTGGGAGTTTACGGTTGCGGCCTCGATGGTCCGGATGGCTCGGAGGCTTCAGTTGCGCTGACCAAGACTGGCGTTACGCTGTTCAACTGCTGGCAGGACCACGGACAGGGCGGCGATCTGGCTGCATTGACGATCGCGCACGAAACGCTGCGTCCGTTGGGGATTGCTCCGACCGAGATCAAGCTGGAGATGAACGACACGCTGCTGCCCAATAGCGGACCTTCGGGTGGAAGCCGCTCCAACGTATTTACCGGAAATGCGACGCGCGTGAGCTGCGAGATGCTGCTGAACGCGATGCGCAAGGCCGACGGCACTTATCGCACCTATGACGAGATGGTGGCGGAAAAGATCGCGCTGCGCTACGACGGCAAGTGGGTGGCTTCCGACTGCACGGCATGCGATGCGGAGACCGGCCAGGGCAATCCATTCCCGGTGTACATGTACGAGCTGTTCATGCCCGAGGTGGAGGTGGATCGCGCCACCGGCAAGGTTCGCGTGGTCAAGTTCACCACCGTGGTGGACGTGGGCACCATCATCAATCGCTCCACCGTGGAAGGCCAGATTTACGGAGGCCTGGCGCAAGGTATCGGCCTGGCGCTCAGCGAAGACTTCGAAGACCTGAAGGTGCACACCAGCCTGAAGGCCTGCGGGTTGCCGTACATCAGCGACATTCCCGACGACATCGAAATTATCTTCCAGGAGATGCCGCGGGAACTGGGTCCCTTTGGAGCGGCTGGTGTGGGCGAGGCTCCGCTGACGGCTCCTCACCCGGCCATTCTGAATGCCATTTACAACGCATGCGGTGTGCGCATTCTCAAGGTGCCTGCGCTGCCCAAGATCGTGAAGGCGGCCCTGGATGCACAGGCCGAAGAAATACAACTCGCGCACGCGTAAGAGAATGTGCCGCGATAACCGCCGGAACGAAGCTACGGTTTCGTTCCGGCGATACAGATGCAGTCGATTGAAATGCAGTGCTAAGTGTTGGCAATGTGCCGTCCTTCCCTTCCAACGACGGCGGGACATTGCGCAGAGCATTCGGGCTGGATACCCAGCTTGAGCGCCCGGAGATCGCGCCATGGATCGAGAACAAGTTCGGCGATGGGAGACGCAGTGCATTCAGGAACAAGCGCCCGCCTGCACCGCCGCATGCCCTGTTCACGTGGATGCGCGCAAGCTGACAGAGTGCGTGGCGCAAGGAAACTTCAAGGACGGGTTGGCAGTACTGGCGAATGCAGTTCCGCTGCCCCTGATTCTCGCGCACATTTGTGATCATCCATGCCAGACGCAGTGCCGGCGCTCCGATGCCGGAGACGCGGTTGAGATCGGGTTGCTGGAGCGGGCCTGCGCCGAGTATGGCTCGCCCGCGCCGGCGGCGCGCCCATTGGCGATGAAGAACCAGCGAGTCGCGGTGGTCGGCGGCGGATTGAGTGGGACCTCCGCAGCCATCGGCCTGGCAACCCGCGGTTACGCGGTGACGATCTTTGAAGCGCGCGCGCAACTGTTGAGCCGGCTACGGTCGATGGGCGACGATGTATTGCCAGCTCGCGCGATCAAGGCCGACCTGGCGGTGCTGAAGCGGCTGGGCGTTGAGGTGAAGTGCGAGGCGCTGGTGAGCCGGCATGCCGGCCCGCTGGGGCTTGATGAGCTCGCAAAGGACTTCGACGCGCTCTACCTCGCGACGGGACCGGAGCCTGGGGGCGAAGACGCACTGCACCTGATGCGTACCGCGCAGGGAAGAATCCTGATCGATCCGCTGACGCTCGGCACCAGTCGTACGAAGGCGTTCGCAGGCGGCGCGCAACGCTATGCGCCTGCGCCCTATTCACCGGTCGCATCGCTTGCCGACGGAAATTTTGCGGCGGTCTCCATCGATCGATTTCTGCAGGGCGCGTCGCTCTGCGCAAACCGCGATAACCAGGGCGCATATCCCTCGCGGCTTCATGTGAAGACCGAGGGACTGGCTGCTTCTGCGGCGGTTCACGCGGCAGCCAACGGGAAAGGCTACACGCAAGAAGAGGCGCAGCGGGAAGCCACGCGCTGCATTCCCTGCCAGTGCCTGGAATGCGTAAAGGTCTGCCCGTACCTCGAGGAGTACGGCTCCTATCCAAAGCGCTACGTGCGTCAGATTTACAACAACGAGTGCATCGTGATGGGCGTTCGCAAGGCCAATCGCATGGTGAACTCCTGCTCGCTCTGCGGCCTGTGTACAACAGTTTGTCCGGAGCAGTTCAGCATGGCCGATGTCATTCTCGATGCGCGCAGGAGTATGGTGCAGACGGGCAAGATGCCGCCGTCTGCGCACGATTTTGCGCTGCGCGATATGGCGTTCAGCCAGAGCGACGCCTTCACTCTCGCCCGTCATCAGCCCGGTACCGAGCGCAGCGAAGTCGCGTTTCTTCCCGGCTGCCAGCTTTCTGCGTCCTCGCCGGGCCATGTGGCTTCGTGCTACCAGCACTTGCGCAGCACACTGCCCGGCGGCGTTGGTCTGATCCTGGAATGTTGCGGGGCGCCGGCGCGCTGGGCGGGCAATGAAGAAAAATTTCAAGCGGCGCTGCGAGCCATGGAGACCGCGTGGTCGCACCTGGGCGAACCGCAGTTGATTACGGCGTGCTCCTCATGTTTCAAGACGCTCACCGAACATCTACCGCACATCCCGGTGCAGCCGCTGTGGCCGTATCTTTCTCCTTCGCTTTTGCCCAAGCCGCTCCCTGAGGCTCAATCGCGCACGCTGGCAATTCAGGATCCGTGTTCGACACGGGGCGTGAGCGCCGTGGAAGGCAGTGCCCGCGCTCTGCTCGCCGAGCTTGGCATCACGACTGTTGAATTGAACGAACCGGGCCAGACCACTTGCTGCGGCTATGGCGGTCTTCAGTTATTCGCCAACCCAGCGCTCGCAGAAAAAACGGTGCAGCGCCGTGCAGCACAGAGCGATGCGGATTTCGTTACCTACTGTGCGATGTGCCGTGACCAGTTCGCGCATGAGGGCAAGCGCGCCGTCCATGTTCTTGACCTGATTTTTGCGGCTGGAAACCAAGACCCGGCAGAGCGGCCCGACCCTGGCTTTTCGAACCGCCAGGAAAATCGCGCCCGGCTCAAGAGCCGGCTTCTGCGCGAAGTTTGGGGTGAGGAGGCACTTGATATGGAATCGCCTATCGAATTACAAATCTCCGGCGAATTACTTCAACTCCTCGAAAAGCGAATGATTCTTGTCGAGGATGTGCGCCGCAGCATCGCGCAAGCGGAGCTGACCGGAGATAAGATCGACAACCCAGCCACCGGCCGATCGCTGGCTTCTTTCCGCTCCGCCTGCGTGACCTATTGGGTTGAGTATTCCACGCAAGGAACTGCGTTCGTGGTGCACAACGCATACTCCCATCGCATGGAGGTACGGTGAGGTGAGCTCTCAGGCAGGACCAGCGCCGGCAACTCCGCTGCTCTGCGGCAAATGCAAAGTGCCGCTTGAGCTGGGTAAGGTGACGGCGTCGTATCTCGGCAGCGAGTTTCCCATTGAGTTATGGAAATGTCCGCAATGCGGAAAGATCCTGGTGCCGGAGTCGCTCGCTACCGGCAAGATGCTGCAGGTGGAGCAGGCGTTGGAGGACAAGTGATGGCCCTTTGCGCAACCCAGGAACGCTCTGCCTACGAGGCAGGAAAGATGGCGCGTGAAGATGACCGTCTGTTTCGCCCGGGTGGGCTGGAATTGACGGCGCGCGCCGTTGCGCTTGCCGATCTGCGTCCCGGCGCTCCGGTGCTCGACCTCGGCTGCGGATCGGGTGAGAGCGTGCGCTACCTGTCTGGTTTGGGGTTGAACGCGATTGGAATTGATCCTGAACCCGACAGGCGCGAAGGAAGCGACAAGAGCGCCTCTCCCTTCATCCGCATGATAGGGAGCGCAGAGGAGTTGACCTTTCCAAGCGGATCCATAGGCGCAGTCCTGGCCGAGTGCAGCCTCTCGGTCGTGCGCGACCAGAACGCCGCCCTGGCTGAGTGTGCGCGTGTCCTGGTCGACGGAGGGCGCCTGATCATCACCGACCTCTATGCGCGGAGGCCTGAGGCGATCAGCGAAGTTCGCGCATTGAAGAGCTCCTGCGTTGCCGGCATGATCGTCCGCGAAGAGCTGGAAACAATGCTCGCGCGCAACGGCTTCACATGCACTGTGTGGGAGGACCACTCGCAGGCTCTGCGCGAATGTGCGGCTCGCTTCATTCTGGAGCATGGCTCGCTTGCGGGGATGTGGGGATGCGGCGGAAATGACTCCGCAGAACGCATCCAAAACGCAATGCGCGCGGCACGCGCTGGTTATTTTCTGCTGATTGCGAAGCGCACCGATACGACAGGCGCGAATCTTGAGAAAGGCAGGCGGGCATGAACGAGAACGCTTTTCGAGTGATGGAACTGGCCATGCAAGGCTTCCAGTGCAGCCAGATCCTGGTGCAGATTTCGCTCGAAGCACAGGGCAAACAGAATCCGGAACTGGTGAGCGCCATGTCCGGCCTGGTGGGTGGCATGGGCTGCGGCAAGACCTGCGGGGTGCTGACGGGAGGCTGCAGCGTACTGGGCCTCTATGCCGGCAAGCGCTCTGCGGACGGCGATGCGGACGACCGGCTGCAACTGATGCTGACTCAGTTCGTCGATTGGTTCGATGCCGAGCATACCTCCCGTTACGGTGGCAACAGTTGTGCTGAGATTGTGCAGGACGACATGCGCAACCGCATGGCGCGCTGCCCGACGATCGTGATGGAGAGCCTGGAGAAGCTGAAGGACATTCTCAGGGAGAACGGTTATGACTTTAATCAAAACCGGATCGATTGACCACGGCGAAATTCGCTTCACAGTAAACCGGCCAGCGCTGCGCCGCCAGATTCCAAAGGCCGACAAGTGCGAGGGGATTTTGGCGGCGTGCTGGGTCAATGTGTGCGTTATTCCCCACTCACGCAAAGTTGCCGCGGCACTCCGGCGCGATCTAGCTCTGCAGCCGAGTCTTGTGGAGACGGCATGAAGCAACATTGCTGCCAACCCGAAGCGGATACTCTGCTCAGTGTCACCGAGAGCGTGTGCCCGATCTGTCTGCAGCGGATTGGGGCAGAGCGCATTGCGGAGGGTGATGCTGTCTATCTTCGCAAGGAATGCCCGGAACACGGAGTTACAAAAACTGTGATCTGGCGCGGGCTGGCCTCCTATGCCTCGTGGGGAGGCGGCACGCGCACTGCGTCGCGACCGAATGTGTGCAATCCATCCACCGAAAAGGGTTGCCCCTTCGACTGCGGTTTATGCACGGAACACCGCCAGCACACCTGCTGCGTGGTGCTCGATGTTACGGCTCGCTGCAACCTGGCGTGCCCCATTTGCTTTGCATCGGCGGGCGCTTCGCCCAAACCGGACCCGAGTGTGGATGAGATTGAAGGGTGGTGCCGCGCGTTGCTGGTCACGAGCGGGCCCGTTGGAATTCACCTGTCCGGCGGAGAGCCGACGGTGCGCCGTGACCTGCCGGAGATCATCCGCCGCATACGGGCCCTGGGCTTTACCTACATTCAGCTCAACACGAATGGTCTTCGACTTGCAGCCGAAATCGACTATGCCGGCCAACTCAAAGAGGCCGGCCTCGCCTGCGTCTTCCTGCAATTCGATGGTGTCAGCGACCATGTGTTCACGACCATCCGCGGCCGTGCATTGCTCGAGAAGAAGTTCACCGCCATCCACAATTGCGGCTGGTACGAACTGGGAGTTGTTCTTGTTCCCACCTTAGTCCCGGGAGTGAATACGGGGCAGATAGGCGAGATTCTGCACACTGCGCTGGCCAATGCACCAACGGTGCGCGCGGTGCACTTTCAGCCGGTGAGCTATTTCGGGCGATTCCCTGCGCCGCCCAGCGATGTAGATCGCATTACGATTCCCGAGGTGCTGCGGCTGATCGAAGAACAGACAGCAGGGCAATTCACTGTGGCCAACTTTTATCCCGCATCCGGTGAAAACCCATACTGTTCCTTCCACGGGAAATTCTGGCTCTACCCAGACGGTAGGGTCGCACCTGCAGCACGCCCAGCGGCGCCGTCGTGCTGCGGTCCCGCTCCGAGCCAGGTGCAGGTAGGAACTTCAAAGCGCGAAGCAGGGGAAGGCGCACGCCGCGCGCAACGCTTTGTGGCACAGCACTGGGCGCTTCCGGTCCTCACCTCTCCAGAACCCGAACGCAACCAGCCTGAAGACGGCATCAACACCACCAGTCTGGATGCTTTTCTCAGCGAAAAGAAAGAGTCGTTCTGCATTTCGGGAATGGCCTTTCAGGATGCGTGGAACCTCGATCTCGATCGTCTCCGCGAATGCTTCCTTCACGTTCTGAGCCCAGAGCAGAAACTGGTTCCGCTGTGCGCGTATAACTTGACCGGGGCCATGGGGCAGACGCTCTACCGTGCCCACGCAGACGGCGAATCTGCAGGAGCAACGCTGTGAGCACCGCGGCGTGCTGCGTAGCGAGGACTCCGCTCGAGGGCTGGGTCGCCGGCAGACTGGGCGTGCCGGGATCGTCGCTCACCGCGGAAGCCATTCGGAGGTATCAGTTGGATGCGCTGCGCGAGACAGTGGCCTGGGCACGGCGTCATAGCTCTTTTTATCGCCGGCGACTCGCGTCTCTCCCCGAGGGCCTGCCTGGCACACTCGAAGACATCACGTGCCTTCCTTTCACAACCGCGAACGATCTGGCTGAGAACGCCCACGGATTCCTGTGCGTCTCACAAGATCAGATCAGCCGCGTGGTCACTTTCAACACCAGCGGCACCAGCGGCGCCTGCAAACGCATCTTCTTTACGCCGCACGACCAGGAACTCACGCTGGAATTTTTTGCGAATGGCATTTCCACCATGGCCGCGCCTGGTGACCGCATGCTGATCGCGCTTCCCGGTGAGCGCGAAGGAAACGTCGGCTACCAACTGGCAAGAGGCATCGAGCGCGCCGGCATCATTGCCATTCCGCACGGGCTGTCTGCCGATCCGCGGCGGACACTCGCCTGCATGGAAGAGGAAGGGGCGACGTGCATCATTGGCCTGCCGGTACAGATGCTCGCCCTTGCGACGAGCGACAGTGCACTCGCCGACCGCGTCTTTCGCCGCCTGCGGTCCATAGTCCTGTGCAGTGACCATGCGCCCGAAAGCCTGGTGCGACGGCTGCGGCAACGAACCGGCGCAGAGATCTTCGAGCACTATGGCATGACGGAAATGGGTCTGGGCGGAGGTGTGGACTGCGGGGCGCATATGGGCTATCACCTGCGCGAGCCCGATCTCTTCGTTGAGATTGTCGAACCTGAGACCGGCGAGCCGCTGCCCGACGGCGAACTCGGGGAAGTTGTCTTCACAACCCTGAACCGCACCGGAACACCACTCATCCGCTACCGCACCGGCGACCGGTCGCGATTCTTGCCCGGTACGTGCGGCTGCGGAACGATCCTCAAGCGATTGGAGCGGGTTCAGGGCAGAGTGGAGGGATCGGTTCGACTCACAGGCGGCGGTTACATCAGCATGGCAACGCTTGACGAAGCTCTTTTTGCAATTCCCGGATTGCTCAACTTTACGGCGGTGCTGCATCAAATCTCGCCGCACCGCCTGGAAGTGACGATCCATTCTCCCGGCATCGACACCTCTGATTTCCAATCGACCGTCCGCGGCGCTTTGAATAGAGTGCCGGTTTTTCGCCAAAGCTGCGCGACCGGCGAATTGCGTATCGACTTTATGCAGACACGCGCTCCGTTCCCGGTGACGGGCGCAAAGCGAAAGATCGAGGTGCGCGCAGGGCAATGAAAACAACCGTCCTCTATCTCGTTCGCCACGGCGCTGTCTCTTCCCGCTCAGGGAAGACTTTTATTGGTCAGTTAAACTTGCCGCTCAGCCTGGAAGGTGTTAGTCAGGCGCGGGCGCTGCACAATTGGCTGGAACCTGTGCGATTCGATCATGTGTTTTCCAGCGACCTGTTGCGAGCGCAGCAGACGTGCAGGATCGTCGCCGGCCGAAATTCGTTCGAGGCGCTTCCATCCCTGCGTGAGATTAGTCTCGGCGAATGGGAGGGATGCACGTTCGACGAGATCGAGAAGCGATTCCCTGGAGAGTTCGCCGAGCGCGGCGAGGACATCGAGAATTGCCGTCCTCCGGGTGGAGAGAGTTTCGTCGATTGTCTGGCACGGGTCATGGATGCTTTGCAGAAGATCTTGCGTCGAGCGCATGGCAACGTTCTGTTGGTGGGTCATGCGGGCGTCAACCGGCTCATTCTTTCCGACGTGCTCGGGATTCCGATTGCACGGCTGCACCGCCTGGGCCAGGACTACGGCTGCCTCAATGTGATTGATTACTCCCGCAACCAGGCTCGCTTGCAATTGGTGAACTTCATCCCCAAGCCGGGCGCCGATCGCGCCCCGCGCAAGGCAGAAGCAGGAATGGACGCCGCAGGGATGGGAAAGATAAACCTCTATGGCTAGCGCATATTTCGATAACAACAGCACCAGCCCGGTCCTCGAAGAGGTTCTCGAAGAGATGCTGCCCTGCTTCTCTGAGACCTTCGGGAATCCATCCTCCATCCACAGTTACGGCAGGCGCGCACTCGCCATTCTCAAGCGGGCGCGCGCACGCGTTGCCGCGCTGCTGGACTGTCTTCCCACCGAGGTGGTCTTCACCAGCGGCGGCACGGAAGGCGATAACCTCGCGCTCACCGGGCTCATGAATCCCGGCGATCACATCATCGTTTCCGCGATCGAACACAGCGCGATCCTGAACACCTGTACTTGGCTGGAGAAGCTGGGATGTGAAGTGACCCGGGTGGGCGTGAACGGCGATGGACAGGTAGAACCTGGCGACGTACGACGCGCGCTGCGGAACAACACGCGCATGATCTCCATCATGATGAGCAATCACGAAACTGGTGTTCTGCAACCGGTGGAAGAGATCGGGAAGATTGCTCTCGAAGCCGACGTATGGTTCCACACCGATGCTGTGCAGGCCGCCGGCAAGGTCCCGATCTCGGTGGCCAGGATTGGGTGCGATCTGCTTACCATCTCCGCGCATAAAATTCACGGCCCGCAAGGTGCTGGCGCGCTTTTTGTTCGTCGTGGCACGCCCTTACGCGCACTGCTGCATGGGGGACACCAGGAACGGGACCGGCGTCCCGGAACTGAAAATCTACCCGGTATTGCCGGACTGGGGCGAGCCAGTGAAATTGCATTTGCGGGCCTGAGCGATGGCTCGATGCAAAGGGTTGGCGCGCTGCGGGACCAACTCGAAGACGCGGTCCTTCATCTCGTCCCGCAAACGCGCATCAACGGCAGAAATGCGCCCCGCGTGCCGAACACGGCCAACATCCTGTTCGAAAAAGTGAGCGGGGATGCTTTGGTGCTGGCCCTGGATGAACGGGGTGTCGCAGCCTCGCGAGGTGCGGCTTGCACGGCAGGACAAACCGACCCCTCCAGCGTACTGATGGCGATGGGGCTGAGCGGCGAACAATCCCGCTCCAGCCTGCGCTTCAGCCTGGGCAAATTGAATACGGCCGAGGACGTTGACCATCTGATCGCGGTACTACCCGCAGCAGTGCAGCATGTGCGGGAGTCTTCAGGGTTTCACTGGGCGACAACGAATGAATCGCAGAACTAAGTGCCTGAAAGTCCTCCCTGGGCGCCGCAAGTGAGTTCGTGCAGAAGGAAAGGAACAAACATGGATATCTTCGACGAGATTGGCCAATTGAAGCGGGAAGGAAAGCGCGCGGCCCTGGCGACAATCGTGAACGTTCGCGGCTCCATCCCCTCTGTAGTGGCTGCCAAAATGCTCGTCCGCGAAGACGGCTCAATCTCCGGCACCGTGGGCGGCGGTTGTGTAGAGTCCGACGTGCGCAAGGGAGCGATGGAAGTGATGCGGAACGGAAAAGCGAAAACCTTCGACTTTAATCTGGACCAGCGACCGGATGACGACACGGGCCTGGTGTGTGGAGGCTCGCTGCAGATTTTCATCGAGCCAATCCTTCCGCTGCCTCGCCTCTACATCTTTGGCGGTGGTCACATTGGTTTGCACCTGCACAAAGTCGCGAGCATGGCGGGCTTTGAAACCATTGTGTCCGATGATCGCGATTTATACGCCAATCGCGAGCGCTTTCCTGACGCTCATGAAATTCATAGCGGCGAGATGAGCGAGGTCATGGCTGGGCTGTCGCCCTCCCAAGACTCCTATATCGTCATCGTCACCCGGGGCCACCGTCACGATATGCAGGTTCTGCGCTGGGCTCTCGATACTGGAGCGCACTATATCGGCATGATTGGCTCGGGCCGCAAGGTGTTGACGATTTTTCAGGAGTTAGAGGCCGAAGGCATATCCACGGAGAGCCTGAAGCCTGTTTTCGCTCCCATCGGCCTCGACATCGGCGCCACAACTCCAGAGGAGATTGCCATCTCGATCGTCGCCGAACTCATTGCCATTCGCCGTGGTTGCAATATTGCGCTGCCGCACGCGCGCAACCGCATTCGCGACATCGAGGAGGACGGCGTAGCAGCCCCTATGCCTGCCACGCAGAATTCAACGCAAGGGTAGAGCCCATTGCTTCCCGATGCCGAAGGTGAAACTCATGATTGACGAAATATTGGAGCTTGATGCAGTGCGAGAGTATTACGGGAAGACGCTCAAAGACGTGACCGGATTGAGGACAAACGCCTGCTGCTCGAACGAGACAATCCCTCCCTCGCATCGAGAAGTCCTTGAAGCGATCGACGATGAGATCAAAAACAGGTTCTATGGTTGCGGTTCGCCTATTCCAGCGGCGATTGAGGGATGCACCGTCCTCGATCTGGGTTGCGGTTCAGGGCGCGATGTCTACCTGGCATCTCGGCTGGTGGGCCCGGAAGGACGCGTCATCGGTGTGGACATGACGGAGGAACAGCTGGCCGTGGCACGTCGCCATCGGGAATCTCAAGCCAAGCGCTTCGGGATGCCCAAGTCCAATGTCGAATTCCGCAGCGGATACATGGAAGATCTGGCCGCGCTGGGAATCGCGGACGACTCGGTAGATGTTGTTATCTCCAACTGCGTCGTCAACCTGTCGCCGCAGAAGGAACGTGTCTTCTCGGAGATATTCCGTGTTCTCAAACCGGGCGGCGAGCTTTACTTCTCCGATGTTTTCGCGGGATGCAGAGTGCCCGCGGCCCTGCGGGATGATCCACTTCTAGAGGCCGAGTGCATGGGCGGCGCGATGTACATTGAGGACTTCCGCAGACTCATCGCCAGTTGCGGCTGTCTTGACCATCGTGTTGTCTCCAGCAAGCTGATCACGATTGGGAATGCGGAAGTGGAGCAAAAAGTCGGACGGATCGATTTCCATTCGAGGACAATTCGTGCTTTCAAACTCGCGGCCCTCGAGGACATCTGTGAAGACTACGGACAAGTTGCCTATTACCTTGGAACGATCCAAGACCATCCCTGGGGCTTTTCTCTCGATGAGCACCATGAGTTTGTCACGGGAAAGCCGATGCTGGTGTGCGGGAACACGGCAGCAATGGTTGAGGAGACAAGATTCGGCAAACATTTTAATGTCATCGGCGACCGGTCCGTTCATTACGGGTCGTTCAATTGTTCGCCGGCGTCGGCCGCAGAAGCGACTGAGGGGACTTGCAGCGGCAGTTTCTGCTGTTAAATCGAAGATTGAATGGGGAATGCGAAGATCCCCAAAGCGGCCGGCCAAAACAATGTGATATGGTACTGAATGCGGAAGGTTGGCAGAGCGGTTGAATGCACCGGTCTTGTTCAATCGAGCGCTGTCGCGGAAACGCGGCAGATGTCAGGAGTCAAAGTCGGCGAAGCCCCTGATTGGTTTCGAGGTAATGCCGAGCGAAGCCTAGCACACGCTAGGAACGTGTAGAGACTTGACGGCTCCCACCTAAAGCCCCTATGGCCATGGTGAAGGCAAAGTCCAGACTTCAAACGAGTTTCGACTCGGTAGCGAAAGCTATGGAGGTATGGAAAACCGGCAGAGTTGCAAGACTCTCCAGGGTTCGAATCCCTGACCTTCCGCCAGTCCGTCGACGATGATAATCGGCCTCGTTTTCTGCGATGCCTCGTGTTCTGCGATGGTTGATGGATAGCGCTTCTTGAAGCGACAGCGGTGGCCGGGAGCAGCCCGCTGTCTCTTGGTCCCTGCTGCAAGAATCAGTAAGTCTATTTAGACCGACTCTCGCCAGCTTCCGGAACTTGCCCAGGTCCTCTCGTCGAGTTTCACGTGCTCGGTGTAGGTCCATTGCCTTTATCGCGAAGCAGCGGCTTAGGGCACAAGTGCAATTGTCACGCTCGTCGATGCCGTGGCGTAGTCGTTTCCCCCTGCATAGGTTGCAGTGATGGTTTGGACACCAGCGCGCAAACTTGAA
The DNA here is from genome assembly GCA_963813215.1 of uncultured Acidobacteriaceae bacterium. Lineage (GTDB taxonomy): Bacteria > Acidobacteriota > Terriglobia > Terriglobales > Acidobacteriaceae > Telmatobacter. The sequence continues at coordinate 1,406,857 of CAWEXZ010000004.1, forward strand.
GTGGTATAGCTGGCTTGCCCACTGCTGTTAACCGGCACCGTGGCCAGCAAAGTGGAGCCGTTATAAAACGAGACCGCGCCGTTATCGTCGGGGGCGCCCGCGCTCCACGAGGCGACGGCGGCGTGGAACGTGATGCTGCTTCCCACCGTCTCGTACCACGTGGATGGCGTGAGCAATATCTGCGTGGGAGCAGCTGTGACGGTGAACTTTTCTGTCTGCGAGGTCGCAGCGGCGTAGTTCGTCTGTTGCGCGAAGCCAATAACGACCGTATGGGTGCCAGCCGGTGGCTCGGTGAGGGTGAATTGTGCGTTGCCGTAGCTCAACGGGATGGCTGTAGGTGCACCGCCGTCGACGGCATAGGTGATGGAGCCTTTTGCTGGTCCTGCGTTAGAGCTCACATTGACCGTGCACTGGTAGTTGCTGCCATACGGGAACAAAACATTCCAGCAGGAGACGGACATGTTCACCGGAACTGGACTGACGGTGAGCACGGTTGGCGCGGAAGAACCAGCCGGATTGTTGCGGTCGCCAGAGTAAACCGCGGTGATGGAGTGCGCGCCCACGCTCAAGCCGGGTGAGATGTACCAGTATGCGCAGCCATTGCTCTGCAGTGCAAGGGTGGCCAATGCTGTCGCGCCATCGTCGATTTGGACAGTTCCGGTGGGCGTGGCCCTGGTAGCGCCGGTGACGCAAACCGTGACGTTGGTTGCGCCCGGATAAATGAGCTGGGTGCTCGCGAACTGCTCAGAGACCGAGGTGTCATAGACGTTCAGCGCCAGGGTGGCGGAGGAGCCTAGATGGTTTGTGTCGCCCTGGTACTGCGCCGTGAGGGAAAGGGAGCCGGAAGCCGCGGGGACGAACGAGCAGGTCGCGATTCCGGATCCGTTGAGCGTCGATGTGCAGAGCGTGGTTGTGCCGGAGAAGAAGAGAACTGTACCGCCGGGCTGGCCTGCGCCGCTGACTGAGGCGGTGAGCAACTCCGTCTTGCCCTGGGCGGCCGGATTGGTGCCGGCTGCCAGCGTGGTGGCCGAGGCCGCTCTGTTGACCGTTAACACCACCATCTGCGTGGCATTGGAGTAGTTGGCGGAGTTGGGCGTGAGCAAGACGGAGAGCGTTTGCGGGCCGGCGCCGAGAATGGTGGTTGCCGGCGGTGTGTAGGTAAAGGTGCCGGCAACGGGTGAGGTCGCGTCGAGTTGAGCGGAGGTCAAAGGCGTACCGTAGGTGATCGGCGTCGGCGTTGACCATAGTATGGCCGGTGTTGCCTGGGCAACGATCAGCGTGGTCGATGCGGACATGGCCGCAGCGTAGCCGTTGCTGCTAGTGTAGGCGGCCGATACGTTGTGCGAACCTGCTGCGAGACCGGCGACGATGGCCGTCGCCTGGCCGTTGCTGAGGTTTGCGGTGTAGGTGGAGCTATCGACGGTGAAGACGACTGTGCCCAGCGGCGCAATGGATGCACCCGTTACCGTGGCGCTGAGCGTGACTGGCTGGCCGTAGATCGGTGATGCCGGCATGAATGCTCCGAGCGCGATGGTGGCAGCGGGCGGAGTGGATGGGCCGGTGAGCACAAGCGCGTCAGACGATGGCATGGAGAGCGCGGCGTTTGAGAGATTGCCGTTGAAGGTTACGGTGTCGGTGGTAGTGGAGTAGGTGGTCGGCGTGTAGCTGGCTGTTAAAGCACAGAGGCCGCCAATGGCCAGAGTTCCCGATCCGCCGCTGTTGATGGCGCAATCCGTGGAGGCGGTGGGAGCGAGCGCGTAGTCGGAGGTATCGGACTGGCTGAACGAAGTGGCATTGAAGGCTTGATTGCCGGATTCGAGGAGGTTGACGGTTTGCGGTCCGGCGGAGGTGGCGAACTGCACGTAGCCTTGGGTACGCGCGAGCTTGAGCACGGCCCCTGCGGAGCCAGTGTAGAGGTTGCCCGCCGAATCGATGGCCAATGCGGCCGGAGTTATGGCGGCCACGGTGAAGGGCGCGCTGTTGGTGCTGGCCGGGACGGCGAGGATGTCGGCCGAGTCGGCGATGAGCAGATTGCCTGCCGCATCCGTGGCTACGGCCGAAGGCGCAGTGGCGGAAGTCGACACTGTAGTGCGCGCGCCAGTAGCAAGATTGAAGCGGTAGATTGCCGGCACTCCGGGATCGGCGACCAGCAGATTGCCGGAGGGATCGATGGCCAGACCGGCAGGCGCAACCAGTGCTCCCAGCGATAGTTTCTGCTCCGTTCCGGTAATGGGATCGATCTGGTAGACAGACTGCGCAGCGGAGTCCGAGACGTAGAGGTCATTGAGAGCGTCGACGGCCAAACCGGCGGGTGTGGTGAAGGTGAAGGGCAGTGCTGCGGCAACGCCGGCCGGCGAGATCTGCGTGACGGTGCCCGCGGCGATGTCGGCTACGTAGGTGTAGCCGCGCGCATCGACAGTTACCGCGCCCGGCGCCTGCAACGTTGCGAGAACAGATCCGGTAGCGCTGCTGCCCTGTGCCTGGACGGCAGGAGCGAAGCGGAACAACTGCTTGCTGTTGGAGTCGGAGACGTACACATCGCCTGCGTTGTCCGTAGCCAGCCCGGTGACGGCAAGATTTGCGCCGAAGCTGGTTTGGCTGGCGGGATCGAGGGTGGCACCGGCGCCCAGGCCAATGCCGGTAAGGCCGAGATAGGCTGCGTTGCCCTGCGTGCTGTTCACGGTCAGCGGCGTGGAGCGCGCACCGGCAACGGCGGGTGTGAAAGTGGAGGTGAGCAGGCAATCCGCGGTTGCGTCCACGTTGCTGGTACAGGATGGGCTGCTGGGCGACCACTCTGGCGAGCTATAGGCGAGTCCGTTGGTGGTGGCAAGGTTGTCGCCGGCGATGAAGTGCAGCTCGACAGGCTGCGTGGCCGAGGTTGCGGTCGCCGTGGAAGGCGAATTGAGACCGGTGGTGACTTTGCGGATGCGTGCGTTCAGCGTGTCGGAGATGTAGATGTTGCCGAGTGCATCGGTTCCCACTCCGATGCCGTTGCCGCCATCGCCGATGATGGCCTGCGTGGCGGGACAGCTATCGCCGAAGCTATCCGTTTCGCTCGAGCAGTTGCTGGTGGTTTTGCCGGCGATAGGACGGATGTTGGCGGTGTGTGCGTCGAGGAACCAGGCCGCGCCGTTGCCGTCGGAGATGTATATGTCGCCACTCAAGTCGATGGCGAGCTTTTGCGGGGCCATGGTGACGTTGGTCGCCAGGGTGGGATAGGCGCCGGAGTAGGTGGACGCTGCGCCTCCGGCGATGGTGTAGATGTAGCCGTTCTGCGGCGATGCGATGCCCAGCGTGGCCAGCAGCGCATCGAGAGGCGAACCGGTGCCGCAGGTAACGCAGACTACGCGCACCTTCTGCGAGTCGGCGATGTAGACGTTCAGGTTGGCGTCGGTTATCACGCCTTGCGGATTATCGATGGCTGCAGCCGTCGCCGGACCACCATCGCCAGTCGATGCAGTCGTTCCTGTTCCGGCCAAGGTGTGAATGGTTCCGGTGATATCGATGAGGCGAATCTTGTTGTTTGCGGTATCGGCGATATAGACATTGCCCACCGAGTCGGCCCACACGCCGCGGGGTTCGTTCACCTGGGCTGACGTGGCAGGGCCACCGTCGCCGGAGCTGCCGGGCGTGGTGCCGGCAACCAGATACAGGAGGCCGGTGGACGCGCTGACCTTGAAAACTTCCTGGCTGTCGTAACCGGCGATGTAGATGTTGCCCTGCGCGTCCGATGCAACGCCGCGTGGTTTGTCGATGCTGACTTGCGTGGGCACGCAGCCGACGGTGGCCGTGGGCGCGCAGACGCTGCCGCTGACCTTGCCGGCAAAGTCCGTGATGATGCCGTTGGGCGCAATGCGGCGCACCACACTGGCGACCGAGTCCGTCAGATAGATATTCCCGAATGGATCGGCAACTACGCTGCGCAGGTCAACCGATCCGCCAAAAACAATGGAGGTGGCCGGGCAGCCGTCGCCGTAGCTGTCGGTTGCCGCGGCACAGTTGGCGCTGGCGCCGCCAGCCAGTGTCGTCATGGTGTACGGCAATGCGATGGGGTTGGACGACAGGGGAAGAATCGTTCCCGCTGTGACGGTAAATGGCATGGGAGTTGACGCAGAGCCGGCATAGCTTCCGCTACCAGCGTAGGTAGCCGTCACGTTGTCCGTGCCGATGGGCAGATCGACTCCGGAGATGGCAAAGGCGGTATCTGGGGCTGATCCGGCGGTGAGCGTGGCCGTGGTCGCTTGCGGTGTGGCGCTTCCGGTTGTCGTGTAGGTGAAGGTTACGGTTCCTGTTGGCACGCCCACCGACGAAGTGACCGTTGCGGTGAGAGCGACCGGATGGCCGAGCGTGGTGGTTGTTGTGTTGGCGGCAAGCGTTGTAGTGGTGAGCGCCGGCGTAACTGTGACGCCGGAGATGGCCGAGGTGGAACCGCCATTGACCGCATCGCCGCTGTAGACAGCTTCAATGCTGTAGGCGCTGGCGCTGTACGGAAGAGTAAAGGTCGCAGTGGCGGCTCCGGAAGCATTCAGCGGCGAATTTTGATAGACGGCTCCATTGACGATGAACTCAACAGTGCCGGTTGGATTGCTGCCGGCCACTGTGGCCGTGGCGGTGAAGGAGCTTCCGAAGGAGATGGAGCCGGGCACGCCGCTCAGAGTGGTGGTACTTCCGCCCAGGCTGCCGGTGTTCACGGTGATGACATAAGGCGCAGTCGTTGAGTAGACCTGCCCTCCGCTCACCGTGTAGTTAGAGTCGCCGGAGTAGGTCGCCGTAAAGGTGTGCGTACCCGGCGCAAGTCCGGTGAGCGGAATGAAAACAGTGTCGGTGGTCCCGGGGAGCGTTACGGCTGTAGCGCTGCTGGTAAGCGCATCAGTCAGCGTCACGGTACCTGTGGGATACGCGGCACCACCCACGGCCGGAGTGAGAATGACCACCGCCGTTGCGTTTTGACCTTCAGTAATTGTTTGCGGCAGGCCGTTGGGGCCGGTCAGCTCGGGCGCGATGTAGGTGAAGCTGCATGTCGGCGGCTTGAGGCTGGTTTCCGTTATGTTGTTGGCGACGGTGTTTGAGTTGGTTCCGACAAAGGTGGCGTAGTCGGAGATGAAGTCGCTTGAAACCTGTCCTGGGCCGTAGGTGAGAGAGGCGTTGGTGGGAGCGGGGCTGAACTCGGAGGCCGCAAAAGTGCTGGGGAAGCTTACGTTATCGAGAGTCAACTGGAGCGGGTAGACGGCGCCGTTATCGCTGGTTCCGGTGAGTTGCACGGTGCCGGCAGTGAGGAAGGTGAGGTTCTGGAACAGAATGTTTTCGAGATTGGGGGCGGCGGTTCCGGCGGTGGCCTCGTAGTTGGGACTGAAGACAATCTCAGCCTTGTGATCCTGGAAGCAGGAGTTGGAGTACTGGATGTTGGTGACCACGCCGCCGCGATCGTAGCCGGACTTGATGCGTAGGCCAGTCGAATTGCTGTCGGCCGTGCCGTCGATCGAGCTGCCGCTACCGGCGGTTCCATTGCCTGAAAGCATGTTGCTATCGAACAAAACATTGCTGACGCCGGCCTGGGTGTAGCTGCCGATGGATTCTCCATGACCGGCGAAGAGACGGTTGTTGGTGACGGAGATATTGGCTGCCGGGCTGGTGCCGCCAGCGGCGCCCACGGCGATGTTATCGTCGCCGTCCGAGATCCAGGAGCGGGTGATGGTGAAGTTCTGCGCGTTGCCGGGATCAATGCCGTCGGTATTGCGTGAACTGGTGGGTGTGATGATCTTGATGTCCCAGGCAGTAAAGTTCGACACGGCTCCCGTAGTCGAGATGTGGAAGAGCGGCGAGTTGCGAAGCGTGATCTTGTAGAGAGTTATGTTGCTGGAGCCGGTGTCCATCTGGATGAAGCGCGGGTTTTGCTGATTGCCACCGCCATTGGCGATGGAGGAGAGGCCCCACCAGCTCTGTCCGGCAAAACTCGACGGGAAGGCGTTGAGCAGTGGGTCGCCGCCGCGGCCGTCCAGTTTGCCAAAGCCCATAATGCCGACGTTGGTGGCGCCGCTGGGAATATCGATGAGCGGTAGGCAGCTGGACGTGGCGCTGTTGTTGTTCACGGTGCCGCAGGTATGCGTACCTGGGACCTTGTCGTAATCCTGAACGTTTCGCGAGAAGAACAGCACCACGCCGGGATCGACCAGCAGCGTGACATTCGACGGCATGGAAAGCGGACCGCTGAGGAATGCGTTGCTGTCTCCGCTGCCCATGGACAGTTCCACGGCCTGACCGCTTCCGGCGCAGGAGGCGAGCGCAGCCTGGATGCGTGACCCATCGGGATTGCTGACCGTTGCATCGACGGATGCGGGAATGTCGTCGTTTACTTCGGTGATAGCGGCATTCAGGGTGGCGCAGACGGCTGGGAATGAAGGCTCCGTCACCGTGCGTGTGTCACCGGTGGCTACAAATTGCTCGACGGTGAAACTGGCCGAAGCACTGGATGCGGCGTAGGTATTGGCGACTCCGGGATAACTGGCTGTGATGGAGTAGTTGCCGGGCGCGAGGCCGCTGAGATTGACCGCGGACTGGCCGGCAGAGTTGAGGTTGGCGGTGCTCGAATACACCACACTCGAGCCGGAGACCGTCACCGCGCTGACCGTCACCGCTACTGAGGCGCCGCTGGGCGCGGACACTCCTGTCAGGGTGATGTTGAATGCAGCCTCAGTTCCGCTGGCTGCAAACGGGACGCTGGCCGGACCGATGAGGGCCATCGAGGTAGGACCGACAGCAGGCACCACGTCCGTCAGGCTCACCGCGCCGATGCTGGGCGCTGCAAGAAAAGACAACGTGTCAGTGTAGGCGGTGCCTGGACTCGCGAGCGCTGCCGGGGATAACGCAGCGCTGATTGGGCAGGCAAGGCCAGCGGCAAATGTGCTCGTGGAGCCGACGGTGCAGCCGTTTGTGGAGAGTGCGTAGTCGCTGGACTGCGTCTGCGCGACTCCCGTGGCCGCGAGATTGCCCACGTTCGTTAGAGTGCCTGCAATGCTGGTGAGCGGCGTGGAGGCAGAGCCGTACGATCCGGCGTCGCGCACTACTTGCGTGACCTGGGTGGTCTTGGTGTCGGCGCTATAAACGTTGCCGAGGCCGTCGACCGCGAGGCCGGCGGGATCTTGCAATCCGGCCAACACCGGCGTTTCGGGCCCGGTCAACGGCACTTCGATTACGGTCGCGCTGTTCTCGTCCTGCACGTAGAGATCGCCGGCGGCGTCTACGGCCACTGCAACCGGAATCACGCCCGAGAGCACGGTGGTTTGTACGTAAGAACCGGCTGTCTGCGGCGTTAACTTGTAGACCGCGCCCGTGCCCTTGTCGGCCACGTAGACATTCCCGCTGCCGTCCACGGCCAGAGAAACAGGATTGGTGAAACCAGTGGCCACCGTTGCCTGCTGGCGCACGGTGGCGCCGAGCAACGACAGTTTATAGATGGCGGTGCTGGCGGGCGCGCTTTGCAGGTCGGCTACAAAGAGATTGCCGGCCGCATCGGCGGCGACAGCCTGCGGAGCCGCAATGCATCCCGCGCAGGGAGCGTAGGCGATGGAGGCCAGTGCGTAAGTCGATGGCGTGCCTGCCGTTGATACCTCCAACTCCTGGATGGCGGGGTTTGCGCTGCTCACGGCGAATACGTCACCGAGCGGATCGACGGCTATCTGGCTCGGAGTGGCCGGCAACGCAATGGGCGCGTTCGACGCGTTGCTCAATGTGTAAGCTGCTCCGCTAATCGACTGGACAATCGATGCGCCGCTGACCGCATACACATTGCCGGCGCCGTCCACGGCCACGTCTTCGGGCGTTGCGCCGCTGAGGATCGCGATGGTGGTGGGCGCAATCGGGGTTACAGTGCTGTTGGCGGTAGTGGAGGCGTTGTCAAAGGCCAGCGCGGAACCGGCTACCGAGCTATCTAATGCGAGATCGGCACGGGAACCGCTGGACACGTTGGAGACGGTCAGAGTGGCCGAACGCAGGCCGGGCGCAGACGGCGTGCTGGTGATCGCGATGGTGCAATCGACCGTGCTGTCGGCGTTGAGTGTGCAAGTGGGCGTGCCGGCGGTGATGTCCTGCGTGGCCGACAGAGCGGCGGACGACGCAGCAGCGGTCGCGTTCAAGAGATGGGCTTCGAAAATCTGTTGCTGCGAGGCGCGCAGGCTTTGGGGAGCGAAGCCCTGGGCGAGCACCTTGCGCACCAGTTGCTGCGACGAGTTGCTGGTGCCGTCGTAGAGGTATAGATTGCCGGCGTTATCGGCAGCTACGCTCAGGCCGTTGGAGTTGCCGAACTCGGCATCCCCTGCAGGACATCCATCACTGTAGGCGCTGAGCGACACCGGGCCGGCGGATCCGTTGCAATAAGAGCTTTGGGCCACGTTGGCTGAAGATTGCGTGAAGAGAATGCGAATGTAACCAGTGTTGAGATCGAAGAACAGGACGCGGGTTTTGTCGCCGATGAAGATATTTCCCTGCGGGCTTACGGTGAGCTTGGTTATGGAAGAATCGAGCGCCGTGCGGCTGTTGCCGAGTGCGGGCGTCGTGGAAACTCCGCTGGTGCTTCCGCCGCCCGCCAGCGAGTAAACGAATCCGGGCTGCGCAGTTATTCCGCCGTTGTTGAGTGCGATGGCATTGGCCATGGCGGCGCCGGCTGTGCCCGCGCCGTTCACAAAGAGCACACGCAGCAGGCCATTACCGGCATCGGTGAAGACCATGTTGCCGGCAGCGTCTACACCCACGCCCTGCGCGTCGCTGGTGCTGCTGTTCACGCTTACGGCTGTGAACAGGCAGCCGTCGCCGAAGGTATCGGTTGCCGTGCCGCCGGCGCACGAAGCTCCCTTGGTGGTTGCGGTAGTGGTTGCGCCCGCCAGGGTGTAGACATAACCCGCGTGCAGTACGGACCATGTGGCGTTCTCTTCAAGCACCGCCCATAGCGGATTGGTGACGCCGTTGTAGCTTTGCGGGCCAAGTACCACGCGCCAACGATGGCTGGCGGTGTCGGCATAGTAGACGTTTCCGTACACATCGGCTGTAGCGCCGCGAGGTTGATCCACTTCTCCCAGAGACGTAGTGCATGCTGACGAACTACCGCCTGCATTCGAAAACCCGGCCACGTTATATCCATCGATCGTGAACGCCGGTGCGTTGTCTACGCCCACTCCGTTGACACCGCTCGAGCCGCCGGAATAGGCGCAGCCGGCAATCATTCCCATGTTGCCGATGGGAATCTGGATGGGGGCTGCGGCCGAGGGAGTTCCGCTGCCGCACAGGGGCGAAGCATAGCGGCAGATCATGTGCACGAAGTGGTCGTTGTAGCCGGCAAGCACGACGTTGCCGTAGGGGTCGATGCCTACGCCGCGCGCGTCGGCGACGGGAGTGGTTGGGGTTCCGGTTGCGGCCACGCATCCGTCACCGGAGGAATCCTGCTTACCGGAGCAGGCAGTGCCGCCGCCGGCGACCACGGTCATGATTCCCGAAGCGGGGTTGATGAGGTGCAGCACGCCCTTGATGTCGTCATTGACGAGCAGGTTGCCGTAGGGGTCTGCCACTACGCCGCTGAATGCGCCCGCACCAAAGATGCTATTGGCGGCCAGACACCCGTCGCCATAGGCATCGGTTGACTCGACGCCGGCAGGCAGGTTGGGGCATTGCGTGCCGGCGGCTCCTGTCATGGGCGAGGCACCTCCCAGCGTGGTCATGGTGTAAGGCAGCGCAATGGGTGTCTGGGCGGTGGCGATTGCCTGGGCGAACAGACACACTCCGAGCAAGGGGATTGCAACATGGTGGCGCATGGTCATCAACTCCGTACGTGATATTCCGCGTCAACAACGTGAAACGAGAGTGAAACGTGAAGCGAGGGGTGAAGATCGCAACGGCATCTTCAGAGGAGCGAAGATTGGTCGGACCTTTGAACGTGGAGAGTATCAATATCCGTGCGAGCTTGTGTCAAGAGAAAAAGTTGGAGAGGCTAATTATTCCAAGAAAACTAAAGAAATCGGTTGTTGCGGTTTCAAAAACCATCTACAAGTGGTCGAACCACGGTCTTGTTGGGTGGCCCTGAGGGTTGAACTCTGAAGGTTGAGTGGATGAGTTCCGAGACAATGGCATCGCCAAACGCTATTCAATCTGCCCGGAACCAGCAAAATGAGCACAATATTCCTTGCTCTCCTCGCCCTTGGCGCCGCCAGTGTTCGGAATCGGACAATCTGAAGGCGCAAGCGGTCACTCCCGCGTGCCTGCTTGTCCATCTATAAGGCCCATCCCTTTTCTTTTCAATGCCGGGAACTCTTTCGCTATTGGCAGCGTAGATGCAATGACAGATGCCAATGGATATCGCGCGCCCCGAATTTAAGCAGAAGAAAAAACGACGGCTCTTGGTTTGGTCCGGTATCGGAGTCGCAGTACTGGCCCTGTTGGCAGTGGGAGTATCGAGGCTCAAACCGGCCGCTCCCACTGTGGACCGCTCTACCATCTGGACCGACATCGTGAAACGCGGTCCTCTGGTGCGCCAGGTGCGCTCGTCCACGGGCATGCTGGTGCCACGTGAGGATTCGATTGAGCTCATCCCCGCCCAGACCGACGCCACGGTGGTGCGTATTCGGGTGCTCCCAGGCGCGCAGGTTACTCCGAACACCATCATCATGGACCTGGCCGATCCGGAACTCCAGCAGCAATTGTTGAGCGCACAACTAGGACTCAAGGCGGCGCAGGCCGACTACAAGAGTCTGCAGGCGCAGCTGGAAAGCACGCTGATGGACAAGAAAACGGCGGCAGCGCAGGTGAATGCCGACTACACGCAGGACCAGTTACAGGCGCAGACGGATAAGGCGCTCTACGACCTGGGCGTGATCTCGGGACTGAGTTACCAGAAATCGAAGAGCACGGCGGATCAGCTTACCGCCCAGCACCAACTCAGCCAGCAGCAACTCCAGGTGAACCAAAGAGCAATTGAAGTACAACTTGCCTCGCAGCAGACCAAGATCGATCAGGCGAAGGCACTGCTGGATCTCTACGAGAAGCAGGAACAGGCGCTGGACGTGCGCTCGACGATCTCCGGCACGCTCGCGCCGTTGGCTACTCCGATGCAGGTAGGCCAGCACGTGACGGCTGGAACGTCGGTTGCAGAAGTTGTCCAGAGCGGCAAGCTCAAAGCGGCATTGCAGATTGCCGAAACCCAGGCGCGTGACATTCAGCTCGGTCAACCGGCCACGATCGATACGCACAACGGCATCATTCCCGGCCATGTGACGCGCATCGATCCCGCGGTCGTGAACGGAACGCGCACGGTTGATGTAGAGCTGGATGGGCCACTGCCGGCGGGCGCGGTACCGCAGTTGAGCGTCGACGGCACCATCGATCTGGAGCGGATGACGGATGTGCTCTACGTGGGCCGGCCGTCGCTGGGCAACGAGAACTCCACGCTTAGCTTGTTTCGCATGGATCCGGATGGCAAGACCGCCACGCGGGTACCGGTCAAGGTGGGCCGTGCTTCGGTTGAGGACATTCAGGTGCTGGAAGGACTGCGGGAAGGCGACACGGTGATTCTGTCGGACATGTCGCGCTACGACAACGTGGACCATATCCGGCTGGAGTAAGGCAGGGAACAAGGGACCGAGGGAACAAGGGACCGACGGAAGAAGAAATCGCGCCAGCATGGATTCGGCACCAGGGAACTAGGAATTGGCAGCGCCGTGGGCGGGAACTGCGAACAGTGAACTGACAACCGCATTGGGGGGACGAATGGCATCGAATGGGAACAGCACACTGATTGAGATTGAAGACCTCACCAAGGTCTTTTACACCGACGAGGTGGAGACTCATGCGCTCTCCGGCATTCACCTCACCATTAATCGCGGCGAGTACGTGGCGATGTCGGGCCCGTCGGGCTGTGGCAAATCGACACTGCTGTCGATTCTGGGCCTCCTCGATACGCCCACCGGCGGGCGTTACCAGCTCAATGGCAAGCCGGTCGAGAACCTGAGCTTCGGCGAGCGGTCACGCATTCGCAACCAGGAGATCGGGTTCATCTTTCAGAGCTTCAACCTGATCGGCGATTTGACGGTCGAAGAGAACGTTGAGTTGCCGCTCACCTATCGCGCAGGCATGCCGTCGGCCGAGCGAAAGAGGCGCGTGAAGGAAGCGCTGGAGCGCGTCAACATGGCGCATCGCATGAGGCACTATCCGGCGCAGCTCTCTGGCGGTCAGCAGCAGCGTGTGGCCGTGGCCCGCGCGCTGGCTGGCTCGCCGTCCATTCTGCTGGCTGATGAGCCTACCGGCAACCTCGACTCGAAGAACGGCGAAGCCGTCATGCACCTGCTCGCCGATCTCCATCGCGAGGGCTCGACCATCTGTATGGTGACGCATGATCCACGCTTTGCGCGCCACGCCGAGCGCGAGGTGTATCTGTTCGACGGCAAAGTTGTCTCAGAGGCGGAGCGCAAGAAGCTCGAAGCAGAAGCAGAGGCGTAAGAAGCAGGCACCTGGAAACAAGAGACCAAGGGATAACGAGGGGTTGGGATGCTGCTCCATGATCTTCGCTACGCGCTGCGCCAATTGCGGAGCGCGCCGGGATTTACGTTGACCGCAGTGCTGACGCTGGCCTTTGGCATTGGCGCCACTACCGCGATCTTCTCCATTGTGGAAGGCGTGCTTTTGCGCCCTTTGCCCTTTCGCGATCCCGGGCGGCTGGTGATTCTTTCCGACCAGCTTGCGGGCGCCGATCTTGGCAGCAGCGGCGAATCTGGTGTCACACTGCCTGAGATTTTGACCTATGAGCGCGCGACAAAGGGCTTTTCGAGCCTGGGAGGCTATGAGCCGTCGAGCTACGAATTCTCAGGCGCCGGCGCCCCAGCCCAGATCAACGGGTCGCGCGTAACCGCCAGCATCTTTCCCACTCTGGGCGTAGCCCCGCTGCTTGGCCGCACCTTTACGCAGCAGGAAGACGATGGCAGCGTGCAGGTAGCCGTGATCAGCTACGGAATGTGGCGCGCCCGCTTTCATGGTGCCCCGGACGTGCTGGGCGAGAAGATCTTGTTGGATCGCAAGACTTACGAAATTATCGGCGTGATGCCCCGCGATTTCGAGTTTCCCCTGATCCCGGGACAACTGAACCGCAGCGAGCTATGGGTTCCGCTGAGCCCGACTCCGGATGAGCGGAGCGGCGCGGCCGCGGCCAATTGGTGCTGCGGAATGGTGGGGCGTTTAAGGCCGGGTATCTCGCCGGTGCAGGCGCAGCAGGATGCAGAGCGGGTTGCCAAGCAGATTATGGGCAACTATCCAGCCTTCATGACCAGCCTGCACATCAGCGCGCTGGTTAAACCGTTGGCCGACGATACCGTCGCGCAGGCGCGGCCCTTGCTGCGCACGCTGTTTCTGGCCGTGGCGGTGGTTCTGTTTATTGCATGCGCAAATCTTGCCGGGTTGTTGTTGGTTCGCGTCCTTCGCAGGCGCCGCGAGATCGCCGTACGCCTGGCCCTGGGAGCGAGTGGCACCGCAGTGCTGCTGCAAACACTGATCGAGACCTTAGTACTGAGCCTCGCAGGTGGCCTGTTGGGATTGGGGTTGGCGGCGAGTGCGCTACGCGTTGGCGTGAGCCTGCTGCCCGAGACATTGCCCCGCATCAGTTCCATCGGGCTCGATTGGGAAGTGGTGGGGTTCGCCATTTCGGCGGGCATTGTCACCGGTCTGCTGTGCGGATTGATCCCTGCGCTTGCCGCTGCGCGCACATCGGTAAACGACACGCTCAAGGAAGGCGGCCGGACTGGGACGGCTGGAGGCGCCAGCGCACGGCTGCGGTCGGCGCTGGTGGTAGCGGAAGTCGCCGTGGCCTTGATATTGCTCATTTCCTCTGGATTGCTGCTGCGCAGCTTTGAGAAATTGCGCGAGGTGAACCTCGGCTTTCGCACCGACCATATGCTGACGGCTGCCTACGGTCTACCGCAGAAGCAATACTCGACGCAGGCTTCGATCGATGGATTCAACGATCGACTTTTGCAGAAGCTGCGAGCTTTGCCGGGAGTGGAGGCTGTGGGCATTACTTCGCTGTTGCCTGCAGTAGGAAACAACAGCCATAGTGCGTTTGTTGCTGAGGGCTACGTGCCGCCCTCCGGAGCCCCGCTGAGCCTGTCGTGGCCCTCTCTGGTGATGGGCGATTATTTCAAGGCAACGGGCATACCACTGCTGCGGGGCAGGGAATTCACAGACGCAGACAACGCCAAATCCCCGCTCGTCGCAATCGTGAACCAGAAACTCGCCGAGCAGTTCTGGCCGGGACAGGATCCAATCGGCAAACGCATCCGCTTCGGAATGCAGGAAACGCCCACACCATGGATAACTGTGGTGGGCGTGATCGGCAACATCAAACAGACTACACCGGATGCGCCAACGGATTACCAGATCTATCAGCCGTCCAGTCAGGGTGATGCCTCGTTTGGATCGCTGCTGCCAGCGGACTCGCTCAACGCGCAGGGCGGCGCTATCGTGCTGCGTACAGCGTTGCCGCCAGACGCCATAATCGACTCGCTGCGCGCCACGGTGCGTTCCATCGATCCACAGCTTCCGCTCACGCTGGTGCAGTCCATGGATCATGCGGTGAGCGAAACTGAAGCGCCGCGGCGCTTCAATGCGGCCCTGGTTTCAAGTTTCGCTGCGGCCGCGGTGTTGCTCGCGCTGCTCGGCATCTACAGCGTGATCGCGTTTTCAGCTGCAATGCGCACGCAGGAGATGGCCATTCGCCTGGCGCTGGGAGGTCAACGTGCCAGCATTATGCGACTGATCGTGTCCTCCGGAGCCACTCTGGCTTTGATTGGGTGCGCGATTGGGACAGGAGGCGCGTTGTTCGCGACGCGGCTGCTGCGTTCATTGCTCTTCGAGGTCAATCCGGTGGACCCGGCCGTAATTATGCTGGCAGCTTTGCTGATCTTTGTGCTCGCAGTGGCTGCAACGCTGATTCCCGCACGCCGCGCCGCGGCCATTGAGCCCATGCAGGCGCTGCGGACTGAATAAGGCTGACCCACAGAGCGGCCTGACATCGGAAACAAACCATCGGGAGGTTGGGATGCTCTCGCAGGATATTCATTACGCGCTGCGGCAGTTACGCAAGTCGCCGGGCTTCACGATTACAGCAGTGCTGACGCTGGCGCTGGGAATTGGCGCGAATACGGCTATCTTCACGCTCATGGATTCCATCCTGCTACGACGGCTTCCGTTTCCGCATCAGGAAATGCTGATGCGAATCGGATCCGGACCCGATGCCAGCTTGTTCCCCAAGGGTTGGATCCGGGCGCTGGCTGAGCACTCCGCTTCCTTCGCCGCAGTCAGCGGATTCGGCGCAGACGCCGAGTCGAATGTCGAAGAAGGGGACGCGTCGGCCAGGGTGTTTGGCGCCGAGGTAATGGCAAACGCCTTCCAGACCTTGGCAATTCGCCCGGTGCTGGGAAGTTTCTTCGCGCCGGAAGATGCGATTGCCGGGCATGCTCCGGTCGTGGTTCTGAGCTACGGCTATTGGCAGCAACACTTCGCTAAAAATCCTGCCGTCATTGAACAAAACCTCCGCATCGATGGCATTTGGCGCCGGGTCATCGGCGTGATGCCGGCTGGCGTGCACTTTCCTTTCGCCGACACACAATTTGTGACGCCCGTTGTATTTCGGAGCACTGATTCGCTCGACCCGTGGAACAACTTCAACCTGCGCGCTTTTGGCCGGCTCAAAGAAGGAGTGACGCCGGGCCAAGGCCAGGCGGAACTGCGCCGTCTACGCTCTGCGTTGGTCCGCTTGTTCCCGTGGCAAATGCCGGATACATGGGCCTCTCAGATGACGGCCGTGCCGCTTCTTGAGTCTGAGACCGGAGCTGTTCGACCCAAACTGCTTTTGCTCTTCGGGGCAGTGGGGCTCATCCTGCTGATTGCCTGCGCCAACGTTGCTAACCTCATGTTGGCAAGAGCAACCGCGCGCAAACGCGAGATGGCGATTCGCGGCGCCTTGGGCGCACCGGTCGGCCGGCTCTTCGCTCAGTTGCTTACCGAAGCGATGGTATTGGGCCTGGTCTCCGGCGCAGCCGGGCTGCTCGCGGCCTTCGCCAGTTTGCGTGGCCTGGTGCACCTGCTACCGGCCGATACGCCGCGTATAGAAACCATCTCGCTGCACTGGAGCGACCTTGCCTTTACGCTGGGAGCGGCGCTGCTTGCCGGGCTTCTCTTTGGCTTGATCCCGGCTATAAAGATGACTGCTTCGCACCGCCTCGAAACCCTCCATCTCGGCGGTCGCGGACTGGCAGAGAGAGGCTCACGCTTCGGGCCCTCGATGGTCTTGGTGGTGGCGCAAATCGGTCTGTCGGTGGTGGTGATCGTCGCGGCGGGGCTCGTGCTGCACAGTCTCTACCAGATCTCGCGTGTCGATCCTGGCTTTCGCACCAGTGGCACAGTTACCGCAGAGGTTGCACTGGATTCATCTGCCTGCCACGAAAAGGGCCACTGCCAGTCGTTCTTTCTGACCCTGCTCGACCGCGCGCGTGGAATTGCGGGCGTGGAAAGCGTGGCACTGGTCGACGCGTTGCCGCTGAGCGGGCGCGACAATAACTATGTCTTCGACGCACAGGGGCACCCCCGTGATGCCCGCCAGAACGCGCTCCTTGCTACGGGGCGTATCGTCTCGCCGGACTATTTCCAGGTACTCGGCCTCCGCCTGCTGCGGGGTCGCTTGCTCGAAAGCCAGGACGATTCGGGCGCAAGTCATGCCGTCGTGATCAACGAGCGCATGGCGAAGAACCTGTGGCCCAATCAAGATCCGCTCGGCAAGCATGTGATCGATGTGCGCGACGAGCATTCCCCGGCGGTGTGGGATCCGCAAATGGCCTCGGTGGTTGTGGGAGTGGTGCGCGACGCCCGCGAGGAGAGCCTTCAGGCAGGCTTCGATGACGAAGTGTACCTGCCCATGACGCCCGACCGCGAAAGCCAGGTGATGTATGTTCTGCTGCGCTCTCATTCCACTCCCGCTTCGACCGCAGCCGCATTGCGCGGTGTGGTCGAAGGCATCGATTCTCAGGCTACGGTTACGCGCGTGAAATCGCTGAACGAAATCGTGGCCGCGTCAGAGAGCGCACCGCTTGCCCTGGCTGTTCTTCTGCTTGGCTTTGGGGGCCTGGCAGTCGCGATCGGAGCCGTGGGCGTCTACAGTCTCATCGCATACATCGTCAGTTGGCGCACACGTGAAATCGGGCTGCGCCTGGCGCTCGGTGCGCAACGCGGGCAAATCGTCTTTGCAATCATTCGTCAGAGCATGCTCCTGGCCGGGTGTGGATGCGCGGCTGGTCTCGTGGGCGCCATCGCGCTGAACCGCGTTCTGCACAGTTTCCTCTTCGAGGTCAGCGCCGTCGATCCGCTTACGTTTGGCGCCGTGCTCTTGCTCATGATGCTGGTGGCACTGATCGCGGCCTGGAGCCCCGCGCACCGCGCCGCGTCCATCGACCCCATGGAGGCGCTCAGAAATGAATAGGCAGGCAGGTCACGCGGAACCGCGTCAGAGAGCGAGTGCGAGAGAGGCGATGAACACCTCATGGCTCGATGTGCTATACGCGTTGCTTGAGGACATCCGCTATGCGCTACGCCAGTTGCGCCGCGCGCCCGGTTTCGCCATCACCGCGGTGCTTACCCTGGCATTGGGAATTGGGGCGACCACGGCCATTTTCACGCTGGTCTACGATGTCATGTTGAGGCCGCTGCCCTATGCGCATCCGGACCGGCTGATCGTGATGCAAGAGCGCGTTGCGGAGTTCCGCGACATCTATCCGGAACTGCCCATGAGCGCTAATCACTTCGTCATGTGGCAGCAGAACAGTCGCACGATCCAATCCATGGCGGTGATAGAACAGGATTCGATGCCGCTGGGAATGGGCGATCACCCCTTGCAGGTGGACGTGCTCAAAACAACCTCCGGCATCTTTTCGGTGCTTGAAACGGAGCCCCGGCTTGGCCGCGCGTTCTCTTCCGGGGAGACACAACCGGGCCACGACCGGGTCGTAGTCCTGATGCACGACCTGTGGCGGACCCAATTCCAGAGCGATCAGCGCATCCTGGGCAGGACCATTACCCTCAATGGGTTTCCCTTTACCGTCATCGGAGTCATGCCGCAATCGTATCGCGTGCCGATCGTCGAAACCATCGCCAGGCCGAACGCCGATCGTGCCAGCCAGGTGGAAGCGCTGGTGCCGATGGCCTTTTCCCAGGATCAGTTGAAGGAAGCGATGGGCGATTTCAACTATTTCGGGCTTGCCCGGCTGAAGCCCGGAGTCTCTGTCCTGCAGGCCAACGCAGAAATCGACGCGCTGCAACATACAATTTCGGTGAGCCTCCCTGCGGACGAGAAGGGAACTCTTTCCGCTGCGCTGACGCCGTTTCAGCAGGCATTGGTCGGCAACAACCGTACGCCGCTGTTGATCCTGCTGGCGGCGGTTGCCGGGCTGCTGCTGGTTGGCTGCGTCAACATCGCAAATTTACTTTTGGCGCGCGCGGCTGGCCGCAGGCAGCAGATGGCCGTGGCCGCAGCTCTGGGAGCAAGGCGAGCCGACATGCTCCGCATGGCAATGCGCGAGACGATGGTGCTCGCGGTTGTGGGCGGCGGTCTGGGTATCCTGCTGGCCGCAATCCTGGTGCCGTGGATGCAGCGTTACCTTCCCCCAGTGCTCGATTTTCGCGGGCCGTTGCATCTGGATTGGGCTGGGGCTGCCTGCGCATTGCTGCTTGCGGTGACGGCGACGTTGCTCGCGGGTGCGATCCCCGCATGGTGCAGTTCCCAAACTCAGCCCCATGATGTGCTGCGCAGTGAATCGCGGCTGGCAAGTGAGTCGCGCAGCAGCAAGCGGCTGCGCAGAATTCTTGTTGCAGTGGAGGTTGCGGTCAGTGTCGCGCTGGTGCTCATGACCGGGCTTCTCACCGCCAGCTTACTCAAGCTGCTGCATATAGACCGCAGTTTCGATGCAGATCGCGTGATGACGGCCTCCGTCGATCTGCCGGCCGGGTCCTATTCCGATTTGCAATCGCGCGCCGCATTTTATCGGGCGGCTGTGGGGCGCCTGCGTGAGTTGCCCGGTGTGGAATCTGCGGGGCTCACCAGCGTGCTGCCGCTGGCAGGAGATTATTGGATCGATATGATTCGCGTCCCCGGCGATGCGCGTCCTTTCATGGAACTTCCCACCGAGCATTTCCGCTGGATCAGCCCCGGATACCTGGATGCGATTCACCTGCCTCTGATCGCGGGACGAGACTTGAGTGCGTCTGACTACGGCAAGAACGATGTACTTATCTCGGAGCTGACAGCCCGCACACTTTGGCCGGGCATCAATCCCGTAGGACGGCATTTTATCCGCGGTGGTGCAACGGATGCGCCCTTCACGGTGATCGGCGTTGTCAAAGACGCACGCACCATCTCGCTCGCGAAATCCGACCCAATGATGGTCTACACGCCATATTGGTACCGCTGCGACGACTCGGGCGGACTGCTGGTGCGCACGCGCCAGGATCCGGCGACGATGGCCGATGCGATTCGCAAGGCGGTGTGGAGCGTAAACCCCAATGTGTCGGTGCCGGTGGTGCGCGCACTGGGCAGTGTTGTCGCAGACTCGGTGGCTAACCGCCGTTTTGAGATGGACCTTCTGCTGCTGTTTGCAGTTAGCGTACTGCTGCTTGCCGGCCTGGGTGTTTACGGAGTCGTGACCTACTCAGTCGTGCAACGGGGGCGCGAAATTGGATTGCGCATGGCTCTGGGCGCGCAAAGGGCGAGTATCTACCGCCTGGTGCTGAACGATGGCCTGCTTCCGGTCCTGGTGGGTGCAGTTGCGGGAGTTGCGGTTGCGTTTGGCTTTGCTCGTGTGATGGCAAAGTTGTTGTTCCAGGTGAGCCCGTACGATCCCGTGATTGTGAGCGGTGCGATTTGCGTGCTGCTGGTTGTGGGAGTTGCAGCCTGTCTGCTGCCCGCGCGCCGCGCAGCTGCGGTTGAACCGATGCAGGCGTTGCGCGCGGAATAGTTTGCTTCGATTGCGTAGTTGAGGAACAGGAGAATCGAGTCGTGATTGAACTGAAGGACGTCGAACGCAGTTACAAGACCGGCCACACCGAAACCTGGGTGTTGCGCAGGGTCGGGTTGACCATTCGCGAAGGTGAGTTTCTCACCATCATGGGACCTTCCGGAGCAGGGAAGTCGTCGCTGCTGAATGTACTGGCCCTGCTCGATGACGGATGGCTGGGCGAATACTGGTTCGGCGAGACACCGGTGCATGGGCTTAACCGCAAGCAGCGTGCGGATCTGGCGCGCCAGCGCATCGGCATGGTTTTCCAGAGCTATCATCTGCTCGACGACCTCACCGTCGCCGAGAACATCGATCTGCCCCTCTCGTACAAGAACCTGCCTGCAAAGGAGCGGCAGGCGATGGTAGCCGACATTCTTGATCGCTTTCGGATCGTGGCCAAGAAAGACCTCTTTCCCAGTCAGCTTTCCGGTGGTCAGCAGCAACTTGTGGGCATTGCACGTGCGGTGGTGCACGCACCTGCGCTGCTGCTGGCCGACGAGCCGACGGGCAATCTTCATTCCACGCAGGCGCGCGAGATTATGGACCTCTTCCGTGAACTGAACCGGCAAGGCACCACGATTGTGCAAGTGACTCACTCTGAAGAGAACGCACACTACGGGCGACGCATTGTGGAACTGCGCGACGGCTGGGTCACGCGCGATGAAGAACTGGCAGGAAAATCTGCGGAGGTTGCCAGATCGTGACCTCGACCTCGTTTCAGAAGTGGATTTCGGCTGCGGCGTTCTGCGCGATGCTTGTTCCATGCAGTATTGCTCAGAATCAGCAGCAAACGGCGACGCCTCCGCCTGCGCAAAATGCGCCTGCCAATGTGGGGACAACCTCCGCTGCGCCAGAGGCTCCGGCGCCCGCGGCCAACAACACGGCGCCGCCTCCTTCGTTGGCGCAACTGATGCAACAGCAAAAGCAGCAGGCGGTCCCGCCGCCGCCGTTTGAGGTGACACTTCCACACTCGCATAATCCGCTCTCACCCTACAGGCCCAGCACGGTGCCGCCACTGGATCTCAACAATTCGCCGCTGCTCCAGAACCTCATTCGCGATGGCAAGCTCTACATTTCGCTGCGCGACGCGATCGATCTCGCTATCGAGAACAACCTTGATATCGCTTACTTCCGCTATAACTTTCCCATTGCGCAGACCGATCTCGCCCGCACCAAAGCCGGCGGAACGGCCAACGGAGTCAACACCAATATTGTGCAGACCACGCAGGGCGGCTTCGGAGCCGGAACTGCTTCCGGCGGCGAATCCAGTTCCGGGCTAGCCGCTGCGGGCGCCGGAGGCCTCGTTACCTCTGCTCTTGGTGCGGGCGCACCGGTGCCTTCATTCGATCCGTATCTCACCTTCCAGGGACTGGTGGACCACACCGTCACTCAGGAAGAGAACATCTTCCAGTTCGGGACCCCCATTCTCAAAAACAACACCATCGAGGGTCTGGGCAGCTTCAGCCAGTCGTTTCCGCTGGGTACGAACCTCTATCTGCAATATGGCGGGCAGCGGATAACCAGCAATAGCCCTTACGACGTCATCAATCCCACGCTCTACTCCCAGTTCAGGGCGGAGATTACGCAGCCGCTGCTCTCCGGATTCGGGTTGGCAAGTAACGAACGCTATATCCACATCGCCAATCGGAACGCGCAGATCACCAACCTCGCCTTCAAAGCCCAGGTGATTGCCACCGTTACCCAGATCGAGGACATCTACTGGGATCTGGTCGACGCCTACGAGGACGAGCAAATTAAGGAACGCTCCCTCGACTTTTCAAAAGAGACTCTTGCCGACGACCAGAAGCAACTCCAGCTCAATGCCATTCCGGCCATGCAGGTCATGAAGGACGAGTCCGCCGTGGCCAGCAGCGAAGGCGACCTCACCATTTCGCGCGCCAATCTCCGCCTGAACGAGCTTCTCCTGAAGAATGCCGTTACCAAGAGCGACGATCCGCTCATCGACGAAATGCCTGTCATTCCTCTGGATCGCCAAGGCCCACCCGATCCCAACGCTTCAAAACCGATTGACGATCTCATTGTCGAGGCCGAAAAGAACCGCCCCGAAGTCGGCATCTACCAGCAGCAGGCTGAGATTCAGCGCAGCAACCTGAAGTCCGTGAACAGCGAGCTGCTGCCCACCCTCAATGCGTACGGCTTCTACCAAGGCACGGGCACGGCCGGGCCAAAAAATCCGTACTGCGACCTCAGCCCTGCGGAATGTGCCACCACACTGCCCACCGATTTTCCAAGCATGCTGCAGAATACATTTAACTATTCCGCGCCGGAATATCAGGTGGGCATGACGCTGCAGATCAACCTCCGCAACCGTGTCTTCAAGGCCGATCAGTTGCGCGCTGTGCTCCAGTATCGCCAGAGCCAGATCACCTCCGAGCAGCAGCAGAAGGGCATCCGTTTCGATGTGCGCAACTCGCAGTTCGCGCTGGAACAGGCGCAGGCCCGTGTCCAGGCCGTGCAGCAAGCTCGCGACCTGGCGCAGCGCACCTTCGACATCACCAAGCAGGAACAGCAGCTCGGCGCAAAATCCAGCTTCGACACCCTCGCTGCCGAAAACGATCTGGCCGTTGCGGAATCCGCTTTCGAGGCCGCACAGACAGGGTACGAGAAGGCGAAGGTGGATATCGACCGCGCCACTGGAGAAACGCTGGAGCGGATGGGCGTCTCGATTGAGGATGCGAAATCGGGTGTAGTGACGCACGCACCGTAGAATCACTGGAGGGTCCATTTCTGTTATCGCCATTGGATCGGGCGTTGGTTGCTGGCCAGCGCCTATTACGATTTCACGCAGCCCAACTTGGAGACCAGCCATGAATACGCCGGAGGCACGCCATTTCCACTAAGCAATCGAAAATCCGGATTCTGGTTGCCGACGATCAGCCGCACATTCTCGAAGCCATTGAATTGCTGCTCGGTCCGCAGGGTATTGATGTGGATTGCGCGCGCTCTCCGCAGTTGGTGATGGAAGCGCTCGGTCAGGCCGATTACGATGTGCTGCTGATCGACCTGAACTATACGCGCGACACCACTTCAGGCCGCGAAGGTTTGGACCTGCTGGCACGCATTCACGAATTTGATCCGCGGCTTCCGGTCATCGTGATGACAGCTTGGGGCAACATCGATCTGGCTGTCGAATCGATCAAGCGCGGTGCGCGGGATTTTGTGCAGAAGCCGTGGGAGAACGAGCGGCTGCTCTCGCAGATTCGCCTGCACGCGGAGCTGCACCAGGCGCTCAAGCGCGCGCGGCAACTGGAACTGCAGAACCGGCTGCTGCAAGCCGAAGGACTGCCGGAGTTTGTGGCGGCCGCGCCTGCCATGCAGCCGGTGCTGGAGTTGATTGCGCAGATTGGTCCGTCCGACGCCAACGTGCTGGTCACGGGAGAACACGGAACAGGTAAGGAAATTGTTGCGCGCCTGCTCCATGCCGCTTCCCAGCGCTCCCGTAAGGCATTGGTGACTGTGAATGCGGGCGGATTGCCGGAAGGCACATTCGAAAGTGAGATTTTTGGTCATGTGAAAGGAGCGTTTACCGACGCGCGCAACGATCGTATTGGACGCTTCGAGCTGGCCAATGGCGGCACGCTGTTTCTCGATGAGATTGCCAATGTTCCCTTGCGGCAGCAGGCCAAGCTGTTACGGGTGCTGGAATCTGGCGAGTTGGAGCGAGTAGGTTCTTCGCAGACGCGGCGCGTGGACGTGCGGGTGCTGTGCGCGACCAATGCGCAGCTGCACGAAGAGGTAAAGGCCGGGACTTTTCGTGAGGACCTGCTCTTCCGGATTAACACTGTCGAGATTCATTTGCCGGCGCTGCGCGATCGCCGTGAGGATATTCCGCTGCTTGCACAGCACTTTCTCAATCGCAATCGCACGCGGTACCGGAAACAGGTGAACGGATTTTCCCCGGCGGCGATGCAGCAGATGATGCAATACTCGTGGCCCGGCAACGTGCGCGAGTTGGAGCACATGGTGGAACGAGCGGTGTTACTGTGCCGCGGCAAAGAGGTAGAACCCGGCGATTTTGCGATATCTGCGGCACGCCAGGCTGCGCCTTCGCTTGAGAACATGAGCATCGATGAGATGGAAGCGCTGCTCATCCGAAAAGTTCTGCGCCGCTGCGATGGCAATATTTCACAGGCTGCGGAACAACTGGGGCTGAGCCGCGCCGCGCTTTACCGGCGCATTGAAAAGTATGGCCTATGACAGCCATATGCGCAGGCACCACCGCTCGGCAATTCGCCGCGCGTGGCTGCAGTGTTTCTTGCTCACGCTGCCGGCGCTGGCGTTTGTAGGGGTCTTTTTTTATCAGCGCCAACTGGGCGGCATGGCTGCAGGGCTGCTGGCAGTTGGCATCCTTCTCTACCTGGCGTTGATTGGTTCGGCGCTGATGGACGGCTTGGTGCGCCCGCTGCAGACGCTGACCAATGTAGTTGCGTCGTTGCGCGAGGGTGATTATTCGTTTCGCGCGCGCGGCGCAGGAGCGCAGGATGCGCTGGGCGAACTTGCCGGCGAAGTGAACGCCTTGGCGGACCTGCTGCAGAAGCAGCGTGTGCACTCGCTTGAGGCAACGGCACTGCTGGCTCGCATTCTGGAGGTCATGCATGCGCCGCTGTTCGCATTCGATCGCAACAACTCGCTGCAGCTGGTGAACGATGCCGGTTTGAATTTGCTGGGCTTGCCGTATGCGCGTTCGATCGGACGGTCGGCTCGAGAATTGGGACTTGAGGAGTTGCTGCGCGCGTCCGATCAAAGTACGCATTCGTTTGGGAATAATCCGGCCCGATGGCTGCTGCGCAAGGCTACCTTTCGGCAGGAAGGCGCGCCCCATACGCTGCTGCTGCTGGCTGATGTGAGCCTGGCGCTGCAGGACGAAGAGCAAGTTGCGTGGAAGCGCTTGATCCGCGTGCTGGGCCATGAGCTTTCCAACTCCCTGGCGCCCATTAAATCGATCGCGGGCAGCTTGTTGACGCGCGTGGACAGCATGGAAGGCAATCCGGCTGCGCTCAATGATTTTCGTCGCGGGCTGGCTGTGGTGGAAAGCCGTGCCGATGCGCTGCACCGGTTTGTGCAATCGTACAGGCGCTTGGCGCAGTTGCCGCCGCCAAGGTTGCAGCCGATTGAAGTGGGCGCACTGCTGGAGCGCGTGGTGCTGCTTGAGCAGCGACTGCCGGTGCAGCTCGATCATGGTCCGCCGGTGACGCTGCGCGCTGACCCTGATCAGCTGGAACAGATGCTGATTAATTTGCTGGCCAACGCGGTGGATGCATCGCTGGCCAATGGATCGCATCCGGTGCGCGCGACCTGGAACATGTCCGGATCGAATTTGCAATTCATCATTGAGGATCGCGGAATGGGGATTGCCAACGCCGACAATCTGTTTGTGCCGTTTTATACGACCAAGCAAAAGGGCAGCGGTGTAGGCCTGGCACTGGCCCAGCAGATTGCGCGCGGGCACGGCGGCGAAATCCAACTGGTGAATCGTGAAGACGGAGAAGGGGCGCGCGCCACGGTGCGTTTGCCGATGACACATGCGCGCGGCGCCGAGTTCGATTGATGGTGGGCACACATGGCCGGAAAAAGCGGGCCAATTCGAGTTGATCTGTGCTATTCTCGGCGCGTGACAGTCACCGCGCCGCCCCGCAAATCTCAAGCTTTCCGGCATTCCGGCGTGATTCGTGTAACGCATTGGCTGACTCTCCTTGCATTCATCGCTCTGCTGATTACCGGCGGCGAGATTGTGATTTCGCATCCGCGGTTTTACTGGGGCGAAGTGGGCAACGTCAACGTTCGGCCGCTGTTTACGCTGCCGATTCCGTCTTCGCGGGACACAGTTCCAACTGGCTACAACTACGTGATGCCGGACCAGAATGGCTGGAGCCGGTATCTGCATTTCCAGGCCGCCTGGCTGCTGGTGTTGGCGGGACTGGTCTATTTGGTCGCGGGTCTTTGGAGCGGTCATTTCCGGAGCAAGCTGATTCCGGAACGGCGCGACTGGACATGGCGCGCCTACAGTGCGCGGCTCGCAAAGTATCTGCGTCGCGCACCGCCTGATCCAGCGGAAGCCACCTCGTACAACGTTTTGCAGCGGACTGCTTACCTGATGGTGATCTTCGTGCTGTTTCCGCTGGTAATCTGGACCGGTCTGGCGATGTCGCCCGCATTCGTGTCTGCGCTACCCGCGTCGCTCACGCTGTTGGGCGGGCGCCAATCGGCGCGGACGCTTCACTTTGTTCTCTCCTGGCTGTTGCTGCTGTTTCTGGTTGTTCACGTCACCATGATTTCTCTTTCGGGATTCAGGAGCCGCATGCGGGCAATGATTACCGGCCACATCGCGGCTTCGGAGGAGGATCGATGAGCCAAATCTCACGGCGCAAGCTTATTACCACAGGTCTGGCCGCTACTGCGGGCGTTTCCGGATTGGCCATAGCTGCGGGTTTGGCACGGCGCTATGGGCTGATTCCGCCCGATCACAGCGGACTCTACGGCGCTGGCGAGACACTGACCTACGCCTGCCAGCGGCTGCTGACCGCGCACACGCCGGCGCATGAGTTTCCGCGCAGCATGATTTCGAAGGCGCCGTTCGCCAATGAGGTTGCCCCGCCCAGCGAAGAGTTCAAGCGGCATCAGGCGCTCGGGTTTGCGGACTGGAGACTTGCGGTTGATGGCATGGTGGCGCGGCCACTGTCGGTTTCCGTTGCCGATCTGCGGGCGCTGGCGGTGCGCAGCCAGATTACCGAAGTGGCCTGCGAAGAGGGCTGGTCTTACATCGCCGAGTGGATCGGAACGCCGCTGGCACTGGTGTTGCGTGAGGCCGGAATTCATCCAGCGGCACGCTACATCGTGTACTTCTCCATCGAGCACGATTGGTGGGAGAGCATCGATATGGCTGATGCGCTGCATCCGCAAACCATCCTGACTTGGGGCATGAATGACGGCGATCTTCCGGTTGGATTTGGTGGTCCGCTGCGCCTGCGCGTGCCTCGCCAACTGGGCTACAAAAGCGTGAAATACATTACGCGGATCACAGCGACTGATTCAATGAAGAAGTTCGGCAAAGGGTTGGGCTCTGCCTCGCCGGAAGCCGGATACGCCTGGTACGCCGGCATCTGAGCCATTTTGGGCTGTTTCATGTACGGGCTGAAGCCCGTACCCTTCAACCCACTGCCGATTCTCGCGGCTCATGGAGACGTACATCTCTGCGACGAATCATGCCACCCCCTCCCCCCCTCCTTTCTCGCAAGTGTATGAAAATAGGACACTGCTCTCACCGGTTCTCGATAAGTGATTGATTTCAAAGGGCTACATTTGCAAGTGTTTGAAAGCAGGATAGTTGGTGTCATTCTCGATGCTGCGGTGCTGCCAGTTTTTCAGAAGTTCTCGTTGGCTTGAGCATAGCGGAGAAGTGGGTAAATACCGGCAAGGCGCCTTGAGGCGGAAGTGCTTTGGAATGAGGAGAAACACTTTGGGGAGGGTTGACAACGCGGCGGGGTGAACCCCTGGGGTGAGCATGGGGGCGGGGTTCTTTCGCCCCTCCAGGGCTCTGGGACCTTTGGGGGGGGGCGCCATTCCCCGGGTGACGCTCGCCGGCGAGCCGGCGAACTCTACCCGGGGCTATTTTCTGTCGTCC
>CAWEXZ010000005.1:0-253822 GCA_963813215.1 uncultured Acidobacteriaceae bacterium
CGTGAAACGCTCAGGGACTGCCGACCTTCCGCTCCACGGCGGACGCGTGCCTCTGTGGTTGGCAAACCGGATGAGACCGAGTTCGGTACCGCCATCTCCGATCACATTCGTCTGGAATACGGCGCGAGTGAGTTGCTTACCCGGCCAGGTTATCCGTTCTGGTTCCAGGCTCTCGGTACGGTCATGGGAAGCAGCTCAGGATTATTCTTTACCAATCGGCACTCCCAAAGAGTGATTCACAATCCGGATGGGAGCGTAGCCTATGACTTCACGCAGACCACTGTTTAGCGGTCTCGCTTTACTTTTCCCCTCGAACTTCCGCGGTTCCTGGTCGGAGCCGCACCTAGCAATCGGAGGAAATCTATGAAACGAGAAATCATTCGCGTCGAGCCGCTGGCGACCTACCTGGACAAATACAAGGCCCCAGTTTCAACCGTGACGAAGCACGGCGACACAATCTACGTCTCAGGTGCTCCACCGTTCGACCCCAAAACAGGAGAAATCTTCAAGGGACCGATTGAGCGTCAGACGGAGATCGTATTGGATCAACTCAAGCTCTGTGTCGAAACGGCAGGCTCTTCTCTGGAAAACATTCTGAAGCTGAATGTCTACGTCACCTCAGTAGACATGTTCCCTGCGGTGAATGCCGTCTACAGACGTTATTTCCCGGACAATCCGCCCGCGCGTATCTTATTAATGTTCCGGCTTGGAACGGCGGATTTGATATTGAAGTTGATTGTATCGCCGCCGCTTTATAAGACTGTTCTTTAGTTCCGTATCTATCTCCGCTCGTTTGCGAGCAGCCACGAAGGCGCCCTGTGCGCCGGCACGGAGCGCCTTATCGCATTGCGCCTAATCAGCCAAGTGTGGGTGGCTGGCCCAAAGTGGCGTGAGCCATTCAAGATCGGCACGAATGTGCCGGCGATTGGTGCCGCTAAGTACAAATCCAGTCCACCTGGACGTAAAACGTCAGGACTCTATCGGAGCTGCTCCGCACGATCAGGCGTCGGGAGTAGAGGGAGCCAGCGCGGAGCAGGTCGGATAGAGCGGTTTGAAGGAAGGCGCTGACGCGATCGGGGCAGGAAGTTGGCTATGGGTTTTTCATTGGTTTATGCTGGGTCGTCGCATCGAGTGTTGGCTGGTAAGTGTGCGACCCCTCCGTGCTGCACGTGCAATTGGATGCAGTAGATGCTGGGGAACAGAAGCTGATAGAGACGCAAAAGGAGATTTTTCCGGCTTGAGACACACTTCCACTAAGTGTGCGATGAAGCATACGGTGAATGCCGTGTTGGTCAAACAGTTAGGAAGAATCAAGCCGGTATTCCTTCTTGTGTTCGGTGAAGAAGAGTTGTGCGACAGTCATGCGCTCAACCAGATGCATGAGCCCATGGCAGCGCGGGCACTTCCATAGCAAGGCTTTTTCGAGGCAAGGTGATGCGGCCGGAGAAGCCGGGCGAAGCAAAGCGCGGCAGAGTGGCAGCATGCGGGCTCGTCTGCGGTTGGCGAGGAATCCGAAGTAGCGGATACGGGGAAAGCCTCGCGGCAGTACATGCTGTACGAATCGGCGCAGGAACTCTTCGGGGGCAAGTGTCAAGGTGCGCTGCCTGCCGTGGTGGGCATAGTCCTTCCAGCGGAAGGAGACCTCAGCAGCTGAGACCGACAGCAGGCGATGGTTGGAGATGGCGACGCGATGCGTATAGCGAGCCAGATAATGCAGCACATGTTCGGGGCCGCCGAAGGGCGGCTTGGCATAGACGACCCAGTCTTGCCGATAGAGCGTGCGCAGGAAGATGGCGAAGCGCTTCTCGTTGTGAAGTGGCGCGCACTCGCCGAAGAAGCGCAACTGATCGCGGGCAAAGAGGCGCCGTAGCCCGGCGACGAACTTGCCGCGGAAGACACGACTGAGCACCTTGACCGGCAACAGGAACCTGAAACGCGATGCGATCCAGCGCGAGTGGTCTGCTGCGAGTCCGCCATCGGGCACCACGCAGTGGATGTGCGGGTGTGGAGTCAGCGTCTGTCCCCAGGTGTGGAGGATGGACAAGAAGCCAGTCTGGGCGCCAAGGTGCTTCGGATCGGCAGAGACCTCGAGCAGTGTGGCAGCACTGGCCTCAAAGAGCAAAGAAAACATCTGTCGCTTGTTCTGCCACATCAGCGGCACAAGCTCATGCGGGACGCTGAAGACAAGGTGATAGTAGCCGACGGGCAGCAGTTCCTGCTGCCGCTTGCGGAGCCACCGGTCGCGCGCAGCGGTCTGACACTTGGGGCAGTGTCGGTTGCGGCAGGAATTATACGAGATGGCCTGGTGGCCGCAGTTTACGCACGCATCGCGATGACCGCCGAGGGCAGCGGTGCGGCAGCGCGCGATGGCATCGAGCACCTTGCGCTGCGGCCAGGTCAAGGACGCGCCGTACCGTTGGCGAAAGCTATCGCCTGCAACACGAATGATATCGGCCACCTCGAAGGGTAGCCGGCTCATCGCTTCTTGTCCTCCTGAACTGAAGGAAGCGCGATCTGTTCCAGCGGGTTGATAGCGGCATGAAGATGACGCCGCGAAAGCTGCAGGTAGACAGTCGTATCTTCGAGCCGCTCATGTCCCATCAATATCTGAATCGTGCGCAGGTCGGCGCCGGCCTCGAGCAGGTGTGTCGCATAACTGTGGCGCAGGGTGTGCGGGTGGATCTTCTTCGTGAGTCCGGCACGCGTTGCTGCTGTATGGCATGCGTGCCAGACAGTCTTGTCGGAGATAGGCTGGTCTGTTCCCCGCTGGCCCTCGGTGCTGGGAAAGAGGTAGCCTTGCGGCTTCTTCCATCGCCACCAGCTGCGCAACTCCTCGAGCAGCTTGGGCGAAAGTGGCACATCGCGGTCCTTCGCGCCCTTGCCCTGGCGGATGTGGATCACCATGCGCTGGCTGTCGATGTCCTCCACCATGATCCGCGCCGCTTCCGCCCTGCGCGCTCCGGTGGCATAGAGCAGCACCAGGAGGATGCGGTACAGACGGTTGGGTGCGGCATCGATCAGCCGCACAACCTCTTCCTGGCTGAGAACGGTCGGCAGCTTATGCGGCACCTTGGGAAAGATGAGGTCGTCGAAGGCGAGGTCCTTCCGTTTCAGCGTCCGCTTGTACAGGAATCGCAACGCTGAGATGCGCATCTCGACAGTGCTGGGTGCAAGCTTCCTCTCCTGGAGCAGATATCGCTGATAACGTTGCAGGTGCTCTGGACCCAGTTGTTCCGGCGAGCGGTGGAAGTACTCGGCAAACTGCTGGACGGCGCCGAGATAACCGCGGATGGTGGTTGGCGAGTAGTTGCGCCGCTGAAGCTCGTACAGCATGCGCTGGCGAAGTGGGGTCATAGGAACCTCCTCCCTATGACCTCTCACCCTAACCCGGCGTGCCTCGCTGAGCTAGCCTTAACTCTCAGTCCGTCGCGTCAGCGACTTCGTTCAAACCGGCTTTCCGGAAAGGTGAACGGCGGTATCGGTGCCATTTCTGAGTTCTAACCTCCGATAGGTCCTGAAATGTCGGCCGGTGTCCGGGATTCGGAAGCTGTCAGTGCCACGATCCCCATTCGCATTCTGCACGCAGAAGTCGTCTATTACGCCTTCGTTTGAAGGCGCTCTGGTCGCATTTCCAAGTCCAGGGCTCTACCCATCCCGAGAACAATGGGTAGCAATGCTTCGATATCTGGGAGCGATGTACGGAAGTTCACAATGCAGGCGCGCAGCGCGAATTTCCCATGTACCACGGCGTTCGAAAGGTAGGCCTCGCCGCTCGACTGCAGGCGAGTCAGCAACGCAAGATTCAGCTCGTTGAGATAGCTCTCCGCTTCATCGTCACCCGAATCGAGGTCCGTGGGCCGAAACCGAAAAGTCGTAATACTGAGGGATTGCGTCAGCGCTTCAAGCTCGGCGTTTTGGGATATCCCCTGGAAGAGAGCCCGAGCCAGGCAAATATCGTCGGAAATCATCTGCTCGTAGCCCTCGCGTCCCACCTGTTGCAGTGCCAGCCATACTTTTAGCGCGCGAAAGCCACGCGAATTCTGTGGACCGAGGTCAAAATAATTCGTGGCTTCGACGCCGAAATGATAGTAGACAGGATGATAGGCAAAAGCAGCGCGCAGCTTTTCTGGGTCGCGCACCAGCGCGCAGCCGGCCTCGAGTGGCGCATAGAGCCACTTGTGCGGGTCCACCGCCACTGAGTCTGCCTCGCGCAACCCAGCCAACGCATCTGGCGCATCCGGTAACACCGCAGCCAGGCCGCCATAGGCCCCGTCCACATGGAACCAGAGGTCGAATTCGCGACAAAGCGCCGCCAGCTCCGGTAGAGGGTCCAAAGCTCCCGTGCTCACCGAACCAGCATTTCCCACAACCAAAAGCGGCTTGTCTCCCGCTTCAAGGTCCTTGAGTATTTGCTCCCTGAGCGCCAATAAGTCTACCCGCATCTCGTCATCCACGGGTACCCACCGAATCGCCTCCGTTCCCATGCCTGCAATGTCCGCCGCCTTCTGAATCCACGTGTGCGTCTCGTTCGAGCAGTAAACGCGCAGGTGTGTGCCGTTCATTCCATTGGTGCGCACATCCCACCCCGCCCTTGCCTGCCTCGCAGCAAGAAAGCAAACAAGGTTCGCCATATTGCCGCCGCTGACAAAAAGACCTCCGCAATCCAGGGGATAACTTAGCATCTCGGCAATCCAGCGAACCGTCTGCCCTTCAATCTCGCTAGCCATCGGCGAGAGCAGCCAAGCTCCAACGTTGGAGTTGACTGCAGCAGCCAGTAATTCACCCAGCGCGCCGATGGGTGCGGCTGACGAAGTGATGTATCCCCAGAATCGGGGGTGGCCATTGAACAGGGAGTGCTCGAAGAGCAGGTCAGCTGCACGATGGAGCAGCTGCGCCGGGTCCGCACCCCGTTGCGGCAACGTGCGCTGGACTCCAAGAGCATGCCGAATGTCGGCGGGAGCTTCCGCGGGAGTTACGGGCCGGCTGGGAAGTGATTCGAGAAAATCGGCAATGCGATCGACAAGCTCGGTGCCCAGCTTGCGAAATTCTTCGGAACTCATTGCCAACGGTGATACGCGATTGTCGAGTCTCTCGTCGTTCAACATTGAAATCCTCAGCAGAATTCTATCGGAAGGGGTGGGGGTTTATAGCTGCATGCTCTTTGGCCACCGGATCCTGAATCCCACTTGGGGGCATCACGCCGAGGAGAATGAGAATCTGAATAGCCACATTATTTTGACTCATTATTGCTTACCGCAAGGATTGCTCCCGGAAAGTCGGTATGGCGACTGGGATATCGGGTCCACGGGCCGGCTGATGACTCGAGTCGCAACCGCCGTTCCTTCTCCACGCGTGCTCCACCCTTATCCCGCGCAACGCTTCGCCGCCACTCATCCGAGATAAGGGCCGCATGCGCTAGTGAGCGCTCGTACGGAATCTGAGCGGGGGGTATCAGGCAAGTGATATCCCTACCGCGACCCTTGGGATTTGGGACTTCTGACCTGCGTCCCAGACATCCTGCGGGTGGGCGCGTTCGTTCCGGTTTATCTTCGAAATAGGAGCCCGGCGACCTTCCAGATCAAGCTACCCGTCAGTCGGAGCAGTCCGGCCGACGTTCGCATCATCGAGTGACCTGGTCCCCAATACTCGTCGTAGAAGCCGGGATTGCGCTGCCAGTCTCTTGTCCCTTCGCCTTCCGGCAGGCGCCGTCTCCACGCGTCCTCGGCGTCACGCTCCTGTTTTCTGCGCATTCTTCGGGACAGTTCCGCTTCCACTGTTCTGGGCCGGGGCCCCGCGCCAAACTTCATCGGGCGATACACTTTTCTTTTCAGCTTAGCCTTGGGCATTGCTGGAGGCCGCCTGATGCTCACCACATGGGTCGCGGGCATCTTTTTTGTGCTGGCGGCCTACGCTGAAACGCACGCATTTGCCGGGGAAGGCGCACGCCTCAGCCAGACGGGCGCTCCCCTGGCGTTCTTCGCCGAGTTGCGGCACCTGCCCGCGATGCAAACGGCATGGCACTAAATTCCATCCGACAGGCGGATTCCGATACCCGTAACGGGCAGTTACCAGTTGTGCGCTTCCCACCCCCTACAGAGCGATAGCCTTGCTGAGAGCCGCGACAGTCTTGGCAGTAGCATTTACTCGACTGGGCGGCAGAATTGATTCCAGCTAGAATCGTGCAGCCAATGCGGTCCCCGAACTCAGGACATTGGTCGGAGCACGGAGGATGAAATTGATGGCCTGGTCGGGTTGTTGGCGGCATCTAAGCTTCGGAGGTGACCACAATGGGCAAAGAGGAGAATTTGGCTGCACTGGGGAAGTTTGCAGAGGCTGTGAATAAGGGCAATTTTGATCTGTTCCGAGAGGCCGTGGATCCGGAGTGCGTCGACCACGATCCCGCACCAGGCCAGAGCCGAGGGCCGGATGGCTACCGCAAGTTCTTTTCGGCCATGAGGGAAGCATTTCCTGATTTGAGTGTTGCTCCGGAAACGATGGTCGCTGACGAGGAATCGCTTGCCTTCGCCTACACCATGACGGGTACACACCGGGGCGTTCTGATGGGGATAGCGCCGACAGGGAAAAAGATGAATATCCGGGGAGTGCAGATTTCGAAGTTCCGGGATGGCAAAATGGTGGAACGCTGGGGAAGTTCGGATCAGCTCGGTATGCTGAAGCAGTTGGGTGTTACGCAGTTGATGACGGGATGAAAAGCGGCGGCTCTCACGTGGTGCCAGCGGCGGCCTGCTCACGCCCCTTAACGAACTCGCCCGACAGATTGCGGCGGGCGCCCTGCACATTCAGGTGGGCAGGACCCTTCACCTCGACGAGATTGTCGAGGCTCATCGCGTGATAGAACAAGGGAGGTGGAAAGATCGTCGTCCTCACCTGAGGGTCCCGCCTGAAGTTCCGCGAGATCCGTTGAAAACAGCAAAGGAGCGACGACCGTGAATTGCAGGCACTACGAAGTGTCCGTCTCTTCAGGAAGACTGGATGTTGATTGTGGGCCGCCACGCTCCCATGATTTCTCACATGGGCCGCGCAAAACCCTTCGCAGGATCATTCTAAGAGGTGAGAACCATGGCAAATGTGACGAGCTATCAATCCGACATTCTCCCACTCTTCACGGAGCGAGATATTCGAGCGATGAGTAAGGCGTTCAACCTAGCGAGCTACGATGATGTGAAGGCGCACGCGGCCATCATCTACGACCGCATTCGCGGCATCGGCGGCGCTGTGATGCCGCCGCCACCACCACGAGGAGAGGGCCCCTGGCCTCAGGATCGCATTGAGTTGTTCGCTCGATGGATGACAGAGGGCTACCGGCCTTAAGCCCTTCAAATGAAACGTGCCGCCCTGCTACGGAGCCCGGCCGTCACCTCCCGGGTTCGCTTCGTCCTAGTTGGAAGTGCCAAAGCGTTCCACCGGTTCACGGGCGAGCCCCCAAACTCTATCAGGCTAGAATTTCAAAACGTGCGGGTGCCGGTTGAGTGCTGCATGATTTTCGGAGCCGGGTAGACCGGGAGTCTCCACTGCCTCCGCTGCGCAAATGCAGCCGGATGTCTTATACTGCGGCGAATTGCTTGAGGAGATCGCGCGTGCAAATGGTCACCCCATCCCCGACGGACGAGTCGGTTTACAATCTTGTCAGCGGGCCATCCCTGGCGACGATTCCGGACGTGATCGCGCGCATGCAGGCTATCAATGCACTCTTGCCGGTCACCGATGGCCTGAAGTGGTTCAACCGACTTTACCTGATGGTGGCGCAGCAGGTGGATCTGAGCCCGCCCGGCGGCGCGTGGCAGAGCTCAGTTTGGCTGGACCGCCTCGATGTCATCTTCGCCGGCTTTTATTTCGGCGCTGTCGCCGGCTATGTGAGCGGGGCCTCTGTGCCCTCGGCATGGAACGCACTGTTTGAGGCACGCTACAGCGCCGGCATCGATCGCATCCAGTTTGCGCTTGCGGGAATGAACGCCCACATCAACCATGACCTTGCGCTCGCGCTGCTGGCCACTGACGCCGAGTTGAATGTGATTCCAGTAGCGAGCAGCGCAGAGTACACCGATTACCAATCAGTGAACGAACTGCTTAGGACTGTGATGCCCTCGGCGCTGACCATGCTCGCTACGGATACGCTCGGCGTGCTTGCGGAGGATACGGGCAAGATCGGCCGACTGCTCGCCTTCTGGGACATTTGCGGCGCACGCAATCTTGCTTGGGACTTCGCCAACCACTTGCGCGATCTAACGGGGCTCACTCGCGATGCTGCGATCACAGCGCAAGACGCAATGACCGGCGCCTTGGGCCGCGCCATCCTTGCCGTCTGAACGCTCTTGCATGAGGTGTCGCGCATTTGCATTGGGCATCGATCTCGACGAGTGGTCTGTTGCGATTCCGGTTGTGTGATTGGCTTGTGTGGAGAGTGATTTGCTATAGGCATCACGTCCATCCGATTTCAGACCGCTCTTAGTCAAAGCTGCCGTTCATTCATGCGGCATACCTTCCGCACATCGGACTGAACCGCGACGCAGCAAGATTCTCGATCAGAGTGTCACGACCTACTGATGCCGGATCAGCAGGCGGTGCACGACAACCCTGATGTCGAAGGTCAACCTCACGCACAGTCGTCATAAGTCACCCTGGTCTGATCGTTTGAAGTTGGGGACGAGCGAACGGCCGTCCGTGCCTCAGGCAACGGTGATTTACAGCACATCTGATAAGGGGACACTTCGCGGTGTGGCTGAGAATGGGACAGTCGAGACTGGGCTTGGTTTTACAAGCCCAGCCCCGTTGATGCGTTCTTTGAGAACCTCTCGGCCAGGCGAATGTAACGGTGAAAGCTCTTCGACGCTGGATTGTGGTGCGATTGCCTGCGGATGATGTACTCAGGGACTCCATTGCCGGCGGCTGTCGTTATTCCACCGGAGCGAAGGCTGTGGCCTGCGATGCTGGCGACGTTCATGCCGGCGCGGGCCACGGCACGCTTGATGATGTAGCCGATCGAATCGCGATGCAATCCGGAAGGCGACACGCGTTCTTTCTGGTCCACGCCGCGGAACACCGGCCCCGCGCTTATCTTCGCCTCGTCAAGCCAATTTCGCAGGGCACGCAGCGGACAAGTGACAGGGTCCACACCAGGTACGATTGCGACTTCCCTGCCCCGGGACTCCTGGTCGGTCTTGCCATGATCGAGAGTCATGACCAGGCCTTCGGGGGTGAATTGAAGGCCCTCGAACCGGAGAGCGGACGAGTCCTCGCGGCGTAACATTCCCGCGAAAGAAATCAAGTAAAGAGCCTTGTCCCGCCTGCCCGCCAGGGTGTCTGGACAACAGGCCACAATCTTCCTGACATCTTCAGTGCGAAGAGCCTGCTTAATCTTCTGCTTGGTTCCAATCTCACGGCGAATGGCCTTGAACGTTTCGCGGACAAGCGGATGATGGGTGGGCGAGAGAAGGCAGTTGGCTTTCCGGTGATAGTACGAAATGGCATTCAACCGGCGAGCAAGGGTGGCTGCTTTCAGCGTCGATGAGCGATCGGCCAGGTAGAGACAGATCCATTCGGGCTCCGCTGGGAGTACACGTGGGTTATGACTCTCGGCCCAGGGTTTCCATTCATGAAAAAAGTCTGAGGTGTATCCGCGCTTCGTCGCCGGTGAGACGGTGTTGTTCAGTAGAGCGCGCGTTTTTGCGACAAGCGCCTCCAGATCCGCCGGCGGCGGGTTCGAAGCAACGATGAGATTGGTCATTGGAAAGCTCCTGTTTGATGGTGGCGGTGGACGGCGAGCCATGGCTCGCTCGCTTGGCGCCATCAGCCTGTTTTTTGTCTGGGAATGGGGGAGATGGAGCAAGGAGCGGGAGCCGAAGGAACTGGATAGCGGTGGCCCCGATTACTGTGGTGGACACCGCCGCGAGGAAATGAGAACTCGCGCCGCGGAGATTGGCTAGCGCTTCTTGGATTTTGGAAAGACGTTTGTTTGCCGCGCTGGAGAAAGCTCGACCTTTATAACCGCCAGGAAGACGTCCCACGATGCGGAGTCCAGGTACAACTCTGGAATGTCGACCTTCAACATCCTGAGAGCCTGGCACAACTCCGGGCCCAACATCCGGACGGTTGAGGCCGGCTGGCTGGGGTTGATTCCGGGCTTGTCCGCGGACAATGCCTCTTCCTGCACGCCTGGAAGGTTGCCGGAGAGGATCGCGGGGCGTGGGACGAACTTGTTCCCACCGCGCTTGCGGTCTCGCTCCTCCGCACAGCGCTGGATGTATTCCTCGACCTCGGCTGCAATCCACTTCGCCCCGCCAAAGTGAATCGGTGCAGGAAACTGGCCCAATTGAATCAAACGGTAGATATTGGAGCGCTTCATCTTGGTGCGCTGCTCGACTTCTTCGATTTCGAGCAGCTCCGTGTAGCGCAAGGGATTGGGGCTCGGATTCCTCCCTTCAATCCGATCCGCGATGGAACGCAGAACTCGATCTTCCGGCGACAACATGCGAGCCCCCCTAGATTCGCGGGAGAATCTCGATGAGCCCCCGCGCTTTCTAGTAAGGCATTACCCGGAAACCGACGCGACCAAATTCGCAATCTGGCGGACTTTGGCGAATTTCGGGAGATCGGGAAAACGTATCATACGTCAGCCAGATCGCCGTCCGTCTCCCTTGAGAAGGAGACGCTGGCCATAGTCAATCAGAAATGCAGCAGCCGTAGCACCCAACGCACCGAGTAGTACGCTCCGTAGACATCGATCGCGCAGATGAGCAGGAATAGCGCTTTTGACCTCCGCCAGATACTGCGCCAGGCGTCCGGGAAATAACGCCACGACCTCTCTTGCAACTGCTTCCAGGCGGGACTGTCTGTAGTCTTCCACGTCATGCGGAGCCGCTCGGTGCCGCGCGGGACAACACCGCCTGCCGCCTCGGCGGCCCGGGTCCACCGCATTACGGTGTTGGGCGCAACATCGGGAACCGGCTTGAGGTATCGGAGGGCCGCCCCGGGCATCCAACTCGAAGGCCAGCCTCGCTCGATCCCGTGCGTGCCATCCCGATGGCCACACAAATAACAGATCGTTCGCAGCAACAAATGCTCCAGGTTGTGGCGGTTCCCCTCAAGTTCTTCGTAGGGCGATGCGGCGTCTGGACGAATGTTTTCCTTCATCGGATTCAAGAATTGGATCCTGGCATGCTGTGCGTAGAGGTAAAGTGCGAGCAAGGCGAGGCCGGAGCGCCGCGAATTAAAAGTCTTGAGCTTCAAGATCCCGCGGCGCTCGCTCCACCACTCATCCTTGAGCAGCATCTGCTGAAACGCCTTGAGCCAGTCCTCAGAAGTCTGCAGATTGGCGTGATCGTAGCCGAGTTTGGTGCGCAGGCGCTGCAGCCGGCGATTTGCATGTTCGTGCCAGAGAGGCGAGCGGTCGAACAGGCCCGACAAATGCTCCTGCTCCTCTGCCGTTGCCTCATATTTTTTCTGCCACCGGTGAGGATGCTTAAGCTTGTATCCCATCGTTTCCTGAGTCCGAAAGCCGAACGTCCGCCTAATACCAATGTCGGCAGAAACCAGGGTCTTCTGCAGGTTCATATGACCGCTTACGATAGACCAGGTTGGGAATGTCGTTTGCAGAATCGGAGGCGTAGTATTTGCGGACACCGGTGGCGGGCTGAAATGAGATTGAGTGGGCGGAGGCCCCTGGACCGCAAAGAGGATCAGTGCATGCTTAGTCGGCCCTGCCATTCGTATCCTTATATATAGGCATATATAGGCCACCCCAGGGTCCTAGTCGCGCAGCCCACTCGACCGCAAGCTCCTGAATGGATGGCGATGCATCGGCCACGCAACTCCATGCGGTGTTCAACTCTCCCTCACTGATCGAAGAGTTGTGAGCGGGATCACTTCCGGCACGTTTCAAAGGCACATCGCAACCATATATTTAGCTGGCTCCGGCACCAGCCGCCGTTGGTTTTGCTCGCCGCCTTCTCGGCGGGGCGCATGCCAAGCGTAAACTGCAGACACGTAATGCGGTGAGCGGTCCAATAAGCATCGGCTAACCCGGTCCGGACTCGACCCCGCCAAGAAGCTGCTTGAATAACAACCCTTGACCGGCTGGCGCATTGGCATCGAGCTCCAACACGACGGGAGGATTGCGCCGCATTTTGCTCGGAGGCGGGCTGTGATCGCAACCGTTCCAAAGATGTCTGCTCAGATCGGCATCGAGATCGGAGTCGCGCCAGAGTGTCCATATGGGTACTACGACGCCGCACCTTATGACTGTACCCCCTACGGCTACTACGGGCCGGAATGGTTCACAGGCGGCGTGTTCCTCGGCGCCGGTCCATGGTTTCATGGTCCTGAGAACTTCCGGGGGCACGTCAACAATCGTTTTCACCCGGAACATGGTTATAGCGGACCAAAGCCGCAGCGAGAGGAGAAGGCGGAAGCTTCAAATCGCCTTGATAAAGTAGCCCACTTCAAAGGTAATGAGGTTCGTGATGGGCGCGGCCACACAGGCGGGGGCAAGCACTAAGTTCAATCGTGCAGGAGTAGGCACATCTGGTATCCGAGCAGATAACGGAACAAATGTCGCCGGCAGCGGTGGCTACTGGTCAGCCCTATGCGATGCTTGCATAGGGCAAGCCGTCCCATGCATCATCGTCGATCGGCGGTTGATCCAAGAGATATGGATAAGCCGCACTCTCCGCGAGAATCCGAAGGACTGAATTGCACTTCAAGGATTGGCAGTTGTAATTACCACTTCAAAGAAAGGCCCTTGCACCGCGGGTCTTCCATTTCGATTGCAGCGCTATTGCACCGGCTATCCTCTACTTCGACATCGACACGGGGGTAAAGACACCTATACCTAGGGTCCTGCATCGCAATCTGCGAGCTGTCGAGGAGGCTCTTGCAACGAAAGTCTTCCGCCACTGTTGCTGCAATTCTGCATCGATGCTCTTCCATACTCTTGTGCTGGCCTTTCCGCTGGTTGTTGCGCCCGATCGTTTTCAATCACGAAGTGATATCCAGTTGACGCGGCCTGTTGAATTTGATCTGCTCAATAGTGGACACTTCCGGGGCTCGGTTCAATCAAAACGCATTGGATGAGGAAGTTGCACTCCATCGACGAGATACGGTGTATAAAACGGCACAGACGGCGTAAATCATTCATAAGAAAATGAGGACGACAGGAGTGTAGCCGATTCCCGTGTCCGAAGCCTACGGCATCTTTACTCGACGCCGCAGTGCTGAAAGGTGGCCTAAGGATGATCGGGAATCGGTTGCGGAGGATCAGGCACTTCCCGAGCGCTCAGCATCATTCTCCCGCCTGGGACCTCTGACGATCTGATCAATTAGACACAGCCATTCCCGCCTTGCAGATTGACAATGGCATTGGGCGCACATAGCGCTTGCATTTAGAGGCCTTTAGAGCAAGCACCGCAAGATCGACTGGACCCGGAGAAAGTGTGAAATGAACGCTGTGAAACGACCTGACGATAACGCAGCAATATATCTTGTTGGCGGGGGCATTGCTTCTCTTGCCGCTGCAGTCTTTCTCATTCGCGACGGAGATGTCCAAGGGCACAAGATCACGATTCTCGAAGAGTCTTCCCGGATCGGCGGCAGCCTTGACGCAGCAGGAAACGCGACTCCGTTCGCTCTGCGCAAATGACCGTCTACTCGCTTCTTGGCTTGGAACATGATATCCCGCCCGTCTACAAGGGACAGTTCAATCCCCGCGTTTTATTGGAAGCTTTTCTAGCCTTGCACGAAATCGGCGTCTAGGCCGGAGACCTCGGCAGGAGCCGAGAATTGCCAGGTCAACTTTGGCTGCGGCCGAGAGACTGAGGCCATAAGTAAGGGGACCGAGGTTGCTCATTTGGAAGTCGTTTCTTATCGCCTTCAGTGTGCTTTTGCCGCTGATCAATCCGCTTGGATCGGCTCTCGTGTTTCTTGGGCTCGTCGGCGAGGCACCGCCGGCCGTCTATCGGTCTTTGGCGCGCAAGATCGCAGTCAACAACATCATTTTTCTGGCCATCATTGAACTTCTGGGCGCGGCCATACTCAACTTTTTCGGTATCTCTTTGCCTATCGTCCAACTCTCCGGCGGCATTGTGATAGCGGCGATGGGATGGTCGGTATTGAACGAGAGGGATGCACGCGCGATTGTTAAGAACAAGGAGGAGGAGAGCGAGATACGGGCCGAAACCCGGGCAGAGTACCTTGAGCAGGCAACGTTCTATCCATTCACTTTTCCCGTAACCTCAGGTCCTGGGACGCTTGTCGCGCTTCTCACACTCACAGCACACATCTCGAATCGTGATATTTCGAGAGATGTTCAGGCCCACATTGGCGTGTTTCTTGCTGTGGTGGTTCTCAGTGTGCTCGTTTATTTCTGCTACGCGTATGCTCCAAAGATTACCAAGATCATTCCTCCGTCCACTGCGCATGGCATTCTGCGGGTCGTTGCGTTTATTTTGCTCTGCATCGGGGTACAAATCGCATGGAACGGACTCGCCGTGTTGATCGCTGCGGTTTTCAGACCCTGAAGACAAACAGAATGAGCAGAAGGGAACAGATGAACCGCCCGGCGACGAGTTCAATCAAAGTGTTAACCGTTGCGGGCTAATTGATTTCAATCTGCGTACTTTGCATATCGCATGGAAATTCTGGTTTGCCATCTTCCATCCGTCGAAAACATCTAAACAACAGAACTATTCGTACGAAGGGCTTATTCTCATGATTTCTCTGTTAGATCCCATCCAGATTGGCGAGATCTACCTGCCGAACCGAGTTATTATGGCTCCTCTTACTCGCTTGCGTGGCACACACGAGCACATTCCTACGCAACTCATGGCCGAATACTACGCGCAACGAGCCGGAGCGGGCCTGATCATCTCGGAAGGCATCCCGGTTGTACCGCAAGGTGTTGGGTACGCGAATGTGCCAGGGATCTGGTCGACCGATCAAAACGAAGCCTGGAAACTGGTCACGAAGGCAGTACACCAGGCAGGGGGCCGCATCTTCGCACAGCTATGGCACGTGGGGCGCATCTCGGACCCACGCTTTCTGGACGGTAGACTTCCGGTTGCTCCCAGCGCTATCCGACCTGCAGGCCATGTAAGCCTGGTCCGTCCCGCGGCAGATTACGTGACACCGCGCGCGCTGGAGACGTCCGAAATCCCGGGCATCGTCGAGGCTTTCCGCAAGGGAGCAGAAAACGCGAAGCTCGCTGGCTTTGATGGGGTGGAGATACACGGAGCCAATGGCTACCTGCTCGATCAATTCCTGCAGGACGGATCCAATCATCGGTCCGACGAATATGGTGGGCCGATTGAAAACCGTGCCCGGCTCATGCTTGAGGTCGCCGATGCAGCTATCTCAGTCTGGGGCGCCAGGCGTGTCGGCATGCATCTGGCGCCGCGCGGCGATTCGCAGGACATGCACGATTCAAACCCGCCGGCAACCTTCGGCTATGTGGCCCGTGAGCTAGGCAGACGCGAACTCGGCTTCCTGTTTGCGCGCGAGTATTTCGGACCCGACCGATTGGGACCGCAACTCAAGAAGCAATTCGGCGGCGTTTTCATCGCAAATGAAAAATACACACTGGCACAAGCGAACCACGTCATCGCGAACGGAGAAGCGGATGCGGTAGCCTTCGGCCAGCTCTTTATCGCCAATCCTGATCTGCCGGCGCGGTTTACGCGCAATGCGCCGCTCAATGTGCCGGACGGAAGCACCTTCTTCACTTCGGGGCCACATGGATATACCGACTACCCTGCGCTGAGTGCGTAGCGAAGAATCGTTGCGGTCGATGTCAGGTTAGCTGATAGGTTCGTGACCAACGTCGGCCGACAAGAACGAGAGGAGTCACGATGAATGAGACCGTTCGTCTGTTGCAGGCTCATCACAGCAGCCGCAAGTATAAGACCGAACCAATCTCGGAGGAAACCCTTGAAGCTATTATCGAATCCGCCCGTCGTGCTCCGACTTCTACCAACAGTCACGAGATATCGCTCGTGGTTGTGCGAGATGCGCACAACCGCGCGCGCATAGCCGAAATTGCCGGTGGCCAGCTATGGATCGCGCAGGCTCCGGTGTTCATCGCAGTCGTCGTAGATCTTTATAAAACCGGTCTGGGCGTCGAGAAAGCCGGAGGCAAGCAGGTATTTCAGCGCAGTCTTGAAGGGGTACTGGCTTCGGTCAGCGACGCGGGGATCGCGATTGCAACGCTCATGACTGCGGCACGCGCATTCGGTCTTGGTGTCGTCCCCATCGGTGGAATTCGTCGCGACCCACAGGCAATGATCGATCTGCTTGACTTGCCGCCGAACACTTTCCCGGTAGACGGGATCGTGCTCGGCCACGTTTCTGAAGAGTCTCCGCAAAAGCCCCGCATGCCGATGCAGAGCTTCCGACATGACGAAAAGTATCATATCGAGGCCCTAAAGCCGGCGATTGATGCCTACGACACGATTCTTCAGGAGTATTGGCAGAAAATTGGGCGCGCCGACGGGTTGTCATGGTCGGCAAACATGGCACAGCACTACGGCAAGTTTTCCGATTGATCAAAGCTGTGGCCCTAAAACAGGGTTTCACGATCGAGGTGTAATTT
Source organism: uncultured Acidobacteriaceae bacterium (assembly GCA_963813215.1). GTDB lineage: Bacteria > Acidobacteriota > Terriglobia > Terriglobales > Acidobacteriaceae > Telmatobacter. Next base: position 16,598 of record CAWEXZ010000005.1, read on the forward strand.
GATTAACCAGTCCAGCGATCATCGAACCTCTGGCGCCCTCCGTGGGGAACAGTGACCTCAGCCGACCAGGATAAGGTCAAACGCGGCCTTCGACAGCACGCCGCAGTTGTCGTTGCGCACCCGGACGACGAGACTCTCTGGTGCGGTGGCTACATACTGACCCATCCGGAGTTTCACTGGCGCATCGTGACCCTATGCAGAGCATCCGATTCGGACCGCGCCCCAAAGTTCCGCCGCGTTTTGCAGCGATTCGGGGCGCAGGGAGAGATGGCGGATCTGGATGATGAGCCTGACCAAGTGCCGCTACCAATCGAACAGGTTCAGGTAACCATAGCCCGATTATTGGGTGAAACAAGCTACAGTCTGATTCTCACCCACGGCCCGAGGGGCGAGTATACGCAACATCGCCGCCATGAAGAATGCTGCCACGCAGTCGTCGAGCTTTGGCGATCTGGCCGCATCTACATAGATCGACTTTGGTTATTCGCTTACGAAGACGGTGGTCGAGAGTATTTGCCGCGGGTGCGTAAAGACGCGGATCAGCGGGATGTGCTGACGGATAATCTCTGGCTTGAAAAGCGCCGGCTGATTTCGGACGTTTACGGGTATGGCATCGACAGTTGGGAAGCAAGGACCACTCCTCGTGAAGAAGGATTCTGGTGCTTTGATTCAGCACAGGCCGCGGCAAAACGCACGGCATTCAGGGAGCAACGATCGTGAAAGTACTCGTATTGAGTGAGTATCCGGCGCCGGCGGCAGGCTTGGCCCTGCAAGGTGAACTGTTATGCAGGGGCCTGTCCGAGATGGGTGTGGAAGTTCACCCGGTCCACCTGGAATCGGACTTGGAAAAGGAATGGTACTATCGTTGGTTTCAGCCGGATATCGTGGTTGGCGTGGGGTTCTGGGGGCATCTTCCGCATCTGGTCCAGCATCCGCAGCAGTTCGGGATGAAGGCTGTGCCATGGCTCGTGGCCGACGGCTATGTCGCGGAGCACCGTGAACTTTTAGACGCTCTACCGCTGATTCTGGTTACCTCCAACTGGGTAAAGGAGGTCTATATCCGGGACGGTATCAAGGGAGACAATATTGTGGTTCTTCCCGTGGGCTGCGGCACGGACCACTACGCGCCGCACAAGCGCGAGGACTTCAGGGTTCAGGCGATCCGCGAGGCTTTGGGAATATCAGACGACCAGTTGATGATCCTGACCGCCGGCGGCGACGGCGCTTCCAAGGGCGCTCAGGAAGTCATGCAGGCGTTGGCGCTGATCGATAACGAGGTCCCTGACTGGAGGTATGTCTGTAAGGTCTGGCCTCAACCCCGCACTGACCAACAAAACCTCATCGACCTCAAACTGGCGGCGGATCTGGGCATCGCCAAGAAAGTCATTTTTTCGACTAATGTTGTCTCGCAAAACTTCATGCCCTATTTATTGTCTGCCTGCGACATCTACGCTGCACCCTCGCGGCTGGAGGGTTTTGGCATGATCCAGGTTGAGGCGAACGCATGCGAAAAGCCCGTGGTCGCAATCAATGCCATGGCATTTCGCGACACGATGGCCCATGGCGAGACAGCATTCCTGGCGAAAGTGGCAGAGGAAAGAAAAATCACCGAGGCACTTTACGGCGAAGGCCACGACTACGAGAAAAGTCATCGTATCGTGTTCCCAAATCCTCGGACGGCCGAATACCGAGCCAGCGTGCCCGACATCGCGAAGTACCTTCTTCAGCTTATGCATGACAGCGCGCTGCGGCAACGCATGGGAAAAGCGGGTCGAAAACGCGTGGTCGAGCTATTCGACTATCGCCAGGTCGCGAGGCAATTTGTGGAGATCGTTTACGACCGATTGGGGATTCAGTAGAAGGCAACGAGGCGTGAATGCTCGCTTCCTCAACCCAGCACGCCAGCGAGGAGTATATGTCTTTCGATAAAAAGTCACGAACTCTGATCGAGCAGGCTAAAGAGGCGGCTCTTCAAATCCTGCTGCATAACACGCACGGACCGTTTGACGGACTGCCTCGAACCGCTGGATGGGGATATCCGGAACCGTACACCAGGGACCTGATGATTTCAGCTCTCGGCTTTCTGGCCACTGGCAACGAGCAGCTTGCGGATGCTCTGGAGCGCACATTGGTGGCACTTGCTAATAATCAGACGGCGCATGGCCACATCCCGTCTCTCGCACACGATCCAGATAACCGCGGCTCCAGTGATTCAACGCCGCTCTTTCTCTTCGGGCTGGCTGTCTTCAGGATATCGACGAATCAGCCGGAGTTCCTTCTTGAAGCAGCGGAGAAGGCCTTGCATTGGATGCAGTACCAGAGCCCCGACGACCGGGTGATGGTATGTCAGTTGCCGACCAGCGACTGGCGCGATGAGCAGTACGTGATGGGTTACGGGCTGTACGTCAATATGCTCGTCTATGCGTATCTTCGCCTTTATGGTGAGCATGAGTCTGCCGAGCAACTGCGCGGATTGATGAGCCGTCTGGAAGTCAGCGGGGAGCAAAAGAAGAGCTATGAGCAAGAGGCTCTTGTGGAGCCAACCGCGCCCTACTTCGGGCTTTATTCGTACAAAATCATGAGCAGCGACCGCTTCGATCTGCTTGGCAACAGCCTGGCGATCCTGACCGGGATTGCTTCACCTCAATGGGCTTCAAATCTGCTCGTCTGGATAGAAGCCGAGTGCGAGGCCATGCGCGGACACGGAGAACTTGCCGTGGATTTGCCGCCCTGTTTATTTCCGTACATTTTGCCCCATCATCTGGATTGGCTGCCAAGATACGAGCGCTATAACCGGCCCGGCGACTATCACAACGGGGGGGTGTGGCCTTTTATCTGTGGCTTTTATGTTGCGGCGTGCGTAGCGGCAGGGAAGATCGACCTAGCGGAGCGCAAACTGATGGCGCTGACAGAGCTGGTCAAGCCATGGCATGAAAACGCGGCGGAGTGGGGATTCAACGAGTGGATTCACGCGCAAACCGCTAAACCTAGCGGCCGGGACTGGCAAACCTGGTCGGCCGCAATGTACTTGTATGCTGCTGAGTGCGTAGTGCAACGGGACACTCCATTCTTCAACGAAATTCGGGAAGCACAATCGGCAACTTGAAGCGAATTGGGCAGAGCTAGAGTGCGCCGGATTTTGAGAGTTCTTCAATATGGTCGGCAACGAAGTTCCACCAGCTGTGTTCTTGTTTCTCTTTCGCTGGACAGTCCCCGTAAAACGCCTGCAACATTACGCTCATAGGTGCTCCGGATTCTCTCGGCTGCTTGCGTGCTTCCGGGCTCAACTGGAAGCGATGATCCAGGCATGCGCCTGCGAGGCTTCAGAAGGCGAAAACAATTTCACCGGGCAGGGCATCAGAAAGTTGAACAGTCTCATCATTTGTATGATCCAATCCACGTCTGTAACCACTGCGACCCGCTCCCAGCGCGTGGGATGTTCCACACCAATCTTCAGGTCCTCCCAGATGGCGCCTGGGTCGTAGCCGGTGAAATTCGCCGAGGTCTTATATAAGAGCCGGATCTTGTCGTGTCGCTTGAGCGCTTTGAGAATTGCAGGAACAAGAATCCCGTCGTAATCCTCTTTTGTGACCTGCCCCTCGCAGGTAAGCGCTATAACATTGTCGGGAAAGTCCTTCAGAATCTCGATCATGAAACATCCTCCGTCATACGTCTTCCAGGTACCCTACTCGTCGCCGATACCGGACATAAACTGGCCTCGCCTTTGTGGGTTGAAGAAGTTCGATGGCCTCGATACACAGTTGACGACTTCGCTTAATTGGAATGGGACTGTGGTCAGTTGAATGAACATCGTTGCACATGCCAGCCGAACGCAGCGAACCGGGCCATGCGATCCTCGGTGAAGGTCACCTCAGTGCTCCCCTCGATCGTAATGTGGTTGTCCGCATAAAGAACGATGAGCTTTCCAAGATGCTCGTGGCCTGCAATTGATCCGGCTTCCGAGGAAATTCCTTCCTCGAGATCGCCATCGCTGACAAGGACGTAGGTGAAGTGGTTCACGAGCTGGTGACCCGAGCGATTGAAACGCGCCGCCAGCGCCACCTCGGCAATAGCCATGCCCACGCCGTTCGCGAGGCCTTGACCCAACGGCCCAGTGGTCGCCTCGACGCTCGGAGTTTTGCCATACTCCGGATGCCCTGGCGTGCGACTGCCCCATTGGCGAAAGCTCTTCAGCTCCTCAAGAGGCAGGTCGAACCCCGTGAGGTGAAGCAGGGCATAGAGCATCGCGCATCCGTGACCGGCTGACAATATGAAACGATCGCGGTCTGGCCAATAAGGATCGTGTGGGTTGAAGTTGAGCGATCTGTCCCAGGGAGCATACGCCATGGCTGCCGATCCCATGGGCAGCCCGGGATGGCCGGAGTTATCCTTCTGCACCATGTCCTGCGGATTCCGGTCCATGTGGGCAGGTGATTCCAGTGGATGTGGGCACCGAAAACGCCCTGATGTGGGCAGCGATTCCGTCGTGATGTGGGCAGGATTCCGGGTTTCACCGTAATCAGTGCCCACATGGCGTAATCGGTGCCCACATGAAATGGAACGGCTGCCCACAAGCAGCGTAATCGGTGCCCACATCGAACGTAACGGTGGCTGTGGGCAGAGTTGGCGGAGCGGCGTTGGTAATCCTCGGCAGATGTTTTCCTGAAGGCAAAGGAGAACATGTTGCCCGAAAGACGGTTACCGATGAGAAAATCGCGCGAAATTCTACGTCTCCATTTTGAGTCACACCTGGTTCCGGGCCAGATCGCCTCGATCTGCAAGGTGAGCCGGAGCACCGTCCAGCGCTGTCTTGAGCGGCTGAAGGCGGCGGAACTGGGTTGGCCGTTGCCAGCCGAGCTGGACGATGCGGCGCTGGAGCGGCGCCTGTATCCGCCGGCGCCGGTGGCGTCGCCGGAGCAGCGCATGCTGCCAGACTGTGCGGCGATCCACAAGGAGTTGAAGAGTCGCCAGAACGTGACGCTTCAGCTTCTGTGGGAGGAATACAAGCAGGCCAATCCATCCGGCTACGCCTACAGCTGGTACTGCGAGTTGTACCGCGAGTGGCGGCACCAGCTGGACGTGGTGTTGCGGCAGGAGCACCGCGCCGGGGAAAAGATGTTCGTGGACTACGCCGGTCAGACGGTTGCGGTGACGGACCCGAAGACGGGTGAAGTTCGTCAGGCGCAGGTGTTCGTGGCGGTGCTGGGAGCCAGCAATTACACCTACGCCGAAGCTACCTGGACCCAGAACCTGTGGGACTGGACGCACTCCCATGTGCGGGCCTTCGAATTCTTCCAGGGCACCAGCCGTCTTGTCGTGCCCGACAACCTGAAGTCTGGCGTGAAGGCGCCCTGCTACTACGAGCCGGAGTTGAACCGCACGTACGGCGATCTGGCGGTCCATTATGGCGTGGGCATACTGCCGGCGCGGCCCTATCATCCAAGGGACAAATCCAAGGCGGAGGTCGGAGTTCAAGTCGTTCAGCGGTGGGTGCTGGCGGCGTTGCGCAAGCGGCAGTTCTTCAGCCTGGCGGAGTTGAACGAAGCCATCCTGGAGCTGGTCGTCAAGCTCAATGAGCGGTCGTTTCGCAAGATGGCTGGCTCGCGAGCCGAACTGTATCGCCTGATCGATCGCCCGGCGCTGCAGCCGTTGCCGGCCGGGCGGTTCGAGTATGCGGAGTGGAAGAAGGCTCGGGTCAACCTGGATTACCACGTTGAGGCGGACCAGCACTACTACAGCACGCCGTATCAGCTGGTTGGCAAGGAGGTGGACGTCCGCAGTACGAGCAACGCGGTGGAGATCTTCTATCAGGGCAAGCGCGTGGCCAGTCATCTGCGCAGCCGCCTGGCGCACAGGGCGACGACGGATGCGGGACACCGGCCGAAATCGCATCAGCACTATCTTGAGTGGACGCCGACGCGCATCATCGAGTGGGCCGGCAAGGTAGGCCCGTTCACGGCGCGGTTGGTGGAAGGCATCCTAACCAGCAAGCCGCATCCAGAGATGGGTTATCGCTCGGCGCTTGGTGTGATCCGCCTGGAGCGCCGTTATGGTGCGGAGCGGTTGGAGGCAGCTTCAACACGGGCGGTGCGGTTGAAGCTGTATCGCTTCCAAAGCGTGAAGTCGGTGTTGAAGAGCGGCCAGGACAAGGATCCGTTGCCGGAACTGGTACCGATTCCGTTCCCGGTGCAGCATGAAAATCTGCGCGGGCCCGATTACTATGCCGCCGCACAGACGCGTCGGGAGGTGGGCCAATGCTGAACCAGGCTACGCTGGACAAGCTGGCTGCCTTGAAGCTGACGGGCATGGCGGCGGCATACGAAAAGCAACTGGAACAACCCGAGGTGCGCGGCCTCAGCTTCGAGGAACGCTTCGGCATGCTGGTTGATAGCCACTGGACATGGCGTGAGAACCAGGCACTGGCGCGGCGCTTGAAAAAATCCAAGCTTTCTGCCGAACCCTGCGTCGAAGACATCAACTACCGCTATCCGCGACAAATGGATGCTTCGACGATGCGCGGCCTGACCAACTCGCAGTGGGTTGCGCAACACCTCAGCGTGTTGTTCATCGGGCCGACCGGCATCGGCAAGTCGTGGTTGGCGCAGGCGCTGGCTCAGAAGGCCTGCCGCGATGGCTACAGCGTCCTGTACCGATCCGCGGCCAAGCTGTTCCGCGATCTGGCAGAAGCACGGGCTGATGGCAGCCTGGGGCGGTTGCTGGACTCGATCGCCCGCACCGATGTGCTGCTGGTGGATGACTTCGCCATGACGCCGCTGAACGACAGCGAACGGCGCAGCTTCCTGGAGATCTGCGATGACCGCTATGGCCGCCGTTCCACGGTGCTGACCAGCCAACTGCCGGTGCCCAGTTGGCACGCGCAGATCGGCGATCCGACTATCGCCGACAGCATCCTCGACCGGCTGGTGCACAACGCCTATCGCATCGAGATGAACGGCGAGTCGATGCGAAAGAACAAGGAACCGCAAGCAAAACCGATCGGAGGCCGCTCATGAGCGTCCCTCGGTTGATCCTCAAGCAGCCCACTGGCTGGTTCGCCGCCGGACACGAGTTCGCGCAGGCGATGATGCTGGTCTCTGACACAGCGTTCAAGCTGTACGTCCACGTGTGTCTCTCGGCCAATCGTCATACCGGCTGCCTGGTGACGTCGCGCATCGAAATGGCGCGTGCCGTCAAGCAATCGCCGGAAAGCGTCGCCACTTCGCTAGCCGAACTCGAAGACTGTGGCGTGTGCGCGGTGGCTGGAAATGGCAACGAAAATCTGGCCCTCGAAATCAGCGACCGCTTCTGGCCTTACCAGAAACAACCAAACCCCGGCTGCACACGCGGAGCGGAAACAGAGTTCGTCGGGAAAGTGCGTGCTCTGTTCCTGGCCCCGGCTTGCGTCCAGGCCAGCTTCTCTGCCGCCGACGAGAAGATCGCAATCCAACTTCATCGTCGCGGCGTTCAGTTGGAGCAGATGGCGCGTGCCATACTGCTGGGTTCGGCCCGCAAGTATGTCTCGATGCTCAATGCCGGAGTCCGGGCGCCCATCACCAGCCTGCAATACTTCGCCGATGTCATCGACGAAGTGATCCGCTCGCCCATCCCGGAAAGTTACTGGGAACCGCTTCGCGCCAAGGTCACACGCATGGAGCGGCAGTGGCTGCAGGCTCACGCCACAAAGCCCTGATGCCGCAACCCGCGGGGCAGTTCTCTCTGCCCCGCACCGCCAGAACAACTGCCCACATCACCGTAATGGCTGCCCACATGGAACGTAATGTGTGCCCACATCCAGCAGAATCGAGCATGGTTCACGAAAAAAGAAGGAAACGAAATGACGCTAATGAATCGTTCATCTACTCTTTTCTTGACCTCATGTGGGCAGCCTAGCTACCGTAAAAGCAACCAGCGTCGCTTCGCTCCGACGTCCTGCCCACATCACCGTAATCAGGTGCCCACATCACTGGAATACGCAATGTCCACCGCCAGAAAGCGGAGCGTGTTGATGCACAGCTCATTCAATGCAGGCGGAGTGACTGTTATTGCGAATGTTGCAGAAGGTGCCATGGCGCGTTTTGCCTTCAGCTTTTTCAGATGAGTTGAACGTCGGGCAGCGATTGGAAAATTACAGTTGCGTCAAGAATCACGCCTGCTACATCTTGAGGCCTACATCGCTGCACTCCGGGTGCTTGCATTGGCAGGTGAGTTCGGGTGTCTTCTTCGCATCGGCACATGTATCGCTGCAGTGATTCTTTCCGGGCGCAGCCGTACAGCTGCAGGCCGTGTGTTCGCATTTTTTTATTGTGGTCATAAAAGCTCCTATTGCTTGAACATGCCTTCTCTCGTCTGAAGGCTCTGTTTTGCGAGGATGTGATCCTCGATTTGAACTGCGTGGGCACTCCGCTTTGCACCGTATAAGCGTGCGCAGACACACTTAGAATTCCACGAACTGCGACGTTTATCTGTTCAGTTTTAGTCACTCTTCGATTGGGACGCGGTAGAGCGGCTGTTTCCCGGCATCAACGGAGAGATGCGCTCGACAGCCTGCTGGTCATGACTTGAAAGTGATAACCCATGACGGCCAGGGTCATGGCCGCGCCGACACAATGGCGATAACGCGTCGCCACGGTCAATAAGAACTTCCAGTAGCTCCAACGCTGGCGACCAAAGACTCCCTGCCGGACGATCGATGTGATGAAGGCGCGCACATTGTTGCGGCTCATCCACCTCTGCCTGGTCTTCCGCACATCATCTCTTCGATCGCCTGGCCTTGGCTGGGTACGGCTCAGGTAGAGCTTGACGCGTTCATAGTAGGCCTCGCAGGAATAGATCCTCTTCAACACCCATCGATAGCCTTCCACCAGGCGAGCCGCGTCCATTCGCGGAAGGAAGTTCAGCTTGTCGTCCGTATTGTCGCCGTCGCCCGCATCCAGGATCCTGCCCTCACGCCGCAAGCGCCGGAAGAGCTGGGTGCCAGGCATGGCCTGCAGCAGTCCGACCATGGCGATCGGGATGCCGCTCTTCTGGATGAAGTCGACCATGCGGTCGAAGATGTCTTCCCGATCGGTGTCGAAGCCCAGGATGAAGCCGCCCATCACCTGCATTCCGTAGCTCTGGATCGTGGCCACGCTCTCCAGCAAGCTGCGGCGCGTGTTCTGCAGCTTGTTGCTGGCAATCAGGCCCGACTCATCGGGAGTCTCAATGCCCAGGAAGACCGAGACGAAGCCCGCGTCTTTCATCAATTGCATCAGCTCCGGATCGTCGGCCAGGTTGAGCGAGGCTTCAGTATTGAAGTCGAAGCTGATCTTGTACTGGCTGCGCCATTCGGCCAGCGCCACGCATAGCTCCTTGGCGCGCGCCTTGTTGCCGATGAAGTTGTCGTCGACGATGAACACGGCTTCGCGCCAGCCCGCCGCGCGCAACTGGTCCAGTTCGGCCATCACCTGCGCCACGGCCTTGGTGCGCGGACGCCGCCCGTAGATCTCGATAATGTCGCAGAACTCGCAGTTGAAGGGGCAGCCGCGCGAGTATTGCACGGTCATCGTCGAGTAGCGGCTCATCTTGATCAGGCTCAGATCGGGCAGCGGACTGGTGCTCATTTCCGGCCGCTCAGTCGGCTTGATAAACGGGCCGTGCCGTTCCCTGTTCCAGATCCCGCGCCAGGTCGCCAATCAGGCTCTCGGCCTCGCCGATCACCACGTGGTCCGCCTTGAGTTCGGCCGCCGGTACGCTGCTGGCAATGGGTCCGCCCACCACGGTGCGCAGGCCGCGCGCGCGGCAACGCTCGACGATAGCCAGCAGCGACTCGCGCTGGATGTGCATGCCGCTCAGCATCACCACGTCAGCCCAATCCAGGTCGCGGTCGCGCAGCCGTTCGACATTGGTGTCGACGAGCCGCTTTTTCCAGGCTTTCGGCAACAGCGCGCGCCACCGTCATCAGCCCCAGCGGAGGCTGCGCGGCCCGCTTGCCCAAAAACTTGAGCGCATGTTTGAAACTCCAGAAAGTCTCTGGAAACTCCGGGTAGATCAACAGGGCGTTCATGGGCCGCTTCTCCGGGAAGAAGTGCGCCGCGCACACGAATCAGCAGAAGGGGCTACAGTTGGTTTCAGCGCCACGAGAATAAACTCGGCTGCGCTCCGGCGCACTTCTTCATCAATAGATTCTCCCGCCTGCCCGCCGGAAAACTGTGCAAAGGAGATCACTTTTCAGAAAAGGACGAGTAATTGAGGCATGAGGACCTCGTGGCGCGTGGTTCTCCAGCACGCACCTGAGGCGCACAAGGTAACTGCCACATTAAGAGCCTTGCACGCCAGCCTCTGAGCAGCACCGCACAGAGGGCAGGATGAGACCTCGGGAGAGATGCTTCTCGGGGGGCGGCGCATTCAAGCCTCCGCGCGACCCGGGGCAACCGCTCGGAGCGGGCAATAGTTTGGCCTGAACTCTCTTTACTCGGGATCGAGGATTACCGCTCAAACGGAGTTCAAAATCCCAGAATAGTGTGCAAAAGTGAACAGATCGCCCTCCCAATCCAGTGAGAAAACAGCGTACGCAGAGTTTTTGGGTGCTCGGTTGAATGGGCGCTTTGTGGCACGCTAGCGAGCTGATGACCATCGACGGATTTTGATTGGCATCTGTATTTCTACATTTCATCCCTTGAAACTCCGTGATCGCGCCGCGCCGACGCTCGTTTGCCGGGATCGCATCCGGAAAGGAGCCACTGCGATGGTAGAGCTGGAAAAACCCACATTTGATGCTGCTGCCTTTCTGGCAAGCGCCGGACTGGGACGACGAATTGTTCAACTTGAGCCCAGGCATACCTTTTTTTCGCAGGGTGACCCAGCCGATGCCGTCTTCTATCTTCAGAAGGGCCGCGCCAGGGTGACGGTGGTCTCCCACGCCGGCAAGGAAGCCACCATCACGCTCCTCTCCCCCGGTGACTTCGTCGGAGAGGAGTCGCTGGCAGTGGTGTCAGGGCTGAGATTGGCAACGGCCACCGCCATTACCGCCTGCACCGCCCTCAAGATCGCGCGGGAGGAAATGGTCCGCGTTATGCATGAGCAGCAAGACTTCTCCGATCTGTTCCTGAAGTTTCTGCTGGCCCGCGGCATGCGCATGCAAGCCGATCTTGTGGACCAGCTTTTCAACTCGAGCGAAAAGCGACTGGCCCGCGTTTTGCTTTTGATGGCGGAGTTTGGCCAGCCGGGTGAACGGGAGACGGAGCTTCCCAAGATATCGCAGGAGGCCTTGGCGGAGATGATCGGCACCACGCGATCCCGCGTGAGCTTTTTTATGAACCGCTTTCGCAAGCTCGGCTTTATCGACTACGCCGATCGTATCCGGGTCCACAAGTCTCTGCTGAACGTGATCTTGCACGATCGCTTGCCGGACGACAACGCTGAGAAGCCGTCCTTTTCCGGCCACCTTGTGGACTAACTCGGATTCATCCGAAATGCCCGCAGGCCTTGTACAGACAGGCAATGTACAGAATTGAACAGCTTCGTGACTCGCCCCATGGGACACTCTATCTATAGACCTACCCCATCCCCTCGGCGAGGTGAAAATGCCCTCTACGAAACATAGCCTCCTCATCGTAGACGATGAGCCTGCAATTCGAATGTCGATGTCACTCCTGCTCACTGAGATCGGGTTTGATGTGCGATCCGCCGAAGATGGGTTCGCCGCACTGTATGAGATCGGCAAGCTGATCCCCGACATCCTCGTCTCCGATCTCAACATGCCCGGCATGTCGGGTTTCGAGCTCCTTCCGGTGGTCCGGCACAGGTTTCCTGCAATCCGGCTGGTGGCCAAGAGCGGTGCATTCTCCGGCAGCGAAGTGCCCTCCGGCGTGGCCGCTGACGCCTTCTACGAAAAGGGCAGCGACATTCGCTCCTTGTTGGAGATCGTCGGAGGACTAACCCGGCCGGAAGAGCTACCTGCCAACCGACCTGCTTCATCAGCTTCACTCTGGGCTCAGCGAGACGTGAGCGACACCGACGGCAGGCCTTACGATTCGATCGCGTGTTCAGAGTGTTAACGGGCCTTACCCTATCCTCTCAACGGGTCTAGCAGTCACGAACGGGAAACAAATTGCATTTATTGCGGCAGATCCATTCAGCACTCGACCATCGAGCCTCACTATCGAATGCCGATGCTTAAAGAACTGCTGGTTTTGTCCAGAAGCACATATGAGGGCACCTAATGACGATTTTGCAAATGGCGTTGATCCTGTTGATTTTTCACCGGGCCTTGCGGCTTCCCGGAGAGCCGGCTCGCGAGCGCGAACGCGGCCATCGGTAGCGCAGACAGACTTTACTGCCGGCATCGCCAAGATCCCGCTCCAGCCTGCTCACGCTTCCTTGCCGCCGCCACACGGATGGTGTTCCTTAGCCCGAAGCTCCTGAGTCAGCAGGTCGCATCTAGTACTCCGTACATGGTCGAAAGTGCTTAGACTCACACGATTCGAGCAGCTAGGCTCAGAAAAGATTGAGCATGCAAATCATCGCTCCAACGTTTGTAAGGAGAGTTCATGAGCAAGATCACGTTATTTGCATTAGCCGCGATTGCGGCGATCGCCATCGTACCTGCCGCTCCCAAGGCAGCGGCTCAGGTCAGTTTTAATGTCGGCATCGGAGTCGCTCCGGCGTGTCCGTACGGTTACTATGACTCCAGCCCTTATGGCTGTGCCCCGTATGGTTACTACGGTCCGGAATGGTTCCATGGGGGCATCTTCATCGGCGCCGGCCCGTGGTTCCATGGCCCGAATAACTTCTACGGACATGTGAACAACCGGTATGACCGGCAGCACGGCTACAATGGCCGTTTCCCGAACAACGGCGAGCGCGCCACAAGGCAAGCCAGGGCTCCCAGGAACTTCAAGGGAAATGAAGTGCGCGATGGACGTGGCCATGTAGCCGGTGACAGTCACGGTGGTGAAGCGAGACGCTAACCGCAGCCTTTCAAGGCAACCTCTCCAGGAGTCGGGCTACCCTAGCACACGGCTCCGGCGCAGTTCCGTGATCGAAGATCCAACCCATTTTCACCATCCCCACAGCGCGAGGCGAGATGGCGTGGCGGGTTGCGCTCAATTTCAGCGCCTCAAGAGAGTTGAATCCACGGAGGTGGACCTGTGAATAAGGATCGAGTCAAGGGCGCTATCGACGAAGTGGTGGGAAGCGCCAAGCGTAAGGCCGGCGAGCTGACAGGCGATACCCCACTCCAAATCAAAGGCATCGCTCAGCAGGTGAAAGGCAAGCTTGAAAGCACATGGGATAAGGCGAAAGACGCGGTGAGCGAAGCCAACCATGAAACCAGGACGCAGAATAAACCGTAAGTGGAGTTTGAGCATTCAGCGGCGAGGGCGGAATGCATCAAAAATCAACATCCAGAAATGAGCAATGGAGAACAGATCCAGGATTTGAGCCGGGCGATAATAGACAATTGATCGCTTCCAAAACAAGAACAGTCCGCCAAAACAGACGGACTGCAACGAGGTAGCATTGTGACGAGCGATCTCGCCACTGCGGAATTCGTTTCCGCTGATTTCCTTGCAAACGCTGGGCTAGGCCGAACGCTTATTGAATTAAAGGCAAAGCAAACATTCTTCTGTCAGCGACCCGGCAGATTGTCTGTTCTATTTGCAAAGAGGCCGCGCCAACTTCACTGTTGTTTCGCAAAATTCCAAACAGGCCACAATCACGCTCTTATCCCCCACTGACTTCGTTGGCGAAGAATCACTTGCCGCCTTCCTCGGTCTGCGTCTGGCGACCGCCCCCGCCATAAGCGCCTGCACAGCCCTCAAGATCAAGTGAGCCGAAATGATTCGCGTGATGCATGATGAACCTGTATTCGTGGACATATTTCTTAAATTCCTGCTGGCCCGCAGCATGCGAATCCAAGCCGATCTTGTCGACCAGCTTTTCAACTCCAGCGAGAAGCGCCTGGCGCGGGTTCTTCTCATTATGGCGGAATTTGGAAAACCCGGCGAACCGGAGACCTTTATTCCGCCAGTGACGCAAGAAACGCTGGCAGATATGATCGGCACTACCCGATCCCGGGTCAGCTTCTTTATGAAACGCTTTCGCAAGCTTGGGTTCATAAGCTACAACGGCCGCATCCAGGCTCATAAGTCGCTGCTTAATATAGTCCTGCTCGATCAGTTGCCTGAGCACAATGCACAAAAGCCCGCGATTCTCCTCAAACCCTAAGCTATTTCAACCCGTCTCTTCGCGCATGAACTATAAATCGTTTCGGAGCTGCGCCAATAAAGTAAAACGGATAGCACGTCACAAGCGTAACCGCAGATTCCGCCGAGGCAGCCAGAACTCCGGTGTCGCCAGGCGCGACGATCTGCACAGAGTCAACCTCGTATTTTGAAAGACCCGTCGCGGTCTGAATCTGAATCTCGTCATTCGCGCGAATATCCTTGAGAGCTCGGAAGTATGTATCGCGATGCCCGGCGATTCCGATGTTTCCTGACTCTCCGGGGAGAGCTGTGCCCGCGATGTGCCCCACGCCGAGTCGCAATATTTGCGCTGTGGTGCCCTCAAGAATCGCAACTTTCACCCCCAGCCGCGGAATCTCAATGCGGCCCAGAACATCGCCTTCCTTGTCATCGACGGATGTCAGGTTTGCTGTCTTTTGTTCGTGCGCATGAATCTGCTTTTCGAGCCTATTGCCGGCGGCTTCCTGATAGACTTTTGCGTAAAGCATAGCGAGCGCAACATAGGAAACCGCAAGGGCTCCAGTGACAATGAGGAACCTGCGCATCCAGCGAAGGAACAGACGGCCTCGCATTGCAAACCATTCCTGCTCGGTTTCGGTCGTCATGGCCGAGCACCCTTGCTGCTGCCGTCGGGAATGCTACTGGGCACGAAGTATCCAGCCCTGGTGCGGACCCTCAAACGTCCGCGGCCGGGCGCGCTTGCCCTCACCTCGATGGCACGATATCTGCCATAGTGCTGTGCATTCGCTGGAACATAGCTAAGCGCGTATTGACTTCGAATATCGCGAGCAATCTCCTCGCAAATCGGGGCAATCTCTTTGGATGATTCCGGGAAGAAAGCCTCTCCGCCTGTCTCCTTCGCAAAGCGCTTCAGAACCGAGGGATTTTGATCCCCATCCTGTTCATCGAAGATGCCGATCGCGTAGATGATTGCGGCGGAGTGCTTGGCCATGTCGATAACCTGCGCCAACGTGTGCTTGCTTGCGTCGTCGCCACCGTCACTGATCAGGATAAGCACCTTCTTGTCGAGGCTGCCCAGCTTGAGATGATCGAGAGCGGCCGCAATTCCGTCGTACAGCGAAGTCTGGCCTATCGCACTAATTCCGGAGAGCGCTTGCTGTAATTGATTGGGCCGATCTGCGAACGGCTTATCAGCGGGAAGGCCAAAAGATACACTGTCATTGAAGTTGACTACAAACATCTGGTCCTGCGGATTACTGGACCTGGCGAATGCGAGCGCGGCGGCAATCACATCGTCGCGCTTCGGCGCCATGCTTCCGCTGTTATCGACGAGAATGCCGGCTGTAACCGGAATATCGTCGTGGCTGAAGTCCTTGATTTGTTGAAGAACCCCGTCCTGATAGACCTGAAAATTGTCTTTGTTGAGCCCGGACACGGGCGTATTGTGGCGATCCAGGACGGTTGCGCTCAGGATAACCATGTTGACATTCACTTGGTAGGCGTACTCATCCGCAGGCCCGCTCGGTGACGCTTGGGAAACCTGTGCGCCTGCAGTAAATGGCATAATGATCAGGCCGCAAAAAACGATCAAGCACCGGTACGCTGCGGTGTTGTTCCATAAGATGCGCATGCATGCGGTGAAGCTCTCAGAGGCTTGTATGTCTGCTTCTCTCTGGATTCCTCTTGAAGATCCGGTCATCTCCGTCACCCGTCCAGTCTTTTCATGCAAACGAAGCGGTTAACTCCGGAGTCCACGCGTGCAACCGGCGGAACAGTGGAGGCGATACTCGCGTACCGCCTCCTTCGATCAATCGTTCCCTGTCAATTTAAGAAGGGCGGTTGATCCACCCCCATATTGATTTATGCGTTCAGCTTTGAGAGTCCCAAAAGGGCGAACCCGCCGGCCAACGAAAACAGCCCAATCAACCCGATCAAAGGAAGATAACTGGCAGTCTTAGGAAGTGTCTGCGCGACTTCTACGGGCGCTGGCGCGACTGCGGGTTCGGCAGCCACCACGGGAGGAGCCTCTACGACCTGCGCCGTATCAACCGGTTCTCCAGTTGGGGCGACTGCCTCAACTGGCGCCGTATTCAGAGTTTCGGCAGGCGCTTCCGTCAGTACAACAGGAGTCGACAGCACGGTCTCATTGGTTTCCTGGGCCAGTTGGATAGCTCTGGGCCTTTCGTAGACAAATTGCTGGCCCCATTCCATGCCTGGATAGAACCATGCTTTTAGAGCTTCAGGCTCCCCGGCGGGCCGTTCATGAAAAGTCATCACCGTTTTGCCGGTAGCTTTCAACCGATAATTCGGGATGGCAAGAATGGTGGTGTACACATGGTCTCCGCGCACGTTCAAGATTTGGACGATGTTCCGGTCCGAGAGCGAATTCATGAGCTTAAAAACATAGGTGCCCGCAGGCAGAATATGTTGACCAACTCCCGGAACTTCGACGGGCGCGCTGAAGGTGACAGTAGTTTTCTCGTTCCACTCATCCGCATTTGCTTTTGGCGCGGCGAGTACACAGAGTACGGTAAGGCACAGTCCTGTTCCTATTACTTTGAGCAGTTTCATTTGTCTCCGCACTTCTCTCCGACTCACATCCACGGCGGTTAAGATGCAACCTCTTCACGTTGTCGGGATCACAAGAGATAGCACGCCGGAAGGTCCGGCAGCCTGGATCCGTGGCGCGTCATTCAAGTGGCAGTCTGACACGGGCGTCGTGCCAATACTGGACAATTTTGACCGCAGCGCAACCGTTGCACCGAAAGCGATGCTCCCCACATTCGCACGCCGAGTCGAGCGGGTGGAGCAAAATTGACCAGAAATTCCTGGAAAGAGAAGCGATCCTGATAACAGGAGAGATCAATCATGCCGGAACAATTTGAGAATCAAGAAGCGACGAAACTGGAAGACGAGACCGTTTCGAACCCAGCCGCAGAGAAAAGGATTGACCGCGTGGCTGAAAAAGCTGCGGGAAAAGCCACAAAAGCGGAATAAGTTTACGACAAGGATAACCCTATCTTTTCAAAATAAAGGCTCTCTAGGGCTCTAGCCCCGGATTGAAGACGCATGGTTGGCGCAGCGTCTCTCGGCAACGGCGCCCGGGATGGTTGTGCGTATCCCGTGTGCCTTGCACCCGATTGCAACTTCCCGTGCCGCCAGCAGAAGCAACCGCCATGTTCCCGGCCTCCCTTGTACCGGTGCCCATTAAAGGCAGCACGAACAGGAGAACATCTATCATGAAAACAAATCCAGAGAAAGCCGAGCCGAAGCCCGCATCAACGCCCGACTCCAAGCCCGCTCCGAAGGATGATAAGGATGCTCTGAAGTCCCTCCCCATGCCTGAGCTCATGAAAAAGCTGGGTTCATCGGCAGACGGACTCACTCAAGCCGAGGCCCAAAAGCTGCTGGCGCAATACGGGCCGAACGCGATTGAGGAAAAGAAGACCAACATCATCCTGAAATTCCTGAGCTATTTCTGGGGACCTATCCCATGGATGATCGAGGGGGCAGTTGTATTGTCGGGAGTCGTCCGGCACTGGATGGATTTCGGCATCATCCTTTTTCTTCTCTTTTCAAATGCCCTGGTGGGGTTCTGGGAAGAACACCAGGCGGGCAATGCCATCGACGCTCTCAAGAAGCGGCTGGCGGTCAACGCTCGCGTAAAGCGAGATGGAAAGTGGACGGAACCCAAGTCATCGGAAGTGGTTCCGGGCGACGTGATCCGGCTGCGGTTGGGCGACATCATCCCGGCCGATGCGCGTCTGCTTCAGGGTGATTCCGTCGAGGTAGACCAGTCGGCGCTGACTGGCGAGTCTTTGCCTGTTGAGGTTAAGCCGGGGGGAGCTGTGTATTCGGGATCCATTCTTCGTCAGGGCGAGATCGATGCAATGGTCTATGCCACCGGCACAAACACCTACTTTGGCAAGACCGCGCAACTGGTGCAGTCCGCGGATACTGTCAGTCATTTTCAGCGATGTGTATTGAAGATTGGCGACTACCTGATCGCACTTGCCGTGGCGATGGTTCTGTTGATCGTCGCCGTCGCGCTTTTCCGTCACGATCCGGCTCTCACCACTTTGGAATTCTGCCTGGTGCTCCTGGTGGCCGCAATTCCCGTGGCCATGCCCACGGTGCTGTCGGTAACCATGGCCGTGGGCGCTCGGCTGCTTTCGAAAAAAGAAGTGGTCATTACCAAGCTTTCGGCGATCGAGGAACTGGCCGGCGTAGACATCCTGTGCTCGGACAAGACCGGCACGCTGACCCAGAACAAGCTGACCCTGGGCGATCCATTCACGGTGAACAGCATCCCCGCCGATCAGGTCATTCTCTGGGCTGCGCTTGCTTCGCGCGCCGAGGATAAGGACACCATCGACCTCGCCGTGATCGGCGGCGTGAAGGACGCCAAAGCTCTGAAGAGCAACCAGGTGACCCACTTTGTGCCCTTCGACCCGGTGCATAAACGCACCGAAGCCACCGTCAAAGGTGCGGATGGAAAGCAGTTCTTCGTGGCCAAGGGTGCGCCACAGGTGATTCTGCAGATGGCGACCAACGCCGGCGAAGTGAAGCCTGCCGTTGAGAAAGCCATTCTGGACTTTGCCGGAAAAGGATTCCGCTCGCTGGGCGTGGCCCGCGCCGATGAGGAAGGCAAGTGGAAGTTTGTCGGTATGCTGCCCTTGTTCGACCCGCCCCGCGTGCAGGCAAAGGCAACCATTGCCAGCGCCGTCGAGATGGGCGTGAGCGTCAAGATGGTCACGGGCGATCAACTGGCCATCGCCCGGGAAACGGCAAAGCAGCTGGGGATGGGCACCAACATCCTGGATGCCGGAGGACTTGGGCGACAGCAAGAAGGATGCAACGCCGGAGCAGGCAAAGGCCATTGAAGAGCGCCGACGGCTTTGCGCAGGTATTCCCTGAACACAAGTTCCACATCATCCAGGTCCTGCAGAAGCGCGGTCATTTCGTGGGCATGACCGGCGACGGCGTAAACGACGCTCCGGCGCTCAAACAAGCCGATTGCGGAATCGCCGTCTCCGGGGCCACAGATGCGGCGCGCGCCGCGGCATCCATTGTGCTGCTGGCGCCCGGCCTGTCGGTCATTATCGATGCGATCAAGGAGGCGCGGAGAATCGTTCAGCGGATGAACAGCTATGCGATCTACCGTATCGCCGAAACGCTGCGCGTTTTGCTGTTCATGACGCTGTCAATTCTGATCTTCAATTTCTATCCCGTGACAGCAGTGATGATCGTGCTCATCGCAGTGCTCAACGACGGAGCAATCCTATCCATCGCGTATGACAATGTTCACTACAAGAAGACGCCCGAGGCCTGGAACATGCGCCTGGTGCTGGGGATCGCCTCGGTGCTGGGCTTGGTCGGCCCCATTGCCGCGTTTGGCCTGTTTTACCTTGGCGACCGCGTCATTTCACCTGGGCCATCCCGAACTGCAGACGCTGATGTACCTGCTGCTTTCTGTGGCTGGACATCTGACCATCTTCTTGACACGCACGCGCGGACCTTTCTGGTCCATCCGCCCCGCGCGGATTCTGTGGATTGCAGTCCTCGGCACGCAGGCTATCGCGACGCTTATCGCCGTCTATGGCTTGTTCATGACGCCGATCGGGTGGAAACTGGCCGGACTGGTTTGGGGCTACGCGATCGTCTGGGCACTGCTGACGGATCGAGTGAAGCTACTTGGCTATCGGTTCTTGGATCCTGTGAAGGCCGACGCGGCTAAGCCTGTTGCAAGGATCACTCTGCCGAAGGCTGAAGCAAAGACCGACCAGCCGAAGCCCGCAAAAGAAGCCTCGCCGACGCCTGACGCCGAGGCGGAACAGCCCAAGATTGATGCCAAGGCCGGACAGCCGAAGCCGGAAGAAAAAGCGACGGCGGCGCCTGATGAAGCACCCAAGACTCAGACCAGGGCTGAACCAGAAGCCCACGCCAAGGCGCCGTCCAATTCGACTTCGAAGATCGCCGGGCGCGCCTACGAACTTTACGAACATCGAGCGCCCGAAGGTGGAACAGCAGTTCAGGACTGGCAGAAGGCGGAGCAGGAACTTCGGAAAGATGGAACAGCCGAAGCGAGCCAAACGACGAAGCAAGCCGAAACCAAGCCGAGCCGAGCCAAGGCCGACAAGCCACAGCCCAATGTGCCGCCACAACTGGTTAAGCGCGTCCATGAACTCTACGAAGAACTAGGCCGCGAGGACGTTCAAGCTGTTCACGATTGGGAGAAAACGCATCCGGAGCTTGAGGAACATGAAACCCACAAATAGTCAGACACGAGCAACGAGGCGGCCATGACCGGGAAATTGAGCATAAAAATCAGTTCGACGGACTTTCGTGTGCCACCAGACAAAAAGGTCAACCTCAGCAAATGGCCGACGATGGTCGAGCCCTATGCCAAGTCGAAGAAGCAGTACAAGGAGCTTCTTGAACAACACATTGAGAAGCTGAGTTCACTGCAGCAGCTTCACTACGCATCGCATCGCTATGCGTTGCTGCTGATCTTCCAGGGCATGGACGGCGCGGGCAAAGATGGCGCCATTCGGCACGTCATGTCGGGCGTTAATCCAGAGGGTTGCGAAGTATTCAGTTTTAAACAGCCCAGCGCGGAAGAGCTCGATCACGATTTCCTTTGGCGCACGACGTGCCGGCTTCCTGAGCGCGGACGGATCGGCATTTTCAACCGCTCGTATTACGAAGATGTGCTGGTGGTTCGGGTGCATCCGGAACTCCTCCGCAGCCAGGGGCTTCCTGACGAATTGTGCGACGAGAAGAGCATTTGGAAGCAGAGGTATGACTCCATCGTGGACATGGAGAAACACCTTCATCGCAATGGAACGCAAATTGTCAAGATATTCCTCCACCTCTCCAACGAAGAGCAACGAAAGCGATTCCTCGCGCGCATCGATGAGGCGGACAAGAACTGGAAGTTCAGCACCTCCGACATTCACGAGCGGAAGTACTGGAAACACTACATGGACGCCTACGAGGATTGCTTTCAAGCGACAAGCACTCATCATGCGCCGTGGTACATTGTCCCCGCCGACGACAAGGAAAATGCGCGGCTGATCGTGTCACAAATCGTTCTGGATGCTCTGGGAGAGCTGAAGATGGCATATCCGAGAACCACCGCGAAGCGTCGCCTCGAATTGCAAGCGATCAAGAAGCTGTTGACGGAATAAGGTCCGGAACGCATCGCACGCAGTCTCGAGCAAATCAACACCTCAGATCCTCCTCCGCGCTGTCACCGGCCGGCAGGAATGGAAAGGAACAGTCATTATGGCTACCAAGGAACTTCCCGTAAACGCCAATCACTATGGCATCCCGGAATCATTCAGCAAGAACTTCGATCAGTATGGCAATTCACTCCAGGTTCATCTTCGACGTGAGTCTGTCGACCGCGATTGCGGCCGATGGCAAAAGCGAAGAAAGAGCCCCAAATCCCAATGGACCGCTCTCGCCCGAAATGCTCGACAAAATGAATCGCTACTGGCGGGCGGCCAACTATCTGTGTATCGGCCAGATCTACCTGTTTGAGAACCCACTTTTACGCGAGCCGCTCAAGGCTGAACAGATCAAACCGCGTCTCCTTGGCCACTGGGGAACATCGCCCGGACAAAACCTCATCTACATTCATTTGAACCGGCTTATCAAAGAGCACGATGCGGACGTTATCTACATCTCCGGCCCTGGACATGGCGGCCCTTCGCTAAATGCCTGTTCTTATTTGGAGGGATCGTACACCGAGGTTCACCCTGAGATCACGCACGATGAAAACGGCATGCGGCTCATGTTCCGCAAGTTCTCGACCCCGGGTGGCGTGCCCAGCCACTGCGGGCCGCACGTTCCGAATTCAATGCACGAAGGCGGTGAGCTTGGCTACTCTCTGGTTCATGCATTCGGCGCTGCCTTCGACAATCCGGACCTGATTGTCGCCTGCGTCATCGGGGATGGTGAGTCCGAAACCTGCCCACTCGAAGGAAGCTGGAAGTCGGTCAACTTCGTCAACCCGGTGCGAGATGGCGCCGTCCTGCCGATCCTTCACCTCAATGGCTACAAAATCTCCGGGCCAACCGCTCAGGGACGTACGAGCGACGCCGACTTGAAAGCGCTTTATGTTGGACGGGGTTACAAGCCGTACTTTGTCGAGGGCGACGACCCGAAGGTCGTGCATCAACTCCTCGCGCAAACGCTCGAAGACTGTTATGCCGAGATTCGTGGAATTCAGCAGGAGGCCCGCAAGAACGGGTTTAGAAAGCAGCCCGTCTGGCCCATGATCATCTTTCGCACGCCGAAGGGATGGACCTGCCCGAAGGAAGTAGATGGAATCCCGGTCGAAGGCACCTTCCGTGCGCACCAGGTCCCGCTCGCAACGGTCAAAGACAATCCCGAACATCTCAAGATCCTTGAAGCCTGGATGAAAAGCTACAAGCCAGAGGAATTGTTCGACGCGAACGGAAAGTTCATCGACGAATTAGCAGATCTCTCGCCCGTAGGTAACCGGCGCATGGGCGGCAATCCCCATGTGAATGGCGGACGCGAGTTAATCACCCTCGCACTGCCCGACTTTACAGACTACGCTCTTGAAGTCCCCGGCCCCGGTCAGGTTCTGGCCGAGGCGCCGCGCAAGCTTGGAGATTTCTTCCGCGATATCTTCCGAATGAATCCGACTAACTTCCGCATGTTTTGCCCCGATGAATCAAATTCCAATCGTCTGAACTCCATCTTCGAGGCCACCAAGCGCTGCTCAATGGCGGAGATCGTCTCCATCGACGATGAGCTGGGGCCGGACGGCCGTGTGATGGAAGTGCTCAGCGAGCATCTTTGCCAGGGATGGCTCGAGGGATACCTGCTTACTGGCCGTCATGGCATGTGGTCCTCTTACGAGGCCTTCGCGCAGGTGGTCGATTCAATGACCACCCAACATGCCAAATGGCTTGAGCAATGCCGCGAGTTTCTTTGGCGCAGGCCGTTGGCGTCTCTCAATGTCCTGCTCACAAGCCATGCATGGCGCAACGACCACAATGGCTTCAGCCACCAGGCAACCGGGTATGTCGACAATGCTCTCGCGCGCAGGAGCGAAGTGATCCGCGTGTACTATCCGCCGGACTCCAACTGCCTGCTGAGTGTCTTCGACCATTGCCTGCGAAGTCGCAATTACGTGAATGTCGTCACCTGCGGCAAACAGCCGCAACTCCAGTGGTTGAACATGGACGAGGCTCTCGAGCACTGCTCGCGCGGCGCGTCAACATGGAAGTTTGCAACCAACGACGGCAGGAGGCGAGCCGGATGTGGTGCTGGCCTGCGCCGGCGACGTGCCGACCATCGAGATCTGTGCAGCCTCGTGGCTGCTGCAGAAACACGTGCCTGGCATCAAGGTGCGCGTTGTCAACGTTGTGGATCTGATGACCCTGATGTTCCCCGACAAGCATACGCACGGAATGGACGAAATGTCCTTTAACACACTCTTCACCGAAAAGGCGCCCGTGATCTTCGCCTTCCACAACAATCGGTGGCTCATTCATACCCTGGTTCATGGACGCTCCAATGAAGGCCGCTTCCATGTGCACGGTTATATGGATCGCGGCACGACCACAACTCCCTTCGACATGGTGGTTCTGAATGAAATGAGCCGGTTCCACTTGGCGCTCGACGCGTTAAAACATATCCCGCGTCTTCGCCTGCAAGCGGAGAAAGCCATCAACTTCTTCAATCAGGAATTACACCGCCACCATGACTATATCCGTGAGCACCTGGAGGATATGCCAGAGATCAGGAACTGGCAGTGGACAAAGGACTTTAGCGATTCCACCGCTCCCGCTCCGCTAGCCAAGGGGCATCCGCAGAAGGCAATATTCACCGATAGTTAGGCTTGATCGGCTGAAATCGAAGCGGAGGCTGCCATCCCATAAGGATTGAGATAGCGTTCTCCGCTTCCTGGACTTGGTACGCACGGGGGAGATATTGAGCGATCCAAAGGCACATTCCGATTGGTTGAACATTGATGGTACCGATGCGCTGGCCGAGTTGGCGCTCAATCTCCACTGGTCCTGGAACCATACCGCGGATGAATTGTGGGAAAGGCTCGACAAAGAGCTGTGGGAAGCAACGCAAAATCCGTGGGTCATCCTGCGGACGGTCTCTCGCGAAAGCATCAAGGCTGCATTGGGCGATGTGGAGTTCCGCAACCGTGTCGACACTCTGCTTCAAAAGAATAGGGAGTCCTATCGGGCAGACGCGTGGTTTCAACACACACATCCCGGCGCTGCACTGTCCATCATCGCCTACTTCAGCATGGAATTCATGTTGACCGAAGCACTGCCCATTTATTCGGGCGGACTTGGCAACGTGGCCGGTGACCAGATGAAGGCGGCCAGCGATCTGGGCGTTCCGGTAGTCGGAGTCGGCTTGCTCTACGGCCAGGGATATTTCCGCCAGGATTTCGATTCGGAAGGCCGGCAGCAGGCGCTTTATCCGGTTAACGATCCGGGCCAGTTGCCCATCCGACCGCTGCGGCAGCCGAATGGCGAATGGTTACGGTTACAAATTCAACTTCCTGGCTCAAAGATCTGGCTGCGCTGTTGGGAAGTGTCTGTTGGAAGGACAAAGCTGTATCTTCTCGACACCAACGACTTTGCCAATACCGCGGCTCATCGCGGGATCACCAGTGAGCTGTACGGTGGGGACGCAGAGATGCGGCTGAAGCAGGAGATCGTTCTCGGCATTGGCGGATGGCGCTTGTTGCGGGCGTTGGGGCTCACGCCTGAAGTCTGTCACCTCAACGAAGGTCATGCGGCGTTTGCCACGCTTGAACGAGCCCGTTGCTACATGGAGGATCACAAGAAGCCGTTCGATCTTGCCATGAATACCACTCGCGCCGGAAATGTATTCACCACGCATACCGCCGTGAGTGCAGGCTTCGATCGCTTCGATCCCGCGCTCATTCGCACTTACCTGAACCATTATGCCGTGGATGAGCTCGCTATCTCAGTGGATGATCTGCTCGCCATGGGAAGACAGAATCCGGAAGACACTTCAGAGCATTTCAACATGGCCTATCTTGCAGTGCGCGGCAGCGGACAGGTGAATGGTGTGAGCAAGCTTCACGGGGAAGTGAGCCGGCAGATATTCCAGCCACTCTTCCCACGCTGGCCCCGGGAAGAAGTTCCCATCGGGTCAGTGACAAATGGGATTCATGTTCCCACATGGGACTCAGCAGCGGCGGATGCGCTCTGGACCACAGCTTGCGGCAAGAAGCGTTGGCGTGGAGATCGTCCGGCCGAAGAGGCCATCCGCCAAATCCCGAATCAGCAGCTTTGGCAGTTACGAACATCGGGGCGACAAAGTCTGATCGAGCGGATGCGGGAGCGGTACGAGTGCCAACTCGCAGCGGAAGGCGCAGATCCATCGAAGGCCGCCAGCATTTTCGATGCAGACGTGCTGACTCTGGGCTTTGCGCGGCGTTTTGCCACCTATAAGCGCCCCAATCTTCTATTGCACGATCCAGAGCGGCTGATCCGTCTTCTTTCCAATCCGCAGCGTCCTGTTCAGTTAATCCTTGCGGGAAAAGCTCATCCTCAGGATCTGCCAGGACAGGCGCTAATCAGGCAGTGGAAGGATTTCATCAAGCGTCCTGATGTTCAGGGGCGCGTGGTCTTCCTCAACGACTACGACATGATGCTGGCCCAGGAGTTGGTCCAGGGGATCGATCTTTGGATCAACACGCCCCGGAGGCCATGGGAAGCCTGCGGAACAAGTGGCATGAAGGTGCTCGTCAATGGCGGCCTTAATCTCTCCGAGTTGGACGGCTGGTGGGCAGAGGCTTATTCGCCCGAGGTCGGTTGGGCAATTGGGGACGGACAGGAACATGGCGAAGACCCGTCGTGGGATGCCAAAGAGGCAGAACATTTGTATGCTCTGCTGGAAGATGAAGTCATTCCCGAGTTCTACGAGCGGGATGAGTCGGGTATGCCATCGAAGTGGCTGGGACACATCCGAGAGAGCATGGCGCGGCTCACGTCGGAGTTTTCTGCAACCCGCGCCATCCGCGAATACACAGAGAATCATTATCTGCCTGCAGCGTTGGGCTATCGCGATCGTGCAGCGGACGGCGGTGCGCTTGGCTCGAGCCTGCTCAGCTGGAAGCAGGACCTCGATCGGCATTGGAGCACGGTGCGTTTTGGCGCTGTAGAAATCGAGACACACGACGGCCAGCATTTCTTTCGGATCGAGATTTATCCGGGCGCCCTCACGCGCGATCAACTACAAGTCGAGCTTTATGCAGACTCAATGCACGGAGGTACGCCTGCAACGGAAGCAATGACTGCACCCGAACCCTGCCTCGACCCGCCTGGCGTGCTGACCTATACGGCCCACGTATCTGCAACGCGTCCCGTCAGCGACTACACCGCGCGTATCATCCCCCACCATCCTAATGCATTTGTGCCGCTCGAGGTGGAGCAGATCATTTGGCAACACTGATGATTCTTCTCTAACTCACGCACGGTTCATTCGGCATTTAGAACATTTTCGAGTTACATGTTGCCATTGACAGTCCGTGCAATGTGGCTTTTTCTTGAGGAAAAACCCACTCAGCTGCGTGGTTTCTGTAAAGAGCAGCATCGAAAATGCTATAGTCCGAGCTTGGATAGCTCGGCGGGCCCCACTTGACCAACATCCAGAAATGCGCAGGTGATCCCAGTTGCTTTCTTCATCAGCATTCCTTCCGCCAACTTATTCGAAGGGGTAACCTTCCATTTGTTCACAATAATCAGGAGTTATACCTTTGCATCTGGCGCATCGGCGGCTGCCTCTGCCGGTATCTGTTCCGGCAAGTCGAGGCGGGCCACACCAATGCGATTGTCGGCCATCCCGTAGTAGACGTCGAGGCGATCCGGTGTGCCAAGGTCGTCGCGCCGGTCGATGCCAGTAGGAAATACGACATTGGCGACGATCCCGTCACGTTCCTGCGGGAGCTCCGGCGTCAACACCGGCTCAGGCGAACGATAGCGAATCAGTCTCGGATGCTGCTTTGAGAGCACCATCACTCCGGCCGAGTAGCACAGTGGATGGCCATCGCCTCCCCCGCCGTTAACTCTGCTGACGCCGTGGTAAACAATCAGCCAGCCGTGTTTGGTCATGATAGGCGGCGTTCCCGCGCCGATCTTGAGGCGCTCCCAGGGCGATACCGGAGTCGCCAACCGGTGATGAGATGTAAACCGGCCCAATCGCCCAGGTTCAGGGCCCTTCAAAGCGCGAGGGCAATAGGAAATCCAAATGCTCTCATGATCAAGATCCACTTCACGGGACTCATGATGGCAAGCAGTCTCTTCTGGACGAGTGCCTGGAAAGAGCGGACGGTGGAGCATGCCCAGCTCAAGTTGCCCGGCTGAATTCGGGATCGGGACAGGGAAGAGACTCGCATCTTTGTCATCCACATTGCACAAGTCGATACCGTGCCAATGAGCGTACTTGGCAAGCCCGAGGCGCTTCCAATGGAAGAGATCTTCGGATTCTGCCAGCGCGATTCTTGGTCCCATCGGCGAGAATGCCGTGTACGTCATGATGTAGCGTTTCAACGGGTCGACGAACGTGACACGAGGGTCCTCGCATCCACCTCCGCCGTCCGACCGCAGCTCATACTCGGCTTCGGGCTCCAGTGCGAGGCCAAGCCTTTCGACGGCCGCCGGGTCTCCTGCTTCATTGAACTTCACTCGGTCAATGCCAATGCGCGAGTAATTGCCCTTCGCAACCAGCCGCGGGAAGATGTAGAGCTCGCCATCAGGCCCGCGCGCCGCAGCAGGATTCAGAACGCCCTCCGCTTCCTGAGGATTGCCCGCCTCGGGCTCCATCAGCATGCCCAGGCGGTGAAGCTTGAAGTCGCTCATCAGTACTCCTCAGGCGATCGCACTCGACACTTCAAAGGTTCGCATTTGTTGATCGGGATCTAAACAAGCGATGATCGCTTCGACAACCCGCTTGGTCTCAGCGGGACCTCGGACTGGAATGGAAATCACACCTGCCTGTTCCGCCGGGTAGTCGTTCCCGCCCACAAACAAAGCATCTCCCACGTAAATCATTTCTTTCACAGAGATGCCGAGTGTCTCTTGCAGCTTTTTGATCCCGTAGGCTTTGTCAATGCCCGGTTTGGTGACATCAATGGATGTCGCACCACCGAGCCGCACAGAGAACTCGGGAATCAGAGTGTCAAGAATGGTTTTGATTTTTTTCCGCTTGGAGAAATCCGGGTCCCATTTCTCCTTCTCTGCCAAAGGAGCCTGCTGGCCCAGTGCGGAATAAGTTACCTGGCTGCCACGATCTTCAATGGTCTCTCCCCACGTCTTTTCAACGGAGAAGCCTGCGTCTTCGGTGGCCTTTTTCAGTGAGCCAACGATCTTCTGTTTTTCTTCCGCAGTAAGATCTTCTGAATAGAGCTTCTTCCACTCCCCGTTGTATTGAAAGAACTCTGTTCCGCAGGTGGGTAGAATCGATAGCTTTCCAAGGCGGTCATCTTTGGGAAGATTGGAGAGCACCTGCTTTTCAAACTGCAGCCATGCACCTCCGGAGATGATCGCAACCTTGACGACACCGAGCAGGTCATGCAGCAGGGACGCCATTTCTGCATCCAGGGACGATTTGCTTGCGGCGAGCGTTCCGTCGAGATCAAAGACAATCAGCTTTTTCACGATTCATCCACCTCAAACTTCATACAGTCTCAATTCGGAGTTTCCAGCCACTCTGACGCTGTTGTTATTGGCCGGTTTACGACGATTCGGGCAATGCGATCTCCAACAAGGTCACTGCATTGTCGGGGCGAAACTCACATGCGCCGACCACCGCAGGCAAGAGCCATACTTCTCCCTTGCCTACCGCGTAAGGAATTTCTTCGTGCGTAACCTGGCCTGAACCTTCAATGCAAACCAACACGCGCGGCTCTTCTTTTGCGCCAACCGCGAACGGCGCTTCACCGCGCAGGCGCCACAGCAGGAAAGGTTCACAATCAAAGAGACTTTCGCGCTCCACCGGGGTGGTGCTCAGCACAATGGGAGTCACGAGGCCACCATGGTTGCCGGCAAAAT
Organism: uncultured Acidobacteriaceae bacterium; assembly: GCA_963813215.1. Classification (GTDB taxonomy): domain Bacteria; phylum Acidobacteriota; class Terriglobia; order Terriglobales; family Acidobacteriaceae; genus Telmatobacter. Next base: position 45,867 of record CAWEXZ010000005.1, read on the forward strand.
CAATACTGGCAAGCGCCTGATCGACTTGGAGTGGCCGCGGCTGACCAGTCTTTGCGTCGACATGGCCCCAATCGTAAAGGCGGAATGTCACATCGCTGTTCTGCTGGACCTCGAAGACAACAACGTCATCGCCTAATGTGTGAACCGTTCCCGCAGGGATGAACACGGCATCGCCGTCCCTCGGGGCGATACACACAAGTTGATTCGCAATGGTTCCATCGTCGATAGACAGCCGCAGACTGCCTGAAGTCGTGCCTGGTCTCAGGCCGGCATAGATATGGCTTCCTTTTTTAGCTCCGATGACAACCCACGCTTCGGTCTTTGCCGAGTCGCCAACGGGAATCAGCTCCGGGTGCGCGTCGCTGGGATGCACTTGCACTGAAAGCATTTCGTGTGCGTCCAGAAACTTGAGCAGCAGCGGAAAGCGGGTGAAGCGCGAAGACAGCTTGCCCATCAGCGATTCTTGGAACTGATCCATCATTTGTCCGAGCGTCTGGCCCTTGAGCGGTCCATTCGCAACCAGGCTTTGGTGGTCGGTGCGGTCGCTCAGCACCCACGCTTCGCCGATAGGTCCATCGCCCGGAAGCGGCGCGGAGAGCAAGTTCGCCAAGCGGCGGCCGCCCCACAAACGATATTGATAGATCGGTTCGAAGCGCAGCGGATACAACTGTGCGTTATCCATTGTGCCCGTCTTTCACGATCGACAGCTTCAATTCCGAGAAGGTCTGATTGCGAATGCTATAGTTCTATTCACCTGAGTAAAACCGTATTAGCGCAGCAGGGAACGCTGGAATCAATTCGCAGCAGGCGCTGGCATCGCAGATTGCCGATGGCCATTCGGAACCCAGGCGAGATCGCCACTAAAGACGTAGACAGACAGGGCCGCTGCCATCAGAATCGCTCCTACCCAGAAGCGCCAGTCACGATGCATGCGCCGCCAATATGGCCCCGGCCCCGGTTCGCCGCCGTCGCCGCTATTTCCCTCATGGTTGTGCTTGTTTCCTGTCATTTCGTCTCCATAGCCGGGGAATATGCGCCCCTGCGCGCAGCCTGGTTACAGCGTGCGCGATGAACCAAAGCTTGTTGGGCCGGCACGACGTTGCTCTCATCGCCTCGCCAAATCTCTAACGCCGGCTGCTGGATGGCGCGAGCAAACGAAAATGCCAATGTCCACGGCAGCCGAGACTTGAATCTGACGTTCATCGCGTTCAAACGGGCCGAGGCCAATTCCGCCGATTGGCCGCCCGACAGGAACGCAATCGCCGGCACAGCAGCGGGGACGGCCCGCAAGAAGCAATTCACGGTGGCATCGGCTACCTCGTCCAATGTCGGCTTGCTGCTCGAGGACATTCCGGGAAGCACCATATTTGGTTTCAGGACCATGCCCTCCAGAGCCACCCTTTGTGCGAACAATTCGATGAACACTGTGCGCAGCACCTCCTCGGTGACCTCGCCACACTGTTCTAACGTATGCTCGCCATCCATGATGACCTCAGGTTCGACAACAGGGACGAGGCCGACCTCCTGGCACAGCGCCGCATAGCGAGCCAGAGCATGGGCATTGGCTTCAATGCAGCCCCAACTCGGAAGCCCGCGGCCGATGGCAATCACGGCGCGCCACTTGGCAAAGCGAGCGCCCATTTGAAAATATTCCTGAAGGCGATCGCGCAATCCATCCAGGCCTTCTGTGACTTTCTCACCGGAATGCCCAGCCAAGTCCTTAGCGCCTGTGTCCACTTTGATGCCTGGAATAATACCGGCCTCAATGAGGACTTTGACAAAGGGAGTGCCATCTTTCGTCTTCTGACGGATCGTCTCGTCGAAGAGGATTGCGCCGCCGATCGACTCACCGAGCCCTGGAGCGGTCACAATCAGTTCGCGGTACGCTCGCCGAGCTTCGACAGTCTGGGGAATGCCCAAGCTTCGCAAACCGCTTGTTGCAGGTCCCGTTGCTCTCATCCATGGCAAGCAGGCCCTTATCGTGAGCAAAAAGGGCCTGTGCTGTTTCTTCAAGTTGTTGCAAATTCATTTGAGCGTGCTCCATCCGTTCGAGCCAGTTAGGAAGTCATCGACGGCAAGCTCCCGGTATCTTGAAGCGGCTCCATTACCCGGGGCGTTTTCTGACGGCAGAAGTCTAGACGCCCATTTTGAGAAGTAGCAAGAGGAAGCGCGAACTCTTCCGATGCAGGCGCAGGATCACGCGAGATCTTGCTTTGTGCGTCCTTCTCTTTGTTCGCTCGTTCCTGGCCTATTCCCATGGTCAGTGCGGTCATTCCGGCAAGACCGCCCAGTTGCATGGTTTCGATGGCGGAACTGGGAACGATGACGATCGTGGAGTTTTGCTTCAACCCCTCATAGAGCATGTTCATGCCCCGCAGATGGAAAGCGATTGGATCGTTGGCATAGGTCCTGGCTGCTTCCACAAATTTCTCTGCGACCTGACGTTCCGAATCTCCAAGGATGACGCGGGCCTGGCGCTCTCTTTCGGCTTGAGCCTGCATCGACATCGCATTCTCCAGCGCCTGCGGAATCAATACGTCCTTCACCTCGACCGAGATAACATTGATGCCCCATGGCTCCGTACGCACATCGATAATCTCCTGCAGCACGCTGCTGATCTTGTCTCTGCCTTCGAGCATGTCGCAGAGCATCGTCTTGCCGATCACGTCGCGCAGAGCCGTCTGGGCCGCCCAGTTGATCGCGCTTTGATAGTCCGCAACATCGAGGGCAGCCTTCTTGGGATCGACAATCTTCCAGAATAAGACCGCATCCACATCCACGGGAACTGTGTCTTTGGTGAGCGTCTTTTCTGCTTTGAATGAACTTGTCAGAACGCGGGTGTCGATCCAGTAGGCGTATGGACTCGACGATCGGAATGATCAGGAACAATCCGGGACCTTCAAGCGAGCGGAACTTGCCCAGACGCAGCACGACGGCCTTGCTCCATTGATCGGCTACCTTAATTGCGGAGGCCGCAATATAGGCAACAATTACGGCACACGCCAAAGCGAAGATAGCGGCCACGTCAGCCGACTCGATATGCAGACCATAGGCAACCACCACACCCAGCGCCAAAAATGACAACAAAGATCAACGCTGGGAGCGAGTTATTTTGTCGCATACTGAATTCCTCTCTTACCACGTACGGTGGGGCGGCTCTTTAGAATTCACTTTGCAGGGCCAGCCCTGCCGCGGTGCGGTATTACCACTCGTTAGGCGAATACTTTCTCGCCATGAACGGTGTAAGAACTGTGTTCGGTTCCCGCAATGATGTTTTTCGCATTGTCAACCGCGTCTTCTGTGCCATGGACAACAAGAAGATACTTGTCTGTTTTCAGAGCCACCTCGTACTTGAGAACGCTGTCCTTGGGGATGCCGATACCCACCAGGCCCGCTCCTAATGCACTGACGCCCCCGACCACGACTGCTCCTTCAAGGCCGGCGATAATCCATGCCACTAGCGGACCAGCTACGAGAATCGGCCCTAACCCAGGAATAAGGAACATTCCCGACCCGAACAGAAGGCCCCAGAATCCGCCCCAGAACGCCCCTATTTTGCCCCAGCGCTTCATACGGTCGCCGGCGTTGTAGTAGCCAACCACGTGCTCGTCCGTATGGGTATCTCTCCCGGCGATCGACAGGCTCTTCATGTCTACGCCCGCCTCTTGCAGCTCCTTGACGGCGTGTTCCGCCTGCTCGTGGGTGTCGTAGATTGCTACTACAGAATTTGTAATGCTCATTGCCTTCTCCATATCTCGCGCTTGAATGGGAATTCTCCCGGGCCAATTGCTCCCAATTTGCAAGGCGCTGGCCGAGATTCTTAATCGGAGATCCGCTATCAGTTCCTTGTGGAATGCGTGAACTCCCGCAAAGGAATTGCATTGCGCTTTCTAATTAAGTTTTCCATCTTTGAAGCAAATGTTCTGAGCAATTCAGGACATGTGCCGAAGGGCGTGTACGCGCTGTCCGCACAGCGCATGCGCCATGAGGCGCTGCGAGAGAGTGTGGCGAACGGGTTGGCGGTTGGCCTCCGATTGCAGGGAATCCCGAACAACCGGAAGCGCTACGTGCGCGTCTCAGCTAACTCGTACGATGAGGATTGGGAACGCCCCTTTGCTCCGGCCCGTTGGAAGTCGAGAACTACCCGTGCAGGAACATCGCCATGTTCGAGACGCTTGAAGATATCGTTGATCGCTGAAAGAGGTTGAAGCTCGATATCGGCCTTGACCTTGCCATCCGCTGCGAAAGCAAGCGCTTCAGCCATGTCTTCGCGATTTCCGACAAAAGAACCGCGAATCGTGATGCAGTTGGCCACCACATCGAAGAGTGGTACCGGGAACTCGCCTGGCGGCAGTCCCACCAGGACGCAAGTACCGCGCTTACGTGTCATCCCGATTCCTTGCTTGAACGCGATAAGCGATGGTGCGGTAATGAGAACGCCGTGCGATCCCCCGCCGGTCGCTTTCTTGACCGCGGCCGAGGGGTCCCCGTGCTTCGCATTGATGACGAGGTCCGCGCCGAGAGCTGTGGCGTGGGTCAGCTTGCCTTCGTCGATATCAACCGCACACACCAGCATTCCCATCGCCTTGGCATACTGCACCGCAAGATGGCCGAGCCCGCCGCAGCCGGAAATCGTGACCCACTCGCCTGGCCGAGCCGTGGTCTGCTTTAGGCCCTTATAAGTAGTAAGCCCGGCGCAGATAAGCGGCGCAGCTTCTTCCGGCGCAAGTCCAGTTGGAATATGCGCGACGTAGTTTGGGTCGGCGAGAATGTACTCGGCGAAGCCGCCATTCCGCGTATACCCGCCAAACTGCGCGTCGGGGCAGATCGTCTCCCACGCGGTGAGGCAGTATTCGCAGTGACCGCAGGCGGAGAAGAGCCATGGGACGCCAACCCGGTCGCCTTCCTTTACAATCGTCACGCGCGTTCCGACTTCGGTCACGATGCCGATGGCCTCATGGCCTGGAATAAAGGGGAGCGTGGGTTTGAGGGGCCAGTCGCCGCTGGCCGCATGCAGATCCGTGTGGCAAACGCCGCAGGCCTCGGTTTTGACTACGATCTGTCCGGGTTCAGCTGTTGGAATGCCCCATTCGCGGAGCACGAGCGGTTGACCAAACTGCTCCACTACCCCTGCGTGCATCGAGCGCTTGCTGGACGGACTCGTCCTCGATGTTGCCATGGTTTTTCTCCTTCTGCACGAACCGGCGCCTAACCCGTATACTGCGGAAGTTCCGGACGCTGCGCGGGCAAATACTGTCTCTGGTTTTAAAACGTCTTCACAGGATAGCGCGATCTGCTGCCAACATCTCGAGTAGCGAGTTGCCACCCATCTGGCGTCCCGGCGAGCAACGCGACGCCGAGTGAGATGACTCTACGACGAACAGCCATCATCCGACTGTTCACAATTGAACGTGTTTCGCCGTTCCCGCACCTGCCAACCTCATTTTTCTAAACCGCATTGCGGTTCTGCGATTCTTCTCTGAAATCTCCAGTCATCTGCGGCCAGTAAGCCTTTGAACGCAATGATGCGGATCGACAGAGGCGTATAAGATTGCTCAGCGCCTTGAAACGCCAAGTGCAAGACTGTAAATTGCAACATGCAGAACGTTTCTCACAAATGGAAAACACCATGCCCCAGAACTAGTTTGACATTGCGGCGGACCTGCATAGCTATGCGGTACACGCCCACATTGCCGCCACTGCCGCACATCGTCTCGGCGATCACGAAGCGGCAGAAGAGCTGAGTACCAGGGCTCAAAAATACTCGATGGCGGCTTCTGAACAGTCTCTTGAGATCGCGAAGCAATTTCACGCCCCTCTGGGCTTAGAGTGGGATTCATCAAACCGACGTTTATGGGAGACACGCGGGATGGCCACTTCAAATTCCTTCTTGGATTCGCATTCGAACCGTCTCATCTATCCGGAAGCACGGCACTCGATATTCGCAGTCGATGCGGCTTCCTCTCTTCAATTGGCGCCTCAACCGCTACGTCCGGTCAGGATAGCGGTGATTGGGAATCACCTTCCGAGGCAGTGTGGAATTGCAACATTCACCACAGATTTGTGCGACGCGATCGCTGCCGAATACGGAGCCGCCCAGCTTTCGGTGGTGGCAATCAACGATGGGCAATCATCCTACTTATACCCCAAGCGGGTGCGATTTGAGATCGGCGAGGGCGACCTCGCGTCCTACAGAGCGGCCGCCGAATTCTTAAATGCGGGGAATGTCGATCTGGTCTGCTTGCAGCACGAATACGGAATTTTCGGAGGCAAATCCGGGAACTATATCCTGGAGTTGCTGAAGCACCTCAAGATGCCGGTCATTACAACTTTGCATACTGTGCTTCGTGAACCGAATCTGGACCAAAGGGTGGTAATGCACAAGATTGCCGCACGCTCCGATCGCCTTATCGTCATGAGCCAATACTCCTCGCGTGTTTTGCAGGAAGTCTTCAAGGTCCCCGCACAGAAGATCGATTTGATTCCTCATGGCATCCCCGATCTTCCCTTTGAGCCCCCGGATATTCACAAGGAAGCTTTCTCTTGCCTTGGCAAGAGCGTCCTTCTCACGTTCGGGCTGCTGTCTCGTAACAAGGGGTTCGAAAGCGTGATTCAAGCCATGCCGCGCATTTTGTCCAGTCACAGCAATGTTGTCTACATGATTGCAGGCGCCACTCACCCGCAGATTCGGGCCCGTGAAGGAGATCGCTACAGGCTCGAGTTGCAGGCCCTGGCGAAGAAGTGCGGAGTGGAACAGCAGGTTCTGTTCGTCAACCGGTTCGTCACTCAGCAAGAAATGGATTCTCTGGTCGGCTCGGCGGACATTTACATTACGCCTTACTGCCACGAGGCGCAGGCTGTATCAGGAACCCTGGCATATGCCATGGGCGCTGGGAAGGCCATCATCTCGACTCCATACTGGCATGCCGCGGAATTACTGGATCATGGACGCGGAATGTTGGTGCCGTTTAAGAATCCCCCCGCCATCGCAACAGCGACAATCGCGCTGCTCAAAAACGATGAGGCCCGACAGGCTATGCGCGAGCATGCCTATCTCTATGCTCGGCCAATGGTCTGGAAGCGAGTAGCACAGTCCTATATGGCCGCTTTCCTACAGGCTCGAATCCATCATGCGGAATCCGTTCACTTGAAGTTGGCCATCCAGGGTAACGCAAGAGATACGGAGCAGCGCGTCGCGAATGCCTGAGCGATTCCAGCTCGCAAATCCTTGTCCAGGTCGAAAACGCAATCTTCAAATTGTAAGCAATTCGGCTGTTTTCTCGCCGGTCGAAGCACACACTGAGCTAGAAAGCTCAGACAATCGCCGCTCCAGCTGCAATGCTTGGGTATGCCTCAAAAGCGCGCGATACCCTTCAATACGGATACATACCTCGCGAATGCGGGCCCAGGAAGAACAATCATTCGCGTCAAGGCGAAGCAAATCTTTTCTTTTCAGGGAGACAGCGCCAACTGTCTATTTTATCTTCAGATGGGCCGGGCCAAACTCACCATTATTTCCAAAGGCGGCAAAGAAGCCACGGTTACGCTGCTCGCTCCCGGAGACTTTTTCGGTGAGGAGTGCATGGCCGGCCCTAACGGGCTCCGCACCACCAACGCCACGGCCATTACCGTCTGTGTAGTTCTCAAGATCGCTTCCGAGGAGCTGACCCGGGTCCTTCATGAGGAGCACGCATTTTCAGACTTGTTCGTTCAGTTCCTGGCACTCCGGAGTGCGCGAACCCAGGCGGATCTCGTCGATCAGCTATTCAACAACAGCGAACGGCGCCTCGCGCGAACCCTTCTGATAATGGCGGACTACGGCAGTCCGTCCGGCCCGGAGATGCTGATTCCGCCGGTAACTCAGGAAACCCTTGCGAATATGATCGGCTGTACCCGGTCACGCGTCAGCTTCTTCATGAATCGCTTTAGAAAACTTGGCTACATCAGCTACAAAAGCCGCATCCGCGTCCATAAATCGCTGCTGATGATGGTTCTCGAGGACCGGTTGCCGGAGCAGAACGCGTCGCGGCCTAGACTCCTCGACCGGCCGCGCATGAAACGCCATTGAAGTGGCTACTGGCTACCGCCCTGTTCTTTGTGGCAGTTACGGTGCTCAACCAGATTGCCTTTTCTTTTACTTGCAGGGTGGAAAAACTGGCTCAGGCGTTCCATTCCGGACATCCCAGCGCATTCCCCTGCGGAGTCTCTCTGTGTCCAAACATCTTATTCATGAAAAGGAATCGCAGGCTGCCAGGCTTGTTGTTTTCGACGGTGACTCGCCCGAAGATGTGAAGAACTTTTCCAGCGTGCTGAACGCGCTTGTAACCGATGCCTTTGCGCTCTACCTCAAGACCAAAAACTTCCATTGGCACATGAGCGGACAACATTTCCGAGACTACCACCTGCTTCTGGACGAACATGCGGCCCAGATATTCGGCATCACCGATGCCCTAGCCGAGCGCGTACGCAAGGTGGGCGGCAACAACCATCCACTCCAGACACATTGCCCGGCTGCAACGGATTGCGGACAACGCCGAGGATTTCTTGGGCCCAACCGAGACGCTGCGGGAACTCCACGCTGACAACAAGGCATTCGTGGAGAGCTTGCGCGCGGCGCACGTGGTCGTCACTAAAGCCAATGAATATGCGACCACCAGCTTGATCGAGACATGGATCGACGAAGCGGAGCGGCGCGCGTGGTTCCTGTTCGAGGCCACACGCTAAGAAATCCTCAACCCAAGGACGCGACTGCTGCGCTCCGGAGTGTCCCGCGTGCGCCGTTGCCGGAGATTTGAGTAACCTGCCAAATCGGATTCCGCCAGTAGATGCGCACCCCACAGGCGAGATCTAACTGTCCTGGGTACGAATAGGTTCCGCGGCTGGACTCATTTTAGAGCGCATTTCGACGTTTTTCGAAGTTTCTCATCCGGAAGCGCTTCAAGATGCCATTGCGGATTAGAAGGCTGCATCGCACCGGGTAAAGGAAACCGTGCGGCCGACAGCGCGCGGTGAGGGTGTTTCGCAGGAAGTGAATTTCAGGAATGGAGACCGGTGGGCAGCAGGGCGGATTGGCCACGCTAATGTCTGTTATCGCTGCCTATCCTGCTAGGCCTTCGAGGGGCCGCGGCGAACCCTAAAAGCGCCCCTGCGCCGCGTGATTTTCATCCTTATATATGGATGCGATCGTTCACCGCCTGCCGGATCTCCTGGCAACTCCCGAGATAAACCTGGGTCGTTGCCAGCGACTCGTGGCCGAGCAGAAACTGGATTTGCTCCAGTTCCCCGCCCCGCTGACGGCACATTTTCGCGCAGGAGCGGCGCAAATCGTGCGGGCCTAGATGGTCGATCCCTGCGGCCGCCGCCGACTCGACGACCAACTCCCATACGGTCCATGCACTAAGTGGCCGGTCCAGGACCCGGCCATTTTTCAGAATCGGGCGAAAGATCCGCCCCGACCGGATCCTCGCGGCGGACGCCCATCCGCCGATGGCCTTCTTCGCGGCGGCCGGCAGCGGCACCGTGCGTACACGGCGGCGCTTGCCCACCAGGTCCGCAATAACCCACCGTCCCTCGCGCTTCTGGATGTGCGCCATGTCGAGCGTCGCCAGTTCTTCACGCCTGAGCGCACAGTAAATCAGCACCGACAGGATGGCATAGCCGCGTTTGCCGATCAGGCTTCTACGGTCGGGCACGGCGAGCAGGCGCCTCGCTTCTGCCTCCGTCAACCAATTGCCTAACCGCAGGCCCGCGTCGGGCACGCCGGGGACGGTCACAATACGCTCGGCTTCCGGTGGCTCGATCAGGCTGTTGTCGCGAGCCTCGCGGGTGAGTTTACGGATGGCCGACAGGCGCACGTTAATGGTGGACTGGCTCAGGCCCTGATCGATCATCTGAGCGCGATACTCCATCAGCACGGCGCGGCCGGCGGGACGGTTGGTTGACGCGCACAACTCGAAGAAGACGTCAAAAGCTTGGGCATAAGCCCGTTTGGTGTGACGGGATACGACGGAATCGCAGAGCATCGCACGAAGTGCCGCAATGGAATTCCAAGGCTGAACTGGCAACACAAGAGGCAAAGAAGTAGACATAATTTCTCCCTTAAGCAGGCGGAAAAAGTTGAAATGGCTGCCCTTGCCCTGATGGACATGAATGACCACGCGTTTGCTGTCGATGTCGGTGACGGTGACACAACTCGGCCCGGCGCAGCCCGGTTGCATACAGCGTCATCAATATGGTGCGTTGCACTGGGTTCCGAGCAGAATCAATCAGCCGCGCCACCTCTTCCGGACTGAGTACGGCCAGCAGCTTCCGGGGCGCTTGGGGAACGGAATTTCATCGAGCAGGTGGGGGCGCCAAAGCGTCTTGACGAAGAGAAACCGCAGAGCCGCACAACGGCTCTGGATAGTGCCGGGCGACAGCTTACGATCGCGGAACAGATGCACTTGGTACTCGCGAATATGGCTTGGACCAAGGCGCTCAAGTGAGCGGTGGAAGTACTTCGAGAAATCCCCCACCGCGTGGATCTAGCAACGGACAGTGCTTGGGGAATAGTTGCGACGCTGGAGTTCATCCAGCATAAGTTGCCGAAGATGAGTCACAGTAAACCTCCTTGTGACCCGAGGCTTACATAGCCAACAATGCTCCGGAAAAACCCACGCAGCAGCTTCCGTCGCGCCAGCGACTTAGTTCGATCGCTCTGTAAACAGCAATCCCTTCACATCGGCCAAGCCCGCATCGAGTTCAAGAAGAATCCAGGGTTTTTGTAGCAATCCCTTCGGTGGAGGGCTCGAGGTCGTGATGATGTATTGGAAGAGAGGCCGCTCGTCCGGGCATGAGCGTTCAAGTTTCCGCGCAACCCAGAACAATGCCCAGTATTGAGAGGGCGAAAGGTCCTGCTGTCGCGGCTCATCGTGAATCAGAAGTCCAGGCATATGGATAGGAGCTTCCATGGATCGCAACAAGACCGCGAAATCGAAGGTGAGCAGCTTCATCAGTTTTGCGTCACTGCCCCTCATTTCTCCACCGATCAACATCCGAAGCACCGGCCCATCTGCTCCCGGTTGGATCTCGATGCTCGCATTCGGCGAAACGAGTTCATGCACAATGCGTTGGCAGGCATCGAGAAATTCATTGAAGTTTTGTTCGCTGAGTGCTTCCGTTTCGCTAGGGTCGGCACCGAATGCCAAGCTGTGATTAGGCGTCGGGGCCTTGCCCGGGGGCTGTTTGACTGCAACATTGGGCTGTGACCGTGCCGCTTGTGCGCATGCACTCAACCAATTCTCCTTTGCTTGGTCGAAATGCTGTTGAACTCGAACTAAATGAGTATTGGTTTCATACTCGATGCCCTCTATAGCCTTTTTAACTGCTCCGGCCAGTTTACGAATTCGCTGTCTTTTTTTTGCAATCTCAAACTTGCACTTGCCGATCTTTCGCGTGATTCCGGCAATCTTCTGATTCACGGTCTGCGGATCGCACCCAGCTTGCGATAAAAGGCACCCTTTTGTTAGAACCGACTTCAAGTCCTGGTGGCACGGGGGACACACCGTGCCAGGTGGGACTTGATATCTGTAAATCTGCTTCAGTTCATGCTTGAACTCGGCAACTCGCCTTTTTAAAAGGCTGGCTTCAGCTTCTAGATGGTTTTTCTTGATTTCATCCGCACCTCGCTTTTCCTTCAAATCATTAATGTCAGATTCGGTATTTCGCAAAGATTCTTGTGCATTATCCAGCTTTTTCTTGGCGTCCCGTTCCCGCTTAGCCGCAGCTTTCTCAGCTGCTGTGGAGCTTCCGTTGTTCTGCCCACGCTGGCTCTGTTTGCCGGAGACGCGCTTGGGTGCAGAAGATTGGTTATTCCCTGCTCCATGAGCGGCGGAAAGATTCCCGCCCCCGGATGGGGGATTCACCTGCTTTGGTTTTGCAGGAGGCTTGAAACCGAGAAGAGCGCAGAGTGTCGATACACGCTCGCTGCGTGGCATCATGAGACCGGAGTTGTTGTTGGGCCCATGCCAAACGAATACATCTTCAAAGCCCCCGTCGCGGTCGCGTGCGACAGAACCCAGCGCCAAATTAAACAGCTCCTTTAGGTTGCCGGCAAACCGGGGGGCGATCGCCGTCGTCACGGCCTGCGTGAAGTCCTCAAACCCTGTTTCGCGTCCCTTTTGGTACTCGTCCCAGAGGGTATCAAGAGTCATGCCATTCGCTGCGACTGAAGGTTTTGAATCCCGGAAGGGACGAATGACGGACCAGACTGTACCATTTACCCGCAATTCGGCCCCAGCTGCACCATATCGGAACGCATGCCGGATCCAGTTCTGGTGGACTTTCGGTCCAAAGCTGGCCTCCCCCAAACAGTAGCGCAACAGGCGCACCAACGACGTATGTCCTACGTCAAGGTGGAGAACGTTTCCGAAAGCTCCGGACGCCGGACGCGACCAGAGGATGTTCAGCCCTGGGCGCAAAGTCAAATCCCGAATAGGGGTGGAATCAGAATGGCTCCAGATCACAAAGCGCTGGAACCATAGTAATGGCTCAGTTCGGCCCGCGATCGGGCTCAGTTGCAGCGGAGACATGGACATGGCAGCCATCGAGCCCTCCAAGACATGGTTCTCTTTCCGCGATCACGTAATGACCTACGGGACCGGTTGATTTACACCGTTTCCAGCTTGCGCCATGCTTGACCAAGCCACCGTCCACAGACTTGCCATCAGCATCAGATACCGCCAGCCATATACGCTCGATGCTGAATCATCCTTAGCTTCATCGGCAGGAGCCAGGAGCAGGGCGACGGGGGCCTTGCCGGCTCCAATCGGCGCCACCACTCTTCGCCGAGAAACTTCTTCCATGCCGCGGCTTGCTCGCTGGTTCCGAAATGCCGCACCGAAGTTTCATCCGGCGCCACGTTCAGCTGCGAAAGGATCTTTATATAGCTCCCAGCCAGCTCAGAGTCATGCGGTGAAAACTCGAGACCGTTGCGCTCATTGCGACGGATTTTGAGCCAGTGCCGGGCAATGGAAATGAAACTCTCCCGCTCGTTTCCGAGCGTCCTGAACAGTCTGGGGCCAAATCTCCGGATCACCGTAAGGTCTTCTGCGGTCCTGATCGGCATCGGACACACAATTCTCTCTCCGGCAGAATTTGCGCGAAAGCTATGCACATAGTCGACGGACCCTCTTGCCTCGCCGGCAGGTTTCTCTGCAACTTTGAGTTGTGCGGCGGACCCTGCGGCGTCAAGCAAGGCGTCGAGAAATCCTTTCGGATATCCAGACCGCCAAATTAGGTTTTTGCGGCTCGCACCCTCAGAGTGAGCAAGCAATACTTCTTCCAGTTCCGGAATCTCGGACGGGGCATCTTTCTCGAACTGCTCGCGGATCGACAGCGGCTGTTCGGATTCGTGCTCTGTTGCAGAGGCTACGATTGTTCCGGGCACTTCGGTAGGAATCCCCACTTCTTTCCTTCGGCGACCGATAAGAGCCCAAAGTTGCTGGTGAATGTCTTCCTTCTGACATCCCGAAACTGTCGCGGCAGATACTTCGGCAATCGCCTGGATGTGCTTCGATTTCAGCTCGGGCCTAACCGTATCCAGCCAGAGGGCGAGGAGATCGCTCTGCAGTTCTAGATAATTGGCCACGCTGACTCCCGGCGAGCTATGGCCCAGAGTTCGGGCAACTGCGAACAGATCGCGTCGGGTTACGTACTCGTTAGAATAGAGCCGCTTGTGCATTTTTGCCCGCTTCCGCCCTACTTCCTGCCCTGGCTTCCGCCCTGGTTCCTGCCCTGGTTCCTGCCCTGGTTTTTGCCCTGGTTCCTGCCCTGGCTTCCGCCCCGGTTCCTGCCCTTGTTCCTGCCCTGGCTTCCCCTCCTCTATGCGCTTTTTCTGGGCTGGCCAACAGTCAAGCCATTTGGGAAGCGGAACCGATTGTGGTCTGAGAAGTGTGAAGGCAAGCCATGTTCCAGCGCCCGATTTGCGGAGCGTATGAAAATGAACCGTTTCATCTCCAGTCGCGGCTCGCAGTTCTTCATGGATGAGAGGAAAGATGCGTCCCTCTGGAATGAAGCGGCGCTCGAGTGCGGGCATGAAAAAAAGGAAGGGAGAGGGGTCGAGTGTTTTGTCGTTCTGCTCCCGGCGATGTTTCATCCAGTCGCTGAGCAGTTTCAGTTCTTTATTGTCCAGCAAGGCATACAGCGGCAGCTTGCGAACCGCGTTTGGCGTCTTTAGCGCTCGCTCCGACCATGGCCGCACCAGAAATTCCGCTGGAAAAGCGAGCAACAATGCGTCAAGTTGCGCCTTAAGAACCTCGTACTTCCTCAGCCCGCATCTGTAACCGAGAATGAGAATCAAACCCGCAATATGTCTGAGCTCTTTCTGCCCACGCGGGTCGTCCCCAAAATTCATCGATTCGTCCACGAGAGAATCGCGAGCCTGCAGGTACTCGTCCTCCATGATGAGGCGCGCATCGATGGTCTGAAGCTTGCCAGAGGTCCCGAAAACCTCCGTCTCGTCGATTCTCTGGCTGCGGTCGGTCCGAACTAGCCAGCGATGCCAGCTGCGGAGATAACCGCGGAGCTTTCGATGCTGGCTTGGGCTAATAGTGTCCTCCAGAATCAACGAATATCCACTTGCTAGCGTATCTGGAGAAACCGTTGCCGGATGGTCGAGTGAGACAACAGCCGGTAGACTCTGCGCTACGCCGAGAACCAGGCTCCGGATGCTGCGCAGCCTGTTCCCCCTGCGCTCCTCCAGCATGTCTGCTGCGAACGCGAGGAACAGCGCCTCTTCGGCGCTGACACTGTGGCTCTGCATGCGCTGCTTAACATTCCCCAGCGAGCCGGAGGTGCTTAGTTTCGCATCACCAGCCCCAAGTAAGTTCCGGAGCCGGGAAACCCAATCATCTTCATCGATGTCACACAACTCAGGTTCATCATCTTTATTGTCATCTACAGGATCGTCCGCTCTTCTGTCCGCAGATTGTTCGGTGGCCGTTGCTGGCGATGGCCCCGGTCGACCAACCATCCTTGCCCAGGTCGCAGGATTTGGCGAGACGGAAGGCAGCTTACCTGCGGCATACCGGGTCAAATAGGGCGGGAGCCGCAGTTCGAAATGCAGGAGGCAGGTATCGATGAAATAGAACACGCTCGGCCGCGAATCATGGTCAGCGAAGATGACCTTGAAATAGTCTTCCAGAATGCGGTCGAGTCGACGACTTGCATAGATTGCTGCGACCTGCGGCAGTTCCGCGGGGCGCAACTGCATCATGAGCAGCGCGGTGATCACATCAGGCATCCAGCGGCGGCAGTTCGCCGCCTCATCAAACCAGGTTACGTAAACTCGATCGTGGGTGTATTCGGAAACTTCCGGCCACCGTGGAAGAGACCGATAAACCGACTCCAGATCCTTCCGGCACAGAATTCCGCCCCAAAGGACAGCGCTCTCAAGCACGCGTGCGATCCGCGTGCGAAGGTCATCTGGGCGCGGGCCCCCGGCGCTATCGTTCCCGCCGCCGGCCTTCGATCGGGCGCGCGAACGAACGATATCATCCAGTACTGCAGCGCTCCAGGCACGATACTTTGCCAGGCCACCCCATCGATCCGGTGTGAACGGAGGAACTGGTCTGGGCATTCTGACGGGAATCTCGGGAAGCGGCAATGGCGGCGCATGAACACCGTTCCGACAGTACACCATCCGTCCAAGCAGTGAAAGAGTGGCGTCTTGCGACTCCTTTGGAAGCTCGGCAATGATTTCTGCCACCAGGGTGCGCATGCCCGTAAGAGGGTCTGGGACCTCGCCTGGCTTCCCTAAAAGGACATCGGCGACAGCTTGGCTCGCGCCCTGACGCGATTTCAGCACTTCAATCAAATCACGAAGTTGACCTTTCCTTTGGCCGCGAACGTTGAGCGCATCCGGGAGTAACCAGATCGGCTCGGCTGCGATGTCCGTTACTACTATTTCAGGGCTTTCCATCCCAGCTGCTCCAAAATTCCGACCAGGTGCGTGCTGATGCAATCGCGATATTCAGTCGCGCTCAGACTCGAGTGGGGGTTTCAAAGCTCCTCGCCGGCAAAAGCGTGCCCCAGCCACGCCATGATCACTTCAGGTGGGGCCTCGGACTCAAACAGACGATGGCGGAGGTAAAGGCGATAGAAATTAAGGGGCAGTTGCAGGAATGGCTTGAGGTGCTCAGTCAGTGTCCGTTGAACAACAGGGATCGGTTCAGGATCCTTTGTCATAAAGAAACACGGATCAGGCCAGTCATGAATCTGGGCATGCTCGCGGGCTAAACGGTTGCAATGTTGCTCGTAATATCTCATCTGGTCCCGACACAGCTTCGGAACCCAGATGAGTCGCGTTTTGTGGTGCGCGTCATCATCCTTGTCGCTGAGATAGGCGAACTTGGTCTCTTTGTCGATGCGCGCCCGCGACAAGTATGGAGTCCGCACGGGCCGGCACGAGGTACAGAAGCAGAAGAGCATAACTGTGTAGAGAGTGAACAGGTTATGATATTCGACTCGTTTCCGTTTAACGCCCCGTACCTTCTTAATGGCTTTCTTCAGGTCGCCGATCGCTCGCTTTACCTCGTCATCTTTGGCGCATAGCCTTGCGCCAACGTGGCCCTGCCAGAGCACAGGATTTCGGAGCGGCCGGTCCTTGGGAGCAACGTTGTCAGTCACCTGATTGAACAATCTGGAGGCGACCTTGCGGTAGCACCGTCGCAAAGATTCCACGGTGTATGACGCGTAGAACCTCTCTGTGCGGGTGTTAGTGCCGAACCGGCTGGTGATCAGAGCCCCGGCCATCAAATCGCCGCTGATCGCAACAAGCCGGTTGAAAATAGAAAGTCCCAGGCGGCGAATTGTGATCCGGCGCGTCTCATTGTTTTTCCGCAAAAACTCCCGGATCCCCTGTTCGTAGCCATCGAGGTCCTCCGGAAAGAGCGCGGCTGGAGTTGTACCGGAAGGCCGGTCCGCCGGCAAACGTCTAACCAGAAGAGCCTCCACGAATCGTCCGACTCCCGCAACGTCCTGCAAAGGCAACCAGCGCAGGTGCGCGTGAGCCTGGTGTGCGGCATCCAAAATCTCACTTCGATAGGGAGGCGAATCGACTGCAAGAATCCATTCGGCATCGGAACGCGAGTAAATCAGAGCACCCTGAGTGGCGGCGCGCACCGCGTCGTCATGACCATCGCATTTCGATAGAGCCACGAGGCTGTGAGCGCGCTTGAGAGGAATGCCATGCTTGAACGCCACCCCAGTTTCCGACCTGGCCGGCTTGTGACCTGAATCCATTTTTTGAAACCGTCTTGTGGCAAGAAGCTGCCCGTGATCAGTTTTCACGCGACACCAGTTCCTGGCCCGGCAATGACTGCGCACGCGCATCCAGTTCCGCGTCCGGGCCGGGTTCTAAACGCACAACCGCGCGTCGGTCGGGCCGCACTGGGCCTAGTTCTACTCGCAAGAACTGATCGGAAGTGTCCGCCTCTGATCGGCTCAGCGGCGCCACCGAGCGCACAGGCCGCGGCTTCTGAATGACACGGGCGGGGACGTTCTGTTGCGAAGCCGGCGGGCGGTGCGCGAAATCCATGGCCATAGATTTCGAGTTCATGACCACAGTAGCGAGAAACGAGTGGCACGATTGGCGGCTCAGCAACACTGGCGAATTGTAGATATGACGCATCCGCGGCTCGTAGTCGGCTAGGATCAACGATGTCTTTGGTGTCACCGATCAATACCCCGGGGCGCCACCAGCACCTCAAGTCAACGGTGTTGGGACGCTACATCTTCCCCGTTACAGCGACTGTCGAGCTGCCAGTCGATGTAGGCGTCAACGGTTTCCTCGGTCGCGAGATCGAGTAAGCTGATCGGCGCCTTCGGGTCGATGCTCATTTCCAGCACGGCGAAGCCGAAGATCCGAGAGATCGTGCCCTCGAGCGCCCGGGCGCTGACGGCCATGATTTCGCGCCGCGGCGGAGACGCGAATTTGAGATTAGGGTTGGGTGGGGCAGGCGCCGGCTTGCCGGCCGCAGCTTGTAGTCAACCAGTGCCCTCACGTCGCTACCTAAAGGCTCGGCATATCGTCGACCGCAATGCCGAAGAAGTAGTCGCGGCGCGGAGGGCTGAGCCTGGGGAAGCGGCTGGAGAGTCCCGCCTCAGCGACGAACATACGGAATGCCCGGGCGACCTTGCGCGCATACTTCGGACGGCGGCCCTGGCCAACTTTGGAACGGACGAAGGCGTCGAGTTCCGTGTCATCGAGTTGCTCAGGCGCCCTGCCTCGTGCAACAGCGAACCGGCCCAGGCCGGCACAGCCTTTGGGTAGATGCGCGGTCCCGAGCACGGAATGCCACGCGAGTTCTGCGGGGCTGGGGGTTCTTGACCAGCCAAGTTCCCTGGCAAGGCGGAGCAGGATGCGCGCGTAGTTGGCGTGCGACCTGACTGAGTTGCGCGCGAGCGGGCCGCCGCTTTTCCGTTTGGATTGCGCAAGGAAGTTCGCGAAGCCAGGCAGAGCGGCGTGCACTGTGTCGAACTTCAGTTCGGTTGCGGGAGCGCCGACGTAGCATTCGAGGTGAGCAGCGGTCACGCGCAACATGGCAGTCGGTGCGCCGGTTTGGTCGGCGCTAATCCGGTCGAGCAGGGCGGCCAGAGTGGCCGGAAGCTGCGCGGGAGTTGTGGTTAGCGTAGGAAGCGCCAGGGTACTGGGATGCGATTCAAGGATGGCTTCGAGGATAGATTGGCGAACTGGGTTGCGGCATATATATGGACAGGGTTCGGTATAAATGGTCCATTGATCCAGGCACTCCGTCATAGATCCAGCCCGGCTTCTGCCTCCCTTGACTCGCTTGCGCACACTTTGATGGCAACTCGGCGATGGCAATCCCCTGCCGGCACGGTGGGCCGGTGTGTCACCGAGTGGCGCTCGTGCGCAGTGCGGGGATATGGACTGGCGGCGTGGTGCGGCCTGGTTCGGATCGGCGACCGGTGGGGCAAGAGTGCCTCGCGCCCGGCCGCGATCATGTTCCTATCAGGCCGCCTTGCATTGGCGCGCGCGCAGCCATTCTGCGACGGATTATCGGGGCGTCAATGGCCGGCTGAACCTTGATCTCCGATTCTCTCAGTCGTGCCAGTTGCAGCGTTGACAATTGCAACAATGGGACTGCGAAGTGATAACGACCCAGAACACGACCAGGGGAAAAAGAAGGATCGTGCGGAGAATCTTCAGGAATCTCCGGCGCTCTTCGGCTGACAGTCTGCGAAGATAACCGATCAAAGCAAATGCGGCCAGCGCTAACAGTGCTGCCAGTATCGCGTTTGCCATAGCCGGGTCAACAGGCGCATTGAAAAGCCGGTTTATTGCATCCATCGTCATTTCCTTTCCGGGCGATTATTCGGATCTCCCAGACGAATGTTTAACTGGCCCAGTGTCCGGTTCTAGCGCGCGCCGCCCTGTGCAGGCGTATAGGGTGGCGCTGTTGCATCGCGACCGAACGCCGGCGCTGGGCGGCTGTAAGGAGAAATCCCGCGCCCGGCCGGGCCTACATGATGTACTCGTTTTCGAAGATCAGCTCCATTTCTCCGGCGGGCAGGGTTTTATCATTGGAAACTTCGTCGACGGCATCATCCATCCAATCGTCGTCTTCATAGGCATCGGCGCTGACGCTGCCGGAAACCTCGTCGAGCATCGCGTTGAACTCTTCCGCCGGCGGCCAATCTTCCGTCTGTTCCGGATCGCCATCTGTACCGCTTGCTAGCGCCTCAAGTTTTTCCTTTGCGTCCATTGATTGCATCTCCAGTCGCCGCCATCTATTCAGGCGGCTCCATGATGATGCCACTGCAATGAACGCTATGGACCCCCAAGTGACTAAAGGTATGTGCGCAATCCCGCACATATCTCACGGCCAGCACACGGGCAGAGGAGATTGCTTTATGGACGGTGCGGCAGGTTCGGTTTGCGGCTGCGCACGCGCAGGACGATTCGATCGATGTCGAGGGCAATTGCTGCCAGCAAAAGGACCCTCAGATTCTGCACCGCTTGTCCGTTTTCCATGCGGGAGACACGCGTGCGATGCACCGCCATTCGAGTGGCGAGGACCGATTGCGATACTCCGAGCCTCAGGCGTAGCCGGCGCATGAGGATGCCGATGAACCTTCGAATCGAACTACGGTCCGGGAGACCGCGCTTCGCATAACGGCTTGGAAGCTGGAAGGCGTAGTAGGTCAGGCCCAGGGATTGGTGGCAGCTGGGGCAGGTGTCTGCGCGGACGAATTGTCTGAGGTGACAGGTAGGGCAAGTGACAACATCGGATGGGATGGAACTTGAGTGAAGCACGTGGATTCTCCTTAGAAACTATGGGCTGACCTTCGCATTGGGTAGGTAACTGCTGCGCCTATGGGCGGAGGGCAAGAAGGGTTGGGGCAAGACTCAAAATGCGGCGAAGACCTCATAGACTTTCAGGGACAGGGCTGGCGGGCTGGCACGCCTCCGCGCCGCGCGGGGGATCCCTCTCGGTGTGTTTTTCGGCCACAATAAGGAGGTCGCCCGATTATCCCCCAGGTTCAAAAGTCGGGTTTTACACGGGATTTTGCTGTGTACGGTCGGAGCGCCGGTCGAAGCTCCGAATTAAGCATGGCGGAGGCTTGCGGCAAACCCGGAATAAAAATCGCAGGAAACAAATGCATAACTCGTGTCGTTGTCCTATCGAACTCCCGAAATCCGGGACCCGGAGCAGAGCGACCGAAGGCATGTTGAAAAGCCGGCATGAATGCCATGCAGCATCCGATAGCTCAGTCCGGCGCCGCTGCTGGCTGTGAGAGGCTTTCTGTGTCCGCCACCGCGGGAAAGCAAAAGGCGCAGAGTTCGAACGCCGAGTTTGCCATCCGGCGGCGGGCGTAAAACAGGGCCTGACAAGCCGGCTGCTGGAAGGCGCGCGATAGTTTTCGGGCGAAATCCAGAAATCCAGGCAGACAAACAGGATTGAATCGCCGGAAAGGAACGGCGGCGCCAGGGAAGGCTGCCGTTCGAGGAGATCGCTGGCAATGAGAGCGGGCGCGAAACGGGGAGCGAGTGTATGCCACTCGCCGCCGCGGCGGATGGAGCGAACGAATGGGCCGGCGGCCTCGGGCGCGACGGAGTAAAGAGTAAGGACGTGGAGCATGGGGACCTTTCTCTTAGGGGAGATTTCGCGCAAAAATGAGCGAGCCGGGCACGAACGCGGGTGAAGGGTGGATGGATAGTGGCGGGATGAGCAGAGATGGAGAGCAGCAGGTGGGCTGGGTGAAGGAAGATCGGGAGTTTTTGGGATCTGAGAAGAGGAGATTTCCCGGGGCCGGCCGGTCTTGATCAGAGGCCCAGACTCGCCGACGCATTTTCGCGGAACAGCTCGCCCGGCCGGATGTAGCGTCGCAAGACGCGACGGGATTTGTGCCGGGTGGTTTTCGCGATGGCGCGTTCGGATGATCCATTCAGCGCCGCCTGGGTTGCCATGCCGGCCCGTACACTGTGGCCGGCGATGTTGGTCGCGTTGATGCCGGCCCTCGTCGCGGCGGTCTTCAAAATCTCCGCAATCGAATCCCGATGTAGTCCTGTGGCCGCTACCTTGTTATAACGGTCGACTGCGCGAAAAACGGCGCCCTCGGTGACCTTAGCCTTGGAGAGCCACACGCGAAGCGCTCTGATTGGGCAAGTCTTCTCGTGCTCGCCAAACGGAATCGCGACTCTCTCGCCGGCCTGCTCCTGATCGGCTTTTGAACGAGGCACGTTGATCACGACGCCGCAATCCGAAAAGCATAGGTCAGATACCGCCATCGCGCAGAGCTCCGAGCGGCGAAACGCTCCTGCGAATCCGGTCAAGATCAGAGCGCGGTCGCGCAGGCCGAGCAGATTCTTCGGGCATGCGGCAAGGAGAAGGCAGATGTCGTTCAACAGAAGCGGGTCTTTGCACTTCTGCGCGACGCCCAGGGTGCGGCGGGCGCCTTTCAGCACCTCCCCGACAACGAAATGCTTGGTGGAAGCAGGAGATTCTTCGAATCCAGCCGCCTGATGGGCTTTCGAGATGGATGCCAGACGTCTGGCGATCGTCGCAGGCGCTAAACGGGCGACCACGCAGGACGCGATGTAGAGCGCAATGGTTTCAGGAGCGGATGGCATGGAAGTCAGGCCGTGATCGGTGCACCAGGAATCATAGATCCGAAAATCTGACTGATAAGCCTTGCGTGTGGAGGGGGCTTTGGCGGCTCGTATAAGGTCATTGGCCTTCTGGATGAGGTCCTCGAGGCCAGTCGAAGGATGAGAAAGGGTGATGAGTTTGTCTTGCACGAGGAAACTCCGGGGATGAACAGGAAGAGACGGCTGGACCGCGGAACGAAAGTGCCGCGGGGTGGAGGTTGCAAGTTTGGAATGAAGGGAAGTTGTGGATGGAAGGAATTAGCCGGAGGCCGAAATTTAGCGCAAGGGCGCGGATAGGCCTTCGGCAGTGAGGGGAAGGGCGAAGGGCTGCACAAGCGGAGCACGGAAGCCTGGGGAGACTCCTTGCGCGCGCGAGGGGCAGCGCCCCTGAGTGTACTGGGGACATGCTTTACAAAACAGACCGGAGACATGGTTTACACCATGGCGGAGAACAGTTGGCTTTCCCAGCTTTGGCTTGACGCTTGAAGATGCGTTTATGCCTTGGAAAGAGACTCGAACCGTGGATCAACGCCTGCAGTTCTTATCGAGCTATCAGAAGGAAGAAATGTCCGTGACCGATCTGTGTCACGAGTACGGCATCTCGCGTCCAACTGCTTACAAGTGGATCAAGCGTTACGACGAGGTTGGGCCTGAGGGGCTGCTAGATCTCACGCGCACGCTGCACAGTTCTCCATACGCAACGTCGGCAGAGATCGAGAACGAGGTCCTCGCGCTACGGAAGCGATTCCCGTCTTGGGGAGCGAGGAAGCTCAAGGCACGACTGGAGCGCATGAACCCCAACGTGAGCTGGCCGGCGGCAAGCTCGGTGGGCCAGATCCTCAGCCGGGCCGGGCTCACCAACCCGAAGAGGAAGAAACGGCGCGCCACGCCGAGTTCGCAACCGTTCTCGATGGTCACTGCGCCCAATCAGCTTTGGTGCATGGATTTCAAGGGGTACTTCCTGACAGGCGATGGTTATCGCTGCGATCCGTTCACGATCACAGATGCGCACAGTCGATTTCTGATCCGTTGCCAGGCGGTGGCGCGCATGGATCTCGCTCAGGTGAGCGCCGTCTGCGATGCCGCGATGCGCGAGTACGGCATGCCGGAACGCATTCGCACGGACAACGGAGCGCCGTTCGCGGGCGTCGGCCTGCTGGGTCTATCGAAGCTATCTTTGGGATGGATGAAGCTCGGCATTGTTCACGAACGCATTCAGCCAGGGCGGCCTCAGCAGAACGGAAGGCACGAACGGATGCATCGCACTCTTAAGGAGGACACCGCGAAGCCGCCAGCTCGCACTGTGACGGCGCAACAGAAGAAGTTTGATCGTTTCCGTCTGGTTTTCAACCACGAGCGCCCACACGAGGCGTTAGCGAACGAGACGCCGGGAAGCATTTACGTGCCAAGCGCTCGAATTTTACCGAGCAGGGTGGCGAGCTTTCAATATCCGAAATCATTTCAAACCCGGCGGGTGAACAACAGCGGAGACATTAGCTGGCACAAGGGGAGGGTATTCGTTAGTGAGGTTTTCCGCAACGAAGAGATCGGGTTCGAAAAAATGGATGAAGAGGTACATCGAGTCTTCTTCTGCAATACTGAATTGGGTGAGTTCAACAGTTCCGAGATGCGGTTCCGTCCAGCGTTTCGAGGATGACACAATCACGGATACCGGGAAAGCTAACGACAGACGCACCGTGATTCACTGCGCATCATCGCTGCACTAGCTTCGTGGTTCAGAAGCCACAATTTGCGTTCGATTCCTCCACCGTATCCGGTTAGCGAACCGTCGGACCCGATTACACGATGACACGGAACGACTATTCCCACTGGGTTGGAACCATTGGCCGAACCTACCGCCCTAACAGCTGCGGGCCGGCCGATTTGTTTGGCAAGTTTCATGTAGGAGATCGTGGTCCCGCAAGGGATATTTCGCAGCGTTCGCCACACATCACCTTGAAAGGACGTTCCACCTGTTTTCACCGGCAGACTGTCGATCGATGCAAGCTCTCCTCTGAAATATCGTTTGATCGCGTCTGTCAATCCGTTCGGCGAGTGCGCCGGATCAAGCCTGAAACCGCTTTGACCGTAGTGAATCATCAACAGACGATGCATGCGCGTCTCGTGATCTGCCCAATCCACGGCACGCAGATGTCCGTCGTGATCCATGACGATCAGCATCTCGCCGATCGGCGTATGAAGCCGATCGATCAGCAATGACAGAGGATCACTCATCTGCGGCATCAAGATCCGAAGTTCGCGTCGCGTGCCGCTTCTTCCAATACCTTCATCGCTAACAGGTAGGGGCGCGGTCCATGGCTCACTCTTGCAACACCTTGCTCTGCGAGCGCACTCAATGGCGAAGTGGAATCGACCACCATGACATTAATTGGGAGCGGAGAGGCTCCAGCCAGTCGCGCAATCAGAGTTAGGTTCGTAAGACCGGGTGCGAAGAGCCCGTCTGCGCCGGCCTCCGCATAAGCGTGCGCTCGCTCAACTGCCTTTGCGATCATGGCATCGTGATGCTGATTCGCCGGTTGTTCAAAGAAAACGTCGGTCCTAGCATTGATGAAGAAGTGGATCTTCGCTCCATCCGCTATTCGCCGCGCGATTCGGATGCGGTCCGCCTGATCGGCGGCGGACCGAAGTCTCCCGCTTGGCGGAATGCTATCCTCCAAATTGCAGCCTACGGCTCCTGCTTCGATTGCAAGGCGGACATTGCTGCCTACCTCCTCCGCCTTGGCGCCATAGCCGCTTTCCAAATCGATGGTCACTGGAAGATCAGTTGCACTGACAATCCTCCGCAGATTATCGAGTGCCAGACCGAGCGGCGTCTGCTCACCATCGTCATAGCCATTCGCATGTGCGACCGACCAACTGCCCGTAGCGATTGCCTTTGCACCGGCCACGGCGACAGCCCGGGCACTGCCCACATCCCAGATGTTGAAGAGGACGAGTGGCTTGCCGGGGATGTGCAGTGCCCGGAATTGGGCAGCCTTTCGCGTTTGATCGGACATCCCGTGTTCCTGGAAGCCTTGCGACTGCCCGATTGCTGTCTCGACGGTCATTGTTGCCTCTCTATTGGCTTGTCTGCCAGTGTGCGCGTAGTTCTTCGTTGAATTCCTGCCAGCGTTCCTCGGGGAAGAAGATTCTGGCGTCCTGGATCTCAACACGCCGCCGTGTGCCGGGGATGTTGTCAGCGAGCCAATGCGACCATTTCAGATCGAAATAGACATCATCCGTTCCCCATACGATAAGCGTCGGTGCCTGGAGGCTCTTCAGCTGGTCTTGAATCGCTACTGTGTGGCTGTTGTCGAAAGCCGCGAGGAAACGTTGTAAGTCACGTGTGCGCTGTTCACTTCGGTCCAGCGGACGCAGGTATTTCTCGATGGAGTCGTCGCTTACTTGTTCCGGATGCTCATAGGCGGGACCGAGGGCCCCGGCCGAACGGTAGACTTGTTTGTCCGACAGCATAGCGTTCAGCGCTCCGGACAAACCGCCTGCGGCGGCCATGGCAAGAAATGGCTTGAATGCTTCAGGTGGCCAGTTGTCGTGCGTATCGCAGTCGGTGAGCGTTAGGCTGCGGACCCGTTCCGGATTCAGTGCGGCGAAGATCTGTGCGATGCCGCCGCCGCTATCGTTTCCCACCAGATCAACCTGATCGATTTTCAAAGCGTCGAGAAATTCTCTGAGCATCTTGGCATTGGCTGTAACCGATACATCCTGATCGGGAGCGATTTCAGTGTCGCCATGCGCCAGCAGGTCAACGGCGATGCAGCGCCGAATGTCCGATAAGCCAGCCAACTGATGACGCCAAAGATAGCTGTTCAACAGGACGCCGTGCACGAAAAATGCGATTGGCCCACTACCCTGCTCCAAATAGCTGATACGCCCGGAGGGAATCTCAACGGTGCGCCGGATCGCTGAGGATCTATCTGCTGCCATGGTCTAGCCTCTCCCCGATGTGGCAGCAGAAGCAGCCGCTTCATTCAATTTCTGTGCGCACTCCTCACAGCAAACCTCAACCGTTTTGCCACCGATGGTGACCTTGATGGAATCTCCGTCGAGCGCGCAATCGCACGCCGCACACGTTCTCTCAGCCATGGTTTTCTCCTTCAGTACCCAAGATCCGGGTAAATTCAGTAGGCCATGAACGGAGGGAGCGCCGCTGTCAGATTATTTAGCGATTTGCCGGGGCTGTCCTAACGACGGAGCGCCGACTGCTTGAACTCGGAGGGTGAGCGTCCGTAAGTTTCACGGAATGCGGCGCTGAAATGGCTGTGGCTCGAAAAGCCGAGATCGAGGCTCAGAGTCGTCAAATCGTCATATTGGGCAAGAAGGTCCAAAGCCCGCGCCAATCGCAGACGCAGTTGATAACGATAAAGAGGCATGCCCTCGACTTGTTGAAAGACCTGGGTCAGATAGACCGGAGAACCGCGCACTTCCGCAGCGATTTCGGCCAGCGTCCAGCGTCGCGTCAAATCGCTCGCCAAGGTAAGCTTGACCCGGTCCACCAGCCGCTGCCGTCCGAGGCTCGCGCCCGCTTCATGCGTGGTGCGCGGCCCCAACGCACGGCGGATCAAGGTTAGCGCCAGGCTCTCGGCTTCCAATGGCTCTGCAATGTTCTCGCGCAGGCTATGGCGCAGAAAAGCCACAAGTGCTTGAGCCCGTGCGTCGATCCGCAGACGCTGTCCTCGAAATGCAGTAGTCGTCTTATCGCAAAGAAAAGTTGCCGGCGCCAGTTCAAGGAGCTGCTCTTCGCTGATTGCCAACGACAAGCTCGCGTCTCCCCCCAGGACTGGATGGCTAATACGGTAGCCTTCGGCAACATTGAAGAATATCACTTGGTTCGCTTCCGCTACCGCCTCGTCGCTCCCAAGATGGCGCATGAAGACGCCTCGATACGGGAAGACGAGCTCCGTAGCCGTCGCATACTCTTCGGCGCTCTGACCGCGACAACTTCCTTGGCAATACACGTCGCGAATCTTGACGGTTGGAGACTTGAGCAGGGTTTGAGCGCAGAATTCTGCGACATTCCCATTCTTGTTCTTCGAGCCCACACTCCCCCCCTGCCGGTTACAGAGAGGAGGATATCATTTTGCACTCTATTCAGGACCGATGTGCATAAGCCTTGGTGCAGACAAGATAATAGCGAGACCAGATTGTCGAATTTTGCACGATTACCTGGCGTTCGTCTTCAGAAGGCTTACCTGTCTGTTTTTGTATTTATTTGACTGCGATTGTGCCTTCAGGAGAAGGTCGCGCGCTTCCTGGTACCGTCCGGTTGCCTCTGCGGCCTTGATTGCCAAGGCATAGGCACGGTCCGTCTTTCGATTTGCAAGGTTCTGCTGAGCTAAAATCCACGCGCGCTCCGGATCTGCGCCAGGTCCAAGATAGAAATCTGCGCCGTGGTCCGCGAATCCCAGTGGATAACGCGCCAAGAGTGATTCGTAGCGCTGCTGTGCGAGAGAGATCTCCTCCTGACCATGTACTGTGTCGCCGCCCTTGACGTGCAGTCCTCCGAGCAATGCAAGTGCTTCCGGATCGTTGCTCGCCACAACGACGGGCTCGAGCCGCTCGATTGCTGACGCCGTGTCTCCGCGGGCGGCCTCGAGTTTGGCGAGATGGGCAGTCGCTGCGACAAACTCAGGCAGGTATGTGAGTGCTCGCTTATAGTTAGCCTCTCCACGCGCCGCATCACCGCCCTGATCGGCCCACATTAAGCCGCGGGCAAAGTAGATCCACGCATAAGGGAAAGGTAACGTGGTGTCCAGGTCGCCGAGGGCCGCAACGTATAAACGATCTGCTTCGGGTAGGCGGCCCACTTCTGCGTACGCGGTGGCCAGAGCGCTCCGCGACGCAAAGCCCGGCCGGTGAACCATGTCCGCTTGCAACTCCGGGATTACATCATAGGCGTGACCGGTGGCAACAAGTATGGAGGCACGCAATCCTCTGGTCTCCTCAGAAGTTGCGCCTTGGCGCTCGGCGGCTGCTATGTCGCCGAGGGCATCCGCAAACCGATGCACTGCTGCCCGCGTTCGGGCGCGTCGTAAGAGGTCCGCGCTTGTTTCGGATCGGCCCTCCGTAAGCGTACACGCCCTATCCAATGCCTCGTAGTCGCTTAGAAATCGCTGTCTAACCAAAAGAAGCTCCTCAACGCCTGGCTGATCTCCCAACTGAGCAATTTGTTGGTCCAGGTTTCGAATTGCGATGCTGCTGCTAGTTGTAATGAATGATGGTTCGGCAACCGGCGCGCTATATGCAGCGCAATAGGTTGCGAGGACAGTTGCGAGGACCGCTGAAGGGTAACCAAAATGTCTCACGCTGTCGTCTCCTGAGAATCTGTGTTTAGTCAGCGAGACAAGCTTCTTTGAGTCGAGATCGTCTCGCAGGTGGTCACTTTCCGCAATCCCCGTGTGAGGGTGTTCGATAAAGTCTTCACGACGAACCGAAAGACACGAACAGCATCACCGTTCGAAGCGCCGCTGTCGTCGAGACGTCGCTCACGCCATGCGTTTCAGCCTGCCCTTTGTTTCATGGAGCCGCCAAGAAGGGGAAATCGATCGTTGAGTGCGTCTTCTCATCTCGTGTGAGACCGTCTACGCCACCTGTGCTGGTTCCGTCTATTAACAAAGATCGAAAGATGTTGCTGGCGTCGTAGTTCGGCGTGCGACCGCCGCAATCTCCGGCTAACGCGCCCGGTGTCGCCAATGCCGCGAATTCAACTGCCAGGAACTGAGTGCATGTAGCCGATGCGCTGTTGACCCAGATTCGATCGTCAGCCAGCAGTTTGGCAAGCTTCTCATAGCGGCTGTGTGGATCGCCTTTCGAATCGGCCAGCCATTGATTCCCGCACTTTCCGTCGAACCCGTCATAGAGCCCGAGTGTCCGTTCGATGTCTCCTGAAAACTGCGTCCAGCCAGTCCGTTGCACACGGTTGTAGGCTTCCTTGCGCCGATTGCTCACCGCGTCAGGGGCAAGGGGGCCGCCAACCAGCGCGTTCTTTATCAGCGGCCGTGCAGTGCGCTCGATCGGATTGCCTAGTGTTGGGATCGCCGGCCACTGGGCTCGGCTCTTCGAAATCGCCACTGACTGCGTGCGAGGTGTTCGGTGTACGGCGCCCCAAACGGCCAGCAGTTTTCCGTCGTTTGCAACCACGTCGAGATCAATCGAAAGGACCAATGAGGAGGCCTGCCAACCTGCGAGGAAATTCGTTGCGGGAGCGCCGCTGGTATGCCGCCATGTATCCAGGATCTTCTGGGATGTAGCCTGATCGAATTGTGGACAGGCTGCAGCGTCGACCCTCGTTCCGTTTTGAAGAGCAGCACCGGCGACGTTATATGCTTCGCGAGTTCCCTTGACATTGTTAAAAAAGGGATCGTCTCGCAACCCCGCAAATGCTCGAAATCGGTGATTCTCTCCTTCAAGTCCAGCCGGGTTACTCGCATTTCCGTGAACATAGTCTGCATTGCCCACCCAGCACTCCGCTGTTTGTGCAGTGTCGAATCGGCAGAGGATCAACGTGCTTGCGGTCGTCTTGCCGAAACGTTCTCCACTATCCACATGAAATACATATTCGAGCCGATCGGAAAACTGATGAGCCACTATGTCCATCACCAGGTTCAGGCGACGTCCGTCGGAAGATGTCCATGCGAAGATATCGCCGATATCTGCGGCCGGGTCAGCTATAACTGTGGGGGTATCAAGATGGTCGGATGCGTATACATTGCGATACGCCGCCGTGGTAATGATCCCGACGAGAACACACACGGCAAACCAACGGGGCGTCAGTTGAAGCGTCTGCATAGTAATCTCCCCTTCCACTTCCAGCGATGCATTTCTGTCACATTCCGTTTGACGGTGTGCCGTGACCGTTCAAAGACTCCATAGCCATGTTGCTTCTTCGATGATCACTTGCGGCATCTCCTCAGGGAAGAAGAGCTTCGCACCTGGCACGCGCCGCACACCCAACCAATTTGCTGCAGTCTTGGCAAGGTAGTCGGGACTCGACTGCGAAAAGATCGTATCGGCTGTCCCCCACACGACGCGGATGGGAACATAGCACTTCTTGAGTGCGGATTCCACGCCGGCTAACGGGTTAGGATCAAGAGCTGCAGCATAAGCATTCGTCAGTTCCTTGCGTCTTTTCGAACGGACAAGCGGACCCAGGTAAGTCTCAATGGCCTCATCAGTGGGATGAGTAGGATCTGAATAGCATTGACCTCCCAGGCCGCTCGCAGAGCGCGCCAGAGACTTGTCCGCGAGCCAGGGAACAAGCCACTGGTCGGCGAATTTGCCGGCGCGTGCAAGTTCGATGACAGGCCTAACTGCCGATGGAGGGGTATCCGGCTCTGTGTCGCAATTCGTGAGAAGCATCGAACTCACGCGCTCGGGATAGCGTATGGCGAGCAGTTGCGCGATTGCGCCGCCGCTATCATTCGCGACAATGTCAACTTTGGCGAGGGAGAGATTGTCTAGAAGCTGTACGAGCATGGCCACCTGGGCCTGTGGCGCAACGCTTTGACCATTCGCGACTCTTGTATAACCAAGGGCCAGAAAATCAGGGGCGATGCAGCGTCTTAACGCTGAAAGCTGAGGAATGACGCCTCTCCATTGAAAGCTGTTAAGCGGAAAACCGTGCAGGAATAGCGCTCCATCGCCTTTGCCGCGATCGATAAAAGCAATGTTGCCCTGTTCTGTCGCAATGAATTGTCGGGCCGCTTGAAATTCGGAAGCAGTCATTTCGGACGAGCTGGATGGAAATGGCAATCCAGCGGCGATACGAGTTGACGCGTTCAAAGCGGCAATCGCAACGGTTCCAGCACTCAGTTGAAGAAATTTCCTGCGATCCATCGGCCCTCTCCATCTGTTGTGCGATGAGTATTCTTCAGCCATCAAGCTGCTGCAATCCGATTTGAACCGAACCTTCGAGACGGTTTGAGGCTTCACCGCTCTCGAATTCAATGACTGATCATGGATCGAGTAGGCCATGCCGGGAGTTGTGATTGCTGTCAGAATCTTTAGCAATCTGCACAAGCCTGGCTCTTAATCCGAAGCCTTTGTACAGAACCGCTGAAGATGAAATCCAGATAAAAGGAGGCAATAAATGCTGCAATTGGGCGACACTCTTTGCTCCCAGCCAGTTGTCGATGACGACCAGCAGTATGCTCAGCTCACTGGAAGCTGAAAAACGCATTTTGGCCAAAAACAAGCCATGCAAATGCCGGGGTATCGAAAGCATGGAAAGCCATGAAGCCGGCTTTCCACCCTTCCCACACCCCTTGGAAATCCCTGCGGGGATTCCCACATTCCCACGGCTACGACGACGGCTATCATGTATCTGAAGACCGGCAAAGCCCGCCGAAAACCCGCAAACAGAGCCACTCTCACCGCAAGGGGCTTGTAAACCATGTCCCCGGTCTAAAACTTAAAGGATGTCCCGGTACTCTCACCCCTTAGGAAGGCTTGTCTTCCTTATTGGCGTGCGTCAGCACGCATGGATTTTCAGGGCCGGCGTTGCGGGCAGGAACAGGCCCGCAGAGGTGGGTGGTGGAAGACGCCGGCACGATTCGGCGGCTGGAATCAGGGAGGAACCCTCCTCCCCGCTCCTCCGCTTCTCACTCGTAAAATAGGAAGGGAGATCCTGTCTTCCTTGACCAGAGGTTCTATGAACGATTCTGGGATTCAACTGCCTGACTTTTATGAGGTCGTCGCGGAGGACGAAATCGCGGCGGACAACGTGACCGAATCGGAACGGCTTCCCGATCCTGACGGGGAAACCACGCTCCCGTTCACCCCTCTTGGTGGCCCGCGGTTCGAGATACTTACCTATTACCTTCTGTCAGGCGACCCCCTGAATCCCCAAGCCAAAGTGATTCTTGTCAAGAGCACTGGCGATCAGGGTAGAGATGTACTGGTTTACGTCGATGGGAAGCTCCAGACCATCGTGCAATGCAAGAACCTTTCCACACCCTTAGACACGCCTCGATTACTGCGGGAACTCGTGAAACTGACGCTTCACGACATGAAGACGCCATTTATTCCAGACAGTGGCGTGAAATATGAGATATGGGCACCGGGCGGGCTCTATCAGCCTGCGGAACAGTTACTCGCTGCATGGCGGACTCAACTGACAGAAGATGATGTGCAAACTGCCTTCCATGCAGTCACCAACGAATACGAGAAACTCAAAGACTTCAAGTGGAACGATTCAAAGGAACGGCTGCTGACTACTCTTCGCACGAAGATTGAACCGTGGCGTCAGCTCAACCTAGATGTCGCAAGAAGAGTTCGCAACAATCATGACCTTTATGTCCGTTATTTTGCTGTCACCAGTGTCATGCCTGCGACTCAGGTAGAAACCTACTTTCGACAGCGCGATGCCAAGGAAGAAAGCACGCGCAGCGAAATGCTTTCCCTCACGACGCGAACAAACGAAACGCTAAGCACGATTCAGGAAAATCTCTCCAATATCCCGCACCGCGAAGTCACGAGTGACATTGACCGGGACATCGACCAGGCGCGGGATCGAATACGGGCGGGCGTGCCAGATGAGGGCAGGACACTTCTGAAAGCTGTGCAGGAGAGGCACGCGGGACGGCTCACATCGCATCCTCTTTCCAGAAAGCGTCCGCAACAGTTGCAAAACCTCGATCGTCTGCCGCGCCAATGGAACAATGTGTGGGAACTGCTTTCCTTTCATGTGTTCTTTAGGGATGTTCCACCGCTCTGCCCTGAAGTCGAACTCCCGCCACTCCGCCATGATGAGCGACTCAGTCCTGACAAAGGTCAGTGCCATCAATTTCATGGCAAGCCGGGTGAGGGGAATGCCGTGATACAACTCAATCTTCTGTAGCAGTTCAGGGAGGTTTTGCGATTCGATGCGCGCAAAGTTTTCGATAGTGTGGGATTTCAGAAGGTCGCCGGCTGAATGTCGGCGATCGGGCTCCTCTCGATGTAGCCTTTCGCGACTGCGAAACGCAAGATCTGTTTCATCTTTTCCAACGCCCGGCGAGCCAGTTCAGCCGCCTCACGTTCGTCCTGAATGCCAGTGGCAATCTTCGCCATCTCGGATGGCTTCAATTGGTCGATCCTAGTCGAACCGATCGCCGGAAGAATATCGCGGTCCAGGCGGTTCTTTACGGTGCCGACGTACCGCTCACTCTTTGTCGCGCTCCAGGTATCGAGCCATTCCTTGGTAAGTTCTGCGAAGGTTGGCATCGAAGAAGCCTTCTCGCGTTCTTCTTCTGCATGCTTTTTCGCCTGTTTCTCGGCAGCCGGATCAGTTCCGTTGCTTTTCAGCGCCCGAGCTGCCGCGTGCAATTCTCGAGCGTTAGCGACGGTTACGAATGGATAGGGACCATAGGAGAGAAGCTTCTCTTTCCCATTAAACTCGTACGACCAACGCCATAATTTTCCCCCGCCAGCCGTGACGACCAGGTAGAGGCCGCCTCCGTCGCTAAGCCGATAGTCTTTTTCCCTTGGTTTGGCGTTCTTGATCTCGCGGTCGTTTAGCCTGTAGAGGATCTCCATTTACCGCCGAACGGGGCAATACCCCCGCTCTCCTTGCCGGCAGATTCGAGAATACCCCCGCCTTTACCCCCCGTCAAATCGGACACGCATGGAGAGGCGTGGATGACTGTTGGAAAACTATTCAATATTTTCAATCATTTAGCGTTTAAGGGAGGATGGGGATGGAGACATATGGACAGCTATGGAGAAGGTCTGGCGGAGAGAGGGGGATTCGAACCCCCGATAGAGCTTTTGACCCTATAACGGTTTAGCAAACCGCCGCCTTCAGCCACTCGGCCATCTCTCCGGGTCTCAGATGGGATTATACCGGAAGTTCCCGTTCCCTGCGGACTTGACTTCGCTTCCACTTACGGCCGCGTCGATGTAGATTCAGCTTGTGCCCCGTCATTTCCATCCCCTGCCCAGAAAAATGCGGCTTTGGCCGCTGATTGCCGCCACCTATTTCATGGTTTCGGGCGGACCATACGGCATCGAGGACATCCTGGGAGGCGCCGGGTTCGCACGGGCCATCATCATCCTGCTGGTATTGCCTGTCTTGTGGTGCTTGCCCACAGCGCTGATGATCGGCGAACTGGCCAGCGCCATCCCCGTCGAAGGCGGCTTCTACATCTGGGTTCGGCGCGCGCTTGGGACGTTCTGGGGATACCAGGAAAGTTGGCTCTCCCTCTCCGCCTCCATTTTCGACATGGCGCTCTATCCGGCCATCTTTGTGCTCTACCTGGCAAAATTCAGCCCCGCGCTGACTGCGGGTTGGCGAGGCTACGCGTGGCCACTGGCGGTCGTTGTCTTGTGCAGCCTCTGGAATCTGCTCGGAGCGCCGACGGTGGGCCGGGACTCGGGCTGGATGTGCGCGCTGCTGATCGCCCCCTTCGCTGTTTTTGTCGGGCTCGGTTTCTGGCGCGGCCTCACCCTGCATCCCGGGATTGCATCCGGCGGTCCCGCCTCAAGCTCTGCACTCTCCACAGCCATCCTGGTCGCGATGTGGAACTATATGGGCTGGGACAATGCCTCCACAGTGGCGCAGGAGGTCGAGAACCCGCAGCGCAACTACCCGCTTGCCATGGCAGGTGCGATCGCGCTCACCGTGGTTTCGTACGTCCTGCCCCTGGCCGCGATGGCCCTGGCTGGTCTGCCGGCAACCAGCTTTTCGACCGGCGACTGGACCACGGCCGCGCGCACACTGGGCGGCCCGCTGCTCGGGTTTGCCGTTGTCGCCGGCGGCTGCATCACCGGCATCGGCATGTTCAACGCACTGGTAATGAGCTACACGCGGCTGCCCATGGCCATGGCCGAAGATGGGATGCTTCCGCGCGTGCTGGCGCGGCGCAACAATCGCGGCGCGCCGCGGGTTAGCGTGCTGCTGTGCGGAGTAGCGTGGGCTCTGGCGCTTCAGCTTCCCTTTGAGCGCCTCATCTCGATTGATCTGGTCCTCTACGGCGCCAGCCTGCTGCTGGAGTTTGTAGCTCTCGCCGTTCTGCGCATGCGCGAGCCGCAGCTTGAGCGGCCGTTCAGGGCCGGAAACCTGCCCTTCGCATGTTTGCTGGGCGTAGGTCCGGCGGCGCTCATCGGCTACGCGCTCTATGTCTCGCGTGGCGAAAAGCTGATCGGCTCTGTCTCCGCGCTTGGGGCGGCTGCGGGCGTAGCCCTGCTCGGCCCGTTGTTCTATGGCATTACCGCGGCTGCACAGGCGCGCCGCCGCGTTGCACTGGAATCCAGCGCGGATTGACCCGCGAACGCGCGAACGGCGCCGCGGCAGTCCGCTTTGGCATTCTTAGACTGCCATCTCTTTCTTCACGGCTTCGCGCTTCGCTTTGCCCTCCTCAAACAGCTTGATGGCGCGCGCCACGCGATCGCGCGCGTAGGACGCATCATGCCACCCCTTCACCTCCACGCGCTTGCCTTCAAGATCCTTATAAATGGAAAAGAAGTGAGTGATCTCCTTGATCATGTGCGGATAAGTATCGGTGTAGTTCCACACGTTCGAATAGCGCGGATTGTTCTTGCCCACCGCCAATACCTTCTCGTCCAGAACGCCCTGGTCAAGCATCTCCAGCAGGCCAATGGGGCGAACCTCCTGCACGCAGCCGGGAAAACTCGGACTCGGCACCAGCACCAGCACGTCCAGCGGATCGCCGTCGTCGCTCAGCGTTGAGGGAATAAATCCATAATCACCCGGATAGTGGACTGGCGAGTGCAGGTTGCGATCGAGTTTGAATACGTGCAACTGCTTGTCGTATTCAAACTTCTGGGTGCCGTCTTTGGGAATTTCGATGACGGCGCGGAATACTTCCGGAGCACGGTCGCCGACAGGCAGTTCAAGGTAGTTCGTCATTCTGGCTTTCTCCTTCGAGTTTTGGGGACACGGCTGCGGCCCGGAATTGGAGCAGAAACGCTGAATCTATGGCCAAGGCCACCGGTGTAGCACTGGTTCACGCTGCCATATTGGATGCAGCGTAAGCGGACCCTTATATAATCACGGATGATGAAGGCGCATGTCTATGTCACTCTGAAGACATCGGTCCTGGATCCGCAGGGCCAAACCATCCACAATGCCTTGCGCAAGCTCGGGTTCTCTAACGTGGCAGCCGTGCGCCAGGGCAAATATTTCCAGCTTTCTCTCGCCGACGGCACCACTTCCGAGGCGGCCCGCGCTGAGGTTGAGCGAATTGCCCGCGATGTGCTCACCAACCCGGTCATCGAGGAATACACCTACCGGATTGAGGAATAGGGGAGCACCCAGCAGCCGGCGCTTCCGTTGCTAAGACGGCGCTACATCGTCCTCTTCTGCTGCGACGATCGTGCCCTGGTGGTACAAAATCCGCCACCCGGCTTGGGTGGACTGCCAAATCGTCGCACGGCGGGTCACACGTCGGCCCTGTCTCAAAGTGTAGGTAAGCAGATAGGTGTCTTCCCCCAATCTGCGCAGACCGAAGCCATCGCTCCTCCATCCTGCTTCCGCGGCATCGACAGGCGGGGTTTGGGCCAGCCAATCAAGAATGAACGCACGGCTGTAGCGGCGTCCGGAAGCGCCTACCTCCCAATAATCAGGTGCGGTCGACTGCTCAAGCTCAAGCCGCGAACGGCCGAATTCGGTGGTATGAAAAATCGGTTCGCGGGCGCAAAGCTCCTTCAGCGTTTGTGTCAATTCCGGAGGGATGGAAACAAAAACATCTTCCTTGGTCATGGATGCATGGTAGCGAATAAAATGAATACATGTGCGGAATCGTAGGTTACGTTGGTCCCAGGAAAGTTGTGCCCGTCATCATCGAGGGGCTGAGGCGCCTCGAATACCGCGGCTACGACTCGGCGGGTATTGCCGTGGGCAATGGCTCGTGTGACCTCCTGGATGTGCGTCGCGCGCCGGGCAAACTGCTAAAGCTGGAAGAAGTTCTTCACGATCATCCGTTGGACGGCACCTTTGGCATCGGCCACACGCGCTGGGCCACGCACGGCCGCCCCACCGAGGAAAACGCCCATCCGCATCGCGACTGCAGCGGGCGTATCGTCGTCGTTCATAACGGCATTGTCGAGAATTATCTCGATCTGAAGCACGAACTCACCGCCAAGGGACACAAGTTCGTCACTGAAACCGACACCGAGATCATTGCCCATCTGATCGAGCAAGTGCAGCAGGACGCAGCAACAGCCAATACACCGATTCCGCTCGAAGATGCTGTCCGCCGCGCCGTGAAGCGCCTCACCGGCGCCTTTGCGCTGGGCGTGCTCTCGGCCGCTGAGCCAGACAAGATCGTTGTCGCGCGTCTGGGGCCGCCGGTTGTCATCGGCGTTGGCGAAGGCGAGGCCTTTGTTGCCTCCGATGTACCAGGCATTCTTCACCACACACGCAACATCTATTTTCTCGCCGATGGCGATATGGCCATTCTGACACCGGCCGCAGTAAAGCTCACCGATTTCGACGGCAATCCCATCGAGCGCCAGCTCACTCGCATTCTCTGGGATCCCATCCAGGCAGAAAAGGGCGGCTACAAGCATTTCATGCTCAAGGAAATCTGGGAGCAGCCGCAGTCCATCCGCGATACCACGCTGGGCCGCGTCTCGCTCGATTCCGGCAAGGTGTTCCTGGGCGAGATGGAGATCGCAGACGAGGAACTGGCGCGCGCCGCAAGTATCAACATCGCGGCCTGCGGCACCAGTTGGCACGCAGCTCTGGCCGGCAAGTACATGATCGAGCGGCTGGCGCGGCTGCCCGTGGACGTGGATTACGCCAGCGAATACCGCTATCGCGGCCCAATCGCCGGCCCTGATGCGCTTGGCCTGCTGATCACTCAATCCGGCGAAACCGCCGACACGCTTGCTGCGCAGCGCGAGATGAAGGCGCTCGGCTCCAAGACGGTGGCCATCTGCAATGTGGTCGGAGCCATGGTGGCGCGCGAAGCCCACGGCGCCATCTATACCCACGCAGGACCGGAAATCGGCGTCGCCTCCACCAAGGCATTCACCTCGCAGCTTACGGCGCTATTCCTGCTAGCTCTCAAGCTCGGCCAGCTGCGCGGTCAGCTCAACGAGGCACAGTCAATCGAGCTCATTGAGCAGTTGAGCCGGGTTCCAGTCAAGATCGAGGAAACCCTCCGCTCCAGCTCGCCACAATGCGAGCAACTCGCCAAGGAGTTCTCCACCGCGCACGATTTTCTCTACCTCGGCCGCGGTATCCACTTCCCCATCGCACTGGAAGGCGCGCTCAAGCTCAAGGAAATTTCCTACATTCACGCCGAAGGCTATCCCGCCGGCGAGATGAAGCACGGCCCCAACGCACTGATCGATGAAGCGCTGCCCGTGGTGGTGCTGGCCACGCGCGACGAATCCGACCCTGCGTCGAAGCTGCGCTATGAGAAGACGCTCTCCAACATCCAGGAAGTCACAGCCCGGTCCGGCCGCGTGATCGCTGTCGCCACAGAAGGCGACACCACGATTGGCGGACTTGTGGAACACGTGATCCACATCCCGCCGGCGCCCGAGCTTCTTGCACCCATCATCGAAATTGTCCCGCTGCAGTTACTGGCCTACTACATCGCCGTGCGTCGCGGTTGCGACGTCGACCAGCCCCGCAATCTGGCAAAGTCGGTCACTGTCGAGTAGGGGCCGCAAAAACGATGCGACGACGACGACGACGGCGTGGGTTGACGATTATTGTAGATCTTTTCCCCGCGCGACCACCACCCCTTTGTTTTGCTGAGCTGTCAGAGATTTGACAATTATTTTTGAGTTGTGGATTTTTTGACACTTCTGCCGCCATCATTTTTGGCTTTGAAGCTGCTCTTCTCATCCATTGAATTTCGAAGTGAATTTCGACGAGGGCGAGCTTTCGACCGTGCTGGTAGGAGAGAATGGCTCGGGAAAATCCAACCTAATTCAGTCAATCGTTCAAATCTTCCGTGATCTGGATCTCGGCGACAAGACTGACTTCTCCTACGCCTTATCGATTAAGCCGTTGTTGATCTCAATGCGATGTCCGTGGTAGTTTGAACGCTGCCAGAATGAAGAAATGGCGCGACACATCGGATTGGATTGAGGAATATCGCAAACCGTGCCCCGATGACATTGCTGCCTGCACGGCCCGGGACTACGAGCGGGTGGAGCGCCAGCTCGATGAGCTGGCTGATCTCACGGGACCGGAGTCACCGTCCGTGAACGGCCTATCACCAAGGGACTCGGCTTACTGGAGTTCGTCGACCACGGTGAACGATATTGAGGCAGCAGTTGCCATCCTCCTCATCCAGCGTCACCTGACCAAGTTCGGCCGCGGCCCCTTCGCTAATCCAGAAGTGGCCAGACGCCGCGAGGAGCCCAGATACCACGTTGGCTGGGTACGAACACCTCAAAAGGGGCGGTTCGGTCGACCTTTATACGAATCTTGGTTGCACCTCCCGGCGAGCGCCGACATAGTTCCGCAGCTTGGGCGTTTGCCGGATCATAGACGCGATCACGGTATCGCAAAACTCCGTTGACAATAGTGGCGGTATCGCAACTAAGGAGTATGCGCCGGACGTCTTCGGTAGGAAGGTTGCATTTTTTAAGACCGGTCATATGGTCAAGTCCCCACAAGTACGCATTCCGAGGCGTCGGGACGATTCCTGCCTGGCGAAGGGCCAGATTTCTTTTGGCAGGGCGACTCCGATATGGGGGACCGAGAAGATCTACCAAACCCTCGCACGCCCGTATAACGGCCACACTGACCTTGTTGCCGAACTCGTACGGCTTGCCCGCCTTGCCCTTGGCGATGCACTCAACCTCGGGCTCGTGCACGCTGTAGACCTTGTTCTTGTCGTGCCGTTGTTGAGCATGGATACGATGCGCCGTCGCCAGTAACTTGGCTAACTTCTCCGAAGGCTCCGTAACTTGCCGTTCTATCTCCCGCACCACCCGCCCTAACTGCGTGCGCAATTTGCGCGTGCAGGCGCGGGCCCGTTTCATCTGCCGGGCATGCGCGTAGCGGCTCGACGCCAGCAGCAGCCGCTTGCCCACGTGCCGGTAACTCTGCTTGATCACCAGGCCTTCCCGCCGCGCCGCCTTCACCAGCCGCTCCCGGCAGCGATGATATAGACGCGCGTCGGTCGGATAACGAACCGCTTTGGTCTGTACCGTTGTATCCACGTTGATGTGCTTCAGTTGCGCCGGACCAATGCAGCCCATCCTGATCCCCGCCGCAATCGTCGCGCGCAGCATTTAAGAGCTTCCGAACCGAAGCCTCGTGCAAGTCTTGAGAGCGCGAAACCAGCAATCGCTCTTGGTTTCGTGAATTCAAAGATTGTGGTGGTCTCGGCCGAGCAAGCAAGACGGGACCGCGAACGGTCTGCCCACTCTGAGATTCGACCGCGTAGCATTCGTGGTTCTGGCCTGACCGGACGGCTGGCTTTCGAGGCGCTGTTTCAGGACACGAGCGATCGTTCAAGTTGAGCGGACAAGACCCGCCTAGCTGAGGGGCTGGCGATTCGCGTCAACGAATTAAGGTAGGCAGATTGCTTCCTCACCGGAGTTGCCATAGAGGCCCGTGGCGCTGTGCCGAGCGTCACCGGCAATGCGAGCGATCCCCAGCGCCCGGGCTGGGCCGTTGAAGAGCACTTGAGTTACTCCGGCAACTTCGCCTATGAGCGCTGTCCACGCCTTTTTGCTCCGGGAATCGCGCGCTGGGCGGCAGCGTCTTCCAGAATGGCGTTGATCTCACCGCCGGCCAGAATCACGATCCCGCTCAGGTAGAACCAGAACATCAGGATAATGATGGTGCCGATCGAGCACATTGCGCAGCTTGTGGGCGCGGCAGCGTTGCACCGGCTGATGGCTGCCGAAGACGGCGTTGATGGCCGCCCGCAGCGCCTTGGAACCATCGATAACGAACAGCATCTTGCGCTTGGGATCGACGCCGCGCGAGACGATGTCTTCCAGCAGTTCGGTCACCACGGTGGAGTTTTCCGTGGCGCCTTCCCGGATGCCCAGCACGTGCTTGTGGCCCTCGCTGTCCACGCCCACCGCGCCGATCATCGTGTAGTCGCCGAAGATGAGCCCGTCGATATAGATGACCAGCAGTTTCAGCTCGTCGAAACGCCGCGCCAGCAGCGCTTCCACCTCGGCCTCGGAGGCCTCGATCGCTGCCCGGCTCACCGCCGAGCGCGACACGCCCGCCGTCTCCGCCATCTGGGGGATGACTTGCTTATAGTTGCGCGTGGAAACCCCGTGCAGCAGGATGTCCAGCATCCGCGCTCCCATCGGCGTTGGGTTTTGCATGGCCGCGTAGGCGGGAACTTCCACTTCCTGGCCCCGCCGGCCTTTGCTCCGCAAGCGGGGCCGCTGGACTTCCAACTTGCGGTCGCTCAGAAGCACTTGGCCCACCTGTCGACCGTAGAAAACCACGTCGCCCGAGCGCCGCTTGCCCTGCTGCTGCGGGCCGCCTGCGGCCTCGATGGCCGAAAGTTGCAACACGGCCTGAATGGCCGCTCGTCCGGTGACGTCGATCAGATCGTCACAGGCCACCTGGCACTGCTCGATCAGATCCACCATGGGCAACAACGCCTGCCCATTCTTGGCCAGAAAGCCGGCCAGTTCCTGCTCGTTGATTTTCCCTTGCTTGCGTATCGTATGGTACGTTTTCTTCACGGCGGTTCTCCCTTCAAGGTTTGGCAACCCGATTCTTTCAGAATCAGGCTGAACCGCCGCTCAACTTTCAACTACAGATGGGACATCCTCGCGAACCGTAAAGCAGCCCAAAATGACTAAAGTGACGGACGTACACCTTAAACAGAATCGAGGCGACCATCCACACGACTGCCGCAAAGACGCTCCCAGGAAGCAGCCATTTCAATCTCTGCTGCCGAATATTCGGGGCGAAGCGGTAGAGACCGAGAAGCGCCGAAATGAGCAGAAATGCCGCGACCGGCCACTGGGCAATCTTCAAGACCAAGAGGGTTGAAGGGACGTTCAGCACAAGGCGCAGGATTGCTGGACCATACACTACGATCGTCAGCGCTGCGCTAAGCAGTACGCCCATGGCCAGTGCCAGGCTCACAGCCATAAGACGGCGCTGCCACCATGGTCGGCTTTCTTTCACTCCATATATCTCGTTGAGAGTGTCGATAAGTCCCGCGGTCGCCGATGAAGAGGACCATAGCGCGAAGAGTAGAGCGAACCACGCTCTCCCGCTGCTGGCTGTCTGCGCCAGGACCTGTCGCACGAGGTTGGAAGCGGCAGATGGCAGAACTTCAGCCAAGTACTTCATCAGGATAGTTTGCGAAGCCGAAGCCGAGTTCAGCGTCGAAACCATGCTGACGACGCACAGGAGCATAGGGAAAAAGCCGAGCAGGAACCAGAACGCCAGCTCGGCGGCTCGTTCCGAGATATTGCTTTTGGCCGCCTCCCGCCAGGTAGTGCGAAATAACTCCGGCCCATTTAAGTCTGCAAATTTAGGACCGGTGGGCATTTGGGTCTTCTTTTCTCCCGTTTGACTCACTTCTGGAACCATGCCCTCCATCAGCAGACCGGATTGAATCGGAGTCAGGCCGAGACCAATCTGGTACAGGAGCGGAAAAAGAAATGGAATGCCGCCAATACCAAGGCGGGTAAGAAAGTTGCCGTTCACCGCCGAGCGAAAGGTGCGGATGCGAAAGAGGGTCAGGGTCAGCATGGGAAACCCGGCTCTCGTTGCGTGCCATCCGGAGCCAGCCAGTAAGAGGATTGCGATCACAAGACCTGCCAGCAGTTCCACCCCGCTCAGCGTATGTTCGCCAAAGACTTCAAGTACATACGAAAGCAGGGCAATGCCAGACCCGAACAGAATCAAGCCACCCGCATCCAGAGGATTCCGGTGCTCTTCGCGATAGTCCGGAAGATGCAGGTAGACCATGAACAGACCGATTAGCCCTATCGGGATATTCACAAAGAAAGTGACTCTCCAATGAAGGTAGCCCACAATCAGCCCGCCGGCCATAGGTCCCAGCATGGGCCCGATCAAGGCGGGGATGGAGACGAAGCTCATGGCGCGAACCAGGTCTGCTTTGTCGAAGGTGCGCACAATGGCCAGCCGGCCGACGGGCACCAGCATGGATCCGCCGAAGCCCTGCAGGAGGCGGCACGCCACCAGTAGATGAATGTTACTCGATATTCCGCAGAGAAACGAGCCCAGGCGTTTCCGATGTTGCGTAGCGGTGACTTGGACAAAGCCAAGAGACTCAGACGATCCTCGTGCCGACTGGCAGTTTTGCCAGTTGTCGCGGCGGCGCGATGCTTATAGCCTCGCTTGTAGCGTTCCGGTGTGTCTGGTCAAAGACATCTGGTGTGGGTTCTCACGTGAGGAGTAAACGTATGAAAGCTCTCGAAGAGAGCGGTAGCCGAGGCCACGGCCCGAGGAGGGCTGTGATGTAGGGGAGTTCATGAGTTGCAAACATAAGTGAGCGTTAGCCTTCCTCGGAGATGTCATTTGCTGGACCTACCCGTTTCGAAAGAAACATGAGGCCGCATAATATGACCGACCAAAACGTTTCGATTCAGACACATCACCGCATGAGGGAGAAAGCCACCCTCGAATTAAAAAGGTTCCTTGAAATCACCCTGTACCTCTGGGTTGTCTTCGGATTGATGTCCATCCACAAGAGCGTGATCCTGTCCCAGGAACATTTGGATTACCCAGAGCAGACCTTTGCAATTGTCAATGCGTTGATCTTTGCCAAGGTGCTCCTTGTCGCTGAGGCATTTCACCTTGGAACGCGGTTCACGGAGAGGCCGCTGATCTATCCGATCCTGTACAAGTGCCTCATCTTTACCTTGGTGATCCTCGGTTTTCATTACGGTGAGAGCATCCTGGTGGGAGTGCTGCATGGCAAAGCAATCGCGAACAGCCTTCCACAGCCAGGCGGTGGGAGTCCAAAGGTCATCCTGTCGCTGTGCGCCATGAGCTTTATGTTGCTGCTACCGCTGTTCGGATTCGAGGAGGTCGGGCGCGTGATCGGCTACAAGGAGCTGCGGGATTTGTTTCTCGAGCCGAGAGCGAGCGATCCGAAGCTGACCCCGTCGAGCCGACAGTGAGTCGCTCGATTCGGCGAGCGCAGCATATGCGGCGCAATCCTTGCGAAAGACGGAGCCTCCGCGAAATCCTGATCCCGGACCAGCCTATGGACACCCGAACGTTACACCGAAGAGGTGGAAGAGGTGCGGCGCGGCCTGGGCCTGGAGAACTTTGTGCTCCATGGCCAGTCGTGGAGCAGCATGCTGGCGATTGAGTATGCCCTCAGGTATCCGCAGCACCTGCGCGGTCTGGTGATC
This sequence comes from uncultured Acidobacteriaceae bacterium, assembly GCA_963813215.1. GTDB lineage: Bacteria > Acidobacteriota > Terriglobia > Terriglobales > Acidobacteriaceae > Telmatobacter. The sequence continues at coordinate 90,319 of CAWEXZ010000005.1, forward strand.
AGCAACATGACGGCTGGTATTCAGGCATACCAGAAGCGCGCCGCCGCCATCAAATCCCCTCTGCGGATGAGGGAATCTCCGTTACAGCCCCGGACTGCTCTGCATTATGCCGCCGTCAGCGATAATGGTCGTTGCGGTTATGTAGCTGGCCCCGTCCCCGGCTAAGAAGGCAACCACGCTGGCGATCTCTTCAGGTTTCGCCATTCGTCCCAGGGGGATCGCAGCATTCAATTTAGCCATCCGTGCAGGATCGGTCATGGTGGAGAGATTGATCGGCGTCGCGACTGCGCCCGGAGTCACGCCCACAACCAGGATGTTATGGGCAGCGAGTTCCACAGCTGCCGTGCGCGTCAACATGCGCATACCGCCTTTCGATAGGCAATACGCGGTGTTGCCGGGCATTGGCCAGTCTTCGTGGATGGAAGTGATGTTGATGATTCGGCCTCCGCCGCCCTGCTTGATCATCTGTTTGGCCGCAAGCTGGGTGCCAAAGAATGCGCTCTTTAGGTTGATTTCGAGTACCTTCTCGTATTGCTCTTCGGTTGTGTCGAGAATGGAGGTGCGGGTTTCTACCCCCGCGTTGTTCACCATGATGTCGATATGACCAAATTGCTGTACTCCAGTAACCACGAGCTTTTGCAAGTCTTCGAGCTGGTCGTCGGGATCGACGTCGGAGATGGTTCGCCCAACAGGATTCTCGCCGGGAAAGCCCTCACGTGCAAACCAGCGGTCAGGCCTCGAGCAGAATCCCATCCAATCTATCGTTGACACCTACTCCACTCAAGACTTAAATGCCTTATTTTGCGTAATTTACGAAAACTCCGCTACAGTAAACTTTCGGATTTTCGATAATATCGATCAGCAGTTGCTCCCCTCAAAGCAACGTACTCAGCTCGCAACGCTGCGATTTCGACTATACCTGTGTTTCACAAGATCTCATGGGAGGGCCCCACCATTCGCATGGGCACTGGCAACCCGTAATAACGTTAGGGACATCCAAAAAACGAGGCCGGAATCTTCCACATTCCCTTATGCCGCCGTCGCCATGCTGCGCTGTGCTTTTTTTCGTTTTGTCCCGCGACGCGCCCAGGTTACAGTGGGGTTTCCCCATACAAAGCTTGCGAAACGATGGTGGTAGAAGCACGGATACGAGTGATGCGCGGCCAGCGGTTGCGGCGCTGGGCAGATTTCTCAATCAACATCTGGGATTCGATCGCGCGGTTGCCTTCACTGCGTCAGCGCGGGGATGGACGGCCGCTTCCGGGCTCGTAACGCTCGCTCTCATTGCTCATTTCCTTTCCGGGGCTGAGCAAGGGTACTACTTCACGTTCTCAAGCCTGATCGCTTTGCAGATGGTCTTCGAGCTTGGCTTCTCGCAAGTGGTGCTGCAACTGGCAAGCCACGAACGTGCGCACCTGACGATCGATTCATGTGGACGGATCGAAGGCGATAAAGAGGCGCATGCCAGATTGGCTTCAACGCTCCAGATCAGTCTGCGTTGGTATGCAGTGGGTGCTCTGTTGTTCGCGATGTTTGTCATTCCTGCAGGCATTCACTTCTTTGCGATACACCAGCATCTGGGGCCAGCGGTGGCGTGGAGAAGCCCCTGGATATGCGCGGCCACGGTGGCGGCGTTCGCATTTTTCCTCGATCCCATGTTCTCTTTCTCAGAAGGCTGCGGCTATGTCTCCGATGTGGCTCGAATGCGATTTACGCAGTCAATTGTGGGGAGTTCTTTGGCGTGGACGATGCTCGCGATTCACCACGGGCTCTACGCTCCGGCCATGGTAATCGCCGGCCAGGTCTTGGTTGGAGCCCTATGGCTGCTTGGCAAGCGGGGATTGCTGGTCGGTCTTCTAATTCTGAGAGCTGTCGGACCGAAGGTCTCTTGGAAAGAGGAAATCTGGCCCTTTCAGTGGAGGATGGCGATCAGTTGGATTTCCGGGTACTTCGTTTATCAGTCGTTCAATCCATTTCTCTTCGCATTCAAGGGCCCGAGGGCCGCGGGTCAGATGGGCATGTCCTTGAGTGTGGCGAATTCCCTTATGTTTATTGCGATGGCGTGGGTCTCAACAAAGGCCGCGCCGTTTGGAGCCTTGATCGCGCGCAACAAGTTTACGGAATTAGATCGGCTCTTTTTCAAAGCACTACTTCAGTCCACCGGCATTGCGACCTTGGGCGTCGTGGTGGCGTGGTCGGCAGTCGTATACCTGAACAGGATTCAAAGCCCGTATGCGCACAAGGTGCTTGACCCAATACCATTCGCACTCCTTTTGATTGCTGCGATTGCCAATCATCTGTTTGCGTCCATGGGCACATATCTGCGCGCGCATAAGCGAGAAGTGTTGTTTCAACTCTCGGTTGCTATTGCGGTTTCCGTGCTGCTATCGAACTACATCTTTGCAAGAACGGTGGGTGCCACGGGGATGGTGGCCGGATATCTGGCCATTATTTGCGTGTTTGGCCTTGTTTGCGGCTCGCTGCGATTCAACAAATACAGGTCGTTGTGGCACTCGGTGGAGTTGTTCACTGAGCGTGCATCTGAGAGTTGACATCAGCAGAAACGGGTGGAGAGATGAATCCGGAACCTCTGAGACTGGCACACAAGCTCTTCGGCCGCGGATCACTTCGACGCGTGCGAAGGGCGGTGGCCAGAAGGCTTGCCAGGTATGTCGCCGTTCCCGGAAATCCGGTGACCGAGTATAGATGGGTTTTAAATCCGGATAGACCGGCGCACCTGGCATCCAGAAAATCGCAATCTTTGCGCATTAATTGGATCGTGCCCGGCATTGGTCCTGCGCTGGGCGGCTGGTTCAACATTATTCGAGCTATCAAGCAATTTGAAGAATGGGGACACGAGAACCGGCTATATGTCCTCGGAGGGATTCCCGGCAGCGCGGAACATGCGAAGGAATTGATTAACAAGAGCTATTTCGTTACCAACGCGGAGATTCATCCACTGGTCGAACCAATTAGCGACGCCGTCAAGGATTCCGACGCTTTAATTGCTACGTCATGGCCGACCGCGTACGCTGCCCGAGCGATTGCAAACACTGCGCGCAAGTACTACTTCATTCAGGACCTCGAGTACATGTTCTACGCTCCCGGCAGTCTCCACACATTCGCGCAGAACACATATAAATTCGGTTTCCGTGGGATTACTGCGGGATCGTGGATCGCGGACGTGCTGAAGAGCGACTTCAACATGCAGTGCACTCCATTCGGCTTCTCATATGATCGCGAAGCGTATTCGCGCGTCGGCGAACGGATGCTGGCGTCAGGGAAGAAGCGCGTGCTGTTTTATGCGCGACCAGAAACTGAGCGGCGCGGATTTGAGCTTGGCATTCTAACGCTCTCGCAGGTGGCAAAGCTCCTCCCGGATGTGGAATTCGTTTTGGCGGGTTTCCCACACGACTCGCTGGATGTGCCGTTTAAGGTGGTTCTTCCTGGCGTTCTATCGCTCTCCCGATTGGGAGCGCTCTATCGGAGTTGCGATGTGGCGCTGGTACTGTCCCATACCAATCTTTCGTTGTTGCCGTTGGAACTGATGGCTTGCGGGTGTGTCGTGGTTTCCAATTCTGGCCCAAACACAGAATGGCTGTTGAATCACAAGAACTCACGGCTGGCTGGACCGGATCCCGTTTCACTCGCCGAGGCCGTGATTGCGATCTTGCAAAACGAAGAGGAGCGGAAACGACTGGCTGAGGATGCTTTTGCGTTTGCGGATTCGACCCATTGGGTGAAAGAGATTCGGGTCATAGAATCCGCTTTGAATGCAGGATTCGACGAGATCACTGAGTACGACCAGGCGGCCATTCATGTCTGAGTTGCCGATTTGCGTTGTCTTTGGAGGAAGCGGCTTCCTCGGGCAGCGACTGTGCAAGAGACTCGTTCAATCAGGATACCGTGTTCGCTCTGTTTCGCGCGCCGGGCGCCCACGCGGAGAAACGAAGTCGTGGTGGCGCTTGATTGAGTGGGTTAGAGCCGACATGGGGTCTGAGACTTCCCGTCCGGCACTGTCGGGCGCAGAGGTTCTGTTCCACCTTGCAAGTTCTACGTATCCCTCGACTTCGAATATGGACTCAGCTTTTGATCTGGAATCGAATGTGATCGGATGCATCCGCATGCTGAAGACCGCAGTAGAATGCGGGATCAAGCGGGTGATCTTCGTCTCTTCCGGCGGCACCGTGTACGGAATCCCGCGACAAATTCCTATTCCTGAAACGCACCCGACCGACCCGATCTGTTCGTATGGAATTCACAAACTGGCGGTTGAGAAGTACCTCTCGATGTATCGCCTGCTTCACGGGCTGAGTTCGATCGTTCTGCGGGTCGCAAATATGTATGGGGAGTTTCAGGATCTCGACAAGCCGTTGGGAGCGGTTTCGCATTTTGTACATCGTGCCCTCAGCGGATCGCCGATTGACGTGTGGGGAGATGGCTCAGTTCGGCGTGACTATATCTACGTGGAAGACGTGGTCGATGCTCTTCTGAAGGCGACCGATTACCGTCGCGCCGAAACCATCTTCAATATCGGAAGCGGCCAATCCGTTTCGCTTAATGAGTTGATCGAGCTGATCTTGGAACGCGTGGGGAATCGCGTTCCAGTGAATTATTCTCCGGGTCGCAACTTCGATATTCCCGACAACCTTCTTGACATTTCGCGGGCCTCGAAAGAGCTTGGATGGACTCCGACTACTGGCCTGGAGACAGGTCTCAACCGGCTCATTGCTTCCACCGCGATTCGTAACATCGGCCGTCTCGGCTCACGAAAGAAGAGGTACATTGGGCATACTTTACCCACAAGTGAACATGCTGCTTGATGCCCTGCACGCCGGAGTGCGGATGGATCGAACTCTGATGATCGGGCGTCAGTCACTGTTTCTCCATCCCGCAGAATTGCGGAGAGTGCGCAAGGTGTGTGCAGGTGCTCTGGCCGACTACAAATGGGGCGAGTATGCAGACCGTTTTCTGGCGGAGTGCCTTGGCGTGCGCGAAATTCATACGCTCGATTTTTCATCCTATGAAGGCGCGGATCTTTTGCATGACTTGAATGTACCCATTGCGGATTCTTTGAAATCGCGTTTCGATATTGTGATCGAGGCTGGGACGATTGAACATATCTTCAACGTTCCCGTTGCGATTGCGAATCTAATGCAGATGACGTGCGCGGGTGGGAGCATTTTTGTATCAACGATTGCAAACAATCTGTGTGGGCATGGCTTCTATCAATTTAGCCCGGAGCTGTTTTTTAGAATTTTCACCGCCGAGAACGGCTTCAGTTTGGGCGCAATCCTGGCTGCGGAAGCACGCTATCCCGGGGTCGAGTTGACACCGTTGGCCGAAGGTTTCAAGATCACCGACCCGGCTCAAGTTGCAGATCGGGTGGGCGTTCTCTCCAGGCATCCTCTGATGATATTTTTTCAAGCCAGGAAGGTCGCTGAAGCAAAAATTCTTGCGAAACCTCCGCAGCAAAGCGACTATGCCGCGGCCTGGACGACGTCGAAGTTTCCGCAAACTTCGCAAACCCGCAAATGGATCAGGCGACTGCCTGGGTACGCGCTGCTTCGCGACTGGATGAACGGCTCATCAATTGCTCTTCGAATTCGGAATCGGCTAAAAGGTCAACGTCAACTGAAGCAATTCTCTTTCGGCAATAGGCGGGCGTTCAAACGAGTTTGGTAGATGGCAGCGATGCGCGCAGAAGCGGTTCGAGGACATTTCATGCGTTTCTCAGCCGGATCGAAGATAGAAATAAAGCGTCTTGCCTTTGAGGTCTTTGTTGTAAATCTACTTTCTGCCTCAGTTTTTTGCCAGACTGCGCTTACGCCGTTCAAGGCGAGTGCCGGCATGGGCATTCAAATCACCGTGAACAAAACGGAAATAGGCGAAGGGCAAAATGTTGTGGTCAACGTCAAGGCTCAACACGCAAACGAGCAGCCGATTGCGAGCCTCATGCTGCATGCGCGAGTGAACGGAAATGATTGGGGCGCCGACTATCCAACCCTTCCTTCCGGCGTTGCCCATATCCTGCTGCCGCTGCCGGAAACCGGCAAGAACAGCATTGTCATTACGGACGGATCGAACATTTCAAACGTGGTTACTGTCGAAGTCAATCCGCGGCAGTTCGACATCATCGAGGATCCGGATCACCTCATCGTCATGGAATACGAGACATGGTTCGGGCCGGGGTATGCGCAGTGGGGAGACGAGGAAGCGACCTCCGTTCTCGGCCACTACAGTTCGCTCGATCCGCGCGTGCTTCGTCAGCAGGCGCTCTGGTTCAACGAAATGGGCGTCAACGTCGTTGAAACGGATTGGACGAACAACCTGGCGGCGCCCTTTCCAAATGCGCCGGCGAAGGAGTGCATCGAAGCCACTGACAAGTTGTTCCGTGTCTACTCGACGATGCGCCAGCATCCCAAAATTCTGTTTCTGATGGGCCCCGAGCATAACCGCTGGGACTCGGTGAAGGATACTTACGATGGTCCCTGGTATAAGGACCAGATCAACTACATCTACGATCACTACATCGACAATCCGCAATACCGCGACATGTATCTGAAGTACGAAGGCAAGCCGCTGCTGCTGCTTTATCTGAACGGCCCGCACTTTGGAACTCCGCCGGACGTTCACGATTCACGGTTTACGATCCGCTATGTCGGTGCCTGGCTCCAGACCACACACGAGCAGGAATACGGCATCTGGTCCTGGTATGATCAAACGCCCACGCCGATTTACTACAAGGGAAAGGTAGAAGCGCTCACCATCACAGATGGGTATCCCGCGGTGCATGGGACCGCAACAAAGCTGAACAATTGGCTGGCGCAGGATGCGGGCGGAAAGAATTACGGGGAAACTTATCTGTCGCAATGGGATGCAGCGATGAAGTTGAGACCGCGCTTCCTGTTTTTGAATCAATGGAATGAGTTTGAGGTGCCGGACCAGTACGATGCGAATCTGAGTAACGATCTGGAACCGACCATCATGACGGACAAGGGCGATCCGCGAGCAAGCGGTTGGGGGTTTTTCTATTACAATCTGACCCGGCAAAAGATCGCAGAATATCATCGACTGCTGGCGGCGCATTGACCAATTCATATTGAACGGCTACAGCTATGCCGCGGCGTTTGATCGTGTGCGTGTGGTCGGCGATGGTGACCTTTGCTAGATTGTCACCCAGCTCCTGATTCGATGCATATCTCCCAGAAATCATGCAACAATCTATAAAGATTTCTCTTCTTTTCCCAGTTCCTAAAAAACATTCATCAGGAGCCCGATCGCCGTGCACTGTGTGGCCGACGCACCAATAAGAGCGGCTTCCCGCCGCGCTTATTCCTCATGCGCTCGAATCGCGGGTGCATTTCTGATCTTCGGGTTACTCGCTGCCTCGTGCGCTGCGGACGCACAGTCTGCAGCTTCGGCGCTCGCTCCGGTAACGACGGTGGTCACCGTAACCGGAAGTCCGATGCCTCTGGCGACCGAGTCGGCTTCTGTCAGCGTTATCTCGCACCAGACCATTGCCAGCAGCCTTGCCGGCGATGCGGCCGAACTGCTCGCGCAATCCCCCTACCTCAACGTCGAGCAGCAGGGTGGAGACATGGCGTTTACGACCGTCACAGTGCGCGGCGGCAAGCCCAACCAGGTTCTCGTCCTCATCGAGGGCATTCCGGTGAACGACCTGAGCGACGAACTCGGCGGCGCATTCGATTTCTCCTCCCTGTCGCTCGCCAACATCGATCATGTCGAGATCGTACGCGGCCCGATCTCTTCCGTATATGGTTCCGAAGCTGTTTCGGGGGTGGTGAATTTCATCACGAAGAAGAACGCCGGCCCGGCCCGTTTCGTGCTCGACGACAGTTTCGGCAGCTTCGGTGCGGAGCAGCAGAGCGCAAGCGGAGCCGGAGAACTCGGCCATGCCAGCTACTCGCTGGCCGCTTCAGCGGCGACAATTGGCGTTCAGGTCGGAAACGACAGCGCCGCACTTTACACCGGCGACGCCGGCCTCAATCTGCCGGCCGGCCCGCACCGCGAGCTGAATGCGATCGCGCGCTATGTAGTCAGGCACGCGGACGAGTTCCCAACCGGCAGCGGCGGTCCGGTGTACGCGATCGAGCGCTCCGCGGAGACTGACCGCACCGGCGATCTCGTTGCCGGGGTAATCTGGCAACATCAGTACAGCGATCTGTGGCTTTACCGGCTCGAATCCAACCTCTTCCGCCGCACCGCGTTCAACAACACGCCGCCGATTCTCGATGCCATTCCGCCGACCGCCAATGCGCAGCCATCGTCCGAGGGGCACACCCGTTTCAACCGCTTCGAACTGCGCGACGTCAACGACTTCACTCTGGGAAAGCACGTTACAGCACGCGCGGCCGCAACGTGGCGCCGAGAATCCGGAGTCGAAAACAACGTACTGGACGGCGTTCTTCCCGACCGCTTCGAGCTGGTGCGCAACACAGGAGAAACCGCTGCCGAGCTTTCCTTCACTAGCAGCCGGATCGCGGCCACGGCCAGCGTGGGCACGAGTACAACCCCAGGGTTTGGCACCGCCGCGTCTCCCCGCGCCGGCGCTTCCCTGCGAATTTCTTCCTCGACGCGAATCAAAGCGAGCTACGGTCAGGCATTCGATCAGCCGTCGTTCTACTCATATGCCGACCCTCTGGTCGGAAATCCGCATTTGCTGCCCGAGCGCCTCAAGGCCTGGGATGCAGGCATTGAACAATCGGTCTCACCGCACCTGGACTTTTCCGCCACTGGATTTCATGACCGCTATGACGGACTGATCACATTCAGCTCAGCGGCATTCCGTCTTGTGAATCTGAACGCCGCAATCACCAGCGGCGCCGAAGTTGATAGTCACCTGGAACTGCGTTCCATCGACGTTCGCGCCTGGGGGGCGTGGCTAACCTGGACGGTAGAGGGATCCACCGAGCCGCTGCGCAATGAGCCGCACGGGCAAGGAGGCTTCACCATCGACTGGAAGCCTGGCGCGCACTGGATGTTCGGGGCAGATTTCGCCGCCATGGGCGCGCGCTACGACTACGAACTGCCGGTCCCCCAAATCGACAAGGCCGGCGCCTTCTCGACCACCACGCTCCGAGCCGAGTGGCAGATGCGCAACAATCTGGCTTTGCATGTGCGCATCGAAAATGCCTTCAACCAGGGCTACCAGCAGTTCGTAGGATTTCCCGATCCCGGCATTCGCGCACGGGCAGGAGTGGCATGGTCTTTCGGGGTCCCCCATGGCCGAAGTTGATCGGCCACGCGAGGCGGCAACTTAAGTAGTCTGCAGGTTGCACCAACGCCATAGTAGTTCACGCTTGCCCGCCGACAGATCGCGCGTAATGGGCATGTAGATCGTCGTATCCCAGTTCGCTGGATTGGTGAAGGTCTTGATCTGGCTGGCAAACTGCGCCACCATATCCGGATTATCGGGAGCGTCAGTGGGTCCCCACGGAATCACGTGGCTCATGACCGGATAGAGCAGGGCAAAGTAGTTGAAGAAGTTCTCGTACATGAACGGCCAGTTGTCGATCTGCTGGTCAGTGTAGCTGCGATAGTCGTCGAAGGGCAGAATCCTCACGCAGCTATAGTCTGTGTTATCCCAGCAAAAATTCGGCGCCACGGCCGGAATGGTCGGATCGACGAAGCGGATGATGCTGGTGCCCGGCCGAAGACCGGTAAGCGTAAGCGTGAGTTGGCCGTTGGAATTTGCAGGAATCGTCACCTGGTCCGTAATCACTTCAATGGTCCCGGGATTGCCCGGCGCATTGATGTATTGCGTCGACGGCTGAGCGACCGCGCCGGAGATGGAGAAATACCTCGACGGCACCGGCACCTGCGGCTTGCTGGGATTGATCTGGTCCTTGGCGCACATCCAGTGCTCGATATTGACCTGAACCGCCTGATCAACGGGCACGCCGCGGCCAAAGGTCGTAATCGTGATGGTCGCCGTGCCGGGTTGCGGCTGTTCGTTTGGATCGCTCCAGTTCTGGAGCGTCTGCACATCGAAGTAGACGGCTCGATCCTCGGTCTGAATGTCGATGCCGGCCGATTCGGTAAGAAGCGTCGTTGCCGAGTTTTCGTCGTAGATGGAGAGCGTTCCTGAGGCCATGTTGGCCTTGATCGCGTCAAGCTGCGGATGGCCGCTGAGCGGAATGGCAACCATGCCGGCAGTGGCTTCGTACTCCGCCTGCGTGTTCGGAATCGGGCCCAGCGTAATGGGCTGACCGCCACCGTCTGGCGTCAACACCAGGTCGACGGGCTCAGGACCGAAATTGAATTTGCTGTTCGTCTGGACGTTGCACTCCGGTACGGTGCTGATGCAGTCGAGAAAGACTGTTTCCGAATCGGGATCGAAATTAGCCAGCGTCACGCCCAGCGATGCGGTCTGGGTATTCGATCCGCTCGCCGGCGCGCAGGGCGCCGAGGGTAGATAGGAAAAGCTGCTTTGCACATTGAGCTTTCGCCCGGGAGGCGCTGAAAGCAGGTCGCCGGGTGCAAGCACTCCGATTGTGCCCATGGCCTTGCCGATATAGGGATTGGGCGCGTAGTTCTTGGCCTGGAACATTTGCCATAGATCGTGCGGCTCGATCTGGTAGATGGCGTTGTAAAAAATAAAGCGCAGTTGCAGGCCTGCGCCCTTGGCCACTGCCGCAGCCAGATCGTTCAGCGCCGGAGAGCCCGCGTTGGTGTTGATCACCAGGCCGGGTCCATTGGGAACCGCGGTGATGAAGATGGCTGAGACCATCTGGAAACCGATCGCATTGGGATCGAGGTTCTTGTTGACGTTGATGTAGTAAGCGTAGGAGCGCGGGGTCTGGGCCGCGGAGATGAGCGACGTGCCGTCAGCAGCCTTTACCTCGATCCCGTGGCTGAAGATCTGGCTGGTGATCAGCGCGTATGGATCGTTATCGACAATGACCGGATCCTGAAACTGCATGGGCGAAGGCGTGCCGATGAGGCTGATGGTCGCGTTGTAGAGAGGATCGGTTGAAGGAAACTGGCTGCCATCGCTCCCAATGAGAGAGGTCACGGACGTATTGTCCAGGCGCGTGCCGTGATCGCCGTAGTAGTTCCAGTGCGCCTGCTGGCCGTACGGTCCGCCGTCGCTCACGTTATTCATCAGCCCCATCAGCCACGCCCGGCAGCCGGATGCGCTCTCGACGCCCTGGTAAGTAAACGTCTGCTCCCCCGGCGGGTCGAGGACGACCACCGTGCCTGGGTCAACTACCGTCATCGTGGGCGCGAACTGAAGCGTGTCGACGTCAAAAATGTTGGCGAAATCGTTGTTATCGCCCGTGGAGGGATTGCAGTAGGCCGTTCCCTGAAAGTTGATCTGCGGGTAGCTCAGATAGCTCATCGATAGTTTCTCCCGGAAACTCGAAGTTGGATTGCCCTATTGGCCGCCGGACGACTTGGCCCTGGCGGCGCCAGACTTGGTGAAATGTGCATTGCGCAGCGACCAGACAAAATCCATCGCCTTGAACGATTCGCCGGGATCCTGCTGATTGGCAATCTGATCAAAGTCGATTTTGCCCACATAGGGATTGAGCGTATAGAAGAATTCCAGCCGCAGGTTCTGCGACGCATTTTGCGGCTTGCCGATGCTGGCCAGATTGTGGCAACTGATGCAGGACGATTGGGACTGGAAGTAGGTTTCCATCTGCGTGTTGCTCATCAGAATGGGCTGTTGCGCGCTGTCCACATAATCGGTCTGCACCTTCATCAGCGCGTAGTACTGCCACTTTGTACCCGCCAGGGCCTGCTGATACTCAGCGTTGATGGGCGCCAGATTCGCGTCGTAAGTCGGGTTGGGACCGAGGGCAGCCTCTTTCTTGCCCAGGAAGTATTTGAAAGTCGCAGTGGGATTGTCCACCTGCTCGAACGTAATCCACACCCAGTTGGGAAGAGCCTTGCTCGTGATGTGCAGGCCAGTGAGTCCAATGCGCGACGTTTGCAGGGTATGGTTCGAGTCATAGTAGACTCCGATCGCGGTCCAATAGCGGCTGGCATCGTCATTTGGACCGAGGATGCGCCAGGCTGCCTTCACTTCCACGGTGCTGGTGGGAAAGTTGAAGACGAAGTTGGGATCGGCCAGCGCCGCCTGCTGCCCCTGGACGTTGTAGAGTTGATGGCCCGAGATATTGTTGACGACATAATCGTAGTAGGAGCGGTCGTCGCGCACGTCGTAGCGAACCACCCGCGCGCTCGCGTCGCAAATCTGCTGGCCATCGATCATCACCGGCTCAGCGAGGAAGTGAATCCAATGCGAGTCGACCGGCCCCAGTGCGGCCAGACGCGCCGGGGCGATGGCGGCGCGGCGCGACGGAACCGGCGGCATTTCATCGTCGATATTCCAACCCACCGGACGCAGCCCGTTGCTCTGATAGATTTCGCTGATGTTTTTGTAGCTCTCCCAAACCGTGGGCCCGCTGTCACCCACAAAGCGTTTGGTATCCGGGATGCCACGCTCTCCGCTCAGTTCGGGCCAGTCCACAAAGAGGAACAATCGCCACGCGTAGGTCGCCGGATCAGCCAGGATCTGTTGCTGCGTCTCGCTTCTCGGATCGACAAGGTGCTGGTGGGCAGGCGCCGCAACTGCAGCCTGGCCTGCTCCGTGAACGGAACTGAGAATTGCTGCCGAGGCAACCAGGAAAGCAGCTGCGCCTGGAATCAAACGGTTCATCGGCCATCTCCTTGTGCGGATCTGAGGTGCGTGTCAATTTGCGTTTCCGGGCCCGGCCTGCTGTCTGAGATCGGAACCAGCGCCAGCGCGCCCCATTCGGTATAGGAACGCACAGAGGCTTCTTCCCATTCCCTGGCTTCGGCGCTTCGGCCCAGCCGAGAGGCGAGATGGGCGGCGCGGTGATGGGCAAAGCCCTCAAGATTCAGGTTGCCGTGCTCACGGGCCAATGCGGCCGCCTGCCGGTAACTGTCGAGCGCCGCACCATGCTCATTGCGCAGACGAGACTCTTCGGCCAAGAGCAGAGCTTGCCGCACGCTGAAGTTGGCCGGGCAACGCGCTGCCCAGGCCGTGAATTTTTTGCGCGCGGTTGCGACTTCGCGCGCCGCATTTTTCGTCTCGCCGATCGCATGAAGAATCGCGCTCCAGAAATAGTGCTCCGGAGTATTGAGAAGACCTTTTGAATCGGGAAGGTAAGTGGCCGAGCGCGCTGCTGCGCTCAGTCCCGCGGTTACATTGCCGCACAGGGCGTGCAGCATGCACTGATTGAGAAAATGGAAATGCGCGAAATGGCGCGAGCCGAACGCGGCCAGTTCGGCCAGCATCTGCTCATCTTCGGTCGCAGGCAGTTCCTCCAGCCCCGCACGTGGCGCGCACAGCCGCGCGATCAATCGCCGCGTGCTGGCCAGGCAGGTCATGGGCTCGCGCAGATGGCCCCGCTCCACGACCGGCCAGAAGGCATCGATCTGCCGCGCGATCTCGGCGAGTGGCACTCCGCGCATGAGCAGGCTCTGCGTAATTCCTGACACCGCGCATCCGGTGTGGAACAGATCGCCCGTTTTCTGCCCTTCGTCGAATGCGACCTGCCACAGCGCTTCCGCTTCCATGGCCGGGCGCAGCCACGACGTGCCGAAGTAACCGACGACGAAATTTACTTCCGCCCGCTGCTGCTGGTTTTCGAACTTCTCGATCAGATCGAGAGCCAGGCGTCCATACTCATAACCGGTCTGGGCGCGGCCCAGGATGCCGCCCAGAAAGATGCAGCCGAAGACCATGTAATCGATGGCGGCGTCGGGTGTGTTGCCATATTTCAAGCACAGGTTCACGGCCATGGTGCAAATCATGACGCAGATCTCGGGACGCACCTGGTAGGCGGCCTTGCCCGCCGCGGAGATCAGCTGCACGACGGCCACCAGCCGCTCGTCGGTCATCACCGGAAGCTCGAGAAGGTCCGATGGCTTGCGCCGGCCCTTTCGAATCATTCCCTGCGCCATGTTGAACAAAAGCAGCGGAGGAGAGAACTTCCTGGGCAGTTTGAAACCCAGCCGGGCTGCACCGTCGCAGCCGGCGTCGTAAGCGTCCTGAAAGCGCGCCGTATCGGTATAGAAGTGCACCAGACGCACCTCAATACGCACACGATCCGTGTCCGTCGGCGCCACCTTGGCTGCGTGTTTCAGGAACTCCTCGGCGCGGTCGAAGGCCAGCACCTGGATGGCGCGCTCGCCCGCCAGTTCGTAGTAGTGCGATGCCCGCGAGGACTGGGCAGCCTCGAGGTGGGTGGCGATCGTCTCCGGCGCGGCCTCCGGATTCTGTTCCAGCGCGTCGGCGATCTGCTGGTGGTAGTCAAGGCTGACCGGCGCATCCAGAAACCGGATCACGCTCTCGCGCACCCGGTCGTGAAAGGTCTCAATCTCATCGTTCAGACGCGTCCCGGTGCTGCGAACCAGGCGGGAGGTGCGCAGCAGCTTGACGGCATGTTGAGGAAACGCCGCAAGCGATCGTGTGTGGAGCAGATCGCCAAAGCGGATGGGCTGGCCGGCCACAGCGATCATCTCAATCAGGAGACGCGCTTCGGGAGGAAGCTGCTGGATGCGGCGCCACAGGACCTCGTCGAGGTCTTTGGCTTGCGGAGCCGCGCCATCGCTCTTTGCGCCGCCCTGCCACTCCGCGCCGCTTCGCACAAAAGCAGCCAGTTCCTGGACATAAAATGCACTGCCCCGCGCCTGGGCCACGATACGGTCAATTTGGGCGTCGTCGATCTGCTCCCGTATAACGCCAGAATCGGCAAGCAGTTTTCCGGCCAGTTCGCGGCTCTCCTGCTCGGTGAGGGGAAGCACTTCAAGCTCTCGAGCTGGAATGCGGCCGCTCTCCCACGCGCGGCGAAACTCGCGCAGGCAGGGATTGTTCTGGTATTCGCTGCGATAGCTGAACAGCATCAGCATCCGCGGCGCCGGCTCTTGCGCCAGCACATCGGCCAGCAGTTGCGCGCTGTCGATGTCGCCCCATTGCAAATCGTCGATGAAGAGCACCAGCTTGTGACGCTCGCCGACTGCGGCCAGCAGGCGGCCCAGCGCCTGAAATGCCTGTTGCCGGACCAGCAGCGGATCGATGGCAGCGGCCGCGGTGCCGGCTCTGCCAATTGCCTCCACGCGCTTGAGCACCGGAAAGACCCGCGCCAGGGAAGAAGTATGTTTGGGCAGCAGCTGTGCCACCTCAGGATCGTGCATCTCCAGCAGCAACTGCGTCAGCGCATCGACGAGGTTATCCACTGCCTTGTAGGGAACCGATTCCTGCTCATAGCAACGGCCCGCCAGCAGCACAGCGTTGCGTGAGTTCACCGCTTCAGCCAGAAAGTGCTCGAGCAGCGCCGTTTTGCCCATGCCGGAGAGGCCATGCACGCAGACGATCCCCGAATGACCGTCTTCAAGTGCAGTAAAGGCCTCCTGCAGGCTCTCTAAATAAAACTCGCGCCCGATGAATACGCTCCGCATCGGCCGGCCTTCATCAACGATCTCCGGCTGTCCGCTCAAGCATGCGAATATTTCCGCGCTACCGGGGCGCTTGGCGGGATCGGGGCTCAGAAGTGCGTGGCAAAGCCGATCCAGGTCGGGCGGCGTGGCAGGCACAAAACGCGACGGCGGAGGCGCCGCCTGCGTAAGCCGCGCCCGCATCATGTCGGTAGCGCTGCCCGCGAATGGGTACCTCGTGGTAAGCGCTTCGAAGAGCATCACGCCAAACGCGTACCAATCGCTGCTGTCGTTGAGCGGAGCGCCCGTTACCTGCTCGGGCGCCATGTAGGCTAAAGTTCCCGTGATCAGATGGTCTGTCGTCGGCGCATACAACGGCTGCCGGGTCTGATCATCCGACGAAGCAGGCGCCCGGGGTTTGAGGTCGAGAACCAATCCGAAATCGAGCAGAACCGGCTGGCCGTTCGCGCGAACCATCACGTTTTCGGGCTTCAAATCGCGATGAAGCTTCCCTGCTACGTGCAACGCATGTACGCCCTGCGCGATAACGCAAAAAGCCTCCCGAAGCCGGCCGTAGTCCAGATTCAGCTCGATGGTCTCGGCATCGTTCGACTTGACGGCGGGTTGGTCAGACGTGACCAGCGCTGCGATCCGCCGGGAATCGAGCAGAGTGGTTCCCGATGTGGCCGGCAGGGTTTCCTCGTCGCGCGACGGCCTCGGCAATGCCGCCGGAGTCGGCTGCCCGGCGCCGGAACTCCTGACCGGGGAACTCGTGACATCCAGGGTGTCGAGTGAGACAGGCGACGCTGCAACTACGGTGGTCTGCGACGGAGTGAAATCAACGGGTGGACTGGAAGGCTGGTGCCCGGCAGCGGCCTCCCGGTGCTCCCACCCTCCGTCGCGAAGAAAGGAGCGCAGATCGGTTGCGCCGACCAGCAGTTCCATGGTGAAGAACCACTGCTCGCCCTCGCAGAAAAGTTCGTAGAGCGGAAGCAGGTTGGGATGGGAAAGCTCGGTCAGCGAGCGAAACTCAACCTTGAAGCGGTAAATGCCAACCGCATCCACACTGCGCAGGGTCTTGAGGGCGACCCGTGTGTTGCGCTCCCGGTCCAAAGCCTCATACACCGTTCCCATACCGCCTGCACCCAGGCGGCGAATGATTCTGAACCGGTCATTTCCGGAGAATTCCCCAAGCATATTTCATCGACCAGGCAACTAATCTTGAAACAAGGACTTCAACTTTGTTGCAGTTTTCACGAACCGGGAGAAGGTGCCAGCGGCAGTCCTGAAGCGGCCGCA
Source organism: uncultured Acidobacteriaceae bacterium (assembly GCA_963813215.1). Lineage (GTDB taxonomy): Bacteria > Acidobacteriota > Terriglobia > Terriglobales > Acidobacteriaceae > Telmatobacter. The sequence goes on from CAWEXZ010000005.1 coordinate 107,053, forward strand.
ATCAGGCGACCGATCATCTCCGGCCCGATTTCGCGTTCCTCCTGGAAAGCCACGCCGACCACCGCCGTGACATTACCGGATTCATCCTTGATGGGCAGCGCCACAGCGGCCTGCGCGGAAACGGCTTTTGCTCCGGGCTTCACGCGCCCGGAGTCGTCCTCCTTGAGGTTGCAGGTGGTCACGACCTCACCCGTCTCCAGAGCCATGCCTGCCATCCCCTTGCCCCACGGAACCCAGCGGACGGCCTCGATAACTGGTGGGGGAATCTGGAAGGCGGCCGCCAGTGTGAGCCCGTCACCCTGGCGCATATGCACAGTGCCCGCGACTCCGTCATTTGCACAGACGTAGCCTTCAAGCCACACCTGCATAGCAGTAGGCTCAATCGCCATGTTCTGAATTGACCTCTAAGAGGGGATTCGAACAACGATGGGGAAATTAATCAGTAGGTCAAGTTCTATCAGCTTCGCACACTGCCATGCTTCGGTCAATCGGGATCTGCGCAGAAACGTGTCCGGACTGCGCTGAATGGAGCCGCTAAGGCCGAAGTGGACTAAACGAGTAGGTCGACCAGCACAAGCAGCTTAGGCCTAACTCGCAAGAGATCGAACATCTGAAGCTGCTCATCGAGAAGTACCGGCGGATGATCTTCGGGCGCAAGAGCGAAAGGCTCACCAGAGAACTGGAGCAGTTGGAACTTCGGCTCGAAGAACTAGAGACGACGCAAGCCGTCGATCAAGCGGCTGAGGCTATACGTTGTGGTCATGGGGCCAGATGAATAGCCATCTGATTTAAATAGGGGAGCTACTGCTTGGGCGCGGGGTAGACCGTTCCAGCAACGAGTTCATTTATTGCAACCTGATGCCAGTCAAAGGATGACACGTCTCGCGTCTTCCGACCGAGATACTCGCTGCCGCAGTAGAGCCCTCTTATAGGTTGACATCGTAATGACTTATCATCCGCGAGCGAGGAAAAGCGGCCAATCATGGGAGTAGACATTCCAGCATCAATGCATTCGAGCCCTAGTGAACTCGGAAACAGGACTCGCAAACCCATGTCGCTGAATTGGAAGAAATTCCATGGTCGTTCATGTGATTTGAACGAAAAGTGCGTTGCGACGAAGAGCATTCCGCCGACCCTCAGCATTTTGGAGATTTCCTCCGCCACAATCCAGGGCATCGCAAAATGCTCAAAGCATGCGCCCGTAAAGATGATGTCGAATCTTTCACCATCCTTAAAGTAGGACGACAAGCGGTGGACATCGCCTACTACATCCACATTCCTTCCCGCATAGTAATCAAATCCGATATACTCCCCATTCGCGAATTGCTCTCGTGCCGTTGACCGTCCGGTTACCTCTCTGCTGCCAATCTCCAAGACGCGCAGACCATCTCCTTTGTTTGTTTGCCCGACGTAGCTCTTCCATTTTTGATGTACTTGCGACAATGGAATATCGTCTGCAAGATACGCCCTGTCGAGCGGTGATTCAAGCCAGGCTGCGATCCGGACGGCAGAACGGCCAACATCCCTGAGCAGCCGTTTCAAATGCGCCTTCATTCTCATCCTCCTTCAACATTTCCTTGGCCCGTAACCTTGACCTGTAAGCATCCGCGACCTCGTCAACTCTTGACGGACAGAATGCTTGAAGGGATTTCGCATTCGACGAAATCCTGCCCCTGGGACATTTCTTAAATGATTGGAAATTGGACTGTTTCGCAGGACCATGAGGATAGCGAGCTACGCCATTGCCTCAGATGGTCAATTCCTGGCGATGGTTGCCCGCGGATATTCATGAGGGGATTATTGAGGACATACACGGACTTGTTCAACGTCGGCGGATTCGCAAGGCTTCCGCCAACTGGGTCGGGCGAAAGGAACCGCCCCATTGAACTTCCGAAGTATCTGGCCACGAAATAGTGATTGCCGAATTCGGCGTCGCGTTCTTTGCCGGTAGAACGGGATCGTTCCTCAAATACTTCGCCAAGCGAACAAGCATCAGCTTGCGTCATAGCGATGCCCTCGAGTCATACGCTCATCAAAAACCCGCATCGTAGATATCCGGCTCACGCAAAATTGGGTTCCCGCGGTACACTTTTGACGTGAAGGCACCAGCGCCATTTCGGGCGGCATCCCCGTCTGCAGTTCGGGTCGCCCCGGCTTCGGCCGTCTGCTCCTGCCCGAGGAGCGCGCGAGGCACCATATTACAGGGGGTCTTCCTCGTTCGACCGTTCTCCTTTGCCGCGCTGAACCCACAGGCAATGCCTGGTCAGGCCGGCTCGGTACAAATGAAGGGAACCATTCAACACCGCCCCGGCGTGGATGCTTTCCAGGTGAATCTGCGGCCCAAGTCAGGCGGATGGCCGCTGCCGCGCGATGTACAGACCAAGATGGAGGCCGCCCTCGGCGCCAGCTTCTCCGACGTCCGCGTCCACGTAGGCCCGGAGGCTGCCGCTATCGGGGCCATCGCTTTCACTTGGGGTTCGGACCTGCACTTCGCGCCGGGTCAATACAACCCGCACACGCCGCACGGCCAGTTTCTGCTTGGCCACGAACTCACGCACGTGGTGCAGCAGCGCGCCGGACGAGTCTCCAACCCCTTCGGCACAGGGGTCGCAGTGGTGCAGGATCAGGCTCTCGAAGCCGAGGCCGACCGTCTGGGCCGCATGGCCTCTATGAGTCAGGCACATCTCGCGGACACTGCCGCTCCTTCTTCCTCATCGAGCGTCATTTCACAAACTACGCATACTGGCGTCGTGAACATGAAACCCAGGCAGGTCGTTCACTACTCTGTTGGCGCCCCGCGCCCTACGGGCTCGGGATGGGACATTCATGTCGCCACTCAAGGCGCCGCGGCCCAGCCCGTCGGCTCTGTCCAGCTCACGGCGTCGAAAGATGGAGTCTACATCTCCAACCTCAAGGTGGCGCCGGAGCACCGCCGCCACGGCCTCGCCGGACAGCTGGTCGACGCGGCCCTCCGCACCGCCCGCAGCAACGGGTACCGCGTAGCTCAGCTTGAAGCCCACCCCGACTCGCATGCCGATGTTGCTCCGAGTGCCCTGGTCTCCATGTACCGCAAACTTGGATTTCAGACCACCGGGATCTCGCAGCGCGGCAATCCGCTCATGGAGCGGAGAACATAGGCGAGATGGTTCCCAAGAACGATTCGATGGAGGTCTCCCAGATTTCTGCGAGCAGACCGCCGTTCGCTGGAGCCCCTCAAGTTTAGCGCGACTCCTTTAGGACTTATTTGCCTGGGAGGGATCAAACTGCCGCTGCGGAAATGCGACCCAGCTTAGTCGGCGGTAACGATCTCACTCTCACGTTTTGTTCGACATAGCAGCCGCTCAGGTGTAACGTAGATGCGTGGTTCCCCATCGCTACGTACCAAACAGCCAGGAAGCCCCCTCGGCTCCCCACTTTGCGCCGGGTCCTGCGGCGCAACTTCGTGCAGTCCAACTGTCACCTGCTTTTTCTTCTCAAACGCGAAGCGCGGCTGGTTCGACTTCCACGCCACCTCCCGTCTATCGCCCCTTTAGCTCGATGGCAGTACAACGAAATGTCGTTACAGCCCCGCCAGTCTACAATCCGTCCAATTCCTCGGCGCAGAAGAATTCCAGTCCTGCCCCACCGCCTGCTTATCGGCCGGTTCCGTTAGCCGGGATACAAAGAAGAGCAATTACAGCGCCACCGGTTTACGTCCCGTTCAACAAGGCCACAGCCCAAGAGAAAGCATCGCCAACGCCGCCACCGGTTTATCGGCCCGTCGGTCCATCCACTGCGCAGGGAAAGTTAGCTCCAGCAACTCGGGCGGGCGGCTCAAATGCTCCGTCTCCGAAATGGTCTTCCCATTTCCCGCAACGAAATCCTGCGGCTCCTACCGAGCGAGCACCGGCCCCTCCGGTGACAAGGTATTTGCTCAACGAAATCAAGCCGAGCCCCCTTGTCCCTGGTTACTGTTTGCCTGCTGTACAGCTTAAGCCGACGCTTGCCACTCGCCGCCAAGGACCGTCGCCCCACTCTTCTGCCTACGGGCCAAGCGCTCCCGCTTCCCTGCCAAGCATGACCCGCGTCGTGGCACCGACAGCGGCTCGCATATCGACACAGCCGGCGCGGCCGAACCCTCCCGCACTCACTGGCCCCTTTGTCCGGACAGTGGTGCAGCGGATGTTCGGAAAGAAGGTTTCGCCCAGAACCGAACCGATACCTATCTTTACGCTGGATCCGCATCGGAGCGAGTTCGAACAGCTTTACAGCATGCCTGACCCCGGTGCGCTAGCCTATTACGATGAACTCACGGAGCGCCTGCATCAGGCGATTCATATCGATTCAAATCTCATGAACCCCTCGTCCGGGGCAACGTTTCCAACAGAGCTTCAGTACGAATATTGGGATACGCTGGAGCGGCACCGCGGGTTGCATGTCGGCTCAGTACCCGCTTTGCAAGAGGGATGGCGCGAAATCAGGGACGACTACACCGGCAGTAAACTAGGTGGACCGCTCTACACCCATTTGCGCTCAGGCTTCAAACCTGTCCTCGATAGTAGCGATGTTGATTTCAAATCATCCGAGTTTCCTCGAAGTTACCCCGAAGTGCATCATCTGCTCTATAAGGCCATCCGTCCGGAATATGCAACTGAGGAATGGAACCTGATGGTGGCAACCCGAGGCAATAGCAAGCAGGAGGGGCAGCATGAAGGGATCTTCCACAAGCTGAGCGCGGCGAAGATGGGTGGCATCTACACCACGCTTGTGCCGGCAGCGGAGCGCTTACTGGAAAGCTGGGCTGGGCATACACCGTCCCTTTACCCTTCATGGACGCCACAGCCTTCTATCTTCGCACCTGTTGTCGAAGACTGGAGTTCCTTGCATCACGCACCGCCCATACCTCTTCTGTTTGCTCCTGTCGTGACCTATCCGCGACAGTGTGATGCGTTCACCTTGAGCGGCAAACAGTGCTCGCGGCAAATTTGGAGCGGAACAAAATGCTATCAGCACGCTCTTAGTTAATCGTTCGACCTCAGAGCAGCGGTCAAGCGAGCGCGCCTAATTGTCAGGACAGACGTTTGGGATTGCGAGCGCCGCTGGGCCTGCCGGGAGGAATGCTTTGGATGCCCGTGTGGATAGGCCGTCGCCCGACAGCTCCAAACTCTGGGCTCCTGATTTAGCCAACACGATGCGATGTGGACCGGGAGGCGGGTAATCGGCGAAGGCAAGAACGGCTTTGACGCCGCTGCCCGGGACTAAGTGGATATAAAACGATTGGCCCGGCGCGAATTGCCAGGAATGGAACGCCACCTTGGCGCCGGGTATCCCAAGATAAGTGCATCGCCCCTTCAGCCCGAACCACGCAGTCGCGTCCATCTTTTCAATTTCCTTGAGCGAAGAGTTGTTGCGAATCGCCACGACATCCAGGTCGACCACGCCGTCATCGTTGGCATGGGGGGCAACCGTTCCCTCCAAATCAATCGCGTGCGAAGACCCCACGGTGTGCTGGGCCACGGTCACCGGGCGGTGCAGCGCGCATCCATTCAGTAGACATGCCGCGCCGAGTGCGATCCATCCGAATTGGCGGCCGTAATACAAGTCTCTGTTTTCTCCCTAGCCACCTCGAATGTACAACATCCATCTACCCGCGCAGCTCGCTATCTTGCCCAAGGAACGCTCTCAGGAACCACGGATGATATTGACCGGTCGCAGCACGCAAGGCCAGACTTAAGTCACGCTCGCTGAGCGCGGGTCAAGGGGGCATGCGGTCAACGATTCGAACCAGTACGGACTTGCGTTGCAGGCTGAAGCTGGCGATGCCTCGGCGCAATACCGGTTAGGTGTGCTGTTCCTGCTCGGTTCGGGCATGGAGCAGGATACCGAGGCGGCCTGCCGATGGCTTCTGGCAGCGGCGGAAGGCCACCATCGGGACGCGCAAGCGCTAGTGGAAAGACTTGCACCCTTCTACCTAGGCGCACTTGAGCAGGGCGACGTGGCGAAAACGCCGCGGGTTTTGCAAAACTGGCTTGCCGCAGTCACGCGCCTCACTAAAGTCAACATCGACCGTTGCGAAGAAGCCGCAAAGCGCTCGATGCATGTTTTTCGAAGCTGCCTCACGGGGAAGATGACGCAGAAGCACCGCGATGCCAAATCGTCGTCTTCCTTGCCCGAATCGGACTGATTGACCGCCATGGATGTCACGCCCCAAATCACCATCCCGCTTTCGGAGTGGCCGTCTTTGCGGATTTTTCGTAGCAGGCTGGCAGCATACCCACTTGCGGGCCTGGCCTGGGCCTGCCTGGCGTTCTTCACCATCGCAGTCGGTCTGCTTGTGTTTTGGGCACCGGCTGCTGCGCTCGTCGCACTGGCAGTTGGCGCGACGACTCGCTGGCTCGGTCATAAGCTCCGATTAAAAGCTCTTGAGAACTCCACCCGCGGCCGGAATCTGGCGCAATTCACACTCGTTAATGACGTCGTCGAGACCCACTTTGACGATCTGCACGTCACCGCCTTTGTGCGATCGCGGCGATGGAGAGCGGCTGCAGCCCTTGCCGCCGCGGTTGCGTGTTTCGGCGCTCAACACCTGCACCCGTTCGACTGGAGTCCGATCGCGGCGGCCAGAAGCATGGAGTGGCCCGAGAAGACAGCCGCGCTCAGTTCCCCTGCCTTACCGCTGCTGGCCGCCATCTTCTTCCTCGCCGCCAAAGGGCCGGAGCTTCGTTGGATCAACCAGGTCAAGGCTGCGGTTCGCGCGCGTTCTTCCGCAGCGACCGCCGAAATCACGCGGCCCCGCGAGATGGATGGACTGGAAGCCGGTGTCGCAGCTCTTTACCAGCAGCTTGACCTCTGGTGGAGCGGCGACTATCGCGCCGCCGCTAACAAGTGGATCGAGTCGCACACGGCACAGGCGGTCTTCGAGCCCGAAACCACATCGGCGTTGCTTGAGGCCGTTACCGAGTTGGCGCGGACCGACCTCAATCACCTGATCGAAGCCACCGAGAGTTATCGCAACGTCGAGAGCCGGAGATGCGCCATCGAAGCCTTGGCGCGAGCCCAACGCGAGCCACAGCTTGAGGCTAAGCAGAAAGAAACAGCGGCCGCGATGGACGAACTTCGCGCGATGGCGATTCGCCCGGAGTTGGGAGCCTCTCACCAACCGCGCCGAGCAGCTCGCCGCCGAGTTCGAAGAATTGATACAGGACACAAGTCTGCGTTCGAGATCGATGGTGACGTTGCCGCCGGGCTCGGATCCCTATCGTCTGTTGGGCATCGACGCGTCGGCATCGACCGCTTGCATCAAGAAGCTGCGGGTTCGCCTGGCCCAGGTTTACCATCCTGACATCGGCGGCGAAACCGGCAACGACGCCAAAATGGCTGAATTAAATGCCGCTTACGATGAGGTAATGCGAGAACGCAAGACGCAGGAGCTCTAACCTCCTGGTGATGGCTTTCCGCGCTCCGGCAGCCTGCGGGAGAATCTTCGCCGTAAACCGCATCGGGTGATTTCAATTGACGCAATAATCGAAGCTATGCCACGCTTATTGAGCACCCGCGAGGACATCGAGCGTAAAAGTGTGCGCGTTCAGGTTGGCACAATGTTCGTGCTACAACGCTCTGAGCTCGCGGCGGCTGAATGAGAAATCACCTTCCCCAACCCTAACCCGAAATCGAAGCCTCAGCACGGAGATTCGCTTGAGTACGAATCTGACGGATTTGCCCGACATTATCGAGTGGCATGAGGGCATGCTGCTCACTCCGCAGCATTTTCAGCAGTTCGCTGAGCGCTCGGAGCTTCTGACACAACTCATGCACAGCCGTTCGGGTGGCTTTGCCTGGGGCGTGCTCAATTTGAAAATCGATGAGGCCGCTCTGGCCGAAGGCGTGGTCAGGGTGCTGGACCTCGAAGCGATTATGCCCGACGGCCTTCTTGTAGCAGCGCATCGCGACCGCGGCGCGCATCTTGAGTTCGACCTGCGCAAAGCAGACACGAACCCGACCCGTGTTTATCTGGTCGTGCCGCGCGAAGCCGCAATCTACGAACGATCAGACTACAGCCGTTATGAATCTGTGGTGGGGCACGACGATCCTGTGGCGGACGCGGTATCCGAGGCCGCGCGCACCTCGATACCGCGCATCCGGCCCAAGATGCAGTTGGTCGCCGGCCAATCGGTAACGACCGGGATGACGGCTCTGCCGCTGATTGAATTCTCCAAGGATGGCAGCTATTGCGCGGCAACCGGGTACATTCCGCCGGCTCTTGAGGTCAGAGATGGAACCCCTCTGGCCAATCTCTGCGCGCCGCTGTGCAAACTGGTGCGAGACAAAGCCACAAGCCTGGCCATGAGACTGCCCACAAACGCGCACAGCAGTGATCTCGCGGGGCTGCATCAATTTCAATGCCTGGTATCCGGACTGCCCGCGGTAGAAGCGGCCCTTCGCGCGAACGGCACACACCCGCACTCGCTCTATCTGGCGCTGTGTTCCATGGCGGGCAGCGTGACCTTTCTGAGCAGCGCCCGCGTTCCACCCGTCTTTGCACCCTACGACCACGCCAACCTGCGCACCAGCTTCGAGCAGGTGCTGGAGTTCATCGCCCGCGCTCTGGCCGAGGGGTTGATCGATAACTGGATATCAAAGGAATTCAAGCTTGTCCGGCGTCCGGCTGAGCATCGTGGCGCAGGGAACATGACCGATGAGGTGTCCTTCGAGCTTGTTCCCAACCTTCGCGAAGCGTTCGGAGGAGATGCGGACTTTTCGGCTCCGTATCTGGGCCTGATCCTGCGCGCGCCCAACGGAACCAAGGCCGAGCCTCTCATCGAGTGGGGCCAGACCTGCCTGCTGGCGAGTTACGACGCCATTCGGGATCTGGAGATGAGCCGTAGCCGGGGTGCGGTATGCGAGCAGGTTGATTCGATCGAGGAACTGGTTCCGATGGCGGGCTCGGTCCTGTTCCGCGTGAGCAACGATGCAAATTGGCTCGACCCGCGCAAGAAACTGGTGCTCAAGCCAGCCAAGCAGGAGACGCGCATGCCGGCCGCGGCTACGCTTTTCGTCCGCCAACGGCGCAAGAGGACCGGGGAAGCCTAGCCTATGCAGGAGCGACGACAGAGTTCGTATCCGCTGCTGCGGCAGTTCCGTGAGTTTTACGGCGAAGTGGCCCGGCTGCGGCGCATAGCGACCGAAGGACGCGCGGTAGATAGCGGCATTCAACCAGTGGGCACGCCAGCCCAGCACCAGCTCGACTCCGCCACTACGCCACCTCGAAACGGCCCACTTGATACCCAGGTGCAGAGCGCCGCCACCGCGGTCGCCGTTGTCGAGCCGCTGGACGCTGACTCGGACACCGCCCTTACCCTTTACGTGTGGAAGGCGATGGCGCAGTACCTCGACGAAAAAATGTTCGAGGTAAGACATGCGCCCAGCGCTTTGTCGCGCGATCTGCTGGAAGAGCTGGTGTACATCATGGCGTCCTTTGCCGACGAGACATTCATTTGCCTGGTGGACTGGCCAGGCGCGGCGTACTGGCGCGATCATTTGATGGAGCTGCATTTCTTCCGTTCGCAGATTTCGGGCCAGGCTATCTTCGGACGCATCGACGATCTGCTGAAGCGCGAGGATTATGGCGCGCCCGAGCTCTGCGCCGTTTATCTCATGGCTCTTTCACTGGGATTCAGGGGCCGCTATCTGCGTCAGCCCGCAACGGTAGGGGCCTACCGCCGGCGGCTCTACGACAGGCTGGTGATGATCAATCCGGCGATGCGCCGCGAGAGCCCGCGTATCTTTCCTGAGGCATACCAGCACACTGTGAGCGAAGGAGCACCTGTCCGGCTTCCCGATCCGAAGACCTGGTGGCTGGCGGTTGCGGGCGTCGTGTGCGTGTGGTTGATAGTATCGACGGTCGCTTGGCGGGCGGTGACTGCATCTACGCGTGGGCTTCTGAAGCAGACGGCCGCAGCGCTGGCGCAGGCTAATAGCCGCTCGACCGACGGTGCCACGATCAAGTGGACCACGGAGCCATTTGAGCTGCTGGACGGCGCCCTTCGCCTCGAATTGCCGAGCAACCTGCCTATGGACAACGGCACGGCCGGCAACAGTTCGAATCCCGTGCCAGCGACGCTGCTGATTGCCGTCACCGGGCCGCAAGGCGCAAGCCCAGGACAAGGGGACAAAGTACAGGCATGGCTGGCTGGAGGCATGATCGTATTTCCAACCGACGTGGGAAACATGGCGCCACCAAGCCGCGTCGTGCAATCGGTAACACCCGCGACCGTCGTGCCCTCCGGCATCATCCTGGGCGGAACCACGGAGTTGTTTTCAGTTAATACCGGCCTGTCCGGTCAAGAGCTAGCTCTGCATCCGCAATTCATCCTGCCTGCCGGTGGGCCTGAGGGCACAACGGCGGACGCAGTCGTGCTCTACCTGCCGGGGGCCGCTCCTGCGGGCAGCTAACAATGGTATCGACCGGTGGGCCTGCCGGTCGCATGCTTAAAGAAGCCGCAAAATACAGACTATGACGACGATGCTCCAAAATCCGCTCTTGCTCACGATTCTGCTGATCCTGGGAATTGCGATCGCGATTGCGTTAATAGGAGTGGCAGTCGGCCTAGTCCTGAAGTCGCGTTCAACCGCCGACGAGAAGAAGAGTGAAGCTCCCGGATTGGACGGCCGGGCTACCTGGCTATCGAACGATCAGCCGGGAATGCGCGCAAGCTTCCGCCAGGCGATGCACCGGCTGAAGGAAAAGCTCTCCGGACGGGGATTCCCGTATCGCGTCCCCTGGTATGCCATTGTCGGCGAGCCAGGGTCGGGCAAGAGTTCGATTGCCGGCACGCTTCGCGGAGCTGGCGCCGAAGTAATGGAACCGGATGGCGTGGCGCCCAGGTGGCTGCTTCTGGATGAGGCGGTACTAATCGATCTACCCGGCGCGGCGTTGATTTCTGAAGAGGCGGCGGGCGGCAAGAACGGGACTGTAGGACTGCCTGCATTTCATTCGCTGCTGGGGAAGGCCGGCCCAGTTTCCGGAGAAGATTCCCCGCACCTGGCCTGGCGCGCATTTCTTCGCCTTACGGCGCGATACCGGCCGCGCCATCCACTCAACGGCATCGTGCTCACCGTGCCGGCCACCGAGCTAATCGCTGCTGCTGCCGACCCCGACGACCCACACCGCGTTCGCAGATTGTCCACCTTGGCGCAGAGACTAGCCGAGGTGCAGAGGTTCACTGGGCTCAGGCTCCCAATCTTCGTGCTGTTGACGAAATGCGATGCCGTCCCCGGCTTCAGCGGCTATGCACGCGCCGTGTTTCAGGATGCCGCAAGGACGGTAGGCAGACCCGACGAGCCACCGTCGGAAATCCGCGACGACCTCTTCGGCTGGTCGAACCCTTATTCGCTCGACAGCGATTACTCATCAAGCTGGGTTGATGAGGCCTTCGACACAACTCATGAAGTGCTTTTGCAACGGCAGCTCGAGGTGCTGGCGGAGACCAATAACGTTGCGGCGGCCGATGCCGTCTTTCTGCTTCCCTTTGAATTTAATCGCTTGCGCAAGCCGCTCCAGGTTTTCCTGGATATGGTCTTCCGGACCACGGCCTATCAGAACTCGCACCTGCTGCGCGGAATCTATTTCTGCGGGCGCGAGGAAGAACCGGCCGCGGCTTTGCTGGGCGCCAGCGGAACTCACACGCAAATTCAATTCCTGCCGCCGTGTTCCAAGGAGCCGGATCGCAGCCAAATCCTCTTCGTCCGCGACCTGTTCCGGTTCAAGATATTTCCTGAGCGTTTCCTCGCTGCGCCGGTTAGCCGGGGATATCTCTCCGGCAATCGCTCCGTGCTGGCTGCCCAGATTACTGCCGCCGCGCTTATTTTGCTGTTGGGAATCGGCCTCTACCGGGCAGCAACCCGTATCGAAAATCTGGAGCAGAACACGCTGAATCCGGTGCTCGAGTCGCTCGCCGGAAGCCTGACGAACATCTCGATGACTTCCGAAGCCGACGTGACTCCCGCCGTCAATCTGCTGAACTCTCTGGGCGAAACATCCGAGAGCGCGTATCTCTCACCGGCCATGCCTGCGTCCTACCTGGATCTGGACGGTTTTCGCAGCAAACTGCACAACACGCTGGCGGGAGTCTTCGACTTCGTCGTCTTAAAGTCTTGCGCGACAGCGCTCGAAACGCGCATCACCGACGTACTCAATACCGATTCCGCCCCAGCAGCGGTGATGCAGTCCCAGTACCCGCCCGGCAATGCCTGGTCCACCGATCCCGCCTATCTGGCGCTGGACCGCTTTCTGACCGACCTTCAAGCACTGGATAAAAACATCGAACGATATGCATCGGTGAGCAGCCACGGCCAAGGAAGCTTTACCGAGTTAAACGCACTCCTGCACTATCTGGGCGGACGTGGCATCCCCGATACGAGCCGGTTCGGGAATGATCCTCGCTACCAGAAGCTGCTGCTCGATGCGGTCTGGGACCCGCTGCGGATTCCTGCCAACTACGACAGTGAAATGCAAAACAAGTCCAGCGCCCTGATCGAAGACTTTTATCGCAATTGGTTCGACTCCAATCCGCTGCTGGGCGAGGTGCAGGGCCTTTCCGGCAGCGACGGGCTGCAGGCGCTCACGTCCACTGCAATCCCGTCAAATGCGCAACTGCTCGCGTTCGTAAATGAGGCGCAGTCAACGGACAGCCAACTGGATTCAGGCGCCTACGACTGGCTCGCCGGCAGCTTCCAGCGCGAGAATTATCCAGCTCTTGGATCCGTTCTCGACCAAGCCTCGTTTGCCACCGCGGATTTCACAGATCGCGTCCAAGTCGAGGGCGAGGAAAAATTCTCGGCTCTAAAAGACAGCCTTGCAAAATACCCCGGTGTGATCGACATCGGGAATGGCAAAGTGCGTTTAGACCCCGGAGTGCGGGCTCTTGCTACAGTGCTCAACACCGTCCTGGGCTATGACTGGATGGCGGCCGAATCGGGCGGTTCGTGCAGCGCGGTGCCACGAACCTCGCTTTGGAATCAGGCCGACCTGGGTAATGCTGTCCAGATCGAAGCCGCGCGCGCCAAGGTCGTCAACGAGTTGCTTCCCTCTCTGCCGGACGCCTACCGCGACAAAGTGCAGGCAATCGTGGACCAGCGCGCCGCCAACGCCATCTATCTCGCGCTCCAGGAAGCGGCCGCCCCCAGCGACACCGAGGAAGCGGCACCCAGCAATGTTCAGGCAGAGCTCGATAACTTCAGCCAATCAGCCAACTTGCTTGATCAGATTGCCGGAGGGTCGGCCGCGCTCCATCCGACTGCGGCAAACTCGTGCCTGAGAAGAGTTCTGGCGCGCCAGGCTGGGGCCCTGCTGGCCAGCGTGAATACGGAAGCGGAGGCTTTATTCAGCCCGCAACCATTCGCTGCCACCAGCGCCACGGATTTTCCCACCTCGCAATGGGCCTATGGCGTGACCTCAGCCGCTGCACTGCAGAGTTACCTGGCCAGCCAGCAGCAGACAGCAGAGAATCTGGATGCCGGGGCCGCGCCGCTCGTAAAGGTGCTGCATGCGGTGGGAAGCCGGTCCTCCACGATTGCCACGTGGCAAAAGATCGAAATGGACATCGATGCTTTCGAGGCAAAAAAGACCAATAACCCCATTCAGGCGCTCGAAACCTACATTTCGACAGACCTCGATCCGATCGCCCCCGAAAATGGCTGCAAACCGCCGGCACCCGGATTCTCGCCTGACATGTTTCTGAACATCCGGACCCAACTATCTGGCATGGCCGTGACCCGATGCGGCCAAGTCGCGTTGACACGCTATGGCCAGATCGCCGCAGATTTCAAACGCCTCGTTGCGGGCCGGTTTCCCTTCTCTGCGGCCATGGACACTCGTCCCGGAGCTGAGGCCAACCCGGCGAACGTAGCCCAATTCTATGCAGCCTTCGATCGCGATAGTCCTGGCTTGGCAGGGGCACTGGCCGGCGCCTCCCAAAACTCCACTGCAGCTCAGGAATTTCTTCAGGAGGCTGCCAGTCTCCGTCCGCTCGTGTTGAGCCTGGCCACGCCGCCTGCGCCCGCGCTGTCCGTCTCGGTAGAATTCCGCACCAACCGGGAACGCGAGGTGCTGGCCGACCACATCGCTTCCTGGACGCTGGAATTCGGCCAGCAAACGGTCGCTTCCTCGGGAAGCGCAGGAGGAAACCAGGCTGCCGGCGCACTGCCGCAGTGGCAGTATGGAGAGCCTGTGACTCTTATCGTGCGCTACGCCTACGATTCGCCCATTGTTCCGTCCACGGCCAATCCGTCGGCCGCGGCACACGTTCAGGGCGGTACCGTGACCTACACCTACAGTGACCCGTGGGCGCTGTTTGCGCTCATGGCGGATCACCCCTCGGACTCCAGCATCACTCCGGATGAATACGCTTTGATCATTCCCAACCAATACACCGGCGCGCAAGGCAAGTCTGCGTCCCCCGCAAATACCGTGGCGTACATGAAGATCGACCTCTTGCCTGCCGGAGCCAAACCGGGGACGGCATCGATTCCCGTGCCCACGATTCCCTTCTCCGCGCCGTCCGCCGCGCCCAAGTCAACCGCCGGAGCAGGTCCCACCGCCGGAGCCGGTCAATGATCCGCGCCGTCGATCCCTCCCTCCTCGACCTCGATAGGTTGGCTGCGCCACTCACGCCCGAGACTCCGTGTGGCGAGTGGCTCCGCTACGAAGGTACTTACGACCGCGTCCGCGACGCGCGGCGCGAAGACGATTCCGGACTTCCCCAAGGCGTTTGGCAGACGGACCTGAAACGAGCTGACTGGGCCGCGGTTGAATCGCTCTGCGCCACCGCACTGGTGGAACGCAGCAAAGACCTGCAACTGGCCGCGTGGCTGCTCGAAGCCTGGATCCAGTTGGATAGTTTTGCCGGCGCCGCCCGCGGCCTTGAACTCCTGCATCGCCTCTGCGCGGCATATTGGGAGGGAATGTATCCCACCCTCGGCCCGGAGATGGAGGCTCGGCTTGGTCCCATCCGTTGGATCAACGACAAACTTTCTCGCCGGCTCCGGCTCCTGCGCCTCACTCAGCCAGATATGACGGGGGTCGCCCCCTACTCACTTGCCGATTGGGAACAGGCGATGCGCAACCCTGGAGGAACGCTTGCCGATGCGGCGATGACGCTGGGCAAGTTCGAGCAGAGCGCCAATTTGACTCCGCTGCCTTGGCTCGAACCGCTGGCTCAAGATGCGCGAGCGACTGTCGCCCAGGTGCGCGCATTCGACAAGTTGATCGATGAAAAGGCTGGCGCACTGGCTCCGGGCCTTATCCGTTTCCGCACCGAGGCAGAGTCGGCGATGCAGTTGCTCGATACGCTCGTCGACAGCGCTCGCGCCCGGCAGCCGCGGCCCCAGCAGCAGCCGGAGATCCCCACGCCAGCACACATGCCTGAAGCTGTTGCCTCCGCGCTCGTTCCTTTGCCGCCAATGCCTGCGCCGATCGCTCTTGAGGCTGCCCCGGAGCCATCCGGCACGGGCATCCGCACTCGCGCCCAGGCCTACCAGCTCCTGAACGAAATTGCGGAGTTTCTTTTTGAAAACGACCCCCACAGCCCCACGCCCTACCTCATTCGGCGGGCAGTTGCCTGGGGAAACATGCAGTTCGATGCCCTGCTACCGGAGCTGGTGCGCGATCCAACGGGACTGACCGACGTCCTGCAGCTTTTGCGCCTCGATGAGCCAGACAGCCAGGGCCAGTGAAACTCCCCCGGCCTGAAGTAACTCACCTGAAATAAACTTCAGTAATATTTTTACTTGACTTTGGGTCGGTTAGCCGGTTACTTTGGGCGAGCCGGTCTTTTTGGGTAACTAACTCGCATTACGGCAAGTTAGGTTAAAGACCCGGCAAACCAAACCTTCCCACCTCTCCACATGAGGGCAATTTAATGGCAGAGAGCATTCAGCATAAGCTGGACCGGGTGAGACCTCCCCGCGTGCAGATCACCTATGACGTTCAGATTGGCGACGCTTTTGAGATCAAGGAATTGCCCTTTGTTGCGGGTGTCCTCGCCGATCTTTCCGGTGCCAATACCGATAAACCGAAGTGGTCCGAACGGAGGTTCGTGGAAATCGACCGCGACTCGTTCAAGGACGTGTTTGCGCAGACCAAACCGACGCTCCAGTTCTCGGTTCCCGACATGGTCCATCCGGTCAACGGTGAGCGCCAGCCGCTGGCTGTGGCCATCGGCTCCGAACCGCTGGCTCCGCTCGACGTGAACAAAAACCCTCTGGACGCCCTCCTCGATAAGGTCAAGAGCGAAGATCCGCTTTACATGTTCCATCCCCTGTGGATCATCGGCCAGACGCCGGTACTGCGTACTCTGTATGAGGCACGCGGCCGGCTTTCTGACCTGCTGGCCAAACTGGACGGCAACGCGGATCTGCGTGACGAGCTTGTCACCGCGGCCAAGTCAGTACCGGCCGATCTCAAGCTCGATGCCGCCAGCTACCCCCCTGCAACTCTCCCCGGGAACGCAAAACAGATCACTGCCCAGACCGAGCCCCCCGCTGCCGCGAAGGCATAACTGGCGGACTCATCGAAGGCGTGAGCTAAAAGCGGGGGCCTGCGTGGCCCTCCGTGCAAGCGGCTTGAAAACGGCGTGGCTCGCCTGCCGCACAGCCAAGGAGATATAAAAATGGCGGAGACAACGACACCCGTTGCCGAAATCGTGAAGCAGATGAAGGTGACGATCGACACGACAGGCAAGCCCGCGGCCGAGGCGGCGCGGCTGCTGAAAGTGCAGGAGGCGCGCGAGCAGGCCGCCACCGAGATCGCCAAAGAGTTTCTTGCCCAGGTAAAGTTCGACGACTATTACAGCAAGACGCTGGCCTCCTGGTACGGAAACGAAACCCAGGATGCGACGCTGAGCAAACTGTTCGAAGGCCAGCCACTGCTTGTCGAACGCATCAAGACGGTCCTTACCGCGGACGGCGCCGGAGACCTCGACGTCATCACCGCGATCAAGACGCGCATCGCGCAAATCGACGAGTTGATGCGGTTGCAATTGGACGAAATTCTCCACGCCGAGGCGTTCCAGAAGCTCGAAGCCACGTGGCGCGGGCTGCATTACCTGGTGGACAAGACAGAAACCGGCACGCAACTCAAGATCCGCGTACTCAATGCAACCAGGGCCGAACTTGTCTCCGATATTGAAAACGCGGTGGAGTTCGATCAGAGCCAACTCTTCAAGCAGGTTTACGAAGTGGAGTACGGCACCTACGGCGGCAATCCCTTCAGCGTGCTGATCGGCGACTACTACTTTGGCCGCTATCCGCAGGACGTCGATACGCTGGCAGGCATTTCCGGCGTAGCGGCCGCAGCCCACGCGCCCTTCATCGCCGCCGCGGACCCCGTTCTGTTCGACTGGGACGACTTCACGGAGATGAACCGGCCCCGCGACCTGGCCAAAATCTTTGAGAGCGCCGAGCTGATCAAGTGGCGCGCCTTCCGCGAAAGCGAAGATTCCCGGTACGTCACTCTGGCGCTGCCGCACATCATGCTGCGGTATCCCTACGGGCCCAAGACCAAGCCGGTCGAGTCGCTGAACTACACCGAGCAACTAAGCGGCAGCGCCGACGATCACAGCAAATTCCTGTGGGGAAATGCCGCGTATGCGCTGGGTGCGCGCATCACAGATGCCTTCGCCAAGTACCACTGGTGCGCTGCTATCCGCGGGGCGGAAGGCGGCGGCATGGTGGAAGGCTTGCCCGTCTACACGTTTACTACCGACAACGGCGACATCGCAGTGAAATGTCCCACCGAAACCGCCATTACCGACCGGCGGGAAAAAGAGCTGAACGATCTCGGCTTCCTGGCCTTGTGCTATTGCAAGGGAACCGATTACGCGACGTTCTTTGGCGGCCAAACGACCAACAAGCCCAAGAAATACAATCTAAGCGCAGCCAACCGCAACGCCAGCATTTCCTCGATGCTGCCCTACATTCTGGCCTCATCGCGGTTTGCCCATTATCTCAAAGTCATGATGCGCGACAAGATCGGCTCCTTCATGACGCGTGAGAACGTGGCGACGTTCCTGAACCAGTGGATCGCCCAGTATGTACTGCTCACCGACGACGCGCCGCAGTCAGTCAAAGCCAGGTTCCCGTTGCGCGAAGCGCGCGTAGACGTAACCGAACTTCCCGACAAGGTGGGCGCCTACAAGGCCATCGCCTTCCTCAAACCCCATTTCCAATTGGACGAGCTCACTGTTTCACTCCGCCTGGTTGCCGAATTGCCGCCGCCGGCCAAGTGACCATGCTGTGCTCAAGGAACCGATTCCGATGGACCACCACGTTAGAGGAGATTTAAGCAAATGGACGTATTGATTCTCGATCTCAGCGCGGCCAGCATCAATGGAGAATGCCAGCTCACCGATTACAACAACATGATCGAGCTGCTGTCTTACAGCCACGGCGTTGCGCAGCAGATCACCGGCGACCAAAGCAACACTAAGCGCACCTCCGGCAAGCCCAACCATCAGGACTTCACGGTTACTAAGTATCAGGACCTCTCGTCCTGCAAGCTTATCGATTACTGCAACCAGGCTAAGAACATCGCGACCGCGAAGATCACCATCGGGCAGAACGACAACGGCAAAGTCACCAAGATTTTCGTCTACGAGCTGACCAATGCGCTGGTCTCGTCGATCTCAGTAGGCGGCGGTGGAGGCGGCAAACCACAAGAGACCGTCACCTTCAATTACACCAAGATCAGTTGGACCTATGCGGCGCAGAAATCCGACGTCACCGACTCAGGCAATCTGGCAGCCACATGGAATCTCGCCACCAACGCGACCTCGTAGGGCGGATGGCGCTGAGCGCCGGCTCGCCGGCTCCGCTATTCGATCGCTTCGATGAGAACCTGGACGACAGCCGTGTGGTCGAGCCCTATCGCGTTCAGAACCTGTCCCTGCTTCGCGAGTCCGTGCAGCGGGAGGTCGGCAACCTGCTCAACACGCGCGTAGCGCCGCGACGCCGGCCGGACTCAGGCTGGCAGCCGCGCTCGCTACCCCAGACCGTAATCGACTACGGGCTTCCGGCGTTTTCCGCGCTCGCGGCCGGCAGCCCAACCGATGCGGCCTTCTTGAGTTCCGCAATTGTCGAGAGGATTGCCGCCTTTGAGCCGCGCCTGCGCAATCCGGTTCTCGAACTACGCGCTCACGCGGACAATCCATCGGCAATGGTGGGCATCTTGCGCGGCGCGCTGCAGTTGCAAGGCGTAACCCAGCCGGTGCAGTTCGAGATCCACTGCGACCATCACGGGGAATCCGCAACCGTTGTCAATGCGGACAACGCGAGCCAGCCGTGAGCCCTCGTACCCGCAGCCTGGACGATCCGATTGGTGGTGCTGCCCGCGCACGCAGGCCAAGCCTCAAATCCCGCGTTGGCTCCGGCGCAAGAAACGATTGACCGCAATGAACGCCAACGAGGACTTTCTCCGCTACTACTTCGACGAGTTGAACTACCTGCGTGAGGCAGGGCTCACCTTTGCCCGCGAGCATGCTCAGGTAGCAGCACGCCTGGAGATGCAGAACGGCGAAACCGCCGATCCACACGTAGAGCGGCTCATCGAGTCGTTTGCGTTTCTCACTGCCCGCCTGCAGCGCCAGTTGAAGGCCGAATTCCCCGACATCTCCAACGCGCTCCTTGGAGTACTGTACCCGCAACTGACGCAGCCGCTCCCGCCCATGTCCATCGCCTGTTTCGATGTGGGTGCAATCGTCAAGGGTTTAACCGATGGATTCCCAATCCCGCGCGAGACGCCGCTCTTTGCCCAGGATGCCGGCGGCCTCACCTGCCGTTTCCGCACCTGTTACGATACCGTGCTCTGGCCGGTCACAGTCAAAGAGGCGGCTATCGAGCCATGCACCTACCACGGCATCAACGAAGGCGCGGCTGTGCTTCGCATCCGCCTCTCGGGCCGGCCCGATCTGCTCAAAAAACCGGAGTTCCTGCCAAGTCTGCGCTTTTTCCTCCATGGGCCGCGCGCCCTTACCGGCGTGCTGTACGACATGATCTTTTCGAATGCGATCGACGTGCGCCTCGCGGATAAAACCTGTTCCGCGCCGGTTTCCATCCAGCGCGCCTCGCTCAAAATGGCCGGATTTGGGCTAGACGAAGGCGTGCTCCCTTACCCTCCCAACGCACTCCCCGGCTTTCGACTTCTACAGGAATACTTCAACTTCCCGCGCAAGTTTCTGTTCTTTGAGATCGAGAATCTCAACAAGCGCCCTTGCGCCTCGCGAAAGCCGGCGGCAGGGTCTGACCCCGAGTCAGATTATGTAGACGTGTTGTTCGTGCTGAGAGAGGTCCCGCGGCCCGAGCCTGAAATCGGCCCGGATACCTTCCGCCTAGGCTGCACTCCGATCGTCAATCTGTTTCAAAAGACCTCAGAACCCATCCGGCTCGATCACTACCACCTCGAGTACCGCATGGTGGCCGACGTGCGTCGCGAAACCACAACCGAGATTCATTCCATTCTTTCTGTCACCGGGTCAGCCAATCCAAACGAAACCGCGCAGGTCTACGAACCGTTCTATTCGTTCCGGCACTCCTCGTCCGGCCGCAGTCCGCAGGCCTTTTGGCTTGCGCGCCGGGTGCCGGCCGACCGCCAGGATCTGCGCGGCACTGACTTGTACCTCTCCTTTGTTGATCTCGCCTTTGACCCGGCAACGGTCGCCGACCGCACCGTCTTTGCCCACACGCTGTGCACCAATCGCTGGCTCGCAAGTCAGTTGCCGGACCATGCCACGCTGAATATCGAGAACGCGACGCCGGTGATGCAGATTTACTGCCTGGGCAAACCAACCGCGCCTCGTTATCCGCCCCTCGGCGGTCCCGCGCTCTGGCGCCTGATATCCAGCCTGTCCTTGAACTTCGCGTCGCTCACCAGCGAGACAGGAGGCCTGGAAACACTGAGCGAGATTCTGCGCCTCTACTCGCTCGGCGACAGCGCGGCGATCGAGCAGGAGATCGACGGCATCCGCGAGATGCGCGTGCGGAAAGTGGTGCGCCACTTCGGAAATGAGGCGTGGCGGGGATTCCGCCGCGGCTGCGAGATCACCTTTACCTTCGATCCGGCGAAGTACTCGGGCGGCAGCGCGCTGCTGCTGGCCAATGTTCTTCACCACTTCCTTGGCCTCTACTCCTCGGTCAATACCTTCACCGAGGTGGCAGCCAGGCGGATCGGCTTTGACGGCGAATGGAAGCGATGGACGCCGCTCGCCGGCAGCCAGGAGATGCTATGAGCCCGGAGCAAACTGCGGCACTCGCGACCGATCCCGCGCCCGATCTCCGCTTTGGCTCGGGCGCGACACCGCGCGACCGGCTCTATGCCGCCGGAAGTGCCTTCAATTTTTATCAGGCGGTTCGTCTACTCGCCACCCTCCACCCCAGCCCCGGTCGCCCTGCCCTCGGTAGCGGTATCGAAGACGTGTCGGTTCGATTCCGCTCGCAGATGAGCTTTGATTTTGCCGGGGCGGACATCGAGCGCATCGAGCCACCATCTTCGGAGTGCCAGCGCCCGCAGGTCCTCGTGAACTTTCTTGGCCTGGCAGGTGCACAAGGCCCGTTGCCGGCCGCTTATACGCCGCAACTACTCGACGCTCGAAAGAGCGCCTTGCGCGACTTTCTCGACATCTTCAATCATCGATTCGCGCTGCTCGCCTATCGCATTCATGCGGCACATCACCCGGAACTGACCGCAGCGGAGCCGTGGCAGGGCCAAGCCGCCAACGAGCTGTTCGCGCTCATCGGCTTGGGCCGCGATCCGGATTCGCCCGCCCGCAACCGGTTCGGCGCACCGGGGCCCACCTCGGTTCCGGATCGCGCGTTGCTTGAGTTCAGCGGCCTGCTGGCCCACCGGCCCCGCTCGGCGGCGGGTCTTGAACGTTTATTGAGCGAATATTTTCGCGTACCCGCCGCGGTCCATGAATTCACCGGAGGCTGGCTCGACCTGAGTGAAGAGCAATGGACCCGGCTGGGCACAATCGACGGCCGGAATCAAGTCCTGGGCACGGACGCGGTCCTTGGCAAACGAGTTTGGGACGAGCACGCCGGAATTACGATTCACCTCGGTCCGCTTGACCTTGACGCTTTTACAAGCTTCCTGCCCACCGGAGCAGCGCATCGGTCACTCTGCGATCTGGCGCGTTTCTATCTTGGCGATGAGTTCGATCTATCCATCGAATTAATCTTGCGCGGAGATCAGGTCCCTCGGGCAGCAGCCGCGCACGCCGATCTGACGCCGCAGGTCCGAACAGCCGCGCTCGGCAGGCTCGCCTGGTTGCGCTCCGCCCCAGCCAGTCAGCCGTCCGCCATCAACGCGCCGCGGGACGGAGAACGATAACCATGGCAACCTTCGTTCAAACCGCGCTGCCCGCGCAGATTACAACGCCGTTTGGCGCCAATAAATTGCTGGTGCGAAACTTCCATGGAGAAGAAGCAGTTTCGACGCTGTTTCGTTACGATCTGGAGTTGTATTCCGAAGATCCGGCTCTCGATTTCACCCAGATCGTAGGCAAAGCCGCGACGCTTCAGCTCCAACTTTCCGACGGCAGCTTCCAATATTTCAATGGCATCGTGGGCCGTTTCGTGCAGGCGGGCAAAGACGACCGCTTCACCACCTATCTTGCCGAACTGCATCCGTGGCTCTGGATGCTCACCATGAGCTCCTCTTGTCAGATCTTCCAGAACATGAGCACCATCGAAATCGCCAAA
Source organism: uncultured Acidobacteriaceae bacterium (assembly GCA_963813215.1). Lineage (GTDB taxonomy): Bacteria > Acidobacteriota > Terriglobia > Terriglobales > Acidobacteriaceae > Telmatobacter. The sequence continues at coordinate 129,781 of CAWEXZ010000005.1, forward strand.
AAGGTCTTCTCCGATCTCGGCTTCAGCGATTTCTCCGACAAGACAACCGCCACCTATGCAAAGCGCGAGTTCTGCGTGCAGTACCGCGAGACCGCATTCAACTTCGTCAGCCGCTTGCTCGAGGAAGAAGGTATCTCCTATTACTTCACGCACGATTCATCCAAGCACACCATGGTTCTGGTAGATGACACAAGCTCCTGGGGCACGTGCCCCGGCCTTACTGCGGCTCGTTACGCCGGCACCGGCCCGTCTTACAACTCCGACGACACCGTGACCGAATGCGCCTTGGAACAGGCCGTCACGGTAGGTGAGTTCAAATCCGACGACTTCAATTTCACCATCCCCTCCACACAGCTTCTGGCCTCGGCCAGCGGCAGCGACACCAGCCGCTCCGTGTATGACTATCCCGGCCTCTACTCAGCGCAGAGTGATGGCGAAACCGTTGCCGGCCATCGCCTGGCATCTCTGCAAACCGGAGCCAAAGTGCTGCGCGGGGCAAGCCTCTGCCGCTCGTTCCACGCGGGGGCGCAGTTCACACTCTCCAACCATTACCGTTCCGACCTGAATGCCGGTTATGTGCTGCGCCGCGTTGCCTTCCATGGCGATCAGCATGAATACTCGAACTCCTTCGAAGCCTTTCCCGCAACAACTGAGTTCCGGCCGCCCCGCATCAGCCCGCGGCCAACTATTGCGGGCACTCAAACGGCAACGGTGGTCGGAAAATCCGGTGAAGAAATATGGACTGACCAATACGGCCGCGTCATCGTCCAGTTCCACTGGGATCAGCAGGGATCGAACGACGAGAAGAGCTCCTGCTGGATTCGCGTGGCGCATGGATGGGCGGGCAACTTGTGGGGAAGCATCTTTGTTCCACGCATCGGCCAGGAAGTTGTTGTTAGCTTCCTCGAAGGCAATCCGGACCGTCCGCTCATCACCGGCTGTGTCTATAACGCGCAACAGCAAGTGCCTTACACCCTGCCCGATAACCAAACCCGAAGCACAATCAAGACCAACTCGTCGAAAGGCGGTTCGGGTTTCAACGAGTTATGCTTCGAGGACAAGGCAGGTTCGGAGGAAATCTTCCTCCAGGCGCAGAAAGATATGACCGTCTCCGTGCTGAATAACTCCAGCATTACCGTGGCCGGCACGCGCACCCTCAATGTTACAGGCAATGAAACCCACACGAATAAGGCAGACTATAGCTCCACCGTCTCCGGCAATTTCACCCTCAAGGTCGATGGCAATCTCCAGATCGAGGCCGGCGGAAGCGTCATCATCAAGTCGGGTACGGACTTCACCAACCAGGCTGGAACCTCGCTGACAAACAAATCCGGCACGGATATGGTGAATGATGCCGGGGTTAGCCTTACAAACAAGGCCGCCGCATCGCAAACTGTCGATGGCGGCGGAATGCTTACCGTCAAAGGCGGCATGGTCAAGATCAACTGACCCAGCTCGAGTTAGTCAGGGAGTTATATGGCGCTTCAAGTTTGCATGGGAGCATCCATGATGTGCAGTTTCGGCGCGGCCCCGTCCACGCTGGTGGTGCTGCCTGAAAACCGCACCCTCACAGGTACGCCAGCCGCAAATATCATGGATTCGAAACCCATCGTCAACATCCCGCCTTTTGGAATGTGCTCTTCGCTCGCCAATCCGACGGTGGTCGCGGCCACTGCGACCGCCCTCGGAGTTCTGACCCCGATGCCATGCGTGCCGGTGACACCGGCCCCTTGGGCGCCCGGCGCACCCACTGTTCTGATTGGCAACATCCCTGCCCTGGATTCAAACTCAAAACTCATGTGCAGCTGGGCCGGAGTCATTGAGATCACCAATCCAGGCCAGACGACGGTGGAGATTCCATGAGCAGCTCTTTCCGGATCGAACTGAACCGCACGCGAGCGATCGCGGTGAGTCTTTGCCTGCTGGCGGCCGGCCTTCTGCTCTTCGTCGCGGGAACAATCTCGGGTGTGCTCCTGTCTTCAGCATCGCTCCGCCGCGAAACTGCAATTGCCCAATCGGCATCTGTCCCACCCAAACCGGCCCCGGCAGCGAAGGCTCCCACACTCGCGCCGGCCCCAACCCCGGCTGCGAGCGACCTTGGATCGAACACTGAATCTCCGTCTTTGAACCCGCCTGCATTGGCCGCCGTAGCATCCGCCCCACAGCCCGCGCCGGTTGCAGCCCCCAACGAAAACTCGCCGCCTGCCCCATCCACTTGGAGTGCGCCGCCAAGTCCCGCCGAAAATGCATCCACGATGGCTCCGGCCTCGCAGTCTACAACCAGCAATGCCGGCGATTCCCTGCCGCTGGCTGTCAAGGTCTGCTCCTTCACGAGCAAATTCAGCGCGGAGAACCTCGTGGCCGAGCTTGACGCCAAAGGCTATCGCGCCTCGATGGTTCGCTCCATCGGAGCGCAGGGGCGCATATGGTACGTCGTGACGCTTGGTCCTTACAAGGAGTGGAATTCGGCTGCTCAGGTGGCCGCGCGCGTAGCAGTTGCAGAAAATGTGCGGCCCGTCGTCGGCCAGATACCATAGGCCTCGAGCCCCGCTTGTTCGCTCATCTAAGGCGCTGCACTGGCTCTTTACCGCCTCCCCATGAGAACTGCGCGCGAATGAACCGCGGCCATGCGCGGCTGAAGCGCCCCCGCGAAATCGAGCCGCGCCCCAGGAACCGGCACCGTGGCCCTCTCTGACTTCGCTCTTTGATGCGTGCCCTTCAACACCTCATCGAACGGGTAGAACTGATCCATGGGCAGACCAGCCTGCGCCGCGTGGGCCGCATCCGGCCGGTAATTCCCGCTGCCGTTGCTCCACCACTCCAGGCGGCCATTGTTAAAATTCGCCTCGCCGGCGTAGAGCACCGGTTTGCCCTGTGACAAAACGGGATGCCGGTAGCGCTGGTGCAGCAGCGTTTCTCCGCTCATCATCGTGACAAAAATAAAGCGTGAGTTCGGTACGTAATGGCCGTGTTGCTTACCGCGGCTCATGCGGTAGTTGTCGGCAAAGTTGCGCAGGCTGAAGACCTGCTCGCGGTCGACAGGCATCGCCGCCGCCGGGTTCAAATTGGGATAGATCTTCGCTTGTCCTATGTAACCCATCGTGAATGGCGCCGCCGGTCTGGCTCACCCGCTTACAGTTTAAGTTGCGGCCGCAACCGCGCGCTGAAAATTCGCTTCTGTGGGGCCATTTTGTCGACGTCGGAAATGCACGCCCCTCATACCATTCCGCATTTGCAGCGGTGATGCCGGCCACACGCTGCAATACATCGGTAATTTATCCTCAAAGTATCAACTCTGAGGTGTTTTTTAAGTGCCCATTTCCAAGCGTCCTCTCGTACTGACCATCCTTGACGGATGGGGCTACCGCGCAGAAACCGCCAACAACGCCATCGCTTTGGCCCGCAAGCCTACTTACGACAAACTGCTCCAAGAATTTCCCAACACGCTGATCCGCGCCTCCGAGCACTTTGTCGGACTTCCCGACGGCCAGATGGGCAACAGCGAAGTGGGCCACCTCAACATCGGCGCCGGGCGCATTGTGCAGATGGACATCACGCGTATCGATGCGCAGATTAAGGCGGGCGAGTTCGGAAAGAATCCGGCCATTGTAAAGGCCATGCAGCGCGCGCGCGAAGGCGGACGGCAACTGCATCTGTTCGGACTGGTTTCCGACGGCGGCGTGCACTCGCACCAGGAACACCTGTACGCACTGCTGCGCATCGCCCGCGAAAACGGGCTAGAGCGAGTTTTCGTGCATGCCTTCATGGACGGCCGCGACACGCTGCCCACTTCCGGCGCCGGCTACATTGCAGCCCTCGAGCAGAAGATGCGCGAGTACGGCGTGGGCAAGGTGGCCTCGATCAACGGCCGCTACTTTGCGATGGATCGCGATCGGCGCTGGGAGCGCGAGCGCAAGGCATTCGATGCCATGGTCAACGGCAAAGCCGAAGGCGGCGCCTATCCGAACGCCGTCGCGCGCATCAAGGAGTGCTACAACGCCGGCATGACCGACGAGTTCCTCGTGCCCTTCGTCGTCACCGACGCCGCCGGCAAACCTACCGGTGTGATTCGCGATGAGGATGTCTGCATCAACTTCAACTTCCGCGCCGACCGCGCCCGCCAGATCACCCGCGTGCTGGCCCGCGAGAGCGGACTGAATAAGGAAGGCGGACGCACTCTGGAAGGCTGGGAAGCGCTCGATCAGGAAATTCCCCGCTCCGAAATCCCGAAAAAATTGCACTACGTGTGCATGACGCAATACGACAAGCTCTACGAACTGCCACTCGTCATCCTGCCGGAGTCGCTCGATAACATTCTGGCCAATGTGCTGGGCGCGCACCAGCTGCGCAATCTGCGCGTGGCGGAGACCGAAAAATTTGCCCACGTCACGTACTTCTTCAACGGCGGCATCGAAACGCCCTTTCCTGGCGAGGAGCGCGATCTGGTGCCCTCGCTGAAAGTGGCCACCTACGATCTGGCGCCGGAAATGCGCGCCGAGGGCATTGGCGACATTATCGTGAAAGCCGTCAACGACACCGCCTTCGATCTGGTAGTGGCTAACTTCGCGAACGCCGACATGGTGGGCCATTCGGGCAGGTTGGAACCGACCATCAAGGCTGTCGAGGCGGTAGACGCGCAGCTTGGCCGCATCTACAAGGCCATCAAGGAGCGCAACGGCAACTGGATCATCACCGCCGATCACGGCAATGCCGAGATGATGGTGGATCCGGTCTCAGGCGGGCCGCACACGGCACACACCACCAATCCCGTTCCATTCATCTGGGTTGGCGAGAATGCCGATCACTACCGTCTGCGCTCCGACGGCTCTCTGCGTGACATCTCGCCAACGCTGCTGAACCTGTTGAGCCTGGGACTGCCAAAGGAGATGACAGGCGGCGATATGCGCGTGCCGATTACAAAGTAGCCGATTCAGCTCCATGCAAAAGGGCCTCCCAATTGGGAGGCCCTTTTAATTCGTGGAAATTGTAGCGTCCTTAGCGAAGGCGAATCGACTTGATTCTTGCCGGCAGCCGCGCTTCAATCAATTTTGCCCGCTCGGCGGCAATGCCGCTCAGATACGATTGCGCCGGCGTTGCCATCAGCACCAGTGCGAACGCGGTCAGGCTGAACAGCAGCCCTGCAACTCCTGCCGAGATGAGCATGTGATACATGTCGAAACTATCGAGGCCAAGAACCTTGAAAGCAACGTGCTCGAGTGGCTTGATGTGTTTGAGAACCGCAAGAGCAAAAAGAAAAAAGACAGCTGCCAGAGAAGTGAGAACCGCGAGCGACGCATCCAAGCTGCGATGAGAACGCTGGCGCGCGCTGCAGCGGGCGCACTCGGCAAGGTGCCGCTCGTAATCTTTACGCATCTCTGGCGAAATACCGGAAATATCATAGCGCCAGCTTGCCAGGATGGAGCCTATGACTGGATCAGTGCAACGAGTTTTTGCCATAACTAAAAAGCCTCTTGTCGCAACGATTAAGTTTTCTGAACCAAATGCGCTTCCGCAAGACAACTGCGGCGGAAGGACACATGTCTTTCGGATGCTGAGCAGTTGCGATTGGATTCGCGAGCACCCGTTGTTCCCTATGAGCCCGTGAAACTTGCTGGCCCTGTTCTCTCGAATTGCTCAACTTTGGAGACTTCGAGGTAATTACTATTGTAATCTGTTTTTCGATATCACTAAAAAGTTATTGCTTCCAAAGGCTGGTGTTGTTCGGCCAGGAGAAGCCGATTCGCCAACAGGCTGGCGCGGAAGCTCAACGCGCGGTCGGCGCTCACCCGCGCGAGTTCAGGAAGATTATTGCTTTCAGACAGATGCGCCAGAATCACATAGGCCGCCTGACCGTCGTATCCGGTCGAAAGAAACTCCGATGCCGCCTCATTGGAGAGGTGGCCGACGCGCGACAGGACGCGTTGTTTCACCGACCACGGATAGGGTCCGTCGCGCAGCATTTCGAGATCGTGATTTGACTCCAGCAGCAACAGGTCCACGCCCTTGAGTTGCGCCTTGACGTTGGGCGGAATGTAGCCAAGATCGGTGGCGAATCCCATGCGCACGCCCTCGGCCTTGAGGACGAATCCCACCGGATCGGCGGCATCATGCGGAATGGTGAACGGGCTCAGCGCAATGTCTCCGATTTCAAACGGCCTGCCCGCCTCGAAGTACTGGACAGCAGGCAGCCATGTTGGATCTTCCTTGCGCGATGGAGGCTGATCTGCGGGCGCATCGGACTGCGGTGTCGGACTGGCTGTAGTAGGGGTCTCCAGAGCCGCACCGGCGTCTGTAGCCGTGGCTTCCGCTGTCTGCCCGGCAATCGCTTCCACCTCGTCGGCCTCGCCTTCTGCGGCGGAATCCACTTCCGCCTGGCGTTCCGCAGCCTGTTTGCGACACTGCTCAAGCCATTGCGCGTACGTCATGGTGCGGCGCGGCGTGAGCCAGCGCATCCAGGCGCGATGCGTGGGCTCAGTAAAGTACACCGGAATGCCAAGTTTGCGAGCGGTTACGGCCAGGCCGTTAATGTGGTCCAGGTGCTCGTGGGTGATGACGATGGCGTCGAGCGTTTCCGGATCTTCGCCAGCCAGCTTCATGCGCTTGAACAGCTCGCGGCAACTCAGTCCAGCGTCAATGAGGATGCGCGTGCGCCCGCCGGAAACGACCGTGCAGTTGCCTTTCGACCCCGAAGCCAGCACCGTGAAGCGAACCATAATTTGAGCATACAGCCAACAGCAGACAGCTCACCGTTCTTAATGCTGTGAACTGTCCGCTGCCTTTTTTACCCCGGCAAGACGGCTGGAATCTCGATCGACACCAGGGTTCCGCGCCCCGGATTGCTGACTACCTCAAAGCGGGCACGATCGCCGTAGAGCACTTCAAGGCGCTCCTGAACATTCTTGATGCCAATGCCGGCGCCGCTCGAACGGCGCAGCTCGGAGATGGGCCGATTGCCGATGCCAATGCCATCGTCGGCTACTTCGATCTGAATGCAATCTCCCGCGATGCGGCTGCGCACCGTGACTGTGCCGCCGTTGATGCGCGGCTCGAGGCCGTGCTTGATGCTGTTTTCAATGAGCGGCTGCAGCAAAATGCTGGGCACCATGACTTCGAGCGTGGCCGGATCGATCTCTTTTTCGACGCGCAGCTTGTCGGCGCCGAAGCGCACTACCTCGATGTCGAGGTAATCGTCGGTGAATTTGAGTTCTTCGCGCAGAGGCACGTAGCTTGTGTGGTCCCGCAAGAGCGCGCGCAGAATGTTGGCCAGCTTGACGGTCATTTCGCGCGCCAGCTCCGGCTTGCTGCGCGCCAGCGAGGCAATGGAGTTGAGCGTGTTGAAGAGGAAATGCGGATTGATCTGGCGCTGCAACGCGTCAAGACGCGCCTCGAGCAGCAGCCGCTTTTGCTCTTCGAGCGACATTTCGGTGCGCAGCGCGTTCCATACCTTGAGCGCCACACCTACCGTGATGGGCGCGCTGAGGCAGACCAGCACGCGCAGCCACGGCGGATGAGCCACCAGCGCGAAAAGGCGATGCGGAAAGGCGCGCGCAAGCCAGCCGCGGCAAGCTTCGGCAAAGGCGATGACGAAGAGCATGAAGAACTGGCGATCAAGGCGCGGCCGGCGCAGATTGCGCGTCACCCAGCGATAAAGACTGAGGTCGATGAACGGCGTGAACGACCAGATCTCTTCCCGTTCGACGAAGCGGCCGAGCCAACCGGCCAAAAGGCCGACGACTACATCGAAGGGCAACGCCAGAAACTCATGGTGAATCTCGGCCGGAAGAGAAAGAACGAGGCCGCTGAGCATGGCCCAGCCTGGACCGACGAACAGGCCGAGCAGAACAATGGTTTCGAAGGAAATGTCGGCGGCCAGAAAGTTCGGCACGATGATACGGATCCAAACCCCGAGCGTGAGCGGGATCAGGAAAAAAGCCAGCAGGCCGAGTGTTTGCGCGGGACGGCGCTGCTCGGCGAAGAACAAGCGGCGGAAGCTGGAGGAGCGCGCCAGGATGCTGGCCAGCGAAGCCACCACGCCCAGCTTGATGAGCATGGTGACGAGAATGAGCCTGTCGGTCACGTCACAACTTTAAACTGCCGCGGAGGTTTGCGGGGGGCGGGGGAGTCCCTACGGGACTCGATCGGGTTATAACAACGGCTTCCCCACGCTGAAGCGCGGGGCTAACAAACGCTGCGCCTCTGGCGCGGGGTTTGCGTGACCGGGCCGTGGCTTCAATCGCAGGTACACCTGCGGCACCGGCTCTACGCAGCCTGGTCATAGCTTCAACCTCAGGTACGCCTGCGGCAGCGGCTCTACGCAGCCTGGTCATAGCTTCAACCTCAGGTCAATCGTCCCATCCGGGCGGGGGATACGCTCGAAGCCGATGTGGTCGTAGAGCGCCAGGGCTTCGCCCATCACGGGCAGCGAATCACCGACCAGTTCTGTATATCCGGCGGCGCGGGCCTCGGCCATCAGCCATTCGAGCAATGCGCGGCCAACGCCGTGGCCGCGCAAGGGGGGCCGCACGAACAACCGTTTGGCCTCGGCGCGGTGCGCATCGACAGGACGGAGCGCGATGCAGCCTGCCGGCTCTTCGCCCACCCAGGCGATAGCGACACGGCCGCGGGGAGGGCCATAGGCGCCTGGCAGGCCGGCCAGTTCGGTGGAGAAGTTCTGGAAGCATGGCGTGAAGCCGAAGGAGTTCCAGTACTCCTCGAGCAGCGAGCGCAAGGCGGCCAGCGCTTCCGGGCCTTCGACGGGCCGGATTTCGACGGTGCGGTTCATCGTGTGGCCTTCATTGTGACTTCGCAGTATTTAGGACCCCTCCCCCCTCTGTTCGTGTAAGTGTTTGAAAACAATGATGCAGTCACGTGATGTGCATGCAAGTGTTTGATTCTAAAGGTGCAGTTCTGCATGTGTTTGAAAATGCTGCAGTTGCTACTGAATTGTGCGCGTCGGCATCGGCAATCGGGCCGTGGCCCGGCTGCTGTGACTTTACCCGGCGCGAATGCCTTACTGTACTCCATCGGGTGGAAATTGTCGGCAAATTGAGCGGAGCGATAAGGGGTCTTAAATCAATGGATACGAGGAGAAATTGGAGCGGATGGGGTTGACTATTGCTGGGGTGCACCCTTTCAGCGAGACAAATTGCCAGGGCGAGCGGTAATAGGTCAGGCATTCAGAGGCTAGAGCCCGTTCATTTTCTTGGGCAGGCATCTAAAGGGCTTCTGAAGAGGCTGCGGAAAAAGTCGATGCGAGAGGCGAGATGTCCGAAGAGGCATCCCTCAGCGGCTAAAGCCGGACTCATTTTGCAGCTACTTGCGGCCCGACTAAAGTCGTGCCCTTGTTACAATTCGCCATGCAGCTACTTGCGGCCCGACTAAAGTCGTGCCGTTGTTACAGTTCCCCATTTTGGGGGAGTTTTTCCGCAGCCTGTTGAAGCCCTTACCCTTCAAATCCACTCTCAAAACGAAAAGAGCGAAGCGCTGGGCGCTTCGCTCTTTTCGTTCGATCGATTGTTTCCTAGTAGAGGCGGAAGTTTACCTCAACCGTGATCATGACCGGGACTGGGGTATTGCCTTTCATGGCGGGCTTGAAGCGGTACTTGCGGACGGCTTCGAGGGCCTTTTCGTCAAGGCCCATGCCCAGCGGGCGAACAACGCGGGGGTTCTGCGGATTGCCCTGCGCATCCACGATCATCTGGATGAGACAGACACCCTGGTATTTGGCGCGGCGCGCTTCGTCGGAGAATTCGGCTTCGACGCTGTTGATGGGGATGGGCGCGGAGATACCGCCGCCGACGCGGTAGACACCGCCGCCGGCATTGCCGCCGGAGCCGGGGCCGTATCCGTTGCCGCTACCGGAGCCAAGGCCGCCGCCACTGCCGGAACCCATACCGCCGCTGCTGCCGCTGCCCGAGGAGAGGACTACGCTGGGGCCGTTCTTCATGCCGATGAGAGGCATCTCGGGGTTGTTAGGCAATTGAATGTTCTGCTGGACGTTGATAGCCGAAGGCACGGGAATCTTCGGTTTGTCGAAGGTCTGCGGCTGGGGCGGAACGACCGGATCCTTGATCCTGGGCGGCAGTTTGCCCTTGCTGGCTTCGATGATGCTGTGATTGCCGCCACCACCGCCGCCACCGGCCGACTGATCCATCTTCGGCCCCTTGAAGTCGGAGATATCGAGCGGGGTAATGGCCACGGGCTGGGTAACCTTCCGGATGACCGCCCGGCCGACGAAGAAGAGCACTATCAGGAGAATGAGGCCGTTGACGGTGCTGGAGATGCCGATGGCCCAGGGGTTCGTCTTGACCGCCATGCGGTCGGGGACGGGGATAGGCGTGGAAGTCAGTTCGAGGGGTGGGAGTTTGGGGGGGAAAAACACGTCCCGAATGCTCTCCCAGAGGCCCGTCCAGATCGGTTTCTCTTCAAATGCCTTGCCGAACGAGTCCAGCTCGTGGCCGGTCATGACAACGCCCTGGGGGTGGGAATCAGCCTGGGTCAGAATATCGTTTGGCATAGTGATTACTGGCTCGGTTTCTCTGGCCCCCTGCAGCGGGGACCTGCCCCCCGCAGCGGTGCCTGAATCCGGTCCCGTTGGCAACGGGTTTCCGGTCGAATTTACGGCCATTGCCCCATTATGCTTGACAGCGCCCGGACTTGTCTTGGCGCTGCCGCTGGAGTCTCCTGGAGTCCCAGACGTGCCGTTCGGCAAATCCGTCTCCAAAGACTCATAGTTCGGCCTTTTGGGCGCTCCCATAAACAATAGACGACACTCCTACATTGTTGTTACCAAAAATTCTTGACCCACCGTTTAGACTGGGAGATGAACGATTTTTTCTGAACTTATGGAGTGAAGATGTCCTCAACGCCGGAGCTCAAGGCGACTTTGACCCTGCCCCAAACTGCCTTTCCGATGAAGGCCAACCTGCCCCACAACGAGCCTCCCCGGCTGGCCCGCTGGGCGGAAATGGGCCTTTACAGGGAGATTCGCAAGGCCAGGCACGGTGCTGCTCCCTTTCTACTGCACGACGGTCCGCCCTATGCGAATGGTCCCATTCACCTGGGCCACGCTCTGAATAAAGGGCTAAAGGACTTTGTCGTCAAATCTAAGACGATGGCCGGGTTTGATGCTCCCTATGTACCCGGCTACGACTGCCACGGCCTTCCGATCGAGATCAAGGTGGACGAGAAGCTCGGCCACAAAAAGCTAGAGATGCCCGTCCCTGCGGTATTGGATGCATGCCGGGCATATGCGCAGAAATATATCGACCTGCAGACCTCGCAGTTTGAGCGGATTGGGTGTTTTGGGCGCTGGGAAGAGCCTTACAAGACGATGTCGCGCTCCTACGAGGCCCGGACCCTGGAGGCGTTCTACGGGTTTCTCGAAAAAGGGTTTATCTATCGGGGGTTGAAGCCGGTCTACTGGTGCATCCACGACCGCACCGCGCTGGCCGAGGCCGAGGTGGAGTACGCGCAGCACACCAGCCCCTCGGTGTACGTGCGCTACCGGTTGACGTCCGATCCGGCGGCGATTGACGCGGCGCTGGCGGGGCGCGAGGTGTACACCATCATCTGGACGACGACGCCATGGACGCTGCCCGCGTCGCTGGCAGTGGCGTTCCATCGGGATTTTGAGTACGTGGCGCTGGAGAACTCAGACGGCAAGGTCTACATTGTGGCGGAGGCGCTGGCGGGTGCGGTAAAGAGCGCCTGCAATCTGTCTGAGGCTAAGGAAATTGCGCGGTTCAAGGGCGCTGCTCTCGACCGGGTTACGTTCAAGCACCCGTTTCTGGAGCGCAGCATTCTGGGCGTGCTGGCGACCTACGTAACGGCCGATACGGGCACCGGCGCTGTGCACACGGCGCCTTCGCATGGCGTCGACGATTTTTATACGGGACAGAAATATGGGCTCGATGCTACCACCCGCGTCGATGCAGCCGGATATATTCACGTGGACCCGGCGGCGTGGCCGCAGGTGACGCCACCGCCCTTCGACGACAAGAAGGTGTGGGCCGCAAACCCGATTATCGTAGCCATGCTGGAGGAGTACGGCGCGCTGATGGGCGGAGGAGAGCTGCAACATTCTTATCCCCACTGCTGGCGCTGCCATCATCCGGTGATCTATCGGGCTACGGAGCAGTGGTTCATTTCTCTCGACACACCGATGCAGTCAGAGGGCCAGGAAAAAGCCTTCCGGCAGCTTGCGATCGAGGAGATCGACAAGGTGGTGTGGGATCCGGCATGGGGCAAGGAGCGGATCACCAACATGATTGCGACGCGGCCGGACTGGTGCATCAGCCGGCAGCGCATCTGGGGCGTGCCCATCGCGGTGTTTATGTGCGAGGGATGTAACCAGCCGATCATGGACGCGAGCCTGAATAAGAAGATTGTGGGGTTGTTTGAGCACGAGGGCGCGGAGGCGTGGCACAGCACTCCCGTCGCATTCACTGCTGCCGACCGGGAGCAAAGTGCGAACACTGCGGCGGCACCGGATTCCGCAAGGAGATGGACATTCTGGATGTGTGGTTCGACTCCGGAGTGAGCTGGATGGCGGTTTGCGAAGCGGACCCGGATCTGGCGCCGATCTACAAGCAATTCCAGGAGGGCAAGGGCGCGGAGTGCCTCTATCTGGAGGGCGGGGATCAGCATCGCGGGTGGTTTCACTCTTCCCTGCTGACCTCGGTGGCGCTGCGCGGGCGAGCTCCTTACTCGCATGTGGCAACGGCCGGATGGACGCTGGATGAGCAGGGACGCGCGATGTCGAAATCGCTCGGGAACGGCGTGGATCCGGTAGATATCGCCAACCGGATGGGCGGCGAGATTGTGCGGCTGTGGGTTGCGTCGGTGGATTTCCGCGAGGATATGGCGGCCAGCGAAAACCTGATGGCGCGCTGCGCGGAGCTCTATCGCAAGCTGCGCAATACGTTCCGGTTCCTGCTGGGGAATCTTGCTGGTTTCAATCCCGCGACCGACAGAGTCGCCGAGGCCGATCTTACTCCGCTTGACCGGTACATGCTGGCGCGGACGCGCGATCTGGCGGAGAAGATTCTTGGCTGGTATGAGGAGTTTGAATTCCATCGCGTATACCAGGCAGTGAACGAGTTTGCGATCGTGGACTTGAGCTCGTTTTATCTGGACGTGCTGAAGGACCGCATGTACACCTTTGCGCCCACCAGCCAGGCGCGGCGCTCGGCACAGACGGTGCTGTGGCAGATTACAGAAGCGCTGGTGCGGCTGCTGGCTCCGATCATCAGCTTCACGGCGGATGAAGTGTGGGAGTACCTGCCTGTCGTAGAGGGACGGCCGGCGAGCGTGCACCTGGCGCTGTTTCCCAAGCCGGAGGAGATTTTCTCGGAGAACCCGGCGCCTTTGATCGAAGAGTGGAAGCAGATCTTTGAACTGCGCGACGCTGTAATGCAGGTCCTGGAACGAGCCCGCCAGGAAAAGCAAATTGGCAAGGGCCTGGAAGCGCAACTGAAGATCACAGCGTCAGGCGATCTGCTGGCGCTTGTGAGACGTCACAAAGACGGCCTCAAGGAAACCTTCAACGTTTCCGATGTGCAGATCTTGGAGGGCTCGGAATTCTCAATCTCCGCCCTTCCAGCCAGTGGCAACAAATGCGCGCGCTGCTGGAACTTTATGCCCGATACCGCCGATTACGGCATCTGGCAAAACGTGTGCGGGCGGTGCCGGTCGGCGCTGGCTGAAATGGGCGTCGCAGCGCCCGAGATGGTAGAGGGCGCGCAGTGATGTTTTCAAAATGGCCCCGGCCGAGCCGCCTGCCCTGGCTTCTGCTGATCTCCGCTCTCGTGATTGCTGCCGACCGGTTCACCAAGGACTGGGTTGTGAAGCATGTTCGCTTCGGCGGGGCGATTCCCGTGATTGACCATGTGTTGCGCATTACGCACTGGACCAATGAGGGCGCGGCGTTCTCGCTGTTTGCGGATTCGGGCTCGCCGCATGCGGTACGCATCGGGCTGATCGCGTTTACGCTGGTAGCGGCCTTGGCGGTGCTGGTGGCGATGGTGCGATTTGGTAATCGCATCACGCTGACCACCGTGGCGCTGGCGCTCATCTTCGGCGGCGCGCTGGGGAATGTGCATGACCGCATCGTGTACGGGTCGGTGGTCGATTTCATCGAGGTGCACATCGTCCGCTACCACTGGCCGGATTTCAATGTTGCCGATTCATCGATTGTGGTGGGTGCGTGTCTGCTGTTTCTGGATTCGCTGGTACCGCATAAAGAGGAGCAGCGTTAGCAGTGCTTCGCGCGTGTTGGTGTAAGGACCGCGGGTTTCCGTGGCAAGTATGAATGCATCGTCTTTCGCGCGCAGTGCGGGGAATTGACAATTGCCCCAGGCTTGCGCCTGGGGCTAACTTCTGGCGCCCGCTACGCGGGCTTTATCAAGTCGCCTACAATGTTAGGGTCGGATGGGTTTCAGCACGGGGGAACTGCCCGTCTTTCGGCACATCCCGCCTCTCCCCTGGCTGACAACCCGAGGCCATGCTCGGCAAACTTTTCTGCTCCGCGAGGAATACATGTCGATTTGCTTTGACTTCCCTTGTTTGCGCCGCACAGCCAGTGCTGCGATAGCGCTTGCCTGCCTGATTCTGATCCCGTGCCGCATGGCCAGCGCGCAACGCCTGCCCACCAATGTGATTCCGACCCACTACACGCTTAAGCTCGAGCCCGATCTGAAGACGGCCACCTTCACAGGCACTGAGAAGATCGACGTGAACATCAAGCAGGCTACCAATTCGATCACGCTGAATGCGGCCGAAATCAAATTCCAGTCGGTGGTGATCTTCCCGAACGGGCCGCGCCAGACGGGGACGGTCTCGCTCGACGCCGACAAGCAACAGGCCACGTTCACGTTTCCGCAGACGGTTGCAGCCGGAAGCGCAGTGATCGAGATTCACTACACGGGCATTCTGAACAACGAACTGCGCGGCTTCTATCTGTCGAAGGCCGCGCACCGCAACTACGCGGTGACGCAGTTTGAGCCGACCGACGCGCGGCGCGCATTTCCGAGCTTCGATGAGCCGGCCTTCAAGGCAAAGTTCGCCATCACCCTGGTGGTGGACAAGGGTGATACGGCAATCTCCAATGGCTCCATCGTGTCGGACACGCCGGGGCCGGGCGCGGACAAACATACGCTCGAATTCAGCGAGACGCCGAAAATGTCGACCTACCTGGTGGCGTTTCTGGTGGGCGATTTCCAGTGCACGGGAGGCACGTCGGATGGCGTCGCCATTCGTTCCTGCGCCACGCCGGACCAGGTCCAGTACACGCCCTACGCGCTCAACATTGCCAAGTTTACGCTTCACTATTACGACGAATACTTCGGCATTCATTACCCGCTCAAGAAGCTGGATCTGATCGCGATTCCTGACTTCGAGGCCGGGGCGATGGAGAACTTTGGCTGCATCACGTTTCGTGAGACAGCGATGTTGCTTGATCCGAAGACCGCGTCGATCGCCACCCAGGAAAACGTGACCGTGGACGTTACGCACGAGATGGCGCACCAGTGGTTCGGCGACATGGTGACGATGGAGTGGTGGAACAATATCTGGCTCAACGAAGGGTTTGCGACGTGGATGGAGAACAAAGCCACGGGCGCGATGCACCCGGAGTGGAACATGCCGCAGGTGGTGGCGGCCGACGAGCAGCGCACGCTCAATCTGGATGCACAACCCACCACGCGCGCAATTCGGGCGCCTCTTGCGAATACGCCGGCTGAGATCAATCAGCTCTTTGACGGCATCAGCTACGGCAAGGCCAGCAACGTGCTGCTTGCGGTGGAGAACTATCTGGGCGAGGAGACCTTCCGCCGGGGCGTGCACAACTACCTTGCGGCGCATATGTTCGCCAACGCGACGGCGCAGGATTTCTGGGATGCGCAGACGGCCACAAGCCATAAACCCGTCGACAAGATTATGGAATCGCTGGTGATTCAGCCGGGCGTGCCCATTCTGACCTTTGGCGCGCCTTCCGATGGACAGGTTACGGTTTCGCAGAAGCGGTTTTTCCTGAATCCCGGCGATCATGCGGACGCGGATCAGAAGTGGACGCTGCCGGTGTGCTTCGCCGCCGGTGAAGCAAATCAGGACTGCGATGTGCTTACCCCGTCGTCCACGTCGCTAAAGATCCCCGCGAGCGATCTGTTCTACGGCAATGCAGGCGGCAAGGGATACTACCGCAGCGCGTACGAGCCGGCGCAGTACAAGGCGCTGGTGGCGGTGGTGGAAACGGGCCTGACGCCTACCGAGCGCATCAGCCTGGCCGGCGACGAGTGGGCGCAGGTACGGGCCAACCAGGCCACGGTTGGCGACTACCTCGACCTGGTGGAAGCGCTCAAAGACGATCAAAATGCCGAAGTGATTGCGAGCGGGGTCAGCGGACCGATCAGCACCATCTACGACGATGTGGCGACGAACAGCCAGGAGCGTGCAAAGCTGGCAGCATGGGTGCGCAAGACGTTCGGGCCGGCCTACGCGAAACTGGGTGCGCCGCTCCCCGGCGCTACTCCCAACGAGCAGCAGTTGCGCGCGCATCTGTTCGGGCTGCTCGGCTACATCGGCGAGGATCCTGAGGTACTGAAAGAAGCGCAGGAGATTGCGAACCAGTATCTGCAAAATCCGGCTTCGGTAAATCCCACGCTGGCGCAGACCGCGCTGGCTGTAGCTGCGGAGAAGGGCAACTCCGATCTCTACGACAAGCTGCAGAACGTCTACGAGACCTCTGCCAACCCGGAGTTCCAGGAAGGGGCTTTGCGCATGCTGGCGGAGTTTCAGAATCCGTCGCTGGAAGAGCGGTCGCTGAACTACACGGTTTCCGGCAAAGTGCGCAACCAGGATGCCGCCATCCAGTTTGCCATTGCCCTGCAGGATCCGGATACCCGCGAGAGAGCATGGCCGTTCATCAAGGGCCACTGGGACCAGGTGCACGCGTTGCTGACTCCGGAGATGGGCGAGATCCTGGTGAGGTCGACGGGCAGCTTCTGCTCTGCGGCGGCAAAGGATGATGTGCAAACCTTCTTTGCGTCACATCCGGTGGAGGCAGCCGATGTCTCCGTCAAGCACGCTCTGGAACATATCGACGGCTGCATTGCATTGAGATCGGCGCAGGGAGCGAACCTGGAGAAGTGGCTGGCGGAACACGCGGGAGAGTGATGAGCTAATGGGCCTGCGTGTGCGCAGGCCCACGCACTCTGCTGATGCAGTAGTGGATCGGTTTGGCCATGCATTCCCTCAGGGGCTAAAGCCCTCACCTTTTTATGGGCGTTATTGGAAGTCGGGACTAAAGTCCCGGCCTACCAGTCCCGGCCTACCAGTCGTGCCCTGTTTTCGCACCGTATACTGATTTCCATGTCCCGAAATCCTTGTTTTTCTCGCGGCCTGGCTGCCGCTGCGCTCTGTTGCCTTGTCCTCGTGTCCACCGCTGCACATGCCTGGGAAAACCAGGGGCATCGGATGATTAACCGGTTGGCCGCGAGCAATCTGCCGGCCGATGTGCCTGCCTTTCTGATCACGCCGACGGCGATTGATGAGATTGAGTACCTGGGACCGGAGCCCGACCGGTGGCGCTCGCCTGCTGAGCCGGAGCTGAGTGCGGCGCAGGCGCCCGAGCACTTTATCGATCTCGAGCTGGCCGATGCGCTGGGGCCGCTGCCGCACAAGCGTCTGGATTTTGAGGCCAAAGCGTTCGCCGCCAACCAAAGGCCCGAAAAAATCGGACTGCAGCCCTGGGAGGCAGACGAGGTGTGGGAGCGGCTGAAGGCAGCGATGCGTGAGTATCGCACCCTGAAAGCCGCAGGCCAGAGCACGGGGCCGGTCGAGCAGGCCATCATCTTCTACGCCGGATGGCTGGGACATTATGTGGGCGACGCCTCGCAGCCGCTGCACACCACCGTGCAGTACAACGGCTGGACTGGGCCGAATCCGAACGGCTACACGACCAGCCGCCAGATTCACCACATCTTTGAGGGCGTGTTCGTCGCCGACAATATTCACGCGGCGGATGTTCAAGCAAAGATGACGCCACTGAAGGCAATCGACGGGGATATGTTTGACGCGTACGTGGCTTACATCCGGCAAACCCACAGCTACGTGGAGAAGCTCTACCAGTTGGAAAAGGGCGGAGGGTTTGAAGGCGCGGGGACGCCGGAGTCACGCGCGTTTACGGCCGAGCGACTGGCCGCCGGTGCAAGCATGCTGCGCGACATGATCTACACGGCCTGGGTGAACAGCGCTCAGCCAGTACCGACGTATGGCGGGAAGTGACGAAGGGCCGCCGACTAACGGTTCGTGAACTGTTAGTCGGCGGCTTCGGAGGCAGCGATTGCGGGGATGCGCTGGAGCACGAGAGTGAGCGCGGCAGTTAGCAGCAGTGCCGCGGGTGCGGCCACCAGACCCCATCCCAGGACTGCCTCACCGGCCATGCCGCCCAGGTGTCCGGCCATCTGCAGAACGGGCAGGTGAAGAAGCATACCGGGGCCGGAGACGGGGCGCATGCCGAAGGCCGACAATCGAGATCCGAGGCGGAGAAAAGGCGCAATCAGCGCCAACTGGAAGGGCATGGCGGCATAATTTGCCACCTGGATGGCGGGAAGGTTCAAACCCAGCGCCAGGGCGAGGCCCGCGCACAGCAAGGTGGGAATTCCGACCACCGGCACACAGCCGATAGTGAATCCCAGGGCCAGTGTCAGCGCCAGGCGACGCGGCGAAATCCCCTGCCGCAGCCAGCCTGCCAGCCTTTGCTCGACCATTTGCCGTGTAACCCGCATCATCCTCTCCAGATGCTCAACGTAGCATTACCGATGGTATGTCCGATGGCTATAGCATTAAAGTTTCACAAAAGAACCATATTGGTCATCGATCCTGAGCTTCGTTCCTGATTTGTTAAACCCGGACTGAGAGAAATGTAGCGCGCCGCTGGGCTCCTTATCGGTCGCCGCCGGTCGTTCGCTAGTACCTCCGGTACTAGGCAGGCTGTGGAATAAACCCACTGGTCGAGGAACCAGGCGAGACCTGATCCCGCAGGGGCTTAAAGCGGCTGCGGAAAAACTCTAAAGCGGGGGCAAATAGTGCGAGACAGCATTCCGCAGGGGCTAAAGCCCGCGTGGTTTTGCTGGCTTTATTGGCCCGACTAAAGTCGTGCCCTTGTTACAGAGCCCCACACGGAGAGTTTTTCCGCAACCTGTAAAGCCCACCTCGATTTATTGGGCTTTATCGGAAGCCGGGACCAAAGTCCCGGCCTACCAGTCGTGCCCTGTTACAAGGCCCCATTACGGTTTTCTAGAGCCATTGAAAGGCGTGGCTTCCTCCGACACAATCCAATGCGCTGCACGCACCCTCCGTACCGATTTCGGTTCACTGTTCCCTACTCTCTTCCTGCGGTACACTTGGGACGCAATGCGGGTTTTTGGAATCGACTGTGGGACGGAGATTACCGGCTTCGGCATCGTGGATACGTTGGACGATCCGCGTCGGCCGCGATTGGTCGCTCATGCCATGGGCGCCATCCGCCTGGCCAAAAACAAACCCCTTTCTGAGCGCCTCCTTCAGGTTTACAGCGAGCTTACAACGGAACTGGAACGCTCGAAGCCCGATGCGGTGGCTATTGAGGAAGTCTTCTACTCCGTAAACGCGAAGTCCGCCCTGAAGCTGGGGCACGTGCGTGGAGTTGCGCTGCTGGCCGCTGCCAGCCAAGCGATACCAGTGGCCGAATACGCTCCGCTCACGATCAAGTCCAGCGTGGTCGGTTACGGGCTGGCAAAAAAGGAACAGGTACAGTTCATGGTTGCGCGCCTGCTTGATCTCAAGACTCTGCCGGAACCTGCCGATGCGGCCGACGCTCTGGCCGTCGCGATCTGCCACATCCACACGGCGCAGACGCTGGCACTGCAGGGAGTGACACGATGAGAGCATTTGCGTTGTGCGCCTTGTGGACGCTGGCGGCGACCGCGCTGCCCGGGTACGCACCGGCTCAACAAACGGGAACCCCAGCGGCTGCGGCTGATCCCGTTCTTACCGTCGAATTCAGCAATCCCGGGCTCTCTCCTTCGCATTGGGTGCTAACGCTGCATCCGGATGGAGATGGTCATTTCCAGTCGACCATGGGGCCGGCAACTGCAGATGCACCAGGCGAGATCCGAATTCCCGACGTGAATCGCGACGTGCAGCTGAGCCCGCGCTTTGCGGCCAGCGCCTTTGGGACAGCAAAGCGGCATGCCTGGTTCAACGATGCCTGCGAAAGCCACATCAAGGTCGCCTTCCAGGGATGGAAGACCCTCAGCTATTCGGGCCCGGCGGGCAAGGGCTCTTGTACCTTCAATTTTTCCCGCCAGAAAGACATCCAGGATCTGGGGGATTCGTTCCTGGCCGTTTCCGAAACCATCCTTGCAGGCGTGCGGCTGGAGATGTTGCTGCAGCACGATCCGCTGGGACTGGAAAGAGAGATGGAAAGCCTGGCTGCGGCCGCCGAAGACGGGCGCGCACAGCAACTGTGCGCAATCAAGGGCATCCTCGACCGGCTGGCCGAGGACGATCGCGTTATGGACATGGTGCGGAAACGGGCGCGGCTACTGCTGGCGCGGGCGGACAGTTAAGGGCGGGGACCAAGGGAACAAGGGAACGAGGGAACAAGGGAACAAGGGAACGAGAGGGCAATGGACTTGGAGGTGGATCTTTCTGGACCCGCCTCAACGCGCAATCTGAAGCACTTGATCGGCCCACTGGATGGCTTCCACGGCACAGTGAATTAACTGATTCTTATCGAGCGCCGCAGCTTGTACGATGGCATCGCATTGCGATGCGTCTCCCCGTTCACTCGCTTCGATCCAGGACAGCAGGTACCGTTCCCGGCCCGGCTTTCCCAGCAGTGCGTTGCGAATTTCCTGTCGCAGCGGCAAGGCAGAGATCGCTTCGTCCATCGGAACCCGGAGCATAGCCGGCAACAAACTGAACAGGCCCAGCAGGTATTGCTCGGTGGTGTCGAACCAGGTGAGCCCGGCGGCGAGTTCGCAGAATCGCGCCCGCACCAGCGCCATGCGAACGATCTCTGCCGGCTGCCCGGAGTTGAGCCTGGCCGCGATAGCAAGCGTTGCCATTTTGCGAAAGGTCTTCTCCCCCACCGCGATCAACGCCGCTTCCACCGATCGCACCTCCTGGCGCATGGCACATGCCGGAGAGTTGACGAGACGCAGCAAACGGTAGGTGATGGCAGGCTCGCGTTCAACCAGTTCCCTCACCTTGTGCAAGTCGATGGGAGTTTCATTCAGGTAGCGCAGAAGCTCGATTTGGGACAATTTGTTGGACGGAATCAGATGTTTCTTCAGCAAGGCAGGGTGGCAAAAGTAATAGCCCTGGAAGAGGGTGAATCCCTCGGCACAGGCCCGCTCATAGTCCTCGCGTGTTTCCAGCTTTTCGGCAAGCAGGGTCAGGGGGTACCCGCTCAGGCGATTCAAAATCGCTCGCCGCGCGTTTCGGTCCGACTGTAAGAAGTCGACCTTGATGAAATCGGCGAGTTCAACCAGCGGTTCGATCCCTTCCTTCCACTCGAAGTCGTCGAGGGCAATCTTGAAACCCACCGATTTCAAGGAGCGGCAGGCTGCAACCAACTGCGCGGTGGGTGGCAATGTTTCCAGGACTTCAAGGACCGTAGAGCTGGGCGGCAGAATCTCAACCAGTCGATCGGATAGCGCCTCAAGCGTGCAATTGATGAAGGCGAGTGCGCCCCCGGTCAGCCCCGCCGAACCGAACAGGACCGAATTATCCAACATGGTTCGGGTGGCCTCATCGCCGTCTCCGCAAAACGCGAGCTCCCGGCCATTGCGAAAGAGAAGCTCGTACCCGAAGACTGTGCCGCGCCGGTCGAGTATGGGTTGGCGAGCGACGAATCTCAGCCCCTCGGCGGGATCGCCCAGGCCGGCTGAACTCTCACAGGAAGCTGGCAACAGCACCACCTCGCATTTATTCATCGGCTGGCAGGGCGAACAGATGAGCAGTGAGACCTATGCGTACAGGAACTGACGCGCGCTGGCACGCTCCTTGGCAGACAGCAGAACGGTGCAGCATGCCAGCCGGGCTCGGTTCGATCCTCCCGTACCCTTTATCCCCTGCCTTTCTCCCTTTTTTTAGCGACTTTAGCCCTCTCTGGGTGTCCAATAGAGGGGCGGTAATCGGGTTGTAAGCTGAACGGGAAGGGGAAGGCGGAACGCCAATGGGAACGACTCAAAAATGCCATCGCAGGGCTGGTTTCAGGCCAGATACGACTTTGTTCACGACTGTCGCACTCTTTGCGACGTTTCTATCCCTTGCGCCCTTGCTGCGCGCACAGGATGCCGGCCAGCCGGCACGCGCCGTTCGCCTGAGCTATGTCGATGGCAAGGTCACGATTTCTCAGGACAACCAAGTGGTGACCGACCAGGCAGTGGCGAACACACCGCTGCTGGAAGGTATGACGCTAACCACTGCTGATGACGGCCGCGCCGAGGTGCAGTTCGAAGACGGCAGCGTGGCCCGCGTCTCGCCGGACAGTTCACTGACGCTGAAGGTTCTGCGCGGGCAGGGAGCCTCCACGGACACCGAAATGGACCTGAACAAGGGGCTGGCGTATTTCGAGCTGCAGAACAATAACCAGAGCGGCCCGATGCGTGTGAAGTTCAGCGACAGCGTGGCGACAGGCAGCGGCTTTACCATCTTGCGCGTGGAGGACGACAATCCTCCCGGGCAGGTGGCCGTGTTCTCCGGCAATGCCCACCTGGAGGGGAATTCCGGGCTAGCCCTGGACATTCACGGCGGGGAAAGCGTGGACCTGAGTGGCAGCGACCCGAACGGCTACAACCTGGCTGAATCGATCCAGCCGAATTCGTGGGACGCGTGGAATTCTGACCGGGACACGGCGCTGAACGCCGAGGCATCGGCGCAGACCAGTGCTTCCGGAGAGGTCAGCGGGGGGCAGAACAACAACCCGGCGTGGAGCGACCTGGACGCCAATGGAAGCTGGTACAACGTGCCGGATCAGGGCTACGTCTGGTCGCCTTATGGCGCGCAGGATGCAAGTTTCGATCCTTACGGGAACGGTAGCTGGGTCATGACTCCGGGCTTTGGTTACACCTGGGCGTCGGCTTACCCCTGGGGCTACCTGCCTTACCAGTGCGGCGCCTGGAACTTCTACGGCGGCTTCGGGTGGGGCTGGGCGCCTGGCGTTGGCGGCTGCACGCCGTGGTGGGGCCAGGGCTTCTATGGCGGCCCTTATATTGGCTTTGCGCCGGGGTGGTATCACCCGATACACAGGCCGATTGGCCCTCCCACTCCCCGGCCGGGGCGGCCAGCACCGGTGATCGCCGTCAATCGACATCCGATGGTGCTGAGCGCCGGACTGCCGGCGCGCGACCGCAACACTCCGGTTGCGATTAACGGCCGCGCCGTAATGGCTCTCCGCCCGCTGCCTGCCAGCTCGACCTACGATCGTGCCTCTTTTGGCGTGCGATCCGGATACACTGCCGGGCGGCCCATGGGGATGGTGGCAGGAAATGCGCGGGGGGGCTACGCGCCGGCGCGGCCGACGTACACGCCTGCCCCTCAAAGGTCTACGGGGGCCTTGGGCACGCAGCGCAGCTATACCTACCAGCCCGGCAGCTACGGTTCATCGCAGCCGGCCCGCAGCTATTCGGCTCCGGCGAGTCAT
The DNA here is from genome assembly GCA_963813215.1 of uncultured Acidobacteriaceae bacterium. Taxonomy (GTDB): domain Bacteria; phylum Acidobacteriota; class Terriglobia; order Terriglobales; family Acidobacteriaceae; genus Telmatobacter. The sequence continues at coordinate 153,473 of CAWEXZ010000005.1, forward strand.
AGTTCGGGCAGCAGCGCGGGAGGCGGTTACCACGGAGGTGGCGGCGGCATGAGCGGAGGTGGCGGCGCCAGTCACGGGGGCGGAGGCGGCGGTGGAGGGGGCGGCGGTCACAAGTAAGCTGCCGGAACAATTTAAGAGCGTGGATGGCAGGACTTCGGTCCTGCCATTCTTTTTGGTCGCTCGAATATCGATTGCGAATGATTTTCCCGTTTCAGTAACCGCCGGCGCCCAGAACCACGCATTTTCCCGCTGTTGGCTTAATCGTTTCAGTAGAACGATTTTACTTGACAGCCACGGGACATGAGGAATTTAATCTGATGCGGACTCCAACGGGCCTTGGTTTTCTATCTCTACTCAAACGTTTGAGTGATGATTCCAGGGTGCGCTTGTGATCTGCAGCACATTTTAATGGCATCACGATGCACAACAATGCTGTGGCGGTTCGCTCCCTGGCATCTGCCAGCAGCGTAGGAAACAACAAGCACTTCAACACTGAAAAGGACGGTCAGTATGAGAGACGCGAAATACAGGTTCTTCCTGTTACCGCTGTTCCTTGTTTTGGCATACGTGGGAGCGTATGCGCAGGCGAATTCATCGATCTCCGGGCTAATTACAGACCCGAGCGGAGCCGTGGTGTCAGGAGCGACCATCCAGGTCACTGATCCGGCAACGGGCATAATGCGGAGCACGGTGAGTGACGCGAGCGGGTTGTATTCGCTGGGCGGGCTGAACGCAGGCGATTACACCCTTAAGGTAACCGCGACCGGATTTGAAACCTACACGGCAAAAGGCGTGGTGGTGAACATCTCCGCGAGCTTCCGTGTCGATGTGAGCATGACGATCGGCTCGACCTCGCAAACCGTTACCGTGGCGGCAGACGCACTCACGGTGCAAACCGACTCGAACGTGGTGAGCACGCTGATCAGTCAACAACAGATTTCGGAGCTGTCTACCAACGGCCGCAACGTCATCAACCTGGCGACGCTGGCTCCTGGGGTCAGCGGCAACCTCCCGGCCATGGAGAATCCCTTCTCCGTCAATTCCAGTTTCGCGATCAGCTTCAACGGCCTCAACCAGGCGCACAACATCTGGTTGATCGACGGCGGCGAAGCCTACGATCGCGGCTCCGGCGGCAAGATGTCGGTGATGCCTTCGCAGGACGCGCTGGGCGAGTTCCAGTTGCTGGCCAGCAACTTCGCTCCGGACCAGGGCTATGCCTCCGGCGGCGCGGTCACCATGTCCATCAAGAGCGGCACCTCGAAGTTCCACGGCGAGGCATGGGAGTTCGACCGCAACGACGCTCTGGACGCACACGACTACTTCGATACGAACCCGTCTAACAGGTGTAACTTCACGGAAAGCGGAACTGCGCTATAACATCTTCGGCGCCAACCTTGGCGGGCCGTTCTTTATTCCCGGCCACTACAACTCGGCGAACAAGAACAAGACGTTCTTCTTCTACAACCAGGAATGGCGCAAGATGATGAACGGCGTGCCGGTCACTCCGATCAACGCGATGCCGGCAGCAGACTTGGTCACTCAGTCGAATTTGGGAACGGGCTTCACCTACCAGGTCCCGTCTTACAATTCCTCCAACCAGTTCTGCACCGCTCCGACGTATAGTTCTAGTTCGGGGACGGTCGTTTGTCCATCGGGAGACGCTTACCCACTGGGCGTCATCCTCGTCCCAACGGTTTCTACCGGCTCGAGGCTCGGCGCGGCCATTGCCGCAGACCATCTGACCATGGGACAGCCGTTCCCGAACAACGTCATTCCCGCCAACCTGCTGGACGCAAACGCCCTGCTCTTCAACACCCTCAAGGATATGCCGGCGGCGACGAACACGGCCAACGATACGTACACACCGAGCGGCGGCCATCTGCCGATCAACGTGAGTGAAGAACTGTTTCGCATCGATCACAACATTAACGACAAGTGGGCCTTGATGGGCCACTTCGTGCACGATGCCAACGACTCGGTGCAGGCCACTCCGGAGTGGCAGGGCGATAACATCCCGACGGTCGGATCCAACTTCAGCAACCCGTCTTATATGGCGGTGATCAAGCTGACCGGCGAGTTGAAGCCGAATGTGCTGATGGAAGCGGCAATCAACTATGACGGCAACAAGATCGCCATCATCCCGGTGGCAGCGTTCGGCGGGACCGATATCAAACCCTCCGGCTGGACCACGGGCACCTATTTCGGGGCGTCCGCCGATTTGCAAAACCGCCTGCCCAATTTCAATTGGACCACCACGGGCGATCAATACGGCCCTGGGAACGATCCCTGGACCAACGGGGCCGAAGACTACAACGAATATTTTGCGCTGTCAGTCACGCAAGGCAAACACAACTTCAAGTTTGGCGGCGGCTTCAACCGCTATACCAAGAATCAGGTCATCGGCAACAACACCGAGGGAAACTACACCTTCACAGACGGCTGGAATGGACCGACCGCGGCAAAACCCACCCAGAACCAGCCCACGGGCGTGCTCACAGGCGATTCGTACCTGGATTTCCTGCTCGGTGTGTCGACCAATTTCTCGCAACCCAACGCGGATCCCATCAACCACTACGTGAACAACACCCTCTCGGTCTATGGGATGGACAACTGGCACTTTAGCCCGCGGTTGAGCGTCCAGCTAGGTCTTCGTTTCGATGCCATGCCGCTGGTGTGGGAGCGCAACAACCAGGTATCGAACTTTGAGCCTTCGTTGTATCAGTCTGCGCTCACTGCCACGTTCAACTCGGACGGGTCTATTGCCTCGAACAGCCCCGGTCTGCAAACCTTCAACTTCAACGGCGTTCAGACTCCTTTCTATATGAACGGCGTTGCCATTGCCGGCCAGAACGGCGTTCCGCGCGGCCTGGCCAAGAACGACTTCGCCACCATTGAGCCTCGTCTGGGCTTCTCCTATGATCTGTTCGGAAACGGCAAAACCGTGATTCGCTCCGGCTTTGGCGTCTTCTACGAGCGCGTTCAGGGCAACGATATTTATGACGCGGCCGGCGACCCTCCCTTCATCAGCCAGCCGTCTGCCAACGATGTCGAGTTCACCAACCCCAAAGCGTCCTGGACGAGCGGAACGACGGCCGCAACGCCGTCCTTCCCGCAAAACTACAACTCATTGAACACCCATTACCCGCATCCCGGCGTGGCGGAATACAGCCTGGGCATACAGCATGAACTTGCTCCGTCGATCGTTCTCACCACCCAATATGTAGGCAACGAGGAATGGGACCAGAACACCTGGATCGCCGGCAACAACTTCCCGCTCAGCACCCCGCTGGCAACACGGCAGGCGTACGCAACGGGAAAGTGGCCAGCGGGGACGCCGCTTGCTGGAGCGTCGTTTACATCGCAGCAGCAGAACTCGGCCGTCACCTATCCCGGCTTCGGCACCATCAACCTGCAGTCGAATGCGATCAACGGCAGCTACAACAGCCTGCAGGTTGGATTGCGCCAGGACAGCCGCTGGGGCCTGAGTTACGGTGCCTACTACACCTGGTCTCACCAGATCGACGCCACCCAGACCAGCGTGGATGTGGACAACAACAATCCCGCCTACGACCCCTGGAACCTGAAGTACGACAAGGGTTCCGGCATGCTGGATCGCCGCCAGATCCTCAACATCAACTACGAGTACAAACTGCCCTTCTTCGCACACGCCAACGGGCTCACGCACGACGCGCTGGGCGGCTGGGAACTAGCCGGTACGGTCATCTCCGAATCCGGTATGCCCTGGTTCGGCAATGCGGCTCCTAAGAACAACTATGGAGACACGGTGGGCATGGGCGGCGACTACTCCAGTCGTCCCGAACAGACCGGACCGGTGAAATACCAGAGGACCAAGGTCGCCGGCCAGGGCTATCTATATTCGGGCAACACCAACAGCTCCGAGTTCGGGGCGCCCACAGCAGCGTGGGATGGCGGCGGGAATATGGGCTTTGGCAACTCGGGCAAGGACGCGTTGGTTGGTCCCGGGAACACCAACTTCAACACCTCTCTTTACAAGAACTTCGCCTTTGGTGAACACGCTGGATTCGAGTTCCGGGCCGAAAGCTTCAACACTTTCAACCACACTCAGTTCACCACAGCATTGAGCACCAACCCAGAGAGCTCCAACTTTGGATACATGAACGGCGATCTGGCTCCGAGACAGTTCGAACTCGGCGGCAAGTTCACCTTCTAACCAGTTCCTCCAAACGGGCGCGGCGAGTCTCTCGCCGCGCCTTTCTTTTGTGCACTCAGGTGCGGCAAAGGATGCAACTCCGCTAAATCGAAGATACCGTTTACATATGCATCGATAAAACCGAAACACGGAGGCCGCTAGCAGCTAAATCCCTTAAGTAGGGAAGGTGCGCGCGAAACTGTCGCTTCCGCCGATTTGACAATTGTTCGCGTTGCTAGGTATAAACGATACGCACGTGTAAGCCCGGTTTCCCTCTGATCTGTCAATTGCAAGATCATTTACCGGAGGCTTCCGCATGTCTCACACAGTACAAATCCCAATCACATCTTTCCGTACAATCTCTTTGCCGGATCGTTGTTCTGCGGGCACACCGTTGCGCAGGCGACGTCTCCATTGGGGGCACAGCAACCGCTCCAGCCGCAGCGGTTGCCCTTGACGTCCGACCGGCACAGTCGTCCCTGACACAACAGGCACCGCGCAGGACCCAGCCTCGGGCGCAATGCCGTGGGCTGCTGAGAAGCGGCGGTGAACCGCGCGCGATTCCCTGCCCTGTGCGGCAGTAACCACACCCTGTCCACCGAGCCGTCGATTTGACGGCCGCGATCGGTGCTGCGCATTTGCAGTACATGCACGAACGCGGTTCGGGAGGCTTACACGCACGACGACCCTGCCCGGCAACAGCGGGCACAACTCATGCATTCCGCGCTGCGCAAAAGAAAATTGGAGGATATCATGAGGACTTCATTGATGAGGCTAGGACGGTTTCTGGGGGTTGCAATGGTACCGATATTGTTCTTGTGCGGCACATCGCGGGCCCAGCAAACTGCTACGTTCACCGGGACAGTCACGGACCCCAACGGCGCAGTGATCAACAATGCCAAGGTCACTGCCACCGATGAGCAGACCGGCACTGCCCAGGCAACGGTCACCAACGGCGATGGGCTCTATAACCTGCCAGGTCTGGCGGTCGGTCACTACACCATCGAGGTGGAGGCGCAAGGATTTGAAACCTTCAAGAGAACCGGAGTTGTGGCTGACGCGGCCATGACTTTGCGGGAAGACGCTCGTCTGACGGTTGGCAAGAACATCCAGACTGTGACCGTAGAGGCAACCGCTCTTCAGGTGCAATCGGAAAGCAACGAGATCAGCACCCTGATCTCCGGCCAGCAGGTACGGAACATCGCCACCAATGGACGCAATATTACCAGTCTGTACACGCTGGGGACGGGCGTCTCCTGGAACGGCCCGGCGTTTAACGGTGTGACCGCCCAGAACAGCGTGGCGACCATCAGCTTCAATGGCCTTCGCCCGGATCACAATAATTTCCTCATCGATGGCGGCGAAGTGTACGATCGCGGCTCGGGAGGCAAATTGGACGTCCTGCCGTCGCCCGATGCCATCGGGCAGTTCCAGGTGCTGGCGAGTAATTACTCGCCGGACTACGGAATCGCTTCGGGAGGCACCGTTCTGGCCGAGCTAAAAAGCGGCACGCGCCAATTTCATGGAGGGGTATGGGAGTTTAACCGCAACGACACTTTCGATGCGAAGAATTACTTCTCCAAGCAGACCAACACACCTACCCCTGAACTGCGTCTGAATATCTTCGGCGGCAATATTGGCGGTCCCGTGTATATCCCGCACGTCTACAACAACGACCGGCAGAAGACCTTCTTCTTCGTCAACGAGGAGTGGCGCCGGTTCATCAACGGCGTCTCTCCCGAGGTGACCTCGACTGTCCCCGCCAGCAACTTCCCCGCGAGCAGCCTCCAGAGCAACTGTAAGACCGGCAATTTTTGTTACACCCCATGGAACGGCGGAGCGGCTCCTGTTGTTCCGGCCGTGTCGGGTAATAGTTCTTACACTGCCAGCGAGATAGCGGCCGGCCTGGTGCCGGGCGCGACGTTTCCCACCGATCCGACAATCAGCGGGGCCTATGACATTCCCAAGACCCTGCTCGATCCGAACTCGGTCCTATTCATGGGAACAGGCGCCATTCCGCAGCCCAATGTGGGCACGGACAACTACGTTTCGTCCCCGAAGCAGCCGACCTACGTGCGCGAGGACGTGGTCAGAATCGACCAGAATTTTTCCGATAAATACCACCTGATGGGCAGCTGGATTCACGACTCCATGTCGCAGACGGTTATCCCCGTCCAGTGGAGCGGTGACAACTACAACACCGTGGGCGACGTGTTCAACAACCCGTCCTGGGCCGCAGCCATACGACTGACCCAGACCATTTCGCCGACGGTTCTGAACGAGACCGGGCTGTACGTCAACGGCAATACAATCGACGTGACCCCCTACAGCCCGCTCGGCCCTGCAGGCTACACCCAGCCCAGCGGCTGGAGCGCATCGAGCTTCTTCACCAACAATAACGCGCTGAACCGTATGCCTTCCGTTCAATTCAGTAATGGCCCTATCAACACGGAGTGGACTGTCCTTTACTGGCCTTGGCACAATTCGTATCTCGACTATCAGATTCGCGACGATATCTCCTGGACCAGGGGCAGGCATGCCTTGAAATTCGGATTCTCATACATGCGCCAGGACAAGAACCAGCAGCTTCAGGCGGACACCCAGGGCGACTATACCTTTAGCGGCTCCCAGTACTCAAAGAGCTCGTATCTGAACTTCCTGCTCGGAATGGCGAATACATACCAGCAGCTCCAAGCCCAGCGCACCGACCACTGGCTCTCAAACAACTTCGGGTTCTATGGGTGGGATAACTGGCATGTTACCTCCAAATTCTCACTGCAGCTTGGATTGCGCTACGACGCTCTGCCCCACACCTACGAAAAGAACAACCAGGTGGCCAACTTTGTGCCCGCCTACTACTCGCCGGCCAATGCGCAGGTACCCAGCACCTCGACGGGCGACCTGAATCCCGCAGGCCCTGGATTCGCGACAGTCAATGGCACGCCATTTTATCTGAATGGCATCAAGTTAGCAGGCGTGAATGGCTTCCCGAGGGGCCTGGTCAAGAACAATTACTTCACATGGCAACCGCGGCTTGGCTTTGCGTGGGACTTCCTGGGTAATGGCAAGACGGTGCTGCGCGGAGGCCTTGGGGTCTTCTATGAACGGCTGCAGGGGAATGACATTTACAACCTGGATACGACGCCGCCCTTTGCATACCAGCCCGGCGTGAACAACGTATTTTTCTCCAGCCCGCAGACCAGTATCGCTTCCGGCGCCGTGTCCTCTTTGCCAGCTGGTCCTGCCAGCCTCACCAACATGTCCTATTACTATCCGCACCCGGCGGATGCGCAGTATAGTCTTGGAATCCAGCAACAACTGGCGCCCGCACTCATAGGAGCAGTTCAGTACGTTGGCTCCAGTTCCTGGAACCAGGATGTCAAGATCGAGACCAACGACTTGCCGCTGAACGACATCCTCGACCGGGAGCAGGTGGCAACTTCCTGTACGGCAGTCAGCGCCACCGCACCAACGTGCCCCGGTACCTCCTCGAATGCCAATGTGTATCGTCCCTATCTGGGCTTCAGCAACATCGTGCAGGAGACGAACCCAGCCACCGCGAGCTACAACTCGTTGCAGGTAGCGCTGCGCATGGACAACCGGCATGGATTATCCCTGCAACTGGCCTACACGTATTCACATGAGATCGACATCGCGAGCACGGATCTGACCACCCAAACCCAAAGCGGTCAGAGCACCATTAACGTCTCCGATCCTTACAACCTGCGTTACGATCGCGGCTCCGGCCTTTACGATCGCCGGCACATCTTCAACGCGAACTGGGTCTATGACATGCCGTTCTTTGCGCATAGCAGCAGCGGCTGGGCGCGCCAGCTGCTGGGAGGCTGGCAGTTCGCCGGTGTAAATGTGTCGGAAACGGGTTCACCGCAGAACATTTACTACAACGGTCCGGACGTGCTTGGATTAGGCGGCAATGCTGTGACCCGGCCCAATATTGTTTCTGCGGTCAAGTTCCCGAGGGCACAAAAGCAGTGGTTCGCCACCTCCTCGTTTGCGAATCCCGTGGCGCCCTGGCTGGGCGGCACCACCAACGGGTTTGGCGATGCCGGAAAGGATACAATCGTTCAGCCTGGCTTGTTCAACTGGAACATGTCCCTGTACAAGGAGTTTCCGCTAAGTTCCAGGTCTGAGGGTCCGCGGTTCCAGTTCCGCGCGGAAACTTACAACACCTTCAACCACACACAGTTCAATGACATCGACACGGGAACCACCGACAGCACTTACGGTCAGGTAACGAGTGTCTACGACCCCCGTGTCTTCCAATTCGGTGGAAAGTTCATGTTCTAGGCACGACTTCCGACAGGCTCAAGTCCTTTCGGTCCGGGAGGAAGGCGGTAGTCATCCCGCCCCCTCCCGATTGTTTTGCTTGCGAATGCAGTTGCCCGTGTTGCGTGTGGAGAGAGAGAATCAAGCGAAAGCTGCTGGAGAAAAATGCTCCGGATGATCGAGATTGGGTACGGACAAAGGGAAACACGATCTGGATGTAGCTCCCACTGCTATCGATGGCTGCTGGTTGGTGTGAGCGTGCTGCTTTGCGCTGCGGCCTGCGCGGCGCAATCGGCCGCCACACAGGAGAATCTGCGCCAGACGGCGCTGGTTTTGGAGCAGCAAGGGAGAAATGCGGAGTCAGAGGAGGCTTGGCGCTCCTACCTTGAACTTCACCCGTCTAGTTCAGAGGCTTACGCCCACCTTGGCCTTCTGGAGGCGCGGCAGGAACATTACAAAGACGCCATTCCGCTCTATCACAAGGCCCTGGCGCTCCACTCCACAATTTCTGGGCTGCAATTAAACCTGGGGCTGGCATATTTCAAGGCCGGAGATATGAAGGAAGCGCTTCAGGAGTTTATCCCGCTGCTGAAAGACACGCCCGCGTCCTCGCCGAACCGCCAGCGGCTGGCCATTCTTGCCGGAATGAGCTACTACGGCCTGCAAAAATACACTCTAGCGGCTCCCTATCTTAAGGAAGCTTCCGACCGAGATCCACAAAACCTGCCACTGCTGATGGCTTTGGCGCACAGTTATCTCTGGTCGAAGCAGTACCAGGACGTGATGGATACCTATCGCAAGATCCTGCTGCAGAATGCGGAATCGGCTGAGGCCGATATGCTGGCCGGCGAAGCTCTGGATGAATTGAAAGACACGCCTGGCGCAATTCAGCAGTTCCGCGCCGCGGTACGGGCAGACCCCAAGATGCCTGATGTTCACTTTGGCCTCGGTTATCTGCTGTGGGGCAAGCGGCAGTATCAGGATGCGTCGCCGGAATTTCAGGCCGAGTTGGACAACAATCCAAACCACGCACAGGCGATGACTTATCTGGCCGACTGCGATGTGCATTTGGGGCATCCCGAAGCCGCCGCTCCGCTGCTTGAAAAAGCTATCGCGATCGATCCCGGCATAGAGCTGGCACATCTCGATCTGGGATCGATCGATGCCGATGCGGGACGGCTGGAGGACGCCTTGCGCGAGTTCACTTCTGCGGCCAAGCTTGCGCCCAATGACGTGGATGTTCACTGGCGACTGGGGCGCGTTTATCGGACGATGGGCAAGAAAGAGCTGGCCAAAGCGGAGCTCGATAAGGCCAGGGGAATTACGCAGGATGCGGACACTGCGCTTGTGAACAAGATGAATCAGCATTCGCCGCAGGCGCCTGCGGCGACGTCCGGAACGCAATAGCGCGTTACTCCCTAAGTCCCCGACCGCATGAATTCGTACTTTTGGCTTCCGTGGTTTCCCACCCTTTCGCCAGAGAAAAGGCGAAAGGGTGGGGCACGGAATTGATACAAAATCAAGCGGTCAAAGATCTGGCAGCCTCTCTGAGATGGGGCTTTGTAACAGGGCACGACTTTAGTCGTGCCGACAAGGCCCATAAGACGGCGATTCCGGAGGCTAAGTCAAGAAGCCGCGGATGTGGACCGACTTGCGGCCATCGCTGGGCGGAAGCACCCGGTTGCCCTGAATGGGCACGCCATCTACGATGAGCGTTATGTGATTTCCAGGGCCCCGGCGCTCGATCGTAATGTTGTAGACCGCTCCTCGATAAATACGTTTTGCGGTGAAGCCGGGCCAGGCTGCGGGGATGACGGGAGCAATCTCCAACCCGTCGAGCGTGGTGCGCACGCCCAGTATCCACTGCGAGATGGCGTAATAATTCCATGCGGCTGTGCCGGTGAGCCAGGAGTTTTTGGCTTCGCCGCATGTAGGCGCTTCTTTACCGGCGATCGTCTGCGCATAGACATAGGGCTCGCAGCGGTGGAGTTCGCTGATGTCTTCGCGAGCCGAGGGGTTGATGCGGGTGTAGTAATCGTGGGCCTGCTCACCGTGGCCGAGCCGAGTCTCCGCGATCATGACCCAGGGGTTGACGTGGCAGAAGATGCTGCCGTTCTCCTTGTAGCCGGGCGGATAAGAAGAGATTTCGCCAAGGTTCAGGTGGTAGCTGGAGTAGGCCGGCTGCAGCAGGACGAGGCCGTGTTCTGTGGCCAGGTGTTGGCGCGCGGCGGCCAGAGCTTTGGCGGCGAGACCGTCGTCGAGCCCAATACCAGCGAGGACGCAGAAGCCATTCGACTCGATGAATATCTTGCCCTCGCGGCATTCCTTCGAACCGATCTTCGCCCCCGCGTGGTCGTATGCGCGCAGGAACCACTCGCCGTCCCAGCCGTGCTCACGAACGGTCTGTTCCATCTTTTCGACTTCGGGAAGAATGCGGCACGCGTCGCAGTTGCGATCGCGGCGCGTGGCGATTGCAGCCAGCTCACGGCCGGCATGCACAAACAGGCCGGCGATGAAGACGGACTCGGCCACCTTGCCGTCCTTGTTCGCTGCGGTCTGGAATGATAAGCCGGGGGTTTCGGAGAAACAGTTCAGGTTGAGACAGTCGTTCCAATCGGCCCGGCCGATCAGAGGCAGCCCGTGCGGCCCGAGACGGTCCACGGTGTACTGGAAGCTCCGTTGCAGGTGCTCATACAGGGAAGATTCGGAACCCGGCTGATTGTCGAAGGGCACTCGCTCGTCGAGGATGGTCCAGTCGCCGGTCTCTTTCAGATAGGCCGAGACACCGACGATGAGCCAGAGCGGGTCGTCGTTGAATCCATTGCCAATATCGTTGTTGCCGCGTTTGGTGAGCGGCTGGTACTGGTGATAGGCGCCACCATCTGCGAGTTGCGTGGCAGCCAGTTCGAGGATGCGCTGGCGAGCCCGCCCCGGCACCATGTGCACAAAGCCGAGCAGGTCCTGATTCGAGTCGCGGAAGCCGATACCGCGTCCAGTACCCGATTCAAAGAATGAAGCGGAACGCGACATATTGAATGTAGCCATGCACTGATACGCGTTCCAGGTATTCACCATGCGATTGGTGTGAATGTCGGGGGTGTTTACCTGGAAGACGCCGAGCAGTGTATCCCAGAACTGGCGCAGGCGCTCGAAGGCCGCATCGGCCTCCCGCGCGTCCAGATACCTGGCAATGACCGGCTTGACGAGCTTCTTGTTGACGATCTGCGAGCCGGGAGGATCGAACTTCTTTTCCGTGGGATTTTCATGGTAGCCGAGGACGAAGACAATTTGTCGCGTCTCTCCGGCCTCCAGGTCGAGACTGACCTGGAGGGCGCCGATGGGAGACCAGCCACGGGCTATTGAGTTTGTGAGTTGGCCGGCGGCGACGGCCGCGGGCTTTTCCCATCCTGAGTAAGGGCCAAGAAACGCTTCGCGCTGGGTATCGAAGCCAGCTCCGGGCTCAGAGCAGGCGAAGTACGCGAAGTGATTACGCCGTTCGCGGTACTCGGTCTTGTGATAGATGACGCCGTCTTCGACTTCGACCTCGCCAGTGTTGAAGTTGCGCTGGAAGTTGTTGGCGTCGTCTTGCGCGTCCCACAGGCAGAATTCGATGCTTGCGAACGCGGAGATTTTGGCGCGGGCCGGACGATGGTTGGTGACGGTAAGTTGCCAGATCTCAAGGTTATCGTTGAGCGGGACGAAGTAGCGCGTATGCGCTTCAATGCCGGCAAAGGTTGAGCCGATAGTGGTGTAGCCCATGCCGTGACGGCAGGAATATTCCTCGGCAGCGTGGCGGGTGGGTTGCCAGGAGGGCGACCAGAACTCGCCCGATGCGGCGTCCCGCAGGTAGATGTAACGGCCGCCACCGTCCATGGGCACGTTGTTATAGCGGTAGCGGGTGAGGCGGCGCAGGCGGGCGTCGCGGTAGAACGAGTAACCGCCGGCGGTATTGGAGATGATGCCGAAGTATTCCTGGCAGCCCAGATAGTTGATCCAGGGCAAGGGCGTATCGGGACGCGTGATCACATACTCCCGATTTTGATCATCAAAATACCCGAACTTCATGAATGAGTTCCCTTTCCCATATCAGGGGAGCTTCTGGTGCCTGAGAAAATCGCACTCAAACGTTTTTGTAGGCTAATTATACGCGCGCAATACTATTTTTTGTCTTAAAATGGCAGAAATCAATTCTTGATTGCCGGGGCCCTTCACAGTGTGAGAGACTGATCCGTCTTTTATGGGGCCTACGACATTAATGCGAAGTAAGAAGAGAAGAATCGAAAGTTGAATTCGGGAGCCGCGATGCATCTTCAGGCTTTGGATGTCGCGATCATACTGGTGTACCTGCTGGGCACGGTGCTGGTTGGGTACTGGGTGTCGCACCACGGTTCGCGCGACATGACGGCCTATTTTCTCGGCGGCAACAAAATGCCCTGGTACGTGCTGGGCCTTTCCAATGCATCGGGCATGTTCGACATCAGCGGCAGCATGCTGCTGGTGTACTGGATGTTTGTCTATGGCTTGAAGAGCGTGTGGATTCCGTGGCTGTGGCCCACCTTCAACCAGGTGTTTCTCATGGTGTACCTGTCTGCGTGGCTGCGGCGATCGAATGTGATGACCGGCGCCGAGTGGATCAAGACACGCTTCGGCACCGGGCGCGGCGCGCAGTTATCGCACATGATCGTGGTGGTCTACGCGTTCATCAGCATCATAGGGTTCTTCAGCTACGGCTTCAAGGGCATTGGCAAATTCGCAGCCACGTTTCTGCCCTGGCATCTTACGCCCAATGAATACGCGCTGATTCTCGTCGCTCATCACCTCGATTTACGTAATCAAGGGCGGCATGATCAGCGTGGTGATTACGGAAGTGGTGCAGTTCTGCGTGTTGTCGGTGGCCTCGTTTGGAGTGGGGATTATTGCCATGCGGCGCGTGGCTCCGGAGGTTCTGCACCGCGTGGTGCCAACAGGATGGGACAACGTGTTCTTTGGCTGGAATCTGAACCTCGACTGGTCAGCGCTGATTCCGGCGACCACCACCCGGATTGCGCAAGACGGTTACGGGCTGTTCGGGTTCTTTGTCATGATGCTGTTGTTCAAGGGGGTGCTGATTTCTGCTGCCGGACCGGCGCCGAACTACGACATGCAGCGCGTGCTCTCCTCCAAAAACCCGCGCGAGGCCTCGATGATGAGCGCGTGGGTGAATATCGTGCTGACCTTTCCGCGCTATTTTCTGGCGACGGGTCTGGCAGTGCTGGCGGCTGCATTTTTGAGCGACAACATTCGCGCCATGGGAACCAACATGGATTTCGAGTTGGTGCTTCCCTATGCGCTGGGACGGTTTGTGCCGGTGGGTCTGCTGGGATTTTTGATCTCCGGGCTGCTGGCCGCTTTTATGGCGAACTTTGCCGCCACGGTGAACGCGGCACCGCCGTATTTCGTCAACGACATCTACAAGCGCTACATACGGCCCGACGCTCCGCCCCGAACGTATGTCCGGCTCAGCTATCTGAGTTCGTTTGCGGTAGTAGTCATCGGCGTACTGATTGGGTGGAACGTCACCTCGGTCAATGCCGTGGTGGTGTGGATTGTCTCCGGGCTTTGGGGAGGATACACGGCTTCGAATGTGCTGAAGTGGTACTGGTGGCGCTTTAACGGCTATGGATATTTCTGGGGAATGCTGGCTGGGATTGCTTCCGCGCTGACGCTGCCGGCGTTGGTGGAGAAAGTTCCGTTGGTGCGGCACATGCTGGCCACGTACTCCATCAATCGGGACGTCTCGATCGTGTTTCCGCTGGTGCTGATTCTGTCTTTGATCGGTTGCTTTGCCGGTACCCTGCTGACCCGACCCGAGAATGACGAGGTACTGAAGGACTTCTACCGGCGCGTGCGGCCATGGGGATTTTGGGGCCCGGTTTACCGCAAGGTGCTGGCGGAAGATCCTGGGTTCAAGCCCAACGGCGATTTCAAGCGCGATATGTTCAACGTGGCCGTTGGGATTGTGTGGCAGGTCTCACTGGTCGTGCTGCCCATGTATATCGTGATCAGGGAGTTTGAGCGCGCGGCAATTACGCTGGCGGTGGTTCTGGCCACGTCGGCGATTCTCAAGTTCTCCTGGTTCGATCACCTGGATCGGCGCGAGGCGGAATTCGCATCGAGCGATGATTTGGATCGGGTCGGCGCGGAAATGGATAAGGCCGCTGCCCCCGTTCCTTAGAGCTTCTGGGCCTCAAGGACGCCTCAGCATGCTACAACAAGAGGAAATGGTCAAGAAGGCGAAACCGAAAAACGACCCGCAACCCGGACAACCCATCAGTTTGCGCATTCTGGGCGAATACCTGGATTTGTCGCCGGCAACTATTTCCCTGGTGCTCAATGACGCGCCAGGAGTGAAGGCCATTCCGCAGGAAACACGCGACCGGGTGAAAGCGGCAGCGGCCAAGTTCGATTACCGGCCCAGCTTTTATGCGCGATCGTTGCGGAAGCGGCAAACGTATTCGATTGGCGTGCTGGTACCGGAGTTGAGCGACAGCTATACCGCGCAGGTGCTCACCGGCGTGGAAGAGTCCCTGATCGAGGAAGGCTATTTTTACCTGACAGCGAGTCACCGGCGCAAGCCGGACTTGATCGAAGAGTACCCGCGCATGCTGATGGAACGGTCGGTGGAAGGATTCATCGTAATTGACACTCCGCTGCAGCACAGCCTGAAACTGCCTGCAGTCGCGGTGGCCGCGCATAGCCAGATTCCGGGAATCACGAACGTGGTGCTGGACCAGCGACGTGCGGCGGAACTCACGCTTCGGCATCTCTACCAGCTAGGTCACCGGAAGCTTGCGTTCATGCGCGGCGGCAGCCACAGCTCCGACGCCGACGATCGCTGGGAATGTCTGAAGGCGGTTGCCAAGGAACTAAAAATCCCTGTGCGGCCCGAGCTGACGGTGCAACTGAAGCTGCGGGTTTCAACGCCGGAACTGGGGTTTCAACCTGCCTGCGAGTTGCTGAATCGCAAGGAGCATTTCACGGCGATGGTCTGCTACGACGATATCGCTGCCATCGGCGCCATTCGGGCAATTCGCGACCATGGATTGCGCGTGCCCGAGGACATTTCGGTGATGGGCTTCGACGATATCCAGACCGCGTCCTATTACAACCCCAGCCTTACCACCATTCGCCAGCCACTTCATCAGATGGGCGCGGCGGCGGCACGGATCCTGCTGCAACGAATTCGCGGATCAGGCGAAGTTCCCAAGGATCTTCCGGTGCTGCCGGAGCTGATAATCCGGGAGTCGACTTGTCCGCCCAACGATAAGCCTGTCCGTTCGCAACGGGGATAGAAGCTGGGCCTGCATGCGACAATTCTGAGTGGCAATCGAGTCTGAGTAAAAATAGGGAGCAAACGAATGAACGGGAGTCTTCGGCCGCGTCGCGACTTTCTGAAGCAGGCGGGATGGATTGGATCGGCGGCTATGCTGGCAGGGCTGCCAGATGGCGTGGCAGGCGCGCATGGCGAGGTGATTGAAGATGCGGTGAGGCCGCAGGCCGACGATACCGAGCCGAAATACCACGTCAAGTTTGCTGTATGCGGCATGAGCCATGACCACATTTACGGCATGATTGGCGCGGTCCAACGCGGCGGCGGAGAACTGGTGGCGGCGTGGGCCGGCGAACCGGACAAGCTGGCGCAGTTCAAGCAGCGCTTCCCTGCCGTGAAGATTGTTGCGACGCAGGAAGAGATTCTCAACGATCCTTCGGTGCAGCTGGTGCTGAGCTCGCAGATTCCCAACGAGCGCGCGCCACTGGGAATCAAAGTTATGAAGCGCGGGAAAGATTATCTCTCCGACAAACCGGGAGTTACTTCGCTCGAGCAGCTTGCGGAGATTCGGCACACGATTGCGGAGACGGGACGCATCTACGCGATCATGTACAGCGAGCGGCTGGAGGTGAAAGCCGCGGTGTACGCGGGCCAGCTTGTGCAGCAGGGCGCGATCGGCAAGGTGATCCAGACGATCAACATTGCGCCGCACCAGATCTTCCAACCCGGCGGCGGCATGAACGGCGGAGGCGGCGGAAGGCCGGAGTGGTTCTGGCACCCGGCGACGTATGGCGGCATTCTGGTCGATATCGGGTCGCACCAAGTGGATCAGTTTTTGTTCTACACGGGATCGACGCAGGCGGAAGTTGCAGAGTCGCAGGTGTCGAATGTGCGTCATGCCGACCATCCACAGTTTCAGGATTTCGGCGACATGGTGCTGCGCGGAAATCGCGGGCTGGGCTACGTGCGGCTCGACTGGTTTACTCCCGATGGGTTGAGAACGTGGGGCGACGGACGGCTGTTCATCCTGGGAACCGACGGCTACATCGAGGTGCGCAAATATACGAACGTCGCGGTGAAGTCGCAAGGCAATAACCTGTTCATCGTAGACAAGGAGAAGGCGCGGTACATCGACTGCAACAACATGACGCTGCCCTTCGGAGCGCAGTTCGTGGCCGATATTGTGAATCGCACGCACGTGGCGCAGGACCAGACCCAGTGCCTGCTGGCCGCGGAATTGGTCATCCGGGCGCAGATGCAGGCGAAACAGGTGACGCTGCAGGCCTGATTGATGGTCGGTGGCCGCCTCCACGACAGCTCTGTCGCCGGTTCAATATGTGTCAGCTAGGTGCCTGGTCTTTGCCCCCTTTTGAGTATCCCCCCCCGGGGGGGGGGATGTGGTAAGTGTTTGATTCTATTCATCCGATCCGGAGGAATTTTGACAAGTGTCTGATTCTAAAGGGGCAAATCTTCATCTGTTTGATTCTTCGCGGCTTAGCTCCAAACCGGGGTCTGCTCTCCCGGCGGATGCCTGCGGCTTTTGCTCATTGTTTGCCATTTTACCCCTATTTGCTTTATTCCAGGCAAATGGAAGACGCCAGTAACATATTTAGTTTCATGCACATGCGAAAACACAAGGCTACACAGGGTTGACAGAAATCGGGGTAAACCCTTCGCGTGAGACAGTTTCGAAGTTGAGAACTTGCCTGGGTCGCAAGGGTGGGTGCGCCCAGGAGAATCATCTGCAACCGAAGTTCCTGTTTCTGACTCGAAGAGTCTGAGCGGAGCCGGTGGGGAGCATACGCGCCCGGCGCGGATGCTCGATCGCGAGCTGGAGGTGGCCATGCCCGTAGTGCGCAGTTGTCCTTCGTGTGGAACTCGCAATCGAATACCGGCGAAGCATCTTGCCGATACCGGCAGGTGCGGCGCATGCAAGACCGCATTGCCGCCGGTGGCCGAGCCTGTCGAGGTTGGTCCCGCGGAGTTTGATGAGATCGTTGCCGAGAGCCGCGTGCCGGTGCTGGTGGATTTCTGGGCGGAGTGGTGCGGTCCCTGCCGCATGGCCGCGCCGCACGTGGCTCAAGTGGCGCGAGAACTTGCGGGGCGTGCGGTGGTGGTGAAGATTGATACCGAGCGGCATCCCCAGCTTGCCGCGCGCTACAACGTGCAAGGGATTCCGAATTTCGCTGTGTTTGCCGGGGGGCAGCTGCGATTCCAGCAGGCGGGCCTGGTGGATGCGAATACGATGAAGGCGTGGTTGGGACGGGCGGCGGCGTGAGGGTAGGGACAGAGGGACAGAGGGACAAGGGACAAGGGGAGTAAGAAAGCAACCGCAAATTCTCCGACCGTACCAAGCCGCCGGTCAACCTGGTGCCGGCAACCGCATTGAATGTGCGCAATTCCACGACGCGGTCCCTAGGTCCCGACCGGATGAATTCGTACTTTTGGCTTCAGTGGTTTCCCACCCTTTCGCCAGAGAAAAGGCGAAAGGGTGGGGCACGGAATTGGTACAAAATTAAGCGGTCAAAGACCTAGTGCTGTGTCCATGTAGTTTCGTGCTTTCCCAAGTCTCAAAATCGAGACCTGGGGCACCCAGCGGCGTGAGGGCAGGGAGAGAGGGACAAGGGACAGAGGGACAAGGGACCTGATGCCTGCCACCGCATTGAATGTGCGCAATTCCACGACGCGGTCCCTAGGTCCCGACCGGATGAATTCGTACTTTTGGCTTCAGTGGTTTCCCACCCTTTCGCCAGAGAAAAGGCGAAAGGATGGGGCACGGAATTGGTACAAAATTAAGCGGTCAAAGACCTAGTGCTGTGTCCATGTAGTTTCGTGCTTTCCCAAGTCTCAAAATCGAGACCTGGGGCACCCAGCGGCGTGAGTGCAGGGACAGAGGGAGAAAGGGATAAGGGACAAAGGGACTAAGAAAGCAACCGCTAATCCCTCCGATCGTACCGGCCGCCAGTCAACCTGGTGTGCCGGCAACCGCATTGAAGGTGCGCAATTCCACAGCACGGTCCCTAGGGCTGAGGACATCACTTCCGCGCGGCCAACTTCACAGGACTGAAGATTGCGCGAGGAGTGGTTTTTCGTGGCGGGCCAGATGAAGGACTGCGACCAGGGCTGCCGTAAAGCAAGCAACAGCGGCGGTACCGAGCGACCAGCGCGGACCGAAGTGGTTTGCCACCCAGCCTACGATGGGAGCGCCGAACGCCATGCCTCCGAGTGCAATGCCGACCCGGAGGGCCATGACCCTGCCCCGCATCGCTGCTTCGGTCGAGAGCTGCATGAGACTGTTGGTGCCATTTGTGAAGGTCATGGCGGCTGCGCCGACGATTACAAGAGCGGCCGCAAACCACCAGTATCCAGGCGCTAGTCCGGCTAGAGTGCATCCCACCCCGAATACGACGGCTCCTGCCAACAGAGACGCGAATCTTGCCTTTTCCTGACGAGCGGCCAGCAATGCCCCTGACATGGTGCCGATTGCCATAATGGAAGAGAGCAGGCCGAAACCACGTGCATCGGAGTGGAAGACGTTTACGGCCATGGTAGAGATAAAGATTGGAAAGTTGAAACCAAATGTACCGATCAGGAAGAGCATGATCAAGGTCGCTCTGAGGTCTCGGCGTCTCCAGACGTAGCAAAGCCCAACCCGGAATCCGGATGTTGTGCGATGGGCCCTGGCGCTTGGATGGAGTTCGGAGAGACGGAAGAAGTACATCGAGATCAGCACCGCCCCGAACGAAAGGCCGTTCAGAAGAAAAGCCCAGCCAATTCCAATCTTCGCAATGAGCAAACCGGCAACTGCGGGACCAATCATCTGGGCCGCGGTGAACGAAGTTGAGTTCAAGGCCACGGCATTCGGAAGATCCCCGTCGCCGACCATTTCTGAGACAAAAGTCTGTCGCACAGGGGCATCGAGAGCTGCGGCACAGCCGGATAGGAATGCGAAGACGTAGACCTGCCAAAGCTTGATGACGCCTGCGATCGTCATGGTCCCCAGAGCGACTGCAAGCACACCCATCGTGGCCTGGGTAAACATCAGGAGCTTGCGCTGATTGAGGCGGTCGGCAGCCGATCCCGTCCATGGCAGGAGAAGAAGCTGCGGAGCGAACTGCAGGCCTATGACAACACCCAGCGCCGAGGCATCATGACGGGTCAGTTGTGTAAGTACGAGCCAGTCCTGCGCGACGCGCTGAATCCAGGTTCCGATATTTGAAACCAGGGCGCCAGCCGTCCACAGGCGGAAGTTGAAGCTCCTGAGGGAGCGGAACGTGCCAGTTACGGGATTCATCATGAGCGCGCGGGCGTGTTACCCCCGTGGAACTGCCCGAAGTGACGGGCCCCAAAGCTACTGATGAGCAACACCCCCAGCCCGAAGGAGAGGACATGAATCCACGAACGTGGATGAAAATCTCCGACATGTACAACAAGCAGGTAAGCGATGACCGCGTTGAAGAACCCCCAAACAACATTGACCGTCGAAGAGGAGAGCCCTTTACCCGGCGGTTTTGCGAAGGGGCTTTGAAAGGACCGTCCCATGGTGCCGGCGACAAAATGAGGGATGGCGTTGGCCGCGAAAACACCGCCCAAAAAGTACGATACAAGAAAAAGCCAGTTCATACTGTTACGCTCCTTTTCTTCAATCCTCAACAAGCCTCTCTACCAGTTCGAGAGCTGCGCGAAGCGTCTTCTGCTCAGCGACAGACAGCTTTTGCGAAATCCTGCTGGTGAGCCAGTCTTGTCTCGCGGCTCGCCCCTCCTTGAGCAACTTGAGGCATTTGGGCGTGAGACACATCAGAGTTTGTCGACCGTCGTTGGGGTCGGGAGCGCCCCGCACCAGCCCTGCGTCCTGCAGCGGTGTAATGACAGCGCTCATGGATTGCGGGCGCATGCCTTCGGCTCGCGCCAGACTGGAGACCGTTGCCGATCCATCCTTCTCCAGTCGAAGCACAACGGATACCTGGGTGGGCGTTAATTCGCTGCGATCCCCGTGTTCCCGGAGACGCCGCTTGAGCTTTCCGGCTATCGTGCGAATCTCAAGAGCGAGCGTGGAAGCGAGATCGGTCTGAGGGGAAGATGTGGGACGGCTCACTGACGCAGTATTCCATATATACAGGTAAACTGTAAAGTTTATCTGTAGACTAACGCAGCGCACCAGGCTATTTGAGTCTCCTACAGAGCGATCGCCGTCCTGGTGTACTTCCGCATGCCTTCTCCTATTGCACGGTCAGAGTTACATTGGCGCTGTGCGCATTGGGGCCGCTCACAGCCGTGACGGTCACGGTGTAAGTCTGGATCGGATGGGCGGAGAATCCGCCGCCGCTGCCTCCGCAGCCGGTGATTGTGCCAGCCGCTGCAGCCAGCGCGAGCAGCACGATCAGCATCCAGCCCGCGCGCGATAGCCCGGCAGCGGCCTTACGTCCGCGCTTTCCAAAGAGCAGCGGCAACAGGAGTAGTGCCAGCGCGGTTGAAGATGGCCATCCGGCGAAGGGTTCGCTGTCGTGTCGCAGCCGGGCAACGCTGTTGGCGCTGAGCGTGAGGGTGGTGGTGGATGCGCCCGCGCCTGTGGCGATGGATGCGGGACTGAACGTTGCTATCACTCCATTAGCCAGGCCACTGGCTGAGAACGTAACCGGGTAGGCAAAGGTTGAGTTTAGCGGTGCGACTGAAATGGTGTAGTTGACCGATTGCGAGGGGGTCACGGACTGCGTGGCCGGCGAGGCCGCGATGCTAAAGTCCGGTGCGGTCACCACGAACACATAGACGCCACTGGTGATGGGCGCGTTCTTCGCATCTCCGGCGTAAGCGGCAACGATGTAATGGGTGCCCGTCGCCAGCGCGGCGGTGCTTATGGTGGCCGCATTGTTTGAGAGCGATGGCTGCCCAATGATGACCTGATTGGCGCCTTCGCCGTCGTAGAAAGTAACCAGACCGGTGCCGGTAGCGCCTCCGTTGGAGAAGGTCGCCGTGAGCGAGCCCGCTCCGTAGACGGTCGATAACGCGCTGCCGATCACCAGGGATTCCGCGGCCGGCGCCGCATTGCCCGCGGCCGTGTCAATGTTGCCGCCCGTCACCTCGCGCACGCGATTGTTTAACGTATCGGAGATAAAGACGGCGGTTCCCAGGGAAGTGACGGCGCGGGGCGTGTCCAGCGTCGCGCCAGTGGAAGCGCTGCCGTCGCCCGCGAATCCCTCGGCGCCGTCGCCGGCGATGGTGGTTACGTTGCCGCCGCTGATGGTGCGGATGCGGTCATTGTCGCTGTCGGCCACATACACCGTGCCCGACGCATTCACGTACACACCGCTGGGATTCGCCAAGGCAGTCGAGAGGGCGGGACCGTCCCCCGTAAAGCCCTGAACGCCCGTGCCAGCGATGGTGGTGATGATGCCGGTGGCAGACGCGACCATGCGCACGCGCTGATTTTCGGTGTCGCCGATATAGATGTTGAAGGCCGCATCGACGGCCACGCCTGAGGGCGAATTGAGCCCTGTCGCCGTGGCCTGGACGCCGTCGCCGGAGTAGGTCTGCTGGCCGTTGCCGGCTACCGTGTTGATGGTCGTGCCGACGATCTCGCGGATGCGGTTGTTATTGGTGTCCGCGATATAGACATGGCCCGCTGAATCCACTGCAACGGCCGCAGGCAGGTCCAATTGGGCCGCAGCAGCCGGGCCTCCGTCGCCCGAAAATCCCGCCACGCCGGTTCCCGCAATCGTGGCGATCGTGCCGCCGCTCACCTTGCGGATGCAGTTGTTGAGCGTATCCGCGATATAGAGGTTGCCGCTGGCATCCACGGCCACGCCGGTCGGCGTGTCGAGCTCTGCGCTGGTGGCCGCGCCGCCGTCGCCGCTGTAGCCCTCGCTTCCACTGCCGGCCGCGGTGCTGATCACACCGGTTACGCTTATTTCCCGGATGAGGTTGTCACCCGCATCGGCAATGTAGAGATTGCCTGTGGAGTCGAATGCCAATCCGTACGGAGTCAGCAACGGGGCCGAGGTCGCTTCCAGGCCATTTGGCTGCGCATTCTGCGGATGGGCGCGGTCCAGCCTGGCGAACGCTGCCCGCTGCGCGGCGGTCTGTGCAGGCGCGCACGTCGCCAGCATCCCCAGCAACCCCGTTCCGACAAGCAGAATACGGGGCGTGTACCGCAGGTGCCGGGCCAATTTGGAGGTCCTCCGCAATGCCATCGTTTCCTCTGTACTCGTTCTACTGCAGTGCCACTTCTACTACCGGCTCGCCGGCGCCTTCCCCGCTCGAGGGGTCCGCGCGCAGCCAGCCAAGCATCTTTGGATAGATCGACGGAGCGCCTGCAGAGGCAGGCGATGTCAACCCGACCCAGGAGAGAATCGGTACGCCCACCTGGCGGCCTTCTTTGTATGCCTGCAACAGCGCTCGTGCCTGCCCCTTGTATCCGTTGTCGTGGAAGACAATCTCCGGCGTGATTCCGATGTGCAGCGCCGCTGCGTAGGACCAGGCCTGCGCCGCAATCTCGTTAGCCAGTTCCTGCGCTGACGGGAACTCCTCATTGCGCTGCCGTGGCGTCATGACCGCGAGGTGCCCAGCTTCGTGCAAAAGGTCTCCTGGGTAGAGCAGCGCATCCAGGTCCACGCGCAGTCCGCCACTCACCAACTGGATACCAGGCAGAAAGCTTGTAGAAGGAACCGAAGCGAGTTCGACCCTAAGGCCGATCTCATGCAGGAAATCGAAGACCCGATGGAGCACATCCTCGCGGTCCACCTCGACACCGGCGCTGAGCGTGATCTTCTCCGGCGCCTTTGGCTGGGTCGCGTTTAGCGCGGGCGGCTGCCACTCCATTTCGTAAGCGAGTTCGTCGGCCGAGACTTTGAAGAAACCCAGCCGCTCATACAGCTTCAGGGCCGGGTTGTTTTTTGAGACGGAGAGCCGAAAGACAATCTGCTCGAGAGCGGCTACCTGCTGCATCTGACGCAGCGCCCACGTGCCGATGCCGCGGTTCCTTAACTCCGGCAGCACAGCAATGTCGATGCAGCGGTAGCAGTTTGCCTGACGTTCGACCAGATACCGCCCTGCCGGTGTGCCGTCTTCAAGGCACAGGATCATCTCCGTCGCGGCCGGGTAGGTTTGCGCGTAGCCAATCTGGCGCGCGCGGAATTGCATCTCCAATAAAGGCCGGAGTTGTTCGGCAGTAAGTCCCAGGGAAGCAAACTCACCTGCTTTGACGCTTTCGAAGAGTGTGAAGAGCAGCGGCTCGTCGTCCGCTGCTCCTCGTCGCCAGGTCACATCGTCCATTGCGTTTTTTCGTTTCGGTTTCGTTAACCGCGGCTCGGGAAGATTCCCTGCATCGCGATGATGAAGTTCACGCACAGGTAGGGAGGCTCGATGGTGACCGGCAGGCCGTTGCCGGCGGGCTGGACCGTGACTGTCCCGGAAGGAGCCGGTATGGTGACGCTGCCGCCCGATACTCCGGCAATGTTGCCCAGCGTGCCGGAGGCTGGATTCGAGACAAAGTTATCGCTGCTGGCGGCTCTTGATATGCCGGCCAGATAGTTTCCGGTCGGAGTAGGTGTGGCGCCTTGCGCCGAACTGCCCTGCACGGTCACCGTCACTGGCGCGCTGCCGCCGCCGGTGCCGGCAAAGGTGGCCAGGTGCGTGTGCTGCGGGAGATTCTGCAGGGTCAGCATGACGCTCTGCGCCCCCCCATCGGCTCCCACTATGTAGGGCGGCAATCCGATGCCGTCGCCCTGGCCGAGGGGCATGCGGCCCTGCAGATCGGGTAGTTGGAAATTGGTTGTGCCGTTCCCGCCAAACTGCACGCCGAGCACAGCGAACAGCGCCTGATTGGCCGAGATGGCGAGAGTCTGGCCCTGGCACAGCGCCCAACCGGCTGGAGCAAAGTTGAAACCTACCATCCTGATTTCACCCAAATACGGATCCATTTTTGTTTTCCTCTCATCGCTTAATAAACCGCTTAGGTTCTGCCGAGGTGACAACTCGGCGGCGTGACAACGCCTGGAGAACAACAACAATGGTCCAGTTAGGTTAATCCTTGACTCCGGCGGGCAATCCAACCAACCTTGCACTTACAGAGTCGTCTTGCGACTACCTGCTCCATACCGGTCGTACTGTGTCCATCCTTGCAATCAGTCCCCACCCCGTTGAGACTGCAGGGGAGCCACCACGGTGATGCAATACCTGCTGTCGACCGGCGATACGGTCATCTGCGGCGGTTGCCCGGTATAGTCCCGTTCAACCTTTGCGCGGACCGCCGTCTGCGTTAAACGGTAAACACCCGGTGCAATGCCCTTACTGATGACGAACTCGGCATGATAGAAGCCGTTTGCCATGGGAACGACGCGCACCCTGGAAACCTCCCCTCCAAGAACCCGTGCTCCCTGGGGCTGGAAGTGTACGCCGTCGTCGTCGAGAAGGCTGAAGCGCAGGCGCATGTAGCGCAATCCGGTCACCGGCCATTCGGGGTCGAAGAGCGGGTTCCAATCCAGCGAAATCCAATCGCCCGCGCGCACCTGGGGACACATATCGGAGACCAGAGGCACCGTTCTCGACCCTGCCACTCGCGGGGAGGATGCTGAGATCGCCGCCTGCGGCGTCTGCGCGGCGACGCAAAGCGAGAACGCCATCCCGACGATTCCGACAATCGCCTTAGAGAGGATTGAAAGCTTTCGGTTGCAGTCCACATAGGCTCCTGGATCGGCTATTTCTTTCGGGGCCCTGACACTGCCCCGCCTTCTTCGCATCTCGCAATCGAGAGGCGGGCTCACTATGGAGCGCTTGCGTACGTCGCAAGATACCAGTGGCCAGTTCCGTCAGAGTACAGAACAGCGTACGCGAGGTAAGGCACAGACGATGTTGCGATGCCGTCTGGAACGTCGTTAAGAGCAGTGGCCTCAATGGTGAAACCGGAGGTGCCTGCAACATTCTGGTCAATCATTATCAGTTGTTGCCCCGCAGTCGACGCCGGGGGCAAGGTAACGGTTAGGCCATCGCTGACCAGGACAAAGGTCGAGAGCGTGGTCGAAAGTGTGCTGGTCGTGGTCACCGACTGGAAAGCGAGATTGCTGCCTTGAGCGGCTGTCGGTGCGGCCCAGGTGCCGTCTCCTCTGAGGAAGGTTGTCGAGCCGGCCGTACCGGAGGAGGTGAAGATGTTCCCAACCGTAACGGTGGTTGGAGCGATGTTCGAACCTGTAATCGTCTCTGGAGCGATGTCCGAACCGGTAATCGTATCTGGAAAGATGTTCGAATTGGTGATCGTCTCTAGAGCGATGTTCGATCCGGTAATCGTCTGTGGAGCGATCTTGCCGCCCGTTACCCTGCCTGCACCGATAGTAGTTACCGCGCCGCTACTGATCGTCACGTCGCCGGTCACGGTCTGTGGCGCCTGCGGCGCGAAAGGCGACGCACCGGTGAGGAAGATCTGCCCGGCGGCGGTGCCATTGGAGAATCCTGCGCCTGTCGCTCCGTTGGTTCCGTTTGCGCCGGCGGCAGCGATCTGCTGCCAATAGGTGGTGTTGTCCGGATCGATCCCAGCGGAGCTGGTCGCGTAGATGTAAACAAAGCTCGACCCCTGATCGGCCGGAGCGCACGCCCCCCCGCTCTGGCAGTACACCACGCTGCCGTAGGTGTAGCTGGTTCCACTCAAGTACTCGGTTACCGGGGCGATGGTACCGGGAGGTCCTTGCGCGCCGTCTGTGCCGTTCGTTCCGTTTGTCCCGTTTGTGCCGTTTGTGCCGGGAGTGCCTTGCAGGCCCTGGGGTCCTTGCGATCCGGTTGCTCCCGCCAAAGCCAATACAGCCCAGTTTGCGCCCGAACCGGCAACGTCCGTCGCCGGATTCACGTTTTCATTGGTTTGCAGTGCTATATAGCTTGTGCTGTTGAGAGAGACCGCCGCGCCGACGGAATATACGTTGGCCCTACTCCACGTACCTTGAAAAGATACGGGGGGACCGGTGGCGCCAGTGGCCCCTGCCGGACCTGTCGACCCCGCCGATCCGGCGGGGCCGGTGAGACCGATGGGGCCGGCAGGACCGGTGAGACCAGTGGGGCCGGTGAGGCCAGTGGGGCCGGTGAGGCCAGTGGGGCCGGTGAGGCCAGTGGGGCCGGTGAGGCCAGTGGGGCCGGCGGGACCGTGGGGCCCTGCGAAACCACCGTGATGTCCAGATGCGCTGCATGGCTGGTCTCCTGGTTCTCCTTTGAGTCGAAGACAATGTTGCCGGAGGACGAGGTTAGCGCAATTCCGAAGTTGCTCGCGGGCGTGCCCACCCAGCCCTCCACCAGCGAAGTGACATCGATAGTGATGTACTGCTGTGCGACGGCCGGCGTGAACGAAGCCACCGTCGAGCCCAACGACGGAATCGAGTCGTACGTCACCGTCGACTCGCTCCACGCACTCATCACCTGCTGCACGTTTACCAGGTCCGAGGTATTGATCCGGTTCACGTAGAGTGTCAGCGTTGCTTTGAGGATCTGGCTGGCCGTCGTGCCTGCCGGTAGCGACGACAGATCGAACTGGATCAGCGCGGTGCTGCCGTTAGCCACGTACAGGTTGGACAAGCTGCCGTAGTTGACTGATGGGAACGCGCTGTTCACCGATGCATCGCCCACCACGTTGGCGCTGGTCGCGTGCGCCGCGCCCGCCATCGTCGCCAACCCAACTGCCACTGCCATCCACCGCATCCAGGAACGCTGCCTCATCCTGCTTCTCCTGATCTTCCTGCTCTGCAAACTTTCTTCACTCACAGGTGCGTCGGGCACAGACATTCGCGCCCCCGCACACCTCCGCACTCCACGGCAACGTGTAGATCCCCGACCGCATGAATTTGTACTTTTGGCTTCCGTGGTTTCCCACCCTTTCGCCAGAGAAAAGGCGAAAGGATGGGGCACGGAATTGGTACAAAATTAAGCGGTCAAAGACTTAGCCTTTGCCGTGAATCGAGGATTTCAACGCACGCGCAGAAGCGCACGTGGCCTTCGTAATCGCTACGGAAACACTATCGTCGAGAAAAAAACTTCAAGGGGAAATGTAATGCAAGGGGAAGTCACATTTCACTGGAGTCTCTCTTATTTGATACGTGAAACAGCCATCCACAATCAAGAGAATTTCTCTTATTTTTCCACGGCGACCTCCTGCCGCAATGGAATCGACCGATTGTGCGGATCGCGCCCTACGTGACTTTTGTAATGTTGCTATTTTTTGAGTTCCCAATCCAGTATGTATTCGCTGAGCTTGTATCCGAGAGCGCTTGACACAGCGGGCACCGTACTTCAAAATCAGTTTGTCTTCATTCACTGAATTAATTGCCGCCCCTCCCCTTTCCCGATCTCACTCAAAGTTGATTAGTGAACACTCGTGATTGCCGAACCCCTGGCAACGTCGCGGGTGCTGAGTTGCGCTCTGCTCGCGGCTCTTGCGGAGTGTGAATTTCTGGCCATATTTATTCCGATCGACGTGGGCGCCTATGTCAACTACATCGATCCGCTGCTGACCAACTGGAAGCAAGAGTACTACGGCGACAATTACGCTGAGCTGCTTTGCATCAAGAAGGCATGGGATCCGTCCGGCCGCTTCACCTTCCAGCAGGCGGTCGATTCGCCCTTCGAGCCCACCTCCGGCAATTTCGCGCCGCTCTTCCGCACATTCATCGCATAAGCCTACCCCGAGGGACCATGAAAAAGTTGATCATCATCTTCGCGGCGTTGCTGGTGTCTGCCAAAGCGCAGACGCAGTCCACGGCGCCGCCACCGATCGTTCTCAGCCCTGTCATTCCCGGCGACGTCGACATCACGGCCAAGACTGTGTCCATCGACGCGTTTCAGCCTGACTTCGACGTTTACTCGTGGAACACATTTATCGCGCTGAACTGGCCGGCAGGAGCGGACGGCAAAGCCAACCCGCAACAACAGATCGGCGCCGAGGGCGATAACGACACGGTATGGGAGCACTATCGCGATGTGCGCGACATCTTCCTGCCCAATGGCAAGAGGCCGAGTTGGAACGGCCCTCCGCAGGAACCGCCGATTCCGGTGAAGGGCTTCAAGAAGGGGATGGCGGTGCTGAGCCAGGTGGGCAAGACCCCGAATGTGCTCACCGACGCCAGCCAGCCGTTCAATACCGGGCCGCTCATCGACCAGCACGGTAACTACACCCGTTTCCAAATCCTGATCAACAAGACGATGTTCGACTACATCCTCAACAATTCGCTTTATTCGAAGGCGGGGCAGAAGGTGTTCACGCCGCCGGTCAATTTCACTTGCGGGTCGCTGGCCTCCGGCAGCAAGCCGGCTGTCGAAGGCGCCATCATGGTGAAAGCCTCGTGGAAGGTCATCGACCCGTCGGAGAAGTCGCAGTTTCACTCCGAGGAAGTGGTGGTTTGTTCTCCGCCCGTGAAAGAGGGCGGCAAGCCTGTGTGCGAATTGAAGACCATGGGATTGGTCGGCCTGCACATCGCGCATAAAACGAAGTCTGCTTCGCAGTGGCTTTGGTCGACCTTCGAACACGACGATAACGCGCCGACCGACGCCGATGTTCGCAGTGGAAACCTGAAGCCGAAGTACAACTTCTACAACCCACAGTGCACGGCACAGGCATGCCCGGCGAATGCGATCCCGCCGCGACCGTGGGTTCCTGCCCTGGTCAGCTCGTTCCATAGCCAGGTGGTCAGAAACAACATGTTCAATCTGCCTGTTTATGCGGCCAGCGCATCCGCGCGCAACGGCGATGCCTGGAAGCTGCTGCTGGGCGTGAATCCGAATTCGGTCTGGCGGAACTATGAACTGATCAGCACCATGTGGCCGACTGACCCCGGCAATTGCGCGGCGATTCCCGGAGATCCCCTGGGTGCGCCGGCGCCGACATTCATGGCCAACACCACGCTCGAAACGTACCTCCAGAAGAGCAACCCGCCGCAACCGAACGTTTCATCGCAATGCATCGAATGCCATAACAACGCCACGATGACCGTGCCGGTGCCCAGCGATTTCACCTACATCCTGCAGCGCGCGCAATAGAGAAGAGAGGGCAGAGATCATGACAAACGCATCATCAGGGACAACGACAATTGCACCATCCAGCGCCCCCGAGGCCGATGTTCAGGAGTTCGCCAACATGTCTGCGGCGCTGACGGGGTTCTTATCCAGCGTGCTGAAACCGGCGCTCGATCCCGTGGGACTGGCGCGTACATACTACGAGTTCGCTCTGACGCAGGTGGGAGTCTCGGCCATGTCGGCGCTCATGGGCGCGTTCCGCGCGATCAAGACGCAGCCGCCGCAGGTCATCGCCGACACGCTGCTCGAAACCAGAAACTCCGCGCCTTCGGATCAAGCAAAGATTGCGCAGAGCATCGTCGCCATGTGGTATCTGGGCGCCTGGTACAGGCCAGGCCAGACAGGTGGCGGCGGTTTTCCTCCCACGCCACTGCAGGTTATTTCTTCCGAAGCCTACACCAACGGATTGGTGTGGAAGGTTATGCAATCGCACCCGATGGGCTTCAGCCCCTTCACATTCGGCTACTGGAGTCAGCAGCCAGGGCCGTTGTCGAGTTTCGGCGTGAACACGGGAAGCGGAGGCGGGCAATGAGCACAAGCACAGCACAAGCAGGAGCTCCAGAATACGATGTGATCATCGTGGGCGCCGGCGTCTCCGGAAACACGATCGCCTGGCAACTCGGCCTGGCCGGCAAGAAAGTACTAATCCTCGAGGCCGGTTTGGCAGTACCCGACAGTCGCGAAGATTACATGGAGAATTTCTACCTGGCACTGGCGAAGACGCCGGAGGCACCTTATCCGGCACTCGCCGATCGGCAGTCGACGCCAAGCGGCGGGATCAACCTGCCCAATCCGGCCCAACTCCCCACGCCGCGGGCCACGGTTCTGGGACTCGGCAAGGCGCCTGACACGAGCTATCTCGTCCAACTGCAGGCTACCGGAATGAACCCAAAGCCGGACGGCAAAGGCAACGTGCGCGGCCTGCAATTCTCGAGCACCTATGAGCGGATCGGCGGCGGAACGTCCTGGCACTGGCTGGGGACTTCGCTGCGCGAATTGGAAAACGACCTGCAGATGAAGACGAAGTACGGTGTTTTTCAGGACTGGCCGGTGACCTACACCGAGATGCAGGGATTGTGGGCCCAAGCGGAAAAGGCCATTGGCGTGGCGGCCAGCACGGTGCAGCAGGAGCCACTGGAAGTGGTGGGCCTGCAATTTCCGCCGGGATACCAATTCCCGATGGGTCCCATCCCCATGAGCATCGTGGACCAGACCGTGAGCAGCGGTGTCGCCGGCATGCAAGTGCCCGGCATGCTCGATGGCGACGGTGATACGAACATGTACGACGTCTTTGTTACGCCCACGCCGCAGGGGCGTAACTCCGAGCCGTACCAGGACCGTCGCGTTTGCGCCGGCAACACGAACTGCATCCCTATTTGTCCTATCCAGGCTAAGTGGGACCCAACCGTCACTTTGGGCCAGGCACTCGATACCGGCAATGTAACCGTCAGTTATCAGTCGGTGGCTGTGAATGTCGCGGTCGACGGTCAGAATGCCACTCGCATCGACTACCTGGTGTGGTCGCGCGACGCAAACGGGACCATCACCAAGGAGATGAAGTCGGTTACAGGGAAGATGTATGTCCTTGCAGCTCACGCCATCGAGAACGCCAAGCTTCTGTTGATGTCCAATAACCGGAAGGGTATCTGCAACAAGAGCGATCAGGTTGGCCGCAATCTGATGGACCACGTGCTCTATCTGAGTTGGGCGCTCATCGGCGAGAACGACAATCCCATCTGGGGCTATCGTGGACCGCTGGCGACCGCGGGCATCGAATCGCTGCGCGACGGCGCATTTCGCAAGTACCGGTCGTCGTTCCGCATGGAGATCGGCAATGAAGGATGGAATTTTCCCTCCAGCGATCCCTATAACACCACCATGGATTTCATTCAGGGAACCAACAACGCACAACTCAACAAGGACGGGCAGCGGCTCGGCGGACTGGCACTGGCACAGCGGCTCAACAACCTTCTGACGCGCCAGTTCCGCATCGGCGTGATGTTTGACCAGGCGCCGCTGCCGGAAAATCGCGTGACTCTCGATCCGCAGTACACGGACGGACTTGGGCTCCCCCGGCCGCACATTGATTACGGTCTTGACCCTTACACGATGGAAGGCTTTCGCGTGGCCAAGGATGTCTGTTCGAAGATCTATGCGCGGATGGGAGCCACGGAATTTACGAAGACGAGCAGCGGCGATACGGGCGATTTCACTTACAAAGGAACGGACTATCACTATTACGGGGCCGGGCACATCATGGGCACTCACCGCATGGGCACCGACCCGAACCTCTCCGTGGTCGATGCCAGCCAGCGCTCGCACGACGTGACGAATCTCTGGATTGTCGGGAGCGGCAGTTTCCCAACCGCGTGCACCGCAAACCCCACGCTGACCCTGATGGGGCTGGCGTTTAAATCGGCGCAGAGCATCCTGACCGCGCTTGCTTCCTGAGGAGGAATCGTCATGTACATCGTCAACGCGTTCTGGTCGATCATTCCGGGGAATGAGGCGAAGGCGTATGCGGCACTCGGTGAGCTGGCTGCACAAATCCAGCGCACCGAGCCCGACACCTGGCTCTATCTCATCCACAAGCCAAACCTCGATCCGGGCATCAACATCTATCCTCCGCCCGCTCCAGTACAAGTCGCCTTCGTTGAAGGTTACAAGGATCGCGCCGCATTCCTGGCGCATCACCACGGGCCGAACCTCGCGATGTTCATTGCCGCGTACGGCGGTCTCTTTCTGAACATGTACGGACCGGGCTCGCCATTTGTGATTGTGCAGACGATGGAACTTGCGGTGGGATTCATCCGGCCGCAGGAAGTGGATCCCAATGTCTTCCAGGTGGAGGCGCGCTGGTGCATGAAGCCGGGCAACCGGAAGAAGGTGGCAGCGGCCCTGGTGGACTACGTGAAGGCGGTGAAGCAAATTGAACCTGAGACGTACATGTATACGGTGAGCTTCGCCGACGAATCACCAGACTCGGCCGCCATCCCTCCGATGCAGCTCGACCAGGTGACTTACAACTCGGCATGGAAGGATCATGACGCCTTTGTCGCCCATACCAAGGAACCGGTGTACCAGGAGTTCCTTCAGGAGCACGGTGACTTGTTTATCCAGGCTGTCCCCGGATCCACAACGCATCCGTACATGACCACATCGGTGTTGAAGCGGATCGCTGGGTTCCTGCGCCCGGAGGCATTCGTCGGATGAGCAGCGGACAACTCCCCCCCGTGACCAGCAGCACCATCGCTGCGCCCGTGGTTACCCAGTTCCTCCGCTCTTCCGGCATGACGATAGAGCAATTAATGCTCGCCCTGGTCGCGGAGGCGCAAGAATACGCTCTACCGGCGATCTCGAACTTTTTTGTCGGCGCGGTAGCCCTGAGCTCGAGCGGCA
This sequence comes from uncultured Acidobacteriaceae bacterium, assembly GCA_963813215.1. Lineage (GTDB taxonomy): Bacteria > Acidobacteriota > Terriglobia > Terriglobales > Acidobacteriaceae > Telmatobacter. The sequence goes on from CAWEXZ010000005.1 coordinate 186,676, forward strand.
GCCTTTATTTCGGAGCCAACTACGAGTTCGTGGGGCAGGAGCTCAGTTCGACGGTGCACGGCGAGCAGGCGGCCACGGCGCATGCCATCGCCTGCGGCGAGGCCACATCCTCGACCACGAAGATGCGGGCATGATGCTAAACATAAAGATAGTGCCGAACCTAAATGCGCCAGGAGGCGGTCTGGGCATGATTGGCATGCGCCATAATCCCTGAAGCCAACCGGGGATCCACGACTTCCGCGGCTGCCGTAAGAGACAGCGATTACCGCAGCCGCGGCTTCGTCCGTGCCGGCGCAATCGGCTCCCCTTACCGTGTCCATGTAGTTTCGTGCTTTCCCAGGTCTCAAAATCGAGATCTCCACCCCGCGAACGAAGACCTATTCGCGGGGGCCCCGGACCTGGGGCACCCAGGTTCAAATTTTCGGTTACGAAATCACGCGGACACGGTACTGGTCTAGTCGTACAGACCGGCGACGATGCGGATTCAGGATCGGGGACCGCAATCCACAGCTGGGCCGGGAGCGAGTGTGAGTTCCACATTGTGTGATGCTGTCCTGACGCCGCCCATATTCTATGAGGGTCAACGTTTCACCGAGACGAGGAGGCTCTTCTATGGCTGCTTCCGTCCTATTGCCCGGCGTCGAGATCCACGCGCCCATTACTCCGGCACACGCTGAAATTCTCACAACCGAAGCCTTGGCCTTCGCCATCGATCTGCATCGCGCCTTCAACCCACGCCGCAAAGAGTTGCTCACTGCGCGGCAAGAACGCCAGAAGCGCATCGACGGCGGCGAAGAGCCGGACTTCCTTCCCGCCACCCGCGCGATTCGCGAGTCCGCGTGGAGCGTGGCACCGTTGCCCGCCGACCTCCTCGACCGCCGCGTCGAGATCACCGGCCCGGTCGACCGCAAAATGATTATCAACGCGCTGAATTCCGGCGCTAAGGTTTTCATGGCTGACTTCGAGGACTCCAGCACGCCCACCTGGAACAACCTGCTCGACGGACACATCAACCTGCGCGACGCAATCCGACGGACTATTTCGTTCACCGACCCAACCACCGGCAAGCACTACCAGCTCGACGATAAAACCGCCGTCCTTTTCGTTCGAGCCCGGGGTTGGCATCTTGAAGAGCGGCACGTGCTCGTCGATGGCGAGCCCATGTCCGGCTCCATCTTCGACTTCGGCCTCTACTTTTTCCATAATGCGAAAGAATTGCTGGCCCGCGGCAGTGGTCCCTACTTCTATTTGCCCAAGATGGAGAGCCACCTGGAAGCGCGCTTGTGGAACGACATTTTTCTGCGCGCGCAGAAGAACCTTGGCCTGCCCGCCGGCACCATCAAGGCTACGGTGCTGATCGAAACCATCCTTGCCAGCTTCGAGATGGACGAGATTCTCTACGAACTGCGCGAGCATTCGGCCGGGCTCAACTGTGGGCGCTGGGATTATATCTTCAGCTACATCAAGAAATTCGCGAATAACCCGCACGCGGTACTGCCCGATCGCGCCCAGGTCACTATGACCACCCACTTCATGCGCAGCTATTCCAAGCTCGCCATCAAAACGTGCCACAAGCGCAACGTGCACGCAATGGGCGGGATGTCAGCCTACATTCCGGTCAAGTCCGACCCGGTGGCCAACGAAAGCGCCCTCGCGCAGGTGCGCGCCGACAAGGAGCGTGAGGCCAGCGATGGCCACGACGGCACCTGGGTTGCGCATCCCGGACTGGTTCCCGTGGCAATGGAGATTTTCGATCGCCTGATGCCACAGCCGAATCAGATTTCAAAACAATTGCCAGACTACAACGTTGCTGCTGCCGATCTACTGCAAGTACCCGACGGAGAGATCACCGGAGCCGGGCTGCGGCAGAATGTTGCCGTCGGCCTGGGTTATTTGGAAGCCTGGCTGCGCGGTATCGGCTGCGTCCCGCTCTTCAACTTGATGGAGGATGCTGCCACGGCTGAGATCAGCCGCGCCCAACTGTGGCAATGGGTGCATCAAAACGCAAAGACCAGTGATGGCCGCGTAGTCGATGTTGAGTTGATTGAAGGCATGATCGCAGCCGAGTTGGAAAAACAGAAATCAGGCGTCGATGCCGCCCGCTACGCCGCCTACGAAAAAGCCGCTGCCTTGATGCGCGAGCTGGTGCGGTCGCCGAAATTCGTCGAGTTCCTCACCGTGCCCGCCTATGAGCATGTGCTCAAGGAAGAAGCGTTTTAGCCAGGGGCCGCCTTTGCCTTGGAAGCTCTCGCCGCCGATCGGCCGATTACGGAACCGATATCATTTTATTATCCAATCACATGCAAGACTTTCTGCATGAATCGCCTCAAGCATCAGACGGCCGCTCGAGACGAAATAGAACGCTGAAGGTAAATGTCGCTTATTTTCAAATAGTTACGGAATCAACTTGAACAACTGCCTCAATTTTGGACAGCAACATAACCGCCTTAATTATCAATAACTTGAAGAAAAAGCGGGGGGGGGGACGAAGTACTGCGCACGGACTGGGCACATAACTGACAGATTGAGCCGCGGGCATGTCTGACACTGCCGCAGCGTGCATTCGCCGAGGAAACTCAGTTCTGCTGGTCGTCAGGATTCGAGCCGACCGTCGTCGGCTGGTTCGCGGGCTGCGTGCTCTGCGTGCCGGTGGTCGACGATGCCGGCTTGCTGGAGGTAGAACCCGTTGCCGGCTGCGTGTTCTGTCCCGATGTAGTCTGCCCAGCCGTGGACGAACCCGACGCCGGTTGCGTTGATCCTGTTGACCCCTGCGTCTGGCCGTTGGGATACGGGTTACTACCCTGCGTATCCGGCTGCTGCTTCGGGAAATGGACCGGCTTCATCACGTCGCCATTGTTGTTTTGGTCGGCGGGTAGCGTTTCGCCGGGGTTGCGCAGGCTCGGAGGAGCCGCAGGCGCCTGCGTGTCGGGATTGCGCGCGGCATCTCCTTCCTGAATCACGCGCACGTTCTCAGACTGCGCCACGGTCGGCTGCCCTGCGGCGGTCATCATGGCAGCCACAACATCCCTGTCAAAGACCTGCACCGGCTGACCCACCTTGGCGAGTTCAACGCGGATGACGCGGTTGCCGTTGATGCGAACGAAGGTCACGTCGTCCGGAGGCTTGCCGAAGATCCAGATGTCGACGGGCATCTGGCCGTCCATCTCGTGGTATTTTTCTTCCGGCTGGCCCTTGGCAAACAGCACCATATCGATATTCATCCCCACCAGCACCTGGTGTTCGAGGATGGCCTCCTTGAGCGGCTTGGGAAGCGTGTCGGTATAGGCCTGCACGGGCGTTTTCACGTCGAAGGAGATCAGCGGCGCCAGCAGCTTTTTCACCTGATCGCCGGTTAGATCGGGAATGCGGTCCTTGAAAGCAAGCGTGACGCGCGCGCCGCCGGGGGTGCCGGTATCGGCCACAACCGGCGTATCGCCGCCGTAACCGGGATCGCCGGCGCCGATGGAGATGTGGCGCAGAAAGCGGTGTTTGGCGTCGGGGCCATCATTCAGATCGAGGACGAGCTTGTTGTGGTCAATCTTGATGTCGGTGATCACCACGCGGCCGCCCGGCTTCACACTCACGCCATCGGATGTGGCCATATTCAGATAAGCTTCTCCGGCCGGCTCGAGTTTGCCGTTCGCCTGCAGCGTCAGCCCTCTGTGTCCGGCGGGCAGAGGACGCATCGCAAACCCCTGTTCAGCCTGCATGACGCGGACCAGCGCGAGCCGGTCGCGGGTGCCCAGCGGCTCGTTGGAGAGCGCTACGTTGGTGGGCTGAATCTGCTGAAACTGGTGGTCAACCGGCCCGTTGGCCGTAGCGGTGGCTTTGCCGCTGGTGTCGATGGTGATTACCTGGCTGCCGGCGGGCGGCGCAGTCAGAAACGCGGCCAGGGTAATTCCCATTGCGGCCGCGAGGGTTACGGAAGGAGCGAGTGCTGTTCTACGCGGGGGACCTGATGGCGCGAAGTTGCAAATGGGCCAGCAGTTGCGGACAGTCCGGGACTCTGAAGAGATGGACCGCATGGGAGCCTCCCATGTTCTGTTTAAGCATTACGCCAAAAGCGATCGGGATTCAAGTAAAAAGGGCTGTTCGCGCGCGAGGAAGCGCTGCACCGAGCCCTGATAGCCACAGATGCAGGGTGTCGAGGAAGGGTGTCCCGGATCGCTTTTGGCCAGATCGAACCCGCTATTCGGCCCCGCTAATCGGCGGCCGGTGGATTGTCTGTCGTCTGTCCAGCGGGTGAAGAGGGCTGCACGGCCACCGGAGCAATCTGGACCAGCGGAGGCGGCGCGGCTGGCCCCATGGCGGCTTCGTGCTGGGCGCGCGAGGCAGCGTCCAAATCGACCGGGATTCCGCCGGCTACGATCACCGGCGCGTTGTACCGGAAATCGAGATCGCGCGTGAGCCGCCACAGAAGCGGAATCGCGGCAAGGAGGACAAAGAAGGCGATCCAGGTTCCGTCCAGGCCAAAGCCGCCACCAGTAAGCCAGAACGGGCCCATGGGATCGCCGATCACGATGGAGGAATGGCTACCGATCCCGAGACGGCCAGACCCAAGAGCACGGCGCGGCTGGCCTTCCATCCGAAGTTCAGGCCCCAGCTAACCCAAAGCCCGCGGGTGCGCAGGTAAGCAGTGGAAAGGAGCAGGCCGAGGGCGATGGAAACTGCAAAGCTGGCGCGGCTGGAACCGGGCATCAACTGCTGCACGATTCCGTAATACGCTGAGAAGCCAAGGGCTGCGCCAAGAGGACCGACCGCATCGACAAAGCGCTGGAAGGCGTAGCCGCGAAACGCGACCTCCTCGGCAAGCGTGGCCAGCAGGAAGAAGGCCAGGTCGGAAAGGAGCCATCCCCATTCCGAGAGCCGGCCGGAGAGTGCGACGGCAATGCCGCCGGCAACGGCCATCGGGATGACGCAGATCAACGCGATGCCCCAACCAGTGGCAAGGCCGAGCCCGAACTCCGACGGAAAGCCGCGACGCCGCGGCAGGCCCTGCACGCTTATCGGGTGCAACTGGCGCTGGAACCAGAAACCCATGGCGGCGTAGCCGAAGAGCAGAAGGAAAACCAGCATCGCCTGCTCAAGCAGTGGCGACCAGAGAACTCCAACCAGGCCTTCGGCGCCGTGATGGGCAAGCGAGCGCGCGACGAAGTAGTAGAAGACTGCAAAAACGAACTGCAGATACGAGCGCAGCCGGCTGCCCGCTGCCGCGGGGCTTCTGCCCGCTCCGGCGGGGCTGCCCGCACCGGCGGGACCAGCTGTTGCTGCAGGAGCGCTCATGGGCGCCTCCGCAGAATGCTGGCGAGGGAACCGAATTGCGAATTAGCCACCAGGCCCACGAATCACCTCAGGGCCTTGCCGGCCCATCGCCTGAAGAGTACGTGCTTGAGTGAAGACTACGGGCTTCAGAGACTGCGGAAAAAGTCATTGCAAGAGACAAATTGCTCTCAAAACGTCCCGCAGGGGCTAAAGCCCTAATTTATTTCGCTACCGTTATTGGCCCGACTAAAGTCGTGCCCTTGTTACAAATCCCCACAGGGAGAGTTTTTCCGCACCCTGTTCAGCCCGTACGTTCAACCAGTCACTAAAGCGGGCTTTGGCCCAAGAGGGAACGCAACATCATCCGCACGATTTTTCCGTATAGCATTGCGCCATGTTACGAAACTTCTCCTGCCGTGCGGCGATCATCGCATCAACCGGCATGGCTTTGAGCTCGGCCAGATGACGCTTGAGAGCCGTGCCCAGGATTCCAGCGCCCGTCTCGCGGTCCGTATGGATGCCTTCGGCGGGTTCGGGGATGATTTCATCCACGCAGCCCAGCGCCGCTACTTCGGGCGCGGAGATGCGCATGGCTTCTGCGGCCAACTGCTTGTGCGAGGCGTCGCGCCACATGATGGCTGCGCAGGATTCTGGAGTGATAACAAAATAGAGCGCATTTTCGAGAATAAGCACGCGATCGGAGACGGCCAGCGCCAGCGCTCCGCCAGAACCGCCTTCGCCGCTGATGACGGAGATGGTGGGCACGCGCAGGCGCGACATCTCCAGAATATTGCGCGCGATGGCCTCAGCCTGGCCGCGCTCCTCGGCGCCAAGACCGGGAAAAGCGCCGGGAAGGTCGATGAAACTGATGACCGGCCTGCCGAACTTTTCGGCGATCTTCATGGCGCGCAGGGCCTTGCGATACCCTTCCGGATGCGGCATGCCGAAGTTGCGGCGCACGCGCTCCTTGGTGGTGCCACCCTTGCGGTTGCCGATGACCATTACCTCTTCGTCGCCGAGCCGGGCCATGCCGCAGGCCACCGCTTCATCGTCGCCAAAGGCACGATCGCCGTGGATTTCGCTGAAGTCGCTGAAAATCCGTTCGATCAATTCCATCGGATACGGCCGCTGCGGATGCCGCGCCCGCTCAATTCTCGTCCAGGCTTGAGAAACTGCCTGAGTCGGGTGGGAAGTCGCTGTCTCTTGTTCGCTCATCGGTTCTGGTTTCGAATGCTGGCTCTCTGCAACGGCTTGTCCGCGCGAGGCGGTCCGCATTGGCCCTTGTGTGATTTTAAGGGGCCGGGGTGGCTTGGAGGAAGTATTTGCGACCAAAAGACGCAGCCTAGTCTTTAGGCGACTGTTTCACGGGACTTTCAGCCTTGGGTTCTGCCGCTTCCGTTTCGGGTTCGCGCGACTGGGGTTCAGAGGGTTTGGCAACCGCTTCCTCGGCCGGCTCTTCGCATGGTTCTGCCACAGTCGCAGCGCCGGTAAGGACTTCGACACGATAGTCGGCGACTTCGGCTTCGGCCAGCGCTGTGTCCACTTCCCTGCTCAGCTTCGCCACCGCAGCCGTATCCGGAGCGGAGGCACCGGCCAGCTCGAGCAGCGAAGGCATGAGCAACCACCAGAGCAGTTCTTCATAGCGCTCACGAACGATATATTCGCAACCTCCGGCATGATGCACACCACAGAGCCAGTGCACATCGGGATCGGACCAGAGAGCGGGTGGAATGCTGTGCTGCGGAGGTGTCGCAGGCTTGGGCTCCGCCTCAGGTGCGACCTGCGGCTTAGATTCAGGCTGCGGCTTGGGTTCGGGCTGCGATGCAGGCAGTTCGGGCTCCGGCTCGGGTCCAACCGTCTCTTCGAGCGACGGAGCACCGGGAGGCGCTTTCTCCGCAGGCAATGCGGGCTCTTCCCTGCCGACACCGGCGCCGATGAGCAGGCCAACCTTGATGCGTGCCGCGACCCGCCAGGCTTCTTCGCCTTCGAAGCCGAGCGCCTCAAATGCATTGGCAAGTGGTTCGCGCAGGCGCAGGCGGTCGAAGAGGTCGAGTGCTGCGCGCGCGGGCTGGTTGGGGTCAACAGACTCGGCCAGCAGTTCGAGCATGCACCAGGCCAGGATCGGTCCCCACATGGCGGTTGCCGCGACTTGCGGGCTGGGGCTGGGCAACATGCGGCGCGCAGCCGCAGTCCACGGCCCGGGGAAGAGCGATTCGACAATGGGCAGGCGCATGGCGGCGCGCATCTGCTCGCGGAAAGCATCGACGAGAGTGGCCGGATCGGCGGGCTGGACAAGCGGCTTCTCTTCCGTACGGCGCGAGAGATAGGCTTGCTGCGCCAGGCGGAGAAAATTCTCTGCGCGTTCCCAGGTTTGATCGAGAAATCGCTTGCGCTCGCGCGGGATATTGCGGTGCGCGACGATCGCGATACCGCGCGGCTGCTCGGCGATACCGGCGAAGGTGCGCACGGTGGCTGGTTCGAGAAGCTGGCGGAGCGCGTCGTGCAAGGGCTGCAGCTCCAGGTTCACAAGCTCATCCTGCAGGTTGGGAACGCCGCGTCCTGCAAGCACGTCGGCGAGGCGATCCCACGGATACTCGGCGGTCGGGCGCAGTTCGCGCCAGTCGAGGAAGACGTGGCACTGGTAGGCGTGCAGATCGACGGTGAGACCATGATCGAAGTCGCCGGCGTGGCGCAGGTACTCAAGGCCTGTGAGTGAATCGCGCCAGGCAAAGACCATGCCGTTGTCGCCGCTGAGGCCAAGGCCCTCGCGCAGCCGACGCTGGCGAAGCTGCCCGGAGCCTTTGTCCGCATATGCAGCAGAAAAGTCGATGGTGCCGCGCGTGGAGCCGAAGCGGTTGTTGTAGACGATCAGCGCGCGCTCGTTGCCGGTGCGGTTCGAGTACGCGAAGACGTTCTCGTCGACCGAGCCGTTGTCGTGGAAGAAATCGTAGAGCAGAAAATTGCCGCTCTCGGCAAAGAGCCAGCGGCGGTGCAGCAGCGGAGACACTTCGCGCTCGTGGCGCTCGACGAGCCACGGATCGGGCCATTCTTCATAGCGCGGCCAGCGGTACTCCATGCCGTACTTTTCGGTGTAGCCCTCAATCTGCCCGTGCCCGAACATCGGCAGGCCGGGCAGCGTAGACATCATGACCGCAACGCCGAAATATTTATCACCCTTGCCGAACTGGTCAATCGCGGTTCGCTCGTCGGGATTGCTCATGAAGTTCACGTAGCGCTTCATGATGTCGGGATCGAATTCGAGAGTGTTCTTGATGACGGAGCGGTACTTGGCGTTGTCCTCGTCGCGCAGCATGACCATGAAGGCGCTGTTGTAGACGCGGTGCATGCCGAGGGTGCGGACGAAGTAGCCTTCCATGAGCCAGAAGGCCTCTGCGAGGAGCAGTGTGCCGGGAACCTCCGCGGCGACACGGTCGACCACTTCGCGCCAGAACTCGTGCGGCATGTGGCGATCGAATTCGGCCTGCGTCATGCCGTACTCCGCACGCGAAGGAATGGCGCCGCTGGAGCCGGGGCCGGGAAACCAGAGGCGATGAAAGTGGCGCTTGGCCAGCGTCATGGCGGCGTCAAAGCGGATGACCGGAAACAGGCGCGCGACGTGCAGGATGGTCTGGATGACCTGCTCGCGCACGGCGGGATTCAGGTAGTCGAGCTGCGCGGTGTCGTTCCAGGGAAAGCTGGTGCCGTCGTTGCCGTGATAGATGTAGCGGGTCTCGCCGGTGGCTTTGTCGCGGCGGCGGAAGACTACGGCGGCGTCGCTCTGCTCGAAGTAGTGGTCTTCGATTTTGATTTCAACGCGGCCGTCGTTGGAGAGATCGGGGCCGTTGAAGCTGTAGGCGGGATAAGGCGAGTCCCAGCGCGAGATAAACCACTCGGGATGCTCGACAACCCAGGGCGAGTCGATGCCCATGTGATTCGGCACCATGTCGCTGGCCAGGCGCACGCCGTGGCGGAATGCGCGGTCGCGGAGATTGATGTAGGCCGCATCGCCGCCCAGATCGTCGGCGATGCGGTAATCGAAGAGCGAGTAGGCGGAGGCGACGGCATCCTTGTTGCCGGTGAGTTGCTTGATGGTTTTGGAGGCGCGGCTGCGCTCCCACACGCCGATGAGCCAGAGCGAGTTGATGCCGCGGCGGGCGAGCAGTGCGAGCTCTTCATCGGGAATCTCGATCGAGGCGGTCAATGGGCCGCGCGTAAAATCGGCTCAACTGCGCCAGCCACACGTAGGTGCTTTTGGCAATGAGCACGGCGCCGGGCATCCACGCCTGGTCGGGCGAGAATTTTTCGTACTCCTGCGCGGCAGCTTCGCCAAAGGTGGGCACTTCCGCGCCGCCCGTGAACGCGGGCCACTGCTGCGGCCCGCGGCGCGTGCCCGGAGGATTGAACTGCGCCCAGATGGCCAGCTCCTGTTCGCGCAGGATTTCGGTGGCCATCAGCAGCAGCCGCTCCAGCACATCGCCGACCAGCGGCTTCCACAGGCGCCGAATGATTTCCAGCTGCTCGCTCAAGGAAGCCGAGCGCAAGGCCGGCAAGCGCAGCAGATCGAGCAGATTCATGGGCTGCGCACCGGGCAGCGGAATGAGCGGACGCGTGGCGAAATACTCCGGAAGCGACGCCGTCACCTGCGGGTAAACGGTGTTTTCGACCAGAGCAGAATCATCGAAGAGCTCGGCGAATGGCTTGAAAGCAGGATTGCGGTTGGCGGTCCACAGCAGCAGCAGTTCTTCAAGCGCCGCCGAGCGGTGAGACGTGCCTGCCGTGGAACCGGCGAGCCACTGCGCCGGCGTTTCCTTACCGCGCATCACCGTGGAACCGGGGAAATGCTCGACAAAGGTGAGCAGCATTTTGTCGAGGTTCTCAGTGCCCACCATGCCGCCGAACCAGCCCAGCGCGGCATTCATCACGTCGGGATCGAACTGTTCACGGTAGCGCGCCATCAGGACGTGGCTGGCTTCGTCAATAAGGCCCATGGCGTAGAGCGAGCCGGCATGGACCGCCTGGTCGGGATGCCTCTCGACGTCGCGCACCTGGTTCATGCGGTGCGCAAACTCGCGGCAGGCAGGCATGTTGTCGAGGATCACATTGCCGTTGAAAGAAAACAGCGTCTCCGAGAATCCGTAGCGCTCTCGTGCCTTGCGCGAAATGTGGAATTCCATCATCAGAGGCCGTACTCCGTGTCTTGACTTTCAGTGTTGGCCTGTGCGCCGGCGCGCTGTTGATTCTGCCGGTTCGCCGCCGCGAGGCGACGGAAAATCCGATCAGAGTCCAAGGTACATCATGCGGGTGACAGGGCTGGTTGGGTTCGGGAATTCTCCACAGACGAAATATGGAAAGCAGCTAGGCAGTGTCTGACGAATCGCATGTCGAAGTTCTTGAGGGGGAGAGCATCCCTCAGGGGTTAAAACCCTGTTCATTGTGGCGCATTTTTTGGCCTGGCTAAAGCCATACCCTTGTTACAAAGCCGTTCTTCTGGATTCGTTAGACATTGCCTAGCGCTTTGGCTGGACCGGAAATTCCCATGCGGATCCGATGCACACTACTTCAGGGTGCGATGCGGAGGCTGTGCCATGGGATGGTTTCACGACCGGGATCAAGACGTGCTCGGACCGAGTTTTGTAAAAGATGTAACAGACTGTAGAAAAAATATCCCACCTCAGGCGCACAAAACGCGCCGAAGGTGGGGCACCCGTTTTGAATCGTTGTTTCGGCGTTATTCGCCGCCGGTTGTGTTCGCCGCGACCAGGTTCAGTGGCTGAGTGAGGGTGAAATCGAGTACGGTCCCGGTGTCGAGCGTGGCCTGGGGATGATCCATGAGCAGGTGTACAGTGACGGCGCTGGCGCCTACGACAGAGCCCGCCAGAGCGCCTGCCGGGCCACCCAATACCGCGCCGGCAACCACGCCTGCACCCACGCCGCCGCCGTATTCAATCTCGTCTTTTTTGGCGCGCGAGCCGGGCGTGATATCGCCCTCGTCGCCTACACGGGTGTTGCTCTCCGGCGCGCCCGTGAGCTGCGCGTAGATGTGGTAGCGCGACCCGTCGGACAGGATCACGGTGTCAGGGTGCAGCAGCATGGAGCCGTGCCCGCCAAAGTGACCGGTCGATACGTGATCGACGGTTCCATCGATTTCGGCGCCGGTAGGAATCAGCACCTGGTCGCCACGATACACATCAGAAGCCACGCGGGCACGGAAGGTTTCGCCGTCCTGGGAATACGCGGTAGAAAGGCGTTCGAGCAGGCGGACGCGAATGACGGTGCCCGGGGCCAATATTCCGGGCGGCAGAGGCGCCGGATGCACAATGTCGCCATCGGGATTGCTGGCGATGCGCTGGGCGAGGCCTGGCTGTGCTGCTTGTGACGCCGATTCTACCTGGACAATGCCGCTGTCGGTCCCGTCGGTTGAGTTGGGGACATTGGCAGGGCTGGGAACGTTGCCGGCATCGGCGGCATTCGCCGCATCCGGTTCCGGGCCGGTCACCACATCGGGCACGGCGACCATGCCGGACGCAGGCGTATTATTCGCGCTCGGTGCTGCCGCCGGGCTCGGCGCAGCGTTCATGGGTTTGCCGGGCGCAGGCTTGGCTTCCGGCTCCGACTGCGGCGCGGGCGTGGTGATGGTGTCGTCCGGAGGAGGATTGGAAACGCCCTCATATTGGCTGGAATTGTTCGATTGCTGCGCCGCCGGCGCGGCAGACTGGGCCGCGAGCGAAGCAGCGGTACCAACCAGCAAGGCACACAGAAGTGCCGGATATTTCATAGGGTCCTCCTGAGGGCGGAACTTCCCACTGATTTAGACCCGCGTACAGCCGGAAAGTTTTCACGGACACAGCCCGCAGCCACCCACTTCTCCAGATTCAGGTTAGAACCGCTGGGGTGGGCCGGAGACGAGCGTCGCGCAGACGGGTACTTCGACGAGCACGAATCAAAGCAGTTACGGTTGCGTGGATGACGTGGCCGCGCCTTGCCTGTTCCATTCTGTGAGCGCCGCCACAGGGTTCGACCCACCCTGATTTGCTAGAATCCGAATCGGTATCGTCTGTTTTTAATGCCACTGGACGCAAGAGGAGTTTTCCGCCGTGCAAGGGCTTTTGCACACGATTCTAAACGCAGCCGGAGAAGAACTTGCCGTCGGCAGGGGCAAACCGCCCCGACCGATTAGTGACCGGTTGCTGCACCGAGTTTCGAGGAGCGATATGACTGAGATTGTTGCTATTCGTGCGCGCGAGGTTTTGGATTCGCGCGGCAATCCGACCGTGGAAGCGGACGTGATTCTGGAAAGCGGCGCGCTGGGCCGCGCCATTGTGCCTTCGGGCGCCTCCACCGGCGAACATGAGGCCGTGGAACTGCGCGACGGCGATAAGAACCATTACATGGGTAAGGGCGTGTTGCAGGCGGTGGCCAACGTGGAGACGGTGATTGCGCCGGAGCTGGAAGGCATGGACGCCAGCAACCAGCGGCTGATCGACCGGACGATGATTGAGTTGGATGGGTCGCCCAATAAAGGCAAGCTGGGCGCCAATGCCATTCTGGCTGTCTCCATGGCTGCGGCGCGGGCCACGGCGCAGACGCTGGAGATTCCGCTGTACCGTTACCTGGGCGGCATCAATGCCTGCATCCTGCCTACGCCGATGCTGAACGTGCTCAACGGCGGCGCGCACGCCGATTCGAACGTGGACTTCCAGGAGTTCATGATCATGCCGGTCGGCGCTGAGCGGTTCAGCGACGCGCTGCGCTGGGCGGCCGAGACCTTCCACACCCTCAAGGGCGTGCTCAAGAAGAAGGGCTACAACACCGCGGTCGGCGACGAGGGCGGATTCGCACCCTCGCTCAAGTCCAACAGCGAGGCTATCGACCTGATCCTCGAAGCCATTACCCAGGCCGGCTACAAACCAGGCGAACAGATTGCCATCGCGCTCGATCCGGCGTCGAGCGAGTTCTACGACAAGGAAAAGAATAAGTACGTCTTCAAGAAGAGCGATAAGCGTGAGCTCTCGAGCGCGGAGATGGTGGACTTCTACGACGACTGGGTTCGCCAATATCCGATCGTCTCGCTCGAAGACGGCCTTGCCGAGGACGATTGGGAAGGCTGGCGCATCCTCACCGACAAGCTGGGCCAGAAGATTCAGCTTGTGGGCGACGATCTGTTCGTGACCAACACCCAGCGCCTGCAGCGCGGCATTGAAGAGGGCGTAGGCAACTCGATCCTGATCAAGGTGAATCAGATCGGCACCATCACGGAGACCCTCGAAGCTATCGAGCTCGGCCGCCGCTACGGCTACACTTCGGTGATGTCGCACCGCTCCGGCGAAAGCGAAGACACCTTCATTGCCGACCTCGCGGTGGCAACCGGCGTGGGCCAGATCAAGACCGGCTCGGTGAGCCGCACCGACCGCATCGCCAAATACAACCAGTTGCTGCGCATCGAAGAGGAACTGGGCTCGGGCGCGGTGTATCTCGGGCTGGAGAGCCTGAACTACAACGACTAGCCGGGTCGAATCGACAGGAAAAGGACAGGGCGGAGGTTTCGAACCTCCGCCCTTTCTTTTGGCGTCGCGCTGAATACGGCCCCAGTTACGCGCGTGTTCGCCACTTCGTGGACAGCGCCGCCAGTTTATCTTCCATGCTGGCGGGTGGCGGCGGGGCTTGCTTCTTTGGCTGGTTCCGGGACGCAGGCGCCGATAGCGCCTTGATCGAAAGTGCGACGCGCTTGGCCTTGGTGTCCACGTTGAGCACCTTCACCTTCACGATCTGTCCCGGTCTTTACCGCCTCGGAGGGATCTTTGATGAAGCGATTGGAGAGCTCGCTGATGTGCACCAGTCCGTCCTGGTGAACGCCGATATCGACAAAGGCGCCGAACTTGGTCACGTTCGTCACCACCCCCTCCAACACCATTCCGGGCTGCACATCGTCGAGGGTGCGCACCTCTTCGCGGAAGCTGGGCGCCACGAATTTGTCGCGCGGATCGCGGCCGGGCTTGCGCAGCTCGGCGAGAATATCGTCCAGCGTAAACGCGCCCGCGGAGAGGCGGTTGCGATCAACTTTTTCGAGCATCTGCGGCTGGCGAATAATCTCGTCCACCGAAGTTTCGAGGGACTGCGCAATCTGCTCCACGACCGGGTACGACTCGGGATGAACGGCCGTGCTATCCAGGGGATGATCGCCATTGCGGATGCGCAGGAAACCGGCGGCCTGCTCAAAGGTCTTGGGGCCAATTCCCTGCACTTCCAGCAGTTGCTGGCGCGAGCGGAAGCTGCCCTTCTGATTGCGGTGGGTCACGATGTTGAGCGCCGTGCGCTCGGTGATGCCGGCCACGTGACGCAGCAGCGTCCACGACGAAGTGTTCAGGTCGACGCCCACGCGATTCACGCAGCTCTCGACTACTTTCTCGAGCGATTCCGCTAACTGCCGCTGATCGACATCGTGCTGATACTGGCCTACGCCGATCGACTTGGGGTCGACCTTCACCAGTTCCGAGAGTGGATCCTGCAGGCGGCGGGCAATCGAAATCGCGCCGCGTACCGTCAGGTCGAGATCGGGAAACTCCTGCCTGGCCACATCCGATGCCGAGTAGACACTGGCGCCGGCTTCGCTCACGGTTACGGAAAAGATATCGGCTATGCCTTTGTCACGGAGGAATTCGCGCACAAAGGCGTCAGTCTCGCGCGACGCGGTGCCATTGCCGATTGCGATGGCGCGCACATTGTGCCGGCGCAAGAGGGATTCCAATTTCGGAGCGGCTTCGGCGTTGCCGTGCTTCGACGTGTGCAGGTAAAACACGTCATGCGCCAGCAGCTTGCCGGTCTCGTCGACCACCGCAACCTTGCAGCCGGTGCGCAGGCCCGGATCGATTCCCAAAACCGAGATGGGGCCGGCAGGCGGGGCAAGCAGAAGGTGGTGAAGATTATCGCGGAACACGTGAATCGCTTCAGTGTCAGAACGGCGCTTGAGCTCCAGGCGGATCTCGGCCTGAATGGAGGAGTTCAGGAGCCGCTTCCAGGCGTCGTCGATCGCGATTTCAAGCTGGGGCGTCCAGTCTCCGGGCTGGCGCAGAACATGCCGCCGGATGAGAGCCAGCGTGCGCTCCGTCTCGATCTCGATGAGGAAGTACAGAACCTTTTCGTTTTCTCCGCGGCGGATGGCGAGCATGCGATGCGAGGGGATGGTCTTTACCGGCTCGGAGTACTCGTAGTACATCTTGAACTTTTCCTGCTCGTCGACCGCGTCCATGGCCTTGCGACTCACAACCACGCCTTCGTCGAAGACGAGTTGGCGCAGCGCCTTGCGCAGATCTGCGTCTTCGCTGATCCACTCTGCGACGATGTGCCGCGCACCTTCCAGAGCCTCCTCAGCCGTGGCTACTCCCAACTCAGCGTTCACAAATCCTGCA
This sequence comes from uncultured Acidobacteriaceae bacterium, assembly GCA_963813215.1. Taxonomy (GTDB): domain Bacteria; phylum Acidobacteriota; class Terriglobia; order Terriglobales; family Acidobacteriaceae; genus Telmatobacter. The sequence goes on from CAWEXZ010000005.1 coordinate 202,344, forward strand.
GCGAACGTCTCCAGCGGCTCGGCCGCAGGCTGCTGCGCCCACAGATAGGCGGCCAGCGGCTCCAGCCCCTTCTCGCGTGCAATGGCGGCTTTGGTACGGCGCTTGGGCTTGTACGGCAGATACAAATCTTCGAGTTCGTTGCGCTCGAGAACCGCCTCGATGCGCGCCTTCAGTTCGTCGGTCAGCTTGCCTTGCTCGGCGATGGAAGCGAGGATGGTTTCGCGCCGGTCTTCAAGCTCCCGGAAATAGGCCAGCTTTTCCTCAATGGCGCGAATCTGCACTTCGTCCAGGTTGCCCGTGGCCTCTTTCCGGTAGCGGGCAATGAAGGGCACGGTGCCGCCGTCGTCGAGCAGTTCAATGACTGCGACGAGTCCGCGCAGGGGAAGATTCAGGATTTGTGCGATGTGAGCAAGAACTTGAGGGGAGAGGGTTTTCTTGTCCGTCATGTTGGTCCTTCTTCATCCTAACGGAGAGTTGGACGCGGCAAGGGTGATTGTTGTGCAAAACGCGGAAGGTGCAACGGAACCAGAAAAACAACCACGTCTACTGGGCGGGACTCGACGCCGTCGCAGCTGGCGTGGTGGCTGATGTATTGCCCCGTGAAGCCCGCCCGGCGCCGGAGAATGAGAATAACGCTACAACGCAGTAGCCGAGCAGGGGGACCACATAGGCGCGCGCAATACCGTGACCTTGCTGCGCAACCAGGCCCATGGCGGGAGTGAGCACAGCTCCGCCCACAATTGACATCACGATCAGCGAGCTGCCAATTTTGGTGTTGCGCCCTAAACCTTCAATCCCCAACGCAAAGATAGTTGGGTACATGACCGACATGAAAAAGCTGGTGAGGAAGATGGACCACAGCCCGATCCAGCCGGGCCACAGCACGCCCACGGTCACCAGGCCAGCGTTCAGAAGTGCGTAGATACCCATCAGACGATCGGGCCTTACATAGCGCATGATGGCTGCAGAGCTGAAGCGCCCGATCCCGAACGCCACCAGAGTCCCGGTAAGGAAGAATCCCGCCGTCTTCTCGGGCTGGTGAGTGGTCTCCTGCACATATTGGATGAAATAGCTCCAGGTGCCGACCTGCGCGCCCACGTACATGAACTGCGCCACAATGGCAAAGAGGAATCGGGGCTGCCCCAGCAGTTCGCGAAAGCTGCCGTGATCGCCGCCCTCGCCTTCGTGCTCACTCTCGATGCGCGGAAAACGCGTGATGGCAATCAGGAGAGCCCACGCGAGCGTGAAGCCGGCGATCACCAGGTACGGAGTGACAACGCGCATGGTCTCGTGGCGCAGGTAGGGCGCGTAGGTTGCGGCCGCCTTCATGCCGGCAATCTGCTTACCGTTCAGCTCGACTCCGGAAAAAATGAACACAGTTCCAATCAGCACTCCGCTGATGGAGCCGAGCGGGTTGAAGGCCTGCGCGAAGTTCAGCCGTTGCGCGGCGCTGGCCGGATCGCCCATCTGCGCCACAAATGGGTTCGCCGCTGTCTCCAGGAACGACAAGCCGCTGGCGATCACGAACAGCGCGGCGAGGAAATATCCATACTGCTGGGCCAACGCGGCCGGCCAGAAGAGCAGCGCCCCTACGCCAAAAAGCGTGAGGCCGGCTACAAATCCAAATTTGTAACCATACCTGCGCATGAACAGTGCCGCCGGAGTGGCCAGCAGAAAATAACCCATATAAAAAGCCGACTGCACCAGCCCGGCCTGAAATCGGGAGATGGCGAACGATTTCATGAACTGCCGGATGAGCACATCATTCAGGTTGTTGGGCATTCCCCAGAGGAAGAAGAGGCCCGTGACCAGAATGAAGGGCAACAACATTCCGGGTGGAATCAACGTGGCATGGCGTGCATCCTGGGCGGAGGACACAGCAGATGACGGCGCTGCACTGGACCCTGAAATCAGCATCTGAAAAAATCACTCCCTGCCGTTCAACGGCTCAACATCGTCCTCGCGGTCGCTCCGGCTCGGGAGTGGCCAGCCTATTTTTTGTTCAGATTGTAGTTCATAGAGACGACATGGGTCTGCAGAAACTCGTCGAGGCCGTGCTTGATTTGAGCTCGTCGGAGGCGCGCATGGCAACATCGACATCCAAAAACTCCTGGCCGTCGCGCACAGCTCGTTGTCGAAGCAGAAAGTCCTTGACAGGCCGCTGCGAACCGGATTTTAATGTGCGGAGCATTCAGTTACGTAATCGTTATCGTTATCGTGCGTCACACAACCGCAATTCACGGGGCTTGCATCCAATGACGGACCACTCGATCTCCCGGCGTAATCTACTGGCAGGCATGGGCGCCTCACTGACTTCGGTGGCGGGGGCGCGGCTGCTCGGCGCACAAACGCCCGCACCACCCGTCCCCGCGCAAGGACCTTCCGATCACCCTCTCACCGGCCAGCCTCAACCCGGCGACGCGAATCGCGCGCAGCGCATGCAATGGTGGCACGAGGCCCGCTTCGGCATGTTCATCCACTTCGGCGTGTACAGCACCTTCGGGCGTCACGAGTGGGAGATGGAGGAAGAGGCAGTTCCCTTCCCTGAGTACACCGGCCATGCCAGACTCTTCAAGCCCGACCAGGGCAGCGCGCGCGCCTGGGCGCGCATGGCCAAAACCGCCGGCATGAAGTACATGGTGCTTACCACCAAGCACCATGAGGGCTTTTGCAACTTCAACACCCAGCTCACCGATTACAACGCCGTCAAGCAGGGGCCGGGGTATGACATTGTTGCGGAGTACGTGGAGGCGGCGCGCGCCGAGGGGATGCGCGTGGGCTTCTACTACTCACTGATGGACTGGCACCATCCCGACGGCGCGCGCTGCGCCACCGATGAAGCGGCACGCAAGCGGTTCGTAGAGTATACGCACGGGCTGATCCGCGAGTTGATGACCAACTACGGCAAGGTCGATATCCTCTGGTATGACGTCGCGTGGCCGCTCGATGCCGCCGGATGGGAGTCGGAGCGCATGAACGAAATGGTGTTCCAGCTGCAACCGGACATCATCGTAAACAACCGCAATAAGCTGGACGGCGATTTCTCGACGCCCGAGCAGCACATTGAGGCGGCCAAGGGCGAGCGCGCCTGGGAAAGCTGCATGACGCTCAACGACAGTTGGGGCTACCAGCGCGCCGACGACAACTGGAAAAGTTCGAAGACCGTGGTGCGCAACCTGATTACCTGTTCGCGCGATGGCGGCAACTATCTGCTCAACATCGGGCCTAAGCCGGATGGGTCGATTCCTGTTGAATCCGTGCAGGTGCTCACGGAGGTCGGCCGCTGGATGCAGAGCAATGCGGATACCATCCACGGTTCCGATCCCTGCCAACCGCGCCGTTCGCAATACGCTGGTTTTACGCGCAAGGGCAATACTCTTTACATGCATGTGCACTTCTGGCCAGGCGAGTATGTTGCGATCAGCGGCCTTCGCAATAAAGTATTGAGTGCGCAAATTCTGAAGACCGGCGAGAAGGCTACAGTGACCCAGGACGGGTTCCAGACCAAGATCTCGGGTCTGCCCATGGCGGCGCCGGACGATCCGGTGACCACGATTGCAATCGAGTGCGACGGCGAGCCGCAGCAAGATACGAACTATGTCCGGATTAATAAACCGCGCGGAACGGTTTGAGAAGATGCCCAATGTCTCCGAGTCTGCGCTTTGAGGCATTGGGCTTCAATCGAAGCGCCGATCTGGGCGCCTCGATTGAAAATACTCTTGTCAGCCGCTTTTTTGCCTGATCTGTCATCTTGTGTTCGAGGAGAAATCCAGTGCCATCGTACGTTATTCCAATCATCGAAGAGGCGCCCCCAGTTCAGCCCGATGAAGTACTGCTGCTCGCCAGCGGCGACCTGCGCCAGTCGGCCAACCAGGTCTGCTGGGCTGCACAAGCAGAGATGGAGGAGCAGCTCACGGCCGCATTTGCGAAAGAGGAATACCGGCTACGCCGCGCCCATCCATACGATCCCAAGCTGAAGCACGGTTTCATCTACAACCAGCGCATGGGCATGGATGTCTTCACACGCATCCATCCCGAGGCGCCGATTGTAGTAGCTGAGGCAGTGTGGCAATACAGCAATCATGTGCTGGCCGGATTGCAGAGCCATCGCGGGCCCATTCTCACCGTCGCCAACTGGTCGGGGCAATGGCCGGGCCTGGTGGGCATGCTCAACCTCAACGGGTCACTGGCGAAAGCGGGCGTGACATTCAGCACGCTGTGGAGCCGGGATTTCAGCGATGAATTCTTTCGCCAAGGACTGCGGCAGTGGCTCACTACGCATACCATTCACCATGACCTCAGTCATGTGCGCGCCCTCGATACTGCCAGTCTGCCTGCCGACGAGCGGCAGCTTGGTCAGGCGCTGGCTCGGCAGCTCAAGCGGCAAAAAGCCATTCTCGGCGTCTTCGACGAGGGCTGCATGGGTATGTATAACGCCATCGTCGAGGATTTCATGCTCAATCCGCTGGGCGTGTACAAGGAGCGGCTGAGCCAATCGGCGCTGGTGGCCGCGATGCGCGAAGTCTCCGACGCAGAAGCCCAGAAAGTGCGCTCGTGGCTCGACGGGCGGGGCATGCGATTTGTGACTGGGCCCAACGAGGAGACGGACCTGACCGACGCGCAAATCCTGGAGCAGGGCAAGATGTATATCGCCGCCGTGCGCATTGCCGCGGACTTTTCCTGCGACGCGATCGGCATTCAGTATCAGCAGGGCCTGAAGGACATGGTTCCAGCTTCGGATCTTGCAGAAGGGCTGCTGAACAATGCGGAGCGGCCGCCGGTGTTTGCAAAAGACGGCCGTGAGCTCTATGCAGGCAAGGCGCTCCCGCACTTCAATGAAGTAGATGAGTGCGCTGGACTGGATGCGCTGGTGACGAATCGCGTGTGGAGTGCGATGCAGCTCGATCCCGCGACCACTCTGCACGACGTGCGCTGGGGCGAGCATTACACCGGCAACGGAATCGACGAGTTTGTGTGGGTGTTTCAGATCTCCGGCGCAGTTCCGCCGTCACACCTGGTGGGCGGTTACGCCGGGGCCAGCAGCGAGCGCCAGCCGCCCATGTATTTCCGTCTCGGCGGTGGGACGTTGAAGGGTGTTTGCAAACCGGGGCACGTGGTTTGGAGCCGTGTATTTGTGAAGGGCGGCGCGCTGCACGTGGACATGGGCCGCGCTACGGCCGTGGAGCTACCTGCCGGCGAGACCGAGCGCAGGCTGCGCGCAGTGACGCCACAATGGCCCATTATGCACGTGGTGCTGCATGGCATTACGCGCGATCAGTTCATGGCGCGGCATCATGCCAACCACGTGAACGTGGCGTATGCGCCGACAGCAGATGTCGCCGACCGGGCGCTGGCCGCCAAAGCCGCCATGTTTGCAGAGTTGGGCGTGAACGTACATCGTTGCGGAGCGTGAAGCCGCGGTTTGCCATCCGACACCGCACGGCCGCGGTACCTGTTGCTGCGGCCGCGGCGGTCATTCTTCAATCGCCGCTCGACTATCAGATTTTTCAACGCTGAAGCCGGCTCAAAATACCTGGACGCGGTCATGCGATGATCGATACAACGAGCAGATAGCCTTTGCACCGTGTGCCTTTGTGCCGGCGGAAGAGCTCGCGTCAAGGAATGCGGCGGCAGACAGGACCCGCTGTGAGATTGGATGGACTGAGCTCATGAACGTCCGGCTCAAAGATATTGCCAGGGAACTCGGCGTCTCAGTCGTTACTGTATCTCGCGCGCTGCGCGACCGGCCCGATATCGCCCAAGAGACCAAAGCGCGTATTCTGGCGCGCGTCAAAGAGCTCAATTACCGGCCCAATCTAACTGCGCGCAGCCTGGTTACCGGTCGTAGTTCGCTTATTGGCCTCGTTGTCCCGGACCTTATTCACCCTTTCTTTGGAGAGATTGCCAAGGGGCTTTCTGCGGCGCTGCGCCAGCAGGGTTATTATGTCATCGTTGCTTCTTCAGAAAGCGATCCCGAGCTCGAACAGGACGAGATCGAGCACATGCTCGCGCATCACCTGGATTGCCTGGTACTAGCTTCGTGCCAGGACAATAGCGAGGCGCTTAATCGCATCCGCGAGGCAGGCGTGCCGCTGGTGCTCATCGATCGCAAGTTCCGCGGATTCGATTCAAATTTTGTCGGCGTCAATGATTTCAAGGTGGGTGAGCTCGCCACTGAGCACCTTATTGAGCAGGGCTGCCGGCGGATCGCTCATATCCGGGGGCCTGAGACCAGCGTGGGCAACAGCCGCGCTGAGGGTTACACCGAATGCCTGCGCCGCCACGGGATCAAAGTTGTCGATAAATACCTGGTCTCCGTCGGCTGCGCCTCCGACTCTGACGGTGAGACCCGCGGGCGGCGTGCAATGGATGCGATCCTGGCCCTGAAACCTCTCCCAGACGGTTTGTTTTGCTTCAACGACACTCTAGCCGTGGGAGCTATGTTCCGCGCCATCGAGGCCGGCCTGAAGATTCCGAAGGATCTTGCGGTCGTCGGCTGCGGAAATTTTCACTACAGCAGTAAGCTGCAGGTACCTCTGTCGAGCGTCGATCAGCGCGCCCGGGAGATCGGTGAGCGGGTGGCAAAAATGATCTCTACCCTGCTCAACAAGACCCCGTCCGAGCGTTCGCGTAAAGTGATCCTGGAACCGCAATTGATTGCGCGTGCCTCCTCGCAGCGCAAGTAGTTAGCAAAGGTTATCGAGCTCCTGGTGCGGTGGTTTGCGCGCTCGGAAAATCGGCGTTGCCCTCGCCGTCGGGTTCACGCCTTTCCTCGATCGTTTGGTTCGGAATGCGCCGCAGATTGCGTCACCGGGCAATCTGCTCCGAATGCATCCGAAATGACCTTAAGCAGGTCGCGAGCCGCGCGCAACGACGTAATGCGTCCCTCCAGCAATTCCTTCTCCAGAAAGGCTCTCCGCGTCCGTATGGCGGGATGCGATTCAAGTCTCTGCCGTAATCCTGCCTCGACGATTTCGTGCATCCATGATTGCGCTTGTTTGTGCCGCGCCTCGGCGAACCATCCGTTCGCTTTTGTTTGGCTCACGTACTCCTCGATGCAGTTCCAAATCTCCGCGACGCCATCACCGGTTAGCGCCGAGCAGGTCAGTGCCCGCGGTGTCCATCCTGACGAAGACGCCGGAAGTAAGTGCAATGCATTCTCTGCATCATTGCGTGCCCTCTCCGCAGCGGGCAGATTGTCTCCGTCCGCTTTGTTGATCGCCACCAGGTCTGCGAACTCCATTACGCCGCGCTTGATGCCCTGCAATTCGTCGCCGGCCCCAGCCAATCCAAGCAGCACAACAAAATCGACAATGTTGTGAACTGCGGCTTCCGACTGTCCCACGCCCACAGTTTCGACCAGGATGTTCTGGTATCCCGCCGCCTCGCAAAGCAGCATTGCCTCGCGGGTGTGTTGTGCCACGCCGCCGAGAGAGCCGCGCGACGGCGAGGGCCTGACAAACGCCATCTCACTCGAAGCAAGTTTGTTCATGCGCGTCTTGTCGCCCAGAATGCTGCCACCCGAAATCTGGCTGCTTGGATCTACCGCGAAAACGGCAAGCTTATGGCCAGACTTTCTGATCAAGTAGCTGCCCAGGGCTTCGATCAAGCTGCTCTTGCCCGCGCCTGGCGCGCCCGTAATTCCCACGCGAATCGACCGGCCACTGTGGGGAGCGCAAGTTTCGAGAATCTGCTCCGTCAGGCTGCGGTCCGTCTCGCGGGAGCTCTCAACCAGTGTGATGGCCTGCGCCAGGATTGTGCGATCTCCGCGCAGAATGCCGTCGGTGTACTGTTCCAGCGAGAGATTGCCGCGGCGGAGGGACCTGAGCGGAGGTTCAGGAGCCACGCAGCCTGGCTGCTCTCGAAACAAGCTCTGCACCTCATTCGCCATCCCGAATCTCCTCAGATTAAAGCATGGTGCAGCATTTCCATGATTCGCTGCGCTGCAATGGAAATCACAGTGCCCGGGCCGTAGATTCCCGCGACGCCCGCGCTGTACAGGAACTCGTAATCCTGCAACGGAATCACGCCGCCAACTACAACTAATATGTCGCGGCGGCCGAGTTTGCAGAGCTCTTCAATCAATTGCGGAACCAGCGTTTTGTGCCCAGCCGCAAGCGAAGATACACCCACAACGTGCACGTCATTTTCAGCTGCATGGTGCGCCACTTCGCGAGGCGTCTGGAACAGTGGTCCGATGTCAACATCGAATCCTATATCCACGAGAGCGGTCGCAATCACTTTAGCGCCGCGATCGTGACCGTCCTGTCCCATCTTAGCCACCAGGATGCGAGGCCGCCGGCCCTCCGACTTCTCGAAAGCGATGGCCATCTCCGCAGCTTTTCTGAATTCCGCGGAGCTTCCACTCTCCGCCGAGTAAACGCCGGCTACGGGGCGGGCAATCGCCGTGTACCGGCCCCAAACCGACTCAAGTGCGTCTGAGATCTCACCGAGCGTAGCCAGCTTTCGTGCAGCATCCACCGCGCACTCCAGCAAATTCCCCTCACCGATTGCAGCGCAATGCTCCAGTTGCTGGAGCGATTTCCGCACCGCATTGTCATCCCGCGCTTTCTTCAATTCCGACAGCCGCTTCAGTTGCGCTTCACGCACCGCATCGTTATCGATATCGAGCACGGGAATCAGCGTCTCTTCCAGCGGTCGATAAGCATTCAGCCCGACGATAATATCCTGGCCAGTATCGATGCGCGCCTGACGATGCGCCGCCGCTTTTTCAATCCGCATCCTGGGAACGCCCGATTCGATTGCCTTCGCCATGCCGCCAAGTTCCTCAACTTCCACGATCAATCTCCACGCCGCATGCATCAGTTCGTGGGTAAGGCGCTCGACGTAGTAGGAGCCGGCCCACGGATCGACCACGCGCATGACATCCGTCTCCTCCTGGAGGTAGATTTGCGTATTCCGTGCAATACGCGCAGAGAAATCCGTCGGCAGCGCCAAAGCTTCATCCAGGGCATTCGTATGCAGCGATTGTGTGTGTCCGAACACCGCAGCCAGCGCCTCCACACAGGTGCGTACCACGTTGTTGAACGGATCCTGCGCCGTCAGGCTCCAGCCCGAGGTTTGCGAGTGCGTCCGCAGCGCCAGCGACTTGGGATTTTTTGGATTGAATCTCTTGACCAGCTTCGCCCACAGCATTCGCGCGGCGCGCAGCTTGGCAATCTCCATAAAATGATTCATGCCAATGCCCCAGAAGAAGGAAATGCGCGGCGCGAAATCGTCCACATCGAGGCCGGCTTTCACACCCGTCCGCAGGTACTCCAACCCATCGGCCAAAGTGTAGGCGAGTTCGATGTCCGCAGTCGCACCCGCCTCCTGCATGTGGTATCCGCTCACGCTGATGCTGTTGAAACGGGGCATGTGCGCGGAGCAATAGCGGAAGATATCTCCCACGATCCGCATTGAGCCTTCCGGCGGATAGATATAGGTGTTGCGGACCATAAACTCCTTCAGGATGTCGTTCTGAATGGTCCCGCTCAGCTTCTCTGGCGCGACACCCTGCTCCTCGGCCGCAACAATGTAGAACGCCATGATCGGCAGCACCGCGCCGTTCATTGTCATCGAAACGGAGGTCTGATCCAGTGGAATCTGGTCGAACAGGATCTTCATGTCCAGCACCGAATCAATCGCTACTCCGGCTTTGCCTACATCGCCGGTTACGCGATGGTGATCTGAGTCGTAGCCGCGATGCGTGGGAAGGTCAAAAGCGACCGAGAGCCCTCGCTGACCTGCCGCCAAGTTGCGCCGGTAGAAGGCATTCGATTCCTCAGCCGTGGAGAATCCGGTGTATTGCCGAATCGTCCACGGCTTCATGGCATACATCGTGCTGTAAGGCCCGCGCAGATAGGGCGGAATACCTGCCGCAAAATCTAGATGCTCCAAGCCTGCGAGATCATCACTCGTGTAGATACTTTTCACCGGAATACGCTCGGGCGAGAGCCACTCCTCACCTATTGGCGCGGCCGAGGGTTGCAATCCGGATTTGTAATCGATTCTGGTAAAGTCTGGATACATTCCTAACCCTTGATTCCCAGCCGTTGCTGCCACCTGGTGAGAACTTCAATGGGAGTACTGCGGACATGAATAAAATCGGCAACCCCCGCGACTCGGAGTTCTTCCGCGGATTCCGGATTTCCCGCGACAACTATCGGCGTTTCGCTTCCCCGCTCCTGCAGTTGCCGCGCAAGTTCGCCGACCATGCTTAGATACTCCGAGTCGGAGCTGCAGAGCACAATCAGGTCCGCGTCGAATGCGGCGATTTCGTCTGCATTTCCAAAACTTCGCATGACGACTCCGAACCCCGCGCAGGCAAAGACGTTCGCCGCAAAATTCGAGCGTGCGGCTCGCATTGTCGCATCTCCGAATTGAGCCAGCAGAACGTGCGGGCATTTTCCAGTCGAAGCTGTGTGCAGTTCCGTTCGCAGGCGAAGACGTTCATACGCCTCGGCACCACGCCTTATCGACGCTGTGCGCAACGGCTCGATGAGCTTCAGTACTTTTTCAGCGGGATTTGCGTATTGGTTTGTGCCTGTAAAGACGCGCCGCCGTGAGACCACGGCCTTCTCGCGCACCGCCGCAGGTTCTCGTAGCGCATCATTGAGCGACCCATTCACACACGCCTTCGTGTAGCCACCCGCCGCTTCGATCTTCTGCATCAGCTCCCAGCCTCTGCGAGCCAATAAATCCGTGATGACCTCAAGGCAATACGATCCGGCGGCGGGGTCTGCGACACGCCCAAGCATTGCTTCGCGCTTCAGGATCAGTTGCACATTTCTCGCCAGCCGCCGGCTCGCTTCATCGGGGGCCTTGTAGGACTCGTCGAATGGCGCCACGCAAATTGAGTCTACCCCTCCCAGCACTGCACTCATGGCTTCAGTGGTTGCGCGCAAAATGTTGACATGCGGATCGTAGATGGTCTTGTTCCATCGCGATGTCCGAGCGTGGATTCTCGCTTTCGCCTCCGCACAGCTGCCGCCAAAGCTCTTCACGACGGTTGCCCACAGCGAACGGAAGGCGCGAAACTTGGCAATCTCAACATAGAAAGTCGAGCCAATCGAGAATGAAAATGCAACCGACTCGGCGGCGCGATCGATCTCCACCTGACGTGCTTGCATCTCGCGAAGGAACTCAATCCCGGCCGCAAGAGTATAGCCAATTTCTTCAACAGCGGTCGCTCCGCGCTCTTCAAGCTCCTCGCCATGAATCATGAAGGGAACGAAGGCGGTAGGTGCGGCGTGGATCACCGACGCAGCAATATGGGAACTCTCCAGCGCGCTACATCCAGTTGATACCGTCGAGAGTTCATGCCGTGACTTCATCGATCCGAGCAACAGGCCGATGACTGGCTCGTCCGCGTTTTCAAAGTGCAAAGGAATCGGTGGCAGATTGGCACAAAGACTCCGTACGTCCGATGCGTTGCGCAGCATCACACGCAGAAAAGCAATCTCCTCTGCGCCTGCAGCTATCGCACTCAGTGCTGCACGATTTGCCTCTGCTGGATCGGCAGCGTCGATCTCTTCGCGAATGCGCCAATCGCCCGTGAAACGCGCTTGCCGCAGAGCGGTAACATCACGACCGCCGGCATCGGTCCCTAGTTGTTCTTTGAGATCTTCAGCCCGGTAATAGGGCTTGACCGCCAGCCCCTCCGCTGTCTGCCAGATGAGCTTCTTCGCGTAGTCCTCTCCTTTCAGATCAGCACGAATCGCCCTTTCCCACGCTTCGGTGCTTACCGGGGGAAATTCATCGAGCAGCTTTTCAATCTCCATCGTCATTTACTTGCCTTCCGGGGTTTCGACAATTTCGATCAAAAATCCAAACGGATTCTCCGCTCGCGACTTGGGATGGACAAAAAATACCGTTGTCCCTCGCGATCCCTTGCGCGGCGCCCCATCGATCAATTGAAACCCGCGGGCTTGCATGGCCTCGAATGCTTTCTGAGCGCTCTCGACTCGAAAAGCCACATGCGCCAGGCCGCCGCGTCCGCCATTCCGGTCGATCATCTTCTGGACCGGAGAATCGGATGAAAGTGGTTCGAGCAGTTGAATCAGGTTTGGCCCGTCGCCAATTTCGAGCAGCACTTCGCGCACCTGGTCGCGGCCTAGTACTTCCTCGCGATGCGTCTCATGAAAACCAAGCATCTCGTAGGCTTGAACCTGGGCTTCCAATTCGCCGCGCTTCACCGCAATCGCCACATGATCGACGAATTTGATTCCCGGGATTTCCGCCAGATCTTCCTGAACAATATTCACTTCCGTGCCTTTCAATCCTGCAGACATCGACCCCTATTCATCGCGATGGCTCTCTGGGTTCAATCAGCGGCAACTAATCCAGCTCAAGTCATCGCTTCGAGAAGCAACGTCCCCTAGATGCCAATCTCTTCGCGGTTTTCGGTTGCTTCCATGTCCGGGACTGGATTAAGAGCCCAGCGCATCATTCGAATGCGCACCGCCATTTGCGCGGGCGTCACAGCTTCAAAGACAGAGCGCATGCCGAGGTTTACGCCGAAGCGCTCGCGAACGCGAGAGAGTACCTGGGTACCGATCAACGAGTGCCCTCCTAGCTCGAAGAAATTATCCTGTGGATGGATTGCCACGCCAAGGAGTTCCTCCCATATCGCCATCACGACTATTTCCACATCATCACCAGTGCCTATGGTCGTTTCGTGGCTAGTGGGCTTTGGGATCGAATGCTTCGCCTCGGGTTGAAACGTTGTCTGCGCGGCCGGGACGGCGTTCATCGCTGCCCGGCGCACTCGCTCGAGATCGCGTGTTGTCACGATCACCTGCGGCATGGGAAACGCGAGCACTCTATCGAAAGCTACCGTAGCTTCGTTTGGTCGAATCGCATGTTGCTCAAGCTGCTTCCAGAAATTCTCCAAGCCGGCCGGCACTTTTGCATTGACAGCCACGTCCACTTCCCGCCACCGATCCCAATTGACAGAGATCACCCGGGTCCCGGCAGGTTTATCGTAGATTGAAGCAAATCCATCCAGCCAAGCATTTGCCCCGGCATAAAGTGCCGACCCCGCTGAAGGAACGATGGCGCTCATCGAGGAACAGAACAAAACAAAATCAAGTTGTTGCTGCTCGATGCATTCACGAATCCATTCGACCGCCTGCACCTTCGGGGCAAGCATCGATCGCAGATCCTCCGGGGTGCTGGCACGGATGATCCCTCCGCCTGCGATGCCAGCAGCGTGAATAACGCCATTTACCGCTCCGTTTTGCTGTTGCAGTTCCGCCACTATCCTCCGCATAGCAGGGGCATCTGCAGCATCAGCCTGGATGGTTATTACTCGTCCACCAATATCGCAGATGGACTGTAACGCCTCGAGCTTCGCTCGCAGATCGGGAGCGGTGTCGGGAGATGTGAGCAGCTCACCCCATTGCTTCTGAGGAGGCACGGAAGTGCGTGCAGTCAGAACCAGGAGGCCCTTTGTAACCTGTGCAATATGACGGGCCAGCACCAGCCCGATACCGCCGGTACCTCCGGTGATCAGGTACACTCCACCGGGCCGCAGAGAAATCCTTCCGGAGAACTTCCCGATGTTGTCTCCGAGGTGAACTGGTTCGAAGAGCTGCTGCCACCGGGTCTTTCTGCGACAGGCCACAGTCTCGTTAGCGCCTGCGCGCCTGATTTCCCCTATGACTTGCTCGACCATCTCCGGCTCGCCAGCATCCACGTCCACCAATTGGACCGTGAAGTTAGGGCATTCCAAGGGAACAACTCGCCAAAACGCGGCCAGGGCGTTACCTTCTGGACTGCTAACCTTTTCCCCCAAGACGGTGTAGGCGCGATCGACCACAATCGTGAACGCGATAGGACTGTTCCGCGGTGCCTCTGTGAGCGCCTGAACCAAGAACATGGCGCGGCTGAGACTCTGTTCTGCTCCTCCGGGGGCTTGCATACAGACGACGCGAGTCGGCCATAGTTCCCTTGCCTGCAGTTCCTCAAAGAGCGCCGTCAGATCCTCGGGCCGGTCAGATTTTATCTCCCAAGCATCTGCGCCTGCATTCCGAAAAGATTCGCCGCTGCGCACTTCCACGACCCGGCTCGCGACACGCAGGCCACTGATCACAGGACTCCACTTAGCATCTCCGTCCGTGAAGACGAGCGTTACACCATCGTCTTCTGCCTGGGTCGTCCTCGGCAACATTCGCTTCCACGAAGCAACGTAGAGCCAATCAGAAGGATCCTGTTTCCTCTCCACTGCAGAAGTGTCGGCCACTGCGGAGGACGTCTTTGCCGCATCAATACAATAGCGCTGCCGCTCAAACGGGTATGTGGGGAGTGAAACCCGGAGTCTTCGCTGTCCGGCAAAGACGCCTTTCCAGTTCACGGGCACGTTTCTGATCCATAGCTGTCCGAGCGCGGCCAGCCAGTGGTCGCGGTCGTTTTCAAGCGTCGACATACTGCGCATCGATGAAACAATCGGCCGCTTAGTTCCGGATTGTGCACGAATCAAGGAACTCAGAGTTTCACCGGGGCCCACTTCCAGAGGGATTGCCTCCGTGTCTCTTAATAAGACTCGCGCGCAGTCTGCAAAGCGAACGGTCCGGCGCAATTGTGCGCCCCAATACGCTGGATCCTGAGCTTCCTCAGCCGTGATCCACGTACCCGAAACATTCGACAGCCACGGCAACGATGGCGCTTTTCTGCGGATCTTGGCTACTCGCTCCACGAAACTCTCCACGATCGGCTCCATCATGGGCGAGTGGAACGCATGGGAGTTCCGCAGCCTGGTGGAGCGAACTCCCTTCTTCTGTAGCGCCGCTTCCAATTGCGCCATCTCCGTCTCCCCTCCGGAAGCTACTGTCTGAGCTTCTGAATTGATGACGGCGATCGAGACACCCGGCGGCAACAGAGGCGTCAAATTGAACTCCGACAGGCTGACCGCGAGCATTACGCCGCCCGGCTGCGATTCCATCAGTTGGCCGCGAGCAGCAACCAGTGCCAGCGCGTCCTCCAGCGAGAAAACATCCGCGAGGCATGCAGCTACATATTCTCCAATGCTATGGCCGATCATGGCCGCCGGCACAGTCCCGCACTGAATCCACAACTGCGCCATTGCATATTCGACTGTGAAGAGAGCGGGCTGGGTGATCGACGTCCGACGCAACTGGTGTTCGGCTTCTGCTTCCTGGCCCGCCTTCGGATAAAGAACGATCCGCAAGTCCATCCCGATGAGCGGCTGAAGGATCGCGCAGCACCGGTCCACTATCTCCCGAAACTGCGGCATGCCCTCATACAGATCTTGCCCCATCCGGACGAACTGCGCCCCCTGTCCTGGAAACAGGAACGCCACGCTGGCAGCATCCGCCGGAACCTGTTCGTTGCGCAGCCTTCTTATTTCCAGCTCACTCTTTCTGCTCTGTAGAAGTTCGCGCAATTGGTGGAGGTCCCGCGCCACCAATGCCTGCCGGCATGCAAATGGCCGGCGCCCGATCCCTAGTGTGTAAGCTATATCTGCTATCTCCAATTCGGGCGTCTGTTCAAGAAAGTCCCGTAATTGCGCCATGCGAGCATTGAGGGCTCCGGGAGTCTTCGCGGAGAGCACAATTAATTCGCTCCCTCGCGAAATATCAGAGACCATCGCCGGCGGTTCTTCCAGAGACACATGAACGTTAGTCCCCCCGATGCCAAAGGAGCTCACCCCGGCGCGGAAGGGCTTTTGCCGTTCATATGCCTGCGCTGCCGTATTGATATAGAAAGGCGTCTTCTCCAGTTCAATCAGCGGGTTGATGCGGGCAAAGTGCAGGGTCGGTGGAATGATCTTATGGTGAACCGCGAGTGCGGCTTTCATAAGTCCCGCGACACCGGCAGCCACATCCAGATGCCCCAGATTGGTTTTCAGAGCCCCTAACGCGCACCGGTGCGCGACATTTGGAGTCGTTCCAAACGCTCGTGTCAGCGCCGTGATTTCGATTGGATCGCCGACTTCCGTACCTGTTCCATGTGTTTCAACGTAATCGACTGACGCCGCATCGAACCCCGCCATCTTCATGGATTTCCTGATGACGGTCTCCTGTCCCTCGACGCTCGGTGCCGAATACCCGACCTTCGACGCGCCATCGTTGTTCACCGCTGCTCCGCACAGGACTGCATAGATGTGGTCTTTGTCCGCAAGGGCATCGCTCAGGCGCTTGAGCACCACTACGCCCGCGCCACCTGCGGGAACGATTCCCGAAGCGGCTGCGTCAAAGGTGCGACAATGTCCATCGCGTGAATAGATCATGCCCGGAGTGTAGAGATATCCAAGCGGCTGCGGGAACGGAATGGATACGCCGCCAGCAAGTGCTATGTCGCATTCGCCACGGAGCAGGCTTTCGAAGGCAATTTGCACGGCAACCAGAGAGGTGGAGCAGGCCGTCTGCACACCAACGGCCGGTCCTCGCAGGTTTAGCTTGTAAGCAACGCGGCTGCACAGGAAGTCTTTGTCGTTGGCGACCATCACCGAATAAGGCCCGACCGAGGCCAGCAGTTCGGGATGGGTCATGAGATTGGCGACGAAATAAGTATTCAACCCGGCCCCCGCGAATACACCAATCGCGCCCGGATAGTCCGCTGGATCGCAGGCAGCGTCTTCCAGCGCCGACCACGCACATTCCAAAAAAACGCGCTGCTGCGGATCGATGATTTCGGCTTCGCGTGCACTGAATCCGAAGAAGTTTGCGTCGAAATACTCGGGATCTTTCACGTGACTGACGGCGGGCACATAATCGGGACTCGCAATCAGAGCAGGATCCACACCGGCGGCCTGCAATTCTTCCGTGGATACAAAGCGGATGGATTCTCGAGCATCGACGAGGTTGCGCCAAAACTCGCGCACCGTGTCAGCTCCGGGAAATCTTCCCGCCATCCCAATTAACGCTACGTCCGTCTGTTCTCCGCGTCGCGTCATCGATTTACCCCCTTTGTATCGTCTCTGTATTCGCGGCGACTTCGCCACCTGCTCGTTCAATAAAGGTGCTTAGCGCCCGCACATTGGGGTACTGAAAAAAGGAAACCAGTGAAACCGGCTTTTCAAGCCGCTGATTCAGCGTGGCGCGAATCTGTACCATTTGGAGCGAGTGCGCTCCGAGATCGAAAAAGTTCTCATCGGCGCCCACCCGGTCCAACTGCAGCACCTCCTGAAATACCTGAGCAACGATCTGCTGCATTCCGGCAGCCGGGGACATGAACGAATCGCCTTCCCTCTTCGCCAATTCCGGCTTCGGCAAAGACGCACGGTCCAGCTTCCCATTGGGTAGCCGCGGCAGTTGCTTGAGAAAGACCAAAGATGCAGGGACCATATATTCGGGCAGGCTCTCGCGAAGGCGATCACGTATCGCGACTGGGGAGAGATCTTCGTCTTGAGACTCGACGTAGGCGACGAGGCGCTTCTCGCCGTTGTCGTCGGCCAAGAGAGTAACTGCAGCGGTCACACCGTCGATTTTCCCCAGGGCATTGTCGATTTCGCCGAGTTCGATCCGGAATCCGCGCAATTTGACCTGGTGGTCGGCGCGTCCATAGAAATCCAGTGTGCCGTCGCCCCGATGCCGGACCAGATCACCGGTACGGTACATGCGCGATTCACCGGCTCCGGCCCATGGGCACGGCACAAAACACTCTTCGGTCAGATCTGGCCGACGCAGATAGCCGCGAGCCAATCCCTCGCCACCGATCCACAGTTCCCCAACAACCCCTTTTGGCACCGGTTGTCTCAATCGATCCAGAACATAGAACGTTGTGTTCCGGATAGGACGTCCTACAGGAATCGCCTCGGCTCCAAGATGCTGCACCCGATATGCCGCCGACCAAATAGTGGTTTCGGTGGGCCCATACAAATTCCATAGCTCGTCGCAGCGAACCAGGAGCGATTCCGCCAGCGCCGGTTCCAGAGCTTCTCCCCCGCAAAGAATCTTCAGGCGCGGATTTCCCAGCCATTCCGCTGCCAAAAGCAACTTCCAGGTTGCTGGTGTGGCCTGCATAATCGTAGGACGATAGAGGTCCAGGTCCCGCAGCAGGCTTATCGGATCGCGCGCTTGCAGCGCGATGCAGACCGTGGCGCCGACATAGAGAGGCAATAACAGCTCCAGTCCTGCTATATCGAAGGAAATCGTAGTGACAGCCAGGAGGACGTCCTTATCAGTCATCCCCGGTTCTTGCCGCATCGACTCGAGAAAATTCAGCAGTGCGCGATGTCCGATCTGAACCCCTTTGGGCCTGCCCGTTGAACCCGAGGTAAAGATTACGTAGGCGAGATTCTGCTGGCTCGCGGGCATTGAGGGCGCCGGTGAATCGTCTGGCTCCGATAGGTCTCCCTCGCGATCCAGACAGAGCGCGTGTTCCCCGGTGATGGGCAGGTTGTCCAGCAGAGTAGCCGAGGTGACGACCGCGACTGGTCGCGCATCGTCGAGGATACTTTCGATCCGACCCTTGGGATAATCAGGATCTAGCGGAACATATGCCGCGCCGGCTTTCATCACTCCTAGCAGCGCCGCAACCAGATCAGCTCCGCGCGGAAGAAATACGCCTACCAGGCTATTCGGCCCGGCCCCTCGCTTTCGCAAGGCCGCAGCGATACAGTTTGCGCGTTCATTCAACTTTCCGTAGGTGATCCCCTCATTGTTCACCATCAACGCAACCCTGTCTGGGCTGGTCTGGGCAATCTCCTCAAAGCGATGATGAAAACAGAGATCCGCAGGGATGTTGGCCTCGGTCCGATTCCAGGTAAACAGCAGCTCTTCTCTTTCTGCAGCTGAGAGCAGCGGAATATCGCCTATTTTTTGCGTGGGATCCGTCACGACCGCTTCGAGTATCGCTCGATAGTGCGCCTGCAAACGTGCAATGGTCGTATCGTCATAGAGATCCGAGTTGTAATCGAAATAGACGTTCAGTGCACCATCGTGAGGGAAAACCTCGACAGTCAGATCGAACCGGGCGGTACTGAATTCCAGTTCCATTGGCTGCAGCAAAAGACCGGGCATTTCAATGCGCCCGATTGGAAAGTTCTGCAGGATAAACATCGTTTGGAAAAGCGGCGCGTGGTCCGGCGAACGCTCCGGGCGCAGTGCCTGCACGAGCTGATCGAACGGCACGTCCTGGTGTTTATAGGCTTGAAGGGTTACTTCGCGCACCCGCGCCAGCAGTGTCGAAAAGGCCGGATTGCCGCTGAGGTCTGTTCGGAGAACCAGGTTGTTGACAAAAAAGCCCATGACATCCGACAGCTCGCTGCGGCTGCGGCCGGCCGACGGAGAACCCACCACCACGTCCTCCTGGCCCGTATAGCGCGCCAACAACACGTCGAAGCACGCCAGCAGGACCATAAACAGCGTGACGCCTTGCGTATGACTGAGTGACTCGAGTCCCTGCACCACTTCTCGAGGAATAACCATTTTTCTTCGAGCGCCGCGAAACATTTCCACCTGAGGCCGACGCCGATCAGCGGGAAAGCTAACGACCAGAGGCGCGCCCGCCAGCCGCTTCTTCCAGTAAGCAAGCTGCTGTTCGAGCACGCCCGATTCGAGCCAGTGTCTCTGCCAGACAGCAAAATCTGTGTAGTCCAGCGCCAATGGCGCCAGCTTGGGGATCTCGCCGGATGCATACGCCCGATACAGCTCTTCCAGCTCACGCACAAACAGACCCATCGACCACCCGTCGAAGACAATGTGGTGCACGGTGAGCAACAGGACATGACTCTCTGCCGCCGCGGTAAGCAGTTGGGCGCGCAGGAGCGGAGCTTGCGTAATCTCGATTGGCTCCTGCGCCAGGCGGGAAGCATATCGGATCAGTTCTGAGGGCCCTTGATCGGCGATATACTGCACATCGATCCGCTGCAGTGACCACTGCGTCTGCTCGGAAATGACGACACGTGGAACGCCATTCTCCTGTGCGAAGTATGTTCGCAGACTTTCATTGCGGCGGATGATTTCCCGGATTGCGCGCTGCAGAGCATCGATATCCAGTTGCCCGGTCAGGACCACCGCGGACGGGATGTTATAGACCGGGCTGTCCGGATCGAGCTGGCAAAGGAACCACAGCCGCTGCTGCGCATAGGAGAGCGGCACGGGGCCTGTACGTTCTCCGCGAGTCAGCGCCACCTGTTTGGAGAGCCCCGTGTTCCTTGAGGACCGCAGGAAGGCAAGAATCTCCGGCTTGTGCCGCGTCAGCTCTGCGCGCAGTTCGGCTGTGAGAACTCCTGGTGCCGCCGCGCACCTCAACGTGTCGCCGTCCACGGTTAGCGAAACGCCCTCTGCCCGAAGTCGCCCCAGCAGATGAATCACCTCTTTCATATATCGACCTCACTGCGCTGGGAGCTTTCGTTAAGCGATGAATCACCGGCGGCAGCCCAAACTATGGTTTCCATCAGGTCGGCTAACTCAGACACTGTTGGGTAGTCGAAGACAATCGTTGATGGCAAATCGCGCCCGATCGCTTTTTGCAAGCGGTTGCGCAGATCAACGGCCATGAGGGAGTCTAGCCCAATCTCGGTCAGGGGCACATCGAGAGGAGGACAATCGCCCGCGCGGAACCCAAGCACGCCTGCACACTCTGCAAGAACTATCTCAGCCATCGAGGCTCCCTGCAGCTTCGCTGGGCTGCGTTCCGCTTGGATTGCTCCGGCTGGATTCCTTGTCTCGACCTCGGCTCTCATGTCGCTCAGAATCGGGCGAACCCGCCTGGACTCAAAGAGTGCATTGGCCGTCTTCCAGTCGACGTCGGCAATCATGACCTCCGCGCGCGCGGTAGCAAGGACCTGTGGCAGCCAACTCAAAGCCTTATCTGTTGCCATAGGCACAAGGCCCACTTGCCGAAGTTGCTCATTTGCGCCGGGTGTTGCCCACGCGCCCCAATTCACTGAGATCATGGCGCGTCCTTGTGCACGTTCTGCGGATGCCAGGCAGTCCAGGAAGTGGTTCCCTGCCGCATAGGCCGCCGAACCTTGGGCGCCTAACAGAGCAACCATCGAGGAAAAACTTACAAAGAAATCCAGATGGTGCGCCTGAACCGCACGGGCGAGAAACCAGCCGCCCAATACTTTGGGACAAAGAACCTCGTCTAGCTCTTCTTCGCTCAGATGAGACAGTTCACTCATCTTCTGCGAGGTTGCCATATGGAAGACGCCCCGCAACGGAGGACACTCAACTCCGAACGGACTGAAAATCTCCTCCACTGACTTTGCCGAAGACAAATCGCTGCGAATCAGGGTCACCGAGACGCCCAATGCTTGTATCTCGTGCACGAATCGAGCGCGCTCCTCCATTACCGGATCGCCGTCAAAGCCAACACCGGTTCGGCTCACCAACACCAAATGACGGGCGCCGGATTCCGCCAGCCATCGGGTTACCCGCTGTCCCACACGTCCAAAGGCCCCTGTAACCAGATAGGAGCCGTCGCGGCGTAAGTGCGTGATGGTTTGGCCAAGTTCGCTCAGCGCCAAATGGCGCAGCCTGGGCGCAAAACGCTCTGCTCTCCGCAAAACAATCTGGTCCTCAACATCATGCTGCAACAGCTCCCGGAACAGCTCTTCTGCGGATCGTTGCGGCGTAGATTCCGGATCGAGGTCTATGAGTCGCCCAAACAGGTCGGGCAGTTCCAGTCCGAGCACTCGGCCAATACCCCAAGTCATCGCCTGCAGAGCGCCTTCTGCGGTCGGCGTGCTCCCGCGAACCACCTGTGCGCCGCGAGTAACGAGCCACAGCTTTGCTTTTCGATTTCCTGCAGAGAGGCACTGAATCAGCCGCACAGGAATCTTGGCGCACAAATCGATACCGTCTTCCACGTCGTTTGCGTTCAGGCTTCCCAAATACACAACCTGCAGTTCTTCGTCCAACGCCCGCTCGCCCGCCGCAGCGAGCGCCATCCCTGGATCGAGCGCGTGGCTGGCTGGGTCAATCACCTCGCTCTGTTCGGAGCTAGCGCACAGGATTCCATTGAGTGCCGCTCCCACCCCGCTATGGTCGTCCAAGATCAGCCATCGGCGCCGGTTCGTTGCCGCAGGTAAAGCCACCTCCGGCAGATCTGCGCAGGCTCCTACCAGCATCTGCTGCGACGGATTGCCCGTGCGCTCCGTGTACGTGATTGCCCGGCTGTGCCCCAGGCCCTGCTCGCGGAAGATCTCTTCCCATTTTTCGCTTGAAACCAGCGGGTGCTCCCGCCGCAGATCAGAATCTGCAAAACGCCACCACCCGTCCGTCAGTCCGAAGGTCAGGTCCAGCCAGCGATCTGGACGGGATCCCTCGATGATCAACAACATGCCGCCCGGGCGCAGCAATTGCCGCGCGTGTGCCACGCTTTCTCGCAAAGATGCCGTCGCGTGCAGCACATTGGCGGCGAGCACGATATCGAAGCTGCTCTTCTCAAACCCCTGCGCTGCCGGATCGCGTTCCACGTTGAGCAACCTGTAATCCACACCGTGGAATGACTGAAACTTTTGCCTCGCCTTGGTCAGGAATACCGGTGAGAGATCGGTGAATGTGTACGCAACATCCTGCCCGGCGAGCGCCTGCAGTACGGGGGCGGTTGTTGCGCCGGTACCGGCGCCTATCTCCAGAATGCGCACGGTCCGGCCCGGTATGCTGCCCACAGCGCGGCGACTCATCTGCTGCGCTGCCTCGTTGAAGTACCGGCATATCGGCGATTTTTCGTAGATTTGCTCTGTTTCTTCGAGGGATCCTTTGGAAAACACAAGTTGCATTGGATCGCATGTGCCGTGCAGCACTGCGGGAATCTGGTCGGCACAGCGCTTCAAAATCTTTAGTTCCGTCCGAATTTCCGGATACAGGTTGCTCAGAACCAGCAATTCCCCATCCGGATCCCGAGCAGCAGCACTCTCTATAATCCGGAATCGCTCGCCATCCCGGGCCATGATGCCGTCTTCTGCGAGAATCCCGAGAATGCGCCCGACAAGCCGCGAACGTGTCGGAGCTATTTGCAGCAGATTACACAACTCCGGGACCGCGAACGTCGTGCCCGTCAGACGTCCAAGTCCGAGTTCTTCAAGCGACCGGAGAGCGTAACCCGCGCATATAGACTGCAGCCGCGCCGTCGCCTCACCGATGCGGAGAACATCATCTGATGGAGGCGCCGCGGCGTACTCTTCCAGCACTGAAGCGAGGCGCACGGATTTCTGCCCAGGGGATTGCGTCGGCATCAGCCGTGGCTCCCATGCGACCTCATAGAGCCAGTCGCCCGGCGGAACGGGCTGCACACTTTCCGCCGGACTGGCGGCTGCCCCTGAAGCTGTCGAGGGGGCCGGCGATTCCGGTTCGATTTCCAACCAGTACCGCTCCCGCTCAAATGGATATGTGGGGAGCGCGACAGCGCGCGTGACGGTCTGGCGGTACAACTTGCTCAAATCTGGACAGCAGCCGACCACGTAAAGTTCTGCCGCAGCGCGCACGAAAGCTTCCAAACCGTCCACTCCTCGACGGGCGATGTCGATAGTGGGATGTGGCACGTTTTCATCAGTCTCAGAGCTTCCTATCCGGATCGATACGAGACTCTTCTCACGCGGTTGTTCTGAATCCGGAAGTGCTACGCCCATCGTCAATGCACGACGAATCCATTGCGCCAGAATACTTGTATCCTCGCTTGCGTACCAAGGCAGCCGCGGGACTTCCATGGGGATGGCCTGTGACAGTGCCTCCACTCTACGCGCATCTCCCTGACCCACTGCAAGAGCAAGTCGTACTCCATCCTCGATGCGAAGGGCACCGGCACAACAAGCCGCGGCGATAGCACCTGATCCGCTTCCCGAAACATAGGCCGGCTCGACTCCGCAGGATTCGAACAGTTTGGCATATGCATACTGCACCGCGAGGGATAGTACGGGATACATCTCTGCCGGAACTGCGGAGGGATTGCCATGGACCCACGCGTCCAATATCCGGGTGCCTCCCACTTCATCAGAGAGAATTGCATCGCATTGATTGAAGCTCTCGCGGTACACCGGAACATTCTCTACGAGTGGCTGGCAAGAACAGCCAGATAGCCCCTCGGATGCGAACACAAAGCCGAGTTTCGACTGGTGCTCCACGAGTTTCCCCAAAAGCAGATCGCCATTTGGAAAATTCCGCAATTTCAGAATCACTTCTTCACAGGAGCGTGCGACCATTGCGAGCCGATTTTCGAAGTGCCAGCGGCCCGCAGAGAGGGTGTGCGCAACTCCGGGAAACGGAAGCTCAGTGTGTGTCTGCAGCCAATCCGCCAGCCGGGCGGCTACCTGCCGCAAAGCGGAATCCGTTTTGGCAGAGAGGACTATGAGGGTGGGATGGCCGTCGAGAATCTCGGTGATTGGCTCGTTGGCAGGCGGCGCTTCCTCGAGGACCACATGTACATTCGTTCCGCTGAATCCAAATGAACTCACGCCGCCTGCTCGCAGGCCTCTTGCTTCCGGCCATGTTTCCCTGCGGCTGGCGGGGCAGATCGGCAGCGCCTCCCATTCGATGCGCCGATTCGGCTTGTCCAGGTGCAGGGTGGCGGGAATTTCCCGGTGCTGGAGTGCCAGGACAAGTTTCATCAATCCCGCAATGCCGGCTGCGGATTCGAGGTGGCCTAGATTGCTTTTCACCGAACCAATCCACAGCGGGCCAACTTCGTGCGATCGCTCCGCGAACACCCTTGCCAACGCGCCCGCTTCGATGGGATCGCCGAGCGCAGTTCCGGTTCCGTGAGACTCGATGTACTGAAGGTCGTCTACTCCCATTCCGGCATCGGCCAGCGCCGCCCGAAGCACGGCTTCCTGCGAAGGTCCATTCGGAGCTGTCAGTCCGCTGCTTTTCCCGTCCTGATTCGCGGCCGTTCCGCGGATCACCGCCAGAATCCGGTTTCGATCAGCGAGTGCATCGCTTAGCCGTTTGAGCACAACGATCCCGCTGCCCTCCGCCCGGACGAATCCATTGGCTTCATCGGCGAAAGGCTTACAACGTCCATCGGGAGCCATCATCCGGCTGCGCGATAACGCAATTGTGATCTCTGGATTCAGGATCACATTTGCGCCTCCAACCAGTGCAAGATTGGATTCGCGGCGGCGGAGGCTCTGACACGCCAGATGAATGGCCATCAGCGACGCAGAACACGACGTGTCGACGGTAAGGCTTGGCCCCTGCAGCCCTAGAAGATAGGAGATGCGCCCCGAAGCCACAGAATGCGACAGGCCGGATGCGAAATAGGGTGTAATCTTCTCACGCGAAATGCGCAGCGCATGAAAGGCGTAATCAGAATTACAAATACCGACGAACACGCCCGTGGCTGTCCCGACCAGCGATGCGGGATTGATTCCCGCGTTTTCGAGCGCCTCCCAGGCCGTCTCCAACAGCAGGCGCTGCTGAGGATCCATGGTCACGGCTTCTCCCGGAGCGATCCCGAAAAACTTCGGATCGAAACGATCCGGAGCCTCGATAAATCCGCCCCAACGGGTTGCCATTCGGCCCGGCATTTCTGGATCTGGATGGTATAACGCGTTTACATCCCAGCGATCTGCAGGCACTTCACGAATCGCGTCCACCTCTTCATGCAATAAGGTCCAGAACGACTCCGGATCAATAGCGCCGCCCGGAAATCGGCAACCCATCCCCACAATAGCCAGAGGGGCCGAACGTTCGCCTTCGAGTACCTGCAGCCGCTCGTTCAGTTGGTCGGCGAGCAGCGCGAGCCTCTGGGGAGACAGCTTCGAAATTCTTGTCAGAAAGTCTGTCACTGTATCTCTTGCTCCGTTCTCGCGGTTCCGGCTCGTTGGCTCAACATCCGCTCTACCTCTTCATCCGACAGCGCCTGGATGTCTTCAAGAACGCTCCGCCGGGGCGGCTTCGCACGCGCTCCTTCCGGCCGGCCAGACTCTTTGGCGCCTAGCACGCTCAGCAGATATTCCGTCAACGCCATCGGTGTGGGGTAATCAAAAAGCAGTGTGGCCGGCAAGGCCCGATGCAGGGACATCCCCACGGAATTGCGCAACTCGATCGACAACAGCGAATCCAACCCCAGTTCCTGCAGCGGCTGATCGAGAGCGATCACCTGTTCCCGCGGCAGGCGCAGAGTCTCACGAATCCTATCTTCGAGAAGCTTCCGCAGCAAATCACGCTTCTGCGTCTTTCCTGCGGCCTGCAGTTTCTCCACCCACGACTCCGCTTTTCCGCGATTCTCCGCCGCGGCTTTGGCCGGCTTTTCAGCGCGAATCTCGATCTCACTCAGCAATTGTCTTTGCCACGCGGCCACAGGATTTTCGAAGTACTGGCTCCAGTTCATCGCCAGCACGATCGACTGTGGCCCCGCGCCGCTTTCCATCAGCCGCTCCAGCGCCGACAAGGCGTCACGCGTCGAAATTCCCGTCATTCCAGTGTGCGCGCTGCGGTCCACGACGCCATGTCGGACTGCCATACCGGTCTCCTGCCATGCTCCCCAGGCCACACTCAGGGCGGGCTGGTTGTGCATACTGCGCTGCTGGGCGAGCGCATCCAGAAACGCATTCGCTGCCGCATAGTTGCTCTGACCGGGAGAGCCCAGAACTCCGGCGACCGAGGAAAACAGTACGAAGTGATCGAGCGGGCAGTTCCGTGTCAGCCGATCGAGATGCAATGCTCCTTCCGCTTTTCCGGCCAGCACGTGCTCAAACCGCGTCCAGTCCTGGCGGGTAAGCGCTGCATCGTCCACGACGCCGGCGCAATGGAAGACTCCGCGCAGCGGGAGAGTGGCATCGACGGCGGCGGCGACATCGGACGGTCTGGAGACATCTCCCTGGCGAATGGTCACTGAGCTGCCCGACTTTCTTATCCCATCGAAGATCTCGGAGGACAATGTTGACGGCGCGGTGCGTCCCATGACCACCACTTCCCCTGCGCCGCGCTCCCCCAGCCACTTTGCCACCTCAAGTCCCAGCCCGGAGAAGCCACCCGTCACCAGGTAGGCGCCGTCTTTCCGGATCCCAGCAGCCGCTGCTCTGCCCTGAAACGACAGAGTGATTTTGCCGATATGCCGGGACTGCGCCATCCATCGGAATGCCTCCTGGGCCTGTTCCAGTTCAAAGTCAGTGCGCGGCAGGGGATCGAGAGCGCCGGCGCCAATCTGCTCCATCACTCCGGTCATGAGGCGGGCGATAACCTTGTTGTTGTCGGTTAAATCGATCGGGAAATAGCCGACATCAGGCCGCGTTCTCTGCACCCACTCTTGAGAGCGCAGGTCGGCCACTCCTAATTCGAGGAACCGTCCGCCCGGAGCCAAAGCAGCAAACCCGGCGTCGATGAATGGTCCTGCCAGGGAGTTAAGCACCACATTCACGCCGCGGCGGCCGGTCGCCTCCCGCACTTCGCTCGCGAACTCCAGAGAGCGCGAGTTCATCACATGGCTCACTCCCATCGTGCGCAAATAAGCGCGCTTCTCATCGCTTCCCGCTGTTGCAAAAATCACGGCTCCCGCTGCGCGCGCGATCTGGATCGCGGCCTGGCCCACTCCGCCTGCACCTGCGTGAATGAGCACGCTTTCCCCTGGCTGAATCCGCGCCACTTCGTGCAGCGAATAACTGGCCGTGAGGAAAGCAATGGGCAGGCCCGCGGCGGCGGCGAAGCTAAGGCGCTCGGGCTTCCGCCACACCAGTTCTGAGTTTGCAGTGATGTACCGGCGAAAGCATCCCGGCCCAACAGCGATCACTTCGTCGCCGGGCTTGAATCCAGAAACCTCTGCGCCTACGCTCGTCACAATGCCGGCGCACTCGCCGCCCAGCGGTCCCACTTTGCCCTTGTACATTCCCAATACATTCAGCACATCGCGGAAGTTCAACCCGGCGGCGCGAACCTCTATTTCCACTTCGCCTGCGCGAGGCGGCCGGCGCTCCGCTGGAATGAGCTGCAGACCTTCCAACGTGCCCCGTTCTGCGACGGCGAGTTCCACCTGGGCATCCTCCGCGGCGGTCCGCAAGCTCACAATAGGTGCTCTTCGCCG
The DNA here is from genome assembly GCA_963813215.1 of uncultured Acidobacteriaceae bacterium. Lineage (GTDB taxonomy): Bacteria > Acidobacteriota > Terriglobia > Terriglobales > Acidobacteriaceae > Telmatobacter. The sequence goes on from CAWEXZ010000005.1 coordinate 230,277, forward strand.
CAGGCGTGGCACGTAAACAATTTCGCCGCGAAGAACGATTTCGTCCTCATTTGCGGCTGCGCCGATCCCGCGTGGCCACGCCTCCGCGATCGATGATCCTTCATCCAAATCCATCCGGATCACGCGCATCTCCGGGTATTCGAGCGCCATGGAACGCGCCGCTCCCCACAACGTCGCCTGGCGCGGGTGACAGGGCCGCGGCCCTTGCGCTCCGCGCGTGATGACCCAGAACCGCGCAGGTACACCCGGTTTTCGGTTCGCGATAGCCTGGGCGACCTGCAGAAACTCCTTCAGCGCATGCCAACCGGAGTCAGTGTCATGAAGAGGCGGAGCCACATACACGATGTCGGTCACCGGAGCCGTTGCATCGTCGGCCTCCGCCAAACCTTCAGCACTGAATTCTCCCCGGACATGCGCGATCTCTTTCCGCTGCAAAATTGAAGACAACGTCTGCACATCTTGCCCTGCGCCGAGGAGGAGCCAGCGATGCCCAACTGCCAATTCTGGAGGCTCGGCAACTGTGTGCAGCGGCACCCATTCCAGCTCGTAGAAAAGGTCTGCGCCAGGGAAGGCGTTCGCCTTCTCCTTGGATTGAACCTGCGCCCGGAGAATTAATCCCTCTCCAACTAACAGCAGCTTTCCTGACTGATCGAACCCGTGAAATTCCGCCCGCAAACCTTCACGGCCGGTCTGCACGCTGGCATGCGCCGCGGCCAGCAGCCGGCAGTCGCCTATGACGCGGAGCCGTTTAAGACCCGCAGGTAGAGCCACCGCCGTCTCCCCGCTCTCCAGGCTCGTTACTGCCGCCGCTACCGTTTGCAGGCACGCGTCCAGAGCGACTGGGTGGACTGTAAAAGTGTCTCCCGCCGCGCTCGCACTGGCGGGCACAGTGAATTCCGCCACCGCCTCGCCTGTCCCAACCTGCAGTGATGTCAGAGAGCGAAATCCGGGACCAAAGTTCAGACCGCGCCGGTCGAAATCTCCGTAGAAATCAGCGACCGGGAGTTGGCGCGAACAGCGCGCCCGTGCGGTGGCCAGTGGCTCATCATCCGAATTTGCAGCACCGGCAGAAGATGGCACAGTCAGCTCGCCGGTAGCATGCAGTAACCACTCCTTTGGATCCGCGGCAGCGCTGCTGCTGATCTCAAACGTGGCCCGCCCCTCTTGTTTGCTGACGACACACTGCAGGATCCGAGGCTCATCAAAGACGCAGGGCTGAAGAACGGCCACAGATTCAATCGCGGCTCGCTCAATTCCGGTCATTCGCGCTGCGCTCAGCGCCATCTCCAGGTAACCGGCTGCCGGCACCAGAGGCTCCCCGCGCAAAACATGGTCCGCCAACCACGCCGGTCGCGTGCTACTGATCAGCGACTGGAATTGAACCTCCTTGAGAGGAGATGCCAGCCGCACTCCGAGTAGGGGATGGTGAAATGAATCCGCTGCCGAAAGAGTGGGCATTGCATCCGCGCGTTTGGGCAACGGATAACTTTGCCGCTCCCACGGATATCCCGGCAGCACGACCTTCCGCCCCCGTTTCTCATGAACCGCATCCCAATCGATCTCCGCATCATCCTCGTAGAGGGCTCGCGCGGAGTTCAGTAGAGCCAGCCAAGCGTTGAGGCCCCGGCGCATCGAAGGCAAGCAAAGAAAATGGGGGTCATTCGTTGATGTTTTCGCCAGGGAGAGCAGGACAGGCTGTGGTCCGATCTCGATGAAGGTGGTGCAGCCGCTGGCCAGGGCGGTCTGCAGGCCGGCATGAAACTGCACCGTCTGCCGCATGTGGTCCCGCCAGTACCGGGCCCGGCCCATCTCTCCCCCGGCCGCCACTTGCCCGGTCACGTTGGATACGATCCTTTGCCGCGCAGTACCATATGAAACCCGCGCCGCTCGCTCCTCAAATTCATCCAGCATCGGCTCCAGCACCGGCGAGTGGAAGCCGTGACTGACCTCCAACTCACGCGTCCGCGCTCCCGCCCCTTCCAGCCTCTGCCCTGCCGCCTCCACTCCCGCCACCGTGCCCGATATCACCACACTCTCCGGACCGTTGATGGCTGCGATCCCGACCTCGCCCTCCAGCCCCTCCAGCGCTCGCCTTACTCGCTCCGCATTCGCACTAACTGCTCGCATCGCTCCGCGCTCGGCAAGACTGTCCATCAACTCCACCCGCGCATGCACCAGACTCAGCCCGTCTTTCAGCGTCAGCACACCTCCCACCACCGCTGCCACGTACTCCCCAAGACTGTGTCCCAGCAAAAGCCACGGCGCCACACCCCAACTCCGCCACAACTCCGCTAATCCGTACTCGACTGCGAACAGTGCCGGCTGGGCCACCCCCGCTTGCTGCATTCCCTCCCCGCGAACGTAGAGCGCCTCCACCAGCGAGTCTCCCGTCAACTCCTGCCATATCCCGCTGCACCGATCCACCGCTTGCCGGAAGACTACACTCCCCTCATACAACTCCCGCCCCATCCCCACATACTGGCTCCCCTGGCCCGTAAACAAAAAACAAATCCGGCCAGGCTTCTGGCCATGCCGTTTCGCAGGACCTGCATACGTTGCCAGCTCCTGCAACATCGCGTTCGAATCAGGCGCAGCAAAGCTGATCCGATAGGGAAAATGAGCTCGCCCCACATTTGCCGTGAAGCAGACGTCCTCCAACCTTTTTTCCGGATGCTGCTCGAGATCACTCCGATACGCCGCAACTATCTTTCCCAGGGCGGCGGAGCTTTTCGCCGAAGCAGTCAGCACTTGTATCGGCCACACTGAATTCCATTCGGTACTGACCGGCGCTGGAGCCTCTTCCAAAATGACGTGGGCATTGGTGCCGCTAAATCCAAAAGAGCTCACTGCTGCGATGCGGCTCCTGTTCCCCGGGTTCCAGTCCGTCAGCTCTTGCGGAACGGACAGCCGCAACGCGCTCCAGTGCACGCGGGATGTGGGTTGGCGAAGGTGCAGGTGCGGGGGAATCTGCCGATGCTGCAGCGCAAGGACGACTTTAATCAAACCGGCGATACCCGCTGCGGCCTCGAGATGCCCCATATTCGTCTTCAGCGATCCGACCAGAAGAGACCGTTGCTGGGGTTGCGCAGCGCCGTAGACAGCGCCGAGTCCCTGCAGCTCAATCGGATCGCCGAGCGGAGTCGCCGTTCCGTGTGCTTCGACGTACGAAACCGCGGCTGCGTCCAACTCCGCCTGCGCGAGCGCCGCGCGCATCAGAGCCTCCTGCGAGGGCCCATTGGGCGCAGTCAAACTGCTGCTGGCGCCGTCCTGATTCACGGCAGAACCGCGAATTACTGCCAGAACACGGTCCCCGTCCGCCTGCGCCTGACTCAGTCGCTTCAGGGCAACAAACCCGCAACCCTCGCCGCGCACGAATCCATCTGCATTTTCATCGAACGCTCTGCACCGCCCGTGGGGAGACAGCATTCGGACCCGCGACAGTAGCGCGGCTGTTTCCGGCGCCAGCATCAGATTCACACCCCCGGCCAGCGCCAGGGAACAGTCTCCGGCCCGCAGACTCTGGCAGGCAAGGTGAACGGCTACCAGAGAGGACGAACAGGCAGTGTCTACAGCGAGACTCGGGCCTTGGAGACCCAGAACATAAGAAATACGACCCGCTGCGACGCTGTGTGCCACACCCGACGCGTGGTGCGGCGTGAACAGCTCGAGATCGCCAGCCTGCGTGACACGCAAATTGAAATCGTTGCTGGCGATTCCCAGAAATACGCCCGCCTTGGTTCCCTCCAGCCTCGTGGGTGCACAGCCGGCATTCTCAAGCGTTTCCCACGCAACTTCCAGCGCCAGGCGCTGTTGCGGATCCATCGCCGCCACCTCACGCGGCGCAATCTCAAAAAAACCCGCATCGAACCCATCCACCCGATCCAGAAAACCACCGTCCCGTGTAACTATCTTCCCCGGCTTATCGGGATCGGGATCGAACCATGCATCTGCATCCCAGCGATCCGCAGGCACAACGGAAACAACATCGCGCCCATTGCGCAAAAGCTCCCAAAAGCGCTCAGGACCCTCGCCGCCACCGGGAAGCCTGCAGCCCATTCCCACGATCGCGATTGGCTCCTTTACAGCATTCTTAGCCCTTTCCAACTTTTCCTCGAGATCACGAATCGCCAGGAACGCCTTTTTGAGCAGCGCGGATTGGTTGTTTGCAGTTGCGTCCATAGCAGAGCTCACCTTTCCAACCGGTTGCGCAGCAATTCTGTAACGTCGTCATCGGACATCGCAAGTGCTTCTTCTTCCGACAGCAGAGGGATTTTCGCGGACGGAACGACTCCTGCTTTCAGGGTGTCGATTCTGGAATCGTCCTGTCCCATGCGCCCGAGAATGTACTCCGCAATAGCCAGCGGGGTCGGATAATCAAACATCAAAGTCGCTGGCATGTCAGCGAGCCCTGTACGAGTCACCAGCCTGTGGCTCAGATCCAGAGCCATCAGCGAATCGAGACCGATACTCATAAGACGGTCGCGCTTTTTCACCATCTCCTTAGGACCGAGGCTCAAAACCTGCGCAACTTCTTTGAGTACTACTTGCAACACGATTTCCATTCGCTCAGCGACGGGAGCCTGCGCCAGTTGCTCGGCGAGTCGATGACCAGAATCGTGATCGGCAGTTTCCAACACCGCAGCCGGATGCCACAACAAATCCTGCGATGCTGGTAACGAACTTGTCGGAGCTGCGACGGAGCTTGGCGCCTGCGCAACAAAGACATGTAAACCGATCGCTTCTGCCTGCGAACCGCTCTCGGGCGCCTGCACCGATACGACAAAGCCCGCGTCCCGCAATGCATTGTTCCAACCATTCGCATCCATCAAGGTTGCGCCGCTGCGCAGCGCGTCATCGGATTTCTGCCAGCCTTCGATGAGGGCTGTCGTGATCTCGTGCCAGGAGAGGCTCTTCGTCGTTTCCAGCAGGATGAGTGTGCCTCCCGGTATTACCTGATCCCTCAAGCTCTCCAGGGTCTTCTGAAGGTCTCGTGTGGCGTGCACGACGTTGGCCGCCACCAGCACATCGCACGAGGATCGGTGCATCTGCAGATGGGTCTCATTCTCAATATCCAAGGTGGCATAACGCATGAATGGATAGCCCGCGAACCTGGCGGCCGCCCTCTGCAGAAATTGTTCCGAAACATCCGTGAACAGATAAGAGATGCCGCGCGATGGCAGCCGCGACAGAACACTGGCCGTGGTCGCACCGGTCCCTCCACCAATCTCGAGTATGCGAACTCTTCGCCCGATGGGCACCGCCATGGCCGCCGTCTGAATTGCTTCGGCAACCACAGCGTTGGCGTACTTCGCCCCAGGGGATTTCTCGTAGAGATTTGTCGCCAATTCGGCAGAGCCGCCGGGAAACAGCGTATCCAAAGGACTCGCCTGCCCCAGCAGAACACGCTGCATCAGGACAGCACAGTTTCGCAGATACGCAAGCAGATATGGATCGTCCTGCAGATGCATTTCGGCTTCCTGCCATGCCGCCGCCAAATCCGGCACGTCGATCTCGGAAGGAATCACAATCCGACCGTGCGACTGCGACAAATATCCCTCGCGTTCCAGCAGCGCAAACCACCGCCGCATCAGCCGGTGATGCGGCGCGATAATCCCGCCCTTGGCGATCAGATCGGCGGCATCGTACTCACCGGCCCCGGACAGAGCACCCAGCTCCCGCAGCGTGGCCAGTATCTGCGCCACCGTCAGTTTGTTCAGAGCTTCCCACTTCTTCGGAAACCCCTCGATATTCGTGCCGATCGGCGCGAACTGGGCTTGAGTAGCCGCGGCTTGTGAAGCCTGCTGCCACACATGCTGAGCGACCTCGTCCGCGTTGGGGCCCTTCCAATACCGCTTTCGCTCAAACGGATAGGTGGGCAGCGCCACCCTGGACCTTCGATAGCCCTGCTCGAAACCAGTCCAGTTCACCGGCTGCCCTTCGACATAAAGTTGAGCTACGCTCTCGCACATCTGAGCAAAGGCGGACCGATTCCGTGTCATCGACACTTTGATTCGATCCACCAGGCTTGCATCGGTTTTCGCTGCGATGGCCCGCAGGACAGGCTGTGGTCCAATCTCGATGAAGGTGGTGCAGCCACTGGCCAGGGCGGTCTGCAGGCCGGCATGAAACTGCACCGTCTGCCGCATGTGGTCCCGCCAGTACCGGGGCCGGCCCATCTCTCCCCCGGCCGCCACTTGCCCGGTCACGTTGGATACGATCCTTTGCCGCGCAGTGCCATATGAAACCCGCGCCGCTCGCTCCTCAAATTCATCCAGCATCGGCTCCAGCACCGGCGAGTGGAAGCCGTGACTGACCTCCAACTCACGCGTCCGCGCTCCCGCCCCTTCCAGCCTCCGCCCGGCCGCCTCCACTCCCGCCACCGTGCCCGATATCACCACACTCTCCGGACCGTTGATGGCCGCGATCCCGACCTCGCCCTCCAGCCCCTCCAGCGCTCGCCTTACTCGCTCCGCATTCGCACTAACTGCTCGCATCGCTCCGCGCTCGGCAAGACTGTCCATCAACTCCACCCGCGCATGCACCAGACTCAGCCCGTCTTTCAGCGTCAGCACACCTCCCACCACCGCTGCCACGTACTCCCCAAGACTGTGTCCCAGCAAAAGCCACGGCGCCACACCCCAACTCCGCCACAACTCCGCTAATCCGTACTCGACTGCGAACAGCGCCGGCTGGGCCACCCGCGCTTGCTGCATTCCCTCCCCGCGAACGTAGAGCGACTCCACCACCGAGTCTCCCGTCAACTCCTGCCATATCCCGCTGCACCGATCCACCGCTTGCCGGAAAACTACACTCCCCTCATACAACTCCCGCCCCATCCCCACATACTGGCTCCCCTGGCCCGTAAACAAAAAACAAATCCGGCCAGGCTCGCCCTCGGCGGTCCCTGAAAAAGATGGGACCGTTCCGGATCCCGCCAGTCCAGCGGCAAACTCTTCCGCGTTCTGTGCCACGAGGGCAAGGCGTTTTTCGAAAAGCGAGCGCCCGGTGTTCGCCGTGAAGCACACATCTGCCACACGAACGTCTTTGTCCGTCAGCACTGCCGTGTAGCGCTTGCGAAGAGTATCCAGACTCAAATCCGATTTCGCCGAAATCGTCAGCACATGCCAGGGCCGTTCCGGCACATTCGCATTTGCCTGCGGCTCAGGAGGCCGCTCCAGAATCAGATGAGCGTTCGTCCCACTAAAGCCAAACGAACTCACCCCGGCATACCGGCCGCCCCACGAAGTGTTTTCCTTCGGAACGGCAACTGGCAGCCGCTCCCATGGAATCCGCGTGTTTTGCTTGCTCAAGTGCAAATTAGCGGGAACGATTCCATGACGCAGTACCAGCGCGGCCTTAACCATGCCGACGATGCCGCTGGCCGCCTCCAGATGTCCGAGGTTGCTCTTTACAGCTCCCAGCAAAAGCGATTGCCGTGGATCACGCCCTTCGCAAAGCGCCGAGGCCAGAGCCTCCACTTCAATTGGGTCACCCAGAGCCGTTCCGGTTCCGTGCGTCTCGACAAAACCGATTTCGGCAGGCTGGACGCGGGCCGACTCCAGGGCCCTCCGAATCACCGCAATCTGTGCTGGACCGCTTGGCGCAGTCAGACCGCCGCTTCTTCCGTCGTGGTTTACGGCAGAACCGCGAATTATTGCCAGGACACGATCCCCATCCGCTACCGCGGACGAGAATTTTTTAAGAACAACGACGCAGCCACCTTCACTGCGTACATATCCATTCGCCCCGTCATCAAATACTTTGCAGCGCCCATCCGGAGCCATCATCTGCGCCCTGGACAAGGCGACATGGGCTTCCGGCAGCAGCATCAGATTCACGCCGCCAACCAATGCCATCTGGCACTCTCCCGCGCGCAAACTGGCGCAGGCTTCGTGCACTGCCACAAGGGAAGACGAGCAGGAGGTGTCAATGGCGAACGAAGGCCCATGCAGGCCCAATACATAGGAAAGTCGCCCGGCGACCATGGCCGGTGCGTTTCCCGATCCGACGTAAGCGTCAATTGCATCCGGATCGCCCATGGTGTGCCGGGCGTAGTCATGGTTCCCGATACCGAGGAAGATCCCGGTATTGCTCCCCTGCAAGGCAGCCGAAGCATACCCTGCGTTCTCCAACGCCTCCCAGGCAATTTCAAGAACCAGGCGGTGTTGTGGATCCATCATGACGGCCTCGCGCGGCGCAATTCCGAAGAACCCGGCATCGAATTCCTCGGGATGATCGAGGAATCCCCCAAAACGCGATACCGCCGTGCCCACGCTGGCCCGACCCTCATCGCTGTAGCTGCGCCAATCCCACCGGTCCAGCGGAACCTCTCCGATGGCATCGCGTCCTTCAACGAGCAGATTCCAGAAACTCGCTTCGTCGGCCACACCGCCGGGCAGACGCAGCCCGAGACCGACAATGGCAATCGGCTCCGCCGAACCGTTCTCCAATTCGTTCACCCGCGCCCGGAGGTTGCGAATCTCCGCAAGCGCACGCTTGACTGGCGACAACTCGGCTCCGCCCGTGCTCTCAGGCATGGCTCCTCCCATCTGCTGAGTGTTCCAGTTCTTCGAGCAGTAGCCGTTCCGCTTCTTCTTCACTCATCCCTACCAGCGAACCCTCATCATCTATGTCGTTGGCGGTTCCGGTGGAAATCCCCGCTGGCAATAGCCCGAGCAGATAGCCGGTCAGCTCCCTCACAGTCGGATAATTGAAAAGCAGCCCGGCTGATAGGGATAACTCCAGGGATCGCGCCAATTCATTTTTCATGTCGATCGCCATCAGCGAGTCAAGACCGAGTTCCTGCAGCGGAACATCGTCCGGAACGGCGGCTCGGGGAGGAAGGCTCATGGCGCGGCGAGCACAGTCTCGGACGTGGGCTGCCACAAGGCCCTTGCGTTCCGCTGTAGGAGCATTCAGAACAGCGGCCCCGATTGGATCAGCGATCTCCCGCTTGGCCGTGTCCGGCTGGCGCGTCCGAAGTTCCGCGAAGAAAGACTGATCCTTCGCAAGCCGCTGCTCCAGAAATTCATCCCACGCAATATCCAGCACCGCCAGCTGAGTGCGCCGCTCTGCGATCGCTTTCTCCAGTGTCTGCAGAGCTGCGGAAGGTTCGAGCGAGCGCACGCCCTGGCGCAGCAGCCGCTTTGCATGTTCTGGGGCCAGGCGCGCTGCCATACCTGCCCCTGCCCAGGCTCCCCAGTCCACGCTCAGAGTTTCAAGGCCGCGGCTGGCGCGATAGTGTGCCAAGGCGTCCAGAAATGCGTTCCCTGCCGCGTAACTTCCCTGCCCCGGAGATCCCAAAATTCCGGCAGCCGAGGAGAAGAAAACCATCAGTTTCACTGGATCGGTTTCCGTGAGGCGATGCAGATTCCACGCACCCTCGATCTTCACGGCCGCGGCCTGGCGATATGAGCTCCACGATTCTCTTTCGAGAACGCCATCCTGGACCATGCCTGCAACGTGGAAAATGGCGGTCAGCGGTAAGCCCGAGGCGCGGATGCGCTGCAATACTTCTCTTATAGCCTCGGGATTCACCAAATCCATCTGTTCAACCGCCACCTCGGCCCCGGCTTCTCGCAATGAGGCAATGAACGCCGCATCAGCATCGGCTGTGCGTCCGGCAAGGACCAGGCGGCGTGCGCCCTTGGCTACGAGCCAGGCAGCCACTTCGCGGCCCAATGCCCCCATCCCTCCTACGACAAGCACGGTCCCCTGCGTGACGATTGTTTGTAGATTCTCCAATTCGCCGTCGCCTTGGGATGGGCGGGAAAGAACGACCTTCCCGATATGGCTTGCCTGAGCCATTGTCCTGAAGGCCATCAAGGCTTCCTCAACGGGATACACCTGCATCCGCAGCGGTTGCAGTCTACCCGCGGCAAACTCCGGCATCAGTTCCGTCAGCATCTTACGGATCAGTTCCGGATTTTCCGTCGCCACTTCGCCCAAATCAAAAGCGCAATAGCGAAGGTCGGGGCGCAGATTGCGAACCTCTTCCGCGGTCCAGATGTCACGTTTGCCCACTTCCAGGAAGCAACCGCCAGGAGCCAGGGTTTCCAACCCCTCCCGAATCAGTTCTCCGGACAGCGAATTGAGCACAACATCCACGCCTGCATTGCCGGTCGCGTTCATGACGTCCTTCCGGAATGCCGGCGACCGCGAATCGAACACGTGTCTGATTCCCAGTCTGCGCAGGAACTCACGCTTGCGTTCACTTCCCGCAGTCGCAAAAATCTCCGCCCCAGCCTGTTTCGCCAGTTGCACTGCGGCCAGTCCTAATCCTCCGCTGGCGGCGTGAATCAGCACTCGCTGTCCCTGCGAAAGCTGCGCGAGTCCGAAACCGTAGTGCGCGGTCAGAAATGCCACCGGGATGGTGGCCGCTTGCGCGAATGTCATCCCGCTCAGTAAGGCTGCGGCATATTCTTCCGGCACGATCGCGTAGCTCCGCATGCTGAACGGAGCGAACGCGAGCACGCGATCCCCCTGCTTAAACCTGCGAACTTCCGAACCGACTCGGGTAACGACGCCCGCGCACTCTGCTCCAAACAACAAGTGCTCGACATTAAAAACGCCGAGGGCATTCAGAACATCGCGGAAATTCAATCCATGCGCCCGCACGTCGATCTCAATCTCGCCGGGCCCCGGCGATCGGCGCTCGGATGGCTCCCATCGCAGTGCATCGAGCACACCCGGCGAATCGGATACCAGTCGCAGCACGTTATGGATCACCGGCGCAGCGGGCACCAGCCGTGCTGCATACCGTGCTCTGCCGCGCATCGCGACAATTGGTTCGAGCCCGCGCGCCATGATCTCGGCGATGATCGCGTCCTCACCGTTCTCACTTTCGGCATCGATATCGATCAGGACCGGAGCCGTAGCCGGATGCTCGCAGGCCAGGGTTCGCAAGAGTCCCAGCAGCGGCGCTCGGGCCAGTGAGATCTCCTCCCCCGGGAAAACCGTCGCAACCCGGGGCGCGACCACCCAAAGCCGAGGCGCCTTCAGTTGCGCCTTAAGGCTCCGCGCAAAATCCAGCAAGAACTCCACGGCCGATCGCTCCGGATAGTCCCATTCCGCGTCCTCGTTGATCGCCTCTCCCTGGCCCAGGTGCAGCAGTACATCGGTCCAGTCGCTTTCGAGTACTCCACGTACCGAATCGTCGAGTTGCGAAACCAGCGTTTCAAAACCCGCGTCGGCCAGCCGCGCAGCCAGCTCCGCGGAATTCCCCGCGGTACCTTCCACCAGCAGCCACCGCCGTGAATCCCGTGATGTCTCGGTGCACTCCGGCAAAAGTTCCGGTCGCCATACAATTTGGCACGCAGGCACTTTCTTCAACTCGCCGCCAGTGATGGAAGCCGGGGCGATTCGTTTTGCCTGGAATCCACGAAGCAGCGCAACCGTTTTCCCCGCTGCGTCCATAATCGAAATATCCGCTACGATCCGCTCCGGCCCCGTCGAGTGCAGCACAACGTGCGCCCAAGCCTCGCTCATTCCAGATCGGAGAAGCCGAAACTCATCGACGGCAACGGGCAACAACAAGTCCCCGGATACCTCCGGTAGCGCCGCAATGACTGCCTGCAAGCATGCGTCGAGCAGCACGGGGTGCAGCGTGTAGTCCGCTGTCTCGCGCTCCAACTCCTCAGGCAATCGGAGCCGAGCGAGGCTCTGCGCTGGTCCGCGCCAAACCGACACCATCCCCCGGAATGCAGGGCCGAAGCGCAGTCCGGTGCTCTCCATTCGCCGGTAAATCTCCGCGGATTCCAGCGTTTCACTACAGCGCGCGCGCAGTGCGGCGATGTCCACGGTGGAGGCCTCGCCGTCAATTCTGCGTAACACTCCGCGCGCATGCCTGGTCCAAATTGAATTGCACTCGCTCGCAATCTCGATCTGATCACCTGAGACGAACGTTTGAACAGCGCGCGATTTTGCTTCCAGGAAGAGTGGCTCTTCTACCGCGAAGTTCTCGATAGCGAATGGCGCGTCGCCCAGGCTCTGTCTTCCGGCAGCGTGGGACATTTCGAGAAATCCTGCGAACGGCAGCAGTGCTCGATCTTCAAGTCGGTGGCCTCCGAGGTACGGGACGGCATCCGTGCCAATAGCCGCCTCAAACAATAGGCCGCGCACGAATCCCGAGTGGACCCGCCGGCCGAGGAGAGGATGCACGAAGGGTTCATCCCCGGCGTTTACTGTCGCTCGTGCAGTAATCTGCTCCGGCAGCCAGCAGCGATCTCTATTCCACAAGCGCTTCGCGAGCGGAGCCCGAAACTGGCGACCCGGCACCGTCGGAGCCTCTTCCATAATCACGTGAGCGTTGGTCCCGCCCAGTCCAAAGCTGCTGATTCCAGCCACACGTGCGTCTGTTCCACGCGGCCACGCTGTCGTTTCGGTCGGAACGATAAACCGCGAACCATGGAGAGAAATCTGCGGATTCAGCGTATGGAAGTGAAGGTTCCTGGGGATCGCTCCATTCTCCAGACAGAGAACTGCCTTGATCATCCCGGCCAATCCTGCCGCTGCCTCAAGGTGGCCTAGATTTGTCTTAACGGCCCCCAGCGCGCATGGCAGACAGTTGGAATTTCCATTTGGCGTCCCATAGATTGCCTGCAGCGCCTCAACCTCTATCGGGTCCCCGAGCGATGTTCCGGTTCCGTGGGTCTCGATGTAGCCGACGTCCGCCGCTCCAATCTGCGCATTTTGCAGCGCCGCCCGAATCACCGACTGCTGAGCCAGCCCATTGGGAGCAGTGAGGACCGACGTACGCCCGTCGTGATTCACTGCTGTCCCGCGAATCACAGCACGAATCCGATCTCCGTCTTGCAATGCTTCAGAAAGCCGCTTCAGAATGACCGTGCCAGAGCCTTCCCCAGCAGCAAATCCGTCGGCCGTGGCGTCGAAAGTTTTGCATTTTCCGTCTCGCGCCAGCATGCCCCACTTGGAAAAGACCAGCACCTCATCCGGCAAGACCTTCAGGCTGCTGGCTGCCACAATGGCCACGCTGCACTCGCCGGAGCGCAGGCTCTGGACCGCAAGGTGGGTGGCGACGAGCGAAGACGAACAAGCTGTGTCGACAGCCAGCGAAGGCCCTCGGACGTCCAACAGATACGATATCCGTCCAGCCGCAACGGAATGCGCGGTGCCGATACCCGCATACGCGCCCAGCGCTGTTCGGTCGCTGAAGTGCATCCGTGCATAATCGCTGTTATAAATTGCCGCGAATACTCCGGCAGCCGCCCCCGCCAGGCTCGACGGTTCGACGCCCGCATCCCAAAGTGCTTCCCATACCACCTCCAGCATCAACCGCTGCTGAGGATCGATCTGGTTAGCTTCACGTGGCGCGATACCGAAATATTCGGCATCGAAGCCGTCGATCGCGTCGAGATAGCCCCCGAGCCGCTGGGCCGGTTCAAGGGCTGTGCGGTCCGGCCACCGGCGCTCCGACATCTCAACGATTCCGCTGCGGCCCGCCGTCAAAGCTGCCCAGTACTCTTCAGGTGAATGGCTCTGCGCCGGGAACCGGCAAGCCATCCCAATCACCGCGATGGGGTCAGAATTCAACAAAGACAAATCGCTCCGCTCTTGACGAAGCTTTCGTGCCGCAAGCGCCAGGCGGGCCGGAGAAATCCTTGCACGGGAGTTGTCGCTCATCAGGAACGCCTCCCTTCCGGACTCATCAGTTCCTGCAACGCCTCTTCTTCGGAGACCTCCGGCAGCTCCCCGATCGAAACCGCGGTCGCAACCGTCGCCAGAGTTGTCTCCCGTTGCTGCAGGTTCAGCCTCTGCAGCAACTGCCTGGTCAGCAGCCGAATGGACGGATAGTTGAACACCACGGTGGCCGGAATCGGAATCTCCAGTGCAACACTGAGGCGCCGCACAAACTCTATGCCCATCAGAGAATCGAGCCCCATGGCGCCGAATGGACGATCCAGATCGATCTTGTGCACGGCCAATTTGAGCACTCGGCCGAGCGTCGCCTGAAGCCAGGCCTCCAGCATCTCTGCCCGCTGCTCCGCCGATGCTGCATCTGCCAACTGGCTCACGATCTCGGAACGACTCGACGTTAAGCCCGATGCTTGAGCCGCCTGCGCCACGTAGTCCTTGAACAGCGGGGCGCTACGGCTACCATGAAATTCCGCGAACTTCTTCCACGCGAATGGAACAACTACCATCTGCACAGGGTGGCTTCTAATCGCTACACCCAACGCCTCCAGCGCCTCGCTGGCGGCAAGATTTCTGATGCCTTGTTCGCGATACCCTTCAAGGCTGCGTTCTGTTCCGGCCACCCGCGCCAGTCCGATCTGATTCCAACCACCCCAGTTCACTGAGGTTGCCGGCATGCCGAGTGCGCGGCGGTATTCGGCAAAGCCATCGAGAAATGCGTTGGCCGCCGCATAAATGCCCATGCCGGGCTGCGGATGGATGGTTGCGATCGAAGAGAAAAGTACGAAGAAGTCCAGCTTCTCAGCAAGCGTCGCGGCGTGAAGGTTCCAAGTCCCTTCCACCTTGGGCGCCATCACGCGCGCAAACCGGTCGAGAGTCGTCGCGCGGATCAGTACGTCATCCACGACGGCCGCGGCATGAAGAACGCCGCGAAGTGGGAACCCTTCCGATCGCAGGATGCGTAACGCCTCGTCTACGTCTGCCCTGCGGGTCACATCGCCGCGCATCACGCGAACGCGGCAGCCTGTTGCCTCGATCAGCCGAATCGTCTCCGCCGCTCCCTCACTGACTGCACGTCGCGACATCAGCAGCAGCAAGCCGGCTCCCTGCCTGGCCATCCACTCGGCAACCGTAAGCGCGATCCCTCCCAATCCACCGGTGATCAGATAGCCTGCATTCGCTGAGAAGAGTGGGCGATCGGTCCCTGGCAGTGCGGATACATCGCGCCCCATTTGAATCGCGATTTTGCCGATGTGCCGCGCCTGAGCCATCAGCCGGAAGGCGTCGCCCGGATCTTGCGCCGCAAACACATTCACAGGAACAGGGCGCCATTGACCCTGCGCGATCCGATCTAAAATGATCTCCAACAATTTGCGTACGCGGGGCCGCTGGGTTTCGATCATGTCCGCCAGATCCACCACATGGAACGAGATATTTTTGCGGAATGCTCGCAACCCCAGCTGCCGGTCATCGTAGACATCGCGCTTTCCCAATTCCACGAACCGGCCATAGGGGGCCAACGTTTCCACTCCACGGTCGATCAGCCCACCGCTGAGCGAATTCAGCACAACATCGACGCCGCGTCCTCCTGTCACTTCCGTCGCGGCCGCGGCAAAAGCAGGTGAGCGAGAACTGAAAATGTGGGAGACGCCTAGCGATCGTACGAACTCCTCTTTCTCCTTTGAACCCACCGTAGCGATGATTCTTGCGCCCGCAGCTTTGGCAACCTCGATGGCTGCAAGACCGACACCACCAGCTGCCGCGTGAATCAAGACCCATTCCCCTTCTCGAATGTGCGCCAGTTCCACGAGTGAGTAGTATGCGGTAAGAAATGCGATCGGAGTGGTAGCTGCCCGCTCGAAGCTCAGTTCTGCGGGTTTGTGCAACACAGCCTCGGCGGGCAAGACTGCATACGAAGCCATGAGCCCCTCGTGCAGCGAGGGTGTGATCGCCAGCACTTCGTCACCCGGCTGAAACTCGAAGACGCCCTCGCCAACCGCAGTTATACGCCCCGCGCATTCCATTCCAACGCGCAGCGGCTTGGTGGGATCGACACCCGGGTAAATTCCCATCACACGAGCCAAGTCGATGAAATTCAGGCCTGCCGCAGAAATCTCAATCGCCACTTCGCCGGGTCCTGGGTTGCGCGGCTGGAAAGTCAGCAAACGAAGTCCATCGAGCGATGCCGGACCATCCATGTGCACACGGTACTGCTCATCTTTGACTATGGCCCGTGTTTGCACCTCCTCGCTGCCGTGCGCCGCAAGACGGGCTACGTAGGCTTGCTGTCCGCGGAGTGCTATTCGGTCTTCATCGCCGTTTTCATGAATCCGGCGAGCCAATTCCCGCGCCTCTGCAGCCTCTGGAACAATACTCAAGTCGACGAGGGTTGCTCGCAATTCAGGATGCTCTTGCGCAACCGAGCGTCCAATTCCCCACATCGGCGCACTTTCAAATCGCGGCAGTGGTCCACCAAGGTCCACGCTGATAGATCCGGAAGTGACCATCCATAACCGCGGTGAAGTTGGCCAGTTCGCCGCAGTCACGGCTTGGACCACCAGGGGAACGTGCATGCTGCCGAACACCTGCGTCCCCATCACCCTGGTCCCATCGGCATCTTCCGGCGACCCGTCGCGGACAGCCCACAAATGCACCATCGCTGTCGGCGGTCCTTTTTTCTGCGCAACGTCCGTCAGCAATTCATCGAGATCTCGCCGCGAATCCGGTCGAACCGTGTACTCCTGCTCTGCGACCTGCAGGAATGATTCGCCGGGACGCACGAGCGTGCAGGAGCCGCCGCCAAATGCCAGCATTTCGCGAATTTTCTCGGCAACTCCGCATGAATCGGCGAAGATAATCCAGTTCTCCGGCCGCAAATTGGGAAGCACCGCCGGTTCGCGCACCGGTGGCTCCGCCACCCATCGCAGGGTATAGAGCGAAGACAGAGGGCCGAGCGCGTCCTGATGCGCGACCCGTTGCACCTTCATCTCCGCGACTTCAGCGAGTACGATTCCTCGCTCGTTCAGCAGGCGGAGATTCACGCTAAATGAGCCGGTCGCCGCATCGCATTTTGCCAGCTCGGCTGCGGCATACAGGCGATCCTCCGTCAGGAGATCCGCATGCACCTGAACCCGCCCAATCGACACCGGTAAGTAGGTATCGCCCGATTCAAATCCATCCCGCTCCGGCCATACGTGGGCTATCGACTGTAAGCATGCATCGAGCAGCACCGGATGGAAGACATACGCGCCCTCGTTTTTCGGCGCGTACCTCAGCCGGCAAACGCTCCGACCGGTCCCCACCCTGGCCTCTTCCACCAGACGGAAGGCGGGACCGTATTGCAGTCCGCTCTTCGCCAGCCGGTCGTAATGCGTTTCTGCATCCCGTATTTCCGTGCAGTTCGCCTGTAGATCCGCGAGCGGCACGGTCGGCAAATCCTCGGCCGTCTCGTTGTTCAGGCGATGAAACTGACCGGTGGCATGCAGAACCCACTGTTCAGTCTCGTCCTCGATCCGGCTGCGCACCTCAAAGGAAAACGCATCGAGTTCTTCCGCGGTGATGGCGAGTTGAAAAATTCGGCCGCCCGTCTCCGGCAGATAAGCAGCATTTCGAAAGGTCGCATCGACGAGCGCAAACCTGTTTTCCGGATACAGTGCCCGAATGCCCGAAAGCGCCATTTCCACATAGGCGGCCGCGGGGAAAACCGCAGAGCCCAGCACGCGATGATCCTTGAGATAGGGAATCGAATCAATTCCGATGCGGCTCTCCCAGAGCACCGTCTGCGGCTGGCGAGAAGAGGTGAAGCGTATTCCCAATATCGGGTTCCCGGCCGTCCCCTCTGCTTGCCACCGCTGCGCTCTTGCCGGTTCCGGACAGCAGCGGTCCCGCTGAAAGGGATACTGTGGTAGCCGCACGCACCTTCCCCCCTGGGGAAAGAGGCATTCCCAGCGCACCGGATGGCCAGTTGTATACACCGTTGCCAGTCCTGCTAACATGGCCGCTTGCGCCGGTTTTTCACGCCGCAGCGAAGCGATGGCCATAACATCTGGATTTGCCAGTCGACCAGAAGACTCGATTGATGGCAATAGGATCGGATGAGGACTAAGTTCCAGAAAAAGGCTGTGACCATCCTGGACCAACTGCCGTACTGCCGTTGCCAGGAGCACGCATTGCCGCAGATTCCGGACCCAGTAGTGTGCATCCATCCGAGTGCCGTCCGCTTCAGCCGTGGCCGCATAACTCGCGGTCACCGTGGAGAGCATTGGAATCTTCGCCGGCCGCGGTTCGATGTCCCCGAGTTCCTGCAGAAGCGGCTCAAGGATTGGGTCGACCTGCGAGCTGTGCGAAGCGATATCCACCTTCACTTGGCGGCAGTAAACATCTCGAGCTTCCAGCTCATGCAAAGCCTCCTCGAGAGCCTGCAGATCGCCGGAGATCACGGTTGTCGATGGCCCGTTGCTGGCGGCCACAGACAGTCCTGGATATTTTGCGAGAAACGCCTCCGTGTCCTCGAGTGGAAGCTCGACCACGGCCATACCGCCATTCGAACGAAGTGTTCTCATCAGGCGGCTTCGACGGCAGATCACGGCTGCTGCGTCGCGCAGACTCAGCACGCCGGCCAGGCAGGCTGCCGCAACCTCTCCCATGCTGTGCCCCACCACCGCATCGGGCTCTATGCCCCAGTCGCGCCAGACCGCCGCCAGCCCCAAGCTCATTGCGAAAAGCGCAGGCTGGATCACATCAATCTGCTGCAGATATTCCTCGGCACTTTCGCTCAGGAGCCGCTCCCGGAGAGACCACCCGGTCTCCTCCATAATGGCCTGGTCACATGCGTCGAATGCGGCGCGAAAAGCCGGTTCCAGCCGGTAAAGCTCCGTTGCCATCCCAGGCCATTGAGAACCTTGACCAGGAGCCACAAACACAACCCGCGGCGCCACGGGAGCTGCCCTGCCGGTCACGATCGTATCGGCCGACTCGCCGCGCGCAGCGCTGTCCAGGGCCTCTGCCAGTTCGGCGCGATTGGCGCAGACCAGTGCAGTTCTGAATTCGTGGTGATTTCTCCGCATTGCGGCGGTGTAGCAGAGGTCCTGGAAACAATCGTCCCGCGACGCCACTTGACGTCTGTAGCCGTCCAGCAGTTGCTCCAGGGCCTGCGGCGAATGGGCTGAAACCGGCAGCACCAGTGTGCGATCCGCCTGCTCCGATTTCTGCTCCGCGACTCCGAGCGGCTCCGCCTCCTCGAGCACGATGTGAGCATTCGTTCCGGTAATGCCGAATGCGCTCACCGCGGCGAGCAGCGGACGCGGTTCGTCGCGCAAATCAATCTCGCTGCTTGCAATGCGGATCGGCATCTCCTGCCAGGAGAGCTTCGGATTGGGAGTCTCACAGTGCAGACTTGGTGGTATTACGCGATTGCGCAGCACCAGCGCTGTCTTGATCAGTCCCGCAATGCCCGCCGCCGCCTCCGTATGACCGATATTGGACTTGATGGAGCCGACGGCACACCGGTCGCGCAGGCCCGCAGGCGCCAGAGCATCTGCAATCGCGCCTAGTTCGACCGGATCACCTACCGATGTTCCCGTTCCGTGTGCCTCGATATACCGCAGGTCCGCTGGATCGATGCCCGCGGCCCGCCACGCCGTATCCAGCATCCGTCGCTGCCCCGGCCGGCTTGGGGTCACCAGCAGTCCGCTGGTACGCCCATCGCTGTTAATGGCGCCCCCCCGAATTAGCGCGTAGATGCGGTCCCCATCGGCGCGGGCACGCGAGAGCCGTTTCAGTACCACTATGCCGGCTCCTTCGCTGCGCACAAACCCATTTGCTCGCACGTCCCCGAACTTACAGCGCCCATCCGGCGAAAGCATGCCCGCGCGCGTAAACAGTTCGGAAATCTCTCTACCGAGAATCAGATTGACTCCACCAGCCAGAGCCATTCCGCTCTCTTCCAGCCACAAGCTTTCGCATGCCAGCTGCACCGCCACCAGGGAGGAGGAGCAAGCAGTGTCCACGTTGATGCTCGGTCCTTCAAAACCAAACGCAAAGGAAATGCGACCCGACGCTGAGGCCCGCGCACATCCTGGAATCGAATAGAAGTCCGGCTCGCTGCCCGATTCGTACAGCCGAGCTTCGTACTCACTGGTCCACTGCCCAATAAAAACACTGGTTAACGAACCCTGATAATCCGCCCGAACCTGCCCAGCATCCTCAAGGGCATCCCAGCTCACTTCGAGCAGAAGCCGGTGCTGCGGATCCATATAGAGGGCCTCTCGTGGCGAAAGCTCGAAGAACTGCGCGTCGAAGGCGTCAAAATCCGGTAAGAATCCGCCTTCGTTTGTCAGCAGGTATCCACTCTTCCCGGCGGATGCGTAGACCCGATCGAGACCCGGAAAGCGTCCCATCGGATATGGTCCCACCGAGTCTTTCCCGGCGAGCAGGTTCTCCCATAGTTGTTCGACATTGGCCGCTCCGGGGTATCGACAGCCAATCCCAATAATGGCAATCGGCTCCTTCGCGTTGCTTGCTCCGACACGCTTCATCGACGACCCGTCCTTTCTTGTCCTCATGGGTACAGGCTCCTCATAGGTACAGGATTTCGTACTCTTTCCTGTTTCGCTCATCGATGCGCCGCAAGAGGCGGTCCTGAATGCATTCCGTCACCACGTTCAGACTGCCCCCCGTGAAGAAATGCCCCTCAGGCATCACCTTAAGTTCAAATCCAGCTTGCGTCTGTATTGTCCATCCCTGCATGCAAGTCGGCGGAACCGCGCGATCCTCGGCCCCGGCGAATGCCGTAATGGGAATGGCCAGCGCCGCCTCCTCGTTCATGCCGTAGCACTCATAGGCTTTGAGATCCGCGCGCATCCCGCCGAGGAATAAGTCCAGTGCTTCCCGGTCCGCCCGAATCAGCGCCGGGATTCCGCCGTAGCGGGCCTGCACCGCCTCCACTAGCTCCTCGTCCGGCAATGCGTGAATCGGCGCAAGCCAGTGCCCCAGCTGCGGCGCGCGAGTCGCTCCGATAAAGAGCCACTCCGGACCTCGCCACGTCGCACGGCGCAGCCGCCTCGCCAACTCGAAAGCCACCAGGCCGCCGAAACTGTGGCCGTAAAATGCAAACGCCCCCGGCGGAACCGCCTTCCAGCCGGTGAAGATCTCCTCGACGAGGTCCGCCACTGAGGTCAGTGCGGGTTCTCTCCATCGCTGCGCATGGCCCGGATACTGCACGGACACGCATTCGACCGAGGAGCCCAGCAGGGCATTCCAGGGAAAGAACGCTGGTGGGGATCCCCCCGCATGGGGAAAACAGTACAACCGAATCTGCGCCATCGGCTTCTTCAGCGTCGTGATGAAGAGTGAGTCGCTATTCATCCAAGGCCTTACACCCAAAAGACTTACGAGCTTTAGCCTTCTCTGTTTAACCGCCCCGCTCGCTCGTCTGGAATCTCGTCAATCTTGATAAGTCTGCATTGACAAGTTGGCACAAAGGTAAAAGGTGCGCAATGCCCAAAAGGTGCATGGCGCGCCCGTCGCAGCCCCCGAACCGATCCTGTGCACTGGGTAGTTGCTTCCTAATATTGCGTGAGCGTTCCCTCTTTTCTCCCTTTGCGCACAGCAGCGGTAAACAGGGCCGCGCTCGCCGGCAAAAGAATGATCGCAATGGCCACCAAAGTCTCCAGCGGCCTGGCTACTGAGGCAAGACTCGCGCCGTTCAGCATGGTCGAGCGCAGGGCGTCAAGCGAATAACGGATGGGGATCACAACCGAAAGCTTCTGCATCCATGTCGGCATCACGTCGATGGGGAAATAGGCCCCGCCGAGAATGCTTCCCAAGCCTCCCAGAATCCACGTTATCGGATCGCCTTTTTTCAGCCAGATGATTGCGGATGCCGACATTATCCCGAACGCGCCGAAGATGGCGACCGAAGGCAAGATCACGAGCACGGTTGCGGGCAAATTCATGGTGCCCAGATTGACCCCAAAAAGCAGTACCCCTCCCCCCAGAACCAAGAGCAGCTGCAGCCCGCCTGAGAGCAGGCTGTAGAACGACGACATGGCAACAACCGTGATCGGGCCCGTCTGGCTGGATAGCATAGCTTCCAGACAGCCTGTCACCTGCGCCTCCCGAATCGAATCTGAAAACATCCCCAGCATCAGATTGAAATAACGGGCGAACGCCACTCCGATCAATGCAAAGGGAAAAAAGCCGCGCCCGTATCTTCCCAGGTTCGCCGATGCCCCTGATGGAACGAGCCGTCCAATGAAGCGAAGTATCACCAGGAGCATGAGGGATTCCACCAGTCCCATTACAAACGCCGCCTGATAGCCGGCCTCGATTCTGAAGTCCCGCCTGACAAATGCGGCCGCCTTGCTAAGGAAAGCCCTCATACCGATGCCTCTCCTGCGACACATTCCCGGTAATAATCGAGAACTGACTTTCCTTCGCGCCTGAGCTGGGCGATGTTCACACCCCCCCTTACGAGGCCGCCGCTGATAACCATCAGCTTGGTGCACAAAGTCACCGCCTCTTCAGGCCGGTGGGTCGCAATCAGCAGGGTCTTGGGCGAACCGCGGTGGATATCCGTCAATATCAGGTCCACCATTTCGTCGCAGGCAACTGGATCGAGTGCACGTGTCGGTTCATCCAGAATCAAAACCCCCGGATCCGCAATCAGCACGCGCGCCAGAGCCAGCCGTTGTTTCATACCAGAGCTGTAGCCCGAGACCATTTGATCGCCCGCGCCTTCCAGTCCCACCAAGTGGATCAGTTCGCGGATGCGCCGTTGCAGTTGTGCACCCCTCAGGTTATCGAGTGCACCAAAGAACTCCAGATTCTGCACACCTGTCAGGCGCCAGTAAAAGCTTCTCTCCTCGTTGAAGACAAACCCGACTGACTTCCGAGCCGCGGCATTGTGCTGCAGGGTGCTGAGTCCCCTCACCCTGACTTCCCCCTCGGTCGGGAACAACAGCCCGCTGATCAGTTTAAGTAAAGTGGTTTTTCCTGCCCCGTTGGGGCCCATCACCGCAATGCGGTCTCCGGCCTGAATCTCGGCAGATGCGTGTTGCAGCGCCGTCACCACCCGGCGCGGTCGGAATGTATGGAAAGCCCACTCCCGATAGCGCTTCGGGATTGGGAACCGCATGGATACATCGCGCACCGAGATCACGGTCGGCGATAGCGAGCCCAGCTCGACCTCGACACCTGCTTGACGCTGCGCAGTGATCGCCGCCATGTCCGCTGGATACTGCATAGCTGTAGTCCCCACTCCAAGATGTCGGCGGTGTAGCGATACCCGCCAAGTACCGGATTTTAAGAATTATGGCTCGTGCAGAAGTGCAATCGGCGGCTCGGCAGAATACTGCCCAACTGAAGTTTTTGTTTCCAGCTTGGTCCGGAGCCGCTTCACCCCGACTGATAAATAGCGGCCTGACTTTGCGGAGAGGATACCATGAATGATGCAAATCTATACTGTCCCAAATTGAAACATCACAGCGAGGAGGACGCCGACGGCGGCTGGTTCCACCTCTACCGGGATTGCTTCGACGAGGACAATGAGATCGTCTACCTCGAACTGGTCGGAGTTCTCTTCGAGACCGTCAACTCGGCCGACCTGTCGGAGAAGGGCCCGTCGCGCGTCGCGATCCGGATTCCCCAACAGTGCGCCCGGAAGCTCGGCCTGCTCGATGGGACGCAGGAGTAGCCCGGCCATGAAGCGACAGCAGGATCCCGGCAAGGATAAGCAAGGGGAGACGAGCCTGCCGGTCCGGCACCCACGCAGCGTAATGCTTGCGCACCGACTCTTCCGTGTCGCCAATCAACTCGGCTACGTCGCGCACGGTCACTTCAGGGGTTTGCGGGGGTTGAAATTATATAAGTCTTTTAGATTCTAATGGCGGAGA
>CAWEXZ010000006.1:0-10707 GCA_963813215.1 uncultured Acidobacteriaceae bacterium
TTTTCTGATCATCCGGAGTGGCTATGAACGGAATCTGGGAACGAGTAGTTTCCGCCTTTCACTGTTTCTTCTCAATCTTGCTCCACGGTGACATTCCCAGCGACACCGCCCAGAAGCTGCTCAAGCCTATCGGTCAGGTTCCGCAAGCACCACAATCAGCGCAACCTTCCGTCGCTCCTCTGCAGGAAGTTCAACCGCCAGCCTCGGAAATGTTCAATCGCGCCGTCCAGATGCTCGCACTGTTGCAACGCGATGGGCGGCTGATCGATTTCTTGGCGGAGAATATCTCCTCCTATCCTGACGCGCAGCTTGGAGCCGCTGTCCGCACGATCCATGACACTTGCCGGCAGGCGCTTGATCGTTATGTAAAGTTGGAGCCGATTCTCGACTCTGCAGAGGATCAACCCGTGACGGTGCAAGCGGGTTTTGACCCGGCGGCCATCAAATTGATCGGCAATGTGGCGGGAGGACCGCCGCTTCGAGGGGTGTTACGACACCAAGGGTGGCGGGTGAAGGAAGTGAATCTGCCCCCGTTGCCGGAGGCTGCAGGCCGGATGATCGTTGCGCCGGCTGAAGTAGAACTCTCATAACGGTTGATCCACGATTCAAAGGAGACATTTGTTGACGGCCAAATATATCGTTGGCATCGACTTGGGAACCACAAATTCGGCCTTGGCGCGCTGCGCAGCCGTCGCGGAGGAAGAAGAAAGCCGTATCGAGGTTCGCAGCATTCCGCAGTTGGTGAATCCAAATGAAGTGGCGGAACGCACGCTACTGCCGTCGTTTCTCTACATCCCGGGTGAATTCGATTTTCCCAGGGGCAGTATAGCCTTACCGTGGGAACCTGAGCCCAGGCTTGTGATCGGCGAACTGGCACGCAAACGCGGCGCGGAGAGCCCAAACCGCCTGGTCGCCTCGGCCAAATCCTGGCTCTCTTACGCGGGGGTGAACCGCACTACCCCGATCTTGCCCTGGCAAGCGCCCGAGGAGGTGCCCAAGCTATCGCCAGTCGAAGCCTCATCTCAGTTCTTACAGTACTTGCGCACTGTGTGGGACAACGGCGAAGGAGGGGAGCAACCGGAACTCGCTCTTGCGAACCAGGATGTGCTGCTCACGGTGCCCGCATCGTTCGACGAAGAAGCACGCGAGTTGACGCGGCGCGCCGCAGAACAGGCTGGTTATCAGCACGTCACGTTGCTGGAGGAGCCGCAGGCAGCCTTCTACGCGTGGCTTGAGGATCAGGGGGATGCCTGGCGCAGCCGAATCAAAGTCGGCGACCTGGTTCTGGTGTGCGACGTCGGCGGCGGCACTACCGATTTCAGCCTCATCATGGTTTCCGAAGAGAACGGCGAACTGACACTGAAACGTGTCGCCGTTGGCGACCACATCCTGCTGGGCGGCGACAACATGGACCTGGCGCTGGCGCGCCTTTTGCAGCAGCAGTTTGAAGCTTCGGGCCAGCGCGTCGATACCTGGCAGTTGCACGGCCTGTGGCATCAGTGCCGCATGGCGAAGGAAAAACTGTTCGAATCGCTCGAAACGCAGAGTCACCCAATCACGCTGTTGGGCAAAGGGACTAAGCTCATTGGCGGCACCATCACAACAGACCTGGCGCGCGAGAACCTTGATCAGGTCCTAATCGAAGGATTCTTCCCTAAAGTGGCGAGCGGCGAATTACCCGCGCGGCAACGCCGTGTTGGCCTTCAGGAGTTGGGCCTGCCGTATGCGGCCGATCCAGCCATCACCAGGCACCTGGCGCGGTTTCTGTCGGAGCAGGTTCGCAACAGTCCCGAGGCAGCCGGCATCCGGCGCGGCCCCAGCGGCCTGGCGTGTCCCACACACATTCTGTTCAACGGCGGAGTCATGAAAGCGGCGGTGCTTCGCGAGCGCGTGGTGGAGGTGTTGAGCAACTGGCTAAGACAAGAGGGGTTCGAAGCGCTCGGGGCTGAGCAAATCCTTGAGGCTCATGACTTGGAGCACGCCGTGGCGCGCGGTGCGGCCTATTACGGCAAGGCGCGCTATGGTCGCGGCGTGCGTATCCGCAGTGGCGCCTCACGCACGTACTACATCGGAATTGAAAGTGCCATGCCTTCAGTGCCCGGCATGGAAGCTCCACTGAAAGCGCTCTGTGTCGTTCCCTTTGGTATGGAGGAGGGCACAGAGGTAACGATTCCCGGAAGAGAGTTTGGCCTCGTCGTCGGCGAACCAGCCGAGTTTCGTTTCCTGAAGTCCAGCGTTCGCAAGCAGGATCAGGTCGGCAGCATGCTGGAAGATTGGGGTACCGAGATCGAGGAACTCAGCCCGCTGGAAGTCACTCTCAAATTAGATGGTCGGCAGGGAACGGTTGTGCCGGTACGGCTCGAGACTCGCGTCACGGAACTCGGTACCCTGGAGGTCTGGTGCGTATCCCGTGACGGCGCCGACCGTTGGAAGCTGGAGCTGAATATTCGCGAAAAGACGGGAAGCTGAGGTCGTCGGTGCCTTCTAGTTATCTGATCGGCATCGATCTGGGCACGACAAATTCTGTCGTGGCTTACATCGATACTCGCGCAGTCGCTGCTGTATCCTCACCTGTTCATGTGTTCCCCGTACCGCAGTTGATCGAACGGGGAGAAGTGCGCACGCTCCCCACGCTCCCTTCGTTTCTTTACTTCCCCACTGAAGATGAGTTGTCTGTCGGGGCGATGAGCGCCACCTGGGAGGAAGATCCTCCCATGGTCACAGGTGTGCTCGCACGAGAGCAGGGAGCACTCGTCCCCAACCGCCAGGTGTCATCGGCCAAGTCGTGGCTTTCTTTTCCTGGCGTGGATCGTCGCGGCAAGATCCTTCCAGCCCAGGCGGAACCCCCACAGCCGATGATTTCCCCTGTTGAGGCGTCCGCGCGCTACCTTATGCATCTGCGAGATGCCTGGAACGGCGCCTTCGGGACGGATGCAGAAACACGTTTGCAGCATCAGGAAATCGTCCTTACGGTGCCCGCTTCGTTTGATGAGGATGCGCGCGAGCTGACGGTCGAAGCCGCCCGCCGTGCCGGCCTCGAAAATCTCACTCTGCTCGAAGAACCATTGGCCGCGTTTTATGCCTGGATTGA
This sequence comes from uncultured Acidobacteriaceae bacterium, assembly GCA_963813215.1. GTDB lineage: Bacteria > Acidobacteriota > Terriglobia > Terriglobales > Acidobacteriaceae > Telmatobacter. The sequence goes on from CAWEXZ010000006.1 coordinate 3,092, forward strand.
GGACAATCGATACGCGCAGGCAGGTGGCTCGCCCGCCCACGGCTTGCCTCGCGATGAGAATGCCGAAGAGCTCCGCGATGGCGAACTGATCCTGATCTGCGACATCGGTGGCGGCACGACCGACTTCAGCCTGGTGAGGGTGCGCGTAGTCGATAGCGAGTTCCGGTTTGAACGAACGGCCATCGGTGAGCATCTTTTGCTCGGTGGCGATAATCTCGACTTCGCCCTGGCTCGCCGAGTGGAAGACAAGATCAAAGACATGAGGCTCACGCTGCGACAGCGTTATGCCTTACGCCGAGCCTGCTGTGCCGCCAAAGAACGGCTTCTCGGTGATTCATCGTTAGAGCGCGTGCCGGTCACGGTCTTGGGCAGCGGAAGCGCCGTCGTTGGACAAGCGCTCAGCGTTGACTTGACACGCGAAGAAGTCCTGCAAATCTTGACCACTGGCTTCCTGCCAATCACTGCGCCTCATGAGAAGCCGGTGCATGGCCGAACCACAGGCTTGCGCGAACTGGGCCTGCCCTACGCTGTTGATCCGGCCATCACGAGGCACCTTGCTGCATTTCTGACCGAAGCGGCTGTTGCCATGAATGGTTCGTTTGCAAACCACGGGATGGCTCGACCCTCTGCCGTGCTCTTCAATGGCGGTTTCTGTGCGCCAGCAGTGACTCGGGAGAGGATTGTCGATGCAATTTCCGCCTGGTTTGCTGGCGATCAAAGCGGCTGGCGGCCCAAGCTCCTCCACAACCAAGCGGTGGAGAGTGCGGTTGCTCGGGGTGCTGCTTGCTACGGCCGCGTACGGCACGGCACCGGTCTGCGCGTCAGAGCCGGCAACGCGCGCACCTACTACATCGGGCTGCCGTCGGATGACGGTCTGCAGGGCATCTGCGTCTTGCCGGCCGGGGTCGAAGAGGGCACTACACTTCCGCTGCTGGCCCGCGAATTCTCGGTTCTGGCTAACCGCCAAGTGTCGTTCACGTTGTACAGTTCGCGCACACGGCACGATGCACACGGCGAACTCGCTGCCTTGGCGGAGGGGGATGTACATCGCCATGCACCGCTGGTGACTTTGCTGCGCTACGGCAAAAGATTGAGTGAGATGTACCTGGTTGTGCGTCTCAGAGCCATTTTCACTGAGGTTGGCACACTCGAACTCTGGTGCGAATCGCGGGACACACCACATCGCTGGCGATTGCAATTCGACTTGCGGGGCGAAGAAGCGCAAGCGCAGCAGATCGATGCGGTGAAACCACAACCAGTGCCGACACGTTCATCGGCCGTAACAGCTTTTGATGAAACGGTTGAATCCGCGACGCAACTCATCAGCAGTGTTTTTGGCAGCTCTGCTGATGGCGACACTCCGCCGCCCGACACTCTTGCCAGCCAAATGGAAGTGGCGCTCGTCGCGAAGAGAGACTCGTGGCCCATCTCGGCCCTTCGCAGGTTCGCTGATGTGCTCATCGAGGTTGCCGCCGGACGCAAAAAGTCACCACGCCATGAGGTGCGTTGGCTCAATTTGTGCGGTTTTTGTTTGCGGCCCGGATTCGGTGTACCGGGTGATACGGGGCGCGCAAACGTCCTGCGGACACGCGCTTTGAAGGAACTCATCTTTGCGGACGATCTCCAATGCCGGGTCGAACTTTTGGTGCTGCTGCGCCGGATCGCAGGCGGCATCAATGCCAGCGAGCAGCAGGCGCTCTATCGTAAGCATACGAGTGGTGCCGATCGTAAGAAGAAGGGCCGCTCTAACCAGCAACTCGAGTATGAGCAGTGGCGCATGCTTGCGAGCCTTGAGCACCTCCTGGGCACCACCCGTGCTTTGATTGGCCATGAAATGCTGGCGAAGATCAGAAAAGAGCCTGAAAATGCAATCTGGCTGTGGTCGCTCGGGCGGCTAGGCTCGCGCATTCCGCTGTACGGGCCGCTGCACTCGGTAGTGGCGCCTGAAATTGCAGGCGAGTGGCTGAAAGCCCTGCTGGATCTATCCACGTTTAACGACGTAACGAGTTCCACCGTCGTGTTGATCGCGCGGCGCACCGGCGATCGCTCGCGTGACATCGATGATGCAATTCGCGAGCAGACAATCTCCCGCTTAAGGGCGCTTGGCGTCGGCCAGAAAACCATCCAGCTTTTGTCAGAGTACGTCCCTCCTGAACCGGCAGATGTGGTCCGCAGCTTCGGGGAATCGCTGCCGCCCGGGTTGCAAGTTGTCAGCTCTTCGAACTGCTTGCTGAGCGTACCCGCCTTGCACAGTTCTGATCCGACTTTTTCAAGACCGGCGTAAACAGCAGGTACCAATTGCAATTGAATTCTGCAAAATGCGATGATGACCTGGCCCCCTTATTCGGCATAAGTGATCCTATAATTCAACCGCAGTTGACGATTTGGTTCCGGCGAATCCAGAAATGGCTCTCACATCGCTCCGACTGGACTCAGATCGATGGCGATAGAGACCCGCCTGTTTTCCACGATAAGTTCCCACCTTGGGCGTACAGATGGTATAAGGCAAACGTCAATCCGCTCGCTGCAGCCGCACGGACAAGACGAAATCGCGGAGGTCGTAATCCAGCAGCGTTCCGGCCGGTTTCAGGGTGGTAATGTGATCACACACGTGCCAGTGCGCGGCCCGGTACCGGCTGCTCGATCCCGCCAATCACGCAGTAACACTGCTGACCCTCTGACGCGCCGCGCACGCTTTGGTCGAGAGCTGCACATAGAGCTGGTGTAAGGGTGCCCCAGCCCTCAAGCTTTGTATGGGATCGCGGCTTTCAGCATGTTGGACGATATGGCACTTTAGATGAATATTGAAACGTTAACGAGGGGCCGGCATGGACAAAAATGAACGGCTCATGAAGGAGCTGGAGCACTGCCTGAACACAATCGAGTTCCTGCACGGTTGTCTTACTGATCCAGCCCATTTTAAATACGCCCATCCGAAGCTGACGATTCAGCGTATCAAGCGCCTGCGTAAAATTGTCGGGCCTCGCAACTACTGCCATCACAGCCAGGTAGACCCAGGTTGCCCGCAATGCCAGCAAGGGGTGCAGAACCGGGCCATTGCGCATCGGGTCTGCCCGGAGGAAGAAAAATGAAGATCATCCGTCTTAATCACGAGGTCGTAGCCCTTAGGCATCAGTTGGGGATGACAGGCTTTCCAGTTTCTGCGTATCCGGTCATCTCGAGGTACCCGACTCCTCGTAACGGTGACTGATCGCTGGTGCCAACGACGTCGATGGCTCCCTCCCAATAGCTGGTTCCGAACTTGCTGGCCAGTTCCTGACTCGTGAGCGGCGTGGTTACATTCAGTTGCATGTTCAGGCGCGGAATGGAGACGTGCCAGTGCACTGGATACGTTGCCCTAGTCGCCGGACTGGTCCAGGTTTCTGCCGCCGGCGTCATTGCGAAATCCCCGGCGGACAAAAATTGAGACTTCCCGCTACCATCCACGTAGCTGCCCGAAGAATACGGATCGATACTGCCATCCTTGTGTCGCAGGCGGTACAGCATGAGTTCGGCTCCGTCTGCAAGTTGCACGCTCAACCAGTCCCAGCCCGTTTCATTCGCGGCCATGGACGCGGTAAAGAACTCGTGATCTATCCAGGACGCTCCGTCCACCTGGTAGGTTTTACCGTTGAGTGCGATGGATCCTGTGGTCAAAAGGCGCGGCAGTGAAAAGTAGTGGGAAGCATGCCCGGCACCCTCAGCCTTCCGGCTCACGCCATCCTGGCCCTGAATCACGGGCTGCGCGACGGGCCTGAGCTGCAGCGCAAGGCTAAACTTGTCAGCAACGCCGCGCAGCTCCTCTTCGCGCTCTGCAATGTGCGCCTGCCAATTGCCGTTCCACACCAGCCCGGTCTGGGCATCCACGCCGGCAACGCCGGGTCCGGATCGATTGAGCCGTTCCTCACTATAAAAGCGCCGCCCGGTGATATCGCTCAGCGCGATGTGTGCCATCCACAGGTCGTGCACAAACCAGGACCGGCTGTTCTCGGCGCGCGAAACGCCTTGCCGGAAGAAGGTCAGCTCAAAGCCGAACCGGTGACCATCCGCTGCCTCCACATTCCCGGTGTAGTACCACCACTCGGTCTGATAGTCCTCATGATTGAAGTAGTCTCGTGGAAACGCGAACCTGTAACCAGGCTGTGCGATGCGGTAATCCTGCGCGGTGGCGCACGTTACGGTGAGAAGCAGCAGTGCAAGCCACTTATTCCTCATGCATCACCTCCATGGGATCCAACCGGACCGCGAGCCGCGCTGGAAACAACCCCGCCAGCACCGTGGCAACATACACGATGCTCAACGAACCCAGGAGCACCGCAACCGGCCAATGGAATTGAATCGTCCATCCGAATGACTGCTTGTTGATCACGTACACCAGGACCAGCGACAGCACGTAGCCGAGCACCAGGCCCAACACATTGGCCAGGATGCCAATCAGGCCCGCCTCGACCAGGATCAGCTTGCGAATCTGCGCGCTCGTGCCCCCGACATACCGCAACACCCCGAACTCACGCCTCCGGTCGATCACAATGGATATCAGTGCGCCTGCAACTCCGCCAATCGCCACGATGATCGAGATGGCCTCAACTGCATAGGTAATAGCAAATGTCTGGTCGAAGACTTGCATGGCCTGCTTCCGTATCTCGCCATTGGAAAGCATCATCAGGCTCTTGTTCGCAATGGCCTTTTGAATCGCGGCGCGGGTTCGCTCGAGGTCTGCACCTGGCGCAAGGTAGACAGCGAGGTTGGTTGGTGCGCTGTCGGGGAGATACTGTCGGAGAGTGCCCCAATCCAGCACGATGTAGCCTGCTTCGTGACCATAGTCGTAAAAGATAGCGATCACGCGGAAGGTGACCCGCTGCTCGCCCAGCGGGAGTGTGATGGCGTCTCCGGGCTTGACATGATGCTTATTGGCAAAGGGCTCGCTGACGACCGCATTGTTACCCGCGGCCAACTCTCGCAGGATGTCCGCACTTGGTCTTCTCGAAAGAAACGTCAGGTTCTGGCGAGGTGCATTGCGACCCTGGCTTGCGCCGGCTAGCGAGGCGGGCAGGCCCTGGTATTGAATCTCGTAGGCGCGAAGGCGGCTCACGCTCTCCACGCCGGGCGTCGCCGCGATACGGTCAGCCACCTCCGGCGCAATGGTGGGATGCAGGTCGCCACCCATCGCTCCGGCGGGGGCCAGGTACAGGTCGGCGGGCAGCTCACTGTCCAACCAGGTCAACACCGTCTGCCGGAAGCTGCCCACCATGATACCCACGGACGTCATCATTGCGATGGCCGTGGCCAGCGCCGCCACCAGCACGGACGTTCTGCGCAACGATCCGCCCAGGCTGCGCGACGCGAGCAATGCCTCGACTCCGAGCAGGCGGCGAAGCTCGATTGATCCTGCCGAGGTGGCGCGGTACACCACCAACGGAGCGGCCAACGCGGCGGAAGCGACAAAGAGCAGGGCCGACAGGTAACCCAGCAAGGGCTTTCCGCCGATAGGCGGGGCCAGTGCGGCAAGGCTGCCCAATACCCCCAGCACCAGACCAATCAATGCATCGCGCTTGCGATCGACGCGCACTTCGAATTCGCGCCGGCCGCGTGCCATTGCTTCTGTCGGCGGTACCATGCTTGCTTCCCGTGCGGGGGCCAACGCAGAAGCCAAAGCCACGCCAATGCCTGCCATAAGGGCGAGGATCACGGAGCCCGCGGAAAGGGCCATGGCGCCTGGGCTGCTGGAGACATAGAGCGCATTGACTGTGGTCGAAAGCATGCCCACGGCTCCGGCGGCGAGCATACGGCCCAGGGGCAAGGCAGCCAGAGAACCTACTATGCCAAACAGTGCAGCCTCAAACAGAAATGCAACCATGACGGCAGCGCGGCTTGCGCCCAGGGCGCGCATGGTACCGATATCGGCGCGCCGGCGCACCACGGAAACGGAGACGGCGTTATAAATGAGGAAGGCTCCCACCAGCAGCGCGATACCGCTGAGCATTTGAAGATTCCAGCGGAAAGCCGCCAGCATCCGCCGATTGGCAGCAGTCTCCGTCCCCTGGGCATTCAGCAGCACGCCCGCAGGCAGCGCCTGCTGCAGCTTGCTCTGCCACATCTCGAAAGTGTTTGCGTCAGGAGCCTTGATGAGGATGCGGTCGACATGCCCGGATTTCCCGGTCGCCAGTTGGGCAGCCCCGATGTCCATCAGGACGGCGTCCGTACCGATCTGCGCCGAGTTTGGAATCAAGCCGCGCACCACGTATTCCCGAGCGTGGTCGTTGATTAGCAGTTGGATTCTGTTTCCAACAGCTTTTCCCAATCCGCGTGTCACCCATACCGCATCAGGGTCATTGATGTGCTCAAGACCTTCGCCTGCAGTCGCATCGCCGATGATCGTGCCCGCGTTGTTTGCCTCGGCTACCACATCGACCCCGATCAGGGGCACGGTCTGGCCGCTGGCGACAACCATCGCGTGATCTTCGATGCGGGGGCTCACGCGCAATGCGTAGGGCAGCCTGGCAAGGCGGGCAACGATCGCCTCGGGCAGCCCGCCTGCCGCGGTGACTTCAAAATCATCCTTCCCGGCCAGCGTTTCCATAGACGAATGGAAGGAGCCTGCCGCAGCATCGCCCGCCAGATCGATGGCAACGACGGCGGCATCGCCCAGCGCCACGGCAAAGAGGATCACGAGAGCACGTCCGGGCTGGCGGAACAGAGGCCGTAGTATGAGCCGATAGAGGAGAGCCAGGCGACCCATTTCAGACCCGCTCTTCGGGGATCCGCCCGTCGCGCATGCGCACGATGGTGTCGGCCAACGCAGATGCCTCTTCACTGTGCGTGGCCATCAGGATGGTCACTTGCTGTTCTGCGCACACACGCTGCAAAAGCTCGAGAATCGCGTTGCCGGTTGCGGTGTCCAGATTGCCCGTCGGCTCGTCGGCGAGGATCAGGCGAGGGCTGTGCACCAGCGCACGCGCAATCGCCACGCGCTGCATTTGTCCGCCGGAAAGCTGATGCGTCATCCGGTGCGCAAGTTCTGCCAACCCAACATCGGCAAGCCGCTCCATGGCCCTGAAACGAGCGTTCCCTTCGCTTGCCAGCAGCAGGGGAACCTCAACATTCTCGACCACGCTTAAGGTATTCAGCAGTTGAAACGACTGGAAAACGAACCCGATCTTCTCGCGGCGCAACCTGGTGAGGCCGGCTTCCGTCAACTGATCGGTCGCAACGCCATCCAGCCGCACATGCCCGGTGGTGGGAAAATCAAGAGCGCCCGCCAGATGAAGGAGCGTTGACTTGCCGCACCCGCTGCGACCCATCACGGCAACAAATTGGCCAGAACCGACCTCGAGCGAAACATCGTCGAGCGCTCGCACTCGTTCGCCTGCGTTGGTGTAGTGCTTACTCGCGTGGTCAAACGAAAGCAACGGAGCGGCTGTCTCGGATGGATTCTGCAACAGAGCTCCTGGTTCGGGATTTATTCTACGCAATAACGATTGGATAGGACGAGCGCGACCGAAGCTGCGAAGAAATGGCGACCTGCTTCACTGCATCAAAATTAGCGCATTGCAACGCACGGTTGCAGTAAATGCTCACGTTGCGGTCAGGTCCACTTTCGGAAACTCAGGTTCTCC
>CAWEXZ010000007.1:0-230705 GCA_963813215.1 uncultured Acidobacteriaceae bacterium
CTACGGGACTTGTCCGCTTTGCGGCCTTCCAGAGGCTCCGGAACCCGGAGGCTACGGAACCCACGGGCTGCGGAAAGAGTTGATGCGAGAGGCGAGATGTGCGAAGAAGCCTCCCTCGGCGGCTGAAGCCGGACTCATTTTGCAGCTACCTGCGGCACGGCTCAAGCCGTGCCCTTTCAAAACTCATACTCTCAACGAGTTTTGCCGTAGCCTATGAAGTCCGGCGCTACTGGTTAATACGCCAGCGCTACGGCGTCGGCGCGCATTTCGCTGCCGGCTGCGTAGACGCGGTCGGCGCCCTGCATACGGAGCTCGATGGCTTCGTAGCGGCCGAAGCCGCCGTCGCTGGGGGCCATCGGCCAGCCCAGGTCGATGAGCGCCTTGCGGGTGGCTGCGGGAACGCCGGCCTCGAGATGGAGCAGGCCGAGCGGACCCAGGCCGGGCCGGTCCTCGCCCATGGATTGCGATGAGCCTTCGTGATGCCAGCGCGGGCTGTCGGCTGCGGACTGCACGTCGAGGCCGTAGTCCACGCGGTTGAGGACGATCTGCGTCTGGCCCTGCGGCTGCATGTCGCCGCCCATCACGCCGAAGGAGATCCACGGCTTGCCATCTCTCGCGGCGAAGCCGGGAATGATGGTCTGGAAGGGACGCTTGCCGGGCGCGTAGATGTTGGGGTGGCCGTCCTGGAGCGAGAAGAGCTGGCCGCGATCCTGAAACATGAAGCCGAGCCCGTCGGCGACCAGGCCCGAGCCCATGCCGCGGAAATTCGACTGGATGATGGAGACCATCATGCCGTCTTTGTCGGCGGTGGTGAAGTAGGTGGTGTCGCCGTGGCTGGGCGCCTGGCCGGGATAGACCTGCTCATTGATGCGGTCGAGGCGGATGAGCTTGGCGCGCTCCTTTGCGTACTCCTTTGAGTTGAGCCACTCGATGGGGATTTGGGCGAAATGCGGATCGGCGTAGTAGCGGGCACGGTCTTCGTAGGCCAGGCGCTTGGCCTCGGTTTGCACGTGGATCGACTGCGGCGACTGGAAGCCGTAGCCGCGCATGTCGAAGTGCTCGATGATGTTGAGCATCTGCAGAGTGGCCAGGCCCTGGGTGTTGGCGGGCATGCCGTAGACATCCACGCCGCGATAGTTGGTGACCAGCGGCTCGACCCACTCGGCGTGGTGCTCGCGCAGGTCTTCGGCGGAGAGCCAGCCGCCGATGCGCTTGAAGTAGGCGTCGATGGTCTGCGCGATGGGGCCGTCGTAAAACGCGTCGCGGCCGCCCGCGGCGATCATGCGATAGGTGCGCGCAAGATCGGGATTGCGGCGGACATCGTATTCGTTGGGCGCAACGCCGTTGGGCGTGTAGGTGTGCACGGCGTTGGCGGTTTCTTCGATCCCCGAGCTTGAGACGGAGAAACGCCACCATGTTGCGCTTGATGTAGTAGCCGATGATCTGCGGCGTGGGATCGCCGTTTTCGCAGGCGTGGATAGCGGGCTCAAAGAGCTCGGCCCATTTGAGCTTGCCGTAGCGCTGGTGCAGGGTCCACCAGCCGTCGAGGCGCCGGGCGTGGAGACGCGACGGCGCCGAGCGCGGGAATGTGCGCCGTCTGACGGCGCGGGAGCGCACGGTTTCAAGCGTGAGCGCTTTGGGCGAGCGGCCGGAGCTGGCCATGCCGGCCAGCTTGCCGACCTTGGGATCCCAGACGAAGGCGAAGCAGTCGCCGCCGAGGCCGGAGCTGACCGGCTCGACGAAGCCGAGGACGGCGTTGGCGGCGATGGCGGCGTCGACGGCGGAGCCGCCGCGCTTGAGCATGTCGATGGCGGTCTGCGTGGCCAGCGGATGCGCGGTGCCGGCTGCGCCGTTGAGGCCCAGTGCGGGCGAGCGCGTGGCAAAGCTGGCGCCGGAGGGCCGGTCGCCGGCATGCACATCGGGACGAACGAATTTTTCCTGGTCCGATGCTTGAAAGGGCGGCAGGGATTGTGCGGCGGGGCTGCCCGCAGTAGTGGGGCTGGCGGTTTGGGCAGGAGCTACAGAAGGTGCGACAGCAGCGCCGGCGGCTGCCAGCGAGAGAGTTTGCAGGAAGGTGCGACGGCGCAATGCGATCTCCTTGGAGACGAAAGGGAAGCGGGCGTGTCTTCGTCGCAGTATATGCGGCGGAGAGCACGCCCGGATATTGGTTTTGAATCAGAAGATGAATTTTCCGCTGAGCTGGAGCTGGCGCGACGATCCGCCGTCGCTGGTGGCAAAACGGGTTGAGGTGATCTGGCCGAAGGTGGCGGATTGCACGTTGTTTGTCGGCTGGCCAAAGGTTGGGGTGGTTGAGGATGTCGAAGGCATCGACGCGCAGGCTGAAGGTGAGCCGCTCGCCGATGAGCCGCGTGTCTTTCTCGCCGGAGAGGTCGAGGTCTGCCTAGCCGGGACCGGTGAGCGCATTGCGCTGCATGGTGCCGAGGCCGGTGTAGGTGCTGGGCGATGCGACGGCCGTAGAACTCGCCTGGGTTCCCTGCACCTCAAAGATGCAGGCTGGCGTGTAGTTGGTGATGTCGCATACCGAGCCTCCGAAATTAGTGGTTCCGGGATTTTGATACAGGGTCACGTTTGAAATTCCTGCGACTTGTTGAAGCTTACGAACCGGCTGGCCCAGCGACGAAGGCCGCGCATAGCCCTGGAGTCCGTTCCACGTTTTGCTGCTGTGCCCTTGAAGGGCAGGTTGTAGACTGCGGTTCCGGCAACGGCCTTCTTCGCTGCCTGGGTGCATGCCAGCCAGACGATCTTGTCGCTGATGGGCTGCTCGTGATCCCGATGCACCCGCGACGGGAACAGGTAGGTGCGGGGCTTGAGCCATCGCCAGTAGACACGCAGGTTCTCGAGCAAGGTTGGATTCAGGGGCAGATCGCGGTTCTTGTGCCCCTTGCCGTCGACCACATGGATGACCATGCGCTGGCTGTCGATGTGGGCGATCTCGAGCCGGGCCAGTTCGGAGCGGCGCATGCCGGTTCCGTAATGAACCATTAGCAGCGTGCGCTGAAACAGGCTGCTGCTGGCGTTGATCAGACATGCGACTTCTTCCTGGCTGAGGATGTTAGGCAGCTTCCTCGGACTCTTGGGATAGGGCAGGAACTCGCGGAACTCATGACGATGAAGCGTGCGCACGTAGAAGAATCGCAGTGCGACCACGTGGTTCTCGACGCTTCCCGGGCAGAGCTTGAGCTCCCTGAGCAGATAGGCCTGGTAGCTGCGCAGATGATCCGGACCGAGCTTGTCCGGCGACTTGCCGAAGTGTTGCGCGAACCGCTCGACGAAACGCAGATAACGCCGCGTCGTCTCTGCGGAATAGTTGCGACGCTCGAGCTCTTCGAGCATCATTTTGCGTAGGTGAGTCACAGTGGCTTACTTCCTGTGACTCACACCTTATCGCGGCCACAAAACTACTCGATAAGCTACGCCGTCCGAGGGAAACTGAACGTCATTGCCTGTAGCGGGAGCTCAGACCGAATTGCCTTCAACACGACGAGTTGCGTGGCGAGGGCGGCGAGTTAGTGGCGAACTTGAATATGAGATCGAAGACCGGTCCAATATATTTGGTGAAATCTGCAATGTGCGTGCCGAAGTTTCCGTCATATACGGTAAAGAAACCGACCTCATCGTTCGCGAGGGGTATGAATTGGGCGAAGTGAGGTGTACCTACGGTGGCTAGATCCTTCCGCCCGGCTGAGCTTAAGCAATGGCCGGATACTGTCGCCGATCTCTTCGTTGCCAGACATCAACTCGGCATTTCCGAAGGCCGCAGAAGAGCACTGCCGCGGTGTAGGAGCTTTGCGCGGTGATTGGGGTTTAGTTTCTAACTGTCAGCCGCTGCTCAACGCGACCGGAAAAGGACACTTCTCTTCTTTCGTGGTCGGCAGACATAAAAAGAGCCCCGGGGGCTTTTTTGCTGCTTTGCGGCAATGCAATACTGCTAGATATTTTGATGTCATCATCTGTTGTTCAATCTGTGCAGAGTGCGATGTAGTTAGAGGGCCAACCTCGCGTGTGCAACCACCATCAGAGAATGGAGTTGTCTGGCGGGGCCGCGAAGCGCACTTACCTCTACGTTTGCTTTCCAGACCTCGGTATGGATCGGTTGCGCCAGCGCTGATTCGAGATCTTCGACTAGTGAGGGATCCACGGAATGTCTATCCGAAATCTTCTCATGTCATGTCTCTGCTTATTGTTCATTGCTTGCGCGTTACTGTCGCTACCGGCTCTTTCTCAAGATGACAGGTCATCATCGCAAGCTCAGAATGAAAACACACAAGCTGGAATGAAACCACAGTCGAAGGGACGGTGGTTTCATCAGGCAGCACCATGTTTGTGGTCAAATCTGATGATAACCAGTACCACTTGTTCACTTTCGACAGCAACACGACAAAGCCACCATCGCTCCCAGTAGGCACGCGCGTGAGCGTGACCTCGATCCAAGGCGATCAAACGGGCGCCCGACAAGCAACCGACGTTGAGGTATTGAGCAGGCCCCAGCTGCGGGCACCGCTCAATCTGCCACGGAGAATGCAGCGCCGCTGCCACCCTCTGTGCACAAGGTGGAGAATAAAATTGAACAGCAAACGCATCGCTGGCGCGTAGGAGGTCGAGTTGGAGCGGCTTTCGACCCCGAACTGTTCCTGTTCGGCGTGCATATGCAAGTGGGCCCCATCTTCAACCGCAATTTGTTCTTCCGTCCAAATGCCGAATTCGATTTCGGTGAGATTACCGACATGGTTGCGTTGAATGCTCGAAGTTGCTTACAGAATGCAGGCTTTCTCTCGGACCAGCCAGTGGGCCCCATACTTCGGTGGGGGGCCAAGTCTGAATTTTATTCACCAGAGTTTTCAAACCCAGGCGGGGCAAGGGGAGAATATTTCGTTCGGCAATTTCAATTACAAAACGGGCTTCAACGTCCTCATGGGAGTTCAGAACCGCAGCAGCACATTTTTCGAAGTCAAGGCCAGCCTGTGGTCCCAGCCTGGGCCCGTTTTGCGCCTGATCGTGGGTAAAAACTTCTGACGCCGGGCTTCAGTCCATCGACATGCTGAGCTGGTGGCGCACGTCGGCGCCGCGAATCTAGAAGAACGGCGCTGCAGATCGATGAAATCTACGGCGGATTCTACCGTCCAGCGGATATGACAATAACGCCCCTACCAACCCTCCTCAGGAGGCGCTTTGTTAATTCGTGGATTTGCTCCGAATTCAGTCCGGCCGTTGCGCTGGAGGCACTGCATTCTAGGCACAGCAGCGGTCGTGATGTTGTCCTTTCCGTGCGGTGCTCAGGTCACGCAAGCTGTGCCCGACACGCAAGGATCGGCCGATTCATCAACTACTACTCCAGAAGCAACCGCTGATTCTTTGCCGGACGCGCCGGTGCCACAATCGAGCGCCAACGCCGCCGACAGCACCGGCTGGCGCGCCACCTTTGCATTTTACGGCTGGTTTACGGGAGTGCACGGAACCGTCGGCGTGCTTGGCCACAACGCCGGTATCAGTGTCCCGTTCAGCGATGTCTTTCAGAACCTGAAGGGAGTAATTCCCGTCTTTGTCGAGGCCGACAAGGGTCGCTTCGTTATGCCCATCGACTATCTGTGGATCAAGCTGGGCGAAGATACTGGGCTTCCGTTTACGGATATTAGTCAGCGCTCGGTCAATTTCCGACTCACCGAGTCGATATTCACGCCCAAGGCCGGACTCCGAGTGCTCGACGCCGATCACTTCAAGATCGACGCCTTGGGAGGTATTCGCTACTGGTACGTCAACGAAAACCTCACCCTCGAACCCTCGGGCACGGGTTTCTCGCGATCGCAGAACTGGGTCGACGGTGTTGGCGGCGGCAGATTTACTGTGCCCTTCAATGAGAAGGCGGCGATCACCGTATCGGGCGATGCGGGAGCCGGCGGAGCCAACCTCGACTATCAGGCGGTCGGCCTGTTTACTTATTCCTTCACGCGCCATTTCGGTGCGGGCGTGGGCTGGCGCTACCTGGATGTAGACTATCGGCCCACAAGTAACCAGTTCGTGTACGACACGGCCATGAGCGGCGCGTTGGGGGGAGTTTACTTCACCACGGGCGGGAAGCCGCCGCTGCCACCGACCGCAGCCTGCGTGGTTGAGCCGTCGGAACTGCTCCCGTGGGCCGGCCCGGTGAAGGCCGGCGTCACGACGTCCAATTTCAATCCGAAGCACACTCTGTCTTATACCTGGACCAGCAACGGTGCGACCGTGGCGGGCCAGGGGACCACGGCCACCCTGGACACGACGCAGATGGCGCCTGGAGACTACACCATCAGGGCCAGCGTTACGGACCCGAAGGAGAAGAAGAACAACATTGCCACTTGCGTGGCACCGTTCACCGTGAAGCAGCCGCGTGCGCCGGTGTTGAGCTGCTCTGCAAGTCCTACGTCGGTGAAGGCCGGCGAACCCATCACGGTTACTGTGAGTGGCAGCAGCCCGGATTTGAGCCCCATCGACAAGCGAAGCTTCTCGGCCAGCGCCGGCACGGTTACAGAAGGCGAAACCTCGAAGGGAGCGCAGGTTGGCGAGTTTACGACCGTGGCGAAGCTTGACACGACCAATGTCGCGGGCCCGCTAACCGTGAACGTTGACGTGACCGATGTCCATGGGCTGAGGGCAAGCTGCACGGCGAGCGCGGAAGTGGTACCTCCCCCTCCGCCACCTCCGCCGCCTGCTCCGCTTGAGGCTCGCCTCGCGCTGCACAGCGTCTTCTTTCCGACCGCTCTGCCTAATGAGAAGCGGCCCGAAGGCGGCTTGGCAGAAAGTCAGGAGCAGACTCTCACTACCTTGGCAACGGACTTCAAGGCTTACCTGCAGATGAAACCGGATGCGCACCTGACCCTCACTGGCCACTCAGATCCACGTGGATCGGCGCAGTATAACCAGGCGCTCTCTGAGCGCCGCGTCAACAGTGTTGAGCATTTCCTGGTCGAACAGGGTATTCCAGAATCTGCGCTCGCTACAAAGGCTGTTGGCGAGTCGCAGCAACTCTCGAAGGATGAAGTGAGGGACCTGGTAGAGAAGAATCCTGATCTGGACGAAGCGGCGAAGGAGAAGGTACTGAGCCGGATCAACGAAATTTACCTGGCGCAAAACCGTCGCGTGGACATTACCCTGACCAACACCGGTCAGCAGTCGGTGCAACTCTATCCCTTCAATGCCGCTGATGCCGCTACTCTTCTCAGCGAAACCCCGCAGCAACACGCCAAGAAGCCTGCGCGGAAGAAGAAGTAACCTCGAACTGCCGCGAAGGGGCTGCAAAGGCTGGTTCCGTGTCCATGTAGTTTCGTGCTTTCCCAGGTCTCAGAATCGAGACCTGGGGCACCCATCTTCAAATTTTCCGTTACGAAATCACAGGGTCAGCGTCGTTCCGGCAACACTACGCGCACGCATTAATTTGTTATAGGCGGTTCCAAATGTTTGCTCTTTGGGTCAGAGCCGGGCGCTTTCGACAACAGCCTGGCACCGGTCACTTTCCTACCGGCAGCGTCACCGGCTGTGCCAACCGGAACTCGAGCAGAGATTCGCTGGGAATCGAGAGCTGCTGCCCCTTCTTGGCAGCCGAGACGGCCGTTCCAGCGCCAGCACCTGCCAGCGCGCCAATTCCCGCCCCCTTTCCTCCTCCTGCCATTCCGCCGATAAGCGCACCCAGGCCCGCGCCGCCAGCAACCTTCTTCGCCGTATTCGAGCCTTCTCCTTTCCCCTGGACCTCGTGTGTGCTGGTCAGCAGCGGATAGGATGTGCCGTTGATCGCGATTTCGGTGAGCTCCAATACGAGTTCGGAACTGCCTTTCATTTTTCCGGCGGATGACGCCGAGGCTAGAACGCCGTAGACAGGGGTGCCTCTTCGAGCTACCACCACGTCGTCGGCCTGCAGATTTGTCTCCAGGCTGGCGGTGAATCGATACCCGGCCTTCTGTTTGCTGGAATCGATCGAATCGACCGTCCGTATCAGGATCCGGGTGCCTGCTGGCACTGTGACCCTTTCTGTGCTCTGCGCAACGACGCTCAACGCTGTGATGGCAGTTGCCAGCGCCGCCAGGAGCGTGGCAGCAAGAATCATTCTCTTTTGCATTTTTGCAGCCTCTCTTCGAAACTTATGAGCTCGGCCCAACTACCGGCAGGGAAGAATCGATTTGGAGGTCGATAATCGAAAGCAATTGATCCTCGACCTGGATAAAGCGTGCCGCCGTAATTCCGCCCAGTGCCTGTTTGACGCGCTCGTAGTACTTTGCTAAAAGCTCAGATCGCTGCTTGCGATAAGACAGCGCTTTCTCAACAAGCCCGTCTGCCTTTTCATCCGTCATCTGATCGTAGGCGCTCGCGTACTCCTGAATATTTGCGATCCTCAGGTCATTCAGCTTGGTCAGTTCTTTGTCGTACTCGTCGTAGATAGGCCAGAATTTTGCTGCATCCGCGGCGCTTAGCTGCATCACCTCTCCAAGCATTTCAGCCTTCTGCTGCCGGACATTGGAGCGCAGGAGAGTAATGTATGCTTGGATATTTTGAGGACCTGAGTTCGGCGATATGCCGTCCTGCTCGCCGGTTTGGGCCAGTGCGGCAGGGGCAAAAATCAGCAACGCGAGCATTAGGATCCAGGCTGCTTGTTGTTGCTTCATTTTCTATTCTCCATCGAAACTGTCTGATAACTTTGCCAGCATAACTTCCGGAACGGTCGTGGAATTGGCCGCCCGTTTCAATTCTTGAAAGGGAGGCCTTGTTTAACCTCCCCCTCGACAGGCCTTCACTTATTTGGCGACCGCAAGGTGCTCCGCGGTGGTCGGCGCGTGGCGGTCTGCTGCTTCTCTTGCCGCTTCCTTGACAGCTGCGGCGTGATCCAGTTGCGTCATCACCGTGTCGAGATTGAATGCGGCTGCCTTTTGGCGTGGTGGGTATTTGACGAAGTTGTCGATCTGCGAAGCCACCAGGCCCTGGATCAGATATAGCTGTGGCACGTGGTCGATCATCCAGTCAAAGTACACGTTGGAGTTGAAATCGGCGCGTTCGAATGGATCACGCCGCAGGTTGAAGATGTGCGGAAGCCGCAGCTTCACCAGGGGCTCGGCCCAGACGTTCGTCGATAGTGCACGCTGGTCTTCGAATACGGCCTTGTAGTCGCCGGCCCGAACTGCCATGACACCGCCGTCATCGCTGACGTACATGAAGTAATTTCTCGGACTTTTCTTCACCACGCCTGTAATGTAGGGCAGCTGATTGATCCCATCAATACACACCTTGAACGTCTTGTCTCCGACTTTGTAGCCGTCAAGGAGCTTCTGCTTGATGTCCGGTTCGCCCACTATGGCCAGCAGCGTGGGCAGCAAGTCCTGGTGACACACAATATCGTTCAGGACCGTGCCGGCTTTGATCTTGCCTGGCCAGCGAATGAACGACGGAACCCGCCAGGCGCCTTCCCAGTTCGTGTCCTTCTGGCTGCGGAACGGCGTGTTGGCGCCATCGGGCCATGTATCGTTCTCTGGCCCATTGTCGGTGGAATACATGACGATGGTGTTATCGGCGATGCCTAGCTCATCGAGTTTGTCGAGCATCTGGCCGATCTGCTCGTCGTGGGTAACCATCCGATCGCTGTAATCGTCCTGCCCGCTCTTGCCGCGGTTCTTTTCGGCGAGATGGGTGCGGAAGTGCATAGCCGTCGAGTTGTACCAGAGGAAGAAAGGTTGATTCGCTTTGGCCTGCTTCTCCATCCAGCCGAGAGCTCTGGAAGTGATCTCCTCATCGACCGTTTCCATGCGCTTTTTGGTCAGGGGGCCAGTGTCCTTGACGATCTGTTTGCCCACCCGTCCCCACCGCGGCTCAACAGTCGGATCGTCCTTGTCTGTGGCTACGCAGTGCAACACCCCTCTGGGTCCAAATTTCTCCAGAAACCCAGGGTCCTTGGGATAGTCGGGGAGTTCCGGTTCTTCTTCCGCATTCAGGTGATAAAGATTGCCGAAGAATTCGTCGAATCCGTGCACCGTGGGCAGGTATTCATTCCGGTCACCCAGGTGGTTCTTGCCGAATTGGCCGGTGGCATATCCGAGCGGCTTGAGCAGTTCGGCGATGGTTGGGTCTTCCGGGTGAAGTCCCACAGTGGCGCCTGGCATGCCAACTTTTGTCAGGCCGGTGCGGAGCGGGTTCTGGCCGGTGATGAAGGCGGCGCGACCAGCAGTGCAGCTCTGCTGACCGTAGTAGTCAGTGAAGCTGACGCCTTCGTTGGCGACGCGGTCGATGTTTGGGGTGGTGTAGCCCATCATACCTTTGCTGAAGTGGCTGATGTTCCACATGCCGATGTCATCGCCCCAGAGAATCAGGATATTAGGTGTTTTTGCAGCCATACGCTTATTCCTTTCTTTCAAGGTGACTATCTATTGCTGAGGTTGCCCGGCCCATGGCCGGAAGAATTCTGCCTGTACCCGAGATGCGCCATCTCATCTCTCGTTTGGGTACAGCGCCTCCTTCGATAGGAAGAAACAATACTTGCAATCGATATTGCAGCTCGACCCGCTTGGCGTCGCCAGCAGGTGGAAGCATGGCGGAGAACTAACTGGCAGATTATCGTCGGTCATAAGAGCGACTGTCCTATCTTCTTTCACCTTGTTGGGGTCAGATAACTGCTTAGTCTCCGGCAACTCGTTGCTTCACCACCTTACGCGGGTGCCGCGCTATTCGATTGACAGGTCCCCGGAGCAGTATGTAGGGCACGATAGCGAGAACGATCGCGACGATTGCGGCCTCGCCCGGATAGACCCGCCGCTGCACAATGATTTGGTAGACCACGTCGAGCACGAATGCCAGGATGAACACTTTGCCTACCGACTTCCAACCGCTCTTTAACCTCGCCTTGCGGTCAGTCGGCTCGGTGAGAACGGCCCAGAAATAGGCCGGCCTGCCCTCCCGGGCATCCTTCAATCCATCGCGAATCGCGAAGAATAGCGCCATGGCGGGTTGCAGAACAAGACGAAACTTCATCGGGCCAGTAACTCGCAGGACCACGTTGTCCAGGATGCGCGCAACCATGTGCTCCATAGCCAACGTGCTCCTCTCAAACCGTTACTTCGGACGGCCAGCGAGCGCTAAGGATACTGTTTGAACATCTTCTTGACGGCCTTTGCCAGCATCTGCGTGTTCTTGTTGCCGTTACTGTTCAGCGTTCCCTGAGCAATCCCTCGCCATACCAGCGACTGGGTCTTCGCGTCGTACAGGTCGATAATCATGGTTCCTACTACGTTCTGTTCTGGAGTGATTCCACCCATGCCTCCGCCGATTCCGCGCATACCCCAGGCAGTATAAGTAGTCTGCTGTTGCAGTCCGCCGTTGGAAGTGATAATCAGGTCAGGGTTCTGCGTTTCCTGCACCAACTGCAAACCCTTTCCCTGCATTGCCGTGTTGATGTCCTGCCGGGCTTCCTGCGCCAGGATTGAATTTTTAATGTTATTGGCATTGTTAGAACCCCAGGCATAGGTGTGATACTGCGAAAAGTCCTGACCGTGGTTGTAATTGACTGAAACCTCTTGCCCGGTGGCTATTGCAGGCGCAATGAATGCAAGCATGGCGCACAATGCAAATGTGATCTTCATACTTGTGCTCCCCCATCGCCAGTCCGCGCCCACACTCTGATTTGGGCTCACTGGGATCATCCTCCCGGCGTCAGGTTGTGGCTACTGTCACTTATGACAGGGATGAATGCATCGCTCTTCTCCAACTCCGGCGAGGAGTTCGATCTCGTCGAACTTCACGCTCACCAGTCCGCTTCGGTTAGCCTGCTGCCCACGATGACCCGGAGTTGTCACAGTGACCGGCATCCTTCCCAAGAGGCCATTTATAATGGAGGTATTCCGTTGGGGGTATTCTCCATTCCTCGGGTGACGATTAAGACAGGCCTCACGACTCCGGACGGGCGCGAAGAATTGCTCACCGAATACCTCTGCGACCACCCGGCTGTCCCAATATCGCTACCCAGGTGCTGGGATGTGCGGTGGAACTCCGACTTGCCACCGTCGTTTGCGACGAGCACGCACCTAAATCCAGGTCCTAACAACCGCTCCCCCAAAAAATCAATTCACTCATTCGCTTCTCGCTCCCAGAAGACGTCCCTCCGAAAACAGGCATTCCGCGAGCCCACATACTGACAGTTTTGCCAGTTGTTTCGCTAAAGCGGGAGTCCTATTCTGCGACGTAAGCGAGACACCTGTGCGCTCTGCTGTCTTTACCGTCGGGCTAGCATTCCGGAACTCTTAGCGAAAAGAATGCCTCTTTATGAATGACCGGAACACGGTTCAGCGAACAGTACTTCCGATCCCGAATCAGCCGCGTTCAGGGCTCGTGACCTACGATGCGAAGGATTCGGACACGAAGTTCCCGCCGATCACGCAGTTGCGGCCGCCTAAGGGGGCGCCCAACGTCCTGATCGTCTTGATCGAACTTGGCTCTTCCAGCGCCTTCGGCGGCCCATGCAACACGCCGACGGCGGAACTGCTGGCAGCCGGTGGCCTGAAATACAACCGCTTTCATACCACAGCGCTCTGCTCGCCGACGCGACAGGCCATGCTGACCGGACGCAACCACCACTCGGTTGGTATGGGCTGCATCACCGAACTCGCCACCGGGTCGCCCGGCTATAACTCGATCCTCCCGAACACCTGTGCGCCACTCGCCCGAACTCTCAAGCTCAATGGGTATGCGACGGCGCAGTTCGGCAAGTGCCATGAAGTACCTGTTTGGGAGACCAGTCCGGCCGGTCCCTTTGATGCCTGGCCTACCGGGGGAGGCGGATTCGAGTATTTCTACGGGTTTCTCGGCGGCGAGGCGAACCAATGGTACCCATCGCTCTACGAAGGCACCATACCGATCGAGGTCAAGAAGACACCCGAAGAGGGCTACCACTTGATGGAAGACATGACGGACAAGGCCATCAACTGGATTGGGCAACAGAAGGCGCTCATCCCCGATAAGCCGTTCTTCGTCTACTTCGCGCCGGGCGCGGTTTCACGCCCCGCACCACGTCCCGCAGGAATGGGCGGACAAGTACAAGGGCAAGTTCGACCAGGGTTGGGACAAGCTACGCGAAGAGATCTTCGCCCGGCAGAAGACATTGGGCGTCATTCCGCAGGATTGTCAGCTCACGCAAAGGCACAAAGAAATCCCGGCGTGGGATGAGATGCCAGCCGCACTCAAGCCGGTGCTCATCCGACAGATGGAGGTTTACGCCGGGTTCCTGGAGTATACCGATCACCATATTGGGCGGTTGGTGGATTCGCTTGAAAAGCTCAATCTGCTCGATGACACGCTGATCTACTACATCAACGGCGATAACGGGGCATCCGCAGAGGGAACGCTGCAAGGCACATACAACGAGATGATCAGTCTCAATGGCGCGTCCGCACTGGAGACCCCTGAGTTTCTGATAGAGCGGCTGGACAAGCTGGGCGGACCGGAATCCTACAACCACTACGCTGTGGGCTGGGCGCATGCGCTGGATACACCGTACCAATGGACCAAGCAGGTCGCGTCACATTGGGGCGGCACGCGTAACGGGACGATCGTGCACTGGCCCAAGGGAATCCAGGCGAAAGGAGAAATCCGCAGCCAGTTCCATCACGTGATCGACGTGGCGTCGACCATCCTGGAGGCGGCCGGGCTGCCCGAGCCGCTCTTCGTCAATGGAGTCCAGCAGAAGCCTCTCGAGGGTGTGAGCATGGTGTACTCCTTCAACGACGCCAAGGCAGCCGAGCGGCACGAGACACAGTACTTCGAGATGTTCGGCAACCGCGGCATCTACCACAAAGGCTGGACCGCAGTGACGCGACACAGCACGCCATGGCTCCTTGGGGGCGAGAAAATCCCGGCCTTCGACGATGACAACTGGGAGCTCTACGACACTAATAAGGACTGGAGCCAGGCGAACAACCTGGCCAAGCAGATGCCTGAAAAGCTTCACGAACTTCAGCGCCTGTGGCTGATCGAGGCGATACGCTACAACGTACTACCCCTCGATGACCGGAGAGCTGAACGGGCCAACTCAGATATGGCGGGGCGGCCGGTGCTGATCAAGGGCAAGTCCCAAATTCTCTTTGGCAGCATGGGGCGCCTCACTGAAAACTCGGTCCTCAACCTCAAGAACAAGTCCCATTCGGTGACCGCTGAGATTGTTGTCCCCTCCAGCGGAGCCGAGGGCGTTATCATCGCCCAAGGGGGCAACGCAGGTGGCTGGAGCCTCTACGCTAAGCGCAGCAAGCTCAAATACTGTTACAACCTGTTCGGCATCCACTTTTTCTACGCCGAATCAAGCAGCGCCCTGCCTCCGGGCGACCACCAGGTACGCATGGAGTTTGCCTACGCGGGTGGCGGCCTCGGCAAGGGCGGTACGGTGTCCTTGTACGTGGACGGCAAAAAGGTCGGCGAGGGCAAGGTCGGCGCGACGGAACCCATGCTCTTCTCGGCCGATGATGGTTGCGATGTGGGGGTGGATACGGGAGCTCCGGTCTCACCGGACTATGCGGCACACGGGAACGAGTTTTCGGGTCGCGTCAAGGGCGTTCAACTTGCCATTGCCGAGGACGCTGAAAGCGTCGATCACCTCGTCTCGCCGGAGGACGCTATCCGCATCGCCATGGCGCACCAATAAGGTAGTCAGTTACAAGCAGTGGATGACGGCGAGTGCGAGCAAGCGACCGCGACGCTGGCCACCTTCGCGCTCTTGGACAAGGTCGAAGGGACCACTCCTTAGGCATGCGGTAAACGGCTCGCAAGCGGAACCGTTACTGGTACCACGGTCACCCTGGATTTACGGGGTATGAGTGCGTCCCCTTCACACTCATCGAGAACACTTTGAGGAACAAATCGCTTTAGATATTTGATCCCCAGTGTCACGACCAATACATCGTCCATCTGTCCGACAATCGGAATAAAATTCGGGATAATCTGGATCGGACTGACGACATACAGAACCGCGAGCCCCGCGACGGCTTTGGCATGCCATGGCACCTCGGGATGCACAAGGGCACGCCGAATTATCCTCAACTGCTTAAAGACCCGCTTGATTGAGATCTTCAGCATATTTACTGTCCGTGGTTTCGGCTGCTCGTAATGGGCGGTCTGGACCGAAGCGTCTTCCTGTGGTGTACCCTTTGCCCGCAAGATGCACCGAAAGCCGATGTGGCTCATTCCCGTGTCGACCATCTGTGGTTGGCGCGCCGCGGGGCGGTAACGCAGACAATAGTTTGGAGCGCACAGGTGCGAACCACCCTTGACGACTCTGCGTGGTATGCGGAACTGTGGCTGCCTTGGATCGTAACTCTTCTTGGAGGAGGTGATACGTGGGTTCACAGCCGGACCGCAGCATGCCTGCGCAATTTCGTTCGCATGGTGGTGAACAAACCAATCAGAAGTCCATTCCCACACATTGCCCGCCATGTCGAATAATCCGAAGCCATTGGCAGGAAAGGAGCCCACCGGGGATGTTCCTTCGAAGCCGTCGAGAAGCTTGTTTTGCCACGGGAACTCCCCCTGCCATGAATTGGCCATCGCCTTTCCATCAGGAAAATGTTCATCACCCCAGGTGAATTTCTTACCTTCGAGCCCACCACGAGCAGCACGCTCCCATTCGGCTTCCGTCGGCAGTTCTCTGCCCGCCCATTTTGCGTACGCTTCAGCATCCTCGTAGGCGATGTGGACCACCGGGTGCTGCGCAAGGCCATCGAGCGAGCTCTGCGGTCCTCGCGGATGGCGCCAACTGGTTCCAGGTGTCCAGGCCCACCAATTGGTGTAATCGGTCAGATCCACGGGGCCGCGCGACCTGTTGAACACTAATGCACCCGGAACAAGATTTTCGGCGGGTGCGCCAGGATAATCTGCGGGGTTCAGTGGACGCTCAGCAACCGTGACGTATCCTGTCGCTTCGACAAAGCGGGCAAACTGTTCGTTGGTGACTACGTGCCGGCCCATCCAGAAACCATCGACCGTCACTTCGTGGACCGGGCCCTCTTCGGGATAGAAATCTTCCGAACCCATGAGAAATGTTCCGCCTGGAATCCACTGCATATCCGGCGGCGCTTGGGTCGCTGTAGTCTGCCCAGGCACCAGGTTGCTCATCTCATGCCTCCAACGCGTCATCCATTCCGCTATATCCAGGACCGGCTGAGCGCAAGTGAGACCATCTGGCTGGGATGATCCTGAAGTGGCTCCTTCATGCCCTTCACCCCTCAATATCGTATCCCCGGGGTGTGTGCCCCCACACCTGTCAGAATTGACAGTATGAAGTCTACTTTCAGGGCAGTAACAATTTCCCCGGGTACGACTTTGAAATGATCCGCCTCACCGACTTCCCGCTTGCCGTGTTCGCTGGGTCGTTCGTCCTACTCTGGCTGTCAGGGTGGCTCGGCGCTTCATTTCGCAATAAGAGACACCAACAGCATGACGCCGCCGGCGCTGATGCCGGCCTGGTGCTTGGTGCTACTCTGACGCTGCTTGGGCTCATCATTGGATTCACCTTTTCTATGGCCCTCAGCCGCTACGAACTACGCAAAAACTATGAGGCAGTGGAAGCCAACGCTATCGGCACAGAATACGTCCGAGCAGAGCTCTTACCTGCCGTCGACGCACAGAAAGTGCGAGACCTGCTGGCACGTTATACAGAACAGAGAATATTGTTCTACCGGACCCGAGATGAGCAAGAACTCAACCGCGTGAATATCGATACTGCTCAAATGCAAACGGATTTGTGGGCCGCGGTCGTGAAGCCTGCCGCGGCGCAGCAAACACCCACTGCCGCGTTGACCGTTTCCGGTATGAACGACGTTTTGAATTCTCAGGGGTATACACAAGCTGCGTGGTGGAACCGTATCCCGCCTTCCGCGTGGATGCTTATGTTAATGATCGCTCTGTGCTGCAACCTGCTCATCGGCTACTGCATTCGGCGGACTGGAATGGAATTCGTTATGTTTGTGGGGCTGATGCTGGTTGTGTCTTTCTCCTTCTTTCTGATAGCGGACATCGACAGCCCGCGCGAAGGCATGATTCGAGTGCAGCCGGAAAACCTGGTGAGCCTCTCTGAATCGCTTCACTCAAAGTAGCCACGGAGGCCGATGAGTGCCGTGGCGGAGAACGCGCTGGTCGACGCGTACCATGGCGTGGGAAGGTGACTATCAGACGCGCCCCATGGTTCCTCACAAGCGTGACGCGTCGAATACCACTTGATCATGCCACCAGAGCCGTTCGAAGAAGTCGCGCACGTTCTCTTGCTTTAGCCCGCGCGAGGACGAAAGCACAGTTTCCAAAATATCGTTCAAGGTGCGCTGCCCATCAATGGCATCGACCATACGCTTCTCTGTTGCGTCGACCGGCATGAGCAGATCAGTATTGGTGTGGTTCTGGTTGATCAAGACGGGCTTAGCTAACCGGTCTTGAACACAGATCGTTTCGGACATGCGAATGGGCACATAACGTGTCCACGCATCTCCTGCAAAACTGATTGGGCGGGAGGGGCTTTCATTCCGATAGGCAATCACGCTATGGCGAACCATCGTTCCGCGAAAAAGCTCCGCAGCCGCGAACTGTTCCGCTGGGGGAAGCTGTGCTAACCGGAGTACGTGAGGGAGGCGTGCCATCAAGCCACAATGTGCGGAGTACGGAGCTTGTCTTACCCACCGGCCAAAGGTCAGCTTTCCTGCCTTAAGGAAATCGAACAATTGAGGCACTGAATAAGCGCGGTCCTGCGGGTGAAGAAGCGCATCGGCCAGGGCCGCTTCCTGCCGGAAATCAGGCGCTTCGCGCAACACCGTCTCCAACGGATGGCCAGGCGGTAAGGCCCCGAGCACAGAGATGAGATCGCTGATTCCGTCATCGGTGGCACGAATACCTATCCGTCTGCAGAACTCCTGCAGCATATAGATACCGGTTCGTCCATATGGTGCGTACACCATCAGATGCATGGCTCCGTCCGGTTTAAGCACGCTGCGCAGTGCTGCAAGGCCGGCATCAGGGTCAGCGAGATGATGCAGAACTCCGGTACAGACGATCTGGTCGAAGGTCAGCCTGAGCTCTTTCACACGGTCGATAGGAAGTTGATAAACCTGAAGATTGTTTAAGTCATATTTTCGTTTGAGTTCTTCCGTAGATTGCACACTCGCCAGACTAAAGTCGATGGCGGTTACCCGGGCCGCGGGCGATCGCAGGGCATGTTTCGCGGCCTGCGTTGTTCCGCAGCCGGCGATCAGAACGGAAAGGTCTTCCTGGTAACCTCTGTCAGGCCAAAAGAGGTGGTAATCAGCGCGTCGTTTTACCGGGTCCTGCCATGCGAGTCGATATCGATCCAAACTGTCGACCGGCGGGGGATAGGGATAACGGTCATAGAATTCCTGGACCTGCTGGGTTACTTCAGCATATGACGAAGATTGTTTGCCTGAGTCGTTCATGATGAAACTCTGCCCCCGCAAATGATTCCCTGGCAGACCATTTTTGGATCCCTCAGCGCTCATAACGGCTACGCGAGGAACTCAACGACTCCCGTTTCGAGGTTGTACATAGCGCCTGCAATCTTTATGCTGCCGGTGGATTCGAGGTCCCGAAGCACCGGGCTCTTCTCTCGAATGTTGGCGATAGTCAGTGACACGTTCTTTTGCGCTACGGCATCTACGAAAGCGTAATTTGTGGCCGAGCGCTCCCCCGTGTAGTCAGTGGCTTCAACAGCTGGACGGATCTTCGCCAACAACGTCGTGAGATTGCCAAGCTGCACACCTTCAATGACACCCTTAACAGCGCCGCAGGCAGTGTGCCCCATGACAAGCACCACTTTCGAGCCTGCCACCTTGCAAGCGAATTCTATGCTGCCGAATATGTCCTGGTCCGCAACGTTCCCTGCCACACGAGCGCTGAAGATATCGCCAATACCATAGTCAAGAATCAACTCGGCAGGTGCTCGCGAGTCAATGCAGTTCAAGACAATCGCGGCAGGATACTGTCCCTTCGCAGTCGCCTTCACTTCGCGCATGAGATCACGATGCTTCGATTTGCCCGCACGGAAGCGTGCGTTGCCAGCTTTCATCTCAAAGATGATTTCGTCTGGCGTCATTTTGTCGCGTTGCTCCTGGGTGAGGTCTGCGTGGGCCAACACGCCACCCAGGCTCGCCTCCACTGTGCCGACAACGGTCGCAAGGCCAGCACCCTTGCAAAAGGCCCGGCGGTCAAATCGACCTATTCCATCGCTTAATTGTGAATGCTGCATCGCCACCCTCCTTTGGCATGCATTATAGGCCTGGGGCTTGGTGAGGCCCTTTAGCGACAACTTTCACAATAAATCCGCTCGCCGCCAGGGTACAGGCAAAACTTGAATGAGAACGCCAGACATCCTGAAACTCATAGCCGGCGGGCGACGGACGCAAGAGAGCAGACTTTAGAGTCGCGCAGTCAATCGACCTTTCTTCGATCGTGCCTCGGGCGATAATCGTTAACCTCGCTCTTTGGCGAGTAGGTTGCGGTTTGACTGTAAGTTCTGACAGTTGTCTTTCCTCTCCCGCTCACCTATAAATCTTCGAGGGTTTAGATGGTTGGCGGCTCAGTTGCCAAAGGAGCGACGTCTATGGAGAACCTTCCGCGGATCTTCGAGTCTGGAGGCGCGATTGGGTGGATCCGTAACCTTCAGATTTGTTTCGCAGCCTCTGGTGGCCGGTGCCCTCGGCATTCGAGACGGAATGACCCATGCCCGACAGAATAGAGACTGTTGACTCAAAGCAAAAAGATAGTGGGACAATCCTCGCCGAAGAACGAACCAATCTGGCTCTACATCGCACGATCATCGCGGCGGAAAGAACCTTGATGGCATGGATCCGAACTGCGCTGTCACTGATCGGGTTCGGCTTCACCATTTACAAGTTTTTCGAATACCTGCCGCAAGAGAGCGCCGCAGGGAGCATCCGGCGTGCACACTCACCGCGCAATCTGGGAATGGCGCTGATTGCCCTGGGCACTCTGGGTTTGGTGGCGGCCGCTTGGCAGCACCGCAGTTTTCTGAATGAACTCGGGGTGTCCCAGAAGCGGCATATCTGGTCCATCTCCTTCATGGTAGCGATTCTTGTCGTGCTCATCGGTGTCATCACGTTTTTTGATGTTCTGATGCGAACCGGGCCATTCTAGCGGGCTCTCACGTTGCAGGCGACTTGTCCTGCCCTACCCATATACCTTAGCGGCTTCATTGGCCTTGGCCAGTGTTTGTCTATTTGCTCACAGGCTGCGGTGGAGTTCACATCACGGGCGGTGGATACGCTTTGCGCGTGACTGGAACTACAGCTTCGACCTGTGTGCCCATCGAGGGTTTCGACCGGAGCGACAGAGTTCCACCTACGAAGCGAACCCGTTCGCGCATGCTAATCATTCCGAGTCCAGACTGACTGTTCGCGCCTTCGGGATCGAATCCCACCCCATCGTCCGACACCCGTAACTCCACATTTCCATTTTCCCCGACTAGTTCAATCTGGACATTTGTGGCATGGCTATGTTTCGCAACGTTGTGCAAGGCTTCCTGGGCAACGCGGAACAAGGCTAGCGCCACTTCAGCTTCAATCGCCGGCGGCGCTTGCTGGCACTGAAAGTCAGATGCGATATTGTATTGCGCTCCGAATTCACGGGACAAACCGCGCAGGGCGGCCACGATTCCAAGGTGCTCCAGTTTGGCCGAGTGGAGCTGATGAGATAGCTGTTGGACTTCCATCGAGAGTTCGTGAGTCAATTTCCATATCGATCGCACTTGCTCACGGCCTTCGGAAGAAGCCTCGGGGAAAAACCTCTCCAGTTGCTGGAGTTCGATGGCCAGCACGGCCAGTTGCTGACTCACATCATCATGCAACTCGCGCGCAATTCGGGTCCGTTCCTGCTCCTGTGCGCTGATCAAGCGTCCACTGAGTTCGTGGATGGCCCCTTCGTGCCGCTTTCTCTCGGTCGTGTCCTGAAACGAGATCACTATTCCGCCCTGTCCTTTCAGTGGAGTAACTGACATCAATAGACAGGATCTTCCCGACGCTGAATCCGGGGCATAATCCCACTCGAAATGGTCTCGCTTCCCATCGAATACTGCCTGAGTTCCTTCCAGCGCCATCGCCGCTTCGGGATCGTTCTCCCCTATCTCCGTCCGGCAAGTTTCAAAGTAGTTGGTGCCCACACCTGCCCCCAGAAGGGGGTTGCCTGCTACGAAATCAATTTTGCGGTTGGTCGAGGCTACTACGAGTCCCTTCGTATCAACTACGACAACTTTATTGTTGAGGGATTCCAGAATCGCCGTTTTCAGCTCTTCTCCCTGGCGCAACGAATTCTCCGACCGCTTCCGCTCCGTGATGTCCCGGATGATAGCTGTAAATAGCTTACTTCCACCCTTCTGGACCTGCGAAATAGTGGCTTCAATTGGAAACTCTTCGCCGCTGGCCCGCAACGCCCATAGCGGGGCACTCGACTCCATGGCTCGATTTGTGACCCCCGTTTCGTCGAACCTGGCGATGTGCGCACAGTGCTGGGAGCGGAAGCGCTGTGGGATGAATCGCTCAAGGCTCTGCCCCAGCGCCTCTTCGGCCGGACACCCAAAAATCCTCTCTGCGGCGCTGTTGAATACGACAATGCGCTGCTGCCTGTCCACAGCGACGACCGCGTCCATTGCCGCCTCGATGAAGCCGGTCAGCCGGGTGCTGCTCTGGAATACGGCCTCCTCCGCGTGTTGTCGCTCCAGCGCGCTGCGAAAGATGTCGCTGACAGTCTGCAACAACTGAACAACATTGGGCTCCCACTTCCTTTCGTTGCGTGTAGTAGAGAAAACGAGAGCGGCAAATATATCGCCATTGCGCTGAAGAGGAAATGCAATGAATGATCGGACACCGTGGGCACTCATAACTCTCTTCAGTTCACCAGCTTCCTCAGGAAGGTCGTCGAGGTGGGAAGCCTGAATACGCGTGTCCTGCAACATGCGTGAAACAGCCCATTTCAGTTGATCAAGTTTGATCAACGAAGGGGGTTGCTCGATACCTGGGACGGTTCGACTACATAGCGGGCGAAGCTCCGCCGTTTCCGTTGAGAATTCGAACAGACTGATCCGGTCAAGATCAAAGAATTGAAGCAGATGGCTAAATGCTCTTTCGATCTCTTCGTTGACTAGCTCTGCCGGTAGGCTAATGAATGCCGCGGCAAGCTGTGCGATCAATGCTTCCAGTTCACGTTGGAATGTCAGCTTCTTTAGATTGCGCTTTTGAGCGAGGGCTAGTTTGGCTAGAACCAGGATCAGGAACACTTCAGCGATCGTAAAAACCAGGATTCCGGTGATTTGCCAATTGTGCAACTCCCAGACCGTGTATTCACCGTACAAAGACGGTGGGGCAATAAAAAGCAGCTCACTCAGTATGAGTGCACAGAAAAGGCTGGGGCGCGAGGAATCCCACCACTCGACACACAACGGTCGCAGCAAGAAGCGACTTTGAGCCTTGACTTTCAAAGTCAACCACAGCAACTCGGCTAGACACTTCTCGCCAACTTAAGTTCAGCGCGCATCCTGCAAAGCAGCAACATTGAATTTTGCTCACTTTTATGTGCTTTCCTTTGCCTGGTGACGAAAGACACGTGGATTCAAGCCGCAATGCCGCCACTTCGACGCGGCATCTCTTCTTTAAGATTCAATTCCATCGAATTGGAGGTCTCCAGAGAAGAACTGAGAGGCCAATCTAGCATTCACGATGAAAAAACGGGGGCGATTTCGTGTTGCTCTGCTTAGGCGATATATATCGAAAAGTCGTGAACACTGAATGCCGGTTGTGCTAGAAATTTCTAGCTTTCGGCACTGCGGTCGGGATCAAGGCGAAACTCTTGGTCGTCATGAATTTGAGGGGAGATTAACATCCGGTTTGCGAGTACCGCCGTCCGGGGAGATAAACATCCGGCTCGTGAGTACCGCCGTCATGGCCGCGCCAAGGTCAGTGTTCATCCGGGACTTAAACACATAACCCCGGCCACCGGCGCCGATGGCGGCCCCAACAAAATCGGGATCTTCATGCACCGAAAGGAATACGATTTTGCCTGCGTAGCCTTGTCGCCACAGCCGCTTCGCGATCTCGATGCCGCTGCCCTCTCCCAAGGAAATGTCCAGAACGATCACATCTGGTTCAAGTTTCGCCACTTCCGCGCAAACACTGTTCCCATCCGTGACCATGCCGATGACCTGATAGTCCGCCTGGAGGAGTTCCATCACATGGTTCAAGATGATCTGATTATCGTCGGCTAATAGAATTCGTTTACGTGACAAGGGGCTCCCCCAATCCCTCAACGGATTCCACTGCTCTTAGCAATTAAGTCTCAGCAATTAAGAGCCCACATTCGTCTGGACGGCAGAATTCGTAAGATGAACATATCAAAATATACGTGCGATTCGATTATATGCCTACTGGTAGTTATGACGGTATAAAACAACAGCGCGTGATCGCTCAATATAAACTCGGCACGAACCCCTTGTTTCGAGTCCACATTGTGAGCGTAGAATGACTCAGAAGCATTTGTATATTCATTGTTTCTAATGCGTTAGTAGTGACAGATGGTGGGTCATCACTCATTGCCGAGGGCAAGCCAAGGACCCAAGCCTGAGCCCAACGGCACAGCCGCCGATCAATCTGTCTGTGGACACCCTGCCTCTCTGCCGGAGGCCTTGACCTAGCTGTCAATTCTTGACAGTTGGACCACCTTCACGACGCCGCTAGCACCATTCCTCCTGAGTTCGAAGCGTAATCGGGCCCACTCATCGTGCTGATCTCTTGGTAGAAATCAGGATTGCTCCAGGGCCTCCATCGCTGTTGATCAGGCTGGGAAGCCCGTGCCAAGGCGGCAGGATCAGCTTCTTTGTTGACGATGTAAAAAATCCGGTTCCTTCTCGTGCGGACTAAATACAAGATATGGTAGGCTGTCATGCATTCCTCCCCTCCTGGAGAACGGTTTCGAGAGGCGAGATCCTTAGGCGCGAGCGTTTCTCCCCAGAAACTCCGGGCTGCAAGGAGCAGCTATGAGCCCGAGCCATCGTCCGCGAGTCCTGATCGCCGATGATCATTTCTTCGTCGCTGAGGCGTGTGCGCGGGTCCTTGCGCCTGAGTTGGAAGTGATCGGCATCTTCACAGATGGGGAGGCTCTTTTAGAAGCAGTTCCAAGACTTAAGCCGGATGTCGTCGTTCTTGATGTCGCGATGCCGTTGATGAATGGGCTGGAAGCCGGCAAGCGGATCAAGTCCATGCTGCGTCAAGTCAAGCTTGTGTACCTGACGATGAACTCTGATCTGGGTGTCGCCGCCGAGGCTTTCCGGGCCGGAGCCTCGGGTTATCTTTTGAAGACCTCGGCTGGGTCAGAACTCGTTACGGCTGTTCAAAAAGTGCTTAGAGGCGAATACTACGTATCTCCCCTGCTAACGAATGACGTGGAGGCGTTCTTTCTCGAAATCCGGGTTTCGCACATGGGCCAAGAGATTCTCACGAGTCGACAACGTGAAGTCCTTCAGCTGTTAGCCGAAGGGAGATCGATGAAAGAAATTGCCTATATCCTCAAAATGACTCCCCGGACGGTTGCGTTCCACAAGTACAAGATCATGGAACGCCTGCGCGTGAAATCGAACGCCGAATTGGTCCGGTATGCAATCCGGGAGCACGTCATCTCACTTCAAAACTAGTTGACGTTTGACAAGCCTTGTTGCGGCGAACTGACGGAAAGAACATTCGAGCCGCAGAGGGTAACGGGGTAACGACTCGCAGACTAGCCGTCTGGACCCGGCCGCGCAATTGCAGCTGGCCGTTAGCCGCGAATTGCGCCCCCTTTTCAAACACTTTAGCTCCAGATGTGAGTTGACTGTCAACAATGACAGTTCCCACCCTTGATTCCTCTCGTTAAAGTCAGTGCGAAGCCTGCGGATACAGTTCTGGCGATCCGCGATACAAAGCCGCATTTTTGATGGGCAGTTGTCCGCGCAGATAAAACTCTGAAGTTCATCGTGCAGGGGGGAATATTTCTGAGGATTCGGAGGGACACCTCGAAGCTGATCGAGCAGAGCCTGCTGATGGTCGGGTTGATTCTTGCGGCCGTTTACCTAACCGCTCTTCTCCATCGGACGATTTCGTCCCATTTAGCACTCTGGCAGTTCGAGGAGTCTCAGGCTGCGGCAGCGCAAATGGACAAAACGACTCCTATTCTGTCGAGGAGCGGGGAAGGAGTCGACTTCAGCCTGTGGGCGAAGCAGCGTATCCGTGCATACAAAGACAGCCTGTTGAGTAAAAGCGATCCTCCGTTGGCGGTACTCGAGATTACCAGGCTGGGTATCCGGGTCCCAGTCTTTGAAGGGACGGATGATCTGACGCTGAACCGCGGCGTTGGACGAATCATAGGCACGGCGAAGATAGGAACGCCAGGCAATATTGGAATCGCCGGCCACCGGGACGGCTTTTTCCGGGGACTCAAAGACATCACAGTGGGGGACGAGGTCGACGTTTATTCGACGAAAGAGAAAACCACATACGTCGTGGATCAAATTGAAGTGGTGATTCCAGACAACGTCCTCGTCCTGCGGCAACGGAGCGCGCCTTCTCTCACTCTTGTCACCTGCTATCCCTTCTACTTTGTGGGGGGCGCCCCGGAGCGTTACATCGTACACGCGTCGTTGGCATCGGCCCGGTTGAGGGACAACGCTCAAACGAGCTCCACCGATACGAAGCAAAACAAGGAGAGTACAAAATGAACTCACGGCAGTCAGCACGAAAACTTCTACACAGATTGATTACGGTGGGGACCGTTGTCCTATTCCTGGTCTCCGCCGCAGCTCTGAATGCACAGGTGACAACCCAAACCACGACAACACGTGGGCCAACGGTACATCAAGTCACGGTTGAGCGCGGCGAGGTGGTCTTCGTTTCCGGGAATGACCTCATCGTCCGGAGGGCAAATGGCCAGCTCGAGCACTTCGCCCATGTGCCGGAAAGCGCCCGAGTCAATGTTGATGGTCAGCAACTTGGCATTCACGATCTAAAGCCCGGCATGAAACTTCAACGCACCACCATTGTGAGCACGACTCCGGAGACGGTCACAACTGTCACAGCTGTAACGGGTAAGGTGTGGCACGTGAATCCCCCGTTGTCCGTAATTCTAACCTTGGACGACGGTACAAACCAGCAATTCTCGATCCCCAAGGATCAGAAGTTCATGATCAACGGAGCACTGGTTGATGCCTGGGGTCTGAAAAAAGGGATGAAGGTCTCCGCGACTAAGGTGGTTGAGGTGCCTGGAACGGTAGTTTCGCAACATCGAGAACTGACCGGCGCCATGCCGCCGCCACCACCGCCGCCGGCTGCCGATGCCGTGATCTTGATCGCTGAGGAGCAGAGTGCGCCAGCGCCAGCAACCGAAGAAGCGGCGACCGAAGAACCTGCCGCGACGCAGCTGCCCAAAACAAGTACTTTGCTGCCTCTTATTGGCCTGCTCAGTCTGTTGTCTCTCGGTGCTTCGCTCGGTATGAGCAAACTACGCCGATCATGCTAAGTCCCATACGGTAGATAAGCCCGCTTGCTGTTGCAAAGCGGGCTTTCCCTCTTTTGCCTATGTTCCAGAGTGTACATGGCTGAGGCACTTTGCCGAGGCCAACGCCGAGCTTCCTGACACTCGGGTATACGACCGCCCCTCCTGCCAGGAGCAGCTAGCCGAAGATCATCTTAGCGCTTCTGAGAACTTAGACTGTAGGTGCAACCACGGGTCTGGCCTGTACGCACTTGGGCCTAAAGTTTGCAATGAGGATATACACGCTAATCACCAGCGCCCACAGCGGAAAAACCAGTGGAGCCCATCCGAAACGTCCGATGCTCAGGAGCAGAAAAATCCCCAACGTGTAGCCGAGAAACGACATCCAGCGTGGGAAGATGTTGAGGCGGATCGCGAGCGTGCAGGTCGAAAACATAAAAACTCCGGCCATCCTTAGCGCGTAGACGTTGACTAACTGGTACGCCAGGGTGCGGGCAAACGTGTAGATGCCGTAGTCCATCAGCTTTCCGGGAATTGCTTCGTAAGCCATCATGAGACCACCTACAACCGCCGAAGAGGCGAAGACTATGGCAAGAAACAGGAGCCCGCTACCGAGGAAAACGGTGGCTAAAAAGCGGTCTTCGTGTGCCCCCATCCGGTCGCGCAGCACTCCGATGAACCACAGGAAGGCAATTCCGGCGAAGGGCAGCAGGTTGAGAGCGAGACGGACGGACTTCGCACTATGGGAAAGCCACGTCCCTGGATCCCCGGGACTGTCGGGAACAGAGAGCCGAAGAAGCACCACACTAACTATGAGCAGGATCGAGAACAGGATACCGGCGATCGCACCAGCACGCGGGGCCTTCAATCCGGTGGCGACGATAGTTTCCTTCACCTCTTCCATCATCCCCTCCGTGAGTTGAGCGGCTCACTTCGCCTTTTCGGCGACCGCCTTGACCCGTCCGTTGCGAATCGCAGT
Source organism: uncultured Acidobacteriaceae bacterium (assembly GCA_963813215.1). Lineage (GTDB taxonomy): Bacteria > Acidobacteriota > Terriglobia > Terriglobales > Acidobacteriaceae > Telmatobacter. Next base: position 27,512 of record CAWEXZ010000007.1, read on the forward strand.
CTTGAGTGCGTCGTCGTCTCTTTCGTTCTAATCGGTATATAGGCGATCGAGAAAGCGACGATAGCTTTGTAGAAAGCATCCCGCTCTATGCGCGGGGCAGCGTTAGGATGTTGTAAACCGGAAAGCACAGCAGGAGCATGGCGGTCAGCAGCAACCCAATCCGCACACCACGAATATTGAAACGCTGGCTGATCGCAATCAAAAGCAGCACCGTTGCCAGCGTCACGGTTGCTCGCACGTATTCGTCTGAGAGTTGCCGGCCTCTGGTTCCTTTCTCGAAGACCTCGGTAGCTTGATCATTTAGCCTGGCAGCCTCCTCCATCTTGGAGCTTCGGTATTCCGCCATCAACTGAGGACCCGCCGGAGCATTGATGTTGTTGAGTGGGTCAGTTTTCTTCCAGGCTTCAAAGGCGGGACGAAACTCGGGAAGGAAACGCCGTTCAAAAAGATCGGCGAGCTTCTTGTCGCCGTGGGCTTGGGCCTTCAGCCACTCAACCACGGTGGAAGCGTTATACAAACGCTCCTGATTGGCGTATGTGGCAGTTCCCTCGGCTTTGACCCGCAGTATGCTCGCCTGGCCGTACAGTTTTTCCTGTTGTCCGGTCCAGAGCGCAGCCTGATAGCCACTCCAGGCCGTAGCGATCGCGACTATAGCGAGGACCACAGCCTCCGCGATCTCCAATACTGCGTGTCCCAAAGACCGGGACGATTCTTTGCGCTCGCTCAGGAGATTGGCGAGTTCGATGTTGGCGCCGCTGGCTTCGGGCATTTGAGAAGACCTCCTCCGCGGCGGTTTCCGCATTGCCCCCGGACCAGAGCGTCAGGCGTTGGAGACGCGAGCACGCCACCGTATTCTCTATGCTTTTATCCGGTCTGGAACTTATCCCGTACCGCCATACATTTTCCCGTACCGCCATACACTGGACGCCGGCTAGTGTCGACAGCGCCCCTACCGATGAAGCGTCACTTTCACGGACTTTCTAGCGCCAGTATCCCTTATGAAACAGCCAGGTGCTCCCGCTGTGGACATACCGGGGTTGCACCCACACGGCACCGGGACGCGGCGGACGGACCCACCGCCCGGCTACCCAGACATACCGTGAGCCGGTCCAACGCTGATATCCTCCCACCCAGACATATCCGGGGCCGGGTGCGACTCCAACTACCCCCCCTCGGACGGGAGGAGGCGGCGCTTTGCGAATGACGACGGTTTGCGCAGTTCCGCGGAGCCCCCCTATCAGCAACACTGAGCAAAGAGCGATGCGAATAAAAGACATTGCGATCTCCTTATTAGATCTGACTCGGTCTAGCCGCGGGCTAAGTGATGGGAGAATATGTTCATTGATGGCGTTTGTGAACTGGCAAAACTGACAGGCCATGTGGCTGTAGCATTGAGAGCTATTTGGCGTCGATTTTGATCGGTCAGTTCGCGAGGGGCATATTTGCGCTGGTTGATTTTCTCGAATCCAATCCCGACGGCAAGCGCTCACATTGCAGGAATGTGCACTCCCAAGGTCCCAATTCCAAATACAGCCCGGGGGTTAGCATCTCATCTCCGTCGCGTTCATAGGTCGCTCCCGAAAGTGCGTCACACAAGCGCCAGGTTGCCCCTCTTACCTCGCTCCACGGCATTTGCACACGGGCTTGAACAGCACTGTCGCTAAGATTGACTGCAATGAGGCGTCGATCATCGTCCTTGACCCAGCTCCAGGCCACCAGCTGTTGAAAGCTTGAATTGTCTGGCCAACCGCTACGCGCACAGAGCATCCATTCACCGTCGCGAAAAACCGGGGCATTGAGGGCTGCCAGGAGTTTGTTGTAGAAATCCTGCAATGCTCCGTCCGCAGGCTCAGCGGGTCGTCTGCCCAGAAAGACCGGTACCCTTACCTTTCGACCCTCGAATTGTCCTTCGTGGAAGAGCCTTGCGCCCGGGAGAGAGGCCATTGTGACTGCAGCCGCGCGCTCCTTTATGGGCGAGAAGGTCGTCGCCGCCCGAGGCTCATCGTGGTTCTCGAGAAAGCGGAGCAGCTTCTGCTGATAGGCAGGCTCAGCACAGAGGTGAAGCCGAACATTCTCTGCATTGTCATGCTCCAGACGATCATAGAGCCGCTTGTCGTAACAAAAGTCGAAGCCCTGCTGTTGCAACACCCACTCCAGATCCCAGTAAGCCTCGGCAATGAAGCGGAAGTCCGGATGTGTTCTTTTTACGGCCGGGATCACTTCACCCCAGTACTCTGTCGGAGGCCTTTCCCCGGCACGATGACTCCAGGTACGTTCGAAGATCTGATTCAACAGCAGCATGGACATGTCGCAACGGATGCCGTCGCATTGGTCCGCAATATTGGAGATGGTTTCAATTACTGCTTGCCGAAGCGCCGGATGAAAAGCATTGAGTTGCAGAACATCTGGCCATGCCGGAAAATAAGGATCCCGTCCGCGAGCACAGACACATCCCTGTATCTCGATGAAGGATGCCGGTTCGTTCCTGGCGTCCTCGACGCTCCCGTGAACGAAGTAGTCAGTGTGCTCGTTAATCCATGGGTGATCTGGCGCTACATGGTTCGGCACAAAATCCAGCAGCAGCTTCATGCCTCGCGTCGCGAGCTCTCGCCGGGCAATGGCGAGACCCTCAGGGCCGCCGAGATGTTTATCAACCACGTAGCGTCGTATGCAATACGGAGATCCAACATTATCCTCCGGGCTAAAATCGGGCAAAGCTCGGCGGAAGTCGTTGACTAGATCGTTGTTTTTGTTGGCAATCGCAATGCCTACAGGACTTCGCTCCCAAACTCCCATCAACCACACAGCATCAAAACCGAGGTTGGCGAGGGCGTTCCATTCGCTTGCTGGGACCGAACTCAAATCAACGGCGGTTTCAGTTTTCGCGCTCAGCTCAGAAAGCCAAACCCAGGTATTGATTTCGTACAGCGTGGGATACCGCGGCCAGATCGACATGAAAACTGCTCCTTTCGTCTCGTTCTTTGCCATGCCCCCGCTTCTCTCTAATTAATGTCGTACCATTCTGTTCTTCGATTCTTTTTCGCTGACGATCAGAGCGGGTCTCTGAACGCCGATGTTTGTTCACGCGCGGGTCGGGGAAACTCCCAAGATGGTTAGGCTGAAGCATCAGCACGCACTAACTCTAGAAGCGTGGCCTCACCCTGATAACTGTCACAAGTGACAGTTATCAGCGACATCAACTTTCCTGATTGGCAGAGGCTGTTGACCGACGAACAGTGCGCTCTGGTGGGTCCAAGAAACGAGTAGAGATCACGTCATTCGCAGTGCAGCTTAGGATGCACCAGGCGACTATTTTGTTCCTGTTCGCGCTTCGCCTGGAAATCTGAGCGCATCGCTGGCGCGTAGTTCGGTCACGTGACGCACAACATCATTCACTCTTTCCACGTTGATACCTGCGTCTGCGGATTGGTAATTCAGTCGTGTGGGCGCTGCAAGTCGAGTACCAGCAGACTCGACTATTTCAGCTATCTTCAGGATGATGTCTTGGCGAATGGCAGTGAAGGTTAACCAGTCGCCCGTCTTGCCATAGGCGAACAACTCCAATTCGAAAGCCGCGCCGGCAAAATCGATTACCCGCAATCGTGAAGTTCCGGATTCGATCGCGGGGTTTTCGTTCAGCATCCTCTCCACGCTGTCCAAGACGAACCGTAGCTGTTCGATTCGGGTTTCGATTCGCAGTAAGAAGTTTTGGCGGATAAGCAATTTCGGGCGGGATTTCAGGTTTTCGAACTGCATTTGCGCGAGCGAGCCGTTAGGAACGACCAACAGAGTTTGGTCGAGAGTTCGCAGTTTTAGAGAGCGAAGTCCGATATCTTCAACCGTACCAATGTGATCGCCGATCTTGCATAAGTCGCCAACCTGTACAGCTTTGTCCATCAGCAGCGAGACCCCGCCTATGAGATTTTCAAGGCTTTTTTGCGCGGCCAGCGCGATCGCGATACCTCCGATGCCGAGCCCGGCAAGCGTCGTAGTTACATGCAATCCCAGTAATGAAAGTGCAATGACGAAGGCGAGGATGAATAGCAAGACGCGGTTGAGTCTCTGCATCACGACCAGGATCGACTCTCCGCCCTTGTGCTGAGCTCGTATCCGGCTCACCGCGCGGTCAAAGCCCTGATCACCGAGCCTGCTTAAGATCCAGGCGCAGCATCCCACCAAGAGCGCTGTCATCAAGCGAAAGTAGTAGAAGCGATACAAAAGCGGCGGCTCAAGCAGAGACACAAAAATGCCGTGCAGCAGGATGGCGATCATGCACCTGAGCGGCATGCCAAGTGGGGTTTCCCAGACTGTGCGGACGGAAACTTTACGAAAGTTGCGCCAGATTCGCCTGGGCGCACTCAGCAGTAATGCTAACAGCCATGAGAGCAGCCACGAGATCGGGATCGACAGCATCCAGCCAAACCATTGCTCGGATGTCATCCCCAGCCATTTACGGCCGCTCAGAAGGGCAATCCTGATTCGGTCGACTCCCTCTGGCGCTGTGTTTTTCGTTTCGGCGTAGAGCTTCGCGAGGCTCGCAGTCGTCTCTTGCGAAATGAGCCAAACCTTCCCTACAGCCGGATCGTCAACCCGCACCAGGATAACGTCGGCGGTCTTACCACCCACCGACACAACGCCGGCTCGTACATGGTTCGGCGAAAGTCCAGATTCCACTGTTCCGTTAGGATCATCGGTTAACAAGGCAATGTTGCCGCTGAACATTGGGTGCAACGCCTCGGTTTCGGTGATCAGCTGCACCAGATCGATGTCATGGCCCGGAGGCTGTTGCAGGTAACGAGCGGCGGTCGCGAAGTCCTGGCGATCCACGTAACGCAGAAAGCCCATTACTGAACCACGGGGAGTATCACGTCCAAGAGGATCGAGTGGTGCCACGGGTTCAGCTTTGGGCGGGGGTGGCGCCTTAACTTTTGGAAGCTGGGCAGGCGAATGCGCCACTGAGCCTGCAAATAAGAGGACGGCAAAGGCTATGGCGAGGGCGTAGCCTTGGTTGAGCGACGAGCCCATCCCCTGCCGGTTCTCTCTTAACCAGGACATTTTCTTTTGACCGATCTCCAAGAAACCACGATGTTTCTCGTTAAGTGGGCCTGTCTGTTTTGGCGGCGCGCGCCAAATTACGTAACAGACATAGTCTCTACGTCCTCGACCTTCGCAAAGCCGCCTACTTTACCGGCCTCGAGGAAATGCTCTCCGTCAAGACGGCCGAAAATCTCGATCAGTTTCGCGATTACACCGGTCCACCCGGTCTGGTGGCTGGCTCCCAGGCCTGCGCCGTTATCCCCGTGGAAGTACTCGAAAAACAGAAGGTAATCTTTCCATTGGGGATCAGTCTGGAACTTCTCCGTACCTCCGTATACCGGACGACGGCCGGATTGATCCCGCAGAAAGATCCGGGTCAAACGGTTCGCGATCTCCCGGGCTACCTCAAACAGGTTCATCAACTTGCCTGAGCCGGTGGGACACTCGACCTTGAAGTTATCGCCGTAGTACAGGTAATAGGACAACAGCCCGCGAATGATCAGCGCATTCACCGGCATCCAGATGGGTCCGCGCCAGTTCGAATTACCTCCGAACATACCAGTATCTGATTCTGCGGGAAGATAGTTGACGCGGTATTCCTGGCCTTCCACGTGGACGATATAAGGATGATCGGCATGGTATCGGGAGAGCGCGCGGATGCCATAATGGCTAAGGAATTCATTCTCGTCCAGCATGCGTGACAGAATTCGGCGCAATCGTTGCGGATTCACGAGCGCAGCGATGCCCCGCTCGCCATACCCGAGATGACCAGGTCCGGTGGGATGAATACTTTCGAGCAGTTCGGGCATGCGGCGCAAGCGTTCTCCCAGGATGTTCAGCGCGCGCGGTATCCGCTCGCGCTGCCACGGCTCTATGACGGTAGTGGCGCATAAGGGCAGCAGGCCCACCATGGAACGTACCTTAAGCCGCCAGGCGCCGCCGTCGGGGAGGCGCAGGACGTCGTAGTAAAACCCATCCTCCTCGTCCCACATGCCGCCTGGCCCCGTCTGATTCATGGCCCGTGCGATCCAGAGAAAATGATCGGCAAACTTAACCGCCATGTCTTCGTAAAAGGGATCGTGGGAAGCCAATTCCACGGCGATCTCCAACATGTTCTGGGTGAAGAGCGACACCCACGCCGTACCGTCCGCCTGCTCAAGGTGGCCACCAGTCGGCAGAGGCGAGCTACGGTCGAAGACGCCGATATTATCCAAACCCAGGAAGCCGCCTTCAAACAGATTCTTGCCAAAGCGGTCTTTGCGGTTGACCCACCAACTGAAGTTCAGCATCAGTTTGGCAAACGACCGCTTGAGGAACTCAATATCACCTTGCCCCTTTGCCGCTTGTTCCGTCCGGTACAAGAAAATGGTGGCCCACGCATGCACTGGCGGATTGACATCGCTAAAGTTCCATTCGTAGGCGGGGATTTGGCCGGTCGGATGCAGGTAGAACTCCTGCAGCATGACGTCGAGCTGTTCTTTCGCGAAGTCTGTGTCGACCGTGGAGAGAGCAATCGCGTGAAAGGCCAAGTCCCACGCCGCAAACCACGGGTACTCCCACTTGTCGGGCATCGAGATGATGTGCTGGTTCACCATATGGAACCATTCGCTGTTCCGCATGGGGTGGCAGCCCGGCTTCATCGGATCATTGCCATGCTCCGCGAGCCATTTGTCCACGTCGAAGAAGAAATACTGCTTGGTCCAGAGCATCCCGGCCAGCGCCTGGCGCATGACGCGCGCTTCATCCTCGTTGACACGTGCCGGCGTGATGTTTCGATAGAACTCGTCTGCCTCACTCTGGCGCGTCTGGATGGTCGCGGCGAAGCTCTTAAATGGATCGCCGATGGCAGCAGGCGCCACATCACTCAACCGCAGACGGACGGTGGCTGTTTTTCCTGCACCTACATTCAACTGATAGTGGGCCGCAGACTTCGTTCCCGTTTTCTCGGGATTCACTGCACTCTGATTTCCCTGGACTACGTAGTTGTTGATTCCGTCTTTGACGTAGGCACTGGCGTTGGGTGAACCGAAGATCCGCTCGTTGTTAGTTTCATTTTCTGTGAACAGCAGCGGTACATCGCCTTCGCAATACAGATACCGCTCACCCAACTCGGCATGCGATGCCGCAATCGCCTGAGCGCCTTTCTGCGTAGAAACCTGTTTCAAGGACGGTTTGAGCGCACCTGGCCACCCTGTCCAAACATTACGAAACCACAGTGTGGGAAGGACATGCAGTGTGGCCGGCTCCGGTCCGCGATTGGTGACACTGATTTGCGCGAGAAGATCCTCCGGACCCTGCTTGGCGTATTCCACAAAAACATCAAAGTATCGATCTTGGTTGAAGACACCCGTATCCAGCAGTTCGTATTCCATGTCGCCACGATTGCGCCGCCTGTTCGTCTCGACCAGATCGAGATAGGGATACTCTGCCTGCGGATACTTGTACAGGTATTTCATGTAGGAATGCGTGGGCGTGCTATCGAGGTAGAAGTAGTATTCCTTAACATCTTCACCGTGGTTGGCTTCGCTGTTGGTCAGGCCAAACGCACGTTCTTTGAGAATCGGGTCTTTGCCATTCCATAGAGCCAAGCTAAAGCACAGCAATTGCTTGTCATCGCTGACGCCGGCAAGACCATCTTCGCCCCAGTGGTATGCGCGGGATCTCGCCTGGTCATGCGTGAAGTAGTCCCAGGCATCGCCAGACGGGCTGTAGTCTTCGCGAACTGTACCCCACTGCCGCTCGCTCAGGTAGGGCCCCCATTTCCTCCAGGGGGTCTTGGCAGTACGCGCCGCTTCTAATCTGGTTGATTCGGAATCTCGATGCATTTTCGCCTCTTTTCTGCTCGGCTGGGCGGGCTCAACCAACGCGAACTGGACATGGGTACCGAGACGATCGGACGCGCAAGGCTTTGATTTACGACCTCGCGGTTGCCCCTTGCGCGGCTCTCCGAACGCGTCTCTTGGACCTATTGGGATCATTCTCTCGGCGCCAGCGTTCGTCTACTGTCACTTATGACAGGAGGACGCCAGTGGCCAATGGATTGATCGTTTGGGCATTCTCGAAGCCTCGGCGTGCGCTGAATTCGGACGGACCGGGCTGCAAGTTGTGGCACTTACATTCGGCTGCGCTGTTGAAGGCCCCTCTGCCTGCCCATACTGTCGCAAATGACAGTTCCGCCTAACAAGAACGTTCGATAGCCTATCACTCACGAGACCGCAAATCCTGCACGCCTTGGATGGCGGCTTGTGGATCTGGAGTGATGCGGTTGACCAGGCGCGTTAGACATCCTTCGGCTGAGGTTTAACCAGCCATGAAGCGTCAGGATCGAGAAGACGATGGGGCGATATTTACGGGATTTGGGTAACGGCCACATTTGAGCATCGGGCCGGAGGAAGAACATGAACAGAGTTTTCGCGAAACAACTTTTGGCAATGGCGCTATCGCTCATGCTCTCCCTTGCTACCACGCCGATTGAAGCGCAAGCTCAAGCGGCACCCGCGGAGGGGTATTCCGGACAGGGTGCACCGTTGTCTGCCGATGACCTGCAACAACTGGGTGCGCCCATCGCGCTGTATCCCGACGCCTTAGTTGCCCAGATACTTGGAGCTTCAACGTTTCCGGACCAGGTTGCCGCAGCGGATAATTGGCTTAAGCAGAACCAAAGTCTCCCCACCAACTCGCTAATGCAGGCGGTCAATGAGCAGCCGTGGGATCCGAGCGTAAAGGCGCTCACGCAATTTCCTTCGGTGCTCGACAACATGGCAAAGAACCTCAGTTGGACATCCGCGCTGGGAGAGGCGTATGGCACACAACCTGCCGATATGATGGCGGCTATCCAGGCGTTGCGAGCCAAAGCACAAGCCGCAGGCAATTTGAAATCTGGCTCACAGATTACGGTTGAGCAGCAGTCGCCGCAAACGATCGTGATTGTGCCGGCCAATCCGCAGGTGGTGTATGTCCCCACGTACAACCCTGCAGTGGTTTATGGGTACCCCTATGTCACGCCCGGATACAGCACTGCCGCGGTTGTGACGACCGGCGTACTTGCGTTCGGAGCTGGCGTCGCCGTTGGGGCAATGATGAGCGGCGGATGTTGCGGTTGGGGCTATAGCAGTTGGAACGTTGGCTGGCACGGCGGGACCGTGGTGTACCGCAACAACACGTTCTATGGGAACAGCGCCTGGCACGGCGGCTACTATGGTTCCAGTGCAACTGCCTATCGTGCAAGCGGCACCGCGCATTACGGCTCCGGTTATAACCCCTCTACGGGGACTTATGCACGCGGCGCCACAGCCACGGGACCTTACGGGAGCGCTAGCGCCGGTAAAGCGTACAACCCATCAACTGGCACTTATGCACGTGGCGCGACAGCGTCAAACGCATATGGTAGTCAAAGTGCCGCTCAAGCATACAATCCGAGAACCGGGGCCTCTGGCGCCACTGTGCAGGGTTCCAATGCCAATGGAAGCTGGGGAAGCTCGACGGTTTCAAAAAACGGCAACACTGCATACAGCCAGCATCAAACGACCGCTCGAGGAACGACAGGGTCGGTGCAAACTACGAACGGTGGCAAGGCTGTTGGCGGAACCGGCGCGTACAACAGCGGTGCTGTGGGTCAGTCTGCAAATGGGAACAAGTATGCCACAGCGAACGGAAACGCCTACAAGAACACAGGGAGTGGCTGGCAGAAGAACACGAACGGAAGCTGGAACAATGTCCAGAAGCCAAGTGGTACGAGTAACGGTTCTGCCGATGCACGCGGTTGGGGAGGGCAGCAAAAGAGCAGCGGGTCATCGGCTTTCAACGGAGGCGGCGGCGGGGGTTGGGGAACCAGGCAAGCGGATTATCGCGGTGCGGCGAGCCGTGGCGGCGGGGGTGGCTTCGTACGCAGGTGAACCTGGCGACGCCGCTGTGAAATCGCAGGTCTCGGTGAGCACTGTTGGTAAGCGAGATTGACGTTGGGGGTTTGTCATGTCGACCGAAAGACGAAGAATCGCTGCTACGAAATGGTTGGTGTTTCTGGCGCTAGCTATTTCCCTTTGGCTCGCAGCCTGCAGGAACTCCGAGACGCCATCCTACAAGGTGTTTGCTTCACCGGGCGCGGCGGGCGATGCGTTGCAGGAAGCGGCAAAGTCAGGAGACCAAACCGCGTTGCTGGCAATTTTCGGACCGGATTCTAAGCCAATTATTTCGTCGGGCGATCCTGTAGAAGATAAAGCCATCGTTGCCAGATTCGTCGCCGCCTACGATACGATGCACCGCTGGCGCAAGATGCCTGATGGAGCCGAGGTCCTGCTGGTGGGAGCTGATAATTTCGCTTTTCCGATTCCATTGAAGAAGAATGGAACGGGCAGGTGGTACTTCGACTTGGCTGCGGGTAAGGACGAGATTCTCACGCGCCGTATTGGCCGGAACGAACTGGCCGTCATCGACGTTGTTACCGCGCTGGCCAACGCCCAGGCTGACTATTTCTCAGGGCGTCACGGTGACGGAAGCACGCAACAATACGCTCTCAAATTCATCAGTGACAGCGGCAAGCAAAACGGTTTGTATTGGGAGCCAGCCGACGGTCAGCCCCAAAGCCCGCTAGGCCCGTTGGTCGCATTCGCAACCAACGAGGGCTATAGCGCAAAGTCCAACTCGCACACGCCTTTTCACGGCTACTACTTTCGTATGCTGAATGGGCAAGGCAGTCATGCGCCAGGTGGCGCGAAGGATTATCTGGTTAAGGGCAAGATGACCGGTGGCTTCGCCTTCGTCGCCTATCCGGCTGAATACGGCAATTCGGGGGTGATGACATTCATGATCAATCAGGATGGAGTATTGGTTCAAAAGAATTTGGGCAACAATACCAGCGAAATTGCGGCGGCGATGACCGAGTTCGACCCCGACACCGGTTGGAGGCCATTAGGGGAATGATGGGCCCGCTTCAAGGCCCACCCATCTGAATCGCTAATCAGAGGAGTCTCTCAGGTGCTCGGATGGATACCGTTGATGTCATGATTCCGCAACACTAGAGACGCCTCTACTCCCGACATGAAGGGGAAACATGATATGAAAAGACACCTTGCACAGAACGCGGGATTGTCCGCAATGGCGTTGTCCGCCGCAATTGTTCTCCAGATAGCGTCGGTGTTATCAGTCCCGGCACAGAGTCCGGAACTGCAGCAGCGCATCGCTGAGATTAGGCAGGCTTCCGCCGCCAATAAACAAGCTCTCTCTCATTACACCTGGCAGGAGTCGCAGACCATAAGTATTAAAGGGGAAGTCAAGAAGCAACAAGTCTTCCAGGTGACCATTGGGCCTGACGGCCAGCAACAGAAGAACGAGATAAGCGCGTCGGCGGCGGCGCCGCCGAGTGGCGGCAGACTCAAGCAGCATATCGTCGAAAAGAAGAAGGAAGAGTTCCAGGAGTACGGCGAGCAGATCGCGGACTTGGCGAAGCAATACACGCAGCCGGATCCCGGTAGACTGCAGCAGGCATTCCAGCAGGGAAATGTCTCGCTCCAGTTGGGCGGGGGCGAGGGAGTCGTCACACTCGTCATCAAGAACTACATCAAGCCGAACGACTCGGTAACTCTCGTCTTCGATCGGCAGCAGAAGGCTATTCAGAGGATTCGAGTCGCGACGTACCTCAACGATCCCAGCGATGCTGTCGCCATAGCAGCGCAGTTTGAAAAGCTGCCGGACGGCACGAATCATGTCGCGGGTACACAGGTGAACGGCTTCAGCAAGCAATTGACCGTGGTCACGCAGAATTCGCACTATCAGCCAGCTTAGCTACCTTTTTTCTGTAGGTGAAGCCATCGAAGAATGGCAAGGAGTCCATCCGGCGCAGGGCTTTATCTCTGCGCACATGTCGGATGCGGCTGCAAGTTTCTCTGGGCCCGAAGGCTGGCAACCGCGGAAGCCGGTCAATCGATCTATCAACTCTCAGCGGAAGGAATAAATCATGGCTGGGAAACAACCAAATGTACCGATCATTTTTGGCGATGACATCGGCTATTGGAACGTAAGTTTCAACAGCCACGGGCAGATGGGCTACGAGACGCCCAATATCGACCGTATTGGGAAGGAGGGCGTTGGATTTACCGATTTCTACGGCCAGCAGAGCTGCACGGCGGGGCGTTCCACTTTTATCACCGGCCAGAACCCGATCCGCACAGGTTTATCGAAGGTCGGGATACCCGGCACGAATGTCGGCCTTTCGCCGGAAGATCCGACGATCGCAATGAATACCTGCTTAGTGGAGGCGCAGATTGCCGACTACGTCAAATTCCCTCCACGCCAAAAGCCGACCTCATACAACCTCGACCAGGTCCTTGCGAAGCTGAATGCGGGAGTGGCCGCCACGGCGGCTGCGGCCAAGACAAAGCCGCAGCAACCAGAACCGGTTGGGGCCAGGTAGCATGAATCTTCCGGAGGACTCGAATGGAGAGAGTCCTTAATAACTGCACGTTTTCAAATCAAAAAGCGGAGGTGTTGCATCATGAATACGAAAATGGTTGTACTGATCATGTGTTTTGCCTCAACACTGCCTATGTTTGCCAAGGACAAGGCAGCGGACCGCGTAACCGAGTCGACGGCAGTTCTCAAGACGATATTCGATAAGCAAGAGATACCGAAGAGCATCCTGGATAAAGCGGTATGCGTGCTGGTGTACCCGAGTGTCAGGAAGGTCGGCGTTGGCCTAGGCGTGACTTACGGACGGGGTGTGATCACGTGTCGTACAGGCGCGGAAATGAATGGCACGTGGAGTGCTCCAGCAATGTACACCCTGGACACGGGCAGCCTTGGGGCGCAATTGGGTTCCAGCTCTACCGATTACGTCCTGCTCATTATGACCGTGAGGGGCGCAACTAAGGTCCTGTCGGGCAAACTGAAACTGGGGGCGGACGCATCTGCCGTTGCGGGTCCCACAGGTGCCAAAGCAGTCGGATTCAATGACCCCAACGTGGACGTACTCACATATTCTGAGGCCAAGGGACTATTCGCCGGAGCTGCGATCGGTAGCGCCTCGATGGATTCAGACCACGATATGAACAAAGAGCTTTACGGGAAAGCGGTCGACGCCACCCAGATTGTGCGCGATGGTGCTGTACCCGTACCCGCAGCCGGCAAAGCATTGGTGAGCTATCTGAACAGGCTGTCGCCGGAGCGCAAGTGATCTTCCCCGCCGAGCGCCCGGCGTTTCGTAAAGATGGCGTTTTGACCGTATACCTCCGGGCAAGGGCACGGTTGACGTGTCCGCGGCATATCCGGCAGGTTACTTTGCCAGGCCAGCAGCGTAGGCTGCCGGGGTGATCGTTTTTGAAGATGACAAGGTTTGGATGCTTAAGCGCTGCCCGCAGCACTGTGCCGCTTCCGTGGTTGTGTACCCCACGTCGGGCGGCAGACAGTCAAAATGAAGTCCCTCGGCATTTATGAGATCGGTTGCAGGCGGTTGAGCATCAATGTTGCGACCCCGATATGTAGGTATGCAACTGGTCAATAGTGAACGCTTGCCCAGAGACTACCTCGCTCACCAGATCGGCCATCGATACAATTCCCTCGAGCTTGCCCTGCTCTAAAACCGGAAGGTGTCGAATATGATGACGAGTCATCAGCGCCATGGCATCCAGGACTGTCGACTCCGGAGTCGTGGTGATCAAAGAGGTTGTCATGATCTCCTGCACTCGCACATCTCTTGCGGATTTCCCCTCCAGAACGATCTTTCGTCCAAAGTCGCGTATAGTGATGATGCCGACCAGGGTGCCCTCGGAAATGACTAAGACTGCGCCCACGCTCTTCGCGGCCATTAGTGCGATGGCATCATGCACTGTTGCACTAGGAGCAACCGAGGAGATATCGTGCCCCTTCTTCTTCAGAACAGAACCGATTGACTCGATTACCATGATTTCCTTTCTGTCGCTGAGACGAACCAGCGCGGATTTGGGCCTTGGGGCGCGCGGTAGTAGTCTCGAGGAAAGATCGAGGCCGCCATCGGCAGCTCTCGGTCGCCGGCGCCAGCTTTAGGCCACCGAGTTGCGCGATATCTTCCAAGCGATCGGACGGATTCAGGTGAGGCATGATCACGTTCCCTTGTGTATCGTTGCCCCGAGCCAAAGCCCGTGCGCCGGGGATCCATGGATCGTAGAATGCCGCGAGGCTCACGGAGTCCCTCTACCCGTTCGGCACCATGACGGCGCGGCCCTGGATTTTGCCGTCGTGCAGGAGGTGGTACGCCTTGGTCGCTTGCTCCAGAGGAAAATGCTCGACCAGCATCTTGATTTTTCCAGTCCGGGCGAGGTCGACCACCTCCATCAGCTCGGGGATGTATCCCCAGTATGGTGACGCGACTGAACACTCCTTCGCCGGACCTTGGAAGTTCACAGGCAGGGCTGCGCTACCGAGACCGACAATCGTCAGGTAGCCCAGCACGCGGGCCACCTGAGCAGCCATGGAGAGGGTCGGCTTCACGCCTACCATGTCGAGCACGAGTTCGGCACCCTGTCCCCGTGTCATGTCCTTGATGCGCTTGACCGCCGCGTCACCCGAGAGCAGCACCTCGTCCGCGCCCATACGTCTGGCGATCTCGAGCTTGTCGACCGATGTATCCACCGCGATGACGGTCGTCGCGCCACTCAGCGCTTTCAGCACCTGGATGGCCATCTGGCCGAGACCGCCGGCCCCGATCACCGCGGCTGTTGAGCCCGCCCCTAGCACGTGAAGTGATCGCTTGACGGCGTGATAGCTGGTGAGCGCAGCATCGGTGAGCGGGGCGGCTTCGCGGGGATCGAGGGTCCCCAACGGAATGAGGAATCGCGTCGACGGTACGATCAGGTAGTTGGCCAAGCCGCCGTCCGCCCCCAGGCCACCTGCTTTAATGTCCCCAGGGTTTTGACAATAGTTCTCCTTACCTACCCGGCAGTTCATGCATAGCCCACATCCCCACGGACCGTAGACGATCACCGGGTCGCCCGGCGCGAACCCCGTCGCACCAGGGCCGAGTTTTTCAACCCAGCCGGCATTCTCATGGCCGAGCGTAAAGGGAAATCGGAACGGCGTCGAGCCGGCCGATGCCTCCATCACGTGCAGGTCGGAATGACAGGCGCCCGCACCCCCGATCTTCACCAGAACCTGCCCGGGCCCGGGCACAGGAATCGGTATCTCGCGAAGTTCCGGCGGCTTCTGGTAGCCGATGAGCTGGAATGCTTTCATCGTTTCCACCTCAATCACGGATCCCGTCGATGTCGATCAGAACATGCAGCGGGCCGCGGAACAGCGCGTTTCTCCGGTACGGCGGAGGATCGACGACCAACCGGGGGTTCTCCACGCGACGAAGAAACACCTCAACCGCGGTGCTAACCTCCAGCCGCGCGAGCGGACCGCCGAAGCAGACATGGATGCCGGCGCCCCAGCCGAGGCTCTCTTTCTCTTCACGTTCGAGATCGAATTTGTTCGGGTCGCTGAACTTTTTCGGATCGCGGTTCGCGGCGCCATACATGAAGAAGATCGGCGACCCCTTTGGGATGGTTGTTCCAGCGACGTCGATGTCAGCGAGAGCGGTCCAGGTGGGCCAAAAATTGACCGCCGATTGGAGGCGTAGAACCTCCTCGATGGCGCGCGGAATCAGCTCCGGCCGGCGGCGCAGCAGGTCGATGGTTCCGGGATTGCGCAGGAAAGTAAGCACGCAATGGGAGATCGTGTTGACCGTGGAGTCATGACCGGCGATGAATATAAGTATTGCGTTGGACACGATCTCGCCCGGGGACATGCGTCCCCCCGGGCTGTCGTCGTTCGTCATCTTCGAGATCATGCCGTCGTTGGGGGCTTTCTGGACGCTCTCGACGAGCCCGGTCATATATTTCTGCATCGCCTGCGCGCTCGCTTTGCCTTTCTCCTTGCGGCGCTGCCCCTCTGCGGTGGTCGCGTCCGGTCCCAGTTCGGCACCCGCCATCGCATCCGCGATCCAGCCATGGAAGAGGGGCTCGTCCTTCAGCGGCACTCCCATAATCCGGCAGATCACGGTGACGGGCAGGGGATAAGCGTAATCATCGACAACGTCGATCCGTTTTTTGCCTTTGGCCTTATCGAGCATGCCGTTGACGATGCGCACGCACTCCGATTCCATGTTGGGGATCACGTGCGGCGAATGAGGTGGGCCGAAGTGCCGCATCGCCAGGCGGCGCATTCGATCGTGGTCAGGCGGATCGCTCACGATCATTGAGGGTTCTCTGCCGTACTTCTCCATCACCGCGGCCTCAGCTTCGAGATCCTCCATCTCCTTCGTCGGGGCAGCCTGGGGCCGGTTGGGACGGTTGCGAAGATCCGCGCTTATCCGCGGGTCATGGATCAGCGCGACAATCTCTCTGAATCCGGTGACGACGTGGATCCCATTCGTCAGGCGTGCCACTGGCGTCTTGCGGAGTTCGTCAAAGAACGGGTACGGATTCGGGCGGTTCTCGAATTTCATGGCTTCCGCAAAGGCCTGATCTGCGGTCATGGTGCCGGCGCCTCCTACTTCGTTCTGTACAGACGTGCTCATCATTGCCTCCAATGCATTAGCGTGTCCGCGGCCGGTACTCGGCGTGCCGTTCGTTGGGGTCGTGACCCGTCAGGACGACATCGGGAATCGCGGTTGGGACACCTCGTGCGGGAAAGTCGGCTGGCATCGGATGCGCATCTGCCGGCCGGTCGAATCCTGCGGCAGGGGGCGGAAACGGGCCTGAGCGCTCAATCTGCGATCTGTAGAAGTCAATCCACTTGCCGTGGTCAAAGGTGACCGCGCCGACGATGCGGCCCCGACGGCCGTACGCAGCGGCAAACCGGCGCTCTTTCACGGAGCCCTGCGTAAACATGATCTCGTCGCCGAAGGAGGGCACCCCGACCGACTTGATGTTGGCGCCGAACTGGCCCGACCAGAAGCCGGGCACGAGCAGAAGTGGAAGCCGCTTCGTTTCGTCGCTCACCATATTGTGGGCGGCGATCTCCGCCCCCAGGACCGCATTGTCCCAGTGCTCCATCGATAGGAATTCGTACTCGTACAGCACATGGGGAGAGCGGGCGATATCTCCAGCAACGAAAATGCTGTCCGTGACCACACCATGAATGTCAAAGGCGCGGCAGCCGGCGTCGCACGCGACGCCCCAGAAGCCGGTGGCCAGCCCAGCCCCCTCCAGCCACTCGATGTTGCGCAGCGAACCGAGCGACGCCAGGACCAAATCGACCTCCAGCGTGGTGCCGTCTGAGAGACGTGCGCAGCGCACGTGCCCGCTCGCGTCGCCGTCGAGCGCCTGCACCGAGACGCCGAGACGGAGATCCACTCCGTGCTCGCGCTGCATCTCCGCGGCGATCGCGCCGATCACACCTCCGAGCGCGCCTGCGAGTGGCGCCGGGCCGCGCTCGGCGACCGTCACCTCGAGTCCGAGCTGGCGGCAGATCGAAGCCGCCTCCGAGCCGATGAAACCTGCCCCGATGATCAGCACGCGCCGCGGTCCGGCGGCCAAGTGCTTCTGTATACGGGCCGCATCATCGCTGGTGCGCAGTGCGCACACGCCGTCGAGCGCGGCCTCCACCGGATTTGGCCACTGCCGCGAGCGGACTCCAGTTGCGATCAGCAACCGGTCGTATGGGACCTCCTCGCCATTTGCCAGGTGCACCAGCCTGTTTACGCGATCCAAGCGCGTGGCGGCTACGCCAAGTCGCCAATTCGCATCAACTGGACACAAGCGGGGCAGCTTGGTGTGGTCTGCAGGCACCCAGCCCTTCAGCACCTGCTTGGAGAGGGGAGGGCGATCATATGGCTCGTGCGGTTCATCGCCAATAATGGTCAAAGGGCCGCGAAAGCCCGCTTTTCGCAAGCCCTCGGCCCCTCGAAGCCCAGCCAACGAAGCGCCGACGATGACGATCCGGCCGCGGGTCTTCATGGTATCGATAGCGCTTTGTACCAACTGCGAGCGTTCGTCGGAAGTGAGGACACTCACGGCTTCTTCACCTCGGATTCATCCAGCTGGTCCACGACTATGGCTTGCACCGGGCAGGACGCCGCCGCTCGCAGGACGCGGAGACGCTGCGCATCATTTGGGTTGGGATCGTACATGAGTGCTTCCTCGCCACTGAGCTGGAGAACGTCCGGCGCAAGTGGAACGCATTGCGCGTATCCCAAGCACCGATTCAGGTCGACCACAATTCGCATATTTCCAACTCCTTCGCCAATGTTCCATCCAAACAGCGGAAGAATAGCGGACTCAGCGACTTGCTGGAACTGGCAAAAGTACCAGCCCGCAGATGACAAAAGTGCAAGTTACCAGCCACTTAGGTACGTCGCAGATAGACTCAGCAACGCAGCAACTCAGGACCACGGAACTATGCGCGCTCCTTCTGGCATTTTTGCGAGTTGTACTTTGACGAAATCGACCTCAAGCACGGAGAGGCGACTACGGTTGCCACACGATCGGTTGAATGATTCGCGTAATAAGGTTCCAGTTTTCGCTGATGCAAAGTGGGTTTACAGGCTGAACATTGATCACATCTTGGGTTCGGTTATACGGGCCGACACCGAAATTTGAGCTGTTTTAAATAGGGACGCTGATCAGGCTCGCGACTGGTTCCATCAAATAGCTTCCGCCGGAAATGTGCAGTCTTCGTGGGACGATGAGGAGAAAAGCCAACGGATGTCCCAGCAGAAACAACTACGGCTCCCGTCTCAGCGAAACAACTGGCAGAAGTGACAGTTGTCCGGAATCACAGTACCGTCGTAAGCTGCTCGCGCCAATACGATGATGAGGAGCAAGAACGATGATACAGATCAAGAATTCCAGACGCACATCTAGCAAATCTTCCTATTGCAGCTTTTTGCTCGCCGCAGCGCTCATAGCAACTGCTGTTCCGGCCATTTTCGCTCAAAATAAGGCGACTGAGACGATTGACGCCAGGGCGATGGGTACCGGCACGCAATTGGGCCAGAATGTCAGCGTCAAGGTGACCATCTACCGATACTCCACGGAGGCAGATAGGCAAGTCCTCGTCGATGCGTTCAAAAATGGCCAAAGCAAGGGGCTGGTGAACGCGCTCAGCAAAATGAAATCCGTCGGCCGCATCGCCATTACCGGCACGCTCGGTACCGACCTAAGCTACATCGCGCTGATTCCCTCTCCAACCGGCCGCAAGATTCGATTCGCGACCAACCGACCGATCAGGTTCCATGAGGCCTACAACGCCGGCCCAAGCACGGAATACGACCTGACTGTCGGCGAGTTCGACCTAAACGACTCCGATAAGAGCAAGAGCGGTGGCACTCTCTACCCCGCTTCCAAGTTGATCATCAACAAGCAGGGTCAGCTTCAGTTCGAGCTCCGCAGAAATGCCTGGAAGCTTGTCAACATCATCGACTGGAACCAGGCCGGCTCCAAGGAATAGAACCGTCGATACGCCCTTGGAGTCCAGACCTGTATTTGCCAGGGATATCGTTACTTTTCTCGTTCTGTCACCATTCAGTGGAGCGTGCCTACCCCAAGCTTATGAAGCACGTTTAGAGGGTGATGAACGTAACGCCGCATGTCGCCAAGCCCCAGGCATGGATGACCTATCCAAGACTGAGCCAGTGTGCCCACCGCGCGCTGCTCCCTGAGCCTTTCCGGCGGTTCAGTCTCGGCAACCGGATCAGGTTGTGCGCCGCGCAACTCAGCCATCGCCGGCTCAGGCTAACGGCATAGCCAGGCTGCCGCACGCATATTTCAAACAAATTTCAACTAAACAAAGATGCAAATCACCAGGAATTGCGCTGCAGTACAGCCAATTTCAGCAAGTTCCTAGAACCTCGCTTCGAGTCCCACGATCGCGCCCTGTTGCGTCAAGTGAAGGCCAATCCGATCGCCTGTTTTGTTGTTCACAACAAGGCGCGATCCCAACTGGTAGCCGGCATTTACGGCGAGGTGCTTGGTCAGAGTCAATCCGAGGTATCCAGCCGAAGACACGTAGTTGCCATAGCCAAAGAAATACATGCCAAGCACATTACCTATGGTGCGCGGGAAGCCGACGCAAGCGCGACGCTGGAGGGGTTTGCCAGAGCATGCGCTCAGGAGGACAGAAGGTGCGCGAACCGATTTTAAACAAGAGTAGATACGTTGTCGGTCATACGAGCAAATGTGCAGAGCGTCCTCAACCTCAACCATTAGGCTTTGTTAGCCCGCTGCTTGGCAGGGTTTCTGGCATTTTCTCCGACAGCATGCGCGGTGCGAACTGCGCGGTCATAACTGGCCCGAGGATGGAAGTGGTAAGCATTAACACGAGCACCACATTGAGCAATCGGACATCAATGAGACGTTGGCCTGAACGGTTGTAGGTGTCGAACGCCACGAGTCCGGCCGCTAATGTCGCGGCCACCTGAGGCAGCGTGAGCGACCAAGCTGTCAGACGCGCTGCCGGGCTGTAATGGAAAGCACTGCCCGCAATTTCCGCCGCTATCCCCTTGCCGACGACGAGCGCGAGAACGACGGCGGCGGCGAGCGCGAAGTTGTCAACCAGAGTGTGAAAGAATACCACCGGATCGATCAGGAAGCCGGTCACGATGAAAAATATTGGGATGAAAAGGGAATTTCCAAAGAACTCCAACTTGCCCTTTGCCGGTTTCTCATGAGTTGCGCTGTTAACTGCCAGGCCAGCGAGGAATGCTCCGACGATACCAGGCAGATTGATGATTTGTCCGAGGAAACTCGCTACCGCCATGATGACGAGCATGAGGACGAAATAGGCGTCTTCGTCATTTTCTGACCTCTTTAAGAGGTACGCACCCAAACGACTGAGGCCGAATAGGACTACCAGAATAAATACGGCGATTTCAACAAGCTGTACCCCGAGGTTGAACGCCGAAAAGCCGCTGTGATAAATCCCGGCACAGATTGCGAATACGATCAGGGAGAGGGTGTCAGACATGACTGTCGCTCCGACCGTAACCGTGACCGGCTCAAGCCGGGTCGCGCCGAGCTTCGTGATGATCGGCAGCGCAAGCAGGGTGTGCGACGCCAAAAGTGATCCCAGAACCACGGCTGCGACCGTCGAATACCCGAACCAAAGACCGACTCCAGTTCCCAGGGCCAGCGGGAGGCTCGTGGTTATGAAACCGAATATGACCGACCGGGTCCGTGCCCGCCGAAAGAGAGCGAGGTCGATCTCCAGCCCGGCGAAGAACATGAGCAGCAGCTTTCCCAGATCGGCGAAGAATTCCGCGATGGGTGCATGCACTGGAAACACCCCGAGAACATGAGGTCCGATCAAGACCCCACACAGCAACAGGCCCACTATCGCTGGAAGGCGAATCTTACGCGAGAGCGGAGGAACACCAACAATGATCGCCATCCCCAGGGCAAATTTCACGAGGTTTGGCAGAGCCAGAGCATGCGAGCGGATCCATTCGAGTATTTCCATTTCCCCGTCCTCTCGTAAAGCCGAAAATCCTCCCACACAGACAGATGAGGCGATCCGTCGAGCAATACAACATAGTCAAGAGATCCGGAGGGCACTGGTGGGTACTCGATAAAGCGAGGCAGCTAATGCCCTGGGACGTATTTCAATATCAGATGCGCGCAGTGTCTTAGAAGCCGAAGGCGAAAAGCTACATGCTACCCTGAAGTCCCTTGGTTTCGTCGGTGACCTTCACCACCGCCATCGACCCGGTCTTCTTGTCCTGAACTCTAACCACGTCGCCACTTCTGGAGATGATCGTCCCTTTCAGCTTTCCCTTTTGGCCAGCTGTGAACGTTTGTGCATATCCTACGGAGGCTAATGCCATTCCCACGAGCAGGACCGCACAAACTCTTTGCGCCGACACGTATGTAAAACGGCTACTCAATGATTTCACAGGAGTCCCTCCATCTGTTCTTGTTGGTCAAGCCGATTGCTTGCATCCTCGCGGCACCGAAACACCGGGAGATTCTAGGACATGACTACAAATCGCTTCATAGGCTAAGAGATTCGGTGTCAAAGAGCCACTGGCAAAACTGACAGTATTGAAGCGGTAATACAGTATTAAAGCGGTAATGTCGTACCGTAACGTTGAGTGTCTAGTCTCCAACCCATGCGCGTGGTCGGTAAAGAGGCCCCAGAAATAGGACGGCTTGCCTTCTCGAGCACCTTGCAAGCCACCGCGGACCGCTAAGAAGATCGCTTTCGTAGGAAGCGCTGCCAGCACCCGTGACTGGATTTACTCAAGATCATTCCCCTGGCGCGAGGTTGTGGCTACTGTCACTTCTGGCAGGGCTGCCGCCATGAAAGAGATCGACTACATTCTGGAGATTGCCCACCGCACCGTACAGTTTCACAAACACCGCATCATGGAGGAGTTAGGTATCACGACGAACTCGGACTCCGTCAAGTAGGCGGTGAAACACGGAATGATCTCGGCCTCCTGAGGGCGGACAGCCCCAGGCATCTGTTGCAGGCATCCCTGTCGGAGGTGACAGTAGGCAAGTATTCACACGCAGAGAACAATTCTGCATGTGCGTGTCCAAAGAGTTCGGCCAAGGAAGGGACCCTGTGGACAAGTTTCGAGTGGCGCTGGCGGATGATCATCGGGAGGTAATCGCAACAGTGCGGGCAATCCTCCGCGATCAGTTCCACGAGAACCGCGACTTTATTGCTGCCGCGTTGTCTGCCAGGGGCACGGGGTACGTCACCAAGCGCCGCCTGTCGACAGATTTGGTTTTTGCACTTCACGAGGCGCTGAAGGCCCAGCTTCGACGCCGGCGATCTGGAAATGCAGATGGAGTTCGCTGTCCGGGATCTTGGAAATGCAGCTAGGCTTCATGCTCGCGTGCTCGATGGCGGTTGCAGTATCTTCGCTGAATCCCGTTTGGGCACAAAATCTTTCTCCCCGCGCATACGTGATCCCGCCAGTGCATTCCAATGCGGTTAATCTGACGTACTCTTTTTATAGCGGGAATATTCTATTGGATGGCGCAGCTCCGATCGCGAATGCGACAGGAAAATATAGCCTGCCAGTCTTTACTTATTCTCATTCGTTCGGAGTTTTTGGCCGCTCGGCCAACGTGAACGCTTCATTACCCTACGGAGTCGGCAACTTTCAGGGCACCGTAGAGGGCGTTCCGCAACGTATCTACCGCTCGGGCCTTCTAGATTTTACCTCTCGAGTATCAGTGAACCTCCACGGCGGGCCGGCCATGTCAGTCCAGCAGTTTGTTAAATGGAAGCAGAAGACGTTATTGGGGGTTAGTGTGAAGGTGTTGATACCCACGGGTCAATATAGCCCAACAAAGCTGGTCAATTGGGGCGCCAACCGCTGGGCGGTCAAACCGGAATTCGGGTACTCCGAACGTTGGGGCAACTGGGTGCTCGATGCCTACGCCGGAGTGTGGTTCTACACGACCAATCCCCGGTTCTTTTCGCCCCCATCCTCTAAACCGCAGAGCGAAGAGCCGATCGGCTCCTTTGAAGGCCACCTGAGTTACGATGTGAAGCCACGGCTTTGGTTCTCGCTCGATGGAAATTTCTGGTTCGGGGGCGTTACCAGCTTGAGCGGCATTGCGAATCCCGCTACGCGCCAGACGAGCTCCCGCATCGGGGCCACCGCTTCTTTGCCGCTGGACAAACACCAATCTCTGAAGTTCAGTTACGACGATGGCGACTACATACGATATGGCGGAAACTATCAAAGTGTCTCCGTGGGGTGGCAGTACTCCTGGCTGGGGCGGCCGAAGTAGGAACGCAGGTGGCGCTGACTTTGTGAAGCGTGAATCCGCACAGAAAGCGCGGCGCCATGGGAAGCCATCTCAAGTCTTGCCCAGTATCGCGAGGAAGCGTTCGCAGTGCGTCGGTTCTATGAGATGGACCATTTCGTGGACGATGACTTATACGAGCAAGTCCTTCGGCTTAGTCACAAGCTGCGTATTCAAGCGGATGCGTCCACCGCGTTGATTGCAACTCCCCCACAGGGTGATGCCCGTGGTGTCGGCCGCAGCCATCAGCTTTTGCTGGGCGGCGGAGATGTGGGCCGGGGAATAGCCGCGCTCCGTGCGGTTGGCGCAAAGTAGCTCGGACTCGATACAGCGATTGTTCTCGCGCCTATGCCGATCCCCAAGGTATCGATACCTGGAAAGGCAACGATCTGACAGTCGGAGCCTTCATTCGCTTGCTTCAGAACCCCGTCTACATTGGGAAAATCCCTTCTCGCCGTTATGGCGTTCAACAGGGAATTCATCAGCGTCGCGTCAGCGACGAAATGTTCTCCCGCGTGCAGAATGCCGGCAGTATGGATTAGTCCTGAAGGTTGAATCGTGTTGTGATGCACCGCTCTACTGCACCCGTCCGGAGAAAATAAAACTGCGAGGGCGTCAACTCGGACGGTTGCGCCTGTAGTGACAGTTATCCCGTGCGCCGGACTAAAAATGCCGGAGCCGCCGCGGCTTTGCCGCAGAATTTAAGGAATTACTTTGGAATCAAGGGGAATCGGAAGTCGAAGATGGAGGCCAAAGAGCTACAGTTGAACGCTTCGATAGGAACGATTGGACGGGATGGGGAAACTTCGGCCTAAAAGCTGACTCTGTGGTGAAAACTTCTTATTGGTCGAGAATGAGCGAAGTATACGGCAATCTATTTTCGACTTCAAGAGTTTTTTGTTACGGGGAGGTGAACAGCGACGGGTTGGCGAGGGGGAGGTGGGCGTTCGGGTTAACACCACCGCAACAGGGAAGTGTGCGAATCCAGTATGCTGGAGTCGCGATGAGCGTGCTTGAGGTTCTTACCGCGGCTGAGATGCAGGCCTGTGATCGGGCGACGACCGAGCGCTTTGGAATTCCCTCGATCGAGCTGATGCGGGCTGCGGGCACTGCCGTGGCGGATTTCGCGCGAAGCCAATTTCCCGAAGCGCGGCGGGTGACTGTTCTCTGCGGACGCGGCAATAACGGTGGCGACGGCATGGTGGCTGCGCGACTGCTTGCCGATGCGGGGCTGGAAGTTACTACTCTGCTGATGGGCGCGCCGGAGAACTTTGCGGACGACGCGGCCAAGGCCTGGCGGGAGCTGACCGATCTCATGGCTGCCCGCGTGCATGTCATCGTCGATGCAGAGGAGTTGGAACGGCATCAGGATGCACTGGACGCCGATCTGCTCATCGATGCGCTGGTAGGCACAGGATTCAAGCAGCCGCTTCGAGGATTGACGCTGGCAGCGATCCGCTGGGCGCGGGCAAGCAGCGCGCCGGTTCTCGCAGTCGATTTGCCTTCCGGGTGGCCGGCCGACTCGACCAGCGCGACGGTGGAGGGTCCGGTGTTTGCGGCCGATGCCGTAGTGACGTTCACAGCGGCGAAACCGGCGCACGTCTTTGGCCAACTCACGCGCCACTGGGACCAGCCCATTGCAGTCGCGCCCATTGGGTCGCCGGATGAGGCCATCGTTTCAACATCGAAGCTGGCGTGGGCTGGCGCATCGCTGGCCTTGGTACATGGGCCGCGCGCCGCGGCGGCGAACAAGGGCAACTTCGGCCACGTGCTGGTGGTGGGCGGAAGTTTTGGGTCGGCGGGAGGAAAGTCGGGCGCACCGGCCATGGTGGGGATGGGAGCGCTACGCGCCGGCGCCGGCCTGGTGACGGCCGCGGTGCCCGAGCCTGCTCTGGTCCCCGTAGCAGCGTTCGCGCCGGAGTTGATGACGTGGCCCCTGGCAGCGAATGCCGAGGGCCACATCGCCGCGACGAACCTTGCGCCGGAGCAGATTGCTTCGATGACGAAGGGGAAAACGGTTCTCGCCATCGGGCCGGGACTGGGCCAAAGTGCGGACACGGTGAAGTTCACCACCGGATTGCTTGCCGCTACAGAGATGCCGGCGGTGATCGACGCCGATGCATTGAACATTCTGTCGACGGAGCCGGCATTGCTGGCCAGGCTGGCGAAGGGGCGCACGCTGGTGCTCACGCCGCACCCCGGCGAGATGGCGCGGCTGGCGGGTATCAGCACGGCCGAGGTGCAGGCGCACCGGCTGGAGACCGCGCGCGATTTTGCCCAGCGCATGGGCGTGATCCTCGTGCTCAAAGGGGCGCGGACACTGATCGCTCACCCCGATGGCCGCGTGGCCGTAAATACCAGCGGCAATCCGGGAATGGCCAAGGGCGGGAGCGGGGATCTGCTGACCGGGATAGTGGCGGGATTGCTGGCGCAACACCCAGATCAGGCGGCGCGGGCCGTGGAGGCGGCTGTTTGCCTGCACGGTTTGGCCGCTGATTTCGCCGTGCGCGTACTCGGACGAGCACACTTTGCTCGCGACCGACAGCTTGAGATTCCTGGCACGGGCATTTCGGTACCCTGCTTTCCACTTTGGCAAAAGCGGGTCCAACAGGTATGTTTGCTTGCAGGGAACAGTGTGGGCTGCGGACCAGAGCTCGTAGGGTGCGCATCGAATCAGAATTAGGCGGGTCAGATTAGGTGAGGGCAGAATGACTGAAGCTGCACCGGCTGCGCAAGGCAAGATTCACGAGTTCAGCACGCACAGTGGTGCCGACACCATTGAAGTGGGTCGCCAGCTTGTGGCCCTGCTCAACCCTCCGCAACTGTTGCTGCTGCGGGGCGAGCTCGGCACCGGCAAGACGACGCTGGTGAAGGGCATAGCGCAGGCTCTGGACGCGGCCGAAACCGATGAGGTGACGAGCCCGACGTTCACGCTGCTCCACGAATATGAAGGCGTGCGCAACGGCCAGCCGGTGAAGCTCTATCACCTGGATGTGTACCGCCTGGAGAGCGAGCGCCAACTGGAGACGCTGGGACTCGAAGAGCTGCTGACTCCGGATGCGCTGGTGCTGGTGGAGTGGGGCGACAAGTTCAACAGCATCCGCAAGCGCGCCACCGGTGAGGTGCTCATCACCTCAGAGGGCGGCGACGCGCGCAAGATCAGGGTGACGCTGAAAGAGGGCTGAGCAGCGCCCTGGCGCCTCGGTTCGAAAGCTGCCCGGTCAGCGGCTATGCTGGTCGCATGGATCTTCGCCGAATTCCCAAAGTAGAGCTGCATCTTCATCTCGATTGTTCGCTGAGCTATCGTGCCGTGTCGCGGCTGGCTCCGGGTGTTTCGCCTGAGGAGTATGCGCGCGACTACGTGGCTCCGGCGCGCTGCACCAATCTTGCCGATTTCCTGTCGCGGGCGCCCAAGGGTTTCCAACTGATGCAGTCGGAGCAAGCGCTGCAACTGGTGGTTGAGGACCTGTTTGAGCAGCTTGCAGAAGGACGGCGTTGTGTATGCGGAGATTCGCTTCGCGCCGCTTCTGCACACTGCGCAGGGAATGACGTCCCGAGCAGGTTGTTGCCGTGGTGGAGCGCGCGGTGGAGGGGCAAAGCTGCGCTACTGGCATCGAGGCGGGCGCGATCCTGTGCACGCTGCGGCATTTCAATGAAGCGCAGAGTTTGCAGACTGCGAAGCTGGTGGAAGCCTTTCGCGGCAGCCGTGTAGTTGCGCTGGATATTGCCGGCGATGAAGCAGGTTTCCCGCTGGATGCGCATCTTGCGGCGTGTCGGCATGCACGCGAGCAAGGGCTGTTTCGCACTGCGCATGCGGGCGAGGCATGTGGGCCGGAGAGCGTGTGGCAGACGCTGCGGCTGCTGGACCCGCAGCGCATTGGCCATGGAACGCGCAGCTACGAGGACCCGCGGCTGGTGGAGCATCTGTGCCGGACAGGGATTCACCTGGAGCTTTGTCCGTCGTCGAACGTGCAGATCATTCCGTCCATCGCCAATTGGGAAAACCATCCGATAGATCGGCTTTACAAGGCTGGGGTTTCACTGAGCGTGAGTACGGATACGCGCATGTTGACGCCGGCTACGCTGACGGGGCGAGTACGAGGGATTGCGGCGCACGTTCGGGTGGGATGAGGAGGATTTTCTGCGCGTGAATTTGATGGGCTTGGAGAGTGCATTTTTGGGAGATAAGGTGAAGGCGCGGATCAGGGCGCGGCTGAGTCCTTCCGGCGCTCAACATGATACGCAGGGGAGCTGACGGCGAGGGATAAAGCGCAGGCTGGAAAATGCATACGTGTGCATTGGTTTTTCCCCGGCTCCTGCCCCGCAGAGCGGGAAAGTGCGCGCTGTACGCCTATATACTGGGAACGCTCATGAATGAAAAGATTCTCGCGTTCCTGGTCCACTTCATAACTCATGTCATCGATGTTGGCGGGTACGCAGGTGTAGCTGCGCTGATGGGCATCGAGTCGGCGTGCATTCCGCTCCCCTCAGAGATCATCATGCCCTTCGCCGGGTACGTGGTGTTTCTCGGACATTTCAACTTGATTCTTGTTGCAACGGCGGGCGCAATCGGGTGCAACCTGGGCTCGGCGGTAGCGTATTGGATCGGCGCAAAAGGCGGCCGGCCACTGGTGGAGCGCTACGGCAGTTGGGTGTTGATGAGCCACCACGATCTCGACCGCATGACGGCGTTCTTCGAGCGGTACGGGGCGATAACCGTATTGCTCGGCAGGCTATTGCCGGTGGTGCGCACGTTCATCGCGTTTCCGGCGGGAATCGCGAAGATGTCGCAGTTGCGGTTCCACATTTATACGTTTCTGGGTTCGTGGCCATGGTGCTTTGTGCTGGCGTATGTGGGCATGAAGCTGGGCGAGAAGTGGCATACCGATCCGCGCTTCGAAGCAGCGTTTCACCACTTTCATCTTGCCGTGGAACTCGCCCTGCTGGCAGCGCTGGTCTGGTTTGTGTGGTCGCATGTGAATCGCAAAAGAGGACAGCCGGCGGCGTGAGGGCGCGGCTTTAAACCGCGTACTCGGCGACCGCGCTGGAGGCGCAATGTTTGTTAGCCCCGCGCTTTAGCGTGGGGAAAATTTCAAAGCGAAAGAAGGTTAGCAGAGCAATGGCAAACAAGGAGCAGGGCGGCAGCGAGACCGCTCAAAAAGTAGCGCCCGCGACAGGCAAACTGGGCGTGATGGTGGTGGGTTTGGGTGCGGTCGCGACCACGATGATCGCGGGCGTGGACGCTGTGCGGCGCGGGCTGGCCAAACCGATCGGGTCGCTGACACAGATGGGGACCATCCGGCTGGGCAAGCGGACCGAGAACCAGTCGCCGCTGATCAAGGATTTTGTTCCCATCGCCGATTTGAACGACGTGGTCTTTACCGGCTGGGACATTTTTGAGGACAACGTCTACGAGTCGGCGGCACACGCGCAGGTGCTGAAACCGGAGATCCTGGCGCAGTTGAAGCCGTATCTCGAAACCATCAAGCCGATGCCGGCCGTCTTCGACCAGTACTACGTAAAGCGGTTGCACGGCACGCACGTAAAGAAGGGCAAGAACAAGCGCGAACTCGCCGATCAGGTGATTGAAGATATTCGCAACTTCAAGAAGAAGGTCGATCGCGTGGTGATGATCTGGTGCGGTTCCACTGAGATTTTTATGGAGCCGACGCCGGTGCACGCAACCATTGAGGCGTTTGAAAAGGGCCTGGAGACGAACGACATCGGCATCGCGCCTTCGCAGATTTACGCGTACGCGGCGCTGAGCGAGGGAGTGCCGTTTGCCAATGGCGCGCCCAACCTCACGGTCGACATCCCCGCGCTGATCGAGCTCTCCAAGCGCAACGCGGCGCCCATCTGCGGCAAGGACTTCAAGACCGGGCAGACCTTCATGAAGACGGTTCTGGCGCCGGCCTTCAAGGCGCGCATGATCGGCGTGTCGGGATGGTTCTCCACCAACATTCTGGGCAACCGCGATGGCGAGGTCCTGGACGATCCGGAATCGTTCAAGACCAAGGAAGAGTCGAAGCTGGGCTCGCTCGATTACATCTTCCAGCCCGAGCTCTATCCCGATCTCTACAAGGACATCTACCACAAGATCCGCATCAACTATTACCCGCCGCGCGGCGACGAAAAGGAGGCGTGGGACAACATCGACATCTTCGGCTGGCTGGGCTATCCGATGCAGTTGAAGGTGAACTTCCTGTGCCGCGATTCGATTCTGGCTGCGCCGGTGGCGCTGGACCTGGTGCTGTTCCTCGACCTGGCCAAGCGCGCGCCTACGCTGCGTTCGCTGGGCATTCAGGAGTGGCTGAGCTTCTATCTCAAGTCACCGCAGACCGCCGAGGGGCTGTATCCGGAGCACGATCTGTTCATTCAGTCGATGAAGCTGAAGAACACGCTGCGGCACATCATGGGCGCGGACCTGATCACGCACCTGGGCCTCGAGTACTACGACTAGGACTGGCCGTCCAGGCGGCGGCCTCGCTGACGCGAGGCAAAGGCTCGTCCTGCGGACGACAAGACAAAGACAAAAAGGAAGCCCCACCTGCGCGGTGGGGCTTTTTATTTCCCAAGAGTAGAGCGGGCCGGTTTAAGCCAGGGCCGTAACCGTCGCCAGAGCCGGCGCCGGGCCAGGAACCGGCGTGGCCGGCTGCGGTGCGGGTGCGTGGCCGGTGCGCGTGAGGCGGTGGACAAAGTGGTAGGGCGGCCATGGGCCGGAGAGCTGCATGTGACACTCGCGCATGGTGGCGCTGGTGGTGGCGAACTTGTTCTGGTAGCGCTCCACGTGCTTGCGGTCGATCAGGTGAGCGATATCGAGCAGCATCTTGCCGTTTTCGGTGAGGCGGCAACTGACTTCCTCATCCAGCGGCATGAAGAGGCGGTGCATCTGGAAGCTGATGGCACGGGCGCGGGTCTGGCGCTCGCGGGTGCGGGCCGCTGTCTCGCGCAGGTTGCTCAGGTAGCCGCTTCCTACGCCATCGGCCGCCGGCCGCCGATCGGGATCGCGGGTAAGCTCCTTGCCGCAGCAGTCGTCGACAAAGATCTTCAGGTGCATCTCCGCCCGGCCGCGCAGCTTGTCGATATTGCCGAGAAACTGACGCTGGTTGGAACGGATGGACTTGCGCAGCGACTCATCGTCGTTGAAGACGGTGCCGAATCGGAAGGGAAGTACGGTGGAATGCTGAAAGCAGTCGGCGATCACACGTGCGTGGTCGACGCCGGACTTCTGGCTCAACGTTTCCTGTGGGTTGTGTTCACTTACGATCACTGCTAAATCACTGGCTGGATAGAGAAATACCTGGTTTCCGCTTACTCCGAGGACAGAAACCATGGGGACGGGTTTGCGATGACGGGCCAATTCAGGAAATGCTTGCTTTTCCCCAATGCAGTAGGCATACCATGCCATGGCGAGACACTCCAATCGCGCACGCTAAGAACAGCTAGCGCGGCTCGTTCGTGAAGCTCTGTGATCTTGGGAACAACTGCATGCATAGCGGGACGTGACAGGGTCTTGTAGGACGGTGCCCTGGATTCTCTGAAACTGTCAGCCATACTAGACTGCAGGAAATACGACTGGCAACAGCCCTCGTCACAAACCTTCGTTCCGGCTCACCGCGAATGCAAAGTTGTATTCATATTATGAATAAGTCATTTCATTAAATAGAAATCACGATGAAAGGCGCGTTTCTATTGCGGTGGGAGCAAATCGCAGCGGGAAAGCAGGCGCAGGGGAGCTGTCGGCAACGGCTCCGGTTCCATAGGTTGGGGCTGGTGAGAGCCAATGCGAGGAGCCGAAGGTTTTTTGGCTCGGAGAGAGAGGTGTTGTGCGCTGGCTGCTAAGGGAGGACGTGCTCGATGTGCAGGTAAAGAAACAGGTTAAGCAGTACGGAGACCAGAAGTAGCGCCAGGGCGACGAAGGCCACAATGTTGACCTTATTGCCCACGGCCTTGAGATCTTCCATTAGCTCCTGCTGTTCCAGGGTGTTGCGGTCGGTGGCTTCGCGGACGAGCTCCAGTTGGTCTTCAACCCGCTGGATTGAGGTGTGCTGCTCGAAAACCTGGTCACGGAGCTCGCGCTGCTGGAGCTGCAAGTCGTTCAGGCCCTGGTGGATGGGAGCCAGGTTAACGGGCGGGGCGGGTTTGGGCTGGGGCGTCAGCACATTGGAGACGGCGGTGATGAAGTTGCCGTCGAGCAGCGGAAGAAGACGCTGGACGAAGGGCACCGCCGACCGCAGTGCGTGAACGGCGCGCTGCACGCTGGAGGAGTGATCTTCGGCATCGGAGGGCGTGGATGGAGGGGGCAAGGCGCGGCCAGGTGCGGATGCAGCGATCGGAGCGTCGGGCTCGGTGGAGCGAGCGGTCCGGCGAGATCCGCCGCGCGGCAGAGGGGCGCCAACGGCGCGCGGATGTGCCGTCTGCGCCACGCGGGGTTCGCCGTTCACTTCTTCACGCTTCTCCAGTTGCACGTTGTTCAATTGCATTTCAGGTCCTTCGGGAGCTAATCCTCATATATAGCTGATTTAGCGCGGTCTGGAAAGGGAAAGTTGGACGGGACGGCATCGGGTGGTAGGATGACCCTAATTCCGGCAGAATCCGGTGCAAACACGCCCCAAGGACTCTGGAGAGCCGTTTGAAGCAAATTACAAACCACACTTTACACAGCCTGCAGAGCAACATCCTTGCGGGCCTGCTGACCATCGGACCGCTGTTCGTCACCTGCCTGATTTTCGGCTTTCTCTTGAAAACGCTGGCGGAGGCGGGGTTGCCGGTGGTGCACCTGTTTGCCGCTCTTGGCGCCGGGCCGAGCGAGCCCTGGCTGCAATGGGTGCTGGCGGTTGTGCTTACGCTGGTGGTGCTGTACGTGGTGGGCCGGCTCACCTCCCAGGTGCTCGGCAGGCAGGCTTTTAACCTGTTTGAGGCGATGCTGGAGCGGCTGCCGGTGGTGGCCAAGGTCTACACGTCAGTACGGCAACTGCTGGACACCATGATGGCCAAGAAAGAGACCAGCCAGCGCGTGGTGCTGGTGGATTTTCCCATCCCAGGGCAAAAGAGCATTGGTTTTCTGACCCGTACGATGACCGATGCGACCACCGGCGAACTGTTGGCAGCGGTGTTGCTGCCCAATGCGATCAATCCCACGTCGGCATTTCTGCAGGTATTGCCGATGAGCCGGCTGGTCGAGACCAGCCTGACCATGGAGCAGGCCATGAGCATGCTCATGACCGGCGGGGCGGTGGGGCCGGAGACGATTCAGTTCTCGCGGCCGGTGGTGGAAGAGGAAACGGCTACGCCGCTCGTTCCCTTGGCTTGATGCGGGCCAGGGATTTGTCTTTAGCGGCAACCCAGAGGTCGTGGTCCATCTGCAGGCTCAGCCAGAATTGTGGGGAGTTGCCAAAATAGGCGCTCAGGCGCATGGCCGTGTCGGCCGTAATGGATCGTTTGCCGCGTACGATATCGTTCACCCGAGGAGCGGAGATATGGAGTTCCTTGGCCAAGCGATAGCTGGACAAGCCGAGCGGCTCCATAAATTCAGTCTTGAGAATGTCGCCGGGATGGATGGAATAGCCGAACGGGATCTTCTTCATGCGGCCTCCTGGTGATAGTCGACGATCTCTACGTTATGAACATTCCCCTCGCGCCAGACAAAGCAGATTCGAAATTGATCATTGACGCGAATGCTGAACTGGCCCTTTCGCTTACCCTTCAATGGCTCAAGACGATTGCCGGGCGGGGAGGTTAAGTCGGCCACGTATATTGAACGGTGCAGCATGTGAAGCTTCTTGAGCGCCGAAGCGAAGCTTTTGATCACAAAGAATCATAACGCGCCTCGTTAAGAACGGCAAGCGTTATTATGTGGCGCTGGCATCCACGCCATCTTCTGCTTCCAGCTCCTCTTCCGCATGCTCGCTCTCGACCGTGACCTTGCGCAGGCTTACGTTCTCGAATTGCGCCCAGGCTACGCCGATGGGAATGATGCTGAGGAAGGTGACCAGGAGCAGGGTGGCGGCGCAGGCTGTGGCGGCTTCGGGCGTGGCGCCGAAGAAGCTGCTCAGGGCGGCGGCCACAATGGCGATCTGCGAGAACCAGCCCAGCACCGGGAGCTGCACTACGCTCACGCCGCCACTGACGATGAGCAGCAGGATGCACTGCGGAATGGTCATGCCGGCCAGTGCGGGGCTGGCGGTGAAGGCGTGCACGGTCTCTAGGTAGGCGAGTGCGATCAATACCCACATGACGAGCGAGAGCGACGCAGCAAGGCCAAAGTCCGAGAAGCTGCGGATGGCGCCCAGGCCGGAGTGGAAGGTGCGGACCTTGTGCGCGATGGCGTGGCCCATGTTGCGTGGGATCAGACCGGACGAATGCTCAAAGAAATTGGCCACGGCTTCTCCGGACAGGCGCACAGCGACGAGAACCAGGACGGCAACCAGGGTGATGAGCAGCGCGCCGAAGCGGGTGAGGATGACGGTGAGCGCGGGGTAGCGATGCAGCAACGGCGCGAAGACGTGGGTCAGCAGTCCGGCGTGGCCGGTTGCAGCCGCAGTCGCCGGATACGGAATCCAGAGCAGCGCCAGGGAGACGATGACGCCCATGGAGCCAAAGTCGAAGAGCCGTTCGACGACGTAAACGGCGATCTGGGTGCTGAGCGGCATCTTGGTGCGCTTGGCGACGAGGTAAGGGCGAACCGGGTCGGCCACGCGGCCGATGAGGGCTACGGCCGTGAATCCCATCACCTGCGTTCCCATCAGCGAGAACAGGCCCACCTTCTGATTGTGGCGGAGCAGCAGCGCCCAGCGGGCGGATCGAAAGGCATAGCCGATATAAATGCAGAAGATGGCGAGAATGATTTTTGGCCAGTCCGCCAGGGCGAGCTGTTCGCGGAACACAGCGAAATCGAAGTGAATGCGGTGCCGTCCCCAGATGATGAGGGCGACAAGCGCAGCCAGCACGACGAAACCGATGAGCCATTGATGCTTCTTCAAGCGATCTCCAATGATTGAGCGAGGACCCTCTTAGAGTTTATGGGATGCTGCGGGGGCTTTCCAGGGCTGACGTGCGGGAGACAACAAACGGGTAGTGGGTCAGTTTGAATCTATATGTCCGCATGGCCAAACATTAGCTCTTTGGGTTACGAACCCAAAGAGCGTCAACGACCCGATCTCTATGTTGCATATTTGCGTGTTGGGGTTAGGGGATCTGATTCTTAGCAGCTATAAAGGAGCAGGAGGCGGCACTTCATGAAGAAGGCTCTGTTCACAGCAAGTTTGTGCGTGGCTTTACCACTTGCGTTTGGGCAAAGTGCACGGCCCTTGGTAGGCATAGACGTTGCAGTGCCTTCCGCGCGATTCCCGGCAGAGTGGTATCCAAAGCAGGGCGGAGGCGCGACGGCTCCGATCGCAGGCGCTCCATACAGCGCAACCTGGACGATGACTACGACTGTGCTCGACAGCGAAGGTAAACCTATTGGGACGCAAGCCTGGAGGGTGTTGAAATGGAGAGACAGTGCCGGACGGATTCGAGACGAGGAACTATTCTCAGAGATACCCAATGCCATTGCCACCCCGAATGAGATTACGGTCGTTGATACCGTTCAGCATTGCCAATTCACCTGGTATGCCCCTATAACCCGAGAGCGGGATCGTGAAGCGGTCGTAAACTGCAATTCACTGGAAGAGGGCCGCACAGACGATAGCCTCGCAAGACAAATGACAGACCCAAAGCCGGAGATAAGACATGAGCAGCTTGGAGCCACGGCTGAAACCACGACCACAACGGCGCTCGGCAAACGCACCTTGCAGGGCCTGGAGGTCGTGGGCATCCGGTCCGTTGTGACCGACATCGACGCCGAAGGAAGGCTGCTGGGCACGAAAGAGGGGGAAATTTGGTGGTCGCCCGCGTTATACGAAAGCATCTTAACGACGGTCAAGACCAGCCAAACTGTCGTTACGATGGAGATGTCTGGGATCAAGAGGGAGGAGCCCGATGCGGGGCTTTTCTACCCACCCGAGGGCTACCACATTAACAAGCAAGCAGAGGTGCCACCGCTTCCTGTTCCCCCGCAACCGTAGCCTTTCACTGTGAGTGCTGAGCCAACGCGGATCGAAGGGACCTTGCCCCTTAAGCTGCGGACGAGTGACAAATTTCACGCGTGATAATCTCTGTGGATTCAAACTGACCCACTACCGACAAACGAATGCAGGAGACGTCAGGAGTGATCGCAGCAGAGGCGTTCATTGAAGCGAACACCATCGAGTATTGTGTTGAGCCGGGGTGCGGCACACACTACGTGAACACGATGAGCTGGTGCGGTACGTGCGGGGCGCACATGTGCTGGCAGCATGATTGTGGCTGCCCGGTCGACGAGGTGCTTAGTTAATACAGATAAAATCATCTGAATATAAAGCCAATATAATCATTAATATGCTACTTCACGATGACGCTGTGAAAAGGATGGGGCACCCCAGCTCTTTCTTTTAGCGGGAACTTGCCTGGGTGACTGCGACGGCGCGGTCCATCCGGGCCGCCAGGGCTTCGCGCGCCAGGACGCGGCGGTTGAACTCGTGGATCACGCGGGCAACGTAGGCGCGGGTTTCGCGATAGGGCGGGACACCGTGATATTTATCGACCGCCTGCGGCCCGGCGTTGTAGGCGGCCAGCGCCAACGAGAGGCTGTCGTGATAGCGGGTGAGCAGGGCATCGAGGTAGGCTGAGCCGCCCTGGACATTCTGGTCGGGCGCGAAGCTGTTGTTTACGCCCAGGCCGGCCGCGGTGCCGGGCATGAGCTGCATCAGCCCCTGCGCTCCGGCGCGGCTCACGGCATGCGCATTGCCGTTGCTCTCTGCTTTGACGACGCTGGCCAGCAGGTCGACGTCCAGGTTGTGTTGCTGACCGGCGCGTGCCAGCATTTCATGCAGGTCGGTGCTGCTGAGATGGGCGCTGCTCTTGCCTGGCGTGGAAGCGTTAGATGCGGCGGGGGGCGGATCGGGAACGACTTCAACGGAGGCGATCTGGTCGGGTGGGAGTTCGATGTAATTGTCTTCGCCGGCGCTCAGATAGAGGCGTACTCGGCCATCCACCTGGGCGTGATGATCGCAGCGCTCGATGAAGCCATTGGCCAGTGTGATGCGCTCGGCGGCAGGGGCAGAGGGCGCGAGCGCGAAGAGCGCGGTCAAGACCATTGCCGGCATGTAGATTTTGCTGCGCATATTGCGGAGATCGGCTTTCTCTCAGGGGCTAAAGCCCCACTTGCTTTGTGGCATTCAATGTACGGGCTAAACCCCGTACCGTTCAGCTAAAGCCCGTACCGTTCAAAGGTTATACAGGCGTGGCGGGCAGCTTGGCCAACGCCCGTTCCAGTACTACGGCCACGCCGTCTTCATCGTTGCTGGGAGCTTGCTTCCACCCATTCAATTTACCCCGGGCGCGCATCTCGGCGGATGCATTGCTCATCACCACAGCTTGCCCGGCCCACTCCAGCATTTCCAAATCGTTCCAGTTATCGCCGATGGCCATGGTTTCCTTCCGGTCAATGCCCAGTTGCGCCGCCAACCGTTCCAGGGCCCACCGTTTCGATACGCCACGCGGAAGCAGATCGAGAATCGAGAGGTCGCGGGCCGGGTACTCGGTCCGTGTGCTTTCGGATTGATCTGCCCACTCGCTGGCTTTGAGCACCTGCTCCGCTTCCCGCATTTTGGCAATTCGGCCTGCCACCATGCCCTGGATCGGGTCTTTGCCATCAACCAGGGCCCGTTCGAGTGGCTTGACGATCTCGATGGCGTGGCGATTGGCCTCGACCCACATCTTAATACGGCCCTGCGCCTCTTCCAGATCTTCCAGCACCAGTTCGCCGCGTCCTGGATGGTCGAAGGTGAAGATCATGGATCCATAGGACTTGAGCAGTCCGCAGATGCCCCGCGCCACCCGCGATTCGAGATGGCAACGGTCGAGCAGCTCACCGGCAAGGGTGCGAACCACTGCACCATTGGACGTGATGAGGGGCGTATCCGCTCGCAACCCCAGGCCATCGAGCAGCGGCGCTGTGTAGGCGACGCGCCGGCCGGTGGCGATGGCCACGGTCACGCCAGCCTCCTGCGCGGCCAGGAGCGCCCGGATACTGCGGCCGCTGATGGCCGTGCTGAGGGTGGGCAGCAGCGTGCCGTCCATGTCGATGGCCACCAGGCGGAGGGGAGGGTGCATAGAGCCAGTTTACGGGAACAGAGATCAGGGGCAGGGAGCAGGGATCAGGGCGTCATGCGGTAATCTTGGCGATATGGAACGGATTTGCAGCCAATGCCACGCTGTGCTGGCCGAGGAGACCGACGCCGACTGGTGCCCGGCTTGCGGAGGAGCGCTGACGGAACGAACCGGCTTGCCGGATGCGTCGCTGAAGGGGGTTCCGGCTGAAGTGGATCATCGCGGCATCGTGTTGCCACGGCGTCATGCGCTGGGCGGGATTATCACCCCGCGGTGACAAATGGAAGGCGGGCAGCGGCCGAGAGAGCGTGAAATCAGGGATTGGTATCAAGACCCACAGCCTCAGCCAGCCGCGCCTGCCGCTCGTCGAAGGTCCAGAATTTCTCCGCCTTTAATTCAAGAGCGCAGGCTACGTGCAGCGAGTCGAGCGTGCGAATGCCGAGTGTGGGCCCGTGACGGCGGGCCAGGTCGACGCTGGATTCCCATGCCTGCGAGGGAACCTCAACGCTGAGCCACAAGCCGTTGCTACAGTCCTGTTCGAACTGTTGCCAGAGTGTTTGTGCCGACAGCTCGGAGATCCGGGAAAGAAATACCTGAAAGCTAAAGGCATGCGCTATCTCGGTTCGATTGAGTGGCGTCAGCAGCACGGATGGCCGGGAGGCCATGCGCCGGTCTGCTTCGGCTGAGCGCGATTCTTGCCCGTAGACGGACGCAATAAAGCTGCTGTCTGCGTAAACCTTCAATACCGGCTATTCCTCTCCGCAATCATGTCGTCCACGATGGGAATGACACGATCCCCAAATATACGCTTGCGGCGGGCGGCAAAGTCGGGCAACTTCACGTCTTCGCGGCGGGGCGACTCGGGAACAATGCGGGCGATGACACGGTTGCGTTTCCGGAGCTCGACGACCTGGCCTGCCTCAAGCCAGCGGATGAGCTGCGCGGTATTCCGTAATTCGCGGAGGTTTACACTCGGCATGGCCACAATGTGTCACAAAATGTGTCACATTGTCAATCGTCCCAGAAGCTACTCGTACCGCAGCGCCGCGGCGGGCAGCACCCGCGCGGCCGATGTCGATGGATACAGCGTGGCCAGCAGCGAGATGCCGATCGAAACCGCCGACACGATCAGCCCCATCCACGGCGCGGGCGCAAAAGGCAAAGTGTCGATCGAATAGACCTCGGCGGAGAGGTGAATGAAGTGATAGTGGCCGCCGGCCCAGGAGGCAACGTAGCCCAGGATCAGCCCAATCGCGGTGCCGATGACGCTGATCAGCAGGCCCTGGAGCATGAAGATGCGCTGCACCTGTGCGGGCTGGACGCCGAAGCTCATCATGACGGCGATGTCGCGGGTTTTCTCCATCACCATCATGGTGAGTGCGATGAGGATGTTGAGGGCGGCCACCATCACGATGAGGGCGATGACGATGAAAGTCACGACCTGCTCAAGTTTGAGTGCGCGGAAGAGCTCGCGATTCTGCTCCATCCAGTTGGTGGTCATGAAGCCTGGCCCGGCGGCCTTCTCGATCTCCTTGCCAACCTCCGGAGCCCGGTCGAGGTTATCGATTTTGAAGCTGATGACGGTGAGCAGGTCGGGCTCGCTGAAGAGCTGCTGCGCGTCGGAGAGGCGCATGAAGCCCATGGCGGCGTCGTACTGGTAGAAGCCGGAGTGATAGATGCCGGCCACGCGGAAGCTCTCGTATTTGGGGGCCAGGCCGAGCGGGGTGAGTTCACCCTGTGGGCTGGTGATCAGCACGCTGTCGCCGACCGTGGCGCCAATCTGTTCGGCCAGATCGCTGCCCAGCAGGATGGGCGGTTGGGGCGCGTTGTTGGAACCTTCGCCCTCCACTGGTGCGGCAGCGAAATTGGCCGCGCCCACACTCAGATCCTTCGCCGAGCCGGAGGTGATGGTGTCGAGAATGTTGCTGACCTTGCGCTCGTCGGCGGGCAGGATGCCTTTGACAAGGGCGAAGCCGGCACGCGGGCCGCGCGAGACCAGCACCTCTCCATAAAAGCCGGGCGCCGCCGACACCACATGGGGCAGCTTGCTGACCCGCGCGAACAGGGGACGCCAGTCGCGAATGCCGTCGGATTGGACGCGCATCAGGTCAACGGCCGAGGTTGCGCCCAGCAGCTTGTTTTGCAGGTCGCGGCGCATGCCGGTGGTCACGGCCAGCGCGATGATGAGCGCGGCCACGCCCGCCGCCACGCCGGCGACGGAGATTGCTGTCACCACGCCGACCACAGCCTGCCGCCGCTTGGCCCGCAGGTAACGCGCGGCAATATAGAGCTCAAACCGCATGGGCCTACTTCTTCGCTTCCCTGGCGGGAACTGCTTCCCCGGCAGGAACTACCGTCTTGGCCAGGCCCACGTTGTCGTAGCGGTCATAGACGCGCACGGTGATGAGTTGCTCCGCCGGCTTGCTGCCGTCTTCGGGCGCGGTGATATGGACGTCGTAGTGCTCATGCTTCGAGTCGGAGAGCTTGCCCACCGGATCGATGTACTGCCACGGGCCGGCGTCGAGCGAGTACTCCGCATGCGCAATGGGCGAAGTGGCATCGTCGGCGTCAAAGGTGATCTGGAGCGCCTGCGTGCAGGAGCCATTCGCGCAGGTGGCCGGCTCAGGAACAACCTTGAGCGCGGAAACCGTCGGCGGCGTTGTGTCGATGACGAAGCGATCGCTGATCTTGTCGCCGCTCAGCGCGTCGCTGGGCGGCTCGGAGGGCGAGTCCGACGCAACCACCTTGATCGAGTAGCCGCCGTCGGGAATCCGCGTGGCGTCGAAGCTATAGGCATCGTCGTGAATCCGGTCTTTGAGCAAACGCCAGACCGTTTCTCCGTCGCCGCGCAGATAAAGCGAATAGATCATCTTGTCGCCATCGTCGTCGTGCGCGGCCCAGCGGACTGTAATGGCGGTGCGATCCTTGGTGGCCTGAATGGAACTGCTGCTCGAACTGCTGTCGAAGGTGATGCCGCTTTGGCCGGAGGACGGAAACGAAATGTTGACGGTCGGCGGGTTGACCTGGGGCTGCGGAGTGAGGCGCGCGCCCGGAACCACCACCAGGTCGTCGATGACGGGCGCAGTATTCACGGGCAGATAATTCACGCCCACGCTGCCCACAGAACCACCGGGCTGCAACTCGACCTTCCACTGCAGGAAGCGGCCGGCGGGCGAAGCCACCTGCCCGTCATTGAGCGGCTGCCAGTCGGTCCAGCCGCGCACCGGCTGGTCGATGTTGCCGGTGCGGGTAAGGATCTGGTAGCCGCTGGAGCCGGGCTCGATTTCCATGCGCCCGAAGCGCGCGAATGCGCCGGCATCCAGAACGTCGCTTGCGTATTCGTGAGTTGTGGATGCGCCCAGGCGCACCAGCTTGCCGGTGTTGCCGGTGCCGATCAGGATGCTCGTCAAATCGGGTTCAACGGCCAGGCTGAGTCCCTGCTGCGCGTTCAGATGGCCGATGTCTGCGTAGGAACCGTCTGGTCGCGATGCGGAAGATATGACCGCGATTGCCGGTCAGCGCGATCAAGCCATCGGGACGTTCGGCGAGGGCGTAAACCACGTCGTCCTTGTCGGCCCACAGCTTGCGCGGCGCCTGGTTCTCGCTGAGCGCGTAAATCTCTGTGCCTTCGGGAATGGAAGTGCTGGAATTGGCCGCCTGCAACGAGCCGGGCTGCACCACGGTGATGGTGATGGTGGCTCCGCCCTGGACGGCGAGCGGCGGCAGCGCGTTGTGGCCCTTGTCGCCCACGCAGGCCGCGTAGATGGTTCCGTCCTCACCCACGGCGATGGAGGTGACTTCCCGGAGCGGGGAATCGAAGAGCACGTAGCCCTTGCCTTCGGGGCTGATGCGATAGACGAGACCCGATCCATCCGAGCCGGCGATCAGGTTGCCTTTGGTGTCCCACGCCAGGGCGCGGATATGCGCTTCATCGGTCTTGAAAAAGGTCTCAGGCTGCGCGCCCGGCTTGGAAGGGTCGACGCGGTAGATGGCGCCGGGGTCGCCTGCGGCAATGTACAGGCGGCCCTCTTTATCGAATGCCAGATCCCAGATGTAGTGGGGCTTCGAGGACTTATCGTCACCCGCTTTGCTGCCGTCGGATTTGGCGGGCTGGGTGTCCAGCTTGCCCGCGTCAAAAACAACCGTGGCGCTGGAATCGTCCTGCGTCTCCGTGGCGTCGGGATTCAGCTTGTAGACTTTGCCGCTGGGCAGCGTGGCTGCATAGAGCGAACCGTCGGGACCAAAGCGCACCACCTGCACGGTCAGGTCCTTGG
The DNA here is from genome assembly GCA_963813215.1 of uncultured Acidobacteriaceae bacterium. Taxonomy (GTDB): domain Bacteria; phylum Acidobacteriota; class Terriglobia; order Terriglobales; family Acidobacteriaceae; genus Telmatobacter. The sequence goes on from CAWEXZ010000007.1 coordinate 69,729, forward strand.
TCTTGAAGAGCGTGAAGGGCTTCTTATCATTGCCCACGCGCAACACCGTGGCCGGTGAGCCAGTGGCTGCATAGGCTACGCCGTTCTTGTCCACAGCGACGGACCACACAAAGGTCGACGGCGTGGTGAGCAGATCGGTGAGGCCGGGCCCCTGGCGCAGGTGGCCGTCGCTGGTAATAGCCACACCCTGCGGCGTGCCCTTCTCAAATTCATCGACTTGCGACTGGGTCCAGAGGTGCGTACCCTGCGCGGACAGAGGCTGGGAAATAAACAGCACAGCCAGTGCGCTGAAGGCCAAGGACGCGAGAATGCCGGAAAACGGGCGGAGGGAGGAAATCGTGCGGCGAAAAGCACACATGCTGCCGTTGAGTCTACTAGATATGGGTAGCGCCGGTCTTCAGACCCCCTGCAGACCGGCCCTTCTTTCACGCTTCGTCAGCGATGAGCAGGCGCACGTCACGAAGATTGTGACCGGTTGCGCCGGTGACTACCGAATCGCCCAGGGCAGTGAAGAGCGGGCAGGCATTGAACTCGCGCAGCGAGCGCTCTGGATCGTAGCCGAAGGCGCGGGCGCGGGCAACGGTGGTGGGGTCGGCAATAGCGCCGGCGGATTTGGTGTTGCCGTCGATGCCGTCGGAGCCGGCGCTGAAGACACTGATTTGCTCGCCGGGATGTTTGGCAAGATCGAGCGCGCAGGTCAGCGCGAACTGCTGGTTGCGTCCGCCTGCGCCGGGATTGCTGTTGAGCTTGACCGTGACTTCTCCCACGCTGACCAGGCAGAGCCGCGGATGCGCGGCGCGCAGAGCGTGGAAGCGTTCGAGCAGATAGCGCGCGGCTTCGGCGTAGTCCCAATCGTCGCAACTGTTGTCGACGACGACAAAGTAACCGGCCTTGCGGGCCAGGGCGCGCACGTTCTCGACGAGATCGTGGCTGGAGAGCAGGATCTCGAAGACCGAGTCGCGGAAGGCGGGCTCTTCACCAGTCATGCTGGCAGCGGCAGTGATGTGGCGCGGCGGCGCAGCTTCGCTCCACGGCATTTTAGGAAGGTTGGCGAGGAACGGTGGCCGCCAGCTCTTGTTACCCGGCGATTCGGGCAGGTCGGCGTGCTCGAAGAAGGCGCGCACTGATTGGGGCAGGCGCTCGGCAAGCTTGTAGCGGGTGAGGAGTTCGCGCACCTCGGCCACCGTCGAATGGTCGGGCGAACTGGGCCCTGAAGAGAGCGCATCCAGGGACCGCAGAGGGACATCCGGCAACAGGAAACTGACCTTCTGCGCATCGGGTGCGATCATGGCCAGGCGGCCACCTTTGACCGCGGAAAAATGCTTGCGCAGCGTGTTGATCTCATTGATGGGTGCGCCGGAGCCGAGCAGCAGATCGTGGAAGGCACGGGTATCGTCGAGCGTGATCTTGGGATCGAGCGGGAGGTCGAACATGGCCGATCCGCCGCCGGAGATGAGGAAGAAGATGAGCGTGTCTTTGCGGGCTTTGCGAAGCAGCGCGAGAGTAGCGCGGGCGGCGGCGAAAGAGTCTTCGTTGGGTAGCGGGTGGCCACCCTCGAAGTAGCGGAAGCGCCAGTTGCGCCTGGGGGGCATCTGGTTGGAACAACAGATACCGCGCAGCCCCTTGCGGCGCTTCATGCGCTCCAGCAGAGTATCGAGCATGGGACATGCGGCCTTGCCGATGGCGACGACGAAGATGCGCTTGTAGGCAGCCAGGTCGATCACCTCGGGACCGCTGCCGTCGGGTACGAGCCGCACCAGCTTGTGGCCCTCGAAGCGGATGCGCCGATCGAAAGCGCTGCCGATGTTGCAGGCCTCGAGCGCCTCCGTGAAGATGCCGGTGGCGGTGGTATGCAGACTTTCCAAGGCGGTATCGCTGGCCGGGGTCATGATCATCGCTCCTTGACCGTTTTCTTGACCTTCTCATTGATCCAGCCGGCGAGCCTCTGTTGCATTGCCTCTAATCTACCGGTGAAGAAATGATCGGAATCGGGTATGAATTCGAGCTGTTTGGGATCGGCGGCGGCGGCGATGACTTGGCGGAGTTGTGCGGCCGGGCCAAAGTCGTCGTGATCGCCGCTGATGAATAATTTCGGCACCGTCGCTTCGTGCAGGAAGCGGTACTGATAGTCGCGGCCGTCGGCGTGGGTGGGCAGGCCAAGGGCCACCAGGGCGCGAACGTTCTTGTCCGTTTTTTGCGGGCCGCAACAAGACCACAGCGCCATGGCCGCGCCAAAGCTGAAGCCGGCCACGATGACGGGAAGATGGAATTCGTTGTCGAGCCAGTCAAGCGCGGCCAGAACGTCGCCGATTTCGGCTTTGCCGTCGTGTGTGCCCTGGCTGAGACCGGTACCCCGAAAGTTGAAGCGAAGGACCGGAAATTGCGATCCCCATGCGGGGTCGTTCAAAACCTTCATGGCGCGATACACCACCTTGTGGTGCATGGTTCCGCCGTAGGCTGGATTGGGATGACAGACGAGAGCCGCGCAGGCAGCATCCGGAGAACCGGTATTCAGAAGCGCCTCGAGCCGCCCCGCGGGGCCTGTGAACTCCACGCTGCGCAATGTCGGACTCCCTGGGGCAGCGTCAGCGGGGAAAGGGGAGGCTGTGGCAGTCATTCCACCCATCATTCTACGCGCGACGGGCTGAAGATTCACCGGGTCGGGCGGTGCGGCTAAGGCCGCGAACGCTGAAAGCTGGGCTGGCGCACCCCATGACCCTGCGCAACTTGCACAAGCGAAGACGGTTGTACGGTATTCTGGCAGCATCATGACTGAAAGTTCTGCTCTTGACCCGGTTCGGCTGACCCGCCAACTCTGCGAAATTGAATCCACCACCTACTACGAAGGAAAGGTAGGCGATTTCCTCGCCGATTTCCTGGCCGCGCGCGGTTGGGCTGTAGACAAGACGCCGGTTGAGCAGCCGGTGGAGAGCGCCACCGCAGGGGCGCGCTGGAATGTGTATGCCGGTCCGGCGGACGCGGCACCGGAACTGGTCTTTTCCACCCACATGGATACTGTGCCGCCGTACATTCCGTTCAGCGAGGATGCGGAGTGGATGTATGGCCGCGGCGTGTCGGATGCGAAGGGGATTATTGCCGCGCAGGTGGCCGCAGCAGAGGTGCTGCGGGCGCAGGGGCTTCGCGTTGGGTTGTTGTTTGTGAGCGGCGAAGAGCGCGACTCGGCGGGCGCCAAGGCTGCCAATCTCAATCCCAAAGGCAGCCGCTTCTTGATCAACGGCGAACCCACGGACAACAGGCTCGCACTGGCGTCGAAGGGCGCGTTGCGCGCGGTGCTGCGCGCCAGCGGCAAGATGGCGCACTCCGCCTATCCCGAACTGGGGGATTCGGCGGTGCACAAGCTGGTGGAGGTGCTGGGGCGATGGCTGGAGCTTGATTTGCCGGTAACGGAAGACGTGGGACCGAGCACGCTCAACATCGGCCAGATCAGTGGCGGCCATGCACCCAATGTGATTGCCGATAAGGCCGAGGCCCAGATTCTCGTCCGGCTGGTGGGCGATGCGGCCCCGGTGCGCGAGGCGCTGCTCAAATCCGCCGCCGGCCTTGCCGACGTCGACTTCACGCTGGAGATTCCGTTTGTGCGTCTGCGCGCCGTTCCCGGATTGCCGACCATGGTGGCCAAGTTCACCACCGACATTCCTCAACTGAGCAACTGGGGCGAGCCGCTGCTGCTGGGGCCGGGATCGATCCATGTGGCACACACGCCGCATGAGCGGCTGGCAAAGAAAGAGCTGCTCGAAGCCGTCGAGCTTTATGTAAAGGTGGGCAAACAGCTGTTGAGCTGATCAAGCAGATTCAATGCGTGCCCGCGAAAAGCCCTGCTATGCTTGCACCACGGCTTCCCCGAGCCTATTCCGTTCGCTCAAAGCGAGGTCAGCATGGCAACCACAGTTAGTCCCCGTTCCAGTTCTGAACCCACCTCGTCTACACCCAGCTCTTCAGGCGCGCCGGTGACGCCCGAACGCATCATGCAATTCGCGTGGGGATACGCGCCTCCTTTGATTCTGGAGGCGGCGTTGAAGCATGGCGTGTTTGACGCGCTCGACCAGGGACCGAAAACGCTCGCTGAACTCCAGCAGGTTACCGGAGCATCGGAGCGTGGGTTGGCCGCGATCCTGAATGTGCTGGTCGGTCTGGACCTGTTGAAGAGAAGCACGGATGGAGCCTATGCGCTCTCGCCTGACAGCTCTGCCTTTCTGGTCAGCAGCCGTCCGGGTTACATGGGCGGGCTGATTCGACACACCAGCGAACAGTTACTTCCCAAATGGCTGCACCTGAACCAGGTGGTTGCCACCGGCGGTCCGGTTGCGGCCGTCAACCAGCAGACGGATGGTACAGAGTTTTTCTCGGAGTTCGTCAACGACATTTTCCCCATGAGCTATCCAGCGGCGCAGGATTTGGCACAGTATCTGCGGCTCGATGTGATGAGCGGCCCGGTGAAGGTGCTCGATCTGGCCGCGGGCTCGGGTGTGTGGGGCATTGCGCTGGCGCAAAGCGCGCCGCATGTGCAGGTATGCGCGGTCGATTGGCCGGGCGTGATTCCGGTGACCCGCAAGAATGCGGAGAAGTTTGGATTCGCGGATCGGTTCTCGTTCCGCGAGGGCGATCTGCAGGAAGCGGATTTCGGCACCGGCCACCACGTGGCGACGCTCGGACACATTCTGCATAGCGAAGGCGAGGCGCGCAGCCGCGCCCTGCTGACCAAGACATTCCATGCGCTGGCTCCGGGCGGAACCATCGCGATTGCCGAGTTCCTGGTGAATCCCGATCGCACCGGCCCGGTGAACGGATTGATCTTTGCCGTGAATATGCTGGTGAACACCGAGAACGGCGGCACGTACTCCTTTGAAGAGATTGCCGGCTGGCTGGCGGAAGCTGGATTTGTGGAAGCGCGCACACTTCCCAGCCGCGGGCCTTCTCCGCTGATCCTGGCGAATAAGCATTAACCGCCCGTTGTGAAGGTCAGGTTTTGAAAGGGCACGGCTTTAGCCGTGCCCAAATCAAACGCAAAATGAAAGCGGCTTTAGCCGCCGAGGGATGGTTGTTATGACCTCGCGTGCTCTGCCGCGCATCGTTATGATGGAAGTCGGGAGATATTCATGAGCGCAGATATCTATGCAATTCCGGTGGAGAAGATCAGCGGCGAGCCGGCATCGCTGGGAGATTTCAAAGGCCAGGTAGTGCTGGTGGTCAACGTGGCCTCAAAGTGCGGGCTCACCCCGCAGTACGAAGGGCTGGAAAAACTTTATGAGCAGTATCGCGGACAGGGCCTGGTGATCGCCGGGTTTCCGGCCAACGATTTCAAGTCGCAGGAACCGGGCACGAACGATGAGATCCAGTCGTTCTGCCAGCTGAATTACGGTGTCTCGTTCCCGCTTTTCAGCAAGATCACGGTGGTGGGAGCGGAGAAGCACCCGCTTTACCAGGCGCTGATTGCCGCGCAGCCAAAAGCCGTGAGCACGTCCGAGACGCCGTTCCGCGAAAAGCTGAAGGGGTACGGCATTGAAGCGCTGCCGGAACCGGAGATTCTGTGGAACTTTGAGAAGTTCGTGGTCAATCGCAAAGGCGAAGTGGTGAAGCGCTTCTCGCCCGACACGCAGCCGGACGCACCCGAACTGGTGGCGGCAATCGAGGCAGAGCTGGCGAAATAAATCGGCGCGGGGTTCAGGATTGTGGCGCTGAACCCCCGTCCGCCTGCAACGGGAAGAAGAGCCGGAAGACGGTGCCTTTGCCCGGCTTGCTGCGCACCGTGATCGTGGCATGGTGCTTGTCGAGGATTCCCTTCGACACCCACAAACCCAGCCCCGTTCCGGCGTCGCCTTTGGTGGTGGCAAAAGGGTGGAACAGCCGGTTCAGGGCCTGGCGGTCCATTCCGCAGCCGGTGTCGGCAACCGTCACCCCCACACCCTCGCGGCCGCGGCGGTCCCGTGTCGGCCGCACCGCAACCGTAACGCTTCCGCGCGGTGGCACAGCGTCCAGGGCATTGCGGATAAGGTTTGTCATCACCTGCTGGATTTCACCCGGCAGGCAGAGCACAGGCGGCGCCGGCCGGAAGCGCCGCGCCAGTCGCACGTTGCGCAACTTCCTCTCCGGCTCGTTGAAGAACAGCACGGTCTCGATCAGCTCTTCGAGTGAAATGGCAGCCGGAGCCGTGCGCTGCCGGTAAAACTTCAGGCTGCGTGCGGCGATATGCGACAGCCGCTGCAATTCCTTGTCCGCCACTTCCAGCGTATTTCTGGTCTCTCCCGTGATAGTGGGATCGAGCTTGGCCAGGAAGAGGAGATTGGTGAGCGACTCCAATGGATTATTGATCTCGTGCGCCACGCTGGCGGCCATGCGTCCGGCCGCGGCCAACTGCTCCGAGCGCCGCAGCGCCTGCTCGGTCTTCCGGCCCTCCGTGGTGTTGCGCAGATAGAGCACGAGCCCTTCGCCGGGCTGCGGATAAAGATGGAACTGGAACCAGGTCTCGGAGCCGTCCGCTTTCTCAAACATGTGCTCGAAGCTGGCGGGAACCCGGTTCTGCATGGCGTGTCGGAACTTTTCTTCCACCACCGTGCCCTTGAGCAGGGGATAGAGGTCCCACAGGCTCTTCCCCAGCGGATTGACGCGAGCCGCAATCGAGGCTGCGGCGGCGTTCAGGTAGGTAATGCGATACTCGCTGTCCAGTGTCGCAAATGCTTCGGGGATATGCTCCAGCGCTTCCCAGGCAAACTGCCGCGCTTCCTCTATTTCCCGGGTGAGCGTGGCTTCCTGCTCCATGGCCTCGCGGCGAAGCGCGGCCATTTTGATCTGGGCCTCGACGTGGGCAAGCAGCTCGCGCGCCGTGAAGGGTTTGACCAGGTAATCGTCGGCGCCGCCGTCCATGCCTTCCACGCGTGCTTCTTCGCCGGCGCGCGCTGACAGCATGATGACCGGTACGGTCCGGGTTGCCGGGTTCTGACGGATAGCGCCCAGCAGCGCAAACCCATCCATCTCCGGCATCATGATGTCGGACAGCACCAGGTCGGGCTTCTCGTGCGCCATCTCCACGAGCGCGCGCCGGCCATTTTCCGCAGCAATCACGCGAAATTTTGTGCTCAGCAATCCGGCCACGTAATCGCGCATATCGGAGTTGTCGTCCACCAGCAGCACCACCGGTTTCGGCGCGGCCTCCACGTGCGACCCATCTTCGAGCGCCTTTGCCGGATGCGCAGCGCGGCTGTTGCGGCGCTGACGCGGCAGCCAGTTCATGGCTTCTTCAATGTACGCGGCAGCCGAGTCCTGCAGGGCGATGGGGTTGGCCAGTTCCGCTACGCGCTCGGGCGCTAGATGATTTCTCCCGAACGGCACGGACACGGTGAAGGTGCTTCCCGCGCCCAGTCGGCTCTCGACATCGATCGAGCCTCCGTGCATCTCCACCAGTTCGTGCACCAGCGCCAGTCCGATGCCGCTGCCCTCGTGACTGCGCCGTCGCGCACCTTCCAGACGCTGAAAACGCTGGAAGAGCCTGGGCAGATCGCTTTCTGAAATGCCGGTGCCGGTATCCGCAATTTTCACCTGCGCCTGCTCCCCGTTGCGGCTGACCGAGACGCGAATCTCGCCCTCGAACGTGGACTTGAGCGCGTTAGACAGCAGGTTGAGAGTGATCTTCTCCCACATCTCGCGGTCGAGGTAAACCGGCTCGGGCAGCGGCGGGCAATCGATCACCAGGCGCAGCCCAGCACGTTCGATTGCGGAGCGGAAGACACTGGCCAACTGCGCTGTCATCAGGGAGAGATCGGTGGGTTCGAAGGTCGCGTGCAGCCGGCCGGCTTCAATGCGTACGAAATCGAGTAGCCCGTTCACCAGCTTTAATAGCCGCACCCCATTGCGGTGCAGCATCTCCATGGCCACGCGCGAGGGCGCGGTCTCCGTGGCGAGCGCATCTTCAATCGGGCCCAGGATCAGCGTGAGCGGAGTGCGCACCTCGTGGCTTACGTTGCTGAAGAAGGTGGTTTTCGCCTGATCCAGTTCGGCGAGCGCCTCGGCGCGCTTGCGCTCGTCCTCGAAGGCCTGTGCATTGGTGATGCTGGCCGCAATCTGCCCGGCGACGAGATCCAGAAATCCTGCGTAACCTGCATCGAACTGGCGGTATGGATTCAGCCCCGCGATGAAGACGCCCAGCGGCCTCTCCTGCCCCTGCTTCACGATGGGAACCAGGCGCGCCTGGAGGGGTTCACGGTCCCACTGGCCGGTCGGGAGAGCGGGGAAGAGCAGTGCCAGGTTTTCCTGTGTAACCGCGTGCCGCGTAGCCATCAGCTCCTGCACCGGCCACGGCTCGTTTGCGCTGTCCATGTCGATGTGGGCCGGCGCCGCCGGATGTTGCGCATCAATGCCGACTCGGGAAACGAGGTTGAGTTTGCCGGTCCGCTCCTCGAACAGATAGACCAGTGCGAAAGGCATGTCGACCTGGCTCTCGAGCCCGTCGGCGATGGCGTCAAAGACTTCGTCTTCGGTGATGGAGTCGGCAAGACTCGCGGCCAGCGCACTGAGCGAAGCCACCTGGCGCTCGCCGATGACCCGCGCAGTATCCTCCATGACCACGCACAGCATGCCAACAATCTGGCCGTGGGAATCGGCAAGCGGACTGTAGGAGAAGGTGTGGTAGGTTTCTTCGCGGTATCCGCTGCGCTCCAGGATCAGGAGCAGGGTTTCGTCCCAGGAGGCCTGGCCGGTGGCCATCACGCGATTGATACGCGGCCCGATATCGTTCCAAATCTCCGACCAGACTTCGTGCGCAGGGCGGCCCAGCGCCCATGGGTGCTTCTTGCCCAGAGTGGTCCGCGCGTAGGCGTCGTTGTACAGGCACGTCAGCTCCGGACCCCACGCCATCCACATGGGGAAGCGCGAGGTGAGCAGAATACTGACCGTGGTTTTGAGGCTTTCCGGCCACGCAGAGACGGGGCCGATCGACGTGGAGGCCCAGTTGAAGGACTCCACCAAAGCGCTCATCGGCCCGGGAGTTAAGCTGCCGTTGAGTTCACTCTTACCCGCCGTCTGCAGTTGTGCTATCACTCCGGACAAGCGAAATACTCCATGAATTGGTTCAAATTCAGGCGAGCCGACCGCCGCCTTTGCGGAAAGTTATTCTGATACGATGCCCGCTGGATTTTTGGCGTTGCCCAACCTTGCCCCATGCCGCACCAGCGGCCGCTTCCAAATTCCTGGGCGCTGGTCCCGCACCGCTCTTCCCCTCTATCCTTATTGCATGCACGAGCAAACTTCCCCTGCCAGGACGACCAATCAGCTTGAGAATTCGGCATCTTCTTACCTGCGTTCAGCGCGGCACCAACCGGTGGACTGGCATCCTTGGGGCGAGGCGGCGTTTGCCCGCGCGCAGCAAGAGGATAAGCCCATCCTGCTCGACATTGGCGCTGTGTGGTGCCACTGGTGCCACGTCATGGATCGGGAGTCCTACGAGGACTCGCAGGTTGCCGCAATCATCAATCGGGACTTTATTGCTGTAAAGGTAGATCGCGACGAGCGGCCGGATGTGGATGCGCGCTATCAGTCAGCGGTGTCGGCAATCAGCGGCCAGGGTGGCTGGCCGCTTACGGCGTTTCTCACTCCCGATGGCCGGCCGTACTTTGGCGGGACATATATCCCTCGTGATGAGCGATATGGGCCGCCCTGGAATTGCGCGCGTGCTCACGGCCATGGCGCAGGTGTGGCGCGAGCGGCGAGAAGAAGCGCTGGAGACGGCCGCTAGCGTAATGGCCGCCATCGAGCACAACGAGAGCTTTTCAGCGGGCGGGAGCGAGCTTTCCCTGGCGCTGGTCGAGAAGATGGTCGCTTCGATCGTTGGCCAGTTCGATCCGCGTCACGGTGGCTTCGGCGCGCAGCCCAAGTTCCCGCATCCCGGCCGCGCTCGACCTGCTTCTGCAGGTCGCGGCGACGCAACGCAATGAGGACGCGCGCCGCGCCTTCACCGTCACGCTCGAGAAGATGGCTCGGGGCGGCGTCTACGATCAGCTTGCCGGCGGGTTCCATCGCTACTCGGTGGATGAGCGCTGGGTGGTGCCGCACTTCGAAAAGATGCTCTACGACAACACCGAACTGCTGCGCAATTACGTGCACGGCTTTCAGAGTTTTGCGCGCGAAGATTTTCTGCGCACGGCGCGGGAGATTGTTGGCTGGCTCGACGGCGCCATGACCGATCGCGAGCGCGGCGGCTTCTATGCGTCGCAGGACGCCGACGTGGGCCTCGACGACGACGGTGACTACTTTACCTGGACGCTGGACGAAGCACGTGCGGTTCTGGAGGGCGACGAACTCGAGCTTGCGGTGATGTATTGGGACATCGGCGAACTGGGCGACATGCACCACAACCCGGCTAAGAATGTGCTGCATGTGAAGCACTCTCTGGAAGAGATAGCGGGCCAATCGGGGCGGCAGGTGGAGACGGTGCGGGAGCTCATCGAGTCGGCGCGGCGCAAACTGTTGGCCGCGCGACAGCAACGGCCAACACCGTTTATCGATCGCACGCTGTACACCGGCTGGAATGCAATGGCGGTGACAGCATATCTGGAGGCTGCGCGCGTGCTCCGCCTCAAAGACGCGCGGGAATTCGCTTTGCGCACGCTCGATCGGATATTGAACGAGGCCTGGGATGGCGAGGCAGAGTTGCGGCATGTCATCGCGTATCCCGATGGAGTGCAGCCGGCGGAGCAGGCGCCGGGCACGCTGGACGATTACGCGTTCATGGTCCACGCCTGCATCGATGGCTGGCTGGCGGGCGGAGAGATGAAATACTACCGCGCCGCGGTGAAGCTGGCCGATGCCATGATCGCAAAATTTTACGACCGGTCAGCAGCAGCCTTTGACGATGCGCCGGTCAACGGTGCCGCGCCTCTGGGTGCGCTGACCGCGCGGCGCAAGCCTCTGCAGGATTCGCCCACGCCGGCCGGCAATCCCACCGCTGCCGCCGCGCTGTTGCGGCTGGAGGCTTTGAGTGGACGCAGCGAGTATCGTCAGATTGCCGAAGAGACGCTGGCGTCATTTGCAGGCATCGTGGAGCACTTCGGGCTCTACGCCGGCAGCTACGGCCTGGCGCTGGAGCGGTTGCTTGCCGATCCCGTGCAGGTAACGGTAATCGGTTCCGGCGCAGACGCGGAACTGTTGGAGGCAACGGCCGTGGCAGGATTCGCCGTGAACAAGACAGTGATGCGGATTGCGCCCGAGAAACTGGCCGCGGGCGAACTGCCGGAGGCGCTGGCGGAGACGCTGCTGCAAGCGCCAGCCCCAGCCGGCGCAACCGCGTGGGCGCTGCTCTGCCGCGGCCGCACCTGCCTGCCGCCGGTATGCGACGCGAAGGCATTGGAAGCAGCGCTACTCGCCTGAGAACGGATTGGTCTCCTGCGGTTTGATCGTGGTGGGATCGACTGTCAGCGGCGGCGCATCCTCGTGCCCCTGCGCCGGTGCGGCAAGGCCCCCGTAAACGCGCAGCGGGTCGCCGGGCAGCAGATGATGTTCCTCCAGAGCCAGGCGCACGCGCCGCTGGAAATCGCGAATGACCCCATATTGCTGCAGTGGCAGCGTCTTGAAGACCACCGGGAATATCAGCTGCGATCCCTTCACGGAATCCACGCCCAGGACCTGCGGATCGCTGACAAAGACATCCTTGAAAGCATCGCTGGTGCGCACGTCCATGGCGACTTTCTTGAGCAGCTCCATCACTTCGTCGGGATTGGAACTGAAGTCCACGCTCACGTTGACCGTGGCGACGGAGAAATCCATGCTCTGGTTGGCCACCGTGGTGATCTGCGAGTTGGGAATGAAGTAGAGAGTCCCATCGCCGTCGCGGACGGTGGTTTTGCGCAGGCTCATGGATTCCACGGTCCCGGAAAGGCCGGCCAGCGTGACCGTGTTGCCCACATTGAACTGGCCTTCCACCAGGATGAGGACGCCGTTGAAGACATCTTTGACAATGGTTTGTGCGGCCAGGCCGATGGCGACGCCGGCAATCCCTGCCGAAGCCAGCAGCGGGCGCCAGGTTCATGCCCAGCGTGGCCAGGAACTGGAGAGCAACGATGGTGCCGATGACGGCCAGCCCGGTGGCGCGAAAGACGCTGGCCAGGGTCTTGACCTCGGCGATGCGGCCCGGCCCGGCGCCGTGGTGCTCGGCAATGCGCACCATGCGGCGCGTGCCCATGCGCAGCAACTTGTTCAGCAGCAAGCCGATAATCGCGATGCCGATGAGATGGGGCAGCTTGTGGACGATCTCCTGGCCGTCGGAGACCCACTCGTCGAGTACTTTACCCATGAACTGGTTTTCGCGGAACAGCATCCACACGGCTTCCGTCGCCAATTCGATCATGCAAAACTCCTGTAACCAAATTCTCCATAACTAGACTAGACTGTGCGCAGGCGCATCCCAGCACTTGAGCGCCAGCTAGCGCATTCACCGGTATCTCCTGAGTCGACGGGAGGTCTTCGATGCGAGCACAGACCTTGAACCCAGCCAGACACGCGCGCCGGATGCGGGCTGCAACCGGGGCCGCGGCCAGCGCTGCTTTGTTCCTGGCCATCTGCGCCTTGGGAGGTGCGGGTTTTGCCCTCGGCCAGGCATCCCAGCCAAATGCGCCCCAGCAAAATTCGAAAGCGCCTGCGCAGCCAACTCCCAGCGGCCCCATGGTGATCGGCCAGGACCCCGACTCCACACCGGATACCGTCAACACGCCCGCGGCGCCGGCAGCAGCGCCGGCGCAACCCGCCGCAGCTCCGGCTCAACCGGCCGCTGCGAAACCCGGAACGTTGGTGCCCTGGACGCCGGCCAATCCGCCGGGAGAATCTCCTGCTTCGCAACCGGCGGCGACCACGGCAGCGCCCAGCCCGGCAGTTCTGGTGCCTCCGCCGGCCAACGCCGACGGCGATGCCGCCCGGCAGCAGATCAACGATGAATGCGTGAACCTGCTCAAGTTGGCCAACGACCTGAAAGCGGCGGTTGATAAGAGCAACAAGGACACGCTTTCAGTGATTGTGGTGCGGAAGGCGAACGAGATTGAGACCCTGGCCCATCAGGTGAAAGATGAGATGAGGCCTGCGGTAGGCAAAAATTAGGTTCCAATGCGGAGCCTCAGACCAAGGAACCATACCATGATGACGCGCAAACCCGAGCCGGTCGAGAGCGGACAGTGGACGGTCGACAGTGAACAGAAAAGCTTCTTTGCTGCGCGGCGCATTCTTAGGCCTTCCTTCTGCTGGTTCGGAGGCGCTTTGCTCGTGGCCCTGCTGATGGCCGTTGTTGCTACCCCCCGGATCTCCGCGCAGAATCCCCAGTACAACGGAAACGGTTTCCCGCACGGTGGGATGCAGGATTCCGCCTCTCCGCTGGCCGGGGGTACCGGAAACCTGGGAATGGAGGCCAAGCGCATCAACGCGCTGAATGCGGAGCGGCAGAAGTCGCTGGTCTCCGACACCAACAAACTGGTGAAGCTGACCTCCGAGCTCAATGCGCAGATTAATGGCACCCATCCCGCCAGCCTCACGGAGTCTCAATTGCACATGGTGGCGGAGATTGAAAAGCTGGCCCACAATATCCGCGAAAAGATGTGCACGTCGGTCAGAGGGGGCCAGTTCGGCATGCCCGCCCCGAGCCTGAATCCTCCCGCTCTCCCGTAAGCAGCCCACCCCATTTTCTGCTGCTCCGCAAACCTGCTCTCAGGCGCCGGCCATCTTAAGGACTCGTGTGTGTGGGACGCAAAAGGGTGCAGCGTGCACTTCGGCCGGATTGCTACAATCAGGCAGAGGTTCCTTGCCAACTCGGAGAGTTGCCCCGCGCGCTGGCCAGGTCCAGGTCGAACGATAAACTTCGACGCATGAACACAACCGGGAGTTCAAGATCGCCCGCAGAGGAGGACCGCGCCGCGTGACGCTCGGTTCCTGAGCGGAAGTCGGGAGTGATGGCAATGGAAGTGGCAGTTTCGCGTGAGCGCGGGCAGGAATCCAGCGGATTGGGCGCGCCCCAGTTGGTGGAACTTTACCGGCTGATGTTTCTCTCCCGCCGCATTGACGATCGCGAGATCATGCTCAAGCGGCAGCAGAAGATCTTCTTCCAGGTCTCCGGCGCTGGACACGAGGCATTGCAGGTGGGCGCGGCCAAGGCGCTGCGGCCCGGCTACGACTGGTTTTTCCCTTATTATCGCGATCGCGCGTTGTGCCTGACAATAGGCGTCAGCCCTTACGACATGTTTCTCCAGGCGGTGGGCTCGGCGCTGGATCCGGCCAGCGGCGGCCGGCAGATGCCGACGCACTGGAGCAGCCGTCCGCTGCACATCGTCACCACCTCGTCTTCGACAGCCACGCAACTGCTGCATGCGGTGGGCTGTGCGGAGGCAGGGCGTTATTTTTCGCGGCATCCTGAAGCAACGGCCAGGGCACAAGGGGATTACCGCGCCTTCCACGACGTGGAGTTTCACGGCGACGAAATTGCGCTGACTTGCGTGGGCGAAGGTTCCACGTCGCAGGGCGAGTTTTGGGAAGCGCTCAATACCGCATCGAACCAGAAGCTGCCGGTTATCTTCTGCGTGGAAGACAACGGCTACGCCATCAGCGTTCCCGTTGAAGTGAATACGCCGGGCGGCAATATTTCGCGGCTGGTTCAAAACTTCCCCAACTTCCATTTCGCCGAGGTGGATGGCACCGATCCTGTAGCCTGCCTGACCGCATTCCAGGAGGCGGCTGCGCACTGCCGCGCCGGCCGCGGACCGGCACTTGTGCACGGCCACGTCATCCGGCCCTATTCGCATTCGCTGTCGGACGATGACAAGCTCTACCGTTCAGCTGCCGAGCGCGAGGCCGACGCATTGCGCGACCCGATTGCGCGCATGCGATTGCGGCTGCTCGAGGGTGGCGTGATGACGGAAGAGCAACTCCGCGACCTGGAGCAGGCGTTGGACCGTGAAGTTGCCGAAGCTGCCGAACGCGCGCTCGCGGCGCCGCTGCCGACTATCGAGTCGATCCCCGAGCATGTCTATTCTGAAGATCTCGACCCCACCAGCCCGCGATTTGCAACGGAGCACGTGGAACCAGGCGCGAAGTCGAAAGGGAAGAAGGCGCTCGACGGGGAACGAACCATGGCCGACCTCATCAACGCCTGTCTGCGCGATGAGATGAAGCGCGATCCGCGCATCGTGGTCTACGGCGAAGATGTGGCCGACGCCAGCCGCGAGCAGGCACTGAGCGAGGTCAAAGGCAAGGGCGGCGTCTTCAAGCTGACCGCCGGATTACAGACCGAGTTCGGGTCGGAGCGGGTTTTCAATTCGCCACTGGCCGAAGCCAATATCGTGGGCCGCGCCGTGGGCATGGCGGTGCGCGGCATGAAGCCGGTAGTCGAGATTCAGTTCTTCGACTACATCTGGCCGGCCATGCACCAGCTTCGCAATGAGCTGCCCCTGATGCGCTGGCGATCGAACGGCGCGTGGGCCTCGCCCGCCGTGGTGCGGGTGCCCATTGGAGGCTACCTGACCGGCGGCGCCATTTATCACTCGCAATCGGGCGAGAGCATCTTTACGCATATTCCTGGCCTGCGCGTGGTGTTTCCCTCGAACGCGCTCGACGCCAACGGATTGCTGCGCACGGCCATTCGCTGCGATGACCCGGTGCTCTTTCTGGAGCACAAGCGGCTTTATCGCGAAACCTACGGGCGCGCCGAATATCCTGGACCGGATTTCGCCATTCCATTCGGCAAAGCGAAGATTGTTCGTCCCGGAACCGACCTGACGCTCATCACTTATGGCGCCGTCGTTCCGCGCGCCCTGCAGGCAGCCGAGCAGGCGCGGCGCAAGCATGGAATCGACGTGGAGATTCTTGACCTGCGCACGCTCAGCCCCTACGACTGGGAGGCGATTGCTGTCTCGATCCGCAAGACCAGCCGCGTGCTGGTAGCGCATGAGGACATGCTGAGCTGGGGCTACGGCGCTGAGATCGCGGCCCGGATTGCCGACGAACTCTTCGAGGACCTCGACGCTCCCGTGCGCCGGGTTGCCGGCATGGACACCTTCGTGGCCTACCAGCCGATTCTGGAAGACGTTATCCTGCCTCAACCAGAGGCGATTCTTAAGGCGATTGTGAGCTTGAAGAGCTTCTAGTACCGTGTTCGCGTGATTTCGTAACGGAAAATTTGAACCTGGGTACGGCCCATAAAGGTTTGACAGTTTCTGGATAGGGATTTAACGACTTTAATTTTGTGAACCGCTACTGTTGCTTTCAGACAGGAGGTTCACCCCATGCGGTTCACAGCTCACTCTCTTCGCTCTCTCCTTCCGGTGCTGGCAATTGCCGCGCTGGCCGCTCTGGCCACCAACTCTGCATCTGCACAGACCAGCAGAATGAACGTCCCCTTCAGCTTCACCGCGGGCGGACAGAATTGCCCGGCCGGAATCTACATCCTGCAAGCGAGCCATTGGGGCAGCGTGGTCACACTGAGCAGCGCCGGACACGGCCTCACGCTGCTGGTTGGCCCCGGTGATCCGGCCCCCGACGACAAACGCGTGATGCTCACCTTTGACCGCATGGGCAACAACTTTGCGCTGCGCACCGTGCAATACAAATCGCAGATCACCGCGCGTCTGGACAAAAAGTTCAAGGAGCGCATCCCCGCGGCCCAGCAGATTGCCATGCTGAGTCAGGTCACCATCTCCGCCGGCCAGGAGTAAGGCTATGCACCAGCTTCAGAAGCGGCTTCCCCATGCTGCACGGCTCCCAACTATCCCAGCGAAGATCTCGCGGGGGTGTTTGGGAGCCGCGCAGCGTTTGGATTGGGTGTGTAGTTAGCGACGGCTGTTGAGCTTCGACAGCAGGCGCAGCATTTCGAGGTAGAGCCACACCAGCGTGACCATGATGCCGAAGGCCGAGTACCACTCCATGTACTTGGGAGCGCCATAGGCCACGCCCTGCTCCACGAAGTTGAAGTCGAGCACCAGGTTGAGCGCGGCGACCGCCACCACGATGAGGCTGAAGCCAATGCCGATGGCCCCATTGCCGTTGACGCTGGCGAAGGCGTTGATGTGGAAGAAGCCCAGAATCATCTGCGCAAAGTAAAAGAGCATGATGCCGCCGGTAGCGGCAAAGACGCCCAGCGCGAAGGTGCGCGTGACGCGGATGAGGTGGGCGCGATAGGCCAGCAGCAGCGCGAACAGCGTGCCGAAGGTGAGGCCCACGGCCTGGATGGCGATGCCGGGGTAGCGGAGGTCGAAGATGGCCGAGATGCCGCCGAGGACGAGCCCTTCGAGCAGCGCGTAAATCGGCGCAGTGACCGGCGACCATTCCTTTTTGAAAATGGTGACGAACGCAACCACCAGGCCGCCAATGGCGCCGATGGTGAGCAGCCCGGCCACCGAGGCCGGATCGTGCGTGGCCATGAACTGGCTCCAGGTGTAGTACGCGGTGGCCAGCGCGCAGAGCAGCAGGATGCCGGTCTTGTTCACGGTGCCGCTCAAGGTCATGCGCGCCGTGGCGTCAATGGTGCCGCCATACTGCATCCGTGCAACATCGCGATACGTGTTTTCGCCAAGGGCAGGATTGGAAGTCTTGATGATCGCCATGATTTCTCCGTTGCGGCCCGGGACCTTCAGAGCAGCGAAAAGGGAAGCCGGGCCCGCTAGTTCCATTCTAAGAGACGCGGCATGCGGGGCGGACGTTTCAAAAACCAAGGGTTCCGCGGGGGGGCAACGGGCAGCAGCAGCCGCAGATCCGTTACCCAGGACTGCCCCAGAACGACAAGCTGCTGAAGTGGCGCCGTCCCGCCTGGCCTCAGTCCAGCGACGGCACGCCGTACTCGCTCTCGTAGCGCGAGGCGGTGGCCATCAGCTCTTCGATTTGCGCGACTGCGCGGATGCCGCCGCGCGCGCCTTGCGCCATGCAGTTCATGGCTGCCGCGGCGCAGGAGAAGTCGAGCTGGCGCTCCAGCGGCCAATCCTGCAGCAGGCCGTAGATGAAGCCGGAGCGAAAAACGTCGCCGGCGCCGGTGGTGTCGACCACCGGCACACGGAAGGCTGCGCAGTGGATCATCTCCTTGCCGTCCCAGGCCAGCACGCCATCTTCGCCCAGCGTTGCCGCGGTCAGCCGCGAACCGTAGCGGGATTGCATCCGGCGGAGCGCCCGCTCCAGGTTCGGTTCCTCCATGAGGCGGCAGGAGAAGTCTTTGTTGACGATGAGATAGTCGATGTTGGCGACCAGCTCTTCGACGCCCAGGTAGTTGTCGTCGAGATCGGCGACGGTGACCACGCCGGCCTGGCGCGCCCAGACTACGGCCTGCGTGGCGGCTGCGGTGTCGTGGCCGTCGACGTGAACGACGCGCGCGTTGACCACCCACTCGTGGCGCAGCTCTTCGGGCTGCAGGGCCATATGATCGTCGCGGCGGCAGAGGACGGTGCGCTCGCCACCGCCATCGACCAGGATGAGCGACTGCGGACTGACGCCGCCGGGAACAGTCACGATGTGGGCTTCAACGCCCGTGCGCTCGAAGGCTTCGCGGTGCAGGCGGGCAGCATGGTCGTCGCCCAGCTTGCCCACGTACCGCGTGCTCAGCCCCCAGGTCTGGCAGGCCACCACCGTGGTGGCCACCTGGCCGCCGGGCATCACGCTGGAGTGGCTGTATTCGAGTTTTGATCCGCGCTCAGGGTAAGCAGGAACCGAGATGAGGGTATCGGTGGCGTTGAGTCCAACGCCTACCAGATCGACTCTGCGCAACTTCGCCGGCACTTCAGGCGGATACTGGCCCATTGCTTCATTGTAAAGGGAAACGACCATGCAGGGCATCGCGCCGGCCGCGTAAATACCGCTCGCAGATGCCCGCCAGCGCGATGATGGCCCGGTTTACGGAGAAGGCGGTTTTTAGTAGCTGTGTGGGTTGGCCGAGACGGGCACGTCCGCTTGCGTTGCCGGCCCTACGCTCGGTGCCTGTTTCGGGTGCTTGGCCATAAATTCCTGCGCCGACTCCGTCTCCAATTCTCCCTGACTACGGTAGAAGACGAACTGCTTTTCCGAGATCTTGAACTCGCAGTCATGGAACGAATCGGGGTTCGCACCAATCTCGCCGAATATTACGTCGACTGATTGTCCCTGCTTTTTCCACTTTGCCGGATATGCCTCGTTCGCGCTCGACGCCATCAGGTGATCGCCACAGTCGTACGTAAACTCCACGCCATGCGGCACTCCCTGCTCGTCAAATAGGTTTGCGCGCCCGAATGCGTGGTATCCCCAGCGGTTGTGGTTCCAGTGCGTCTCGTAAATGTGGAGGCGCATGGGGTAGTCGGAGAGCAGCTTCTTTGCGAGCACTGACACTGGAACACAAAGAAGCACAGCGAGAGCCCCAAGGGAAGCGAACCTGGAAGTTTTCATATGGCCGCATTCTAGCCTGAGTTACGCGCTACTGGAAAGTAAAAATCTCGTGCCAATGCGAGGCGAATTTGGCGCCCCGCAACGCGGGATCGTATCGACTCGCCCGGCGGCAATTTCGGTGTGCGGCCTGATAATCTCAACTTATTCCTGATTGACTGGATTGGATTCTTGGAACGGACATCGATCTCTGCACGACCGTTTGTGTACCCGGAACGCGGCGCTGCCCTTGCTTGCGGCAAAGTCTCACTCGAAACCCTGGCGCGGAAGTATGGCACACCGCTCTACGTCTACTCGGCAGACCAGATTGCCGAGCGGTTGGCGATGTTTCAGTCTGCGCTGGCGGGCCGCGATCACCTGGTGTGTTACGCGGTGAAGGCTAATTCCGCGCTGGCCATTCTCAAACTGCTGGCCGCTCACGGCGCGGGCTTCGACATTGTTTCCGGCGGCGAGTTGGAGCGCGTTCTAGCCGCCGCGCCAGAGGCTGCCGGCCGCGTCGTCTTTTCAGGCGTAGGCAAAACGGCGGCGGAGATCGACCGCGCCCTCGAGGCAGACATTCTCGAGTTCAACGTGGAGAGCGAGGCGGAACTGGAACTGCTTGCGGCCCGCGCGCGCAGGATGAAGCGCAAGGCGCGCTTTGCGCTGCGCGTCAATCCCGACGTCTTTGCAGACACGCATCCGTACATTTCGACCGGCCTGCGCGAGCACAAATTTGGCGTGGACATCCGGCGGGCCGTTGCGATCTACAAAAGCGCCGCCGGCGATCGGTGGCTTGAACCGCACGGCGTGAGTGTGCACATCGGCTCGCAGATTCGCTCCGCCGAGCCGTTTGGCGCGGCGATGCAGCGGGTGAGCAAAATGGTGCGGCAGTTGGGGCGCGAAGGGATTGTGCTCAAATCCATCGACGCCGGCGGCGGTTTGGGCATCGACTACCACAGCCATGAATTCGACGCGGCGGCCAAGGTGGCCGAGTGGGCAGCGGCCGTGGAGCGCGCGCTGGGCGACTTCAAGGGCCGGCTGCTGCTGGAGCCGGGACGGTTTCTGGTGGCGCAGGCGGGCGCGCTCCTCGCGCGCGTGCTCTACGTGAAGAAAAACGGCAAGAAGACTTTTGTAATTACCGACGCGGCCATGAACGATCTGATCCGGCCGGCGCTTTACCAGGCGCATCATGAGATTGTGCCGGTGCGCCCCCGAGCGGGCCGGGGCCGGGTGGTGGATGTCGTGGGGCCGGTGTGCGAGTCGGGAGATTTCTTTGCCCGCGATCGCCAGCTTCCGCCTCTTCAGCCGGGGGATCTTTTGGCGCTGCTCGATGCCGGTGCGTATGGCATGGCGCAGGCCTCGAACTACAACAGCCGGCCGCGCGCGGCGGAGGTGCTGGTGGAAGGCTCACGGGCGCGGCTGATTCGCCGCCGCGAAACCATGGCCGACCTGCTGGCGACGGAAAGCATCTAAACCGGGGCAGAGGATTCGCCCGACATGTTGACCCGGCTGTTGTTGCCGTTCCGGATCAAAACCCTTGTGTATCAGTTCACTGGCCCGACCTTCCACCAGGAGTTCGACTATTGCTCTGAATTCAGATTGATTCCGGCCTGCAGTCTGTCGGTGCAGCGGCTGTTTCGCGACGATACGGTGCGACGCGGCAAGTTCCTGCTTTTTCTGCAGTCTGGCTGCTTCGGCTATTTCCTTGAGCGGGATGGTCAATGGATCACCTACGGCTGGTCGACGCAGCCGAAAAGCATGCATCCCCCGCACCTGCCGCGATGGGTGGCCGATCTGGACGCCCACTGGATTTTCTACTGCCACACGCGCGAAGAGTTTCGAGGGCAGGGCCACTACAGGCGGTTGCTGGCGCGACTGGTGGCCGGCGCCTATGAGCGCGCTCCGGATCCGCTGCTGCTCTGCGATACATTGCCGGACAATCTGGCATCGCGACGGGCGGTTCTACACGCAGGGTTTGCGCCCAAAGGCGTGCTGACGACCTATCAGCCGCTGCACGGCATGATCGTTGGCGGCAGATGGCGGCGGGATGAGGAGCACACGCCCGGCATTGAGCCGGAGCCGGGCAACACGACCGCGCGAGCGGCCTGATGGAATTGAAATCTCCGAGCCGCCAGCGCCTTCGCCGGCAGCCTGCCCATTCCGGCCTGTTATGGTAATCCGCGAGGGCCTTTTTCAATGGGTATGGGAGTGCGCGCCCTGTGCGCAGTGACGATGCTGGGGATGAACTTGAGTGCTGCCGCGGGACTTGCTCATGCTGATGAGCTGACAGTGAAGGTCGCGCAAGGCAAAGTGCACGGCAAGACAATTCATTACGGAAAAGTAAATGCATTTCTTGCGCTGCCGTATGCCGCGCCGCCGGTGGGCGACCTGCGCTGGCGTCCGCCCCAACCTGCGCCCCACTGGCGTGGCACGCGCGAGGCCACACGCTACTGCCCCCACTGCTTTGGTCAAGAGTCTTCCGACATGTCCTTTCAGGACAGCGGACCCAGCGAGGACTGTCTTTACCTGAACGTTTTTGCGCCGGCCGATGCCACCGGGAAGAGCAAGCTGCCGGTGATGTTCTGGATTCACGGCGGCGGGTTCCAGGGCGGTTCGGCATCGGAGCCGCGCCACGATGGGGATTTCCTGCCCACCAAAGGCGTGGTGCTGGTGACCATCAACTACCGGCTGGGGGTGTTCGGCTTTCTGGCCACGCCGGCGCTGGCGCGGGAGCAAAGCGGCGCGGCAGGGAACTATGGCCTGATGGATATGGTGGCCGCGCTCCAGTGGGTGAAGGCCAATATCGCAGCCTTCGGCGGCGACCCGGACAACGTGACCATCTTCGGCGAAAGCGCTGGGTCAGAGGCGGTGAGCGCGCTGATGGCCGCGGCGCCGGCGCGCGGCCTGTTTCAAAAAGCAATTGGCGAAAGTGGCGGGGCGCTCGATATCGGCGGGCCAGCCCGGCCCAGTTTCCAGCAGGTCGAGCAACGGGACGAGGCTTGGGTGCAGTCGCTGGGCGTGGACCTGGCACACCTCCGCGAGCTGCCCGCGGATGTTGTTTTCGGGGCCTCGCTGCGCAGTGACGCTCCTCATTTCAGGCCGGTGGTCGACGGCCGGCTGCTGACCGAGCCGGTGGCCGTAACCTATGCCGCAGGCAGACAGGCGCACGTGCCGCTGCTGGCCGGATGGAATCGCGATGAGCAGCACGCCCTGTCAGATGGAATGACCGTGGCCAAGTGGAAGGTCTTTGCGGAGCAGACCTTCGGTACCCATGCGGCGGAGTTTCTGCACTACTTTCCCGGCGACACCGATGCGCAGGCGGTCCGGTCCGCGATCGACTACCAGAGCGACTCGTTTATCGCGTTCGGAACGTGGCGATGGATCGATGCGCAGGCGAAGACCGGCGATGCGCCGGTTTACCGGTATCACTTCAACCTGGCCGCGCCGCCCAGCAAGTTTCATCTGGGGTCGTTCGCATTCCACTCCGACGATATCGAGTATGTGTTTGGCACGCTGGATACCCGCCCCGGCTCCGTGTGGCGGCCGGAAGATCGGCAGCTGAGCAACGCCATCATGGATTACTGGGCAAACTTTGCGCGGAGGGGGAATCCCAACGGTGCAGGGCTGCCGGAGTGGCCGCGCTTCGACCGGACGCACGAGATCCAGCAACTCGCGAGCCCGATCACCGTTGGTCAGGATACCACCGAGGCGCGTTATGAGTTCCTGGTGAAGTACATGCCGCGGAAGCGGC
Source organism: uncultured Acidobacteriaceae bacterium (assembly GCA_963813215.1). Taxonomy (GTDB): domain Bacteria; phylum Acidobacteriota; class Terriglobia; order Terriglobales; family Acidobacteriaceae; genus Telmatobacter. The sequence continues at coordinate 92,833 of CAWEXZ010000007.1, forward strand.
CATAGCTGCCCGTGGGAGCCTCAGCGAATCTCTGAATAAGTCGCTGTCTTGAAGGGTACGGGCTTTAGCCCGTACATCAAGCTCTGCAAAATGAACCGGGGCTTTAGCCCCTATCGGGGCACGAAAGAATCTTTTGCACCCGGCTTCAGCACTACATAGGCGCGCCGCCACGGCTGATCGTCTATCAGGCGCCACTTATGGCCGGTGCCGATATGGTCCTCGGAGAGCAAGACATCTCCGGGGCGCAGCACGAATTTCTCGCCATCACGCGTTGTGAACTCAAGTGTGCCCGAAAGCGTGATCACGTATTGGGGCTCCGGGGTGTTATGCCACTCAGCTGTGGAATGTGCCGGCGTTTCGCTGAAATGGATCGCGATCACATCGGTGCGATCGTTTTGATTTATCGTTCCTTCAAGCACATGCGAGGCGTTGTCCGGCCCAGTATAGAGCTTGAATGCTCGAATTCCAGCGCCTGCTGAACTGCTTGTGCTGGTGGTCGCTGCGCTTGCCCGACGATTCGCCAAAGTGACTGCGCCCGCAGTCACGGCGAAAGCCCCAACAGCTGCGGTACGAAGCAGATCGCGCCTGCCGGGCAATAGGTCCACTGAACTCGCCCTCATTTTCATACGCTTCCGCGGCGTGCTGGTTCATGTTCGGCCTACCGCTTTAGGGTGCTGCCTTACTGGCTCACACCGGCTGCCGCAGCGAAGCCCGCTTCCTGATTCGCAGGAATGGTGCTGACCGGGGGGGGAGCAGCGAAGCTCGAGTTCTTGGCGTTAATCGCGTTGGAATAGTCGGGGCCGAGACCCAACTTCACCAGTGCACGGCTGTCGGGAACCAGCTTGGTCTGCCAGCCATGGTCGGCCTGGTACTTCTGCATGGCGGCCACGGTGCTCGCATCCCAGTTGCCGTCGGCATTGCCGCTGAAATAGTGCTCGCGAATCAAGGCCTGCTGAATCTGGGTTACACGCTCGGGCTCAATGGCCTGCTGACCGTGAATTCGATGCGACGCGCGGCGGCGGGTGCTGAGCTTGCGGGTGTGATGCGAGGGCCCGGCCGTGGGCGAGCGGCGCACATGCGAAGCAAACGCAGGCAAAGCGCAGAGCGTTGCACAAAACAGTACTACGAAATTGGCGCGTAAAGACACCACAAAAACCGCCCAACGGGGAAATGAAATTAAGCTTGCGCCGAGTCTACTCGGATGTCCCGCGAGTGGCAAGCGGGATTCTTCGTTCTTTCTGGATTCGTAATCTCGGGTGGAACCGGGCGCCAGGTGAGTCGTGGCCGGGCGCCCGCCCTGCTATTGCAACGTTCCTCCGATGTAGTTGATGCCCTCCTCGGGGTGATGCGGATCCATCACTTCGAAGACCACATCGTCACCGGTCTTGAGCTTGCCGACCACGGTGTCAAATTCTTCCTTGGAACCCGTGGGCTGACGATTCACGTGGGTGATAACCAATCCAGGCTCAAGACCCTGCAGGTCGGCAAACGAGCCGGTGCGGACCGATTCGATAACAACCCCCGGAGTTTTGAGTTTTCCCTGCATGTCCTGAGACTCCTCGCGGACCACGAGGCCGAGCTTGGCTTCACCCGCGTTCTGGGCGGTCTCAGGGTTAGGAGCAGCCTGCGGATTACCCAGTTCAGCAAAGACCTTGTCGCGGTCGCCGACGGTGACGGTCGCATCGTCCTGTTTGCCGTTGCGCAGGAAGCCAAGACGAATGGTCGAGCCCGGCCGGCGGCTGGCAATCTCGTTCACCAGATCGTCGCCATCCTTGATGGGACGCCCGTCGACGGTGGTGATGATGTCGCCCGGCTTGAGGCCTGCCTTGTCGGCTGGACCGCCCGGCTGAACTTCCTGCACCAGCACACCGTTCTTGAAGCCGTAGACGCGGTTCACAGCGTTCGACAGGCCCTCGCGGAACTGAATCCCAATTGAACCGCGCACCACCTTGTGGCCCGGTCCGATCAGGTCGTTATAGATCGAGACCACGGTGTTCGACGGCATGGCGAAGCCGATGCCCTCGTAACCGGCCGATTGCGTGTAGATGGCCGTGTTCACCCCGATCACGTCGCCGTTCATGTCGAGCAGCGGGCCGCCGGAGTTGCCGGGATTGATGGCCGCATCGGTCTGCAGGAAGTGCTGGAACTGGCCGCTGGCGCCGGGCTCAATGGTGCGGTTCTTGGCGGAGATGATGCCGGCGGTAACAGTCTGCGAGAGCGCAAACGGGCTGCCGATGGCTTCAACCCAGTCGCCTACCTGCACGTTGTCGGAGTTGCCCATCTTGACGGTGGGAAGCGGCTTGTCGGTGTCGATCTTGATGACGGCGAGGTCCGTGGCTTTGTCGATGCCGATCACGTGCGCCGGCCGGCCCAGGTCCTGTGTGTCGGGATCGGTCGACAGCTTGACGTAGATCTTGTCGGCTTTGTCGACCACGTGGTCGTTGGTGATGATGTAGCCCTTGGAATCGACGATGAAGCCGGAGCCGAGCGACTCTTGCACGCCCTGGGTGCCCTGGTCACCACCACCCTGATCTCCTCCGCCGGGATTCTGGCCGCCAAAGAAACGATTGAAGAAGTCCTGGAAGCCATCGTCGCCGCCCTGGCCCTGACCCTGGCCCTGGTTCTGATCGTCGCCGCCGCCGTCCCCATCGGGATTCTGTGGCATGGGCATAGTATGGCCGTGGAAGTGGCGAGGATTGTTTTCAGACTGCTTGGGCAGCGTCTGGGTATTGATGTTCACCACCGCCGGACCAACGCCCTTGGCGATGCGCGTGAAATCGTTGGGCTGAATAGGCGTGTTGACGACCTTCAGCGGACTGGCGTCGGAGCTCGGGTCCTGCTCCTCCTGCCCGCGCACGCCGTGTGCGGCATAGGAACCGGCGACGATCGCGACGGTGAACGTGGCAAGCAGCACATAAACCGAAGCGAGGCGGCGAGTACGCCACCGTTCGAGGAGCGATTTCATGCGTTCGATAACCTCATGAGGTGCCGGCCCTGGGGGCCGGAGTTGTGGACGACACCAATTCCCAGTATAGCCAGCCGGGGCTACTCCCGCCTGGCCCTTCGGATTCCGTGAATAAGTCGCTGTTTTGAAAGGGCACGGCTTTAGCCGAGCCATAACGCCAACCGAACCACACGGGGCTTTAGCCCCTGAGGGAACACCCCTTCAGACCTTCCTTCGATTTTCCAGCTCAGAGGTACTCGCGGCGTGGCGCCACAAAATAACTCTTGAGGTTAGATGCGGCAAGGGGAAAAGCGTCGTGCGGGCCGCAGATTTAAGGGGCGGCCGAATATGCCCCTACTGAAGATGGACGTTGGCCAGAAAAACTTGCCGACCGGCCACGTAAGTTTCCAGCGTTTGGGCGTGGAGCAGCGCGGGCGCAGGAACCGTGTAGAGATCGCGATCGACGAGGATGAAATCGGCGTCGTAGCCGGGCAGTAGCAATTCCTTGCTATGCTCGGCGAACTCGGCGTAGGCCGCGCCCTGCGTATAAGCTGCGAGCGCCTGGCCGCGGGTAATGGCGTCTTGTGGGAAATAGCTTTTGGTGCCCGCTTCGTTCATACGGGTAACGGCTGCGTAGAGGCCGCGATAGGGCGAGATGGGCTCGACCGGGTAGTCGGTGCCGAAGGCCACGCGTACGCCGGCGTCGAGGAACTGTTTCCAGGCGTAGGAGTAGCGGGCACGCTGCGGGCCCAGGCGCGCTTCGGCCCAGTTGATGTCGGTGAGCAGGTGACAGGGCTGCATGGAGGCGATGACGCCGAGCCCGCGAAAACGGGGAATGTCGGCCGGGTCAACGACCTGGGCGTGCTCGATGCGGTTGCGAGCTGTGGTCGAAATGCCAGGTTGGGCGATGGTGTCGAGCGCCATCGAGACGGCGCGGTCGCCGATGGCATGAAAACCTAACTGGAAGCCAGCGTCGGCGCGTTCCACGGCCATCTGGTTCAGCTCCGCCTGTGTGTACTGCGGCAGGCCGGTGTTGCCGGGGTCGTCGCTGTAGGGCTGCTTGAGCGCGGCGGTACGCGATCCGAGCGATCCGTCCATAAAGCCCTTCAGCATGGTGGTGTGCAGCATGGGATCGCTGGCCGGGTGCTGGGCGCGCTGTTGTTCTTCGAGGGCGAGCGGCTCCCGGAAGGGAATCCACTCGCTGATGCGGAGATTGAGCTTTCCTTCTTTTTCGAGCTCTTCGTAGACCAGAAAGTCTTGCCAGTCGCTGAAGTCCTGGGCGCTGGTCACGCCGTTGGCGAGGGCGTTGGCGATCACCAGCTCGATACCGCGACGGCGCTCGGCGGGAGTGGGCGGCGGAATGATTTTTTCGATAAGCTGTTGCGCAGATTCGCAGACGATGCCGGTTGGATTTCCGTGCGCGTCGCGGTCGATGGCGCCGCCTTCGGGCGGAACGGTTTTGCCGTTGATTCCCGCGGCTTTGAGTGCGGCCGTATTAGCGATGGCGATGTGACCGTCGACGCGCGAGAGAAAGGCCGGATGACCCGCGGTGACCCGGTCGAGCTCTTCGCGCGTGGGCAGGGCTTTGTTCGTCCAAAGCGTCTGGTCCCACTGGCCGCCGGTGATCCAGTGGCCCGGCGGCAGGGTGCGGGCGAAGGATGCAATCTCAGCCATCATTGCCGCCAGGGAGTGGGCACTGCTCAGGTCGAGGTTCATCTTCATGCTTGCGGCCATCCCCAGGTGAACGTGCGCGTCGTCGAAGCCGGGAAAAAGATAGGCGCCCGTTTTGGCGGTGTTCAGGTCGCGGATGTGGGTCCCGGGGCCGGCGAGCCGACGGATCTCCGCATCGCTTCCCACCGCAAGGATCTTGCCGCTGCCGATGGCGATGGCCTGAACGGTTTGCGGCTTGTCGTCCGCAAAGCCCTGGCCGGTGTAGATGACCCCGTTGAGGAAGATGAGGTCCGGCTTCGTGGGCGCTTGCCCTGAAGAAGAGCTTCCGGCGATGAAAGTAGCAGCCATAACGAGGGCGAGCGCGCGCATGGGCGGAGTGTAGCAGAGCACTGTAGCGCCGGCCTCCAGGCCGGCTGTCGTGCGGGTCTCCAGACCCGCACTCGTTCCCTTCAACACGAATCTATTGTTCCGCCGCCCACTCCAGCATGGCCAGTGTCAGCAACAGCACCCGCCGCAGTCCTACCTCGCGGCCTTTGGCGGAGTACCACTCGGCCAGCGTGTGCGCGGAGCCGCCTTCACCGCCGGCGCCCATCGATAACGCGGGCACGCTCAACGAGAGCGGAATGTTGGCGTCGGTTGAGCCGAGACGGATATCCGTACGCAGGCCAAGATGGCGGTCCACTGCGCGCAGCGCGGTCAGAAGCGGCGAATCCTCAGGCAGGTTCGCGGCTGGGCGGTCGCCGATTTTGGAGATCGTGAACGACAGCGGCCCGCGGTTGTTCATGGTGCCGGGCCTGCCCTGGTTGATGACCCTGGCCTTGGAGTTGACGTGGGCTACGGCGTCTTCAACCGCGCGATGGAGCGCAACCTCAAGGCGCACCAGCTGGGCCGGGTCGGTAGAGCGGAAATCGATGGAGGCCTGCGCGCTTTCGGGAATGGAGTTGACGCTGGTGCCGCCGTGGATGGTGCCGAGGTTGAGAGTGGTGAGCGGCTCGGCGGGAAGCGGAGTTTCGGCCAGCGTTGACAGCCCCAGAGCGAGTGCGGCAATGGGGTTGGGCGTGCCCGCGTCTGTGAAACTGTGGCCGCCCGGGCCATTGATCGTCACCTGGAAACGGCTGCTGCCGAGGGCCTGTGTGACAACGGCATCGGCTCCGGCTCCGTCCAGCACGATGTGCGCGGCGATGCGGCTCGCGATCCGGCTCTCGCGGTAGATGTGGCGCACCCCGCGCAGATCGCCTTCGCCCTCTTCTCCTACGTTGCCCACAAAGACGATGGGCGCAGGGAGCTCGATTTGGGCGTGAACTAGGGCGTGCAGAATGGCCAGCAGACCAACCACACCGGCGGCATTGTCTGAGGCGCCGGGCGCGGCCAGGCGATCGCCGTCAAGGATGGGTTGGAGGTGGGTGCCCGCAGGAAATACCGTATCGAGATGCGCGGAGAGCAGCAGAAGCGGCCCGGTGCTCTCCGCAGGCAGATGCGTGGCCGGCAAAATGCCCAGGACATTGCCGGCGGCGTCAATTTCGATTTGCTCCAGGCCGGCTTCGCGAAAGCGCTCGGCGAGCCACGCAGCGCGGACCTGTTCTCCGTAAGGCGGCGCCGGAATGGCAACCAGCGTTGCCTGCCAGTCCATGATGGTTTTGGGATTGCCGTGTAGCCACGCGAAGGCGGCGTGTACGGGGCGGCGAGCGGCGAGCGCTGTGACCTGCGAGAAGGCCGAGTTGCGAAAAAGAAGGGTCATTGCAACTGATTCAGGGTAGCAGGGAAGGTGTCGAGATCGCGCGCGGGCTCTCCGCGAGAACCGTGTCGTTTCAATCTTCGGTGAGGCGGCGCAGCAGCAACGATTGCAGATTACGGCGACCATCGGCAATCAGATGAATGACGATTTCGGCATGCCGAACCTGGTAAATCACACGGTAGGGTTTGAAGAAAACTTGTCGATAATCAGCTCTCAGCCCCGGTGGTAATTCGCGAGGTCGTGATCCGCGATCCGGAAAGGCCGCTATGCTTTCCGCTGCTTGGGTCAGGTGGTCGAGAACATAGTCGGCTTGCGTCGGCGAATCGTGCTCTGAAATCCAATTGAAGATCTCCGCGAGATCACGGCGTGCGGCTTTCGTGATGCGTACTGGGTAGATCACGGCTTCCGTCGCTTACGGGTGCGTGTTCGCGCCGTTTTGGTCAAAGTGTCGCCAGTCTGACGGCTGCGCAGTTCGCGGATTACATTTTCCAGCGGATAAGTATCGCCTGCCGCGATCTGTTTTTCCCCGACGGCCAGTATTTTGAGCAGCGCCAGTGTTTCCTGCGATTCTTCGTAGGAGCGAACATCCATCAAAACAGCGCGCGCCTCGCCGTTCTGAGTGATGATGATTGGCTCGCGCTCTGCGGTGATCCGGTCCAGGAGTTCCGAGGCATTAGCCTTCACATAGCTGATTGGCTTGATCTGCGTGGAATAGCGCATATACATCTCCAGCATGCATTTTAGTCTTTTATTGGTCTTAATTCGGATTAAAATCGGTCCTCGTACTCCACCGAATGAAGAAACAGGCCGCGGGCAGGCGCAGTCGGGCCGGCTGCGGAACGCGAACGCGCGGCAAGAATTTCCGGAAGATTTTCTACGCGCAGATGATCGCGGGCGGTGTCGAGCATTGTGCCTACCAGATTGCGGACCATGTGATGGAGAAAGCCGTTGCCGCGCACCCGGTAGACGAGCAGGTCTCCAGCGTCGCTCGCGCGCTGCTCCCATTCCGACGACAAGATGTTTCTCACGGTTGAGCGCAACGCGGGATCGGGATCGTCGCCGCAGGCAAGTTCGCGGGTCGTCACATCGGGGTCTGTCGCAGCAAAGCTCTGGAAGTCATGCTCGCCGAGGAAGGCGTGCGCGGATTCTGTGAGTGCATCAAGATTGAGCGGCCAGGGACAGGGGTAGACGTAGCGGGTCAGGAAGGGTGGACAAATTTCGCCGCGAAAGATGCGGTACTCGTAGGTCTTGGTGACAGCCGAATGCCGCGCATGAAACGTGGTGCTTCGCACGGTTCTCGTTTCGATCACGCGAATTGACTGGGGAAGCGTGCGGTTCAGCGCGCGCCGCAGGTTTTCCGCCGGAATAGGTGCGCGGAGCGCAAAGCTCGCCACCTGGCCCAGCGCGTGGACCCCGGCATCGGTGCGACCCGACCCTTGCGGCAGAGGCGATTCGCCGGTGACGCGGCCGAGGGCGGCCTGCAACTCACCCTGGATCGTGGGCTTGCCGGGCTGTACCTGCCAGCCGTGAAAGTCGGTGCCGTCGTAAGAAAGCGTGAGCTTCCAGGTGCGGGCGGCAAGCGCGATTTGGGCGAGATCGGCCACGTGGAGTCTGCTAGAAGGCTAATCGACCGGCTGCGGGTGAGAGAAATCCGCGTACGTTATTTAAATCAGGAAGAATAGCCGCGCCGGGGATTGCCAGACAGGGCCGCCAAGAGTTATTTTACTAACTGGTTAGTTAAATTCTTGTAGCGCGTTCTAATCGAGGGCATTAACTGACCGGCTACGCGATGGAACGGCCGAGACCGTGATCGCGTAATAATAAGAGATCAAACCTTGCAGGACTGAGTTTCTTGAACCCAATACGCCTGCGGACAAGCTAATCCACACGAGAGAATCCCTCACCTTCTTGAGCAGTCGCAACGATTTCGTGGAGATCATCATGCATTTGTTAGGTAAAGGTATGTTGCGGCGCAAGCCCTGCAGTGAAACGGCATGCGGCCGGCTGCGGAGCTTTGCGGCGGTGCTTCTGACGCTAGCTTCCTGCATGCCTGCCAGTTATGGCCAGCAATCGGAACTGGGGGCGGGACAAAGCCATCCCGACAAGGCTGCGTCGAACCTGCCTTCGGCTCCATCTCCCGAAGCCACGCCCGCGCTCACTGCGTCGAAGCGCGATTTCTCCAAAGCCTACGCCAATTTTCTCGACGCGCCCTGGAAGATGTATTCGCCGACGACCATCGGGAAGGCGAGCTTTGAGAACTCCGTCCGGCTCAACGACCTGGTGAAGAATGGCAAGATCTACCTGAGCCTGGCGGACGCGCTTGCCCTGGCCATCGAGAACAACTACGACATTGCGATTGCCCGCTACAACCTGGACATTGCCGATACCGACGTTTTGCGCACACGCACCGGCGCCGCGCCACTGGGCGCGCCTTCGGGCCTGATAACAGGCACGCTGGGCGGCTCGGTTTCCACGCTGGCAACAGGCGGCGGGCCCGGTGGCACCACGGTGGGCTCGGGCGGAGCGGGTTCCGGTGTGAGCGGCCTGACGCTGACCACTTCCGGCGCGGGTCCGTTGCCGGAGTCGCTCGATCCTGCTCTTGTTGGAACCATTCAGTTTGAGCGCGCCTACCAGCCGCAGATCAACCCGATTTTCTCCGGCGGCCTGCCCAAGCTCAATACCAATACCAACGAATACAACTTCACTTACAACCAGGGTTTTGTCACCGGCACGGAAATGCAGGTGGGCTGGCAGAACAGTCGTGTCACCTCCGACAACCCATTCAACTCCTTAAGCCCGTATCTTCAATCATCCTTCAGGGCCACGGTGACGCAGCATCTGCTGCAGGGCGCAGGCATCTGGGTGAACAAGCGCTATATGTACCAGGCGCTCAACGACCGCCGCATCACCGACGCCTCGTTTCGGCAGCAGGTTATGTATACCGTGGACCAGGTGGAGACTATCTACTGGGGCCTGGTGCAGGCGTATGAAGATGTGCAGGCCAAGCAGCACGCGCTCGACCAGAGCAGCGAACTGCTGAGCGAAAACAAGCAGCAGTTGCAGATCGGCACCATGGCACCCCTTGACGTGGTCAACGCCGAGTCGACGGTGGCCAGCGACAAGCAGGCGCTGATCAGCGCCCAGAATTCGCTCAATTACCAGCAGCAGATCATCAAGCAGGCCATTGCGCGGAACCTCAATGATCCGGCTCTCTCGGCGGCGCCGGTCATCCCTACGGATCGCGTGGACGTGGCTCCGATTGAGGAGGAGAGCCAGCCGGTGGAAGCGTTGGTGGATGAGGCATTCAAGCGGCGGCCCGAATTGGAAGAGGCCCAGCTTACATTGCGCAACGACGAGATTACGTTGAAGGGCGCGCGCAACGGGCTGCTGCCTACGCTGGACGCTTACGGGTTTTACGGCTCCAGTGCACTGGGTGGAACGCAGAGCCCGGATTGCGAGACCATCACGGCCACCGGCACATTTGGACCGTGTGCGCCAGGCAGTTTGCCGACGGTCGGATATGGGACCGTCGCGCAGAATCTGGTGAACAGCTCAGCGTCGGACAAAGGCGCGGGTTTGAGCTTGAGCATTCCCATTCGCAACCGTCAGGCGCAGTCGGTGCAGGAGCGGTCGCTGATGGAATACCGGCAGGCGGAGCTCCGGCTGGCGCAGCTTTACACGCAGATCCGCATGCAGGTGGTGAACCAGATGTACGCGCTCACCAACGACCGCGCCGCGGTGGAGGCGGCCATCGCAGCCCGCGACTACAACCAGCAGAGTCTCGACGCGGAGTTGAAAAAGCTGCACCTGGGAGCATCGACCACGGCGAATGTGCTGCAGCAGCAGCGCAATTTGGCCATGGCCGAGGATAATTTGATCGCGGCCAACGCGTCCTATGCCAAACATCGCGCCGACCTCTACCAGATTCTGGCCGTGACCCTGCAGCACTACGGCATTAACCTGGAAGACTCGGCTCGCGGCGTGGTGAGCACCGAGCCGGTGGTGACGGGCGTGAAGCCGGCGCAACCGGAGAAAGAGCCGTCCATGATGCCGCCGCCGGCGGCCAACGGCCAGCCGATGCCGGACCAGCCGATGGCGCCACCGGCGCAGTAGGTCGGTGGGTCAGTGAGTTCCGCAGAGAACGAGGGTGCCCCATCCTTGTCACAGCCCCACCGTGACAAGGGTGGGAGACCACCAACCTCGACCATGGCCTCCGGTGCCTTATCGTTCGGCAATGCGATCCAGCAGGTCGAAGAACTCAGGGAAGCTGATACCGGCAGATTCGGCGCCCTGGATCAGCGTGTCGCCTTCGGCGCGCAGAGCCGCGACGCTGAACGCCATGGCGATGCGGTGATCGCCGCCGGCGTCGATGGTGGCGCCGTGCAGAGTCTGGCCGCCGGGCATGTCCAGGCCGTCCTCGAACTCTTCGACTTCGGCACCCATAGCGCGCAGATTCTTTACCACCAGCGCAATGCGATCCGACTCCTTGACGCGCAACTCCCTGGCATCGCGGATGCGAATGCCGCCGCTGGTAAAGGGCCCAATGGCAGCCAGCACCGGCAGCTCGTCGATGAGCTGCGCAGCCAGCGGCGCCGGTGATGGCAGTTGAGCCCAGGCCTTCTTCCGGAGCGGCGATCTGCACTGCGCCTACCAGTTCGGCATGACGTTCCTCGAGATTGAGCACCGAGATCTTCGCGCCCAGCATCGTGAGCACGTCGAGCAGCGTGGCACGCGTCGGGTTCAGGCCGACCGAATCGAGTACCAGGTTGGAGCCGGGAAAAATGGCGGCGGCGCAGAGGAAGAACGCGGCCGAAGAGATGTCGCCGGGAACCGCGGCTTCAATCGCATGGAGCGATTGCGGGCCGGAGATGGAGATGGAATCGGCAGTGCGGGTAAGTTTGGCGCCAAAGGCTCGCAGCGCCAGTTCGCTGTGATCGCGGGTGCGGATAGCTTCGCGCACCGTCGTGGTGCCCTCGGTCTGCAGGCCGGCGAGCAGGACGCAGGTTTTCACCTGCGCGCTGGGAACCGGAGTCGTGTAGTCGATGCTCTTCAGCGATCCGCCTTCGAGATGCAGCGGCGCGTGGCCCTCGGTAAGCGTGAGCCGCGCGCCCATGGCTTCAAGCGGCTTGCGAATCCGCTCCATTGGCCGGCGCGAAAGGGAATCGTCACCGGTGAGCGTGAAGCGGCCCGGCTGCGCGGCCAGCAGGCCGGAGAGCATGCGCATGGTTGAGCCGGAGTTGCCGCAGTCGAGCGGGTGGCCGGGCGGCGTCACGCGGCCGGCGACGCCGGTGATCTCAATGCGCGTCGTCCCCGGTGCGATTGACCTTGGCGCCCAGCGCTTCCATGCAGGCCAGGGTGGAGGCGCAATCGGCGCCGGTAGAAAAATTGGTGAAGCGCGAAGTGCCTTCCGCGAAGGCTCCCAGCATGGCATAGCGGTGGCTGATGGATTTGTCGCCGGGCAGGCGCAGGCTTCCGTAAACGTTGCGGGCGGGGCGAATGAGGCGTTCCTGGGTGGCGATGGACAAGAGATCTCCGGAGTGTGTCGGTCCTCTTGAGTTTATCGAATCTGGGCGGCCAACGGGCGCAAGTAGAGCATCGCGCAGATTGCAGAGCGCCGCAGTTTCGATCGGAATCCAGGTTGAGCTTTGCGGTCTCCCACCCTTCGCGCCATGATGCTGCGCGAAGGATGGGGCACCCGAGAATGTTGGGTGGCTATAGCGTCTTGTTTTCGACGCTCGTCAACGTGACGTCGGCGGCGGCGCGGCTCCAGCCGATGCGCAGATCCTTCACATCGTGCAGCGCAAAGACGCCGTTGTCGCCGCGCGGCGCGGTGATGGCAAAAAAATCGGCGCGATTCACCGCGTTGAGTGAAAACGCCGGACGCGCGTCGGGCGTGGCGTTGGCAATCTCCACGTGGCTCATCTCCAGGTTGTTCACGTGGCGCACGAAGAACCCTGACGCCGGCATGGTGCCGAACATCGTGGGCTCAGGATACTTGTCTGCCTCCTCTGGGGGCTGAATTTGCGCGTCGGCGGCCGTGCCTCCGCCCACCGTCTCCACATAAATGTTGGAGATTTTCACGTCTTCGATGGGTGCGTCGGGAATGCCGGCGAGGATGGAGCAGACGCGCTGGGGCGCACTGTGACAGACCACGTTGTCGATGAGAATGCGCTTCAGGGTCCCCACTTTCGTACTGTCTTTGGGGCCACGCAGCCGCGCGCCCAGGCGCAGGAAAAAGGGGCCGGACGCGAGTTCACGCATGGTGGTATTGGTGATGGCGATATCTTCCAGCAGCGCACCATCGACCGTTTCCAGCGCATAGCCCAGGCAGCCTTCGAAGACGCAGTTGGCGATGGCGATGTTGATGAAGCCGCCATTCGATTCCGTTCCGCACTTGATGCGCCCCGTGCCGTAGGGGCGGCGGCCATTGGGATCGAAACGCTTGTAAGTTCCGTCGAGAACAGTGCCCAGTTCGAAACACCCGGTCACCCAGCAGTTGCTGATGGTGACATTTTTCGTGGGGCGATTGTAGCCGAGAGCGAAACTCGATTTGGGACAGATGCCATCGTCCCATGGCGAGTTGACGGTGCAATTGGAGACGCGCACGTTCTGGCAGCAATCAATGTCCATGCCATCGCGATCGGTATCGATCTTCAGATTGTCGATGGTGAGATTGTCCACGCCGGTAAGCAGCAGGGCGAAGTGGCCGCCTTTGAGAACGGAGAAATCGCGTAGCAGAACGTTGCGGCAGTTCTTGAGGGCGATGGCTTTGTTGCCCACGCCCGCCTGCTCGGCCTGGTACATGGGGTAATTGCCGCGGGCAGAGTAATGCCTGGGGGGAGCGGGGGGCACAGGCTGGCCGCTTGCGTTATTGCTGCGCGGAGGTTCCGGCCCGAAGCCACTGCGCTGCGGGCCGGGCGGACGGCCGGGGCCAGAGCCAAAGCTAAGGCCTTTGCCCCAAATGAGACCGGGGCCGGTGATGCTGAAATCGTGAATCTCCTCGCCCCACAGAAGCGAATTATGCCAGTGGTTGTGGCCGTAATCCTGGTAAGGCTCCCAGGGATCGTTGGGCTCGGCTGCATCGTAGGTGCCGCCGTTGTAGCCGGTCTGCTGGCCGGGCAGCGGCGAGTCTGCGGCCAGGATGGTCGCGCCCGAGTCGAGATGCAAATGGACGTAGCTCTTGAGATGAATCGAGAAGCAGAGATAAATTCCGGCAGGGAAGAGAACAACGCCGCCGCCCGCTGCGGATGCTGCATCGATCGCGCGGTTGATGGCCGGCGTGTCGACAGTTTTGCCGTCGCCTGTGGCGCCGTAGGTGCGGACGTCGAATACGGATTGCTGTGGGGTGGGGCCGTGCCGCTCGGCGGCCAAGGCAACAGAGGGAAGCGCAACTCCCGCTACCCCTAAACCGCCGCTACGCAGAAAATCGCGGCGAACAGAACTAAAAGGCTTCATTGATTCCTCCGGAGAATGTGGGCGTGCATGGTGGTCTGGAGAGCTTTAGATTAGATCGGGGTCTATCTGTGGTCCGACCACATCCTAATTTGACTCACGGAACTTGTTCAAGCCAAATCGTGCTTCCTGTTGTAGTGGAGCGAGCAGGTCCTTCAGTTCGATGCGTCGTCCCGAGCAAGAATGACATGCAGGAATCGCGGGCCGTGGACGCCCTTGATGCGCGTCATCTCGATATCGGCCGTGGCGCTGGGGCCGGAGATCCAGGTGACAAGCGGAGGCGGCTGCGGGGCAGCGCGCAAAATACTCGGGAAATGTCTCTACGACCTGGGAAGCACGAAGGACACAGAGGTGCCAGTCGGGAAGAAGAGTAAGCACGCGGCGGCCTTCGTCGGGCGAGTGGTGCAGCACGATGGTGCCAGAGTCAGCGACAGCGCAGAATGCGGCAGTAACCACTCCCTCGGCGCGGTCGATTTCTTCGGCGGAAAGCTCCTGATCGATCGTCCAGTCAATCTTCGCGTCCCGTCCCGCGCCAATCCATTCCTCGGGAAGCCCTGGCGGCGCCAGAAATCTGTGCCGGCCGCTCGCGGCAAGCTGAGCCGCGATGGTGGTGGCAATATCTTCGGGCGCGCACTCCACCACTTCCGCGTCGTACTCGCGCAGGCGCTCTACGAGCAGCGCCAAGCAGGCCGCAGTGTCGAGCTCGCCGGCATGGATGTAAGGTCGCGGCAGAGCTGCATAATCAGCGGCGAGTTGCGCGGCATCGGCCGCGACAGTGCGCGTGCCAGACTGAATGCGATTAAGGATGATCTGGCGGGAGTTCATTTCGCCTCCTTGCGCGCGGCCCACCACTCGTGGAAGGTCTCTTGTGGCAGGCCGCGCAGATCGCGGGTCTGCGTCCATTTGGCGCCCATGCCGGGCAGCGAGTGAATCCAGCCATCTTTGCGCGTAAACAGCCCCAGGCCGATGCGGCTTAGACGCTGCACTGCGTGAAAGAGCCAGGCGCGTGCGAAGACCAGGTTGGCCACGCGCATGCCCAGATACATTGGGTCCAAGATGCGGCGCACCTGCTTGCGTTCCTGGTCAGTCACCTGCGCGCGCAGATCGATGAGCACTTCAGGGATGTTGATTTTGACCGGGCAGACTTCGTAGCAGGCGCCGCACAGCGAGGACGCGTAAGGGAGCGATTGCGCGTGGTGCATCTCGGTAAGTTGCGGGGTGAGAATGGCGCCGATGGGGCCCGGATAGACAGACCCGTAAGCATGACCACCGGTCTGGCGATAGACGGGGCAGGCGTTCATGCACGCCGCGCAACGGATGCAGCGCAACGTTTGACGCTCCCGCTCACTCGCTAGAATCGCCGAGCGGCCGTTATCGAGCAGCACCACGTGGAAACGCTCGGGCCCGTCGCCGGGCGTCGTGCCCGTCCACAGCGAGGTGTAGGGGTTCATCCGCTCGCCGGTAGCGGAGCGGGCCAGAACCTGCAGCATCACTTCGAGATCCTGGAAGCGCGGCAGAACTTTTTCAATGCCGGCCAGCGTGATCAGCGTCCGCGGCAGCGTGAGGCACATGCGGCCGTTGCCTTCCGATTCGACCACCGACACCGCACCAGTTTCGGCAATGAGGAAATTCGCGCCGCTGACAGCTGTAGGCACGGAGAGAAATTTGCCGCGCAGATAAGTTCGGGCGGCGGCAGTGAGCGCCTGCGGATCGTCACTGAGCTCGGGTAGTCCCATGCTGCGGGCGAAGATGTCGCGCACCTGTCTGCGATTCACGTGCAGCGCGGGAACAACGATGTGCGAGGGCTCGTCATGGCCAAGTTGGAGAATGATCTCCGCCAGGTCGGTCTCAAATGTCCGTACGCCGGATGCTTCGAGGAACGGATTCAACTGAATCTCGGCCGAGGTCATGGTCTTGATCTTGATGACCTCAGTCGCATTCTCCTGGCGCAGGATGTCGAGGATAATGCGGCGCGCCTCCGCGGCGTCGGCTGCCCAGTGAACCACTCCGCCGGCTGCAGTGCAGCGGCTTTCGAACTGCTCGAGATAGCTGCCGAGGTTTTCGAGAGCATGGTCCCGAATCGAAGCGGCCGCCGCGCGGAGTTGCTGCCAGTCAGTCTTCTCCGCGACCAGGCGCGCGCGCTTGGCCTGGATCACATCAGTGGCGTGAGCCACGTTCTTGCGCAATTGTGTATTGCGCAGCACTGGCAGCGCCGCTTGAGGAAACGGGAGCGCCAGCGCCGGATCGAGGATGGGATGATCGGTGGCCACGGGGCTCATGCCTGCACCTCGCCCTGTTGCGTGCTGGCCAGTATTTCAGCCAGATGGATGGTCTTCATGCCGGCGAACTGCCGATGCAAGCCGCCGCCCAGGTGCATCAGGCAACTGTTGTCGAGCGCGGTGCAGTACTCGGCATTGGTGTCGAGCACGTCCACGAGCTTGGTGGCCAGCATGGCCGAAGAGACGTCGCCGTTTTTCACCGAGAAGGTTCCGCCGAACCCGCAGCAGCGATCGAGGTTGGCGAGCGGCGCCAGGGTGAGGCCGCGAACTTTGCTCAGCAGCCGGAACGGCCGATCGCCGAGCGCCAGGCTGCGCAGTCCGTGGCAACTTGCGTGATACGTCACGCGATGCGGGAAGTATGCGCCTACATCTTCCATGCCTAGCCGATCGATGAGGAATTCGCTCAGCTCGTAAACGCGCGGCAGCAGCGCTGCGAAGTCCTTGCGGACTGCGTCGTCTCCGAGCTCTTCAACGAGGACCGGGTACTGGTCGCGGATCATGGCCACGCAGGAGGAGGAGGGGATGACCAGCGTCTCCACATCCTGATACATGCGGACCAGACGCTTGGCCTGGCTGAAGGCCTCGGCGCGAAAGCCGGTGTTGGCGTGCATCTGGCCGCAGCAGGTTTGCTGGGGGTGAAAATCGAGTTCAACTCCGAGCCGCTCCAGCAGGCGTACCACTGCGCGGCCGGTTTCAGGAAAGAGGGTGTCGTTATAACAGGTAATGAAAAGCGATGCGCGCATGAAGGCGACTCGTGATAGACCGCAGATCGAAATCGTAAAAACGTTTCCATCCATCCTAACCCGGCCAGCCGGGAATCCGCTTCATGCCACTGTGCCCCGCAATCAATTATCTTTGTCCAAGCGGATGCCACGGCGCCGGCAAATATTCATGGACATATTGAAGCAGCTTTTCGAAGACTATTACCGGTTTCCGGCCCAGCAGGTGCAGCCCTTGCAAGGGCAACTTGGCGGCTCGGGTCGCGCCCTTGTGCGGCTAACGGGCAACGGCGTGAACGCCATTGGCGTGGTGCATGCGGTGCGCGAAGAGAATCGAGCCTTCCTCGAGTTTTCGCGGCACTTCCGGCGGCATGGATTGTCGGTCCCGGAAATCTATGCCGAGGACCTGAAGCAGGGCGCATATCTGGAAGAGGATCTCGGCGACACCACGCTCTTCGAGTTTTTGACAGCGCATCGCAGCGGCGACAGTATTGATGCGCAGGCGGTGGAGGCGTACCGCAAGACGGTAGCCGTGCTGCCGCGCTTCCAGGTGGAAGCCGGGCGCGATCTGAACTACAAAGTCTGTTATCCGCGCGCCAGCTTCGACCGCCAGTCGATCGCGTGGGATCTGAACTACTTCAAATATTATTTTCTGCGCCTGGCCGGAGTCCCGTTCAATGAGCAGGCGCTGGAAGATGACTTCGGGCGGCTCTCGCGCTTTCTGCTGGCGGCGCCGCATGATTATTTTCTCTACCGGGATTTTCAGTCGCGCAACGTGATGCTGCGCGAGGGCGAGCCGTGGTTCGTTGACTACCAGGGCGGCCGCAAGGGCGCGCTGCAATACGACATTGCTTCGCTGCTCTATGACGGCAAGGCGAATCTGCCGCCGGAGTTGCGCCAGGAACTGCTGGATTACTATCTCGAATGCCTCGGCGCATATCTCAAGGTCGATCGCGGCGCGTTCATGGAGCACTACTACGCGTATGTGTACGTGCGCATTCTGCAGGCCCTCGGCGCATACGGGTTTCGCGGATTTTACGAACGCAAGGCGCATTTTTTAGAGAGCGTGCCCTACGCGCTCAAGAACCTGCGCTGGCTGGCGGCAAATGTGAAGTTGCCCATTGCCGTGCCTGCGCTGATGGACGCGCTCGATCGCATTGCGGCGTCAGAGAAGCTTGCTGGAGTCGCCGCCGCGGCTGCGCCGCTCACCGTCCGCATCTTCAGCTTTTCGTTTCATCAGTCGATGCCGAGCGATCCCTCAGGGAACGGCGGAGGCTTTGTCTTTGACGCCCGCAGTTTGCCCAATCCAGGCCGCGAAGAGCGCTTCCGCGCGTTCACCGGTAAGGACGCATCCGTAATCGAGTACCTGGAGCGCGAGGAAGCCGTACGGCAGTTTCGGGAGCATGCGTTTGCGCTGGTTGAGGCAAGCGTCGCGGCTTACCAGGCGCGCGGCTTTTCCAGCCTGATGGTCTCATTCGGATGCACCGGCGGCCAGCATCGCTCCGTGTATCTCGCGGAGCAGTTGGCCAGGCATCTCCGTGGGCGCGCGGGCCTGGAGGTAGCCCTGCGGCATCTGGAAATGGAGAAACGCGAGATGGAGAAGCAGGCCCGATGAAAGCAATGGTGCTGGCCGCCGGTCTCGGCACGCGGCTGCGTCCACTTACCAACGACCGCCCCAAGGCGCTGGTGACAGTGGGCGGGCGCACGCTGCTCGAAATTACACTGGAGCGGCTGCGGAGCTTCGGCGTGGACGAAGTCATCGTCAACACGCATCACTTTGCCGAGTTGGTGGAAGAGCATTTGCGCGCCCACGGCAACTTTGGAATGCGGATTGAAATCTCCCGTGAGGAAACATTGCTGGACACCGGCGGCGGGTTGAAGCGGGCGGCGTGGTTCTTTCTGGAAGGTGGTCACAACGAGCCATTCCTCGTGCATAACGTCGATGTGATGAGCACCATCGATCTTGCCGGCATGGTTGCCTTCCATCACGACTGCGGCGCATTGGCTACGCTGGCAGTTGCGGAACGTTCAACCTCCCGCTATTTGCTCTTCGATGAGCGACAAGAACTTTGCGGGCGGCGTGCAGGGCGCGACGGCGAGCCGGAGATGGTTCGGCAGGCCGGCACTGCGCAGGCCCTGGCGTTTGCCGGGATTCACGTGATCTCGCCGCGCATCTTTTCGAAGCTTGATGAGCAGGAAGCATTTTCCATCGTTCCCGCGTATCTGCGCCTCGCCGCGGCGGGAGAAAAGATCGTCGCTTTCCGCGCAGATCAGTTCGAATGGCGCGATCTGGGTCGAGTAGAGAGCCTGCGCGCCGCTGAAGCGGAAATGTAGCGCCGGTCTCTAGACCGGCTGTCGTGCGGGTCTCCAGGCCCTCACCTGCGGCTACCAAATCACAACGTCAGAGCGCTAATGACCACCAATCTCTGTCGCGGGCGCGGAGTTGTAGCTTTCCGTAGTGACTGCCGGCGTGGGCTGCATGAGCCGGTAACCGTCGCGGGTGCGGATCCGGTACTTCTGCAATTGCTGCCCCACCAGCTTGACGCTGATGGTGCGCCAGCCGCGGTTGGGATTCGTCTGCGGATAGTAGCTGATGGTGTAGAGGTGGGCGATGTCCTCGCGGATCGACGCGAAGGCCTGTTTCTCGTCGCGCCAGTTGCTGGCGAAGTAGGCTTTGCCGCCCGTCGCTTTGCTCACGCGCGTGAAAGCCGCGGTTGAAACCGGCTCATTGTTGGCCTGGCGGGTGCTGACAATGTAGATGATGGTCCCGGTTGACTGGGCCAGCTCAGCCACGTCTTCAGGTGGTACCGAGCTGGCGTTGTCGGGCCCGTTGGAAAACACCACGATGGCCTTGCGGCCGGTCAACTGCGAAGCATCTTTTACGGTGAGCAGCAGCGAGTTGTAGAGCGCGGCGTCGTCGCCGGCCACGGTGCTGCGCACGCCCTTCACCACGCGGTAACGATCGGAAGTGAGCAGCGTGGCGCGCGAAAGGTCGCGGCTGTAAGAGTAAAACGCAATTTTGTTGGCCGGATCGAGCGAGCGCACAAAATCGGCAATCGCATCCTGCGCGTAGACGAAGCCCCGGTACATGTAGTTGCTGGTGTCGAAGAGGATGAAGACGTTCGCGCCGGCTACGGGCGAGATCAATTCCTTGCCGCGAGTGCCATTATCGAGGTCGACGATGCGCCGGGTAGCGCCATTGCCTTCCTCGAAAGTGGATATCTTCTGCAGAATCTTGTCCTCGGTGATGACAAAGTCTTCGGGCTTGAGGCCGGCAATGTAGTTGCCTTTGTGGTCGGTGACGGCAACGTTGAGCTGCACCAGGTCGACGTTGACGCGCAGGTGAGAGGAGTTGTCTTGGGCAGCAGGCCCCGTCGGGATGGCCAGCAGCAGGAACGCGCTCGAGCAGAGCCCGAGGGAGGCAAGTGAGTTTTTCAAGTTAATCATTAGGATCCGCTCCCGATGCCTTCTGGGCCATCTTTGACTGCTTGCTGAGGAGAAAGTTTCCCTTGTTTGAATTCGGTTCCGGTCTGCTGCATGGCACGCAGCAGTGCCGGCCAGTCGTCAACATAAGTAGCGAAGATGTTGGCCACCATGCGGTGCGTCAGCTCGGGGACCAGCACGTTGAGCATGACCGGCGAGTAGCCCATCTCGTCGGCTAGGCGCGCCCAGTAGAGATTGCTCGACTCCCAGGACTCGCCGAACAGACGGCTGGAATAGCCGCCGGAGACGGGAAACGGCTCGCGGTTGAGGAGCGTGCAGTCCGTGGTCTCGGTGAGCGTGGGGTGGGGCGCGCCGAAGTCGCGAGCCAGGCGCTCGGGGCTGGTTTCCTCGGGATCCTTACGCACCAGGCTGTCCAGCTCCCGCCCGGCAGGGCCCAGTGCGGCTTGATCCGGAAAGCGCTGGCGGTATTGGGCGGTAAGGTAGAAAACATCCGACGGCAGCAGCTGGTAGAGCAGGGCGTTGGGATTGTCGCGATGCCCCAGGCGCTCTTGCAGCTTCTCCAGGCGCTCTATCGTGAAGCGCGCAGAGAAGATGTTCAGCACCTTCTCACGAACATCGGGATCGGTCTGCGCAACCACCAGGATTTCTTCGCCCGCACGTTGATAGAGGGCCGCTGCGTGCATTTCAGGCTGGCTGATGCCCCACCAGCGCGGCAGCACAGCTTCCACCAGCAACTGTGGAACGGTCTCGCGCCAGATCAGCGCCTGGACTTTCTCAGGAGCGATGAAGTCTTCTTCTGCAGCGGCCAGCGCATAGGGCAGATCGACAAGCGAACCCATCAGGTAAGCGCCGCCGCCCGCTGTGGCTCCGATGCCAATCAGTTCCGGAGCGCCCCAAATCTCCTCCACGCCCTGCACCGAGGAGATGGAGAAGTCGTGGGAGCGGACAAAGAGCGGGTTGTTGTGCAGCACCTGCGCTCCCGGTGGCTCGTAATAGGCATAATTCAAGCCGACCAGCGTATCCCGCAGGAACGGCGTCAGGCGCCCCCGAGCGGCTTGGAGGTGCTGCGGCGAATGGTCCTGTTGTTTGATGACTTTGGTGAGATCGGTCTGCACCTGCAACTCGGCGTGCCGACTGGTGTAAATTAGCGGAGACCAGGCGACACGCTCGCCGCCGGTGAAGATCGGTCGCGGCATCTCGAACTCGTGCAGGCTCTCGGCGAGGGGGAGCATGCTGTCACCAATGTGCTCGCCATGCGCCATCGAGTCCAGGCCGTCGTAAAGGGCGAAGAGCGTGTCCAGCGACGCCAGGCGCTGATCGGAGAGCACCGAGCGGATGCGATCGGCGAGTTGCTCATGCACCCGCTCCCCCTCAGGCGTGTTCTGGGGTGGGCCGGCGAGGAGATCGACGATCTCATCCTGCGAGGGATTGGCGCCGCCGCCGGCAGCCGTGATCACTGTATTGAGCGACGCACGCGCCGCCTCAAAGAGTTGATTCGAGTTGTTCGCCGACGCGAAGGGCTGCAGCATCTTGTGCCAGGAAGCGTTGAGGTCGGATGCGGGTATCTCGTTCTGCCGGGCAAGAATCTTCCACAAACCGACGTCGGCCTGGAAAGCTCCCAGCGCGTTGGCCTTCAAAGCTGTAGGGGTCGCGCCAATGTGATCCGCGGTCGAGATGAATTGCGCAATTGCCGAATCGTCCAGCTCGGGAAAATCGGAGAAGGTCAGAAACCACCCCTGATATTCGGGGAAGCGGTTGGCCAGCAGGCGCACGGTGCCTTCAGACAGCCGCTGATTCGGCGCCCTGCGGCTGTCGATGGCGCTGACCATCAGGTAGGCCTGCGCCGGTCCGGAATCGGTGACCATGTTGGTGGAAGCGACCAGGGCATCAAGAAAGTGCTCCGGGGTATCAATCGAGTGGGCGCGGCGAGCCCAGTCGCGATAGCCATAGGTGTGCGCCTGGCGGGCAAAGACCTCCTGCCACACTCTCACACTGCCTGGAATGGCAGGCTGACCATCGGCCTGCCATTGCAGGCGGGTCAGCAGCAGCAGCAGGCCGGCATTCCGCGGAAACACGCCTGAAGAAGCTACGATCCCGCCGGTAGCGGAGCGATAGGCATCGTAGAGATCCTTGATGCGCTCGCCCTGGGCGAGGTGCCTCTGTTGCTCAGGGCTGAGGCGAGAGAGGGTATCGAAGTAAGCGGCCAGCCACCCGCGATCGCGGCTGAGCAGATGCAGGACAAACTCGCCCGGCGAGCGCGGGCTGGCGCCTGCCATCTGTTCCCAGCTATGTTCGGCGAGCTCTCCGCCGGGCACGGTTACGGCATGGCCCGGAATGCAGATCTGGCTGCCGTAGAAATCGAAAGCCGCAGCCACGGGCAGCAGCTTTGCCAGCCCCGGCGACTGCTGCACGAGTGCCCGGGTGCGCGGCTCCAGGCGGGCCATCGCGGAATAAAGACGGCCCACCTGCTCGTCGTGAAGAAGCACGTCGATCAGGTTAGCCCCCGGGGTCCGCCGCCAGGCGCTCAGCGCCATCCAATCGCTCTGTGAGAACAGAACCGGAACCGGCGTGGCGGGGAACGGATAAGTGAAGGCAGTGCCTTTCTCCAGCGACTCCTCAAGTTCGGTAATGGGAAAGCCGGAATCGACGGTGAGGAAAGCACGCTCTGCGTCTTCGGTAATCAGCGACGCATTGCTGTGGGTGCAGCCGTGCTCGAAGCGATAGCCCAGAACCCGCACCAACTGCGTGGCATCTGAGCAATCGGCAACGTGAATCTGGCCATCTCCGCCGGCCAGCGACTGCAGTTCGCGCGCCTGGTGCAGGTAGCGGTCGATGAGGATCAGGAACTCGGTCTCCTTGCCGTTCTCAAATCCATGCAGAAACACATTGCGCGCCAGCATGGGCAGCACTTCGGAGGGGGTAACTTCCTGGCTGATGCCGGACATGCGCAGAAACGAGCGCAGCGGACCTGGAACAACAACGGTTTCAACCGTGGCCGGAGTGTCGTCCGGCGCCGCGTCGGGTAGCTGGGCGCCCGCGCCGGAGGGTGGCAGCCCCCAAACCGGAAAGGTAGTGATTGCGCAGAAGCAAACGCCGAGCAGCCCCGAGGCTAGCCCGGTGAAAGGACGAAGAGGAAAATTCATTGCAATTACCCCTTCCGATCCGCAGTGTCGGACGCCGGCCATGGGACCCCACCCACGGAGATGTGCAACCTGTTGGGAGATCCCAGCAAGGCGCAGCGCGACCTAGAGGATGGCTCGCGTTTTGTGCCGCTTAACCCTGAATTCCAGTCAGATTTACCGCGTACTTCTTACAATGAATGCCGTCGGAATGCCGGCCGGGGGAAGATCGGAAGGGTCTTTCCGGAAGCCGGAGGGCCTTTGCGTCGCGAGCCTGGTCCGTTGCAGATTACACCCCGGATGGGAACCGGGAATTCGCTGGCGCGATGAGACATTATGTGCGCTCCGCACTCACCTCGCAAGCATTTTCTTGATTTGTCTTTTCCTGGCCCCGTTCCACGGGGCTTCGAGAGACAAGGATGCGACGGGCAGAGGAAGGGATGCACCTGAGTCCGCGAGTGCCGCAAAGATGGTGCGACGAGAAGGCCCAGCGCGTGAGCGAGTTACAGCATGGCGGGGAATCCGGACTGGCGAGCAGCGGGAATCCCCCCGGCTGCTCGCACAACTATCCCCGACAGCGTTGTGGGGGAAGAACAGTGAAAAAAAAGATTCGGCGAGCGGCCCCTTGTCAGCCCCCCTGGCTGGCAGTCAGTTCACGCGTTTCTCTTTGCTCCACGTCTATACTTGAAGAGAGATGCTTCCTTTTCTTCACATCGGTCCCCTGAATATCCCCACCTTCGGCCTCATGCTTTGGCTGGCCGCGGTAGCGGCCTCGATCATCGTCGATCGCGGCTTTCGGCGTGCGCGCATTACAGCGGATGCAGTCGGCATCGT
The DNA here is from genome assembly GCA_963813215.1 of uncultured Acidobacteriaceae bacterium. GTDB lineage: Bacteria > Acidobacteriota > Terriglobia > Terriglobales > Acidobacteriaceae > Telmatobacter. Next base: position 117,030 of record CAWEXZ010000007.1, read on the forward strand.
GGCCATTGCTGTAGTGGCCGGTATCGTGGGCGCCAAGCTGTGGCACGTTCTCGACACGCCCCAGGAGTTTCGTGAGATCGGCTGGCGGGTGCTGTGGGATACGGCCGGGTTCGCCTGGTATGGAGGGCTGGTATTCGGCATTTCCGCCCTGGTGCTGCAGGGTTTGCGCGCCAAAATCGGCGGGATGCGGATGTTGGACCTGGCAGCTCCGGCTGCCGCGGTAGGCTACGGCGTTGGCCGCATCGGCTGCTTCCTGTCAGGCGATGGCTGCTATGGCATTCAGACCACCCTGCCGTTCCCTCTGGGCATGGGCTTTCCGCATGGTATTGTGCCCACCCCGCCTGGTATTCGGGTCTTGCCCACGCCGCTCTTCGAATTGGGCGCTGGCCTCCTGATCGGCTGGTATCTTTGGCATCGTGCCGGCAAACGGCACCCCGTGGGATTGATTACCGGCCAATATCTTGTCCTGAGCGGTCTGGCACGTTTCCTCGTGGAATTCGTGCGCCGCAATCCCAAGGTACTGTGGGGATTTTCAAATGCGCAGCTGGCGAGCCTGGGCGCGGCGTTTGCCGGGCTGGCGCTGGTTTGGTGGTCGACTCACCACAAGGCGGAGCGCCCGGTACTGGTCAAACCAGTGTCCACTGCGGAAAAGACCGCCTAGTCGTCAACGAATCAGAAGTTTTTCGATCAAAGTTCAAGAAATAATTTAGCTTGTCATCCTGAGCGGAGCGCGTTCGGGGCAGCGGAGCCAAGCATCTGCCCTGAAAATAACCTCTGTCGTCCTGAACGGAGCGCGTTCGGGGTAGCGGAGTGAAGCATCTGCCCTGAAAATAACCTCTGTCATCCTGAACGGAGTGAAGGATCCGCGGTTGCATTTCCCCATTTTCTGCCCGCATTGCGCTGAAATTTATCTTGAAATTTATATTTGAGGAAGCTGTGAATTAAGTCGCTGTTTTGAAGGGTACGGGCTTCAGCCCGTACGTTAAGCTCTGCAAAATGAGCCCCGGGCTTTAGCCCCTGAGGGAATGCAAACTACTTGTGCAGAGCTTCCTTAGATTTATATGTCGATACGGCCGAGCCACGACGGCCCATGATCCCGGCCCTTTGGGGGCATCTCAGGGACGAATCAGCGCCAGGCCGGATTCCGGATCGAGCTGCTTTTCCTCCATGCACTTTCGATGCAGCCCCTGAAGCGGAACGCTCCCGCCCTCCCTTGTTCCCTTGGTCCCTCATTCCCTTGTCCCTTGTCCCTCGTTCCCTGCCTTCAGAAGGAAAAATTCGACTGAACAAAAACGGTGCGATTCCCCGGGGTCGGGCTCACGTACGCGCCCGAGGCAAGCGACTGCGTCTGGTTGAACAACGGCGCAAGCAGGACTCCGTTTGGCGTACCCAGGTTGGCTTGATTGAAAGCGTTAATGGCCGCGATCGCAAAGGTCAGGTTGTATTTGCGCGGCGCAGAAGCATCCATGCGAATCGGCGCTCCACCGCCGCCGATGCCGCGGTCCCCCACGCCGTTGCTGGATTGCAGGGTGCCGTGCTCGTTGGAGGATGTGGACTGCAACCGCGGGCCAACCCCCAGGACTTTACTGACGCGCAGATAGGCAATGGAGTTCGCTGGCCCCAGTCCCACGCCATAGGGCACAATTCTTTCGCCCTTCCCGACCGGGTCCGTATCCAGGCACCCATACTGTGTGGTAACAACTCCGCTGCTGTTGCACGTGCCATAGGTGGGCCGCGCGTTGAACTGATTGTTAGCTGTGAGGTCGGAACCAATGGTCAGGTTGTAGGGAGTTCCGGAGCGGGCGAAGAATGCGCCGGCCACGGTGACGGCACGGGGCGCCGAATAGGAGCCGAGCAGAGACAACTCGTGCCGGTAGTCAAAACTCGCGCGTCCGTAGTCCAGGCCAGGGTCCTCAGCGTCGGATGCGAAGGAATCGATGCCCTGCGTATCGCTCTTGGCGCTATCGAAGGTGTAATTCGCGTTTACCGTAAGCTGCTTGAGACTTGTGCTGAGGGTGGCGACAATCTGGCTCTGCTTGTACAAGCCGCCAGACTGGTATTGGTAGTTATACAGCGTGGGCAGCGAACCGCCGAGGGTATACGTGGCGGGATTGAAAGCGGGCGCCGTAATGTTATTCGATAAATACTGATGCACGCCCTGCGTATAGAGATAGGTGATGTTGCCCATCACCGTCTTGGTAAGCTGGCGGTCCACTCCCACGCCCATCTGCATGTCCAGCGCTGCGTGAAAATGGGGATCGATCGTGTGATAGACGGGTACGCTGGCAGGCGCCGATGTAACCACTGATGCCGGCGCCTGGGCATCAGGAGTGTAGAAGCCAGGACTCTGGACGACATAACTTCGCTGGTTGATGAGATTGTCGTGCAGCGTCTCAATGACATATGGCGTGCCCGCGAAGGAGCTGGAGGAATTGGGCACGGTGAAGCGGTTATAGAACCAGCCATAGCCCGCGCGCACCACCGTCTTTGCCGGCGCAGTTCCGGTATGGAGCGGGCTCCAGGCCAAAGCGATGCGAGGCGCCCAGTCGTCATGATCCTTGATCCAGTTTTGCCCCTCGTAGCGCAGGCCCAGCCCGAGGACAAAGTTGGGATTCAGCTTCCAATCGTCCTGTACATACAACGAGCCGTCGAAGACGATAGCTCGCACTAACGGATTGCTGATGAGACTTACGGAATAGAGTGTGGGTGTAGCCTTCAGATACTCGGTCAGGTTGCCGAACATGTAAGTCCCGTTGCTGCCCGACGTGGAGTAGTTGGCATCGCGATAGATGCGTAGATCGCCGCCGAAGCGGAGCGTGTGTTTGCCGGCTGTGGCCGTCGACCTATCCTGCAGTTCGTAATCGTCCTGATGATCTTCGACCACTCCGGAGCTGTTGCCGCCGCCGGTGAAGGATCCCTGCAGCGTCACGGTGGGCGTGCTAAACGCTGCAGTCTGCTGGTTGCGCATGCGCCGCCACTGAAAGTGCAGGTCGTTGACCAGCCGCTCGTTCACCAGCATGCTATCGCCGATCTGTACCGTGTTCTCCTGGTTGAGAATGTTGTTGCCCTGATCCGGAAGGTTCAGCGCGCCCACCCCGCCGCCGGTCTGCGCCGAACGCCAGTAGCTCTCGCGCGCCGTGAGTGTGTTGCGCTTGCCAAGCTGCAAATCCACGCGTTCGCTGGCGTTGAACATGCCAGACGGATTGGGACTGGCCAGGCTGATTCTTTCACTGGTGTTCTGCGGATCGACGGCATCGACCATATTCTGGTTCTGTCGCCCCAGCCGCAGAAGGTTGATGAAAAAAGAAGATTGCTTAGTGAGCGGGCCGCTGACGTTCCCGAAGACCGAATAGAGATCGTACGGCGGCTGGTTGGCCACCAGGGGGTTGGCCGTATTCAGCGCAGAGTCCATGCCGAAGCTGCTCATGCTGCCGTGCAGTTTCAGCGTTCCCGGCTTGGTGATGATCTCGATGCGCCCATAGCCGATGCGATCGTATTCCGCGGAAAAAGGATTCTGATTGACGCGGACTTCAAGAATGGAAGACTTGGGAGGAATCTGGCCGCCGGTAAATCCGTCGATATAAATCTGCCCGCCATTGGGTCCGGCAGATGGACCGGCCAACGCCTGCAACTCGTTCTGTAACTCATCGGGATCGTCGGACAGGGCATCGAGATCGCGGCCCTGAATCACAGTGGCGCTCGCGTTCTGGTCGGAGTTGATGCCCACCTCCTGGTTCTGTCCTGTCACCCTCACCTCCTGGTGCTCCACAGCAATGGTCAGCGGAAGGTTGAGCTCGCGGGTCTGGCCCCCGGCAATCCTCACATCTTCGAGCGTGAAGGCAGCAAATCCGTGCGCTGCGACGGTGACGGTATACGCGCCGGGAGCGAGCTCCCGGAACGCGTATGCGCCGTTGTGTCCGGAATGTGCCGTGAAGGATTGTTGGCCCAGATGAAGTGTGATTTGCGCGCCCGGAACCACGGCTCCCGTGGGGTCGATGACCGTGCCCCGCAGTGTGCCGATTGGAGCTGCCGCCTGGCCTGCGAGTCGGAGAGTCGCAAGAGCCAGACACAGCACGAGTAAAAGAGGCTCCCGGAGCCGCAACTTAAAGGTCATGTAGTCCTGTACGTGGCCAGATAAAACCAAAATGTATTCAGGTGAGCTTGGGTACAAGGATAGCGGATAAATGAGCGCTACGATAGCCTAAAGTCGCTAGCGAACCTCTGAATAAGTCAGTGTTTTGAAGGGTACGGGCTTCACAGGTCGCAGAAAAACTCTCCCTGTGGGGCTTTGTAACAAGGACACGGCTGGTAGGCCCGGACTGGTAGGCCCGGACTGGTAGGCCCGGACTGGTAGGCCCGGACTTTAGTCCGGGCTACCGATCGCCAGCAAACCCACGCGGGCTTTAGCCCCTGAGGCAATGCGAACTACTTGTGCTGAGCTTCCCTGGCCTAAAGTCGCTTCAGAAACGCGAGTGCTTCCGCCAGTTCCGGGAAGAGCGCTTCTTCGGCTTTGAACTCCCGGGAGTGCACGCAGCGGCGAACGCCGCGCATGCGCACCGGATGCTTGAGGTGCAGCATCTCGTGATAGAGCAGGTACTCCAGCGCGTAGCGGGGGCTCGACGGTCGATCGAAGACGCGGCTGACAACGATGGTATTGTGCGCCGCGTCATAGTGGCCCAGCGAGCGCTTGGCCATATGTTCGCTCCAGGTAAGCTGCGGCCGGCCCAGCAGGCCACCGAAGAAGCGCATGTTCAGCGTGTCGAAGACTTCCTCGAGGTGGAAGTAGCGCCCCTCCGGCCCAAAATAACGCTTGCTGCCCCGCGCGTTCCTGATAAGTTCCGTTTGCCGGGTTACGGCGCTGCTGGAAACGAAGCGCTTGTAGCGCAGGTTGTGCGAGGCATTGATGGGCTTCTTATAAAGCTTGGCCAGCAGGATGTGAGCAATAGCGTGTAGTACGGACTCCGGCGCGCCCTCCAGCAGGTCCGAGAGGCTCACCAGGATTTTGCCTTCGCGCAGCCGAATCGTGGTGTTCAGCGAGGTGAAGCGCCGGAACCGCACCGTGAACGGCGGCATGGGCGCGCGCGGACGCAACGCGCGGTATTCCTGCTCAAATATCGAGATGATTTCCGGGGCCACCATTGAGGAGAATATCAGGAGGGCAGGGACCAAGGGAACGAGGGACCAAGGAAACGAGAAAGCGCCGGGTAGCATCTGCAGTCGTTGCGCCCATCATGAACGGGTGCCCCACCTTCGCCGTCCGCCGCAGCGGACGGTTAAGGTGGGATATCTATAGTTTTTGCCTCTTAGTTTTGCCGTTTTTGTCTTTATCTATCGGTGTTCTCGTTCCCTTGGTCCCTTGTTCCCTCGTTCCCTCGTTCTAGAAACTGTCCTCGAACTGCGGTCTGTGCATCGTAACCATAGACAGGGCGGTAACGCCGCCCGGATCGCGTTTAAGAATAAGGGAGAAGTGAACATGAAGAAGTTACTTGGCTTGATGCTGATGGCGGGAATTACGGCGATGCCCGTGGCAGCGCGTGCTGCCGATACCGACACTGGCGCAGACATGCATAAGCTGGATCAGCGGATGGAAAACGCTGCGGATATTCTGGCTCAAATTCAGGGAGCGAAAGATAAGTCGATTCCTGACTGGATCGCGGCCAAGGCCAAATGCATTGCCGTGGTGCCGGGCCTCGTTAAGGGCGCATTCATCGTTGGCGCAGAGTACGGACAGGGCGTGGTCTCCTGCCGCACACCGCAGGGCTGGAGCGGACCAGTCTTTATTCGCATGGCCGGCGGCTCATTCGGTTTCCAGATCGGCGGCTCGGGCACTGACCTCATCCTGGTGGCCACGAACCACAAAGGCATGCAGGACCTGCTGCAGACTAAATTCAAGCTCGGCGGTACGGCTGCTGTGGCTGCAGGTCCGGTTGGGCGCGAGGCGCAGGCCGCAACAAACTTGAGCATGCAGGCTGAACTGCTCACTTATTCGCGCAGCCACGGCGTGTTTGCCGGCGTGGACCTGAGCGGCGTCACGGTCAGCGACAACACCGACGACACCGTGGCCCTGTATGGCGGCAAGTACCACACCTTCGACCAGATCCTGTACGGCCACGTCCCTCCTCCACACAACCATGCGGCCCTGCATTATATGCACGTCCTGCACCAGTACTTTGGCCAGGCCACAGTACAAGCGCAGCACCACGATGAAAGCAACAACCAGCCAAACGAACACTGAGGCTGGGTTGAGCCTGAGCCGGCTGCAACCCTGCGAGCTGTAGCCGGCTGAAGCATGCTAGGGTAATCGCCCTCGCGCAGGCTTCCGGCTGATTCTGAACGGCCAATTCTATTCCCCTGACAACAGAGATCCAGGCTAGGCCCCTGCAGGGGTGATCGATTGGTGTCTGGCCCGGAGAGCAACTGGCCTCAGGAGCAAGGCATCACAGGCACATAGAGCCCCTGCGAGAGAGCTTCGCAGCACTGGAGTTCTCATGGGGGGCCGTCCCGCGTTTGACAAAAGACCCAGGTAAGCGGCGCCAACGGCACAGGATCACATCTTCAACGGCAGACAAAAAAGCAATAGATGGAACATCCAGCCCTGCAGAATTCGAATGCCAAGGTTGTGGTTCGCCCGTGACAGTGTGACCGGGTTTTAGGTGGAGCAAAACGTAGAAGGCAAAAGCTGGAAGCTTGATTACCCATTCCGCCCAGGTAAATTGCGGCTCGCCTCCCCTGGAGGTTGGCTTTCGATTATCACCGCAGAGACTCCGGCGTGAATCACGTACGAAGCGTAGAAACGGCGCAGCCTACCGAATTCGCAATCCAGCCAAACGGCGAGGGAGAGCGAAGAAGCAATTCTCCGGGAGAGTGTGGAATGGAATCCAACCACGGAAGAACTAACGTTCACCCGATAACTGAGTGCGCGCGATTAAGCGCTGGCCTCTTCAACAGGCCGGCAGAAACAATCGCGGAGTCGTTGGCCTCAAAGGAAGTTTCGCCGCAGGGGCCATCGTCGGGATTGCGCCTGCTCACCTTTTACATGAATTACGCAGGAAAACGGCTCAGCGCGTCGCGGCGCCGCAATCTGGAAAAGGCCAAAAAACTCCTTGAAGAGCGCGTGACGCGGGAACTCGTCGAGCGAGAGCGAGAACAGCGGAAGATCGCCTAGTGGAGTGCGTTATTCATTTCGGCGGTGATAATTTGGCGCGACGCAATGCCCGCGTAGCGGGCAAAAGACAGTAGCCCCAGGCGTAAGCCTGGGGAAAGTGCGCAAACCGTCACCGCAGCCCCGCAGGGGCGTAAGAAAGGTTCGCGCAGACCAGGAACATAATTCACGGTTTCAACCACTCAGCACACAAGCCAGGCCTTAGGCCGAGCGCCGAATCGCCCGCCGCGCCCCATGCTCAGGCCTCACTGCAGCGAGCATTTCCGCTGTGAGCCGCTGTTCCAAACTTGTCATCGCCTTCCAAGGATCGCGCTTCAGGCGCGCACTCCACCCCGGAAAATCCATCACATGAAACTGCGGCCGGCTCGCCGAACTCAGCTCTTTCCAGTCCAGGGTCATGGCCACCGGCGCACCGCTGCGCGCCCGCGGCGAAAATGGGGCAATGGAAGTCGAGCCGCGATCGTTGCGCAGGTAATCGAGATAGATTTTGTTGGTCCGCGCGGCCTTGGTCATCTTGGTGATGTACAGCGCCGGATCTTGAGCTTCCATCTCCAGCACCAGCGCGTGCGCGAACTGCTTCACCGCAGCCCAATCGACCTCAGGCACGAGCGGGACAACGACATGCAGTCCCTTGCCTCCGGTGCTCTTCAGAAAGCTTTCCAGATGCAGCTTCTTTAGCCGTTCCCGCATTGCCGCTGCGCTCGCAGCCAGCGTTTGCCAGTCGATCGCGGCATCCGGATCCAGATCGAGAACGATGCGATCGGGCTTATCCAACGATTCGTTGCGTGAGCCCCACGGATGAATCTCGAGCACACCCATTTGCGCCAGTCCGACCAGGCCTTCGGCCGAATCGAGCGTTAAGTATTGCTCCACCTCGCCGGTCTTGCGGTTGGGTACGGCAATGCTGTTCACCCCTTTCGGCAGCCCGCGGCCGACGTGCTTCTGAAAGAAGCATGGCTTTCCGCTGCCTTCAGGACAGCGCACCACGCTCAGCGGCCGGTCGACGACGTGCGGCAGCATGCGCTCCGACACGGCAAGAAGGTACTCGGCCAGCGCCTTTTTGGTCATGCCGCTCTCCGGGTCGAGAACTTTTTCTGGATGCGTGATGGGGAGCTCAATCACTTTCCCGCGATCCTCCTTCTTGCCGTGAACTGCTGCTGATCTTCTCGCAGCGCCGCTTCCAGCCGGTACTGCCTCTTCGACCCGCGCCGGCATCTCGCGCTCGACTTCTTTCGCTGGCTTGTCTTCGCGCAAACCTTTGAAGGATGCCTGGCGAATCAGATTGTCACGCGTCCACGTGGTGAAGGCGATCTGCGCCACCAGTGTGGGCTTGACCCAGTATGCATCGCGGCGAGCCTCGCGGGTAATCTCGGCAAAGGCCATTTCTTTCTGCCTCAGCTCGTCGAGCTGCGTGCGCAAGGAGCGCTGCGTACGATCCGTGAAACCGGTCCCTGCGCGGCCCGCATAGATTAGCTTGCCATCGCGGTAGTAGCCCAGCAGCAGCGCGCCGATGCCGTACCCGCCTTTGGACGGCAGGGTAAATCCGCCGATGACGAATTCCTGCTCCTGAATGCATTTGATTTTGCGCCACGCGTAGCTGCGTCCGGAGTCGTATGGAGCCGAGGCAAGCTTCGAGACAATGCCTTCCGCGCCCAGCGCGCAGGCTTTGCGAAAGACCTCATCGCCGCGTGCTTCGAAGTGCTCGCTGACGTGCAGCGGCGAATTAGCTCCCGTTTGCGCAAGAAGATCTGCGAGCAGCTGCTTGCGTTCGAGGAGCGGAAGTCCGCGTAGATTGTGGCCGTCAAGATGAAGCAGGTCGAAGGCGTAGTAAGTCAGGTACTTTGCCCGGCCTTCCTGAAACGCAGCCTGCAGATCGGCAAAGTTGGCAATGCCTCGCTGATCGAGCGCGACCACTTCGCCGTCGAGAATCGCGGTTTCCACCGGCAACTGTGCGGCGGCGCGCGCAATGTCGGGCATGCGCTCGGTCCAGTCCAGTCCTTTGCGCGTATACAGCGTAGCGCTGCGCTCGTCGTTCTTCCTCGCCCGGATGTGGATCTGAATGCGATAGCCGTCGAGCTTCACCTCATGAACCCAATCGCTGCCGTCGGGCGCTTTCGCCGTCTGCTGCGCAAGCTCGGGCTCAATGAAGCCCGGATAGCTCTCGCGCGGCCCGGATTTAAGTAGCCTCGACGCCTCCCCCGTCCGCGCCCCACCGGCCCCACTCTGGAACCCCTTCACCGAGTCCCACACGCTGTCCGCATTGGCCGCAATCTGCTCCATGCTGCGGTTCGTCATCGCGCTGTCCGGCGCTTCCTCAGTGATCGAAGGACCGTCCTTCTCGCGCGCAAATTCGTCGCGGTCCTTGATGAGCAGCCAGTTGGGCTTGTCGGCTTGCTCGCGCGGGCCATGCATGCGCACCAGCGCCCAACGGCCCTTGAGCTTTTTACCATCCAGCTGGAATTTGAGATGACCGTCGGCCAGTCCGCGATCGACATCGCCGATCGGCTTCCACTCTCCGTAGTCCCACACCATCACCGTGCCGCCGCCATATTGGCCTTTGGGGATGGTGCCCTCAAAGCCGCCGTATTCCATGGGGTGGTCTTCCACCTGCACGGCCAGCCGCCTGTCGCCGGGATAGTAGCTCGGACCTTTGGTCACCGCCCAGCTCTTGAGCACGCCGTCCCAGCCGAGCCGGAAATCATAATGCAGGCGTGTGGCCGCGTGCTTCTGAATCACAAATGGAAGCGTCTGTGTTGAAGGCGCGGACCGCCGCTCGCCGCGTGGCTCGGCTGTCACGCTGAAATCGCGCATCTCGCGGTAGCGTTCGAGCTGGCGCGCTACAGTTTGCGCAGCCTTCGATCGGGATTGCGCCTTCAGAGCCATCTCAGGCGGCCTTGTGCCGGCGCTTCGATTGTTTCACCAGCACTGGGCCTGTTTTCACACTGGCCGGCGGCTTCTTGCGCGCGGGTTCCGGCTTCTGCTTCTCCTCCAGGCTGCGGCGTAACGCATCCATCAGCCCGACGGCTTTGGGATGAGCGGGCGCCTCTTCTTCGAGCGGCAGCGGCATGTTTTGCTGCTTGGCCTCGATCAGCTCGCGCAGCGCGTTTTCATAATCGTCCTGGTACTCCTCCAGCTTGAAGGGCGCAGTGTAGGCCTTCACTAAATCCGCAGCCATGGCAAGCTGCTTTTTGTCGACCTCGACGGGCGTAATTTGGGAGAAGTAGTCTTCCGCCTTGCGCAGCTCTTCGGCATAGCGCAGCGTGTACGCCATCAGACCGCGCCCTTTATCCGGAGGAACGGCAAACGCAACCAGGTGCTCGCGGCCGCCGAACGCTACCTCGCCGATAGCCGCCTTGTTGGCCTGCTCCATGGCCTTGCGAATCACCGCGAACGCGTCCTGCGATTGCTTGGGATCGGGCAGCACAAAATAGGGCTTTTCAAAGATGGCCGGCGGCAGCTCGCTCAACTCCACGAACTGGTGGATTTCGATTTCGCGCTTGGTAGGGACGCGCAGGCGCTTGATCTCTTCAGGATCGATGGCGATGTATTTGCCCTTGGTGTACTCGTAGCCTTTGACGATCTCGGTGTTTTTGACGATCTCCGCGTTTTCCACCTGCTCGTCCGTGTTGACGACGTTCATGTGGCGTACGCGCTCACCTGTGGTCTTATCGATCTGATGAAAGGTGATGCCGGATTGGGCATTGACCGCCGGATAGAGTTGGACACCGAAAGCCACGAGCGAGATCTTCAACTGACCCGACCAGAACGGACGACCGACCATGATTCCTCCTGGGCACGCAGGATAGGCCTCCCGCCGCAGGTAGTGATTTGGATGCTGCGTGGGGAGCAGCCGGTTAGCAAACCCTGGTGGAACGGAGCCCCGCTAAGTGAGCTGAATCACACGCGCGGGTGCGCTCCGGCACATCTCCACAACCCCGCCGGTGGCACGCTTTCTCCAGTAGGAACGTGAAAGGCCCGAATCGAAGTGGCGACTCGAGCAGGAGGCGCATATGGAGCAGTTGGACCTGTGCCGCTGGACGCAACCGGCCGTAATTCTGGTCGCCACCGACCTCAATGACCTGAACCGTCTCATGCCTGTCGCCATTGAGCAGGCAGGCCACAGCGGGGCACGGCTGATCCTGTTGCATGTGGTCGCCACGGCGCCTATACTCGCGACTGACGCGGCGGGATTGCCTTATTATGACCCCGCCAGCGTATTGGAATTTGCCGATAGAACCCTGCTGCCCTGGTGCGCATCGGCCCGGCGGAAGGGAATTGCGTGTGACGCGCTGGTGCGGGAAGGCAATCCTGCCCAGCAGGTTGCAGCCGCTGCCCGTCAGTTTCAGGCGGATCGCGTGCTGCTGGGGACGCGGAGCCGGAGCAAACTCAGTAAGTTGCTACTAGGCTCCGTGGCAGAGCAAGTGCTGCGCTCGGTCAACCTCCCGGTCATTACCGTGGGACCCGAGGCTCATCTCCAGGTGGAGGAAGTGGAGGCCGGCCCCAAGGTCGTCCTTTATGCCACCACTTTGCGAGAGACCTCTCGCCCGAGCGCGGCGCTTGCCTGCCGAATTGCCGCCATTCACAAACAGCACCTTGTTTTGCTGCACGTTTTGCCGCCCATCGACGAGATGGAGCGAACGGGAATGCCCTCCGCACTCGATTCGGCCGCTGCCCACGAGCTTCTCGACTTAGCTGCAGCCACTCGTGCCGAAGGTAGACCCACCGTCGAGCCCTTGGTGTTGCACGGAAATCCGGCCATCGAGATTCTGGCCACCGCGGAAGAGCGTCATGCCAGCCTGATCCTGTTGGGCTCAACCCATCGCTCCGCCTTTGAAAACCTCACCCGCGACCGCACAGTGTACCGGGTGCTGGCGCACGCGCGCTGCCCAGTCCTTACGCTCCGCGATCCACTCCCCCAGTCTTCGGAAGTTCCCGAGGAGTGGTTGGCATCCTTGCACCGCTAGGACCGAGACTTGAAGTTTCCGTAATCGCGCCCATGAGCTTGGGTGCCCCCGGTCCCGATTTTGGGACCGGGGAAACCAGCAAATCGGTTTTGAAAGGGCACGACTGGTAAGCCGGAGCTGGTAAGCCGGGACTGGTAAGCCGGGACTGGTAAGCCGGGACTGGTAAGCCGGGACTGGTAGGCCGGGACTTTAGTCCCGGCTTCCGATAAAGCCCAATAAATCGAGGTGGGCTTTAGCCCCTGAGGGAATGCAGAGCTTCGCTAACTCCGGCTTCAATATCAGTTCCGTGCTCTCCCCGGCCGCTGCGTCTCGAATGCCGCCGTCTCCGCGTGGGTGTTGACCGGTTTGCTGGGCGCCGGCTTGGCCACCACCGGCGTCAATCGCTGGTACGGAGCTACCCGCGTCTCCTCAAGAAAGCGAACCACCTTGGGCCCCATCTCGCCCGTGCACTGCAGCGGCGCCAGATGCCCGCAACCCGCGAACACATCCAGTTGCGATTGCGGAATCAGACGATGCATCCTCTCCGCCTGGTCAACCGGAATGATGCGATCTTGCGCCCCCCACAGAATGAGTACCGGCATTTGCAGATTCGGCAGCATGCTGTCGGTCACGTCGCGCCCGGTCAGCATCTGGGCCATGGCCCGCGAAACCACCCAGCCCGATTCTCTGGAGGCGCGCAGGATATCGGCAGCCACAAAGCCGGGAATTCGCGGCGGGTGCGGCATCAGCAGCGCGTCCAGCTGGTTCAACTGCGCCGGCGTAGAGGGTGTAAAGAGATTGGTATTCCAACTCGGCATTTCGTACAGCCCGGCGGAATCGAAGAGCATGAGCCGCTTGATCCGCTCCGGGTGATCGGCTGCGACCACTTGCGCAATCCAACCACCCATCGACCATCCGCCCAGGTCGATACGCTTCAGGCCTGCGCTATCGAGGAACGCGACCACCAGCGCAGCCTCATCGCGAATGGAGTAGGAAAAACTATTGGGCTGAGCGCTCCGTCCGTAACCGATGAGGTCGGGCATGTAGACGTGATAACCGGCCCGGGCGTAGTAAGGAGCCAGCGCACGCCAGTCCTCCGCGCGACCGCCCAGTCCGTGCACGAGCACGACGGGTTGACCATCCGCCGGCCCCAGCACCTCATAGTGCATGCGCTGGCCATCGACCCATGCCCAGCGATTCTGAACCCCTGCAAAGACCTCTTGCAGATAGGTAAAGTTGTCGAAGAAGTCCAGCGGGCGCATCCAGAAGCCAATACCGGCAAGGACAACCAACGCTCCCGCAGTGATGAAACAGCCTTTCAGCGTCACCTTAAACAATCGCATCTTTCCTCCGGCAAATGAGACCAGAGCGCCTGAGCCCGTTGCCAGCCTTTCTCCATCACGCGGACGGTAATCGGGTCGAGAACCAGGGCGCTGTGGCTATTCCACTGTGATCGCTCTACCCACCGCACCGCGTCGGCGTCTGAGGCCGCCTGTAAGGCGCCGCCGGTGACGCGGCAAAGGTAGTCCGCGATCACGTAATGGAATTGGATGCGGCCCTCAATTTTATGGATACGATCGAGAACTTCAATCAATTCGACCGGTTCGACGATCAATCCGGTCTCTTCCTGCACCTCGCGCGCAACCCCCTCCGCGAGCGTCTCGCCCAGCTCCAGCACCCCGCCCGGCAGCGTCCAATGTCCCTTCAGCGGGGCCTGTCCGCGTTGCACCAGCAGCACCCGGCCTTCATTCACCACCACTGCACCCACGCCCACCAGCGGCGCCGAAGGAAACTCTCGCTGCATCGCTCTCTCCTCAACCTTTCTCTCTTGGACCCATGGGAATCGTATTTGAACGTTTCTGGAAAGCGAAAGTTTCAATCCCCCGCAAAGACTCCACCGAAGCGAGCTTTGTAATCAGGGCACGACTTCACAGCCTGCGGAAAAACTCTTCGTGATGGAGCCTTGTAACGGGGCACGACTGGTAGGCCGGGACTTTAGTCCCGGCTTCCGATAAAGCCCACAAAAAGATGGGGGCTTTAGCCCCTGAGGGATGCTTTGGTCGTTTTCCCTCGTGCCCCAAATCGTTTTTTCTGCAAGCTGTTCAGTCGTGCCGAAGACGCTCCCCAAACGAAGTCGGGCTGCCCGCGTAAATGAACACCACTCTCCATTCATCGGCGAACTGTCAAAATACAATCTGCCTCACCCTGGGGGGACCCCAAATCCCTGTCAAGTCCGATACCCCGTCTGCCTCACGCATCTGTCTGAAAACAAATATTCTATTTGTCATCCGCCCATTGCCGGGAATTCGGAAAACAAGCGTAAAGTGTCCCCAGAGTCCAAAAATGAGTGAAGATTGGTCGATTTTTGCCCCTCCGGGCAGTACGGGACCCGCTGATGGGAAAGCAAACTGTTCAGAATCAAACACATGTGAAACTCGTCTTTTAGAATGAAATACTTGCGGCCACCAAAAACATAAGACTCCCAGAATCAGACACTTCGAAAATTGCAGGGGGGGGAGGGGCCCTGGCTCCGCCTGCGTCACCGGCAACCGGCGGGCTTGATGCCGGCCGGCGCGCTCGACACGCTAAACTAAGGACTGGATTCCTGTGCGCATCCTCACCCGCTACATTCTCGGCGAGATCCTCTCTCACACCCTGATCGGCTGCGCGCTGTTCACCTTCATCCTCTTCATGCCGCAGCTGCCCCACATCCTTGAGATCGTGGTGCGCAGCAGCTCCACGTGGATGGACGTGATGGAGATCTTTCTCTTCACGCTGCCCAACCTGTTCCGCGTCACCATCCCCATGTCGGTGCTGGTGGGAATTCTGCTCGGCTTCAGCCGCTTGGCGGCGGACAGCGAAGTCATCGCCATGCGCGCCTCAGGACTGGGCATTGGATTTTTTGTTCGCGTCGCCTCCATCGTAGCCGTGGCCGGAACCCTGTTGGGCCTGGGCAACTCGCTCTATCTCGCGCCCCGCGCTAACCAGGGCATCCTGGACCTGCAGCAGTCGATCGAGACCCAGCAGGCGTCCTACGAGATTCAGCCGCGCGTCTTCTACGAAGACTTCAAGAATGCTGTTCTTTACGTGCAGGATGTGCGCTCGGGCGCCGACGCTTCGAATTGGCGGCAAGTCTTCATGGTCGACGTGACCGATCCGGCCAACCCCATCGTCACCACCGCCGCTACGGCCACCGTGGTGAGCGACAACACGCAGGAGCTGATGATGCGGCTGCGCGACGGAGCGCGCTACGAGACCGTGGCCGGCGACCCGCAGCAGTTCAACATCTCCTCGTTTGTCACCACCGACCTGCCGCTCTCGCTGAGTCAGCAGAGCGACGTGAAACTGGGGCGCATGGACACCGCCATCTACGCGCTACCCATGAAGGCGCTGCTCGAGCGCGTTTACGCCCCCGACAACAAACGCTACCTCATCGAGCTCTACAACCGGTTTTCGTTTCCAGCGGCCTGCCTGGTGCTCATGCTGGTGGGCGTACCGCTGGGCGTCAATTCGCGGCGCGGCGGCAAGAGTTCGGGCTTCGTCTTCACCATCCTGCTGGTGTTCATCTATTACTTTCTCTCCATCATCGGCACCGAGTTGGGGCGGCAGAACCGGCTGCCCGTCTTTCTGGCGGTCTGGTCCGCCAACCTGATCTTTGCCATAGCCGGCATTTTTCTGCTCTGGCAAATGGCCACCGGCGGACGGCTGCTGGCCGTGCTGACTGACTGGATGTCACGCATCGGCCGCGCCAAGCCTCAACCGGACAGCAACGGAAACGGATTCGGCTTGGGCCGATTGCTCGAGAAGATGCAGCCGCGACGTCAGAAGCGTGTAAAGTCGCGCGGCGTCTTTCCGCGCATTCTCGACGAGTATGTGGTGCGCGAATTCCTGAACCTGTTCTTCATGGTGCTTGGCAGCTTCGTGCTACTGATCATCGTGTTTACGTTCTTTGAGCTGATCGGCGACATTATCCGCAATCACATTCCGATGATCACGGTGGGCGACTACCTCATCAACCTGACGCCCAGCATGATCTACCAGATCGCTCCGCTGGCTGTGCTGATCGCCGTGCTGGTCAATTTTGGCGTCCTCAACCGCAACAGCGAAATCATCGCCATGAAGGCCACCGGCATCAGCCTGTATCGGCTGGTGGTGCCGATCGTCTCCATCTCGGCCATCCTGTCGGTGAGCCTCTTCCTCTTCGATCAGTACTACCTGCCCCAAGCCAATCGTCGTCAGGAAGCGCTGCGCAGCGTCATCAAAGGCAGGCCACCGCAGACCTTCCTGCATCCTGAGCAGCAGTGGATCTTCGGTCAGAAGCCGCAGCCGGGCGATCCGGGTCGCATCTTCTACTACCAGTTCTTCGACGCCGATAAGGACGAGTTCGCCAACATCTCGATCTTCGAATTCAATCCGTCCACCTTTGAGCTCACGCGGCGCATCTTTGCCCATCGCGCAGTCTGGGACCCGTTGGCCGGGAACTGGATCTTCGAAGACGGTTGGATGCGCAATCTGCAGGGCGCAAACGTGACCGAGTACAAGACCTTCAATCGCGCCCAGTTCCCTGAGATTCATGCCTCGCCCGATTACTTCAAGAAGGAAGACCTGCAATCGCAGGAGATGAACTTCGGCCAGCTCAAGCGCTATATCAGGGATCTGCGCCAGAGCGGATTCGACACCATGCGCCTGCGCGTTGCTCTGTGGCACAAGCTCGCGTATCCACTGGTCGCGGTGGTGATGGCCGTGTTGGCCATCCCCTTTGCTCTTTCGATGGGGCGGCGCGGCTCGCTCACCGGAATCGCCGTGGCCATTGCCGTGGCGCTTGCGTACTGGGTTGTGGACGGGCTGTTTGGCGCCATGGGCACAGTGAACTATCTTCCTGCTGCATTGGCCGCCTGGTCCTCCGATGTTTTGTTCGGTCTGGTCGGCGGCTACCTGCTGTTGCGCACCCCGACCTGATCCCAACTGGATCTCTCTCCGCTTCGATCGGCAAAATTTTCCGTGCCCCATCCTTTCGCGTTTTCGAGCGAAAGGGTGGGAGAGCACGAATCCGGGCCAGGGAACTCCGCTTCCCGTACAATAAAGCCATGCTGCGCGACCTGGCCCCGCTTTTCTCCTACATGCGCCGTTACCGCTGGGGATACATGTGGGGCACGCTGGCCTGCGTCTGCACCAATGCCATCTGGGTCCAGTTTCCGCGCGTACTTGGCAGCGCCATCAACGCGCTCAAGCACGGCACCACGCGCGAGCACATCCTTCTTCTGGCTCTGCTGCTGATCGCCATCTCGCTCGTCAAAGGGATTTTTCTCTACGCTCAGCGCTGGATGCTGATCGGCATCTCGCGCGATATCGAGTTCGATCTGCGCAACGATCTCTTCCGAAAGCTGGAAGAGCAGGATACAGACTTCTATCAGCGCTATCGCACCGGCGACCTGATGGCGCGCATGACCAACGACCTGAACGCCGTGCGCATGCTGCTCGGTCCGGGCCTGATGTACAGCGCCAACACGCTCTTTCTTACCGTCTTCGCGCTGTTCTTCCTGCTGCGCATCAGTCCCTATCTCACGCTGGTGGCGCTGGCGCCCATGCCGCTCGCCAGCATCCTGGTGCAGTACTTCGGCAGCCGCATCCACACACGCTTCGAGCGCATCCAGGCCAGCTTCTCCGATATCTCCGCGCAGGCGCAGGAAAACTACTCCGGCGTGCGCCTCATCCGCGCCTTCGCACGCGAAGAGTCGCAGATCAGCCTGCTTCGAGCGGCTGAACCGCGAGTACATTGCCCGCGCGCTGCGCCTGGTGCAGCTGATGGGCATGCTGTGGCCCACGCTCGAATTCGTGCTCGGCATCTCCATGATCATCACGCTGCTGGCCGGCGGTCACCTGGTCATCGCGCACCGCATCAATGTGGGCCAGTTCGTCGCCTTCAACACCTACATGATCCTGCTCATCTGGCCCATCATCGCGGTCGGCTGGGTCATCAACATCTTCCAGCGCGGCACCGCCTCGGTCAAGCGCATCGACGAACTGCTCAAGCCAAGCCCGCCATCGACGACAGCTCCGCTGTTCTAACGCTTGGAGAAGAGACGAGCCTGAGCGGAGATATCGAATTCCGCAACCTCAGCTTCAGCTACGGCGATGCGCCGGTCCTGCGCGACATCTCGCTCCACGTTCCGGCGGGTTCGAGCCTGGCCATCGTCGGTCCAACCGGCTCCGGCAAATCCACGCTGGTCAATCTGATCGCGCGGCTCTATGAAGCGCCGCGAAGGCACCTTGTTCATCGATGGCCGGCCGGTGCACGAGTATCCGCTGGCCGTGCTGCGCCGCAATATCGGCATGGTGCCGCAGGAGACTTTTCTGTTCAGCGAGACGATCCGCGAGAACCTGGCCTTTGGCGCGCCCAACGCCGACGCAGATGACCTGCTGGAAGCCGCCGAGGCCGCGCACATCCGCAGAGAGTTCGAGGAGTTTCCGCAAGGCTTTGAAACCATGGTTGGCGAGCGCGGCGTCACGCTTTCCGGCGGCCAGAAACAGCGCTCGGCCATCGCCCGTGCGCTGTTGCGCCGCCCCGCGATTCTCATCCTCGATGACGCGCTGGCCAGCGTCGATACTTATACCGAAGAGCGCATCCTCGGCGGCCTGCGCACCTATACCGCCAACACCACCACCATCCTCATCTCCCATCGCGTGTCCACGGTGCGAAATGCCGACCGTATCGCTGTGCTCGACCGCGGCCGCATCGTGGAAGCAGGCACGCCACGATGAGCTGCTGGCGCTCGACGGCTACTATGCCAGCCTCTATCAGAAGCAGCAGCTCGAGGAAGAACTGACCGTCGCCGGCTGAACGCCAGCGGATCAGCAAGTCAGCTCTGTGCCCCATCCTTTCGCACCTTTTGCGAAAGGGTGGGAGACCACAGAAGCCTGATGCGCGACCTCATCCGTCACGCAGTCCAGCTTGTCATCGCAACGCCGTCCGGTGTCGTGCTCTCGGCGCGCATCAGTTCAACCGTGCCGGTCGCAATATGATAGGCATCCGGATCTCTGGCCACCAGCCGCCAGGCTTCGCGCACACTCTTCACGCAGTCGATCGCATGCGCAAACTTGGCCCTCGAGGCCGACTGCGAGGCTTGCAGGATTTGCGCGAACAGGGCGGTGTAGAACTCGCTCAGCGCCTGCGCCGGTCGCCCGCCAACATCCATGCGCAGCCGCGCCTGCAGGTGGATGATGATATCCAGCGTGCGCTTGACCGCCGTACGGCGCTCCTCCGTATCGCCGCGTTCCACCGCCGCCATGGCGGCCGAGAGAAAACGCACCATCCCGTCGTACAGCGCCACTACCAGATCGACCGCCGAAGCTCCTTCCAGAGCACATTCCCGATAATTGCTCATCTCCTCGCCTTTCTTAACCGTTGGCACCCTGGTTATAGCCGGTAATGGCCGAATACAGCTCGTTTATGCCGTCCAACTGCGACGGCAGTTCCTGCATGATTTCGTTGGCGCTGTTCAGCTCTGCCGTCAAACTCGTCTGCTCGGTTGAAATCAGGGCATTCTCCTTCGTAATCTCGGCGTTGAGCGTGGATTCCGTGCTGCTGTTGGAGCTTTGGGCCAGGTTCAGAATCCCGGTCGGCGAGCTGGTGCCGGCGTTGGTCAGCATGCTGGAAAACGACTGCCCCCAACTGTCCACGTTCTGAAAGAAGCCCACCACGCTGTTGAAGTCCGAGTTCAATGCCGAATCGAGCGAACTGACGTCCAAGGTCAGCGAGCCGTCGTTGTTCACGCCGATGCCCAGGCTGATGAGGCTGTCGATGTCCGATGAATTGGTGTAATCGAGCGTCGACGCGGTCGAATTGCTGCTGTCGTTGAGATTTGAGGTAACCGTCAGCGCGCCCGCCAATCCGACCGTCTGCGAAGTCAGAGACAGGCTCACCGAGCCGTCGCTGTTTTTCACCGGAGTCGCGCTCACCGAGGAGGAAAAGTTCGAGTTGATATAACTGGCCAGATCGGCCAGTGTGGTGCCGCCTTCCGATGCCTGCACCTGGTCCATGGTCACCGTGGCCGCCATGCCGCTACCCGCCCGGAATGTGACCGATCCGATCAGCAGGTCGCTGGCTCCGGCCTCGCCCAGCGTGCCGCTGTCGGCCGTGGTGGTCGTATAGCCCCCCAAGTCGGAATAGCTGAGCGCTTTAGGCGTGCTGGCCGTAAGGTTGGTCGTTACCGACATGGCGCCAGCGCTTCCCGATGTGGAATTGATCAGAGTTAGCGAGGACTCTCCATTCGATGTCGTCACCGCCGCCGTTACCCCCGAACCAGGGATCACGAGATCGGAATTGACGGTCAGCGGGCCGCCGCTGAGGCTGCTGTCTGTGGACGAGGAAGTGGTCAGCGACAGGGTCGAGGTTCCGTTGCCGTTGTCGGTGACCGTTGCGGCGATCCCCAGAGTCGAGGAGTTGGCGTTGATGTACGTTTTCAGATCGGAGAGGGTCGTGCCTCCTTCGATTGAATCCACGTCGTCCATGCTCACCGATTCCGTGGTGCCGTTCCCCACCTCGAAAATGAGCTGGCCATTCAGCGTGGGTGCGGCGCCGCTAAGCGGGGAACTGTTGGCTACCGTTATCGTGCCGGTGGTGGGGTCGGTGCTGCTGCCGGTGTAAGTCAGCGGCGTGTTCGCCGCGGCGGTGTTGATGGCCGCCACCAGGCCGCCCAGCGTGTTGTTGTCGCTGCCCGAGCCGGTATAAAAGGTGCCACCACGCGAAATGCCTGCCCCGGTTACGATGGTCTCCGACATGCCGTTGGCCAGAGATATTTGCATAGAGCCACTTACGGTGGTTCCCGCAATGTCCGCCACGGGGGTCAGATACCCGTATGGGTTCACCGCGTTCAGACCGCTCAACAACTGCTGCTGCAAGAGCGAGAGCGTGGGCGAGCCGAAGAGCGGTTCCGCCGTCCCCGAACTGGTATTGCCTTCCTGCGTGTTGACGGCGCTGATCAGCGAGTTGTAGTCGCTGACCATCTGGTTGACCGTGCTCTCGACATCGGTGTTGTCGTTGCCGATCACCACCTGAATCGGCTCCAGGCTGTTATCTGTTTGCTCCGGACTGGTGGAGAGAAGCTGGAACGTCAGCCCCGGAATCAGGTTGGTCACGATGTTCGAGGTGCTGGTCAGATTCACGCCGTCAACAGTGAGCGAGGCGTTCTGACCTGTCACCGTCTGGGTATAGTTGAGAGCTGTAGTACTGTCGACGAGGTTCGAGTTAACCGAGAGCGTTCCGGCCGTGCCTGAGGTGAGCGAGGTAAGCTCAAGGCTGTAGGTTCCGTCGGAGTTTTCGACGGCTTGGGCGGTGAAGCCCAGGGTACTGCCGGAGTTGTATTCACTGTATTGGTTGATGTAATCCGCTATGTCGGCGACCGTCGTGCCGCCCGTGGCCGTCTTCACGTCGCTAAGGCTTATGGTCTGGGCCGCGCCGTTCGTGCCCACGGTGACCGAGAGCGCATCGGAGAGCCCGTCCGAAGTCGAACTCGAGAGCGAATCGCTCGGTAACGCGGCCGGGAAGAGCGCGGTTGAAGGTGTGCCGGAGCTGCCCGCTGTTACCGTTGCGCTCAGTGTATTCGAGACTGCGGCGGTGAGGGTGTTGCTGCTGATAATGATGTCGCCGCCGGCGCCCGAGGTTCCCGAGACCAGGCTCAGCCGCGAGCCGGAGGCATCGGTGAGCATGCTGGCGCTGATGCCCACGCCGGAAGAGTTGATGGCTGACGCCAGCCCGCTCAGCGTGTTGTCGGAAGAGCTGAGCGTAATGGTCTGCGTCTTGCCGCTGCCCACCTGCAGAGTAACGGACCCGCTCAACTTGTCAGCGGCATTGGAAATCTCGGCGAGGTAGCCGCTCGAGTTTTGCGCCAGGCTGTTGACCACCACGGAGTGCGTTCCGGCCGTGGCCGCGGTCGAAGCCGATGTCAATTCCAGTACGTTGGTATTCGAACTCGCGCCGGTTTTTTCCGCCAGGGTGCCCTGCAGATCGGTCAGTGAGCTCAGGTCGTTGGAGAGATTCGAAAACAGCGTTCCCAGGCTGGAGATCGCGGTGTCCTGGCTCTCCAGGGTAGTCACCTGGCCCTTCCAAGGCGTCTCCACGTTCTGCAGATTGCTCACGATCGAGGCCACGGTCGAACTGACGTCGAAGCCCTGTCCGCTGGTCGGCGATCCGAAACTCAGTCCCACTGTGCCCATGGCTCCTCCTCTCCTGCGGATTCCCTGCAGCCGGCCTTCCATGTCGCTGTTCAATGAATTGGAGGTTGCTTAAAAACCGGCCCCGTTCAGCGCCTGGCGGAGGGCAAAATGGCCCCAAACTGCCTATCGGCCATCCAGCACTGAAGATGAAATTCCCGCGGGCTGAAGATGAAATTCCCGCGCCGCGCATCAGGCGGCCAAAAGAAAGGGCGCCCTCGCGGACGCCCTCTTGGTAGCCCGCTTCCGTCGCGCTCGAGCAAACGCCGCAGGCGGGACGTAACGGGGTTGAGCGGCCGGCGATGGGAGGATCGCCGGCGCTGTCTGGTTACTGCAGCAGCTTCATGACTTCCTGCTGCACGCTGTTGGCCTGGGCCAGGGCTGCGATACCGGTTTGGCTCAGGATTTCGTACTTCGACATGTTCGACGTGGCCGAAGCATAGTCGGTGGCCTGCACGGCGTTCTGCGCCGACTGCACGTTCTCCTGCTGCGTGCTGAGTACTGAACTCACCGAGTTCAGCGTGTTGATTTGCGCTCCGATGTAGCCATCCTGCGCGGCCACGTCGGTAATAGCGGTGTTGATCGCGGTCAACGCCGCTTGCGCACTGCTCATGCTGCTCAGAGTGGTGCTGCTGAGCGACTGGCCGGCGGCGTCGGAGTAGCTGATGGTAGCGATTCCGCCCGCGCCGTTGGCGTCTGCCGCGACACCCACATTCGCTGTCCCGCCCATGGTGCTGGAATCCTTGACACTGCCGGCGATTCCAATCCCGTAGTAGCTGGAAGACGTTGTCGGTGTCCCGGTCAGGCTGCCAACCGCGGTGGCCGTCGATCCAGGGGCTGCCTCATCGAGGGCACCCGTGTTGATGCTCATCGAAGAGTTGGGCGAGCTGAACGTCAACTGACCGCTGTTGGCGTTGTAGGCCGCCGTCGCTCCATAGTTGCCGTTGTTGATTGCCGAAGCCAGTGTTGCTGCAGTGTTGTCGCTGGCCCCGATGTTGATGGTGTTGGTCCCGATCTGCAGGCTGCCGCTCAGCGTGTCTGTGCCGGCAATCGAGAGGGAACCCAGTGCGGTGGTGTTCGCCGCCCCGGAAGTCGGTACATCCGCGATGTTGACGGCAGTCTGGATAGCAATTGTGGTATCTGTGATGCTTCCCGAGTTCCCGATCGTGGGCGTGCCGGTATCGGCGCTATTGGCCGAAAACGACAGCACCGTGCCCGCGGCCTGGGTCTGCCCGTTGACCGTTTCCTGGGTCTGGTTGAGGGTGGCGACGATTCCGTAAGCAGCGTCAGCGTTGTTGAGCTGCGCAGCTACTTGCGAGAGCGTTTCACCGTTGAGATTCAGTGTGAAGGCGGATCCGTTGTTCTGGACGCCCGTTAACGTACCGCTGAGGGTATCGGTGGTGTTCTTGACGGAGAGAGACCCCAAACCGGTTCCCGCCACAATTCCGGTGCTCATGGAATCGGTGACGCTGGTTCCGGTCGCCACCGCGCCGAAGCCGTCTCCGCTGTTCTGGGTCAGCGTCATTTCGGTGCCGGCGGTGTTGAGGCTGGCGGTAATGCCATAGCCCAGGTTATTGATGGTTGTGGCCAGGTTGGCCAGGGTGTCGGTGGTTCCCTTGGTGCCCAGAGTGAGGGCCGGCATGGCCGCGCCGGTGATGCCCGAGGTGAGGTTCAGAGCTCCACCCAGAGTATCGTTCTTGCTGTTGACCGTGATCGTGTCCAGCATGGTGCCGGCCGCAGTGTTTACGCCGACGGCAGCATGGCCGGTTTGATCGACGATCGCGGTTCCCTCGGTGACGTTGGCATTTGCCGCGCCGGTCGCACCGCCATTGGCCACAAACGTGACTTCAGGGAGGTTACCGGTGAAACCCGTGGCGTTGTATTCGGCCTGGATGCCAAGGTTGGACAGGTTGGTGTAGCCGGTAACCGACGAGGTGTCATAGTTGACGCCGTTAAAGTCGTCGGCAATCTGTTGCAGCGTTTGGCCATTCAGGTTGAGCGTCGACGCAGTTTTGTTGCTGTCGACACCCTCGACGATGTCCAGCGTGCCGGTGAGAGTGTCGCCGGCGGCGGCTGCGCCCAACACATTCGCATGGCCCGTCCCCGCGGTTACATCGCTGGTCATGTCGAACGCGGCGACCGCGGCCTTAACGGTGTCGACCAGCGGGGTGGTGTCCGTTGTGAGGTTGGCTACGGAGGTATCGCCCAGTCTCTGGGTGAAGGTCAGCGTCGTGCCGTTCAAGGTGGCGTTGATGCCGTCGGCGTAGAGGTTTTGAGTGTCGCTGCCGCTATTGACGTCGAAATCGGTTGCGATCTGGGCCAGCGTCTGTCCGGCGTTAATCGCCTGATCGCCGGATGTGCCACCCGAGAGGCCCTTGACGATATTGACATCGCCAGACAACGTATCGGCGGCGTTGGCCACGGTCAGGGTATTCATGATGGTGCCGGTGGCTACGATCTGATTGACCGACGCGGCCGGCGTGTAGTCGGCGATGCTGGTGCCGGCCAGTGCTCCTCCGGCGCCTACGGTGAAGGTGAGCACGTTGTTAGCGGCGCCGCCAATCGAGGCCGTGATGCCACTGGCGTGGTTGGCTCCATCGATCTGGTTGAATGAGTCCGCGATCTGGGTCAGCGTCTGGCCGGTGATGCTGTATGCATACTCCGACCCGCCTGCGCCGGTCGTGGGCGTCACTTCCAGGATTCCGGTGAGCGTGTCGCCTGAGGCCGCCGCTGTCAGGGTCGGGGCGCTGGCGCTACCGGCGAGGCTGATGGCGGCATTATTGACAGGAGAGGTGACATCGGTGATTCCGCCGTTGTTGGTGACGGTGGCCGTGCCCGCGTCCCCGTCGGTTTGGGTGAAGGTAATCACCGTCCCCGCAGTGGCCCCGGAGTTGGCGCCGTTGATGGTGGCCGTGATGCCCAGATTGGACCAGTTCGACGTGCCAGTCGAGGTGTTGAAGTTGGCCGCGATCTGGGCGAGCGTCAACCCGGAGAAGTTAAGGTTCTGTGAAGCGGCTCCTGGCGTGGCCCCTGACGTGACAACCAAGGTTCCCGACATGGTGTCATTGGCTGTAGCTGCCGTCAAAGATCCCAGCGTGGCGCCTTGAACAATGTTGTCGGTCTCGGTAAGATTGCCCGCGTCCGGCGAGGTCGAGATCGCCGCCACATGCGCGTTGTTGGCCGTACCCGAAGACTGCGTGAAGGTGATTTCCGTGGCCGAAGTCTGGGTAGCGGTGATGCCGTAGGTACTGAGGTTCTGTGTGGCGCCCGATGCGTTGGCGAAGTCGGCGACAATCTGGGCCAGAGTCTGGCTGCCGGTCAGGGCAACGGGTGCTGTAGTGCCATTGACGCCGCTGGTGATGTTCAGGGATCCGCTCAGCGTGTTGCCCGCGCTGAGTACCGACAGCGTGCCCAGCGTGCCGTTGGAAGCGGTGATCGCGGTGCTGTTAACGATCGCGGTTTGGGTGTCCGTGAAGTGGCCGACGCTCCCGTTATCGCTGATGACTGGGACTGCCCCTCCAACGTTGCTGGTAATCGTCATCACATTTCCGGCCGTGTTGACCGTGGCGGTGATATTGGCGGCGTTGGCGCCAGTGTTGAGGTCGTTGGCCAGCACCGCCAGCGTCAAGCCCGCGCCCGCGCCGAGGGCCTGCGAATCCGATTGGCCGTTGGCGGCGACCTTGAAGGATCCGGTGCCGGCCGAGTCGCCAATCGTATCGGTTGCGTTGTCCAGGGTAACGGTCTCAAAATTAGCCGAGGCGGTCCAGGTTGCGGCCGCTGTCGTGAAGGTGGTTTCCGAGATGCCGCCAGGAGCGCTGGAGATGGCAGCCGCACTGCTTCCGCTGCTCTGCGTAAAGGTCAGATTCGTTCCCGTCTGATCGAGCGTGGCGGTGATGCCATAGCCGCCGTTGTTGATGGTATTGGCCAGGTTGGTCAGGTTGTCGGTCGAGCCCAGGGTGCCCATGGTCAGCGTGGTTGCTTTTCCTGCTCCGGTAATGATGTCCAGGGTGCCGGAGGCAAACGTATCGTTTGCTGCGGAGACCTGTAGAGAACCGAGAGTATCGCCCTGCGCAAGCGAGGGAGAGGCCACGTCGGTGATGGTGGTATCGGAGATGCTCGATGTGCCCTGGTATCCTTCGGCCTTGGTGAAGGTCAGCACGGTGCCGGCGGCCTGTGTGCTGGAGCCGGTGTTGAGTGTCGCCGTGATGCCGTATGCCGCGTCTGCGTTGATTGTTTTGGCCAGATCGGCGAGATTGTCGGTGGAACCGCTGGTCCCCAGTGCCAGCGGAGTGGTTGTGGTAACGCCGTTCAGAACCGTCTGAATATTGAGGCTGCCGGTCAGCGCATCGCCGGCCGAGCCGACGCTGATGGAGCCCAGCGTGGTGCCTTCCGCAACGATGCTCTGTGAGGTCGCTAACGTATTCTCCGCAACATTTGTGCCGGAGACGGATACAGCGGAATCCGCCGAGGTAAAGGTCAGTTGCGTGCCCGCCTGGTTAGCAGTAGCCGTAACGCCATAACCTGCGGCGTTGATGGTTGCCGCCAGATCGTTCAAATTGTCGGTGGAGTTCTGGGTGCCCAGCGTGATGTTGTGGCTGGCGCCGTCGGATCCCACGATGTTGAGGGTTCCGCTGAGCACCTCGCCGCTGGCGAGCGACATGCTGCCCACTACGCCCACGCCATTGCTGCCGGTGCCAATTCCCGCCGCCGAAATCTCGATGCCGGTGTCGGTTGCGCCGCCCCCGCCATTCGCCGCTGCCTCGGCGGTTGCCACCGCCGCGCTGCCCGCCTGTGCCGCCGTCGCAAAGGTGGCGTTCAGACCCAGGCCGGAGTTGTTGATGGCGCTGATCAAGCCTTCCGCGGTGTTGGTATAGTTGGTGCCCTTGCCCACGCTGATCGTGGCGTTGGACTGAACCGCCGCGCCGTCCCCACCTTTACTCATGTAGGAGACATTGATGGTGGTGACTCCGCTGGAGTTCAAACTGTCGCTGATGGACGCATTGGTGCCGTTGTTCGACAGGTTGATAAACACGTTGTTCTGTCCGTTGCTGTAGGACATGGTGCCCTGACTGTCACCCACGTTCGCCGAAGTCAGCGAGCGGATGTTCAGGTCGTCGATCGAAGCGCCGGTCGTCGAGGAGTCTCCGGTGTAGATGTTGGTATTCGAGCCAAAGACCTGTTCCTGGTTGTAGGTGGTGGTCGAGCCGATGTTCGAGATTTCCGACAGGATCGACTGGTACTCCTGGTTGGCCGCCGCGTCCTGGGTGGAGTTAAGGGTTCCGTTCGAGGCCTCGGTAGCCAGCGTTACGGCCCGGTTCAGGAGAGTGGTCACTTGGGAGAGTGCGCCGTCGGCCACTTGCAGAAGCCCCACGCCTTCGGTGGCGTTGGTCTCCGATTGGTTGAGTGCGGTTTGGTTGGCTTCCAGGCCGTCGACCAGGGAAAGGCCGGCAGCATCATTCGCACCGGAGTTGATCTTGGAGCCCGAAGACAACTGCTGCAACACGGTGTTCAGGCTGTTATTAGTACTGTTCAGATTGTTCTCCGCATACACGGCGGAGAGGTTGTTCAAGACACCCAGGGACATGGGGTTCTCCTTGTGGGATGCGGGATTTGCGGCTCCTTCCCGTTTGCGCCCCCCTTGTGTATTGCCCTGGGTTGCTGCCTGCGCGGGAATCAGTGCCGCCGCATCTGGCCCTTTTTTCGGCGTGGTCCCGAGAGACTTTACGCGACGCCCTTTGTGTCCTGCGCAGGACACTTTGCGCGGCAGTTCTTTAATGCATCAACTTTTTCCTGCTCGCTGCCGATCACTGTCCTCAAAGGAGCATTGGATCCCCATGATCGAACTGACGCGCTTGAATGGCACACCCATGGTGCTGAATAGCGATCTGATCAAGACCGCCGAATCTTCACCGGACACCATGCTGACCCTGATCAACGGAGAAAAGCTGATTGTGCGCGAGGAGCTTGCAGAGGTAACGGAACGGGTGTTGCTCTACCGGGCACGATTGCTGGCCGCAGTGGCGCGCAGACTGCACAACTTTGGCGACCTCGAAAAGATTGCCGGCCTGCTGAGCCTGGATGCATCCAGCAAACCTGTGCCAGTCCTAAAACGCGAACACGGGCGCTGACTAACGTAACCGCAAACACGCGTTACTGGAGTACGGTAACGCTGCACATGGCCGATAGGGGAAGTATCGCCAGACGAAGTATCGACAATCCTACGCCAGTCGCGGCCGGGCTCTGATAGCGGGGAACGGGAAATGGACAAGGGAAGCGTTGCGGGTGTTTTTCTAGCCCTGGCCGGCATTATTGCCGGGCTGTTGATCGAGGGCGGCAACCTGGGCCAGGTGCTGCAGCCAACCGCGGCCCTGATCGTCTTCGGCGGCACGCTGGGCGCGGTGCTGCTGCAGTTTCCGCCCTCCACTGTCCTCGATGCTTTCCGCAGTCTGGGAAGCATTTTTGCCGCCCCGCGCAAATACGATACCGATCTTGTGAAGCAGTTGGTGGCTTTTGCGAACAAGGCGCGCCGCAACGGCGTGGTCTCGCTGGACTCCGACCTGCCCGCCATTCATGACCCGTTTCTGAAGCAGACGTTGATGCTGGCAGTGGACGGCACTGAACCCACCGATTTGCGCAGCATCATGCGCGTGAATCTGGAATCGGCGGTCGAGAATGAGGAGCGGCTGCCCGCGGTCTTCGAATCGGCGGGTGGCTTCTCGCCGACCATTGGCATTCTGGGCGCGGTGCTGGGGCTTATCCAGGTGATGCAGCACCTCGACAACATTCAGGAGGTGGGCCGCGGAATCGCAGTGGCCTTTGTGGCCACCATCTACGGCGTCGGCATCGCCAATCTTTTCTTCCTGCCCTTCGCCGGCAAAATGCACCTGCGCATTCGCACCTCGCAACGGCGACGCGAAATGATGCTCGAAGGCGTGATTGCAATTCTCGAAGGCATTAACCCGCGCATGTTGGAGATCAAGCTGAATGGATTCCTGAACGACGGCGAGCGCGACAGGCCGGAGCGTGCGGCGTGAGGACGCGCGGGCGCGGGCGAACCGGGCACGATCGATGGCTGGTCTCCTACGCCGATTTCATTACCTTGTTGTTTGCATTTTTCGTGGTCATGTACGCCTTCGCCAAGGCGGACCAGAAGAAGCAGCGCCAGGTCACCGCCTCCATTAATGCGGCTTTCAAATCCATGGGAATGCCCATGCCGCCGATTCCCGAACAGGAGCCGGTGCCCGATCCCAACGCCGTGGTCAATGACGATCTGCTTTCGCCCCAGGAAGTGAAAAGCGATCTGGAGCGCATTCACAGGGCCCTCGATGGAACGCTCGCCGGAGAATTGAAAGCCGGCAATGTATCCATCACGATGGGTCCCGATGGCCTGGTGATCAGTCTGCGCGAAGCGGGTTTCTTTGACTCAGGCTCCGCTGTGCCCAAGCCCGCGGCGCTGCCCACGTTGCGCCGGATCGCCGCCTCGCTCGAGGCCACGCCCTATGGCCTTCGCATCGAAGGACACACCGACAATGTGCCCATCCACACTGCCGAATTCGATTCCAACTGGGAGCTGTCCGCGACCCGCGCCACCCGCATCGCCCGCATCTTCCTCGCGCTCAAAACAGTCCCGCCGGACCGGCTCGCGGCTGCCGGTTTCGCGGAGTTTCATCCCGTCGCCGGCAACGACACCCCGGAAGGCCGTGCACAGAACCGGCGCGTCGACGTCGTCATTCTGCCGCGGACAAGAATCAACTTCGCGGGCATGCCTGCGTCTCCGTCGACTGGTCCGTGGCGCAGAATCACGGAAGGAGACGATGAAGCAGCAAGTCAGCAAGTCAGCGAGGCGGCGAGTCAGCATTGACGACCAAGCGGCAATTTGCGAGTCACGGCTGACCTGCTAATTTGCCGACTCGCTCTCTACGCCCAGCACCTTCACGATGACGCGCTTGCTCCTCTGGCCATCGAACTCCGCATAAAATACCCGTTGCCACGTGCCCAGGTCCAGCTTGCCATGGGTCACGGGCAGTGTGGTCTCGTGGTGCAGCAGCAGCGCTTTGAGATGTGCGTCGCCGTTATCTTCGCCGGTGCGATGGTGCTTGTAATCGGGCTTGGCGGGAGCAAGCTCCTCCAGCCACTTGCCGATGTCTTCGATGAGGCCGTCTTCCAGATCGTTTACGTAGATGGCGGCGGTGATGTGCATGGGCGAGACGAAACACAAACCGTCCTTGACCCCGCTGCGGCGCACAACCTGCTCCACCTGATCAGTAATATGGACCATCTCGCGACGCTTGCGGGTTTCGAAAACCAGGTATTCGGTATGACTCTTCATGGTGTCTCCAGGTCAGATCTTCTCAACCACAATCTACAGGAAAGGGCGGGCAACAGATCCGCCGCTTTCGGAACTCCGCCGTACACGCAGGCTTTATCCTGAACAGAGCCGTGCCTGTCTCCGATCCCACCGCCGACGCATTTTTAGAGCGCGGTCTCGCGCTGCTCGCGGCGGGCGCTGCGGCTGAGGCTGCGAAAGCATTTCGCGCCGCCATCGCCACGAACCCGAAACACGTCGAGGCGCATCAGGGACTGGTGCGCGCGTTGCGCAATGCAGGCAAGCTGGAGCAATCGATCGGCGCGGCTCTGGCGCTCACTGTGCTCAGCCCGCACGATCCGCTGGCGCACGCCGAACTGGCTGCTTCACTGCGCGCGGCAGGACACATTCCCGAGGCCGAAGCTGCCGCCGCCCGCGCGCGGGTGCTGGAGTGGAAGCTTGAATTGCAATCGGCGCCTGCCACCGGCGAAGCGGCCGATCTGGGCACGAAGTGATGAAACGCCGTCCTGCTTCGGCTGCCAAACGCCTGCGCCGGATGCACGACAAGCTGGTGGAGGCTTACGGCACGCAATTTTGGTGGCCGGCTCACACGGCTTTTGAAGTCATTCTGGGCGCGTACCTGACGCAGAACACTTCATGGAGAGCCGTGGAACGTTCGCTGGCCAATTTGCGCGCGGCCGGAACGCTCTCGCTCGAAGGGCTGCGCGCTCTTCCGCTCGAGCAACTGCGCCGCCTGATTCAGCCGTCTGGCTTTTTTACCCGCAAGGCACCTGCGCTGAAGGCATTTGTTGCCATGGTGGACGACGAGTTCGGCGCCTCGCTCGAGCAGCTGGCTGCAACGCCCACGGATGCGCTGCGCAAGCGGCTTCTGGCCTTGCCCGGCGTCGGCCCTGAAACCGCGGATGCGATTCTGCTGTACGCGCTCGGCCATCCCGTCCCAGTCGCCGATGAATATCTGCGGCGCATTATCGAGCGTCACCGGCTCATTGAGCCGGCGCCGGGCAAGAATCGCAGCGGCTACGAGGCGCTCACTGGACTCACGCGCGAAGCCTTTGCCGCCGCTGCGCAATCCGAGCAAGCGCAGCTCTTCAATGAATTTCACGCGCTCACGGTGGCCGTTGGCAAAGGGCATTGCGGGCGCGTGGCGCGATGCGAGCGCTGTCCCCTGGCCTACGATCTGCCGCAGCCCAAGCGGACAGCTAAGAGCCGGCAACTGATAACTGACAACTGAGAACTGTTAGCCGTCAGCTCCTGGCTGTAATCTGTTCTCATGAGTCCAACACCGCCCCAGCCCCAGTTGAACCTAACCCAGACACCCGACTACCGCGAGTCCTATGCCAACAGCGTACAGGTGCGCGTGAGCGTGTGGGATTTCCAGCTCGTCTTCGGGCTGGCTTCGAGCGAAAGTCCCGAGCAGGTCACCATTCGCAATCATCAGGCCATATTCCTCAGCCCGCAGCAGGCCAAAGCGCTGTGGAATGTGCTGGGGCAGAATATCGCCCAGTACGAGCAGGCCTTCGGCACGCTCAACCTGGAGCCGCAGGGACAACCGTTCCCGCAGGGGCCGGTGAATTGAAGCAGGGAACAAGGGAACGAGGGAACGAGGGAACGAGAACGAGGCACCACGGGATGAAGGGTGACTGAGCGGCGCGTACGAGAAAGCAGATGGATACAACGAGTTCGTCAACGGATCGGCACCGATCGAGGAGCGCTTTCTTGCGCCTGAATCGGCTTCTCAATCCGTGGCCTGACGCGCCGTTGCCGCTTTGGATGATTTTTCCGGTCATCTTTGCCGCTCTCTATGTCACCCATTTCAGTTTGCTGAGCCTGCCCTATTACTGGGATGAGGCCGGTTACTACATTCCCGCCGCGTGGGATTTTTTTCGCACCGGCTCGCTGATCCCCATCACTACTGTCAGCAACGCCCATCCGCCATTGCCCAGCATTTATCTGGCGCTGTGGTGGAAGGCCTCCGGTTTTCTGCCGGAAGTGACCCGTGAAGCCGTGCTGCTGGTGGCCGCGCTGGGATTGCTTGGCGTTTGGCGGCTTGCCATGCGGCTGGTCGGCGTGGCGTCAGTGGCCTTCTGGACGGCTCTTCTCACCGGCCTTTATCCCATCTGGTTTGCGCAGAGCTCGCTGGCCCACGCGGATATCTTTGCGGCCGCGTGCTCGTTGTGGGGCATGGTCTACGCGCTGCCCCAGCGCGATCGGCGGCCGGCGATGGCGGCGTTTTGGTTCTCGACTGCCGCGCTTTGCAAGGAGACGGCGATCGTCATTCCGCTTACTCTGGCGGCGGTGAGTCTTGGCCAGAGTTTCCGTCACCATGCAGCGGCGCGGCACAGGCTTTGGCGTGAAGCGGCGTGGCTCTCGGTCTGTGTGCTGCCGCTCAGCGCCTGGTATCTCTACCACTACGCAAAAACTGGTTTCTTCTTCGGCAATCCCGAGTTTCTGCGCTACAACGCGGAGACCACGCTCACCCCGGTTCGCGTGCTTGCCGCCTTCGGCCATCGCATTCTCCATCTCACCCTGCACATGAACATGTTTGTGCCGGTGTTGATGGGGCTGGCCGCACTGCTGCTGGTGCCGCGGCCCGATGCCGAAGGCCACGAGCGCGCGTCGATTGCGCGGTTCAGTCTGCTCCGCATCGCGTATGTGCTCTTGGCCAACGCGGTGCTGTTCAGCTTTCTGGGTGGAGCGCTGCTCACACGCTATCTGCTGCCCATGTATCCGCTGGTGCTGCTGCTGGTTGTCACCAACCTGTATCGCCGGGTTCCGTACTGGCAGGCGCTCTCGGCGCTCTGCGCAGCGGCTTTTGTGGCCGGGCTGTTTATCAATCCTCCTTACGGCTTCGCTCCCGAAGACAACCTGGCCTATGCGACTGTGGTTCGCATGGACATGGACGGCATTGCCCAGTTGAAACACCGGTACGACGGAGCAGCCGTGCTGACAGCGTGGCCGGTAAGCGACGAGCTGACCAAGCCCGAACTCGGTTACGTGAAGGAGCCTTGGGATGTTTATCGCATTGAGGACTTCACGAGTGCGCAGATCGATGCGGCTGCCCGGGAACCGGAGAGCTACTCCGCCGCACTGGTGTTCTCCACCAAGTACGATCCGCCGCTGCCGTTGATCAGCCTGAGCCCGAAAGAAGAGGCGCTGAACGAGCGTTTCTTCGGGCTGCATCACGATCTGCCGCCGGAGACGATTGCCGCGCGGCTGGGTGGCACGCTGGTTTGGAAGGAGCAAAACCAGGGCATGTGGATCGCGCTGATCCGTTTCAACCGACAGGTGGAGGCGCGCAATGGCGAAGCGGCAAGCCGCTCGAAGCTTTTGCCAGGCGCCGGAAGTTAATGTACTGCGTCGTTGAAACCGGTGGCTTATGTTCTTGATGGGCGGCAACCCTTCTTACGCCCCTGCGGGGCTGCGGTGACGGTTTGCTTAGTTTCCCCAGGCTTGCGCCTGGGGCTACCGTCTTTTGCCCGCTACGCGGGCATCGCGCCGCGCCAAAGATAACCGCCGAAATGAGTGAGACTGAACGGCCGGGCAGAAGCCTGACGACACTACACTAGGTACCTCCTCCCCCCCTCCAAAATGATAGGTGTTTGATAATAAACGTGTTAAGTTTTTGGCCTCGCGTAAGTGGTTGAAAACAATAGACGTAGAAACTGAGTTCACTTTAAGTGTCTCAAAATAAAACAGTTGTTGATGATTTTGGGCGTCCCGTTGACTGCCACGGCTACTGCTCGGCTTTGACGATCTCCTCTCGGCTGGCAGGGCTGCGCACTGGCCACGACGCTGCTTCTCAGCGTAGCGATTCGGGGGATAAGACCGGCAAGAGGATCTGGCCGGGAAGGGCTTTGGAATGTTGGCGAACACTTTGGTAAGGGGTTGACAAAGTTGGGGAGCGTGAGGCCTCTGCCGCGCTTGGATGAGGGCGCAATCCCGGTCTCTTGTGGTCAGTCGGCAACCGCCCCTGGAGCCGGGTGGGGGGCGCGGGAGGCGGATTTCTGCGGGAACTCGCCGATTCTGCGCAGGAATGGTCTCATGGTGATGCCCTGCACAAAGATCGAGAAGGCGACCACGCCAAAGCTCACTGTGACAATCTCGTCGCGCAGGGGAAGATCCTGGGGCAGGCCGAGCGCCAGCGCCAGGGCCAGAGCGCCGCGCAGGCCGCCCCACACCATGACCATTTGATGCTTGGCGGATACGCGCAGCGAGGACCAATGAAACAGCGCGCCGCAAGAGTAAACAGCAACTGCGCGCGCGGCCAGCACTACACCGATCGCGATCACCGTGGGCGCCCAGATGGCCAGAAAGTGCTGGTTCCTCTGCTGCGTTCCGATGAGCAGGAAGACCATCGAGTTCGCGATGAAGGCAGCGTATTGCCAGAAGTTCGAGATGGCCTCTTTGCCGCGCGGGGAAATTCTGTCCAAATACTCGAAGTTCCGCATCACCAGGCCGGCGGTGATGGTGGCCAGAACGCCCGACATGCCGAAGGAATCAGCGAGCAGGAAAGATCCGTAGGCTGCGACGGTGGTGAAGGTGAGTTCGATGAGGTGGTCCTGGGTGCGGCCGGTAAGGAGAAGGGAAACAATGCCGACCGCCGCGCCGCAGGCCACGCCGCCGCCGATCATCTTGCACATGCTGTAAAGCGCGCTTGCGGTGGTGATGTGCTGGCCGGTGGCGAGAGCGACCACAATGGCGAAGGCCACGGATGCGGTGCCGTCGTTGAGGAGGCTTTCCGCCTCGATGAGCAGCAACAGGCGCCCGCGGGCTTCCGCCTCGCGAAAGATGGCGATGACGGAAACCGGGTCGGTAGCGGCAATGAGGGCGCCGAAGACGAGCGCGCCCATCCATTCCCAGTGAGCGAAGAAGTGCATTCCGAGCGCGGTAACAGCAGCCGAAAGCAGCACGCCGAGGGTGGCCAGGAGGCCTACCAGCAGTGCATTGCGACGCAGCTTGTCCCATTGAATGTTGTACGCAGCCTCAAAGAGCAGCGGAGGCAGCAGGCCGGTGTAGATCAGTTGCTTGGTGACGACGATGCGAGGGGCAAAGGGAATGGCTGCAAGTGCGATTCCGGCGGCGACCAGACCGGCGCTGTAGGGCAGGCGCAGGCGCTTGGTAAGCATGGCGACCACGGCCGCTATCAGCAGCAACAGTGTACCGGTTTGGAAACTGAAATCCACGCGAGACGACCAATCGGGAGGATCAGGTTTGGGGCCAGGGGTGCTTGGCTGCTTTGCAGTGCCGGGGTAAGAATGTCGCGAACTGCGAAAGTCAGAGTTTTGCCTGGTCCATTGCTGCGAGAGTGATGAAGGCGACCTCGGCCAGCGAGCGCCAGAACGGGAGTGCTTTTCGGCGGGGGCGGAGAGATGTCGTCGTCATGCCCTGATGATATTGGCTAACCGTTTGTGTTCCAAATGAATTCGAACTCCGCAGCACGCTGCGTACCCTGCGAATTAGCCCACCAGAGGTCTTAATGCGCGCCAACCTTTCTTACGCCCCCGCGGGGGCTGCGGCGATGTTTTTCACGCTTTCCCCAGGCTTGCGCCAGGAGCTACCGTCTTTTGCCCGCTACGCGGGCGCGCCGCGCCAATCATCACCGCCGAAATGAGTGGCGCACCACAATCATGGCTTGAACACCCAAACCGCCTATAATTTTGTAGACGTGTTTACCTTTTTCGAATCTCGCCGCCGTCCGGTGCCGCGGATGTATGCCGCAGCGGTGCTCTGCCTGGCAATCTTTGTTTTTTCAGCAGCTTCCGCGTGGGCGCAGTCGTCGATGCCAGGGGGACGCTCTGCTGCCGACCGGGGGCGGATTCTGCTGGTATTGCCCTTCGATAACCGCACCGGCCAGCCGAACCTGGAATGGATGCGCGAAGCAGCGGCAGAACTGCTGAGCAGCCGGTTTGCTTCGGCTGGCTTTGCGCCCATGAGTCGCGCCGACCGCATGTATGCGCTCGATCACCTCGGTTTGCCCGAAGGCTTTCAGCCCTCCCGCGCCAGCGCCATCAAACTGGCCCAGACGCTCGACGCCGATTCGATCATCGTGGGCAGCTTTGTGGTGGAGGGGAACGACCTGGTCGCCGAGGCGCAGGTGGTGAACGTGCCGCACCTGCACATGACGCCGGCGGTCACCGCGCGCGGGTCCATGAGCGACATGATCAAGATCTTCGACACGCTGGCCTGGGAGTTGACGCGCCAGATGGATCCCTCGCTGAACGTGCCCGAGCAAACCTTTATCGCGGCCGGACAGGACCTGCGCCTGGACGCCTTCGAGCAATATATCCGCGGCATTACGGAGCCCGACCAGGCCGAGCGCCAGCGGCATTTGCAACAGGCTGTGAAGCTGAGCCCGGACTTGAGCCCGGCATGGATGGCGCTGGGGCGCGAAGAATTCAGCAGCCAGCAGTACGACCAGGCGGCACAGGCGTTTGCCAAGGTCGATCCGCGGGGCCCGGATGCGCTGGAAGCAGGTTTCGACCGCGGATTGTCGTTCCTGTTTTCGGGGAATTATCCTGCCGCGCAGACCGCATTTGCCGACGTAGCCAAGACGCTGCCGCTGGCCGAGGTGGTGAACAACGAGGGCGTGGCCATTAGCCGCCAGGGGCACGACGGAACGTCGTTTTTCGTGCAGGCCACGGCCGACGATCCGAACAATGCGGATTACCACTTCAATCTGGCGGTAAGCGTGCGGCGCCACGGCAATCCCGAAGTAGCGATGAATGAGCTGGCCCAGTGCCTGAAACTGCGGCCCAGCGACAGCGAGGCCCAGGCGCTCGAGGATGCGTGGAAGCACCCGGCGGTGGTGACCGCGGCGATGGGAAGCGATCCCGGAGCCGCGCCCGATCCGCTGGAGCGCATCGTACGCACGTTTGACGCCAGCGCCTTTCGCCAGGCGGCGCAGATGCTCGACCAGATGGATGCGGCGCGCATGGCGGCTCTGAGTCCCGAGCAGCGGGCCCAGAAGCTCTGTGGACAGGCGAACGGCTACCTGGAACGAGGACTGCTGCTGGAAGCGGAGCGGCTGTACGGATCTGCCGCTGCGGCCGACCCGCGATCGGCGGAGGCGTACGTGGGATTGGCACGCGTGCGGCAGCGCAGCGGCGATCTGGAGGGAGCGCGCGCGCAGGCGCAAGCGGCCCTGCACATCTCGCCCACGGCAGATGCGTATCTCCTGCTGGCGGAACTGGATCTGGGGGCGAACCACCTGAAACAGGCGGAGGATGAAGCCGGCAGCGCGCTCAGGCTCCGGCCAGCCGATACGGCGGCACAGGATATTCTGCACCAGATCCAGATGCGCAGCGATCAGGGGAAATAGAAAACGCCGCCTGTCGTTTTTTCGCCGCTGGCGTTATGCTTGGCTGGCAGATT
The DNA here is from genome assembly GCA_963813215.1 of uncultured Acidobacteriaceae bacterium. Classification (GTDB taxonomy): domain Bacteria; phylum Acidobacteriota; class Terriglobia; order Terriglobales; family Acidobacteriaceae; genus Telmatobacter. Next base: position 155,044 of record CAWEXZ010000007.1, read on the forward strand.
CTTCCAGGAACCAGGACGCGCGAAAGGAGCGAGTCTGATGGGACGGCAGGGAAGCAAGATCGCTTGGGTTTTAGGGGCAATCACCACACTAGCAATCGCATGCACGTTCGGCCCGGCTCACCGCGCTGAAGCCGCCCAGCCTTTCGTTGACAAGCTGGTGCTTGACGACACCATTCAGCCGGTCAGCGCGGACGAGATTTCAAGGGCCATCGCGCGCGTCAACCAGAACGGCGCCAGCGCGCTGCTCATTCAAATGGACACGCCGGGCGGCCTGGTGGATTCCATGCGCGCCATTGTGGGCGGGATTCTGGGCTCGCGCGTGCCGGTAATTGTCTATGTCTCGCCTTCGGGAGCACGGGCCGGTTCGGCGGGATTCTTCATTCTCGAATCGGCCGATATCGCGGCCATGGCGCCGGGCACGGAGGCAGGCGCGGCGCACGTCGTGTTTGAGGGCGCCAAACCCGATTCCACCGAGATGCAGAAGGTGGAGAACGATGCGGAAGCATTTCTGCGCTCCTACGTCACCCGGCGCGGGCGCAATGTGGATGCCGCCGTGGCTGCACTGCAAAATTCGCACTCGTATACGGCCGAGGAGGCACAGAACCAGCACCTCATCGACGTGATCGCCAACAGCGACGCGCAACTGCTCTCCATGATCGATGGGCGCACTGTCACGCGCATGGATGGGGCGAAGATGACGCTGCATACGGCGGGAGCGCGCATTGACGTGATTCGACCGACGCTGCGCGACGATCTTCTTAGCTGGCTGGTCGATCCGAATATTGCGCTGCTGTTCCTGGTCGGTGGCGCGCTGCTGATTTACCTGGAATTCAACACGCCCGGCACAATTGTCCCTGGCGCGCTGGGCACGCTGATGGTTTTGCTGGCCATCTTCGGACTCAACCTGCTGCCCATCCGGTTCACCGCGGTGCTGCTACTGGTGGCGGCGATGGTGCTGCTGGTGCTGGAGGCGAAGTTTGGCGGTCACGGTGCGCTGGCCATCGCCGGCATCGTTTGCCTCACGTTCGGCACGCTGACGCTGGTGGCTGCGCCGGTGCCGCAGTTGGGCATCAGCCCCCTGGTGGCGATTGCGGTGAGCGTGGGTTTCGGGGCGATCACAGTCGTCCTGGTGCGGCTGGCCTACCGAGCCCGACAGCGCAAGGCGCGCATCGGAGCCGACGCCATGATCGGCTTTAACGCCGTGGCCATGGAGCCGCTTGCGCCTGCGGGGCACGTGCTGGTGGAGGGCGAAATCTGGCGCGCTGTGGCCAACCACCCCGCCGCCAAGGGCGCGGAACTGCGCGTGGTCGGCCACGACGAGATGCTGCTTTATGTGGAGCCGGTGGCGCCTCCAGCGGGCAGCGAACAGGTGGCAGCTCACAGTTAGGAGCCGAATGCGAGCCTGAGGACGTCAGGTATTCGTTGCAAGCGAGGCAGCGTAGGGTACAATCCCGCTGAGTGAGGAAAGCCCAATGTCCGTGTCGGATCTACCCATTCCATCGTTAATTCTGATTGCGATCGTGGTTCTCTACGTGCTCAATTCCATCAAGATTCTGCGTGAGTATGAGCGCGCCGTCATCTTTCGTCTGGGCCGTGCGCTGCCGGTTCCCAAGGGGCCCGGCATCATCCTGATCTTCCGTCCGCTGGATCAGTACATCCGCATCTCGCTGCGCCAGGAGGTGCTGGAAGTGCCGCCGCAGGACGTGATCACGCGCGACAACGTCACCATCAAGGTGAACGCGGTGGTTACGCTGTACGTGGTCAATCCCAATGACGCGGCCATCAAGGTGGCGAACTACGTTTACCAGACTTCCCAGTTCGCGCAGACCACGCTGCGGTCGGTGCTGGGGGAAGTGGAACTGGACGAACTGCTTAGCCATCGCGACAAGCTGAACCTCAGGATTCAGACCATCATCGATCAGCGGACGGAGCCGTTTGGCGTGAAGGTGGTCTCCGTGGAAGTGAAGCAGGTGGACTTGCCCGAATCGATGCTGCGCGCGATGGCCAAGCAGGCCGAAGCCGAGCGGGAAAAGCGGTCGAAGATTATCCATGCGGACGGCGAGTTCAGCGCAGCGCAAAAGCTGGTGGATGCCGCTGCTCTGATGGCCACGCAGCCGATGACTCTGCAACTGCGTTACCTGCAGACGCTGGCCGATATCGGCGTGGAGAAGAACACGACCATCGTGTTCCCATTGCCCCTCGAACTGATGACGCTGTTGAACAAGCTGACCAGAGGGGCCGATACGCCACCTGCACAACCTTAGAAAAGTCGTAGCATAGAAACAGGACGGCACCATGCGCGGCGTTTTTGACGAAGAGGAAGAACAGGAACGGTCGCGGCACCGGCGCGACACCGAGCTGACGCTCGGATCCGGTACGCTGCTGGCCATCTTTTTTGGCCTGGTGGTGCTGTGCGGCCTGTGCTTCGGTATGGGCTATGCGGTGGGCCATCGGGGCTCCGCGCCCTCGGCCATTACGCCTCCGCAGCCCGCACCCGATCAGGAGCCGCTGCAGGCCAGCGGCACCATACCCAAACCCTCGGCGATTGCACAAACGCCGGTGACTCCACCGCCTGACCAGGCTGCAGCCGATCAAACTGCTGCGAATCCAAGCCCAGCCCCGGCGCAAACCGCAACGCCGGAGGCTGCAACTGGCGCGCCCAGCGAACCGGCAGCCCAGGCCCAGGTGCATGCCGCGCTGGCTGCCGGGCCTGCTGCGCAAGCTTCTCCTGAAGCTACGCCGCAAACGGTGCATCCGGCTTTTGCACCCCAGCCGCTGATGGTGCAGATCGCCGCCGTCTCCAATCCCGAGGACGCCGAAGTGCTGGTGGGGGCGTTGCGCAAGCGCAATTATCCGGTGACCGTGCGCCGCGAACCGGGCGACAATTTCATCCACGTACGGGTTGGGCCCTTCGCCACGCGCGCTATCGCCGAGCAGTGGCGGATGAAGCTGTTGAATGACGGGTACAACGCCGTCATCCAGCCGTAAGAGGATTAAGCGGTCGGAGACTTATCGTACTGCGTTTTGTTCTTGATGCGCGGCAACCTTTCTTACGCCCCCGCGGGGGGCTGCGATAATGGTTTGCACATTTCCCCCAGGCTTGCGCCTGGGGCTACCGTCTTTCGCCCGCTACGCGGGCATCGCGCCGCGCCAATCATGACCGCCGAAATAAGTGACGCACTCTACTACCCCCGCATCCACTCCGGCAGCCCTGAAGCGATGGAAGCCCGCATGGCTTCCATCAACTCTTCGCGCGTAGCGTAGTTGGCCGGGTAGAGCGGCGGATGGAAAACAATGTGCGCGGTTCCGGGCCGGATGGCCATGCTGCCCTTGCGCATCATTTGTTCCGTCCCGTGAATCGATACCGGGATGCAGGGCGCGCCGGTCTGCATGGCCAGGTAGAACGGCCCTTTTTTGAAGGGCAGCAGACGGCCGTCGCGTGAACGTGTGCCCTCCACAAATGTAGTGATGTGCAATCCGCGGCTCATCACGTCGCGTGCTGTGGCCACGCTCTGCTGCGCGCTCTCCAGGCGGCCACTGCGATCGACGGGAATCAACTCTCCCAGCTTGAAGGCATAGCCAAGCACGGGAATCCGCATCAGCTCGCGCTTGAGGAAGATGGAAGTGCGTCCGGGGATGCTCGGAATCAAGGCCGGCGGGTCGAGGTTCGACACGTGATTTGCCATGAAGATGCACGCCGTGTGCGCCGGAATTTTGTCCTGGCCTTCGACCGCAACGCGGATGCGGGCGGCGCGCAAACCGGCTCGCGCAATCTTCTGTGCCACGTTATAGAGCGGGGTGGCATTGCCGGTAATCATGGTCAGCGGAATGTAGACGAGCGCTGCCGGAATGCTGAGGCCGACGAGCGTGGCGAGCAGCGAGAGCGTGGAGATCATAGAGTGGCCGCGCTGGCTCCGAAGCGCTCGCGCAGCCGCGCCGGCAGCTTCTCGTAAATTCCGTCGAAGCCACCGTTGGAAAGGATGGCCACCACGTCGCCGGCCGCAAGCTGCGGGGCGATGCCGCTCACGATCGAATTCGCGTCAGGCAATAAATCGGCGGGAGTGCCGCTCGCATTGAGCGCAGCCACAACATCCTCCGGGTGCAGGCGCTCGGCGTCGGGGATGCGCTGCTGCTGATAGACGCCGGCCAGGACTACGCGATCGGCCATGGACAGGCTGGCGACAAGATCGGCCTCCAGCACTTTGCGCCGCAGCGTGTTGGAGCGCGGCTCTAAAACGGCCCACAGGCGCGCGGAGGGGTACACGGCGCGAAGCGCCTTCAGCGTTTCGCGAATCGCCGTGGGATGGTGGGCAAAATCTTCGATGATGGTGATGCCCTCAATCTCTGCGCGGAGCTCAAGCCGGCGCTTCACGCTTTTGAAACTGGCCAGCGCGGCGACGATGGCATCCTTCTTCACGCCCTGACCGAAGCTCAGCGCCGCTGCCGCGGTGGCATTCAAGGCGTTGTGTTCGCCGGCAAGTTGCATCTTAATCTCGGCCCAGAACACGCCATCATGCCAGATCTCCCAGCGCGAAAGGCCGGCCTCGTAACGCAAATTGCGAATGCGCCAATCGGCAGTCTCGCTGAAACCGTATCGCTCCACGCGGCACAGCGCCCGCTCTACGCACTCGCTCACGTTGGCGCTGCCGTCGTAGGCCACGATGAGCCCGCGCCGGGGAACGAGATTGACCAGCCGCCTGAAGGCTGTTTTTACCGCGTCGAGGTCTGCGTAAATGTCGGCGTGGTCGAACTCCACGTGGGTCAGGATCAGGGCATCGGGAAAGTAGTGGAGAAACTTGGGGCCCTTGTCGAAGAAGGCGGTGTCGTACTCGTCGCCTTCCACGATGAAGGTGCGCGTGGGGCGCAGTTGAAAGCTGGTGCCAAAGTTCTCTGCCACGCCGCCAATGAGAAACGATGGCTCCAGCGCCGGTGTATCGCGCGCGGCCGTCTGGTAGATCCACGCAAGCATGCTGGTGGTGGTGGTTTTGCCGTGGGTTCCGGCGACCACCAGTGGTTCGCGCCCCTTGAGGAATTCGTCGTGCAACAGCGCGGCCATCGAGGTGAAGGGAATGCGCTCGTCGAGCACGCGCTCAATTTCGAGATTGCCGCGCGAGAGGGCATTGCCGATCACGACAAGATCGGGCCGCGGATCGAGATTCGCCTCGGCGTACGGCTCCAACACTGGAATTCCGAGGTCGCGCAGCAGATCGCTCATGGGAGGATACGCTGCCTTGTCGGAGCCGGTGATGCGATGCCCCTGCAACTGCAGAAGCCCGGCTAAGGATGCCATCGCCGTTCCGCAGATTCCACTGAGATGTATGTGCCGCCCCGTCCCGTTCAACGCCTCGCCAACCCGTGCCATTTTTTATTTCCTAGTTCCTGGTTTCTTGTTCCCTCGGTCCCTGGTTCCCTTGGTCCCTGTCTCTTTCACCGCGGGCTCCAACATGTCCAACCGCGTTGCCCGTCTGGCGCGCAGCTCCGCCTTGACTCCGAATGTCAGCGTCACGTTCTCGCGCGACACATGCCCGCTGCGCAGTCCAATGGCGATGGGCCCCTTGAATCCTTCGAGAGCGTTGAGAATCGCATCGTCGAGCAGCTCCGGAGGCGCGTCTTTCGATTGGCACTCGAGCATTTCACCGAACACGATCCCGCGCACGCCCTTGAGTTTGCCCGCGTGCCGCAGTTGCCAGAGCATGCGATCGACCTGATAGGGCTTGGTACCCACGTCCTCGAGGAACAGCAGCTTGCCCTCTGTGCGCGGTTCCCACGGCGTGCCCAGCAGCGACACAAGAATGCTGAGGCAGCCGCCGTAGAGAACCCCGCGCGCGTCTCCTTTTTGCAGCGTGCGCAGACCTTCCTTTGCGCCCACGCTGTAGGGCCTGCCGGCCAGTGCGGCAGAGAAGCTCTCGATGTGCACGCCATCTTCCAGGAAAAAATCCGCTGCCAGCATGGGGCCGTGAAAGGCCGGCAATCCAAGTTGATCGAGCAGCCGCAGTTGCAGTCCGGTCAGGTCGCTGTAAGCGAAGAACGGCTTGGGAAGGCGGGCGATGCGCTTGAGGTCGAGGTATTGGAGCAGGTAGTTTGAGCCGTAACCGCCGCGCAGGCACATCACCGCGCTGGTTTTCTCGTCGGCGAAGGCCGCATACAGGTCGGCGAGCCGCTGTGCGGCTGTCCCGGCAAAATAGATGGGGCCGCGCTCGAGTGTGTTCGCTGCAAGTCTCGGTGTGAACCCAACCCTGCGCAGCGCCTTGAGACCGCGCTGGACGCGTTCCTGCCGGGCAAAACTGGCGGGCGCCACCACGCTGATAGCCGCGCCGTCTGCAAGTGCCGCGGGTTTGGTCAAAGGAGGTCTGCGCGCTGCCATCGTTACCACGCCTCGCCGCGCGCAATCAGCGCTGCAGGGCCGGTCAGGAACAGTTCGCTTCCAGGCCCGCTCCATGCAATGGTCTGTGCGCCGCCCGGCGCAATTACTTTCAACGGCGAAACGCAGCCCTTGAGCGCCAGCGCCGCAGTGGCGGATGCCGAGGTCCCGGTGCCCGAGGACATGGTCGGTCCCACACCGCGCTCGTAGATGCGAATCTCGATCTCGCGCTCATTGAGCACGTGCACAAACTCCACGTTGGTTTGGTTGGGAAAATCGACATGTGTGCAGGCTTCAGCGCCGATTTCGGTCCATGGTTCTCCACCCATGCTGAACTGCGGATTATCGACCACGATCACGAAATGCGGATTGCCCGTCGACACTTCGATGCCGGTAATGTCGTCGCCACTGCTGAGGCGAATGGTGTGTGGAACGAAAGTGGGTACACCCATGCCGGTGCAAACGTCCACGGCAAATTCACTGCCGTTGCGGACATTCTCAATGCGGCAGACGCGGATACCTGCATCGGTCGCGATGCTGACTTCGTCGCCTGCTTTGGAGCCGAGCCGTTCCGCCATCCACGCCGCCACGCAGCGCGTGCCGTTGCCGCTGATCTCGGCGATGGATCCGTCGGCATTGTGCAGGCGGATGCGGCCGGAGCTCTTGCCGGTCCATGCGAAAAACTCAATGCCATCCGCGCCTACGCCGGTATTGCGCGCGCACAGGCGGCGCGTCCACTCAGCGCGATCCTGCTTCGCTACTGCCTCTTCAGCCACAATCAAAAAGTCGTTGCCGCAGGCATGAGCTTTGGTAAAGGGAATCAATCTTCCTCCGGATTTCGGATTGTGAAAAGCAGCCAGTTTTAGCCCCGCTGTACGCAAGCGCCCTCCTTGCCCGATGCTATCACCGAGGTGGAGAGTTCGTTGATGGCGCGGGTTGGCCACAGAGATTCGAGATGTAGAGTGTTCCCGACGGCTGGTGACGGCTTGCGAAGTGCGCTACTGCGCGCAGTCCAGACGGATGCGCTTGGACGGCCTGGTCGATTGCATCGCCGTCGAAAGCCAGTATCAATGGCGCATGTTCCGCCGGTGCTGCCAGGGCTTCGCGGTACAGGCTTCGATCGCTCTCATTGATGGTCTGATGCAGAGGAATGCCGGTGAGCGCAACGAGCTCGGGATGCACGGATGTGTCCATCAGGACTGCGCCGGCCGGGCAGCGCGCCAGCTGCGCCCGCATCGCCGGCGGAATGTTTTCGTCGAACGCTCTGCGCGCGCGCAGATTCAGCGTGCCTTCGACGTAAACCAGCGGCCGCTTGCGAACCACGCCCCAGGCATTGAGCGCGACCAAAACAAATAGAATGGCTGCTGCATAGCGGCGGGCGCTGGGTTTGAAGTCGCGCACTGCGGCCAGTGCAAATTGGGCAACGAAGCCCAACCCCAAGGCCAGCGCGGGGAGGAGTTCCATGCCGTAGCGGGTGTTGTACCAGGAGTGCGGCCACCAGACTGGAATGAAAATCGGCACTGAGCTGTAGGCCACGGAATACGCATAGAAGGGAACTGGCAGCCATAAAAGCAGCGCCCATGTGAAGCCGCGCCGGCGCGCTGCCAGCCAGGCGCCGATGGTTCCCAGGACGCTGAGCGCAAATGCTGCGTGGCGCCACAGTGAGAATGCGTCCATCTCCGAGACTTTGAGATAGAAGAGCAAGCCCACCCAGGGATTGTGCCAGCCCGGGTGCGGCGGCCCGAAGCCATGCGTAGTACGGATCTCGATCGCTTTGGCCGAATACGGTCCGCGCGCGAATTCGAGCCAGTCGCCGAATGTCATCGCGTTGTAGGCAAACCAGGCGAGCGGCGCGGCAATCAGAAGGACGGAGTAGATCCAGAAGCTGCGCGACTTGAGGCGCCCGCGGCGAAGCAGCACGATGCCCATGGCGCTCCACGCCAGCAGCGCCATGATCCAACCGTCGTAGCGCGTGTAGATTTCAGCAAGCAGAACGAGAGCGATGCAGGACTGCGTCCAGCGGATCTTTGGTTGATCTTCGCGGTCGAGCGCGGCCTGCCACTCCACCAGTCCCACCACCATCCAGATCATCTCGCAGACGAAGAGCGGCTCGGTCATGGCCGTGGTCTGCAGGTAGAGCAGATTGGGATTGAGCGCGAAGATGGCCAGGGTGAACACGGCAGCATCGACCGGCATCCAGCGGCGCGCCAGGCGATAGATGCCGACGCAGGCGGCGATCCATGCGATTGCGGAAGGGATGGTTCCGGCGAGGCCGTTTGCCCACCATGCGTACACCTGTACGAAGGGCAGCATGAGCAGGTGCGGCAGAGGGAGCCACACTGAACCCAGTTCGGTGATGCCGGGAAAGCGGCTGTCGAAGACGCGACGCGCAATGTGCAGGTGGGCGATGGCGTCGCCGTAGTTCAGGAGCGCGTGATGCTGCCAGCTCCAGGCGATGGCGGCGAGTGAGAGGGCGGAGCAGCAAGCAAGGACGGCCCAGATTTCGAAGGGATAAAGCGCCCCTGGCGACGGGATGCTGTCGCTGGAGCGCGGTATCGTGGTTCGTTCAGTCAAGGTGAGTCAGCTCGCGGAAGGCCTGGAAGCGGATGTCGATCTCTGCGCGCGTGAGCTGCTGCAGGCGCTCAGTGCCGAAGCGCTCGCAGGCGAACGAGCCCATGACGCTACCGTAAAACATGGCGCGCCGGAATGCGTCCGGCGTGAGCTCTTTTTGCGAAGCCAGGTAGCCGAAGAAGCCTCCGGCAAAGCTGTCGCCCGCGCCGGTCGGGTCCACTACTTCTTCGAGAGGAAGCGCAGGCGCCCGGAACGTGCGCTCCGCGCCCCTGCTGTGGAATAACGTGGCTCCGTACTCGCCGTGCTTGACGACGAGGAAGCGCGGACCGAGGTCCATGACGGCGCGCGCCGCCTGGACGAGATTATTGTTGGCGGCGATCATGCGCGCCTCAGTGTCGTTGATGAGCAGGATGTCGAGGCCCTTCAGCATCCGCTCGAGTGCGGGGCGATGGTCCTTGATCCAGTAATTCATGGTGTCGCCGGCCACCAGCTTCACGTCCGGCATGCTGTCGCGCACGCGCTTCTGCAGCACCGGGTCGATGTTGGCGAGAAACAGAAAATCGGAATCGCTATAGGCCTCGGGAATCTTGGGCTCGAAGGCGGCAAAGACGTTGAGCTCGGTGTTGTGCGTCTTGGCCTCGTTCAGATTTTCAAGATACGAACCTTCCCAGAAGAAACTCTTGCCCGGAGCGTGCTCAATGCCGCGCGTGTCGATGTTGCGTGCTTTGAAGACCGCTTCCTGCTCGGGCCCAAAGTCTTCGCCGACCACGGCGATGACGCGCACATCGCAGAAGAAACTGGCGGAAAGGGAAAAGTAAGTTGCCGCGCCGCCGAGGCAGCGCTCGCGGCGGCCGGCTGGGGTTTCAATGGAATCGTAAGCTACGCTGCCGACTACGGTAATGGCCATCAGGTCTCTCTCTCGGTTGTTTTTAGCGGTGCTAATGTTGTGACTATGTAGTTTTGTGCTTTCCCTGGTCTCAAAATCGAGACCAGGGGCACCCAAGTTCAGAGGCTCAATTACAGGATCACTTGGACACGGTGTTAGCGGAGTTAGCTCAACCATCGCCGCGGTTTTCTTCTACCAGCTCATGTATTTTCCGAAGAGCAGCTTCAGTCGCTCCTTCGCCGCTGCGGGAATCGCGTCGGGTTGGGTCAGCACGGCGTACTTTGCCGCCGTGGCGCACGCGCAAGTCCCGTCACGCGGCATGACTGCCACGGCCGCCTTTACGACTTTGCAGGCGTTGTCGGCATTCTTGTGCAGCACGGCGACAATCTCCTCAATGGTTACTGCGTCGTGGCCTTCGCGCCAGCAGTCGTAATCGGTCACCATGGCGACGGTGGCATAGCAGATCTCTGCCTCGCGGGCCAGCTTGGCCTCCTGCAGGTTGGTCATGCCGATCACGTCGGCGCCCCAGCTGCGATACAGATTCGACTCCGCCTTGGTGGAGAACTGCGGGCCCTCCATGCAGACGTACGTGCCGCCCAGTTTGCCCACCACGCCCACGGCCGCACAGGCCTGTTCAGCGGCATGGGCGACGGTGGCGCACACCGGATCGCCGAAGGCCACGTGACCCACGATGCCCTCGCCGAAAAAAGTCGACACGCGATGGAAGGTGCGGTCGATGAACTGATCGGGCATGATGAAGTCGGTGGGCTTGTGCTCTTCCTTGAGCGAGCCGACAGCGGAGACGGAAAGAATGCGCTCCACGCCGAGCTTCTTGAAGGCGTAGATGTTGGCGCGGAAGTTCAGCTCCGAGGGCAGAATGCGGTGGCCGCGGCCGTGGCGCGCCAGGAAGGCGACTTTGCGGCCTTCGAGTTCGCCCAGGACGAAGGCGTCGGATGGTTCGCCGAAAGGCGTCTCCACGCGCTCTTCATGGATGTTGGTGAATCCGGGCATCGAGTATAGCCCGCTGCCGCCGATGATGCCGATCTCCGCTTGCGCCAAAATTGAGCTCCTCGTTCACAATCAGCCATCGGTGAAATTTGGTGCGATGAATTTCCATCGCCCCTACGGGGCTGAGGCCGTAGGGTGCATCCATTCCCAGGAGTGCGCTTCGCTTCTCCTGGGCTATTTTCCTGCCCTCCCTACGGGAGGTCTAAAGGGCAAAAGGTACAAGCCAGTAAAAGTTAATACCTACTGGGTCCCCGACCGCATGAATCCGTACTTTTGGCTTCCGTGGTTTCCCACCCTTTCGCCAGAGAAGAGGCGAAAGGATGAGGCACGGAATTGGTACACAATTAAGCGGTCAAAGACCTAGTACCGGAACCGCGTAATTCTGTGGTCTCCCAGGTCTCAAAGGCGAGACCGGGGGCACCCAAGATCGTGGGCACGATTACGGAATCACGAATTGGCGGTACTAGCCTCCAATAAAAGCTGAGAGCTGAAAGCTGATAGCTGCTTCACCGTCCATTCAGCATTCTGATGGTTTCCATGATCACGTCGCCATCCACGGTCAGGCTGTGGGCGCTGATCTTGTCCATGGTGTCCTGCGCGGTGTGGTGATAGCTGTTGTTCGGGCCATAGTCGAGATCGATGATGTCGATGGACGGAACACCGCGCTTGACAAAGGGCAGATGATCGTCCTCAACCGCCATGGACTGCTGGAAGAAGTAGCGCTCGTCGCCTTCTTTTTTGGCCGCTTCGCCCACCAGCGAAACGAGCCACGGCGTTGAATTTGTCTCGCGCTGGATGTCGAGGTCCTTATCGCCAATCATGTCGGTCAGGATGAAGGCCTTGATGCGGCCGAGGGTTCCGTCGCCACCCCACTCCGCGGCCAGGTGACGGCTGCCGTAAGTGGAGTCGGAGTTGGACCAGCTCTGGATTGCCTCTTCACCATCGAAGAAGACCAGCCAGACGGAGTAGCCGTCGAGCAGATGATCTGCGCTGCGCGCCGCCTCTTCGTGCAGACGATCGGCGATCGCCATCAGCAGGCCGGTGGTTGAGCCGCCATCGTTGGCGCCCACAAAGTTGATGTTGCGGAGTGGGTAGTTTGTCTCGTAGTGCGTGGCCAGCACAATCGCGCCATTTTTGCGGCCCGGAAAGCGCACGATGAAGTTGCACATCGGCACCGGCCCGATCGGAGTGTTGGCAATGAACTTGTCCTGCGAGAGTTGATCGTGGTCGCGCTCAAAGTGGCTGATGAGGAACTGCTCGGCTTTGGCGTGGCCCGGGCTGGTGGGCCAGCGCGGGCCAATGGCGACGAACTGGCGCGCGTACTCGTAGGCCTTGGCGCCATCGAACTGCTGCTGGGCGTGGGCGGTGAGGGGAGTCAGGAGAAGCAGTGCGAAGAAGCTGCACAGAACCCGAATGCCGGTTGAGGTTTGTGCTCTCCCACCCTTGCAGCAAAAACAAAGACGCTGCAAGGATGGGGCACCCGACTTTCTGTCCTGGAACACTCATCCCATAGGGGAGGGGAAAGGCATTACGGAGTGACCTCCTTCTCCCTCTTGCGCGAAGGATGCACCCACCACGCCACGGCGATGCCGATCAGATACAGGCACAGCATGGGGATCGCGTAGATGCACATGGTCCACGGGTCGGGGCTGGGGGTAATGATGGCGGCCACCAGGAATACTGCCAGGATCGCGTAGCGAATGTTCTTCCACAGGAAGCGCGGGCTCACGATGCCGAACATGGCCAGGAAAAAGATGAGGATGGGCATTTCAAAGCTGATGCCCAGACCCAGAATCACGGAGAGGAAGAAGCTGCTGTAGTCCTCGATGGTGACCATGGGCGTGAAGTTATGCCCGAACCCCACGATGAGAATCTTGATGGCCGCGGGCAGGACGTAGAAGTAGCCGAAGCTGGCGCCGGTCAGGAACAGGCCCACGGTGGCCGCCATGAAGGGCACCACGAAGCGCCGCTCTTTTTGATAGAGGCCGGGCGCGATGAACAACCACACCTGGTAGAGGATGAAGGGGGAGGCCAGGATGGCTCCGCCGAGCATGGCGACCTGCAGATCGAGATTCAGCGCATCCATGGGATGCGTGAAGACCAGCGATTTTCCAATTTTGTTCAGCGGCGACTGAATGAAGTTGACAATGCGATCGCGAAAGAACCAGCAGAGGAAAAAGCCTATAGCGAGATAAGCAGCGGAGTGGACGATGCGCTTGCGCAGCTCCTCCAGGTGCTCCATCAGGCTCATGCCGGGGAGTTCTGCGCGCTCGGTGACCGCCGCACGTGCCTTGGTGATTGCTTCTACGGGATCAACCATGGTGGGTCGTAGGCTCGGCCGCCGCAGGATGTTCGTCCGCGGCAACTTCTTTCTTCAGGGGGCTCTCTTCGGCGGAAACAGCGGCGGCAGGTTCAGTCCATGGCTCCGGTTCGCTCGCCAGCCGGCCGGGGCGGGAGGAAGGAACCTGCTCACCGGTTGTTGGAGGCTGAATGCGTAAGCCCGTCTCAACCGGCTCCGCTGCGGCTGCAACTGGAGGCTGTTGTTCGGTTGCCGCGGTCTCTGCCTCGCTGCTTCCGAAGGTATAAATCATGTCGGGAGCAGCGACTCCGGAGGTTTCGGCAACCAGAGATTCCGCAACCGTGGTGGATTCTGCGGCGGCAGTTTGCGCAACCTGGGCGGCGCTTTGCGCCTGCGCCGCCGCCTCCAGCGCCTTTTCAGCCGCACTCTGCGCCTGGGCTACCGCGTTCTGGGCGTCGGTCAGCGTGCGCTGGCGCTCTGCTTCTTCGCGCTTGCGCTTGTCAGCTTCCTCGGCGGTCCGTAACTCTTCTTCCAACTGGTATTTGAAATCGTTGGACGCCTTGCGGAACTCGTACATGAGTTTGCCGATCTGGCGGCCTATCTGCGGCAGTCGCCGCGGGCCGAGGACCACGAGCGCCAAAACCATCAGCAGCAGCGTGTCGTCCATGCCGAGGGTTCCAAGCTGGATTGGCGGAGAAATTACCATGAATTTCCCATGATACCTGCCCGCGCGCAACCCTCACAAACCGCAGAGAGCAGAGGGCACAGAACGGCGCAATTCAGACTGTTGAATTGGGGACAAAACCAGCGCGAGGCAAAGGTGGCTCACCCGGAGTATCCACCGGATACCGGTGGCCAGGTGCCCGGCAGTTGCCGCATCATCAGGACGATTCGGCTCACGTGAATTGTTACGGCTGCGTTAAACTAACTGTGGACGGTACGGAACGGGGTGCTGGATTTTTCCATCTTCCGGCATTTTTCCGCATCTCTCCATTGAAGGCTGCAACAACTCCGTGGATTTGTTCCTGGTCCTGCCCTGAGGCGGGCCGGACGATCCGCTGCAGCCACGTACGGCGGCGTTATGCCGCGGTCGGCCCTTGCGGGCCGCATAGCTTTCAACATCTCCGTCCGTAAAGGACTGAAGGCGGAAGAAGTGACTCCTGTTCTCGATGCATTCACGGCAGAGCCGTCTGCCGCTGCTGAAACCTCCTGCAGCCTCGATAATTACCTGGCGCTTCCCGATCACACCATGGACGAGCGCATCGCTGCCGCGCGCGAGCGCCTGGGCGCGACGACTGTTCTGCTCGGCCACCACTATCAGCGCGACGAAGTGGTGCGCTTTGCCGACTACACGGGCGACAGCTACAAGCTTTCCAAAGTCGCCGCCGCAACCGACGCGAAGTACATCGTGTTCTGCGGCGTGCATTTCATGGCAGAGAGCGCCGACGTTCTCGCCCGTGCAGGCCAGCAGGTGATTCTGCCTGACCTGAACGCCGGCTGCTCGATGGCGGATATGGCCGAGATCTCCCAGGTTGAAGACTGCTGGGAGGCGCTGGAGCGGTTCGGGCTTGCGGATGAGACCATACCCGTTACTTACATCAACTCGACGGCGGCGATTAAAGCCTTCTGCGGCGAGCACGGCGGGCTGGTATGCACCTCGTCGAATGCGCGCGCGGCAATGGAATGGGCTTTCGCGCGGGGGAAGCGGATTCTGTTCTTGCCTGACCAGCACCTGGGTCGCAACACCGGGCATTCCATGCAGATACCTTTGGACGAGATGGTCGTATGGGATCCCTGGGCCGTCAACCTCGGCAACCAGGCGGCGGGTGGGCAGAATGTTGAGCGCATCAAAGCCAGCCGCGTCTTGCTGTGGAAGGGCCATTGCGCCGTGCATCAGCGCTTCCTGCCCAGCCATGTGGACCAGGTGCGAGCCAACTACCCGGGCATTCAGGTGATCGTGCATCCGGAGTGCCGTTACGAGGTCTGCGAGAAGGCCGACGCGCAGGGGTCGACGGAGCGGATCATCTCCATTGTTGAGAAGGCGCCGAAGGGATCGACCTTCGCTATCGGCACCGAGATTCACCTGGTCAACCGGCTGGCGAAGCGGTTTGCGGCTGAAGGCAAAAAGATCGTAACCCTCGACGATACCGGATGCCTGTGTACCACGATGTATCGCATCAGTCCGCATCACCTGGCCTGGGCTCTTGAGAACCTGGTGGAAGGCCGCGTAGTGAACCGTGTGCAGGTACGCGCCAGTGTGAAGCAGTGGGCGCGCGTGGCGCTGGAACGCATGGTGGAGTGCAGCGGAGAGACAGGGAACAAGGTAACAAGGTAACAAGGGAACAAGGGACCGAGGAAGCTGGGCCTCGTTCCCTAATCTTCCTGCCTTCCGGGTTGACCCGCTTGCGGGCTGGCTGCGAGACTGAGGGCCATGCAGTACAACGGAAGAATCGAATACGCTGCGGAGCGGAAAATCCGCGAGCGGAACACGCCACTCTATCGGCTGGCGCACTGGCCCATCTGGATCTGGGTCTTCTTTTTGGCACCCGGGCCGCTGACTTTCAGCTTGTTTGCCCATGGCTTTAACCGCTGGAATGCCATGTGGCTGGGCGCGGTCCTGCTCGGCACCGGCATTGCCGGCCTCTATGCACAGCTTCCGGGCTCGGAGCATCGCCCCTACATCCTGCGCTTCGACGAGGATAAAGCCCAATCCGCTCTATCGCAAGGTCTGCTACACCTTTGCCTGGAACGCAGTGCTGAGCTTCGCGCTGCTCAACCTGGCCGGACTGGTGGGCGCCGTGATTACCGGAACTTGGCAGCTCAAACAGATTTATCAATACGGCTACTCGCCGCTTTGCGCGCTGATTCTGCTGCTGGGCATCATGGGCAAGCTTCCGCGCGTGGGTGTGTCGACCAAGGGCGAAGGCACGGAGCGGCGGTACTTCTACGGCTCGGTCTGGGCCGTCACCATTGGGCAAACCGTGCTGCTGATCCTGTGGAAGGTGCTGCCTGCGTCCTTCGCTGTTACCCGCGAGGGCAGCTTTGTGAAGCTGGCGGTGTATGTGTGCGTGCTTGCGCTGGTGGGCTCGCTGGCTGCCCGTGGGGTATTGCCGCGCACGCGGCCGATTCTGCCTGGCGAACTGATGGTTTCGGACTAAAAGACAGGAAAGAACTGTAAAAAACGGTAGATAGATGTATCCCACCTTAGGCGCAAAGACAAAGACGCGCCGAAGGTGGGGCACCCGGCATTGTGCTGATGATGGAGCTTCCGGCCGCGTTGTTCCCTCGGTCCCTGTAATCCCCGCCTCTCCGCTTTAAGTGATTCAAATCACATTCGATGTTCACCTCCCGGCGCTATAAGGAACGTATTATGTGCCTTGCGATTCCGGGAAGAGTGGAAGAGATTACCACCGAGGGCGGATTGCGCGTGGGGCGCGTCAACTTCGGCGGTGTGGTCAAGCGCGTCTGCCTGGACTACGTGCCCGAGGTACAGGTAGGCGATTACACGATTGTCCACGTGGGGTTTGCGATCTCCAAAATCGATGAGGTGACGGCCGAGCAGACGCTGGCCGAGTTTCGCGCCCTGGGCGTGCTGGACGAAGAATTGGCCAGCGAGGACGAAGCTTTTGCGCGGGCGGCAAAGGCGTCCCCGTCCTGCTGTCCTGACGGGAGCTGTGCGGGAGGGGACTGTAAAAAGCTGTAGAGCAGTAAAAAACTATAGATAGGTGTATCCCACCTTAGGCGCAAGGACAAAAACGCGCCGAAGGTGGGGCACCCGCATTTGTAAGTGGGGGAGCCGCTCGACGGAATGAAGTACCTGACTGAGTTTCGGAATGGCGAGATTGCGCAGCGCATGGCGCGCGAGATTCATGCCGTCACCACGCGCCCGTGGAAGATTATGGAGGTTTGCGGCGGGCAGACGCATTCCATTATCAAGAACGGCATTGACCAGATGCTGCCGCCAGAAATTGAGATGGTGCACGGGCCCGGCTGCCCGGTGTGCGTTACGCCACTGGAGCTGATCGACAAGGCGCTGGCGATTGCAGCGCAGCCCGGGGTCATCTTCTGCTCCTTCGGCGACATGCTGCGCGTGCCTGGCACGGACGGCGATCTGTTTCAGGTAAAAGGGCGCGGCGGGGATGTGCGGGTGGTGTATTCGCCGCTCGACGCCGTCGATCTGGCTGAGAAGAATCCGGGCAGGGAAGTTGTCTTCTTCGGCGTGGGTTTCGAGACCACTGCGCCGGCGAACGCCATGAGCGTGCACGTGGCCAAGCGCCGTGGCCTCA
Source organism: uncultured Acidobacteriaceae bacterium (assembly GCA_963813215.1). GTDB lineage: Bacteria > Acidobacteriota > Terriglobia > Terriglobales > Acidobacteriaceae > Telmatobacter. Next base: position 172,455 of record CAWEXZ010000007.1, read on the forward strand.
GTAATTTCTCACTGCTGGTTTCGCACGTGCTGGTGCCACCTGCCATCGAGGCGATTCTGAGTACGCCGGGACATAGCATTAATGCGTTCCTGGCTGCGGGGCACGTGTGCAGCGTGATGGGCTACTGGGAATATCCGCCGCTGGCTAGCGAATTCCAGGTGCCGATTGTCGTTACGGGATTTGAGCCTCTCGATTTGCTCGATGGAATCCGGCGCGCGGTGTTGCAACTGGAGCGCGGCGAGGCGCGCGTGGAGAATGCGTATGAGCGGATTGTCAGCTTCGCCGGAAATCTTGAAGCACAGCAACTGCTGGCGCGTGTGTTCGAGGTGACGGATCGCGCATGGCGGGGCATCGGGGTGATTCCCAGAAGCGGATGGCGGCTGAATGCCGACTATCGCGATTTCGATGCGGAGCTGCGCTTCGAGATCGGCGGGATTCATACCGAGGAGTCGCCGCTGTGTTGCGCGGGCAATGTGCTGCGCGGAGCGCTCAAGCCGGCGCAGTGCCAGGCCTTTGGCCGGGAGTGCACGCCGCGGCATCCATTGGGCGCAACCATGGTGTCGAGCGAAGGCGCATGCGCGGCGTATTACAACTACGGGCGATTTATTTCGGCGGAACAGTTGAAAGCAGCCAGTAGCTGGTAGCCGGTAGAGGGTGGCTTTGCTTTGCCGCAATGGGCGGTCGAGGTTTGCCGCACGTGCATATGGTTTGAGCTACCGGCTACAGGCTACAGGCTGCAAGCACGTCTCGAAGGATTGAATCGGTGACAGACGCAAATGGGACCATCGACCTCTCGAACTGGAGCTGCCCGCTTCCGCTGGCGGATTACCCTGCGATCGTGATGGGACACGGCGGGGGCGGCAAACTGGGCAATGAGCTGGTTGAGCATCTATTTCTGCCGGCATTCCGCAACTCTGTGCTTGAAGATCTGGGCGATGCCGCGATTCTCGATATCACTTCCGGCCGCATTGCCATGAGCACGGATTCGTTTGTCGTGCAGCCACTCTTCTTTCCGGGCGGTTCAATTGGCGAGCTGGCGGTGAACGGCACGGTCAACGATCTTGCTGTTTCTGGTGCGGATCCTAAATTTCTCAGCGCCAGCTTCATCCTGGAAGAGGGCTTTCCGTTGGCCCAGCTTGCGGCGATTGTGGATGCGATGGCGCGCGCGGCGGCCAAGGCGGGCGTGCGAATCGTTACCGGAGACACCAAAGTTGTTGAACGAGGCCATGGCGACGGCTGCTACATCAACACCACTGGCGTGGGGCAGCTACCTGCGAATGTGTCGGTGGGGCCCGCGCGTGCAATGCCCGGCGACGCCGTCATCGTCTCGGGCACCATCGGCGACCATGGGATGGCCATCATGAGCGTGCGCGAGGGACTGGAGTTCGAAAGCCAGATTCGCTCCGATTGCGCGGCCCTGAACGGCATGATTGCCGATGTGCTGGCTGGGGTGGGTGCTGCGGTGCACGCCATGCGCGATCCCACGCGCGGTGGGCTGGCATCGACCCTGAATGAGATTGCAAACGCTTCGGATACGGGGATTGTGATTGACGAGATCAGCCTGCCGGTACGTGCTGAAGTGCAATCGGCCTGCGAGTTGCTTGGGCTCGATCCGGTGTACGTGGCCAATGAAGGCAAGGCGGTGTTCTTCGTTGCGCCCCAGGCCGCCGATCGCGTTCTGGAAATCCTGCGCGCCCACCCTCTGGGCCGCGATGCGGCGCGGATCGGATCCGTGACCGCGGAACATAAACGCATGCTGGTGGCCCGCACTGCGATGGGCGCCAATCGCGTGATTCCGATACAAATTGGCGAGCAGTTGCCGAGAATTTGCTAGAAGCAGGGAACAAGGGAACAAGGGAGCGAGGGAACAAGCCAACCCCGGCAACCAACTTCCGTGCCCCATCCTTTCGCGTTTTTGCTGGGGAAGGGTGGGAGACCATAAAGTTCCGAACTCGGCTTTTGTGGTCTCCCACCCTTCGCGCGATGAGACTGCGCGAAGGATGGGGCACGGTGCCTCGTTGCCCGGCCAGGTTCCTCGTTACGCCAGCCGCGCGAAGGCGGCTTCGATCTTCGACTGCGCAGTGTGTGCGTCGTAGAGATTGGAGTTGATCTCCAGCACGGCTGCCGGCGGGTTGGCGAGACCTTTGAGCCCTTCTACGGCTGCACTCCAATCGATGTTGCCGTCGCCGGGCCACAGGTGCTCGTCGCGCATACCGTGATTGTCGTGCACGTGGACGGAGGCGATGCGGGGACCGAGCGTGGTGATGGCATCGCGCACGCCCACGGTGATGTGCGCGTGGCCCAGGTCGAGGCAAATACCCACGTTGTCCAGGTGCCCCATCTCGAGGATGATCATCAGGTGCTCGGGCGTGGTGGCCTCGTTGACCAGGTTTTCGACCAGCAGGCGCACGCCCAGCGGACGTGCGAAGGCGCCCAGATGCTCGAGCGCGGTTTGCGCATGCTCGATGGTGCGTGGTGACCAGCCGTCCATCTGTTCGCCGAGATGCACAACCAGGTGGCGCAGGGGCAGGTGTTCGGCAGCTTCGAGAGCGCGCTTGATCTCATCCATGGAGTCGATGCGGCGCGATTTCTCGGCATGAATCACGTTTACGCCGGGCGCGCCGGCGCGGCCCATTTCGCGATCGGGAAAGAGGGGAGCGTGCATGGAGAACGGCTGCAGCTCATTGGAGCTGAACCACTCCGCCAGCTCGACCACATCCTCGCGGCTGGTGTAGTCAAAGTGCTGGCGCGCGGCAAAGATCTCGACAGCCTGCGCGCCGGAGCGGGCGGCGAGCTCGAGCAGGCCGGGGTGCAGGCGATGCTGCAGAAAAAGGTGCGTGGATAGAACGCGCAACATGATAGACAGTTATCCCTCGGGCACTCGCCGGGCTTGGGATTTGATTTTCGACGATAGTGCTTCACTGTCATTCTCGCATTGTCGCGAAGGGCCAGGGCTCGCGCAGTGGAATGGGGGATGGAGCTTAAAAGAAGAGCGAGATGCGGGCAGGCTTTTCGGCACGCCGCCCGCATCCCGCTGACGCAAGGCTGGGGAAGGGAAATGCGTCAAATGTCCCTGGCAGCAATCCCGGAGGCGCGGCACGGATGGCTCCGAATGCGGGGCCAAACGCATGACTCAACGGCGGAACGGAGGTTGATTCAACGCCGGAGTCTCTGGCGCATCCATCCCGGAAAGCGAAACCAGCGGACCTTGGGTGTGATGTTCACGTTTTGTTAGAGGTTGTCCTTGCATCCTCAAGAAAAAGCTCAAGAAAAAGAAGAACCGTTGGTAACGCAAACAGAGCGATTACCAAGTCCGGGGGCGACCGGGAAAGGCTCCGCGGGCAGTTCTCGGCACTCTCCAAGGTGTTTTGGGTGACCGGCACGTGCGTTTACTCCCTGGGGCCATTCTGTTCGGGGGAGGCACGGATCGCCGGGTCGGTTTTATACACTATGATTTCGGAAGAACTCTGCCCCCGTACTGCGCACGAGATGCGACCATAGAACACGACCCAAAGGAGACCCTGATGTACGTGAAGTCTGCACCTTCTCTTATTTCAATTATTTCCATCGCGATCCTGACGTTAAGCGGCGCTGCGGCGTACGGTCAGGGGAGCTCGGTTCCGGCGCCAGCCAGTAATCCGGCGCAGGCCTCCGGGCAGACGCAGCCGGCTGGGTCAGTATACGAGCACGAGACCGATATCGGCGGGAGCTTTTACTACGCAATGAACAGCGCCACCACCGCCCAGGGCGTCACCCAGACGCCTACCGATTCTTACGGCGGGATGTTTGAAATTCGGCACATTCAGAAGCCGCTGGTGGGATACGAGCTGACGTATGGTTACCATTCCAACAACGAGACCATCGCTCCTGTGCCTGCTCCTGGCTGTGGGCTGGTCTGCAACACGCCTGTGCAAAAGCTGAGCGTCAACAACAGCCTGGTCGGCCTGGATTGGGTTTTTTCAAAGAAATTTGGCAACCTGCGGCCATTTGCCACCGGAGGTCTTGGCTTCCTCATCTTCGAGCCGAACGCCCCCAGAATCGCAACATCGGCTACCACCACCGTCCCCGGCTACGGTATCAACGACACGGTTCGAATTGCATGGCTCTACGGCGGCGGAGTTGATTACTCGATCACCGATCATCTGGGCGTGCGGGCACAAATTCGCGCCGAAGCGTACAAGGTGCCGAATCTCTCCATGCTCTTCCCGGCGCAGGGCGTCTATACCCAGACATTCGAGCCCATGGGCGGCGTCTTCTATCGGTTCTAGTTCGCAGTTGTGAGTTAACTCAGGCGAGTGAACGGCTGTGGTGCCCCAGGTTGCAGTACCGCGACCTGGGCATTTCTTTGTGCGGGCAGGAGACCAGCGCTACTGGGCAATCAGCATCAGCGGGTCTGGCACCACGCGGCAAGTCTTACCGGCAGCCGGTGTCCAGGTTGACCCATCGGCGTAAGAGACGGCGAGCAACTCCACCGACTCAACCGACGTAAGCCCAGGCGCCCAGAGATCGGCCGAGGCGTTCCGGCCTGTCCCAGAGGTGAGTGGGATCTGCAAGGTGCGGGTTTCCTGGCCTGGGTTGCGCTTGGCGCCGGCTTGTTGCATGTGGCCCTCGGCCGTCCAGCCGCGCACATTGAAGGTCGCGCTCGACAGGGTGCGAGCGTCTGGGCTGGTGAGGGTGAGATGCAGCCGCTGGCCGAGGCCCTTGGGATGTCCGGCGCCCGTTTTGACCATATCGCCGTCGGCCAGATGTTTGGCCTGCAGGGCGACAGGGCAGGGGCTGGGCGCGGGCATGGCCTGTAAGCTAGCCTGGCCTTCCATTCCCGCCACGCCGAAGCTCCCGTGGCCTGCGGCCACGCTGCTCTGCGCTGCGGCGCCCAGTGGAGCCAGAATCAGAGTGAGTCCAAGAAAATGAGCCAGCTTCATCGCGGGTCTCCTTCCCCAAGAATCTGTTACGGACATTGTTCACCCTCCGGTTTTTCCTGTCTACAGCTAAGGTTCCCGGTGGGCGCCGGGCATCCATTGCTGTGTTACCGTTGCAATATGGCGTCCCTCAACGAGCCGGATTTTCGGTCGTTAGCCCCGAGTGCCCGCTACGCAGCGCCGATGGGGACGGCTGCGGGCCTGAGCCAGGATTTGCCCCAGAGAATGTCGCAGCAGCCGGAGTCCAATTCCTTATCCATGGCAAGTTCTGTGCCGTCGCAGCCCAGCCGCCAGTCCGTCCCGGTTGTCGCCCAAGCCGGGGAGGCACCCCCGCCACAACGCATTCCGCGCTGGCTGGTGCGCATGGAGCTATTTCTGCGCGTCATGCTGCGCATGTATATTGGCTTGGCGGTCTGTTACGCGCCGTGGTCGCACACGTTCTGGGATCAGAACCCGCTGTTCGCGCAATTCCCCGTGCTCTCGGTTTACGCAGCCAACGGTGCGGTGCGTGGCATGATTTCGGGGCTGGGCGTTCTCAATCTGTGGTTCGCGTTCCACGACGCTCTCCATCGCCGCGATGGGTAAGGGAATGAAGACAAACGAACAAGGGAGCGCGGCTCAGCCAGCATCTGCCGCAGAACCCCAACAAGAAGAGACGGTTCAACCGAATCAGGCTGTCATCCCCGGCAACGGAGCTCCGCCGCCGCTTCCCTGCGCACCGCTGGCCTATGAGAATTCGCAGTTTCTCAACAGCGCCGACGGGCGCCTGATCCGCATTGTGTCTGAGTATCTGGAGCCGCTGGCCCGGTTCCGGCGCGAACAAATTCAGGACACGGTGGTTTTCTTTGGCTCTGCCCGCTTCCGCGGCCGCGACGAGGCCGACCACGCGCTGGAACTGCTGGACAACACGGGATCGACGCGCCCCGCGCCGCAGGAAGAACAGCCCGCCAAAGCGAAGGAGATCGCCGCCGGCCAAGCCAGCGAACTGCAGCGCAAGCGCGCTGTGGCCGCGCTGGAAATGGCCCGCTACTACGAGGACGCGCGCCGCCTTGCGCAACTGTTCACGCGCTGGGCCAAGGGCATCCCTTCGCGCAAGCACCGCTTTGTGGTCACTTCCGGCGGCGGACCGGGCATTATGGAAGCCGCGAACCGCGGCGCCTACGAGGCCGGCGGAAAGACCATTGGGCTCAATATCGCTCTGCCCTTCGAGCAGACTCCGAATCCGTACATCACGCCCTCGCTCAACTTCGAGTTCCACTACTTCTTCATGCGCAAGCTGTGGTTTGCGTATCTTTCAAAGGCGCTGGTGGTTTTTCCGGGCGGCTTTGGGACGCTTGACGAAATGTTTGAGATTCTCACCCTCACGCAGACCCAGAAGCTGGCTAAGAAGATCACGGTTGTCATCTACGGATCCGAGTACTGGAAGCGGGTCTTCAATCTCGATGTGCTTGTGGATACGGGCGCGATCTCTCCAAAGGATCTGGAGTCGTTCCAGTATGCCGATACACCGGAGCAGGCGTTCGAGATGCTGCGCCAAGGGCTGACGGAGAATTACCTTGCGGCGGAGATTGCGGCAGCAGGGGCGGCCGCGGGCCGCCAGGAAGAGCTGATGGCAGGTTGGACCGTGGAAGATTTCCTTGGCCCCGAGATCGCCAAAACACGGAAATGAAAGCCGCCGAGGTCTGCTCAGAGTCCTCGTAACAGCTTGTGACCGACCTGCAGCGTGATAGCCGTTGGAATACAGGGGAATCCATTGCAATCGTCGCGGGATGTAGCCCGGAAGTCTGGCCCTCCAGCTTCAAGAAGATTTTTCAGGCGCGTGAAGAGCCTGTTTCTCCAGTCGGAAAGCCTCTATCGGCTGACCCTGAAGATGCGCTACGGGCGCAGTCGCGCCGCCATTCCTGCGGCGACCACCCTCCCCAATGCGGTACTCCAAAGTCACGCCGAATGGCGTCAGGCAGCCGGGAATGCGCGCCAGCTTCAATTGCCGCTGCACCCTTCAGAGGAAAAGAACTGGGACCATCTGGCAGCGGTCGAGGCAATCCTGAGTTCTACGCCTAAAACAGGGCGGGTTCTCGATGCCGGCGCCGAGATCTACAGCAATGTTCTCCCCGCTCTCTATGTCTGCGGGTACCGCAACCTGTTCGGCATGAATCTTTCCTTTGCCGATCCCGCGCGGCGGGGCCCTATCCGGTATTTGCCGGGAGACATAACCTGCACGGGCTTCGCGGATGACTTTTTCGACGCCGTTTCGTGCATGAGCGTGATCGAACATGGGGTTCCAACCGAGGCCTATTTTCGAGAGATGTACCGAGTACTGAAACCGGGGGGGCTGCTGATTACATCCACGGACTATTATCCGGAACCGATTGACACGACGGGCAAGATTGCCCACGGCGCTCCCATCAAGATCTTCAACCGGCAGGAGATTGAGGAGATGCTTGATCAGTCGACGAAGTGCGGCTTGGAGCTGACGGGGGAGATCGATCTGCGGCGGTGCGCGGGGCGGCCCATTCGCTGGGACTTGTACGACCTTGAATATACCTTCCTGATCTTTACGCTGCGTAAGCCGGCGGCTTCATGCTGAGGGGCGCCGGCATCCAATGAGGTGGTCATTTTGCTCATTAGGCGCTGTTCCATACGCGCATGTGGGCATATTTTGCCCGGTTTCCTCGTAACTTAGCTGGTTCCTTTCCTTATTTGAACGGCAATTCTCCGCGCATTTACGCTCCTTTCACGGCACCCATAGGAAACTGATGCTGTAAGTCCGTGCACGATAAGGTGGATAGGGAAGGAGCAGGTTATGCCGACCTCGACAATTTCGTATCTTTGGCGTGATCGCAACGCACCCGCCGGCTTCAGGGCCGGCGTTTCTTTGCATGGACACACCAACCAGTCGCAGGAGACGCTCGATTTCCTGGCCAACTTCGGAAACCAGTTTCCGATCATCCGTCCGCTGATGGCGCGGATGGAGCGCCGCGCGGAAGAAGCCTACGGCGTGCGCATGGATTATGCGCGCAGCTACTGGACGCCGCCCATGACGCCCAAGCTGGCTTTCGATCTGGAGAGCCGGCAGATTGAAAAGCTGGACCTCGGTTCCATGGTTTCGCTCACCGACCACGACAACATCAACGCTCCCATGCTGCTGCGCACGGTTGCCAGCGCGCGGCATATTCCGGTGAGCGTGGAGTGGAGCGCACCCTATGGCGGCGTGCAGTCCTTCCATCTTGGCGTGCACAACCTGCCCAGCGGCCGCGCCGCGCAGTGGATGGCGACGCTTGCCGAGTTCACTGCCAACCCCAGCGACACGCGGCTTACGGAGATTCTGGCCGAGCTGCATCGCGAACCCAACGTGCTGCTGGTCTTCAACCACCCCATCTGGGACCTCTACCTGGTGGGCAAGGAAAAGCACCAGTTCCTGGTGAACGAGTTTCTGCAGAAGAACGGCGCCTACATGCACGCGCTGGAGCTGAACGGCCTGCGCAACTGGGAAGAGAACCGCGCGGTGCGCCTGCTGGCCGAGCGCTGGAACATGCTGCTCATCTCCGGCGGCGACCGGCACGGCGTAGAGCCGAACGCCAACATCAACCTGACCAACGCCTCCACGTTCACCGAATTTGTGCACGAGGTTCGCCGCGAGCGGCGCAGCAATGTGCTGTTCCTGCCCCAGTATGCGGAGCCGTGGAAGCATCGCATTCTGCAGTCGACCGTCGATGCGGTGCGGCATTATCCCGAGTTCCCGCAGGGCTCGCGCACCTGGGACGAGCGCGTTTATCACCCCGACAAGAACGGCGTGGTTCGACCGCTCTGCGAGATCTGGCCCAAGGGCAAGGCGTCGCGCAGTGCTGCAGCCGTGGTCGCCCTGGTGCAGATGATGGGCCGCGGCCTGGTGGCCGGCGGCTTGCGCATGGCATGGAGCGAATCACACGAATTGCGCCTGGCACTGGGCGAGCAGGAGAGCTGAAAAGGCAGTTGTCACTTCGCAGTTCTCAGTTGGCGTAGGGGCGAGTCGATCGCATCAACCCGCGCGGCCAGCGCCCAGCAACGTTTCGTCCTCCTGCGGAGCGGAGGAAGTTCTGTGGCTGCAGTTGGTTTTGGGTGGGCTGGCGATAATGCACCGTGCCCCATCCTTTGCACGGTCTCATCGTGCAAAGGGTGGGGGACCACCCATCTCGAATTTTCGAGGGACTAAAAATCGTCAACCCGCGCACCGCTCTCGATCCCGCGATTGCCCCCCCGCCCCGTGTGGCGTACTTTCCCGATTCTTTTCACGAGGTGAACGGGGTTGCGCACACCAGCCGACATTTTGAAGCCTTTGCCCGCCGTCGCAACCTGCCCTTTCTGTGCGTGCGCGCCGGCGACCGGGCGCCCGCTCTCGTGGAAGAGGGCAACGTGTGGACGCTGGAGCTGCCGCGTGGCGCCTTTTCCTTTGCCCTCGAAAAAGATCTTCGCTTCGACCCCGCGTACTTGCGCCACGTACCGCTGATCGGCGACGTGCTTGAACGCTTTCAGCCCGACCTGATCCACATCACGGGGCCGAGTGAGATTGGCCTGGTGGGCGCGGGATTGGCGCACCATCTGGAACTGCCGCTGGCCGCAAGCTGGCATACAAATGTGCATGAGTACGCGGCGCGGCGGTCCAACTGGTTCTTACGACTGCTGCCGGAGCGGCAGTCCGCGGCTACGGGGAAGACGATCGAAGATCTGGCCATGGCGGCCGTGTCGTTCTTTTATTCCGGAGCGCGGGTGCTCTATGCGCCCAACCCCGGCCTCTGTGAACGGCTACAGCAAGCGACCGGGCGGCCCTGCTTTCTGATGCCGCGCGGCGTGGATGCCGATCTCTTTACTCCAGCGAAGCGCAGCCGCGACAGTGCTGACGCGCAGCATGTGCTGGGGTTTGTCGGCCGGCTCTCCATTGAGAAAAATGTGGCGCTGCTGGTTGAAGTGCAGGAGGAGTTGGAGGGCATGATCGGGCCGAATTTTCGGTTCCGGATCGTGGGCCACGGAGCCGAAGAAGCGTGGCTGCGCCAGCGGCTTCCGCGGGCGGAATTTACCGGCGTGCTGAAAGGCGAGGAACTCGCCGCAGCGTACGCAGGGATGGACCTGTTCGTCTTTCCCTCGCACACCGACACGTTTGGCAACGTGGTGCTGGAGGCGCTGGCCAGCGGCGTGCCCGCCATAGTGACTCCCGACGGCGGCCCGGCTACGATTGTGCGCAACGGCGATACCGGGTGCGTGGTCGTCGATGAGGAATTTGCCGCGGCGATTGCAGGCTTGCTGGCAAATCCGCAAAGGCACACAGACCTGCGCGAAGCAGCGCGCGCCTACGCGCTGAGTGCCGGTTGGGACTCGGTGTTTGAGGGTGTGTATGCGGGATACGAGACGATGCTGCCCGCGCAGACAACTGTCTAACCGGCGATGCGGGCAGGGTATCCGATTGCAGTCGCAATCACTATCGAAGTGAACTTCAGGAAATACTGAAGCTAATTGCGGGAAGTGCAAGTGGGCAAGGTGTTTAGAGGTTTTCGGGTGTGTTGCGAAGCCCGCTGCGCAGGTCCATCGTGAACGACGTCTCTTTATCGCTACGCATCTCCCAACCCACTCCGCGCAGCGTTCCGTTCTCGATGGAACTAATCGTTAATCCTTCGTCGGAAAGCCGTTCAGATTCCCACGCTTGTCCGTCCCGGCCCCAGGCAAGAATCGATCGGTGGCCGACGAACAGCAGCAGACCCTCCGCTGGGACTGCGCGGACCTCCATGACCGGGCGGTAGGGAAGCATGGTGAAATGCTCCGGCGCGGCGGTGTCGATGAGATACGCATAGCCTCCGGCGACGGCACAAAGATTATCCGGTTCTGGAGTTGACCATAGGCCGGTAGGTACCGCCGGATCGCGAAAGCCGAGGGCGCAGGTGGCGAGAAACTCCTGCGCGGAGCTATCCCGGGTCTCAGAATCGAGACCCGGGGCACCCGGCTTTTGAGGCCGCACCAGCACCTCCAGCGCGCCGCGTTCCACTTCTTCCGCCTGGCGCGGATAGACGAAACTGCGCGGCGGCAGGATCAGCGGACGCGTAGAGAGAATCTCCGCGCGCCAGCTGTGCGGGAAGCTTAGATCGACCGTCTGGCTCATCGACTTCCATCCTCGCCGTTCAGGAAGTCCATCATGCGAAATGCTCCCAACCCCGTGGTGCGAGCGGCTGTCGACCTTGCGCGGTCAATAGCGTCATCTGCGGGCGGCGCGCGTTCTTGCGGACGATGCGGCCGATTTGCGTTACCGGCACGCCGGCGATGGAGCGGGGCAGGCGCGAAGCAGGCGATGCAGTGAACAGCAATTCGTAATCTTCGCCGCCGTGCAGGGCCTGTTCGAGGGTTGCACCGGTATGAATGGGCAGGGAAACGGCGTCAATTTCTGCCGTGACTCTTGATTCCTCACAGAGATGGGCGAGATCGGTCGAGAGGCCGTCGCTGATATCGAGCGCAGCGGTAGCGGCCTTGCGGCGCACGAGCCACTGGCCCTGGGCGAGGCGCGGCTGCGGATAAAGGTGAGGCGTGAGTGTTGGTTTGAGCGCGCGCGGGGGGCGCAGGGTTCTGTCGGTCTGTGACTGCGGTTGCTGCGCGGCCCAGTCGGTCAGCCGGGCCAGACCGGCGGCTGCACCGCCCAAAGCTCCGGTTACGTACAACAGATCGCCGGGGCGCGCGCCGGAACGTAGGAGCGCGCGTCCGCGACGCACTGCGCCGGTGAGAACGATATCCGCGACGAAGAGGGGCGACTCGGCCAGGTCGCCGCCGGCCAGCGGCGTGCCAGTCGCAGCGGCGAGGGCCAGAAAGCCGTCGAGAAATTTGTCGAGCCATGCAGGAGACGACGGGGTGCGGGCACTCGACTTCCGGCTGGCCGCAAGCTCCCGCGGCAAGCCCAGCGACAGAAACGCCGCAACCGGCCGCGCGCCCATGGCGGCCAGATCGCTGAGGCCGCGAGCAAGGGTGCGATGGCCGACCGCCTCCGGCGGGTGCCACTCCAACTGGAAATGCCGCCCGGCGATGGATAAATCGGTGGTGACGGCCAGCTCTTCGCTGGGGCGTGGACGCAGAAGGGCGCAATCATCTCCAATGCCCAGCCGTACTTCGCCTCCACGGGGCCGGCTCGACCGTTCCCGAATCCGGTGGATCAGGTCGAGCTCGCCGGCCGGTTGTCTCTCGCCGGATTGGAAAGTGCGGGGCACCTTTCGAGAATAGGACATCGGGGCGCCCTGCGCCGGTCCTGGCACGCCTGTGAGATGGGCAGGTTTATACAATTAAAAGACTTAGAAATCCATCCCCGCTCTCAAGTAGATGGAATTCCCTATGTGAGCGGTTCCCGTTTCCCTACTCATTCGCTGAAAACGTCTCACAGAGTTGCATTGACCATGCCGGTTGCAGCCTGCTAAGCTGAGATCACGTTCCGCCTATGGGTGCAAAACTCAGCGTGTGCATTTTCATGCATATGGGGCGGAGGCATCAAAACACTTGGGTTGCGCCATTCTTTGGGGTATTGGCGAATTGCGGCCCTGCTCGCAAGGCAGGATAAGAGGTACAGATGCTGCGCAAGCGCTACTACATTCTTTTTGTTGCTCGCGATGAAGACGGGCAGATCCGCAAGATTCCGCTGCCGCTGCACTACGCCTACGGGTTTGTAGCTGCCGCCGTGGTGGGGGCCTTCACGATTGTGGGCCTGGCGGGTTCGTATACCCGCATGCTCCTGAAGACGGAGAGCTACAACCAGGTGCGCCAGGAGCGCGAGACGCTCCGCAAAGACTATAACCAGATGGCCCAGATTGCGCATGACCGCACGGTGCAGGTCGCGTCGCTGGGTGCGCTGGCGAATGAAGTGTCTGCCTTGTACGGGCTGCGCCAGAATCGCCTTACGGCCTCGAAACATTCGGTTGCGGATGCGGCCACGGCACCGACTCCTGCTAGCCTGGCCCAGACCGACAACCCCAGCCAGCAGCAGATTCAGCGGTCAATTGACGATCTGAGCGCCCTGCGCGCTGAGGCGCTTTCCGGGCAGATTTCGCGTGCCTTGCAAGGCGGTTTGAGCCCGACCTTTGGTGGCGATTGGACTGAGTTGGCGGATGCGCCGTCGCTGTGGCCGGTTGAAGGCCGCGTGGGGTCGGGATTTGGCGTGCGTCTGGACCCATTCAACGGGGAAGGTGCCTTCCACTCCGGCATTGACATTGACGCGCCGATGGGCACCCCGGTGCGTGCGGCGGCCGATGGCGATGTGGCGGCAGCGGGCATGGCCAACGGTTACGGGCGCGAGATCGTGCTCGACCATGGCCACGACCTGAGCACCCTCTATGGGCACCTTTCCGCCATCGCGGTTTTGCCTGGGCAGCACGTCACGCGCGGGCAGGTCATTGGGTACGTGGGGCAGTCTGGCCGCGCTACCGGTCCGCATCTGCACTACGAGGTACGCGTGCATAACGTGCCGGTGAATCCGCACAAGTACCTGCGCGAGACCTACGAGCAACTCGCTGCAACCAGCACGTCCGAAGTGCGTGGACAGTAAAGCTGGTCATGTCGGTGGATCAAGCACCAAGGATGCTCTAGCGCTGGACCGCTCTCAGTTTCTGCGCGAGCATCTTCAACCGGTCGGCCCGTTCACAGTCTCTTTCAGCCACGACCGGATGCTGAAGCCGTAGATTCCAATACAAAATAGATTGGCTGGAATGAAGCCGAACTGCGCCGTGCGCCAGCCGATGGCGCAGATGAGCAGACTATTCAGGCTTCCGATCAGCAGGCCGGTCCATTGCTTGCGACCAACGAGGATCGTCGACAGGACAGTCAGCAGACAGGAAAGATAGTCGAGATGAAGACAGGAGGATAGCGAAAGCAGGCGAAACAAAGGCGGAATTCCTACTTTCACTGTACACCAAGGCGGGTTTTCACCGTACCAGATGTCGGGGCGCTGAGGGGCGATTCGTCCTGTGTTTCCCCAGGTCGTGGTATGGTGAAACCGGCTCTCAAGGGAGGAAATTTTCAGTGCGCTTTCGCTTGGGTTACCTCGCTGTCCCTTTTGTACTTATCTGTTCTTTCTTCGCATTCGAGACCACTGTCGCGCAGGATCGACTACCTGGGCCCGCGGCCGCGCCAGAGCGCGCAGCCGCGCCAGAGCGCGCAGCCGCGCCAGAGCGCGCAGCCGCGCCAGAGCGCGCAGCGGGTTTGCAGATTGCCTTCACGCGTGCGCAGCACCTGCGCCGCGGCATCAACAGCTCCGCATGGTTTGCGCAGCAGGGCCATTATCCAGCCTCCCAGACCAACAGCTATATCGACGCGCAGGACATTGCGCTGATGGCGCACATGGGATTCGATCACGTGCGGCTGGCGATCGATCCGGTTCCGCTGGAGGCGGCGATGGGGCCATACCCCGGGGCCAATGCCGATTTTCTGGCGCGGCTCGATCGCGCCGTGGACACCATGCTGAACGACGGACTTTCCGTCATCATCGACATTCACCCGAACGACGATTACAAGCAGCAAATGCGCTCCAGCGACAGTGCGGTTGACCGCTTTACCATGCTGTGGCGGAAGCTCGCCGCACACTACGCGACGCGCGATTCCGATCGCGTCTTCTTCGAGATTTTGAATGAGCCGGAGCTCAACGACCGCTATCGCTGGGCTGGGATTCAGGAGCGCGTGGCAGCGGCCATTCGCCAGGCCGCGCCGCGCAATACCATCATCGTCACCGGGGCCAATTACTCCGATATTCCAGACCTGGTGTCGTTGCACCCCTTGGGGGACGGAAACGTAATTTACAACTTTCATTTTTACGAGCCGCACGAGTTTACGCATCAGGGCGCCACCTGGGGCCTGGCGTGGTGGAGCTATACGCACTCCATCCCTTACCCTCCGCAGAATGCAGAGATGCAGGCACTGTTGCCGGAGGTTCCCGATGCCGCCGATCGCTATGCACTCGAGAACTACTGGCTCGACCAATGGAATGGAACTCGTATCCGGATGATGATTGATGAGGCTGCAGCATGGGCGCGCGAGAACAACGTGCCGCTGATGTGCGATGAATTCGGCGCCTACCGCCAATACACTGATCCGGTGTCACGCGCCGACTGGATTCGCGATGTGCGTACGGCGCTCGAAGCAGATGGCATCGGATGGACGATGTGGGAATATCGCGGCGGCTTTGGTGTGGTGAACAAGCAGGACAGCCAGCCGGCCCAGCCGGATGAAAACACTCTGCGCGCGTTAGGACTCGGCGGAAGTTAACAAAAAATACGCTTGCGCCGCGGTGTACTGTGCGATATGGTTCTACGCAGGTTCCTTCCCCCTCCTGGTCCGCCCGGCTCCCTGAATTCCTGAGCGAAGCCTCTGCATGGGATTTCCGCGATCGGCGGCCGGAATTTCAAGCCTGAGGAGGCCGGTTCATGAACTGTCCGTACTGCATGGATGGAATCCCAGACGCAGCGCTGGTCTGCAAAACTTGTGGGCGCGATCTACACCTTGTGAACAAGCTGCAAGGCACCATCACAGACCTTGAATCAAAACTGGCCGGCGTGGCGGCGGATGCCGCAGAGGCATCTGCTGCACCACAAACGTCTGCTCCGCAAGCCGCCCCGATCCGTACCTCGGGAGGCCTCGAGATGGTATTGGCCATGGTAGCCGGTGCGCTGCTGCCGGGAACATTCTACGATCTGCGCATTCTGTTTCACCTGCCTGAGGGAACCGCGTTCGTGGTCGGTGTTATCGTTGCGGGCGCGACCGGATTGCTCGTCGGATACCGTGGGGTTACTCGCCCGGCCGCATGGTTTGTCATTGCTCCCATCGAGGGAATGCTTTTGATCCTGAGTTTTGCGGTTGCGGTGGGATGCAGGTTTCACGCGTACTACCGGGGTGTCGCCAGCGCACTTCCGCCGCTCCAGCATCCGGCGCGCAGCGTTGTGGACGAGTCGCCTGCGTGGTGGGTGGAGCGGATTTTGCGGAATCCGCATCTCTGGTATTCCACGGCTATTCCGGGCGCCGTGCTGTTTCTGCTGCTGGCATGGATAGGACGCTCCGCGGCGAAGAGGACCGAGGTGTCGCACACGTCGCAATTTGCCGCATCGCTGGGCAGACGCATCGCACCGCAGCGGCCGCAAGAAGCGCATGAGAGCTTTCAGGCGCGCATGGCTTCCTTCACGAAGGGCTTTGATGGGCTCACGCACGTTATCGTGGTGCTGCTGGGGATTGTCTCAACCGGCTTCGTGGTGGCCAAGCAGGCCCAGGCACTGACAAGCAGCGACCCTACTGCGAATCATTCGACGCAATCACAATAGGGCCGCACTGTCCCCGGCGCTACTTGGCGCCGGTGTAGATCACGTGCCAGATGGAGCGCGAGCCGTCGTCGGAGACGAAGAGCGAACCGTCTTTCGCTACCGTGATGCCTACCGGCCGGCCCCACACGTTGCCATCGTCGTTCACCACAAAGCCGGTGAGGAAGTCTTCGTACTCGCCGGTGGCGTGGCCGTCCTTCATGGGTACGCGGATACATTCATAACCGGTGCGCAGCTTGCGATTCCATGAACCGTGTTCACAGGCAAAGCCATCGCCCTTGTATTCGGCGGGGAACTGCGAGCCTTCGTAGAAGAGCATTTCCAGTGACGCGAAATGCGGCTGCAGCATCACGTCGGGTGTCGATACCTTGGGCTCCGGGTTGGGGCGCGGCTGACCCACCAATCGCGGGTCCTGGTGGTCGCCGCTCATGTACCACCACGGCCAGCCGAAGAAGCTGCCTTCCGCCACGTGGGTAATGTAGTCGGGAACCAGGTTATTGCCGATCGCGTCACGCTCATTGGTTGAGCACCACAACTCGCCGGTGATGGGATTAATGGCTTCGCCCACGCAGTTGCGAAGACCCCAGCCCCAGATCTTGACGAATTTGCCCTCGGGGGTAAACTCCAGCACGTCGGCGCGATGAAACTCCACGCGATGGGTCATCGGGTCGTCGATGTTGGAGTGGGACCCGACCGAGGCGAAGAGCTTCGACCCGTCTTTTGAGAAGACCAGGTCGCGCGTCCAATGACCGCCTCCACGCAGGCGGCCACCGCCAGGAAGATCGGCCAATTGCTGCATGGGCCCGCGCGCCTTCATATCGCCGTTGCGATACGGGAAGCGCACGATGCCGTCGGTATCGCCGATGTAGACCCATTGCGGATTGTCGCCGAGAGGATAAAACGCGATGCCGAAGGGCTGATGCAGGTCCGTCGCAAAGACCGAGACCTCCTTCGGTTTTCCGTCGGGCGTAACGCCGCGGAATACCTTAATCTCGTTGCCCTCGCTCTCGGCGAGGAAGATATCGCCATTGGGGGCGGTGCGCAGCTCGCGCGGATTGATGAGGTCGGTGGCGTAGAGTTCCACCTTGAAACCTTTGGGCGCTATGGGCCACGCGTTGGCCGGACGCGGAACCACATCCGGGCCATTATCTACCGACTGCTCTGGAGCCGGACCGGGCAGGTCGGCCAGCGTGATGTGGCGGCGCGTGCCGGGCGATTCGTGGGCAGCATCCGTGAATGCGGCCTGGCCGGTAAGAACCGGATGCTTGCTGTTGGAGTCGGCTGCGTGAGCCTGGAAGATGGTAAAGAGGAGGAGCGCGGAACAGCCAGCGATCCGACTCACAATTCCCGAGAGAGAGGTCATTGCAAATCTCACCGGAGTAAACCTCTTTTGGAGAAGATGCTGTCAAAAGTACGCTAGAACCCGCTTGAAATTGGTTCAGGGGACCCTGCCGGGGCGCGACGGCTGGGGAGTCACGGGACAAGGCGAAACGCGCCGCTTATTTCGATGCGCTTTCAGCGGCCCCGGATGTGGGTTGGGGCAGTGAATTTTGATCGAGGGCTGTGTCCGTAAATACGGCGGGCGAAAAGGTGGCCGTGATGACTACCCTGTCGTGGTGCTGGGCCACTTGCGCGGTCTTGACCAGTTGCTTGAAGCCGTTATTGATAGGCGTATCGGCGAGCGGCGCGGAGATGTGCTGGAAGAGCGCGACCAGATTGCCAAGCGCCATGGTCTGGCCGGCAGCAACGGAATCGTTTTTGGCTATTTCTTCCACGCGCAGGCGCAACAGGCCCTGGAAGTGCAGGGTGGTGGTGATGGGCAGGGTGGGCGCCAGGCTGGCGACGATCGTGGAATCTGCGGGGAGCGGCAGTTGGAGCCCGAGAATGCTGATGGCGCCGCTCTCAGAGAAGGGCAGGCCGATCTGGCCCACTCCCCAGGCAAACGCCAGCAGCGGAACCTCGTGATAGCGCTTTTCGAGGATCGACGAGCCGGAAAAGGGCAACGCGGCGGTGCGATGCCGGTCGATCATGGAGTGAATCTGCTCGGGGGTGGGCGTGTTGGAGACGGCCACCATGTCGTAGCCGATCTGGCACACACGCACCGTGCGGCCCTCGGAGGGAATGTTGTAGATGGTTTTGCCGGCGTAGGAATCGCGCGTGGTGGCGTGGGCCGTGAGCCACGCATTGAGCTTCTTGCCGGTAAGTTTGCCCACCAGCACCATGGAATAGGCAACCGGCCCGTTGGGGCCGTTGGGATCGGGCATGCGGTGCATCGCAATCGCCACCTGGTCCAGATCGCGCTCCCAGTCGATGCCGGTGGCGTCCACAAAGGCCTGGTACTCCGGCACGCGCTCGGGGGGCTTGGCGTTTTTGGGGACGAAGGCGCGAATGGGCTTGAGGTCGACGTAGAGAACGCCGTCGGATTCAGGCAGCAGCCGTGCCGCCTCCGGCGGAGCTTTGGAGCGGAGGAAGATGGCCACGGCCAGCATGAGCAGGACCGCGGCCACAATTAAGAGCGTTCTTCGGGTGCGTCGGTTCATCAGGGCCGTTACAGATTACGGTACCACCTGAGGCGGCGATGTAAATGCCGCTGGCAACTGTTGCGTAAATCAGTTCTTCACATTCATGGCGTCTGTATCAACGGCCTTTTTGCCAGTTATGCCTTCGAGGCCGGCAAGCAGGCCGCGATAATCGCTCTTGTCGGCTTGAAATGCGAACCCGCCCTTCTGGCCGGCATTGTCCCATGTGAGCCCAACGAAATGTTTCTTCGACTTGGACAAGGCCAGCAATGCTCCGAGGCCCAAAGTGAAAACCGCAACTCCGATGGCCGCTCCAACCCGTCGATGGACGTCCTGCCCGTAGCTGATATCCGTAACGGCAGCAGCGGGTACTGTGGTGACTTCCGTCTTGCCCTGCATGATCCGGATCTTGTTGCCATCCAAGTACAGCCGCATGTCGGTTCCGGCTTTGGCGTTGGGCAGTGATCCTCCGTCGTAAACGATTTTGTAGCCGCTATCTCCAGCGAAGGCAATGATTGGAAAGAGGAGGCAGAGAGCAAGCGCAAGTAGCTTCTTCATCTTTCACCTTTCAGCGGCGTGACTGTCAGTCCAAACCGCAAAGTGGGACTTGGGTGGGAGCACACGAATGATCAATCCTGCGCCCGATTTGCGCAAGTACATTTTTGTGGGATCAATTGCGGCAGGGGATTCCGCACATATGCGGGTCGGGAGACCCGCACTACAGCCGGTCTGGAGACCGGCGTTACCTTAGCGCACCCGCAGCACGATGATGGTTTCGTCGTCGAAGCGGTCTTTGCCGTCCTGGAAACGTGTGACGTCGGCCAGAATGGCGTCGGCAATTTCCTGTGCGGACAGGCTGCGATGGGCGCAGAGCAGGCTGGAAAGCCGCTCCTCGCCGTACATCTCGTTCTGTGTGTTTTCGGCGTCCAGAATTCCGTCCGACACGAAGACGATGGTGTCGCCGGGCTGGGTGGCCACGTTGAACTCTTCATACGAGACATCGGGGAACATGCCCAGCGGAAAGCCTTCGGCGCGCACCGCGGTCGTCTCTCCGGAGCGGCAGAAGATGGGCTGCACGGCGCCGGAGTTGGCCACCTGCAGCGTGCGGTTCTCGTCATTCCACACCGCAAACAGCATGACGACATACTGCGAATCAAGTTTGCGTTCCTGCAGACCGTCGTTGAGCAGGGTGAGCATCTGCGCAGAATCGGGCTGTTGCTGCTGCGCGGCAGAACGCATAAGGCCGCTGACCAGCGCGGCAAACAGCGCGGCCGGCGCGGCCTTGCCGCTCACGTCGCCCAGCATGATGGCGGTGCGGTGCGGGCCGTACTCGACAAAGTCGTAAAGGTCGCCGCCGATGGAACGCGCCGGCAGAAAACGCACAGCGAACTCTGCGTTGGCGTGCTGAGGAGGCGCAGAGGGCAACAGACGCAGCTGCACCTCGCGCGCCATCGCCATGTCTTTCTCCAACTGACGCTCCTGGGCACGCACCGCCTGGTAAAGGCGCGCGTTCTCAATGGCGATGGCGACCTGGGCGGCCAGCGTGGTGAGCGTGCGCTCGTGCTCTTCGTTGAAGAAGCCGGTGCGCGTGTGCTCCAGATCGAGAACGCCGATGACGCGGCCCTTGTAGAAGAGCGGCACGATGAGTTCGGAGCGCGTCTCCGGGTTCATGGGCAGGTAGCGCGGATCTTTTTCTACGTCGGGCACATTGATGGCGCGCCACTCGCGCACCGCGGCGCCCACCAGGCCGCTGTTGACGGAGATGCGACGCCTGGGCGCATGCGCGTAGCCGAAGCGCCACGCGTAGCGTGTGACCAGTTCCTCGCCCTTATCGTCGAGCAGCATAATGGTGAACATCTGGTAGTCAATGAGGCGGCGCAGAAGCTGGCCGACGCGCTCGAGCAGGGGATTGAGGTCGAGGATGGACGCCAATTCGGTGGCAATCTCGTTGAGCACTTCAAGCTGCTGCGCCTGGCGCGAGACGCGCGAGTAGAGACGCGCGTTTTCAATAGCCTGCGCAATGCGCGAAGCGGTCATGGTGAGCACGTGCAGATGCTCGGGGCGGAAAAATCCGGCTTGGTCGCTTTCGAGATCCAACACGCCAATGAGGCGGTTTTTGGCGATGAGCGGGACGGCCAGCTCTGCGCGGACGTCGGGATTGGCGGGGATATAGTTTTCCTCGCTGGTGACGTCATTAATGAGCATTGCCTGGCGGGTAAGCGCCACCTGCCCGGCGATACCCTTGCCCAGGGGAATGCGGGTTCGGGTCACCTGCGGGGTGTGGCCGATCTGGAAGCGAATCCGTAGCTCGTTGGTGCGGTCGTTGAGAAGCAAAATGGCGAAGATCTTGTAGGGAAGGAGGGAGCGCACCAGTTCGGCCGTGCGGCTGAGTAGGGTTTGCAGGTCGAGTGTGGTGTTGAGCGTGTCGGTAAGACGCATGAAATAGGCCAGATCGGCCGGCTCCATGCGTATGTTGACGGGGCACAATGGGGCGGCGCCGGACGCAGGGCGGTAATCGCCCTCAAGCTCGGTGTGTGGTGACGACGATGGAGGAAGAAGTTCCATAAGGGAAGGGAACAGAGAGTCAAAACTGGTCACTTCCAGTTTACGGGAAAGCCAGACGCGGATTTCCTCACGGAGTGGCTGGCTTGATTCGGGCTGGAGGGGGAAAGTTCGGTAAGTCCTTCACTCGAAAGGACTACTAGGGCTGACCGCAGGCGGTTGCGAAACCGGCGGCCGGCGCGGCGGTTACTCCGCGCCCAGTTCGCGGACGATCGCCACCGAAGACGAGGCGCCGATGCGGTTGGCCCCTGCATCGAGCATGGCGCGCACGTTGGCCAGGGTCTGAACGCCGCCTAAAGCCTTGATGCCGCAGCGGCTACCGGCAACGCCGCGCATCAGCGCCACGTCTGCCACGGTTGCACCTCCGGCAGAGAAGCCGGTGCAGGTTTGGAGAAAATCCGCGCCGGCCTGGATCGCGACCTCGGAGGCGCGAAGCTTTTCCTCGGTAGTCAGCAGGCCGGTTTCCAAAATGACTTTGAGTAGCGCGCCTTGATGATGGGCCATGTTGACGACTGTATGAAGGGTGTTTTGCACGGCGTGGTGATTGCCGCTCTTGAGGTGGCCGATGGGGATGACCATGTGAAGCTCGCGGGCGCCGAAACGGATGAGCGCGGCAGCCTCCTGGCGCAGCGTGGAAACCAGCGACGCGCCGAGGGGGAATCCGAGAACTACGCCGACGGGAATGCCGGTTCCTGCGAGTTGGCTCACTGCAGTTGCGGCCCACACGGGGTTAACCACGGCCGATGCAAAGCGATAGCGTGCAACCTCAGCACATAGAGTCTCAATCTGCTGGCGTGAAGCTTCAGGCTTGAGCAGCGTGTGATCGAGGATGGAGGCTAACGATTGCCAGTCAGCCAGAGTGCGGGCAGCAAAGCCGGCGGAATCAAAGGTGCCGTGATCGAATTCGAGATCCGCAGACTGGATCGGGGTGGGGACTTTCACGAAATGTACTGACTCCTTGCAGTGGGAGTGCAACCCAAACTGCCTCGGCGATTCCGGCCCGCGGCAATCCGATGCTCCCGGCAGTTGAGTATAGAACCGGCTGCCGCGGATGGCCAACGATTCCCGCATTGCGCCGCGCGCTTCGCTTGTTTATTCCGGATTGCCGGGAGGCATGAGGCAGATGTCAGGCAGGTTACGGTAACGCTCCGCGTAATCCATGCCGTAGCCGATCACGAAAAGATTGGGAATGGAGAAGCCTACGTAGTCGGCGTCGATTTTTTCGACGCGGCGCGAAGGCTTATCGAGCAGCGTGGCAATGCGGAGCGACTTGGGGCGCTGCTGCAGAAACACCTTGCGCAAATAGGAGAGGGTAAGGCCCGTATCAAGAATGTCTTCCACGATGAGCACGTTCTTGCCTTCGATGGGCTGATCGAGGTCCTTGATGAGCTTGACGACTCCGGAAGAGCGCTGGCCGTGACCGTAGCTGGACACGGCGACAAAGTCGAAGGTGGCGTCGGCTTGGATGGCGCGCGACAGGTCGACGAGAAAGAAAGCCGCGCCCTTGAGCACGCCCACCATGACTAACTTTTCGCCGTTCAGGTCGCGGGTAATTTGCGCGCCCATTTCGGCTACCCGCTCGGCAATCTGCTCGCGGGAATAAAGAACGTCGAGTCCCTGACTGGTGGTGGTAGACATGCAATTAGTATCGCGCCTTCCCCGCATTTTGGTCGCCTGTGAAAATCCCGGGCAATTTGGCGGACAGCTCAGGCTCGCCCTGGTCAAATAGTGTGGTCAGGGAGCGCCGAATCCCGGCGTACAATGAGGCGAGTCATGAGAGGCCAGTCCAGGAGGCCCTGATGAGGAACTGTTCTCGCAGAGAGTTTTTGGGCACGGCCGGAATGGCCGCTGGCGCGTTCCTTGCGCGCCCCAATCTGTTCGGCGCGGAGCGCGCGCCGGTAAGCCCCGTGGCCATCGGTCTTTGTCCCGAGTACGACCGGCGCGTGGAGACGGCATTGGCTTCCATGTTCGACCAGTTGGGCGGGCTGGAACGGCTGGTACGCGGCAAGACGGTGGCCATTAAATTGAACATGACTGGCACAGCGGCCATGCAGTTGAACGGCATGCCAGTGGAGAAGACACACTGGGTACATCCGCAGGTGATCGGAGCGACTGTCGCGCTGCTCGGCAAGGCCGGCGCGCAGCGGGTGCGCCTGTTGGAAAGCGTGCCGGGAGGAACGACGGCGCTTGAGCAGTTCATGGCATCGGCGGGCTGGAAGCCGCAGGAGTTTGTCAGCGCAGCGCGGCGCGTGGAGTTTGAGAATACAAATTACCTGGGCAGCGGCAAGAGCTATGCGCGCTTTATGGTGCCGGGGGGCGGACAGATGTATGCAGGCTACGATCTGAACCACTCCTATGGCGACTGCGACGTGTTTGTCTCGCTGGCGAAGCTGAAGGAGCACCGCACCGCGGGAGTCACGCTCTCGATGAAAAATTGCTTTGGCATTACGCCGTCGACCATTTATAGCCAGGAGGCTCCGGAGGACGAGCCAAGTATTATCCCGGTGGGCTACCGGATGGCCATGCATCTCGGTTCGCGTGTGCCGCCGAAGAGTGCGCCGCCGGCAGTGGACCTCTCTTCGCACGAGCCCGAGTACCGCGTGCCGCGCATTACGGCGGAACTGGTTTCTGCCCGGCCGATTCACCTGGCAATCATCGACGGTATCTACTCGATGGCCGGGGGCGAACTGCCAAATCAGAGTCCTGAGATGATTCATCAGGCGGTGCATCCGGGCGTGCTGATTGCGGGCTTGAATTGCGTCTCGACAGATGCTGTGGCCACGGCGGTCATGGGCTTCGATCCGATGGCGGACCGCGGCACGCCCCCCTTCGAGACCTGCGACAGCACGCTCAAACTCGCCGAGCAGAGAGGTGTCGGTTCACGCGACTTGAAGCGGATCGAAGTTGTGGGTACGCCGATTGCGAAGGCACGGTATAGATATCCGACGCTGAGGCAACTCACTAACGCCTGAAGCCATGCTGAGTGGTTGCGCCGCTGAATGCGCCATAGAGACTTGCAAAGCTAGAGGCACAGGGTGGGCAATTGAAGCGCGCAATGATACCGTAACCGGCATGGAATCTCCCACAGCACTCGTGCTCGGTCAGATCGGTCTGCCTGCGCCGATTCGCGAACTCGCCGCGAAAGAATGGGACACGATCGTGGTCGGTGCCGGGCACAACGGCCTGGCCTGCGCCGCGTACCTGGCCCGGGCCGGGCAACAAGTGCTGGTGCTCGAGAGCCGCGAGCGCGTGGGGGGCGCGTGCACCATCGAAGAACCGTTTCCGGGCGTGCGCATGTCGCCGTGCGCGTATCTGGCAGGCCTATTGCATCCGCTTGTAATTCAAGAGTTGGAGCTGCCGCGGCGGGGGTTCGAATGGCTCCCCGCTGTCAACGGATTGTTCGTTCCGTTTCTCGACGGCTCCAGCATTCAGCTTTGGGACGATGACGAACTGTGCGCAGCCGAGGTGCGCAAGCTTGCGCCCGGCGATGTGGATGGCTGGCGCGCGATGAATGACGTGATTGCGCGATTGCGCGATGCACTGCGACCGGCGGGCGAACGTGACTTCTGGATCGGCGAAGCGCCGTCGCGCGCGCAGATTGAGGAGCGTATCGGCGCGGACGATGAGGCGCGCGCTCTGCTCTTCGATTGGTCGATGGCGGAGTTTGTAGAGCGCTATCTGCGCGACGAGCGGCTGCAATGCGCGTATCTGGGCCAGGGCGTGATTGGCACCAACGCCAGCCCGTTCGACCCGGGCACCGCTTCTATTCGCTTTCATCACGCATCAGGCCGGCTGGGCGGAATGCCGGGCATGTGGGGTTACGTGCGCGGCGGCATGGGCATGGTGTCGTTCTATCTTTGCGACGCCGCACGCGAGGCCGGCGCGACGGTTGCCGCGGGCGTGCCGGTGGCGCGGATTGTGCCCGGCGAGGGCGTGCTGCTGGAGGGCGGCGAGCGCATCGCGGCGCGGACGATTGTCTCGAATGCCGACCCGCGCGTAACGCTGCGGCTGCGTGGGATCGCATGCGGATGCGGAATGGCGCAGGCAGGTGGAGCGGGTGCCGATCGAGGGATGCACCGTGAAGCTGAACGTGCATCTGCGCGAACTGCCGGATTTTACCGCGCGACCGGGGACGAACGAACCGCATCACTATGGGCAGATCAATACCCCGCTCACGAAAGAAGAGTGGAAGGCGGGCTTTGCGGCGGCGCGTCGCGGCGAGCTGCCGGAACATCTGTGGTGCGAGATCTATTTTCAGAGCGTGCACGATCCGTCGGTTGTTCCCGATGGGCAGCATTGCATGAGCGTCTTTGCGCAGTATGTGCCGTACCAGTTTGCGCAGGGAAGCTGGGACGAACGGCGCGATGAAGTGCGCAGCCTCGCACTCAAGTCACTGGCGCGATTCTGCTCCAACGTGAATGCGGCGGTGATCGATGCGCAGGTGCTCGGCCCACCGGATATCGAGCGTAAGGTGGGGCTCACGGGCGGGCACATCTTCCAGGGCGAATGCCTGCCGCCCTACATGGGGGAGAACCGGCTGACGGCGCGCACGCCCATGCCGGGCGTATACCTGTGTGGCGCGGGCACGCACCCGGGCGGTAGCGTGATCGGCATCAACGGACGCAATGCGGCAATGGCTGTGCTCAGGGGCGGGTAAGAATCATGGCTGGAAGGCAGCTGTTATTGAAGATTCCTACTCGCGAAAAATCCTATCTGGCCAATCGTCGGTCGATTGGGAATTTGTCCGGAGCGTGGATGCGAAGCTTTGAGAAATTGGGATGCGAAGGGTTCAACAGATAGTTGAACTCGCCCATGACAATTGCGCTCGGGACGCGCAGAGCCGTCGACTTGCCTGAATCGAGCCATTCGTCCCCCAGGGTCTGCAGGCGCTTGGGCGCGGGCTCGGCTTGCCAATTCTTGGGAAGATCGCGCAGGTGAAGATGAGCGATATACGATTCTTCTATTTCAACTTGAAAGACAACGTATCGCGAAAGCACTGCGGCGGACTCAAGGTGCACAAGCAGCTCCGCCAGGGCGAGTGCCCGTGATTCGGCTGTATAGACAACAAGTTTCCCGGGGCTGTTCCATCGCCCGCCATACAACCTTGCCCCTTCGCCTGTGAAAGCGTCTTTGGCGTGCTTCTGCTTTGTGATGCGCCAGACAGAGATCAAGAGAACACACCGTGCTCCAGGCGGCCGATCAGGTTTTCCACCTCTCTGGCTCCAATCTCTGTGCGCGCGTATTCGAGCGGCGTCTGGTTCCCAAGTGCTCGCTTGGGCGCGGCGAGCCAATGAACCGCGGCGGAGACATCTCCTTCGAACAGGTCGACGGCCTTTTCGAAGATCGAAGAGAGACGCAGGAGCCTTTCCGATTCTTCCGGCGCCAGCCTGCCGGCAACCCTGCGACGGGCCAGTGTGCGCTCCGGAATGCCGATGGTCTCGGCCAATGCCTGAAGGCTTACACCGGAGTTTGTCTCGAAAGCGAGCAGCGCCTGGTAGGAAAACCCGCGCATCACCTCCCGGATGAGATCGGGTACGGTGTTGGCGGAAAGGCCCAGACTCTCTCCGGCTCTTTTGAACCGCGCCGTTTTATGGGCCGGAGGTCCGAGTCGGAGCGCATTTGCGTGCGATGCCATACAACGATGGTAGTGAGATCTCTGCCATAGTGTCAATTGTATTGTGCCACCTGGCATGAGGGGCAGCCCGGATCGCTCAAAATCTATACGCGAGCGATTTTCGCGACAAAGCGCGCGAGGCCACCAACAGAATTGTGGAGAGGCTGATGGAAGGCGGCAGGGCCGAGCATTCAGCACCCTTGGGTCAACTTCTCGAAGGCAGCAAAAAGGGCGCCGAAACTTTCGGCGCCCTTCAGACCCCTTGCGGGGGGAAATTTGAACTTGCCACTGTGCCATAAACCGAGGACGTTCTTTGGTTTATGGCGGGGACGACGGGGCTCGAACCCGCGACCTCTGCCGTGACAGGGCAGCGCTCTAACCAACTGAGCTACGTCCCCAAAATCCCGCGCAGCACAAGTGCTGCCAACAAGATTGAGTGTATCAGAAAGACCGCATTCTGATGGTCGATCCGGCTGTGGAAACGCCGCGCTTTTTAAGCGCTATGCGGAGAGCGCGGTGGGGCGGTTGACGCGGTTGGAAAGATAGCCCATGTCCACGGAGATGCCGCGCACACACTGCAGCAGATGGTTAGCGATGGAGGGTAGCTTCTGCGCGGTGACGCGGAACGACGGACCGGAGACGCTGACCGCGGCCACCGGCTGGCGCTGCGTGTCGAGCACCGGCACGGCAATGCAGCGCAGCCCCTCTTCCAACTCCTCATCATCGACTGCGTAGCCGCGGCGGCGGGTTTTTTCAAGCTCGGTGCGCAGAGCCTCGGGGGTGACGATGGTGCGGTGCGTGAGGCGTTCAAAGCGGATGCGGCGGATGACGTCGCCGGCGCGCTCCTCGGGCAGGAAGGCGAGGATCGCTTTGCCCACAGAAGTGGCGTGCACCGGATTGCTGGCGCCGATGCGGGTGATCATGCGGACGGAGCGTGCAGGTTCGATCTTGTCGATGTAAATCATGCGCGCTGCTTCAAGGATGCAGAGGTGCGCGGTCTCCTCGGTTTCGGCTACCAGGCGGCGCAAATGCGGTTGGGCGCGGTCGCGCAGGTCGTATTGCTCAATGGCCCGATTGCCGAAGTCGAACAGGCGCAGGCCCAGCCGGAATTTACCGCTGGAAGTGCGCTCCACCATGCGATGCCGCTCCAGGACCATAAGAAAGCGGTGTGCGGTGCTTTTATGCAATTGCAGGGAGGAAGCTACCTGGGCGAGCCCCAGGGGGGTATCGCTTTCACCGAGCAGATCGAGGACCGCAAAAGCGCGGTCGAGGGCTTGTACTTTATAGGTGCCTTGGGGGGCAGCATCTCGCATAATGATCCTCTGTTCCGCTAATTGGTTACAGGTTTAAGGTTCTCAAATGATGGGAGGACCGTCAACTAATGAGACGCGCCAGCGACCCTAAAGGACGCAGAAAAGGTGTCAGCGAAGTTCGTCACAGGGGTTCTGGATCCGGAACGATGTCGCCTTCGCCGGGAGCGAGGAAGAGATTGGCCTCGAGGCCGTGCTGGCGGGTGTAGAGATCGTAGTAGCGGCCTCCGAGGGCGAAGAGCTGGGCGTGATTGCCGCGCTCGACTACTCGGCCCTGCTCGATAACGAGGATCTGGTCGGCGCGGCGGATGGTGGATAGACGGTGGGCGATTACAAAAGTTGTTCTGCCCTGCATGAGCTGGGCGAGGCCGGCCTGAATCATGGCCTCAGATTCGGAATCGAGGGAGCTGGTGGCTTCATCGAGGATGAGGATGCGCGGCTCGGCCAAGCAGGGCGCGAGCGATCGACAGGCGCTGGCGCTGGCCGCCCGAGAGCTTGACGCCACGCTCGCCCACAAGTGTGTCGTAGGCCTCAGGGAAGCGCTCGGCGAATTCGTCGACGCGCGCCGTGCGGCATGCGGCGAGAAACTGCTCCTCGGTGGCTTCGGGGCGCGAGAACATCACATTTTCGCGGATGGTGCCATCGAAGAGAAATGAATCCTGCAGCACGACGCCGAGTTGCGAACGGTAGGTGTGCAGATTGACCTTCGATAAGTCGATATCGTCGACCAAAACCCTGCCATCCGCAGGAGTGTGGAAGGCGCAGAGGAGGCTGATGATGGTGGACTTGCCAGAGCCGGATGAGCCGACCAGCGCGGTGACGGAGCCGGGTTTTGCGTTGAAGCTGATGCCGTGCAGGACGGGCTTTTCGGGCTGGTAGGCGAACTCGACGTCTTCAAAACTTACGCGGCCCACGATGGGCGGCATTTCAACGGTGCGGCCAGGGACCTGGTTCTCTTCAAGCTCAGCCATGATCTCCTGGGTGCGGTCGAGGCCGGCGAAGGCTTCGCTCAATTGCGTGCCGATGTTCACGATCTGAAAAACAGGCGCCACCATCAGCGCAAGAAACATGTTGTATTGAAAGTAGGAGCCGACCGTCCAGGCGTTTTTCAGCACCAGATGGCCGCCCAGCCACATCACCAGCGCGGAGACCATGCCGAGCACAGTAGTGGACGCGGAGCCCAGCACGCTGGTCATGGTCAGCGACTTCATCACGTTCTGCAGCAGCCGCTCCACGCCGCCGGAAAAGACCGCGTGTTCGCGCTCTTCCGCATGGTAGCCCTTGATCACGCGTACGCCGCCGAGGGATTCGGTGAGGCGGCCGGTCACTTCGGCGTTGATCCGGGCACGCTCGCGGAAGATGGGGCGGATGATCTTGAATCCATACTGCAAAACAAAGACAAATGCGCCCACCACGGCAAAGACGGTGAGGGTGACAGTAACACTGCGATGCAGCAGAAAGAAGAAGACCAGCACGGCGGTGAGCAGGCCGCCCAGGAAATCAACCAACCCCGTTCCAACCAGGTTGCGCACGCCTTCCACGTCGCTCATGATCCGCGCCACAAGGGTGCCGGCGCGGTTCTCGTCGTAGTAGGCCACGGAGAGCAGCCCCACGTGCCGCTGCACCTTGCGACGCAATTCGGCAATGAGGCGCTGGCCAGCCTTCGAGAGCAATTGCGTGAGCGCAAAAGAGGTAACGGCCTGCACAATCGTGGCCGAGAGAACCACCGCGATGATGCGCGGTAGCAGGTCGGGGCGCGGATGCAGCGGAGAAAGCACCTTGTCCAGCAGCGGCTTGGAGATGAGCGGCAGAACCAGGCCCGCCAGGCGATTGATGGCCATGAGCCCCAGGCCCGCAGCGATGAGTCCCTTGCGCGGCTTGATGAGTGCCACGATCTCAGGGCCGATCTTCTTGATGCTTGGTTTCTTCTTCGGGAGATCTGCCTGGCCGGCACGCGCGCTGCGGCCGTGCGGCATGCGCTCGGCGCGCATGCCCATACCCAAACCGCCGCCGCGCATGGTGCTCATAAGTTATTCCTGTAGCCGTGCACGTCGTGCAGCCATGAAGGAACGTACGCAGAGCTGCACATAAATGGCCAGGATCACAACCATGGTGAGCTTGGCGGCGAGGGCGATGTAGTCGGGATCGATGCCCTGGGAGCGGGCGGCGCCGTATCCCTGAATGGCGGCGACCAAGGCGCCGATGCAGCCCAGCGCGCCGATGGTGACGTTGATGTGCATGAAAATTTTACGGCGGCGCTCGCTGGGGCTGATGGCGAGAACGCCTCCGATGCCCAGAGCCAGCCCCCACCACATGGGAATGAGCGCGGTGGGATGGACGCTGCCTGTTCCGAAATAGCTAACCAGGCCAAGGGCAATCAGCAGGATCGCGAAGACGATGGTAACTTTTGCCATGCGGAGACCTCTTAAAGACAGTTTACAGTTCACAGTTCGTAGTTCACAGCCTTGGGGCCGGTGGGGCTTTGGGCGGCGAGGACTACGAACGATGAACTGCGATCTGCGAACTGCCTTTCTACCGCTGGATGCGCGCTGATCCGCCTTTGGCGAAGGCTTTGACCTGTTCCAGCGTGGCCATGGTGGTGTCGCCGGGGAAGGTGGTGAGCAGAGCGCCGTGGGCCCAGCCCAGCTTGAGGGCTTCCTCGGGTTCCGCGCCGGTGAGCAGGCCGTAGATGAAGCCGGCTGCGAAGCCGTCGCCGCCACCTACGCGATCGACCACGTCGAGCTCGGCGGTGGGCGCCGTGTAGGTTTTGCCGTTGATCCAGGCCACGGCGCTCCAGCTATGACGGTTGGTGGAGTGCACTTCACGCAGTGTGGTGGCGACAATTTTCGCCTGCGGAAGTTTCTTGACTACGAGATCGATCATTTCGAAGAACACAGTGGGGTCAAGCTTGGATTTGGCTGCCACTTCAGGGCCGGGGATACCGAGGCCCTTCTGCAGGTCTTCTTCGTTGCCCACCAGCACATCGACGTTCTCGACGATTTTGCCCAGCGTTTCGACGGCGTGATCGAGGCCGCCGAATATCTTCCAGAGTTTTTCGCGGAAGTTGAGATCAAAGGAGGTGATGGCGCCGGCGGCCTTGGCTTCTTTCATCATCTCTGCTGCGAGTGCAGCCGTTGAAGCCGAAAGGGCAGCAAAAAGTCCGCCGCAATGCACCCAGCGCACGCCGCCGGCGAAGATTTTCTTCCAGTCGAAGTCGCCGGGCTTGAGCATGGCGGCTGCTTCATTGGCGCGGTTGTAGAAGACAACGGGCGGGCGCACGCCGGCGCCGCGATCGCTGTATACGGTAGCCATATTGGGACCAGTAGCGCCATTGTGCTCGAAGTGCTTGTAGATGGGACGCACGCCCATCGCGCGGACACGTTCCGCAATCATGTCGCCGATGGGGTAATCGACCATCGCTGAAGCCAGGGCGGTCTTCATGCGGAAACAATCGGAGAGGTTTGCGGCCACATTGAATTCGCCGCCGCTCACATGAATGTCGCAGTGGGTTGCTTTGCGGAAGGGGATGATGCCGGGATCGAGCCGGTGCACCAATCCACCCAGTGCAAGGAAATCAAGTTCGCCGTCTTCGCGGATATTCAAGCCATAACGCATCGTTCGCTCCTTAAACCGTGACGTCAATTTGAATTGTGAAAGGCCGGAAAGGTTGTGCGGCGTCAACCGGCGCGGGCTTCAAGATGTTTCATATCGCCGAGAACCTGCTCCGGCGTCCAGTCGTTGCCGGGATAATACTGCGCAACCTTGCCATGCGGCCCGATCAACGTTGTTGAGAGGGTGTGGGTAATGGTGTCGTCGGCACCCTGGGTGATGCCTACGTCGAAGTAGAGTGCCATTTTTTCGAGTTCGGGCTTCGAAGCTGTGGCGAAATCCCAATGTGAGAAGGCGCTCTTGGAGTCGCTGCCGAGGTATTGGGCGCCGTAGGCCTTGAGCCGCGCCGGCGTGTCGTGCTCGGGATCGAAGCTGATGGAGAGCAGATGGATTTTGCTGTAGAGCGCAGGGTCGGCCTGCAGGCTCTTGTCGATGACCGCAAAGTTGTGCGTGACCAGGGGGCAGAAGTTGGGAAACGGGCAACGCGTATAGATGAACGTGATCAGCAAGGCCTTGCCGCGGAACTGCTCGAAATGAATCGGACGGCCGTCCTGGTTGCGCAGAGAGAAGTCGGGAACCAGGTCGCCGGGCTCGGGGACATGGTATTGGACGTTGGGCGTGTAATCCGGCTTGCCCTGGGCGACGACATCAATGTGATCGAGGAGCACGGTTCCATCGGCGCCCTGGGAGACGAGCACATCGGCAGTGATGACGTCACCGGGGTGGAGTTCGCCGATGATGCCTGGATTCTTCAGCTTGTAGGGCATGGTCATGGCGTCCATGTAGCCCGGAATTGCGGCAGCGTCAACGTTGACCTCGCCGGTGGCCGGGTTAGTGCCTACAATTTTGCCGCGCAACTGGTAGGTTTTGAAATTCGAATCGGCCGAGCTTTGCGCGAAGGGTGGTGCGCTGGAGTGGCAGCCGGCCAAGGCAAGGCAGCCGAGCAAGGCGCTGGCAAGGAAAGAACGCATGCTCCCAGTGTACAACCAGTGGACTGACCACTAGCGTAAGGACACCTGCTGGAGCTGGATACAGCGGGCATTGACGGGGTTTATGCGGGGCAGTTTTCCGCTGAGACGCCGCTACGCCGGACGGCGTATAACCCAGGAATGGGAGATTTGCGGGCTGATGCGCCTGCGGGCGTTGCGGCTGCGGCCGATGCTTCGGCTGTGGCTGAGATTGATGTGTGGTTGCGCGGCGGGGGACTGGTGGTGGCGGCCAGTGAACGGGCCGCACGAGCGCTTACGGCCGCCTTCCATCGCGCGCGGAGGGTCGAGGGGTTGGCTGGATGGCCGGCGCCGGCGATTCGCGACTGGCACGGCTTTGTCCGTGACGCGTGGCAGGAAAATGGCCGCGATGATCGTCTGATTCTGAATGGAATGCAGGAGCAGGAACTTTGGGCTGATATTGTGGGCGCGAGCGGGCGGGGAGGCACGCTGCTGGAAGGGCCACGTCAGCGCATGGCGGCACTGGCCATGCAGGCGCATGGGCTGCTTTGTGCCTATGCACCGCGGTTTCTGAACGCTAAGGCGCGGAGCGCGTGGCAGCAGGACGCAGGCGCCTTCAGCGGCTGGCTTGCCGGGTTCGAGGCAGCATGCGACTCTTCCGATGCTCTGAGCGCAACGCGCGTGCCGCTGGAATTGCTGCGGATTCTTGAAGCGGAGCGGAGCGAGCGAGCGCCGCTTTTGCTGGCTGGCTTCGATCGCCTGCTGCCGGCGCAGCGCGCGGTTTTCGATGCCTGGGGGAAATGGAGTGAAGCGCGACCGGGCGAGCCGGCAGCGCAGGCCGAATTCTATGAAGCGCCCGATGCGCAGACGGAACTGGCGGCGTGTGCGCTTTGGTGCGAGCGGAAGCTTGCTGAAAATCCCCATACGCGGCTGCTGGTTGTCACGCAGAATCTTGCTCAGCGGAGAGGCGAGATTGAGCGTGCGCTTTTGGGTCACGGCAGCGATGCAGTACCGCGCTTTGAGTTCTCGCTTGGGGTTCCGCTCAGCAGCGTTCGGTTGCCGCGCGGGGCGCAACTGGTGCTGCGGTGGATCAGCGGCGCATTGGAAGAGCGCGAGATCGACTGGCTATTTTCCACGGGACAAACGACGAGCGGGGATGCGGAAGGATTTGCGCTGACCGGGTTTATGCGGGCGCTGCGGCGGAGCGGCCGTCAACGCGTGCGTTGGGGCCTTGCGGCATTCCTGGCGCAGCGCACGAACACGGAACTGCCGCGTGCCTGGGTCGTGCGAATGCTTGAAGCCAAGCGAAGACTGGAAGAATTCGCGCGAAGCACGCAAACACCGCTGGCCTGGGCGGAATTGGCTCCAGTACTACTGCAAACCGCGGGCTGGCCGCACCCGGAGGGTTCTCGGCAGCCGCTTGCGAGCGCGGAGTTTCAGGCGCTGCGCCGCTGGCAACAGGTCGTAGATGAGTGTGCTTCGTTGGGCTTCGACGGCCGGCGCATGAGTTGGAGCGATTTCCTCGGGGCGCTTGGGCGCGCTCTGGAGGAGACATTGTTTGCGCCGGAGTCGCGCGACGCGCCGATCCAGATTGCGGGGCCGGCCGAATCGGCAGGTCTCACCGCCGACGCAATTTGGGTACTGGGCGCGAGCGACGACACATGGCCGGCGAGCGGCTCGATGCATCCTTTACTGCCCGTGGAAGTGCAGCGCGAGGCTGCTATGCCGCATGCGTCGCCACAGCTTGATTGGGAACTGGCGCGGTCGGTGAGTGCGCGGCTGCTCAGCTCTGCCAGGGAAGTCAATTTCAGTTATGCGCGGCAGAGTGAGGGCGTGGAGATGCGCGGGTCGCGCCTGGTGGCAGAGTTTTGTGGTGCGCCACAACCACTGCCCGTGGAACTTGCTATGCCAGATGTGCCTGTGTCGATCGCTGTTCCGTTTGACGATGTAAGCTGCGTGTCGCTGCGCGCGGGGGATGCGGCCGGCGGTTCGACGATTCTTACTGCGCAATCGGAGTGCCCGTTCAAGGCATTTGCGATGGGGCGGCTGGATGCACAGGGGTGGGAGCCGGCGCAGGCAGGACTGACGGCGGCCCAGCGCGGTCAATTGCTGCACTCCGTATTGCATGCAGTGTGGGGTGGGCCGCCTGCGGGCCTGCGCACGCACGCAGAGCTGTTGGCGCTTGCGGATTTGCAGGCTTTTGTGGAGAGCCACGTGCTGCGGGTGATGGAGGAGAAGATGCCTGCGGGCGTGCGCGAACAGATGCCGCAGCGCTATCTGCAACTAGAGGCCGTGCGACTCACCAATCTGGTGACGGAGTGGCTGGAGTTCGAGCGCGAGCGTGTTGAATTTTCCGTGGCGCGAACCGAACTGGATGTAAGCCGCTCCATTGCAGGTCTCACGCTCAAGTTGCGGCTGGATCGGATCGACCGGCTGAGTGACGGATCGCTGCTGGTCATTGATTACAAGAGCGGCAATGTTTCTCCAAAGCTGTGGGAGATGCCGCGGCCGGAGGACGTGCAGTTGCCTTTGTATGCCGGCTTCGGGCTCGATGAAGAACTGCGAACCCAGATTGAGCAGGAGT
The DNA here is from genome assembly GCA_963813215.1 of uncultured Acidobacteriaceae bacterium. Classification (GTDB taxonomy): domain Bacteria; phylum Acidobacteriota; class Terriglobia; order Terriglobales; family Acidobacteriaceae; genus Telmatobacter. Next base: position 207,816 of record CAWEXZ010000007.1, read on the forward strand.
CTTGTGCGGAAGAATCTGAGAACGGCGACGACACGGCTGCTCCGCTGGGCGGCCTGGTGTTTGCAAAGGTGCGTACGGGAGGTATCGAGTTCGCCGGCCGGGTGGGGGATGCAAAGGCTACTTTGCTGCAGCGGCTGAACAGCGCCAGCGGGTTGGTGAAGAAGAAGTTCACGGCGGAAGAGTTGATGGATTGGCGGGATTATATCGAGGACCTGGCCCGCGCCTTTCTTGCCGGTGCCGCAGATGTAAATCCGCGCGAGTACCTGAAGACCTGCGAACGATGCGAGCTGCAGGCTCTGTGCCGCGTGCACGAGAACCGCGCGGAAACTGTGGATGCCGAGGAGGGCGCAGATGAGTAGCACGATCTCACGCGCGGTTGCTCGGCCCCTGCCTCCGGATCAGCCGGCGCGGGTACAGGCGCTGGATGCGACGCGGTCCGTGCTGGTGCAGGCTCCGGCGGGCTCAGGGAAAACCGATCTGCTGACCCGGCGTTTTTTGCGCCTGCTGGGCGAGGTGGATGAGCCGGGACAGATTGTTGCCATCACGTTTACCAAAGCGGCGGCGGCAGAGATGCGGCACAGGATTCTCAACGAGCTTGTAAAGGCTGCCGAGAGAGGTGACGCTCAGGAAGTCTTCTTTGATGAATTCTCGATAGAGGCACTGGCCGTGCGAGCGTTGGAGCGGTCGCGAGCGCTGGGATGGAATCTGACGGAGCTGCCCGCGCAATTGCGCATTACCACGATTGACGCGTTTTGCCGTGAGCTTGCTCTGCAGCAACCGCTGCTCTCCCAACTCGGCGGAGGGCTCGACATTCACGCGCAGCCGAGCGAGCTGTATCGGCGCGCGGCACGGCGCACGCTCGAGCAGATTGACGCGGCTGAGCCGGAGTTGCGCACTTCCATTGAGAGATTGCTGCTGTGGCGCGACAACGGCTGGCAGGAGATGGAGGGCCTGCTGGTAACCATGCTTGCGCAGCGCGACCGCTGGATGCAGGATTTTGTGCTGGAACGCGCGCAAGATTGGGAGGCGCTGCGCGAGCGGCTGGAGCGGCCGTTTGCGCGCGCCGTGCAGGAAAAGATTCTGGAGTTGAATGCTCTGCTCGTGCAGGTTCCTCAATCGCGAATAGAGGCGCTGGAACTGGCGCGCTTTGCCTGTGAGCAGACCGCCGGCGCCCTGCATCGTGAATTGGCTGAGCTGGCGGAGTTTCCCGCTGCGCCATTCGAAGGCGCGGAGCAGCTGGAAGAAGCGCGGGAGGCGTGTTGCTGCCTGGCGGGATTATTGCTGACCAAAGAGGGAGGATTTCGGCAGCGCATCGACAAGACTTTGGGATTTCCTGCGGATCGCAAAGCCGAGAAGGCCCGGCTCGCGAACCTGATTGCGGATCTTTCGCAGATTCCCGGCCTCGAAGAAGCTTTGGCAGCGGTTGGCAATCTTCCGCCGGCGCGCTACACGGAGGACGACTGGCTGATTGTGCGCGCGTGCTTTGCGTTGCTGCGGCGCGCGGCGGCAGAGCTGAAGGTGGTGTTTGCTGAACAGGGCGCAGTGGACTACGCGGAGATCGCGCAGATTGCATTGAATGTGCTTCGGAGCGAGGAGGGTGGCCCTGGAGAGGTAGCGATGGCAGTAGCCGACGGAATTCGCCATCTGCTGGTCGACGAGTTTCAAGACACCAGCCGGCGGCAGCATCAACTGTTGGTGCGACTGATCGCCGCCTGGCCGGAGCGGGAGGGCCGCACCTGCTTTGTGGTCGGCGATCCCATGCAGTCGATCTACTTTTTCCGCGATGCGGATGCGGAGCTGTTCCCGCGGGTGAGAGAACACGGCCTTGAGCTGTTGAGCGATGAGCCGTTTACCTTCGATTCGGTCGGTCTCACCGCGAACTTTCGTACTGCCGCGGGATTGGTCGGGGAGTTGAATGAGGTCTTCGAGAATGTATTTGCGGAGGACGATGGTAGCGGCGTGACGTTCGCACCATCCGTTGCGGCGCGACAAATGGAGGAAGAGAGCGGCCCGCGGCTGGTTTTGGATGAAGAGCTACTGTTAAAGCTGCACTTTAACTTTATCCCGCAAAACACTGCAAGCTCGGCCACGGCTGACGGAGACGCAGGGCGTTGCGGAAGAGCGAGAAGCGATCCAGGCGGCGCAAGTGGAAGAGATGGTTGCCTTGATTCGCAGCCACTGGCAGCGCATGGAAGCGGCGCGGGCCGAGGGGAAGAGATATCGTATTGCTGTACTGGGGCGGGCGCGCAAGGCGTTGGCGCCGCTGGCTGCGGCATTACGTGAGGCTGAGATTCCCTTTGCGGCCGTCGATCTGGAGAAGCTGAACGAGCGGCCAGAGGTGCTGGATGCGTTGGCACTGGCGCGGGCGTTGCTCAATCCACACGACCGCGTGGCGTGGTTGGGCGTTCTGCGTGCGCCGTGGTGCGGACTGTCGCTTGCAGATTTACACGCGCTGGTGAGCGCGGACGAAGCCGAACTGCTGACGCGGCCCGTTCCCGATCTTCTGGTGGAGCGGGAAAGTTTACTGTCTCCGGAGGCAAAAGCAGCCGTGGAGCGCGTGATTCGCGCAATGCAGGCAGCGCCTCTGTTGTGCGCGGCTCAACCAACAGCGGCGCTGGGGACCTGGGTGAAGCAGGTGTGGTCGCGGCTGGGTGGCGGAGCGTGTGTGGATGCGGCGGCGCGCGCGAATCTCGATCTTTTGTGGAAGTGCCTGGACGATCTGCCGGAAGGCGAGCAGGGGGTCCTGGGGTCAGCGTTGGACGCTGCGTTGGAGGGACTGACGGCACTGCCTGATCCGGAGGCGGACAGCCGGTGCGGCGTGCAGTTGATGACCATTCATAAGGCGAAGGGGTTGGAGTTCGAAGTGGTCATCGTGCCTGAATTGCAGGCTGGGGCAGGGCGTGGGCAAGGCGATTTGCTCGCGTGGCTGGAGCGTGGGCTGGCGGAAGCGGATGAGTCTGGCGAGGTGACGGAGTTTCTGGTGGCTCCGATTCAGCCCAAGGGCGCCGACCGCGGCAAGGCGAAGGCGTGGGTCGATCGCATCCGACGCGATCGGGAAGCTCAGGAGTTGCGCAGGTTGCTCTACGTGGCGATGACTCGGGCGAGGGAAGAGCTGCACCTGTTTGCGCGGCCGGCGTACAAGACTGCTTCGGACGGGGCTTTCGAGCTGGTTACGCCGAAGGATTGCCTGCTTGCCACTGCCTGGCCGACTCTGGAAGCAGAGGTGCGGCGGCAATTCGAAGAGTGGAAGGCAAACGCGGCGACGACTGTGGAGACGATTGCCGCTGCTGAAGACAATCTGAGCGTGATGCCGCGACGCGCGAAAACAAACCTTGTGCGGCGGCTGCCAGCGGATTACCAACCGGTGGAGGCCAGGACAGAGGGCGAAGATCCTTCGCGGATGAGCTTCGGTGCGGCGGCTGACCAGATGTATCGCCGACACGAAGGCGGATTGCTGTCGCGGGCGCTCGGCGTTGCGGTACATACGCTGCTGCAGGAGTTGTCGCGGTTGCGACTCACGCTGGATTGGAATGGGGCGCGGTCGACACTGGCGAACATGGGCCCGCGGATCTCATCGCAGTTGCGCGCGGGTGGGATCGAGCGTGGTCAGGCCGATCTCCTGGCTGCGCAGGCCGTGGAGATTGCGTTGCAGGCAACAGAGGATCCAGCTGGCCAGTGGATTCTGTCGCCGCATGCCGACGCTGCGAGCGAGGCTCGCTGGGCGGGTGTGGTGGGCGACGCCGTGCACTCTGTGCAGGTGGACCGTGTGTTTCGCGCTGGAGCGGAGCCGCTGTCCGAAGGCGATGAGACATGGTGGATCGTTGATTACAAGACTGCACACACTGAAGGGCTGGATCCCGAAAAAGCGCTGTCTGAGTTGCGCGCGCTGTTTGCGCCGCAGCTCGAGGCGTATGCGCGCATGTTGCGCGGACTGCATGGGCCGGACGTGCGCGTGTGCGCTGGGCTCTACTATCCGCGGGTGCTGCAGTTCGACTGGTGGGAGATCTAGTGCCGTGACTGTGTAGTTTCGTGCTTTCCCATGTCTCAGAATGGAGACCTGGGGCACCCAGGTTCAAGGGCTCAATTACAAAATCACGTGAACACGGTACTAGGTCTATGCCCGGATGAATTCGTTCTTTTGGCCTTCGTGGTTTCCCACCCTTTCGCCAAAAAGAAGCGAAAGGATGGGGCACGGTGCGTTTGCGGCTGGTCCTTTGAGACTACAGCTCAACGATAACCGCGGCGGAACGTGCGGGAATTTGTACTGTTCCGTTGGTGGGGTGCGGTTCCGGCTGTTCGGGTGTTGCTACGCCGAGATTGCCAGGGTTGGGCAGGCTTACCTTGGCGGTGATGGCGTGGTCAGAGTCCGGATTGATAACGACGACAGCGCGCTTGCCGGTCTCTGCGACGAAGACGGTGTACCGATGCTGGCGATCGGCACTTACATCCGCTCCCAGCGTGTCGCGGAACTTGCCATCCCAAAGATAGGCTTTGTACTTGCGGCGCAGGTCATCGATCTTCTTCCCATAAGCCATGGTGAGCGGGAAATCGTGCAGGTGGCCTTTGTAGAGGAAGGGCTCGTATTGGATGACAACGCGGTGCAGCAGGCACATATTCAACTGCTCGCGATCGTCAAAGCCGCTCACGCCCGCCAGCAGTACGGTGTGGCCAGTGTCGAGGTACTGGCAGATGGGAGTCGCGCTCACGCCCATTTCGCCGACCGGGAAATATTGCATCAGCCAGTCCTGGGGTCCTTCGCCGCCGAAGATGAAATCGGGATTGACCTTGTCGGCTGCGGCGCGGAGCTGCGCGGAGAGCGGCAGATCGCCACCGTAGATGTATCCGGGCGGATTATATCCGTGGCCAGACGCGAAGTTGTACAGGCAGGATGCGTGGTGACAGACTTCATCCCAGAGCCAGCCTGCAGAGCCGAGCGCCAGAATTTTTTCAAACTCCTTGGTTGCAATATCGCGGTAAGTGGGGTCCTGAAAGTCCATCACCGCTCGGCGGCGCGTATTGATACCTGCGAGTTGCGTGGGTGTGAGATAGTCGTAGCCACCCTGCTCGTAGCGGATGCCGTATGGATCTTTGGCTTCGTACTTGTAAAGTTCGTCCTTGTACCACTTGCTCGTGAGGTCGGCCCAGTTCAATTTGCCGAAGAGGATAACGTTCACTCCCAGTGACTGGACCTTGGCGATAGTGTCATGGAACTCCTGCCAGGTGCCGAGGTTGGGGTCCGTATCCTGAGAGGGATCGTCGCGATCCTGACCACCGATGTTCCAGCCTATGAGTTGAACCGCTTTGACTCCGTATTTCGCATATTCCTCGCCGTACTCTAAAAATTTCTTGTAGGAAATTGTGTAGTCTTCTTCCGGCGTATTCATGCGCAGCATGGTCCACGAGTGGACGTCCCGGGCCCATTCTGGAAGCTGCGGTTTTTTGAACCAGGTGTCGCGCCATTCTTTGTAGACGTCGACGCCGGCGTGCCAGTCGCCCTTGTATCCGCGGATGACGATGGGGGCGAATTGCTTCGTCGAATTGGGCTGCGCAAAGACAAAGTGGCAGGTCCGAAACTCCAGGTGAACAGGGAAGCCGGAGAATTCGTCGGTCTTTGGCACTACGCTGCCGTGAACGACGCCGGGATGCTGCTCAAATGTGTATTCGAGATAGTAAGGCAGCGAAGGGTCGGACATTTCAACGTAGAGGCCTTCGCTTTCAGACTGCAGAAGGCAGAAGAGGCTGCGGTTGGTGCCGAAGGTTTTGATGGGGAAATCAACGCCCCAATAGCCCTTCTCGTTGCCGAAGTTGGGGTAGACCTGATCGTCGCCGAGGTTGCCGTACCACATGGTTCGCGCAGCCATCGAGGAGTTGCTGGTGGGCGGATTGAGATCGCCGAAGTAGGGATAGTCGACGGTCTCAATCGGATAGGAGGATTTGTTGTCGAGTGTGCTGTCGAAGGTGAGTTTGCCGTTCTTCAGGGTCACCGTTGCGGTAAAGGTGATGGGCAATACTCCGCCGTGCTCGCTCACCAGGTCCCTCCACACAATGCGCACCTGGTTATCGGAGATCTTTTCGACGCTGGCGGCTTTCTGTTTCTGCCCCAGCACGAAATTGGCGCGACGGCCGGGCAGGGGAACGAGCATGCGGAAAGAGGCTCCGAGGGCGGGGCGGCGTTCGACGGTCCAATGCGTTGGCTTGTGTTCCATGCGCGTCAATGCGCCCGAGGCGGGATCGAAGGCGATGAGAAACTCGCTGTCCTGCAGGATGACTTCGCCGGCTACGGAAGCGGCCTGTTCGGCGTTCATATCGATGTCGGTGAGCGCGGCCAAGGCGGCAAAGCTGGCAAGTTTGTTGAAGGTTCTACGATCCACGATTCTCCTCAGTTCAACCCAATGTAATATCTTAGAAACCGGTTTCTGGAATGCTAATAGCCGTAGCTCACAGTGTCAATTGCAATCGAGGCTCATCGATTTTTAAGGTCTCGCTACGGCGCCTCTGATGCGACTAAAGAGCGTGGAAGTTGAAGTTAGAAAGGGCGCAAAATAAATACGGGGCATGCGTTGAGGTTCTTACGCATGCCCCGTCGTTTCACTATCGCACTACTGAATATTGACTACTGAAGATTGGCCATGAGGCTGTCGAGGGCGCTCTTGGGCGGCCGGGTGAGCGACTCGGGCAGCGTGCCCAGCGGCTCATCGACCATGTTGAGCAGATCGGTGAAGGTCGGCTTGGTGGTGTCGATGTAGAAGACGCCGGTGAGAACTTCGTTCTTCTCTTCCGCTTCCATCAAGGTGCGGACAGCGTTGGCCCTGTCGGTGGGGTCGTAGTCCTCATGCAGCTTGCGCAGGCGCAGGCTGGAGCCGTCGTGCATTTGCACGTCGTACACCTGGCCGGAATCGTAGTCCACGTCGATATCTTCAAAGGCGGGCACGAAGCCGATTTCGTTGATGGGCTCGTCGTTCTCCTGCATGAACTTGTAGCTCTTGGTCGAGCCCTCGTGATCGTTGAAGGTGACGCAGGGGCTGATCACGTCGAGCATCACCGTGCCCTTGTGGGCGATGGCGGCCTTGAGCATGGAGAGCAACTGCTTCTTGTCGCCGGAGAAGGAACGGCCCACGAAGGTTGCGCCAAGCTGGATGGCAAGGGCGCAGGTGTCGATGGCGCGGCAGCTCGTTGATGACGCCGGTCTTGAGCTTGGAGCCGATGTCGGCGGTGGCGGAGAACTGGCCCTTGGTCAGGCCGTACACGCCGTTGTCCTCGATGATGTAGATCATGGGCAGATTGCGGCGCATGAGGTGCACGAACTGGCCGGCGCCGATGGAGGCGGTGTCGCCGTCGCCGGAGACGCCGAGGGCCGTCATGGTGTGATTGGCCAGCACTGCGCCGGTGGTGACCGAGGGCATGCGGCCGTGCACGCTGTTGAAGGAGTGCGAGCGGCTCATGAAGTAGGCCGGGCTCTTTGACGAGCAGCCGATGCCGCTCATCTTCATCACGCGCTCGGGTTCTACGCCCATCTCATACATGGCATCGATGATGCGCTCGGAGATGGCGTTGTGGCCGCAGCCGGCGCACAGGGTGGACTTGCCGCCGCGGTATTCGACGACCGGCAGGCCAATGCGATTGACTTTCGGAGTTGGTGTTGCAGTTGCCATTTCTTTTCCTCGGGGGCTAAAGCCCCGGAACTTTGTTGAGTTCGAACTTCCCAGGTCCCAAAATCGGGACCTGGGCACCCACTGGGTGCGGAATTAAGCTACCAAAAGCCTACAGGCCTTCCTTGGTCGCAAACTCATCGGTGATGGTGCGCGCATCGATGGGCAGCCCGTTGTAGTTGAGGATGCTGCGCAGCTTGGTCACCTCGTCGGCGGGCAGATCGAGCTTGAGCAGGCTCAGCATCTGCGCGTCGCGATTTTGCTCGACCACGTAAACGCGCTCGTGCGAGGCGACGAAGTCGTGAATCTCGTGCGCGAAGGGATAGGCACGGATGCGCATGTAATCTGCGCTCTGGCCGTACTCCTTCTGGATCTGGTCGAGGCTTTCGCGCAGCGCGAAATCGGTGCTGCCGAAAGCCAGGAAGCCGATCTTCGAGGTTCCGTTCTTCACCACTACCGGAGCGGGAACAAGCTTGCGGGCGTTTTCGAACTTGCGCGACAGGCGATCGACTACCGCCTGGTACTCGTCGGGCTTTTCCGTGTAGCCGGCGGCGTCGTTGTGTCCGGAGCCGCGGGTAAAGTAGGCGGCCTTGGGATGTTCGGTGCCGGGGAGCGTACGCCAGCCGATGCCGTCGCCATCCACATCGCGGTAACGAGCAAAGCTGCCCAGGCGCTTCAGATCTTCCGCGGTGAGCACCTTGCCGCGATCCAGCGGCTTGTCAGGATAATCGAACGGGTCGGACATCCAGTTGTTCATGCCCAGGTCGAGATCGGAGAGCACGAATACGGGGGTCTGCAGCCGTTCAGCCAAATCGAAGGCCGCGTAACCGAGCTCGAAGCACTCCTTGACCGAGCCGGGCAACAGAACCACGTGCTTGGTGTCGCCGTGCGAGAGGAATGCGGTCGAGAGCAGGTCCGACTGCTGGGTGCGCGTGGGCATTCCGGTAGAGGGACCGGTGCGCTGCACATTGAAGATGACGCCGGGCAACTCTGCGTAGTAGCCGAGGCCGGCAAACTCCGCCATCAGCGAGATGCCGGGGCCGGAGGTTGAGGTCATGGAGCGCGCGCCCGCCCAGCCTGCGCCCAGCACCATGCCGATGGCGGCCAGCTCGTCTTCCGCCTGAATAACGGCGAATGTAGCTTTGCCTTCCGGCGTGACGCGAAACTTCTTGAGCAGGTCGGCAGTAGCTTCAACCAGCGATGTCGACGGCGTGATGGGGTACCACGCGACCACCGTAACGCCGGCGAAGACCGCACCCATGCCACAGGCCGCGTTGCCGTCGATGATGATTTTACCGGCGGTCTGGTTCATCGCCTCAACGTAGAAGGGGTCCTGCTTGGTGAAGGTGGACTTGGCGTAATCGTAGCCAGCCTTTACCGCGCCGAAGTTGAGGTCGAAGACCTTCTGCTTTTTGGCGAACTGCTTCTTGACGCCGCTTTCGACCACGGCCAGGTCGAGATCGAGAAGCTGGGCGACCACGCCCACGAAGACCATGTTCTTAACCAGCTTGCGCAGCTTGGCTTCAGGGCAGACTGCGGCGGTGATCTTGTCGAAGGGCACCGGATAGCAGACCACATCGCTGCGGTACTGCTTCAGATTGAAGCTCTCCTCGTAGATGGCCACGCCGCCGGTGGGTAGCGCCAGCATGTCCTCGCGGGCCGTCTCCGGATTGAGCGCAACCAGCACTTCCGAATCGCGCTTGCGGGCCACGTAACCATCCTTGCTGGCGCGGATGGTGTACCAAGTGGGCAGGCCGGCGATGTTGGACGGGAAAAGGTTCTTGCCGCTGACGGGAACGCCCATGCCGAAGATGCTCTTCAGCAACACGCTGTTGGCGGATTGTGATCCGGAACCGTTGACGGTGGCTACGATGATGGTGAAGTCGTTGACGACGCGCTGGCGCGCGCTCAAAGTGCCCTGTTCTTGACCCAGGGCAAGGTTTCCAGTCGCCATTTGGCGGGAGTCCCTTCGGAAAAAGTCAAAGGGAGCGTAACTGTTCGCTCTCTGTAGTGATTATAGTCACCTTCACAATACGGCGTCCCATTTTGCGGCGGAAAGATTACCCCTTTGAGTCCCCGCGTAAAAGGTCGAAGGAGTTGACGGTTAGAGAGGCAACTCCCTCATTTTCAGCCGTGTGCGGCGTTCGTCAGGCCTTTTCTTCCGGAACCGCAGGGCGCGCTTGGACTGGCTTGGTCGTGAGAACCAGGGTGACGGGCGTCACACTCTCGTGGCGCGTCAGATTCTTTGCTTCGACCTGAATTTCTCCAAGCTGCCGGGTGCCTTGCACGATGATCTGGGCTAATCCGTTGAAGAGCGATCGCTGCGATCCCTTGTCGCTCTCCTGGCAGTTCGGGTTTCCGTTGCCCACACCTATGAGAGAGCCTGCGCCGGTCACGCTGAAGCCGATCAGCTGGTCTGCGGTGGGAACGGGGCGGCCTTCCTTGTCGAGGGCTTCGACTTTGAGGACGGCAACATCTTCGCCGTCCGCATTGATCTCGGTTCGGTCGGCCGTGAGGCGCAGACTGGCTGCCGGACCGGTGGTTTCGCGTTTTTCGGCAAGGGCCAGTTTTCCATCCTTGTAGCCGTGGGCTTCGATCAATCCCGGCTCGTAGCGCACCTTCCACTCCACGTGTCCCAGATGTGGAACCTTCTGGCGTCCCTGGCTCTTTCCGTTGACCAGCAACTCGACCTCGTCGAGATTCGAGAAGACCCATACCGGAATCTCGTAACCTTCCTGGCCTTCGAAGTTCCAGTGCGGAAAGAGATGCAGCACCGGCTCCTTGCCCCACCATGCTTTGTAGTAGAAGAAAGTGTCCTTCGGAAATCCGCAGGTATCGACGATGCCGAACTGCGAGCTAATAGATGGCCAGCCGTAGGGCGTGGGCTCGCCGCGATAATCGAAGCCGGTCCAGGCGAAGCCGCCCGCCTCCCACTCGCGCGTGCCGTAGAAGGTCCACCACGCTTCGGCCGATTCGCCCCATTCGACCGGAACGTCGTAGGCGCTCACCGTATTGCGCAGAGGATCGGAGGTGTACTCGCCGCGCGTGCCGATCGTGCTCGCCGTCTCCGAGCCAAAGAGCGGACGCGTGGGATTATTCTTGTGAAATTCGTCAGGGAGGCTGAGGTTGTAGTTAAAGCCGATGATGTCGAAGGCATCGGAAACGCCCTGCTTATTGTTGCCGTTTACTGCGGCGGACACCGCGCGTGTGGGATCGAGTTCGTGGCAGCGCGCCACCATGGTGGCGGCAATCTTCGCGCCTTCTTCCGCCATCGCGTTCTGAAGCTGCCACTCCTCGTTACCGACGGACCAGAGGATCACGCATGGCGAGTTGCGATAGCGCTTGACCATAGCGGTGAGTTGGGCGAGGCCCTCGGAGCTGGAACTCATCTGGCGAGTCTCGCACATCATCATCATGCCCATGCGGTTGCAGCCATCGACCCATTCCGGAGTGGGCATATTGTGTGAGGTGCGCACGGCGTTGCCGCCCATCTCCTTGAGCACGGCCAGACGGTACCACTGCAGCGCGTCGGGAACGGCTGCGCCCACTCCGGCATGGTCCTGATGATTGCAGGTCCCCTGGATCTTCATTGATTTGGCGTTCAGAAAGAAGCCCTTTTCGCTATCCCAGCTGACAAAACGCACGCCGAAATTGAATCGCTCGGCATCGCGAATGTGATCGGCGGACTTGACGGTCACGACGGCCGAATAAAGATTAGGTTCATCGGGCGACCACAGCGCTGGTTGATCCAGATTGGCAGTTGCTGTGAAAGTTGTCGCGCCATCTCCATCCACATCCTGGTCAGGAGTCTCGGCAGTGGCGACTGTTTTGCCCGCGGCATCGAGAATCTGCCAGCTCACATGCGCGCTCTCTGCGCTTCTGCCTTCCTTCTGCACAACCGTCACGAGCGACAGCACAGCCGAATCGCCATTCTTCTTGTAACGCACGTAGCTTTCGAATGGCGCCAGGTGCAGCGCATCAGTCTTGGTAAGCCATGCGTGCCGGTAGATGCCCGCGCCCTCGTAGAACCAGCCGTCGCCAAAGGTCGCATCAACACGCGCGACGATGCAGTTCTTCTTGCCGTACGCGAGGAAATCGGTGATGTCGAAGCGGAAGGGTACGTAGCCGTTGTTGTTGCGGCCAATGAAGCAGCCGTTCACGAAAATCAGCACGTCGCGGAATGCGCCGTCGAACTCGACCGCAATGCGGCGGCCCTGGTCGCTGGCCGGAATGTCAAATTCGCGCCGGTACCACCCAACGCTGGTGTCGGGATAACGGCGTCCGAGCGGTTTGTAGCCGTGCGATTTCAGCTGCTCGTCCCAGACGAAAGGCAGCTCCACAGCCCAATCGTGCGGCAGGTTCAATGAGCTCCATTTCGAGTCGTCGTAGCCCACCTTGGCGAACTTGAAATCGCCGGTCTTGGCGAAGTCGCCCTGGTCGTTGCCGAAGCCTAGATCTCTGGCTGGATCGTTGCTGTTGCCGAACTGAAACTTCCAGCCGAAATCGAAGAGCAGTTTTTCGCGCGGCGCCAGGGCGGGCAGGGCAGCGTCAGAGGTTTCATCGTGGGCGAGCAGAGCGCCAACGCGCGCCCAGGCGGAGCGGCACACCAGCGAAGAAGCGGAGACAGCCAGCCCGGAGCGAAGCAGACTACGGCGGGAGACGGGAGACATATGGACCTTTCTGTTTGGCGCGGCTTTGGCGTTGTGAAGACGGGCAACCACGCACTATAAATGAGCGGTAGGGCTTAAGTAAACGGTTTCAGAGGGGCATGAGCGTGCTGCCGGGAAGGCGCACAATTCAATAGGGCGAGACCGGGTTTGCGGAGAGCGATGTGAGCGATTTCTGCGCTCCCGGCGAGGTCACCGAATATGCTACATTCAAAAAGCAGACCACACGCAGGAGAGATGGCCGAGTGGTTGAAGGCGCACGCTTGGAAAGCGTGTTTAGGGGAAACTCTAACGTGGGTTCGAATCCCACTCTCTCCGCCAGTACTTTTTGTATCCGCTTTAAATCCTTTGGATAATGATAAAGTCAATAAAATCAGTGAATGCTGGTCAGCGCATCCTTTGCAATCTTTGCTAAATTTACTCCTTTTCCATCCTGTGAACCTCAAAAACCCGAACATCCGAATACGGAAGCTGCCCATGTTCGGGTCAGGCGAAATGGCGCAGGTTCATTTCGGCTCAACCGTATGGACCGAAAAAATGGCTCCACGGTGATCCGAACATCCAGCGAACCAGACTAGACTCTGCGCCCTATCCGCCCGCGATCGTCCTTCGGATCGCAGCCTCGATTTTCGATCCCCTCCGTGAAAATGGAAGCGCTTCGAACATATCGTCGACGGGATTGCGTCCTCAGGAAGGACCTGCGACGCTTCGTCGAAGATCACGTAGTCGAAGATGCCGGACGCGCCGATCAGCTGACATACGGACAGGGGGCTCGCCATCCAGCACGGACAAACCGCCGTCAATACATCCTTTGCTTCGCCGAAAACTTTCCGCAGCGGTTTGTGCCTGCGGCTCTTGGCCGCCTCGCTGCGAATGATGCTTTCTTGATCGGGGAACTTGTTCATGGCTACGACCGCATGTTCGGCATGCGCGCGGCGTACTCGAGCCGCCGCCACCGCGAGTCGCTTTGTATCGAGTTTCTTGAACTCGTCGGCATGACCGTTATGAGTGGCACCCACAAACGCTTTCACTCCCGGCTCAATGAGCGCGGCCATGTCGAGAGTGGATGTAAGCCAGATGTGATCAAATAGTGGAATCCATTGTAGTGCCGCTCTTCGCGTGCTGCGGATCTCATCCACCAGCCGCTGCACCCCCAGCGCGTGAAGGTCGCTTTCGATCTCGCACGTTCGACTCACACGGTAGCGGCTTTGAGTTCCTGGCCTGGCAACAAATCGGTCAGCGCGATAGGACCGCCTTCCAGGACGAATTGAGTCAGCATTGGGCTGATTGGGAGCTCGAGAGTCCCTCGACGAGCGGGCGATAAAAGAGGAGATTGTTGCGGCGAGAGAGGTCGATGAGTCGGTTTTTCCAGGCATCGCGAGAGGCTTCGATCAGCGTGCCGCGGAGCTCTGTATTAGGGGTTGTTATTGGAGTTGGTGGCATCGATTGCGACTGGTTTCATTCCAATATAGCTCCTCAGCCCGGCTCACCATCGCGTACGGTCTGCTGCGCAGCGCTCCCAGCGCCATGCACACTCCAACGGACGGCACCGGTGATCCGGCGGAGTCCCTGTGGGCCGCCGAGCGCGAACGGAGAATCTCGCTCACCCGATCGCTTAAGGGAACGGATCGGGTGCCTGATTCGGTCTTGCTGTCGGGCACGGTGATCGCGAGGGCATCGTAGTCGATGTTTTCGACGCGCAGACGATGCAGCTCGCGTGCGTTGCGCATGACTGCCTCCGGCCACCCAGTGGGCGATCCGTGAGGATCGTCCCTACCCCGACCATGGATGCTGTTAGCGAACCTCGAGCCATTCGTTCACGACTGATTCGTTGGTCATTTCACCACATTCTGCGAGAAGTCTCAGAAGATCGAGGCGGTCCTTGATGCGACGAAGCTACCGCATTCCCTCAACCCGCACTCAAAACCGCCTTCGTCACCTGACTCCTTAACTTCCCCGACTTCACTCAGGAACGAGATAAAACGCGATTCCCAAAATCAGATAGGCCGCGATCAGTTCCACCCCCTCGAACCAGACAGTCTCTCCATCATTGACGATCATCTCCAATGTGAGTATCGCAAGTGCAATGCCTGCGATCTCGAGCGGTGAAAAGACCAACTGCATCGGGTTCCCGAGCAAGTACGAGGCAAAGACCAGCACCGGCGCAACAAACAGCGCCACCTGCACACTGCTCCCGATGCAAATTGAGAGGGTCAGGTCCATTTTGTTCTTGTAGGCCATCATTATTGCGGTTGAATGCTCGGCAGCATTGCCGACTGTGGCGACTACCACCACACCAATAAACATCGATGACAGTCCGAGCGCCTGCTGTGCGGCACTAATCTGGTTCACCAGCATCTCGCTCAGCACCGCGATCAGTACTGTCGCAACAATAAGAGAGAGTGTTGGTATCCATGAGGGCTCCTTTGGGCCGTCAGCGTCTCCGCTCGCCAGAGGAGCTTCCCTGATCCTGATCTGAAATAGGAGACTGCAAGCATACAAGCCAATCAGCACACCTGCCGTCCAGAGGCTGAATTGATCAAGCGCCTGCGTTCGGGTCGACAGGTGGCCGTGAAACGAAAGCGCGTAAACCGCGGGCATCACGAGTGCTATTACAGCGATAAACATCATCGTGACGCTCGCCGACACCGCTCGGCGGTCGAAGGTCTGCCTTTGGCGGCCGATGCCTCCAACCCAAACGCTGGTGCCGAGCACCAGCAGGACGTTTCCAATGATGCTTCCCGAAAGCGAAGCCTTTACAACTGTCTGGTGCCCTTCACGCAACGCGAAAAAGGCGATGATCAATTCGGTTGCATTCCCCATCGTCGCATTGAGCAATCCTCCCAGCTTGTCTCCGAGCTTGCTGGAAAGATCATCTGTGGCCTTGCCCAGCGAAGCGGCTAAGGGAACAATGCCGAGTGCAGAGGCGACAAATATCAGCACCGCGGAACCACTCATGTACCTGACCAGAAATGCTGTTGGGACAAGAATGAGGGCGAAATCGAGAACGCGATGGCCAGTTTTGAGAGGAAGATACTGGCGGAGCTTGCCAGAAAGCTGGCTGTCGCTCGAATGCTTCATGCTTGTCAAGTATATTCCCGAATTGTTTCCTCCCAGATCGAAGGAGTACCTACTGCGAAACGCGGTGGTCGGTTGCTAGATGGGGAATAACTGCGAGGTCGCACTCGTGCCGGATTGAGGTCTGGGGCCCTGGCACGTTCACTGTTGAAGAACTCCGCGGTGCTTGTGCTGGATGAGGCAACCTCGGCCCTTGACGCACCAACCGAGTGCCTGGTGCTTCGATCCCTTGCGCAGCTCTGCGCGCACCGGACGATGATTATCGTTTCCCATCGGATCAGGTCGCTCGCATGCGAACAGGTTTGTCCTTCTCGATCAAGGCCGAATTGCCTCGGTCGGCGCCCATTCGGTGCTATATGCGCAGTCCGCGCTCTACCCGTTCCCTGTTCGACGCGTCGGTTCAGGACATGAGCATGCTTCTAATAATCGGTCGCTGTGGCTGCTGGCACGCACGTCGAGCGGCTCCCCGCATCCACCCCAACGCATGATCAATCAATTTCCCTGCAAGCCAATCTGAATTTCCGCATGGGTGATCTTACACTCCACACCGGACGTAGTTGGTATCTCCGTTGAGACCTGACTCGCGGGTCCACCACCTGTTCCCCTGTCACTTTTCCCAGTCGACGGCCTTTGAGAACTCCCCTACCGTTGGGGAGTGGGGGGGCGAGCGATTCCAGCCACTCACACGTAATGCCTCTGCCAAGTGTATAAAGGAGCACGATATGGCCACTCAAACCGTATCCGCATCAGAACAGAAGTCGCCGCAAAACGCTCCAGCGGCAATGGACTGGACAAAACCCGCCGCGATGGCAATTCCCAAGGAGGGCTACTTCAAGCTCACACAGGGGCGCTACGGTCCCACTTATCCGCGATCACCCGCAAATTACGGCTTCACCCTCATCGCCAAAATCATTCCCGGCAGGGAGCAGATCATCCGCGATTACGGCAAACTTATCGAAAACACGATTGCCGGTCTGCCCGACGCTCTCGAAGCACTCAAGCTTCACTATTTGCGGTGGGTCCTCTTCGACATCGGCAACGACACGTACTTCATGTATCAGGGAATCTTCGACACCGACTTCGACAAGTACACCGAGGACGCTGTCGCGCTTTTCACCAAATACGGCATCAACACCATCTTTGAGAACCTCGAAGGGTTCCCTGCAGACTGGAAGACGAACGTCCCCGCCTTCGTCAAGTTTGTGCGCGATCATCAGCGCCCCAGCTTCCTCGAATACGGCGAGTACCCGTACGTCTCGGCCGACGAGATCAAGAAGGCCTTGAAGCTCAAGGCTGCATTTTCAGAAATGCTCGACCAGATGCAGTAGGCACAGACAACGGGAGTGCAAAAAAATGCCAAAGGATCCACCCGCCGAAATTGAAGCCGCGATCGACACGTTGCTGGGCGGCTTTAACAAGAAGGACGCCGCCCTGTATAGCAGCGCTTTTACTGCCGACGCTGTCGTCGTCGATGGAATGGCTCCCTACCGCTGGACGGGTCCCGATTCTCCGGGCCGCTGGTTCGCCGATGCGGAAAGATGGGCGCACGAGCTTGGTGTCGCCGACGAGTCTCTCGGAGACCAGAAGGATGTTCACGGCGAAGTAGCGGGCGCACGCGCCTATGTCGCGCTTTCCGCAACACTCTCATTCAAACTCAAGGGCCAGCCCCACAGTCGGCCCGGAATCCTCACCTTCACCCTTGCAAATCAGGGCGGCGAGTGGAAGATCGATGCGCAAGCCTGGGGCCGCTTGAGCTAAAGGTAGTTTGCGTTCTCGGCATGAAATAAGCGGTTTCACTTTGGAGCGCCAATGCTCGAATTCGACGATATTCAGCATTTCCTGATGAGCCGTCCACGCGCGCTCGCAGCCCGCTACGAATTCCTCTCCTTTCAGCGCCCGGCAGGCGGCAGCGAATGGCTGCAGGGACTCCTCGAAAAAGTCGGCACCGCTGAAAGCTTCAAGACCAACGAATCCTACACCCGATGGATAAGCATCGCTTTCACGTGGAACGGCCTTCGGGCGCTCGGCGTCGACGAGTCTTCGCTCGCGACCTTTCCCGAGGAGTTCCGTCAGGGCATGGCGGCCCGCGCCGGCATAATCGGCACCACCGGCGCCAGCGATCCGGATCAGTGGGTGGGCGGCCTCGCCAGTCCGGACCTCCATGCCATCGTGATCCTCTTTGCCCGCGACGTTGAGGAACGTGAGCGTTGCAGGCGCGAGCACGAAGCGCATATTCAACGCTGCGACGGCGCAAGAGTCCTTTCCTCTCTGGACCTTGAAGCCATTCCCCAATACACCGACCCTCACGAACACTTCGGATATCGCGACCGCCTCACGCAACCTTATATCGAAGGCGTAGATCCCGAGCCGACTCCCGGCTCCGGCCCAGCGCTTAAACCCGGCGAATTCTTTCTCGGCTATCCGGACGAAGACGGACCGCCCGCCAATCTGCCACAACCGGATATTCTCTCCCGCAATGGCAGCTACATCGCCTATCTCAGGCTCGAGGAACACGTCGGCGCATTTCGCGATTTCCTGCGCCAACACGGCAACACACCCGAGAAGCAGGAGTGGATAGCCGCCAAGCTGATGGGGCGATGGCGCGATGGCACGCCGCTCGTCCTTTCACCGGACAAACCCGATCCCCACCTCGCAGAGGATCCGCAGCGCACCAACGATTTCGACTACGGCACCATGGACCCCTACGGGTACGCCTGCCCGCTCGGCTCCCACCTGCGCCGCATGAACCCGCGAGACACTGCACACAACATGAATCGGAGAAAGATGATCCGCCGCGGAGGAACCTACGGCCCATTCTTGCCGGAGGACAAGCCCGACGACGGCATCGAACGCGGCATCGCCGCATTCATCGGCTGCGCAAGCCTCGTCCGCCAGTTCGAATTCGCCATGAATGTCTGGGCCAACGATGCTAATTTTCATGAGCTCGGCAATGAGCGCGACCCGATTTTCGGCACACAGGACGGCACATTCGACATTACGATCCCGAAGCGGCCCATCAAGATGAAGATCCGCGGCCTGCCGTCTTTCACCACCGTGCGCGGCGGCGCTTACTTCTTTCTGCCCGGCATCAAAGCGATGCGTTATCTCACGTCGCTCTCCAATGGGCGATAGCGCACGGAAAGGAAGAGCAACCAATATGAGCGATTCAAAAGCTGGCGCACGTACCTACAACCAAACCCAGCTTCCCAGAAAATACGCCCCGGGTAAACGCCGCTTCAGCATTTACTGGACGTGGAGCTACCCATGGGAAGCCAATCGCGACGTGACCGAGATGGACAACCGCTTCTCGACCATCACTGAAGTGCGCCGCGTGGCGTGGCCC
This sequence comes from uncultured Acidobacteriaceae bacterium, assembly GCA_963813215.1. Lineage (GTDB taxonomy): Bacteria > Acidobacteriota > Terriglobia > Terriglobales > Acidobacteriaceae > Telmatobacter. Next base: position 226,553 of record CAWEXZ010000007.1, read on the forward strand.
GCATACGAGACCCCCGAGTATTCAGAAAGGATGTTCCTGCAGGGCATTGCCGGAACGCTTGAGCTCTTCCACCTCTCGACTCTGCGCTTCCAGCAACTCGTCGGCGAAGCCACCACACAGCCCGTCGCCGTCTTCCAGCGCATCGACCAGGCTGGCCAGCGATTGCCGATCGACGAGCGCATCCTCGCAGACACCGACACACTCATGGTCTTCGGCCTCGATCACATGGTCACTGAGCAGGAAGCATCCCCTGAAGAGATAGAGGCTATGCGGCAGTTTCTCAAGCGCGAAGGCACCTGCCTCCTCATCGGTCCCCACCATGACGTCGGCGTCTCGCCCGATCTGAAAGAGCGCGCAATGGAGTACGCCCATCACGGCGACCCTCTCGTGCCCCGGCAGCAGCGCTTCGGCAAATACACACGCTCCGTGATGAAAGGCCTGGGCGTTCCCGTCGAAAATCGCTACGGGCTTCGCCCCGCCGTGGTGAAGGGCACCGCAAATCAGATTGCGCCGCTCAATGCTGTGCGCGACCTCGATACCCGCCACTGGCTGAAGGATGTTCCGACCTTCAACTTCCATCCGCACTTGCCTCACTACGCGCTCACCACCAGCGACACAAAATCCATTCGCCTCCTCGCCACGCAACCGGTTGATCTTTCGAGGCCGCATCCCTTCATAGATGCGGGAAACAAGGAGTTCAATTGCTTTCTCTGGATGCCTCCGGGCGGCGATCGCGCAGGCGACATTCTGCTGGCAGACTCGACCATCTTCACCACCCTCTTCGGCGGCGACAAGAGCCTGGAATGCTTCTGGAAGAATGTAGCAATCAATTGACGCAACGCGGAAGCAACATCCGCCGGCGATTTCTCGCAGTAGCATGCGTCCTGTTCACCGCCATCGGAGCGCACGCGCAGAACAGAGGCGTCTATCCGCTCGGTATGAGCGCGCTCAACTCCGGCATCACCCCCGCACCTGGGTTTACCTACACGAACCAGTTTCTCTACTACGCGCGCGACGAAGCCACCGACGACCATGGCAACACGCTTCCAGTCACCGGCCAGAACTACGTTGCCATGGATATGAACTCGCTGGTCTGGGTCACGAGCAGCAAACCGATATTGGGAGCGCGCTACTCCGCGACGGCCACACTTCCTTTCGCAAAGAACGATCTCACCAGCAACGTGCAGGGAAACATCAGCGGAGGCGCTGGTTTCGCAGACTCCTACTACATGCCACTGATCCTCGGCTGGAGCGGCGATCGCTTTGGAGTACGCGCCATCTACGGATTCCTCGCGCCGACCGGCCGCTTCGTCGCAGGAGGAACCGACAACGTCGGCTCAGGATTCTGGACCAACGCTCTTTCATCGGGGCAGACTTTCTATCTGACCAAAGACAAGACGCTTACCTTCTCTGCATTTGAGATGTACGAATTCCACACCACGCAGGAAGGCACCCAGACTCATCCCGGCGATACATTCGACCTCGACTACTCGCTGCTCACACCCATTCCGCGTACAAATCGGGGGCTCCAATTCGGCCTCGCCGGATACGAGGCGCGACAGGTAACAGCCAGGACCGGCCCCCAAATCACTCCAGCCGACTCTGAAACGCGCTACGCAATCAACTCCCTCGGATTCGCGTTGAGCGCCGCTTTCCCGAAGCAAAAGGCAAGCCTAGGTTTGAAGTTCTTCGACGAATTCGCAGACCGCTCGACCTACGAAGGCTTCTCCATCCAAGTCCAGGGCGCGATCCATTTCTAACGCGATGTTATTTTGTGCATGAAATGTTCCCTGTCAGGGAACATTTCATGCTTAAGATGTCATTCGTGACCCACGACCGCTGCTCAAAAGAAAAGGTCTGGGCGGAGGTCAACCGGGCAGAGGACGTGGGTTCGTTAAGGGTTCCCGATTCGCCTTGAATCGCTCGACTTACTCACCGCTTTTCCGAGCCCGGCGGCGGCCGTCTTGCTCTGAATGCAGAAGCCGGCATCCAGTCTCGTCCAACTGCCACGCCACCGTTTACGGCTGACGGCGTGCCGGCAACTCACCGGAGAACGCTCCTCTCACCAAGCCCGTGTCCGCAGCGCCGCCGCAGCCCAGGTTGCGCTTGGCACGGTCGGGCCTGTTATCGAGTTGGAAGGGTGGGTCGCCTGCTTTCCAGACGCTCTCCGCCCCAAACTATTCAAGAACCGCTATCAAACCGACACGGACCGGCTCCTCGCTCTCAATCTGCGGGCCCTCCGAGCTCACTCGGCTCGCCAGGATCTAATTACGAGAGTCTCAGTCATGAACTCGCGAAGAGTTGGGAATCAAGCTTGCCGAGCATCTTGCGCAGGTTTGCAATGGTTGCATTGGTTGTCGTTTCCCCGATCGCTGCCATTTCATCTGCCCGAGTGAACTCCGATATATCAAAGGACGTCACGTCGGGCGCGACCACAAAGTCTGCCGGTCGCACCCCGACAGAGTTCATGTTAAAGTCCTGAATCATGGTCTGTCGCATGATCACTTGGATTGTCGAGAAGAAACGGCTGGTGTGCGAACGCCCCGTAGAACGAATTCCTACAAAGTCTTTTTCCAGCTTTGCCGTTACGCTCGATGCGATTACAAAGTTGCATCCCTTGGCTACCAGCAGGTTGGCAGGAATATTATTGAGCAACCCGCCGTCCACCAGCGCTCGACCTGATTCAAAGATAGGAAGCGAAAGGGGGGGAAGATTGATGCTTTGCAGGATACTCGTCGTCGCATCGCCAACCTCGCGCACCACGGGTCCTCCTTCAACGAGATCGACGGTGACCGCGAACATCGGAAGATCCAACTGTTCCATCCTGACTCGACCCAGGTATTTCCGCAGCATAGCGTCGAACAGGTTTCGTCTGTACTTAAAGAGCAAGTACCAGTAGCCGCCAGCGGGCAGCTGTCGAAACAACCACGAGGGCTTCAAATCGGTCTTGAAGACCTGAGTAGCATACTCAGGATCTAAACCAGCCGCGTAGAGGGTTCCGGTCATCGCCCCAGAACTCGTACCCGCCAGCATGTCGACGTAGATGCCATTCTGCTCAAGCGCCTTGAGCACTCCGAGATGAGCCATGCCGCGAGCTGCGCCACCTCCTAGTGCCAAACCGATCTGGACGCCTCGCAAATGATGAACGATGCGCTCCAATCCGTGCTGCAGTAAGCTGCCTTGATTTTTTCCAGGGGTGTCCAATGAAAGCTTAAAGTCTCGTTCGGCGAGTTCATACAACTCGGGTACATAGGGGGCGATTGGGGTGTTGTTGTTGAGCAGCCACACTATCCGGATCTTGTCCCGCCATCCAGGTACATTCTTCTCCAGCGCCTGGAGCAGATGGACCGCTTCACGCGCATCCTCCGGCCTGACACACCAAAGCACTATATCGACGTAACTCAAGAATCGCGTCATTACCTTTTCCGGATGATCAGCTCGAATATCAAACAGAAGTCGTCTATGCGCGGCCCATTCCTTAATAAGGTCTTGTCGCTCCTCGACCTCTCCAACAAGCAGCCGAAAGGGGATGTCTTCGGCGGGTTTCCATTGCTCGTCGTCGCCGAGAATGGATGGAGACTCGCCCAGGTCTCGAAGGCGACGTGCCAATCGGCCAATAAGTGGACGACTCGCCGCAGTGTGGTGTACGATCCCCACGACGGACGGCTTGGGAAGCGAACGATCGACCATCACATATCGTTTGAATACGTTCGCCGCCAGGCGAAACATAGCCAGTTGAAACTCTGGATGCTTTGCGGTCAACTGAAGCAGGTTCGATAGCGTCAGCCGTATAGCTGTGGAAGGTTCAGTAGCCTGGACTTGCAAGTGAGAGCGATCCGATAGACCGAGGGAAAATAACCCGACGACGGCCCCTCGAGTAAAAGTATCTTGCTGCATCTCCTTGCCCAGCAAATCGTAGAGCGTTGCCTGCATCCGGCCGGTGATCAGGAAGTAGACATGCTTAACTTCTGAGTCGGCCGCAATGACCATCTCTCCGGCGTCAAACGCGATCCAATCAGCCGCATTCGTGATTGGCGTCAACGTGTCCTCATTGAGTTCCTTTGCCCATTCGAGCCGACAAAGCTCTATACGAAGTCGCTCAGCGGTTGGAGAAACTGGTTTTTCGCCGCTGTGATCCATCTCGTTCTCCTTG
>CAWEXZ010000008.1:0-181399 GCA_963813215.1 uncultured Acidobacteriaceae bacterium
GGTTATACGGCTTCCCTGCTCCGCCAATTTCTCGACGGGGCGAGGAGGGCTTCTCCAGTTGCTTAGCATGACCTTGTCACCGTGCTGTCCCTACCAACCCCGCGGAAGTGTTGCGCCGCATCAGTCCGTGCGACGCTCCATGCTGCCTTCGCCCAAAAACGGGAGGCTCGGCCTTCGGGCTTTGTCCTTTCGATGCCATATGGGTTTACTGCATTACGGCCCGGTGACTCGCTCGCCATCCTTTTCAGATGGCTTCGTCAATAGGCTTCAGAATGGGAAGTTTCCTCCCCACCCTGCTATTCAAGCTACGGGGCTTGGACTTTTACCCCGGTGGGATTCTCACCCACTGTTCATGCCAGCCTTCGCTGGACGCACCGTTTTTGGGGACTAATCCTCTGTAACTCGCTGTCGGGTGAATTCATCAGCATCCCGAAGGATGTCATGGGATGGCAACAACTTGTGAAGACAAGTCTCGAGCAGTGCCAAAGGTCATTCTGCGTGGAGTGTCGTGATCGGGTCGAGGCGCATGGCGCGCAGCGCAGGGACGTAACTGGCGGCGATGGCGACTGCGGTAAGCACGGCGGTTACGCCGGCAAAGGTGGAGAGATCGTAGGGCGAGACACCGTAAAGCAGACTGGCCATGAGATGAGAAACAATAAGCGCGACAACCAGGCCTACGGCGGCGCCGGCGGCGGCCAGAGTGAGGCCCTGGCGCAAGACCATCTTGAGGATATTGCGCCTTTGCGCGCCTAGTGCGAGGCGAATGGCGATCTCGCGCGATTGCTCATTGACCAGGAAGGAGATGGTTCCGTAGATTCCCAGGCCCGCGAGCAGCAGGGCAGTTGCGGCAAACAGCGCCACCATTTCCATGGAGAACCGCCGCACGGAAAGCGAAGAGGAGAGAACGTCGTCCAAGCTCTCCGCGCGGAAGACGGGAAGCTCCGCATCGACGGCCTGGATTTGTGTGCGCACCTGCGCGGAGATGGCGGCGGGATCGACCTGTCCACGCACGTAGAACGCAAGAAATTTGGCGGGGCGCTGGTAGATGTCCAGGTAGATCTGCGGAATGCCGGCGTCCGCGAGCGATTCTGTGCGTGCATCGGCAATGACGCCCACGATGGTGATCCAGTCCGGCCTGGCGAGGCCCAAACGGCCCAAGAAACGGACTCGCTTGCCGACCGGATCCTCGCCCTTCCCATCTTTGCCTGGCCAGTACATGCGGGCCGCGGCCTGGTTGATGACTGCGACCAAAGGCGTAGCTTCAAGGTCCTGGTCGACGAAGAGGCGTCCGCGCAAGAGAGTCATGCCCAGCAGGTGGAAGTATTCGGGCGAGACGATCGCCGTATCGATCTGCGGAGGCTGGCTGCTCTGCACTTCCTGGCCCTCGCGAAACAATGGATATGTTCTGCGATCGTTCCAGCTATGGCCGAGGGGAATGGCCGCCCGATCACTGACGGCGGTTTCTTCCACGCCGGGAGTGGTCAGGTTGCGGCGCAGAACTTCGCGGAGCAGCACGGCTTCCTGCGTGGCGGTGCGGTAAACGTCGGTTTTGGGATCGTTAGGATTCGGCAGCGAGGTCTCGACTGCCATGACCCGAGTGGGATTGAAGCCGAGTTGCACCTTGAACAAGTCCCAGAAGCTGCGCAGCAGAAGTCCGGCCGCGACCATCAGCGCCAGAGAGAGGGCCAATTCACCAATCACCAGAACATGGCGCAAACGCGAGCGCCGCCGTGAACCGTTGGAGCCACGACCTTCCTGCCGGAGCGTCGCCGTCAAATTAAGGCGGCTTGTGAGCCACGCGGGGGCAAGCCCGAAGATGGTTCCGGCGGCGACGGAGACGACGATGGCAAACGCCAACACGCCCCAGCTGATGGATATGTCATTGAGGCGCGGCAGGCTTTCAGGAACAAACTGCAACAGGAATTTCCGGGCGCAGAAGAGAACCGCGAAACCGGCGATGCCGCCAATTACGAAGAGTAACAAGCTCTCGGTGAGGAGCTGGCGGACGAGACGCATTCTTGCGGCTCCCAATGCCTGCCGAACCGCCATCTCGCGTCCTCGCGCGCTGGCGCGAGCAAGCAGCAGATTGGCGACGTTGACGCAGCTGATCAGCAGGACCAGGCCCACCGCGCCGAACAGCAGAATGAGGGATTGGCGAACGCTGCTGACAAGAGTCTCGGCCAGGGGAGTGAGGTGGAGAGTCCACGCGCCCTGGGGCGGATAATCCGCCGGATATTGCGTCTTCAACGATGCAACCAGGGCATCGAGGTGCCCCTGCGCGGCCTCAGGCGAGAGACCGGGCTGAAGGCGCGCGATGGCCTCGAAGGGGAAACGCGTGCCGCGCATCGGCGGCGGGGCGGGGTCGCCGAAAAATCCGCACGCCGCCCACAAGTCGGCACTGCGCTCATCGCTGTTTTGGCCCTGGTCGCGAAAGCTTGCGGGCATGACGCCGACAACATGATACGTATCATTGTCCAGGCGCAACGTTTTGTCGAGAATGTGCGGGTCGGCGCCAAATGCACGCTTCCAGAGCCCATTGCTGATGACGACTTCGAGATTGAAGCCGGGTGTGGCGTCGTGCGGATCGAAGGTGCGGCCCAACTGCGCGTCGACGCCGAGCACCGCGAAGTAGCTCGGTGAGACCGACTTTGAGGCGATGCTCGCCGGCTGGGCGCTGCCTGTGAGATTGTTGGTGCCGAAAAAGGATAAGGACGCATATTGGAAGATTCCCGAGTTCTGAAGGTCTCTCAACTCAGGGATGGAGAGGCCGACGTCGTGCGTCCCCACGCCGGGAAGGTTGGCTTCAATTCGCACCAGTTCGCTGGGGTGGGGGTAGGGCAAAGGATGCAGTAGGGTTGCGTCGATGACGCTGTAGATGGCGGTGGTGGCTCCGACGCCGAGGGCCATGATGGCGATGGCAATGAGGGAAAATCCGGGAGACCTGTGCAGCATGCGAAACGCAAAGCGGATATCGAGCAGAAGATTCTCAGCAAGCGGAAGACTCTGCTCGGCGTGGTGGCGCTCGCGGATGGCCTGGGCCGCGCCAAGCTTCAGTGCGGCCTGCCTGCGCGCCTCGGCAGGCGACATGCCGGCACGCAGGTTCTCCTCAGTCTGCAGGGCAAGATGCTCGGCCATCTCTTCACGGACACGCTGGTCGGCGCGCCTTCCGGTGGTGAAGTTCGAGAGACGAATGAAAAAGCGGCGCAGGAATCTCATGGCAGGTTCTCGGCTATCTCATGGCAGGTCCTCGGCTTTGACCTCAAAGAAGCGCGCGATGATGGCCGCGGTCTGCTTCCAGTCGCGGGTCTCCGTCTGCAGCTGTTTGCGGCCCGTCACGGTAAGGCGATAGAAGCGGGCGCGGCGATTGTTTTCCGAGGCACCCCATTGCGAGGCAATCGAGCCTTCATTCTCCAGCTTCAGCAGCAAGGGATAAAGGGTGCCCTGGTTGACAGCCAGAACATCTCCGCTGATCTGTTCAATGCGTCGAGCGATGCCGTAGCCGTGCTGCGGGCCCAGAACATCGAGGGTTTTGAGGACCATCAGTGCAAGCGTTCCTTGCAATACGTCCGGCTTTTCTTTCATCGGAAGACCCACCTTTAGGTTTCCTACAGGAATGATGGCACGGTTCCTTTTGAAAAGCAACAGGAAATTTTGCGCGATCTTTCGACGTCAAGTCCAGAAGAGCTGTCGTGGGCTTTGGGGACGAGGGCGGTGCGGCCCAGAAAATCTGCGCAGCGCCCATCTCAATGCCCTGGCGAACGCCGGCGAGATACAAGGGAACTCCGGTGGTCGCCGCGGCCTTGTCGAAACCGATGTACAGGCCATGCGCGCTTTTACCATCCCGAAGGACGTTGACGAAGCCCAGCAGCTTGCCGCCTTCCTTTTGTCCTGCCACGACGGTGCGAAAATCATCACCGAAGCTCACCGCGAGCGCGGGAATCCATCGTGGACCAATGGTGACTAACCGCAGCTTCTGGCGTTCGTGCACCTGGAGGTAGAGATCGTGGATCTCCGTGGCCCTGGCTTTTACCTGCTCCGCACCCAGGCTTTCCAGGACGATCCCCAAGGCCTCAAGGTTACTGATGGTTTTGTGGATTCGTATCCGGTGCTCGGATCTCATGTCGCGGCGATAGTCCTCGAAGCTCCGCCAGTCACTGGCGTTCAGAAACGCGATGGAATCTGCGAGGGCGAAACGGATGCTCTCCGGGGCCATAGATCCGCGGCGCGGCATGGCGGTCGCTCCTGCTGAGTCTGGGGCTATGCTACCGCATCATTGGGCCTGCGTTTGCAGACTTGAAAAGAATGTTGTGCGAGCGTCAGCTACCGTAGCTTCGTGCCCATTGCTACGTCTTGCCCCGCGTGTACGTGAGCTTCCGACGCCGTGATGGATGGCACGTTGAGTTCTTTGAGAGCGACTCGCGGACACCGCTCCGCAAGAGCCTCAGGTTTACCAGCGAACACAAACTCATTGAATTGGCCAAACGCGGCAGAGCCGATTTGCACGTGCTGGAGACACGGCAACCCTTTATCGACTACGCCGATCGTATCCGGGTCCACAAGTCTCTGCTGAACGTGATCTTGCACGATCACTTGCCGGACGACAACGCTGAGAAGCCGTCCTTTTCCGGCCACCTTGTGGACTAACTCGGATTCATCCGAAATGCCCGCAGGCCTTGTACAGACAGGCAATGTACAGAATTGACCAGCTTCGTGACTCGCCCCATGGGACACTCCATCCACGGACCTATCCTATCCCCTCGGCGAGGTGAAAATGCCCTCTACAAAACATAGCCTACTCATCGTAGACGATGAGCCCGCGATTCGAATGTCGATGTCACTCCTGCTCACTGAGATCGGGTATGATGTGCGATCCGCCGAAGATGGGCTCGCCGCACTGTATGAGATCGGGAAGCTGATCCCCGACATCCTCGTCTCCGATCTCAACATGCCCCGCATGTCGGGCTTCGAGCTCCTCCCGGTGGTCCGGCGCAGGTTTCCTGCAATCCGGCTGGTCGCCATGAGTGGTGCATTCTCCAGCAACGAAGTGCCTTCCGGCGTGGCCGCTGACGCCTTCTACGAAAAGGGCAGCGACATTCGCACCTTGTTGGAGATCGTCGGAGGAGTAATCCGGCCGGAACAGCCACCTGCCGACCGACCTGCTTCATCAGCTTCGCTCTGGGTTCAGCGAGACGGAAGCGATGCCGAGGGCAGGCCTCACCTTTCGATCGCCTGCCCCGAGTGTTAACGGGCCTTCCCGCAGCCTCTCAACGTGTCTAGGAGTCGCAAGCGCGAAACAAATTGCATTTGTTGCGGCAGATCCATTCAGTACACGATCATCGAGCCTCTCTATCGAATGCCGATGCTCAAAGAACTACTGGTTGAATCCAGAAGTACATATGAGGGCACCTAATGACGATTTTGCAAATGGCGTTGATCCTGTTGATTTTTCACCGGGCCTTGCGGCTTCCTGGAGAGCCGGCTCGCGAGCGCGAACGCGGCCAACGGTAGCGCAGATAGACTTTGCTACCGGCATCGCCAGGGTCCCGCTCCAGCCTGCTCACGCTTCCTTGCCGCCGCCACACGGATGGTGTTCCTTAGCCCGAAGCTCCTGAGTCAGCAGGTCGCATCTAGTACTCCGTACATGGTCGAAAGTGCTCAGACTCACACGATTCGAGCAGCTAAGCTCAGGAAAGATTGGGCATGCAAATCATCGCTCCAACGATTGTAAGGAGAGTTCATGCGCAAGATCACGTTACTTGCATTAGCCGCGATTGCGGCGATCGCCATCGCACCTACCGCTCCCAAGGCAGCGGCTCAGATCAGTTTCAATGTCGGCATTGGAGTCGCTCCGGCGTGTCCGTACGGTTACTATGACTCCAGCCCTTATGGCTGTGCCCCGTATGGTTATTACGGTCCGGAATGGTTCCGTGGGGGCATCTTCATCGGCGCCGGCCCGTGGTTTCATGGCCCGAATAACTTCTACGGCCATGTGAACAACAGGTATGACCGCCAGCACGGCTACAACGGCCGTTTCCCGAACAACGGCGAACACGCCACAAGACGGGAAAGAGCTCCCAGGAACTTCAAGGGAAATGAAGTGCGCGATGGACGCGGCCATGCAACCGGTGAAAATCACGGTGGTGAAGCGAGACGCTAACCACCGCCAGTCAACCGCGCCATTTCCGCAGTTCGCCAGCGCTATGCCCGCGCTCAGGCAGATGCTGATTTCATTCTGCGGATTGGAGAATCGTTCACTGTGACGACCCTGCGAATGGCATGTATGTTGTTCCTTCCCTTGCAGGCCCCGCTCTTTTGTCCAGCGCTGGTTCGCCGCCTCGCTCGCGTTCCGGTTCGCCATAGAGTTGGCTCTTGAACGATGGCCTGCTTCGGCGTGTGCACGGCGCGTTCCCGGAGATGCCTAGGCCGGGATGCTTTGAACAGCCGCGCAGAATGGCAGGGAAATTTTAACTTATGACCGTTAAATGGAGATTGATCCTCGCGCGTGCGGCGGCAATTATTCTGGTCGTGTTCTTGTCGAGGGGGAACCTGTTTGCCTACTCCGTTCTTACGCACGAAGAAATCGTCGATCTGGCGTGGACATCCGAGATTCGACCTCTCCTGTTGCACCGCTTTCCGGATCTGACTGAAGATCAGATCAAAGAAGCCCACGCCTACGCCTATGGCGGCTCAGTTATCCAGGACCTGGGCTACTATCCTTTCGGCAACAAGGACTTCAGCGACCTAGTGCATTACGTCCGCAGCGGTGATTTTGTCCTCGAGCTGCTCCGTCAAAGCCAGGACGCAGACGAGTACGCTTTCGCATTAGGCGCGCTGTCTCACTATACGGCAGACATTGATGGTCACCCCGCGGTCAATGCGGCTGTTTCACTCGGCTATCCAAAGCTGCGCGCGAGATACGGCAAATCCGTTCGCTATGCCCAGGACACCTCGGCGCATCTAAAGACCGAGTTTGGCTTTGACACGTTGCAGGTAGCGAAGAACCGTTATGCGCCGGAGCAGTACCATGACTTCATAGGATTCAAAGTATCCGTGCCGCTGCTGGAGAGAACCTTCCCCGTAGTCTACGGACTGGAATTAAGGGCTGTGCTCACGCACCAGGATCTGGCGATCGGCTCGTATCGCTTTGCTGTCAGCCAGCTGATTCCGGAGATGACCCAGGTCGCACTCCGGACGCACAAGAAGGACCTGATGCGCGAGACGCCAAACTTTGCGAAACGGGAGTTTCTCTATCATCTATCCCGCTCCGACTACCAAAGAGAGTGGGGAAAAACCTATGAAAAGGCGAGTCTGGGTACTCGGATACTGGCGGTGCTGCTGCGATACGTTCCCAAGGTCGGGCCCTTTAGGGGATTGGGATTCAATAACCCTACACCAAAAACTGAAGACCTGTATATCAAGAGCATCAATACGACGGATGATCAATACCGCGTCTATCTCGAGGAAGTGCGCGCAGGAACGCTGATTTTGCCCAACCGCGATCTTGACGATGGCGCCATGACCGCGACAGCGGAATACACGTTGGCCGACAAAACCTATGCAAACTTGCTGGCAAGGCTGTCGGCGCGAAAGTTCGATCAGACCTCGCCTCAACTTCGAGACAACATCCTCGCGTTCTATTCCGATAAGTCACTGCCGATCGAAACGAAGACGGACCCGGTTCGCTGGCGAGCTGTGCTGGCCAATCTCAGCGCTTTGGAGGCCGCAACGCCATCGCCGGTTGCAGAACACCCGGCGCCTTGATCCTTTGTGGGTTAACGCAGGTGAATTTCTCACTCACGTCCGACTTGCACTTTGAGTTCCCCCGTTTCAGTTCGGGATTGCGTGTTTGAATGATCGATTGGATCGAGGTTCGCTGATCATGCATATCGATTTGTCAAAGCAACGGCGTTCCATCGGATTAGCTTTGGCCTGTCTTTTAGCATTCCTCGTGCCAGTAATGGTGCCGGCTCAACAACTCGATACGGCTTCGGTGATTCAGCAGGTGGACGCAGCGGTAAAAGCCAGAAACGACAACCTTGCCGGATACACTGTCACCGAGCACTATACCGTTTATAGGTACAAAGACGAAGTTCATCCGGTAGCCGAAATGACGGTAATGACTAGTTATAGCATGGAGTCAGGAAAGAGCTATACTATCGTCTCGCAAAGCGGCTCAAGTATCGTTCGAAACCTGATATTGGGCGAGATTCTGGATAATGAGAAGCAGCTAAACCTGCCCGGCATCCGGGAGGGGACATGGATCACTTCCGCAAATTATGAGATGCATCTGAAGCCCGGCGGAACCCAGCACCTGGACGGCCGGGACTGCCTGGTTCTGGCCTTGATCCCAAAGCGAAAGGCCTCCTATTTGATCGAGGGAAGTCTGTGGGTGGACGCAAAGGATGGTTCGATCGTTCAGGTTCAGGGAACAACGTCCAAGAGTTCGTCGTTGTTGACTGGACCCACACAGGTCATGCGCCAATATGCAAACATCAGCGGCTTTTCGCAGGCCACGCATGTCAGAGCGGTATCAAACAGCTTCATGTTTGGCCAGACCATCGTAACAATCGACTACCGGGACTACCATATCCAGCTTCGAGCTCTGCCATAGTGGTGCAAATCCGGCGTGAATTCTCCCCAGGCGCAGGAGTGTGCTTCCTCGCCGCACCCTTCCGGCGTGAGAGCCGCATGAGCCGGCGGTGCGGCCGGCGTGAGCTCCTGCATTGTGCGCAGTTGGCCGAGCGTCTGCATCGCTACAGTCATGTGCACGGACCAGGCGCCCCGATCGCTTCGCCAAAGCTCGAAGACCAGCTCTGTTCCAGGCGGCGTATCGTCGCTTCGTCCATCAAGAGTCCAATGAAGGCCGAGCAGCGCGGCAACTCCGGCGATGTTGGTGTCATGCCCTGCAAGGATGACGACTTTGCTGCTCGCCGGCCCCAGCGCGCCGGCAACCGGACGCCGCTCCACTCCCAGCTCGAGTGTGCGGGCGATGTGAAACAACATATTCGACGCTTCGATTCCGGCATGCGCTGGCGTGCGGTGCATGACGTCGAAGTAATCGGAATGGAGGCTGAGAAAGCGGCGCAGTTGCTGCTCATCCACGTGGCCCCAACCGATCTGGCTGGCTGGCATGCCCTCGGCATACTCAAGCAGAAAATCCTCGGCAAAGCTGGACGCCGCAGCTCGCGCGCCTTCGAAATCGGCGCTGCGGCCGTCGCTCGCGCGGCCAGTTACCGGGCTATCGTCCAGCAATTGCGCCGGCACGTGAGCGGGCGTGCAGGAGATCTTCGGCGGGCACCCGCGCAGAACGTCTTCCATCTCCGCGAGCAACTCGTCCCGTTCAGCGTCGTAACGCGGCTTCGCTTTTGCCTCGGATCCAGCGGCTGCGGCAGAGAGTTGCGCGGGCCTGACGCCGGCTGCTGCCGAATGAAACAGAGGATCGATCTGCGCGGCCGGCAGGCTATGCACAGTGGGCGCACAGCAGGGAAACATCCCTTCCGTCAGCGCCCGACCACTTTCCATCGTGCGCTGGTCGGTGTCGGCCCAGATATAGGTTTGTGCGGCGTCGACGCATCCGGTTGCGCCAATCAGACCTGTCTGCGCGAGGGCCGCACGATCGTATCTGCCGAAAAGTTTTACTAACTCAAAGCCGCGGCTGGTCAGCAACCCTGGCGATACGGTCCAATCGGGCCAAGGCTGCGCGGAGTAAGCATTGAGCCGAGCCTGTGTCCAGGTTGGTGAGCGGACACCATGACGGCTCAAGATGACCACCATCTTTAGATGGTCGCCGCTTTGGCCGTTCGCGGCGGTTGTGCGGCCGGTCTGGGCCACTGAAGGTGCCCAGACCAGTGCTGTGAAACAAATGAGCATCAATGCTTGCGCAGGATTCTTCGGCAATGGTTTCCCGCCCGTTCGACGAGTTCTTGCTGCGATACAAGACAATCCAGACACTATTGAGGAGAAACGCCGTCGCAGAAGAATCGAATTTGGCAGAGAGATTTGGAGCCAGCCAAGGGGCCGAAGGACAACATCGACATCGAGAACGGCGCTCCAAGAGAATTTGGAACAATTACTCGACCTGTTTCCGCCGTCCAGGATTGAGCATCAATTGGTGAAGGCCGATGGTAGTCGTGCGCCGTCGCGCAATCGCCGAGCCGAAAGCAAGATGCCTGCGAAGCACTTGATTCGGTGCACGCAGGCATCGACAACTGCTATGTTTCGCAGAACTTACATTTATTCTGACGCGAATTGCAGCATTTTTGACCGCCTGCGAAAGGTTTATTCGCTAATTTGGACAATATTTCCGCAAATCCGGAAAGTTTTTCCGCCAACCTACAGCTACAAAAAACTCTAGATATCCAGGTTCTTCACGTCCAGCGCGTTGTCCTCGATGAACTTGCGGCGCGACTCTACATCCTCGCCCATGAGCGTGGTGAAGATGGCATCGGTCTCGGCCAGGTCTTCGAGCTTGACGCGCAGCAGCGTGCGGCGCTCGGGATCCATGGTGGTCTCCCAGAGCTGTGACGAGGTCATTTCGCCAAGGCCCTTGTAACGCTGTACCTGGTAATCCTTCTTGCCCTGCTCCACGATGAAGGCGAACAGCTCGCGGGCGGTCAGCTTTTCAATGGGCTCGCGCGAGGCGCGCGCAGCACGGCCGCCCGACTTGGCCTCGGCCCGCACTTCGACGCTGCCCGGAGAAGGCGCACCTTCGGCATCCGGTTCTTCGTCTTCCGCGCTCGTCTCCGCCGCTGCACCAGCCTTGGGCGCGTATTCGATCAGGAAGGGCGGCTCCAGATATTCCTTGATCTGGTTGTATTTAGCCATCATCTGCCGGAACTCGGGGCTGGAGGCCAGCATCCAGTCGATGCAGCGGGTGGCGCCCTGCGAATCGGTAAAGCAGACGGACCAGGTGTGGTGCTCTTCGTCCTCAAGCGGATCGGCAACCGTGATCTGGAACTCGTCGGCGATTGCCAAAAGTTTCTGCTGGAGCGCGGCGATCTTCTCCGGAACCTGGCCCTCGGTCTTCGAAGAAAAGTCAGCGCGATGAGTGAGCTCGGCACGCGCCAGCAGCTCGGTGAGGCGCTCGTTGCGGATGCGCTTGTCGACTTTTTCGGCAAAGCCCAGGTACTCGTTGAGCGTGCCCATGAATTTGGTGAGCGCCGCGCCCTCAATGCGGCTGGCGCTCTCGCCGTGGCGCACGACCATGCCCTCAGAGGCCCGCTTCACCATCACCTTTACAAATTCGCGATCGTCCTTGATGTACTGCTCGAAGCGGCCTTTTTTGATTTTGTAAAGCGGCGGCTGCGCAATGTAGACGTTGTCGCGCCGGATCAGATCCGTCATGTGGCGGAAGAAGAAGGTGAGCAGCAGCGTACGGATGTGCGAACCGTCGACGTCGGCGTCCGTCATGAGAATGATTTTTCCGTACCGGATCTTGGTAGGGTCGAAATCATCTTTGCCGATGCCGCAGCCCAGCGCCGTGATCATGGCGCGGATTTCCTCGTGGCCCAACATTTTGTCGTAGCGGGCCTTCTCCACGTTCAGGATTTTGCCCTTGAGCGGCAGAATGGCCTGGAAGCGGCGATCGCGGCCTTGCTTGGCTGTTCCGCCTGCCGATTCGCCCTCGACCAGGTAGAGCTCGCAGCGGTCCGGATTGCGCTCCGAGCAGTCGGCCAGCTTTCCGGGCAAGCCGCCACCGTCGAGGGCGCCTTTGCGGCGGGTCAGGTCGCGGGCCTTGCGGGCTGCCTCGCGAGCGCGTGCCGCCTCAATGGCCTTGTTGATGATCTTGCGAGCCACCGGCGGATTCTGCTCGAGATAAGCTCCCAAGCGCTCGTTCACAAACGCCTGCACGATGCCGGCGATATCGGAGTTGAGCTTGCCCTTGGTCTGGCCTTCGAACTGCGGCTGTGGCAGCTTGACGCTGACTACGGCCACCAGGCCCTCGCGCACGTCGTCTCCGCTCAGGCTTTCTTTCAAGTCTTTAAAGAGCCCCATCGACTGCCCGATGGCGTTAATGGTCCGCGTGAGCGAGGTCCGAAAGCCTGACAGATGCGAGCCGCCGTCTACCGTGTTGATGTTGTTGGCAAAACTGAACACCGTTTCCGAATAGCTGTCGTTGTACTGGAGAGCGATGTCGATCTCGACGTTGGAGCGCGACGCCTCCATGGTGATTGGCTTATCGTGCAGTATCTGCTTGCCGCGGTTGAGGTGCTTGACGAACTCGGCGATGCCGCCCGCGTACTTGAACTCCGCCCGCTTGGCTTCGCCGGTCTTGGCATCGGCAGTGCGCTCGTCGGTGAGCGTGATCTCCAGGCCCTTGTTCAGAAAAGCCAGCTCGCGCAGGCGCTGGGCCAGGGTGTCGTAGTTGTATTCGGTGGCCGCAAAGATGGTCTTGTCGGGCAAAAAATGAACTTTCGTCCCGCGCTTCTTGCTGGTGCCGCTCTTACGCAGTTCGCTGGTCGGCAAGCCGCAGCTGAAGTCCATTTCCCAGGTGTGGCCGTCGCGCCAGATCTCCACGTTGAACTCCTGGCTCAACGCGTTCACGCAGCTCACGCCCACGCCGTGCAATCCGCCGGAAACTTTATAGGTGGAGGAATCGAACTTGCCGCCCGCATGAAGCTTGGTCAAAACCACCTGGACAGCGGGCATCTTCTCGCCATTGGGCAAGGTCTTCATGTCCACGGGGATGCCGCGGCCGTCGTCGGTGACGGTGATGGAGTTGTCCACGTGGATGATGACATCGACCTTCTTGGCGTAGCCTGCCAGCGCTTCGTCCACGGAGTTGTCCACCACTTCGTAGACCAGGTGGTGCAGGCCCATCTCACCGGTTGAACCGATGTACATGGCGGGCCGCAGGCGCACTGCCTCCAAGCCCTCGAGAACCTTGATGTTCTCGCTGGTGTAGGTGCTGTTGTCGTCCGGAAGGGGGATGCTGGGTACAACTTCTGTGGCCATAAACTCCGTCTGCGGAGGGCTCGGGCGGTTAAAAAATGCCAATCTCGCCGGCCGCTATCGCATTTAAAAGGGCTCTGCCGCTCCAGTTCCGGGCGGGTACACCATCCGACTCGCAACCGGACCGCCAACCGGGGACTAACCGCTTGAAAGACCGGGGCTTGAAGCGACTTTGCCTCTGTCTATTTTAGCACGTGCGATGGGGGAAAAGTGTACGCCGGCGCCCATATCCGGCCCTCCGTCCACGCACCGAAAAACCCCCTCCATGTGACGTTAGTCACCAATGGAGTTACTTTGTATGCATGTGAAAGAAAAGCCTAGACTTGCATGAATGTATTGGGTTATAGTCCAGTCTTGAAAGCAGGCCCTCCAATAGAGTTCTGCACAAGGATGCAGTTACCAATGAGGAAACTTGCGCAGCGCCTTTAGATTTTGCAAAGCATAAGCACAAAAATCTGGCCCCCAATCCGCGGCACGACTAGAAGCAGTCCTCACCAGCCCGCGTCTTTCTTCCGGTGCTGGAAACCGTCCATCTCGGAAGCCTCGCTCTTCCGATAGCCGATCCGCAAAGGGAGCTTCATTTATGAAAACCACTGTACGCGTGTTTACCATGTTTGTTGTGTTCGCCGGGCTGGCCCTCGCTTCAATGAGTTCCGCTAATGTCAAGACTGCAAGCCAGCTGCCTTCCGCAGCAGCTGTCGATCCCGGTCCTTTGGGCCTGCCGGTACCGCAATGCGGCCCTGGCGTGCCCACCTGCCCGCCTTCCGGCGGTGGTGGCGGAAGCAGCCTGCAGTAAATGCCAGTTCCAGGACGCTAGCACGAAAGTGCCATCGTTCAGTTACCCTTTGGTTGTTGAGCGGTAAGTGGTTTAGCGCTATTCTGAGGGAGCTTTCAGGATGGCGAGCTTACCCGGATGACCTCACAGTTCGCAATGTCGGCGATGAGCGTGGCGGAGTTTCTTCTCTGGGCCACGCTCGCCTTCCTCTTCTGGAAGAGGGATCTGGTGCGCAGATTCCCGGCCATGGCAACCTACGTTGCCCTGCACCTGCTCTCCACTCCCTTTTTGATCCTGATTCTCTATGCGCAATCTCAACCCTGGGGCCGCGCCTATTACAGCAGCTACTTTTTTGCGTACTGGGCCATCTACATGGCCAGCGCGGTGCTGTTGTGCTTCATCTGTCTTGAAGTTTTCCGTTCCGCCCTCGCCGCGTTCCCGGGGTTGATGAAGATCGGGGTTGTGATCTTTCGGTGGGCGGTGCTGATCTCTCTGATCGTCACCTTCGCCTCCATTCCTTTCGCGCACCGCGGAGTCCTGCTCATCCCGGCCATCGCAGATGGGCTGATGCGGTCGGTCAGCATTCTTGAGTTGTGCTTGCTGGCCTTCCTCTGCTTGAGCATGAATGCGCTGCGGCTTTCGGTTCGCGATCTGGCCTTCGGAATTGCCCTGGGTTTTGGCGTACTCTCAACCAACGACTTTGCTCTGGCTTCGCTGATTTCGACGTTTAGTTCACTGACCGCGCCGCTGCAGCTAACTTATCAGGCGCTGGTGCTGGTTTCCATGGGCGTCTGGACCACGTACTGCCTGTTGCCGGAGTACAGCCGCAAGCCAGTGATAATGCCGGCCAGCTCCGCCATCTATCGCTGGAACGAGATTGCTTCCGCTCTGGGACACACGGGCACGCAGGTGGCCATCCAACAGCCTGCCAATGGTTTCTTCCTCACCGACGTCGAGAAGGTCGTCGAGAAGGTGCTTTCCCGCAATCTGAAGGGGCGGGAGTCGGAGCTGTAAAGGCAGCATACTCCGGGGGGAGGCGAAGGCCGCGGCGCACGCCGCGGCCTTCGCGTTTGGTCTGCGCGGTGGCAGGAGAGCGGTCTCCCAATCGCTGGTGGTAAACTCGCTCCGGATATGAAAAGTTTTCATCGTAAGCGTCGCGAGTTTGTGAAAACGATGGCCGCTGTGGGAGCGGGGTTGCTGCTGGAATCGGGCTCCTTGCCTGCGCTGATTGCGGAAGAGCCAAAAACGGATCCATCCGCACGTCGCGTTCTGGTGATGTTCAAGTGCCACTTCGATGCCGGCTTCATCGACACCCAATACAACGTCGTTCACAAATATTTCAAACAGTACTTTCCCACTGCCATTGAAGTGGCGCGCGCGGCCAATGCCGGTGGCCAGCGCCGTTACGTGTGGACCACCGGATCGTGGCTGCTCTACGAATACCTGGAACAGGCATCGCCGGCCGAGCGCAAAACCATGGAGGCGGCGATCCGCCGCGGGGACATCGCCTGGCATGCGCTGCCCTTCAACTGGC
This sequence comes from uncultured Acidobacteriaceae bacterium, assembly GCA_963813215.1. Taxonomy (GTDB): domain Bacteria; phylum Acidobacteriota; class Terriglobia; order Terriglobales; family Acidobacteriaceae; genus Telmatobacter. The sequence goes on from CAWEXZ010000008.1 coordinate 15,261, forward strand.
AGACGGAGATGATGCAGGCCTCGATGATTGCGGGCAGCCTGGCGCTGTCGCGCTCGCTCGACAAGCGGTTTGGCACCGTGACCACGGGCGCCAAGATGACCGATGTGCCCGGACACACCCGCGGCATTGTGTCGCCACTCGCAAAAGGCGGCGTCACGCTGCTCGAGATCGGCACCAATGGCGGTTCCACGGCTGCAGAAGTGCCGCCGCTGTTTCTGTGGAAGGACAGTTCCGGCGCCACGCTGCCCATGATGTACCACCACGACTACGGCGGCACGGCCCACGTGCCCGGCTCGGACCTGGTGCTGGCGACCGTGGTGCGCGGCGATAACAGCGGCCCGCACACGCCGGCGGAGATTGCGAGCATCCACGCCGCTCTGAAGACGCAGTATCCCAATGCGGAGATTGTGGCCAGCAGCCTTTCCGAGATGGCGAACGCGCTGGCGCCCTATCGCGACAATCTGCCGGTCATAACGCAGGAGATGGGCGACACGTGGATCTACGGCGTCGCCAGCGACCCGCTGAAGGTGGCGCGCTATCGCGCTATTTCGCGGCTGCGTGAAAAATGGATCGGTCAGGGCGTTATGCAGGTGGGCGACGCGACAGATGTGGAGTTGCTGCGGCGCATGTTGCTGGAGCCGGAGCACACCTGGGGCACCGACACCAAGACCTGGCTCGACTTTGACAACTACGAGCCCGCCGATCTGGCCCGCATGCTGGACACGAAGAATTATCGCGTGGTGGAGTTCAGTTGGATCGAAAAGCGCCAGGACCAGTTGGAAGCGATTGCAACGCTGCCTGAAGCGCAGCGCGAGGAAGCCGAGTTGGAGATTCGCTCGCTCGACCCGGTTTGGCCAGTTCTAGCGCCAACCGCCAGCGAAGTTGCGGCGGGACAGCCAATCGAGACGGACCATTTCATTCTTGAGATCGACGCGCAGACCGGCGCGCTCTCACGGCTGCGCAGCAAGGCCACCGGACGCGAGTGGGCAAGCGTCGCAACCCCTCTCGCTCTGCTCACCTACCAGACGCTGTCGCAAGACGATTATCGGAAATACCAGAAGAGTTACCTGACCACGAAAGCAGACTGGGCACAGAAGGACTTTGGCAAGCCGAATATCGAGCGCTTCGGCGCGAAGAGTGAGGAGTGGCAGCCGCGGCCGACCTCCATCCACATGGAAGAATCGGCCGATGCGCGTCGCATTCTGGTCGCGCTCGAGTTTCAGGACCCTGCCGCGTTCGACTCCGGCCGCGCGGCATTTCCGCGTCACGCCTTCCTCGAAGTGCTGCTGCCCAAGAACGAGCCAGCGATTCATCTGGCGGTTTCCTGGTTCGGCAAGCCGGCCACGCGCATGCCGGAAGCGCTGTGGCTCACCTTCAATCCCATTGCCAAGGACCAGCATGGCTGGACACTCGACAAGTGCGGCGAGACGATTTCACCGTTTGACGTGATGGTCTCAGGCAATCGTCACATGCACGCCGTACAGACGGGGTTCGCATACAAGAGCGGCAGCGATGCGTTTTCTGTGGAAACGATTGATGCGCCCACGGTGGCGTTGGGCGAGCGCAACCCGCTGCTCTTCTCCAACGACTGGCCGGACCTGCGCAAGGGTATCCATTCCTGCCTGTTCAACAATGCGTGGGGAACAAACTACATCATGTGGTACGGCGGGGATGCGCGCGCGCGGTACGTGGTGAAAGCTTAAGGGCGGCGAACCGATCGGTTCGCCGCCCCGGTTTTGCATTGCGCAGCTCTCTAGCTCTCCATCACCACTGCGGCGGAACGTGCCGGAATGGTCACCGTGCTGGAGGTCGCTTTCGCGTCCTGCTCCTCCGGCGTGGCTACAACCAGCGAGCCGGCGTTGGGCAGGTCGAGCTTGACCGTTACCGCATTCTTCTCGTCCGTGTTCACCAGCACCACAGCGCGCTTGCCGGATTTGGCCACGAAGACCGTATGCCGTACCGGGCCACCCGCATTCACGTTCACTCCCAGCGTGTCGCGGAACTCCGCGTCCCACAGGAATTCGCGATAGCGCTGGCGCAGCGCATCAATCTTCTTGCCGTACTTGAGCGTGTCAGGAAAATCGGTGAGCTGGCCGTGGAAGTTGAACGGCTCATAGCTGATGATGTAGCGGTTCGACAGGATCAGGTTGAGCATCTCGCGATCGTCGAAGCCGGTCACCGCAACCATCAGCGGCGCCTCGGAATCGATGTAGCGGCAGACCGGCCGCGATCCGTAACCGATGCGGAAGTACGAGACCGGGTAGCACTGCAGGAGCCAGTCCTGCGGGCCCTCTCCGGCAAAGATGAAGTCGGGATCGGTCTTGTCGACCGATTCGCGGAATTGCGTGGCCATGGGCACATCGCCGCCGTAGATGAAGCCCGGCGCTTCATACCCGCGACCAGAAGCGAAGGAGTATTCGACCGGACCATGGTGGCAGACTTCGTCGAAGAGCCAGCCAGCCGCGCCCAGCTTCACCGTCTTCATGAATTCCTTGGTGGCGATGTCGCGATAGGCCTGGCACTGCACGTCCATGATGAGCCGGCGCCGGTTGTTGATGCCTGCCAACTGCGTGGGCGTGGTGTAGCTATAGCCGCCGGTCTGATACGGGATTTGATATGGATCGGTGCAGGCGTACTTGTAGAGTTCCTTCTTCGTCCACTCCTGGGTCATGTCGGCCCAGATGGGCTTGCCGAAGAGGACGATCTTTACGCCCTTGCTCTTCCCGTACTCGATGGCGCTGTGCAGCTCGTCCCACGTGCCCAGACCGGGATCGGTGTCGAGGCACGGATCGCCGCCATCCTGGCCGCCGAACTCCCAGCCAACAAGCTGAATCGCCGTGACGCCGTTCGCCGCGCACTCGTCGATGTATTTGGGTAGCTCGCGATAGGGGATCGAATAATCCTGCTCGGCGCCGTCAATCTGAACCTGCTGCCAGGAGTGCAGGTCCTTGACCCAGGCAGCGATGTGCGGCTGCTTGAACCAGGTGGCGCGCCACTGCTTGTACACGTCCACGCCGGCGTGCCAGTCGCCGTCGTAGCCGCGAATGACCACCGGCGCCAAGGTCTTGCTGGCGTGCGGGTGCGTGAAGATGAAGTGGCACATGCGGAACTCGAGATGCACGGGCAGGCCGGCAATCGTGTCCTGCTGCGGCACCAAGCTGTTGGTCGCTTGCACCACGCCCGGATGCTGCTCGAAGGTCCACTGCAGAAGATAGGGCTGCGTGGGATCGTCCATGCCCACGAAGAGGCCCTCTTTGGGCGACTGGATGAGCGTAAACAGCGACTGCTTGGAGTCGATGGTCTTGGTGGGCCAGTTGACGCCCCAGTAGCCCTTCTCGTTGCTGAACTCCGGGTAGATCGTATCGCCCACCAGGTTGCCGTACCACATGTGCTCCGTGGTCATGGTCGTCTCGCGCGAGGTTGCGCTCAGGTCGCCGAAGTAGGGATAATCGATGGTCTCAACATCGAGAGCGGAGTCGTTCTTGACGGTTCCGCCAAAGCTCAGCGCACCGCCATCGAGGGTAACCGTCGCAGTAAAGGTGATGGGCAGAACGCCGCCGTGCTCGCTCGACAGATTGGTCCACTCAATCTCGATCTTGTTGGGTGCAACCTTCTCCACGCGGACCGGTTTCTGCATTTCGCCGTAGACGTAGTTGGTGCGCTGCTTGGGCAGAGGAACGAGCAGGCGGAACGACATGCCGAGTTCCGGCCGCCGTTCGATGACCCAGCCGCTTGACTTGCGCGTGAGCCGCGTGAGCACACCCGTTTGGCGGTTGAACGCCACCAGAAATGCTTCGTTTTCCAAGACCACTTCGCCGGCTGCGCCCTCAATTTGCGCGCGCAAATCAGGATCTGCCAAGGCAGTCACCGCGGCCAACCCCGCCAGCTTATTGAAAGTTCTGCGATTCATCGATTCTCCCTTAGGCGCACCGGTAACCAGCTTTCCATCTGCGCGGGGAGATTCGCTCTGACCGCCCGAAGCGCCGCGCATGGTTGCCGATTTTACGCTGCGCAGCCACTCTATCGAGTCCGTCGAAGGGCTGTCAAGAGACCGGTCACTTGAAGCTGCAGCCCTGGAGAAGATCGGGCGGAATTCTCAAAACCGAGCAGCGCTGGACCGCAAGCGATTGTGCCAAGGCTATGGTCGTCCGACCACGGACAATCGCGCGGCAAAGGGTATGCGTGGCACTGCGGAATGAAAGACCCGTATCCCTTGAAGCCCCGCCTCGCAGCCCGGCATCCAAAAGTCCATGGTGGGATGGAGCCGTCAACGGCTTTCCCCGCAGGAGGGTTTTTGGAATGTCTACTCGTTCGCAGCACGAAACCCCACGTTCGCAGAATGAACATTCTCGCTCCCACAATGAACACCAGGAAGTCAAAGCCACCCAGATCAACAACCCCGATGGATTCCAGCCAGAGAAGGTGCGCAACATCTCCAGCCTGATGAATGGAATCCTGGCCGACGTCTTCGCGCTCTACGTCAAAACCAAGAACTTCCACTGGCATATGAGTGGGCCGCATTTTCGCGATTACCATTTGCTGCTCGACGAGCAGGGCGAGCAGATCTTCGCCATGACCGACGACGTGGCGGAGCGGGTGCGCAAAATCGGCGGCCTTACCATCCATTCCATTGGCGAGATTGCACGCCTGCAGCGCATCCACGACAACGACCAGGAGTACGTGGAGGCGCAGGAAATGCTGCGCGAATTGCATGGGGACAACATGTCGCTGGTGGAGAGCCTGCGCGCCGCACACAAGGTGACCGACGAGGCCGGCGACTACGCCACCACAAGCCTGATCGAGAACTGGATCGACGAAAGCGAGCGCCGCGCCTGGTTCCTGTTTGAGGCAACGCGATAGAAGATCGCCGTTCCCGCGACATCGCAAAGACAAACACACCATCTTCGGCTCGCGGCCTCGCTCTCAAGAAGAAAGCGAAGTGGCGAGCTGAAGGTGCATTTACGCGAAGGTGTGTTTAGTTTGACGCGTGCGCCATATCCCACCCCAAAGAAGATGCCAGCGCATTTGATCTTCAGCCTGGAAATTCATCCTGCAAATCTCATGAATTCTTTATATCCTTGCCTAGCTGCGCTGTAACTCGCACAAAACTCGAGCACAAAAAATAATTATTGACAATCGTATACATTCTGAGCCAATATGGTGATGGTAACTATCGACCTTAAGGAGGTCACTTATGCGCCGTACGATCACCGGCACCCTTCTGTTTTCGTCCTTGCTCTTTACCGCAGCGGCCTACGCCAGCCCTCCCAGCGGCGACTCCTCTGCCTCAGCCCGCCGTGTCAGCACGGGAATCGTTCCACCCAAGCTGCTTGATTCCCTCTCTATCAACCTCCCCGACCAAACCGCCGGAACCAACATTCCCGCAGGCACGCAAATCCGCGTCGCCTTTGTGGTCGACGAAAAGGGCCAGCCCCACGACATTCGCGTCGTCCAAGGCTATGACCTGATCTGGAACGCACGTGCCGTCGACGCCGTGAGCAAGCTCCACTACCGCCCCGCCAGCCTCGATAACCAGTCCATCCCCATGAACATGAACCTGGTTATCACTCTCGCTCAGTAACGCCATCCCTCACCCGGCAGTCCGGGGAAGTTGTTTCTCGATCGCAAATGTCGAGCCAGGATTCGTGTATCTGGCTCCGACAGGAAAGCTGCGCTCTCGTGACTGGCTTCCCCGGCCTGACGAATGTTCTCTGAGACTGAATCAGCGCTGTTCGCGGCGAATCGCGTCCAGCAGCTTGCAGTCTTCCGCGCTCAGCGCGGCACGTTCCAGCAAATCGGGGCGATTGCGCAGCGTCTTGCGCAACTGCTGCTCGCGACGCCAGCGCCGAATTTGCTGGTGATCGCCATTGCCGAGTACCTCCGGCACGCGCAGGCCGTTGAACTCGGCCGGCCGCGTGTAGTGCGGGTAATCGAGCAGCCCACCGGCGCCGTGCTGCGATCGCGGCACGCCGTGCTGATCGGTGTTTATATCAACGTCGGCCGCGCCAAAGCTCTCAAATTCACTCGATGCCTCGTTACCCAGCACTCCAGGCAACAGCCGCATCACTGCATCCACCACAACCGCCGCGGCCAGTTCGCCACCGCTCAACACATAGTCTCCGATAGAGAGTTCCATGTCGCAGTAGAGCTCGTTGATGCGCTCGTCGACGCCCTCATAACGGCCGCAGAGGAGCACGACGCGATCGAGTGTGGCCAGTTCGCGCGCCACCGACTGATCGAAGCGGCGCCCCTGCGCCGAAAGCAGAACCACCTGCGATGGGGCGGGCGCCGCTTGCGCGGCGGTAGGTTCATCGCTGCTTCCGGAGACCGGGCGCGCGCTTTTTGCTTCCACGCCAAGTGAAGCCAGTGCCTCCGCCAGCGGTTCCGGTTTGAGCACCATGCCTTCGCCGCCGCCGAAAGGCCGGTCATCTACGGTGCGATGCCGGTCATGGGTAAAGCTGCGCAGATCGTGGATGCCGATCGTCACCCGCTCTTCGGCCTGCGCGCGCCGCACGATACCGTGCTCGAAAATGCCGGCGAAAAAGCCCGGGAAGATGGTGACGATGTCGAAGCGCATACAGTTCGATGATAGCCGCGCGAGGCGGCAAGAACCTCCGCTGCGCGGTCAGTGCGCAAATTCACGGGCACCGTGGCTGCGGTTGTGCTTTAATGTTGGCCAACAGCCATGCCCGACATCGAAACACTTTTGAACCGCTGGCAATCTGCCGGCGTTCTGGACGCGGCGACAGCGGCCCGCATCCGCGCACACGAGTCACAGCCTTCGTCCAAAAAGAGTCGCGCGCTGGGCTGGCAGGGTTTGACGGCGCTGATTCTGGGCGCCATCCTGCTGGCCTGCGGCGTGGCGCTGTTCGTCTCCGCGCATTGGAATGAGCTAAGCCCCGGCGCGCGTTATGTGCTGGTGCTGGCCATGGTGGCCATCTTTCACATCGGCGGCGGGCTGGCCCGCGAAAGCTTCCGCGGACTCTCCACGGCGCTCCATGCGGTGGGCACGCTGGCAACGGGACCGGCCATTGCGCTGGTCGGCCAGATCTTCAACATTGAAGCGCACTGGCCAGCGGCGGTGCTGGTTTGGGCGCTGGCCGCGCTGGCGGGCTGGATGCTGCTTCGCGACCAGGCACAGCAATCGCTGGCGCTGCTGCTGGCGCCGGCATGGATTATCTGCGAACTTGCCTACCGTGTGGATGGGCACATCGGCGACTTGGTCTACATGGGGCGCGTGCTGTTCAGCTGGGCGATTCTCTATCTCACCTTCTTTGCCGGCTCGCGGCGCAAGGTGGTGGAAGGGATTCTGTTCGCCGCAGGCGCCATCGCAGCAGTCAGCGGCGTGGGTGCCATGCTGACCTATTGGGCATCCTGGTCCGCTGAGCAGAGCTTCATTCCCTTTGGCACCCGCGTTTGGGCCTGGATCGCCATTGCTGCGCTGCCACTGCTCATCGCCGCATTTCACGGCCATAAGGGACTGATTCCCGTGGCCGCGGCAGTTGTAGTGGCGCTGGCACTGCCGTGGTGCTATCGGACGTGGATCGAGAGCTACACGTTTGGTAACGCCGGCGCGCGGAGCTATACGCACACCGCGCCCAATCTGCTGGCGCACGCTCTGGTGGCGGGTTTCGCAGTGTTTCTGTGCGCATGGGGTGTGAAGCTGGCCTCGCGCGCACTGGTGAATCTTGGCATTGCCGGATTTGCGGCGACCGTGGCGTGGTTCTACTTCAGCGATGTGTTCAGTTCCCTGGGCCGCTCGCTCGGCCTCATCGGGTTGGGCATTCTCTTTCTCGCCGGCGGCTGGGCTCTGGAGAAGACACGGCGCCGCATTCTGACGCGCATGGGCCCCGCCGCGCAGGCAATTGCGGAGGCGCAATGAAAATCCTCAGCCGATCCGTCTCCAGTGCGTCGCTGGCGCTGCTCGTCATTCAACTCGCACTCGTCTCCACCGTCGCGGCCAAATACGAGTATCAGCGCTGGCGCTGTCCGAGGGTGTGGACGCGGGCCTATGGCTTCGATCCGCTGTTGCCGCTGCGCGGGCGCTACCTGAACCTGCAGCTGCTCGTAGACGGATGCCAAAGCACCCTGCCCTCTGCCGCGCAGGCGCGGTTTCCGCGCGACTTGAACGGCGCTGCGACTCCCGGCGCGTATTTCATCCGCGGAGTCCCGACCGTGCGCTTTCGCGCCGATCTGAAGGTGGAAGACAATCGCCTTGAGGCCATTCGCATTCCCGAGCAGCGGCGCGATGGGCAGAAGGTGGAAGCGTGGCCCGGCAAGTCGTGCGATGAGATGACGCTGGATAAGCCGGTTTCCTACTTCGTCCCCGAGAACGCGCCCGCGCTGTTTCCGCTGAAGTCCGGCCAGCAGCTTTGGATAGAGGCGACCATTCCGCCCCAGGGTCCGCCACGGCCTACGCAACTGGCGCTGAAAGAAGATGGAAAGTGGGAGCCGCTGGCGTTCTAAGGCGGCAAAGGCCTGCTCTCTTCGCGTCTCAGATCATTAACCGGCCAGTGACTTCCCACGCATTCACCACCCGATACCCAGGATTTACGATGGTTGCCATGGACCCTCGCCGGTTATGTGTTGCTCTATCCCTGTCTGTTTTCTGTGCCAGTTCTCTCCTCTCCGCTCAGGTCCCGACAGTTCGCCAGTCGGAAGCAGCTCCAGCCGCGGATACGCTGTTGCAAGGCTTCGAAAATCCCCCCAACGGCGCACGTCCGCGCGTGTGGTGGCACTGGATGAATGGCAACATTTCCGAGCAGGGCATCAAGCTCGATCTCGACTGGATGCACCGCGTTGGCCTGGGCGGCGTGACCATCTTCGAGGGCGCCATCAACACGCCGCAGGTTGTCCCCGAGCGGCTCATCTATATGACGCCTGCGTGGAAGCATGCCTTCACCTACGCGGTAACCACCGCGAAGAGCCTGGACATGGAAGTGGCCATCGCCAGCTCGCCGGGTTGGAGCGAGAGCGGCGGACCGTGGGTTCCGGCGGCCCAGGGCATGAAGAAGATGGTTTGGAGCGCGACGCGCGTCGAGGGCGGAAAGCCTTTCACCGGTACGCTTCCGCAGCCGCCGCAAGTGGATGGCACGTTTCAGAACGCGAGCATGATGCCGCGCCACGCGCCCAATGGCGACATTGAAAAACTGCCCGAGTTTTATCAGGACTCGGCCGTAATTGCGTATCGCATTCCCGACGGCGACGAACCGCAATCGGCCTTGAATCCACAGATCACGTCGAGCGGCGGCAGCGCAAATGTGCCCGCGCTCTCCGATGGAGATGTGAACACAGCAGCGCTCGAGTTGCCCGCAGAGGCTCCCGGCAGCCAGTCATGGGTGCTGTTTGACTACGGGCACCCGCAGACCATCCAGGCCGTTACCCTTGCGACGATCGGTGATACCTCGGGCCTGTTCGACCATGGAAGCACGGCGATTCCGCCTCGGCTGGAGGCCAGTGACGACGGTCTGAGCTTCCACAAGATTGCGGACATTCCGCCCAGCAGCATCGTCGAGCGCACAGTTGCGTTCGACGCGGTCACGGCGCGCTATTTCCGGCTGGTGTTTGAGACTGCGGCAGGCGCGCGGCAAGTTGCCGACCACCACATTACCGAGCTGGTGCTGGCCAGCGGCGCGCGAGTCAACGAGTTCGAAAAGCGTGCAGGATTCGCCACCACGATGGACTACTACGCAATTCCCAATCCCAGCGTCGCGCCGAAGTTCCTCGTCGCCAAAGACGATGTGGTCGACCTGACCGGCAAGATGAAAGCAGATAGCTCGCTCGACTGGACGCCGCCTGCGGGAAACTGGATGGTGCTGCGCATCGGCGAGTCGCTGACTGGCCACGTAAACGGACCGGCACCCGCCGAAGCAACAGGACTGGAGGTCGATAAGCTCAATCGCGATTTCGTGAAGAGCTACCTCGATGGTTACCTCAAGATGTACACCGATACCGTGGGTCCCGCGTTGATGGGCAATGCGGGCATCTCATTCCTGCTCACCGACAGCATTGAGGCCGGCTCGCAAAACTGGACCGACGATATTCTCGATGAGTTTCAGAAGCTCCGCGGCTATGATCCACACCCATGGCTGCCGGCACTTACGGGAGTGGTTATCGGCAGCAGCGCGGATACCGATAAGTTCCTATGGGATTTTCGGCGCACTGTTGCGCAGTTGCTGGCTGAGAACCATTACGGCGAGATATCGGACGAGTTACACCGCAACGGCATGAGTTACTACAGTGAAGCGCTCGAGTATCATCGCCCGATGCTGGGCGACGATATGGAAATGCGCAGCAAGGCCGACGTCCCTATGGGCGCTATGTGGACGTGGGCCGGCGCTCCGGGACCGACCGTCGATTACATCGCTGATCTGCGCGGCGCCGCATCGGTAGCGCATATTTATGGCCAGAATCTCGTCGGCGCGGAGTCGATGACCTCGCGCGGGCCTGCCTGGTCATTTTCTCCCAACGCGCTCAAGAAAGTGGCAGATCTTGAATTTGCAGAGGGCGTCAATCGCTTCGAGATTCATGAGTCTGCACACCAGCCGGTTGCCGATATGGCGCCAGGACTTACTCTCGGGCCATACGGCCTGTGGTTCAACCGGAACCAGACCTGGGCCGATGAGGCTGGGCCTTGGGTAAGTTATCTTGCGCGCTGCTCCTATCTGTTGCAGCGGGGGCACTATTACGGCGACGTTGCCTATTTCTATGGCGAGGAGGGCCCACTTACCGCCGTCTTTGGATGGAATGAACCTAAGGACGCTCCCGACGGCTATGGCTATGACTACGTGAACAGCGACGTGGTGTTGAACCATCTCTCCTTCAAGGACGGTCGCTGGATGACTACCGGTGGAACCAGTTATCGCATTCTTTATCTGGGCGGAGCGAGCCAGCGTATGACGCTGCCGGTTCTGCGCAAGCTGCGGGATTTAGTCGCGCAGGGAGCGGTCCTGGTGGGCAAACGGCCCGTGGACTCGCCCAGCCTCGCTGATGATGCGAGCGAATTCCACCGGGTTACCGATCAACTTTGGGGCAGGAAACCGGAAAAGCCTGGCGCCGCGCATAGGTTCAGAAAAGGACGAGTCTATGCCGATATGACGCCGGATGAAGCGCTGACCGCACTCGGTGTCCAGAAGGATTTCGAGTATACAAAGCCTGAGCCGGATACCACGCTTCTGTTTCTGCACCGCCAGCTTGAAGATGGCGATGCTTACTTCGTCGATAACCGCGAGGACCGTGCCGAGAGCCTCAACGCGACCTTCCGCGTGGAAGGAAAGGCGCCGGAGCTTTGGGATGCAGCTACGGGTGCAACCGAGCCGGTATCTTACCGCATCGCAAACGGCAGTACGACGATTCCACTTCATCTCGATCCGTATGGTTCGATCTTCGTGGTTTTCCGTAAACCGGCGACGGCGACGGAGGTCGAACTGCCCTCGCCGCATGAGGCCACACTCGGCGACATGAATGACGCTCTGAATCACGATTGGAGTGTCAACTTCGAATCAGGCCGCGGCGCGCCGGAAATGGTGGCCTTCGATCGGCTCACTTCGTGGACCGAAAACAGCGATTACGGCGTGAAATATTTTTCCGGAACTGCCACTTACTCGAAGACAGTCGAGATTCCTGCAGGTACGCTAACCAACGGCGCCCATCTATGGCTCGACTTAGGCGAAGTGAAGGACGTGGCAGAGGTCGCCGTGAACGGAAAGTATCTGGGCATCCTATGGAAGACGCCGTATAAGGTGGATGTCACCAGCGCACTTCAACCCGGGACCAATCAGATTGTCGTCCAAGTAACGAACTTGTGGGTCAATCGGATAATTGGTGATCAACAGCCGTGGTCGCTGAAGAAATACACCTTTGCCGATTTCACGCCGTACAAAGCGGATTCGCCGTTGCTGCCTTCGGGGTTACTTGGACCGGTGCGAATGATCTCGGTTACGCAACCATAACAATGAGGGTAGTTGCGGAACCGGCAGCTCGTGCTATTGCACGATGAGCGTAATGGGAGCGATTACGACGGTGGCTCCCGACGTGCCGGTCACGGTAATGGTGTAGGAGCCGGCAGTGGTCCCGGTATCGGTCTCCGGGATCGCGGCTGCTCCACTCAGGTTTGCCGTGCATCCCGTAGCGCCGCTTACAAGTACCGCCAGCAACGCAAAGGCCCCCAAGAGATTGCCCAGGTTTCGCCTCCGCGCCGGAAACCAGAAGAGCAGAAGGCAAGCCATCGCCGCACTGCCGGTTTCATACCAGCGTGACGCGGGCACATTCTGCGAAACGCTCGAAGAGTTCGGAGCTGTGAAGATGGTCATGGTGATTACTTCGGTTCTGATGCCGGTGATTTGCACTGGATTCGTGGGACTAAAGGTGATGGTTGGCAAATTCTGCGCGCCGGCAGGACTGGCGGTAATCTGCGCGGTCAGCGTTACGGATCCCGTAAACCCAGCCAGCGGAGTCACCGTGATGGCGGACGTATTCGCAGTGGTTGCTCCGTGGACAATCGAAAGGGCGGCGCCGCTCACCGTAAACGAGGGACCTTGCGGCGGGCTGACGATCGCTTTTGTTGCGGCGACGCCTTGCAGGAAGGACTGCACATCGAGCGAGCCGAGGCCGGTCACTTCATCGTAGCCCGGACCGACAAGGTAGCCGTACCCAGCGCCGCTTGCACCGGCCACCGTGTTATTGCAGAGGCTGGGCAGGCTCAGAGTGCAGTTGGTCACCCCGCTCGACGCAACTGTGACGTCGTGAAATGCAGAAGGCGCATTGGACTGGAGCGCGTAGAGCTGCGCATTCAGATTGCCCTGCGACTGGCCACCCATTTGCTGGTCGAGCAATGCCGCGATGCCGGCCATGGCCGGCGAAACAGCGGAGGTTCCGCAGAAGGTGACGAAGCTGTAGTTGCCGCTGGAATTAGTCACGCAGCTTCCACCGTCCGCTGCCAGGCAGCCAAAGTAGCCTTCGCGGCAAGAGGCCGAAAAGGCAACGTCGGGCGTATAGCGGCCGGCGTTGGCCGCGGGAACACCGGTAACTCTCTGCTGCCATGCCGGAGTTGCGAGGTACTGACTTACTCCGCCGCCGGATGCGGCAATTTGCGGGCTGGAAGCCGCACTAAGCGGCTCGTTCCACGCGCCTTCGGGAATATAGCTGAGCGCTGAGGCAAGACCCGCGCTGTTAGCGGAGTTCCAATAGGTGCCGGGATTCGCCGCATCGTTGAAATCAGTGCCACCTACGCAAGTGGCATAAGGCGAGGCGCAAATGTAATTCGGGCTCGCGGCCTGCGGCGAGTTTGGCGGCGCGGCGAAGGAGACATCGCATTCCGCGGCGCCGGAATCGCCTGAAGAGACAAAGACTGAAATACCTTCCGCGGCGGCCTGTTGGAATAATTTATTCCAATACGACACACCGGAATAGCCCGCATCTGCTTCGCAATCGCCAAAGCTGATGTTTACAATTTGCGCGGGCACGGGTGAGGTCTGGATGAGGTATTGCGCGGCGGCGCCGATTCCGTCGGTGGCGCCGGATTGTGATGAAGAGACCAGCAGCAGGCTTGCGTCCTGGGCCACGCTGGCAGCGCGCAGCACATCCAGCGTCGCCTCTTCCTGCCCAGCCAGACAGTTGTTGCAGGATTTGGGCGGCGCGGTGTAAGGCGAGCCTGGATTCACACCTCCGAATTCCGTAGGAATCACTTCCGCCGGATCGGCGAAACTGATTCCCGTCTGCTGGCGGAAGTTCTGGAGATCGGCGGTGTCGACGAAGGACCAGCCCACGATGCCGATGGTGACGCCTGCGCCGCTCAGGTTCGACGGCAGATCATAGATGGTGGCGAAGTCGCCGGGCGCAAGAAAGTGGTCGCCGCCGTTACTGAAATCGGGGGTGGATTGCTGGAGTTGCGTAAAGTGCGAGGGCCGGTCCTGAATGCTGTAGAGGCCGCGCACCGCGGCGATGGCCGGCGCAAGCGCCACGGGAATCGCGGGATCGGACGCAACGCTGAGGCGCTTCGCTCCGTTTACGTTGTAGAAATGCAGTTCTGTCTGGAAGGCGCGATTGACGTCTGCCGCTGCTCCGGCGAAGCCGATAAAGTTGCGGCCGGGCGCGATCCAGTTGACACGCAGGCCCTGAGATTCGAGCCACGCGCGCACGGCGGCCAGATCGTGATTGGAGATGCCGAAGCGCTGCCCGATCTGGGCTGCGGTGAGCCAGTGGTGAAATTGTGGCGAGGCCGGATTCTGCTGGTCGGCGAGGAGTTGCTCGAACGCTTGTTCCTGCTGGAGCGTCGGCGCCAGAACCAGGGTGAGCTGATTCAGTTGGAGATCGGCGGGCGCGGCGCCGGCGTCGTTGGCCGCATTCGCCCACAGCGGATGATGATGCTCCAGCGCCTGCATGCGAGACAAGTCGATTGGTTGAGTGATGCGATCCGGAGTCTGCGCTGGTAAGCCAACGACGGCCAGAAGCACTGCGATGATTGCGGCCGGGACCGCGGCGCGCAACACTCGACGAGGCGCGCATCCGGCGCAGGGCGCAAACTCGGCAGCCTGGTCGATGTCTTGAACATCGGCGTCTCGCACATCGGCGTGTTGTACAGCTGTGGAAGGCTGGGAAGGGCACTCCCGCATCGCGGCTCCAATATCTGCAGGAAAATCGGACGGCTCCTGAGGGGAAAATTGCTCTGGATTGCATTGATTGTCCCTGTTCGCCAATTCGAATGCAATACCGTGAGAAGGGCGCCAATGGTACTGGAGGAGCGCATGAAAGTTACTCCAGAAGGGCATGCAAGTTACTTACGTTCGCGCAGACGTTGTGAGGCATCCCGAAAATTTACTTGCAAATTGCAAGGGAAATCGGAAAGAATCTTGACCACGGCGATTCCCTGTTCTATACGCCGATCAGGAGGTTATCGATGAGCAGTGTGCGAGTACTGGTGGGCACGCGCAAAGGCGCGTTTGTCCTCAGTGCAGACGGTAAGCGCAAGAATTGGAAGGTCGAGGGCCCGTTCTTTGCGGGAATGCAGATTTACCATGTAAAAGGCTCCCTTGCTGATCCCAATCGCATCTACGCTTCGCAAACCAGCGACTGGTTTGGCCAGATTGTGCAGCGCTCCGACGACGGCGGCTCCACGTGGAAGCCGGTGGGCAACAAGTTTGCTTACGACGGCACGCCCGGCACCCACCAGTGGTACGACGGCACGCCGCATCCGTGGGAGTTCAAGCGGGTGTGGCACGTGGAGCCTTCGCTCACCGAGCCCGATACGGTGTATGCGGGCGTGGAAGATGCGGCGCTGTTCCGCTCCACGGATGGTGGCGAGAGCTGGCAGGAGATGAGCGGACTGCGCGGCATGGGCGGCACCAGCACGCACGCGCAAGACTGGCAGCCGGGCGCCGGCGGCATGGGGCTGCATACCATTATTCTCGATCCCACAAATCAGGAACGCATGTACATTGCCATCTCCGCGGCCGGAGCATTCCGCACCGACGACGGCGGCAAAAACTGGAAGCCCATCAACAAGGGGCTGGTGTCGAATTTCATGCCCGACCCCGCTGCCGAGGTCGGCCACTGCGTGCATCACGTGGCCATGCACCCCGCGCGGCCCGACGTGCTCTTCATGCAGAAACATTGGGACGTTATGCGCACCGACAATGCCGGCGAGTGCTGGCGCGAAGTGAGCGGCAATCTTCCTACTGACTTTGGCTTCGTTATCGACGTCCACGCGCACGAGCCGGAAACGCTGTACGTGGTGCCCATCAAGAGCGACTCCGAACATTTCCCGCTGGAGGGCAAACTGCGCGTCTACCGCAGCCGGACCGGCGGCAATGAGTGGGAGCCGCTGGCCAAGGGACTGCCGGACAAGGACTGCTATGTGAATGTCCTGCGCGACGCCATGGCCGTGGATACGCTCGATGACTGCGGCGTGTACTTTGGGACGACGGGCGGACAGGTGTACGCTTCGCCGGATGCGGGTGAGAGCTGGACACCGATTGTGCACGACCTGCCGGGGGTGCTGTCGGTTGAGGTGCAGACGTTGTAGGGGCAGGGACCAAGGGACAGAGGGACAAGGGACAAGGGACAAGGGACAAAGGGGGAACAAGGGAACGAGGGAACAAGGAAGCCCCCTTTTGCCAACCTTCCGTGGCCTTTGCCGATACTGCACCCCCCCGGGGGGGTGCCGCAAGTGTCTCATAACAAAGGGGACGTTTTCCTCTTCCTGATATGTGTTTGAAAACAGGATGTTTGCTGGGTTGGCCGGCGCAAGTGTTTGAAAATAAACGCAGATGCCGACCTGCGGGAGTGGTGACAGCGAGATTGCCCACCTGTTGTCCTTTGCTCCGCTTGGCGGGGCCTGCGAGTCTGGTTCCTTCGAGCCTGGTTGAAGCGTAGCGAATTGCGCGATAAAACCGGCAGAGGAATTTGCGGCGGAAGAGCCCTGAAATGAGGGAGAAGACTTTGGTAATGGGTTGACGGCTGGCAGCTTCCCGGTGCCTGGTGGTTTGCGGAGTGCTTGTTGATGGCAGTATTGCTTGTTCACGTTAGCCTTCCCTACCATCTGCGCAACCTCGCGGGGGTGGGAGGGGATGTCGCGGTGGAGACGGCGGCGCCGGCCACTCTGGGCTCGGTGCTCGATGCGCTGGAGACGCGCTATCCAGTGCTGCGCGGCACCATCCGCGACTACGCCACGGGACAGCGTCGGGCTTATCTGCGCTTTTTTGCGTGCGCGGACGATTGGTCGCTGGAATCGCTGAATAAAGTGCTGCCGGAAGCCGTCGCCTCGGGCAAAGAGCCGCTGCTGATTCTTGGGGCGATTGCGGGCGGGTGACGCAATATCTGACTCCTGAAGTGAGACTTCATGATGTCAAAACAGCGTCGTTTTTTTGTCGCCCTGAGCTAAATGCGGACAACGAGAGCGCATCTCAACCGAGGTGCAGGAGTCTACGCGCGGCGCCGTTCCAGTACGCAAGCCGAATACCCGAATAGCCTGAAGACGCGCCTACATTCGCCCGATTATTCCCGGTTACGTTCGAAAAAACAAAGGGATTGTTCATGCAACTCTGCAAAGTAGCACATGCGGAAGCGCGCCGAGCAACCCAAGCAAGGCGTCGAGGTAATCCGGCTCGTAAAACCGAAGACGGCGATCCCGATCCATTACGACGACTACACCACCTTCCAGGTCCGTGAAAGCCGTCGTTGACGTAGCCCTGTTTGGCGAGATGCCTTCAAGACGGTAGTGCGAGAGCGCTACCTGAGTTCATCAAGGGCGTGTCGTCCGTTGGGAAAAATCACTCGAGATTGGAGGAACGTCATGAGCGACCAACGCGAAGAGAAACCACCTCTAACCACAACCAACGCCGGCAGCCCCGTGGAGAGCGACGACAGCTCGCTCACGGTCGGCGCCGCCGGCCCCGTGCTGCTGCAGGATACCTACCTGATCACCAAGCTGGCCCACTTCGTTCGCGAGCGCGTGCCGGATCGCGTGTATCACGTCAAGGGCGGCGGCGCCTTCGGCTACTTCGAGGTGACCCACGACGTCAGCCAGTGGACCAAGGCCGCCTTCCTCAACAAAGTGGGCAAGCGCACGCCGATGCTGGTGCGCTTCTCGTCCGTGGCGGGCGAAGAGGGCTACCCCGATTCGGACCGCGACGTGCGCGGCTATGCCCTCAAGTTCTACACCGAAGAGGGCAACTACGACATGGTCGGCAACAACACGCCGATCTTCTTCATGCGCGACCCCATGAAGTTCCCTGATTTCATTCACTCGCAGGAGCGCCTGCCCGACACCGGACTGCGCAGCAACAACATGCAGTGGGACTATTGGACGCTCTCGCCCGAGTCGGCCCACCAGGTGATGTACCTGATGGGTGACCGGGGCACGCCGCGCACCTGGCGCCATATGAACGGCTACAGCAGCAGCACCTACATGTGGGAGAACGCGGGTGGCAAGAAGTTCTGGGTCAAATACCACTTCATGACCGAGCAGGGCATCCAGAACTTCACCGACGCCGAGGCCCGGGCCATGCGCGCTGAGGACCTGGACTGCCACCGGCGGGACCTGTGGGATGCGATTGCCCGCAAGGAATACCCGGCGTGGCGCCTGGAAATGCAGATCATGCCCTACGAGGATGCGGTTAATTACCGCTTCAACCCCTTCGACATCACCAAGACCTGGCCGCACAAGGACTACCCGAAGATTCCGGTGGGCCGGTTCGTGCTCGACCGCAACCCCGAGAATTTTTTCGCCCAGATCGTACAGGCGGGCTTCGACGTGGCAAATTTTGTCCCGGGCATCGGCCCCAGCCCGGACCGGATGGTGCTGGCGCGGATGTTCGCCTACGCCGACTCGAACCGCTATCGCACCGGCCCCAACTATGAGCAGCTGCCCGTCAACCGGCCCATCAACGAGGTGCACAACTACAACAAGGACGGCCCGATGCGCTTCCGCCACAATGGGAGCCAGCCGGTCTACGCGCCGAACAGCTACGGCGGCCCGAAAGCCGACTCGAAGCGTTACGCCGATGCCAGCTGGTTTGTGGAATCCGCGGAGATCATGCGCACCGCCTACGCGGCCCACAAGGACGACAACGACTTTATCCAACCCGGTACGCTCTACCGCCAGGTGCTGTCGCGGGACGCACGCGACCGTCTGGTCGAAAACATCGTCTGGAATCTCAACCAGGGAGTGGAGCGATTCATCCAGGAGCGCGCGGTGAAGAGCTACTTGTCCCCGATCGATAAGGATCTGGGAGCGCGGGTAGCCAAAGGCCTCGGCTTAGGAACCGCTGCGGCAACTGTTGCCGGCTAGGTCCCCGACCGCATGAATTCGTACTTTTGGCTTTCGTGGTTTCCCACCCTTTCGCCAGAGAAAAGGCGAAAGGATGGGGCACGGAATTGGTACAAAATTGAAAGCTATATCGACGCCAGGTTCTACATCCGCGCGGAAGTGACCGCCGGCTTTGCTTCATCGCCGCGATTCACGCGCAGGTTGTTGATGGCGTATTCGATGTAGCGCGGCTTGAGTTGCGGAGGCTCGCCCAGGAAGCGGCAGGTGGCTAACACCTGGTCGACGATAAAGCGTGGCTGGTAGGCGGCCAGCTCGAGCTGTTTTTCGTCGCGTACCTTGCGGACGATGAACTGGAAAGCATCGTCGCGCAAGGTCATGCCCTGGCGCGCGCACTCCTTCACGAAGATTTCGCGGTAGCGATCCAGGCTGGGTGCGCCCACCTCGATTTTGTAGGGAAGGCGGCGCAGGAAGGCCGGGTCCATGAGGTCTTCCGGCTCCAGGTTGGTGGAAAAGATGATGGTCTCCTCGAAGGGAATGCTGAAACTTTTGCCGGTGTGCAGCTTGAGGTAGTCGACGCGGCTTTCGAGCGGGACAATCCAGCGATTGAGCAGGTGGGTGGGGCTCACGAGCTGGCGGCCGAAATCGTCGATGAAAAAACAGCCGCCCAATGCCTTCATATGCAGCGGGGCCTCGTAGAAGTGGCCGGTGGGGTCGTAACGCAGATCGAGCATGTCGAGCGTGAGTTCGCCGCCCACCATGACGAAGGGCCTGCGGCACGCAATCCAGCGCCGGTCGTAGGTTTCGTGGCGGATGAAGGAGAGCTGTTCGTCGGCCGCCAGTTCCACGGGCGTGAGCGCAATGTGGAGGGACGGATCAAAGAAGCGGACGATCTGGCCCTCGATGATGATGGAGTAGGGAATGTAGATGAAGTCGTTATAGACGTTGGCGAAACTGAGAGCGACGGTGGTTTTGCCATTGCCGGGCGGCCCATAGAGCAGGATGGCGCGGCCTGAATTCAGGGCCGGGCCAGCCTGCTCCAGCAGGCTGATGTCGATCGTCATCTCGCCCATGCCGCCGCGTATGCGCTCCATGCTGATGCGCTCGTTGGTGGGCTTTTGCAGCGTCACCTGCTCGTTGAACTCCTCAATGGTGACGGGCGCGGGACCGACGTAGCCGGAGCGCTCAAGGGCCTCCTGGGCAAAACGGCGACCTTCGTCGGTTAGCGCGTAGCTCATGTCGAGCAGGCTGTCGGACTTGCGCGTGCCGAGCGCACTCAGCAGGCGGCGATCGACGGCCATGGTGGCCAGTTCGGTGACCAGGTGCAGCGGCAGCCGGACGGCCTCGACGTAGTCGCCGACGCTGTTCAGGCGATTGATGAAGATCAGCTTGATGAGCAGACTCATCAGATCGTTTTCGTCGATGCGGGTGGAGGCCAGGTTGGCAGGCTCGCCGGGGATCTTGTGCAGGAAAGCATCGAGCGCCGGCTGGGTGAGGATGCCGAGAGCGACGAGATTTTCGCCCAGGCGACCGCCCTGCTCGTTGCCATGCTCAACAGCGCGCGTCACATCCTCTGCAGTAACCAGGCGTGCGCGAACCAACAGATCGCCGAGTCTCATGCGGTGTTCGATGGGAGCCTCCGAAAAGCAGTTCGCAGTTCTCAGTTCTCAGTTCTCAGTTCTCAGTTCTCAGTTGATTGTGCTCGGCCTGGTTTTGAGGACGTATACAGTCTACCGCTGCCCGGTTTGGCATTCAGTTCCCGGTTTGATTCCTGCCCTTGCGAGGATCTGTTCTCTTGTTCCCTTTTCCCTCGGTCCCTTGGTCCCTGTCTTCTTCACTCCGGCCGTACGCTAAACCGCATGGTCCGGTAATCGAAGGTGTAGCTGCCCAGTTGGTCGAGGGCGTCGATGCCGAGGACGCCGTAGACGTCGTCAAGCGCGGCAGAGCCGAGGGGCTGGGTGAGCACGCGCAGGTAGTGAAGATTGACCGTGGTGCGGCCCACGACGAGCGGAACCGTCTCTGCCACGTAGGCCGACTGGGGCCCGGACTGCAAGCCTGGAAACGAGAATGTACTGATCTGCCGGCCGTTGAATTGGGCGGCGTGCTCGTCGAAATAGCGGGAGGTGAGGTAGGTCTGCTGGCCGCCGGCATCGATGGCATACATGCGGTCGTCGGCGTGGCTGCTCTCAGGAGTTGGCGGGGCCGCCGGATCCTGGGCGCTGGCTGACGAGGCCGCCGCGGCGAGGCTGGATGCCGAACGGCCCAGGGCTACGATGATCTGGTCGCCATCGAGGAAGAATGGCACCCCGGTGGTGAGCAGATCTGCCTTCTCCGCCGCATCGATCTCCTGGGCGGGGCGCACTTGAACGTTGTTCTCATCGGTAACGGTGATGCTGCCCAGCGCGGCCAGCGCCGGATACCCGAGCACGCCTTCGACCTGGTACTGCGTGTGCGGGAAGAAATAGTCCGCGTCGTCGAAGACGAAGACCGTCATGTTGTGCAGGGTAAGCCGGCCGCCGATGGTGAAGCGCGGGATAACGGCCATGTGCACCTGGATGGGGCGGCCCGTCAGCGTGCGGATGGTGGCGCTCTCGACTGACATTTTCACGCCCATTTCAACGGCGGTAGCGCGGTCCATGAGGTTGAATGGCGCGGTCGGATCGAGCATCCAGCTCTTGGAATCCGCGTCGACGAAAACCGGGATGTCGAGGAGGCCGAGCGGGTCCTCGCTGGCCTGCATGGTGAAGGCCTCGCAGGGATCGACCGTCATGGGCGGATTGTCTTTGGCCAGCGGCAGGAGCTTGACCGGCAGCTCGAGGTCGGCCTGCTCGTCGGGCGAGAGCTGGGCGGAGAGGCGGGACTCGAGCGTGGTGTACGCGGCGGCAGCCTTTGACCAGTCCCCGGAGCGAAGATAATCCTCGGCGAGGGTTTCGCGCAGCAGCTTCTCGTGGGCTACATTGCCACTGGCCGTGACCTGGGCGACGAGCGGCTCGAGGAGTTGAATGGAAGACTTCAGGTCGTTGGAGCGGTTGGCAAGGACACCACGGTAGAGCTGCGCGAGCTCGGGGGGGAGCTGGTTGAGCTCGGCCTGAACGCGGAAGTATTGATGATCGGCGAGCAGGTTCTGGAGGCGGGCGTCGAGCGAAAGACCGCTGCTGGTTCCGGTATGAACCTGGGCGCTCTGGCCAGGCTGCTGTCCCGCGACAGGCTGCTGGCTCTGGTCAGGCTGCTGGCTCTGGCCAGGCTGCTGAGCGGGCGGAGGTTGTGGCGCGGAGCTTTGGGTGAAGGCTGGAGTGGCGAGGAGAAGCGCGACGAGTGAGAGACGGGCACGGCGATTGAGGCCGTGTGCCGGACGCCGGTCCGGGCGCGCTGAGACTCCCCCACCCCTGTTCATGATCAATTCAGACGTTAACAGATTTGCGGCAGCAAGTGAGTGCGGGGTTCGAGGACGTCTCGAAAAACGGCGCGAAAGGGAGAGCCTTAAATGGTGGGGCCAGTTTGGCCGTGCAATCCCCCAGGGGCGAAAGCCCTGCGCTTTTTGGGTGGTTTAATGAACGGGCTGAAGAGGCTGCGGGAAAACTCTATAGTGGGGGCAAATAGTGCGAAACAACATCCCGCAGGGGCTAAAGCCCTAATCTTTTTATGGGCGTTATCGGAAGCCGGGACTAAAGTCCCGGCCTACCAGTCCCGGCCTACCAGTCCCGGCCTACCAGCCCCGGCCTACCAGCCCCGGCCTACCAGCCCCGGCCTACCAGTCGTGCCCTTTCAAAACCGATACTCCAAAAAGAGTTTTTCCGCAGCCTCTGAAGCCCATACCCTCCATGGTGACGATTGCCTCTTACACGGCTTTTACGGCTTCGCTCGTAAACTGGAGGGTGGCAACTAAACGCAAAATCATCGAGCACTATGAACTTGTACGGCGACTGGGCGCGGGCGGCAGCGGAGTGGTCTACCTGGCTACGGACACGCTGCTGGAGCGGCCGGTGGTGCTGAAGGTTCTGCGCGCCGGCACGCTGACGGCCGAAGAAACGCGCACCAGCATGCTGCGCGAAGCGCGCCTGGCCTCGGCCATCGAACACCCCAACATCTGCGCCATTTATGAAGTGGGCGAGAGCGGCGATGAGGCTTTTATCGCTATGCAGTACGTGCCCGGCCAGTCGCTCGATGAGTTGATTACCCGGGGAGCGGCCAGCCCGCAGCTGGTTCTCTCCGTCGGCATTCAGATTGCCGATGGGTTGCAGGCAGCGCACGGGCTGGGAATCTTCCATCGCGACCTGAAGCCGCAGAACGTGATGCTGACCGAGGGCGGGTTGGTAAAAATTCTGGACTTCGGGCTGGCGCGGCGGTTGACGACGGGACAACGGGGTACGACGCGTGCGGGTCGGGAGACCGGCGCTCCAACTGGTGAGGAGAGCGGCGCTACGGAATCGGTGTCCGCGCTGACCGCACGCGGCGGCACGATTCGCTACATGGCGCCGGAGCAGTTCGTCACCGGGCAATCGAGCGCGCAGTCGGATGTGTGGGCGCTGGGCGTGATTCTGTATGAGCTGTCCAGCGGCCATCATCCGTTTGTGCGCGTCACTGCGGAGGATTTTCAGGCCATTCGCGCCATTCAGTTTCTGGAGCCACCGGCACTGCGCACGATTGCGCCGGAGGTTCCCGCGGAGCTCGAAAGCGTGATTGCGCGCTGCCTGGAGAAGGATCCGGCCGACCGCTATGCCTCGGCGGGCGAGGTGCGGGAGGCATTGAAGACGGTGATGCGCACGCTGCGCGTTGAAACCGGGATTGTGCCGGCGGACGTGAGCGCGCAACGGCCGCCGGCAGAGCCCGAGGTCGAAAAGCGCACGGCCGGCATTCTGTCGATGCTGGCGGAGCGCTTTCGCGAGCCGCCGGCGGAGCGCGGGCCACTCAACTCGATCGTAGTGCTGCCATTTACAAATCTGGGCCAGACGGAAGTGGCGCCGTTCTTCGGCCTGGCGCTGGCAGATGCAATTGCGGCGCGGCTGGCGCGGATTCCCGCGCTGGTGGTGCGCCCCTCGAGCACGCTGATGACGCTGGGCAACATGCCAAGCCCGGCTGCCAATCTGGATCCGCTGACTTTGGGGCAAAAGCTGCTGGTGTCGCTGGTGCTGGCGGGCAGCTTTGCGCGCTCGGAGAGCGGCTTCGACCTGAACTGGCAACTGCTCGACGTACCGAAGCAGCGGGTGCGATCGGGCGGGTCAATTCATGTGGAAGCGCTGGATCTGATCGCGGTGCAGGCCGAGATTGCCAATGAGGTGTACGCCACGCTGCACGGGCTCAAGGCCGACAAAGGAGTGGAAGCAGCCAGTCTGGACGGGCAGCGGCCGCCGGGGAACGAAACTCCGCTGCGCGGCCCAGCGAGCGAGAACTATTTGCAGGGCCGCGCGCTGTTGAGCGCGTTCCGCATGCGCACCGGCGCGCGCGCCGACCTGGACCGCGCCCACAAACTGCTGGCCGGGGTCACGCAGTCCGATCCCGGATTTGCGGCGGGCTGGAGCGGACTGGGTATTGCCGAGCTGCAGTACGTGCGCAACGGATTTGGCGGGCAGGAGTATGCGCTCCGCGCGCAGCAGGATTTCGATGAAGCGTTGCGGCTTGATCCGGGGTCGACCGAAGCCAACCTGTACCGCATTTTCATGCTCATCTCGCGCGGCGAAAAGGAGTCGGCACGGCACGGCATTGCAGAGCTGCTGGCCACTGCCGCCAACAACTGGAACGTGCAGCGCGTAGCTGGTATTGCGTTGCGCTCCGACGGCATGTATGAAGAGGCGCTGGCCCGCTTCAGTCGCGCGCTCAAGCTGAATCCGGCCCAGGGGGCCATTCTCTACAACCATCGCGCGCGCGTGTACCACTACCAGAACCAGATGGAGCTGGCCGACGACGAACTCGCGAAGGGACTGGCGCTGGAGCCGCAGTATCCACTGCTGCGCACTTCTTCGGGTTATCAGCAGATGCGGATGGGAAATTTGCCTGCGGCCATCGAGATTCTGGAAGGCGTGGTGCGGGACGCCGCGAGCATGCGCATTGCCGTGCCCACATTGGCGCTCTGCTATCTGCAGGCGGGCGAACGCGAGCACGCGGCGGCGCTGATCAAGGACGAAACTCTCACCGCGGCGGAGGCCGACAGCGAGATGGCCTATCGCCTGGCTACCTACTTCGCCGTAGCGGGCAACAGCAGCGAGGCGCTGCGCTGGCTGCGCCGCGCCATCTACATGGGGAACGAGAATTATCCCTGGTTCAGCCGCAATCCGGCGTGGAGCGCGCTGCGCGGGAATCCTGATTTCGAGCGCATTCTGGAGGACCGCAAAAAAGCCTTCCGCAGGAACCAGAAGACATGGAAGAGGTTGCTGGCGCGAGTGGCGAATGGAGAGTAGGCGGGGAGAAGAATTGAGGGTTCCCGAGTTGGGGATGGGTTGAAGCCCCCACGCGCAATGGTCTATTCTTCACCAAAGCCGGAAGAACGGACGGCATTTCCCGTCGCGGAGAATCCCTCGGCAGGTTGAACGCGAAACCTGGCTCAACCAAACAGCTTCGTCTCATCCCACACCCTTAGATACACTATGCCTCACGGCCCTCTCAGCCGAGAACAAATCGACCGCTTCCTTGTGGACGAAATCGATTCCGTTCCGCAGCTGGAGGCTTTGCTGCTGATGTGGAACCGCCGGCCCAAAAGGTGGTACTGCAGCGAAATCGCCAAGGCCCTGTATATCTCCCAGGAACTGGCCCAGGATGTGATTCGGCACCTGGTACAGCATCGTCTGCTGAACAGGATGGAGGCCGGCGCGGACTGCTACGAGTTGCGCATCGACTCCCAGGAAGAGCGATGGCTGCTGGAGGGTCTGGATTTCGTTTATCGGCATGAGCTGGTGCGCGTCTCCACCCTGATCCACGCCAAAGCTTCGCGCGCGGTCCGTGACTTTGCCAGCGCATTTCGGTTCAAAAAGGAATAACGGCGGTGAAAGAAGTCGCTTATATTCTGTGTTCCCTGGTGAGCCTGCTCTGCGCGCTGCTGCTGCTGCGCGCATATTTCCGCGGGCGGCATCGGCTGTTGCTGTGGAGTGGGCTGTGTTTCGCGGGCCTGGCAATTGCCAACGGACTGGTCTTCCTGGACCTGGTGTTGTTGCCCAATCTGAATCTTTATCCGATGCGCCTGGGAGTGACCGCGGCTGCAGTGCTTACGCTGCTGATCGGCCTGCTCTGGGAGAGCGAATGAGCCCGCTTGCGGAAGGCTTTTTGCTGGGCGTTATCGCCACCGCATCGGTGGCAATCGGAGTGCTGTTCCTCAAATATTGGCGACGGACTCGCGACGGCCTGTTTCTGAGCTTCGGCGCAGCTTTCCTCATCGATGGATTCGACCGGGTGTGGCTGCTGGCGCAGCAGCATCCCCATATCGCCAACCCCGCCTATTACCTGGTGCGGCTGTTCTCGTTTCTCATCATCCTGGCTGGAATTCTGAGCAAGAACTACGGGCGGAGGTGAGGTCCCCGACCACTAGGTCCCCGACCGCATGAATTCGTACTTTTGGCTTCCGTGCTTTCCCACCCTTTCGCCAGAGAAAAGGCGAAAGGATGGGGCACGGAATTGGTACAAAATTAAGCTGTCAAAGACCTAGTAGCGTGTCCATGTAGTTTCGTGCTTTCCCAGGTCTCAAAAGCGAGACCTGGGGCACCCAAGCTCGGGGGCACGATTACGAAGTCACGGCACCAGCGTGGTGAATCTGAAGTTCGCGGCATAAATTGCGTCTCAAAAGTTCTACTCGAACTCCAGCGCCACGATCTCCGGATGGGTGCCGACCCGCATGGGCGGGCCCCACGTGCCGGCTCCGTAGGAGGTGTAGACCTGCAGAGCTCCAAAGCGATGAAGACCGTAAGTGAACTTGCCAAAGATGCGCTGGGTGATCCAGTTGTAGGGGAAGATTTGGCCGCCGTGGGTGTGGCCGGAGAGTTGCAAGCTGACGCCGGCCTGCTCCACGATGGGCAGGCGGCTGGGAACGTGGTGCAGCAGGATCGAGGGATGGCCGCCGTTGAGGCTCATGCCATCAAGCAGGGCGCGCAAGCGGATGGGCTGCGAAGCATCGCGGTAGCTGACGCCCGCTATATGGACTCCGTCCACCGTCACCGATTCATTGGCGAGAACACGAATACCGGCCCGGGTGATGGGTTCCGTATAATGCCGGGCGTCGCCAAACTCCTCGTGATTACCACTGCAGAAGTAGAAGCCCAGCGGCGGCTTGAGCTCGCTTAGGGGATTCAGCAACCGATCGAGATCGGCATTGACTCCGTCAAAGAGGTCGCCGGCAAGGAAAACTACGTCCGGACGCACACGGCTCGCCAGCCGCATCATGCGGCGCGCGAATCCCACCCCGTTCACATTGCCCAGATGCAGATCAGTGAACAGAACGGCCCGGCGCCCGCGCCACGACTCGGGTAGGTTGGGCAGCTGGATGGCAACGCGGCGAACGCGAATCCAGCGCGCGTTGATGAGGCCGTAGATGCCGGCGAGAAGCGCGACACCCGTGAGTGTGCCGCTGATATCCATGCGGGCCTGGGGCGAATCCTTGCCCGACAGCCAGACCAGGCCCAGGACCGGCCAGCTGAGCGCGGCGGCCAGGAACAGGAAGTTGAGGAATCCCAGCCAGATAACGGCGGCCTTGTAGTAAAGGGTCAGCAGCGGGTTGGAGAAGCGAAAGCTGAGCAGAGCAGCGGGAACAAAGGTGAAGGCCAGGAGGGTGAGGGCAATGCGCAACCCGTTCGAGGCCGCCGGGCTGAGATTGGGCCAGAACGCGATCCAGGTCAGATAGAGAAAGCAATGGGCCAGAAAAAGAATGAGTTGCACCACGGAAACGCCAACCAGCGGCCAGGCCTTCAAAATGATTTCTCCTTCTTAACAGATGATGCTACGCGGACGGCGTTGCAGGATACATGAAAGAATTGACTTATGGCTGCTCCGAAGCGCCCCCGACTCCCTTCCCAGCGACCAAAACCCGTCGTCGCCGGGGAGGCCGCGGCTCTGGGGCTTTACATTTCGATTCCGTTTTGCCGCTCCAAGTGTACTTACTGCAATTTTTCTTCAGGAGTTTACCCGGCTGGGGACCATTCTCGTTACGTAGAACGGGTGATCGAAGACCTTACCACGGCACGAGACTGGTCCAAAACTAGAAGCGTGGAACTCCCGCGGCAGGTGGACACGGTCTACCTGGGAGGCGGCACGCCCAGCCTGCTGGAACCGGAACTGGTCACCAGGCTATTCGCCGCCATTCGGGCCGAGTTTGCCGTGGAACCGGACGCCGAGATCACCATGGAGTGCGCGCCCGGACAGTTGGCGGACGCGACGCTGGAGGCAATGACAACATGCGGCGTGAACCGCGTGAGTCTCGGCGTGCAATCGTTTGTGGATGCGGAGGCGCGGGCCAGCGGCCGTCTGCACAACCGAGCGATGGTCGAAGACGACCTGCGGCGGCTGCGGGCGGCAGGAATCGGGAACCTGAACATTGACCTGATCGCCGGGCTGGCCCACCAGACGCTGGCCTCGTGGGAAGAGTCGCTGGCGGTATTGGTGGACGCGGGAGCGCCGCACGCCAGCGTGTACATGCTGGAAGTGGATGAGGACTCGCGGCTGGGCCGCGAGTTGCTGGGCGGAGGCGCGCGCTATGGCGCCGGACTGGTGCCGGGCGACGACGCCATCGCGCGGATGTACGAGCGGGCCATCGAGCGGCTGGCGGGCGCGGGACTGGCGCAATATGAGATTTCGAACTTCAGCCGGCCGGGCGGGGAGTCGCGCCACAATTTGCGCTACTGGCAGCGGCGGCCCTACCTCGGGCTGGGGCTGGATGCGTCGTCGGCGCTGCGTGCCGCGGATCCATCTCCGGAGGAAATGCCGTGGGTGCTGCGCGCGACGACTTGCGACGATCTGAAGGTCTATCTCGCCGGGCCGCAGCCTGCGGAAACAGCGTGGCTCTCTCCTGAGCGGCAGCATGAGGAGGCCTGGTTCCTCGGTCTGCGACTGAACGCCGGCGTCGCAATAGCGGCGCTGGAGCGGGAGTTTGGCGACGCACTCGTTGCACCGGCATTGGAGACGGCAACGCGGCTTGCCTCCGATGGGCTGCTGACGCTGGATGCCGGCACTGTGCGCCTGACGGAACGGGGACGGATGCTCTCGAACGATGTGTTTCAGGAGTTTCTGGCCGCGTCCCTCGCGTGAGTACGCAGGGGTCCCCGAACCGGGCTGCGCGGTCTCCCACCCTTTTCGCAAAAGCGCGAAAAGGATGGGGCACCCACTTCAGTCGCTTAAGCAGAGGCCGAACCCGGTCGGCTCACCATGCGAGCAATTTCTCGCCCGAAGCCGATGAAAGAAAAGTGACGGGCGCAGTGAGCGAAGGACCGTCAAAGGTCTGGATCGACTCCGGACCCGACTCCCTGGCTCGGGCCAGCGCCTGCTCTGCCTCGCGCAGAACCACCACCGGCGAACGGCCGTGGCTCTGCGCAATGCCAAAACAGGCGGAGAGACGAATGGACTCGTCCCCGATGCGGTAGGGCGAAGAAAAAACCTCCAGCCGCAGTCGCTCGGCGAAGGTAACGGCATTGACCACCGAACAGCCAGGCAGAGCGATGAGAAATTCGTCGTGGCCGGTGCGGCCCAGCAGGTCGTAACTGCGTAACAGGCGCGCGGTGCGGCGTACTGCCTGGCGAAGCATCTCGTCGCAGGCCTCCATACCCAGCCGCGCATTCCAGTGGCCGAAGTCGTCCACATCGAAGAGCCAGCAACGACAGCGGACTGTGCAGGCGCTGCACCCGGTCGGTTTCGCGGAAGAGCAGCGAGAGCAGCGCTTCGCGGTTATATACGCCGGTGAGCCGGTCAAGTTGGGCGGTACGAGCTGCGTTCTCGCGCAGGGCGCCGAGCTCGCAACTCACGCGATGGGCGCGCAGCACGCTCGATGCGCGGAGCTGCCAATACGCGCCTTCGGCATCGCGAGGGATCAGGTCGTCGAGAATGCCTTCGTCCAGGCGGTCGAGCCACTCTTGCGTGATGGTGTCCGCAATCAGCAGGATGGGCAGCCTCTGGCCGAACTCGTCCGCGCGCGCCGCGGCCAGCAACTGCTGCAAAGGCATGCCTGGCAATCCGGCGTCGAGCAAGACCAGGTCGGGGGGGTGGGGGCCGGTCATAGCCGCCAGCGCGGCGTCGGCGGTGGGCACCATCGCGACCTGGGCACCGGCGCGGAGCAACACCGGCTCCACGCGGGCCAGTAAAGCGGGATGGGCCGAGGCAAGCAGGTAAGTAGGCGTGGGTGCGGGCATCCAGGTTCACCTCACTGGATGCATCGGCCCAGATTAGAGAAAATTTAGGAGAGGGGGTTCCAACTCTGAGGAATGTTGAAGGACTTGCGGGGGATATACGGCGCCAAAGGTAATGCCCCCCCACAGTGCCTGCGATCCTGGCCGCTGTCCTCGGATGGCCGATGGGAGGGGGGATGGCCGATGGGAGGGGGGATGGCCGATGGGAGGGGGGCGACGGAAGGACTCAGGCAGCAGGCCGTCGAGCTTCGGTTCGACTCATGGATTCGCCCGTTTGCCCGGGTGGTTGGGTCGCATCCTGGGCAGGTGCAATCAGCAACTTGAAAGCTCCTGCGGCGGCGGCGCCACCCGCAAAGTCGGCGAGCAAATAAATCCAGAGATTCGGCCAGGGAGACAGGCCCATGATGGAGATCCCGACCGCAACTGCCGGGTTAAAAGCACCACCGGAGATACGGCCTACGGAAAATGCTCCCACCATGACCGTAAAGCCGATGGCAAGCCCATAAAAGGAGTTTCCCGCATTGTCTTTGGCGGTAGCGACATTCAGCACCACGAAAACCAGGGCGAATGTGAAGACAAACTCTGCCAAAAGCGCCGCCACGGTAGCAGGATGAATCGGTGTAATAGCCTCTCCCTGGGTCAGGAATCGGGCCGTCACGGCTGCCAGCGCAGCCCCGACGATCTGGAAAAGCATGTACGGCGCAACGTCTTTGGCGGAACACTTCCCGCGCAGCCACACGCCCAGCGTCACGGCCGGATTCAGATGCCCTCCGGAGATATGCCCGGTGGCAAAGACCATGATCATCAGCGCGGATCCGATGGCCAGGGGTGCAAGCGCGCCGGCGCCCGCGCCGATCACTGTGCACCCGACGGTCAGAACCAGGAAGAATGTCCCTATCAGCTCAGCAAGGTATTTATTCATCATTTGTCTCCATTCCGCTTTCAGCAAAGGGTGACGGACGGACAAGTGACGGACGGGGGCCCTGCCTGTGTGATGCAGCGTGTGTCTTCAGGTTGTGTCGCTGTTGCTGGGTCGGAATGGAAAAATCCGAGCAGCTTTAGTCGACGAAATCTACTTTCGGTGCGATGGGAATGATGCCGCGCTCGTGGCCCAGGTCCAGCAGCTTGCGAATGGCTTCGCGGCCGTCGGCGCCGTAGTCGAGCGTGCGCTCGTTCACATACATGCTGACAAAGCGGCTGGCCAGGTGCGGTCCAGGTCGCGGGCAAACTGCATGGCGTATTCGAGGGCCTGTTCGCGGTGGTCGAGCGCGTGGCTGAATGGAGTCGCGCAGCGCCTTGGAGATGATGCGGTGCGATTCGGCGCCCAGCGAGCGGCGGATGGCATTGCCGCCCAGCGGCAGCACCAGGCCGGTGGTTTCGCGCCACCAGACGCCGAGATCGATGACCTTGTAGAGCCCGCTGGTTGTATAGGTAAGCTGGCCCTCGTGGATGATGAGACCGGCCTCGTATTTGCCGGCCTGGATCTCGGGAATGATCTTGTCGAACGGCACGATCACCGTCTCGATCTCCGGGTTGAAGATCTTGAGCGCGAGATACGCGGTGGTGAGCGTGCCGGGAACAGCGACGCGTGATGCGGCCCAGGTCGCCCGGGGTCAGCTTGCGGCTGGAGACAACCATGGGGCCGTAGCCCTCGCCCACGCTGCCGCCGCAACCCATGAGCGTGTAGTTCTCCTGCACGTAGGGGTAGGCGTGGAAGCTGATGGCGGTGACGTCGTAGAAGGCCTCCTCCTGGGCGCGGCGGTTGAGGGTCTCGATATCGGACAGGGTGTGCGTGAACTTGTAGCCGGGGACGCGGACCTTTTGCGTGGCCAGGCCGTAAAACATGAAAGCGTCATCGGAATCCGGGCTGTGGGCAATGGAGATTTCGGTGACACGGTTGGCAAGCGTTTCAGTCTGGGGGGTACTCACGGCAGCGTGGTTCCTTTCAAAAACAACGGAAAGCTTTTGTTTACTTAGGATGCGAATTGAAGGATTGGCGACGGATGCGAACCCATCCGGCAGCCAATCCGGCAGCAGCGGCTACTTTGAGCGCGTCGCCGGGAAGAAACGGCAGCACAGCCAGCGCCGACGCGGGCGCAAAGTGGGGCAAAATCGAAAGCCAGAGCGCTCCGCAGGCCAGGATGAGCAGGTCGCCCAGGGCGGCGCAGACCACGCCAGTGGCGAAACTGCGGCCCATTCTGCCGCCCAAACGGCGCCACGACCAGGCGATGAGAGCGGCTGCCAGCGGATAAGACAGCAGGTATCCGCCGGTCGGGCCCAGCAGATGGGCCAGCCCGGTGGGCGCGGCGACGCTGGGCGCGAACACCGGCAGTCCCGCTGCGCCTTCAGCAAGGTACGCCACGAAAGTGACGGCAGCCATGCGCGGCGAGAGCACCAGGCCCAGCAGCAGCACGGCAAAGGGGGCCAGCGACAGCGGCACCGGCGTGAAGCTGAGCGGGATAGCGACGTGGGCGCAAATCGCGGCCAACAGGCTGCCGCTGATGACGATGCCGACGGGGCGCATCACGCCTGTGGGGCGCATCACCTTCTCCGTGGCCTCGGCCATGGAACCGCCTAATTCAAAAAGAAGCTGCTTCATGCTCGGTCAGTCTCCTTCAGGGCTAGATAACGGAACTCGATATTGGAACTCGGTGCCGGAACCGGATTTCAGGGCTCAACGTCGGTTTCCTGCGGATTGTCGAAGCGGGAAGCCGCCTGGCGTCGTAGCCGGGCATGATGGACCCGGACGTGACGGGCCATCATCGCCGCCGCCGCAAGCAACGCCGTGAGTGAAACTAGCAGGCAAAGCATGAGCCAGCGCATAGAGGGCCCGCAATGGGTACGAACCATCCAAGAATATCAGAGGCGCTGTGAGAAAGCAGTGACCGAAAGGACAAGAAACGAGGGGACAAGGCACTCTTCGCAGCCCGCTTTGCCCTCATACCGGCAACAGCGAGGCCTTCAGCCAGTCCAGATAGCGTTGGCTGCCGGCATCTACCGCCAGCACCAGGAACTCCGGTGTCTGATAGCTATGTAACTCGTGTAGACGGGCTTCGAGCGCGGCAACCTGATCGGCGCCGGTCTTGAGCAGCAGCATGGTCTCGACCGAGGACTCGATTGCGCCCTCCCAGCGATAGATGGACTGCGCGCCGGGAAGAAGCGTGGCGCAGGCGGCCAGCCGCTCTTCAACCAGCGCGCGGCCCAGCCGCGCAGCCTCTTCCGGGCTGGCGGTAGTCGTGAGGACGATGCGTGCAGATATGTGGGGTTCGGTCATTGCGGCCTTTCCAAGAACGGCGATGCGACCACTCTAGCGCGAATCGGCCGCCGCTCGCCGGCTCGCCCGCCAGAACGGCAGGTATAGCAGCAGGAACAACACCAGCGCCAATGCTTCGCCGCCGGCAATGTACCAGGGCCACGGACCAAGCAAGTTGAGCAGCGAGTTCTGCTGCGGCTTGCGGCGCAGGTACATGTAGTTGGTGTGGAGGATCCAGTCGAAGCAGCCGGCCACCACGGCCCACATGTTTGCAGCCAGCATGGCGCGAACCACCGACCCCGGCCGCGGCCGCGCCAGGCCCGAACCCGCCAGATACAGAACCGCGGCCACTACCAGGCCGTGGGCGAAAAAGAACTGGCAGGTGGAGAGCGACGGAAACTGCTCCCAAAGGTCGGGGGTGAGCAGCGCCATGGAGGTGCCGGCCAGCGCCAGGTAATAGCACACATCGAAGGCCACGGCGCTGAGCGTGAAGAGCTCCACGATGACCAGAAAGAGCGTGAGGTCGCAGAGTTCCAACGGTAGATGAGCGGTGGTGAGCTGGCCAAGCCACAACTGGTAGGCGTACCACGCCAGCGTTTCAGCCAGCAGCACCGCGCCCACGCCCCGGCGCAGCCACGGTGAACCACGTAGCACCGTGCGCTGCAGCACCGTAAGCGCCGCAGCCAGCACCACGACGGCACCGAGAAGGCTCAGGTGCGCGAGCCCAAGCGGGGAAAGATCGACAGGCGTACTGGCGTTGAGGAGAAGAGCCATGGAATTGGCGTGAGTGCGTGCGCGGACTGATACACCCGGCCCGAAGAGGCGCCCGCAAGGACGCTCTCAGCTTACTCCCTCGCGGCGTCCCAGCTTTGTGAGGCGCCGCCCCACGCAGTACGATGTGCCCATGCATTCGTCGTACCGATGGCTCGTATCCAGCTTTCTGTCGTTGTGTGTCGCCTCGTCCACGCTGGCCGCCCAGTCGACACAGCAGGCGCCTAACCAGGCTCCAGCGCCGGCCGCGCAAATCGAGAAGAAGCCAACCAAACGCCCGCCTGCGCCTTCAGACGTCAGCTCGCCCATCCCCACTCGCTACGACATGCTGCGCGGCGCCTATGGACCTTTTCGCGCCAACAACCACCTGCTCTACTACCACCTCGACATCCGCGTCGATCCCGACACGCAGACCATCCGCGGCAAGAACACCATCCGCTTTCGCATGCTCAAAGACAGCACTCGCATTCAGATCGACCTGACCGACAAGCTCAACATCGACAAGATTCTTTACGGGCAGACGCCGCTCAAATACACGCGCGACACGGGCGCGGTGTTCATCGACTTCCCCCAGACGCTGCACGCGGGGCAGGTGTACTCCATCGACTTCTATTACTCCGGCCATCCGCCTGAGATGGGCCGCTTCGGCGCCTTCACATTCAAGAAAGACGCCTCCGGCCACACCTGGATCACGACAGCCTGTGAGGGCACCGGCGCCAGCATCTGGTGGCCGGATAAAGATCAGTGGCGCGATGAGCCCGAAAACATGGACATCAGCGTGGAGATTCCCAACGGCCTGGTCGATGTGTCGAATGGAAAGTTTGTGGGCAAGACCGACCTCGGCGATGGTTACACGCGCTGGGACTGGCACGTAAGCTACCCCATCAACAACTACGACGTGGCGCTGAATATCGGCAACTACGTGCACTGGCACGAGCAGCTCGGCACGCTGCCGATGGACTTTTATGTTCTGCCCGAGGATCTGGACAAAGCCAAGAAGCAGTTTACGCAGGCGCGTGGCATGCTGGAGGCGTTTCAACATTACTTCGGGGCGTACCCCTTTGCGCGCGACGGCTATAAGTTGGTCGAAGTTCCCTACCTGGGCATGGAGCACCAGAGCGCCGTGGCCTATGGCAACGGCTTCAAGAACGGTTACATGGGCACCGACTGGACGCATACCGGCATCAGCCTGCGCTTCGACTTCATCATCATCCACGAGAGCGGGCACGAGTGGTTCGGCAACAGCATCACCGCTGCCGACTCCTCCGACATGTGGATTCACGAGGGCTGGACGACGTATCTCGAAGGCCTTTACGTGGAGTATCGCTGGGGCAAAGACGATGCCATCAAATATCTGAACGGGCTGAAGCCGAAGATTTACAACCTGCGCCCGATTGTGGCCGAGCGCGGCGTGAACGCCGACCCCACCGAGGACCAGTACTTCAAAGGCGCGCTGATGCTGAACACGCTGCGCAGCGTCATCAACAACGACCCGCGCTGGTTCGCGCTGATCCACGACTTCTATCAGCACTTCAAATATCGCGACATCATGACCGAAGATGTGGTCGCCTGGTTCAACCTGCACACCGGCATGAACCTGACGCCCATCTTCAATCAATATCTGCGCCACGCGAACATTCCGCGGCTGGAGCTGCTGTTTGGCGAAGCGCCGGGCATGGTGATGTACAAGTGGGACGCCGATGAGGACGATTTCGCGATGCCGGTGCGCGTAGGCACGCCGGATCATTGGCAGATCATCCACCCGACGACGAAGTGGCAGTGGATGCAGACGCCGCTGACGAAGGATCAGTTCCAGGTGGCGACGGATTTGTACTACGTGGATGTGAACAAGCAGTAGCTTGGCTCGAGGTCCAGGAAATTAAGCTTGTCATCCTGAGCGGAGCAGGGCGCGCTTTTTGCGCCCTGCGGAGTCGAAGGACCTGCGGTTGCTTTTCGTATTCTCCGCATACAGTCGAACACCGCTCCCGTTTCGCCCGATGCGTTATAAATCTCTTTACGGGCAATCGGCCCCAGAAGCGGAGAACACGATGACAACAGCGATCAAATTCGGCACCTCGGGATGGCGGGCCATTGTGGCCGATGAATTCACCGTGGCCAATATTCGCCGCGCGGTGGCGGGTATTGCCGCTTACGTGAAGACGCAGCCTGGGCCGCATCGCGTCCTCGTCGGCCGCGATCCCCGCTTCCTGGGCGAGAGCTTTGTGGCGGAGACGGCGCGCGTGCTCGCCGCCGCCGGCATCACTCCCATCGTGATTCCCGAACCCGCGCCCACGCCGGCGATTGCCTATGCCGTGCGCACGCTCAAGACCTCCGGCGCCATCAACTTTACCGCCTCGCACAATCCGCCGGAGTACAACGGCATCAAGTTCTCCACGCCCGACGGCGGGCCGGCGCTGCCCGAGGTGACGACGCAGATTGAGGCGGCGATCGTCGACGATGACGCAGCCATGGCAGAGATACCCCGCAAGGATCCACCGGGCGGCGGCTTTGAGACTGCAGACGTGAAGCCCGCGTTTCTGAAGCGGCTCGCCGAGCTCATCGATCTGAAGGCCATCGCCAAATCCGGAATCAAGATCGTAGTCGATCCTTTCTGGGGCGCCGGACGCGGCTACGCCTCTGACCTGCTCCGCGAGCACGGCGTGCCGGTCGAGACGGTGCACGATTTCCGGGACGTGCTCTTCGGCGGCCACGCGCCTGAACCGGACGGCGAGCTGCTGGACGCGGCGCGAGCAAAGATGAAGGAGATTGGCGCGGCACTGGCCATCGCGACCGATGGCGACGCGGACCGCTTCGGCATTGTGGACGGCGATGGCACGTTCATCCAGCCCAATTACGTCATCGCGCTGCTCTTCGATTACCTGGTTGAGACGCGCGGCTGGCGCAACGGCGTGGCCAAGAGCGTGGCGACGACAAACCTGATCAACGCGCTGGCCGAGCACTACAAGGTGCAACTCTACGAGACGCCGGTGGGCTTCAAGTACATCGGCGAGCTGATTAATGGAGACAAGATCGCAATCGGCGGCGAGGAGTCGGCAGGGCTGACCATCCGCGGCCACGTGCCGGAGAAGGATGGCATCCTGGCCGGCCTGCTGGTTGCGGAGATGGTGGCCGTGCGCGGCACCAGTATTGGTGCACAACTGAAGCAACTGTTTGGCAAGGTTGGTTCCTATTACCCGGTTCGCGAGAACTTCCGCTTGACCCCGGAGCGCAAAGCCGCGTTCACTGAGAAGTTGAAGGCCGATCCTCGAGAGTTGTCCGGGCGCAAGGTGACAGAGGTAGTGCGCACCGACGGGCTCAAGCTGGTTCTCGACGACGGGTCGTGGGTTTGCTACCGGCTGTCGGGAACCGAGCCGGTGGTGCGAGCTTACGTGGAAGCACGCAGCGAGAAGGATATGGAAGCGCTGCGCACGGCGGCCGAGAAATTTGTGGTGGGCCACTGAGAGTCGGTTGGCTCGTGCTCTCCCACCCTTGCGACAAAAAGAAATCGCAAGGATGGGGCACGGAGCTTCCTCGCAACCGGCAAATGGCCCGCAATGCCCAGTGAACGCGAATTGAGTTTCAATGCCGAACGTGATCGAAGGGAACAAAACGCCGCCCGCACCGCCGCAGCCGCTGCGCAAACGCATGGCCGCGTGGGCGCAACACACCTGGCGGCCAGCCGGAACCAGCGTCGCAATCGCTCTGGCGCTGCTCCTGACCTGGCACGTGATTTATGGCAGGCATGGTCTCAACGTGTGGCAGCAAAAGCGCGCCGAAGACCGCTCGCTGCAGCAGCAGATCCAAAATCTGCAGCAGGAAAATGCGCAGATGCAGCGCCAGATCGAGCGGCTCAAGTCCGATCCCGACGCTATTGAGCGCGAAGCCCGCGAAAAGCTTCACTACGCCAAGCCCGGCGAGGTTATCTACACACTGCCGGACGCACCGCAGGCCTCGAGCAAATAGCATCTCTCCCCGGCTTCTATACTGAAGCGACAATGAACCCGCGCAAGTCTGCCCTCGCTCCCACCACCGATCGCACCCGTTCCGCGGCGCTGCAGCAGCGTGCGGAGCGCTTTTTCCCCGGCGGCGTGAATTCGCCGGTGCGGGCCTTTCGCGCCGTGGGCGGCGCGCCCCCATTTCTCGAGAGTGCGGCGGGCGCGTGGGTCACCGACGCGGACGGCAACCGATACATCGACTACGTCGGCTCGTGGGGCCCGATGATCCTGGGCCACGCCTTTCCGCCGGTGGTCGAGGCCATTGAACGTGCAGCGCGCAACTCGGCCAGCTTCGGCGCCTCCACGGCCGCCGAAGCCGATCTGGCCGAGCGCATCAACGCCTGCTATCCGGCGGTTGAGAAGATGCGCTTCGTCAGCTCGGGGACCGAGGCGACCATGTCGGCCATCCGACTGGCACGCGCTGCAACGGGCCGCAACATCATCGTGAAGTTCGAGGGCTGTTATCACGGCCACTCCGACGGGCTGCTGGTAAAGGCCGGATCGGGTGTGGCGACGTTTGGCATTCCCGGCTCGGCCGGCGTGCCGGAGGAAATTGCTCACCTCACCCTGGCGCTTCCCTACAACGATCTGGCCGCGGTTGAAGCGGCGTTTGTTGCGCACCCCGGCGCGATTGCTGCCGTAATTCTGGAACCGGTAGTGGGCAATGCCGGCTGCATTCCACCGGCTGCCGGCTTTCTCGAGGGTCTGCGAGCCATTACGCGGAGCGAGGGCGCGCTGCTCATCGTGGACGAGGTCATGACCGGCTTCCGCGTGGCCCTGGGCGGCGCGGTGCAGTTATACGGTCTCGACCCCGATCTGATCACATTGGGCAAGATCATCGGCGGCGGCCTGCCCGTTGGCGTCTTCGGCGGCAAACTCCGTTTCATGGATCTCCTTTCGCCGATGGGGCCCGTTTACCAGGCCGGCACGCTGAGCGGCAATCCGCTGGCCATGGCTGCGGGCCTCGCCACCCTCCGATACCTCGAAGAGCACAGTGAGGAGGTCTACCCGCACCTCGAAGCGATGGCGAAGATGCTGGCCGAGGGCGTTGCGGCCGAAGCCATGCGCGCCGGCGTACCCCTCACGGTCAATCGCGTGGGCTCCATGTGGACCTGGTTCTTCACTCCCGGTCCGGTGCGCAACTACGACGAGGCGGCGAAATCCGATACGGCGGCTTTCGGGCGATTTCATCGGGCCATGCTCGACCGCGGCGTGTGGCTGCCGCCCTCGCAGTTCGAGGCTGCGTTTCTGGGATTCGCTCACGCGGAAGAGGAAGTGCAAGCCACAGTGGCGGCGGCGCGAGAGGCGTTTGCGGGATTGATCAGGCACTGATTTGGACGGCGCTCTTTGTTCAATCGGAATGAATTAGCGGTAAGATACGCGTATGAGGCCTTCCGAGGTTTTCTACCGGCATCGCGATGAAATCCGCCAGATGGTGCTGACCTCCGGGATGACCAATCCGCGTCTGTTCGGCTCGGCTGCCCACGGCGATGATGCCGAAGACAGCGACCTGGACCTCCTTGTCGACCCCTCGCCGGAAACCAGTCTGTTAGATCTTGCCAAGCTTCAGGTGAAGATTGAGAGCGCAATCGGGGTGAAGGTGGACGTGCGCACGCCCAAGTTTCTTCCGCCGAAATTCCGAGACAAGGTGTTGGCGGAAGCCGTCCCTGTATGAGGCGCCACTCGCTGAGGGGGCGCGATTTTCTGGCGCACATGCTCGGTGCAGTGCTTCAGATTCAGAAGTACACATCGGGTGTCGATGCTGGGCAGTTTGCCTCCAATCGATTGCTTCAGGATGGGATCGCGCGCAATCTGGAGATTCTCGGTGAGGCATCAAGGAACCTGCTGAACAGCGCTCCAGACGCGGCCACGAGGTTTCCCACAATCCCCTTCGCGGCAATTTACGCCATGCGGAATCAGCTTTCCCATGGATATTTTGTGGTCGACTGGGAAATCGTCTGGAAGGTGGTGGAGCGCGATATTCCTGAGCTGCGAAAGGGACTGGAAGCGGCAATTGCGGCTTTGGACGCGACGCCGGAGCCGGAGCCCTGAACCTCCCTTCATTGACCACAGACCCAATTTCCCGGTAGAATCAAATAGTTTGGCGAGAGCGCACCCTTGCGGGTGTGCGGGAATATGCCGAGTCTGCCGCCTAGCGGCGCTTGCGGTTCGCTTCCCGATGCGGTTCACTTCTGGTTCCGCCCCCAGGCAACAGGTTTTCAGGTTATGCGCCGGCACGACGGTCGTTGCAAGTGGAATCGTCGCCGCGCTGGAGGATTCGTTATGTACGCAGTGATTCGCACCGGCGGGAAACAGTATCGCGTGGCTCCGGGTGACGTAGTGAAGATTGAGAGTGTCCCGAACGAAGCCCAGACGGTCGAGTTCAGCGACATTCTGGCGGTCTCCGGCGATGCCGGTCTGGCCAAGCCCTCAAGCGCCAAGGTTATGGCCGAGGTCGTTCGCGAAGGCCGTGGCGACAAGATCCTGGTCTTCCACCTGAAGCGCAAGAAGCAGTACAAGAAGCTGCAGGGACATCGCCAGAACTTCACCGAGATTCGCATCAAGGCCATCGAGGCCGACGGCAAAACCTATACCGCAGCGAGCTAGCTCGCTGCGAGCTTTTAGCTACTAGCCTCTAGCTCCTGGCTTTTCATCTTTGAATCGAGAGTTGCTGGAGCGCCAAGGTGAGAGCTGGAAGCTAGTAGCTAGAGGCTAGTAGCTGATTTCAGAAGGGGATTGAGAAATGGCACATAAAAAAGGTGGAGGCAGCTCCACAAACGGACGGGATTCAAATGCGCAGCGGCTGGGCGTGAAGGCCTTTGCCGGCGAGTTGGTGACGGGCGGATCGATCATCATGCGCCAGCGCGGCACCCGCATCAAGCCGGGACTCAACGTGGGCATCGGCTCCGACGACACGCTGTTCGCCAAGATCACTGGACGCGTGAAGTTTACCGACCGCGGCAACCGCGGCCGCTTTGCCTCTGTCGAGCCGGCGTAAAAGGCAGGGAACAAAGGGACCGAGGGACCAAGGGAACGAGAACACAAAAAGCCACGGCGCGTGCCGTGGCTTTTTGCGTTTCAGAACAGAAGGCGAAAAGTAAACCTCTTCCTCTCCTCTTCCGGAGCAAATTCTTTGATTTGGCGATACTTATGTACGATTTCTCGGAAAGTTTGCACAATTGTATACTTGAAAAAAGGGGAGATGAATGCCAGTCTGCCGTCGGGTTCAGCCCATCTTCGCGGATTCGCTTTCTATCCTCAACGGGAAATGGGGTCAAAATGTTTAGGTTGAGACTGCGCCCTTGGGACAGTGTCGATCAGGCTCTCCAGTGGATTGGAAGAGGTGCCTGCTGGCTACTGAGACTGAGGCACTCCACGAAAGAGGGGGGTGCCGCCGATGCCATGATCGGCGGTGCAATCGTATATGCAGTGCTGGGTGGAGTCATCGGCTTCGCTCTTACTGGTTCTTCACGACATATAGGCGCCATGGACGGAACGATCTTTGGGGCTTTTCTCGGTGCGTGCCTTGGAATCATGTTTGGAGCGTTTGTCGAGTCTGTGGACCACACGATTAAAGATGTGCTCAAATCTTTAGATTGAAAATAGCCTCTTGGAATCAGGCAATTTCTGGATAATCGTCCTCCGTCAGCAATTGGAATCGGGAAAATGCCTTAACTCCCCGCCGGCATGTACTCGGCGAACCACTGCAGGGCGCGCTCCAGCACATCGCGGCGATGCTCGGGATTCACAAAGCCGTGCCCCTCGTTCGGGTACACCACCAGTTCCGTCGGAACGTGCAGGTCGCGCAGCGCGTGCCAGAACTCGAACGACTGCGGCGCCGGACATTCGCCGTCACGGTCGCCTACCACCACC
Source organism: uncultured Acidobacteriaceae bacterium (assembly GCA_963813215.1). Classification (GTDB taxonomy): domain Bacteria; phylum Acidobacteriota; class Terriglobia; order Terriglobales; family Acidobacteriaceae; genus Telmatobacter. The sequence goes on from CAWEXZ010000008.1 coordinate 57,228, forward strand.
AGCGTGGGCGTGTGCACCTGCTTGATGAAATCGATGGCCGAGCTCTTTGCGTACACCTGTGGGTCGTCGTAGACCGACGCGCCGAAGTACGGAGTCATCCACTGGTCGATGGAATTCTCGCCGTAGTAACTCAGCCAGTCTGAAATGCCTGCCCCGGCCACTGCCGCGCGGAAGCGCTGCGTCTGCGTGACGGCAAACATGCTCATGAATCCACCGTAGCTCCATCCAGTGAGGCCCACGCGCTTCGCGTCTACCGGGTATTTCGCCAGCACCGTATCCACGCCGGCCAGAATGTCGCGCAGATCGCCGTAACCGAAGTCCTTGCGATTGGCCTGGGTAAACTTCTCACCCTCGCCGTAGCTGCCGCGCGGATTGGGCAACAGCACGAAGTAGCCGAGCGCTGAAAAGGCCTCCGGGCTCAGCGTTCCGCCCGAACCCCAGCGTGGAACCATGGCTGCAGCCGGGCCGCCATGCACCTCCACAATCATCGGATACTTCTTCGCGTGATCGTAGTCCTTGGGCAAGAGCAGCCACCCCTGCAAGTGAAAGCCCTCGTCGCCCCACTCGAGCGAAACCGTCTTACCGCCCGCGGGCGTCAGGCTATCGTTTACGTGTGTCAGTTGCGCGAGGCCGGCGAACGGACCCTGCGACAACTCTGACCCGCCGGGCCGGGCGGCATAGATCTCCGGCGCATGTTCATAAGTGCTGGCCGTCATTACGAATAGGGAGCGGTCGGCGGTCGAGGAAAGGCTGTGCTCCAGCCGCCCATCTTCCACCGTTCCCGGAACGCTGAAGACAGGCTTGCCGGCCGTGGCCGCTGTGGCGTTCTCCCCATCTGCGTCGAGCGTAAGCCGCACCAGTTGCGTATCTCCCCCGGCCTGCTCGTTTACATACAAATGCCGGTCACCTTGCCACGCAATCCAGCCCGCGGTCACGGGCCAGTTGGGCGTGATGTCGCGCGGTTCTCCGCCCCCTGCCGGCAATACCCATACATCGCCGCCGGTGACGCCCTGGTCGCTCATCAATCCGCCGATGAAGGCGATGGCCCGGCCGTCCGGTGACCAGCGGGGCACCGCGATCTGCATCCCGTGCAGCGGGCCCGAAATATCCGCCGGCGTGAGGATTGCTTTCGGCGCGCTGCCCAGTTCCTGCGTGTAGAGCCTGGCCACCCACCAGTTGTTCTCGCCCGGCGGATCGGCGGCCACACAGGCCAGCGATTTCGCATCCGGCGACCAGTCGAACTCGTACACATGCAGATTGGCGGGCGTGGCGAAGGCAGGCTCAGCGGGCACGGCGGCATCTGCATCAGCCAGGGCTACGCGCTGCACCTCGATATGATCTTCGCCAATCACGCCCGACGGCAGGTCCATCGCCGCCAGCGCTCCGGCGGCCCGGGTCGCGCCTTCCACATACAGGAAGGCGATCTTGCGCCCATCGGGCGAGAAGGCCGGCGCGTCCACGTAACCGTGCAGCGCGGTGAGGCGGCGTGTTTTTCCCGAAGGCCCGAAGGTCCTTAAATAAAGATCCGGCTGAGCGCCGGGCGCGGCGCAATCGGAAAAGAAGGCCAGTTCGGTCGAATCGGGCGACCACGTCATCATGCCCTCATCGCATCTCTGGCCGGGCTGGGTGGCCGCGGTCACCTGTTCGCCGTCTCCCAGGGCGCCGCCATCGTTAATCGGCGCCACCCGTATCTCTCCGCCCCTGCGTCTGCCGTCGATCCACGCCAACCGCTTGCCATCGGGGGAAATCGCCACCTGGCCGATGAAATGGCCGCCGCCCAGATTGGCCATAACCTTTTCGATCCGCGCCTGATCGGCGGAGGAAAGCGTTTGGGGCTGCTGCGCGACGGCAGCGACAGAAACCACCACACCGATCACCAGGGCAACAGCAGCAAACAGTCGTCCAGTGCGAAAAAATTGGGGAAGTGAAGCAAAGATCATGAAAATGATGCTATCAGGGCACCAAAGCGCTATCGCCGGTACACGTCGTAACCGCGCAGCCGCGCGGCCAGCGTAAATTCCTGCTCCAGCGAGAGCAGCAGCACCGCCCGCTCCGGCGTCGGATCGGCCATCAACTGCAGGTCGCGTTTCACGATCAGCCAATGGATGTCGCGTGTTTGCACCAGCGCCGCAGCTTCGCCGGGCGAATACGGATCCGTTGCCGGATCGAAGAGCAGCACCGGAAAATGCGGCACGCGGCCGGTGGCGTAGTAGAACGGGTCCTCGCCGGGCAGCAGAATCAATCCATCGTCGATGGGAATGTTCTCGTCAGCATAGCGCAGCAACTCGTCGAAATTCGGCAGATACGCGCCCGGAATGCTTAGCCCGGCGAGCCGGGCGTCGGCGGAGTGCTCCGCGGCTCCCGCGGGAAACTGTGCATAGGAGAGCCGCTCTTCACTCGATGTGTAGAGCCCACCGCAGACGAACAGCGTGGCGGCAATGAAGGCCGCGAGTGCGGGAATGAGCCAGCCGCGCGGAGCTAGAACTGACAGGGATGCCACGAGCTCAGCAAGCAGGAGCACGAGCAGCGGCCAGATGGCGTACGTCGATCCCCAAAGCTGCTGCGACATCAGGGTGCCGTTGATGGCGACCAGAATAACGAACGGCAGCATGGCGCGCAGGGTGAGTCTGTCGCGCAACCGGTATACATTGCAAATGGCAACTACGCCGGCGACGATCAACAAAATTGGCCACAGCGCCAGCAGCGCGTCCCCGCGCTCATCGGCGTCGTCGTAGAGGAGCAGTGAGCAAAGCATCCAGGCAAACGGCGCTATCAGCAGTCCGAATGCAACGATTCGGCTCCAGAGAGCAGTTCCCTTCCCTATCCGCAGCAGGACCAGCCCCGCCACCACGCACGGCAGTTCCCACAGCAGGTTCGGATCGAGATACACCCCCAGCATTTCCGTTACACCGGGCAGTCTGCGCTGGGCCGCGAAGCCAATCGTCCAGTGCAGATAATTCCCAACCCCGGCAGTAAACCGCAGGCCCACGAAGGCCACAGCCAGCGTGGTTGCCACGCCGGCAACGAGCGCCCACAAATCCCGAGCATCCGGCGAAAGCCACCCCACGGACGAAGACCTGTCTGCGGGGGCCGCGGTGAATTCGACTGGCCGGATGCTCCTTACAAAGAGCAGCACTGCAACCGCGCCTACGACCGCGGCCAGAAACGGCAGCCCCATATTCTGCTTGAAGAAGAGCGGCAGGCAGGCCAGCGCGCCGGCACAGAATCCCCGAGCCGCTCCGCTTTGAAAGCGATCTTCCGTGCCCCGTCCTTGCGATTTTTTTCTATCGCAAGGGCGGGAGGGCACGAACCCAGGCGGGGCCAGGCCGGTGGTCTCCCACCCTTTCGCCGATAGAGCCGGCGAAAGGATGGGGCACGGGGACGGGTCCTTCATCCGCGAATGCCCCACCTCGACACGCTGTAGCGCCCAGAGTGCAACCAGCATCCAGAAAGCGCAATCACAGTCGTAGGAGGGATGGGGCAGGATGCAGTACATGCCGAGGACCGCGAGCGGAGCGGCCAGCAGCAGCGAGATCGGCCACGCTGCGCAGACTCGCTCCCGCAGCGTCTCGAGCGCGATGCGCCATGCAAGCACCGTTCCCAGCCCGCCCACTACGGCGGTGTAGACAATGTGGTGCCAATAGACGTGGCCGGTGAGCCGGATGAGCGCGGCCTGCACCAGGAACGTGAGCGGCGCGTGCGCCAGCGGAAAATCGCGGTAGGGCATCTGCCCCAGGGCGATACGGTTCGCGGTGTCGAGAACGTAGCTCAGATCCCAGAGTACGGCGACGTGCGCGTTCTGCCAGAGAATCACGACCGCCGTAGCCGCAAACAGCGCGAGGGCCGCGATCCAGTCGCGAACAGCCCATCGCTTTCCGGCCGGGGCCCGTTTCTTGGCCACTGGGCCGGCCTCTGCGATCACCATCCGCGGCGGCAGTAGTACACGTAGTAAGGAGCCGAGCAGATCGCCATCATCAGGGTCACGACCCAGCCGATAAGCGTCCATCCCAGAAACAGGTTCAGCAAAAGAATGGCGGTAGCGTTGTGCGTGTGCCGCGCAGCCGCGATAATCGCCGGGAGGAAATACAATCCGATTCCGAAGAGTAAGAAATGCATGACGCCTCCCGTATTGTTCTGGAGGATTCTACGCAGAGTCTACTCCCGCGGTTCCGTGTTGTGACGGCATTTTCTCTCGATCGGCCCACGGCAGTTCCCGGGATTGAACGAGCGGAGCGCCTTTACAATCAGGAGGTATGCCCACCCAAGTCCGATCGCATGCCAAGATCAACCTGGGCCTCGCGATTGGCCCGCCCCGTTCCGATGGTTTCCACGGCCTGACCACGGTTTACCAGACGCTCGAAGCCCACGACGTGGTGACCGTTTCCGCCCGGCCCGCTGCGGCCTCCCGTATTCAGCTCACATCGAACGACAGGCGCGTTCCCACCGACAGCCGTAACACCGCCTGGAAGATGGTTTCCCTGGTTTTGGACGAGATTGGCGCCGCGGCCGAGATTCAGATTCACATTGAAAAGCGCCTCCCAGTGCAGGGCGGGCTGGGCGCCGGATCAGCCAATGCTGTGGCGGCGCTGGTCGGTTTGGAGCACGAACTTGGAATCGCCACGAAAGGTCGCGCTCTCCCACCCTTCGAGCAAAAAGCGCTCGAAGGATGGGGCACGGGCGCCGATCAGGCTGGGACGGGAGCCGATTGGGCCCGGAAGCGGATGGAAATTGCTGCCCAGGTCGGTTCCGACGTGCCGCTCTTCCTCATCGGAGGCACGGTTCTGGGCGTCGACCGCGGGCAGCAAGTCTATCCCCTCCCCGACCTCGAACCGCTCTGGTGCGTCCTTGCCATCCCGGCGACGGGCGTCTCCACCCCGCAGGCCTTTCGGGACTGGGACGCCCTGTGCGTTGCCGAGGGTTTGACCGCGGAGACGGGTACCGATAAACTAAACAGGTTGAGCCAAGCCTACTTGAGCGCCTTCGGGGTTCCGAAGGAGGTCGTGGGGCAAGGCTCCTCCGGTGTCCTCTCCGAGAACGAATTGAACCGAGAGGACCTGGCCGGACCGCCTGGGTCCGCGCTTGTCCGCACCGGGATCACGAGCTGGATTCAGAACGACTTTGAACGCGTCGTCTTTCCCCAGCATCCTTCCCTTGCAGAAATCAAGCGCATTCTTGCGGCTCCAGCTACGCCGGGGGCAGGCTCGTGTTTGTGGGCCGCGCTTTCCGGCTCCGGTTCGGCGCTCTTCGGGTTATACGAGACCCGCGGATATGCCGAAGCAGCAGTAAACCGGCTAACGGATCAGGCGCAGGGTGTGGACGTTCGAATCACACAGACCCTGCCTCGAGCCGATTACTGGCGCACCATGATTTTGAAGTGAGTTTTAAGTTGACAGTGGTCAGTTATCAGATTTTGGATGTTCGTACAGCACAGCCGCAAGGAAAGACTGATAGCTGACAACTGACAGCTGTTTTTGTTGGGCGATCGTTCAATGGTAGGACAATGCCCTTTGGAGGCATTTATCCTGGTTCGAATCCAGGTCGCCCAGCCACAGTTTCACCGTCGTATCCGGAAATCAGCCAAAGCCAACCAGCTTGGAGGAACGTTTCAGATGGGTATGGAAACTCTGGTCATGGATGAGGATAAGCCGAAGGTGAACCAGCCTTCCGCCTCCCGTGAAGGGCAGCAAAAGGAAGCGGCAAAGGACGGCAAGCCTGCCGCGGAGCGCAAGAAGCCGACCAAGCTGAGCGAAGACAAGCGTTTCAAGCTGTTCAGCGGCACGGCCAATCCAGAGCTGGCGCGCAAGATCGGCGAGCATATCGGGGTCAAGGTCGGCGAGGCCAAGCTGCAGCGGTTCGCTGATGGCGAGGTTTACTTCCAGCTGCTCGAGAACGTGCGCGGCGTAGACGTATTTGTGGTGCAGCCCACCTGCTATCCGGTGGACCAGCACCTGGTGGAGTTATTGGTGATGATTGACGCACTCAAGCGCGCATCGGCGGCGCGGATCACGGTGGTGGTGCCCTACTACGGGTACGCGCGCCAGGACCGCAAGGACCGCCCGCGCGTGGCCATCAGCGCCAAGCTCATCGCCGACCTGCTGACCACCGCGGGCGCCAACCGCGCGCTCTTCGTCGACCTGCATGCCGCCCAGATTCAGGGCTTCTTCAACATTCCGGTCGATCATCTTTTTGCCAGCCCGGTGCTGGTGAGCTATTTCCGCGAGCTGGACCTGCCCAACCTGATTGTGGTTTCGCCCGATGCGGGCGGTGTGGAGCGGGCACGGTTCTTCGCGCAGAAGATGGGCGCACCGCTGGCCATTGTGGACAAGCGCCGCACCGACATGAACGTGGCCGAAGTGATGCACGTGGTCGGCGACGTGAACGGCAAGACCTGCCTCATCATCGACGACATTATCGACACGGCCGGCACACTGGTTAAGACTGTCGACGCGCTGTACGCGGCCGGAGCCGCCGGCGTGCACGCCTGCGCCAGCCACGCCGTGCTTTCGGGCCCGGCCATCGACCGCATTGCCAACTCGCGCCTGGAGCAACTGGTGGTAACCGACACCATTCCGCTGCGCGAAGCGGCACAGAAAGTACCCAAGATCAAGGTGCTCACGATTTCCGGGCTTTTGGGCGCGGCCATCGAGAGCATCCACATGGAGACCAGCGTTAGCACGCTGTTTTCCTAAAAGCAGCTTTTAGCTACTAGCTTCTAGCTGCTAGCCGGTTCAACACGGCGATTGACCTTTGCGATTGAGCAAGGGAAGAACTCAAAGGCGATGAATCCGTTGATTCATCGCGCATCAGCAACAAGCAGCTAATCGTTAGAAGCTGCTTTTCACAAAGGGAGCGGGTCAAAACAGTTCGCACTAGCAGCCCCTAGCTAGTAGCTAGAGGCTAGAAGCTAGAAGCTGCCTCTCCGTGCCCGAGACAGGAAAAGGAAGAAATGCCTGAAGTCGTGATTGCCAAGCCCCGCGAGGGCAAATTCAACAAGAACGCTGCGCGTCGCGTGCGCGTCGCCGGTAAGATTCCTGCTGTTCTCTACGGTTCGGGGCACGATCCGGTGGCCGTTGAAGTGGATCCCAAGCAGATTTCGCGGATCCTGTTTTCCGAGACCGGCCACAATACAATCTTCGACGTGGAAGTCGGTTCCACCACAGCCAAGGCCATGATCGTCGAGTGGCAGCGCGAGCCTATCAAGGACCAGCTCATCCACATCGACCTGAAGCGCATCGCGCTCGACAAGACGCTGCGCGTGCATGTGCGCGTCAAGCTCGTCGGCACGCCGGTAGGCGTCAAGACCGAGGGCGGCATTCTGGACCAGGTGCTGCGCGAAGTTGAGATCGAGTGTTTGCCTGCCGACATCCCCAGCCACATCGACGTGGATGTCAGCGAGATGGGATTGCACGCAGTGCTGCGCGTCAGCGGCCTGCCGCACTCCGACAAGATCAAGTACCTGAACGCCGAGGACGCCACCGTAGCGCACGTTGTCTCGATCCGCGAAGAAGCGGCCCCGGCGGCCGACGCCGAAGCTGCTGCGGTTGCAGGTGCTGCTACGCCGGCTGAGCCGGAAGTGGCCAAGAAGGGCAAGACCGAAGCCGAAGGCGCGGCCAAGAAGCCCGAGGGCGGAGCGAAGAAGTAAGCCTTGGCCGATGCTAGTTCAACTGATCACCCCGGAACTGAACGTCGAGGCCCGTTCCTGATTGTGGGCCTCGGCAATCCCGGCCTGGAATATCTGTGGACCCCGCACAACGCGGGTTTCATGGCCATCGACCGCATCGCCCAGCAGGAGGGCGTAGTGGTCCAGAACCGGCGCTGCCGGGCAATGACCGCGACCTGCCGTTTGGGTGGGCGCCAGGTCATCCTGGCCAAGCCGGAGACATTCATGAACCTGAGCGGCGCTTCGGTGTCCGCCCTGGTTCAGGAGTTTGAAGCGGACCCAACGCGGGACCTGCTCGTGATCTACGACGAGCTCGACCTGGCGCTGGGAACGTTCAAGATCAGGGAACGCGGTTCGCCGGCCGGCCACAACGGAGCCCGCAGCGTAACCGGCGCCCTGGGAACGCAGGAGTGGCTTCGGTTGCGCATCGGGGTTGGATTGAATCTCCCCCCTGAAGCAGCCGCAGCCGGCGCAAAGCGCCCGGGCAGGGATTACCTGCTCTCGCCCATGCGCAAGGCGGATCTGACGGTCCTCGACGAGGTGCTGGACCGGGTGGCAACAGCCACGCGGCGCATTCTCGAAGCTGGCCCCTCAGCCGCGATGAATGAGTTTAACCGGAAGGAAGACAGAGAGGCAGGGACTAGGGACTAGGGACTCGGGACTGAGGACGGCCAAGTGGGAGCGCGCGGCGCTCCAGGTTCACTGGCCACCGTCTGCTGCCCACTGTTCACTGTCCACTGTTCACTGCATTTGAGAGGAACAATGTCCCGTTTGTATGAAGTAATGTTCATTCTTCGCCCCGATACGGTCGAAGAAGATGCCGACAAGCTGATCGCCGGCTTTACCACCACCGTGACCAACGGCGGCGGCGCGGTCAAGACTGTCGAAAAACTGGGCCGTCGCAAGCTGGCCTACATGGTGCGCAAGTTCAACGACGGCAACTACGTTCTGCTGACCATTGAGGCCTCGGGGCCGGTGGTACTGGAGCTCGAACGCCGCCTGCGCGTTACTGAGCCGGTGATCAAGTTCATCACCGTGCGCATCGACGAAGAGGAAAAGCGCCTGGCCAAGGTGAAGGCCGCCCGCGGCGTGCGCCGTTCGGCCGAGCAACAGGCGCAGGCAGCCGCGCCCGCGGCTGCACCTGCACCTGCAGCCCCAGCCGCACCTGTTGAAGCGGTTCCGCCGGCAGCAGCCGCCGAACCAGCTCAGGCCAGCGCGTAGAGGCTCGAACTTCATCTCGAACTTGGGTGCCCCACCCTTTTCGCGATGAAACTGCGAAAAGGATGGGGCACCCAAGTTCAGGGATGGAGCCGCGAGACGGCTTTCGTCTCTGCGGGAATGTGAAACGAATCGCCGCCGCCGGCTTGCCGGCTCCGGCCCGAAACACACTCATGCACCGCCCAGGCGCTGCAGACTACGAGTGAAGACACGAATGAAGAGGAAACCGTAATGGCAGACGAAACCACAGCCAAGGCGCCCGAGTCGGGCGCATCCCAGCAACAATCCTCCGGACAAGGTTCGGGACCGGGCTCCGGTTCTGGATCTGGCCCGCGCGGCCCTCGTCCCGGCGGCGGCCCCGGCGGGCGCGGCAAGTTTTTCCGCCGCAAGAAAGTGTGCAAGTTCTGCACCGAAAAGATCGACGCGATCCCTTACCGCGATGTGCGCCTGCTGCAGCAGTTCGTGGCCGAGCGCGGCAAGATTGTGCCCCGGCGGCTCACCGGCGTGTGCACCACGCACCAGCGCCGTCTGACCCGCGCCATCAAGCAGGCCCGCAACATCGCCCTGCTGCCCTTCGCCACCCGCCACTAAGGAACGGGGAAGGCAACAAATTGCTCCCGGAGGGAGCGTGGAATTTAGCCCAGGATGAAGCCAAGCGGAATCCTGGGATTCGGCCCCTCGGACCGAGTGAGCCCCGTAGGGGCGATGCTGTTGCGGTCTGGCCGCACCTACGGATGATTGAAGCTCGCCACGCGGGCGCTCGAAAAGGAACTGGAGAATTTCCATGGAAGTCATTCTGAAAGAAGACGTAATCAACCTGGGCAGCCGCGGCGACGTGGTCAAGGTGGCGGACGGCTACGGCCGCAACTACCTGCTGCCCCGCAAGCTGGCCATGCAGGCCACGGAAACCAACAAGGCGGTTATCGAGCAGATGAAGACCTCTGCCGCGCGCCGCTCGGCCACCGAAAAGGTACAGGCTGAAGAATTGCTCGCCAAGCTCGAGCCCATCGTGCTCAGCTTTACGCGCAAGGCCGGCGCTGAGGGCCATCTGTTCGGCTCCGTCACCTCGTCGGACATCGCCGCCGATCTGGCTGCGCAGGGCTTCGAGATCGATCGCCGCAAGATCGTCCTCCATGATCCGCTCAAGAGCGTGGGCGAGTTCAAGGTGTCGATCAAGCTGCATCGCGAAGTCACCGCGCAGGTCAAGGTCAAGGTCCAGGTCGAAGCTGGAGAAGAGGCGACCGCGGCCGAGCCGGCACCGGAAGCAGCCGCAGCCGAGTAGCGAAAAGCAGTTCGCAGTTCATAGTTCACCGTTCACAGCCAATCGTGAGCCACGAACTGTGAACTACGAACTGAGAAGTGAACCGCACTATGTTTGAGGATCGCAGAGACGCGGGCCGGGCATTGGCGCCCCTGGTCGCTACGCTGCCTGACCTGCACCATGCCATCCTTCTCGCGCTGCCGCGTGGCGGCGTTCCCGTGGCGTATGAAGTCGCATGCGCCTGCAGGCTTCCTCTCGACGTGCTGAGCGTCCGCAAGCTGGGCGCCCCCGGTCAACGGGAGCTGGCCATCGGCGCCATCGCCAGCGGCGGCATTGTGGCCATCAATCCTGAGCTGGTGGAGCACTTCCACATCTCCCCTGAAGAGCTGGGCGCGATGATTGCTCACGAGCAGGGCGAGATTGCGCGGCGCGAACTGCTCTATCGCGATGGCGCGCCACCGCTGGCCATCGAAGGACGCACCGCAATTTTGATCGACGACGGGCTGGCGACGGGCGCCACCATGAAGGCGGCTGCCCGCGCCGTGCGGCCCCGCGCCGGTCGTGTGGTGATTGCCGTTCCCGTGGCCGCGGCCACCACCTGCCGTGAGCTCGAGAACGAAGCCGACCGCGTGCTGTGCCTCTCTATGCCAGAGGATTTCGAAGCCGTCGGCCAGTTCTACCGCGACTTCAGGGCCACAAGCGACGAAGAAGTGCGTACGCTATTGGCCATGGCCCGACGCAATCGCCAAGCGCCGGCCGCGTAGACTATTCCGTTGAGCGTCATAGGATTGGCAGTGTCTGGGGGGGGGATTGGCAGTGCCTGGGGATTGGCAGTGTCTGGAGCGGGAAAGTAAATTTCCCCCCTTACATCAGCCCGCGCGATTCTGAGCGGGCGCCGTGGACCGGCTTTTCGTGCTGCGGGATGGAACCATCGGCTCCATCCCGCTCGACAGCGTCACACCGCAGCCGGAACTGCTTCCTGTGCTGCGAAGTCTTCCGCAGCGGCCAGGTTGGCATCGAGCACCACGCCGATGGCGTGGACGACCGAGGCCACTCGCACAATGGCCAGCACCAGTTCCTCGCTGGCACCCTTATCGCGCACCACTTTTTCGTGCGCGTCCACGCACTTGCCGCAGCCGTTGATGGCAGACACGGCCAGTGACCACAGTTCGAAATCCACCTCCTCAACGCCGTGGCTGCGCAACCCGTTCATGCGCAGGCGCGCCGGCATGCTGGCGTACTTGTCGTTCGACGAGAGGTGATGGAAGCGGTAGAAGATGTTGTTCATGCTCATCAGCGCAGCGGCTGTCTTCGCGGCTTCAAGAGCCGCGGGCGAAAGCTCTTCGGAGGCTGACTCCATAGCGGCAGCCGTCAGGGCAGCGCTGCGCGTGGCAATGGCGCTTGCGGCCACTGTGCCCCAAAGCTGCTGCGGGCTCAGTTCTGCGTTGTTGCGGATCAGTGAGGAGTAGTTCAGCTTCAGGTCGCGCGCCGGGGCGGGCAAACTGTCAACAAGAAAATCAAGATTCATAGAAATGCAACTCCGGGAGTAACGGGTTCATGCCCGAGCTTCCCATCCCATTCCCAAATCGCTGAAAAGGATGGAGCACGAAGCGGTCATAGGTCAGTCTTCCATCTCACCTGCCCGCCCCTTCTCCGGAGCGAGCGCAGTAGGTCAAAGAATCTCGCCGAAGGATCTGGTTCATCAATCCCTCTGCGGCGGGCGGGCGATCACAGGAAGCTGTTATTCGCGCCCATCCATTTGACCGAAAAACTACGACCAAAGTTGTAAAGGATGGGCACGGTAATTTTGCTGCCGGGAAATCGATCCCGACACTTAGATGCTGAGAGTCGCTTCGCCCTTGTTCCAATTGCACGGGCAAAGCTCGTCGGTCTGCAACGCATCCAGCACGCGCAATACTTCCTGGGGGTTGCGGCCCACGGAGAGGTCGTTGACGGAGACGAAGCGGATCATATCGTCCGGGTCCACGATGAAGGTAGCGCGCAGGCAGACTCCAGCCTTCGCGTCCAGAATCCCCAGTTGCTCGGAGAGGTCGCGCTTGATGTCGGAGAGCATCGGGAAGGGCAGGTTTTTGAGGTCGGGGTGCTGGTTGCGCCATGCCAGGTGCACAAACTCGGAATCGGTGCTGCCGCCCAGAAGCTGCGTGTCGCGCTCCTCAAATTCCTTGTTCAGCTTGCCAAAAGCGGCAATTTCTGTCGGGCAGACAAAGGTAAAGTCCTTGGGCCAGAAAAAGTAAACCTTCCACTTGTCCGGATAACTCTGATTGTTGATGGTCTGAAAGGCTTTTTTCTGGTCGAGATCGACCGTTGCCGTGACTTCAAAATCGGGAAATTTCTCACCAATTGTAAGCAATGAATACTCCTTAAGTATGGGTTTGAATTCAAATTTGTGATCGCGCACACCCACTCAAAAAATCTAGAAACGCTTGCGGAGGATCGCGCGAAAGGCTCCTCTTCTCTGATGCGTCAGCATGGCAAACGTTGCGCAGGGCAAAAGAGACGCAAGTCCAATAATATCTGATGGATGCAGCCGCTTGCATGAATGTTCCGGCGCCCGTATCAGCATGCAGGAAGTGAGGCCCGAAATGGGGAGCATTGAGTTGCCGAATCTCGTTGTTTCAGTGCATTTCACCGCCGGATTTCCCCCAATCCGGGACAAATTACCGCCTTCCGGCGAATATCGCTTATGCTTGTAACAATTCCTTCTGCTGCGGCTTGCCGGGCGAACCCACATGCATACAGTGTCTTTAGAGGTCGAAGATCTTCGGGAGCAGTATACGCGGGAGATGGCGCTTGTCCGCCAGACCTGCGAACGCACTGGAGACGGTACGGCCGCCATCCGGCGGCGCTCGGCTGTCGTCGACCGTATCCTCATTGAAATGTGGCGCCGGGCCTTCGCCGACCTGCCCATCCAGAATGTCGCCCTGCTGGCCCTGGGCGGTTACGGCCGCAAAGATCTCTTCCCCTACTCCGACATCGACGTGCTCTTCACCTTCGCCGACGAGAGGACCGAGGAGCAGTCGCGCGAAGCGGTCCGGGCCATCATTCAGGGCATGTGGGACATCGGTTTGCGGGCCAGCCCGAGTTCGCGCACGGTGAAGGAAGCCGGCAAATTCGACCCCGACAACCTCGAATTCACGCTCGCCACCCTCGACCGCCGCTTCCTTGCCGGTCAATTTCCGCTCTATCAGCAACTGCACCAGGTGGTTTTCCCCGGCCTCGTCCTCAGTGAGTGGACCACCATCACGCAGAAGCTGAACGAGATCGCGCGCACCCGCCACGCCAAGTACGGCAACACCATCTTTCATCTCGAGCCGAATCTGAAGGACTGTCCCGGCGGCCTGCGCGATTACAGCCTCGCCGTCTGGTTCGCGGTCCTCTTTCATCTCAAAGAGACCAAGGAGTGGCCCCGCCAGCGCGGCGGCGTCTTCCAAAGCGCGCGCGGCGACGCTGAGGCCGCCTTCGACTTCCTCGCCGCGGCGCGATGTTTCCTGCACTTCCGGCACGGCCGCGACGACAATACCCTCGACTGGCAATCGCAGGACGAGGCAGCGGCGCTCTCCATCGGCCTTGAAACCCGCGGCACCGCCGACCCCTCCTATTGGATGCGCACCTACTACCGGCACGCGCGCGTCATCTATCGCCGCGCGGTTCTCCTCATGGAGCATCTGCCCGCGCCGGTGAGCTTTTATCGCCAGTTCCGGCGGCGGCGCACGCCCATTGCGGGCACCGATTTCCTGCTCGACCAGGGCCGCATCGACATTGAGCCCGGCGCACAGTTCAACGACACCGCAGCCATCCTGCGCATCTTCGCCCTCATGGCCACGCACGGCTACACGCTTTCCCAGGCCGCCGAAGACCGCATCACCGACGCGCTTCCCGTTCTCGCCATTCACATTCCCGAAGGGCCGTACCTGTGGAATGCACTGCGCGAGGTGCTGCTGGGCCCGCATGCCGCCCACGCGCTGCGCACCATGCACGCCCTGGGCGTGCTGGAGATGCTGATCCCCGAGTTCCACGGCATCGACGCGCTGGTCATCCGCGACAGCTACCACCGTTACACGGTCGACGAGCACACCTTCCTGGCCATCGACAACGTGCACGGCCTGCGCCAGCCAGCCCACGAATACGAGCAGCGCCTGGCACAGTTGCTTCCCGAAATCGACCGGCTCGATCTTTTTCTACTGGCCCTCTTGCTGCATGACACCGGCAAGGCCCGCCGCAACGGCGAGCACGCCAGCCAAAGTGTAGAGCTGGCCGACGCTTTTCTTGCCCGCCTCGACTTCGACGCCGAGGAGCGCGACTCGATCCTCAAGCTTATTCGCCTGCATCTGGAAATGTCGCTGGCCATGCGCCGCGACATCTTCGACATGGAAAACGTGCGCGGCTTCGCCGAGAAGATCGGCAGCCCGCAAGTGTTGAAGATGCTCACCATCATGACTTTCGCGGACATCAAGGCGGTGAACCCCGACGCGCTCACTCCATGGAAGGCCGAAACCCTGTGGCAGTTCTACATGTCCACAGCCAATTTTATGGATCGGTCGGTCGACGAGACCCGCTATCACGCCGCCATCGACCCCACGTTGCTCAACCGCATTCGGTCCATGGTGCCCGCGCCCCAGTACGACGCGCTCAAGCAATTCCTTGAAGGCCTGCCGCAGCGCTACCTGCAAACCCGCCTGCCCGAGCAGATTCGCAGTCATTTCCAAATGGCGCTCAACCTCGACAAGGATGCCGTCCAGCTCGACCTGCGCCCCAGCCGCCAGCTCTACGACCTGACCGTGATCACCCGCGACCGCACCCGGCTCTTCGCCGACGTGGCCGGCGCGCTGGCCGCGTGGGGCATGAACATTGTGCGCGCCGGAGCCTATTCGAACGACGCCGGCGTCATCGTCGACAGCTTCCTGTTCTCCGACATCTTTCGGACCATCGAGCTCAATCCCAGCGAGCGCGACCGCTTCCTCCAAAACATGCACGATGTGGTGGCGCAGAAGGTTTCCGTCGAGCAGTTGCTGGAAGCGCGCCGTCACCTGAACCACCCCGGCAACCTGAAGGTGGAAGTGACCACGCGTCTTGAATTCGACTCAGAATCCTCGTCGCACTCGACGCTGTTGCAGGTTGTCGCACAGGATCTGCCCGGCCTTCTCCGCCAGATTGCCCTCACCCTCAGCTCGCATCAGTGCAACATCAAGGTGGCGCTCATCGACACCGAAGGCGAGACGGCAATTGACGTCTTTTACCTGACCAGTCAGGGCGAAAAGCTGGCGCCGGAAGCGCAGGAGAAGCTGGGGACCGATCTGACCTCCGCGCTGGAAGCGATGCGGCTGCCGGCTAGAGCATAGAGTCGGATTTACAGCCACCAGAGCCGGGCGGGTGACCCAGGTCCGGGCAATCCTAAACAAGCAAGAATCATGGGTGCCCCAGGTCCGGATTTTCGGACCTTGGGAGACCACGGACCTCGAAAGTTGTGCTCTCCCAGGTCCCCAAAGGCGAGGGACCTGGGGCACCCATGGCCAATGGGGAAAGTCGCATCCCGAGGATCTGGGCCGACCGCCTATTCCCTTCAGGACTCGTGTTGATGCCAATGTGGGTTATGAGCTGACGGCTGTCCACTGTCACCCGACAACTGTCTTCCTGCATTCCTCCACCGGAATCGCCACCTGCTCCACGATCTCCAGCCCAAACCCTTCCAGCGCCGGAATATGCATGGGCGTGTTCGACAGCAGGCGGATGCGCTCAATCCCCAAATCCGAGAGAATCTGCCCGCCCAGCCCGATCGCCCTTAGTATCCGTCCGCTGCGTGCCTGCACGCCTTCGCGGGCGCGCAAATCCTGGTGCAGGAGGATGCGCCCTGTCTCCGGGCTGACCTCGCCTGCCGGCGCCGCCAGCCCTTCCGGCCCAAAGGCCGCCGCGGGCGTTCGCTCAATCTCGAATCCGCGCGAGGTGTTGTGCAGGTACAGGATTACCCCGCAACCCTCTTCGGCAATCATTCGCATCGACTGATCCAGAATCTCGTGGCATCGGCAATCGGCGCTGAACACATCGCCGGCCGTGCAGCGCGTGTGCACTCGCACCAGCACCGGGTGCGTACAAGGCGGCCGCACGTCGGCGCCCGCCACGCGCCCATCCGCCGGCCCCTCATGAAACGCCGGGCAGTTGGGGCAAAGGTCACCGCGCACCAGCGCGATATGGCTCTCGCCGCCGTTCACTTCGCTCTCGTAGGCAATCATGCGGAACTCGCCATGGCGCGTCTGAATGCGGCGCTCGCCGGCGCGCACAATATAGCGCTCGTGGCGCAGCCGGTAGCGGATCAGCTCGGCCACGGTGAGAATCCGCAGCCCGTGCTCCTGGCAGAACGGAATCAGGTCCGGAATGCGCGCCATCTCGCCGTCGTCGCGCATGATCTCGCAGATCACGCCCGCCGGAGTCAGCCCCGCCATCCGCGCAAGATCAACGGAAGCCTCGGTCTGCCCGGCGCGCACCAGCACGCCGCCCCGGCGCGCCCGCAGCGGGAAGACGTGTCCCGGCCGGGCGAGATCGGCGTAAGTCGTTCTCGCATCAATCGCCGTCCGGATGGTGTGCGCCCGATCCGCCGCGGAGATGCCGGTCGTCACTCCCTCGCGCGCTTCAATCGTCTCCGTGAAAGCCGTCCCGAAGCGCGAGGAATTCTGCTGCGTCATGGGAAACAGGCGCAGATAATCTGCGCGCTCTTCCGTCATCGTCAGGCAGATCAGCCCGCGTCCGTAGCGCGCCATGAAGTTGATGGCCTCGGGTGTAACGAATTCCGCGGCCAGCGTCAGGTCGCCCTCGTTCTCCCGGTCCTCGTCGTCGACCACCACCACCATGCGGCCGGCACGAATCTCGGCCAGCGCACCCGGCACGTCGATAAACGGTGGTTCGAAGTTGCGGGAACTCTGCGGCATACCTTCCTCGCATAAATCCTGTGAAAGCCTGAACTCTGTCTGTGAACCCGAAAGCTATGATTTTGTATCACCCACGACTTCGGTCGTGCCGAAAACACTTCAAATAGGCGGCCGGCTTTACAGCCTGCGGATAGACTCTTCGGGTGGGGCTTTGTAACAAGGGCACCACTTTAGTCGGGCCAATAAAGCCAACAAAATCAACTTGGGCTTTAGCCCCTGCGGGAAGTTGCTTCGCACTATTTGCTCCCTCAAGAGAGTTTTTCCGCAGCGTTTTTTGCCCTGTAGCGGATTTGACCCAAGCAAGCCGACTCGTCCCGCACTGCATAATCCCTTTCAATTCTCCCCCATGCCACCATAAACAGCAAAAGCGCCGCCCGCAGGCGGCGCTTTTCGGTCTCTGGCAAAAAGAGCTGAACCCTACAACGTCGATTCGATCTCAAAGCCCCAGGCCTCAAGAAGGGCCTCGGGGATGTATTTCGAATTCTTGTTGCGCCGCGCCCACTCACGCAGGCGGGTCGACCGGATGTACTGATCCGGGGGCAGCTTGAACTCCTTCACAATCTGCTCGAAGGAGGTGACAGTGGGCACAACCGGCCCGATGGGCTCCGGCTTGCCCCAATTCGGATTTCCACGACGCTTTGCCATTGATTTTGATCCTTAAATGATGGATGGATTTTTCTTTACTTCCTCTGACTGGGTCTGGGGGGCCGTCATTAACGCCAGAGGAAACTTTAGTCTTATTTTAAGGATTTTTTCTTCAAAAATCAATAGAAATCTATGCCCCGGAAGCGGGTTTTTGCATCATGCTTCCCGGCACTCGCTCCATTCTACATCTTTTTGAAAAGAAAGGTCTAACCTCCCCTCTTCTCATGGACGTATGTATAAAACGGACCAGTTTTCCGCAGCCTGGTGGTGGCTCAATTTTGGCCGCGGGTGGCACGATACTCTTATGACAACATCCAGATGCACAATGGCTGCGGGTTGTCGCAACCTCGCTGCATTTCCCTGCCGGATGGTCGCAGGCCGCTTCGGGGCCGTCATCGGCCTCCTTCTTCTGGCCGCCGTAGCCGCCCGCGCGGGCGCCGTGGAGCTCACCATTACCCGCGCCGCTCTGGAGCGCACCCTGCGCCAGCAGCTCTTCGCCGGACCCGACGGCCGTTACTATCTCAAAGGCGACGCGCAATCTGCCTGCTTCACCTACGCTCAAGATCCGCAACTCACCTTCGCTCAGGATCGCATCGTTGTCCGAATCAAGACCGTGGCGCACCTCGGGCGCCACGTCGGCGGAGCCTGCCTGGGCTTTTCGCTCTCCACCCCGGCCGAAGTCTCGCTGGCCCCTGACGCACAGGGAGAAACCATCGGCTTCCGCGACGCACAAATCGACAAAATAGCCAACCAGAGGGAGCTGAATTTTCTTCTGCTTCCCTTTCTTCGTCATCAGATCCCGTCGAATCTGAAAGTGAACGCCGCCGACCTGTTGCGCAAAGCTTTGGCCGGATCGACCGCGTCTTCGGGTTACAACATCAGCCTCGATCGCCTGAAAATCCATTCCATCGTCATCCAGGGCGACTCCCTTGTAGTCGACGCAGACGGCGACCTGAGCGTGAAGTGAAGAACAGGTTTCAGGGCCCAGGGGGCAGGCAGTGTGCCAGACTCCGGCCGTGGATATGCCAGCTGCCAGGTCCTGGCCGTCTAGTTGTGTACTGATCGGGTGCCCCCGGTCTCGATTCTGAGACCGGGGAACGCACGAACTCGACGAACCAAATCATGCGGTCGGGGACCTAGCTGTCGGCTGCTTCACCCGCACCAGGCGTCGAACGCCCCACCCCGCATCGCGTCGGCCAGCACCTCAATCTCTGCCGCCAGACTGCGATCCTCCTCCAGCCGTGGCACCACCTGCCTCACCGCCGCCTGCGCCCGTTGAATCTCCGCGCTCGACTTCAGCGGCAGGCGGAACTCCAGCCCCTGCGCCGCGCACATCAGCTCGATGGCCACGACTCGCTCTACATTTTCAACAATCTGCCGCAGCTTCAGCGCTCCCGTCATCCCCATCGACACGTGGTCTTCCTTGCCGCCGCTGGTAGGAATGTTGCCGCACGACGCCGGCGCCGCCAGCACCTGGCACTCGTTGATCAGCGCCGCCGCCACAATCTGCGCCATCATGAACCCCGACGAAAGCCCCGCCTGCGGGGACAGAAAGGCGGGTAGCTTCTCGTTGATATCGGGATTGAGCAGCCGGTCGATGCGCCGCTCCGTAATGCCCGCCAGATCGGCCAGCGCTACCGCCGCATAATCAAACGCATACGCCAGCGGCGCCCCATGAAAATTCCCCCCCGACACGACGGCTTCGCCGTTTTGTGTTTTGGACGAGGGGAGTGCGAAGACCAGCGGATTATCCGTAGCCGCGCCCGATTCCGTCTCCAGCACCCCCGTCACGTGCTCCAGCACATCGCGCACCGCTCCATGCACTTGCGGCATGCAGCGCAGGCAGTAGGCGTCCTGTACGCGGGTGTCGTGATGGCGGTGCGACTCGCGAATCTCCGACCCGGCCAGCAACCGGACGAGATGCGCTGCTGCGGCAGTTTGCCCAGGATGCGGCCGAACCTGCTGAATCCGCGGATCGAAGGCCGCCGGGGTACCCATCAGCGCCTCCAGGCTCATGGCGCCGGCCAGATCGGCGAGGCACGCTGCCCGCCGCGCCCGCAGCACCGCCAGAGCGCCCACCCCCGTCATGGCCTGGGTGCCGTTCAGCAGCGCCAGTCCTTCCTTTGCCTTGAGCGTCAGTGGACGCAATCCCGCACGCCGCAGCGCCTCATCGCCCGGCACCCGCTCGCCCTTGTAGAACGCCTTGCCCTCGCCGATCACCACCAGCGCCAGGTGCGCCAGCGGCGCCAGGTCGCCGCTCGCGCCCACCGAACCCTTCTCCGGAATCACCGGCGTCACGCCCGCGTTGAGCATGCCGGCCAGCAGCTCAATCAACTCCGGCCGCACCCCGCTGAAGCCCTTGGCCAGCACGTTGCCCCGCAGCAGCAGCATGGCGCGCGCCTCCGCTTCGGCCAGCGGCCGGCCCACTCCGCCGGCATGACTGCGAACCAGATTTACCTGTAGCTGCGTCAGGCTCTCACTCGGCACTCTCACGTCCGATAGCCGCCCGAACCCCGTGTTCACGCCATACACAACCTGCCCAGCCGCCAGAATCGCATCGATGCAATCCCGGCTCTCCACCACACGCACCATCGCGGCCGGCGCAATCTCTACGCGCCGCCCTGCCGCGGCAACCTGCTCAATCTCGGCGAGCGTCAGCGCTTCGCCATTCAGCATCAGAGTGTCCATCTTCAACATGCTAGTCCCGCTCAGTCCGGCGGGTACAGATCATCACGCACAGAGCCGCAGCGCCGGTGCCCCGATCGAAGCAGCCCGCGGGAGGTCAGACCCATCCCGCTACAATAAAAGGGCCCCATCAAACCGAGTGTTACAATCCGCTTCGGAGCAGATCATGCCAGATGCAACCTGTGATATTGGCCTCATCGGCCTCGCCGTTATGGGACAGAATCTCGTCCTCAACATGAACGATCACGGCTTCAAAGTCGCGGTCTTCAACCGCACTGTCTCGAAGGTCGACGACTTTCTGGCCAACGAAGCCAAGGGCACCCAGGTCGTAGGCGCGCACTCCGTCGAAGAACTGGCTGCGCTGCTCAAGCGCCCCCGCCGCATCATGCTCATGGTCAAGGCCGGCGACACGGTCGACCAGATGATCGACCACATCCTGCCCCACGTCGAGGCGGGCGATATCATCATCGACGGCGGCAACTCGCTCTTCACCGATTCCAACCGCAGGACAAAAGCACTGGCGGAAAAAGGCATTCTCTTCATCGGCACCGGTGTCTCCGGTGGTGAAGAAGGCGCGCGCCGCGGGCCCTCCATCATGCCCGGCGGAAATCCCGCCGCCTGGCCGCATGTGAAAGAGATCTTTCAGGCCATCGCCGCCAAAGTCGAAGATGGAACCCCCTGCTGCGATTGGGTGGGCGAAGACGGCGCCGGCCATTACGTGAAGATGGTCCACAACGGCATCGAGTACGGCGACATGCAGCTCATCTGCGAAGCCTACGACTTGCTGCAGCACGGCCTCAGCCTCACGCCCGACGAGTTGCACGAGGTCTTCACCAACTGGAACACCGGCGAGCTGGACAGCTACCTGATCGAGATCTCCAGCAAGATCTTCGCGAAGAAGGACGAAGACGGCGCACCACTGGTCGATAAAATCCTCGACACCGCCGGCCAGAAAGGCACCGGCAAGTGGACCGTGATCAGCGCGCTCGACACCGGCCAGCCGGTCACGCTCATCGGCGAGTCGGTCTTTGCCCGCTGCCTATCCGCGCTGAAGGACGAGCGCGTGGTGGCAGCGAAGATCCTCCGCGGACCGCGGACCAAGGCCAATGTGGGCGATCGCGCCAAGTTCATCGAAGATGTGCGGCGCGCTCTCTACTGCTCCAAGATTGTCAGCTACGCGCAGGGTTACATGCTGCTGCGCGCGGCGGCGAAAGAGAACGGCTGGAACCTGAATATGGGCGGCATTGCCCTGATGTGGCGCGGCGGGTGCATCATTCGCAGTAAGTTTCTGGGCAATATCAAGGATGCGTTCAAGAAGAATCCAACCCTCGACAACCTGCTGCTCGACAAGTTCTTTTCGCGGGCGATGAACAAGTACCAGGCCTCCTGGCGTAAGGCATTGGCGCATTCCATCAAGCTCGGTGTGCCGACGCCGGCGTTTTCAACAGCGCTCGCGTTCTTTGATGGCTATCGCGCCGACCGCCTGCCCGCCAACCTGCTCCAGGCGCAACGCGACTTCTTCGGCGCTCACACCTACGAACGGGTCGACCAACCCCGTGGCAAATTTTTCCACACCAACTGGACCGGCCACGGTGGCCGCGTCTCCTCGGGCACCTACAACGTGTAAGCAAGCCAATAGCTGACAGCTATCAGTTCGTTTCAGGACAGATAAGCCGGCGTGCTCCCCAGAAAAAGTGGCGGGGCACCCGGCTTTCTTGTTCCCTCGTTCCCTTGTTCCCTCGTTCCCTGTTTTTTCACCGCGCCGCCATCTGCGCCCTGGCCAGGATCACGGCCGCCTTCAGTGCCGCCGCAAACCTCTGAGCCTCTGCGCGATCGGCGAACGTCAATCCGAATGCCTCGGTATCGTCCGGACTCTCCCCGTAATCCGACGCCGAATGTGGCCCCGGTCCCAGGTGCAGGAACTTGTCGCGGTCGTAAGCCAGGGTATGGAACTGCTTGCCCTGAACTCCGGCAATAATCACCATCGTGGTGTCGCCGACGGCGCCCGCCTTGTAGCTTTTGATCGCGTCAGCATCGGTAAACACCACGTCCTGCCCAATCAGTGTCTCGTCCACAATCGCCAACGGAACCGTGATCGACGCCAGCGGAAATGCGTAATACGACCAGGCGGTTTTGCCGCCCGTCTCCCGCGGCACCGCGCAGACCGGCGCCGGCATCTTCGGTTGAATCAGGATGGTGGTCGAATCCAGCGCAACAATGCTGCCGGATTCGCTATACGCCGCACTCATCGCCTGGACGCTCGAGGCCAGGTCCTGGGCAACGCCGCAAGCGGGCGCAAAATACACGCCCAGCAGGAGGAGGAGAAGAAACTTCTTCATCGGAGAGACTCTTACCGCTATCTTGAACGGAATCCGTTCCCCGGGCAAGAGAATTCTTCACTCCACCGGAAGACTTTTTTGCCTTTTCCCTTGTCCCTCTGTCCCTCGTCCTCGTCCCTTGTCCCTCCCTACCGCATCGTCTCCAACGGCGCCGGGTCCATATCCGCGTAATCCTGATTTTCGCCGCCCATCCCCCAGCAGAAACTGTACGCCCGCGTGCCCACGCCCGAGTGAACGGACCATCCCGGCGAAATCACAACGTCCTTATCCTTGAGCACCAGGTGCCGCGTCTCGTCCGGCGGCCCCATCAGGTGAAACACACGCGCGTCTGCGTTGAGATTGAAGTACATGTAAATCTCCGAGCGCCGCATGTGCGTATGCGCCGGCATCGTATTCCAGTTGCTGCCCGGCGCCAGGTGGGTTACGCCCATCACCAGTTGGCAGCTGCGCGCGCCCTCAAGGTGAATGTACTTATAAATAGTCCGCTTGTTGCAGGTCTCCAGCGACCCCAACTCGGCCGGCTTCGCGTCTTCCTTGCGCACCACCGCAACCGGAAACTCCGCATGGGCCGGATAGCTCAGCAGGTAGTACACCGCCGGCGCCGCCTTGTCCTTCGCAGCAAAACTCACTTCCGCATTCCCGCGCCCGATGTACAGCACGTCGAGATTGTTCAGCTCGTAGCTCTTGCCGCCAACGCTTACCGTGCCGGCGCCGCCGATATTCAAAATCCCCAGCTCGCGGCGCTCCAGAAAATAATTCGCCCGCAGCTCAGGATAAGTCGGCAGCGCAATCGCGCTTTCCACCGGCGCCGCAATCCCCACCACTGCGCGATCAAGATCGATGTAGTTGAGATGTATCTGGCCGGGCTCGTAGAGGTCATGCAGCAAAAACGTCCCGCGTAGCTCTTCAGTAGTCATGCGCGGATAGCGCACCGGATCCGCCATCATAACGGTCTTCATCTTTCCTCCCATACCTTAGTAAATGCGAATGAAAGCAACTCCATTCTACTGCCCCGAAAAAATCCGGCTCGCCGTTCGTGCCGGCGACATTGGGGTGCCCCAGGTCTCGCTTTTGAGACCTGGGAGACCACAAAATTACGCGGTTGCGGTACTAGTTCAATTGGCCGCAGCAGTCCCGTGCGGCACCTGCTCCAGCACCCAGCGCACCAGTTCTTTGCCACCGGCCAAATTGTCATACTCCGCCGGCAGTTTGCGTCCATCGGTGTACTCGTTATAGAGCCACGGGTCCACGTTCGCGTACACCGTTCCCTTGCCGTACTTCGCGGTGGCCATAAAAATGTCGCTGCCCTCGGTAAGCACCGCCTTGGCCGGACCACTGACAGAGATGGTGCACACATCCTTCATGTAAAACGTGTGCGGAGAATGAAAGATCGGCCCGCTGCCGTCTACGGCAATTTTGCCCATCTCCCACTGCGTCCCAACCACATGCTTGCGCAGCACGCTGTTGAAGTGAATGCCAAACTTCTCCGCGACAACATTGAAGTGCTCGAGATCCGCAAAGGAAGTGTCGTTCTCCATGATCACCAGCACGCCGCCCGCACGCACCCACTGCGCAATCTGGTCTGCGTCTTGCGCATTGGCGAAGTGCGCCTGCGGATTCTTTTCTAAATTGTCCGGCGATGCAATCACAAACACCTGCGCCCCACGCAGATTCTCCGCCGTAGGCTCCGCATCCAGTTCGGTAGTCCGGGCGCCGAAATCGCGGAACAGATGCCCAAACAGCGAGTACCCCGGCTCATCTTCGGTACCCCATTTGTAGTGGAAGTACACCCGCTGCCCGAATGCATCTACGCGCTGCTGCGAATTAAACCATCCGTCCACCATCACCTCGTCGCCACGGCCCAGCTTGGCGTTCTGCGCGTTCTCCATTTCGACACTGGCGAGGAGAAACGCGCCCACACCCTTGGGATCGTTGGTCGCGCGCTTCTCGCCGATGTAGTAGGCGTAGCTGCCATCGCGGTAAGGATCGCCGCCCAACCCCGCGCCCTTCACCGTATCGGTGAGCAGCACATCGCCATCCGGCCCCGTCTTCACAAAGTGTGTAAGAATCCCGCGATAGCCGCGCTCCGCGTTGGCAAGATAACGCTCCGGCAGATAACCGCGGCGCACGCCCTTGGCCAGCGCGTACACAAACATGCAGGCCGCCGACGATTCCAGGTAGTTCCCCTTCGCCGTGGGCTTATCGACCACCTGGTACCACAACCCCGAAGCCGGATCCTGGGTACGCGCCACCGCCGCGGCCTCGCGCCCGAGAATCGCCAGCAACTGCGCCCGCCCCGGATCATTCTCCGGATAGAACCCGATCGTATCCACCAGCGCCATCATGTACCAGCCCATGCCCCGCGCCCAGAATTCGGGCGAATCGCCGGTCGCGGAATTGGCCCAGCGCTGCTGCTTCGACTCGTCCCATCCGTGATAGAGCAGCCCCGTCTTCGCATCGCGCGCATGCTCTTCCATCTGCACAAATTGCAACGTAATATCGCTGAACTTTTCCGGATGATGCGAGATCGTGGCGTACTCGGCGTAAAACGGCTCGGCCATATACAGCCCATCGAGCCACATCTGGTTCGGATAGCGCTGCTTGTGCCAGAATCCGCCCTCCGGCGTGCGCGGCTGATGCTGCAACTGATCGTAGAGAATCGTCGCAGCCTTCAAATACTTGGGCTTCTGCGTCACGCCATAGAGCAGCAAAAGCTGCCGACCCAGCAAAATATTGTCGAGCTGATACTCATCGTTCTTATAAGTGGGAATCGACCCATCCGGTCCCAGCAGCGCATCCACGGAATCTTGTATGTAGTGGAAGTACCGCGGGTCCACGGTGTTCATCCACACCGCATCCATTCCTTCAAGCAGCGTGCCCAGTTCATAATTCCAAACCCACGGCGCACCGGCAGGAACAAACCGCCCATCAGGCCAGCGAGCGATCGCGGCGTTGGCCGCGCGCTGCGACCACGGCATCTCATCGGCGAACCCTGAGCTGACAAAACCACCCAGCAAAGCGAAAATGACAACGATCAAGGCAAAAAAACGCGCGGTTTTCATTCAGACTCCAGAGGCTGGTGCATGGTGAGCGAAAAAGTTTGGACGGATTCGCAGGCTACGGATGAATCAGTACTCTATATTCCACTTTCGTACGCAGCTTCGGCAACCGGAGCAACGCGCCATCGTCTATCACCCGCAAGACAAAGCGGCCGCTCGTTTGCGAGCGGCCGCTTCGATTGATTAAATTTTGCCGGTGGACGAGTCCGTTGAGCCCTCACCCACTAGCCAGGTTATTGGCTCAGAAGACGAGCCGGCCGCCAATTTGAATCTGACGCGGCTGGCTGTTCGCTGTAACCGCAGTGATGAGGCCGAACGTGCTCGAGGTTGCGCTCGATACGGTAGGCGCCGCGAAGATCGGGTGATTGAGGGTGTTGAAGGTCTCGAAGCGAAGCTGGAAATACGAGCTTTCGGTAAAGTGGAAGTCTTTCAGGATCGAGGCGTCCATGTTGTTGTAGCCGTCCTGGCGGGCCCAGGACAGGGTCTGGGGCAGAGTGCGGTAGTGATCGACGAACTGGCCGCCAACGTTCACGCTGCCGTCGCAGGTTCCCGTACAGCTGCTGGGAGCCGAGGTGGTCACAAAGGCAGTGGTGCTCAACGCCGGTACCGTCAAGGACGGTGCGCGCGTCTGGTTGGTGATCTGCCGCAATGACGTGGTTGTCGGGGCCAGCGGGAAGTCGGCCGAGAAATAGATCGGTGCACCCGTCTGGAATTGGTAAATTCCGTTGATCACGTATCCGCCGGCAATTTCGTCCCACAACCGATTGCCGCCCAGGGGGAACATCTTGCCCCGGCCGAAAGGCAGCTCGTAGGTTCCGCCCACCGTGAAGTGGTGCGTATGATCGAACGGAGAAATGCGGTGGGTGAGGCCGGCGTCCTCGTCGTTCAGGAACGAGTCGGCTTCGGTCATCTTCGAGAAACTGTAGTTCGCCGTCAGCGTCAATCCGTGGGCGGCTCGCTCTTCCACGTGAAGGATGGCGCTGTGGAAGTACGACTGGCCGCTGGTCAGGTTTTGTTCGGTGATGGCCGTGGTACCGTACTGCGGGAAGGGCACCATGAAGTTGCTGACGCTTTCCGTGCTCGACGTGTTCAGGCCCGTGGTGTTGCCAGCACCAAGCGTGCCGAGGAACGGGTTGGCGATCTTGGTGCTGTAAGCCTTATTCAGGTCGTAATTGAAGTACGGCGTCGTCGACATGTATTGCTTTTCGATCGCGTTGACGTTGTGCGTTCCCACGGGAAGATGAACGCCGTGATTGCCGACGTAGAGCACTTCGGCCATCAGCTGATTGGTCAGTTGCCGCTGCACGCCAAGGTTCCAGCGTTCCGAATAGGGATCGTGCTCGGAAGGCGCCAGGAAGTTGATCGCCGAAGGCGAGCCCAGGAAGGTACTGGCACCCAGCGAGGAGCCCACTGCCAAGGGAGCGGTCGGGAAGGGAGTAGCCATGTTCCCCGTAATCGTGAGGCCGCTGTTGGTCGACGTAACGTAGGAGGTGCTGGCGCTGTAGCCTTCCTGGTTCGAAAGGGCGTTGGACGAGGTGACGCCGGTGGCCGCTTCGTTGGACATGGTTTCAGGCTGCACGAAGAACCCGAAGCCTCCGCGCAGCACGGTCTTGTTGTCCATGGCGTAGGAAAAGCCAAAACGTGGGCTGAAGAAACCGCTGTTGGTGGCGAACACCGCTCCGTTGTTCCCGCTGGGATAGGTCAGGCCGCCGTTGGTGTTGATGCTGGAAACGGTATAGGTCTGTCCATTCACCGCCGCAGTGGTGTACGGCGTCCAGCTAACCGCCTTCGCATAGTTCACGGTTGCCGTCGGATTAAATCCATTCACCGTGCGCCCCAACCGCTCGTCGAACGGCGTGTTGATGTCGAAGCGCAGCCCCATGTTGAGAGTCAGCTTCTCGTTCACGCGCCAGTCGTCCTGGAGGAAGGACCCGATGTAGTACTGGTGGTAGTCGGCGCGGGCATTCGCGTCAAATTCGCCCGACGAAGGCACGCCCAGCATCAGGGCCGCCAGATCCAGGCCCATTTCGGTCGTGGAACTTGCTGAGCTCGGGTTTGTGTAACTTGAATTGAAGGTGAACGCGCCTGAATCATCACCGTAGGTGGTCACGCTCAGCCGGTATTGCCGGCCGTCGAATCCCACTTTCAGCGTATGGCGGCCAATCACCTTGGTCACGTCGGCAAAAAGCTGATAGCTGGTGGACGGGTCCAGCGCGGAGCTGTTGTCGCCCAGGCATGCGAAGGTGGCGCCCGTACTGCAACTGCTGACAGCCGCGAAGCTGGCGTAGGGTAACTCCACTTCGGTGGGCGTGGTGGGGGTCGCTACGCCCACGGTGGAAGGAGAAAAGGCCTGCGCAGGCGACCCGTGCGCTTCGTAGAACAGCATCCAGTTGGCGCGCACGTCGAACACGGTCGTCGGATTGAGGGTGTAGACGTTATCGAATACGGTGCCCCAGTTTTCGCGCGTCAGCGTGGTGCCGGTGGTGTTATTGCCGAAGTAGTTGTTCTTAACCTGGCCCCGGATGTTATGCCGCACATCGAGGAACAGGTGGTCGTTATCTCGGACGTTGTAGTCCAGTCGTCCGAATTCGTTGTTGTAGTTGTCAACGCTGGGTGCAGGACTGTTGTAGTTGTCTGCGCCGAAGCTGGTGCCGGTGGCGTTCGGGGCCGGGAATAGCTTGACGTAAGCCAAGCCCACCGCATTGAGGCCACCCGTAGCATTGCTCACCTGGTTGTTGAAGATCGGTTTGCGCGTGATCGTACCCGTACCCGAGCCGGTGCGTGGATCATAGATCTGATAGGGGTCGGCATAGGTCGCAGTGTGACTGCTGTCGATGTTGCAGATGGCCCCCGTCGAGGCCGTGTTGCTGAAGAAGCCCTTGGGGCAGCCCGCTGCCAAAATCTGGTAAAAGTCGCCGCCGGCTTCGCCCGCTCCGGTGAGGCCGCCGCTTGTGGTCGGAACGGTCAACAGGGTCGAGGCTGGCGTAGAATCCTTCAAACCCTCCCAGGCAAAGAAGAAAAACAGCTTGTTTCTGCCGTTATAGATTTTCGGGATCCAGATCGGCCCTCCCGCCGTCACTCCATACTGGTTGAAGTGAGCCACCGGGGTGGGCTTCTGCGTGCCACTGTTCCAGTACGCGCTATTGGTAAAGCTGTTGGCGTCGATCCCCGAGATCTGCCCGAATTCGTACACCGTACCGTGCAGTTTGTTGGTTCCGCTCTTGGTGATCTGGTTGACCACGCCGCCGATGGTGTGTCCGAGCGACGCATCCGTGGCGAATGGCTGCACCGACACTTCCTGCACCGAATCCTGCGAGGGGCTGAAGGCCAATGCGCCCAGAAGCGTTTCGTCCGGGGAGCCGTCCAGCAGGACTTCACTGACCTGGTTGGGCGTTCCCCCCATCGACCAGGAGTTGCCGGCATTGTTGTCAAAGGGGTGAACGATCTCCGGCGCGGCGGTTGTAATCACACCGGCCGAAAGCTCGGAGAGCACGGCCGGAGTGCGCCCGTTAAGGGGCAGGTCGGCCACCGAAGATGTGTCGATGACGGTATTGACCGAGGCGTTTGCCAGATCGAGCAGCGGGGCCGCGCCGGTGACTGTGACCGTCTGATTCGCGGCGCCGACTTTGAGGGTCAGGTCGATGATGGGGTGTTCCTGTGCCTGCAACCTAATACCATTGCGGCGCAGGGTTTCAAAGCCGCTGGTGGTCACGGTAATCGTGTAATTGCCGGGCAGCAGAAAGGGCACGACATATTGGCCGGCGGCATCGCTGACCGTTTGGCTCACCGTGCCGGTGCTGGTTTCGCGCACCTGGATTTTGGCGCCGGATACCACAGCGCCCGTGGAATCCGTCACCGCGCCGCTGATGGTCGCGCGAAACTCCTGGGCAAACGCCCCAGGCACAAGCAGTAAGAGAATCGAGAAGATCAGCAGCAGCGCCGTGGCGCCTGCCTTGGAACTTTCGCGTTTCGGATGAGGAGTTGAGGCCAGAATTGCGGAGACGGCCGATGCCTCATCGCGGAGACATTCGTTTTGTTTCGCGTCCCGCCCATTTGCAGTGTGCGTCATGGTTCCTCCGTAGCAGACTTGCTCTGTGACATTCGTTTCTTTTAGCCGCGGGCTCGCAGCCACATTTGGGCGGCTTTCGGCCCTTCAATCGGCGCACGAACGCTCCCCTCGGCCGTTCTCGACTGCCCCACCTTTAGCGGGCTCAAGGTCAGACCACTTGGAAGTGCCTACCAATTTATGCAGCCCATTGGGTTTTGTCAACAAAGATGTGCTGGGAGAGGAAAAAACAGCGCGGGGCACGGAAAATCACCCCGATTCGGGAATTTAGAGGAGAAATTCCGCGGAACCTTGGTCCGACCGCATTGCCGCCGTTCGGCGCTCAGGACAGGTTGGTCCGCAACTCACCGCGGAGCGCTTTCGACCGGGCAGACGCTGGAACCGGCTTGCGCTCCGGCGGCCGTTCCATACCCTGCGCTTCCTTCGCCGCGCGCAGATGCTCTTCCATCAGGCGGCGCGCTTCCGCGGATTTATGCGCCTTGATGGCGCGATAAATCTCGCGGTGCATCTCCGCCGACTCGCGCAGGTCCGTCGACCGCTCCACTGTCTTGCGCCGCCTGTCGTAGAGCGCTGAGGTGATGGTCTCGGTCAGCGCCGCCAAAATCGGATTGCCCGAGGCCTGCGCGATGATGCGGTGAAACAAAACGTCATGAATCAGATAATCGCTGGGCGCCTCGAGCGCGGCGAACATCTCTGCCACCTCTTCTGCCATGGCCGCATGATGCTCTTCCTTGCCCCGCTCCGCCGCCAGCGACGCCACCTGGCTCTCCAGAATCAGGCGCGCCTCGAACATTTGCCAGGTTTGAAATCCGTGCAGCGCCCCCATCAGGCTCAGCGACGCCTTGCCGAACTCCGGCGGCCCGTCGGCCACAAACGTCCCCACCCCGTGCTTTACCTTCATCACCCCCATCGCCGCCAGGTATCCGATTCCGGTCCGCAGACTGGCGCGACTGATCTTCAACGCGCGCGCAAACTCGCGCTCCGGCGGTATCTTGTCGCCCGGCTGCAGGGTGCCATTCTCAATCAGCGTACGGAAGTGGTTCACCACTTGTTGGGTGCGATGAGTGTCGGGTTGCTCCAATTTGACGCGCGGCATGATGGGCATACTTCTCGGCTCTCGAAAATTTTGAGGGCAAAACGAGATTAACACCAAAGCCACCGTGCTGTATAAGATTGTGGCGCCGGGAAATCCCGTTTTTCCGGGGGCTGAGAGGCGCGAATCTGTCGGTAAGTCAATGTGCGGGCCAGCCGCCCTTGCCCTGGGGTCGCGCCCATTTGCGGCCGCATTGTGGGATTCCCAAACCGCTTCACCTGCTCCGCGGCCCGCGTGTATACTGTGGTCTGACCTCATCCGGGTTGAACATCCGGGGACGAGCTCCCACCCTCTTCTTTACGGGGTAAGATGAAAGCCATGTTGATCGATCCTGACCGCCTGTTTCCTGCTGAAGCTTGCTCGCGTAAGATTGCCCGCGCCCTTTACGACGGGATTTCGAAGCTGCCGATCATCAGTCCGCACGGACACACACAGGCAGGCTGGTTCGCCCGCAACGAGGCTTTTCCCGATCCTGCCACGCTCTTCGTCCAGCCCGATCACTACGTCTTCCGCATGTTGTACAGCCAGGGCGTCTCCATGGACGACCTTGAAATCGGGCAACCGGTCATCCGCAACCCGCGCCGCGTCTGGCATATCTTTGCCAGCCACTACTATCTGTTTCGCGGCACGCCCACACGCATGTGGCTCGATTACGCCTTCCAGCAACTCTTCGGCCTTGAGGATCGGCTCTCGGAAAAGACCGCCGACCTCTACTTCGACACCATCTCCGCCAGGCTGACCACCCCGGGGTTTCTGCCCCGCGCCCTCTTTGAGCAATTCAATCTTGAAGTTCTGGCCACCACCGATTCGCCGCTCGACTCGCTCGCCGATCACCAGGCCATTCGCGACTCCGGCTGGAAGGCGCGTATTGTGCCCACCTTCCGTCCCGACTCGGTGGTCGATCCCGAATTTGCCGGCTTCGCCGAACGCATCACCCAGTTAGGCGAGCTCAGCTGCGAAGACACCTCCACGTGGAAGGGCTATCTAAACGCCCTGGCCAAGCAGCGGGCGCGTTTCAAGGCCCTGGGCTGCACCGCCACCGACCACGGCCATCCCACTGCCCAAACCGCCGACCTGCCACAATCTGAAGCCGCCGCACTCTACGCCAAGGCCATCTCCGGCAAAGCCACCGCCGCCGAGCAGGAGCTCTTCCGCGCCCAGATGCTCACGGAAATGGCCCGCATGAGCGTGGAAGACGGCCTCGTGATGCAGATCCACCCGGGCAGCGTGCGCAACCACAACCGTCTTATCTACGAGCGCTACGGCCGCGACATGGGCGCCGACATCCCGCGCGCCATCAATTATGTGGACGCGCTCCGCCCGCTCCTCGACCGCTTCGGCAACGAGACCGGATTCACCCTCATCCTCTTCATGCTCGACGAGTCCACCATCAGCCGCGAGCTCGCCCCGCTGGCCGGTCATTATCCCTGCTTGCGCCTCGGCCCGCCCTGGTGGTTCCACGACAGCCCGGAAGGCATGATGCGCTTCCGCGAGCAGGCTACTGAAACCGCGGGGTTCTATAATACGGTGGGCTTTAACGACGACACGCGGGCCTTCCTCTCCATCCCAGCCCGGCACGATGTGGCCCGGCGCGTCGACTGCGCCTTCCTGGGTCGCCTGGTTGCCGAACACCGGCTGGATGAAGACGAAGCGCATGAACTGGCGCACGACCTGGCGTATGGACTGGTGAAGAAGGCTTACCGGCTATAGAAAGCCCCCGAAGAGGCGCGGATGGAAATCAATACAGAGGCGGGAACGGGGACGGTAGCCGAAGGCTCGTTCAGCGAGCGGATCGGGCAGGTGCGCTGGACCATCTGCGCCATGCTCTTTGCCGCCACCACCATCAACTATATGGACCGCCAGGTGATCGGCCTGCTCAAGCCGACCATCCAGCACAGCATTGGCATGTCCGAAGTCGGCTACGGATACGTGGTCGCCGCCTTTCAGGTCGCGTACGCCATCGGCATGCTGGTCATGGGCCGCCTCGTCGACAAGATCGGCACGCGCATCGGCTACATCGTCGTCATGGGCATGTGGAGCCTGTCGGCCATGGGCCATGCGCTGGCCAACACGGTCATGGAGTTCGGCATTGCGCGCTTCTGCCTGGGCATTGGCGAGTCGGGCAACTTTCCCGTCGCCATCAAGACCGTGGCCGAGTGGTTCCCGCAGACCGAGCGCTCACTCGCAACCGGCATCTTCAACTCCGGAACCAACGTGGGCGCCATCCTCGCGCCCATCGCCGTTCCCTGGGTAGCCCTGCACTACGGCTGGCACGCAGCCTTCCTCATCACCGGCGCCTTCAGCGCGAGCTGGATCGTGCTCTGGTTCTTTACATATCGCAAACCCGGCGAACACCCCAGGCTTACCACCGGCGAGCTCAAGTACATTACCGGCGGCCAGGTTGAAGCCGCAGGTCCCGCCACGCCGTGGATCCGTTTGCTCGGTTTCCGCCAGACCTGGGCGTTCGTCATGGGCAAATTCCTCACCGACCCCATCTGGTGGTTTTATCTGTTCTGGCTGCCCTCGTACTTTACCGCACGCTTCCATCTGACGCTTTCCAACCTGTGGCTGCCGCTGTTTGTTGTCTATAACGCGTCCACGGTGGGCAGCATCTTTGGCGGTTGGCTGCCGGCGCCATTTGTGCGCATGGGACTTGCTCCCACGCGTGCGCGCCTGGCTGCCATGCTCTTCTGCGCATGCCTGGTCGTCCCCATCTTCATGGCCAACTACGCGCACTCGGAGTGGGCTGCCATCGCCTTCTTCAGCCTGGCCACGGCGGCGCACCAGGGGTGGTCCGCCAATCTTTTCACCACCGTCTCTGACATGTTCCCGCGAACTGAAGTGGCTTCGGTCACCGGAATCGGCGGCATGGCCGGAGCGGTCGGCGGAACCCTGATCGCCCTCCTGGCCGGCTATATCCTGCAACACACGCACAGCTACGCGCCGTTGATCGCCATCGCCGCCAGCGCCTATCTCATCGCGCTGGCCGTCATCCTGCTGCTGGCCCCTGGCCTTAAAAAAGTGGAGATTGCTGCATGAGCCTCTATTGCGCCCACGGCGGAGTGGACGCCGACCTATCGCCGCACCTGAAAGAACTGCTGAGCGAAGCACTCGGCAAGCTCGGCCCACGCCACAAGGTACTTGCCGTCCCGCCCGACCAAAGCCGCGAGCACTCCCGCGCCGGCGAGCTCACTCGCTACACGTGGGAGCACTACGGCGACAATCTCAAAGCTGTGCTGCCCGCCATCGGCACCCACACGCCCATGCGCCCCGATCAGATTGCGCACATGTTTGGCGCCGTTCCGCAGGAGCTCTTTCGCGTCCACAACTGGCGCACTGAGATCGAGACCCTCGGTGAGATTCCCGCCGACTACATTCGCGAGCAATCCGAGGGCAAGCTCGATTACACGTGGCCGGCGCAGGTCAATCGCCTCATCTCGCAGGGCGGCTTCGATCTGATTCTCTCCATCGGCCAGGTGGTGCCGCACGAAGTCATCGGCATGGCCAACTACACCAAGAACATTCTCATCGGCACCGGCGGCCGCGAGGGCATCAACCGCAGCCATTATCTCGGCGCGGTCTACGGCATGGAGCGCATCATGGGCCGCGCGGAAACCCCGGTGCGCAACGTTCTCAACTGCGCCTCCGATCGTTTTCTCCGTCACCTGCCCATCGTCTACGTGCACACCGTCGTTGGCCGCAAGCCCGAGGGCGGTCTGGCCGTGCGCGGTCTCTTCATGGGCGACGACCCCGAGTGCTTCCTGCGCGCCGCCGAGCTCAGTCTCAAGGTCAACTTCGAAATGGTCGACGAGCCCATCAAGAAAGCCGTCGTCTATCTCGACCCCAACGAGTTTCACAGCACCTGGATCGGCAACAAGGCCGTCTACCGCACGCGCATGGCGCTCGCCGACAATGCCGAGCTCATCATCCTCGCGCCCGGCGTGCACGAGTTCGGTGAAGACAAAGGCATCGACGCGCTGATCCGCAAATATGGTTATCGCGGCACACCGGCCACCCTCCAGGCCGTCAAGCAAAACCCCGATCTGGCCGCCGACCTCAGCGCGGCCGCGCACCTCATCCACGCCTCGTCGGAAGGCCGCTTCAAAATCACCTGGTGCCCCGCCCACCTGAGCCAGTCAGAAGTCGAAGGCGTGGGCTACGCCTACGGCGATCTCAAAACCATGAGCCGCCGCTACAATCCCGAAAAACTGCGCCACGGGTTCAACCAGGTCGACGGAGAAACCATCTTCTTCGTCGCCAATCCCGGTCTCGGCCTGTGGGCGCATCGCAGCAGATTATAAAAAGGAATCGAGTCAACTATGAAGACGTTAAGCAAATATTCCGTAGGAACCGGCGACCGCTTCGCGCACCAGGCCAAAGCACAACTGCAGGCCTGCATCCAGGCCCTTCATCACGGCATCGAAATCGTTCCCGTGTGGAACAAATCCAATCGCGAACACACCATCATCGGGTCTGAGCCCGCCTCGGTTCGCGAAGCTGCGGACGCAGCCGTCAAGGCCCTCAACTGGAAGCTCCCCTACTTCTGCGACGCCGACCACATCACCAGCGAAACCGTCGGCCGCTTTATCGGCCCTTGCGATTTCTTCACCCTCGATGTGGCCGACTTCATCGGCC
The DNA here is from genome assembly GCA_963813215.1 of uncultured Acidobacteriaceae bacterium. Lineage (GTDB taxonomy): Bacteria > Acidobacteriota > Terriglobia > Terriglobales > Acidobacteriaceae > Telmatobacter. The sequence continues at coordinate 92,830 of CAWEXZ010000008.1, forward strand.
AGACCGCACCCGCAACAGACATCGACAGCTTTGTCCATCGCCATCCTGAGCTGACGGACAGCATTCGCCTGGCCGGCGTTGACGAACCCTTCAACATCACCGCGGAAACCGTCCGGCAGACCGCGCAAAAATTCCTGGCTGCTGTGAAAAAAGCCGGCGAGGTCTACCGCATCATCGAGAGCGCCAAAGGCGCCGGCAACTTCATTCCTGAAGTCTCCATGGACGAAACGGATCGCGCGCAAAGCCCCGTCGAGCTGCTCATCATTCTCGCCGCCATCGCCGACGAAGGCATTCCCGTACAGACCATCGCGCCCAAATTCAGCGGCCGTTTCAACAAAGGCGTCGATTACGTGGGCAACGTGCCGCAGTTCGAGCGCGAGATGGAGCTCGACGTCGCCGCCATCGCGCACGCCATCCGGCAATACGGCCTGCCCGCCAATCTCAAGCTCAGCGTTCACTCCGGCAGCGACAAGTTCTCCATCTATCCCTCCATTCACGCCATCATGGAGCGCACCGGCTGCGGCGTGCATTTGAAGACCGCGGGAACCACGTGGCTCGAGGAGCTCATCGGCCTGGCCGAAGCCGGCGGGCAGGGACTCGCGCTCGCCAAAGAGGTTTACGCCGAGGCGCTCGCCCACCGCGAAGAGCTCTGCGGCCCCTACGCCACCGTCATCGACATCGATCCCGCCAGGCTCCCATCTGCTGCAGAGGTGAACGGCTGGACTTCAGACCAGTACACGTCCGCGCTGCGCCACGTTGAAGATGCCCCCGAGTACAACAGCAGCGTTCGCCAGTTGCTGCACGTCGGTTTCAAGATCGCCGCCAAAATGGGCCGCCGCTATATCGATCTACTCGAAGCCAATGAAGACGTGATCGCCAAAAATGTCACGGAAAACCTCTACGATCGTCACATCGCCCCGGTCTTCCTGGGTGTGTACGATGCTATCGGCGGCCAGCCCGCAGCGCTGGTTACGGAGAAAGCATGAAATCCGATCTTTTTAGCCTTGCAGGAAAAATCGCAGTCGTCACCGGAGGCACATCCGGTATCGGCCGCGCACTGAGCCTCGGTCTGGCCGAAGCCGGCGCTGACGTCATCGCCACCGCCCGCCGTCAGCAGCAGGTGGACGACACCGCCGCGGCCATCGAGTCCCTCGGCCGCCAAACCCTGCGCCTCGCCTCGGATGTCTGCGATCGCGCCTCGCTCGAAAAACTGGCCGCCGCCGCCATCGACCGCTTCGGCAAAGTCGACATCCTCGTCAACTGCGCCGGCATCATCAAGCGCGCTCCCACGCTCGATTTTCCTGAAGAAGAGTGGACCAACATCATCAACACCAACCTGACCGGCACTTTGCGCGCCTGCCAGGTCTTCGGCCGCTCCATGCTGGAGCGCGGTTACGGCCGCATCGTCAACATCGCCTCGCTCAACAGCTTCATTTCGCTCAGTGAAGTCGCGGCCTACGCCGCCAGCAAGTCCGGCGTTGCCTCGCTCACCAAGTCACTGGCCGTTGAGTGGTCGAAGAAGGGCGTAACCGTAAACGCCGTCGCCCCCGGCGTCTTCCGCACCGACCTGAACGCCAAGCTGCTCGACAGCACCGCGCGCGGCCAGGAGCTGCTGATGCGCACGCCCATGGGCCGCTTCGGCAAGACCGAGGAACTGATCGGCGCGACGGTGTTCCTCGCCTCCGACAGCTCCTCCTTCGTCACCGGCCAGATCCTGGCGGTCGACGGCGGCTTCCTGGCCAGCGGCGTCAACCAGTAACAATAATCTGTAGCGCCGGTCTCCAGACCGGCTGTAGTGCGGGCCTCCCGGCCCGCACATTTTTTGCCTCAATCTGCATTTGTCTGGCGGCGTGGACGCCACCAGTACAGCCGGTCTGGAGACCGGCGCTACACATCACTGCCCCGTCACCTCAGCCCCCGCCATCTTATCGATCGCCGGCCCCTGCGCTGCCCCGATCTGCACATGCTGCATGGTCACGCTCGCATAGCCCACATTCAGCCCGGTCTTCGCGCCGATCTCCACGTTGCGCAGCACCACATCCTTCACCGGCGACTCCGGCAGTCCCACAATCGCTCCCGCCGTCTCGCTGCCCGTAGCCTGGATGTTCTCCAACACGATGTCGTGAAAATGCGGCGTAAGCCGCCCCACCGGCTGCGCAGTGTTGTCGTCGGGCGGCATCACCTTGGGATAGTATTCGCTGATAATCAGCGCGTTCTTTACGTCCTTCATCGTGATATCGCGAAACACCAGGTGACTCACGTCGTTGCCGCGATCCCGATTGGCCTTCACGCGAATGCCATTGTCGGTGCCGTCAAAGTGGATGCGCTCTGCGGTGATATTGTAGGCTCCCCCCGCAATCTCGCTCCCGATCGAAAGACCGTGGCCGTGCATAAAGGTGCAGTCCTTGATGGTGATATCGTGGCTGGGCGAATCCGGCCCCGGCGAATTGATGGCGCCGGATTTGATAGCCACGTTGTCGTCCCCCACATCCGAGTACACGTGATCGATGGTCATGTGTGACGTCGAAAACGGATCGATGGCATCCGTATTCGGCGAGTGCTGCGGCGCCAGGATGTGCACATTGCGGACGACGATATCGTCGGTGTAGTACGGCACCAGTTGCCACATCGGCGAATTTTGAATTGTGATGCCTTCGACCCGCACGTGCTTGCAGTGGTCCAGAATGATCAGCTTGGGCCGCGGATGATTCCCCAGCACGCCGTGGTCGCGAATCTTGCGCGCCTCCTCCCACCAGCTCGCTCCATTGCCGTCAATCGTCCCCTCGCCCGTGATCGTAAGGTTCTCGGCATCGATCGCGCTCACCAGCGGCTGCACATCCGGCTCGTGAAATTCTGTCTTCTCCGGGTAATCCGCGTGGTCCGGCGACCCCAGCAGCGTCGCGCCCTTCTCCAGTTCGAACGTGATGTTGCTCTTGAGCACAATGGGCGCGCTCACATAGGTGCCCGCGCTCAGCGCCACTGTGCCGCCGCCCTGGCTCGCGCAAACGTCAATCGCCTTTTGAATCGCCGCCGTGTCCTTCGTCGCTCCATCGCCCTTGGCGCCGTACGCGCGCGGATCACAGGTGCCTGCTGCGTGTAGAGAAGCAGCGGTTGCAAAAACAAACAAAAGTGCACACGCGGCATTCAGCAGCACGCGCCTTTGCGACAGATTTTTGCTCATTGGAACGGCCTCTCGAATTCGGTTTTCGGTTGCGCACACCATCATACCCGCTCCGGCCCCCAGTGGTCATACCACCTGTAACTCCCGCTCCAACTCACCGCGCCGAATGGTAGAATTCCGCTGAATCGCGCCCACCTGAAAATCAAGCCCTCTACGGGAAAGGATCTCCTGCTGTGACCCCCTGTAAACGCATTGCTTCACGTACCGGCTCGCTCATTGCCGGCCTCGTCCTCTGTGCTTTTTTCTCTTCCTCACCGGCACCGGCCCAGCAGCACATCCCGCACGCGCAGGCCGTAGCCCGCGCCCGCGCGCTGGTCGCAAAGATGACCCTCGATGAGAAGATCACCGAACTGCACGGCATTCGCGACCCCCAAAACTACCGCGTGATCCCCGGCATTCCGCGCCTCGGCATCCCCGCGCTGCACATGACCAACGGCCCCGCCGGCGTAGGCCCTGGCGGAGCGGGTCCGCAGAAGCAGGCCACGGCCTGGCCCGCCCCCATCGCCCTCGCCGCATCATGGGATCCCGATCTCTCCCGCACCTACGGCAAGCTGGCCGCGGAAGAATCCCTCGCCCTCGGCAGCCAGCTGTTCGAATCGCCCGACGTCAACATCGCCCGCGTGCCCCAGGGCGGCCGCGTCTTCGAGAGCTACGGCGAAGACCCCTTCCTCGACGCCCGCATCGCCGTCGCCAACATCGAAGGCATTCAGAGCACCGGCGCGTTTGCCAACGTCAAGCACTACGACGCAAATAATCAGGAAAACCAGCGCCACGACATTAACGAGGTCATCGGCGAGCGCGCCCTGCGCGAAATTTATCTGCCCGCCTTCAAGGCCGCGGTTCAGGAAGCCCATTCCGCCTCGCTCATGTGCGCCTATCCCAAGCTGAACGGCGCCTTCAACTGCGAGAACGCCCCCATGCTCAATGACATTCTCAAAAAGGAGTGGGGCTTTGACGGCTTCGTCGTCTCCGATTGGGGCGCGACGCACAGCACCGTGGCCAGCGCGCTCAACGGCCTCGACGTCGAAATGCCCACCGGCGTCTACTGGGGCGACGCGCTGCACAAAGCAGTGGAATCCGGCCAGGTGCCCATCTCCGTCATCGACGATAAGCTCGTCCGCCGCTTCTCCAAGATGATCGAATTCGGCCTCTTCGGCCCGCAGCCCGCGCCCCAACCCGTCCCCGCGCTTGAGCACGGCGCCGTGTCGCGCAGCATCGCCGAGCAGTCCATGGTCCTGCTCAAGAACGACGGCAACCTCCTGCCCCTGGATCGTAAAACCGTGCGCACCATCGCGCTCATCGGCCCGTGGGCCGTGCGTCCCAGCACCGGCGGTGGCGGCAGCTCCCACGTCATCCCGCTCTTCACCGTCACGCCTTACGACGGCCTGGAAGCCGCTGTCGATTCCCAGGTCACGCGCGTCTCCGTCTGGGACGGGCACGATGTCGAAGCCGCGTCAGCCGCGGCCGCGAAAGCCCAAATCGCCATCGTCATGGTGGGCGATCAGGACACCGAGGGCCGCGACCAGAGCCTCGATTTGCCTGGAGATCAAAACCAGCTCATTGCCGCCATCGCCAAGGCCAATCCCAGAACCATCGTCGTAGTCAAAAGCGGCTCTGCCGTGCTCATGCCGTGGATCGACTCTGTTCCCGCCGTAGTTGAAGCCTGGTATCCGGGAGAAGAAGATGGCGCCGCAGTGGCCGCGGTGTTGCTTGGCGACGTCGATCCCTCCGGCAAGCTTCCGCTCTCGTTCCCGCGCAGCGTCGACCAGACTCTCGCCGCCAATCCCGAGCAGTATCCGGGCGTGAATGGCGCCGTGCATTACAGCGAGGGCCTCGACGTGGGCTATCGCGCCTACGCCGCAAGCAACGTGACTCCGCTTTTTCCCTTCGGCTTCGGCCTCTCGTACACGCAGTTCAAATTCGACGCGCTCGCGGTGAAGCAGCAGCCCGGCAATCAAGCCACCGTCACCTTCACCGTCACCAATACCGGCCAACGTGCCGGAGCTGAAGTAGCGCAGCTCTATCTCGGCTTCCCGCCCATCGCTGAAGGCAACGAGCCGCCGCTCCAGCTCAAGGCTTTTCGCAAGGTAGCGCTCAATCCGGGCGAGTCAAAAACCGTCGAGCTCAAACTCGACCCGCGCTCATTCTCGTACTGGTCAGAAAAGGCGCATGCCTGGCAGGTTGCGCCCGGAGATTTCCAGATTATGGTGGGAGATTCTTCGGCCAACACGCCGCTGAAAGCCAGCCTCACGATTCACTAAGTCGTGCCAGCCTATATCACTTCCGTGCCCCATCCTTGCGATTCTTTCTATCGCAAGGGTGGGAGACCACCAACCCAATCAAGCCTTCTGAGCGCCCGGCTCACTCACCGGCAGCCGCACCTCAAACCGCGTGCTCCCCGGCGCCGACTTCACCTCAATCGTCCCGCCAAAATTCTGCGTCACGATCCGGTGCACAATCTCCAGCCCCAGCCCGGTTCCTGAACCCTCCGGCTTGGTGGTATAGAACGGCTCAAAAATCCGCGGCAGCACGTCAGCCGGAATGCCGGCGCCGTGATCCTCAATGCTCACCTTCAGAATGCCCGGCTCATTCGAAGTCGCAATCTCAAGCTTGCTTCCCGTCGGCGACGCATCGATCGCATTGTCAATCAGGTTCGTCCACACCTGGCTCAACGCGCCACCGCGCAAAACGATCTTCGCCGGAGCAGCATCGAACCGCTTCTCCACCGTCATACTCTTCATGCGCATCTTGTGGCCCAGAATCGTCAGCGTGCTCTGCAGGCTCTCGTGCACATCCACCTGCTTGCCGCCGGAGCGGTCGTCGTACGCAAACTTTTTGACCGCCATCACCAGGTCTGAGATGCGGCCCACACTCTCCTCAACCGTGCACACCAGCGACACACTTGAGACCAGCGCCTCCAGCCAGTTAAGCGCATCGGAAAAACTGCCGTCGGGGAACGTCTGCCGCGCGCAGGCCAGCGCCTCCTGGTTCAACCCCGCGCTCACCAGCGAGGGCGCCAGTGTAAACGCATTCTCCACGCCTGAATTGCTGAGCCACTCCGCCATCGCCTCTTCGGCATCTGCCTGTTCCAGGGTGCTCATGGCCGGCTCGCCGCAGTTGCTCAGCGTGCGCTCCATCAGCTCACGCATGCACTCCAATTGCTCCGGAGTCTTGGGTTTTTTGCCGCTGCGAAGACTCAACTGTTGCAGCCGCAACAAGTTCTCGCGTATCTGCGCCGCGGCGCGCTTGGCTGCTCCTCCGGGGTTGTGCAGCTCGTGCATCAGGCCTGCCGCCAGCGTGCCCAGCGCAACCAATTTCTCGCGGTGCAGCGCCTCCACCTGGTGCGATTGCAGGCGCACCGCCATATCGTCCAGCACCACCTTGCGCACCGTGGGGCAACACGCCAGCAGGGTCCAGAACTCCTGCTCGCTGAACCGGATCAAAGTCGAATCGACATCGGCGACAACCTGCAGTGGAGTGCGATTTCTGCCGGTCAGCAATGGAAACTCGCCCAGTCCCTCGCCCGCCTTCACGCAACCCACCAGCGTTGAGGTACCATCCGGCTCCGGGCGCTCGAGGCGAATCTCGCCCTCCAGAATCACCCAGTAGTGCTCACACATTTCGCCCGCTCGAAGCAGCGGCGTTCTCGCGCGCACCTTCACGCGCTCCAGCCGTTCCACGCCCGGCAGAACCTCCGCCGCGTCGGTCTCTGCAAAGACCCGCGTCTGGCGCAGCGCTGTCGCCGCGTCCCTTAATGACACCGATTCCACTTCAATCGGCTGTTCGTTCTTGCTCGTCAAAACCTGTTCCATTCCCATTTAAATCCACCACCCCAGCGATGCTCCGTGCCCCATCTTGGCGTCTTTTTTTTTGAACGCAAGGGGGTGAAATCAGCAAACCTTTAAAATCCAGCCAGATACTGATGCACAAACTGTACCGCGATCGAACCCTCGCCCACTGCCGATGCCACGCGCTTCACCGACCCGCAGCGCACATCCCCGGCCACAAAGACGCCCGGTACGCTGCTCTCCAGCAGAAACGGCTGCCGCTCCTCGTGCCATCCCTCCGGCAGCTTCCCGTCCCTGCGCAAATCCGGCCCTGCCAGCACAAACCCCTTCTTGTCGCGCAGGACGCAGCCCGGCAGCCAATCCGTCCCCGGAGCGGCTCCAATGAAGACAAACAGCGACGAAGCCGGTACGTCCTTCTCTCCCTCCGGGTTACGCACCCGCAGAGTCTCCAGCCGCTCCTCCCCGCGCGCTTCAACCACCTCGGTCCGCGGCTCCACACTAATATTCGATGTGCGGCCAATCTCGTCGATTAAGTATTTCGACATACTAGCCGAAAGCCCCTCCCCGCGAACCAGCATGGTTACGCTGCGCGCATAATTGGCGAAGTGTAACGCCGCCTGCCCGGCAGAGTTAGCCCCGCCCACCACGTAAACCGCCTCGTCCTTGCAGGCCACCGCTTCCACCAGCGCCGCCCCGTAATAGATGCCGCGCCCGGTCAGACGGTCCGCCCCGGGAATCTCCAGCTTCCGGTACTGCACCCCTGGCGACAGCAGCACCGCGTGCGTAGAAACCTCGCTCCCATCCGCCAGTTGGATAAACCGGTATTGCCCGTCCACCCGCAGTGCCGTGGCCCTTTGCACCACAAACTCAACCCCGAATCGGCAGGCTTGTGTGTAAGCCCGGCGGGCCAGCTCGGCGCCCGTCAACCCAGACGGAAATCCCAGGTAATTCTCAATCAGTGAGGTCGATCCCGCCTGTCCACCCGGCGCCTCCGGCTCAATGATCAGCGTCCGCAGTCCCTCGCTGGCCCCATAAACGCCCGCCGCCAGCCCCGCCGGCCCGGCGCCCACCACCACCAGGTCGTAGAACTCCTGCGTCGCCTGGACGCTCATGCCCACCCGCGCTGCCAGGGCCTCCGGTTCCGGATCCACCAGAGTCGTCCCGTCTTCAAACAGCACCACCGGCAGCTGGTTCGGATCGAGTTGCTTGTCCTTCAACAGCTTCTCCACCTCCGGATTCGCCGCCGCATTCAGCCAGCGGTACGGAATACGGTTGCGGGAGAGAAACGTCCGCACCAGGTGGTCCTTCAGCGACCACCGGTGGCCAATCACGCGCAGCCCCTCAAACTCCGGCCGGTAACCCGCCTGCCAGTCTTCCAGCAGATCGTTCAGCACCGGATAGAGCTTCTCCTCCGGCGGATCCCATGGTTTGGTCAGGTAATAGTGAATGCGCGCCGAGTTGATGGCCCGGATGGCCGCCTCGGTATCCGCATAGGCGGTCAGCAGCGCCCGCCGCGCCTCGGGATAAATCTCCTGCGCCCGCTCCAGGAACTCCACGCCGGTCATCCCCGGCATGCGCTGGTCGCTCAAAAGCAGGGCCACCGGCTCCTCACGGGCTCGCAGCTGGTTCAGCGTCTCCAGGGCCGACGGACCGTTGCCTGCTCGCAGAATCCTGTACTTTGCCCCGTACTGGCGGCGCAGGTCCTGCATCACCGCCTCTAACACGCTTGGGTCATCGTCTACCGCCAAAAGAATCGGCCGTTTCATATATGCTAAGTTTAAGTCTCAACCGTCCCATTGTGGTTAATAGCCGGGCCCTTCCTATCGCGTCTTTTTTTTCATGATCGTTGGGACCGACAGGCGGTAAGCTCATTCTAAGCACAAAACAGAGCGCGATTGGGGCGCGCTCGTTGTGTGCCGTGCTGAGAACTCCCACCGTGTTCATTGTGTTTCAAATGAAGACAGTCACCATGAATTTTGCCGCTTTGCCGATACAGACAAAGAGACGAAACGGAGCGTTGGAACTCAAGTGGCCGTTGCCTGGCTCCCCGTGGAGCAAGACGGCGTCTGGTTCCTTCACCGGGCGGGGCACACACCATGAATAAAGTCATTCTCGCTGATTCGCAGGCCATCTTCCGCGCCGGAACCGCCAAGGTGTTAGCCATGGACGAGGACTTGCGCATCATCGCGCAATGCAGCGACCTCGAGCGCATGTACCACGCCATCTCCACCTTTCCCGGCTCCATCGTGCTCTTCGCCGCATCGCTCCGCCCCGACTTCCCGCGCCTGCACATGTTGCTGGAGACCACCGGCTGCCGGGGCATCGTGATCGCGGAGAATACTGAGAACGCCGCCATCTATCTGCAGCAGGGCTTCCGCGGCGTGGTGCTGCGCAGTGTCTCCGGCCAGTCGCTGGCTGAGTGCGTGCGTCGCGTAGCCGTCGGCGACACCTGGCAACCGCCCCAGGTCATGCACCACGATTCGCCGGAAGAGGACATGGTCGGCACCCGCGTCCGCGACCGCCTTACCCCCAAGGAGATGCGCATCGTGGCTCTGATTGTTCAGGGCTGCAAGAATCGCGAGATCGCCAGCCGCCTCAAGACCACCGAGCAGGTCATCAAAAACTACCTGCGCTCCATCTACGACAAGACCGGTGTCGGCGACCGCCTCGAACTGGCTCTGTTCACCATCCACCACCGCGTCCTGGCCCAGGCCGCCGCCGAAGTCGGCACCCGCCTCGAAGCCGAAGAGCAAGCCACCTCCGACGCCGTCGCTTGAAGAGATTTTGACGTGAATTCCTCTCCCCAAACGTCTTATCATAAGGGACGGATGGACGAGAATCGAATCACAATAGAATCCGGCAAACGGTCTGGTCAGCCTTGTATCCGCGGGTTGCGCATTACCGTCTGGGACGTCCTGGGTTGGCTGGCCGCTGGAATGAGCGAGAGCCAGATCCTCTCCGATTACCCCGAGCTCGAGCCGGCTGATTTCCGCGCCGTCTTCGAATACGCAGCGCGAGTGGGGCGGCGTGTGGCCCTGTGAAGCTGCTCTTGGATGAGAATCTGTCGCGGCGGCTAGTTGCTGAATTCGTTGCGGATCGTGATCGCGCTGTCCTAATCCTGGCACGCTAACGGTCTTGAGAGAATGGGCGCGTGGGCCCGGTCGGTGGGATGCGGTCGACCCAGTTGACCACCGGTGCCCCCGGTCCCTCGCCTTTGGGGACCGGGGTTGGATTTTCGACGTCCGCGGTCTCCCAGGTCCGAAAATCCGGACCTGGGGCACCCATGTTTCGTGCTCCTCCCTCGCCCCTTCTTCTACAACCCCCTCGGCTGTTCCGCCCGCGGCTCCGGAGGCAGCTTCTCCGCCACGCTCTTGGCCTGCGTAAACAAATACAGATAATCCGGCCCACCCGCCTTCGAGTCCGTCCCGCTCATGTTGAACCCGCCAAACGGATGCGCCCCCACCATCGCCCCTGTGCACTTGCGATTGAAGTAGAGGTTCCCCACGTGGAACTCGCGCCGCGCCCGCTCCAGCCGCCCCCGATCTTGCGAATACACCGCCCCGGTCAGCCCGTACTCGGTGTTATTCGCCACCGCCAGCCCCTCATCAAAGTTCTCCACCTTGATCAGCGCCAGCACCGGCCCGAAGATCTCCTCCTGCGCCAGCCTGGCGTCCGGCTTCACATCGGCAAACACTGTCGGTTCCAGGTAGAATCCACCTTCCGCAATCTGCGGCGCATGACCGCCCGCAATCAGCCGTCCCTCTTTCTTGCCGATCTCCACATAACGCAGCATCGACTCAAGCGCCGCCTTGTTGACTACCGGTCCAAGGTTGTGGTTTTCCGCCGGATCGCCCACCGTCAACTGCGCCACCCGCTCCCGGATCCGCTCCACAAAAACGTCGTACAGCGGCGCTTCGATAATCGCGCGCGAGCACGCCGAGCACTTCTGCCCGCTGAATCCGAACGCCGACGCCACCACCCCATCCACGGCCGCATCCAGATCGGCATCTTCGCACACCAGAATCGAATCCTTACCGCCCATCTCGAGAACCGTCCGCTTGATCCAGATCTGCCCCGGCTGCGTCTTGGCCCCACGCTCGTTAATTTCGAGGCCGACGGCCTTCGATCCCGTAAACGCGATGAAGCGCGTCTTGGGGTGCTCCACGATGGCATTGCCAAACGCCGCTCCGGATCCGGGACAGAAGTTCACTACCCCGTCCGGCATCCCTGCCTCTTCCAGCACTTCAACAAACTTCGCCGCAATCGTCGGCGAGTCGCTCGACGGCTTCAGCACCACGGTATTTCCAGTCACGATCGCGGCCGCCGTCATGCCTGCCATAATGGCGAACGGGAAGTTCCACGGTGGAATCACCGCGCCCACCCCCAGCGGAATGTAGAGCAGTTCATTGCGCTCGCCGGGAAACTGAATGGGCGTAGTCGCCGCAGCCAGCCGCAGCGCCTCGCGCGCATAAAACTCCAGAAAATCGATCGTCTCGCCCACATCCGCGTCGGCCTCGGCCCAGTTCTTGCCCACTTCGTAGGTCAGCCACGCCATAAACTCGAACTTCCGCTGGCGGATAAGGTTCGCCGCGCCCAGCAGCAGCGACGCACGTTCGTTGGCCGAAACCTTGCTCCATGCCTCATATGCGCGGAGCGCCGCAGCCATCGCCGTTTCCGCATGTTCCGCACCGGCCTTCTGGTGCACGCCCACCACCTGCGCCGGCCGCGCCGGGTTGATCGACCGGATCTTGTCCGCCGTCTTCACCCGCTCGCCGGCAATGATGAGGCCGTATTCGCGGCCCAGCAGCCCGCCCACGGATTCCAGCGCGTACTGCATCGCGCGCACATTCTCCGGGTTTTTGAAATCAGTAAACGGCTCATTGCGAAACGCCCCTTGCGGGGTGCGCGGCTCAATCGAAGCGGTAATGCCTACAGTCGCCATAACCATCCAGTTTAGTCCCGCTCGGGCCACCAAGGCCAAGCCAGGTGCAAATTGGTAGTGGGCCCGTTTGAAGGGTACGGGCTTCAGCCCGTACGTAAAGCCGCTCAAATGAGCGGGGCTTTACCCCCTAAGGGAATGCGCATCAAACTTGCCCACTACCCGCAACTGCGTCACATACCAGGAATTGCGCGAATCTGTATAATTCCCTTCTGCCAAAGCCGGAATCGGCCGAGTGCGCGCCGCATCTACCAGCTTGAGCGAAATTTACGGAGTGCAGGCCATGGCGACACAGACAGTGGAACACCAACTGATGCTGGCGCGGCGCATGTCGCGCCTGGGCACCGAGACAGCCTTTGAAGTCCTCAACAAAGCGCGCGCTCTCGAGCGCCAGGGCCGCAGCATCATTCACCTCGAAATCGGCGAGCCCGACTTCGACACGCCAGCCAACATTGTCGATGCCGCCGTCAACGCGTTACGCACCGGCTGGACCCATTACGGCCCCTCTGCCGGCCTGCCCGAGCTGCGCCAGACCATCGCCGGCTATGTGAGCCGGACCCGCGGAGTCGCAGTCTCGCCCGATGAAGTGGTCGTCGTTCCCGGCGGCAAGCCCATCATCTTTTTCTCCATCCTCGCCCTCATCGATGAAGGTGACGAAGTCATCTATCCCGATCCCGGCTTTCCGATCTACGAATCGATGATCAACTACGCCGGCGGCACTGCCATACCCATCCCGCTGCGCGAAGAACATAATTTTTCGATGGACGTGGACGAACTCGCCAGCCTCATCACCGATCGCACCCGGCTCATCATTCTCAACTCGCCGCAAAACCCTACCGGCGGCATTCTGCCCCGCGCCGACATCGAGCGCACCGCCCAGGCTATCGGCACCCGCAACCTCTTCGTCCTCTCCGACGAAATCTACAGCCGCCTGCAATTCGAAGGCGAGCCGTTCTCCATCATGAGCGTACCCGGGATGAAGGAGCGCACCATCCTGCTCGACGGCTTCTCCAAAACCTACGCCATGACCGGTTGGCGCATGGGTTACGGCGTCATGCGCGCCGACCTGGCCGCGCAGATCACGCGCCTCATGACCAACTCCAACTCCTGCACCGCAAGCTTTACGCAAATGGCCGGCATCGAGGCCCTGCGCGGCGGCCAGAGCCCCGTCGACACCATGCGCGGCGAGTTCGAACAGCGCAGCCGCGCCTTTGTCGAGCGCCTCAACCGCATCAAGGGCTTTCACGCGCTCATGCCCAAAGGCGCCTTCTACGTCTTTGCGAACGTGACCAAAACCGGCTGGGAATCCAAACGCCTGGCCGACGCGCTGCTCGAAGAAGCCGGCGTTGCCGCGCTCTCCGGCACAGCCTTCGGCAAAAATGGCCAGGGCTTTCTCCGCTTCAGCGTCGCCAACTCCATGGAAAATCTCATGGAAGCGCTGCAGCGCATCGAAGCCTGGACTCAAAAGCACTTGTAGCGCCGGTCTTGCATCGTGCTCCACGGTCCTGGGTGCCCCACCTTCGGCGATTCGCGCCTCTTGCGAATCGGCTAAGGTGGAAGAGCACTAACCATGGCCTCCTCCGCCATCATTGACTTACTGATTAACACCTCCAATAATCAACTCATGGAGATCTACGAGGAGATCGTGACCCTCCAGCGCGCGGGCCGCCGCGGAGCAGTGGCCACTATCGTCAGCGCGCGCGGCTCAATCCCCTCCTTCAAAAGCGCCAAGATGCTCATTCGCGACGACGGCTCCATCGCCGGCACCATCGGCGGCGGCTGCGTCGAAGCCGAAGTCTGGCAGGCCGCGCGCGAAGTCATCGCCAGCGAAAAGCCGCGCTCCATGACCTTCGACCTCAACGAGGATCCCAAGTACGACACCGGCCTGGTCTGCGGAGGCACCTTGGAAATTTTCATCGAACCCGTGCTGCCCACGCCGCTGCTCTACATCTTCGGCGCCGGCCACGTCTCGCTCGAGCTCTACAAAGCCGCCCGTAACGCCGGCTTCGACGTCATCGTCGCCGACGATCGCGACGCTCTACGCCAACACCGAACGATTCCCCGACGCGCGCCAGATCATCGCCGACGACTTCGACCAGGCCCTCGCCGCCCTCAGCCCCAGCGAATCGGCCTACATCGTCATCGCCACGCGCGGCCATCGCGACGACATGCGCGTGCTGCGCTGGGCCGTGCAAACCCCCGCCCGCTACATCGGCATGATCGGCTCAAAGCGCAAAGCCATTACCGTCTATCGCGAGCTGCTGAAAGAAGGTCTCGCCCCCGAGCTCTTCGATCGCGTGCACTCGCCGGTCGGCCTCGACATCGGCGCCATCACGCCCGAGGAGATCGCCGTCTCCATCATGGCCGAGCTCATCGCCATCCGCCGCCACGCCGAGCGCGCCCTGCCTCACATGAGCTGGTTCAAGAGCACACGGGGGATCGCCGAACTGGAAGAAGATACCTCGCTGTCCGCCGGATCCTGCTGCGACCCGGACTGAAAGCCCCATGGCGCCCCATTTCTCAAGTTCACATCACAAAGGCCCCGTGCCCCATCCTTGCGCGTTTTTCCTGGCGCAAGGGTGGGAAATCACAAAACTCATTCTGCTATCGTCACCCTATGACCAGCGCAATCAGATTCAGCGCCGTCATTCTCGCGGCCGGCGCCTCCTCGCGCATGGGCCGAGACAAAGCTCTGCTTCCCTGGCCACCCGCATCGCCGACCGGCACTCTGCTGTCCGCCGCAATTCACGCCCTCAAACCATTCGCTGCAACCGTAATCGTCGTCGCCAGCAACAACGCGGATAACCTCGCACCCATCATTGCCGAGTCCGGCGCCATGCTGGCCCGCAACCCCGCTCCCGAGCGCGGCCAGTTCAGCTCCATGCAAATCGGCCTGCGCGCCGCTCTCGATCATGGCTGCGACGCAGCCATGATCACCCCGGTCGACTGCCCGCCCCTCAGCGCAGCATCCCTCGAAAAACTCCGCGTAGCATTCCAGCAGGCGCAAGCCCGCGGCGCCTGGGCTGTCGCGCCGGAGCACAACGGCCGCCACGGCCATCCGCTCCTCGCCGGCCGCGACCTCATCGAAGCGCTTCTCACCGCCCCGCTGACCAGTAACGCCCGCGAGGTCAACAGCGCCCACGCCGCAAAGTTCGAATACGTATCCGTCCCCGACCCGCTGCTCACCGCCGACCTGAACACACCGGAACAGTACGCAGCCGCAAAACGGACCCAGTAGCGCCGGTCTCCTTACCGGGGTCCCCAGCGACAGGCTTTCGTCGCTGGGGTGGATGACTGGCTGTAGTGCGGGTCTCCTGACCCGCACCAGAACCGCAGACAATCTCATGCCACCGCGGCCCGCGTTGCGCCTGAGGAAGTCAGACCCTCCGGCTCAGCGCATCCAGCGCCGCGCGAAGCGCATCCACCGCCAGATGGCTCGCGTGCATCGAGGCCGCCGGCAATCCGCCCACAGCGCGCAGCAATTCTTCCCTGCTCAGCTCGCGCGCCTCGCCAACCGTCGAGCCTCGCACCAGCTCCGTCAGCGCCGACGCACACGCCATCGAAGCAACGCAGCCCCTGCGCGCGAAATCGAATCTCCTCGATCCGCTCGCCAGCAACCTTAAGTGTGAGTTGAAGAACATCGCCGCACGCGGGATTCTCGATCTGCACCGACGCATCCGGCGCCTCGACGACACCCGCATTGCGCGGATGCTCAAAATGATCGAGAACCTGCGGTGAGTACATGTGCCCGCTGACCGGCTAACTCGCAGCCGTCTGTGCCGCCGCGCGCGCCTGCTGCGCCTCCAGAATTTCGGTCACCAGAAACAAATCCGTCAGCAGCGCCCGCAGATGAATCGACGCATTCAGATTGTCGATCAGCTGCGAGCTGATCGCCGGCTGCGCCAGCACCAGTTCAACCGCCGCAACGAGCTCTGCCGCATCGCGCGCCAGCACCGCGAAGAACGCCTCGTAGCTTTCGGCCGGCGCAAGCTGCTCGCTGACAATCGCCGCAGTGCAACTTGATTCGAGCCCGCGCATCGCCATCACCGCCTTCGTCAGATGCTCGCGAAGTTGCTGTCCCTGTGCGCTGCCTTCGTCAGTCGCGTGGCCTTGCGCCGCATAGGACAGCGTGAACTCGTAGCACTCTTCAATCGTTTCGCAGCGTTCCTGAATCTCAGTCGGCATCGCTTGCTGCATAGCCCCGTTTCTTTCCTGGTCGCGGCTTTCACCGCCCAGCGCTCCGGATCGTGTTCCTCAAGATAAAAATCGCGGCTCATCCAGCCAAAGATCATCGACTTGGTAATCGGCAGCTTCTCCGGCCGAATTCCCATGTACACGTGCACCATCATCAGCGCGATGAACCCCACGCCGGCCAGTCCGTGCAGCACGTACATCAGGCCCCACGTCATATCGCTGAACAGGTACGGATTGCGCGCGTAAAGATGCCGGTCTGCACGCGCTTCATCATGAACAGCCCGGTGCCGATCACCGCCAGTCCGGCCAGCATGATCACCGCCGTGGTACAACTTGTTTTCCAGCGGATACTTGGCAAACCTGCTTCGGCAGCGGCGCAGGCTTGCCGAAGAAGCGCAGCGTCCGGTTCATCGCGTCGCGCACATCTGTCCTGTCCGGCCAGATCGACCAGAAGTC
Source organism: uncultured Acidobacteriaceae bacterium (assembly GCA_963813215.1). Classification (GTDB taxonomy): domain Bacteria; phylum Acidobacteriota; class Terriglobia; order Terriglobales; family Acidobacteriaceae; genus Telmatobacter. The sequence continues at coordinate 109,388 of CAWEXZ010000008.1, forward strand.
CATGAAGAATGACGCATGCACGATGTGAAAGAGAATCGACACCGTCAGCACCAGGCCCGCGATCCAGTGGTAGAGCACCCAGTTGAACTGGACGCCCACCTTGGGCAGGAATGCCGTGAATCAGCAGCGTGAACATCGACGCGCGCCATGATCCAGTGAAACAGCCGCGCCGCCAGCGAGTGCCGCGGCACGCGCTCCGGAATCGCCGCCGCGCCGCCTCGGCCTTGCGCTCCGCAAATCGCTTGGGCGGCTTCACAATCGACCACGTAGAGCGTGTGCACGATCATGAAGAACAATCCCGCAGATCACCGCAACCCAGATCAGTCCCCACGCGATGTGGATCGGAACCGATTGTCCCCACGGACTCGTCGCCCAGGTTATGAAGTCCATGTTGCCTCCTGCACGCCCGCAATGGCGCGCTTCACCAGGTTGCGCATCAGCGGAATCTTGTACGCGTTAAACTGCAGCGGCACCGCGCCCTCGCACCGCCAGCTTGCCGGCCATCTCGCCGGTCTCAGCGTTGGCCGGCTTGCCGCGCACCGCGTCTTCCACGTTCTTCAGCCGCATCGGCCGCGGCGAAACCGCATTCACCGCAATCCGAATCTGATCGATATTGCTCCCGCTCAGCTTCATCGCCGACGCCACATTCATCAGCGGGAAATCCCACACGTTGCGGTCGCGCACCTTCTCGAAATAGAACTTCGCGCCCGCCCACGTCGCCGGAATCCGAATCGCCGTCAGCAGATCGCCCGGCTCCAGCATATTGATCTGCGTAATGTCGTCCTCCGGCCCAACAAAATAATCCTCCGCATCCACCACGCGCTCGCCCTTCGGCGTCTGCACCACAAACTTCGCGTCCAGCGCAATCAGCGCCGGCACCGAATCCGACGGATGCACGGCCACGCAGCGGTCGCGCGCCAAAGATCGCGTGCTCGCGGTTGCGCCCCACCGGCGTATCCGCATAGCAAATGTTGCCGCCCGCGCGATAGCACGGCCATCCGCCGCGGTAGTACCAGCAGCGCACGTCCTGCGAAACGTTGCCGCCCAGCGTGCCCTGGTTGCGAATCTGCGGCGAAGCCACCACCGACACCGCCTCCGCCAGCACGCCGTAGTTCTTCTGGATCTCCGGATGATTCGCAATCTCGGTCAGCGTGGTCATCGCGCCAATCTCCACGCCGTCGCCGGTCACGCGAATCCCCTTGCAGCTCGTCGACGCCGCTCAGGTCCACCAGCACCTTCGGCTTCTTGATGCGGTCCTTCAGCCAGTCGAAGCTGTCCAGGCCGCCGGCCATCACCCACGCATCGTCGCCGTTCTGCTGCAAGCAGCTTCTGCGCGTCCGCGGCCGAGCTCGGCTGCAGCAGATCGAAAGCGGGCATTACATCTCGAATTACTGCCATAGCTCTCTCCGTTTCCATCCACATCAGATGGGTGCCGTCAAATGTGCGCCAGCAGCGGATTTTGCATCGGACGCCCCGCTTCATAGGACGTCAGAATCGTGTCGGCATTCACCGGCGCGCGCTGGAAGATGTTGTCTCCGAGCGCGTCGGAAAGCGCGTTCAGAATCGCCGCGCATCCGCCGCCCACCGGCGGCTCGCCGCAACCGCGCGCGCCCACCGGCGTCTCCGGATCGGGAATGTTGAGCGCGTTCCACTGCATATCGACCGGCACATCCAGAATCGTCGGCGGCCTGTTCTGATAAAAGCGCTTGGCCACCGTAAATGCCATACTGCGGGTCGATCACCCACTTCTGCCCGATGGCGTGCGCAATGCCCAGCGTCGAGCGGCCCAGCATCTGTCCGCCCAGCGCAGCCGGATGCAGCACCGTGCCCACATCGGCATAGGCCAGATAATCGACGATGTAGTACTTGCCCGTCTCCACGTCGACTTCCACCTCGGCAAAGCAGGCCAGATACGAGTACGAATCGCCATCATGCGGAAACTTGTCTCTCGCCGAAACCACCAGTCCCTGGCCGGCCAGCGCCGCCACCGACTGCTTGGTCGCTTTGTGCACATCGGGATTCACATCGTGGCCGTCGTAGATGCCGCCCAGCTTGATCGCCTGTTGCGCCGCCTCCGCAAAGCTCAGGCCCGCGCCGCCGCCTTTGCGGGAGACGCGCAGGTTGGCGACCTCGTAATCGTCCGGCTGCCCGCCCAGCTTCTTCGCCGCCACTTCTTTCAGCCTCTGCACGCACTCCAAGCCCACCGCGTGCGCCGCGCGCGTCATCGCGTGCGTGGTCTGGCTGCCGCCCGAGGCGCAGGTGTAAGGAAAGATGCTTCGACGTGTCGCCCCAGACAATGTCGCAGACATCCCACGGCACGTCCAGAACCTCAGCCGCCGCGCGATGCACATCGATCACCGCTTCGGTTCCCAGATTGCCGATGCCCGACTGGAATCTGCACGCGGCCCTCCGGCGTGATCACCATCAGCCCATCGAAGCCGAGTGCTGCCACCGTGGAAGTGCGTGAGCGCAACGCCCACGCCGCGCACCTTCGTGCCCATCCGCTTGGGCTGGCGCGCCACGCGCTCGTTCCACTTGAACTGCTCGGCGCCCAGGTCCAGCGCCTGCTTCAGGAAGCAGCTCGTCACGTGTCGCGCGCTTGCCTTCGTGATTCGGCGGCCCGAATTCCGCCTTGCCCTCCGGACAGTTCACGCGCCGCAGCGCCACCTGGTCCACGCCCAGCTTGCCGCGCGGCCTTGGCCAGGATCGGCTCCATGATGGCGATCGCCTGCATGCCGCCCGGCGCGCTCTGCGCGCTGCGCGGCGGCGTGTTCGTCGCCACCGTCACGTTGCGCCAGCGCATGGCCGGCGGCTGATACAGCAGCGAAGCGATGCTGCCCGCACGAGCCGCCGTCTCCGCTCGAGCCATAGGAACCGGCGTCGGACACCAGGAACATGTCCACCGCCGTAATGCGGCCGTCCTTCGCGAAACCAACCTTCGTGCGCGCCCGAATGCCCGGCCGCGCGCGCCCGATGAAATGTTCCTCTTCGCGGCTGATGCGCATCATCACCGGCGCATTCAGCTTCTTCGACAGCAGCGCCGGAATGACCAGCGTCAGCGCGCCGGTAATCTTGCTGCCAAATCCGCCGCCCGTGTATTCGCTGATGAAGACGATCTTGTCCTCATCCATATGCATCCAGCGCGCAATCGCGGCAGCCGTTTGGAAGGTGCTCTGCGTGCCCGTGTAAAGAAAGAGCTTGCCGTTCTGCCAGTAAGCCATCGTGGTGCGCGGCTCCAGGCATTGGTGGCTCACATCCGGCGTAAGGAAACGTCTCGTCGAGCACCAGCGCGGCGTTCTTGAAGCCCGCATCCACATCGCCATACGACCACTCGTCGGGCGCCTGGCCCATCGGCAAGCGGCCTTCCTTCTCCGCGGCAAAATCCTCGTCCGTCCACTTCAGCGTCGGTCAGCTGTCCGGCCGCGGCCCGTGCCCGGCCTGCACCCACACGTTGCCGTCCTCGCGCGCATTCGAGCTGCCCGGCCGCAAGCTCTCCAGCGGATCGATCGCGAAAGGCAGCGGCTCCATCTCGATCTCGATCTTTTCGATCGCCTCCGCGCAGGTCAGCTCATCCACTGCGGCCACCGCCAGAATCGGTTCGCCCTGGTACATCGGCTCGTCGGCCAGCGCCAGCTCGCCCCACTTGTCTGCCTTGATCGTGGTCCCGTTGTCGTTCATGTAGTCCGCGTGGCCCGGGAACCTCCGCCGGCGTAAGAATCGCCTTCACGCCCGGCATGCGCCAGCGCCTTTTCCGCGTTGATGCTCTTCACTCGCGCATGCGGCATCGGGCTCAGCACCAGCCGGCAAAACAGCATTCCCTCGGCGCGAAAATCTTCGGCATACTTCGACCGCCCGGTCACCTTCGCCACCAGGTCGTTGGTCGAGTAGTCCTTGCCAATCAGCTTGTAACCGGTGCCAAACGGGCGCGGCTTCTCGGCTTCAGCCTTGGCCGCTCCAATCGGATCCAATGCAGCTTCAGGCATGTTCAGGCCCTCCTCATGTATTCGGCGCCGCGCATCATCGAGTCGAGAATCTTGTTGTAGTCCTGGCACCGGCACAGATTGCCGGAGATGCCGTGCGCCAGCTCAGCCCGCGTGGGATTCGGGATTCTGTCTTCAGGAATCCGACCGCCGACATGATGAAGCCCGACATGCAGAACGCGCACTGGAATCCCTGCTCGTCCACCACCGCCTGCTGCACCGGATGCAGCTTGCCGTCCGCCGCCGCCAGCCCTTCGATGGTCGTCACCTTGCTTGCCGCGCACCGTGTGCGTCAGCACCGAGCAGCTATAGTGCGGCACATCGTCGAGCAGCACCGTGCACGCGCCGCACTCGGCGCGATCGCAGCCCAGCTTGGTGCCCGTCAGGCCCAGCTTGTAGCGCAGCGTCCAGGCCAGCGTCTCCTGCTTCATCACATCCACGCGCCGCGGCTTGCCGTTCACGTTGATGGTGATCAGCCGCTCGCCCGAATTGGCTGTCGACATGCGCCCGTGCGCAGGCGCCAGAAACCGGTAGCTCGCCGCGCTCACCGCTGCGCCACCGGCGATCACGCCCAGAATAAATTTCCGCCTGGTGATGGTTCTGGCGCGGCCGTCGTTTTGTTGGGGATCGCTCGCTTCCGACATGGCCCCTCCTTCCGATTCGATTTCGGTTCAGGGTGGTTTACATCAACAATGTAGGGCGTCGCGGCGAATTGGAAATAAGCAGGCAGTGAGAACAGCAACCAGAAAATGCGTGCATCGCTTAATGGTGTTGAGGCGCAATGCTGCCGCTATAGTACCCCTGTCAACCCGCCTTGGGGAAGGTTTTCGTCTCACACCGCGAGGTCCGACCAATCAAATGTTGAATTTTCGAAGGAAATAGTTCCAATAGGTGAGACGGCAGCCCGGCAGCCAAGGTCAGACCGCCATTTTTGCCAGTCCGCAGACGTGCTGCTCAGCCGTTTCTGCTTCTGCGATATTGGCCGCGCCGCGAAGGCAGCACCTGAATGTCGTCGAGGGCATCGCCACGCTCGAGTCGGCCAGACCTCCCCATCGCTTCGCTCTCCCGCGCATCTGGCCTGACCCGTGTCGTAACCATCGATTGCGGAGGAAGAAATTCAGGCGCCGCAACCACGTGTGGCGTGTCGTACTCCACTTCAGCGCGCTTGTCCTGCGTTGCAATCGGCTCGGAAACAGGCGTGTACAAGGCGATAAACTCGGCCGCGGGCGCAAACACCGGCGCGGGCGCTGCGGGTGTAAGCCGTCGGCCATCGAGGGGCGCAGATTCAAGCCATCGCGGCTCAACCGGAGTCGGGTCGAACCGTTGAGTCTCGAACGCCCCAGGCTCCAACTTCGCCCGCGGCTCGTATGCCGCCAGCACCGATTCTTCCGCCGCCGGCTCCTGCTGCTCCGGCCGCCGGTTTTCGATGCCCCGCGGACTGCCTGTCCCAAACAACACGTTGCGCAAGCCACTCAGCCGCGAAGCGGGACGAACACGCTCGTCCGACTTGGGTTGCGATGCAGTCGCATCGGCTCCGCGCGCGTCTTGCGCCGGCGCCCGATCGCTGACGGGCGCGGTCGAAGGAGTCTCGCTCAACCACCAGGGCAAATCTTTCTCCGGCGCGAGCGCAACAGGCTCCTGCCGCAGCGCCGCCCCAACCACTGCAGCAGTGTGTTGCGGTACAAACGAAGCAGTGGGCTCTACGTTGCGCGCCTCAACTTGCTCTTCCGGAATGCGGTTCGCCGCTGCTTGCTCTGCACCAACGCGCGCTGCCTCCGCCTGCTCAGGCCTACACTGCTCGGCCCGGGTGGGCTGCACAGCAATCGGCTGAACCAGCGGCTCTGCATCCGCATACACCGGGCGCGCTACGGGGTGCGGACGCTCTGGCGCACTCGGAGCTTCTTTCGCGAAATGGTGCGGGTGCGAGGATGGCCTTTGATTCGCTCGCCCCTGCAGGCGAAGATGCGTCTCCACACCACAAACGGAATTCCGGAATGCCGCGTCGGCCTTGGCCAGACCCACCCGGTTCAGCACCAGGCCCATCGCCGATGCGTTCAAACGCTGCAGCGCATCCGCCGTGGCACGCAGTTCGGCGCGCGTAGTTGCGCCTGACTCCACCACCACGACAACACAATCGACAAAGCGGGCCAGGTACTCGGTCTCCGCGGACATCAGCAGCGGCGCCGTATCCGCCAGCACCAGGCTCTCATCCTGCGTTCCCGATTCTTCCGTAACCCGCCGCAGCAGCGCCAGCGAGCGCGTGCCGCGCTCGGTTGCCAACGTTCCGCTTTTATCCGCAACAGGCTGCGCAGCCGTACGCGCCGCCGGTTGTGCGGTTCCGCTAGCATTCACCAGCACCGTAAGTCTGCCCATCGATGCCAGCATTTCTCTCACCCGCGTCACCACGGTGGACACGCCGGCGCCCGTTCCGGTTCCCGTAAAAATGCAGGTACGCAGGCTTCCCTGCTTGCGGGCGTGCTCAATGGCCGTCGCCAGCCGCAAGACGTGTTCTTCAAAAACCGCTTCCGGAACCTCTTCGAAATCCGGCAGCGCAGCCATGGGCGCAAAGCCCAGCAGGTGCTCCACATCTGCAGCGATGTAAACCCTCTGGTCAAGATGATTGGCCAGCAGCGCCGCGAACAGTCCCAGCAAAATGCCGCCCAGCGCCAGCGGCACGGACTTGCGCAGAATTCCGCTCAAGCTGGGGTGTAGCGGCGGCACTGCCGCCACCGAAAGATGCACTGCGCCAGGAACGCTGTCCTGGAGCATGATGTCGTGCAGCTCCTCATCCACGGCCGCATAGCGCGTGCGCAGGCGAACAATGTCCGTAGCCAGATCGTTGGCGCGCTGCAGCTTGGGAGTGGCGCTGGCCGCGGTCTCTGCCAGCTGCCGCAATTGCCCGTTCAGCTGCGCTTCCACGCCCGAAGTCCGCTCCAGGTCGGTCCGCAGCCGCTCCTGAATCCGTGCCGCGGCCTTGGCGCGCAAATCCTTCATCATCGCGTCCAGCGACGCGTTGATCTTGTTCAGCTCTTCCGAGTCCAGCTTGTACTCGGGATTGTTGGGCGTCAGGTTCGCCATCTGCGTAATCAGCGTGGCGCGCCGCTGGTTCAGCGACGTCTTCATGCTGGTCAGCCCAGGGTCGCTCGTCACCAGTTCGTCAGCCTCGGCATCGAGAGCTGCCGACGATCTCCCATTGCCCATGGCAGCAAACCGCGCCTCAGCTTCATCGTGATCGGTGCGCGCCTTGATCAGTTCCTCGCGCGTGGATCCAATCGCGTTGTCAATCAGGTCGGGAGCTTCGGTTCCCACCGCCGCCATCCCGAGTTGCTTGTTCAGCGCATCCTGTTCGGTGAGATCGGCATTCAGCTGGTTCTGCACCCGGTCGCGTTCGCCCTGCAAAATCGCCAGCCGTTGCGTGTCGCCCGCATTCGCCTCGTGCGCCGCCTTCTCCACAACGCTGTTGGCCACCGCATTGGCAATGTCCGCAGCCATCTCGGCGCTCTTGGCCTGAGCGGTAATCGCTACCTGGTAGCTCGAGCCCAGCCGTTCCACCTTCAGCACGCCGGCCAGCCGTTCGGCCGCCGCCTGGTCGCTCTCGCCCGCGCGCTGCCACGAACCCGCCGGCAGCTTCTGCACAGCGCTCACCAGCACATCGGGATTCGACGCGAGCTGCACCTGCTGCTGAAGGAACGAATCGTAGGAATTCGAATCGTATGGCCAGCGCTGCGCGTTGCCCTGGTCCATGATCTTCGCTGACGTGGGCTGAATATAGATCTGGCTCTCCGCCGTATAGCGAGGCCAGGTAAGCACCGCGTACGCGACAGCCAACACCAGCCCGGCGATCGCAAATCCCAGCGCCAGCTTGCGGTGCAGCTCGAACGCGCGCACGATGTCCAGCCGGAAAAACGGCTGTTCCGCGCCGCTGCCGGGCGTCGCGTGATGCGCAGCCGCGCTCATGCTCTCGGCCGTTGGGACCTGTTGCAAAGCCGGCGGTCCGCTGCGCTGCAGACTCATAGCACCCCTGCATACATGGCGATCGTGGCTACCGTCACCAGAGGATTGAGCCTCTCCAGAAAATAGGTGGCGTGATAAAAGCCGCTCTCCGGCACGTAAAGAATGTCCCCGGGTTTGAGTTGGAACTCGCTTGACTTGGCCGGGTTCATCACGTCGGCAAACGTCAGGGTCTGCTTGGTGCCCGTGGATGGATCCACAATCTCGATGTGCGGCTTGCTGCCGGCTCCCTCCGTGAATCCTCCCGCCGAAGCCACCAGGCTGGCCAGCGTCGCGTTGTACGCCAACGGAATCGCGCCCGGATTCTTCACCTGGCCCAATACCGATACGAACCGCTCGGCATTGCTGGGAACATAAATTACGTCGTCGCGGCGCAGGCGCAGATCCGCCAGCGCGCTCCCCGTTTCCACCAGCTTCCGCAACTCCACCCAGATCACCTGGTCATTGCCCCGATAGATGGCGCAGCGCTCAGGAATCATATCGGCCTGCGTAGATTGCCCGCCGCCGCTGCGGTCCGGCCCGGCCTGCACACCACCGCGCGCCAGCGCCTCGAGCAGCGTTGGCGTTCCGTCGAAGGAAATCGTCCCTGGATGATCCACGGCGCCCAGCAGCACTACGCGGTTGGCCGTGTAGACCGTTACCGTCACCGTAACCACCAGGTTCGAGTAGTACGGTGCCAGTGCCGTTTCAATCGCCTGAGCCGCCTGCTGTCGCGTAAGCCCGTCCAGCAAAATGTCGCCGGCCAGCGGCAGCGTAATACGCCCGTCCGGCCCAACAATCAGCTTGGCCAACAAATCCGGCCTGCCCGCAAAGTCCACCGTGATCGCGTCGCCCTTGCCCAGCCGGTACTCTTCATCCGACGATGGCTCAAAATTCCGCAGCGTCTCCTCCGGATTCGGCTTTAGCGACGGCTGCGCACTCCCCTGCGCCTTCTGCTGCGCCTGAATCTGCGACTCAATCTGCGCCTGAATGTGACTTTGCGGCTGGCCCTGCGGCTGACTTTGCGTCAGCGGCGCTGCAGCCGGCAACGGTAGCGGCAATGGCTCCTGAGCCGCCGCCACTCCCGCCGTCGAGAGGCAGAGCAGGAGATACGCGGCGCCAGTCCGATGAATCATGCCTTTACCTCCCGGCCCCAGAGCGCATTTCCGCCAGATTTTGAATTCAGGCCCAATCCGCTGCCCCAACCCCCATCGCATCAGCGGCTACACGCACGACGTGCTACACACACTTTCTCGAAGCTTTCGCTCCTGCCAGCATAGGCATTTTTGCCGCCAGACTGAATAGCACGAACAGGGTGAGCCACGTCTCCCTCATGGGTAACCACCCTCGAACCCAATGGTGCACGGCCAGCCAAATTCCGTACTTGCTTGCTCTCCGGCGGCATCCCCATCTTGCACCACGTTGGGCCTTGGTTTGCCGAAAAACCGGTCACTCTGTAACCATGATGAGGATTCCAGGAGCGATTCCCTTCCATGCGTCCCAATTCCAGGCTGATGAAGGCAACACTCACCGGAGCTCTCGGCGGGCTTCTCTATGGCTTCGACACCGTTGTGATCTCCGGCATGATCGACCCGGTCAGCCGGCTCTACGACCTCAGCCCGCATCAGATCGGCGTCACCGTGGCAGCCTCGCCGGTGGGCACCATCGTCGGATCCTTCGCCGCGGGTGTCATCGGTCAGCGCCTGGGCGCTCGCGCCGCATTGCGCCTGGCTGCCGCCGTTTATCTCATCGCCGCCCTGGCCGCCGCCTGTTCCGTAAGCTGGCCCATGCTGCTGCTGGCGCGCTTCGTCGGCGGATTGGCCGTCGGCGCCGCTTCCGTGCTCGGCCCGGTCTATATCGCGGAACTGGCGCCCGCCGAGTTGCGTGGTCGCCTGGTTGGCTCCTTCCAGATCAACGTGGTCTGCGGCATCCTGGTGGGTTACATCTCCAACTTCCTGGTTCGGCTTACCCACGCAGGCAGCTTCGCTGGCGGAGCAGACTGGCGCGTCATGGCCGGCGTCGGCATTCTGCCTGCCTCCATCTTCTTCATCCTGCTCCTCAGCATTCCCCGCTCGCCGCGCTGGCTGGTCGCCCGCGGCCACAGCGACGAAGCCCTCTCCGTGTTCAACGCAATGGGCTGTGCCAATGCCCAGGCCCAACTCGCCGAGATTCAATCGGCGATGAATGCGGAGCACGCCACCGTTCACGAGCCGGTCTTCCAGTGGAAGTACCGCTATCCGCTCTTCCTCGCCATCACCATCGGCGCCTTCAACCAGCTCACTGGCATCAACGCCATCCTCAGCTACGTGCACACCATCTTTACGGCCGCCGGCTTCAGCCAGCTTTCCAGCGATCAGCAGGCCATCGCCATCGGCGCCACCAACCTCCTCTTCACCCTGGTAGGCATGGCGCTCATTGACCGCTTCGGCCGCAAGAGTCTGCTCATCGCGGGCGCCATCGGCACCGCTGCCTGCCTCTCCGGCGTGGCCTGGGTCTTTGCCACCAACAGCCATCAATCGGCGCTGCTGGGACTGCTGGTGGCATTCATTGCTTTCTTCGCGCTCTCCCAGGGACTGGTCGTCTTCGTCTACATCGGCGAAGTCTTTCCCAACGCAGTCCGCTCCAAAGGCCAGGGCGTAGGCAACGCCAGCCTCTCGGCCATCAACACCGCCATCCTCTTCTCGTTCCCAGTGCTGGCCCACGCCTTCAGCCCGCAGACCCCGTTCATCTTCTTCGCGGTGGCAACGGTAGTGCAGTTGATCGTGGTCAGCTTATTCTATCCGGAGACAAAGGGCCGCACACTCGAAGAGCTGCAGAGCAAGCTCGTGAAAGCGGACGCGTAAAGAGGGCGGGAACTAGGAGACAAGGCCGGGCATTTCGCCGCTGTTGCTGGGCACTGCATAAGCAAATTGGACCTGTTGTTGCCGTACCATTGAGGCCCTGCAATTGTTAACATTCGAGGTAACTACCGACTATTCGACAACGCAGGCATAACCAGCGACAGGCCGTTTCTTCTGACGAATCAAGGGCTAGAGTTTGCCCCAGGCACCCGCCTCGGTCGAAGCCGTGCGGAACGGCACTTCCATGATCAGAAAGCCGATGACCTTACCCTTCCGGTCATGCACCGGCACAAACGTGTCCCAGAACTGGCCCTTCTCCTCGCGGTGCGCATCGGGCTGGCCCGAGGCGACGGTTTCCAGATCGTCGGGAGAAGAGATCTTTCCGATCTTCTGCGGCAGGTTGCTTGCAATGATCGCGCTTTGGGTCTGGCCGGGAGGCACAGCATGGAGACTGAGCTAGATGTTGAAGGATTCAGCGCGGTAGATCACGTGAGTCTCGCCCTCCACCTGGAAGGTCTTCTCCACGGCTGAGTCATCCTGCCAAAGGGCCGGCCCGACCGCGAGGTTGCGTCCCGCGTCGCCCCAGGCCCCTGCCGCGGGCAGCGAGAAGGCCGCCGGATTCAGCCAGTGCGAGTTCGCGTGGCCGAGGTAGTGGACCTCAGTAAATGGAGAGGAGTAGCTGTACCGCATCCCGTAGTTCACGGTCAGTGCCGGTGTGGCCTTCCACTCATCCTGGGCGTAGCCTGCCGCGTGAATCTTGCGCATGCGGGGCGGCGCTGACCGTCGACTCTGCCATTAACAAGGGTAGCCTTTTCCGGGTTACTTTCCCGAGGATGGAAAGCGAGATTCGGCAAGCTGGTTAGGACCGCACCCGCAGATTGCCGTGCACTCTCCCGCACAGAAGACTGTACGCTTGATGCTGTAACAATCGAAAGAACGGAAACCGATTAGATTAACTACCGGTTTCCACGCGTAGGGCTGGATGAAGCCGGATTCTTCAACCAGTCCCCTAACGCCCCACCGCCTGATGAGGAACTCAAAGACGGTGGATCCTGGCGCTGCGGTCGTCCCGTTCTGGCCTCCTAGATTGGAAGCAATCCTCCGAAGTACCCATTGAGTGTGGCCCGATGATCAGTTGATAGAATCAGCTTTACACGTATAGCGCTTTTGTCGGTTTAACCTTCGATGGGTTGCGGCCGATCCCTGCTGCAATGAACTCCTGCTTGTGTCTTCCCTGTTCTAACGATATGCAAATTGGCTGTACTTGGAGGTTGTGATGGCTTATGCTTTGGGTCCTCGCCGAATTGTGCCCGTTTTGCTTCTTTTCTGCCTGTTGGCCTGTACACGAAACGCCTACGCAACGGCCAGTTTGCTCTTCCAAGGTTATGTGCAGACGCTCAACACCGTGGGGAGTATTACCCTGAGTTCTCCCTCCGGCATCGTGGTGGACTCCGCAGGCGACATATTCATTGCCGACACCGTCAGCGGAAGCGGACGGATCGTGGAAGTGAACGCACAGGGGACGGCCTCGGTGCTGGCGGTCAGTGGGTTGAGCCCGGCGCTGGGTTCTTTGTCCGCCATCGCGATCGACCGCTCCGGCAACCTCTATATAGTGGACACCGGCAACACGCGTGTCGTGAAGGTCGGCTTGTCGGGAGCCGGCTCCGTGATCAGCACCGGCAGCGTGACCCTGACCGCTCCGCACGGTGTCGCGTTGGACCAGTCTGGGGATCTCTTTATCTCCGACGGCACAGGCGAAGGCAGCCGGATTGTCGAAGTGACCGCGGGAGGCTCTGCCGCCGCTCTCACGATCGACGTTTCCTCGGGCGCCGGGTCCCTCAACAGCCCCGAAGGGCTGGCGGTGGATGTATCCGGCAAGCTCTATATCGCCGACTCTGCGAACAATCGCATCGTGACGGTTGCATCGGGAAGCACCACCGGTGTCGTCCTCAACGTAGAGTTGAGTCCTGCTCTGAGTAATCCGAGCGGCGTAGCCGTGGATCGAGTCGGCAACGTCCTGATCGCCGACACCCGCAACAACCGTATCGTCGAAGTGGGCACGTCAGGCCTGGCAACGGACCTGTCCAATTTCTTGTCCTCTGAGTTGCCACTCAATGCTCCCCTGGGGGTTGCGGTCGACGCCTTCGGAGCGGTTTACATTGCCAATACCAGCAACAGCAGTACCGTAATTGTCGATCCCGCCTCGGACTGGGATCCGGCAAGCGAGGCATATGGCTCTTCGTTGAACAAAACGGCGGTCGGGTTTGGCCATATCAGCCTGGGCTCTTCGACGCCAACCTCCCGGGTCCTGAATTTCATCGTAGGAAACCCCGTCTTAGGCTTGGGTAGCGTGAACGCGCTCACCTCCGGCACGCAGGGTCTCGATTTTCAAGTTGCCAATACAACCTGCAGCAGTTCAAGCGTAGCGGGAGACAGCTGCACGGTGCAGGTTAATTTTCTCCCCACAGCTCCCGGTCTGCGCCGCGGAGCACTGGTGCTTTATGACCCGGATTCGAACCCTGTGCTCACCGTTCCTCTGTACGGATTTGGCGATGCCCCGATTGCGGCTCTGAATCCCAACACCGGGACTGTGATCAGCACCGGCACTCTGACCCTCAACAATCCATACCAGGTGGCCCTGGATGGCGCAGGCAACATGTATGTCGCCAGTTATAGCGGCTCGAATGTCACCAGGATCCCCGCCGGCAGCGGCAGTGCCACCGTGGTGAGCCTGGGCACCCCGGCAAGCACAGCGGTGCAAAACATCACCGGGATCGCTGTCGATGGTGCCGGTAATCTGTTTATCGGCGATCACCAGAACAGTCGCATCCTGGTTGTAACTCCGGGCGGAGTTGTCTCCGTGCTCAACATCTCGGGCCTGTCCTCAGCTTTGGGCTTCCCCACCGCGCTGGCCTTCGATGCAGCCGGGAATCTCTATATCGCGGACTTCACCAATGGCCAGATCGTAGAAGTCTCTTCCTTGATGGTCAGCGGGTCAACGGCAACCGGCAAGGGAACGGTACTCAATACCGGTGGTTATAGCTTCACTGGAAGCACGCTGACCGGCCTGACCATCGATTCCCAGGGAACCATCTACGCCGCCGCCCGAACCGATAACAACAGCAGCATCATCAAGCTAACTGCCGCCGGCGTCGCTTCAGAAGTGGCCATTCCGAATAACATCACTCCCGCGATCAGCGATCCGCAGGGCGTGGCGGCCGATGCGATGGGAAATCTCTACATCGTAGACTCGGGCAACAGTCGCATTGTGAAGATCACCACCGCGGGGGTGGCATCCGTTCTCAGCCTGAGCGGACTGACAAATCCCTCCAGTCTTGGCTCCCTCCTTTTTGGAGTAACTGTGGACCCCTTCGGCAATCTCTATATTCCAGACTGGAGCAACAACCGCCTCGTCTTCGTCAACGTCTCCGGATCTTCGTTCACCTATGCCTCCACCAAGCAAGGCCTGACCAGTTCGGACAGCCCCATGACTGCAACCGTGACCAACCTCGGCAATCAGCCCCTGGTCTTCTCCGCGAATCCCACCTACACCGCGAGCTTCTCCAGCAACGGCAACGACACCAATCCCTGCACCTCCTCCACCTCGCTGTTGCCGGGGACCCTCTGCGATGTCTCGGTGAACTTCACGCCGCAGTCGGTGGGCAGTCTCAGCGCCCCCATCACCGTCACCAACAACGCCCTCAACGTTGCCGGCAGCACCCAGTCGGTCTCGGTCAGTGGTACCGGTCAGACGGCGGGCGACACCACCAAGACCGCCCTGACAATCAGTCCGACCGCACTGGTCAGCGGCCAACCGGTCACCCTCACTGCGACCGTCTCCGATACCGCGACCGGCAATGCTCCCACCGGCACCGTGTCCTTTACCGATACCGTCGGCTCGACCGTGACCACGTTGAATAATGGCTCCCCGGTCAGCCTCAGCAACGAGACGGCGAGCCTGGCCGGCGTCGTGCTCAGCGGTGTCGGTACGCACACCATCGCCGCAAACTACGCGGGCGTGAGCGAGCAGTACCTGAGCAGCACCAACTCCATTACGTTGGTCCTCAGCAAGGCCTCCGTCACCGTGACTGGCCCAGCCACGCAGCCAATCTCCACGACCCCCGGCCAGACGGGTTCGGCCACCATCACGGTGACCGCCCCCTATACCACCATCGCCGCGCCCTCGGGCACCGTCAGCTACACGATCCTTAACGCCTCCGGTACCATCGCGGCCTCAGGAACTCTGACACTGGCTTCGGGGAGCGGCAACGCGACCGCAACCGTTCCGCTCCCCAGCACACTGGCGCCCGGAAGCTACACCATCAGCGTCACCTACAACGGCGACGGCAACTACGCAGCCGCCGCCACGCCGACCACGATTGCGCTGCAGGTCAGCCAAATCACCCCGACGATTGCCCTCACCAGCAGCGCCAGCTCCGTTGTCCTCACCAATCCTCTGCTCTTCACCGCCACCGTCGCTTCAACTGCAACCACGCCGACCGGCACAGTAAGCTTCCTGGACGGAACAACGCCGCTTGGTCAGGGAACTCTGTCGAACGGGGTAGCCACCCTCAGCGTCTCCTCGCTGACCGCCGGCAACCATACCATCACCGCTCTGTATAGCGGCGATGTCAACTACAGGGCAACGGTAAGCGCTGCACTTACCGAAACCGTCGTCGACTTCAGTCTGAACAACGTCGGTGGATCGAGTAGCGGTGGATCAACCGGTAGCAACTCCCCGCAAACGGTTCTTCCCGGAGGCACGGCGACCTATCCGCTCAGCATTCTGCCCACCAACGGAACAATATTCCCCGCTCCGATCACGCTGTCCGTCACCGGACTCCCAGACGGTGCAACTGCGACCATCAGCCCCTCCTCGTGGACCCAGCTCAGCAGCACCACTTGGTCGATTCCGGCGAATATTGCACTGCCCTCAACCACGTTGGCTATCCAGACTCCATCCACGGTCGCGCGGCTGGAGGATGCCCGCAAGCTGCCTCCGGTTCTCTGGGGACTTCTGCTTCTGCCGTTTATCTCGAGGCGACGCCGCCTGGGGAGAAAGCTGGGACGAACGATCTCCCTGCTTCTCTTGCTGGCGGCCGGAGCAGCTGCCATGGCCGGACTGAGCGGGTGTAGCGCGGGCAATGGTTTCTTCGCTCAATCAGAAAAGACCTACACCATAACGGTGACCGCGACCTCAGGCACGCTGTCTCACGCCACCACGATCAACCTCACGCTCGAATAACGCGCTAGAGGTTGCCCAAACGACAACGACCAGGTCAAAGCCCTGAATAAGTCGCTGTTTTGAAGGGTACGGGCTTCAGCCCGTACGTTAAGCTCTGCAAAGTGAGCTCCGGGCTTTAGCCCCTGAGGGAATGCGAACTACTTGTGCAGAGCTTCCTTACATCAACTTTCTTTGCTGAAGTGCGGTCGAGGTCGGTTGACCGGCTAGGTCTTTGACCGCTTAATTTTGTACCAATTCCGTGCCCCATCCTTTCGCCTTTTCTCTGGCGAAAGGGTGGGAAACCACGGAAGCCAAAAGTACGAATTCATGCGCCGCGGTTTCCAAGCAACCGGGCTGATTCAGCTTGCTCCGGACTTACGCCTTGACGCGGTTCCTTGCAGCCGCAAACACATCGCGTGCGGACGTCGTACCCGCTACGTGCTCCGTACCCGCGATTCCGAGGTCCGACCATCCCGCGTTAACGCTGTCAAACATTTCTTCGGCAGGTCCAGTGTGGCCCTTCGGGACGCCGAACTGCTCCAACGTTTCCGCCCACCCTGCACGCGGGATTGCAAAGGCTTTTACGTCGAGTTTCAGGACTTCGCCCAACTGTCCGGCCACTTCATCCGCGCTTACCATCGAACCCACCTCGATGACACGATGCCCTGACCACGCCGGCCCGGTCAGAAGTGTTGCTACCTCTGCGCCGATGTCGTCTGACGCGACCATGGTCGATTTCCGGTTTGTAGGATTGTAGAAGACCGGTAGGGTTCCGCCCTGGGCGGCCTGCAAGCCGTAAAGAAAGTTTTCGAAAAAGCCGCCTGCGCGCACAAATGCGAGCGGAGATGACAGGTTGCAAAAACCTTGCTCCAAGAGTGATAAGGCCGTGATGATCCCCGCCCCGCTGGTTCTATTCGCGCCCATCGACGAGAGCGCTACCACCCGCGGGGGTACCACCTTGGTCAGCGCCTCGACATAGTTCGCAATCATGCCCTTTGCTTCTCTGTAATCAGGCGAGGGGGCCCATACACTCGGCAACATAACAAACGCGCCCTCAACACCTTTGAGAGCCGCCGCTATGGCTGTCGCATCGTTCCAGTCTCCATCCACCAACTCCACGCCTTGGTCTGCCCACTTGGCCGCTTTCTCGCGATTGCGCACAAGTGCTCGCACCGGTTTGCCTTGCGTCAGCAAATGGCGCGCGGTGGCGCCCCCAACGTTTCCAGTAACTCCCATGACTAAATACATGTTCGATTTCTCCTTGTTAGAACGAAAGTGGTGCTCTGCTGCGAACGCCAGAGCTTGTGAGTTGCGCAGCTAGCACGCCGCTAGTCCCGTGAGTTTCCAAAGTTATCTGTCGCATGAATCGCCCCTTGCCTCGTGTTTCGCCGCCCACCCAAAATGAGCGACCTGATCATTAGAGACGAACATAAACCATTGGTTGCAAAATAATCGTCGGTTATAAAACCTCTGGATACAAATCAACAAGCGGTCGCATAAATCGCCAAAAGAGGCTAAGCTATTGAAGTGACATCCACATCACCAAGTCGCCGGGTAGAGCGCAAGGAACGGTTGCGGGGCGAAATCCTTGCGGCTGCAGGTAAAATGTTCGCCGATCGCGGTTACGAAGCCGTGACGCTTCGTGAGATCGCTAAAGAAATCGGTTATACGCACGCCGTGATCTACCAGCATTTTCCGGACAAATCACACATCCTTGCCGAGTTGAGCCGCGAGACGATCGGGCTGATGATTCAGAACTTCGACGCGATTGCCGCTAAATATCTCGCCCCCAAAGAGCGCCTTTTTGCGACCTCGCGCAGCTTGATTCAATTCTGCATTGCCCATCCGCAGCAGTTCCGCAACGTCTTCTTCGGGCCTGAGAACCGAAACGGCGTTCGCGCTGGACAATACATCAACGACATGGGCGCGCCTTTGTTCGAACGTTTCGTGCAGCTCTTCTTCGATGTTGCCAGGGATGAAGGATTGCCAAATAGGGATGACATAGTGGTAGCCCACACCTGGTGGTTTACGATCTTTGGCCTCGCCACACTCTTTGTTATCCAAGGGGTTGTGCCTGACCTGCCTGACCAAGCTCTCGTGGTCGAGCAAACCATCGCAACGCTTTGGGCGGGCGTCCAGGCTGTTCCGCGATTGCCGAAGAGCGCAATCACCAAGCGATCCGGCCGATCCCGCGCCTCAAAGCAATAACAGCTTCTGTCTGCTCAGGAGTCGTTGAAGGGTTCAAGGTATGCCCGTGGAGTACCAGGACTCACCACTTTTCCAAGGCCGTAGCCCTTCTGGTTGTCGGGAGAGTTCTCGTTTTACGCCGAATCGCCGAGTCACTCCCTGACGACGATTACTCCTGAAAAGTCGGCTTTGCGCCAGTCTTCCGGAAGCAATCAGAGACGGCCACGGAATCTGGGCTGATCTACGCAATCCCGCACGGCCGCCGACCGGCCGACGGTTTGTTGTGAGCGGGAGTGATCCATATCATGTAGGGTCACAGTTGCCGACCATCCGGGAAGAACCGATTTTGGACGCTGATCCGCAGGCTTTATGCGGGGTCTCCTGCCGACATATCGGCCATGATGTCGAAGTCAATGCTCGCGCCAAGCGAAGCGATCTTTTCGATCTGACTGCTCAATAATCCAATGTACGGAATTCGTTTCATTTGGTATGCGATCACACGGCGCGGGACGTTGGCTGCATTTCCCTCCTGCACGATCTCAGTAAGTGATCGTGGCAGTAATCGTGTCGGAGTAATTGCCTGGAACAGGATACTGTCCCGCCGGGATCTGGCCATAAACGGGAAGGGACTGGAGTGCCCCACTGCCGGTCCCGGCAACCGTATTGGAGCCAATGGTGTTGCCCCAGTTAGCGCTGTGCCCGGAGTTGCTGTAAAGACTGTAGTCCAACAGCGCAGAATCTGGACCGGTCATGCTGCGGTTGGTCACAGTGGCTCCCGACGCTGTTCCGGCATTGAGACCGACATTGAATGCGGTGGATTTGGTGCAGGTAACCGAGATCGTAGACGTGGAATTATTGACTGCCCCGGAGTAGGTGCCGAAGGCCAAAGGCGCAGCCGAAATGGTGCAGGAGGCCACCACCATTGCCTCGACCGGAAAGGTGGTTGTCTTGGTCGTGAAGTCAGGACCAGAGACGGTAACCGTGATGGTATCGCTGTAAGCAGAAGTCTCCGGAGTAACATATTGGTTTGCTGGAATCTGCCCGTAAACAGTGAGGGTTTGGTCCGCGCCCGTGCCGACGCCGGTTACCCACCCAGTAGCGGTGCTGTTTCCCCAGTTACTGGTATACGAGGCGTTGCTGTACAGGCCATACGACAGATTCACGCCTAAGTTGGTCATGCTGCGGTTGCTCACGGTCGCGCCGGTGGTAGTCCCGGCATTTAAGGCCACATCGTAGGCGTCGCCCTTAGTGCATTTCACCGTGATCGTGCCGTCCATTGTCACCACCGAGCCACTATAGTTGCCAAAGTTAATGCTCGTAGCAGAGACAGTACAGCTCGCCGGCGCCGCCGCTCCTGGCTGGGAGCCGCAGGCGAGCAACAGAAGACAGACCAAGGCGAGCCGGCGCGTCATGGCTTGGTTTCCGTGCAGCTCAATGGGCCAATCGAGGGAATTTCTCCCGCTATAGGTTTGTAGTCGAAGTGCACCGTGCAGCGCCTGCCATCGGGCAGCTCCACGGCCAGCTCGTTGTGGACGCTGAGTTCCTCAACATAGGCATCGCCATCGTAGCCCACGGGTACCGCTACGCCAGTTGCCTTGAGAGTTGCCGATGTGCCCAGCGGCAAGGGCAGGCCGGTTTGATCCACCAGGCGCAACAATGCGCCGTGACTTTCTTTGAGGGGAAACCTGACCACGACACCGGATAGATCCCGGGGGCGGATTATCTGTGCGGCGTTTTTGAGGGAGACGTCCGGCGGGACATCGGTGGGCACGATGGCGATGTGGTTGGTATCAAAGGAGCGCATGTCCGGGACCAAAAGCCGTCCCGAGGAATTGGTTTTGCCCACATCGCGGTTCTCCTGCAGGACTTCAACGTGCCCAATGGGACCCGTGTCCACAATGGCGAAGCTGTCGTAAATCGTATTGGACGGGAATAAGCCTCCATCGACCCAGGAGAAAGCTCCCTGCGATTCCATGCGCAACGTAGTAACACCTGCGGATTGGTCGATCCCGGCCGTGAATAGGCCAAAAGGCGACTTATACTGCATTTCGGCAAATTCATGGTTGGAGCTGCCGGCGGAGATATACGCGTCATAGCCCCACTGGCCAACGAGAGCGGCCGACTTTTGCACCTGTACCTGGCCGTTTCCATCGGAGCTGGCGCTGATTTCGACTGAACTTCGCCGCCCAAAGGGAATGGTGACGCCGAACTGCATTCCACTGCTATTCCCGGTGCTGGCCAGATCCTCGAACTCTGAGGCGTAGATCGCTATGTGGTGGACTTGGAATGAATAGTTTCCAGAAACGACGTGGGAGTGCTGGGCGGACGTCACATTTCCCTGGATGGCAACCGGCGCAGCGTCCTGGTCGAGGTCTGCGTAGGCTGCGCCGATCGCGCCGAAGGTGATGCGTGGATAGGCTGGTGTAGCCGCTGAGTTGCTTGCGTGGAATTCCATCTCCGTTCATCGAGGCAATATCACGGTAATTGCTGTTGGCCACGATTGCTTGGCCGCCCAGACTGAAGATTCTGCCGATGCGCTGTGCGCCCAGGGAAAATTGCGCGCCAGGATGTCCTGCGCCGCCGGTGGCCGCCGCGGCAAAGTTGACGATACCCAGAGTACCGATCTGCACCACCCCGCCTGCGCCCGCCATTTGCGCGCCGGGCGTGGCCTCCGCGCTCGCTTCCATGGTCAACCTGTCAGTCAGGCCGCGGCGGTACACGGCGGCGCCCGCGAGTTTTCCGTACGCGTCGCTCGCCGCGCCCCATTCGCGCCGCACCAGGCCCGATTGCGCACCAAAGGTGTGCAGGCCCCTCGCCAGCAGTTCAGAGCTCGCGTAAAACGGCTGGACAACGGTTATCTGCTGTCCCAGCGCGTTGGTCACGGTCATGGAGATCGTTCCTGCTCCCGAGATCACGGGAAGCGCCGGAACCTGGAAGGGGCCGGCGCCCACCTGGCTCGAAAGCGTGAGGTTGCCGTCTGCCAGCACGCTCACCGTGGAGGGTACAGCGGCTGACCCCGTTACGGAGGGCAGGGGAAAGGTGATCAGGTCCGGGCGCATGCTGAAGTCCGACTCGATTTGAAAGCCCTCCATGTGCACCGGCCGGGTCCAGGCAAGGCCGCCGTTAATAAAATCGCCCGCCGTATATCGGCGCAGCGTATTGACGTCGCCGAATGTATAGGCGCTATCCAGCCTGATGGCCGTGTTGGATCCGGAGCTGCCCGAGTTTGCGCCGGAGTAAGCCAGCCACTCCGAGCTTACGATTCCCCGTGGCGAGAAGGCTCTCAGGTCGAACGAGCCGGTGGCGCCGTTCTGGCCGTCTGCGAAGGTGCCGACGGTGTCGTAGTTGAGAGTCATGCCGGTGCCGCTCTCGACGACTCGGCGGCTATCCTCCTGCACACCTGCCTCGGGCTTCAACCGGGTTGGGATGAGCCGACTGTCGATGGCGGTGATGCGCAACACCAGGTCTCTCAAGTCCAGCGTATAAACCAGTCCTGGCAAATCAGACATGTCGAGCAGGGGACCGGGAGCGGGGCCACGATCTTCGGGTGTCTGAAAGCCGAGACTCCTTAGCTCTTCCGGACGCACCATCAATCGGCCCTGGCGCAGAATGAATTCACCAATCTTTCCGATAGGATTTCCATTCACTTGCACATCGAGCAGTAGGGTTTCATCGGCGTTCGGATCGGAAGCTGCCTCGGAGAGTGCATCGCTTGCGGTCATCGTCATTGCCGCCGCCGGCGTTGCGATTGTCACAAAAAGGAAGGAGAAACCCAGGAGCCAACGATCTGCTTTTCTGCGAGCGCTATCGTGCAGTGAGAACATGGACCTGCTCTTCGATTGCGCCGTAATCGGCGTGCGCTGTCATGCGCAAAGGTTCATTGGAATCTGGCAGCGGCCCTTCTACTGGAATTAGCCAACGACGAGTGGTGCCCGCCAGGATATAAGGAGAAGCGGCCCTTTCGGTTTTGAGTTCACGGCCATCCCTTGTCGACAGCACGATATCGCGAATGGACGCGTGGCGGAGGCCATTGTTGGTGCCCACCAGAAAAAGCTGCCCCTTGTCGCACTCCATATGAAACTCGACCTGCGGAACGGCGCGAATCGTCGGCAGGGCAAAAATCGGAATGGAAAGCCGGAGAACGATATGGACGACACCCGGCTGGGCTGGGGGAGGAATCTGGTCGATCAGAATTCGGTAAGTAGCCTCTTGGTCCTCCGGTGGATGGCGCAAGATCAGGCGCACTACCTGGGTCGCTCCCGGTGCAATGGAGGCAATCGGTGGGCTCACGACCAGATTGTCGGAAGGAATGAGCTGATCATCGCCTCCCTTCTGATTCCAGACGTAGGCGCGAATCTGAATGGCGGTTCCGCTGGTTCCCTGGTTGGTCACGGTCATCGAAGAAGCCATCTGACCCGGTGCCAGGAAGATGTTGACCGGCAGAACCGCCAGCGACTGCGCTTCAGCCGCCATGCTTCCCAAAAAAGCAATGAGGAGGAGGGCGAGCGTGTTGACTGCTTTGGGTCGGCGAGCGTTCATCGAGGTCCCATACCGACGTTATGGCTAGTAAGTGACCGTGGCGGTAATCGTGTCCGAGTAACTACCCGGCGCCACATACTGCCCTGCCGCGACCTGACCGTAAACCGTAAGTGTCTGAGCAGATCCGTTGCCGGTTCCTGCTTCAGTATCGGTTCCGACGGTCTGGCCCCAGTTGACGGCATGAGCAGTATCCTGGGTCAGTACATACTTAAGTAACGCTGAGCCGGGCCCCGTCATACTGCGATTGGTCACAGTAGCACCGCTCGCAGTTCCTGCATTGAGCCCCACGTTGTATGGGGTCGTGTTTGTGCAGGTGACGGAAATGCTCGATGTGGAGGTCGAAGCCGTGCCTGTGTACGTTCCGAAGGCCGCCGCGGTGGCGGAAATCACACAAGTTGACTGGACAGTCGCGGTCACCGCGAGCGTGGTTGTAGCCGTTGAAGCGGACGCGGAGATGGCAGCAAAGCCCAACCCTAGAATGCCGAAAATTGCGGCGAGGAGCCCAGATCTTACACCGAGGACTTTCATCAAAGTTACCCCTTGTTCAACAGTGACTGAGGGTTGGCGTCGTCGGCCGCCGATCCGAGATCGAACGGGTTCAGTCACCGACTGAATCAGGCCCTGTGAAGCAAAAGCTGCGGACGTTCTTCCTCGCGCTTTTGTCTTCGCATGCCACCGAGTACTCATGCCGGCCTCCACAGATGGATCGGCAAAGCTACAAATCGGGGCCCAGGGGGAAGGTCTGGTCGCAGGAACTTGGAAAAATTGCACAGATCCGCGACACAAGCAAAATTTAGAGCATGGAGATAGGCTGAAGAAATAGTACTTTAGGGTGAACCCGACGATACGCTTGTGTACCTTTCTAGTACACAAACATGGAATGAGTTCGACTAAAACGTTTAAATGCAGCAAAAGCACCGTGTGAAGTGAGGCAGGTGGAATCTGATCGGTCCCCCCGCGCGAAATAATTCGGCGCCCTTTTATGCGTTGGGGCGGTCGCTATGGAAACTTCGAAAGCACCTCCACTCGCAGGTCAGAGCCCGGTCAGATTGTCAGCAGAGAAAAACTATAGAGGCGGAATGCTCAAGGCACTCCATTCGATAGGTGCAACGGCTTAAGAGAGCGGTGCTGGCAAGCACTCTGATTGTTATCCCGGACCCGAGAGTCCGCGTGCAGAGTTTCTGCGGATCAGTAAGTAACCGTAACGGTAATGCGATCGGAGTATGTTCCCGGCCTAACCTGTTGACCCGCCGAATTTTGACCATAATTTGCGGGCGACTGCTGGAGGCCGTTACGGGTGCCTGACACTGTATCGGCGCCGACAGTTTCTCCCCCGTTGAGCCCCCCCGGGGAGTTCGACTCCAGCACGTAACCCAGCTGCGCAGAGCCTGGACCAATCATTTGTCGAGTGGCGACGGTGGCGCCGGGCGCCAGTCCCGCGTTAAGACCCACGTTGTAAGGGACCGAGTTGCTGCAGTTGATGGAAACGGAAGAAGCCGCGTCTTGAATTGCGCCTGAATAAGCGCTAATGTGCGAGGGAAGAACGGAAACCGTGCAGGTGGCCTGAACCGTTACGGAGACTCCGAATGACGCTGAAGCGGTGGCCGCAGCCGCGGGAATGCAAGCCAGAACCAAAGTGAAGCAGCCGAACGCATTGAGGAAAAGCCTGGAATTCAGAAACATATCCCTCTTCCTTAGTATTCCGGTTGAAGGATTTATCGGCAGTTCCGGGTGAAATTTGAGCTTCTTGAGCGAATGGACTTACCGTTCCCGCTACACCTCAATGGGGACTTGCGAAAAATGGGGACTTGCGAACCTGCAACCGGCATTCTAGCCACCGGGATGATGAAGGAATCAGGCTATACGCATCAGAACAGAGCAATCAACTAGGTAAACAGCGATTTTCGTCCGCTGGCCCGCATTTCTCACGGGTTAAATTATTGTTTGCGGTCAGGCGCATTTCTTGGGCAAATTGTTTTTTGGGCAGAAGCGTTCTCTTGGGCAAAACCCCATTTCTGCGGTCAATTGGCACTGCCCTATCTCAGGCCGCGCAAGGCCGGATACAACTTCCTCCACTTCTCATACCCAGCCTTGTACGCCGCCAGATCCCCGGCATCCGGTTCGACCCGCTCGGCCACATGCAGCGCCTGTGCGCACGCCTGGTCCAGGCTTTCCCAGTGCCCGAAGCCGACTCCGGCCAATAGCGCGCAGCCAAACGCCCCGCCCTCTTCGGCGGCAAGAACCTCCACCGCCTGCCCGTAGATGCCGGCCTGAATCCGCCGCCACAGCGGCCCGCGTGCGCCGCCGCCGCCCAGCCGGATCCCGCTCACCGGAATCCCAAGTTCGTGAAACAGCGTAAACGTGTCCTGCAGCGAATAGGCCACGCCTTCCAGCACGGCGCGGACACAATGCCCCGGCGTAGTCTTTGCGCCCAGCCCAACGAACGCCGCCCGCACGTCGGGATCGAGATGCGGCGTCCGCTCGCCGAGCAGGTAAGGCGCCCACTCCACCCCCTCGCTGCCCGCCGGAATGCCTGTGGCCAGCGCGTTCAGCGCTTCATATCCCGACCCGCAGAAGAACGTCTCCTTCAGCCAGCTCAGGCTCAGCCCCGCGGCCTGGGTCACGCCCATCACGTGCCACAGCCCCGGCACCGCGTGGCAGAACGTGTGCAGCCGGCCCTTGGGATCCTTGGTAGGCTCGGCCGTTGCCGCAAACACCACGCCCGAGGTGCCAATCGTGGCGGACACGCTGCCCGGCTGCAGAATGCCCATTCCCACAGCGCCCGCACCCTGGTCGCCTGCGCCGGCCGCAACCGGCGTGCCCGCCTTCAATCCCGTCTGCCCGGCAGCTTTCTCTGATATGCGCGCGCAAATCTCTGGCGACTCATAGACCCGCGGCAGCCAGCTCTCCGGAATCCCCGCCACCTCCGCCATCTCGCTTGACCAGCGCCGATGCGCCACATCCAGCAGCAATGTGCCCGAGGCCTCCTGCACGTCGATGGCAAACTCACCGGTCAGCCGGTAGCGCACGTAGTCCTTGGGGCACATCACGTGGCGAATCTTGGCAAAGATTTCCGGCTGGTGCTTCTTCACCCACAGCAGTTTCGTAAGCGTGAAGTTAGGCAACGCCGGATTGCAGGTGAGCTCGATGAGCCGCTCGTAGCCGATCTTCTCCGTGAGCCAGTCGCACTCCGGCTGCGTGCGCGTGTCACACCAGATGAGCGAAGGCCGCAGCACCGCGCCATTCTCATCCAGCATCACCGCGCCGTGCATCTGCCCGGTAAGCGCAAGGGCCGCGATGGGTTCACCAGGATTCGGTGAGCAGGCCAGCGCCCCATGAATCGCCTCAATCGCCGCCCGCCACCAGTCCTCCGGATCCTGTTCTGCCCATCCCGGATGCTCGGCGCGAAATGCCGCGTGCTCGCTGGAGGCCGACCCCATCAACCTCCCCGCCGCGTCCACAAGTACTGCCCGCGTTCCCCCCGTGCCCACATCGATGCCCATGAACCACATGCCCGCGTTCCTCCCTCATTCCGATCATCGCAAATCCCGTCCGGAGATTCGTCCCCCCGGCACAGACCAGGGTGCCCCATCCTTGCGACGTACTTGTCTTTGTCGCAAGGGTGGGAAACCAAAAATCTCAACCCCATGGACTCAATAAATCGGTTCTCTCCGCACCGGGTGCCCCACCTTCGGCGCGTCTTTGTTCTTGCGCCTAAGGTGGGAAAGCACGATGTCTCCCCGCCAGATTCTGGTTAAATCGCTTCTCTCCGCACCGGGTGCCCCACCTTCGGCGCGTCTTTGTTCTTGCGCCTAAGGTGGGAGAGCACGATGTCGGCTCGCCAGAGTCTGGTTAAATCGCTTTTCTCCGCGCCCGCAGCATAGCAGCTTGGAGGCTGTGCGATAAAGCCGGCCCTCGGCACCAGGTCGCCATAAATCTCCATAGATATGTCATCCGATTACAAAGCCCGCAAAGCGGGCGCTAGAGGGTAGCCCCAGACGCAAGTCTGGGGAAGCCTTCAATTCAACAGGCCAAGCCCCCGCATGGGGGCGAAAGAAGTGCAGTTAGCGTCACAGCCACACGAACTGAACGGCCATGACGAATCATTGTCCCGCCGGCGCGACAACCGTTGTCTACTTCGCAGCCAGGGCGCGACAATCATCCCCCGACGGCCTCTGAAATCCCCGCAAAGCGCGCCCCGCAATGCGGGACGTCTTTCCGCCGTGTGACCTAAGGCACACGGGCCTTTCATCGCGGCGCTGCACAATGAAACTGTCAGTTTGGGCGGCCAACACGCTGCTCGCCCCAGGAGGAATTTTCATGGACGACCTGTCTACGCTGGTCGATCCGGTTGCCGTCGATCCCCTTGTCGGCCATCCGGCGGATTATCACGTCTTTCACAACTTCATCGAACGCTGTAAAGATCTGCCTGCCATCACCACCGCGGTGGTGTGGCCGCTCTCTGACGTGGCTCTACTGGGCGCCGTTGAAGCAGCGCAGCAGGGGCTCATTGAGCCATTGCTGATCGGCCCCGGCCACGACATGAAGGCGCTGGCCAAGCATCTGCGTGTCGACATCTCGGCCTATCCCATCCTTGAAGCTGAAACCGAAGAGAAAGCCGCGGAACTGGGCGTGGCCCAGTGCCGCAACGGCAACGCACTCGCTTTGATGAAGGGCAGCCTGCACACCGACGAGTTGATGAAGGCCGCATTGCAGCGCGATACCGGCCTGCGCACCGCGCGCCGCATCTCCCACGTCTTCATCATGGATACACCGGCCTACGCGCGCACGCTGCTCATCACCGATGCGGCCATCAATATCGCGCCCGACCTTGAAGACAAGGTGCACATTGTCCAGAACGCCATCGACCTGGCGCACGCCCTGGGCATTCCCGAGCCCAAGGTTGCGCTGCTGTCGGCTGTCGAAACCGTGAACCCCAAGATCCAATCCACGCTCGACGCCGCGGCGTTGTGCAAGATGGCCGATCGTGGCCAGATCACCGGTGGAATTCTCGACGGGCCGCTGGCCTTCGATACCGCCGTGAGCGAGAAGGCGGCCAGCATCAAGAAGCTGGTCTCGCCGGTCACCGGCCAGGCCGACATTCTGGTCGTCCCCGATCTCGAGAGCGGCAACATGCTGGCCAAGCAGCTTGAGTACCTCGGCGGCGCGCAGTTGGCGGGCATCGTGCTGGGCACGCGCGTGCCGGCGATACTTACCAGCCGCGCCGACTCGGCCGAAACCCGGCTCACCAGTTGCGCTGTCGCCGTGCTGCTGCACCACGCAACCAATCCGGCGGTGAAGGTCTAGGGCCTCCTGTCATCTCCGCCGAATCGGACGGGCGCTCCCCCACCTCCTCGGAGCGCCCGTTCTGTCAAGCCCTTACCAAGGTTTTCTCCCTCATTCCAAAGCGTTTCCGTCCCAAAGCCGCCTGCATGTTATTCCCCCCATTTCAGCTACTCTGGACCATGCTCACAATCCAGGCAGCGCCCCAACGTAGCGCCGGCTCACGGAAACGTAGCGCCGGTCTCCAGACCGGCTGTAGTGCGAGTCTCCTGACCCGCACCATCCTATTATTTTTCAAACACTTGTAAGCGCAATAGAAATAAACATTTCATAATCAACTACTTGCGAAATGGCTGTCATAATTGTCTTTTATTTTCAAACACTTACCAAAAAGAGGGGGGGGTACGGTGCATGAAGAGCACACGCGCCCGTCCAGCTTGCCGAAAGAACAGATGCCAAGAGCTTTGTAACGAGTGCACGAGTCTGCAGGTTGCGGGAATACCCTCTGTGATGGGTTTGTAAGAAGGGCACGAATTTGCAGGCTGCGCTGTGATGGGTTTGTTAAGAAGGGCACGAGTTTGCAGGCTGCGCTGTGATGGGTTTGTAAGAAGGGCACGAGTTTGCAGGCTGCGCTGTGATGGGTTTTGTAAGAAGGGCACGAGTTTGCAGGCTGCGCTGTGATGGGTTTTGAAAGAAGGGCACGAGTTTGCAGGCTGCGCTGTGATGGGGCTTTGTAACAAGGGCACGGCTTTAGCCGGGCCAATAAGGCCAATAGAATGACGGGGCTTTAGCCCCTGAGGCATGCTTTTAAGGCCCTTCTGCCGATAGCAACTCCCTTGAAATGAAACACTTGCAATTTATTCGCTTTAGAATCAAACACTTGCAGCCAACCGGCTCTTTCTGTCGTTTATTTTCAAACACTTGCAAAAAACCCGGGGGGGTACTTCTACGGAGGCCCGGAAAACGACGGATTCTTCCACACCAGGTATTCGTCCAGCAGTTCCGCCACCAACACTGTCGTAGGCACCGCGACCAGCGCGCCCAGAACGCCGGCCAGTGAGAATCCGAAGAGCAGTCCAACCAGGACTCCCAGACCAGGCAGGTCCACGCGGTTCTGCATGATGCGCGGCGTCAGAAGCGAATTCTCAATCTGCGTGTAAACCGCGTAGAAGATGGCTACGCCCAGCGCGCTCTTCCAGGACGTGAAGGCGGCAATTATCAGCACCAGCGCGATGGTGATGGCCCCGCCCAGCACCGGGATAATGTTGAGTAACCCGGTGAGAACGCCCAGTGCGGAGGCGTAGCGGACGTGGAGCAGCGCATAGGCCGCGGTGCTGCATACGCCCAGGATGAGCATCAAACTGGCCTGCCCGAGCAGCCATCGTCCCATGCGCGCAGCGGCGCGGCGCAGTGTCGGGTCCAGCCGCGCGCGCCGGGGCGGTGGAATGAATGACAGAAACCACCTGTAGGCAATATCGCCTTCGAGGATGAAATAAATCGTAAGCACCAGGCAGGTGAGCAAGTCCGCGATGCGGCCGGCCCAGTCCTTGGCCGACAACAGGATATAGGTGGCGGCGCGACTCAGGTAGGTCTCCAACCTGGCGCTGAGCTCGCCGTAGTTAAGGTGATCGAGAAACGGGATGCTGTGCAGCTTGCCGATCAACGCCGGAATGCTTGACGTCTGCGCGCTGAGCTGTTCGAGATCGCGCGACACGGGAGGAATCGCGAGAAAGCCGAAGCCGGTAAGCGCGGCGGCTGAAACCAGCAGCATGATGGCAACCGATGCAGCCTTTCGCGGGCGCCAGCGGCCAATGTGCCACCGCTCCACCGCGTGTACTACCGGCATCAGTACAACGGCAAAAAGCGCTGAGAGGTAGAGCAGGAACACTGCCTCTCGCGCCAGCCACGCCACCCAGCAAGCCAGGGCAAGAGCAAAGGCGAAGACGATATTGGTGCGCGGTGTGTGCTTCCGGGTTATCTCTGGCATGCGGCAGCCTTGCAAAAC
Source organism: uncultured Acidobacteriaceae bacterium (assembly GCA_963813215.1). Classification (GTDB taxonomy): domain Bacteria; phylum Acidobacteriota; class Terriglobia; order Terriglobales; family Acidobacteriaceae; genus Telmatobacter. Next base: position 139,436 of record CAWEXZ010000008.1, read on the forward strand.
CGAACGGGCAGCAACGGAGCCCGGAATAGAAAAGCCCTTCGCCATGGATTCTACTGTTTCTCGCAAACCGATGCCTGCGCGCGAAGAGCCGGGTGCTCAAGTGGGATGGATGCCCGCTCTTGCCGGGTGAGTTGTTTTGAGAGGAGAGTGCGGATTGTGCCGGGAGAGAAGAACTTGTGTCAGCTCTGTCGGAGGGCTCGCGCGGCGGCGGGAACGGGCAGAATCACCGATTCCAGCTTCTCCACCGCGGTGCAGAATTCCCGCATGATTTCGGGATCGGAGGTTACGTTGTCGGCATGAAGAAGCATCACGATGTCGCGCTCCTTCGCCTCCCGCAACAGCCAGTCCAGGGAAAACTTCTGCTTGTCGCGCCACGCCGGCTCGAGCCAGAAGGCCGATGGATAGAACACCAGTTCGCCGTCCTCGACCGCGCGCAGCCGTGGATCCTCAAGGTTGCCGAAGAAGAATTTAAGACCCGCTTTTTTCGCCCAGGGAAAGTAGCGCTCCGGTTCGTAAGGTGCGAAGTGGTGCCGCCCGTAGCGATGGCGCCCCGAGCCGTGCTTCGAAAATGCCGACACCGGAAATCCGAGCTCCTGCTCTAGCGATTGCAACTCTTCGCGGAACGTCTCCTCGGAACGCGAATTTTCAAGATGCAGTCCGTAGACGTGATTTCCCACCGCCATCAGCTCGCGCACTTCGTCAGAAGGGTAGCTGCACTTGCGGAAGAATACGTACGCCGGCCTGCCGTTGGCGTTGAGAATGCCGAGGATGGTCTTCAGTTCCTCGAGGTAGCGCAACCATTCCACGCGCGGCAGAAAATAGTCGGAGGAGACACGGCTGGCGACATGGCGCACCAGTCCCTGCTTGCCGTAGGGACGGTCTACATCGATGCGTACAATCAGCGCCACGCCTGCATTCTCCCTATTCGATTGCGCTGCCCTGCGCTACTTCCGCCGGCAATTCTTCGCGCACTGCAGCGGTATCGCCGTCCACCACGCGGTAAAGACCGTGCTTGAAGATTTCCCAGTTGAAGTGGCGGGCAAATTCGTTGCCCTGGCGCGTCAGTTCCGCACGCTTTTCGGCGTCGGCATAGAGAGCGCAAATGGCGGCGGCCAATGCGTCCACGTCGCCGGCCTCGTAATACTCAACCTGATTTCCGTCAAAGTAATACTCGATCGTCATCAACCGCGGTGCGATGGCCGGAATGCCCAGTTGCACGTACTCGAGCAGTTTGACCGGCAGCATGTACTCGGTAGCAAGATCGCGGCGATTGCAGATAATGCCCACCGACGCGCCCTGAATCATTGCGCTGATGTCTTCCACGCGAAACATCTTGCGGCTGAAAGCAATTTTTTCCGCCACGCCTGACGCCTGAATCTGTGCTTCCAACTCGTCACCGGCATCACCATCGCCGAAAATTTCGAGACGCGCACTGGGACACGAAGGCGCTGCCTTCGCGAAAGCGCTCACCGCGAGATCGAGGCCCAGCCGCCGCGCAATGGTTCCGTGATAAACGATGCGGAAGGTGCCGGCAGCAGACGCTGCCGGCACCTTCTTGCGAAAAATTCGCGGATCGGGCACGTTCGGCAGCACCGTGATTTTCGCCTTGGGCGTGCCACGCCGGCAAAGGACATCGCGATGCGGATCGTGCACTGCAATGGCACGGTCGGCGAGGCGGATGCTTACCTGCTCCTGGAAAGCGAGAAAGCGAATGAGCGGATGCTTCTCGGAGATGCCGAACTTCGACATGTAGAGTTCGGGCATCATGTCGTGAAGATTAAGGACCACGCGCGCGCCGAACAGTTTCGGAATCAGCGCAGCCAGCACCAGAAGATCCGGCATGGTGTGCACGTAGACCACGTCGTACCGTTCCTTGCGGTAGAGACCGGCCAGCCTGGCCGTGACCGCGCACAAAAAGCGCAAATAAGAAAGCAAGTAGCTGGCGCCACTGGCGCCGCGATATTTGATCTGCTTTACCCGGAACAGCCGAACGCCTTCCACAGTCTCGATCGCCGGGCGGTCTTTTTCCCCCAACGCAATGAAGTCCACCTGGTCGCCGCGGCGCACGAGCGTCTCCGCCTCGCGCCGCGGACGCGCGTCAGAGAGATAGTTCGTGTACGCGATCATGCAGATCTTCTTCATGTCTGCTTCCAGCCTTACGCCCGTCGCAGCGAAATGCAATACCACATTGGGGAGATTACCGGGCTGAGCATTGGGTGCCCCATCCTTCGCACACTCTCATCGTGCGAAGGGTGGGAGACCACAGACGCCAATCGAGCGGCCCCAACTCCGTTAGCTAAGCGCCAGCGGCTGCAGCCGTTCGCCGGCTATTTGCTGCTTCTCGGCCGCCAACTCCGCCTTGCGCTCCTCGTTCGACTTCTTCATCAACTTGAGAAAATCCGATTGGAAGCGCTGCTCCAGCAATTCTATGTTCGGCATCACGCAGTGGCCACCGATCACACCCGGCTGAAACAGCACCTTGGGCAGATAGGCAATCTCGCGAAAGAACTTACCAATTTCCAGGTAATCGGCGTTCACCGCGCCCGCAAAACGGTTCATCTCCTGCGCCCAGGTAATTAAAAGGCCGAAGTACGTAGTCTCCAGAAGCTTGGCCAGTTCCAGTGCTTCGGGCGTCGAGATCGCCTCCGACTTCAGTCCCGCAGTCTCAAAGTGCGCACGCACCCGCTCGGTTGCTTCCGCATTAGCTCCCGCAACGAACTTCACGTACAGATAAAGGTCCTCAACCATCCTGGTGTGCTTGCCGCGAATGGGACTGGACACCGATGGAATGCCGGTGCGCACCTCAATACCGCGCGTAGTACCAGGCGCTACGGTGCTGTTCACCACAATGATTTGTGGCCGGTATTTATGTGCGTATTCTGCAACCGCATTCTCAAACTGCGCTTGCTCCTTGAAAGGAAAGCAAACGTGCAGAATGCTCACCGGCTGATCGACCGCGACCGGCTCGACGTCGATACCAATCACCTGCGGATCGTGCTTTTGCAGAATCGTGCAAAGCGGCTTGCCCACTTCACCAAGCCCAATGACGAGCGTCACTCCCACACTCATGCTCTCTCCATTCCGGCCAATCAACCTTCCGTGCCCCATCCTTTCGCGTTGTTTCTGGCGAAAGGGTGGGAGAGCACCAAGCTCACCGTCCGTAGCATCTTTCCGCGTTGAATCTGAGCGGCCCACCAGTTCCTCCATCCGAGCCGCCCATCACCTTCAGATAGCAGGCCTGCGCCGGATTTCCATAACTGTGTCCTCCAGGTCCAGGTCCTCCGCTCACATCCGGACCAGTCGCAGGAAACGGCATCGAACCCCACCAAGGTGGTTTGCCCTTCAGGTAAATCGACGCGGGCAGCACATGTGTCACACCAGGAACCCAGCGCGTCGACCCCACAATCTCGTCATAGTTCCCATGCAGAAAATCGGTGGCCGAATTCCCCACACGATGACACGGAGGAACGCCTCCGCCGCAGCCCGTGCTGGACCCGTCATCGCCGGTGCCTCCATAGCCAAAGGACCAGCCGTACGCCGTCCCATCGTAGCTGCGCGGCGCGGAATACGCGACCGAATCCCGCTGCCGGAGCGCAGAATGATAGCCCGCCAGCGACTGCATGGCCGCGGAACCCAGCACGTTGCCGATAAAAATGTTGCGCGTGCTCAGGTAAGAGAATTCAACGGCCCGCGCTGCCTGGAATCCGTAGTGTCCATTGGCGCCCGCGCATTGCACCGTACCGCGCCCGCTCATGGGGCCGCAAATCCGGTTCGTCCCAATCACCCAGTTGCGAAAAGCAGTAGTGTCGCTCGACGTGCCCCACACCGAATCGGCGTCGATCATGGTCAGCACGTTGCCCTCGAGCAGATTGAACTGCGGATGCGCGCCGTGAAAATCGATCCCGCCAATGTCCAGGTTGGTCGCACCGCTGTCGAATTCGCCCATGGTGTAGTTGTAGGCAATCACGTTGCCGGCCGCGCCCCACTCCAGCATGATGGCCGCGTGGGTGCGCTCAATGATGTTGTTTTCAACCAGGCTGGCCGTCGTCTTCCAGCCAATCTGCAGGTCGGAGTCGTGGATTCCGGGGCCATGCAGAAACGCGTTGGAGAAATAGCTGTCGCGAATCTCGTCGCGAAAGCCCCAGTACACCTCCACGTGGTCGCCATCCGCGTAATTCGACTCCACGCCCTTGATCCAGCAGTACGCGCACATCTTCATACTGAAGTTGGAACCATAGCCGCTGTTGTTGGCATAGACCTGCAGATTCTCGACGCCCGCATGGCTCACCGCCATCTCAAAGGGAACCGCGATGGGCGCGAGCGTGTAGGCGCTATAAAGCGCGGGCGCAATGCTGACCGAATTCCCGCTGACAGCAGTCACCGCAACAATCTGGCCGCGCGCCAGGCGCCCGTTATTCGTCCAGCCATCGCACCAGTTGCAGTTTCCGCCGCTGCCCGCCGTCGATACATACGCCGGATCATTGCTCTCGGCAATCACCAGGTAACTTCCCACGCGAAGGCCCCGCGCGTCGCTCATCTCGATGGTTCTTGACCCCGTCGTTGCACCGCCGGTAATCCGCACCAGCCGATATGCAACCGAGCCCGAGCCCATGCTCACCACATCACCGCTGCTGCCCGTGGCATTCAAGATGGTGCGGTTGGCGCCGGCGCCGCGCAGCGTCACGTTTGAAGGAATCCGCACCGTGCCCTTGATCGCATACGTACCAGCGGCGAGATAGACCGTTTGGCCGCTGGGACATGCCGCCAATGCGGCGTTAATCTGGTCGACCGTAGCCGGCGCATTCAGACTCGCACAGATTTGGGTGCGCGGCGGAATTCCGCCAACACCGATCTGTGACCAGTCCACTACGCCTCGCGGTTCCACGCTCGTCTGCGCCGAACTGTGCAGCGCAAAGACCACCAGCAGCACGACTGGAACCAGAATCGCTTTGGTCTTGCCAGGCCAGCGCGAGCCGGCCATGTCACGCATGAGGCCAAGGAGCCGTTCGAGCGGCGCCAGCCCGCCATGCAGCGCGATAACTGCGCCCAGGTAAAGCAACGCGAAGACGAAAGAAACAATCGCGATCCGAAGCGCCGCGCCCTGTGCGCCTCCTGCCGTCGCCAGCGCAGCCCACCGCACCAGGATGAAAAGGCTCACACCGTACGCCACGAGTGCAGCGAGCACGTATCTCCACACCGTCCGCAGCATGGGCCCAACGCCCAACCCGATGGGCCGGCCCGCATACCACATGGCCGGAATGGTGAGCGCCCAGAACGAAATGCACCACGCCACTGCAATGCCCTGCGGTCCCCAATGCAGTCCGCCCAGAAACAGCAGGATGGTGGCCGTCCATTCCACGATGCCCCAGCGAAACCAGCGGTCGGCCCGGCCGATGGAGAGATGAATCCATCCGTGGGCGCCGTAAAGAAACATCACGCCGATTCCGGGCGCGAAGTAGGTGAAAATTTGCCCGGCTGTTCCCCAATGCGGCCCGAGCAATACGCGAATCACGTCTTTGCCAACTAAGGTAAGGTCGCCGGAGATCGCCATCCCCAGCAGTGCCATCACGGACACGGCGCCCATGAGGCTGCGAATGTATTGGGCGCGATCTTCTCGCACCCGGCTCAAAGCAGCGACTGCGACTACAGATGTGGAGGAAGTAAGCTGTGATCCGGAAAGGGAGAACAGGTCGTAGGCTTTCTTGTAAAAACCAAGCGCGACGGCGCCAAAGCGCCAGCCGACGAGTAGATTGTCAGAGTTGTGCGCGAAGTAGTTCACTGTGAATCGCCCGTAGGTGTACAGGCCGAACTTCAGCATTGCACCCGTGCCCGCCGCAGCGCGCGGACGCCCCGGAACCCAGCGGCACAGATACCAGGCACCCATGCAGGTGCTGAACGGCAGCGCGCACGCCCCTGCCACCAGCGCCCAGTAACCCCATCCCCAGCAGGCACAGACAATCGAGATGGTCACCGAAACTGCTTTGGCAACAATATCGTTCTTGGCCACCGTGGGAAACAGCATGGCTCGTTTGAGCAGCGCCAGGTGCAGGACGGAAGCGCTGCTCAAGAGCACGGTCAGCGACATGGCGGCGCAAATGGGCGCTACCAAGGGCTCGCCATAAAATCGAGCGAGCAGCGACCCTGCCGCCGCAAACGCCAAGGTCAACAGCAAGCCTCCGCCCAGCGTCATCCAGAAGAGATTGCTGGCGGTGGTCGAATCCATCTGCTCGCGCTGCACCACTGCTTCCGTAAATCCGTTCAAGCCGAAGTTCGAAAGCAGCAGGCTGAAGGTGGTCACCATGGTCACCAGGCCAAAGTCGCGCGGGGCAAGCATCCGCGCCAGCACGACGGTCGCGATCATCTGGATGCCCACCGACAGGCCGCTCGACAGCACCGTCATTCCGGCGCCACGCACCGCCGCACGCCGCAACCCGTGTCCTCCTTCGGGCACTGCGGGCGCAAACACGCCATTTGTGTCAAACGGTTTCAAAGCCTTTTTTCCTTAAAACTACTTTCCATATCAATCTGACAACCGGCAGACCCACCTACTGAAGCACACGCATCCTGCCTCTGCCCGTTGCAGTCTGCAGCGAGGTCAAAGCAGGCTTTTCCTCACGCACCCCGAAGTGCAGGCCCGTGCTCACAATCGCCAATAGAAACGCAATCCAGATCGGGTTCATCATCCGGAATCCTGCCTCGGTGAGGCTGTAGATGAGGCCGGCCGTGAAATAGGCAAGCGACAATTGTCCCAGGTGTGGTATGCGGCGCAGCGCCGACAGAATCTTCGGATAGGCGGTGATGATTACCGCGAGCAAAAGCAACTCCCCGATCCAGCCGAGGTTGATGTAGACCTCGAGATAGCCGTTGTGCGCTTCCTGAATGCCATGCACACTCAGGTCCCACACGCGCTGCAGCGTACTGCCCATCCAGAAGCTTTCAAATCCCCTGCCCACAAACGGATTTGTATGCATGGCCAGTACTGCCTGCCAGATATACGTCCGATCCGTGAGGTTGGCCTTTCTGCCCAGCACATGGAGCACGCCGGAGTCCATAAAAAGCGCAAACAGCGGAATGGCGAGCGCCCCTGCGAAAACAAGATGAATTCTGCCCGGTTTCCGCGTGGTCCACTTTTGTGTGGACATCACCATGAGTCCGCTGGCTAGACCAAAACAGGAGACCGAGGTCATCGAATCGCACTTCAGCAGCAGCAAGACGGTAGTGAGAATCATCAGCCCATGGGCCAGAAGATGCTTCCCGCGGCGCGGCATCTGAGGTTCTTCATAGGCGCAAAGGAACGACCACACCGAGGAGATTCCGCAGACCATCAGGATTATTCCCAGCAGGTTCTTGAAGGTAGTTACGCCCACGTACATGGTGACGCGGTCAACCGGATCGAAGGCCGTCCCCAATCCTGGGTAGAAAAAAATCAGCAACGCGGAAAGCGGCAGCAGGATAAACGTCACTCGCTTGAAGAAGCATTTGATCGCGGCCAGCGGGTTGGCATCGGTGAGCACCACCAGGACCATCACCAGGTCTCCGATGGCCTTGCTGTACCGCTTAAGCGCGATGAACGGATAGTCGGACCAGAAAATGCTGATTGCGCAATAGCAGAAAAACAGAATGATGGGAAGGTTTCGTCGCAGGATGTCGCCTGTGTGGTGCGTCCTGAAGTTCAGCACCGCAATTCCCGCCAAAATCAGCAATCCGAAGATGGCCGCATCCATCGGACTGCCCTCTGCCGACTGCAGCGCCAGCAATTCCGCCGAACCCGGGTGCAGCCATTGCGAAACCGGTCTCGAGCCATTGATCAGCATCCACACCGTGGGAATCCACAGTGCGGGCGAGATTCGCGCGCCGCGGCCGAGCACATCGCGATCGAGCGCAAACAGGCCCGCGATCACGCCGAAACAAACAATTGTTGCGATCATTGGCATGACGAATCGATAAAGAGCCGGTGCAGGTGTTCAAGCGACACCAGTTTGTGCAGCGCTGTGGTGTAGTTGCGGTTTCCCTTCAAATGGCCCCGCACGACCTGCTCAACAACTTTGCGCTGCAAATACGACCGGGAAAGCGAACGGGAATCGAGCAACATCTCGCGCACGTAATTGGCCAATTGATCCCGATACCAGACGCGGAAATGATAAAACTTGTGCCGCCCCAGGAAGAGCTTTTCGAGATGCCCGGCCTTGAGCGCATAATCGACATTCACCACCGACCGGGGCATTCCGTAATCGTACGCGTACTCGGCTTTGAAGGTGAACTCGAAGTAGTTCCGCTGCGCGGATTCGAGCCAGCCAGGAAGATTTCCTCCCAGGCCGCGATCGGTTCTCAGTCGGCGCAGCGCCGCGTTTCCGTCAGCAATCAGGCGCAGGGAAATCGCGTCGCCGGAGAGGGTTGACTTGGGGGCGCGGTAGACCGTGCGCACAAATTCATTGTCAAGAAATGGAGAGCGCAGCGTGAGCTGGCTCTGCTCCAGGCTGAGCAGGCCGTAATGGTGCCACGGCGCCTGCCGGAAGGCCGCGAAAGTGAGCGGGTGACAATCGATCAATCCGCGATAGGTTTCTTTCGCACGTTCAAGATGTGCTGAAAAATCCTTATCGAACAGGTCCTCTGTGGGCTCGACCGGCCGGAACGCCCTTACGCTGCGCAGCACCTCGCCGCCATAATTTCCCGTCATGCGCACCGGTGCAATTTTCTCCGCGCGCTGGTTCAAGTACAAATCGCCCGCATGCCGAACTTCGACGCATCCGTCGGTGAGATAAACCGTGCGCTCCGCATACTGCGGGAAAGCGGCGAGAAATTCGCCGTCAAGGCGAAGCGTCTCGTGTTGCTGACCGCAGATTTGCGCCACTCTTCGCGCAACCTGGACGTCCTGCGAGTCGCGGTACATGCCGCCGAAGGAGTAACAGGGCAGCGTGCCCGGCATGGCCTTGTGCCAGGACATGATCATGCGCGTGTCTAAGCCGCCGGTAAGCGAGACTCCCACTGCGCTGCGTGGATTAGAGTGCGTATCGAAGTAGCGCGGCAAAGTTCGCGTGAAGACTTCCCTAAGCTCGCGGTAATAGGTCTCCTCATCGAGCGTCTCCTGCGATTCCCACGCGCGTGGATCGAAATAGTGTGAGCGCTGATCGAGCGCTCCATTCCGGAACGTCCACGCCGACGCGGGTGGCAGCACCGAAATGTTCTTGAAGACCGTCCGGTTTTTGAGCGTGCACCCGCAGGCAATGAACTCCCCAAGCCCATCAGCGTCTACCGACCGCAATTCCGGACGCGCCGCCAGGATCGCCTTTGCTTCAGCAGCAAAATAGAAGGCATCCGGCGCCTGGTGATAATAAATCCGGTGCATCCCGTAGCGATCGTTGAAGAGCGTAACGGTGTGCGCGCGGCGGTCAGCCAGCATGCCGTGGAATCTTCCGTTCAGGTTTTCCGGAAACTCGGGCTCTTCGGCGAGATGAACAAGATACGATGCGCTCTGCCCGACCGTGTGGTCACGTCCCGTGCGAGCCTGGACGCAGCCTGGACCCGAAAAATCCTCCCCGGAAAACACCAGCGTGAGGTCGCGCTGCTCGTTGGTGAGCGGCATGCAATCTGACATCGATCCTCGATGCGCGGTCCAGCCCACGTAAATGCCCAGAGCCTCATCGGACCAGGCACCCGTCACATACGAGGGTTCGTGGAGCATGGTGCCCAGCATGCGCAGCAGTTCCGCATCCGCGCGTTCGCGGGGACATCGCGTGATTAGACCGACCATCCCTGGCATGTTCTGAGAGCGCTCCCCTGAAATTTCGTGCAGTTCATCTTGTCAGGCTTCGCGCTTGCGGCGCGTCCTCTCGTACCACTTCGCCCGCAGATTGACCGCTGCCGTAATCACCCCATGCGGAAGAAAACCATGCAAGCCGCGGTATAGCTTGGTCGTTACGCAGAACCGCCCCCACACCGTAAGCGGCACGTAATAGCAGGGCAGCAGCATCTCCGCGAATCCGTGCCGTTCTTTGAACTCACGCAGCGAATTGTCGCCCTTGTTGCCGTAGTTGAAGCGATCGTAGAGTCAGATAGGGAATGCCCTTTTCCGCGCAGCGCTCCGCCGCCTTGGCCAGCAGCGCGTTGGTGGTGCGCTTGTCGTAATGGCTCATCTTGCTGAGTATTTGCAATATTGACGCTACCCCGCCGCGATAGACGAGCTTGATGAAACCTATGAATTCGTCCTGGTAATACGCGCAAAGAAATTCGCAGCGGTCGAGAAACGCGCCGTGATCGTGGCGCACCTGTTCGTAGGATTTTCCATAGTGCCTGAAGGGCCGTCCCTGCCGCACCGGAGTTTCGTTCTGCACGTCGCAGATTCCCTGGATCACATCGGGATCGAATCCTCTCACCTTAACCACGACGCCGTCCCGGGCAGCGCGCCTAATGTTCTTGCGGCTTGACTCGGAGATGCTCTTCAACCACGTTTTGTAGTCCGCCACATGCGCCACCGCCATGCTGCGCGTTTCCATCGGATAGCTATAGCGCGGATTCAGGTCCGGAGCTTTCTGCGAAAAACAAAAGATATCCGCCCGCGCGGCCCCCGATTGCTCCTTGCACGCACGGATGCAGGCTTCGGGATCGGTCACTTCGTTCTCCACCCAATCCTCGTCATGCAGCCTGGCAATCTTGATCCGCTTTCCCTTAATCGCCAGATCCTGGCCGCCCACGCGCACCACCGGCGCGTCGATCCACTTTCCGTTCACGCTGATGGGAATCGTATCCGGCCCTTTCGGAGCCCCATCGCGTACTGCAACCGATTCGTGCATGAATGCCGTCCCCTGCAAATTTGTCCGTACTCTTCCAGCTACTCTGACACGTATTCTTCTTTGATCGGGTTGATGCCCATGCGCATGAGCAGCTTGCCCGAATGGTCGGCAATCTTCACCAACAGCGCCATGAAGCGGTGCTGGCCAAGCATCAAGGCAAACGGCAGGCAAAGCGTGTAAAGAGGCACCGCAAGAATCGATTTTGCGATACTGATGGCGCCGCAGTTAGGCTGCAGCGCCGCCGTTGCTCCCTGCAATGCGGCTTTGCGCAGCACATAGGTCCGCTTCCAGCGAGCCGGCGGAATCGTCTCCAGAACCCGTGCCTCCGCAGACCAGATGAAGGTGAAGCCCTCTTCGATTTTTCGCCGAAAGAAGTCCTGGTCCTCGCCGGCGCGAAACTCCGCCCGGAAGGGCGTTTCACCGCTCATCACGCGCCCCTTCAGCAGCACATTCCCGGTGCGCGCCTCTTTCCAGTACACCGCCGTTCCCGTAGGATTCACGCGGCGCTCATAAATTCCGCTCCTCTTGAACCAGGCCGGCGGCGGCTCGTCAAAGTGGCGAATGACCGGCCCAAGCACACCATCGACCCCATACTGTACACAGGTGTCAAACAAACTGAGCAGCCAGTCTGGAGCTGGAAATTCATCGTCGTCGATCAGCGCCAGAAATTCGCTGTGCGCGTTGGCCACAGCCCGGTTGCGCGCCAGCGCGATACTGCGCCGCGGCTCCACATCGTAGAGCACGGGCACAGGAAAGCTTGCGCCGATCTTCCTGACTGTCGCTTCTGCGGAGCGGGCCTCATCGTTATCGACCACCACGATGGAATAGGTGAACAGGTTTCCAGTCTCGAGTCCGTCGAGGTGCAGCAAAAGACGCTTGAGCGCGTGCGGGCGCCTGTAGGTGCAGACACACACGCAGATGTGCGGAACACCCTGCTTCGCAGCAGGAGCCGACGCAAGCAGTTCTGTGGGCCTCTCCGATAAGGACGTCATGCCTTGCTCCCGCCCCTTTGCGGCAGCGCCCAATTCGCTCGTGTCCGCAGCGAAACTGCGCAGCACATAGCCCGGCATCACCGTGACCGAACCTGCATAGCGCTCAAACTCGCCGCCGCGAAGAAATCTGTATTCCTCGAACCGAGCCGGGTGCGTTTCGATCTCCACATTCGCGTGCGCGCCCAGCGCGAAGATTCTTTCGAGGCGCTGCGGTGGCCTGAGCGGCGTCAAATCGAAAAAGTAATCCGCGAGCGGATGGCGCTCGGCCAATCGCCGATCAAGCCGGCCACGATAGGCGCGATTCAATCCGCTCTTCTCTCCGGGCCGAAAGGAGAAATTCCTGCGCACGATAACGCCCGCCGGCAGCAACTTCCCTGCGATCACGTTGGCGCAAAGATGCATGTGGTGATGGCCGTCCACGCGCCACGGAGCAATCCCGTAGAGCCGTTCGTATTCCTCCAGTTGCGCCCGCACCACATACTCGAAAGAGTTGGCAAGGCGGGAATGGCGGAAGACCGGAGCGAATCGGAACGACCGCAGGAAGGCTTTCACTCTCGCCTGATGCTCCCGCAGGATGGGCGAAGATCCAGTGGCGGAGAACTCCAGCGTCAGGTTCAGGTGCAGACCGCAGTCGACGCCGTGAGCGCGCGCCAGTTCCGCGGCGCGCTCTGAATCCTGCATGAACACCATGGCGCTGGTGGAGGAAACCACGCCTGCGCGCACACATTCCAGAATGCGATCAGTGGTAAAAGCGTCGCGTCCCCAGTCGTCCGCGTTCAGAATGACGGCAGCTTCCGGTTGGTGCACTGGGGCGCACGGCAGCGATCCTCGGGCCACTTTTGCGGCCTCGGCAGGTCTCTGCTCCCGCTTCAGTTGCGCCACCCCTGTCATCTACTACTCATCATCCCGCAAGAACTCTGCTCGAAAAATATCAATGCGCCGCCTCGGCAGGTGCGCCGGACTCGGGAGCCGCCGCGCGCGCGTTCGGCGGCCCGAGTCTCCCCCGCAGCGCCGCGCGCAGGCGCTGCATCTGTTCGCGGCGATGGAAACGAATCAGTTCCTGCGAAACCGGCCGCTTCACACGCCGCATCCATGACCACGCGTATCCCGCAGCAATCACCAGGCCGCGCACCAGGTACGGCTTTTGGCCCATCTGGTAGAGCGTGCGAAAGAGCTGCCAGAGCGGATGATTGCCCATGGTGTAATCCATGACTCCGGTCAGGAATCGCGATTTCGTCGGGCTCGCCGTCGCGGTTCCTACCAGCCGATGGTGCAGGCATACCTTCTCAGGAAACGTTCGCGTCTTCCAGCCCTTCATCCGCGCCGTGATCACAGCGATGCAGTCAATGGTGCCCACCTTCACGGGTATATATCCGCCGATGGCCTCATAACACTCGCGGCGGAATACCTGGCAAGCGCCTGAAACATGCTCCAGGCTGACGTACCGATAGTCGTAGATCGCGTTGTTCGTCTCCACGTAGGGAGTTCCGACGACCCCAAGCAGAGGATCTGTGGTCAGTTTCTCCAGTAGAAACGCGAAGTAGTCGCTCTCAAAAGTAATATCGGCATCCAGATTAGCGATCACCTCGTAGGGCTGTTCATCCACCCGGGCCTTGCCGGAATTAAATGCATGGGCTTTGCCGGCAAAGTGGCGTTCTCTGCGCTCCGGCAAACGAAGCAGCTCGATCCAGGCATGCTCGGCAGCGTAGCGCTTCACGATCTCATCGGTACCGTCGGTCGAGCCGTCGCTCACGATCACCCACTTCAGCGGCAGTACCGTTTGGCGCACCACTGATTGAATGGTCCGCTCAATCAGCCGCGCCTCGTTGCGCGCCGGGGTAATCAATACGTAGGACGGTAACTTCGACAACACACACCTCGCAAAACCTCACAGCCCCGCGCTCTTCAACCGGTACGCGATCTCTCCAGGATATTCGGCCAACAGGCGCACTCTTCCGGTTACTGGTGAGAAGCCAGAACTTTGTCGTCGCGCTTTGCTTTGCGTGACGCAAAGGCGAGAACTTCCTCCGCCACGCGCGCCTGCTGGTCGGCGGTGAGTTGCGGAAACATGGGCAACGACAGAATCTCCGCAGATAACCGTTCCGCCACCGGGAAATCGTCTGCGCAGTAGTTCAGGCCAGCATACGCCCTCTGCAAGTGCAGCGGAATCGGGTAATGAATACCGGTGCCGATGCCCGCCGCATTCAGATGCTTCATTAACCCATCGCGATCGCTCGAGCGAACTACATACAGGTGATGCACGCTGCGCGACCAGGAAGGCTCAGGGGAAATCTGCACCGCACCGTTCCCTGCGAGAAGCTGGTTATACCCCTCCGCTCGCTCGCGGCGCTGTCCGTTCCACTTTCCCAGGTGCGGCAACTTAGCGTGGAGAAACCCAGCCTGAATCGCGTCCAGCCGCCCGTTGTAACCCTCCACATCGTGGTAATACTTCTTCACCTGGCCGTGATCGCGCAGCTTGCGCACTGCCGCGGCAAGCTCAGATTCATTCGTGGTGACAGCTCCGCCTTCGCCACACGCGCCCAGATTTTTGCCCGGATAGAAGCTGAAAGCTGCCGCGCGACCCATGGAACCGGCCTTCATCCAGCGCTGGTGCTTCTCAGAAAAATATTCGGCGCCGTGCGCCTGGCAAGCATCTTCGATGACCACGAGGCCGTATTCTTCGGCCAGTCTCAGGATGGCATCCATATCCGCCATCTGGCCGTAGAGATGCACCGGAACCACTGCGCTCACTCTGCGGCCGCTGCGCAGGCTGACCAACCTGCCGGCATCGCGCCGGCACTGGCGCTCAAGAAACTCGCGCAGCCGGGCAACAGAGAGGTTCGAAGTCTGCTCGTCCACGTCGACAAATTCCGGCGTCGCGCCGGCTTGCGAAATGGCTTCGGTAGTAGCAATAAATGTGTTGGGAACCGTGATGACCACATCGCCGGGCTCGACGCCGGAAGCCATCAAGGCAAAACGAAGTGCGTCGGTCCCGCTGCTCACCGCAATCGAGCAAGGCACGTCGCAGAAGCTGGCAAAGGCTTCTTCGAACTCCTGCACCATGGCGCCGCCGACAAAGCTGGCCGTATGCAGGCTGCGCCGGAAAACCTCCACCAGTTCGCGCTCCAACTTCAGGTGCGGAGTGATCAGATCAAGGAACGGAACCGGAGCAGAATCGGGAATGGGCACCGGCGGCTCAATCGAGCGCAATACCCGGCCCGGATTGCCGGCCACAATAGCGTTGGCGGGAACGTCGCGCGTGACCACGCTACCCGCGCCCACAATGGCGTTTTCACCAATCGTCACATTGGCCAGCACCGTGGCGCCGGAGCCAATCGAAGCGCCCCTCTTTACTACCGTGCGCTCTACCTTCCAGTCGGCCTCAGTCTGCAGTCCGCCGTCTGCCGTCGTGGCCCGCGGATAGATATCGTTGATAAACGTGACGCCGTGACCGACGAATACGTTGTCCTCGATCACCACGCCTTCGCAGACAAAGGTGTGGCTCGAGATTTTGCAGCGGCTGCCGACGCTTGCGTTCTTCTGGATCTCGACAAAGGCGCCGATCTTGGTCTCGTCGCCAATTGTGCAGCCGTACAGATTGATGAACTTCGCCAGCCGGACATCTTTGCCCAGCTTCACATCATCGGCAATCGAGTTGAAGGAGTTCATAAATAAACCAGAGATCCTCTCTTCTCGAGCGACTCACTGGCCTTCTCCAAAATGTTCACCACCCGCAACCCGGCGCAGCCGTTGTTGAAAGGCTCCTTGCCATTGGAGATGCACTCCACAAAGTACGCCAGCTCGCGCTTCAGAGCCTCGCCCTGTTCCAGTTGCGGCGCCCACATGTCACCTGCACGATAGTGCACCAGTATGTCGTACACGCCCTCCTGGCTGGTGATATCGACACCCTTATCGTAGATTTTTACCTTTTCATCGGCCTCGAGATCGTTCCACACCAGCATCTTTTTCTGGCCGCCGATGAGCGTGGTCCTTACCTTCACAGGGGAGAGCCAGTTCACGTTGATGTGCGCGATCACCTTGTCAGGAAAGTAGAGGGTGAGGAACGCGATGTCCTCATGGCCGTTGAGATGCTTTTGACCAGTAGCGGAGATTGCTTCCGGCCTGGTCTCCATCAGGTAGTCCACGATCGAAAGGTCGTGCGGGGCCAGGTCCCACAGCACGTTGATATCGTGCTGGAAAAGCCCCAGGTTGACGCGCGTCGCATCGTAATAATAAAGACGTCCCAGAACCTGCTCGTCCAGCAGTTGGCGGATTTTGCGCACCGCGCCGGTGAACAAAAAGGTGTGATCCACCATGAGCAGAAGCTTCTTGCGCATGGCCAGTTCGATGAGTTCCTTGGCCTGCGCGGAGTTGCTGGTCAGCGGCTTCTCCACAAATACGTGTTTGCCATTTTCGAGAGCAGCCTTGGCCAGTTCATAATGCGTCCACACCGGAGAAACCACAGCCACGGCATCGATGGCCGTCGACTTGATCACTTCCATCGGGTCGCTGGTCACCAGCGTGTGAGGATAGGCCTTTTGTGCGCGGGCGCGGGCGCCCTCCCCGATATCGGCAATGGCAAGCACCCGGGAATCTTCCAGGGATGACAGGTTCCTCACCACATTGGGGCCCCAATATCCGTAACCGATTACGCCGAAGTTCATAACGCGTCCACCGTTCTCATACACTACGGGCATCTGCGGGATGCCTTCGGGGGAAGTATTTGGAAATTGGGCGTTAGTACGCGCCCGTGCCGCGCAGAACCGCCATCGGCGTAAGCAGCAGGATCTTGATGTCGAGCCACGGAGTCCAGGTGGTGGCATAACGCAGATCCATGCGCACCATGTCGTCGAAACGCACGCGGCTGCGGCCCGCCACCTGCCAGAGACCCGTGATGCCGGGCTTGGCTTCGAGCACACGCCGCCGGTGCCATGCCTGGTAGGCGGCCAGTTCGTAGGGAATCGCAGGACGCGGCCCTACCAGCGACATCTCGCCCTTCAGCACGTTCACCAGTTGCGGCAGCTCATCCAGGCTGGTCCTGCGCAGGAATTTGCCTACGCGCGTGATTCTGCGGTCATTCGTGATCTTGTAAATTCCGTCATGGTTCTCTTCAGTCGGCTTCTTCTCGGCATCCCGCGTAATCAGCTCGGTCACAAACTTTTGGTGAACCTGCGAATCGTTGTTCACATACATCGACCGGAATTTAAGAAACGTGAAGCACTTGCCGTACTGCCCAACCCGCTGCTGACGGAACAGCACCGGCCCCCGCGATGAAATTTTGATGGCCACCGCGATCGCCAGCAGCACCGGCGCAAACAGCACCAATGCCAGCACACTGCCCACGATGTCACCGGTCCGCTTGAGGAACAGCAGCGACCTCTTGCGCCTGCCTGGCCTCATCACGTCGGGATAGAGGGCGGGGTCGCTGGGATTCCCATCCTGGGGATGCTCCCAGTCCGGGAAAAAGTGAAACGAAATCTTGAGCTGGCTGAACTGGTTGAAGTTCAAGTCATCGCGAAGGACCATCTTCACCCTGGTCAGGATGGTGCTCACAATCGCGTTTTTGTCGCTGCTTTCGAGGCCCGTAAAAATGACGCCCACAGTCAGCCGCTCGCTGTACCAGCCCACCAGATCGGTCTCCCGGCTGCGTGAAAGCAGCGCGCCCGCGATAGCCTCAAGCGCGTCGGTATTTACGTCAGAGCCCTCAGAAATGCCAGCCTCCACAAGCATCATCAAGAAGGGCTCGCGGGAGCGTTCCGTCCGTTTACGCTCAATCGCGATCATATTCTTGAACGATCGCTCGTTCAGCATTTCGCGCACCGCCTCGGCCGACTCAATGGGCGACCCGTTCGCAGCCAGAGCGCGATTCACACGCAACAGTGTCACTGATGGCTCCTCTCGACGCTCAAGACACCCCATTACCCCAAGTCGCGCCGAGGATGACTCAGCATTATGGTCGTTCTTCTACTGCATGAACTCAATCCAACATTCGGGCCAGCCCGGTAATTCGCCAGTAACCACCGAATGAATTACCAGGAGTCAATCTCCAGCCTGCCGGCCAACCGATAGAGTGCCAAAGGATAAGGTAGCTTCACCGCCACCGGCTCCACATCCGCGGCGGCCACTTCCACGGCCACCGACTGCGACAAGGATATCCACTGAGAGCACCAACCGGTATTGATTTTTTCTACGCTCCAGAATTTCCTCGATCCCGACGAGCGACCCGCCCCTGACCCGCACCTGTCCCCCGCGATTGAAAGAGTGCGGCTCCAGCGCAAGCGCGCATTCAGTGGCCCCGCGGCGGATGTTGATCAAGTAGTAGTCATTTCCGCATGGCCGGTGATGCGTCCGCCAGCCTCAAAAACCGCTTGTCATCCCGAACGGAGTGAGGGATCTGCGGTTGCTTTTGACGCAGCTCGCACCCCCCAAATCGTGTCCACTAGAATGGGGGCTCTTCATCGTCCCTCGCTAGATCGGCCAGCAGTATTACCTGTGTGGCCGCCATCCCGAGGACGTACTCGGAGAGCTCGGGGGTCACGACTCCTCCTGACGCAGCTCCGTGCGAGACCCCCTCACCGCTATTGCGAAACCCATATAAGCCGCTGAATGTGTTCCCGATCGTTTTCGGCATCAAGCAAGGTGCACAACCTGTCGCCCATTTTACGAAGTCCCCGAGTGTCGTAGCCTTTGCATCAGGAAACAGCTCTTTCGCCGCTGCCTCCACGGCACAAACGGCCTCTTTCACTGCGTTTTCATGATCGGGTCTCTCACGATCGCGGAAGTGGCGAAGGGCTTTTGAAAAATGTTTTCGAGCAGCCTCTAATCTCAGATCAGCCAAGGCCGTTTCCGCCTTGCTAATTTGGTTTATCGTATGGCGTTTGCCCCGCCTCTGCACTAAACCATCTTTAAATTCATAGCCAAGACTTTCTTCTTCGAGCAAGCGCTGCATTTCCCCAGCGATGAACTGCTGCGATTGCTCTTTGGTAACCGTGACTTCTTCGCCAGGCATACCGTACTCAACGCTTTGGGCGAGATCGCGGTGAAGGCGCTCGCAAAAATCGTAGACGCGTTCCCATGCGAGTTCATTAAGGTACATTTCGGCATCTCTCTCAGCCTCTTCGATACTCGGAACAGATCTGGGAGCATAGTTCCGGATAGGTGCCCTCAAGATCCTTCTGAGTTCCCTTGCGACGACGTGCCAGCCCGAAACGTAGTGCCCGTTTATCGCCTCATTCAACAAGTGAAGAAGTCCAGTACGTGCCGAAAACGGAAAGTCGTCTTCGATCCAAACTTTCTCGCGGCGGTTTCTAACTGAAAAAGGCGACTGTGAAATAGTTGTCATTTTGCGAAATTCTACTCCATACACCTGGAGGTGGGCCTCGCGGTTGGTGGGATACAGGCTCTTCTATGATCGCTTAGATACGCGATGTAGTGGACGGCTAACCGAAATGCGGAGTTTATCCGACAACTGTTGACCTCAACTCGAGGCACTCATTGACGAATTACGGTCGGCAACTGTGACCTTTGAAAAACCACTGTATCCGACATTTGGAAGCTTGGGACCAGCGACAAGGCGAGGCCCGCGCGGCGAGCGACGAAGTTGGTTGACGAGACCTGTTCTAGCCGCCGGAGATTACCACCGAGTAGGCCTGGCCCCGCATTTCCCTTGAGAAAGGAAAGCAACCCCGTACAATCGTCCCATGACTACCGTCTCAGCCAGCCGCCTGGCGCAGCTCAAGCAAAAGATGGAAGCTCGCGAAGCGCGCATCGGCATCATCGGCATGGGCTATGTCGGCCTTCCGCTGGCCCTGCTCTTCAGCGCCGAGCGCTTCCGCGTTACCGGTTTCGATATCGCGCCCGAAAAAGTGGTGACCCTCAACGCCGGCGGGTCGTACATCGTGCGCATTACGCCCGACGCCATCCGCGACGCGCAAAAAGCGGGCTTTCGCGCCACCGCCGACTACTCGGAAATCTCGGCCATGGACGCGGTCATCATCTGCGTGCCCACACCGCTCGACGAACATCATCAGCCCGACCTCCGCTTCGTCCGCGATACCGTGGCCTCTATCGCTCCGCATGTCCGCGACGGCCAGTTGATCGTGCTCGAGAGCACTACCTATCCGGGCACGACGGAAGAAGTCGTGGCCCCACTACTGGAAAGCGGCAATCCACGCGGCTTGAAGATTGCGCGCGGCGACGAGGAGACCGGCATTCACCTGGTCTTCTCTCCGGAGCGCGAAGATCCGGGCAACGACACGGTCGCGCGCCACGATATTCCCAAAGTGATTGGCGGCTGCGGCTCGCTGGCCAAAGAGCTGGCTTCCGCCCTTTACGGCTCCATCTTTCGCCGCGTCGTTCCGGTCAGCGGCCCCTCCGTCGCGGAGATGACCAAGCTGCTTGAAAACATCTACCGCTGCGTGAACATCGCCCTGGTGAACGAGCTCAAACAACTCTGCATGAAGATGGGCATCGACATTCACGAAGTCATCGAGGCGGCCAAGACCAAGCCCTTCGGCTTTCAGGCTTTCTATCCCGGTCCAGGCCTGGGCGGTCACTGCATTCCCATCGACCCCTTCTATCTCTCGTGGAAAGCGCGCGAGTTCGACTTCCGTACCCGCTTCATCGAGTTGGCAGGCGAGATCAACACCGCCATGCCTTACTTCGTACTTGAGCAGGTGACTTCGGCATTGAACGAGCGCGGCAAGTCCGTCAAAGCCGCGCGCGTGCTGGTCCTGGGCGTTGCTTACAAGCGCGATATCGACGACCTGCGCGAGTCCCCTTCGCTCACCATCATCGAGCTGCTGCGCGAGAAGGGCGCCAACGTTGCCTACAACGACCCTTATTTCCCCAGCGTGGGCCGCGGCCGCCATTACGACCTGAACATGAGCAGCACGCCGCTCCAGGATCTCGGTAGCTATGACGCGGTCGTGATCGTCACCGACCACTCCAATTACGATTACCGCGCCATTGTGGAACAAGCGCAGTTGGTGGTCGACACGCGCAACGCCACCAAAGGCATCGACGCGCCCAACATCGTGCGCTGCTGAAAAAAGATCGATCGGAGCAAAATTGCCCGAGGCGGTGCTGGGCGACGATGTGAAACTGACCATCGAACTGGACGCCGTGAAGCAATAGGGAAGACTGCTTGCGGAAGTATTGAATAGAATCCGCCGACGATGCATCAATCACTCAGGTAGTCATGGCTAACCTGAAAGCAGAAATCGAGCAGCAGCGTCCCTTTTCGAGTCCTGAAGAAGAGGCGGTGCTCAACCTGCTGCGCACCTCCGACTTCCTGGAGCGGAATATCCAGCGAAAAATCCGTCCCTGGGGTATCACTACGACGCAATACAACGTGCTGCGCATCCTACGCGGGGCTGGGCCCGAAGGGCTGGCCTGCGCGGCCATTGGCAAGCGCATGATCACCGCCGAGCCCGATATCACCCGCCTGCTCGGCCGGCTCAAGGCGCTCAAGCTCGTCCGCCAGCGCCGTGATCGCCAGGACCGCCGCGTGGTCTGCACGCAGATCTCCGAGGCCGGCCTCGAGCTGCTGCGCACCATGAACCCCATGATTGAACTCGCGCCCGCCGAGCTGCTGGGTCATATGAGCGCTGCTCAGTTGGCGCAGCTGAGCCGGTTGCTCGAGCTCGCGCGCACGCCGGCAGAAGAGCCGGGCGCGTCGAAAGTCAGTTGTGAAGGAAAATCCTGAAGGGAACGCGGACCTTTTTACTCGCCGATGACCTTGTGGGCCATGAGCTCTTCGTCCACTTCAGCCTGGATGATCTTGTTGTGCAGACAGTAGAGCGCTAGCTCCAGACGGTCGCTCACCCCGAGCTTGTCGTAGATCTTGCGCAGATAATTCTTGATCACCTGCTCGGTGGTGCCCAATTGGAACGCGATCTCCTTGTTGCGCTTGCCCTGGGTGATGCAGGTGATGATCGCCATTTCCTTGGGCGAGAGCCGGGGCTGGCTGCGCGGGCTCATCAGAGCCGCGGCCTGGGCGCGATACGCCTCGATGACCCAGTTCACCGACTGATTGTCGATCCAGGTTTCGCCGGCCGCGATGCGGCGCACGCAACGCACCAGCAAATCTGGTGAGATGGAACGCGAGATGATGCCCCGCACACCGCGCCGGTAGAGCTCAACGGTCTGGTTCTCGTCGGAGGCGACCGCCTGCACGATCAGCTTTACGTCCGGCGCGCCCTTCAGCAGTTCGGGAATGGCATTCGAGGTCCCGGCCAGAAGGCCGCCTTCGAGCAACACGATGTCGGTCGGGTAGCGTTCGATGGCACTGCGCAAGGTGTCGAGCGAGTCTGCCTGCGCCACGACGCGGATGTCGTCTTCAAGCGCAAATACCTTGCGAATTCCGACACGATAAATGGCCTGCGAGTCCGCCAGAATGATGCGGATCGTACCGGGTCGTACCGGTGCTTCGGGGGTCTCGGCCTCAGGAGCTTGGTCCAGCGAATCCATAGTTGGCTGCGCCTATAGCGTCTTGCGAGGCTGGTAGCCGAAGCCGAAGCTGTCCACCGCGACAAGGGAGCGACAACGGTCGTAGCGTTCAGCTGGCTAGTAATGCTTTCGCAAAACACCAAACCCAGCAAACCTCAGTGTTCCGCAAACTGATATTCGTCGATGGTTGCGGCCGCGAGGTACTGTTTTTGGCTTAAGGAGCAGCGTACCACACGCCCGGTGCAATGAACCAGTACATCGTGAGCGGTCCCCAGCACCCCACCCGGCATTCGGAGCGAATAGCGGATTGCCGATCCTGTCTCGAGGCGTCGCGCCAGCGCGAACAGGACTCCGCTGGCCGAGATGTTGCGGGTCTGCGCCGGAAACTCGTCACTTTCAGCTTCCAGCAGCACGGGCAGGGCCAGCGGGAAACGCACTGCGCAGCGCACTTCCTGCATTCCCTGGGCTGCTATCTGTGCACCAGACGGGCACAATGAATCCGATTTGGGCTCGCGTATTTCCAAGCGAAACTCCCTTCATCTGCCACTCTACCTGAGTTTTCGGCCGCTGCTACGGCACGAAAGTTTGGAGAATGGTAACCATTTCTGTTCGCCCGAAGTGAGCGCTCCTCCGTTCCCGCGATGCCGCAAGCCCGCCCCTCCTTGCCGGTAGGTTTTGAACGGCCCCGCGCAAGCCCATGCAACTGCTTCAGGGCAATTCGGGATTTCCTCCCGATTACCAGGGGTTTGAATTTCATTCGCTTAACGTTCGCCCAATACCATGGTTCCGTCTCGTTATATCAGCAAATAAGTGGCGAATATTCACGCACCTTCTGCCCTCTTTTGGGCCATTTTGTCCCAAAAGTATGCTTTTTTTTGCGAATAAGCAGAAAATTGTTACTTTTGTCGTAGCCAAGCTGACCGGTTTGGGGTACCCTTACGTTGCATTCGTTTCCAGCATCCCTCAGGAGTGTTATTCCCATGTCTCGTTCGTGGCAGATTCGTAGTGTTCTTTTCGTTGCAGTCTTCGGCCTCTGCGCCAGCGTTTCGTTCGCGCGGACGACTTCTCCCGCATCGGCCCCCAGCATTCAGCAGACTGCGGCTGCTTACCCGATCAATCCGATGCCGACAGTGCCGCCGCCGTCCGTCGCTGCTGCCTACCCGATCAATCCGATGCCGACGTGCCGCCGCCGTCCGTCGCTGCTGCCTACCCGATCAATCCGATGCCGACATGTGCCGCCGCCGTCCGTCGCTGCTGCCTACCCGATCAATCCGATGCCGCACGTGCCGCCGCCGTCCGTCGCTGCTGCCTACCCGATCAATCCGATGCCGCACGTGCCGCCGCCGTCCGTCGCTGCTGCCTACCCGATCAATCCGATGCCGCACGTGCCGCCGCCGTCCGTCGCTGCTGCCTACCCGATCAATCCGATGCCGCACGTGCCGCCGCCATCCGTCGCTGCTGCCTACCCGATCAATCCGATGCCGATGTGCCGCCGCCATCCGTGGTCGCTGCTTAGTTTCAGCCAGGTGAGTTTTGGGCTAAAATTTATTCCATTTCTGGGAGACGGCTGCTAAACTCTAGGCATTGTTGCGTGCCAGTTCAGGTGCGCTCAGCCCGTGAGTCTAGATACAATATTGTGGCTTTCAGCAAGCGTGACCGAAGCAGCCGTAATTGGGCTGCTTCTTTATCGTCGTGTCTGGCGTAATTTCCCGGTGTTCGTCGCGTACAGCGTGTGGACATTGACCTCCAGCGTAGGCGTCTACGCCATCTCTCGCAATCTCTCTTCCTCGATCTATCTCACCACCTACTTGGCCGAAATCATCATCGATTCTGTTTTGCTGTTCAGCGTCCTCGTTGAGCTGGCTTGGTCTCTGCTTCGCCCCATTCGAGCCTCTTTGTCCCGCAGTGTCCTGGTGGCAATTGCCGTCCTGATCCTTGTAATTGGCGGCGCTGTCTGGCCGTTTACGATCATTCCCGGCACCAGCGGCCTGTCTCGGGAAATGGTGGTCTTGTTGCATCTGCAACAGACCGTATCCATCCTCCAGATCATCGTCTTTCTTGCTTTTGTCGCTTCCACACAACTGCTGTCGATCGGCTGGCGCGACCGAGAACTCCAGATCGCTACCGGCCTCGGTCTTCTCCTCGCTAGTGGAATTGACCGTCACAGCACTTCAGCAACAGCCGGCGTTTCGTCTCGAACTTAACCTCCTCAACCGGGTCGTAGTGGGCGCCTACATCTGTTCCTTGCTCTACTGGGTCGTCAGTTTTGCCCAGCAAGGAAGAGCAGCGGCGGGAATTCACCCCCCAGATGCAGAGCATGCTGCTGGCCGTGGCAGGCGCGGCACGTGCCACGCGATCGGGTTGGCAGATTCCAGCACCGGCACCGAGCGCAAGAAATCCGATTGGTAATCGCTTCCCTTTCCCCGGCAACGCGATCGAGCAGCTTGAAGAGCATGAGATGCAGGCGCGGAGGCGCGGCATGACGCTGGATACTGCGTTGATTTCGGTCAATCTCATTCTTGTGACCGTTTTGTTCGCCATGCTGATCTGGCGCCGCGTCTACCGCGCCTTGCCGGTCTTTGTTACCTACGTGGCATATACAGTGCTCCTGGCGCTCGCCAGTCTCGCATGCACCGCCAGCACGCCGGATTACCTGCTCGTCTGGAGTGTAGGCATCACCATCGACACTTTGTTCTACCTCTGCGTGCTGGTGGAGCTCGGAAGCGGCCGTCCTCCGCTACAACCGCGCCTCTCCACTGCGCTGGGGCCTCGTATTGTTGCTGTTTCTGGGTGCAAGCGTGCCCATCGGCCTGCTGACACTATGGCCAGACATTGCCCGGCTCGAGATTATCTGGCAGCTCGACCTCCGCGTCATGCAGGCGACCGCAATTCTTGAGATTGCCGCGCTCCTCACCATGGCCTGGTGGAGTGGCTTCAATAAGTTGCACTGGCCCGAGCGCGAACTTCGCATAGTCATGGGCATGGGCTCCTGGGCGCTGGTCCAATTGTGTGTTTTGATCCTGCACGAGCATGGGCTGCTAGGGCCTGGCTACCACTGGCTGGATTTCCTCACGCCGGCGACAACCCTGGGCGTGTTCATCTACTGGCTGCACTACTTCTGGCTTGCTGGCGCCGGCGACAGCCACCACAGTAACAGGACATGCGTAGCGGCGCAGCAGTAAGAATCTCATCGAAACACGGCAAATCCTCCCGCAGGTTACTTTAGGTCAAATCCCTTCGATCGGTCGCGCGTCACACTAAAGTGTCATAAGCCATTGAATTATTTGTGCACAAGCGGTGAAAATTCTGCTATCAGTATTAAGTACACACAATTCAGCGGGGATGAAACGCGCTCAGTAGATGGTTACTAATCCCGGCGAGGGTCACCATGATACTACCGTTGCTCCAACTTGCGGTAATTGCGGCCATCGGTTATTACCTCTGCTGGTGGCGTAGGAATGTGCGCCGCCGCAATGCGCAAACATGGGAAACGCTTCTGGCCCGCCTTCGCCCCGAGTGGAGCGCGCGTGAGCTGAGCGAACGCTTCCTGTGGCAGGAGGGTCTGAACTCTACTCCCGACGAGGCTTGGCGCCGCATGGAAGGCCCGAAGGGACTCTGGGTCATGTACCAGAACACGGGCGTGATGCTCGACATGGCCGACTACGCCGGCAAACATTGCGAAGGCGTGGACCCCGTGCTGGTCTCCACATTGCACAGCGACGCCATGCAGATTCGCGTTTGCGTTCTCTCCGCTCTTGCGCAGTATGCTTTCACCGCCGCCAGCGAAGGCGTTCGCGTGAACGCCTATCGCGCCGCCTCCATGTACACCGGGATGGCAGCCCGCATGACCAGCCTGCTGCAGGACAACGCAGCCGCCATGGTCCCCGATTTCGTCGCCGCAATGTAATCCGGTTCTCTCTCGTGCAACGAAAAACCCCGGCTCAGGCCGGGGTTTTTCGTTGTTCTCAGGTTGGACCCAGTCAGGTTCCCGAGGTCCGGCATTACACCGGGTTGGCCTGCAGAAATGCGTTGATCCGCTGGTACTCTTCCTGGCTGAGCCGGAAGGTAAGCGCCGGTGCCGTCTCCTGCACCTGGCGTGCGTTGCGTCCGCCCACAATCGCCGCGGTAATCGCGGGGTGATGCAAAGTCCACGCGACTGCTACTACGCCGGGCGTGACCTCGTGCCGGCTGCCGATCTCGCGCAGCAGGTCCACAAGACGCAGGTTGCGACTGAACCGCGGCTCGTTGAATTCCACCGCCTTGCGCCGCCAGTCGTCGGCCGGCATTGCCGCCACGCGCTCTGCCGTCATCTTGCCTGTCAACAGCCCGGAGACCATGGGCGAATAGTTGATCACCCCGATCCCATGCTTCTGCGCATAAGGCAGAATCTCCTCTTCAATCGCACGCCGCAGCATGGAATACGGCGGTTGCAGGCTGGTGATCGGAGCAATCTTCCGCGCCCGCTCCATCTGCTCCACGTTGAAGTTCGAAACACCAATCCAGCGGATCTTTCCCTGCTTGCGCAACCGCTCCAGGGCTTCCCATCCCTCTTCGATCTCCCCCTCTGGATTCGGCCAGTGCACCTGGTAGAGATCGATGGTCTCCACCTGCAGCCGCCGCAGCGAAGCTTCCAACTCCTCGGCCACCGAGCCAGCTTTGATGGAGTTGTAGATCGACTTGTCCTCGCGCCAGCGCAGCGAGCACTTGGTAAAAACGTAGGGCTTGTCGCTCATGCCCTTCAGCGCCCGCGCCACCACCTCTTCCGAGTGGCCCAGCCCGTAAACAGCCGCAGTATCAATCCAGTTCACGCCCAGGTCAAGCGCTCGATGGATGGCGGCAATTGAATCCGTGTCCTCCTGGGGCCCCCAGGCATATTGCCAGTCGCCGCCGCCAATCGCCCAGGCTCCAAATCCGATGGCGGTTAGATTCATATCGGAGTTGCCCAATTTATGCAGTGTCAAAGTAGTAGCCGTATTTTCCATAGCACCTCGTCTCATTTCATCTTGATAGATGAGGCCCCACGCCATCGGGCTTCAAATCTCGATTGAATTTGGCGAAACTGATTCAGGCGTCGGCGCTTCCCACCGTTGGAAAAGAGTGACACATTTCCCCTCAATTGTGGTCAATAACCCACTCAAAATGGCAGAAAACGGGATTGCCTCTTCGTGCGGCAGTACAGCCCAAGGAAAACTTACTTCGGCAACAGGCTTTTCGCGATCGAATCCAGCACACCATTGAGAAAATTGATGGACTCCGCCGCGGAATAGCGGCGCGCGATCTCCAGCGCCTCATTGATAACGATGGGAAATGGCGTGCCCTTGAAGCCCAGCATCTCCGCCACAGCCATGCGCAACAAGTTTCGATCCACGGCCGGCATCCGCTCCAGGCGCCAGTTCTGCGAGTGCCCCTTGATGAGCTCATCGATCTGCTCCTGCCGCTCTTCCGCGATGCGAAACAGATCCTCGGCAAACCCCCGCACCGCATCATCCACCGCGTCGCCAGATTGCCAGAACGTGGCCCGCACCTGGTCCGGCGTATGCTTGCCCAAGTCGGCCTGGAATAGCATCTGCATGGCCAGCTCGCGGCCTTTGCGCCTGCCTGACACGTGTCCTGCCGAATGCCCTGCCCCGTGCTGCCCGCCACTCACGCTCGACCGCCTTGCTCAATCTTGCGTCGCAGACTCACCATCTCGATGGCGGCACACGCCGCTTCGAATCCCTTGTTCCCGGCCTTGATTCCGGCCCGGTTCAGCGCCTGCTCCAGAGTTTCGCAGGTGAGCACGCCAAAGCTGTGGGGAATGCCTGTCTCCTGCTGCGATTGCCCGATACCGCGTGCCACCTCGTTGTAGATCGCCTCGTAGTGCGCTGTCTCCCCGCGCAACAGACACCCCAAGGTCACAATGGCGTCTACTTTGCCCTGGTTGGCCACCGTGCGGGCCGCTGCCGGAATCTCCCACGCACCCGGAACCCGGACCACTTCAATCTCCGCGCGCCTGGCTCCGCTGCGCAGCAATGCATCCAGTCCGCCCTCCAGAAGCCGGTCAGTAATCACTGCGTTCCAGCGCGCGACCACGATCGCAAACTTCATTCCAGCGGCCGAAAGATCGCCCTCGACCGCGAGGGGCTTTCCCTTGGCCGGATCGGTCCATGCCCAAAAAGTAAAATTCCACCCCGGCTCCGGCGCGACCGTAAACATGCGCGATTTCCAGTCCGTCTCCGCGATGGTTGAGAGCCCTGCCGGCGCTGCCTCGCCGCCTTGCGCGCGCAGCCACTCCTCCGCCGCCTGGTGCGCCGCGTCCAGCGAAACCACTTCAACAAACACATCGGAAGGGTACTGCATTGCGCCGTCGATCACTTCCAGCTTGCCCAGCGGCGCGGAAAACGAAGCCGCCCGGCTGGACTCGTCCTGCCATCCCTCGCCCCGCGCAAATCCCAGCGCGGCAAGAAATCCACTCAGCCGTTCATATGCCTCGCGGCTCCCTGCCCGATGCAGGAATGAAATCCCCTTGATCATGTTTCGATTCTATCGTGAGGCTCGTGGTTGGTGATTCACGGGTCGTGGCCAGCAGTTTGTGTGCCTGACGAAAATAGCCCTCGTGCCCCATCCCTTCGCCTTCACCGGGGCCCGCGCAGACAGGTCTTGGTCCGTGGGCGAAAAGATGGGAGACCATAGAGGGCCGAGGTTGGGGCCTTTAACTGTTCACTCTCAGCTAGTCACTGTCCATTGCTAACGCAACAATGCCGGCACGTGGCCGGCATTGTTGGTTTCACGATCAGCCGTGGATTACGTGATCGGCCGCGGCTTCACCTCAATCACCGTGGCCGGAACAATCGTCCCGGCTGTGCCGGTATAGGTGCAGTCGTTCGGGTCGAGGGTCGGGCTGCAAGCAGGCAGGTTGGGGCTGATCTGTTTGGAGTCGGTGAGCGGCGTCGATGATGTGATCGACGACGGAATGGCGATGTAGTGAATCATGTTGTCGCCGGCGGTCGAGACAAAGAACAGCGTATTGTCCGGACTGAAGGCACCGGCGATGGGAGCCGTGATATTGGCGCTGCCCATCAACGTTACATAACCCAGCGTTCCGGCACCGGTGGTGGCCGGCAGGTAATAGGGCAGCGAAGCGCCGGCGGTGGTTCCGCTATAGGTGATGAAGGCCAGGCTGGTTCCCGTTCCGCCCGAGACCGGCACCGGCGTCGAGCCGGTCAGCACCTGATTCACGGCCGTGGCGCTGACGCCGGAGACCGGCTGCTGCGTCACGGTGCTGGCAATGGCAAGCGGCAACATGGTCTGCACTGGCGGAGTCGTAGCAGTGTTGGTTGTGATCGGGCACGCAGCCGGCGTGGTGGTGCCGGGAATGGTGATTGCAATATCGGAAAGCGTGATTGTATTGCCGGAATTCCACTCAGCGCCTAGAACGTGGTGACCCTCGAGAGTCGCCGCCAGAACATCCGACTGCACAGCCTCGCTATCGCCCTGCGGGTAGTAAAGGATGCTGGCCTGGTTGCCCACCGTACCACTTGGGCACCAGGTGTGCGCCACCGTCGGATCGCCGCGCAGGTACGCGCCCACGCTGGGGGTCAGCACGGCCGGCGTTTGCGCCGGTCCAGGCATTGCCGCTGCGGTATTTGGCTGCGCCGTACAGGAAGGGATAGTGGCCGGAGGCAGCGGGCTGGGCGGGAGCGCATAGGTGCTCCAGCCAGTATTGGCGTTGTACACGTACAGCGCGTCTGTGTGCCCGGTGATCAACGCCGTTCCGCAACTTGCCGGCGTGTTCAGCTCCGCGTTGTCGGTGATGTAGAGCGTCTGCGAATCCGGCGTCCACTGCGCGGCATTGGCCATGCCAGGGAAGGAGACCGTAGCACCGCCCGACGCGCTGTAGATATAGAACACGTGGCGCGCCTGGTCGTTAATCAACACCTGCGAATCATTGGGCGACACCGCCAGTACTACGCCAGGGACTGCGGCCTGCGTCGTAATTGCGTTGGAACTGGTTGCGTACACCATCAGTTCGCGCGTCGAACCGAAATAGAGACTGTTCCCGCCCCGGTCCATGACCATCGAATTGGGTACGTAGGGCAGTCCGGTTGTCGAACTGACCGTGCCGGTGCTCAGTTCCGCCGAAATGACATACTGCGAGGACCCGGGCGCGCCGAACCATGCATAGTCGCTGGCGGTGCCCGGCGTGGTCAAATCAACGTTATTCGAAGCAATGGAAACTCCTGTACCGTTGTAGCCCGTCAGATTGGTGGGCGCGGGATTGCAGACTCCCGGCTGGCAGATTGCGTTCACAGATGCCACGCCTGGGAAGCTGGTGGTGATGGCGCCCCCACTGCTGACCGTGGTGTCAATCGGGTTCGTGGACTGGTAGCTGAGCGCGAGACCGGTAATGACGTTACCGTTGGTGTCCAGAACGGTCGTAGTCAGGTTCTGCGGAACGCCCTGTGTCACTGTCCCCGAGGTGGCCCCGTTGGCGAGCGCCACGCTGATTGAAGCCGGCGGGCAGGTGGAGAAATACCCAGCCGAGGACCCGGAGCCCGCGATCGATGCCGTGATTGCCGTGGTGCCCGGCTGCTCCGCGGTGATCTGATTGGTGGTCGCATTCAGCGACGCCACCGATGACGTTCCCACGCTGAAGCTCAAGGTCCCGATCGACGACTCGCAGGTGGGAATCTTCGTGCCCGGCGTGAGCACCGGGCAGCTATAGTTGCTGGAGGTCACAGAAGCGGGCGCACATAACTCATATTGCGTTCCGTTGACCGAATAACAGGCCTGCGCGTCAAGCTGCGCCACGGTGTTCTGCGAATAGCACGAGAACGATGATGTCGATGACGTGGGCGGAGGGGGCACAACCAGCGACACCGACGTCACCTGTGGATGCACATAAACCGCCACCGGATTCGAAGTCACCGAATCGGCCGTAGCCGTAATGTATGCCACTGCGTAAGGCAGGCCGCCAGTAGTGGGCAAAGGACTCGGCGGGTTGCAATACGTGTAATCGGCAATGCCGCCGCCGGTGTTGCGGTTCCAGGTACCGGCGCAGATGGAGCCGGTCGGCGATATATCCACCAATTGGTTATTGGTGGTGCCGTAGGTGTAGCTCTTGCTGCTGACGGAGACCGCCGTGCCCACGCAAGTGCTCGCCGAGGGCGTTTGCGCCTGCGTGGTCTGCCCGTACGCCAGCGAGATACCGGCAATCTGCGGCTGCAGCGTGATATTCGCCACCGCGGTCTGCAACAGGCCGTATCCCGAGGTCTCCGGACAATACTTGCCGGCAGGATTGCGGTAGCATCCCGAGATCGATACCCCGGCTGGAATGGCCAGGCCCAACAAACAAACAAGCGTCAAAAACCGCCGCATGAATCCTCCCCGCCCCGCTCGATCGCACCGCGGAACGGTACTTTCCGGTCCGTCAGAATGACTGTATTTCGCTAGCTCGCCAGCTTCCATCCTCGGCTCGTCCCGGTCGAATCAGAACCAGGATTGGACCTCTGGACGTACCCGGCTCCGGACACTTGTGGTGAGCCAGCAGAATGCCTAACCTAAGGTCAAAGTGTAACAGGACGGGGTTATCTCCGGCACCGTCCCGGCCCCAACGAACCCGCGCCCCCAGGCGTTTTGCCGTCTCATTTTCGGATTCTCCGCTCGGTAACCACGCGTCACCCCGCAGTTCATCTCATCAGCTAAGACCGCCAGACCCATATTATTGAACTGGGGGTCCGGTCGCCTAGACTCGCCGGGCCGTGATTCAGGCTCACGCGGGTTCGCCCGCTCCGCCTCAGGTCTGGGCCTTCAGCCAGTCAGAGGAGTGCTTCTCAATGGCGATCCTGACCAGTTGGCTCCGTGTTCTGACTCCGGCCTTTTGAAAGAGTTCCTGGATCACGGCCTTGACGGAACTCTCCGAACCGCTCATTTTCGAAGCAATCTCTTTATTGGTAAGCCCGTCAAGAATGCCGCTCATCACTTCGCTTTGCCGCGCGGTGAGCGGCCGTGTGCCCTCAACATTCTCAACAAAGGTGTTTTTGCTCGTGACCAGCGCGCGGACGGTGCCTGCGTCCACCCACATCTCCCCTTTCGCAACATGATGAATCGCAGTCAGCAACTGGTCGAGACTGTTGTGTTTGAGAAAAATCCCTGACGCTCCCGCTTCCATGATGAGGAGGGCCGCCGCATCCGAAATGCCCCCCGTCACCACCAGGACCTTCGCATCTCTCTGGTATTTAGGGAGTTCGGCAAGCAAGCGGGCTCCGGACTCCTGGCCAAGATCGTAATCGAGCAGAACGACATCGGAGGGCGTCCGGGAAAATGCGCCAATGGCCTCGCTGGCAGTGGCACACTCACCCACCACGTGAAAATCCTCTTCAGTCTGCAGGAGCCTGCTCAGGCTCTCTCGAAACAGACTGTGATCGTCCACCATCAGGATGCGGATTTTATGCATTGCAATTCCTGGCCTACTGCACTGGCCTGCGTCAATTCCACCACAAAGCAGGCGCCGCCGACCAATGGAACGTAGCGCAGTTCACCGCTGAAAGAGCGCATGAAGGCGCGCGACATATAGAGACCAAGGCCGGTTGCTTCCGCCCCCGCCTGAAACGGGCGAAAGAGAAGCTCCGGCTGGCTGACTCCGCCGCCGTTGTCCGAGACCTCGACATTGACCTGATTCCCTTCGCATCGGGCGGAGATGGACAGGACGCGATGGCTCCTTTTGGAGAGCGCCCTGCTGCTGTTCGCGACCAGATTGAGAAACACCTGCATGAGGCTGGGGCGATCGGCCCATACCAGCGGCAGGCCGGGCTCAATCGACCATCGCGCCTCGATCTCCTCTTCGCTGAGTGAAGGCGCAATCACGATCTTCAGCTCGTCGAGAAGCACTGCAAGATCGACTTCGGCCGCCTGACTGGCCGATTGCCGAAGGTTGACGCTGGCAATTCGCTCGAGCGCAGCGATCAGATTTCCCAGAGCTTCGAAATCCTTGTTTTCTCCCAAAAGCGGGGTGCGCTTGAGATTCTGGTGCACTGCGGCAATGGCTCCGCAGACATTGCGAATTTCGTGAGAAAGAGCCCCGACCGCGATGCGCGAGCCTTCAAGAAGCTGATGCAGACCTGATACTTCATGGGCGCGGAGATCTTCCGACGTATCCAGCACCATCGCAGCCAGGCGGATTCCGGCATTGGTGTGATATGTGGAGAAACAGATATCAGCCAGAAACACTTCTCCATCCTCACGTTGACCGCGAGCCTGCATGACCGCGCGCAGCAACTGCAGAGAGGCATCGTGTAACGTGATATTGGTTAATGCAGGCAGGTAGCGATGAATACTTCTTCCCGGTAATTCGCCCTGCGGCACGCCCAGCATGCGGTGCGCAGCGTCATTCCCCATCAGCACCCGTCCATCGGCGTCTGCTGTAACGATTGCTACAGGGCTGCTATCGATCAGTATCCTCATTTGCTCTTCAGCTTCGCGGCGCGCATCCCGCTCCCGTTCAATGGCATGAAGATTCTCGGCCGCAATCCGCCGGCTCTCATTCACCTCGCGGACAAACAGGCCGGCTCCAGCGAAGGCGGCAAAATAAAGCAGATCTCTCGAGGTTCCCGTACGCCAATCCCAGGGAAGATCGCCGAACCGTTCCGCTAGCAGGGTGCAGAGCACCGCCGCCGCGGCGATTGGCACACGTCCCACCACGCTGCCCAGCATGACCA
Organism: uncultured Acidobacteriaceae bacterium; assembly: GCA_963813215.1. Taxonomy (GTDB): domain Bacteria; phylum Acidobacteriota; class Terriglobia; order Terriglobales; family Acidobacteriaceae; genus Telmatobacter. Next base: position 173,363 of record CAWEXZ010000008.1, read on the forward strand.
TGGGGACGAGGTAGAGAAACCCAACGGGAACCTGCGCAATCACCCGCCAATCCACGAACGCAATGACGGCGATGAGGACGCCCACCCTCATTAAAACCGCGCGCTTACTTCCCTGAAATATCACTGCGTACATGGTCGACTGTGACGATTCGCGAAGGGACGCGAACGAAAACATTTCCATTATCGATTGTAGTTGCACCGCGCATATGGAGAAAATGAAGGATCTATATAAGGTTCGTAATGACGGAAGCGCATTGACCAAAAGATAGCCTCGCAATGGCCATTCGATAGGGCAGGATAACCGAAGGATAGGAAATGCGGACCCTCTCCGCGCTTTAACCTCAAGTTGCTTTTCCCCCGCTCAGTACCGTTTTTCAATTGAAGCCTCGATCCAACCCCGTACAGGTGGGACTGGGAGATCTCGAATGCGTATTTCTAAGTTCTTGCGCAAGGAAGGCCGCAGTGCTGTTCTTTCAGCCTGCTTGGTGACATGCGGCCTGCCCCTGGTTGCGCAACAGGCCCTCACCTGGGACCAGGTGAAGACAAAGTTTGAAACCAACAGCCCGCTGATGAAAGCCGACGCTCTCAACGTGGATGAGATGAAGGCGGAGGAAATCACGGCTTATCTCCGCCCCAATCCACAGTTCACAATGTTGGCAGACGGCACCCAGATCGCGCCCCACGATGGGGTTTGGACGCCGTTCCGGGGCACGTATGAGCAACCTCAGTTCAGTTACCTGCATGAGCGCGATCACAAGCGCGAATTGCGCCTCCAGAGCGCCCAGGAAGGGACCCGCATTACGGAATCCGAGCACGAGGACCTGGACCGCAACATGGTATTTACCCTGCGCACGGCCTTCGTAGCCACGTTGCAGGCCAAGTACATACTGGACTTAGCTAAGTCGGATCTAGCCTATTACGACCAAATAATCGACTTGAGCCGCGCGCGGCTCAAGTCCGGCGATCTTGCGCAAATTGATTTCGACCGCATCGAGCTGCAGCGCGTGCAGTACGAATCGGAGATCGAAAGCGCGATCGTCAACTTGCGCACGGCCAAGATTCAGCTTCTGCAATTGCTCGACGACCGCACCCCGGTGGATCAGTTCGATGTGACCGGGCCGTTCGACTTCAGCGATACGCTCGAGCCCCTGGAGACATATCGCGATGCGGCCCTGGCGGCCCGGCCCGACTTGCAGGCAGCGCTGCAGACACTTCAGCAATCCCAGACCAATCACAAGCTGGCTGTATCCAACGGTTCCACCGATCCCACCTACTCCGCCTGGTATACCCACAATGCCTCGACCAATAATCCGAATGGCACCCAGACGCTGGGCGTCAGCGTCAACATTCCGCTGCGTATCTTTGACCGCAACCAGGGCGAGAAGAAGCGCACGCTGATCGATATCGATCGCAGCCAGGAAGCCAGCGAAGCCACACGCGCGCAGGTATTCAGCGACGTGGACACTGCTTATGAGCTGGTGCGTAGCAATGTTGCTCTGCTCAAGCCATACAAAGAGAAGTACAACGATGAGGCCACGCGAGTGCGGGATACGGTGACCTTCGCTTATGAGCACGGCGGCGCATCGCTGATGGACTTTCTGAATGCGCAGAGCGATTACCGCCAGGTGCGACTCGCATACGCTCAGTTACTCGGCTCCTATCTGACGGCAGCCGGTCAACTCAATCTATCTGTAGGACGTGAGGTGATTCCATGATGCGGCTTGTGACTTCGAGAACGTCTACGTTATTGTCCCTGGGCTTTTTGCTGACGGCCGTATGCGGCATAACCTCGTGTAAGAAGCAGGATTCGGGCGATGTTACAACTCCCATGCTGCCGGTGGTGACGACCGGCGATATGGCCTCGGTCTCCGTCGATAAGCCCAACCAATTTCCGTTGGTCGCAGCCCAGCCCTTTGACGCGCGCGCCACGCTGAATGTTACCGGCACCGTGAATCCGGATATCGCCCGCGAAATTCCGGTCATCTCGCTGGCCAGCGGCCGTGTAGTCGATATCAAGGCTCGCCTCGACGATAACGTGAAAAAGGGCCAATTGCTGCTGAAGATTCAGAGCCCCGACAGCACTGCGGCCTTCGATACCTATCTCAAGGCTGTCAACGACGAGCGCATGAATAACAAGGAATATTTGCGCTCCCAGGAACTGTACGACCACGGCGCCATCTCGCAGACCATGCTGGAACAGGCGGAAGACGCAGAACGGGACTCGCAGGCCGATCTGAAAGCTGCCGAGGAGACGCTGGAAACACTCGGCGTCGACAAGAATCATCCCTCGCCGATTGTGCCGGTGTATTCGCCGATCTCGGGCGTGATCATTCAGCAGAATGTGACGCAGGCAGCCGCGGCCGGCGTCGACTTTGCCGGATCGGCGACGGCGTTCACCGTGGCCGATCTCTCCAGCGTCTGGGTCATCTGCGATGTCTACGAAAACGACATCCCCAAGCTGGCCCTGGGACAGGAAGCCAGGATCAACCTCGCTGCCTATCCGGACCGGCCGCTTATCGGTCGCGTCTCTGACATCGGTCCCGTGCTCGATCCGCAGATCCGCACCGCCAAAGTGCGCATCGAAGTGGCGAACCCGGGAATGCTCAAGATCGGCATGTTTGTCACTGCGACTCTCGAAAGCCGGCAGTCGGAACACTACGCCCAGGTTCCTGCGCCCTCAATTCTGCATCTGCACGATCGCGATTGGGTCTTTGTGCCGGCAGGCGATAACAAATTCCGCAGGGTTGAAGTGAAGGCCGGGCAGATGGTGGGTGACAATCAGGTGATTCTGGCCGGCATTCAAAGCGGGCAGCAGGTGGTCTCCAACGTACTTCAGCTGGAAGCGACGCTGGAGGCACAATGATCAAATTTCTGGTTGATTTTTCCCTCAAGAACCGGATGCTGGTTCTTGGTGTCGGCATTTTTCTTCTGCTCTGGGGCGTTGTCTCCTTCCACAATCTCCCCATTGACGCTTATCCTGACGTCGCCAACAACTACGTGAACGTGATCACGCAGTGGCCTGGTCACTCCGCGGAAGACATTGAGAAGCAGGTCACGGTTCCCACCGAGATCCAGATGGCCGGCATTCCGCACATGGAGAACCTGCGGTCCTTTACGCTGGCCGGAATCTCAAGCGTCATGATGACCTTTGACGACTCGTCGGACGACAACTGGAACCGCGAGCGGGTGCTGGAACGGCTGAGCATGGTTTCGCTGCCCGACAACCTGGTGCCGCAGTTGCAGACCGACTGGAGTCCAGCAGGGCAGATCTACTGGTACACACTGGAAAGCAAGAATCCTGAATACGACGTGATGGAGCTCAAGTCCATCGCCGACTGGACGTTGGGCAAGCAGTACAAGAGCGTGCCTCACGTCGTCGACGTGGCTACGTTCGGCGGACTCACCAAGGAATACCAGGTGCGTCTCGATCCCGACAAGCTGATCAGTTACGGCTTGAACATTACCCAGGTTGAGCAGCAGTTAGCGCTCAACAACACCAACGCCGGCGGCAGCTTCATCCAGGCCGGCCCGCAGCAGATCAATATTCAAGCTCAGGGACTGTTCCGCTCGGTTCAGGACATTGAGAACACCGTCGTCACTTCCGTGAATGGCACCTCCATTCGCATCAAGGATATTGCCGACGTGGAAGAGGGATCGAAGATTCGCCTGGGCCAGATCAGCAAAGCATGGCGTGACGACAAGACAGGGAAGATCATCGACGAGCCGGATGTGGTTGAAGGCCAGGTGCTACTGCAAAAGGGCGATGATGCCGATCCGGCCTTGAAGGGCATCGAAGCCAAAACCAAGCAGCTCAACGACGAGATCTTGCCCAAGGGCGTCAAAATTGTGCCCTTCCTCGATCGCTCGGACCTGGTGCACTTCACCACCCATACGGTGCTGCATAACTTGACCGAGGGGATCATCTTGGTGGTGATCATCCTCTTCGTCTTTTTGGGCAATGTGCGCGGCGCGTTTATTGTGGCCTGCACCATTCCTTTCTCGCTGCTATTCGCCGCCACTTGCCTTAACCTGAGTCACATTCCGGCGAATCTGCTATCGCTCGGCGCGCTGGACTTTGGCATGGTGGTCGATGGCGCGGTGGTGATGGTGGAAAACATCATCCGCCATCTCGGAAACCCCAATGGGTCACGCACAACATTCGAAAAGATCCGGGACGCGGCGCATGAAGTACAACGTCCGGTGTTCTTTGCCATCACCATCATCATCACGGCATATATGCCCATCTATACTCTGCAGGCGGTGGAGGGCCGCTTATTCCGGCCCATGGCGTGGACGGTGTGTTTCGCATTAGCCGGGGCATTGTTGTTCTCCATCGTTCTTGCTCCGGTTCTGGCAAGTATGTTCTTCAAGAACGGCTGCAAGGAGTGGAAGAATCCATTCATGACCTGGCTCACGGCGCGCTATCGCAGCGCACTGAGTAAGGCCATCGACCATCGCTGGATCACCATAGGCGTTGGCGCCGCGGCCTTCGGGCTCATCCTCTTTCTGGCCCTGAGCGGAGTCGTGGGGTCGGAGTTCCTGCCCCACCTCGATGAAGGCGCAATCTGGGCGCGCGGCACATTGGCTCCTTCCACCGGGCCCGACGAGAGCCGTCGCATCGCCCAGCATGCGCGGCTGACCCTGGCCTCCTTTCCCGAAGTAACCAAGGTCGTGGATCAGATCGGCCGTCCCGACGATGGAACCGACTGGACCGGCTTCTTCAACACCGAGTACTTCCTCGATCTGAAGCCGAAAGAGCAGTGGCGCCCGGTCTTTCATCAGAACAAGGAGGCGCTGATCGCCGCCATGGACAAGGAGTTGGAGAAGACTCCCGGCGTGATTTGGGGATTTTCTCAGCCCATCGAAGACAACATGGAAGAGGCGGTGTCCGGCGTCAAGGGTGAGCTTTCAGTCAAAATCTACGGCGACGACCTGCGCACGCTGGAAGCAAAAGGCAATGAAGTTGTCAGCGTAATGAGCAAGGTTCCCGGCGTTGCCGATCTGGGCCTGTTCCGCATCATCGGACAACCCAACCTCACTTACGTTGTCGATCGCGCAGCCTGCGCACGCTGGGGCATCAATGTAGCCGATGTGCAGAATGCGATTCAAACGGCTGTGGGCGGAAGCGCCGTCACCGAGTTTCTGCAGGGCGAAGCGCAATACGATGTTGTGCTGCGTTACCAGGACAAATATCGTGATACCCGTGAAGCCATCAATAACATTCGCTTGCTTGCCCCCTCGGGTGAGCGCGTGTCCCTGGCGCAACTTACCCAGGCCAACACGGACGATGGCGCCGAGGAGATCTATCGCGAAGGGGAATCACGCTATATCGCCGTCAAATATAGCGTGCGCGGCCGCGATCTTGGATCGACCGTCGAAGAAGCCATCAAGAGAGTCCACGATCAGGTGCAACTCCCCACGGGTTATCACACCGAGTGGGCCGGAGAGTACAAGAGTAAGCAGCGGGCCGATGCGCGGCTCGCCATCGTTACGCCGGTGACCGTCCTGCTTATCTTCATGATTCTCTATATGATGTTTCGTTCCTTCAAATGGGCGTCCCTCATCATGGTCAACGTGGTGCTGGCGCCGCTGGGCGGACTGCTGGCGCTTTATTTCACACATACCAACTTCAGCGTTTCGGCGGCCATCGGAATGCTCGCGCTGTTCGGCGTCTCGGTGCAGACGGGTGTCATCATGCTGGAGTACATCAATCAGCTGCGGGCCAGTGGATACACGGTGAAGAACGCCGCTATAGAGGGCGCGATCCTGCGCTTGCGCCCCATCATCATCACCATGTCGGTGGCAACGCTGGGGTTAATTCCTGCGGCGCTGTCGCACGCCATCGGCTCCGACTCGCAACGGCCCTTCGCCATCGTCATTGTCGGCGGATTGATGGCCGCCCTGGTGATGAGCATCTTCCTTCTTCCCACTCTTTATGTGTGGATTGCCGGAGAACATGACGTGCTGCCCGCACCGGAATCGGAATGGGCGAAAGAGTAAGGGGGCGAAAGAGTAAGGAATGGATGCGTGGCTCCAACCACCCGCACCGGAGGCAATTGAGGAACGCAGCTTCCGGTTCGGCGGGTGCATAATGCCAGAGTCCTTATTTCGCGATTCCAAACAGCGATCCTAGTGCTTTTAACATGAGGCCTCAGATGGGAGACAGATGAAGCGCAAAGAGGTAGGAAAACGTATTGAGGAGATTGGCGTTATTCCTTGTGCGCGTGTAAAAGTGCCCGAGCACGCGCGATTCGCGGCTGAAGCCGCCTACACCGGAGGAATACCCGTAATTGAAATCCCCCTGACCTTGCCGGAGGCACCAGCGGTGATTGAAGATCTGGCCAAGCGCTACCCCGACCTGGTCGTGGGCGCTGGAACCGTGCTGAATGAGGAGTCGGCCCGGCGCTCAATCGATGCCGGGGCAAGCTTTATCACCAGCCCCGGGTTCATTCCCGAGGTAGTAGCCTATGCCAGAAAAGCCGATGTTGCGGTGTTTCCCGGAGCACTTACTCCGACCGAAATCATCGCCGCATGGAAGGGGGGCGCGGACTTTGTGAAGATCTTCCCGGCTGCTGCGGAGGGTGGACCCGGTTATATACGCGCGCTCAAAGTGCCTTTGCCTCAAATTCCGATAATTGTCACTGGCGGCGTAAATCAGATCACGGCCTTCGACTACATCCTTGCTGGAGCGAGCGCAATCGGCGTGGGAGCAGAGTTGTTGCCCAAGGATGCCCTCACCCATCGGCAGGATTATCGGATCCACGAACTTGCGCGCAGATTTCTCAACATGGTGAAGGAAGCGCGGGCGCAACGCGATGGCGAATAAGCGCGACTATCCTGCATCTGCAGGTGGCCGGGGAAATGCGTCGACATCCCCGACGCCATTCGCCCTCAAAATGCGGGTCCGTGAGGGCTAAAGAGAACGCACCCGGCGGTCTCTATCTCTGAGGACGTCTCCTGGGGCACGCTCACGCCCCTATCCAAGCAAATCGATGAGAATCCTCCCCGGACTTTATTCCGGCGAGGATTCTGCCGATAGAAATTCGGGCGCTGCGTGTAGCTGTCACTTGTTCGCGACGGACCGCGGCTGCCGAGACCTCTCATTCAGGAATGGCATATGGGACCAGCTAGCCCGACTAAAGAGCAAGAAGATCCTTGTATCCTCACCTCTTCGAGCGAAATCGAGCGCATCATCAAAGATATGCAGACCGCGCAGACCTTCGTCACCGTCGGCCTGAGCGGCGGTAAAAAGATGAGCTCGATGATCCTCGAGGCTGACGGCAAGACTCGACACTTCGTCTACGAGGCAGGCCGAGAGGACGAAGTAGCTGCGGTAATTTCCAGCCCCAAGATCTACTTCTACTCGACGCTACGCGGCATTTCGGTGCGCTTCTCGGTGACATCTGCGTCTATGACAACCTTTGAAGGAAATACAGCGTTACGCTCGCCGATGCCTGCAAACCTGGAGTATTTGCAGCGCCGCGAGCACTTCCGGGCGATCATCAACCAGTCGTGCACAGCCACGGTGAAGATGCCGGACGGCAAACCGGCGGTCTTGGACCTGAAAGACATTTCGGTGGGCGGCGTGGGCCTTTCATCCATGACGGTTACATCCGAGACGCTGAAACCGGGAAGCGTGGTGGATGCGAATCTGGATTTAGCCGAACTGGGCAAGATGGATGTAACGCTGAAGATCGGCACCTACCGGAAGGTCGAGAACCGGGGGCGATTCACGCACGTGTACGGATGCCCCTTCTACAACATAGCCCGCGATAAAGAAATTAGCGTGCAACAACTGGTATTCAAACTGGATCAGATGAACCGGGCAAACAGCCGGCTCTGGTGAACAGCGGGGAACCGGACCCGCGGCATGGCTGCGAGAGAATTGAAGCAGTGGAAGCCATGCGGCGCCCTTCCCTTAACCACCGACGAAGGGACAATTGCCATCTGCCGCCGTGTGTGCGATGCTGCTTCACAGAGGGTTTGCGCCTTGAAAGATAAGAAGCGGGAGTAGTTCAGTGGTAGAACGTCAGCTTC
>CAWEXZ010000009.1:0-1913277 GCA_963813215.1 uncultured Acidobacteriaceae bacterium
AGAATAGCCCCGGGGAGAGTTCGTTGGCTCGCCGCTCAACGCCACCTGCGGCACCCCTCCCCCCGGGGGGAACGCAACTGTATGAAAATAATACATCTTAATTTTTCGCTTTTTTCAAGTGACTGAAATCAGGATAGTTAGCGACATATATTCCGCAAGTGCATGAAAGGATGGATGATATCTTCGATCCTGGCCCCGAGCGAGACTGATAACGGGCGCATCTTGCGATGAAATTCCATCCGAGACTCCCCATTGCGCGCCCGCGAACGCTATTTTCTGCGACTTGTTCAAGAGTAGCCGTTGGGATGGATATAACAGGCACGAAACATTCGGATTTAATTGTCTTGGAATGAGACACATAGCGATAGGCAGGGGTTGACAAGGATCTGGCTGTCAGCTGCTCTTGCCCGCCGACCCCACTACAGCCGCGGTGAAGTGGCTTCCCGAAGGCCAGTGACGCTGGCCGCGGTGGTACTTCAGGTAACCGAGTCCAACGCGCATGTTATGGTCCACATGCCCCGGAACCGCGACCGCAATGGTGATGCCAAGGACGGCATGGGCAATGGCCAGAGGATAGAGATTGCGATAGCGGAGAAAGACCAGGCAAGCCACCGTGCCCCACACGATGGTGAGTACCGCCAGCACTGGGTTGGGCAGATGGGCGACCGCGAACAGGCCGGCAGCCGCGAAGGCCGCCTGGCGGGGGCCGGGCAACAAGCGAAGCAGGCGCGACAGGAAGAAGCACTGCAGCAGGAATTGCTGCACGCCCGACCAGACGGCATAGACCCAGAAGCCTTCAATCAACAGCAAGGGGCCGGATGGACCGTGGAGCGTGTGCAGGCGGAAGGAGATGGCTACAGCAATGCCGGAAACCACGAGCGCCGCGCCCACCACCCACAGCGAACGGAAGAAGTTGGCGGCCCGCAGTCCCATGGCGCGGCGGCCTTCAAACGATGCACCGATGATAATGGCGATGACCACGACCGCAACCAGCCACAACCTCTGCTGCCACGGCCGCGGCGTCCAGAGCACGGTAAGGATGAGCGCATAGGCAATGGCAATCTCAACCAGGTCGCGGCGCCTGCTCCGCGGGTGCGCGGAACCCTGGGCTGGACCGCGCTCCAGCTTCGAGGCGGTGGGAACAGCAGGCATGGATTCGATGGTACTGCGACCTCCGGCGCTTTTCCAGCACGACACACTGCGGCTCGGCAGACTGATCGCTTGGTTGCGGAAGCGTCGTGGGATTCGGTTCTGGGGTTCCGTTTCGGGATTGGAGGCGGCTACCGAAAAGAAGCCGTCATTATTCTAGGATGACCTCGGCCTCAGGCTCGTTGCCCCGCGACGTGAGCACCACGGCTGCAGCGATGATGAGCGCGCCGCCCAGCCACGCGTAGGGGCCCAGACGCTCGCCAAGCAGTTCCACTCCCAGAATCGACCCAAGGGCCGGCTCGATGTTGAGGAAGACGCCGGCGCGCGAGGCCGGGACGTGGTGAATGCCCCAGTTCCACAGAAAAGTGGTGGTGGCCGTGCACAGCAAGCCGCTGATGGCCAGCGCGATCCACGCGCGCATGCTGACGTGGGCGATGGGCGGCAGAGAGATTGGCCGGTGGGTGAAGGGCGTGAGCAGCGCCGGAGCAAAATCGATGGCCAGCAGCATCAACGTGCCGGAAAGGATGGTGTAGGCGCTGACCACGGGCGCGCTGTGGGTTTCCAGCAGCTTCTTGCTGAGCAGAACCCAGGCCAGCGAGGTGATGAGCGAAAAGATAACGAGCAGATCGCCGCGCAGCGTGGGAGTTTCATTGCCGGCGGTGGCGTGGCTGCCGCCCAGTACAACCATGGCCACGCCCACAGTGGAGGCGCAGAGAGCAAGCCATCCGGCCACGTCGAGGCGCTCGCCCGCGAACATGGCTGCGGCCGCGGCCAGCAGCACCGGCATGGCGCCCACCATCAGCGCGGCGTGGCTGACGGTGGTCATGGCAAGCCCGTGAAACTGGAGCAGGAATTGGATGGGAATGCCAAAGGTAGCGGCAATCAACAGCAGGCGCCATTCACGCCGGTTCAGATGGGGGCGATTGAGCAGCGCGACCGGCGCCATTCCCAGCGAAGCAAACAGGAAGCGATAGAGCACCATGTGCTCCACGCTCATCTCGTCGAGGGCGAGACGGCCCCAGTAAAAGCCGGAGCCCCAAAGGGTTCCAGCCAGGGCGCAGGCGCCGTAACCGAGCAGGTTTACGCGGCGCGTGGAACGGGATCTTCCGCTGTCATCGCGAAAGTCGTTTCTGCTCGTATGGTTTTCTGGCATCCATCTTTACTGTCGCACAACAGCTTTACTGTCGCACAACAGCCGCTGATCGCGTCGTTGCGCAGAGATAAATCCAAACGCCATCGGAGGAGCATCGAAGCATGCACCCCGGTGGAATGCGCTCCCGCCTGCGAGTTTCCACTGGGCCGTTCTCCGCTCGTGTTTATCCGGGTTCATCAGGAGGACAGCATGGCAACCCAAAACCTGGGACCGCTGCAGTCGGTCCAGAACATCAAGCCGTACAAGCGCGTCCAGGGCACCCAGGAAATCGAGCATTTTTTCCGGGCTGCCGCCGAACTCGAGGTCGAAAAAGAAGACATTAAGCGCTACCACACTTTTATTGACCGCAAGATAGCGGACTTGATGCTGATGGCGCAGCAGACAGCAACGCGCAATGAAAGGATGGCCGTGGAACTGCGGGATCTTCCTCTTACCAAGGGACTCGAAGAGAGCATGCGCGCCTTCGAAAAGCTGGATCTGGATATCGGGCTAGAGCGCATTTTGGGTCAGGAGGTTCGGGAGCCGCAATACGATCTGCCCTATAGCGAAGAGACGGAATCCCGGCTGCCGGTCATCGCGGGCGGATTGAGCCTGGCACTCGCGCGCACCATCAAGGTGATCGATCCGGCCATCAAGCATCCGGCCACCGAAATGTGGGAACGTGCCTTTGAAATCTTCGATCTGCTTCTTTGAGTACGCCCGATGCGAATCGCCCGTTGTCCCCAAAAAAGTGGCCATCTGTAACTGCGGCCACTGACCAAACTGGCTTCTATAGGCGAGAATACTTAGATCATGGGGACAGCGCGGAAAGCTCCGGGCCCAAGGTTGCGCGCGGGGCTGTGGCTGGCGGTTGGCTCGATTGTGACCCTGGCGAGTTCCGCACCCGCGCAAACCGGGCCACTGGACGCGCCCAAGCCCCACGTCGAGTCGCATATTCAGCCGCGCCAGCTCTCCACATACTTTCCCAGCAGGCCTTCAATCTCGCCCGACTCGACGATTCCAATCGACAGGCTGGGCTTTTCCGCGCCCGGCGCGCTTTACCTGGGAGAGCGCAACAGCCTGGCTTCGCTGGACTTCATGGGAGAAGACCGGCTGCTTTTCACCTTTCGCGTGCCGGCCTTGTTGCACCGACAACCGGCCGAAGAAGGCGATTCCGACGAGCGCGAAATTCGGGCCGTAGTCCTGGCGCTGCCCAACGGAACCGTGGAGTCCGAGGCCAATTGGCTGGTCCACGACCGCGCGCGCTACCTGTGGATGCTGGGCGACGGTCATTTCTTGCTCCGCGACCGTAAAAGCCTGGTCGAAGGCGATATGTCGCTCAAGCTCACACCGTTCCTCGAGTTTCCCGGACCGCTGCTTTCCGTGGAACTCGACCCCAGCCAACATTTTCTCGTAACCAACTCGCGCGAGCCCTCGAATGCCGGGGCAAAAGCGCCAACCGCAGAAACAGCCTCAACAGGAGTCGACACCGCCGACACGTCAGGCGCCAACGAGCCGGATCTTGTGCTTCGCATTCTCCAGCGCGATTCCGGCCAGGTGAAGCTGGTGACGCGGGTGCACGATCTGGGCCATTTGCCCATCAACGAACAGGGCTACCTCGAGAACCTGCGCGGCGACGGCAAGGACTGGATGCTGAAGATGAACTTCTTCACCGGCGGCAGCCAGCCAATGGGAACAGTGAAGTCCACGTGTATGCCGGATTCGCAGTTTATCTCCGACCACGAGGTGCTGATCACAGCCTGCGCCGACATGAGCGACGATGCGCTGGTGGCCATGACCTCCCGCGGCGAAAAACTGTGGATCGATGTGGTGCCCGATCGCCAGGTTTGGCCCATCCTGATCAAGTCGGCGGGCGGCCAGCGCATTGCGCGCGAGTCGCTGTACGTAACCCACTCGATCACGGCTTATGCGCCGCTGGGAGACGATGAGATCAAAGGGCAATGGCTGCAGGTTCTGGATTCTGCCACCGGAAAGCTGGCTTTTGAGAGCCCGGTGAGCCCGATTCTGGACGCGGGCGGCAACGTGGCGCTTTCGCCTTCAGGCCGGCGCGTGGCCGTGCTCAACGGCGGCGCCATTCAGGTTTTTGAGCTGCCTGCGCCGCCTGCCGCGCAGGCAGCGGAACCAAATGCCGCGCACTAGGTTCTTTGACCGCTTAATTTTGTAACAATTCCGTGCCCCACCCTTTCGCCTTTTCTCTGGCGAAAGGGTGGGAAACCGCGGAAGCCAAAAGTACGAATTCATGGGGTCGGGGACCTGGGTCTCCGACCATTTGGTTTTGTACAGATCGGTGCCCCGGTCTCGATTTTGAGACCGCGGAACACACAAACTCAACGAACGAAATCATGTCGTCGACGACCCAGTCCAGATTTCCGCGGCGGCCATAGACGCCGGCCTGTGTAAACTGACAAACGGGAGAACTGCTTGGGCTCGGCTGTCATTCATTATTCGGCTGCGGCGATCAGCGACCGTGGCCGCAAGCGCTCATCGAACGAGGACGCCTTTGGATTCTCCGTTGAACACGGAGTCTACCTGGTGTGCGACGGCATGGGCGGGGCCGCGGCGGGCGAAGTGGCAAGCGCGCTGGCGGTGGACGAAATGATGGGGCTGTTGCAGGGCCGCGTCGCCGATGCAGCTCTGCCGGAAACGGCGGAACAGGCCATCGCCGCCGCCAATGAAGCGATCTTCCTGCAGGCGCAGCGCAACACGCACCTGAGCGGGATGGGAACTACGCTGGTGGCGCTGGTGGCGGATGGAGATCGGGCCTGGATGCTGAACGTGGGCGACAGCCGCGGCTATCGGCTGCGCGCCGGCCAACTGGAACAGATCACCGTGGACCATTCGCTGGTGGAAGAGCAGGTACGCTCCGGCCGCATGAATCAGGCCGAGGCGCTGCGCTCGCCGCTGCGCAACGTGATTACGCGGGCGCTGGGGACGCAGCCAACGGTTACGCCGGATGTGTTTCCGCTCGATATCGAGCCGGGCGATCTCCTGCTGCTCTGCTCCGATGGACTGACCCGCGAGCTGTCGGATGATCTTCTGGAGTCGATGCTGAAGCTGGATAGGGCGCTGGAAGAGTTGTGCAACCGGCTGACCGAAGCGGCCAACAAGGCCGGCGGTCACGACAACATCACGTGCCTGCTGGTTCGCGCTGAAGGGTAAACCGGTGCAGCTCCGTATTATTCGCTGATCTCAACGTGTTTCGCGCCCGCGCGCTTCGCCGGCACCAGCAACAAAACCAGGGGAATGCAGACCAGCGACAGAAACGCGAGGATGCGAAAGTTGTCGGCATATGTGAGCATGGCGGCCTGCTGCTGCAGGTTCATGTACAGCGCGGCCAGGGCTTTGTGCGCGGCAGTTACGGGGTCACTCCCACCAACAGTCGTGATGCGGCCGGCCAGGCCCTGCGCGGCCACCATGACGTTGGGATTGGTGGGCGTGAGGTTGGCGCCGAGATAAGTCTGGTGAATTTGCGCGCGGCGCGAAAGGTTGGCGGTGAGCACCGCGATGCCTACGCTACCGCCGATGTTACGCATCAGGTTGTAGACACCGGCCGCGTTGCCCATCTCCTCCTTGCGCAACAGGCCCATGGCCATGGTGGTGAGCGGCACGAAAACAAAGCCACCGGCAAACCCATTGATGAAGTTGGGCACGGCAACGGACCACATGGAAATGCCCAGATTCATGTGGCTTAACTGCAACGTTGAGAAACCGAAGATGGCGAGGCCAATGGCGAGCAGCAAGCGTCCGTCGACCCGGTTCACCAGCGTACCCACCACCAACATGGAAATGAGCGAGCCCAGGCCGCGCGGGCTCACGGCCAGGCCGCTGTCGAATGCCGTGTACGCCAATAGCGTCTGCAGAAATAGCGGCATAAAAGCAGTGACCCCATAAAGAACGAAGCCGTAGAGTGCGGTGACAACGGTGCCCACGCTGAAGTTGCGATTGAGCAGCACACGCAATTGCACGATGGGTTCTTTATTCGTGAGTTCGCAATAGACGAAGCCGAAGAAGCTCAGCGCGGAAAGCGCCGTCACCCAGCGAATCCATGTGGCCCCGAACCAATCCGCTTCCTGGCCTTTGTCGAGGATGAGTTGCATGGAGCCAAGCCAGATGGCCATGAGCCCGAAGCCCAGGTAGTCGATAGCCACGCGCGTCGCCTGGCGCAGATACGGCGGGTCTTCAATGTACAGGGTGGTCATGAACCAGGCCAGCAGACCTACAGGCAGGTTGATATAGAAGATCCAGCGCCAGGTGTAGCTGTCGGTGATCCAGCCGCCCAGCGTGGGGCCGATGACGGGCGCAACCACGATGCCCACGCCGTAAGCAGCCATGGCCTTGCCGTGCTGCTCAGGCGGAAAACTCTCCAGCAGTATGGACTGCGCCAGCGGCTGCATGCCGCCACCGCCAGCGCCCTGCAACACGCGGGCCAGGATCAGCATGGGCATGTCGACCGCCATGCCGCAGAGCATGGACGCGCCGGTGAAAATGAGGATGGAAAGGATGAGCAGCCGCTTGCGCCCGATGCGGCGCGCGATCCAACCGCTGGCCGGCAGCATGATGGCGCTCGAGACCAGATAGCTGGTGAGCACCCAGGTGGATTCGTCGGTAGACGCGGAGAGGCTTCCGGCGATGTGCGGCAGGGCAACGTTGGCGATGGACGAATCGAGCACCACCATGAAGGTAGCCAGCATCACGGAGATGGCGACCATCCATGGATTGACCGAGGGCCGCCACTCGACCACGGCAGTTCCCGGCACGGCAATTCCCGGGTTGTGCGCCACTGCGCCGGACGTGCTCATGCAGAATTCCTGAGGATCAGCGGCCCACTAGTAATCACTTATTCATCTTCCAATTTTTCTTCGGTCCCTGCGGTTGTTTCGGGCTGGTCCCGGATCTCCTTCGCTTCTGCTCCGGGCTGTTCACCCGTCTCAAGGGCGTCCTGCGCAAGGGCGTCGTCTCCAGGAACTGCGGCGGCAATGCTGCCCATTGGCTCGGCTTGCGCGGCCGCCGATTCTTCTTCGGCCTCCAGCGAAGCATCGGTGGGCTTCGCGCTTTTGCTTGCCGGTTTGCCGGATTTCGGAGCGGATTTCTTCGCCGCTTTCGACTTCTTCACCGTGCCTCCCTTAGGCGCCGCTCCCATCACCGCCGGTCCAAGAAATGCGGCCCAGTGAAACGCGGGAACCCGCGGCGCAGTGCGCGCCTTGGCAATGGCCAATTCCGCAACCTGGTCCACGAACCACTCGAAGTTCGCGGGGCCCACGGTGTGCAGGTCGGCGTCCGGCACCGGGTTCATGAAATCGATGGCGTAGGGAATGCCTCCCTCGACTGCAAACTCCACCGTATTCATGTCGTACCCGAGCGCGCGGCAAAGCGTCAGCGCATCCTGTTCGATGCGGCGCAAGAGTTTTTTGGCGGCTGGGCGTTGCCCGTTACCGACGTTCTGGATGTAGCGTTCGGCGTGCGGGCGGAGCGGATCGTAAGGCATGATGTGGACTTTTTTCTGTCCCACCACGTAGCACCGGAAGTAGTCGCTGAAATCGACGGCCTTCTGGTACATCATGCAGAGATCGCGCGACTGATCGTAGGCGCGGAAGAATTCTTCGCGATTGTGAACCGGATGCACATCGCGCCAGCCACCGCCATGCACCGGCTTGAGGAAGCCGTGCTCGCCGACACAGGCGAATACGCTCTCCCAATCGAGCGGAAACTCCAGGTTGCGCATGGAGCGGTGGGATGTTTCCCCAGGATGTTGCTTATGGGGTAGCAGCACCGTGGGCGGAACGGCAACGCCAAGTTTTGCGGCCAGTGTGTAGTTGAAAAATTTGTCGTCTGCCGAACCCCAGAACGGATTGTTGAGGACGATGGCGCCATGCAGCGCAGCGTGCTTGAGGAAGGCGCGGTAGAAGGGAATGTCGTGCGAGATGCGATCGACAATAACCGAGTATTGGGGAGCTTTGTCGAGTTCGACGGCGCCGGTAACCACGAATTCGGCCTGGATGCCTTCGGCATTCTTGGAGTTGATGCGCTCCACCAGCGCGCCGGGAAAACTGATTTCCATGCCGAACAGGACGCCGATCGTTTTCATCCGCTTCCTCCGCGCCAGGTCGCGGATTTCCTCATTGCATGAACGAAAATCCGCTGCAGGATGCTTTCATTCAGTGTACGTCAGGTCACTGTCGAAGTTGCGCGAAAGGTCAAGGATGAAAATGGAGCGAATTGGGAGTTGCTGCATGCACAGCCGCGCGGCGAGAGTATAGTCCTCTGTTGGGCTCTTTGCGCCTGAAAATTGCGTGCGGAGGGAAACGTGAAATATAAGGCATTGACGGTAGCAAGGGAATTTGGAAGCGGCGGCGGACGCATTGCCAACACCGTTGCCGAATGGCTGGGATGGAAATTGCTCGACAACGAGTTGATTACCGCAATCGCACGGGCGGCGCGCGTGGAGTCTAAAGTCGTGCGCCAGTACGACGAGCGCGTGGACTCGTGGCTGCGGCGTTTGAATGAGGAAGCCGTGCGCGGAGTCGCTATGGCGGCAGGGCGGCCCTTCAATGAGGAAGATATTTTTGACGCGCGCGTGATGGGTCAGCTTACGCGCAGGATCATCGAGGAGGCATACGCTTCAGGCAACTGCGTGATCGTGGGACGCGGCGCGCAGTGCATCCTGGAGCATAAGGCGGACGTGTTTCACGCGTTCGTCTATGCTTCGTTGCGCGACCGGATGCACCGCCTGAAGAGCAGGTTAGAAGCGGACGTGGATATTGCGTCCCGCATCCGCAAGGTGGATACGGAGCGCGCCCGGTACCTGCAGCAGAGCTTCAACAGGAACTGGTGTGATCATCGCCTGTATGACCTGATGGTGCGCTCCGAGGAGGACGAAGACGCAACGGCTCGCGTTCTCTTCTACGCAATAACCGGGACTGCTCGCTGAGAGCAGCCTGTCATCGCGCCAGGCCGGCGAACTTGCGCAACTGTGACAGATGGTTCAGATCGTGGCCGGCCATGGTTTCTACCACTGTCTGGAAAGTCATGGCGCCGCGCTCGGGGTGGTTCATGGTGCGGTTGGCGGCATCTGGCAGCGCCGATTGAATCAGGCTTAGATTCCACCCGCGCAACGCAGAGAAAGCCTCAAGCGCGCGGTTCGCGGGAACGCCGGTGTATTGCGCGGCCCACTTGTCCTGATCAAAAGGCTGAATAATGGGACCATCTTCGGCCAGGGTCTGCCGCAATCGAAATCCGAAAACCAGTTCGCAATCGGCGAGATGGGCAACGATCTCGGCGGGACTCCATTTGTCCGGCACTGGGCGGATAGAGGTGTCGGCGTCGCCGATCTGGGCGAGCACGGAGCGAATCGCTTCCGGTGTCGCGGCCAGGATTACCTCAATTGGGCGACCGTCCAAAAAAACTTCATAGGGATTGAGTTTGCTCATCGAACCTCCGCTTCGGAAATTGAGGTGAGGACTTGTGGCCGGGCAGTCGCGATGGAACCATGCGAATTCAGTGTATAAGAGTCAAGCCTTGCGGGCGACGGCGGAGTACAGGTCGAGTAACATGCGGGCGGCGGCGAACGAGGTGATGCGACCCTCGATGACATCCTGCTCGAGCGCCAGCTTGCGGCTGCGGACTTCCGAGTTGGATTCGAAGCGTTGCCGTAGCGCCTGCTCGATGGTCTCGTGCATCCAGTGGCGCTTCTGTTCGCGGCGCAGGCGTTCTCTGTAGCCGTTGGCGCGGGTCAGCGCGGCATGTTCCAGCACGCACTCCCAGAGTTCGCGAATGCCTTTGCCGGTCAGCGCCGAGCAGGAGAGCGACTGAGGGGCAAAACCCGAGGCAGGAGCGGGGAAAAAGTGCAACGCATTTTCGGCTTCCGCGCGCGCACGTTCCGCGGCTGCCAAACTGGTTCCGTCGGCCTTATTGATGGCCACCACGTCTGCCAGTTCCATGACGCCGCGCTTGATGCCCTGCAATTCGTCGCCCGCACCGGGAAGAGCAACGAGCAGGAAAAAATCCACCATGTCTCGGACCGCGATCTCCGACTGGCCGACGCCTACGGTTTCGACAAAAATGGTGCGATAGCCGGCAGCCTCGCACAGCAGCATGGCCTCGCGGGTGCGCTGCGCCACGCCGCCGAACGATCCACGCGAAGGCGAGGGGCGGATGAAAGCCAGTTCGTTGGCAGCCAGGGCGGTCATGCGGGTTTTGTCGCCCAGAATGCTGCCGCCGGAGAGACTGCTGCTGGGATCGACGGCGAGCACAGCCACTTTTTCTCTGCGCTCGCAAGTCAGATACTGGCCGAGCGCTTCAATGAGGCAGCTCTTGCCCGCGCCAGGCACGCCGGTGATACCGACGCGCAGGGAATGACCGCCGTAGGGCAGGCAGTCTTCCACGATCTGCTCGGCAAGTTGGCGGTCGGCGTCGAGGGCGCTCTCTACGAGCGTGATCGCACGGGCCAGAATCAGACGGTCACCGTGCAGGATGCCGTCGAGATATTGTTGCCGGACGAGAGAAACGTGCCCGCGGCGAGGGCGAGGGGCCTCTGGGGTTCTACATCCGGGTTTCTCGCGCAATGCGCTCTCCATGGCAATCTCCTGTCAGCTGCGCGCGCCCACCAAACTCTCCGAGAGCAGCGCAACGATTTTTTGTGCGGCGAGTGGGATCACGGTGCCCGGCCCGAAGATGGCCACGGCGCCAGCCGCGTAAAGGAATTCGTAATCCTGCGGCGGGATGACGCCGCCGACGACCACCAGCACGTCGTCGCGGCCCAGCCGGCGCAGTTCCTCGATGAGTTGCGGCACCAGTGTTTTGTGGCCCGCAGCGAGCGAGGAAACGCCGACCACGTGCACATCGCTTTCGAGCGCGAAGCGCGCGACTTCGCCCGGCGTTTGAAAAAGTGGGCCGATGTCTACATCGAAGCCAATATCGGCAAAGGCTGTGGCGATAACCTTGGCGCCGCGATCGTGACCATCCTGGCCCATTTTGGCGACCAGAATTCGCGGCCGCCGGCCTTCCCGGTGCTCGAATTCCTCTACCATTGCCCGCGCCTTGAGAAAAACTTCATCGGCGCTGTTCTCCGCGGAGTAGACGCCGGTGATGGTGCGCGTGCGCGCCTGGTAGCGGCCCCACACGGTTTCGAGCGCGGCAGAAATCTCGCCCAACGTGGCGCGTTTGCGGGCCGCGTCCACGGCGCATCCCAGCAGATTGCCTTCGCCGGTGGCGGCGCAGCGCGAAAGATTCTGAAGTGCAGCGCGCACGGCTTCTGAATCCCGCTCGCGTTTCAACTGCTCGAGCCGATGGACCTGGGCTTCGCGCACGGCGTCGTTATCGATATCGAGAACCGGGATCTGCGGCTCCTCGGGTGCGATATACGCGTTGACGCCCACGATGGTGTCGAGCCCCGCGTCGATGCGTGCCTGGCGACGCGCTGCAGCCTCTTCAATGCGCATTTTGGGAATGCCGGTCTCGATGGCGCGGGCCATTCCACCAAGCTCTTCGACCTCCTGGATCAGCGCCCACGCCGCGTGCATCAATTCGTGGGTGAGCCGTTCGACATAGTAG
Source organism: uncultured Acidobacteriaceae bacterium (assembly GCA_963813215.1). Classification (GTDB taxonomy): domain Bacteria; phylum Acidobacteriota; class Terriglobia; order Terriglobales; family Acidobacteriaceae; genus Telmatobacter. The sequence continues at coordinate 11,852 of CAWEXZ010000009.1, forward strand.
GAGCCAGCCCAGGGATCGATGGCGTGGGTGATGCCGGTTTCCTTCTGCAGATAGATTTGCGTGTCGCGGGCGATGCGCGCGGAGAAGTCTGTAGGCAGCGCCAGCGCCTCGTCGAGCGCGTTGGTGTGCAGCGACTGCGTGTGGCCGAGAGCTGCGGCCATGGCCTCGACGCAGGTGCGAACCACGTTGTTGTAGGGGTCCTGCGCGGTGAGGCTCCAACCAGAAGTTTGCGAATGGGCGCGCAACGCGAGCGACTTGGGATCCTTTGCGCCGAAACCTTTTACGAGTTTTGCCCACAGCAGGCGTGCGGCGCGCATCTTGGCAATCTCCATGAAATGGTTCATGCCGATGCCCCAGAAGAAGGAAATGCGGGGCGCAAAGTCATCCACATCAAGGCCGGCCTTGACGCCGGTGCGCAGATACTCAAGGCCGTCGGCAAGCGTGTAGGCGAGCTCGATGTCAGCCGTGGCACCGGCCTCCTGCATGTGATAACCGGAGACGCTGATGCAGTTGAAGCGCGGCATCTTCGCCGAGCAGTATTGGAAAATGTCGCCGATGATGCGCATAGACGGCGTGGGCGGATAGATATAGGTGTTGCGCACCATGAACTCTTTGAGGATGTCGTTCTGGATGGTGCCGCTCAATTGTTCCGGTGATACGCCTTGCTCTTCGGCGGCGACGATGTAGAAGGCCATGATAGGCAACACGGCGCCATTCATGGTCATCGAGACAGACATTTTGTCCAGCGGAATCTGGTCGAAGAGAATCTTCATGTCGAGGACGGAATCGATGGCGACACCGGCCTTGCCCACGTCTCCGGTAACGCGCTCGTGGTCGGAGTCATAGCCGCGATGCGTGGCCAGGTCGAAGGCAACAGACAAGCCGCGCTGGCCGGCGGCGAGATTGCGGCGGTAAAAGGCGTTCGATTCTTCGGCTGTGGAGAAGCCTGCGTACTGGCGGATGGTCCAGGGGCGGAGAGCGTACATCGTGCTGTAAGGACCGCGCAGGTAGGGCGGTAGGCCGGCTGCGTAGTGAAGATGCTCGAGGCCTTCGAGATCTTCGCGCGTATAGAGGCTCTTCACAGCGATGTGCTCGGGCGCGAGCCAGGGTTCGGTGTTGGAGACTGCGGGCTGGTCCGCCGTCGATCGCCAATCGATTTTTGTGAAATCCGGACGCATATCAACTTCTAGTGCTGTGACTGTGTAGTTTCGTGCTTTCCCAGGTCTCAAAATCGAGATCTGGGGCACCCAGGTTCAAAGGCGCAATTACCAAATCACTTGGACGCGGTGCTAGCCTTTAGCTCCTCCCTGCTCGTTTCTGCTCTGCGTGTAGCCGCCACGGGCTTCGATAGACTGCATGATCTTCCACGCGCCGTCGGCGATGGAGCCGGTTAATGTTTCCAGGTAATACGAACCTCCGCCGGCATCAGCCACGCGCGCGAGGAACGCTTCCTGCTTCAAAAGCAATTGCGTGTTGCGGGCCAGGCGGCGGGCAGCTTCGTTCTGCGCCTCAGCAGCCTCCGCGAACGGCGCGATGGAAATGGAATCTGCGCCGCCGAGAATTGCGGACATGGTTTGGGTGGTGGCACGCAGGATGTTCCAGTGTGAGTCTTCGATCGCGGTCTGCGGGTAAGCGGTGTGTGCGACGATGCGAGCCTGCGCGTGCTGCCGCGATCCGCCGAAGCTCTCAACCACGCGCGCCCACAGCATCCGGAACGCGCGGAGCCGGGCGATCTCAAAGAAATAGTTGGCGCCAAGATGAAAGCTGAACTCGATAGCGGCGGCGGTGCGATCCGGATCGATGGTCCGCTCCTCCATCGCGCTGAGGAAGTTCACAGCCGCAGCAAGCGCCCATCCGGCCTGCTCGACGGGGCTGGCGTCGGCCGGCGCGGCGCGGGCGGCATCGATGGTGAAGGGGACGAAGTTGGCCGGCAGGGCCGCGAGCGTTTCCTCGGCAAAGTTCAGGTTTTCCAAAGGATCGAACCCGGCTGAAATTCCCGCGCGGCGCGGGCCGCGGCTGAGAAATTCGAAGAGCAGACGGACTGTTTTTTCGGCAGCGCAGGCAAAGTGCACTGGAATTTCGCCGAGATTGACGAGAAGCAGGGCGATGTCGGATGTGGTTGCCATCGAGACGCCGCGAAACGCGATCTCCTCTGCGCCGGCGGCAACCGCGGCCACGGCTGCGCGATTGGCATCGGCTGGTTCGCTCGCGTCAATCTCTTCTCGGATGCGCCAGCCAGCCTGGGCATGCGGGCCGCGGGCGAAGGGGAATGCGCCCGGCGCGGTGTTTGCCCAGTCGCAAGCTGCCAGATCTTCCGCGCGGTAGTACAGCCGCACCGCGAGTCCCTCCGGCACTTGCCAGATCAGCTTTTCCTCGTAGGACGCGCCCTTCAGGTCCGCAGCAATGGCTGCTTCCCACTCCGCAGTGCTGACGGGCGGAAACTCTGCGAGTAGCTGCTCTGCCGTGCTCATTCGCCGCTCCTTTCCGGAGATTGAACAATCTCCATCAGGAAACCGAAGGGAACGTCGGCGCGGGATTTGGGGTGAACGAAAAAGACCGTGGTGCCGCGCGATCCCTTGCGGGGCGCCGCATCGATGATCCGGAATCCGGCGGCCTGCATCGCATCGAAGGCCTGCTGCGCATTTTCGACGCGAAAGGCCACGTGCGCCAATCCGCCACGTCCGCCGTTCTTGTCGATCATCTTCTGGATGGGCGATTCGGCACTGAGCGGTTCCAGCAACTGGATAAGGTTGGGGCCTTCGCCAACGCGCAGAAGCACCTCGCGCACCTGGTCCGAGCCGCGCACCTCCTCGCGGTCGATCTCGCGAAAGCCCATCAACTTGTAGGCATTGACGCTGCCGTCGAGTTCTCCAGGCCGGACCGCGATGCCGATGTGGTCGACAAATTGGATCCCGGGAATCTGTTTCAACTCGTCGCGTGCTCGACTCATCTGCGCCATCATTCAAACTCCACCAGGATCTGGTTGGTCTTTACCGGGTCACCGGGTTTTACGTGAACGGCTCTCACCGTAGCGGTGCGCGGCGCCGCAATGTTGGTTTCCATCTTCATGGCCTCAAGAATGAGAACCACCGCGCCCGCTTCAACGGATTGTCCCGACGCGACATTGACTTTGAAGACCAGTCCGTTGACGGGGCTGCGACAGACGTTCGGATCGGCGTTCAGGTCGGCGGAAGCCAGGCTCTGCGTCCGCGTCACCGGCGGCTTGAGCAGCTGCTGCGGCTGCGCAAGCTCCTCCTCTTCTATCAGCTCGACGTCGACCACGTAGGGTCGTCCGTCAATTGTGATCTGAAGCTTCAACGCCGGTTCCTCTCTTCCTCATTCGCGGCTGCGCAGGTTATGCGACGTCTGCACGATGACACGCCCCTGCTGCGACCAGGGGCTCACGGTCTCAGTTGCGCCTGGCACCAGACGCGCAGAGCGGATGCGCGCCGCTTTGCCAAGATAGGCCGTTGCCGCAGCGGTAATGACCGCCAACGTTTCCGGCTTCGGTTCATCCAAGCCGGCCACACCGTAGCCCTCCACAGCAGCCGCAACCGACTCGACTGTCTGCGGCGGGTGGGCAACCCGGCTCAACTCCGCCACGCGCGCCTCAAGCGTCTTTACCGTTGCGGCGAGGGCGCTGATTTGCCGGTCGGTTGCCCGCTGACGGTGCTTCTCACGGCGGAGGATACGCTGCAATCCCGCGATCAGAACAGCGCAACTCGCGCCCAGCAACACGGTTGCTATCGTAATCCCCGTGCTTTTCATACGGCCCCTCCTTTCACAAGGGAATCAGCCCATGCTTTTTCTGCGGGCGCAGCTCGCGCTTGCCGTGCAGCGATTCGAGGGCCCGGATGAGATAGGGGCGAGTTTCGGCGGGCGTAAGAATGTCGTCCACCAGGCGCCGGCCGGCCGCTACGTATGGATTGGAAAATGTCTCGCGATATTCGCCGACCAGCTCTTTGCGCCGCTCGGCTTTATCTTCGGCGGAGTCGATCTCCCGCCGGAAAACAATCTCCGCCGCGCCTTCAGCGCCCATGACGGCGATCTCCGCGGTAGGCCACGCGACCACGCGATCTGCGCCCAGGCCGCGCGAGCACATGGCGATGTAAGCGCCGCCGTAGGCCTTGCGCAACACCACCGTGATCTTGGGCACGGTGGCCGCAGAATAGGCAAACAGCAGCTTGGCCCCATGGCGAATGATCCCGCCGCGCTCCTGCTCTACGCCGGGCAGAAATCCAGGCACGTCGACAAAAGTGAGCAGCGGAATGTTGAAGGCGTTGCAGAAGCGCACGAATCGCGCGGATTTGTCGGACGCGTCAATGTCGAGCGCGCCGGCCAGCACGCAGGGCTGGTTTGCCACGATGCCCACCGGCCGGCCGGCAAGGCGCCCGAAACCGATGACGATGTTAGCGGCGAAGCCAGGCTGAATTTCGAGGAAGTCGCCCGAGTCGACCACGCGCTGGAGGACGGCGCGGACGTCGTACGCGACTTTCGGGTCGACAGGAACGACCTGGTTCAATTCCGAGTCGGGACGCACGCGGCCGTTGAAGGCGAGGCGCGGGGGATCTTCGAGGTTGTTGGAGGGCAAAAAGCTGAGCAGGCGATGGCAAAGCTGAATCGCTTCCTCGTCATTCTGCGCGATAAGGTGTACCACGCCGGAGTGGTTCATCTGCGATTGAGGGCCGCCCAGCGTCTTCAGCGCTGACCTCTTCACCCGTCACCTGTTTAATGACCTGGGGGCCGGTGATGAACATGCGCGCGTTGGCGGTCTGGATGATGAAATCGGTGAGAGCCGGGCTGTACGCCGCGCCGCCGGCGCAGGGGCCGCAGATGAGCGAAATCTGCGGGACGGTTCCGGAGAGCATCACGTTGTTGTAGAAAACCCGCGCGTAGCCGGCCAGGCTGTCGATGCCCTCCTGCACGCGCGCGCCGCCGGAGTCGTTGATAAAGATGAAGGGGCTGCCGGTCTTGAGCGACATGGCCAGCATGTCGGCAATCTTGTTGCAGTGGGTTTCGCCGGCAGCACCGCCGGCCACGGTAAAGTCCTGGCTGGCCAGATGGACGAGGCGGCCGTCGATCGTGGCGCAGCCGGTGATGACGCCATCGGCGGGGAGCTCGCGATCGGCCATTCCCAAGTAGGTGGCGCGGTGGCGGGCGAAGAGGCCGACTTCTTCAAAACTGCCCTTGTCCACCAGCCTGGTTACGCGCTCGCGCGCAGTGAGAGCGCCGGAAGCGTGTTGGCGGTCAATGCGCTCTTTACCGCCGCCCAGTTCCAACTCGGCGCGCTTTGCCTCCAGCTCTGCGACGCGTTCGCCGATGGTCTTTGGCGCTGCGATCTCGCTTTGCGTATTCATACTCGAGGCTGATTCTAGGACTGCCCACGGCACCGAGGATGTGACCGGGTTCACTCTTCCGGTAGGGAGGGTTCGGTGGTCTCCCACCCTTTCCGCGATGAAACTGTGAAAAGAATAGGGCACGAGTCGATCATTCCCGGGTTGGAGACCGGTATCTGCACGGCGCGATCCCGCCCATCAAGCCCATTAAGCCCGGCAGGAATCTGCGCCCGGTCGCTTCGGCATTGCCAGCATCCAGCAGCCTGCTAACGGGAGAGCAACGAGACCCCGACAGGCCGCTAGGCGCTCCTGCCGCAGCAGTGCTTGAACTTCTTCCCGCTGCCGCAGGGACAGGGGTCGTTGCGGCCGGCATTCTGGAGCGCGGCGCGCGTTTGTTCCGCGGCAATCCAGCGCATGACGTTGGCCGGGGCGCGCTGGGCCGCGAGCTCGGCGGCCATGAAACGCATGTAGGGGTCCACGTGGCGGAAGAACATCTTGTATCCGGCGCAGAGATAGTTCAATCCTGCTTCGCCGTCGGGCGTGGTCAGGAAGCGATGCTTGGGGCACTCGCCGTTGCACGCGAAGCGTACATCGCACTCGCGGCAATACCTGGGCAGAGTGGACTCCTTGGCGTCACCAAACTGGCGCTGCTGCTCTGAACCGGCCAGTTCTGCCATGGGAGAGTCCATGATATTGCCCAGCCGATTTTTGGGATAAACGAAGTGGTCGCAGGAATAGAGGTCTCCGGAATGCTCGATGGCCAGCGCGTCGCCGCATTTTTTCCGGAAGACGCAGAGGCTGGCCTCCATGCCGGACCACGTCTCCAGGCTTACGTCGAAGAGCTGCACGTAGTAACGGCCCACGTCGTTGCGCACCCATTCGTCAAAAATGGCGCAGAGGAAGCGGCCGAACTGGCGCGGCTCAACCGACCACGGCGCCACGCGCGCCGCGCCGCTGAAGTCGGGCGAAATGAGCTGCAGACCATCCGATGTGACCTGCCGGGCAATCCGCTCCACAATGGGAATGAACTGCAGGTAGCCGCTGCCGTTCTCTTTGAGAAATCGATAAACCTCGAGCGGATGGTCGGCATTACCGGCGTGCACGGTGGTGAGCGTATTGAACTCCACGCCGTTGCGTTTTAGCGTCTCCATGCCGCGCATCACCTTGTCGAAGGTGGGCTGACCGCCTTTGTCCACGCGGTAGGTGTCGTGCAGTTCGCGGGGGCCGTCGATCGACAGACCAATCAGAAATTCATTTTCTTTGAAGAGCGCGGCCCAATCGTCGTTGAGCAGCACGCCGTTGGTCTGGAAGGCATTCTGGATGCGCTTGCCGTTGGCGTATTTTTTCTGGATCTGAACGAGTCTACGGAAATATTCGACGCCCAGAAGAGTGGGCTCTCCGCCCTGCCAGGCAAAGCTCACGACCGCAGAGTCGTGGGCTTCGATGTATTGGCGGATATAACTGTCAAGAACCTCTTCGCGCATGGCCCACTTCTCGACCTGCGGATACAGCGATTCCTTTTCTAAATAGAAGCAGTATTTGCAATCGAGATTGCAGATAGGGCCAATGGGCTTGGCCAATACGTGAAAATTGACAGCGCGCATGCGGACCTCTGGAGACACGGCGCCAGCGCCATGGTGCCTGATTTTCTAATGCGTGCCGCGCCTGCGACTCGTTCCCTGCTCCAGAATCTGGAGCTGGAATTCGCGTTCGGGGAAGGACGGGCGCGAACAAGCCTATGTAACAGATACTACATGGAATTTGTGGCCTCTCCCACTCCACAGGCGCATCTGATCCTGTAAAGTCGTGCTTAGCATTTGCCCGGGAAATAGCTGCTTGGGAGGTTGAAGTGCTGGAAGAGGGAATCCTTTTGTCCGGCTGGGAGTCGATTGCCCTCGGTGTGGTTGCCGTGGGAGCCCTGCTGATCGGCGTGTTCCGGCTGGACGAACTAATAGCCCGCCGCAAATCGGAGCCCAAGGCTCCCAAGCGGCCCATGGGCAACGACCGCAAGGGCCGCATTGCGTTCAGCGACCCGGACGGCCGGGAATGGAATCGCCGGCAGGACTAAAAGCACGAAGGGGATTTCCGGCAAGCGGAAATCCCCTTCGTCCAAAAGCCGCCCGCGCACGCAATCAATGCGCTGCAGCCGGGTAATCCACACGCAACGCCAGGATCTCGTAGGGGTGGATGGTTACGTTGACGTGGTCGCCGCTGAGCGAGAGAGGCGCGCCTTCCGGCTTTTCCAGCAGGTTGGTTTCAACCGCACCCGTTGCGCCGCGCGGAACCGTGACATCCAGGTTCGCGCTCTTCCCTGCCCACTCGTACATGTGGAAGACGAGCGCGTTGCTGTCCTCGGCCTTCTTCATCGCCGTCACCACCACATCATCCGCGGAGACGGCGGCAAAGGAGTGCTCTGCCGGCAACGATCCGGTGTGTTGCTCCACCTGGGTGGCGATCAGCTTGTAGTTGAACTCGTAGCCGTGGCGCACGGTCATGGCCTCTTTCCAGTCGCCGGGGTGCGGATACAGCGCGAAGCTGAAGTGCTGAGCTCCGCGATCCGCATTGGGGTCTGGTGAGGTGGGCGAGCGCAGCAGCGTGAGCCGCAGCAGATTGCCCACAGCGTCGTAGCCGAACTTGCTGTCGTTGATAAGGCTCATGCCGTGCTGCGCGTTGCCGAGGTCGGCCCAGCGTTGCGCGGGAACCTCGAACTTCGCCTTCTCCCAACTGTTGTTGCGCGTGGTCGGCCGTTCGATGGTGCCGAACGGAATTTCGTACGTCGCGAACGGAGCGGTAGCCGAAAGCGTGAACGCGCTCTTGAGCAGGACGTGAGTTTCGTGCCAGTCGATATCGTTATGAACCACGACCTGATCGCTGCCGGAATCCAGCTCGATCTCCTGCACGAATTTGGAGTTCTGCCAGGTGCGCGTCACGCGCACGATGCCGCGCAGCGGGCCCTTCTCGACCACTCCAACTGAGTCAGCCTTGGTGAGCAGAGCCGGCGGCACATCGTACGTGCCGGGATCGATGTTCCACGCGTCGTACTCCTTGGGCAGGTCGTGGAAAGCCTGCAGTTCGTTGCCGCAGGAGCCCGCGGCCAGCGTCTCGAAGCCCGCCTTCTTGTCGTAGAGGCTGGTGATGCATCCGGTCTTTGGATCGATGACCACACGCAACGCGGCGTTTTCGAGCGTGAGGCCCTCCACTTTCAGGTCGCTCGCAAAGGCGCGCTTGCCGGGGACAACGTGCAGCACTTCGTAGCCCAGTGAAGGCACGTCGTGCACGTCGACGAGCAAGTGAAACGCGCTGGTATCAGGATCGCGAGAGAGGATCTCGGACGGCAGAACCGCGCCGTGCGCATCCAGCACTGTCACGTCGGCAGCGTCGGTCGGCATCTGTACATCGACGGTGACTTTGCCCGAACGACGCCACGCCAGCGGGTTGAAGACGAGCACGGACGCTCCGCCCTCGGTCCGCGTGTCCTCGGCTCGTGTATCGATGCGCTCCGAGATGGTCTTCAGCGCCTTGGTCGAAATTTCATTGTCCGCCCAGTGCACCTGGTCGAAGTCTTTCTGCGCATCGCGATAGATGACGGCGATGCCCGAGCCGGCGGCGAGATCGTGGAATCCATTAAACGTGATCTTCTTCCAAGCTTCCGTCAATTCCGCGCCGGGATAGGGATTTCCGTCGAGCCACGCCAGCGAGGCCAGCTTCTCCGCATTGAGCGTCCACTCCGGCGCCTGGCGCAGGTTGCGCTTCTGAGCTGGCCTGCGTGGTGTAGACGCCGCGGTGAAATTCGAGGTAGAGTTCATCCTTCCACGTGGGGATCGAAATCTGTCCTTCGGTTGGAGTTGGCGGATACTGATAGCCTTCCGCGATTGTCTTGTAGTCCCAGGTCTTTGAATCCGGCGCAAGCTGCTTCTCGACGGTGTCGAAGTACGACTGCGCGGTGCCGAACTCCATCTTGGGGGCAACTTTGCCGGGCTGCATCCAGTGCACGCCCTCGTCGAGCATGTCGCGGGTGGGGCCGCCGCCGTGATCGCCCACGCCGTAGAGGTCGAGCAGCTCCGTCATGCCCGGCGCCATCTTGCGCGCGTTTACCAGGTCAGCCGAGAGATGCACCGGATTCAGCACCCGGTCTCCATAGCCATGCGGAAAATAGGTGAGCACCTTGCTGCCGTCTGGCGATTCCCACCAGAAGAGCTTGAGCGGGAGCTGGTTGGTGTCGTTCCACGACATCTTCTGGGTAACGAAATAATCGATACCCGACTTCTTGTAGATCTGCGGAAGCTGCCAGTTGTAACCGAAGGAGTCGGGGTTCCAACCGATACGAACGTCTACGCCGTAGTGATCCAGATACCAGCGCTTGCCGATGAGGATGGAGCGCGCCGTCGATTCGCCGTCGGGCAGGTTGAGGTCGGGCTCAACCCACATGCCGCCGACCACCTCCCAGCGTCCCTGCTTGATGCGCTGCGCGATCTCGTCATTCACCGACGGATACTTGTCGGCCAGCCACTCGTTGTACTGGGCGGCGGACTGGGTGTACACGTAGCCCGGGTATTCATGCATCAATTGCAGCGCGGTGCCGAAAGTGCGCCGCACCACGTCGATGGTCTCGCTGCGTGGCCACAACCACGCCGCATCGATGTGGGCATTGCCGTCCAGGTGAAGGGTGGCCTGCTGGAGCAGCGGCTGGAGCGGCAAGAGCGCCTGCTGCGCAGCATTGAGCGAGGCATCGAACTGCTGCTGATCGCCCGCATCCAGGGCTTTCAGGTCGACCTTGTCCACGGCCGCAGCCAGCGTGGCCTGGTCGGCAGAAACCTGTTTGGAGAAACTGGGAATCAGCAGCCCAGCCGACAAAATCTCGTCGTGCAGGTCCTGCGGATTGGGACGGCTGGGAGAAAAGTCGATGGTCTCAAGCGATCCCTGGAAGCGCACGCCGATGGGCGAGGCCAGCACCTTGACAGCCACCAGCACCCGGTCTCCCGGCTTGGCGTCGTGAAAGAGGTTGAGCTTCTCGAGATCCTCACCAAGCGCCACCCGGCGGCCGTCGAAGTAGACGATCTCGGTGAGGTCGCCGCGCTCCACGGTACGTGCCTGGAACTGGAACCAGACATCGCATCCACTCAGGTCGTAGCCCTTCAGGGTCTTGGGGACCTGGATCCAGCGCCGGAACCATACGGCATCCTTGCCGTAATCAGTGCCGGACTTGGCCACCGACCAACTTGAATCATCCAGACTGGGACTCTCGCCGTGCGCAATATCGCCGGGATGAACACGCCAGTCCCCGCCTGGCAACCGGTTGAAGTCTCCGAGGCGGGCCAGAATCTGCTGAGCCGGCGCCGGCAACGACTGGTTTATGGCCTGCATCTGTTCGGCAGACTGGGCCCGCCCCGTCCCGGGGAGCAAAAGACCAAGGACAAAAGAAAATACGGCAACCGCCGCAACCCTGTGTTTCATCGCCTAGGCAATCCTTTTCTGTTAGCTCGTTCGTCTCAAAATCCGGACTAAAAAGCGCCGGTCCTTCGTGTTGGTACGGGTGCTATCCGGCTTGGCCGAGTTTGGCTGCCGGGGGGTGAAGACATTCCGGTGGGGGCACACAGATACGCCAGCTTCGAACCGCCGGAAAAGCGTAGTCTTGCTGGTCTAGGGGCAAGGCACAAGTCAATTTACAGTTAGGAGCGCTGTAAGTCATTGGCGAAACTGAGAATATCAAAATCTGGGGCTTGTGACCGGTCACTGTAAGTGGGAAGGTTCAAGGGGGCCGGATGGCTTTACGGTCCCAGCGAGGGAATGGTACAAATGGTTGGTTCCCCCCACGCCTGGTGGGCAGTTTTGATTCTACCCGGTAGAATCCCGGCGGCATTGCATGAGCACCGATCCCAAACTCGTTTCTGCCGACCTTGACCTGGAGGAGTGTTGGCGCGTCCTGGAGCGAGCCGCAGCCAGTCCGGCGCTCAAGCGTGCCGCCCGGCTCAGGGAGTTCCTGTTTTACGTGGGTTCCAAGTCGCTGAAAGAGGGGCGGACCGGCATCCACGAGCAGGAGATTGGGCAAGCGGTCTTTGGCCGGCGCGATTCCTACGACACCAGCCAGGACAACATCGTCCGCGTGAGCGCTACGGAGTTGCGCAAGCGCGTGGATGCGTATTTCGCATCCGTGGGCCGGGAGGAACCCATCGTCTTCGATATTCCTCGCGGCGGTTACGTGCCTTCATTCCGGCTGCGTCCGGCCGAGGCGGCGCAGACGCTGGGCAGCCCTGCCGGAGCGGTCGCGGCGGAGACGCCGGTACCGGTCCCAGCGCCGGTCTCACCGTGGCCGCGGCTGCTGCTGGGCGCCGTTTCCCTGGTGGCCATTGTGCTGGGCGTGGCCTGCCTCGCGCTCTGGCGGCAGAATCAATCGCTGACCCGGCGCATTTACGTCTGGAAGGACGAGCCTGCTCTGGCAGCGTTCTGGTCGCACTTCTTCGCGTCTCCGCGGGAGACCGATGTTGTTCTCGCCGATACCTCCTTCATGTTGATTGAGGATATGACCAGGCAGTCGATTTCATTGAGCGACTATCTGAACCGCAGCTACGTGGCGAAGGTGCAATCCCTGACCGCGTATGGCGACCCCGGGCTGCTCGCATCCCTTCCAGCGCGCGATGGTGGGAGCTTCGGTGATTTTCGCGTCGCCCAGCGTATCCTGGCACTCGATCCCGGCGCTGCCGACGTCCTGCTCAATTACGCCCGCAATTACACCGCCGACGACCTCAAGCGCAATAACGTGATCATGATCGGCAGCCGGCGCTCCAATCCCTGGGTTGAAGTGTTCATCGACGAGTTGAACTTCGACCTTGAGTACGATCGCAATCTGGATCAGGCGTTCGTTAAAAACCTGCATCCCCGCGCCGGTGAGCAGGCCGTCTATGTGCCGCCGGCGAACCCGTACGCGACGCTGGGGTATAGCGTGATTGCTTTTGTGCCCAATCCAAGCCACACGGCAAATGCACTTCTCATCGAGGGCACCAACTCTGAGGCGACAAATGCAGCCGGGGACTTCATCACCTCTGAGCAGTCGATGCAGAACCTTCTGTCCAAATTGCCGGACAAAACATTTCCCTATTTCGAGTTGCTGCTGAGGACCAGCCGTGTGGCCGGCACTCCCCTGCAGGAGGAAATCGTGGCCTACCGCACGCATTAGGTCCGGTGACGACTGAAGAGAATTCCAGCTGGGTATTGAGAGCTGCGGAAAAACTTCCAAGGATCTTTCTGCAGCCTCTTTTGTCCTGCCCCTTACGCTTGGCTGGGGTTGCTGACCTGTGTAAGCCGCTGGAGACTGGCCGCGTCAAGCTTCAGATCAGTCGCCGCCACAAGGTCATCGAGCTGGCTGTCAGTGGTGGCGCTGGCGATGGGCGCGGTGACGCCAGGCTGCGCCAGCAGCCAGGCCAGTGCTACCTGTGCCGGTGTGGCGTTGTGCGTTTTGGCAATTTCCACGAGTGCGTCCACCACCGCATAGCCGCGTTCGTTCCGGTACTTCTCCACCATACCGGCACGCGCGGCTTGCGCTGCATCCGTACCCTTTCGGTACTTGCCGGTCAAAAATCCCGCCGCCAACGCGAAATAGGGAATCACCCCCAGCCCGTACTTTTTCACCACCGGCAGGAGTTCCGTCTCGAAGGTATGACGCTCCATCAGGTTGTAATGCGGCTGCAGCGAAACATACGCGGCCAGGCCGTTGCTGCGACTCACCTCTAGTGCCTCAGCCAGGCGTGAGCCACTGTAATTCGAAGCCCCGATATATCGCACTTTTCCCGCTTTCACCAGCTTGTCGAAGGCGCCCAACGTCTCTTCGAGCGGGGTCTGCGCGTCATCGGTGTGCGCCTGGTAGAGGTCGATGTAGTCGGTCTGCAGCCGCCGCAGCGAATCCTCGATGGCTTGCGCAATGCGCCCTGCGCTCAGGCCAGCTTTGCCTTCGCCCATTTCAAATCCCACTTTGCTGGCCAGCAGAACGTCCTTTCTCCGGCCGCTCTTCGCAAACCATTTACCCAGGATGGTCTCCGACTCGCCACCCGAGTGTCCAGGTACCCAGCGCGAATACACGTCGGCCGTATCAATAAAGGTCAGGCCCACTTCCAGGGCGCGGTCCAATTGGCGAAAAGTGTCTGGTTCAGACAGCGTCCAGCCGTATACGTTGCCGCCTAAAACCATGGCCGGAACCTCGGGGCCGTTCTGACCCAGTTTTCTCTTTTGCATGGGATTCTCCTTGGAAGTTCGGAAAAGATGCGAGCTTGCCAGCAGGCGCATGTTTGCGAACCCACCAGAATGATGACACAACGCCGCCCGTGGATTCAGCCCACGCGCTTTCCGTCCTGCATTGTGGCTTGCCGTAAAGGCGTCTGCCGTCATCCAACCGGGGAGGAGTCCGCGTACTCCTATGCGCAGTTGGACGTAGTGCCGCCCGAGGAGCTGGCCAGGCTTTTTGCACGGGAGCATGTGTAGAGCTTCATGTAGGCGTCCACCATCGCTTCGAGAGTGAAGTGGGTTCGGAATGCGGCTGCTGCGTTCTTCGAGAATGTCTCCCGTTCTGCCTGGCTGCCCGCTATCCGCAGGATGGCCGCGGTCATCTCTGCCGGGTCAGCAGCGGAAACTGTAAGCCCTCCGTTGGCAATGCGCACTACCTCTGCCATTCCGCCCACATCCGTGACAATGGCCGGCAGTCCGAGCGAAAAGGCTTGCAGGAGCGATATGGGAAGCCCTTCCGATCTCGAGGACATGATGAAACTGTCAGCGGCGGAAAAGAACGGCGCCACGTTGAGTTGCTGCCCCCAGAACGTCACCTGCTCAACTATGTGGAGTTCTCTGGCCAGTTGCTCTAATTGCTCGCGCTGACTTCCGTCGCCCACCATCCATAGCCGCAGACCGGGCATGCAGGCGAGCGCCGTTCGAAAAGCGGTGAACAGCAATGCGTGATTCTTGACCGGTTCGAGCCGGCCTACATACAGCAGGGTGAAGCCTGACTTGGGCGGCCAGTGCTCCGCCGCCTCTCGCACGAGCGGAGTTGCGCCGTTGTACACGCGCACAATTTTTCGCCGGGGAACGGTGTGGAGGTTTTGGACATTCCGAGACGTGCTGTCGCAGATACCGGCAATCCAGTCGCAAAACCTGGCCGCACAGGCGTACTTCAACTCTCGGGGCCAGCGATGCGGAGGCGCCACCAGGCTATGGCGGGTGGAAACAATGCTGGATACACCTGCCATCCGGGCTGGCGCGGCGGCATAGATCGTTGGTGTTGGGTTGTGAAGGTGGACGACATCCGGTTGTAGATCCCTGAAGAAGCGGAAAAAATTCCGCATGGAATCCTGCAGATGGCGGCCCACATTGGATTGCACGGCGAAGCCGTCCTGTTGCATGGCCTCGCCGAGCACGCCCAGCGCCGACACCGCATAAACGCTCGGGGAGTGCCCTTGGGCACGCTGAACACGGCACATTTGCGATACCAGCGTCTCTGCGCCGCCCATTTCCATGCTGTCTACCACGTGCGCGATCTTCATGCAGGTCCCCGCAAGCCCTCGCCGGAATATCTATAGCCGCTTGACCGCTTCTTCCCCATAGGGTTCCTGTTTCTGTCACATTTCCGGAATAGACACGATGAGGTTCGGGATACCGGTAAGCTGTCCGTCTAGAATAACGGAAACCCGAGTGCCAGCCGCAAGTCATTCGGAGACCGATTCAAATTCATGGAGGCACCCTTGAGCCCACGCGATACCGCGCTGCTATCGGAGTTACTACCTCCTGGAGTCGCCATGGCGGAGCAGGTTGGAGCGGTTTCGGGAATACTCTGGCCAGAGGAGGAGGAGGTGTT
Source organism: uncultured Acidobacteriaceae bacterium (assembly GCA_963813215.1). Classification (GTDB taxonomy): domain Bacteria; phylum Acidobacteriota; class Terriglobia; order Terriglobales; family Acidobacteriaceae; genus Telmatobacter. The sequence goes on from CAWEXZ010000009.1 coordinate 27,023, forward strand.
GGGCCGGGTAGTACCAAAGCGGAAAATGGAGTTCGCTGCGGGGAGAACCTGCGCTCGCGAGGCGCTCAACCTGTTAGGAGTGCCCAAGTGCGCCATTCTCCGCGGGACCGGGCGTGAACCGCTTTGGCCAGATGGAGTAGTGGGCAGCATCACCCATTGCAATGGTTATTGCGCCGCTGCGGTGGCCTATGCAGACCAGGTTCTCTCGCTGGGCATTGATGCTGAACCCGATGAACCACTTCCTGAAGGTGTTCTTCCACTCATAGCTCGCCAAGAGGAAGCAGAGAGACTGGCGCAGCGCCCTCCAGGCTCCGGGCAGAATCTGGACAGGCTTCTTTTTAGTGCGAAGGAGAGCACCTATAAAGCGTGGTATCCGCTCGGCAAAAGGTGGCTGAATTTTGACGAGGTGCGCATCGATATCATCCCCGAGCGCAATTCATTCGCCCTGTACTTTCTTGGCTCCCCCCGCCCCGAGATACAGTCGTTGCGATTCTCCGGCAGGTATAGTATCCGAAACGGCCTTATTCTCACATCGGTAATTGCTCAATGCGGCTGAAGCTTGATGGATTGGCGCAAGAGCCATAGGTTATTCGACCTCGAGTTACCTGTGGCAGGTAAACATCACTATGGGTAGGTCCGTCTAACTAGACGGCCTTCCCTTCCCACTCCTCAGATTTGTGGACATGAATGTGCAAAGAATTGCAAACGGCACACTTCAACATGAGACAAACCTAAGGCTCTGTACCATCTGATTTGGCATTACAATTGCGTCAACGCTTCAGCGGAACGGTGCAGTGGCCTGGCAAGGATGAATTATCATCCACCTGATCCAGGTGATTGCCTTCCTCGCACCACATTGGCTCCTCGAGGATGACTGATAAGTTGAGCGAACGAACCGAACGACGAACTCGCCCGCGGTTCTCCGTGGGAATACCTGTAACCGTCTACGCTGGTGATCGTGCGCTTCCTGGCCATGCGCTCAACGTCAGCGATCGAGGGATCTACCTCTATTTGAGCGCGGTTGATGGCGAAGCGATCGAGCGCGACTTTGAGTTTATGTTGAAACTACCTCCTGAGATTACTCTCTCGACCTGGTGCTCCGTCCGAGGCCCAGCCAGGGTAGTTCGCAAGCAAAGCACTCCTCAGGACTGGGTGGGAGTAGCCGCGGAGATCCTTCACTACTCGATCATCAGAACACCGGTATCTTCCGCAGGCCCAGGATACGATGATCTGTCACCCATTTCTTGACTACGTAAACCAGCTTGTTGTTGCTACCCGGGTCAGTGGGAAGAAGAAAGAAACCGGGGTCGACAAGATAGCGGATGGAGTTGAATACAATTCCTTCCATAACTTCCCCATCGAGGAATTGCAATCGCATCCAGATACCATGGACCGTGGGCACCAAGGTGTGAAAGTTAAGGCTCTTGTGATGCTCTTCCCCCTCGAAACTACGCACATAGAAGACAGCCTTAACATCTTTAAGGGGTATGTCTTCGAGTGCATTGGAATCTAAATGCCGGAGCCGAAAGCTCTCCGGCGATTGGGCAGGAGCATTACTCAATAGTTCTTCGATTGTGTTCCAAATTGGAGAGTCCAGATACCCCTTTACGGTGCGGGTGCCAAACTGGACAACAATCTTCTCCGAGGCAAATTCGTTCATCTGGTTCATAAGCGACAGGTTTTCCTCTAGGGTAGTGTTTCCGTCTTGGCGAGAAGCACTCATAGTCTTACCAGTAAAGTGGGCGCGGCGAGACAATCCGCATCCCTGTGCCAGTCCAGGCCGATAAAGCTAACAATTGAGGAGCGCTAAGAAGATGCGCTGGAATTCAAGAAAAATTGGATTTCAAGCGCAGGAAATACCCGCTAGCAACTTCATGTTGGATGCACATGACCGAAACTGGCAGCGTGTCTGATTATCTCGGGAGGCTTGCCCTGCGGAGTGATGTTGTACTCTTTGATTTTGTACAACAGAGCTTTGTAGCTGATCTGCAGGTCGTTCGCGGCTGCCTTGCGGTTCCATCTTGTACTTTCCAACGACTGTGCGATCGCTGAGGCCTCTGCATTTTCCTTGAGATTGCGCACCAGGTTCTTCAAATTTCCGTTTCCTCCACCTGCTTCCGAGTACATAGGCGCATACTCGGCGCATTGGATTGGGTTCAGTTCCTCCAAGATGGCCCGCTCATCGCCCAGGACGAGATAGCGCTTGATCGTATTCTCCAATTCGCGCAGATTCCCCGGCCAGGGATATCTGATCAGGGCTTGCATGAGGGCAGGCGATATCTGCAATGGACGGCAATTGTAATTCACAGAAATTTTGCGCACGAAGTGCTGCGCAAGAATGGGTATTTCTTCGGGACGCTCGCGCAGCCGCGGCATCCTCACCGTAAAACCGTTGAGCCGGTAGTAGAGATCCTCGCGAAACATCTTCTGCGCAATCGCTGCCTTGATGTCGATGTTGGTTGCGGCGATCACCCGCACATCGGCTGTGACGGTGGATCGACTTCCCAGGCGCGAAAAGCTCCCGTCCTGAAGAACCTGCAGAAGCTTCGCTTGCAAGGCGGGCGGCATCTCGCCAATCTCATCGAGGAAAATCGTGCCGTGGTTACAGGTCTCGAACTTTCCCGGCTTGGATTTTACGGCACCGGTGAAGGCGCCCTGCTCGTAGCCAAAGAGCTCACTCTCGAGCAGATCTGCCGGCATCGCCGCGCAGTTCACCTTCAGGAACAAACGCTCGCTCCTGGTTGACCGCTTGTGAATCAACTTGGCAGCGATCTCTTTGCCCGTGCCGCTCTCTCCGAGGATAAGGACAGGAATGTCGGCGCGCGCAACCAGGGTGCATTGCGATTCGATCTCGCGCATTCGCCTGCTGGATCGAACGAAGGATGTGTTGTCGTCGATTAAGATTTCCGTGACATCGTCCGCAACCGTGACCTCGTTTGCCGGCTTGAGGCATTGTTCCACACAGAGATCGATGTCGGTTTTTGTGAACGGTTTCAAGACGACATCGGCGAGGCCTATGCGCGCAGCCGCCACCACTTCTTTGACCTCGGCACAACAAGCGAGCATGACGATGTGAAGTGCGGGCATGGATGCGCGCATTCTCGCCAACAAACTAAGAGCATTTTGCTCCAGTTCATTCTCAGTGACCTGCCAATCCATCAGCAGGAGATCGGGTGCTGGAGCGACGCCCAAGCTGCGACTCAGTTCCGCCGCTTCGGTAAATGTACTTACCCTAAACCGATCCTCGAGGATACGCCGCACATACTTTAGGATGCCCGGATCGGCATCGAGCACCATAATATGCGGAGATAGTTTGCCCTGAGGCTTCATGACGAGCCCCCCCCTTGGGAGTTGTTGATACGCAACCCAAGAAGAACATCACGAACCTTGCCTCTCGCGCGTAACGACAGGGAGAGTGCTGCGGTTGTGGGTACCATTTTGGCCAGCCATGGCCGGGGTCAGCAGCACTTGCTCGATGGCGGCAGAGAGCAGGGAGAAGGGGAGTGCCGAGCAAGGAGCTATGTACTGAGAAGTTCATAGTAGCACCAATTAAGGAAAAACATTCTCTAATTGTGGAAAAAGTTGCGTGTTTTTATACGGAGTACCATGGATCGCAGCGAGACCATCCTCAATTCCCACAAAATGGGGACGCGGCGGCGGCACATCTGGAGGTAGGAATCCTGAAAGCAGCAGTTTCACAAGCCCGCCCCTGACTCAATGTCAAACGGCCGAGGTATCGGTTCGCGGCTTCGCGCGTCGGCGCCGCGCATTCGCCAAACCGCAGCCCAAACCCGGGCAAGCAGGCTCTGCTCTGTTTCGCCGTGCTCGGCGCGCAAAGGCGGTCCGAAGGTTACCTGCACCGGAGCGCTGCGAATATGTTGACGCCGGCGCGGCAGCACCTCGTATGTTCCCCCGATGGCAACAGGCACAATAGGCAACTGGAGCTGAAGGGCGAGTAATGCGATGCCGCGGTGAAATCGCTGCTGGGCGCCATCGGGAGATCGTTCGCCCTCGGGAAAAACTGCGCCAATCAAGCCTCTCCGCAGTGCTTCGGCACACAACCGGATCCCTTCGAGCGCGTGCTCGTCAGGATCGACCGGTACCAGTTTCAGGCGCGTGGCCACAGCCGCCTTCCAGCCGGCCCCGAAGTATTCAGTGTGCCCCATGAACGAGAGCCTGCGGGCAATGGAAAACGGCAGCGCCCACAGAAGGAAAAGCGGATCGAGATGCGAACAGTGATTTGCGACCAGCAGATACGCGCCATTATCGGGAAGCCGTTCGCGTCCGCGCACCTGGAAACGGAAGCGGGGCGCGGCGATCACGCGAATCATTTGCGCGGCACCCCAGGCCATGAAGCTCAGCGCCGGCCTCGCTTTCAAAATCGAGTCGGCAAGATTGCGTTCATGTGGATTCAACGGGCGGTTGAGAATTTCCGCCCAGGACGAGGATGCAGGCAAGGTCGCAGGTGCAAGCGGCGCGCGCTGCCCGTTGCTGCTCGCCACTGCGTCGATAAGGTCTCCCACCGTGAAGATCCGCGCGGCTTGCTCCGGAGGAATCGCAATGCCAAAGCTGTTCTCGACCGAGCAGATCAGTAGAATGCGGTCGAGGGAATCAAATCCGAGGTCGATTTCAAGATTGGCGCCTTGCTGCGTGCAAGCCGCAGGCCGTTGCTCGCGAATCAGTTGGCAAACGATCTCGCGCAGACGATCCTCTTCCGCGGCCGGCGCAGCTCCGACGGGCGCAATAGCATCCGAGAGTTCGATACGCAGCCCCTCGCGATCGGGCTCTCCATTCGCTGTTCTCGGCAGCGCTTGCGCACGGACTGAGAATGTGTGCGGCCGCTCGGCCAGGGCCAGCTGCTTGGAAGCTTCCTGAAATTCAAAGCGGATCAACTCGCGAGAGTTCGGCTGGCGCCGCTCTTTGAGCAATTGAAAATCGGGGACCACAACCGCGTGCAGGTGCTCGGACGGACCGCCCGGCAGCGGAACGATGCAAACTTCCGACACGGGCTGGCAGTGCTCCTCGTACCAGCGCTCCAGGCGTGCCAACTTGTCGAGATCCGTGGCGCAGGCACGAGCCGTGCCTGGCAGGCCTGAATCCGAATCGGCCAAATCCGTCATAATCGCTTCATGGCTGTGCCTGGTTCCGGTCATGCGCTTCGCATCGGTCACCGCGGCGCCGCTGGTCACGCCCCGCCCGGTAATACACTCGCCTCCATCGATGCAGCCTTGCGCATCGGCGTGGATCTGGTCGAGGTTGACATTCGGCGCACCCGGGACGGCCACCTCATTATCCTGCATGATCGCCTCCTGCAGCCTTCAACCACCGGCCATGGCTGGGTGAGCGCCCGTTCCCTCGATGAAATCAGGAGGTTGCGCACCATACCGGGCGGCCAGCCGATCCCCACGCTTCCCGAGGTTTTGGAAGTGGTCAACGGCCGCACAGGTATCACGGGCCCGGTTGGTTTGATGCTGGAAATCAAGCCATCCGGCACTGCGGAAAACGTCTACCACTCAGTTCGCGATTCTGGATTTCAGGGGCCGGTGTATTACGCTTCGTTTCTGCATCGGGAGCTCCGCACCATCCGTTCCATCGATGGCGAGGCCAAAACGATTGCGCTCCTCGAAGGCGTGCCCGTCGACGCCACAGCGTTTGCGCTCCAGGCGCAAGCCACGCATGTGGGCATCGGCATCGATTCTCTCAGCAAGGAATTCGTGCGTGCCCTGCAGGATGCGGGAGTTGGCGTGCTGGCCTGGACCGCCGATGAGGCGGAGGAGATCGCGCTGGCACGCGAGTGCGGCGTGGACGGAATTATCTCCAATTACCCCGATCGGCTGGCCCTCTGATCTGCCTCTATGATCTGGGGGAGCCGCCCGGCAAGAGCTCCGGAACTTTATACTTATCTGGAGATGCAAGAATCCCTGTCCCGTACCTTTTTACCCGTTGACGAACAGATGGACCTGCTGCAGAAAGGCGCGGCGGAGGTCATCCGCGTCGCCGATCTGCGCGAGCGCCTGGAAGACAGCCGCAAAACCGGGCGGCCGCTGCGCGTAAAAGCCGGCTTTGACCCGACCGCGCCTGACCTGCACCTGGGCCACACTGTGCTGATGCGCAAGCTGCGTCACTTTCAGCAGCTCGGCCATACCGTCATCTTCCTGGTTGGCGATTTCACTTCCCTCATCGGCGATCCCACCGGCCGTAACGTAACGCGTAAACCGCTGACCAGGGAACAGATTGATGCCAACGCGGAGACCTACAAACAGCAGGTCTTCAAGATTCTCGATGAGAAGGCGACGGAGGTCCGCTACAACTCCGAGTGGTTGGGCAAGCTGGGCTACGAGGGAACTATTCGGCTCACTGCGCATTTCACCGTCTCGCAGATGCTGGAGCGCGACGACTTCAGCAAGCGCTTCCAGGCGGAGCAGCCCATCAGCCTGCATGAGCTTCTGTATCCGGTGATGCAGGGCTACGATTCCGTGGCCCTGGAATGCGACGTAGAGTTGGGCGGGACCGACCAGAAATTCAACCTGCTGTGCGGGCGCGAGCTGCAGCGGCACTACGGGCAGAAACCGCAGATCGTGCTGATGACGCCGATTCTCGAGGGCCTGGACGGCGTGCAGAAGATGTCCAAATCGCTCGGCAACGCCATTGGCATCAACGAGCCGCCGCAGGAGATGTACGGCAAGCTCATGTCCATCTCCGACGTGCTGATGTGGAAGTATTTTCTTTTGCTGACCGACCTTCGCGGATCGGAGGTGGAGGAACTGAAGGCCGAGGTGGCGGCGGGCCGGCAGCATCCGATGGATGTGAAAAAGCGCCTGGCGCGAACAATTGTGGAAGGTTTTCACGGGGAGGCTGCCGCACGCAGCGCCGATGAGAATTGGGCGCGCATGTTTCAGCAGAAAGAAACGGCTGAGGATCTGGAAGAGGTCGCGGTTGCCTATGCCGATGTGGCCGGGCCGGATGGCGCCTCGCAGATTCGCGTCCCGAAGCTGCTGCTGCGGCTGGGGCTCGCCGCTAGCGGCGCGGAGGCCAATCGCAAGATTGCGGAGAAGGCAGTTCGGATTGAGGGCGACGTGATCGAGGGTCTGCTCATTCCGGTGGAAGCGCTTCCCGCACGGCTGGTGGTGCGCCTCGGCAAACGCGCCAAAGTCGCGGTCATCGAGTAGGTCCTCGTCCGAGCGAGAGTGGCCTGATTGAAGGAAATGCTTTCCCAGGTCTCAAAATCGAGACCTGGGGCACCCAATATCCTGCTGGAGCAAGAAAAGCCCCCTCGAATTCGAGGGGGCTTTTCTTGCTGACTCGCAGGCTTGCTGCTTTTTAGAACGTAAACCGCGCTCCCACCTGGATGATGCGCGGGCTGGATGCCCCAGTAATCGTGCCGAAGGTCGAAGAGGCGTTGGCCGCTCCAACCGTCTTGGCAGGACCACTCGCACCCGGTGAGCCGAGGCTGACCATGTTGAAGGCGTTGGTCGCTTCGCCGCGGAGCTGGAAGACCATGCCGTGCTCGAAAGCGATGTCGCGGAAGATGCCCAGGTCTACGTCGCGATAACCCGGCGTGCGGTAGGAATCGCGCCGCACATTGCCGTCTGCGCCGCCTGGCCCAATGCCGCCGGCTACGCCCGGCCCGTTGTAAACGTACGCCGCCGTGTTGAACCACTCGGCTGCCTCGGCAGAGCGGCTGCGGTGCGGACTCAGGGTTGGAATTGCCCCGGCAACCAGATCAGGACGGCTGTGGTTCGAGGTATCGAAGTTCTGGTCTGCGCCGGTGGTGATCTCGAATGGCGTTCCGCTCTGCATGGTCCAGATGGGAGACATTGTCCACCCGTTCACAATCTGCTTCATGAAGAAATTCGAGCCGTGGAAGTAATCGATCTTCCACATGCCGGAGATGACGGCCACGTTGCGCCGGTCTACGGACATGGCGCCCTTTTCCTCCCACAGGTTGTTGAAGTCCTGGGCGGTCATCTGCCCGTCGGCCGATTCGTTGGAACTCTGCAAAGCGTGGCTCCAGACGTAGAAGCCATTCAGCATTACGTTGCGGGTCAGCGGCCGCGCGGCCGAAACCTGCAGCGAATTGTAGTTCGCCGTCTGATTCGAGGTCAGGAAGATGTTCTGACCCAAGGTGCCCGTGCCGGTTGCGTTTTCATCGTAAGGGCGGCGCGAGTTTTCGCTGGCCTGCGAGGTGCTGTTGGTAATGCCCGGAACATAGGGCCCGTAGTTGTCGTCAATCATTGTTGGTACGTCGCGCGAGATGGTGCCGACATATGCCGTGGTCAGTGTTATCTCGCCCGGCAGTTGCCGCTGAACGGCCAGGTTGAATTGATAGATGTACGGCCACTGCACGTTCAAGCCAATGCTCTCAATGCTGGCCGGCAGCAGGAAGCGCGGGCTGCTCGGGTTGTAGACGTACGGGAAGGGATCTCCACTGGGAAATGCGGACGCAGCCCCGGTGACCATCTTGGGGTTATACGGATCGGAGGTGGAGCGCACCGAACTGAATGTCTGGCGAACCGCGTAAGGATTGGCGTTGCCCGGCTGGTTCCACTCGTTGCCGGCCGTGGCGCCATAAAAGATGCCGGCGCCGGCGCGAATCGCAGTCTTGCCATCGCCCCACGGATCCCATGCAAAACCGAGGCGCGGCGCAATGTGGTGATACTTCGTGGTGGCGATGCCCCGGCCTACGCCCGGATCGCCAGGGAAGAACATGCCCGGAGGTGCGCTGGGCACGACCGTCGATTCCGTACCGGTTGAGCCACCGGCGGTGAGTAATGCCTTGCTGTTCACGAAGGCCGCCGTGTGATTGCGTGATTCAACCGGGGCCGTGTCGATATCCCAGCGGACACCCAGGTTGGCCGTAAAGCGCGCGGTGATGCGGTAGTTGTCCTGCAGGAAGACCGCCGAGTGCCATGCGCTGGTCAGCGTCTGGTAAGGGGTGTCCTGCTCCATCGAAGAAAGCATGCCGGTATAGAAGTCCGACAGCGCGTTGCCGGTGCTGGTAGGAGAACCGCTCTGATAGACAAAGTTGCCGTAGTTATACAGGTTGCCGAGAACATGCCCTTGTCGAGCGCCAGCTCTCCACCGTAGACCAGCGTGTGCTTGCCCTTGGTCATGGTCACCATATCGCGGAAGCGAATAGAAATCCGAGGTGGTGACCGGGCCGGCCAGCGAATTCTGCGCGTGGAAGTATCCGGATATGCTGAGATCCGGCAAAGTCGATGGGCCCTGAATCGTGTAGTTGGAACCCAGTTGACCCGCATTGGCGGTGGGCAGGTTGACGCGGCCGCCGGCGGCGCGCGTAAACGTCAGCCACGCCTGATTGGCCGTGGTCGCGCTGAATGTGTGCACGTCGCTGACGTTGGCGTTGGTCTGGTCGGTGTAGGACTGGTTGATGGTCCAGGGAGCAATGTTGCCGGGACCGCCGAAAGCGTTCTGCGTGGTGTGGACGAAGAAATACGTCACGGCGACGTGATCCTTGTCGCTCAGGCTCTCATCGAATTTGCCCAGATACTCGGTTTCGTCCGTCGGACCGGTGAAATAACCTGACCAGTTCAGAGGCACCGAAGCGCCCGCCGGCGTCACGTTCGGCAGCGGAATCTGCGCGTTGGCAATTTTATTGCCCAGGACGGTCACTGCGGTCGGGTCGGCGCCCACCATGGTGGCGGTGCTGGTAGTGGCAACGCAGTTCAGGTTGGTGGGATTGGTTGAACTCACACCCACGCTGATGCACCCAGGGCCGGTGTTGGTCTGCCCGGTCATGTTGGTCTTGCTGATCGGATTGACGATGGTAAACGGCGTCGACCCGTAATAGGAGTACTTGCCGGCCTGGTTGGCGGGGTTGGGAAGATCCTGGGTAAAGTCGCCCAGGCGCTCTGCGGCCGTGGGTACTCTGGCGCCGCTTACATATTGCCCAACGACCTGTTTCAACGCACCGTAGCTGAAGAAGAAAAACGCCTTGTCTTTCTTGATGGGACCACCGACTACGCCGCCATACTGGTTGCGGTGGTAGGGCGCATTGATGAATTGCCCCGCCACGTTCTTGGGCGCGTTCCACGGAAAGGCATTGAGATCGGTGTTGCGGTTGAACTCATACAGCGATCCGTGAAACGAGTTGGTGCCCGACTTGGTCACCGCCGTGACCACTGCGGCTGACATGTGGCCATACTGGGCAGAAAAGTCGCTGGTTTCTACGCGAAACTCTTCCAGAGCGTCCGGGTTCGGCAACTGGTTGCCGTAGTTGCGGATTCCGGTTACATTGCTGCCGCCATCGAGGTAGAAACTCACTTCCGGATTGCCACCGTCGATCGAGCCGTTGATCTGCACGTCCGCCGAAGGCAGGCCGATGGTAAAGTTCGGTGTGCCGCTGGGGTTGCTCTGCTGGCTGGCGCTGTTGTTCATCACGCCCGGCGTGAGCGAGAGTTCCGCATAGGCATTGCGGTTTACCAGGGGCAGGCCGATGACTTCGCTCTGCTCAATCGTGGTTCCCAGTTCCGCGTTGGCGGTATTGACCAGCGGTGGTGCTTCAGTAACGGTGATGGTTTGCGACTGTGCGCCAACCTCAAGAACCACCGGGAGAGTTTGCGTCTGGTCGACGGTGACGACCATGTTCTGCTGGATGAAGCGCTTGAAGCCCGCCGCATCCACCTGGACCGTGTACGTGCCCACCGGCAGGTAGTCAATGCGAAACTCGCCGTAGCCGTTGGCGGGCGCGGAGCGGGAGAAGCCCGTGTCAACGTTGGTGGCGTGCACGGTGGCTGTGTTGATGACGGCGCCCTGTGCATCCTTGACCGTTCCCACGATTACGCCCGTGATCTGCTGTGCAAATACGCCGACACCGGCGCAGAGCAGCAACGCAACAAGAGCGCAGGTGCGGAGAAACGGGGACGTGAAACCGTGCCTCAAAAATGTGTTTTGCTTCATACTGCCTCCTAAAGTTCTCGTGCTACCTGGCCCCAAATTCGTATCTGGCAATGGCCGGTACTTCCTCAATTGGCGTCCCCTCATGAACTCTGCTACGGAGAGAGACCGCTTTTCTTGCCAGGAGATTTGTATCAGGATCACTTCTATGAATGGCAAGTGACTTACCGTTTGCCTCTTCCAGACGCAGACAAGCCTTTGTTTATCTTGCTTTTAGGACAGCACATCGGCGTTGTGATAAACGTCCTTCCAGGGCCTTCGCCGCCGGGTAAACGAACAAACGCCTCTACCGGCATTCCGGCAGAGGCGTTTAAGGTCGAAGCAGGAAATCTTGATCGTGGCGCTATTGCGGCGGTGGCCCGTTGCGCGGAACCCGCGCCTCGCCCGGCACTCCCATGTCGCTCACGGAAGTTGCCGTAAACACGCCGTTCTTCACAGCGCCCTCCACGCGCACCATATCGCCCACCTGGACATCGCCCAGAGTGATGGGATCGCGGCGCCTGCGGAAGGTGGTATTCTCGTCGGCCACAAAGGTATGCGCTGCGTCGTCAGGGCCGCCGGTCACCGTCACCTTGGTCTCGTTGATCGTCGTCACCTTGCCCATCAGCCAGGTCTTGCCGTAGTCGGCTTCCATCTGCGCCATCTGCTTGGCGCGCTCCGGGTCCAGCAGCATAACACCCGTGGCCCCGACCGATTTGGCCGATGCGTCCACATCCCCCATGGCGGCAATGCTGTCCCCTACCTTAATATCCGTGGCCTTGATCTGCTGCGGAGGATTACCACCGCCCTCGCCTCGCCGCCCACCGCCGTAGCCTCCACCACCATTCCCCCCACCGCCGTACCCCCCGCCGCCGCGCCCGCCGGCGGGCTGTTTCACGATGCGGGTGTTGGCACTGTAGTGGATGGTGTAGGTTTCGCCGGTAAAGCTCTTGATGGTGTAATGATCGGCAGCCACTTCGGTCACCGTGCCTGCCACACCGCGGCCCATCATGCCCATCCCCATGCCGCCGCGACCATAACCGCCCCGTCCAGATCCGCCCCCGGGGCCCATGCCCGCACCTGGCTCACCTGCCGGACTCTGGCCATCGGGTGGAGCGGGATTCTGATCCTGCGCGTAGGCGGCCACCGTCAGCGCCATGCCGAAGATCAAGGTTGAAATGACACGAAGCTTCATGACTCGTTCCCTTCATGCTGCTACTCAGCATGATAGACGGAAAATGCAGCAGTAAGGGACGATCTCCGGCGAGGATAGCGTTACTGCGTCGAGATTTGCACCAGGCTGGATGAGAGCGGCTCAGGCGCCGCCCGCTCCCGTTCCCGCCACGCCGGCAAAGCGATGCCCTGCAGACGCGCCAAAGCGCCCCCCACGGCCATCGAACCGCGCAGCAAGTGCCGGACCTTCAACGGGCCCGCGATGCTTCGCTCACTGATCCAGTGCGCCGCCAAACTGGCCGAGCAACCGCACTGCGAGCAGTCCGGATTGCCGCCGAAGACGCAGGGCTCGACGCGCGTTTTGAGGTCGGCCGAATAGTTCTTGGAGAGCCGCGAAAACGTGCACTCCCGCGGCGAAGCTGGAGGATGGAGCAGCGCCCGCATGTAACCCTCCGGCGCTAGCAGCTTGGGATATAACGCATACAGCCGCGGCAACTCGCGGGCGACATACGCGCGCTGTTCGCCCGAAAGCCGCTCCGCGCTCTCTTCGCCGCGCTGCGGGGTATACTGGCTCACCCAGATGTGCACGACCTCGGGCCGCTCACTCCAGAAGCGGGCGTACTCTTCCAGATAGCCGGGGCGGGCCAGCATCTGTGCGGTAATGGTCCAGTGCACGTTTACCTTGCAGCCAGCTATGTTCTCGAGGATGCGCTCATAGCTGGCGGGATGGCGACGTACATTGTGGTGCTCGGGCAATCCGTCGACGGAGACCGCGGCCCGAAAGCGGTGCAGTTGCATCCACGGCAGCGGAATGGGGAGAATTCCGCTTGTCACGACCATCGAATAGATGCCCTGATGGGACAACTCGGGAAGAATACGATCGAGTTCGCGGTGCCGCAGCATGGGCTCGCCGCCCACCAGCGTCACCTGCAGGGGCTTGTGCCGACGAACCAGGTCGAGTACCCGCTCCACCAAATCATCGCCGCGGAAATCGCTTAGTTCGCGCAGCGTTACATTGCCGCCGAGGTGATCCGCGCCATATGCATAGCAGCCTGGACAGCGCAGCGGGCACTCGCGCGTGACCTCGACGGAAAGCATGGGGGTATGGCCCCGGAGAATCTTGCCCCAGGACTGGAGGACATTAATAGCCTGCATTTTGACCTCATAGGGGAAGCGATGAGGTAAATCCCGACTATCGCTGCTGGCTTAGACGTCTTTGAGGGGGAATAGGATTTACCAGCCTGAAACAGCCAAGCGCCTTACCACTCTTCCAGAGCAACCTGGCCGTCGCGGCCGAAAACCGAGTGTTTGCAGAAATTTACATCGTCGCGGCGCGGATAATCGTTGCGGAAATGGGCGCCGCGGCTCTCGGTGCGCGCCAGCGCCGTGGCGAGGATGGCGTGCGCCACACGACAGAGCGACTGTGCTTCGCTAATGCGTCGCGAACTCGCCCCGGCGCCAAGCTCCGCGGCGCGTGCGCTGCATTGATCCTGCGCGGCCAACCCCTCCCGCAGTAGTGCCTCATCGCGGAGCAGCCCCGCATGCGCCCACATAGCTGCCTGCAGGTCTGCGATTACACGCTCGGCTTCCTGATCTTCGCCTGCCGAAGCGTGCTTTCTATTTTCCATGGCAGGCTCAGCTGCTGTGAGCGTGTGAGCATCGGCGAGCATGGCCAGCGCAGCGCGCGCGCCGAAAACCAGTCCTTCGAGCAGCGAGTTCGAAGCCAGGCGATTCGCGCCATGCACACCGGTGCAAGCCGCCTCGCCGGCAGCGTAGAGGCCGGCAATGCTGGTGCGCCCTGCAAGATCCGTGTAAACACCGCCCATCAGATAGTGGGCCGCCGGCCGCACCGGGATCAGATCGCGAGCAAGATCCAGTCCGTAGCGCGCCAGCACCGCGCTGATGCCGGGAAAACGCTCGTGCAGATTCACCCCGCGCACGTGGCGCATGTCGAGATAGACCGGTTGCGGGTCGCCGGCCGCGCCCATTCCTTCACGCGCGATGGCGCGCGCCACCACATCGCGCGGGGCCAACTCCAATAGCGGATGGACGCCCTCCATGAAGCGCTCGCCGCGATCGTTGCGCAGCCACGCGCCCTCGCCGCGCAGCGCCTCAGAAAGCAGAAACCGGGGTGCCCCGGGAATCGAAAGCGCGGTGGGATGAAACTGGTAGAACTCCATGTCGGCCAGCGCAGCGCCAGCCTGCGCAGCCAGCGCGATGCCATCGCCTGTGGCGACCGCGGGATTTGTGGTATCGGAGTAGACCTGGCCAGCGCCTCCAGACGCAATCAAAACGCCGCGTGCGGAGACACGCGTAACGTCAGCGCTGCCAGCCTCCTCATGCACTCCATTCGCACTGGCCAGATCGGCTCCAACCACACGGCCGCCGGAAACCGCCAGGCCGGTCACCCGTGTCCATTCGGCAAAACGGATGCGCTCGTGCGCCCGGGCATAGGCAACCAGCGCCCGGCTGATCTCAGCGCCGGTGGCATCTCCGCTGGCGTGCAGAATGCGGGGAAGCGAGTGCGCGCCTTCGCGGGTGCGCAGCAGTTGTCCATCCTCGGCGTCGAACCGCGCGCCCCACTTCATGAGTTCGGCAACGCGCAAGGGCCCCTCGGCAACCAGAGCCTCGGCGGCCGGCCTGTACACGAGTCCATCACCAGCTTTTACGGTGTCTTCGAGATGCAGGGCAACGTCCTTGTCGCCCTCAAGCGCCACGGCGATTCCGCCTTGCGCGTAGTGGGTGTTTGACTCGCCCAGCGATTCCTTGGTGACCACCAGGACGTCACCGTGGTCGGCCAGTTCAATCGCCGCGCGCAGCCCGGCAACACCCGCACCCATAACCAGAAAATCTACCTGAGAAGCCACCAGCATCTACTTCGAGGCTATCACTTTGAGCGAGGTGCCGAGGGACGCGGGACTAGGGACTAGGGACTAGGGACTAGAAAAGCTACTGCTCATCGCCCTGGCTATCGTACGAGAGTACTTCGCGGCTTTGCGTGTCGTAGTTGCAGGCGATCTCAATCGGGGTGAAGACCCCAAATCCGTTGGAGACGCTCGCCTGCTTGGAAAGCAACGTCAACACGCCGGGCGCGGTGAGTTGGGGATTGAATTTGTCGAAACGCGGCGTCAGCGCGTCGTTTGACTGCCAGTGAAAGCGATGACGTGTGAGCGAGCGAATAAATTCATCCGCTCCGGCCGCACAGACCTGCGCAGCCTGCATTCCATATTTTGCGTTGAGTTCCTTCGCGCTATTCAGCACCTCGGCGGTGTCACCGGCCAGCGGCTTGTACGCATCGTAGCCGGTAGAGGCTGAGGTCCTGTCGTGCACCAGCACAAACAGGAAGAAGAGCAACACTGCGGAAGCAATCAGGCCGAGCGCCACGTGGGTTTCCCGGGGCGGAGTGAGCCGTGCTCCGGTCAGTTCCCAGGCTTGGGCGAACTGCTCAGCCGTGCAATCTTCCCGCGCATAGGCGCCGGGAACGGTGGGCCAGCGAACGGAAAGTTTTGCCGGCGGATCGGTGGCGTACACTTCGCCCAGCACGCCGTCAGACTTCCGCTTGATCTGCGAGCCTGCCGCAGGGAAACCCTCCATGCATTAACCTCCTGGGAAGCCATCTCACGCACGGTGGCAAAGGGAAGATGCGCGCTTGTGGCAACATCATACCCCGGTTTTTATTGGGTTGTCATACGTTTTTCACAATGATGTGCAGGAGCAGTTGGTTGCGGAACAACTCACCGCTTTGAAAGGGCAGGACTTCAGTCGTGCCATGACAGCCGCCAATATGGATCCGGCTTTAGCCGCTGGGGGATGGCTTTCGTACCTCAACCGGCCCAAGGATGAGCGGGGATTCCCTACCGCGATCCGTTCTCGTCCGCCTCCGCCGCCAACGCCAAACCCGGCTCTTCGACGTCGGCCAACTCCAGCAGCTTCGGTGACAGAGTCTTGCGTGGCTTCACACCCAACTGGCGCAGCATTTCAACCTGCTTGATGAGATTTCCAGGGCCCATGCTCAGCTTGTTGCGCGCGTCTTCGTAGCAGGAGCTCGCAGAACGGAGGCTCTTGCCGATTTCTTCCATGTCGTTGACGAAGCCGGCGAATTTTTCGTACAGCTTGGCGCCGCGGTCCATCACTTCCTTCACATTGCGCGCCTGCGTCTCCTGCTGCCAGAGCACATTCACAATGCGGATGATATAGAGCAGCGTCGTCGGCCCCACCAGCAGGATGTTCTGCCGGTACGCATCGGCCCACAACTCCCCATCGTTCTGCAACGCGATCAGGAAGGCCGGCTCGATGGGGACAAACATCACCACGAAGTCCGGCGTCTCCAGCCCCGGCAGACGATGATAGCCCGCCTTGCCCAGCCCCACCACATGCCCGCGCACGCTGGCCAAATGCTGCTTGAGCGCAGCGCTGCGCTCGGAATCGGTCGCAGCATTTGCAAAATCGGTGTACGCATTGAGAGAAACTTTGGAATCAATAACCAGGCAGCGTTCGCCGGGCAAACGCAGGATCACGTCGGTGCGCGCCGTCCTGGCACGGTCACCGTTCTCCCCTTCCACGGCAAAACTCTGCTGGAAACTGAACTGCTCGCCTTCGCGCAGGCCGGCCTTTTCGAGCAGATCGCGCAGAATGAATTCACCCCAGTCGCCTTGCGCCTTGGCCGAGCCGCGCAGTGCGGTGGTCAGGTTGCGCGCTTCTTCTGAGAGCTGCTGGTTCAGTCCATTGAGTGCGCCAATCAATGTCTCGAGCTTGGTAACACCGGTAGTCGAGTCGATCTGAGCCTTCTCAACTTTTTCGCGGAAATCCCTGAGCTGTACCTTCAGCGGATCGAGCAGCGTGCTCAGTTCTTTCTGACTGCCTTCAGCAAAGCTCTTTGATTTTTTGTCGAGAATGTCCGCGGCCAGCGCCTGAAACTGATTCGCCAGTGTCTGCTTGGCGCTTTCGAGCAGTTGCAGCTTCTCCGCCAAATTTTTCTGTTCGCTCTCGAGCTTCGCGTTCAACTCCGCGACAAGCGCAGCCGACCGGTTCGCCTCTTCCGTTTTCGCCCTGAATTCGGCGCGCACTTTTTCAGCTTCTGCAGAAATGCGGATGATTGTCTTCTCGCGCTCCTCAGCCAGAACTTCAAACCCCGCCCGCGCCTCAGATTTGGCCTTGAGATCAGCCAACTCCGTCTTTGCACCGTTCAGCTCGCCCTTTGCCGCAGCGCCGCGCAGCCAGAAGCCCACCAGAATTCCCGCAATTGCCGCAACCGCACCCACGATCAAGGCCAGCATCGGTCCCCCTGCAAACAAAGCATCTCTTCGCCAAATATACGCCGCAATATACGCCTCAAGCCTGTGCATTTCCCGGCAAAATCGCGTGCCGCTTCCCGGTCCCTGCTCCCGCGTCCCTAGCCCCTTTTTTTTCTAGCCATTTCCCTGCCCTGGCCGCGCCTTTACACACCCCAGCCCGACCGGTAGACTTGAAGTTTCGGGGCGGCTGCGCATCTTCTTTGGCGGATAGCTGTCTTACCTTGCCCCGGACCGGTATTGCCCGGTATTGTAGCCTCGCGGGGTCGGAGTCCAGATTTCGCCCGGGGAGTTTTCCTTCAAGATTTGAACCATATCGAGGAGATACGCATGGCCGTTGAAGAAAAGGTGAAGCAGATCATTGTCGAGCAGTTACAGGTGGACGAGGCTGAGGTCACGCCTGGCGCCAGCTTCCAGGAGGACCTGGGCGCTGATTCGCTCGACGTGGTCGAGCTCGTAATGCAGTTCGAAGAGGCTTTCGACCTCGAAATCCCCGACGAAGACGCCGAGAAAATCAAGACCGTTAAAGACGCCATCGACTATATCGAGAAGAATGCGAAAGGCGGCAAGTAGGCATTGATCCAGTCTACTCAGGCATCCGCCCGCAGAGTGGTTGTAACCGGTCTCGGCCTGCTCTGCGGCGTGGGCAACACCGCGCCCGAAGTTTGGCGGCAGTTGCTGGCAGGCGCCAGCGGCATGGGCCCTATTCAGGGCTTCGACACCACCGGTTTCCCGGTTAACTTCGCCGCCGAGGTCAAGAACTTTGACCCGCTCAACTTCGTCGACAAAAAAGAATCGCGCAAGATGGGGCGCTTCATCCACTTCGCCTTCGCCGCCACCCAGGAGGCGATGGCGCAGTCCGGCCTCGAGATCACCGAAGAAAATGCCGATCGCATCGGCGTCTTCATCGGCTCCGGCATCGGCGGATTCGAAATTATTGAGCGCGAGCACACCAACCTGCTGCAGGGCGGCCCACGCAAGATGTCGCCCTTCTTCATTCCCGCGACCATCATCAACATGGCGGCCGGCCAGATCAGCATTCGCTACGGCGCCAAAGGTCCCATCTCCGCCACCGCAACGGCCTGCGCCACCTCCGCCAACTCCATCGGCGACTCGGTGCGCATGATCCTGCATGGCGACGCGGACGTAATGATTGCCGGTGGCTCCGAGGCTGCGGTCACGCCCATGTCGGTGGGCGGATTCGCCGCCATGCGCGCGCTGTCCACGCGCAACGACGAGCCCACCCGCGCCAGCCGTCCCTTCGACAAGGATCGCGATGGCTTCGTCATCGGCGAAGGCGCCGGCATCCTCATCCTCGAAGAGCTGGAGTTCGCCCGCCGCCGTGGCGCAAAGATTCTGGCCGAGGTCATCGGCTACGGCATGAGCGCCGACGCCTATCACATGACCGGCATCGCTCCTGAGGGCATGGGCGCACAGCGCAGCATGAGAGGCCGCATTGCGCGATGCGGGCGTCGAGCCGAATGAAGTGGGCTACATCAACGCCCACGCTACCTCAACGCCGGCAGGCGATGGCAATGAGTCGCGCGCCGTCGAGGGTGTTTTCGGCGAACACGCGCTGAGCGGAGCGGTCAAGATCTCGGCCACCAAGTCGATGACCGGCCATCTGCTGGGCGGCGCAGGCGGACTGGAGGCAGGCATCACCGTGCTGGCTCTCCAGAACCAGATAATTCCGCCCACCATCAACCTCGACGCGCCCGACCCCGAGTGCCGCCTCGATTACGTGCCCCACAAGGCCATCCCCTACAGCTTCGATGTGGCGCTGTCGAACTCCTTCGGCTTCGGCGGCATCAATGCCAGCCTGGTCATGCGCCGCTGGACAGAGTAAAGCAGGTTTCAGCTCTCAGGTTTCAAGCGAGCCAAACACTCTGGGTGCCCCACCTTCGGCGCAGTCTCATCGCGCCTAAGGTGGGATATCCATATCTATAACCGGTGTCCGAGATCTCGATTTTGAGACCTGGCAGACCACTCAACTGAACGCCGCTGCCCAACCCGCGCCGATCAGCACAAAAATCGCCCACCAGCCGAACACTGCAATGTACCCGGAACTGCGCTTGATGCCAGCCACGGTTGCAATACCCATGCCCATGAGCACCAGGATCCAGATGGTGACGATATCGAGCGAACTGGCCAGTGCGTACAGCGCCTTGTTTGCGGAGGTCGGATCCAGGAAGAGCGCCGCGGCGTTGGTGGGAGCAAAGTTTTTCACGTTGAACGACTCCGGCGCCATACCCGCGTACAGCACCACAATTCCCAGCAGCACCTTGACGATCGACGGAAGCCACGCGTAGTAGGAAACGGCAAAGATCTGGCCATACTTGGCCCGGCCGCCAAAGACAAAGTTGATGGTTCCGAGCAGTCCAAGCGAAATAACAGCCGCGCCCGCAAGACCGATGAGCGGACCTGCCAGGAACATGCCCTGGGTGAACCCCACCCAGAACTTGTTGGCCTTCGCACGCTGCTCGGGCGTGGCCGCCGCCATCTGCTCCTGCGCCTTCGCGTTCATGCGAATCTGGTTGTCCATCACCTGCTGCATGCCCACTTTCTGCGAAACAACCGCGAAAAAGAGCCAGCTGGAAAGCGCCATGAGGATCAGCGGCAACCACCAGCTCCGATTGCCGCGCTTGATATCTTGAAAGGTTTTGGAAGGCGCTATGAAGGTATTGGTGACGCGCTGCAACTGGGTGAGGCCGGCAGCCTCGGCGGCCAGCGACTGAACTTCGCTCATAAGCATCCCCTTTCGCGTGAATCGCGCTCGCGCACGGATCGCGCAGCACTCCCGCCGCATCTCCTCTGAATGACAGGAATGCGTTTGCCCGCGATTCTACCCTTGGACCCGGCCCGCGAGCCAATGAAATTTGACCCAAAGTGTGATTCCTGCTCCAGGGACGGGAGCCCCCTGTTACCTGGCCGCTAGATATCTGGCTGCTTCGACCCTGACGCGCTACCATGGAATAGCTTCTTGATCGGCCTGTCTGACCAACCTAACCGAAACATTCGGCTTCCATCAATTCAAAGGGTTGCGCTTTCGATCTGTTCCAGGGAGGGAATCCTATGCCTCTTGGAAGAATTATCCGCTTTGCGGCTCCCATGGTTCTCGTCTTCACCGTCTGTGCTCACGGGCAGGACAGCGCGTCTGCATTACCCAATGCTCCGACGCCCGCGATCCAGGCGCAGAACAGTCCGGTCACCCTCCGCAATACGCCGCGCCATTTCCTCGAGGACCAGGAAGCTATCTGGACCAGCCCCGCACGCATCCGCGAGTCGAATGCCCTGGGCCCTGCGATCCTCGTTCTTGCCACAACCATCCTCATTACCACCGACCATCAGGTCATGTCCTCGCCCCGGCTGATTGATCCGTCGCTCAATAGCGACGCCTCTACGGCTTCGAACGGGCTCCTGGGTGGCTTTGTTGCCGCTCCCGCTCTCATCTATGGCGCTGGCTACCTGCATCACGACCAGTACGCCACCCAGACAGGAATCCTTGGCGGCGAAGCGATGGCCGACAGCCTGGTGGTCGATGAAGTGATGAAGTTTGTCTCCCTGCGGGAACGCCCCACCGTCGACAATGCCCGCGGAAAGTTCTTTCAGACCAGCGTTGGCACGGATTCCTCATTTCCGTCCACCCACTGCATGATTGCGTGGTCCTCGGCTGCTGCCATCGCGTCGGAGTATAACGGTCCGCTGACCAAGATCACCGCCTACGGCCTTGCTACGGGTCTGAGCGTAACGCGCGTTTTAGCTCGCCAGCACTTCCCCTCCGACGTTCTCGTAGGAAGCGCAGTGGGCTGGATGATCGGTCGTTATGTTGTCCACCGCCACCGCATCGACTGATGTTCGTTTGGCAATTGCTCAATACCAACCCACTGAAGTCCGGCCCATCTTTCCGCAAACGCGGGCAGGCTGCGGGTCAATTTAAGCAAGCCTGCACCACCCCCCCAAGGTGTATCCTCATCTCGGCCTATGAATACCCACTTCTCCAAGCTTCTTGCTCTTGCCTCTCTCATTGCGGCAGTTGCCCTTGTCTCCGCCCAGCAATCGCCGAAGCCGAACCCGAAAGACACCGAAGTCTGGGAACCTGTGCCTGCGGTTGTCACCCCCGGCGCCACGGATTCCGAGCCGCCCTCGGACGCCATTGTGCTCTTCGACGGCAAGAATCTTGACCAATGGGTTTCTGCCCAGGACCACACGCCGGCCAAGTGGCTCGTGCACGATGGCATCATGACCGTGAATAAGGCGCCCGGCGTGGGCAATATCGAAACCAGGCGAGAATTCAAAAACTACCAGCTTCACATCGAGTGGCGTATTCCATCAAACATCACCGGCAGTGACCAGGCGCGCGGCAACAGCGGCGTCTTTCTCGCCTCCACTGGTCCCGGTGACGACGGCTACGAACTCCAGGTTCTCGACTCCTACCAGAACAAAACCTACGTCAACGGCATGGCCGGCAGCCTCTATAAGCAGAGCATTCCCCTGGCCAACGCTGCGCGTAAGCCGGGCGAGTGGCAGTCTTACAACGTCATCTGGACCGCGCCAACTTTCAACCAGGATGGCTCGCTCAAAACGCCCGCCTATGCAACCGTTTTCTGGAACGGCGTGCTGGTCGAAAACCATTTCCAGTTGCAGGGGCAAACGCTCTACATCGGCAAACCCTTCTACAAGGCATACGACCGAGCGCCCATCAAGCTCCAGGCCCATGGGGACAAGAGCGAACCCGTCAGCTTCCGTAACATCTGGGTCCGCGAGCTGCCGTAATCCGCAGTATTTCGGGATGCACTCGATGACGGGCAGGGCGGCGCCTTAGGGAACCTCTGAATAAGTCACTGTTTTGAAGGGTACGGGCTTCAGCCGTGAAGGGTACGGGCTTCAGCGCCTGAGGGAATGCGAACTACTTGTGCAGAGCTTCCCTAGAACTGCCCCATCGTGACCCGCACCACTTCAGGCTTCTGGTGGAAGCACAGACCACGATCCGTCTCGTCTCGATTCCACAGGCGCACCGTGCGAGTCGATCGCGGAGATCGACTCGCACCCTTCCTTCCTATTTCGTCAGGCTTGCCGAGTTGCAGGAGGCGCCGGTGTTGACCGGGTCGCAGCGTGCGATGAGGTGATCGGGCAAGGAGACGCTGTAGGCCCCCGGCCACTTGGCGGGCTCGGACGCAGGGTAATCCGTCGACAGGATTTGCGCGCCGCTGGCCATCATGGCGTCGCGGCGGGTGGTGTCGTCGGTGCGGGCCTCTTTGGTATCGGCATCGGTCCGGGTACGAATCAGATAGCCTTGGCGAACCAGCGCTTCAATCGCCGACGCTGGGCCATCGTTTTCTTCAATGAAAGCGGCGTCGGTTTGTCCGGGCTCGGCATTGGTGAAGAGCACCCGGCCGCGTAGAGACGGATGCCCCTCGAGATAAACCGGACCGACCGGACGCTGGTCCATCAGGAAGACAACTTTGCCCCGCGAGGATGCGAGCGTTGGCCAGTTACCGCCAAGGACAGCGGCGTTCAGCGTTGGATAAGAGCCACGCACGTCGTCCGGCGTGATCAGTTCAGAGGGCGAAAAGACGCTGCGGATCTCGGCGTCGAGGGCATCGAAGGTCGCGCTGGTGAAGGGTTCGGGTTCAGTCAGCTTCAGTCCCTTCGGACTTCCCTGCTTGGTCTCAACGAGGATGAAGATGGGCAGATGGTTCGGGTGCGCCTGCGACCATGCGCGTACCTCCTCGAGGCAGCCGGTAAAGGGCTGGCAGTTGCTGCGGTAGTCGACATCCTGGACGTGCATGACTTTGAAGCCCGGCCTGTTCATGATGCCGTTGGGATCGAAGGGCGGATCGGCGGGCAATCCTGCAGCGGCCACCATGCGCGGCCCGGCAGGATGCGCGAAGCGGCCGCCTTTGCTGTCACTGTAAACGTCCAGCTCGATCTGGCGGACTCCGGAATCGAGTTGCCTGGTAAGGGACGGGTGGCTGTACTCAAGGCCCTTGTAGGCTTCGGCGTACTTTGCCTGCCACAGTTTGGCTTCATTGGGTGCAATGCCTGCGTGATAGCTGTTGTGCGTGCCGATGACCTGAATCTGATTCAGCTTCAGAGAGTCGTCTGCTGAAGACGATGGCGCCTGGGCCGTTGCTGTACCGGCAGACGCCTCCGCACAGAGCGGCGAAACAGAGTCAGACAGAGACGGTGGCGGCACCTTGGTTCCCCATGCCGTAGGAGCGCTGCCCATGATGAAGACGAGGGTCCCCCCATTGGCAATCTGGTCGTGACGGAACCAATCGTTTTCGAGCGGCTGCCCGTTCAGCGTCGCCGACTGCACATAGTGATTGATGTGTTCGCTGTCGAGATTGCGCGCGATGATGTGCAGGGTTTTGCCATGGCCCACCTGCATGGTCACATCCGGGAAGCTGGGCGTTCCGATGAGATAGATCGGCTGGCCTGCGTTCGGATAGAAGCCGATGGAGTTGAACAGGAACCAGCTGGACATGGCGCCGGAGTCGTCGTTGCCGGGAATGCCGGAGCGTTGATCGGTGAAGGCTTTTTCCAGCAGCGCGTTGATGACGTCGGCGGTCTTGTCGGGGCGCAGCGCCCAATCGTACATAACGGGGACCAGGAAGCCGGGCTCATTGGTGACGTCGAAGTGCTGGCGATAGAAGATATTGTCGAGACGTTTTACGAAGGTCTGGTCACCCCCGGCCATTTGGATGAGCCGGCGCATGTCCTGGGGCGCGTACAACGAATAGGTCCAGAGATCGCCTTCGTAGAAGAAATCGGGCCAGGTGCCGCGGACCACAAAATAGGGTGCGGCCCACGAGCCATCCGGGTTGCGCGGACGCAGGAATCCCTTGAAGCCTTCGTGGGTGAGTTCCGGGTCCCACAGGTTCTGCCAGTTCTCGGCACGCTGCGCAAAGAGCTTTGCCTCGGGATAGCGGTGCAGGCCGCAGGCGACTTCAGCGATGGAGAAGTCGTCATAGGCATACTCCACGGTGCGCGAGCCGGAGCGCTCGTTGGCAAGAGTGAGGTAGCCCTTTGCGTTGTATTCCAGAATTCCGCCGCGGCCTTCCTTCTGCGTATTGGCCGGAGGCACGGAGGTGTCTTTCAGCATTGCCTGAAATGCGGTGTCATAGTCGATGCCTTTCAGCCCCTTGACGAAGGCGTCTGCCACCATGACGTTGGCATTCGAGCCCCCTTGCGTCCGCCCGTTGTCGTTGCCGCTGCGCGCGTCAGGCATGTAACCGGTGTGGAGATAGATGTCGATAAGGGAGCGGATGAGGTCGCGCTCGCGATCGGGCGCAATCAACGTGAGAAGCGGCGCGGAGCTGCGAAAGGTGTCCCAGATGGCGTAGTAGTCGTCGTAGTACGGATGATCGGGATAGGATGTCTGCCAGTAGGGATTCTCTCCGGTGCGATCGGAGGGCATGAGCATGATGTGGTAGAGAGCGGTGTATACCTGGATGCGCTTGCTGGGCGTTTCGCCGCGCACTTCAATGGCCGAGAGGGCCTTGTTCCATTGGGCGACAGATGCGGCGCGGACCGCGGCGAAGTTCCAGCCCGGAGTCTCCGTCGCAATGTTGCTGCGCGCCTGCGCAATACTGATGAAAGAGATGCCGACCTTCACATTGACAACTTGACCGGCATGAGCGATGAAATCGAAGGTGCCGCCGATGGGCTTGTCGCCATCGACGTGGGCCATCTCATCCCCGGACAGGCCTGCAACTGTCCAGGTCCGTGTCTGACCGGCAGGCGTGTCGAGTTGCATATCGAAGTAGACATCGTATTCGCCGCCCTTGTTCCAGCCGCCTGCGTAGCGGCCGACGCCCTCCACTTCGCGTTCCGAGACAAAGTGGACTTCTCCGCCCAGAAAGCGCTGCGACTCCGAGCCGGGGCCCTTGTCCAGGCAGTGCGCGATATTCACCGTGAGGTGAGCGGGGCCGCCGGCGAGGAAGGTATAACGATGGACGCCGACGCGGCGCGTGGAGGTAAGTTCCGCGCGGGTCCGATAGCGAGTGAGAGTTGCCGCGTAGTAGCCGGGATGATCGACCTCGTCGGTGCGCGGCGATTTGATGTCGTCGATGTTGAGTTGCCCCGTGACCGGGGCCACCAGGATGTTGCCGTACTTGCCCGCCGCGCCACTGAGATGCAGTTGGCTGAATCCCAGAATGACGCCGCCGCTCATGTAGCCGAAGTTGGAGGGACGGCCATCGAAGTTCTGCATGTCGGGGCCGACCTTCACCATGCCAAAGGGAACGGCGGCGCCAACAAAGGTGTTTCCGCCCCAGTCCACGCCCAGGAAGGGATAGACATCATCCGCGTGATGCGTGGGTGTTAACGACTGGTCAGCTGCATGAGATTGAGCGGCGACGGCAAAGACAACAAGAAAAGCGGACAACAACATGCGAAGGCGCAGTGACACGAGGAGGCTCCGATGAACGTGGAATGGATTGAGGTTCCAGAGCCCCATCATAAGATGATGGGGCTCTGGAGAGTTGAATTGTACGTTGGAGATCGCCAGTTAAAAGGAGTAGCGAAGGCTAGCCTGCAATGACCGCTGACCGTTCTTGCTGGTGACCTTGCCAAAGGTAGGACTGGTCGTATCGCCGTAGATCGCCTGGTCCACGTAAGTGGAGTCAGGAGAATTCCAGTTGGGGTGGTTGGGGAAGTCGAACGCATCGAGGCGGAAACTGATTGCCTGATTTTCTACGATCGGGAAGCGCTTCTGCAGCGACGCATTGAAGTACATCTGCCCGGGTGCGCGCAGGACGTTGCGGTTGAGCTGCGTCGTAAAGGTGCCTGCGGTCGGAGTGGTGAAGATCTGCGACCCGTCAGGATTGGTCACGTTAAACCAGGAGTTGGAGTCGGTGGGCGAGTTGGAGAACTTGTGGTTGCCCTTCAGGTTCGCTCCGGAACTGATCTGGAGCAGCTGAGCGCCGCTTCCCGCACCAACGCCGGCGATGTCCTGTGTGGTGGCCACGGAGAAAGGCTCGCCGGTTTGGAATTGATAGTTCTGGGTTAGCTGCCAACCGCCCAGGCCTTCATTCAGCATGCGGCTGTTGCTTCTGAACGGGAGTGCGTAAACAGAGTTAAGGACCAGCACTTGGCGGATGTCGTAGTCGGACGGTCCGCAGTACGCCTGCAGGTTGAAGGTGTTGGAGATGACTTGTTTCTGGAAGGAGTCGCAGTCGCGCGAGGACGCGTAGGTATAGGCGGCCCCAAAGCTAAGCCCCTGCGCGAAGCGGCGGTTTACATCCACCTGCAAGCCCTGGTAGGACGCCGTGTCGCCCTGCGCCACGAGGTTGATGGGGCCGTAGCCAAGGTAGGGACGAAGTGCATTGGCATTGATTCCCGCGTTTGCGGGGTTAGTGAGCGTGCCAGGCTGGAGCTGGTTTGCATTGGCTCCGTACTGCAGGTGTATCGCGTGACGGCCAACATAGGAGACTTGCGCTACCGTTTGAAAGCCAAGCTCGCGTTCCACTGAGGCGTTCCAGATGTACGCTTCAGGCTGCGGGAAACTCTGCTGGATCTCTCCCGACAGGGTCGGATAGGAGCCGTTGGCTCCGGCGCCAGGATCGTCGGCCGAGCCGCTCGAAAGCGAAGCAACTTGCTGCAACGGTGGGATACCGCCTGGGAAAACGAAGTCAGAGACGCCCTGCCGGTTCACGTAGCGACCGAATCCGGTGCGAAGAACAGTCTTGGAGTTCAACGCATAGGCAACGCCCAGACGAGGTTGGAAGAGAAACTTCTGCACGTGGGTGTAACCGCGCGGAAGGTTGTGGAAGAGACTGTCGTACGCGGGGTTGGCTGCGTTCGGCACGTGCGCTGCAGCGGCGGATGTGAAGCCGCTGCCCCACAGAACCGTGCCATCCAGCGCATTGCCGGAGCCGGCAACCGGGTTACCGGTGGAGGGATTCACGGTAACGGCCGTGGACGGGCTATAGTAGGCCGGATCGAAGGTGCCGGCGTTGTTCCAGAGGCTGTAGTACGGATGAATGGAAGTGTAGCGCAGGCCATACTCCAGGTGGAACTTGGGCGTGACCTTCCAGGAATCCTGCGCGAACAACGCATACATGTTGCCGCGGTAGGGAGTTTCGTCGCGCGCTCCAACTTCGGCATAGGAGTAGTAGTTGCCGAGTGCAGCATCGGCAAGATCATATCCTGAAGTGTTGGGATTGCTGGTCGAGAAATCGAACTGACCGTTCTGGTTGTTGGTTTGACCTGCCGAAGTGTTCGAGAAGGCAATCATGTCGCGATCGTTCTCACCGGAACGCTCGAACATGCCGCCCGCACGGATGATGTGATTCCCGACGACGTGCGTAAACGTGTCGGAGTAGTCGAAGATCTCGCCCTGAGAGTGCGACGGATAGGTGCTGCCATCCATCATGGTGATGCTGGAGGTGGTCAGGAAGTCGACTGTCGGGATCTTCAGCGGCAGATCCTTGGTGCCCGGATAGAGAAACGGGTAGTTAATTCCATAGGAGGCACGCGAGTAGGCCGGACCGGCGCCGTTGTATGCCTCGCCCGAGGTATCGATCGAGAGACGCGCTGCATCATGGCTGGCGGATACCAGGACTTCGTTGGTGGTGTTGGCGTTAAAGGTGTGAACCCAGTCGAGCGAGCCGGTCTCGTTGGGGCGGTCGTAGAGGCGCGGGACGTCGTCAAAGGCTGCGGAGAACGGATCGTCTTCGTGGTAGAAGAAGTGGGTCAGCCGAAAACGGATGTAGTCCTTCTCGTCCGGCACAATGTCCAGGTTGCCGGTGTCGATCTCCTCGTGCGCGGGATATTTGGCGATCTGCAGGAGGTTCTCGTTGCCAACCTGGAAATTCGGGGTGGGATCAGGATAGATGGAGAGCAGTCCCACGCCGTTCGCACTCAGCCGGTTCAGCGGAATCATGTTGCCTTGAAAACAGCCGCCGCCGGTGCCCGTCTGGGCGTTGCAGGGCAGGCCCGACTCGGGATCGCGAATGTAAAGGTTGTCGGCGGGATTCGGCTGGTTGATCAGGGAGCTGAAATTGCCAGTGCGGAAGGCCGGATTGGGGACAGTGACCGGATTGTCCACCGTCTGTGGGTATTGAACAAATGCCTCGGAGTAGAGGAAAAAGACCTTGCCCTTGGGGAAGACGTGCGGAACGTAAAGCGGGCCACTCACGCTGCCACCAAACTGGTTGTAGGTGAAGGGGGCGACGTAGTTGGTCTTCAGGGCTTCTGGGTAGGTGGGGTTTTCGTTGTTGGTGGTGTTGTGATTGCGGACCCAGGTATTGGCGTTGAGGACAGGGTTCTGGAAGTATTCGTAGAGGCTGCCGTGGAAGTGGTCGGTGCCGCCACGCGTGATGATGCGGATCTGGCCTCCGGTGGAGTGGCCGTATTCCGCGGGATAGTCGGTGGAGAGGACCTGAACCTCCTGCACATTCTCCATATCGACCACGCCCACGGAGTCGCCGCTGGCACGGATGCGAACCGCGATCGCGCCGTCGTAGGTGAGCAGATTGTCGCGGTCCCGGGCGCCATTGATCTCAATGGCCCCGAGGCCGGTGCTGAAGTTGAAGCTCGACAGGTTGCTCCCGGTGCCAGCCCCATTGGACCCAGTGGCGCTCTCGGGTCCGCTGGTGATGCCGGCCTTGGTCAAGGCCACATAGATTGGGTTGCGGCCATTCACCGGAAGACTCTGGATGTCCTTGCTCGTAATCTCGCGGCCCAGGGTCGCACTATCGGCCTCGAGGGTCGTTCCCGTAGCCTGCACCGTCACCTGCTGCGTCGTGTGGCTGACCGCAAGCTTGAGGTTGGTGGTAGTCGGGATCGAAGGATCAAGCTGATTGCCGGTGGATATCAGCCGCTCAAAGCCCTTGGCATCCACCGTGATGGTGTACTGCCCTGGCGCAAGACCGGTAATGGTGTAAAAGCCGCTGCGGTTGGTGGTGGTGCTGCGGATGGCGCTGGTGCCTTCATTGGTGAGAGTCACGGCAGCGTTTTGCACCAGCGCGCCGGAAGGGTCGGTGATGGTGCCCGAAATGGAAGAAAGATCGGACTGTGCTGCTGCTCCGATGGGCAGCAAGAGGGAAAGAAAAATGAGGAAGATTTTCAATCCGGAACGTGCATGACGGTGAGACGTGACTGGCTGAAACATGCAATCTCCCGAAGAGAGATCGTGGATTGGCCGACATCGCTGAACGACGGATCGCTGCGGGCCGGATGTCCCTTCGTAAGCTGAGTATGACTGTCTGAAAATCACCTTCAAAAGGGGTTTACACGGGGTAAGAACCGTGTTCTTGCGATGAAAGCTGCTGATTTTACATGACTAATTGGAATGTGAATTTTGCGGTTTACACCGGGCTCTCGCACCCCGATCGAGGGCCGATTGACTGTTCTGTAACATTGGCACGGTAGGGTTTAGACAGGAATTGTGTGGGGCGAATAGCCGCCGCCGGCTTATGCAATCTATATGGTTGAGGAGATTAAACCGCCTAAGCGGCAACAGAACGCAACCGCGCGGCACAGGGTTTCGACCTCAAGAGCTGTAGCGCCGCGCCGCTCCACGGCCGCGGAGCCCAGGACACGGGCTCCTTTGCCTGAACTCGAAGGCCCGCAATGGGAGTTGGTGAAACGGATCGCCGCCAGCCGCGGTTTCGAACGATCTTCCCTGTTGACGAATTTTTTGCTCTTTGCCTGTCATCGCGCCCTGTCCGGGGAAGCGGCAACCATCAACGAACAGCAGATCGGGGTCCACGTCTTCGGTCGCCAGGCGGAGTTCAACCGGACCGATGACAATATCGTGCGCAACTACGCACGCATGCTGCGCCGACGGATCGACGATTACTTTCGCAATGAGGGCCGGGACGAGCCGCTCATTGTCCACATTCCCCGCGGCGGATACGTGCCACTCTTCGCCCAGCGTCCCATGGAGAGTGAAGAAGAACGTGGCGTGGCCGAGCAGGTTCCCTCATTAGAGAGAATCCCGCCACCCGGCGAGGCTTCCCTTGAGGCCGCCGGCAATCAAACCGCCCCCGAAGCGGCCGCGGAATCCGCACGCAGAAGACCTCTGCGCATGGCCATCCTGCTGGCCGTTGCAATAGCCGGCGCAATCGTTGGATTCATCGTGGCCAGAGGTCTTCCGGCGCAATTGCCTTTGGCGCGTTGGCTCTACCCGGAGAGCGCTGCGGAGCGCTTGAGCGGCAAATTCTGGCGACAGATCTTCGATCGGCAGCGGGACACGTTTCTGGTACCAACCGATGGCGGCCTCGTGCTTTTGCATAACTTCCTGCAAAAGCCGGTCACCCTCTCCTCTTACATCAACGATTCCTATCGCAGCGAAGATCAGATCGCGGAGGGCCTCGAGTCCGTTTCGAAGTCAACCAATTCGCACGATATTGCGTTGCTGGCCCTGAAGGTTCAAAAGCTGTGTGGGAGGCGCTACACCAGCAGCACCGACGTGGACCTTATTTCACAAATGTCCCGGCGGCCGGAAGTGGTCCCAGAGCGGTTGATGATTCGGTACACGCGCGATTTGCGGATGGATGACCTGAAGACCGGCAACGCCATCCTCATTGGATCGATGGATTCCAATCCCTGGGTTGAGCTCTTTCAGCCACAACTCAACTTTCAGTTCGACTACGGCGGATCCTACGGCAGATCGTCCGTCATCCTCAATCGCCATCCGCTGGCTGGCGAGCAGCCCAGCTATGCGAGTGTGACCGGCGATCCCAAGCAGCGCACCTATGGTGTGATTGCACTGGTTCCCAATCTCGACGGCACCGGACATGTGCTGATCGTGGAGGGTATCAACACGGCGGGGACGCAGGCCGCAGGCGAGTTTTTACTCAACCCCGAGAAGTTCGAACCAGTGCTGCAGCGCGCTCTGTCGGCCAGTGGGCAGTTACGGCCCTTCGAGGTCCTGCTGCAGACAGAGAGTATCGCCGCCAACTCTTCTCAATCGCAGGTCCTCAGCGAGCGCGTTGGTCCACTCTAAGAACTACCTGCGCAAAACCAATCAGCTACTTGCCTCAAGCCACGCTTGATACGTTTAGCCTGTTGTTATGATTGACTGCGCCCATTCCATGGCCTGCCATTGGGCCTGCGCAACGAAGTCCTGGTGGATGTTGAGGTCAGCAGATAGTTCCGCAACACTCTGCCACATGCCACCTTCTACTGCAAGGATCAGATGGTAAATAAGCGAAAGAGGCCCCTCATTCTCCATAAGAACGGTCCTGGCCTCGCTTTCCAGTTGCAGCCCCTCCAACACCTCTCGCATGGGGATTTCAAGAATTGCATCCATCATGGATAACAAGCCGATTTGAAATAAATCGGAATCCCCATGTTCCACCTTGGTGCCAATAAGCTCACCGAAACGGGCGCGAACGAGAGCGGAGATGGCCAGATCTGACGGCCTGTTCTTTGACAACTCCAGCATTCCGGAGAGCCGACACCAGCGGCGTATCTCATTTTCGCCCAGGATGGCCAGAGCTTGACTTACCGTCTTGACCTCAATCCTTCGTGCGAAGATGGCGGAGTTCAGGTAGCGCAGGAGACGCAAATAGAGCATTGGATCTGATTTGACGAGTTCTTCAACTTCTCTCAAGTCCAACTCTGGTTTTGAAAGCGCCATCAGCAATCGCACAAACACAATGCGATTGGATTGCACTCCGCGAGCGTGCATGGTCTCCGGCTTTCGGAAGAAATACCCCTCGAACCAGCTGAATCCTACGCTCTTGCAGAATTCAAAGTCTTCCCTGGTTTCAACCTTCTCGGCAATGAGGCGTGGCCCCCCGTTGCGATAGCGCTGGATCAGGGTAGCAACGTCCACCAGCGTCGTTTGTTTGATGTCAACCTTGATGAAATCTGCGATTCCGGCCAGGCATTCCCGATGATCGTCGAGCGTGAAACCGCTGAGTGCTATCTTGCAGCCCGTGCGTTTCAACTCCGTGCACGCGCTCACCACCTCGGCGTCTGCCAACAGGGAATCCGGTATCTCCGCCACAGTTTTATCTGGGGGAAGCAACGCCAGATATTCGCCCAGCAACGTGCCCCGCGTAGTGACGATGAAGGCCAGGCGGTCGTTACATAAGGTATCCAGACCGATCAGGCTCGACATATCAATCACTGCGCGGCTTGCGGCATCACCTTCAACGCACGGGAAGTAGTCCTTGAAGTCTGTGCGAAAAAGTAACTTGTAGGCCATAACCTTCTCGCTCGCTGAAAGAATGGGCTGCCGGGCGGCGAAGCGGGCTGGTCGCTGGTCTTCTTCTTGATCCCAAAAGGATGTCATACATTCTCGACTGGTATCCATCATATCAAGTCGCTGTGCTGCTGACAGTAGCGCAATGTGCTCGTAACCACCTTGTTGCTGAGACACTTCGATAGGACTCACTCCGCTCGCAACGCTTCCACCGGATTCACCGCTGCCGTCCGCCTTGAGGGTATGTAACTGGCCAGCGAGGCCGCTGCACACAGCGCAATGCAAGCCAGCGAATACGTGATGGGATCAACCGGGCTCACATGGAAAAGCAACGACTTGAGCAATCGTGTCGCCGCAAACGCCAGAAGCAGCCCGCAGGCGATGCCGCTGCCGGCAAGTATCAAGCCCTGCCGCACAAACATCCCGGTAATGGTACTGCGCTGCGCTCCCAGCGCAATGCGAATGCCGATCTCGCGCGTGCGCTGCGATGCTGAATACGCAATAACGCCGTACAGTCCCACGATTCCCAGCAGCAGCGCGATTGAGGCAGCGATCGCCAGCATCACCAGGGTGAAGGAGGTACGCGAAATCGACTTCTGGTAATAGTAGTCCTGGGTGTGCACGTCCGTCAGAGGAAGGTTGGCGTTCACCGACCAAACTGCTTGGCGCACATCCTTCATCAGGCTCTCGGAACCTGCCCGCGGAGTCCGAATGGCAAAAACGACAAAGCGCCTGACGTTGAACATGTCGCTCTCAAAGTGAGAGAGCAATGTTGGCCAGTAAGCAACCGTCGGCGCCTCTTTACCCATGCCATCGTCGTGCACATCGCCTAGGACGCCCACGATCTCCCGCCAATCGTCCTTGGTGCCTACGCGGATGTGCTTGCCGAGCGCGTTCGCCGGATTGCCCCAGTATTCGCGCGCAAAGTTCTCGCTCACCATCGCCACCGGCGTTCTATGAAAAGCCTCGTCCCACGTGAAGTCGCGCCCCGCAACCACGGGGATGCCAAGGGTCTTGAGGAAGCCCGGAGCACCAAACACGAATTCGCGCAACGGCGGCATGGCATTGCCCGCATAGCTCTTATCCTGCGCGTACACCGGATCGTGCCATCCGTTTCCATCCATGGGAACAGAACCGCCGAAGCTTACGGATTCGACGCCCGGAACCGCTGCGATCTTCTGTGCAATGGCCTGCTGCATGCGAAGTACATCGTCATCCTTGGGCACATCCGCTTCGGGAATGCCCAGCCGCACCGTTTGGATCTTCGCGGCCGTATCGTATCCGGCGTCGACATGGATCAGTGCACGAAAGGTCCGGATCATCAGTCCCGAACAGATCAGGAGGACGAATGCGAGGCTTACCTGAACTATCACCAGCGTGTTGCGTGTGCGATGTCGCTCGCGGCCCTGGCTGCTGGTTCGACTCGCGCGGAGTCCCGTTCCCGCCCGCGCTCCCGCATACCGCAGCGCCGGAACAGAACCGAAGAGCAGGCTGCAAAACAGTGCTATTCCTATCGTGAAGACAAGTACATTCAGATCGATTCCAATGTCGTGCAGGCGGGGCACGCTGGAGGGCCCCAGCGCGATCAGCAGGCGTAGCGAGCCCCAGGCGAGCACCAGCCCCAGCGCGCTTCCTGACACTCCCAGCACTGCGCTTTCAAGCAGGAATTGCCTAGCGATCCGCCACGGGCTTGCGCCCAGAGCGGAGCATATCGCCAGTTCCTGGTGGCGTCCCTCGGCGCGCACCAGCAGCAGGTTCGCTACATTCGCGCAGGCAATCAGCAGCACCACTCCAATGCTGCCCATCAGCACCCAAAGCAGCTTTCCTGCGTCGCCAATCACGTCCTGGCTGAGTGGCCGCACCTTCGCCCCCAAGCGTGCCTTCCTGAAAAGGTCGATGCTGAATCCCGGCGGCGCGGGAAAACTGTTGAGGACGATGGGCCACAGCCGTGCCACATCTGCGTTGGCCGCCTGCATCGTGACCCCAGGCCGCAACCGTGCCAGGCCTTCATAACTAAACTGGCCGAGGGTGGTCTTGTTTCGATCGAAACGAAGAGGCAAGAACAGCGCGGGCTGCTCCCAATCGAGAAAACGAAAGCCTTTGGGCAT
Organism: uncultured Acidobacteriaceae bacterium; assembly: GCA_963813215.1. Lineage (GTDB taxonomy): Bacteria > Acidobacteriota > Terriglobia > Terriglobales > Acidobacteriaceae > Telmatobacter. The sequence goes on from CAWEXZ010000009.1 coordinate 61,654, forward strand.
CACGCCAATGACCTGGCGCGCTTTGCCGTCGACCCAGATGGTTCGTCCCACGATGGAGCGATCCGACCCGAGACGCGTCTCCCAATAGTCATAGCTGAGCATCACCGTATCGGGGCCCGCCGGACTGTCGTCCACACGGTTGAACCAGCGGCCCAGAACCGGCTTAAGGCCCAGAATCGGCAGCACTCCATCGGTGACATCGAGCGCCTGCACCTGTTCCGGGTTTCCCTGCCCGGTAACGCTCACCGAGTCTCCCGTGTAGATCCCGATGTTCTGGAACACCCGGTTTTGCTCGCGATAAATGAAGTAGTTCGACGGCGCCATGTTCACTTCATCGAGATTCAGACCAGGGGCGGTATGCCAGACTCCAACCAGTGCTTCAGGATGCGGGTAGGGCAGAGGCTTCAGCAGCACGCCTTCTACAACACTGAACACCGCTATGTTGGCGCCCACGCCGGCAGCCAGTGTAATCAGCGTGATCACGGTGAATACGGGGGACCGCCAAAGCCTGCGCACAATCTGCTTGAGTTGTGTAGAGAAGGGATTCACGGTCCAGTCCTCCGGGAGCCATGGAATACGAGGGGAGATACGCACCCATTAAACACTACGTGGGGCGTGCTGAATAGGTTCCTCAAAGCGAGTGATTCTTATCTCCCGCTGGGCGCACTCGCGTAGAACCGCCAGCCTGCATCTAAGTCACTCAGAAGGCGGGCGATGAAATGCGGAGAGCCCACAGACCAGATTTGCACATAATTCGCGCGATCGCCGTCGCGCTTTGTGCTGCAGCGGCATCAGGCGGCCTGGCCGGCTGTGGCGTATTCAACCACATGACCAACTCAGGCGTAGTCACCACCACTAGCTCCACGCCCAACTTCGCGACGACCGTAGTCATCGGCGATTCACTCAGTGCCGGATTCCAGAACGGCTCTTTGTTGGATTCGCAACAGCCCAATGGGTGGGCCAGCCTGGTGGCGAAGCAGGCAAACTTTCCGCTCGCTCTGCCCCTGATTGCACCGCCAGGCGCCCCGGCGGTTCTCAAACTCCTCAGCATCGGGCCGCCGCCGGTGATTCAGCAGGAACCGGGCGTTACCCTCGGCCGCGACAATCTGACCGCGCAACCTTACGACCTGGCCGTTCCTGGCCACCTTCTGAACGACGTGATCAACACCGCGCCAGTGCTTGTGCCTACTACGGACGAGGAGATCATCACCGACCTGGTGCTGGGCATCCCGCTCGGAGACACCAGGAGCCAGATGAATGAGGCCATCGCGCTGAAGCCTACCGCGATCTTTCTCTGGGCGGGAAACGACGATGCTTTGCAGGCCGATGTAAGTGGCATGCCCTCGTCGATGACCCCTGTTGCCACCTTTACCCAGGAGTTCACGCAACTGCTGAGTACGCTCCACACGCAGACCAAAGCCACGCTCATCGTCTCCAATATCCCTGACGTGACCGCCATTCCCTATCTCACGCCGGCTGCCACTGTCATTGCAACGGTGGCGACGGCGACCGGTCTCTCCCAGGCGCAGGCTGCCGCGGACCTTGGCCTCGCGGACGGAGACCTTGTGAATGCCACCGGCCAAAGCGAAACGCAGACCGCCATCAATCAGATCAAGAAGGGCCAGACGCCCACTCCGCTCACCGATTCGGGCTTTTTGGACGCCTCGGAGATCACCGAGGTCCAGGCGACGATCGATCAATATAATGCTGCGATTAGTCAGCAGGTTTCTGCCGTGGGCGGCATTCTCGTCGACATCCACTCGTACTTTCAGACCCTGCAAAGCGCAATCATGATCAACAACTACGACGCGACCACGGCATTCCTGGGCGGCCTCTTCAGCCTGGATGGCGAGCACCCGACGAACACCGCATATGCGCTGATTGCCAACCAATATATCGACGCATTGAATTTAAGTGCGAAGACCAACATTCGCGCGGTCGATGTTTCTACGATTGCCGCCGCCGATCCGCTTTTCGGCCCCAACATCAAGCCGGCCGGAGTATCTGTCTCGATTCCACTGAACGCCGCCCGCCGCACCGACGCATTGATTACAGGCTGCAAGAAGGGCTGCTTCTGAAAACAGCAGACATCCACCTTTCGGTTGGGATTCACGGCGACTACCTCAACCACCGCTCGACCACCCGCGCATCTTACCGCCAGAAACACTTCGGGGGAAAAGGCCCTGCGACGTCCGCAGTCCCTTTTCCCCCGAAATCAGCAAGTGATGTCTTCTTTTAATCGTGCGTTTTCTGTTTAACTCTCGATGGCTTGTCTCGCCCCCCTAGGTCTTTGACCGCTTAATTTTGTACCAATTCCGTGCCCCATCCTTTCGCCTTTTCTCTGGCGAAAGGGTGGGAAACCACGGAAGCCAAAAGTACGAGTTCATGCGGTCGGGGACCTGGTGATCATCGCGATGTAAATCAGTATCTGCAGCGCAATGGCCCCACTGCAGTCAAGCAGCACGTCGCGGGGCGTTCCTGTCCGGTTTGGCAAAAATGTCTGGTGCCATTCGTCGAGGCTGGCCACCAGTGTCGTACCCAAAGTCGCCAATGAAACATTCTTCCAGAATCGCAGGGTCGGAAAGCTCATTCGCCACGCCCGGAGCCATGCCAGTGCCATCAAGCCATAACCCAGAAAGTGTCCACTCTTCCGGATGAGTCCATGCAGACTCTCCCAGCGAGTATCACCAACCGGGCCATACAGGAACTCAAAAATTCGGCGTAGTGGGGCTGAGGTGTGATCGGCACCGAGGTACGGGGTCGACTCGATAGCAATCAGGAAGATCCACACGACTACGGGAGACCAGGCGTCGAACCAGAAACCGGGCCCTCGCGTGCTCTTCGTCATCATTGGCCGGGCATCCGCTTCATCTACTCGCGCCTCTCAACAGGCCGCCCTTTAAGGATTTGAGTGCTGTGGAAATTGAGAGATTCGCTGTTTAGTGGCTCAGCACTGGTGCCACAGCGGACCTCAGTATTCGAACAGGAACCTTGACCGTGCTCCCCACAACCTCGATGTCGCCCAAGTCTACTTCGAATGAAAAGGATTGTTGGATGGCAGCGAGAGCGATGACGACCTTACACTGATGGCGGAACTCCGTCACCACTCCTTCAACGCCCGCAAAAACGCCACTGCGCACGCGCACCCGCGTTCCCAGCGCGAACGCCGAATGCGGTCGCAACAGACATCCGCTTGCCAGGCCCTCGCGAATCCTCTGAATTTCGGCCGCGCTCACCATACTTCGCTCGTCATCGCCAAGTAAGCTGAGCACGCCAGGGGTACTGATGACGGAAAACCGGGTTCGGGGCGAAGTACGGACGAATATATATCCCGCGAAGAGTGGCCGCTCCAGCAGGACGGTGCGATCGCTCCATCGTGAGCGCTCGGTGTAGAGCGGCAGATAGTACTCCAGAGAACGAACTACAAGATGCTCCGCAACTCGCTTTTCATGGTTTGCAACAACGTGCAGAACATGCCACGGACTTTCAAGCATGATGGGCTCCAGATCGATGTGCATGAACACATAAAGGCTCAGTCACTCAATCTCAAATGCCGGTTGCATCTCGGCTATTACCCGATGCAGCCTGGCTTTCTGAGACCGGCAACGGCATAGCGTCGCGCAAGATCTTTTTGGGAAAAGAACCCCTCGGAGCCAGAAATAGTCGTCTACCGACGATACTGATTCTTCAGAGCCGAATATTCAGTAATGTCATGCAATGGATACAGGGAGAAGCACGCAACTGCACGTGTTCCACATCACAGGAGAATGTTTACGCAACCGAAGAGGAAGTGCGGGGCGGCGGCGCGCCCGGGCCTTTGATCACGCGTTTGTCTGAGCCGAAACGATATTCCAGCAGTTTTAGACGGCAGCGGACCGCAACCGCTAGGCGCACCACCCATTTGATCAGGCGGCTACGGCCAAAGTAATCGTAAGATTCGCTGAACTGGATAAGGGCTTCGTGAAGATCGCGAATGGACTTCTCCGCGGTTTGGTTGACACTTTGGCTGCCATAATGAATGATCTCCGCGCAAGGCGTGTAGTAGACTTTGTAACCCTTGGTCTTGAGCATAAAATTGTACGCCCAGTCGACTACGAACAACCGAAAACGATCGTCAAGCATGCCAGCCCGTTCCCAGGTAGAGCGTCTGATTACGAACGCAGTTGTGCCGATGCTATCCACCGGCTGCGTGAGCGAGTAGTCGAAGTTGGTGGCATACATGCGCTTCATAGACTTGCTCTCAGGAAAGAGCTTATGCCAGTTCGAGGCCTGCATCAGTAATGTAAGTGGCCCCACAAATCGCCGTATGCAATGCTGTACCGACATGTCAGGGTTCAAGAGCTTTGGACCACAAGCAGCAATCTCGGGATGTTCATCCATAAACGCGATCAGGGCCCCAAATGCGTTGCTGATGAGCTTCGTATCGCTGTTCAACAGGCATGCATGGCGGCCCCTTGACATCCGCATTCCAAGGTTGTTGTTTTTTACATAAAGCTGATTGAAGGAATTCCTGACCAGGATGACTTCCTTAAACTCTGTGGCGACCATTTCCGCGCTTTCGTCCCCAGAGTTATCGTCAATGCAGATCACCTCGAAACTGATTCCCCGGGTGTACGCAAAAATCGATGCCAGACAGTTGCGCAACAGCTCGCGAGTGTTGTAACTCGGGATGATAATAGTCAGATCGAGAAGCGGCTCGGTCATATACGGCTCTCCCCAAGAACTGGGATCATGTGCGCGGGAACTCCGACCGCGGTGCTGTTGGAGTCTAGCGGACGAACCACCACTGCATTGGCTCCTATCACCGCATTGGCGCCGATGGAAATGCCGCCCAGGACCTTGCACCCGGCGCCAAGGACTACATTGTCACCGATCTCCGGCCGGAGGCTCGGATCGAACCTCATGTCCAGTTCCTTGGCCCCGAGTGTTACGCCCTGGTAAATGGTCACATTCGCCCCCACGCGACGGGCGCCAATGACAGTCCCGGAAGTATGGGGGAAGAAGATGCCCGGGCCAATTTCACAGCGCGGCGCAACTTCGATTCCGAAAAGCAGGATGTTGAGATACGTAAACAATTGAGGCAGAGCGGGCACGCCTCGCTGCATGCTTGCTCGACTCAGCCGGCACAATACAATAGGCAGAAACCGGTGATGAACCAGGCGGCAGAGGACGCCCAACAAGGTCGGTCTTGCGGCGCGACCTTCGAGTGTATATTGCCGCGCCAGATCGCTATACAGTAGTTGGCTCAGTTTCCACATGCATTAACCCACGCGCCGCCATCTCACGTGCGGCCACTTCCAACCGGTCCGGTTCGATTGGCTGCGTCCGCACCCAGGTAGTAAACCGATCCAACCCCTGCTCCAGCGAGACCTCCGGAACAAATCCCAGCTTTGCGTGAATGGCAGACAGGTCGGCATAGCAATGGCGGATATCGCCGAGCCGGTATTGGCCACATACGTTAACTTGAGACTCGCCTCCAAATCGCTCCTTGAGCAGGGAGGCAATGCCAGCAATCGTGGTCGGACGGCCCGAGCCCACATTCAATACGCAGCCATCTCCTTCTCCGGCATGCAACGCCAGGGAGATCGCGCGGGCAACGTCCTTTACATGCACAAAGTCCCGGGTTTCCTGGGCGTCTTCATAGAGATCGAGAGCAAGAGCCTGGCGAAGCCGGTTGGAAAAGATAGAAAGAATGCCGGTATATGGATTTTTCAGCGACTGTCCTTCTCCATAGACGTTCTGGAATCGCAAAATTACGAAGCGGATGCCGAGGGCCTGTCCGGCAATCCGCACTAGATATTCTTGCGCCAGTTTTGTGGCCGCGTAGATTGAGCCCGGTAGGGCTATCGCATTTTCAGGCGTTGCGACGGCATCAATTGGGCCCTGGCAAAGAGGGCACAGCGGTTCCCAAATATGTGCGCGCAACCTTTTTTCGGAACGCGCGAGCGGATGAACCATTCCGCAGCGCACACAAACGTACGCGCCCTCTCCATACACAGACCGCGATGAAGCGAGAATCAACTTGGTGACCTGGTGCTTGCGATTGGCCAGATAATCGAGGAGTGAGGCACTGCCTCCGACATTCGTCTCCGTGTATCTGGATATCTCGTACATCGATTGTCCGGTGCCGGTTTCCGCCGCTAGATGCACGATGGAACTCACGCCCACTAGAGCTTTGGACCAGAGGCCAGGATCACGCACATCGCCCCGCATCACTTCTACCAGCGGATGTTTAAGAAGCGGCAGCGCCGACAAATCAGGAATTGCGCCGTGGATTTGCGGACTTAAATTGTCCAACAGCACCACGGGCTGTCTCTGCTCCACCAGCAGGCTGGCCGTTTGCAATCCGATAAACCCGAGACCGCCTGTGATCAGTATTCTTTTCATTCCTCTTCCACCGTTCCGTTGTGCGCAATGTGTTGAAGTCGAGTGTCAGGAAACAAGCAGGCCTGATTGCGAATGCTGGAAATATAAGCAAAATATTGCATCAGCAGGAAATACCGGTTAGGCCCCACGATGCGAAGCACGTTGCGGAGTCCGAAGGCAAGAAACCGGGCAAGTCGCGAACTCTTCCCGAGGTCCTTGAATGTCCGCCGGGCCATTGGTCGGAGCGTGAATTTGGCCAAGCCCTCTGCGCGTGCGAATCGTGCTACCGAGGACGCGGAGGAGAAAGGGTCTTCTTCCGGCGGAAACTGATATTCCAGCGCCGCGTAAATTCGACGAAGAAAGGGCGAGATATAGGTGCCATCCTCGAAGTAATCGAAACAATAACTTTTCCCCGCATGAAGCCCTCTGTCAGTGGACTGCAGACACTTGGCATAACCATCGAACAGCTCAGCAAGGTCCGGGCGGCTGCCTGGAGTAAACCGAGACTGCTTGTAGGCAATGGCCGAGGGGTTTGCGGTCACAAACGAGCTGAAATGGAAGAACCGAAGGGGCCATGCTTCGTTTACAAACCATGTTCCGTCTCGCTTCGAAAGATTTCTCTCGTGAAGATTCCAGAAGGCAACGTTCAGCCCGGGGTCGCGAAGAATTCCGAGTCCACGAAATAGGCACGGCGCCAAGTCAAGCCACTTCTGATCGACAGCAAGGCCTGTTTGGGGCTCGTAGAAACCAAATTCCAGGCATCGCTTCGACCACCAGTCCAGGAAGACGAAGCCTTCCGCGCAGTTCCTGATGCCGATAAAGCCGGTGTTAATGGATCCGAACCGGAGGAACTCGACGTCGGAAGGGGCTTTCCCATCTGCAACCGGAGACGTGGCATGCGGGGTTACTACGATTGAATGATTGCGCAGTCCATCGAAGACGGGATCGAGCCGCGAGTACACGCAAATATCGGGGTCAAGAAAAATCACCTGCTCATAATGGATAAGCAACCGGGCAAGCACGTGGGCTTTGAGGCTTGTGCTGAACTCTAATACGTCGAATTTGAAGGCGAAGCGAGATAGGTGTTCAATCTCCAAATCCTCGACCCACAAGATCCGCATTCCTGGTTCGACCTCATCCAAATCTCCGTGCTTCCGATCGATGAGAAGGACATAGAAGTCGCTGTCCGGGTGAAAGGCGCGATAAGAACGGTGCAAGACCCTGGCCTTATCCAAAAAGTTGCTCGCGCAAGTTGTGAACGTTGCATACTTATGCTGCGGCTCAATAGTCATTCAGATATCCTGGTGTTACCAGTCTCCGTCTCGCAAAGTACCCCGCGAATCTGCGGACTTATGGCAGAGTATGTCCCGTGTTCAGTTGAAAGTTCCTGCGCGGCGGTTGGGTTAATATCACTAAGCCGCCTTATGACTGGCGGTCGCTGAGGGCCGAAGTTCGTTTCCAAGCCCAGAGCTCACGGCGCCCCATGATGCGGTTGATGCGCCACTTGGTGCGCAGGAAGGCCGACGCCCTCCAGCGCAAAACTGTCTTGCCGCTCTGTCAATGCGTGGCGCGGCGGGTCTCGATGCACGCTCCGGTGGCAGATTCGCACCTTTTGCGTCCCTCTCTCGGACTATCTACGATCGCAAATGAGCGGGCTCGGGGAGCCCGCTCATGACCGCTTCAACCTTGGACACCCACCACGCGCCGAGCTGTTGGGCGGTGCATCCCCAGGCGTTCCTGCGCTTCCCTTCCTGGAGAACTGCGTGGAATACGGCAAGTCCATCATCGCTCGCAAGCCAAAACGGATGCCAAAGAATGACCAGGCATCCGCCCAGGTTCTCGGCTATCTGCATCAGGCCGAGCGTTGACTGAATGGCGTCGTCAACGGAAACAGGCGCGCGCATCAGCGGGCCATCCTGAATATGCAGCGGCAGTTCCAGCAGCGGAAGCGTGGTGTTGCGTTTGTGGTCCCAGCAGAGATAGGGGAAGCATGTGCCGGCACGGTATCCGATGAGATCGTTGAAGCCCTGGGTGCTGTCGCTCAGCAATCCTGCCTCGGATTGCAGAGCCGGGGTTAGCGACAGGTCGTACTGCAGGTAGTGCTGCCGGACAGAAACCACTTGCCGACCACATGCCTCTTCACACTTCTCCTTCTGAAGGCGAAGCCATTCCGCCGATTGAGCTGCATGGAAGCTTGGATGGACACCGACCTCCCATCCAGATTCTCCCAGCTCACGCATAATCTCGCTTAGATGCACCAGCCTGCCGGCAAATGGGACCTTGTCGGAGAAGCGATAATTCATGTCCCAAGGGTGCCAGTCTCCTATTCCACCGGCTAGGAAATAATAGGTGGACCGAAAGCCGTATTCGGCTTCGATTTTCATCCACTCCGCAATCCCCGCGAGCCGGTCGGGAGTGCGCAGCAGCCTGCGGCGCACCAGGCAGCCAGCAGCTCCGCGCAGAGCATTCACAATTGGCACGTGCTCAACCTGTCCGAGCATTAAAGCGGGCGTGATGCGCTGCCGCACCCAGCGCCTCCATAGTTCGCCTGAGTTGTTCCAGGAGACGTGATCGACGTCATGGGTGATGCATAAAGCGAAGCGGCGCCCCTCAGGCCAGCGTGATGGCAACGATTCCGGTTCGAAGCCCCGCTCGCGTAGACGACAGAAGACAAACTCGTCCACCCGCGGGCGGCGGATGCCGGCCAATTCTTCGGGCGAGAGATGCTCGCGGCGCCATATCCTGCGCTCCCCGGGCGCGTAAACCGTTTCCGCTTCGGCCCGACGGCTGAGCTCCTGGAACAGCCAGTCCCGTTCTTCCGGTGAGAAAAGTCGTTCGAGAGAGACCAAGCGACCGGTGATTCCCGCACAATAATGCGCCAGCAAGAAGTCGCTGTCCTTGCCCCGGCAATGATCGCGAAGACTCTCCATCCCTAACTTCCTCCGATCTCCTCGAAAATCCGCAGGACTTCACCGGCCCGCACTCTGCTGTTATGGCAGCGAAGCGTCCGCTGCTGCCCTGCATTTGCGATTGCTTTGAGCTCCTCGGGCCGGCTCAGGTAATAACGCAGTTTGTCAACTGCGTCGGCTGCGTGCTCGTAGGTCACGATTTCGCTGCCTGGCTGGAACAACCCCGCAACATTCGGCGATGCGTCGGTCATGAGCAACGCGCCCATGGCCGTAACTTCAAACATCCGGATATTGCCCGCCAGTCCGTTGGCGCTGTCCACATGTGCGTTGAGAATGATTTTGGAGGACGCATTGAGCCGCAACACGTCGCGCCCAAAAACAGGCGAATCGAATCGATTCCGAATGCGGAAAGGTATATAGCGAAATTGGTTCAGGAAGGTGGAAATCGGCGATGGGCGGCGCTGCCATCGAATGCGGTCCGAATGAATCTCGCAGTGTACCCGGTTTGCGACTTTGGCGAGGAAATCCAGGCGCTTTCTGAAAGCAATCACAGACAAGGTTCCATAGAAAACCACATCGCGGCTACGCTGCGGCTCCGCGGAACGACAAGCGGCGACTAGCTCGGTGTCGACGCATGGAAGCACCAGCTCACTGCGCAGCCCCATCGCGCGGAACATGCTCACGAAATTTGCATGCGATGAGAGGACGCCATCGACTCCTGCCCAATCAAGGTGTTTGCCTCCCGCATCGGCGCACCAGCCAATGGCCGAACCGCAGTAATTCCGGACGGATCGGACAAACCCACCGACAAACTCCGCATGGCCCGAAAACCAAAGAATGTCGGGGCGATATTCTCGTATCTGCTGGCGCAGGACATCCCAGTTTGAAGCCGAGCGGCCCATCCCGTTCTCCTGCGCCCACATGGCCAGTGCCGGCTCTGCATTTCCGGGCAGCATATCGGCCTCATGTCCGAGGCGCCTGAACTGTGGGATCAGGTAGAAAGGCCAAGTGGCTCCATCTTCCAGCAACAGGCGCTTTTGGTCGCAGAACGACAAGCGGTCAGCGCCCGGATTACGAAGATAGAACTGTCGCAGATATCTCGAATCGTATTGCCAAAGAAGAAGTATTCGCATGGTTATTGAAATGCGCTAATGTGCGCCGTTAATTCGACATCTGTTGGAAATCTCTCTCGATAAGTGTGGGGCGGCGAGATATGAAGTTTGTAATTCGTGCGAGTCTTGGCTTGGTTGCAAGCTTGTACAAGACAGGGTTGCGCGCCCTCTTCGAGAACAGGTGATACGAGCCTGCTGATAACAGATGCCTTCCAAATCGAGCGGCGAGCTGGCGGAGCGATCTTTCCGTATAGAATGAAACGTGTTGTCCGCTCAAAGGAGCGTAATACCACCATTTGTCAGGATGGGGCGGTGGCTCTGGGACAAGACAGGTCGAAACGAAGACATTGTCTGACAGATTCATCATCTTCTGAAGGTCAAGAACGGGATCTGTCAAATGTTCCAACACTTCAAATGCAGTAAGGAAATCAAAAGTCCCGCCTTCGTTGGATTCGAAGCCTCGAGCATACGCATTTGTGGCATAAAGATCGAACCAAGAGAACTTGAATCCCTTATCTCTCATCATGCGCACGAAAACTCCATGGCCGGCACCGAAATCGAGGGCGCTCTTTACATCTGAAAACATCAGTTTGAGAACCGCCGAGGTAAGCTCGGCATTTACCAGGTTGCGTTGCATGACTCCGACATCTTGGCGGGCGATGGCGGAAGAATATGATTCACCGACCCAATAAGGCGCCTCGGTTTGTATAAAGCCACAGCGCTCGCAACGAAAATACTGGACTTTGTATTTTCTAAGCACTTCTGCCGATCCAAAGTGCGCAGAACTCGAGCCGCAGATTTTGCAAATCTCCAAAGATCTACCCGGGCTAACGGGCGTTGTTGCTACGCCTTGATCGCTTGTAACAGAATCTCTTGGCCTGAGCATTTCCACTCTCTTGGACCTCACATCAAATATGTGCGTAAATTCCATTGGTATCTAGAGATCGTGAGTTCGGGATATCCCGCAACATCTCCGGCGCGGCAGGCGCTTCTATCTGGGCGAATTCCCGGACGGTGTCGATAACCTGGTGGATTTGCCCATCGGTCAGCTCCGCATACATGGGCAGGGACAAAATCTCATCAGCCAGAAGCTCGGCCACGGGGCACGGCTTTGCGAATGCAGTTCCGCCTCCGCAGTATGCACCGGTGCGGTGCAGCGGCGTCGGGTAGTGGATGCCGGTGGCAATGCCGTGCGCCGCAAGAAACTGCTGGAGTCGATCGCGGCGGGTGCAGCGCACCACGAAGAGATGAAACACATGCTCTCCGCTCGCAGGAAGTTCGGGAGGAAGCACGGGCAAATCCGCAAGCGCGGCTGCATAAAGTGCAGCATGCTTCTGCCGCGCCTCGTTCCACTGCTCCAGGTGCTTGAGTTTGACCGAAAGCACCGCCGCCTGCAGAGAATCGAGACGCGAGTTGAAACCGACCATGGCGTGGTCATACTTGCGCGCGCTGCCGTGGTCGCGAAGCATGCGCAGGCGGCTGTTGATCTCGGCATCGCTGGTCGTGACTGCTCCTCCATCTCCGTAGGCGCCTAGGTTTTTGCCCGGGTAAAAGCTGAAGCAGGTGAGCCGTCCCGAGGCCCCAACGGTTTGTCCGCCGATGCGCGCGCCGTGGGCCTGAGCGCAATCCTCCACGAGAACCAGGCCATGAGCCGCGGCCAGCTCTTCGAAAGGCCGCAACTCGAGGGCACGCCCGAACAGGTGCACGGGCAGGATGGCGCGGGTGCGAGCGGTGATGGCTTCTGCCGCAGATTGCGGATCCATGAGGAAGGTGCGCGGATTGACGTCGACAAAGACCGGGGTTGCGCCGGCATTCGATACCGCTTCCGCGCTGGCAAAGAAGCTGTTTGCCGGGACCAGAACTTCAGCGCCCCGGCCAATCTCAGCCGCCCGCAGCGCCAGAGTGATCGCATCCGTCCCGTTGCCCACGCCCACTGCAAACCGAGCGCCCGTAAACGCCGCGAACTCCTGTTCAAACCGCTCCAGCACCGGGCCGCCAACAAACTGGGCCGATTCCACAACGCCCTTTACCGCGGACTCAATCTCCGCCCGGATGCCCGCATACTGCGCTTTCAAATCCACGAATGGCACTTTGCATTCCATCAAAAAACCCTCTCATCTACCAAAGCGATCAACTGTTACGGTTAATCCGTGCTCGCCGCATCGGAATTCACTCCTGCAGGCAGCGCACTGGCAAGTGGAACCAGCGGCCAAGCCGGCAGCAACCTGCAGCTTTTGCGCGCACAGGCACATCCAGCCAATCTGGCGCGCAATATTGCCGACCACCATTGCGAAATCCGGCACATCGCGGATGACCACCGCTCCGGCGCCCACAAAGGCATAGCACCCGATGTTATGCCCGCAGACAATGACCGCTCCGGCACCAATGGTGGCACCTTTGCGAATGTGAGTCTCTAGCAGCGCTTCCGGGCCCTTCCTGATATAAGAGCGCGGATTCATGTCGTTGGTGAAGACGCAGTGCGGTCCCAGGAAGGCGTCGTCTTCCACGTGCACGCCCGTCCAAACGGAGACGCCATTCTTGACCGTGACATGATTGCCGATGGTGGCGCCGCTCTCAATAAAGGCGTGCTCGCCAATGTTGCATTGGCTGCCCACCTCGGCTCCTGCCATCACGTGCGCGAATGCCCACACCCGCGTGCCCGCCCCGATCTTGTCGCTTTCAGCCAGCCCCCGGGGATGAAGAAAAAAGGGCCGCTGCTGCTGCTTCTCCGCCGCAACTGTCAACGCGAACCCGCCGCGCTCACCACTGCCACTTCAGGAGCGTCCAGTGAAAAAGTTTGCAGCAGTTCCAGGGCTTCCACTACCCTGGCTCCAAAATCGCCGCCGGTCATGCCCGTTTCGCCGCTCTCGATGGCGCGCACAAAGCTCTCCACTTCGCTCATCAGCGGCTCGGAGTTCTCAATGTAGGGAGCCACCATGTCTCCCGTCCGATAACTGAGCTGAAACTCACCGAAGGTCTGCGGCTGATGCCAGTCCACGCCCTTGTTGAATATCTTGATCTTCTCGTCGGGGCTGGTGTCGTCGTAGACCACCATCTTGCGAGAGCCGACGATGCAGGTGCGCCGCATCTTTTGCGGCGAAAGCCAGCTTACTTCGTTGCTGGCGATCACCCCGCTGGGGAACTCCAGCCACAGAAACGCCACATCGCGCTTCTGCTGCTGCACACAGGCCCGGCCGAACGACGCGCCCCGAACCGGCGACTCGCCCAGCCAATAAAGAAGGATGGAGATGTCGTGCACCGCCAGGTCCCAAACCACGTCCACATCTTTCTGGTAAAGGCCCAGGTTCACCCGCGACAGACTGATGTAATGAATACTGCCCAGCTCTCCGGAATCGATGAGCTGCTTCACCTTCTGCACCGGCGGACTGTAGATGAAGGTGTGCCCGGTAAAGAGGGTAAGGTTCTTCTGACGCGCCATCTGGACGAGTTCGCGCGCCAGCCCCGATTGGTGGGTCAGCGGCTTCTCCACCATCACGTGCTTGCCGGCCTCCAACGCCCGCCGCGCCAGTTCGTAATGCGTGGAGATGGGGGTGGCAATCACCACCGCCTCCACATCCGAGTCGAGCAGCGCTTCCACGCTTTCCATGGCCCGCACGGTCGGATACTGGCGCACGATCCTCTCCATCTTGCGCGCGTCCAGATCGCAGCAGGCGACAAAATTGCACGTCGAGGATTGATTCAGAACCCGCGCCAGATTTGGGCCCCAATAGCCCAGCCCCACCAGCCCCACTTTAGTCATTGGCTTTACCTGCGTGCGCCAGCAGCGACGCCTCGCCGCGCTTCAATTCGTTGGAATTCACCACCGCATCCAGAAAGTCGGACTGTAGAACCGAACGCAGGAGCGCGATATTGGGCATCACGCAGTGGCCTCCGATATAGCCCGAGAAGATCCCCTGGGGAAGATATCCCACTTCCTCGATGAAGGCGTTCACTTCGTCATATGTTGCGTTGTAGCGCCCGGCAATGCGCTCAACTTCCTGCGCCCATCCCACCAGGATGCCCAGCCATGTGGTCTCGATCAGCTTCGCCACTTCGCCGGCCGTGGCATTGGGAAAAGCGGCGGTCTTCAAGCCCGCGCCCTCAAAGTGCGCCATCGCCCGCGCCCGAACGCCCGCATCCGCGACGCCCACGAACTTCTTATAGAACAGCATTTCCTGTTCCATCTTGGCGTGCTTGCCGCGAACCGGGCTGTAGGCCACCGGGCCCCCCGCCGCCGCCGCAACCTTTTCGCTGGTTCCCGGCGAAACCGTGCTGTTGATGATGGTGAGGCCCGGCTGGTATTTCCCGATATACGCGGCGGTCGTGCCCACAAAGTCGGGAATCTGGAAGGGATAACAGATGTGCAGCACCGCGCACGGGCCCGGCGCGCCCACCGGATCGATATCCACGCCCACGCAGGGGTAGGTGCGGCTCAGTATCTTCAAGAGCGGCGCGCCCACTTCACCCAGACCGGCGATGATCACATAACTTGTTTCTGACATACTCGACCTTTCACGTTCGGTTTCTCCTGCCAACATTCCAATCGGCCTATCCGCGCCCCGCACCAGATTCTTAGTTTTCGGCAGCAGGCAAAGCCACGATGTTTTGAAAAACAAACAATTCGCAGTACATCGGTGAGTACGGGTCAATGGGCGCTATGCCGTCGCGAAGCAACCGATAGAACCTGTATCCCGGCAGCAGGTCGCAGAAGTCCTTCAAAAAGACCCGGCTGATGACGTTCATAGCGCTGAACTCGAATTGAATCGCCTTGACGCGATTCTCGCGCAGCAACCGCGTGGCGCCCTTGAGCACTTCGAGATCGTTCCCCTCCGTGTCGATCTTGAGGAGATCGATAAACGAAATACCGCGATCCGCCGCGAACGAATCAAGGTCGAATATCTCCACAAGATGCTGATCTGCTTTCCCCTTATGGATGGTCTCGATAACACCGGCATGGAGAGAAGCATGACTGCTCCCCTGGGAGCCCGCGTAGTCAAACAGCGCTGCTTTTCCCGAAGCGCTCCCACATGCCGCGTTAATCGGCGTTACGTTCCCGATTGCCGGGGCGCGCGCGGAAAGTCGCTGGAATGTGGCAGGATGCGGCTCAAACGCGAATACCTGCGCATCGGGATTGACTTCGAGAATCGCAGCGGAATACGCGCCTTCGTTCGCGCCAATGTCAATGACCAGCGGCCGCGCAGAGTGGGTCAGGATCTCCTCGAGGAATTTGCGTTCGCCGCTGGTGACGTTGTTTTTGTAATTAAGAAGCCCCATCCCCCGCATCGACGCATGGAACAGGCCGCGGTTGAGGCGGAAGAAGCATTTTCTCGAAACAAAATGAATGCGTAGGCGTCGAATACTATCGATCGAATCACCCAGAAACCTCCATGGATCGCCCGGCTATTTCCTGAAATACAATCTGGAGTGGCATCCAGAAGTGCAGGCACGCGCGAGTCTTCATCCGGAATATATGCCGCGTACTCGGATGAATTACGTCGGCGAAATAGCTGGCAACGCTATATGCAGTCAATGTGGCCATGGCCGAACCCAAGCCTCCCCAACGAGGAATCCAGAGGAAGTTCAAAGCCACGTTCACGATCGCTCCAGCCACGGTCCGGTACATCGCAGTCGTGGTGAGCCTCTCCTGAATAATTTGCTGCCCGCTCACAACGCCGACGGAAACAAAGATCCCGGTCCAGATATGCACGGAGAGAATTGAAGCGGCGGGCGCAAACTGCCTTCCGAAAAGGATGCGAACCACCAGCGGGCCCGCGAGCTGTGTTGTCAGGCCCACCAGGATGCCGAGTAGAATCATGCCCTCGTAAAGCCTCTCCAGGCGCGCATAGTATCTGGCCGGGTCCGCTTCCATGCTCTTCAGCAGGCGGGGCATCACACTGACACAGATGACGATCGGGATGCCGTACCAAATCTCCGACAATCGCACCGCGACCGAGTATTGACCGACCACAACTGCGGACGCTAGCTTGCCCAGCATCACCTGATCAGTGCGCATGTAGATCATGATCATGACGCTTGAAATCAAGAGCGGCCAGCTCTCCGCAAGGAACCCGCGGGCTACGGGAAGTTTCCATTTCCAGCGCGGCATGGGCTTGCGGAATCGCAGGTAGGACGTTGCCAGCGCCAATTCGCTGACCACGATCTCGATCGCGCCAATCCACGCGAAAATAATCAACTGCACGTGCAGGAAGACCGCCACAAAGCGCGCCAGGCTGGCGACCACGAAGACGCTGGTCCGCGCCATGACCGTGTAACGCGATTGCGTCCGTGCCTGAAAACAAAAGTCGATTACATCAAATGCTTGCGAAATGGCGGCGATAGACATGACCGCCACGATTTCGAGCAGCAGACGATTGTGCGGCTCCAGGATCCTGGTGCACAGGATCGCCCCCAGCGTGGTTGCGACGCTGGCCGCCGCCTTCAGCACAAAAGCCGTGCCCAGGATGTGCGGCTCGCGCTCGTGACCGAGAGCTACCTCGCGCACCACCAGGAAATCAAGCCCCAGGTTGGAGGCGGCATTAAAGAGTCCGAAGATGGCGAGTCCGTAATTCAGCAGTCCGAAGTTGCCAGGACCCAGGTACCGCGCCACCGCGCTGCTCACCACCACCGCCCCAAAAAGACGAACAATGCGATCGCTGCTCAACCAGCCGATGTTGCCAAGCGAGGCGCGCACGCCTGCGCGGGCGCGGACCCTTTCAAGCACAGTCATAAGAGATGTAAAGACCGCTGATTTCCGTGCCAGGCGCGCAAGTCTGTGCTCTCCAGCATCCTGCCGCCATATCCCGGCTTCGATGCTCACTGGAGAGAACGGCTGTCCGACAGCTTCGCAGTGCCGGCGTCCCGCATGGCTGACAGTTCGCGCTGTCGTTGCCGCGGGCGCTGTTTCACGACGTCCGCCATCCACCGCTTGGCCAGCGCAATACCGCCCCAAACAGGCCCATAGTAAGTGCGGATCAGCCGCGGAGCATCCTCGCGAAACTTCCAGTCGTTCACGGTCTGCGATATCCCGGACGACGAAAAGTGGCAAACCACATCGTCGCGGTACTCAATCACCGAAGCCGGATTTGAAACCAGTTCCATGTTCAGCTGGTGATCCGCCTGCATGCGGTATTTGCAATCGAATCTTCTCGATGCAAAAACGCTCGCGTTGTATAAGATACCCTGCTGGCACCAGTTCCGGAAGATGAGCCCCCACCGTCTTCTGCTGGGCCGCGATATCCCCCGGTCCTGCATGAGAGTTTGTGCTGCAATCATGTCCGGGCGGCGCTCAACCGGGATCGTGCTCAGCACATTATCGAAGCCCGGTAGCAGAAGGTCGTCGCAACCCATCACCATAACGTAAGGCGTGTGCGCTTCGTCGAGCCCGCGGTTGTAAGCAGCGTACACGCCGCGCGGCTCCTGTTGAATCATCCTCGCGCTGTGCAACCTGGCCGCAAACCGTTCGCAAATCACCGGCGCCTCGCCTCCCGAGACGACCAGCAGATCGATGAGCGGCGCGTTGCGCAGCGCCGCGATGGAGGCGATGCAGGCGTCGAATTGCGCCGGCGGCGGATCCTTGGCGGCCAGGATCACCGTCAAGACGGCGCTTTCAGGCTGTGACATACAACCTTTCCGCCCAGCGACTAGCCATTAGAGCTAAGCCTGTCCAGGTGATGAAGACAATGGTGATGCCCATGATGGTAAGGTCGCTCATTCCATGTTGATAGTCCTGCGGAAACGTGAACAAAGAAACGACGACGAAGGGCAGAAGAAAGACTCTGTTCTTGCCTTCACCTGGAGAATAGATATAGATCTTATAGAACAGCAGGACAGAGAACAGATAAGCGACAATAGATGACAATCCGATGATGTTTCTCCATCCCGAATAGTTGCACATCATATAACTGGATATCTGCGCATTGGGTCCAGTCAGGTCATTGGAGCCATAGGCGATTTTGGAAAGGGCAAAGCCGAACAACGTATCGGGATCGGCAGCGCTCCGGTCGCCAAGCGCCCTCGCCACGCCACGATGAATTTTCGCAAGTGTCGAGACACCTTGAGCGGCTGCAGAGGGATCGTCAGAGTAATACACCAAGACTGTGGATTCGCCCGTTCTCACCATGCGTTCGCCCATTTCGACCATGCTTTCATTGAGCCGGGCGAGCGTAGCCACGGCTACCAAGGCGAAAACCACGATCAGAACTCCCTTGAATCGCCATGAAATATTGATGCGCGTCCCCTTGATGTCCCTGTAAAGGAGATACGCGAACAGGGCTGAGAACAGAAACGAGGCCTTGGAGCCGGAGAACACCTCGGCAGGCAAGGTGGCGGCGATCAGGGACAGGGGAAGAAGCCTTTTCCCGCGGTCAAGAAGATAGATGGGAAGCAGCATGGTGAATGGACCGAAGATAAATACGATCGGGCGGAGAAAGGAGTACCACGAGGTCGTCATATACGCGATGCGCGATGATCCGCCTTCTACGAACCTGAAAACGATGGCCAGCATGAGCGCGTTGTAAACGAATAGAACGGCGGAGATGGCACTTATGTTAAGGCTATGAAAGAGCCGGTACAGCGCGACACGATCGCGAAGAATCCGTCTGTAGACCCAGTAGACTCCACCAACGGTCACCGATTCATAAAAAAGATGGTGACCGACACGAGAGAGAGAGACTGCACCGTACCACCATCCGAATAGGATGATCGCGGTGTTGAGAATGAACGAAGCCTGCACCGCAACCAGGCCGCTGACAAGGTTGCGAACAAAGTAGTAATTGATCGCTACCGCGGCTATCGCAGAAAGTGCGGCAAAGCGCAGGTATATGCCCAGATGAGCCGAAACGGCCGCCAGAACTTGGATGGTCAGCATGGAAGCTTTATGGGAGTGACGGGGAGGATTCTGCCCGCCGGGGCTCGTATGCGTTTGGGTCCTGAACCATTATGCAGGTGGCGCGGAGCGAACAAATTCGCAGGCTCGCAGAAGCTGATTTCCAAGTGCTTCTAAGCGCCCAGCCGATCGACTGAGTAATTCCTCTCGGGATGGCCGTTTCCCCGTCAAATCCAAGGCGATGCGCATCTTATCGGCCAATTCTTCCTCGCACCCGGGACGGAAGAACTGTATAAGCCCGCGGCCAGCCTCCACTTCACGATTGACCGGAATATCGGACAGAATCACGGGAGTGCCGATACTCACGGCATCGTAAACCGCTCCCCCGCCGGGCCCGCCTTCAAACAACGTCGGTTGAATTACCGCTACGGCGCCACGCATGATCTGGATCTGGTCGTATTTGGGAATCAGGCCAAGAATGCGGATCCGGTGTTCCAGCCTCAGCTCCGCAATCCGACTTTGGAGCTTCCGAAAATAGTCCGGGCGCCGATAATCGCTGGTGTTGCCCGTACACACGATCGCCACCTCGGCGTATCGGGACTCTAACAGCGCAAGCGCATCGATTGCTGTTTGGTGCGATTTATGAACCCAGAACTGATTCGATATGAGGAAATAGCGCTCAGGCAGCGCGTAGCGGGCTATCGCTTCCTGAATATTGCCGTTGAGCCATTTGGGATTGAGAGCTGGAGCGAACGGCAAATTGAAAATCGCACAGGCGTGGTGGGGGTACGCTTCGTTGATATCGTTCTTGGTGTCGACAGAATTCACGATGATCGCTTTTGCCTTATTGAGCAGGGCGGGAAATTCCCGATCTCGAAGTGCCCGCTCCTTGGAGCTGAAAAATTCGGGATGATGCTTGTGCTGAAGATCGGGTATATAGCCAACCCATGGCACCGACAATTCTCCGCGGTGGAAGCAGATCGGCAAGACGACATCAAAACTGTGACTCGTAAGTAGCCGGTTGAGATTTTCGCTCGAGTTCTCGCGCTCTCGGAACCCGATTGCGTTCAACTCGCCGCCGAAGCTACTCACCGCGTCGATGATCTGCGCGCGCCGCAATCTTGATGTTCCTGCTCCAAACAATCCCGGCCTGCGCAGGTGGAGCAGATTGACCGTCGCGCGCTTCCACGGAGAAAGCCTCTTGCGGAAAGCCTTCATCCAGCTGTCTTCGGTCAGCAGCAGCGAAAATTTGATCGGGAAATCGCGTTGCTTTTGCCACATGCCGGCGGCACAAATCCGCAGCAGGTCGTTGCCCCCGCTCCAGGCGGCCAGGTCACTGGCCAGCAGCGCCAGGTTGCAGGACGTGGACGAATCAGCGTGCTGGACCAGGGGAGTCTTGTCGAGTGCAATTGCTCTTCCCGAACTCAAGGTAACCGACCTCCTGTCCCGCCTCGGTCCGTTCAAATTGATAACCCAGGCTTCTGTACATCCTGGCAGCAATTACGTTATCCGGATAAACCTTCAGCCTGATTCGCGTTGCTCCGCGGGATCTGGCTGCGACATGGAGAAAGTGCATGAACGCCGTTCCCAGCCCCAATCGTCGCGCGTTGCGGCGGATAAAGATTCCAAGGCTTGGCACAGTGAAGCCCTCGTCCCACCCTCGTAACATGCCGTAGCCAATGACGCATTGCTCATTGAGGGCGATATAAAACAAGTCTTGACCGTTGTGCGCGCATAATCGCTTTGCTTCCTGGATCGTGAAAGGATGCGGATGAAACCCCACGTCATCGCCGTTCGCAGCGATATCGGAAAACAAAGCACTCAGCTCAGGCACAAAGGCCGGCTGCAACTTGCGGAATTCAAGGGCGCCGTTCATGAGTCGCTTGTCCCCCCGAGACGACTACGCACTTGCCCATTTCCCATCTCGAATAATGGATGAGATTTCGCTAACCTCGTCCCGCGTCAATTCCGGGTAGCTGGGAAGATTAATGCCCCGCCAACCCAGGCTCTCGGCCACGGGATGTTTGTTATAAAACCGCGAATACATGGGCATGGTGTGAGCCGGATAGAAAACCGGGCGGGTTTCAATCCCCGCGGCGGCCAGGCTGGCACGCAAAGGATCCCGTTGGGAGGGATGGGGAACCAGGATCGAGCACATCCAGTACGTATGGAATACGTTGCCACATGGTCCGTGAAACCTCACGGCAGAGCCGCTAAGATCCTCAGCGTACCATGCCGCGATCTGCCGCTTTCGGGCAATGAAGGAATTCGCCTGCTCCAGCTGCGCCAAGCCGATCGCCGCGCAAATGTTGGTCATGCGATAGTTGTAGCCCACCACGTCGTGCCAATATTCGCGGTACTTGGCTAGTCCTTGTCCCTTGAATTGGCAAACGCGCTGGTGAATGGTTTCGTCGTTGGTCACCACCATGCCGCCTTCGCCGGTGGTGATGGTCTTATTGCCAAAAAAGCTATATGTCGCGACGTCGCCGAAGGTTCCCGTCTCGCGCCCATCGAACTTCGACCCAAAAGACTCCGCGCAGTCCTCAATCAGCAGGAGATCGTGCTCCTTGGCGATAGAAGATAACTGCGCCATGTCGCAAGGATGCCCATAGAGGTGCACGGCCATGATGGCCCGCGTGCGTGCGGTGATTTTCCGTCGCACGTCGTCGGGATCCATCTGCCAGCTGGACTCGAGTGTGTCCACGAAAACCGGGGCCGCTCCCGTATATGCGATGGCATTGACTGAGGCTATATAGGTGAGCGTGGGCACGATGACCTCTGCACCGGGTCCCATCCCCAAAGCAACCAGGGCTACATGAAGGGCTGCCGTTCCGTTGGAGACGCTGGCCGCGTACTGCACGCCGATGCGGTCTGCGAAACGCCTTTCGAATTCAGGGATAAATCTCCCCTTGGATGAAATCCAAGTCGACTCCAGGCACTCGAGCACGTATTTCTTTTCGTTGCCGGACAGACTCGGCCGATAAACGGGTATACGGATCATAGGGCTATCTGATTATCCTTGCGCTCCTTGCTGAGAAAGCGCTTTCCCAACAGTGGGGCGCTTCGCGGCAGGCGGCGAAGCAGGACCGATTGTCTGCGCGTGTGGCCTGGATTCGTAAAGAGGAATGGCAGCCACCCTGCGGGGCGCGGTCGCTTCTCAGCCGATTTTCATCCGGGCGTCGATTGAGCCGGGAGACGGCGCTTGTTTCTAAACCTTCGATTCGCGACAATTGCGGAGCTTCAACTTGTAAACGCCTTTTTCAGGGCCCTCAACCTCTGCGCTGCATGAGGATCCGCTTGCAGCGCCGCGCTCGCTGCCTCCAGAAGCACGAGAAAGCAGCTCGTAGCCAATCCAACCAGTGCGGCCAGCAAGGTAATCGGCGTCCGCTTGGGCGAGGATCTGCGATCCGGCTCAATTGCGGGCGCCACAACCTCAATCACCGCAGCCTGCTTCGCCTCATCGATTCGGGCGGCGTCGTAGAGCTTCACCAACAGATCCAAAAGGGCTTGGCGGTACTGTACTTCGTGCTCCGCGCTCAGATAGTCCAAGCTTGCCGCCGGAATATCCCCGATTCCGAGACTTGAGGGCTCGGACGAGTGATTGTGGCCGCCTAGTCTTGCGATCTCTGTTCGCAGAGAGGAGAGTTCGTTTTCGGCCAGTTGGAGTTCCGGGCTTCGATCCGTTGAATAGGAGCGGAGCGCCTGGACCTCGATTTCCTTAGCCGACATTTGGGCTCGGAGGGCGGCCAAACCATTGATCATGGCCAGTTCCTGTGCGTTAGGCTGAATTATTCCTCTTCTCTGTTGTATTCTCTCAAAATCCGTTTCCGCAATGACCAGACTTTCTTTCGTACTTTTCAGCTGCGCCTCGTAGAAGGTCTGTCGTTGTGAAGCCTCCGTGGTCGCAAGCGACTGCGTCAGGGCCCGGAGCTGATCGGTGTAACCGTTCGCCAGCTCCGCCGCTCGCCTTTTGTCTCCATCGGTTACGGAAATGGAGATGAGGCCGCCCTTTTCCGATGCAATCTGCGTGTTATCCATCAGGACTGTGCGGGCCGCTGTCATGTCCTGGGCATGATAGAGATGCACCAGTCCAAATTGGCGGATAATGGAATCTTCGATAGGTCTGGATGTTAATAGTCCTATATACAAATCGTTCGGATTACGCATCCCCAATGGCCCGTCCGTAAGCGCAGCCAGCCCGCCTCCACCAGATACGCTCATCTGATTCACGAGAAGGGAGGCCAGCGAGGTGGTTTCTCGCGGGGTCATAATCATTGCCGTGGCAGTATAACGGACGGGCATCAGCAGACTGGCTGCAATGCCTGCCGCCATCCCGGCGCCTGTGACTGTCGCAATGAGCCTTCTTCGCCGAGCCAGCACCATGACCAGATTAATGAAGGTCGTTCCGGTAAGAGTAGACTGAGCCTTCGGGAGAGGGGAGGCATCCTCTGGCGCTGCTTCGGCTTCACAAACATAGGAACTGCGATCGGTCATCCGTAAAACCTTCAACTTGATAGGTCGCGTTGACTACCGCCGGACATTTCCCGGGGGCTGCCTTCGAAAAGTCGTTAAAATATGCTCTCTGCGCCCGCTGTTTGGTTGATATTGCTGATGAGCCTTAGGTCCGGAGGCTCGACAACGCGTTTGAGCAACTGTGTGCTGGGATTGTAGTCGAAAACCAATTCCTTGAGCGCGATGAGCAGCCGGCCCAGGTCGCGAACTTGGCAAATCTGCTGCAGGCGGTCGAGCCACGATTCCAGGTCCTCCTCGGGCACGCCATTGCCGATAAAGATGCGGATTTTCGCGTGTTCCGACTCGACCGTATCGTCAAGGAGGCTGCTCAGTTCCTCGCACAATTTCTCGCCAGGCCTCATGCCGGTAAACTCGATTCGGATATCTTTGTCAGGCCGAAGACCGGAAAGCAGGATCAGTTTTCGAGCGAGTTCGACAATTTTCACAGCCTGCCCCATTTCAAGCACGCATATCTGTCCTCCCTTGCCAATTGCCAATGCCTGTAACACCAGCTGGCAGGCTTCGGGAATGGTCATGAAGTAGCGGCGCATCTCAGGATGCGTGATGGTCACAGGACCGCCGGCCGCGATCTGCCTCCTGAAGATCGGAACTACACTGCCGTTGGAGCCAAGAACGTTGCCGAAACGCACGGCCACGTATTTGGTGCGGCCGTTCTGCAGGGCTAGCAAGATGAGTTCTGAAAGCCGCTTGGTGGCCCCCATCACATTGGTAGGCCGAACCGCCTTGTCGGAAGAGATGAGCAGGAAGTCCTCTACTCCGTGCTCCTCGGACGCGGCGGCCACGTTGTACGTCCCGAATACGTTGTTTTCAACGGCCTCAAAAACATGCTCTTCCATCAAGGGAACGTGCTTGTAGGCCGCGGCATGATACACCACAAGCGGCCGATATTGGCAAAGCACATCTTCGAAGCGCGCGCGATTTTGTGCGTTTCCGATCTCCGGATAAAACGGAACCGCCGGGAACTTATCCCTCATTTCGCGGTCGATCTCAAAGAGTGGCGTTTCGGCGACATCATATCCCACAATCGCCGCCGGCCCGAAGGCCGCGATCTGCCGGCACAGCTCGGAACCAATGGATCCTGCCGCACCGGTCACCAGAACCACTTTATCCTCGATCGTTTTGCGGATCGCGCTCTCCTCAAGACAGATAGGAGCCCGATCGAGAAGGTCTTCCACTGCCACCTCGCGGATTTGCCCGGCAATGCCTTGACCCTCGATCAGGTCCGCGATGCACGGAACCGTCTTGCATTCGACCCCCGCGGCATGACAAAGCTCCAGAATGCGCGTCATTGCCGTGCCTGTGGCCGACGGGATGGCCACCAGGATGACTTCTATGCCTTGCTTCTTCACCAATCGAATGAGATCATCGCCTCCTCCGAGAACCGAAACCCCGGTCAAGCGCATCCCCTGCATTTGCTTCCCGTCGTCTAAAAACCCCCGAACATCATAGGCCAGCTTGGAATTGTGGTAGATCTCGTGCAGCAGGGCAACGCCGGCCGCTCCGGTTCCGTAGATGAGCGTGCGCTTCGCGGTTCCCCGTCTCCTCGTCAGCGAGCTTCGATCCAGTACGACGCGAACCGCCGCGCGCATGCCGCCGGTGGCCAAAAAGCAGATCATTAGATCGAGCACATAGATGGAGCGGGGAAAGCCCGGAGGCGCTAAGCACAGGATCAAAATGCAACTGATAATTGAGGCAGCGAGGTTTCCGCCTGCCACTCGGATCAGATCGGCCAGCGAAACATAGCGCCACACGCCGCGATCCAGCTTGGCTACGGCGAAAACTATGATTTTGACACTGATCCAAATGATTAAAGCCCACTCGAGCCGATAGCGGTAGTCGGGCGGTAGATTCAGATCGAAACGCAGCAGAAAGGCCGCTAACCCGGAGAGGGCAAAGACTCCGATGTGCGCCGACCACATCAGTGTCCGGCGCGCCAACAGGCTTTCCGTAAGAAGTTTCGGCAGTGAAATCATAAATCGCCTTTACCCTTCCTGGCTGTGCGGGTGCAATTGCCTCTCCCTCTCGGGCTGGAGGAGTTTATTGCTTCCTAATGCGAAATTCCTTCGCGACGCGCCACGGTAAGTGCCGTTCTGCCCAGAATCTGCATATCCCACCAGAAGGAGCGGCGTCGTAAATACTCGCACTCCAGTTGCACCTTGTCTGGGATCGACAGGTCATCTCGACCGTTGATCTGCGCCCAGCCGGTTATGCCAGGCGCCAGCCGATGCACTCCGGATGCGGTGCGTAGGGCAATTAGATCATTCTGGTTGAAGAGCGCAGGGCGGGGGCCCACAAAACTCATCTCCCCGCGCAGCACGGAGAGAAGCTGCGGGAGTTCGTCTAGGCTGCTGCGGCGCAGGACCCTCCCCACGGGAGTCAAAAAAGCGCTCGCATCGCCGAGCAGATGAGTCGCCACCTCCGGCGTGCCAATGCGCATGGTGCGGAACTTCGGCATGCGGAAAATCCGGTTATTGCGGCCCACTCGATCTGACCAATAGAGCACAGGACCTCGAGATGTGCATTTGACCGCGACAACGATCAATAGGATGGGAACGATCAGCACAGCCAAAAGCAGAAAAGCAAGAATGCATTCGACGATTCTTTTCATAACACTTGCTGAGCGAAGCGCTGCATTGCTGAGCACCTGGCGTTCGACTTGGTTGGTCCAAGGCGAATGAGTCGAGCTGAACTGAAAGTGAACTCCTGGATTTTGCTCCAATAACTAGTAAGTCGAACCCAGGACCGCACCGGTCAGAGCCGTTTGCGAAATAATCTGGGTCACGAACGGCAGTTGCTGCATGAATCCGCCGGGCGATTTCAGTTTCGTCGGCACAATAATTGCGTCGCCTGGAAGGAGGACACGGCTTTCGAAATTGCTGTCGGAGAAAAAGCTTGTGCTTTGCCTGCTCACCACGGTGCCATCGGCGCGAATCAGGAAGATGCGTTTGACGTCCGCTTGGCGGGTCGGACCGCCAGAGTCGCGCAGATACCGTGACAAACGCTTTCCCGGCTGGTAGCGAAAAGCATTTTCGTTGTAAACCGCCCCTGCTACCTGTACCGTGCTGAGCTGGGGCGGGATATAAAAACTATCTCCATCCTCAACAGCCAGATCCGGTATATCTGCGAGGTTTTTGGCGGAGGGCTTCATGCCCAGAACGATTCGGCCGCTCGGGTGCAGGGCGGTCAACTGGGCGATTGCGGCCTGCTGTGTGGTCAGCTGCGTCTGCTCGTCCGCGGCGTTCGCAGAAGTCAGTGACGGAGCCGCGGCGTAACGCGAGGTCACCTCTCGCTGCATTTGGGCTACCGACAACCTAAGCTGTTCTTCCTCGGCCAGCCGGGTTGAGACGCGGGTCAGTTGAGAAGCATAGAGGTAGGAGTGCGAGGTCGGCCCTCCCGCCTGCTCGACCACTTGCCGCAGGGTCTCGCCCGGCTCAACCCTGTAGACGCCGGGCGCGTTCACTTCTCCACTCACCCGCACGAAGGCGGCGTGCTTGTCCTGGGGGAGCGGCAGGTCCTTCCGCGAAAAAATGGTAACAATATCTCCCGCCTGCAGAGTTTGATTGTCTGCGGACGTCGGGTTGTCGACGGCCTTGCCTAGATTGAAGGCGACCAGACGCGTACTTAGATCGCGTTGGTCGAGCCTTTCAATGGCCGCATAATCCCAGTTGACTTCCGCGCTGCTCCGATCTATATCCGTCATCATGTCCGGCGGCGGGTCGTCATCCGGGCTCTGATTATCTTGTTCGTTTGGCTCGGTGTCCTGTTGCGTCTGGTTGGGATTCTGCTGGTTCCAGTTTGAATTTCGCAACGCATTCGCATTCTGCTGGCTAAGGCTGAAATTCTGTTGGTTCCAGTTAAGATCCTGCGACCCCCAATTGCCCTCTGTGCCTGGTCCGGGCTGGTTCCGCTTACCCCATTCGTTCTCTGGTTGCCAATGGGCCAGTTCGTTTTGCTGGTTCCAGTGCTGGCGCGTGATCAGAACATCGCGCGATGGGATCAAATCCGAGACCCGCATTCCCTCATGCCACAAAAAGCGGCCCGGCTGGGCGACGCTCCCGCGCAAAGTAACGGTATTGTCAAATTGGGGTGAGATGGGAAAGACCTGCAGCATATCCCCGTCGCGGAGCACTCGCTGCAGCCCCGATGCATCCAGCGCGAACTCGTCCACGTGCCGCCGGCGATGGTTTTCAATGCGTTCCAGCAGAGCGCGGTCGGCTTCGGCCAGATTTGTTAAACCGCTTGCGTCCTTTAAGGCCGCGGCGACGGAGGTTTCCCCTTTTAATTCGTAGATGCCCGGTTCGTTGACACTGCCAAGGATCGCCACTTGGGGACCGACGGGCGCAATATAGATCACGTCCCCTGGAAGCAACTGCACATCATGCGACTTATCCCCTCTTCGCAGAAGGTCGTAAAGATCAAATTCGGTCACCACCCGATCGCCACGCCGCAACTGAATCTGCCGCATCGTGCCGGTTGCCGAAGGGCCGCCAGAAACGAAGAGCGCGTCGACCAGCGTGCTCAACGAGCCGACGGTGTAGACGCCAGGCTGTCGTGCGCTGCCCAGAACGAAGATCTGGATGGTCCGGAGTTGGCCCATCGTCACATTGAGTTCAAAATCCTTGTACAGATTGCCAACCGCCGCGTGCAGAAAACCCTCGAGTTGCTCGTAGCGCAGGCCGGCCACGTTCAGTGTGCCCATTCTGGGCAGGAAGATTTGCCCGTTCCTGTCCACGACGACACGCGATTCGAGATCGATCTTTCCCCATATCCGTATCAGCAGTTGATCTCCGGGCCCAATCATGTAATCGGCGGGAACCGGTACGCGGTCCATAGGGGCAAATGTCGTGGGCACTTGGTCGAAGAGTTGCCTGCCGTATACCTGGAGACGGTGACCCGCTGCATCTTCTGCGAACAATTCGAATTCGGATCGAGCGGTCAGGGGGCCCACCGCCCTGGTGGAAGGCGCAACCGGGCGCAAAGACGCCGGAGGGTATTCAGAATTCGTCTGATCCGGTTGCGCGGGAGCAGCGAGGGAGCGTCCCAAAGGAGATGGGTAAGCGACCGCAGCGGGAGCCTGGTTGCCTCCGTTTTGGCATTCAGCCGCACCGCCTGCGGAAGCCAGCTCCGATCCAACTGGACACGCGGCCGAATCATTCGCCGGTTCACTTTGCGGAGCCTGCCCGGCGCAAAAGACACCAGACAAGAAGAAGAAAAGCAGGAGCCTGTTTGTCATGTGGGAGAACTGTCTCAACGAATTGCTGGAGTTGAAGCAAATGGAGGGTGACGATAGAGGGGACTTTCCGTTGCGCAATCGGCAAGTCTTTGAGGGGTCAAACCGATGCGGCCTCTCATAAGAAACACAAAGGCTCACCGAACGCCCGAGCTTCATTTGAGTTTCGCAGTCTTGGTGTAGGTACGTCCCGCAGCGAGCTGCGTGATCTTTCGATCCAGGCGCTTCAGCTGCATGTAAAACTCCTCCATACGAAGCCCGAGCATATCGTCCCGGCTGGAACCGCCAAGAGCAGCTCGCACCGCATCCCGCGTGAGATCCGAGACGCTACGCGCACCGCTCACCGAGCAATGATGCCTGAGAGACAAGTACTCTTCCTCGGAAAGTCGAACGCTGATTGTCCGCGATCGCGGTTTCAGAACGGTCATGCGAATTCCGTTGCCGGCCGAAGATCGCGGCCAACTCTAGGCCCGTTGAACTCTGCGTCGTAGATGGAATGAGTCAGCAGCGGTTGCTGCTTTAGTGGAAAGAAGAATCCATTTTCCGGTCAATTCCGAGGTAAGCTTCGCTCCCCTCGGTCCCATCAAATGGGATCGACTCTAAACTCATAAAGCGACCGAAATACTCTCTGTTCTACTGACGTAGCAGAGCATTTGACCTTGATCCGCTTGACCGCGAGTCAGAGGCGCGCTATATGGATAGCTGAAAATTGAACTAAGTGTAGCATGCCCAGATGAGCTGAGCAACCGAATTGCGAGACAATCGGAGGACATTTTTGCGGTGTCCCTAAATGCCGGAGCATGAACAGCCCTTTTTATATGTGTCTTATCGCAGTTTCAGCCCATCATAAGGCGCGCACTGTAAATGACATATGTCATACTCGGGCGGTCCGTCCGGCCTTTCGTCTCTCCGTCCGGTAACTGAACCATCCGCAAGCCCGCCGCGCCCTCCACTCCTCCACACCCTCTGGCACATTCTGTACCTTTGGCTTTCAGAAGGTCAGGCGTGAGCCGAAGCTGGGAAATCGCGGCATCTGCGTCACTTCAGTCTCCGGCACATTGGGAATGGCATCCACATTCACACCACAACTGGTGCCATAGGGCGGCGGGCACTGGCTCTCCCACGCGTAACCGAGAAAGTTGGCGCGGTTGAGTGCATTCTCCAGCCCCCCATATAGGCTCAGCGTGCCCCCGCGCACATGGAAAGCGCGATGAAGGTCGGCATCGACGCGGTTGTAGGCCGGGCCGCGCAGGGCGTTCACTCTCGACAGATCATAGACGCCGCGCGATTGCTGTTTCGAATCGGGTATGTCGAACGGAGTGTAGGGTCGTCCGCTTGCATAGGTGTCGCGGATGGCGGCGAATATCTTACCGGGAAGCTTCAGCGTGACCATGCCGTTGCCAACCAGCGGAAAATCGAAGTTGCCAGGACGCAGGATGCCGTCGGCGGCGGCGTAGAGGGTCTTTGAGTAGCTGGTGGAAGTGAGCAGTTCAACACTGTCCTTCCAATGCGCGCGGAACGACAACTCGACGCCCTGCGCCTCTCCGCGACCACCGTTCTTGAGCGGCAGCCAAACGAACTGCTGGCCGAGCGTGTCCACCATATTGGCCAGCATGAGGCTGGGGTACTCAGTCGATTCGGGCTCATTGAAGTAGCGTTTGCGATAAGCATCGATGCTGGCGTTGATGGGACCCGAGGTCCACAACTCGACGCCGACGGAGTACTGCTCCATCTGGAGTGGGTGCAGTTGGGCGTTGCCGGGATAGCTGAGAAGATCGATCGTGGGAGCAAGCTGGGACAAGCGCACGAACGAGAGGTTGAGCGCCTGATGGCTGTCGATGCGGAAGCCCAGCGAGGCGCGCGGATCAAACGCGCGCGCGCCGGTGAGCGCAAAGGTCTCCTCGCGGACTCCGGCCAGGATGGTCCAGCGTGTGCCAAGTTGCGCGCTGGTCTCCGCGTAGGAGCCGGTCTGGCCGGTGAGGAGGTTGCGCATGAACGTGTCGGCATCGGTCCAGGCGGGGTTAGGGTTGAAGGGTGACTGCTGGCCGAGCGGCTGCGCCACGTTGTAATTCGATTGCACCAGGCGGCCAGTCTCGCCCACGGAAAGCAGCCAGCCGCCATGACTGAACTGGAATCCATACTCAAGCGTCGCGATGCCGTCGCGCGTGTGCTCCTGGTAGACAGAAGTGGCCACATAGGGGAAGTCCACACAATGCTCTTGGAAGATATAAGCAGTGGATTGCTGTTGCTGTCCGATCAACTGTCCCTGCGCGGAGTAGCTGACGGTGAGCGTGGAGAGCATGCTGGGAGTGTGCGTATGCTGCCACGACAGGCCGTCGGTGGAGCGCATCCCGCCGTACTCCATTTGAAATGGATTCGTGACTCCAAAGTCGCAGGGCTGAGGCGTTATGTTAATGGAGTCCGCACCGGTCAAGCTAAGCGCGCTGATGTGATCGCGGCTGCTCGGCGACCAGTCGAGGCTGGCCAGGCCATTGGTGTAAATTGGCACTCCGTTGATGCCGATGTCATTGGTGGCCAGGTTGAGAATGCTGCGATGCGCGGAGACAAGCAGGTGTCCGGTCTTCCCCAGGGGCTGCTCCAGAAAACCGCCTGCGCCGGAGATTCCGGCATCGATCTCTCCAGAGCGGCGCGCCTCCTGAGGAGAAAGCGTATGAATGTCGACCAGGGAGGAGAGCCGGCTGGAATAGCGCGCGTCGTACTCTCCCTCTTTGAAATCGATGCTGCCGATGGTCGATGTGTCGAGCATGGAGGTGAAACCGCCGGTGGTGCCCTCGACGGCGATGTGATTGATGTTGGGAACTTCGATGCCATCGACCACATAGAGGTTCTCTTCGGGGCTGCCGCCACGCACCATGATGTCATTGCTCATGTCGGTGTTCCAGGCCACGCCGGGCATGAGTTGCAGATAGCGCGTGAAATCGCCCCATGTTCCCGCCGAGGAGAGCACTTCAGCAGTGGTGATGTGATAAGACGCGGAGATCCCGGAATTCAACGCTTGGCGGGTTGCGCTCACCTCCACTTGTGACCGCACCTGGGGAATGACCGACGCCTTCGCGCCGGCGTCTGCTTCCGGCGCAGGGGGTTTGGTTTCGTGAGCGGGAGGATCGGTCTTGCTCGCTGCGGCCAGCGTCAGCGATGGGTCAAACCATGCAGGCTGCTCCAATTCCTGGGCGGGAACAGCGATCGCGCACAGGGCAAAGAGAACAACGGAGAAAGAGCGAACAGGCGCGACGAAGACAGGGGAATTCATCACAGCAAGGCACTTCCGTTTTCGGTTGTAGATTCGGCTCGGGGTATTGCCGCCTGATCCGGCGTGGGGCCCGTTCGTCATCACGACGACTTGCCGCATTGGATTCAATGGAATAGAAACGCGTTGTTCTGCAGGATTCGGCACTTTGCGCGCAAGAAGCTGCATGCGCGGCGCGGGTCCGCGATCTCCAGTTCATCTTCGATAACAATGAGGAGATTCCAACGCCATCCGTCAGCCGCGATGGCCTCGGCGTCGGATGAGATGAGGCCATCGCTCACAACTTAAACTTGACTAACCCTGTTCTGCGACGAGGAGCAGAGACGCTACAGTACCTTCGTCTGAAGACTGAGGATTGCGCCCCTTCGGCCATCTGTAGCGCTGAGGAGATGGTGAGTGTGCGACGATCTGGTCCCTTTTTGCCGCTGCACAACGGGCAGGTTCATCATTGCGCTGGCCATGGATGCGAGAACCGCGGCGACCCAGCCTGAGTCGTTTTTTGGCCGGGATAGGATGGGAGTCACAGGAGATAAGCCACTGCGACCCGTCTTCGCAAAATGCTGCTCGAAGAACTCGAGCGTGGCAACTATTCCGCTGGGACGATCCGCTACTGTGTGCGGTTCGTCGAGCAGTTAGCACAACACTTTGGCACTCACCCAGAGGCTAAATACAGCGAGAGCGACTGCGACCACGTTTACCACCGATTCCGCTGCATCGGAAAAGATGGCAGAAGACCCCGTAAATGAATAAGCCACCACTTTGCTGACTAGCATAATGACGCCAACAACCAATGAGAGCCGCATGGCAAAAAGGGGCATCTCGATTTTGCTGTTCGATTTTGCCCAACGAAACTTTCGAAGACGAATCCATCACTCCCTGTCCTTCCCCCGACAGAGTAAACCGAACATTGCTCACTGTCTGTGACGCCTCGGTATTGTTCAGATTTCGAACCATGCGGTTCCACCCGCTTGTCTCCGGCATCAGGAAATCCGGGAAGGTTTTTAACCAGGGGCAAACAAGCCGCTAAAACGATCCGCGTCGGCTTATATCCACGTGTCTCCACTCTTGACCAACAGACGCTGCCCATGCAGAATCGGGCTATGCGCGAGTATGCTGCCCGGTGCGGTTGGACGCTCACCATGTAGATGGAGGAAGTTGGTTCCGGCTCTGCACAACGGCAGATGTTGCTATTGGTTCCGGATTCTAACCGTAGCGTGAATCCAAGTGTTTTGCGGATTCAATTAGCTATATTTATCAGAGACAACGAAATAACACCACGGATGCACTTTCGTCGTGGAAAGGTATAACGAAATAAACAGTGTCACGGCAAGTCTAGTGAATTCTGACCGCCTGCCTCTCTTCCCTCAGCACAGCGACAGAAAATGCGCCCTCCTCGCACTCAAAGACGAGGCGCTCCCGGACCCCTGCTCTGCAGACACGCAGGTTGCGATCGGCACCGTCCACGACAGAGGGCATCGACAGACTCAGCCCGCCCGCCAAGACACACTTTAGATTGCCCCCAATCATGTTGGCCAGTTCGCCAAGCACATCCCGCACGACGTCATCCACCATCTCGGGCTTCTCCATCGAAAGAAAGCGGGCCGCAAATGCGCATGCCTGCTTGTGACCGCACTCCATCGCCAAAGCTCCCTTCCAATCGCCCGCCAAATGGATAGTGGCTGTCAACCGGTCCCCTTCAGGGATCCAGGGCTGGTCGGATGCGCTCACTTCCAGGCACACCATGGTCCTGAACACGTATTCCACGATCTGCGCCAGTTCGCCCAGATGTATTTCAATGGTCGATTCGGTCGACATGAGTGTCCTCTCAACGTGCGATGTACACCGTCGCATTTCCCACTGTTAGTTTTTTAAAATACTCGTCGACTCCGAATGCTGTCTCAGCGCCTCCCAGTAGCAGCCATCCGCCCCGAAATAAGGTTCCGTGGAGTTCTTTCAAGATGTTCATCTTTGTCTTTGCGTCGAAATAAATCATGACATTGCGGCAGAAAACCAGATCGAAAGGTCCGAGTGCCTGCATACTTCTGCGCAGGTCGATGGTCTCAAAATTGACCATGCGGCGCACCTGATCGTTCAAATACCAGTCGGTGCCTGAACGACGCAAATACTTAATCAGAAGGGTTGCCGGCAGGCCTCTGTTCACCTCGATCTGTTGGTACTTACCGGATTGGGCGCGTTCGACAACCTGCGCGGAGAAGTCGGTACCAAGAATCTGAACGTTCCAGCCGCTCAATCCCGCCTCTATGAGCAGCATGGCCAGGCTGTAGGCCTCCTGCCCAGTCGAGGACGCAGCCGACCAGAACCGCAGCTTCTTTGTATCTCCCCGATCTTCGATCAATCGCGGCAATAGAACAGTCCGTATGGCATCGTAGTGGGATGGATCCCGAAAGAAGTAGGTCTCGTTCGTCGTCATGGCTTCTACCACCTGGTGGCCAACCTCTGGCTGACGAGCGGACTGGATGAGTACGCACAAGTCGTCAATAGACTCCAAGCCAAGTTGCCTGACGATTGGTGCGAGGCGGCTTTCGAAGAGGTAGTGCTTATCCCCTTCAAGCACGATGCCCGCATGAGAGTAGACGTGCTCCTGGAGGAACTTGTAGTTCTTCGGATTGATCACCACGGCTGCGGCTTGGCCAGACATCGATCTGCTCCCTTAGGTTCGGTCCAGCTTACGCAAAATTTCCGGCACGACCTGCTCGAGCGGCAGTACGCAGTCGGCAAGGCCGGCATTCACTACCGCGCCGGGCATTCCCCAGACCACACTTGAGGCCTCGTCCTGCGCAAGGATGCTCGCGCCCTGGGCCTTCAGAATCTCCACACCACGCAGCCCATCCTGACCCATGCCAGTAAGTATGACGGCAATGACCGCACCGCCATATGCCTCGCCGATCGAGGAAAAGAGCGCATCGACCGCAGGCCGGCATGAGTTCTGCGGCGGCGACTGATCCAGGCACACGCGCGCTCCACTGCCATTGCCGGACACTTTCAGATGAAAATCTCCGGGCGCAATCAATATCTGGCCGGCCACCACCGGATCGCCCTGGCTCGCCTCTTTGACAGACAGCCGGCAAGAGGAACAAAGACGTTCGGCAAGAAATCGCGTGAACAGCGGCGGCATATGTTGCACTATCAGAATCGGCAGGGGAAACTCGGCCGGCAGTTGCGGCAAGATGGTACCCAGAGCCGTCGGCCCCCCCGTAGAAACTCCAATGACTACGACTTTGGGACGTGCTTTCGTACTCTGCGGGACTGGCTTACTGCGCCAGAGCTGCGGCGCCACTTTAACCTGCGTAGGTTCCGTCCACGCCGCGGCGCGGCCTCGTCTCTGCAGAAAGAAGAACTGTTTAATCTTTGGAATAAGTTCTTCCCGCAAACGCACCATGGAGCCATCTAGCGACCCTTCGTTGGAGACTTTAGTCACATAGTCGCTGGCGCCGAGTGTCAACGCTTCAATGGTAATTGCCGCTCCGCGCTCAGTGAGCGTGCTGAACATGATGACCCGCAGCTGAGGATAGTCGCGCCGAACCCGTCGCAACGTTTCCAGGCCATCCATCTCGGGCATCTCAATGTCCAGCGTGAGAACGTCGGGATTGCACTGCGGTATCCGTTGCAGTGCGATCGAGCCGTTCGCCGCCGATCCAACCACCTCAATCTCCGAATCCTCATCGAGAGCATGCGTGACCAGGCGGCGGATGACTACTGAATCGTCTACCACCAACACACGAATCCGCTCTCCAGGCTGGAGAATTCGCTTGTTCACTGCGGACATGTCCCACTCCTCAAGGATGGATTCCCGCAAGCTGGAGCTTCTCCACGAGAATGTCTTGAGTGAACGGCTTCATCACATACTCGTTGGCGCCAGCCTCCAAGGCTTCCGCGATGTGTTCGATTTCGGTCTCGGTAGTCACCATGACCACCGCCAGGGAAGAGAGCGCGGGATTCTGACGCAACCTCTTCAGCAGATCCAGGCCGTTGATCTCCGGCATGTTCCAATCCGCCAGAACCAGCTTTAGGCCACTGTTCCCGGCTCCGATAATTTCCAGAGCCTCTCTGCCATTGGCGGCCTCTTGGACCTCATACCCCAGCTGCGTCAGGGTCTTAACGAGGAGCATTCGAACGGCCCTTGAGTCGTCCACGACCAACGCTTTTTCCATCACTTCACCTGCGGTTCTCTGTTGTGCGATTGGACGCGCGGCCTGATGGTCGATTTCGATCCTTCAAGCCGCGTCCATGAGTGTTGGTTGTGATCAAAACGTGAACCTTGAGACGACTTTTTGCAGTTCGGCAGCCATACGGCTCAACTCTTGCGAAGCCTTCTGCGTATCGTTGGCGCCCTGCGTGGTGTCCTTTGCCGCCAGGGCCACGCCGCCAATGTTCTTGGCGATGTCACCTACCCCGGTGGCTGCTTCGGTTACGCTGTGGCCTATCTCATTGGTTGTCGCCGTTTGTTCTTCGACCGCCGAGGCGATGCTATTGGAGATGTCGTTGATCTGGTTGATGATCGCGCTTATCTCCTCGATCGCCGTGACCGCACCTTTGGTGTCGCCTTGAATCGCCTCGATCTTCTGACCGATGTCCTCAGTGGCCTTGGCGGTCTGTTTGGCAAGCTCCTTGACCTCGTTGGCCACCACCGCGAAACCCTTGCCTGCTTCACCGGCCCGCGCGGCTTCGATGGTGGCGTTGAGGGCCAGCAGATTGGTTTGTTGCGCGATCGAGGTAATCACCTTGATGACGTTGCCAATCTCCTGGCTGGACTCGCCAAGCTTCTTCACAGTCTCGTTTGTGGAATGCGCCACGTTGACGGCATTCTTGGCCACCCGGGCCGATTCGTTGGCGTTCTTGGCGATCTCGCGGATCGAGGCCTGCATCTCCTCGGAGGCCGAAGCAACCGAGGCGACGTTCCTGGAGACCTCTTCGCTGGCCGCCGAAACCACGTTGGCTTGCGTCGCGGTCTCCTCCGCGTTGCCCGCCATCTGCTGGCTGACAGCCGTCAGTTCCTCCGACGAGGACGCCAGCGCCGTGGCGTTCTGCGCAGTGACCTTCAACGGCTCGACCACAATCTCGAGGATCTTATTGAGACCTTCGACGATCTTGCGGTAATCGCCCTTGTGCTTGTCGGCATCAGCGCGCGTGCCAAGCTTGCCTTCGGCCGCCGCTTTCGCCAACTCGGCGGTGTCGTCAATCACGTTTCTGATATTCGTCTTCAGTAGCGTCAGCCATTCGTGAATCTGGTCCATATCGGAGGCCTTGGTCATGGTTGTCGACATATCGCCGTTTGCGACCTTGGTGATGTAGGCAATCAATTCGGTGAGCCAGGCATGCACGCCATTGATGGAGTCTTTCATTTTGGCGTGATCGCCCTTGCAGGCAATTTCCACCTGCTCGCGAAGGTTGCCGCCGCGAATAAGCGAGAGCACGCGGTTGCCTTCGCCGATGGGCAGCAGGATTTCGTCGAGCATCTGGTTGACCCCCTCGACGATCCTGCGATATTCGCCCTGGTGCTTGCTCGCGTCGGCGCGCGTGCTAAGTTGACCGTCTGCCGAAGCCTTGATCAGGCCGCCGGTCTCAGCGACCAGAGCCTTGATGTTATCGATGCAATTGTTCAGGTTGTTCTTGATCTCGTTGAAGTCGCCGTTGTAGTTGTCGGTTATCTTGGGCGGAATGTCGCCTTTCGAAATCCGGTCCACATACTCCGCCGACACGTTCAACGGGCCGATGACCGCGTCCAGCGTTTCATTGACGCCCTGAACGATCTTCCGGTAGTCGCCATGGTGCTTGGTGGCGTCGGCGCGCGTCGCGAGTTTGCCTTCGACGGCGGCCTTGGTCAGCAGACCGGCGTCGGCGACCAGCACGTTCACGGCGTCGATGCAGGTGTTCAGGTTGTTCTTGATCTCGTTGAAGTCGCCGTTGTAGTTGTCGGTAATCCGGGGCGGAATGTCGCCTTTCGAAATCCGGTCCACATACTCTGCCGAGACATTCAACGGGCCGATGACCGCGTCCAGCGTTTCATTGACACCCTGAACGATCTTCCGGTAGTCGCCCCGATGCTTGCTGGCATCGGCGCGTGTCGCGAGTTTGCCTTCGACGGCGGCCTTGGTCAGCAGACCGGCGTCGGCAACCAGCGCGTTAACGGCGTCGATGCAAGTGTTCAGGTTGTTCTTGATCTCGTTGAAGTCGCCGTTGTAGTTGTCGGTTATCTTGGGCGGAATGTCGCCTTTCGAGATCCGGTCCACATACTCCGCCGACACATTCAACGGGCCGATGACCGCGTCCAGCGTTTCATTGACGCCCTGAACGATCTTCCGGTAGTCGCCCCGATGCTTGCTGGCATCGGCGCGCGTCGCGAGTTTGCCTTCGACGGCGGCCTTGGTCAGCAGACCGGCGTCGGCGACCAGCGCGTTCACGGCGTCGATGCAGGTGTTCAGGTTGTTCTTGATCTCGTTGAAGTCGCCGTTGTAGTTGTCGGTAATCCGGGGCGGAATGTCGCCTTTCGAAATCCGGTCCACATACTCTGCCGAGACATTCAACGGGCCGATGACCGCGTCCAGAGTTTCATTGACGCCTTGAACGATTTTCCGGTAGCCGCCCTGATGCTTGCTGGCATCGGCGCGCGTCGCGAGTTTGCCTTCGACGGCGGCCTTGGTCAGCAGACCGGCGTCGGCGACCAGCGCGTTCACGGCGTCGATGCAGGTGTTCAGGTTATTCTTGATCTCGTTGAAGTCGCCGTTGTAGTTGTCGGTAATCCGGGGCGGAATGTCGCCTTTCGAAATCCGGTCCACATACTCTGCTGAGACGTTCAACGGACCGATGACCGCGTCCAGCGTGGCATTGACCCCTTCGACGACTTTGCGGAAGTCGCCATGGTGCTTGCTGGCATCAGCGCGCGTGGCCAGCCGGCCTTCGACGGCCGCTTTGCTCAGCAGGGCAGCGTCTGCCAGCATCGCGTCTAACGCCTGCT
Source organism: uncultured Acidobacteriaceae bacterium (assembly GCA_963813215.1). Classification (GTDB taxonomy): domain Bacteria; phylum Acidobacteriota; class Terriglobia; order Terriglobales; family Acidobacteriaceae; genus Telmatobacter. The sequence goes on from CAWEXZ010000009.1 coordinate 100,872, forward strand.
TCTGCGGTGTAATGTCGGTGGCGTACTTGACCACTTTGAATGGCTTCCCATTGAGATCCATGATCGGGTTGTAGGAAGCCTGAATCCATACCTCCTTGCCGCCTTTGCCGATGCGCTTGTACTCGGCCGCCTGGTATTCTCCGCGATTCAAGGCCGCCCAGAATTCCCGGTATTCGCTGCTCTGCTTGTACGCCGGCTCGACAAACATGCTGTGGTGCTGGCCTTGGATCTCCTCCAGCCTGTAACCAAGGGCCGTGAGAAAGTTATCGTTGGCGCTTAGGACCGTGCCGTCCATTTTGAATTCGATCACGGCCTGCGATTTGCTGATGGCCGCGATCTGGCCCGAGTAGTTAGCGTTGAGAAGCTTTTGCGCGGTCATGTCGGTGGCAAACTTGACGACCTTGAACGGTTTGCCACTTGGATCGAGAATCGGGTTGTAGGAGGCCTGAATCCAGACTTCCTTGCCGCCCTTGCCGATGCGCTTGTATTCGGCCGCCTGGTATTCTCCGCGATTCAAGGCCGCCCAGAACTCGCGGTATTCGCTGCTCTGCTTGTACGCCGGCTCGACAAACATGCTATGGTGCTGGTCTTGGATCTCCTCCAGCCTGTAACCAAGGGCCTTGAGAAAGTTGTCGTTGGCGGTTAGGATCGTCCCGTCCATGGAGAACTCGATAACCGCCTGCGATTTGCGAATTGCGGCAACCTGCCCGGCATAATCGGCGAACAGTTCCTGGTCAACGGCGCCACGCTGGCCTCCATTGCCATTTTTGGTTGTGGGTCGTTGATGCTCGGAGCGCTCCAATACTGCGGCGCCGGCGGACGAACTGCGGCCGGGGCGATCTCCTCGGCTGAAACTCGATTGTCTTTCCATTGTCCTTGCTCCTGTTCCTGGTTGGTTATTTCGCCGCCACCGGCAGTTGACTCGTAATCGGCTCCGGCCTTCCGCTGGCCGGCGCGCATGAGGCGGCGAGTTGTTGCGACTCGCGCAGCCTCTCATTGCAGCGCTCGGTGAGCGGAGGGCCGTGCCCAAAGTAGATCCGCCGCACATCGCGGGCACACAACTTCTCCAATGTCCGCTTGAAACCCGGCCTCGTAACTTCCCTCGGACGACGTGATCAGCAGCGGTGAGTCGCCGGCGAACAGCACGCCTTCGGCCTCGTTGTAGAGGCAGATCGAGTCGCTGCTATGGCCGGGGGCGTGGATCACCTCGAACACTCGATCGCCCATCCGAACGGTGTCCCCATCGCCGAGCAGCCGATCGACGCCGGCGAGGCTCGGCGAAAAAGCCAGGACCCTGGGGTGGAATGCCGCGCGAACTTCGGGCAAGAGGGCACAGTGATCGGAATGGCTATGGGTCACGACTACCTGTTCCACGGCCCACTTGCCGATGCCGGTCGGCGCCTTTTCGATGCTCCCGAAGATGGCCGGATCCGCGCCGACATCGACGAGCGTGTTTACGTCCTCCAGTTGGCTCCGGTCGCCAAGCACCAGGTAAACCTGGGAGGTATACATCCGGCCGGTATTCTCTAAAGTCACGATCCGCATGCGCCGGCCTCCAGCTTTGCGGAACAGTTGTCCGTCGGGTATCACCCGCTCAAACATCGGCGCCAGTTCCAGCGGCATCTCCTGCGTGTGCTCGGTAACGAAGAAGCCGCCCGATGCCAGCGCCCGATGAAACATCTTCAGCACTTCGACTCTTTCCGGCGGGCGAAAGTGGAGCAGCACGTTCTTGCACACGACCAGCGAGTAATCGCGGCCGATTTCCTTCAAGGAAAGGAGATCGTGGCATTGAAAGACGACTCGCTGCCGGACCTTGTCGACGACGCGAAAGGTCCCCGGCTTGTCGTTTCTTTCGAAATACCTGTCGAGGATGCCCTCGGGAAGCCGCGTCAACTCATCATCCTGGTACATGGCCGCCTCGATGACCCGGGCGAAGTGGCCCGTATTTTCCACGTCGGTGGCGTCGATGCGAAGGTTGTTGAAGGCGAAGTGTCCCATGCGCTCGGCAAACAGGATGGACAAGGTGTATGGCTCCTGTCCCAGGGCCGCGCCGGCATCCCAGATGCGCGGGTGGTTGCGGCCCGCAATGGTGGGGAGGCAGTGTTCCACGGCCTTCTCCAGCACTTGTTGGTCACGAAAAAAGAACGTGAAGGCCACGATTTCTCTCCATTTGTCTGTACGGCCTTTTGCCCCCGGCGCCCCAGCTTCGGCCGGCTAGCTCTTCAGTCGCACTCCGCAACTCTTGCAACCGCGATGTCCACCGTCCGCTCCGTATCGAGAACGAGCAGCAGCCGGTCCTTCAGCTTGTAGACGCCGCGAATAATCTCGCGCGCCGCGGGATCGAGATTCTCCGGCGGCCGCTCGTAGGTGGCGGCATCCACGTCCAGCACGTCTCCAATCTCGTCAACCAGCAGACTCACCGCGCCGTCGTCGGTCCGGATCACTATGTTGGTCGGCACCTGGCCTCCGGTGCGAGGCGGCAATCCGAGCCGCCGCCGCAAGTCGATGGCGGTGACGATCTGCCCGCGCAGGTTGATCAATCCCTCGATGACCTCCGGAGCTTTCGGCACGTGGGTCATCTGCTGGAAACGCAATACTTCCTGAACGCGAAGAACATCCACGCCGAAAAACAGATCAGCCACGAAAAACGTTGAAAACTGCCCGCTGGTATGTGCAATTCCGGATTTGAGGGTCGCGATTTCGCTCGTCATTGGTTACTCTCCTCTGTCACGCAGGCCAGTTCCTTCTCGGTGAAAGCTGGCCCAGCCTCAGGGGCAGCATGCGCCGATGCCAGCCGTGCCACCGACTCCAGCAAGGCCACCCTGTCAAACTTGTCCCGACAGTCCTCGAAACCCGCAGCCTGGGCGGCGGATGACTCGATTTGTCCGGCCGAATCAGTCAGCGCCAGGACCGGAATTCGTTGCCACTCCGGCCGCCTGCGCATGGCAGCGCAAAGAAACGCACCACCTTTGGGTGGAAGGTCCAGCGCCGCGACCACGACATCTGCCGGCTGTTGCTCCATCTCGCGCATCGTCTCATCCAGATCCGCTGCCTCCACGACCCGGTAACCGGCTATGTCCAGGGAACTGCGAATCAGACCGCGCGAGAACGCCGAAGCTTCGGCGACGAGGATGGTCTTGCGGTCCCGGACCCGCCTGCTACCCTGGAACCAGCTCTCGCTGACTGTGTGAATGATTTCGTTGAGATCCAGGAAATCCGTGACCCGCTTGTTGATCACCGCCGAGCCGAGCAGGCCCTTGCGGCTCGATTTCTGACGCACCACGACGGCCTCTTCTGCGACATCCAGTATCTGGTCGACCACCAGTCCCACACTGCGGTCGCCGTCGTTGAAGACCACGACCTGAAGGGGATCGGGGGCCTGCTCATAATCGGGCGCGTCTGGTTCGAGTACCGCCCGCAGAGGCACCAGGGGAAGAATTCGATTCCGGTACTGCACCACCTGGTTGCCGCCTGCGGACTCGATGGAGCTTCGGGGAAACTCTTCAAGCCTGGCGACGAGAGAGAGCGGAACGGCCAGCCGCTCGAAGGAACCGGTCCGGAACAGAAGCAACCGCTGCTGTTGGATCTCCGATTGCGACTTCTGTTCTACCGCCCCGCGCGCCTGCTCTCGGGATTCGGCCACCACTCCGGAGCGCTGGCCGATGCCCAGCACGTCGAGGATGAGGGCTACACGGCCGTCGCCCATGATGGTCGCGCCGGCGTATTCCGTGAGCCCTTTCAACTGCTTGCTCAAAGGTTTGACCACGATCTCCTGCGTGTCGTTGATGCCGTCCACCACCAGTCCAAACTGCCTGTCTTCGGCTTGCAGAACCACGATGTTGACCGCCTCGGCCCGCTCGGCCGCTTTCAAACCCAGCACCTGATTCAGGTAAGCAATGGGCAACAGGCTGCCGCGTCGGCGATAAACCGGCGTTCCGTGCACCTGCTCGATGTGCTTATCCGAGGAATCTCCCTCCAGGCGAATCAACTCCAGCAGACTGACCTGGGGAATGACGAAACGTTCCCCTCCGCTCATAATCACTAAGCCGGGTATGATCGCCAGAGTGAGTGGGATTTTCAGCTTGACCGTCGAGCCCTCGCCGCTCCGGCTGAAAATATCCACGACGCCGCCGATCTTCTCGATGTTGGACTTCACCACGTCCATACCAACGCCGCGTCCTGAAACATTCGTTACCGTGCGCGCCGTCGAGAAACCGGGCAGGAAAATCAGGTTCAGCGCCTCGCGTTCACTATATTTCTCCACCTGTTCGGATCGTAAAAGCCCTTTTTCCACTGCAATCTGTTTGACCCGCGCAACATCAATCCCTGCTCCGTCATCGCCGATTTCAATGTTGACCTGGCCGCCTTCGTGATAGGCGCGCAGCGAGAGTCTTCCCTGGGTTGGTTTGCCGGTATGGGCTCGCACTTCCGGCGGCTCGATGCCGTGGTCGCATGAGTTGCGCACGAGGTGCATGAGTGGGTCTTTGATCGCCTCGATGATGGTGCGGTCGAGTTCGGTATCGGCGCCGTCCATCTCCAGGCGAATCTCTTTGCCGAGAGATACCGCCATGTCGCGCACAACCCGCGGCAGAGTGTTCCAGACCATGCCGATGGGTTGCATGCGCGTCTTCATTACGCCCTCCTGCAACTCGCTGGTGATCAGGTTCAGGCGCTGCGCAGTGGCATTCAAAGCAGCATCCTCCCGTTCGCTGTTGAACTGGAGAATCTGATTGCGCGTCAACACCAGCTCGCCCACCAGGTCCATCAGCTTGCCCAGCAAGCCAACGGCGACGCGGATATTGGCGTCTGCCACGGAGGAGGATTTGACGCCGTTCTCTTCGGGCTTTACTTTGTCGGCCGCCTCACATCCGCCGCTCCCCACCTCCGGTTCCGATAACGGTGGGACCGAGGGGCCGGGAGAAGGTAGGCTCGCCGGGCATGCAGGCGATTGCACAGCGACGCGCAGCCGTTCCGTGATCTCCTCAAACCGGTCCGGCCCTTCTCCGCCGCTCTCCTCGATCGAGGCCAGCATTTTGCGGGTGGCGTCCACGGTTTCCAGGATGAGCGATATCAGCGACGGCGTCAGTTCCCGCTTGCCGTCGCGCAACTGGCTCAGCAGGCTCTCCGCCTCGTGCGTGATCCGCTCCAGGGTCGAGAACGCGAAGAATCCGCAGGTTCCCTTGATGGTGTGAATGGTGCGGAAGATGCTGGCCAGCAATGCGGTGTCCCGCGGGCGCTTTTCCAGTTCTACAAGTTCCTGATCCAAGCGCGACAGGTTCTCATGACTCTCCACAAGGAACTCACGAATCACATCCTGATCTTGCATGCCAGTATTCTCCACGGAGCCACCAATGACGCTTCCTTAAAGATTTCTCATCTCATAACTGCAGAGCAGTTCTCTCAGTCCGGATCGCATCTTGCAACATTCGCGCGAAAGAGAGTTGGTCAGACTAAATACCCTATCGACGATTTAACGAATAATCTTTACGCGTTCGATCATTCCTATCCGTCCGGTTTGGCCACGTCTCCGGAACCCAGGAAACGGGGCAGCGTCGGGGCTGGAAACGCGACTCGGGCTGAGGTTCTCGCCAGTTGAGTTTTCAGGTGGGCTGAGCCGCCATCTCAATTGAAGCAAAATCGCCGAGTATCGAATCGAGCAGCTGGGGGGGGCAAATTCCGGGCTTCCGGGCGAGTGACCGGCAACGCTGACCCAGTGTTCCAAATTGTGTTGGGGAATACTTGCCGAGCGGCCGACCGGAATCAAAAGCCGCGGACTATTTCGGCGGCTTCACGGCGCTTCTCGGGCGGTTTCGGACAAATGTATTTGAACTACAAAGAGAGATGGCGCTGCAAGTCGTCAGGATGGTGCGAATGATCGAAGGCTGTCTCCCGTGAGACGCGCCCGGTACGGACCAGCTCCGCCAGGGACTGTTCCATCGTCAACATCCCCTCAGCTCTCGCTGTTTCAATCTGAGCGCGAAGCTGATGGTCATCTCCGCGGCGAATGAGATTGCGGATCGCGTGTGTCGCGAGCATGATCTCGACAGCCGGGTAGCGGCCAGTTCCGGTTGATGCCGGCATGAGCTGCTGCGAGATGATCGCCAGCAAAGCCAATGATAGTTGTTGCCGTATTTGCGACTGATAGGTGGATGGGAAAATATCGAGGATTCGCAGAACTGTCTGAGCTGCGTCGTTGGTGTGCAGAGAACTCAGAACCAGATGTCCCGTTTCCGCGGCGGTCAGCGCGGCCGCCATCGTCTCGCTGTCACGCATCTCGCCGATCAGAATGACATCGGGATCTTGCCGCAGCGCCGAGCGTACCGCTTGAGCGAAGGTCGGGGTATCATGCCCCAGTTCTATTTGCTCCACGATGGCGCTGCGGTTGGCATGCTGAAATTCAATCGGATCCTCAATCGTGATGATGTGATTGCGCCGGCGGTTGTTGATCAGGTCGATCAGCCCGGCAAGCGTCGAGCTTTTTCCACTGCCGGTCGGCCCGGTGACGAGCACTAGACCCTGGCGGCGTTCCGCCAGAAGAGCAAGTCCGGGCGGCAAGTGAAGCGACTCGAGAGAAGGGACCTGCTCGGGAAGAAGACGAATCGAGGCTGCAAGTGTGCCGCGCTGGTAGTGATAATTGGCGCGGAATCTTCCGATTGCATTTCGTACAAAGCAGAAGTCGAGAGCTTTGCGGGTTTGCAACTCCGCCACCTGATCCGAACTTAATAGGGGCAGCAGAATGCTGCGCAGGTCGGCGGACGATAAACTCTGTCCCATCCCTCCACTGAGTGCGCCATTCACCCGCAGGACTGCCGGTGAGTTGGCAACCAAAAGCAGGTCGGACGCCCGGCGCTGGACTGCCGCGGTCAGAAACTGGTCAAGCAGTTTCGTTTCGTCCGCTTTGGATTCCCTGGCCGAGCGATTTACCTGCTCGACAAGTCGCGTCAATTCGCCATCGTATTCAGCCATAGAAGCGCTTAAGAGGAAGCCTGGAAACCATTCCGGTCGTTCGTTTCTCGATCATGCCGGCCCGCGGCCACAAGTGCGTCTGTCGCAGTGTCCAGCACGAGAATAGCGTTTCGCCTTTCCCCTTGTCATGACGCATTCTCGGATGCTTTCGCTCGGGACGCCCAGATCACCGCATATTTACACGGAGAGAGGCGAGAATTCCAGACCGGCCTGCCGCGCCGTTTTCTCCGCCTGGTGTGACCGTCCTTGAAAATTAGCGTTAGCTGAGGTTCCATGTGGGCCGGCGATGGAGCGGCCGCTTGATTCGCCGGCGGCTGATAGGGTGCTGGCACGTACTCCGGTTGTGGATAGCCCACGCTCTCGGGCGGCTCTTGCTGCTCTTCACCGTAGAGTTCCACTTGGGCGATGTTCGGCTGCGAAGTGTCGTAATCACACCCGTAACCAGTCAAATCCGGATAGCCGAGATCCCAGGGGGAGCAGTCCCCAGGAATCTGGGTAAAGGTAAGGATAGCCGCCGTAAACGTATCCGACGTGGGGCCGGCGCTAACGCGCGCGGCCGTCCGCTCCATAATTCCCAGCGCGATAGGCGGGTCGGTAGCCCGCAAAGGCTTGTTGCTGTGGGGCGAAGCCGTAGCGCGGAGCGGTCCAGTTCCTCTAACGTCACGTGCAGCTCTCCCTGCAACCCATGCAGGAAATCGAGCAGAGTGCTGGCTTTGGTTTCGACGATCGATTCCATCACCAACTTGCCGGCGCCATTGCGAACCGCAACCGTAATCGCTTCCTGGTGCACGTCCAGACCGATATACTTAACATCGCTACTCAGCATGCTGGGTACCTCCTTGGGGGGAAGGTGATCCTTCAGCCAGAGCACTTTCCCCCAAGGTTAAGTGTCATCCTTTTATTAGAAGCCGCCGCAATGATGCAGCTCTCTGCCCGCCGCAGTAGAATCGGTCTCGGACTGAGCGGAGGACAGGGCCATGCTGGGAAGCAACCCGAGCGCCGACTCAGTGGCCTCGACCGATCCAGGGGGGATGCTGCCGCATCCCCCGTTCGCTATCCGCTCGCAGAAACTTCCTATCGGGAGAGGCACCAAAGCGATAAATCCTGGGGGCGCGGGGGCAAAGCCCCCGCAGGCTGCGCCGGCCACCAAAGCTTTCTTCTGAAGCACGGGCGCCCCTCTCATAATGCATACGTTTTGCGCGGGCAAGGTCATATTGAGCCGGCGGCAGCTTTCAACAATGGAGAAGATGGCGGCGATTTTGGGCCCAGCTTCCTTGCTTCCCAGATGCAGCCAGTTGCGCCTGCCTATGGCGATTCCCCAGACATTCTGCCCATGTCGGTCAGGAATTAGAGATTCACTATCGTTGGCATCCGCTTTACGGGCGAAAGGTTCGCTATCGAGATAGCGAACAACGCGGCCCAGGGGGTGTTGTCCACGTGGACGACGGCTCTGGCATGGTCACGATGGTTCCCGCATGGATGTTGGACCCAGTAGTTTGCGTGGGCATGAAGCTCGGTGAGCCGCGAGTCTTTGTGGCCGCTTTGCGAGAACTACATCATCGGCTGGTTGAGCGCGGTTTGCGAAGAGACTCCTCTAACGATTCCACTTTCGTTCAGGAGGAGTGCGATGAGTTCGACTTGCGAGATCATTCGACGGCCACCTCAGGTGCTGGTCGTGACACCGCGACAGAGCAGCCTGGCATTCACCTCAGTTCAGCTTTCCGGGATGAGTTAGCCGCCGGCGGCGCAGATCAGGAGGCCAACCGATGATCAACGCTGAACTCTTGCCTGCAGTGGTGCTCAAACGCAAGGCCGTGGTCTACGTCCGGCAGTCGACCCAGGCGCAGGTCCAAATGAATCTCGAGAGTCAGCGACGGCAGTACGATCTGGTCGGCGAGGCCAGGCGTCTCGGCTTTCATGACATCGAGGTGATTGACGACGACCTTGGCCGTTCCGCGAGTGGAACGGTAGCCCGGCCGGGCTTTGAAAAGCTGGTAGCCTGGCTTTGCGCCGGAGAAGTTGGCGCCGTGCTATGTCTGGACGCGTCCCGGCTCGCAAGAAATGGACGCGACTGGCATCATTTGCTGGAACTTTGTGGCCTGGTTGAGGCGCGGGTGATCGATCCGGACGGTGTATACGATCCGTGTCGCGCCAATGATCGGTTGCTACTGGGCATGAAGGGGAGTATCAGCGAATTCGAACTGAGCGTACTGCGTTCTCGGATGCTGGATGCAGCTCGCGCCAAGGCCAGGCGTGGAGAGTTACGAATTAGCGTGCCGATAGGTTATGTCTGGCACCGTGAGCTTGGTCTGGATTTCGATCCAGACCAGCGCCTGCAGGAAGTGATCCGACTGATCTTTGCGCGCTTCCGTGAAATCGGCAGTGCGCGACAAGTATTTCTGGCGTTGCGGGCAGCGAAGATCCACTTCCCGCGGCCCTCCGATGGCCGGACGCTGGTGTCGTTCGACTGGACGCTGATACGCTACCGAAACGTGATCTCAGTTCTCAAGAATCCCTTCTATGCTGGAGTGTATGTGTACGGCAAGAGCGAAAAGCGGACTGTGATTCAGGATGGGCGAGCGCACCGGAGCTATGGCCATGGCAAGCCGTTCGACGACTGGGAAGTATTCATCAAAGATCACCACAAGGGCTATATAGACTGGGGAGAGTTTGAGCGTAACCAGAAGCAGATCGCTGCCAACGCTTATAGCAAAGTCGGGGATGTTAAATCGGGACGAGGTGGGGCGGCATTGCTATCTGGTTTTCTCGCTTGCGCTCGTTGTGGACGCCGCTTGTCGATAGCTTACAGAGGGCATGCGCCGAGACAGACCGTTTATCGCTGCAATAGCATGGATCTGACCGGCGCAGCCCGATGCATGACGTTTGGAGGTTCCCGTGTGGACGCCGCCATCGCAAAGGAGTTGCTGCGCGCAGTGCAGCCGATGGCTATCGAAGCAGCCATGGAGGCGGAGCGCATGCATATGCAGACTCTGAACGAACAGCAGCGCATTCTTGACGCCAAGCGGCGGGCAGTGAAAAAGCTGCCGTGGCGGCGACGCCGCTAAGGTCCCCACAAATCCCCCACAGTTGCAAGAGTGGCAAAGTTGTCGGAGCGAGTCAGATCAGAACCGCGGAGCGCGCCGGCGGAACCACGCAATCAGTCACGTCTTCACGCCCGGAAAAGGCGGCAGCCGCCGCCGCAGGGACCCGGTGAAAGATCCAGGCTAGGTTCGACGCTCCTCTTCAATCGCTTCGATCCAGAGTTCCAAATTCAGGTCTCCGCGTTTCGGATTGCCAAAGTATGGACGATGTTCCGTGAGATAACGTTCACGTAGGAGGGCAAGGTCGAACCGTACGGTGCGGGCCAGGTGCCGAACGTCTCTGCGATCTCGTTCAATATTGCGTTCCAATTTCGTGAGCGCGAGATCGTACGGGTCGAGAGCCATCAAACGGAGATGCCAAAATACTCCCGGAAACATTTCCGACAGACGGCTCTCATATTCATAGGGCGCTTGAACCACTGTAACCCGGCCAAGGTAGATTCCATTGAAGGCAATGCTGCCCTCGCGGAGGCGATTGAGAAATCGCGGATCGACCTCGCTGTGGTCATTGGTCACGAACACCGCTCCGCTGCGCAGACGGTGGGCCAACTGGACCCCGTTTGGATTGCCTCTTCCACGTTCGTGCCGCCGCAGGGACAACCTCTGCCCCTCGCCGTGCTGGGGCCGCAGTGTGCCTTCCGGAAATGCGCGATTGGGAAGACGCTACGGAGCGAAGGATGGAGGTGGTTCTCCGGGAGATTTGTTGGGCGTCGGCGAAAGGGTGAAGCGAATCTCGTCCGAGTGCGTCAGGGTGTCCCAGTCAAGCCACCAGTTCCGAATGGGCTTGCCATCGACATTCAACTCGTGGACGTAGCGCTTATTCGGGGCCCCGTCGGCTACGATCCGGAGTTCGTGATCGCCGAGCTTCAGAACAGCCTTTGGGAACACAGGGCTATTCACGGCGAACCCGGCAACTGCAGGAATCTCCGGAAACATTCCGAGTTGGCTGAAGACAACCCACGAGGATGTCGCCCCCAGGTCGTCGTTGCCGGGCTCTCCGTCCGGTGTTGCCGTAAAGAGATCGTTGAGGGTTTTCCGCACCACTTCCTGCGTGCGCCACGGCTCGCCGGACCAGTCATAAATCCATGGGTTCCCGAAGCTGGGCTCATTCGCGATAAAGAAGTACGGTCCGCGATTCAGCTGCCAACTGCCGTACTGGCTGAAGTAGCTGTTCAGGCGGCTGTTCACGGCTGCGTCGCCCCCGATTGCCAGGATCAGATCCTTCAAATCATAGGGAACCATCCATGTGTACTGCGCGGCATTCCCTTCGACAAAGCCCTCCCAGGAGGTCAGCTTGAAGTTGGGGAGGAAGTTGCCGGCTGCGTTTCTCGGACGGATATAGCGCGTTTCCGGATCGAAAAGCTTGGGCCACTGGGCCGACCGGGCCAGAAATTGTTTTGCAACTGAGTCATCGCCTAGCAACTGGGCGAATCGCGAGATGGCGAAATCCGCGCTTTCATCTTCGAGCGTAACCGCAGCCGATCCGTGGATCGCGGACGATTCGGAGATGTATCCATCCCGTAAGAACTGTGCCAGGCCCGGCCGCTCCGGGTAAAGTCCGACGTGCGCCGCTGGATCTTGCGCGCCATGGAGCATCACATGCAGCGCGGCCTGTGCGTCGAAATCACGCCCGCCGAAAGCATAGATGTCGGCCAGGATTAGGTCGGATGGATCGCCGACCATGACGCTGCTCTCGTCGTTGGCCACTGGCCAGATCGGCAACCCGCCTCCTTGCTGCGCGTCGGCAACCAGGGATGCCGCGATGTCGCTGCCGACCTTAGGCAGGAACATGGTGATGAGCTGCACCTGACTGCGGTAAATATCCCACCCCGAGTAGTTGGCGTACTGGATTCGACCCTTTGCGGTGTGTACCTTGTCGTCGAAGCCCATGTACTCGCCGTTCACGTCGCTGAAAACCGTCGGTTGCAGAAATGAGTGATACATGGCCGTATAGAAGACCTTGCGCTGAGCATCGCTGCCGCCGGAGACGACGGCATGCGAGAGAACGTCTTTCCAGGCGGATTTTGCCTCCTCGCGAACCTTTTCAAAATCCCATCCGGGAATCTCATGGGCGAGGTTTTCTTCAGCGTTCGCGATACTGACAAAAGATAAGCCTACTTTCAAACGCACCATTGCTGTCGCGGGAGAAAAGCTGAGATAGCCGCCGGCGTGGGGGCCCTTTGCAACGCGGCTTTCTTTGTCGTAACCAAGCTCGGTGAAAGTGCCCGAAGTCTGCGGCACCTCCTCCGTCTGCAAGGAGAAATAAACCTTGTAGTGATTCTGAAAGCCGCAAAAACCGCCACTGGCAACCGAGCCGGTGACATGGCCGCCCTCCATCTGAATCTGTGCGTCGGCAACGCGGGTGAGATTGCGGCTCAGGTCGAGAAGAATAGTGTGACTCGATGTGCCGGCAGGGTAATGCACTTCGGCTATCCCTGAATGGACGTCAGCTGCAATCTCAATCATGATTCCTGAGTCGAGCTTCACAGAATAAAAGCCCGGCTGCGCCACCTCGTCGGAGTGTTTATAGGCAGCCTGATATGGAAGCGGCAGCACCGGAGGCGGCTCCGCGGGAAGGCCGAGCATGGGAAAGACCGGCACTTCGCCATAGACGCCGCACCCGGGACCGCTGAGGTGGAGGAGGCTAAAACCGCGAGTGACCGGGTTCTCATAGCGGTAAAAGGTCCCGTCGGCGGAATCGGGGCTCCAGTACAACATCCCGAAGGGCCGCGCCGCCCCGGGCAGTGTGTTGCCGTTATCTTTCAGGGAACTGGTCTGCGTGCCGATAAAGGCATCTACCTGATCGAACGGAGCAGTCTGCGCATAGGCGAGTGAACCAAAGAGGAGATGGAATGGAACACAGAAGCACACTACCCAGTAGAGCCTTCGAAGACACATCAGAGATTTCCTTCCAGGAGGACCATAGCTGCGGTTCAGGTATTTCTTTTTTGCGGCGAGGCGGCCTTTCGTGGGTGGTCGATGGCCGCGCCTCACCGGCATATCATTGATTCGGGGCAGGCGCACTTGCAACGCCGACCAAGGAATCTGCGGTGCCGTAATACAGCCACCAACGTTGCTGAAAGAGCACCAGGCCCTCGGTAAAAACGGTGCCGGCTGCATACTGACCTGACTTCTCGAAGGGCAACTCCGGCTTAAGATACGGGTGCTCTGTGCGGGCAATCAGGTGGGAAGGATCGTTGCTCGAAAAGAGCGCCTGGCCTGCGGAGTAGGCACCTGGGCCAATGGACGGATCTCCACCTGTCGCTGCGTTCTTGCCGTTGTAAAAAACCACGATCCCCTTGGGCAGCAGCAACGGCGGCGCTCCGACTTCTGGGAAGGCGCTGTCAAACAAGCCGGGCCGCGCCTTGAGCAGTACCTTCGGCTTCCCGGCCGAATCCTCGACGGGACTCCAGTGAATCAGGTCGGGGGATGTGGCCAGACGAACTTCGACCTCGCCCCAGTACATCCAGTATTTTCCGTGAAGGCGAGCCGCGATAAGCCGTCCGTTTTGTATCTTGGTCAAGATGCCAGCCGACTTATACGCAAAGTCCTTATATTTCCCGCCAGCGGCGTCTGCGAACGCGGGGCCGTACTTAGTCCAGTGCCGCAGGTCTTTTGATGTCGCAATCCCGACCGCATAGGTTTTTCGATTCCACTGCGTATAAGTCAAAACGTATGTGCCGTCTTCGGACTGCACCAATCGAGGATCTTCCACGCCGCCCGGCCATTCGCGGCTCTGCTGCGCATCGTGCGCAGGAAAAAAGACGGGCTCCGGTAGTTTGGTGAAATGCACACCGTCGCTGCTCTCAGCGAGGCCCAAACGGGAGGTATGGCCGCCGATTGCGTTACGTCCACTGTCATCTTCGGCACGGTAGAGTACCACGATCTTGTTGCCATCGACAACTGCGGCCGGATTGAAGGTGTGCTGCGCTTCCCAGTGAACGGTTTGTTGTGTTACTGGGTCGAGAAAAGAGGCGCTAGGGTCGGGTGCAATGATCGGCGTCGTCACCGGACGATGGAAAGGCCCCACGGTCCAGGACTGGCTCCATGCAGGACAACCAAGTGATGCAGCGGCGCAGAACATGAGACTGAGACTGAGATTAGAAATGCGCGTCACTGGGGTGCGCCTCCTTTGAAGAGTAGAGAAACTGGTGCGCTGCCCCGCGAAGGCTATCGTTGCAGGAACGTGCCGATCGCGGGCCATGCACACCAGAAGAATACGCGACGAGATCAGAAGGTTAGCCTCGCCGTGAGCTGGATTTGCCGGGGAGTGTTATAGGAACTGGTTTGGCCGACTCCCGGCTGGACGATTTCGATCCCGTTAGCAGATGGGCTGTTATACCCTTGCACGTTGAACGCATTGAAAGCGTCCATATTGATGCGCAGGTTTACCCTTTCCGTGATCGGAAAGACTTTGAAGATGGAAGCATCTGCATTCCAGTTGAAGGGACCATTAATGAATTCATGGCCGTAGTATGCTGCGTTCTGTGGTCCGGCATCGAAACCAATATTAACGGGATTCCCTTTGTTCTGACTGTTCAAGGTCGGCGCGCTAATTTGCACTTCGTCATCCCCGTAGTAGGTGGAAGTTGGGTCATTGTCGATCGGGGTTTGGGCCGGCTGATAGCTGGCGGGAAGACCTGAGACGCAGTTTTTCGTGCAGACCGAGCCGGCCACGCCGGTGGTGACCTTGGGGCCCAGATAACCGTTGTACCACATGTACGCCTTGTAGCAGACGCCGCTAAGGCAATCGTCGATCGGGTACTTGTGTTTATAGACTTTGATTGGGGTTACAGGCCCCCAGTTTCCGGTAGGGGCTGAAAAGGCCTGAGACACGATACTGCCGTCGCCGGCAATCTGGAAGCCACCGATCAATTCGTCCACAAAACGATTGACGTTCCCGAAGTACCGTTTGCCGCGCCCAAAGGGCAGATCGACGATGCCGTTGAATTTGATGTGGTGGAACGGGATGGAGGGGTCTACGTAGTAAATCTGATCCCTGATCATATCGTGGTACAGGGCCCAGTTCGGCAGGTTGGCGGGCGGTCGTGGGACTGTCTTGACAGGGCCGATGGTTCCATAGAGCGGCTTCATGGTAGCCACTGCGGCGCCCATGCCACCAGGATAATTGGCGTAGGGATACACCGCGTTGGATGTAGGAGGAAGTTCCTGGGTGTCGCCGCCCGCCCGTAAAACCTTGCTGAATACATAGAAGGCCTGAAAGCCAACCCCGCGATGGAAGAACCTCTGGTAGTTCACCTGCAGCGAGTTACTATTCGACCAACCGGCCTCCGTGTACATGGCGGTGCTGCCGCCCCATGTCGTCTGGTCGTAGGGTCCGGTCGCGGTGTCGGCATAGGTATTTTGTGATGGGGTACCGATCACCGAAGCTCCTCCCGTCGGCGGGGGGGCGCCGTGAGCCATTTCCCATTGATATGGGCTGGGATGGTTGTTATACAAGTCGGCAATATCCAGGTTGCTAGTGTGGTTCCACAGCCAACTCACCCGCAGCGCCGAATTGCCTTTAAGCGGCTGCTCGATGGTTAAGTTTGTCGAGGTGACAGACTCGGGCGCCCAGTTGGGCGCGTCAGACCACAACGAAATGCCCGGAAGGATGGAGTTGGTCACTGAAGTATTCACCGCATTGGCGGTGTCGACCCCCATCACGCCAAATACGGCGGGATCGTTATACCGCAGCAGTTCGTTGGGCAATCCGTCGATGGCTTGTGCAGCGGTGGAATAGTTCTGCGAGTAGGTAGCGGTCAGCGGGTTGTTTTTTTGCGGGTGATTTAAGAAATTTTCAACGGCCTGGGTATAGAGATATCGCCCGTATCCCCCGCGGATCACTGTTCCGAATTTTCCGCTGAGTTGGTAGGCAATGCCTGCGCGCGGAAGGAAATTGAGGTTGTAGTTGTCCAGAAGTGCGGAGGGCATTCCGGCTTCCTGCGGAGTCTCAAACTTGACACCAATGTTCTCATCGTTGGTGATGATGGCCTGGGTAGTGTAGCCCTCAGCAATCAGTTGGGAAGGGGGCACTGCCAGCACCATGGCATCGTTCTTGAGGTCGAAGCTGTTCATGAGCCCGTATTTATTCCAAACGGCGGGATGGGCCTCGTAGCGCAAGCCGAGATTAACGGTCAGGTTTCGGCTCACGTGATAGTTGTCCTGAATGTAAGCGTCCACCTCGTTGGCGTGATAGTGGTCGTGAGGTGGTTCCAGATTCACGGTATAACTATTTGCAGAACCCAGGTAGAGGCTGGCGTCGGTGATGCCCGTATTCGGTATCGAGGTGTAATTCCCGGCTGAAGTTGGGTCGTAGACGGCAGTGGGGACTCCCGTGAACCCTATACTGTCTCCCAGTTCCTGAGGCAAATCCGCCATGCGTTCGTGCTGGAAGCGGCCACCAAAATGCCATTGATGCCGCCCAACAATCTTCGTGAAGTTCTCATCGAGATTCGAGATGATCTGCGACGTCCAGGTGTCGGTTTGACTGCTGGTGAAGTTTCGGATCAGGCCACTTGTGCTCGGAAAGCCCGGCTCACCAAAGTTGTTGGGCAAGCCCAGCATGGCTTCTAAGTCCGTATTGGAGCCAGTCCCGATCAGCTGCTTGTGATTGAACCACTGCTGGCCGGCGATGGTTTCGGCGAAGAATGTGGGAGAGAAGATGTGTGTGTAGCCGACGGCTGTAAAGAATGAAAAGCTAGGCGCATTCTGATAGCCAAGCGCTGCTCCGGCTGGAATGCCATCGGCGGCCAAGCTTTGCCAACCGCTTGTGTTCACGGCGGAGTCAACGTCGCTAAAGCGCAGATAGGCTCGATCGTTCTCGTTGAATACATGATCGAGACGGAAGGTCACCTGGGGGATCACTTCATAGCTGCCGACGGATGCAGTGAGATTGTTCGCTACCAAGGGATTGGCTTGCGAAGTCGGCTGAGGAATCATGGCATAAAAAACCTTCGCGGCCGGCGATTCGGCGGTGGTGATCTTATTGCCCAGAAAGGCCGTACGGCAGTAGGGATTAGCCCCTCCGGTCGACGCGCAGTTGGGCGAGTTCGTGGTTGTAGACGGATCGTAGATCGTCTGAAGGACGCCGGCACCGTTGTATGCTTGGCTGAAATCGCCTTGGCGCATGGCCATGCTTGGTACCGTGAACCCCGAATCGCTCGCCTGGGCTAAAGAGAATCGCTCGTAGGAGAAAAACCAGAAGGATTTGTCTTTTCCGTGGTACAAATGCGGCAAAATAACCGGCCCGCCGGCGCTGATGCCAAATTCATTGCGGACGAGCGGGGGCGCAGCAAAGTTGGGAAGATCCGACCGGTCTTTTGCCACGCCAATGGCGTTGTTGCGCGCCGTCTCAAAGAACGTGCCATGCAGGCTGTTGGTGCCCGACTTGGTCGTGATGACGGCCGTGGCGGGCGTGGCGTACTGGGCGCCGGAGTCAGACAATTCGATTTGCACTTCCTGTACCGAGTCTGGATCCTGGATCTGGTTTTGGCTGTAGTTCTCCCCCCCATAGTGGAGATTGGTGGTGGTCACTCCGTCGGCCACATATTGCAATCCCTCCGCCATCATGCCGTTGGCCCTCTGCCCGGCAGCTGCCGCAGATTCGAGACCAGGCGTGCTCATTGCGGTGAGGTCGGTCAATACGCGTCCGTTCTCCGGGAGCTGGTTGATGCGGCCGTTTTCAAGCGCCGAGGAGATTGTGCCATTGTCGGGCGTGACGAGCTGGACGGAGCCTCCGTTGACGACGACCTGCTGCGTCACTGTTCCCGCGGTTAGCACCGGGTTGATGACAGCATCCTGCGCCACCAGAAGCTCGATCGAGGTCTTATAGGTCTTCAGATTGGGTGCGGATACGGTGATGGTATACGCACCTGTAAACAGGTCGGGCACCTGATAAAAGCCGACTCTGTTCGATTTTGTAGTGGTAGCTACACCGGAGGTTTGGTTGACAACTTGGACTGCGGCACCGGGGATTACGGCTCCCGTCGTATCGGTCACCGTGCCCTGGATGGACCCGGCCCCGCTTTGTGCGGCGAGAGTATGAGCAAATGCAAGGACAAGCAACCAAATGAAGATCATGGCTGCGGGCTTTCGAGCGTACATTACGATCCTCCAATCAAGTGGAATTGGCCAGCACCTATTGAGTGCGCGCGGGCTGAAAACATTTGTGCGCCGGCACCTGCGAAGGCTATAGCAGCGCCGGTTAGATCCGGTGAAATTCTTGGAACATCCAGCATGTTTGCATTCTGTACGGGCGTTCCGCATACGGCTTGCTCAGACCAGTTCTAAGACGGCTTCTCCGGGTACAGCTTGACAGGATTCCCTGCGACGTTGTCGTGCGCAATTTGCGCCACTCCGCAACACTTCTTTCGTTTCCCACCCCATCATTACTTTCCCGCGTCGGCGTAAGGTCTGCGGTCAACTACGCCGGCGGGGTTGTTATCGGCGATCTTCCGGCTCCCAGGCCCAGGCAGGCAGTGGGCCGTGTAAGATTCTGGCCGCGGCGCCCGGCGGGGTTATCACGCTGGCCAGGCGCTTTTGAATGCTGGCGTAAGCCGACTGCACCTGGTCCGGAAATGTGGGGATGGCAAATTTGACGGCTTCTCTCAGTTGCTCCACGATGTCAGGATGTTTCTTAGCCACATCGTAGCTTTCGCATGGATCGCGTTGCAGATTGTAGAGTTCGGGCCGCGGCAGCAGATAATTCACCGCGCCCACGCCTTGGTCGTTGATGTAGATCTGTCCTTTGCTTTGCGCTAGACGCAGCTTCCAGGCGCCGGCGCGCACGCAGGTTACGTCGTTTCCACCGGCGTTCACTGCGAAATAGAGCACGGGCTTTGCAGGAGCAGGATCACCATTGAGGAGGGTTGCGCTCGCATCGAAACCATCGAGTTGCAACTTGGGAGGTGCAAGGCCGCACCACTTCGATAAAGTTGGCAGCAGGTTGAGGTGCGTCAGCCACTCGTTGCACACCGTGGCGGAGGGAACGCGCCCTGGCCAGCGCAACAGAAATGGCACACGCACGCCGCCCTCGAAGGTGGAGCCTTTGCGGCCGCGCGTGGCACCAGGCGAGCCCTGAAACCAAGGGCCATGATCGCTGGTGAAGATGACGATGGTGTTTTCGGCCTGCCCGGTACGCTCGAGCGCGGCCACTAGCTGGCCGGCGCTCCAATCGATCTCTTCCACAGCATCGCCGTAGTCGCCAAACTCAGAGCGGCCGCGAAAGGCCTTCGATCCGCGCGCAGGGTCATGAGGGTAGGAGTATGCCAAATAGAGAAAGAATGGCGTGTCGGACTTCTGCTCAATGAGTTTGAGCGCTTCCTGGGTGTAGCGTGGCGTCAGCTCGTCACGATCCGTGTCGGATTCCAGCACTGCGGTACCACGCATCAGCGGCAGGGGCCGCATGTCATCGCTCCAGGGTACCCCGAAGAAGCTGTCAAAGCCGCGTTCTGTGGGACGATACCCAGCCGCGTCGCCAAGATGCCATTTGCCGACTGCGTGGGTCCGATAGCCCGCATCATGGAAGAGATTGGCGAGCGTCTGCTCATCAAGCGCCATGCCCAATTTGGAACTTGGAAACAGCGCGCCCGGCGTGTGGCTGCGGGGCGCATAGCGGCCGGTCATCAGCGCTGCACGCGAGGCCGAGCAAAGAGGATGCGCCGAGTTGTAGTGCATGCAGCGCGTGCCGTCGGCCGCCAGACGATCAAGGTGCGGAGTGGGCAAATCCGAGCCGTAACAACCCAAATCGCCGTAGCCCAGATCGTCGCAGATCATCAGCAGCACATTGGGACGGACAGCCTTCTTCTCAGCCGCGGCACGGCTCTCTGCCAGTACACCGTCTGCTTCGCTGGCGTGCGTGCGCGCAACCCCGGTGGATGCAACTGCCGCTGCCATGCTCTTCAAGAACATTCTTCGATTGTTGTTCATTCGCTCCCCAAGCTGAGCAGGCGTGAGCTAACCCCGTATAAGTGCCGCTCACGCGCTCCGCCAATGTGTTGCCCAAGCATCTGCGTCACCAGCCGATGGTTACGGCTACCAGATTTCGCCATCCAGCAAAGTGGTACAATCATTCCCTGCACCTCCTGTTTTTTGGAATGGGAAAATACCGATAAATTCCATTCTTCCCATGGGAAAAGCGCATTCAACCAAGCTTTAAAGAGATTAGCGGTAATGTCGGACAGGCCATTTTTCCCAGTTTTCCCAGAGAAAATCGCGCCAGCGCAACGCGAGACAATGGAGCACTTGCTTTCGAGCAAGACCTTTGCCTCGTCGCCCCGCCTGCGGGCCGTGTTGCAGTATCTGTTGCGAAGTCTGGAGGCTGGCACCAGTGAGGCGATCACCGAGCAAAGCATCGGGCAGACGGTCTTTGGCCGGACGGAAGGATATAACGCGGCAGAAGACAACATTGTTCGCGTCACTCTAAGACACTTGCGCACCCGACTGGAGAAGTATTACCAGTCTGAGGGACAGAACGAACCGTTGCTTCTCGATATTCCTAAAGGAAAATACATTCCAGTTTTTCACCCAAGAGAGACGCCCGAAGCACCAATTCCAGAGCCCGAGACTGTGCCACCCATTGCCTCTGCGACGGAAGCTGCTTTCGAGGAACCTATCGCGCGTCCGCCGGGCAGCGTAATCCGAAACAGGCTATCCCAGCCGTTCCCCGCACGCCGATGGCTATGGAGCAGTGCAGCGGTTCTTCTGGCGGCGCTCGCCTTCTGGGCAGGTTACGCCACTCGTCCCGGAGTCGTGCCCACCGGGACAGGGAAGGCCGGGATCCTCGGCAGCCTTTGCAACAAAGCGAACCGTCTTCTGGTCGTTGTTGTCGATACCAACCTACAGATCTACCGGTCCGTCTTCGGCAAGCAGGTTCTGCTGCAGGACTACATCAAGCACCAGTACGGGAATGAGCCGCTCGCCACCAACGATCCCCGCATGGCCACTGTCATCGGCATGGCAACCGACTCCAACGAGACCAATATTTCCAGCACGATCTTGGCAGTTGCCGTTCGTCGCGAACTGCCGCACTTCAACCTCGAAGTGAAGCATCCGCACTCGGTGAGCATCCGCGACTTTCAGAGCGAAGGAAGTGTAGTGCTACTAGGTGGTCCGTGGAGCGATCCCTGGGGACAGCTCTTTGAAGGCCGGCTCAACTTCCGTCTGCTTCCGCTTCCCACCGTGCCCTCCTTGTCGGAGATTCACAACACCAATCCGCAGCCCGGCGAGGCTACCGACTTCGTCCCGCACCGTGACGGCATTCAGAGCGTCAACTATGTTCGGATCGCGATTCTCCCCAACTACAGCAACACCGGCTACGTCTTTCTAGTTGGCGCTACCAGCACGGAGGCACTCGAAGCCGGCGGTCAGTTTCTGCTCTCCGACCAATCGCTGAGCCTGCTTAAGAGCCAACTACATTTGCAAGACCTCTCGACTCACCTACCGCTTGAACTGGTGCTGGAAGTACGAGGCTTTGACTCCGTCCCCGGATCAGCTCACATCGTTGCCAAGCGCTTTCGCAAAAGCTCCTGACGCCGGCGGTGTGCGCATACCGGCTCCCATCGCGGCTTCGCTCATAGGTAACCGGGGACGGAGAGGCTATTCAATTAAGCTGCGACTCAAGCCTCTGGATTACACGGCCTCGAAGACGAGATGAGCATTGGTCAGTTCAGTGTGCTCGACCGTCATTCCATCCGTCGGCTTTCCGTTGAGTTCGGCCCGGTTTAGGAATCTCTCGCCCGAGGTGTCATGTGCGTCGATGCGCAAGGTGCTGCCGTTAGCGAATCGGACCATGGCTGAATCGAAGAAAGGCGCGCCAAGAGTCCACTTGGAATCACCGGGACACGCGGCAAAGATACCGAGTGCGCTGAGGATGTACCACGCGCTCATTGAACCAGTATCCTCATCGCCGGGAAACGCGTCGGGGCTATAGAGTTCTTCAAGGACCCTGTAGGCATAGTGTTGCGTGAGGTCTCTGCGACCTGCCAACGTAAACAGGTAGAGTACATTGTGCACAGGCTGGTTACATTGTGCGTATTGGCCGAAATTGACGGCGGCCATCTCCGACATCTCATGAATCTCGGCGCCATATCCGCCAACATGGAAGCGAGGCGACTGCGTAAACATCTCTTCGAGTTGCGCTACGAAAGCGGCTCGTCCGCCAAACAGTTTTATCAGGCCCTCTGGATCATGAGGAACGTTGAAGCGATATTGCCAGGGGCCACCTTCAACATAATCCCCACCCCAAGCCAATGGGTCGAATGGCTCAATCCACGCGCCGCTCGTCAGCCTGCCACGGAAGAACTTGGTGGCAGGGTCAAAGCTTTTCTTCCAATTAGAGGAACGTTCGAGGAACTGTGCTGCCTCTTCGTGTTTCCCAAGAGCGCGTGCCACCTGCGAGATACAGAAATCGCCGTAAGTGTAGTCAAGAGTCTGGGCAACGCCGGAGCGACCGTTATCACTTGGAACATAGCCCAGCTTCAGATAGGAGCCGAGATCGGTGCGGCCGAAGCCGTATCCGTTAACCACCTGAGTGGCCTGTTTTTTCAGGCCTTCGAAGGCGGTCGCAAGATCGAAGCCTGTCAGCCCCTTTGCCGCCGCGTCGCCGAAAATGATATCGCTCGGGCTTCCGGTCATTGCGCCGCGATAACCGGGACATGGAAATTGCGGAATCCAGCCGCCCTCCTTGTAGGCGTTAACCCAACCCTGCAAAATCTGGCTCAATCGCTCGGGATAGAGCAGAAGCATCATCGGGTACCAGGCGTGATAATCGTCCCAGAACCCGTGATCGGCGTACAGAACACCTTGCTCAACGCGTCCCGTGTAGGGACTCATGTGAATGGGGTTGCCGTTGGCATCGAGTTCGTGCCATGTTCGAGGAAACAGCAGGGTGCGATATAGACAGGAGTAAAAGGTGCGATGATGGCGTTCAGTTTTTCCTTCGATGCGCACGCGCCCTAGCGCCTGCTCCCACGTAACCTGTGCAGATTCCATCGTGGCGTCAAAGGATTTCGGACTGATTTCGCTCTCGAGATTTGCACGGGCCTGTTCCCAGGAGATAAAGGACGAGGCGACTTGCACGCCCAGCGGCTTGCATGCGATGGCATTAAAGCCGACCAACGCGATTCTCCGGCCCTTGATCTGCTTTACTTCGAAACTCTCGATTGAGGCATCGAATTTAACGACCAAATAGGTCGCAAAGTTCGAGTGGACGCCACCTCGATTCTCGTGCGTCAGAGCCGTTACGACGCCGGCCTTCTGGTCGCATGAGGCTTCGGCGTCTTCCCCTGGGAGATCGATGATCAGGCCCGATTTGCCCGATTCCTCAAAGGTGAAACGCATGAAGCAGCAACGTTCCGTGGGCGTTAACTCGAACGTGCAGCGGTAACGCATCATGCGCAACTTCATGTACGCAGGGCTGATCTCAAGTTCGTGCGGACGATACGAGGAGCTGCGGCCTTCGGCGTTGGGCGAGGGATCTCCGTTGAAGGGGAGAAATGTGGCGTACCCATAGTCGCCAAGCCAAGGGCTCAACTGGTGGGTGAGGCGAATGCCCTGCAGGCGACAAGTGCCGGGATCGAAGAACCAGCCCGGCCTTTCGCTCGATTGCAGCGTCCAATGCGCCATTCCGAAAGGAAGGGCGACTATGGGCAAGGTGCTTCCGCGCGAAAACTCGAACGTGGAGTCTGTCCCCTGCAGCGAATTCACTAAATTCAGCAGCATCTTAGTGCGGGCGGCTGGAGCCGGCTGTAGTGGATGGTCGCCGATAGCTGGGCGCTCCTGCGATGAACTCAAACCCGCGCTTTGCAGGGAAGCAATGGCCGTGGCCGCGGAGCTAATCTGCAGAAATTTGCGCCGCGAGGTGGGACGTAGCGGGGTCATCCACTTCTCCAGGAGATGCAGCTATTTTGAAATCGGAAATCCGGGGCGCTCGCACGCAAACACTTTGAGCGCCCGCTAGTCTCCTCTCTCGATTACTGGACAGGATCAATTTCAAAATGGTGCGGAACGGGCTGGGCCGTTTCATGCACCTTCTGCTCGATCGCAGCTTCGAGCGACTGGAGCGATTCAATGGCGTTGGCTGATTGAGGTAAGCCGTCGTCGGCAAATGGCACCTCGATATGGCGCCACCAGTCGAAGTGAATTTCTTCCTGCGAATCGACGAGTTGGTAGACCTTCAGTGCCTGGTCCGTAGCGGGAGTCTTGAGCAGGGCCAGATTAACGCCAGCGGCCAACTCATCGCTGTCGAACGCACCGACAGAATCGCCGTCAATCTTCACCGCGTAGGTTCCGGGGTGAAGGCCCTTCACCGTTAGAATCTGCTGGTTGAGCGCATCGGTGATATCAGAACTCTTGATGACCAGCTTAACCGCCGCGCCATCGCCCCACCTGTTTCCCCATGCCCTAAAAGGGAGAGGCAGTGCGTCATCCAGCTCAGTCCAACTGATAGAGTTGCTGCTGGCAAGCTCGGTAATTTTGGCGTGGGCCGCCGCTTCGACCCTCGCCGCCGGCTTCGAGGCGTCAATCGTGACGGCGCTTACCACCGGGCGGGCGTTCCAAGCCTTCAATAACGCTTCAGCCATCACCATGTGGCCGGCAAAGGATGGATGAACACGTCCGGGGATGATCCCTTTTGCGGTCTCGGGATCGAGATCGTATGCCTTGCGTAGTGTATCTACCAGATTCGTATTCATGTCTGCAACGTCGAGGTTCTCCTGCTGCGCGTAATTCCCGATCCACATTCCAAAGCCGCGCAAGACATCGTTGTACTCGAAGTCAGGCAATCCGTTGGACGAATGCTGCCAGGTGACGTTGTCGTACGGCGAGGGTTTGATGGCTGTGATGCGAACCCCGGTTAGGTTGCTGCGCAGGCTCTCAACAATATGCCGGTAGCCGGCATAGAATTTTTCATCGTTGGAATCCGTAGCCGGCTGGTACCTCCCGTCGTTCATGCCCAGCATGATTGTCACAACGGTGGGGTGAAACGCGAAAACGTCTCTGCTGAGACGCGTGTCGATGGGTCCACCTCCGCCCCCAGAGACCATATCACCGCCCCAGCCCGAATTGATAAACGAAACGTCAAGGCTGGGATAACGCGTCGCGACGAACGCTTCAACGATAGCTGAGTACATACGCTGTTCAGTGATGCTGTCGCCGTAGAACACAACCTTGTCGCCATCTTTTAAATAGAATCCCTTGGTTTGTTGAGCTGCGCAAAGTGTCGAAGCTAGAACAGCGCACAGCGCAAACATCTGCGATAACTTCATCATTAACTCCTTGATTAGTTGGACTATCGTCATCGCGCTCCATGGGAACGCAAATCACCAGAGGGTTGGTTCACTAAAGTTGATTGACAACTGATGGGCCCGCACATTCTTCAGCGCCTGTACGACGCCACGGGGCAATGAATCTCGGCCTCGGTTGGGGATGTGGACAGCATAAGCCAGTCGTCATTTGTAGCTCGTTGGTTGAGCATCACATAGGCTGCGTCGCCAATCTAAGGATAGAAACAGGTAGCCTCAACAGTTCGCAGCCCTCGCGCACTCCCCAAGTGGATATAGCGCCGCGGCAAACCGACGGCAATAAGTCAAACGGCAACTCCCCTCGGACTTGGTCTATCCGGCAGAAAACCCCTACACCGACAGGTGGATATTTCTTGCAGGACCACTTTATCCCATTCAACAGAGATATGGCAACAGTTCCATAGTTTTTAGCACGGCCTACAAGTGACTGCTGTCGAGCTGGGGCTCTCGCAACACCCGCGTTATGCAATAGCCACGCGGGCATTAGGCCATCGCTGTCGGCTTCGGCAATATAATGGTAGAGCTGGTAACGATTCCATCTTTGTGGCAACTTTTGTGCTTTAACAATACCGGGGAGGTGACTTGACGGCTGTTGCCGCGCAAGCTCCTCGAGGTCCGCGCGCGGTATCTTGCGGGCGGCGCAAAAAAGGATCTGCGATCGGAATATGCGTCTGCAACATGCAAAGGGGGAGATTTCTGTGAAGGCTGTGCGGGTTATTTCTATTGTTTTGGCTTGCTTATTTTCGGCATTTTCTGTTGAGGCTCAGAATCTGGCAGTTCAAAAGCAGAGCGTCGACCTCGACGGCAACTGGGAGTTCCGCCAGGCCGGAGTCTCCGGCTCAGATTCAGGCTGGCGCCCTGCCCAAGTGCCGGGCGATGTGCATCTGGATTTGCTTCGGAACAAAATTATCCCGGACCCCTTCTACGGCCAGAATGAAGCAAAAGTGCAGTGGATAGAGGATGCCAACTGGGAGTATCGCAAGGTGTTCACGGTGAGCGATGCGATGTTGGCGCCTCGACACGTGGAGCTGGTATTTCAAGGACTGGACACAACAGCCACGGTCTATTTAAACGGCCATGAATTGCTAAATGCGAACAATATGTTTCGCGCCTGGCGGTTGGACGCAAAGCCCTACTTGCATGTGGGTGAGAACACAATTCAAGTCGAGTTTTTCTCCGACTTGAAGACCGGTGACAGGCTCGCCAGCCAAGACACCACACGCGACGAAACGCATATTCCAGAGAAATCGTACGTGCGCAAAGCCGCCTATGAGTACGGATGGGACTGGGGACCGCGGCTTGTGACCTGTGGGATCTGGCAGCCGGTGCGGCTGGAACTGTGGGACGAAGCACGCATCGAGAACCTGGCCATTGAGCAACCGGACGTGAACGCCGACACCGCGCACTTGGTCGTGGGCATCAACATCGTTGCCGATGCGACTACCAACGCCCAGGTTGATCTTGAATGGCAGGGACCGGGAGGCGGGCAAACGGTGACGCAGAAGATTGAGCTTCATCAAGGCGCGAACGACATTGCCATCCCGGTCGAGATTGCTAAACCCAAATTATGGTTCCCGAACGGCTATGGTGCACAGCCGCTCTACACCTTTAAAGCGACGTTGGTGAATAATGGCGTCACTCTGGACGAAAAAAGCGCGCGCACGGGCTTGCGAAAGATCGTGTTGCTGCACGATCCAGATCGGTGGGGCCGAATGTTTGAGTTCGAGGTGAACGGCATTCCGATCTTCATGAAGGGTGCCGCGGTAATTCCTTTCGACAGCTTCGCGAACCGGGTCACAAAAGAACGCTACCGGCAGATTCTAGCCTCGGCCAAAGAAGCAAACATGAATATGCTCCGAGTGTGGGGCGGAGGCTACTACGAGTCGGATACATTCTACGACCTGTGCGATGAGATGGGCCTGCTGGTTTGGCAGGACTTTATGTTTGCGAGCAGTTGGTATCCGGGCACGGAGGAATGGAAGTCTGCTGTAGAGCAGGAAGCCGATTACCAGGTGAGCCGTCTTCGCAATCACCCAAGCATCGCGTTGTGGTCCGGCAACAACGAGGTTGAATCGGTATTGCACGCGTTTCTGGGTGGGCTTTCGGCTGATGGAAAATTGGAGGTGTGGAAGAACTACCTGACGACTTTCAGCGGAGTGCTCCCCCGTGTGGTTGAGCGGATTGATCCGGAGATTCCTTATTGGCCGAGTTCGCCCAGCTCGGATTACGAGAAAACCAATGATGATTTTCAGGCCGGCGACGCGCACGACTGGAGCATCTGGCATGGCGGCGAACCATTTGCGAATTATCGCAAGCATTTCTACCGCTTCTTTTCCGAATACGGCTTCCAGTCGTTTCCGGAGCTGAAAACAGTTGAATCGTACACGGCTCCAGAAGACCGCACAAGCATCTTTACCCCAACCATGCTCGCGCACCAGAAGAATAACGAAGGAAACTCGATTATTCATAACTACATGCTGCGCGACTATGCTGAGCCGAAGGACTTTGCGTCCTTTCTGTATGCCAGCCAGGTGCTGCAGGCTGAAGGCGTAAAAGTTGGGGCCGAGCACATGCGGCGTAACCGGCCGCGCATTATGGGGTCGCTGTTCTGGCAGCTCAATGACTGCTGGCCTGTAGCTTCCTGGTCGAGCATTGACTATTATGGGCGTTGGAAGGCATTGCAATATTACGCACGACGCTTCTATAGTCCGATTCTTGTCTCTCCAAATGTTGAAGATGCAAAGGCGAGCGTATTTGTAGTGTCCGACAAGACGGCAGCCGTCGTTGGCACGGTACGCGCGCGCTTCATGACCATGGATGGGAAAGTCGTGTTGGAACAGTCGAAGCTGGTTACACTTCCGCCCCTGTCGGCGGCCTCATATCTTGAGTTCCCGCTGGAACAAATCGCCGCAAAAGAGCCTGACCTGAGCAAGCTGGTGCTCGCCGTCGACTTTAACACGGGGGGAGAAACTGTCTCGCAGAATCTTGCTTACCTGGTGCCAACTAAACAGGTTCACTTGTTGCCGGCGAAGATTGAGACGGCGATTACCCAGAAGGGCAAGAACGTAGACGTGACTCTATCGTCGAAGGTTTTGGCAAGAGATGTCTATCTGACTTTTGGCGATGTGAACGCCACAGTGTCTGACAACTATTTCGACCTTCTACCTGGCGAACCGCGCACCATCACGATTGATAGCCCTGCCGATGCTACGCAGATTTCAGCGGCTCTGAAAGTAGTCTCGCTGGTTGACGCATTCGCCACCAGCGAAAGCGCGCCGAAGAACGCAACCAAGTGAGCACTAAATTGACGGTGCCGAACAAGTGCGGACCGGGAAGGTGTTGCTGGTTGACGGCGCAGAACGGACACGGACGTTCTGCAGATTACCGGCCTCCAGATAATTGACATCTCCTTTCCCGGATGTTAACTTTCAGATCTATGGAATCGGTACCAGAGACGGGACGGCCATTTCCCTATCTGCCGGCTCCGAAGGCCCTTGTTCGTGTTGGCCAAGGCCTCGCTGAGCGCTCGGGCTACAGCAAGCCTGGCTCGAGCAAACACCTATCCGCCGCCTTTGGTAGCGTGCATACACCCATCCCGGCAAATGCGATACCTCTCTCGCCTTATAACACTCACTTTGCGGTTGTCGGTGGTGCCTCAGGCTGGCGCCGCACCAGGAGAACAGAATTGAATTTATTTGGTAAATCGGCCAAAACCTGGAAATTTGCGGTATCTGGAATTTTCATCCTCTGCAGCTTGTTTGCAATGGCACAACAGACCCCGACAGATCGCTGGACGGAAACAGCGTCGTTCGATTACGGCATCACCTCCGACATCACCTACGGCGTCTTCCAGAATGTTCCGGTGCATCTCGACGTCTGGAGAAATCTCAAGGCAACGGGACCGGTTCCCACGCTGATGTATGTGCACGGTGGCGGATGGGTCATGGGTAATAAGGATGGCGCCGTCAATCTGTTTCTGCCCTACGTGGAAAGGGGGTGGAACGTGGTCAACGTGGAATACAGAATGGCGGGAACGTCTCTGGCTCCCGCTGCAGTTGAGGATGTCCGTTGCGCTTTGCGCTGGATGTACAGAAACTCCGCCCAATATCACTTCGATACCACTCGCATCGTTGTGACCGGGCACTCGGCCGGCGGACATCTTGCACTGATGGCCGGCATGGTTCCTGCAGGCAGCGATCTGGACAGCGAATGCCCCGCCGACAGCAGCGAGCCGCCCTTAAAAGTAGCCGCCATCGTCAACTGGTTTGGCATCACCGATGTCAACGACCTTCTCGCCGGACCTGACCGCAAGACATACGCCGTGGCCTGGATCGGCGCGCAACCCGACAAAGAAGAGTTAGCCAGGCACGTCTCTCCGCTGACCTATGTGCGCCCGGGCCTGCCTCCGATCATCACCATTCACGGAGATCACGATCCTACGGTGCCCTATTCCCAGGCAGTTCGGCTGCGGGACGCGCTCCAGAAGGCCGGCGTCCCGAATGAATTGGTGACCGTACCAAACGGAAAACATGGAAATTTTTCCGACGATCAGACCCGTGAAGCATTTTCCCGGATCTGGCCTTTTCTCAAGGCCCACCACCTGCAGGGGCCGGCAGATGTTGACTCGCCCGAGGTTCACTGATGGGCAGGCGTGCGGTGGAGTCTCAGCAAGCCGTCTCCGGCGGGGACGGGCATTGGACCGAGGAGCGGCCAGGCGTGAGATGCCTTCTCTCACCGAACTCCGCGCGTCGGTGAACATCCGCATGACTGGCGAATGACAAGGCTGGAGGCGATTTCAATTTGTTGCGGAGAACTGGTTTCCCCCGCAATATGCTGCAGCAGGAGCTGTGTCGCAGTGCGTGCAAGCTCCTCGATCGACTGCTTGACCACCGTGATGGACGGACGCAGCGTAGCCGCCAGCGAGAAATCATCGAAACCAATCAGGCTCACGCGCGCGGGAACCTCAATGTTATGGTTCTGCATCACCTCGTAAGCCAGAATCGTCGATTGATTGTAGAGCCCGAAGATCGCATCGATTTTTCCCTTGGCCGACACATGCTTCATAATGGCCGCCTCCGCGGACGGGTAGTCGCTGGCCCCCATCTCCACCACGGCACCCAGTCCCGCCGCCGTCAGGGCACTGGTGGCGCCTTTGACGCGTTCACGGATCGTATAAAGATTAGGATCGCCGCCGAGGCAGAGGA
The DNA here is from genome assembly GCA_963813215.1 of uncultured Acidobacteriaceae bacterium. Classification (GTDB taxonomy): domain Bacteria; phylum Acidobacteriota; class Terriglobia; order Terriglobales; family Acidobacteriaceae; genus Telmatobacter. The sequence continues at coordinate 131,445 of CAWEXZ010000009.1, forward strand.
TTCGTTTGCGGCCATGATCGAGTAAATGGCGCACCGCGCTTTTAGCGGCGACAAAGTTATCGGAAACAACGCTGGAGAAGTCCCGGCTGGAGATGGGCCGGTCAAAGGCCACGATGGGCACGGAGAGACGGCGCAGATCCTGGACCACCGCCTTCGAACCGGAGCGGGGCGGTACAAACAGAAGGCCGTCCACTCGATGGCGCTCGAAAATCTGCAGATCTTCTAACTCTAGCTGCGCCTTGTCCTGGGACGTCAGCAGAATCAGAACGTAATCCTCCCGGCGCACGTGCACCTCCGCGACCCCGGCAAACTGCGCGAAGAAAGGATCCGTGATGGACGGAATGATGAGACCGATCGTACGCGATCGCTCGCTCTTGAGAGACCGCGCAGCGACGTTCGGCTGATATCCGAGTTCCGCCATGACGCGCTGAATCCGCGCCAGCATTTCAGGCCCCACATAGTGGCCTCCGTTGATCACGCGGGACACGGTCGTGGTCCCGACTCCGGCCGCGTTGGCAACATCGTGGAGAGTGGGTCGATTCTTCCGAATGATCATCATCTCTTTCTTGACGTCCTTCAGTTTCTGGGCCGCACCAGAGTCTCAGTGCACGATCAGCGGTATCAGGCAGTTCATTGTCGTGCAAAACAAATGGACCAATGCATCCGGTGGTGTCACCGCAGCGCAATTGACTGCTGGTCGTAACCAATAGAGGAACACCCAACGCGCCATCTACACCGCGGCTAACGACCAACTTTACAACATTCACCCTACACGGAAGACAGGATGGTGGCAACGGTACCAGTCCAGAACAACAGCAGTTGCCGCGTGGTGGTCACCCGGGCTCGTCCACAACAGCAAGGCTTACGACAGCAGTCTCATCGGATCGGGCGGCAGGTGAGCGGCCCCCGAGCCCCAGCTCTCGTTGGCCGCGGGTCCCATCTGAAACTCCAGCGTACCGCCGCTCACAATCTCCTCATGGGTGATCCAGCTGCGCAACAGCGGAACCCCATTCAGCGTGGCCGACTGAATGTACGGGCTGTTCTCCGAGTTGTTTCGGGCAATCACGGTAAACGAGCTGCCCTTGTGCCATTTGCGATCAAGACGGATACGGGCGCGTTCGAATAGCGGCGAACCGATGATGTAGTAGTTCGAACCCGGACACACAGGATAAAAACCGAGCGCGCTGATAACGTACCAGGCAGACATCTGCCCCACATCGTCATTCCCGCATATGCCATTCACCGCGGGTTTGTAGGCGAGGTCAAGAATACGGCGCACCCACTTCTGCGTAAGCCATGGTTTTCCGGCATACACGAAAAGGTAGGCGATGTGATGCACCGGCTCATTCGAATGATTGTAGTAAGGATTCCAGCCGAAGGACGGCGGGGTCTCTTCAAACAGCTGCTCGAGCGAGGCGCCAAATCTCTCTTTGCCCATCAGCTCCATCAGTCCATAAACGTCGTGCGGAACAGACCACGTCTGCTGCAGTGGGTTGCTCTCAGTGCACCCCTGCCCGAACCCGGTGCTGCCCTTCCATCCCATCCATTCCCCATTGCGATGACGAGCGCGCATGGATTGCACCTTCGGATCGTAAATCTTCTTGTAGTTGAGTGCGCGGGTGCGGAACAGGGCTGCGTCGGATGCCTTGTTGAGTTGACTCGCGAGCCGCCCAGTGCACCAGTCAAAAAAGGCATTGTCCAGAGTCCACGAAATCTGCTCGGGAACAAAGCCATGGGCCATGTAGAACTCGTTGTCGGGCCTTGCGGTCGCCGTTCCCACCCCGGCCACAGATTGTCGGCACGCAGCATAGGCCTGCTCCGTGTCATAGCCCCTGATCCCTTTGCTGAACGCGTCGGCGATCACCGCAACAGCGGGGTCGCCGTCCATGCACCCGCTATAGGCGTTCATGATCTCCCAGCGCTCCAGGTATCCTTTACCGCTGCGCCGAGCAAGATCGAGCAGCGAACAAATCTGATCGTTCACCAGATCGGGCTTCAGAATGGTCATCAGCGGCAGCTCGGCTCGATAGACATCCCAGCCACTGAAGATCGTCCGATGCGAGTATCCCTCCTCGCTGCGGATGACCCCGTCTGCTGCATGATAGCGGCCATCGGCATCGGAGATTTTGCGAGGATCGATTGAGGCGTGATACAGGGCTGTGGCAAAGATCATTTTCTGCGCCGGCGTGGCGCCGTCGATCTCGACCCTCTCCAATTCCTCTCTCCACTGGCCGCGCGTACGGTTGCGCACTGCTTCAAAATTCCAGTCCGGAATATCCCGATCCAGATTCGCTCGCGCGCCCTCCAGATCCACGAACGAAATCCCGGCCTTCACCAGGATCTGCTCCTGCGTATCAGTGGCGTATTCGGCAAAGAACCCCATGTGGTCAGACTCGATGTCTGTAATCCCACGGGTCACGTGCGCATTCCGAGCCGCCTCGTAATAGGCGTCGCTCTGGAAACGATCGGCGATCAGATCGTCGCCCGATGCAAGCATCGACGCCGGCACATCCACCTGCCACACTCCGCACTCCTTCCACGGTCTGGAGAACTTCATGCGAAAGAAAATCCTGTAGGTCACATGTCCCTTGCCGTTCCCCCATCCGCCGCCGCTCGCAGGGCAATGCGCCCATCCCTCGATCGTCTGCCCATCGATCACCCGCACATATTGCCGTGTCGAGGTTCCTCCAATGCGCCGTGCCAGGTCGATCTGAATGCGGGCATTTTCAGCTTTGGGAAAGCGAAAGCGGAGCATGCCCGCATATTCGGCTGCCGTCAGTTCGGCGCGGATCCCGTACTTGTCAAGCGTAACTGCGTAATATCCGCATTGCGCAACCTCGCGCGCGTGTTCGAAGCCGGACCGCCAGCCTTCGCCCGGATGGCTGGGCCGGCCGCACACCGTCTTCAATTCGCCGACGGTGGGCATCACCAGCAGGTTGCCGAAGTCGCCGAACCATCCCACGCCGCTCATGTGCGTAAAACTAAAACCTTCGATCGTGGTGTGGTCATACGAGTACCCAGGGGCGTTGTCCCCACCGGTAATTGTGTCCGGGCTCAGTTGCACCAAGCCAAAGGGCGCTGTCACACCGGGGAATGTCTTGCCCTCACCCAGGGCGGTCGACGTGCTGGCCCCGATAATCGGATTGATGGCATCCACCGGATCCGCCATATCGACGTCCGCACGGGCAAGCCTGAGTTGAGTTGCGGCAGCGGCTAACGTGGATCGTTTGAAAAATTCGCGTCTATCAATCTTCATTATGAAGTTCCTCTGCGCAGCGGTTCCTGGCCCAGCGGCAGGCGAGCATTGAAGATCTATGTGCTCACTTAGCGGCTTCCTCGCTGCCCTCCTTGGGCGAGTATTAACACGTCTAGGTAATCAGCAATAACCGAATTATTGGGCTTGCTGATTTTCTACATGTTTCTGTTTTCAATCAATAATCAACAAGCCAGCTGGTGCCAAATCTTCAATGAGGCATGGGGCAGCCGCGGCATTGTTATCGGCCATATCAACAGTGACGTCAGGATCGATGCCGCATTTCTGACTGCCTCCACGTGCGGCCCGGCGCCGCTACCAGGCACACCGCAGCGTTCGCAGACCAAATCTCGGGATGCGCAGCTTGACCTGGTGGTTGTTGTTCGCGATGGATTGAACGGCAAGTATGTCCTGAACACCTCCATCGAGTTCAACGACTTCGACGCGCAGCGGCCGATCGCTGAAAGAGACCACCTGTTCCGCCTGACTGCTCTCCGCATTGAACAATCGAACCAGCAGGTGCCCCTTCTCAATCAACAGCGTCGACACCTGGATTCCAGAATCTGCGAGCGTCAAAAGAGAGAAGGTGTCATCGGCTTCCGAGCAATGGCCATCGACTAACTGAGACACGAACGGTTCATTGAACCGGCTGCACTCCTGCGCGATCGAAGCCTGATCCCAGCGTCCCTGGTGAGGAACGATCGCATAGCTCATCTCCTGCTCCCCCCTGAGCGGACGCTTGCCCCACCAAAAGCCGCCTTGCCATGCCCAGCCCAGGACAAGCGCCAAAGGATAGGTGGGTCCGTGAGTATAGGCGGTGGTGTGATCGGAGAGTAGTGCGATACCGTGGCTCTCTTCCGCATCGACAAGGTCCACCCAGTTGACGATGATGTTGTGCTTGATCTCGTCCCAACGCTGGAAAAACGTATCCACGTTCTTGCTGCGACACACATCAAAAGCCGCGTTCTTGTAGAGGTGGTTTTGCTCGAACGCGACCGGAAAGAATGCCTGTAACTTCCAGCGGCCGTCGTTCTGCGAACGTCTCTCCTCGGTCCTCCGGTCCTCCGGCTTGATGTCCCACGGATCGCCAATCCACGTGTCTTCGTCAAACAGAAAGCGCACGCGAAAATCGATTCTGCGTTGACCTTCCACCAGACTGATCTGCGTCCTGAAGGATACGCCTCCGATTTGACCCTCGATCTCCGCCGTTGCGCGCAGCGGTCCATTCTCGATAATCCGGATCTGCGCAGGTTGGTCTGTACTGCTGCGCCACGCCTGCTGCTCGATAAAATAGCCCCGGTATTCGTTGAAGAGGCGCTCCGCATTGGCCGCGCAGAGCTCCTTGCCGAGTTGCCGGGCAAACAGGCTCGTGATGGCGCCTCCTTTTTTCGGATCCAGTTGAATGCGGTACAGGTCGCTTTGCAACACGACAGTTCCATCGGGTTCCGCAATCGCCGAAACCTTAGCCGGCAACTCCTCTTTCTTGTCCTGATACGAGGGCGTCAGTCGATAGCTGGCATACCCCATGGAAGGCGCATGCGCGCGAAACAGGACGACGGCATTGTTGATGCCGGCCGACGCAGGGGGCGCATCACTCCCTTCTGGAGAGATTGCGCGGCTGCGGCTTAGGCCGCGAAGCGAGTCCAGCGGCAGGTAGTCTCGGGTGATCACGAGCTGGCTCGCGATGGGATTACCGGCGCTATCGGTGATCTCCATATTCGTGGTGCCGGGATCCGTGGCCAGTTCCAGTTGAGCCAGATCGTCCCGGTGATACCCCAGCGGATTGATAACCCGAACCCATTGCTCCTCCAGAGGAACCTGTGGCTTGCTCGCCACGCCTGCGCTTAGAGCAGACGCCGCGACGCCGATGATCTCATCCGCCGTCTGTTGCGCGTTGAAAGTATTCGATGCCACGCGGAAAGACCACGCATCACGGCCCTGACGCGTGGTCGCCGTGATCCACGCATCATGCGCCTGACTCAGCAACACGCCATCCCACGCGTCGCGAAGATCCTGCTCGGGCCAAACGGATTTCTCTTTGACAAAGGCGATGGCGGCTATCTTCTCTGCGGTTATCAGGCGATTTTCTGCGGAACGCACCTGCTGTGCGACCTTCCGCAGGGTGGGATCGCCCCAGGGGAGCGTGACCAGTATGTCTTCTATCCCAAAGCGCCAGCTTTTGGTTGGAGGACCGGCGATGGCGTGAATGTATTCACGCCAGGTCGCAAAGCGAATGTAGGATCCCTGCACCCGGGGTTTGGCAGCCCACCCCAAATCCTGGAAGCACATGCCCGCCGGGTGCTCAATCCCATGAGCAACGCACTTCTCGCTGAACTCCGCGGTCGCATCCACGGACTCCGTCTCCCAGACCTCCTCCAGCTTCTCCACCGCATATCGAGGCACGGCCGTGATTTCGGTACCATCCGGACCGATCCAGCGAACCACCTCCGCGTCGAAGCCGGCTGTATAACCACACCAGGCCGTACTTGCGTTCTTGAGTGAGACCCCATCGAAACGCAGCGAGCGCAGGATCTGTGGCAGGCAGGAGGCCCAGCATGGTTCCTGCACGGCGTAGGTCACGACGTGGGTTTCGCTGAAGTGTTCGTGAATCACCTGCAGGCCGCGCTGCAACTGGCGAATGTTACTTTCGCCGCTGATCGCCCACCCATAGGGCTGGGCGAAAGTCGCAGCCACCATTTCGACTCTGGCGTGCGGCGAAACGTCTTTGAGGTAGAGAGCCAGTTCCTCATAGGCCTGAGGATCCTCACGACGCAGGACCTCCCACGAAGAGGCTTCGATATCCAGGCTTAACTTCCACTCTGGAAACTCTCGCAGCGCGCTTAGAATGTCGCGCCAGCATCCCGGGGGCATATGTCCCTGGACGCCACCGTGGTAGCCATCCATGTAGTAAAGAGTCGGGACTCGGTCGTTGCTGTTGGTAACCAGCGCGGCTGCCTGGAAACGGGCCGAGGCCGCAAGGGCCAGATTCCGAATGAATTCTCTGCGATTGAACATGAAAAAAAGGGCTACCTTGCCGAACTGCTGCACGAGACCGCCGAACCGCGGTAACGATTCCAGGCTGCATTTTTGGAATCGTTGACCACAGCCCGCGGCGCCAGGATGGATGAAACCCCGTTCCGGTCAAAGGAACCTTGCGGGGCATAGGAGGCGGACAACGTGTATCGGTGACAATTGCAGGGTGGCGCCAGGATGAGCACACCCAGCGCCGCCCCAGGATCAAAAGATGAACTTTGCAGATAGCTGCGCTTGTCGCGCGGTCCCGTTGCCAAGGTTGCTGCCGATAGTCGAAGTGCTTTGACCGAAACCAGCTCCTCCCAGGGTAGCTCCGGGATTGGCGAAGTTCGGATGGTTGATGATGTTAAAGAATTCGCCGCGGAACTCCATACCGAGACGCTCCGTGATCTGGCTCAGCTTCACAAACCCCACGTCCGGCTGCACGAACACCGGGCCGCGCGCGATATTGCGTTGGCAGTTGCCATACACGCCCACCGCAGGAACAGAAAAGGCCGCCGCGTTCAGCTGATTGTTCGGTGCGCTGTAGTTCGTCGCCCGGGGGTTGCTCAGAACGCAGTCAGGACGATAGGTGTTGGCATTCAGATAGCCAGGAAGCGTTACGGAGAAAGGCAGGCCCGATCGCACTTGCGTCACCGAAGTGACCTGCCATCCCTTGCCCACGGCTTTCGGCACTACGGGGATGGTGGGAATCTCGTAGCTCAAACCGAGAGAGAAAGCATTCCGCACATCCGTGTCGCCGTTGGCCCATTCCTGATGCAGGTCCTGCACGTTCTGGTAGGTCTCGAACAATCCAAGCTCATCATCCCGCTCGTGGGCCCATGTGTAGCTCGTGTTCACGGTCAGGCCATGGCTCGAGGAACGCTGCAGATTAAATTGCATGGCATTGTATTTTGAGCCGGCCAGGTAGCCGGCCATGTTCAGCCCCCCATAGGCATTCGAGATGGCCCTCTGGTTGGTCACCGGGCTTTGCGGATTGAGGTTCAGCCCCGTGGATATGTGCAGGCCATGGTTACCGACATAGGCCAGGGTAAACACCGTATTGTGGGCGATCTGCTGTTGCAGGCTGAGGCTATAGTGCTCGGAATAGGAATCCGGGGTGCGCGGCTGCAAAAAGCTCACACTCGATGGGGCCGCAGGAGTGCACGTCGGAAGGACGGGCGGCAGCGGATACGAAATATTAAGCGAGGGCGTGCAGGTCAGATTCTGATAGATGTTGATGGAGATGTTTTGATTGGTATTGGCGGCGAGATTCAACACGTCGCCCGGCGCAATGGGCAGGAAGAACAGACCATAGCCGCCTTTGACGGAAGTCTCCCCTTTTCCAGTCGGATCCCAGTTGAAGCCCACTCGCGGGGCGAAATCGGTCCAGTTGCGTTGGTAGAAAGGCGTGTTACCCGACTCCAGGGAGAGCGTGCTCAGGTCGAAGTTCTCCACCTTATGAGTTGGATCATGGACCACGGTGTTGTAGTCGTAACGAAGGCCCAGGTTGAGCGAGAGCCGGTGGCTGGCACGCCAGTTGTCGTTGACAAAGAATGAGTAGTAGGAGTTCCACACGCCGGTCATGGGATAACCGGTGACGCTCAGACCGACGCCTTGATTGGCGAGGAATCCTTCAGGGCCGCCGGAAGGAATGCCCAGCGTGGGATTAACGGCCGCCCCGGCTTCGGGCGGTCCACCCGCAAAGGTAATCGTGCTCTCAGAGTCCAGCTCCCGATTGACCTGGTTCTTCTGCAGGTTCAGGCCGAAGCTCAGGGTGTGGCCGCCGATGATTTTGGTTGCCGTATCGATCAGCTGGATGGAATCGTCGGGCACGTTGGCTGCAAACTGCGGATTGGGCACCAGCTCCAGGCCCACGGCGCATCCATTGCAGGCCAGGTTCGGATTCGACTCGCCCCGCGATTGCGTGGAAACCACTCGGTTCACCGCAACGCCAGCAGCATTGATGAAATTCTCCGTGGAGTAATTCCAGGTAAATTTGCCGAGCTGCACGTGCTCGGGCGCATCGGCAACCTCTCCGGTCGCTAATCCATACGCTCCCGCGGTGTCCGCCTCGTTGTCGTTAAAGCGGAACGAGAAGCTGTTTCTCGGGTCGAGAATGTAGTCGAGCTTGATGGCACCCGTATCTTCCTGCAGGTTTTGCGTGGTTTCACCGTTGTAGCGGTCAAACCAGTAGCCGAAGTTGGTGTTGCCGACGGTGGGCGCCGGTCCCGCATTTCCCAGAGGGATAAGGGCGACCAGGGGCTGGATAGCGGGAGCAGCGCTGGCGCGCATCTTCTGGTTAAGGACGTAAGCAAAGGTGGCATTGTCGACCGCCTGCCGGATGCCTTCATAGTTCACAAAATAGAAAAGCTTATCCTTGATAATCTTCCCACCGAGATTGCCTCCGAACTGATTCATGCGGAAGGCAAAACCCACGCCCGGCGTGGCGAAATAGTTTTTCGCATCCAGCGCGTTATTGCGGAAATAATTGTAGACCTCTCCGTGCGTGCTGTTGGTGCCCGACTTGGAGATCACGTTGATGATGTCTCCGATGGAGCGTCCGCTCTCCGCCGAGTAGTCGGAGGACAGGACGCGCACCTCCTGGATATCGTCGATGCTGGAGCGGGTGATGCGTGCATCGCCGTTGCCGAAGGTGGTAAAGACGCAGTTGCAGTCGATGCGGGTGGCATCGGTACCATCAACCTGCACATCGGCGCCGATGGTAGCCGTGGAGAAGCCGTCCATACTGTTTTGGGTGCCCTGCTGGCCGGCCGAATTGATCGAACCCGGGATCAGGGCCAGCAAGTCGGTAAAGTCGCGCCCGTTGAGAGGCAGCTGCTTGACCTGTTTCCCCGAAATGACAGCTCCCAGCTCGGGAGTTTCCAGGTTCATGCCAACCTCGCTCCCCGACACAGTCACGCTTTGGGTGGCGGCGCCAACGCTGAGAGACACATGCTGCGATGTGGTGTCATTGGCATTGAGGACGACATTGGTCAGCTGCGCCTCACTGTAGCCCGGGGCGTTGACGTCAACCTGATATTGGCCCGCCGGGAGATAGGGAAAATTATATTGGCCATTCGATGAACCGTGGTGTTGCCACTTCTGAGCGGTGGCCGTATCGGTCACGGTAACGACCGCCTTGCTGATCACCGCGCCGCTTTGGTCAGACACGATGACTTGGATCGTCCCGCGATCCAGCTGAGCCTGCGCGTATCGGCACGAAAAAGCGAGGAGCAGCGCCAGGAGGAAGCAGGAGACTATCGGACGAAAACATGGGGTCGAATTATGGATTCCAGACAGCATCTTTATGATGACCTCTCAAATCATGGGAAAGGTAAAATTCCGGTACCGGTACCAGCGAGGTACCGATACCATACCGCTGTTGATTCAACCGGATGAGTTACAGCTCTGTCAAGAGCAGAATCCTGCGGGTCTCGGTAAACCTCTGAATATGCGATAGGTTACCAGACAGTACAGGGCCGCATCCGTCAGCAAACTCGCCGCCGGATGGAGCCAGCTTCACCGCTCTCAGTGAACGTGCAAGGCAACCAGTTGTGTATCGCTTACTCCGCCGCGAACGAAATCGTTGCCCAGCAGCACCTCAAAGTTATGTAGTCTTCCGCTCGCGTCCACTGCTGCGCGCATCACCGGCCGCCATAGCTGGTCATTCGTAAAAAAATTAACTGCTCCATAAGTAGACCCCATTGAGGTTCCCTCAATCAGCAGTACCCGGCCCCGACCCTGCGTATTGTCGACCAAGGCAATCAGTGTATATGCCCTGAGTCCCGGCGTCTTTCGGTCATAGATATACTTCCTTTGTTCGCCTGCTCTGGGCGCGCGGTTGGTCACGGTGTAGATGTCCGTCCGATAATCCCAATGAACATAAAAATCCAGCAGCGGCTGGTACAGGGTGACCCACGGATTGAACGTCTCAGAGCCGATCAGGATCAGGTTGTTGTCGTGGGTTTGCGCCACCTCCAGGTCGCGCGCGTAGTCGATCTCCGTCCATTCCTCCAGCTGCGGCATTTCCATGCGCTCCGGAACGTGTACCAACTCCGCAACTAGGCGCAGATCGGCCATCGGCGTAACCGAACGCACGCTGAGCGGCACATCGGTGTGGGAAGGCGGCGCGCTCACTGTCACTTCGCGTTGATAGCTCTGGTTCGTGTAATCGACAAGCGAGACTTGGCGCTGTTCCCAAGCCGTGTATGCATCCAGGCTGGCGTCGCCCGGAACAATCAGCGTCTTCCGTCCCTGGGTGAAGATCGCCTTCCATAAGGATTCAGGCCCTACCGGTTCGACACGAGCAACTCCCTTGGGGCGCGCAAGAAAAAATACTAAAGCCGGAAGAGCGATGGCAAGCACCGCGCAGGCCGTAACCGCAACTTTCGCCGAGCGGGGCCATTGCGCCGGTGGTTTTCTATCTTCCACCGCAGGAGCGGGCGCGGGGGGGTGGTCCGGCGCAGCTTCCGCGGGCGGGCCAGGCGGCGCAAGCTCGAAATGAACCAGGTACCCGCCCTTCGGCACAATAATCCGAAGTGGGTTCTCCTTGCCCTCGCCCTGATAGTAATGGGCCAGCCGGTCGCGTAGATTCCTGACCGTGCCGCGCACGATGGTGTCCTCAGCCGAGTTGTAACCTGGCGGACGTCCGAAACTATTGATCCCAATTTGCTGCTCGGTCAGCTCATCGAGGCGGCCTTCCAGGGTGTGCTCGCAGATATACGTCAGGAGCGCGCAGAGGCGGGAAGATTTTGCGAAGGTCTGGCTGCTGAGCACCCGTTCCAGTTCGGCGCGCATGGCACTGGACTGCAGTGTCGCGCCGCTCTCCATGGTCAATTTGATCGTCATCCCGCTCCCGCGAAGCGCGCGCCGCCAGATCACGACACCTTCAACGCTCCCCATACTCTGTAGCTCTATTTTAGGGCGCACACACCTGCCACGGAAATGCTCGCGAGCGGCGCGGCATCGCATGAGACCTGGCAAGTGGCACTCGTCCATTGCAGCGCCTTTGGTACTTCTATGCCCCGTGTCGGCGCGTCGGGATTGTATTTTTGGCGTGTCGCGGGTCGCGTGTCACCGTGTCAAGCACCGTGTGGCTCCTCTTTTCACCTTGCGCGTCGATACTTCGCTTCCGTACACCTGATGTGTTTTCGCAGACGATGTTTCTGCGCCGCGAATCAGTCACCAGCCGAGATGGAATTGGCCCGTTCACTGGACGGACGACGCAAAGAAGAGAGGATACCGCCTTCGGTCCGTAAGGGATGGGCTTGTCCTCTCCGTGATTGCCGTAGGCTATGCTCGCTGCCTGTCCGGGAGAACCCAACTCTCATCGGCAGGGATGAGCGGAACGGTTCACGTTGGGATACGAATTTATGGAGGAAGTGCATGAAGGAGCAGACAATCGGCTTTTTCCCCGCAAGGAGCAGAAAAAGCAATCCGTTGCAGACATTCTTAAGATTCGCATGGTGCGGTCTTCTATTTTTGTTCACCACTCATGCAATGATCGCCCAGACATCGACAGGAGGGATTTCGATCACTGTTTCTGATCCCACAGGCGCCCTGGTAGCGGGCGCAACCATCACAATCAAGGGCTCGGATACAGGCAATGCTGTCCGGAAACTGCAAACAAGCGGGCAAGGAATGGCAGTGGCGCCCCTTTTGCCGCCAGGGTCTTACGACGTGACGGTGACCGCCAAGGGGTTCGAGCAAAGCATTCAGCGGCAGATTTCAGTGAACGTGGGAGAGACGACCGACCTGCGTACCCAACTGGCCACCGGCAGCTTACAACAGACCGTGACGGTAGTGGGCGGTACGCCGCTGATTGAGGATAAGGACTCAACGGTGGCTCAGGTGATTCCGGCGCAACAGATGCTAACCGTACCCCTCAATGGAAGAAGCTATCTGACCGTCGCCAATCTGTCCCCCGGGGTAGTTCCGACGGTCGGAGGCAAGGATTCGTCGTTCTCGGCTTACGGTAATTCGGGGCTGCAGAATGCATTCCTACTGGATGGAGCGCGTAACGTGAACTACATACGAGGCCTGGACAATTTCCAGCGCGATATGGTGCGACCTCCCCTGGATGCGCTCGAAGAGTTCTCGGTGGATACGAGCAATTACTCGTCTGAGTACGGCAATTCGGCGGGCGCAGTGGTCAATGCGATCACGAAGAGTGGCACAAACGAAGTACACGGCTCCGCATGGGAATTCCTGCAGAACTCCGACATGAACGGATCAAACTATTTCACACTGCCCGGCCAGAAGCCTCTTCTGGTACAGAACCAATATGGGGTATCGGCTGGCGGCCCCATCAAGAAGAACAGGGCGTGGATCTTCGGCGCTTATGAAAGGACCGATAACCACAGCGATGCGGTAAGCGAATCCGCCGTCCCCTCCCTGGCAAACCGGCAGGGGATATTTGGGTCCACACCGGTCTACAACCCATTTCCGACCACCGAAGCGGCGGGCGTCTATTCGCGCACTCAGTTTTCAAGCGGTGGGGTTCTCAATTCGATACCCTCATCCTACTTCAGTACCATTACCTCTCAATTGCTCAACGCCTATCCCGCACCCAATGTGCCGGGCTCTTCGACATTGTATGAAGCCTTCGCACCCGAAGTTTCTACTGTCAACAATGGCGTAGTGCGGGCTGACCTTCAGCTCTCGGGCAAAGATTCAATGTTTGTGAGAGGTTCGGTGGATTGGCAGTCCCTGCTGGCTGCCGGGGCGCTTCCTCTGCCTACCAATACTCCAGTCCTGCGTACGATCAAGTCAGATGGCATTGGCTACGGGTACACCCGGGCCTTGAGCGCGACGGCTGTCAATGAGGTCCGCTTCGCCTGGACGGGGATTGACCTGAAATCCGATGCGACCCAAGCGCTGGATGATATCGTTCCGGGCTCGCTAAGTGCAGGAGTCGATAGCAGCATTCCGCAGTTTTCGATCTCGGGGTACGCCGAGATCGGCGCTCAAGCGGGCTGCTGCACGAACAGCCCACTTCACAAGACCGACGGCGTGTGGGATTTCTCGGACAACTTCTCAAAGCTGGTGCACAGGCATTCCTTAAAGACGGGCGGCGAACTGCTGCTGATCAGGCCGGGCACAGAGTCAACGTCGAACGGCCGCGGCGTCTTCGGATTCACGGGTGTCTTTAGTGAGAATCCGCAGAACCGTGCCAGTACAGGCAGCGCTGTGGCGGACTTTCTCCTGGGCACTGCAAACTCGGCGACCACAGGAACAATTGTGAATACCCAGGAGCGAGAATGGTACGTCGGCGGCTACCTGCAGGACGACTGGACCTTGAGCAGTTCGCTTACTCTCAATCTGGGCGTGCGGTACGAGTATATTTCGCCGTCTATCGAGACGAGCAACAAGGAAGCCAACTTTATTGAAACTCCGGGCGACCCGAATAACGGTAGCTTCATTCTTGCGGGCAATCCCGCCTACCCGCGCTCCCTGGTCACGACGAGCACGTTGGATTTCGCGCCTCGGGTAGGCTTCGCGTACCGAACGCCCTATGTGAAGAACATGGTGGTTCGCGGTGCATTCGGAATCTTCTACGCCCAGGACGACGGCCTCGGTCTGAACGGGCGCCTGACATCCAATCCGCCGTTTGCCAGCTACGGTGGTTTAAGCATCGTAAGCGATCAAGAGAACCCGTCAACTGGATTCGAAGTGGTTCAGGGAGCAACGATTACCACCCCGCCACCGATTTCTCCGAGCCAATTTGTCCTTAACCCGTCGTCCACTACCGGCCTGCAAAGCTGGTGGAATCATATGACGACACCCTACGTCGAGGAATGGAACCTTGCGATCGAGAAACAGCTGCCCTGGAAGATGGCCTGGGAAACAACCTATGTAGGAAACAGGGGAGTTCACATGGTGATGAACCTCCAAGGCAATCAACCCCTCACCAACGGACCGGGATCGCCCACAACGAGACGGCCGCTGGCAACCTATACAGTGGCATCGATTAATCAGACGACGCCGGAAAACTACAGCATGTACAGTGGCATGTCGACCAAGTTGGAAAAGAAGATGAGTTCCGGAGTCTCCTTCCTAATGTCAATCGCATACGGTCGCGAACTCGATATCCAAGACCCATCCAGCGAGCTCTGTATAGGTAGTTCTGGCTGCGGAGGTGGGGATGCCCCGCAAAACGTATACAACCTTCGTGCTCAGTGGGGGCCGTCCGATAACAATACACCCGTGCGCTACAGCCTGGGCGGAGAGTGGGCATTGCCGTTTGGAAAGGGAGATGCGTACTTGAACTCGGGCTGGCAATCTGCCGTAGCCGGTGGATGGTCCTTAGCGGCAATCTACCAGTTCGAATCAGGCCTGCCCTTTACTCCCGTTCTCGGCAGCGATAACGCTAATGCCGGAAATACATCATGGCCCAACCGCATTTGCAGCGGCAAACTTTCACACCCGTCGGTGAGCGAGTGGTTCAATACATCCTGCTTTGTTACTCCGCCTCAATATGAATTTGGGGATACCGGCCGTAACGTACTGACCACTGGGCGCGTAGACAACCTGGACATGAGCGTACACCGGGAGTTTCCCATGCCCTTCCGGCGGGAAACGCGCTTGCAATTCCGGGCGGAAGCCTTCAATGCGCTCAATCATCCGCAATTTGCAGAGCCCGGAAATACCCTGGGCTCCCCGACTTTTGGTGTCGTAACTTCAACCTCGCAGGCGAACAGGGTTCTTCAACTTGGGGCCCGGGCAATATTTTGAGGCCCTGACGCCGGGGGACATCGGAGCTTGTGGTGAGTCCAATGTTCACCGAAGAACAACCGCAGATCCTTCGACTCCGCAAGCCGCAAAAAACGCGGCTTGCGGCGCTCAGGATGACATCTCACTTATTGAATCAATTTCAGGCTCAGGACACTTACCGCGTCATGGATGGTGCCGGCGTTCGCATCTGCGTTTGCGTCGTTCGTCCGTCTCCAATCTCTTTCGGGCTTCGGCGTTGCGGTGGATGACGGTAGGGCGGATCGCAAACGGTGGATTTTGATTCTTTGATTAGAGGAGTAACGGGACCATGACGTTGGACAGACGGGATTTCGTGAAGTCTCTGGTGGCTTCGGTGGCGACGCCGGCGATGGCGAACGCGCTGCCTGAGGGAGAGCAACAGCACGCGCCGGTGACGGTGCACGCGCCGCGCAAACAGAAGACGCCGAACGTAGTGCTGATGATCTGCGACGATCTGGGGTACGGCGACCCGCACTGCTACGGGTCGAACCTGTCGACGCCGAACCTGGACAGCATTGCGGAGCATGGGCAGCGGTTCACGCATTACAATTCCGCGCACCCGATCTGCTCGGCCTCGCGCGCGGCGCTGCTGACGGGGCGCTACGGGCTGCGCATGGACACGACCGGGGCCTTCGGGCCGCAGTCGAAGACGGGCACTTCACTGGACGAGACGCTGATTTCAAACCTGTTCAAGCAGGGCGGCTACAAGACCCACGCCGTCGGCAAATGGCACCTAGGCAACGGCGGCGCCTATCTGCCGACGCAGCGCGGGTTCGACTCGTTTTTCGGCGTGCCATACAGCGTCGACATGAACCCGCTGCCTCTGCTGCGCGATGAGACGGTGCTGGAGGAGAACACCGACCGCACCGCGCTGACGCCGCGCTACACGGAGGACGCGGTGCGGTACATCGAAGAGAGCAACGGCGAGCCGTTCTTTCTGTATTTGGCGTTTTCCTATCCGCACGATCCGCCGATGGGGTCGCCGCGGTTTCACGGGAAGTCGGGGTTCGGCAACCAAGGCGACGCGATTGAGGAGATCGACTGGAGCGCGGGCGAGGTGATGCGCGCGCTGGAGCGCAAGGGGCTGACCTCGGACACGATTGTGATCTTCACCAGCGACCACGGGCCGTGGTACCAAGGCAGTCCGGGACTGCTGCGCGGGCGCAAGGCTTCAACGTTTGAGGGCGGATTCCGTGTTCCGTTTTTTGTGAAGTGGCCGGGGACGCTGGAGGCGGGCAAGGTGCGCGATGCGTGGTGCTCGAGCTTGGATATTCTGCCCACGCTGGCGGCGATCTGCAGGCTGCCGCTGCCGGAGAAGCCGCTGGATGGGATCAATGTGGAGAGCGTATGGTTCGGGCACGGGACCAAACCCGTGCGCAAACCGCTGCTCTACTTCTGCGCGATGGGCAACGGTGGGCTCGACGTACACTGCGTGCGCAAGGAGCAGTGGAAGCTGCGCGTGGCGCAGGGGATCCTGGGAGAGGTCTACATCAACGACCGCTCTACGGGGGCGCGCGGGAGCGCGTGGCTGCGGATTCCGGAGCTGTATAACGTGGCGGTGGATATGGCGGAGAGCTACGACGTGGCGCCGCTGCATCCGGAGATTGTGAGCGAACTGATGACGAGCCTGGAGGAACAGATGCCGTCGTTCCCGGCGAATGTGGTGGAGGCTTATACGAAGCTGAAAGAGCACAAGGGGGACATCAGCACGCCGCCGGCGGCTTCTCCCCGGCCGGATCACGTGCCTGTCGGGAGCGGGTTGTATACGCCACCTTACCGACAGGAACATTAGGCGAAGTCTTCGATGTGCGGCGTGGCCGTACGACTGCCAAATGACCTGCTGCACCAGCCGGCGTGGGTGTTGAAGGTATCCTGGCGCTTCATTCGTTGCGGGCGCCTATGTTGCCTCTGCCTGAAATAGTGCGGGACTAATATAGAAGCCGCCCATATCGTAGATGAATCCGAAGGTGGTTTGGACGACGCATTATCGCTGCCTGCAGTCGAAGGTCCGACGACTCGGTCAGATCGGCTAATCGAACAGAAACCTTTCTTTTTGAGACCCGAAGACTGCCAAGACCGAGGAGGACAAGACGCTCGTCGTAGTTACCAGACATACCAAGCGGTGATTATGGGCTTGCCGGGGGAATTTCCATAGATATGGTTATGCAGTACAATCTGGCAGTTCTTCTCTTCCCAGTCCTTCGGCGCCACCTGCATGAACGCCCGGAAGTATTCATTATTGGTAAGGAATTCCGCGCCAGCTTGTGTGTCGGCGGGTTGCAAGCCAGCGACGATCATAAGGGGATAGCCGGAAACAGGGTTGTGAAGAATGCTGATGAGCGTGTAGCCCTCACGACTCTCCGGGGGTGTTTGATACGATGGAATGCTCCACTCCCTGCCAGTGCCGCGGCTATCCACAATTTCATTCTTATCGATCTCTGGAATGAGCCTGTACCGCAGGCTGCTGGTCATCTGCATGCCCAGAGGGGTGAAACCGCCCAGCAGGATCGTCGAATACTGCTCGACATCCGAATACGACACATCCTTTCCGAACCGAAGAATGAATTGTTGATGATGAAGCGCAAGTTGTTCCGCAAAACGGGCCGCTGCCCATCCCGCTCCGGTACCCGTGTAATAACCGGTCAGCACCTTCAATCCGCTGACATCGCCATGACCGGTAGAGTGATCGGGATCAATTGGGTGGGAGTCGAAAATTTCCGCAACGCTCGGGGAAGGCAAGGCGATCAAGATCGGTTGTTTGTGCCCCGCAAACTTATTCCATAGTGGGTCCAGCGGCGCTCTGGGCCGAATGAATCCGGGAAGAATCAAAGCGGCAGCGACAGCACAGAAGAGAAACGCGCAAACGTAGAGTACCCCGCGCCCGCCCCTCATCCAGAGAATATGAGGAAGTCGGGGAGAGCGCGCTATAGCGGCAACGGCGGCCTTGGGATCAGGGTGTGGAATGTCCTCCAGCTTAAATTGCGGACGGTATGAGCCAACCGGAAGCTCGACCCGCACGCCATCTTCGAGACCCTCCTGATAGGCCTGCGCCAGGCGCTTCCGGACTTCTCCAGCGCCCACCCGAACAATCGACTCCGCCTGGGGGTCGAAGTTCTCATCCCTGCCGAAGACATCTATGCCGATGTTCCATTCTTTAATCTGCGCCGCACGGCCAGCCAGGGTTTCTTCGACGATATAGCTCAAAAAGCATTGGCTCCGTTGGCTGCGCGCAAAGGCGTGGCTTTCGAACACCTTTTCTAGATGGAGTCGGATCCGTGCCCGTTCTTGGTCCGAAAGATCAGGATCCTGGTCTGTTGTCTTTGCGACGCGCATCCATCTTTCCTCCCAAGACAGGGGGCCGATAAACTCGATCAATTTTAATGACCACGCAGTCCTCAGTCAACGAGTTGTGACAGGGTGATCGAGGGGCTGAGCCCAAGCAGTATACGTTTAATACGTTAGAAATATGTAGCCAAACCGTTTGCCCGACGACGAAGCTACCCCTCTAAGCTTCTGATTCCAGATTGTATCGCCGTGCCCAGCAGATGGCGTTGCCGCCTAACAGGCAAAACCTTTTCACCCGGCGTGCTGCTTCACTACTGTGAGCTTAGCTTCGGGGCAGCCGCGGGGTTCGCCTCTTCAATTGAATAAGAGGACCGAGCAGACGCCCAAAAGAGATGGCAATTTTCTTGGCGGCAGCGCTGTTGTTCGTCCCAGCGAAGTCGAATTTCATTCTATGTGCCTGGGGAAATAATGTTTAAGGTAATCAAGCGTCATCTGCTCCGCCTGGCAATTTATGCGGTGATGGTAAGTCCGGGCTTTGCCAAATCGGCCGCGGGCGCCGCACAGGAGTCTCCGGCCAGGACCGATGAGGCAAAACCCAATGTCCTGGTCGTCGTCATGGACGACGTCGGCTACTCGGACCTCGGCTGTTACGGCGGCGAGATTCACACGCCCAACATCGACAAACTGGCGCGCGACGGTGTCCGCTACATCCGCTTTGACACCAATGCGGTGTGCTCTGCAACCCGCGCTTCATTGCTGACCGGCCGCAACTCCCAGACGGTCAAGATGGGTTTCCTTGCGGCAACGGATACGAACCGGCAGCGCATGATGGCCGGGAGCAAACCGGAATCCAGGGCGTTCAAAGCCTTGCTCGCCGTCAACCCCGGGTGGCGCGACCCAAACGATCAGTCACCCGAGAGGGGCTGGATGCCGCGGAATGCCGAAACACTTGCCGAAGCCCTGAAGAACGACGGCTATAGTACGTGGGCGATCGGCAAATGGCACCTGGCTCCTGAGTTTGAAGACGGCTCACCGGGCAACAACGCCGACTTCCCCATTCAGCGCGGCTTTGATTATTTCTATGGATATCGTGACGGATGGACCGATCAGTACCGGCCGATTCTCTATGAAAACAACAACCGCATTCCGATCCCCGTTTACCCCTACGGGGACATGCTCGCCTGGGACCTGGCCAATCACGCCATCGATCAAATGACAGCGCAAAGGGCGCAACACCCGAACCAGCCCTTCTTCCTGTACCTGGCATTTACGCAGGCGCACGCGCCCATCCAGGTCACGCAAAACTATATCGACCAGTACGACGGGGTCTACGACAAGGGTTGGGATGCGATTCGCGTCGAACGTCTTGCCCACGAAAAGAAAATGGGAGTGATTCCGGAAAACTCCGCGTTGCCGCCCAGAAACGCAGGCGATCCGGCATGGGCCAGCCTCACCGATCAGCAGCGGCGCGTCTACGCGCACTTCATGCAAACTTTCGCAGGCTATCTGCAATATGGGGATCAACAACTCGGGCGCGTCCTCGCCTACATGCGCGAGACTGGAATCGCAAAAAACACGCTGATCGTGCTCATCTCTGACAATGGACCGGCAAGCGAATCCAAGCTCGGCAGCTTCTATTCACCTTACTTCGATGGCACGACGCTTGCCCAAATGGACGCCCATCTGAATGAGCTTGGTGGACCCCAAACCGAACCGCTCTATCAGCGTCCATGGGCGATGGCGGGAGCGACCCCGTATCGCCGCTACAAGCTTTGGCCCTACCTGGGCGGAGTCCGGGACGCTCTCATCGTGGACTGGCCGAGCCATATCAAAGATCCCGGCGGCATTCGCGATCAGTATGTGCATGTGACGGACATCGCACCGACCATACTTGCCGCGGCCGGTACCCATTTTGACGACACGATCAATGGCGTGAAACAGATTCCGATAGCCGGCCGATCGTTTCTAAAGACCATCTCCGACCCGACGGCTCCGCCACCGCAAACTGTGCAGTATTTCCTGCTGCTGGGAAATCGAGCAATAACCTCAGGAAACTGGAGAGCGGTTGCCATGCATAAGCCGGGGACGCCGTTTTCGCAGGATCACTGGCAGCTCTTCAATCTGGCCGATGATCCCACCGAGATCCATGACCTGGCACAGAGCGATCCCGCGAAATTGAAGGAAATGCAGAAGCTATGGGAAAGCGAAGCCCAAAAGTACGGCGCGTTGCCTCTCACGGAATCGCCTTTTGGGCGAGCGGGCGGGTTCTCTGACGCATTCCTGCCGAAGCCTTATGATTACTGACGGTTTTCAGTGCCGGACGGTAAGAAGGATACGGAAAGACGCTATCAAATCACCGATGTTGACTCAGAACCTTTGCAACGACAGTCATGATCTCAGGCACGAGCGAGTATATTCATGAGCCTCTCAGGGTTTCACGTGATGGCCAAGCCTACTGGGCCGATTTGCAATCTCGATTGCACGTACTGCTTCTATTTAGAAAAAGAGAAGCTCTACCCCGGTAAGCAGTTCTGGGCGATGTCTGAAGAGGTGCTTGAGTCGTATATCCGTCAATATATTCAGGCACAGGCAGCTCCCTCCATTACCTTCGCCTGGCAGGGCGGTGAACCAACCCTGCTGGGCATCGATTACTTTCGGAAGATTATTGAACTTGAGAAAAAGTATGCTCACGGCAGGCGGATCGACAACGCCTTTCAGACAAACGGAGTTCTGCTCAATGACAACTGGGCCAATTTCTTTGCTGAGAATCGTTTTCTCGTAGGAATATCGATTGACGGCCCGCGTGAACTCCACGATTGTTACCGCGTAAACAAAGGCGGAAAACCGACCTTCGATTCCGTTATGGCAGGAATCGGGTATCTAAAAAAGCACGGCGTCGACTTTAATACTCTCACCGTAGTCAATCGTAGAAATTCCTACCACCCGCTCGAAGTCTACCGATTTCTGCGCGAGGTGGGAGGCGGTTACATGCAGTTCATACCGGTAGTTGAGCGAGCCGCATTTTCTTCTGGCCCCGAAGGACTCCGCCTGATCAGTCCGGCATCGAAGGGTTCCGGGGAAGTAACAGAGTGGTCGGTTGAGCCACTGCAATTCGGCAAGTTCCTCTGCGGCATTTTCGATGACTGGGTGCGCCGCGACGTGGGCGAGCAATTTGTGCAGATATTCGATGTGGCCCTGGAAAGCTGGTACGGAATGCCCCAGGGACTTTGTGTCTTCCGAGAAACCTGCGGAGTTGCTCTAGCGATCGAACACAGTGGCGACCTTTACTCTTGCGACCACTATGTCTATCCGGAAAACAAGCTGGGCAACATCATGGAATCTCCTCTTGAATCGATGGTCGCCTCTCCGCAGCAGCGCCGATTCGGAGTGGCAAAGCGTAATTCCCTTCCGCGCTATTGTCGTGAATGCGAGGTGCGGTTCGCCTGTAATGGGGAATGCCCCAAGCATCGATTTCTCCAAACTCCCGACGGAGAACCGGGACTGAACTATCTTTGCGCCGGCTACAAACTCTTCTTCAACCACATCGCTCCCTACATGGAATTCATGGCTGGCGAATTACAGCATGATCGCGCGCCCGCCAATGTCATGCAGTGGCGGCCTCCGAACCAGATGCCTGATGGCTAAGGAGCATTGGGAAAAAAGCGGCTTCTGGTGTCTCACCAATTCAATGCAGGATGCAAACCAACAGCATTAGTCATAATTTTGGAGGCAATATGCAAGTCATCTGCTCGCGCGTCTGCGCCATGGCTCTTTTTGTCATCGCGCTCCTCTGTTTCATCACGTGGCCCACAAGGCTCGCAGCACAGAGCGGTGCCGGCTCAATTCAGGGGACGATTACGGACCCTTCGGGCGCCGTCGTTGCGAAGGCCGCAGTCCATGTCGTCAACGATGAAACCGGCGAATCGACAGACGCAACATCCAACGGGTCAGGATATTACCAGGTTCCTGCTTTGTTCACAGGCAACTACACGGTCTCAATCTCCGCTCCGGGATTCAAGACCTATACGACTAAAATAGAGCTGCTCGTTGCGCAGAATGCTGTCATCAATGCTTTGTTGACGACCGGCAGAGTGACTCAGCAAGTAGTCGTTTCCGCCAATGCAGTTCAGTTGACGACACCGGACAGCGGTACCCTCACCTCGACACTGGAAAATAGCAGAATCGACCAGCTTCCTGAGAATGGGCGCCTGCTTGTCACTCTGACACAAATGACCACACCGGGCCTGAATAACGTTGGAGAGAATATCAACGGACTGAACCCCGAAGCTCTTGAATATGTGGCCGATGGGGTGACCACTTCCAACAGGACGGAAGGCGGTGCTTACGCGTACAAAACACAGATGCAAGATCCGGACTCCATTCAGGAAGTAAAGATGGTGACAAGCGATGCCAGCGCGAGGTATGCCTCCCCGGGCACGGCCATCATCACCACTAAGTCAGGAACGAATACCCTGCATGGCACGCTTTTCGAGACGGCGCGAAATAATGACCTCGGCGTGGCGAAAAGCAGGCAGGACGCCGCCAATTTCTCGGCGCCCCATCTGGTGCGAAACGAGTTCGGCGCCTCGGTTGGCGGTCCCATTATTATTCCTCATGTCTACCATGGCAAAGACAGGACCTTTTTCTTTTTCGCCTACGAGCGCTACTCCCTGGCGAATCCCACTTCGGTGCTCTCCAGCGTGGCCACGCTCGCCATGCGCCAAGGCGATTTCAGCCAACTGACTAACAGTTCCGGCGTGCTCCAGCAGCTTTACGATCCTTCCACGACCAGGGCCAATGCTGCTTGTCCCACGCCTGCCCTCGTCAATGGCGCACAGGTGTGGAATGCCGGCACACCCATTAACAATCCGTATTGCCGCACGCCACTGGGCAATGGCAACGCCGGCAGTTCCGCCAATAACCAGATTCCAACTGCATTGGAGTCCCCCACAGCAAAGATTTACTTCGACCTCGTAGGTCTGCCCACCTCGGATGACAACCCGCTTGTGCAGAGCAATCGGACCTCGCTCGAGCCAGGATACCAAGTGGTGCCTCAGGAGACCTTCCGCCTGGACCACGAGTTCAGTGAAAACAACCGCGCCTATCTGCGCTATACGCAGGTTTTCAATACGGTCAATATCAAAGCCAACGGCGCCGTGAACGCAGCGGCCGATGGCATTGCATACGGAGCCGCTTCGAATTACATTAATCAGCCCGGCACCACCTTCACTCCGAGCGTCGGCTACACACACATCTTTTCGCCCACGCTGTTCTCCGAGACTGTCTTCGGTATGCAGTGGCTCACCAATTACAGCTACTCGGGGACCAATCCCAACGTAGATTACGAGCAGATGCTAGGCCTTCCTAACAACTTCGGTGAGGATGGATTTCCCAATATGGACGCATTGTCCGGCACTCAGAGCTCCTTTGGCAGTGTCCAGCTCGTATGGAACATCGATGAGAATCTCACCAAAACGTTGGGACGTCATCAGCTTGAATTCGGTGGACGCTACCGGCACACCCGGCTGGCCGATGAGCCGCCCCAATTAAGCGACGCCATCGGCTTCGACGCCTTGCAAACGGCTCTCTATAATCCGGGGACAGGTGCCCAATACGAGAACTATGCGAATACCGGTTATGAAGATGCCAACCTTTTCCTGGGGTCAGCGGCGAGCTACGAGACGACGCTAGAACCTCCCAGGGCCCACTACCACCAAGTGGAATTCGATGGTTACTTGCAAGATAACTATCACGTGAGCCAAACCTTTACCGTTAATCTCGGTTTGCGCTATGAGGCCCATCCGGCGATGTGGACCAAATATGGGTTGATGAACAGTTTCGATTTAAAGAACGACGCTATGGTGTTGGCGGCTCCCCCCTCCACATTGATCGCGGAAGGGTACACCACGCAGGCGATTATTACCAACCTCGAAAACATCGGGGTCAAATTCGAAACCCCCGCTGAAGCCGGAATGCCTGCAACTACCCTGCTCGATAACTATGACCTCAACTTCCTTCCGCGCTTCGGCATTGCGTATCTGCCCTTCGGCGGCAGGCCCGGCACCGTTATCCGCGGTGGGTACGGGCGGTATCTATTTCCGGAGCCGCTGGAATATTCTTTGTATCACTCCCAGGGGCAGGTTCCATTTGCTACCTCTTACACCCAAAACTATGAGAGCGCCGCTCAGTCCGCGGACGGGCGGACCAACTCGGAGTTGCTGAGTCCGGTGTCAGTGGTCATGGGAGTGAACAGCGCTAACGTGGTGAACTCATCTACGACGAACGCCATCCTTCCAGGAACGGCGCTCTGGTCGAAGCCGGCCAATTGGGCCCCCGATACCGCCACCGAGGTGAACGTCACGCTCGAGCAACCACTTAAAGGGCACTCTGTAGTCAGCGCAAGCTGGGTTTACACTCATGGCAGCAACCTTGACCATATCTATGACTACAACAATCATCCTTCCAACTATGTGTGGGAGCTGGCATACGGTACCACTCCGCCCCAAGGAAATATTGTCGGATCGAATCAGTACGCCGCGACCGCAACCGGGCCTTACGATCAGACCACGTGGGGAGCTGGCAGTTCGTGGCATCCCAAGTCTGGATGGTCCAACGACAACGCGCTGCAGATCAATTACCAGCGTCTCTACCATCGCGGCATTGCCTACCAGATCTCATATGTCTATTCCAAAGCGCTAGCCATGGGTGGGGATGGAACCGGTACAGTCGATCCGGCTGCCAACTTCCCCGGTGTTCTGGGTACAGTCGGAACCATGATACCGAGCTATGGACCGATGTATGTTGGTGCGCCTCCTCCGTCCCTGCCTAAGGGAGCGCCCGTCTGGGCTGAGTACCAAGCCATGAACCGGTATCAGGCTTACATTCCACAGAGTGATGTACCCAAGACGCATGTCGTGTTCAACGGGGTTGTCGATCTTCCCTTCGGGCGCGGGAAGCGGTTCTTTAGCAACTCCAACCACTTGGTCAATGAGCTGATCGGCGGTTTCCAGCTTGCCGGCGATGGGAACGTGTACTCGCAAATATTTTCGGCAAATACGGGCAACTGGGGACCCACCCATCCGCTGACGATCTACAAGCACCACGAGCCGATCATGGACTGTCGCAGCGGGGTCTGCCATAAATCGTACATGTGGTTCAACGGCTATCTTGCGCCGACCGTCACTCAGGGCGTAAGTGGATCGGTCTGTACAAAAAACTGCGTTACCGGCCTTCCTGCCGACTACGAGCCCGATCAGACTCCCATCGACAACACCCCTGGGAGCCCCTACTATGGCAACGACGAGGTCTCCGTCAAATTGGCAAACGGCAGCATCGTGAATACCGTCTATAGCGGTGGACCGAACGGAGCCGATTACTTATCCCGTACTTGGCTCAATGGCCCGATCAACTGGACGATCGACACATCGCTCTTCAAGGTATTTCCGATTACCGAAAAGACCTACCTGCGCTTTAATATGGACGTATTCAACACGCTCAATATGCAGGGATACGTCAACCCCGCGGCAAACGGCGTGGAAAATCTGCTCTCCTCCGCGAACACTCCGCGCCAAATACAACTCACGCTGCGGTTCACGTATTAGATCCGTGATCGCTTTGTCCGTGGCAAGCGATTTGGAGGCTTCGCGGACCTGATTCGGAGCAACAACATTCGTCCAGATGTGCACGATCTGTCAAGGGCGGAGTAAAACTAGGCCAACAGTGGGAGCGCATAAAGTTCAGATGGTCACCGTGCAGGAGGCCCAAGTAGTCTCCTTTACCCCTGTTTGGCATCGAGGGTCCCCCCAAAATCCCCCACAGTCGCAGATGCAGAAAGGGTTGCCAAATAGGCAACCCTTTTATTTTCAATGGTAGGCAAGGCGGGGCTCGAACCCGCAACCCCCGGCTTAGAAGGCCGGTGCTCTATCCAGTTGAGCTACTCGCCCCCGTATTTATTGTAACTTTGAAGGCCATCTACGCCCGATCCGCTGCGCGAAAGCGCGTCCGCCGCAACAGCCTGCAGGTAGCGCACCACGGTCGCCTCGGCCCAGTGAATTTCACCCCCCTCACCGCGGCCCAGATACGCGCAGTGCCCTCCATGTTCGGTCTCGACAAATTCAATATGCTCATTCGCCAGCAAGCGCGCGCGCGTAGTGGGAAGCACCCGAATGAATGGATCGTCTTTCGCATACAGGATCAACGTAGGCACAGCGATGCGCTCCACAACACGAGCGCTGGCGGCGCGATCATAATAGTCGTCCGCGTCGCGGAAACCGCTGTGCGGCGCCACAATTTTGTTGTCGAACTCGCGGATGGAACGGATCGGCCCCAGCCCATCCAGCTTGTACAGCGCCGGGAAAAGTTCCGCCTTGCGTTGCATGCGCCGCATCAGGCCGCGCAAAAAGTGCCACTCGTACGCACGGTTCGCCGGCTCATGCAGAGCATCGGCACTGGGCGCCAGATCGATTACCGGGCACACCGTCGCCACCGCACAAAGCGGCGCGCGAGCGCCCCACTCGCCCGCTAGCTTCAACACCAGGTTCCCGCCCATCGAGTAGCCAACCAGTGCCACCCTCCCCAGTCCGAATCGCCTGGTGAAGTATTCCACCACCGCACCCACATCGGCAGAGCGGCCGGAATGGTACAGCGTCGGCGTCAGCGCCTCTGAGTCGCTGCAGTTCCGCATGTTCATGCGGACCACATTCATGCCTGCTTCCCATGCGCGCACGGTAATGCCGCGAATATAGCGCGAGTCCGACGACCCCTCCAGCCCGTGCACCAGCACCACCGTCAACCGCGACGCGCGCACCTGCTCTGCCTGCCAATGGCAGTGGCAAAGCACGCGGCTCCCATCCTCCGCATCCACCTCGACCGCCTCTTCTTCCGTGGGGAGTTGGAATTCCGGGCGAGGCAGAAAATTTCCCACAATGGTCTGCAGATGGCCATTCCGCAACCCTCTTCGCGGCTTAAAGTCAGTGAGCCACTGAGTCCGCACACCCGCCTCCAGGCGGGTAACGACGCGGCCGTGAGGACCTACATCCTTTGGCATTTCGAGAGTCACAGAGATTCGCTGAAAGAGAAGGCGGTCGCCATAAAGACAAGAGGAGGCGCCGATAAGGATCAAACCAGATGAACCCTGGCGGCGCCACAAAGTCAGGCTACCACACGCGCCAGCAACCACACAGATCTCTTCGGTGCGGCCTCAATGAAAATCGTGCGAGTGCACCTGCAGCATTGCGTCGGACAAAGCTGTCAAACGCGCCGCCTTCACATGAATCACGTTGTCCTGGTTTTGCAGCTTGCCTTCAACGAGCAGAAATTTGCTGCGCGTCACCACCAGCCGATCCCGATCGTACAGGTCCGGCGTCACAATGACGTTGGCAATGCCGGTCTCATCCTCCATCGAAATGAAGATGAAACCTTTCGCCGTGCCCGGCCGTTGCCGCGCAATAATGCAACCCGCTGTCCGCACCGACTCACCGCTCCTGCGGCTCTTCAATTCCGCAGCCGACAAAATTCCATTCCGCTTCAACTCCGCCCGCCGGTAATACATCGGATGCTTGCCCACCGTGAACCCCGTTCCCGCGTAATCCGCCACCAGCCGCTCCTCGCAACTCATCTGCGCCAACGGGAGCGTTTCAGATTTTTCCCGCAGCCATTCGCTCTGCTGCCGTAGCAGCGGCCCTTCCGGTTTGCCCGCGCGCTCCACCTGCCACAGCGCATCGCGCCGGTGTTCGATCCCCTCCAGTTGATTGAACGCGCCGATCTGTGCCAGGCGATTCAGCTCTCTTCGATTGAGCCCCGCAACCCGCTCCACAACATCCTCCACGCAACCAAACTGTCCTCCCTCGCCGCGCGCCGCCATCAGCGCCTCTGCCGACCGCTTCGTCAATCCCTTCACATAACCGAGCCCCATGCGCACGGAAAGTGCCCCATCAGCCTCGTGTTCAATCGTGCACGCCCAATCGGAAACCTGCACGTCAATGGGCTTGATCCGCAATCCATGCCGCTGTGCATCCTTCACCAGAACCGCCGGCGAATAAAACCCCATCGGCTGATTGTTGAGAATAGCTGCGGTAAACGCCGCCAGGTACTTTACCTTGAAATATGCTGACGCGTAGGCAATCAGCGCAAAGCTGGCCGCGTGCGATTCGGGAAATCCATACAGTGCAAACGAGCTGATGTTCTGCACGATCGTATCCTGCGTAGCAACATCGATGCCGTTCGCCGTCATCCCCGCCCGCAGTTTTCCCTCCAGGTTTTTCATACGCTCCCACGATCGCCGCATGCCCACTGCCCGACGCAGCTCATCGGCCTCCGCTCCGGAAAAATTCGCCACCGTCATCGCAATGCGCAGCAGTTGCTCCTGAAACAGTGGCACGCCCAGCGTCCGTTTCAACACCGGTTCCAGCGACGGATGCGGATAAGTCACCGCCTCCTTCTTCTGTCGCCGCCGCATGTAAGGGTGCATCATCTGCCCCACAATCGGCCCAGGCCGGATAATCGCCACCTGCACCACCAGGTCGTAGAATTCCTTCGGAGAATTGCGCGGCAACGACGCCATCTGCGCCCGGCTCTCCACCTGAAACATCCCCACCGTGTCTGCATTTTGCAGGACGCGATAAACCTCGTCATCCTGCGGCAACTGCGCCAGGTCCACTCTGTCGCCATAATGTTCCGGAATCAGCTCCAGGCAGTCCTTCAGCACCGCCATCATGCCCAGCCCCAGCAGGTCCACCTTAATAATGCCCAGGTCCGCGCAATCCTCCTTGTCCCACTGCACCACCGTGCGCCCCGGCATCGACGCGCGCTCCAGCGGGACGACGTGATTGAGTTGCCCCTGGCAGATCACCATGCCGCCCGAGTGCTGTCCCAGATGCCGCGGCAGATCCTGAATCCGCATCGACAGCTCGAGATATTTGGCAATGCGCGGATGGCGAATATCGAAGCCGGCATGCTGAAACGAATGCGCCATGGTGTCAGTCTTGCCGCGCCACTCCCACTGCCCCATCAGGCTCGCCAGCCGCCCCAGCGTGTCTTCGTCGAACCCCAGCGCCTTGCCCGTTTCGCGCGCCGCCGACTTGCCTCGATACGTAATCACGTTGGCCGTCATCGCCGCACCCAACTCGCCGTATCGCTGGTAGACATATTGAATAGCCTGCTCGCGCTTTTCTTCTGAAGGAAGATCGAGATCGATATCCGGCCACTCATTGCGGCTCTCGCTCAAAAAGCGCTCGAACAGCAGCTCCATTCCCACCGGATCCACAGCCGTAATTTCCAGCGCATAACACACCGCAGAATTGGCCGCGCTCCCCCGCCCCTGCACCAGGATGTCGTGCTCCTTGCAAAAACGAATAATGTCCCAGACGATCAGAAAGTATCCGGCAAAGCCCAGCTTCGCAATCAGCGCCAGCTCGTGATCCACCTGCTTGTTCGCGCGCTCCAGCAAACTCCTGCTCCCCATTCCGTACCGCCGCTCGACGCCCTCCGCCACCCGCTTGCGCAGAAAGCTGTCCATCGACTCCCCGTCCGGCACCGGATACCGCGGAAACTCATACCCCAGGTCGCTCAACTCAAACTGCAGCCGCGAAGAAAGAACCGCGGTATTTTCGACGGCCCGCGGAACATCGCGAAACAGCGCCGCCATCTCCATCGCCCTGCGCAGATAGCGCCGGCTGTTGCGCTCCAGCAAGCGCCCCGCCTGATCGAGTTCCACATGATGCCGGATAGCCGTAAACAGATCCTGAATCTCGCGATCGTACGCGGTCGCATACCGCACCCCATTCGTAGCCAGCACCGGCAGTTGCAACCTATGCGCAATGCGCAGCGCAGCCTGGTTGCGCCATTCCTCCTCGCGCTCCTGGTGCCGCTGCAACTCGACATACACGTTCTCGCGCCCGAAGATGCGCGTCATTTGCACCACTGCCTCGCACCCCGCTGCTTCCCCGCCCCGCGCCAGCGCCGCCGCCAGCGGCCCCTCCTCGCCGCCGGTCAGGCAGATCAACCCTCCGGCATACTGGCCCAGATCCTCAAACGTCGCCGCGCCATTCCCCTTCGTCGCTTCCCTCATCTTGAACTGCGTGATGAGCTGGCAAAGATTCTGATACCCCTGCCGCGACGCGCACAGCAACGGCAGCCGCGCCGGTTCGTCTTCGTATTGGTGCGGCAACCATGCCGGCGGTATCAGCCGCGATCCAAAGCTCGCTACGGAAATCTCCGCGCCAACATGCGCACGAACGCCGTTGCGCTTGCCGCTGGTATGAAAGCGCGCCGATCCATACACACCGTTATGATCGAGCAGCGCCATGGCCGGCATCTCCACCGCCACCGCGCGCTCCATCAGTTGCTCGGGTTGCGAAGCGGCCTCAAGAAAACTGAACGCGCTCGCAGCGTGCAGCTCAATGTACCGCTCAGTCATACAACGCCGCCATTTGCCACTGCTCGCGCAGCGCATCGCGCACCACGGAGCAGCACAGCAGCGCACCATCGCGCGAGCGCGCCACCAGGTCCCACTGCTCACCTGCCCACAGCGTAGGAGCCCACCAGTTCCCGCTGCTCAACCACGGCCCATAAGCCCGCTCCACCGTATACATTTGCTCGCGAAAAACAAATGTCGCTGGCCGTTCCCGCTCCAGCGATACGCGCACATTCTCCGCCGGCCGAATCTGCCGCTGCGCCGGCCGCGCCCCTGCGGCCGCAACCAGAGACTGCGCACTCGAAGGCACCGCGAACGAGTCAAGCTCGAACGGCTCCATGCGAAACGCATCGCGCTCATGGCTGTC
The DNA here is from genome assembly GCA_963813215.1 of uncultured Acidobacteriaceae bacterium. Taxonomy (GTDB): domain Bacteria; phylum Acidobacteriota; class Terriglobia; order Terriglobales; family Acidobacteriaceae; genus Telmatobacter. The sequence continues at coordinate 162,528 of CAWEXZ010000009.1, forward strand.
GTTCAAAACCGCGCGCCCCACATTCTCTTCGCCGACAATTGCGCGAATCCGCGCCAGCGTTACGTCCAGCCGCCCAGCCTCCGGCAACTGCGGAGAAAACAATCCCAGCTGCACCTTGCCGGTCGCACCCGGCTCCGCTTCCAGATCGACCGCCAGAATGGCAGCCTGCGGCGGATGCGCCTCCAGATCCAGATGCAGCAGCTTGAGCCAGATCTGCCGGTCGTTCGTAGGCAGCGCCGGCCGCACCGTGCGGCACTGTGTCGCCCCACCCTCCAGCTTCAGCCGGATGGAAACCGAAGCCAGCGCCAGCACCCGCGCCGTCGCCCGCACAATCAGTTGTTCCAAAAGCAGGTTGACCACCAACAGCAAAGCATCCAGCGCCTCCACTGGTGAATCGAGTTCCATCCGCTCCGCCAGCGCAAAGGCCGGTTCAACCGGTTGAAACAGATGCGGCAGCTCGCCGCGCGCCAGTTGCCGCAGCCGCCGTCCCGCCTGCCCCATGCGCGCAATCAATTCTTTCTCCGGCAAATTCCCCAGCATTCCCAGCGTACGAATGCCCCACAGCGCAAAAGTCTCCGCCTGCTCTTCCTTCATGTCGAGAATCGCCAGAGGCAAAGCCGCAAGCGCCTCTCGTTCTTCCCCGCCAGCAATCACCCGCACCGGGCTCCGCGCCGTCAGCCCTTTAGCCGCAGCTATAGCCGCATGAAAATCGCCGCTCACCGCAATGCATGCCGCAATGCCCAATCCTTCCATCCGCGAAAGCAGCGCGCGCGCCAGCGTAGCAGGCGGCCCAAACAGCTTCTCCGTTCCCGCAATATCCAGTACGCACAAAAACAGCGCGTCTTCGCTGCATTCCTCTACCCGCGGCGAAAATCCCCCCGCGCACTCCAGCAGCGCTGCCTTCGCATTCGCTTCTTCCTCCACCGAGCGCGCCAACACACTCAGCTGCGGGAACGTCTCCACCTCCACCTTCGTCATACGCAGCGCGGCACCCAACGCCCGCGCAGCATCGTTCAGCCCGCACACCTGCTCCAGCGGTGCCTTCCCTTCCATCACCACGCAAGGCCGGTTGCGCAACTCCGGCCGCAGCCGCAGCAGCGCCTGCGCCGCAAACTCCCGCGCGCACACGCATGCATAGCACTCGGCCAAGCTCATCGCGCACCTGCCCACGTGGCCTGGCTGTGCCAGCGCGCCCCACTCTGGCGCGGTTCCAGCTCACGCTGCGGCGGCTTCCGCAGCGGAACAACATTCTCCCCGCTCTGCGTAAATCGCCGCCGCTCCACGTCTACAACGTGCTCCATTCCCGTGAACACCGTCGCTTCATCGCACCGCGCCCGCCCCGCCTCAAATCGCAGCAACAACTCCGCGCTGCTTTTTGCGCATGAGTGCTGAGTCAGCAACAACAGGCTCGCCTGCGCGCGCTCCACCGCCGCACGGTAGCGAAACCACGTCGCCATCGGCACACGCGTGGCAAACTCCGGCGCCATCCCGCCCATATCCAGCACCACCGCCGCAAATCCACCCGCCTGCAACAGCAAGTCCGTCACGCGCAGCGCCTGTTCGATACGTGCCCATGGCTTTCCCCGCCGTGCCTGCCCGTTCACTTTGCGCACCACCCGCGGCAAAACCGGCTCACAGGTTTCGCGCTCCCGCTTCACTCTCGGCTGCGCCTCCGCACACCTCGGCCCCAGTGCCTCAGCGCGCAGCAACTCGCCCACCGCTCCCGCAATTCCCTTGATCTCGGTGCGCGGGTGCGGACCGAACCCTCCGCCATGCAGCCCCTTCGTCACCGTCGCGGGAACAAGAAATTTCTCGGGCAGTCGAAAGTCAGTCTCACCACCCGTCGGCGTGTGTCTGGCGCCCACTCCGCAACGCACCCACAGCAGCCGTGTCAGGTCCACGCCCGCCGCCGCGGCCGATTCCGGATCGAGCCCATCCGACCCATCGATCCACGCCGCCACTCGCCCCGCCTCCGTGACGCGAGCCAGAAACGAGAGCGCCAGCGAAGTACGCCCGCTCGATTCCGGCCCCACAAACTCCGAGATCGCGCCCACCGGCAGCCCGCCCGCCAGCAGCTCATCCACCGCCGCAATCCCCGTGGGCACAACCGGCCGGATCGTCTTTGCAACCGGCGTCAGCGCAGAAGGAATCCGATGAGCGAGAGCCGCTTCAATCTGGAGCCGGATTGCGGATGCGGAGGGCATGAGGCGAAATCAACTTCGCCTTATATTCGCCCTTTATTGGGTGAGCGTCAACCGCCCCTTGCACCACTCCCTGTGCAGCCCCCGGCTAAACTCCAGCTTCAACACGAGATAAAAAATGCACCGGACACACAGACGCCACCGTTCGCCACGCTGGGTCAAGCCCTCGCCCCGAAATTTTTCTATAATTAATTGAAAATAAAATACTTATTGATTCACCTAGCTTGCCGTCAATTACAGTCTGTTCGCGTACACTCTGGTAGGCCGGGATTCACTCTGGTAGACCGGGACTCTGGTAGGCCGGGATTCTGGTAGGCCGGGATTCTGGTAGGCCGGGATTCTGGTAGGCCGGGACTCTGGTAGGCCGGGACTCTGGTAGGCCGGGACTTTAGTCCCGGCTTCCTAGCCCATAAAAGATGAGGGCTTTAGCCCCTGAGGGATGCCTTTACGGTCATTCGATCATCCATGATGAGTTTTTCGCAGCCTCTTCAGCACGTACATCATCATCACCACATTCGATGGGCTTTAGCCCCCGAGGGAAGGCGCATTCAAAATTCGCATTTAGAATCAATCATTTGCGCGGACATTCGTGCCTTCCCATACACTGCCCTGCCGTGATCCGCCCTGGGAAGCTCATGATCCAACAATAACTCGCTTATTTTGTAACACTTGCAAAATTTAACTTTTAGAATCAAACACTTGCAGAGTTGCTGGTAATTTTCCGTTTATTTTCAAACACTTACCAGAACAGACGGGGGGTACTCCCAAGGCTAGCTCGCCGAAGAAGCTAGCTCGCCACAAGACAAGTGACGCATTTTCATACACTTGCAAAATACACCCTTTATTTTCATGCACTTGCCCGCGTTTCGACGACAAACCATTATTTTTCTTATACTTAAAAAATAATAGGGGGGGGGAGGGGGCTGCCTGGGGTTTTGGCAAAGACGGAGCACACCCGGCCGAAACGCCGTAAACTGGCCTCAATGTGTGGTCGTTACCGCAGGCGTTCCGACAAGCAACGCATCGCCGAAGCCTTCGAGATCGGCGCCGGCCTCGAGGACCTCTATCTCGAGCCCGACGACGACATCGCCCCCGGCTCCATTCAGCCCGTCGTGCTTACCAACAATGCCGGCGAACGCGAGCTCAGCCTCATGCGCTGGGGTTTCAAGCTCCCTGACCGGCATCTGTTCAATGCGCGTTCTGAAGGCATTGAGCGCTCGCAGTTCTGGAAGGAATCCTTCCAGCAGCGCCGCTGCATTGTGCCCGCTGACGCCATCATTGAATGGCAGCAGGTTCCGCGCGGCAAGAAACCAAAATTTGAAATCGTTGTCCCGGGCCGCGAGCCCTTTGGAATGGCGGGCGTTTGGAAGCTCTGGAAAAATCCGAAAACCGATCAGTGGGAAAAAACCTTCGCCATCCTCACCGGCGATCCCAATGAACTCATGCAGCCCATTCACCCTCGCCTCACCACCATCCTCAATCCGCGCGACTACCAGGAATATCTCGCCCCCACCGAACGCCCCCCCGCCCATCTGCTGCGCATTGTTCCGGCCGAAGAAATCCGCGCCACGCGCATCGAGCAGGTCGAGCCGCCGGACGCGCAACTGGGCCTCTTCTAGCCACCGACCTTTTCGGTCAGCTCCATCCATCGCTCATACACGGCATCATGCTCGGCCTGCGCGGAACCGAGCTCTGCCAGCGCTTCAGTCAGCGCAGCGGCGTTGGTTGCCACAGCCGGATCTTCGACGCGCGAGTGCGCCTGCCGCAGACGCTCGTCGGCGTCTGCGATGCGCGCCTCGATCGCCTCGTATTCGCGCTGCTCCAGATACGACAGCTTTTTCTTCTGCGGCAAAGGCGAATCCGCTACACTCGCTTCGCGGCCACTTGACCGTGATGCCTCGCGCGGAGATTCGCGAGCAGCCTCCACCTGATCGCGCCACTCTTCCCACTGAATGTAATCGGCAAACAGAACAGCATTGCCGCGCCCATCGAGCCCAAGAACAGTATTGGTCACGCGGTCCAAAAGGTACCGGTCATGCGTGACCAGAACCAGCGCACCGGAGAATTCCGCCAGCGCCTCCTCCAAAATCTCGAGAGTAGGAATGTCGAGATCGTTGGTAGGCTCGTCAAGAATAAGCACGTCAGCCGGCTGAAGCATCAGGCGCGCGATCAGCACGCGAGCGCGTTCGCCGCCGCTCAGCCGCTCCACTGGCTGATTGAGCTGCTCGCTGGTAAACAGAAAACGCGCGGCGTAGCTGGCCACGTGAACCACGCGATCCTGGTAGATGACAGAGTCTGCATCAGGCGCCAGCGCACGCCGAAGTGTAAGCGAGGTGTCGATCTCGCGCAGTTGGGAGAAATAGACAATGCGCAATGCCGGCGCGCGCCGCACTTCACCTGAGGTCAAAGCCAGTTCGCCGGTCATTGCCCGCAACAGCGTAGTCTTGCCGGATCCATTCGGTCCAACCAGGCCAAGCTTTAACCCGGCAGTCAGGCTGAATGTAACGCCATGGAGAATTTCGCGCTCGCCAAAGGTCACGGCAGCGTTCTCCATCTCAATCAGGCGTTTCGTCTGGCGCTGGGTTGCATCAAAGGCGATGCCCGCCGAAAGAGAGGTACTGCGTGACTCCGAGTCCTTCAACTGCGCAATCAGAGCATTGGCATTGTCAATGCGCGCCTTGGCTTTCGTGGCGCGAGCTTTGGGGCCGCGGCGCAGCCACTCGATCTCAGTTCGTACGCGGTTACGCAGGCTTTCCTGCACGCGCTGCTCCGACTCGATCCACGCTTCCTGCTCCTCCAGAAACTGCGAGTAGCTGCCTTTCACCCGCATCAGGCCATCGGGATAGATGCGATTGAGATCGACAATCTCCGATGCGGTGTTCTCCAGGAATCGGCGGTCGTGAGAGACCACAACGAATGCGAACCCAGCAGACTGCAGCAACCCTTCCAGCCACTCGATACCTTCGATGTCAAGGTGGTTCGTCGGCTCGTCGAGAAGCAGCACGTCAGGCTGTGTGACCAGCGCTTCTGCAATCGCCAGCCGCTTGCGCCAGCCGCCGCTGAGCGTGGCAGCCTCGGCCGTGAACGAAACGCCTGGCGCGCCAGGCTCGGCAAATCCGGCGCGCCCAAGCGTTTCGCGGAGCCGCTGCTCGTGCTCGTTTTCCGGCACCGTTGCGCGCGAGAGCGCCGACTCCACAAGGCCGCGAACCGTGATGCCGGCAGCGAAGTCGGAGATCTGATGCACGTAGCCGACGCGGACACGTTTGCGAAATGCAACTTCTCCGGAATCAGGCTCCTGTTCGCCACCAAGAATGGCGAGCAGCGTCGACTTGCCGGCGCCGTTAGGGCCGATCAGGCCGATGCGGTCGCCGTCGTGGACGGCGAAACCGATGTTCTCAAAGAGGGGCGTGGCGCCGAAGCGTTTGGAGAGGTTCTGCGCGTTGAGGATCGGCGGCATTCTCCCAGTTTAAAGTGGGCGGCGTCCGCTTTGGCCGTCGTGGAGCAGATCAGTTTGCAAAGTAGCGGATTCAGACGATCCGCAGCCGTCGTTGAGCTGCAGGAAATCGTGAATAGTGTTTTTCTTGGCGCGCACAAAATCGAGGAAGGCTGTCTGAACGACACTCTCGCGCGCGGCCGACCAGGCCATCACCAGCTCGATGTTTCCGTTGGGTTCCGCAATCGGGCGGAACACCAGATCGCTGAATCGAACATGGCGCAAGCTGGAGGGGATGAGCGTGATGCCCACACCTGCCTCCACCAGCGCTAGAACGCTCGAGAAGACGTTGGAGGTTTGCGCGATCTTTGGAGCGAACCCCGCATGCTCACAGAGCGAGATAATGCGATCAAAAAGGGCCGGTGAAACATCTCGTTCGCAAAGCACAAATGATTCCTGGGCCAGATCTTTCAGTTGCAGTGGACGCTCAGCGAAAGGATGATCGATCGGAAGCACGGCAAGAAACGGATCGAAATAGAGGGTTTCGCAACAAAGCTGTGCATCGTAAGGGGACTGCGGCCGGCGAGTGAAGCCAACATCCAGCGTTCCCTGGACCAAAGCCTCCGCCTGCAAATTGGGCAGCATTTCCAGCAGCGAAAGGTGTACACCAGGATGCAACTGACGGAATTCGCGAATCAAGCGCGGCAGGAAACTGCTCGCACCCCAAACCAGGAACGCGATGCGTAGCGATCCGATTTCGCCGCGTGACGAACGCCGGGCGCGATCTACGGCGCGCTCCGTATCGGCGAGCAGCTTGCGTGCATCTTCAAGAAACACCTCACCGGCCGGAGTCAGACTCACGCGTTGTCGTGAACGATTCAGCAGCTTGGCGCCGATCTCGGTCTCCAGATCGCGAATCTGATCGCTGATCGCAGATTGTGAGACGTGGAGCGCGTTGGCAGCGCGATTGAAACCCTGCCAATCAACCACAGCGCAGAAATACCGAAGGTGACGAAGCTCCATAAGCTATTTTATCGGTTTGACCGATTGATGCGTTCTGAACAAACGTCGAAACTTGCGCACCGCCTTCGAGTCAAACATTCGGCACCTTCCAATTCCGGTGTGCGTTCACCGGCTCGCACAGCAATACTCGGGAGATATTGAGGATTCATGTGGATTGTCAGAATTGCGCTGACGCGTCCCTACACTTTTATCGTTCTGGCGCTCCTCATACTCTTCCTGAGCCCGCTGGTGATTCTGCGTACGCCTACGGACATTTTTCCGAGCATTGATATTCCGGTGGTTGCTGTCAACTGGACCTACACCGGTCTTGATCCCGAGGAGATCGAGGGCCGTCTTACCGAGCCTTATGAGAAGGCGCTCACGTCGCTGGTCGACAATATCCAGCACATCGAGTCAATCAATTACAACGGCGAGTCAGTTGTGAAGATCTACCTGCAGCCGAACGCCAACCTGGAGATGGCCAATTCGCAGGTCACTGCAGCATCGCAATTCATGCTGCGCCAGCTTCCGCCGGGTACGCTTCCCCCAGAAATCATCAACTTCAGCGCCTCCAGCGTTCCCATTCTTCAGCTCAGCCTGTCTGGATCGAACCTCTCCGAACAGCAGCTGCAGGATTACGCGACCAACTACATTCGCCCCCAGTTGATCACGGTGCCGGGCGCGGTGGTGCCTTCGCCTTACGGCGGCAAAACTCCGCAGGTAATGATCAGCATGAATCAGAACCTGATGCAGGCACGCGGAGTCTCGCCCATTGACGTGCTGAATGCGGTCAATTTGGAGAACGTTGTTCTGCCGGTAGGCACGGCCAAGATCGGCACGGACGAATATGACGTGCGCATGAACACCGCTCCGCACACCGTGGCTGCACTCAATGATCTGCCTATCAAGCAAGTCGGCCCGACCACGATTTATCTGCGCGACGTGGCCACCGTCAGCAACGGCTTCGCGGTGCAGACGAATATCGTTCGCCAGGATGGCCGGCGCGGCGTGCTGATCACTATCATCAAGTCCGGCACCGCATCAACCCTGGACGTGGTCAAGGGCATACGCGACCTGCTGCCACGCGTCGCCACGCTGGTTCCCCCGCAACTGAAGATTACCCCCTTGGCCGACCAGTCGGTCTTCGTGCGCGGCGCGATCGACGGCGTAGTGCGCGAGTCGGTCATCGCTGCCGCTCTCACCGCGCTGATGATTCTCCTTTTTCTGGGAAGCTGGCGCAGCACGATCATCATCGCCGTCTCGATTCCACTCTCCATCCTGACCTCTGTAATCGTCCTGAGCTTCCTCGGCCAGACCATCAATATTATGACGCTGGGCGGGCTGGCGCTTGCGGTGGGCATCCTTGTGGACGACGCGACGGTGACCATCGAGAACATCGAGCGGCATCTCGAAGAGGGGCAGCCGCTGGAGACCGCGATTCTGGAAGGCGCCGCGCAGATCGCGGTGCCGGCACTGGTCTCCACGCTCTGCATCTGTATCGTTTTTCTTCCCATGTTCCTGTTGGGAGGCGTGGCCCGCTATCTGTTCGTTCCGCTGGCGGAATCTGTGGTCTTCGCCATGCTGGCCTCTTACATTCTGTCGCGAACCCTGGTGCCAACGCTGGCCATGTACCTGTTGCGCCTGAAGGATCACACCAGCACAAATCCATTCGCGGTATTTCAACGTGGATTCGAGCGTGGTTTTGAGCGCGTTCGCGACAACTACCGCATCCTGCTCATCCGGCTCGTAGCGCACCGCAAGGCGTTCATTCCGCTCTTCCTGTTGGCTTGTTTGTTGGCTTTTGCGCTGGTCCCGTGGCTGGGCCAGGACTTCTTCCCCAACTCCGACAGCGGCCAATTCATCCTGCACGTGCGCGCGCCAACCGGCACGCGCATTGAGGATACGGCACGCTTGTGTGACCTGGTCGAGGACTCGATTCGCAAAGAGATTCCGCCCAGCGAACTGGACAATATTCTCGACAATATCGGCCTTCCCTACAGCGGCATGAACACCATGCACCTGACCTCGGGCGTTGTGGGCGCCAGCGGCGCCGACGTGATGGTCTCGCTCAAGCTGAAACATCGCCCAACGGCAGATTATGTCCGCGACCTGCGCCGGAATCTGCCGCGGGCCTTTCCCGGGGTAACTTTCTACTTTTTGCCGGCGGATATGGTCACGCAGATTCTCAATTTCGGTCTGCCCGCGCCGATTGACGTGCAGATTGAAGGCACCGATGTGGAAGCGAGCCACGCCATTGCCGACCGCCTGTTATCGCAAATGCGGCAGGTGCCTGGATTGGTTGATCTGCGCGTGCAGCAGCCGTTTAATTACCCCACGCTCAATGTCGATGTGGATCGCACCAAGGCCGAACAAGGTGGGTTCAGCGAGAGAGATGTCGCTGACAGCGTGATGAATTCGCTGAGCGGCAGCCTGCAGATTACGCCCATGTTCTTCCTGAACTACCACAACGGCGTGAACTACAACCTGGTGGCCCAGACTCCGCAGTACCGGATGCAATCGATCCAGGATCTCGAGAACATTCCCATTTCCGCATCCGCCAATCAAACTCCGGAGATTCTGGGTGATGTGGCCGGCATCAATCGCGGTCACGAGATGGCCATCGTGTCGGAATACAACATTCGCCGCGTGGTGGATGTGTATGGAGCAGTGCAGGACCGCGATCTTGGTTCGGTCTCACGCGCAATCGCAAAGATCGTAGCGAACAACAGCCATTCACTTCCGCGCGGCACCTTCATCACGGTCCGCGGCGAGACACAAACCATGTTCAACGCGTACGAAGGCCTGCTGGCCGGTCTGCTCTTCGCCATCGTCCTGGTCTACATGCTGATCGTCGTCAACTTCCAGTCCTGGCTCGACCCGTTCATCATCATCACCGCACTTCCAGCGGCGCTTGCCGGCATCGTGCTGTTCCTGTTTTTCACGCATACCACACTCAGTGTTCCTGCCCTCATGGGAGCCATCATGTGCATGGGCGTGGCCACGGCCAACAGCATCCTGGTGGTCTCGTTCGCCAGAGACAGGCTGGCCGAGCACGGCGACGCATTGCGCGCGGCCATTGAAGCCGGAACCACGAGATTCCGCCCCGTTCTGATGACGGCGCTGGCCATGATCTTTGGAATGGTGCCCATGGCGCTTGGTTTGGGCGATGGCGGTGAACAGAATGCCCCGCTGGGACGCGCGGTCATCGGCGGCCTGCTGTGTGCAACTGTGGCCACCCTGGTCTTTGTCCCAGCCGTCTTCAGCCTGCTCCATAAGAGCGGTTCTGCGGACCCGGATACGAATGCGGTAACAGAGACGGCACATAGCTAGCAAGACGGAGTTCATGATGGAGAGAATCGGAAGCGAACATTCAGCGGCAGAGACAGAGCACGCCTTTTCCAGCCACGGCGCTGTAGCTGTCCAAGACCCATCGCCCAGGCAGCGGATGGAAGTGAGGACTGGCGCTCTGGCTGCGATTGCGGCGCTCGCACTGCTTGCCTTGGCCATTCTCTTTGGCATTCGCTCGCGCGAGGCGCATGCGGCGCAATTAGAGCAGATAACCCGGGCCGCGGCTGTGCCCTCCGTGCTGGTTGTGTATCCCAAGGTTGGGTCAGAGAGCGAAGAGATCTCTCTGCCCGGCAATACGCAACCGTACATCGACGCTCCCATCTACGCCCGTACCAGCGGTTACCTGCGCAAGTGGTACTTCGATATCGGAGCGCACGTGACCAAGGGAGAGCTTCTGGCCGTCATCGAGACGCCGGAGCTGGATCAGCAACTCGACCAGGCTAATGCGCAGTTGAAGAACGCGCAGGCCAACTTGCAACTGGCGCAGATCACGGCGGCGCGCTGGCAGCACCTGCTCAAGAGCAACTCCGTCTCCCAGCAGGAAACTGACCAGGCGGTCAGTGATCTTCACTCCAAAGAGGCGCTGGTCGCGTCAAATGAGGCAAATGTGCGCCGCTTGCAGCAACTCCAGGCGTATGAGAAGGTCTATGCGCCATTCGATGGCGTGATCACGCAGCGCAATACCGACATCGGCGATCTCGTCGACGCAGGTCAGAATTCCGCCCCCAAAGAGTTGTTTGATCTCGCGTCGATCAGCACGTTGCGCGTGTATATTCCGGTCCCCGAAATCTACAGCAATGCGGTGAGGACCGGGGAGAAAGTTGCGCTCACGATGGACGAGTACCCGGGGCAGAAGTTTGTCGGAACCCTGGTGCGCAACTCGGACGCAATCAATCCCGCAACGCGCACCCTCAACGTGGAAGTGGACGTCGCTAATCCCGATGGACGGCTGCGGCCCGGCTCCTATGCTTTTGTGCACCTGGCTGTTCCACCCGATACCGGAGCGGTGACCATACCGGCAACGACACTATTGTTCCGCTCAGAAGGTCTGGATGTCGGCGTGGTTCGCGATGGACATGCGCAGCTGGTACCCATCACCGTCGGCCACGACTACGGCAGCAGCGTGGAAGTACTGACCGGCCTCAAACCATCCGATCCCGTCATTCTCAACCCCTCGGACTCTCTCGAAAGCGGGCAGCCGGTGCAAATTGCGAAGGGCCCCCAGTCATGAAGTCTCGTGCTATTGCCATTGCGGCTGTTTTCTGTCTTCTGCTCAGCGGCTGCATGGTTGGTCCTCGCTACAAGACGCCCGCAGCTCCGATGACGTCCGCATTCAAAGAAGCACCGCCGATTGGTGCGAAGCCCGTGGATGGATGGGGGGTGGCGACGCCAGCCGATGCCGACGATGCGCGGGCCGTGGTGGGAGCGCTTCCAGGATCCGCAGCTCGATGCGCTCGAGGCACAGGTCGATACGGCAAACCAGACGCTGCAGATGGCCGAAGCGAATTTTCGCCAGGCTCGGACCGCCATCCAATACAACCGTTCCTTTGAAGCGCCCACAATCGGCATCGATACGGGAATTGCAACGATGCGCGATTCCGCGCAATCAGCCTTACTTCCCTTCCACACTGGCCAACAATGGTGAAGGAAATTTCACGCTGGCGCTCGATTCCTCCTGGGAAATCGATCTGTGGGGTCGCATTCGCCGCAGCGTAGCGGCTGCTAAGGAGCAGACGCAGGCCAGCGCCGCGGACGTCGCTTCTGTGCGACTTAGCCTGCACGCTGAGCTGGCGATCGATTACTTCGAGCTGCGCAGCGCCGATGCGGACAAGAAGTTACTGGACGACACGGTAACGGCATACAGCGAAGCGTTGCGATTAACTCAAAATCGCTTTGAGGGCGGCGCCGCGCCGATGTCTGATGTGGCGCAGGCCAAAACACAACTCGAAGATGCGCAGGTACTCGATTCAGACATTTCGGCATACCGCGCCGAGTATGAACATGCCATCGCGATTCTCATCGGCAAGCCACCGGCCGCCTTCAGCCTGCCCGCGATTCCGCTAAACTTTGCCCCGCCCAGCTTGCCTGCGATTCCGCAGGTTGTGCCCTCAGACCTGCTCCAGCGGCGCCCTGACATTGCTGCCGCGGAGCGCCGCATGGCTGCTGCCAACGAGCAGATCGGTATCGCCCAGGCAGCTTATTATCCCACCCTGAGTCTCAGCGCGATCGCCGGGTTTCAGGGGACCTCCGCGCTGAACTGGCTGAGTTGGCCCAGCCGCTTCTGGGCAGTCGGGCCGGACTTGTCCCAGACGCTCTTCGATGCGGGTAGACGCCACGCGGTGAAAGGCGCGGCGGTAGCCGGCTACGATAGTTCTGTCGCTTTCTATCGCCAGACCACACTCGGCGCCTTTCAGCAGGTAGAAGACAATCTCGCGGTGCTGCGTGTCCTGGACACTGAGGCGCAGCAGCAGCATCAGGCGACCGCCGCCGCACAACAGACGCTCCAACTTTTCATGAACCGCTATACAGGCGGCGTGGACACTTATCTGCAGGTGGTCACCTCACAGACCATCGCACTCGACAACGAGCGCAATGACATCGACATTATGCGCAGACGGCTCGACGCCAGCGTTCTGCTCATCAAGGCACTCGGAGGCGACTGGAACCGCAGTCAGCTTCCCAAAGTCTAAAAAGCATCTCTCTTAACGAATTGATTTCACGGATGCCGGACAAGGTGGGAGACTCATCTCAAGCTGCCGGTCTCAACTATTCGCCATCCGTGCAGGTCAATATGTCGTCCTGCCGAAATAGCAATACCAGCACCGCCGGGATGCAAGCATTGTGGCTCTTGTTCTTGCAGGATCTGGCCGCCCGGACTTGACGGATCCGCGAGCGCTGCAATCCGTAACGCGATGCAGGCACTCACGGAACCGTCTCAGAAGCATGATCAAGCCGAACTCGCCAACCGTGGGTCGCTTACGGCAATTCGCGCCCGCCGACTGCTAAAGAACATTAATCGCGGCTGCACCCAACGCAAGCTGGGAGAAGAGCTGCGACCAATCCATGAAGCTCTTCAGTGCCGTCGGGCGTAGCGTTTTATCCGGCACAACAATCGTGTCACCTGGATAGAGCTTCACATCATCAAACGACTCTTTCCAGAATCCTGAACCGTGATAATGGTCGCGGCTGAGCACAGAACCATCCGCGCGGATGAGAAAGGCATGGCGCCAGTCTGCATTGCGATTTGAACCACCCGCCATGCGCAGGTAATACCCCAGCGTACGCCCACGCTCGTAAATGAATGAATTCTGGTCGTACACTGCGCCGACCACATTGATATTCGCAGGAGCGTAGGGCACGATAAATTTGTCTCCATTTTCGAGGCTGATTGCGGGCACGTCGTCAATGTTTGAGCTATCAGGGCGGAACTGGAGCACGATCCGGCCAGTGGCTTTCACCTGGCTTAGGCGGGCGAGCATCTGCTGCGTCACTGCCTGCGATGCAGTTACGTCCGACATGGAACCTGGCGATGTCGAACTCACTGCCAGGGCCTGTGTGCCGCGTTCCGCATCCAGGGTCAAGCTGCGCGTGTAATCGTCGAGTCGCTGCTGTTGAATCACACGAGCCGATTCGCGGGTGAACTCCGATCCGTACAGATAGGCCTGCGACGTGAGACCGCCGGCCCGCCGGACCACGTCGCGCAATGTTTCACCCGGCCGCACGCTGTAGTAACCGGCACGAACGAACTCCCCCTCCAATTCGACATACTTAACCTGTTCCTTCAGCGGTACGCGAATGTCGGACTGCGAAAAGATGGTCACCGTATCACCAGGCTCGAGAGCCAGGTTTTGAGAAGCATCGTGATCCATCACCAGCTTGCCGAGATCAAAGGGAATCAAAGAAGGGCGAAGAGATTTCGGGTCTATCCGTTCGATGACCGCATAGTCCCAATTGATCTGGATCGACGTTAAACGTACATCGTTTCGCCTCACCTGTTGAACACCATTCTGAGAAGGCATTCCCGATACGCTGGAGGCAAGCGACGAATTGCTGGCGCGCTGATTCGTAGGCGTATTTTCCGCCACGGGGTTATTGGGGTTGTTCTCCGCTGATTGCGGGTCCTTCGGTAGCAACGCGGCGGTGAGCGTTTCTGGAGTCACGGCGGTGGTCAGTCCGCGGCGAGTTGTTTCCAGTGGTTGTTGATTCTCTCCGAGCGTGGAAATCGCGGGCTCAAATTCAGGGGCGGGCAAACCCAAATGGCTGCGCTTCCACCAATAATCCCGGCTCAGCAGTGAATCCTGGTCGGGAATCAGGTCGCTCAATCGCATGCCCTCATGCCAGCTAAAGCGGCCGGGATTAGCTACATTGCCGCGTAACGTAACTGTCTTGGCATAGGCCGGCAGAATGGGAAAGATGCGGAGAATATCGCCATCGGACAACTTGGTGGCCAGGCCGGCCGCATTGAAGTCAAACTCCATGGCGTGACGAAGCTGTTGCTCTTCCATGCGATCTAACGAGATCCGGGTGTTCGAGGCCACCGCTGAGGTCTTCCCGGCCATCGTGATCAGGTCCGCAATAGTCTCGCCCGCGCGTAGTTCATAGATGCCCGGGCTACGGACGCTGCCCGTAATCGCCACTTGCGGTCCGGCTGCCGGAATGTATATCACGTCCTCGGGAAGAAGCCGCACGTCTTTGGACTTGTCGCCATGGATCAGCAGTGCGTACAGGTCGAAATCGACAACAGTCTTCCCGTCGCGCTTGAGGAGGATGTGGCGCAGGGAGCCCTGGGGCGAAGGGCCACCAGTTGCAAACAGAGCATCGACGAGCGAGCTGAGCGAACTGATGGTGTAAGCTCCCGGCCGCCGCGCTTCTCCCGAAACATAGACCTGAATGGAACGAATCCGGCCGATGTCCACGGACAGGTCGAAATTGCGGTAGAGCGTTGCGACCGCCGCCCGCAGATGCGGATCGAGTTCCGAGAATTTCAGCCCGGTTACCGGGATGGTTCCAATTTGCGGAAGATAGATGCTGCCAGAGCGATCGACGCGTACATTGCCACTGAAATTGATCTGTCCCCAGATGCGAACGTGCAATTCGTCACCGGGCCCGATTACGTATTCCGCCGGCACCGGCGCCTGATCATCGGGAGAAAAAGTCGAGGGAACCCGGCGGAAAAGATCCTCGCCGTAGAGAGGAAGAAATTGTCCAGTCGTCTCGGCAACAAATTTCTGAAATTCTGTCGGCAGGTCGGGAGGAAACTGCTGCTGCCTCAGCAAACTATTTCTGGAGAGCGGCGACTGGCCCAGCGTGGGATTAGGTGACTCTGGCGTCGTAGAACCCAGAGATGCCGGAATCGGCAAGCCCGTCTCCTCATAAGGACGCCCCGTTTGCTGTGGTACCTGCTGATTCGGCTGTTGAGCCTCCGAGCAGTCCTCGCCTGGCGCCAGCATCTCATCCGTACAATCGCTGGAGGGGTTCTGCTGAAGTTGTACAGCATCTGTCCCGGTGGTGGTCTGCGAACTCAGGATCGGGCACGCAGCGACACATAGGAGCCCAAAGGACAGCACGAGATGCTTGGTCATGATTCCTTTATTCTCTAGGATTCAAGCGGCCGCTGCAACTGTCCGAGCCTTATCGAGGCGGCTTGGTTGAGGTGGTCTGAATCGAGTGCCCGCATATATCTCATTTCTTTCGGAGGCACCCGTCCCCATGCAATCACTCCTGCGCGGCAAGGCCCGCCACAAAGGCGGGCCTCCAGCTCTCGCGGGTTGAGGAAGAGGGGGCAATGTTCCCGCTCTAGTGCGCGCCTCTACGGCTCAGTACGGCCGGGATTGTACGATAAAGAATCGTACAATCCGATCGCAGGCTCCAGGTGCCCACGTAGAGGGCATCCAGTTGGGCCCGCTGCGCATAGCCAATTTCGCTTCGTCCCGATACCTGCCACAGCCCCGACAAGCCAGGAGTTACCGCAAGATAGTGAGAGAGAAGCTTGCCGTAGAAGCCAGTCTCCGCATCCACGATCGGCCGCGGTCCAACTAAGGACATCTCTCCGCGAAACACATTGATCAACTGAGGAAGCTCATCCAGGCTCCAGCGCCGCAGAAATCTACCGATCGGCGTAATCCGCGGATCCCCTGCATGTTTGCGCATCCGCCATTCCAGGATGCCTGCGTGATTTCCCTCTATGCGCGCTCGCTGCGGGGCACAGCGATACATCGAACGGAACTTCCAGATACGGAAAACGCGGCCGTAGCGCCCAATCCGTTCTTCGCGATAAAAAACTGACCCCTCTGAGGTGCAACGAATAACGACTGCAATAAAAATTGCGGGGATGATAAACAGAGCGATGAGGATCGCAGAGGACAAAACGTCGATAAGACGTTTGACCAATAGGTACCGCCAGGATTCTACGGGAGCCGATGAGAAGAGTCCCGAATCGTATGCGCCGTAACTGCTGTCCGGCGCAACAAGCTCCGCTTCGAGTGCCGTAGACGAGCTTCCATAAGCGCTCTCCACTGAAATCCTGGTCATCAAATCCTCCATCGCTCAAATGCCGATTTCATCAGCCAATGTTTATAACAAGCCCGGTAAGCACACCTCCGGCTTGCCGCTGCTTTACAACCGACTGGGGTAGGAAAAGATCAATGCAATCCTTCGGATATCTCCCGAAGGTTATTTGAACTGTGATGGATCACTTGCCTTGTTACCGTTACCTTGTTAACGCGCCACGTATGCGACAGAACTGTGAATCATGGGAAATCTGTCCTCAGACGTTCAGACTTGACGCGCGCGGCAACTGAACGCGTAGGTTCCTGGAGTTGAAGATCGCAAGACTGTCACGTGAGGATATGGATTGGACAGTGGGGATATGCGGTGGAGCTTCCGGCGAGTTTCAAGTATTGGCTGTAGCATCCGCTCGACATCGCCAGAACTCGTGTGGATGAAGGCTTGACGCACCTTGAAGCAGCCTGCGATGATACCCCACTGCCGGCAGACCCAAGCAAGTTGCGACTCTCCTAAGTTGTGACAGTCCTGCTTTAGCAACGCAGTCCTCTCTGCGGCCAGGAGCGCCAATGGCGACCACCCAGTTGAATTTCTCTTCGCCTTGCCTACTCTTTCGGCTATTGTAAGATCGCCGATGACCCTGCCGACCTGAACCCAATTATTCAGCGCGCAACCGACTAATATGACCCGACCTCATGCTCTGCATGCCTGGAAACATCTCTACAGACCCAGCCCGCCCAGGGAAGTTGCTAAAGCGGAGAGCATAAATTCTCAAACATCACAATGCCTAGACCGTATATGCGCAAAACAAGCCCGCTGCAGAGCGGCTGGCTCTGCGACGGAAACTTGTTGCTCATAGTCGTCACACAATCGTCACACAATCCCCGGCTGAGAGGCAACAAAAATGTGGCATGGGGTGTTGAAAATCCTACAGCAGGCAATTAACCATCTATTAACCTTCTGATCAATGGGCTCAAAATTCCCTTCGCGCGCCCCGTCGAAGGTGCATAGACACGAAAGTCGCAGGATTGCCCTAACAGGGCCCGCCACTGCGCAGAGCGATCTTCACCTTGCGCCAACGGGCTTGAACTCCGCTTTCGGGGTGAAGCGCAGTTCGATCATCGACGTGATGTCCGATCGTGTATTCGTATAAAGTAACGGGAAATGCCAGTGCTCAAACTGCTCGCTTGCAGATAACTCGAGATTGGAGTGGAAGAGCCAGGCAGCGCTGGCAGCCAGGTCGTCAAGATTGCCGCCCTGCAGATACGATTTATCCACAGTCATCTTCCGATAGCTAAGGGCGGCGTTGTTCCGAGGCGTGAACCAGTACGTCCCAACCGCCTGTCCGCCCCTTCCCTGCCTTCCAATCCAACTACCCATGATCTGGCCATAATTTGTGTAGCCCTGCACGTAATGTGCGTTCGCATAGAAATATGCCAAATCTGCGAGCTTAGGCAAATCAGTATAGACGCCCTCCATGCGCAGATCGGCTTTTTTCAACCCGGGGAGCCGTGGGACGTAGAGGCCCGGATCCATGGCAAAGCGCGCCACAAACTTTCCTTCGGCCGGATCATCCCAGGCCATAGCCTCGGTATAAGCGATGAGGTCCTTCCGCAACCCCGGCACATGATAGGTAAGGTTGAACTCCGTCACCCGTTTCCCAGGATCGACGGCCTGGCCATTCCCATTGATTGAGAATGTGTGCAGAAAGGTCTTGAGATTGAGCGGCCGGCCGTAGCCCGCAAAAATGACAGTATGGGCAAAGCCAAGTTCGAAGTTTTGAGTGGGCTTGATAGAGAAAACAACTCCCCAAATATAGGGCGGCGGAGTGAGAGGCTTGGTCGCGCTCCCATAGAGACTGAAGCTCGGCCCCAGGCCTACATAGTGCACTCCTCCCTCGCGCGCGAAGAATGAATCGAAGTGGAGCGGGCCAAACCAGGAGAGTATTCCCGGCAGCTTGATCGGCTTGACCCTCGCAAAGCGCAGCATGGGTAAAGCCGACGCGTTATCGGAGAGAATAAGCGATGTGCTACGGTCCGGTCCCCACCAGAGTGCTTCCTGTCCAAAGCTGATCTGCCAGTTCCCCACATTTGCCGCCACATAGGCCTCGACGAAACGCGGTCTATCGGTCGTCCCCAAATTCAGGTTCCAGCCAAAAGGAACCTGGCCGCCTTGCACGGAAATGCTGTCAGCGGCCACAATCGCACTCTGCGCGGCTTCATTGTAGAGCGGTATTGGTGTAGCGTATTGATGTTCGCCGCGGAAGTAAAAAGAGAAGGCTCCCTCCGAACCCCACGCGGAAATGCCGCTCACCTCATTGGCTCCTGGCCCGTAAGGGCGGCCAAAATCGTCGGCAATAGTCTGCCCAAAGTGAAATGAATCGCGCAACGGAGTGCCGCTAATGCCGGTGAAGCGACTATAGATGCTTTCGAGCAGCGCCTCGCGCTCCGCCCTTCCCTCGATTACCGCCGTCTCGTAGGAAAACTCCGCATCCAGAGCGTTCAGAATTGGCAATGCCGTCTCATCGGATCCATCCGCGTCGGTGTGCGCGTCGGCAAGCAACCGGGCACATTCCAGGCGGGTCCATGGACGAATGGTCGCGGAGCTTGTCGGCACAAATCCCATAGCCGTCAGCCGATCGAAAGCCGCATAGATCCAGCTATCGAGCGGAACATAGGGCGACGCCTTGTACGAAGTTGTGTCGGAATCTTTGCGCTCAGATTCTTTGGCGAGTCCGGGCCTTTCACCTCCAGCGTGATCCAAAGGCGTAGCCGCGGCACCCTCAGCCCGGCCAGGATCCGCCGCACCTGCAGAAGGCCCGTCGCTGGCCATCAGCCACGCCGGAGCAGGCACGCTGGGCAGCTCACTTCGGGTCGGGTTACTGGTTGGTGCTGCTTGCGCACTCACGGCGCAGACGATACAAGCGAGAAATGGAACTAGAGCCCAGGACGGCATTCAGTGTTTCCGGCGATGACACAGTATGAAGAGGGTAGTGGAATTGTGACGGCTCCAAGTGCTCTGTCGCGCGCCTCATCGAAGTCGTCAAGAAGATACGCCAGAGCCGGCGGCTGCAAAGCTCAGCTCTGGGTTACTGCATCTGGTAGGGATCTTTTCTTTGAAAATTGCTCACAAAGGTTAACGATATTATAGCGAATGTGCCATCAAGTCTTGTGGCGAACATACGCCTGGCGAGACGTTTCCCCGTGTTGAATCAACGAGCCCGATGTACGTGCGCTCATTGCGTCCGTCTAAACCTTCATCAGAAGGAATCATGACCCCAACCGCTCCCGTAGCAACTGCCGCTACCAGAAAGACAAGTTCGCTTTGGCGATTACCCATCATCATCCTGGTGGCACTCAGCCTGCGGCTGGCCGTCACAGCTCTTCCCAATTTCGAAAACCTGATGGACGCTGACCACATTCATGCGTGGGAGCCGGGCAATGTGGCGGAAGCGCTGTTGGCTGGCCACGGATTTGGCAGCCCCTTTGCCTCCAGCCAGCCATCGGCCATCATGCCGCCGGTGTACCCGCTGATTGTTGCCGGCTTATTTCGGATTTTTGGGGTCCACACAGCAGCTTCGATCTTTGCGGCACATGCGCTGAACTGTGTTCTTTCGGCGCTGGCATGCATCCCAATATTCCTCATGGCGCGGCGCAGCTTCGGTGCGCGCGTAGCATGGTGGGCAGCATGGGCCTGGGCGTTCTCACCATACGGGATTTATTTTGCCGCGGCTTGGGCCTGGAGCACTCATCTCCTGCTGTTCTGTCTGTGCTGGTTGCTTTACCTGTCGCAGGCAATGGAGGAATCTCCGCGGCTCGCCTTGTGGGCTGGCTTTGGCCTGCTGGCCGCCTTTGCCGGGCTAACCGAGCCGTCGATCCTGGTAGCCATCCCGTTCCTAATGGCACTCGCCTGCTGGAAGCTGCGCAAAAATGGAAAGCCCTGGCTGCTTTCCGGCTCAGTGGCTTGCCTCAGTCTCGCAGCCGCACTGTCTCCGTGGATGATTCGCAACGCTCTCGTATTCCATCAATTTATTCCCATGCGCGATAGCATGGGCCTGGAACTCTGGATGGGCAACAATGGGTACTCGGAACGCTGGACCAGCGATCAATTGCACCCGCTCCATGATCCTGCTGAACTTGCCGACTATAACCGCATGGGCGAACTGGCCTACATGCACCACAAGCAGAGGCAGGCTGAGAACTTCATTGAGCATCACCCTCAGTGGTACGTCTGGATGTCAATACGCCGAGCAGTCTATCTTTGGACCGGATATTGGAGCTTTGATCGAACCTACTTGGCCATGGAACCAACCGATATCGAGAACATTCCCTTCGCCACGTCTCTGACAGTACTCGCACTGGTGGGGCTGATTCTGGCCTGGCGCGAAAAACCCTTTGAGGCCGCCCGATATGGCGGCGTGCTTTTTCTATTCCCCATCATCTACTACTTCAGTCATCCTGAGCCGTATCATATGCGACCACTCGATCCCCTGATGCTGGTTCTCGGCTGCTCCGCTCTGGTGGCCTGGCGCGAACGAGCACGTGATCACGCCGCAATTCCTGAGCCATCCGCAGCGATCCAGGAGGCGTGAAAAAAGCGTACCCACCGCGAGCACGCCTGCCGGCGCAGTGTGCCCCCGCTCCTATTCCAGAGGAGAAAGAGCCGGCGTGGCACGGGGGATATTCCATTAGTCTTCTGCGTCACTCGCCATTAACCTAAGTAACGCATAGATCGCTTCGGACTGAAGTTTCACAGACGTAGCCGTCTAATCTTTATATTCTTAGCGGAGCCGCATATCTGACCAGCACCTGCACTTTGGCGTGGGCGATACCATCGCGTGCGGACGCATGACTGGCGGACCTACTACCAAAAGTAAGTGGCTTCCATTTTGGGAGAGCCGGGTTCGCCCTCGATGATTTCAGTGCTCAACACAACTTCCATATTTTTCTTGTCACCCGCCGCGTGCGCCGCGCGCATCAGTTGCGCAAGGTCAGCATTGTCGGTGAGAAACTCGCCGGCCACGCGCGTGCCGCCGCGACCGATTCCCGCCACCACCACTTCCGGCCTACCGGTGTTGCTGTCTGTGAATCGGGCGACGATGGCGTAATCACGGTAATTGTTGGTGGCCATTTGAACGCGGCGATCGATGATCCAGCGCACCTTATTCGGCGCCGTACTATCCACAACCCACAGGTGCGTCATATCGGCATCGTTCGCAAAGTGATAGCGCAGAGGGTTAGTTAGCCGCAGCGTCCAGACGTTATCGAAGGCGCCGATAAACACCGTAGGGCCGCGGCGCAGATCGTCCAGGGTGGTGGCGCTCTCGGCTTTCAGCGAGTACTGCCTGCCGTTGGCCTGCAGAGTGCTGGCCACTTTGACAGTGGGGTTCAGATCATCGATGACCATGGCCGTCAGCGTGTCCTTGAGCAGGACCTGATGGGTGGGATCGGCGGCATCGCGCAAGGCGATGGTGGAATAATCGAGCTGATCGGCAACGCACACCAGGACCGGCTCGTGGGAACTTAATACCGGTTGCCAAAAAAAATCGAAGGGCGCCCGGATAATCCGATGCCAGAGGATGGCTGCTCCCCCGAGCACGAGGCAGGTCGCAGCCACAGCAACGGCGGCCACAAGCATCCAGGAACGGCCGTGTGCGACCGGCGTAAGCGCAGCCCCCGACGCTTCCGCAGCGACCAGCTCCCCATTCGAAGGCTCTTGCTTGCCGTTCGGCGATTGGTGGAATAGGGGAATATAGGAACCGGACGGGAGGCTAATCCGCAGCTCATCCTGATGCGCCGGTTCCTGATAATACTGCGCCGTGCGTTTGCGAACCTCAGCGGCCGTGACACGCACAATGGGATCGGAGGACGTGTCGTAGCCAGCGTCTCTGCCGAAGATCTCGACCCCCAGGGTTCTTTCCTTAATATTGTCGACGTCGCCTTCCAACGTGTGTTCGACCACGAAGCGCAGGAAGTCGGGAAGACGTTTGCTGTGGATGAAGTAGGAACTCGCCAACAGCCGGTTGAGCTGTTCGTCGATGGCGTTCCGCCCCGGCCGGGTGGTGTCCCTGCGCTCCTGATCCTGGGAAGCTTCACCCATGCGATGCTCCGATTGGAAAAGAGCCATTATACCCTTCCCTTGACAAACTTTTCCGTCTTCCGGGAGGCATTCCTCAAACCGCTGATAATGAATGGCTTGATGGATGCCTTATCAGGATAAGAGTACTCCTTTTCGCGTAAGGACTTTTGCCGGGTACGGTAAGTACCTTGGCAAGGATACAAGCAGCACGCCTAGAATGGTCCGATTTTCAAGTCCGAGTTCTTCGGGCTCTGAAGCTCATGCCGGCGTGGCGTGAGCAGGTACCACCGCACCGAAACAATTGATGGAGGCTACACCTTGAAAACGAATCGACAACGGAAACAGGACCGTTTCTGGTATTGGAGTGGACTCGCCATTTTGCTGGTCGTCATGGCAGCCATCGCTCCCTGCGGCCACGCACAAATCGCCACCACAACGGCAACTCTCTCCGGCGCAGTCACTGACCCCTCGGGAGCGATCGTGCCGGGTGCCGCGGTAACCCTGAACAGCGACCAGAACGGCGTTCGCCGGGAATTTGTTACCACCGCCGCCGGCCGCTATTCGTTCGTTCAGCTGCCCCCGGGCGCCTACACCCTCCTCGTTCATGCGAAAGGCTTTGAGCAGTATCAGCAGAAGGGCATCGTCCTCACCCCCGCCTTTACGGCAACCCTGAACGTAAGCCTGACCGTGGGCGCGGAGACGCAATCGGTCGTGGTCACCGCGGACGCCTCCCTGCTCAATACCGACAACTCCAACGTCTCGGCCGACATTGACGGAAAGCAGCTGAGCGAACTGCCCTCAAGTACACGGAACGTCATTGGGTTCCTCACCCTCAATTCTTCGGTCAACAACACCTCCGAAGGGCAGATGCTGCTGGGCGGCGGCTCCAACACCACCGACGACGCCGACCAGGACGCATCGTTCCTCAACTTCGCCGGTGGATTCTTTGGCACAACCCTGTTCATGGTGGATGGCTCCATTGACACCGACACCCAATGGGGTGGCTCCATCTACGTTCCGTCCGTGGACGCAATTTCGGAGTTCAAGACCCAGAACATGTCGTTCACCGCGCAATATGGATTCAGCACCGGCAATGCGGTGAACATGGTCACCAAGTCGGGAACCAACGCCTTCCACGGCGACGCCTGGGACTTTTACCAGAACCAGAACCTCAACGCCGTGCCCTATTTCTCAAAATCCAATCAGACGCTGTCTCGCGAAGAGACGGGTGCTGCGGCCGGCGGTCCACTTTATCTCCCGGGGATTTACAAACAACGGGAAAAGACTTTCATCTGGGGACTCTTCGAATACCTGACCATTTCGACTCCAACGGTCGACACCTACTCCGTCCCCGATGGCAACTTCCGGAACGGAAACTTCTCCGAAATCCTTGGCAGTACGTCGCTCGGCAGTGACGCGTTGGGGCGTCCCATCTACCAGGGCCAGATCTACGATCCGCGCAGCGGCCACGCCATCACCGCCGGGGTACCGGATACCAAATCCGCCTCCAACCCTTACGGCACCGGCCTTCTGCCCACCGCGAGCGGCTTTATCCGCAATCCGATTCCGGGCAATATACTCAGCAACATCGCGGGACCCTCCACGTACACCCCGGATACAGTTGGCGCCAAGCTGCTGAGCTACTACCCCACGGCCAAGGGATCGGGACTCGCAAACAATCTTGTCGTCTCCGGAACCGCGCCCGCAAGTTCGAAAGAATACAACGTACGCGTCGATCACAACATCAACGACAACGCGAGAGCGTATTTCCGCTACGCCTATAAAGAGGAGTTCAAAACCGGCAACGCGGCCGACTGGGGAGACGACCCGGCTGGCCCAGGCAATATCCGGCCGAACAACCGCTGGGGCATGTGGGCGGGATACTCGCAGGTGTTCAGCCCCACTTTCACTATGAATCTCACTTCGGGCGTCCAGATTTGGCATGAAACTTCCAATAACCAGTCGCTTGGATTCAATGCCACTACGATTGGACTTCCCGCTTATATCGACCAGAACAGTCCGGTGTTCCCGATGGTCAACGTCTCAGGCGAGTCCTCAATGGGCCCGGGTGCGAACGATCAACAGGCGGTTACCAATCACGGTCCCATCGGAACCATCAATGCCGACTTCATCAAGGTGCGCGGCAATCACACGCTCAACTTCGGCTGGACAGGTGCGGAGCAGGTATTCAGCCAGCGCCCGTTATACCAGACGACATTCACATTCAATGGCAATTTCACTTCGGGTCCGAATCCTCTGGTTGGATCGGGGTTTGCCAGCGGCAGTGGCGTTGCCGATATGTTGCTCGGTGCACTCGATGCTCCTACCAATACTGGTTACTCGGACAGTCCGTATGAAACGAACCATCTTTTTGGCCAGTACATCCAGGACGACTGGAAACCGACGCGTAACCTCACCTTCAATCTGGGTTTCCGTTATGACATTCAGACCCCGTACACCTATCGTCATAACGAGGGATCCAGCTTCAACCCCAATGCCGTGAACCCAATCAGCTATGTGGTGGGCCAGCCCTATATGGGCGCACTGCAATTCCTCGGGCCTGGAAACCGCGACGTCTACAATCCAAACTGGAAGAACTTCGGGCCCCGCCTGGGCTTCTCCTACAGCCCAATTCCGAAAGCTGTGATCCACAGCGGATTTGGCATCTTTTATCCGCAGTCGCTCACCAGCGGCGGCGCAGCCGACCAGGATGGTTTCTCGACCGCAACTTATGCGAATACCAGCCTCAACGGCGGCGTTACACCCAATCCCAATATCAGTATCGCCAACCCGTGGGGCGGGCAATATGCGCAGATCACCGGCAGCGCCAACGGAGGCTTCCAGCAGATTGGCAATGGCGTCGGTGGAGGTTTCCTCAACCGTCCCTCGCCGTATGTCGAACAATGGATGCTGGGCGTGCAGTATTCCCTCACGTCGAACGACCAGCTCGACGTGAACTACATCGCAAACCGCGGCGTGCGCATGATTGGAAACTATAATGCCAACCAACTCAATCCCAGCTATCTCGCCTCTGTGGGATCCGCAGGATTGACGGCGCAAGTGGCCAATCCCCTGGGTGCGGCTTTAACCAATCTGACGGCTGCGAGTGGAGGGAAAATCGCGGCGAGCAATTGCGGCGGCGCCAACTCTTACAGCCTCGATTCCGCAACCGTGCCTCAGGCAGCGTTGCTGCTGCCCTTTCCGGAGTACTGCTCGGGCTCGGTAGGTCAACTTGACGCTCCGGTCGGCCAGTCGCTGTATAACGCCTTGCAGGTTACCTACAATCACCGCATCAGCAAGGGACTCACCGCGCTGGTGTCCTACACCTACTCCAAGTTCCTGGATAACGTCGAGGGCAACAACGGATGGTCCTACAACGGACCGACCAACGCCGGCGTTACTCCGTCCAATAACTACAACCTGGCTGCCGACAAGAGCGTCGACGCCGGCGATATCCCGCAGTCGCTCGTTGCCAGTTACGCCTATGAGCTGCCCGTTGGCCGCGGCCGGTCATTCGGTTCGACTATGAACCGAGTCGCTGACGCGGTAGTCGGAGGATGGCAAGTTTCCGGAGACGCAACCTTCAAGGGCGGAATCCCCATCGGGATCTACGGTAACGATCAAAACACCTGGGGTGGCAATCCGAGGCCCAATGTAATCGGCAATGTGCATGCGTCGCACCCCACTTACCACGAATGGTTTAACACAGGCGCCTTCGCATTTGCGCCCTATGGCAGCTTTGGCAATGCACCCCGCTACTTCTCGAATCTTCGCGGTCCGGGCTATCAAAACTGGGATACAGTTCTGGACAAGAACTTCTATTTCAAGGAACAAATGAGATTCCAGTTCCGCCTGGAAACGTACAACACCTTTAACCATCCAAACTTCTACACGCCGGAAGCGGGCGGAACCGGTTGGGGAGGTTGCGACCCCAACGGGGGCACTGGCTGCTCGAGCGGCTTCGGAACCATCACACAAACTTTCGCGCCCAGAAGTGTCCAGTGGGCGGGTAAGTTCTACTGGTAGATCATTCGTGAGCAGCGTCTCAAAATGGCTACTTCTGGTCCTGCTGGGTGAATCCACATTGGGATTCGCCCAGCAGGCGACCTCACCAAAACCGGCTTCCGGGCTGGTGTCGCAGCTTGCCGCGGCCCAGCAAGCCCAGGCCGCAGGTGACTACGCGGCTGCGGCTGAAGATTATCGAAAGGCCGTGGAGATAAGTCCGGACACTCCTGAGCTGTGGGCCAATCTGGGACTCATGCAGCAGGAGACCGGAGACATTTCCGCTGCCACCAGCAGCTTTCTTCGAGCCAATCGTCTTAACCCCAGGCTTTATGTTCCTAACCTCTTTCTGGGAATCGATTACGCGCACTCCGGCCACGCCGAAAAAGCGATTCCCATTCTCATCAAAGCGGAGCAGATCAATAAGGCTGACCCGCAGGCGCCGCTTGCGTTGGGCCGGGCGTATGTGACAGCGGGCAACTTCACTGCAGCCGCTGCGGCGCTGGACCGGGCAACCGTGCTCGATCCCAAACTCGGCGCCGCATGGTTTACCGCCGGCATTGCGCGGCTCGACCAGGTGGAAGTGGACAGCCGCACCATGACGGATCAAGGCAAGACATCGCCGTATACCGAAGTGCTCTACGCCGAATCGCTTGCCAAGCAATCGCGATTCGGTGAAGCGGCGCAACTCTATAAATCCCAGGTCGACGCCCTCCCCCAACCACCGTGCCTGCGCTCCGAGCTTGGCTTCGCGCTCATCCGGGAGCACGACCAGGCGGGCGCGAACGCCGCGTTCGCCACCGAGCGCAGTTTGCATCCGGAGTGCGGCCTTGCGCTGCTAGGCCAGGCGCGCATCGCCATCGATCGCGGAGACGGCGATCAGGCCACCAATCTGCTAGTTCAGTTGTGGAACCGCGATCACGGCTTTTTCACTTCGAATGTTTCCATTCTTCTGGACGGACTATCCAGCGAAAAAGCCTCTGCCGCAATCAGCGCTCTCGCCAATCAGGACAGCATTGTGATACCAGCCGATTTGCGTAACGCGCTGCAGAGCGCATTCGACCCATCAGTCCCGCCTTCCATCAACGGACCCAATGGCGGCGAGGAGTCAGGAGCAGCGGCTTCCGGAGCAGCCTCCATTGGCCGCACGGCGCAGGAGGATTACGCAGGCGGCCGATTTGGACAGTGTGCGCTCCGCCTTGAAGCGGGCCGCGCTCCATTGACAGCGAATGAACTCCGACTGCTTGCGGCCTGCTCTTTCTTTTCCGGCGACTCGCAGCGCGCTTCAAGCGCTGCAACCAGGCTCAGAGCTATAGAACCGCATTCGCTCGAGGCGCTCTATTGGTCCATCAAGGCGAATGAGCGTCTCGCGCTCCAGTCCCTTGCCCGGTTCCAACAGTTGGATCCCAATTCGGCAAGTAACCATATTCTTCTCGCCGATATCTTGCGCCAAATGGAACGCTTTGACGATGCGCAGGCCGAGTACCTGAAGGCACTGGCCATTGCGCCCGACGATCCGGCTGCCCTGCTCGGGCTGGCGTCCGCCTATCTCTACAACAACAATCCCAAAGGCGCCATGGAAATCGCTCAACGCGCCCTGATACACACTCCTGACGACCCGGAGCTGAACCTGGTCATGGCTGAAGCGCTGATGAGCCAGCGTGATTACGCTGCGTCGGAGCCATATCTGATCAAGAGCCTTCACGCCAAGCCGCAGATGCTGCCGCACATTCACGCGCTGATGGGCAAAGTCTATGCCGAAACCGGGCGCACCCAGGAAGCCATTGAGCAACTCAAGCTGGGCGCTTCCAGCGACGAGGACGGCACCTTTCACTACCTGCTTGCCCGCCTTTATCGCCAGACTGGCGATAGCAAAGACGCAACCGAAGCGCTGGATCGGATGAAAGTCATCAAGCAGCAACGCGAAGCGCGGGGGGTGAAGAAGATCGAAGATCCCGCGTTGTCTCCTCTGGAGTCGGTCGGCACCCAGGCCTCCACGCCCTAGCCTGACGGCCTCGCCAGGCGGAGCCCATGCCCTTCCTCCTTAACTGCCTTTTTCTTACCGCATTCAATCCGGAGTCATCATGCGCTCGATTCGCTCTTTTTTTCTGACGACAGTCGCCGTCTGTGTCTTCAATCCGCTTGGGGCGCAGCCGAACACGACGCCGGCTTCAGACGCCACCATCTCCCCGCTCGCCAATGGCATTGAAGTGCGCGCCGGCGCGCTGCATGAGCGCGTCACAGCGCTGCGTGGGGATGTGCTCCGGGTGCGGGTCTGGCGCGGCGCTAACGCGCCGGAAGACGCTTCCTGGTCGGTGCTCCCGCAGGCTCGCCAAGCCTCGGCGACAGTTACCAACACATCAGGCCATACCGGCTTCCGCACCGATGCGCTGGCTGTCGAAATTGATCCGGCAACCCTTGAAATCACGGTGAGCGATTCCGACGGAACCATCTTGCAGCAGGATGCCCGTCCATTGCGATTCGACGGCGACACCTTCCGCATTTACAAAACCATGCCGCTCGACGAACACTACTTCGGCCTCGGCGATAAGACCGGGCCCCTCGACCGCCGAAACGAAGCCTTCACGCTCTGGAACACGGACGCTTACCGCTTCCAGGAATCGACCGACCCAATCTACAAGAGCATTCCTTATTTCATGGCTTATCGCGCCGGGCGCGCGATGGGTGTGCTGCTCGATAACACCTGGCGTTCGAGCTTCGATTTCGGCAAGGAATCTGCGAGTGCTTATTCTTTCGGCGCGGACGGCGGGCCCATCGACTATTACCTCTTCTATGGACCAACTCCCCGGCAGGTGGTGGAGACCTACGCCTGGCTGACCGGAACACCTCCGCTTCCGCCGCTCTGGTCGTTCGGTTTTCAGCAATCGCGCTATAGTTACATGACCCAGGCGCGCGTGCTCCAGGTAGCCGATCGGCTGCGCAAAGATCGCATTCCCGCCGACGCGATCTATCTCGACATCGACTACCAGAACCACAATCGTCCTTTCACCGTGAACCATTCCACGTTCCCTGACCTTGCCGGCATGATCGCGCAACTCAAGGCGGAAAAGTTTCACGTGGTGATGATCACCGACCTTCACATCGCGAAATACCCGGGGCAAGGCTACGCCCCTTACGACAGCGGTATGGCAGGCGATCACTTTGTCAAGAATCCCGATGGATCGGTATATTCGGGCGTTGTCTGGCCCGGGCCAAGCGTCTTTCCCGACTTCACGCGCCAGGAGACGCGCGCCTGGTGGGGTACCTTGTATCGCGATTTTAAGCGAGACGGCGCAGACGGATTCTGGAACGACATGAATGAACCGTCGATCTTCGACTCGCCCACGTTTACTATGCCACTGGATGTGGTGCACCGGATTGATGAGCCGGGATTCAGAACGCGCACCGCAACCCACGCCGAGATTCACAACGTCTACGGGATGGAAAACTCTCGCGCAACGTATGAAGGCCTGCGCGCCCTCGATCCAAACACTCGCCCCTTTGTGCTGACCCGCGCCACCTACGCCGGTGGTCAGCGTTACGCTGCTACCTGGACCGGAGACAACAGCAGCAGTTGGAATCATCTCCGTATGACAACGCCCATGCTTGAGAATCTGGGGCTGAGTGGCTTTGCGTACAGCGGCGCCGATGTGGGCGGTTATGCCGGCACTCCCTCCACGCAATTATTGACCAAGTGGTTTGAAGTCGCAGCATTCCAGCCCATCGACCGGGACCACACGGAAAAAGGCACCGCCGACCAGGAGCCCTGGGTCGGAGGTCCGGAGCAGGAGGCCATTCGCCGCCATTTTATCGAGACTCGTTACCAGCTCATGCCCTATCTCTACACGGTCGCCGAGGAGGCGTCGCGCACCGGCCTTCCTATCGTGCGGCCGCTGTTTCTTGAGTTCCCCGATGCCGAGGCTGACCGTCATCCGATGGACCTGGACGCAGGTGCCGCGGGCGAGTTTCTCTTCGGGCCGGACATGCTGGTCGCGCCACCACCCTATCCCGATGAATTGGACGATTACGCCGCCGTACTCCCGTCTCCCGGTTGGTACGATTTCTGGACAGGCCGGCGGTTGAGCCTGCAGGCGCCCGCTGCTGAGACGTCCATCATTCCCGGACGAACCGCGCCGTTCACCGTCAAGCTTTCTTCTGACCTGGCGCAGTTGCCGGTCTTTGTCCGTCCCGGTTCCATTCTGCCCCTGGCGCCGCTGGTTGAAAGCACCAGCGAGACGCCGCAGGGACCACTGACGCTGCGCATCTATGCCGGCGAAAACTGCGCCGGGAGCCTCTACCAGGACGACGGAAATACCTATGCCTTCGAACACGGAGCTTACCTGCGCACGACATTTACCTGCCAGATCACAAAGGATGGTCTGCTCCTCAATGTCAGTCCGCATCAGGGATCGTACCCTGCGTGGTGGACGCAGATTCGCGCCGAGGTCTACGGCTGGAAAGCCAACAAGGGCGTGGTCCTCATTAACTCCGGGCAAGTGCAGGCGCCGATGAACAGCGAAGCTGACCGCGTAAGCTTCGTCTTCTCCGACGATGGAAAGGGAGTGCAAGCTATCGCCAAATAGGCATCAAGCTGATCCGCGATCAGCGTTCGTGCGAATCAGCTCTTCGCCCCTTCACAATTGGTAGGCCTCACTGGCCGTCCTCAGCCCAATCCCAAGCCTGGCCGTCTTCATCCCTCCGCACTCTGAGACCACGCGCCGAAAGTGGTGCGCACAAAACAACGGGGCGCCTACCGTGCAGGCGCCCCGCTGGCTGTGTGTTCCGGCAGTCCCTAGAAGATGATCTTCACGGAGCCCTGGAACACTCTGGCCGTCAGAGCCGGAATGTTCGCAAGGCTGGCGCCGCCGGCGGTCGCGGTAATGGTGCCGAACGAGCTGCTCGCCGGGTTGCTTACGGTGGAATTGCCCGAGCCGCTTGCGCCGGGGTTGGCGAAATTGGGATGGTTGAGTACGTTGAATGCCTCAAGGCGCGTGTCCAGCTTCCAGCGCTCTCCGCCAACGGGCCAGATGCGCGACACCTGCGAATCGAATTGGAAGAATGCCGGGCCGCTGAGGGCATTCCTCTGCATATTTCCATAGGTGCCGGCAGTCACGGGAGTACCGGAGCCGCCAGGGCAAGTAGTGGCGCAGAAGGCCGCCGGGTTGAGGTATCCGTGGTTAGCCTGAGTGTTCGCTGCAGACCCTCCCTGCAACTTCACTTCTTTAATCGGGTTTACGCCCGGCACTCGGTTGGGACGGTCGTTCCCGATGTCCGTCAGCGAGATATCCGAGCCGGTCGTCACGTTGATTGGCGCGCCGCTCTGGAGGTGGAAGAGCGGAGCCAGTTCCCAGTTGTTGACCATGTAGCCGGCCAGGCCATGGAGCGAGTTGAAGTGGCTGGTGGCCACCATGGACGTGTTAAAGATGTTGCGGTAGTCGGAGCCGCAGCGCCCGTAGTCCAGACCGATGTTGAGCGGGGCCATCGGGCCATTGCCGCCCTGGTCGCCCTGCGCGTCGTAGATGTTCATGCAGCGGGACCAGGTGTAGTTCGACAACAGGCTGAAGGTGGACGAGAGGCGGTGCTGAAGGGATGCCACCAGGCCGTTGTAGTTAGCCCAGGCGTTATCGTTGATTACGGCTGAATTGCCGCCACCCTGATAGAGGTTACCCTGACTGGGGTTTGCCTCAGTCAGGATGAAGCGTGCCTGCTGGTTGGCTGTGGTGGAGCAGGGTGTGCCAGCTGTCGGAGCGGTCGTGCCTGCAGCCGCTGCCGCGGAGCCGGTGGTGACCACTGGTCCGCAACCCGCCCCATTCGCGCCCCAGACGCCCGGCGTGTAGACCGCCTGGTTGATGGCCGTACCGATCGGCATGTTACGCGTCTTGTTGCCGATGTAGTCGACCTGGGCCTGCCAGCCGTGCGGGAACTGGTGCTGTACGCTGAGCGTCCACTGCAGAGTGTCGGAGACGCGGAACGTAGAGGGCAGCACGATGAACTGCCCCTGGTTGGGGAAGCTAACTGTCGATGGGGGAATCTCCTGCTGCGGATAGATGCTGGTGTTGGTACCGCCCACCTGGTTGCAGCCGTACCCGGTGCCGCCAGTCAGCCATGGACTCGCTGAAGCAGAGCGGAGCGATCTGGTTGGGGCTGGTGTCGGTAGCATAGGGCGGGTTCTGGTGAACGCGGTTGGTGGTGTAGTAGTTGGCCAGGTCGTAGGCCACTTCCATGCCGCCGCGGATGACGGTGTTGCCGTTTCCAAACGGCGGAACCCACGACGCGCCGATGTTCGGATCGAACTGCCAGGGTGTGTTGTGCGTGAACTGCCTGGTCACGCCAGTGTCTCCGTAGAAGAAGGAGCCAGCCGGCGCGTTCGGATAGACCGAGCTATGGATGTTGCGCCAGAAATGAGGCGTAGTCGAAGGTTGAGCCGCGATTGAAATAGTCCACCGGCATGTACTCCGGCGACCAGCGGATACCGCCGACTATCGTCAGGTGCGGGGTGGCGTTGTATGTGTCCTGAACGTAAAGGCTGGGAGCGTTCCCGCGCAGGGCAAGCTCCTGCTCCTTGCTCTGTGCGAACGCCGGAGTTGACCCGTTCGGGCCCATTGCGCCCGCGAGAAAATCCAGATTCGAGTCGCCGTACACAGTCTTGCCGGCGATCTGGCCGGTCGGGCCGCTGCCGCTGAACTGGCCGGCGAACTCGAAAGCGCCGTCAGCCTGGTAGCCGACGTTCGCGTTGAAGTGAATCCGCAGGTATTCGCCGCCGATGACCAACTGGTGCTTACCCTTGACCCAGGTCAGATCGTCGGACACGCCTTCATCGTCCAGGTTGAAGTACCCGGGCGAGCAGGTTCCGCAGTAAGTGCTCCAGTTATGGTTTCCGTTGTTGCTCGCAACGGTAATCAGCAGGAATGCGGGGAAGGCGTTGTAGGCCGTGATCCCGATTGTATTGCTGTCGGGGCCGCCCGGTGCCGATGCACGGTGGTCAACACGCTTGTCGCCCATGATATGGGCGTTGTTCACCAGGTGCGAAGAGATGGTCCACGCTTCGCCCACCGTGGCCGACTGTACACGTTGGTACTGGCCCGGCGCCTGGAAGGTGACCAGGATGTTGGTGGGATAGTAGTACGACGGGTACTGGTAGCCGTCGATCATATAGCGGCCGTACAGGTTGTTTTTAGAGTTGATGTTGTAATCAATCCGCGTAACAAACTGGTTATCGTGGACCGCGCCTGGAATGGCGAAATCCACCTCGCCTGTGTTGGCGTTGTAGTTTGACACCCCAGGCGAGCCAGTGGTCGGCATGTACTTCATGAGCGCCAGCGCTGCCGCATTAAACGTCGGCGGAGTGGCGTACTTGTTGCACACAGGCGTAGCGCCACTCGTGTTGATAAGAGGTGTGCCGGTGAGAGGATCGTAGAGCTGTTTGCTGACAGGTGCCGGAACTGTAGGTCGCGGGGTCGGTGGCGGAAAAATCCCCGGTGAGGTTAGCCGCAGTGGGAATGTACATCTTATTGACGGCAGTCGAATACGCCGAATCCGTCCGCTGGTAGCCGGCGAAGCCGAAGAGCTTGTGGTGATCCGGAATGATGGGGCCGCCGAAGGTGCCGCCATACTGGTTCTGGTGCAGAGTGTCCTTGCTGGTCGCGAAAAAGTTGGTCGCATCGATGTAGTTGTTGCGGATGAACTCGAAGCCGTCACCGTGATACTGGTCGGTCCCCGACTTGGTGATCACGTTGACCAGACCGCCGGAGTGCTCGCCTCCGCTCGCGCCCAGGTCAATCGATTCCACGCTGAATTCGTTCACGGCGTCAGGGAAGGGGAAAGGCAGGTTGGCGTTCGACATATAGTCGTTGTTGTCGGCGCCATCCAGCTTCCATTCCGTGGTGTTGCCCATGCCGCCGGCAACGGAGACCGAAATCGTCTGGTAGGAGTACTTGCTGCCCGTGAAATCGCCGCCCGGCGCCGGGCTCGAGCCGCCGGAAGCGAAGATCAGGTTGGTCATCTGCCGCCCGTTCAGAGGCATTTCATTCATGCGGGCGTTGTCGACGGTCTGCTTGTACGAGGTGTCCTCGGTTTGCAGCGCCAGAGCGTCAGCATGGGTTTCAACCGTCACATCGGCTTTACCCACGGCCAGCTTGGGATTGATTGCAATATTGCTGCCGACCTCAAGAACGATGTTCGTCTGTACAAAGGTCTCGAATCCCGGGGCAGTCGCCCTGAGGCTATAGGTAGCGATCTGAACGTTTGGAAATAGAAATTCTCCTGCGCTGTTGGATTGCGTCACGTGGTTCACGCCTGAGTCCGTGTCAGTGAGCGTGACTGTGGCGTTCGGGATCAAGGCACCAGTGGCATCGGTGACTGTGCCTTGTATGGTGCCGGTTCCGGCGAGTTGTGCGTGCATTGTGCATGCCGCCAGTATCAGCAGGGTCACGACGCAGATTTGCAGGGCGATCTTAGACCGCCAAGTGCGAAAATCAGTTTGCATCATTCAAGCCTCCGAGCCTCGCAAAAAGCCACCTGCCTGTCTGCAATCTCTCTGCAAATCCAGACAATTATGGTCAGACCTCCTCGCGATTCTCATCGGGCGTTTTAGGCTCTCAGCGTGCGCCGGGCAAGGCTGTTACGGTATGCTACGTGCTATTCACCGTAAACATCCATTCAGCATGTTATTGAAAATAAGCAATTTATTCCGGTGTTCCTGTCTTTACCCCCAGGCCTTCACCCTGTCTCCATTCGCGGCTGCGGAAAACGTGACAATCGTTGTCACGTTGAGGTATGCTACGGCCGATTCATTTACTTAGAATGGCGCGAGAGCTAGAGAACACGACAACACGGCGAATGCCAGCATCGGCGGAGGATCGCCAGCTGATTCTCGATGAGTTGAAGGGCATCCTGGCAAACCCTCATTTCCGAGGCAGCAAGCGCTATCCGGCGTTGCTGAATTATGTAGTGAATGCGGCCCTCGGCGGCCGCTCCGGTGACTTAAAGGAGCGCACGCTGGGAGTCGAGGTCTTCGGGCGAGATCCCCACTACGACACCAATGCCGATCCTGTTGTCCGCGTGAGCGCCGGCGAGGTACGAAAGCGTCTCGCCCAGTTTTACCACGAAAACGGCCGCAATCCGCGCGTACAAATCGAGCTTCCCCTGGGTTCCTACGTGCCGGAGTTTTCACTGCTCGCGCAGGAGGGTGGAAACACGCAATCGGCTCCTGCCCCCCCTCAGCCGCAAGCGGCCAAAGACGCAATCCGCTCCAGCAAACACCTTGTCCAAATCGCAATTCCTCTGCTGGTGGCGGCTGTCTTAGCTGCGGTTGCCACCGCTTCCTACTACCGCCGTAAGCCGGCCAGAAACGAACCGCTTCTCGAGAAGCTTTGGGAGCCGCTCCTGCAAACTTCCCAGCCGGTTCTTATCGTCGTGGGAACTACACACCCGGACAACATGATGCCGGAGCCTCCGCAAACCAGCTTCGATGATCATCTGGCAAATCCAAATCACCATTTCTCCGTTCAGAGCGCAATCGCGCTTGCTCACGCGGCGGGGGTGCTGGAACAGTACGGCAAGGGCTACGAAATCAAGGAGGCTCCCGAAACCAACTTGACGGATGTGCGCTCCCGGTCCCTGGTGCTGGTCGGCGCCAGAAACAACGATTGGACCATGCAGGTAATAAATCCTCTCGGGATTCGCTTCAAATTCGATGAAGGCCCGATTGAGCGAATTCAGGACATTCAGAATCCGGGTCAAACCAGCTGGATGATCGACCGCTTTAAACCCTATTCTTCGGTTACTACCGATTATGCGATTGTTGCTCGTTTACGGAATGCGACGACCGAGGGACAAGTTCTGGTCATTGCAGGACTGGGACCTTATGGAACCGAAGCCGCGGGCGAGTTCGCCTCCTCTCCTAAATATCTTGAGAAGAATCGCCAGCAGCTCCCAGCCG
Source organism: uncultured Acidobacteriaceae bacterium (assembly GCA_963813215.1). Classification (GTDB taxonomy): domain Bacteria; phylum Acidobacteriota; class Terriglobia; order Terriglobales; family Acidobacteriaceae; genus Telmatobacter. Next base: position 199,036 of record CAWEXZ010000009.1, read on the forward strand.
GTTGGGAGACCAAGAATCTTGAAGTGGTGCTCAAAACCGATGTCATCGACGGCAAAGCCGGTCCACCGATTCTGTTAGCCGCGACGGCTTGGTAATCATTCCGCGCTCGTTTGAGCTGTACTCCGATGAACAAGCGGAGTAGTGGGAGGTAACATCCAGATGCTGAAGTAGGCACTCTGGTTGCTTTCCCGCTCGCTGCAATTTGTTGTTTTCCCTCGCCTTTACACCCAGATGGCTCCATGCTAAGTTTAGAAAGTTCTGAGCAAGATCGGATCCTTCATCGAGGGATACTGATTTGTGTGGCATTGTCGGATTCACCTCTAAAAATTGGCGCCCCGACCCGGAACGCATTTGGCGTGCCACCTCAACCTTGCGCCATCGCGGCCCCGATCAGCAAGGCGTATACCGGTCGCCGAATTGCTATCTCGGCGCCGCCCGTCTCAAAATCGTTGACCTTGCCAACGGCGATCAACCGTTTTGTTCTGAAGATCGCGATTCCGTTATCGTCTACAACGGCGAGATCTACAATCATCTCGAAATCCGCAAAGATCTTGAGGCGCGCGGTCACCGCTTCCTCACCCAGTGCGATACAGAAACTGTGCTTCACGCTTTTCTCGAATGGCACACCGGCTGTTTTGAGAAATTGCGGGGGATGTTTTCTATCGCCATCTGGTCTAATTCGCAGCGAAGCTTGATTCTTGCCCGTGACCGGCTAGGGATCAAACCGCTCTACATTGCCAAGCGCGGCGAGGATCTCTTCTTCGCGTCCGAACTCAAGGCTATTCTGATTCATCCTCAAATTGAACGGCGGCTTAGCCGGGAAGCCCTTGATGCCTATCTCTCGGTGAATTACATTCCATCTCCGTGGACCATGATCGAGGGCGTGGAGAAGTTGCCCCCAGGTCATTGGCTTGAATGGCGCGATGGCCGTATCAGCAGCCATTGTTACTGGCGGATTCCGGAGATGACTCCAGCGCAGATATCGTTTGAAGATGCGCGCTCACAGCTTGATCTGCTGCTGCAGCAATCGGTCGGCGAACACATGATGTCGGATGTGCCACTGGGTGTATGGATCAGCGGCGGAATCGACTCGACTACGATTCTGCACTACGCTGCACAGGCTTCCTGCTCCAGGCTGTGCACCTTTTCTATTTCCTTCCATGGCCATAGCTTCGACGAATCGGATTACATTGCGGAAGTGGTTCAACAGTACGGAACCGCGCATGAGCAAATCGATCTGAATCCCAACCGCGACCTGGAAGGCGCTATCCGCGAAATCTCGTATTATTCAGATGAGCCCAGCGCAGACTCCGGCGCACTGCCAGTGTGGTTTTTGTCAAAGCTGTGCCGCACACGCTGCACCGTGGCATTCAGCGGTGAGGGCGCGGACGAAATCTTCGGCGGCTATCTCACCTACCGCGCCAACCGCATCGCAGCATGGTTGCGGCGCTTGCCTCCCAGCGCGCTTCAAGTTGCCCTGCGATACCTCAACGCCGCCTGGCCTGCTTCGAACGAGAAAATCAGTCTGGAATATCAATTGAAACGCCTGTTGACGGGGAGCCTTCTTCCGCCAGAGCAGGCCCATGTCTACTGGAACGGAAGTTTCTCAGAAGAGGAAAAGGCCGGCCTGCTGCATGTGCCATTGCCCGGCGCACTGCGGGACATTCTCGCCAGCTTGCGAGACGCGGCGCCGGGAGATGGCACGGCCCCTTTCATGCAGTTCGATCAGCAATACTATCTGCCGGATGACATTCTGGTGAAATCGGATCGTATGAGCATGGCCCATTCGGTTGAGGTGCGCCCGCCCTTTCTCGATCACCGCATCGTGGAGTTTGCCGCGACCCTGCCAACAGAATTTAAGGTTCGGGGGCGAAAACAGAAGATACTTCTCAAAGCGTTGATGAAGTCAAGACTCCCTGCCTCGATCGTGCGGCGCAAAAAGGTGGGCTTTGACATCCCAGCGCACGCCTGGTTTCGCGGAACCCTGCGCGACCTGTGGATGGAGACCCTGGATCAAGCGGAGGCGGAATACTCAGATTTGTTCGCTTTCGAGCGGATTCGCCAACTGTCGCAACTTCACATGAGCCAGCGCATCAGTATTGGCTACCACCTCTGGGGTCTCATGACCTTGTTTCTTTGGATGAGGCAATGGAAACTGAACTCGATAGAACTACGCCATCCCCCCCTGCAAATATCGGCGATTGGCTAACCAGCCACCGGCGAATCTTTCTGATCATCGGGCTTTTTGCCGCCGCAGTCTACCTGGGCTGCATCCTGTCTCCACCGTCGCTGATGGATGACGTGGACGCTGTCCAGGCACAGATGGCCCGGAACATGCTGAGTTCCGGAGACTGGGTCACCGCTCATCTGGATGGAGTGCCATTCCTGGAAAAGGCACCGCTCATCTATTGGATGATGGCAATATCATTCAAAATCTTCGGTGCCAATGACTGGGCTGCGCGCATTCCCATTGCGCTTTCAGCAATTGCCCTGTGTTTGACGACCGGGGCTTTCGGCGCCTGGGCGTTCGGAAGACGCGCCGGCCTCTACGCCGGCCTCTGCATGTCCACTTGCATCGGTCTCTTTCTCTTTACCCGCATCCTCATACCCGATGTAATGCTCACTCTGACCATCATCCTGGCCCTATGGGCATTCTTGCGCGCACTGGACGACCAGGAGCGGCACCCCGCGCTATGGGCGGCTGGGATGGCTGCTTGCCTGGGCGTCGGCTTGTTGCTAAAGAGTCTGATTGGGATCGTCTTTCCGATCGGCGCAGCTCTTCTCTATCTCGCCATCACTCGTCAGCTTTTTGTCGCGCGCACCTGGAGGCGGCTGCACATTTTTCGCGGCCTGCTGATCGCCCTGCTCATCGCCGCGCCCTGGCACATTCTCGCCACCATCAGAAACCCTCCGTATTTCGCCTTCACCCTGAAGAGCATCCCAGGCCAGTACCACGGCTTCTTGTGGTTCTATTTCATCAACGAGCAACTGCTTCGGTTTCTAAATCTGCGCACTCCGCGCGACTACGATACGGTGCCGCGACTTTATTTCTGGCTATTCAATCTCGTCTGGCTGTTTCCCTGGAGCGTCTATCTCCCGGCCACGGTCAAGCTCTCATATCGCCCCCTTGACCGGTCCGGAAGAACCAACCTCCTGGCTCTCTGTCTGATTGGCTGCGTGATGGTGTTCTTTACGTTTTCAACGACCCAGGAATACTACTCGATGCCAATCTATCCGGCCCTGGCGCTGCTGATTGGCGCAGCGATGACGCTCGAGAACCGAATGGTTCGCAATGGCACTCGCGCTTTAACGATAATCAGCGCACTGGCGGCGATTGCCATAATTTCGATCCTGGTTGCTGTGCGCCATGTGGCTACGCCCGGAGACATCTCGCGTGCCCTTAGCTACAATCCCTCCGCTTACAAGCTATCTCTGGGTCACATGGAAGACCTGACCCTGGATTCCTTCGCCTATCTTCGCCTTCCCCTCGCTCTGGCGGCTGTGGCCTTCGTGATTGGCTTCATCGGCACATTACGACCGGCGCGCCGCAGTGCGTATTTCGGAATTGCCGTCATGATGGTGGTTTTCATTCATGCAGCGAGGTTGGCGATGGTCACCTTTGATCCCTACCTGTCGTCGCGGCCCCTTGTGAGGGTCTTGGAACGATCGCCCCAGGGCGACCTCATTATCGATCACCATTATTTCTGGTACTCGTCGGTCTTTTTTTACACGGACAGGACAGCACTGTTGCTCAACGGCCGTTTCTTCGGCATGGTCTACGGCTCCTATGCTCCAACTTCCGCTGACCCCTTCATCGACAACGCCCAGTTTCAGACGCTCTGGCAAAAGCCGGCGCGGTACTATCTTTTTGCCAAAGTTTCACAATTGAATGATTTGGCTGACTTGGTCGGCGCAAAGCGGTTGATCACCGTCAGCACGAGCGGCGGCAAGGCGTTGCTTACCAATCATCCGCTCCCGCATGCTGGTAGCACGTGAAAACGATGCCAGCCGGCGAAATCTTCCGCGATCCGTCGAAGCGAGCTAAGTGACGGGGCTCGGCATCCGTGCAGAACGAACTCCCCTGGAGGGCACGTCAACTTTCTCCCCGTCTTCTGCATCTAATAAGTTTCTGGTGCGGCCAGTTCCTCGGAGATCGAACCTTCATGGGTCATCGAAAGCACGGCGCCACCCCAGACCGAAGTTCCTTTTGGAGACAACATGCGAATTGCCATTCTTGGCGGTGATGGTTACTGCGGTTGGGCCACGGCTCTTTATCTCTCAAGCAAAGGGCATTCAATTGCGATAGTCGACAATTTTTCGCGTCGGCAATGGGACTTTGAACTGGGGGTTCAGACACTCACCCCCATTCGCCCGCTTCCTGAGCGCCTCGCGGTGTGGCAGCAACTAACCGGCAGGTTGATTGAAACCTTTGTGGGAGACGTGACAGACTATGAGTTTGTCGCCTCCATGATGCAGTCCTTTGAGCCCGAGGCGGTCGTTCATTTCGCAGAGCAGCGGTCGGCTCCCTACTCGATGATCGACCAGAAGCACGCCGTCTTCACCCAGGTAAACAATGTCACCGGCACGCTGAACCTGCTGTTCGCCATTCGCGAATTGGCGCCGGATTGTCACCTCGTCAAGCTGGGCACAATGGGAGAATATGGCACGCCGAACATTGACATCGAGGAAGGCTACATCACCATCGAACACAATGGTCGCCGCGATACGCTTCCTTATCCCATGCAACCAGGCTCGTTTTATCACCTCTCCAAGGTGCATGACAGTCACAATATCCGGTTTGCCTGCAAGATCTGGGGGCTGCGGGCCACCGATCTCAATCAGGGCGTCGTCTACGGAACAATTACCGACGAAGTTCAATACGATGAAGCCCTCATCAATCGCTTTGACTACGACGAGGTGTTTGGCACCGTCCTGAACCGATTCTGCGCCCAGGCCGCAATTGGCGTTCCACTGACCGTTTACGGAAAAGGGGGACAGACGCGCGGTTTTCTCGATATTCGGGATACTGTGCGTTGCATCGAACTGGTCTGCCTCAACCCGGCAGCGCGCGGCGAGTTCCGAGTATGCAATCAGTTCACCGAGCAGTTTTCAGTCCTGGATTTGGCTCAATTGATTCAACAGGTCGGCAGTCAGATGGACCTGCAGGTCGAAGTCGATCATCTTCCTGATCCGCGCGTGGAGGCAGAAGCGCATTACTATAACGCCAAACACTCCAAATTGACCGACCTCGGGTTGAAGCCCCATTTGCTCTCGGACGCGCTCGTGAATTCGCTCATTGAAGTCGCAATCCGCTTCCGCCATCGCATCAATCCTGCTTTGTTCACCCCCCAGGTGAATTGGCGCGTCGGGCGAAATCAGCGCAGCACTTCTATGAGTACGGTGGACCGTGAACTGCTTGTTGGCAACGAGTCTATGTCGCCCCGCGCCGGTTGAGCGGAGCCCCTCCTTCCGGTCTGAACCGGGCTAGGCTGAATTCGATTCGACCGGCACCAGATTTCCGTTCACGATCGCGTATTTGTGCCCGCGCCAGAAGATGGATTTGCGTGCGAAACTCGTCAGCCAGATGAGAGTGGCCAGCGCATCCCACACCGGAATGAGTGCCAGTTTGGCCCATACTCCGCGCTGCTTCAGGCCCAACAAACCCACCGACAGCATGAGGACGCAGCGAAACAAAAAGTATCCTCCCAGGTAAACGGCCATCGCGACCTTAGTCGGTTCTATCGCTACCGCTAACAGCGCCCAGGGTAGTCCCAGAGTGAAGATCAGGCCGGCATGTCCCCACGGGCGCATATGACGCATGACTGTGATCCAGCGCAGACGCTTGGAGAACAAGTCGCGGAAGGATTGGTAATCGGGAACGGTCGAAATCGCATAGGGCAGCAACACCACTTCGTGTCCCCGCTCCGCGATGAGCCGTCCCACCCACAGATCGTCCGCAGGTTTGTTCTCGATCGAGGCGTACCCGGAAAATTCCCGCAAATGCGATCGAGTCGTGCAGATGGTGGGACCGAGGGCGAATTTTACTCCGTCTAGCTGCCAGGCTACCAGGATACCCGGATAAAAATCGGACAGCATTCCTACGTCCTGTAACCGTTGGATCCAACTCGTATCTTTCGTGGGCACATAGAAGCAGGTGACTGCACCGGTCTTCGGGTCAGCCATGGGCGCCACAATTCGGCGCAGATACTGCGGCTCCACACGCACATCGCTGTCGCTTATGACGAGGTGTTCGAAGCTCGCCTCTTCCACTAACCGTGCCAGCTTGGCCACTTTGTCGTTGGTCGCATTGCGCCCTGTACCAATCAGTATGCGAATGAGGCAATCGGGAAAATCGGCCTGCAACTTCTCGATCAGCGGCAATGCGCTATCGTGAGAATCCCCGACACAGAACAAGATCTCGTAGTCCGGATAGTCTTGCCGGCAAAAACTGGCAAAGTTATCGTAAGCTTCCGGATCAAGTCCACGCACCGGCTTCAGAATGCTGACCGGCGGCAAATACTCCGGTGCCTCTGGCTTGGCTTTCAGAAAGAACCGCAAGCTGCTGAAGATGGCTATTCCATAGTAAACAAATGGGATCGCGGCAATTGCAAGCAGTGCCACTCGCGTTGCGGGAAAATCGATCAGGAGCATGAGCACCTAACCCAGCACAAGAATTCCGCACCCCGGCGGAGGATACCTGCCAGAGGCGTTTTTTACTGTAGCACATACAGATGCCGAGTACACAAAGACCGGATCCAGATACACGTGGCTCTCCGGTCGCTCAATATGAGAACTTCACTTATGCCGCCGCTCCCACTGTGAAATCTGCTAAGCCACAGACTCAATGAACGAAACCACGCGGTCGAAGACGTCTTTCTATAAAATGAGGGAGTGTCTGAAGAGCCAATTGTCAAGGCATCTGCAACTCGACAGTCCTCCAAATCCGACCGAAGTCTCAAGCCCAAAACCTTCCTCATGATTCTGGTGATGGTGATTTGCGGCCCGCTCGGCAATGTCCTTCTGGGCAAGGGAATGAAGCACGTCGGTACCCTCGGAGTCTGGCCGGTCGCCCATTTGTTCACCACTGCGCTCGTGATCTTCACATCCATTTCGATCTGGATGGGAATCGCGTCGCTGCTCGTGTTCTTTGTCGCATATGCACTGGTGCTTTCCTGGGCGGATTACAGCTTTGTGCAACCCGCCTCCTCGCTGGCTTATGGCGTAGTTGCAGTGCTCGGATATCTGATGCTCGGCGAAAGTGTTTCTCCTTTGCGATGGGTAGGAATCGCAATCATCTGCCTGGGCGTCTTCGTCGTGAGCCGTACCAGTCCACGAACCACACACCCGGAACCAGCAGGACGAGAATAATTTGGCCAATTTTCTGCTATTTTCGGTGATCGTACTGGCAGGTACCGGAGGCGAGATCTGCGTGTCTCGCGCTATGAAGCAAGTTGGCGAGGCGACTAGCTTCCATCCCGCGCACATCGTTCGTGTCGTGCTGCGGGCGCTGCACGAGCCGTGGATGTGGGCCGGCGTCGGCATGATGGCTCTCGCATTTTTCGCCCTTCTCGGCGCCCTGTCCATTTACAATGTCAGCTTCGTTGTTCCCGTTACTGCGCTCAGTTACATCGCCGGCGCGCTCGGTGGGGTTGTTTTCCTCCACGAACGCATTAATTTCTGGCGTTGGCTTGGCGTGCTGCTGGTGGCAATCGGCGTGACTCTTGTCATTTTGGGCAAAAACTGATGGAATGGCCGCCCCCCTTTTGCGTCGTGAAGACCGCCGATTTCAATCTGCAGATGGATCGAACCAGGAACCGGTTCATCTAATGTTGCATGAGCTTGCCCGTTTCGGTGCTGGACTTGGTCGGAATGCGTACGGGGGAATCGCCGGCCAGCGCGATCGCCCGGTCGGTTGACCTGGCCCAACACGTTGAAGAGTGGGGTTATCGGCGGTTCTGGCTCGCGGAGCATCATTCCATAGCCGGGCTGGCATGCTCGGCCACAACGGTATTGATCGGGCACGTGGCCGGGGCGACAAAAACCATTCGCGTGGGCAGCGGCGGAGTGATGCTGCCCAACCATGCTCCGCTGGTGGTCGCTGAACAGTTCGGCACGCTGGACGCGCTTTATCCGGGACGGATCGATCTCGGGTTGGGACGGGCGCCCGGTGGCGACTTCCATACCATGCAGGCTCTGCGACGCGACTTGCGACAGAGCGGAGACGATTTCCCTGACCTGCTCGATGAATTACGAACGTATCTTGGTCCGGAAAAGCCGGGGCAGATTGTCAAGGCGGTTCCGGGTCAAGGGAGCGACGTACCGATCACTCTCCTCGGGTCAAGCGACTTCAGCGCACGCCTGGCGGCATCCGTGGGGCTGCCGTTTGCCTTTGCGGCACACTTCGCACCGGACCTGCTTGAAGAGGCGACGAAGCTCTATCGGGCGAACTTCCGTCCAAGCCAAAGCCTGAAAGAGCCGTGGCTGATGGTCGGTGTGCCGGTTATCGCCGCAGAATCCGATGCGGAGGCCTGGCGACTCTTTACGACGCCGCAACAGCGCTTTCTCCGGCTGATCCGCAATCAGCCCGTGGAACTGATGCCGCCCGTCGATTCGATGGACGGAAGATGGACCGAGTTGGAGCGCGCGGCGGTGGAAAGTCGCCTCCAGGAGGCGATCGTGGGCTCAGAACCTACTGTGAAAGCAGGCCTGGAACGCCTCGTTGCTGCAACGGGCGCCGACGAGGTAATTGCGGTCACGGACACCTGGGATCACACGGCACGGCTCGAGTCCTACAGACGCGTTGCGAAGGTCGCCGCGGGAATCGAGATCACAGCGAGCAGACTAACCGCAAGGTAGATATCGCTCGCGTCCCGCTTGATGCACCCCGGTTCCCAGCCTATGTTCTTTCGCGCTCGACGCATGCGCTCTGCAGACTGGCCGAAATCCCCAAGACAATTGAATGACAACGTCAAGACGCTCTCGTGACACGCTCCGATGGACGCGCCAGTAGCCTCTGAAATGAGGAACAATTGAAGAGCGTAGAAGTCTTGATGCTCGGGTGTCTGTCAATCGCCGCCACGACAAATCGCGTAAAGCGATGATTTCGGACACGATTCGAGCAGTGTTTGAAGAGAACCAGGAGAGAATGCAGGTGAAGCAAGGCACGGCGATCATTATCGGAGCAGGTCCCGCGGGACTGACAGCGGGCCTCGAACTGATCCGCCAAACGGGGATCAAACCCATTCTTCTTGAAGCCGGTGAGCAAGTCGGCGGTCTCTCTCGCACCGTGAACTACAACGGCAACCGCATGGACATTGGCGGACACCGCTTCTTTTCTAAGTCAGACCGCGTGATGCAGTGGTGGCTCAATCTATTGCCGCTTCAATCCGGCACGCAAGAAGGCGGACAACTTTGTCACCAGGGCATGCAGCGCGACATCCCTCATTCAAGTTCCACGCCCGCTCCGGGGAGCGATGACGGCGTGATGCTCCTCCGCCCCCGCAAGAGCCGCATCTACTTTTTGCGCCGGTTTTTCGACTACCCCATCCGCATTACCGCTGGTACCTTGCTCAAGCTTGGCGCACTTCGCACTCTACGTTGCGGACTGAGCTATCTTTGGTCAGCAATGGTGCCCAAGCGCGAGGAGCGCTCGCTTGAAGATTTCCTCATCAACCGTTTCGGTAGGCAACTCTACCTCATGTTCTACAAGTCGTACACCGAAAAAGTTTGGGGCGTTCCATGCCACGAGATCAGCGCCGAGTGGGGCGCGCAGCGCATTAAGGGGCTCTCCCTTAAGAGAGTCATCGCGCATCACTTCAAACAAATCTTTCGGTGCTCGCGCGCGACAGATGCCGCTCAAAAGCACACTGAAACTTCTCTTATCGAAAGGTTCCTCTATCCAAAATTTGGCCCCGGGCAGATGTGGGAGCGAGTCGCCGATCTGATTCGGGAGGGTGGCGGTGAAATTCACCTTGGCGTCTCAGTCGACCGCATTCATGCCGGCAGTGGACAGATTACGTCAGTGGAAGGCTCCAATGCGATCGGCGACCGCACCCAATGGCACGGAGATTATTTCTTCTCAACCATGCCGGTGCGTGATCTGATTCGCGCAATGGGCAGCGCGGCGCCGCCAGAAGTTGCGCGCGTGAGCGACGGCCTGCGGTACCGCGACTTCATCATCGTCGGATTGCTGGTTCGCAGGCTGTCTTTACTCGAGGAAGACGGTTCCACGCTCAAGGACAACTGGATCTACATTCAGGAACCCGGCGTGAAGGTTGGCCGGCTGCAGATTTTCAACAATTGGAGCCCCTGGCTCGTCAGCCGGAGTGACCGCACCTGGATTGGCCTCGAATACTTTTGCAACGAATGCGACGACTTATGGCACTTGCCCAACGAGGAGATGACGCGCCTCGGGATCGAGGAGGCCGAGCGCATCGGCATTCTCAATGCCAGCGATGTCGAAGACTCTCACGTGGTCCGCGTCCCCAAGTCCTATCCTGCATACTACGGCAGCTACGACCAATTCGACGTGATTCGCACCTATACCGACAGCATCCCAAATCTCTTCCTGATCGGTCGCAACGGCATGCACAAATACAACAATCAGGATCACTCGATGCTGACGGCCATGACCGCGGTCGAAAACATCGTGAACGGCATCGCGACAAAGGACAACATCTGGGTGATCAACACCGAGATGGAATACCAGGAAGACACTGAGCGGACAACGACGGTAAGAGAACCCGCTCGAAGCCGGCCAGCAGTGGGGTCGCGGTCGTTGCCACAACCGTCGATTGATCGATGGATGAAAAACCATTGACGACCGCGCCTCAATTTCACGCACAAACCCCGTCCTCACGCAGGGTTGAGCGCATCGTGGTCTGCGCGCTGATCCTCTACTTTTGCGGGCATACCATGCCACGCGCGTGGAAGAACCTCGTCACCGATTTCCCCAACTACTACATCGCTGCACAGCTCGCCCATAATGGAGTACATAAGTCACGCATGTATGAGTGGCCGTGGTTGGAGCGCGAGAAGGATCATCGCGACTTTCCCATTCGCGTCATCGGCCTCGTGCCCATTACGCCGTTTTCTACCCTTTTCTTCTGGCCACTTACCGGGCTCAAGGTGCTCACAGCAAAGCGCCTGTGGATCCTTCTGAGCCTCATGCTCATCCTTCCCATCGCGTGGATCCTCCGCTCGATCACTGGCCTGAGTTATCGACATATAGCGTTGATCTTCGCGTTGAACATTCCGCTCCATCGCAACATTGAGTTCGGGCAGTTCTACGTTCTGCTTTTGCTCATGATCGTTGCCGCGTGTTGGGCCACGTTGCAAGGCCGCCACGCACTCGCCGGAGCGTTGGTGGCAATCGCCGCCGCTGCCAAGATCTTCCCCCTGCTCTTCCTCGTTTTCTTTTTGCGGCGACGCAATTGGCGCGCACTCATCGCCGCAGCCCTCACCGGGGCCGCATCCATTGCCCTGTCCGTCGCAATATTCGGTTGGAATGTGCATCGCACCTACCTGCGCGAGATTCTGCCGGCTACGCTTCACGGCGAAGCCATGCCACCGTATGTCTCGAATGCGTCTATCTCCGGCATTCTTCACGTGCTGTTTCTCAACGAGCCGCAATGGAATCCGGCTCCGTGGCACAATTCGATCGCAGCCTTCTCCATTCTCCTGCCGCTGGTGTCGATGGTCGTGCTCGCGCCCGCCATTCTGCTCATTCGCAGAGACGATAATAGACCGAACAGGATTCCCCTCGAGTGGTCAGCGCTCCTCACCGCCTCGCTCGCGGTCTCCACGATTCCTGCTTCGTACAATTTCGTGCTCATGGTGCTGCCCATGTGCGTCCTGGCTACAATCCTGCTGCAAAAACGCCGGTACGCATGGCTGCTGATGTTGACGGTTGCCTACATTGGCATCTGCCTTCCCATGCCCGCTCCGGCACACCCGCAGGGACCTGCCATTTTCCTGTACGCGCCGCGTCTACCGCTGATGATCGGCGTGCTCTTTGGAATCTACGGACCACTGTGGCAGCAGCGCTCACCACATGAAACAGGCGCCCGCGATTGGGGCAACTATGCGTGGGCCGCAATCATGATCGTTGCAGTCGCGGTCAATATCCGCTCGACCTGGACGCGCGAAAGCGCCGTGCGCCAGGAATACGCATTCCGCCTGGCTGTCGAGCCGCAGGGGTATTTGAACGAGCATGTGCAACAGGCTGGCCAGGCAATGCGCTACATCTCTTTCACGCTTGACGGTTATCACCTGTTGCCGGAAGATCGGCCCGCCCCGTCCGGTTTGCCTTTAGCTTCCCGCGATGACGTTCTTTCCTATGCATTCAGCTCTGCTCGGCTGCTCGTAGAGCGAGGCCGCGCCCCGCAGTCAGAGATCGTTGACGCAGCTAATCCCAGGCATGCTGTCATCGACAACGCTGAAGACCCCATGTTCTCAGCAGACGGCAGGAGCGTTGCCTTTATTCGCGAGGTTCGCGGCCGCGGAGAACTCCTGCTCCGCCCCGACTTCAATTCCGGCATCCCGGCTGATCGCGCACTGACTCCACCGTCGCTTAACGTCTACGAAGCCTCATTCCTGTCGCCGGCTATCTACGCATACGCAGCCTCAAATCGCGGCGACCCGCCACAGATCTATCTGACCGACGTGACCCACACCAATGTGCCGCTCCGGCTCGGCGAATCCAGATATCCTGCGCTTTCTCCCGACCGCGCCTGGCTCGCCTATAGCCGCATGGAAGACGGTGCCTGGAATTTGTGGATCCGCGACGAGAAGACCGGCGCGACGCACCGTATCGGCAACGTACCGTGTAACGAGATTCAACCTTCGTGGATGAGCGATTCGAAGACGCTGCTCTATAGCACGGACTGCGGGCGCAACCTGTGGTTCACAGCCATCGCGCGCCGCCAGGTTATTCCCTGATCAGCGCCGCCGCCACAGCCAACCACCGACATCAAAGCCCCTTCACTTTACCGCGATCGAATTCGCGCGCTCTCGGTCTGCGTCCGGATAGCGTCGAATTCCGGCAAGCTGAACTGCAACATGCCAGACGAAGGCAGGGTTGTTGCGTAAATAGCGGCGCCAAAGCCGGCGCGGCTCCTGCACCAGGCGATGCAGCCACTGCAGTCCACACCGCTTGATCCAGGCGGAGCAATCACGGATCCTTCCGGTGTGAAAGTCGAACGCCGCTCCCACCCCGACCAGCAGAGGCACCCGCAGCCGATGAGCGTAGTGCGCCATGAACCGTTCCTGTTTCGGTGTGCTCATTCCCACCCACAGGATGTGCGGCTGTGCTCTGTCCAGCCGCGTAAACAGATCAATTTCTTCTTCTGCACGCAGGCTGCGGAAAGGAGGTGTCCAGGTCCCCGCCACGATCAGCCCCGGAAAGCGCTGCCGGAGAGTCTCGGCCAGCTGCCCGGCAACGCCCGGTTCGCCGCCGCAGAAAAAATGCCGATATCCACGCTCAACAGAAATCCTGCACATTGCGGCCATGAAGTCGGGGCCGAAGACCCGCTCCATACTCCGATGCCCCTGCCACCGTCCGACCCAGGTCATTGGCATTCCGTCGGGAAGGTTGATCAGCGCATTATTCAGAATCTGCCGCAGAGCAGGATCCGCATGAGCCTCCATGACACCGTGAACACCGGTGACGCAGATGTAGCCCTGTCCGGCCTGCGATGCGAGCCACTGGTCGGCCATCTCCACTGCGCCTTCGAGATCCAAGGCCGAAACCTGAACCCCCAGTACGTTGGCGTGGGGATGGAACAAGGTGCGGTCCGCCGCCTGTATGGCTGGGCCCATGTGAGATGTGCGGACGGATTGGAGACCGGCAGACTGGTTCATACCCCTCCTCGCATGGCAAAAAATAATGTGTGGATCAGGATGGCGAGATCCAGAAAGAATCCGCGATTGCGAATGTAATAGAGGTCGTACTCGAGCGCCTCGTGAATGGGGAAAGCGCGATCGGCGCTCAGTTGCCAGAGACCGGTCAGGCCCGGCACGACCTGCAGCCGCTGCCGCTGCTCAGCAGTGTAGCTCTCCACCACGAATGGCATTTCCGGACGAGGGCCAACAAGCGACATGTCACCTAGCAGAATATTCATGAGTTGCGGCAACTCGTCGAGGCTGGTGCGTCGCAGCACCCGACCAACCCGGGTCAGACGCGGATCGCGCGAACTCTGCGGAGAACGCGCATATCGCGGCGCCTCGATATGCATGGAGCGAAATTTGTACATGGGGAAGATCCGGCCCTTCCTGCCCACACGCTCCTGCACGAACAGAACTGGACCGGGCGAATCCCTCCGGACCAGAAACGCGATCAGGACAAGCAAAGGCGCGAAGACCACCAGCAGCACCGACGAGCCGACCAGATCGACGCACCGCTTGACCGACGAACGAAGTAATTCCCCGGAAGGCTCTGCCTGTGATGCGAGGGACAACCCGTCGAGACCCACGGTTTCTGCGGAGAACTGCCTCTCGAGTTCGGCCCCCGAAAGATACGCTATTCTCACTCCGGCCTGCCCGGCTGCCTCTTCCACAAGTGCGATCTGCTCCGCAGACAGGTTCTGTGTAACAACGATTAGCCGGTTGCACCGGAGAGCCTGCAGCAGTCCGCCACTGGGCGACCCAGACAACACAGGAACCGTCCCCCCGCGTCGATAGCCCATTTCGACGACCGAGTCCCACGATGACAGTGCATTCTCTTCGATCATGGCGACGGGAAGGATGCGCAGCCGATGTGACTGCAGCAGAACGGAGAAAATGCGTCGTGCCGCGTGTCCGGCGCCATAGACTACGGCGCGATCGGCGCCTGCGCCCTGCGCACGGTGCGCCAGCAGCAGCACATGGAGCACCAGTTTCTGCGGGATCAGCAGAAGAGGCAGGGACAGCAAGGCCAGGATCGGCCCTCCCCAGAAGGGCATGTCGCCGAGAAGCAGACCGAGCGCCATCACGAGGGATACTGCCTGCGCCGCAGCGCGAAGGACACGCTCCGTCTCGCGAATCCGCAGCAGGCTTCCTTCGCTTCGGTATGCACCCTGTCGCTCGAGAAGCAGGACGACCAGCAAGCCCGCCGCCAATCCAATGGCCACCATCGTATGCAAGGCGGACGGCGAGCCTCCGCGCAGTTCGGCATTGCACCAGAACGAGGCCAGAACAGCCGCGGATGACATCATGTAATCCGCCGCCATTTCCAGCGCAACCACTCCAGGCCGAACCAGAGACCGCAGCCTCGCGGGCATTGCGCGCGCAGTAACTCCATGGGTCTCTGCATAGATATGCGAAGTGACCGATTCAGATGCACTCATCGTCACCTCCTCAACTCGGCGCCGCGTACTTGTCCTTGTTTCCTGTCACCGCGAGCGCCCTCCGATGCGGCAACCGCCACTGCAGGCGCGAACGCGGAAATGTTTGCGGAAGCGGCAAGCAACTGCCGATAGAGCCCGACATATTGCTCTCCGAGAATCGCCGCGGTAAGCTGGGGCAAAGCGACCGGCAGCGGCTTTGCCATCCGAAGAGCAGCGCGAATCGCAGCGGCAAGCTCTTCTTCTGCATGGTCCCCCAACCGAACCAGCGTGCATCGATCTCCACCGATTTCGCGATGTGCCGGGATATCGGAACAGACGATGCGACATCCCGTGAGAAGCCCTTCGGCGACCGGAAGTCCGAATCCTTCGGTGATTGAAGGAGCTACCAACGCATCGCAATGCCGATAACACCACCGCAGTTCGGCTTCCGACAAGCCCTCAAGAAAATGGACCCGGCCCTCCAGGCCGCGCGCCGCCACCAATCGATGAACAGCGGGCGTCTCCGGCCCGTTGATTCCCACGACTATCAACTTCGTTGCGGAAGGTATCCCTTTCAAACTGAGCAGGCGATCATACGTTCGCACCAGCAAAGGGATGTTCTTGTTGCGGCGGTGCTGCGCAATCGAAAGCAGAAACGGTTCGCCGCGCCAGTCCGCGATTGGAGTTTCCTCGCCCGCCAGATCAGCCGGTTCGACGCAGTTATAGACACGTACGGCCTTCCTCGAGGTTTTTGGAAAATACCCGGCCAGGCTCATCATGGTGGCATCGGACACGCACGCGATGGCATCGGCACTGCGCAGGCATTGCTGGAGCACAATGCGATTGAAGAGATACTTGGGAAAACCAAAGTTCATCGGAATTTCGCAAGGATAAAGGTCGTGCAGCGTTACGACCGTGGGACACGGATACGCTGCGGCATGCACCGGCATGGGACAGGTCAGATGGACCACGTCCGCCTGCAGCTTCCTTGCGAGTTGCGGAAGTGCGCGGTAGAACCAGATATTCCGCGCCGCCGAGTGCCGCGCCATATCGGCCTCATAAAGTCTGAGGCGTGGATCTTGAGCGAGAGCAGCCGCTTCCATCATTGTCTTCTGCCAGGGAGCGACGACGAAAAAGACAGAGCGTACCTCCGGCTGCGCGAGTAAACAGCGCGCCAGATTGAGCGCGTGGCGCTGAACGCCCGAGAGGTTCGTGGCGAAGGACGCAGCGGCGACAAGCACCTTCATAGCTTCCATCCCTCCTGGAGTTCACAGCGAGCTGTTGGACCAGCTTCCACCGTTGCCTCACGCGTGTTCTTCATCATCCGCGCCAGCAGCGGCAGGTAAACGATCATTGCCACCACTCCATAACCCAGTCGCGAGAAGGCCAGCCCTCTGAGCCCGTCGTGATGCAGCAGGAAGAGCATCACCAGCAACATGGCTGAGTGGCCCGCGAGGCTGATGAGGGCCACCGTGCGGAAGAGACCAAGAGCCTGCATCGCATACGTGCCGGTGACGCCCAGGCCCATAAGCGCGGAGCCGGCGACAACGGGCGCGAGAATGCCCGCAGCGCTGTGCGCCACCGCGGGTCCCGCCCACAGCCGGATCAGTCTTTCGCCCATCACCAGCAGCAGGGCAGCGCCGCACACTACCAGCAGCAAATTACATAGGAATGCCTGGACCACAAGCCGCCGGAATTTTCTACCGGAGTCCTGTTTTGTCTGAGCCGACAAAAAGGGAAAGAGAAAGTGCAGTCCCGACGCAGTGAGGCCAAAGATCGGCTGTGCGAACTGTACGCACAATACATATGGAGCCACGGCCACGGCTCCCATCGACACACCGAGCAGAATACGATCGGCTTGCCCAAAGATGACGCCACCCAGCGCCTGTAGCCAGCTAAAGAAACCGACGCCCAAAAGCAGCCGCGCTTCCGCGCGGTAAAACTTCGGCCATAGCGAAACAGGCCCGATCAACCTGCGTACCTGCCGGAACTGCATCCATGCACCCAGCGCCAGGAACCCCGCCGTCGCAAGCAGGATGCTAACCGTCCGCAGCCCCAACAGGGCAAGCAGTGCTGCCACCACTAAAATCAGTAGCCGCGTCGCCGTGCTGATCTGCACGGTGATCCGATAATCCTCGAACCCGCGCAGCGTGCTCACACCGACCGTCTCCAGAGCGCGCAGCAGAATGGCAACGCTCGCAACGCGAACCGCCCCGAGGCATTCTCGTGCAGGCGTAAGAGGTGCGACAGCAATGTGGAGCGCTACCCAGGGAGCGGCGATCCAGGTCATCGTCGCCATCGCCGTACCCAGCGCCAGATTCAGGCCCAGAGTACCGCGGACCGTATCCACAATGCCCTCCGAATTCCCCGCTCCGCGCAGATGTGCCACGCGCTGAATACTCGCATCGCAAAATCCAGAGGCGATAATTCCGCCGGCGCTGATGATCGCCGTCGTTATCATCCACAGCCCGTACTCGGCCGCGCCCAGCCGATGCAGAACAACCGGAGCGACCAGCAGCATCCCGATCGGATAGGACGCATAGTCCAGCGCCCCGCAAACGGCATTGGTCAGATGTCGTCTCATGCCGTCGCCTCGCCGAATTTTCATGATCGAGCGAACGCGACGGCGGACTACCGGAAGAACATCGGCGGCTAGAATCCGGCGTGGATCGTCGGCGCTGAGCATTTCCCACCCTTCGCGCATCAGGATCAGGGTCGACGCGCCGCCAAAAGCCAGGAAGGTCAGCAGCAGGGTCAGAAGCAGGCGTGGCGGGAAAGCCTTCTTCTCCGGAATCCCCGGAGAATCGATCACGCTGATCGCCGGAACATCCCGCGCCTCTTCAAGACGGGCCATCTCATACTGCTGCGTCAGCAGTTCGAACACGGCTTCCTGCACCCGCACGCGGCGATAGAGGTCGGTATAAGGAACTGCAAGACGCGGCAACTGTTTTAGCGGCGGATATAATTCGCCCGCACTGCCGCTTCCCGGCAGAGTGTCCGTCGCGTCCTGATCCTGGTCCGCCGCCAGCGGCGCGGAGGACCCGGTCATCTTCGCCAGGTCCCCCTGCAAGGCGGCAATACGCGCCTGCGCTTCTCGAACACGAACATTGCCGTCGCCGTAGATCTGGCGCAATGACTGCAGACTGGACTGCTCCACCAGCAGTTCAGCCTCCACGCGAGCGCCCGTATCCACCATCGCGCGTGTCTGCTCCTTGATGTCTACCGCGCTGCTGCGGCTTGAAAAGCGGCTCAGATCCAATTCGGCCTGCTCCAGGCTCTGCTGCACCGCATTGAGCCGTTGCTCGATAAAGACGCGCTCCCGATGCGCCGACGAGGTGTTGGTCTGGTTCACCAGCTTGTTCAACTCGTCGAGATAGCCCTGTGCCAGGTCGCGAGCGCGCACGCGATCGGTGTCCTCGACGGCGATCGTGATCACACCGCTCTTCTTGTCCTCGGTGATCTTGGTCAGGTGCGCCAGGTGCTTGGCCGCGTCAATGCGATAGCGCTTGTGGTAAATGTGCTGCAGGTTGAACCGGTCGATCAGGTGATCGCTGACCGTGCCGCTGCGCAGCAGATCCATGAACAGATCGCTCGAGGAATGCGCGCCAAGCAGGCCACTGGCCAGGCTTCCTAAGGCGCCGAGGCCGGACGAGCGCGATGTCAGTGCCGCCAACATCAGTCCACTGGAGCTCTGCTGATCGGGCGGCATGATGCTCGTGACCGCCTTGTATTCCTTCGGTATCACAAAGAATGCCGTGACGACGCTCACCACAAACGCAATGGCCGTCACGCGAGCCAGCATGCGCCGATATTTCCAAAGCACAAGAGCGCGCAGGGCCCACGTCGGTTCGGGCGTTACCGCGATGGACTCATCCAGTTCCAGAGGAGCCAGCATGGTACGAGTACTCATTTCGTCCTCCCAAGAGGCCTGTACGACAACTGCAACGTGAAAGCCGCATTGTGTTGAGGAAGCGGGGAGAGCAGCGGAAAACGCCACCACTCCGTCTGCTCTTCAGCCCGAAGCTGCCACGAATGCGAAAGGGAGAGATCGGCGGCAACGCTCAGATCGCGCACCCATCCCCCGCTCAGAAACTCGCGGCTGACGGTCATGCTGCGACCGCTCACTTCGAACGATGAGCGCGGAGACAAGTGCCAGGTGGTCCACTCTTGCTCGCCGTTTCCCTCGCGCCCAATCCAGCTGCCAATCAGCTGGCGCTGGTTGGTGTATCCGCTCAGGTAATGCACGTTGAAGTAGAAAAAGCCGGGAAAGGCCAGGTCCCGCTTCGGCGAAAGCAAGCCCTCTGCGCGAAACGTCATTCGCGGCACATGCGAAATGCAACGCAAGTAAGCCCCCGAAATCCAGGTGCTCTCGCTGGGGTACACCAGCGGGAAGGGCTGATCATCGGAAAATCCGTCGAAGTAGCCGGTCAGGCATGAGCGCAATCCGGGGATACGATACTGTGCGTCGAATGCAGCGCGTCGATCGCCTGGGTCGTTCTGTCTATTCTCGACACTCGCGGAAAAGACGCTGCGCAGGAAGTTCGAGGTCGTGACCGGCGCGCCGGGTCCGCCGAAGATTACCGTCCGCGAAACGCTGAATTCGAAGTTCGGCGTCGGATGGAACGAGAATTTTTCTCCGTGCAGAAACGGTTGATCTCGGAGTGCAACTCCCGGAGCACCGTAGAGGATATTGGTGGGGCGCGCAAACTGCGCTCCCGCCAGCCTGCCGACGAAGAACTGAGTGCGTATCGGGCCAAGCCAAGCGAGAGGACCGGGCAGAAGAATCGGGCGGACGCGATCGTAACGAAGCATGTCAATGGGCTCGGCGTTATTGCTGAAGAGCGTGGATCCACTGCGGGCCGGCCCCCACCACAGGGACTGGCGACCAACGGTCAGCTGGTTGTTGCCCAGTCCGACGGAGACGTAGGCGTCGAGCACCCGTCCGCGTGCTACTCCGAAAATTGGTCCTGCAGCGGCAGAGGATGTGAAGTCTGCAGCCGCGATCTGCTGATCGGCAAAGGCGCTCGGCGCCGGGGCCGCGGCAGCGCGCTGGAACTCCGTGTGCAGGTAGCCTGCGAATGGCCCAGCGCTCCCGCGAACGGAGAAACCTGAGTAGAGGTTCTCTCCTCGGCCAAACGGACGCCCGTCATCGTTGATTAACGTCTCGGCAAAATGAAATCCGTCCGTCAGCGGCCTTCCCGCAATAGCGGTCACTCGCTCGTCGACCGATTCAATCTGCCACGCTGGGTGCATTCCGCCGGACTCAGCTAGTTCCGGCGCAAACTCGCGCTGCAGCGCTGCCAGCAGTCGCGGCGCATCGGAGTCTTCCGGCGCATCGGCCATCTGATCTTTCGCTTCGTCGATAAGGCGCGCGCATTCATTGCGCGTCCAGGGACGCAGACTGAAAAACGCCGTCTGCACGTAGCCTTCTGCCGCGAGCCGTTCGAAAGCGGAATAGACCCAGCTGTCGTTCGGAACATACGCGGAAGCTCCGCCCCGGACCCCAGTGGTGTCGGGCACTTGTGCATGGCTCGCGATCCCGCTAATTGCTAACGCCATCGCGATCCACACAAACCGAATTGGGGAATAAATACGCATCGTGACCCGTGTGCTTACAACACCGCCGTAGTTACGCCGGCCGTGATTGCATAGGAGGCAGCGATCTGTCCGACGGTCAGCAGGTTTTTCCAGAACAGGGAGCCGCCGATGATCTTCTGGGGTACCACGACAACATCGCCGGGGTCGAGCCTCGTGGAAAGGACGCCGCCCTTATACCAACCTCCGGAGTGGCGACCGACCACCGAGCCATTCGCGCGAATGATGAAGACCTGTTTGCGGTCCGCCGTGGAGTTCGTGCCTCCTGCGCGCGCCAGGTACCACTCCGCGGTCTTGCCTGGCGCGAAGCTGAGTGCGGTGGCGTTGTATACCTGCCCCGTGACCAGCACAAAGCCCGGCCGCTTAGGAATCGTCAGCACATCACCCCGGCGCAGTTCGATATCCGCCGGCGTGTTCGCCCAACTGTCAATGTCCGCAGTAATGTGAATCACCATGCGGCCGTTGGGCGGGTGCGATTTCAGGTCGGCTATCACGTGCGCCTGCTGCGCGCTAATCAGCTGCTGCTCGGCCCCGCCATTAGCTCCTCCGGCCAACGACGGTGAGAGCCGCGCCGCTGCCGAGTTGGTCTCAATCTGGCGGATCAGCTGGTCGCGGCTCTGCTCTTCCAATTGCCGCACCTGCACGCGGACGAGAACAGCGCCCGCCGGATAGGACGTGGGCAGAAAACCGCCTGCACGTCGCAGAACGGAGCTGAGGCGCTCGCCATCGCGAAAGCCGTAGTTACCGGGAAACCGAACCTGCCCCTGAATCGTCACTGATTCGCCGATATCGTTCCAGCTCGTGATTTGATGGACAGAAAGAATATCGCCTGGCTTCAGTTGGACGTCCGCACTCGGATCCGCACCGGAGACAGCAGCACCGATGCGAACCGTGGAGAGCGCTTCCACGATCTGATTCCCGCTTTGCAGGTCGTAGCTCGTCAGGTCGGCGCGATCGAGCAGTGCATCGCGCCGGAATCCTCCAGCCATACGGACAAGTTGGACCGCACTCATCCCTTTCGACATCGGATACTTCCCGGGACGCAGCACTTCGCCGCGAATCGTCACCGTCGGAGCATCCGCCTGATAGCGTCCCAGGATGCGGATGGTATCGTAGGGCCGCAGAGCAATGTTTGCGTTGCCGATTAGTACATCCGGGACATTGAACTCAATTGTTTCCGGATGCAAATCGGGGGAAACCAGACGCACAACCTCGCCGCGGTCAGCCGGCTCAGGCAACATATCCTGATAACTGCGGAGCACATCCGTGAGCCGCATGCCGTCGGTGTAAGGCAAGCGGCCGGGGCGTACCACGTGTCCCGCAAGATAGATGGCGCGCTGGCTGTAAGGCAGGATCGGCTCGACGCGAATGCGATCGCCATCCTGTACCTGGAAGGTTGCCACCGCTTCGCTCGCAGCTTTTGAGGCCACATCTCCGCTTTCGTTCAGCGTGACCGTTTCACGCTCGTGATGCGCGTCGATGCGCTCAATGCGAATCTGGCTCAACGAAGCCGCAGCAGTAAATCCGCCGGCATCTTCAATGATGGTGGCGAAGCTGGTCTCCGGCTTGTTCAGTTCGTAGATCGCCTGACGCCGCACAGAGCCCATGAGAGCCACTTGCGGACCAGCGGGCGGCACCAGCAGCGTGTCGCCGCTCTGGAACGGCGCCGATCCGTTCCGAATCCCGTGCAGAAGAAAATCATAAAGATCGACCTTCTCGACGAGCTGCTTGTCCCGATAGTGCAGCGCCGTTCGCAGAGAGCCCACTGCCGTAGGACCGCCGGCCGCGTAGAGCAGGCTGACTGGCGTGGCAAGCGAGCTCACATCGTAACCGCCGGGCCGCTGCACGTCGCCCACAACATACACGCGCACCGAGCGCAGGCTGGAAACTGTGACTGCCACCTGCGCATTGCGAAATTGCTGCTGGAGCGCCCCGGCAATCAGGTTCTGCACTTTCCCCAACGGCAGCCCCGCTACCTGGATCGCACCCGCCTCCGGAACCAATATGCGCCCCTCGCGGTCGATCGTGCGCGTCATGCTCTGCGTCATGCCTCCCCATAGTTGAATGGTCAGCGCGTCGCCGGCTCCGACTACGTAATCGGGACCCAATGGCACATCGAGCGGCGTATCTCGGGCCGTGCGCCCGCGTTGGGCAGCTGAACCGTTGCGGTTGACGAAAACCTCTGACCCAAATCGCCGCAGCGGCGACTTCTCCTCGGGCACTTGCGTGTAGAGGTCGCGCATCGCCTGCAGGTTGTAGGGAGACGGCTCGCGTACCACTTGCGGCAGGTCCGTTGAAGCATGCGCATTCTCCGTCCTGCGTGGACGCTCCATCTGGCCCTCTTCACCGCGTCCCCCTTGCACAGCGCCAGGCACGGGCGCGAACTCCATGGTCTCGCCTTTGGCCGCCGATCTCTTCTCCGTATCTGAATCGCTCATGGAACCCGCAGCCTCCGTCTGGCCTGCGAAGCCCGCATTCCGCTGCGAGGATTCCGTCGCCGTTCCGAATTGATTCACTTCGGCAGGACTGCTCGAGGAAAGCCCGTCCGGCGCATAGCCACGCGCGCGCAGCACCTCGCTGATGCTGGCGCGCAGACTGGCATTGCTGGAAATCTGGCTGTAGAGGGTCTGATCCGAGATCGAGCTCGGATCAATCGAGACGCCCTGCTGCTCCTGCATGCGATTCGCAATTTCCGTCTTCAGCTCCACATTTAGATCGGGGTTCTGCTGCAGGATGCTGACGATCTGATCGGCTGAGAGCGGCGCCTGCGATGTTAGACCGTCGGAACTAAACGTTCGGCTGCTGCCGGATTCGCCCGACGTATCCTCGTTCGCAGACGTATCCTCGTTCGCATCGGACACGGTGTCCAACGGGCCTGCTGGGGAATTCGTGTCCAACTCGGCTCCAGAGGAATTCGTGGAGGGTTGCGCCGTGCTCTGCGTGGACTCCGAACCGGAAAGAGCATCCGAAAGAGTTTGTGCGACTCCCCGCATGCCGGCAAGCAGCAACAGCAGCAGCGCCCACACCGACAACATGCGACGAGAACAGCGTGCAACTCGCAACGGAGAGGCATGGAACACACTCGAAAATGATGTCATCTGTGGCATAGGTCTCTGTCTACGAATCTGACACTAGAAGAGCCATCAGCGGCCGGTGTCATGCCGCAGTCAGGGAATTGTCATTAATTTGTAGGGCGTGCCCGCAGTGCGTAGAACGCGAAAACCCGCTCGCGCGCCTCATCTGAATGCGCTCGCTTTGGACGACGACCGCATGACATTTGCGTGACACGTCTGCGGATCGGCAATGGTACTTCTGGTTAAAGAGAGCCCGCGTCGCGCGTGATGCTCGCCTGTTGCAACCTTCAGTGTTGAACCCAGGATTGGAACTGATCACTATGCAGCACTCGTACAACTCATCCTGCAAAGAATCGGCCCCGGCGGAGAATCCGCTTCTCCTCCTCGACTCCTGCGATCGATCCGATGAACCTGCGCGGCCCCAGGATGGGCTTCTCAGCAACATGTCTCTGCCGCTGCGCCGTACATTCTATCCACTCGGCTATGCCGTCGAGATTGCGACCAACCACGCTGCGGTGTTGTCCGCAGCGCAGCATGCCTTCGGCCACCGCAGCGCGCTGCGTGACAGTGGTCTGCCGCTGATCTCTGTTGGCGTCCACGAAGGGGGATCGTCTCAACGGCCGCCGCATCCAACTCGCCGTCAGTACAACCACCTTTACTCGCTCGTCGCCGACGGAGACAACCAGGCGCTGCTCGATCTTCGTACCGGTACCAGCTTTGTCTGGATCACAGAGGCAGCAGCGCGCGATCTCCTCTATCTCCGCTATCATTTCCTCGAGAAGGTCGTCTATCTCCTGCTCGGCGCTTCCGTCGTCACTGACATCCACGCTGGATGCGTCGGCAAAAATGGCAAAGGTGTCCTCCTCTGCGGAGACTCCGGCGCGGGCAAATCGACGCTGGCCTACGCTTGCGCGCGCGCAGGATGGACCTACACCTCGGACGACACCAGTTACCTCATCAATGACTCTGCCGTTCCCCGCGTCATCGGACACGCCCATCGCGCGCGCTTCCGGCCCGCAGCCCGAAGTCTCTTTCCCGAACTGCAGACACGCCCGCTCCATCCCCGTCTCGAGGGTAAGCCGTCCATTGAAGTTCCCACCGCCGAACTCCCTGTGCCAGAGACTGCGACCGAAACCGATGTGCATGCCGTTGTATTCCTGCGCCGCTCCGCTGACGCTGTAGCTCGACTGAACCCCCTTCCGGCCGGAACGGCCACGCGACGCCTGGCCGCGGAGCTGTTTTCAGCGGGAGAGATTCGCGCAAAGCACGCGGTGTGCCTAAAGATTATTGCCGGCGTCCTAACTTTTGAACTCCACTATAGCGATTTGCACAAGGCCATCCGGACGCTGGAATATCTCACGGAACCCGCTTGATCCGGGCCACGCGGCTTCAAACGCCTGTCGGGCGCCTCCATTCATGCATGTGCCGTCGCAATCCCTCTTCGATGATCTCCGCCGCGCGTTCTACACCCGGGCTCGCATGGATTTGCTTCTGCAGCGCCATCGCAGCATCGCAATAAGCAGGATCTTTCAGAACTGCCGTCACGGCCGAGCGAACGCGCTGCGCTGAGAGGCGCATTACCGGCAGAACCCGCGCGGCTCCCGCACGCGCCACGCGGGCCGCGATGGCGGGCTGGTCGTGTGCAAGCGGAATCGCTACCATTGGCTTTCCTTCCCTGAGTGCTTCAAACACCGTGTTAGGGCCACCGTGCGTGATGACGATCCGGGCGCGCTCCAGCAGTTCCAGTTGTGGCGCAAAGGATACAACCAGCGGCGCGCCGGGCAGGTCGGCAAATTCTTTCGGTGGAAATCGCCCCCCCAGCGAAATCACCAACTGCAGATCGAGACCATCGCAAGCCTCAGCAACCAAACGCAGGATCCGTCCCTGAGCGTTACGCGTCGTTCCCAGGCTCACATAAGCGATCGGCCGCCCGTCCAGCCGTTCCCATGGAAACTCGATAGCGGGACGCACCGCCCCGCAAACAAATGGACCAGTGTAGTGGCAGTTCTCCGGCAGCCGCGCCTCAGGAAAGTCCAGGCACTGTGCCAGCTGCGTAATCTGTGCGAGCGGAGGATATGACTTCTGCATCGCGCTGACAGGTCCCAGGCCCACGCATCTTCGATACCGATCGAGAGCATTGCGGATCGGCCCCCGCACCCGCACCGCGGTCACTTCCAGAAGCGCCCTCTCCACAATGTTCACCGGCGATCGCATGAAGCGATAACCGGCATACCACGGATAGCCGCTCCATCCGCAGTTGTGAGGGACCGACGTCGAGAGGATGAAATACGGCAGCCGCAGCAGTTGGGCAAGCGTCGGACCTGTTAGAGCAATCTCGTTGACGATGAGAGCGTCTATCCCGGCACGCCGCAGCGCCGCGGGTGACTCCCGCAGATAGCGCTCCACATCCTGAGTGGTCCGCTGCAGATTGAACCGCAGCATCGCCAGTTCTGCCCGAAGATTCGCGCGCGGCTGAGGAGGCTTTGGTGCCTGCATCGATCGCTCAGAGCAGATCGGCGCGAAGCCCAGTCCCGCCTGCTCCACGCGCTCGCGAATCTTCGGCCGCTCGAAGAGCGTTACGCGGTGGCCGCGCTGCACGAGTTCCTGTCCCAGCGCGATCAGCGGATTCAAATGTCCCGTACCCGTAAACGACAGCACCCCAAAGTGCCAGGTCTCGCGGTCAGGGAACATCGCAGTTCCTCCCCTGCCCCGGAGCCGTCACCATGCGGCCGCCCAATCGTACCTGTCCTGCTCCCAGCACCTGTTCCGCCCGTCGTAACAGGTACGACACTGGCGCTCGCAGCCAGCGCACTACTCCATCGGCGCACAGCGGCTCGAGTTCACCTCGAATTCCTGCGGGGAATCTCTTCAGCAAGGCCGGGGAGGCCAGCTGAACACGTCCTCCCACCATCACCAGTTCCACATCTCGTATCGTCAGGTCCGACAGCGTGTCGGCCGGCTGCTTTCCGGTGTCTCTCACCACAACCAGATCACCAACACCGCCAGGCTGCAGCGTTCCCTCTCCTTCGCGGAGCCGCAGAATCGTCGCGGGAGCGTCCGTCACCATGCTCCACGCTGCTTCCGGCGTAACTCCGCAGGAGCGGATCGTAAAGCGAATCTCGTCGAGCAGGTCGCCTTCCGCTGTGAACGGAGAGTCATTGCCCAGGGCCAGATGCGGAATGGAAGCCAGCTGCGCCAGATCCGGCAGAACATCAAAGAGAAATTGATTGGAAGAGGGACAAACGATGAGCGACGTCCGCCGCTCAATGAGCCGATAGACACCCTGCCGGTCCAGAGCCAGCCCGTGCACAAGGACCGTATGGGCATCCAGCAGCCCCTGCCGATCGAGCTCCCACACCTCACCCCGCGCCACTTCATCTCGCCCCTCGCAGGCGTGTATGAGGAAGGCGGCTTCCTTCGGCGTGGCCGCGTGCGCTCCGCGCAAGTCACCGCCCAGTGCAGGCGAGTGCGCCCACCCGTACTCGCGAATCACGCGAACCGGAAACTCAGCGTCCAGCATGTCCGCGTGCAACCGGTCGTGATGGCTGACCGTGGTTGCCCCGCACAGAAGATTTCGAATCCCGCCCCACCACACACGCACGTCTTTCGGCACGGCGCGATGAACCGCAATAGCATCGGGGAAGCGCTTGTGTATATCTACCCCCCAATCGATGTAATTTTGATACACAGCGGCGGCCAGCCGCGGAAAGAGCGAGAACTCCAGATGATCATGCGCATTGATCAGTCCGGGCAGAACCAGGAAGCCGCTGAGATCGATGGCCACCTGATCGGTAGAGGCCGCTCCGCCAGCATCTCCCTCCTGCACCATGCGGTCGATACGCCCGCGCCTCAGTTCCAGCCAACAGTATTCACTCGCATGCGCGCCAGTAGCGCAGCGAGCGCCATGGAGAAGAATCGAATCCTGCACACCATCGCCTCTCATGCTGTCTTCCGGGCCACATAGATGCGGAATCGTGATGGCTCGCGCTGGCCCCGCAGGCTTGCCATCAGCGGGCGCAGCCTCCATCGCAACCCATAGCGCGGCGTATGGATGAACCACCTGATCCCCGCATGGTCGGCAAGGGTCTGCAGCCGCTCGTCGGTAAGATATTCCAAACTCTGCAATGAGTCCGATGCGGAACCGTACCGCGCCCGAAATTTTACCCGGCGCTCGGTCACCATTCGCCGTCCGCTCTCGTCACGGCTGTACCACGGGGTGTCGCTGATCGCGACGATGCCGCCGGCGTTTGCACAGCGCAGAGCCTCAGAGAGCGCCGCCGCGGCATCTTCTGCGTAATGGAATGAGGCATTGAAGATCACGGCATCGAACTGCCCGCTCTGAAACGGCAGGCGCGACAGCTCTGCCTGAAAACGTGGAAACATTTCCGGCAAGTGATCACGGTAATGCATGGCTGCCCCAAGACCATCCTGCGGATTCGTGAGCAAATCGACGGCGCAGAGAGAATATCCGGCCAGTGCGAGACGATAACTCATCCAGCAGTTCCCTGCTCCCAGATCCAGGATACGTCCGCTCTCAGGAACACGAGGTTGCAGCACATTCCGGACAAGAGCATCGTAACTGCGCGCCCGTATCCACCATTGTCCGGAGTTATGCCCGGTTAGATCCCGATGAGGAAGGGCACAGTAGTATTCTTGCGTCGCGCTCCCGCGACCCTCCGCCGCTCGAATGGATTCGTAGTCTTGTCTGAACCGCGCATAGTGCGCAGCCCGCTCTGGCGGCAGAGCCTGTACGATTCCGCCGCCTGTTTTCAGCTGCAAGCCACAACCGGGACAATCGATGCTGCCGAGATCAGTCGCGCAGCGCGGACAGCGAAGGCGAAGCCCCCCCACCGCACCTGCGGGTACGGAATGTATTGGCGAACTTTTGTCGGCGATTGACACTTCCACTCAAGCCCTCCGTCCTGTCAATTCCTCGACAGAAACCATGACCGGCGCAGCCGGAGCGATGGCGGGAACGGGCACACTCGCGCTGGTATTCCGACTCACCGGCTCCAATTCGTTCGCGCGCCGCCACAGTTGATCGACTAGCGAAGGGCTGGAATGCGGTTGTCTCCACGAATCGACTTCGGCATGCAGCGCGTCGCGGACCGCCCGGTAAAACTCCGTCGTGTACGCCGCTCCGAACAAAATGCACAAGTCGTCGCTAGCGGTCCAGTTCCGCTTCTCACCGAGTTGGGCCTGGACCCGCTCATAGAACACGGTGCCGGGCAGTGGGTAGGAGAACGAAACTCCGATGTCGTCGGGCCGGGTGCTGCGCACAAACCCGATGGTCTCCTGCAGTTCATCCCAGCCTTCTCCCGTGTATCCCAGCTGAATAAAGTAGCAGGCACGAATACCCGCCTGGGCGAGTCGCTGGCGGGCGGCAATCACCGCTGGCAAGCTCAGTCCCTTGTCCATGGCATTCAACACGGTTTGCGATCCGGACTCGACGCCCATCCAGACCTCCGCGCACCCGGCCGTCTTCAGGTTCTCCACGGTCTCCTCGGTCATCAAATCGGCGCGAGACTGAATCTTGAACGGAATCGCCGCATCACGCCTGGTCACTTCCTCGGCAAGCTCCCGCACCCAATGATGATTGAGTGCAAACACATCATCGCCGAACCAGATGTGGTCTGCCCCTACCGTGAACTTCAAAAGCTTCATCTCCTCCGCAACGCTGGCAGCTGCCCGCAGCTGAAACCTGTTGCTCGAGATCGGCTTCGCGCACCAGTTGCAGTGATACGGACATCCGCGGCTGGAGACCATATTCACGGAGAAGTAGCCATGCGCACGCACCCATGCGGCGCGATACGGCTCGAAGTTGACCCAGTCCCGAACCGGGGGACTCAGCTGCGACCAACCTTCATTTCTGGCCAATCGCTCTCGGCTGCGCACCAGCCGTCCGCTCTCGTCGCGCCGGACGAGTCCGTCGATTGCGGGAACAGGATTGCCCTCCAGAAGAGCGCCGCACAACGCAACCAGCGCCTCTTCGGCCTCGCCGCACAGCACGTACTCGAAGCCATTTTCCAGAAAAAGTTCCGGATGGTCGGTAGCGTCCGATCCGTGAACCACAGCCACAGCGCCCATCCGGCGAGCGGCGCACGCAAATTCCCACGCGATCTCCCGCATGCGCGTCAGACACATCTTGGAGAGAAAGTTGAAGTCGTCCTCATAGACCACCACGATCCGCGCCTCATGCTTCTGCAGCATCTCGTCCATCCCAGGAAATGGCGCTTCCAGCATCGGATCGAATACCGCCACCTGGATTCCGTGATGCAGAAGTGCTGAAGCCGCATAGAGAGTACCCAGCGGCAGATAGGGCTGCATCTTCTCCGCCTGCTTCGAATCGTAGGGAAGATGGTATGTGTGTGTAACGAGAATGTCCGCCACTATTCAACTCCTATTCTTGGCCGGCTGTCCGCATCGTGAAAGCGGATAGCGCGTCGAATGACCCAAAGGATTGCGACTCAGATGCGCACTTGTCGCATGAATGCCAGCACAATGTCATTCCTGACCCGTCGCGCAAGGCAGCGGCGATGAGTGACCCTCGACCTTGCACTGCGTGGGCGCGATTCCTTCCGAACATGGACGAGAACCCTCCGCATTAGCCCACTCCCCTGCAGCGTTCCCGTACAAATGCCCGAGCTGTTCGCGCTTTGTCGCCAAGTACCGTGCCGATTCGGACGTGGCTGGGACGTCCGCGCTAAGACGCTCGCATATCCGGATCCCAGCCGACTCGAGCGCGTAAATCTTCTCCGGGTTATTCGTCATGAGTCGAACGGAACCCATTCCCAGGGAGCGGAGGATCTTGACCGGCAGCTGGTAGTCACGCCGGTCGACGGGATGACCGAGGCGAAGATTGGCCTCGATCGTGTCGAGTCCTTCGTCCTGCAGCTCATACGCGCGCAGCTTCTCAATCAGGCCGATGCCCCGCCCCTCCTGATGCTCGTACACCAGCACTCCGGCGCCGCTCTCCGCAATCGTCCGAAGCGCCAGGTGCAGCTGGTCGCGACAATCGCAGCGCAGCGAGTGAAACACGTCTCCCGTTGTGCATTGTGAGTGAATGCGCACAATCGGCGGCGCGCTGTGAATGTCTCCCAGGACCAGCGCCAGTCCTGACTGCGGCTGCTCCTCATCCGCTCCCTCGCATGCGTCCTCAAAGGCCATCAGGCGGAAGGTCGCCCATACTGTTGGGAACCTCACATCGGCTTTCTTTTTCAGCGTCATCAACGCAGTGCCATCTCCTTTCGTCTTTCCTGGAGCGTAACTCCGCGTGCTAGCGCTGATGTCGCCACAATGTCTCGCATGGGTCATTCCATTGTCCGCTCGCAATCCGATACGCAACCTTCCAGGCGGAGCCTATTGTGCAGTGCGCCGGAACTGATAGAGGATGTGGTCGCCGAACACAGCCAGCGGCCGCGCCAGTTTGCGATCCAGCGCCTCCATGGTGCCGAGCAGCCGCGTGTGATTCGAGATCCATGGCTCGGCCGCGCTGGGTGGCACCGCGACCCCAATGCCCAGCCGCTCCTCCAGCGTGAACCACGGCGCGAAAGCGCGCAGCAGTTCCTTACGCCGGTGATAGAAAATCTGAAACTCGCGTTTAGCCAGTCGGGCGGGCGCCCCTCCTCGCTTCAGACGCCTCACTGCCTCACGCGGTCGGCCGCGCAAAACCTCTGTGATCATCTCTCCGGGGCAAAATGTCCCAAAGACAACCAGCAGCAGCGGAGCTCCAGGCTTGAGCAGGCGCGCCAGCCCGTACACCGTCGGTCTCAGATCAGCAATACAGTTCAGCGGTGCGAAATTTGAGAAAGCGCCATCGAACATACGGCCGCCGCTGGAGAGAAACGAGCTTGCGAAGGTCTCCATCTCTTCACCTGGCGCGACGACCGCCTTTCCTCCGTGACGAAGCAGTTTCTTCTGCGCTACGGAAACCATCGCGGGAGAGGGATCCGTAAGAAGCACATCAAAACCCCACTCCGCGAGATACGCTGCGTCTTCACCAGTCCCGCCCCCTATTTCCAGAATGTGGCCACGCTGCGGAAAGGCTCGCAACAGAGCGGAGCGCACAGCACGCCGCTGCGCTGCGACGCTCTGCCACTGGCCGAAGCGCAGATCGAAGTCCGTGGCGATTGCATCGAAGGCGAGTGCCGGCGGTCGAAGTGCATGCATAACAGCGTCAAGCCTAGCGAACCTTTGCCCGGGCACTGTCACGTTTCTGTCAGGGGATTGTCACGCCTTTGCCGGCGCACAAACTCTCCCGGTTCGCAACTCGAAAAACAAACCGATGACAAACAGAAGACGTCCGGAAGACACGCTCTGATCGCATTGCCCATAGCCTGATGTCTGTGCAATGCCCGTCGCTCAGCCCGAACGCCTACCATCCCGCAACACCCAATCAGGCTGCATCGAGCGCACACAGGATAAAGGCGACAAGAAGGAAGATTAACCGATGAAACCTTTTCACTCAATCCCGGCTTCGGATCTCGACGCGCAGTCTCTGCAGAGCGCCATCGAATCCGATGGCTATCTCCTGGTCCGCGGCGTTTTGCCGTCCGCTGAGGTTCGGCATCTGCTCCAGCAGGTCACCGGGATCCTCGCCGCTGCCGGCTGGCTCCTGCCCGGCGTCGACCCGCTCGAGCGCATGGCCCGCGACGGCGCAGCATGCGGCGACCCCGATCCCGAATTCAAGCGCGTCTATCAGCAGGTCTTCAACCTGGAAGCCTTTCATGCCCTGCCGCACTATCCGGCTCTGCGCCGCGTCATGAGCATGCTCACCGCCGACCGATTGCTCATTCATCCCAAGCCCATCGGGCGCTTGATTTTCCCCGACTGCGAGCGGCTCACCGTTCACGCGCATCAGGACTATCGCTTCATGGGTGGTGACCCCGAATGCTTCACCGCGTGGATTTTATTGCATGACTGCCCTGTGAATGTAGGTCCCCTGCAGATCATGGAGGGCTCCCACCGCTTTGGATTCCAGAACCACAACGACCAGGACCTTCATGTCCCGGAGATTCCTCACGAAGCCGCCATCGGCGGCGACTGGGTCGGCGGACAGGTGAATGCGGGCGACGTGCTGCTCTTCCACAGCCTCACCGTGCACGCAGCCGCCCCGAATCGCTCAGAGCAGCTTCGCATCTCTCTCGATTGCCGCTTTCAGGATTATCAGCGGGCGCTCAACCCCGCGAATCTCGTCTTCGGCGGCGAGTCCGGCAAATCCTGGGAAAAGACCTATGCCGGCTGGCGTTCCGAGAATCTGAAGTATTACTGGAAAGCGCTGCCGCTGGAGCTCCACCCTTCGCGTGCCGAGATTGAGCGGCTCGCCGTCTCCGCAGAGACGCAGCCTGTGCGGGCGCGATACGCCAGAATGCTGAGCCAGATTTAACGTTCTGTAGGAGCGGCGGATGGAGTTCGCGATATCCGTCGCTCGTTTTTCTTATAGTTATCTCTAAATATTTATTTCCAAAAAAATGGCGCGTGCAGATCGCGCTAATTCCGAATGCCCCCCAACGCGGGACGATTACCGTCGTGCTCACACTTCGTTCGACGATTCCTTCAGCTTGCGATGCAGAGAGGCCATCTCGATCGCCGCACAAGCCGCTTCGAATCCTTTATTTCCCGATTTCAGTCCCGCTCGGTCGAGCGCCTGCTCCAGCGTCTCACAAGTCAGCACACCGAATGCATGCGGAATACCAGTTTCCTGCTGCGACTGGCCGATGCCGCGCGAGACTTCATTGTAGATGGCTTCATAGTGAGCCGTTTCGCCGCGCAACAGCAGACCCAGGGTCACGATAGCATTAAAGCGACCGGACTCCGCCAGCGTCCGCGCGGCAGATGGAATCTCCCAAGCGCCCGGAACCCGAATGATCTCGACATCAGCCTGTTTTGCGCCGCTGCGATAGAGTGCGTCGAGCGCTCCCTGCAGCAGCCGATCCGTGATGACCGCGTTCCAGCGCGCCACAACAATCGCGAAACGCATACCTTCTGCCGACAGATCGCCTGCAACGGCAACGGGTTTGCCTCGCAGCGGGTCAGTCCACTCCCAGAATGTGACGGTGCTGCCAGGCACGGGCTCGGCAGTGAAACATCGAGTCTCCTGCGTTTCCCGGATAGCGCTGATGCTTCCACTCCTCGCCTTTTCGCGCATCCAGCATTCGGCGACGATGCGCACATCGTCGAGACCGCTGACCTCGATGCGAAGGGTCCGCGGTCGGGACGCGAGTACAGGATCGTCTGGGAAAAAGCCCCGCGTTTTCGGTGTAGTCAGTTCCAGCGTTGCCACGGGAATAAGAAATGCGTGGGCGCGGGCCAAGTATGGATCGCCTGCCGGTTCGAAGCCAAGCGTCGCCAGCAGATCAGCCACTTCGGCTGCTTGAATCCCATCGGTCAGTTGGTGAGTGACGGTCAATCCCTTGATCATGTTCGATTGAATCTCCTGGGTCGCGCCAAAGCTAATCCGCTCCGATCAGCATGCGTTGGGCAGGCTGCATCGCGCTTGGCGTCTTGTGAATCGCACAGGCATGCTCCACTCGATAGCGAATCAGCTCCGCCACGGTAATCATCTTCATGCCGTGTTCGCTGCTGAACCGCACCAAATCCGGTACGCGGGCCATGCTGCCGTCGTCGTTCATGATTTCGCAGATCACACTTGCCGGCGTCAGCCCTGCCAGTCGCGCCAGATCCACTCCCGCTTCCGTCTGACCCGGACGCACCAGTACCCCTCCGGGCTGCGCACGGAGAGGAAAGATATGGCCAGGACGCCCAAGATCCGCCGGATCTGTAGCAGGATCGATTGCGCACCGGATTGTCTCCGAGCGGTCATACGCTGAAATGCCCGTGGTCACGCCTCGCCCAAGAGCGTCGATCGACTCCGTAAACGCGGTACCAAACCGCGAGCTATTGTGCGCGCTCATCGGGCCCAGCCCCAGAAAATCCAGACGCTCCGCCGTCATCGCCAGACAGATCAGGCCACGCCCGAATTTGGCCATGAAGTTTACCGCCTCCGGCGTGATCATCTCCGCCGCCATCGTCAGATCACCTTCGTTTTCGCGGTCTTCATCGTCGACGACGATAATCATGCGTCCCGCGCGCATTTCGTCGAGGGCCATCGCAATATCGGCAAAGGGAGAGTGCATTGGCATAACATCACCTCAGTTCGGCAAGCCGCGCTTTACAGGCCCGCGAACATTTCCATCAGTTCGTATTCCGCCGCAGCGCGGATTTCCCGTTCGATCCAGCGATAGGTCTTTTCCAAGCCGTCACGCAGCCGAATAGAAGGTTCCCAGCCCAGCCGATCCACAATCATCGAGTTGTCGCTGTTCCTGCCGTTCACGCCCTGCGGAGCGCGCAGATCGTACGTGCGCCGCAGCCGAATCCCCGCAATCTCCTCTGCGATATCGACCAGCTGATTGATCGTGACCAGCTCACTCGAACCAAGATTGATCGGCTCATCGATGTCGCTGTGCATGATCCTCTGCGTACCCTCAAGACAGTCCTCGATGAACATGAAGCTGCGCGTCTGCTCGCCGTTGCCCCAGATCGTAATTTCGTGCCGCCCCGAACGCTTGGCTTCGATTACCTTGCGGCAGATCGCGGCCGGAGCCTTCTCCCTTCCGCCGCTCCACGTACCCCAGGGGCCGTAAACGTTGTGGTATCGAGCCACGCGGCAGACGAGACCAAAATCCTGTTCAAAGTGACGGCACATGCGCTCGCTGAACAGCTTCTCCCACCCGTACCCATCCTCCGGCAGAGCCGGATAAGCGTCGCATTCCCGCAGTGCAATCACATCGGGCCGGCTTTGCTTTTCGCCGTTATAAACGCAGGCAGAAGACGCATAGAAGAATCGACTCACACCGGATTCCTGCGCGGTCAGCAGCGTATTTGTGCTGATCAGCACGTTAAGCATGCAGATGGCTTTATTCGCCTCGATGAATCCCATGCCACCCATTTCTGCCGCCAGCTGGTAGACGTGGTCCGCTCCATACAACGCGTTAAAGCAGTTCTGCTTCTCGCGCAAATCCAGGGATAGATTCTCCACCCCGTCTGCCAACTGGTGCCATTCCTTTCGCGGCTTGATATCGATGGCGCGAATGACGTTCACGCCCCGACGCAGCAGATCCTGGACCAGGTGTCCGCCGATAAAGCCGCCTGCACCGCACACAACAACCCGTGGTAACTTTTGATCCATATGTGACTCCAGGCATGATGGCCAAGCGAATCGTCTCTTGCCCAGGCCGCAAAATCTATGGCGACAACCGATCAGCCATCAGCTAATGTCACTCTAGGGATCACTACAGGAGCAGTTGTCAGTGTTCTGTCATTCGATTGTCAGGGGCCAGTTGATACACAAACGGCGCACCTGCCGGCGGCTTCCTCAGTCGAAGCCAGGCCTCTGCAAGCGGCGGCCGCGCCACGGCTCAGCCCAGCGCTAGGTCTTTGACCGCTTAATTTTGTACCAATTCCGTGCCCCATCCTTTCGCCTTTTCTCTGGCGAAAGGGTGGGAAACCACCGAGGCCAAAAGTACGAATTCACGCCGTCGGGGACCTAGTACGGTGTCTGCGTGTCAGGAGCATAAGAGTGGCCGTACATATTCTCATGCTTCATGCCGGCGCCGGCAGCGACAGGTGTCTGAATCATGCCGAGGTCGACCACCTGCGAAGAAACATGGAGAGGCCGCACCAAATGATCGAGAATCGGCTGCGGAACACCCTCTATCCACAGATGCAGTGTGTAATCGCCAGGCGGGATGTGACGAAGCGCAAAGCTATCATGCGCATCCGCAATCGCGTAGAGTGAAGTGTCCAGAGCGAGGATAATGGCGCTCATCTCCGGATGGATATTGCAGAAAATATAAGACACGCCCTTCCGCGAAAAAGTCACCGACTTGCTCGAACCCGCCTCGTACAGCCCCAGATCAAATCTCTTCCCATCAAACAGCGAGAAGACGTTGTGGAAGAACGGATCCTGGTTGGGAAACTGCACCACGCTGCCGATTGGAATGACCTGCAGGTGCGGGATGAATGTGCGATTCTTTTGGACGAGCTGGTAATGCCCCTGGGCGATGAAGGGAGCGGCCGGTGTTCCCGGCATGGGCTCCAGCCACATCACTGCCGGCAGAGCGCGATGCATGCCCGGCGGCGATGATTCGATGCGCAAACGCACTGCACCCATCGCATCATCCGTGACATGATCCTGCGCGATCGCTATTCCCGACAGAGCGACGATCGTCACGATCAGGCATGCACCGAGTCTCTTGAGCATCAAAATCTGTATCCTGCCCCCAGACCGATCACATCGCTTGCCGCCGGTGAACCCGTCACGGGAGAGCTTACCAGGTGCCGGTATTCGAGCGAGAACATCAGATAGGCGCTCGGACTAAAGATTGCATTTCCCGTGTAAGTACGGTTTCTGGCGAGGTTCTGATAAATTGTGCCGCCGGGAACAAAGTAGCGAACCAGCTCTCCTGCGAACACGTTGTCGATGCCAAGCGCAGCATTCATCTCGAGTCTCTCCGACAAGCGCTCCTTCAGCTGCGCCCACCCACCCACATCGTCGAGCACGCGTGAATAGTATCCGGTTCCGTCCATATCCAGCCTGTACGCGATGTCCTTGTATGTTCCCCCGCCCAGTCCGCCAAGCGCCTGTCCCCGATAGAAGCTCCCGGTGATTTCCAACCCTCCTGGTAGCGGCTGACTCACATCGAGAGTGGCCGCCCAGGAATCGAAGCCGCGGTCGAGAAACGTCGACTCATGCGGCTCGAAATATCCTCCAACCCCGACGCGGCTTCCGGCACGCCCACTCGTCGCAGGAGTTCCCAGCAGACCCACGTGTGCCTCTGCCCCGGGCCACCGGCTTTGTTCGCCGGTGCTCGGCGGCGGCAAGAGCACCGCGGAAGAGATCGCCAGCGGCGTCAGCGGAGCATCGGCTACATCCGTGAGAGCGCCCTGCAACTCAATTCTCCGGGATGAGAACGCATTCACATATTGCGTAACCACCACCTGCGGATTCCAGGTCCACAAATTACCGGACCAGGCCAGCGCCGGAATCGCAACCGCCGTTAGCGAGGTTGGCGTGTCCGGACTGAGGATCGGCCGGTCCAGAGAAAAGGCAAGATCCGTCCGATCCCAACGCAGCCCCGCGTGGGCCGTGCGCAGGCGCAGCAGCGACGCCGATGCGCTGTAGTATCCGGTGTAAGTTCCGCTCGAATTGGTATTCGACGGCATACCGTCAAAATCCGCACGCAGGTCAGCATAACTCTGCGCGCCGAACAAACGCGGTCCGCGCGCATCCAGCCCGATCTGGGTCTGTCGCATCGTCGCCCCGGTGCTGCCGGGGCCTGGTACTGCAACCGTCGGCGTGGCCGCCATATCCACGCCCTTCGTATTGACAAAACCGTTCAGCAACAGCAGCCCCGTCACCTTCACAGGATACTTCGACTCGCTCTCCACCTTGCTCTGTTCGTGCGTGGCGATCTGCGCATCCTCGATGGCTTGGTGTTCCCGCAGATCCTGCACCGCTGCCGTGAGCGCTGCGGCGGAGGTCTCTGTTGAGGAAGGTGCGGGAGCGGTCGGCATCGCTTCGTGCGCTCCGCTCTTTTCCATCAGGCTTTGCAGGGTTGCGAGTTGCACGCGCATCTCGTTCAGTTCGCGTTGCGATTCTTGGAGTTGTGCCTGCGTACGTGCCATCGCCTCCGTCAGTTTCTCTACTTGGTCGGAGAGATTCCTCTGCTCGGCCATCTGCGCCATGGCAGGGCAGAGCTGAGATCCGAGTAGCACGGCAACCAGCAACACCATGTGACCCCTCACAAGTCTTTGGTGAGAGGATTCTCGATTTCGTTCACGTCCCCACATTCTCATCTGGAACCACCTGATCCGGCCGCGCCGTCGGCAGCGTGATCACTGAAGGGTCGGTCCGAAGCGCACGCGCGATTGTCATTTGAAAAATTGTTTCGCCTGGGCGGCTGCGAAGAAGGATCACTTCGCCTCCATGCTCGGCGGCAATGGTGTGGGCCAGCGTCAGCCCCAACCCAGTGCCCTTTTGTTTCCCCTCGCTCACGAACGGTTCAAAGAGGCTGTCTCGAATCTTCTCAGGAACGCCAGGGCCATTGTCAGTGACGCTCACAATGATCTGTTGCTCGCGTGCTTCCAGTGCCATCAGCACCAGCGCAGAGTCCCGAGCACCGGTGCGAGCGGACTGACAGGCATTGAGCAGCAGATTGAAAACGGCGCGCTCGATCTGTTTGGCATCAACCACTGCCGCCGTGTTATTCGCATTGCCGTCGCGCAACTCCACCCTGACGCCTTCCGCGTCAGGATGCATCCGAATCAGTTCCACCGCCCGTTCCGCCACCGTCGCCAACAATTGTGGTGAGCGCTTCGTGCTCGTGCCCGTATGGCTGAAAATCAGCAGCGACTCGATCATGTCGGTCGTTCCCAGCACCGCCCCGCGAATCTCTCCCAGGATCTCTGTCCGTTCCGGGACGGAAAGCCGGTCGGAGGCGAGAAACTCCGAATTCGCATAGATGGTCGCCAGATAGTGGCGAAAATCGTGTGAAACCGAGCTGGCCATCCGGCCAATCGTCGCCAGCCGCTCCGATTCCAGTAGAGCACGATTGGCGTGCTGAATCTCTCTTCGCATGCCATCGAAGGCCGCGCTCAGCTCCTGCACCTCGCGCGTGCCATGGGACGGCAACTGGTGCGTGACGTCGCCCACGCCGAAGGCCCGGACCCCCTGTGAAAGCTCCTCCAAAGGACGCGTGACCAGCCGCGAAAGTGTGATCATCAGCGCCGCGCCGCAAAACAACGCAATCAGTCCAGCGCTCAGCACAACCCGATCGATGCGATTGATGGAGCGTTCCGCCGGCCCAAACGACTTCAGAACAGCCAGCTGCAGGGGAGCTGTTGCAGACGCAGATAAATCCTCGCTAGCCGCGAGAAAGCGCGCCCCCCCCAAACTCACCGGCACCGGCGATCGCGGCGTTCCGAAAGATTGCGGAGGCTGCGCGATCAGATCCGCCTGCATCGCCCGGTCAAGCGTGCTGGCAACGATCTTGCCGCCGCTGAGAAAGGTCGCATCAACCCCGGTTGGCTCGCTGATCTCCCGTACCGTACGCTCGATCGAAACCCCGCTCACCACATAGCCCAGTAACGTCCCGTCCTGTTCGCTTCCGAAGTAAAGAGGCTGTAGCGAACATGCGTAGAGAGCGGCGCCATCGATGAGATAGTGCTTGCCTGGAGAGAGCAGGATCTTCCGGACTTCCTCGCGCAGCGCTCCCGGATTGGCGGAATTGGATTTGCTATACAGCGCAACAACCCGGCCGCTCGCATCTGTCAGTGCGAACAGATCGGCGCCGCTGATCTGCCAGAATTCGGCAGCCCCGTCCTGAATGGTCAATTGATCGCCGCTGGTCATCAGCGCCCGGAGCGTCGGCAGCGCAGCAAGTAGCGAGTTTTCCCGCTCCACAGCGCTTAGCCGCTCTGCTTCCAGGCTCTGG
The DNA here is from genome assembly GCA_963813215.1 of uncultured Acidobacteriaceae bacterium. Lineage (GTDB taxonomy): Bacteria > Acidobacteriota > Terriglobia > Terriglobales > Acidobacteriaceae > Telmatobacter. Next base: position 239,500 of record CAWEXZ010000009.1, read on the forward strand.
AATGCAGCAACCGAATGGACCAGGTCGGCGGAAAGGTCATTCGTGACTTGAACGCGCAGCCGATGACGAATCAGCAGCAGGCAAAGACTCGTGACAATCACGATAACCAGCGCCATCGCCAATACCAGCAGCACGTAGGTGCGAACACCGCGCCGGCGAATCGGGCCTGCATGGTTTTTCGTCCAGCCTTCGGCCTGGGACTCAGGGGACAAACTTATATCCTGCGCCGTAGATTGTCAGCAGATGCTGCGGATTGGATGGATCCGGTTCCAGTTTCTGGCGCAACTTCAGGACCTGGTTGTCCACGGTGCGCGTGGTTGGATACGAATTATAGCCCCAAACCTCGTTCAGCAGAACGTCCCGCGTCAGCACGCGCTCGGCATTCTCCGTAAAGAATTTGAGGAGCTTGAACTCGTGAGCCGTAAGAACCACCGGATTCCCGCCGCGGCGAATAGTCATCTTCCTGAAGTCCACCTCGCAATCGCCAAATCGGTAGAGCGTCTGCGCGACGGGCTTGCGTTGCCGGCGGATTGCCGCCTGAACCCGCGCCACCAGTTCACGCGGACTGAAGGGCTTCGTGATGTAATCGTCGGCGCCCAATTCCAGCAGCAGAACTTTGTCGGCTACTTCCGATATGGCGCTCAGAACGATGATCGGCGTCTCACTGGAAATGCTTTTGAACTTCTGGCAAAGCTCGCGTCCAGAAATATTCGGAAGGATCAGGTCCAGGACCACGGCCAGCGGCTGCTCGCGCTGAAACATCTCCAGCCCGGTTTGGCCGTCCCCGGAAATCATGGCGGAATAGCGTTCGCCGGTAAATATCCGGCAAAGCACCTTCTGCATGCGAGGATCGTCTTCGATGATCAGAATCGTGCCAAGATCCGCCACAGGCGAATGCTCAGTCCCGGGGTCTGCGATGCAATCGGAATCCTGAATCATGGATTGGTTTCCTTCCAGTTCTATTTTCATCGAAAAATGGCGACTCTGAATTTAATCAGAACGACAAATTACAATCGGATGACATCTGAGTCCCTTCCGGCCGGACCCAGAGTCGCGATCTGTCTTGATTCATCAACGACTTACTCCACCAGGCCCGTGACACCCGGCAAACCGGGTCGGAAACCAAATTTCACGCCCGCCTGCCGCGCCTCCACTGTCTTCTTGGCTTCAGTCACGCGCGCCCTTGCAGTTTCTGTCAGCCAGCCCACCATCAGAATCGCCCACAGAGGAAGCGACAAATCAAATCGATCGGTATCCGCCAGCCCGCGCACCAGGACGAAGATCAGCAGCGCCAGAAAAAATATTCTCTGCCGCTCGGCCGCGACCCGCCGTATCTGCAGGAACAGACTGCCGTAGATTCCGCAGAACATCACCACCCCCACGACACCATATGCGTAGAACTGTTGCAGTAGTTCGTTGTGCGCGTGCCCTGCCATAAACTTGTCGGCGCCAAAGGGAGGAATTACGTTCCAGGCTGAGTCAAAACCGTGTCCGACCCATGGCTGCTGGATGGCCTCGGCAAAGAAATAGGCCCATATCCCCAGCCTGCCGCTAAGGGTTTCCGACTGATTGCCCGCATTCGTGTAAACATCGTAGTACGAGGCCAACAGAGTAGAAAACACTGCAACAGCCACGACCGCGACGAGCAAAACCATCACCTTCGTCCTGCGCCGGATCGATCGGTCGCGCACCAGAAGAAATCCTTCGCTCATTAGAAATGCGACGATAGTGGTCTTGCTCAGGCTGCGAAGCAGCGTCACTGCCAGCACTCCTGCGATAAAAACAGATCCCCGCTTAGTCTCGCGCAACAGATACTGGGCAAAGTAGAACCCCAAGGCACAGATATACCCGATCTGATTCGGCCCCAGCAGTTCCTCATCACCCAAACGAAGATCCGACTCTGCGGGCATGATCCAGGCGATTAGCGCCACCGCGCAAGCCCCCCAGACATACCCCTTCATCAGCGCCTCGGCCGGATGGTCCCAGGATCGGGACTGCAGCAACAGGCCAACCATGGCTACGTCTGCGCCCATCGCGCACCAATACAAGCTCGAATCCGGCAGTGAAACCGTGCTGCTCCACAGCAGGCTGCAGCAGGAGAATCCCAGAAACACCAGGGCCCATCGCACTACCGGCAGCCGCAGCATCGCGATGCGTTGTTGGCGCTGGTCCGCGAGCGCGCAGAACGCCACTAAGCCCAGGAGAAGAAAGTCCACCCCGACGTTGGCCGCCGTCCCCACATCCGGGGCCGCACCGAAAGCACGCGCGGCCACAAGAACCGTGACCGTCCGGAACGCCAGAAAGAAACCGACGATGCCGGGAAGTAACTCCGGAGGCGAGGCCCAGGCGACATCGCCCCCTCTGCTCCGCAGCATGTTAACCGGCTCGCTCATCGTTGTCATCCCCTCCGCGCCCCGCGGTTCAGCTATCGAGCCCGCGGGTAGTCGTCCACATGCGCTTACTGCGCGTACATCTGCGGACTGCCCTGGCTCCCCGCCGGCGGCAAATGGCGAAGAAAGCGGACAATCGACCAGAGCTCATCGTCACTCAGGGTTCCCTTGGATCCCGGCATGCCGGAAGGCCAGATACCATAGTCCAAAATCCACTTCAACTGCCCATCTGTGTAACTCTGTACCTCACGCGACGCCAGCGACGGAATGGGCGGTGACATGTGCCCCGCAAACGGCACTCCCGTGCTCTGCCCGTCCGTACCGTGGCAGGCCGCGCAGTAATACGAAAAAGCCTCTTTGCCGTCCGCCCGGTTCGCGGGCGTATCGGGCAGCGGGTCCTTCTGGTTCCGGTTCCCGATGATGTGATGCTTCGCATACGTAACCACGGCGGTTTCGACTCGGCCAGGCGGATTGGCTTTGCAACCCGCCACCCCCAAAAGGACCGCCGCCGAAAGTGTCACAACGGCAGACCGCGTCATTAGTTCACCACGTGCAGCTTCAGCATCATGGAGCCGTGACCCGACCCGCAAAACACCGAGCATTGTCCAACAAAGTCTCCGCTTTGCGTGGGCGTCAACTCCATTTCCGTCGTGCCGCCCGCCTTCACTTTGACATTGAAGTTGAATTCCCGGAATCGCAGCCCGTGGGCAGCGTCTGCGCTCTTCAGCACCAGGATTACCGGCTCTCCCTTCTTCAGCGTGATCTCTCCAGGATCGAAGGAAAAACGCTTCGCCTCGATCACGATCCTGCGCGGCGTTGTTTGAGCTGCAAGCGTTGGAGCGAAACTAGCTGCCGCTGCCACAGCGCTAACACAGAACAACAGCAGCAGAAAAAACTTCTTCATACCCTCTCCTTTGGATTTCATTGGCATTCTGAGTGTCGAGTTGCGGCAGGACGCGGGCCGCAGCACCCGGCGCGAAGAATATGCGGGCTACGGATTTAGATAGTGCAGTAGGGCTTTGTAGTCGCCATCGCTTAGGCTGGCGCGCACGCGCATATGGGTGGCAATCGTACCAGAGATATTGGGAGCGAACCCTTCTGGCGCATTATGGCACCGTGAACAGTTCTGCTCGAACACCCTCTGGCCACGCTCCGTCGTGGGCTCCTGATCGGCGGCCGTCGTTGTGTGGCGCGATCCGTGGCTCGAATCATGAGCGGTCTGGGCGGCGACTATCATCGCCGTTAGCATCATGGCCCCCACCATCAGCATGAGTCGTCTCTGCTTCATGGTTACTCCTTTCAGTCAAGATTCCGCGCTCGTACCACGGCTCTGCGGACAGTACGACGGCTAGGTCTTTGACCGCTTAATTTTGTACCAATTCCGTGCCCCATCCTTTCGCCTTTTCTCTGGCGAAAGGGTGGGAAACCACGGAAGCCAAAAGTACGAATTCATGCGGTCGGGGACCCTAACTGAGCCGTCCATACTGCCTATTGCGAGAGTAAGCAGAGCGCTGCGGCGCGGTGTCATGGTGTCGTCTTCTGTTTGTCACTGCATTGTCGTCTCGATATTCGCCGCCAGGTCAGCGATTCTCGAGTGCGTGGAGTGCGTCTAGCACTTCCCCACTGTGCCCCTGTATGTCATGCACCGTCCACTCGCGCACCACGTGGCCCGTGGGCGAAATCAGGAAGGTCGTCCGTTCCGCATAAACCATCGAGTTATAGGTATGCAGCGGAACCCCGTAGGCATCCGTCACACCATGCTCGGGATCCGCCAGCAGTTTGAACGTCAGCGAATCGCGAGCGCAGAAACTCTTGTGGCTCGCGACAGTATCCAGCGACACACCCAGAATCACCGCATGCAGCGTCTGATACTGCGCCAGGTCGCGCTGGAAGTTATGCGCCTCGATCGTACAGCCGGCGCTCTCATCCTTCGGATAGAAGTACAGAACCACCCACCGCCCCCGATAGCTGGAGAGCGACACAGGCGCACCCTCCTGAGAAGGCAGCGTGAATGCCGGAGCTGCCGCACCTACCGTGGCAAGCGCAGCCCTCGCCGTTCCGGGCACCAGCATCAACACGCCGGCCAGTGCAGCAGCGCACATTCCGGCCATAGAACGATCACGAAACATCGACAACCTCCAGCGGGCAGAATCCCGTCGCGGCCAAAGAAGCCGAGTCTGATGCTAAGGTCTTCAGGCTGGCAGGTTGTCATCAGGATGTCTCTGAAAATGACCTGAGATCGTTCCGCACACGCGACAATTCACTGACATTTCTGCGATAGCTCTCTGACAACCCGCCTGGTGGAGATTGATAGCGTCGAGCCTTGAGGTGATGGGCAATGAATCTCTTCCGCGGCGCCGGACCGCGCAGCGCCTCGTCTGCGGCCGGGAAGTACGCCGCCGCGCTACGGCTCCTGAGCCTTCGCACCGGGCTTGCCCTGGTGCTGCTCACCACCGGCCGCATTACCGTCGGCCTCTGCGATCTGCTTGTCGCCGCGGCCATGTATCTATTATTTGTTGTGCTCCAGGGGCGCGCCACGCCGCCGCATCTCCTGGGCAGGCCCCAAACCATCCTTTCGCTCGGCATTATCACCGCCATCCTGGTCGTCGCGCGGACCATCATGGACACCTCCACCGCGCTCCTCGCCCTGCGCCGCATTCACAGCTTGCAAACCGAGCTGCTCCTTCGCCTGGTGCGCGGCTACAGCGAAATGCAGTGGACTCACTTTGTGGAACGCAACCGCAGCGAACTGCTGAACGCCGCCCTCCATACCACCCGCGAGGCCGCCGACTTCTACCATCGCAGCATCGAGCTTGTCGCTTCTGTCCTCATCGTCGGCATCATGACGGTGGCCGTGATTTGGAAGAGCCCTCTGGCTGCCTCTGGCATCGCTCTCATGCTCGCGGCCGTCTATGCGCTTCACCGATATGGAATCCGCGACGCCCTCCAGGTTGCCGCCGCCAGTCGCGAAAACTCCCTGCGCACACTGCAGCGCGATCTCGCTGACCTGTTTTCCTCCGGCAAGGAGATTCGCACCTATCACCTTCATTCCTTCTTCAGCAATCGGATTCTTCGCAGTGCGCAGCGCATGGCGTCGAGTAATACCCGCGCCGTTTTTCTCCCTCAGGTGGGCCGAAGCATGGCCGATCAGGGCGCGGTCCTGGTCTTTCTTGCCATCGTGATCGTGGTCCAGCTCCGCCAGGGCGATGCCCATCAGCTTCTCGCATTGCTCGCGTTCTACTTTGTCCTCTCGCGCCGCTTGCTTCCGCTCACCAGCCAGATCGCGTTCATCGCTGGCCAAATGGAATCAGCGTGGGAAAATGTGCGCGTCGTGGATGCCGAGTTGGACCAATGTCGCCGCTATCGCGCCTCTCCATCACCCGCCCAGCTGCCGGCGTTTGGCTATGCTGTCGAGTTCAGCCGCGTGTCTTTTTCCTATCGCCAAGGCACGCCAATCCTCATTGAGGTCGACTTTCGTCTCCGCGAAGGAGAGATCGTCGTCCTGCAGGGCGCTTCCGGCATCGGCAAAAGTTCTCTGCTCAATCTCATCGCCGGCATTGCCCAGCCGCAGTCCGGCAGCATTCGCTGCGACCGCGCGAGCGTCTGCTACGTACCCCAGGAGGTGCCCCTCCTCGACGATTCCATTCGCAATAATCTGCTCTTCGGCCTTGCCGCAGTGTCGGACGACGAGTTGAAGCACGCGCTGACAATCGCCTGTATGGATCAATTCATCGCCGCTCAGCCATTCGGCCTCGCAACCAGTGTGGGCGACAACGGCTCCTTGCTTTCCGGAGGGCAGCGCCAGCGCCTGGGCCTGGCGCGCGCCCTGTTGCGCGGCGGCAACACGCTACTTCTCGACGAGGCCACCTCGGCACTCGACGAAGACAGTGAGCGCCAGATCCTTGAGGCGCTCGCTGCCTCCGGCAAGACCGTCCTGCTCGCTACTCACCGCTCCGGCGCGCACGCCTTCGCCCACCGGGTCTTGCAACTCCGCAACGGACGCCTCTGTGAGGATATTGTTTACTCGGAATGCAGATGACAGCCGCAGAGGGATGAGCCCTGACGAAGTTCCCGAATGTCGGCGCGCAGGCGCTTCCATCGGCGCGCCTCCAAAAAGTAGAGGAACCCTTCTCGAAAGTGAAAGCGCAGCCGGAAGAAAATAAACTGCAGCTCGATCCGCTCGCGCCGAACCCGCTCGCGCAGAGAAGTGCGCGGCGCCGCCTGCAGTATGCGATCCGGACGCCGCAGCGGCAAGAGTCGCCGCAGCGCGCTGGCTGGCCGCGTCGCCGGTCGCATCTCTCGCAAGGCATCTTCGAGCAATAGATAAAGCTTGGTGCCGGGAACATCGGCCAGCACGGCTCGCCGCCCGTGGAGCTCCGCCCAAAATCGCACCATGGGCGGAAGAACGTCGACAGTCCACGCATCCACCTCCGGCGGCGCAAACGGCCCGAACAGATCCGTCGCCAGCAGCGTAGAAAGGCCGAGTGCAATGGCGATTTCCGGCTGCTCTTCAGCCCGCGTCTGCACCACATCCCAAAACGCAGGATCTCGCTCTCGTGTCTTCACATGATGTCGATATTCCAGCAGCCACGATGCGCGGGTGTGCTCGTGGCGCAGGTGCCCCAGCAGATGCACTGCCTGGCCGATGAGCTGATCAGCCGGATCCAGTGATGGAAAGCCGCCAGGCGCGCACTCCCCAACGGCCAACCGGTTGAGGCGCGGATCCCGCCCCTTCGCCGTCTCCAGATTCTCCATGCACACATGCAGCTCGGCTGAGCGTCGAGTGTCGGCCTTATACTGGCCGTCAAGGGACATCCGAATCCGGCCCGCCGTCTTAAACTCCAGACTGCGAGCTGTCGATCCTGTGAGCTGGTACCCTTGCTCTTCCAGCAGCACGCGAGCCACATCCACATCGGCCGGGTCCACCAGAAAGTCGAAATCCGACACGTGACGCAGCGCTATATCGGGGCACGAATGAGGAAAGAGCGTGAAGCCCTTCAGGTTCGCAAAGCTGATACCGGCGCCCCGAAAGGATCGGTTGAGGTCGACCAGCTCGCGCAGCATGTCAGCAAGGCGCAACTTGTTCTCGGCAAGCTTGTTTTGCAGCTTCTGGAGCAACCCGCCGTCAATCGCACCGCTTAGCCTGCGCGTCTGGATCACGTCGAGAAAATAGAGCGCCAGGCCGCTCGTATCCAGCCAGTATTCCGTGCACGCCCAGTCTTCCGCCCTGAAGGGCGACAGTAATCGCCACGCTTGCTCCCGCGACGCGGAGAAGCTCGCCACAATTGCCTCGACGAGCGCCGGATTGCTTCGGCTTACCCAGCCCATCCCAATGCCCTTCCCTCTTCAAGAGCGTCCGCTGCATCGCTGCCGGCCACACTACTTGCCTTTCCAGGTCGGGAACAGAAACCGGTACACGATCCCAGTCTCCCAGATGTTGACGTTGTGCCCTGCGGAGAACTGACGCGAGTAACTGGTAAGAATGCGGGTGTTGTGCGGCAGGTTATAGTCGATCCCGAAATCGACGCGCTGTGTGTTGACCGACGGCACGCCGTCGCTGGCCACGTTGTCGATGCGGAAGGTTTGCTGCATGCGGACCACCGGCTCCAGACGTCCCACCCAGCTGTTGAGTCCTCCGAACGCCTGCGTGCGATAATCAGCTTCGACCCAGTAGCCTTGGGCATGCTGCCCGCGCGCATACTCCGAGCGAAGACGGAAAGCCGTATTCGCCGGTTCCCACCATGCGTAGGCGCCTAAGAAGTTTTCCTGCTTGTCCTGCAGCGATCGATCGTACGAGCCGCCCACCTCCAGCCGCTTTTCCGGCAGATAGAGGCTCACTCGCCCGCCCGAGGAACGCTCGGAGTTGAACTGCATGTTGCCGCTGCGCGCGGAAAACCACGCATTGTAACTAATAGAAAAACGACGCCGCGCAATCGCCGACCCACTCAGCATTCCGCCCAGGCCGGTGCCGGTGCCCAGTGTGCCGATCCCAACATCGAGCGGAGCGTCCTGGAAGTTCTCGATCCAGATCGGCGACAACCGGTCGTTATACGTGTTGAAGGGGATAAGAAAACTACCACCCACAACCGTCACATGCGATGTCGCCAGGTAATCCCCCTGCAGATAAATGAAGCTCGCCGCATGCGAATGCTCGTAACCCTGCGACCCGTTGGGAAAGAAACTCTCCAACAGGATCGCCCGCGACTCGATAAACAGTCGAGGCGTTATCGGCGCGGTAATCTGCGGCTCGATGTGCGGCTGATAAGTCGTATCCCCGCCATTGGTGCTGGTAAAGAACCCAGCACCGCCTGAGATCAGGGGCGTATACGTGTATGTCTCCTGCGCCGCTCCGGAGCGAAGAACACAGAGCGTGGCGAAAACGAGAGCGGCAACCCGGAACCACATGTTTCCGGAAACGTATGAAGAACGCATTGGTCGAAGTGCCATACCAGCTACGGTAACGACTGCGCGGCGTCGGTATGTCTCCGGATCTTCTGCTCATTGTCAAACCATTGTCATTCTCATTCCCTCAGCGCAAAAGGCAATCTTCGCCGGGTTAAGCTGAACCTATGTTCACAGGCATTGTTGAAGCTGTTGGAACCATCGTGCGCCGGGACACTCGTGCCGGCATATGTCGCATTACTATTAGCGCGCCGGATTACGCGCACCGTCTGCGCGTCGGCGACAGCATCGCGGTCAGCGGCACGTGCCTCACCGCGCTCGAAATGGCGCCGCCGCTCTTCACCGCACATCTGGCGGCTGAGACCCTCGCGCGGACGACGCTCGGCACGCTGCCTCCAGGCTCGGTCGTCAATCTGGAACTGCCGACCCCAGCGGGCGCACCGCTCGGCGGCCATATTGTCCAGGGGCACGTAGACGGTCGCGGCGAAATCGTTCGCTTTGATCCCGTCGATCAGAATGTCGACCCGCTCGAGACCGACTGGTCGCTCCGCGTCCGCGTTCCCGAAGCCTCGCGCAGGTTCATCGTGGAAAAGGGCTCTCTTGCTCTGGAAGGCGTCAGCCTGACCGTCGCAGCCTGGGATGGCGAGTTCGTCTCCATCGCCGTTCTTCCTCATACACGTAGTGTGACGAACTTGCGCTTTCTCCGGCCGGGCGATCCAGTAAATGTGGAAGCCGACAGCCTGATGAAGCTGCGGCTACAAGATGGGCCGGCATTGCGTCCCATCGTGCTGACGCTTCGCTCTCTCCTCGCAAACGGTTTTTGATGCACACAGCGGTAGCCAGCTAAAAAAAGCGCGAACCCGAAGGTCCGCGCTTTTGTCATTTGAGTTGAGTTAAGCGTTACGCCTTAGCCAGCACTGCCGCGCCCAGCCGCTCCGCGATCAGTTCATGCGCGTGAGCGAAGAACTCATCCAGCGGCAGCTTGCCAGCCTCGACTTCCGCCAGCAGCGCCTTCTGCGCCTCGTACTCGCGGTTCTTAATGCCGGCCTTGGACTGCAGCATGCGCCACGCCTTGCGGCGCTCTACGCAGAACATGACCAGCTGACGGCTCAGTGCACGATACTCCTGCTTGCCGTTCTCTTCGAGCGTGATGTACACGCCGAAGTCAGGAATATACGCGCGGTGCTTGGGGTCCAGATAACGCCGGTAGACTACATCCTGCTGCGTGATGCGTACCAGCATGTTGTCCAGCGAGATCATCTTGGCGATCTGCTCCGCCTTCACCTTCTTCAGGTGATTGCGGAAGCGGGCTTCCGTGGTGCACCAGTGGGCCACGGTGTAGCGCGTGGTCTCGCCGGTGGCCTTCGACTTGGTCTCGTACCAATCGAGGTCAATCGACGGGTTGCCCTTGACGTCCAGGCACTCCAGGTAGCTTTCGCCCTTGCGCGGATCGAAGACGAACTCCGGCACGCCACGCGAATCGCGCACGCGCTGCGCCTGGTGGAGGGCCATATCGTCGGCCACGCCGTGCTCCGGCTGGCAGGTAGTGAAAGCCTGCAGGAACATCGTTCCACGATACTCTAACCCGTCCAGTATGGCCCGGTACAATTTCGGCGCGTTGGCCATGGAGACCTGCGCGACGAACGGCGATCCGTGTCCGGCCAGGAAAGTCTCGGCCACCGTCTTCTTCTCGGTGTTCTTGCCCTGCGTGGCGGAGCCGAAGGTGTTCATATCGCCGCCGCCCAGCATCGGCGTGGAGTCGGAGTTCTGACCGCCGGTGTTGGAGTAGACCTGCGTATCGAGCATCAACGCCTTCACGTTGGGCCGATTCTGCAGGATCACCTTCGACATGTTCTGGTATCCGATGTCACCCATGCCGCCGTCGCCGCCAACTACCCACACCTTGGGCAGCTCGACGATTTCCTGGTCAGTCATCAGCGCATCGGTGAAGTGCGTGAAGCGGTAAAGCTCTTCCTCGCTCAGCACGTTGCTATCGCGCGTGAGCAGCGCGTCGGCCAGGCGCTCGGGGATGACGGAGCGGCGGCCGTGGTCGACGATGAAGCTCTCGCCCATCAGCCAGCCCACGGTGATGCCGTCCTGGAAGAGCGAGTTCATCCACGGATAGGGGTGCGGGTTGTTGGGAGCGGTTGATCCGTAGACGGTATTGCAGCCGGTGTGCGCGGCCATGGCCATCACGCTCATGCCGTTCGCAAGCCTTCCATCGATGGGCTGCAGGTTCTTGTGGTTGAAGGCTTCGGTCAGCAGCACCGCGGCGATTGCCTCGACAAGCTGCGCGTCGGTGATTGCGCCGTTGGCTTCTTCGTAGGCCGCGATGCGCGCCTTGGTGTCGGCATCATCTTCGCCGCCCAGGCCCATGATCAGGTGCTCGATGGCCTGACGGACACGCGCGTACTCGGTTGGGTTGTTCTCCTTCAATGCAGCCAGCCTGGCCACGCCGCTCTTTTCAAGCTGTCCGGCCTTGGCAATGAAGCGATCGCTCTTGGCGTGGTAGACGGGGCGCATGTACGCCTCAGTCACCGCGGCGATGGAGCGCAGCACGCTCTTTTCACCGCAGCCGGCGCAGGCGCCGTCGCCGGAGACCAGCGCGTCGTAGTTGGTGCGCACCATGAGCATGTTGCGCAGGGTCGCAGTCTTCGAGTCGGCCGGGTTAGCGGCGCTGAAGAGGCCCAGGTACTTCTGCTTGGTGTCAGGCAGCAGGTTCAGGAAGGCGGTGCCGGTCTCGTGCTCGGCGTTCACATCCTCGGTCTCCTGCACCATCTTGAGCGCCTCGTGATCGCCGCAGGCGGTGACGCATGCTGCGCAGCCCTTGCACAGATCGCTTACGAATATCGAAAAGATGCCGCCCGACCCAGGCGCCTTGCGCTCCGGCGAGGAGAAGATGGCGTTGACCTTCTGGTAGGCCATGGGCACCTTCTCGATGATGGCGAAGAACTGCTTCTTCGCATCTGCCGAGAAGCCGTCGACGGTCTCCGTGACTTCGCGAATGATCTGCGGCAGCGGCGTGCCGGTCTTCAACTCGGCCACCATGCGCTGACGGGTGAGCTTCTCGATCTCCGGCAGCTTGCTGAACATCTTGCTGCGCTCGGCCGGGTCGCCCACGTAGCGCGATACTGCCGTCGACAGGATGCGTGCTCAGGTCCTGCGAGCAGTTGGGCAGCGCGGTGTCCGGGCAAACCGAGATGCACTCCATGCACTGGGTGCAGTTCTCGGGGATGTAGAGCGGGGTTTCGCGGCGGGCAACGTACTTCGAAGCCGTGTCGCCGGTGGCCGCGGCAATGATGCCCATGGCGGAGAGCGGCGTGGCCGGCTGGTTGTAGCCGAAGTGCGGAGCGGAACTCCGCGTCAAACGCGGCAATGGAGGAGATAGGCGGGCGCGAGGCCTGTCCTGCTGGCGGCGGAGTTGTCCGGCAACCGCCAGTCCCGCAGCTCTCGCCAGCGCCGGCTTCTGCAAATGCGGGCACCGGCTCCAGAATGGGCAGCAGCGCCTCGCCGCGCAGGCTGGAGTGGTCGGCTGCGGTGATCTCGCCGATCTTGATCTCCTTGACGCGCTCAACGCCCTGCAGCATGACTTCCATGTTCGACTTGACGACGGCTTCGCCCTGCTTACCGAATTTCTTCACGTACTGCTTGTAGACGACGTCGCGGAACTGCTCCTGGGTGATGCCGAACTCCTGGAGCATGGGGCTGACGGCGAAGAAGGCGCCCAGGAAGGCGTTGCCCTGCATGCGGAGCTGCAGGTCGGCGCGATCGGTGGCCTTGCGGGCGATGTCGAAGCCGGGCAGCGTGAAGACGCGAATGTTTTTCTCGATGATCTGCTTGCGCGCCCACATGCGGCAGGTTCTGCCAGGCGTGCTCGCCGTCCACGTCGGACTCCCAAACCAGCGAGCCGCCCTCCTGAATGCCGTCGAGCGGGTTGGTGTGCGTGAAGGCCTTGGGATCGCAGCAGAGAACGCAGGTCACGTGGCGCAGATCGCAGTTGACGCGAATGCGGTCCTTGGCCGCGACCATGAAGTAGCTGGTGGGCGCGCCCTTCTTTTCCGAACCGTACTTGGGGTTGGCGCTGACGTGAATGACTTCCTTGGGATTGCCCAGGTCGTCGGTCAGGCCGTCGCGCTCGAAGAGCAGGTCGTTCAAGTCGCCGAGGATGGCGCCCAGGTTTTTGCCGGTGGTGATAGCGCCCCAGCCGCCGATGGAGTGGAAGCGAACAGCTACCGCGCCCTCGGGCAGCAGCGACGGGTTTTCGTCGCCGACCACGGCGTAGGGGTGGTCGATGCCGAGAACGATGAAGGATGTGCCGTCGGCAGCGGTCTTGCCGTCCTTGCGGGCGCGGCCTGCGGCGGCGAATTCGCAGGCGCCGATGATGTGCTCGGGACGGAAGTCGCGCGAGCCCAGGCCGTAGGTGCCGCCGATGAAGCGCGGCACTTCAGCCAGGGTGATCTGGGGCAGACCCGGTTGCGCCCTGCACGGCCTTCGAGAACGCGGTGCGGATGTCGCGGCCCAGCGGATTGTCGCCGGCCATGGCTTCGTCGGTCCGCTCCAGGATGATGACGTTCTTCTTGCCCTTGAGCGCGTTGACGACCGCTGCCTCCGGGAAGGGCCGGATGACGTTGATGTGGACGGAGCCGACCGAGGCGTTGCGCGTGGCGCGCAGGTAATCGACCGCGGCTTCGATGTTTTCAGCAGCAGAACCGAGCGAGACGAAGACCGTTTCGGCGTCGTCCGTCTTGTACTCGGTCACCAGGCCGTAGTGGCGGCCGGTGAGCTCGGCAAAATCCTCGTATGCTTCTTCAAGGAAGCTCAGAATCGGCTCGGCAAAGTTGTTGCGCCGCGCCACCACGCCCTGCATGTAGTGTTCCTGATTCTGCACCGGCCCCAGCAGGACGGGGTTGGTCAGGTCCATCATCTTGGGCACGCGGCGGCGGGTGGGCCCGAAAAGGGTGCGCTGCGCCTCGGTGGGGCAGTCGATGATGTCGTCGGGCGCGCCCAGGTACTCGCGGATCAGCTCCGACTCGTGCTTGTAGAAGGTGCGCTCCAGGTGCGTCGTCAGGAAGCCGTCCATGATGTTCATGCCCGGCGTGAGCGAAAGCTCCGTTACGCGGCGCAGAATGAGCGCCTGGTCGGCGGCCTGCTGCGCGTCTTTGCCGAAGAGCATGATCCAGCCGGTGTCGAGCGCGCCATAGATATCGTCGTGGCCGCAGTGCACGTTCAGGGCGTGCTTGGTCAGCGCGCGGGCGCCCACTTCCAGCACCATCGTCGATCCCTTGCCGGGCGCGTGGTAGTACTGCTCTACGCCGTAGACAACGCCCTGGCCGGAGGTGAAGTTGACCACGCGCTTGCCGCAAACCGAGTGGGCAATGGCGCCGCCCTGGGCCGCGTGCTCGCCTTCCGTCTCAATGGCGATGGTGTTGCCGCCGAAGACGTTCAGGTGGCCCTCAGCATAGGCCTGCTGGAAGAGCTCGCCGCCCTCCGTCGAAGGCGTAATGGGGTAGAAAACGCCGGCATCGGCGATGCGGGTCTCGGTGTGGTACGCGACGAGTTGATTGCCGTTGGCGGTGACGCGGATTCCGGGGTAACGAGCCTGGTTGCGAGCTTTCGAGCGGGCAGCAGCTTTCATAATTTCCTCTCTGGTGACACGGATACCGTGCCGATAACTTTGCCGGATTCCCCAACATGGGCTGCCGGTCGATCATCGCCTCGTGCAACGGCCGCTGGTTGGGTAGCGGCCAAATCGGTTTTCCCCTGCTTACCCCTACAATTCTATTGGTTAAGTCCGGAGAGCAGGAAACCCAAGGGGAGGGTGATTCCTGTCACTAGTATGCACCTGCTAATGGAGACGGAATCCCAGCAGGCGGGACGAAAAAGAGGCGAAAAGCTGCGCGCCTGATGCAATTCTGAGGGTCATGGCGGGCGGCGCTCGGCGGCCCGTCCTGAAACAGAAAATCCCGTTGATATCTCGTTGATATTGTTGCGCTAGGATGAAAGACAGCGCTGAGGATGGACACAATGTTTGTGGTGGTGTGGCAGTTCGAAGTTTCTGAAGACAAGATTGCCGCTTTCGAAGCTGCGTACGGTCCCGAAGGTTCATGGGCGCAGCTCTTCCGCACCTCGCCGCAGTATGGGGGGACGGAACTGCTGCGGGACGCCTACGTGCCGGGGAGCTATTTGACCATCGACCGGTGGGCGAGCGAGGCTGATTTTCGCGCCTTTCGGAAGGACCACGACCAGGAATACGAGGCGCTGGACAGGGCCTGCGACGCGCTGACGGCGCGGGAGACGCGGATCGGGGCTTATACGGCCTAAGCCATTGTGCCATCGGGGCGTGCAGTCAGGGCCGTGATTTTGCGTTGTGATGGCGCGCACGTCTGTCCGCGAACTTTCTCCGTTCATTCGCCACTTTTCTCTGTCTTTCGCCCTCAAGCCCTGCTACAATCCCTTCGAATCCAATTCAAGCCCCTCGCCGTTTCTGCCGCGAAGATGAGAAGCAAAACGCGCCGGGCGAGCCTTTTTAGGAGCCACTCATGGCTATCGTTGACGACCGCGCTAAAGCGGTAGAACTTGCCCTTGCACAGATCGAAAAACAGTTTGGAAAAGGATCGATCGTTCGGCTCGGGTCGCGGGAAGCCCTGCTTCCTATTGCCGTGATTTCAACCGGCTCCATCAGCTTTGACGCCGCCCTCGGCGTCGGCGGCGTTCCCCGTGGTCGCGTGACGGAGATCTTCGGACCGGAATCGTCTGGCAAGACCACCATCACGCTGCAGATTATCGCCGAGGCGCAGAAGGCCGGCGGCATGGCGGCGTTTGTCGACGCGGAGCACGCACTCGATCCCGGCTACGCCAAAAAGCTGGGTGTCGACACGGATAATCTCCTCGTCTCGCAGCCCGATTCCGGCGAGCAGGCCCTGGAAATCACTGAGGCCCTGGTGCGGTCAGGCGCAATCGATGTCCTGGTCGTCGACTCTGTCGCCGCTCTCGTCCCCAAGGCCGAGTTGGACGGCGAGATGGGCGAGTCGCACATGGGCCTCCAGGCCCGCCTCATGTCGCAGGCGCTGCGCAAGCTCACCGGCACGGTTTCCAAGTCGCGCACCGCCCTCATCTTCATCAACCAGATCCGCGAGAAGATCGGCGTGATGTTCGGCAATCCGGAGACCACCACCGGCGGCCGCGCGCTGAAATTTTATTCTTCCGTCCGCATCGATATCCGCCGCATTGCCGCCGTCAAGGAAGGCGACACGGTCGTCGGCTCGCGCACCAAGGTCAAAATTGTGAAGAACAAGGTGGCCGCGCCCTTCCGCGAGGCAGAGTTCGACATCCTCTACGGCGAAGGCATCAGCCGCGAAGGCGATGTGCTGGATCTGGCAGTGACGCAAAACATCGTGGAAAAGTCCGGCGCCTGGTACAGTTACAGCGGCGAGCGCATCGGCCAGGGCCGCGAGAATACCCGCGGCTTCCTCAAGGACAATAAGGACACCTTCGCGAAGATGGACGCGGAACTGCGCAAGAAGATGAATATTGGCGCGGTGAAGGCGGACATTCCGGAGGTTCCGGCGGCGGGACCGGCCGAAGCTAAAGAAGCAGTGAAACCGCGCAAAGGCTAAGCGCCAACTCGCCAACTTGCCATTCCGCGCAGCGGAGCGAACTTGCTAAACGACAAGGCGGGATGGAGACCATGTCCATCCCGCCTTGTCGTTTTGTTGATTGCCGGGTGCCCCAGGTCTCGATTCTGAGACTTGGGAGACCGCAGATTTCCTGGCGCGCAAGCGCCGTCTGCCGCACCGCAGGCGCTACTTTGCGGCCAACTCCCGCAGCACATACTGCAGGATCCCGCCGTGCTCGTAGTAGAGAATCTCCTGCGGCGTGTCGATGCGGATGCGCGCTTCGAATCGTTTCTTTTTGCCATCCGCCGAAGTGGCCTCAACAGTAACCGTCCGGCCGTTCGCGAACTTGTTGTCGAGCTGCTGCTTGAAGCCGAGGATGTCGAACGTCTCCTCGCCCGTCAGCCCCAGCGACTCGGCATTCTTGCCAGCCTCAAATTCGAGCGGCAGAATGCCCATCCCCACCAGGTTCGAGCGGTGAATGCGCTCGTAGCTTTCGGCAATCACGGCGCGCACGCCCAGCAGTTTCGGTCCCTTGGCGGCCCAGTCGCGCGAGCTGCCTGAGCCGTACTCCTTGCCGGCAAGCACGATGAGCGGCACGCCGCGCTCGGCATACTTCACGCTGGCGTCGAAAATCGACATCTGCTCGCCTTCAGGCAGCAGACGCGTAACACCGCCCTCGGTGCCGGGCGCGAGCTTGTTGCGCAGACGCACGTTGGCAAATGTTCCGCGCACCATCACTTCGTGATTGCCGCGGCGCGAGCCGTAGCTGTTGAAGTCCGCCGGCTTCACGCCGTGCTCGGCGAGATACTTTCCTGCCGGCCCGTTGGCCTTGATGTTGCCGGCCGGCGAAATGTGGTCGGTGGTGACCGAATCACCCAGCATAGCAAGCACGCGCGCGCCCTTGATGTCGCTGACCGGCGCAGGGGTTTTGCCCATCCCGTCGAAGTACGGCGCCTGGCGGATGTAGGTCGAGTCAGGCTCCCATTTGTACACATCGCCGGTGGGAAAGCTAAGCCCCTGCCAGCTCGCATCGCCTTCGGCCACAGTGGCGTACTCGCGGCGGAAGCCTTCGCTGTTAACGCTCTTCTCAATGGCTTCGGCAACTTCTTTCTGCGTCGGCCAGATATCTCTCAAATAGACTGGATTCCCGTCCGAATCTTTGCCCAACGCAGTTGTCTCAAAGTTGTGCCCGATCTTGCCGGCCAGCGCGTAGGCCACCACCAGCGGCGGGCTCATCAGATAGTTGGCGCGGACGTCCACATTCACGCGGCCCTCGAAGTTGCGATTGCCGCTCAGCACGCTAACCGCCACCAGGCCGTGCTCGTCGATGCTCTTCGAAACATCGGCAGGCAGTGGCCCGGAGTTGCCGATGCACGTCGTGCAGCCATAGCCGACGACGTTGAAACGCAGCTTTTCAAGATAGGGCAACAGGCCGGATTTTTCGTAATAATCAGTGACCACGCGCGACCCCGGCGCCAGCGAGGTCTTGACCCAGGGCGGCACGCTGAGGCCCTTCTCGACGGCCTTTTTGGCCAGAATGCCGGCCGCGATCATGACCGATGGGTTCGACGTATTCGTGCAGCTCGTAATGGCGGCAATCACCACCGAGCCGTGATCGAGATACGGATCGGGATCGACGTTGAATCGTTCCTTGACCGTGGTAGTAACAGCACCGCTTTGGAAAGTATGCGCGGCGGGATTCGACGGGCCTTCGTTGTCTTCCGCAACCGCGGCGTCCGTGACGTTGTTGTTACGCTCCCAGGCAACAGCCGTGCGCGAGCCCAGTGGCTTGGCCGTCGGCGCAAGCAGCGAGGGCAATTGCTGCTCGAAGCTCGTGGCCGCGTCCTTCAACAGCACGCGATCCTGGGGGCGTTTGGGGCCGGCCACGCTGGGCTCGACAGTAGCAAGATCGAGCTCGAGCGTCGCCGTGTACTCAGCCTCCGGCGCGCTGGCGCTGTGGAAGAGATCCTGCTCCTTGTAGTACGCCTCGACCAGCGCGATCTGCTCATCGCTGCGCCCGGTGAGCCGGAGATAGCGCAGCGTTTCCGCATCGACCGGGAAGATGCCGCACGTCGCGCCGTACTCCGGGGCCATGTTGGCGATGGTGGCGCGATCGGCCAGCGCCAGCTCTGCGATTCCCGGCCCATAAAATTCGACAAACTTACCAACAACGCCGAGCTTGCGCAGCGCCTGCGTCACCGTGAGAACGAGATCCGTCGCGGTGGTGCCTTCGCTCAGTTTGCCGGTGAGCTTATAGCCCACCACCTGCGGGATGAGCATCGAAACCGGCTGGCCGAGCATCGCCGCCTCGGCCTCAATGCCGCCCACGCCCCAGCCCAGCACCCCCAGGCCGTTGATCATGGTCGTATGCGAGTCGGTGCCGACCAGCGTATCGGGATAAGCAACCATCTCGCCGTCGATCTCTGCAGTGAAGACCACGCGGGCCAGGTATTCGAGATTCACCTGGTGGCAGATGCCCATGCCCGGCGGCACGGCGCTGAAGTTACGGAAGGCCGACTGGCCCCACTTCAAAAATGCATAGCGCTCGCGATTGCGCAGGAATTCGAGCAGCGAGTTCGAGGTATAGGCGCCCGCGGTGCCGTACTCGTCCACCTGCACGGAGTGGTCGATGACCAACTCGGCGGGGACCAGCGGGTTCACCCGCTCCGGATCGCCGCCCAGCTTCTTGATGGCATCGCGCATGGCGCCGAGGTCAACCACGGCAGGGACGCCGGTGAAGTCCTGCATGAGCACGCGCGCCGGCATGTAGGCAATCTCGCGGCTCGGCTCCGCCTTGGGATCCCACTTGGCCAGGAATTCGATATCGGCGGCGGTGACATTCACCCCGTCCTCGCGGCGGAGAAGATTTTCGAGCAGGATTTTAAGGCTGAAGGGCAGGCGGCTCAGGTTGAAGCCGCGCGCGGCCAGGGCGGGTAGGCGATAGAGGGTATATTTCTTGCTGCCGGAGGTGAGCGCGGCTTTGCTTTGGAAGCTGTTCATCTTGGGATGGATCCTTTCTCCGCACGCGGGCGGATTTCTTCTTGTTTCTTTCGCAGATTTCGAACCTGTGGGAAGCGCAGGTTTGCGAGGCGCCAGGCGCACCCGCAGAACGTCACATTTTCGACGGAATTAGATTACTCGGCAGCAGCCCCAGCGTCCACGATCATGCCGGCCGCGGCGGAAGCGCTTGAGAAAGGGTGCGGCGATGAAGAAGTGTCGGCGCATATGACTACGAGGCAATTTTAGCGCCCCCGCAGTTCCTCCGGGAAGCAGGTCCGCAGGGAAGACGGCAGAGTGCGATCAAGCAATGGAAGCGGTGAGGCGAACGCCCAGCGCGTGCAGCACCTTCAGTGCCGTTCCCAACTCCGGGTTCCCGGTCTCGCTCAGCGCGCGGTAAAGGGATTCGCGAGTGATGCCGGTTTCGCGGGCCAGTTGCGCCATACCGCCCCGAGCCCGCGCCACCGCTCCCAACGCTTTGGCAATGCACCTCGGATCGTCGAATTCCAGCGCCTCTGTAAGATACGCGGCGATCGACTCGTCGTCGGTCAGAAACTCGGCCGCATCGTACGGTTTTGTTTTAATCGCCATTTTCTTGCTCCGTCTCAATCCATCGCGCAGCCAGCGCCTTGGCTCGTCTGATGTCGGAATCCTGCGTGCTCTTGTCTCCGCCGCAAAGCAGCAGGATCAGCAGTGCACCACGCTGCACGTAATAGACCCTGTAGCCCGGGCCAAAGTCGATCTTCATTTCGACCACGCCGGATCCCACGCTTCTCGTGTGGCCAGGATTACCGTCTTCCAACCGATCAATCCGTGCCAGAATCTTCGCTCTGCCCAGTCGATCCCGGAGCCCTTTGAGCCAGTCTGCGAATTCTTCCGTTCGGCGAACTTGCACGGATCTTCCCGATTCCGAATCGCCTCGATTGTAATCTAAAGATTACATAATTGCAATCTCCACCTATCACTCCTCGCCGTAATCCCGATACCGTTCCAGCACATCGCGCTGCGTAATCACGCCTTCCAGTTCCTTGAGATTGGCGCGGTTGACCACCGGCACCAGCGGCCAGCGATCCACATACCGCAGCGCGGTGTCGAGCGGCAGGTCGGGGTGCAGCGAAGGCACGGGATCTTCACTGAGTACCGACTCCACGGTCTGCCCGCCTTTGCCGGCCTCCATCAGGGCCTTTATCTCCGCCTTGGTAAGGGTGCTCCAGCCGTTGGGGCGAATGCGCACCAGCAGCGCCTCGTGCGTGGCTTGCGCACTGAGCCGCACAGCGCGCTCCACCGTGTCTTCCGCATTGAGCACCGGGTCGGTGGGCGCCTCCATGGCGTCTTCCACATGCAGAACCGATTCTTCGCGTTGCTCT
This sequence comes from uncultured Acidobacteriaceae bacterium, assembly GCA_963813215.1. Classification (GTDB taxonomy): domain Bacteria; phylum Acidobacteriota; class Terriglobia; order Terriglobales; family Acidobacteriaceae; genus Telmatobacter. The sequence goes on from CAWEXZ010000009.1 coordinate 260,272, forward strand.
TCCATCGAGGGCAGTTCCAGGCCGTCCTGGCGGCTGAGCGCGTCGAAAATGGCCACCGGCTGCAGTGTGCGCGAGATGAAGTACGCGATGGTGTTCGCGATGATCACGGGCAGAATGATGGTGTAGTTCCCGCTGACCTCGAGGACCATGAAGACCGAGGTCATGGGGACGCGAAGGAATCCGGCGAACAGGACGCCCATGCCCACCAGCGCGAAGGTACCGGGCGACCAGCTCAGGTGGGGATAGAGCATGTGTTCCACCCCGCCCACCGAGGCCCCCAGCATGGCGCCGATAAACAGCGTAGGCGCGAACATGCCGCCGGGCGTCCCGCTTACGAAAGAAACCAGCGTCGCGACAATCTTGAGCAGCGCCAGGATGGCGAGAAACTGCCAGGTGAATTGCCCATGCATGGCCTCGTCGATGTAGACGTAGCCGGCGCCCATCACCTGGGGCGCGCCCATCGCGGCGATGATGCCGATGATGAGCCCGGCGATAGCCGGCTGAAAGTAATGCGTCCACGGCCTCATGCCGCGGAATATGGGGCGCAGAGTCGCCACCCCGGCAGAGAATGCGACTGAGATCAGGCCGCCGATAATGCCCAGGATGGAGTAGGCAATCAGCTCGGAAGGGCGCTTGAAATCGACAGGCGGAATGCGGAACATCGAGTCCGAGCCCAGGAACCAGCGCATCACCACGACACTCGAAACCGCGGAGAGCACCACCGAACCGAGAATGCCGGCAGTCCAGCGGCCAATCACTTCCTCGATGACGAACAGGACGGCGGAGATAGGCGCGTTGAATGCGGCAGCCAGGCCGGCAGCCGCGCCCACCGGGGCAATCAGGCGCATGTTGTCGCGCGAAAGACGCAGCTTGCGGCCGATGACCGAGGCCAGGCTGGCGCCAATCTGCAGCGAAGGGTCTTCCGGCCCCAGCGACTGTCCCGAGCCAATGGCCAGCGCGGCGGTGATGAATTTCCCCAGTGCGGTGCGCAGCGGGATGTAGCCGTTATAAATGTAGAGCGCAGCCTTGGTCTGGTTCACGCCGCTGCCCCGCGCCATGGGGAAGATGTAGATGACGATCAGGGCAATCAGCAGCCCGGTGAGCGTAGGAGCCAGCAGCAGCCGCTCCTTGGAGGGCACGCCCGAGCCCAGCACGTAAATGCTGCACCAGTCGATGGCAAAACGGAAGCAGACAACCGACAGTCCGGAGAAGATTCCAATGAAGACAGACAGGATCAGAAAGAAGCGGTCCTCGCGGAAGACACTCTTCCATACCTTCATCGGGTTGAAGGCTTCACGCGGCGTTTCTACCTCGGCTGGTGCTTCCACCACCGGGGTTGCTGGCTGTAAGTTCGATTGCGAGCTCAGGTCACTCCTCCTCGTGCAGGCTGGCAACTAAAAGCAGGGCCTGATCGGTTTCAGTCTGTGCGCCGCAGGTGCTGGCGGTTTCCTTCTCTACTTCGAACACTAGTTTCATCGCGGTGTTAACCAGGTCCGGAGTCCGCTCCAGACCGCGCTCCGTCACCTGCGGCTTGAGCTTGGTCCATTGCTGCTCATCCTGCTGTTCGGGCGTATCGGGAGGGGTGCAGGATTTGAGCCGCGCTCCGGCAGCAGCGAAGGCAGCCATCACGATGCGGTTTTGCTGCACCTGGCTGAGCCCTTGGCGGTACGGATCCCAATGCAGCACGTACTCAGTCAGTTTGAGGTTCTGTTCGGATTCTGTGTCGCCTGGATTCGCCGCCAGCGCTTCTTCGAGATAGCGCTCAGCTTCAACATACTGGCCGAGCTTGAATGCTGCGGCGCCCGCTCCGGCCAGCGCGGCTGGATTGCGGCGCTTCAGGCTCAAACTGGTGCGGTAGGCGGCGAGTGCCTGCACATAATCGCCGACCTGGGCGAACATTTCGCCGAGTTGTTCCTGCTCGGCTGCGTTGTCGCCGACCGTGGCGCCCAGGTCAATCAGTTCAGCGACGGCCTGCGGCCGGGCATTGATGCGCATCAGGTAGGAGATCAGCTCCAGGCGCGTTCTCCGCCGCCCGATATCGGGATTGGAGGGCCAGGTGCCGTAAATTGCATTGTGGTAATAGCGCAGCGCCTGCTCAGTCTCGTTCTTGGTCACGGCGATGCGCGCCAACTCCAGGCCAACCATCCCGTTGTCCGGCTCCCGCTCCCACAGGTTGACCAGGTACGCCTTGGCCTCGTCGTAGCGTTTCAGGCCGATGAGCGCCCGGGCCAGGCTGAGCTGATAGGCGTCGTTGTCGCGGCTATAGAGAAGTGCGGTGCGGAAGTCCTCGACCGCCGGCTGGAAGTGCTGCGCATTGAGGTTGTCGAAGCCGCGCTGGGCCCAGCGCTCGGCCAGCGATTCGCGCTGTCCGTCGTGAATGCGCGCCAGCGTGCTGACGGCCACAAAAAACACCACCATCAACCCGGTCAGCAGCGCCAAGGTCACCGGCTGCCGTCTCAAATAAGGCGCAAGATCGAGCCGCCTGGGCTCAGTCGTCATTCCCGCTCCAAGACCAACACCGTGCCCGGAAGCACGGCTTTACTGTTCCATGATGCACGACTGCGGGGACTCTTCCGGGGCTTCTCGGGTTACAGGCCAGCGGGGAAAACATCCATAAACAGCCGAAGGGGACGCTGCAAGGGCTCTGTCGCTTTGCCGGCCCTCCTATCCATCATAATCGTCCCCCACCAGCGATGCACAGCGAGCCAGGCAGTGCCATCCGGTTGATTGGATGCAGATTGCGTTTCGGCGCGCGAAGAGGGTGCGACTTTGAAAGCGGCGGAAACTTTGCGCGGAGGCGCTTTGTAACAGGGCGCGACTGCTAGGTCTTTGACCGCTTAATTTTGTACCAATTCCGTGCCCCATTCTTTCGCCTTTTCTCTGGCGAAAGGGTGGGAAACCACGGAAGCCAAAAGTACGAATTCATGCGGTCGGGGACCTAGGCCCGGGCTGGTAGGTCGGAGCCGATAGACCGGAGCTAATAGCCCGGGACTGGTAGCCCGGGACTGGTAGCCCGGGACTGATAGGCCGGGACTGGTAGGCCGGGACTTTAGTCCCGGCTCCCGCAAAAGTCAAAAAGACGTGGGCTTTAGCCCCTGAGGGATATTTCCCGGCCCCCTCCCCGGTCGTGCACCGAGGCAATCAGATCACGTAGAGATCCACATACTCGCGAACCGGCATCGCATCCAGCCGTTCCGGATCGAGCGACACATCAAGGATGCGCTGCTGCTGCGCCTCGTCGAACCGCCGCCGGAGATTGGTTTTGAATTTCTCCACCAGCAACGGCATGCCCTCTTCGCGCCGCCGGCGATGACCGATGGGGTATTCAACTTTTTCTTCCAACACGCTGCCGTCCGCCAGCTCCATCACCAGCCGATTAGGGATCGATCGCTTCTCCGGATCGTGATAGTCGCGCGTAAACTGTGGCTCTTCCACGCATTCGATCTTGGCGCGCAGCGCATCAATACGCGGATCGGAAGCAACGGCGTCTTCGTAGTCCGCCGCCGTAAGCCTGCCGAAGAGCAGCGGGATAGCGACCATGTATTGCACGCAGTGATCGCGGTCTGCGGGATTCGATAGCGGGCCTTTCTTGTCAATAATGCGCAGGCACGCCTCATGCGTGTGAATCGTGATTCTTTTTATGCTCTCGGACGAGAGCTTCGCCTGATCCAACCGTTCGCGCAGCTTCATCGCAGCTTCGACGGCAGTCTGGGCGTGGAACTCCGCCGGGAAGCTGATTTTGAAGAGCACGTTCTCCATCACATACGAACCGTAGGGCCGCTGAAACTTGAACCCCTGTCCGCGAAACGAAACGTCGTAAAATCCCCAGGTTTTAGCGGTGAGCACGGAGGGGTAGCCCATTTCGCCGGCGCGGGCCATCAGTGCCAGGCGCACGGCGCGGCTGGTTGCGTCGCCCGCAGCCCAGCTCTTGCGCGAGCCCGTGTTGGGCGCGTGGCGATACGTGCGCAGGCTTTGCCCATCGACCCACGCCAGTGAGAGCGCGTTGATGGTCTGCTCGCGCGAGAGGCCAAGCAACTGGCACACCACCGCGGTCGATGCCACTTTAACCAGCACAACGTGATCGAGTCCGACCTTGTTGAAAGAGTTCTCCAGCGCGATGCAGCCCTGGATCTCGTGAGCCTTGATCATGGCGGTCAGCACATCCCGCATCTTGACCAAAGGTCTGCCCCCTGCAGGCAAGCGGGAGAGCCAATCAGCGACGGCAAGAATTCCGCCGAGATTGTCTGAAGGGTGTCCCCACTCGGCGGCCAGCCAGGTGTCGTTAAAGTCGAGCCAGCGAATCATCGCCCCGATGTTAAACGCCGCCTGCACCGGATCGAGCTGATAGCTGGTACCGGGCACGCGCGCGCCATCGGGCACCACCGTGCCGGGGACGATGGGGCCCAGAAGCTTGGCGCAGGCAGGGTATTCGAGGGCCTCGAGCCCGCAGCCGAGAGTATCAATGAGGCAGGCGCGTGCAGTCGTGTAAGCGAGGTCGGAGCTGATCTCGTAGCTGAGCGCGTAATCGGCGATGTCGGTGAGAACTTTGTCGGGCGCGGGACGTTCGTTGCTGATGTGCGTAGACACGCAGGCTCCTCCATTGAAGCTTATAGCCGGTAGCCAGTAGCTGACAGACGGCGACTCACAAAGCGCTAAGCTACAGGCTACAGGCTGCGAGCTACAGGCTCTACTGGCGCTCCGCAATCGCCACAAACGTCAAGTTCTCCGGTCCCGTGTACACCGCCGAAGGCCGAATAATCTTCCCATCTTCGCGCTGTTCGATCACGTGCGCCGACCACCCCGCCGTCCGCGCCATCACAAAGATCGGCGTAAACAGATCGATGGGAATGCCCATCAGATGATAGGCCACGGCGCTGTACCAATCGAGGTTGGGGAACATCCGCTTGGCGTGCTGCATGGTGGTCTCGATGCGCTCGGCAACCGCGAACAGGCGCCGCCCGTCGGCATCCACGGCCAGCGCGCGCGCCGCCTCTTTGACCACGTTGCTGCGCGGGTCGCTGATGGTGTAAACCGGATGTCCGAAGCCTATGACGACTTCGCGATCGGCCACGCGGCGCAGCATATCGGCCTCCGCCTCCTCGGGCGTGGAGTAGCGCTGCTGGATTTCAAGCGCCACTTCATTGGCGCCGCCATGCTTGGGCCCTTTGAGCGCGCCAATGGCCCCTGTGATGCACGAATAAAGGTCGGAGCCGGTGCCCGCGATCACCCGCGCGGTGAAGGTAGAGGCATTGAACTCGTGCTCAGCGTACAGGATGAGCGAGAGTTGCATGGCACGCGTCCACTCCGCGCTGGGAGCCTGGCCGTGCAGCAGGTGCAGGAAGTGCTCGGCAATCGATTCGCTGTCCGGCTCAAGCTCAATGCGCTTGCCGTTGCGCGCGTAGTGGTGCCAGTAGAGCAGCATCGACGGCAGCGCAGCCAGCAGCGTGTCCGCAATTGCCCTCGCGCCGCCTTCGTGGTGGTCTGCTGCTTCGGGATGCACGCAGCCCAGCACCGAAACGCCGGTGCGCAGCACGTCCATGGGGTGCGCACTGGCCGGCACCAGTTCCAGCGACTTCTTCACCGCGTCCGGCAGGCCCCGCAGCCCGGCGAGTCGCTTGCGGTAAGCCCCCAACTCGGCTGCGTTGGGCAGCTTGCCGTGAACAAGAAGATACGCGATCTCCTCGAAGTCGCAGTGCACTGCCAGATCGGCGATATCGTAGCCGCGGTAGTGAAGATCGTTGCCGCTCTGGCCCACGGTGCAGACGGCGGTGTTGCCCGCCGGCGTGCCCGACAGCGCCACAGATTTTTTGGGGCGAAAAGCAGAGGGGGAAGAATTGACTTCATTGCCGCTCAAGTGCGTCCTCCAGAGAGCATCTTCTAACCGATCGACGGCCGGGATGTGCAGGGGTTATGCGCCGTGGCCGTTGCAGTGCATGACGCCCAGATAGGCGCGCCATGGCCCCACCGCATCGCGGTATTGGTAGGCCATGATACGCGCAATCTGGTGAAGATGATTCGCATCGTGCGCCGCCCAGCAGGAGAGCAGTTGCGACAGCGTGACCACGCCCAAACCGGGGTGCCGTCCACGACGCTCCAGGTCAGCCGCTTGCAGGTTCAGCGCGCGCAACGTGCTCAGGCTCTGCGCACGCGCTTGGGCGAATTCGTCCAGCAACTGCCCGAGCGACTTGCCGCGCGTCACTTGCTCATGGCCCGAGCGGTTGTACGGGTCGAAGGGCTTTGACTCGCCGAATTCGAGAATTCGTTGCGCGCGTGGAATCCAGTCGACGTACTCGCCATCGATGAGGTGGCCGACCACTTCGAAAACCGTCCATGAGTTGCCGCCCTCATTGCGCATCGTCCAGCTCTCCGGCAGATCGCGCAGCAAGGCCTCGAGTGCAGCCGGCGTACGGCGGAGCAGCGCAATCGTATCTTCGAAGCTCATCACCCCTCCTGCGCCGGTGCCTTGCCAGGCTTGTCCTTTGCAAACAGCTCATCCAGCTTTTCTTCGTAGGCGTGATAGCCAAGATAGCGGTATAGGTCGGCGCGGGTCTGCATCAGCGGCAGCACGCTTTTCTGCGTGCCCTCGGCGCGAATGGCCTCGTAGACCTTGAGCGCCGCGGCGTTCATGGCGCGGTAAGCTCCGCAGCAGTACAAGATAATGTCCACTCCGGCAGCGGCCAGTTCCTCGCGCGTGTAAAGCGGCGTCTGGCCGAACTCGGTAATGTTGGCGAGGATAGGCACGCCCACCGCGCGGCGAAATTCGGTGTAGACCGCCAGCTCGGTCACGGCTTCGGCAAAAATCATGTCCGCGCCGGCGGCAACATAAGCCTGCGCGCGCGCGATGGCGCGGGCCATGCCCTCCCCGGCCAAAGCATCGGTACGGGCCATCAGCACGAACTGCGTATCGGTACGGGCATCCACTGCAGCTTTGATGCGGTCGACCATTTCTTCGGTCGGGACGAGTTCCTTGCCCGGCCGATGCCCGCAGCGCTTGGCGCCCACCTGATCTTCAATATGAACAGCGCCCGCGCCCGCCTTGATCATCGACCGGATGGTGCGCGCAATATTGAACGCCCCGCCCCAGCCGGTGTCGATATCGACCAGCAACGGCAGCGCCGTGGCGTCCGTGATGCGGCGCACGTCGATCAGCACGTCTTCCATGGTGCTGATGCCGAGGTCGGGCAGGCCCAGCGAGTTGGCAGCCACCCCACCGCCGGAAAGATAAAGAGCGCGAAAGCCCACCGCCTCCGCCATGCGTGCGGTGTAAGCGTTGATGGCGCCGGCAATCTGCAGCGGCTTTTCAGCCGCGAGAGCCGCGCGGAAACGCGCCCCGGGTGAGAGCTGATTTTGCTGGTCTGCCATGCCCTGCCTTCTGCCGCATGATAGCAGGCGGTGAATGACAGCCGGTAGCCAGTAGCCGATAGCTCAAAGCGGATTGCCGGCAGACGACAACCTGCAAGCTACTGGCTCCCTGCTGTAGGCGCCTTGCGTGCCCATCGCACCGCCGCGTAAACTGGGGACCCGTTACCGGGGACCCGTATTCATCTTGTCTTCATGTTTTCATTAAGGAGAATCCCGATGAAAAACCTGATCCTGTGTACGAGCCTTGTGCTCGCGCTGGTTCCTCTCGCTGCCCAACAACAGAAGAAGCCGCCGCTCAGCCCCAAGGAAACGGCTACCGCCACCATTGCCGGCAAAACCATCACCATCGACTACTCGTCGCCGCGCGTGAAGGGGCGTGAGGGACACATCTTCACCAGCGATGGGCTCATCAGCCACGACCCGCATTACCCCGTTTGGCGCGCCGGCGCGAACGCGGCCACCGCGCTGCACACAGACGCCGATTTGAATATTGGCAACCTCAATGTGCCGGCCGGAAACTACACCCTGTTTGTCGATATCTCCGATCCCGCCCAGTGGACCTTGATCGTAAGCAAGGATACCGGCGAGTGGGGTCTGAAGTACGACAATTCGAAAGACCTGGGCCGCGTGAAGATGCAGATGAGCAGGCCCCACTCCATGGTGGAAGATCTCACCTGGACAATCAGGGATGAGGGCGGCAACCATGGCCGGCTGACGCTGCAATGGGAGAACGAAAGAGCGTCAGTGCCGATCACCGCACACTGAGTCCCCTGCTGTAGTTCGAACCATTGTGGTGCCCCATCCTTTCCGCGTTTTTTGCGGAAAGGGTGGGAGGCCACGAGCCTGAACAGAAGAATCCCCGGGTTGATCATTGGAACGTACGGCAACCAGCGACACCGCTTCCGTCCTGCCGATACAATAGACACAGGGTGACGCTTCCCCTGGAGTAAGAAAAATTGCCCCTCTATCCCTATCGCTGCACCAAGTGCGGCCATCGTTTCGAAAAGATACAAAGCTTCAACTCTGAGCCAGAGACCATTTGCCCGCAGTGCGGCGGCCCGCTGGAACGCCCGCTGACCGTGCCCGGACTGAACTTCAAGGGCGCGGGCTGGTACGTGAACGACTACGCCTCGAAGAGCAGCGGCTCATCATCGGAGTCCACTTCGACCGGGAGCAAGGCTCCGGCAGAGACGAAAACGCCGGCAGCGGACACAACGAGCGCCCCGGCCGCTGCGCCTGCGGCTCCGGCTGCAAAATCGAGCGACGCGAAGAGCTGACCGCGCCGGCGTCCGGTGAGGGTTGTGAGCCTCAGTTGAAGGGCACGGGCTTCACATGTTGCGGAAAAACTCTCCCTGTGGGGCTTAACAAGGGCACCACTGGTAGGCCGGGACTCTGGTAGGCCGGGACTCTGGTAGGCCGGGACTGGTAGGCTGGGACTTTAGTCCCAGCTTCCGATTAAGCCCATAAAAAGATGAGGGCTTTAGCCCCCGCGGGAATGCGCACTCAAACCACCCACCCCCTCGGGCTCTTCCCTCTGCGCGGCATAGGATAATGGAGGCCTTGACCTCCAGGACTCCTGCATGAACGCGAATGGCTCCCAAGCCCCCGCGCCCGAAGCTCGGGCACAGTCAACTGCACTGCCGGCCCCGCCGCGCGGTGTGGCCATCCTGGGTGCGGCGCTTTTTGCCACCGGCCTTGCCCTTGCCGCATCCCACGCGTCTACCGAAATTTCCGCGTCTCTGCGCTGGGCCGGGACCGCCATCTTTATCCCCTACGCCTTCCGCCGCCGCTCGCTGTTGGTCTGGACCTTTTTCGCCATGGTGATGGGCGCCGAACTGGGCGTCGACGCTCCGCACTTCGCCGCGCAGACGCGTTTCCTGGCCGACATCTTTTTGCGCCTCATCCGCATGATCGTCGCGCCGTTAATCTTCGGCGGCCTGGTAACCGGCATCGCCGGCCACGGCGAGCTGCGCGGCGTGGGACGCGTGGCGCTCAAAGCGCTCATCTTCTTTGAGGTAGTCACCACGCTGGGGATCTTGATCGGCGCGATTGCCATCAACCTTTCCGGAGCGGGCTGGGGCATGATACTCCCCGCGGCTCCCGGCCCCGTGGCACCAGCGCCCGCCGTTCACCCCGGCTGGCAGGATGTGGTCCTCAATGTCTTTCCTGAAAACATTGCCCAGGCCGTGGCGCAGAATCAGGTCTTGCAGGTCGCAGTCTTCGCTCTGCTCTTCGGCGTAGCGCTTGCTATGCTGCCTGCGGAACGGCCGCGCGCCGCTGGTGAAGGTGCTGCAATCGCTCACCGACACCATGTTCAGATGACGCGGATCGTGATGTACATGGCGCCGGTGGCCGCAGGCGCGGCGCTGGCCTACACGGTGGGCAGCATGGGCTTCGCTACGCTGCTGCCGCTGGCCAAGCTGGTGGCGACGTATTACGTCGCGCTGGCGGCTGTTCGTGCTGTTGGTGCTGGTGCCCATTCTGCTGCTGGCGCGCATTCCGCTGCGGTCGATTCTGCGCGGCTGTCGGCGAGCCGGCGGCCATCGGCTTTGCCACCACAACCTCCGAGGCTGCGCTGCCGCTGGCCATGGAGCGCATGGAAGAGTTTGGCGTCCCGCGCTGGATCGTCTCCTTCGTCATCCCCACCGGCTACAGCTTCAACATGACCGGCTCCAGCCTCTATCTGTCCATGGCGGCCATCTTTGCCGCCCAGGCCGCAGGCATGCACCTGAGCGTGGGCGAGCAACTGCTGATGGTCTTCACGCTCATGCTCACGAGCAAAGGCGTGGCCGGCGTACCGCGCTCGGTGCTGGTCATCCTGCTGGGCACGGCGGCTTCGTTCCACATTCCGTTGACAGCCATCATGATCATCCTGGGCGTAGACACGCTCATGGACATGGGCCGCACAGCGCTCAATGTCATCGGCAACTGCATGGCCGCGGCCGTGGTGGGGCGCTGGGAAAAGGCGGGGAGCAAGAACTAGGGGGCACGGGATCAAGACGCCAAGAGACCCGCTGACTTGCTGACTTGCCATGCCGCGAAGCGGCGCTAACTTGCTGTTCTTGTTCTGAAGCAACGATCGACTCACTACCCCGACGGACCCGCTCATTTCGGACGCTGAGATAATGGATAGGTATGCCTTTGCTCGATCCCATTCCGTCGCCGGTGTCAAACGCAGACCTCGCAGCTCTCGAATGGGAGCCGCTGCTGGCGCTGCTCGCGGGCTTTGCGGCGTCCCCCGTAGGTCGCGCGGCGATTCTCGCCTTGCAGCCTTCCACCGATGAAGCATGGATCGCACGTCAGCATCAACTCACCGGCGAAATGCGGCTGCTGCTGCAGGAGCAGGTTTCCATTCCGCTGGGCGGGCTCTTCGATCCAACCCAGCTTGCCGCCAAAGCACGAATTCCCGATGCGGCGCTGGAGGCGGCAGAGCTGCAGGCCGTCGCCCGCCTGGCCAACGACGTCGCCGCCTGGCAGGCGCTCCTGCGTGAACCTCCCGCGCGCATTGCCGGAAAACTCCCCGGGCTCTCTGAGCTCTCGGCCTCTCTGATCCAATCTTGCGTCCCCTGGCCGAGTCCATTGAGCGCACCATTCAGCCCGATGGTTCTCTGGCCGACAATGCTTCGCCGGAGCTGAACCGCATCCGCCGCGAACAGGAGCGGCAGCAGCGGCTCATTGAGGAGAGCCTGCGCGCCGCGCTTCGCAAACTCGCCGGCGAAGGCTCCACGCAGGAGGACCTGATCACGATTCGCGGCGAGCGCTTCGTGATCCCGGTGCGCGCGGAGCTGAAGCGGCGCGTCTCCGGCGTGATTCACGGAGCCAGCTCGTCAGGCCAGACGGTCTACGTCGAGCCGCTCGAAACCATCGAGCAGAACAACGAGCTGGTGCGGCTGCTTGAAGACGAGCAGGCGGAGATTCACCGCATCTTTGTTGCCCTCACGCGGCAGGTGGGTAGCTATGCGTCGAGCCTTGTCGAAGGCGCACGCGTACTCGCTCTTGTCGACAGCCTGCTGGCGCGCGCTCGCTTCGCCCACGCCTTCGATTGCATTTCTCCTGGTTTTGGACAGGAGCTGTTGCAAATTGAAGGTGGTCGCCACCCGCTTCTCGAAAAACGCCTGCGCGGAACCGGAGGTTCGATCGTCCCCCTGGTTTTGGAACTGACCGGCACAGAACGCCAGCTCATCATCAGCGGCCCCAATACAGGCGGCAAAACGGTGGCGCTCAAGACCACGGCGCTGCTGGCCATGATGGCGCAGGCTGGAATTCCCGTGCCAGCCACGCGGGCCAGCTTTCCGGTTTTCACCGCGTTTCTCGCCGATATCGGCGATGCGCAATCCATCGAAGCTGCGCTCTCGACATTCTCGGCGCACATTACAAATCTTGACCGTCTGTCGCGACTCGCCGACGCCCGCTCGCTGGTACTGCTCGACGAACTGGGCTCGGCCACCGATCCCGAGGAGGGCGCAGCGCTGGCCGTTGCAGTTGCGGATTTCTTCCGCGCTGCCGGCGCATGGTCGCTCATCTCCACGCACCACACTTCTCTCAAGGTGTATGCGGCCAACACTCCTGGAGTGCGCAATGCAGCCGCCGGCGTAGACGAGCGCACCCTGGCCCCTGACTATCATTTCCATCTCGGCGTGCCCGGCGCTTCGGCGGGCATTCAGACTGCGCGAGCGCCTGGGCCTGAATCACGCCATCATCTCCGAAGCCCGCGAGCGCCTGGGTTCGCAACAGGCGGACGTGGCGAAGTTTCTCGACAAGCTCCATTCCGAACTTGCAGAACTGGAACAAGACAAGAAAAAAACCCGCGAACAACAGTACGCGCTCAACCAGGAACGTGCGAAACTCGCACGCGAGGGCGACGCAGAGTTGCGCACCCGCACCCGCGAACTCGAAACCAAGCTTGCATCGCTGCTCAAGGATTTCGAGTTCCAGATGCGCGAGAATGTCCGCGTCATTGAGGACCGTGCAGCGCAGCAGAAGTTATCCAAGGAAGCCGAGCGCAGAATCAACCGGCTGCGGCGCGAGTTTCAGGAAAGCTTCAACCAGACCGTAGTTGCCCACCGCACCGGCGCCGATCAGGGCGATGCCAACGCGCAGCCGCACCTGCTGCGGCATATCGCGCCCGGCGACCAGGTGCGCATCAAGTCCATGAACAAGATTGCCGTGGTCCAGCGCGAGGTCGAGAAGGACGTCTTCGAAGTGGCGCTCGGCCCCATCAAGATGCGCGTGAAGCGCGACGAGCTCTCCGCGGCTTCTGGCGGAGATGCGGCGCAAACCAAGGCCGATCCTCTGGCCGCCGCGCGCAGACAGAAAAATGTGCACGTTTCGGTAACCAGCGCGAACACCGACGACATGCGTATGGAGATCAACCTCATCGGCCGCACGGTGGATGAAGCAACTGAGGAGCTGGAAAAGTATTTGGATCGCGCGTTTCTGGCCGGCCTCCCACGGGTACGCATTATCCATGGGCATGGAGCGGGGATCTTGCGGCGCGGGGTGCGCGAGTTTTTAAAGAAGCATCCGCATGTGGCCGGAATTGAAGAGGCGCCGCAGAACGAGGGCGGCATGGGGGCGACGCTGGTGGAGTTGCGGCAGTAATTGCAAAATCGTTGCGGTTATTGCCCGAACGAAGGCTGTTTCAACCTCGACTTGTCATCCTGAGCGAGAGCAGCGAGTCGAAGGATCTGCGGTTGCCTTTTCCTCACAGCGTAGTGAAAGGCACAAAACAGGCTCCGCAATTGCGGAGCCTGTTTGCTTTTTCGCTCACTCGCTGCTCTTACGCCATGGCTTCGCGCCCCATGGGCTCGAAGACAAGGTGGTTGCTGTTGCGGTCCACGTCGATCCGCACGTGCGCCCCGTGCAGCACTTCGCCGTCCAGGATCTTCATCGCCAGCGGGTCCTGGATCATGCGCTGCAGGGCGCGCTTCAGCGGCCGCGCTCCGTACGCCGCGTCGGAGCCCGCGGCCAGGATGAGCTGCTTTGCCGGCTCGGTAAGCTCGATCGAGATCGCGCGGTCTTCGAGCAGACGGCGCAACTCGTTCAGCCGCAGTTCGAGAATCTGCCCCATCTGCGCCTGCCCCAGCGGATGGAAGAGCACAATGTCGTCCACGCGGTTCAGGAACTCGGGACGGAAGTGCTCGCGCACCACTCGCATCACGCTCTCTCTTGCGCGCTCAAAATCGTGCTCGCTCTTGAGAGCGTCGGCAGCGAGGAACGCAGCGCCCAGGTTCGACGTCATGATCAGCACCGTGTTCTTGAAATCAACTGTCCGGCCCTTGGCATCGGTCAGCCTTCCATCGTCCATCACCTGCAACAGAATGTTGAACACATCGGGGTGCGCCTTTTCGATTTCATCGAACAGAATCACTGCGTAGGGCCGCCTCCTGATGGCCTCAGTGAGTTGCCCACCTTCGTCGTAGCCCACATATCCCGGAGGCGCGCCAATCAACCGCGCCACCGCGTGCTTTTCCATGTACTCGCTCATGTCGATGCGGATCATGGCGTGCTCGTCGTCGAAGAGAAATTCGGCCAGTGCGCGCGCGGTTTCAGTTTTGCCCACGCCCGTCGGTCCCAGAAAAATAAACGAACCAATCGGCCGCCGGGGATCGCTCAAGCCGGCGCGCGAGCGGCGAATGGCATTGGCCACGGTGCTGAGCGCCTCGTCCTGGCCGATCACGCGCTCACGCAGACGGTCTTCCATCTGCACCAGCTTCTTCACTTCGCCTTCCAGCATGCGGCTCACGGGAATGCCCGTCCACTTGCTCACAATCTTGGCGATGTCTTCCTCATCGACCTCTTCCTTCAACATGCGCGCAACGCTGTTTGGCCCCGGCACGTCCTGCAACGCGTTCAGTTCTTTCAGCTCGCGCTCCAGTTTGGGCAGCTCGCCATACTGGATCTGCGCGGCCCGCTCGAGTTGGCCGCGCCGCGTCTGCTCCTCGGCCTCGAAGCGCAGCGCCTCGATCTTCTTTTTCAGTTCGCTGATGCGGCTGATAGCGTCGCGCTCTTTCGTCCAGCGGGCGCGCAAGGCGGTAGTTTGTTCCTTGATCTCGGACAAGCTCCGTTCCACCTCAGCCATTCGCTCGCGACTGTTCGGATCGGTTTCGCGCTTGAGGGCGGCGCGCTCGATTTCCAAAGAGGTAGCCTGCCGCTCCAGTTGATCGATTTCCGTAGGCACAGAACCAATTTGAATAGCGAGCGACGCGGCTGCTTCGTCCACCAGGTCGATGGCCTTGTCGGGCAGGAAGCGGTCGCTGATGTAGCGGTGCGACAGCGTAGCTGCTGCGACTATCGCGGAATCTTTGATGCGCACGTTGTGGTGCGACTCGTACCGCTCCTTCAGCCCGCGCAGAATGGCGATCGTGTCTTCCACGTTCGGCTCGCCCACAAACACGATCTGGAAACGGCGCTCGAGGGCCGCGTCCTTCTCAATGTATTTGCGGTACTCGTTCAGCGTCGTCGCGCCAATAGCGCGCAGCTCGCCGCGCGCCAGAGCCGGCTTCAGCATGTTGCTGGCGTCGATGGCGCCCTCGGCCGCGCCCGCGCCAACCAGCGTATGCAGCTCGTCGATGAACAGAATGATCTGCCCGTTCGAGTCCTCAATTTCCTTCAGGACAGCTTTCAGGCGGTCTTCGAACTCGCCGCGATATTTTGCGCCCGCCAGCATCGAACCCAGATCGAGCGCGATGACACGCTTGTCGCGCAAGCTCTCAGGCACGTCGCCGGAGACGATGCGCCGCGCCAGTCCCTCCACAATAGCGGTCTTGCCCACCCCCGGCTCGCCGATCAGGACAGGATTGTTTTTCGTCCGGCGGCTCAGCACCTGGATGACGCGGCGAATCTCCTCGTCGCGGCCGATCACCGGATCGAGCTTGCCGCGGCGAGCAAGCTCGGTCAGGTCCTTCGCATATTTCTCTAGAGCCTGGAACTTGGCCTCGGGATTCTGGTCAGTCACACGCTGCGCACCGCGCACCGCGGTCAGCGCCTTCAGGATCGCGTCGTGCGTGGCGCCCACGGCAAACAGCGCGTCGCGTGCGGCGTCGCCCTTCAGGTGCGCAATGCCCAGCAACAGGTGTTCTGTGGATACATACTCATCTTTGAAATTCGCGGCTTCTTTGAAGGCCTGATCGAGGGCGCTATTCAGCGATTGGCTCAGGCCCGGCTGCGCGCTGGCGCCTGCCACGCGCGGCAGCTTTTCCTCAATCTGGTGCAGCTCGTTCTCCAGGCGCTCCGTGGGCACACCGATCTTTTCAAGCACGGCGGGGATCACGCCCTCGCGATCTTCGATGAGGGCGAGCAGCAGATGCACAGGCTGAATCTCGGGGTTGCCCAGCTCGGTGGCACGGGTCTGCGCCTGCTGCATCGCCTGCTGCGATTTGACGGTAAATTTGTCCCAACGAATGGCCATAAAGACAGCTCCTCGCTTCCAGCCTCTAGCTCCTAGCTTGTTCCTGCCCGGAGCCGGCGTCCAGTTGCATCCTGAAAAAAACAGTAACTCAGTTTCGGTTCGATAAAACACTGCGCCGAGGCGGTAGTATCCCACCCCGGCGCGATTCAAGTCCCAGCGTCTCGTTCCAGCAGGACAAAGCTAGGAGCTAGAGGCTAGGAGCTGGCAGCTGATTTTACGCCGCCACATCCACCTTGATCTGCTTGGGCTGCGCTTCCGGCTTCTTAGCCAGCTCCAGCCGCAAAATGCCGTTGCGGTAATTTGCCTTGATGTGCTCGGCGTCCACGGTGGTGGGCAGCGTGAAGGCACGGAAGAAGCTGCCATAGCGCCGTTCGATGCGATGGAAGTTCTCTTCTTTCTCTTCCGTCTCCAGTTTGCGCTCGCCCTTGACCGTCAGCGTGTGGTTCTCCATGCGCACGTCCAGGTCCTTCTCGTCGATGCCCGGCACTTCGAGCTTGAGCACCACCTTCTTGTCGTCCTCGTAGATATCGACGGCCGGAACAAAGCTGGCGGTGGTCAGTGGGTCGTTGTCGCCGTTCATGTCGCGGAACAGCGAGTTCATGCGGTTCTGCAAGGTTTGTACTTCACGGAATGGGTCCCAACGGGTAATTGCCATGATGATCCTCCTCTAGATCCCAAAAGTTTTGAGAAAGTCGGCTGGGAAGCGGAATCGCCAGCCATTCACTCCCTCTGATGAAACTATAGCATGATAGATTCATAAAATATGAGTACTACACGCTCATCTATTGCGCGAGCTTGCAGTAACTGGTTGATTATGAACATGTAATTCAACAAGGAAATTTGCAGTTCAGGGCTTGACAGCGTTCCAAACGGCCGCCAAATCAACCTCTGCGGGCTCCCCGGCTAGTTCCTCGGAGTCCGGCAACCGGCTGAGCCTCAACACGGTAATGTCATCTTCCTGCCCGAAGGCCTGCGCGGCCTGCGCTATTTTCGGAGCACTTTCAACAGGGATAGCCCGCGTCCGTTCGAACCCGAACAGCTCGCGGCGGAGTCACGCGCTTCGATAACGCCGTCGGACACAAAGGTGAGCCGGTCGCCCCGCTGCAGGCGTTTCCGAGCCGTATTCCAGATGGCTCACGATGCCGATTGGAAGTGAGCCAACAGGGGCAGGCAAAGAGCCAGTAAACGGAGCGGCTGCCGAAGTCCAGGCAGGAATCTAGAATCGTCCCGTAATCCCGCGCAGAAGCGCAAATCCCTTCGGCGCTTGAACGGCCTGGACAAGCTTTCCGTGCCTGACCAGCTCGCCATGAAGTTGAAGAACACAGTCCTGCGCATCTATGAGAAGCTGCCTGACGGCAATAGGAGTGTCCATTCCGATCGACTTTTCAATGGTAATGAGCTTTTCCAGTAAAACCGTGAAATTCATTTTATTTTCCCCCATCTAACCGGATCAGATTTACTCGTCCGGGGAACAGTATTTGGTGCAGTGCAAATCCTCATGGCATCCGTTGCACTTCTCTGCGTGCATCGCATAGATTCAGCTGCTGACGGATCAATGGCCGGGGTTCTGGGCCCTGAGCGCTCCTGTTTCTCCAGAAGAGCGAGCTCGAGTTGTGCAGCGTGATATTTCCTTACCACCCTGTCGCGGCGGCGAGCGATTGCAACTTTTTCCTCAGCGGTTGCAGCACGGAAAACGGCATCATCGGCGAGTACGCATCGAATATGGCCCATGTTTACCCGGAATTTGAGGAGCTGGATCCCGAACTCGCGAATCATCGCCGGTTCTCCCCATTTCGACTGACAGGGCCGCACCGGACCCCGCAATCATCTCGGGTTTCCACCGTCGGCCGGGGACGGTCAAAAGGCTGTGCGGTATAAGGACCTTAGCGCACCTCTGGCCGTTGGAATGTGACCTAGGCCACGCCTGCTGTGCGCTACCTCGGCTCCGGCAAATGTGAGAGCCAGCACAGTGCCGTCGTCTTCCGGGAGAATTCTGGAATTTATGCCTGGGCTCCTACAGCGAGGGCGGTCAGCGTCAGTACGGTGATGTCGTCGTCCTGGCCGAAAGCTTCAGCGGCGCGGGCCATCTCCGCTGCCGACCGGGTGCTCAGGCGAGCGGCGCGTTCAAAGCCGAAAAGCTCGCCGGAGCGGCTGCGGGCTTCCACCACCCCGTCGGTCAGCAGCGTCAGCCGCGACCCAGCGGCGAACCGGAACACCGATTGCGGATACGAGGCGCCGGGATGGAGCCCCAGCGGCAGGCCGTTTTCGACTGCCAGCTCCGCTCCGCAGCAATAAGGCGGCAGATGCCCGGCGCTGGCCATCACCACCGTCCCGTCCGGCGCCAGGTCCGCGCACAGGCAGGTGGCCAATCCGCCCACGCGGCTGTCGCGCAGCACCAGGTTCAAGTGGTGCAGAAGCTCGGTTGGCGAATCCGCTCCGCGCATTTCCGTCGCGCCCATCAGCATAGCCGCCGTCATGGCGGCAGCGGTGCCTTTGCCGCTCACATCGCCCAGCAGGATGCGCAGCCGCCCGTCCGGCAATGGGCGGGAGAGGTAAAAGTCGCCGCCCACATCGCGCGCCGGCAGAAAGGCCGTTTCGATGCTCCAGCCGGCCGCCGATTCCACCCTCTCCGGCACCAGCAACCGCTGGATCTGGCGGGCAGCCTGCATCTCGCCCTGCAATGCCGCTCGCTCCCGGTTGGTGCTGCGAATGCGTTGCACCATCAGCAGAGTCAGAGAAACCACCACAATGCAGATGGCGACTGAGCGATACGGCTGAATCTTCAGGAACATGGACTGGATATTGAGACCCAGCAAGGGAAGCTGCACGGCAATGTATGCCAGGTCCATCGATATCCACAAAAAACACACCGCGGCCAGCGGAATCTGAGCCTTGCGTAGAGAGCGCAGCGGCCAGAACGCAACCAGAACCGACAATTCAGCCGCCATCGTTACCAGGACTACGACCGTAGTCATCCATGTGCTGATTTCCACATTCCAGCGCAGAGCCATGCTCGCGTGCACCGGCAGAAAAACAGCCACCACCAGTGCAACCGGGAAGAACCCGTTGCAGACCACCATGGCGCGATAAAAGCGGGGCAACGGTCGCTGATTCGACGCAAAAAAGAACAGGATGACAAATACCGGCACCGCTTGTCCGATCGCGTAGAGGAAAAATTCCACGCGCGACGGGTAATGCACCGACGCCGTGACCAGAAACTCGTTAATGCGCAGATCGGCGAGCGCAAGCCAGGCGAGACTGACCCAAAGAATGTACCGCTGCGAACGATCGAACCAATAGAGCGCCAGGAAGAACAAGCCGGCCGAGGCGATGAGTGCGTAACAGGCCCAGGTGACCCACGCAGCTTTCACGTCCCGGTAAACATTGCTCCAGTAGGTGTTGAGCTGCAACTCCGAATCGCCCAGCGCGAGTTGGGGCAACAACTGCTGGCCATTGACCTGGGGAGTGAACGTCATGCGGACAGCAACCAGGACCGAGCGGTTGTGCTGGGAGAACTCAGGCGCCGGATAGTCCGTGGCCAATCCGACGGTGTGCGCGCCGGTGACGACGTTTCCTGAAGCGCCAATCAGCCGCCCGTCGGCAAAGACCTGCCAGGCCAGATCGCCCGAGACTTGCAATTGAGGATTCACACCGGGCGCGAGCTGATCCGGCTCAAACCTGCAGCGCAGCCAGAAGTCAGGAGCAACGGTGGAGAGGTCTCTCCACTCTGAGGTGGGCTTCCAATTCGATTCGTCGAGATGGGGCGCTGCCCAGCCCGGATCGTCGCCCTGCCGCCAGACGCACTGCCGCGGCGGAATACTGAGAGCCGATTGCGCAGCAAGGCCGGCTGGCATCAGAAGCAACATCGCCGCGACGATCTTTTGCATCACCCACCCCGTCCTCACCCACCCCGTCCTCACGAACCTCGCTCTCACGCTTCGTCTCGCCCCTACGCCGGTGCTATCTCCGCCGCGACCAGCCTAAGCGTTAGCACGGTGATGTCTTGAATTCCTATGCCCGCGTCAGCATGGGCACGGTAAGTTCGGTGGTCGATCGCTGGCCGCTGCTCAGGCGCGTCAGCGTGAGGACGGTGATGTCGTCCTCCTGCCCAAACTGGACGGCGGCCTCGCTGGCCTCGGCCGCACCGGGCCGCTTGGCGAACAGCGCGTGGAGGCGTTCGAAGCTGAAGATCTCGCCGCTGGCGCTGCGTGCCTCCAGCAGCCCATCCGTGTAGAGGGCAAAATGATCGCCTTCGCGGATATCGATCTCGCGTTCCGTGTAAAGCAGACCCGGGACCACCCCCAGCGGCAACGCGCCAGGCAAGGGGATTTCGCGCTGGTTCAAAAACGGCGCGGGATGCCCCGCGCTGGCCAGCACGCAGCGGCCGTCCGGATCCAGACGCAGAGCCAGGCACGTAGTGAAGCCGCCCTGCAGCCGCCCGTACAGCCGCTGATTCAGCTCGGCCAGCAGTTCGGCGGGCCCCTGCACAAACCGGGCCAGCGTGCGCACCACGCCCACGATCAGCGAAACCGTCATGGCGGCTTTCAATCCCTTGCCACTGACATCGCCCAGCAGGATGAGCGTGGATCCGGCATACTCACCCTCCAGCGGAATGATCTGGAAGAAATCGCCGCCCACTTCCTGGGCCGGATGGTAAGCGCTGCTCACGGCGAAGCCCGGCAGCTCAGGCAGCGTCTCGGGAATAAGAATCTGCTGCAGCTCGCGCGCGCTCTTCAGCTCCTGCTCCAGCGCGCCCTGGCGGCGCAGGGTCTGCCGCATGTAGTGGTAGACGGCGTAGATGATGGCGAACAGCAGCAACGTGTCGGCGATGGTCTGGGCGGTGAAGGGATTGCCGTTGATGGAGAACAGGGGCGCGGCGATTTTTTCCCCGAGCGTCCAGTGCGTGAATCGGCTGCCCTGGGAGACGGCAATGCGAATCACCAGGAGCATCTCCACAAGAAATGCGGTGATGGCCATGAGCCAGCGCGCCAGGTCAAGGCGCTTGCCGATGGCCAGGGCAACCAGCACCAGCGGAAACGCTTCGGTAACGGTGAAGACCAAGGTCAGGACTCCATCGGCTCCCTGCACCCATGGCGCAATCCACGGCTTGCTCCAGTCCAGCAACGAGAGCAGCCCGTCGAGAGACGTAGCCACAATGCTCACCGTGGCCAGTTTCCAGGCGAAGCGGGTGAGCCTCTCATTCTTGTTGAGTTCCAGCAGATACAGCAGCAGGAACCAGAGACCGATGTCCTCCAGGCTGAGTGTCGGTTGCAGCAGGCCCAGTGCCAGCGTGTAGGAAAGGGGCAGGCGCAGGCCGACCAGAAGCGTGCTGATCGCCGGCATGCCGCTGAATAAGGCCATAGCCAGCAGCACCGGCTGATTGCGATTGCGCAGCCATGCCAGCAGGCTCAGCACCATGATCAGCCCGTAGAGCGATTGCATCGCGAAGTAATATTGCCGGCTGCGCAGCCAGTCATAGTCGTTCTCGGTTTTGTGGGCATTCACGGCCGCCAGGCTGCCGACCAGGGGCGGATACAAAAAACCGCCCTGCAGCCCGGTATCGAACGAGATGAGAGGTGCCTTCCAAACGCGGATGGCCAGCACGCCGTCGCGTCCAGGCCCCATGCTCAGGATCTGCGGCGGCTCGCTAAAGGGATAGCCGGGATGCGGAGGCATTACGCCATGGTGGCCCACCAGCTGGCCGTTCCAGTACACCTCGTAGACGTCTTCGATGTGGCGGATGAGGAAGTAGAGTTCGGGTGACGCGCCGGGCGCTGTGGTGAGGCTGAGGTGCTTGCGATACCACGCGTACCCGGTATACGAGCGGTGCCCCTGCGCGCCCCATGGCTCATCGGCGCTGAGCTGCTCCCATCCGCCACTCCCGGTAGCGTCGGGCGTCTCCGGCAGCGCGAACGCAGGGTCATCGCCAAGGTGAAACTGCCACAGGCCGTCGATCGGCGCGGCGCCTTTCCCAAGGCCGTCAATCGTCAAAACAGCCGGGCTCGCGGCGGCCGGGCTCTGCGCGGCGGGATGGACGTCGTGATGCGCCGGTACAGGCGTGGTCTGCGCAGTCGTTGATCTGGGGACGGCAACCGGCACTACCGAGAGCAGTCCCAGGAGAATCGAGACTCGGCGGGGAAGCATGGGAAGAGCATAACCTGCCCCTGTTTCACAGCGATAGCGGAATCTTCCGCAGGTAGGGGTAACGCCCGACGCGGGATGGGACGATAGTGGGTCAGTCTGAAGGGTACGGGCTACAGTCTGATGGGTACGGCCTTCAGTTGGAGGGTGCGGCCTTCAGTTGGAAGGTACGGCCTTCACAGGCTGCCGAAAAACTTCCTGCGATGGTGCTTTGTAACAGGGCACGACTGGTAAGCCGGGACTGGTAGGCCGGGACTGGTAGGCCGGGACTGGTAGGCCGGGACTTTAGTCCCGGCATCCAATAAAGCCCGATAAATCGAGGTGGGCTTTAGCCCCTGAGGGATGCTTTTACGGTCATTCGATCATTCATGATGAGTCTTTCCTCAGCCTCATCAGCCTGTACATTCAACCGCCCAAAATAACAAGGGCTTTAGCCCGAGCGATTGCCTGGCCAAACTGCCCACCGCCGATGCGATAGAAGGGCTGCCCCGCCCACTACAATAAAGAGGAGTGGCGCAAACTTCTGTTTTTATATCCAGCATGGACTGGCGATGGGTCTGGCTGACTGTGGCTGGATTCCTGGCCGGCGTGCTCAATGCCGTCGCCGGCGGCGGATCCTTCCTCTCCTTTCCCGCCATCCTCGGCATGGGCGTTTTGCCCGTGCAGGCCAATGCCACCAATACCGTGGCCATCTGGCCCGGCCAGCTCACCTCCGTTGCCGCCTATCGTGACAACGTACGCAGGAACCTGCATTCGGCGTGCCTCATGGGCCTGGCCGGCCTCATCGGCGGCACAGCTGGAGCCGTGGTGCTGCTCAACACGCCGCAGATGACCTTCCTGCGCATGGTGCCGTGGCTGCTGCTGGCCGCGGCTTCAACTTTCGCTATCAGCGGCCCCGTCTCGCGCGCGCTGGACCGCCTGAAACGGACCCGCCGTGAGCGCGCCGGGGCCGGCGAACCGCATGCGCCCCGCCGCGTCCCTCTCTTCGTCGCCACCGTCGCAGTCAGCTTTTACGTTGGCTACTTTGGCGCCGGCGCCGGCTTTCTATTTATGACGATGCTGGGCCTGTTCGGCTACGACGACATCAACGCCATCAACGCGTTGAAGGTAGTGGCCAACACCCTGGCCAACGGTATCGCCTTCACCATCTTCATCCTGGACGGTCAGGTGATCTGGCGCTACTGCATTGCCGCCATGATCGCCGCCGCCATTGGCGGCTACCTCTCGGCAAGCCTGGCCAAACGCGTGCCGCAGCCAGTATTGCGCGCCTCGGTAGTGGTCATCGGCATGGGCATGGCAGCCTGGTTCTTCTGGAGACAGTGAAGCAGTTCATAGTTCTCAGTTCACAGTTCTCCGTTCATAGTCCCGGCTGCAGACGCTGCGAGGACTGTGAACTGCGAACTACGAACTGTAAACTGTATTCATGAGTCACGAGGGCATACGCATCCTGTCGCAGGAGGAGCAAGAGCGGGAGAGCGCGGAGAACCGCCCGCTCAGCCGCAGCGCCATCACCCCTGAAAAGGTGCGCGTGCTGCTCACCGAGGGCAAGGGCCTGGAGATCGACTGGGCCGATGGCCACAAGAGTGCCTGGAGCTTTGCCTGGCTGCGTGAAGCCTGTCCCTGCGCCACCTGCGTCGAAGAGCGCAAGATGGAGGGCCGCCGCCCCGGCCAGCCCAAACCCAAGCCCGCGCAACTGCTGCCCATGTACTCCCCACCCGCCAAGCCCACCAGCGCCCACGGCGTGGGCCGCTACGCACTTGAATTTTCCTGGAGCGATGGCCACCGCGCCGGCATCTATTCTTGGGAGTATTTACGCCGCAACTGCCAGTGCAGCGAATGCCGCTTCGAACGCGTAGAAACCCGCGGCACACCAAACTAGTACCGTGTCCACGTGATTTTGTAATTGAGCCTTTGAACCTGGGTGCCCCAGGTCTCGATTTTGAGACCTGGGAAAGCACGAAACTACACAGTCACAGCGCCAGGGAGTCGATCAAAACCCCGGGTGCCGGGTGACCCATCCTTCGCGCGCCTTTGCGCGAAGGATGGGAGAGCACGATCCAAATGAACCCATGTCGTTCTGGCCGGAGCGCCAGCGCGCACAGAGGAGTGCATCCATGAAAATCGGCTTTTTAGGTCTAGGCAAAATGGGCGCGCACATGGCGCAGCGCCTCATCGCCGCGGGCCACGAACTCTCAGTCTGGAACCGCACCGAGGGCCGCACCAAGCCGCTGCTCCGCGAAGGCGCAATCGCCGCAGCCACGCCCGCCGAAGCTGAACTCGGCGCCGACGTGGTCATCACCATGCTCTTCGACGACGCAGCCCACGAAGAAGTGCTCTTCGGCCCCAACGGATTAATGGACGCGCTCTCACCGGGCGTGCTCCATATTTCCTGCAGCACCATCAGCGTTGCCCTCAGCGAGCGCCTCACCCAGGAGCATGCGCGGCGCGGCATCGACTTTGTGGCTGCGCCCGTCTTTGGCCGCCCCAACGTGGCCGAGGAGGGCCGCTTGTGGATCGTAGTTGCCGGCGCGGAGAATGCAGTTGCCCGGGCGCGCCCCGTGCTCGAGCCGCTCTCCCGCGGCATTACCGTAGTCGGCGCCGAGCCGCCAAAAGCCCATGCCGTCAAGCTGGGTGGAAACTTCCTCATCAGCGCCATGATCCACTCCCTGTCCGAGGCGTTTACCTACGCTGAAGCCCAGGGCGTCGCGCCTGAAACGTTCCTCGAGACGATCAACAACGCCATCTTTCAGTCCCCGCTCTATGCGGCATACGGCAAAGTAATGTTGCACCCGCCGGAAACACCAGGCGCGACCCTCGACCTGGGCGCCAAGGACCTGTTGCTCCTGCGCGAGGCCGCGGCCAGTCGCGGCATCCAGTTGAGCCTGGCCGAGTCGCTCGCGGAGATTTTCGCCGAAGCGCGAAGCCTTGGTCTCGGCGGCGAGGATTGGGCCGTAGGTCAGTATCGTATGGCACAGCGGCGCGCCGCCATAGCGGAGAAAATAAACAAAAAATAGGGCCGCTTGCGTCGGCACAACACTTCCGTGCCCCATCCTTTCGCGCTTTTTGCGAAAGGGTGGGAGACCACAAACCGGTCGGAACAAGAGCTAATTCAAGGGGAGATATGCCAAGCATAAGTCTGAAAGGCAAAATTGTCTTCATCACCGGAGCCAGCGCCGGCATTGGTGCGGCAACCGCCCTGGCGTTTGCCGACAAGGGCGCGCGGCTGCTGTTGTCCGCGCGGCGCGCGAGCAAACTGGCGGAGGTCGCTTCCATGGCCCTGGACCGCGGCGCGCCGGCGGTGCATTCCTTCCAACTCGATGTGCGCAACCGTCACGCCGTGCAGCGCGCCATCGACGAGCTGCCCGCCGAGTGGGCGGAGATCGATGTGCTGGTCAACAACGCCGGCCTCAGCCGCGGCATGGAGAAGCTCTACACCGGCAAGATCCGAAGACTGGGACGAGATGATCGACACCAACGTCAAGGGCCTGCTCTACGTCACCCGCGCGGTGGTGCCGGGCATGGTGGTGCGGGGACGCGGCCACGTCGTCAACATGGGTTCCATGGCCGGCGAAATCGTGTATCCCAACGGCGCTGTCTATTGCGGCAGCAAGGCCGCGGTGCGCGCCATCAACGACGGCCTGCGCGAAGATGTGCTGGGCACCCCGGTGCGTGTCACCAGCATCGACCCAGGGCTGGTCGAAACTGAATTCAGCCAGGTGCGTTTTCACGGCGATGCCGGACGCGCTGCCAAGGTCTACCAGGGATTGACGCCGTTGACGGGAGAGGATGTTGCGGATGCCATTCTGTGGGCCGTGACCCGGCCCGCGCATGTGAATATTGCGCGCATTTCACTGTCGACCATCCACCAGGCCAACACGCTTCTGGTACATCGAGAGGAATAGCGAAATTTTGGTAGCCCCGGACCGGTAGGGCCCGGACTCGCAGCCCCGGACTGGTAGACCCGGACTTTAGTCCGGGTGGGTGGGTGGGTGGGCTCGCCGCTCGCGAAAACCCGAGAAAACGAAAAGGGGCTTCAGCCCCTTGAGGGAATAAGGACTCGGCAACCCTGCTCTTAACTGCTGATCTCTTGCAGCCCGTCTATCCCAGTGCGTTGATCTGCGCCTCGATGTGCGCCAGCGCCGCCTCCAGTGCGGAGCGGCGAGCCGAGCTCGATGTTCTCTGCGACAGGATGTTTTCGCGCTGCAGATTAAGTGCCTGCTTTTGACGTTCTCGATCAGCCTGATGCTGTGCGGCTACGCGTTTTTTCTCTACGCTGCTCGCCGGCATTGGCGCTTCCAAGGCAGTTGCCATTTGCTCCTCCACGGATTTACTTTCCCAACCACGAGCCATATCTTCATTTTACGGGCCTTTTGCGAATTGCATCCCGCGGTATGAACTCAGTCACCACACGGGCAAGGAGATTTTCAGAATGCGAGCCTGGCAGATTTCGTCCTTCGGCATTGATTCATTGGAATTTGTGGAGCGACCCACGCCCGCGCCGGGCCCCGGCGAAGTACTGATTGCAGTCCGCGCAATTTCTTTGAATTTTCGCGATCTGATGGTCGTCAAGGGCCTCTACAACCCCAAAATGCGCCTCCCCCGTATCCCCTGCTCCGACGGCGCCGGCCAGGTGATTGAGGTGGGCACTGGCGTAACCGCGTGGAAACCGGGCGACCGCGTGTGCGGAATTTTCATGCAGAACTGGCTCGATGGCCCGCTCACCGCGGAGCGCGCCAGCGGTGCCCTGGGCGGCGACATCGACGGCATGCTGGCCGACTTCGTGGTGTTGAGCCAAGACGGGCTGGTCGAAATCCCTGAGCATTTGAGCTTTCAGGAAGCCGCTACCCTTCCCTGCGCCGCCGTCACAGCCTGGAATGCGCTGTCCACCGGCGATGTGAAACCTGGCGCCACCGTGCTCATCCAGGGAACCGGTGGCGTGTCGATCTTTGCGCTGCAGTTTGCGCGGCTGCGCGGCGCCCGCGTCATCGGCGTTTCGTCGAGCAATGAAAAACTCGAGCGCGCCGCCGGCCTGGGCCTCGATGCCGGCTTCAACTATCGCAACAACCCGGAGTGGGATCGCTGGGCGCTCGACCAGACCAACGGCGAAGGCGTGGACCTGGTAGTCGAGGTAGGTGGTTCGGGCACCCTGCCGCGCTCGCTCAAAGCGGTCCGCTACCAGGGCACGGTGGCCCAGGTGGGCGTGCTCACTGGCGGCCCCGAGCCGCTTGCCGTCCCCAGCATTCTCCATAAAATGGCGCGCATCCACGGCATGTATGTCGGTTCGCGCCGCGATTTCATCGAGATGAACCGCGCCATAAGCCTCGCCCAACTCCGCCCCGTAGGCGAGGAGTTCCACTGGACCCAGGCCCGCGAGGTCCTCGAGAAGATGGAAGAAGGCAGCCACTTCGGCAAACTCGTGCTGACGGTAGGCTAAGGCAAGGGCCATGTGTGCGCAGCGCACGCCAACTCGCTGCATTGTTCACGAACATTTCGTCCGCCAGCGCCTTCGTCAGTGTTACCATTCGCCCAATCCCCACCCCCGGAGGAGCAATGGCAGTCAATCGTGCGTTTGGCGATCCCGATTTCACACCCGACAACTTCAGCAGCTTCAGCAAGCAGGAAATCTCTGCCGACCAAGCCGAAAAAGGGCTCAATCAACTGGAGCCCATTCCGCCGCCCAGAAGTACCACGCCTATGGATCTGGCATCGGTCCTCGGCGCTGCCGCCGTCCAGAAAATCCAGGCCGCCGGCCAGATCGTCTTCCACACCGCCGGCGACAGCGGCGGCATCGTCAAGCCCGAGCCCCAGTTCGCCGTCGCCGACGCTATAGCCGCCGACCTCGAGAACGGCCCGTGTTTCTGGTATCACCTGGGCGATGTGGTCTATTACTTCGGCCAGGATCAGTACTACTTCGAGCAGTTTTACGATCCCTACCGCAATTACAACGCGCCCATCTTTGCCATTCCCGGCAATCACGACGGCGTAATTTTCACCGGCGAGAGTGACAAGTCGCTGCAGGCATTTCAGGCCAATTTCTGCACCAACGGACCGCAGAACAGCCAGGACAGCCAAGGCGCGTCGCGCACGACAATGGATCAGCCCGGCGTCTACTTCACGCTCAACGCGCCCTTCGTCAAGTTCATCGGCCTCTATTCAAACACGGGTGAAGGCGGAACCCAGGGCGTGATCGCCAACAGCAAAATCGGCACCGCGCAACTCACCTTTCTCAGCCAGCAGTTGGCGGCCGCAAAGGCTGAGCGCGCCGCCGGAAATGTCCGCGCGCTGGTGATTGCCACGCATCATCCGCCCTTTACCGGCAGCCCATTTCACGTTCCCAGTCCCGACATGCTGCAGCAGATCGACACCGCCTGCACGCAGGCCGGCATCTGGCCCGATCTTCATCTTTCCGGCCACTCGCATCTCTACGAACGTTACACACGCACCGTGAACGGCAAGCAGATTCCGTACGTTGTTGCCGGCGCGGCGGGATATTACGAACTGGTTGGATTGAAGCATGGCCAGAAAGCTCCGGCGCCAACCACGCCCGCATCCGGCACCGATGCCAGCGGAAACCCGCTCACCATCGAGGTCTATGACGACACGCATTTTGGTTTCATGCGCATGACGGTTTCGCCAACGGCCATTGTCGGCGAATTTATCCAAGTCGACACAACCACCGGAAAGACCGTGGTCGGTGACAGTTTCTCAGTCAACCTGAAAACCTACACCGTGACCAACGGCACGGCCAACGCGCAGGCTGCAGCGAGGAAGAGCAAGCCGGTGGCGAAGAAGGTCGTTTCCGCAACACAGCGCGTAGCAGCGGCCAAGGCGCCGGCCAAGAAGGCGCCAGCCAAGAAGGCGGCAACAAAAGGAAAAGCCAAGCCGGCGAAAGGGAAAGCCAAACCATCTCGCAAAGGACGACGCTGACACCTGAACACCTTGCTCCAAGCGCGGTTTTCGATTAACGTCAAAGCTCAGTTCGGAGACCGCGCGTGAGCACTGTCGACCCATCGCTATCGAACAATGACTTGAGGCCCACGCCTCCTGAAAGGCGCACTTGGGGCTTCTACAACTACACCGCGCTCTGGTTCTCCATGTGCATGGAGATCACGACCTATCAGCTTGCCTCGTCGCTCATCGCCAAAGGCATGGACTGGAAGCAGGCGGTTGGCACCGTATTGCTCGGCAATTTGATTGTGCTCGTTCCGTTGCTGCTGAATGCGCATGCCGGCGCCAAGTATGGAATTCCGTTTCCGGTTTTCATTCGCGCACCGTTCGGCGTGCGCGGCGCTAACCTGGCTGCGCTCTTGCGCGCCGTGGTGGCCTGCGGATGGTTCGGCATCCAGTCGTGGATTGGCGGAACGGCGATTCACGCAATGCTGGCGGTGATCTGGCCTTCAACGGCGGCGAACACTGGCGTTTTGTGGGCCTGTTTTCTTGGGTTCTGGCTGCTCAATATGGTCGTCGTCTGGAACGGCGTAGATTCCATTCGCCGGCTGCAGGCGTTTGGCGCGCCCTTCATGTTTGTGATGGCGGCGGCGCTGCTCATCTGGGTGCGGATGAAGGCGGGAAGCTTCGGTCAGATGCTGTCGACACCTAGCCAGTTCCACTCCACGCGCGCATTTCTGGCGGTCTTCTTTCCATCCCTCACAGCCATGGTCGGCTATTGGGCAACGCTGGCGCTGAACATTCCGGACTTCACGCGCTACTCCAAATCGCAGACCGCGCAGTCGTGGGGACAAGCCTTCGGGCTGCCGGTGGCGATGGCGCTCTACACGTTTGTCGGCATTGCGGTAACGTCGGCGTCGGCCGTCTTGTTCGGCCACGCCATCTGGAATCCCATCGAGTTGATGAGTGCCTTTCACCAGCCCGTCGTCGCTTTCCTGGCCATGATCGCGATCCTGGTCGCCACGCTCAACGTGAATATAGGCGCCAACGTGGTATCGCCCTCCAACGATTTCTCGAATCTCTATCCGCGCCTGATCAGCTTCCGCACCGGCGGAATCATCACCGGATTTCTCGGCCTGGCAATGTGCCCATGGAAATTGTTGGCCACGCCGGATGCGTACATCTTCGGCTGGCTGATTGGCTATTCCGGTTTACTGGGCCCAGTTGCGGGTATCATGGTGGCGGATTATTTTGTCATTCGCGGCACAGAGCTCGACGTGAACTCGCTCTATCATCGCGACGGAAGTTACTACTACACCAAGGGCATCAATCCACGCGCCATCATCGCGCTGGCGCTCGGAGTCGGCATCGCGCTGGTCGGCGTCTTCTTGAAGCCGCTCCACTTTCTCTATGACTACGCGTGGTTCGTAGGCTTCTTCACGGCCGGAATCCTATATGTCGCCATGATGAAGCTGTCTGCGCCAGCCGAGTATTTAGCGCCTTCGGCTGCTGAGCACGCGGGGTCACGGTGAAGTGTGCGCGCTTTACAGGCCGCGGAAAAACTCCTTGATTGGAGCTCTGTAACAAGGGCACGACTGGTAGGCCCGGACTTTAGTCCGGGCTACCGATAAAGCCAGCAAAACCACGCGGGCTTTAGCCCCTGAGGGAATGCGCATTCAAACTGGTCCGCAATCTGCACTTCATGTTTTCTTCTCATGAAGCAGTGTCTCCGCAGAGACGCCGCGCATCGACGCGTCGAGCAACTCGACCATATGAAATGCAGGCATCGGTTTGTGGCCGCGGCGGCGCAGGCTGCTCATCAGTTGCATAAGGCAACCAGGGTTCGCGCTGACGACGGCATCGGCGCCAGTGAGCAGCAGGTTGTCCACCTTGCGGTCGCCCAGCGCGTTGGCTGCGTCCGGCTCAAGCAGGTTGTAGACGCCGGCCGAGCCGCAGCAGAGCGAGCCCTCTGGAATTTCGGCGACATCGAGACCGGGAATCGCGGCAAGCAGCTTGCGCGGCTGCTCGCGCACGCCTTGCGCATGCTGCAGGTGGCATGCATCGTGGTAGGCAACGCGCAACTGCAGCGGATGGCGTGGAGCCCGCGGTTCAAGTTCCGTCAGAATTTCTGAGATGTCGCGGCACTTGGCAGAGAACGCAGCGGCGCGCGCGGACCACGCGGGATCGTCGCGCAGCAGATAGCCGTACTCCTTCATCGTCGAACCGCAGCCGGCGGAGTTGACGACGATGGCATCGACGTTGGCGGCTTCGAACGCAGCAATCATCTTCTTCGCGAGCGCGGCGGCCTCGTCTTCAAGACCGCAGTGAAGCATGAGCGCGCCGCAGCACGGTTGGTCGCGCGGGATGACGACTTCGCAGCCTTCAGCAGCCAGCACGCGGGTCGTGGCAGCATTCACGTGAGGAAAAAATACCTGCTGCACACATCCGGCCAGCATGCCAACGCGAAGGCGCGGCGACGACTGCGGGTGGATCATTGCGGGCAGCCTGGCAAATATTTGTGAGGGCACCGCGGGCAGCAGCGACTCCATAGTTTGCACGCGTTTGGGGAGAAGATTGAACACGCGCGTAGAGCGAAGCAAATGTTGAAGGCCGGATTTCTGATACGCGAGCAGCGGCAACGCCAGCAGGCGCAGGCGCGCGGGATGAGGAAACAGGCCGAAGATGAGCTTGCGGAAGAGCGAGTCGGCGATGGGGCGCGGCGCATTGCGCTCAATCTGCGCGCGCGTCGGCTCAATCAGCTTGTTGTACTGCACGCCTGAGGGACAGGCAGTGATGCACGCCATGCAGCCCAGGCAATTATCCATGTGAGTGCGAAAGCGCTCGTCGAGCGGAGCCGCGCCTTCCGCCGCCTTCTTGATCATGTAAATGCGGCCGCGCGGCGAATCCATTTCCTCGCCCCACAGAACGTAAGTGGGGCAAGCGGGCAGGCAGAAGCCGCAGTGTACGCAGTCGTCAATGTCCGCGCGCTCGGGAGGATGATGTGCGTCGAAGCTCGACAGGTGCTGTTCTTCCTGAACCATAAGGGACCCTTGATTGAGGCGGAGTCTTGAATGGGCACGGCTTCAGCCGTGCCGTAAAGTCCCGCAAGATGAATACGGCTTTAGCCGCTGAGGGACGGTTTTCGAGTTACTCAGAGCTTCCATGGAGTGCTGCATGGAGTTCAGATCTCTCCGGCAAATTTGCCGGGGTTGAGGATCCGGTTCGGATCGAATTGGCGCTTGATCTCTCGCATGAGCGGCAGGGCATTGGAGTTGCAGCCCCACACGTCAAGCTTTGGGCGCAGCGTTTCAGGACAGCGCAGGATCACCACAGAGCCGTCGCGTTCCCGCAGCCCCTCGATTAAAGATTCACTGTTCAGGCAATGATCCAACACGGCTGCGGTCATGATTCCATGAGCTTGCGTGACGCAAAACGATTCGGCGCCCCACTTCGCCAATTGTCTGTGTGCCGCAGCGATCTCCCCGGGCAACATGGCCGCCTTCAAGATCAATCCATCGCGAGCGGTTGCCTCGGCGAAGAGCTTTTCGCGGGTTTGCCACACAGGCTCTTCCGTTCGAGCTACTTCGAGTCCGCCCGCCATCGCATGCAGAGTCTTCCGTTGCGACTCCAGGCAGTCCGGGCTGGCAGCAAAGCGCACGTCCAGCCGATCCGCACCTTCACGATGCAAGCCGCGCAGTTGCAGGCCGCTCACCTGCAATGTCGAATTCAGGATGCGCATCATCAGCGCGTGCAGCGATTCGGCGTCTCCGGCAATCGTCCATGTGCATGCGTCTTGCTCGATGGGATGCAAGCGAAAATTGATTTCGGTGATCACGCCGAGCGTGCCGAAACTGCCCGTCATCAGCTTGTGCAGATCGTAGCCGGCGACATTTTTCACCACCTTGCCGCCGGTTTTGGCGATGGTGCCATCCGCGAGCACGACGGTCATGCCGAGAATGAGATCGCGCAGGCTACCGTATTTCAGGCGCAGCGCCCCGCTGTCGTTCGTTGCAGCGATTCCGCCGACGGTCGCGCGCTCCGGCCACAGCGGATCGAGGGCAACCATCTGGCCATGTTGCGCGAGCGTCGATTCGAGCGCGCTCCAGGTGCAGCCCGCTTCCACCGTGCAGGTCATATCCTGCCATGAGTGCTCGCGAACCGCGCTCATGCGCGCAAGGCTGATCACAATTCCGGCCGCCACAGGATTTCCCCAACCGAGCTTGGTTCCGCTGCCGGTGGGCGTCACGATGAGTTTTTCCTGGTCTGCGTAGCGCAGGATTGCCGCGATTTCCTGCGTGCTTGCGGGCGCAACGACGATAGCCTCACCGTGACGGCGGGTGTGTTCCGCACCGACGATCGAGCCCAATCGAGCGCGGGTCTGTTCGAGATGGAGAGCCGTCGCGCTCATCAGAAGAGCTCCGCGATGCCGGCGGTTTCGAGCGGATGAGGCACGTAAGGGCCGGGCTTTTCCGCGCAGAGGCGCGGGCGTGGGAAGATTTTGTCGGGGTTGGCGAGGCTCTCGGGATCGAAGGCGCAGCGTACCCGCTGCATGGTGTCAAGATCGGGCTCGGAGAACATGTAGCCGAGAGCCTGCTGCTTTTCCTTGCCCACGCCGTGCTCGCCGGTGATGGAGCCGCCGCGATCGACGCAGAGATGGAGGATGCGATAGGAAAGATCGAGCGCAATCTCTTCCTGCCCTGCGATTGCGCGATCGTAGAGCACCAGCGGATGCAGATTTCCGTCGCCCGCGTGAAAGACATTGGCCACGCGCAGGCCCACGGCTGCAGACATGCGCTCGATGTCGGCCAGCACTTCAGGCAGCGCGGTGCGGGGAATCACGCCGTCCTGCACGATGTAGTTGGGCGAGATGCGGCCCATGGCGGCGAAGGCGGCTTTGCGGCCCTTCCACACCAGTGCCCGCTCTGCCTCCGATTGCGCAACGCGGATTTCGGTGGCGCCGTTTTTGCCGCAGAGCGCGCGAACTTCGCGCATCAGCACTTCCACTTCGCTCGCCGGCCCATCGAGCTCGACTAGCAGTAGACCGCCGCACATCGGGTAGTGGGCATGGACGGCGGCTTCGGCAGCCTCGATGGCGAGCGTGTCCATGATTTCGAGTGCGGCGGGCAACATACCGGCGGCAATGATGTCGCTGACCGTTTGCCCGGCCGCCTGTGGCGAGGCAAATGCGGCGAGCAGCGTTTGCACCACCTCGGGCCGTTTGACGATACGAAGCGTAACCTTTGTCGCAACTCCAAGCGTGCCTTCGGAGCCAACGAAGACGCCGGCCAGATCGTAGCCCGGCGCGTCGGGTGCGGGCGAACCGAACGCGACCAGCTCGCCGTTGGGCAGCACCACTTCCAGCGCCAGCGTGTGGGTCACGGTGAAGCCGTATTTAAGGCAATGTGCCCCGCCGGAGTTTTCGGCCACGTTGCCGCCGATGGTGCACACTGACTGCGACGATGGATCGGGCGCGTAGAAATAGCCGTCACCCGCGACGCGCTGGGTGACATGAGCGTTGATGACGCCGGGCTCAACGACAACAAAGCGATTGGGAATGTCGACTTTGAGAATGCGGTTCATCCGCGCCAGGCTGATGACCACGCCACCAGCAGCGGGCAGCGCGCCGCCGCTCAGGCCCGTTCCCGCGCCCCGGCTGACAAAGGGAATCTTGTGGCGTGCGCAAACGCGGACAATAGCCTGCACTTCCTGCGCACTGCGCGGCAGCACCACCGCGCCCGGAAGCACGCGGAAGTTGGTGAGGCCGTCGCACTCGTAAGTCTGGAGCTGATTGGGCGCAGTGATCAGGCCGTCGTCTCCAACGACGCTGCGCAGTTCGGCAATCTGGAGGGGGAAGAGCACCGTGCAGATAGCTTACCGGATGGAAGCGGTGAGTGGTTGGTTCCCGGATTGGGCAATTTCCCGAAATAGACATGCACGGCAGCAGCGCAGGTCGGCCAGCCTGCGGTTGGACTCCGCGGCGTGAGCGCGGGCCGATAGAGTAAGCGTGGCTGGCTTGTGCGGAAACCGGAGAGTCTCTGCGTGCACGCGCTTTCCAAATCATGGTCGGGAAAGTTGAGCCGGCACCTGGCCCGGATTTTCATTGTGCTGATTTTGGGAGGCTTTCTGGCGGCGACCATGGCGCGCCTGGCGCCGGGATACGGCACCAATGAAGAAGAACTGGACAGCCGGTTGAGCCAGACGAGCCTGGAAGCAATGCGGCAGGCCAACTCGCGAAATGAATCCCTGATCGTGTTTTATGCGCGCTACTGGGGACGCCTCTTGCACGGCGATTTCGGCGAGTCGCAGACGCTCGGGGAGCCGGTGCGGCAACTGCTCGCCGAGCGCTTTCCGGAGACGCTCCAATCCGTCGGCTTGGGATTGGCGCTGGGCTGGGCGGCGGGGCTGTCGCTGGCGATGGTTGCTGTAACACGGCGCGGGGGATTTGCCGACATCGCGGCAGGGCTTGCGGCCAGTGTCTTGCTGTGCATTCCGGCGGCCGTGCTGGCTCTGCTATTTGTCATGGCGCAGGCGCCGGGACGCCTGGCCGTCGGGCTCATCGTGTTTCCAAAGATCTTTCACTACGCGCGCAAGCTGTTGGGCCGCGCCGCAGCATTGCCACACGTACTCACGGCGCGGGGAAAGGGTGCAGGCAACATGCGGATTTTGTTCAGACACATTCTTCCAGTGGCTGCACCACAGTTGCTGGCATTGGCAGGAGTCTCGGTGAGCCTTGCATTCGCGGCAGCAATTCCGGTCGAGGTACTGTGCGATCTGCCCGGCATTGGCCAGCTTGCATGGAAGGCGGCGATGGGCCGCGATCTGCCCCTGCTGGTGAATCTCACCATGATCGTTACCCTGATCACGCTGCTCGCCAATTCCGCGGTCGACTGGGTGGCGCAACCGCACACAGGCAAAGTATGAGAAGAATTCGCGGAGTGGCCATCGCATTTCTGGCCGCGGTTTTCGCGGTCAGCCTGGGCGCCAACTGGATTGCGCCGGCTCCCTACGCGCAGCAGTTTCGCGATCTGCCCGACGCCGTGCCTTCGCATCAGCATTTGTTGGGCACAGACGATCTGGGGCGCGACCGGCTTTCGCGGCTGCTGTACGGGACGCGCATCTCCCTGCTGATGGCGCCGGCAGCGGCACTCGTGGCCTCCGCATTGGCAGGAGTGATCGGCGGCACCGCCGGATTCATGGGCGGCTGGGTGGAATCGTGTTTGATGGGGGCGACGGACTTGTTCCTCTCGCTGCCGTGGCTTTTTCTGCTCATCACGGTGCGCGCCTTTCTGCCCCTGAATGTTTCGCCGCTGGTTTCGGTGGCAATCACCTTCGCTTTGCTCGGCTGCCTGGGCTGGGCGGCAGCTGCGCGCCTGGTGTGCGCGGAAGCACGCGCGCTGCGCGAGTCGGAGATGGTGCTATTGGCGCGCGCCACGGGAAGCAGCGGATTGCGATTGTTGATACGCCACGTGATTCCCAACCTGAGGCCGGTGCTGTTGGCGCAGTTCTGGATTTCGGTGCCGGTATTCATCCTGGCCGAGGCCAACCTGGGCATTCTTGGCTTGGGTGTGGCGGAGCCGCTGCCTTCATGGGGCAGCCTGCTGCGCGAACTGGAAAGCTTTTCGGCTTACTCCGCGCAGCCCTGGCTGTTCGCCCCGTTTCTGTTGCTGGTCCTCACCATGAGTTGCTTTCGTCTGGCACTCGCAAACCAGGAGGCGTGGGCATGAGGTTGCGTTGGTTCAATGCCGCCGCCCTGGCATTTGCATCGTACTGGGGTTGCATCCTTTTGATCGCGACTCCTGCCGGCGCACAGCCGGGGAGCGAGTTGCGCTTCTGCCTGAATAAGGAGCCCAAGACCTTCGACCCGCTGCTGGTCGAGGACGATGCATCGGAGACCATTCGCTATCTGACCGGCGGCGTGCTGGTGCGGCTGAATCGGCAGACGCAGCAGCTGGAACCGGAACTGGCCACGGCGTGGGCGGTGAACCGAAGCAGCACTACCATTCGTTTCACGCTCCGCCCAAATCTGCGCTTTTCCGATGGCACCTCGTTTACCGCCGAGGATGTGGCCTTCACCATCGAGCGGCTCATGGACCCGGCTCTGCACTCGCCCACCGGCGATTCGTTTCGTTCTGGACACGGAAATGTGAGCGCGGAGATCACGGGGAAATATCAGATCGCGATTGTGTTTCCCGCGCCCATTGTCGGCCTCGACAAGCTCTTCGACCAGGTCGCGATTCTGTCCGCGCATTCTCCGCAGAAAGAAAAAGCTGTGTTGGGGCCGTACGCGTTGGCCGAGTACAAAGCCGGGACGTACGTGTTGCTCAAGCGTAATCCGAATTACTGGCGACGCGATGCGGCCGGTCGGCCGCTCCCCTACATCGAATCGGTGCGCCTGCAGATCGAGCAGAATCCCGACATCGAGATGCTGCGCCTGATGCGCGGCGAGATCGATTTCATCAATGCCCTGAATCCGGAATACTACGACCGTCTGAAAACGCAATCCCGGCAGCAGGCATCGGCAATTGCCATCGACGCCGGTGTTTCCCTCGACTCCGAACAAATGTGGTTCAACCAGGTTCCCGCGGCGCCGCTGCCGGCCTACAAGAAATCCTGGTTCGCGTCGACAAATTTCCGCCGCGCAATCTCCGAGTCCATCGATCGCGCCGACCTGGCGCGGATAGTGTTCCGCGGGCACGCGCGGCCGGCGGTGAGCTGGATTTCGCCGGCCAACAAATTCTGGTTCAACGCCAGGCTGGCCCCGCATCCCTTCGATCCCGGCGATGCACTGCGCCTGCTCGCGCAGGATGGATTCCGGCTGCAGAACGGAACGCTGCGCGATCGCGACGGGCACGCGGTGGAATTTTCGCTCATCACCAATGCGGGCAACTCGTACCGCGAGCGCATGGCGGCTATGATTCAGCAGGACCTCTCTGCCATCGGCATCCGGCTCAACGTCGTCACCCTGGACTTTCCCTCGCTGCTCGAGCGCATCACCCGCAGCTTCAACTACGAGGCGTGTTTGCTCGGCCTCGTCAACGACGATCTCGATCCCAACGCGCAGATGAATGTGTGGCTGAGCTCGGCGGAGAACCACCAGTGGAATCCCAACGAAAAAACGCCGGCAACAGCTTGGGAAGCGGAGATCGACCGCCTCATGCGTGCCCAGGCTGCGGAAATGAATGCGGCCAAGCGCAAGCAGTATGTGGATCGCGTGCAGGAGATTGTGTGGCAGCAGGAGCCCTTCATTTACCTGGTGAATAAAGACGCGATGGCCGCTGTGTCGAAGGACCTGCAGAACACCAGGCCGGTGGCCTTGCGACCGCAGGTGTATTGGAACATCGATGAGTTGTGGATCAGCAATACGGGGAGGAAGCGGTGAACGCTGAGCAAGCGGAGACAGACGGGGTGCCTCTCCTGTCGCTCCATATATCGGCCAGCTATCCGGGCAAGCCGAACGTGCTCAGCGATATCAATCTCGAACTGCGGCGCGGCGAAGTGCTGGGGCTGGTCGGCGAAAGCGGATGCGGCAAGAGCACCCTCTCCCTGGCAATTCTCAAGCTGCTCTACCTGAAACGCGGGCGCGCCGATGGCAGCATACGCTTGAACGGGCGCGAGCTGATGACCGCAAGCGAGCGCGAAATGCGATCCATGCGCGGCAGAGAGATAGCGTTGGTATTGCAAAGCCCGCTGGCGGCCCTAAACCCGGCGTTGCGCATCGGCGCGCAACTCGAAGAGGCGTGGAAGATTCACCGCGGCAGAGCGCAATGCGAACCAGCAATCCAGCAGACCATGGAGAATGTCAGCCTGCCCGCGGATGCCGGTTTTCTGCGCCGCTATCCCGCCGAGCTGAGCGTGGGACAGGCGCAGCGGGTGCTCATCGGTATGGCGATCCTCCATCGCCCCGCCCTGTTAATCGCCGACGAGCCAACCAGTGCGCTCGACATCATTACCCAATCTGAAATCCTGCAACTATTCTCCGCGTTGAGTCGCAAGCTGGGCATCGGAATCTTGTATATCTCGCACGACCTGCTCTCGGTGGCCACGCTCTGCCAGCGCGTAGCGGTGATGGACCGCGGAGAGATTGTGGAGTGCCGCACGACAGCGGAGTTGTTTCGGCAGCCGCACCACGAGTACACGCGCCGCCTGATCGCGGCATTACCGGTAACACCGCGCTTCGAGGCCGAAGCGGTAGTCTGAAAGCCTATCGATTAGCTGCCCGAGAAAGCATGAGTGTAGTCCGCCGTGGTAGGCCGGGACTGATAGGCCGGACTTTAGTCCCGGCTTCCGACAAAGCCCAATAAATCGAGGTGGGCTTCAGCCCCTGAGGGATGCTTTTACGATCATTCAATCATCCATGATGAGTTTTTCCGCAGCCTGTTTAGCCCCTGCTACTTTTCGCTCCGCAACCAGGCAGGATAATGACTCGAATTTCTGGCGGACCACATTAGCTGCCAAAGAAAGCTGCGCCCGGCCGTGTCCCTCGGCCGGGCGGAGGTTGGAGTTTGGGCTGCGCTGCGCCTTGTCGCGATGAGCAGGCGCGCGAAATTCGCTCTGCGATCACGGTTGATCGCCGAGCAGCACGGCTTCCGCGGCGGCTGTGCTTCCGCCCCAGATCACGCTGTTGGCCAGGCTCGTGCTGCCGCCCCAAATAACCGAGCCGCCCCAGATGACCGAGCCGCCCCAGATCACGCTCTCCGTCTGGCTGGTGCTGCCGCCCCAGATGACGCTGTTGCCCACCAGGGTACTGCCGCCCCAGATCACGCTGTTGCCCACCAGGGTGCTTCCACCCCAGATGACGCTCTCGGACTGGCTGGTACTTGGGCCCAGGAGGGCAGAGCTACCCCACACGATGTTCTGATTTTGGGTGCTGCTCCACGCCACGGGTTGGCCGTTGGCCGGGGTGCCGATAATCAGGTCAATGTTGCCCTGATTATCCACTGCAGCAAACGGTGACATCGCACTGACGCCGGACGGCACATATCCGATGTATTGGAGCGCCCCCGGGATGTTGAGATAGCCGGCGCCGACTGTAAAGATGTCTGCCTGCTCGCTGTAGGTCACGCCAGTCAGCGGATCGGTGACGGTGGAACTTTGGATGAGATTCTTGTTCGCGGTTGCCATCAGGAGTTCCTTTACCTGATCGGGTGTCAGGTTGGGGTTCTTCTGAAGGATGAGTGCGGCAGCTCCGGACACCATGGGGGCAGCCATGCTGGTGCCGCTCAGGATGAAGTATTCACGAGAGGACCCGCTTCCGCCTGCCTGATACAGGGAAGTGGGCACGATGTTGCCAGGATTTTCCTGGGCGAGTGTTTCGTTGGGTGTGTACAGGGAGATGATGAGGTTGCCGGGAGCAACCAGATCGGGCTTGATGACCTGATCCCACAGCGTCGGGCCTTTGGAACTGTAGCTGGTGGGAATATCGTCCGTGGCGGTGGCGGTGCTCATCGTGTTCATGGCGCCCACGGTGATGATGTAGGGATCGTTGCCGGGCGAAGTGACGGTGCCGTAACCATTGGTGCCCGCGAGATTGTTGCGGCCCAGGTTGCCCGCCGAGGTCACCACGATGATCCCCGCCTGGTAGGCCTGTTCGACTGCCTGGCAAACGGGGTCCTGGGTGTAAGGCTCAAAGACGCCGCCGCCCAGCGACAGGTTGATAATGCGGATGTTGTAGGTTTTCTTCAATGCGATAGCGGTGTCGATGGCGTTGATCACGGCACTGGATAGGCCGTTGCCGTTGGCGTCGAGCACGCGCAGGTTGATGATGCTGACTCCCGGGGCGATTCCCTTGAAGGTGTAGGTGGAGTTGTACCCGGAGGAATCCTTCCCGCTGCCGGCGATGATGCCGCCGACATGGGTGCCGTGCCCGTAGAGATCGGTTGCGTTGTTAGTGCCCGTGAAGTCCTGGCTGTAAACGATTTTGCTGGCGGGCAGATCGTCCACGGCGGCGACGCCGCTATCGATGACGGCCACACCAATGCCCGCTCCCGTGAGGCCCTGCGACCAGGCGGAGGCTGCATTGACGGTTTCAAGGTGATGGTCGAGAGCAGCTACAGTTCCGCCGCTGGTGAGCAGGGAGTGCACCGGCCGGTCGGGCGAGATATGCGCCACCGCCGGATCGGCGGCCAGCTTTTGCAGGTTCTCTGACGGCATGGTGTATGCGCCGCCGTTAATCACGTTGAGGGACTGGCTGAGTCGCCCGCCCCAGCTGACCACCTTCTTATGCATGCCCGAGCTCAGCGGCTGCTTGAACGTCACGATAACGTCGACCGGCCCCTTCAAATTCTGCAGGTCGCTTGCAACGTTGCTGGGCCACTGCTGCGCCGGTAGCACGGTGGCGATGACGAAAGCGCACAGGACGAGGAATTTCTTCCCCCACATGGCGCTCCTTTTGTTTTTAGCTTTCATTCTCGTTCTCCTTCCGATTCACCCACGGTTCGGTTCCCGTTCAATTCGCTGGCCCGGGCACGGCCTCCAGAGAAGCGCATGCAGCCCCTGCGGCGCGCGGACCAGTGGAAGACGCCATTCGCCGATCGTCGGAACAGGTGCAGACAACATGCGGCGAGTGCGCATGGGCAACTTTGCTAAGTGCTCGCTCATGCAACAAGGTGGTCATCGGCGACAAGTTAAAAAATGCTTAGGATTAGCACAGCCAAAAGTAATCGGCCGACCCGCCACGGGTCATAGCGGCGCACCAAACGTGCTATCCCCGCCTTTAAAGCACAGGGATTCGCCCGCCGATGAAAGTAGTAGCGTTTCCCTGCTTTGCGTGCGCGATCGCCTGGTGCGATTACGAACGCAAATGCCGTCGGTCGAAGGCCTGCCGCGCCGAGAAGCGGCGAAGGCCGTGACCCCGTGGTGCGTGCAGAGGCGGCACAATCCGAGTAATGGGTGCATCCATACCAATCCGTGCCAAGCTATTCATCTGCCTCACCGCGGCCGGTGGCATCTCTGTGCTTGGTCTCTCGTTCCTGCACTGGCACTCGAACGATCTGCTCAAATTCGCCTGTTACCTCTGCATCGCTCTGCTGTCTTCCACCATGAAGGTGCGCTTGCCGGGCATGGAAAGCACCATGTCGGTGCATTTTCTGTTTGTCCTTCTCGGCATTCTGGAACTGTCGCTGGCTGAGACGCTGGCCATTGGATGCGCAGCGGCGCTGTTACAGAGCGTGTGGAAGACCAGGCAGGGCGTGGACCCCTTCAAGCTTGTCTTTAACGTGCTGAGCATGACGGCGCCGGCGATTTTCCTGAGCTATTACACCTACCACTTTTCGGTCGCCCTGCTGCGAAACAGCATGCCGCTCCTGCTGCTGGTCACGGCGTGCACCTATTTTTTGGCCAACACGGTGCCGGTGGCGGTTGTCATCGCCCTGGCCGAAGGGACCTCGCTCAGAAAAATCTGGGCGGAAACCTATTTCTGGTCGCTTCCCTATTATTTGATCGGCGCGGCGGTAGTCGGTTTGGTCAGCTACGTGGACCACTTCATCGGCTGGGAGAACGCGCTGCTCATCGTGCCGGTCATGTACTGGATTTACCGCTCCTACCTGTTGTACCTGGGCCGTCTGGAAGAGGAAAAGAAACGCGTAGAAATCGAAGCCCGGCAGGTGGAAACCGAGAAGCGGCATGTGGAGGAAGTCTGCGCGCTGCACCTGCGGACCATTGAAGGACTGGCGCTGGCCATCGACGCTAAAGATCACACCACCCACAATCACCTGCACCGCGTGCGCACCTACGCGGTGGAGATTGCCAAGGATCTTGCCCTCAACGAGCAGGAGACGGACGCCCTGCGAGCGGCGGCCCTGCTGCACGATATCGGCAAGCTGGCGGTGCCCGACCACATCATTAACAAGCCCGGCCGTCTCACCCCGGCCGAATTCGAGAAGATGAAGATCCATCCCATCGTGGGCGCGGAGATTTTGGAGAAGGTGGCGTTTCCCTATCCGGTGGCGCCCATCGTGCGCGCCCACCATGAGAAGTGGAACGGCGAAGGTTATCCGGACGGCCTCAAGGGCGAGGAAATTCCCATAGGCGCCCGGATTCTGGCGGCGGTGGATTGTCTGGACGCTTTGGCCTCGGACCGCCAGTACCGCAAGGCGCTGGATTTGGATGAGGCGATGGAGAAGGTGGTCGAGGACGCCGGAATTTCCTTCGACCCGAAAGTGGTGGCGATTCTTCGCAGGCGATACCGGGAACTTGAAAGCCTGGCGGTGCGCAGCCTGGATGTCAAGCGCATCGATTCGCTCTCTTTCAGCCGCCAGGTGGAACGCGGCGAACGGCCCGCCGCCGGCTTTGAGCACGATGCCGCTGGGCGCGAGAGTCAGAGCGATTTTCTCTCCTCGATTGCCTCGGCGCGTCAGGAGGCGCACACGCTGTTTGAGTTGAGCCAGGACCTGGGCAACTCCCTCAGCCTCGATGAGAGCCTGTCGCTGGTGGCCATGCGCCTGCGCAAGCTGGTTCCTTACGATTCCATCGTTGCTTACGTGCGCAAAGGCGACCTCTTGGTTCCCGAGTTTGTCAGCGGCGACAATTTCCGCCTCTTCTCGTCGTTGAGCATTCCCGTCGGCACTGGATTGTGCGGCTGGGTAGCCCAGAATGCGTGTTCGATCATGAACGGAAACCCGGCCGTGGAAGTGGGTTTCATCCACGATCCAAAGAATGAAACCGAGCCCCGCTCGGCGCTGGCCGTGCCCCTGGAAGGAGTGACCGGCCTGGTGGGCGTCCTGGCCCTCTATCAGGCGGCGCCGGATGCCTTTACCAGCGATCATTTGCGCGTCTTGCAGGTCATTACCGCGCGCGTGGCCTTCTTCATCGAGAATGCCTTGAAATATCGCGAGGCCAAGAGCTCTGCCACCATCGATTTCCTGACCGGAATGGCGAATGCGCGGGCGCTTTCGATGTTTCTGGAAAAGGAACTGGCGCGCTGCAAGCGCGAGCACGCAACGATTGCAGTCATGGTGTGCGACCTGAACGGCTTCAAGGAGGTCAATGACCGTTACGGTCATCTGGCCGGCGACAGGGTCCTGAGGCTGTTCGCAAATTACATTCGCGAGGCCTGTCGGGAAAGCGACTACACCGCCCGCATGGGCGGAGATGAATTTGTGATCATCGCGCCCAACATGCCGCACGCGTCGGTCAACGATCGGGCCACCCTCTTCAGTTCCCTGGCCCAGCGGGCCGGCCGCGAAGTCTGCGGCAAGGATTTTCTCTCGCTCAGCCTGGGCGCCGCATTTTATCCGCAGGACGGCCTGGATTCAGAGAAACTGCTGGCCGAAGCCGATCGAAAAATGTATGCGGCCAAACATAGCTTTTACCAGGAAAATCGCCTGCTGAGGCCGCAACTCGTGCATCCGGCGCGCCTCGCGACGAATTGAAGCGGCTTACAGTGAGCCGCGAATCTGGTAGG
Source organism: uncultured Acidobacteriaceae bacterium (assembly GCA_963813215.1). GTDB lineage: Bacteria > Acidobacteriota > Terriglobia > Terriglobales > Acidobacteriaceae > Telmatobacter. The sequence continues at coordinate 304,473 of CAWEXZ010000009.1, forward strand.
CCGGGACTGGTAGCCCGGGACTTTAGTCCCGGCTCCCGTCAAGCCCCAAAATGAGTCCGGCTTTAGCCGCTGAGGGATGCCCTCTTCGGACATCTCGCTCATCGTCGGCCGCGACGCCTTCGATCTCAGTGCTGGCTCGACTCCACCGTGAGCTGCACGGTGACGGTGTGCGACAACCCTCCCGACTGCGCGGTGACCGGGAACGAGAACGACTGATTGGCAAAACTGCCACCGCCGCATCCCGTGAAGCTCGCCCCCAGCGCAACCGCCATTGCGGCCAGCAAAAGCAGCTTGCGCAGCCCGGCGCGTCCGCGCCGGCGCAGCGAGAACGGAAGCAGAATCAGCCCGAGCGTCAGCGGCAGCGCGTCTTTGCCGAAGGGCGAAGCGGGCCCGTGCTGCGCGGCCGAGCCCGCCAATTGCACTTGAAGAATAACGTCGGTAGCCGGCGAGTTGGCCGTGACCGTGGCCGGATTAAAGCTTGCCGTCACGCCAACCGGCAGGCCGGTCACGCTCATGTTCAGCGCGCCCGGCAACGTGGATCCGCCGACCGGTGTGACGATCAGTGTGAAGCTGGCCTGTGTAGCGGGCAGAACGCTTGCGGTTCCTCCGCCCGCCGCGGTGAGCGTGAAGTCCTGGATGGTTTCAGGGAGTACATTGCTGGTGGCGGAGCCGTAATCGCTGTCGCCGGAGTAGACGGCGGTGATGGACTGTGTGCCGGCGGGAAGATTGGAGACCGTGATACTCGCCGACGCGCCGGACAGCGAGCTCGATCCGATAACGCTTGCGCCATCGTAGAACGTCATCGTGCCGGTCTGCGAATTTCCCGGTGAGGGAACAGTGGCCGTGAAGGTAACGGCGCTGGTAAGGAATGCGTCGCCGGCGGAGCTTGTCAAATTCACGCTAGCTGTACCGGGAAGCACGGTGAGCGTGACGCTCGCGTTCTCCGATGTGTAGTCGGTCGTATCGGTCGGAGTAAAGACCGCGGAGAGCGTCTGCTGGCCGACCGGCAGCACCGTGCCCGCGCTGGGTGAATAGGTGAAGGTCCCGGCGATGGTCGTCGAGGCGTCGAGCTGCGTGGAACTCAGCGCAGTTCCATAAATAATGGGAGCCGGCGTGGGCCAGGTGATGAGCGGAGGCTGCTGATAGATGACGTTATCCGTGAAACTTGGATTGGTCGAAAACGTCACGCTGCTCACGGTCGCGGTCAGGACCCCGGTATAGCTCGACAGGCCGCCGGCAGGATACGCGGAGACGCCGAAGGTGAGCGTCACAGGATCGGTCGCGCTGGCAGCGAGGCTGGAGTTGCGCGTACAGGTCACAGTGGCCACGTTGCAAATCCAGCCGCCGGTCGAGTCGGTCATCGCAGTCACGGTCAGCAACTGCGGAAGCGCGAAGCTGAGAATGGCCGAGCTGCCAATCTGCGTTGTGGAACTCGTATTGATGACGCTGACCACCACCTGGTCGGCGGTATCGCCCTCCTTCACCAGCACCGGACTCGGATTGAATGTAACGTTGACAGTCGGTGTCACCACTGGCTGTACAAACGAGGACAGATCGAACAGCGCGTACTCCAGCATCTTCTCCTGGGCGCTCATCGTGTACGAAGGGTTGTTATAGCTTGGGCACTCCGTGGGGTAGACCTTGCCGCTGCTTGAAACGCTGATCACGTGATAGTCGTTGAACATGACGCGCCCGCATTGGCTGGCCGCGGGATTACCAACGGGCGTATTGAAAGTCATCTGCATCACCGGGTTCCCGAGGCCGTTATAAGTCAGCCAGGACTGTGTCGGCGCGATCACTGAGCCCACGTCGGTGCGCAGCGTGCTGATTTCGATCTGGTTCGATGTACCCGTCAGCGTGGCGGCCGAATTCTCCAGCCATTGCGCAAGCGTCGCGCCATCGCTGAAGTTGGTCAACACCGTCCCCACGCCCGTGATGATCTGTTGCTCGGGGTTAATCGTCCAATTCGCGACCGCTCCGAACTGTGCATCATAAGGCGAATCCGGATCAAGCCAGGCGTAGCTGTAGTGGGTGGCAAAGATGCGGCCGCCTGCATTCGCGAACTTCAGCAGATTGTTTGCGCCGCTCGAAGTCGCCTGATTGCTGGCAGTTCCCTGGCAGGGAAACATCACCATGTCGTAGGCGTCCAAGGGCGTTGTGGATGCATTGGTCATCAGAAGGGTCTCGGAGGGCGTGGAGGCACTGATTTCCGCTCCAGGTAACCCACTGCCCAGGTACAGATGAATGTAGCCGCCGGGATTCGTCGTCTGCGTATCGTCCGTAAACTCCGAGTCGGAGATGCCCATATCGCGCAGCACGCACTCCGCGCCATCCACAGAACCGGTGGCGATGGCAATCATCGGCATGCTGCCCTCGGTGTGGTTGGCGGGCATATTCAGCACCAGCCCGCTAAGCGGACCGGCGCCCACCGTCTCGCTGAACTGGCGCTGCCACTTCCCTGCCTGAATGACAATCGTGTAGCTGCCATTTTCAGGAATGTTCGGGAGCGTGAAGGTCCCATCGACAGCGGTGTAAGTGAAGGCGACCACATTGGAACCGGCGGGCGTTTGCACCGGGAGGCACTGTCGGCCAGAGGCAGGTACATTGACCGGAGTAACCGGCGTGGTGGAGGCATAGACAAGAACGTTGGGCAACGGAAGCGCGTTGGTCGTCCTGGGATCGTACACCGTTCCGCTCACAGTGGTGTTCTGGGCTACGCCTCGCGCACAAGGCAAAGCCAGCACCATGAGCAACCCAGCTTTGGAGCGAAAGGAACGACGAACCAGCCTGGGGCGCAAGCGGAACAGAGTTCTCATGGCAATCACGTCTCCTGTACGCAGCGGTAGCGCCGGTATCACCGGGAACCGATGTGATCCTGGTAGCGGAGAATGATCCACCAGGCAAGAAAGTCCGCCACCCAGGGGAGGAAAAACCGGTGATTCTGCGGCAAAGTTGCGGCCCAGAAACACCTGCATTGAATGGAAGGAAAACCCCGGACACCATCATACAGAGAAATCGCTTTCGCGGACCCCGGGATTTTGTGAAATCTCTGCGCCTTTGCCGGCCTCTCCTCCGCTACCCAGCCTGCGGAAAAACTCTTGATGACGGGGCCTTGTAACAAGGGCACGGCATTAGAACTTGTCCGTAAATAGGTAGCGCTGGCCTCCCAGGAAAGCGGCGCTACCTGAAATCGCAACTGCCCGATAGGTTCTTAGCCGGACCGATAAACGGCGCAAAACAAACGAGGGCTTTACAGGCTGCGGAAAAACTCTCAGTGTGGGCCTTTGTAACAGGGCACGACTGCTAGGCCGGGACTTTAGTCCCGGCTTCCGATAAAGCCCAAAAAAGATGCGGGCTTTACAGGCTGCGGAAAAACTTCTTTGGAGTAGCAGTTTTGAAAGGGCACGGCTTCAGCCGTGCCGCAAGTAGCTGCAAAATGAGCCCGGCTTTTCAGGCTGCGGAAAAACTCTCCGTGTGCGGCTTTGTAACAAGGGCACGACTTTAGTCGGGCCGATAAAGCCCGGCAAATCGATATGGGCTTTAGCCCCTGAGGGAGGCTTTTACGGCCCTTCTACCGCCTATGATGACTTTTTCCGCCGCCTGTTTAGCCGCTGAGGGGTGCTCCTTCGGACAACTCGTCTCTCGCATCGACTTTTTCCGCAGCCTCTTTAGCCCTTGCTGCACTCTCACTCGAGCGCGATCGGAGAACGCGTCAAGCCCTACATGCCAGATTTTTTCAATAAGTATATGTAAATAAAAGTCTTAATATTGATACCAACCTGCCGGGAATTACCCTCTGTTCGCGTATATTGCAGGCAGCATAGAGAGAACTTCGCTGCGACGCACCCGTAAACTTTTAGAATCAAACACTTGCGCTAAAATTCGCAGCATGGTCCTTTATTTGCATGCACTTACGCAGCGCAGAGGGGGTACCCTGCGAAGAATCCGCCGGAAAGGACTCGCTGGCCGACTATAAGTCACGTATTTTGAGACAATTACAATTCTTCACTTTTATAATCATACACTTACGCCAACACTTCCAGTTGTGGCTATTCGTTTCATACACTTACGATAGCCAGGGGGGTGGGGGGGCCTTGGACTGGTAGGCCGGGACTTTAGTCCCGGCTTCCGATAAATCCCATAAAAAGATGAGGGCTTTAGCCCTGCGGGGTGCTGTTTGTCAGTTCAACCTGGCTCACCACGCATATTTTCCTGGCGCCGGGTATCTCTGCCAATTTTTGTGTGCATCTAACGTACAATCTGCGCCAAGTCGGCGGATTGTGGGAGCCCATGTGCCTGGCCATTCCCGGAAAAGTGGTTGAGACCTTCGCCAAGGGCGGAATGCAGATGGGCCGCGTCCAGTTTGGCGGCGTGCTGCGCGAGGCCTGTCTGGAATACGTGCCGGAAACGCAGCCCGGCGATTATGTGCTCGTCCACGTGGGCTTCGCCATCAGCCGCGTAGACCAGCAAGAAGCCGAACAGACCTACCGCGCGCTGGCCGAACTCGATCAGCTGAGCGAACTCGACACTCCGGAAGTTGAAGAGAGCGTGCCGCCGTCCTCCAACCGGAGGGAATAAGCATGAAATACCTTGACGAGTATCGGGACGGGGCGATTGCCGCCAAGCTCGTAGAAGAGATTCGCCATGTGCAGACCCAACCGTGGGTCATCATGGAAGTTTGCGGCGGACAAACCCATTCCATCGTCAGGAACGGTATCGACCGGCTGCTCCCGTCGGGTGTTGAACTGGTGCACGGTCCTGGCTGTCCGGTATGCGTCACGCCGCTCGAAATGATTGACAAAGCGCACGCTATTGCGCGGCGGCCGGGCGTGATCTTCTGCTCTTTTGGCGACATGCTGCGCGTGCCGGGGTCGAACGGCGATCTGTTCACCATCAAGTCGCTGGGCGGCGATGTGCGCGTTGTCTACTCGCCCATCGATTGCCTGAAGATTGCGCGCGCCAACCCCGACAAGAGAGTGGTGTTCTTCGCCATCGGTTTTGAAACCACGGCGCCGGCCAACGCCATGCTGGCCTGGCGTGCCAAAGCCGATGGGCTGAAGAACGTTTCGCTGCTGGTGTCGCATGTGCTGGTGCCGCCGGCCATCGAGACGATCCTTTCTTCCCCGGCGAATCGCGTGCAGGGCTTTCTCGGTCCTGGGCATGTGTGCGCGGTGGTTGGGTATAGAGACTACGAGCCGCTCGCCCAGCGCTTCCATGTGCCGATTGTGATCACCGGCTTTGAGCCGCTGGACATTCTGGATGGCCTGCTCATGACGGTGCGGCAACTGGAGACGGGGCGCGCGGAAGTGGAGAACCAATACTCGCGGATTTTAGGCCGCGACGGCAATCGTCCTGCACAGGATGTGATCGAGAAGGTCTTCGAAGTGAGCGACCGCAAGTGGCGCGGCGTGGGCGAGATTCCGCGGAGCGGCTACCGGCTGCGCAGCGAGTTCAGCGAATTCGACGCCGAGCAGATCTTCGACGTCACCGCGATCGATACGCAGGAGCCGCAGATCTGTATCTCCGGGCAGATTCTGCAGGGCATCAAGAAGCCGCATGATTGCCCAGCCTTCGGTGCCGCGTGCACGCCGCAGCATCCGCTCGGCGCCACCATGGTTTCAGCCGAGGGCGCGTGCGCGGCCTACTACGCATACGGCCGGCATCTCGATGAGACAGATCTGATCAACTTGGGAGCAGCGTCATGACGCCGGCTGAAACGCTCGAACGTGATCAGAAGCAAAGCGAGCAGAAACAAACCGCACCGGCAATGTTTGAGCAGTGCCCGCTGCCGATCTTCGACCATCCCCAGATTGTGCTCGGCCATGGGAGCGGCGGCAAACTGACGGCCGAGTTAATCGAGAAAGTCTTCCTGAACCGTTTTCGCAATCCAGCGCTCGAGCGCATGGATGACCAGGCGCAACTCGAGATTGGCGGCACGCGCCTTGCGTTTACTACAGATTCGTTCGTCGTCACGCCGATCTTTTTTCCCGGCGGCGATATCGGCACGCTGGCAGTGAATGGCACAGTCAACGATCTCGCCATGGGTGGCGCCAAGCCGTTGTATCTGGCCGCTGCCTTCATCTTGGAGGAGGGTTTGCCGTCGGCGGAGCTGGAACGAGTGGCCGATTCCATGCGGCTCGCCGCTGCGCAGGCCGGAGTGCAACTGGTCACCGGCGACACCAAGGTAGTGAATCGCGGCAAGGGCGACAAAGTTTTCATTACCACAACCGGCATCGGCGTGATCGATCGCGGCACGCGGCTCTCGGCGGATGGAGCGCGGCCCGGCGACAAAATCCTGTTGAGCGGGACGATTGGCGATCATGGTGTGACAATTCTGTCTACGCGCGAGGAACTCGATTTTCAGTGTTCTCTGGAGAGCGATTGCGCGGCCCTGAATGGCCTGGTCGAGACGATGCTGGACGAGGTCGAAGCGGCCGGCGATCTGCAGGCAATCCGTTGCATGCGCGATCCCACACGCGGCGGCGTAGCCACCACGCTGAACGAGATTGCCGGACGCTCGCAGGTAGGCATGTTGTTGGATGAGCAGGTGCTTCCAGTACGCGACAGCGTGCGCGGCGCCTGTGAGATGCTGGGCCTCGATCCGCTCTATGTGGCCAACGAAGGAAAATTGATTGCCGTGGTCGCGCCGGAGATCGCGGACCGCGTGCTGGAGCGGATGAGACGGCATCCGCTGGGCCGCGAGGCAACAATCATCGGCGAGGTGATTGCGCAACACCCGCGCATGGTGCTGGCCAAGACCGCTGTGGGCGGAACGCGGGTGGTGGATTTGCTCTTCGGCGAGCAGTTGCCCAGAATTTGTTGATTTGATTTGCGGGTTTCTTCAGCAATCCACAGTTGGGTGGACATCTGCAACCGGGAGAGCAGGCATCCCACGCGGTGAATCTGCGAGTTCGAGCGCAAGTCTGCGAAAAAGCGAGGCGAGGAGGAAGCTGCGAAGCCGCACGCAGCGGTCCGTCGCGCCCGAGAAGGAATTGATTGCGGCACACAACCAGGCACGATTGAGAGGGAAGGCGCGTATGGATTCCAGCTCGAGTTCTGTGAATGGGAAAAAAGTCGCTCCACCGTCCGACGTTCACATTCTGTGGATCACGGCCGGGTTGGGCTGCGACGGAGACTCGGTCTCCATTACGGCTGCCGAGCAGCCCAGCATCGAGGACATTCTTCTGGGAGCAATCCCCGGCCTTCCCAAAGTCCACCTTCACAATCCCGTGCTCTCCTTTGAAGTCGGCGACGAGTTTATGAAGCACTTCTACGACGCCGAAGCGGGAAAGCTGGGGCCGTTTGTGTTGGTGGTGGAAGGCTCCATCCCCAACGAAAAGATCAAGCGCGAGGGCTATTGGGCGGCCATGGGAACGGATTCCCGCACAGGCCAACCTATCACCACGTGCGAGTGGATCGACCGGTTGGCGCCCAAATCGGTGGTCACCGTCGCCATCGGCACCTGCGCCACCTATGGCGGCATTCACGCCATGGCCGGCAATCCAACCGGTTGCATGGGCCTCGCCGATTACCTGGGTTGGAACTGGCAGTCCGCGGCAGGTTTACCTGTGGTCAATGTGCCTGGCTGTCCGGTGCAGCCTGACAACTTCACAGAAACGCTGCTGTACCTGCTCTACCAGGTCGCAGGTCTTGCTCCCATGATTCCGCTCGACGATCAGCTGCGGCCCACGTGGCTCTTCGGCAAAACTGTTCACGAGGGCTGCGACCGCGCCGGCTATTACGAGCAGGGCGACTTCGCGCTGGAATACGGCTCGCCCAAGTGCCTGGTAAAGGTGGGTTGCTGGGGTCCGGTGGTAAATTGCAACGTGACCAAACGCGGCTGGATGCGCGGCATTGGCGGCTGCCCGAACGTAGGTGGAATCTGCATCGGCTGCACCATGCCCGGTTTCCCCGACAAGTTCATGCCCTTCATGGATGAACCGCCCGGAGCGCGCGCTTCCACCAGCACCGTGGTCAATTACGGCAAGATGATCCGGTCGCTGCGCGAAATCACGAACAACACGGTGAACAAAGAGCCGAAGTGGCGCCATCGCGGCACGGAACTCAATACCGGCTACACTCCGCACACCCACTGAAACCCGCCGCGACCGAAGAGCCGCAGCCGACATGCGCATAGCCATGAGGAGAACATATGGCAACGACAATGCTTCCAGAAACCGAGACAACCGGTTCCAAGCGCAAGCTGGTGGAGATGAACTGGGATCCGATTACCCGCATCGTGGGCAGCCTGGGCATCTACACCAAGATCGACTTTGACAATCGCCAGGTGGCGGAATGCCACAGCACCTCGTCGATCTTTCGCGGGTACTCCATTTTCATGAAGGGCAAAGACCCGCGCGACGCGCACTTTATCACCAGCCGCATCTGCGGCATCTGCGGCGACAATCACGCCACCTGCGCCATGTACGCGCAGAACATGGCCTTCGCCGTGCGGCCTCCTGATCTCGGGGAGTGGATCGTCAACCTGGGCGAAGCGGCAGAGTACATGTTCGACCACTGCCTCTATCAGGACAATCTTGTGGGCGTGGATTTCTGCGAAGACATGGTGAAAGAAACCAATCCCGGCGTGTGGGAGAAGGCGAAGAAGAAGGCTGCTCCCCACGCCAAGGAGCACGGCTACAAAACCATTGCCGACATCATGACTTCGCTCAATCCGTTCAGCGGCGAGTTCTACCGGGAAACGCTGCAGATGAGCCGCCTGACCCGCGAAATGTTCTGCCTGATGGAAGGCCGCCACGTGCATCCGTCCACACTGTATCCGGGTGGAACAGGAACCGTGGCCACCGTGCAGTTGTTCACCGATTTCGCGGTGCGGCTGGCCAAGTACGCGGAGTTCATGAAGCGCGTGGTGCCGCTCCACGACGACCTCTTCAACTTCATGTATGAAGCGCTGCCGGGCTACGAGAAGGTCGGACAGCGGCGGATCCTATTGGGCTGCTGGGGATCGTTCAACGATCCAGCCTCGTGCGATTACACCTACAGGAACATGGGCGACTGGGGACGCAAGATGTTTGTCACGCCCGGCGTTATCGTGGACGGCAAGCTGGTCACCAACGACCTGATCGACATCAACCTGGGCATCCGCATTCTGCTGGGCAGCTCGTATTACGACTCGTGGCAGGATGAGGAAATATTTGTGAAACAGGATCCGCTCGGCAATCCCGTCCATCGCAACCACCCGTGGAACCAGACCACCACGCCGCGCCCACAGAAGCGCGACTTCGGCGGCAACTACACGTGGGTCATGTCGCCGCGCTGGTTCGACAAGAACACCGGCGATCACCTCGCGCTCGACACCGGCGGCGGACCAATTGCGCGGCTGTGGTCCACGGCGCTCTCCGCGCTGGTCAAGAACGACCACATCGAGGCCACCGGAAATAGCGTGAAGATCCGCCTGCCCAAGACGGCGCTGAAGCCTGCGGTCGAGTTCGAGTGGAAGGTTCCGCAGTGGTCGAATGCGATCGAGCGGGACCGTGCGCGAACTTATTTCCAGGCTTACGCTGCTGCCCTTGCCTATCACTTCCTGGAGAAGGCGCAGGAAGAGCTGTTTGCGGGCCGCACCAAGACATGGTCGGACTTCACCGTTCCCGAAGAGGCGATTGGCTGCGGCTTCCACGAAGCGGTGCGCGGTGTGCTTTCGCACCACGTCGTCATCCGCGACGGCAAAATCGCAAACTATCATCCCTATCCGCCGACACCCTGGAACGCCAGTCCGCGCGACATCTACGGCACGCCGGGACCTTACGAAGATGCGGTACAGAATACGCCGATCTTCGAGGAAAACGGGCCGGACAAATTCAAGGGCATCGATATTATGCGCGCCGTCCGCAGCTTCGATCCTTGTCTGCCTTGTGGCGTTCACATGTACAACGGCGAGACCCAGCTGCTGGAGGCGCGTCATATGCCCATGTTTGGCGCCCAAGGCAGCTACGACACGCCGAATGAGACGCCCAAATAGCGGGAGAGCTGGGTGCCCCATCCTTTCCGCAGCTTCATCGCGGAAAGGGTGGGAGACCACAAACGCCCGACGTGGAAACCATTTCATTCACCGCACATTGGCAGCGCCGATGGGGAGCAAGGAAGTGCAGTTGAAGGGTACAGGCTTTATAAGGTGCGGAAAAACTATGCCTGTGGGGCTTTGTAACAAGGGCACGACTTTAGTCGGGCCAATAACAGTAGCGAAATAAAGGAGGGCTTTAGCCCCTGCGGGACGTTTTGAGAGCCATTTGCCTCTTGCAATGACTTTTTCCGCAGTCTCTTTAGCCCGTACAGTAAGCCCACCCAAAGGAGCGAGGCTTCAGCGCCTGAGGAATGCAAAGAAGGGATCGGAAGATGGCGGAAAGCAAACGCGAATTCACGCGGCGCAGCGAGCGCATTGAGGAACTGGTGAGCCGCGTGGAAAACAGTGGCGACCTGGCGACACGCGCCGTGGCAAAGGAACTCCTGCAAACGGTTCTGGAGCTGCACGGTGCTGCTCTCGAACGCATTCTCGATGCGGTGGCAGAGCTGCCTCAAGGCGACGCAGCGCTCGAGAAGATTGCGGGAGACGAGCTGGTTTCCGGGGTGCTGTCCTTGCATGGCATTCACCCGATCGATGTGCAAACGCGTGTGGAAGCAGCGCTTGAGAGCGCGCGGCCGTACCTGAAATCGCACGGCGGCGACGTGGAGTTGGCCGCGATTGAGGACGGGGTAGTGCACGTTCGCCTGCAGGGAAGCTGCGGCAGTTGCTCCGGGTCAACGGAGACGCTGAAGAACGCAGTGGAAGCTGCGATCTATGGAGCAGCGCCCGAGGTTGCCGCAGTGGTGCCGGAATCCATGCCGGCGAGGGCGCATTCCGATCTGGTGATCCTGCGGGCGAGTTGAGGTCGAACACAAGTTGCAAAGGAGAAATGCATGAAGGATCAATCGGCAACAGCAACGCTGCCTTCCCATACGCCAGGCACACACCGCGGCGAGGGTTGGATCAAAAACGAAAAGGAGCCAGGACGGGAAAAGGAAACCGCTTCCGCGCGCAGCTCCACCGGCATTAATGCGGCCAAGCGGGATCCGATTGATCCGCGCATGCCTCATCTTCCACCTGCCTGAGAGGACGATCGATGTCGATGCCGCGGAACGTGGTCGAGCCAATTGACCGGCGTCGAGAGCCGGCTTCTGGCGACGGTCCGCTTGCAGCACTCAAGAGGTTTGCGGCGACAGTGCCGCAGGTGGAGCGTTGCGAGCTGTGTGGGCTGGCGCTGGAGCCGGTGCATCCGCACCTGCTCGATCGGAGCCGGCGCGCGGCCGTGTGCGCGTGCCGCGCCTGCGCGATTCTCTTCGCGGATCGGCAGGATGCGAAGTTTTTGCGCATTCCAGTCGATGTGCGCGCCGTCCGCGACCTGTCGCTCAACGACATGCAGTGGGAAGCGCTGTCGATTCCGATAAGCCTCGCGTTCTTTCTGCGCGGGGCAGAGGGAACGATGCAAGCGATGTATCCGAGTCCAGCCGGGCCGATCGAGTCGAGCCTGCCGCTCGATCCACTCCCGGATTTTCTGGCCAATACGGCTGTGGCCAACATGATGCCAGAGGTTGAGGCCCTGTTGGTGAGCCGGGTGCAGGGTGAAGAAGCAGCTCTGCTGGTTCCCATCGACGAGTGCTTTCGCCTCACCGGACTGATCCGCAAAAAGTGGCGCGGTCTCTCCGGCGGAACAGAGGTTTGGATTTCAATCCGCGAATTCTTCGCCGGTCTGCGCAGGAGAGCCGACCTCAACGTAGGCGGAGCGACCCGTGCCTGAGCTGAGCTTCCGCGTCCACGATGTTTCGCCGCTGCGCTACGCGGCGGTGCCCACGTTGGGAGTGCGCCTGCGCATCTCCAACTCCAGCGCTACTGAACCGATTCATTCCGTGGCGCTGAACTGTCAGGTGCGAATCGAGCCGCTGGGACGCAAATACACCGCTGAGGAAGAAGCGCGGCTATTGGATCTATTTGGAGAACGTGAGCGCTGGGCGCGCACCATGAAGCCGATGCTGTGGATGCAGGTCGCTCTCAACGTGCCCGGCTTCAGCGGAGCAACGGAGGCAGAGCTGGCGCTTCCGTGCACGCTGGATTTTGACGTGGCAGCCACAAAGTATTTTTACGGGCTTCATGAGGGGGACATTCAGATTTCGATCCTGTTCAGCGGCACAGTCTTCTATGCGGGCGCCGATGGCGCGCTGCAGGTGGCGCAGATTCCCTGGGATCGCGAGGCGCGCTTCCATTTGCGCGCAGCGGCGTGGCAGGCGGCAGTGGAAATGCACTATCCCAACACCATCTGGATGCGGCTGCCGCGGGAGACCTTCGACCGCCTCTCCCAATACAAGATGAAGCACAGCCTGCCCATGTGGGAGCAGGCGATTGCGCAGCTGCTCGATCGCGTGGATATCGATCGCGCCAGTGTTAAGCAGACCGATGCGCCGACTCCGGAGGTGCAGCCGTGAGCTTTGAAGCTGCAGAGAAGATTGCCGATGCTGTGCTGTTCGAAGGCTACATGCTCTATCCGTATCGTCCATCGGCCCTCAAGAATCGACAGCGCTGGAACTTTGGAACTCTGTATCCGCGCCCCTTTGCCGAGACACAACGGCCAGCGGAGCCGCACTCCTTTTATGCAGCAGTTCTGCTCGAAGCCTCGCCATCGGCCAAACTCGATGTGCGGGTACGCTATCTGCAGCTTGTACCGCAACCAGGAACTGATTCCGACGCCGCGAGCTGGGAGGTTGGCGTGGTGCGGGAGCGAACGCTCGAGGCGATCGGGCTGAACGACCTCCACGAGCCGGTCGAGTGGGCGCTGGATTGGACGGCTCTTTCAGAGATTGAAAAACTTCGTGCACCGCATTTTTACGTGCCGCGGCCGTCAATGGGCTGGTTGCGACTGAAAGCTGTTCGCATCGATGAAAAGCACTTTCGCATCGAGGCTGCGTTCTCAAACGAGAGCCCCGTTGAGATTGGGGCGGAGCGCAGAGTAGCGCAGGCCAGCGCCTTCATTTCGGCGCATCTGCTGCTGCACTGCGCGGAGGGCGCGTTTGTTTCGCTGCTCGATCCTGCGGCCGAGCTGACATCCGCTGCGGAAGCGTGCCACAACCATGGTGTCTTCCCTGTGCTGGCCGGCGATGCCCACACCATGCTCTGCTCGCCCATCATTCTCTACGACAATCCGCAGATTGCGCCGGAGAGCGGCGGCGATTTCTTCGACGCCACGGAAATGGACGAGATGCTCGCGTTGCGCGTGCTTACACTTACCGATGCGGAGAAGCGCGAGATGCGCGAGAGCGACCCACATGCGAGGGCGATTCTTGAGCGTGTGGAAGCGATGGCCGATGGCGGATTGCTGGCGGTGCACGGGGCGATACGCGACGTCCCCGCAAGAGCCGGCGCGGCGAACAGGAGCCCCGATGCAAACGCGGGCGCTTCGGCTGCGGAGGGTCGTCCAAAGACTGGTCAGAATGTTGCCCCGTGGAATCCGTTTGACGAGACTCCTGCGCTGGAATCGGTGCGGGTCTTCGGGGTCGACGTGCGCACAGGCGACCGCGTTCGCCTGTGGCCGCAGAAACAGGCCGACATCATGGATGCGGTGATGGCGGGGCGCATTGCGATCGTTGAGGCTATCGAGCAGGACCTCGAAGGCAATGTGCAGTTCGCCGTGGTGCTGGAGGATGATCCGGGAAAGGATATGGGGCTGCTGCGTCAGGCCGGGCATCGCTTCTTCTTTTCTCCGCACGAAGTTGAGCCGCTCACGCTGGAGGCGCAATGATGAGCGGCGAAGGGCAGATTCTTGTGGGCTGCATTGGGAATATCTTCCTGGGCGACGACGGTTTTGGCGTGGAAGCTGCCCGTGCGCTCGCAGCGGCCGAACTACCAGCGGATGCAAAGCTGGTGGACTACGGAATCCGCTCGCTCGATCTGGCGTATGCATTATTGCAACCGTGGCGCGCGGTGATCCTGGTCGATGCGATTGCGCAGGGCGGTGCAGCGGGGAGCCTTTACCTTCTCCAGGCGATGGATGAGCCCGAAACCAATCGCGAACACGTCGACGATTTCAATCCGCACGCCATGAGCCCGGCACAGGTGCTGGCACTGGCGCGATCGCTGGGCGCGGTTACTGCCCCAATCTATATTGTGGGCTGCGAACCGCAGGATTTTGGAACCGAGTTGGAAGGACGCATGGGGTTGTCTCCGGCGGTCGCCGCGGCGGTACCGGAATCGGCAAGACTGGTTGTGCGATTGATCGAGCAATGGACGGCCGGAATGCTAGCCGGCGCCAGGTGAAAAAAAGCACCATGGAGGAAAAGATGAAGGCAGCAGTGTGGATCCTATCGGCGATTTTTCTTGGCTGGGCGGCGTATTCGGTCGCGCCGGATTTGCGGCGCTATCTTAAAATCTCAACCATGTAAACTGCCCAACGGGTGTTGCTCGCAACCATTCGCCATGATCGGGCGAATCGGATGGCCGTGCGCCTGAACGCGCAAAAACTGCACCGCGAGATTCATCGATTGCACGCGAAAAAAAGCTGAGAATGGTCGGGGCGGAGGGATTCGAACCCCCGACCCTCTGCTCCCAAAGCAGAATCAGGCGATTTCTACCATTTACCCCCATTTACAACCACGTTCTATATATCCTTTGTATGACTGGGCTTTCGGGGATATAAAGCCTCATTTTCCCCTGGTCGATTACTCTTGAATCCCAATGAAGGTCCCCCCAATTTCCACCACAGTCGAGCCTTCATTTTTTTCTTGACATTCTCTGCGTTAACTTCTATACCTATAGCAGCAATGAAGGCTGAATATTCCAGTTCGGAAGTGGCGAAGCTGATCGGGGTGAGCAAGCGGACCCTGCTCCAGTGGCTCTACGCTGGGAAGCTGGCCGAGCCGCAATCGAAGACATTCGGCGGAGTATCCAGCCGCGTATGGTCCGCGGCCGATCTGGAGCGGGCTCGAGCATTCAAGGAGAGCAGCTACCGCAAGCGCTCCTAAAACAGAAACGCGCCCGCCAGGTGTTACGAGCACCTGACGAGCGCTAAACAACAGTCACCTACATGGAGGCGACGATGTCTACCCCTAAGAGTACCACCCATTCCATTCTCAAGCCCGAGCTCGCCGGGCGCCCTCAATCACAACTCGATTGGAACACCTGTCGCAAGCCGACAGTGACGCCGCGCCGCGAGTACTCCTTCATGCGGAACTACGCACATCTCCCGGCCACGCCGGCGGGGAGCGGATTCGGCCCGGCAAATAGTGGGGTGATTCAATGAAGAGCCCCGCCTTCGCACCGATCCGCTACAACCGCCGCCAGGTGGCTCTGATGGTCACCGTGGCTCTGTACTTCAACCCTGCCTTTGCATCGCAGTCCGGGGAGAACACAACCCGCATGGCCCTGGTGACCGCCGGCATCATTCCGCCGCCGCCTGCGATTCTCGAGGCCTTCAACCTCCAGAAGGACGGAAGTGGGTACGTGTGGAATCCACGATAAACCGCATCGCGATCTACGCGCGCGTCAGCACAATGCACTGCCAGAACCCCGAGCTGCAGCTTGCAGAGATTCGCGAGTATGCAGCCCGCCGGGGCTGGACGATCGCCGGCGAGTACATCGACATCGGCGTCTCAGGCTCGAAGGAATCCCGACCGGAACTGAACCGCATGATGCAGGACGCGCACCTTCGCCGGTATGACGCGGTGGTTGTATGGAAACTCGACCGCCTGGGTCGTAGCCTTAAGCATCTCGTGACCACAATTGAGGACCTGGCAGCCTACGGCGTAACCTTCGTATCATTGCGCGACAACTTGGACCTCAGCACACCATCTGGCCGGCTGATGATGCACATCATCGGCGCCATGGCCGAATTTGAACGGGAACTGATCCGGGAGCGCGTCACCGCCGGCATTGCGGCGGCCAGAAGGCGCGGCGCGCGGATCGGCCGCCCGCGAACTTACATCAGCGCGGATAAGGTTCAGGCGCTGCGTGATGCAGGAACACCATGGCGCGCCATCGCGCGGCGCCTGGGCGTGGGCACGGGGACCGCGGTACGTGCCTTGCAGCAATTGGCCAGCTAGAAAACCTCAAAGGGGAATAAAGACCTTGGTTAACGATCAAACGACCGCCTCCAAACCTGAAAGCACCGGCACTGCCGCCGAATCCAACCCGATTAAACCGACACTGCGCAATGGTCTTCCCTTTGGGTGGAAATGCCTGGAAACCTGTCGAGAGAACGCTCCACGGTACTTCTACTTCGGCATCGCCGCTCTTGACGAAATCGCCGCGGGCAAGGACTGGGACAAGCACAGGGCAGCCCTTTACGACGGAACCTATTTGGGTGATGTCTTGCCCCATATCGCCTGGTGGATCGATGTCGCGGAGGCTTTGTCGCATGGAAGAAGTGAAGACATCGACTGGGATTCGACGGATCCCGAGCGTGTGGAATTCCGGAAGACTGTCCCCCTGATGGTGAACGACGTGCTTTCCTGCTACGCGGCCGCGCTTGCCTCGATTCCTGACTTTGCAGGTTCGCAGAGGGAACCGGATGAGGTGGAGGGCCTGGAGATGTTCAAACGGTACCGTCAATTCACTGTGTACGTGCGGGACTTTGCGCAAACGGTCTGGAATGGTCACAACATCGATTGGCTTTGGGGGCAGGCTTAGAAGGTCAGCACAGAATCAACAAGCACAGCGGCCTCCGGGCCGCTGTGCTATTTTGGAGGCCATGCCACAATCTTGCCAGCACAAACGCATGCGGTCCTCGCTGAGCCTCGCGTGGTATCCTTCGCGGCGGAGGATCTCAATGCGGTTTTTCGCTGCTCTGCTGCTGTGCGCCTCATCCGCTATTGCGTTCGCCCAGGCCGTCGATCAACTGTCGCCCGAAGAAATCAAGGCGGCTATCGCTGCGAAGCCGAACAGCGGTTTTGTCTCCATCATGGATGGAGCTTTCGGAACCGCTTCGGCGTGCGAAGTCCAAATGCCAGACGTTGACCTCTTCACGCCGGCGGGCTGGGTGAACGCCAGAAGCCAAAACGCGCGCAGCCAATACCTCCAATTCACCCCGTCCGCAGAGGACACCGGACGCTACCTGAGGATCGTAAGCCATGGCTGCGTAAATGGAACGTCGGCGGGGCCCGTCTGCGACTCGATCACAAGGGTTGTACTGCTTTCAGACAGAGAAGGGACCGTGAAAGTAGAGTCCTTGGGCGACGAACCGAGGCCGCAAGCCTGGCATAACGGGTTTGGAGCTACCGCGTCTTGCAGTGGGCTGCTGAGTCGCTTCTCGATGGCGGACGTCCAGAAGGTCAGGAATTCCAAGGGAGAATTTTTGGTTGCGACGTTCAGCGGGCCCACGCTTCTGAAAATCTACACGGTCAAGCAGAAGCACCTTAAGCAGCTCGGCATGTAACCGCCGGCTGCAAGCATTTTCTTCTGATGACCCAAAAACATCTGTTTCTAGTGCGCTTTTTAGGCCTGCTAGATTCCGGGGAAAGGCGAGTTCCCTACTCGGGCTTTTCCGTTAGGATTCTGGAACGCTCTAGGATCGCCCGTTCCCGCTTGAGCGTGACAGTGTCGACCTCATAGGAGATCGCAACGGTATCTGTCCCCCGCAGGCGCCGCTCTTTCCGGACCAGGAGGCCTGTTTCACCGCCTGCAATGTCCTTCATTGACGGATCGGCTGCCCGTTTCTCGATTCGCTTCAGCAGCCGCCCATGGATACGTTGCAATTGATCCCAGATCTGCTCCGTGCTCTTTCGTCCGATTCGTTTCACTGTTGCTGCTCCTTTGACGCCGCCGACGAAACGCCGTCTCCTAGCATAACTGTCCCAAGGAAGGACGCGGCAGGTAGGCCAGTGAGCTTGGCAAGCTGTTCGGCTATCTCCTCATTGCTCATACGCTCGATATTGCGGCGCTGGTCTAGATCGCGCTGATCAAGAATATCCAGCAGATCCTGGAGTTGCTGGTCGGAAAGGTCGCGGATCGAGATATCCGCGAATGACTGCTGGATGCTGAGGTTCACGCCGCCCGGGTGCAGCTCGCCGCTTAATTTGCCGAGCAGTTCAAGGCAGCCGCGCATCTCGCGGATCGCCGCAACGGCGCCTGTCCAGTGCTCTTGTTCTTCAGCCTTCGAACAGATCCGCTCGCACCGGGACACTAGCTTTTCGACCCGGGACAGCAGGGATGAGGCCTCCGCAACCTCCGAAGCCTGTTTCGCCTGTGCCAGCGCGGGCGCGATGTGTTTCCTGTGCCGGTCTAATGCGCTCTTGGTTGTCCCGAACTGTCCCGCTATAGCTCGAAGTGATGCTCCGTCGACCATGGCCGCATCGATATCCGGACGTCGCGGATGCGAGCAGATTCCACAGGTTTTCATGATTCAAAACCTCGAGTTTGTTGTAATTTTCGGCCTCACCGCGGCGAGCCTTGCGAGGAGCTTTTGCTTGACATCCTGCACCTCGACCTTGAGCCTCTCCTCCACTTCTACGCGTTCCGTAAAGAGTTTCAGGTGACGCCCAAGGTCCACCAGCGCGCCGCGCTTGTCGCTGAGTTTGAACTTGATCCGCTTCACCTTCTCGAAACCGTCCCGGCCTTCGCCGGTGCGCTCGGTAAACTCCTCGACCGTGATCTCGCCAACCGCCGCGGCCTGATCGCGCGTGAGCTTCGACAGATCCACGCGGGCCGCACCTGTAGGCGTCACCGTGATGTAGTCAAGCATGTTGGAAAAGGCAATCTTGGCCAGTTCCTGCAGGACGGCATCGGCCGTAATCCCGAGGCGCTCGAACCGCTGCTCTTGCTGCGCGGCGATTTCCGCCGAAATGTCAACATTTGACAACAGGCGAGCGCCTTGCTGCCGAGCGGTGCTGGCGCTGTAGCCGGCGCGCTCCGCGGCCTTCGTCGCATTGAGATCGATCAAGTACTCGCGGACGAACAGGCGCTGCTTCACGGTCAATTCCCGACGTGCGCGAGGCTTCACGATGGATCGCGGCCGATTTGGCATCTGTTTCGATTGCATGGTGGTTTCCTCAAAAAACTTGGTTCGTGTCTCAGCCGCGGGGTGTGGGTCAGTTGCCGCGGCCTGGCGACCGTGTGGGCGGCGGGGTGGGAAGCGGCGCGTCGCCACGCGGACCTGACGGCAAGCGGCGCACCGCAGGTCCAAGCGGAGTTGGATTGTTCGGCGTAGTCGGTAGCGGCGCGGACGGTATCCGGGACGGCGTAGCCGGCGCGTTCAGCGGCAGCGGGCCAGATGGCACACGCACGGGTACAGGGGTGGGCATCGTCGGAACGAGCTTCTGCATGCTGATTCTCCTTCGAGACTTCGATTTGGATTGAGAAAAAAAGAGGGCCCGGAGCCGCTCGCTGCAATTCCGAGCCCTGCAACCGGCCCACGAGGAAGCCGGCTTCCGCACAACAGGACGCGAGCCGGAAGAAAGCGGCAAAGCTTCTCGCGCCTGCGTTTGGAAAAACTCTAAAGAAATGGGCCCGGTAAATCGCCGAGCCCAAATGCACTGGGCATAAGCCCAGCGTCCGCGCCACGGGAGCGATATGGGGTCGCTCCCGCTTCGGAAAACAGGGGGACGTGCGGTTTCTCACCGTCCCCCATGCGCCGGCTGTCGCCGGCGTCCCCGCCGCACCGCGCGTGCGTGGAGAAACGAATCAGGCGACCAGCACCCCGTTCGGCCAGGTAATGACGGTGCGTTTGCGGCCTTCGATTTCGACGGTCTGCTTGCGGATTACAAATCCGCTCCGGCTGCGATAGATGATGCCATCGGCCGCCGGACCGCTGCGCCCCCCTGCGAAGCCCACAAACTTGCTGGTGCCGTCGCGCGTGACGTACTCGAAGCCCTTCCCGGTGCAGGGCGAATCCACGTAGGAGACCTCCGAAAGCCGCTTCAGTCCGAACTGCACGGGCACCTGCTTTTTGCAGTTCGGGCAGAAGTTGTTCGCTTGCTGTAGGGTGAGGTTCTTTCCGCAGTCCGTGCACTTGCGCCATGCGTAGGAGCCGCCCTGGCTGTAGCCGGTCAGGAACCCATCCTGCAGTTGCTTCCGGATGTCATCGCTGATCGGAGCGGAGCCGAGCCAGATTTCCTTGGCGTCATCGTCGTACTGGATTTTCGTCGCCTTGCCGGCTGGTTCTATGCTGTGCTGGTAGCGGATTGGGCCGAGAGAGATTTGCTGGCCGGCGCTGGACGTCCGCGCCACTGCCGCGGTGCTCCAGTCCTGATATGCCCGCTTCGCACTATCGTATTCGCAAATTTCCCCGTCAAGGTCCGGCTGCTCGAGGGTGGCGATACCCCACACCATCACGTTTCCGTCGTCTTGTTCCTGGACCTTCGTGAACTGGCAGAATTTGTGGAAGCCGTCCGCGGCGCCCTTGCTGAACGCAGCTTCTTCCTCGAGGGGAGCGTCGGCATCGAAGGCCTCGAAATATTTATCACCCTTCTCCAAGGGCGCCAAGGTGATCCTGTCGGATGAAGACAATTGCGAGCTGTCGCCCAGCCCGGCGAATTGTTCGCCGGGCATCACTGGCGCGAGCTTGATCGTTTTGGTGCCTGAAGCCGTCGCCGGTCCGGAGCCCAGACTGGCGAAAGGATCATGCGGCGCCGATGGCAGCGACGTGACCGGAAGAAAACTTTCCTCTGGTGCGAATCTGAATGAACCTCGTTCCGGAGCGGGGCTATCGGGCAGGTCCACGGTTACGGGGGGCTCATAACCCAGCGGGTCGTCTGAATGATGCAGTGGCGAAAGTCGGAATTTCATTCAATTACTCCTGATGGAGATTTTGCTGCCCGCGTATCTAGGCGCGACCATTTGCTTTTAGCTCAAGGTGCCGCAGGAATTTGGTGCGTTCATAGACGGCAGCGTTACCAACTTTCCGTGCCTCATTGAGAGCGGCTTGTGCCGCGTCTATCTGGCGGTTGGCGTCGGCGATTGCAGCTTCCAGGCGTGCGAGTTCCAGCCGGTCTACCTCTTCCTGGAGTGCACGCGCGGCCACCACATTCTCGTCGTGCAAAGGCTTGATGGCCTCGGCGGCTTCGTTAAAGAGAGCCTCCAGGCCGCGGAGACGATCACCACGGCGATCCTTTTCGGCGATGATCGGGGCGATCTGCGCCTCCTCGCCGCTCGCGAAGCGCCGGCAGGCGGTTTCGTATTGGGCATTCAGGTCGTCAATCGCCTTTTTCTCCGCTCTCACCTGCGCTCCGAGGTGATCAGCTTTTTCTGCCGCTTCGCGATAGCGATGCTCGATTTCATCGTAGCGACGCTGCAATAGTTCCTTGTTAGTTCCCGTCGCCGGGCTCAATGCCGTTTGTGCCATGTGGTTGCTCCTTTTCGCCGGCAGCTTCCGCTCCGGGCTCGTTATAAATCTGTGAAAGACGATGGCCGCGGCCTGAGCAAGCTGCTCGTAGGCGGCTGACATCTGCGTCGTCGCCCAGAAAAACCTCAGCCGCCCGAAGGCGTCCCAAAATCCCCGCCGCGGGCTCGGTTGTAAGTCGTGATAAAGAAAACGCCGGAAGCATCGGCTCCGAGCGTTCCAAAAGTGGTCTCCCGGCGCCCTCCTGAACCCTGCGCCAGTCGCGACCGCGCCGGCGGGTTCTGAGCGTACCTGGAAAGTAGTGGTTATAGGTCTTCACGCAGCATCGTCGCGATCGCCCGCCGCGGCGGATTTGCGATCCCGGGGCGGCATAGCGATCACATTCTGGCGTTCGCCGTGCGCGCCGGTGAGCGCATCCGGCTTCGTGCCTTTGAACTCGGGAAATCTCCGCAGACACTCGGCCTCTGTCCACCCGAACCGCTCCAAGCGGTCGGGAACCATATCGCTCCAAAAAAAGGCGATCCTCTCCGCGCGTTCGCGCGCTGCTCGCGTTGTCTCCTGAGCGAAATCGCGGGATTTGCATTCCATCGCTCGCGATTCCTCGATGCGTTCGGCAATTTCGTCCGGCCTCGGGAAATACTTCGCTCCCGGAGTAAGCCGCCATTCAGCCAGTGCGGCCTGCACGGCTGGCAGTGAATACCGAAGCCCTAGCTGCTGGTAGTCCCACAAGTAGCCCGCTGCCGACGCCGTGAGGTCCTGGTGGGGATACCTCTCCGCCATCTGCTCCAAGAGAGCTTGAAGTTGCTGATCCTCGGAATCGCTCAGCCGCCGCGGCAAAAGCCCGCTTGCCGGAGTTAACGCGCTGAGTAGCTGCGCTGTGCTTGCCCGCTCCATTCCCATTTCCGCTTTCCTCCTTCCAGTGGCTATCCTCAAACCAGAACGCGTTGATCGTGTCACCGCGAGCCTGCGCTGCAGCGATGCGCTTCTCTATCACCTCCGCGGCCTCGTGCTTGGTGAGCTTTTCAAGCCTGCCCAGCAGGACGATGGATTTTCCGAGGGCATCTCGGATCTTGAACGTGTCCACGATGGCGCAGTGCTCCAGGATGCCGGCTGCGTACTGCAACTCCGACAGGCCTTCCGGAAAGCTGCTCTGCGATGCACTGGCGCCGGGGGCCACCGGTTCCACTTCCGGTTCATTTCCGGTTCTTCCATATAGGGGGTGTGGGGGATTTTTCACCATGACACCTTTTACAACGCAAGGTGACACCTTTTGTGATTCACCATGACACCTTTTATCCCTCCCTAATTGGTCTCTCTCTGACACCTTTTCGACTTGTAAAAGGTGTCGTAACGGAACCTTTTGCAGGAAGTAGTGAGACGCATTTCCGCGGCCTTGACCCTTCCGCACATCCATCCAGCCTGCCCGCTCGAGGCTCGCAATCGCTCGCAGCACTGTTGATTTGCTCAACCGCGTCCGATCCACAATGTCCGCCACGCTCGGCCATGCGTGGCCTGTGCAATCATCCTTGTTGACCCGCTCGCCGATTGCGAGGTAGACGAAGCGCTCGCTCGAATCTGATGGCCCGCTCTCTAGCGCATGCCTAACCCACTCGATGCTCATCTTTTGCACCATTCTCGAAGCGCACCGCAGGCGCCGCGGCCCTTTCAGAGTCCACGCGCGCGGCCGCGCGCAGAATGATGGCCATGGTCTCGGAGGGGATATCGAGGTCGGAAAGGAGTTGTTCGAGGTGGGCTGTATCGAACAGCATGAGGGCTTTGCCGCGTAGTGAGTGGCCGCGGCCGGCTGCAACCATGCTGTCCGCTTGGTTCGCTGTAATGTCCCCTATAGGCGCGTAGACGGGCACACGTTCAAGGTTTTTTCGCATATCATTCCTTTCCGCCCAGAAGTTATCAGCGCTGCACCTGGGCGAACCGTGCAGCGGATTTTGGCGCTAAAAAATCCCGCCCTGGGCGGGATCGCATAAGGTTCACTTAGAGCGCTTCAGGGGCTCATCTTCCATACGCTATCCATTCCGCGTCGGGGGTCTGCTTACGCATAATCGCAGCGGAGGTTTCACCGCACTCCGCAGAGCCGCACCTGATTCGCGTGGATGGATAAACGAGGCGAACGGCGCGGCCGCGGTTGATGGAATACGCCTGGCGCGAGTCGCGTAGGTACATCGCATATTCCGCGCTGATGATTTGATCTGGAGCCATATCGCTAGGTGTTCGCGGCTCGTATAGCCCAACGGACTTGTTTGTGGACGCACTCATCTTGTCTGGGTGCAGCTCCTGCCGTGCTGCTTCGGGCTTGATTGTTGTGGAATTTCTTCGAGCAGACCGGCTAAGCCGCTACTTCCCGAGCTGGCACCATTCCGCGCTCTACGAGATCATGAACCGCTTGCACTGGGATGCGCCGGCTTCTGCCTATCAAAGTGGAGCCGATTTTTCGCGAATAGATCCATGCCCACAAGGTCTTCGGCGAAACCGACAAAGCCGCTGCTGCTTCAGGGACTGTCATAAGTTTAACTGCCGGTATGTTACCGACCATGCTACCTCCTTCGATTACTACTAAGTGCCTTTCAGTTCCTTAGTTATAGCGCTCGCAAAGTATGTTGTGGCGAGAAAATTGACTTATTTTTTTGAGTAAATCCATGGACTGCCATAGAGTGACACTCACTGATATTGAAATGAAATGAATGAGCATAGTGAGCACAGCAATGCATCTCACGATGCGGTATGATTAACCGGCCTTGCGTTGCCGATCGGCTCAATCAGCGCCCCATGGGCCAATTTGCAGCGTGCATTATGGACAAGCGATAGGCCATGAGAGAGAATCTGAGCATCAGAGAGAAGGGCCTTTAGAGGAGAACCATGCCGATCTTTAAGCGCGGTCGGACCTACTGGTTTGAGTTCGAATTTCTCGGACAGCGTATCCGCGAGAGCGCCCACACGCGAAACAAGGAAGTCTGCGAGCGGCTGATGCGTGAACGCCGGCGACTCCTGGAACTGGGCGCCGGCGGGCTCGCCAAGGTCACGAGGCCGAAGCTATTCGGGCCGGCCGCCAAAGCGTACCTCCTTGAACGCGAGGCCCACTGGGAACCGAAGACGCGCCTGGTTCACGCGAACTCCCTCGCGCACCTGGAACCGCACTTCAGCAAGCTCATGCTGAGTGAGATCAGCGCTGCACACATCAGCAGGTATCAGCGCACCCGCCTAAGGCAGAAGGCCAGCCCGCGAAGTGTCAATATCGAAGTCGCGCTGGTTCGCCTGGTGCTGCGCAAGGCGAAGCTGTGGCATCGCATTTCAGATGACGTCCACATGTTGAAAGAGCGGGCTGATGTCGGCCGGGAGTTGAGCGACGATGAGGTCCACCGCTTATTGGCCGCCTGCAAGGCCAGCGTGAGCCGGGCCCTGTACCCGGCGGTGCTAACCAGCATCCACACCGGGTTGCGGTCTCAGGAACTGCGCCTGCTGCGGTGGCGCCAGGTCGACTTGATGGAAGCAACCATCACGGTCGGCAAGAGTAAGACGAAGGGCGGCGACGGGCGACAGGTCTACCTGAGTGCAATGGCGGTGCAAACCCTGCAGGGGTGGCGGGCGCAGTTCCCGGAAGCCTTGCCAGATCACGCGGTGTTCCCGCGAGAGGCCTACGGTCTCAAGGGGCAGAGGGGAACCTTCGGCGGGGTGGTCGTGCCATATGAAGTTTTTCCGGATCAGCCGATCGGATCTTGGAAGACCGCCTGGATGGGTGCCAAGAAAACCGCCGGCGTCGAGTGTCGCTGGCATGATTTAAGGCACTCGTGTGCGTCACGGCTCGCGGCCGGCGGAGCTACGGATCAAACCCTCCAGGCGTTGCTGGGATGGATGAGCCCGAAAATGATCGAGAAGTATAGCCACGTCCGAGCGGAGGCAAAGCGGAAAGCTGTCCGAGTCTTCGATGAGGGTCAGGACCGGGAAGGTCCCCCCACTTTCCACCACAACAAAACAGATTCCGAGGGGAAGAATCCAGTAACTAACTGATTCTAATGGTCGGGGCGGAGGGATTCGAACCCCCGACCCTCTGCTCCCAAAGCAGATGCGCTACCAGACTGCGCTACGCCCCGAACCTGACTCGATTGTAACCCGGATCGCTCTGCGCCCGGCTGGGCGGACGGCTGACTCAGCGATGCAGAAGCCAGAAGACCAGCAATGCAACGAGTGCAATGGGGATGGCGAAGATCGCGGTGAGAATCACAAGCATTGCCAACAGAAAAAGCCAGTCGCGCCAGGTGTGGTGGCGTGGTCGCGCGAGGTGCCGCTGCAGCAGGCAGTAGTTCCGACGGTTCGCTTTCCACGCGATGTCGAAGATGTCTCCGAAGAGCGGCACAGAGCCTACGAGCACGCCAATGCCGAGATTAGCGGTCATGCGTACGAGGGCGGTGTAAGGCAGGCCGCGTATCCATGCCGCCATCGGAATGACGAGCGAGAGCAAACCAGCAAGAACGTCTCCGATGCCGGGGACGAGGCCGATGATGCCGTCGATGCCGAAACGAACGCGGGTGCCGGGGATACGAAATACGTCATCGAGTAGGAATGCAAAAGCCTGCAAGGTCTGATCCCGGAACAGCCATGCCCCGCGATTCCATCGGGCATCGAGGACAGGCTCGACGGTCGGCGAGGCTGCCGAAATGGGGTGGGAAATGCGCATGAACACGTGCCGCTATTGCCTGCGCGGATCATGAGCCGGACAGGCTGAACGACGTGCTTCGATGCTACAATCAATGAGGTATACGGCGGCTATAGTTCAGCGGCAGAACGCCTGACTGTGGCTCAGGATGTCGTGGGTTCGATCCCCACTAGCCGCCCCAAATATAAGTATAACAAAATAAACAAGTTACAAAGGCATGCTTTCAAATTGCGCTAATTCTGTGCTACTGTTTTTCGCATGAGCACAACCATCCCTGTCTTTACTCCAGTCGTAACGATCTTTGTCAGGCACGCCGCAGACTGCAAATATGCGGGCGATGAATTTAACCGCCGCTGCAAGTGCCGGAAGCATCTCCGCTGGACGCAGAACGGAACACAACACCGTCGCCAAGCTGGTACTCGTTCGTGGGAAGAAGCAGAGCGAGCGAAGCGCAGCCTCGAAGATCAACTGGCCGGACGCACGCCGTCTGATGCTGCCACCAATGGCGCTCGTTTTCTCGCTGATGCTGTGCCTCTGTTCCTCACAGACAAAAAGGTCCAGGGTGTCAGCGCGGGCACAATCAGCAAGTACACGCTCGAACTGGGACGGCTCAGAGATTTTTGCGAACATCAACGGGTGTATACGGTCCAGGGTGTCACGCGTGAATTGCTCACGGAGTTCTGTGCAACGTGGGAAACCTTCTATCCGTCTAGCATGACACGCAGCAAAGTGCGAGAGCGGCTACGCTCATTCTTGCGTTATTGCTTTGAGGCGAAGTGGCTGGATCGAATTCCTGCGCTGCCTAGAATTCAAGTGGATGAGCTTCCTACGCTGCCACTCGTGGGAGATCAATACCCGCGCCTGCTTGACGCGTTACACGTCGTAAACCCGAAGCGTTGGGACGGCAAGAAATCCACGCAAGGGCTATCTGAAATGATGCTGCCCCGCATCCACGCCATATTGCAGACTATGCGTTGGTCCGGGTTGGCGATCCGGGACGCGGTGAGCCTCCGGAAGACTGACCTCATTTGGGAAGATGCACATCAGACGTACCGCGTCACCACCTCCCGGCAGAAAACCGGGACACACGTCTCGCTGTTGCTGCCACCCGATGTGTCGGCAGAGCTAAGGCCGCTAGTTGAAAAACATCCTGTCTATGTCTTCTTCCCTGAAACGGAGCTAGACTTTGCGGACATTGCAAAGACGTACACGACCCGATACATCCGCCCTGCTTTCGAGGCAGCGACCATTCCGTGCAAAGGTCACATGGTCTCCCATCGCTTGCGTGACACGTTCGCCGTGGACTTGCTGGAAAAGGGCGTCCCGCTTGAGGAAGTCTCTAAGTTGTTGGGGCACACATCCATCAAGACAACGGAGAAGCACTATGCGAAATGGGTCAAGGGCAGACAGGACCGTCTCGATGATTTGGTAATGGGAACATGGAGCAAGAAGCGCAAAGACCATTAGTTGTGATTCGGATTGCCCCTGCCTCTGTGTTGCTGATGGACCCTTGCGGCGGTAGATGCGGGGATGCGCAAGGTCATGTATCCGCGCTTGTGCATCTTTTCGGGTCGGTCAATAATCAGCACATCCGGCTCATCCCGAAACATTGCGCGAATCGTGTCCGCCGAAAGGCACCACATCTTCCCGAGTTGTTGAGGAGTGTAATGCTCTTCTAGCGCGCCCATCTCTAAACAGTACCCCTAGCCTTGGCAGCCGCTCTCCGCGCTTGGACAAGACGCTGGGCAATTTCCTCATCGCTTAAATCATCTAGGTTCTCGCTCACCTGCGCTGCGGAGCGTCCATTTGTTGGTTTAGTCGAGCGTGACCACTCGATGAACGCCTCATCCAGCATTGCGAAAGTCAACAACGGGTTGCGCTCCGAAACCATATCTACGAAGTCGGTCCAATTCTCATCTGTCAAACCGTTTGCACGTAACTGCCGGAAAATCCACAACACCGCATCGTTGCATACCTTCGGATTCTGCGCTCTGAAACGAGCAACCGCTGCGGCGGAGTTAATATCATCAGGCCAGTTCCCGAGGCTGAGTTCCAGAAATCGTGCAATCGCATCAGAGGCCCCGCTCATCTGTGCAATTGCGATGACCTCCAACTCCTCTTGCTTCGTGAGCTTCCGTGTCATACCCGGCTGCACTTGAAGTCCGC
Source organism: uncultured Acidobacteriaceae bacterium (assembly GCA_963813215.1). Taxonomy (GTDB): domain Bacteria; phylum Acidobacteriota; class Terriglobia; order Terriglobales; family Acidobacteriaceae; genus Telmatobacter. The sequence goes on from CAWEXZ010000009.1 coordinate 332,619, forward strand.
CTACTTCGAGACAGGCAAGATACGCGGTCCGCAAGTTCTCTGCCGTCCATAATCCGGCGTCCCAGAGCCTTTCCATAGCATCCTCGACGTCGAGTCCGCCACGGTTAAGCAAATTGCGCGCCAGCCAGTCCACCATTACCTCGTGATTCCAGGGACTGACGTAGTAATCCGGACAGAGATTTTGGAACCGCTTAGCTTCCTCCTCCTTAAGATTTTCGCGCCATTTTTCCTTGAAGCGAGGGTCCCTTTGGACCAACTCATCCCGCACCGACCGATCACGCAGCATCGCGTTCAACTCACCCATAAGAGTGCTATTCGCATCCTGATAGACGCGGTTATCAAGCGCAACGTCGAACGGGTGACGCTCGACCGGCTTGATGCCAAACTTTTCGTTATAGGCGCGAACGAACGCCTCGCTGCGAGCCGCAAAATTTACTTCTACCGTCTCGCTCAAGAATGGGTCTTCCAAAATCTCCCGTTCAACTTCTGTCATCTGATCGTGTGCCATAATTCGCTTTCTCCTAAATGTGTATGTTTGTCCATTATTCGGACGGGTCTAGTGGTCTGTTCCCGATTTGCTTACTCGCCCAGCAAGCTGCGTGGCCCGGATCAGGGCTTGCTCGGGCGTAGTAGCGAAGCCCCGCGAGGCGGTGTCCCGTCCGCAAATTGTTGCAGCATAGAAACCAACATCGGGTAGTTCTGGTTCCGGCAGTTTCTTCTTAAGTGACTCAAACGGGCGATGGCTATAGGTTTTGCGTTTCGGCTGGTTCATGTTGTTTAGCCCGTAGTAGTCAGTTCTTCGGGCTCTTGAAGAACACCGAAATCCGTGACGGAATCGAGTGCGGATTTAATTCTGCCTTTGATCTCTGCTGGCAGATCAACGTGGAAGTACAAGGCCGAGTCCAGGGCGGATGCGCAGCGTCTCCTTAGCCACTCCGATTTGCAAACCGCAAATGCATCTAGAACGGTCTCAACGTCTGCAACTACCGTATTTGAATTTCCGCCCAACAGAGTCAGGCCCGTGACCGCGTGATAGACTTTTTCGGCAACGGGATGCCACTGCTCCTCTTCGTCTTTCTTAGCGCCCCAGTAAGACTCAACGAAATGGTCCAACTCGGGCGCGTAGTTCCCGCTTACAGGAATTTGGATCGCCAGATGTTTTGCGGCTTTAGCTCTTAATTCCGGCGGCGACTGCGGATCGTCGAGCACCAATTGCCAGTCTTATAACAATTGCGTCAACTGACATTGATGCTCCTGCTGGTGGTGATTGGTTTAGTGTCATGCTTCTCCAGAAATATTTTGAAAGCGGTTCGAGCAAGTTCTGAAACCGAAACGCCGTGCCGCACAGCGTATTGTCTAAGTTGCTTTCTGATCCGGCCTGTAACAATTACGGTCATCGCACTGGTTTCATCACCGGGATCAATATCGAATGGAGTGTGTTTCATTGTTCCTCGTTAGTCCGAAAAATGGACAGGTTGATTAGTGGTGACTGCCTGCGTCTCGGATTGCACCGAGCACACTTATCCCTGAGGGAAGGGGCAGAAGGGGACCCCGAATGTCGTTTGTCCTAGAGGCCGGATCGTTTCATCGGGCGGGGGAGTATACTCATGCCGTTTGGAGAAAAGGGCATAAACATGCAAAGGGAACCATTTCACTCCGCCAACGAAGTCAAAAAGAAACTAGAAAACAGGGTGTACCACGACAACAACAGATGTGGATCAGGAAATGAAATTCCCAAGCAGTTTCGGATACCCGGTAGAAGCAATTATCGACTTTGCGAGGATTGCGCGAAGCTGCGAAAGCCTTAAGATTCCCAGTTGGAGCCTTGGCCGATCTCTGCCGGGATAATCTGCCCGGCCCACCCTGTTTATGGCAGGCCGGTTTACCCAGGAGAAAGGGAGCTACTGACCAAGTACCCCCCTAATAAGGCATCTGCTTTACCAACCTTTTACCAACCGACGTTAATTTATCGCAATCGATTTGGACTTCCGCCGTGATTGGATTTCCCTCAGGACTCGGGAAATGGTCTGTTGGGAAATACCCATTTCCTGCGCAATTTCGGCTTGGGTCAATCCTTGACCACGGAGCCGCCAAATCTGATCTTCCCGCGTGTCTTCGACCTTAAGGGGTTTGTCGTATAGCGCCTCAAAACACTGTGGACAGTAAGTCAGCGGACACGCTAAATTGCCGTCTCCGGGTTGGATGAGCAGGGTTAGGCGCTCCTCTCGCAGCGAGCCCCGAAACCAATGTTTACAGCCGGGGCCGTCACAAGAAGTGGGTAGTTCGCCGATACGGGCGAGCGATTCGAGAACCTGCGCGGCGTCAGAGTACGTTTCAGGATCATCTGGCACTGATGGGTCCGCAAGGAAATCTAGTTTCTTTCCTTCCCTCGCGTCATTGTCTTGCGAGTTCCACGAAACTGGGCCGTCGAGAGCGATTACGCCGCGCTCGGCAAGAATTGGCGTCGGGTCATTTTCGACCCAGCCCGCATAATGAGTAGGCATTTGGTCTCCTGGGAGTTTAGAAGTTATTACAACTGTTTCTTGACAGCATCACCAATAATCGTAGCTGCGCATTCGCGAGGTATTTACCACGCGAGGTCCAGATAAATTTGCTAAGTTGGGATGGGCGCAAACTTGCATCGGCATTGATGCCAGTAACTAGAACAGAATGCTGGGGCACTTGCACCGCCGCTCCGACAGTCAAAGGAAACCTCGGTCCCGCACGGGAATAGGCTCATCAAGAGCGCAGAGGCAGACTGTCGGGGCCACCACCAAAAGCATGATAGCATATTTGTCTTGACTCTAGACTGTGTTTGGAATATAATGCGCCGGAAAAACCACAACACAGTTTGGATTCAAGCTGTTAGTCAGCCACGCTTTCAAACGGCGTGGGTTTCCGGCTGTGAAAAATGTGGAAAACCTTTAGGGTCCCATCCGATTTTGGACAAAGCGAATAACTCCCTTTTAGGGTCTCTCCATTTACGGACTGCGCGATACCGGGATTAGAGGGCGGGAAAAATGTGCCCCTACTAGTAACACACTGTTTTCGGGGTCAAAATTGCATTAGCCAGCAAAAATATTTTCAAACGTTTGTTGTCCATTTTTCGGACACGGGTAACTCGTCTATCTTCAGCAGCGGTAAAATCGGACGACTCCTTTAAGCGCCTAACTAATAAAAGAGCCTGCGGTTATTAGGTCACGGCGGGTGTGACAATTCGGTCGCGGGGGTCGGGTCGCCTGGCACTGCATCGCGTGACGTGTCCCACTCCCGACTTTGCACGCCCCGCAAATAACTCAAACCCGTCTAGCGCGGTTCGGTGTCTTCCATTATTCGGCTACTTAACTAAGTCCCTTGAGCAGCGCATCAGGTGTTGTATCGAGCGCGATTGCAATCGCAGCTAAATTCCGCAACCCAATCTCCCTCGATCCCCGCTCCAGTTCGCTAATATGATTCTTACTAATTTCAGCATGGGCTGCTAGGTCTATTTGTCTCCAGCCACGGGCTTTCCTCAGTTCCCTGATCCTGCGTCCCAGCCGAACACAAATGTCAGTTGCCATCCCTCCAGCATCGCGATATACTCAAAATGAAAATCCATGCATACAGGGAATTATGGAGAGAAAATGAAAAAGTTAGCTCTGATTGTTTTTCTTACCGTGGCGACCGCTAGAGCCGATTGTCCATTCACTGTCAAGTGTTCCATAGACGGTCAGGATATGACGCGCGAACAGTGCTACTACAACGGCCTGCATAAATCCTGCAAATTCAGCCACGATTATTACGGGGCGAACGGCAAAGAACATCATTACGTGGTCGTGGCTTGTGACTAACAATGAATAAATCAGAGCTAACGGATCGTCAGAAATTCGATTTGGCAACCTTTCAACAGGTCGATCCCCGTCCCGAAGTAGAGCGCCAAGAAAAACACGAGTTTCGTGTATTTTGGTTTCTCGGGATTCCTTTGGGGTTGATAGCGGCTTTTGCTGTAACAGTCGCCACGAACATGGGCACCGCAGGATTCTTCTTCGCTTGGCTGGCATTTGCCGCGATAATCAGCGGAGTTATCGGCTCAATAGCCCGCAAACGATAGGGGAGAGTCTCGTGGAGCACCTGTAGGCCTCTTAGGGTCCCCTTGGAAAAAGGGTCACGGGATTACTAGGCGAAGGGGCTACTTCCCTCCGCACCGCAAGGGGGTTAGGCCGGGGGCGGGGTCTGACACGTTCTAGGGTCCCCTGTCCGATCCATCCAGCCCTCTATTCAAGAACTCCACCAACTCAACAAGCTCGGCTCGCCCTCGTCCATTATTCGGACATGCCTCTAGCCGTCGAGCCCCTGAGTCAGACGCGAGAGCGGATCACCGCTAAAGGGAATTGGCCGCTCGTTCCTAGAACGCCCGTTCTTGCATTCCGCAGCCGCCTCTACAGCGATTCCTGCGACCTGGGTGATGCTTTCCCTCATCCGGGAGCTACGGAACCGCTGTAGCCAATTTTCCTGTCCAAAATTGGAATTGCGGTTGGCATTCGCCGCTGTCTCAAAAAACCCTATATCGACAAATTGCTATTGGCGTGGGTTGCAGGGATCAAAATGACTGTTGCACTTAACGACCGTTTTATGATACAGTCTCCGCAATGGAGGGAATCATGCGGACAGCACTCTACGCCAGGGTCAGCAAAAAGGATGGGAAACAAGACACGGAAACCCAGCTACGGCAATTGAGGCACTTCGCGGACACTCAGGGCTGGCAGATCACCGCTGAATACGTGGACAGGGCCAGCGGCAAACGCAGTGACCGTGAGCAGTTCCAGAAGATGTTCGCGGCAGCATCGCGCCGTGAATTCGATGTGCTCTTGTTCTGGAGCCTGGACAGGTTGAGCCGTGAAGGAGTCGTTGAAACCCTGAATCATCTCCAGCGACTAACAAGCTACGGCGTGAACTATCGCAGTTTCACGGAGCAATATCTGGATTCGACGGGCATTTTCAAAGAGGCTGTCATTGGCATCCTCGCGGCAGTGGCAAAACAGGAGAGGGTCAGACTGAGTGAACGCACACTCGCGGGTTTGGAACGCGCACGGGCGCAAGGGCGGATTGGGGGCAGACCAAAGACAGCGGACAATCCGAAGATCGTCCAAAAGCTGGTGGCGTTGCGCGAACAGGGAAAGAGCATCCGCCAAATTGCCGCTGCATTGGGCATCAGTACGAACACCGTGCTGAGTGTCCTCCAGCCGAAATTACGCTTTGCCGGAGGAGGAAACCGGGCATGAGTTGCACAAGAGCCGTTTGACTCGCCCGGTCAATCTCTGTTTCCGAAAATGGGTGACTCATGATCCTAAACGGCTACATTGACGAAAGCTATGACGGCAAGAAGCTTCGCTACCCAGAAATCGATGCCCTCTCGCAGCCTATTTAGCCGAGTATTTTACTGACAAATCTATCGCTGGAAAATGAACGGAAACTGGAAGATCCTCCCGCCAATGGGCACGGACAGAACGAGGTTTTGTGCCTTCCCTTTGCGCTCGAAGAAAACACAGCCGCTGACAGTCTGCCCAACGAAGACTGTATTGGTCCTAAGCGCGGCATTGGACAGTTCGCTGCTCTGAATTGCTAGCGTAGCGCTACGTTCCCGAATTAATTCAGCCGTTCGTGCCTGGGCCGCGTAGTCGGGCGCGGAGGTAGTGGACGCGCTTGTGCCGCTATACGTTCCCGTGGCATAAGTTCCGTCCGAGCTGTTCACATTCACTGTTCCATCGCTTGTTGTGTTGGTAGTCGTCTGCTGACGTTGCATGCCAGCGCCTGCTGCCGCAAAGGCATTCGCCCAAACCATACGTGTTTGGGCAGAGTGAATGATCTTTCCCACGTCAACGTAGAGTAGTGTCTTCTCTTTGGGGGCGGTTTCCTCAACGCTGAACATTGTTGGGACCACATCGAAACTTGCTGTCGAAGAGTTCTGAACAGCCACGTCAGCTCTGAAGTTTTTCCCTGTGTCCATCATTGACACAGAAACAGTGGTTCCATCAGCCGTCAATATCTTGATTTTGTGTCCGTTGACAAACTGATGTGCGCAACCAGCGTTCTCATCGCACAAGATCGTCTGATTCGCTTGTTGGCTCGCCAAAGGTACTGCGCATAAAACAAAGCCGCCCAGAAACACGAGACTTTTCATCCTGCCCCCCGAGGTTTGGCGAGAGTCTATCTTCAAATCGGGTTATTCCGCAATGCCACAAAAGCAGTACGCCAGATGACTCGTAGCGTTCGACCAGCGGCACTATTGCGCATAGTCCATTAGTCGGGCAAAGTTCCTAGCACATTCGAGACAGCGGCTTTCTGCTTGTACTTCCACTCCCGCACCGTCGTTTTCGCATCGTAGGCAATTAAGACCTCCGAAAGCAGACGGGCAGGCAAGGCCGGATCGCGCATGAGCCGTTCGAGCATCGCGACCGGCGCACCCAATCGCTGAAGATGAGCAAGGGCAGTGAGCCGCACTTTACAAGATGCCCTGGGATTTTCGACCAGCCGTTTTAACGCACGGCGCAGGCTTGGCGTACTCGCCATAATTTCTCCTTAGTTGAAGGGTGATTTTTCGGGGCAGTTTGCAAAAACGGACAGATGTTGGCTGCCAACTGATTCGAGAGTGGATTGGACTCAGTAGGGCCGCAGTGAGGAACTGAAAAATCGCATTCCTTTTTCAGAATCACCGAAAAAGCCGCTCTGCCAAGTAATCCCGTCAAGCTGAAGCGCAAAGCACATCGGCCAGAGGATCGAAGTTTTCTTCTTCGCGCCTTTTTGTCTCGGCTGCTCTCCGTTCCTCTTCAGCTTCCGCCTGAAAACGGCGGGCATGGGCATCACGCCTTGCTTGATAGGCTTCGCGCTCCTGCTTAGCAACACGGGCAGACGACAGCAAATCCGCCGCACGCTCGGCAAAATTCACATCGGCGTATCGATGCACCTTTGGGTTGCTGAAGTCCTCATCGCCTATCCACTGCACGAACACGAATTCGATCTCTTCGGGCGTGTACGTTGGGAGTAAACCTTCGAGACGTTTGCGGGCAGAATCGCGAAAGGTTATCGGTCCTTGAGGAAGGTTGCGGGATGCGTGGGTCAACCGGGCCGTTAAACTCAGCGCGGCTTCGGGCTTTTGTCCATTATTCGGACTGGACTTGACATTTACGACTTTTGTCCGCGCTTTTGTCTGTGTCTGTAAAAGTGTGTGTGGGGTATGTTTGTGGGGTAGGTTCCGGTTCCCACTCACGAGTTACGATTAACGGATTACCAGTTACGGGTGGGGTAGGTATGCGGGGTACATCGGTGGGGTGCATTTGTTGAGAACAGGTGCGAATAACATCTACCACATCGCAGAATTCCCCGCGCCTCGCTACCTTCACCACGAAGCGCATCCCGATTGCTTCATCAGGCTGCTGGACCCCAGCAACGTCCAAAAACCTCACCATTTCAGTGTTGGGTCCGAATTCTGCATAGGCTTCGCCATTTCGGTCCTCTAGGGGAATACGTCGGAGGACAACTCCTCCGGTGTACCCGTCTATCTGGAATCGAAGGGGAAGTTTCAGTTTGTGACTGGTGCCGCCGTAGTATGTCGGTTCTCCGACACCTACCAGCTTGGCAACGTATTCACCTGCCGGAACACTGTTCAATAGCGCCGTCTTAGGGTCAGCGCGCTTCACTAAAAAAGCCATAGAATCTCCGAATCTCTTGTGAGCAAGAGCTAGGTTGGGGTTGAGGGATGAATCTCCGTAGCGTGCGGGGCATACGCTTGCTCAGGGCGCAGAGGCCCCGCTGCACCGGCGGGCGGAGATTCAATACGCTCGCGGTGCAATCTTTCAGAATTTGTCCATTATTCGGACAGATCGGCCTGCATGATTTGGGAGAGGCCGAGAGACAACAGACGGCGCACGGCTTCCACAAGGGGACAATTCCATTCGCCACTCAGAGCATCAATCTGTTGTCGATGTGTCGGGGCAATGAACACGTTCAAGCGGCTCCGCTGGTAGTTGGTTGACACACGTTGGCCGGATCGCGGGGCATGTGTCAAGTTTTCTGCTTGCTGTCCTAGTTCGGATGAAGCATTTGTCAGATTTCCGGTTGATAGTTCGTATTCAGGTTTGCACATGGGCATGGTTCAACTTTCTAGGTGCGCCGCGAGACTCTGCGGTCTACCTTGATTTCATCGGGCGTGGGTGTATTCTAGTGCCGTCTTGGGGAAGAAAAACTATGCCGTTCTATGATTACCATTTCCTGCCCGTAGGTCACGTTCTCAAAGAGGGAGAAATCAAGGTCTGTCCGCACTGCGGGAAACCGGGATTAGCCGAGCAAGTAAACGGAATGGATTTCTACACTCATGCTATGGGATGGAAAGCCGGGCCTCTCGATCTCCAGCAGAGCATCTTAGAAATGTGCCCGAAGCCTCTGGCACGCCCAGAACCTCACGGATAATACGGGGGTGGAGAAAACCGCAAATCTCTCCCTCATCATTGAGGACGATGCCCCGCTGTTCTCCAGAATTCAAAAACCTTTGTAGTTCTCCACGTTCAAAACTCAAATAGCGCAATCCTTGTGCATCTGTCTGATAAGAGATTGTCTTTATATTCATTCGCCAAGTACCACCAGTCCGGGGGACAATTTGACGACCTCCCCCTTGCTAACTTCTGTTGTTTGCCAGTGCTTTGTTTGCTACGAGCGCATTCCAAACGGCGTACAATTCGGGTCATGTCACTCAGAGCGCCGAAACCGCCCGAACTTGCCCCGCTAACCAGCGCGAGAATCAAACATCTGGCTGGTAAAGGGCTAGAAAATCCCTCCGATTTAACCCAAGCGGAAACGCGAGAACTATGCGGGTCAGTGCTGAGACATATCGAACGAGAGGCGCAGAAGAAACGCTAGTCCGGTTATAAGGCGATTTGTGCTAATTTGTGTTAACGATCCGCCTTTGTGCCGATTTTTCCGATTGTCTCGTATTACAAATCAGCAACTTACGCATTATCAATACGTGGAAGCGGTTCGATCCCCACTAGCCGCCCCACAATAAAATCAATAACTTACAAGAAAACCACCTCCCCAGCGTGCAATGGTGCTATGATTACCCCCGTTTTCAAAGGGGAAAATCATGGGGCTGCAGCTCTATCGCCGCCACCGCCCGGACTGTGAAGCAGGGCGTCCGGAGGACTCCAAAAGCGCACAATTCGAGGAGGGCCGCAGAGGCTGGAAGCGCTGTGCGTGCCAGATTCATGCCTCCGGTACCATCGCCGGCAAATTCAGGCGTCAATCGACTGGCACGTGGAAGAGAAACCTACACCGCACCGTTTTCGGCACACATTCGCCCGCATTCTCCTGGAAAAGGGCGTGCCAGTACCCGACGTAGCGGAACTGATCGGAGATACCGAAGAGGTAGTGCGCAAGTACTACGCGAAATGGATCAAGGCGCGTCAGGTTCGACTGTCGCGCATCCTGCAAGAGGCCTTCGGAGCCCGCCGGAGAAATGGAACTGATCTTCGAAAACGAGTACATCATGTAGGCCCGCCCGGGCGCGTGATTTCTCATTACAGGCGCCCAGCGCCGCCGTTCGGTCGCGATGTAACAGCGCCGCCCTATACGCCTGCACAGGGCGGCGGGCGCTAGAACCGGACACTGGGCCCCTTAAACATTCGTCTGGGGCGATCCGAATGATCGCTTGGAAAGGACCTATGAAGATGCATGCAATCAACCTCCTTCTCAATGCGCCTGTTCACCCGGCTGTGGCAAACGTAATACTGGTGGCACTGTTAGCGCTGGTCGTATTCGCTCTGATCCGTTACCTTCGCGGGCTGTCGACGGAAGAGCGCTGGGGACTCCTGAAGCTTCTCCGCACGATCCTTCTTTTTCCCTTGGTTGTGTTCTGGATCGTTATTACTTCACCCGGACACTCTTTCGGGTATTCGGGATAAGGCGCTGTGTCTCTGTTCCTATGCAACGGCCGCAAGACGATCCGAGAGAGGCCTTGGCTTCGCGATTCCATTTGCCGGCCAGGAAGAAGTGGGTCTTGCTGGTCAGGCCGAGAGGGCCGGAGAGTGCAGCCGCACTTCGCTGCCGGTTCCGGCGCCGTACGCTGCGGAGAAGGCGTTGGTCAGCACCGTCATTTCGCCGACTGCCATCAAGGGAATGTTGCTGAAGATGGTCTGCCGGCCCCACATATCGTCGCCATTGGCGCCGTCGACCTCAAACCAGGTCTGGCGGCGTCCGGCGCCGTTGGTGTTGAACAGGTCCTCGTTCATGAAGATGTCGCCCTGGCTGATGGCCGGACGGTTGGCCGCTTCCAGCAGCGGCAGATAGGTGATGCGCCGGTTGGGCAGCGGCGTTTGCTGCATCTGCTGCTGGCCCAGAAGGATGCCAAGTTGCGGCTGATCGATGCGCACATCACCGGCCAGACCTTCCACGGTGACGACGGCCGTTTGGCCTGCGACGCGCAGGGTGAGGTGAAGCTCGGCACAACTGCCTGCCACGAACTCCACATGCGACTGCACCGCGCGGGCAAAGCCGCGCTTCTCCACGGAGACGGTATAAGCGCTTTCCACCGGCGTGGCCGTAGCCTTTCCCTCGACCACATCCAAGTTTTCCTGTCAGCGTCTCTCGTTCAGCGCATGATTGCGTTTTTGTTGCGTTTCAGGTCCTTGGTCAGGATGATCGCTTCAGCAATCTCGCGCAATGGCCTGCGCTTTTGCCGGCTTTGCTTCTGCAGCATCAGGTACGCCGACTCCTCGTCGATTTTCAGTTCCCGCTGCAGGATCCCCTTGGCGCGTTCCATCAGTTTGCGCGTCTCCAACTGATCCGCGAGTTGCAACTTCTCGTCTTCCATGCGCGCCAACTCAATCTCGGCGCCGACCAGGTAGCCGATCAGGCTGATGAGCCGAATTTCACTCCGCGAGTGATGGTGCGGTTCCCGATGCTGTAAATTGATGACCCCTACGAACTTTCCGCGGCATAGGATGGGCACAGCAAGAAACGCCTCAAAGCGGTCCTCGGGCAGGTCGGCAAATCGCGTAAATCGCGGATCTTCCCATGCTTTTGCAGGTAGCGCAACGGCCTGGCGATGTTCGGCAACCCAACCGGTCACGCCTTGACCAATTGCCATCTCAAGGTGACCAACCACATCCGCGTGAGGATTCTTCGAGCCGCGCAGCACCAGCTTGTTCTTTTCCAGGACATAGATGAAGCACGAATCGCAACGAACCGCGAGTGTCACCACGTCGATGATGCGGGAAAGAACTTCATGAAACGAATCTGCCGCAGCCATGCGGCTTCCGATATCGTGCAGGAGATCGATGTCAGTAGTTTCCCGGTACGTTTGCGATTGATTCTCCACGAATGCGTCTCCCCTGTTGCTCGCCGCCGAGTTCAATGAAGCGCGTGATTTTTTTGTTGCCGTGTGAGTACTTTAAGGCAAGGATCGCTTTGTGACAAGCCTATATATCGGGCACCTCGTATTCTCGGAGGCATCTCCGCGCCATCGCCCTCTCTTCCCGGGACGCGGTCCCTAAAAGCCCACTAAGCGCGCCGTAAATTGAATGGCTCGCGGCCCTCCCAGCCGCGTCACTCCGGGAGCAAAAAGCGGAGTAAGCGCGGAGTCAACGTGGCTGGCAGGATCTCCGCAATAGCTCACTCCCAGCGGATCGAAGCGCAGGTTGCGCGCTCCGGCGAGGTTGAAGACGTCCATGAAGAGATCGAGGTGATGTCCCTCGCCCCTGAGCGTGAAGTCTTTCACAAAGCGCATGTCGAGCGATGACGAGGCCGGCTGCCGCATGAAATTGCGTGCCGCCACAACGCCATTGACCAGAGCGCGAGCATTCAGGTCGTTGGCGTCGTTTTGTGTATCGAAGCCGATGATGGGCGTATAGGGCACGCCGGAGCGCGCGACAAAAAGGGGATTGGCCTTCAACCCCACCGGCAGATCGAAGATGGCATTCAGGTTGAGCGTGTTGCGTGCATCGAGCAGCGAATATGCCCGCTCCTGGCCTAGAGAGAATGGATTGACCGCAGTCACCGGGCTATAGGGCGAGGTGCTGTCATCGTCGTCCTCGGTGCGCGACAGAGTATAGTTGGCCATCAGGGTGGAGCGTGCGGTGATAGGCGCCTTCACACTGATATAGCCGCCATCGTAACTGGAGTGCGCGGTTGATTGCTCAATCAGCATGCGTCCGGCACCCGGGATGGGCCGAGTCGATGGAAACACCGGGTTGCCATTGAGGCTCCCCACGGGCGGGTTGAGATTTTCGTCGAGTTGGCGCGCCAGTCCCCAGGTGCTGTTGTGCAGGTATCCCAGCGTGAAATCGAGCCTCTCGCTCATCTCGTGTTCGATACTGCCGGCTGCCTGGAACGACGCGGGATTACGAAACGCCGGGCTGATGCCGATCAGCTGCGCATAGTACATGTTGAGCGCCGGCAGCAGTGGACCGATGGCGTGGGGCGAGTCGCTGTTGCCGCCGCTCAGCGCAATCAACGACGGGTCGAAGTAGCTGTCGAGCGTATAGGTTTCGTTCCCGCCATCGGTAAATACGCGATGGAAAAACGTCGCCGGCGTGGGCGCATTGTAAAGACCGGTGGACAAGCGCAGCGTGGTCTTGCCGTTGGGACTCCAGGCGAGCCCCAGCCGCGGTTGCCACTGCTTCAGGTCGTTGGGAATATGCGCGGTAACGGCGCTGACCGCAACGGGCAGGGCCGCGGCCAGTGCAACGCCTGCGGCCGCTGCGGGGGGCTGCGGATTCCACTGGCCTTCCCAGCGAAGTCCGGCGGTGAGAAAGAGAGTGGGGCGCAGCGCGATGCGTGCATTGGCATAGAGGCCGAGATCGTCCACCGTACCTTGATAGCGCGGTATTCCGTTGATCGTGATGGTCTGTTGGAAGCGGCGCGGGTTCTCATTGAGGTAGTCGGCAAGAGAGTTGTAGTCGAAACGCGCATTTAAATTGACTTCGCACTGCTCATAGGCCGGCGATGCGGCGAAGCGCCCTCCGAAGCTGAACTCATTGCGGCCGCTGGTAAACATGACATTATCGACCAGTTGCCATTGCTGCGAGGTGGATCGGTGCGGCCCCATGCTATCGCCGCCAAGTACGCCGAACCCGTTGATGAAGGACTCGGGCGCGCTAGAGAGCGGGGTGCGCATTCGATGATCGTTGGAATAAGCCAGGTTTGCCTGGTTAAAGGCCTGCGCGCCAAGAACGGTCGAGATCCCCAGGCGCGCGGTGATGCTCTGGCCTCCGAAGTTCGACGCGTGCGCGGGCACCGCCAGCGTGCGGGTCAGCCCGTCTCCGGCATTCGTCGAACGGATGCGGTCAAGGATAACTGCGGCAGTGAGCGTGGTGTGCTGGCTCGCCACCCAGTCCAGGCGGCCAAAGCCAGAGGTGGGCGATTGCCTCTCCACGATTTCCCCCTGCTGCGCCCCGAGCGGCGCGGGAATTGTCGGCCCGCTGGGAGCCTGCGGAGCGTAGGTGGAGTAATAGGGCGCGTGGACGAAGTCCTGCTCAAAGCCTGCCGAGTAGAACAGCATATTCTTGCGGACGGCTCCGCTCTCGGCTAGCCCGAAGGAGTTGAGCAATGCGTCCAGCGGCTGGCCAAAGGCGTCAGCCGAGGTAAACGATGCGGGCCGGGCTGTATAAAAGGCGTCACCACGCATGCGGTTCGCGCCGCCTTTTGTAGCCACGTTGATGAGCCCCGCATTGGTGAGGCCCACCGCCGAATCCACCCCGCTCGTCACCAGTTGAAACTCGCGCACCACGCCGATGGGCAGATAGACACCGCCATCCTCCGCGCCGCGGCGGCCGCCAAAAAGCGCATCGTTGAAGGTGACGCCATCCACTTGCGTGGCGACGGCGTTGGCCCGCTGGCCCGCCATCACGATACCCCCGTCAGCGTCCTCGTCCGCGGCTGCAGTTTGGCCGGTGAACTGCGTGAAGTCCCGGTCGCGATTGGGCAGGTAGGTGACGGTCAGACCAGGAAAGAAAGTTGTCACCGCGGCCTCTGCAGTGTTCGACTCCGGAGCCACCGTGTTGCCCTCGACCATGGCGCCGCGCCCATATACAGTTGCACTCGCGCGGGCCCGCGGTATCTCCAGTTGGAGGGCGACCTCGATTCTCCCTCCCACCTCGATAATCGCGCGCGCTGGCCTGCGCACCACAAGCTCATTGGCCTTGGCATCGACGATGTAGGCGCCCGGAACCAGGCCGGCGATCCGGAAACTGCCCGCTCGATCGCTTAGCACGGTGCGCACGGTGGAGAGGTCGGTGTTCCGGACAGTCACCGTGGCGCCAAAAATGGCTGCGCCCGTGGCATCCATCACCCTGCCGCTGATGGAGCCGGTGGCAGCCTGCGCGCCGGCGGGAATCGCACAGAGAATATAAAGAAGCACGATCGGCGCGAATACGATTGTCAGCAAGATTTTTGGAGCGCGGGAAGAAGACGGCATGATGGAAAGCTCACTTATGCGGAAAGCTGCATCGCGCGCGGACTCATGGATCGCTTCGAGGCGCGTTTGGATCGGCTCTTATTTCTCCGCCCGCAGCAGAACGTTGTCATTGGTCTGAGGAAACGAGAGTGTATGCATTCAACAAGTAAGAAGCCTGCTACTGCGGAGGGCAGCAGCAGGCTGTGAAACGGGGGCCGCAGCATCGACTCCATGGTCGCCGGGGTCGATCCGGTCCTGACCTTGCGGTGATCAGGACCGGTGCACGTCAATTGCTTAGAGCACAACTGGGAACTAATTAACTCCCACCCCCGTAGACACACCGTCATGAGCCACTGCCGCGGTCAGGTTCACATGCCCCAATCCGGCAGCTAACGCTGTTTTGTCGAGTTCCGGAAGGTCGTGCTCCTGAATTGCTTTCAGCTTGACCAATTGAACATCGAGTTGCTGAGTCAGGTTCTGAAGCCGCTCATAGGCCTGCGGCCGGGGCGCGTCATCGGCGCTGTCGACAAAATGCTGCAGCGTGATGAATTGCACCCTGAGCTTCACCGGATAGTTGTGAGCATCTTCGGGAGCCAGGATTTCGGGCTCGTACAGTGCGTTCTCGATCTCTCCCAGATCGCTGCTCACGGTGGCGGCCTTGGTCGCCACCGCGGATACAGCTTTGGCCTGGGTCTGGAGTGCGGCGAGCCGCTCGCGCAGAGCCTCGATCGTGTTCACTGCCTCAATATCCTGATTCAGTTCGTCGCGAACCTTCAAGCCCAGATCCAACTGCTTAGCGAGATCGTCATCGCTGATCTTCACCAGCGGATCCATCTTCACTTCCAGCGGCTCGGTCATGGTCTTGCCATTCACCGTCATGCGAATCTGGTACATCCCCGGCAGGATGAACGGGCCAATGGCCCCGCCACCATACGCGGGGTGCGGGCCGGTGACCAGAAGCGCCGGCGGCGCATAGCGGAGGTCCCACACGTAGCGGTTGATGCCCGCCTTGTCCGGCAGGGGACCCTGGTCGACTTCCCGATCGGGACCGCCTCCCTGGGCCTCCGGAGCGGGTGCCTGCTGGTTGCTGAAATGGCGAATTGGCTTGCCCTGGTTGTCGAGAATGTCAATGGTGATTTCGGAATCCGGCTTTGCCTTCAGATAGTAGTCGATCACCGCGCCGTCCGGTGCGTTCTGCGCCACCGGGCCGCCGTCGGTGTTCGCCAGCCCGCCATCGCGGCGAACGCGATAGGTGACGGCCGGCTTATAGAGAAACGCGTCGGACACGGCTACTTCCGGCTTCATCTGACGCAGTGGGGTGATGTCATCGAGAATCCAGAAGGCGCGGCCATGCGTGGCCACAACCAGGTCATCGCCGTGGATGATGAGGTCGCGCACCGAAGCAACCGGCAGGTTCATCTGCAACGGCTGCCAGTGTCCGCCGTCATTGAAGGAGACATACATTCCGGTTTCGGTGCCTGCGAAGAGCAGCCCGCGGCGGACCGGATCTTCCGCAACCACGCGAAGGAACGCGCCGGTGGGAATACCATCCGTGATCGACATCCATGTCTTGCCGTAGTCATCGGTCTTCCAGGCGTAGGGCATCAGGTCGTCGCTCTTGTAGCGATTCACGGCAACGTATACACCCCCGGCGTCATACGGTGAGGGTTCAATCATGCTCACCTTGCTCCACGCCGGCAAATCCGGAGGAGTGACGTTCTCCCAATGCGCGCCGCCGTCGCGCGTGTTCCACACCAAGCCGTCATCAGTGCCGATCCAGATCAGGCCCTTCTGCAGCGGCGACTCCACCACCGCGTAGATCAGGTCGTATTTCTCGATGGTGGCGTTATCGCCGGTGATTTCACCGCCGGACCTCTGTTGTTTGCTCTTGTCGTTCCGTGTGAGATCGGGGCTGATAATCTTCCAAGTCTGTCCGTTGTCCGTGGACTCAAACAACACATTGGCCCCGTGGTAGATGGTGTGCGGGTCGAACGGAGAAATGGCCACCGGCTCTTCCCAGTTCAGGCGGTACTTGTCGTGCTCCGCTCCCCAGCCGTCGGTCGAAGCAGGCCATTCCGAAATATCCTGGTCCTGCTCAGTCTTCTTGTCATACAGCTTGATAAACGCCGTCTCTTTGTCGGTCGCAAAGACCAGATCGGAATCGCTGGGGCTGGCAAAGATGGAGGCGCTTTCGCCGCCGCCCACAGCGGAATAATCGGCCGACGAGATGTCGTGGTGGCGTGTCCGCGTCGCGATCTCCACCGTCGAGTTGTCCTGCTGAGCCCCGTAGATATGATAGTCGAACTGGTTGTCCGCAGAGATGTGGTAGAACTGCGCGGTGGGCTGGTTGTAAACCGAACTCCAGGTCTTGCCGTAGTTGTTGGAGATGGTTGCGCCACCATCATTACCGACGATCATGCGATTGGAGTTGTTCGGATCGATCCAAAGCCCATGGTTATCGCCATGGGGCACGGTCTTGAGCCAGATCAGGTTCTTGCCTCCGTCGGTGGAGCGGTACACACCCAGATCTTCCACGTACACCGTGTCCTCATTCTTGGGATCGGCCCACACGTGGGTGAAGTACCATGGCCGCTGGATAAAGTAGTGCTCATTGTTGATGAGCTTCCAGGTTTGACCGGCATCGTCGGAACGATAAAGGCCCTTCTTGTCTCCCATGGCTTCCACTAGGGCGTACACGCGATTGGGATTGCTTGGCGAAACAGCCACGCCGATCTTGCCCAGGGGGCCCGTCGGCCATCCCTGGCCGCCCACCTTTGTCCACGTATCGCCGCCGTCGGTGGACTTGTACAGTCCATCGTCGTCCGTGCCGCCACTGGCACTGTGCCATGGAGTGCGCTGGAACGTCCACATCGAAGCGTACAGCGTCTGCGTGTCGTTCCCGTTAAAGATTAGATCGGCAGCGCCAGTGGTGTCGTTCTTATACAGAATCTTGGTCCAGGTTTTGCCGCCGTCGAGCGAGCGGAACACGCCGCGCTCCTCGTTGGGTCCGTAGACATGGCCGAGAGCCGCGACAAACACCCGATTGGGGTCCTTCGGATCGACAATGATCTTTCCGATGCGCCGGGTATCGTCCAGGCCCATATGCACCCAGGTCTTGCCGGCGTCGGTCGACTTGTACACGCCATTGCCGTACGTGGAGTCGCCGCGCGGCGTTGCCTCGCCGGTACCCACGTACACGATGTTCGGATCCGAGTAAGACACGGCAACCGCACCGGTCGCGGCCACCGGCTCGTGGTTCCAAAGCGGTTCCCAGCTCACGCCTGCATCGGTGGTCTTCCACACGCCGCCGCCCACGCTCGCCATGTAGTAGGTCAGCGGATCGTTGGCAATTCCGGCAACCGACTCCACGCGGCCGCCGCGAAATGGGCCGATCAGCCGCCATTTCATGCCCTCGTACAGACTCTTGTCATATGTGTCAGACTGCGCATGCACGAAGCCCGCTTGCGCTAGCATGACGAACGCTGTCAGCAGAAAGGTGTTCCAAACCAATAACTTCCGCATAGTCACATCCATTCCTTTCCATCAATTTCCAGTGCACAGGCAATTCATACGAGGCGTCGCAAACCGGCAGCGCCCCGCGCTTGGATACCGTCTCCGCATTCAGTTGAGCCCGGGTTAGTGGCACCGGGGTGTCGGTTACATTTCCCAAATACCAGCCATGGAACAGGAACTTGAATGTGCCATCCGGCTGGCGCTTACTGCACCGGATGATCGGGGTGCAGATACTTAGCGAGGAAACGATAGATTTCCTGGCGCGATTCAATCGCCAAAGGAGTTTCGGTGCGGTTAAAATAGTGACCGCCCGGCGCATTTTGGTATACCTTGTATTCAAACTGCTTGCCATCTGCCTTCAACGCCTGGATCAGGTGCTGCACCTCGATATAATTCACATCCTCGTCATTGGTGTTGGTGTGGATCAGCAGCGGCGTTGCCAGCTTATCAGCATAAGTCACCGGCGACCGCCTTTCATATTCCTTAATGTCGTCGTGCGGCGTTTCTCCAATATGGTAGGGAGCGGAATATAGTTCTCGATACGCCGGGGGTTCATACCCCATGCGCGCGATCAGGTCGCTGACCGGCACACCTGCGTAGGCAACGGCATACGTGTCAGGGTGCTGGAAAATGTTCATCAGGGTAATCAAGCCGCCGTGGCTCCAGCCCACGATCCCCACTCGCTTGGGATCCAGATAGCTATAACGTTGCAGCATCCACTGCCGGCCAAGATATACGTCATCTATTTCGCGGCCGCCGTAATCTATTTCTTCATAATAGGCGCGTCCGTACCCTGTACTTCCGCGATAATCTGACGCAAAGATGGTGTAACCCTGCTCCAGCAGCTCGCGGATAGGATGCGCATCGAGGTTTGTATCCAGGCTCTGATGGATTCCCTGGTGGACGTAGACGATAAGGGGCTGCTTGCGGGAACGATCGAGATTCTTCGGAATGAAGGTATACCCGTGAATCATCAGCGGATTCGTTGCACCAGGCCACTTGGGATGCGCCGGATGGTCCGGCGGAAGACTTTCATATTCCACCTTATCGATTTCAGCGATATCGCCGACCTTCTGATACCACATGAGGTCATCAATGCTCTTTAGCACCATCTGTTCGCCGAAGTCCGGCGTGCCAAAGGGGGAGGGGGAAGCTTGTGCTGCATTGCTGGAAGAGCCCGCGGCGCCGCCGACAGCCGGAGCCGATTGAGCAAACGCGGGGAGGCCGATGGAGATCGGCACCCCCGCCAGGAGGAACAGGATAATTCTTAGTGCAGTCGAAGAAGTCATATTTATTGGATTTATCCTTCTCTATTTAAGAGCGGTCGTTTTGCCGCTACCATAGTAAACACCGTTGAACAGCATCTTGAAAGTAGCGTGGGGTTGACCCCGGAAGGTAACTTCAGGCCCCATCACCAACACCCGGCCATTGCCAACTTCGGAGTCGACCACTGCGGTGCCACCATTGAGGTACTGCTGTCCCCACGCCCAACCACTATCAAGAGTGTGATCTCCGGAGAACCATGCTACGGAGCTGGTGTGCTTCTGTTGCGCATCCGGCAACAGTTCGAAAACAGGGCTGTTGTCAAAAAATACATCCACTTGCTTCGGCATTCCATACGCCAGCGGATCGCTGTTATCCACCTGCGCACAAACCAGCGAGCCTGGGATATAGAACTTACCCGGCGGCAAAGGCGCCATCTTGCCATTCGGCCCTACTTCCGCCAGGTAGTTCCGCACCGGAACTCCGAGCAGAGGAGCTAGCCCGGTTCCGCTGCCGATCGTCACCACCGAACCGCCCGTCTCGAGAAATTGCTTCAGTTGAGGCACGGTCTTTTCCGCGGTGATTTCTCCGGTCCATCCGCGATACTCTTCCGGCAGATCGGCCGGTGGAGTCACATGGAAAGGATTAGGTGGAGCGTTGGGACGCGGTGTGTGATACGACCCGTCGGTGAAGACGATGACATCGAATTTGCTCTTCAGATCGCCAGCGTCAAGACCCTGTGGATAGACAAGTTGATAAGGGAATTCATACTGCTCGAACAGCCAGCGATCCCATCCCGATGGCATAAGTCCCCCGTAGATATCCACCAGGCCGATGCGAATGGGCTTCAGCTTGATCGCTTCGCCCAGCGGCGTGCTGGCAATTCCCTTGGCTCCCACGCCCAGGTCCTTTGCCGCCGTCTCCAGGATGGGACGAACCGCCGGAGATGCTGGAACCCAGATGGTTCCCGCACCCCACTCAGGAGCGTCGTCCACCGGCTTCTTCAACCAGTACACATCGCAGCCGGCCTTGAGCAGCCTGTTCACCACAATGAAAGAGTTGTTCAGCTGGTGGCTGATCAGATAGCCTGCGGCATTCTCCGCACCACTGATCGTCCCCGGCGGCGGTGGCTGCTGACCCGCGACCTGCTTGAAGGGCCCGGTAAATCCATCGAGCTCCCGGTCGAACTTGACGCCCATTTGCATCGCCAGCGTCCATCCGGCAATGTCATAGGGAGGAATCGGGGGACCTCCCGCATACTTGAAGTCATTGGGATGATCCTGCGGCTCGAACATGTCCAGCACATAAGCCCGGAACGCTTGGTCGGTCTTCACAACATACGATCCCGCTGGGTATTGTTTGCCCGCCACCTCGAAGGGTGCGTCCGCCTTATTCACTTCGATACCCACCTTGAGCAGCGCGTTGACGAACTTGACTGCGGTCGGGAAGTCCGGCTGGTCGGCTGTGATGATATACCCACGCGGATCGCGTGCAGCGGGATCATGTAACACCGATTGATAGAGGTCGAGAGGCACGACGCTTCCACCAACGCCCACCGGCTCCCCATCCCGTCCTATGCGATTGGCCTTGGCTTCAAGGCTCGTGTCGGCGGCGACTGCTGCATCCTCCAGTGCGGTAATGCGCTTCGGGGTGATGGTCCAGGCATCCTCGCTGCCTTTCTGGATGGCTCTTTCCCCCATCAGATAGGCGCGGTACAGCAGTACTTCGCGATTCCGGGAAGCGTAATCGAGAATGCTGCGATTGTTGACGATTTCGTAGTCTATGGATTCGCGATAATGCCAGACCTGTGGGGCAATGGGGAAAGGAAGATCGCCGTGCGCCAATTGCATGTTGGGAACCAGCGGAATCTGTTGCGGCGTCGGGTTGCCGATGATCTCCGTAAGAATGCCGACCTCATTGTGGAAGTAGCTGATGGTGCGCAGCCCGCCATCCCACCACGTCGAGTAATTCGTAAAGCCTCTCATCCCGGCTCCGGGCTTGTTGTCGGCAACCAGGCCCTCGTGCATCGCCGTGCCCACTTCCTCCACGCTCAACGGAATCAGTGGATCGAAATGATAGTTGAAGGGATCGCGGAAGGGGGGCATGAAAATGACCGCGCCGTTTTGGGTCGGGCCGGGCTGGTGATGGTTGTAAACGATCTGCGGGAACCACTCATTGAACATGACATTGTTCATGTTCGTGGTTTCCGGCATGTTCGACATATAGAAATCGCGGTTGTTATCGTGCCCGATGTAATGTTGGAATAACATGGGCATATTGTCCATCATGCGCTTGGTCGGATCCTCTTCGCGCATGTACCATGTGGCGACCTTCTCCTGCCCGTCTGGATTGGCCAGCACTGCCAGCAGAATATCGTCGTTCAGGAAGCGCATGGTATCGGGGTCCGTCCGGCTGACCATCTGGTACACTATCTCCATCAACTGCTGCGAGCCCACGGATTCGGTGGCGTGCAGGCCGCCATCGATCCATACGATGGCTTTCCCCTCCTTCGCCAGCGCATGCGCTTGCTCGTCGGTGAGGCCCTTGGCAAGAGCCAAACGACGCGAGATCTCCTGGTAATGGCTCAGGTTCTTGATATTTTCCGGCGATGAAATGATCGCCATGTACTGCTTTCTGCCTTCAGCGGTCGGACCGATGTCCACCAGCTTCATGCGATTCGATTCACTCGCCAGCTTGGTCCAATACGCCTCAAGCTGGGTGTAGCTGGCCATGTGATAGTCGTCGCCCAGGTTGAATCCGAGCGCTTCCTGTGGAGTGGTGATCTGGGGCGCAGATTGCGCTGAAAGTACCGGCGCAACCAGCGCCAACGAGGAGACCGCAAGGGATGCCAATAGAGACTTTGTTCTGCGCAACATGATCGACACTTGACCTTTCCCTTTTCCTTGGCTGGAGAGTAGGACGCGTCCACGCAAGTATCCTCCGGCAGAACCGGAGGCCTTACGGTTGCCAGCCCCCGACCGGCGGGCTTTTTGCAACCGCTAACAGCAAGAGCAGGAACAACAGCGAAACAGGCCGCCACCTGGCACCGCCAGGGAACAGCCTGTTTCGGTTAGAAGATGAACTTGACGCTCAACTGCATTTCGCGAGGATCGTTCGCTTGGCTGATGGTGCCGAACGAGGATGTCCCGTCCTGGAGTGAGCTGCCCGACGGGGCAAAGAAATTCGGTTTGTTGGCCACATCGAACGACTCGAAGCGTACCGGCATGGTTACTTTCTCTCCAAGCTGGAAGCTGCGCTGAACAGCCATATCGACGTCGACATAACCCGGACCGATGACGAGATTGCGTCCTGCGTTGCCAAACGTTCCCTTGGGCACTGCAGTTGAAAACGCGGCAGTATTGAACCACTGTTGAACCGTCTTGGGACCGTTGTTCGGAGTGCTTATCAGGTTCGGCCGGTCTTCGTTATTGAACGAACCGCTGTTGTTCAAATTTGCGTTGTACACCGTAAACGGTCTGCCCGTCTCAATCGTCCCGATGCCCGAGAACTGGAATCCGCCGGCAAGCATGGATCTGATTCCATGCGTCAGGTAAGCGCGACCTTTGCCGAAGGGCAGGTCATACACCGGGCTGATGACCATTCGTTGAGCCACGTTGAAGTCGGACAGACCCTTCTCCGCCCCCGGATTGTAGGAGTTCTGCGGCAGCAACGCTGACGATTGGCTGGTGCTGGCATAGCCCGGCGTGGTATCGATCGACTTGGACCAGGTGTATGCAAACAGCAACGACAAACCGTGCTGATACTGTTGTTGCAGCTTCACCTGCAACGAGTTAAAGTGCGAGGTTCCTTCGCTCATGTAATAGGAGATGTTGTTGTAGCTGTAGTAATAGACCGAGGGATAAGTGATGCCGTGTACTCCCAGGACCGGGCGAGTGCTCGCGCTCACGCCGTTCACAACATAAGGTTGATTGAGATTGGCCTCGTTCGGGAGCCTTGCCCCTGTGCTGCCCTGATAGCCGACGGTGAGAGCCAGTCCTGTTGCAAGCTGCCGCTGAACGTCCAGAGAATACTCAGTCGCATACATGATTTTGAAGTTCCGCTGGATGCCGGTGGGCGTGATCGTCAGCGGACAGTTGGCCGTCACACCAACTTGGTTAAGCGAGCAGCCCGCTGGAGCCTGAAAAGGATTGGTATCAAGTTGCAGAGGAGTTGCCGTGCTCGTATAGAAGGTCTGCGGGGCCCGCATGGGAGCGTTGGAGTAAAGCGCCAGACCGGCGCCATTGCCAACGGACGGACTGTTGTAGAACATGCCGGCCGCCGCATGGACCACCGTTGTGGGCTTGTGAAACGGTTGCCAGGAGGCCCCGAGGCGCGGCTCGAAATCCCGGGTATCGCTCCGGAATACCCGCTTGCCAACGCCGGGCGCGCCCGCCTGCAGCATGGTTTCGGTAGTTGGATCGTAATTCGCGATTCGATTGTTCCGGTCTTCCAGCGGGGTAAAGTACTCGTATCGCAAACCAAGGTTAAAGGTTAGAGACTTGGATGCGCGCCAGGTATCTTCGAGGAATGCCCCATATGAGCCGTACAGCATCTCCAAACGCGGTGCGGTCGCTTCGCGCGACGTGGAGTAAGGGATTCCGTACAGAAGGTCAGCAAGCGAGTTACCGGTGGTGGGTCCGCCGGCAGACGCGCTGGAACTCGAGTTGAAGGTAAGCGCGCCGCGGCCATTCACAACGTAGCTATTGGAATAGCGGGCATCCAACAGGTTCACGCCACCTTTGATCTGGTGCGCACCGTGCGTCCAGGTGAGATTGTCGATCAGGTTATAGTGGTTATCCCAGCGATTCTGGGGAAGGTTTCCGTAAGGCGCAAGGCTCGTGAAGCCCGAAACGGTGGTTGCCGGACTGCCGAAGTTGTTGCTGATCGATGGATCGTTGAACACCCCTGCCAGCAGAGGAAACGAGGTATTGGTGGAGTCCTGTTGCAGTCGCGGCTGGACCAGGCGGTCGTAGCCGGCACGGAACTCATTCAACAGATTGGAATTGAAGATGTGGACCCAGTTGATGCCAGCGAGCGTCGAAATCTGGTTCGTGGTGCAACCGAACCCAGGCAGCGTCGAGGCAGAGCACAGGGAGTTAGAAGGCTCGAAGGAAGGATCGTCAAAGTAGTTGAACTGTCCGACAAGTGTGTCGGAGGCAGACAGGTTGTCATCGATGCGCACGCTGGTGGTGTAGCTGTTTTCCGTGCGGGTCTCGCTGAAGAGATAGTTATTCGAGGTGCCGGTTCCATTGTTCGGCAGCGGATACAAGGACATCAAATCCCGGCCAAACGTGCTCATGGCGCCGGCAGGAATTTGGTTCGGCGTCGTGAATGGGCGACCGGTATAAGGATCATGAATGGTGGCGACTCCGGCGAAGTTGCCGCTTCTCTCGTTGACCGTCGGAACAGTGGAAGTCGCCGAGACTTGCTGGGCCAGGGCCATCTGTTCATAGCTGAAGAAGAAGAAGGTATGATCCTTCACGATGGGGCCCCCCAGGGTTCCGCCGAACTGGTTACGCCGGAAGCCTGGCGTGGCTCCGGGAAGCGTGAAGTAGTTCTTCGCGTCCGTCGCCTGGTTGCGGATAAACTCAAACGCGTCGCCATGAAATTGATTGCCGCCGGACTTGGTGACCACAACAACCTGACCACCCTGGGTACGACCGTACTCCGCCGAATACACGCCAGTCAGGATGTTGAACTCCTCGATATCTTCAACGGAGGGACGAAACGACGGAGCCATCACATCCTGGTCGTTGTCATCCACGCCATTCACCGTGAAGGTATTGGATGTTTCTTCGTTGCCAGCCACGTTGAAGCCGCCGCGGAAGCCCAGCGTGGAGTTTTGCGCGGGCATCTCAACACCCGGCGTGAGCAGAGGAAGCGAGTAGAAGGTCCGCTGA
Source organism: uncultured Acidobacteriaceae bacterium (assembly GCA_963813215.1). Classification (GTDB taxonomy): domain Bacteria; phylum Acidobacteriota; class Terriglobia; order Terriglobales; family Acidobacteriaceae; genus Telmatobacter. The sequence continues at coordinate 357,717 of CAWEXZ010000009.1, forward strand.
TTGAGCGGGAGGCCGATGATCTTGACATTGTCGATGACCGACCCCTGCGATGCAGACTGGGTCTCCGTCACCGCCACTTCACTCGAGGTGACCGTCACAGTTGTGCCCGTATCGCCAACCGCCATGGGAATGTCCAGGGCGGCCGCCTGGCCGACCTGCAGCACGATTCCACTCATCACCTTCTTGTCGAACCCATCATGGGTCGCGTCGATACGGTAAGTTCCCGGGTTCAGGTCGAGAACAAGATAGTGACCCCGCGAGTCCGACGTGGCCTTGCGCGAAGCGCCGGTGTTAGCATTGGTGACCACGATGGTCGCGCCAGGAATAAGCGCCTGGCTCGCATCGACGACAACGCCGGAGAGAGAGGCATTAGTATTTTGCGCAATGGCCGAGGAAATCAAGAGGATAGCAGGGATGGACAGTCCAACGAACGATGTTAGTAGTTTGGGTAGCTTCATAGCTAGTCTAGTTTCTCCATATCAAAAAATGTGGGTAGTCAAAGCGCGTGCGTTGAACTTTACGTCCTAAGCATGGATAGTGCCTACCACTGCCGCGCGATGCGGGGGCGATGCGGCCAGCACCGCTCGTTTACGGCGCAAGCCAGTACACACGTTTCGATAGAGCGCGAACAGACGACCTCCCGCAATGATGCTCGGGAGAGACACTTACCCTCCCGCGTCAAAAATGGGAGGAGTAGCTCTTCGCCTTCGACCTGGAAGGGTATAGCAAATAACAGTCTTCGAGAAAAGACGCGAGGGGAAGATTGAGCGGTGCAACATGGCAACACGCCCAACAAAAAATATCAACGCTTCGATTGGTATAGCATGCCTGCGGTGTACGGAAAGCGCGTTTTTTGTAACGATTTGTAACGGTGTTTTTCCGGCGACGCACCAGCAGCGGGCCCTGTTGCGAAATCTTTATTCCGTCTTTATTCGGAAAAGGGAGAAAGAGTCAGTCTGCGCCGTGTGAAAGGGCCGGTCCATAAAAAATCTACCTTCTGCCGCAAGTCCGATGGTATAGTTGTCGCTAATCAATTCGTACTCATGGTCGGCAACCTAAAGTATTAGAACCAGATTCCCCGCACCGGTTCATCGCACGGGTTCATCGCACGGGTGATTGTGCAACACGCAAATCCTGTTGATAGGTGTGCTCTCCAGTTGGGGGCAAGCACGGAGCGGGGTACTTTCCAGGAAAGGGTACTACGTTGAAGTCGCTTCTGATCATCGATGACGATTTAGATTTCTGCGATATGCTTCGCGATTATCTGTTTCTATACGAGATCCACCTGAGTGCGGCACACGACGGGACCACGGGGATCGCAGAGATACGCTCTAAGCCCTACGATATGGTGCTGCTGGACGTGATGCTTCCCGATATCGATGGTTATGAGGTGCTGCGTCGCATCCGGAAGTTCTCGTCCATTGCTGTCCTGATGCTCAGCACCGTGGGTGGTGAGGACGACAGGATCATGGGCTTTGATGAAGGTGCGGATGATTATCTGCCTAAGCCGTTCAATGCGCGCGAGCTAGTGGCCAGGGTAGAGGCAATCCTGCGCCGGTTAAAGCCAGTTCTCGGAGTGCCGCGCCGCACTACCCCGGATCGAGCGGGCTTGGTGGTCAATCGCGGAGCCCGTGAGGCTTATTACCGAGGCAGCCGACTGCGCCTTACGGATGTGGAGTTCTCCCTGCTTTGTATCTTTCTCGAATCTCCCGGAAGAGTTCTGGGGCGCGAGGACCTGGTGACCAGGGTTTTCCAACGTCCCTTCAATCCTCTGGATCGCAGCCTGGACATGCATATCAGCCGGCTCCGCCGCAAACTGGCAGAGATCGAGGAACTGACCGACCCCATCAAAACGATTCGAAGCTCCGGGTACCTTTTTTCTCCACCGCCCGCCAATCACTTTGCCCAGCCACGCATATGTGCACACTCCAGCTGTAGCGGGCTTTGAGATATGTACAGCCTTCTCTCCAAGATTTTCTTCGCGTATTGGATGGCTGCAAGCTTGGTAATCGTGATTGCCGACTTCGAGCCCCACAGCCTGATCCACACTCCTGAGTTGACGGATGCGCTGAATACATCACTGGCGAGAAATGCAGATAGTCTGATCAGCGCTTACAAGGCGGGAACTTGCGTATCCACCCTTCATGCCCCCGGTGCTCCCACAAACGACATCACTTTGACTCGGGCGGACGGTCATGTTCTCTGTGGCAATATGACCGCGGATGGCGATTCGCAGTTAATCAGAGACGCGGTTGCGGAACAGAAATTGATTTCACGCAGTCTGGAGCTATATCAGGTTCTGGCAGCACCCGTCCGCACGCCAGATGGCAATCAATATGTCCTGCTTGTCAAAAGCCCCTACAAATCCGCACTGCATTTTTTTGGGCTTCTCCCCGGCATCCGCACGCTGGAAACATCGGTAACCGTTACCTTCTTTCTGGGCATCCTGGTTGCCTGGCAATTCCGGCGTCTGCGCGCAGCGGCGCGCCAAATCGCCGACGGAGACCTGGGGGCACGAGTGAAATTAGGTCGCTATTCCCAGATGATTGCCCGCGTAGGCATCCGTGATGACATCGATGAGCTCACCCGCGACTTCAATACCATGGCCGATCGCCTTCAATCCCTGGTGGCCGCGCACAAACTGCTCATCCGCGACGTTTCGCACGAGTTGCGTTCTCCGCTCGCCCGCTTGGCCGTCGCACTGGAGTTGGCCAGGGATAGTCCGCCGTCGGATGTCCGCGTGCACTTGGCCCGTATCGAACACGAATCGTTGCGGCTGAACAGCCTCATTGCCCATCTGCTTTCGTTTTCCTATATCGATAGCATTCGCGATCTGCCCCATTCCGTGCTGGTTAACCTGACTAGCCTGGTACAGGAAGTAATGCCCGATGTGCAGTACGAAGCCGCGGGCCGGCACTGCAGCATCATCACCCGGACCAACAGCGATTCCACCGTCACCGGGGATTCCGAAATGTTGCGGCGGGCGCTCGAGAATATCGTACGCAACGCCATCCGTTACTCGCCGACGGGCGGTACCGTGGAGATCACGATTGACCGCGAGGAGCGGGGCGGACGGCTGGACGCTGTGCTTCGCGTCTCCGACAGCGGGCCGGGAGTTGCCGAGGAGAAGCTGGAGCAGATTCTCAATCCCTTCTATCGCGCTGTCGATGTGCGCCGCAGCTCGTCCAGCGGATTTGGCATTGGCTTAGCGATCGCTGATAGGGCCGCGCGTCTTCACTCCGGACATATCGTCGCCAAAAACCGAGCCGGTGGCGGCCTGGTGGTGGAGATGTGCCTCCCGTTGTCACCAGCCAGCTAAGCCGCGCGAAGGTTCTCCCATTCGTCAGGATTGCGATGGGGTGCACCGCCATTGCTGCTGGGGAGGCTTTCGCTGCGACGACCTCTCATTTGGTCCCAGCCGCGACGGTCTTTCAGAATTGCAGGAGAGAGTTTGTGCCCAGCTCGCATAGTTGCCAACGCAGGCTCGAAGTCGGCGCTCAAAGCGATATCACGGTTGGATCGCAAACATGAGGTGATTGCGTTTCACCAGATCATTGAACTCCGGCACATCTTTTTGTTGAAACTGCTGGATCGCCGAGTTAGACTCGTCCATCCACTGCTGAAAATAGTGGTTGACATCGACGTCGCCGGCGGTTGGTCCCAGTTCGGCATCGCTCTTATCGTAGAGGGCCGTCAGCTTTTGATAAAGCTGGCTCGGATGCCGATTGAGATCCTCATTGCCGTCGGTTAGGTAGGTATCGATCAGCTTGCCTTCTAGTGTGGTAGCGTGGTCGGCGAGGGTGTTGGCCGCATCGACGACCGGCTTTTCTAACGCATCGTCGTCGTAGCGCAGATCGAGAGTGGCAACCTGCTTTCGCACCCATTCCAGATGGTCGATCAACTCCGCAACTTCGTCTATCTCTCCGATGAGTTGCTGGTGGAAGTCCGTGCTGGCCTGCAACGTGGCTGGGGTGCCAAGCGAATGCGGATCAGCGAGCACGGTCAGCGATTCCGTCATTGTCTTGCCGCCGGCAGCGAGGTGCACACTGTAATGCCCAGGCACCACAAGAGGGCCGAGCACCTCACGCGGAATCATGATGCCGGTGTGAGTACGCCATCCCTCCAGCCCATTCGTTACCCAGGGCGCATCGGGAGGAGGCACAAGAAGATGCGGCTTTTTGCCATCCTCGCCTCGCAGATCCCACCATACGCGGTTTAGTCCTAGCTGCGCCTTCACCTTGAGCGTGCGGATTAACTTTCCATCCGGCCCCAAGATTACAATTGAAGCTTGGTCGTCGGCGGCAGGAAGATAGAAATCAATGTCCGCGCCGTAGGGGGGATTCTGCCCGACAACACGGGCACCCGGCTCCTGTAACCGATCATCCGCAACGCTGCGGAAGCGGTAAGCAGCCCTAAGTGGGAAGAGACTCGGTGCATCTCCAGCCTTGGCCTTGTCGAAGTCGCGTAGAGCGCTTATGTCGTCAAGGATGTAGTCGCCACGCCCGTAGCTAGAAATTACCAGGTCGTCGAACCGCTTTTGGATCGTGAGCCAGTAGACTGGCGCCGGCGGCAGGTTACTGTTGATCTGCGTCCAGTGCCCGCCGTCGTCCCAGGAAACATAGACGGCGTTATCGGTGCCCAGGTAGAGCATTCCTTTGCGGATTGGATCTTCGATGACGCAGTGGGCCGAGGCGTTGACCGACTTCGGAATGTCGCCGCTGATGAGCTGCCACGATTGCCCGAAATCGCTGGTCTTGTACACGTAGGCATTGAAGTCGCCCATCTGCTGCAGGTTGACCGTGATGTACGCGGTTCCGGCATCGAAGGGCGAGGGCTCGATATTCCAGATCATTCCCATGGGCGCCATGCCGGAAATATTCTTTGTCACATTGGTCCAGTGCTCGCCGCCATCCTGGGTCAGGCTGACCTGCCCGTCGTTTGTACCTGCCCAAATGATGCCTTGCTTCACCGGCGATAAGCCGAGCGAATAAATCACTGAAGCATCGTAGGTATAGAGGTCGTCGTTCGTTATGCCGCCCGAATAGTCCTGATATTTTTTGTCATTGAGCGTCAGGTCGGGACTGATGGTCTTCCAGGTCTGACCGCCATCTGCTGTCTCGTGGACAAACTGGCTACCCACATACACCTCTTTGGCATTGAAAGGAGAGATAGCAATGGGAATATTCCAGTGCCAACGGTACTTCACATCCTTCGGAGCCCAGCCGTCCTCGACGTTAGGCCACACGCTCACATCGCGCACCTGACCTGTGCGCATATCCATCCGCGTGACAACTCCCTGGAAGCAGCCTGACCAGACAATATCCGGGTTGGAAGGCTCAGGTGTAGCAAAGCCGCTCTCGCAACCGCCGACTTGCTGGAAATCGGCCTCGGCAATTCCTCCTCCTTCGCCGAAGTGCCCGAATTTCAGGCTGTTGCTCGGCCCGCGAAACGAACTGGCATCCTGAATATTGCCGTAGACGTCGTATGGAATCTGATCGTCCGTTGTCACGTGGTAAACCTGCGAGATGGGCAGGCGAATGTGCTCATAGCTGCGGCTTCCATCAAGGCTGATGGAGATGCCCGCATCATTGGCCACCATCACCCGCGATGAATTCACCGGATCGATCCAGATGTCATGGTTATCCCCGCCTGCGGAGGCAAAGCCATCAGTGTTCGGCTCGATAAAGGTTTTGCCCCCGTCGAGCGAGATGACATAATTCGGACTCAAGAAGTAGAGGCGGTCGGGATCAGTCGACGATACGCCGAAACGCACGTAATACGAGTCACGCTGCATCATCATATGATCGCGACTCTCCAGTTTCCAGTTTGCGCCTCCATCGTCGGATCGATAAAGAGCGGGTTGCGTATCCTGCACTAGCGCATAAACACGGCTTGGATCGCTGGGTGCAACGGCCACCGCGACCTTTCCCACGGGATGACCTGCAGGCGGCATTCCGTGATCGACAATCTTGTGCCAGTTGGCGCCCCCGTCATGGGTGACGTACACGCCGCCGCCTGGACCACCGCTGTCGATGGTCCACGGATGGACCATCACCGGCCACATTCCGGCGAAGAGCGTATTCGGATCCCTTGGATCGATAGCGAGATCGGAACATCCCGTCTTATCATCCACCATCAGCACGTGATCCCAGGTTTTGCCACCGTCGGTAGTCCGATAAACGCCGTGGTCGGGCGCAGGCTTGAAGAGATTGCCGAGCGCGCATACGAACACGCGCTTCGAGTTGTTCGGATCGATCACGATGCGCCCGATGTGCCCCGTCGCATCCAGCCCCATATGCAGCCAGTGATCGCCGCCGTCGGTGGATTTATAAACTCCGTCTCCCATTGGATAGAAAGGACGAATGAGGAATGTCTCTCCAGTCCCAGCCCAGACGACGTTGGGCTCCGACTGCGCCACCGCAAGCGATCCGATCGCGGAAACCTTTCCATCATCGAAAATCGGCTTCCAGTCCACGCCACCGTTCACCGTCTTCCAGATGCCGCCGGAAGCCGCTCCCACATAGTCGACCATCGGATTTCCGGGGTCCCCCGCCGCGGCAACAGCCCTATTTCCGATGGGGCCGATAAACCGCCAGTGCAGGGCCGCCAGCGGATTGGGCAGTTCCTCCGCCGACTTCCCTTGCACTCTGGCGGCGAGAAGGATACCAGACGCTACGACCACAGCAAAGGCTGCCCTCATTCTCCGCGACACGCGCCGGGCACGGAGACTCCGGCTGGATCTGTCGGTTGCGCGCGTCACCGTAAGGACCGCGCGGTCAGATCCTTGCCCGTGCGAATCGGTGTCAAGGCAACCAGAAGATACACAAGCAAATGAAAAACCTGTTCCACGCCTGGCAAAGTAAAACCGTCTGAACCAATCCATTATCCTTGGGCTCCAATCGTAGATGAGTCATCGGGGAGGTTGGGTGCGGGAAAGGAATAAGAGCAGCGGGCTGGCGGAAGACAGATGCGATAGGCTGTTGTCGCCGGAGATTCTTTGCGAACCGGCCGAACCTGACGCCAAACATCTCCACGGAAATAGCTTGCGAGCCATTGCCCTCTGCGTGCGCTACCGAAGCCATAAGTCGCGGATCGTGATAGTCGAAGCGGCCACATTCAACGCGTAAGATGCCTATGCCGCCTTAAATACGCAATTTACAAATCCAGTCTGCGTGCTTCCCTACTCGGAGGGCCGAGAGCACATGGGTGAGAGAAATATCCACTGGCGCAGGGTGAGCGGCGTCACCTTGGCGATCCGCTCGGCTTTTAATCAGGTACTGGATTTCGTATACTACGCTGTTTGTTCTATCGCAACCGGATTTTTGTAACAATTTGTAACGAAGAGAAAGGCTCACGCCACGCCGGCAGCGCGATGCCCGTGGAGAACCGCAACGGGCTGAATTCCGCGGCGATGGTGACTCACGCCGTGGCTACGCCGAGCGCGACGCTGTGCTGTTGATGCTCCAGCAAAAGCAGGAAGGTGGTTCGCGGCGCAAGACCGTTGCCGAGTGGTTTCCGCGCGAACAGCGCCGCGACGCCGTCGCCATTTTCGATAGCGGTTCCAGCGTCGGCGGAGCGCTGGCCGCGCTGCTTATTCCGCTCATCGCTCTGCGCCCGGATGGCGGTGGGCCTTTGTCGTCGCCGGCGCCCTCGGCTTCTTCTGGCTGGCCCTCTGGCTGTGGTCCTCCATGTCGGCGGCCAGGAATCTGGCCCGGCCGGGGAGGTCGCGCGGCACGTTCCTGCCCACCGCGATCATCTTCAGCACAGTGCACCGGTTAACGTCGAAAATGGCGGCCGTCTCGGTCACCGTGTACATCGGCTGGAAGGGGAGACCCCTGAATGGAGCTCCCACAGACGGTTGCGCTACACTAACAATCTCGCTGATACAAATTACCGGGCAGGCCAAAACCAGGCAACGAGAAATTGAGACAAGTGTGCGACAAGCAACACCCCGGCGCGATGACTCCTGTTAGGTGATGCCCCGCGTAGCTTGGCTGCAGTCGAAAGGTCTGCGGAGGTCAGCTCCTGCCTGCGGCCCCTTTCGCCTGAGCGTATTGATCGATTCGGTTTGCGATTGGCTTCCAGCGTGCAATGGTCGACGGGAACCATGGCATTTATGGCATTTGCGGCAACCTGTTTTCTGTAACTTACACAAAGCAAAGGGGCTATTAACGTTCGATCCCCACTAGCCGCCCCACTGGTTATATACCTTATATTAAAACACTTAAGCATTCTGCCCGTCCTTCGTGGGGCAATATCTGAAGACTCGTTTCGCATGCAGCAAACAATGGGGGCGGAGCGCTGGTTGAAAATCCATTCTCCAAGTCAGCTCAGCGATGTCTGCGTTTGAATCTGGCGAGCTTGGATAGTTACTTTGGCTATGCGGAAGCCAGGGAAATTCGATACGTGCATGGAACCCAGCTCGGCAGCATTAAAACGCCGCTTCACGTCAGGGAGAGCCCGAGCCACTGCCCGCTGGAAAACGGCTCCTGGCGCAGATCTAATTGATCCGGGAGTACACATCCGTTGCGCAGGAATACAGTGTGCAGTTTCACGTCTGTCGGCTTCGCGGCGCTCGGGACACATGGGCCCCGTCAGAATCAGTGGCAATCCGGTTCGGGATAACAGACGCGCTCGGAGATAAGCATCCCCTGGCGCCATCTTGGAGGGAGGCTGGAGCGTTCTTCTCCTTGGCGGTGGGCTCCATCCGGGCACCCGCTCGGCTTAGAGGCCCGGTCCGGCCGAGGCGCAAAGCTCGCCGTGCAGCGAAATGCTTTTCAACATCGATTTTCTTGATGAGGCTCATGGGTGCTCCAGTTTTTCGGCTGCTTGCTTGAACGGTGCTACTCAGACGCATGATCACGATCAATAGGACTATCCCTGGTCCTCCGGTTGGATAATAGCCCAAATTTCTGTGATGCGGCCACCGAGACGTCGCGCCAAATAGTGCCGGGAGAAGCGGGCGATGCGTATTGAACCAACTCCGCACGGCCATCGCACTTGAGGAAATGCATCAACCAGGAGGTGCAGTTTCGCACGACGGCCTCCATAAGGTTCTAGCGATTTCGTGATCGCTCAGGCCCCGCTCAACCAACTCGTAGAGGGGGCGGAGGACTCCCGGTTTTTCCCAATGGCAACGCATGGTGTGCCTTCTTTCATTCGGTTGCAAGCATGTTCGTATGCTTGCACTTGGTGCGAAACTCTGTGCGAGCGCCGTTTTACTTGCATGCTATCAAGTCCGTCTGAGGGATTCTGAGCAATAATGCTCACATGTCTCTAACGGGCGCTGCTTAGTGTTCCGCTGGTAGTGGCAATGCCTCCATCTGTCGCAGCATACTTTCAAGCGGGCGCGACGTCAGATAGCTTGCGATGCAGGCGAACAATTCTTGAATGAGACAACCCGTCGTCTTGCGCTTACCTCTAGTCCAGCGAGGCAATGGCACTCCGAGTTGGTCACAATTGCTCATTTAATTTCGTTTTAGCGCTGAGGGCACGGGGCTGCCTTGCGAAACTCAGAGAGGCCAAGTGAGCAGTTTTGCTCACTCTTCTTGCACAGGACCTGCTAAAGCTGAATCGAGGAAGTGTGCGGTCCGGCGCGGTGCAACAGATGCCACACTGGGTAGCAAAACAATCACGTGAAAGCCGAGGTCGAGATCCCATGTCAAATCGTAGTGTTAGTGCAACATCACAATCGGATGATGCCTCGCTACCAGCCGAATTGGTGCAGGAAAAATCGGATCAATTCAACTGGGTATTCTTTAGCGTCATAGCCGTGTTCCACCTGGGGGCCATAGCGGCTTTATTCAGCTTTCACTGGTCGTCGATGGCGGTGTTTCTTGCCCTTTGGCTTCTCAGCCAGAATGTGGGAATCGCTGTCAGCTATCACCGCCAGCTTACGCATCGCAGCTTCACCACGCCTAAGTGGGTGGAGTATTGCCTGGCGGTCTGCGGCGCGCTGGCGCTGCAGGGCAGCCCGATCTACTGGGTCGCCGTGCATCGTCTGCACCACCAGTACACCGATAAACCCGGCGATCCACACTCTCCCCGCGATGGCAGATGGTGGTCGCACATGGGCTGGATTTTGCGTGGCGCACTGCACAGCGAAACCACCATGCTCTCCCGTTACGCGCCCGATCTGCAGCAGGACCGCTTCTATCGGTGGCTGGCGGTCTGGCACTGGCTGCCCCTTACGCTCACCGCTATCGCACTGCTGGCATCCGGCGCAGCCCTGGGCGGGTGGGCGCTGGGAATATCGTGGGTGCTGTGGGGAGTGTTCCTGCGCATCGCCATCGGCTTCCACGTCACCTGGCTTGTTAATTCGGTGACGCACTTATGGGGTACGCGGCGCTTCAACACCCGCGATGATTCAACCAACAATTGGTGGGTAGCACTGTTGACCGGAGGGGAAGGCTGGCACAACAATCACCATGCGCATCCTGCGTCAGCCACGCATGGAATGGCCTGGTGGGAAGTGGATTTCAATTACTGGGGTATACGGCTACTGGCGTTGGTCGGCTTGGCAAAAAACATCAGAGTCATACGTCCAGGAGCGACGCGATTCAGGCTCGAATAGCCCAATCCGAATTTAGCGCTCCGGCGCGCCCTCTCCAGGCGTTTCTACGGATGCGGCTCTTATGAACAATGGGCGGCGTAAAGGCGGGCGTCGGGATACTGGTGCAGAACGCGGAGTACGTTTCGCTACAGTCAATTGACGCGTTTTCTGAAGAGTGCTCAGTTGATCAATGTTGTCGGGTACAGCATGGTACTGGTAATAGCCGGCGACGACACTCCTAAGCCGCACACCGACCTGACTGGTGCGATCATGCGTCAAACACAGGTCCTCATTAATAGGTCATTGTTAGTTAAGAAGGGAGAATTTCAGATGGGCTGACTTAGTTCAGGAGACCTGAAAGAGGAAGAGGTGAAGTAGCCACCTCATCTCTCACGCTACGCTGAGCGAGTTGGTATAGGTCAGCAACAGGAATGAATACAAAAAACGGCGCGAAAAGCTCCGGAAGTTCCAGGGCAAGCCATGTTCCCGGGTTGATCCACAGTTCAACTAACACTCACTGTATGTCCCTTCGCGCTGATCCGGAGAGGCTCAAGATCTCCCGCGGTTACCTGCGTTCAACCTTGGCATCTTAGGTAGGCTCAGGGCAGGCTCGTTTGGGACGGTGTCAACGACTTATGCGACCCAATCTAACATCGTGACAAATACTTCACAACACAATAAAGATGCAGACAGTCGTACTTGCGATTGCTAATAAAGGATGAATCCGCCGGCACGCAGGCTCTGGCTGGCGTATGCTCGAGGTAGGAGGCCGTGTTTCCCTTCTCGCCTTCAGCATTCCAGGCTACGCTCCAGACGAGCATCTTCCAGGCACGCAACCGAACGACCGGAGCCGCCATGAGCCTCGTCAAGAAAAGCGATGTAAAAAACCACCTGTCTCTCCGCCACCGCACCCAGATCCATCTGTGCCAGCCGGAAAGCCAGCCCGATGCAACCGGCTTCTCCGCCGCCGAATCAGACGCAGCCCAGACAGATCTATCCATATTTGCTGAGGATTTCGTGGCAGAACATTCGTCCTTGGGGACCGTGCTCGCGCAGGGCAATCCGTTGATTAGCTCCATCGATCCGCGAGCGCTGGCAACATCCAAAAGCGTGCAATCGTGAAGCTGCATTCTGTCTTCCTGCGCAGCGGATGCATCCTACCGGGTCGGTTAGACCCCTGCCGGCAGCCCATCGGCGAAGAGTGGTTCATGGTTGAAGAGATCCCTGCGCTGGTTTTCGATACCATGATCCGCCAAGCTGGCTGGCATTTCATGTGGCTGCAGGAGCCCTGTTCCCGAAGGGGCCTCGGAATAACGGAAGAGGCGGCGATCCGCCGAGCCTTGTCCCGTGCGCTCAAAGGAGTAGCCAAGCGATTCAACGCCGCAGAGCTTGATTCTGTTCAGATCACACAGTACCCGGGGTTTCAGATCGCAAAGGTCACAGTACACACCCTTCAGATTCAGGAGCACAGCTCGCTGAACATTGCTGCCGGGCAGCATCTCCAGGCTGTTCCAGCAAGATAAGCCGATTGCGGCGGCCCAGGTGGGGCTGGTTCTGAACCGCGTCCACCCACATCCGCAAATGCAATGCGCAGCGCAACCGAGCTTGGCCTGATTCCCAATTGAAAGCAGGATAAAATGTCTCTCGATAAAACGATAGGTTCGCTCGGGTCAATTGCAGTGCCTGCTCCCTTGGCTTCACCCCCCGTCGCCGCACTCAAAGCCTGCACCCCGCCGTTGCCCACGCGTATTGCGTTTGTTGGAAATTACTTGCCCCGTGAGTGCGGTATCGCCACCTTCACGACCGACCTTTGCAATGCTCTCACAGCCGAATATGGGGAAGGACGTCTGTTTGCGATTCCCGTCAACGATCCCGATTCGAGCTACGACTACCCGGAGCAGGTGCGCCTGGAACTTGCACAGGAGGATCTTGCCTCCTATGAGCGAGCAGCGGAATTTCTCAACTTCAATGGCAACGATCTTGTCTGTCTGCAACATGAATATGGCATCTTCGGCGGCGCTGCGGGCCGTTATATTTTGGCGTTGCTACGCAGATTGAAGATGCCCTTGGTTACCACCCTGCATACGGTTCTCCGTGAGCCCGATGCAAATCAACGCATCGTGCTTGAGGAGATCGGACAGCTTTCTGATCGTCTCGTGGTTATGAGCGAGCTGGCTGCTCAACTCTTGCGCGACATCTACGCGGTTCCAGGCGAGAAGATCGACGTCATTCCACACGGGGTGCCGGAGATGCCATTCATGGATCCAAACTATTTCAAAGACAAGTTCGGCACGGAGGGGAAATCCGTCCTGCTAACTTTCGGTCTGCTGTCTCCGAATAAGGGCATCGAGAACGTCATCCGGGCGCTGCCTGCGATTCTTGCCAGCCATCCGGATGTGGTTTACATCGTCTCCGGCGTAACCCATCCTCATATTCGACGGCGCGAAGGCGAGCGCTACCGCGAAGAACTGCAGGCTCTGGCGGAGCAGCTCGGCGTTTCCTCGCATTTGATTTTGAATAATCGATTCGTGAGTGCGGAAGAGCTTGTGGAACATGTAGGCGCCGCCGACATCTACATCACGCCCTACCGGCAGGAGGCACAGATTGTCTCCGGCACGCTGGCTATTGCTCTCGGCGCAGGCAAGGCCATCATCTCCACGCCCTACTGGCACGCTAAGGAGTTGCTCGCCAACGGAAGAGGCGTGATTGTTCCCTTTGACGATCCTGATTCGATTGCGGGGGCGGTGCTCCGATTGCTGGAGAATGACGCAGAACGTCATGCCATGCGCAAGCGCGCGTATCTTTATTCTCGGGAAACGACATGGCCGAAGACCGCGCGGGCGTATATGGCGAGCTTCCAGCGTGCGCGATTCGAGCGCAGTTTGCGGCCGAGGCCTGCTGCGCAGTTGGATGAGCTTGCTTTGAACGCGCCCGATGATCTACCACCACTGAATACCGCCCACCTGTTGAACATGACCGACGATACCGGCATCTTGCAACACGCAATCTTCTCTGTGCCCAACCCGCGCGAGGGGTATACCACGGATGACAATGCACGCGCCCTCATGGTTTCGAATGCCTTAAATGAGGCCGCGCTCGATGCGAACGGAGCGGTCTATGCAAAGCTATCTCATCGCTATCTCGCATTCTTGTGGCTGGCCTTCCATTCCGACACTGGACGGTTCCGAAACTTTCTCGGCTATGACCGGAAATGGCTGGAGGACGCAGGCTCTGAAGACAGCCATGGCCGCGCCCTGTGGGCACTGGGCACGGTGCTGGGCCATTCGCGGGATGCGGGATTGCGTGGAGCCGCTGGCCGGCTATTCCAGGCTGCTTTGCCGGCGACTCTCACCTTCAGCAGTCCGCGCGCATGGGCATTCAGCATTCTCGGAATGCAGGCGTATCTTGATTGGTTCCCGGGCGATAGAGGCGTTCAGGGCGCCCGGAACATGCTTGCCAATCGCCTGTTGAACATCTACGAACAGAGTTGCACTGCGACTTGGCAGTGGTTCGAGAAGAGTCTCGCTTACTCCAATGCCAGGCTTTCACAGGCGCTTATTCTGGCTGGGTGGAAAAGCGGAAACCAAAAGATGATTGCCACGGGAATCGAGTCTCTCGAATGGCTTATGGCCGCACAGCATCAAGACGATGTAGAGATCTTTGTGCCCATCGGCTCAAATGGATTCTTCACCGAAGGCAAAGAGAAGGCTCGTTTCGACCAGCAACCCGTTGAAGCCTGTGCCACCATCTCCGCCTGCCTCGAGACCTACCGGCTGACGCACGAGAAGCCTTGGCTTGACAAAGCACAGCATGTCTTCCGTTGGTTCCTGGGCAAGAACGATTTGCAGGTCCCGCTCTACGATGCTGCAACAGGCGGGTGCAGAGATGGACTCCATCCTGACCGGGTAAATGAAAATCAGGGAGCGGAATCGACGCTTTCGTTCCTGATGGCCCTCCTCGAAATGCAAGGGGAGAAAGTGTCCAACGTAGGTGAACTTCCTCAGGAAACGAGTGTCTCTCTTTGAATCTAGATGCCTCTTCGGCTGTATTGCCCGTATCCATTGCCCACGAACAACCGACATCAGTGTCGGGTGCGGATCTCCCCTTGTTTACCCGCAATCCAGGCAACCCGATCCTTAGCCGGAAAGACTGGCCTTATCTGATTAATAGCGTCTTCAATGCCGGGGCAGTACAGCTACCCGATGGCGATACGCTCTTGCTGTGCAGGGTAGAAGACCGGACGGGTCTTTCGCACCTCTGTGCTGCTCGCTCTACAAATGGAATCGACGGATGGCGCATCGACGCTCAACCCACGCTGATGGCCAACCCGCGTGGATACCCCGAAGAAATCTGGGGCATCGAAGATCCACGCATTACGTATGTTCCGGAGCTCGAAAAATATGCGGTCGCATACACCTCCTTCGCCCGAGGTGGCCCCGGTGTCTCGCTCGCGCTGACACGGGACTTCAGAACCTTTGAGCGATTTGGCGTGATCATGCAGCCTGAAGATAAGGATGCCGCCCTGCTTCCGCGTAGGATCAACGGCTACTGGGCCATGATCCATCGCCCGGTGACGTCCACTGGCGCGCACATGTGGATCTCGTATTCGCCAGACCTGCGGCATTGGGGCAGCCACAAAGTCATCCTGGAGGCACGCCGCGGGGGATGGTGGGACGCAAACAAGATTGGACTGTGCTCGCCGCCAATTGAGACCTCGAAAGGCTGGCTGACGATTTATCACGGAGTCCGGCAAACCGCCGCGGGGAGTATCTATCGCCTGGGGCTCGCGCTCTTCGATCGCGAGAAGCCGGAAGTCTGCCTGCAACGGGGAGACTCCTGGATGTTCGGGCCAGAGGCCCCCTATGAGTGCAATGGGGATGTGAAGAATGTTGTGTTTCCCTGCGGGCAAACCATCGAGTCCGATGGAGATACGATCCATCTCTATTACGGCGCCGCGGATTCCTACATGGCGATGGCGACGGGCAGCATAGGCGCTCTGCTTGCATGGCTTGACCTCCACTCGAGTTCAGAAAACACGGACCGGTTGTAGCGCATAGGAGAAGAAAATGAACACGGTAAGTCAGAACTGGCCGAATTGGTTACCGCATCTGCTCTGGATACGGCACAAATGCCCTCGCTGCAACTCGGTCCAATTCAAGGCGGCCGAGCTGCGTTCATTCGACGAACTGCTCAGTATGTTTGCGTTACGGCCAGTTCGTTGCATGTTCTGCTGGAGGCGATACTACTGGTTTGCCTTCCATGCTCCAAACCCCGCATGAAGCATCCGCAGACGCGTAGCACGGAGGAATACGAGAGGTTGATCTATGGAAGGAGGACAGAATGACATTCTTGTCGAACCCCACATCGAATGACCTTCTGTCACGCCTTGTTTCGGGCCGTCAGGAAGACGTGCTGGACATTCAGAATGCTCCATCCGGCCCTATCCCAGACCCGCCTGCTGACGACACTCAGCGTCCGCCTACAGTCTCCGAGGCAGCAGCAGTGAGCAGGTAAGACTGCTCTATACAATCGCAACGGCGAATCGCATCTCGAAAGAATTGGGGCAAGCATCTGACTCTGGTAGGCGCACAGCATCGCTACCTGCGGCCCTTTATGCAAAATTCTGGCGATCTGGTAGTACGCCTGAATCCGAGAAATCACGTTCGCTAAGTGTATGCCCAGAGCGATACCGAAGCCTTCGCGTTTTCGAGCGACTTTGCACTTGTGCTCGTAACTTGCTATCAATTTTATTTTATCCGGCGCCGCCCGAAACCATTTGAAATCCCTGTGCGACCCATCGAGCAGTTATAACCTCACGCAAGGGGAACAATGGGAGGCTTCTGAGCGTTCTGGTCAGGAAGTTGATCGAGCAGGACTACATTGAGCAACGACTTATGTACCTGAATGCGGCCGTTGTAGCTTATAAAGCCAAGTTTGCAAAAGCGATTCATAAAAAAGCTCACCTGGGATCGGGTGGTACCGATCATATCCGCCAGAGTTTCCTGCGTAACGGGGGGAATGAAGGTCTCTGGTCCACCGGTCTTGCCGAATTCCGCCATGATCAGAAGAACCCGCGCCAGGCGCTTTTCGCTGGAGTTAAAAAGCTGATCAATAAGATCGGCCTGGGTTCGCATGCTGCGGGCCAGCAGGAACTTGAGGAATATGTCGGCGAAGTCAGGCTCGCTATGCATCACGCGAATCATCTCGCTTCTGTCGATCTTGAGCGTTATGCAGGCGCTCATGGCAGTGGCGGTCCCGAGGCGCAGCCCGAGGATCGCTGCGAGCGACTCCTCGCCAATAAAATCAGACGGTGATAAGTGCGTGATTGTGGCTTGCTTGCCGTTCTGCGAAATGACGGTAATTCTGGCGCGGCCTTTTTGTAAATAAAATACGGAGTCCGCCGGGTCTCCCTGGCAGAAGAATGTCTGCTTTGCCTTCAATTCGATAACCGCTCGGCCGAGCCCAGAGTTTGCAAGAAAATCAGCGGAATCGAATGCAGCGGTGTTGTCGCTCGTCACGGTGCTACCTCGTTAAGGGCCGTCGGTTTCGGCGAACCGCTCTTGCCCAGAAAACAATCTTTTTTCATCATCGCCTCGACTCAAAACAGCGGTCTGTTCAAAATTGCTCATTTCCGGATGTTGGTTGACAACGAAAGCAGCATTCAAAGCGGATCACATGTCTGCTGTTTACCTACCTCCATTCCATTGAGCGTGACTACAAAGTCTTCACGCCGAATTAGGATCTGGGTGACCGAAGAAGCACGAGAGGGCACTGCACTGCACGAGCTTTACGACCTTTTCGGCAATCGAGCCGAAGGCCAGCGGATGCCATCCCGAGATGCCGTGCGTGAAGATTACGACCATGTCAATATGGTCGCGCTCACCACTTCAATGATGTTCCCGCCGAGACGCTGGTTTCTTGCATTGTCCGATCATTGCAAGGGCAAAGGCTGAACATAGGAGCGCGGACCGCATCCTCGCCGTCACGGATTTGGCTCTGACCGGCCAGTACGGCGAATAAACCTGCGACTGCGTGCAAATCTGACCATCCCTGTAGTCCTCCTCTCTGCAACGATTTCACGTATGCACCCGAAGAATGCAGACGGCGCGCCGGAGTTAAATCAGTGAGCGACCGCGGATTGCCAACAGCTGCGGAGATAAGCCCACCTCTTCCGGGGCAGGAGAGCGTATCCGCACCCGATGCTGCAAGCTCGTTCATGAGGCTGTTAAACCGGCCGTTCGAATGGTTTGGCAGCCTGGGCATCTTTTCTTGGCGAGTTCTCTGCGCCGGCGTCACGCCGCCCTTCGAATGGCGCGAGCTGATTCGACAGCTCGATGAAGTCGGATCGAAGTCTCTGCCGCTGGTCGCTTTGGCTGGTTCGGCAATCGGCGTGGTCATCTCGCTGGAAGCCCGCTACAGCCTGAGCCGATTCGGCGCCAAATCGATGTTTCCCTCGACTCTCGTGTACTCCGTTGTCCAGGTCATGGGTCCGGTCATTACCGGGCTGGTGGTGAGCGGTCGCGTCGGCGCTGGTATCGGCGCGGAGCTTGCGTCGATGAAGGTAACCGAGCAGATCGATGCCATCGAGGCTTCCGCGATCAACCCATACAGGCTCCTGGCAGCCACACGGATCCTCGCCTGCATTTTGATGCTGCCACTGCTGACCCTTGCCGCCGACGCTTGCGCGTTGCTGACTGGCTGGTTTGCGCAGGCCCTGGTTGAACCGCTCTCGTTCCATCAATTCATCGAAAGCGGCTTCAGCGGCGCCACCTTCAACGCGTTTCTTCCGCCCACCTTCAAGACCGCCGTGTATGGCCTCA
Organism: uncultured Acidobacteriaceae bacterium; assembly: GCA_963813215.1. Lineage (GTDB taxonomy): Bacteria > Acidobacteriota > Terriglobia > Terriglobales > Acidobacteriaceae > Telmatobacter. The sequence continues at coordinate 376,089 of CAWEXZ010000009.1, forward strand.
TCATCGGGCTGATTGCGTGCTTCCAGGGAATGCGCACTACCGGAGGCGCGGCGGGCGTGGGCCGGGCGGCTACGAACTCGGTCGTGCTCGCCTCGCTCTTCCTCATCCTGGCCGACGTCGTCCTGGTGAAATTCATTCTCGTCTTCTTCCCTTAACCCTCGCTTGAAGCGCTCGTGACAAAAATATGTCCACTACTTATGACAATGCGATGAGGCAAGCGGAAACGAAGCAAGACGGCAGCGCGCCCGTCGTTGCCGTCGAGAACGTGTACAAGAGCTTCGCGAGCCGCAAGGTTCTGAATGGTATCAGCCTGGGAGTCAGCCGTGGAGAAACACTGGCTGTACTGGGGCGCAGCGGCACGGGCAAGAGTGTACTGCTACGGCTCATCATTGGCCTCGAAACACCTGACTCCGGCTCGATTTGCATACATGGTCAGGACATCGCCGGTCTGGCGCTCGACCGCATGGGGGATATCAGAAAAAAGATGGGCTTTCTGTTTCAGCATGCTGCGCTCTACGATTCGCTCACAGTCGCCGGGAACGTCGCGTTTCCGCTTGAACACCATCGCAGAGACATGTCCCGATCCGAGCGGGTTGACCGCGTAATGCAGTTGCTGGCCGAGGTGGGATTGGAGAGCGATCTCGACAAGATGCCCTCCGATATCTCCGGCGGAATGCAAAAACGGGTGGGCCTGGCGCGCGCGCTGGCCCTGGAACCAGAGATTCTGCTGCTCGACGAGCCCACCGCCGGCCTCGACCCCATCAGTTCGGGGGAAATCGACGACTTGATTCTGAAACTCCAGCGGGAGCGTCAGATGGCGTCCATCGTAGTGACGCACGATCTGCACAGCGCCAAGACAATTGCGAACCGTCTGGCACTGCTCGATCAGGGCAATGTGGTGATCGAGGGCAAGTTTGAGGATCTCCAGCAAAGCGACATCGAATTTGTAAAGGACTTTCTGAAGCAATCGTAGGGGGAACTATGTCGAGATTGGCGCGGTTGGGTGCATTCATCGTGGGAACGCTGGCGATCCTGGCTGGCGGGGTTTTCATCATCGGAAGCAAGGAGTATCTGTTTCACTCCACCTACCAACTCAAGACGCAATTCGACAATGTTGCGGGTCTGGCTGTAGGAGCCGACGTGCAGGTGGGCGGGGTCCACAGCGGGACTGTGCATAGCATCACGCTGCCCCACAAACCCGGCGAGCAGGTCACGGTCGTCATGGATCTCGACAAATCGACGCAGGAGATTATCAAGCGTGACTCTGTAGCCTCGATCGAAACCGAGGGTGTCTTAGGCAATCAGTTTGTGGCCATTTCGTTTGGATCTCAAGGACAAGCCGAAGTGAAAGATGGCGACACACTCCAGAGCCAACCGCCGCTCTTGATGGCGGATCTGCTCACCAAAACAAACAACATTTTGGATAGCAGTCAACAGGCCATCCAGAACACCACGCAGGCTACTGCCCATCTGAACTCAGTGAGCGCCAAGATCGATTCGGGCCAGGGAACCGTGGGAGCCCTGGTGAACGACAAGGAAATGTATAACAACCTGGAACAGACCACGACGACGCTGCATGACACGATGCTGCAGGCGCAGACCGGGGTGACTGACTTCCAGGAGAATATGGAGGCGTTGAAGCACAACTTCTTCTTGAGCGGCTATTTCAAAAAGCGTGGATACGAAGATTCCGCTGATCTGGGAGCGAACGAGATTGGCGGCCTCCCGCAGGGTACCCCGATAAAGACATTTACATACACAGTCAGAGAGCTCTTTGATAGCCGTGATTCAGCCAAACTGAAGGATCAGAAGGCTCTCAAAGCGGCCGGCGAGTTCCTGGCGCAGACTCAATTCGGAGTTGCGGTCATCGTGGACTCCACCGGCATGGATGGCGATACACAGAAGGATCTCGTGCTCACCGAAGCCAGGGCCATGGTTATACGCGAGTATCTGGTCGAGAACTTTGGGTTTGATGATGATCTGCTTAAGACTTTGGGAATGGGAAAGCAGACGGGCGCAGCAATGGACGCGCAACGGGGATCGATCCAGATTCTTATCTTCCCGGCGGGCACTAACATTCCACCTGACCTGAAACTGCCGGCCGCGGTTCCCGCAGGAGTCGCTTCGGACCAGGCACCCGATCGTGCGCCCCATGCTCCTGCGGGCCTAACTCCGCAGCCATAGAGCTTAATTGATCAGACTGGGAAAGACGTTAGGGCTAGTCTGGCGATGTAGCTTTCAGGGCCGCACCTTGCTCGGAGTGAATCGACTCATTCAGGGCAGATCTCATCAGCTTCGGCAATTCGATTGGAGAGCATCAAATGCCACTTATCACAGTTGTCATCACACTCTGCGCAGTAGGCGTGTTGTTATGGCTGGTAAACCGCTTCGTCCCCATGCAAGGCCAGATCAAGGGAATCCTGAACGGCGTTGTTGTAATCGTCGTGATTCTATGGCTCATGAAGGCCTTCGGTGTCTACGGCTATCTTACCCAGTTCCGCGTCGGGCATTGAGGAACCGCTCCATCCAATCCGGTAGGCCGCACCTGCCAAATACACGCAAGTCCAACAGAGTTTAGCAGACCCTGGTCTGCAGGAGATCTTGTGAAACGCATGCTTTTGTTCGTCATCGGAAGCGCCCTTAGCTTGAGCGCAATCGCTCAAGCCCATTCGCAGGCAATCATGGTCGCCGCGCCTGAACCCACGTTCCAAATGATTGTGACCAGCCGCACGGTGCAGGCGGTCAATTACCGCCATCGCAGCGGGGCCACGGAGCTCGCTTTGGCGGGAACCGCATTGCTGCCATCGGCCGATGGAAAAGCCAAAGTGCGCAGCAAGCGCGGCACCATGGAAGTGGAAGCGGAGTTCGGCAACCTGCAAACTCCCACAAGTTTTGGCGCTGAGTATCTGACCTACGTTTTGTGGGCAATTTCTCCTGAAGGACGCGCAGTAAACCTTGGGGAGGTGCTGATCGGCGGCAATGACCGCAGCAAATTGACTGCAACCACCGATCTGCAGGCCTTCGCCCTGATTGTTACGGCGGAACCTTATTTTGCCGTCCGCGAGCCGAGCAATGTGGTCGTGCTTGAGAACGTAGTCACGGCAGAGACCAAGGGCACCAGCGAAGCAGTGGATGCGAAGTACGAGCTGATGGAGCGCGGCGGTTATCTTCCCACGGGCTACAAGTTTGACCCCGTGGTCTTGAGCGCCAATTTGCCGTTGGAGTTCTACGAGGCGCGCAATGCGCTTCGCATCGCTCAATCGGAGGGTGCGGAGAAATATGCCAGCGAAAGCTACAGTCATGCAGTCGAGTCGATGAAGACTGCCGACGACGACGCGACACGCAAGCATGTCGAGGTAAAGCCATTGATTGCCGCCGCGCGCCAAACGGTGCAGACGGCGGAGGAAGCGCGAGAGATCGCCGTCAAGCGGATAGACGAGGATCGCCGGACGGCAGAACGCCAGGCAGCAAGCGATGCACAGGCGAGCGCGCAGGCGCAGACCGATGCCGCCAACCGCCAGGCGGCGCAGGCCCAGGCAGATGCAGCCACGTCGCAAGCCAACGCGACACAGGCGCAGGCTGACATGGCTACGAGCCAGGCCACAGCGGCTGCGGCAATCACCGCCGCTCAAGCGGATGCGGATCAGTCTCGGCAGATTGCACAGCAAGCGCAACAGAATGAAGAGCAGGCCGATAGTGCGAAGGCAGCCATGCGCGCGCAACTGTCAGAACAACTCAACAAGATCCTGGCGACCCGCGACAGCGCCCGCGGGCTTATTGTCAGCATGTCCGATGTGCTATTCGACACCGGCGAGTATTCGTTAAAGGCCGGCGCACGCGAGAAGTTGGCAAAAGTTGCTGGAATCCTGATCGCATACCCCAGTCTGAACATTGCAGTGGGCGGCTACACGGATAATGTGGGCGGCGATGAAATGAACCAGAAGCTCTCGGAGAACCGCGCCGGAGCAGTGCGCGATTACCTGGTGCAACAGGGCGTAGCGGTGAATTCCGTAACCGCGACGGGCTTTGGTAATAGTTCGCCGGTATCCTCGAACGATAACTCCGCCGGCCGCCAGGAAAACCGCCGGGTGGAACTGGTTGTGTCGGGCGATGCAATTGGCGTCCCGGCCAATGCGACAACCGGAAGCCTGCGCTAACGCAGCGATACATCCTCTGCGTCCTCGAGATTGGCCGCAGAGGATGTTGAATGAAGCGGTACGCAACGATGAATCGAGGATCAAATGCTTGGAACTATTTTAATCGTTTTTCTGCTCCTGGCTCTTTTTGGCGCACTGCCGCGGTGGCCGCATAGCAGGAACTGGGGCTACTATCCGACCGGAGGACTTGGGTTGATTATTGTTATTGTCCTCATACTCCTGCTCCTTGGGCGGATCTGAAAGTCACATAATTCGTTGCTGAAGGCTGGTAGGACGAATGCTTGAAATATTGGTCGGTCCCGGTCTTCGCGCCCTCAAGGATTTAGGGTTCCCTCTGCGCGTAGTGCATACCAAACCGCGGGCGGTACCTCATTGGCTCACGCACCTCGGAGCGCTGGGGCTGTTCTCCGTTGCGGTCATCGATTCCTCGGTGATTCCTCTGCCTCTGCCCGGCAGCACTGATCTGTTATTGCTGTGGCTGGTGGCCCACAGTGGAGATCCATGGCTACTGGCCCCTTGCGCCATTGCTGGTAGCATCCTGGGCGGATACACCACATGGCTAGCCGGCAAGAGAGGCGGAGAAGCCGCGCTGCGCCGCTATGTGCCGGCGCGCCTTCTTGGGCGGGTCGTGGGATGGGTGGAACGGCACCGCATCCTCTCCGTGTTTCTTCCCGCCGTGCTTCCCCCGCCGATTCCACTGTCACCGTTCTTGCTTGCCAGCGGTGCGCTGGGTGTCTCACGCAGGCGCTTCCTCATCGTGTACAGCGCGGCGCGCACCCTGCGCTATTCCTTCATCGCATGGCTTGCGGCTGTCTACGGACGCAGAATGGTCCGCCTGTGGTCGGGAACCCTTGAGAAGTGGTCAACTCCCCTGATGTGGTTGTTCCTAGGCCTGCTGGTGGCAGGCGCCTGCTTTGGGATTTGGAAGGTGAGCGGCCTGCGCAAGATCGATGCCGCCGAAAACTTGCCAGTTGCTGGGACAGGCTGAGTTGCTGAAGCCGCTCTTGCCTGCACTACGCGCATTGCTCACTTGCCATCTCTTCATATCGTGCAGCGAACTTCAGCCAGATAGAATCCAGCGGAATGGAGCGAAGATCGACACGGATGAGTTGAGGTCACACTCGCTGCGGGTTGGCGTGGCTTCGAGTTAGTTTGCGGGAATAGTAGAGAGCGCCGGACCTTCGTCGTCTTCCGGGTGATCGTGCAGAACCACATTCAGAAGGGACTTGTGAACCCGGATGCGGCCGTCGTAATCGACAAAGCCGAGCTTGCGAAAACGGTTCATGAAGAAGCTCACACGGGACCGCGTGGTGCCGATCATCTCCGCCAGGGTCTCCTGCGAGATTTTGGGAAGCAACGTTTCCGGCTCACCGGGTTGACCGAACTCCGCCATCAACAGCAGAATGCGCGCCAGGCGCTTTTCGCTGGAGTTGAAGAGTTGATCGACAAGATCGGCCTGGATACGCATACTCCGCTCCAGCAGAAACTTCATGAACAGGTCAGAGAAGTCGTGCTGCTCATGCATGACGCGGATCATCTCTTCCCGGCGTAATCTTGAGCGCGGTGCAGGCGGCTTATGGCGGTGGCCGTAGACAGGCGCAGCCCAGGCACCGCCGCGAGCGCACTCTCGCCCACAAAATCGCCCGCGGAAAGCAGCGTGATGGTGGCTTCCTTGCCGGCGTGCGAGACAACCGTTACCTTTGCGCGGCCGTTCTGAAGATAGAAGACCGAGTCCGCCGGGTCTCCCTGGGAATAGAAGGACTGGTCGGGCGCCAATTCAACAATCCTTCGCCCCAGTCCAGCGCTCGCCAGAAAGGCCTCGGCATTAAATGCGGTATTTTTCAGCTCAACCATTCTAGTGGCTACTTTCCGGATGGGATATCCGGCAAATGAGGCAGTGAAGGGAATACTGTTCAACGCCAACCGAATTACACCGATGGCTATCGAGGTGCGGTCACATTAGAATGCGCAGGCCGCGCACCTCTGAACCGCCCCAAACTCTGCGTTTGCTCAGTATCGCACCCGCCCCCGGGGGGTGATCTGTTCAATTTTGCACACTTTCCTCGATATTCTTCAAGCCCCATTGGAGTGGCAATCTTCCGCTTCCAGGCGCCGGCATCCGCCTCGAGACAGCTCGGCGCTGCCGGCCAACCGGGCCAAATCCCTGAATGGACGGGGTCTGCTTCGCGTCCTTTGCTGGTTGTGTGCAGGCCATTGCCGACCGCGCAGGCCGTCTCGATGAAGTCGGCCAGAGCCGCCGGCAAATAATTATTCGCGTTGAACAAGCAGGCGGCAGTGTCGCCTAGAGCGTTATTGCTCAGACTGCGCCACGCAATCGCTCTAAGGTTGGAATTACCTTGTGCGCCTCAGTGCGCGGAAGCAAGTGACACTGCGCATGGGTAGAAAAAGGTGAAATACATGAAGAAACTTATGACGTTAGTGGCATTGCTCAGTCTCGGCGTGGCGAGCACCGCCTGCGCGGAAACTCGCGAAGATGTGCAGAACCGACTCGACAATGCAACGCTGGTGCTGCACCAGATCATGGCCGCGCCGGATAAAGGCATTCCGGAAGAAGTTCTGGAGCACGCAAAGTGCATCGCCGTCGTTCCCCACATGATCAAGGGCGGCTTTGTGTTTGGCGCGGAGAACGGCAAGGGCGTCGCCACCTGCCGGACCGCAGACGGATGGAGCGCACCGGCGTTCTTTGCCATCACCGGCGGAAGCTGGGGATTGCAGATCGGCGTCGAAGGCGTGGATCTGGTCATGATCTTCCAGGGCGACAAAGGAATGCAGCGCCTGGAAGACGCCAAGTTCCAGCTTGGAGCGGACGCCTCAGCGGCAGCCGGACCGGTGGGGCGCCATGCCACTGCCGATACCGATTGGAAGCTGAATACCGAAGTCCTGACCTACTCGCGCGCCAAGGGCGCATTTGCCGGACTCACGCTGACCGGCGCCGATGTTCGCCGCGACGACGATTCCATGGATGCCCTCTACGGGCATGACGTCTCAACACACCGCGTTCTGCGCGGCGAGGTGGCGACGCCCGCATCGGCAGACTCGTTCATCAATGCAGTCAGAGGCGCGAAGGCGCAGGCGATTGCTTCGAACTAACCGCTGTTCCAATGCGTTGGGTGCGCCCGAGCCGGACTTCCGATCCCGGGCGCAACTCAATATGGAGAAGGTGCGCATCATGCTTTGGACAATCTTCGTCGTCCTTCTGATTTTGTGGGCTTCTGGGCTTCAGCTTCCACATCGCCGGGGGTCTGATTCACATTTTGCTCGTGGTCGCCCTGATCATCCTGGTCCTGAACCTGATCACTGGACGCCGTAGCGCTTTGTGAAACAACCTGAGACTCCGTGGCGTTGGCTAATCCAGCGCCACGAGAGTCTCAGGTCTGAAAAACTCGCTCTTTCCCCGAAAAGTGATCTCTTTTGAACAGTTTTTCCTGGCCAGGCAGGGGAGACTATCTCTGAGGAAGTGCGCCGGAGCGCAACTGCGTTGTTTCGCGATGCGCTGGAACCGACTGTAGCCCCTTCTGCGGATTTGTGTGCGCGGCGCACTTGCTCCTGAAGAAGCAGCCTATGAACGCCCTCTTGATCTACCCGGAATTTCCCGATACCTTCTGGAGTTTCAAACACGCGCTCAAGTTTCTGGGCAAGCGGGCCGCACAGCCTCCGCTGGGGCTGATGACGGTGGTCGCGCTGCTGCCCAAAGCCTGGAATAAACGGCTGGTGGACGCGAACGTCGAGCCGCTCCGCGACCGTGACCTGGCCTGGGCCGACGTGGTGCTGCTGAGCGCAATGCACATTCAGCGCGAGTCGCTCGCGGCCATCGTCGAGCGCTGCCGGGCGCGCGGCCTGCGGACCGTGGTGGGTGGCCCCATTGCCAGCAGCGTACCGGCGGACCAACTCAAAGCAGATCATGTGGTCATCGGCGAGGCTGAGAGCCTGATGAGCGGCTTGGCACGGGAACTCGAACAGGGATCGGCGAAGCCCGTTTATCAAGCCCTTCGACCGCATGGTCGACTTCATCCAGCAAAGCGGCATTCCCATCGCCATGGTAGGTCTGCTGCAGGCTATGCCCGGCACGCAGCTCTTCCGCCGCCTGGATCGGGAGGGTCGGATTCTGGATGCCGGCCACGGCGACAATACGGGCGACAAGCTCAACTTCCGTCACAACATGAACGCGACACGGCTGCCGGAGGGCTATCGGTCGGTTCTGAAGAGAATTTATTCCTGCGAGGCTTACTATGGACGCGTCAAGCTCTGCCTGGGCCGTTCCCAGGCGCGGCCCGGCGAAGATGGTGCACGAAAGACCCGGGCAGCGATGGCTGACCCGCGGCAATGCGCGCGCCTTGGTCACATCGATCGTTCGCCAAGGTATCTTCGGCCGGCAGCGCTGGAGCTATTGGAAGTTTTTGCTGACCGTCGCCGCGCGCTATCGCCATTGCGTCGGCCCGGCCATGACCCTGGCAGTGATGGGCTATCACTTTCAGGTGATGACCAGCAGGCTGTCCGAGGCTGTGAACTCTCCGAAGCCGCCTGCCCGATCTGGCGAAACCCTGCTCCGTGAATAATGCAGACAGGTCCAGTAGCACCTGTGCATTTTGTTCACGGCGTGAATCAACCCGCTTCACGCTCACTACGCCCAACCGGACACAATACGCCCCGAAATTTCCCGCAAACGCAAAGCGGCGGAGCTCTGGTATGCTCCGCCGCTCGTTGTCTAACCTGCCGCCTATAGCACCTGATGGTTAGCGCTTGTCGCCGCCACCATGTGCCTCGCCGCCGCTATGTGCACCACCACCACCACCGCCGCTACGGGCAGCCGCTGCGTGCGGAGCGCTGGCATGAGAAGCCGTAGCGCGGGGTGCGCTAGTGCGCGCATGCGGTGCGCTGGTGCGTGCGACTGCCGCATGACCCGCGCTGGGGCGCGCCCCGCCGTGAGAGACCGCAGCGTTGCCGCGCGCCTGGCCGTCGCTGGCATGATAGGAAGCGCGGCCAGGTCCGCCGTGGTATTGTCCGCCGCCTTCATTCACAAAACGATGACTCCCCCAGCCGTGGCTATAGCCCCAGCCGCCCCAGGGGCCCATGCCCAGGAAGATTCCGTTGTAAAAGTACCCCGGCCCGTAATAGCCCATCGGTGCGCAGGCATAAGGCGCATAGCCGTAGTAGCCGTACGCGCAGCTTGGTTGAACGCCGATGTTAACCACAATCTGCGCCTGGGCCGCTGGCGCCATGGCCAGGCCCGCGAGCAATGCTGTAGTGCCGAGTAGAGTCTTGAGTCCGCGCATGTGTGACCCCCTTCAAGGTGTCTGCGGTTGCTGTATTGCGTGGGATGCTCCGCAGCTGTGATGAACCATCAAGCCGCAGCAGACACCATAAGGATTTTGATTCCGTACTGGAACCTCCCTCACAGTGTCGGGGGTTGATGGTCTTCTATCCTTACGCTGCTCACTCTAGTCGTCTCCATCGCGGGAGTCTGAGCAATAGGGACCACGACCACTAGAGTGCGATCGGTATTCTTCACGTCGACGGCCTGAGCAATTTTGCTCAGCCTTGCTGGAAACAATCTGCTAGAGCTGCACACTGGTACCGTGTTTCTGTCGATGTGCTTGTTGGCCCAGAATGTGGGCATTGCCGTCTGCTATCACCGCTAATTCACGCACCGCGGTTTTACGACTCCCAGGCGGCTGGAGTATGGCATGGCGCCATCGGCTTCCATGTCACCTGGCTGGTTAATTCGGCGACCCACTCATGGGGCGCTCGCCGCTTTATGACCAGTGGCGAGGGCTGGCATAACAAACCTGGCCCTGCTCGACTTGGCGAAGGACATCAAGGTGACGCCCCAAGGATCGCGCCGAACTGATCTCTTTAGCTCAGTTATTATTCTGCGTCTTTGAGATACTAACTCCGGTGGCGAGTTCTTTGTATCGGCTCCCTCTTGGTTCTGAACCAAGTCAGCCCATCTGACTGTTGTCCTTCTTAGTCCCGCCCCTCACACAAGGAGGGGTTATGAAACATACCTTTAAAGACTATTGCACGCGTGCCTATGTGGGTATAGTGCTGCCGGTAACCATATTCATGGTCCTGTTTGTCCCCGCCGTGCGTGGACAAGATCTACCCAATGCGCCACAGGCAGTCGTGAAGCAGCAGATTCCACCGGTGCACAAACAGGGTCCACTGCTGGCAAGACCTGGCAACCTGTACCTTGGAAGCGCTGACTGGTTCCGTGAACGTCAACATTTTAAGCTCGCGAAGGTTATTCCGCTGCTTACACACCTTGACTGGAACCTTAGCTTTGGCAAGCCAAAGGAGGCAGGCCACGGCAACCGTAAGAGCAGATAAGTGTTGATTACACGCTCCGGATTTCACGCTCGAACTCGGAGAGGAGCGATGCATATCCTTGTAACGACAGGGATGGGCGCTTACTGCTGCGGCGGCTGCATGTTGTAGAGGAACCACGCGCGCAGCTCGATGTACGGGCCGTGGAAGCCGCGGGGCAACGGCGGGTAGCTTGAGCCAGTCAGCGCGCCCCACGCGGCGCGGTCCAGCGCAGTGTCGCCAGAGCGGCCTTCGAGCACGACGCTGTTATCCATCAGCCGTCCATCGGGCAGCACTTTGAAGCGGATCATCACCTGGCCCTGTTTGCGGATGGGCGGGTTGACCTCGTCGGGAATCAGCGGATCCCAGGTGCGTCGCGTCTCGTAATACCACGCCGACAACCACCGGCTGAAGTCCACGCCCTGGGTGTCGGAGAGGATTTGCAAACCGCCCGCGCCGGCGCCGGGATGCATGGGCAATCCACCGATGGCGGGAGCCTGCGCGCCCGCTTCGCCGCGGCTGTGCATGGCGTTTTGCATGTCCTGCTGGAGCTGGTTGGCCGGGTTGTGCTCAAGCTGGGCAAAGTTGGGCCGCGCCGGAACCGCGGCCGGGTGCGGCGCTTCAACCGGCGACTGCGACTGCTGGGTAGGAGGAATGGGCGGCGCAGGCTGCGGCTTCTGTTCGACTGGCGCCTGCTGTACGGGAGGAGGCGGCGCTGTCGGCGGCGGAGGCGCCTGGGTCTGCCGCTTCATCTCTTCCTTCCTCAGGTCTTCCAGCGTCTTCCTGTCGACCTGGGGCTGTTGGATCAGAGGCTTGACCGGCTTGGGCCGCGGCAAAAACGGCGAATCGAGATAGGTAAAGTCCTTGTGGTTCTGCATACTGCTGGTCTCGATGGCTGGCCGCATCTTGAGAAGGTACTTGGGGATCATGAAGATGGCGAAGAGCAGCACGATGTGGAAGAGGATGGCCCACAGAACGCCCTCACGAAGCCGGGCAAAGCGCCGCTCGTCTTCGAGCTCGCTGATCATCTCCAGCAGTTCGTGGGTATCGTAGTCGATCCAGCGCGAGGTGCCACGCGTGCCAGTGCCGTTCGCTGCAGCAGTTTCCGGCGCGGCGGCGCGCGGCTCCTCGCCGGCTCCCGTCGTCTCAGGCTGCTGGTTCACATTAGCTGGCGCTTCGCTGGTGGGCATCTGCTGCTCGGGAACCTCTTGGGACACTCGTGCCTCGCCCGCTCTCGGGACTTCTCTATTCTCTCATCGCGCTGAAATTCGCGCGAATCCAGACCCGTACAATGGTAACTAAACTGGTAGACGGTTTTCCAGGCGGAAAGTCGCCGGTTGCTGGCCCGCCCAGGGGCAATTTTAGTCGGCGGTAAGGCTTTTCCGCCCAACCACTTTCATCGGCCGCAGAAAAACGGCTCCCATCGAGCGACGCACCTCACACCCGATGGAAAGGATAGTTGCGTGAAGTCGTTCTTTGCCCGCATGGTGGCCGAATGGAAGTACGTTGTTCTGCCTGGGCTGCTCAAGCTGGGCATGTGGGGCGCCTTCGCCGCCGCCATCCTCGATGCGTCCTCGATTCCGGTGCCCATTGACGTGGTGCTGGCCGCCTACATCTACGGTCACAAGGGAACTTTCTGGGTGTACGTGATGATCGCTGCAGCCGGCTCCGCAGTCGGCGGCCTGGTGCCCTACTGGATCGGCCGCGCCGGCGGGGAGCTCTTCCTGCTCAAACGCATCAACCGCGCCCGTTTCGACGCCCTGCGTGACCGTTTCGAGCGCCAGGAGTTCCTGGCCGTCATGATCCCGTCGCTGCTGCCGCCGCCGGCGCCCTGGAAGATCTTCGTCTTTGCCGCCGGCGTGTTTGAAATGCGCGTGCCGGTTTATATGCTGGCGGTTTTCTGCGGCCGCATCGTCCGCTGGACGACCCTGGCGGTGCTGGTGATCAACTTAGGTCCCGGCGCCGTCGATCTGGTGGCCCACCACGCGCTTGCACTGATAGGAATTGTTGGGGGGTTGGCAGTGGCGGGTTTCGCCTGGTGGTGCTGGCGCCGGAAACGCGCGGGCAAGAATCTGCTGGACTGAGAGCGGCACCAGCGGAGCTAGTGCGTGCACTCAATGCGGGTGCCCCACCTTCGCCGATGCGCGCTTTTGGTGCATCGGTTAAGGTGGGATATCTATGGGTCGTTTATAGGGGGTCGTTTGTGGGCCTTCATCCTTAGCCCGGGGCACGGAAGACCGAACATAGTGACAAAAAAGGCGAACGGCACGGTCTCCCATGCCGTTCGCCTTTTTGAGCTCCGCTGACTCCGCTAACTCACTGCTTTTCTAACTCCGCTAACGCCGCTGACTCCGCTAGCACCGCTTACTTTCCGCACCAGCGCCGGCACCCCGAAGGCAGCGCCCAGCACGAGCGCCGTCGAAACCAGGTCGTTGCGGTAGAAAGGAATCGCCGCCGCGTAGCACGCTTCAAGCCCGGCCAGGGTGTGCGGATACATGCCGCCCGCCGCCGCCCACACCGCGTAGTTCGACACCACAAAGAAAGAGGTCGGCCCCAGCAGCGCCGCCGCGCCTGCGCGCAGCCAGTTGGTCCGCGTGCGCAGCAGAATCATGCCCAAAACCATCGCCGCCGCGTACCACACCCACGTGGTCACATAAGCCTGCCAGTGGAACGCGTCGTGGTAGGAAAAGGTGGTCAGGTAGAAGTCCGTGGTCATGAGTACCGCCAGCGGCCCCACCATCTCACGTAACGGCCGCCGCGCGCCAAAGTAGAGGAGCGCGCCGCCCACCGCCGTAAAGTTCATCCATCCCGCATGGGGCAAAACGCGGGTCAAAACGGCAACCAGGATCAGCAGATAAGCAATCATCGCACCCTCATTTTTTCGAATATCCGGAGCGGTTTCGAGCATTTGGGAAAAGCCTGCCGACGGTCTCTGCGCCAGCTACCACCCCATTCAATGCAAGAACGAAACTCTCTTCATTCTGCGGGCTGTGGCTGTTTGCGTCAACAAAAACGCTTTCACAGGGTCGAAAACATTTATACGAAAGCCGGTGCTACTTCTGCACCCGGTTGCCCATGCCTTGGCCGGCCTCGTCGCGTCCGTCCACGATATACACCCATCCGTTCAGCGGCGCACGATCGTGGGAGCGGCCAGCCAGAGGCGAGTAATCAAAGCGCAGATCGCTGAACGTCACGGTCGCCCAGCGGCGGCCCGGCGGCAGATCCGGCGGGGGCAGAGCGGCCACCGGCTCCTGGCCCACGTCGCGCACCACTGCCCAGGTGCCCCAGTCCAGATACACGCGTCCCAGCAACGTTTGTTTGGCCGCCTCTACAGCCGGCGTATCGGCGGGTTTGTAGAGCACGTCCACCTGCGGATCGCTGGTAATCGCCACCAGCGAATTCTGGTCCCAGGTGTTCACTTCGGCCGCCTGGTAGAAGTCTCTGGTCTCGAGGATCGCGTGCCAGCGGTAGGGGTTCAGCGGGTAGGGCTCCAGCGCCATGCGCGTTACCGGCTCGGAGGCTACCTGCGTCTTGCGCAGCATCGCCAGTCCCACGGCGTGCTCGTCCCACCGCCAGAAGAAGAGTACCGCCATGGCAGCCAGCCCGAAGATGGCCCAGCCGCGCCCGCGAAACGGCTGCCGGCGTACGCCGATCTCGCGGTCGCTCAGGCCGAGCAACCACGGCATTACCAGGGCCAGCAAAAGAATGCCCAGCAACTCCGGCTCGATGATGAACATGAAGCTGCCCGCATACCAGCGCGGATTGAACGGAAAGAATGGCCGCAGGCCGTAGTTATTCGACCAATCGAGCAGCAGATGGCTGAGCGCGGCCACCAGCGCGGTCAAATACAGCCATCCCCAGCGGACAGCCTGTAGAGAAGATTGAGTCGAAGGGCCAGCTTCTTCTTTGCCGGCCGATAAAGTCCCGTGCCCCATCCTTGCGCTTTCTTTCCGGCGCAAGGGTGGGAGGGCAGCACCAATTCCGGCCAGGGCATCGTGATCTCGCGCATCGTGATCTCGCGCATCGTGATCTCGCACATCGTGGTCTCGCACATCGTGGTCTCCCGCCCTTTCCACCGAAGACGCGGAAAGGACGGGGCACGGAGCTTTATCGCTGTCGTGGACAGCTTCCGCTTTTGACTTTCTCCGCGCGCACCGCCAGCGATCGAATAGCCACGCCGCGCCCGCCACCGCGCAAACCACTACGGCAGCCACCACCGGCACGGCCACGAATGTATGGGTGATGCCGCGATGATGCTTCAGCTCTTCGACCGGTCCAGCCAATCCCCAAAACACGTCGACGTCCGCGGCTTCCGCAGCCAGCACGGCGACCACGGTGGCATAGGCTGTTTTGCGGTTAAAGCCCGTGCGCCCGATGCAGGCGCCGGTCAGGAAATGGGTGAGTGGATCCATCGACGGTCGGTCGTCTCATTAAAGCATGGACGACCTTCCCTGCCGAACCAGGCTCGTGGTTCCCACCCTTGCGCCAGAAAAAACGCGCAAGGATGGGGCACGGAATTTTGTCACTAATGAGCTTCCCTTGAGGCGAGCGCCCTCAGTCTTCGCGCAGCGCCACCATTGGTTCCACGGTCATCGCGCGCCGCGCCGGCGGGTAGCAGGAGGCCAGCGCCGCCATTGCCAGGACAGCGGCCACGGCTGCGTAGGTGGCAGGGTCCCAAACGCTAACCACCACGAAGCCCCCCACCGTCCTGGCCGCCAGCAGAGCCACGGCCAGGCCGATTCCCAGTCCGGCTGCGATCATCAGCAGCGACTGGCGGTAGATCATCCGGAACACGCCGCCGCGGCTGGCGCCCAGTGCCATGCGCAATCCGATTTCGTGCACCCGCACGCTTACCGCGTAGGAAACCACCCCGTACAGCCCGATGACTGCCAGCGTCAATCCCAGGCCGCCCAGGATTCCGGCCAGCGTGGCGCCGATCTGGAAGAGCAAAAGGCCGTTCAGCGTATACATCGCCTGGCGCATTGTCTGCACCTGGAAGACAGGCAGTTGCGGAGCCACCTCGTGCAAGGTCTGCTCGACGGTGGGGATCAGAACCAGCGGATCCTGATCCTGCTCCGTCCTGATCTGGAAGACCATCAGCGTGTTCCCTTTCACGTGCTGGGCATAAGGGATGTAAAAGTAGGGCGCCTGCCGGCCGCCATTGAAGAGTTGAAATTCCGCGTCGCCTGCAATCCCCACTACCTCCAGTTGGCGGTCTTTCTCGCTCCCCATGCGGAAGGTGCGGCCCAGGGCGTCCTGATTGGGCCAGTACTTGCGGGCCGTGCTCTCGCTGATCACAGCCGCATCCATGCCGTGGTCATTGTCGGCATCGGTAAACGCCCGGCCGCGCTCCAGGCGAATGCCCATCACCTGGAAATACTCAGGCGAAACCACGCCGTAGAGCGCGCTCGGAGCGGCGGGATTGGCTGAAACCGGGGCGCCGTCGACCATCATCTGATCGCTGTTGCCGAAATAACCGAAGGGAAGCGAACTGGCGTGGCTCACCGCATCCACGCCGGGAAGCTGGTGCAGGCGCGCCGTAATATTGGCGGCCAGATCGCGGCTCTGCGTGCCCGTCACTCCCACCTCGTTGGTATCGATCACAAAATTCAGCACATGATCGGGATTGAATCCAAAGTCCATGGTCTCAATGGCGCTCAGGCTGCGCACAAACAAGCCGGCCACCACCAGCAGCACCAGCGAGCCGGCAATCTGCAGCGCCACCAGGCCGTCGCGCACCCAGTGGTGGCCCGCGGTAATGCCCCGCCCGCCTTCGTGCAGCACCGTGTTCACGTTGGCCCAGGCCATGCGTACGGCCGGCACCAGTCCCACCACCAGGCCGGCCAAAGAAGCAATCAGGAAGGAGTAGAGGAAGATGCGCCAGTCGAAGGCAAACGCCAGGTTGATGGGAATCAGGGAGTGCAAGTTGAGAAAGTAGCTGAGCGAGTTGCTGGCCCACATGCCCAGCCCGACGCCCGCCGCTCCGCCCATCAACGCCAGCACCACGCTCTCGGTGATCATCTGCAGCATGAGGCGGGAACGCCGCGCTCCCAACGCACTGCGAATGGCCATTTCGCGCTCCCGCACCGTGGCCCGCACCAGCACCAGGTTGGCCACGTTCACGCAGGCCAGCAGCAGCACCATCACGGCCAGCGACAGAAAGAGTCCCGCGACCACGTACATGGTCCTGGGATTGCCGGGATTGATGCGCAGACTGGGCTCGGGAAACGCTGCAATGGTGAGCTTCTTTTCAACGTCAGGGTGCTGGCGCATGATGCTGCCCGCGACCAGGCTCAGCTCGGCGTTGGCCTGACTCAGGCTGCTGTCCGGCCGCAGACGCGCGTTGACGATAAACATCCGGTTCTGCCAGTTCGTGAGGGCGTCGGCGGGCGTGCCGGCAATGGGCAGCTCCGACAAGGGCAGGTAGGCGTCCATGGTGAGAGCGGCTTGCAGGCCGGGAAAACCCTTGGGCGCCACGCCCACAATCGTGAACGGGTGTCCATCCAACGTGACCGCGCGGCCCACGATACCCGGATCGCCGTTGAACTTCTGCTGCCAGTAGTTGTAGCCGAGAACCATGACCGGGTCGCTGCCCACCGTTTCTCCCTCGCTGGGCAGAAACAGACGCCCGGCCGGCGGCTTCAATCCCAGCCCCGAAAAGAAATTCCCGCTCGTGTAGCAGGTCATGATCCGCTGCGGCTGCTGGCCGGCTACCGCAAAGCCATCGAGCGAGATGGCGTACGCGATCACTGTGCTGAAGGAACGGCTGCTCTCGGCGCGGATAGCCTTGAACTCTGGCAGGGAGAAGGTCTGCTCCAGGAGTCCCTGGTTCTGGCGGGGGACCAGCGTCATGAGCTGCTCGGCGTGAGGAACGGGGAGCGGCTTGATCAGGATGGAGTTCACCAGGCTAAAGATGGCGGTGTTCGCGCCGATGCCCAGGGCCAGCGTCAGCACCGCTGTGATGGCAAAGCTCGGAGTTTTGCGGAGCTGCCGGAACGTGAAGCGAAGATCCTGAAGCAAGTTCCCCATCGAATCCCCCGATCAGGTCGCTGTGTCATTCGGTGCAACCGCGCTGCCAATCGCGAGCAGCCGTAAGTGCCTCAACATGAAGGAGCAACGTTGGCTAAGCAGGCGTGTTCGGCGGGCGGATCGTGTGCAGTATCGCAAATTCCTGTCCGAAAGCGGACATACGCAAAAGACGGGCGGCTCGGCTCCAGTTTCAGGCAGCTCCGGCACTGCTTTTGTGATTTCCCATTTTTCGCGCGTGCCGCCTCCCCTACAATCATGGGTTAGCACAAAATCGCGGAGGCGAAGTTTGAGCATGAATAATCTGGGTTCGGGATGGCTGCATCGCACCCGATCAATCGTACGGAACACGGTAATCCTTGCCACCTTCTCGGCCGCCACGCTCGCCGCGTTCGCTCAATCCGCCTCCACGTCGCCGCAGCCCGCTCCCTTCGGCCCCGACAATCCCTTTTACGCGCCCAGTTCCCTGCCCTTTCACGCGCCGCCCTTCAACAACATCAAGGACAGCGATTATCAGCCCGCTATCGACGCCGGCATGGCGCAGCAGCTTAAAGAAGTCGAGGCCATCGCCAACAATCCCGCTTCGCCCACCTTCAACAACACCGTTGTCGAACTTGAGAAAACCGGCCGGTTGCTCGACCGGGTCATGCAGGTATTCAACTGCGTTACCAGTGCGAACACCGACGACACGCTCGAGAAGGTGCAGGAGTACGAAGCACCCCGCCTGGCGGCCACCCAGGACGCAATTTATCTCAACCCCAAACTCTTTGCGCGCATGAAGGCCGTGTATGACGAGCGCGCTTCGCTGCATCTAGATCCCGAATCGTTGCGCCTCGTCGAGTGGGACTACAAGGAGTTCGTGCACGCCGGCGCCAATCTCTCTGAGGCCGATAAAGCCAAGCTGGAAAAGCTGAACGAGGAAGATTCGACACTCGAGAACGCTTTCATGACCAAGCTGCTGGCCGCGGCCAAAGCCGGCGCCTACTCCGCGAATTCCCCCTCCCCGCTGGCCGGCCTGAGCCAGGCCGCGCTTGCTGACGCCGCCCAGGATGCAAAGGAGCGCAAGCAGCAGGGTTGGGTGGTGCCGCTCGAGAACACCACGCAGCAGGACGCGCTGGCCAACCTCACCGATCGCGCCACGCGCCAGGCCATCTTTGAGGACTCATGGAACCGCGCCGAACGCGGGGACGCCAACGACACTCGCTCCACCATCGCACGCCTGGCGCAGCTGCGCGCCCAGAAGGCTGCGCTGCTCGGCTTCCCCAACTACGCCGCGTGGGCACTCACTGACCAGATGGCCAAAACGTCTGAGGCCGCTCTCGATTTTGTGAATGCGCTGGTCGTGCCATCCACCGCCAAAGCCGCAGCTGAAGCCAAAGAGATCCAGGACCTGATCGACACACAAAATCAAGCCCAGCAGCATAGCGGATTCACGCTGCAGCCTTGGGACTGGGAGTTCTACTCCGAGCAGGTACGCAAGGCTAAATACGATCTCGACGAAAGCGAGATCAAACCGTACTTCGAGCTCAACAGCGTGCTCCAGAACGGCGTCTTCTATGCCGCGCACCAGCTGTACGGCCTTACCTTCAAGGAGCGCCACGACATTCCCGTCTACCAGGCGGACGTGCGCGTCTTCGAAGTCTACGATTCTGATGGAAAACCGCTCGCGCTCTTCTATTGCGACTACTTCACGCGCGACAACAAGAATGGCGGCGCGTGGATGGACTCGCTGGCCACGCAATCCAAGCTGCTGCACCAATTGCCGGTGGTCTTCAACGTGGCGAATTTCCAGAAGCCCGCGCCCGGCCAGCCCGCGCTGCTGACCTTTGACGACGTGACCACCATGTTCCACGAGTTTGGCCACGCTCTCAACGGCATGTTTGCCGACACCGAATACCCCAGCCTCAGCGGCACGCAGACTGCGCGCGACTTCGTCGAGTTCCCTTCGCAGTTCAACGAACACTGGGCCAGCTATCCGGCCGTCTTTGCCAACTACGCGAAAAATTACAAGACCGGCGCGCCCATGCCGCCTGAGCTTGTAGCCAAAATCAAAAAATCAGTCACGTTCAACCAGGGCTATATGCTCACGGAAATCCTGGCCGCCTCCATGCTTGACCTCGAGTGGCACACGCTGCCGGCCAGCGCGCCGCTTGAAAATCCCGACGTCTTCGAGAAACAAGCGCTCGAAAAAACGCATCTCTGGATCAGCTACGTTCCGCCGCGCTACCGTTCCAGCTATTTCCTGCACATCTGGGCCAACGGCTACGCGGCCGGCTACTACGCCTACCTTTGGACCGAGATGCTCGACGATGCCGCATTCCAGTGGTTTGAGGATCACGGCGGCATGACCAGGGCCAACGGCGACCGCTTCCGCCAGATGGTGCTGTCGCGCGGCAACACCGAGGACCTGCAGCAGATGTACAACTCCTGGCTCGGCACCCAGCCAACGATCGAGCCAATGCTCAAATTCCGCGGCCTGACCGACCAAAGCGTGAAATAGAGCAAGTCAGCGAGTCCGCAAGTTAGCGTCGGCGGCTGGATCGCTGACCCGCGAGCTTGCTGACCTGCTGCATATAATGCCCCTTATGAGCGCCGACGCCGCCGCCAACAAGATCGAGAAGCTGCGGAACGTAATCCGCCACCACGAGCACCTGTACCACGTGCTCGACCGCCCTGAAATTTCCGACGCGCAGTACGACGCGCTCATGAACGAGCTCAAGCACCTGGAGGCCGAGCACCCGGAACTGCTCACGCCCGACTCGCCCACCCAACGCGTGGGCGGCAAGCCAGCCGAGGGCTTCCGCAAGGTGCGCCACTCGCGGCCCATGCTCTCGCTCGATAACGCCTATTCTCAAGAGGAATTGACCGACTGGGATCGCCGCGTGCGCGAGCTGGCCGGCAATCTTCCGGTCGAGTACACTGCCGAGCTCAAGCTCGACGGACTGAGCGTGGCGCTGCGATACCAGCCTGACGAGGCCGGAGGGGCGCGGCTCTCTGCAGGAGTGACGCGCGGCGATGGGCAGATCGGCGAGGATGTCACCTCCAACATCCGCACCATCCGCAGCGTGCCGCTTTCTCTCCCAGCCAAGAAGCTGGAAGGTCTTCGCCTCCCGCAAGGGATTGAAGTGCGAGGCGAATGCGTGATGCCGGAAGCCGCCTTCGAGCGCCTCAACGAGGAACGCGAGCGCGAGGGCTTGCCGCCTGCCGTAAATCCGCGCAATGCAGCCGCAGGCACGCTGCGCACGCTCGAGCCCAGCATCGTCGCCAATCGCCGGCTCGTGTTCTACGCTTACTTTCTGCTTGTGAACGGCGAGTATTGGCCGCAGGGCCAGGTGGCCACGCTCGATGCGCTGACCGCGCTCGGCTTCCGCGTGAATCCGCATCGGGGGCGCATGCACTCGGTGGAGGGCATGATGCAGTTCATTGAGCAGGCCGAGCAGCAACGCGCGACACTCGGCTACGAGATCGACGGCGTGGTCTTCAAGGTGGATGCGCAGGCCACGCAGCAGCGCCTCGGCTACACCGGCCGCGCGCCGCGCTGGGCCATCGCCTACAAATTCACCGCGCAATCCGCCATTACGCAGATGGAAGACATCATGATCACCGTGGGCCGCAGCGGCAAACTCACGCCCACCGCCATGCTGCGCCCGGTCTTTGTGGGCGGCGTTACGGTAAGCCGCGCCACGCTGCACAACGCCGATTTCATCGAACGCATGGGGCTCAAGATCGGCGACTGGGTCCAGGTAGAGCGCGGCGGCGACGTGATTCCCAAAGTGGCCGGGATCGTGGACGACAAGGACCACCCCCGCGGGGACCGCAAGTTCTCTTTTCCTTCGGACTGTCCGGAGTGCCACAACCCGGTGGTCCGCGAAGAGGGCGAGGCCGATTGGCGCTGCGTCAACGCCGACTGCCCTGCCAAGCTGCGCGAGTCGCTGCTCCACTTCGGCAGCCGCGGCGTGATGAACATTGAAGGCCTGGGCGATGCGGCTGTCCTGCAGTTGCTCGAGCGCGGCCTCGTGAAGAGCGTCGCCGATCTGTATTCGCTGACGGAAGAACAGCTGGTCGGCCTCGATCGCTTCGCCGAAAAATCCGCGCGGACTCTGCTGGCTGAAATCAAGAATTCCAAAAGAGCGGGCCTGGCGCGCGTGATCATGGGGTTGGGCATTCGCTTCGTCGGCGAGCGCACGGCGGAGCTGCTGGCACAGGAGTTTGGATCCATCGACGCGATTATGGCCGCCAGCCGCGAGGAGCTGGAACGCGTGGAAGAGGTTGGTCCGCGCATCTCCGAAGCCATCGCCGATTTTTTTGCCCGCCCCGCGAATCGCGCGCTGGTCGAGGCTCTGAAGGATGCCGGCGTGGAGATGACGGCAGAGAAAAGGCAGCGCAGCGCCGAGTTGGCCGGCCTCACCTTCGTGCTCACTGGCACGCTGCCCGGTCTGACGCGCGACGAAGCCAAGCAGCGGATTGAAGCTGCAGGCGGTAAGGTGGCAGGCTCGGTCAGCAAAAAAACCAGCTACATAGTGGCGGGCGAAGATGCCGGATCCAAACTCGACAAGGCCCACGAGCTCAAGATTCCCGTGCTCGACGAAGCCGGGCTGCTGGCGATGTTGGATCGTGGACGGTGAACATCTCTCAGCTCTCAGCTACTGACTACCGGCTCCCTCAATCCCCATTTCCCGCTATCCGCCGCGTCACAATCTCCGGACGAGGCTCGCCGGCCCGCTGTGTACGCTCGCGCTCGCGCTGCCAGGCTTCGGCACGACGGTTGTGGATTGCAACCTGCGCCGGTTCGACGGGAAGGACCGGCAGTGCGGGCGGCAGGGGCAGGCTGTCCGCGTGCAGCCGCTCTCGCATGGTCACTAATCCCGCGGCTACCCGCGGCTCGGGCCTTAAGGCGTCGGGCGCCGGCGACAGCAACCGCGAGGAAGACTCCAATTCGACGTGGCCTGCAGTGGCAGTAAGGCTAGTGTCGGTACCCAGGCCTCGCGCTGAAGTTGGGTGCGCGGCCGCGGCCATGCGCGCCGCAGCAAGCTGGCTCACCTGGGCACTTAAGCCGTTCGAGAGCATCGCATCCGGCTCCGCCTCCATCTCGTCCGCCGGCGCTTTACTCCCGATTTTTTGCGCAATCACGCGGGCCATGAAATCGTCGGCCAGCTTATGCATGCAGACCTGTCCGCACAGGTGCTTGGCGCCGGTGCGCTGCCGGTTGCGCGAGTTCCATCCGCTCACCCGCAGTTCACCCGCCAGTTCCCAGGCCACGAACCAGTGATTCGTCTGCTTCTTTTCCGCTCCGCAGATGTCGCACGATATTGCCTGCCGGATCACGGCAAACCCCTCATTCCGCGCACTCCCTCTGCGCTCCAAATTTCCGATGGACGAACGGGCCCGCGCGCCAACCTCGCATGGCCGGCGACCGGCGCCCAGCTTCTCGGGATTGCTCTCTCCTCTAGTTCATCGCGTCGTAGCCGCGATGAGGTGAGCCGTGCGTAAAAGGAATTGACCTTTGTTCCGAAATCGAACAGCGCGCACTACGCCGTCCTGAAACGGCACAGCAAACGGACCCCCTCGCTTTGCACAACTACTGTCGCGCTAGGCGGGTTGAGAAGGTAAGGTCAACAAGAGACGGGGATTCTTGGTTGATCTGCCCAGCTTTCAATAGTGTCCAGCTGTTGCGCCACAGGCGGCGAAGATTTCCCGCTACCATAAGCGCAACCTCCGGTCTTGCTCCCCACGCCACCATTCTTGAATTGGATGGCCCGCATCCAATGGCGTATTCGTTGGTCCAGTTGCTTCCAAACCTTCCGAGTTTCCGCTATTCGCTCGCTGTGAGTTGCTTACGGCCGGACCCAATCGCATCTTCCTGCTTGCTGTTGTTGTCAATTAACGATGGGGCTTGTAAATGACTGACAAAAAGGTCCCGGCCAACTCGCTGGTGCCAATGCCCTGGCCCACGGTGACGAATAAAGTGTTGGTTGCTCCATTGGTTGCGTTGCCGCCCCCGAAGGCGATCCCCCAAAGGTTGTTGAGGACGATCGGCCTGCCGTGTTCATCCTTCAGCGTCCCCATAAACTTCCCGGTAATCGGATCGAAGCCATTGATCGTGCCTTCGACCGAGTTATTTGAGACCAGCAGAGTATTACTCAACGGTCCAAAATTGCTGGGTGCCAAGGCGATGCCCCAGGCTTGATTCAGTGGCAGTCCTTGGACCAGTGTCTTCATGAAGGTACCTTCCTCAGTGAAGATGTCGATGAAACCGCCGGCGCCGATGTTGGGTACAGCATATGCGACGTACACCAGCCCATTGAGATCCTGAATGCCAAACACTGAGAAGGTGGACGGTACCGACGGATCACGGAAGGACCTCACAAAGTTAAAGCTGCCGTCGTACATATCGATTACATTGTTGGTGTTGTCCGCTGCGTACAGGAAATTCCCCGAAGGCCTGTTGCTGATGGCGAGGCCCGTGTACATCGCCTTACTGGCCGAATTGTCGACCACGATCGTCGCCTGGTTTTTGTTCGTGCCCGGCCATCCGCTGATAGTGCCGTCTAGCGTCGCAAATAGGAAAGTCGACGCCACGCCATTGATCTGGAATTCCGATGATCCGTTGTAAACCATTCCCGTGGGTGTACTTGGACCATTCAGACCCGTCGGCGATGTCGGTCCGTTCCCAGCAGTGGGGATCAACACCCGCAGTGACACTTGCGTTCCATCTGCTTTGTAGAGGGTTGACCATCCCGTGTCGTTATCGCTGATCCACCAGGGCGATGTAGCGCCCCGGGCCAGTCCCCAGGCGTTGGCCAGTAGCGGATCGATGGTCGGGGCCTGACCGACCTGATTGGAGACTAAATTTGTGGTCTGGTATTGTGCGCGGGCCGTGGCCGAAACCGTAGAAAAAGCCAGGCCGAGGCAAGCAACGAGTGAGGTCCTGAAAACCTGCATGGCGGTCCCTCCTGAGCAAAGTCAAGAAAGGGGGGAGGGCGAACCATCAGTGGGAAAGACTATGCGAAACCTTCCCTGACTTGCTGACGTTGAATTTAGGCCGACTCACGTTGGAGGTTGTCACCTGATTGTCAGCGGTTTGTCAGTCGATTGTCACCATTCGTTAACAGTCTGCAAATCCTTCTCCTGCGGATTGCGCCGCACGCGGTCCTGCAGCGTCAGTCGTCATACATTATCAGAGAGAGAATTTCTCTCAGGCGCCTTCCGGCTCTGCGGCTGTTGACGGGAAAGCGGAGGTTTGGGGCAGATCATACAGGCCTTCGGAAGCGACCTGGAACTGCAGGCGGTCAATGGCTCGCGCGATGGTCCGAGTGAGGCGGATGAGAGACCGATCGCGCTCAGAGACCTCGCCTGCGATTGCGTCTGCTATGGAATCGATGCGTTGGACGAGACTAGCCGGCGTGCTGACGCGGTGAGCGCGGGAGACAAGCTGGCTCTCAAGGCTATCTGCCATCTCGCGGAAGATGCGCGCACACTCGAAGCGAAACTCGTTCTCAAGATCTCGGAAGGGCCGCGACTTCGGGTCGGTGCTGCCGAACACACGGAACTGGACCAACGGGACCTCGAGCAGGTAAAAGCTGCGTAAAGAAGCCTGCCAGCGACGGATGCGATCGCGGGCGGCCATGTCTCTTGCACGGGATGGGCCGGTTTCAAAGGGAACGGCATCGGCTTGTGCGATCACTTCACCGAAATGGCGATTGATTTCTTCGCGCTGGCGGCGAATCTTCGCGACGTCGCCGGGATTCTTAGCGCTGGCAGACGAAGAGGAGAAGTCTGCCAGCAGGCGCAGATTGGTCACAAAGATGCGCACCATCTGATCGGCCGCGGAGCGCGGGAAAAGCCGTTCAAAGACAAGCCACATCATGGTGATGCCGAGCAGAACGCCAAGTACGCGATCACGTGGGAGGGTAAGGTCGGTCTGGAAGGAAAACTCACTGAGCTGGATGAGGTAAAACGCGAAGGCAAATTGGAAGCCTGCGTAAGCAAGCCGGGTGCTGGAAGTTGAGATCCACGCAGCGGCAGCGGTCACTCCGGCAAACAGTAGGGTGAATCCCACGATGGAGTCGAGGGCGGGGAGAACGAAAACCTGGGCTCCCAGACCTCCAAAGACGCCGCCCAGAACCCATCCCGCGAGGCGCAGTAGTTGTTTCTGGCGTGAGGAGCCGATGGTGGTGAGCGCAGTGAGAACGCAGGTGGTGATGGACGTGGAGAGATTGCGCCAGTCCAGTGATACGTAAAACGTATAGCAAAGCATGGCGGCCGAGGTTCCGGCAAGGACGTAACGCAGATGCTCGGGATTAGAAAAGGCGTCGGGAATGAAGATGCTGGCCCTTGACGCAGGGACCTCATCAATGGGCGCGAGCGCGGGATCAGCTGCGGCCTCATCGCTGAAGATGGAGGGCATGAGCGAGACCATGGATTCGATTTCAGACATGAGCGGAGTGCCGGGACTGGGCATAGGCTCGAGGGTTGCCTCGCAGGGTTGGCCGTGGGTACGAAGGCAACCGCGAATATCGGCGAGGCTTCCACTGAGGCGCCCGGCACGCGGCCGGAGCTCATCCGCTAGAACCGGATAAGCACCGGCGAGCGCGGCGCCAAAATCAATGGAACGAGCTAGAAGTGAAGCCAGCGTCATCATGCGCGTGCGATAGCGCTCTGTGTAGTTCGAGTGGGCCACGTTTTGGCGGAGCACGCCGGCTCCTGCGATGGCGAACTGCTCAAGGCCAGCTCGCGTAATGGGCGAAACAGGTCGGCCATTGGCGTAATCTGCCATCAGATTCTCCAAGAGCGCGAGGCGTGTATCAAATCCTTGCAAGAGAGCGTCGCCACCGCACAACGCGTGGAAGAGGACTTCAACACTCACGGTCACCACCACCCCGATAAGCGTTGCCGCAACCAGCCACAGCGTAAGCTCAACGTTTCTGCCTGCGGGACCGGGGAGGTACCAGATGCCAACAACATTGCCAACGATCAGAGCGCAGCCAATCGCTATTGCGTAGTTTGCGAGGCAGCGGAGCATAAAAAAGGCAATAAAGAGGCTGCAACCGACCCAGAGAAAATGGATCTCAGGCGTGGAAGCGAACAGCTCTGCGCCGAGAGGGATGAAGAGCGTGCCAAGCACGAACGCACCAATCAGGGAGATTGCCGAGCGGGCTGTGGAAACCAGATTTTCGCGGGAAAGGATGAAGGCGGACAATGCACCAAGGACACCTCCGGGAATCCGGAAGGTGACGATGAGGATCATGCTCAAGGTTGCGGAGATGACGATGCGGGCCACCAGGGCGTAGCGGCCGGGATAAGGTGCAAGTTCCTTTCTGAGGAACACGAGGAACCAGTCGCTGAAGCGTTCCCGATGCGGAAGGTGGATGGGCTCGTAGGCCATGTCTACTTTCCTGACGCGTCAGACGTGGTGCCGCGGACGATAACGGTGGCAGATTCGATCAGGCGGTAGGCATCGGGCGGACCATTCGGAATGCGCACCCGCATGGGAAAATGCGAGGCCAGATACATCCAATTCAGGTGCGCTGGACATCACCCGGCAAGCAATGAGACAGTCAACGAAGTCGGTATCGGGAGTAAATCCCGAATCCAACTAGTGATGCGCCATACCGCGAAAACGTTGCCAAGAGTCTTTTCTAACTGTCAGGAGGCTTGCGCGATGCATTGGCAAGAGCAGACCGAATTTCTATATCCGAACCAGGCCCCTGCTTATCACTCGTGAACCCCTAGAGCGAACTGCTGCTCACTCAATATTTGCCAGCAACGCGCTGAGCTAGCACACTAGAAGAGGTGAGGGAGAACGATGAGCGGAACAGAATCAGACGCGCTGGTGTTTTTTGGAGCGACGGGCGACCTAGCCTACAAAAAGATCTTCCCTGCCTTGCAGGCGATGGTGAGGCGCGGTCACCTGGATGTGCCTGTAGTCGGTGTCGCCAAGTCCGGTTGGAACCTCGACAATCTTCGTGCGCGCGCCAGAGACAGCGTTGAGAAGCACGGAGGCATCGACGCCCAAGCCTTCGACAAGCTGTGCAGCTTGCTGCGCTACGTAGACGGCGACTACCAGGATCCTGCAACGTTCAAGGCGGTTCGCAAAGAGTTGGGAACGGTCGAGCGTCCCGCGCATTATCTGGCTATTCCGCCCGTCATGTTTGAAACCGTGGTGCATCAACTGGCGGAAGCAGGATGCGCGGCCGCCGCAGGCTGCGTCGGAGGCGCCCGGGTTATCGTAGAGAAGCCTTTTGGCCACGATCTGGCTTCAGCGCAGAATCTTAACGCCATCCTGCACAGTGTTTTTCCCGAGTCGTCGATCTTTCGCATCGACCATTATCTCGGCAAACGACCAGTGAATAACGTCGTGATCTTCCGGTTTGCCAACGCCTTCATGGAGCCGTTCTGGAATCGGAATTACATCGAGAGCGTGCAGATCACCATGGCGGAGAATTTCGGCATAGAAGGGCGCGGAGGCTTTTACGATAAGACCGGCGCCATCCGCGACGTGATTCAGAATCATCTCTTCCAGATCGTATGCAATCTTGCCATGGAGCCTCCGGTGCGACCCGACGGGGAATCACTCCGCGATGAGAAAGCCAAAGTATTGAAGGCAATTCCCGCGATTGGAAGAAAGGACCTGATACGTGGGCAGTTCCGCGGATATTGCCAGGAAAACGGCGTCGCTCCCGATTCCAAGATGGAGACATTTGCTGCGCTTCGCCTGGAGATCGATTCCTGGCGATGGAAGGGCGTGCCGTTTTATCTGCGCGCCGGGAAAGACCTGCCCGTGACCTGCACCGAAGTGCGGGCGACATTCCGCGAGCCGCCCACATTTCTGCGCGATCAGGCGTCGCCTCGCAATTATCTGCGTTTCCGCATCAGTCCGGAGATGGAGATCGCGGTCGGCACTGTCGTTATGGGAGCCAAGGAGACCATGGAGGGCAACGCGGTGGAGATGATCGCCAGCCGCCGGCCGAGTCCTGAGGAGATGGAAGCGTATGAGCGTGTGCTGGGCGACGCCATGGCCGGCGACCCGAGCCACTTCGCGCGCGAAGATTACGTCGAAGAAGCCTGGCGCATCGTCGATCCCATTCTGAAAGCCGACACGCCAATCCACGTATACGAAAAGAACACCTGGGGGCCCGCAGAAGCGAATACCATGGTTGCGCCGCCCGGCGGATGGCACAACCCCACCACCAATGCGCCGGAGGCCGCTCCGCCGCCACGGGTTGAGTGAGGCAGGATCGCACGGAGAATTTTGTGCACCGATAACGCCAAGATCCCTCTCAAGAAAATGCAATCTGGCCTGCCACTATCAAGTCAACGCAGCCTCGTGCCGGAAGCCGTGATGCCACGTCTTCTCAGCCTGCCGCAACGGAACGGCAAGTAACGCATAGTAATCGTCTGTCAGCAGGCCCTCATAACCCCAGGGCGTTCCGTTCCATTGCCGCCAGTCGTTCGACATTCCATTCGCTCCGCGCTGCTCAAAACCACACCGATCGTATTCGCCAAGGATGGCGAAGAGAATCTTGTCCGCTTCCTCTTTGCGGCCCAGGTCATAGAGCGCAGCGAGCGTAAAGAATGCAAACGCACCGGTGGCGCCGCCGTTTTCGTATCTCTGAAATCCGTCGGAGTTGTCAGGCTGCACGCCGCAGCCGAAGCGCCCCTTGCCGCGATCGTCTACGCAGTCTTTCAAGGCCACAGAGACGAGATTGCCAGGCAGACCCATGTTGAACTTGTCGTAACCCACTTCGCGCATCTTGGCCAGCAGCTTGTCCATGATGGCGTTTGCCTGCGGCTTGTCGACCAGGCCGTAATGGATCGCGATGCCGTTCACAAACAGGAAATAGTAATCGTGCAATTTGCCGTCGGCGCTGCGCCATCCGGCAAGAACTCCCGTTGCCGGGTCAAAGAAGGCGCGATAATAAGCCTCGTGCAGTTTCTTAGCGGCGCTTAGGTAATGCGCCTCATCGTCTGATCTGCCCACCTTTTCAGCCATCATGGCCATGTTGCGCAGAGCCCGATAGGCGAGAGCGTTGGCGTAGGCGTCTTCGTGGCCAAAGCCGATGGTGTCCCACCAGTTGGAGGGGCGGAACTTCGGGGCCCCGCTGTTCCAAATGCCAGAGTCCCCGCTGATGCTGTATTTGATGAGGCCATCGCCATTCGTATCGGTGGCCAGCATGGTATCGGCCCATCCCTTGATCCCGTCGTAGTTCGCCCCCAGCCAGGCATCGTTATGGCCTGCGCGCACGCAGTTGGCCGCAGCAATCAGCATCGCCGGGAAAGTATCGGAGAATGGAGAGTGGTATTCAGTCCAGGGTTTAGGCGGCAACCCATAGGCCTGCCCGCCGGCCAACGCGCGGTCGAGTGTCTGGCGCACGATGTCGAGGGCAGTGAGACCATCCGCCAGCGGGGGTGTCAACGCGGCGATATCCGCAAATTCGTAGTAGCAGAAAGCGCAGGTGTCACTCGCGGTGTTGTTGGCAAGCGCCGGATAAGACGGGTTGAGTTGCAGTGCATCGAGCCAGTTGCGCCGAAAAGCATCGAAGCGCTCATCGCCTTCGATGCCGGGCACATTGGGATAGAGTGCGGTTACTTCGAGTGTGTATTCCATGCGCGGCTGCTCCTGTGTTGCGCCGGGCAGCGAGAGAGTGGCAATGGGGTTGCGGTTCGCTGCCGCGTAAGCCAGCCCGATCCCGCTCACGTTCGTTCTTATCCGCATTGATCCCTGCCCGGGGCAGTGGATCAGCGCCGGAGCGGCCAGCAGTTTGTCCTTGCCGAAGACGCCCAGCACAGTGCTGTGAACCTGCGGCAGGTTGAAGCGGATGACCATGGGAGCAGGCTCAACGTTCGCGACCCACTGCGAGGCAAGAACAATACTGCTGCTTCTGAGTTCGATCATCCATGCGGCAGCAGAGCCGTTGTCAGCCGAAGCGCTGCGATACTCGACGCGCCGCACTCCGCCTGCACTGGCATCAGAAGCCTTGTAGCCATTGCCAGTGCCGTTGGGGTCGACGATATTAGCGCCGCGGCGGCCTTTTCCCAGTCCATCGATAGTGAGGCTCAACAATTCAGGCGCTACCGCCGACAATTGCAACTCCATACTCGGTGAAACGAAGTGCAATTGCTCATCTTCGCCGCCGGTTGCAGTCGCAGCGAGGCTACGCCGTGAAAGCATCGCTGCCCCGCCCAGCGCAGTCATTCCCGCTAACTTGTTAAACGCCCTTCTGTCCATCCCCATCCCTCTCAAAGCCCCGCGCTCTTCTGTTTGCTAGTCGCGCCAACCATTTGTTTGTGCGCCATCCGGATTCTCACCACTTGCGCCGTTGTGCTTTGCACATTCACCTGAACTTTGCCGTTCTCCACACGGCCGACTGGCATCCACTCGCCTGTCCACGGTGCATTGTTGATGATATTGGCTCCACCTAACGTTCCGGTCATCCGTGCGGCGTTGCCCGGTTCGCCATCGGTCAGCAGTATTGTATCCACTTGCGCTCCATCGAAGCCCGGCACCGCAATCGTCACCGCAGCATCGGTCACATCGTGCGTGGATGAGTGTGTCTTGTTGATGATCGTCACATACAGTTCGCGATCCGTGCCCACCGCATAGGCCGTAAGGTTGATCTTGTTCGGATTGGCAATCGTCACCGGCTCCACGTCTCCGCGGCTGCCCAGCGAAAATGCTTTCATGCCGAGGGCTTTGGGCGTTGCATAATAATTTGCGCAGCCTGACGGCGGGCAGGGGTTGGGATCGGCAACGATAGTATCGGTCGGTAGCCACGGGTTGTTATGGAAGTTGACACCGGCCATGTGGTGCGCGGCCCACCAGTGCATGTAATCGAGAGCCCACAGAGCGGAGGCAAATCCATTGCTCGCGCCGGGAACGCCGTGCAGGCAATCATTGGCTTCCGTCATCCGGTACGGAACTCCCATTGCAACCAGGGGAGCAAGCACGGTGTTGTAGACATAAGGATAGGGATGAAACTCCGCCGTACCGCCATTGTGCGCCGGCTGCATCCCTTTTTCTGTATCGTCATCCCAGGCGCTGGAGAGCATGTCGTCTATGGCTTCATGGGCAGTGGTATTGTCCGGTTTTCCCCAAACGTAATGGTGCTGCAGCGCCTCCACCAGCACGCCTGAGTTCTTTAGCTCGCGGCTGAATGCGACTGTCCATGAAACGCCGGTGGCCGGATCGGGTGTAAAGCTGCTCTTGTCACTTACCGCCGTCTCTGGACCTGAAAACCTAGCTCCCGGCGCAGCCCGATGGATTACCTCTTCGAAGTTACGCCAGTCCCTGAAGTAGGAGGCATACGCCGAACCTGAAACGCCCGGCTTTGTTTCGGAAATGACGGCATCGACCACATGCCCCGGCGTCGAGTGATAACCGCGCACATCCGGTTCATTGCCAATCGAAAAACTGTCAAGCTGGGGCCGGTACTTCGTCCAGATATAGTGGACGATCTTTGCGTCGTTGGCGGGCAGCTGCTGGTTGTGGCATGCGGCCACGTTGAGCAGGCGGACGGAGTAGATGACCTTGATGCCGGCGGCGCGAGCGAACTCGAAAAGATTGTTGATATCTTGGTACGTAGGAATGGGGCTCACGCAGCGCTCGTCATTTCCAGAACCATCGACCGTTCCTCCACCAACGCGAATATTGCGGACTCCGATGTTGCGGAATAAAGTGATCAACTGTGTGTTTTCGGGGCTGAAGAAATAGCCATGGACGCCGTAGGCATTCGGAATCATGCTTCGCGTCTCAAAGCCCAATCCAACAAAGTCAGCCGGGATGGCAAACTCCGCGCCGCGAGTATTGACGGTCACCGTAATTTGAGCCTGCGCTGGTGCGGCGACCGGAGACTGGGCTGGAACAACTCCCGCCCAAGCAAGGAATACGAAAATTGCAGATAACATCCTCAATTTAGAACTCACTAACTTGCTCCTTGGTCTTCTTGCCATAGAGTCGGGGGGGCTGATCAGTTCCGCGTGACCTGCTCAGTGGAATCAATGCCGGCCCCGGAATGACTCTTCACGGTTTGAAAATGATGGTGAGATTGAAGTCAGATGATCGAGCGATGTTGCCGACGTTAGCCGCTAGTTTCTTGTTGACAGCGATGAGCACCACCTCACTGTAAAAGGCAATAAGGTGCTCGTGCATTGCGGCGGTGAAGATCGTTTCCGATCTTCACCGCCGGGTTATGGGAGGAGTAGTTGGTTGAAGTTGGCAGGTACTCTCAGAAGGAGAACTTGCCGACGAATTGCACGACACGTCCTGCGGAACCGAATTTGTCGCCGGTGATGGTGCCGAAGCCGGCGGTGAGCGACTCGCTGCTCGGCGAGGTGTAACAGTTGCCAGTGCAACCGCCAGTAGTACCGTTAATGGAGCCGCCCGCTGGATTGTTGAGTTGCACGTGGTTGAAGGCGTTATTCGCCAGGACTGCGACTTCAAAATTGGTTTTATCGGAGGTTTGGAACTGCTTATGGATGGCAAGGTCAACGTCGTAGAAGCCTGGACCGTAAATCTGGTTTTCTCTCACGCCGTATGGAGTGAAGTCCTGACTGCCATTCGATTGGACCGCGTACTGCGGCGCGGTAAACGCTGAAGAGTTCCAGTAGCCGGTGATTCGGGTACGGGAATGATCATTCGGCCCTGGCCCATATGGATTCTTGCCGGAAACGAGAGGCGCGCCGCAGGACCAGGCCGTAGCGCTTGGCTGAAACCACGGACCCGTAAAGGATGGGTTGGCGCCTTGCCCATTGGTGCCCTGGCAGGAAATGCTGGCCAGAACGCCGCTGGATGCAATCCACATCGGATCGAGCTTCCATCCGCCAATCAGCGCATCCTCCCACGTGTTGGCGTTCGTAGCCAAATAGTTACCTTTCCCAAAGGGAAGGCTGAATTCGCCCGACAGGTGAAAGACGTTCTCTGCGGTGTTGGAGCAGCGATCGTAGTCGGCACGGTAGCCGCCAAAGCCCACCACCCAGGGCGCCCTGCCGTTGGATGGGGATTCATTCTGCTGGCCGCCTTGCGCGTCAGTCAAGCAACTGGCGAAGGTGTAGTTCGCGTCCATATTAAAGCCAGCCGCGAACTGGTGCTGGTACTCCACTTCCGCCGCATGGTAATTGCTGATCTGGTTGGCCACTTCCATCGGCCCTGCAAGTGAGGCCAGATTCGGGAAGGGGATGGTGGTCGTGCCGTCAGGCATCGACGGTGAGTTTTCGCAATAGGGGTTGGACGCCAGTTGCGACGCGGTGCAGGCGCTTGTGGTCGTGGTGCTGGGGGTCAACGCCTGCCGTGGAGCGTTGTGGTAAGGATCACCGCTTTCCAGATCTCTGCCGAAGTTTCCAATGTACGTGGCTTGGATCGAGTCATGGTTCGTGAACTGATACTGCAATGCAAAGTCGAGAGTGGTTACATACGGAATTTTGAAGTTATATTGCTTGCCGGTGAGAACGATTCCACCCAGGGGCAATATTGCATTTGCTGGGTTGGATAGGTTGATAGTGCCAAACGTACTCTCCATTGTTGCCGTTGTCGTGCTGCCCGGCCCGATGAGTTGCGGTGTGTATGCGTTGTTAGAAGAGCCGCTTTGAATGTTGAACTGGAATGGATAGTTGGTGCCCAGCGTGCCA
This sequence comes from uncultured Acidobacteriaceae bacterium, assembly GCA_963813215.1. Taxonomy (GTDB): domain Bacteria; phylum Acidobacteriota; class Terriglobia; order Terriglobales; family Acidobacteriaceae; genus Telmatobacter. Next base: position 410,219 of record CAWEXZ010000009.1, read on the forward strand.
TTGGCGCCAATTGAGCCGAACGGGCTGTAAGCAGCGCCGGCACCGAGGCGGGCCACCAGATTTGGCCGGATGCGATAGGAAAAGCCTAGGCGGGGCGCCCAGTTGGCCTTGGGCATTTCGTTTGCCGCGTTGTTGGCCTGGCAGATGATGGGAATATTGTCGGCTGCCAATAGCCCCCTGAAGTAGGGGGACATGGTCGTAGAGCAACCGTCGTGCCCAACATAGAAGGCGCTTCCGGCTGCTTCATTCCCATCGCCGCCCATCCAGAAGTTGGCCTCCTGTCCGCCATCCGAGTAATACGGTCCAAAATACTCGTACCGGAGCCCCAAGCTGGCGGTTAGCGTTGGCGTGATCTTCCAGTGATCCGTGGCGTAGAAGGCAAGATAGGGCGCGTGATAGGTGTGGTAGGCAAAGTTGTTGGCTTGGAAGCTTGACACTCCGCCGATGAGATTAGTCGCCGTGCTCAGGCCGCCTGACACCGTAGAAGTGGTGGGAGTGAGCAGAAAGTCGGCCATTGCGGGATAGCTATCGCCTGAGTACGGAACGTCTGAGTACGTGCCGTTGTATGCGAAATAGCCTTTGGGGTAATTGACCTGGGAGATGTTCCCATAGGTCCACAGCCATTCGGCTCCCAGCTTCCATTCATGTCGGCCCACCGTCTTGGTAACATTGTCGAAGTAACCCCATGCTCCCTGATTCTGGATCGTATTATTCTGGTGGCCGCCGAAGCTGATCAGGTTGCTGATGTTGAATTGCGACAGACCACCGTTGCCGACGCCTCCCTCGCTGTTCTGGGGAATGCCCTGAATCCCATATTGCGCGGGAATTCCGAAGGTTGAGTCAATGGAGCCGGGATCGATGCTTGAAACGTTCCGATGCTCCCACGAGATCCGGAACTCGTTGAGCAAGCTTGGGCTGAAGACGTGAGTTTCGCTCACAACAACGTTTTGTGTAGGATTCTGGCTTTGAGTACTGACGTTGCTTCCGCCCTCCAGAACGCCTGGGAGTTGCGTGAGCCCGGGAGTGGTGTGGTTGTAATGACTGTACGTGCCGAATATGGAATCCTTTTCGCTGACGGTGTGATCGATTCGCACATCCCATTGCGGCGTGATTTGCGGTTGCGGTTTGGTGACGTTGTAGTTGTTTTGAAAGCTGCCGCTGCTGTTGGTCTGATTACCCGCCGGCATCAATTCGAGAAGCGCGAGTGCATTCTGGTCAAGCCGTCCCGCGGGAAGCTGGTTGAGACAGTTCGGATTCACTGTGCCACCGGCATCCGTTGAAACGAAGTTGAGAGCGTTCACGCTCGGGCAGCCCGTCCCTGCATTCCCGAAGTACGGATCCCTAACGATAGCGTATTTTGTACCGCCAATGGTGACGGGGTTTGTGCCGCTCGCACAAGTGGCCACCAGACCTGTTGTTGAATCAACTGAGTTGCAAGCGACGGCGCGCGTCGTGGCGGGATCGAGCATGGTGCCGACCTGAAAGGTCCGGCCCAGTCCGTCTGTTTTGGTGCTCTTGCTCCAGGTAAGCCATTCCGAAAGGTTGGTAAACTTGCTGCTCTGCATGGTGGTGGTGGGCACCGTGTAATTATTGTTTGCGTTTGCAGCGTCGTACGCGGTCCGCTGATAGTCAGCAAAGAAAAAAGTCCGGTTTTTACCGGAGTAGTGCGGCAGCATGATCGGCCCTGAGAAGTAGCCGCCATAGGAGTTTTCTTTATACCGGGCCGGCCGGTTCGGCGTGTGGGTGCTATTGGTGACCAGCTGGTGCAATTTGTTGAAGTAGTCGTTGGCGACGCCAAACCCATCGTTACCGTTGTACTCCCAGGCCTTACCGTGGAATTGGTTACCGCCTCGCTTCGTGATCACGTTCACGGTGGAGCCGTAAAACTCGCCGACTTCGGCGCTGTTGTCACCGCTCTCAAGCTTGAATTCGTCAATGGTGTCCGGAATGGGGTAAATCATCCAGCCACCAAAGACCTCCGCATTGTCATCGGAGCCGTTCAGGCGAACGTCAACTTGTCCGCTCTGCACGCCGTGGATGAGGAACGTATTTGTGTTTGCATTGCTCCCTGTGTACTGGACCCCCGGTGCAATGGTGGTGAGGTCCATGAAGTTCCGGCCGGAGCTGCCGCCGAAGAGCGGCAGCTCTGAAACCGCCTCGTTATCGATGGTCATGCCGAGGGTGGCGTCCTGGGCCTGCAGGAGAGGGGCGGCCGAGGTGACAGTTACCTCAGCAGTTGTCGAACCGATCTTCAGGTTGACGTCCTCTGTATCCGTCGTCGCAACGTGGACCACAATGCCGGTCAAAACGGATGCCTCGAAGCCCTTTGCATCAACTTTGAGCGTATAGGTCCCCGCCTGGACGAGGGGAAAGGCGTAGTCTCCAGCCCGGGTTGATACAGTTTTTTGCGAAACGCCGGTTGTTGTATCGGTCAGCGTACAGGCCGCGTCGGCGACTAGGGCGCCCGATGAGTCTTTGACGGTACCGGTGATGCTGCCCATTTCGACCTGGGCAAAGAGTTGGCCGCTGAAGAGCATCATCAGCACAGCGCAAATCATCGCCAGACCCGCTGCCGGGCTCCATCTCCGGTTACGAGATTTCTGGATTGAATTGCAATTCATTCGCATGCCTCCTAAGCATGGTGCAAATATTCGCCCTTCGATCAGGCGTTGTGGTGTGGCCTGTGAGTCTTCTCCGGCCACTTTCCCCGCCCTGGATAGCGTGCGTCGCCAGGCGGTCTCGGACCCCCGGCAGCGCGGTAACGCAGAAATTGACCCGCGCCACAAAGATGTCTCCCCGGCTGCGTGTTGGCTACCGGAGCACTCCCTTGAAGGCCAGGAAGATCCATTTAACTCTTCCCCATGAATTTCAGGAAAATCATATAACAGTCTCAGCTGTGCAATGTGAGATATCAGATACGCTGTCTACCATACCTGCGACGAAATGAGGTTGTCAAGGAACCTTTTGATCTTTCGGAAACCGGTCTCCCGACACGCTGCGGCTTCTTTTCAGTTCATAAGAATTAGTCGTACGCAGTGGTTCTGTGAAGTGAAGTAACAGTAAAGATGGTCTCCTTGCCAGAGCGTTAAGTCGACTTCAAGTCGCCCGGAACGGAGGCTTGTGAGTCTGCCTGAACGGAGGACAAGTCAAAACCATTCACTGGCGGCTGGTCGCGTGCCAATTCGAAGCCGGGGGGGGCATTCCTGAATTGAGAGTTCCTTCTAATCCATTGGGTCTTTATATACCGTTTGGCAAACGTTAAGACTTTACCGTAAAATTGCCCATCGTGCCCCCGACAGCCTCGTCTTCGGCCCCGCAAACGCGAGAGGACAGCTCTCCGGCGCTATCGGCTGCGCAAAAACGCGACCTCGTGCAGCGGGTAGTGAACAGCCAGACCTTCATGCGGTCGCCGGCGCTATGCGCCTTCCTCGTTTACATCACCGATCATCAGATTCTGGGACACACGGACAAGCTCAAGGAACAGACCATCGGAGCTGAAGTACTGGGCCGCAAGCCGAACTATGATCCTGCGGACGATAATATTGTTCGAGTCCGCGCCCACGAGCTCAGGGGACGCCTGGAGAGGTATTTCTCCTCCGAGGGCAAGGATGAGCAGGTTGTCATCACAATTCCCCGCGGTGCTTACGCCCCTGAATTTACCCAGCGGCAGAGCGTGACCGCGCCGGAGGCGCAGCGACAAGCACAGCCGTCCGAAGCTACCCCAGTTCCAGATGCGGCTGAAACCGGCAATCAGAAACTGCCCTTGCGGCTCTGGCTGATGTTTGCGGTGGCCTTGCTTATCGCTGCCGCTGGTTCGGCAGCAATTACCCGCTACATCGTGAAAGAGGATTCGCATGGCGCCGCGGCGCAGCCCGCAGCCAACTTGAGAGATTTCTGGGGCCAGTTTTTTCCGCAGCCCAACGAAGAGTTGAAGGTCGTCTACTCCGACACCAGCTTTGCCCTTTGGCAGGATCTGAACGGAAAGACACTGGAGCTGGGAGACTACCTCAACCGCAATTATTACTCGTCTCAGGGCAACAAACTGTTTGATGTGGTGATGCGCCGGGTGACAACTCCTGCCGATATGGCCCTGTCTGTCCATTTAGCTACTCTGGCATCGGAGTTTGGCGGCGAGGAGGTTCCGGAGTTCGCCCGCGATGCGGATTCCCAGTTCTTCCACCACGGGAACTTCGTTCTGATTGGAAGCCATCGTTCCGATCCCTGGGTCGCCATTTACGAGCCGAGCCTGAACTTCCAACTGGACCAGGATTCGCAAACGGGAGCGCCGCTCTTCCGCAATCGTTCTCCCCAGGGCCACGAAGCCGCGGTCTTCGGCATCCCAGATATGTTTGATACCCAGAAAACCGTGGAAAAGACCTACAGCAGCTACGGCGTGGTCGCGCTGCTGAAAGGCTGCGGGGATCATGGCCTGACGGTGCTGGCAGAAGGATTGAATGCCCAGGCGACTCAGGCTGCCGGAGACCTGATCACCGACCCGCAGCGGATGGACGCTCTATTGCGGAGCATCGGGCATCAACCGGGAACCAGGGTGGTTCCCTTTGAGGCGCTGTTTCAAATCACTTCGATGCCCGGCGGTTATGACAACCCGCGCGTGATCGCTTACCGGCTCCGTTCACCGGAGCAGTGCGTGGGCGGCTAGAGCCTACTCGTTTTCATAGCGGACGGCCTGCAGTGTCTGCGGGTCGGAGAGAGCGGTGTCCGCGCCCGCCAGAATGCTCAATGCATCGGCCGCATCGCGCAGAGTCGAGAGCGGCTCGTCGCCCTTCATCACGCAGCGGTCAACAAAGTAGGCGATTTCCTCGATGAAGCTCTCTTCGTAACACGGCATGCCCCATGCCGGCCCGCCATTGTCGGTGAACTGCGCCTCATTCCACGAGTAATTCACCGCTCCGTTGGTGCCCATGATCTTATAAACCACAGACCATGGATCGCTGCTGGGATCGTTTGCCGCGAAGCTGGCCCATAGGTTGGCGATTGCGCCACCTTCCATCTCGCAGACCACCATGGCCTGCTCCTCGCAAGTGAGCTTGCTCTCGTGCACGCGCGAGGTCATGGCCATTAACCGGTGCGGCCGGCCCAGCAAATAAAGCAGCGAATATGCGTGGTGCGTGCACACGGCGCGCAACACGCCACCATAGATCGCAGCCACTTCTTCAGGATGGAAGATGTTGTAAAGGATCCAGAGGCTGGCAACTTTTCCCAGGTTGCCGGCCTCGATCAGCCGCTTGGCGCGCCGGATGGAAGGAGCGTAAATATAGTTATGAGCCGGCATGCACACGCGGCCGGCTTTACTGGCGGCGGCCTGCAGTTGCGCAATGCCCGCGTGGGTTTCCGCTACAGGCTTTTCCAGCAGGACATGCTTGCCAGCCTCCAGGCAGGCGACTGCCTGGGTTACATGCTGAGCGACCGGCGTCAGCACATGAACGGCATCCACCTCCGGATGGTCCAGTAGCTCTTGTACGCTGGCGAAGGCACGGCCACCGAATTTAGCAGCAATCGCCTGCGCTTTCGCAAAATCAATATCGTACGCGCCGATCAACTGCGCACTTGGCACCGCGCTCACACCGCGCCCGTGCATTTCCGCCACTGTCCCGGCGCCCAGGAATGCCACGCCCACTCTGCCATTCATCGTTGTGCCTCGTTGCCGAGCTTGTAGAAGCGGGCGGCCGTTTCGCCAAACAGCTTTCGCTCGGCAACTTCGTCCAGTACTGGCATTAGAATTGCCCGCGCCGCCTCGATCACCCGGTCGTAGCTTGCCGCCAGCAGGCACACCGGCCAGTCGCTTCCGAACATCAGCCGGTCGAAGCCGAAGCACTCGACGACGTGGCCGATGTAAGGACGCAGATCGTCGGCGGTCCAGCTTGCATGATCGGCCTCCGTTACCATGCCGGAAAGTTTGCAATACAGATTGGGATGCCCTGCAAGCTGCGCCATGCAATTTTTCCATGGCTCCAGAGTTCCGGCGCGGATCTCCGGCTTTGAAATGTGGTCGATCGCGACCCGCAGGTGCGGAATGGATTCCAGCGCCTGAAGCACAAACGGGAGATGCCGCGGAAACGTAAGAAATTCAAATGGAAAGTCAGCGTCGGCAACAATGCGCAGTGCGTGCAACACCTGCGGACGCAGAATCCAGCGGTCGTCCTCCAGGTCCTGAAGCATGGGCCGCAATCCGATGAACTTCGCTTTTTTTCTGTACTCCTGAAACTGTTGAATGAAGCCGGCATCCTCCATGTCGAGCCATCCCACAACACCGGCGATGGAGTCGTCGTTAGTGGCCAGTTCGAGCAGGAAATCAGTCTCCGCCACAGTCTGCGCCGCCTGCACCAAGATCGTCTTGTCGATCCGATGCCGCTCGAGCGAAGGGCGCAGATCGGCAGGAAGGTAATCGCGGCAGAGCGCCTGAACTGCGGGACTCATCCAGTGATAATCGCCGCGGCTTGCCTTCCAATAATGTTGATGGCTGTCAATTCGCATCATCCACCCTGAAGCTGCGCAGACGCTCCCAGTCGAAAGGAATGCCGAGCCCGGGCGTTTCGCTGGGCTCAAAGCATCCATCGATCAGTTCGAGCGGCTGCGTGAGCACCGGATTGAGCGACGGAATATATTCGACGAACAGGCTATTGGGAACCGCCGCAGCCAGCGGCAGGTGCAACTCCATCACAAAGTGCGGGCTCACCTGCATATTGTGGCAATCCGCCATGTGCGCAATCTTGAGCCACTCGGTGATGCCGCCGCAACGGCAGGTATCCGCCTGCAAAATGGAAGCGCCGCCGCTCGCGATGTAATCCCGAAACTGAAAACGCGTGAACAACGATTCGCCCACCGCAATCGGAATGGACGTATGCGCCTTGAGAGCAGCGTGGCCGAGGATGTCTTCAGCGGGAAGCGGCTCTTCGAACCAGAAGAGATTGAACGGCTCCCACATGTGGGCGCGGCGAATTGCCTCAGCACTGGTAAAGCGCTCGTTGGCGTCAACCATTAGCGTTCGATTCGGTCCCAGCACTTCGCGAACGGCGGCGATGCGCTCAACATCTTCGGCAGCATCGTCCTTGCCCACTTTGATCTTGGTGCCGCGAAAACCGGCCTTCACAATCTGCTCTGTTTCTGCCACCAGTTGTTCGATCGAGTGGTTGAGCCAACCTCCGTCGGTGTTGTACACGGGAACCCGTTCGCGCGCGCCGCCCAGCAGCCGATGCAGCGGCATATTGGCAAGCTTCGCTTTCAAATCCCAGATCGCAATGTCGACCGCCGCCACGGCGAGAACCGCAATGCCGCCACGGCCTACCCAATCCACCCGCCTCCACATCCGATTCCAGATCTGCTCATGGTCGCGCGGATCCATCCCGACAATCAGACTGGCGAGTCCATCGTTGATCAGGGAGCAAATTTCGCGCGAACCGTAGGGAATAATGCTGTAGGTAAACCCCGAGCCTTTTGCGCCCTGGTCGGTTTCGATGTGCGCGAAGACCACATCCATTTTGCTGAAGTGACGAATGGCATCGTGCATCTCGCGGTGCACCGGAATTCGGTACAGCTCTGCCCACACTCTTTTAATACGCATTTTTCCTCATTGGAATTGAGATCAGGTTAGTGCAGCAAACTATCGAGACCCAGCGTCACCATGGACGCGGTAATAAAAGCCACTCCGAAGCGCATGCGTGCGCGTGCCACCGCCGGCGCCAGGCGCCACTCCCCGGCAATGGTGCCCAGGGCGCTCGACCATAGCAGCAGCACCGCCATGCAAACGGCAAAGCCGATCGAATTTCCGTAAATGCCCATTGCGCCGGCGCCCACGCCGTATCCCAGCATTCCGAACAGCCAGAGAACGGCGGCAGCCAGCGCCAACAGTGCCTCGCCCACGAAGGACCTCGCAAACGCGCCGCTGCTGCCATTGCGTTTGAGGAGATAGAGCGTGTAGGCGGCATTGGGAATAAAGCCCGCGGCCAGCACCACTGCCCAAACACACAGCGTGGCCCGACCTGCTGTTACTCCGTCGCGCATTGCCTGCGCTGCAATGTTTCCGCCAAAGACAAAGCCCAGATTGATCATGGAACCGAAGCATCCGGTAAACACGCACAGTAGCAGCCCGCTCAGGAAAGAGCTGCCAGCGGATCCGGCAACAGAAGAACTCGCCTCGCGTTCGCGGCCAGCGCGCGCATAAAGGATAAGGCCACAGGCCAGAAGCGCGGCGCTGCCAAGGTAGACCGCACCTCTCCACCCTGCCAGCGCAGCCGGATGAAACACGGCCAGCGGGATCACGCTGCCCAGCAGCGCACTGAGTCCGATCACGATGGCGAAGGCCATGGCCATGCCCACCCGCGCAATCGAAAGTCCGAAAGTAACCTGCGCGATTCCCCACCCAAACCCGAATAGCGCGGGGAGCAGCAGGTCGTGCAGCGGAAGCGAAGCGTAGAAGGAGAACAGGTGCGGCTCCGCCCAGGCCGCGAGCGAAAGCGGAATCACCACCAGCGCTAAGGTCGCATACACCAGCCAGGTATTCTCCCATCGCCATGCGCGGGAGAACTTCATGGGAATCGGAAATGTGGCCGTGAGCACTCCGCTTAGAGCCACAACGCCAAGTCCAAGTGCGGGGCTGAAAACCTTCATTGTTGAACCACCGCCGCGACTTGATGCACCCGCATAGCATTACTTGCGACGAGTGCTCGGGCGCTTTGTCCCCAGCCACGCTCGCTGACTGCTGAGGCAAGCAGAATCAGCATGGTACAGCAGACGCCAGCCTTAAATGCGGCGCGCGGGGATGGTATCAAGTTGCCTCTCCGGTGGAAGATTAAGAGCAATATGTGACATTTCAGAAAACGTTGCTGACTTTATCAGCGAGATGCTATAGTTGTCAATCATGGAACGGATTAGTACAAGCGATGGCCTGGTGGAGCAGGTCTATCAGGTGGTCCGCGACCGCATTCTCACCGGCGAATACTCGTTCGGTACGGTGATTTCACGGCGCGATCTGGCCCAGGAACTGGGCATGAGCCTGGTCCCCGTCAATGAGGCGATGAGCCGGCTGGAGAGCGAATACCTGATCGAGAACACTCCGCGCGTGGGCACAAAGGTCAGAACCCCAACGCCTCAGGATATCCGCGGCTTTTGGGCCGTGCGCGAGGGACTGGAAACGCAGTCAGCCCGCCTGTTTGCCCGCATGGCCACCAAAAAGGAGCGCGCTGAACTCATCGAAATGGGCAAGGCACTCGATCGCACCCACGAGTCGGCCACCGATGCCGAAGAGCCGAATCCCAAAACGCTTTATAAGTGGCGTTGCGCTCACATGCGCTATCACACCCGCATCGCCGAGTGTACCCGGCTGCCGTTTCTTGCCCAGCAGATCGAGAAAAATCAGATCCTCGTCTTCAACTGGTTCTACGATCATCAGCTCTACGGCGGTCGTAACCTGCCGGCGCGCTGGCACGAGCAGTTGGCCCAGTCTCTCGCCGACGGTACTGAGGAAGATGCCGACGCGGCCATGCGCAAGCATCTGCATAATCGGCTTGAAGACCTGATGCTGAGCCTGGAGCGCTTTCTGTTAATGGACGAGAGCCACCTGCTACGCTGGAACATCTCGCGCAAGCAATTGGCCGAACTCGAGACTCCCGCAGACATCGAAGCTTAGCCCAACCAGTAATTCCGGATCTCACTATGCACCTTGTGCAATTGACCCGCGCAGGACGGCGCGCCGCCGCCCTGGTGGAAGACGACCGCCTTCATCTGCTCACCGGCTTCAGCTCAGTTTACGAGTTAGCCATGTATGCAATCCGCGGCAATGAACCCATCGGCCAATTGACCCGGCAAGCACTCTCCGGCGAAAGCATCGATTACGCGCCAGTGCATGCCGGCCGGTCCGAATGGCGTTTGCTCTGGCCCGTCGACCATCCCGCCGATCCCGCACGCGTCATGGTGAGCGGCACCGGGTTGACCCACAAAGTGAGCGCGGAAAACCGGGCCGCCATGCACCAGGACCCCACCACCACAATCACCGACAGCATGCGCATGTATCGGCTTGGCAAAGAGGGCGGCAAACCTGCGCCCGGCCGCATCGGCGTGCAGCCGGAGTGGTTCTATAAGGGCAACGGCTCCATTCTCCGCGCGCACCTGGAGCCTCTCGAAGTACCTGCCCATGCCATGGACGGCGGCGAGGAGGCGGAGATCGCCGGGGCCTATGTGATCGGCGAGGATGGCCGCCCTTATCGCATCGGATTCATGATTGGCAATGAGTTTTCCGATCACGTGACGGAAAGAGAGAATTACCTTTATCTCGCACATTCAAAGCTGCGCACCTGCTCAGTGGGGCCCGAACTTGTTGTGGCAGACGAAGCCGCTTTCCAAGACATAATCGGCGCCGTATCGGTCCAACGCCGAGGCCAAGTCCACTGGCAGGCGAACTTCTATTCCGGCCAAAAGAATATGTGCCACGCGCTTGTCAATTTGGAACATCACCACTTCAAATATGAGGCACATCGCCGCGCCGGTGATGTGCATGTGCACTTCTTCGGCGCCGATGCCTTCAGCTTTGGCGAAGGCATCCGGCTCCAGGATGGCGACATGGTGGAAATCGGAGCCCCCGGTTTCGGAAGAACGTTGCGCAACCCCATCGTTATCGCGGGCCAGGAAGAGCAACCCATGCAGGTGGCTTCACTGACGCCCTGAATGGACGCCTTTTCACGATCATTCACCTGCACGCTTTTTCTCTTCGATCCGGCGCCACAAGTTCATACCCGTTACGTCTTCATCTTCGTTCCCGCTGATTCCGGCCAGCCTGTCCCTCCCGCCTTTTGACATCCATCCGGTCGCTGGCGCTCCGGCGAGTTGCACAAACATGCAGCCCCGGCCACAATAGACAGCACAAGACGGCACGGGGGCGCATGGGAGGAACGCGACATGATATCCGATGCGAAGGCGAGGCCTCTGCCTTCATTGCCATCATCGATCGCAAACCGTGAATCACCGGTCGTAAGGATATGAAAGAAGCCCATCGGAGCCACCTTTCAGTGTCCACGCACTCTCACAGCGCACAGGGCTTTGCACTGCTCTACGCCGTCCCGTTTCTTCTCTTTTTCATCGCCACCTGTGGATTTGCTCAGAGCGCGCCCGTCGTACCGGACCATCCGTGGCACTCAGCGGCGGAACAGGCAACCGAACAAAATGCAACCCGGGAACAGAAGCCCGAGGTCACGATCAATCCCTCCGTCACCTACTCGTTGCCTGAACTGATTGGCTTTGCCGAAGCACATAATCCCGACACCCGCGTCGCATGGCAACAGGCCGAGGCGCAGGCCGCGGCGCTGGGCGTGGCCCGCTCCGATTTGTACCCAACCCTGGCCGCCGCTGCCATCGCCAACGCCCTTCGCTTCCAGATTTACTTCATCGACCGCTTCTATCGGCAAACGATTGGCACCTTCGAGCTCACCCTCGACCTGAACTACACCGTCTTTGATTTCGGCGCACGCGCCGGCCGCATCGATGCCGCCAAGGCGCAACTGCTGGGCGCAAACTTCGGTTTCAACGACGTGCATCGGCAGTTGATCTTTCGCGTCTCCGAAACCTACTACCAACTTCAGAATGCCATCGGCCAGGTAGACGCTGCCCGCGCCAGTCTCGCCAATGCTCAGACAGTGCAGCAGGATGCGGAGGCGCGACTGAACAACGGGCTCGCCACTCTGCCCGACGTGCTGCTGGCGCGCAGCGCCACCGCCCAGGACGAATACGCCTTGCAGGCGGCATTGGGAGCCGAGGACGTCGCCCACGGAGATCTGGCCACCGCACTCGGCGTTTCGCCAACGGCTACCGTTCAGGTGACGACCATGGAGCAAGTTCCTGACTCGATCGAGGACACCGTGGACCAGGCCATTGACCGCGCGTTTCGTCAGCGTCCTGACCTGATGAGCCAGATTGAACAGATTCGCGCAGCAGATGCGCGGCTGAAGCAGGCACGCTCGGCATACTATCCCACATTCACCGTGCAGGCAACGCCGCAGGCGCAGGACCTCTATGGCGTACAACAGGCGCTGGCGTGGGGCCACACGGCCGATCTGGACGGCACCGCGACGCTTCAGCTCAACTGGACACTGTTCGACGGCGGCGCACGAAAAAACCGGGTTGCGCAGGCCCAGGCCGATGTGCGAACCGCCCAGGCTCAGGCCGACGCCACCCGCGATCAAATCGAGAATCAAATTTGGACCGCTTACTCCAACCTCAAGACAGCCTTTCGCCAACGCCAGGCAGCCGCGGCGCTTCTGGTGGCTGCAAGCCAGTCCTATGACGCCGCAATCGACTCCTATCACTATGGCGTTCGCAGCCTGCTGGATGTAACAGCGGCGCAGCAAACGCTGGCCCAGGCCCGCTCGGCTGATGTGCTGGCGCGCGCCCAGGTGCTCACCGCGCTGGCAGATTTGGCGTTCCAGACCGGCGACTCGATCCAACCTGCTGCCAGGAGGCCCAAACCGTGATGCGCAATCTAACGCTTAAATATGCGCGCCTGCTTCCCGCGCTCGCGCTCGCCGGCTGCAGGCGGGCGCCCGCTTTTGACATTGTGGGATCGTTGTTCCCTGCATGGCTCCTCTGCATTGTGCTGGGAATCATTCTGTCCGGTGTCGGGCGATGGCTGCTCCTGCGCTTGCGGATCGCAGTTTACTTCCCGGTTCTCGTCTATCCGTGCCTGGCTGCTTTCTTCACCTTTGCGCTGTGGCTTATCTTCTTTAGCTGAAAGGAGAGACGCATGACAGAATCCGATTCTGCCAACCTGCCGCGCCGCCTGCTGGAACACTGGATCAGTGTTGGCATCGTCGCCGCCGCAATTCTGCTCGGACTGATCGTGATCTGGCAAGTAAGGCACCATCCGCGCACCGACGATTCGGAAATCTTTGCCAACTTCATCGGCATAGCGCCGCAGGTGGAAGGCCCCATCGCTACCCTTGCCGTGCGCGACAACCAGTACGTCAAGCAGGGTGATCTGCTTTTCGTCATCGATCCCCGCCCCTACGAATACGCGTACCAGAAAGCGCTCTCCGACCAAGCGACGCTCGAAGGCCAGATTGTCGACGAGCAGCGGCTCATCGCCTCACAGGTAAGCGGCGTCTCAGTTTCACGGGCAGCCATCGACACCGCAGAGGCCAATGTGGAGCATTGGGCAGCGGCCGTTGACCAGGCCCGCGCCGATGTGGCCAACGCCGAGCAGGGCGTGAATCGCACAAAAGCTGAGTGGACCTACGCGAACGACAACCTGCACCGCATTGAACCGCTGCTCACAAAACAGTACGTCACGGTCGATCAGGTCGATCGCGCCCGCACCTTGGAAACCGCGGAGGCCGAAGCTCTCAAACAGGCGGGCTCGCAACTCGCCCTGGCCAAGGCCGGACTCACGTCAACCGTAGCGCAATACGAGCAATCCAAAGCCGCGCTCGAGCAGAGCAAAGCCACCCACCAGCAATCCATCCACGCCGTCACCACCCTTGAGCCGCTGATCAACGCGCGCGGCGCGCGCGAAGCCGATGTGAGAAACGCGCGCTACAACCTCAATAACTGCCGCGTCTACGCGCCCTTCGACGCGCTGGTCACGAACCTGATTATTTCGCGAGGCGATTATGTGCACGTGGGCCAGCAGGCATTTACTCTCATCGACGCCCGCATTTGGTGGGCGTTGGCAAACTTTCGCGAGGACCAGCTCCGGCACATCGCGCCCGGCATGCACGCAGATGTGTACCTCATGTCAGATCCAGGCCACCGCTTCAGCGGCGTGGTTGACAGCGTAGGATTCGGCGTCACTCCCGACGCCGACGTCATCGGCAAAATCGAACCAGGCCTTCCCGACGTGCAGCGTACCCTCAACTGGGTTCATCTGGCAGCCCGTTATCCGGTGCGTGTGCGCGTCGAAAATCCATCACCGGATCTGTTCCGTGTCGGCCAAACCGCCGTAGTCACTGTGCGCGGGCGCTGACCATGTCGACCGCGGCGCAAAGTACGCCGCAGTGGCCGCAGTCTTTAGCGTGGCTGCGTGGCTTCCTCCGCGAGGAGCTTGCGCCCTACCCAGGCAGAAGCGCGCGGGTGGCACGCATGGTTCTCGCCGCGGCCGTGGTCATGGTCCTTACCATGACCTTTCGCATTCCCTACGGCGCGTACGGGGCGCTCTATGCCTTGACCATCTCGCGGGAGAATCCCGACGCAACTCTTCGCGAGGTCAGAACCATCATCGTTTCCTTTGCCCTTGCGGTTGCTACGGTACTTGCCAGCGCGCTTCTTTTTTCCGGCGATCCAGCGGCGCGCCTGGTCTGGGTGCCCAGTTCTTTTCTTCTCACCTTCTTTGCGCTCAGTACGCTGAGCAATTACGGGGCTGGAGCCCGCTTCGGCTATCTGATTGTCATTACCACGCCGCTCTGGGATGAGCACATTCGGGCTGAGACCAAGGTGGAACAGACACTCTGGGCCGTTGCAGCCGTGTCGCTAGCCAGCATCGTCACCGCGGCCATCGAGTTGGTCTTCGCCAGGCTCAAGCGAGGAGACGATCTCATCGACTCCATAGCTGAGCGCCTCGAAAGTGTCGAGCGCCTGCTGCGCTCGTATGCTCAAGAAACTCCCGACCAGGCGGCCGAGCAGAAAATTATTCGTTTAAGCATGCTGGGGACATCGCGCATGCGCCGTGATCTGCAGCGCTCCAGCTACGCCGCGCAATTTGCGGAACAGATGGGCGCAGTCGTGTCCTTCACAGGCAGACTCGTGGACATCGCTGCCTACCTGGCCCAATTTCCCGTCGCGCTGTCGGAGCTCGGTCGCATTCGCCTGCGCAACCTCATTCAAAATATCGCCGCCATCCGTGAAGACCTTCTGGCCAGGAGAGTGCCGCATCTGGCCACTGGCGGGCCCGAACCGGACGAACAGCAAAACATTCCCCTGCTTCGAGAAATGGAGCGGACGGTTTCTCTCATGGTTGACGTTTTCACCGGTGGCCAGCCCATCGGCGCGGTAGCACAATCGATCGAGCCTGCGGAACCGCCCAAGCGCATCTTCGTTCCCGACGCGTTCTCCAATCCCGATCACATTCGTTTTGCCATCAGGGGTGGACTCGCTGCCAGCATCTGTTACATCACTTATAACCTGGTCGACTGGCCGGGAATCAGCACTTCCGTGACTACGTGCCTGGTGACGGCTCTTACCACCGTCGGCTCCTCGCGGCAAAAGCAGGTTTTGCGATTCGCGGGCGCGCTCGTGGGCTGCTTCCTGGGAATGGGCTCGCAGGTCTTCATTCTGCCTGCCCTCGATTCCATTACCGGCTTCCTGCTTCTGTTTCTGGCCGTCTCCGGCGTGGCTGCATGGTGCGCCACGTCGGGACCTCGCCTCTCGTACTTTGGAGTGCAGATCGCCGTCGCCTTCTACCTTATCAACCTGGAGGAGTTCAAATTTCAAACCTCGCTTGCAGTGGCAAGGGATCGCGTGGTCGGCGTCTTGCTCGGCCTCCTGGCGATGTGGCTGGTCTTCGATCAGCTCTGGGGCGCTTCGGCCATCACGCAAATGTTGCGTAGCTTCACCTCCACCTTGCGCCTGCTGGCTCAGTTTCAGCGCGAACCCGTATCGCCCAACATCCAAGCGGCCATCGAGCGCAGCTTTGCGCTGCGCAACAACATCAACAACAACTTTGAAAAGCTTCGCCAGTACGCGGACGGCGTGATACTCGAGTTCGGCCCCACCCGCTCGCACGACCTCGCCCTGCGCAGCCAGATTCTCGAATGGCAGCGGCAGCTGCGCCTGATCTTCATTGCGCGTGTGACTTTATTCAAATATCGTCTTGGCCTTCCCGGGTTCGAGCTGCCCGCGCCGATTCAATCAGCCCAGAAGGCCTTTGATGACCATCTCGCCACCACGCTCGACGCCATGGCCGACCGTTTCGGCAGCAAGGAGGCCAAATCCGCTGCCAGCTTCAAACCTGCTCTCGAAGATCTTGAGCATATCGTCGAGGAAGGTTATCCCACTGAGACGCAAACGGAGTTGGCCGCGCGGCTGCGGACATTTCTGCCTCTCTCGCAGCGCATCGCTGCCCTGGTCCGCTCTCTCGATCGGGAAATCTGAACAGCCCGATGGCGTCCGTGGCGTGCTCGCGTGACAGTTTAGAAAATCGCCCTCACCACGCCGCCATCCACGCGCAGAGCCGCGCCATTGGTGGCTGAGGAAAGCTCGCCGGCCACGTAAGTCACCATGGCCGCCACTTCATCCACGGTGGCGAAACGCTTGATCAGCGACGAAGGCCGCGCATGCTCAAAGAACTCTTTCTCCACCTGCTCCTTCGACTTCTTCTGCTGCTTCGCCATCGCCTCCACAAAGCCGCCCACGCCTTCCGATTCCGTTGGCCCGGCAAGAATGCTGTTCACGGTAACGCCGGTTCCGGCTACCGACTCCGCAATGCCGCGCGCCACCGCAATCTGCGCGGTCTTGGTCATGCCGTAATGCACCATCTCCGCCGGAATTTGAATCGCCGATTCGCTGGAGATGAAAATAATGCGGCCCCAGTTCTTCTTCACCATGCCGGCCAGATAATGGCGCGCCAGGCGCACGCCGCTCATCACGTTGATTTCGAAAAAGCGATGCCAGTCCGCATCGGGAATCTCGGCAAACGGCTTGGGTTCGAAGATGCCCACGTTGTTCACCAGCACATCCACTACGGGCAACTTTGCAATTACTTTCTCGGCTCCGGCTGCACTGGAAAAGTCCGACGCAATTCCATCTACTTTGGCAGCCGGCGCATGCTTGCGGATCACCGCCAAAGCCGCATCCACGCGTTGCTGCGTGCGCCCGTTCACGTAAACGTGCGCGCCTTCGGCGGCAAGAGACTGCGCAATGGCAAGTCCAATTCCGGCCGTCGAACCCGTTACCAGCGCAACTTTATGGGTGAGTTTCAAATCCACGGAGTCCTCCTCAAGAAAGCCCTTTTGCTATTGGAGTCCAAAAGCGTCGCAAACGATTCTCCAGAACCCTTCGCAGACGCATATAGTATCCTTCGATGGTCAGGCGATGCTCGGCCAAGCGCTCGGGCTTTTTGGGATGCGAACCGAAAGCAAATGCGGGTCTGGAGACCCGCACGACAGCCGGCCTAGAGACCGGCGCTACATTACCATGCAAACCATCCACCTCATCACGACTGGCGGCACTATCGAGAAAGGCTACTCTGAGCAATTGGGCAAGGTGTTGAACGACACCAATAAAATTGCCCAGTACCTGAGCCTGCTGCGCCTGCCCGACTGCGATGTGCATGTGATTCCGGTGATGAACAAAGACAGCCTGGAGATGAGCGCGGATGATCGCGCGCAGTTGGTTGCTGAAGTGGGAAGGCTTCTTCCCGAGCGTTGCCCCATCGTGATCACGCACGGCACCGACACCATGGTTGAAAGCGGATTGGCGATCGAGAAGGCTTTTCCTGCGCCGCAAATTCCGGTGGTCCTGACCGGCGCAATGACGCCGCTTGGATTTGAGCGCAGCGACGCGCTGCAAAATCTGACAGAAAGTTTGTTTGCCGCGCGGTTGCTCGCGCCAGGCGTATATATCGTGATGCATGGGCAGGTGTTTGCCGCGGCCAAAGTGCGCAAGGACCGCGAGCGAGCAACCTTCGTTGCAACTTAGAGTAGAGTGCTTGGAAGCCGGAGGATAGGCGATGAAAGCGCTGGTCAAGAGCCGTGCCGAACGTGGTCTGTGGCTCGAAGATATTCCTGAGCCGCAGATTGGCATTAACGATGTGCTGGTGCGCGTGCACTACACCGGTATCTGCGGCACCGACGTGCACATCTACGACTGGGACGAGTGGGCGCAGAAAACCATTCCTGTGCCAATGGCGATCGGCCACGAATTCGTAGGCGAGGTCGTTGCCGTGGGCTCTAACGTGAGCGACTTTTTTCCGGGCGACATTGTGAGCGGTGAAGGCCACGTAGTCTGCGGACGATGCCGGAATTGTCTCGCAGGCCGGCGGCATCTCTGCGCGCATACCAAAGGTGTGGGCGTCAATCGTCCCGGCGCTTTTGCGGAGTTCATTGCGCTGCCCATGACGAATATCTGGCGGCACAATCCTGGAATCAACGAAGAAGTCGCAGCGATTTTTGACCCCTTCGGGAATGCTGTGCATACGGCGCTCTCCTTTCCGGTTCTCGGTGAAGACGTGCTTATCACCGGCGCTGGGCCCATCGGCGTGATGGCGATTCCGGTGGTGCGTCATGCCGGCGCGCGCCACATTGTGGTGACGGATCTGAATCCCTTCCGTCTCGAACTGGCCCGCAAAATGGGCGCGACCCAGGCCATCAATCCCACTGAAACTTCGCTGGCCGACGTGCAGCAACAGCTCCACATGCAGGAAGGCTTCGACGTGGGCCTGGAAATGTCGGGCAATGCGCAGGCCTTTCGCGACATGATTGCCAGCATGAGTCACGGCGGCAAAATCGCCATCCTCGGCATTCCCTCCAAAGAGGTGGCCATCGAATGGCGGCAGGTGATCTTTAACATGCTCACGCTCAAGGGCATTTACGGTCGCGAGATGTACGAGACCTGGTACAAGATGACGGTGATGCTTGAGTCCGGGCTCGATATTTCGCCGGTGATTACGCATCGCTTCCCGTGGAATGAATATGAAGCCGGGTTTGAGGCCATCCGAACCGGTCACGCCGGGAAGGTGATCCTGAACTGGACGACTGCGGGCTGAGCAGCTGCGTTTTCCCTCAGGGGCTAAAGCCCGCGTGGTTTTGCTGGCTTTATCGGCCCGACTAAAGTCGTGCCCTTGTTACAAAGCCCCACACGGAGAGTTTGTCCACGACCTGTAAAGCCCGTGCCCTGCACTAAAGCCCGCACTTTTCGCGGGGCGGCGCGCCCATTCCGGCTTACTCCGATAGAATAGTAGGAAGCTTCCGCGGCCAGAGTCTCTGAGGCTTTTGCCCCACAGGAGCGTCATATCTCTTATGCTGGATCAAAATCTTTCTGAAGCTCTGACCTTCGACGATGTGCTGCTGGTGCCCGCCTACAGCGACGTTGTGCCCATCCAGGTGAGCACGCAGACGCAGTTGACGCGCGAAATTACGCTCAATACGCCGCTCCTTTCTTCGGCCATGGACACGGTCACGGAGTCGCGCATGGCCATCGCCATGGCGCAACAGGGCGGCATCGGCATCGTGCATCGCAATCTTTCCGTCGCCGACCAGGCCGGCGAAATTGACAAGGTGAAGCGCTCGGAGAGTGGAATGATTGTTGACCCGGTCACAATCGGTCCGGATCAGATGATTGCCGACGCTCTCGAAGTGATGCGCCGCTACAAGATTTCCGGCGTACCGGTTACGCGCGGCAAAAAACTGGTCGGCATTCTCACCAACCGCGATTTGCGCTTCGAGACCCGCACCGATATTCCCATCGGCGACGTGATGACCAAAGAAAACCTCATCACCGTTCCGGTTGGCACCACCCTTGAAGAAGCTGAGCTTATCCTGCACAAGCATCGCGTGGAAAAACTGCTGGTGGTGGATAACAACTACGAGCTCAAGGGTCTGATCACCGTTAAAGACATCCAGAAGAAGCTGAAGTATCCCAACGCCAGCAAGGACGATCAAGGCCGGCTGCGCGTGGGCGGAGCGATTGGCGCAACGGGCGATTACATGGAGCGCGCGGCGGAACTGGTGCGTGCGCGGGCGGACGCGCTGGCCATCGATTCGGCGCACGGCCACTCGTCGCGCGTGCTGCAGGCAGTCACGGACGTGAAGAAGCGTTTTCCGAACGTGGCGCTGCTGGCCGGCAACGTGGCTACCTACGACGGCGCGATGGCGCTGATTGACGCGGGCGCTGACGCTATCAAAGTGGGCATCGGTCCTGGCTCCATTTGCACCACGCGCATGGTTACGGGTGCAGGCATGCCGCAGATTACCGCCATCGCCGAAGCTTATCGCGCGGCACACCAGCGCGGCATTCCGGTCATCGCCGACGGCGGCATCAAGTACTCGGGCGAAGTCACCAAGGCCATTGCTGCCGGCGCCAGCAGCGTGATGATCGGCTCACTGTTTGCCGGCGTCGATGAGAGCCCCGGCGAAACCATTCTCTATCAGGGCCGCAGTTTCAAGACCTATCGTGGCATGGGCTCGCTCACCGCGATGAGCCAAGGCTCGGGCGAACGCTACTTTCAGGGCACCGCCGACATGGCAGAAGGCGAACTGCCGACCGAAGGCGTAGTGCAGCGCGAACGGGCCGGTCAGAACCGGCTGGCAAAGTTTGTTCCCGAAGGCATTGAAGGCCGCGTGCCTTACCGCGGACCGCTCGAGGCCATGGTCTTCCAGCTCGTTGGCGGCCTGCGTTCTGGTATGGGGTACCTCGGCTGCGGCACGATTCAGGAGTTGCAGCAAAGAGCAAAGTTTGTGCGCATCTCCGGCGCAGGCTTGCGCGAGAGTCACGTGCACGACGTCATCATCACCCGCGAAGCGCCCAACTATCATGTCGAATAGCGGCGGCCCAGCAACCGTCCCGCAAATCGCGCCACCCAGGCGCGCCAAGCTTCGTGATCCCAAAAGCCTCCGCTCCTGGCTCAACGCGTGGCTGCCGGTTGCCTTCGGCATCGGCATCATCGTTCTCGAATCCACGCCCTGGTTCGGCGCCGATCGCACGACAGGCCCGCTGCGTGCTCTGTGGGAGAGGCTCTTCGGACCGGTCAGCACCAGCGCCTGGAACGTGATTCATCACCACATCCGCAAGGGCGGCCACTTCATCGGCTACGGAGTCATCGCGCTGGCGTGGCTGCGCGCCTGGTGGATTACACTGCCCGGCTCGGGTTATTTTCAGGACGCTGCACTGGCTGTACTCGGCACCGGCCTGCTGGCCACGTGGGATGAGTGGCACCAATCCTTCCTGCCCAACCGCGGCTCTTCACCGTGGGATGTGCTGCTGGACTGCTGTGGCGGCATCACGCTGTGCCTGGTGGCTTATTTGTATAGCCGGCTTTTCCGTCCGGAACGGCTGTCGCGGAATCAGCGGAGCTAGCCGCGCTTGGCGCGTTGTTAGCGGAGCTGAACTGCGGCCCAGCCGGGATCTCGATACTGGTTTGGATTGAGGCCCCTTTTCGACCCTTTTTCAAAGACAAATGCGGCGGGTTGGCGCCGCTTCGCGGCATCGCGAGTTAGCGAGTTAGCGGGTTTTGCGGCACGCGTGCCGTGGTGTTGCGCGGTTGAGGGGTCCCCCCCCGGTTGTTGTACAAGTGTTTGAAAACAATGGAGCTGATTTTGGCTGTGTGGCCAAGTGATTGAAAATGCGCTACTTGCTGGATTTTGTCGGGTAAGTGTTTGAAAATGGGTCGGTTGAAGGCTGCATCGGCGGCGAGCGCCCTGCCGGATTCGTCGCGAGTGACTTTCGAATTCGTGCATCTGCTTGAGGGTTTTCAGGATTGCATTTCTACGCTTCAGCGTAGCGGAAAAGCGGGTAATTACCGGCAAACAGACCTTAAGGTTGAACTCAATTTAAATGAATAAGATGCATTCCAATGGGGCTTGACAGGGACCGCCCTGCTAAGCGGGATTGGGCAGGGAATGGCTTTAGCGGGCCGGCTGCCGGAGGCTCTCCCGCGCCTTGACCATGCCCTTGTGCGAGACAACGATACGCTGCACTTGCCTTGCCAACACTTCCTCCACGTCTCTGGGCAGCTTTCTGTTCAGCGCCTGGTGATAGGCTTCGATTGACCGACTCTCTTCCTTCTGCGCGGTGTCCAGAAGAGTGTCGTCGCTTGCGCCCACCTTCAATTTCAGCTCTGACCACGCCCGCAGGAGCTTGCCCGTCGCCGTGCCGGACTCATCAATATCCGGCACCCCTTCCTGGTGCAGGACGTTCTCCAATTCCCCGCGGAACTCCGCGCGGGCCAGGCTCTCCGCCAGCAGGAAGCGCTTCACCGGCTCGTCCCGGAGCGCCTCGCCCACCTTTTGCAGCCCCTCCTGCGCGTCGATCAGGACGTCAATCACCTCGCGCAGCGTGTTTTCGGTTTGCACCAGGAACTTTTTCGGACTATCCATGTGCCCTCCTCCGTTCGAGTAGGTAGAGGGGAGGGATGGGGAAGGGGTTGCCTTGGCGGGGGCACGCGACGCTTGATCTTGCCGCCGCGGCCACCCAGAAGCTGGCCCCCAGGGTCGGCGGTCTGAGCGCAGCCCGGAGGCTGCGCTTGTCATCTATCAAGATTGTCCTGGTTACTGCTTCGGCGCGAAGTAGCCCTTCTTGGCGCGGACATGGTAACGCCGATCGTAACAGTAGAGATAGATTGTCCGGAACGCGCCATCGTATCGGAAGTCCGCGGGCGAGTAGGTCAGCGCGTATTGGCTGCGCAGCGCAGTGGCGATGTCCTGAAAACTGGTTGACATGTCCTCAACCGAGGGCGGAAACATGACTTCGCCGCCAGTCTCCTCGGCCAACTCGGTCAGGATCTTGTCGCCGCGCCCGCGGCTCGGCGTCCAGTTGGTGCTGATGGCATAGATAATGGTCTCCGCGCGCTCGCATTCCTTGATGGCTTCGCTCTCATACACGTGGCTCTGGTTGTCGTCGCCGTCAGAGATGAGGATGATGGCCTTGCGGAACGGCTCCTGGCCGCGCGTGGTCAGCAGCTTGTCGCGGCAGGCCGTGTACACCGCATCAAACAGCGCGGTACCGCCCCCAGGATGCAGCGAGTTAATGCCGCTCTCCAGCTTGTCGTAATCGTTGGTCCAGTCGGCGGTAACGTCGGGGGTTACGTCGAAGCCCATCACGAAAGCGCGATCGCCCTTGGCCTTGAGCACCTGGAGCAGGAAATCCGTTGCCGCCTGCTGCTCGAACTGGAAGCGCTCGTGAATCGAGGTGCTGGCGTCGATGACGATGCCCACGCGCAACGGCAGATTGATCTGCTGGTGGAACGAGGTCACCTGCGCCGGGGCGCGCTGATCGTCGAGCAGCGCAAAATCGCTCTGTTTGAGGTTGGGAATGTAGTGGCCGTGACCGTCGGTCACCGTAAAGATCAAGTCCACTTCGTTGGCGCCAACGTGGAAGGTGGGCGTGTTCACGTCGCTCGCCCCCTCGGCCGAGGCCGGCGGTTGGCCAGAGCCCTGCACAGCCTGTGCAGGAGGCGGCGCTGCCTGACTCGCCGAGGCAGGCGCTGTCGAGGCGGAAGCCGGGGTGGCCGGAGCCGCGGCAGAGACAGGCGGCTGCTGGGCTGAAATCGCAATGGGGAAGAGTGCGGCAAAAGCTACAGCCGCAATTGTGGACATCCACGGCCGGTCGCCCGTCCGGGAAAGAAGAACCTGGTTGATCATGACCCTCTCATTTTACCAACGGCATTCGTTTTACGCCCGCCCCGCCCGCAATTGGCCGGCGCGGTGCCTGCACAAACGCCTCCCGGGAACCACAAAACAGCCCGGTTTCCGGAAAATTCAGTCTCTGGCCGAGGCCTGCAGCCGGGCCAGCAACCCGGCGAGTTCCTCGGGCAGGGGCGCTTCCAGTTCAAGCGGTTTTCCGCCGAGCGGATGGGCGAACTCGAGCCGCGCCGCGTGCAGGAAGTTCCGGCCCAGCCGAATTCGCTCCGGCTCCGCTTTCTTAGCCGCGCCTTTGCCCTGCGCAGTAAGCTGAGCCGTAAGCTGACCGGCGCCCCCATAGAGCGTGTCGCCCACAACCGGGTGCCCGATGGAGGCCATGTGCACGCGAATCTGATGTGTGCGGCCGGTCTCAATCCGTACCCGCACCAGTGTGAACCTGCCGAAGCGTGTCGCCAGTCGCTCAAGGACCTCGTAGTGTGAGACGGCCGAGCGGCCGTTTTCGTTAGTCGTCATGCGCGTGCGCCGCACCGGGTCGCGGCTCAGCGCCGCGCGAATGGTTCCCTTGCCGCGCTCCACCGTTCCGTGCACCAGCGCGATGTAAGTCTTTTGAATCTGACGGCCGGAAAACATGGCGCCCAGCGCCGCGTGCGCTCGATCGTTCTTGGCCACCACAATCAGGCCGCTGGTCGCCTTGTCGAGCCGGTGCACAATGCCCGGCCGCAGTTCCCCGCCCGTCGACGACAACTTGTTGAAGCGATGCAGCAGCGCATTCACCAGCGTGCCGCGGCTGCGCGCGTCTTCGTTCTGGCCGGAGCCGGCATGCACCATCATCCCGGCCGGCTTGTTCACCACCGCCAGGTCCTCGTCCTCGTAGACCACGTCCAGCGGAATCGCCTCGGCCACGGCCTTGAGCGGCGCGGGGTGCGGATCGCCGAGGATTTGGATGTGCTCGCCGCCGCGCAGCTTGAGGCGCGCTTTAGCCGCAGCGCCGTCCACCAGCACGTCGCCCTGATCGATGAGCAGTTGAATACGCGACCGGCTCACTCCCTCGATCTGCGAGACAAGAAACACATCAAGCCGCTGCCCCGCCCCCTCACCCGGAACGTTCAGTTCGCGCCGCTCGTTCATGTGTTCCCCTTCCGCTCCCGCAATACGACCCCACCGGCCAGCACCAGCAGCACTCCCGCGATCTGGGGCGCATCCAGCGCGTCATGGAGGATCAGGCCGCGCCCCGCGGGATCGCGCCACGACTCGGTTAGAAAAAGGATCGTGCCCACACCCATGAGGCAAATGCCGGCCGCATCACCTGCCTGACGCCGGCCCTGCATCGACAGGAACACAACCGTAGCCAGCATAAGAAATGCCAGCGCCGCATAAGCCTGCACCGGCTGGAGTGGTATGCCCAGCGGCGTGCCACTCCAGCGCGCGGCCAATACGCTGCTGTAAGTTACCGCCCAGGGCAGCTTCGCGCTCGCTTCAATTCCAAATCCCGACCCCGCCAGCAGCGCGCCTAGCTGCTCAAAGGCCAGCCCCAGCGCCAAGGGCGCGGCGAGCGTATCGGCCGTGGCCCAAAGGGGAAGCTTGCGCCAGCGCCCGTAGAGAGCCGCAGCCACCGCACCCGCAAACACGCCAACGGTAGCCAGCAGCGGATGGTGCACCATGGCCAGCGTGAGCATCCACGCCGGATGCCGCTCCAGGTCGCTCCAGTTAGCCACCACCAGCAGCAGCCGCTGGCCCGCAATGGCGGCAAACAGCGCCACCACACACAGATTCCACACCTGTGCCGGATCCACGCCAGCCAGCCGCGCCGTGCGCTGCGCCAACAACAGCGACAGCAGCACGCCCACTGCGGCCACCGCGCCGTAGGACGGGATCAGAATGGAACCGATGTGAAAGAGGGCTGGGTGCACTGAAGCCAGAATACAGCGAGCCGGCTGGTCAGTGGGTTACGCGGGGTTACGCGATGAGTTTCACGCGCAAGCAACCTGCAGAGGGAATCTCTGCAAAGAGTAGAAGCCGACCCACTGGGCCGTGAGTAATGCACTGGTGAACCCGTCCTAAGACGGTGGAGCTCCCCGCGGTTCATTAGGCATTCCGGACTGGCGGACACGGCACACAGAACCGATTGTCGAGTCGAGCTCCTGTTCAATGAATGTTGGTTCAACCAGTGTTGACCACCCACCTGCTTTGCAGGCCGGTTTCTAATCCGGATAGTAGGGGTAGGCGCGAGGAATTGCAAGTCTTGTATTAGGTAGGCGCGTTGTGGTACGTTCTTGCGCTTCTGATTCGGGAGCATTTACGCGTCATATCCGAAACGGGAAGCAGGGCTCTCGCAGATTCACGCTCCCTGCGATAGAACAACGCGAGGCACTTCGCGTGTTTCCTTTCCTCGCGAGTTTTTATTAGCGCGAGGGCCGGGAGACATCGAAGGCCGCACCGACAATTTATGCGTTACGAGCGCCGGAGCTGTGATCGGTTACGAAGCCGTCTTCTGCTCCTCTTCGAGCAGCACCTCATCCAGCATTCCGCGCAGGCTTAGAGCGCGCGCATGGCCCAGGCGCGGATCGGCTGCGCCAGCCTGCGACAGCTCATCGGCCAGGTTCAGCGCGGCCAGCACTGCCACGCGCAGCGAATCCGCCGTGTGCCCGGCCGCCGCGACTGCGCGCATCTTTGCATCCACCTGCCGGGCAAGCTCGCGGATGTGCTCGGGATCGTGCCCGGACAGGTGATACACCTGGTCATAAATTTCTACTGTTACGTACCCGGCTAGGCGGGTTTCCTCTGCCATGTGCTCCCTCATATCTCCAGCGCATCCAACTGCTGGAGCAGCCGCTCCACGCGCTGCCGCACGTGGTCCCGCTCGACCTTCAGCGCCGCCAACTCCGTACCCATTTGCTCCAGGCGCGGGGCCTGATCGTGCAACTGCGCTTCCGCCTGCGCGGCGCGCTCTTCGGCGACCAGCCGCGCCTGCCGCTCCTGCTTCACGAGCGTTACCGCGCGCAGCACGCGCTCTTCCAGCGCTGCGAAATCATCCACACTCACGGTGAGCGATGCCGGCTCCCGTGTCTCCTCGCTCGAATTCATTTCCGTTTCCTGCTCCATCTCAGCCTCTGCCTCAGGCTCCATTTCGATTGCCACTTGCGATTCCCACAACTCCGCCATCCAACCCTCCGAACGTCGTTTTTTGAACGCGCGCACGACGCCTTTTCGCTTGCAGTATAGCGCCGATCCAGCCTGCTTTTTTACTTACGCGCGCAGACGAGCGCCTGCCTTGCCAACAGCCTCTACCACGCGCGCGTGCAGGCTCTGCAGTTCCTCATCGCGCAGGGTGCGATCAGGCGCCTGGAAGGTCGCGCCCAGCAGCAGCGAGTACTCGCCCTTGCCCAGTCGCGCATCGCGAAACACCTCGCGCACGCGCCACTCCACCAGTTCGGGAATGCGCAGTTCGGCCAGCGAGCGGTCGATGCTCTCCCAGCCAATGCTCTCGTCCAAAACCAGCGAAAAATCGCGCCGTACCGGCTGAAAACGCGAAACGTCGCGTGCCACGGGCCTGCGCGCGGGCTGCTTGTAGAGCCGGTCAAGATACAGCTCGCCCAGCAGTACTGGCTCCTTGATCTTGCGCGCCGCGGCCTCGCGCGGATGCAGTTGCCCGAACCAGCCCACCGTCACTCCGTCAGCCACCACGCGCGCCGAGCGGTAGGGGTGCAGCCAATCCGGCGTCAAGCCAGCATCGGCCCCGAAGCGATCGAAGTAGACGCCACGCGCCTCAAAGCGCGACAGCACCTGCTCAACAACGCCTTTCGCATCGTAAAAGTCGACCGGGCGCGACGGATGCAGCGCGCTCTCCTCTGCCAGCGCACCGGCTGCGCCGAATGCCAGCGCCGGCCGCTCTTCGACTTTTTCCGTCGTCCCGCCAAACACCGTGCCCAGTTCGAAAAGTCGAACGTCGCTCACATCGCGATTCAGATTTCCGGCCACCATGCCCAGCATCCCCGGGATGAGCGAGGGGCGCAACACGCCAGCCTCTTCGCTGAGCGGATTGCCGAGCGGCACCACCTGCCCCGGCTGCGGCGCGGTCAATGCCGCTTCGGCCGCCGAGCAAAAGGTAATGGAGATGGCTTCGTGAAATCCGGCAGCCAGCATCGTGCCGCGCACGGCCGACTCTTTTTCCGCCCAGGGCAGCGCCTTTACGCCTTCGCCAAACGCCGGCAGCGTGTTGGCAAACCGGTTGTAGCCGTAGACGCGCGCCACTTCTTCGATGAGGTCGATCTCGCGTTCGAGATCAAGCCGCCAACTGGGCAGCGTGACCTGCCAGGCATGATGTCCAAAGGTCTGCTGCACCGCAGGTGGCTGACTCGCTGACTCGCTGACTTGCTGACTTGCTAATCCGCATCCAAGCGCCTTCAACACGCCCTCAACCGTTGCGGCGGTAATCCCTTCTTCGTCGATCGTCTTGCCCAGGATTCGCTGCACCTCGCTGAGCTTCAACTGCACGGGCTTGCGCCGCGCGGTGCGTTCCTCGATCGCCGGCACGCGCACGTCGACCAGCTCGCCCTCGATCCATCCACCGTTGGCGAGCAGAATCGCCGATACCAGCGCCGACGCCACTGGCGCCGCGTTGAAGTCCGCGCCGCGCTCGAAGCGATGGCTGGCATCGGTATGCAGCCCGTGGCGCCGCGCGGTCTGTCGGACCGCGACCGGATCGAACCACGCCGCCTCAACAAGCACGTTCTTCGTCTCAGGCGTAATCATGGTGTCCCATCCGCCCATCACGCCGGCCAGTCCAAGCGCCTTCTTGTGATCGGCAACAACCAGATCGTCCGCATCGAGAGTACGTTCAGTTCCGTCCAGCGTCTTCAGCTTCTCGCCTTTGCGCGCGCGCCGCACGATGATGCCGCCCTCGATTTTGTCCAGATCGAAGGCGTGAGTCGGCTGGCCCATCGCCAGCCATGCGTAGTTGGTGGCATCTACAGCATTGGAAATCTTTTTCTGCTCCAGGAGCGCGAAATAGGTTGAAACTTCAGCGCCCGGAAACCAGTCGCGCGAGTCGCCAATTGTGATGCCGCGCAGCACGCGCGCCGTGAAACGCCCGCAGGCATCCTGCGCCTCAATCTGCACTGAAAAGGGCACGCCACCCTGGCGTGGCTTCCGGCAGCGGATAGGACAATGCAGGCAGCTCCAGCCCGTAGATCGCCGCCGCCTCACGCGCCACGCCGTAGTGGTTCATCGCGTCCACGCGGTTGGTGGTGATGTCCATCTCATAGAGCGAGCCGTTGTTCGCGCCGAGATCATAGGTGCCTTCAACGGCGATGCCACGGAGGGTCAGGTCTTCTGCCAGATGCGCGTCATCGACGGGTAAACCTGGGAGGTACGCTCTAAGCCATTTCGTCAATATATTCATCGATGGAGTTTCTCTCTTCGCAAGTTGGCGCGCTACGCGCTTGGCAAGTTCGCAGGTTCGCGCATCACGTCGGCATCGGGCTCGAGAACGCCAAGCAATGCATTGATCAGCTTGGCCACCCGGGTACCCAGGTCCAGTAAGTATTCACTTGAAGATGCTTCGAAAAAATTCAAACTGGCCGCGAGCTCGATCTGCGTCTGCAATTCATTGATCGCTACACGCGCTGAGCCGAGCCCCTTCCGCATCTCAGCATCGTTCAGCCGGCCATGAGCTTCCGCAATATGGCTCGCCACGCTCACCGCAGAACGGCGCAGTTGCATCCGCAATCCGAAGGTCTCAGATTTAGGAAATGCCTCAGTCTGCGCATAGATGGCTCTCGCCAGGTCCATGGCCTTTTGCCATGCAATCAAATCCCGATAGTGCCGCGTCCTGCTCATAGCGCGAACCTGCCAACCCGCCAACGCGCGAAGCGCGCCAACTTGCTAAACAAATTGACCCAAAAATCTCATGTCGCCTGAGTAAAAGCTTCCAATCTCGCTCACCCCGTACTTCATCATCGCGATGCGCTCCACGCCCATGCCGAACGCAAACCCGGAGATCTTCTTCGGGTCGTACGCTGGTTGTTTCTGCGCAGCAAACGCAAACACCGCCGGGTCCACCATGCCGCAGCCCAGCAACTCGATCCATCCGGAGTTTTTGCACTTGCGGCAACCCTTGCCGCCGCAGAAGATGCAGCTGATCTGCACGTCGGCGCTAGGGCTCGGTGAAGGGAAAGAACGAAGGGAAAAAGCGCGTCTTCACTGCCGAACCAAACAGCGCCTTCATGGCGTGGTCCAGCGTGCCCTTCAAATCGCTGAAGGTGATGTTCGTATCCACGCACAGCCCTTCGACTTGATGGAAGATGGGCGAGTGGGTCGCGTCGGCAGCGTCGTTGCGGTGCACTTTGCCGGGGATCACGATGCGCACGGGCGGGGGTTGCTGCTCCATGGTCCGCATCTGGACTGGCGAGGTATGCGTGCGCAGCAGGAGCCGATCGCGCAGTGGCCTGCGCTCCTGGTTCGCAACCACCAGCGTGTCCTGCGTGTCGCGCGCCGGATGGCCGGGCGGAAAGTTCATGCTCTCGAAGTTGTAGAAGTCGGTTTCGACCTCCGGTCCCACGCCCACCGAGTAGCCCAGCGCCGCGAACACCTTCACAATTTCGTTCAGCGTGCGGGTGATGGGATGCTCCGCGCCGGTCAGCCGCCGCGTGCCGGGCAGCGTGATGTCGATGGCGTCGGCCTTGAGCGCCGCGTCATCTGGCCCAGCGCCCGCAGCCTCGTCCAGCAACCGCTCCACTTCAGCCTTCAATTCGTTGAAGCGCTGGCCAATGGCTTTCTTGGCTTCGGGGGGCGCGGACTTGAGCCAGCGGCCGGAAACCTCGTTGAGCCGGCCCTGCTTGCGCCCCAGCCATTGCAGGCGAAAGGCCTCAACCGCCTCGGGCGAGCCCAGCGCAGCAGCCGCATCGCCGGCCTGCTGGCGCAGCACAGCAAAGGCCTGGTCCAGCGCGGCCTCGTCAAATGCCGTCAAATTGGGAATCGAATCGTTCGTCATGCGTAAAAATCAGGATAAAGCATTGCATGCAGCAGCCGCGCGCTGGACGCGCAAACGCGGTACGAACACTTCTCTGGATGGATAAGGCAAAAGGAGGGATCAGGCAGGAACGGCAATCTGCTTGACCTGAGTGGCGGGCGCCGGGACCGGCAACCCATCTTCGCGCAGCCCGATAATGTGAAATTCGATTGCCTCGCGGATGAGCGTCTCCGTCTCTTCGAGAGTCGCTGCTGCCACGCCCAGTCCAGGCAGGTCAGGGACATACGCGCTCCAACCGTTTGATGTTTTCTCAAACACGACTGCGTATTCCATCATTTGATTCCCGCCTGCCTAAAAATACTGTTAAGCGTGCCCTTTTTCATCTCCTGCGACGGGTGACCAGCCACAGTGACGCGGCCGAGTTTCACAGGATGTTTGAACTGCCGATGACTGCCCTTCTGCGCGACCAGATACCAACCGTCGTCTTGAATCTGTTTCAGCACGTCGCGAACTTTCATGCGCCGTCCAATCGTGGAACTGATTATACGGCGGAAACTGATTGCAATGCCTTACCATGTCAGCCATGAGGAATCGCCTGCTCGCACTGGCACTTGTGCTGTTCTCTGCCTTGGCCCTGGGCTCCGCTTCCGCCGCCCAGCCCGCATCCGCCGTCTACCCCACGCAGCAGGGCTACGTCGATGCCAATGGCGTGCTCATTTACTACGTGGAGTTCGGCAAGGGCGCGCCGCTGGTCGTCCTGCACGGCGGTCCCGGCGCCGACCACACCTACTTCCTG
This sequence comes from uncultured Acidobacteriaceae bacterium, assembly GCA_963813215.1. GTDB lineage: Bacteria > Acidobacteriota > Terriglobia > Terriglobales > Acidobacteriaceae > Telmatobacter. The sequence continues at coordinate 441,276 of CAWEXZ010000009.1, forward strand.
CCCTGGCTGCTCCCGCTGGCCCGCACCCATCGCCTGGTCTTCATCGACGAACGCGGCTCGGGCCAGTCCGAGCGCATGCAGGATGTGTCGAAGTACACCATCGAGAACATGGCCGACGACGTAGAGGCGGTGCGCGTATCCCTCAACCTCGGCAAAATTGACCTGCTCGGGCACAGTTGCGGAGGCGTGCTGGCTGAGGCCTACGCGCTCAAGTACCAGCAGCACCTCAACCACCTCATCCTGAACAGCACCTTCGCGTCGACTAGCGAAATGAATGCCGTGCTGGCGCGGGAGAAAGCCGCCATGCCGCCTGACAAGCTCGCACGTTTAAACGAGCTGGAAAAGGCCGGTCTCTACGGCAAAGGCGCACCGTGGGAGCGCGGCCGCTACCCCGCCGAGTACGAAACCCTCGCCTGGGGCTGGGGCTACTTTCCGTTCCTCTACGGCGCGCGGCCCGACGCCAACTACGACCCCGCCACCGGTAACGCTCCCACCAACTGGGAGCTTTATCGTGAGATGTGGGGGTCAGACGGCGAGTTCGTCATCGACGGCAATCTAAAATCCGTAGAGTGGGTCGATCGCCTGCCCACCATTCACGTGCCCACGCTGATCGTGGTTGGGGATCACGACGAGTGCGACCCCAGCCTGAGCAAGGAGATGCACCAGAAGATCGCCGGGTCAAAGCTGGTGAGCCTGCCCAACGCGGGACACATGAACTTCATCGATCAGCCGGACCTGTGGCAGCAGGCAGTCGGGGGATTTCTTGCCAATCATGGATGAGCGCGCGCGTTTACAGCAGTTTTATCTGCGCACGGTGCTTGCAGTCGGCCTGTTGTGGGGCGCGTTCCTGCTGGTCCAGCTTCTGGAGCTTGCGCTCACGCCGGGAACCCAGGGTTCATTCGTGAACGCCCTCGCCGTCGTGATCAACTGCCTCTCGGTCTTCCCGGCGTGCATTCTTGCGTTCTGGCACCGGCGCGCGGCTTGTGTGTGGCTGGGGCTGAACGCCGGCTTCATTACGGCCACCACAATCCGCACGATTCTGCACACCCATCAGGTCTACGGGGGTTTCACTTTCGGCGTGCTGCTCTCTGTCGCGCTGACCATTACCTTGATCGTCATCGAGGTTCGGGGATGGCCGGGCGCTTTGGCCCGCGACCGGCACTGAAATCTCCGCAAACGCAAAACGGCCCGGAATCCTCTCGGATCCGGGCCGTTCCTTCCGCCAGTCGTGTTGCGATTTAAGCGGTCTGAGCCTTCAGAGCAGAGTTTGCCTGCTCCACGAGCTTCGTAAATCCAGCCGCGTCCTTCACGGCGATGTCGGCCAGGATCTTGCGATCGAGCTCGATGCCGGCCTTCTTGAGCCCGTTGATGAACTGCGAGTAGCTGGTGCCGTTCAACTTGGCTGCGGCGGCAATGCGCACGATCCACAGCGAGCGGAACTGGCGCTTCTTCTCGCGCCGGCCCTTGTAGGCAAACTTCAGGCCGCGTTCCACGGCCTCCTGGGCTGCCTGGTAGAGCTTGGATTTTGTCAGGAAGTAACCGCTTGCGCGGTCCAGAATCTTCTTGCGGCGATCACGCCGCTTGGTGCTCCGTTTTACGCGGGGCATGTTGGTTCTCCTTTTTGCGTTCTCAAGTTACGCGGCTGGAGGCAGGAGGGCCAATGGGCCGATCAACCTCTTCACTCGCTCAGTTCAAGCCTGAGTCTCTCGCCTCTGCCAAACGCATTGCGCAGCGGCGGGGGGTGCTGCGCACGGCAGCCCCCTGGACACGTATCGTGCCTCAGGCGTAAGGGATCATGCGCGCGACCTTCGCGTGGTCGCCGTCGGAGACAAGCGCGCTCTTTCCGAGCTTGCGCTTGGCCTTGGGCGCCTTCGACGTAAGGATGTGCCGCACCTTCGTATGGCCCCGCTTGATCTTGCCGGTGCCAGTCTTCTTGAAGCGCTTGGCCGCGCCCGAATGGGTCTTCAACTTGGGCATTTTCTTCTTCTTTTCCTGTTTTTGGAGGAGCAACTCGCCCCTGCCAGCCACAGACGGAGCTTTCCCCCGTCTTTTCAGGCTTTTGTCAGTATACAGGAAGTAGCGTAGCGGAGCTAGCGATGTTAGCGGGGGAGCGTAAACCCGAGAGGCCCCGCTAGCTCCGCTATTTTCCCCTCACTCCGCCGGATCCGCCGCCGTGAACGGCGAGCAGCACGGCTTCTCGGTGGCGTGGAAGTTCATCATCTCCAGCCGTATCCCGTCTGGATCGTACAGGTTGAACTGGTATTTGCCATCCTTGCCGATCTTGGGGCCCTGGTCGTGGCGCCCGGTCAGGCGGTCGCCTTTCGCCAGCACCTCATAGGCATCCGGAACCGAGACTTCGCCGATCGAAAAGTGGTCCATCACGCCCAGATGGTTCTGCGTCATGTCTGCCGGGATTCCCGGCCCCGGACCGGCTCCCAGCATGTATTCCAGCCAGTCGTGCCCGTCGGGCGCCTGTTGGCTTACCCAGTCCACTACGCCGTCGTTCATCCCACCCCACCAGTAGGGACGGAAACCGAGCAGGTCACTGTAGAAGGTGTCCTCCGCCGCGCGGCTGTGCACCATAAATCCGATGTGGATGATGTGATGGCCGATCGCGTTCGGTGCGTCAATGGGCTTGGGATGCGCGGGCGGCTGCACAAACTGAACGCGATTGCCCTCAGGATCGAGGACCTCGAACCAGCGGCTGCCGTCCGATCCCCGCTCCACATGCGCCGGCGTCTTCCAGTCCTTCGCAGCGAGATATTTCCGCATCCCCTCCGCGCTCTCGACATTCCAGGCCGAATGATCCAGGCGGTTCACGCCCGCCCCGGCCGGCAGCGGCAGCACTTCAATAAACTGCGTGGAACTGATGGCGTAGCGCACGCCCTGCGCATTCTCAGGATCGGGCAGCTTCACCGCACCCACGATCGCGGTGTAGTAATGCTCGGTAGCCGCGGCGTCTGAAGTGTAGACGGCCAGGTGCGAAATGCCGGTAATCTTCGGCCGCACCGGCGCGCCCTGTGCAACCGCTACGCTAACCACCAAAGTACCAAGGACAACAGCGGCTACCAGCCCGTTTCGCATCGTCTTCCTCTCAATTTTTAAGGCGAGACAACGATAAACCGGTTTTTGCTGTTGCGCAAACTGTGCTCTCCCGCCCTTGCGCCAGAAAAAAAGCGCAAGGACGGGGCACGGGGGGTCGTACTCAAGCCGACGGCGGCAAAGGCTTCCGTGCCCCACCCTTTTTACAGCCTCTCCGTGAAAAGGGTGGGAGAGCACGAAGGCCGGACCGGGCCAAGTCGAAGGCTTCCTTCACCGTCTAGAACCGATACCGCACCGCTACCTGCATCAGGCGCGGCGGCATGGCGCTCACTGCCTGCCCGAAGGTTGCGCTGGATATATTCCCCTCCACCGACGCGGGTCCAAAGAACTGCGCGTGATTGAAGACGTTGAATGCCTCCGCGCGGAACTCAAAGCTGGTCTTTTCCGGCATCGAGAACTCACGCGAAATCGTCGCATCCAGGTTCTCCAACCCCGGGCCGGAGAAGAAACGCCGCCGCGCGTTGCCCATGGTGCCCAGCGCCGGCAGGCTGAATTGGCCGGCATCGAAGACTGCCGCTCCGCCGCGCGGATCGGTGTTCAGGTGCAGCGATCCGCCATTCCACTCGGGCGTATCCACGCCATTGTTGTTAATCCCGTTCGGAATTGTGCCCAGCAGAGAGGTGTCGTTGTTGTTGAGCAGCGTCACCGGCAGCCCCGTCGTAAAGCGCGCGATGCCCGCGACTGCCCAACCAGAATTGCGCGATCGCATGCAGCAGACTCTTGGCAACATTTCAGGCACCGCGTAGCGAAAACTCGCCACAAAGTTATGCCGCATGTCGAAGGCGGAAAGCCCGCGGCTCAGCGACGGATCCACCGGGTTCACCGGCTCCGGCAACCCGGCCGATTGATCGATGGACTTCGAATAGGTGTAGCCGGCCAGCAGTTCCAGTCCATGCGACTGATGATTGAGCGTGGCCTCAAACGCGTTGTAATTTGCGTTGGCAATGGTGCGCTGCAGCTCCACACTCCCGAATGCGGGGCCAAAAACAGTGCGCGCGGCCTGCTCGTTAAACGGACCGCAGGCCGCGCCCAGGCTCAGGCAAAGCGCGGGATTCGCAGGGTTGGCCTCCTCCAACACCAACAAATGATGCGACGAAGTTCCGACGTAGCTCACCGTCGCCAGTGTTGCGCCCATCTGGCGCTCCACGCTCATCATCCAGTGCTGCGCATACGGGCGTCACATCGCTGGGATCGACGGCCGGTATGCCCACCAGCGGCTCAAACTGGCTCCAATTCACATTCCCGTTGGGATTTGCCCGGCTGGCGCCATAAGCCACCTGCTGCAGCGGGAAGCGCTGTCCCGCATCGGCGCCGGTCGCGGCCACAGTGAAGGGCGACGCAAACAACGGCGGCGCAGCAGACGTGTAGGTGTATCCGTAGGGCGGATTCGCACTCATGATGCCCGCCGATAATCCTTCGTAGGCCGTGTAATACATGCCATAGCCGAGGCGGATGCTGGTGCTGCCTGCAGGGCCAATCAACTTGTCCAAAAAGCTGCCGCGCGCAGCGCCAGGGACGGGGGCATAGGCGATGCCGGCGCGCGGCGAAAAATCGTTGCGCGCCGGGGCCAGCGAATCGGGCACGCCCGGATCGCCGGGAAAGACCAGTCCCAGCGGCGCACCAGGAAAGACCTGCGACTGCTCGCCTTCGACCAGGGTCTGCAACTGGTTATATTTCTCGCTCCACGGGCGAATGCGATCCCAGCGGAGGCCGTAGTTCACGGTGAGCTGGCTGGTAGCCTTCCAACTGTCCTGCGCAAACGCCGCCATGTATACGTTGCGGTTGTAAAAGCTCTCTGCCTGGCCTTGCGTGTAGCTCGACGCCACGCCCAGCAGGAAATCGGCAAAATCCACGCCTGTTTCCGAGCCGTTGAAGCTATAGCTGCCGTTAAAAACCACATCGGGATGCGTATTGATCTGGCTGAGGTGAATCTCGCCGCCGAACTTCAGCCCATGATGTCCGGTAATGCGCGAGAAGGCATCGCTCAGCTCGACAATATTCTCGGCCTGCACCAGCGCCGTTGTATCCACGCCCATGGTGAAGTCGTTGAAGGCGATGTTTTCAATGCCTTCGGTCGACGGCTGCAGCGGGACAATGCTCGCTGAAGCCCTGCGCGGCCAGCGTCGGACCCACGCCGCCGCGCGGCTGGCCCACGGAGTTGAAGTTGCGCATGTAGCTCAGGTGCGCATCGTTCAGCATCGAGCTGCCGATGGTCTGCGTCTGCTCGAGAACGAAGAGCTGCGCCAATCCGTTCGACGTAGCGTCAAACCCCGGCACGCTCGCGCCACCTGTGCCGGTTGGATACGGATTGTCGAGCGAGTAATGATCGAGGAAGTAGTAAGCCGAGAGAGCGCCTTTGCCGCGCCTCCAGTCTGCACGCAAGCCGCCCTTGTCGTCCTGAAGCGTCTCGGCCGCATCGGCAGTCTCAAACAGGCCCGCGCCGGCATTCTGCGCCGGAATCTGCGCCAGCAGATACTTGGCAGGCGCTGACCAAATGGATTGAGGAATGGTGTTGCCCGGGAAGACGACGGGGCCTTCCGCGCCATTCGTCAAGGGACAAACAGACTGCGCGGAATAAGGATCGCCTGCCGAGACAGTCTTGCCGAGTTCCTGTGAGAGCAGCGAGGCGAGGTACGGACCGCTGACGCAGCCGCTCAACAGGCTGGCGCTGGAGCCGGGAACCTGAAAGTTCCCGCTGCGTTCAGCCGTGGTGGGCACGGCGATATCGCCGGTGTCGATTCCCTCCGTCAGCCGCGTCCCCTGGTAGTCCGCAAACCAATGAATTGCACTCTGAGGAACCGGACCGCCCACGGCAGCGCCAAACTGGTTCTGCCGATAAGCGGCGCGATTGGAAGAAAAATAATTGCGGGCATCGAGAGCGGTGTTGCGCAGAAATTCGAAGGCGCTGCCGTGCACCTGGCTGGTGCCGGACTTGGTGGTCACCAATACCTGGCCGCCGCTCGAATTGCCATACTCGGCGTCGAAGTTCGAGGTCAGCACGCGGAAGCTGTCGATGGAGTCAAGATTAGGCACGATCGACGTGCCCATGTTTACGTCCTCTTCCACGTCAGCGCCGTTCACGCGAAAGCCGTTCGAGTTCTCGCGCTGACCGCTGATGGAAAGATTTCCGGGATTGGCGTCGCCAGACGGCGGCGTCGTGGCCACACCGGTCATCACCACCGCACCCGGCTGCGCCGTATTCACGGGGACAATGCCCGGCTGCACCGCCATCAGATCGGTAAAGCTTCGCCCGTTCAGCGGCACGCTCTCAATCTTTTTCGTTTCCAGCGTTTCGCCCAGTTGCGTGCTCGTGGTCTCCGCGGCGAGCGCATCGGCCGTCACCTGCACGGTCTCAGCGTTGCCGTTGATCGCGAGAGTCACGTCCACATTGGCTGCCGGATCGGCTGCCGTTACCGTGGCTTGCGCACTGGAATCCGCAAACCCGCTGGCCTTCACCTGCACCGTGTAACTGCCCGGTCCCGGCACCGCAATTGTGAACCCGCCCTGTCCATCCGATACCGCCTTTGCTACCGAATTTCCGCCCTGCAAAATCGTGATTTCAGCCCCCGGAATCAGCGCCCCGGTTGCGTCGTGCACCACACCCCCAATACGATCGCCGGCTAGATTGCGACCTTCCGCGCGAACCCATACAACAGCCATCCAGAAAAAAAGAAAGAGGAAAACAGCAGAACGTTTCACGAACAAAAACCTCCTCCGGCCTTCCGGATTGTGCGAGCGTCTCTCCTCCCACGCTCCATGTGCAACTGGGAGAGAGCGGCCGGTATACATATAGGACAAAAACAGTCCTATATCTGGCTGTGATTCAAATCACGTGATTGGTACTGAGGCTCAAAAGCCGCCCCGAAAAGTTGAAGCAAGGGATTTATGAGTGCGCGAGATGGTGAACAAACAACGAAGAGAACTGACCCGCGCAGATATACGACCAAATCGGTCCTGTTTAATATAAGACCTTTTTGATCGGATATCAAACCGGCAGCTTATGTTGGCCCCATGTGCCGAACCAGGGGAGGGCCAGATTTTTTTGGAAGCCCTTTCAGCAGACCAGGGCGCGCGCCCGGCTGGGGCGGCGCAGCAGAACGCGGTGCACCTGAAGCTCTTCAGCGTGCAGGCTGGTGGCGATCTCCACCAGGTAGAGGAGCCAGGCGCGATAGCCGTATGCAAAGGGATGGGAGAGCTCGGCCGAGCTTTGCCGCAGCCGCCCGATCCAGATGCGCAAGGTTTCCTCGTAGTCCCGTTGCATGGTTTCCACGTTTACCAATTCCCAGCCGCCCGCTTCCGCGAGCGCGAGATCCCTGGACAGGGGCTCGGTGGGCAGGCCGGGGTGCAGCGTGCGCAGGTGCGCGCCGCTGGTCAGCGTGGGTGTCATGCGGTGCAGCAGCAGCAGGCCTCCGGGCGCCAGCATTTTCTTCACGCAAGCCAGGTATTTCCCGAAGCTGCCGGAAGGAACCTGCTCGAAGATCCCCAACGTGGCGACCTTGTGGAAGCTGGCCGCCGGGTAGGGAGAACGGCGCAGGTCCCGGCACTCCACGTGGCAGCGGGAGCGTAGTTCACTACAGGCAATCCTTTGCGCGGCCCACTCCGCCTGAGGCTGGCTTGCGGTAATGCCGAACGCATCGGCGTAGTGCTGCCGGGCGGCGTGCACACTCAGGCTGCCCCATGCGCAGCCCACATCCAGCAACTCGTCGCCGGCCGACAAATCCAGCCAGCCGCAGGCGCGCTCCAGCGCCTCAATCTGCGCAGCTTCCAGGTCCGCGCTGGCGTTGCGGAAAGAGCCGCAGCAGTGCACCATCGCCGGTCCCAGCCAGGGAGCGAAAAACTCCGGCGGCAAATCCAGGGGGCAGGGTGCGCACTGCCAATTCTGCGGTATGGCCGTGCCGCGCACGCGCTGCAGCCGGCGGGTCATATCGGAGGTGATGCGGAACAGGGTCTGGACCATCCCGCTGCTCAGTCCTTCGGAGTGCAGCAGCGCGTACTCCGCTACCGCCAGCAGCGCAAAGATATTGCCGTGAATTTCGAGTCTGCCATTCAGAAAGATGCGGCCCAGCGCAGCTTCACTGGCATCGCCGAGCACGGCGTCCAGGTCCGCGCGGCTGCGGAACTGGGCGATGCACTCGGGCCCTCCTCCGCCCGGCGAATTCCACGACCAGCCGTCGATCGTGCGCACCGCGAAAGGCGCGCCGCGGTACGCGTCGAAGAACTGGCTGAACTGCAGGCTGCGCAGCGAGTCGCTGAAGAGCGTGGGCAGGTGGTAAACGACGGCGCGGCCGGGTTGAAGGCTCTCGTGCGACATGGGATCCGCCTCGCTGTTGATGTTTGGGCAGGTTTGGCGCGCCGCTGCGGACCTTGTGCCCGCGCAACACGGATCAATCGGAGTCCTGCAATGGGCAGATAGAGCTCTCGCGCAGTTGCTGCACTTCAAAATTCAGATGCGGGAAGATGCGATGCCGTTCGCTCGGGAAAATGCCTACGTCGGCGTAGAACTTTCGCAGTTTTGCACGGATTATTGATGAGCCCGTACGCACGTTTAGAGCGGTGCCGGCACCTGTAGCCTTGCCTGATCTGCAGCATGTGGCTTCTTCTGGAAGGCGAGCAGAGAAATTGCTTTTGCACGTTCCATGAGTGCGCAGCAACACGAGCAGCGGCGCCGCGCTCTAACGGAATGAGATGATCGGATCCATTCCGTCCAACCACCTTACGAAGACCGTCCTCTTCCTGACTGTCGCGGTTCTCGGGAATAGTTTTGGCAACCTGCTGCTGGCGTTAGGGATGGACCGTATGCCCAGCTTCGCAGCGGCAGGTCTACCTGCCTACATGCTGGCCCTGCTTTCCAGTCCCTACCTGCTGCCGGGCGCTCTACTCAGCGCCGTCTATACACTGGCGCAGATTTCGCTCTTCAGTTGGGCCGACCTCAGCTTCGTGATTCCCTGCATCGCCTCGTCTTACATTGTGAGTACGCTGCTGGGCCAGTTCGTGCTCGGCGAGCACGTGGCAGAGCCTCGCTGGGCCGGCGTGGTTCTCATTTTCATCGGCGTAGCACTGGTGGCGGAAACGCCGGTGGCCACCAAAGCACACCCGCACGCGCAGGATCCTATGCCATGAAATATTTCTTGATCACCTTCACCGTCCTCCTCAGCTCATGCGGCGACATCCTCTGCGCTGACGGCATGTCGGAGGGTAGCGAGGTTACAGTACACGGGACCCGCGGCATTGCGCATACTCTGCACTATATCTTCACCCGCAAGCTGGTGATCCTGGGCTGGTTCTGTTACGCGGCGGCATTCTTCTCGCTGGTGGCGCTGCTCTCCATTGCCAAGATGACGGTGGCCATTCCCGCCACCGCATTCAGCTTCGTCATCGACACCATCGGCGCACGCTTTATTCTGCACGAGCACATTCCCTGGCGCCGCTGGATGGGCGTGCTCTGCGTGACCGCGGGCGTTTTGCTGGTGATCAAGCCTGCGCACCGCGCGCCCGCCGCGCACGCTCTAGCTGGGGCCACCGGAGTTCACTGTGCTTCCGTGCAGGCTGGCCAGGATCAGTCCCGCAACCACCATCCCGGTCCCTACCAGCTTGACCAGCAAAGCGCGTCGTGTGAAATCCTCACGAAACCATGATGGCCACCAGCGCGTGATGGCCCACGCGCCCAGAAAAACAATCACATAGCGCACGCCGGAAATCGCTTCCACCATCGACGGCGAGGCGCGGCTGATGGCGAAGACCACCAGGAACGACCCCATCCCCGCGACAAAGCGATTCACCATGTACGAGGCTTTGCTGCTGGGCGCAGCCTCCTCGTGACTTTTGAAGATGTCGCGCCGCCATTTCCGGCGCAGCAACAGCGCCATGGAGCCGGCGAAAGTCCCAAGCGTGAAGAACACGTATCCGCTTACGAACTTCACCTGGTTGAACGCGACCTTCTGCAGCACGTCGGTAAGGCCGAAGAGCGCTGCCGCGCTGATCACCGGCGGCAACATGCGCCTGAGAGAGAACTTCTCGGCAAAGAACATCACGAAGCCGCCCAGCGTCATAATGCCAAAGCCCAGCAGGTCCGCCAGATGCACGCCCAGCAATGGAATGGAGAGCAGCACCGTGGCCAGTGGCGTAAATCCGCCAGTGGCCGCCACTTCCTCTGAAGCCTGCCCGGCCTTGAGCGCCGCGTAATAAAACCAGGTGGCGGCCAGGTCGCAAAACCCCGCAATCAGTGCGATGGCCGCGATATGCAACGGCGGCATGTGAAAGCCGAATGGAATCAGCAACAGGCCGAAGATGCTGATGGCTCCCATCCAGAAGACATAGGTGGCGAGATTCTTCATGCCCTTGCGCTTGAGCAGGACTTTGTCCCACACCAGCGACACGCCCACCAGGCCGTGGGCTGCAATCGCAATCAACACGCCATTGAGCATGTAACCTGCGCTGAAACCGCGCGGAACACGGCTGGCCAGGTGGATGCGCCGCGCGGCAGATTGAGAGAAGTGCTGCCGGCCCGGCGGTCTCGACTGTGACGCTGCTCTGTCTGCGCTTATTTTTGTCTTGGCGGCACGCGCACGACCGGCCGGAACGGATTGCTAGCGGGAAGTAGGGGGTCTACGACGCTAGGAACTTTTTCAGTGGGGAGTAGCCGTAGATTGCCGCAAGAATAACTTCCGCGGCGACGGCGGTGAGAATGCTCTTCCATTTGTAACTGACGGGCGCAAAGATCGCCGCGGCTGCGGCTGCCGAACCAATGCCATAGCGAACCTTTTGCTCTGTTTCGCTCATTCTGAAATCGCGCGAAACTGCATTGACGATACTGCTCATAGATGTGCTCCTTTAATCCGAAAATTGTCCGAAGGTTGTCTCAAAAATCGAAGACGGGATTAACCGTACTGCTCGCATAGATGCCAGCCCGCAGAGGCGAGTTAGCCAAATTTGGCCCTGAGTCAACCGGCGGCGGCGAGCTGAAAGCTGAGAGCTGAGAGCTGGCTTGCTCACGCCGCCGACCGCTGAGAAGCCGGCTTTTTCAGCCCGCGCGTCTTGCCCCACCAACTCCACAGCGAGAGGCTGCTGGCCACCACGCACAGCGCGATGAACAAAATCATCGTCCACTCAAACGCCGGTGAGTTGGCAATCTGCAGAAACGCCTTGCCGAACTTCAGTGCCAAAATCGCCAGCACCGTGAACCGCACCGCGCGTGCGCAGAAGTTGGAGGCCATGATGCGCCAGATGGGATAGTGCAGCGCTGCCACGATAGCGATGACCACGGTAAAAGGAAAGGGCGGAGGCGCAAGTCCGGCGGCGGCCACGGCCAATCCGGCGCGCTTCTCCACACGGCGGCGCAGATTCTCGAAGCGCCTCTCGCCAGCAACTTTCTTAATGCCGTCCTCGCCCAGTTTCCGCGCCACCAATGCCAGCAGCAGCACACCGAGCGTCGAGCCGCAGGCAGCCGTCAAGACGTACCACGCCGTGTCGGAACGGTGGTGCACCACCAATCCAACTACCACGAGGTCATTGCCGAAGGGCAGCACCAGGAACGACGAATCGAGAGTGCCCATCAGCAGCGGCCCGAAGTACCCGAGGTGGAAGATGAAGTGCAAAAGCCCGGAAAGGAAGTGTTTCATTTGCCCTCGGAAACAACGGATTGCCGCCTTAGCCTATCGCCTCAGCGTATATAGATGCGCCGTTGCCTGGTTTGCGGCCGATCTACAATAGCGGTGGCATTCTGAAAGCGGTAGCATTCTGCACGCAGCCGCCCAGATTCTCAATCCCCTGGAGGAATCGCGGTAATGAAGATCAATCAAGGTATGAAATTGCTTGTCGGCTGTTTTCCCCTGGTCACGCTCGCCCTCGTCGCCCTGCTGCCGGTAACGGGATGCAAGAGCAACCAATCCAACACCCAGAATCCGGCAAACGCCAGTGCGCCGGGCAGCACGGCAACACCCAACAGCGCAGCGCCCAGCGGCGCCACAGCGCCCAACGGCGCCGCAGCGCCCAACGCCGCTGCGCAGAACCCGCCTGCTGCCCCGCCACCGCCGCCTCCACCCGCTGTCGTCGAGCTGCCGATCGGCACCCACCTGCACGTGCGTCTCGATGAGGACCTGGGCTCCAAGATCAGCCAGCCCGGCGAGACCTTCCACGCCACCATTGCCCAGGACGTAGTGGTCGACGGCCAAACGATCATCGCGAAGGGAGCGCGCGCCGAGGGTACGGTCGTGGACGCCAAGCCGCTCGGCAAATTCAAGGGCGAAGCACGCCTCGAAGTGCGCCTGGACCGCGTCCACACGCAGTGGGGCGCCTATCCGGTGAACACCAGTTCCATTGAACAAGTTGAGAAGGGCAAGGGCAAGCGGACGGCGCTGTTTGCCGGCGGCGGCGGCGCGTTCGGTGCCATCGTGGGCGGCTTGGCCGGCGGCGGCAAAGGCGCGGCTATCGGCGCCCTGGCCGGTGGCGGCGCAGGCACCGCGGGAGGCGCAATGACCGGCAACAAGCAGATCGTTCTGCCCGCCGAAACCCTGCTCACCTTCCGCCTGCAAAGGCCGGTGCACATTACGCAAGGGCAATAAAACAGGGCCGTCGGGACTCGGAGGACTAGAAAAACTGCTACTTTCTCACCCGGCCAGCGCTTTTTTCACCAGGTCGCTTACGGCGCGGCCATCGGCCCTGGTGCCGGCGGCTTGCAGCTTGGCCTGCACGGCTTTCATTGCCGCGCCCATTTCCTTTTGCGTGGGCTTGTGGCCCAGCGAGGCGGTGAGCTCGGCAATGGCGTCGTTGACCAGCGTGGCGAGGCCGGCTTCATCGAGAGCTTTGGGCAGAAACTCCTCAATGACGGTGATCTCCGCGGCTTCCTTCGCCGCCAGTTCGGGCCGGTTGCCTTTGGTGAACTGCTCGATCGAGTCGCGACGCTGCTTGATCATGGAGGCCAGCGTCTGCTCGCTCTCGGCCGGCGTCAGCGGCTCGCGCTTTTCGATGGATCGGTTTTTCAACGCGGTGAGGATGAGCCGCAACGTGCCGGTGCGCTCCGGATCGTGCGCTTTCATCGCGGTCACCATTTCGCGGCTGATCAGTGCTGCTAATTCTCCTGCGTCCATGTTCTTGATTTTAATTGAGCGCGCCGAGCCCTGCAGTGCTGCCGGCCAGGGTCTTCCTCATTGCACTCCCCATGCGGAAGGGGCGCAAATCCTGCTAAAATCGAGCTTTCGCTTTGCTGGCCCACCAAGCCCACCACCAGAAAGCTCCGACCGTGCCCGAAGACACCAAAGCCAAATCCGTGACCTACGCCGATGCCGGAGTGGACATCTCCAGCGGCGAGCGCGCCAAGGACCGCATCAAGTTCCTGGCGCAGAAGACCTTTAACCGCAATGTGCTGGGCGGAATCGGCGGGTTCGGCGCGCTGTACCGTCTGGACGTGCAGCGCTGGAAACAGCCGGTGCTGGTGAGCTCGGCCGACGGCGTGGGCACCAAGCTCAAAGTGGCCTTCGCGCTGGGCTTGCACCACACAGTGGGCTCCGACCTGGTGAATCATTGCGTCAACGACATCGCCGTGCAGGGCGCCACGCCGCTGTTTTTCCTGGATTACCTGGCCAGCGGCAAGCTGGATGCCGAGGTGACCGAGGACGTGGTGACCGGGCTGGCCGAGGCCTGCCGCGCCAACGGCTGCGTGCTGATTGGCGGCGAGACCGCGCAGATGCCGGGCTTCTACGCCGACGGCGAGTACGACCTGGCCGGCTTCATCGTGGGCGCGGTGGATCGCGACAAGATGATTACCGGCGCGGGCATCAAGCCTGGCGACGTGCTGATCGGATTGCCCTCAACAGGCTTGCATACCAACGGCTACTCGCTGGCCCGCAAGCTGCTGTTTGAAAAGGCCGGCTACAAGCCGCAGCAGTACGTGACGGCGATTAAGGAAAAGGCCGGCGCGGCGCTGCTCAAGGTGCATCGCAGTTATCTCCATGTGATTCAAAAACTTGTGACGGCGGGCGTAACGACCGGCATGGCGCACATTACCGGCGGCGGCATTACGGAAAATCTGCCTCGCATTCTGCCCAAGAACGTGACCGCGCAGGTGGAGTTGGGTTCGTGGCCGGTGCTGCCGATCTTCGAGCATCTGCGCGAGCTGGGCCAGGTTCCGCAGGAAGAGATGCTGCGCACCTTCAACATGGGCATCGGGCTGATTGCGGCCATTCCGGCCGCCAAGTTTACACGTGCCAAGAACCTTCTCGACCGCGCCGAAGAGAAGTTCTACGTCGTGGGCCGCATTGTGAAGGGCGAGCGGCGCGTGCAGTATACGTAGGAGCAGCGGGGTTGGCGGTGATAGTGCTGTGACTATGTAGTTTGGTGCTTTCCCAGGTCTCAAGATCGAGATCTCCACCCCGCGAACGAAGACCTATTCGCGGGGGCCCCGGACCTGGGGCACCCAGGTTCAAAGGCTCAATTACAAAAATCAGGCGGACACGGTTCTAGTATCCCCCTGACTGTATTCGCGAAAGCCGTTCACTTGCTGACCTGCCAACGCCGCACGGCGGCGCTAATCCGCTGACTTGCTAGATAGGAACTTCGTTGACTGACCCGCAAACTAACCGAGTCCCCCTTCGCCTTGGCATCCTTCTCTCCGGACGCGGCTCCAACTTTCTGGCCATCGCTGAGTCGATTCGGGCGGGACGGTTGCCGGGCGTCGAAATTGCCGTGGTGATTTCGAACGGGGCCGGGGCCCCGGGGCTGGCAGCGGCCCGCGAGCTGGGCCTGCCTGCAGCTCTGTATGTGTCCAAGGGCCGGCCGCGGGTGGAGCACGATGCCGAGGTTCTGGGGTGCCTGAAAGAACACCACGTCGATTTCGTTTGCCTGGCCGGGTACATGCGACTGCTTTCGCCGAGTTTCGTCGGGGCATTTCCCAATCGCATCGTGAATATCCATCCCTCGCTGCTGCCGGCCTTCCCTGGGCTGGAGGCGCAGGAGCAGGCGTTCGCTTATGGCGTGAAGGTGGCCGGCTGCACGGTGCACTTTGTCGACGACGAGCTCGACCATGGGGCGATCATCCTGCAGCGGGCGATTCCGGTTCTCGAGAACGACGACGCGCACTCGCTGGCCGAGCGCATTCTCGCGGAGGAACATCTTGCCTACACCGAGGCGTTGCGGATGCTGGCCAGCGGCGAGTATGAGATTCGCGGACGGCGGTTCGTACGGCGCGGGCGTTAGCTCTGCTGGACGCGCGCCTTGAAGAACTCCTGACTGTGCCCCCGGGGGGGGGGGAATCATAAGTGATTGAAAATGCTAATCTTCTATTTCACCTCCCTGGTAAGTGATTGAACGCCAAGGGTTTCTGCCCATATTTTGTGTAAGTGTTTGATAAAATTGGCTTTACCATTCCGGCGTCGCTCCGGCCGGAGGTGGAGCTGCTTCAGCGTAGTGGGTTTCGCGATAAAAGCGGCAACGCGGTTCTTAACGGAAGTGCTTTGGAATCAAAGAGAACACTTTGGTAAGGTGTTGACAAAGTGCGGGTCTGGAGACCCGCACGACAGCCGGTCAGGAGACCGGCGCTACTCTTGTCAACACCCGGGTTTGCGGTTTCATCGTATAAGTGTTTGAAAATAATAGGAATAAAAACTTCGCGCGCGTTGCCGGTTATATCGCGCAATTCCCTAACATAATTTCTAGCTGGAAAAAGATGGACGCGCCGCGGCGATGAAGCCCTCCCCTTCGTGTGCGGAGGCGGCGTGGGGCCCTCCACTTCCAGCGCGCGCAAGCTCTCCACCAGAACACCGGATTGAGTGTGCCGGCAGCTTGGGCAGGCTGCTGAGCGCTCGAGAGCTGCGACTGAATCCGGCGGGCGGCATGGCGAGCCGCCCGCCGGATTTTTTGTGGGCATCGGCCCCACCGATTTCAACGCAAACGGCAACAGATGTTTCTCGCACAAAGCCATAGGGCAGGCTGACGCCGCACTGCACGTGGCTCCGGGGCGGGCTGAGCCGCCATGTCGAAAAAAGGGCAAGTAGAACCAAAGCAAGTCGATCAAAAGGAGAGTTTGTTATGAATCCGATCTCGAATATCTGGAACCATCCGCGCACTTCCGCGGCCGGACTGCTGATTGGGGTGGCCACGGTGGCGGGCGTGCTTGCGCAGCAGGGCGTTACGCTGGGCAGCGCGGGCGGCGGTACGGTGATATCGCTGGCCGGCGCGGTGGCGACGGCGCTGCTGGGACTGTTGGCCCGCGATCCTGGCGGAGTTACCTCGCAAGCTGCGGGCGGATGCGGCGGCAACTGCAGCGGCTGCAGTGGGTCTGGGACAACCGCGAAACTGGGCGCCTGGATGCTGATTGCACTGCTGCTGCCGTTGCCCTGGCTCGAAGGCTGCACCGGAATCGGTGTGGCGCAGGACATCGTGAACTGGGCGCCTTCGTTGCAATCGGCAGTGGCAACGGTCGACTCGACAGCTGCGCTGCTGGCACCCGCCGACGCTCCGGTGTTTGCGGCCGCAACGGCAGGGTTTGACGTTGCCTCGGGCTTGCTGGTCACGCAGGCCAAGGCTTATCTTGCCAATCCAACGGCAGGCGCGCTGGCGCAGTTGCAGACGCAGATTGTGACGCTGCAACAGCAGGTGAACGCGGCGCTGCTGACGGCTGCGCACATCAGCAACGCGGCCAGCCAGACTCATGCGCTGGCGGCAGTACAGGGGGTTGCCACCATCGTGAGCGCGATTCTGGCGCTGGTGCAATCGGTGTCGAGCAAGGCGCAGGTGGCGCAGATGGCGGGTCAGTCGACGATCAAGCTGGCGGCGGTGCGTGCGTATCTGGATGGTGCGGGGTCGGCGCGCATTGTGGCGACGCATTATGACGAGCCGGTTACAGTGGCGCGCGGACAGATGGCGCAAGCGGAGCTGGCGGAGATGCAGGCGGGATTCTGAGAACGGACGTGCCTTCGTGGTCTCCAACCCTAGCCGCAAATACAAAGACGCGGCGGGGGTGGGACACCCGGCCTTACCGCGCCGGCGCTGCGATTCCCCTGCAAATCATCGCCAAACAGTATAGCCTTAAATGTGCCGATGGTTGCCGCTTCCCCAATTGCTTCACGCCCGGTTGCTCGGGACGCACGCCTGACGGACAGTCATGGCCGCGTCATCCATGATCTGCGCGTTTCTGTTACCGACCGCTGCAACTACAAGTGCGTCTATTGCCGCACGGGCGAGGTGGGCGCGCAGTATCCGGAGCTGGAGATTGGCGAGTACCTGCGGCTGATCCGGCTGTTTGTGGATCTGGGTATCACCAAGGTGCGGCTGACGGGCGGCGAACCGCTGCTGCGCCACGGATTGATTGAACTGGTGCGCGAGCTGACCGGGCTGCGCACGGTTACGGGCGAGCCGCTCGACATTGCGATAACCACCAACGGGCATCTGCTGGACACGCTGGCCGCGCCGCTCAAAGCTGCGGGGTTGAATCGCGTGACCGTGAGCATGGACGCGGTGGATGCGCCGACCTTCGAGCGCATTACGCGCATTGCGGGCAGCTTTGCCACGGTGCTGGGCGGCATTCGCGCGGCGCGCGCCGCGGGCCTGACGCCGCTCAAGATCAACTGCGTGCTGCTGCGCGGCTTCAACGACGAGCAGGTTGAAGGGTTTGCTCATTTTGCCCGGGAAGAGGATGTCGTTGTCCGGTTCATCGAGTTCATGCCGCTCGAGGAGGGCCGGTTGTGGACGCCGGAGATCGTGGTTCCGTTGCGCGAGATTGTGGAGCGAATTGGCAACATCTTGCCACTGGTGGAGCTGGCGCCGCGCGAGCCGAGCGAGACGGCGCGGCGTTACGGCTTTGCCGACGGGCGCGGCGAGATTGGCATTATCGCGCCGGTTACGCAGGCTTTTTGCGGGGCCTGCAGCCGGCTGCGGCTCACCTCTGATGGGAAAATCCGTACCTGCCTGTTCTCGCAGGTGGAACACGACCTGTATGGTCGGCTTCGCGACGGTGCGACGGATGAGGAACTGCGCGAGTACATCTTCCGTACTGTTCAGAGTAAGGAAGCGCGCCATCACATCGGCGAGCCCGGCTTCCTGAAGCCGTCGCGGTCCATGGTTCACATCGGCGGCTGATTGCGCCGACGGGCCCAGTTAAATTCAAGAGATACGCGCCGTTCCCCCCATGCGGCGTATGACACAATGTTCTTGCAAACTGTTCCTGCAACGCTGATCAGGTTCCCCAGATGGCCAACGAGACGGAAGGACGCATCCCGCTCGCAGATCTCCTGGTGTTTCATCAACTGACGCGCTCGCTGACCTCGAGCTTCGATCTTGATACGATTCTGCGCGCCATTCTGGAGCAGATGGAGCGTGTCGTCCAGGCAGAGCTGTGGACGCTGCTCATGCTCGACGAAGCCACCCAGGAGCTCTACTACGCGATTGCCGCGGGCGGGGAACAGGCAAAGCTCCGCGACCTGCGCGTGAAGGTGGGCGAGGGCGTGGCCGGCTGGGTGCTGGAGCACGGCGAAACCCTGATTGTGCCGGAAGGCATCAGCGATCCCCGCGTGATCAAGATCGGTCCTGCGATCCCGCGCAAGTTGCGGTCGGTTGTGGCGCTGCCGTTGCGTGGGCGCAAAGGCACGCACGGCGTGATCGAGATCTTTAACCCGCGCGCCGAGCAGATGAACGACTACACGATCGCCTTCCTGCACATCCTGGCCGATCACGCGGCCATCGCGATCGAGAATGCGCGCGACGTGACGCAGATTCAGCAGCTCACCATTACCGACGACGCCACCGGGCTGTTTAACGTGCGCCATCTTTACGATGTGCTGGGGCGCGAGCTCGAAAGCTGTCTGAAACGCAAGGCGCCGGTGAGCCTGGCCTTCCTGGATCTCGACCGGTTCAAGCTGGTCAACGATGTGCATGGGCACCTGGTGGGCAGCGAGCTGCTGGCCTGCGTGGGTCGGCGGCTGCAGGAACTGAGCCGCACGCAGGATCGGTGCTTTCGTTATGGCGGCGACGAATTCGTGATCCTGATGCCGGACACAGGCACCGAAACCTGTTTCTCCCTGTCGACGGAACTGCATCGGGCGCTGATGGAAACGGAGTTCCGGATGAAGGGCGGGCTGAAGCTGGCGGTGAGCGCCAGTGTGGGCGTAGCAACAGCGCCCGCCGACGGCGACACGCTGCACGCGATTATCGGTGCGGCCGATACGCGCATGTATGCGGTCAAGGGAAATGGACGAGGAAGCGTGAAAGGCAGAGACTAGGGGCCCCGACCGCATGAATTCGTACTTTTGGCTTCCGTGGTCTCCCACCCTTTCGCCAGAGAAAAGGCGAAAGGATGGGGCACGGAATTGGTACGAAATTAAGCGGTTAAAGACCTAGTAGCGCCGTTATCGCCAATCCGTAGTTGCTGGTCATGCCTGTGCCGGCTTGTCGAGATGGCGGTACTTGCGGGCGACGGCGAACAGCGCGACGGTTCCGGCCAGCGGCATCAATGCAACAAATGCAAACACCGGCGTGTAGGAGATGCGATCGACCAGCGCTCCAGTCAGCAATGGAAACAGCATTCCGCTCAGGCCGCCGGCAATACCCGTGAGCCCGGTTGCGCGACCCACCTGGTGGTCGGGAAAGAGATCGGTCACTGCGGCGAACATGTGCGCGGAAAGAAAATTGTCGGCGGCTACGGAGATGCCAAGCATGGTAAGAACCGGGCCGATGCCGGTCATGTAAGGCACGGCAAAGCTGAGCAGGCAAACGGCGGCGCTGCCGTACATGAGAATGCGCCGGGTGTTGAGCACGGTGACGCCCCGGCGCAGCATCACACCGGCTGCCCAACCGCCGAGCACGCCGCCCACGTCGCCCATGAGGAAGGGAATCCAGCCCACGAATCCGATCTCCATCATGGTGAGGTGACGCGCGCTGTAGAGATAGCTGGGAGTCCAGTACCAGTAGAACTGCATCACCGGGCCGATGAAGAAGCGGCACAGCATGACGGCCCAGGAGGAGGAATTGCCCAGCATCTGCCGCATGGAAACCGCAGGTGCTCCGGCTTCGGCCTCTGCCTTCGGTTCGCGACGGTAGAGCACCCACCAGAGCGGAATCCACAACACGCCGGCAAGCGTCGGCACCAGGAAGGCGATGCGGAATCCGTAGTGCTCGAGCAGGTAGACGATCACAGGGGGCGCCAGGGTGGCTCCAATTACACTGCCGCCGTTGAAGATGCCGATGGCCAGGGTGCGGTCTTTCTTCTCGAAGAGCCGGGTAACGGTCTTCACGCCTCCGGAGTAGGCGCCGCACTCGCCCGTGCCTTTCCAGAACTGGGAGAACCCGAGTTGCACACCCGAGCCTGCCAGCGCCAGCGACCCGGTGGCCGCCGACCACCAGCCGACCGCGAGCGTGAGCCCCAGCCGGCATCCCACGCGGTCCATCAGCGCGCCCATGGGAAATTCGCCGGTCATCATGCCAAAACCCAGCGCCGAGACAATGCGCCCATAGGCTTCGTTGGAGAGATGAAAGACGTTGCGCAGAACCGGCGCCATGACAGAAAGCGCCTGGCGGGCGATGAACAGGATGACGGTAAGCATGAAGAGCAGGCTGAGGATCAGCCAGGGGCGTCGCGGAACTCCAGCTTCCTGGTGGGGCTGGCTCGCGGCCGGGGAAGCCTGATGCGTCGGGGTCAAACGTCCTCCAGAGGGATTTGCCGCCGTTGCGGTTCTCCCCTCACGGCCTCACGAGCCCGATTCCTGGCGCAGGAATCGGCGCTACGCGGATGAGGAATGATACCAAGCAAAGTGCCTGCTGGCAGGCGGCCGGAGTTAAGTCTCCCGAGCCAGCATTTCGGGGCTGCCGGGGTTCCGGGGTCCCGTGAAAAAGCACACCGGGCAACAAACCCGGTCCCATTCTAACTATTTACTCTTAAAAGCTTTAGACAAAATCGATTGAAGTCGATTGACAGTCGTTGTTGCTTCTCCCTATACTGCGGCGCCTAGTCAGAAAGTAGTACCCGGGGGCGTGTTCAGCAGCCAATGGAGGGGCAAGAGCATGAAGCAAAGTTCAGTGCTCGCGGACGGAATCGCTCGCAATCGATCATGCTCTAACCTCGCCTCGCGCCGGCAACCCGGGCGACAACACAAGCGTGCTGTTCCCGTGGTTTGCTTGACAATACCGCACGCGGCCTCTAAATTGTGTTTACTCGATGAACGTTTTCTTCACGCCCGCCATTTGTACCTGCCGCATCTGTTGCGGCGCTGCGCTGGCGTGTTCTTCGGACTGATCTCGAGGCTTAATTCCGGAACATCCCCAGCCCACCCGCCTCTCAGCGTGGTGGGTTTTTACTTTTCAGACAGATTTCAATGAGCACCGGTGGCGAAGTGGCTAACGCGCGGGTCTGCAAAACCTGTATTCGCGGGTTCGATTCCCGCCCGGTGCTCCACAAACTCAGCGTCACTGTCATGCAACGAGGAGCGAGATGAGCTTGAGATCGCGCAGAGAGGTGATGGGAGCCGCGGCAGCTCTCGCGGCCGGAGCGGCGCTGCCGATGAGGGCGGCGCGCATGTTCGGAGAAGATCTTCGCACCTATGCCGGCATTCATTTCGGCGTGCAGTTGAACGCCTTTCCCATCGACCCCAAAAACTTCCAGAGCTTTCTCGACACGCTGGGGCAGGTGAAGCAGATCGGCTACCAGGGCTTTGAGTCGAGTTTCCGCAATGTGCAGACGCAATTCGACCATCCCGAGCCGGCGCGGCGGCAGATTGAACAAACGGGCCTTACCTTTTTCGGTATTCATATTTTTCTTCCCGGCTTCGATCTCTACGATCCCCAGACGCACATCGCCGCGCCCGCTCTGTACGAACCTGTGGCCAGGGGCGGCGCGGCGCTGGGCGCCAAGCATCTGATCTTCAGCGGCGCGCCCTGCCAAACTCCCGAGCAGCTCAAGCAAAAGATCGAAGGGCTCAATGCCGCCGGCCGCTTCGCGAAGAGCCTGGGCATCACGGCCGCTTATCACAATCACTGGTGGGAGTTTGAGTCAAAGATTGGGCCCTCGGGAATCGGGGAACCCGAAGTCCGCGAGATCGACGCGCTCTACACGCAGACCGACCCCGCGCTGGTTCACTTCCTCCTCGACGCCGGCCACGCTTATCATGGCGGCGCCGACGTACCTGCATTCATTCGCGCGCATTCCCAACGCATCATCGGCTTCCATCTGCGCGACTACAAGAACGGACGGCTGTCTACGCTGGGCACCGGCACGTTCCCGCTGGCCCAGGTTGCCCACACCATCGAGCAGATCGGCTGGAAGGGCTGGGTGGAAAACGAAGAAGAGCGGGAAAACCTTTCCAAAAACGGGACGGAAGTGATTCGCCCGGCATTCAAGGCGATGGAGGAAGCCTTTCGGATATGAATCGACGTGAATTTCTTTACGCAGGAACAGCGGCCGCCGCAGTGGCTGCGCAAAGTGCCGCAGCAACCGCTAGAAGTATGGATGCGCGCGCCTATTCCGCCATTGCCGGCGCAAACGAACGTGTGGGACTGGCCGTCATCGGCACCGGCCGCCGCGCCTCCGATGTTTGCCGCGCCTTTGCCCAGGATCCCCGCGTTGAGTTCCGCGCTCTTGTTGATATTTACGACAAGCAGATCTCCGATTTTCAAAATCGCTTTCAGGGCCACCTCGATAACGCGAAGACCTACGTCGAGTACCAGAAGATGCTTGACCGCAAGGATATCGACGCGGTCTATATCGCCATCCCTGACCACCTGCATGTGGAGGTCGCGTCCACTGTGCTGGGTGCTAACAAGAACGTGTATCTCGAAAAGCCCACGCTGCACCGCTGGTCAGAGCGCACGGCGCTGAAGACCGCCGTCAACAGCAGCAAGGGACTTTTGCAGTGCGGCATGCAGCAGCGCAGCGGCGCGCATTACATGCAGGCCAAGCGGGAGTACTTTGACGCAGGCAAGCTGGGGCACGTGGTGTTCGCCCGCTGCGTGTGGCATAACTTCCCGTGGCAGCGACGCACCATTCCGGAAGTACCCCTGCCCGCCGGTTTGCATTGGAACCTGTTTCTGGGCCCGGCGCCGACGGTTCCGTTCGAGATGTCGCGCTACAGTTCGTGGCGTTCCTACCATGCCTACGGCAACGGCCTGCTGGCCGACATACTTACCCACTGGGCCGACGTGGCGCAGTGGATGCTGAACGATTCCAGCCCGGTCAGCGCGGCCGCACAGGGCGGGGATTTCCAGCTTCACGGAGACCTCACCAATCCCGATACCGTGAGCTCCATCGTTCGCTACAAGGCCTGGAACATGAACTTCGAATCGACCGTGCTTTCGGTGAAGAACAGGAAGCCTTCGGTGTATTTCGAAGGTACCGACGGCTGTCTCGACATCACCCGCGAAGGATATGTTTTCACGCCCAACGAAGGGGAGCCGGTTGAGGTAAAGGTCACCCAACCCCTGGAGATCGCCCACGCCGGCAACTTCATCGACGCCATCGTGAAGGGCGACAAGTTGAACGCGCCGCTGGAGGCGGGACTCGAAGCCAGCGTGCCGGTCATGATGTGCCTGCAATCGTATTGGTCGAACAAGATCAGTACGCCGGAGGAACTTGCATAGAGGCGCCGCAGCCGCACTCGGGCCGCGGTAACCATTCACCGATCGCGGAGGTCCCCACACCGGAATACCAAAGCAGAACCTCCGGATCCCATCCCGCGTTGGTTCACCGTTTCGTTACACCGATTTCCCCAGATGCGCGAACTTGCCCGGCAGAGACTGAGACGACCGGGCAGTCGCGAAGAAACAGGACCTGTACCACGAATCGGAAGTTTCCCCAAAACCTTCCGAGTGAGAGGACATTATGACCAGGACACTTCGCAAGCTACTGTACATCGGATTCGCGGTGCTGCTCACGACCGGCGCTGCTCGCGTCTTCGCCCAATCGACGGGCACCATCCGTGGCACCGTCACAGACCAGAGCGGGGCCGCTGTTCCAAGTGCGGCGATCACGGCCAAAGATTCAAACACCGGGATCGAGCGCAAAGAAGCCACGAATGACAGCGGCATCTTCGTGTTCCCCGATCTGCCCATCGGCACCTACTCGCTGAAAATCTCGGTGCCGGGGTTCAAGACTGAAAACCGTCCTAACCTTCAGCTGCTGACCGGCCAGACCATGGACCTGACGATTCCACTGGCGGTAGGCACGCAAAACACTGAAATCACCGTCACCTCGGAGACGCAACAGATCCAGACCAGTACATCCACAGTGGAACAGTCGGTGAGTCAGCAACAGATGCGCGACCTGCCGCTCAACGGCCGAAACCCGCTGCAGTTGACGACGCTCACGGCCGGGACCGTGCTGACCACGACCGGCACCGAAAGCGGCCAGGAAGACAACACAGGCCTATCGGTCTATGGCTTGCGGCCAACAGAAAACACTTACGTGCTGGACGGAACCATCTACGTCGACCGCTTTTTCGATTCCGTACCCATGATGCCGAACCCGGACGCATTGCAGGAATTCACCATCCAGTCCTCGAACTACAGCGCAGAACACCCCGGCGCCGGCGCGCTGATTCAGCTCTCCACGCGCTCCGGGACGGACCAGTTGCACGGATCGGGATGGGAATATTTCCGCAATACCGTGCTGAACACGTGGAACTATTTTCCTGCCCCGGTGAAACCGCCGTACAAGCTGAATCAGTTCGGAGGCACGGTCGGCGGTCCCGTCTTCAAGAGCAAGAAAGCCTTCTTCTTTTTCTCCGCAGAGGACCTGCAACAACGTTCGGCGCCAACGACCATCACACTTGAAGTTCCCACTGCCGCAGAACTGGCCGGTAATTTTTCGGCCTTCCTCAATCTCGCATCGAAGGTCGCGATTTATAGTCCGGTGACCGGCTGCGGGTGGGGCCAGACGGCGACTCCGAACGGATCGGGCGGCTACACCTGCAGTGGCACCATCACCGACATAGCTCCCACTGGCATTGACCCCCTCTCGTCCGCGGTGAACACCCAGTATCTTGCCTCGGCGGAAGCGGCGGCGGTGCCGGGACCGAACGGCACCTACAACAAATTCACCACCAACACCAACAGCAACATCGACAGCACCCAGTACCTCACCCGGCTCGACTACTCCATCGGCAACAAGGACCACCTGACCGGACGGTACTTCTACAACCAGGACAACTTTCAGCGGCCATTTACCGCACCGCTCGGGTTTTACGCCCTGAACAAATTCCGCAACCAGTCGGTGACCATCAGCGATGCGCATGTGTTCAGCAACACGCTGACCGGAGCGTTCTACGGCAGCTTCTATCGCGGCGCCCGCACGCAGATTCCCGTGGCGCCGGGCCTGAAGACGCTGCAGGATCTCGGGCAGACCGCACCCTATGGCAGCCCGACGGAAAACCTGGTTCCATTCCCCGGCGTACGCGCGAATATCTCCGGCTACGTTGAGGCATTCTCCGGCGGCGCGCTCACGCAGGACTCAACCACGTTCGACTTCACGTCTGCCTTTGTGAAGGTGGCCCGCCGTCACACCATCACTGCGGGCGGCGATATTGAACGTGACCGTATCGACATGGATGACTACTCCTACACTCCGGGCGACAGCACATCGCCTGGATTCAACGGTGTGCGCACGCAGATCCCAGGCGGCGTGACACCGGCAGGTTATGGAAGCACGGGCAATGCCATCGCCGACTTCTACACTGGCTATGAACAGACTTTCTACCAGGACAACGGGCGCAAGGCCTACCTGCGCGAACTGCGCCCATCGCTGTTTGTACAGGATGACTGGAAGATCAGCACCAGGCTGACGTTGAATCTTGGCCTGCGCTGGGATCCCTGGCTGCCACCCGTCGACGACAACGACACGCTGGTCGGATTCAACGTGCAGAACCCGAACTATCAATCGGTGATCGCCCCGGGCGCGCCCAAAGGACTCATGTTCGTAGGAGATCCCGGTACGAGCAGAAGCATATATATGAACAACTGGAAGGACTTTGCGCCGCGCGTAGGATTTGCCTATAACCTGTTCGGCGCGGGCAAAACCGTGTTCCGCGGCGGCTATGGTCTCTTCTACGGCTTCCCCGAGGGCCTGCTCTATCAGCGTACCGACGCCATGCAACCCGTGGACCTCTACCTCAACATTCCTGCTCCCCCGGTTTGGGATGCTCCTTTCGCCGGCTTTACGGCTCCTGGCCTCACCGGCGATCCGTTCCCGCGCGGCCACGTCGGGGCTTCGCAGTTCAAGACTTACACCTTCATCACGCCACTTGCCGGCGGCGTACTCAATCCCTTCTCCAAGGTGGAATACACGCAGGACTACAACTTCGCCCTGGAGCAGAACATGAGCGATGGCTTCGCTCTGACCGTGGGCTGGGTGGGCAACCATGCCGAACACGTGATGGCGTCGCGGCAATTCAACCCCGCTGTTTACAACGGACCAACCAGTACGGTGGGCAATGAAAATTCACGCAGGCTGTATAACGGCCTGGGCGCGGTTGAATTGGCCGACGATTACGAATACGAAATGACCAATGCCGGGGAAGCGACCGTCGCTCGCCGCGCGAGCCATGGCCTGACGCTGCTCGCCAACGTGGTGTGGATGAAGACCATCGACAATGGTTCCTCGGGTACCGAGGGGCAGACCGGGCCGCCCAATCCATTCAACCTGAACAGCGCGCGCGGCGTAGCCGATTTTGACCAGGCGCTGCGCTTCACCACCTCAGTCAACTACGTGCTACCGAAATTCCACCTGACCGGACCAGCCGGCTGGGTGGCCAATGGATGGCAGGCCAATGGCATCTTAACCGCGCAATCGGGATTGCCCATCACCATCCTGAGCGGCGTGGATAACTCGCTCTCCGGCGTCGGCAATGACTACGCGGTCTATTCGGGCCAGTCCATCGCTCGTCCGGCCGGCTCGCCCAAAACCGAGTGGTTTAACCCCGCAGCTTTCTTGAAGAACCCAACTCCCCAGAACAACGGCGGCATCGTCTCTTACGGCAACGTTCCCCGCAACTCCCTGCGCGGACCCAGCTATAACGACATCGATGCCTCGCTCTTTAAAGACATCGCCACCGAGCATCGCATCCACGGCCAGTTCCAAGCCGAGGTGTTCAACGCTCTCAATCACACCAACTTTGCTACCCCCACCGCCACGGTCAGTTCCTCCAACCTCGGACTGATCACGCAGACCAGCTCAAGCACCGGATCTGTGAACATGACCTCAACCGTCGGCGCATCGCGCGTCTGGCAGTTTGTGGGCAAGATCATCTTCTAGGGTGAGGCAGGGACAGAAGAGAGAAAGGGACAAGGGACAAAGGGACAAGGGACAGAGGGGAAGAGACCGAGCAACGATGGTCTTTCTTGTCCCTTGTCCCTTGTCCCTTGTCTCTTGTCTCTTGTCTCTTGTCTCTGCCTTTAACCTACTTCAGCTTCTTCACTTTGACGCCGTCGGGAATCTTAACAGTGAACTCGTCGGCAGGTAGATCGACGTTCTGCTGCACGCGCTCCACGCTCAGGGTGAGTTGAATGCCCTCGATGGGCCGCTTGATCACGACTCGTGACGGATACTCGCCGGCCGAGAAATCGGTGTAGTTGCTGTAGGTGATCGAGGTGGATAGATTTCCCTGCGTGTCGTAGAGGTCCTGCTCGTAGGCGCGCATGTCATCCCGATGGAACGTGATTTGGCGGACGGGGATGAGCTGGCCGTCACCGCTCGGATCGCGGCGCATGACGCTGAGCACGTACTCCGGCTCGGCAAACAGATGCTTCTTGGCCACATCTTCAACGGTCTGGGTGTCGGCCGAAACCATGTACAACTCATCCGGCGCAAGGCCGCGCACCACGATGGATTCGAAGAAGAAATCGGGGCGCAGGTTCTCCAGCGGATTGGCGGATTTTTCCGTGACGGTATCCGTGCCCTCGATAGCCATGCTCTTGGGCGGAATCACCAGCGTGAACTGACCACCGTTGCTGGCCATGTCGAAGATTTTCACTCCGAAGTAAGTGCCCAGGACGCGCAACATTTTCGGTTTGCTCATGATGATGTAGCCGCGGCAGCTGGGAAAATCCTTCTCCACGCCCTCCATGGTCTTGAGCTCGGTGGCCTGGATTTCGACCGTTGCGGTGAGATTATTGAGCGCACCCCATTGGTTGTTGAGCTGCCCAACCAGTTGTTGCGGCGTGGCAGTCTGCACCAGCGGCGGGGCTTTGGGCACGGGAAGATGCCGGGTGGTGGGAAACAGCGAACAGCCCGCCAGCAACAGCGGCAGCGAGAGACTGGAGGCACACAGCGCACAGCGAGTCAGTTTCGTTGGGCTCATTGCGCACCTGCTTGCTTGAGCGCCTTACGATAGCCTGCCACATTGTGATTGTGCTCGTCGAGCGTGGCGGAAAACAGCGAATGTCCCTGCGGATTCTGGCCGGCGGCCACAAAGTAAAGATAATCCGTCTGCGCCGGGTGCATGGCCGCGCGCAACGAGGGAAGGCCGGGGTTACAGATGGGACCCGGCGGCAGCCCCGGGTGCAAATAAATGTTGTAGGCCGTGTCGCCCTGGAGATCGCTACGATAGATGGTCCCGCGCCAGCGGCCCTCGAGTTGAAGCCCGTAGATTACCGCCGGGTCCGACATGAGCGGCATCTTCTTCGCCAGCCGGTTGTCAAACACGCTGGCCACCAGCGGCCGCTCGGAATTGACGGCCGTCTCCCGTTCCACCAGCGAAGCCAGCGTCACCGCATTGTGCAAGTCCTCATGCAACCGCAACTGCTGCGCCTCAACACGAAACTGGCGGATCATGGCTGCGATCATCTGGTCCGCGCTCACCGGCGGCGAAAACTTGTAGGTATCCGGGAACAGGTAACCCTCCACGCTCCTGGCGCCCGGATCCATATCCTGCACCAGCGCTGCCTGGCTCAAGGCTGCCTGCAGGAACGCTTCTCGCGAGCCAAGGCCCACCTGCTCCACGCGCGTGGCGATGTCGAAGATGTTTGCGCCCTCGGGGACGGTCAGCGCGATCGTGTAGACGTCCCCACGCGCGATCCGCGCGTAGACCTCGGTCGCCGCCGCGGGGTGGTCGAAGCGATACTCGCCGGCCCGCAGAACTCCGTGCTTGACCAGCCGCAGCAGGTCAAACGCATAGCGACTTCGCACCACGCCTGCAGCTTCCAGTTCCGCGCCAATGCGCACGGTGGAGGAGCCGGGAGCGATCTGGACAAAAGTCGCACTGGTGGGGCCGTAGGGTGTGAACAGCAGCCACACGGCCGCGCCCGCGGCCACGATCGCCAGCAGCAGGACCGCTAGAAATCCGCTCGCCGCGCCGGAACGCTTCTTCCTTCGGCTGGTTCTTTTACGGCTTGCCATCTTGCGGTTCTGGGTCCCCTTCCCCAAAAAGCTCCCTTGATAAGACGCTCGGAGCCTCTTTGGAGACTCTATATCTCTTGATTCTATCGGTTAAGGCATTTCTCGGCTCCCTCTGGAACCACCGGCGGCGTATGAGATGGGTTTTTCTTGAGGAAAAATACACTCAACAGTTGTGGCTTTCCCCACAACCGATCCGGGAAATGCTTTAGCTGGGAGTGCGCGGCATCCGCCCGTGCAATCCGCTTTAAGCTGGAAGCAGGGAGATCCACACTGGAACAGGTCACCCATCCGCGCTACCTGGGGCTCGACATTGGCAACCGCCGCATCGGCGTGGCCGTGTCGGACGAGTTGGGCCTCACAGCCCAGCCGGTGCTGACGCTGGAGCGGAAGCGCAGCCACGGCTCCATTGCTCGCGATGACCTGCGGTCGCTGGCGCGGCTTTGCCGGCGGTTCGCCGTGGCCGGCATCGTCGTGGGCAATCCGCTGCATATCTCCGGGGAAGACAGCCCGCAGGCCGCCCGCACCCAGGCCTTTGCCGCCGAGCTGGGTGAGCTGACCGGTCTGCCCATTCATTTCTGGGATGAGCGGTTGACCACCCGCGAGGCCCACCAGATGCTTTATGAAGCCGGCCATCCCCGCCAGGAGCACCGCCGCGTCGTCGACCAGGTAGCAGCCACGCTGATTCTGCAGGAGTTTTTGGAGGCAGGGACCAAGGGAGGGAACAAGGGAACAAGGGAACGAGAAAGCCTGAATTGAGCCGCCACTGCGAAAAACTGCTGCTTTTGGGCAAATATGTGAAGCCAGATTCCGCAGGCGCGAAAGCCCACTGATTTTGCTCGCCCTTTTTTGGCACGACTGAAGACGTGCCCTATTACAAAGCCCCTCGAAGAGGGGCTTGCGCCGCCTGCTAGCCTGACCGAGCTTCCTGGTCCGTGATCCGACCTCTTGTTCCCTTGGTCCCTTGGTCCCTTGGTCCCTTGGTCCCTTGGTCCCTTGTTCCCTGCGTTCCCTCGTTCCCTCGTCCCCTCGTCCCTCGGCCTCCCCTGCCCCTGCCCCTGCCGTATAATGAAACTTCGAGTTCTTCCACTTCTCGCGTGGCGAGGGATTGCCGCTCGCGCGCTATGGGACGCAATGCCCGAACACATCAAAAAAAAGCTTCAAAGCGAGATTCAGCTCCTCGAACACGAGCTGGCCCATGAACTGCCGGCCGAAATCAAAAAGGCCGTAGCGCTGGGCGATCTCTCGGAGAACGCCGAGTATCACATGGCCAAACAGCGCCAGGATTTTGTGAATGCGCGGCTGGGCCAGCTCAAGAAACGCATGGCCGAACTCTCGCTCGTCAACCTTTCGAATATTCCGCGCGACAAGGCCGGCTTCGGTTCCACGGTGGTGGTCTACGACTCCACCAAGGAGGAGGAGATTGAATACCGCCTCGTCACCAGCGAGGAATCCGATGTGTCGAAAGGCTTGATCTCCACCACCTCGCCCATCGGCCGCGGCATTGTGGGCAAACGCGTGGGCGACGTGGCCACCATCGTGACCCCGAACGGAAAACGCGAACTCGAAATCCTCAAGCTGACCACCATCCACGATGAGGCCGCCGACGAAGACGATGAAGAGTCTCCGGACGGCGTGGTGAAGTAGTTGGCTACGGCCAAGTAGTTGGCTGCGGCCGAGTAGTCGGGTCCAAGCAGTAGATCGAAGATTAGAACTTGGTTTCTAGCGGCTAAGGCTAGGAGCTGGAAGCTAGGAGCTGGAAGCTAGTATGACCTGGACCAGCGCATTCGGGCGTGGGTGCGGATGGCTGCTTGACCGCATCGTTCACGGACTGGCACTTACCCGCATCAATCCCAACGTCCTCACCTTTTTCGGGTTGGTGATCAATATCGCCGCCGCGTTTCTGTTTGGCCATGCCAACGCCGCCAACGCAGACAGTATGTTCTTCTTCGCCGCGCTGGTCATCTTCGGCGCCGGCATCTTCGACATGGTGGACGGCCGCGTAGCGCGGCGCACCAACCAGGTAACGGTCTTCGGCTCGTTTTTCGACTCAGTGATCGACCGCTACTCCGACGTGGTGCTGTTCTTCGGCCTGCTGGTTTACTACGGCCGCATTAACCGTTTCCGTTATGTGGTGCTGGTGGCCTTCGTCATGGTCACTTCGCTGATGGTCAGCTACACACGCGCCCGCGCCGAGGCGCTCATCGGCAGCTGCAAAGTGGGTTTCATGGAGCGGCCGGAACGCATCGTGCTCATCCTGCTGGGCGCGCTGTTCAACCACTGGGGCGCCATGGCACCGGTTCTGTGGATCCTGGCTGTGCTTTCAACCATCACGGTCATTCACCGCATCCAGTACACCTACCAGAACACCAAGCATTTGGCGCCCATCGCGTAAGCAGCTCGCGCGACGCGATTTCGGCTTGGTTCTGTCGCCACTGCGGGGCTCAAAGGCCACCTCAGGTGCTAGTGCTGTGACTGCGTAGTTTCGTGCTTTCCCAGGTCTCAAAATCGAGACCCGGGGCACCCAGCGTTCAAAGGCTCAATTACAAAATCACGTGGACACGGTACTAGGTCCCGGACCGCATGAATTCGTACTTTTGGCTTCCGTGGTTTCCCACCCTTTCGCCAGAGAAAAGGCGAAAGGATGGGGCACGGAATTGGTGCAAAATTAAGCGGTCAAAGACCTGGTGCTGACTCGCTGGTGCGGTGCTGGCGTGCTAACTCGCTAACTCGCCGTCTTCTGTGTCTTCTTCCACTCCTCGTAAGAGATCCGCGGAATAGTAATGAACGCGTCGCGAGTGCGCGCGTAGTTGCCCAAGCCGTTCATGCGCCCGATGGCGTGCAGCTCATCGGCCTTGATGTAGGGCCCTGCCGGATCGACAAATTCGTCCTCGACATACACGCTGACCACGCGGCCCAGAATAATCCGCGAGCGGCCAATCTCGATGGTCGTGTACTCGCGGCACTCGAGCGCCGCATGGGCTTCGGCCAGGCGCGGGGGCTTGACTACCTGCGACGGCGCGGTGGTAAATCCGGCCATCTCCACTTCGCTGATCTCTGGGGGAAAGTCCGTAGCGCAGATATTCATCTTCTGCGCGATGTCCTCGGTCACGACATTGACCACAAACTCGCCAGTGCGGCGAATATTGCGCGCCGTGTCCTTGGGCGCATAAATGTCGTTGGACTGGTTCTGGACGCCAACACCGACGATGGCCGGATCGGTACCAAAATAATTAAACGCGCTGAAGGGCGCGGCGTTCAGCCGTCCCTGTTCGTCCATGCTGGTGATGAGTGCAATGGGCCGTGGCGCGACCAAGCCGATCAGCAGCTTGTAGGCCACACTCGCTGGCGATTTCTCAAGATCGAAGAGCATAAAAGCAGCTTACAGCTACTAGCTCCTAGCCACTAGCTTCTCGTGGGACGCCAGTAGCCGGTAGCCCGTAGCTTGTAGCCGGTAGCTAAAAGCTGGCCGTCGGTGGTGCAGGCTGCGAGTCTACTGGCTACCGGCTACCGGTTACCGGCCAGTGGCTACTGGCTACCGGCCCATCGCTGCCTTTCAGCAGTTCACCATCGTCACCGAGCAGCCCGCCCGCTGCGGGCGCCACTGCACCAGGAACTGCGTCACTGCCGACGATTGCATCTGCCGCATCGATTCGAATTCCCCGCCCTTCTGGCTGTAGAGCAGCCTGCCGGTGCTGCTGAGCACGGCCACGGCCGGCACCCCTCTCTTGAGCGGGATGTCGTACCTCTGCGCGAGATCGAGGTTGGCGTCGTACGTGCCCACATTCACGTGCACCAGCACGTAATTCTTATTGAGAATGGGCAGGTTCTGCGGGTCGTGAAAGTAGATATCCAGCACCTGGCAGTCGCCGCACCAGTTGCCGCCAAAGTCGAGCAGCACGCGCCTGTGCGTGGCAGCGGCGGTCTTGAGCGCGGCGGCAATATCGGCGTGGGCCTGCGCCGGTGGGGGGT
This sequence comes from uncultured Acidobacteriaceae bacterium, assembly GCA_963813215.1. Taxonomy (GTDB): domain Bacteria; phylum Acidobacteriota; class Terriglobia; order Terriglobales; family Acidobacteriaceae; genus Telmatobacter. The sequence continues at coordinate 474,649 of CAWEXZ010000009.1, forward strand.
AGATGACGCGATCGGCGGGACGTGCCATTCCTGCAAAAGCGAGCAGAAGCGCAATGGGGAAGAACCTGAACGTTTTCATGGGGCGGGGAAGCCTCCGGCTTATCTTAAGTCTGCCACAATCTCGCGCCTCAAACCATAGTTGTACCCACGCCCATGGCGCAGGATTTACCCTTATGGGATGGAGCATACCGACCTGCGCACGCGCCTGGAGTCCGCCACGTTTCCTGACCTGGAGACGATGATGGAGGGCTATGCCCGCGCCGCGTGTCAGCTGGCTTCCACCCAGTTCCAGCGCCAGCTCGACTTCAGCGGCGAATCCCTGGACGGCCTCGACGAAATTCTCGTCCTGGTGGGCGAGAGCCCGGAATTCGATCTCGACTTCGAAGTGCGGCTGTGGGGCAGCTACCTGGGCGAAGTGCTGCGCCGCCGCTACGCGGGAAGCTGGGAGATGACCACCTATCCCGGCGAACTGCCCGATGGCGCCGGCAAGTCCAACGGGCCCGTCGCGGTTCCCGCCGTGGAGGTGCGCGGCTCGCGCCTGTTTCCGCTCCTCAAGGTCTATCGCCGGCTGACCGTTGGCGATGAAGACGACCTGCGCAGCTTCTTCAACATGGTGACTGGACGACTGGGCAGTCCAGCCAAGGTGAATTGAAGAATTTCAGCCTTGGTTTCCGATCTTGTTTGCTGTAGTTGGGTTTCTGGTCTTCCGTGCGATGGGCCAGGCACGAGAGCCGTGAACCGGGAACTTTGAACTCAGCACTTGCCCTGTGCGACAATGTTAACGAAGCGCGCTGAATGCAAGTTTCGGCGCGGAGGGGTATTGCGATGGGTGATCTACTTCAACCTTGGCATCTTATCGTGTTGGCTGTGGTCGCGTTTTTATTGTTCGGAGCCAAGCGGCTGCCGGAACTGGGTAAGGGGCTGGGCGAAGGCCTGAAGGGCTTCCGCGAAGGGATTCGTGGCATCGGCGATCCCGCTCCCGCTGCGCCGCCGGTCCAGCAGCAGGCTGCGGTGAACCAGGTTCCGCCGCCACCGGCTGCGCCAATCGAGCCCAAATAAGTCATTAAGCGCTGGGAAGAAACGCGGGGAATCGCACCGCGCCCCGCCCTATCGGTTTCGTCAAAAGGCCTGTGCCCAGCGCACGGGCCTTTTTCTGTCTGCGAACAGCTTCAGTGAGAGAGCGCGATCAAAATTCGTGGTCTCCAAACACCGCTCCGTGCCCCATCCTTGCGACCTTTTTTCTGCGGCGAGGGTGGGAGAGCACGAAAATCGTCCCACAGGATTTCGCCCTCGATATGCACAACTCCGGCACGGCGCTTCTGCCTCGGCCCCGGAATTTCCTGCCTGATTCGCTTTAACCGCTATACAATCAGGGGCGAAGCACACGCATAAGTTAAAGACCCTGCCCCGAAAGGGCCAGGTGCAAACGCGCTCCCCCGGCGGAAGATTGGTACTGCACCCCTTCTGTGATTGCGGGACGTGTGCGTCTGCGCGGGGTCAATCCAAGGCTTTTCCCGGATTGCTGTAGAGCCGCCCATGGCGGGCAAGGTGGATTTTTCTTGAGGAAGATCCACTCGGCAGTTGTGGCTCCCCTCTCTATCGATCCGGGAATGCGATACGGCGAGGAACATGGCACAGAGACCTGGTTTGGGGCTGGCGATTGGGCTGTTTCTCCTGAGCTGCGTGAGTCCGGCCGGCGCACAGAATTTTAGCCCTGCTGAAGCGCAGGTTTCCGGTCTCGTCGGCGACTGGAGCAGCAGCGCACCAACCGCGCTGGCCGTCAGCCGCCCGCCCCTCAGCTTTCCGAGCCTGAGCATTTCCGGTATCGACGAAGGCGCCGCGCCCGCCGGCGAAAGTCTCACTCGGATGCTGCTTCTGCTCGCGCCCTCCGCCGCGCAGCAGCAGGCATTGACCGCCGAAATTACCAGCCTGCAGAATCTCTCCTCGCCCGACTACCATCAATGGCTCACGCCTGCTGCCTTCGCCAGCGCCTATGCGAATTCCCCCTCCAACGTGGCTGCTGTGGCAGCCTGGCTTGAGAGCCAGGGGTTTACGGTGGCGGCGCTGCCGGCCGGTCGCGGCTGGATCGAGTTCTCCGGCACGGTCGCCCAGGCTGAACAGGCCTTCCACACGCAGATCGACCTGGTTTCTGTCGCGAACGGCAGCGCGCGTCCTGTGGTGATGAGCAACATCTCCGTTCCCGCTGCGCTGGAGCCCGCGATTGCCGGACTGGTGTCTCTCGACGGCGTTGTTTCGCGCTCCGCGCTCACAACACCGCAGCCGCTCTCCGTCACTGCTGCCGAGCTGGCTGCGGAAACATCGCCCGCCGCTGCCGAGGCATTCACGCCGCGGCTTGCCGCGCAGCTCGTGGACCTCGAGCCGCTCACCAAGGCCAACATCACCGGCGCTGGCCAGACCATCGCTATTGCTTCGCGCAGCGACGTGAACACGGTGGACATCGCGGCCTTCCGCACCGCTTTCGGTCTGCCTGCTTCACCCGTGAGCGTGATTCTGAATGGCGCTGACCCCGGAGTCGCTGACGGACAGGCGGAAGCGACCCTGGCAGCATCGTGGGCCGGCACGGCCGCCCCGGCTGCGCAGATTGTCCTGGTCCCCGCAGCCACCACCAGCGCTACAGACGGCGTGGACCTTTCGCTGGCCGCGATCGTCGATGACAACCTGGCATCAACCGTGGTGGTCGGCTACTCGGCCTGCGAAGCCGGTATGAGTTCGGGACACCAGGCATTTTATTCCTCGCTCTATCGGCAGGCGACGGCTGAAGGCATTGCCGTCATTGCGGCCGCGGGTGATAGCGGCGCGGCAGCATGCGCACCTGCCGACGGAGCGCCCGTGAACACCGGCTTTGGGGTGAACGCACTCGCCTCAACGCAGTGGAATACGGCCGTTGGAGTTGTGGGATTTGGCGCATCGGGCCCTGCGGCGGGCAGTTCCGCATTAAGCGCGTGGTCGCCCATCGATCCGGCCGATCCGGCTTATGCCGGTGGCGGCGGCACGAGCATTGTCTACGCGCTCCCGGCGTGGCAGCCGCTTCCTGCCGGCCTGCCTGCGGGAGTCTCAAGCAGCAATCGCCTGATGCCCGACGTGAGCCTGCCGACAGCCATCGACAGCGCCTCCAATCCCGGCCTTGCCTTCTGCCTGAACTCGACGTCTTCCGGCTGCACGCTCGTGCGCAGCGGCGGCAGCGGTGCGGCGGCGGCCTACTTTGCCGGCATTGCGGCGCTCATGGCCCAGCAGAACGGCGCAGAGGGGAACCTTGCGCCACTGCTCTACCAGCTCAGCTACCAGGGCGGCATTTACAACGACGTGCAACAGGGCAATGCGCAGCTCCAGTGCGCGGCCGGCAGCCTCGGTTGCGGAGCGAATGGCCAAATCGGCTTCGCCGCCGGCTCAGGCTTTGACCTGGCCACCGGCCTGGGCGTGCCCGATGCAAATGCCCTGGTGAGAGCGAAACCCCAGGCCACCGGCACCTCGCCTGTCACTGTCACCAACAACATTGCGCCGGGGCAGACGATCAGTGCCTCGGGTTCGGTAGTGCTCTCAGCCACGGTCAATTCAGGAGCCGGCGGCACAGTGCCCACTGGTTCCGTCACTTTCTACGATCAGACGACGGGCCTCAACCTCGGCATCGATACCATGACAGCAGCGTCGGGCACCAGCTCGAGCGTGCAACAAACCGCAACGGGAGAACTGGCGCAGGGTACGCACTCCATCATTGCGGAGTACAGTGGCGACTCCACCTACGCGGCAGCCAACTCCAGTGCGGTGAGCGTCACGGTTCAGCTCAGCGGCACCAGCACCACCGTGACGCCCTCGACCAATGCGCCTGCGGCGGGCAACAGCTTTTCGGTGACGGCGGTAGTCACCTCAGCCAATGCGGGGGCGGGCGCACCGGCGCCTACGGGCACTCTCACGTTTGAAATTGACGGCGCGAGCGTGGGCTCAGCATCCCTCGTGGCCGGAACGCTCTCGGGAGCCAGCACCAACGCCAGCGCAACCGCGACCCTGATCGCGCCCTCCGCCGTGGGCACGCACAGCATCAACGCCATCTATCCCGGCGACAACACCTACGCCGGTTCCACTTCGCCGGCAGCTTCGCTCACTGTCGGCAAGGGCGCCACAACGACGACCGTGGCGGCCTCACCCGCGACCCTCACGCCCAACACGCCTGAGGCACTCACCGCAACCGTACTGCCGGCCACAGCGCCGGCCGGGGCCACAATCGCCATCTCCGGCACCGTGAGCTTTTACGACGGCACCACCCTGCTGGGACAGGCGACGATCAGCAGCAACTCCGCCACGCTCAGCGGCGTGCCGCTCGCCGACAATGTCGCGCACTCCATTACCGCGGTGTATTCGGGCGACAACAACTGGCTCACCAGCACCTCCGCAGCCTTGCCACTGGCAGCCACTGCGCTGGCTGACACCGTGGTGCTGACCGCCAACAGCACTTCAGCGCAGGCGGGCGCGTCAGTGTTTCTTACTGCGACGGTTACGCCCAACAGCCTGCCTGCCGTCACCGGCGAACAGAACCCGACGGGAACCGTAGTCTTTTACCAGGGCACCACCATCCTGGGAACGGCCACACTCTCTGCGACAGCCGGCGACACGTCGACCGCGACGCTAACCGTGCAGACGCTGCCCGGCGGCCAGGACCAGCTGACGGCCTATTACGAGGGCGATGCCTACTTCGATCCGGAAACTTCAGCCGCCATTACGTTGACGGTCGAGGCGTTCACGCTCACGCCCGCGGCCTCCAATCCGGCCACCAACCTCAATATTGTGCAGGGCGCCGCGGGATCGGAATCCTTCGTAGTTACTGGCTTTGGTGGTTTCAACGGCCAGGTGCAGGTCATCTGTACGCCTCCGGCTGTCGACAACATGACCTGCACACCCACCCCGCAGCAGATCACGCCGCCGGGCACTGTAACCTTCGTTGTGCAAACGTCCACCACGTCACTCGCAACCGCGACTCCCGTAGAACGCGGTCCTACGTGGCCGCGGGCCGTCGGCGGAACGGCATTGGCCGGTCTGCTCGTCTTCCTGCTGCCCTTTGGCCGCCGCGCATGCACATTGCTGCGGGTAAGCTCGCGGCGCACGCTCATCCTGCTTCTGCTGCTGGTGGCATTGGGTGGCGCGGGCATCGGCTGCACCAGCAGTAACGTGACGAACGCCTTCGGCACGCCGCTGGGCATTGCCACCGTCAAGGTGACGGCTACGGCCTATGTAGACAACACAGTGGTCAGCCAGAACGTGTACTTCACGGTGAATGTGGTGGCGCAGTAGCCAAAGCCCACGTCGATTGATTGGGCTTTTCCTGCTCGCGAGCAGGCATGATGGGGCGCAGTTCCGTCGCCCCTACGGGGCTTGAAATCTAATTTTGCGCTGTTTCCCAGGATTCCGTTCGCCATCCGCGATTGCGGATAGCGGACTCCAGCCTGGGCTATGTTCGCAGCATCCCTCTGGGATGATTGCCGCTGCGCGGCGCGGAATTTCCGCGCTTACCGCGCGGTCTCCGCCGTTTCGTGGCCAACGGGAGCGCCGCGGCCATTCTCCTCCATCTTGCCGACAATGCTGCTAGTGTCCAAGGGAAGCACAAAACCCAATAACCACGCGCCCAACCGCAATTCCCCACGGTGTCCACGCGAAGAAGGAAAGGACACCATGTTCGAAAAAGCAGGACGGTACTACGCCGACTGGCGGGACACCACCGGTAAGCGGCTCCGTAAATCCTTCACAAGCAAACGCGCAGCACTCCAGCACGAGGCGGATCAAAAGGCCATCGCCCACCCTCGCGGGCTGGCGACGGGCCGACAATCGCAGCCCTACTCGTCGCCAGGACGCACGGCCAGGACTGCGGGCGCGGTGAGTACCAAGCGGCCAAGCTCGTCATCGCGCAAGCCGGATCGAAAGCCCCGCGCGACCTCACCAACGCGGACGCGCTCGAAATCGACGCGGCGATCCGGCGCAACGGTCATACCCATAGCACGCTAGCGACCCGCTCCCAAGGTGTCCGGCAAATACTCCGGTGGCTCTGGACATACAACGGCGCGCCGAAACTCGACGACCTCATCAGAAGGTACCCCGGCGTACGCCCACGCAACATCACGGCGACGGACGAGGAGCGCGCCGCCATCCTTGAAAACGCCAGCCCGCACATGCGGCTCTTCATCCTGCTCTGTTCAGACCTTGCAATAAGGGCCGGAACCGCAGCCATCCTCGGGCCACGGCACTACGACCCGGCGAGCGGAGAGCTACGCTTCACCACCAAAAAAGCGGAACGGCTCACCCTGCCGGTGACGGAAGAAATCGCCGCCACGCTTAGGCAGTGCAACATGAGCACGGACACCCCATTTATCCGGCAACTGTGGAGAGCGGAACGAACGCACGGCAAAAAGCCATACGAACAAGCCAACTCCCGCGCCTCCACCCTCACGGCCAAATTCCGGCGACTGAAAAACGACGCGGGCATCACCCGCAAACTCACACCCCACGACCTGCGCAGAACAACCGCCGTCGCCCTCTACAAACACACAGCCGACGCGCGAGACGTGCAGGCATTGCTTGGACACCGGAGCCTGCAAAGCACGATCTGGTACCTGGACCACGACCTGCGCCCGGTCAACCGCGCAAACCTCGAAATCATCAAACGGCCATTCCTGGTGAGAAAGGAACAAACAGCATGAGGAGCGCCCTGCTCGCGCACCATCACACCACCACCCACACAATCCACGCAGCGGCAGAGCCACCGCGGGACCGCACCAGCCGCACAGACAAAGCCCTCGCCCATTGCAAAGACGAGTGGACCAACGCCTACAAGCTGGCCCAGGACAAAGGCCAGCCCACCACGAAAGCAATCCGCATGGCCGCGGTCGCCTACAAGCTGGCCATGCCCAAAATGGACAGCCTGCCAACGATCCGCGCCGCAATTTCCTGCATAGCGCAGGGCATCGCGCTGGAGGTGTTCGACGGCCGCGACGGCTCCCAACTCCTCTACGCGGCGCAGGTTGCGCTCAGCCTGCTCAAGCAAAAGGACGCCAAAAAGTGACCACCCCCACCCCCACCCCCCAGCAACGTTGCCCCGGATGCGGCAAGCTCCACGCCCCGCATCCGGAACTCGGCGTCTGGTGCACCGCCGCATGCATCGGAGCCAGCCAGGGCGAACGCGGCCCCATGCCCAAGGCGCGCAAGGAACGCGCCAGAAAGAAGGCCAGCCGGTGAAAGCCAACCGCACACAGGAGCTACGCGTGCCGATCCAGAACAGCCAAGCCGAAGAGTGGGGTCCGCTGGTGCGCCAGCCACCGCAAGCCGCGCGCCTCTCGCGCGTGCTTCACCACTCGGCGCAGGAACTCTGGGACATTTGCACGGAGACTGACCCGGCGCAGATGTACGAGGAAGCACGGTCCATCGCAAGCCGCATCCTCGCAGCCTGTCCCGGCGATTAAGCACACCTGGATGGGCTAACCATTCGGTAAACACTACAGGTGGTATCATTCACCGCATGGACCCGGCAGAACTCCTCTCGGCCGAGCCACGGCAAAAGGGCGCGAGTCTTCCCGCGCCCGCAGCCGCCCAATGGCTCAGCACCCCGACAAAGTACGAAGCACCCGCAAGCGATGAGGAAGCCACGCGCGCATGGTGGCGCAGCCTCATCGAGGAGTGCGAACGCGAGGACGAAGCCAAGGCCCGCGCGGAGGCGCAACCATGACGACACCACGCGAGACAGCTAACACGCTGCTAGCGAAACTCCGAATCAAGCAGTGGCTCATCGACCGGACCAAACTCAACGCAGGCACCGGGAACAACTACGCGCGCAGCGGCTGGCGCGCGCGCCGAAGCGCAGACAGCGATGCGCGCATAGTGCGCTGCCTCGACTTCGAACGCGCATTGCTGCAACTCCCCCAGGTTGACGCCCAAATCATTCTGCTCACCTACCGGGAGAAACAGACGGCAGAAACCACCGCGCGGCTAATCGGCGCGAACATCTCGACCATTTACCACCGCAAGCCCAAAGCCATCGCGCGGCTGGCGGAAATCCTCGACAAAAACGACCTACTGTAAGGAGCGGAATGGACACCCGACCCAAGCCCATCGACGCGGCGCACATGCCGAAGCCCAAGACGACAGCCGCAGTCAAGCGCACCAACGACGAGCAGCGCATGCCTTACGTCGAGGACGAAGCCACGCGCCAGCGCGAGAGCGAGCGCAAGTGAGTCGATTCCTCGCCCAGGTCGCCGCCGTGATCATGCTCGCGGTGTTCGCGTCCCTCATCGACAACCGACGCCGCTAGAAGCCCGCCGCGCTCCCGCGCGGCCTCACACGCAGCCGTGGAAGGCGCGCCCCCGGAATCTGCAATTGTGCACCGGGGGTAAAGGCGCTCCGCTGCGCTTCGCCCGCTGCGCGGCGCGCCAAGAACGCGCGGCCTTGACTCCCCGGCCCTCCGGCATCCAAGGAGGCGCGCCCATGCGTCAGGCAGTCATTTACAAATGTTCTCAGTGCGGTTCAAAACTCACCGATTCCAATTTCTCACTCATGCTCAAAGCCCACGGCAAGCAGGGCGGCTGGCGTAAGCGGTTCTGTTCGTTCTGGTGCTTCCGTGACTGGTTTGCGTGCGGTGGTGGTTAGCCGCCGCGCGGCCGGATGCGCACAGCGCTCCGCGCTGTGCGCCTGCGGAGCAGCCGTGCAGCCCGCCGCCGTGGATGCACGCCGCGCGCCGCGATAAAGCCCGCGTCACGCGTCGTGCTGCGCCCCAGCCAGCAGCGCGGCAGGGATGCAGCGTGAAAAGCCTGTAGATAAGTGGCCGAGCCTATACAAGGTGCTCGTCGCTCCGCTCCTCGGTCACGGTTGGCCCGCTCCGCGCGCCGCGATCCGCCGCAGTGGAATCCAGCGAGGCGGCGCGCTGCGCGTCCCAACCGGCTTGCCGCGCGCCCCGCTCGCTTCGTCTCGTCCGCTGCGCTCCCTCGCCGTGCGGTTCGCTGCGCTCACTCCCTCGCCCCGCGCGCGCCCTCCGCTCACGGCCTGACGGCCGTTCGCTGCGGGCCGGTTGCGCGCGGTTGCGGAGGGAAGCGCACCGGAGCTATAAACGGCAAACCATCCAGAGCCGCGCGCAACCGGGCAAGCCGGATACACCAAGCCATAAAGAGCAAGGCGCGCCGCTGCGCGGCGCGCCGAAGTAACGTGACAGAGGTCACAGCCGAAGTGTGTTAAAGTCTGAGTGTCCACGCGTAGGGCAACGGTGCCCGCTGGTGTCCAGCCGGAAATAGGACACCACCAAAACGCCAACGTTTACGCGGGTAAAAGGCACTAAATTCCATTGTCGGCAAGATGCAAGAGAAGCGTTACCGACCTTCGGCCACCGTTGGACACTAGGCGGATTCGCCGTATGTCGCGGCGAGCTTGGCCGTTTGGTGTTCCCCTGTTCCGTTCTCCATCTTGCCGAAGATCATTTTGCCGCTGGCGGTCTGCAGAACGCTGGTCACCGAAATATCAACCGGCCGGCCGATCATCTTGCGCGCATGGTCGACCACCACCATGGTGCCGTCGTCCAGATAACCGACGCCCTGGTTGTACTCCTTGCCTTCCTTCAGAATCACCACGCTCATTCTTTCGCCGGGCAGAACCACCGGCTTGAGCGCGTTGGCAAGGTCGTTGATGTTCAACACGTCCACGTGGTGCAAGTGGGCCACCTTGTTCAGGTTGAAGTCGTTGGTCACCACCTTGGCTTCCCATTTCTTGGCCAGTTCCAGCAGCTTCAGGTCGACCTCGCGGATAGACGGGAAATCGTCCGGCACAATCTGAACCTGGATGACCGCATTCGACTGCATGCGCTGCAGCATGTCCAGGCCGCGGCGGCCTCTTTGCCGCTTCGAGCCATCGGTCGAGTCGGCCACCACCTGCAGCTCTCTCAGCACAAACTCCGGAACCACCATGATGCCGTCGATAAAGCCGGCCTCGGCAATATCGGCGATGCGCCCGTCGATGATGACGCTGGTATCGAGTACCTTGGCGCTACGGCGCGTGGGCCGGTCGGCGGCAAAAATGGTGCCCAGCGCCGCCGGGTTCAGCAGGTCGCCCTTGCTGGCGCCCACCAGCAGTCCCACATAGGTCATCAGCAGCAGGACAAAGATCTGCAGCACCGCCGAGTCCTCGCGGGTGAGCGGCGCGGTGCGCAGCACCAGGCAGAACAGCGCGGCGCCAAAGATGCCCAGCACGCTGCCGGCTACGGCGCCGATGAGGCGGCGCAGCGTGAGGGCGCGGACGCGCAACTCGAAGACAATGACCGCTCCTGCCGCGCCCGCACCGGCCAAAGAAGCCAACCAGCCATTCTGGATGCCGAATGGGTGAAGGAAAAAACAAACCGTAGCAAGAAGAACGACAAAAAGGAGGCGTAACAAAATCAGATCCATAGAATAAGCCCGCTTTCGGCCGGCGCCGGAGATCCACACCGGACCCATGACAGTTGCCGAGTATGACGACAGGCAAGGGCCATCGTCAAGAAAAAACAATGGCGGTTAACTGTAAGGGGGAAAGACGGGGTCGATGACCGGGGGTTGGCGACCGGGATCTGGGGCGCGGGACCTGATCAGCGCGGAATCTCCTTGCCCTCAGGCTGGTTGTAATAGCCCGTATCGGTTCGCGCTGTGATTCCCGCCTTGTCCACACGCACCTTCAGCTCGTGGTACTCATTCGGCCCGTCAGCGGGCGGGGCTGTGAACCCGAGCGTGTAGTAGTCGGCCGCCTCGCGCACGCATTTTTCAATCTCCGCCGCCAAATCATTGCTCGGGGCCAGGGCAAAGCCCCCGCTCTCGACCGCCAGCACCTTCAGATCCAGGTTCGGCAGGTACGCCTGCGCCGCCTTCTTCACGCCCTTGGTGTAGGACTCATACAAATACGTGAAGCTGTTGGGCATTCCCGTGGACACGCTGTAGATCTGCATCTGCGCTTGGCGCAGCAAGGTGGACATGTCCACGATATTTCCGAAGAGCCTCTGCTGATCTTTCCAGGTCATCTGCAGGTTCGGGTTGTCGAGTATGGGCCACCCCGGCCCGATCCAGATGAGCAGCTTGCGGCCCGGCTGCGCGGCTGCCGCGCGGACCACATTGTTCATGGTCTGCACCGACATTTGGAAACGCTCGATGGCTCCCCAGGCACCCGCTGAACGGTTGATCGTGCGCAGGTTTCCCGCGGTCGCATCGAGCTGCGTGGCCAGCGTATTGCCATCGGTGGAAGGGGCTGTCGCGCCTGCGAGTCCCCTCAATCCTGTATCGGTGTACCAATAGATTGAGAGGGGGACGCCGAGGCGTCCACCGTCGCTGCGCAGAAACTGATCGATGCCGAAGCGGGAATAGGAGACCTGGTCGAATCCGATGTTGACCGTGTCGATAACCAGAATGATCTGCGTGGGCTGCTCGGACGCGGCCTTTGATCCACCGTAGGCTTCGAACGACTGAATCTCGGCCGGATGATTGTTATCGAGAAGCGTAAAGTCGCTGCGATCCAGGCCGGTGATGGGCTTGCCTGCCTTGTCCGTTACCACCACGTCGAGCAGGATTTGCCCGTCCGGCCGGCGCGGCGACATTGCATCCGGTGGCACAGCGGCGGGAGGCGCTGGAGCAGGCGCCGTGGCCTGCGGCTGGGCCGGCGCCGGCCAGGCCTGTGGCTGCACTTGAGTCGGAGGCTGTGCAGGAGGCGTGTTGGATTGTTGCGCAGCGGCTGCCAGCGGCAGCCAACAGAGTGTTGTCAGGAGGAAGCAATTCAGCTTCATTTGACTCCAGTGCGGAGGCAGTTCGCAAAGCTCCACAGAACACCCATCATACTCCGATCGGGCCATCTGCAGCCCTCAAGAAACGGCAGGCGTGCGGTCTTCATTACTTTGGTCTCGACACCTTCGTACTCGTCTCTTTTCGTGTTCTCGAATGAAATTTGCGCTACACCTTGGCGGCCAAACTTCATTTAATGGTATTGTTGAGCACCGGTTGACGCCAATTCGATTAGGGATTGGCCACCACCCAACGGAGCTGCTTGTTGGAGGGCCACGATTTATGACGCTGTTCCGCAATTCATCCATTCTTCATCTCGGGCTCGCCTGCGTTCTCATCGCCGGAGTCTCTATGGGCCACGCGCAATCCACTGCCAGTCTCACCAAACACGCCCACAAGATTCAACACAAGCTGGCCAAATATTCGGATGGACGATATCTGCACCTCGTGCTGCGCAACGACACCAACAGCTACGGCACGCTGGGCACGCTTTCCGAGGACTCGTTCACCTTTACCAGGGCCGACAACAACAGCATCGTGACCTATTCCTACAACGACATCGACAAGGTGAAGTTGGACAAGCAGCCGATCGGTCAGGGCACCGAGCCCCGTTATCACATCCGTCATCTGGCGCCGATTCTAGTAACGGCGGCCGCGGTGGGCGCCGCCGGCGCCGTCTACGCGGTCGAGCGCTAGCACCGCGACTTCGTGATTCGGTAATCGTGCCCACGATCTTGGGTGCCCCAGGTCTCGCTGTTGAGACCACTCCACTCCGAGTCCCGTAGGGACAGCAGCAAACTCCTATCGAGGGTCTCCGCTAAACGAGCGTCCCCTGCGGCTGCTAAATTTAAGGTAGACCCCTACGGAGCCGCACGCCGGAATGTTCCACCTCACTGAAGACATTCGCATTAAATGGACGAAAGTCGTCCTCCCACCTGTTTTTCTCGAAGAAGAACGACCCACCAGCGAAGCCGCATCCGAGACCATCTTCGGCGCGCGCCGCGAAATCGTCGACATCCTGAATGGGACAGACGACCGCCTGCTGGTTCTCGCCGGTCCCTGTTCCATTCACGACGTCAAAGCCGCGCGCGAGTACGCCACCCTGCTCGAAGCAGCCATGCGCGAATTCTCTGCCGACCTGCGCATCGTCATGCGGGTGTACTTCGAGAAGCCGCGCACCACTATCGGATGGAAGGGGCTCATCAACGACCCGCATCTCGACCAGTCGTACAAGATCAACGACGGCCTCCGGCTGGCCCGCAACCTGCTCCTCGACCTGGCCGAGATGGGCGTGCCCACCGGCACCGAATTTCTCGACATGATTTCGCCGCAATATATCGCCGGCCTGGTGGCATGGGGAGCTATCGGCGCGCGCACCACGGAGAGCCAGGTGCACAGGCAGCTGGTCTCCGGCGTTTCGTGTCCAGTCGGTTTCAAGAACGCCACCTCCGGCGACGTGCAGGTGGCCATCGACGCGGTGCTTTCCGCGGCCTACTCGCATACCTTCCTCGGCCACACCAAGATGGGCCAGTCGGCCATCTTTGTAACCGACGGGCAACCCCGACTGCCATCTCATCTTGCGCGGCGGCAGCGACATTGTGAACTACACCGCCGAGGCTGTAGCCGATACCACCGCAGCGCATGAAGAAGGCTGGCGTTCCGGCGCGCATCATGATCGACTTCAGCCACGCCAACTCGAACAAAGATTACCGGCGCCAGGGCGCGGTGTGCCACGACGTAGCCGGGCAAATCGCCGCCGGCAATCGCAACATCATGGGCGTAATGATCGAGAGCAATCTAGTCGCGGGCGCGCAGAAGCTCGAATCCGACCAGCCGTTGGTCTACGGCCAGAGCATCACCGACGGCTGCATCGACTGGAAGGAAACGCGCGGGCTGCTGGAAGAATTGGCGGCTGCGGTGCGGGCAAGACGCGGAGCGTAGGTCAATGCGCTCTCTCAGGGCAGTCGCTTGCCCCAAATCCTTGTCATCCTGACGCGGAAGGTCCGTCCCGAGAGCTTTGTAACCAGGGCACGAGTTTACTCGTGCCGATAGGGCCAATTAATTTACGTGGGTTTCAACCCCTGAGGGTTGTCTTTATCCCTTGCACTTCATCATGGCCTTCCTTTCTCACTCGATGGGCGCGGCCCCATCCGCCGACTCGCTGACCCGCTGATCTACGCAACCCTGCTGATAATCTTCGAATTCTCACGCCACCTTCTCAAACTGTTCGATCTTCGGCCGCCGCTTGCGGCTCGCCTGCCACAGGTCGTATTGCGTTTGCAAATCGATCCACAGCGTAGGGCTGGTTCCAAGAGCTTCAGACAGCCGCAGCGACATGTCTGCCGAGATGCCAGCCTTCCCGTTCAAAATCCGCGACAACGTCACGCGCGATACATGCAGCCTGGCCGCCGCCTCGGATACCTGCATCTCCCCAAGCCACTCTCGCAGCACCCGTCCCGGATGCGCCGGATTATGCATTTGAGCCATCGGAACCTCCTAGTGGTAATCCTGATAATCGACCAGAACTGCGTCCTCACCTTCAAAACAGAACGTGAGTCGCCAGTTGCCGCTCACTTTCACCGACCAATGCCCTTTCAGCTCTCCCGTCAGTGGGTGCAAATTCCAGCCGGGAGCCGCCATATCGGCAGCCCCTCGCGCCCGGTTCAATGTCGTCAGTTGGAGAGTCAGCTTGCTCGCGTGGTTCGGCTGAATTCCCGCCTTGCTGCCGGTGAAAAAGAACTTCTCGATACCTGAGTGCCGGAAGCTCTTGATCATGCGAGTAGTGTATCGCTACACGACTCACTGTGTAAATTGAAAATCAAGCCGCCCTATCGCCGACGGCCCCCGCCACCGCCTCCATGACCACCCATCAGCACCCGCGTCCGCTCGCGGGTAAGCCGGATGGGGCAGCTGAGCACCACTCCGCAGGTGCTTTCGCGAACTCCGACCCACGCTGCAAGGTTGATTTTTTCGGGAAGATTTCAGGTCCCGGCCAGCCCGTCGTGGCCTGACACAAGGTCTCCGCCATCAGCCGCTATCATGGGGGCAGCACAAGCCTCGGTCCAATCATGCCTCTCAATCTCTTCATCTCGGCCGGCGAAGCCAGCGGCGAACACTACGGGGCGCTGCTGATTGACGCCATCCAGCGACAACTCGCACCAAAGGGGATAAGAGCGGAGCTGTTCGGGATGGGCGGCCCGCGCATGGTGGATGCAGGTCTCGATCGGGTGGTTCGCGCGGAAGATATGGCGGTGATGGGCGTGACCGAGGTCATCCGCCACCTGCCGCGCATCTACCGCGAGTTCCGCAAGCTGCGCCAGTCCATCCGCGACCGCAGGCCGGCCGTGGCCGTGCTCATCGACTTCCCCGACATTCATTTCAAACTGGCCGCGGAATGCCATCGGCTGGGCATCCCGGTAATTTTCTTCGTCAGCCCGCAGTTGTGGGCATGGAAGAAGCATCGGATCAAGCTGGTGCGGAAATACATCGACCGGATGCTGGTGATTTTCCCCTTTGAGGAATCGTTCTACCGGAATCAGGGCGTGCAGGCGGAGTTTGTCGGTCACCCTCTGGCCGAGCTTCCCCTGCCATCCACAACGCGCCAGCAGTTTGCAGCTCAGAACGATCTTGATCCCGCGCGCACCTGGATTGCGCTGCTTCCCGGAAGCCGCCCGGGCGAAATCCGCGACCACCTGCCCGAAATGATCAAGGCGGCGAGAGGGTTGGCGTTTCCGCAATCCGCAGCCACGCATCCAACCGAAACGTACGAGTTTCTTCTGCCCCTGGCGCCTACGCTCGACGCCACGCAGCGGGGCGAGGTTTCCAAACTAATCGAAAATTGCCGGGGCGAGCTGCCTCTCGGGACCATGCCCATCCGTCTCGTTGAGGACGCCCGCGCCGCACTCTACCACGCCCGCGCCTCCGTCGTCGCCAGCGGTACGGCCACGGTGGAAGCGGCCCTCATCGGTAATCCCTTCGTGGTCGTCTACCGGGTTTCGCCCCTCACCTACGCGGTGGCCAAACGCGTGGTTGACGTTCCTCATGTGGCCATGGCCAACCTGATTGCCGGCAAGCGCGTGGTTCCGGAGCTCATTCAACATGACTTCACCGCATCAAATATTGTTGAAGAGCTCAAACGGCTGCTACCCGATGGCCCTGCACGGCAGTCCATGATGTGGGAGTTGGAAGGGGTTCGGCGAGCGCTTTTAGCGCAACCGGCTACCGGCGAAGGCAGGAGCGAGAAGTTAGCCGTCATGGACCGGGTAGCGGCGATTGTTCTGGATCATCTGCAGACCGCATCTCCGGCCGAAGCAAGTCAGGAATCCTTTTAAGGAAGTCGATCCCGATAGGCGGCAAAGCAGGGGCCTCACGAAGCAGCTCAGGGAACCAAACTAATTCACAAAACAGCAACAAACGACGGATAGCACCACGGCAAACAAGCAGCAACCCGCGAAAAAGCGGCAATCCGCCCAAGGGCGGCAATGGATGATGACTGCGATGACTGCTATGCGAAAACAAGCAAGAGACCTAACTTTGTGGGGCGTAGTAACAATTGTGGGAGCGGTCCTGACGGCTGGCGCCGTGGGCGCTTCGGCACAACGTGTCACCCGTCCGGCCCTGAACATCACCGGCTACGTGATCGACGCGGAGCTCGACCCGGCCGCTCACAACCTTACGGCCAAGGCGGTGGTTTCGTTCATCCCTCCGCCCAACCAGGACGTCGTCAGCTTCGGCTTCCATCCGGCGCTGAAGATTACCAGCATCACGGATGAGAGCGGGAAGACGCTGGACGGCGAGCGCACCGCCGACGGTTCGATCCGCGTGACGCCCAGCGCAGCGTTCACTCCCGGGCAGACCGTGCAATGGACCTTCGTGTACAGCGGTGTCATTACCGGCAACGAGGACGGTCCCGTGGAGGGCCTGAAGCTGGCCGCGATCCAGGAGCCGATCAGTTATCTGCTCTATCCGGCGCGCTGGTTCCCCACCACCGGCTATATGACCGACCGCTTCACGGCCGAGATGCACATCCGCGTTCCGCAGGGGATGCGCGTCTTCGCCAGCGGCATGACGGGCGCGCCACAGGACACGACGTTGGCCAATGGCAAGCCCGGCTCACAATTCAACTTTAAGTGGGATAAACCTGGCTTTCCCGGCACGGTGATTGCCGGCCGCTATGTAGACGCGGTCTCCGCCGGCCCCGGCAATGTGAAGGTCTACGCAACCGTGGCCCACGCGCAGGCTGCCAATCAGCTCGCCCAGACCGCGGCCAAAGAGTACGACTTCTTTACCGACGAGTTCGGCGAGCTGGAGACGCCGCACCTGAACGTGGTGGAGATCCCCACCGACACGCTGCCGGCTGTGTGGGCGCCGGAACTGGCTGGCATTCCCGGTAACCGCTTCGGCGACAAGTCTGCCATGCGCCTGCTGGCCAACACCATGGCCCACCAGTGGTGGGGCTGCGAGGTGAGCCCGAAAACGCTCAACGACGCCTGGATCACCAATGGAATGGCTCGCTACGGCGAGCTGATGTACCTGGAAGACGACAGCGGCCGGAGCGCCATGCGGGCCGCGCTTCAGGATGTGGCCGCCGGTGCCCTCGCCTACGACACCATCCCGCTCTCCAGCGTGGGCCGGCTCGACCCCTTCTCGCCGGAGTTCCAGTCCATGACCCTCGAAAAGGGCGCCATGATCTTCCACATGATGCAGTGGGAGCTGGGCGACAAATCCTTCGAGAATGTTCTGAAGGGCGTGCTCAGCCAGTACACCGACAAGCCGATCGACACCACGGAGTTCGAGAAGGTGACGGAGGCGCAGACCCAGCAGGAGCTGACGCCGTTCTTCGCGCAGTGGATCGACGGCACCGGGGCCCCCACCTTCACCGATAAGTACGCCGTCTACCGGCTGGGCAACAACAAGGGCTTCCGCACCATCGGCGAAATCGACCAGGACCTCGACCTCTTCAATATGCCGGTCGACCTGCAGATTGAAACCGACGGCAAAACCGTGAACCAGAAGATCGATGTGGTGGGCACCAATTCGCAATATGTGGTGGATACCTTCGGCCGCCCGCGCCGCATCAGCATCGACCCGCAGGACTGGGTACTCAAAACCACGCCCGACCTGCAGGTGCGCATCTTCATCCTGAAAGGGCAGCAGTTGGTGGCCCAGGGCGACCTGACCGGCGCCCTCGCACAGTACCAGCAGGCGCTGAAGGCCAACCCGGAGAGCTCGCTGGCCAGTTACCGCATCGGCGAAGTGCTCTTCCAGCAGCGCAACTACCAGGCCGCCGTGAATTCCTACCGCGATGCACTGCGCGGCGACGACGAGCCGCCGTGGACCGAAGTCTGGAGCCACATCGCCATTGGCAAGATCTTCGACCTGACCGGACAGCGCGATCGGGCGGTGAACGAGTACCGGCTGGCCGTCCAGACCAACGACAATACCCAGGGTGCGGTAAACGAAGCCCGCCTCTACCTGCAGAAGCCCTACAAGGAGCCGGAAGGACAGTAAGGCAGGGAACAAGGGAACGAGGGAACAAGGAAGCAAAAGCGGAGGATCAGAAAGCCCGCGAAGCGGGCGCAAGAAGGTAGCCCCAGGCGCGAGCCTGGGGTGAACAGGCGCAACCCGCGCCCCAGCCCGCGAAGCGGGCGTAAGAAGGTAGCCCCAGGCGCAAGCCTGGGGTGAGCAGGCGCAGCCCACGCCCCAGCCCGCAAAGCGGGCGCAAGACGGTAGCCCCAGGCGCGAGCCTGGGGTGAGAGGCGCAAACCCACGCCCCAGCCCGCGAAGCGGGCGTAAGATCCACCCTCACCTTAGACCATCCGCGAACCACGGATCACAGTCCACCGACCACGAAAAAGGCCAGCCCCGAGGCTGGCCTTTTCTCTGCTTCAGAATGGACTATTGGCTGGTCTTGCCCAGCGACAGGACCTGCAAATCGACCGGCGCCAGGCCCGAGTCCACCATGGCCAGCTTCTGGGCCGCGCCATAGGAGAGATCGATGATCCTGTGCTGGTCGACCAGGTCGCCGCGGTCGTTGATGCGAACCACCACTGAGCGGTGATTGATCCGGTTGATCACCCGCACAATGGTCCCAAACGGCAGCGTCGGGTGGCAGGCGGTCATAGCGTTCATGTCGTACGGCTCGCCGCTTGCCGTCGTGCGCCCGTCGAAGATGCCCCCATACCAGGAGGCGAGCCCGTGGAGCCGATGCTGCTTCCCGATTTCCTTCAGGGGAAGAGCTTTCGGAGTGAGCGTGGCCGGGGTCGCGCTCGCCGCCAGCGAAATCGCGGGAGCGGTTACGGCTGGAGGGAGTCCCGCATCCGCCTGGACTGTCCGCGTGGCGAACAAAAACACCAACGCAGCCAGCGCAGCTGAGGAAGCTCCGATCAGCAGATAAATCCGCAGTGGAGTTTTCAGGTTCAGCTTGCGTGATTTCCATGTCATAACCATTCGGCTATTTTACCAACTCGCTACTAGATGCCTCCTCCCATTAGCAAGGTTGCCAATGCTTTCCTGTTGAAAAATAGAGGGTTCTTGTCGAAACCCTCGTAATCAACTGATATAAATGAAGTTATAATTTGCACCATAAGTAGTGCAAATTCCCAATTTGGGCCGCCTCCACCGAATTCCATGCCATCAAGCATCCCGCCACGCAAAACCCCGCATCCAAGGCCGCGCTTCGGCATTTCCGAGTTCGTAACCAGTAGCCAGTAGCTTGTAGCTCTTGGCTACCGGCTACCGGCTACCGGCCGTACCGAGTCAATAGCGCCAGCCATCCTGCAGAAGATCCACGACCACAATTTCGACCTCGCCATTGACCAGCTTCTTCTTGATTTGCAACGCCTTACCGGCAAGACGCCGGCCGCGCCGCAATAGCAAAATAATCTCCGCCGCAGTTGCCGGTTAATTCCGCCATCCTGCTAGCGTTGATTCCGAAAGGTAAGGTTCATGAATCTCAGCGCGGCAGGACTCGCACTCCTCAAGCAATCGGAGGGGTTTCGCAGCAAGGTGTACCTCGATATCAACGGCCTACCAACTATCGGCTACGGGCATAAGCTGCACCCTCCGGAGTCGTTTCCCGACGGCATTCTCGAAGCCAGGGCCACCGAAATGCTGCTCAACGACGTGCGCGAAGCGGAGCAGGCGGTGCGCCGGCTGGTGCGGACGGAGCTGGCCCAGGGTCAGTTCGATGCCCTGGTGGATTTCTGCTTCAACCTGGGGCAGGGGCGCCTGGCGGCCTCGAAGCTGCTCGCCGATCTGAATGCCGGCCGCTACGACTCCGCCGCGGAGCAGTTGTTGATGTGGGACCACGCCGGAACCAAGGAGGTCGCCGCCCTGCGCGCCCGCCGCGAAGCCGAGTTCCACCTGTGGCACCGGCCCGACGGCGGCCCAGGGAAACCCGCAGCCTAGACGACCGCCGCCAACCTGCCAACCCGCCAAAACTACTCACTGACCACCTCTCCATCGCGGACGATCTATCAAAGAATGAGACACTTGCAAGACGCACAACAAGTACTCATTTATTTTCATACACTTGCAAAATGCACAAACAACTGCTCCTTTGTTTTCAAACACTTGTATTTTTTGAGGGGGGGGTGGGAGAACGCAGCGGTACGGACCGGGCACATACCCGGCATATCGGAGACTGCCGGCTGAGGGACCGGTGATACAAATGGTCTCCATGCTGACGCGCCAAACCCCCGGCGTATACTGGGTGGCGATTCAGCTTTCCCATTCCAGGCGTTCCGAGGCGGATTGCTGCTCTTCGCCTCGCTCGCGCTCGCTACCAGCGAAGAGGTTCACTCATGATACGTCTTGATGCTGCGCGGAAATCCCCGCTCCCGTTGGCCTGCTCCGTTCTGGCGATGGCGATGTTCGTTGGCTTCGCCGCGCAACAGGTGAACGCGCAAACCGCTGCACCGAGCGCGACGGCTGCGCCTGCCACGGCGGCTGTGACCAACCCCAAAGACATTGCCGACACCTGGCAGGGAACCCTGCATGTCGGCCGCGATCTGCGCCTCGTTTACAAGATCAGCAAAGCCGACGGCGGAGGATACAAGGCCGTCTCTTACAGTATCGATCAGGGCGGACAGCAACTGCCCGTCGACTCAGTTACTCTCGACGGCTCGACCGTGAAGATGACGCTGAAGATGATCGGCGGCAGCTTCGAAGGCAAGCTGAGCAGCGATGGCAAAACGATTGAGGGCACCTGGAGCCAAGGGCCAAACCCGCTGCCACTGGTGCTGACCCGCGCCACACCGGAGACCGAGTGGACCATCCCCAAGCCGCCTCCGCCGGTCCCCCCCATGGCAGCCAATGCCGATCCCAGCCTTGAAGTAGCCACCATCAAGCCCAGCGATCCGAGCCGGCGCGGCAAGGGCTTCGGGTTCCGGGGTACGCATTTCATGACCCTCAACACCAACCTGAACGACCTCATCGCCCTTGCTTACGGAGTGCATGCAAAGCAGATCATCGGCGCGCCGGACTGGTTCGCCACCGACCTCTACGACATCGACGGGATGCCCGACGCGCCGGGACGGCCAAACAACAAACAGATGGGCATCATGGTGCAGAAGCTGTTGGTGGATCGCTGCCAATTAAAGTTTCACCACGAGCAGCGGGTGCTCGCCGTCTATGCCATTTCGATTGCCGGCGCGCCCAAGATGGCGAAGACAACGGCCGGACCGACTGATGGGGCGGGATTCATGTTCCGCGGCCTCGGCGACCTGATGGTGCGCAATATGACGATTGCTGAATTTGCGACCTGGATGCAGGCTAGCGTGATGGACCGGCCGGTGATCGACCAGACCGGCTTGAAAGACAAGTACGATTTCCAGCTCAAGTGGACGCCCGACGACTCGCAGTTTGCGCAGTTCCGGGGGACCGTGCCTGTCGCCCCGGCGAAGACCGACGATCCCAATGCGCCGCCCAGCCTGTATACGGCCCTTCAGGAACAACTGGGCCTGAAGATGGATGCAGTCAAGGCGCCCGACGACGTGATCGTCATCGACCACGTGGAGAAGCCTTCGGCGAATTAGTGTCCGTCTCTGACAGTTCTCAATAAAACACGCTGTCATCCTGAGACTCCGTTTGCCGCGCTTTTTGCGGCAAATGGAGTCTCAGGATCTGCGGTTGCTTCTAACGAACTCTCGAGACTCCAAACCAGCCATCCCAGGGAACAAAAGCGCATGCACGGGCGTCTAACTCAAGGAAAGTCTCCCCCTCGCACCATCAGCTTCTCCTGAACTTCGCCGGTCAATTCAAGATTTGAGTCAAGGTTCAAGGGTTCATGCGCATGGCGAACCGCAAGCGAAACTCAGTTACCGGTAACCGGCGCAGAAAAAAACTTGTAAGTGAACAAACGAGAGGGCTGCCGCGTACGTCTTATAGCTGCATCCCATTCACCTTTGAACGACAACTTCCCTTCTCCTCACACGCTCTCCCGGTCTGGAGCAGGGCAATTTTGGGGTAGATTCATCTGCGAGCTGAAGCCCGGCCTGTACCCTTCAGCCCACATCAGGCTGTCCACTACGCGAGTCAGAAATTCTGGGAACCCGATCGATGCTGCTGAGACGCTTAAGTACAGCTTTGCTTCTCTGTGTGGTTCTGTTTCTCTGCGCGTTCCAGGTCGCCGCGGCCTCGGAATATCACGGCGCCGTGACCTTTGGCGGCTTGCCCGTGCCCGGCGCAACCATCACGGCCAAGCACGGCGGAAAAACATTTACTGCCATCTCCGACCAGGGCGGCCTCTATCACTTCGACGACCTTCCTGATGGCCAGTGGACCGTGACCGTCACCATGCAGTGCTTTCGGACTATCCAAACTCAAGTGACGATTGCGCCCAAGATGGCTGCCGGAAATTGGGAGCTGACGCTGCTGCCCATCGATCAACTGATAGCCAGCACCAAGGTGGTGCAGAACCCCATTCTTCCCCACCCGCTTCTCGAGTCGCCTGCCAAGCGCGCGGGCCCAGCCGTTGAAATGCCCAAGCCGCCGGAGGATGACAGCGCCGACGGGCTGCTGGTGCAGGGCAGCGAGAACAATGCGGCCACTTCGCGCTATGCCACCAGTGGAGCGTTCGGCAATACGCGCTCCGGCACACACGGTCTCTACACCGGTGGCTTCGGCATGGTTCTCGATAACTCCGCCACCGACGCGCGGCCCTATTCGATCGCCGGAGTTACCGCGTCCAAACAATCCTATGATCAGATCACTAACTCCGCCTATCTCGGCGGACCGCTGAACATTCCGCGCCTGCTTCCGCGCGGCCCCAACTTCTTTGTGAATTACCAGTGGACGCGCGACAACAACGCTTCGATCCAAACCGGTCTGGTGCCCACTGTGCAGGAGCGCGGCGGCAATCTGGGCGGGCTGACGAATGCGGCGGGCCAGCCAGTGACCCTCTACAACGCCACCACCGGCACAGCCTATACAGGCAACCAGGTGCCGGTGAGCCCGCAGGCAGCGGCGTTGCTGGCGCTCTTTCCTGAACCCAATCCGAATATTCCCGCCGCATCTGGCTACAACTTCCAGGCACCGAGACTCAACAGCGTCCACGAGGACGCGCTGAACTCGCGCCTGAACAAAA
Organism: uncultured Acidobacteriaceae bacterium; assembly: GCA_963813215.1. Lineage (GTDB taxonomy): Bacteria > Acidobacteriota > Terriglobia > Terriglobales > Acidobacteriaceae > Telmatobacter. The sequence goes on from CAWEXZ010000009.1 coordinate 498,013, forward strand.
CCCTGGGCCGCAGAGATACGTTCTTCGGCGGATTTGCTTTTGAAAGCACACGCGCGGCCAACCTGAGCCTCTTTAACTTTGTCGATACTACCGATTCGCTGGGGCTGAACGGAAACGTCCATTGGACGCACAGCTTCAACCAGCACCTGTTTCTCTTCACTGGGTTCACCTTTAGCCGCATGCGGACCACGATGACGCCGAACTTTGCGAATCGCGAAGACATCTCCGGGCCCGCTAACGCCAACATCGGTGGCAACGATCAGGATCCCGCGGACTGGGGTCCTCCTACGCTGAGTTTTAACAACGGCATCACCGCGCTCGCTGACGGCAACAGCGCCTTCAATCGCGCCCGCACCGTTGGCGTCTCGCTCTCCGCAGGCATTTATCGTTCGCGGCACAACATCTCGGTGGGCGGCGATTTTCGCAAGCAGGAGTACAACGACGATTTCCAGGCGAATCCGCGCGGAACGTTTGACTTTACGGGCGCGGCAACCGCCAATGGAGCGGCGAGCGCAACCACCGGCTCGGCTCTCGCCGATTTTCTTATTGGCATTCCCGACACCAGCGCCATCGCTTACGGCAATGCGGATAAGTATCTGCGCGAGCCGGTTTACGATGCGTACTACAACGACGACTGGCGCATTCTTTCCGTGCTGACCATCAACGCAGGCGTGCGCTGGGAATACTCCGCGCCCATGACCGAGTTGCACGGACGGCTGGCGAACATCGATCTCAACTCCGCGTTCACGGCCGGCGCACCGGTGACAGGTACCGATCCGGTGGGACCGGTGACGGGAACCATCTATCCTTCTTCGCTGATCCGTCCCGATCGGGGAGGCGTCGAGCCGCGCATAGGAATTTCATGGCGTCCGATTCCGGCCTCGACCATCGTGGTCCGCGCAGGCTATGGCATCACTCGCGATACCTCGGTGTACCAGAGCATCGTGTTGCAGATGGCGCAGCAGGCGCCCTTCTCAACGAGCTTGAGCGTAGCCAACAGCGCTGCCTGCCCGCTCACGCTGGCCAACGGCTTTAATCCCTGCTCCACCGTGACCCCCGATACGTTCGCCATCAACCCCGATTACCGCATTGGCTACGCGCAATCCTGGCAGCTCATTGTGCAGCGCGACCTTCCTGCCGCGATGCAGGGTGTGCTCACGTATTCCGGCATCAAGGGCACGCACGGCGCGCAGCAGTTTCTGCCCAATACCTATCCCATTGGCGCCGCCAATCCCTGCCCCAGTTGCCCGCTTGGATTTGTTTATCGCGACTCGGGCGGCAACTCCACGCGCCAGGCGTTGCAGCTTCAGCTTCGCCGCAGATTGCGCAGCGGCTTCACGGCCACGCTTAACTACACCTATTCGAAATCGATTGACGATGACGCCGCGCTGGGCGGACAAGGCTACGTGACCGCCAGCCAGCAAAGTGAGAATGCCATCAGCGGCTCATCCTCAACCTCCAGTGCGTCCATTGCGCAGAACTGGCTCGATCCCCGCGCGGAGCGAGGGCTCTCCACCTTCGATCAGCGCAATCTGGTTAACCTGACGGCGCAATATACCAGCGGCGAAGGCCTGGGCGGCGGCACGCTGATGAGCGGCTGGAGCGGCCGGCTGCTCAAGGAGTGGACGCTGCTCGGCACGCTCGCAGCCGGCTCCGGACTGCCGGAGACACCTATTTATCCTGAGGTTGTTCCGGGCACGGGTAACGCCACCATCATCCGGCCCAGCCTCACCGGCGCTTCCATTTACAGCTCGACGAACGGCACGCATCTGAATTCATCGGCCTATCAAGCGCCGGCGGCAGGCGCGTGGGGCACCGCGGGCAGAGACTCGATTATCGGCCCCGACCAGTTCACGCTCAACAGTTCGCTGGCCCGAACCTTTCGCCCGCACGGTAAAACCTATCTCGACCTGACGGTCGCCGCCACCAATCTGCTCAACCATCCGGACTTCACCAGTTGGAACAGCGTATGGAGCAACGCCAGCCTCACCAATGCGCAGCAGTTTGGCCGTCCCGCTGCCGCCGGTTCCATGCGCAGCCTGCAAACCACTCTTCGGCTGAGGTTCTAATGACGATACGAGCCCTGACGATACGAATCGCGCCCATTGCTCTTTTCCTCACGGCTGTCGCTGCAGGCGCGCAGCAGATTGGCGGCAACGCGACCGCCGGCATACCCGAGGGACCAGTCTTCAAAGTGCAGTCGCAACTGGTTGTCGAGTCGGTCGTGGTCAAGGACAAGCAGGGCAAGTTCGTTCATGGACTTACCGCCAAGGACTTCACCGTCACCGAAGATGGTGCTCCGCAGACGGTGCGGTTCTGCGAGCATGAAGCGTTGACGGAAACCGCCAAGATGCTTCCCGCTTCCGCGCGCAAGGATGAAGACATCCACATCTACAACCGGCTGGCTCACACGCAGATTGCCGCCGAGTCCATCGATAACCCGCGCTACAAGAATCGCCGCCTGCTGGCGCTTTACTTCGACATGACCGGCATGTTCCCGCCCGATCAGACTGCGTACGCTCGAAGCCGCGCAGCTGTTTATCCGCACCCAGATGACATCCGCCGACGTGGTTGCGATCATGCGCTACCAGGGCGGCGCGGTCGATGTCCTGCAGGACTTCACCGGGGATCGCGATCGGCTGCTGAGCATTCTTGAGACCATGATGGTGGGCGAAGGCCAGGGGGATCGACCGAAACTTCCGACGACGCCAGCAGCACCGATACCGGCGCGGCCTTCGGGCAGGACGATAGCGAGTTCAACATTTTCAACACCGACCGCCAGCTCTCGGCTTTGCAGACCGCCGCGCACATGCTGGGGCGCGTGGACGAGAAGAAGTCGCTCATCTATTTCGCCGGTGGCATGCGCCTGAACGGCATCGACAACCAGGCCCAGCTTCACGCCACCGTCGATGAAGCCATTCGCTCCGGCGTCACCATCTGGACCATCGACGCACGCGGCCTGATGGCGCAGGCTCCCATGGGCGATGCCACGCAGGGCTCGCAGGGCAACTCCGGCATGTACACCGGCGCCGCGGGCGGAGCCGTAATGACCAACTTCCAGCAGTCACAGGACACGCTCTACGCGCTGGCGCAAGATACCGGCGGCAAGGCGCTGCTCGACAACAACGATCTCGACGCAGGCATCGTCGATGCGCAGCAGGCCATCTCCGATTACTACGTGCTCGGCTACTACGCTACAAACACGACCAAGAACGGACACTTCCGTCGCATCAAGATCACCCTCAACTCCGACGCCGCGGCGAACCTCGACTATCGCCAGGGTTACTACGCCGACAAGGAGTTCAGCCACTTCACGGCCGTCGACAAGGAACGCCAGCTTGAAGATGCGCTCATGCTCGAAGATCCCGATCACCGATCTCACCATCGCCATGGAGGTGGATTACTTCCAGCTCAACCGCGCCGAATATTTTGTGCCCATCATCGTGAAGATTCCAGGCCGCGAGCTGGCGCTGGCCAAGCGCGGCGGCTACGAGCACACGCTCATCGACTTCGTGGGCGAAATCAAAGACGTGGTCGGCGGCACGACAGTGCAAAACGTCCGCGACGACGTGAACATCAAGCTTTCTGAAACCACGGCAGCCGAGCTGGCCCGGCGTCCCATCGAATACGACACCGGCTTCACTCTGCTGTCCGGGCAAGTACGATATCAAGTTTCTCGCCCGCGACGATGAGACCGGCCGCATCGGGACCTATGAAACCAACTTCGTCATTCCCAACCTGAACAAGGAAGACAAGCGCATCCCCACCAGCGCGATTGTGCTAGGCAGCCAGCGCGTGGCACTCAACCAGGCCGTTTACGATGCGGCTCACTCCAAAGACAGGATCAAAGCAGACGCCGTGAATCCGCTGGTGGAGGATGGAAAGAAACTGGTGCCCAGCGTGACGCGCGTCTTCAGCACCACACGCAACATCTTCGTCTACTTCCAGGCGTACAAGCAGACGCCCTCGCCCGGCAATCCTCCACTCTTTGCATTCGTCACCTTGTATCGCGACAATGCCAAGGTCTTTGAGACGCAGCCAACGGCGATATCGCCCAGCACGACCACGCGCCTGGGAACCATGCCGCTCAGCTTCAGCCTGGGTGTGAACGGTCTGGCCGCCGGCACTTACGATTGCCAGGTGACGATCGTCGATCCAACTACACAGAAGGCGAGCTTCTGGCGCGCGCCCATCGTGCTGGTTCAGTGAGTGCGGTGGTCCGGTTTAGGGAGAAGTTATTACTCTTCAATAGATCCCTACTTTAATACCTGTGCTGACGCTGGTGGTTGTCATGTTTCCGAATGTGAACTGCGGCCAGTCCTGGTATTCGATGTCCGCTACGCGCCAAGAGATACGGCGGCTAAGACGAAGGTCCACACCTGCGCCACCTGTGACAACCAGATAGCTGCCGGTGGCAAGGTTGTAAGGGAAATTGAAGTGCCCAAAGCCGACAAGTCCTTTGGCGTAGGGCACCCAGCGACCGAAGCTGAAGCGGTAACGTCCGCCGACGGAGTACGTCTCGATGTGCACGTCGTTGTTCTGGCGCCATTCGAGCCACTTGCCCTCAGCTTCGATACCGAGGCGACGGTGCGTGTTAACATCCACGAATCCGGTGAGGCCGAGCATCTTGCTTTCGCCGTACTGCACGTAAGATCCAGCGCCCATCGCACCAGCGGCAATGGACATGCCACCTTCATCACCAGATGGCACAACCTGAGCGCACGCTACCGCCGAGCAACTCAAGGCGAGTGCCAGAAGCGCGGTGGTCAGGATCATCCCGACACACCGCTGCGCAAGTCCAATACCGCCCCACAACTTGCCGAGCACCCGAAACATTTTCCACCCTTTCTTTGCGTGCATTGCCAAGGCTGCCTACGATTCTATTGGGTAACGGTGAGGGTTACAGTCTGCGACTCGACAACACCAGTGTTTTGACCTGAAGCGACGACCTGAATCGTATAACTCCCAGCCGCTGCGCTGGAGGTGCTGATGCCACTGCAGCCGCTCACGAAGAGCGCCGCTGTCGAGAGCACAATGATCAACGCCAAGCTGAACGCTGAGCCCATTCGCCTGCGTGAACGCCCAAAGAGGAACCCGAAGAACACGCTGAATGGCAACAGCAAACCGGCCATGTAAAGCCCTGTGCCGTTGCTGCGATGATTGGCGGCCATGGAGCCGCCGGTGAGCGGCGAGTCGGTGTCAATCGTCAACTGTTCGGTGGCGCTCCCATCTGCGGCCAGGTTAACCGTCGGGGTGGAGAAGTGACAGGTCACGCCCGGCGGAAGGGATGCGCAACCCATTCCAAGGGTGTCGGTAAATCCGCCAACCGAAGTCAAGATCACGCCCACCTGAGCGTACTGAGTGGTCTTGACTGTCATCGCATTCGGGGTCACCGAAAGATTGAACGCCACTGGATTACTGGTGACCGTGATTGGTAATGAGGTCGAGGGTGCGTGCGTCGCGTCGCCGCTGTAGATGGCCTGAATGACATAGGTGCCAGCGGGAAGATTCACATCCAATGCGGCCAAGCCCGTTGCATCGAGCGTAACCGTACCCAATGTTGCGTTGGCATTCATGAATGTCACGGTTCCCGTGGGCACAGGGCCGACGTTGCCTGCCACCGTCGCCACCAGATTCAACTGCGGATTGGCGCCAGTGGTAGTGGAGCTGCCCAGAGCCGTGGTGGTAGGAATCTTGCCGACGACGAGAGTCACGGGCGCCGATGTACTGCCCGCATCGTTGGTATCACCCTCATAGGTGGCAGTAATCGTAGCGGTACCAATGGGAAGGTTTGCGTAAACCAGCGTTGCGACACCGCCTGCGTTGAGCGCTCCAGCTCCTATCAGGGCTCCGTTGGCGTAGAACTCGACCGTCCCAGTCGGCACTGCGCCATTCCCGGTAACAGTGGCGGCAAAGCTGACATTCTGGAGATAGGTGGTGGGGTTCGGGACCGCGACCACGACGGTTGTGGTTTGCGCCTGGGCCACCGTGAGTGCGAAGGGAGCAGACTGGCTGCCTGCATCATCGGTGTCGCCCGCGTAGGTTGCGACGATGGTGTAGTTCCCCGGCGTGAGGACCGGGTTGATGCTGGCGGTTCCAGCAGCGGTCAGATTGGCGGTGCCCAGCACCGTGGTTCCCGAAGTGAAAGTCACCAGTCCAGTGGGCGTACCCGCTCCTTGCGTAATCCTTACCGTGGCTGTGATCGCCTCGGCCGCGCCCGCAATGCCGGGGTTTGGTAGTGCGTTCACAGTAGTGGCCGTGACCGTTTGGGTGATCACCTGAGACAGCGGCAGCGCAGCCGCAGCGGTGTTGTAATTGTCTCCGCTGTAAGAGGCGGTGATAGAGTGAGTGCCGACCGCCAGAGTCGAAGTCGTAAACTGCGCGACGTCAGGATTCGCAGCGTTCAGTGTTCCTGTTCCGATCTTGGCGTTGGAGTCATAGAAGGTAACGACTCCGCCGGACGGAACGGTCGCGGTAGAGCTGATTGTAGCTGTGAACGTGACCGGATTTCCGAAGAACGACGGATTCGCCGAGGACGTCAGAATCATAGATGCCTGAGCCTGCACATCCTGATCAAGCACCGTTGAGGTTTCTCCCAGAATCTCCTTGTTGACGTCCCCGCTGTAGACCGCGGTAATCGGATGCAGACCATTCGTGAGCGTCGAGGTGGTGTAGGTGAGGACACCGCCGACAAGTTGACCAGTGAAGAGAGTGTTGTTTCCATCGAGGAACGACACGGTGCCGTCCGGCGCCACGCCTCCACCATCAGGCGCGGTCACTGTGGCCGTGAAGGTGACGCTCTGGCCGACCAGGGACGGGTTGGCACTCGACGTAAGCAGGATTGCCGTTTGCTCCTCTACGACTTGGCTCCAGGGCGAGACGCCATTATCTGTCGAAGTGCTCGACGTGTGCAATGAGTCGCCGCTGTAGGATGCTTTGATGGAGTGCACGCCCACTGCCAGCGTCGAGATAGAAAACGTGGCCTGGCCAGAGGCATTGAGCGCGAGATTTGGGGCCAGTGTCACCGTGTTCCCGCCAAAAGTATCCACCAGAGAAACTGTTCCGGTGAGCGCGCCGGTTCCCGTACCCGTTGTGACCTGAATGGTAAAGTTGACGGTTTGACCAAAGAGCGATGGATCGGGAGTAGCCGAAACCGTGGTGGTGGTCGAGGTCAGCGGCTCTGCAATGCCGACGGCCACGATGTTCAGCGGCGAGTTAGGTCCGTTGATACTCGCCGCGGTCGAGTAAGCTGCCGAGACCGTCCCAGCCTCGGTGGTGTTCGCGTTGTTGGTAAGAGGGGGATTGCTCGCGGGCGCGAAAATCACGCCAACAGTACACTGCGTGTCGACCGCGAGAGGCTGCGTGGTGGCACAGGAGCCAGCACCTGCCGGAGGTTCCATCTGTGCGTTGGTGGACGTGGTAAACGAAGTAAAAGCCATGGGGATGGTAGTATCGTTTCCGTCGTTCTCGATTGTCTGGAAGAGCGGCGAAGAGTAGTTGCCCTGACGTATCGGCGTGGCCGTGAAGTCCAGCGCTGCCAGATTGCTTTCAATCTCCCAAACTTTCATGGTTGAGGTGTCAGCGAAGAATACATTCCCCTGGGAATCGACGAAGACGCCCTGCGGCCCGTTCACGGCAATGCTGTTGAGCGTGTCTGGGAGAACCAGATACTCGCTGCCGCTCACCGCCAAGGTGGTAATTGTGTGAGTCTGTGCGCTGACCTTGCGAATGCGAAGGTTCTGCGTATCGCCTATATAGAGATTTCCGGCCGGATCGAGGGCGATACCGGTGGGGGCGTTCAACTCTGCCGAGGTCGCTGCTCCGTTGTCTCCGGTTGCACCGGCGGTGCCGTCGCCGGCAACTGTCGAAATCACCTGTGTCGAAGCATTCACCATGCGAATGCGATTGTTGGCGGTATCCGCAATGAGCAAGTCGTTGGCTGCATCGAGAGCAACGGCATAAGGCTGATTCAAGGTAGCTGCAGTGGCCTGGATTCCATCGCCGTTGTAACCGCCAACTCCAGTAAAATGCCCCGCAACCGTCGTGATATCGCCTGTAGAAGAGGGAACCTCGCGGATCACCTGGTTATTCGTGTCGGCGATATAGAGGTCGCCTGCGGCATCGACGGTGACGCCTTGTGGAGCATTGAGAAGCACACCTGCGGAGTCAGCCGCCGTACCATCTCCTGCGTATCCGGGCACATGATCGGTCACGTTCCCCGCAAAGGTCGAGATGTCGTGTGAAATTGCATCGATCTTGCGGATGACATTGTTGCCGGTATCGGCAATATAGATGTTTCCCGCACCGTCGATGGCTAGGCCCGACGGTGTATTCAAAGTGGCTAACGTGGCCAAACCGCTGTCACCGGTGTAGTTGGCGGTACCAGTTCCGGCGATGGTTGAAATCTGACCGGTTGCGGCGCTGACCATACGAATGCGGTTGTGATCCCTGTCCGCAATGTACAAATTCCCTGCGCCGTCCTTTGCCACGGCAGTAGGTGAATAGAGCTCGGAGTTCAATGCAGGATTGCCATCCAGCACGGGCCCGAGGTAATTCCCGTTGCCTGCGAACGGAAGAGTGTTCCCTGGCACCAGAACTGCCAGGCCACCGGTGCCTGTCCCGGAAATGAGTGTTTCGCCTAACAGATTCCCGCTGCCATCAAGCAATACGACTGCGCCCATGCGCAGTCCGGGCGCGGAAGGAGTGAACGAAACGGACTGCGTGCAAGTGTCACCGGGAGCGCCCAGATTCACGCTCATGCACGTTGCGCTGCCGGTAACTTGCGCAAAATCGGCGCCAGAGGCTCCCATCGTAAATACTTCAACCGAGCTCACGGTGCCCGGCGTGGTATCGGTCACCGTCACGCTCTGTGTAGCCGAGGTGGTACCAACCGGCAGAGCAGCAAACGCACTCTGCGCATGCGCTCCGGCAGCGCAAACAACAATCGCTGCCACTGCCGCGCAAACCCACTTCTTTAATACTCGGCGGATTAAGAATGTGCGAGCGCTGTAATTTGTAGCAGAAATCTTTGGAAATACCGATTCAAAGGACGTGCACTTCATAGAACTCCTTCGGCATTCGACAAATCAATTTGGCTGGAAAGATAGGAACCTGGCGTCGACTATAGTCGGCGCGGTCAAAGCTCACGTAAGAGGATACGCAGGGCGATGGGAACAGGAATCGATTCAGTTAACAACGTGAAGTCAGTATGATGGCAACTATAGTAGAAACTTAGTGGGCAATTGAGGTTTCGTGGATCACCCGAAAGTTGCAGATAGATTACTTCGGTGCGAAGCTTGAGGTCGTTTTAAGTGTAGGTGGGGTGTAGCTAGCTCGATTAGTGCTGAGCGCCTCGCCGCTGACGATAGCGGTGGAATGGGGATGGGACGAGGAAGCGATCGTCGATTGTGACCCAGTGGGTGCGATCGTGTTGGAGTTCAACTATTGTTACGTGGCCGCTTGGCCATTTTTTGTTTCGGCGATTTCCAGCCGCTCATCCGGCTTCAGATAGCCTTTGCGCCGGAACCAGTCCTCCATGGCCAGCTGCAGCCGGCTGAGCGGCACACGTGAGCCGGCCTCAAGGAGTCCATCCGCAATCGGCAGCGTGTCATCGAAGACAGCATCGTTGGTGAAGTTCCGCATGGCGAAGGAGTCGATCCAGCGCAGCAGGCACGCGTGGTGCGCACCCTCAACATCAACGCGCTGGATGGAGAGTCGGCGGGCGAACATACTTTCACTCTAGCGCCTCCAACCCGCTCGCAAGGAAAAAGCGAACAGGGAGCGCATCCAACTTTTCCTCTCAAGGCGCTGAATGTCGCCTACGGCTTACGTGCCTCGGATACTTGCCTCGCCTGACCGGTTTCCACATTGAACCGCTGGAAGCCGTAGTCGCGCTGAATGAGGCGCTCGCGCAGATTCTTCAACACCAGGATGCGCGCCTGCATGTTGGCCTCTGAACCGGTCGGCAGCCATAAACCACTGTCCACCGGAGCCTGGTCGAAACGGAAGCTCGAACCCTTTTCAACGCTCGCCAACAGGCCGCCCGCCATCCTGAAGTTATCGGCCACGGTGACTTCAAGATGCGCCACCTGCAGGTCGGCAGCGTCGATCCATACCGTTCCTTGGAGTTTCTTTGAAGCGTCTTCCATGATGCCGTGCGTCTTCATATCTTTGCGGCCCACAAAGTCGAAAACGATCGTCGGACGGCCGCGGAAGGCTTCACGGCGCGGATTGCGCAGATCCATCAGTTCCAGCACCCGGCCGACCGTAATGCTCGGCCCTTCGAGCCGCTGACCGGGTGGCGTGATTTGCGCCTTCTCTACCAGATCCATGACCCGGCGATTTTCCTTCTCGAGTTCCCCGCCGGCCAACTGCTGGCCGTTCCTCTTCATCACCCGGCCGATCATATGCCCATTGACGAAAAACTCTTCGCGCAGCTCGGTTTCCGTTTTCTTTACCTGGCCGCTCCCATCCAAATCCTGGGTTGTTTGCAGGCAGTCGTACGTGTAGTTTTCGCGCATCGTCTCCACCTGCTTCTGGTGGGCCTCCACTTGCTGGAGGATCAACTGCAGATCAGGCGCAGTGGACGTGAGTCCCTGAGCAATAACGATCGGACAGGAACACAAAACGAGAACGATGCTGAAGAGCGAAATTTGTCGAGAAGCCATACGCACACCAACCTTAGATGCGATTGGGAAACAAGGCCTCGTGCAAGGTCGATCCCCTACAACAGGCTCCGTGCCCGACCGGAGAAACGACGCCATCTTCTGCTTGCGCAACTCGAAGCAGCAGGGTAGCTTAGAGGCAACCGGCTGCTGCCGGTTCCAACGAAAGAGGTCTGCGATGCTCGGATTGTTTCTGCAATGGGTATTAAGCGCGATTGCGCTGCTCATCGTCTCCCGGGTCGTGCCCGGATTTCACGTGGCGGGGTTGGGGCCGGCGCTCATCGCCGTGATAATTATTGGTTTATTGAACGCCACGCTGGGCCTGATTCTGAAAATTGTCACCTTCCCGCTGAGCATTCTCACCCTGGGCATTTTTCTGCTCGTCATTAACAGTCTCATGATCCTGCTGGCGTCGAGCGTGGTACGCGGCTTCCGCGTAAATGGCTTCTTTCCCGCCTTCTGGGGTGCGGTGGTGTTGGCTCTGCTGGGCATGGTGATTCGGGCCCTGACCAAGGAAGCCTGAAGGAATGTTGGGGCGGCGAAGTGCCAGCACTCAGGCTTAAGGTAGTTTAATTTCTATTTGCTTCCAGCCGCAGCCGACACAGGTACTGCGATCACGTTGGGCGCTTGCGCCACAGGCCGGACCGGCGCTTTCCTTCGCGCTTGCTTCTTGCTGGTGGTCTTCGTAACCGGCTGCATCACCACCGGCCCATTCACCGTTTGCGGAGTGCGAATAGCGCCGGCGCTCGAGAAGGCTCCGCTGGCCGCGGGTTGCGCCACGGGCATAACAATCACCTTGGCCGTGGGCCGCTCAACGCGTTGATACACGCCCCAACCGCCACCAGCCACTACAAACACAATGGCCGCGGCGGCGGCGGCACGCACCCAGCCGTTGCCCGCCCAAAATGCCGAGGGGGCAAGGGCGGCTGGCCACATGAGAATCCGGGCGCGCCGCGGTGCGGCAGTATGCGCACCAGCTTCCATCAGCGCCGCGTGGACTCGCTCCTTCAGCCCTGTGGGTACTGGAGGATGAGTTATAAGGTGCAGTGTTTCATCGAACGAAGCAGGCGCCGGATCAGCGCTTGAAGACATCGGTTTGTCATGCATGGGATTCATCGCAAACTCCTTGCGTGGTCAAGCAGTTCCGCCATCAGGTTGCGGGCGCGGAACAGCCGTGAGCGTACGCTGGATTCCGTAATTCCCAGCACGGAGGCGATTTCGACGCTCGATAGTTCCTCGAAGGCGGAGAGAAGCAGCACCTCGCGTTCCTTGGGCGGCAGTTTTTCAACACAGGCCAGCACGTGAGCGTGGTGCTGGGCGGCGGCAGCAATTTCTTCCGCCGAGAGGCCGCTCGACGGCAACACCCGCGCCAGGTCGGCGACATCGTCCGTCTCCGGCCGGGTTTTGGCGCGGCGCTTGCGGTCCAGCACTACGTTCCACACAATGCGGATGAGCCACACCCGGTGGTCGCGCACCTCGTGCAAGGTGTGGCGATGGCGCAGCACGCGCAGAAACGCTTCCTGCACAGCATCTTCAGAATCAGCGGGATTGCGCAGAACGGAAAAGGCGACCCGGTACAGCGTACCCGAGTACTGATCGATCAGCGCAGCAAGGGCTGTATCTTCGGCCTGCATCCGCGCTTGCTCAACCGCGCTGTCGGAAATTTCCATCCACCCTGCGTAAATGGCCTGGCTGGTACTCATCTATGGACCAGACGCAGGCCGGAAGAAAAATGCTCAACACCGGCTCGCCGTCAGCGCCGCCAAGGGCAGAATATCGCATGACGGGGGACCAAGGGAGACTCGGGATTAGGGACCAGGGATAAAGCAAAAGCCCCGTTGCCGGGCAACGGGGCTTCGGAAATCTGCGTTTGTTACTGGCGGCCGGTGTTTCCGGCCAGCTTCTGCGCGGCGATCTGGCCGGCAGCGCCTTCTTTATCGCTGTCCTGCACCTTGGCCCACAACGTCCGCGCCTGGTCGCGCTTGCCTTCGGCGGCATACATGTCCGCAAGATCAAGCTGCGCAACGGTTGCCGAAACCGTGGTCGATGGCTTGGCGATGATCTGGTTGTACAGATCGAGAGCCTGGCTGTCGCGGCCGGTCTGTTGATAGATTCCAGCCAACGCTATCTTCGCCAGGTTGGCCAGGTTGCGGTCCCAGGAATCGGCCACTGACTGCAGGGCCGACTCCGCGGAAGCGGTTTGGCCCAGTTCCTGGTCTGTAACGCCGGCAAAATAGCGCGCCATCTTGCCCTGCCTCGTCCAGCCGTACTTGTCAGCCACACTCACAAACTGGCTGTTGGCAGCCTTGGCGCGTTCCGCTGCTGTTGCATAGGTCCCGCTCTGGGCCGGCTCGCCCGGCACAGTCAGAGGCGTGTTGTAAATGTCCATGGCCGCGCCGAGAGCGTCGTTTGCCTGCGCGGAGCGCACGCTCGAGAAGATCAGACCTCCGATGACCACCACCAGCGCCACCGCGGCGGTAATGGACCACCGCACCACCGTCGAACGGTGAACGTTGACCCAGCTGGCGCTGCTGGCCGCTGCCTGGGCGAATTTGTCTTTCTTGAGGGCGTGACGTGTTTGTGTATCCACGGGGTTTTCGGTCCTTCTTCAGTAGACTTGCAGCCGTCGCTAAGAATTGCAGACGGGTCCGAACGGCTGATCCACACAGAGGGAGGCGCTCGAACTGCAGCCTTATTAGTTTACCAAGTGCGTAAGAGCAGCGTCCACCGTCCGAATCCAATAGCGCGGGTTTCAGGGCTGCACGGAGCGCAAATGCCTGGTTGTGACGGCCGTCCTTGCCGCCGACCGCACTGGAGCGCTACGCTAGCAGTATGTACGAAGACTTCCACGTTGTCGATCGCTGGAGCGGCGAAGACCTGCATTGTGTTTGGAAAGCCACCATCGTGGCCATCGCCACCCGCCACGCCGACGCCGTGGACGTGCGCTTCTCCCTCAACGGCGGCCCCATGTGGATCGCCCTGCCCTGCACCGCCTGGGTTGAGCAGAAGAAGCGCACCGGCATGGTGATTACCGACCCGCTCGCTGCCCAGATCGCCGGCCGTTACCTGCGCCAACTCATCGAAGAAGGCTACGACTCGCGCCGCGAAGTCTACACCATGACGGTAGATGAAGTGCTCGAGCACCTCGATGCGGTGGTGAATGAAGCCAAAGCCGAGGGTGCTCTTCCGCGGCTCCCAGCAGGCATTGAGACCGCCGGCCTGCTCGCCTAGAGCAGAACCGGAGTTTCCCCCATGCGATTCGTCGCGACTCTGCTCCTGGCGTTTGCCTCCCTTGCGAGCGATGGCCTTGCAGGGGCGCAGCAGGGCGCGGCTTCGCAAAGTGCTGCGAGGGCTCAGATTGCGGTAAACGCACCGTTGCCCAGTCCCACTGAGTTGCTCGAGCGCGCCCTCGATAATCAGAAAAAGCTTGCCGCCGAGCGCGAACGCTATGAGTGCCGCGTCACCGACCAGGTCGTCCAGACGGACAAGAACGGCAACATCAAAAAGAACGAGACCGAGGTCGACGACGAGTTCTTCGTCAACGGAATTCCTATTGATCGCACGCTCCAGAAAAACGGGAAAGACCTTTCGCCGGGCGAGGTGAAGAAACAGGATGAGCGGGTAATGAAAGAGACGCTCAAGTACAGCAACGCGACCACAGCCCAGAAAGAAACCAACAAGCAGGACCAGGAAGTCGAAGACATTTTGGGAGCCATGATGCTCACCAACGGCCGGCGCACCTTTGTGAACGGCCGCAGCGTGCTCGATTACGAGATTGTGCCCAATCCCCGCTTTCAGGCGAAGAACATCGACCAGCGCTTCGCCACCGTCATGCAAGGCGCTGTCTCGCTCGACGAACAGAGCGGAGTAATTATCGACTTCAACGTGAGGTCAGTGGCCGATCTCAAAATCGGCGGTGGCCTGCTGGCCGATCTGCACAAAGGCTTCTGGATCCACATCCACAACCACGCCGAGCCCGACGGCGTGTGGATCACCGACCTGGCAGAAGGCAGCGGCGACGCGCGGGCAGCGCTATTTTTCCATCCCTATTTCCGCTTCAGAGAAACCACGGGCGATTGCAACTTATATACGGCAACGGCGGCGCAGGCAGGCCCAGTTAAAGCGGTGAAGTAGCAACGAGGACAATAGTCAAGCTCTCATTCTCCCATCGCAAGCTAAAGAAAAATGGCCGTAGATTGCATCGATAAAGGCCGTGACTAACCTCACGCGTTAATGCTATAGCTGCCTGCCGCCCGTGATGCGGGTCACATCCTGTCCTATCTCCGCTGTGGTCATTTAGCTCATAGAAACGTCAGCTGCAACTTATAGCGACTCCTCCCGTCACCGCGGGATCGTCCTGTTGCTCTTCTGCACGTACTTCGCTGCCCTTGGAAGGCTAAAGGACGATCCCATTGCCGCCATCCGTAAAGAGCCTAACCATGCGAATTGCCTCGCCTTTGTGCGCCACTCGGATTGGAGTTAGTCCAGTTAGAAGCCGGTTCCGCAGATTTGCCGCCCTGACCCTGCTGCTGGTTCTCAGCGTTGCGGGCCTTCCGGCTTTCAGCCAGACGCCGCAGCCTGCTTCTGCTTCGG
The DNA here is from genome assembly GCA_963813215.1 of uncultured Acidobacteriaceae bacterium. Lineage (GTDB taxonomy): Bacteria > Acidobacteriota > Terriglobia > Terriglobales > Acidobacteriaceae > Telmatobacter. The sequence goes on from CAWEXZ010000009.1 coordinate 513,270, forward strand.
AAAGCGATGTTGCCGAGCTGCTGGATATTCTGCTGGCCAACGGAACCATCACCCAGCAGCAGTACGACACCTTGAAGAGCCACTACGCGGCCAGACATCCCATGCAGACGAGTGCTGTGCAGCCTCCTGCCGTTCAGCCAGCCGTGATCCACGCCGCGGTTATCCAACCAGCAGCCGCACAACCGGTTGCTGCTGCCGTGCCCGCGGCTGCCACACGACCCGCGGCTGCTGCACCATCGCCGGCTGCCCAGCCTGCGCAGGCTGCCAAGACGGCCGAGCTTCCGGCAAAGGTGGTTACCGCCATGGACAACGCGGTCGGGTTGCACATGGGGCAATTTGACCTGACCTTTTCCGGCGAAATCAACGGTTTCTACGTCTATGACCATCCAGAGCAGAGTGGGACCGGCTGCGTGCTCTGCCTGGCAAGCGTCGGCGAGGAACCCACTTCCTCGATACGCAATGGCCTGCTACCAGGAGATCTGACCGTCAAGATCTCGACCAAACAGAACGGCTTCGATGTGGCGGCCGTCTTTGGCATCTGGCCGGGGATCGAAAGCCTCATGCTGGACCCGGGAGGCATCAACCTGTCCGGCGGCAATTCGACGGGCTTCGGCGTCGCGGGCGTCGACTTTCGGCAGGAGTACCTGACGGTGGGCCGCGCCAAGATGGGAACCTTCAAGTTTGGCCGGGATCTCGGCTTCTTCGGCCAGGAGGCGATCCTCAACGATATGACACTCTTCGGCGCGGGTTCGCCCAACGGCAACAATGGCGGCGCAGGACCGGGCAGCGTGACGCTGGGACGCATCGGCCTGGGTTATATCTACACAGATTTCATGCCGCAGATCAGCTGGACCTCGCCCTCAACGCACGGCCTCCAGGTTGCGGGCGCTGTCTTCCAGCCTTTGAGCGACGCGATCGCCACAACTCTTGCCTTGCCACAACTCTCCGCACCACTAAGCGGTGATGGGCAGCCGCAGTTCCAGACCAAGGTGACCTACACGATAGCTAATCACGGGATTACTAAGGTAAATTTGTGGACCAACTATCTAACCCAGAGCATGGAAGCAAGCGTTGCCAACGTGGCGAGCGATCCTTTGCTGAAGATAGCGGCAGGGCAACACGTTCGAGCCAACGGTATAGATTACGGCGGAAAGATCGCCTTTAAAGCCGCCAACTTTGTCGGCTATGGCTACAACGGCTGGGGCATCGGAACCGAAGGCCTGCTCTTTCTTGCGACCAGCCCGTCCGGAGCAACGCGCCCCTCCGACGGTTACTACTTCCAGGGGACATATACATTCGCCCAAAAGTGGACGCTCGGCGCGAGCTACGGCGAGAGCAATCTGCACACTGCCAGCTCAGGCGAGACCGTGTGTACGAGCACCATCATCCTGTGCACGAATTCGATCACCCGGGACAACCAGTCCTCTGTGGGCCAGGCCCGCTACAGCTTATCGTCGTGGGTCAATCTGGTTGGGGAATATACCCACACCCATTCCCAGTCGCAGGCTGGGATCGCGAGCGGTTCGAATTCCTTTGCACTGGGCACGATCGGGTTCTTCTGATGCAGGCGATCTTCTGTAAGCGGTTCATGCCATCGCGCCCGCAGTGTGAGTTTTAGGGCTTGTCCGCAAATAGGTAGCGCCGGCCTCCAGGCCGGCTGTCGCGTGGGCCTCCTGGCCCACGCACCTGCGAGCGGTGGAGAAGACGCAGCCATTGATACCGCTGATGTAGGCGGCGCTGCCTGTAAATGAATCCAGCGTTGTCAGGTTGAATCATGGACCTAACTTTCGCAGATTAGGTTGTTAATCGAGATCTATCCAAACGCAGAAAGCCCCGCCAGAGGCGGGGCTTTCTGCGTTTAAGAATTATGCCGGCGATCACCTAATCTCCCACACAGTCGCCCGTGCAGTACCATCGGCCCAGCGAGGCTTAACTTCCGTGTTCGGGATGGGAACGGGTGATCCCTCGCAGTATGGTCACCGGCAAGTTGAGGCGTTTGAGGCGTTAGCCTGAGCCGAAATCCTGAGCGCTGCGCAGGATGGCGCCTTCTTTGGATGGCGCTTGGCGGATGGTTGTCCGCAGCCTGCCGCGACGTCTGTGTTGTCCCGGATGGTTTACGCCCGGGCCGAGCAGGAACGCGGTTTGCAATCTGGCGCCAGCAAACTTTGCCGAAGCGCGTTCAAGACGCGCTCCAGAAACGAAATTGATTGGATGTTACAAGGCTTGTAAGAAGTACGTGTCCGCGCGCGTTGTTACTGCGCGGAGTTAATTCTATGGACAAGCCGAACGGGCGATTAGTACTGGTAAGCTTCACGCATCACTGCGCTTTCACACCCAGCCTATCAACCAGGTCGTCTTCCTGGGCCCTTCAGGGAGATCTCATCTTGGAGCGTGCTTCCCGCTTATATGCATTCAGCGGTTATCACAACCGAACTTCGCTACCCAGCCGTGCCCTTGGCAGGACAACTGGAACACAAGAGGTTCGTCCATCCCGGTCCTCTCGTACTAAGGACAGCCCTCCTCAAATCTCCTACGCCCACAGCAGATAGGGACCGAACTGTCTCGCGACGTTCTGAACCCAGCTCACGTACCGCTTTAATAGGCGAACAGCCTAACCCTTGGAACCTTCTACAGCTCCAGGATGCGATGAGCCGACATCGAGGTGCCAAACCATTGCGTCGATATGAACTCTTGGCAATGATCAGCCTGTTATCCCCGGCGTACCTTTTATCCGTTGAGCGATGGCCCTTCCATACAGAACCACCGGATCACTAAAGCCTGCTTTCGCACCTGCTCGACTTGTAGGTCTCACAGTCAACCACTCTTATGCTTTTACACTCGACGGCTGATTTCCAAACAGCCTGAGAGTAGCTTCGCGCGCCTCCGTTACAATTTAGGAGGCGACCGCCCCAGTCAAACTACCCGCCTAACTATGTCCCTCTCCCGGATCACGGGAGGAGGTTAGAATCACAGCACTCGCAGGGTGGTATCTCACCATTGGCTCCACCGAATCCGAGAACCCGGTATCAAAGCCTCCCACCTATCCTGCGCAGCAAGAACCATAACTCATAGTTAAGGTGTAGTAAAGGTGCACGGGGTCTTTCCGTCTAGCTGCGGGTAACCGGCATCTTCACCGGTACTACAAGTTCGCCGAGCAACTCGTTAAGACAGTCGTACGATCGTTACGCCATTCGTGCAGGTCGGAACTTACCCGACAAGGAATTTCGCTACCTTAGGACCGTTATAGTTACGGCCGCCGTTCACCGGGGCTTCAGTTCAAAGCTTCGCTTGCGCTAACCTCTCCTTTTAACCTTCCGGCACCGGGCAGGCGTCAGCCCCTATACGTCGTTTTCGACTTAGCAGAGACCTGTGTTTTTGTTAAACAGTCGCCGTACGCGCTTCACTGCGGCCCGCTTGCGCGGGCGCTCCTTCTCCCGAAGTTACGGAGCCAATTTGCCGAGTTCCTTAACGAGCTTTCACTCGAGCGCCTTTGGATATTCTCCTCGTCTACCTGTGTCGGTTTGGGGTACGGTTCCCTTTGTTCTCCTTAGAGGTTTTTCTCGGCAGCGTGAAATCAGCAGCTGAATCCCATACGGGCCTGCTTTGCGCCTCACTGTTAATGCCCTGGTGGATTTGCCTGCCAGAACCAGCTTACGCGCATCGACCGTCATAGCCATAGGACGGCCTGCTTATCCTTCTGCGTCACCCCATCGTCAAACGAACATTGGGAGGTCCGGAATATTAACCGGATGTCCATCGTCTACGCCTCTCGGCCTCGACTTAGGGACCGCCTAACCCTGAGCGGATTAACCTTCCTCAGGAAACCTTAGACTTTCGGCGCGGAGGGTTCTCACCTCCGTTATCGCTACTTATGCCGGCAGGGTCTCTTCGCAACGCTCCACCAGTCTTCTCAGTCTGGCTTCACTGCTGTTGAGAATGCTCTCCTACCACGCGCACCCCTAAGGTACGCATCCGCTGCTTCGGTGTACGGTTTTAGCCCCGTTGTATTGTCGGCACCGGACCGCTTGACCAGTGAGCTATTACGCTTTCTTTAAAGGATGGCTGCTTCTAAGCCAACCTCCTGGCTGTCTGAGCGTTCCGACTTCCTTTCCCACTTAACCGTAACTTGGGGACCTTAGCAGGCGGTCTGGGCTGTTTCCCTCTCGACGATGAGGCTTAGCCCCCACCGTCTGACTCCCGGATATGTTGTCGCTGGCATTCGCAGTTTGGTTGGATTCAGTAAGCCGGAAAGCCCCCTAGTCCATCCATCTCTCTACCACCAACGCAATTCGTCCGAGGCTAGCCCTAAAGCTATTTCGGAGAGAACGAGCTATCACGGAATTTGATTAGCCTTTCACCCCTACCCACAGCTCATCCGAGCTTTTTTCAACAAACACCGGTTCGGTCCTCCAGTGGGTGTTACCCCACCTTCAACCTGGCCATGGGTAGATCATCCCGCTTCGCGTCTATTCCTGCCAACTGAACGCCCTGTTCAGACTCGCTTTCGCTTCGGCTCGCTTACGCTTAACCTTGCTGACAAGAATAACTAGCCGGCTCATTATGCAATAGGCACGCGGTCAGACATTCCCTTGCGGGCATAGTCCTCCCACTGCTTGTAGGCACACGGTTTCAGGTACTTTGCACTCCCCTCGACGGGGTTCTTTTCGCCTTTCCCTCACGGTACTGGTTCACTATCGGTCAGAGACTAGTATTTAGCCTTACGGGATGGTCCCCGTAGATTCAAGCAGGGTTTCACGTGCCCCGCCTTACTCAGGTATCCGCTTCGAGTCTGGACCATTTTCGCCTACGCGCCTGTCACGCTCTGTGGCTCCCCTTTCCAGAGGATTCGGCTAACGGCCAGATTGGTAACTCTACTGTTGCGGACCCTACAACCCCCGAAGCACCGAAATGCTACGGGTTTGGGCTGTTCCGAGTTCGCTCGCCACTACTATCGGAATCGAGGTTTCTTTCTTTTCCTTCAGGTACTGAGATGGTTCACTTCCCTGAGTTCGCTCTATCCCACCTATGTATTCAGTGGGTAGTTCCTAGGGTTTGCCTAGGAGGGTTGCCCCATTCGGAAATCTCCGGTTATAGCGCCTGTGTGCGGCTCACCGAAGCTTATCGCAGCTTGCCACGTCCTTCATCGCCTGTCTCTGCCAAGGCATCCACCGTGCGCCCTTAGTAGCTTGACCATAGAATTAACTCCGGGCAGGGAGCCGAATCGCTTCGCGCCCCGTCGTAAGTTAACCTATTCTCCGCCTCTGAGATCGGACTTACTCACTCACGCGAGCAGTACCCGAATCTCCTAAAGACACTCTTCTTACTTGAACACTTAGCCGGAGTTATAACTTGCATAACTCTTGCATGTGCTCGGCCTTGTATTAAACGTCATTGAAGTCTTACGTCCCTCATCGCGCGCCTCGCGGCGGACGCTCGGGATCTTCAAAAACGTTACCCAATCTATTTCGTTGTCAAACATCAATGCCCTCCTCTTTCGCCGAGGAGGACGAGCCCTGAGGCTCTTGAAACCCAGCCTGCCCGAACTTTCGTGGGCGAAGCCTGTTTCCGGATCGGCGTCGCTGATCCGCTTCTATCTATATGAAGCGGCAACGGCGGCGATCCGGAAACAGTGAATGAGAAGCTTTGGTGGAGCTGACCGGGATCGAACCGGTGACCCCCTGCTTGCAAAGCAGGTGCTCTCCCAGCTGAGCTACAGCCCCACAAAGGGCGCCTGCAACTGAGTTGGTGGGCCTGGGTAGATTCGAACTACCGACCTCACCCTTATCAGGGGTGCGCTCTAACCAACTGAGCTACAGGCCCAAGTTCCGGGCCCGCAAAACGGTCTCGGCGCTGGCCGGCTCCCTGCGAGCCTTTCGACTCAGCGGCTCCGCAAAACCTCATTCATTGTTTAAAGGGTTTCGAGGACAAGGTTGAACGTGCTGGAGAGCTACGCTCTCCGTGACCATCGTGCAATGGTCGATCAAGCAAAGAAGGCTTGATTCAGAATTCCTGCTCCTGCCGTCAGGAACGGCGCTTGCAGGTTAGATGACATCCGCATCCGCTCACGGCCGATTCACATCGGGCTTGAGTCCGCATTCGCGGAAGGATACGAAGTGCCATCATTTCTCTTTTAGAAAGGAGGTGATCCAGCCGCAGGTTCTCCTACGGCTACCTTGTTACGACTTCACCCCAATCATGAATTACACCTTGGACGGCTGCCCCCTTGCGGTTGGCTCACCGGCTTCTAGTGCAACCCACTTTCGTGATGTGACGGGCGGTGTGTACAAGGCCCGGGAACGTATTCACCGCGGCGTTCTGATCCGCGATTACTAGCGATTCCAGCTTCACGCAGTCGAGTTGCAGACTGCGATCCGAACTGAGGCCGGCTTTTTCCGATTAGCTCCCCCTCACGGGTTTGCGACGGTTTGTACCGGCCATTGTAGCACGTGTGTAGCCCTGGACATAAAGGCCATGAGGACTTGACGTCATCCCCACCTTCCTCCCCGTTATCCGAGGCGGTTTCGTCAGAGTGCTCAACTAAATGGTAGCAACTGAAGATAAGGGTTGCGCTCGTTGCGGGACTTAACCCAACATCTCACGACACGAGCTGACGACAGCCATGCAGCACCTATATTACGGTCCCTTGCGGGAAAGGGATATTTCTACCCCGGTCCATAACATTTCGAGCCCAGGTAAGGTTCTTCGCGTTGCGTCGAATTAAACCACATGCTCCACCGCTTGTGCGGGCCCCCGTCAATTCCTTTGAGTTTCAGCCTTGCGACCGTACTCCCCAGGCGGACTGCTTAACGCGTTAGCTACGGCACGGCGGGATTGGGTACCCGTCACACCAAGCAGTCATCGTTTAGGGCTAGGACTACCAGGGTATCTAATCCTGTTTGCTCCCCTAGCTTTCGTGCATCAGCGTCAGTTATGGTCCAGTGAGCCGCTTTCGCCACAGGTGTTCCTCCTGATATCTACGCATTTCACCGCTACACCAGGAATTCCACTCACCTCTCCCATACTCAAGCCCGGCAGTTTCTCGTGCAGACTACAAGTTGAGCCTGTAGATTTCACACGAGACTTACCAAACCGCCTACGCACCCTTTACGCCCAATAATTCCGAACAACGCTCGCCCCCCTCGTATTACCGCGGCTGCTGGCACGAAGTTAGCCGGGGCTTCTTCTTCCGGTACCGTCATTATCGTCCCGATCGAAAGGAGTTTACGTCCCGAAGGACTTCATCCTCCACGCGGCGTTGCTGCGTCAGGGTTTCCCCCATTGCGCAAAATTCCCCACTGCTGCCTCCCGTAGGAGTCTGGACCGTGTTTCAGTTCCAGTGTGTCCGTGCGCCCTCTCAGGCCGGATATCGATCACAGTCTTGGTGGGCCATTACCCCGCCAACTAACTAATCGACCGCGACCCCCTCCTGAAGCGAATTGCTCCTTTGACCCGTGGGTATTATGCGGTATTAGCTAGGATTTCTCCCAGTTATCCCCCACTCCAGGGTAGGTTAGTCACGTGTTACTCACCCGTGCGCCACTTTACTCAGGTATTGCTACCCTTTCTCGTTCGACTTGCATGTGTTAGGCACGCCGCCAGCGTTGATTCTGAGCCAGGATCAAACTCTCGTTTGAAACCTGATGTCGATCCACAACTGACGGAGGTCAGTGTGATCGACCGTGCTCGATGCATCTCTGCATTGAGCACCTTACCTTGTGAGATGATCAAACCAAACTTGATCGCATCTCACGACTGGCACGTTCAACCAATTTGTCAAAGATCCATACGGCTGATCCGCCTAAGCGGGGCCTTCGGATCGAGGCCCTGACTGTGACGTCAGGGTGTCCCCGAACTTTTTGCGCTACGTCGTTTTGCTGTCTACACAGCGTCGCGACCGTTTTGGCGCGAACTTTTTAAGACTATCGAACTTTCCGTCTCCGGTCAAGCTCTTTTTTGCTCTCCGTTTCCGGGGCAAGTCTTAGTTGTTTGCCATCCGTTTTTTCGGAGCAAACATTCGCACAGCGCAGAATTTAAAAGATCAACCGGCACAACAAATGCCCGAGCCAATTTTGGCTCACGGGAATAAAATTCCCGGGTCTTGCAATGGCTTGTTCTCTGAGGGATTCCCTACAGAGGGTCCAGGGGGAAAATTGACTCACCCGACCCTGCGAACCAGCTTCCCACTTCCCATTCAGGGCAGGCCCAACGGCCACCGGGATGCTCCACTGCTCATCTCCAACTTTCCAAGAGTACCACAGCATCTCTTGGCTTGCAAGTCGCGTTCAATCTGTCTAGTGCCGTTCAGGCTCTCTAAGAATCAGTTGTTCTCGACCTGACTCAGAATACCCGGCACGCACTCTGATGGCAAGCTCCCCGCCTGTGGGAAAGCGCCCGAATCTGTGGGAAACGGTGGAAGCAGGGACCCAGGGAACGAGGGACCAGGGGAACGAGGAAGCGCTGGTTCCGTTCAAGTATTTGTAACATTTGGTTTTATGTTCCGCCGGGGATTGCCGGAGGCCACCTCTGCCGTCGGTTCGCAATGCGGCATGCGGTGAGTTCTCCCCCGAAAATGGCCAGCCCCGGCCGGGAATCTTCCCAACCGGGGCTGTCGTTTGCTGCCTGCCAGCCAAAAAATCAGCCGCCAGGCAGCCTGCAATTCGGCAAAAGGACCCATAAGCCGAATTCTGTTCTATGCGGTCATTCCTCTAGGCGCCGCGTTACCGCGGACACTCGTCAGCGACCTACCCGGAGGTTTCGGCGTACTTCGAGCCGCCTTACGGCATCGGGCCGATACCGAGCGGCAGCCTGGCTCGGGCCGTCCGCTTCCCTCCCTATTTGGTCTTGCTCCGTGTGGGGTTTACCCTGCCTCCGTCATTACTGCCGGAGCGGTGCGCTCTTACCGCACCTTTTCACCCTTACCGGACTGGCCGTCCAGGCATACGCCCTTCGGGCCAAACGCCCGTGCCGAAGCACGCGCACCCGGCGGTATTTTCTCTGTGGCACTGGCCGTCCACGGGCCTTGACGCCCGCGTCCCGGACGTTATCCGGCACACTGCCCTGCGGAGTTCGGACTTTCCTCTCCCGGAACCTGCCAAAGCGAGCTCCGGCAGCGACCGCCCGGTCCTCCTGCCAGACACCAGTGTATCGCGAAGAACAGCCGGCGTTTCGATAGCGCGCAGATGCCCCAGGGCAATCGCATTTGGATTGGGAATCTTGAACAGCAGCGGCTTTGAAAGGGCACGGCTTTGGCCGTGCTGATGGATACGTCGAAAACGGTTTCGGCTTTAGCCGCGGAGGGATGTTTTTCGGCTCAAACCCATCCCTCGAGGCCTGAAGGCCCGGAATTTCCACGACGGCTTTCTTCGGCACGGCTAAAGCCGTGCCCTTTCAAGACAAATTCTTCCCATATTTTGAAATGCGATTACCCTGGGAGATGCCCGGCTGTCGGCTAGCTGCCGGCGACCGCCTGGGCTGCCATGACCTGCTGGAGCTGGCCACAATGAGCGCAGCGCCTGGCAGCGGCAGGAATCTCGCTGAGACACTCTGAGCAGTTCTTCATCGCCGGAGGCGGGGGCGGCACAGGACCGTGACCTTTGATCTTCTGCAGGAAGTAGTTCGTGGGCAGTACGATGCCGAAGTACACCACTGCGGCGACGATGAAGAAGGAAATGGCCGCATTCAGCACGCCGCCGACCTTGATCTGGCCACCGTGCACATTGAGGACGACGTTCGTGAAGTCCGGCTTGCCAACGGTGGCCGCGATCAGCGGGTTCATCACATCGGCCACCAGCGCGTTGACGATGGCGTTGAACGACGCACCCAGGATGACGGCGACGGCGAGGTCGACAACGTTCCCGCGCAGAATGAAATCTCGAAATCCTTTGAGCACACTACCCTCCTTGGAATGGATGCGAATTATGCACAGCACACGCGACGGTGAAGAGAGGGGCTCCGTCCGGCCTCAGGATAGCGTCAGAAGGGCCACAATTGCAGCCAGAATCATCAGGTCGGCATAGAGCAGGATCAGTACGCCGGCGTGGTACAGGCTCCATCGCCGCTGCAGGCAGCGCGCCGTCTCCGCCATTCCCCACGCAGCCAGCAGCAGCGCCGCAATCTCCCACCGCGAGCCGTGCAGCTTTTGAATATCGGGAAATCCGGCCAGCCCCAGGCCCAGGAAAAAACCTCCGAGCGACAACAGGATGCCGCGGACCAGGGACCTTTGACGGATTCGCAGAATGGTGAGGGCGGGATGCACGACTCTTACAAATCTAGCTTGCCCGGCTAGGCGCCGTGCGAACTACCACTCTCGCCGCACGCCGAAGCAATCGAGCTGCGGATCAGCGCTGATCAGGGGAAGGTCATCGTGGATGGCTTGCGCCGCCAGCATGCGGTCGAAGGGATCGCGGTGTACGCCAGGCAATCTGCCGGCGCGCAACGCGTGCTCTACGGAGATGGGCAGAAGAACATAGCCAGCTGCGGTCACGCGAGGAATGAATTCATCGACCAATTGCGTGGCGAAGGCAAGCCGGCCGAGCCGGAACTTGGTAGAAATTTCCCAGGCAGATGCCGCAGAGACCAGAACTTCGTTACGCGGAGACTCGATCAGCTGCTGCGCGCGCCTGGAGAGCTGGTCCTTGCTAAACGCGGCCCACAGCAGCGCGTGCGTGTCGAGCAGGAGTTTCATTCCGCTGCGCCACTCCACAGACGGAGCTCGTCTTCAGGCAACGGTTCGAAGAATTCAGGGCCCACATGCCCCTGCCCCTCCAGAAACCCCAGCCGGCGATCCGCACGCGGAGTGTCGAGAGCCACGATCCGCACCAATGGCTTGCGCTCCCGCCCAGAGGTAATCTGGACCTCTTCGCCGTCTAACGCGCGCTGCACAAGCTTGGAGAGGTTGGTTTTGGCTTCGAAGATCGTTGCTTTGTGCATAGCTTAACCTGCCAAGTTAGCTTAGCTAACTTGGCAGGTTTTGTCAACCTAAAAAGAGGCCGTGTAGGGCCTTAATTCAGCGTACGTATTGCCACTATCGCGCGACGAGCTCCATCTCCCGCAGCGCTTCCCCATACGGCGCACGCAGCACGCCCCGCTCCGTCACAATCGCCGTCACATATTTAGCCGGCGTCACATCGAAAGCCGGATTACAGATGCCCACGCCGTGCGGCGTCAATTGCGTTCCGGCGTGATGCGTCACCTCGCGCTGCGGCCGCTCCTCAATGGGAATCGCCTCGCCCGTGGCCGTAGCCAGGTCGATGGTCGACCACGGAGCCGCCACGTAGAACGGAATCCCATGCTCCCGCGCCAGGATGGCCACGTTGTAGGTGCCAATCTTGTTGGCCACGTCACCGTTGGCCGCGATCCGATCCGCGCCCACGACCACTGCCTTGATCTTGCCGGCGCGCATCAGGCTGGCGGCCATGTTGTCGCAGATGACGGTGGTGGGAATCCCATCGGCCATCAGTTCCCACGCCGTGAGCCGCGCGCCCTGCAGAAAAGGCCGCGTCTCGTCCGCGTAAACGTGAATCTGCTTGCCCTGCTCGACAGCCGAGCGGATCACACCCAGTGCCGTCCCGTAGCCGCAGGTGGCCAGGGCCCCGGCGTTGCAGTGGGTCAGCACCCCGCCCTCGGCCGGCAGCAGCTCACCGCCAAACGCGCCCATGGTCTTGCACGCGGCGATATCTTCGTCATACATGGCGTGCGCTTCGGCCAGCAGCTTTTCCTGGATTTCGGTCATCGTCGCGCCGGCGGCAAGCAGCTTCGCAAACAGCGCCTTCATGCGGTCGATAGCCCAGAACAGGTTCACCGCCGTGGGCCGGGTTCCGGCCAGCCGGGCGCAGATTTTTTCGAACTCCTGGGCAAACTCTTCGGTGGTGCGAGCTTTTGTCTTCAGCGCGCCGAGGGCCACGCCGTAGGCCGCGGAGACGCCGATGGCCGGCGCGCCCCGCACCACCATGGTGACGATGATCTCCGCCACATCTTCATAGGTCGTGGCGAGAACGTAGGTCTCCTCCAGCGGGAGCTTGGTTTGGTCGAGAAAACGAACGCCTTCAGGGGTCCAGGTGAGCGTAGGAATCATCGCTTCCAGTGTAAATGGGCGCGCAAAAGAGACATAGCGATGTAAACATTTACAAAATCCGCTGGACTCACCTCGCTCCCGGCGCATACAGTTGTGGGCGGAACCCTGCTCCGGCGAAAGGAAGATCTCCTCATGGCAACGCGCTCGACGACACCGGCGGCGACTACGCCCAGCTACATCGGCCCCTTCATTACCGTCGCCGTTTTGTTCGGCATCTTCGGGTTCCTGACCAGCCTCAACAACGTGCTGGTAAAAAAGCTCGAAGACATCTTTCAGCTCTCGCACGGTCCCGCCATGCTGGCCACGGCGGCATGGTTCCTGGCTTATCTCGTGTTTTCGGTTCCCGCCGCCAGGGTGATTGAGGCGGTGGGTTACAAGCGCACCATGGTGCTGTCGCTTTTCGTCATGTCGGGTGGCGCGCTGCTGTTTCTGCCTGCCGCGCACATGGTCAGCTTTCCCATGACGCTGTTTGCCATCTTCATCCTGGCCACAGGCGTCACCGGGTTGCAGACGTCGGCCAATCCCTATGTCTCCATCCTCGGCCCCGAGCACAGCGCGCCCGCGCGGCTGACGCTCGCCCAGGCTTTCAACTCCATCGGCTCGCTCGCGGCTCCATTCATCGCCGGCATTTTTATTCTTTCGAGCACCAGCGCGGATGCAACCTCCGCGGCCCGGGCTCACATGCTGCAGGGACCTTACATTGCCATCACCATCTCGCTGCTTGTGTTGGCGTTCATTGTGATGATGCTGCATCTGCCTGCCATCACCTCTGCACCGCCGGATGCGGGCGAGAAACTACCCAGTACAACGGACCGCAATATCTGGTCGTACAAGCACACGGTGCTGGGCATGGTGGGAATCTTCTTCTACGTCGGGCTTGAGATTTCGTTGGCCGCAATCACCATCCAGTTCTGCCTTGCGCAGGGCATGACCAACATTGAGACGGCCAGCCTGATGGTAAGCCTCTTCTACCTGGGCATGATGATCGGCCGGCTGCTGGGCAGCTTTGTCATGGTCTGGATCAAGGCGGAGAAACTGCTGGTGGTGCTTGGCATCCTCGGCGTGGCCTTGCTGCTGACCGCGATGTTTGCGCACGGGACCGTCGCCATCGCCTGCCTGGTGCTCACCGGCCTGGCGAATTCGGTGATGTACCCCAATATCTTTGCTCTCGGCATTGCCGAACTGGGCCCACTTACCAGCAAGGGTTCCGGCGTCATCACCATCGGCAACGTAGGTGGAGCGGTGTTGCCGCCGCTTCTTGGCCTTCTCGCTGACAAGATCGGCATCGGATACGCCTTCGTCATCCCCATCATCGGCTACCTCTTCGTGACCTACTACGGCCTCTCCGGCTACAAGCCAACGCGCAAAGCCGCGTAACTGGGACCATGAATGTAGCGCCGGTCTTTGACCGGCTGTAGTGGGGACCTCCTGGTCCCCACAGGTTTTTTATCCAGCCTGATTCGGGCCCCGCTTCTGGACTCCCCTCGGCATCACTCCTTACAGTTGAATGTGGAACTTGCAATCCGTAAGGAGTCCCGTGCCCAACCTATCCGCTGTCGATTGGATGATCGTACTGATCTACTTCTTCTTCGTGATCAGTATCGGCCTAAGCCTGCGGCAGTTCATCACGAACAAGGATGATTTCCTCCTCGCCGGCCGCTCTCTGCCCGCCTGGCTCTGCGGCTTCGCCTTCGTCTCCGCCAGCCTGGGCTCGCTGGAGGTCCTGGGGATGGGCGCTGCCGGCGCGCGCTACGGACTGGCCAGCGCCGGCTTCTTCGGCCTCGGCTCCATCGTGCCCCTGATCTTTGCGGGATTGTTCATGATGCCGGTCTACTCCGCGGCGTGCGCTAAAGGAGCGCGCTCCATCCCCGGCTATCTTGGCCTGCGCTTCGACAACAAAACCCGCACGCTCAATGCGATTCTGTTTCTCGCCATCGAGATCCTCAGTGCCGCCCTAGCGCTGTATGTCATGGCGCGTATCTTTGCCGCGCTGGGTCTCTTCAACGTTCTCTTTCACGCACAAACCGTCGGCAGCCAGGGCGTGCTCATCTTTTCCGTCGCGCTGCCCGCCGCGCTGGTGCTCCTCTACGTGGTCCTTGGCGGTCTGGGCGCAACCATGTACGCGCAGGTAATGCAGTTTTTCGTGCTCATCGCCGGCTTTCTGCCCATAGTCCTGCTCGGCCTGAAACAGATGGGCGGCTGGAGCGGTATGAAATCGAGCTTTGCTGCCGCCGCCACCCACGCGACAGGAAGCGCTCCACTCACCGGCGGCACAGCCGTCGTACTCGCTACCGCTCTCGGCATCGTGCTCACCGCCGGCTACTGGTGCACGGACTTCAGTCTGCTGCAGACCGCCATGGCCGCCGAAAACGCCGGCGCCGCCCGCCGCGCTCCGCTCCTCGCCGCCGCGGCAAAGGTTCTTCTACCCTTTTTGCTGATCCTTCCCGGCGTGATTGCCATCGGCCTGCCCACGCCGCACACCACCATGGTGGTCCGCAACGAGGGCGGAGCCATCTATCACGAGATCAACGTCGTCCCCGAAGCCGCCGAGCAGGGCCAGGGCCTGATCCCGGCCCGTACCGACTCCATCACCGATCCAGTGGCCGGAAAAATTCTGCGCGATGCGCAAGGCCATATTCTGCTCAATTACGCGATGGCCACGCCCAATTTGCTGCCTTACAACCTGCCCACCGGCCTCATCGGCCTCGCCATTACTGCGCTGCTCGCCTGCCTCACCGGCGGCGTGGCCGCGCGTATTTCGGCCATTGGCACCATTTTTTGCTGCGACCTCTACGAGCCGTACGTGCACAAAGCTGACCCTGAAAAGCATTCCGTCGCCGTCGCCCGCTGGACCACATTTGCAGCGGTCGTCGTGTCAGCAGCACTGGCCTGCCTGGGCCTGCGCGCGCCCAACGTGCCCGGTCTGCTCGATCTGATCGCGATCTCGTTTGCGCTCTTCTACGCTCCCATGCTGGTCACGTTTCTGCTCGGCATGTTCTGGAAGCGCACCACGGGCCACGGCGCATTCGCGGGCCTGGTCGTCGGCTTTGCTGCCGCGCTTGCCCATTACGGAATCACCCTGCCGGCAGGAGAAGTGCGCGGGATTGCGGGCGGCTGGATCACGGTGCTCCATCACCCTCCCAGCATCCTCGGACAGAACGCTGGCACCGCGCTCTGCGCCATCCTGGCCAATCTCATCGTCACCATCGCCGTCAGCATGTTCACCACCGCGCGGCCTGGGGCGGAGTTGACCGGCCTCGTCTACTCGCTTACTCCAACCCCCAAGTCCAGCGCTGCGCTCCGGCTCGCCGGCATTGTTCTGCTTGCCGCCATCGCCGTCAGCCTAATCTTTTCCTGAGGAGTTTCCGCCATGAATCTCGATCTGCGCCTGCCCATGGGCATGATGTTCTCGATCCTCGGAGCCGTGCTGCTGTCCTTCGGCCTGGCCACGCGCACCCGTCCCGAGCTCTACACCCGGAGCTTCGGCATCGACGCCAATCTGTGGTCGGGGGTTGCGCTGCTGATCTTCGGCCTCATCGTAGTCGGCATGGGCCGCCGCGGGCAGGGCCGCATCGAGCAGAAAAGGGATGGGCAAGGCCAAATCGTAGCGAAGAAGGCGAAGAAGCGCTAACCTTAGCGCCCCTTAGGCCATGGAGTTCTGGGCGCTCGCTAAGGAGAAAGGACGGCGCACGATGCAGTGTTGGCAAGCCTCAAATCTACCGTGCCCCATCCATGCGACTTTTTTCTGTCGCAAGGGTGGGAGACCACAAAGGCTAGCCGCGTGCTATCACCGGCCGTTCTGGTTCCCCAACCGCCGCACGCTGAACTGCGCTCCGGCAAACAAAATCAGCCCCGAGACATAGGCCCAGAACAGCAGCCCCACCGTGACGTAAAACGGCCCATACAGCTTGCCGAGTTCCAGGTGCGGCAGCACGGCGACGAAGACGAGCCGGGCCAGCAGCCAGATGACGCCCGTGATGACCGCGGTCCGCATCACCGGCCGCCAGGGCACACGACGGTTGGGCAGAATCCAGTAAATCGAAAAGAAAAACAGGATGGAAGCTACGCCCGTCGAAAGCGCCAGCCACAGAAAACTCAAGCTATTAAAGACGAAATTATCGGTGTGATGGAAGAACACGTCGGCGAGAAATTCTTGCGCGCCCAGGTTCAGGAAGATACTGCCCACCCCGAGCATCACCATCAGGATCGCGAGCCCGAAAGCGACAGCCTGGTTCATCAGGTAGTTGCGGCTTCTCGTCACGCCCCATGCCTGGTTCAGCGCCACTTCGAGGGGCAGAAAAATTCCTGTGCAGGCAATCAGGATCATGACCAGCGAAAAGATCTGCACCCCTCCTCTCGATGACTGGAAGGCCGCCGCTTCAATGTTCCTCGCCACCCATCCCGGATCCTTGGTGACGGCGGGCAAGTAGTAGGCCACCATCTGATCGATGACTTTTGCCATGGCCTGGTTATCAAAAACCCTGAGCGCCAGCGTGTAGAGCAACACGCAAAACGGAATGAAGGACAGGATGGCGTTGGCGGCCACGCTGAAGGCGAAGGTGTGCACCTCGCTGTCCAGCAGATAATCGATCGCGCGCTTGCCTTCCACGCGCCACAGGTACCACTTCGAATGCGTAGCGGGCACGGGCGCCGCCGCGCTCGCCGGTGCCTGCGTCTCTGCCGCTACGGATTCCGACAACTCCACCAAGGCTTCTCCTTTCGCGAAGCATGAAAACGTGATTTTCTGATATTTGCTTCCAGGAATGCTTTCTTTCAGGATATTCCTTCAGGGAATTTTGCGCTCTGGCAGGCGGCGCTGCGCCCACCGCGCCGCTGCGCGCAAGCCCTCGTCAGCGTCACCGACCCACTCGTCAAGCCGTGCGGCAAATTGCGCTAACCCGCTGTTGCCCATGGCGATGGCAATATTGCGCCGCAGCCCGTTAAAGCCCGCGCGCCGCACCGGCGAGCCATTGAACCGTGCCTCGAACTCCGCCTCGCTCATCGCGGCCAGCGCCTCCAGCGCTGGATTCACCAACTCTTCGCGCGGCTCCATTTCCGTATCAATCGCAATCGGCGCCCTGCGCAGCGCTCGATCGTTCCACGGGCACACATCCTGGCAGATATCGCACCCGAAGACCTGCCGCCCCATCCCCTCCATCAGCCCTTCCGCAATCGGGCCTTTGTGCTCGATGGTCAAATACGAGATGCAGCGCGTGGCATCCATCTGGTAAGGCGCGATCAGCGCATCTGTCGGACAGGCATCGATACAACGCCGGCAGGAGCCACAGCGGTCAACGGCGACCTTGGGGGTTGTTTCGTTGTGAACCGGCAGAGCGGTAAGCAGAACGGCCAGAAATCCGAACGACCCCAGCTCCGGGTGAATGAGGCAGGTGTTCTTCGCCGTCCATCCAAGTCCGGCAGCCGTAGCCAGCGCCCGCTCCACCACCGGCCCGGTATCCACATACGCGCGCGATTCAAAGTCCCCAAACTCCGTGTGCAGCCGCGCCTCGAGCGCCTTCAACCGCTTGAGCAGAACCTTGTGATAATCGCTCGGCCGCCGCACCCCGCGCTCGTCTTTGCGGCTCGACCACGCATAACGGGCAATCCATCCCGCACCCGCAACGGCCGGCGCGATGGACCGTGGCTGCGCACTGTCGTACCGCGCAAAGCAAACCACCGCCGAGCGCGCCCACGGAAACGGCACGCCCACGCGCGCTCGCGCCAGCTCGCCACTCTCCGCAGCGCGCTCCAGGTAGCGCATGGTTCCCGCGCGCCCTGCCCGCACCCACTCCTCGAATCGTTGCGCATCGCGTGCATCTGCCGCGTGGGGCAGGGCGACGACACCCGCATCGCTGAAACCGGCTTCGAGCGCGAGCGAACGCGCGTGGTCGCGCGTGAGGGTCGCGGGGTGGGATGAGGTGACCGGTTGCGTCATAAAACAGATTCGTGCGCTCCCGGGTCGCAGAAGCGAGACCCTGGGCACCCTGATCCATGGTAAATTCGTATGCGGCGCGGGTCGGCGCTACTTCCCCGCCCGCTTCAACTCTTCCCAATCCTTTTCGGTCTGGTCGGCGTACCGCGCCCCAAACTTCCCCAGCGCCTCCGCAAAATTGTCGCCATTTCCCAAGTACGCAGCAATCACAAGCGCATCGCCCGACCGCGCGTGGCCCCGCGCCAGCAGTTCGCCGCACACCTCGGCGTAGGCCCGCAAATTTTCCCCGGCCAAGTCTTCAATCGCAATCGAGCCCTTGTGGTCGTTGAGCTGCCGCACCAGATACTGTCGCCCACTGAATTGCGTCCAGCCCAGAAACGGATCCGACTGCATCTGCATGTCCCGCTGCCCCTGGGCCACGCGCTGGCCATTGTGCATTGGCTTCCGCGCACCCTTCACATACGGCGCATACGAAGACCCTACCTCTTCCTTGATCTGCAGGAACAGCGGGTCGTCGGGACCGTTGCCCTCAAAGTACACGCAATAATCGCGCAACCCCACTGACCCCGTGCCCACCACTTTGAAGGCCACGTCCATCGGCCGGTAGAGCGACAACAGATGCTGTCGCTGCGGTTCCAGCATCTTGCTGTAACTGTTGACCGACCGCATCACCGCCACGGCCTTTGCACCCGTCACCCGCGTGAGCATCGGCTTGGCTTCCTTGAAGCGCCGAGGCCCATTTTTCTTCTCCGCCACTGTGAGTTGCTCCAGCGTATGCAGCGGCGTAGCCCGTTCAGCCTTCAGCAGCGCCTCATGGACCGGCTTGGCCAGGTCCATGCGATGCACCTGGAAACGCGCCACCTCGATGTGCGGCATCTCCGAGAACTCACGCATCAGGCTGGCATAGCGCGCCACGCACGCCTCGACAGCATCGCACGCCGAATTTTGCTTGTGCCCTGCGGCGCGACCGGCCAGCACCAGCGAAGCCGCCATGCGCTTCAAGTCCCACTCGAAGGGCGCGGCGATGGTCTCGTCGAAATCGTTGATGTCGAACAGCAACCGTCCGTCGGGCGCGGCGTAGGCGCCCAGGTTGCGCACATGTGCGTCGCCGCAAATCTGCGTCACAATGTCCGTTCGCGGCAGCGCCGCCAGGTCGGCCGCCATGACCGGCACCGCGCCGCGAAAATACCCAAACGGCGACTGAGCCATCAGTTCGTACTTCAGCCGGATCAGTGCAGGCACGCGTCCCCGCATCGAGTGTTGAAGGATTTCCAGCGCCGCTGCCCTGCGCTGCTTCGGCTGCAAATTGTCGTGCGCATGCCGCCCCGCCAGCTTGCGCTGTGCGCGCCCCAGTCTGTGCCGTTCCTCCATGCTCATCCAGTGCATAGTGCGCAGCCTACACGCTCGGCCCCGCTGCTGCCAATCTCAGCGCGCTCCGCGCAAAACGCTGCACATCCGAATCAGCGCCGCCCAACAGCGTGATTTACACTTCTTGCTTAACGCCTAGTTTTTCCCGCACGGCCAAGCTCGCAGGCCACGGCCCCACCTCCTGGAGGAAATCCTTTTGAAGACCTCAGCCGCGATTCTCGTCCCGGCCCTCGTTGCCTTTTCACTCGTTTCCCACTCTGCAACTGCGCAGCCGCCGGCCAAGCCGCTCACAGTGGAGGCAATCTATCTGCACGGGCCCATCGTCGGCCATCCGCCCGAAGAGCTCACCTGGTCGCCCGACGGCAAGCACCTGACTTATATCGACAGCGGCGAACTCATCGACATCGATCCTGCCACCGCCAAGCCGCACATCCTGGTCAGCCGCGACAAAATGTCTTCGCTCGACCAGACCGACGGCACCGAGCAGGACCGCGATCATCGCAAGCGCTACAACATGGCCAGCTACCTGTGGGCGCCGGATTCCCAGCATCTGCTCTTCGACTCCAGCGGCCGCCTCTGGTACTACGACCTCAAGACCGGTACCGGCTTGCAGGTCGGCGACTCCGACGCCGAGTCCGGCGACGACCCCAAGTTCTCGCCCGACGGCCACTCCATTTCATTCCTGCGCAAGAACGGCCTCGCCGTCATCAGCCTCCACGACAACGCGCAGACCCAGATGGTTGCTCCCGCGCCCAACCCTTCCAGCGGTGAGGACGTGCTCAACGGCGGTGTCGATTGGGTCTACGAGGAAGAGCTCGAGACGCGCAGCAACTACTTCTGGTCGCCCGACTCCAAGGCCATCGCCTATCTGCAGATGAACGAGACCAACGTGCCGCAGTACCCCCTGGTTGATTGGATTCCCACGCACGCCAGCGTGGAGATGCAGCGCTATCCGCAACCCGGTGACGCCAATCCAGATGTACGCATCGGTGTGGTGGGCGCACACGGCGGCAAAACCGGCTGGATGAAGCTACCCGTCCGCCCCGGCGACGATTACATCCCCCGCTTCGGCTGGGTCGACGAAAAAACACTGTGGGTCGAGGTTCTCACCCGCGACCATAAACACCGCTCCCTTTACTTCGTCGATATCTACACTGGCAACTCAACGTCAATGCTGGAGATCAGCGACGACAAATTCGTCGACGACAACTACGACGTCACCGTGGATGGTGGCTACATCGTCCTCACCAACTGGACCAGCGGCCACAATCAGATTTATCTCTACAGCTACGACACGGCGCATCCCGGCAACGCCCCCGCCAAGCTGGTGCGGCAGCTTACCAACGGCGATTTTGAAGTAAGCGACATCTACCGCGTCGATACCAAAACCAAGCTCATCGATTACGCCTCAAACCAGGGCAATCTGCTGGAACAGCACCTGTGGCAGGTGAACTTTGACGGGCAAAGCAAGCAGATCAGCACCGGCGCCGGATTCCACGACGGCGACTTTGCGCCCGCAGGAACGGCGTACACAGATAAGCGGTCCACGCGCATGGATCCGCCTTCGCTCAGCCTCTGCGCCGAACCTGGCCATTGCAATCTCTTCTGGCAGACGCACGCGCTTGCCGCGTACCATCTGCGGGCGCCGCAGCAGCTTGAGGTGAAGGCCCACGACGGCACCACCCTCTACGCCACACTGCTTCTGCCTGACAGCTCCGGCGAACACAGCGTGCCGCTCATCGTGAACCCTTACGGTGGTCCCGGCCCGCAGGAGGTGGCGAATCGCTGGGGCGATGGCCTCCTCTTCGACGAGGTTCTCGCTGAACACGGTTTTGCCGTGCTTCACGCCGACAATCGCGGCACGGGCTCGCGCGGGCGCGCCTTCGCGCAGTTCGCCTATCACGACTTTGGCCCCATCCAGCTCGAAGATCAGTTAACCGTCGTCGACTCCGTGCTCGCGCAGTTTCCGCAACTCGATCCCAAGCGCCTGGGCTGGTGGGGATGGAGCTGGGGCGGCACCTTCACGCTTTACTCCATGACGCACTCCGACCGCTTCCGGGCCGGCGTTGCCGTCGCTCCGGTCACCAACTGGCGCGACTACGATTCCATCTACACCGAGCGCTACCTGGGCCTGCCCTCACAGGACGCGAAGGCCTATCACGACGACTCAGTGGTTAACTCCGCGGCCAATCTCAAGGGCCATCTGCTCATTAACCACGGCACTGGCGACGATAATGTGCACATCGAAAACACCGTGCAATTTATCCAGCAGTTGATTGATGCGCAAATCCCCTACGACCTGCAGATCTATCCACGCAAAACTCACTCCATCGCCGGCCCCGACGTGCGCACCATGCTCTACAACCGCATCCTGGAGCAGTTCGAAAAGTACCTGATGCCACCTGCATAATAGGACGTTGCGAGAAGGCAGGCCTGATAGGGGTCGTAGTTGTGGGGGTTCCACAGGCTGCGCAAAGACTCTTTGTGGCAGGGCGTTGTAACAGAGCACGACTGACAGCCCGGACTGGTAGGCCCGGACTGGTAGGCCCGGACTTCAGTCCGGGCTGCAAAGAGTTGCTAAATGATGTGGGGCTTTAGCCCCTGCGGGATCTTTCCTCGCCCAATATCTTTCCTCGCCCAATATTCCAGCGCATGAGTGGCAGGCTTCACGCGAGGAGCGCGCAGGTGCGCGTACGGCGCGATTACAATTCGTGCCGGTGGAACAGATCGTCCTTCTCACGCTTTGAGCAGTTGGAGCACTCGAGGCAGCAGACCAGCAACACCGCTACGCCCACGGTAACCAGCACCGCCAAAAGCCCGCCGTTTAATGAAAGCCAATGCATCATAAGACAGGATCGCGACTCCTTCGTGGGGGCCGCTACCGGGACCCATTGTCTCACCTGGAGCCGTGTGCTTGTTGGACGCACGCCAAGGGCTCGGAGTTTAACGACTGGCCTTTTTATTCGAAATTCCCTTGTAATCAAGGGAATAAAAGGCGAAAATAGTACCGAATGGGCGCCATCCCCATCCCCGACTCACGACCCGGCCCCGCTCCGAACGACCTTGAGGAGCTGTCCGACCCGCCTTCGCCCCAGGAAAACATCGCCGGCCCCTCCGTCAACTGGCTCTTCGTCGACCTCAACTCCTACTTCGCGTCGGTGGAGCAGCAGGTGCGCCCGGAGCTGCGCGGCCGCCCTGTCGGCGTGGTTCCCGCCATGGTCGACACCACCTGCTGCATCGCCGCCAGTTACGAGGCCAAAGCCTTCGGCGTGCGCACCGGAACCATCGTCGCCGATGCCAAAAAAATCTGCCCGGAGATCGTCTTGGTCGAGGGCCGCCACGACCTCTACACCGAGTTCCACCACAAGGTAGTCGAAGCCGTCGAAAGCTGCGTCCCCGTCACTGCCGTCTGCTCCATCGACGAGATGGCCTGCCGCCTCATGGGCCGCGAGCGGGCACTTCGTGCTGCTTTGGATCTCGGGCATCCAAGTAAAAAAAAGCAATTCGGGAACAAGTCGGCGAATGCCTGCGCAGTTCGGTTGGCCTGGCCACCAGCCGCTACCTGGCCAAAGTAGCCAGCGACATGGAAAAGCCCGACGGCCTGGTGGCCCTGCCGCTCGACATCCTGCCCGAGGCCCTGCGCACGCTCACCCTCCGCGACCTGCCCGGCGTCGGCGCCAAAACGGAAAAGCGCCTGAACGAAAAAGGCATCCGCACCATGGAAGATTTAATGGCCCTCGACTGCACGCAGGCCGGCGCAGCTCTGGGGCTCCGTGTGGGGTGAGCGCCTGTGGCACTGGTTGCGCGGCGAAGACTTCGAAATGGCCGAGCAGGAGGAACTGAAATCCCTCAGCCATCAGCACGTCCTTGCTCCAGAGATGCGCAACGCGGAGAAAGCCTACGCCGTCGCGCACAAGCTGCTCCACAAAGCCGCCATGCGTCTGCGCTCGCACAAATTATGGGCCAGCCAGATCGGACTAGCCATCGGCTTTGCCGCGCCGCGCGGCCAGAAGACTCCCGTCTCCACGTACGGCGTACCCACCAACGGCTGGCACGCCGAGCTGCGTCTCTCCGAGTGCCAGGACAACGCGACGCTCATTGCCGCCCTGCGCCGCCTCTGGGAATCCCGCCCGACCGGCCGGGATTACGACCACCCCTACTTCATCGGCGTGCACCTCAACAATCTCGTCCCCGACCGCCTGCACTCCCTCAATCTCTTTGACGCGCTCGACGGCGAGCAGCGTCGCGCCCGCCTGCTAGCGGCGATGGACCAGATCAACAACAAATACGGCATGAGCACGCTGGCGCCGGCCACGATGCTGGCCGCCTACAAAGCCGCGCCCACAAGAATCGCCTTCCACAGCATCCCGGAACTGTTTTAGAAGAGATCAGTGTTCATAGATGAGAAAAACGGAGGAGGTAGCCGGTCGGGGAATGCACACCAACCCGAATTGGGGGTGCCCCGGGTTTCGATTCTGAGACCCGGGAGAGCACGAACCCTGACCAACCGGATCTTATCTCAAACAATCCCAGCCATTACGTCGCCGTGCCCCATCCTTTCCGCGTAGTTTGCGGAAAGGATGGGAGACCACAAACATTCACTTACCGCCCTTCGCCAGAACCGCCGGATCCAGCTTCCCAATCCGTCCATGCGGTCCCACCACAAACGGCAGCGAGAGCGCATTCCAATTCCGATCCGCATCGGCAGCCTCATGAAGCGCCGCATCCGGACGCACCGCCCGCCAATTCCGCCCATCGTCGGTGGAGATATCTGTACCGGTCGGCCCAACAGTGATCCAGGTCTTGATAGCCGCGTCGTAAGCGACGGAGGAGCGGTAACCGTGAGGCGGTGTCTGAGCCGGTTCACAAGTGAACTGGGTCAGGCCGCCTGCAACCTGGGGACGACATACGGCCGCTGTCCCCGAGCTGCTGTCTGGCTTGGTAAAGTCCCCGCCAACAGCGACCACAATGCGTGAGCTGGTTGCTCTCTCTCCAGGCTTGAGATGGTAATTGGCTGCGAGAGAAAACCCGCCGGCGGTTTCGCCTAAGGCGAGCGCCGAGCCGGTCTCGCTCATGATCCTGCACGGAGCTTTGCAGGAAGCAGGTGCACTGCCGAAGTCGTACTGAAGATAGTGGAGGCCGTTGGTTGTCCCCCCGGTCAGGAAGAGCATCGTGTAATGCTCCACCAGCAGGGACGAATTGCTGGCCGCGAAGATCGATTCCACGGGTTGACCGTTCTTGCCAACGCTTGCCGAAAGCATGTCCCCATCATCCCGGCTCCACGTCTGGCCGCCATCGACGGTGCGGTAGGTTGGGAAGACATACGCGCTCCCGCTTCGTTCGGGACTGCCTCCCCGGCGCACAGGATCGCCGATCAACGTTCCCGTCCGCGGGTCCGTCATGACGATCGCATCCCAAAAACCATCCGCATCGGGATTCGTAAATACGAGCTTCCAGGTCGCGCATCCATCCGTAGTCTTATACAGCCGCGACAGATCGCCTTTGCCCGACGACATCACAATCGCCGTTTCCGCATCGAACCCCTGAACTCCGCGGAAGTCGAGATGCTCCGCTCCGGGCGGCATGCTGCATGATTGCCACAGGTAGCCGCCGTCCTCGGTGCGCAGCACGGTGCCATTGGTACCCGAAGCCCAGGCCACGCCGCCGCCCACGTTATCGATCCCGCGCAGGTCAGCCGTGGTGTGCGAATCCTCAAGGGTCCACTGCGCATGAGCTGTAGTAAGGATGAAAAGCAGGAAAGCCGCCAGAAATCCAATCCGCCGCATACGCGCCAGTATAGGCCAGTCACACCGGAGCGCCGCTGCAGAAACCCAGACGTAACGTAGGGAAGGGGAGAATTCCGGGTGCGGGCAAGATGGGGGGTGCCCCATCCTAACCGCGCTTTTTGCGGTTAGGATGGGATATCCATATCTACAGTCTTTTATTTATACGCTGACTAATGATCTCTGCCCCCTGTTTCATCAGTGCCGCTGCCACGCCGCCACTGCAACCTCAATGACGGCCAGCAGCACGCTCATAGCCGCGAGAAATCCCTTGGCCCGCTGCCAGTTCTGCTCGTGCCGTTCCATGCGCCGCTCCAGTTCGGCCAGCCGCCCGCCGCTGCCATCGCCCATCAACCCCGCCATCTGCGACTTCAGCACGCACAGATCGCTCAGCACCTGCGCCTCGAATTCATTCATCATGCGCATCCGTACTCCGTCGTATAGCAAGTCAGCGGGTCAGCAAGCTAGCGAGTCAGCAATCAACCCAGGCTGACTTGCTGGCTTGCCGACTCGTTGCTTTACGCGCTCACCGGCAAATTAATAAACAGCGCCGTAGAAAACTCCGAATAGTTGGGTGGCGTAGATCCGTCGTACATGCGGATGTAAAACCGATCCGCCGCCGACCCCCGCGAAAACGTAATCGTCTGCGCTGAACTGCGCGCCACCAGCGTCGGATCCTCGCCGGCCATAAAGCAAAAATCGCGCAGCCGGATCTCGAACCCTCCCCCCGCCGGCGGCGCCACGCCCGTATTGATCGTCACCGTGCTGCCGTTGAGCGTAGTCACTGTGAGCCCATCCAGATTCGCAAGCACAGTGGGAGAAATCGGCGCTGGCAGCCACGTATTCGCAGGCACCGCCGTGCTGGTTTTGATGGCCAGATCGTCGGCCCAATCATTTGCAAACGCAATCTCGTACTCCACCAGGTCAGGGCGGCTCGCCGTGTAACTCACCTTCACCGTGCGCACCACCACCTGCGCGTCGAGATTCGTCGAGGGCGCATTGAGCAACAGCCCGTCGCCCGGCCAAACATCCGCGGCAAAGCTGGCGCGCGTGCCCTTGTAGGTGCCGGCCCACAACGCGCTCACGCTGGCCGCGGCCTGTTCCATCACCTGCGCCGCATACCGGCAATCTGCCGAGCTGCACGCAGGAGGGCTGCTCACCGTTCCGATCCACACCGCCACGGTGGGTGATCCGGCCGCGGCCAGTGCAGCTTGGCTGGCCGTGTTCACCGCGCGCCCCACCGCGCGTCCAATCGTGCGATAGTTCACCGCAACCTGCTCGCCCGCCGCCGGCGTTGAACCCGTATAAAACACCAGCCTGCCCGTACGCTTCACATGGCACTCAGCCGACTCGGCCGTTGTTCCCACGCGTCGCGTGTACGGGCCGCCGCTAGCTGGCGTGCTCACCACCCACCCCGATCCCAGGTTGGTCAAATTGAACGCGCGCATGGAGCCGATCAAATTCAAACTGCTGGCCGGAACCGCCATGCAACTACCGGGCAGCGATGCGACCCCTCCGTCGTAGAGCGTGACCGGTGTCGCGCCCACCCCGTTCACGAACTGCTGAATCTCCATCTGAATCCGCGCCGGCGCGAGAACGCTTTCCCCGCCCGCAGAAATCAGCCCGCTGTCGCCAAACGAATAGTAGATGGAACGCGACCGCTCGCACTCTGAGCAATGCACACGCACACGCAAGGTGTACTGGTTCGCGGGGTTCACTGTAAATGTGGTCCCCACGCATGCGCCCTCCACCATCGGTTGCAGCGTCACCGCTCCCGTTCCTGCCTGCGCCGTTGCCTGGAATCCCGCAGTGCAATTTGCCGCCGTCTCCGGCGACATAAAGAATCCCGCCAATATCCCGGTGCTTCCCGCCGCCAGCGTTACGCCCACCGCTTCCAGCAGCAGCGTTCCGCCCATCTCAATGGGCTCGAGCCACGACAGCAGCGTCTCGCCGTCGATGCCGTTGCCGCCATTCATCGCCAGGCCATTCGGTCCCAGCGTCAGGCAGCCGGCGCCGCCCATTGCGCCCCATAGGCAGGCATCGATCGCGGCTTCGTTGAAGAGTTCGTGGATGAGCGTCGTCTTCAAAGTGGCAGGAAAGTACGGATCCTCGGCCAGGTCAAAATCTGTTGTCACGCCGTCGCCAAGAAAATACTCGGCCACATACGTCACCGGCTCGCTCTCGCCGCAGACCGTTACATCGTTGGCTAATGCGCGCTTTACGCTACCCGTGAATGCAAGACCGCCCAGCTCAAGGCTGCCGTCGGTTTCGTTCAGCGGGTGAACGGTGACAGGAATCGTAGACAGCGTAAGAGCGCCATTGAGCGCGCGATAGGCCGAGCGCGTCATGCCGGCAGCCTCACCGGCCTGCGTGCTCCAGTTCGCGCCTGGCAGCGGAGAATAGTTGCTTACCACCGCCGCCAGGGAAAGCCCTGTTGTCGAAAGCGCTTCAGAGCCGGCCTGCATCACCAGCAACTCCAGCAACTCACTTGCGGACAGATTACTTGTCCCTACGCTGGGCGGCATCATCAACTGGTCGAGCAGCAACTCATCACTCACTGCCTGAATTGCGGTCCGATATCGCGGACCCTCGAGGCCCATCCCGGCGTATTCTGGCAGCGGGCTCACCGCAATGTAACCGGTGAAGTAGGGAGTGCCATCGTCGCCCGTCACAGCCAGCGGCTGATAACGCGCGGGCGCAGCCAGTGAGCCGTTGCTTGGCAAACTCAACCACAGTTGGCACACCGACGGCGCATTGAGCTTACGCTCTACCGTAAGCGGCCGCGATGCATCGAGCGCCGCCGAATAATCCTGTCCTTGGATCGCAATCTTCATCTTCGCTCGCTAACTTGCTGTCTCGCCAACTTGCTAACCCGCTAACTTGCTGACTCGCTAACCCGGTAACGAAACTCTGTGCGGGTTGAAGTCTTGAAGGGTACGGGCTTCAGCCCGTACGTTTTCTCTGCAAAATGAACCGGGGCTTTAGCCCCTGAGGGAATGCGAGCTACTTGATCAGAGCCTTCCTAAATCAATGCATTCGCCGCCGGCAGAAAACTCCGATAACAAACCACGCGCTCGCCATCAAGCGGATCCGTCACCGGGAGCGCCGTAAACCGCGCCTTCAGCGCCACGCGCGACTGTCCGTTCTTGTTCTTCGCATCCAGCGCCGACACTGTCTCTTCCGCGCCGCTCATAGACTGCAGCCGCGGATAATAAAAGAACACGCGCTCGCCCTGACTGCCTTCCATCACAAACAAGGCTGACCACTCCTGGTAGAAGCTGCCGCCCTCGCGGTCCAAAAATCCTGTTACCGCCTGCACCTTTGCACCCGCTGCCGGAGCGCCTCCAGGCAGCGGCTCGGCCAGCGTCAGGCCGGTCGAACTCACTTGCGACACCAGCGCCACATTGAAGCTCACACGGCGAACGTATTCAACATCGGAAAGCGCCTGGCGCACGTATGCGCCAGACACCGGCGAGCCCACAAACCCCGTCTGCCCCGTGTAGTCCACATCCACCGCGATCATCGACCCGGACTGAAACTTCGCTGCATCCGTCGACGCCAGAAGAATCGATGTAGCCGTCGAGCCTGTCAGCGGCATCACGGCCGCCGATGGCTCCGCTCCATCGGCGGCCGGAGCCGCGCCACTGGCCGGCGCAAGCAGATTCATGTGCTGCGATCCGGTCGCCAGGGCCATCGTCAACTTGGTCCAGCTCAAAAATTCCAAACTCACCTGCGCCTCCAGCGTTTGCCGCACCTGTTCCAGCGGGGCCGCGGGAATGCCCGTAAGCAGCGGCGCAGACTTGCTCGCCGGTCTGCGCACAAAATTCTGGATCCAGCCCAGGCTCATCCACGGCGCCGGCGGCGCATCCAGATTGAACCGCCCCTGCTCCGCGGGATCGAAGAGCACGGGAGTTTGCGCCGGCCGGTTAACCGGCGCAAAGTAAACCCGCACCCTGCGCGCCACCGGCGCGGGAGCCGAAAAACACGTCGATGCCATGAAAACTCCTCAGTTCACAGTTCGTAGTTCTCAGCTATCAGTTGTCAGCCGCGGGCCATGTGCAGAGCCATTGGCGAAGCCACACGCAACCCTCAGCCGTCCGCGCCCGCACCACAAAACTGACAACTGCGAACCGTGAACTGAGAACTGCTTTTTTATTCGCCCTGCTCCTCATAGCTGTAGACCATCACCGTCGCCGCGCGGCTCAGCTTATCGCGCAGCGTCACAATCGGCGCCAAGGCCGGCTCATCCCAGAACACCTGCGTGAGCATGGCCGCTGGCGGCGTCGCCTCGTAGTTCATCTTGGGAGTATGAAACGGCTGCACAATCTTGAGCACTTCCTCGTCCATCTCGCTGAGCGCTCGGCCGCGATCCAACCCGCCAAAGCTCTGCGTGCCGCAGGTCGCGTACAAAATTTCGCACTGCGCAGCCGCCATGGTCGACGGAAGATTCATATCCGTACCCATCGCCGTCCAGCGCAGCACAAACACGTCAGTAGGCAACTGGCTGAACGGCGCCTCGGCTTCCTCCACCAAAATTCCCGGCCGCACCGCACCGCGAATCAAGCAAGTCCGTCCCGGATTGACAGCGACCAGCCGCGTCCGCAGCGCCATGTAAAAACTATCCTTCGCGTTTTGCATACCCTCTCCGAGCGTGGCTCACGATTCGTGATCTTCATACCCCTTGCCCATCCGCCTGCCGCAACAGCAGCCGGTACAGGTACACCTGCCCAAACATCTCGTTCGAAGCAATCGACTCAATCAGGTAATCCTGCCCTCCCACGGTCACCGCCAAAGTCATCGCGAAGAGGGCCTGCGCTGTGGCTAGGTTGAGCGCGCTCACCTGCGTGGCAACACTGGTGGCCGAAACCAGCAGCTCCCATTTCGACTGCCCGCCCTCCTGCCATGTCGGCCGCAGCTTGCGCATTGCCACCGGGCTCAGAATGACTTCGCCAAATGTACTGGCCAGCAGTCCCACCTCCGACATGGCAGGATCGCTTCTTCCGGTGGTCACACGCAGCTGGGCCATTGTTCCCCCCACGCTGCGCAGCAACGCGTCGGTCAGCATTTGCGCAGCAGCAGTCGGATTGCGTGGCGCGGTGTCACTCATAATTACTCCCAATTTCGGTAATCGGTGCTCGGTGGTCGGTGAACGGTGGTTCGTTGCTCAGTTCTCGTTCCGTCGTTCCCTGGTTCCCTGCCTTCATCACCCCAGCCTGTTCGCAACGTACGGCGCCAGCCATGCCTGCACTGTCTCGTCCAGCAGCGAACTTGAGAAATACTGAATCCACATCGTGTCCATCTTCGTGCGACTCGCATTCAGCGCCGGTGTGGCCTGGGCATTGCGCACAATCTGCGCACACGCCGATTTGATATCGTCGCCAATTGTCGCCAGCCCCGCCGTATACCGCAGCCGCACCTCGTTGTAAGGCAGGCCAAAGACGTTCCACGGCAGCGTAAGCTCGCCATTCGCAGGGTCCACATCCACCAGGCTGGGGTCGATCTCCGCCCATTGTCCCGGCAATCCAAACAGTCCCACGATCTCCGCCAGCGGCTCCTGCAGAACCTCACCGCGCCGGGGATTCGCATAGCGCCCCTCGATGCCGACCAACGGCGATGTGGCCGGCGCCAGTGGAGCCAGCGGCAGATAAGTCAGCATCACGGTTCGCGCCCCGGAAACCACCCGCAGCCGCTCCGTATACTGCACAACGTTCAGGCTGGGCCGCCGGCAAAAAGTGTTGATCAGCGCCGTCGCCGCCGTGATCCAGTCCGCCGTAGTCCCCGCCGGCAATCCGTAGTTGGGGTAATCCGTTGGCTCAAGGTAAGGCATGTATATCTCCTCAGCGGTCAGGTGTCGCGTGAAAGGGAACAGGGGACCAAGGCGCCAAGGGAACAAGAAAACAAGAACGAGCGTGCCACTACCGGCAGCCGGTCGTCTCATCTGCTTTCTCGGTCCCTTGTTCCCACGTTCCCCTTTTCCCTGCCTCTCTCTACCGGTCCACCAGCACCTGGTAATGCGCAAAGTTCGCGCCCTTCACCACCGGCGCGCCAAACTTCACCGCCACGTACTGATAGCTGAGCGAGTTCGGCAGGCCAAGCTGGAAGATGCGCGGAGCCGGATCGCCAAGCCAGTGGTACTCGATCAGGTTCTCGGTCACGATGTATGCCGGAAGCACGGCGTTGCCGGTTCCCGGTGTGCCCGTGTAAGGCAGGCTCCAGTCGGGAATCAGGGGCAGGTCGCCGGCCTGCGTCGACAGCATCTTCACCCGGAACCCGGCCGTGATCTGGTCGGTATTCAGCACCACGTTGTACTCGCTCTTCATCTCCTGGTCGATCAGGTCGAGCAGCACCGGGTTGGCATAGATGGCCGAGGGCCGCACGTAGTAGCCCGTCAAAGCCACCATCTGCGCCACCGTAGTCTTGATCGTGTCCACGATCTTCATCGAACTGGTCACGGTCACCGAGTTACCGCCGGCCGCGATCTGCGCCGTTACGCCCATGTACTGCGTGGTCGTCGGTGCGCTCAGGCTGGTGTCGTTGCCGTTCCACAGGGCCACGTCGTGCGCCACCATCACGCCGCTGACGGTGTCCACCAGGTCCTTGGCCTGCAGATACGCAAACTGCTTCTGCTGGTCGCCCAGTTCCATGTCGAAGAGGTTGTAGTTGATCTGCGCCACAATGGCCTTCAACGGCACGCTCATCTCGATGCGCGTCGGCGAAACCACCGTCGGCGAAATGCTGCGCGGGTTCACAAAACCAGCCGTGCCCGGATTCGGAATCGCCGTCTCCTCAAAGAATCGCGAAGGATGGCCGGTAGCCGGTACCTGCTTGATGCGCTGTCCGAAAGGACTCGACCGCCGGCAGATATCGAAGATCTCCGTTTGATACAGAGGCACTTCGATCGCGCCCGGCCCAATGTAATCCGCTGCTGCATGGATGTCTGCAAAGGTTGCGTTCATAGGCTCTTTCCGCCCCCTCCATGGGGCCGTTGGTGAGCTGACAGCTCACAGTTCACAGTTCGAAGTTCGTAGTTCACAGCAAACATCGGCTGGTTTGCCGCACGAGAAGCCAAACAGCACGCAGGTACACTCGCCCAACTGAGAACTGTGAACTGCGAACTGTGAACTGCTTCTATGACACCGTTCCCGCGCGCAGCAGTTGCGTCTTGACCGCGATGCGCTGCTCCAGGCTCAGCCCCGAGAGCGCCGCGTCCAGCGTGCGCACGTCCACCGGCCCATCGGCGATCCCGTGTTTGGCCAGCATCTCCGCCGTGCCCGCCGGAACCGTGCGCCGCACCGGCGCGACTGCACTCTGCGCCGCCGCTTTCAGCTCGCTCAGTTCGCGCTCCGCCGCAGCCAGCTTCTCCTCCAACTCCGTCTCCCGCCGCGCCTGCTCCACGGTGGCCGAAATGCGTTCCACCTCGCCGGAGAGCGCGCCCTGCCGCTCCTCGAGCCACCCCAGCGTCTTCTCAAGCAAAATGGTCGCGGCTTCCAGCCGCTCCACGATTTCCTTTTCTTCCATATGCCTCTTCCTTTCGTCAGGTGTCAGAGAACAGAGATCTGAGTGCAGGGATCAGAGCTCAGCACAAACCGCTAACTCGCTAACAAAACAGGCTCCGCATCGCCGAGCCTGTCTGGCCAACTTGCTAACTCGCCGTCTTTGTATCCCAACCGATTCGCCGGCACTCCCTACGCCGCCGCCTTTCCCATGTGAAAACTTGTGGCCCGGTACGCCGCCTTCTCGCGCAGCAGAATAGCCGCGCCGGTGAACGTCACGCGGGTCAGCTTCCACACCTCCGCGCGCATATCCTCCACACGCGCATCGGCAAGCTCATAGCTCATGCCCATCGCGTCCGCCGACTGCGCCTGGATTTCTTTGGCCACGTCGGAAAAATCGCGCGCATACAGATACCCACGCACCACCAGCCGCTGCCCGACCAGATTGGCCTCGGTCAGCAGGCCTATCTTGCGCCGCGCATCGTGTCCGTCCCAGCCGGGCCGATAGTCCACAGCCATCCCCAGCAGCGAAGGCAGCGCCCGCTCCGCCGCCTCCCGCGTCAGCATCACCCGATGCCCCCGCGCTCCCGCCGGCGCCTTGTCGCTGGCCGTGTTCACCACCGTCAGCACACCCTCGAACGGAACCCGGTTCGGGTGTCCATCCACATGAGGAATCGTTACCGCCATCGCTTCCAGTCGCATCTCATTCGCTCCGCTGCGCTACGCGAAGGGACCAAGGGACCAAGAGAACAAGGGAACAAGCAAACTGTGGGCACACGGGATTCCGCCACTCCAGCCCGCGTAGCGGGCCAAAGATGGTAGCCCCAGGCGTGAGCCTGGGGTCCGGAGCGCAGTTGCCTGTACTAGCCCGCACAGCGGGCGAAAGAAGTTCTCTTGGTCCCTTGGTCCCTCGGTCCCTTGTCCCTTGTCCCTCGTTCCCTCGTTCCCTGCCCTCTAATTCCCTTGCTCCCTCGTTCCCTGCTCCATCGGTCCCAGACCCCGCATCGCCCGCACCTCATTGACCGTCAGCACGCCGGCCTGCAGCAACTGCACCTGCACCTGCAACTCGGTCTGCTCGTCGCGCGCGCTCAGTTCGTTGAACACAAACTCAAACTCCCGCCAGCCGATGCATTTCCCGAACAGGTCCCGTGTGATGTGCCCGGCAACCAACATGGCCAGCGGCGAAATCGCTCCGCGAAACGCCTCATCCGCCATCTCCGAAGCGGTCGATTGATTCACGTCCGCCTCCAGGCCCAGCATCAGCGGCGGCAGCCCAAACGCGTTCGCAACCATCCGAATCAGGAACTCCTGCCAGGCCAGCCGCAGATCCGCATCCGTCCCCTGCGCGAAGCGCAATACCTCGGGCTTCTGCGCAGTCGAAAGCAGCGGCACCCGCCCCGTGCCCTCGATCTCGTCCTGCCACCAGCGGATCAGCCGGTCGTGCTGCGACGGCGTGGCCTCGTTCAGCCACAGCGCGTACTGCGCCACCG
Source organism: uncultured Acidobacteriaceae bacterium (assembly GCA_963813215.1). GTDB lineage: Bacteria > Acidobacteriota > Terriglobia > Terriglobales > Acidobacteriaceae > Telmatobacter. The sequence continues at coordinate 547,409 of CAWEXZ010000009.1, forward strand.
CGTTCGCCGCCAACTTGCCCGCAAACCGATGGGCACTTAGGAATTGGTTGACCGTCTCGAACGCAACTTCCAGCGGCCCCAGCCCGAAGGGCGTAAAGCTGCGCGGGTTCATCCGGATATACATCAGCTGGTTGTCGCAGAGATCGATCCCGTTCGATTCCAGCTGCCCGGGCATCACCTGCGCATACCGCGCAGCATCCGCCTGCCCATCCCACTTGGCGTTGATCCGGATCGATGCCCCATCCACCGCCCACAGCATCGCCGGCCGTTCCGCATCGCCGGTCGGCTCCATCTCGATGGCTCCGAAGCCGCCGGTCAGCGCATCTTCAATCGCCTGCTCCATCAACGTGCGAAATCCATCCACCTCATTGGGCTCTTCGAGAACCCTGCGCAAAGCTCTGAGCTTTTTTGCGCCGTACGCGACGTCGGCAAGGTGAAAGCCGCGCCGCACCCGCACCTGCCAGTCCATGGCCGCAATGCGATCCTTGATCACGTTGATGGCCCGCCGCACCACCGGCGTCTCCGCGAATCTGCGCAGATTCAAGGGGGTGGGCTTGGGCAAATGATGCCCCGGAAACTGCACCGGGCTCAGAATCGCGGGCAGCGCCAGCGTCTTCCGCTCCGCCTCCGCTGCGGCCTCGAGGCTCGCAGCACCGGCAGCGGCGCCGCGGTGCCCGTGCATCCTGGCTCCTGGCTCATGGCTCGTGTGTTCGCCCCCGCTGCGAGTCGCCTGCCGCCAAATCTCTCGTAACTGTTCTCCTACGCTCAAGCGAACCTTCCTTCAAAGCAAAAGGCGCAGCCCGGGGGCTGCGCCTTTTCGAGTTCTCAGTTTTCAGTTCCAAGTTTACGGTGATCGGTGATCAGTTCTTAGTGACCACCGGTCGGCCGTTCTCCGAACCGTATCAGCGGCCTCACGCCGCCCTTCATCCTTCAACAGAGTTGATGTTACGCCGAAGTACCAAAATTACCGGCAACTCTTCACAAAAATATTTTCTGGCTCTCAAGTATTTTCTTCACAATGAGATAGCGGCACCAAGCCTGGCCCCGTGGCAATCACCGCCTCTTGACTTCGGGTTCAGCGCGTCCAGCATCGGCCCCCGATCACGAGTCACGAACCACGAATCACGGGCCGCGGCCTCACCGTTCCGCAACCAGCTCCCGCCGCGCCGTCTCCGCCACCCTACCCATATCCGCCACCGTCAGCACGCGAATCCGGTGCTCCTCCATCGTTTCCACCCCAAAGCGATACATGGCCAGCCGTTCCGGCTCCTCATCGGTCGCGCCCAGCTTGGCCGCCGGTTCAATGATGGCCGTCAATTCCAACTCCGCCTTCTCCACCCGCGCCACACCCGCGCGCAGCGCACCCGCCGAAAAGGCCAGCACCTTGGCCATCTCTACGCCCGGCTCCAGGCTCACAGCATGAAACATGCGGATCACGCCATTGGGCCGATACCCCATATCGATCCGCAGCGGGTCACCCGCCCGTGTATAGTCCGCCGCCACAATCCTTTTGCGCAGCAGGTCCCACACCCCGGCATGCTCGAACTCCGCCCGCATCCGCGCCTGGATCGCCGCCCGTCCGGCCAGCCGTGGCACGCGCTCCCGCGGCGGCGGGTCGACATAAAGGCGCATGAGTTCTTCCACGCCGGCAGGCAGGCTCTCGGCCAGGTACGCCTTGGCCTCCGTCATCTGCACATTCAACGAAAGCGACTCTTCCAGTATCGTTTTCAGCCTGCCTTCGGGCTCCACGGAAAACCGCCGCCGCAGCTCGCTCTCCATCGCCTCCAGCAGCGCCGTATCCGCATCCGGATCGAGGCACCGCACCCGCCGCCAGTCGTGCGTAAACCGCACCTCGGCCCTGGCGCTGCCCTGCTCGCGCAGCATCACCCCGATGTGCACAAACTCATTCCGCACCGCGTCCGGCACATACCGGAGCAGCTGGAACTCGCACTCGCGTCTGTTATTGGCGCTGATCATTGTGTTCCTAAAAGCAAGCTATTAGCTATTAGCCTTTAGCTTCTAGCCTCAGGCGTGCTCCTTGCCCTGGCAGTGGCAGGTCCATCCGAAACTCCGCGAGCCACTGCTTTCGTAATCGCACGGCAAATGCTAAAGGCTAATGGCTAAAAGCTAACAGCTGCCCTTTCAATTCACCCTCATCCTATCCCCCCAAACCCCGTCTTTCCACCCCACTCCCTCGATTTCCCCCCCCACCTCTCCCCATTTCGGAAATGGCTTCCGATCCGAGTTCCGGAATGCCTCGATCGCCTCCCGCACCCGGCCGCGCCGCGCCAGCAGCTTTTCAATCAGCGCTTCCATCTCCGCCATATCCCCGCCGTACCACTCCGGAGGCACGTCGGCCGCCGCCGCCCACACGGTGTCTTCAGACAAATGCTCAATCCGCGTCAGCCACGGCTCCAAATTGCTCCAACCCCTTATCTCCCGGTACACATCATTCCGGTAGTACACCCCGCGCAGCGGCGCATCCTCAAAGCGCCATTCCCCGGCGTGAAAGCAATAGCCGAAGTCAATGAAGACCGCCTTGTAGCGCCGCTCCCGCTGCCGCCGCGTGAAGACCGCCTGCCGCCCGTTGGCATTGCCCGTCCACTTGTCAATCGCCAGCATCCCGGCGAACTCCTCGAGATTTTTCACCTCGGCCAGCTGCTCTTCGGCCAGGTAGTCCACCACCTGTCCCGGCATCAGCCCGCCCACAAATCTCGATCCGAACTGCAGCCCCGGCTTGCAGCGTTCGCGCGTTCTGCCCAGGTCCATCAACAGCTCCGGCGTGTTCTCAATCAGCCACGGCGAGACTTCCACAACCTCCGTCTCCGGCACCGTCAGCCCCACGGCCCGCGCCAGCCGCGAGGCCACCATCTCGTTGGCCAGCACCCGCGTGTGCTGCGGGTTGTTCTGGAACTTGACCACGTACACGTTGCCGTCGGCGCCCAGCATCAGCTGTCCCTGCGCGCCGCCCCGCATCCGCCGGATCTGCTGCACCGCCAGAACCGCCAAGCCTGCCCCCCGTAAAGCAGCTTACAGCTCTCAGCTGTCAGCTTTCAGTCTTATCGCGCTTGAGCAAACGGCAGGAAATGCGCAAAGAACTGCCTGCCTTTGCCTCTGACGTTCGCACCAGCACGCCCGAAGCTGACAGCTGAAAGCTGAGAGCTGACAGCTGTCTACTGCCTTTTCAGCACCGCCGCCGCCTGCTCATCCTCGGTGATCTCCCCTTCGAGCTTGCGGAACGCTCCCCCTCCGAAGCCGGGATCTCCACCTTGCGCACCACATATTCGCGCTCGTAGTGCAGCACATTGCCCGCCGTCGTCGCTTTCGAATGGTAGCTCGCAAAATCCGTCTCCACATCCACCGGATCGGGAAGCTCATCCACCGCGTATCCCGCTGGCAGCGCAATGTCGAAGCTGTCCTGCCAGCGCCCGGTGGCCTCCAGGTCGATGGGCAGCGTGCGCGGCTTGTCGTCGCAGGGCCGCCGGTCCGTGCCCACCACGCGCGGACGCACCAGCAAAAGCGTTCCCGCTGTATGCGCGTATCCGGGCGCCGTTACCTTGTAATGAAACTCCACCGGCTTGTCCAGCGCCTCGGGCTGCACAAACGCGAAGCTCTCCAGCGTCCCCCCGGGAAGATCGCGCGCCACGCGCGTCTCCCAGGCATCGTGCCGCTCCTTCTCATCCGTGTACTTCAGAAGTAGCCGGTAGTCGGCGCCCTCCGGCCCGATGTGCGCGGCATCGACCGACCCGCTCAGCGTGCCGTCGGCCAACAGCGTGAATTTCCCCGTCTGCGTTGTTCCGTTGGCCGCCGGATCGAGCACCGGCAGCGCCATCACCTGGCTCGCCGCCCCGGCCGCCAGCAGCCCATAGCTGCCCTGCTCGTACGAGGGCAGATTCCCCACCGGCGTCCGCTCATTCGTAGGATCGAAGATGAGGTAGCGCTTGCCATCGCCTGCCGTCACCACCGCCTGCAGCCGCGCATCGTTCACCCCCGCCGGAACCTCGATCGCCGTAATCATGTGGTCGCCCACCAGAGACGGGTCTTTCGGATCAACGACCCCCCGTTGGTCGTCCACCGGCATATAAAACGCCTGAATCCCCGCCGTCTGCAACATCGCAATCAGCAGCGTGCTCTTGTCCTTGCAGTCGCCGAAGCGGTTGTGGAAGATATCGCTCGCAGAGTGCGCCTGCAGCCCGCCGATGCCGCGCACCACAATAAAATAGCGCACATTCTTCTGGATGTACGAGGTGATGGCAGCCAGCTTGCCGTAGAAATCTGTCGTCCCGGCAATCAGCTTCTGCGCCTCGGCCGCAATCTCGGGCGTGGCATCGGGCCGCCCCGCTTCGAGCCTCGTGAACCACTGGCCGAGCGCGTGCCACTGGTTGTCGATGCCGGCCACGGCGGCGTCCCCCCACTCCACCGTCATGCGCGCCCGCAGCGCCTCTCGGGAAGGCCGCGACGGAACATCGCGCACATCCAGCGCATGCTCGTCCTTCACCTCCCAGCGCCAATGGTTGGGAGCAACTTCCACGCCCTTTACCGGCTCCTGGTTGTGCCAGTCCTCGGCGTGCGCGCGCCCTTGCGGCAGGTCGAGCTCCAGCGCCTCAAACACCACCGGAACGCTGCTCTGGACAAACCAGGGCTTCTCCTGCGTGTAAGGCGCCATCAACTCTTCCGACTCGCAGATCACGGTCGCGCCCACATCGGCAGCCGGTGGCCGCACCACGCGGTTCTTCCCCGCGAACAGCATCACCGGCACTCCCGTATCATCTCCCACATCCACAAAGTCCGTATCCCTGGCCTCAAAAATCTTGCCATCCGCCGTCAGCGTCCACTCGCGGAAATAGTTGATCTTCTGGTCCGTGTCGTAGGCAACGACGCACCCCGCATGCTCGCGCCCCTGCGGCTTCAGAATGCGCACCGCCTCGCGCTCGCGCTCCGTGGCCCGGCCCTGTTCATCAATCGTCTCCACATATTCGTCGTACAACACCACCGAAGCCGACTCGCCCGCATAGGCCGGCGTCGGCGTCCTGGCCGCGTCCTGCCCCCACTGCGGCAGCGGTGCGTCTTTGCTGCCGAACAAGCTCGCCGCCGCGGACGTCGCCGCCCCGGTCAACAGGATGATTCCGACCGCAACGACAGCGTCCGGCAAGAAAAAGCGCAAGGCGAACGGGCTGTGCCTCATTCGTTTCCTTTCATCGCAGGTCTGAACACTCTTGATCCCCCTCCATCCCATCTGCCTCACTCGCCAATTCCATCGCTGACTTGCTGGCTCGCTCCTTCGCGCAGCCAAGCCGACTCGCTGCATTTGTTGGTGCCGGGCGCAGCATCCCATTCAATTCCGCTTCACCGCCTCCGCTGCCCGCAACACAATCTCCTGCTGATCCCCGGCCGCGACCTTCTGGTAGAACCCGCGCAGATCCTGGTACTCCTCCGGCTTGGCCTCGCTGAAGCCCCGCGCCACTGTGCGCGCCACAATAACCCGGCCGGGCGTCGTCTGGGTTGCCGTCACGTATACCGCGTGGCCCTGCCAGCTCACCTTTCCGTTTGCCGGCGCGCCTTCCACTGTCATGCCGGCCGGCAGATCGTAGGTCACCTGGTCCGTCACCCGGTCGCCGTAACGCATATCCACCGGCGTTACCCGCTTTTCTTCGTTCACGAAGGGCACACGGCCGCGGCTCTCAAAGAAAAAGCCGGGCAACAGAATGCGCTTGGCCGTCGCCGCCCCCATCGTGCCCTTCACATTCACAATCGCCAGCAGGTTCGAATCCGGCTGATCCATGGCCAGGAAGTGATCGACGTGCGCCTCCACGCCCTCCGGGACCATCCCCTCCAGTTCGTGGTCAAACTGCTTCTTCACCTCGGCCATATCATTGCGCAGCGCCATCTGCCGCCAGTGGAGCGCTGCCTGGCCGTTCATCACAATGTTGAATCGTCCGCTGATCGCGCCGTGTTCCTCCAGCGTGATATCTCCCGAACGCACCGTCGAATTATCGCTGTAGACCTGCGCCGGCGTCATGGTGAATGCCGCACCGCTCGCGCTCTGCCGCATCCCTCCCACTTCCGAGTGCCGCCAGCTCACAAAGGCGAAGGGGCACATCTTCTCGCCCGGATCGAGCGCGATCTCCTTACCTCCGCTATCCAGGATCACCAGCGTGTCGTCAAACTGGTCAGCGTACATGTAAGTCGGATCGAAAGGCCCGTTATCGCGGTTCTTCACCCGCAACGCCCACGCCTTCAGCCCGGCCGCACGCAGCATGGCCAGGTAAAGCAGCGCGATGTCCTCGCTGTTGCCGCTCTTCTGCGCCCAGGTATCCTCGGCCCGCTTGGCCGCCTTCATCTTCAACTGCTTCATCTCCGACTCGCTCTTTTCCCGCGAGTAGTCGGTGTTGTCCAGCGCCTGCACCGCCGTATACAGCTTCTTTGCCTTGTCCAGCTCGCTATCCGTCGGAGCTACGATTCCATCCACAGCCGCATGGATCGCCGTCGATGGATCGGCAAAATGATCCACATCTTTCGACCAGCGCTTGGCCTCGTCCTCCCAGAACTGCTCCGCCGTATACGAACCCTTGTAATAGAACACCACCTTGTACAGAACGCTTTCGATCGGCGGCATGTACTCTTCGTCCGGAGCCGCCGGAACATCGTTCACGTCCAGAATGAAGCGGCCCATCGCGTCGTTGATCAGTGGCGCAGTGCCCGCTGGCAGGCGGGGCCACCAGATCAGCGTGTCGAGTACCCGACCGGTGCGCTCGTCGGTGATGTAGCGGCTGGTGACCCCAGCGCTGCCTTTCAGAAATCCCTTGAAGGGAATAAACAAGTAGTGCGCCTTGTGAACGAAGTATGGCTGCTGAATCTCCCAGCGCGGCGACGAAACATTTTCGTCCGGGTAGCGCAGCTGGTATTTGTACTCCAGAATGCTGCCCACCTCCACGCTGGGCAGCGTGAACACCTTGCGCCCGAACTGCATATCGCCGGCCTTGGCCGTCAGCAGGTCCTCAGGCTTGCCCTCCAGCGGAATCACCGTCCCATCCGGGTGAATGGTCCGCGCCTTGATGTCCGTCACCTTGTTGTATCCGGCCACGTACGGCACACTCACCGTAGCCAGCTCTTTGCCTTTCTCGGTCAGCACCTTGATGCGCGCGTAGTAGCTCCGGTAATGCAGCCCGTCATCGGCAACCTCTTCGATGTTCAGGTACACCGCCGCCGCTCCCGGAGCCTTGGGGTCCGATGTCATCTTCAATTCGTCAGGGGTGGGCTGTTGAAACTGGGCCAGGGCAAGCAGAGGAAACGCCCCGGCCACCAGCAGGGTAGCCGCGCGCACAACAACTGTGGTTTTCATGAAATCTTTCCTTGAATTTGGAGGACGGAAGCAGTGTAGCGCGGACTGACCGGAAATCACCCGCTTTTTCTGCGCCCGAAATTGGCGTACCAAGCCCGGGTGCCCCAGGTCTCGATTTTGAGACCTGGGAAAGCACGAAACTACATGGACACGGTACTGGTAGGCCGGGACTGGTAGGCCGGTGACTTTAGTCCCGGCAAGCAGAATCCGCAAAAAAAAGACGTGGGCTTCAGCCCCTGCCGGACTGAGTCTCCGCCCCGGAGCGCCCCTCCACCAGCTCCGCAACCAGGGCCAGCGGCAATCCCATCACGTTGAAGTAGCAGCCCTCGATGCGGGGAATCCACCGCGCGGCGCGCCCCTGGATCGCATACGCGCCGGCCTTGTCCATCGGCTCGCCGGTGGCCACATACGCGGCAATCTCCTCGTCCGACAGCGTGAGAAACCGCACCGCCGTCACCTCCGCCGCAACCTCCGTCGCTGCGGCCGACACCAGCGCCACGCCCGTCATCACCCGATGGCTGCGCCCGGAGAGCAGCCGCAGCATCCGCGCCGCCTCGGCAGCATTCTCCGGCTTGCCCAGAATCTCCCCGTCGACAGTGACCGTAGTATCCGCGCCCAAAACCAGAAGCGGCTCGCCGTGCCCATCCGCACTCAGTTCCCGAAACACCGCCTCCGCCTTCTCGCGCGCCAGCCGCGTCACATATGCGATCGGCTCCTCGCCCGGCAGCGGATCCTCGTTCACCTGCGCCGCATGAACCCGAAATGTGTACCCCGCCTGCGTCAGCAGTTCGCGACGGCGCGGTGAAGCAGAAGCCAGCACCAGCATGTCTCGATTATGCCTTGTCAAAGGTAGGTTTCAGGTGTCAGATGCAGTCCCGTGCCCCATCCTTCGAGCGCATTTTGCTCGAAGGGTGGGAGACCACAAAAGCCAGACGCCGAAGCCAACTCGGTACGCGAAGGAGTGCAGGATTCAGCCCCTACATCAAGCCACCCAAAACGAGCGGAATCTTGGTCCACCAGCGAAGACGTAGCTGCTCTCGGCAGTTACACTGGGAAATGGCTGGTCGGCCGCCATTCGGACGGACCCCAGCGCGAAAAGGCTAAGGATGCACTTCCATTTTGATTTTTCAGCTGCCCAGATCCTCTGGACGCTAAGCTTTGCCGCCGAGCTGGTATTGCTGGTGGTCCTGCTCGGCCGCGACCGCGCGCGCCGCTTCCCCTTCTTCACCGCCTACATCGTCATCATGGCGCTGATGCTGCTGGTCGGCAAACTGCTCTTCAACCGCCTCGCGCCCATCACCGGCAGCATAGTCTTCCTGTCCCTCTCCGCTCTAGCCACCGTGATCAGCTTGTGGGTCCCGATCGAGCTGGCCCGCCGCGCCTTCGCGGGAGCCTCCAAGCGCGCATGGGCAATCGGCTCCGCCATCGTGCTCGTCGTCGCCGCTGCGGTGGTCATCTTCTGGGGACCCTGGCCGACTTGGAGCACCTTCACCGGCCGCTCCCTGTTAGTCGTTATGCGCGGCGTCCAGATGTTCGCCGACAAGGGCTCCGTGCTCTACGCCCTCCTCGACATTGAGGTCGCCGTAGCCATCGTCCTTCTCGGCCGGCGCTTTCGCGGCGGCTGGCGCAGCCATGCCCAAATGATCGCCATCGGCCTCTCCACGGCCGGCCTCGCCCAGCTTGCCGTCCGCCTCATCTGGCAGCTCATCGCCACCCACACCACCATCCACAGCCGCGCCGAATACGAGCACTTCATGACCCTGCGCGACCGCCTCTACCACGCCAACAACGTGGTCTACATCTGCGCCCTCGTCTGGTGGATCACCTGGCTCTGGCTCGATGAGCCCGGCCCCCCCGCACTCGCTGCGGAAGCCGAACCCACTGTCTCCAGCTAGCGCGCCACTGCCGCCGCGAACTTGCCATTTTGCGCAGCGAAGCGAACTAGCTGCTCACACACTATCGCCATGAGGGAGACAAGCCGAGGAACCGCATGCGCCTTCTCGGTCCCTTGTTCCCTCGTTCCCTGCTTCTATATGTGGCAGCTAGCCTGTCCGCGCTTCTCCAGATACTTCTGGTGGTACTCCTCAGCGCGCCAGAAAGTCTGTGCCGGCTCAACCTTGGTCACAATCCGCTTCGGCTTGAAGTGGCCGTCAGCCGTAAGCTGCTCAATCTTGGCCTTGGCCGCCGCTTCCTGCTCAGGCGAGTGGAAGAAGATCGCCGACCGGTATTGCGCGCCCCAATCCGGACCCTGGCGGTTGAGCGTCGTCGGATCGTGCAGCCCGAAGAACGCGTCCAGCAGTTTCTCATAGCTGACCTTTTCCGGGTCGAAGTCCAGTTCCACCACTTCAGCGTGTCCAGTCTGATCTGTGCAAACGTCTTTGTACGTAGGCCGATCCATCGATCCGCCTTCGTAACCCACAGCCGTCGCCGTCACACCCGGAATGGCCGCAAACGCCGCTTCCACGCCCCAGAAACATCCCGCTCCAAACGTAGCCTTTTCAGTGCTCATAATCCTTGAGATGCGCCTCCGCGCTATAAGTAACGCCGGTCTCCACGGGGTCCCCAACGACAGGTCTTCGTCGTTGGGGCGGAAGACCGGCTGTAGTGCGGGTCTCTGACCCGCACATTCAAATCAATATCCCAGCCGCTTATCCACCACATTTTCCAGCGGCTCGCCCTTGCGGAACCGGTCGTACTGCTTCAGAAAAAACAACATCGCCCGCTCCAGCCAGCCATGCGTATTGTCCGCGCAGTGCGGCGAAATAAATACGTTCTCAAACTTCCAGATCGGATCATCGGCCGGAATCGGCTCGTGCTCAAAAACATCCAACCCCGCGCCGCGAATCTTCCCCTGCTCGAGCGCCCGCAGCAGCGCCGCCTGGTCGATAACCGGTCCGCGACCGACATTGATCACCACAGCCGCAGGCTTCATGGCCGCAAAAGCGGCGTCGGAGATCATGTGTCGGGTCTCCGCCGTCAACGGAGCTGAAGCCACCACGTAATCGCACTGCCCCAGCATCGCGTGCAGTTCCGCCGGAGTGTAGAAATGGTCAACGAGAGGATCGCCCCCCGCAGGGGCATGCCGCTTCAGTGCCAGCACCTTCATGCCCATTGCGTGCAAGCGCTGCGCAACCGCCCGCCCAATATCGCCATAGCCCACTATGCCGGCCGTCTGTCCGGCAATCTCGTCCACGTCGAACTGCTCCCAGCGACGTGCAGCCTTATTACGCAGCATGCGCGGGAAGTCCTTTGCGAAATAGAGAACCATGGCCAGCGCAAACTCGCCCAGCGACTGGCTGAATACGCCCGTTCCATTCGTCAGCGGAATCGGGCTCTCGACCAGTTCCGGGAAGAGAATCGAGTCCAGTCCAGCCGACCGCGAATGCACCCAGCGCGCCTGCGGATTGGCCAGCAGCGCCGCACGCAGCAGCTCGCGCTTCCCTGACCAATTCAGGATCACCGCCGGATTGCCCGACACACCTTGCAGCGCATCGGCATTCGACACAACCACGTGCGGAATCTTCTTGAGCAGCCCAAGCTGCGGATAGTCGACATCGGAGATAACCAGCACCAGCGGAGATTCGCTCACGGCCCTTCAACCCTCCAACTTATCCGCGATCGCGCCGCGGCGGTCCGCCGCCAGGCCTTCCGCGAAATCCCGGCTTCCGAGATCCTCCAGGCGCTCCGCCAGGTCCACGCCGCGGATTACCGCCGCCCGTCCGTCCGGGCCCACCAAAGCGCGGTGCACCACCGCGCGATGCACCGCCACGTGGCGCGCCGCCGCCCGCGCCCGCGGGTCGTGCCGGTCGCTCGCCGCCTTCGCGCGGCCTCCACTCGCCTCCGCCGCGCCCGCTTCCGCCGCGGTCACGATCAAACCGCGAGGCCGGATAACGATTAGACCTCTCGCCGCGATCTCCACTTCGATCTGAACTTGGACGACCTGCGCCCCCACGGTCCGCACGGCCGGGATTCGGTCCACTCTCACGCGGCCGGAACTCTCTGCCCGGCTGCACTTCCTCGATCGAAAATCCAGGCGGAGCGGTGCGCTCCGGACGCTCAAACCGCGGCTTTTCGAAGCGTGGTCTCTCACCACCAAATGGCCTTCCTTGCTCAGGGCGTCCGCCAGACCGCTGCCCTTCGCGCGGACCGCGATTCGCAGGCCGCTCCTCGCGTCGTTCAAATCCCGGACGTGCCGGCCGTGGCCGATCGAACCGTGGTGGCGCAGAGGCCGAGCGCTCAGGCCTCGAGTTATCAAATCGCGGCTTATCAAATCGTGGTTTATCAAAACGAGGCTTGTCGAAACCCGGCCGCTCGCCCTGCGGCCTTACGCCACCACGATCTTCCCTTGGCCTCGCGAATCCCTCTCGTCCGCCTTCGCCTCTGCGCTCCGGCCGTTCACCGCCCGGCCGATCGCCCGGTTTGAAAGCGGGCCGCCCGAAGCCCTGCCCCTCGCGCGGCTTGAACCCTTCGCGCTTGAATTGTCCACCTTCGCGCGGCTTGAAACCTTCGCGCCGTTTGAACTCGCCGCCTTCACGTTTCCCGCCAAAGCCACGATTCTCGAATCCACCGCGTTCTCCAGCCGGCTTTCCACGCTCCTCGCGCCCGCGGAACGGTCGCGCGGCCGGCGCACCGCGCATCGCCTCGCCGCGCGGCGCAGGCCCACGCCCAGGGCCGCGCTTGTCAAAACTCGTGCCCGGCCGCGATCCTGCCGCCCCGCGCCCAGCCTCCTTCGGCACCAGCGCCAGCGACTTCGGCCGCCGCGGCTTCAATTTTCCTTCCGCAGTCAGCCGCAGCGAAGTCACTTCCTCGTCACTCAATTCCCGGAACTGTCCCGGCTCAACGTCCAGCACCAGCGGCCCATAGCCCACGCGCCGGATCTTCTCCACAAAATGCCCAACCGCCTGGAACATCTTGCGCAACTCACGATTGCGTCCCTCCGTGAGAATCACCTCGTACCAGGGATTGTCACCCGTCCGCACCAGCTGCACGCTCGCCGGCGCCGTTCGCACTCTGCCTGACCCCGCCTGCTCGCGATCGATGCTCACGCCGCCGCGCAACTGCTCGAGTTCCTCTTCGGTTGGGTGGCCGGCGACCTTCACCAGGTAGGTCTTCTCCACGCCCGACGCCGCCCGCGTTAGCCCGTTGGCCAGCTCGCCGTCGTTGGTCATCAGCAACAGGCCTTCGCTCTGGTAGTCGAGCCGCCCCACTGGATAGAGCCGTTCCTTCATCTTCTCGAAAAACTGCATCACCGTCGGCCGGCCTTCAGGGTCGCTCACCGTGGTCACGAAACCCTTGGGCTTGTTCAGCACGAAAGTGCGGTGCCGCTCCGCGCCTTGAAGAAGCTTGCCGTCCACGCGAATGTGATCGCGTGCCGCATCAGCCTTGGCGCCAAGCTGCGTCACTACCTGCCCGTTCACCATCACGCGCCCGGCCACAATCATCTCTTCGGCATGACGTCGGCTGGCAACGCCCGCCTGCGAAAGCACTTTTTGCAGCCGCTCAAGATGCGGCTCTGGGCGCGGTTCGCGGGCAACTTCGGGTTCCTCTTCATCAGAGCCAGACTCGCCCTCTGCTTCGGCGTCTGGAAACTCCTGCTCGGCTTCCCCTTCGTTCTCGTGGACCAGCAAGCGTTGCGCCTCGCCATCCGTCGTATCGCCAAGGGGATCTTCAACGGGGCCCGTGAGTGTTGCTGCGATCTCAACAGGTTCTTCGGCCTTCTTAACCGCCTTCCGCGGTTTCACGGACTTTTTCGCAGAAGTCGCCGAAGCTTTCGCTGCAATCGCACTCTTCACTTCGGTCTCGTCGTTCACTGAGGTCTTTTTCGCGCTCGCAGCCTTTTTTGCCGCAGTCGTCTCATGGGCCGCGCTCTTGGTCTTTACGCCAGCGCTCTTGGCCGTCGCTTTCTTCGGTTTTGCAGCGGTAGATTCGGACGCGGCAGATGGTTTCCGCTTAGCGGCGGATTCTTCTTGTTTCTTGGCCATTGTGATCCCTCGCTTTTTACTCCGCGCTCGGTTCCGCGTTCAGCGGCGCGGCCTCAGACGGGTTGGATTCGCTTTGCGTCTCCGGTGATTCCGCTGAAGGTTCGGGCGGGGCGCCAGGCTCGGAATCTGGCTCGGGGCCTGCAGCGGATGCGCCGGCCTCGTCCTCGCTGGCTGTCTCGTCGAATTCCCCAGCCGCCGCTGCGGCGACAGAAATCCCGCTTGCTTCCTGTTCCGTGTTGCCCAGTTCCTCAAGCTCACTCGCCGCCATCTTCTCGAACTCTTCCATCGAAGGCAGCTCGGCAATGTCCTTGAGTCCGAAGCGCAGCAGGAACTCCTTGGTGGTCTTGTAGAGAATGGGTCGGCCAATCACCTGCTTCCGGCCCGCCGTGGCAATCAGCTTGCGCGCCAGCAGCGACCCGAACACACCCGATGAATCCACCCCGCGAATCTCGTTCACCTCCGGCGCTGTCACCGGCTGTTTGTACGCGATCACGGCCAGCGTCTCCAGCGCCGGCAGCGAGAGCTTGAGCGCCGGTTTCAGGCTCTTCACAAAGAGCCGTACCGCATCATGGCACTCCGGCTTGGTCGCCATGCGGTAGCCGCCGGCAATCTCGCGAATCTCCACGCCCCGCCCATCGGCAGCGCAGGAAGCAATAATTTCGTCCAGAATCTCGCGCAAAATGCCGCGCACCTCGCGCTCTCGCTGCCGCGCCGCGCGCCGTACCTCGGCCTCAACGGCCGCAGGATCAGGCTCCGCAACTTCAGCGCCAGTCTCCGCCACCCCTTCGGCGCTATCCTGCCCGGCGCTCTCCGGCTCGCCTGAAGCCGCCAACCCGCTCTCCGCGTCGGCAGATTCCGCTGTTCCCTCAGCCGCGCTCGCCTCGGGCGCAGTGGAATCCGGCGCTTCCGCAACGGCTTCGCTCTGCGCCTCTTCACCCGTCTCCCGCGGCTCCGCAGCCGCTTCGAGCGGCAATTCCGCGTTTTCCCCCGCGGATTCGTCCGCGGTCCGTGCCTCGTCCGCAGCGCGAGCGGCTTCCTGCTCCGCCTTCCACTCCAGGGCTTCGTTTGAAAACAGCATCGCCAATTGCGCCAGCGTCACCGGCTCTTCGGCGGCATAAATCACAGCTTCCAGTTTTGCTTTTAGACTCATGGGGCGATCAGGGCGCCGTCCTGTATCAGGGCACCATTCTGTATGGTACCGGATGCACGCAGGGCCTTGCGCGTCCCGGAGTGCGCACGCTCCTCAATTGGCGCGAAAAAAGGCGTCCGGACTGGCCGGACGCCTTGGAAGCAACCCAAAAATTGTCCAGATCTCTGACCGCTTGATTTTGTACCAATTCCGTGCCCCATCCTTTCGCCTTTTTTCTGGCGAAAGGGTGGGAGACCACGGAAGTCAAAGGGACGAATTCATGCGGTCACAGGACTAGTGGCTGATCTGCCGGAACAGAAAGTAGAGGCTTCCGGAAAGCACGGCAGCCACCGGCAGCGTAAACACCCAGGCCGCCGCAATATTGCGGAGGGTCGACCATTGAAGGCCGCTATGGTTGGCAGCCATGGTGCCTGCCACACCCGAGCTGAGCACGTGCGTAGTTGACACCGGCAATCCGAAATTATCGGCCGCAAAGATGGTGCCCATGGCAACCAGTTCCGCGCAGGCGCCCTGCGCGTACGTCAGGTGCGTCTTGCCAATCTTCTCGCCCACCGTAACCACGATCCGCTTCCAGCCCACCATCGTGCCCATGCCCAGCGCCAGCGCAACGGCTACCTTGACCCAGGTGGGAATAAACTTGGTCGCCTTGTCCACCTGAGTCTTGTAGTTCGTCAGTACCGCGGTCTCTTGAGGAGTGAAGCCCGGATTTTTCGACTTCAGCATCAGCCGGATAGCTTCGCTGGCCACATACATATCGTTGCGAACGTTGGTCTGATCCTTGGACGGAACGCTCTTGAAGTCCTTGTACAGCGCGACTTCATTGCCCAGGTCTCCCACCATTCCGCGCAGCGCCATCAGCGTGTCGGGCTGCAGCTGCTTGGAGCTGATGTAACTGGTCACCTCGGCGCGTGGATCGCCGCCGACGATCCCGTTCTGATTCACATGCTCATTCAAGATGCTTTGAACCTGTTGAGACGCAGTCACAAATGCCTGCACATCTCTTTGCGGCACGGCATGGTTCAGAGCGTACGCGGTTGGAACCGTGCCGATGAGAATCAGCATGATCAGGCCCATGCCCTTCTGTCCATCGTTCGAGCCGTGGAAGAAGCTGACGCCCGTGCAGGTAAGCACCAGCAGCCCACGAATCGGCCACGGCGGAGGTGTATTGCCCTTCGGTGCCTCGTAAAGCTTCGGGTACCGCAGAAACCATTTGGAGAGCATGAACAGCAGGAAGGCCCCGCCAAATCCCACAATCGGCGAGATCAGCAGCACCTTGAACACCTTGGCGGCCTGGTCCCAATCCACACCCGAGGTTCCGCTGTGGACGCTCATTAATTGATTCGCCACGCCAACCCCAATAATGGAGCCGACCATGGTGTGCGAACTGGATGCCGGAAGCCCAAACCACCAGGTGCCCAGATTCCAGACAATCGCCGCCAGCAACAGCGCAAACACCATCGCGAACCCGGCCCCCGAACTGACCTGAAGAATCAGTTCCACCGGCAACAGCGTGATAACGGCAAAGGCCACGGTTCCGCTGGAAACGAGCACGCCGGCCAGGTTCCACAGCCCCGACCAAACCACCGCAAGATTCGGCTCCATCGAATGCGTGTAGATCACCGTAGCCACCGCATTCGCAGTGTCGTGGAACCCGTTCACAAACTCGAAACCCAGTGCGATGAACAACGCGAACACCAGCAGCACATAGGGCCACGCGCTGCCCAGCGTCACACCGCTGAAGTCGCGGAGAATGCTGTATCCGATGAACGCCAGTCCCACAACCAGCGCGATAATTACCGCCACGCCGCTAATGGCAGCGTGCGATTTTGCCATCTTCTTGTCGAGAAGCCCTGCACTTGAAGGTGGGGCTTGTAGTACTGCTTCTGCTTCGGACATGGGGAACACTCCGGGGAATGAGATGGAAATCTGTCCGGCGCGCTGGGGAGGCAATCTCCAGACCTGAGCAAGGGATAGGCGATGGAGATCAAACAGAGATGAATCAGGGGCCAAATTGCCACAACAAAGGTGCAAGTTCTTCGAACTTTAATCTGCGCGGGACTGGCCAACCGGTGCCCCCTCGCAAGTAGTTTTCCGCAGCCTGCTTAGCTCCTGGGAGAATCGCTCCCATCGCAAACCTTTACGATGAAGACACGGCTCGACGTCAACGCGCCTTAATCGCTCGGAAAGAAGAAGATGCCCAACCCAGGCGCCAAACCGGCAGGGGTAACAGACGAGGCCAGCGCCGCGCAGGCGGTGCGCCAGATGTTCGACTCCATTGCGCCCCGCTACGACCTGCTCAACCACGTGCTCTCGGCCAACATCGACCGCCTGTGGTGGTGGCGTGCCGCGCGCCGTTTCCGCCCGGTTCTGGCGCGCCCCGATGCCGCGATTCTCGACATCTGCTGCGGCACCGGCGACATGACCATGGCCCTGCTCAAGCATCGCCCGCGCCGCTCGCGTCCCATCCTGGCCGGCGACTTCGCCCGCCAGATGCTGCGCCGCGGCGCGCAAAAGTTTTCGCCCGTCCAAAGCAGCTCCAGGGGTCTGCCGTACGCAGTACCCGTTGAGGCGGACGCGCTGCACCTTCCCCTGCGCGACAACTCGCTCGACCTGGTTGTGACCGCCTTCGGTTTCCGCAACCTGGCCAACTACGAGGACGGCCTGCGCGAATTCCATCGCGTGCTCAAGCCCGGCGGACAGTTGGGGATTCTGGAGTTCAGCGAGCCCGGTGGCCTCATCGGCAAGGCCTACGCGGTTTACTTTCGCCGCGTGCTGCCGGCCATCGGCCGCGTCATCTGCGGCAAAAACGGCCCCTACGATTATTTGCCTACATCCGTCGGCAACTTTCCTCCGCCCCCGCAGATGCTGGCGCTCCTGCGCTCCGCCGGCTATGCCGAGTGTGCCTGGCAGCCTTATACCTTCGGCATTGCCGGGCTGTACACGGCCGTCCGGCCACACTAGTACCGTGACTTGGAGATTCCGTAATCGCGCCCATGAGCTTGGGTTTCCCCGGTCCCGATTTTGGGACCGGGGAAACCACCAAACCTCACGGTCGCGGTATTAGCTGGGCAAATTCGCGGCGTCGAAAGGAGTACCCTAGGAACAAAATGGCAGCCCCTTCCAGTGCGTCTCTAACCGTGCCCCCCAACCCGGGTGGAACGGCCCCGGGTGGAACGGCATCGTTCGCGCCGGAGGCATCCGTGGAGAAGCGTCGCGTCGCGCGCAACTCCATGCTGGCCGCGGCGGTGATGACGCTGCTCAAGCTGGCTGCCGGCGTCCTTTCCGGTTCGCTGGGCGTGCTCTCCGATGCAGCGCACTCCGGCCTCGATCTGGCCGGTGCCGCGCTCACTTTTTTCTCGGTCCGCGTGAGCGACAAGCCCGCCGACGAAGACCACACCTACGGCCACGGCAAAATCGAAAACCTGTCCGCCTTTGCCGAAGCCGGGCTCATGGGCGTCTCCTGCGCCTGGATTATTTTTGAGGCCCTGCGCCGCATCTTCGGCCGTGGCGTGGAACTGCGTCACGCCGCATGGCCCGCGGGCGTGCTTTTGGTTTCAATCTGCGTCGACCGGTGGCGCTCGCGCCAGTTGCGCGCCGTGGCCGAGCGCACCGGCAGCCCCGCGCTCGCTACAGACGCCTCGCATTTCGCATCCGACATCTGGGCCTCGGTCGCTGTCCTGGTCGGCCTCGGTTTCGCCTGGATCGGCGAGCATTTCGGCGTCGCCTGGCTGCGTTATGCCGATCCGCTCGCCGCCATCGCCGTTTCGCTCATGATCTTCCGCATGACCTTTCGTCTCGGCCATGAAGCGGTGAGCGCGCTGACCGACGAAATCCCCGCCGAAACGCGCCGCCGCGTGATCCGCGAAGTGGAGCGCGTGGACGGCGTGCTGGCAGTGGAGCAGGCGCGCGTGCGCCGTGCCGGCGCAGACTACTTTGCCGACCTCACACTGGCCCTGCCCCGCCGGTCAACCTTTGAACACACCGGCGGCCTGGTGGAGGCCGCCACAGCCGCGGTCCACCGCGCGCTGCCGAAAGCGGATGTCGTCATCCACACCGTGCCCCGCGATTCCCACGCCGAAAGCGTATTCGACCGCGTCCGCGCTGTGGCCGCGCGCAACAACGTTACCGTGCACGACCTGAGCGTGCAGTCGCATCACGGCCGGCTGCGCGTCGAGCAGCATGTGGAACTGGACGAAAATCTCTCCTTGCTGGCTGCGCATGATTTTGTTACTGCGCTGGAGGCCGAGATACTCCGCGCTGCGCCCGAGATCGATTCCATCCTGACGCACATTGAGAGCGAGCCCGCCACCATCGAGCAGCCGGAAGAGCTTCTCCAGGCCGACCGCAGAATCGAGCAGTGCCTGCGCGAAGCGGCCGCGGAGTTCCCGGAGATCGCGGACGTGCATCAGATCACGGTGGGCCGCAGCGCCGAGCACATTTACGTCACCTGCCACTGCACGCTGCCCGACGATATGAACCTGCAAACGCATGCACATCATCATCACCGCGCTCGAGGACCGCTTCAAGCTGCTGTGCCCCGAAGTGCAGCGCGTGACCATTCATCCCGAGCCGATGACGGATAACCGGCGATGAGCCACAGCTCTCATCCAAAACCAGAAAAAAATTGAAAAACACGATTGTCAATTTCTTTCGCGTCGCTTCGCTGCTGGTGCTGCTCGTCGCCGTAGCGCTGTTCTCGGCTATTGCCACCATGCACTTCGCTATTCACGGCGCGGAGGTGCAGGTGCCCGCGCTCAAGGGGATGACGATCGCGCAGGCGCGCAGCGAGACGGCGGGCCTCGGCCTCGATCTCGACGTGGACAACCGCTACTACTCCGGTGACGTGGCCGCGGGCCACATCCTTACCCAGACGCCCGCCCCCGGCACGATCGTGCGGCGCGAGTGGCAGGTCCGCGTGGCTGAGAGTCTGGGCCCGCAGCAGGTGGATGTGCCCAACACCGTGGGCTCGGACGAGCGCATCGCCGATCTGGAGCTGCGCCGCGCCGGCCTCGATGTGGGCACGCCCGCGCATCTGCCCGTTGCGAGCGCAGATGAAGGAACCGTGCTGGCGCAGGACCCGCCGCCTCATGCAATGGATATCGCCCAGCCCAGCGTTACCCTGCTGCTGGCCTCGCCCGACGACCAGACGCCTAACGGCTACGTGATGCCCGACATGACCGGCTGGCTGGCGACGAGCGCCGTCGCCGCGCTCGAAAGATTCGGTATCAAGTCAGCCCCAATCAATTACGTCGACCTGCCCGTAGCGCCGATCGGCAGCGGCAATGCCCCACCCAAGCTGCCCGTCAAGCCAGGGTCGGTGCTGACGCAGTCGCCCGCGCCCGGCTCACGCGTAGATCAAAGCACGATGGTGAAACTCACAGTAGCGCGTTAGGCCGGTGCCGGGCAGCCCCCGTTCTGGTAGGCCGGGCTGGTAGGCCGGAGCTGGTAGGCCGGAGCTGGCAGGCCGGGGCTGGTAGGCCGGGGCTGGTAGGCCGGGGCTTCAGCCCCGGCAACCTGACCTTCAAATCAAACCGGGCCTTCAGGCCCTGAGGTATGCTTTTCTTTCGTACCCGTGCAAAAGGAGCGTGGATGGGAATTTCTGAAGATCTCGAGCACATTGCGCAGCAAGAAAAAGAGCTGCGCCTGCCGCGCTTTGACGCGCAAGCAGCGTGGGAGCTGGGCACACGTCTGCGCACCATGGCCGAACAGCGCGGTCTCATCGTCGTCATTGACGTGCGCCGCTTCGGACATCCTCTCTTTTACACGGCCTTCGAGGGCACCACGCCCGACAACGCCGAGTGGGTGCGCAGAAAGAGCAACGTAGTGGCCCGCTTCCATCGCAGCTCGTATGGCGTGGGCCTGAGCATGCGCGCCAAGAGCGCAACGCTGCTCGATCGCTACGGTCTGCCGGTAGCCGACTACGCCGCCGACGGCGGAGCGTTTCCCATCGCCGTAGAGAACGCAGGCGTTGTGGGCAGCGTGACCGTCTCCGGCCTTCCCCAGCGCGCCGATCACGAACTGGTAGTTGAGGCACTGTGCGCAATGCTGGAGCGCGATTATGAGGAACTGAAACTCGGAGAAGAATTGAGCTAGAGTCCGCTCGATTTATCATCCTGACCCAGCCCGTACCGCACGAACGCGGGTGCCCCATCCTTCGAGCGGTCTCATCGCGCGAAGGGTGGGAGACCACGAACCCCAATGGGGATCCGCGCCATTCAAGCGACCCGTTCGAGCACAGCGACAAAAAATCCATCCGTGCCGAAAGCCCCCGGCAGCAGCCGCAGCACGCCTTCCGGCGTAATGCACGCAGCAAGCCGCTCCGCACCGGCGCCGGTCAGAATGTTGATGCGCCGCAGCTCTTCAAGACACGCGAGCACTGAAATCTGCCGCGTATTTGCGTTCTCCGCCAGTACCGCCGCAACCACCTGCTCGTTTTCTTCCGGCTCCAGTGAACAGGTAGAGTAGACGACGCGCCCGCCCGGCCGCACGGCACGCAGTGCCGCATGCAGAATCGCGCGCTGCCGCTCCGCCTGACGCGGCAGGTCTTCGATGCGCAGCCGATGACGAATCTCAGGATTCCGGCCCAGCGTGCCCGTTCCGCTGCAGGGCACATCGGCCAGCGCCAAATCGAACGCAGCATCTTCACCAAGAGCGGCCGCGTCGGCAAGCCGGCACTCGATTCGACCTGCGTAAGCACTCAGCCGCTCGCGCATCGCCGCCAGCCGCTGGGGGCTTGCTTCGCAGGCAACAATCCGCGCTTCAGGAAATCGCTCGGCAAGGATAAGTGCCTTGC
Organism: uncultured Acidobacteriaceae bacterium; assembly: GCA_963813215.1. Taxonomy (GTDB): domain Bacteria; phylum Acidobacteriota; class Terriglobia; order Terriglobales; family Acidobacteriaceae; genus Telmatobacter. The sequence continues at coordinate 568,675 of CAWEXZ010000009.1, forward strand.
CGCCCGGCGCCGCGCACGCATCAAGGATCTGGGAAACGCGTCCCGGTGCACCAGGCTCCCGTGCCCCATCCTCGCGATTGGCTTCTGGCGCGAGGGTGGGAAGCCCCGAATCTCGCGTGAGCAGAGGTTCTCCGCCGGCACTGGTGGCAAGCACCGCGGCCGCAATCTCCCCCACCAACTGTGAGCCTTCGTCCTGAATGCGCACGCGGCCTTCGCCGAAAGCAGCCGTCGCCGTCACATCCCCGGCAACCACGGTGCGTGCCGCGGTCAACAGCTCACCAGGCGCCAGCTGAATTCCCCCTGCGACGAGTTCTGTTGCCGCGCGTGCGTCCTCGATGCGCAGCGCGAGCGGCGGCTGCCGCTGTCCACGCGCGCAGATCGCGCACGTGGCATCGGAACCATAAATGCGCTCCCATCGCTCGACCATCCAATCGGGATGAGCTCGAACATCCTCCTGATTCAGACAAATCGAGGAGTAGGCCGCGGGGGAGGCCGAGGGGCAGGCCGAGGGGCAGGCCGAGGGGGAGGCCGGCGGGTAGGCCGGGGCTTCAGCCCCGGCATCTGCACTCACCAAATGACCCGGGCCTTCAGGCCCTGAGGTATGCTGTTCAGCTGCCGAATTTCTCGCCACCTTGCGCAATACCGCATTCACCATTCCAGACGCAAACCGATGCCCGGCCTGCTTGGCCAGTTCCACGCTTTCATCGATGGCTGCGTGCGCGGGAATGCGGTCGAGATGCAGCAGTTGAAACGCGCCCAGCCGCAGCGCAATCAGAATTTCCGCATCGAGCTTCGCATCCGGCCGCTTCAGCAACGGACGAAGCTGCTGGTCCAGCCGGAGCTGCCAGCGCAGCACGCCCAGCACCAGCGCCGTAGTCAGATTACGATCTGCCGCCGCAAGCGCATTCACCGCTTTGGCGCGCAGCAGATCGTCGGAGTGCGCTTGACCACGTTCAAGAGCCAGCAGAATTTCGAAGGCTGCAGCGCGCGCTGGAGAGACTCGAGCCACGGCCATCATCCCAGCCGCACGTTCGCAGCCAGCCCGGCGCCGAAGCCTGCGCCGCGCAGGAATTCCGCAGCCGGCATGCGCTTCTTGCCTTCGAGCTGCACTTCCAGCAGTTCCAGCCAGGTGTTGCCGGCGCAGGCAACAAACAGGCGCTGTCCGTCGACGCAAATCCGTCCCGGCTCGACGACGCCGTCTCCGGTACGCCGCAGGCTCCGCCGCCAGCCCCATGCGATGCACGATCAGCTTTTTGCCATCGAGCGCGGTGAAGGCGCCCGGCCACGGCTGAAATCCGCGCCAGCGGTTGTAGAGCTCATGCGCGGCGCGCGCCGCAAAATCCATGCGCCCGTCTTCGCGGTCGAGCAGCGGCGCAAACGTGGCGAACTCGTGATTCTGCGGCTGCGGCTCGATGCGTTCCGTCCGCCAGGCCGGCCAGCGTCTCACCACCAGCGGCGCCCCGCGTGGGCAAGCATCTTCGAACAGCTCGACGGCCGTTTGCTCCGGCCCAATCTCGCGCGTCTGCTGCAGCAGAATCGGCCCCGTGTCGAGGCCTTCTTCAAGCAGCATGGTGGTGTTGCCGGTGAACGCGTCGCCCATGGCCACCGCCCACTGGATGGGCGCAGCGCCGCGATACTTCGGCAGCAGCGAGGCATGCAGATTGATGCAGCCCAGCCGCGGCAGCGCCAGCATCCACGGCGGAATGATGCGCCCGTACGCGACCACGACAATCGCGTCGGGCGCAATCGCCTCAAGCTGCGCGCGAAACTCCGCGTTGTTACGGATTTTTTCCGGCTGCGTCACTGGCAGTCCAGCGGCCAGCGCGGTCTGCTTCACCGGCGGCGCGGTAAGCTGCTGCTCGCGGCCCACCGGACGGTCGGGCTGCGAAACCACCAGCGCGATTTCGTGCCCGGCGGCGAGCAGCGCCTCGAGCGTGGGCACGGCGAACTGCGGCGTTCCGCAGAAAACGAGTTTCAGGGGGCTGCGCCGCATTCGTCATCAGCCGTCTTACCAGGTGCCTTCGCTCTGCATCTTGCGAATCTTGCGCAGGGTCAGGTTGCGCTTCAGCGGGCTCATGCGGAAGATGAACAGCACGCCGTCGAGGTGGTCGATCTCATGCTGAAAGGCGCGCGACAGCAGTTCTTCGCCATCCATCTCGAACCACTTGCCGTTCTCGTCCTGCGCGCGCATGCGAACCTTGGCCGCGCGCACCACTTTCTCGCGAATCTCGGGAAAGCTCAGGCAGCCTTCTTCTTCGTACTGCCTGCCCTCGCGCAAAATAATCTCGGGATTGATGAGCACCAGCTTGTCTTCCGGGTCCTTGCCCATGCTCAGGTCGATCACGGTGACGCGCTTGGACACGCCCACCTGCGGCGCCGCCAGCCCGATGCCCTGCGAGGCGTACATGGTCTCGAACATGTCGGCCACCAACTTGCGCAGCTCGTCGTTGAATTCGGTCACCGGTTCGCCCGGCTGCTGCAGCACCGGCTCGGGATATTTCACAATCTTCAAAATCATCTGCAAACTCTCAGCTAACTCGCTACGTCCGCGCAGCGGACGCTAACCCGCCGTCTTTAAAACCTTCGTATCTGTTCGATGTACCCATCGAAGTTTCGTTTCATCTCGGCGAGCGAGTCGCCGCCGAACTTCTGCTGCGCCAGACCGGCCAGCGTAACGGCCACCATGGCCTCTGCCGCCACTCCCGCCGCCGGAACCACGCAAATATCGCTGCGCTCGTAACTTGCGCTGGTCGTCTCGCGCGTATCGAAGCGCACCGACTCGAGCGGCCGGCGCAGCGTGGAAATCGGCTTCAGGTAGCCGCGCACCACCACGTCTTCGCCGTTCGAAACGCCGCCCTCGATGCCGCCGGCATTGTTGTGCGGGCGCGTAAAGCGCGTCGGCTTTCCGTTCTCCTGCTCAGCGTAATGAATGGGATCGTGCACCTGCGAGCCGAACGACTCGGCCGCCGTCACGCCGCGCCCAATCTCCACTGCCTTCACCGCCTGCAGGCTCATCACGCTCCAGGCCAGCAGCCCGTCGAGCCGCTCGTCCCAGTTGGCGTAGGTGCCCAGGCCGGCGGGAACATCGTGCGCCACCACTTCAAACACGCCGTTCACCGTGTCGCCGGTGCGCGACGCATGCTCCACTTCTTCTTTCATGCGCGCTTCGGTGGCGGGATCGACGCAGGCCAGCATCACTTCATCTTTGGCCGCGGTCGCGACAATCTCATCCCACTCGGCAGCGCGCTCCAGCTCCACGCGGCCCACGCGAATCACGTGGCTCAGCACCTCAATACCCAAGCGCCCGCAGCATCAGCTTGGCCAACGCGCCGGCAGCCACGCGCGAGGTCGACTCGCGCGCCGAAGCCCGTTCCAGCACGTAGCGCGCATCGGGAAAGTTGTACTTGAGCGCGCCCGCCAGGTCGGCGTGGCCGGGCCGCGGCGAAGCGACCGCCTGGTGCTTGGCAGGATCGCCGGCTGCCACCGGCAGCTTCTCTTCCCAGTTCTTCCAGTCGCGGTTCACAATCTCGATGGCGATCGGCGAGCCGATGGTCTTGCCGTGGCGCACGCCGGAGAGCACGTGCGCCTTGTCGGTCTCGATCTTCATGCGCCCGCCGCGGCCATAGCCCTGCTGCCGCCGCCACAGCTCGCGGTTCACAAAATCCAGATCGACGGGCACGCCGGCCGGCAGTCCGGAGATAAGCGCAATAAGTGCTTCGCCGTGAGATTCGCCGGCCGTAGAAAAGCGGATCATATTCTTTTGATTGTAAAGGAACAGTGGACAATGGACAGTAGCGCCGGACTCCAGTCCGGCTGTACTGGCGGCGTCCGCGCCGCCAGCGTGTATTCTGCTTTGGTGACCGTTAGCCGTTCACGATCCACGGTCCACGAAAGACGAGCCGCGCCATGACCTACTTCCTCTTCAAGACCGAGCCCACCGCTTACAGCTTCGACGACTTCCTGCGCGACAAGGAGACCGTCTGGGACGGCGTCACCAATCCCCAGGCGGTCAAGTACCTGCGCGAGATGAAGGCGGGCACGAAGTGGATCTTCTACCACACCGGCGACGAGCGCACCGCCGTCGGCACCGGGACGGTGATCAGCGTGGATCCCAGCGACCCCAAGGTGCCGATTGTGCGCGTGAAGGTGGGCAAGCGGCTCAAAACCCCGAAGGGGCTCGACCAGATCAAGGCCGAGAAGCTGTTTGCCGATTCGCCGCTGGTCAAGATCGGGCGCCTGTCCGTGGTTCCGCTGACAGAAGAGCAGTGGGAGTGGTTTCAGAGCTGACCGTAGGGTCTTATTCTCCCAACCACTTCTTCGTATTCAGCAACTGCCGATTGTCGAGAGCCCACACCTTGCCAGTTAGCTCGTCCGGGCCTTTACCTTCGCGGGCCGATTTCTCGAACTCCTGCGCGATGGCCTGCATCTTGGCGTCGAGATCGTCGACGAAGTTCAGTGCGATGGCTTCGGGAATCATGGGCAGCTTGGGCGAGCCGAACTCCAGTTTGCCGTGGTGCGACAGGATCATGTGCAGCACCAGCGTGCGCAGGCGCTCAGGAAAATCGGGCAGGCCGGCGATGGTCTTCTCCACCAGGTCAATACCCATCTGAATGTGCCCCAGCAGCACGCCTTCGACGGTGTACTCGAAGCCCGTCTCCCACATCAGCTCGCGCACCTTGCCGATGTCGTGGAGAATGACGCCGGTGACCAGCAAGTCGCGGTCCAGCAACTGCGGATAATGCGCGGCCACGCGCTCGGCCAGCCCAAGCAGGCTGACGACGTGCTCCAGCAGCCCGCCCAGCCAGGCGTGGTGCAACTGCCGCGCCGCCGGGGCCTGGCGATAGTCCTGCGCCAGCTCTTCATTTTCGAGTAGAGTGCGGAGCAGTCGCTGCAGGTGAGGATTGGCGACACTGGCAATGGTCGCTTCAAGCTGGCCCCACAGGAGCGCAATGTCTTGAGTCGTCGAGGGCAGCAGGTCGCCCTTGTCTACTTCATCTGGCGAGGCCGTGCGCAGTTGGTCCACCTTGATCTGGCAGCGGTCGTCAAACTTCGAGATGCTGCCGCGCACCTTCACCGTATCGCCGCGCTCGAACTCCTTCGCAATGCGCGGATCGTTCAGCTCCCAGACGCGCGCCTCGAGCTGTCCCGTCTTATCGCCCAGCACCAGGTTCAGGTAGGGCTTGTTCTGCTTGGTCATGCGCTGCTGCTTGCCCAGCACCAGAAAAAACGAGTCAAACGTTTTCCCTTCGTCGAAGCCGGCGAGATCGTTGATATAGATATCTTTCATTCTGCCCGCAAGGATACAACGCCAGGGAACGAGGGACCAAGGGAACCAGGGAACAAGGCCGGGGCCGAGTGCATGAAACAGGGTGTGCAAAGATGGTCGAAATGGAATCGATGAAGCCAACCGCAATGGAAATCGCAATTCGAGGGATGGAGCCTGCCGATGCCGAGGAGGTCAGCCAGCTCGTCGCGCAACTTGGCTACGAGCGGTCGCCGGCCGAGATTCGCGAATGGACCGAGGCTCTGCGCCGCGAGCATCGTCAACAAGCTGCTTTCGTCGCTGTTCTCGAAGGCGAAATCCTGGGCTGGATTGAAATCTCGGTCGAGCGACGCCTGCAATCGCCTCCCTTTGCCTTGATCGGCGGCCTGGTCGTAAAAAACAGTGTGCGCAGCCGCGGAATTGGCCGCCAGCTCTGCGCGCGCGCTGAAGCATGGAGCTGGGGGCTCGGCGTCGATAAGGTGCGCGTCACCTCGCGCAGCACCCGCGCAGACGCCCACCGCTTCTACCTGCGCGATGGTTACCACGAAGTGAAAACCTCGATGGTCTTCGAGAAGATCCGGCCGCGGTAGAGAGTCTGGTGCCAGGTCTCCGTGCGCCCCCATCCTTTCCGCGATGAGCAGAAAGGATGGGGCACCCAGCGAAGCATGCAAAAACAAACCGGGCCTGGAATCGGAATCCCAGGCCCGGCGATGAGTCTGCTTGGCAACCTGCCGCCAGCTACTGCGGAGGCGCTGCTTGCGGCGCTTCCGGCTGCGCTGCCGGCGCGGGCGCGCCCGGCTCTTGCGGCGCCGGCGTCATCTGCACCGGCGTCTTTTCCTCGGGAGCCTTCTTCTCCTGCGACATGCGCGTCTTCGCGCCGGTGGTGGTTGCCTTTTTCTTCTTCTTCTTCGTCGCCGTGTCGCCGCTCAATCCCAGCGGAGCCGATTGTGTCGCCCGGTCCGCTACTTCGGCAGCGTCTGGCGGCGCAGGCGTCATGTTGTCGCTCGGCGCACTGCTCTTGCCCGCCTTGTGCTTGCTCTTCTTCTCCGTCCGGGCACGATCGCTGAAGCGACTTTTCTCCGTCGTACGTGTTGGCAACAGCGGATTGGCCGGCTCATTCGTGGCCGTCTCCGGTAGCGCCCCCGCGTTCTCCGTCGCCGTATCCTTGGCAGCCGTGGGCAGTGTCTCGCGGGGCGCCTGGCCAAAGCGAATCTTTTCCTTCTTGCCCGGCTTCTCCGCCAGATCCTTGTTCTTGCCCTTCTGGTCCTTATTCTGGTCCTTATTTGTGGCACTACTGTCCGGCGCGCCCTCGTCTGAAACTACTCCCGACTTGTTGCGGAACCCGCGCGTGTTCTCGCGATAGCGCGTCCGCTCCACCTTCGCCTTCTTCTTGGGAGAAGGGGGCATGTAGGCGCTGAAGATGGGCTTGGTCTGGTTGGGGCTGGCACCGGTGTCTGCGTAGCCCGGAGCAATATCAATGAAGGCCTCTTCGCGCATCTTGGTCAGATAAGCGCGAATCGCCGGCTCCATGCGGCTCATATAGAGAGCCTCGTCCACCTGCTCCTGCACGTCGTTGTAAGGCTGCGCGCCACCCGGCGTATGCTGCGTCACCTTCAGAATCACCCAGCCCTGCCGGGTGCGAATCGGTTCGGTCCACTCGCCAGACTTGAGATCGAACGTCTTGTCTTCCAGAACTTTCGCCAGCGCGCCGCGGCGGAACTGCCCCAGGTCGCCGCCTGAAGCTGCCGTGGGCCCGTCGCTGAAGCTACGCGCCAACTGCGCAAAGTCGCCACCCGCGTGCAGCCGCGCCTCAATGTCCGCGGCCTTGGCTTTGGCACTCGCCACTTTCGCGGCGTCGTCGCTTCCATTGGCGTCGGCCGCGCCCGTCGAAATCAGGATCTCGCTCAGCCGTTCACTCTCCGGCTGCTGATAATCCTGCTTGTGCGCCTCGTAATACTGCATCGCCTCGCCAGGGGTGAACTGGATGTGCTCGCCCACCTCCTGCCGCATTACTTGCTGGGTGATGATCTGGTTGCGAATGTTCTGCTTGAAATCTTCGAACGAGACGCCCTGCTGTTGCGCAGCCTTCTCTAGGTCCTCGATAGAAGACATGTTGTACTGCTTGCGGATTTCATCGAGCCTCTTGATCAGCTCGGTGTCGCCCGTGATGCCCAGTTCCTTGCCCTTGGAGAGCCACAGCTGCTGGTCAATCAGGCTGCGCAGCAGGTTGCGGCGGTCGTCGGCCGCCTGTTGCATGGTGTCGCCGCGTTGCTGGTCTTCCTGCTGCAGATCCGCCAGCGCCCGGTCGTAATCGGAGCTGGTGATGATCTGGTCATTGACGCGCGCAATAATGTTCTCGACGGTCACCCCGCCATACGGGCTCGCTGGCTCATTGGGCAGTGTCTGCGATTGCGCCGCGGCGTATACGGCCAGCAGCAGGGCGCCTGAAAACACAGCCACGCCGGAACGCAGAAGGCCGGAACGCAGAGGGCTAGATCGGAGAAGGCTGGATCGGAGAGAGCTCAGGGTCATAAAGGTCAGCAAGGGCGACACGTCAAACCGGATCGGATCACCACTGATTGCATAGACGCCATTGTAAATGGCAGGGGAGCGGAAAGCGATTCCTTGCCTGCCAGCCCCGTTTTGAGCCGGTTGAACGGTTTTTCGTAGCCCTCCACTCCAGTACCCCACCCGCTTCTCGTTCGTTCGCCCACAAAACGCCCCTCCCGCTACCCGAATCACCGCCCCCGGCGTCTAAATTTACCGGTGCTATACTTTACCGCAGGACGGCTCTGCAATCTGCGTGGAGCGGTTTCCAGTGTTTCCCGGCCTTGCCGAACTCGGGCAAGGTCAAATTTTTATCGAGCCTCCTTCGGTCCTGAACTTGCTCGGGGAGATTTCCCGGAAACCACCGGCGCGTCCGCCGCATCAACCGTTCGGAGGTTCGTCTGTCTATGACTCCCCGCGCCCGCCGCGCATTGTTCGCCATCATTGTCTTCTTTGCCGTTTGTGCCGTGGCCGGCACGTTTGTGCAGCGCCGCGTGGGCGCGCAGTCCACCTCCGATGAAAGCCAGCTCCGTGACAGCCTGAAGACCTTCACCGACGTGTACGCCCTGGTGGAGCAGAACTACGCCGAGCCCATCACCGGCGACAGGGCTGAAGCGGCCATCTACGATGGCGCCATCCCCGGCATGCTGCGGGTTCTCGATCCCCACTCCAACTTCTACGATCCCAAGGCCTACGCCCGCCTGCGCGAAGATCAGCGCGGCCACTATTACGGCGTCGGCATGGTGATCCAGCAGCAGGACAACAAGGTTTACGTGGTGACGCCCTACGAGGGCACACCCTCGTTTCGCGCCGGCATTCATCCCGGCGACGTGATCTCTGCCGTCGACGGCAAGAGCACCGACGGCTGGTCGTCCGACCAGGTGGCCAAGGCGCTCAAGGGACCCAAGGGCACGCACGTGCAGGTCACGACCACCCGCTACGGCCAGCCCAAGCCGCTGGTCTTCGACCTGGTCCGCGACGAGATTCCCCATCCCTCCGTCGATCTCAAATACGAGATTCGTCCCGGCGTCGGCTACATCCATCTGACGCAGTTCCAGGAAACCACCGGCGAGGAAGTGCAGGACGCCATCGACAGCTTCGGCGACCTGAAGGGCCTGGTCCTCGACCTGCGCGGCAACCCCGGCGGCCTGCTGAGCCAGGCGGTCGACGTTTGCGACCACCTGCTGGCCAAGGGACAGACCATCGTCTCGCAGCGCGGACGCGCCTATCCTGACCAGAACTACATGGCCACGCACGGCAACGGCGGCAAAACCTTCCCCATCGTGGTGCTGGTCAACCGCAACACCGCTTCGGCGGCTGAAATCGTCTCCGGCGCGTTGCAGGATCACGATCGCGCCCTCATCGTGGGCGAAACCACCTTCGGCAAGGGTCTGGTGCAGACCGTCTATAACCTGAGCGACGACACCGGCCTGGCGCTGACCACCTATCACTACTACACGCCCTCGGGCCGCCTCATTCAGCGCAACTACAACGGCGTTTCGCTCTACGACTACTACTACAACCACGCCGGCGCACTGGCGGCCAACTCCTCGAACCGCGAAGTCAAGCTCACTGACTCAGGCCGTACGGTCTATGGCGGCGGCGGCATCACGCCCGACGAGAAGATCGACAGCCCGACCAACAGCCCCTTCCAGGACGAGCTGCTGTACAAGGACGTCTTCTTCCACTTCGCGCCCATCTATCGTCTCCGATCACCCCGTCGACAAGAACTTCCAGGTGGACGACGCGGTGATGAAGGACTTCGAGAAGTACCTCACCGATCAGGGCATCGACTGGACCCCAGCCGATATGACCGCGAATTCGGATTGGGTGAAGTCGCGCATCAAGCAGGAGATCGTGACCATCCAGTTCGGCCAGCTGCAGGGCCTGCGCGTCATCGCCGACTCGGATCCCGAGATCCAGAAGGCAATCGGCTATCTGCCCGAGGCCCAGGCTCTGGAAAACACCGCGCAGAAGGTGATGGCCGAAAAAGCCGAGGCCCGCAACCCAGCCACACAAGGTGTCGAGAACCAGCGCTAGCGCGAAGCTAAAACGCAAATGCAAAAAGGCCATCCCCCCGCGGGATGGCCTTTTTGCATTTGGTCTCTTAAACGGCCTAAAAAACCTCTGAATAAGTCGCTGTTTTGAAGGGCGCGGGCTTCAGCCCGTACGTTAAGATCCGCAAAATTAGCCGGGGCTTTAGCCCCTGAGGGAATGCGAACTCCTTGTGCAGAGCTTCCCTAAACGCCCGCCCCCCGCTGCTCTTTCTTATCCACCATCCCACCCGCCGCGCAAACCGCCAGAATCGCTCCGATCACCACCAGCGAAGCCGTAATCGGCACCTCGACCCAACGGCTGGCCAGCATCTTCAGCCCAACGAACGCCAGAACCGCCGCCAGCCCGTAATGCAGATACCGGAAGCGGTCGAGCGCCTTCGCCAACCCGAAATACAGCGAGCGCAAACAGAGCACCGCAGCAATGTTCGACGTGTAGGCGATCAGCGGATTGCGGGTAATCGCCAGCACTGCGGGAATGGAGTCGGTGGCGAAGAGCAGGTCGGTAAACTCGACTGCCAAAATCACCGGCAGCAGCGATTCGCGCGCCGGCTGCAGCCGCCGGATCCAGTCCGGAATCACCTCCTGCGCCGACCGGCCCCGCACCAGTCGCGCCGCCGCGTACACCAGAAACAGCCCCAGCGCCCACGAAATCCAGTCGAAGCGGCGCAGCAGGGTAATGCCGGCCGCGACAAACAGCGCCCGCAGCACCACGGCTCCGCCCACACCCCACAGCAGCGCCCTGTGCTGGCGCTCTGGGCCAATCTCGAACCCCTGAAACAGAACCATGAAAACAAAAAGGTTATCGACGCTGAGTGAGAGCTCGATGGTGTAGCCAGCAGCAAATTCAAGCGCCGGCTGGTGGCCGTGGGTAACGGCCAGCCAGGCTGCAAATCCGGCCGCGCCCAGCACCACCACCACCGAGGAAATCCACCAACGCCGGGCCGCTGCGCCGCGGCGGCCAGTCACCAGCCCGTCCAGCGCCAGAAGCGCCGCCACCACAGCGTGAAAGCCCACCCACCAGGCCCAGGATTCGCCCGCAATCATAGCCGAATGCTAGCAGGGTCACTCCGGGAGTGGAATCAGCCAATTCCACCCCAGCCTGCGCGACAATCCGCCCGCTTTCCGCATCTTTCCCCTAGGAGGTACCTGATTGTGACCGGCTTCCCCCAACCGTTGAATCCTGGTACTCCCCCCAATGCCTTCACCGAAGCAGGCAAGCGCGAACTGCGCAGCCGCCAGGGCAGTCGGCCGCGTGTGGTCATTGTCGGCGGCGGCTTTGGGGGCATTTACGCCGCGCGCGGCCTCAAGGACCTCGCCGTCGACGTTACCGTCATCGACCGCCGAAACCACCATATCTTTCAGCCTCTGCTCTACCAGGTGGCGTTGGCGGTGCTTTCGCCGGCCGATATCGCACAGCCCATCCGGGGCATCCTGCGCGGCCAGTCCAACACGGAAGTCTTGATGGATGAGGTGGTTGGCATTGAGGCACTGAAGAAGCAGGTAATTCTGAAGAGCGCCACCACCGTCTACTATGACTACCTGGTGCTGGCTACCGGCGCCACCCACTCCTACTTTGGCCACGATGAGTGGGAGCCGCTTGCCCCGGGCCTCAAAACCCTTGAAGACGCGGTTGAAATCCGCCGTCGCGTGTTGCTGGCTTTTGAGCTTGCAGAGCGACACATGGTCGAACACGGCTGGCATCCTCCCTTGAATTTCGTGGTCATCGGCGGCGGGCCAACGGGCATGGAACTCGCCGGCGCCATCAGCGACATCGCGCAGCTCTACATGCGCCGCAATTTCCGCCATATCCAGACCGACAAGAGCCGGGTCCTGCTTCTCGACGGCGCTCCGCACATCGTGGCCTCCTATCCTCCGGATCTTTCCGAAAAAGCTGAGCGAGAGCTGCGACGTCTTGGTGTGGAGGTATTGACCAACACAAAAGTTACCGGCCTGGGACCCGGCTGGGTAGAGGCCAACGGCAAGAAAATCGAGGCGGTCGTCACCCTGTGGGCCGCCGGCGTACAGGCCTCGCCGCTGGGTAAAATGCTGGGCGCGACACCCGGCGTGAAAATCGACAATCGCGGCTGCGTAATAGTCGACAACAACCTCAACCCCGCAGGCCTGCGCGATCTCTTCGTGATCGGCGATCTGGCTCACTTCGAGCAGGATGGCCGCCAGGTTCCCGGCGTGGCCCAGCCCGCCCTCCAGATGGGCCGTCACGTCGCCAAACTCATTGCCGCCGACCTGGCCAACCGGCCGCGCCCCCCCTTCCACTACTTCGATAAGGGCGACATGGCCACCATCGGCCGAACGGACGCCATCGCGGACGTGAAGTGGCCGTTCAAGGGCCACCTCAGTGGCATCCCGGCCTGGTTCACGTGGCTCACGGTGCACATCTTCTTCATCATCGGCTTCCGCAACCGGATGTCGGTACTGTTCAACTGGATGTGGACGTATTTCACCTTCAACCGTGGTGCGCGCCTCATCACCGGCGACCAGCGCCTGCCCGGCTGGCAGGAGCAGGTAAAAGCCGGACCGACGAGCGACTCGAAAGCCGCGGACTGAGCCTTGAAGCCGTAGCGCCGGTCTCCAGACCGGCTGTAGTGCGGGTCTCCGACCCGCCCTTGGGTGCATTCACCCCAGATGGGCTGCCCTGGCGTAGTGCGTCATTCATCCCTGGCGCAGTGCGTCACTCATCCCTGGCGCAATGCGTCACTCATCCCTGGCGCAATGCGTCACTCATCCCTGGCGCAGTGCGTCACTCATCCATGGCGTAGTGCGTCACCAATCCCTGGCGTAGTGCGTCACCAATCCCTGGCGTAGTGCGTCACCAATCCCTGGCGTAGTGCGTCACTCACTTCGGCGGCTATGATTGCCGCGGCGCGACGCCCGCTTTAGCGGGCAAAAGACGGTAGCCCCAGGCGCAAGCCTGGGGAAAGCGTGCAAACCACCACCGTAGCCCCGCAGGGGCGTAAGAACGGTTGGCGCCCACAAGACCATAATCCCCGGTTTAACGACGCGCTGCACGGGGCCTCGTTTTTGTAACCTGGGAAGGCGCGATCCTACTCCGGCCGCGATCCAACTGCCCCCTGCAACCCGTCCTCTAGTAGACTGGAAAGTCATGCTCGATCTGCAGTTTGTCCGCGCCAATCTTGAATTCGTCGAAAATAAACTTCGTGCCCGGGGCGCCGATCCGGCGGCTCTCCTGGGCGATTTCCTGAGCCTTGACCAGCGCCGGCGGCAGGCCATTACCCAGGCCGAACAGGCCAAGGCGCGCCGCAACGAGCTCAGCCAGCAAGTGGGCGCGCTGAAAAAGGCCGGCAAGGACGCCGAAGCCGCCGCCGTCATGGACGAAACCCGCTCCCTGAAAGAGAAGCTCGACGAACTGGATCGCACCGCCGCCGAGCTCGACGAGCAGTTGCGCCAGGCTCTGGCGCGCGTCCCCAACCTGACCCGCGACGAGGTTCCCACCGGCACCTCCGAGGCCGACAACCTCACAGTCAAAACCTGGGGCGAGCCAAAAAAATACGATTTCCAGCCCAAACCGCACTGGGAGATTGGTGAGGCGCTGGGCATTCTGGATCTCGAGCGCGCCGCCAAGTTGAGCGGCGCGCGGTTCGCCGTGTACATGGGCGCAGGGGCGCGGCTGGAGCGGGCGCTCATCAGCTTCATGCTCGATCTGCACACCAGCCAGCATGGCTACAAGGAAGTGCTGCCGCCGTTCATGGTCAACTCCAAGTCGCTCTTCGGCACCGGCCAGTTGCCCAAGTTCGCTGAAGATCTCTTCCGCTGCTCCGACGCCGATGCCGATGCGGCCACGCGCGGCGAGTTCAAAGACAATGACCATTGGCTAATCCCAACCGCCGAAGTTCCCGTCACCAATCTCTACCGCGACGAAATCCTGGAAGAGGCGCGCCTGCCCATTGCGCTGACGGCATACACACCCTGCTTCCGCGCTGAGGCCGGAGCAGCCGGCAAGGACACGCGCGGCATCATCCGCCAGCATCAATTTCAAAAGGTCGAGCTGGTCAAGTTCACGCGCCCTGAGGAGTCCGACGCCGAGCACGAAAAGCTCACCCGCAACGCCGAAGAAGTTTTGGAGCTTTTGGACCTGCCTTATCGCCGCATGCTGCTTAGCACTGGCGACACCGGCTTCTCCGCGGCCAAAACCTACGATCTCGAAGTCTGGCTGCCGGGCCAGAACCTCTACCGCGAAATCTCCTCCTGCTCCAACTTCGAGGCCTTTCAGGCGCGGCGGGCGAATATCCGCTTCCGGCCGGCCACTCCCAAGGCCAAACCCGAGTTTGTGCACACCCTTAACGGTAGCGGCCTGGCGGTGGGCCGTACCTGGCTCGCCATCCTGGAAAACTACCAGCAGGCCGACGGCAGTGTGGAAATCCCCAAGATTCTGCGGCCGTACATGGGCGGGGTGGATAGAATAGTAAGGGAGATTTAATGGCCTCTTTCACTTCCAGTGGTGCAGTCTCGCAGCCCCGGCGCAGCGTCAGCCAGGTGCTCAAAAGCTATTTCTACTGGACCTATCCGCGCGGCAGCTTTCACTACGACGTCATGGTGACGCTGATCCTCCTGTTCATCTTCGTCACTCCCCACCTGTGGAACTTCGGCGCCAAGCCCACGCCCATCAGCGGCCTCACGCATCCTATCGAGGTAACCGGATCCGGCACCCAGCTTCTCATTACCGTTGCAGCCGCCGACGTGAAAGTCCAGCCGGGCGCTTCGGACCGGGCGGTGCGATTGGCTCTGCGCCACGCCATCGAGCCGGTCACCGGCGATGCGGTTTTTGTGGAACGCTGGAAGACCGCGACCGATGCCCAGGGCAATGTGGAGTGGCAGGTGTGGGCGCACCGCTAAACCCGCTGCCGATCTGCCTGCTCGCCGATGCGATTCTGCGTCCAATCCATTAAGAAAGAGGAAAGTCCATGCGTAACCTTTCCGGAAGGCTTTTCTTTGCAGGTCTGCTGGCGCTCTTGCTGTTTCCCGGTCATGCGGCCTTTGCTGCCGGCGATCTGAAAGCCACTCTCGCCAAGCTCGACGTTGCCGCCGCCAAATTCCACTCCACCACCGCCGATTTCGAATTCCAGAGCGTCCAGACCGATCCCGTCCCCGACACCGAAGTGCAGAAAGGCGTCGTCTACTACCGCCGCGAAGCCTCCAACTTCCAAATGGGCGTGCACATCAACACCGTGGACGGGCAGTCGGCGCCCAAGATCGTCGTCTGCTGCGATGGCGGCGCTGTGAAGCTTTACGATGCCAAGCTCAACCATGTGACCGTTCTCAACAAACTCAACCAGTATGAGAGCTGGTTCAAACTCGGCTTCGGCGCCAGCGGCAAGGAACTGGCGGAGCAGTGGAACATCACCGACGACGGACCGGAGACGATTGACGGTGTGCAGACGGAAAAGCTGGAGATGGTGGCCAAAGATCCCGCCGTCCGCCGTCTCTTCGCCAAAGTGACCCTGTGGATGGATCTGGAGAGCGGCATCAGCCTCAAGCAACTTTTCAACGAGGACCCCAGCCATTACCGCATCTGCACCTACACCAACATCAAAATGAACCAAGCGCAGCCCAGGGACGCCTTCACCTTCAAAACCAACAAGCAAACCACGCAAGCCAACCAGTAATTCCACCGCAACCGGCCGCAGCCGCAGCCCGCATGGGAGCGCGACTCTCCTATGGGAAACTTCCGCAATCATTGTGCTTTGCGCCTGGCAGCATGCGCGTTGTTAAGCGCGACTCTTCCCTCCCTTGCAGCGCCTGCCCACGCCGAATCTTTCGACACCCCGCTGCATGAGCGCGTTGTAGATCTGGGCCGCACGCCCTACGGCCGCATCACGCTCACCTGCGATTACTTTCCTACATTCATGGTCAAGCAGCTTGACTCGGGCGAAGAGGGCGCCAACTGGATTGCCATCGTGCCGGCGCGCGATGCGCATCCTCCGGCTTGCACGCGGACGCACGCGAGCACCGAAAAAGTGATCCAGGGCCACGACTGGTGCGGATACTTCCAGGGCGCCAAGCAGGACTTCGTCTTCCTGAACGCGTGCAATGCCTACAACGGTGGCCTCGATTTTGCTGTGTACGACGCGCGCACCCGCACGCGCATTTTCGAAGACACCGCGGTCGATTCCAGCGCCGAGGGGCCGCATTTCAGCCGCGCTCCCGACGGCGGGCTCGCTTTGCTCTATTCGCGCATCGTGGTCTTTGCCTGCACGTTGCCCACGGAGCAGTCCACCTGCTGGAACCAGATCGAAGGCAAGCTGGGGTTGGAGAATGTAGCGGCGCCGACCTGCATCTCGTATGAAAAGCAGATGACCGGCTCGGTGATCGCGTACCCGGTCGAAGTCCCGCTTTCCCTCACACCGGAACTCCGCACCCCCCAGGTTCGCGCCGTCGCAGGCGAGATCCGCTGCTGGCCGCCGGAGTGAGCCTCAGATGGAAATCGCGCACGCACCGCAGATCTTCAAGATGAACGTCGGTTGATGAACAAGGGTGCCCCATCCTTTTCGCAGCTTTTCGCGAAAAGGGTGGGAGACCACAACCCTCAACCCATGAAATCGCGCACGCACCACAGATCTTCAAGATGAACGTCAGTTGATGAACAAGGGTGCCCCATCCTTTTCGCAGCTTTTCGCGAAAAGGGTGGGAGACCACGACCCTCAACCCATGAAATCGCGCACGCACCGCAGATCTTCAAGATGAACGTCGGTTGATGAACAAGGGTGCCCGATCCTTTTCGCAGCTTTTCGCGAAAAGGGTAGGAGACCACAACCCTCAACCCATGAAATCGCGCACTCAAAGGCGCGCCGCAACTCTCCGCATCCCTGCCGCCACAGCCACCCCGCCCAGCGCAAAGATCATCGGAAAGCACTCCAGCGTATACCGCGCCTCCGGCGCCTCCACGGTAAGCAGCAGCGCGCTGCGCAGCACCATATAAGCGAGCAGCGCCATCCCATACCGTGGCCGCAGCCACAGGCCGATGCCGGCCAGCAGCAGATAAAACGCGTTGAGCCCGGCGTAAAACCAACTGAAGCGCGTCTCCGCGTAGTGATGCGCATAAACCCACCAATCGAGGTCGATGGGCAGATTCTCAACCCGCGGCCGCAGCCACATGTCGGTCACACGGTCTAGCGGCAGCCACAAGTAATACCGAAACGGATGCGCGGCAATCCGCTCATCCGCCAGGCGCGCAAAGCCAGCGTCAATCTGGGCAGTCAATTGATGGCCATGCGCGTTGTAATCGCGGGCCAGCGCCGCAGTTTCGGCGTACTGCGCGGGCGAGTCGAACGCGCGGCTGGGAAGCTCCGTAACGTCCAGCGTATCGTCGGGAACATTCCAGTAGATCTGGTAAGTGGAGACAAAGTCGAGGCACCAGCTCTTCACCCACCGTTCCCACCCCGGATTCTGGTCTTCACCCGGATCGGTAGCCAGCCGCGGCGCAAGCGGTTCGAAGACGTGAAACACCTGCCAGTTCCGCCAGCTCCACACTGCAAAGGGTGCGATCGCGAGCAGCGCGCAGACGACCGCCATTCGCAAAAGCCGCGCAAACGACGTGGTCCCTGACCTCTGATCTCTGATCTCTGATCCCTGACTCACAAATCCCGCCATCAGCATCACCGGCGCAAACGCGAGAGCCGCCAGCGCGCCGTCGGGACGAAGAAGCGTTGCCCAGGTCACGGCAAAGGTAAAGCTCAGCGCGGTTGCCCATCGTGGTCGCTCCTGGAATCGAGCCATAGACCACATTGTGAGAGCCAGCGCAAAAAGCGTGGGAGCCTCGGCGAGTGGTTCGGCCGCATACGATGCCGTGAACGGGCAGAGCGCGGCCAGCCAGAGTGTGGCCAAAGCCGCCCGGTGGCCAAATGCCTCATTGCTGCCACGTACGCCCCGCGCAGCAAGCCGCGCAAAATCAGCCAGCAGCAGGCAGCCAGCCAGCTCCAGCACGATCTCGACGCAGGCAGCGGCCCAGTAGTTTTCCATCCCGAACAGCCGGAAGCAGGCAGCGAGAAGGAGCGGATACCCGGGCAGCCGCATCAGCGTCGGATACATCTCGCCGTGGGCGGTCGTGAGAGCGTAGCGGCCATGCAATAGCAGATTCTTGCCAATCCCCCCGTAAATCAGCGAATCGCCGTTGACTTCAAAGACCCAATGCAACATCCAGATGCGCAGCGCCAGCCCGGCAGCGAGCGCCAGGCCCGCAAGCAGAGCGGTGCGAACCGTCAGGGCTGCCCTGACAGGCACCTCGCCGGGCCGCGCGCATTGACTCTGTTCGACGCCTTCCATACGATCTTCAATGTATAGCGTAGACCGTTCGTGCGAATAACGCCTTTCCTGTCAACGATGGCCTTTCGTCGTTGAGGCGCTGGGTGCGCGTTGCCGCATCGGACTTCATGCAGGGTCACTGCGGGACGCCGCGTGCGTCCAACAAGTGCCTGGGCGCGCGCCCCAGCGGGCGATGCACGGTCGTGTTGGACCGATGCTTGATCCTGCAACAATGCCTTAAGCCCGCGGAGATTCTACCGGCCGATGCCAGAACGCCAGATTTTTTACGACCCGCAACGCAAGCGCTGGAAGCGGCTGCGCCGCGTTCTTGACTCCGCCGCGGTGTTGTCTACAGTGGTGTTTGTCGCGTTTGTCCTCAGCGTCTTCCATGGACAGCGCCTGCCGGAACTCCTGCTCCCCGTGCCGCGCCACAATTACCGCGCCATGCCTGACCGCACCGCGCTCCTGCGCAGGTCCAAGATCCCGGCGCACCGCAAAACCAATCGCCGCCCGTCCGACATCCCTCTCAACACCGGTGAAGGCCTGCGCGCCGCGTACTATGTGCAGGACGACGCCGCCAGTTACACCTCGCTCAAAGAACACGTTCATCAGATTGACATGCTCTTTCCGCAATGGCTGCACGTGGACGCGCCCAACGGCACGCTCATGGCCATGAGCAGCGACAATCTGAGCGAGTACCCGGTCATTGATGGCAACACCGTCCACGACCCCGACAGCCTCAACAAGGTCAAGCGCGTGGTTCTGGCGCCCCCCGTCGATACTGAGATTTTTCCGCACATCAACAACTTCAACCCGCACACGCAAACCTGGGACGAGGGCGTGGGAGCGGTACTTCAGGATGGCAACAAGAGCGCTGCGTTGCGCAACCAGATCATGCGCTTTCTCATCGCCTATCCGGTCTACCGCGGACTCTCGCTCGATTTTGAAAGCCTGCCGGACGATGCTGATCCTGCCTACATCGCCTTTATTCAGGCCCTTTACGCGCAAATGCACCCGCGCAATCTCCGTTTGTACGTCAACGTGGCCGTCAGCACCAGCGACGCCGACCTCAAGACCATCGCAGCAAACTCCGACGGCATCATCCTCATGAACTACGACCAGCACCAGACCACCAGCGACCCCGGTCCGGTGGCGGCGCAGAGCTGGTTCGTCGGTAATCTGCAACGCGTGCTCAAGATCGTTCCCAAAGACAGGATCATCTGCGCCATCGGCAACTACGGGTACGACTGGACCATGTCCATCCCCAACCCCAGGGACCGCCATCATCGAAAGCCCCGGGTCCTCGATACCGAAGATCTCTCCGTCTCCGATGCCTGGCAGCGCGCCTCCGACGCCGACGCCGATCTCGATCTCGACTACGACACCCTCAACCCCCACTTCGAGTACATCGACGAGGACAACAACCAGCGCCACGTGGTCTGGTTTCTCGATGCCGTCACCGTGCTCGACGAGATGCGGGCTGCCCGCCAGCTCGGGCTTGCAGACCTTCGCACTGTGGCGGCTGGGTGAGGAAGACAGCTCGCTGTGGAACATCTGGGACCGCCCCAGCTCTCCCGACGCGCTCCAGGCCCTCGGCAAGGTGCAGCCCGGCCACGACGTCGATACCGAGGGCGAGGGCGACATTCTGCGCATCACCGGATTGCCCCAGCCCGGCAAACGCACCGTCGAAGTCGACACCGACGAGCCCGACCCGCGCAAGAAGCTCATCATCGATGAGCACATGGACGTGTATCCGCGCACCTACACCATCCAACAATACGGCTACCACCCCAAGGAGATTGCGCTCACCTTCGACGACAGCCCCGATCCCACCTGGACTCCGAAGATTCTCGACATCCTCAAAGCCAAGCACGTCAAAGGCACCTTCATGGCCATCGGCTCCCAGGCTGCGCGAGCATGTGGGCCTCATGCAGCGGATCGTGCGCGACGGCAACGAGATCGGCAACCACACCTGGACCCATCCCGACATCAGCGAAATCTCACACCGCCAGCTCGATCTGGAGATCAACCTTACCGAGCGCCTGTTTGAAAGCAAGCTCGGTATCCAGCCGCTTTACTTCCGCCCCCCGTACGACATCGACGAGGAGCCCGACACCGACGACGAGGCCGCGCCCGCCTGGCACATTGAGCAGAAGGGCTACATCATCATCGGCAGCAAAATCGACACCGACGACTGGGACGAGCATCCGCGCAAAACTCCCCAGGAGATCGTGGCGTCGGTCTTCAACCAGCTCCAAACCATGAAGACCAAGCCGCAGTTCAGCGGCTCCATCATCCTGATGCACGATGGCGGCGGTGACCGCTCCGTAACGGTAGCCGCTCTGCCTGTGCTCATTGACGCGCTGCGCGCCCACGGCTACACCCTCGTTCCCGTCTCCGCGCTGATGGGCAAAACCACTGCGCAAGTCATGCCGCCGGCTCAGCTTCTGGGCGCGCGTGCGCACCATCCCTGACTCCATCGCATTTTCCGCGCTCGACATCATCGGCACCTTCATCGTGATGGTGTTCTTCCTCGGCGATATCCTCATGAGCGCGCGCCTCATCATTGTTGGTATCTTCGCGATCATCGACCGCCTGCGCCGCCCGCACACTCAGGCGTCGCCGGGCTACAATCCGCGCGTGGCCGTGCTCATTCCGGCTTACAACGAAGAAAAGGTCATCGTCCGCACCATTCGCTCGGTGCTCAACTCCGATTACAAAAACCTGCACGTCATCGTCATCGACGACGGATCGAATGACCGCACTGCGGAAGTGGCCATTGCCGCCTACACCGGGGAGATTGCCGCCGGTCACGTGCAGGTGCTTCAGTAAGCACAACGAGGGCAAGGCGGCGGCCCTCAACTACGCGCTGGAGCGCATCCATGAGGAGATTTACATCGGCATCGATGCCGATACGGTGATCGCCACCGACGCCATCTCCAAGCTGGTTCCCCACTTTGAAGATCCCCGCATCGGCGCCATGGCCGGCAACGCCAAGGTGGGCAATCGCGTCAACCTGTGGACCCGCTGGCAGGCCCTCGAATACATCACCAGCCAGAACTTCGAACGTCGCGCCATGAATCTGTTCCACGTCGTCACGGTGGTGCCGGGCGCCATTGGCGCCTGGCGCACCGCGCCGGTGAAGGCCGCCGGCGGTTACCCGCTCAACACTGTAGCCGAAGACGCTGACCTGACCATGAACCTGCTGGAGCAGGGGCTCAGGGTGGACTACGAAGACCGCGCCCTGGCCTTCACTGAGGCCCCGATTGACGCAAAAGGGCTCATGCGCCAGCGTTTCCGCTGGTCCTTCGGCATCCTGCAATCGGTGTTCAAACACCGCGCCGCATTCACGCGCAACAAGGCTATGGGCCTGTTCGCCCTGCCCAACATTCTCATCTTCCAGATGCTCCTGCCGCTGGTTTCGCCCTTCATCGACCTCATGTTCGCGGCCGGCGTCGTGAACTATTTTGTCGATCGCCACTACCACCCCGAAGCAGCCTCGGCAGCAAGCTTTGAAAAGCTGGTGCTCTACTTCGTCGGTTTCCTGGTCATCGACTTCATCACCTCCTCGGTCGCCTTCAGCCTCGAGCGCCGTCATCCCGCCAACAAGGGCGACGGCTGGCTGCTCTTCCACATCTGGCTGCAGCGCTTCGCCTACCGGCAGGTGTTTTCCATCGTGCTGTTCAAGACCCTCAAGCGCGCCATCGACGGCAAGCCATTCAACTGGGACAAGCTCGAGCGCACCGCCAAGATGAGCAAAGGCACCGAAGCCCTGATGGAGTCGGCGCACTAGGTCTTTGACCGCTTAATTTTGTACCAATTCCGTGCCCCATCCTTTCGCCTTTTCTCTGGCGAAAGGGTGGGAAACCACGGAAGCCAAAAGTACGAATTCATGCGGTCGGGGACCTGGTACCGCGTCCGCATGATTTCGTAACGGAAAATTTGAACCTGGGTGCCCCAGGTCCGGGGCCCCCGCGAATAGGTCTTCGTTCGCGGGGTGGAGATCTCGATTTTGAGACCTGGGAAAGCACGAAACTAAATGGACACGCTACTAGCTGATGTTGTGCCCCGCAAATTTGTTGTGTCCCGCAAATTCGTATACGGCGCAATCTGGATTTCCGATTTCCAACGAGTGGCGATCGGAATCGGCAGACAGACTCCAGACGCTTCTCAGAACACACCGGCGGCAGGACATCAAAAATAGGCTCAGCAAACATACGACAGGGGCGAACCGGCTTTCCGGCTCGCCCCTGTCGTCTGAAAGGCGGCTAGATTTTTGTGAAAACGTGCTGCCCGTGCAGCACGTCGTGCTCATGCCCCACGGGCTCGCGCATGACCGTGCCATCAATCATCCGCAGAATGCCGAGCGGGTTTTCGTTCCTCAGCTCCTCCGGCAGCGAGATGTCCGGGAAATCCTGGTAGCAGACCGGCCGCGCCCAGCGGTAAATAGCCTGCGAGCCCACGGACGTGAAGCGGCTGTCGCTTGTTGCCGGGTACGGACCTCCGTGCACCATCGCGTGACAGACTTCGACGCCGGTCGGATAACCATTCACGATCAGCCGCCCGGCCTTGCGCTCGAGAATGCCGACCAGGTCGAAGTACTCCAGCAGATCCCCGTCGCTGCCGTGCAGCGTGGCCGTCAGTTGGCCTTCCAGGGCGCGCGCCAGCTCCAGCATCTCTGCGCGGCTTTGGTAGCGGATGACGAGCGTGCTCGGCCCGAAGACCTCGCCGGCCAGCTCGGGATTTTCCACCAGGTCGTGGCCGCTGATCTCAAACAGCGCAGGCACGGCGTGGCAACTCTTCATATCGATGGGCGCGGCGGCCTGGGCGAGCGAGCGCACCGCATTGTGACCGGCGCGGTGCGCTACGCCGCTCTTGTAGCTCCTGGCAATGCCTTCCGTGAGCATGGGCGAGCAACCGGCCTGGGCAACGAGTTTTGTAAGCTCTGCGACCAGCGCGTCGCCTTCATCGTTGGCCGGCAGGTAAAGGAGCCCCGGTTTGGTGCAGAACTGGCCCACGCCCAGGGTAAACGAGGCGAAGAGCCCTTCGGCGATGCGCCCGGCCTGCCCTTTGAGCGCCTGGGGCAAAACGAACACCGGATTCACGCTGGACATTTCCGTGAAGCACGGAATCGGCTCAGAACGCGCGGCGCACAGGTCGATGAGCGCCTTGCCGCCCTGCAGTGAGCCGGTAAAACCCACGCCCTTGATCCGGGGATGTCTGACCAGAGCCACGCCCAGATCGGTGCCCGCGCCGAACAGCAGCGCAAACATCCCGTCGGGTAAATTGAGCTCGCGCACGCTCCGGGCAATCACCTGGCCCACCAGCTCGCTGGTTCCCGGATGCGCGGAGTGCGCCTTCACAATGACCGGACAGCCCGCGGCCAGCGCCGAAGCAGTGTCGCCGCCGGCCACGGAAAAGGCCAGCGGAAAATTGCTGGACCCGAAGACCGCAACCGGACCCAGCGGACGCAGCATGGAGCGGATGTCGGCCCTGCGGGAGCGGCTTGCGATGGGGCTCGGCGGGATCAATGCGCGCATTCACCCACGACCCCTCTTCGACCAAATGCGCAAAGAGCTTGAGTTGATTTACCGTGCGCGCCAGCTCGCCCTTGAGCCGCGCCTCGGGCAGCGCGGTCTCGCGCTGGGCGCGCTCCACCAGCTCTGCGGCAATCGCATCGAGCCCTCCTGCAATGTGGCGCAGAAAACGCGCCTTGTCTTTGCCGGAGAGATTGCGATAGCTGACAAATGCCTCCTCTGCCAGCTCGGCCGCGCGGTCCAGCGCTTCCGGGGTTGCATAATGGAACGTGGGCTCAAGCGGCGCGCCGGCCGCAGGATCAAATCCGGTAAAGGTTCCCGCGCTTGCCGGGTACGATTCACCACCAAGTATCGAGTAGCCTGAGATCATTGATTCACCGTCAGTTCCCCGCGCTATCTGTGCGCGATTCGTAGATCGTGATTTGCGGTTCGTGGTTTGTCGAGGAGCACCTACATTGAAAGCCTATCGCACCGCCCACTCTATCCTCATCGAAGAAGGTGGCAAGTTCTATCCGCTCGCCGGGCAAACGTGGGATGACTTCGTCCGCGGCGACACCCACGCCCTTGCCCGCGCGGCCACGCTTGGCCAGTCTGTGCAATTTGATGCCCCCAGACTGCTGCCGCCCATTCTGAGCCAGGAAGTGTGGGCGGCGGGCGTTACCTACTACCGCAGCCGCGATGCCCGCATGCGCGAGTCGCAGGATGCGGGCGGCGGCGATTTCTACGCGCGCGTGTACAACGCGCCTCGCCCCGAGCTCTTCTTCAAAGCTACCGGACGCCGCGTGGTTGGCTCCGGCGCCGCGGTGCGCATCCGCTCCGATTCTCATTGGAACGTCGCCGAGCCGGAGCTCACACTGCTCATCAACCCAGCCGGCCAAATTGTCGGTTACACCATCGGCAACGACATGAGCTCGCGCGACATCGAGGGCGAAAACCCGCTCTACCTGCCGCAGGCCAAGGTCTACGACGGCAGTTGCGCGCTGGGCCCCTGCATCCTGC
Organism: uncultured Acidobacteriaceae bacterium; assembly: GCA_963813215.1. Lineage (GTDB taxonomy): Bacteria > Acidobacteriota > Terriglobia > Terriglobales > Acidobacteriaceae > Telmatobacter. The sequence continues at coordinate 593,355 of CAWEXZ010000009.1, forward strand.
TCTCGCCCGAGCCGCTGGCCAAGTCAACAGCCATCTCGATTGAAATCCGGCGCGCCGGGACCAGCGCCTTCTCCGGCAGCACCACGCTCAACGAACTCAAGCGCGATCCGCGGGAGCTGGCGGATTTTCTCTTCCGCGACAACAGTTTTCCCGACGGAGCGTTCCTGATGACGGGAACCGGAATCGTTCCCGGCGACGAATTCACGCTGGCAAGCGGCGACGAGATTGCCATCACCATCGACGCCATCGGTACGCTCCGCAACCGGGTCGCGTAGCATGGGGTATAGACCGTGCGCGCGCGCACAATTGGGCTGTCTCGCGACTTGATAGAATCCCGTAAATTCGATAAAACTCCGTACTATGGGTTTTCGGTCCTTCCGCACGCCAGGCGACAATTCTTCGTAAGCGGGCTCCTGAGGCCTGAGTGCCGGCACAACCTGCAGGCACTTGTGGCCAGGGCTTTAACCCCGGCACTCTTAGGTCCGATCGAATGATCCGAACGCGATCCGGCGAAGCTGAAGCCGGACATCGAGGGGAGAAGGCGAATGGGCATGATCAGCGCACCTGCAGTTCCCACCACCAACAAGCACCTCATCCGCTGGGTGGAAAAGATGGCCGAACTGTGCCAGCCTGACCAGCATCCACTGGGTCGACGGCTCGCAGGCCGAGTACGACTTCCTGTGCGAACAACTGGTGAAGAGCGGCACCTTTACCCGCCTCAACCAGGAACTGTGGCCGGGCTGCTTCTACGCCCGCAGCGCGCCCAACGACGTGGCCCGCGTGGAAGACCGCACTTTTATCTGCTCGCTTTCCAAAAGCAATGCCGGCCCGACCAACAACTGGGAAGACCCGTTCGAGATGCGCAAGAAGCTGAAGCAGCTCTTCCGCGGCTCCATGCGCGGGCGCACCATGTACGTGCTGCCCTTCAGCATGGGCCCGCTCGACTCGCCCATGGCGCAGATCGGCGTGCAGCTCACTGACTCGGCGTACGTCGTCGTGAACATGCGCATCATGGCGCGCATCGGCGCGCCGGTCTTTGCCGAGATCGACAAGGACGAGAAGCGCGTGGTGCCCTGCATGCATTCGGTGGGCGCGCCGCTGGCGCCCGGCCAGAAGGATGTTCCCTGGCCCTGCAACGACACCAAGTACATTGTGCACTTTCCTGAGACGCGCGAGATCTGGAGCTACGGCTCGGGCTACGGCGGCAACGCGCTGCTGGGCAAGAAATGCTTTGCGCTGCGCATCGCCTCGAACATCGCGCGCGACGAGGGCTGGATGGCCGAGCACATGCTCATCCTCGGCGTCGAGTCGCCCGCGCACGAAAAGACCTACGTCGCCGCGGCCTTTCCCTCAGCCTGCGGCAAGACGAATTTCGCCATGATGATTCCACCCGCCGGCTTCGAAGGCTGGAAGGTGTGGACCGTCGGCGACGACATTGCCTGGATCAAGCCCGACGCGAACGGCCAGCTGCGCGCCATCAATCCCGAGGCCGGCTTCTTCGGCGTGGCTCCGGGCACCAGCGCGAAAACCAATCCCAACGCCATGGCCACGCTCGCCAAGAACACCATCTTCACCAACGTGGCGCTCACGCCGGAAGGCGGCGTGTGGTGGGAGGGCATGACCGACGAGCCGCCGGCCGAGTGACTCGACTGGCGCGGCAACCGCTGGACGCCGGAGATCGGCAAGAAAACCGGCAGCCCGCCGCGCATCCCAACGGCCGCTTCACCGCGCCGGCGCGCCAGTGCCCCACCATCGATCCCGCGTGGGAGGCGCCGGAAGGCGTGCCCATCTCCGCCATCATCTTCGGCGGGCGCCGCGCCACCACGATGCCGCTTGTCTACCAGGCCTTCAACTGGTCGTCGGGCGTGTACACGGGCGCCACCATGGGCTCCGAGACCACCGCAGCCGCGGCCGGCGCCACCGGCAAGGTGCGCCGCGATCCCATGGCCATGCTGCCCTTCTGCGGCTACCACATGGGCGATTATTTCCGCCACTGGCTCAAGATGCAGCGCGATCTGAGCGCCACGCCGCGCATCTTCCACGTGAACTGGTTCCGCAAAGACGAGAACGGCAATTTCCTGTGGCCCGGCTTCGCCGAAAACATGCGCGTGCTCAAGTGGATCGTCGATCGCGTGCACGGCCGCGCCCTGGCCCGCGAAACGCCCATCGGCTGGACGCCCTACTACGACGACATGAACTGGAAGGGGCTCGAGTATTCGCGCGAGAAATTCGACAAGCTGCAGGAAGTCGATCGCGCCGCGTGGCGCCGGGAAGTGATCGGCCACGAAGAGCTCTTCATCGCCCTGCACGACCACCTGCCGCCGGAGATGATCTACGAGCGCGAATTGCTGATCTGCCGGCTGTAGCGGGGCCACGGGCTTGTACCGCCGGTCTCCAGACCGGCTGTAGTGGGGATCTCCAGATCCCCGCCGCCGGGTGCCGGGTGCCCCATCCTTCGCGCAGCCTCTTCCCACACCAACTCGCAAACCCGCTGACTCGCTGACCTGCTGGTTTAATACATCCACGACGTAACATCCGCCCCCGCCGGCGCTGTCGCCAGCATGTGCTCCACCATCATCGGCAGCACGCGCTGCGCCCAGTCGGCGTTATTCTGCCGCATCGTGTACTCCGATGGTCCGCCGGTGTAGCAGTGCGGCATGCGCGGCCCGTACTGGAAGGTCGCATCCGAATGCGGATTGCGCGACTTGTCGAGCTGATCCTGCAGCAGGTGCACGGCGTTGTTGAGGAAATAGGTATCGCCGTCGCCCACCGCGAGGTGCAACTTGCCTTCGAGTTCGGGGCCCAGCGTGGGCCAGTCGCGCGCCATCCTCGCCGTCAGGTCGTAATGGTCGTGCCAGTACGCGACGACTTTCTTGTCGATCGCGCCGCTCAGCGGATCGACCGCCTGCGCCGGATAGCCATCTGCGCCCACCGGCGAAAACACTGCCTGCCAAATGTCCCACTGCTCGGTTGAGCGCCCGTGCGTGCCCAGCACATACTCAAACGCGTACTCGGGGCCGGTGTTGGCAAGGATCATTCCATCCGGCTCGCGATCGGCCGGGATGGGAATCGCGCCAAAGTCTCCGTAGCGCGTGAAGGCATTGGTGTCGTTGTAGAGATCGATGCCCTGGTAGGCATGGAAATCCACCGGATCGGGGCAGGCGGCGTAGGTGCCGTTGTACTTGTCGGGATAAAACACCTGCGTGGCCAGCGCCTCCCATCCGCCCGTCGATCCGCCGAAGGTGGCGCGCGCCCAGCCCTGGCCGATACCGCGATACTGCTTCTCAATGGCCGGAATCAGCTCGTCGTTAATGGCCGTTCCGTACGGGCCCACATTTGCCGAGTCCACATCGTACGAATCGTCGTAATAGGGGTTCGCGTTCTGCACGTAAATGAGAATCACGCGCGGCAGGCGGCCGCTGGTCCAGTCCTGAAAGAACTTGTAGCCGGCCTGCTCGCGCTGATAACCCGGTGATTTGCGGTCGGGCGGCGAAGTCACCCACGGCACCGGCCCGAATCCAGGATGGAAGTGATCCTGATAAACCACCAGGGGAAAGTGCGCATCGGGATGCTCGTCGAAGCCATCGGGCAGCAGAATCCACGCGCCCAGGTACACGTCGCGCCCCCAGAACTTGCTCAATACATCGCTCTTGAAGCGCATGTACTTGAGCCATTTTGCGCCGGGCTCTTTTTTGGCCAGCACCTCGGGATCGCGGTCCGTGCCTTCGATGGGCGGAAGACCTGGTCGAGCGTGAGCTTGATGGTTGCCTGCGATTTGGGATCGAAGTGCAGCTTCACCGGCTTGTCGTAGGGGTTGCCGGGTTTCGAGTTCCAGTGCTGGCCCTCGCCTTTGTCCGGCGGCAGCCACAGGTTGCGGCCGTCGCCCAGATGAAAAAGATCGTAGACATTAAAGACAGCCTGCACATAATAGTCGCCCGCATCGAGATCGGAGAGAGAGCGGCGCGGATAGCCGAAGGTGCGTGCGTCGACGATGATCGGCTGGCCCGGCGCGAGGTCGGAAACATCCACACCGAAGCCCTGCGCCGACCTGTACTGCTCGTCCATCTGCATGCGCGGCTCTGGGTCGTCAGTCTTGGCGAAGAGCAGAATCAAGTGCCCGGTGAGCGGCTTGGTTGCCGACGGAATCGTGACCTCAATGCGTTGTGCCTGCGCGCCACACGCCCACATCCCCGCGACTGCCGCGGCTAAAACGCAAAATTTTCGCATGAAGGTTCCTCAGGTTCGACCAACCCGCTCAGTATAGCAACGCGCCCGATCGCCAGGATTTCAGCGCGCCCATTGAGTTTCAGTAAAGAGCATGGGCTTTACCGGCTGCAAAGAGCATGGGCTTCACAGGCTGCCTAAAAAACGCACAGTTTTGAAAGGGCATCGCTTCAGCCTACCGATAAAGCCAGCAAAACCGCGCGGGCTTTACAGGCTGCGGAAAAACTCGTTTGGAGCGCCGGTTTTGAAAGGGCACGGCTTGAGCCGTGCCGCATGTAGATGCAAAATGAGCCCGGCTTCAGCCGCTGAGGGATGCTTCTTCGGACCTCTCGCCTCTCGCATAGACTTTTTCCGCAGCCTCTCGAGCCCCGGAGCGAGTTCCCTACTCCTCGCGCGCTTCCTCTTCCACGCTCTCCAGCGCCGCCAGCGCCTCATCGGACACATCCCACTGGCGCAGAATTTTGTAAATCGTGCCCATCGAAAATCCCGCCGTTACCAGGCGCCGCATCACCCGCGCAGCGTCTTTCTCGTTCTCCGGCTTCTTCATGCGTTTGCGCTCCAGGTGCTGGCGCGCAAGCGTCTCTTCATTCGTATCGCCATAGCGCGCATCGACTGTGGTCTCCACCAGTTCCGTGCCCACGCCCTTCTGCCGCAGATCGTTGCGCACGCGCCGCGCGCCCAGCTTTTCGTTCTCCAGGCGCAGCCTTGCATAGGCTTCGGCAAAGGCTCGATCGTCCAGGTAGCCGTGCTCTTTCAACCGCGCTACAACGGCGGCGATGGCCGCATCGCCGTCCTCGCCGGGTTCCACCCGCTGGTGCATCAGCCGGCGCAACTCGGCTTCTGTGCGCATATGCCGCCCCAGCGCCTTTACCGAGTAGTCGTAAAGGCCAGCCTGGTTAAGGAAGGCGCGCGGCTTCGTCTTTCGCGCAAAGGTCATGGAGCTACTCCAGCGGGATCAGAAGGCGGAAGGCTCGAGTGCGACGCCACCGGTAATGCGCGAAATCGCTGTCGAGAGTGAGAATGTCGCCGGTATCCAATTCGTCTGCCATTTGCACCAGGCAGGCATCGGCAAAGCTGGCAGGCCGTTCCCTGTATTTCTCAAGAAGAGCCGCAACCCCTCCCGCCGAGCGATCCAATTGGAATCGGATTTCCAATGCCCCGTTTTCGATGGTTGCCAAAAGATCCTCTCTAGCTCCGTACACCTGGCGCAACATGTAGCAGCTCTCCGTCACCACCGCCTCGCAAGTTACCGCTGGCTGTTCCATCGCATCCAGCACATGCAGACACCGGGCGTGGTGCCGGTCGCTCTTGTTGTACAAGGCAACGATAAAGCTGGTGTCGACCAGAACCGGTCTCAACGACGATGGCCCCGCTTCGGACGATCAAGGCCAAATCCTTCCATGTACTTCGGATTGGTCGAGAGGTCGGGAATCCCGGCGTCGTACTTGCCCACCCCAACCCACTTCCGGCGCGGCGAGGCTGAGTGCTGGCTGACAACCATTCGAATGCCCTCGCGGACCAGGTCGGAGACGCTTTTCCCCTGTTGCCGCGCCACGCTCTCCAGCGCCGCCTTGGTCTCTTCATCCAGCCGCGTTTGAACTACTGCGCCCACGGCGCTATTGTAGTACACCTCCCGAGAAGTGTAGTACAAATCCAATCGCTCTCTCCCTGAACCCCGAAACCCAGGACGGAATCGACACGGCTCAAAAAAGCCGCGTGCTAATACGAAAGTTGATACGAAAGCTGAGACGAAAGCCGATACGATCGTCGGGCTTGAACGGCACCTATCTCGTTGGGGTGAACCAAAATTTGCCCCCCCGGGGGGGGGGAGACGCAAGTGCATGAAAATAAAAGGCGTACATTTTTACGTTCTGCAAGTGTTTGAAAACAAGCCGCTTGCTGTCTAATTCGGCTTAAGTGTTTGAAAATAAAACATCTCGGATGAAGCCCCGCGCTACCTTCGGGGCCCAAAGTTTCGGCGTAGCGGATCGGGCAATAAAACCGGCAAGGGGGGCTGCGAGCGAAACTCTTTGGAATCAGGAAGAACACTTTGGTAAGGGGTTGACGCTAGTTGTGCAAGTGCCAGGCGGTGTTATCGGCAGGTTCTGCCGCCGCTCCGGGGCTTAAGAACTCGAGTGGCGGCCAGGCGAGGACTGCGCCTTATCCAATCCAGTTTCGTAGTGACAACCGCCTTTCTCAGTCCCCCGGCGGCCACATGATCACGGGCAGCCCCGTGTTGTCCTTGTAGAACTCGCGCCGCGCTTTCAATTGCGCCACCAGTTGGTTGGCGATTTCCGCATACTCGGGGCGCACGCGCATTCCGTTTTCCATGAACAGGCTGTCCATCTCGTCGGGGTCGCGCTCCAGATCGAAGAAGTCCCACTCGTTGCGGCTGTAGTAGTGAATGAGCTTGTAGCGCTCGGTGCGAATGCCGTAATGCGGCGCCACCCAGTGCGGCGGCCCGAACTCGTAGTAGTGGTAGTAGAGCGAGCGCTCGCGCGGCGTCGGACTGTCGCCGCGCAGCATGGGCGCAATGCTGCGGCCCTGCATTGCAGCGGGAATGGGAAGGCCGCAGAGGTCGAGCACCGTCGGCGCGTTGTCGATGCTGACCACCCACTCGTCGGTCACCGTGCCGCGTCCCGTCATGCCGGGGCAGCGGATCATCCACGGCACGTGGATAGGCTGCTCGTACATGAAGCGCTTGTCGAACCAGCCGTGATCGCCAAGGAAAAATCCGTGGTCTGTGGTGTAGACCACGATGGTGTTCTCGGCCAGCCCGGTTTTATCGAGGTAGTCCAGCAGGCGGCCCACGTTGTCGTCCTGCGAGCGCAGCGTGCCCAGAAAATGCGCCATGAACTTCTGGTAGTTCCACTGCTTGCGCTGGCGCGGCGAAAGGTAGTCCGGCGGATTGAAGTCGGGCATGTCTTCAATGCGCAGGCGCGCGTCTTTGGCTGGGCTGGCGCGATGCGCGTAGTCGTCCCAGAAGGTTCCGGGTTCGGGAATGTGCACGTCGTCGTAGAGATGCTCGTACTTGTGTGGCGGGTCGAAGGGCCGATGGTCGTTGAAGAATTGCATCATCATCAGGAAGGGCTGCTGTCCATCTTTGGCTCTGAACTCCTCGATGCCCTTGATGCACAGGTCCGTCATCACGTCGGTCTCGTAGCCCTCATGATGCTGCGGCAGAACTTCGTCGCTGCCCAGCGTGGGATTGCCCAGGAAGCCGTTGGGGTCGTAATACGGGCCGCCCGCGCCGTTTTTGTAAACGAAGTAATCGAAGCCGCATTTCGCCGGGTTCACGGGGAGATGCCACTTACCAACCGTGCCGGTCTGATAGCCATTGCGCTTGAGAATCTTCGGGAAGGTTTCCTGCGCGGGATCGAAGTGCGGCATCATGGTTCCCGTTGTCGCCGGGATATCGGGATTCCCGTACATGCCGTTGATGTTGTTGTAGGTGCCGGTGAGCAGCGTGGCGCGGCTGGGCGCACACAGGCCGTTGGTGACAAAAGAATTGGTAAAGCGCAGGCCTTCTTTGGCAATCCGATCGATGTTGGGCGTCTCAATCAGCCGGCTGCCATAGCAACTGAGAGCAGCCTGGGGCACACCTTCGCCGGTGATCCACAGGATATTCGGGCGCTTGGGCAGCGTTCCAGGCGTGCCGGACGCCTGGTTCACTGTCAGAGGCGTCGCGACGGCCGGGGGAGCGGCGGCCGAAGCGGCTGCGGCCGAAGCTGCAATCATTCCACCGATGCCTTTAAGCGCATCGCGCCGCGAAATACCGTCCATGCGACTGCCAGAACCGCCGGCTGAGGCCATTCATGTTCTCCCTTGATACAACGAAAAACGACCTCAACAGGTTAGCAAGAAAGCCGGCGGGCGTGCGGCGGCCGATTTTTGCCTGGCCTGCCCGCTCGGCTCTGCGATACTGGTTGGGTTATGCCCATTGAAGACTTGCAGGCAGCAGCCCAGAAGATCGCCGGATTCCTGAACTCCCTGAACAAGCTGGGCGGACTACGCCTCAAGTTCCGCATCACTGCGGGCGCAGGCGCGGCCGATCCCGATGGGATGGAAGCACGCGAGATTTATGTCGAGTTGGCCGGCCCCGACGTTCCGCTCGTCATCCAGCACAACGGCGAGCTGTTGCGTGCGCTGGAAACGATAGCCGCGCAGATGCTGCGGCTGGAGTCGCGCGAGAGCGATCTGGTGAGCTTCGACGCCGCCAATTTTAAGGCGCTGCGCGCGCAGGAACTGCGCCTGGCCGCGGAGACAGCCGCGGAAAAGGTGCGCCGCACCGGTGTGCCCTACAGCTTTCCGCCCATGAACAGCCGCGAGCGGCGTTTACTGCACATGGCCTGCCGCGGTCTGGAAGGCGTGGAGACGGCATCGAGCGGCGAAGGCCCGGGCCGCTTCCTGGTGGTGTTTCCCCAGGGCAAAACGGACATCCCAGTGAAGCCGCCGGTGCAGCCGCGGGGATTTGGACGCCGCTAAAAAGGCAGGCCGCTAAAAGGGTAGTTCGCAGTTCATAGTTCTTCGTTCAAAGTTCTTCGTATCGATGAACTCCGGATGCTCCGTGCCCCATCCTTTTCATGGTTTCACGATGAAATGGGTGGGAGACCACGAGGCACGCCCCTCGATGCCGTGGAGATTCCTATGCGAACTCCCTCTGAAGGCTTCCGCGAAATACGCGACGCACTGCTCGAAACCTATGCGGTGAACGACGCAATGAACCAGCTCCTGCTTGCTCACCTCAAGCCGGAAGCCTGGCGCGCGCAGTTGCCGGGAGCAAAGCCGCATTCCGGCCGAACCATCGCCGCCATCTTCGCTCACCTGCACAACAGCAGGCTCGTCTGGCTGAAACACAACGCGCCGCATCTGCCCTGTCCTGCGCCGCTCGACCCTTACCGCTGCACCATGAAGCAAGCGGCGGCGGCGCACAAGCAAAGCGCGGCCCAGTGCCTGCGCATGCTGACAGACGCTCTGGCGAACGGGCCAGAGCGCAAGGTCAAAAAATTTTCGCGGGGAAGCTGGACGCGCACGTGGCCTGCGGGCGGAACCATGTTCGCCTACATGTTCTCGCACGAGGCCCATCATCGCGGCCAGATTTTGCAACTGGCGCATCTGCTCGGCTATCGGCTTCCAGCCAAGGCGTGGGGCGGAATCTGGCAATGGGACAAACTCTGGAAAGAGCACGGATTCACGGCTCGGCCGCGATAAGCTGTCACCAGGCCCATGCCCGCGGATTATTTCCTTGGGTGCGGTAACACTCCTCCGCCGATCTTCGTCTATTCATATACGCCATGAACGTCCGTAAGGCAGCCACAGGCGTTGTGCTGGGCGCGAGCCTCCTTGGGGCCGCGTTCCCACTCCATAGCCAGGAAGCCGCGCCCGCCGCGGCGCAGAGTTCGCCGGCGCCGACCCTCACCGTACATGCTCAGCTCGTCAACTTGCCTGTGGTGGTGCGCGACAAGAACGGCGCGCTGGTAACCACCCTCAACAAAGACGATTTTTCGCTGGCTGTCGACGGCCGCGAGCAGGCCATCCGCTACTTCGACCGCGACAACAACCTGCCGCTCACGCTGGGGCTGCTCGTCGACGTCAGCGGTTCCGTGCGCAGCGCCCTCGACGACGAGCGCACCGCCAGCGACGCCTTCTTCGATCAGATGGTGACATCGCCTGCAGGCCGAGCGTCCGATCAGGCCTTTCTTATCGAGTTCGCCCACGAGGTCGACCTGCTCCAGAACCTCACGCCTTCAGTTCCCATACTCCGCGCCGCTCTCAACAGGGTTGGAGACGAACGCCGCGACGATTCGCAGAATGGCGGAAACTCCGGCTATGGCGGCTACGGTCATGGGCGCGGCGGTTTTCACGGTGGCGGTACGACTCTCTATGACGCCATTTATCTCGGATCGACCGACCTGATGCAAAAGCAGCAAGGCCGCAAAGCCATCGTCGTTCTCACTGATGGCGAGGATCGCGGCAGCATGGAGACATTGACCAGCGCCATCGCAGCCTCCCAGCGCGCCGAGACCGTGGTCTACGCCATCTACTTCAAAGGCCAGCAGCGTGGAAACGGCGGATACGGACACGGCGGCTTTGGCGGCCGCGGCGGCGGCTATCCAGGTGGAGGCGGTCGCGGTGGCGAACAGCATGTGGACGGCCGAAAGGTCCTCGAGCAAATCACCAAAGAAACCGGAGGCCGCATGTTCGAGGTCTCCGCCAAGCAGACTTTCGCCAACATCTACACGCAGATCGGCGAAGAACTGCGCTCGCAGTATCGTCTCGGCTATGTGCCCGATACAGGCGCGGCCTCAGCCGGCTTTCACCGGGTTCAGTTGAATTTGGTGAAGGATAAAAAGCTGACCGTCCAGACGCGAGACGGCTATTACGGCGGCGAGTAGCCTTCGGCATGGCCTGGTCGCTGATAAACAATCAGGCAATCAGCCGTGCTCCAACCTTTACCGGTCCACTCTCCTACAAAAGTCGTAGCCCGGGCGAGCCACAAATCAGCTACATATTGGTTATGCGCACTATTTCTATGCGCGCAGATTGCGCGTCTTCATTCTGTTGAAGAATCACGTCACCAGTACCGGTGAAAGACGTTGGGAGGCTGATCGTGCGATCCCTGAGCCGAGTGCTTGCGACGCTGCTCCTCGTATCCGTCTTCGTGTGCCTCGCCGGTTTCTGGTGGCTCTGGCAGAGTGCGCCGCCACAAAACACCATCTCCAGCGGTCTGATTTCGGCGCAGCTGGAAGCAAACTATCCTGCCGTCCGCCAATTGCACGCTGAAGTCGTCGAGATTTCTCGCAACTGGCCCATTTCGATGGAAATCATCTTGCTGCTCCTTTGCGGCGCGCTGTGCGTGCTGGCAGTGAGCTTGCGGGTCTGGGCGGCGCGCCAGTCTGCTCGCCGCAAGCAAGCGGAGCGGGAACTCAAGCGCGAGAGGTGTGCTCTGGAGCAGCGCATCCAGGAACGAACGCAGGGATTAAGCTATCAGGTCGAAGAGCGAAAGCGCGCCGACGGCCTCAATCACGGCCTGAAGAATGTCCTTAAAATGCTCTCCGATCCGCGTCCGCAGAAATCCGAGGACATCCTTCGGCACCTGGCGGTAAGTTTAGCCGGGCAGGAGCGGAGTTGGGACTGCTCGCTGCACCTGTTGGATGGGCCGGGCAAGACCCTGCGACTGGCGGCCAGCAGCGATGTGGACGAAAAGCTGCGCCGGTACATGGCCAGCATCGGCGCGGATTTTCCCGATGCGCCAGAGGGCCAGGCCTGCTGCTCGGGCCAAACCTTTGTCGTCGAGAAGATGACCGAAGTCGGCCGGCGCTGGAGCGAGTTGCTGGTGGCAAACGGCATCTTCTCGGCATGGTCGGTGCCCTTCAGGGCAAAGGATGAGCTGGCCGGTACGCTGACAGTGTATTGCCGCCTGCAATCCGGGCCGTCGCCTCGAGATCTGGAGCTGACCGAGGTCGCCGCAGGCCTTGCGGCCATGATCGTTGAGCACCGGCGCATGCACGATGAACTGGCCCATAACGCATACAACGACGCACTCACCGGCGTTCCCAACCGCCGCGGCGGCGTGCTGGCGCTGCAACGCGCGCTAGATCGCGCGCAGCAGCGTCAAGAGCCCCTCTCGCTTTTCTGGATCGATCTCGACCGGTTCAAGCGTTTCAACGACCAGAACGGCCATGCCACGGGAGACGAGATCCTCGGCGCCATGGCGCGGCGCCTCGGTTCGCATTCACTCGTAAACGGCAACCTTGCGCGCATGAGCGGCGATGAGTTCCTGGTGCTCATTCCAGGAGCGGCGGTGGCCGATGATGCCGCAGGCATCTGCCGCCAGCTCCTCGATTGCATTTCCATGCCCATTGCCACTTCCGCAGGCGTGCTTTCGGTCGCCGCCAACATCGGCGTCTGTTGCTATCCGCGCGATGGCATGTGCAGCCAAAGCCTGGAGCGCAATGCCGATTTCGCCATGTGCCGCGCCAAATCCACCGGCGCGAGCTTCTGTATCTTCTCACCGGACATGGACGAAGAGGTAAGCGAATCGCTCGAGCTGGAAGAGGAACTCGCCGTCGCGATCGAAAACAATTACCTGCGCATGGTCTACCAGCCCATCTATTCCTGTAAAGGCGGCCTCAGCGGCTTTGAGGCGCTTCTTCGCTTTCGCAGTCCCAAGCTGGGTGAGATTTCGCCGGTCCGATTCATTCCCAAAGCGGAGGAGACGGGGCTCATTGTTCCCATTGGAGAATGGGTGCTGCGCCAGGCCTGCCGACAGCTCCACGCATGGCTCGCAGCGGGCTTTGCGCCCATTCGCATGGGCGTGAATGTCTCAGCCGTCCAGATTGCCAGGAGCGATTTTGCCGAGACGGTTGCCGGCATCGTGAACGAGTGCGCCGTACCGCCCGAGTGGCTCACATTGGAGCTAACCGAGACGGCCGTAATGAACAATCCCGACGCAGCTTCCGGGCAGATGTTTCTGCTCAAGGAATGCGGAGCGCGCATCGCGCTCGATGACTTTGGCACCGGCTACTCGTCGCTGAGTTACCTTCACAAGCTGCCCATGGACGTGCTGAAGATCGACAAGTCCTTCGTCGACCGGATCCTTGAACCCGGCGGCACGCGTACCATCGTTGAAGCGGTGATCGCCATGGCGCGGCACCTCGGGCTCTATGTCGTGGCCGAAGGCGTCGAATCGCGCGAGCAACAGAGCGTCCTTCAGGAAGCCGGATGCGACGCGCTGCAAGGCTATCTCCTCGGGCGGCCAATGTCTCCGCAAGATGCCGGGGCATGCGTGGCTGCTTCAATGACTGCCGGAAGCGACCGTTCTCATCACGTCCTGGCTACCACGCCGATTCCGGCGTAGGACCTCTGAACCTTACAGTGACACTGTCCTCTGCCCGCCATTTGTAGTTCACGGCCTCTGTGCCACAATACCCATAATGAAGACTAAGGCTCTCTTCTTACTCCTGTTTACGGCGCTCGTTTGCCACGCGCAAAAGCGCCTTGTCCTCATTGACCAGGACGGCGCTGGGCCGGGCGGCACAGATCAGATGTCGATGCTCGCGCTGCTGCAGGCGCCGAACGTGGAAGTGCTGGGCATCACCATCGTCACCGGCGACGAGTGGCGCGATGAAGAGACACTGCACACGCTGCGCATGCTGGAGCTGACCGGCCACGCCAACATCCCGGTTGCCGAGGGTGCCGCGTTTCCGCTGGTGCGCAGCGAGGAAACAACCCTGCTGGCCGAGCGGCTCTACGGCAAGACAGAATGGCTGGGCGCCTGGGGTGCTCACACGATAACCGGAGCGAACGGCGAAGAACAAATTCCGGCGCACGGACCGTACGAGATTCCAGCCATGCCGGAAGGCCGGCCGACCATCAAGCCTATTGACGAAGACGCCGCCCATTTCCTCGTGCGCCAGGTGCATGCACACCCGCATCAGGTGACGATTTATGCAGCCGGGCCGATGACCAATATCGCTCTGGCGATTTCGATTGATCCGGAGTTTGCCGCGCTGACCAAAGGGATCGTGATCATGGGCGGCAGCCTGGACCCGCAGACCTCCGATCCGGAGTTCGCCGGCGATCCGCGCCACGAGTTCAACCTGTGGTTCGATCCCGAAGCCGCGCACATCGTACTGCACGCCGCGTGGCCCAGCATCGTCGTGACCACGGTCGATGTCTCGTTGAAGGCGCCGTTCACGCAGGCGGTCCTGGATGAAATTGCCAAGGCGAAGACGCCGGCCGCGCGCTACATTGCGCAATGGAGCCAGCCGCAGTCGTACCTGTGGGATGAGCTGGCCGCCTGCTCGTGGCTCGATCCCACGCTCATCACCAAAGAACAGACGCTGTACATGGATGTTGACCTGAGTCACGGACCGAGCTACGGCAACACGTTGACCTGGGCCGCAGCCGACAAGCCGGAGACAGGCGTGCGGCTGGTGCACGCGCAGATGGATGTGGATACGGCGAAGTTCGACAAAATGTTTGTGGATCTGATGACGAGGTAGAAAGACAGGGAACAAGGGAACAAGAAAGACGAAGGCCGCGCATTCGCGCGGCCTTCGTCGCTTCCACCTGCGGTCCAGTTTCAGCCCTTACATCTTATCCGTTGAGAACATCCTGCAGCTTGTTGAGCATGCGGTGCAGGTCCTTGTCCGTGCGTCTCTGCTCGTCGATTTTGGCAATCGAATGCATCACCGTGGTGTGATGCTTGTTGCCAAACTGGCGACCGATCTCCGGCAGGCTGGCTTCGGTCATCTGCTTGGCCAGGTACATGGCGATCTGGCGCGGCACCACCACGTTGCGCGAGTTGTTCTTCTGCTTCAGGTCGCTGACCCTCATGCCGAACTGCTCGGAGACGGCGCGCTGAATGGCCTCGATCGTCACCTTGCGCACCTGCATATCGATGAACTGCTTGAGGCACTGCTGGGTAGCGGCCAGCGTGATTTCCATGCGGTTCAACTGGCACCAGGCGATGAGCCGCACCAGCGCGCCCTCCAGTTCGCGCACGTTGGTGCGAACATTGGAAGCAACAAACAGCGCCACATCAGTGGGCAGGTGCACCTGCTCGCTCTCGGCTTTCTTGAGCAGGATGGCGACCTTGGTTTCGAGGTCGGGTGGCTGAATGTCGGCAATCAATCCCCACTCGAAACGCGAGCGCAGTCTTTCCTCGATCTCGGTGAGTTCCTTGGGTGGACGATCCGACGCGATCACCACCTGCTTCATGTTTTCGTGGAGCGCGTTGAAGGTGTGGAAGAACTCTTCCTGGGTGCGTTCCTTTTGCGAGATGAACTGGATGTCGTCGATGAGCAGCACATCCACGGTGCGGAAGCGATCGCGGAAGCTGGTCATGCGATCGTTGCGGATGGAGTTGATCATCTCGTTGGTGAATTTTTCGGCCGACACGTAGCAAATACTTGCCACCGGCTGGCGGCGCTTCACTTCATGTCCGATGGCGTGCATCAGGTGGGTTTTGCCCATCCCAACACCGCCATAGAGGAACAGCGGGTTATAAGCCCGCGAGGGTCGCTCGGCGACAGCCAGAGACGCGGCACGGGCAAACTGGTTGCCATTGCCAATAACGAAGGCATCGAAGGTGTAGCGCGGGTTGAGCTGCGCCGCCGTGGACCAGTCAAAGCGCGCCTGCTCCGGCGATCGCGACGGCGCGGGAGGCGGCGCCGTGGGCGCATGGGCCGGAACCGGGCCGAAGCCTCCATCCTTGCGCTGCGGCGGAATCGAAGGATCTTCTTCGGCGGTCACAAAGCTGACGTCATCGAACTCCATACCCTGCAGATCGATCGCTTCCTGGATGAGGTCGCCGTATTTGTCGCCGATGTGTTGAAACTCGGGCGAGGGCACGCGCACATAGAGGGTGCGGCCCGTCGCGTGGCTGTAACGCGTGGGCTTCAGCCAGGTTTCAAAGGACTGGCGTATCACCTTCTTTTCCAGAGCGGAAAGGATTTGGAGCCATGGGTTCAATGTTGGTGCAGGAGAGGTTGCAAATGCCATCGTACGAGTCCTTGCCAGCGCCTTTTGAGCGGAGGTTTAAGAGTTCATTGTGCGGCGTTGAAGAAACGGCTCTCCCAGGCGAAGAGGAGAATTTCTCCGCCGCGGGAAAAATTTACCGGTGCCTTTCGCTGCGAGTCTGGCCCTGACATTCACACTCTTGGGGGCCGTGAACAAACCGTTCCGTGGGACGCTTGAAACTTTCTTGAACGGTCCCGATAGTAGCACATTTGGACATGATTGCAATCTCCCTTTCACAAAACTTTCCGGGCCGCGGGGGAGTTGCACCACGGATGGTGAAACTCTGCAAGGCCGGTTACCGTGGTCACGTCAAAGAAGCGAAAAATACAGGGGTTATGAGCCTGATTTCCGAGCGGCTGCTGGGCGCCCGGAATGCCCGCGCTGCTCACCACAACTTCCTCGGCCCGGTCAACAGTACTTTGGAATTTGCGCGTTTTTTTGTGAGCGAAGAAGAAGCTCGCGATGGCAACGGAAACAGCGGCGAGGCAGCTTTCGCCAAGAACGTTCCCTCCCTGCTGGCTTCAAAACGAATGCTGAGATATACTTGGAGATGCTGTTCAAGCGAAGATTTTCTTGAAGGAAACAGGAGCGCAATTCCCATGCCCAAGCGCACATTTCAACCCAACCGCCATCGGCGCGTGAAGACTCACGGATTCCGGGCGCGCATGAAGACCAAGTCGGGCGCAGCTGTGCTGAGCCGCCGCCGCGCGGCGGGCCGCAAGCGCGTGACGGTGACGGCCGGTTACCGCGACTAGCCAGTTTCGTCTGCGGCCGATTGCCGCCACGAAATTCGTGGTTTCCCAGCTCTCAAACGCGAGACGTGGGGCGCCCAGCCGCAGTGGCTATACCGGGCCCGGCAATCCTCCGCGGAGCGGCCCGGATCGAGCTTCCCGATGAATTCCATTCCCGACCCAGCGCAGCGCGAGCTGCCCCACGAAGCAGCCGCTGCAAGCACCGCTTCTGAAGGGCGCCGGCGTCAATCGCTGGTGGGCGCCCGGCTGCGCAAGCACGCCGATTACCAGCGCGCCTATACAGCGGCACGCAAGCGGCAATCTGCGTCCATGAGTTGGTTTCTGGCCCCGCAGGCGAGCGCCGGTGAAGCCGATATTCGGGCACATGCGCGCGTCGGGCTCACCGCCGGAAAGGTGCTGGGCAAGGCTCACGATCGCAATCGCATCAAGCGCCGCATGCGTGAAGTGCTGCGCCGCCACGTTGAGCTGCTGCCCAGCGGATTCGATCTGATTCTGCATCCACGGCGCAGTGTGCTGACCATCGAATTTCCGAAACTGGAAGCGGAAGTCGTGCGTATTCTGGAGCAGGCGCAGAAAGATGCAGTAGCGCGCCGCGCAGAACTGCTATGACGCGCATTCTGCTGGCATTGCTTGCCTTCTACAAGCGCTGGCTTTCACCGGCTGTGCATACTCTGGGAGTGGGAGGATGCAAGTTCCTGCCCACCTGCTCAGAGTACGCGGCGATGGCGATTGCCGCTCATGGCCCGCTGCGCGGCAGCGCGTTGGCCTGCTGGCGGCTGCTGCGCTGTCATCCTTTTTCGCCGGGCGGCTTCGATCCGGTGCCAATACCGAAGCCCAGCGCGAAAGGGCGCCAAAGACCTTTTCCCCACGAACCATTACCATAGATTGAGAGCCAGCCCGCGGGTTGCCTCTCAATCCGATAGGAAGTCATCCTTTGCCCGAAATTCGCAATCCCAACCTGCAAACGCAGGGAACCGGCGGCGGTGGCGGCGGCGACATGCGCTCCACCATGATCTTGTGGCTGGTCATGCTGCTGGCCTTTCTCGGCTACGAGACATTTTTCAATAAGCCGAAACCGCAGCCGCCGACCCAAACACAGCAGCAACCTGCTCAGCAGACCAGCCAGTCCGCAACGCCGAACCTGCCGCAGTCGGCGCAGGCCAGCAGCGCGCAACCCGCTGCCGCTACGCCCGCGGTTTCCGCGAACACCGTGAGCACCACCACGGTCGAAAACGAGCTCTACAAAATCGTGCTCACCAATCGTGGCGGCCAGGTGGTGCACTGGATTCTGAAAAAATACAAAGGCTCCAACGGAGAGCCGCTGGACATGGTTCAGCAGCAGGTTGCGCAGCAGTTTGGCTTGCCGCTGTCGCTGTTTACCTACGATGCATCGCTGACCAAAGAGCTGAACAACGCGCTCTATCAGGTCACCGTCAGCGGGTCGCAGTCGGCTTCCGGATCGGTGCTGGCGCCCGCCACGGTCACTTTCCACTACGCCGCCAACGGGCTGAACGTGGTCAAGACCATCCACTTCAATTCGAACTACGTGGTGGGAGTCGATTCCGAAGTAACGCGCAATGGCGAGCCGGTGCGCGCGCTGCTGCAATGGCCTGCAGGCCTGGGCGATATGGAAGAGTTCCAGCCCAATTCGGCCACGCGCTCCGCGCTGCGCACCTCCGTCACCTCGCAGGTGGTCTGGTCGCTTGACGGCAAGCAGGATACCACCGTCGCCAAAAAAGTCAGCGGCGATTCCACCTTCACCGAGCCATATTCATACGCGGGTATCATGGATCTCTATTTTGCCGCGGCGTTTCTGCCCGATAGTCCGGAGCAGACCACCGTGGTCACGCTGCATCACACCGTCGACCTGCCCGGTGACTTGAGCGATCCCAACAGCAAGAAGACGCCGGCGGACCTGATTGGCATTGCCGTTGGCTCAACCAGCGGTGCAACCCATCTGCGTCTCTTCGCCGGTCCCAAGTCCAGCGATCTGCTGGCGTCGATCCACGTCATGGGCGCCGACGGCAAGCCGGATGGCACGCTCGCCCCGCTGATCAAGTACGGTTGGTCGGGAATCTTTGCCAAGGTGCTCTACCTGGTTCTGCGCTTCATGGTAGAACACGGCATCGGCAACTGGGGCTGGGCCATCATCCTCTTCACCACGGCGTTCACGCTGGCCATGCTGCCCACGCGCATCATGATGATCAAGTCGTCGCTCAAGATGATGCGCATCCAGCCCAAGGTCGACGCGATCAAGAATCGCTACAAGAACCTGAAGGCCACCGACCCCAAGCGCGCCGAAATGAACACCGAGATGATGGCGCTCTACAAGGAAGAGGGCGTGAACATGTACGGCAGTTGCCTGCCCATGCTGGTGCAGATGCCACTGTTCTTCGCCTACTACGGCGTGCTGGGCAATGCAATTGAGCTGCGCCAGGCGCACTGGCTGTGGCTGCCCGATCTGTCGCAGCCCGATCCGACCCACGTTCTGCCCATCCTGATCATCCTGACCATGTTCCTGACGCAGTACATCACGCCTTCGCCGGGAATGGATCCGTCGCAGCGGCGCATGATGGCCTTCATGATGCCGGTGTTCTTCGGCTTCATGCTCTGGCATTATGCTTCGGGGCTGGCGCTCTACTGGGGAACCAGCAACATCATCTACCTGGCCATGCAGATCGCCATCAACCGCTCGCACTGGGGCAAGGAGATGCACGCCATCGCGGCACGAAGAGCCGCCAAGAAAAGTGGAGCTGGGGTGAAGACGATCCAGGGGAGACGGTAAAAGCAGGGACAAAGGGACAAGGGACAAGGGAACAGAAAACGGCGGCCGCAATCAGATCATCGATTGCGGCCGCCGTTTCTTCAGCGAGCATCGCGTGCTTTTCCCTTTGTCCCTGTTCCTCCTATCCCTTGTCCCTTTGTCCCTTGTCCCTTGTCCCTTGTCCCTTGTCCCTCGCCCTTTGTCCCTCGTCCCTAGCGGCTGTTATCGTCGAAGATTATGGGAAACCCTGAGGTACCGGCCCCGCACCCACAGCCAGAGGCGGAAGAGATTTACCGCCGCTGGATTCAATTTCTCGACGATGAGTTCGTTCGCCACTGTTCGCCGGAACGACGCGCGGAGATCGTGCGCGACCAGCTCTACCAGCTCTACCTGGGTCGTCCGCACGGCGGCAAGCTGAACCTGACGCTGACCTCCGAATTGCCGGGCAACGTGGTTTCGCTTTCGCTCGACCCGATGAACGTGACCATGGAGGCGGAGTATTTCCCCGACGTGGATCGCGAGCGCTTCGCCCAGCGCAAGCCGCTGCTCTGGTTCTGGCAGATGTTCGACCGCTCGCCCATCGGGTTGAACCACTGGCTGGGACTGCGCTTCCGCTGCATGCTCGGCCGGCACATCTTCGAGCATGTGGGCACCGGCGTAAAGATCTATCACGGCGTGGATATCACTTATGGCTACAATCTTTGGATCGGCGACGGGGTCACCATCCGCCAGCGCGCGCTGTTTGCCGACCGCGGCGGCATCAAGATTGGTAAGAACGCCGTAATCGGCTCCTACTCGCGCATCTTCTCGCACTCCTACGATCCGGGCAGCTATGAAAACGTGCACCTGAAGCCGACGGTAATTGGTGAGGATGCGCGCATCGGCAGCCACGCGATTGTGCTGGCCGGGCAGAGCGTGGGCAACGGCGAAGTGGTGGGCGCGTTCCCGGTCGACAGCATCTGAAAAAACAAAGCTGGGTGCCCCATCCTTTTCACGGCTTCATCGTGAAAAGGGTGGGAGACCGCAAAGGCCTGCCGCGGCAAGGTTCCGTGCTTTCCCACCCTTCGCGCAAAAGCTCGTGAAGGATGCGCCATCCACATGGTGCTGCGTCTTCGCCGAACACCCCTGCATGCTACCCTGAAACTTCCAGTTCCGGGAGAAATCGTTTGCAGTCGAGCGCCTTCCTCATTGCCGTCTTTGAGTTTGTTCTGCTGCTGTTTTCGCTCAGCTTTCACGAGTGCGCCCATGCGTGGATGGCCTCGCGGCTGGGCGACCAGACCGCGCGACTGCAGGGGCGTATCACGCTCAACCCCATGTACCACGCGGACCCGATCGGAACGCTGCTGTTTCCCGCGCTCATCATCTTCGGGCCCTTCTTCGGGTTTACCTTGTTCAGCGGATTCCTCATCGGCTGGGCCAAGCCCACGCCGGTCATTACGCGCAACTTTCGCAAAATTGTCCGCGACGACAACCTGACCACGCTGGCCGGCCCGGTTTCAAACCTGATCCTGGTGGGCGTGGCGTTTACGATCCTGGCGGTTACGGCGGTCGCCATTCCCAACGGCAGAGCCATGGTCCTGGGCTCACTCTATGCGACCTCCAATCCGGCCGCACTGCCCCTTGCTCATCCCGTCGCCCTTGCTCTGCAGCCTCGCCATTTTGATCAATATGTCGCTCTTCTTTTTCAACCTGCTGCCCATTCCGCCGCTCGATGGAAGCCGCGTGCTGCGCAACCTGCTGCCCTACGGACGCGGTGCAGCAGTACGACCGCATGAACATCTGGGTGGCCTATCTGTTGATGATCTTTGTCGGCGGCTTCATTCTGCGGCTGCTGCTGGGCCCCTCGCTGGGGCTGATTTATTCAGCGCTGGTGAACATCTGATTCGCACCGGCCATGAGACCGGCCCTACGGATTGGCTGCCGCTACAATAGAGTGAGCCTATTCAGTGATTTCTGAACCGCGGCTTCATTCTCTTTGGAACTCCCGGAATCGACGAGCACAATGGCACAACCAGCAATTCCAACCTCTCGCGCGCGCGTGCTCAGCGGCATGCGCCCCACCGGCAAGCTGCACCTGGGCAACTACATGGGCGCGCTGGCCAACTGGGTCAAGCTGCAAAATGGATCGCCCAGGGCCAGCAGTACGAGTGCTACTTCTTTATCGCCGACTGGCAT
Source organism: uncultured Acidobacteriaceae bacterium (assembly GCA_963813215.1). Lineage (GTDB taxonomy): Bacteria > Acidobacteriota > Terriglobia > Terriglobales > Acidobacteriaceae > Telmatobacter. The sequence goes on from CAWEXZ010000009.1 coordinate 614,796, forward strand.
GCGCTGACCACCGACTACGCCGATCCCAGCCAGATTGCGCCAAACACGATCGAGGTAATGCTCGACTACCTGGCTGCCGGCCTCGATCCGGCGAAGAGCGTGCTCTTCCTGCAGAGCAAGGTGATGCAGCATGCTGAGCTGGCGCTGCTCCTGGGCATGAGCACTCCGCTCGGCTGGCTCGAGCGCGTGCCCAGCTACAAGGAGATGCAGGAGAACCTGACCAACAAAGACCTGACCACGTACGGCTTTCTCGGCTACCCGGTGCTGATGGCTGCCGACATTCTGCTCTACCAGGCGGACTTTGTGCCGGTGGGCCAGGATCAGCAGGCGCACGTGGAACTGACGCGGGAAGTGGCGCGGCGATTCAACCAATTCTACAAGGGGCCGAGCGACCGCGAAGTTCTCCCGGAGCCCAAGTCGCTGCTGACGCCCTCGCCCAAGCTGCCGGGCACCGACGGTCGCAAGATGTCGAAGAGCTACGGCAACACCATCCTGATGAGCGACCCGGAACCGGTGGTGCGGCAGAAGCTGAAGACCATGGTGACGGATCCGGCGCGCATCCGCCGCAGCGATCCCGGCGATCCAGACAAGTGCCCGGTGGGCGACCTGCACAAAGTCTTCTCGACGCCGGAGACGATGACGAAGGTATACGAAGGCTGCCGCTCGGCGGGCATCGGCTGCATTGAGTGCAAGGGCTGGGCCGCCGATGGATTAATGAAAACTCTGCAGCCAATTCAAGACCGGCGGTCGCAATTCACCGTGCCGCAGGTGATAGAAATTCTCGAAGACGGTTCGCGCCGCGCCCGCGCCCGTGCCGAGCAGACCATGCGCGAGGTGCGCGACGCCATGCAGATGACGCTGACCACGGAACGGGAGCCGGTGAGCGAAAGGCCGTAAGGCGCGTACCCGAAGAGCCGCCCTGGGAGAACGAGGCATGGCCGGAAAGACAACCCCGTGGTGGCGCGACGTTTTGACGAGAGCAGTGCGGGGCATCCGCGCCGGCGTGGCAGCCTTTTTCAGGCCGGCCAAGAAGCCAGACGATCTACCCGAGACCTCTCCGAACCAGGAAAATATTCCAGAAGAAGAAGCAGCCTTGACCGATCATTCCCCCCAAACCAGCCCCGACGCGAACCTCGCCTCCGAAGTCGAGAATCAGCAAACTGCGCCGGAGGTTTCCGGCCGCGCAGCCGCCCCGGAACACGTGCTTCCCCATCCGCCTGTCCTGGAGCAACCGGCTGTGCAGGCGCAGGCCGAAGAGGCCTTGCCCGAGGTATCGCAGCCAGTCGAGGAACCGCGAGAAGAAGCGGCGCCCGATTCGCTCCCAGCGGATTCTGAGAATCCCTCCGAATCGCCAGCCGATCTGCTCGCAGAGGCGGCTCTCGAAGTTGAACCGATTGCTGAGGCCGTGCCCGAAGAAGAAGAGGAATCTGCTGTTGTGCCGGAGCCCGAGTCGATCAGCGAAGAGGCAGAAGAGTCGGAAGTGGACGCGGAGGAAGCCGTTACCGAGGCTTCTGCGGAAGATCCGGAACCGGAATCGGCTAAGCAACCAGAGGCCGGCCAGGTGGAAGAGGTCGTAGGCGAGGAGACGGCTGCTGAAACGGTCGCGGAGTTTGAGAGCGCGCCTGAACTGGTGGATGAATTGGGTGCGGCGGGCGCAGAGCCGATGGAAGCGGCAGTTGTGGCTGCGGAGATTGAGGCTGAAGCCACGCCGGCCAAGCCGGATGAAGCAGCGGCACCTGAGCTCGCAGCAGAGCCGGAGCTTCCCGCAGAGCCGGAAGAGGGATTGGCGGAGCCTGACGCAGTTGTGCAGGATCAGCCCGTCGAAGAGCAGGCCGTGCCGCAAGAAACCGATGCCGCACCAGCAGCGCCAGCGGTGACCGAAGCTCCCGAAACAGCAGCGCCGGCTGAGTCACAGCAGCCCCAATCCGCACCATTGCCGCCGCAGGCGGCGGCTGCCGCACCGCAGGTGCCGCAGGTGCTGCAGCATGAGGCGATCAAGCGCGAGCAGGGGCCGGACACTTCGCCCGTTTCCGTCTTCGTCAACCAGGTGTACGAGGGCCCATTCGACCTGCTGCTGGACCTGATCCGCAAGCAGGACATCGACATCTATGACATCCCGATCGCGAAGATCACGGCGCAGTTTTTGGCCTACGTGAATCAGCTCAAGGCAAGCGATATGGATGTGGCCGGCGAGTTTATCTACACGGCTTCGCTGCTCATCCACATCAAGAGCAAGATGCTTCTGCCGCGCGAGCCCAAGGGCGGCGATGACGCGCAGGAAGATCCGCGGCGTGAGCTGGTCGAGCGCCTGCTGGAGCACGAGCGGTTCAAGAATGCAGCCCAGATGCTGCAGCAGAAGCAGATGCTGGAAGCGGCCACGTGGACCAATCCCGGGGTGCGCGAATTTCGCGAGAATGCCGGTGACGCAGAGATTGGGCCGGAGATCGCGGCCGATACCACGGACCTCGTGCGCATCTTCCGGGTCATCCTGGAACGCGCCCGCAATCGCCCTGTAATCAACGTGCAAGAGGATTCGGTGACGGTGGGGCAGATGATCCAGTTCCTCGGCCGGCGGCTGACCATGGAGGACAAACCGGTGGCACTCCATCGGCTGCTAGCCCACAGCAAATCGGAGCGGGCGCTGATCGCCATGTTCCTCGCGCTGCTGGAGTTAGTGCGATTGCAGGCGATTCTGCTACGCCAGGACCGGCACTTCAGCGAGATCTTCATCAAGAAGAACTCGGGCTTCGACGCGGTGATGAACCAGGGAGCGGCGCGGGACGATTGGCAATAGATGACCTCGTCGGCGCTGGTTATAACTTTTGTTATAATCGAGAGCGTGAGGTTCTTATGGCCACCACTACCAAAGTGATCGCGATCGGCAATTCGGCTGGGATTATTCTGCCCAAGGAAATCCTGGCGCGGCTGAGGGTGGAAAAGGGAGATACGATCTGCCTTTCTGAGACAGCTCACGGTGCCCACCTCACTCCCTACGACGAGCAGTTCATGCGCAAACTCGACGCTTCTGAACGAGTTATGCGGAAATATCGCGATGCGCTCAAGAAGCTGGCTGAGTAAATGGAAGAGCCTGTCTGGATGGATGCCAGAGATGCTCTCATCGCGCACGATCTTGAGCTTGCGGCGCACGGAGGGATTACCGGAATTCGTGACGCCGGGCTTCTTGAGTCTGCTCTTGCCCGGCCGAGAAACATTTGGCATTACACGGAAAGCCGGCCCTCACTGGCGCTTCTTGCAGCTGCTTATGCATTCGGGATCTGCTCGAACCATCCTTTTTTCGATGGCAACAAGCGCACTGCGCTAGTGGTTTCCTTTGCCTTTCTCGACGTGAATGGCTCTGAGGTCACTGCCAGTCAGGAGGACGCGTATCTGACCATCCTCGCTTTGGCGGCCGGCGATCTTACCGAAGACCAGCTGGCCGCGTGGTTCGAGCGGAACACTGCGTCTAAATAGCTTAGGTCGTATAATCGCTCCCATGGCAGCAAGCGTTCCCACGCAACTTCATGACAATGAAGCGGCACAAGCCAAGCTGCACGCGCTCGAGTCGCGCCTGGCTGCTCTGGGCAGCCTGATGGTGGCGTATTCCGGCGGCGTGGATTCGGCGTTTCTGGCCGCCACGGCGCATCGCGTGCTCGGCAACCGCATGCTCGCCGTGCTGGCCGACTCGGCCTCCCTGGCGCGCCGCGACCTGGAGCAGGCCACGGCCTTTGCGCAGTCCATCGGCATGCCCCTGCGGATTGTGGCAACCGAAGAGCTCGACAATCCCGACTACGCGCGCAACGACGCTAACCGCTGCTTCCATTGCAAGGATGAGCTCTTCACCGTCATGGAAGGGCTACGCGCCGATCTTGGCTTTACCCAGATCGCCTACGGCATGAACACCGACGACACGCGCGACTTCCGCCCCGGCCAGCGCGCCGCCGCCGAGCACGCCGTGGTTGCGCCCCTGGCCGAGGCCGGCATGACCAAGAACGATGTGCGTACCCTGGCCCGTGCCGCCGGTTACCCGGTGTGGGACCGGCCCGCCGCGCCCTGCCTGTCCTCGCGCGTGGAGTACGGCCGCACCGTAACCCGCGAAGTCCTCGAACAAATTGAAAAGGGCGAAGAAAGCCTGCGCCTGTTGGGTTTTCGCGAGTTCCGCGTCCGCCATCATGGCGAGCTCGCACGAGTTGAAATCGCGCGTAACGAGCTGCCCCGCGCGCTCTCCATGGAAGTGCTGGATGCGATCACGGCCGCACTCAAGCAGGCGGGATTCAAATACGTTACGCTCGACTGCAGCGGATTCCGCTCCGGCTCGATGAACGCCATCCTGCCCGCGGAAGTTCTCGCCCGCCGCGGAGCATAAGCCCAATTTGTCATCCTGACGCTGACCCTGAACGGAGTGAGGGGAAAGCGGAAGGATCCGCGGTTGCTTTTTTGCGCGAGTCCCTCATTCTCCGCGCAGTCCTTTACCGAAGAGTGAGAAACCACGGACCTTGCCCGTTTAGAATCAGAACGCGATGCGAATCGGCTACCTGGAATGCTTTTCCGGAATCAGCGGCGACATGCTGCTGGGCGCGCTGGTGGATGCGGGCGTTCCCTTCCGGCTGCTTGAGGACACAACCGCCGCGCTCAACGTGGGCGCGCGCCTGGAACTGCGCCAAGTGATGCGCAGCGGGTTGGCTGCGGCGAAAGTGGACGTGCTCACGCCCGAAGTAGCGCCGGACTCTAGTCCGGCTGTACTGGCGGCGTCCACGCCGCCAGCGCATCACAACCATGAGCACTCGCACGATCACGACCACAGCCATTCACACGATCGCGGTCACGAGCACGCACACTCCCACGCCGAGCCTCACTCCCACGAGCATTCGCATGCGCCCCACCGCTCGCTCTCGACGATCCTCGAGATCATTCGCACCGCGCCGCTGACCGAATCCGTGAAAACCAACGCCAGCCGCGCCTTCCAACTTCTCGGCGAAGCCGAGGCCGCGATCCATTCCATTCCCGTCGAGAAGGTGCATTTCCACGAGGTCGGCGCCGTCGACACCATCGTCGACATTGTCTGCGCCGCCGCCGGCTGCGAGTCGTTAGGTGTGACGCGCTGGCTCTGCTCGCCGCTCAACGTAGGCAGCGGCACCGTAAAGTGCGCGCATGGCACCTTGCCCGTGCCCGCACCGGCCACGCTGGCGCTGCTCGGCGATGCGCCGATCTACTCCGCCGGCTCGCCCATGGAGCGCGTGACGCCCACCGGCGCCGCCATCCTGCGCATGCTCAACGTCGAGTACGCTCCGTTGCCGGGGATGCGCGTCCAGGCGCGCGGCTACGGTGCCGGCGGCCGCGACACACCCGGCGAGCCCAACCTGCTGCGCCTGCTCATCGGCGAAGCGGACGAGAAAACCGCGCCGCCCGAATCGCATATCGAGCCCAACGCCGAGCCCATCGCCGTCATCGAAGCTGTCATCGACGACTCCACGCCGCAGTTGCTGGCCTACGCCAGCGAGTTGCTGCTCGAAGCCGGTGCGTGGGATGTGTATCGCACGTCCGTACAGATGAAGAAAGGCCGCAGCGGCGTGCAGGTCACCGTGCTTTCCAGTCCCGAACGCGCGCCCGCGCTGCGCGAGTTGCTGCTGCGCGAAACCACGTCGATCGGCCTCCGCTGGCGCATCGAAAACAAGTTGGCCCTGGCGCGTGAGTTTGCCGAGGTCGAAACACAGTGGGGCAAGGTGCGCATCAAAATCGCGCGCTGGCCGTCGGGCGAAGGAGTGAACGCGTCGCCCGAGTACGAAGATTGCCGCGCGCTCGCCCGCCAGCACCGCGTGCCGCTGAAGCAGGTAATGCAGGCAGCCATGCACGCCTTCGCAGCGTCTCCAGAAGGATTGAGCTAGTACCGTGTCCACGTTTTTTTGTAATTGAGCCTTTGAACCTGGGTGCCCCAGGTCTCGATTTTGAGACCTGGGAAAGCACGAAACTACACAGTCACAGCACTAGGTCTTTGACGGCTTAATTTTGTACCAATTCCGTGCCCCACCCTTTCGCCTTTTTTCCGGCGAAAGGGTGGGAAACCACGAAAGCCAAAAGGACAAATTCATACGGTCAGAGACCTGGTTCAACTTGGATTCTTTGAAGGTACGGGCTTCAGCCCGTACATTATGCAGAAGAAAAATCTTGGGCTTTAGCCCCTGAGGGAAGGCATCTCATGCAGGAGAAGAGCCGCTAATGGATCGCCAGTTCATCGAGACGCTATTGACCGATGTGCGCGAGGGCCGTGTGCCCGTGACCGACGCGCTCGACCGCCTGCGCGTGCTTCCCTTTGAGGATCTCGGCTTCGCCAAGCTCGACCACCATCGCGCCCTGCGCACCGGCATGCCCGAGGTGATTTTTTCCCAGGGTAAAACCTCCGCACAGGTGGCCGTGATCTTTGCGCGCATGGCGCAGGCCGGCGGGAACGTGCTGGCCACGCGCGCCTCGCGCGAAATCTATGAAGCGGTGCTCGCCGCCGAGCCCCGCGCCGAATTTCACGAGACCGCGCGCGCCATCACGCTTACGCAGGCTCCGGCAGCGCCGGGCAAAGGCATGGTAGGCGTGGTCTGCGCTGGCACCAGTGACCTGCCGATTGCCGAGGAAGCCGCCGTCACCGCACGCCTGATGGGCAACACGGTCGAACTCATCGCCGACGTCGGCGTGGCCGGCATCCATCGCCTGCTGGCACAGAAAGATTCCCTTCAGTCCGCGCGCGTGCTCATTGTCTGTGCCGGCATGGAAGGCGCACTGCCCACGGTGGTTGGCGGAATGGTGAACGCGCCCGTCATCGCTGTGCCTACCAGCGTAGGCTACGGCGCATCACTAGGCGGCGTGGCCGCGCTCCTGGGCATGCTGAATACCTGTTCACCGAATGTGTCGGTAGTCAACATCGACAACGGCTTTGGCGCCGCCTGCATCGCCTCGCTGATCAATCACCTGTAGCGCGATGTAGCGCCGGTCTCCCGACCGGCTGTCGTGCGGGCCTCCAGGCCCGCACTTTAATGGCCGCTCTAATCGACCGCCTGCTCCCAATTCTCCAGCACCCGCTTCAATTCCAGCATGAACTTGCAGGCATCCGCGCCGTCGATCAGGCGATGATCGAAACCCAGCGTAAAGTGCTGCATCGAGCGGATCGCAATCGTGTCATTGCCTTCGGCGTCGGTGAGCACCACCGGCTCCTTCTTCAATCCACTGATGCAGAGGATGCCCGACGCCGGCTGGTTGATGATGGGCATGGAGAATTCGTCGCCGAAGATGCCGGAGTTGGTAAGCGTGAAGGTCGATCCACCAACCTCATCAGGGTTCAGCTTCTTGGTGCGTGCCCGGCCGGAGAGATCGGCGATGGTGCGGGCCAGGTCGACAAAGCTGCGCTGCTCGGCCTGCCGCACCACGGGCACAATCAAACCCCACTCCAGCGCTACGGCAATGCCGAGATTGATATTGGCATGATAGTGAATCGCATTGTCCGCCAGCAATGCGTTGACGATCGGATACTTGCGCAGCGCAGCCACCACGGCCGTGGCAATAAACGGCAAGTAAGTCAGCTTGACGCCGTTGCGCTGCTCGAAGGCCTCCCTGGCCCGCTCGCGCAGCCGCACAATGCGCGTCATATCGATCTTGTAGACGGTGTGAACGTGCGGGCTGGTCTGCTTGCTCTCCACCATCCGCTGCGCAATGATGGCGCGCATGCGCGATAATGGCACCACCTCGCCGCTCATCGGCGCCACCTGCGGTGGGGCAGACGGCCCACTGACGCGGGCCTCGGTTGCAGCAGGCGCACCTTCCTTGAGGTAGCGCAGAATGTCGTCCTTGGTCACGCGGCCTGATGAACCGGTGCCGGGAATCTGCGCCAGATCAAGATTGTTCTCGCGGGCAATGCGGCGCACCAGCGGCGAAGTGCGCAGCACCTGCGGTGCGGCGGACGCCGCCTTCGGCGGCACATTGCCAGCGGCTGCTTGCGGCACCTGGGGTGCAGCAGATGCCGCCTGCGACTGCACCTGGGGCTGCGAAGCTGCTGGCGCGGCCGCGCCACCCATCACCGCCACCACCGTGTTCACCTGCACGGTTGCGCCTTCCGCAATCCTTATCTCGCTCAGCACGCCGGACACGGGCGCGGGAATCTCGGCGTCCACCTTATCTGTTGAGATTTCAAACAGCGGCTCATCCTTCTCGACCGTGTCGCCGACTTTCTTGAGCCACTTGGTGATGGTGCCCTCAAAGATGGACTCGCCCATCTGCGGCATCACCACCTCGGTTCCCCCGGGCACCTGCGGCACCTGCGGTGCGGCGGACGCCGCCTGCGGCGGCACAGCTGCCGCGGCTTGCTCTGCTGGTTTCTCGTTCGGCTGCGGCGCTGCGGGCACGGTCCCCGCAGCCTCCTCCGACATCACCGCAACCACCGTGTTCACCGTAACCGTAGCGCCTTCGGCAATCCGGATCTCGCTCAGCACCCCGGAGACGGGCGCGGGAATCTCGGCGTCCACCTTATCGGTGGAGATTTCAAACAGCGGCTCGTCTTTTTCCACGCGCTCGCCGGTCCGCTTGAGCCACTTGGTGATGGTGCCCTCGAAGATCGACTCGCCCATCTGGGGCATGACTACATCAGTTGGCATCAATTCCTCTTTCCGCGAGGGGCGCGCGAGTGCGCGGGGCCACGCGGCAGGTTCCTGCCGGATTATATCGAAGACAGTTCTCGGTTCGCAGTTCTCAGTTCGCAGTTCTCAGTTAGCGGTTTGCAGTCCGAAATCTAAACGGCAAATCATCAATGCCCGACCCGGCCACTGCAAACTACGAACTACGAACTGTGAACCGTGAACTGCCTTTGGGATTGCGCAGCCGCTCCACCTCGGGAGGAACCTGAAGCGGCGTGTCTTGTGCCGGAAATTGCTGCGCCGGCTCGGGCGGTTTGGCGTGGGCGCGCAGCGCCTCCACGTTCTCGAGCGCGAGAATCTGCTCGTTGAACACCAGGCCAAACTGGCGCGCCGCCTGGTGCGCGATCTGTTCCAGGCCCGGCAGCGTCTCCGCATTCTCCACCTCGCGAGCCAGGCTTGTCACCGGCCGGTCGGTAATGCCGCAGGGGTTGATGAGCAGAAAGTCGCGCAGATCGGTCGTCACGTTAAAGGCAAATCCGTGCGAGGTGACGCCGCGCGAGACGTGGATGCCGATGGCGGCGATTTTGCGCTCGCCGTTGGGCTGATCTTTGCTCATCGTTCCACAACTCTCGTCCAAAGGCCCGCCGTCCGCAGGACTGCCCCACCGCAGGTGGCACCAGACGCCGGTGAGGCCGCAGATGCGCCCCGCCGGCACGCCGTAGACGCCGCACAGGCGGATCAGCGCTTCTTCCATCAGGCGAACGAAATCGACCGGGCCCAAGCGGCTCCCGCTGGAATTGCGCAGGCTGCGAAGGTCGAAGATGGGGTAGCCGATCAGCTGTCCCGGCCCGTGGTAGGTCACATCGCCGCCGCGATTGATCTCGTGCAGCGTAACCCCGCGCGCGGCCAGCAATTCGTCAGAGGCAAGCACGTTGGAGCGATTCGCATTGCGGCCCAGCGTCAGCACCGGCGGATGCTCAAGCAGCAGCAGCACGTTCTCAATACGCCCCTGCTGGCGCAGCGCCACCAGTTCTTCCTGCAGGCGCAGCGCCTCGTCATAAGCAACGCGCCCGAGATAGAGGCACTGAATCATCCTGAGTTCAATTGTAGGTGGCCCGGGGAGGCACCTGCCTCACGCGGCAGGGTGCATCTGATAGATGCCGCTGAAAGCCGAACGTACACGGAGATACACGAGAATCCAGAGCAGGGTCACGACCAGTCCGGAGGGCAGCGCCTGCCGCGACATCAGCACGCCGAACAGCAGGACGTTGACGATGACCGGAGCCAGAAGGCAGAGGGCCAGTGCTACGTAACGATTGATCAGCAGCAGGACTCCGGAGACCGATTCGAATACGCCCACGACCATGATGAACCTGGTCGAGACGAGGGCGCCGAGGAACTGCCCGGCCGCACCGCCCGGAAGCGGCCCGGTGGGAATAAAGTTGAAGAACTTGTTCAGCCCGAAGACCAGAAACATCAGGCCCAGCAGAATGCGGGCGACCATGGAAACGACTTTCATCGAGTTCTCCTTTTGCGTAGCAATTTTGGACAAGATAATGTCAGGAATGCCAGCGGGAACAGGAAGCCGTCAAAAACAGCGATACCAGTCTACAGATGATGCCCGGAAATAGCCCGCGCGTTGCAGGGAATACCCCCAATACCCCCTTCGCGGATGGATGCCCTCGAGGCCGGGTGCCCCATCCACGGGATAGTCCTGAAGCATTAGAAAACAAAACGATCAGCGTGACTCCGCTTTTTGCGTAAGTCCTGTGCTATCCAGTGTGCCGTTAATTCGGTCCTTTCGTGATGCGAAACTTTTTTGCTATGTTCTGCGACTGGCCCTCAAATTCGCGGTGCGCATCAATCACGAACTTCGCGTGGACAATCGACCCAACTTGGACCGCAGGTTTTCGTCGTGAGAAACACACCACGAGTCGCCCGTCAGGGTCCGTGAAGTGGAAGCAATTTCCTGGTCCTTTCAGGCTCAGATAGGGAAAGAGTCCGACGCAACGCAGCTCCATCTCGTGCTCACCGTCAAGGTATGGGCGGTCGCTCCCGATGTACCCGTCGCTCACTTGGTAGCCTCTTCAACCGTGACCACGTTAAGTGACTCAGTCGACTCCCGACCCTTCTTATCCGTCACGCGGACCTTGACGGTCTTATCCGTCGATTTGACCACGGGATAGTCTGTGCCCACCTCAAAGTGGTAGAAGCCCCAAGAGGCTAACTGCTCAAAGGTGTAGCGCCGGTCCCCGATAATGCCCGTGATAATGTTTTGGTTGAAAGCGGTTTGGTACGTTTTTTCATTGTCCCGCGTGGTCTTGTGGACAGCGGTGATGTGGAGGATGCCCTGCGCGGGCGCTATTGCCACCGTGACTAAGAGTGCGAACATCAGAATTGGGCTTTTCATGGTTTTTGTTTCTAGCACGGTTGTGGTTCTCGGGACTGTGTCGGCTGCCACTTGGTCTCGGGTGACCCTCGCCTCAAAATCCAGATTGCATCATACCTGCACGTTCTGCGCGGTCGCCCCACGGCCCAGGGTGTAAGCTGATCCATTATTGCGGTGCGGCGTCTCAGGGATGGGTATATGGCCGCATGACCGCAGTTCGCACTGCTCATCGAGTTCGCCTAAAAGGATGCTCATGATCTCGCGCAAGCCGCTCGCTTTTTTCCTTTTTCTGGCCGCATTTCCTCTGATTACTGCCCTTCAACCTGCTCAATCTTCGGCCCAGGTGGTGCCCGGCTTCCGTGACTTCACCGCGGAAGCCAAAATCGAGAACGAGTTTTTAGCCGTTCCCGATCCCCAGCTTGCGGGCGAAGAGCTCAAGACGCTCACTGCCGAGCCGCATATGGCCGCAACCCCCGAAGACTATAAAACCGCTCTCTATGTGGCCCAGAAGTTCCGCGCCGCCGGCCTCGAGACCCAGATCGTCCCCTACCGTGTGCTCATCAACTGGCCCAAAAAAGTGCAGGTAACCGCCTACGCGCCTGACGGCAAAGTGCTGATGACCGGTCCCACGCCCGAGCACGTGCAAGGCGACCCTGCAGCAGACAATCCTCGCGTGGTTATGCCCTTCAATGGCTCCTCGGCCTCCGGCGATGTGACCGGCGCAGTGGTGTACGCCAACTACGGGCGCCTCGAGGACTTCAACGAGTTGGCCGCGCGCCACATCGACCTGCACGGCAAGATCGTGATCTGCCGCTATGGTTTGAATTTCCGCGGCGTCAAGGTCTTCCTGGCCGAGCAGCGCGGCGCCGTCGGCGTGCTCATCTACTCCGACCCCCAGGATGACGGCTTCGGCAAGGGCGATCAGTGGCCCGTCGGCCCGTGGCGGCCGGAAACGGGCGTGCAGCGCGGCTCGGTGCAATATCTCTTCCGCTATTCGGGAGACCCGGAGACGCCGGGCGTGGCCTCTACGCCGGATTTGCCGGATTCCGCACGCGTGACGCCGCAAAACCAGCCGCATATCATTTCCATTCCCCTCAGCTATCACGACGCCGCGCCGATTCTCCAGGCGCTCAAAGGCCCCAGCGTGCCGCAAAACTGGCAGGGCGGGCTTCCCTTCCGCTACCACATGGGCGCCGAGCGGCGTCACCGTCCACCTGGTTTCCGATCAGGACTACCAGCGGCGAACCATCTGGGATGTGATCGGGAAAATTCCCGGCTCCGAGTATCCCGATGAGTGGGTCATCACCGGCAATCATCGCGACGCGTGGGTCTACGGCGCCGTCGATCCCTCCAGCGGCACGGCAGCCATGCTGGAAGCGGTGCACGGCGCAGGCGAGCTGCTGCGCAAGGGCTGGAAGCCGAAACGCACTATCGTCTTCTGCAGTTGGGACGCCGAGGAGTACGGCCTCATCGGCTCCACCGAGTGGGTGGAACAGCAGGCACAGCAAATGAACCACGCGGTTGCCTACTTCAATGTAGATGTGGCGGTTTCCGGCCCGAATTTCGAGGCTTCAGCCGTGCCCTCGCTCAAGGATTTTGTGCGCGATGTGACCAGGTCCGTCCCCAGCCCGCTGGGCAGCACGGTCTACCAGCAATGGAAGAGCAGCCACCCGCCGGCCAACGAGCACCATGAGCCGGGCATGGACACGGCGCAGGAGGCCCACATCGGGGATCTCGGCTCCGGTTCCGACTACACGCCCTTTTTGCAGCATGCGGGCGTGCCCTCTACCGACGTCGGCTCCGAGGGCTCCTACGGCGTCTACCACTCCGCCTTCGACGATTTCGCCTGGTTCAAGCAAAATGCCGACCCGGATTTTCTCTACCTGCAGGAGATGGCGCGGGTGCTGGGCCTGGAAACCGTCCGCATGGCCGATGCCGACCTGCTGCCCTACGACTATGCGGCCTACGCCCGCGAGATCGGCGCGTATCTTGAAGCGGCAAAGCAAAAGGCAGCGAATGATGGAATCGATGGCCTGAATTTTGCCGCGGCAGAAGCAGCCGACGCCCGCCTTCTGGCCGCCGCGCGACAGGCGCCCACCGCACAGACCGTCGCCCCGGGCGATACAGCTCACCTCAACGCCATTCTGCGCCAGACCGAAGCCGCATTCCTGTCGCGCACAGGCCTGCCCGATCGCCCCTGGTACCGGCACACCATCTACGCCCCGGGCGAGTACACCGGATACGCTGCCGTCGTCCTCCCCGGCGTGAATGAGGCTCTGGATGCCCGGGACGCCAGCCGCGCGGCCGAGCAGTTAACCGTGCTGACCCAGTCGATCGAAGCAGCTGCCCAGACCCTGATCGCAGCACAATGAAGGGACGCGCCCGGCCCTTCGAGTGATTTGCGTCACTCATGGTGCGCCGCCCGGTTGACCCCGGCCCCCGCCGCTCGTATCGTTAGAGGTGATGAAGCTCTCGTCCAATTCGTTCCGCATTGGGATTGCCGTGGCCGTGATTCTGGGCACCATCGCCTGGCTCGCTTTTACCGGCGTAGAGCGCCAACAAGAGCTACTACGTCACCATCGCCGAGCTCGGCGGCATGGGCGACAAGGCCTACCACAGCCAGTTGCGCGTGGAAGGCTTCGTGAAGCCCGGCTCCATTGAGCAGGACGGCACCGCACGTGAGCTTTCTCCTCAACGAATTTGAAAGCCACTCGCCCAAGGCCGCAACCGGCCGGGTGCTGAAGGTGGTCTACAAGGGCTCTGAGCCGCCTCCCGATACCTTCAAGGACGATGCCCAGGCGTTGGCCGAGGGCACTTACGGGCGCGACGGCGTCTTCCACGCCACGGTGCTGCAGGCCAAGTGCGCCAGCAAGTACGCTCCCGCGCAACCGGGCGCAACCCCGGCAGCCAGCCCCGCCAAAACCGCGTCGGCAGCTGCCCCCGCTCCGCCCACGGCAGTCCAGACCGCCGCAAACTGATCGCACCCCGCGAAAGAATGCACGCCATCCTGCCCGAGGCCGCCCCAACCAAAGCTGATGGCCCTACCCTCTGCGCCCGGGCCAGCGAAGTTTCCAAACTCTTTGGCTCCTTTGCCGCGCTGCGCCAGATCTCGGTCGATCTGGAGCCCGGCCGCTGCTACGTGCTGCTCGGCGAAAACGGCGCCGGCAAATCCACGCTGCTGCGCATCCTCGCCGGCCTGCTGCGCCCCAGCTTCGGCAAGGTTGAAGTCTTCGGCAAATTCGAGCCGCAGCAAGCCCGCGCCCGCATCGGCTACATGAGCCACGCGCCCATGCTCTACGACGAGCTCACCGGGCAGGAAAATCTGCGCTACTTCGCCAGCCTTTATCCCGGCCGCGCCTGCCTTTCCCCCGCCGAAGCGCTGCGCCAGGTTGGCCTCGATCCCGAGCTCAACCGCACCCTCGGCCAGTACTCGCAGGGCATGCGCCAGCGAACCTCGCTGGCCCGCGTGCTGCTGCCCGTGCCCGAGCTGCTGCTGCTCGACGAGCCATTCTCCAACATGGACATCGAAAGCGCCCGCCAGATGGTGGAGCTGCTGGCCAAATTCCGCCACGGCAGCCGCACCATCGTCCTCACCACCCACCAGCGCGAGCTGGCCGCGCCCATCGCCGATTGGGTGCTCACGCTGCGCGCCGGCCGCGTAGCCTCGCTTGAGCCCGGGAGCCCGACGCTATGAAGACCAACGGCGCGCGCTTCCTCGAATCCCTCAACATTCCCTTCGAGCTTCGCGAGTACGAAGTCGATCCCGAGGACCTTTCCGCCATCACCGTCGCCAAGAAGATCGGAATGCCCGCCCGAGCAGGTCTTCAAAACCCTGCTGACCACGGGCGGCGCGGGCGTTTACGTCTTCGCCGTAATTCCCGGCGACGCCGAGCTGGACTTCAAGAAGCTAGCCCGCGCCGCCGGCCTGCGCAAGGCGGAGATGGTTTCGCTCAAGGACGTGCAGCCGCTCACCGGCTACATTCGCGGCGGCGTAACGGTCTTTGGCGCAAAGAAGCCATTCCCAATCTTCATCGACGAAACGGTGATCCTCTTCGACAAGATCAGCGTCTCGGCCGGAACGCGCGGCACGCAGTTGATCCTGAGCCCCGACGATTATCTCCGCGCCGCCCAGGCCCTGGGCGAGCCGGTACAAACCGTGGACCTGACGAAAGAGGTCCACCCATGACCCCCGTTCGATCCGTCACGAATGTGGGTGCCCCGGGTCTCGATTTTGAGACCTGGGAAACCACAGGCCTCACCCAGCCGATTTCCGATCCCGGTGAGGAGATGCACGCATGACCAGCGCCCTCTGGACCCATCTCGTCAAGGACCTGCGCATCGAGTGGCGCTCGCGCGAAGCCGTCAACTCCATGCTCTTCTTCGCGCTGCTGGTGGTCGTGCTCTTCTCGCTCGCCTTCGATCCGCGCGGCGCCTTCACGCCGCGAAATCGCCGGCGGCGTTCTGTGCGTAGCCACCATGTTCGCGTCGGTAAGCGCGCTCAACCAGGCATGGGCGCGCGAGATACGCCACCAGGTGCTCGACGCGCAGCGCATGGCGCCCACCCCCGGCGCAGACATGTTCCTGGCCAAGGTGCTGGCGAACTTTCTCTTCGTGTCGATTGTTCAGCTTTTGCTGGCGCCGGTCTTCCTGGTTTTCTATAACCTGCAGGTTGTCGGCAACGCCTGGCAGCTGGCCCTGGTGCTGCCGCTGGGCACCTGGGCGCTGGTGGCCAACGGAACCTTTTTCGCCGCGCTCTCCATCCGCAGCCGCAACCGCGAGCTGCTGCTCCCGCTCATCCTCTTCCCCATCTTCATGCCCGCGCTGCTGGCCATGGTGCTGGCCACCGGCTCCATCCTCACCGGAGACAGCGACCCCACCCTGTGGATCAAGCTCCTGCTCGGCTACGACATCATCTTCACCACGGTGAGCCTGCTGCTGTTTGAGATCGTGCTCCACGCCGAGTAGCGGAGCAATTGAACCAAGTGCTTGAAAAATAGCACCTTATAACCACAAGCACACTCCCCTCTGTTCACTGTCCACTGTGCTTGATATACTGAAGATTCGGCAGGCCGGAGCAGGAGCGCTCGTGTGCGCTCAGGCAACCGGCGAAGCGGCGCAAAAACTCGTTTCCGCGGTCCGAAAGGCCCGCTTCAATGCCGCGAAATTCACGCTGAAATGCGACCAGATTCGGAGTAAAGCCATGGCACAGGTATGCGACATTTGCGGCAAAGGGCCGCAGTTCGGCAACAACATCTCCCACGCCCACAACGTCACCCGTCGGCGCTGGAACCCCAATCTACAGGCCGTCAAGGCAATGGTCAACGGCGCCGCCAAGCGCATCCGCGTCTGCACCAGCTGCATCAAGAGCGGAAAAGTCGCCAAGGCATCATAGCCCCGGCAAGCGGCCCTCACGCCGCCACAGGCAAAGAAATTCGCGGATTGGCAAAAACCCCGTCCCAGACCGGACGGGGTTTTGTTGTGCGCAGAGCAGGCTCTGCTCTCTCTGTCCCTTGTCCCTATGTCCCTGCTTTTGTAAACGTCAGCGAAGCCGAGTTGATGCAGTAGCGCAGCCCGGTCGGCGCAGGGCCATCAGGGAAAACGTGCCCCAGGTGCCCGCCGCAGCGCGCGCAGGTGACTTCCACGCGCCGCATGCCGTAGCTCAGATCCTCATGTTCCTGCACCGCTTTTGAATCGGCGGGAATCACGAAGCTCGGCCAGCCGCAGCCCGAGTCGAACTTGGCGCCGCTCAGAAACAGCAGTCGCGCCGCAGCCTGCGCAGTGGTAGTTACCGGTGTCGTGGTTCTGGGTGAGCGCTCCCGTGAAAGCGCGCTCGGTACCCTTCTCGCGCAGCACATGATACTGTTCCGGCGACAGCATGCTGCGCCATTCGGCGTCGCTGCGCTCGATCCTTTCACTTGTTTCGCTCATCGCGACCTCACTGGGGAAATGACCCGACCACAATTCTACGCGCCCGCGCCCAGACGATTCTCAGCGTCAGACATGCATTCCAAAGGAGCGTATTGCGCAACTTACCGTCTTCTTGTTCCCTAGTTCCCTGGTTCCCTCGTTCCCTCCCCTGCTCAGCACTCCGCGATCACGTCGATCTCGATCAGCACGTTCTTGGGCAGCCGGGAAACTTCCACCGTGGTGCGTGCCGGCGGATCCTCGTCTTCGCATCGCAGATACGCGTCGTAGACGGTGTTCATGGCTGCAAAATCGTCCATGTTTTTCAGATAGACGGTAGCTTTCACTACCCGATTCAAGTTGCTGCCGCCTTCTTCGAGAATGGCTTTCAAATTCTCAAAGACGCGTCGCGCCTGCTCGGCAATGCCGCCGGCGATGACCTGCTGCGTGGCAGGATCGAGCGCAATCTGGCCTGCGGTGAAAAGGAGATTGCCCACTTTCATTCCCTGAGAATAGGGTCCGATGGCTGCGGGCGCGCCATCTGTCGCAATCGCTATTCTGCTCATGGCTCCGATTGTAAGTCACGTAAGTCCGCGGAGAGCGGACCAGCTTACGCCCATCCTTCTCGTTCACTACGGCAGGCGAAGAGGATGGGCAGGAATTCTCAGTACATAAGTCGCTGCCGCGATGGCCTAAGTTGCTGCTGCGATCCAGGTCTTCGACCGCTTAATTTTGTACCAATTCCATGCCCCATCCTTTCGCCTTTTCTCTGGCGAAAGGGTGGGAAACCACGGAAGCCAAAAGTACGAATTCATGCGGTCGGGGACCTAGCGCCAGATGGCCAGCACGCCGCCGCTGATGGCCATTGCGACTATCCAATAGGCGGCGTTAAGGGCAAACAGGTTCACCGGCCGGCGCTCGTAAATGTGCTGGGCAAACAGCGGCGGAGCCATGAAGCCCAGCCAGCAGATGATGGCCAGTGCGGCGCCGCCGGCGAACGTCGGCGCGCCGGCCCAGATGATGATGTGCACCAGCACAAAGCACAAAATCAGGCTGGCAACGAAGGAGCAGATCATGGCGAAAATGGCGCGGCCGCCCTTGAGGGCTTCTCCGCCCACCAGTCCCTTCCACGATTTCTTGAAGATCACGCCATACCAAAGCGCGCCGATAACCCATTGAATCGCCGCCGAGGCAAACAAGGCAAAGTGATTAACCGCAAACATGTGGTGCATCGACATTCCTCCTCTTCCGTTGTCTGGCTCCCGCAGCAGCATCTCCGATCGGACCACTCGCTACACGCAGCGGGTCGCTATCGGCCTGCGGATCACGACAGGGCATGGTCGACATCGGATTTCCACGCTCTCGCCATGACCGCGCGCTCGAAAAGGCAGAGGCAGGCTACAAGCCACGTCTTCCAGCACCATCCATCTCGCTCGCGCGGGTTCGCAAGCATTGTATCCCGGCATTTGCCGCGCTCCCATACTTTCCCAGACCACACATGGGAGGAGGTTCCCTTTTCGCCAACGGAGATTGAGCGGCATCCGCCCACTAAAAAGGGCGCCTCCGGAATCGTTGGCCGTCTTTGGCCGCGATTCGAAGGCGCCCGCTTCGATCACGTGCTTCGATCAATGGTTCAGCAGCTCAGTGCAGCATCAATGGTTCTGGTGGCTGGGGTTCTGGTGGCTGGGCTGGTTGTGGTGAGAATGATCCGCACTGCTCGGTGCCGTACGGCTTGTGTCGTCCTGGTTGTGGCGCGCATTCGCGTTGGCGTCGCGTGCCGCATCCTTCACATTACCCCAGGCCTTTTCGGCCTTGCCCTTGATCTGCTGGGCGGCGCCTTCTATTTGCGCGTTGGGGTCATTCGTCCATTCTCCAGCCTGCCGCTTGATCCGGCCCGCTGCATCGTCTACTGCCCCTTTCACTTTATCCTTATTCATAATTTCCACCTCCGTGGATTTTGGAAAAGTTGAATTGAATTGTCCTGCTCCACCGGGATTTCCGCTGGCAGCGCCCTCGTTCGCGCCCACCAGCCCCTGGAGATCTATGGCATTTCTCGCATTCAGAAATGCATCGCGCACCGGCGTAAAGCCGCGACCTTTGCGGCCTGACGCCAATCAGAGTACTGGCCTGCGCCCGGTGAGAAGCTGGATCAGCAAAACCACCAGCGCCACCACCAGCAGCAGATGAATGAACCCTCCTAGCGTGTAGGAAGTGACAACTCCCAGTAGCCACAGAACAAGAAGGATTACGAAAATCGTCCAAAGCATGTCGTCACCTCCTGAGGCTTTCGCCCTCTTGCAGGGCATCGACAACTGAGGCTTGGACGCGTATGGCATGCACCCGGGTTGCGCGTCCCACCGCAAAATGCGGCTCACAACTGCATAACCTGATCGTTTCCCGTCGCTTCCGGAAACCAAGACAGCCTGCCGCCTGCGCGTCGCATCAGACCAACAGCGCCACGACGACTGTGCGCTTCAAGTTGGAGGGAGAACAAATGCTACTGCTCATTGTTTTGATCGTGCTGATCTTCGGTTTTGGATACGGAGGTTATCGGGTTGGCCCGGGTTGGGGCTATTACGGGGGCGGCAGCATCAGCCTGATCCTCATGATCGTGCTCATCCTGCTTTTGTTGCGCGTCATCTGAGTGACACACCACGCGCATGCAGGCACAAAAAAGGCGCGCCCGAAAGCGCGCCTTTGGTTGAAAAACCATCTCGGGCTCAAAACACGCCGGCCATGTAAGTTTCAGGCGCCTGCGCATTTTCGACGCGTGCACCACACGCTTCCAGCACCACCGGCGAAAGCGTGATGACCGGGCAGTGGGCGTGCGCCAGCGTCTTGTAGACCACGCCGTGCCGCGTAATCGCCGCGAATGCCGAAGCCCCTTGCGCGCCCAGCACAATCAGGTCAGCCTGCTGCGCCCGGCTCTGGTACAGCAGTTCCTCCGTCGGATCGCCGGGCACCACGATGGTTTGAATCTGGATCTTCTCCTGCAATCCCCGCGGCGCAAGGGCCAGCAGCTCCGATTCCACGTCATCCAGCGAGCGACCGGCCAGCACTTCCGCGCGATCCTGTGGGCGAATCACATGCTGCAGTACCAGGCGCGCATCGTGCTGCAGCGCAAGCGCGGCGGCAAACTCCGCCACCACTGCGCTCGACTCATGCATGCTCACCGCGCATAGAATGGTGCGGGTCGTAAAATCGCGCGAAGCGGGAACGGCAACTTCCGGCCCAACTATGTAGACCGGCGTCGTGGAGCGGCGCAGCACCGCTTCGGCCACCGAGCCCACCAGCATTTTTCCGATCGGTCCCGGCGAGTGCGTCCCCATCACGATGCGGTCGACCTGACGCTCGCGCGCGAAGGAGAGAATCTGATCCGCGGGCAGGCCCGCGCGCACCACAACCTCGCACTGCGCGCCTGCTTGCCGCACTCGTTCCGCCAGCGGCTCCAGGTGCTGCTTCTCCGCACGCGCCGCCGCTGCATAGTCGTAGTAGCGAATCCCAGACGTCTCCGAGGCCGCCACCACGAGCGTATCGTAGGCGTGGAGCAGGATCAGGTCCGCAGGGAACTCACAGGCCTGCGCCAGAGCGAACTCAAACGCCTTCTCGTTGGCCGGAATCTCGGAGGCGAACAGAATGGTTGATGGTTTCATCCAAGCGGGTTTCATCGCTATGGCTGCCATGGGGAACCTCCTGACACTTCCGTCTTCATTGGAATCGATCTGGCACTCTCACTACCGTGAGCGATCGCACATGAATTTGTGATCTAACTCACCCGCCCACTGATTCCGACGCCCCAATTACCGTCTTATCGGCAGACAGCGCGATCCCGATAATCCTACGCCCAAAATTCTCAGGATCGCGTCAAGATCCCTTAAAATCCCCCCGCATTCAATAACACCGCCTCGACCGGACGACTCGCCATTGCACTTGGAGTTGTCTGAAAGGTGATCCCAATCACAGCCGGAAAAAGATGAAACTGTTCTTCTGGAATGGAGTCGAGGCGCAAGGGATTGGTTGCCTGCGCACGGATTCTTTCGGGTCCGTTCCCTTTTCGGCACTGCCTTCCCCGGCACAGGACCCAGGATGATTCCCCGGTTCCGGCCCGCAGCGATTCAGTGGTTTGCTTCAAACGGAGGCCTCATGCAAGCGCTTCAGCCCATGCATTCCATCCCCGCTCGTGGCGGCATCGACTACGACGAATCGCCTTTTCTGGCCATCTGGGAAGTCACCCAGAGCTGTGACCTGGCGTGCAAACACTGCCGCGCCGCCGCCCAGCCTCTCGCCCACCCTGACCAGCTGACGAACGCAGAAGGCAAAGCGCTTATCGACCAGATTGCGGACATGCACATCCCCATCTTCGTCTTCACCGGCGGCGACCCGCTCAAGCGCCCTGACGTGTATGAGCTCATTGAGTACGCTGCCGGCAAGGGCGTTCACGTTGCCCTCACGCCCAGCGCCACGCCCCTCCTGACCCGCGAGGCAATCTTCAAGCTCAAGGAAGCCGGCCTGGTCCGGCTGGGCATCTCGCTCGACGGCTCGACGCCCGAGATTCACGACGCCTTCCGCGGCCTGCCCGGCGCCTGGGCGCGCACCATCCAGGCGATCGAATGGGCCAACGAAGCCGGCATTCCCATCCAGGTGCACACCACCATCAGCCGCCACAATGCCCACGATCTCGATAACCTCTGCGCCCTCTTCGAAAAGCTGGCCATCGTGATGTGGAATGTGTTTTTCCTGGTTCCGGTGGGCCGCGGCCAGCTCGGCGATCTGCTCAGCGGCGAGGAATTCGAACAGGTATTCGGCAAGATTTACGAGCTCTCGCACCGGGTCAGTTTCCAGATCAAGACAACGGAAGCCATGCACTACCGGCGCTATCTGCTCCAGCACAACCTTGAAGAGCGCAAGATGGGCCACGGCTCGGGTCACGGCCATCCTGGCGCCGGGCGCGCCGTCTCCGCGGCTTCTGCCGCAGCAGCTTACGAGCCCGGCGCGCCCACCGCCGATGCCAAGACCCGCACCAACGCCTGGGCCACCCGCCGCGTAAACGACGGCAAGGGCTTCATGTTCATCTCGCACGTTGGCAACGTGTATCCCAGCGGATTCCTGCCCATCCACGCCGGCAACATCCGCGAAACGCCGCTCGGCGAGATCTATCGCAACGCGCCCATCTTCAAAGCGCTCCGCGACACGTCGCGCCTGGAAGGCAAATGCGGCGCCTGCGAGTATAAGGAGATTTGCGGCGGCAGCCGCGCCCGCGCCTACGCTCTCACCGGCGATCCGCTGGCCCAGGAGCCCTGCTGCATCTACCAGCCCAGGAACTGGACCCCGCGCGCGGAAGGCGAACCGGCCGCAATCTGCCAGCCGGAGATGGCGACGCCACTGGTCACACTGTAACCGGAATTTGCCCTCGCCAAGAACCATGGGTGCCCCCGGGTCTCGATTCTGAGACCCGGGAAGGCACGAACCTGGCCGGCCTTTGACCCCTCGTTACCCCAGGTCCAACGACTGGCCCCAGGCGGAGAGCACGATTTCGCCGAGCGGTTTGCGCTCGCGGGGAGCAAGCTCGCGCTCGATGAGCGTCTGGTCGCCCAGCTTTTCCGGCTCGTCCTGATACCCGAGCGCGATTACGGAGCCTATCAGGCACTCTGCCGGGATGCCGAGCAACTCGCGCGCCTTGTCCTGATCGAAGCCCGCCATCTGATGAGTGGCAAGGCCGAGAGACGTGGCTTGGAGAGTCATGTAGGAAGCCGCGGCGCCAAGATCGTAAAGAGCGAAGCGGTTAGGCGTGCCGTTGCGGGTGAAATTAGCAAGGGCCGTGCCCAGGATGAGCACCGGCGCGGTGCTCGCCCACTTCTGATTGAAGGCGACGAGCGAGGCGAAGATCTTGTCATAGGTTTCAGAACCGCGCAGACCCACGATGAAGCGCCAGGGCTGCTCGTTGTTGGAAGATGCGGCCCAGCGCGCGGCCTCGAAGACCTTGGCCAGCGGCTCGCGGCTTACCGCGCGATCCGAGAAGGAGCGCGGGCTCCAGCGTTCATGAAAAATGGGTAGAACACCGCTGACGTGCGGGGCTTGTTTGGCACGATGGGTCTCAAGGGCAGACGGGGTCATGAGCGGCAAATTCCTCCAGGAATATTCTGCCATTGGATTCAGCGCCAGGGGCGCAGGATTCAGTGAAGCACATTGGCAGGATTTCTAGGTCTTTGACCGCTTAATTTTGCACCAATTCCGTGCCCCATCCTTTCGCTCTTTCTCTGGCGAAAGGGTGGGAAACCACGGCGGCCAAATGTACGAATTCATGCGGTTGGGGACCTGGCTGCAAAAGAGGGGCACTCCATGGCATTTACGGGTGACTGAGTGCCCGGTTGACAGAGCAAGACAATTATACGTATATGTGTATAACTGGACGGAACAGCACGCCCAAATCGAGTTGATCAAGCGACGCTTGGCGGAGGCGGAGCGCATGCACGGAGAGAGGTCGAATTAATATGAGTGCAACAGCAAAGAGTCCCGTAAAAGCGCAAAAAAGCAGCGGCAACGTCTTCGCCGACCTCGGCTTCCCAAACCCTGAACGGGAGCTACTGAAGGCCAAGCTCACGCTGGAGATTTACCGCCTGATTAAAAGGCGCGGCCTCACGCAGGCCGAAGCAGGGAAGATCCTCGGCATCAAGCAGCCGCATGTGTCGGCACTGATGCGCAACCGCTCCGGCTCATTTTCGGTCGAGCGCCTCATGGATTTTCTGACTGCTCTCGGCCAGGACGTAGAGATCAGCGTAAAGCCGGCGCGCGGACGGCAAGGGGAAGTCTCGCTCGTAGCGTGACGGAGGAGCAGCCTGCTTGCTGGCCGGGTGCCCCAGGTCCGGGCCCCCACGAATAGGTCTTCGTTCGCGGGGTGGAGGTCTCGATTTTGAGACCTGGGAAAGCACGAAACTACACAGTCACAGCACTTGCAATTGATCTCCCCTGAACCTGCTGCTTATTTCTTCAACGGCTTGCGCGCAAAGTAATACAGCGAATAAGCCAGTGCTGCAAACGCCAGCACCGAAACCCACATGTGGTCGAGGAAGGTGTGCGGGAAGTTGAGAATGTCGCCCTTGTCGGTCAGATTTTCGTAGGCTTTGAGAGCCACGCCAATGAGGCCCATGACGCCACCGGCTGCGATCAATCCCGAGGCGTAGAGCGAGCCGGGCGAGATTTCGCTCTCCGTCGATCCAACATCGCCCCCGGCACGCTGCACCGCCTGGTCGACAAACCAGCGCACCATGCCGCCGCAGAAGATGGCCAGCGTAGTTCCGATGGAAAGATACGCGCCCACCGCGAACGACAGCGACCGGATGCCGAGCAATTCGACGGCAATCACTAAAAACACGCCGAGCATGACCAAACCCCAGGCCAGCTTGCGGCTGAGGATGCCGTTGATTACCGTGGCCATGAGCCGAGCCTGCGGCGCAGCGGCCTTCTCGCTGCCGATGCCCTGGATCCACTGCACCTCAATGCGGCCGGTGGCAGGCGAATAGAGATATTTGCCGTCGGCGAGCTGAGGCGAACCCAGTGCATTCAGCACGATGTACTCGCTCTTGTGGTGCATTGTGGTCGTCTTGTTCGGCCCAATCACCTGAAACTCGTCGGGCAGATGGCGCGATTCCTTCTGAACGGCGACGCCGGGGTGCGGCGCATTGATATTCCACGGCTGGTCGGCGGCGCGAAATTGCTCAAGCCCCGTGTTCATGAGGTTGAGCGTGAAGCCGATGGCGACGGTGGAGACGACCACGCCGATCATGAGCGCGACCTGCTGCTTCCACGGTGTCGATCCGACAATGTAGCCGGTCTTCAGGTCCTGCGAGGTGTCACCGGCATTGGCCGCCGCAATGGCCACCGTTCCCCCGATGGTGATGGCCAGAGCGCCGTAAGCAGGCGCGGTCCAGCCCTGCACCAGGAAGATGGCGCAGGTGGCCATGAGCGTGGCGATGGCCATGCCCGACATGGGATTGGCCGAGCTGCCGATGAGCCCCACGATGCGCGAGCTGACGGTCACAAACAAAAATCCGAAGACGACAATAAACAGCGCGGCCGCGATGTTGGGCAGCACGCCCACATACGCGCCGGGCACCGGCTTGAACTGGAGAAACAAGAAGGTGAACACGATGACGCCCAGCGAGCCCAGCACCACCGTGCGCATCGACAAATCGTCCTCGGTGCGCAGCGGCTTGGCGGTCCCGGCCGTGCCGGGACGCAGATTGCGAAAGCCGGAAGCGAGCGCGCCGGCAATGGTAGGCAAGGTGCGCAGCAGCGTGATGAGGCCCGCCGCGGCCACCGCGCCCGCGCCCATGGGACGAATATAGGTGGCCCACAGATCGCTGGGGCCCATCTGCGCAATGGGAATCGTGCCTGGGTAAACCGGGCCGGGCAGCGACTTGCCGAAGAAATAGATGAGCGGCATGATGACGAGCCAGGAAAAGACGCCCCCTGCAAAGATCACGCCAGCCACCTTTGGGCCGATGATGTAGCCCACACCCAGATACTCCGGGGTTGCGTCCGCTTTGATGGAGGAGCCTTTGAGGATGTGGTCTGCGCCGAAGTCGGGCTGATACTCGGGCGTGGCGGGCCAGGCTTTGAACAGATTCTCGTTCTGGAAAAGCGTGTAGAGGCCGCCCAGGCCAAGGCCGAGAAAGACGCGGCTGGCAAGCGAGCCGCCCTTTTCGCCCGCGATGAGGACGTCGGCGCAGGCCGTGCCCTCTGGATAAGTCAGCGTCCCGTGCTCCTGCACAATCAGCTGCCGCCGCAGCGGAATCATAAACAGCACGCCCAGCCAGCCGCCGATCAGGGCCAGGAAAAAGATGCGCGAGTATTCGAGATCGAAGCCCAGAAAGACCAGCGCCGGAAGCGTAAAGATAACGCCGGAGGCAATGGACTGCCCCGCGTTGCCGGTGGTCTGGACGATATTGTTTTCCAGAATCGACGACCGGCCAAAGGCTCGCAAAATACTGATGGACAACACCGCAATGGGAATCGATGCGGCGACGGTAAGGCCGGCGCGCAGGCCCACGTAAACGGTGACGGCTCCGAAGACGAGGCCGAAGAAGCAGCCCAACAGGATGGCGCGGAGGGTGAATTCAGGGCGATTTTCTTCGGGCGCAACAAAGGTCCGGAACTCAGGAGCGGCGTGCGTCGACGTAACCACGGGCGTTGTCATGCAAAAGACGTCCTTGAAGGGCGAGTTTAGCAGCGAAGGGGGCCATTGCGACAGGGGCGCAGATCACTCTTGGCGAAGGCGGGTGTGAACGCGTAGCTTAGGGAGCATCGCACAATTTGGACGGAGAGCGAATGGCCGATTCGGATCTGGGACACAAGCCCCTGTACTCCAACCCTGAAACGGAATCGCAGGGCAGCCTGCAGTTCTCCGCAGCCGAAGCTCCCGTAGCGGGCGATCTGCCCGCGGTGGCGGAGCAGCCGCTGGCCGACACAATCGGCGGCAAGAGCGCGGTCGCGCCCGAGCATACATCCGTGAAGCGCCTGGTTTCGCTCGACGCGCTGCGCGGCCTCACCATCGCTTTCATGATCATGGTGAACAACAACGGCGGACCGGGCGCCTGGTCGCAGATGCAGCATTCCCTGTGGAATGGCCTGACCGCAACCGATCTTGTGTTCCCGACCTTTCTGTTTGTCGTGGGCGTCTCCATCGTGTTTGCCTTCGAGGCACGACTGGCGCGCGGCGCTACACCCGCGCAACTCACCCGCCACACATTCGTCCGCGCCGGCCTGCTGGTGCTCTTCGGCATCGTCGTCAACAACTTTCCCTTCTTTCACCTTGCCCACATGCGCTTTTACGGGGTGCTGCCGCGCATCGGGCTCTGCTATCTCGCGGTCGGGCTCTTCTATTTGTGGGACCGGCGCATTTCCACCAAGCTCATTGCGCTCGCGGTTGTGCTGGTGGGTTACTGGATCCTGGTGCGCTGGGTTCCCGTGCCCGGCGCCGGCCTGCCCGGCCGCGACATTCCCTTTCTCGACCACAACCAGAACATCGTGGCCTGGTTCGACCGGCATCTGATGCCCGGCCATTTGTATGAAGACTGGCCGCTCCACAATGCGCGCGACCCCGAAGGTCTGCTCAGCACCATTCCGGCCATCGGCACCACGCTCATCGGCTTGCTCACCGGCATCAGTCTGCGCAGGCGCCGCTCGCCGGCGCTCAAGACCGCCGGATTGGTGGCCGGCGCAGCAGTCTGCCTGGCGCTCGGATACTTCTGGGCAATCTGGTTCCCGATCAACAAGAAGATGTGGACCAGCTCGTATGTGCTGGTGGCGGCCGGCTGGTCGTTGGCGGCCTTTGCGGGCTTTTACTGGGCCATCGAACAGAAGGGCTGGTTCCGGCAGGGCCGCAGCAAAGCGGTCATCTGGCCGTGCCTGGTCTTTGGCTCGAATGCCATCACCGCGTACCTGATCAGCGAGTTGCTGCCGGGCGTGCTCGAGAACATCCACTTCCATTGGAACGGGCTGCGAATGAACCCGATCGGATGGTCCCAACTGCGCATTTTTTCGCGGATCCCCGACCCTGGCTGGGCCGCGTTCGCCTTCTGTGCCTGCTATACATTGATTTGCTTTCTGCCGGTATGGTCGCTCTACCGCAACAAGGTCTTCCTGAAGATATAGCCGTCCCTGGTCTGACCACTGTATAGTTAGATCGCAATATTTCAGATCGAACGATCAGCTGGTCGAGGGGACTTCCCATGAGATTGGGTAATATTTCGTTTGCGCTGGCGCTGATGGCCGCTACCGCAAGTGCACAGAGCTTTACGTGCGACCTGAAAGATGCAAAACCTGCGCCGGGCATGACCGTATCGGCGGGACACGACTCCGTGGACGTAACCTGGCCCGGCGAGCGTGGCGAAGAACTACGTGCGCGCTTCACGCTACGCAATGGACAGCCGCTCATCCAAGAGCTGGCGGCGCGGCGGTCCGGCGGCGCGTGGATTGAGCTGGGCAGCAACCTTTCGCCTGAATTCCAGGTGACGACGGGCAAGCGCCGCATCTCGTCAACCGAAAGGGACATCCTGAAGAAGCTGAACGCCGACACGCCGGCGAACGAAGACTACTACAAGTGGAACGTCTTCTGGGACGCGCCGCTCGAGATTCCCGGCTCGGAGAACAGTCACCTGACCGACGGCCCGCGCCTGACCGATGAAGTGAAGCGCGCGACAGTGAGCTATGCGTCTGATTCGTGTCGCGCTACCAGCCATGGCGATCGCGTGAGCATCATCTTCAACGGACTCACACTGGGGCTGTTTGCCGGCGATCTGGAATTCTCCGTGTACAAGGGCGCCAACCTGTTGCGTCAGGAAGCGGTAGCGAAGACGGACGCCCCTGACGTCGCCTTCATTTACAAGGCCGGCCTGAAGGGCTTCGCCATTAACCCGGATACGAAGCTGGTATGGCGCGACACCTCACAGGTGTGGCAGGAGTACCGCTTCGGCGGCGACACCAACCAATCACCCGTGAGCCTGCAGGCGCGCAACCGCTTGGAAATTCTCGACGCCGGTGCGGGCTCGCTCGCCATTTTTCCGCCGCCGCACAAGTTCTTCTTCGCGCGCGAGAACGAGGTCAACCTGGGCTATGTGTACTATCGCAAAAACAACGACACATCCTTCTCGCTGGGCGTGATGCAACCCGAGCAGGGCCAGGGCTACGGGCCCTGGGGCCAGAGTGACGCTGTATGGAAGCGGCGCGTGAGCGTGGCGCGCGAACAGATTTATAACTACGCGCTCTACAACGCGCCTCCCGGAACCATGCAGCACATGGCCGTCTACTACTACCTGAGCCCGGAAGACGACCACGCCACGCAGCAGGACGTCATGGCCTACACGCATGATGATATTTACAAGCCTGTGCCCGGCTTCAAGACCATGACCGGACACTTTCATCTCGATCTGAACGAGATGGTGCGCGATCGCGGCACCGCTGACATGATGCCCACATGGGTTCCTGTCTTTCGCGGGCTGGGCATCAACATCGTCTATCTCGGCGACTTCCACGACGACTCCGACATCAGCGACCCTGGGCCTAAGCGTTTTCTCGAGCAGAAAGATTATTTCGAGGCCGCGAGCAAGCTCAGCGACAAAGACTTCCTGGTGATTCCGGCCGAAGAGGCAAACGTCTTCCTGGGCGGCCACTGGTACATGATGCTGCCCAAACCCGTGTACTTCTCGCATGCCGTGCCGCGGCCTGCCGATCAGAGCTTCGAGCAGAACGATCCGACTTACGGGCACGTGTACCACCTGGGCTCCGTGGCCGACGTGGAGAAGCTGCTGGAGAAGGAGAACGGCATCATCTGGACGGCGCACCCGCGCACCAAAAGTTCTGCGATGTACCCCGACGAGTACAAAGATCAGCCATTCTTCCTGAGCGACCGCCTGATCGGCGAATCATGGGAATCGCTGCCCGTGGACCTCTCGGAAAAGCGCCTGTGCCCAATTCGCTGCTTCGGAACCAACGACGACATGAGCAACTGGGCGCCGAAACCCAAGTTCATGCTCGCCGAGGGCGATACCTACATGAAGGTGCCGGGCGACGACACCTATCCCTCGTTCGCCATCAACTACATCAAGCTCGATAAAGTTCCCGCGTACAACGATGGCTGGCAGTCAGTGGTGAATGCGATGCGCGCCGGCAATTTCTACGGCACCACCGGCGAAATTCTCTTCCACAAGTGGGGCATCGAGGGCTCGGGCGCAAGGAGCGTCTACACGGCCAGCATCGAGTACACATTCCCGCTCGAATTCGCAGAGCTGGTGTGGAGCGACGGAACGAAGGTGGATCGCAAGATCATCCCTCTCGCCGACTCTGAGCCGTTCGGAACCAAGACATTCCGGATTCCTTTCGACGCGACCGGCAAGAAGTGGGTCCGCTTCGACGTGTGGGATTCAGCCGGCGACGGAGCGTGGCTGCAGCCGGTTGCGGTCAAGTAGCAGAGATCGCACCGCGAAGACAGCCGGGGCTGCGGTTCCGCGAAAACGAGCCCGCCTGGCGGGCGCAAGAAAGTAGCCCCAGGCGCAAGCCTGGAGCGTGACCGCCAATTTTCTACTCAAGCCCGCACCGCGGGCGAAAGACGATATCCCAAACGCAAGCCTGGAGATGTCCTTCAGCGACGAAGCCGCCCCATCAGCCAGTCGATGCGGGCGGCTTCGTCGTCTATCTCGATACTTAGCTTCGCCGTCACAACTGGCAGGGATTCGGGGATGCGCTCGACCAGCGTGCCCAGGCGCGCGCGATCCTTTTCGGTGGTGATAAGCGCGGCGGGGCGAACGGAGCGCGCGGCATCGAGCAGGCAGTCTATATCGTGCGCGATGTAGGGGTGGTGGTCGGCAAAGGCGACCCTGCTGGCCAGATGCAGACCCGCGGATTCGAGCCCTGCAAAAAACTGCTGGGAGTGGGCGATGCCGCAGAAGGCAATCACCGGACCCGCAAGCGGCGGGACTTCCATGTTCCGCCGCAGGCGCCAGATGGGGCCAGTCCATCCATAGCGTTCGAGCTGCGCTTCGAGCTCCGGGTCGTTGGCGGGGATGGCGATGACATGAGCGCGGAAAATGGATTTGCGCGGCTCGCGCAGGTTGCCCGCAGGGAGCAGGTGATCGCGCCAGTCGCGCCGGTTCAGCAGCAGGATGTCGATGTCGCGGTAAAGTTGGCGATGCTGGAAGCCATCGTCAAGGAGATGGATGCCCGCAGGTGAGTTCTCTGCCTTCTCGGCAAGGAGGCCCGCCTCGCGACGTTCCGCCGCAACGTAGACGGGCACGCCGGCTTCGCGCGCAATCACCAGCGGCTCGTCGCCAAATTCCTCTGCTGTGCCGTTGGGATTGACCAGAAGCGGGAGCGCGGAGCGCCGGCCGTAGCCGCGCGACAGCACATCCACGTGCAGGCCGCGGCGGGTAAGCGCCTGGGCCAGCGCGATGGTGAGCGGTGTTTTGCCGGCGCCTCCGGTGGAGAGATTGCCAATGCTGACCACCGGCCAGCCCAGGCGGCGAACCGGCTCCCGGCCGGCGCGAAGACTGCCTTCGCGGATGGCGAGGCCGAGCCGGTAAAGCGGCGTGAACGGCAGAAGCAGGGTGCGCAGCGAGGGACCGCTCATGCCATGTGCTCCCCAACGGACGGCGCCATGAGCAGCGTGCGAAGCGCCTCGAGGCAACGCGCTGTCGCCCCGGCCTGCTGGTCGAAGACCTGCTTTGCGCGATCGCCCATGGCTGCGGCAGTAAGACGGTTTTCAAGCAGATCAATGAGCGTCAATACGAGATCCTCTTTCGATGCGATGCGGAGCGCCTCATGGGCGAGCAGGTCTTCCGTGATGGTGCGGAAGTTGGCGTAGTGCGGGCCCATGACAATGGGAACCGCGAACTGCGCCGGCTCCAACGGGTTGTGGCCACCGGCGGGAACCAGGCTGCCGCCAACGAAGGCCACGGCGGCGAGCGAGTAAACGGAGGCCAGCTCGCCGATGGTGTCGAGCAAGATGATTTGCCCGGGGCGCAGCGACCCCGTCCACTCCGACCGCGTAGCCCAAGGAATTCCGGATCTCTCCATCAGCGCAGCGACTGCAGCGAACCGCTCCGGATGGCGCGGAGCGACAACGAGAACGAGGGCTGGGTCGGCGGCGAGCAGGCGGGGCCACGCTTCGAGCAGCGCTGCCTCCTCGCCATCGAGCGTGCTTCCGGCCACCACGAAGCCGCAATCCCGCGCCCTGCGCACGCAAGAGCCGCGTGGCCTCTGCCTCCTGCGCCGCGCGCACGTCGAACTTCAGATTTCCGGCCACGGCAACGCGATCGGGCGCGCAGCCCAGCGCACGCAGGCGCTCGGCATCCGTCTCGCTCTGCGCCAGCACGCGGGCAAGCCGGCTCAGAAACGGCTTCCACAGCCGGCGCAGCCGCAGATAGCGCGGCCAGGAGCGGTCGGAGATGCGCGCATTCACCACGGCCACCGGGATTCCGCGCCGGAAGCATCCATGGAGCAGGTTGGGCCAGAACTCCGTCTCGGCCAGAATGAGCATGCGTGGCTTAAGTGCATTGAGGTAAGCGTTCACCGCCCAGGGCAGATCGAGCGGGCAGTAAAAAACGCGCTCCGGGCCGAAACGCTGGTGGGCCAGTTCCTGCCCGGTGCGCGTGGTGGTCGAAATCAGGATCCGGAACTCGGGAAATGCGCGGTCCAGCTCGCTCACCAGCCGGCTCACGGCCAGCACTTCGCCTACAGAAACTGCGTGCAGCCAGAGGACCGGCCGCTTCTCTCCAGATCCGCGCCGCAGCCGGACCGGAACTCGACCAATTCGGTCGAGCAGCCCTTGGCGGTACTTGTGCGTGGTAGCCATCTTCCACAACCACCAGGGCGCGCCCAGCAGCAGCGCGGTCGCAAGCCCCAGGTTGTAGAAAAATAGAATCATGCGTGACGGAATTTCAGTCCCAAGGTCTAACCTTCAAATGATACAGTCGGGTGCGATGCGCTCCTTCTTCTCATTTCCGATCCTGCTTCTGGGCCTGACTTTTCCGGGCCTCACCGTTTCTGCCTTCGCCGCCGACCACACCCCGCCCCCGGTCGCGCCGGCCACTTCATTCCCTGCCGTTGAAGTTCATGACAAGGAGAAGGTGGCCATTGCCGTTGAGCCGTACAACACCAAAGACCAGGAGAAGATTTTTCACCTCGACTACATGAAGTACGGCGTGGTTCCGGTGCGGCTCATCATCACGAATAATGGCGACCAGCCCATTTCTCTGCGCGACGCGCGCATTCTGTTTGAGACGGCCAACGGCGACCGCATCCAGGCTGCCGAGGCCGACGATGTAGAGCGGCTGATGAACCAGCACGAGCCGCATGGTGCCATGCCCACGCCCAGCCCGCTGCCCGTGCCCATTCCCGGCCTGCACATAAAGCACAAGAACCACGACAAGGAAATCGAAGACGACTTCAATACCTTCGAGTATGAAGCGCTGGTGGTTGAGCCGCACACCACGCGCGCAGGATTCCTGTTCTACGTCGTGCCGGGATTGGCCAATCCGCTCAAGGGCGCGGACATGTCGGTGACCAAGGTGCGCAACTCCGATGGCGAAGAGCTCTTCTACTTCCAGATCCCCTTCGACAAGTACCTGAAGGCCAAGACGACCCAGGCAAATCAGGGAAGCTCTGAATAAGCCGCTGTCTTGAAGGGTACGGGCTTCAGTGGAGGATACGGGCTTCAGTGGAGGGTACGGGCTTCACAGGCTGCGGAAAAACTCTCCGCGATGGTGCTTTGTAACAGGGCACGACTGGTAGGCCGGGACTGGTAGGCCGGAACTGGTAGGCACGACTGGTAGGCACGACTGGTAGGCCGGAACTGGTAGGCGGGGACTGGTAGGCGGGGACTGGTAGGCCGGGACTGGTAGGCCGGGACTTTAGTCCCGGCTTCCGAAAAGCCCAATAAATCGAGGTGGGCTTTAGCCCCTGAGGGATGCTTTTACGGTCATTCGATCATCCATGATGAGTTTTTCCGCAGCCTGTTCAGCCCGTACATTAAGCTCCGCAAAATGAACCGGGGCGGTAGACTCTGCGTGAGAATCTGGGAGTGGGCATCCGCGAAGTGGCACATGCGCGAATACGCCAACGAACTCGAAAACTGCGGGATGAAGATTGAGATGTGCCCGCTCGATTGGACCGACACGTTTCCACCGTTGCGCGTTCTCATCGCGCGCAAACCTGCCTGAGCGCCTACTCGTAGTAGGTGGCCGTGGTGGTGTCCGTCTCCCAGAGGGTGCAGTCCTTTACGCGCACGCGGCCGCTGGTCATCTCGTCGAGCTGATGATTGGTCTCGTCGTAGAAGAATTTCGCCAGGTTCTCGGCCGAGGGATTGATCGTGGTGAAAGGCTCCAGGTCATTCAGCATCTGGTGATCGATGCGCTCGATGACCGGACGCATCACCTGCTTCAGCAGCTTGAAGTCGAGCAGCAGGCCGGCCTCATCGAGCACCGCCCCAACCAGCGTCACGCGGACCTTGTAGTTATGGCCGTGCGGGTTTTCGCACTTGCCCTTGTAGTTGCGAAGATAATGGCCGGAGGAAAAGCCGGCCTCCACCGTGACTTCATACATTGCTTCAGCTCGATCCTGGGCAGGAAATGCCCGTCTGTGGACGGGACGATCCCGCACCTCTTCTTTATTTTACCGGGATCGGGGCGCTATGAATCGCGGTTGCGGCGTTTGCGCCGCGCTGCCTGCCGCGTCTCCTCGCTGCGCCGCTCCACCTGCTCAAAGAGGTTGGTCATGACCCCAACCAGCGCGGCCATCAGCCCGCAGAGCAGAAAGAAAGTAGCAATGGTTCGCCACAGCGATGCATTGGCGGGCAGGCCGGGTTGAAAGCTCGACGGCACCAGCGCCATGCCCCCGGCTAGAAGCGCGAACAAGAGCAAAGAGCCGGCGAGAATATAAAAGTTACGCGACATGATCGAGGAAGAGGCCTGCTGCAATTGTAGGCGTTGCACCCCAATGGAGCAGAGTCTTCACGCGGAAAGCTCCGCGCTTTCGATCACCTGCACTCCCGCGTTTTCAAACTGCGCTTCCATGCGCGCCACCGAACCATCCAGATCGATGGCGCGGCACGCGTCGCGGACCACCACGGCAGGCACACCCTGCTTCCGCGCATCCAGTGCCGAGTAGGCCACGCAGTAGTCGTACGCCAGTCCCGCCAGGAAGACGCGCTTCAGTCCGCGCTCGCGCAGATAGCCGGCCAGGCCGGTGGGCGTTACGCGATCGTTCTCAAAGAACGCGGAGTAGGAGTCAATCTGCGGCCGGAAACCCTTGCGCAGGATCAGCTCCGCCTGGGGCAGATGGAGGCCGGAGTGGAACTCTGCGCCCCGGGTTCCCTGCACACAGTGCGCGGGCCACAGCGTTTGCAGCCCGTAATCCCGCTCGATCAACTCGTAGGGCCGCGTGCCTGGGTGGTTGGCAGCGAAGGAGACATGATTCGCAGGGTGCCAGTCCTGGGTCAGAATGACGTGCTCGAAGTGCGCAGCAATGCGTTGAATGGGAGCGATAACCTGGTCGCCATTGGAAATCGGCAGCGCTCCGCCGGGGCAGAAATCGTTCTGCACGTCGATGACGAGAAGCACGTCCTGCGCGGAAATTTGCATAGGATCATTTTGCCAAACAGGGCCGCGAGGCGCGGGTGGCGATCCGATGAAGTTATGCCTCAGGGACCGAACATCCTCTAGCTCGCGCCCATTTCCTTCAGCACCGCGCGGGTTACGCGATTGACCAGCGCCTCAAGCTCGCCTGGAGGGAGCTTGGCAATCTTTCCGCCACCCCGATTGGATTTTGCCCGCGCCGCCGGTGCAGCCTTTTCCCCTGCCCCCGTTCCATTGGCTTCGAAGCGGATATCCGGCAGCCCCATGCGCTTCTTGCGTGCCATCAGGTCGGCACACTTGGTTTCGGAAATAGTAGAAACCGGAGCGCCCAGTTGCGCGGCTACCGAAAGGATATTGCAGTACGTCTCCAGCACTTCGCAGTTCCACTCGGCAAGCGTGGGCGTCTCGGCCCAGCTCACCACGCCGTGGTTTTTCAGCAGCACTGTATTGTGGTGCTCCACAAACGGCAGCACCGTGCGCGCAAAGGCCGTTGTGCCCGGAGTCTCATAGGGCGCGAGTGCCACTTTACCCACAAAAATCTCGAACTCTGGAATGATCTGGTTGGGCGGCACCAGCCCGGTGATGGCATACGCCGTGGCGTGCGGAGGGTGGCAGTGCACAGCCGACTTCGCCTGCGGAACCCTTTTGTAGATCTCAAGATGGAGCAGAATTTCGCTGGTAGCCTGCTTCACGCCTGCAATCTGGTTGCCGTCGAGATCGACCATACACAGATCTTTGGGCTTCAGGTCGAATTTGCTCAGCAGCGTAGGCGTGCAGAGGATTTCGTTGGGGCCGATGCGATAGGAGATGTTGCCGCCATTGCCATCCACAAACTGGCGCAGCCACAGCTTGCGTCCCACCGCGCAGATTTCTCGCTTGATGCGCTTGGCCTCCGGCGTGGAAAAGAGGCGCGGGTTCGTGGGAGTTCGCTTGCGAAGCGTGGGCGCCATGGCTCCTCTTGATGGACGGCTGGGCCGCGGTGAGTTGTTACTGCAGCGTTTGACGGCGGTAGAGGCCTGCAGAGTTGATCAAATTTGAATGTTAGCACGCGAGTCTCGGCGCCTTGAATGCAGGCAAAGCGGGCGAAAAGCACCGTGCCCCATCCTCGCGACTTGTTCTTGTCGCAAGGTGGGACACCACCAAGCCTCCTACGCGAGATCCGCTCTTACTGAATGCCCAGATCAGCGAGCACCTTGGGCTTTGCTTCTTCCACAGCCAGCAGGTTGTGGCAGGCTGCGCAGTCCTGGGTAATGCTCTTGGCGTCCTTTGTCACGTGGTCGCCGTCGTGGCAGCGGAAGCACCCGGGGTAGCTCTGGTGACCAATGTGGTTGGGGTGCGTGCCCCAGGTCACCTTCATGTAAGGGAAACACATTCTGGTCATAGAGCGTGACCAGTTCCTGGGCAGCAGCTTTCACCTGCGGCCCGCTGGAGGTGAGGACACCCGGGTTGTTCTCGCGATAGAACTCCTCGAGTTGCCGCGGAATCTGGGCGCCGGCTTCCTCCTGGCTGTTGTAAGTGGCCTTCAGCAGTTGCAGGCCCTCTTTGTGAACCCAGGGCAGATCGGGGCTGATGGCCCCGTCGGCCATGGCGCGATTGATGGCGTCTTCCGGCGTGACGAAGGTGTGCGCAGCGCGATTGTGGCAATCGATGCAGTCCATCACGCGGCGCTCGCCCTTGGGTTGCGCGCCATTGAGCGCGGAAGAGACGTACGTGGACTGGGTGCCGTCGGGATTGTCGCGCTGCACCCACGGAATGGTGGTGCGCGTCTCATCGGTAGCGATGTACTCGATGTGGCCCAGGTGCACCCCGTGGATGCCGGTGCGATGCGAAAGCGAGTCTTCGCCGCCCAGGTGCAGGATAAGCACGGTCTGCGACTCGGTGTTCTTCTCGTCGTCAGCGAACTCCGATTTGACCAGCAGCTTGTCCCCCACAAAGCGCGTGGGCGTGTGGCACGCTTCGCACGTGTAGCGCGCGGGCCGCAGGCTGGTAACGGGCGACGGGATCGGCTCCGGGTAGTTGGGAATAAGCTTGGGCGCCATGGGCGCAAGCGGATGGAGTGTCACTTCGATGAGCTGCCTGGTGCCGTTGACCTTGGCGCTGAAATAGGCCTCCGCGCCGGAACCGATGTGGCACTCGACGCAGGCCACGTGCGAGTGCGGCGAAATCTGGTAGGCCGTGTACTCGGGAGTCATCACGTGGCAGGACTTCCCGCAGAACTGCGGCGAATCCATATACGACGCCCCGCGATAGCTGGCCGTCGCCACCACCAGAAAATTCACAATCGTGGCCACCAGCACGATGTCCACTCCGTGCCGGAAAACCGGATCGCTGAAATCAATTTTGGGAAACTCTGTGGGGATTTGCCCGGCGCGCTGCAAATCTCTGCGCCGCAGATAAATGCCCACCGGGATGAGCGCCAACCCCACAATGAAGAGAGCGGGAACGATCAGGAAGAAGATGATGCCCAGGTACGGATTGTCGCTTACCTGCCTGAAGACAATCTCCATGACCCAATAACTGATCATGGTGATGCCGGAGGCGGTGGTAATGGCGCCGCCCGCCAGGCTGATGGGATTGTTGCCGAAGAACAGAGCCGGCCTCAGCCAATGCTCACGAAACCTTTCCAATGTAGACACGAAGACCCCCCGGTCAGAAATAGAATCCTCGGCCCGCCGGGAAGGGGCGGGCCCTTAAATCCTGGTTATCAACTCAGCCGTTTACTTCAGAGTTTTGAAATAGGCTGCGACAGCCTTGACCTGCGCGTCGCTCAAGCCTGCAACCGGCTTCATCTTGCCCTTGCCGTTCTTCACGGTGGCTGCAATCTCATCGACGGTCAGGCTTTTCATCGCGGGATCGGAGACTGGCTTGATGCCCATGGCCTTGGCCATACCCGGGCTGGGCGTGCCGCTGGCGCCGTGGCACATCTGGCACTTGGCCTTGTAAATCGCGTCGCCTGAAGACTGGGCAACGCTCATCGCGCCGGTGAGGGAAATCGCCAGCGCCAGAATGGTGGAGTTGCGAACAATGTTCATCATGGTGAAACTCCTTGAGTTAGGTCCGGCCGGGGCACGCATTGCGCGCCTCGGCCGGCTGGTTGGATTTCCTCATGGCCCGGTCAACGGCTGATGAAGCGCCGTTGCTTGTGCTCCCCAGATGCTCGAAAAAGAGCTAGCCATTTGCCTTTACCGGCGCGATTGAGTTAGTTCTCTAGGGGGACTTCCCTTGATCGTAACTCTCTTTGCCTGACCGTGCCGGCCGTTCTGATTTCTCTGCTCGGCAGTTACTTCCCTAAGGAGCGGAAGTAGTCCACCGAATCCTTGATCTGGGGATCGGTAAGCTTGCCCTTGAATGCGGGCATCTTGGCCTTGCCGCTGGTGGTGATGGCAACCATGTCAGCCGCGCTGTGCGCCTTTACGACTGGGTCGCTGACCGGCTTCACGCCCATCATCTTGGCGATGCCGGGATTGGGAACGCCCTGCGCCCCGTGGCAGCTCTGGCACTTGGCTTTATAGGTCGCTTCCCCGCTGGATTGGGCAAAGCCCGCAGCGCCGGCAAAGAGTACTGCCGTCGCCAATACCGCTCCCATTCGAGTGGTTCTGATCATTGGTCTTGCTCCTTTAGCTGCCAGTTTCTAGCTGCTGGCTCCTAGCTCGTTCTCCGCGAGGTCAACGCTGATGGCTGCGCGTGGAACAAGCTAGAAGCTAGAGGCTAGTAGCTAGAAGCTGTCCTTCAGAACTCGTAATGCACTCCGAGCACCACGTTATTGGCATGGAAGTTCCGCGGCGTGGTGAACCCGAATGGCGTCGCCGAGGACATCGCAGTGTTTGGCGCAGCGCTGCAAAGTACACTCGGCGCTGAGGTGGCTCCAGTCGTAAGCGCGGCGTTGACATTGCAGTACTGCGCGCCGGAACGACCGCCTTCGCCGTAGCCGTAGTAGTCGTATTCACCCTTCCAGATCAATCCCGGGCGAAGCGTCCATGCAACGTTCAGGAACGGCGTCTGGTAGGTGGATACCAGCGAGCCGTTGACATCAGATGCATCGGCGAAGGATCGGCTGCCGTTGACCGAGCTGACGCGATAGCCGAGATTGGAACGCAGCTTGGTGTTGGGCGAAAGGGCGAGCGCTGCCGATCCCGACTGCGTGGGAGCATCCTCGAAATCCTTGCCAAGATAGAGCACAGCCAACCCGTGGGTTCCCGAGGCTGGGCCGCACATCACTGCGCTTTGTGTTGCAGCGCCTGGATAAACGCTGCCACCCGGCATAACGCTCGCCGCACCCTGGAAGCAGGCGTTGGCCGCCAGGTACACGTCGTCATACGCGTAGTTGAGATCAAACCCGTAGTGCTCGTTGGGGTACAGCTCGGTGCCGATACTCACCACGCGCGAATGGTCGACGTGATCGAGCGGTCCGAAGTAGGCAGTAGTATTGCCCGGGAAGTTCTGGTTGTTGTTGGTATTGTTGTGGCGCTCCAGGTCATTGAACGCGCCCGAAACCGTGGCCCACGATTTGGGCCGGTAGATGGTGTGTACGCGGTAATGCCTCAACTGCCGGAATCCCATCGGGGTAAAGGCATTGTCGTTATACGCGGCCTCGAAAGAGCCGTTGATCTCCCAGTTTGCGGATGGACGCAGGGCGGCACTGAAGATTCCCCCGTTCTCGTCAATCGTCACTTCGCCGGCCGTCGTATTATTGGCGGGAATCGTAATGTTATGCGCGGCGGTTCCCTGGCCCTCGGAGATCAGGTGATCCTGATAGCGATAGGTAAACGAGAAAGTGCTGCGCGACGTCGCATCCCAGCTCACCGTCAGGTCGTTGGTCGTGAACCGCTGGCCAAAGTAGCCGGCTTGCGGTGTGCCGATTCCGGGGCCGCCCTCAGTGGGCATACCGGACGCATTGCCGGTCGTCGCCACGGTGGTGGTCAGATTCGTGTTGTTGATGGTTTCCTGGCCCACCGTCGTAGGCACGACCACAGTGGTCCCGCCCGTTTCCACGGCCGTTCCCGGCTGGTGAACGTTGGAGTAACTAATCTGCTCTTCGAGGCTGACCGTCTTTGCTACCTGCCAGACGATGCCGTAATCGGCGGCCATCACCTCGCGCTTGGCGCTCGCGTTGGCCGAGCCGGTAAGCTCGCGGTCCGCCCCCACCAGGCCCTGGAAGCTCTCGTAGTAGTTGGGCATGTTCATGTTCGCGTTGGTGTAGCGGACATCGCCATTCATCGAGACACTCTTGATGCTTGAGCTCTGCAGCCGGAAGATCTCCGTGGGGAAGATCTCGCGCGTGGGCTGCGAGCGAAAGTAACTGCTGATTACGTTGCACGACGGATCGATGATCGGCAGTCCGCCATTGTGATTCGCATAGAGAAGCGCGGACGCGTTCACAATGCTGGCGTTGCAAACGCCGCTGGCTGCGCCGGCGCCTTTGACGGTGGAAGCGGCATACGGCACATAGTTGCCCGCGGCGTTATAGCCATACGGCAGAGAGTTGTAATAGTTGGTCAGCAGGGCGACCTTGGTTCCATCCGACTCCTGTGCGGTGTAGGCCTGGGGAGCCATATTGAAGTAGGAGTCGCCCCTGTAGTGATCGATCTGCTCCTCATAGGTCAGCTTGGTGCCCTGCACGGGCTTCCAATCGACTCCGGCCGTGAAATCGTCGGTGCTGTTGCGCTGAAATTCCTGCAGCAATACGCTATACGAGCCGCCAATCTGATAGCCGCTGGGGGTCATGCTCGGTCCCTGGAAGATGCTCTGCGAATAGCCGAACCGGTACGTCACCTTGGACAGCGGAGCGATCGTCAGGTTGACATCGGTCATGCGCCGCACAGTGTTGAACAGAAACGGCGACTGCATCACCGGCGACCAGGAATACGGCGTTGTAGAACCGCTGATGGGAACCGAATATCCCGTTGGAAGTCCCGGGTTGCCCAGCAGATCGTAATCGAAGTACTGCCGGTCGCGACGAAACATCCCCGAGAAGTCGTATATCTTTCCCTTGGAAAAATCCGTGCGCACAAAGTCAACCGGATCGCCGCCGAAACCGCTGCTGACCAGGTTGAGAACGTCGAATGGCCCGGTTATGTTGCCGGGTGCGGCACGCATCTCGAAGGTCTGGTTCAACACACGCGGACCAGACTGCAGATTGACCAGTGTGTCGTACATGGGTCCGGCGCCGTTGATGTTCGCGATGCGCCCGCCCATGTCCACCGACTGGTGGATTGTGTACCCGGCGGGGATCGACATCTCCGTCGTCGTGCCCGGGACTGCCGGGTTTTGCGCCGCCGCGACGCCCGCGACCAGCATCAGGATGGCCGCCCCAACAACCCCGCCCATGCGCCGGGCAAATGCCGGTGCGGGAGATTGACTGGAGGGCCTTGAAAACAAACTTGTCATTTTCATATGAAGCCTCACTTGAAATCCGCCTCTTACTCAAATCCCAAATCTTGGGCAAAATTCTGGTTCCGGGCCGGCGCCACGCCGCCCATTCGGGCAGCGCAGCGTAGATCCGTAGCTACCTGAGAAATGCCACGTTCATGTTGGAGCCGTGAATATACGTGTGGCAGCTCGTGCAGGGCACGCTGTCCGACGATCCCGCCCCTTGACCATGAATGGCGCCGTTGGCTACCGCGCTGTGGCACTGATTGCAGAGCACGTTGACATTGGGCATATTCAGCAGCCGCGCATTTTGCGAGCCGTGAGGCGTATGGCAGGCCGTGCATCCCTCAGCCTTCACCGGAGCGTGCTCGTAGACGAACGGGCCGCGCACCTCGGCATGGCACTTGGTGCAGACCGCACTCTGATCGGCCGTGGACTTGAGATTGTTGGCGCCGAAGGTGCCGTGCACATCGTGGCAGTCGCTGCAGCTCACCATGCCCTCGTTCACGGGATGGTGCATAGGCATGTTGAATTGCGCACGCTGTTCGCTGTGGCACTGGTAGCAGAGCGTGGGCTGTGAGGCCTTGAGCAGCATGTCCTTCTTCTCGCCGTCATGCACGGTCTCGGTGCCCATCAGGTGCAGCGACGCCCGCACCTCGGTCGGCTTGTCCGCGCCGTGTATGGTGTGGCAGCTGATGCAGCTCAGTCCGCCCTTGGCATGCGGCGAGCGATCGAAATTGGGATGCGTAGCCGCGTGGCAGCCCTCGCATTTGGCATTGACTTCCTTGGGCGAAGCCTTGGCCGGATTGAAGATCTTGGTCACATCGCCGCCGCCGTCCACGTGGGCCTTGCCCGCCCCGTGGCAGTTTTCGCAGGTAATGCCGGCGCTGCCGTGCATAAGGGCCATTTTGGTGTGGGGGTTGTTGGCGAACCCCTTGCTTACTCCGTCATGGCAGGTGGCGCAGGTTTCGGAACCGACAAAATCCGAGGGCACCACCGCCGCCTTGGCGGCCGGAGCCGCCGCTTTATCGCCCTTTGCCGGTGCGGCCAACGCCGTGGCGCACAAGATGCCGGCGCCCAGCATCAATATCACAAAAGCGCGCAGTCCCGGCCGAAATGCCGGAGCCGCATCGAGTTGCAGTCGCGTTACAGGCCTGATGCTATGCATGAATCAATCCACCTTTGACGTTCTCCGTTCACGCATCACGTTCCCCTGAAGTCTCTGCCGCGGCGGGACTAGATGTGTGCGGAACATCACTACTTACACGGTGAGAGTAGTCGGGGTTTACCCTACAGAGCGGTGATGTTCGTCACAGGATTGGGCAGGGGCACGTGCAGCGAGAATTCCCTCTGCTTAAACGAGTTGCGGCCAATGCCTTGCAGCAGTTTTGTGAGAGCCGTCACATGTGATGGCCTCGACCTATCCTCGTGAGCCCCATCACATTCAACGCGCGGCTATTCGGTCAGACTCGGAGTGAGCAAGGCCCCAAAGCCAAGCTCAGCTACCCTCCCCCAACGCAAAGGCCTTTGAAAAAGGGCCTTTGCGGATCAAACGGGTTTCGACAGCCGGCAATGCGCTCGATCGGCATCGGACAGGCGAGACGATGACGAAAAATGAGATTTCGGCGACAAGTCACACACGGCTAACCCATGCGCCGCGGCCTGCGCCAGTCGGCTGTGCCGCCTGCTCCAATCGCCGTCCTGGCTGGTTTTGCTCGCTGGGAAGCGCTGTTCTGGCCGACCTGGAACTGGCCACCAGCACCATCTCACTGCCCGCCGAAGCCTCTTTGTTCGCCCAGGGGGAAGACGCTCGCTGCCTGTATCTGATCTGCGCCGGATATCTGAAGCTGACCGCCGGCCGACCCAACGACAAGCAGATGATTGTGCGCGTCGCCGGTCCTGGCTCCATGCTGGGGCTTTATGCCGTTCTTGCCCACGGGGTATATGAAGTCTCGGCTGAGTCGCTCACCAGCGCCCAGCTGCGGCCGGTGGAGCGCGAGCGCTTTTTGAGTTTCCTGCGCAACCACAAGGAAGCGCAGATGCGCGCCGTGCAGTGCATCTGCCAGGAATACCGGTTCGCGCTGCAGGATGCCTGCCGCATCGCACTCTCTGAGACAGTGG
Organism: uncultured Acidobacteriaceae bacterium; assembly: GCA_963813215.1. GTDB lineage: Bacteria > Acidobacteriota > Terriglobia > Terriglobales > Acidobacteriaceae > Telmatobacter. The sequence goes on from CAWEXZ010000009.1 coordinate 658,313, forward strand.
CTACGCGCCTGGCGCGCCTGCTCCTCGATCTCTCCCACCAGATTGGCGAGCACAACGACAAGGGCGAGTTCCAGTTCCCCCTGTTGCTCACCCACGAAGAGATGGCCTCCATGACCTGCACCACCCGCGAAACCGTCACCCGCACCCTGGGCCAATTCCGCAAGGACGGCTGGATCACCATCGAGGATTCCGAGATCACCCTCCACCAGCCCGACCAGCTGCAGAACCTCTCCTGACAGCCTTCCTGACACCTGAAATCTGGCCCCTGGCGCCTGGTTTCTCCCGCTTTCTTCCTGCGCCCTCCCCTAGTCCAAAGAGATATGATTGTAGTAGCGATTTCCCGTGAAAGTGGGAGTGTTCAACACCTATGAACCGTTTCTTTGCCTGTATTTCTGTTGTGCTTGTCTCCTGCTGCGCTGCCGCCCAGAGCTCCACCCCTGATCCCTCTACGGCTGCGTCCCCATCTGTCCTGACGGCGGTCACCAGCACCGCCAGCACCGAAGTCCAACAGTTCCAGAAGATTGAGGACGCCTGGTCGACGGCCGTCAACAAGCACGATCAGTACGGGCTGGAAAACGTGCTTTCGCCACTGTTTGTCGACGTGGCCGCCAATGGCGACATCACCACCCGCAACCAGCAGGTGGTGCAGGTTCTTATCAGCGACGATAAGAGCCTGTGGCTTTCGCAGAAGGTGATCACAGTGCGCATGCTGGGCGATATCGCTGTAGCCAATGGCACTTACCTGCTGCGCCACAAGGCCGGCTCGACGCCGGTAGAAGAAAAGGGCGTGTTCACGCAAGTCTTCGAGCGCACGCACGGCGGCTGGATGTGCATCAACTCCCAGCGCACGGTGCTGCGTCAGGACAATACCGGCAAGCAGAAGAAGCAGTCCACGGCCGAAGAACCGTTCCACATTCCGTTCTTCTCAAAGGGCGACAAAAACAGCGATCAGTAGATCGTCGGTTCGTGGTCGTGGCTCGCGCCAATCCGTCACGAGCCACGACCACGAGCCACGACCCAGGAACCGCTCTAGCTCTTTGACCGCTTAATTTTGTACCAATTCCGTGCCCCATCCTTTCGCCTTTTCTCTGGCGAAAGGGTGGGAAACCACGGAAGCCAAAAGTACGATTTCATGCGGTCGGGGACCTAGCTCGCTAGGACGCGCTTGGCTCCCTGTAAGCGGATCGACACATGCACCAGGCTCAGCGCTGCCGGCGTAACGCCGGGAATGCGGCTGGCCTGCCCGATGGTGCCGGGACGCACACGCTCCAGCTTCTCCTGCATCTCGCGCGACAGGCCGCTGATGGTGCGGTATTCCATCCACTCGGGAATGGCGACGGACTCCGCAGCCTTCAGCTTTTCGATGGACTTCTTCTGCTGCTCCAGGTAGCCGGCGAACTTGATCTCCGTTTCGACCGCCCGCGCTTCATTGCGCAGGGTGCTTCTCTCCAGCCCAAGCGACTTGTCATCCTGAGCGGAGCGTAGCGAAGTCGAAGGACCTGCTTCCAGAATGCTCGCGGGTGCCCCATCCTTGGCACGTTCCTGTCTTTGTGCCAAGGGTGGGAGAGCACGACCTTCCATCATCCGCGTAAACTCAGCCAGCAGCGGATTCTTCCTCAACTGATCGCCGAGCACACTCAGCAGCGGCTCAATGCCGACTTCAGGCCGCTTGAGCAGTTGCGCCCACGTAAGCCCTGCCGTAGCCGTCAACTCTCCAAACCCCGCCCGCTCCAGCCGCTCGGGATCGACTTTGCTGGAGACAAGCAGTTGCTCGAGCGCCGCCATGCGCGCCTGCTTGCGCTCGTACTCGGCCCACGCTTCATCGTTGATGAGGCCCAGGCGGCGTCCCTCCGGCGTCAGCCGGCGATCGGCGTTGTCGATGCGCAGATGCAGACGAAACTCGGCGCGCGAAGTAAACATGCGATACGGCTCGTCGTTGGCCTTGGAGATCAGGTCGTCGACGAGAATGCCGGTATAACCCTGGCTGCGGTCCATGGTGAAAGGCGGCTCGCCCTTCAGCCACAGCGCCGCATTAATGCCGGCCATCAGCCCCTGGCACGCCGCTTCTTCGTACCCACTCGTCCCATTAATTTGTCCCGCAAGATAAAGACCCGTGAAGGCCTTGACGCGCAGCGTGCGGTCGAGTTCAGTGGCGTCGACGCTGTCGTATTCGATGGCGTAGCCGGGCCGCAGCATCTCCGCCTGGTCGAGACCGGGAATGGAGTGCACGATCTGCCACTGCACTTCCATGGGCAGCGAAGTCGACATGCCGTTGACGTAGACCTCGTGCGTGTTCAGACCCTCGGGCTCAAGGAAGAATTGGTGCTGCGTCTTGTCTGGGAACTTGACGACCTTGTCTTCGATGGACGGGCAGTAGCGCGGCCCAATCCCCTCGATTCGCCCGGAATACATGGCCGAGCGATGGACATTTTCCCGGATCAACCGCAGCGTCTCCGGCGTGGTGAAGGCGATGTGGCAGCTCACCTGCGGCTGCACGATCTTCTTTGTCCGAAAGCTGAACGGGGTTGGATCCGCGTCGCCCGGCTGCTCTTCGAATACGTTCCAATCGATCGTCCGCCCGTCCAGCCGCGGCGGCGTCCCGGTTTTGAGCCGGCAAGTCCGAAGCCCCAGCGCGCGCAGCGCCTCGCCCAGCAGCACGGAGGCAGGTTCACCGCTGCGCCCAGCTGGATACCGCTCCTCGCCGCAGTGAATCAACCCGTTCAAGAATGTGCCCGTGGTAATGATAGTGGCGCCAGCCATCAGCCTGCGCCCGTCGCGCAATTTCAATCCCACAACCCGCCGTCGCGCCCGCACCGGCCCACCTGGCCCACCCGGCCCACTGTCATCCTGAGCGGAGCCGTTCGCGCCTTTTGCGAACGGCGCAGTCGAAGGATCCGCGGTTGCTTCTCGGTCGCGCTCCGTTCCCTCGTTCCCTTGTTCCCTCGTTCCCTGCTCTTCAATCACCAGGTCCACAACCTCGGCCTGCCGTATGTGCAGCCCGGGCTGGCTCTCCAGAACCTCGCGCATTTTCACGCGGTAGAGCTGCTTGTCGCACTGGGCGCGCGGACTCCACACAGCCGGGCCGCGCGAAGAATTGAGCAGCCGGAACTGGATGCCGACGGCATCGGCCACCTCGCCCATGATGCCGCCCAGTGCATCGACTTCGCGCACCAGGTGGCCCTTGGCCACGCCGCCAACGGCCGGATTGCAGCTCATCTGCGCGATGAGATCCATGTTCATGGTGATGAGGGCGGTCTTGAGGCCCAAGCGCGCAGCGGCCATCGCCGCCTCGCACCCAGCGTGACCGGCGCCCACCACAACAACGTCGTATTGTTCGGTAAACGGCATTCCTTCTTATTCTACGGATTGGCCGGGTTTGCGGCTCGACCATCGCGGCTCCGCACCTGATTTGACTGGATCATTGCAACCAGGCCCCTCCTGTCAACCCATTACCAATGCGTTCTCTCTCATTCCAAAGCTCTTTTGCCGCAAAATCCCGTGCCGGTTATTACCCGGTTCTCGGCTATCCTTGAATCAGGCAGGGAGATCGCGCGGAGGCATCAAAGAAAACCTATTATTTTGAAACACTTGCAGGTTTTACACTCGCAAGTGTTTTGCAATCAAACACTTGCGTGAATGCAAAAATCATGCCTTTTGTTTTCAATCACTTGTACCACCCCCCCCGGGGGGGCATGACAAACGCGCAGTTGAATTTTTTGAACCCGCTCCGAACTCACTCAAGGAATGGATACTTTAAGATGAACCCAATGCTGCGTGTCGGATACCCCGCGACCCTGGTGCCGGAAGTGCTGAGCGAACTCCCCGGGGGCATCGAACTGATCCCCGTCTCCGACAAGATCGACCACACCGTCGACATCGACGTCTGGATTCCCGATCCCTATCCGACCCGCGCACAGCGCGCCTGGCCGCACCTGCGCGGCGTCAAGCTGGTGCTCTGCATGCTGGCCGGAACGGAATGGATTCCCGGCACCGTGGGCCCGCACGTCACCATCTGCAACGCGCGTGGCGCCCACAACGTAGCCACCGCCGAGTGGACGCTGGCCGCCATCCTGACCATGCTCAAGCAGTTCCCGCTCTTCCTCGACATCCAGCACTCGCAGAACTGGCGTCGCCGCAGCGAGGCAAGCGCGGCGTACGCCACCATCACCGGCGACGCCCGCCCGCACCATCCCCCGGTCATGCTCGAAGACCTCACCGGCAAAACAGTTTTGATCGTAGGCCACGGCGCCATCGGCAAAGAGATCGAACGGATGCTGGCGCCCTTCAAGGTCGAGATTCTGCGCGTCGCGCGCACCGCACGCCAAAACCCCGAAGTCCATCCTGTCAGCGCCCTCGACAGCCTGCTTCCGCGCGCCGATGTGGTGGTTCTCATTCTCCCTTACACGCCGCAGTCGCATTGGCTCATCGATCGCCCGCAACTTGTGCTTCTGCGCCAGGGTGCGTTGCTGGTGAACGCCGCGCGCGGGTCCGTCGTCAACACCGATGCGCTTGTCGAAGCATTGCAGGCGGGAGAGATTCGCGCGGCAATCGACGTCACCGATCCCGAGCCGCTGCCCGACGATCACATCTTGTGGACCTGCCCCAATCTGCTCATCACGCCGCACATCGGCGCATCCAGCCCGCACTTCGCGCCCAACGCACTGCGCGTGGCCGCGGCCGAGTTGCGGCGTTATATGAACGGCGAGCCGCTGCACAACGTAGTTCAGGCCGCAATCTGAACCGGCGCACGTCGCCAGTCGCGCAAACCCAGCACGGCCAGCAGCACCAGTCCAGCGTAGAGCAGCGCCGTCGCCCGCAGATCTTTGTACAGATATTCGCCAACATAGATGACATCGACCACGATCCACAGCCACCAGTTGGCAATGTGCTTGCGCGCCTGCCACCAGCTCGCGACCAGGCTATAGCTGGTGAGTGCCGCATCGAGATGCGGCAACGCCGCGCCAATGCGCACCATCAACGCACCCAGCAGCACCGCGCCAACCGCGCCTGCAACCAGGCCGATGATCCATCCGCGCCGATCGAGCGGCTCCACGCGCACTTCGCCTTCAGCCAGAACGCCGCGCCACCAGTGCCACCAGCCGTAGAGCGTGAAGACGACAAAGAAGACCTGCAACAGCGCGTCGGAAAAAAGCCGCGCCTGGTAAAAGACCGCGAGATAGAGAAAATCCGCGGCCAGCACAACCGGCCAGCAGATGAGCAGCCGCTTGGTGCTGAGCCAGATGCCGAGCACGGTGGTAATCATGCCGGCGATTTCAATACCGTGCACGCGCAGGTAAGCGAGGAGGACAGGAATCATCGCATCGCTCCCGCGCTGTCCAGGCTTGGGCAAGCGCCAGGACGGGGGCGAGCATGGGCCCAGCAGCGCAGCGCGTCTAACAGGCGCGTGCCGGCGGCAGAGTGAAACCAGCTCGCGTGGCCCACCAGCCAGCCGTCGTAGGCTGCCCGCGCGTGCTGCTCGGAACGCAGCACGCCGAGAAAGTAGTCGGCTTCCGACAACGCGAACTCCGCGTGACACAGCGCCATCATCGGCGCCAGCGCCGCGGCTTCCTCGGCGGAAAGCTTCCGGACCGACTCGTAGCCGGTAAGCAGCGCGTGGAGGTGATCGAAGTGCACAGGAACCTCATCAGGGCGATTGGGATGCTGCACCAGCGTCAGCCATTCAACGATGTTGCGCTCGATGGCATGGGCAATGTCGTGCACGGAATTGGTCCGGTCGGAGAGTCCGAAATCGATCGTCGCCGTGACCCGCGCAGCTTCTGTTCCATCGCTCCACAGCAGATTCGACCCATGCAGATCGTTGTGCGTCCAGAGCGGAGCGAGACTGGGGAGCAGTGGACGAAGCTCGTCATGAAACGGAGCCAGCAGTTGGAGCGCCTGCTCCGCGCACCGGCGCACGCCGGCATGGTTGGCCAGCGTGGGCCGCGTGGCGAGATAGCGGGCCGTCTCCACGGCTGGATCTTCGGCTGCGAAGATAGTGAAACGTGCCACCAGCGGTTGCACTTTGCGACGCGGCGCGTTGAATCCTTCCGCTGCCCGATGCAGCCGCGCCAGCGCTTGCCCGGCCGCGCGCGCATGGGCAGAGCAAAGGAACGGTGTCCACGAAATCGCCTCGCCGTAAACATCGATGCCTGCCGCCGGCTCATGGACTTCGTACGTCCACATTCCGCTTTCGATTGCGGTTTCGCCGGCCGTATCTGCAAGCACGCGCGGCACGGACGCACCGTGCTCCAGCAGATACGCAAGCAAGCGATGTTCTTCCAGCAGGCCTTCGCGGTCGCGGATGCTGCGCGTATGGCGCTTGACGAAGACGGTTCCATTCGCCGTGCGCACCAGGCCCGCGGCGGAAAACGGCCGAGGACTGGCGAACGCGATCTCAATCGGTTCGCCCACCTGCGGAAAATTCGCCAACAGCGCGCGCAACTCCGCAAGCGTGAGCGGCGCCCAGTCCGGCTCAACCAGGCCGCCGTCCAATCCATGCACCTTCACACTCACACTCGGTTCATTGCTCACTGTGCACTGTCCACCATTCACGATTCACGATTCACTGTCCACTGTTCACTGTTCACTGTTCACTAGAAGTTGTAATGCACCGACGCTCGCACCCATGTGGGCGCGCCCAGCCAGATGAAGTTATCACCGGCACTCGCGCCGGTATCTGACCAGTATTTCTTATCCGTGATGTTCGTGGCATAGACGCGGAAGCTCATGCGCCCTTGTTCGCCGCCAGGCGTGTAGCGCAAGCCCAGGCTGAACAAGTTGTACCCTGGCACACTTACCGTGTCGTCGCGCAATGCTTCTTTGCGGCTGGTGTAGCTCCAACCGGGCAGCAACGCGAGCCCGTGAAAATGCGGCGCGCTCACATCCGCGAATGCCGTGGTGCGGAAGCGCGGCACGTTAATCACCTGCTTATTGTCGTAACTTGGTGTGCCGGTGTCCTCCGAGACCGCGCTAATCACTGCGGTTGAGGAGGTCAAGCGCAGCCAGTTGGCAGCCTTGCCCTGCGCGTTGAACTCGAATCCATTGTGCGTCTCGCGACCCTCCGACTCGAAGCACAGATCGCCCGGATTGCCACTCGGACAAAAACTGTCAGGCCCGGCAAGAATCTTCGGATAGAAGAACGGCGCACGCATGTGAAACACATCCGCCGCCAGCAGGATTCGCTGATCAGGCTCGTATTTCGCGCCCGCTTCCATCTGCCGCGTGTTGTAGGGGCTGAGGTATGCGCTTGCGTTATCAACCCACCATGGACCTTGCGGCCCTAGCGAGAGCTGCACGCCGTAATTCGTGTAGAGCGTAAGATTGCGCGCCGGGGCAAACGTCACCGCGTACTGTGGCAGCCAGACCGGCTTGTCGGTATTCAGCCAGGAATAGTTATGATCGCGCAGCGCATCGTAGCGGCCTCCCGCAATTAGTTGCACTCTTCCCGGCAACTGCACGCGATCCTGCAACACTGCTGACGATTGATGGTTGTCCTCCCAAAGCGCTCGCGGCCCCGCCGATTCGAGCGGGCTCTCTTGTGGAACCGGCATCAGCGGCTGGTAAATATTCTCCGCTCCCACATACGCATACACCGCGCCGTCCTGCACTGTGGAAGGCGCACCAGCCGGTGGCGCGCCGGGCAACTGCACACTGCGCAGAAACAGCTCGCCGCCGAAGGTGATCACCTGCGTAATGGGGCCGGCCTTCACCTGCCCGGTTGCCATGGCTTCGAGTTCTCCGTCCTGCCGCAGTTCGCCAGGATCGCGATAGTCGTAAATGCCATAGGTTCCATCCGGACAGAAGAAATAGGCCGGCGCATTGGGCGCGTTGGGGCAGTTGGGAAGGTCCGTATTCGGATCGAGCGACGCACCATAGGCGTAAATCACATTGTCCTGAATCAGCGAATGGCTCAGGCTGGCCGCGGCAAAGGCCGTCCACTTGGGCGAGAGAGCCAAGTTCAGGCGCGTGCTGGTATTGAAGGTGTCATAGGTATCCGGCGGAGCCCACGATTGCTCGCCCAGCATGGTCGAGCGCGAGAGCAGATTGATGTCGGGCAGCGTAGTGCCGCCCAGCAACTGGTAGCCGCTGCCATCCGCCTCGGTTTTGTGCTGGTACTCGAAATCACCTTCAAGCGTGGCCATGCGCGAGATCTTCCAATCAGCCGCGCCCGCGCCGACCGCACGCCAGCCGCCGGTTCCGTCCATATAAGTCTCAATGCGCTCGCCCGCGAGATTCAAGCGCGCACCCACCTGCTTGCGGTTGCCAAAGAAGCGGCCCAGGTCCGCGGCGCCGTAGGCCGTCCCATATTGATCGGTCGCGAAATCGAGCGCGTGCACCAGCTCCGGCCGCTTGGTCACATAGTTAATCAACCCGGCGCCTGAGGCCACGCCACTCTCCACGCCAGCCAAGCCGTTGAGGAACTCCACCCGTTCCTTGTTTTCGAGCGGGACATCCTGCTCGCCCGCATTCGTCAGGCCGTTGATCTCGAGCCCCGTTGCCAGGTCGATCGGAAATCCGCGAATCTGGTAGACGCCGTAATAGCCGATCGGCACGTAATCGTCCTCAATGGAGGCGTCGTTCTTCACCACATCGGAAAGCAGGCGCGCCACCTGGTCGTTCATCAGGTCGCGCGTGACGATGGTCGCCGAAAGCGGCGCGTTCTTGAGCGGCTGCCCATCGAGCGTGCCAACAGTAACCTGCAGCGGCAAGTAATCGCCGTTCACATCGCCATGCACGACGACCGTGGTGGTCACGGGCGCAGGCTTTTGGGGCGCGGCCTGAGCGGGTTTCTGCGTGTTCGGCTGCGCTACGGTGTTCTGCGCTGCTGCGAAATTTGTAACGCTGAGGGATGCGCAGAAAAGCAGTCCCAGCGCAAGCATTCGGGCTTCCCATCTTTGCGCCAAAAATAAAGCGCACGGATGGGGCACGGAGCTTTGTCGCCCTCTCGATGAAATGGAAAGTGTGTTGCGGCCTCGAAAAAACTGCATACGCGTCCCTTGCTTCCTGCTGAAACAAAGGAGCGCACGCGCTAACGTTTGAGATTGCCGCTCGGATTGAGAAAGCTTCCCACGCCGGTATTATCCGGATCGGGTTCGAGGGTATTTTCTCAGCCCCACATACACGTGGAGCACCCCTGTTTCAACTCTTCGATTGGAACACTTTCGGAGCGGGTTGGCAAATGGTTATTCGACCGAGCCACCTAGTGCGCGGCCGCAATCGACTCGCAGATGGCGCAGGACTCTCCGCGACAGGTCGAAACCGATTGTCCGGCCAGACCGGCTACCGTGACACTGTCCAGCACTTCGACCATGGCGCGCTGCGCACGCACCCAAACCGGATGCGCCGGGCACCACGATTTCCGGGCGCATGATTTTCCGGTGCCGAGGCAAACGTTAAGCCGCATCGGTCCATCTACGGCTTCCACGACCTCGCGCATCGTGGCACGTATGCCGCGCCAGGAAATTGCGAATCCACCCGCTTGGCCGCGCCGCGAGGTAATCAGCCCTTCCTGTGCCAGCGCCTGCAGAACTTTGGAGAGAAAGCTCACCGGCGCGTCGGCCGCCTGTGCCAGTTCGGGCAGTGACATGCGCTCGTCCTGTGGCGTTGCGGCCAGATGAACCATGACGCGGACCGCGTAGTCGGCGGCGCGGGTGAGCTGTACCGAGGAGTTGGGATACTTCATGGGAAGTACATCCTATGCGAATTTACGTTCACCGCCAGCGTAGGCCGGAGCGTCACAGGCGGATGTGTTCCGCATCACAGACCGTCGGTAGGGGGAACGGCTAGGTTGTGAGCAATTGATTTTGGAGATAAATAGTCCGAAATGAGCCGCGCCCATCGCTCCTCTATGCCGCTTGATCCGCCGCAAAACTGGTTTGCACCTGCAGGCTCGCCCCCAGCGTCCGCAGCGTGCCGTCCCGCCTCCGCCGGAGATTGAGTCCCGATGCCTGTCTATCCAAGTGTTGACCCCATCCCTTTGCCCGCGCCCGTCTGGTTGCTCAAGCTGCTGCACGTGGTTACGCTAGCGCTCCACTTCGTCGCCGTGGAAATGCTTCTCGGAGGATTGCTGGTTGCGGTGGTGCTCAGCCTCTTCCGTTCGTCGCCGAATGCGAGTGTGGCCGCGCGGGCACTGGCGCGCCGCCTTACCATCGTCATGACCTTCGTGATCAACCTGGGCGTGCCGCCGCTGCTCTTTGCGCAGGTGCTCTATGGGCGCGCGCTTTACACATCGAGTGTGCTCATCGGTGTCTACTGGATCGCCATCGTTCCCGTGCTCATGCTCACCTATTGGCTGCTCTACCGCTTCACGGCGCGACTGGAGGCGGGCAAATCGGCTTGGTGGATGGGGCTGCTGGCATGGCTTCTGGCGGGCAGCATTGCCCGCACGCTCTCAACCAATATGACACTGATGCTGCGCCCCGAGGTCTGGCGGCAGATGTACTCGGCCTCGGCGATGGGCCGCTTTCTGCCCAGCGGCGATCCAACGCTTACGCCGCGCTGGCTGCTCATGCTGGCTGGAGGCATGTTTATCGCTGGATTGTGGCTTATCTACCTCTCCGACCGCAGCACTTTCACGGCAGACGAGAAAAAATTCACTGCCGGGCTGGGCGGCAAGCTGGCCGCTGGTTTTGGGGTCGTTTATCTGTTAGCCGGCTTGTGGGCGGCCGACGTGCAGCCTGACGCCGTAAAGGCCGGATTGGCCGGACAGTCTATCTATCCCCTTTATCGCCTGAGCGGGTTTGCCGGTTACGGTTGGCTTGCTCTCGTCGGTGTCGCCATGGTTCTCGGCCTCGTCGCCGGTTTCGGCAAGATCACCTCCGCGTGGCTCAGTTGGGCGGGCGTGCTGGCGGCCGTGCTCATCGAAATCCTGTTCACCGTATATCGGGACGGAGTGCGTGACCTGACGCTTTTCAGCAAAGGCTATGACGTGTGGGATCGCGCCGTTGCCACGAACTGGAGCGTAGTCGGCCTCTTCCTGGTGCTCTTTGTGGCCGGACTGGGTGTCATCGCGTGGCTGGTCTCGGTGGTGGCCCGCGCACAAAAAGTGATGGAAGGAGCGGCCTGAGCTTTATGAGTCAAGCAATCATCTCCGCAGCTATCGTTCAAAGCGAGGACGCCCAGCAGGAGCCACGCACACGCCGCGCCTTTCTGGCGGCTGCCGCGGGAGCCGCGGGGCTCTGCTACGTGACGGCGCTCGGTTATCCCGTCTACCGTTACCTGGCCTCGCCTTCGGAAATGGCTGACTCCGCCGCCGTCACCGAGGTCACACTCAAGGACGCGCAGAAGCTGCCTGCCGGTTCGGTACTGATGTTCAAGTTCGGCACATCGCCGGCCATGCTCATCCACCACCAGGACGGCCGCTGGATTGCACTTACCGCCGTCTGCACACACCTGGGCTGCACGGTGCAGTACGAGCCCGCGGCCGACCGCATCCACTGCGCCTGCCACGGCGGCGTCTACAACCCCTACACCGGCGCGAACGTCAGCGGCCCTCCCCCAAAACCGCTCCGGCTCTTCAAAGTCGCAGTGAACCCCGCCGGCGTGGAAGTTTCGCGAGCCTAATTCAAAGGACCAACAGGCATGACTTCAAAGACCATCGCGAGCAATGTTTACGACTGGGTGGATGAACGGCTCGGATTGAGCGAACTGTCCGCGTTCGCGCGCCACAAGACCGTCCCTGTTCACGCGCAATCGTTCTGGTATTACTGGGGCGGCATCTCCCTGTTTCTCTTCCTGGTGCAGTGCTTCACCGGCGTGCTGCTGCTGGTCTACTACCGTCCTGGCGCCGAGGCGTTTGAGTCGGTCCGCCAGATCACCTTCGTGATGCATTTCGGCTGGCTGATCCGCAGCGCCCACTCCTGGTCGGCCAACCTCATGATCTTCGCCATCCTGGTGCACATGTTCTCGGTGTACTTCATGAAGGCGTATCGCAAGCCGCGCGAGTTTGGATGGCTGAGCGGCATGGCACTGCTCGGTGTGGCCGCGGTCTTCGGCTTCTCCGGCTACCTGCTGCCCATGGACGAGCTCAGCTACTTTGCCACCAAGGTCGGCCTGCAGATTCCGGTCGCCATTCCGTTCATTGGCCCCGCCATCGCCACCATGCTGCGCGGCGGCGCCGATGTCACGGAATTCACCGTGCAGCGTTTTTTCGCGCTGCATGTCGTGGTGCTCCCTGCACTGTTTCTTCCCTTGCTTGCCTTTCATCTCTGGCTTGTCCAGAAACACGGCAATGCCCTTCCACCCAGCGAGCAAGCCAAAGCATCGGCCGAGCGCAAGACCATGCCCTTCCTGCCCAACTTTCTGCGCAAGGACCTGGCCATGTGGATCATCTCGCTCAACGTGCTGGCGCTGCTGGCTTCGGTGTTTCCCTGGCAACTGGGCAAGGCGTACGACGCGCTTGCGCCCGCACCCATGGGCATTCATCCCGAGTGGTACTTCATGAGCCCCTTCGAAATGCTCAAGCTGCTAGGCTCGGTGCTTCCTGGCGAAGCAGGCGAGATCGCGGGCCTGCTGTTGTTCACTCTGGGCATCGTGCTCTGGATCCTGATTCCGTTCTACGACAAGGCAAGTGAGTCGGGTAGGCGTGCGCGCATCGCTCATTATTTCGGCCTGGTAGCAGTCTTCGCCCTGCTGGCGACCACGGCGATTGGGTATTGGACGATTCGGTAAGACAGCTTCTAGCTCCTAGCTTCTAGCTGCTAGCTCCGGCCGCGCGATGGAAACGAGCTGGCGGAAGCACAAAAGGGCTAGAAGCTCGAGGCTAGAAGCTAGGAGCTTGCATCTATGAACTACCCTTTCTGGGACATTCCGTATCTCGGCTCTGGCTGGGTGATTGGCATCATCGCCATCTTCCACGTCATGATTTCGCAATTCGCTGTCGGCGGCGGGCTGTATCTTCCGCTGGCCGAGCGCAAGGCGCTGCGCATGACTGACTCCGTTGCCCGCGCCGACTGGCTCCGGGAACTGGCCGGCTACTCGCGCTTCTTCCTCATCCTCACCGGCGTCTTCGGCACAGTCTCCGGCGTAGGCATCTGGTTCGCCATCGGGCTCACGCATCCGGAAGGCACCAGCACGCTGATTCACAACTTTGTCTTCGGCTGGGCGATGGAGTGGGTCTTCTTCCTAGTCGAGCTGACCACCATCGGCGTCTACTACTACACGTGGAACCGCATCGACGCCAAACTGCACCTTGCTGTCGGATGGGTCTACGGCGTTGCGTCAGTCTGCACGCTCATCATCATCAACGGCATTCTCACCTTCATGCTCACGCCTGGTGACACCTGGCTCTCCGTGGCCGGCACCGGTCACGAAGCCAGCAAATTCTGGAATGCGTTCTTTAATCCCACCTACTGGCCCAGCCTACTATTGCGCACCTGCGTCTGCGCGTCGCTAGCCGGCATCTGGGCGCTCATCAGCGCCAGCCGCATCGACGGATCCAAATCGCCCGCGCTCAAGAGCTCGCTCGTCAAGTGGAGCGTCAAGTGGCTCATCCCGTCCTTTGTCGCCATGCCGCTGCTGTTTGCGTGGTACCTCTTCATGGTGCCCGCGTCGCAACGCGCGCTGCTCACGCTGGGCATCGACACCATCGGCTCCGGCACCTTCTCCACCATCACCCGCATCGCGCTCATCATCGTCATCACTTCGGCCACCATCATCGGCGTGGCCTACTATCTCGCCTATCGCAATCCGATTGACTTCAATCCGGCCCACGCGCTTGCCATTCTGCTTCTGGCGCTGATGGCGACCGGCGCTGGCGAGTACTCACGCGAGATGCTGCGCAAACCCTACGTCATCGGCCGCTGGATGTACTCGAACGGTGTGCGCGTGCCATCAGCCGCGAAGATCGACCACCAGGGTTACCTGGTTCACTCCGAGTGGGTTTACGACGCCGGTTCCAGCTACTCGCGCGGCGAAGCCATCTTCCGTGGCGAGTGCGGCTCCTGCCACACGCTCCATGGCTATCGCCCGCTGGCAGATTTGCTCGCCGGCCGCGACCGCCCCAACATCGAGAGCTTTATCACCATGCTGCACGAGTACAAACCCGACTCGCCCTATCACCGCTTCATGCCGCCGATGGTCGGCACGAAGCAGGATGTGGAGGACTTGTCGAATTTCCTGAACGCGCAGGTGAATCCGCCGGCGCCGGCCGCTGTAAAGCCGCTGCTTACTGCCCAGAAATAGCACTGCAGCCATCCTGGGGTACACTGTCGCTGATCGAAATTCACCAGGATGGAGTTCATGGACCGTCGCGACTTTTTCGCTGTTCTTGCCGTAACTGCCTTCGCGCCCGAAGCCTTCGCTGCCGCCGACACCGCACCCGTGATGGGCTCGCGGGTCTTCGACTGGGATTCGATTCCCGTCAAACAAACGTCCTACGGTTCGGTGCGCTCCTTCTGCTCCGAACCCACGGCGACGCTAGAAAACCTCGAGTTGCACGTGACCACGCTCAATCCCGGTCAGCAACCGCACCCGCCTCACCACCACCCCAACGAGGAGATGATCATCCTCCGCCAGGGCACGGTGGAAACGCTTTCGAATGGGGAGTGGAAGCGCCTGGGCGCGGGCTCCGTCATCTTCAACGGCTCCAACCAGCTCCACGGCCTCAGAAACATCGGCACTGAGCCGGCCATCTACCACGTCATCAACTGGAAGACGGCAGCCACGCCAAAGGCCTAGTCACGCTGCACTGCTGGCAAGCAGAAACAGAAACGGGGCCGGCGTCAACGGGCCGGCGAGATCGAGGGGTCCGTGCTGATCGGCGTGCTCCTCGCTGGAGTGTGCTCGAAAACAGCGTCTCCGGGTACGCCGATCCCCGCGCTGGACTTCAGCATCTATATCGTCAAGTCGAAAGGCGCCCGTCACCCGGTCGTGTTTCCGGGCAATACGTGGAACTGGAGACGGAAAGATGAATGCCAGTCGGCGGAACTTTCTCAAAGCCGGTGCGGGAGCTGTCGCCGCCATGTCCGGCGTATCGGCAAGCTCGGGACAAATCTCCTTCTTGAGAGCATCAGGGGCGCAATCAGCAGCGCCGGCAGGGGAGGCGGGCGAGATGATCTATCGCAAATTTGGCAGCACCGGTGAACAGATCTCGGCCATCGGCGTGGGTGGCCATCATCTCGGCGATGTACCAACCCTGGATGAAGCGGTGCAGCTCGTTCACGAGGCAATCGACGCGGGCGTTAATTTCTTCGACAACGCCTGGGAGTATTACAACGGCAAGACGGAGACCATCTTGGGCAGGGCGCTCCGCGGCGGGCGCCGCGACAAGGTGTTTCTGATGACCAAGGTCTGCACCCATGGGCGAAGCGGCAAATTAGCGATGAAGATGCTCGAAGACTCGCTGCAGCGGTATCAAACCGATCATTTGGACCTGTGGCAGATCCATGGCATTGTCTACGACAACGACCCGGAGTTGGCCTACGCCAAAGGCGGCGTCCTGGAAGCATTTGATCAGGCCAAAAAGGATGGCAAGGTCCGATTCGTCGGCTTCACCGGTCACAAGGATCCCGCCTTTCACCTGAAGATGCTCGAACTCGGTTATCCGTTTGACTCGGTGCAGATGCCGCTGAATCCTTTCGACGCCAACTACCACAGCTTTGAGAAGCTCGTCCTGCCTGAGGTCAATCGACGAGGCATGGCACCGCTGGGCATGAAGAGCATGGGTGGTACTGCCTGGGGGATCAAAGCCGGCGTCGTGCAGGCTGAAGAAATGTTGCGTTACGCCATGAGCCTGCCTGTCGCAACCACAATCTGCGGCATGGACTCACTGGACGTACTGCACCAGAACCTGGGCGTCGTGCGCGGCTTTCAACCCATGTCGCAGAGCGAGATGGAGGCCTTGCGCGCCCGTTGCGCGCCGACTGCGGCCGACGGACGCTTCGAGCCGTACAAAGTATCGCTGCGCTATGACAACCCGATGACGCGCATGCCGCACGGGTTCCCTTTCGACCACACGCAGCGAGAGGTCACCGAGATGCTGGAAAAGGGGGACGGCCCGTGGCTGGTGCCGGAGAACACGCCGGAGAGTGCGAGGAGTTGAAGCATGACAGAGCAACGTCAACAAAACGCGCAATCCCAACCTGCTCCCGAACCAGCGGCTCCGGAAATAGCCCGGCGGCGCTTCGTTCAGGCCGGCTTAGCGTCAGCAGGGACCGTGTTTGCAGCTTCAGCCATGCGCCGCCCGGTCGCATCGGCGGCAGTTCCGCCGCAAATGTCGAACAGCGGCGCTGACCCGATTCCTCGCCGGCCGCTCGGGAAAACGGGCGAACAAGTCTCGATCATCGGTCTCGGCGGGTATCACCTGGGAAGGGTGCAATCGCGCGAGTTTGCCGTGCGCCTGGTTCAGGAAGCAGTGGACGCGGGAATCACCTTCTTCGACAACGCATGGGAGTACAACGACCACCGCAGCGAAGAGTGGATGGGGCTGGGACTGCAGGGGCGACGCGACAAGGTCTTCCTGATGACCAAGGTCTGCACTCACGGCCGGGATAAGGTTGTCGCCATGCAGCAACTGGAAGAGTCCCTGCAGCGGTTGGGCACCGACCATCTGGACCTGTGGCAGATTCACGAGGTCATCTACGACAACGACCCGGAGCTTGCATTCGCAAAGGGGGGCGTGGTGGAAGCGATGGATGAAGCAAAAAAGCAGGGCAAGGCTCGTTTTGTCGGTTTCACCGGGCATAAGAGCCCGGCCATCCATCTGCGCATGCTGGCGCACGATTACCCATTCGACACCGTGCAAATGCCGCTTAACTGTTTTGACGCATCGTTTCGCAGCTTCGAGCAGCAGGTGCTGCCGGAGCTCGAGCGCCGCAGCATTGCGGCGCTCGGTATGAAAAGCCTAAGCGGCGACGGCCAGCCGATCCAATACGGCGCGGTGCGTGCGGAAGAGGCGCTGCGCTATGCCATGAGCCTGCCCGTCGCAACGACCATTTGCGGCATCGACTCGCTGGATGTGCTGCAGCAGAATGTGGCCATTGCCCGCGGCTTCAAACCGATGCCGCCTGAGGAGATGCATGCGCTCCGTGAGCGATGCAGAGCCTTTTCGGGCGACGGCCATTTCGAGCTGTTTAAAACCACAAAGAAATACGACGGTGGAGTTGGCCGGGAGCAGCATGGTTATCCGCCGCCGGAGCAACTCCCGTTGTGAGCTGGCGCATTGCGGACCATTGCCGCCGGCCATCTGCCCCTAGTCCACGGCGCCTGCGAAATCCGCTTCCCGCGGCCGCAGTGATTCGACCGTAAGCTCATCGGCCGTGCGCAGGCCGGGGAAGAATCTCGCCCAGATGCCCGCAACCGCCAGCGCGCCCACCCCGCCGATGACCGTAGCCCGCACCGCGCCCCACCACTGCGCGGTAACACCGCTCTCGAACTCGCCCAGTTCGTTTGACGCGCCGACGAAGAGCGCATTGACCGCGCTCACCCGTCCGCGCATCTCGGGCGGCGTGGCCAGTTGCAGCACCGAGCTGCGGATGATGACGCTGATCATGTCAGCCGCACCCAGAATTACCAGCGCCGTAAGCGAGAGCCAGAGCGTATGCGATAGGCCGAAGACGATGGTTGCCGCGCCGAAGATGGAGACGGCGATAAACAGTTTGCGGCCCGCGCGCCGGCGCAGCGGAAAGCGTGCCAGCGCCACCGACATGGCCACCGCGCCCACTGCGGGCGCAGCGCGCAGCATGCCTAGGCCAGCCGGGCCCTGGTGCAGAATATCGTGGGCGAAGATCGGCATCAGTGCAGTCGCGCCGCCCAGCAGCACCACGAACAGGTCCAGCGAAAACGATCCCAGCAGGATGGGCGCCCGGCGCACGTACTCGAGGCCGGCGAGCAGCACCTTCATCGAAAGATCGCGGTGCTCCATGCGGCCGGGCCGCACGTGCAACGTAGTGACCAGCGCCAGGTACCAGATCAGCGTTGCCAGCGTGAAGCAGTAGACGATGCCCGCGCCTTCAAGACCGGATCCGGGGAACAAGCGAGCCAGAGGAAACGTGAAGAGCAGCCCGCCCAGCGCCGGGCCGGTAATGTTGGCGAGTTGAAAGATGGCCCCGCCCCAGGTGACCGCATTCACGAAGTCCTTTTCCGGAACCAGGTGGGGCACAAAGGCGCTGGCCGCCGGCCCTGAAAAGGCACGGGCCGTCCCGATAAAGAACAGGACCGCATAGATGGGCAGCACGTGGTGCGTATTGCCGCGCGCAAGCACAACCAGCGCACCACTGGAAAAAAGCTGCAGCGTGTAGCAGACCAGCAATACGCGGCGCCGGTCGAAGCGATCGGCAGTGTGGCCGCCGGGGAGCAGAAAGATGAGTCCGGGGAGAAACAGCGCCAGGCCGGTGTAGCCCAGGTCGATGGCGCGATGGGTAATGGAGTAGACCTGCCAGGCGACGGCCACCGCCTGCGCCTCCGCGCCCAGGATCGCGGCTACGCGCGCCAATTGGTAGCGGCGGAAGTCGCGAGAGGCAAACGCCTCCATGCCGCGCCGCGGCGGCCGAGGGGAAGCAGAATCCATGATCTTCTTCAAGGGTATAACGGGGCGCGGTTGCGCGCTTCTGGATAGGAACGCCGTTTCAAGCGCAGACCCGAGTCCGGACGCGCGTGCTTCTGCGTGCTCTGCCGCGGTGCAGCAACTGCCGTCAAGCACGCGCCACAGGGCGGCACCGACCTGACGACCTTAAAGCAAAGCCGGCGCAGAACATCGAGTTCCGCGTGAGGACACTTCCGAATCGCCTGCCCCATCCGCACAGGCAAAGCAAACCGGATTTCAACGCCCACGTTTCACGGAAGCGCGGGGACGCGAATCGGAAATCTAAATTTGGCTACATCCAGCGGCGGATCTCGACACAGCGAGACACAAAGGGCCGGGAGTTGCCCCAGCCCTGCTGTGCCCAAAATTCTGCCGGAATCCAGCCCGTGAGGCTTAGAGAGGCTGCACGTCAGCAGCTTGCCAGCCCTTGGGCCCCTTGACCACGTTGAACTGCACCGCCTGGCCTTCCTGCAAGCTCTTGAAGCCGCTCGAGTTGATTGCAGAGTAGTGCACGAATACATCTTCGCCGTTCTGGCGCGAGATGAAACCGAAGCCCTTCGCGTCATTGAACCACTTCACAGTACCTTGTTCCATTTTGCTCGTTTTTCCTGATTTTTGAATTGCGCTGGATGAATCGGAGCGACCACTGGCAGAATCTTGCTTGGTTGGGCGAGTTGCTGCTCACGCCCGGTTCGGCTCTAACGCTGACGACATTGTACCATCTGCGTCTAAAATGCATAGGGGAAAGTTTCGCCTAGCCCAGCCCAGTGCATCACATGAATGGAACTATTTGATTGCTCTGGGCTTATTCCATCCGCCTGCTGTTCCGCGATGAAAGTTTGTCATGCCTCAAGACCCGGTTCCCGCTCTTCTCGCCAACGCCACCGAACTCCTTGAACAGGAATTTGCCACCCTTCCGGAGTTTGAACGCGCGTGCAATTCGGACGCGATCGACCAGGTTCTTGCGGCCACGGCGGCCCGGCTCGGCGACAATTACCCTTACTTCCACCCCCTCTACGCCGGGCAGATGCTGAAGCCGCCGCACCCAGTAGCCCGCGCTGCCTACGCGCTGGCCATGCAGATCAATCCCAACAACCACGCCCGCGATGGCGGCCGCGCCAGCTCCGAGATGGAGATCGAAGCCGTTGCTGAGATCGCCAGGATGTTCGGTTGGACCGAATTTCTAGGCCATCTAACCTCGAGCGGCACACTGGCCAATCTGGAAGCGTTGTGGGTCGCCGGCCAGCTCGTTCCAGGAAAGCGGATCGTGGGCTCTGAGCAGGCCCACTACACCCACCACCGTATCTCTGCGGTTCTCAAGCTCGAGTACGCTTCCATCCCCGCCGACAGCCGCGGCCGCATGGATCTCGAAGCGCTTGAAACCGAGTTGCACCGGGGCGACGTGGGCACCGTCGTCGTCACGTTGGGAACCACAGCAATCGGCGCCGTCGATCCGCTTGACCAAATTCTGGCGCTGCGCGAGCGCTATGGCTTTCGCATCCACGTGGACGCCGCCTATGGCGGCTATTTCACGCTGATTCCGGAGGCGTTGGACGAGCCCGCGCGTCGCGCTTATGCTGCCATCAGGCATGCCGACTCCATCGTCATCGATCCCCACAAGCACGGGTTGCAGCCCTACGGTTGCGGCTGCGTTCTCTTCCGCGATTTCAGCGTGGGGAAGCTTTATAAACATGAGTCCCCCTACACTTACTTCACCTCAAAGCAACTGCACCTGGGCGAGATCAGCCTGGAGTGCTCCCGCGCGGGCGCGGCGGCGGTTGCGCTCTGGGCCACGCAGCGGCTGCTGCCGCTGGTGCGTGGCGGCGACTTTGCCCGCGACCTGGCCAAAAGCCGCGCGGCGGCTATGAAGTTGGACAGCGCGCTGCGCGACGACGGCCGCTTCATCTGCCTCGCGGCCGGCCAGCCGCAACTGGATATTGTGACCTGGGCATTGCATGCAGCAGACTCCCTGGAGGCTTCTCAGCGGGCGCAGGAAGTCTTCGACGCCTGCGCCGTGCGCGATCTGCACCTCGCTCTTGTACAATTGCCGCAAACTTGGTTTTGCCCAGCCTATGCCACCAACGGCGCAGAAGTGCCCACAGCGCTCACCTGCCTGCGTTCGGTGTTGATGAAGCCCGAACACGAAGCCTGGCTGGAGCAAATCTGGGAGCGGCTGTCCGCAGCCTGCAAAGAAGTCCTCGGCCGATAGCACTTGAAAGACGGATGAATCCGCACCAAAAAGAAAACGTTCTCACGAAATAACGAAGTCAGCGCAGCTAGCTGGTTAGCGGAGTTGACCGCACCCCGGCCCACGATCTTAGCGCCGCGAACTTTGCTGAAAAGGACCTGAATCGATATGCATGATCCCGCTCTGCTTCGCTCCACGCATCGCAACCACTTTCACGCTGAGCCTGCGCTCTTTGTCGCACCCGGTCGCGTGAACCTGATCGGAGAACACACGGATTACGCCGAGGGCTTCGTCATGCCGGCGGCCATCAACTTTGCCACGCTCGCGGCCATTTCGCCGCGTACCGACGGCAAGATCGTGATCTACTCCGAAAACTACGGCGAAGAGAAGACCTACGACGCAAGGGCGCTGCCCGCGGGGCCCAGCTCGCACTGGAGCGACTACCCGATGGGCGTGGTTTCGATCCTCACCGGCGAGGGCCACAAAATCCCCGGCTTCAGTCTCAGCATCTGGGGCGATGTGCCGCTCGGTTCCGGCTTGTCGAGCTCGGCCGCTATTGAAGTGGCCACCATGCTCGCCGTTCTGTCGCTGATAGGCGCCAGTTATCCTGGCCCCCTGCTCGCGCGCCTCTGCCAGCGGGCGGAAAACGAGTTTGTCGGCTCAAGCTGCGGCATCATGGACCAGTTCATCTCCACCAACGGCGAGGAGAATCACGCGCTGCTCCTCGACTGCCGCGATCTCAGTTTTCGTCTTGCGCCTATTCCCGATCACGTAGCGATCGTCATCGCCAACACCATGGTCAAGCACTCGGTGGTGGGTGGCGATTACAAGACGCGCCGCGCCGAATCGGAAGCGGCCTGCGCGATCATCGCCAGTCACCGCCCCAACGTGCCCTTCCTGCGTGACGCCACGCTTGAGGATCTCGAAAAGTGGGGCAAAGAGATGGAACCCAAGTCGCTGATGCGCGCGCGCCACGTGATCAGCGAAGATCTGCGCACAGTGGCCGCATGTGACGCACTGTTGCGTGGAGACATGAAAGAACTGGGCCGACTGATGGGCGAAGCGCACACCAGTTATAGCCAGGACTTCGAAGGCAGCTGCGTAGAGGCCGACGCCATGGTCGACTTCGCGCAGGATTTGCCCGGACTCATCGGCGCCCGCCTCACCGGCGGCGGATTTGGAGGCTGCACCGTGAATCTCGTGGAGCAGAAAGATGCGGCCGCATTTGCCGGAGAGTTGGGCCGCCGCTACACGGCCCGTTTTGGGATTGTCCCGGAGATTCACATCTGCCATGCATCCAGCGGCGCACACCGGCTCGAATAACCCAGGTTTTAGGTTTCATACCGGCTAAGCGCTGCCTCATGCCTGAAACCTGCCATCCTTGCCCCGAAAAACCTGCCGTCGGAAACTTGCCGGTTGCGCGAAGCCGACGCAGGATTTCTCTCATCTGCTTTGTAATGTTCAACTTTTCTCCGCAAAACTGGTGGCCGCCCGGACCCTTTTTGCATCCCACCAAAGAGTCAGGCTTTCTAACGGGCAGAATCCTCTGCAATTCGTGGGTTCCTTGCTAAACTTGGGGATGTTTGCCCCGATGAACGAATCAGGTGGCAACCGTGCCTTGCCCAGTTTGGCGGCTTACACTTTGCACTAGCCGCTCGCAGGGTGGAAGCCGCGGAGACTTCAGAAACATGGAACCAACGACAAAACCCTTTTCCTACGAAACCTTTCCCATGTCCGGCCAAGTTGCATACTTCTCAATGGAGATTGCGATCCACCCCTCTATGCCCACCTACTCGGGCGGCTTGGGTGTCCTGGCGGGCGACACTTTGCGCTCGGCGGCCGATCTGGGCGTACCTGTTGTTGCATTTACCCTGCTGCATCGCAAGGGATATTTCCAGCAGCATCTCGATTCCGGCGGCGGGCAGACCGAGGAAATCCAGCCCTGGAACCCGGCGGATTTCTGCACCGAGGAACCAGCCCGCATTACGGTCTCCATTGAAGACCGCGTGGTGACGGCGCGCGCCTGGCGCTATGACATGGAAGGCCGTTTCGGCCACGTCGTGCCTATTTATCTGCTCGACACGGACGTGGATGGCAATTCCGGCTGGGACCGCGGCCTCACCGATCACCTCTACGGCGGCGACACCAACTACCGCCTGCAGCAGGAGATTGTGCTGGGCATGGGTGGCGTGCGCATGGCCAGCGCGCTGGGCCTGAACATCAACGTCTACCACATGAACGAAGGCCACGCAGCCCTGCTCACGCAAGGGCTCTTGGAGCGGCAGGTAGGCGGAGGACCGTTGAACGCTTTCACGGAAAGCGATATCGAGCAAGTGCGCCGCAAGTGCGTCTTCACTACGCACACGCCAGTGCCCGCCGGCCACGACCGCTTTTCGACCGAACAATCGATTCGCATTCTCGGTGGCGATCGCACCGCGCGCCTGGAGAGGTTGGGCTGTTTTCAGGACGGCCTGCTCAACATGACGCTGCTGGCGCTGCGCTTCTCGCGCTATGCCAACGGCGTGGCATTGCAGCACGGACGCGTTTCGCGCGAGATGTTCCCCGAGTTCGATATTCAGTCCATCACCAACGGCGTGCACGCGGCCACCTGGATCTCGGCGCCCGTGCAGCAGATGTTCGATGAGCAGATTCCGGCCTGGCGGCGCGACAATCTCTACCTGCGCAACTTGATCGATCTGCCCGAAGCCAAGATTCTTGCCGCCCACTCCCGCGCCAAGGAAGGGTTGCTGGCTGAAGTGGCTTCGCGCACTGGCCTGGTGCTGAATCCAAGGGTTCTTACACTGGGCTTTGCGCGCCGCGCCGCCACCTACAAGCGCGCCGACCTGATGTTCACCAATCCCGAGCGCCTGCAGCAGATCGCGGCGCAGGCCGGCGGTTTGCAGATTCTCTATGCCGGAAAGGCGCACCCGCAGGATGGTCCGGGCAAGGCGCTCATCCAGCGCGTGTTCGAGAATGCCTCTCAGTACTCCAACGACATGCTGCGCATCGTATACCTGGAAAACTACGCGTGGGACCTGGGCGCGATGTTAACGGCGGGAGTCGATGTGTGGGTAAACACCCCGCGGCGGCCGTACGAAGCCTCCGGCACCAGCGGCATGAAGGCCGCCCTGAACGGCGTTCCCAGCCTATCGATTTTGGATGGTTGGTGGATCGAGGGCTGCATCGAAGGTGTCACCGGCTGGGCTATTGAAGACGGCGCCAACGATTACGACGAAGCGCAGTCGCTCTACCACAAGCTCGAGAGTGCGGTTGTACCGTCCTACCTTGAGTCTCCGGAGAAGTGGGCGCGCCTGATGCGCACCACCATTGCCTACAATGGCTCCTACTTCAACACCGACCGCATGGTCCGCCAGTATACCCGGAATGCCTACTATCCGGGCGTGCTGGTGGAGCGGCACCGCAAGGCCGTGGAAGAAGAGGCGTACGCGCAGTAAAGCGGCTGGCAGTTGTCCCCTGTAAACCAGTGGACCTGTAACCCTGCGGAGCGGATCGCGCTTTTCGCGAGCGGTGGAGTCGAAGGATCTGCGGTTACCCTTCCGGGTCTACTGATCCAGTTCGCTGAACATCTCGCTAAGCAGAATCCGGATCGGCGTTCCCGGCACGGTCAATTCCCCGCTGCGGACCTCTTCCAGCCCACGTTCTGTGACCCGATAGGCAACGCGTGGTTCGGGGTCGATGACCCAGATATGCTCGATGCCGAATTGCCGGTACTCGGCTGCTTTTTCCTGCATCGCCCGCATCGTGTCTTCCGGCGAAAGAATCTCAATCGCAATCAGCGGCGGCTGTGTAACGTAGCGCTCAAACTTCTCGCCAGCGCGCACTACCAGCACATCGGGAACTCGAAATCGTGTCCTCTGCGTCTGGGTGCGCAGCTCCGGAAATACCCTCACCGCCCACTCGGATCTCATCGCGTTGAACAGATACGTCAGGTATCCCTGCAGGATGGAGTGCTCTTTCTCGCCCAAGTTGCGCTCCTCGATGCGGCCGTCCACGAACTCGCGATCGGGGCTCCAACTGGTGCGCAGGTATTCGCGCACGCTCCAGAGCTCATCCGGGTTGGGCATTGTGGCCATGCGCCGATTATCCTCCAAAGGCGAAGTGGCCGCCAGTGCCGCAGACGGCGTGAACGCCCCCAATCACGAGACCGGCGCCGCTTACCCCAGCGCCCGAATCTCGATGCTCGTTCCGCCTACCGCCGGAATATAGCACTTCAGCGTGTAGTCCATCACCATGCGATCAGCGGCGAAGCGCCAGCCCAGAGTGCGAATTGTCCGCTTCATGCGCTTGATCCAGCCGCGCGGCAGGCCGTCGCGATCGCGCTGATAATACAGCGGAATCACCTCGTCGAGCAGCACGCGATACAGATCCTCGCCGTCGCGGTTGTCGTGGATCGACATGTCGGCGTGCGTTCTGCCCTTGCCGATCGCGAAGCCGTTCAGGCCGTCATAGGCTTCGGCCCACCATCCATCCAGCACTGACAAATTCAATCCGCCGTTGAGCACCACCTTCTGGCCGCTGGTGCCGGAAGCCTCCAGTGGGCGGCGCGGATTGTTGAGCCACACGTCGACACCCTGCACCAGGTGGCGCCCGACATTAATGTCGTAGTTCTCGATGAATACAAAGCGGTCAGCAAATTTCGTGTTCCGCATCATTTCGGCAATCTGCTGCAGCACGCGCTTGCCCGGCTCATCGTGCGGGTGCGCCTTGCCCGCAAAGACAAACTGTACCGGCCGCTTGGCATCGTTGACCATCGAGGCCAGCCGCTCCATATCCGCCAGCACCAGATTCGCCCGCTTATAGGTGGCAAATCGCCGCGCAAACCCGATGGTGAGCGCGTCGGGCGAA
Organism: uncultured Acidobacteriaceae bacterium; assembly: GCA_963813215.1. GTDB lineage: Bacteria > Acidobacteriota > Terriglobia > Terriglobales > Acidobacteriaceae > Telmatobacter. The sequence goes on from CAWEXZ010000009.1 coordinate 683,887, forward strand.
AGCACCTTGTCCAGCCGCCGCAGCGCTCCGTTCTCCTCGCCGCGCCGTTCAGCCTGCTCGCGCGCGCGCCGCCGCGCAAATTCAATGAGCTGCGCCTTCAGGCTCAGGTGCGTCTCCCACAACTCGCCATCGTCGACCGTCTCAATGGCCTGCCAGGTGTTTGCAGCGCCGCTCTGTTTCTGCCAGCCAACGCCGAGATGCCGATCGTAAAGCCGACACATCTGCGGCGCCAGCCACGATGGAACATGTACGCCGTTGGTCACGTGGCCAATCGGCACCGCGTCCTCCGAGCGATCCGGATACAGCCCGCGCCACATGGCCCGCGAAACTTCGCCATGCAGCGAACTCACCGCATTCACCCTGCGCGCCAGCTTCAGCCCCAGCACTGTCATGCAGAACGGTTCGCCATTGTCGGTTGGCTGCTCGCGCCCAAAGCCCATCAGGTTTTCGTGCGTGATGCCGAACTGCTCGCGCAGTGGTCCGAGGTGCTCCTCAATCAGGTCGGCGCTGAAGCGATCGTGTCCGGCGGGCACCGGTGTGTGCGTGGTGAAAACTACCTCGCGTGGAATCTGCCGCGCCGCCGTGTAGAAGTCCAGGCCCTCTTCTTCCATGCGGTCGCGGATAGCTTCGAAGACCGCAAAGCCGCTATGCCCCTCGTTCAGGTGCAGCACGCCCGGCGAGATGCCCATCGCCCTGAGCGCGCGAAATCCGCCGATTCCCAGCAGCAGTTCCTGACGAATACGGGTCCGCGAATTGCCTCCATAGAGCCGCGAAGTGGTGTCGCGATCCTCGGGCGCATTGCCCTCCACGTTTGAATCGAGCAGCAGCAGATCGCAGCGGCCCACCCTCACGCGCCACACTTTCGCGCGAATGGCTGCCCCGCGCGTCGCAATTTCAATCACCACCGGCTCGCCGTTCACGCCGATCGCCGGTTGCATGGGAAGCTGGCTGACATCGGTTTCGAGATACTCTTCATGTTGCCAGCCGGTTGTGTCGAGGCGCTGCAGAAAGTAGCCCTGCCCGTAAAAGAGCCCCACGCCGACCAGCGGAATATCCAGGTCTGACGCGCTCTTGATGTGATCTCCGGCCAGCACGCCCAGTCCGCCAGAATAAATCGGCAGCGACTCGTGCAATCCGAACTCCGCGGAGAAATAAGCCACGGGCCGCGGCCGCAGCACTCCGGCATGGTTGGCGCCCCAGGTCTGGTCGGCGTGCAGGTACTCCTGCTGACGGCGATAGACGTAATTGATGCGGCTGTGCAAGTGCAGCTCCGCGGCCCGGCGTTGAATTTCACCCAGCGGCAGCTCGCTCAACAGCGAGATGGGATTCTGGTTGAGCTCGCGCCAACGGCTGGGATTCAGATCACGGAACAGCGCTGTGCAATCGTTGTCCCACGCCCACGACACATTGCGCGCCAGCTCCCACAGCTTTTCCTGCGCCGGCGCAATAAAGCGATCCAGGGTGCGTGCCTCGCTGATGATGGGCGCCACCTGCCCGGCCACCTCAACGAGCATGTCAATCTCCTCGTCGGCAAAGACGCGCGCTTCCTTGGTTTGAACAACGAGGACGCCCTGCAACACCCCGCGATCGATCAGCGGTACACCCAGGAACGAGTGGTACTCCTCTTCGCCGGAGGCTTCGAAGTATTTGTAGCGGGGATGATTGCGCGCATGGGCCACGGCCACCGGCATCACCTGCTCGGCCACCAGCCCGGAAAGCCCCTCGTTGAGCGGCATGCGCAGCACCCCAATCGACCGCGGATGAAGCCCGAGCGTTGCCGCCAGCACCAGGTTGGAGCGGTCCGGTTCCAGCAGATACGCCGAACACACATCGGTGCGGAAACGGGCGGCGATGAGAGCTACCACGTTCATCAGTGTCTCGGCCGGCTTGCCGCTCTGTTCGGCCAGATTGGCGATCTCCTCGAGCGTTAAAACCAGGTTGGCGTCCGCGGTCAGACCGGAAACTGCTGTGCTGCTGGCGTCGAACATCGGAAATGTCCGCCTTTCGTGGGATGGGAAGGCAATAGGCGCGCCGCTTCGGCAAAAAGCAATGGCAAATGGAACCAACAGCCGGTCTAAAGCGTTTTCAGTCTCAGTGGAGTGAAGTCCAGGCGATTTCGATCGCAAAACACCCGGATTCCTTGTCGGAATTAGGCCACAGAGGATGTGAGAACGTTGTAAAGAAGCCAATGCCTTGATGCGGAAAGAGAACGGTAGACGCTTACGCTCTTGCTCAAGCTGACGGGGTGAGCTGAAGATACCATACCCTCGGCCCCGTCGTGTTAGAGTGAAAATCCACGGAGATTGCAATGGGGACCGGACCGCATTTACTCGGCAATAGCGAGACGATCGACCTGCAACAGCAGGTAGCGCGACTTCAAGCGCTGCTCGAGGCGTCGCGCCAGGTCCACTCCACCATCCAGGAAAAGGAAGTTCTCGACCAGGTGCTGCGCATTGCCGTGCGCGAGCTGGAGATGGCTGGCGCGGCCTTCCCCGGCGCCGGCCTGAGCTACGGCGAGGAGCCAAGGGGCGAAAATCTGCCCGCCTGGCCGCTTGCGGATCGCGATGGGCGGCGCATGGAAGAGCTGGTGGTGCTGCCGCCGGACGGACGCGCATTGACCATCTATGAGGCGGATTTCCTCGAAGGCCTTGCCCTGCAGGCTGCCGTGGCGCTTGAAAACGCCCGCAACCACAAGCGCAATGTTGAATTTGCCCGCGTGCAGCAGGATCTCGACGCCGCCCGACGCATCCAGCGTTCGCTGCTGCCGCAGAACCTGCCCGAGATTGCCGGCTATTCACTGGGATTCCGGTCCGACGCCTGCTACGAGGTGGGCGGCGATTACATCGATATAGTGGAACTGCCCGACGGCGGGCTGCTTCTGGCCGTGGCCGATGTGGCCGGCAAGGGCCTCGCATCCGCCATTGTTTCCATCAACTTTCGCGCCGCGCTGCGCGGCATGGCCATCGCCGGCCTACCCCTCGACGAGTTGGCTACGCGAATGAACCAGCAGCAGTGGACCGAGGGCGAAGAGTACCGCCGCCGCTACGTCACCGCTATTTTCCTGCGCCTTCACCCCGAATCGGGCACCATGGAAGTGGTCAACTGCGGCCACAATCCCGGATTCCTGCTCAAACCCGGCGCCGATCCACATGAGTTCCAGGCAGCGGGAACACCGCTGGGAATGTTTCCCGGCATGAACTACACTGCCGAACGGGCCTCCTTTGTGCCCGGATCGCGTTTGCTGTTCTATACCGACGGCCTCACTGAAGTCTTCCGCGGGGATGAAGAATTTGGGTCGGAAAGGCTTTTGTATGAATTTTCTACGTGCCAGTGCGCAAAAGCCGATGGTATTCTCGATGCGTTATGGACAGTGCTCGCTGATTTCGCCGCGGGCTCGCCGCAGGGAGACGACATGACCGCTCTAGCGTTGTGCCGTTCAGCTTCGGAGGCGTCGGCATGAAGAACCCGAAAAGCACGACCGTCGAGGTTCGCCTGCCCTCGCGCATGGGATACGAGAAAGTGGCCATGAGTACGGCCGCCTCCGTGGCCAAGCTCATGGGCTTTCGCGAAGACCGCATTGAAGACCTCAAGACGGCTATTGCCGAGGCCTGCATCAACGCCATCGAGCACGGCAACCGCCTCAACGAGCAGCTCTCCGTCGGCGTAGTGCTCTGCGCCGGAACCGACGAGCTGGAAGTCAAGGTTATCGACGACGGCAGAGGCATCAGCAAGGCTCCCGTCAAGCCAGATATCGACCGCAAGATGCACGGCCAGGAAGACCCGCGCGGTATGGGCATGTTTCTCATCCAGGCGCTGGTCGATGAGGCGGAATGGGTGGCTGGAACCAATGGGCGCAGCAGCTATGTGCGCCTGGTCATCCGGCTCGACAAGGACACGGAGTAGTTTCCGGAAGTCCCGCTGGCTTGAGTCGCAAAAGCTTGCGCAATAAGGAATAACTGAAAACTGACAATTGAGCGCCAAAAACTGAGAGCAGCCAGCTAGTATTAAAGAAGCGGAGGCAATCGAGAGTGCAAACCGAAACCAAGTCGCGCGTTGACCAGCTTACTTCCCCTGCCGGGCACACGGTCACCATCCTGCGCTACGAGGGCGACATTGCGAGCACTTCAAAGGATGCCGTGCTGGGCGCCTACCAGGCGTTACCCAAGGACACCAATAAGCTGATTCTGCTTGATTTCACCAAGGTGGACTACATCAACTCGAGTGGCATTGCCCTGGTTATCCAGCTCCTGATTGAAGCCGCAAACTCCGGCCAGAAGATCTACGCCTTTGGCCTGTCACCGCATTTCACCAAGGTTTTCACCATGGTGGGCATCACCAAGTACGCCCAGCTCTTCGCCAGCCAGGCAGAGGCACTCGCCGCGCTGTAAGGCAGAGATCAGCAATCAGAGGGCAGAGATCAGGGCTTCCGTCCACGGAGTCCCTTGTCCCTTGTCCCTTGTCCCTTGTCCCTTGTCCCTTGTCCCTTGTCCCTTGTCCCGTATCATTCCTTTATGAAGCTCGACGCAATGCAGGCCGCTCTCCGCGAGGCCGGTTTCGACGGCTGGCTGTTCTACGATCACCATCACCGCGATCCCATCGCCGCCCGCATCCTGGGTCTGGACGAGCACGCACACATCACGCGCCGCTGGTATTACTTCGTTCCCGCGGAGGGCGAACCGCGGCGGCTTATGCATCGCATCGAACAGGGCCGGCTGGACGCTCTGCCCGGCACGAAAGCCGTCTACTCAAGCTGGCAGGAATTGCACGCCGGCCTTGACGCCATGCTCTCCGGCTTCCGCCGCATTGCCATGCAGTACTCGCCCAACAACGACATCATGTACGTCTCCATGGTCGATGCCGGCACCGTCGAATTCCTGCGCTCGCTCGGCAAGCAGATTGTGAGTTCTGCCGACCTGGTCAGCCAGTTCGAGGCCGTTCTCACCGACGAGCAAATGGAAAGCCACGCCGTCGCGCAGCGCGCCATCGACGCGCTTCTCGCCGAGGGCTGGAAGGAAATGGGCAGGCGGCTACGCGAGGGCAAACTCACCGAGTACGACCACGTCCTATGGCTCAGCGAAGCCATGCGCCGCGAGAATCTCGTCTGGGAGAACGGTCCCAACGTGAGCGTGAACGCCAACAGCTCCGACTCACACTACGAGCCAACCGCCGAGCGCTCTGCACCCATTTGCGAAGGTGATTTCGTGCTCATCGATATCTGGGGCCGCGTGGATAAACCGGGGACAATTTTTTACGACATCACCTGGACCGGTGTCATTGGCCGCGAGCCCACTGGGCGCGAACAGCAGGTCTTCGAAATCGTGCGCAACGCGCGCGATGCCGCCATCATCGCGGTCGAATCCGCTTTTGAGCAAAGCCACGAGATTCAGGGCTTCCAGGCCGACGATGCCGCCCGCAACGTGATCCGCGACGCCGGCTTCGGCGACTACTTTACCCATCGCACCGGCCACAACATCGCCCAGGAGCTGCACGGCTCCGGCGCGCACCTCGACAACCTGGAAACCCACGACCAGCGCCGCATCCTGCCCAACACCTGCTTCTCCGTCGAGCCCGGAATCTATCTGCCCGAGTTCGGAGTCCGCAGCGAAGTGAACATGCTCACCTCGCCCGACAAAGCGTGGGTGACAGGCAAGATGCAGCGCGAGCTGGTGAAAATTTAGGTAAAGACAGGGACCAAGGGAACTAGGGAACAAGGGACCGAGGCAACACGCGACTGCGGTTACTCTTCAGCCCAGCGCAAACACCAAAGCAAACCTGCCGGTCTTCTTGTTCCCTTGATCCAAGTTACTTTCCGGTCCCTTGTCCCTCGGTCCCTTGTCCCTGTCACTTACCGAACAACGCCAGATCAATCGACCGCGCCATGGCGCGATAGCCGGCGTCATTGGGATGCAGGTGGTCGCCGGAATCATATTGCGGGTTGAAGGTCAGCGGATTCTGCGGGTCCTGCGTGGCCTTGTCGAAATCTGCCACGCCATCGAAGACGCCGCTGGTACGGATCCAAGTGTTCACCGCTTCGCGCACCTGCTCGCCTTCGTCGGAATAGTAGCCGGCTCCCTGGTACGGCGTCAGCGTGGCCCCAAACGCCTTCATACCGTGCTGGTGCGCGGCCTCGGCAATCTGCTGCAGGCCCAACTCAAGCTGTTGCGCGTTCACGTCGTCATCCGGAGAAGTGAGGTGCGCCAAACGGCCGATGTCATTAATGCTTTCGAGCACGATGACATACTTGGCGCCGTCCTGCGCCAGCACATCGCGATCCAGGCGAGCGAGCGCGCTCGGCCCGGTCACGTCGTTCAGCACACGATTGCCGCCAATGCCCTCGTTCAACACCGAAACATGCTGCAGCGCCGTATCCTGCTGCAGACGCGCCGCCAGATCATCGGGCCAGCGGTGATTGGCGTTTGCAGTGGACGCTGCGCCGTCGGTGATGGAATCGCCCAGCGCCACAATGGCGCGCGCATCGTCCACCGCGGCCACGTCGACGCCATCGAAGAAGTACCAGGAAGCGATCGTCGCCGGCTGGGTCAGGTCTGCCGCGCCGGCCACATCGCCGTTGGCTACAAAGTTATCCTGGGCAGCAGAGCGGTGAAAGGTCTCGCTCCGCATCACCTGGTTCGGCACAAAGAAACTGACGGCAACGTCCGACAGTGGAGCAACTGCCAGTTCCACGGGATCGGAATAGATCTCCGCGCCGGCAGGAATCCGCACCGTTGTCGAACCACTAAATGTCAGCGCGCGGTCAGTGCCCTCCTGGATCTTTGAGCCGCCCGCGCTCACTGCCACGTGTGCATCGCTGATGGCGAGCGGATCGGTGCCAAAGGCGTTGCTGAGGCGTACGCGAATCCGCGCGCCACCGATGGAGATGTGCGCGATCTCACGCAGCGTCACTCCGCAGAAGGGACGCACGTCGAAGCCGCCGTCGGCCGCCATCGTCGCTGTAGCCCATGTCCCCACCCATTGCGGCGGGTTGACAGATTGCGCACGGCCGGCTGCGGCCGCAGCAGTCAAGAACAGCAAAAGGCAGAAAAACGCAGAACGGCGCAAAAACATGGTTCAATTCCCCCCGCAACGCTCTTATAGATACAGCCAAAGTTATAGCAGCGGACAGCGGGCGGTGAACAGTTGCGGTGGTTGGCCGTCAAGGTTCGTGATTGGTGGCTCGTGGTTCGTAGGTCCCTGCCTTCTTGTTCCCTCGTTCCCTTGTTCCCTTGTTTTTTGCCTTTTTGGTTCCTTGCTCCCTGCCCTTGTATAGTCAAGAATGAATGGCAACCGTGCCCAACAAAGCCGCCGCGGACAATTCCGCGAAGCAAGGATTCGTTTATCTTCCCCTGATCGCCGGATGGCTGGTTCCGGGTGCAGGGCATTTTCTGCTGGGCAAGTGGATTCGCGGCTTGCTGCTGGCCGCCGCCATTGTCCTCATGTTTGCGCTGGGGCTGGCCATGCACGGCAAGCTCTACACCGGCGCGCAGGACATTCTTGACATCCTGGGCATGGTTGGCGATCTGGGCAACGGAGCGCTGTTCTTCGTGGGCCGGCTCATGGGTCTCGGAGCTGACCCGGTACAGGTGACTACGGCCGACTACGGTTCCAAATTCATCGTGGTGGCCGGCCTGCTCAACGTGATTGCCGCCGTCGACGCCCACAATCTTCGCACCGGGAGGAAAGAATCCTAGTGTTCCGGCCCTCCCACTTCACGGCAGTGCTGCTGTTCGCGCTCTTCGCCTCCACCGTCTTCGGCATCACCCAACGCGAAACGCCGCGGCGCATGTTGCGCTACGGCATCTACTGCTTCGCGCTGTTTGTGGGCTCGGCCATCGTGCTGAGCTGGGTCATGTTCCTCATCGCGCGGTAACGCGCAACCAGCTTGTGTAGCGCAGAGCTCCAGAGGACGCGGAGAAACCCTACTGGAGGGCCAAAGCCATCCCTCAGCGGCTAAAGCCGGAACCATTTTGGGGCTGTTATGGCATGACTGAAGTCATGCCCTTTCAAAACCGACACCCCAAACGAGTTTTTCCGCAGGCCGTGAAGACGGAGCCTACAACTTAGGCTCGCCTGGCTTTGAGATCCGCTCTACGCGGTTCGGCGCCGCTGCCATACCGAGGCGTCGAAGATGTGGCTGCAGGTGTAGCCCTCCTGTCGATAGAGCTCGACGGCCTGCCCGTTGGCTTCGGTCACGGTAAGCGAAATCTCGGTTGCACCCTGGCGCATGAAGCAGAACGAGGCCATGGAAAGCAGCAGCCGTGCCAAGCCGCGGCGTCGATAGGACGGATGCACGCAGACCTGGGTGATGTGGCCGCTCTGCGGACTGACGCGCGACCCCAGCACCAACGCCACAGGCTCGCGGCGCGCGCGGTCAACCACCACGTGCGAAACCGGCGCAGCAAACGTGCCGCAACCAGCAAAGCGCACGATGTTGTTCAGAAAACGCGTGGAGCCGTGCACGGTGCGGTACTGGTCGTTGATCAGGCTGTCCGGATGGCCGCGATAGGCCTCGCAGATGAGCCGCGCCGCCGGCGCCAGATATTCCTCGCTCCACGGGCGCAGTTCCAGGCCATTTGACAGATTCACGGCTGGCGGCGTCCAGTGGCCGTGCAGCGGCTGCACCATGAACAAGCGCCGGTAAATTTCGAAGCCGGACTCCCGGAAAAGCGCCGAATGCGAGCCCGAAGGATGCAGTAGAAGCTGCGCTTCAATCCGCTCCACCTGCGGCGAGTTGAGCAACAGTTCCAGCAGGTGCCGGAGCAGCGTTTCCTCCACCGCGTGGGCTGAAGCAACGCCGTCGAGCGACGCTCCGGCCATGGCGAAGACCTCGCCGATCACCGCCTTGGTCTCTTCGTAGACGCTGAAGACGTAGCCGATAGGCTGCTCCGCCTCGATGGCCGCGTAGCCGGGCAGCATGCGCCCGTCGAGATACTGCATCAGCAGCTTGGCGGAGGCGCGGTAGTCCCAGTGCAGGCGCTGCTTCCACAGCTCGCCTTCGGCCTCCAGCACCGGGCGCAACATGGGCGCCGCAAAGTGCCGCAGGTCGAGAATCTCGATGGAAGTCCCGGTCGCCATGCTTTCCTTTGCCTAATTAGACTCTCTTCCGCGCGAGATTGTCCCGCCCAAGCGGCAAACCAGCGCGCCAACCCACAGAGCGCAGCAGCCCTCTGGCGCGCTGCCCACAGGCGCAAGTGCCTTGCGGACACTTTGCCACGGCTCAGCACCAGCGCGCAACCTCAGGCACTCAAGTTACGAAATATTCAGCGTTTCCCAACGAGATAAACTTCCAGACCCTGCTCCGGCCAGGTGAAAAGCTCTTCGTACGGACGTCCCTGCAGATAGTCCTGGAGCGCAGCCTGGGTGTGCAGGTCTACGCCGTTGCGGCCGGTGACGCGTGCCACCAATAGGTGCTGCTCGTCGGGCACGCCGCTCTCCTCGTAGTTCACCACTTCGTGGTTGCGATAGAACGCCAGGCCGTACACGATGTCGCGGCGAACCCGGAAGACGGCGAGCGTCTCGTCATGAGGAGCGAAGGTATCGAGCTTGGCTGCCAGCGGCCGCGCGGAGTAGGTGCGGTCGAGCAGGTGGATCACGTGCTTGGTGGAAGGGATGGCAGGAATCCCGAAGAACGGGCCCACGCCGTAGAGATAGAGGAGCAGGACAACGAGAATCGAGCAGGTGACCAGCCGCAGTTTCTCCACGCCGAAGGCGCTGGTAACGATGAGGATGAGCAGCACCGCGCCCAGCGCGGCCGTGGAAGCCGCTGCCAGCGCTGGCGCCGGAGGAATGGTGTCGTGATGGGCCACAAACCAGGGCAACAGCAGGGCAACCAGCGTTATGACGCCGCACACCACCGCGTGCCCACCCAGAATCCACGGATTCAATCCGCTCGACTTCAACCTGGTTGTCCGGCGACGGTAGAGATAATCGCCGGTCAGAATCGTAATGGGTGGAATCGAGGGCAGAATGTAGCCCGGCAGCTTGGATTGAGAAAAGCTGAAGAAGACGATGGGAATCAGCGCCCAGAGCACCAGGAATTCAGGGAACGCGTCGCCGGGCCGGCTGGCGCAGGGCTCTTCCTTGCGGGCATGGCGTTGCTTCCACTCCGCGACCGAGGTCTGGATGCCGTCGATAAACGCGCGCACCGCAACCACCGTCCACGGCATCACCGCCAGGATGACGACCACACCGTAGTACCAGAACGGCTGCTCGTGCTGGTAGCGGTCGGTGGCGAAGCGCTCGAGATTGTGCTCGAGGAAGAACTCGCGGAAGAAGGTTGGGTTCTGGTGCTGCACGGCAATGAACCAGGGCAGCACCATGGCGAAGTAGAGCACAATGCCCGGCCACCACAGCGTGCGCGGAACAATCTTCCACTCGCGGCGCAGCAGTGCGAAGGAAATGATGATGAGAGCTGCCAGAAACGGCGCCACCGGCCCTTTGGCCAGCGTGGCCAGGCCGGTGAAGAAATAAATGTCGTAGAGCCAGAATTTTGATCCGGTTTCATACCACGCATACCAGCCGAGCAGCCCGATGCAGAGCGGCGCGGCCATCTGCATGTCGGTCGAAGCGCCGCGCGCAGAAGCCGATGATGCCGACGCAGGCCACCGTGATCAGCGCCGCATCCAGGTGCCCGCCAGGCCGGAATCGTCGCATGTGCAGGTAGATGAGCGCGATCATGATGAACGCGAAGGTGGTGGAAGGCAGGCGCGCGCTCCAGTCGTGGACGCCGAAGTCCTGAAACAGGAACATGGCGCGCCAGTAGTAGAGCGCCGGCTTCTCAAGCCAAGGACGGCCGTAGAGATAAGGCGTGACGCAGGCGCCTAAGCTTGCCTTTGAGCGTATGGGCCGAGTCGAAGCGGACCAGCATTTCGTGGGCGATCTGGGCGTAGCGGGGCTCGTCGGCGCCCACCAGGCCCAGGCCGTCGCCGCCAAAGATGGGCACGACTCCATAGAGCAGAAAGAAGATGGTGAAGGCCAGGAAGACTACTGCCTCGCGGGTCGAGGCCCAGGCAAGAAATTGCCTGCCGCGACTTCGCAGCGCGTCGCTTTCCGGGGCAGGGGGGTCCAGTGCGGGTTCCATTTTCAGCAATTCTCCAGCGACCGCCTGCAGCAGCGCAGCGCGATCGCCTCGGCTAGCAGCGGGAGCGGCCGGGAAGGCTTCCCGATGGGTATCTCGTCCGCGCTTCAGACCACGCGGCGATCCTCTGAGTGGCGACAGGGACAAGGCTATCAGATTGGAGCGGGGCGAGCCGACCTTTACGGGCGCGCGTGCCGGTTTGGGAAACCCCTCCCGCAACGCTCTACGCGTGGCAAATGCCAGCGTCCGTGGGGTGGTTTACACTGTCCACGCCATGAGTTGCATTTTCTGCAAGATCATCGAGGGCAAAATTCCCTCCACCGCTGTCTATCAGGACGAGTTGGGCTACGCCTTTGCCGATCTCAACCCCAAAGCGCCGGTGCACGTGTTAATTGTGCCGCGAGAGCACATCGGCTCACTCGACCAGGCCGACGAGGACAAGCGCGCGCTGCTGGGGCACCTGCTGTGGGCGGCTGCGGAGATCGCGCGCAAAAAAGGACTTGGCAACGGCTATCGCATCGTCGTCAACACTGGCGAAGAAGGCGGCCAGACCGTCGACCATCTGCATCTGCACCTGCTTGGCGGGCGGGTGCTGAGCTGGCCGCCGGGATAGAGGCGGTTGTCAGCTCACCGTTCTGCCCAGCCCAGGCCGTAACGCCGGGTTTTTGACCAGCGCTCGCGCGGCCCCCCCGGGGGGGGGGTGTTGCAAGTGTTTGAAAATAAACGCCGCAATTTTATCCATTTTGCAACTGTCAGAAATAAAACGACTTATTCTATTTTTCCCTGCAAGTGTTTGAAAATAAAATACATATTTTGCTCCCGCGCTTGCATTACCGGTCAGACCAACCGGACCGATTCGGGATACTGGTTCAGCATAGCGGAATGCGCGAAATAACCAGCAGATTGTTTCCTGGGGAAAGACCTTTGGAATGAGAGAGAACGCTTTGGTAACGGCTTGACAGGGCGTCCGACCAGCGCCGTCCCCATCCGGCTCATGGCTGCAGGAGCAAGAATCCCACCGATGACCCGATTAGCTAATGGTCTTAAGTGTATGATTCTGCGTAACATCTGTACCGCATTTTTGCCTCTGTTCGTTAAACTGCCCTTGCAGCATGGCGACCAGTTGTTCGTGGAATCCGGTCAGATTTCCCAAGGAAATTCTGGCTTGCATGGCCTCAACTGCGAGCGGAAGCCGTCCGGCAAGCAGCGCAGCCGGCGCGAGGATGTCATAAAGCTCACGTGAATTCGGTGCAGCGGAAACTGCCTGCCCTATCCGGCTTAGACCCTCATCAAGTTGACCAAGGTGGACTTGGGAGGCGCCACGTTTAGCCTCAGTGAGGGGCGATGCCTCTCCGCGCCTCTCCATTTCCGCATAGGCCTTGATGGCTTCTGCGAAATTCCCCTTTTTGAAATGGGCGTCGCCCGCAGCCTCGCAGAGGACACCGGAATGCAAGCCCAGTTTTTTTGCCCGCTCCAGATGTGCCAGGGCTTGATCGGCCTCGCCGAGTCTTGAGAGGCAGACGCCAGAATACAGCCATGCCTCAGCACAACCGGGATCAATCTCGCCTGCCCTTGTGAAATGCGCCAGAGCGGCTTTCGGGTTCTTGTGATGGGCGAAATGGCTGACGCCAACTTCAATCAGGGTGTGCAAATCGTCTGGGGATTTCTCAAGCTTGAGCTCGCCAAGGGCGTGATAAAGGTCGTTTTTCGAGCGACGCTTTTCCTCTGAATCGCGAACGAATCCGAAGTGGTGCAATACGATGTCGGCCTTTGCCGCCGGTAGATGCAAAGCAGCAACGCTCTTGAAGAGCTCTTCATGGACGGAGCCTTCGAAATAGATTCCGGGATGGTTGCGGAAGAGACGAAGCGTGGGCAGGGCCACGTACGCAGGATACGGTCGAGATTCTTCAAGCCGAAGCGGGTTCTTGCGCGCAGCCTGATATCCGATGCGGGGCATCGACTCCGTCACATAATTCCACATCACGTGATGGCAAGCATAGATGTTTGGCTGGCGAATAAAATTCCGGAGGTTCTCGCCACTGAGAGGATCGAGCATTTCATCGGCATCGAGAATCAGGACCCAATCACATTTGCGGTTGTCGAGCACGCGGTTACGAGCTTTGGCAAAGTCCTGCTCCCAGGGGACGTCGAGCACCTCCGCCCCGATTTCGCGGGCAATATCGCGGGAATGGTCCGATGATCCAGTGTCGCCGACAACGATGCGATCAACGAATGGGGCTGCGCTTTTGAGGCAGCGCGCGAGGTCAGCGCCTCCATCCTTGACGATCATTGAGAGTTCGACAGTTGGCATTCTCGTCCTGCAACAGAGTTTTGTCCTGGTGAGGAGAGTATCGGCTAGGGGAGGCGTTTCTTCCAAGTGGACGTAATCGTCTGGCACCGGTATTTTGGGCGTTGGTGCATGGGAAATCCTGCGACTTCGTTCGGCACGACTGAAGTCGTGCCCTGTTACAAAGCCTAAACCGTGGCTGGATTGGCTTGGTGCGATCCCAGGTCTCAAAGGCGAGACCTGGGGCACCCGCAGTTCGAGGCAGAACTCACAGCCCGAGACCTGGGGCACCCGCCTCACTCATCGAGCGCTTGCTTCCTCGAAAAGGCGCATTGCCAGGAGTCCGTTTCCGACCGCGCCGCCTGCACGAAGCGCCGCAGCAATAAACACGGTTTCTGCAATTTCTTCGCGAGTCGCGCCTGCCTCAACCGCGTTGTTGATATGGGCCTCGATGCAATAGGCGCATTGGGTCGTCAGAGCGACGGCTACGGACATCAGTTCCCGATATTTTGCCGGGATGGCTCCATCGTTTCGTTCCGCAGTTCGTTTTAGGTTGAGGAATGCCCTAGCCTCTTCGGGGGCGGCGTTAATGAGGACCTTGGTATATGCACGGTCCTTCGGGCTTTGGTATTCGGACGCATCAGTTTTCATTGGCCGTCATATTATCACTTAGAGTGCAACACGCGGTCCATTTTTCGGCGGATCGCCGAGCCTGTTCGCATGCGGTATCAGACGATCAAGACTGAGCTTGATACGGGAACGCGTTTTAGGGTGTGCCAGTGATCCATTTTTGGTTAGGGAAGGGCTAGCCACGACTCGGAGTTTGGGTTGGCTTGGTGCGATCCCAGGTCTCAAAGGCGAGACCTGGGGCACCCACAGTTCGTGGCAGGGCCCACAGCCCGAGACCTGGGCCACCCGCCGGATGATTCACCGCTAACCGGAAGTAGCTCATTTTTAGGACTTGCGCGGCGGCCATGTGACAACGGAAGATTGAGCGTTACTACTTTGATCAAGGGTCGCCCCGGAGAAGCTCCATGAAGGCTTTCTTTGCCCTCTTGCTTTTTGCAGTGTCCGCGCCTGCATTCGCTCAAACCGCCGGCGCCATCTACCAACAGGCGTGCGGCCCTAAGGATGCCGAGTTCGTCGTGGAGCAGGTTAAAGGGCAGCCGCCCACGGCGCCCGAGCCGGGCAAAGCACTTGTGTACTTTATCCAGAAAGAATCCGGCCCGTATTTCACCACGAGGGTCGGGCTGGACGGCGCGTGGGTAGGAGCCATCCAGCGTGATTCCTACATTTCCGTCTCCGTTGCGCCCGGAGAGCATCATGCCTGTGCGGCTTCGCAGGACCGGAAAAATCCAGGGGCGGAGCTTGTCCATTTCACGGCGGAAGCGGGAAAAGTCTATTACTATCTTGTCCGCGGCATCGCCGGAAGCGTCGGTTACGGCAGCTTCGCCACGATGGAATTAGGTGCTGCGGATCGCGACGAAGCACTTTTCCTGCTCGCCTCCGATCCCATGAGCGTTGCGGAGCCCAAACAATGAAGTGAAACCCGCAGGCCGATACCCTGATCGCCTCAGCGTGTGGATGCGGGAGGAGCGTTCGCTGCATAGCGGTTCCGGGCGTGCAACTGCCTATGCGGAAATTACTACTTGATCAACATCAGCCGCGAGGTGTTCTGCCGTACGAGCGTATCCTACACTGGCTTATGGAGCATCATCTTTTCGATTCACGGGTAATAATTCAATCCCATACCAAGGGTTGTCTTGATGAAGAGGTGGTTTGCTGGATTTATCTTGGCTGGTCTGTTGCCTTCTGTGGCCACGCGTGCGCAGACTGATTCTCGTTCGATTCCGTTTACAGTTTCCTCAGAAACTAGCCTGTTGATGATTCCCGTTTCAGTGGGCGGGGATACGACGATTCCGTTCGTGCTGGATACGGGTTCGGGTGTCAGTGTGCTTTCGCAGAGTCTGGTGGACAAGCTTGGCGGAAAAGCGACTGGACGCTTTACGGGGTTCCGGCTCACCGGAGAGCGAATCGATTTGCAACTCTTTACGATTCCTCAGTTGCGGCTAGGGCCAATCGTGCAGAAGAACGCTCTGGTGGCGGGTTGGGATGGGCTGGATAAGTTTCATCTTGCGGGGATGATCTCGCTGAGTTTTTTTCGTGATCTCCCTTTTACGCTCGATTTTCGGAGTCATCAACTGGTGCTGGAGACGCTCTCAGGGCTTGCGGCGCGGCGAAAGCACGGCAGCGTTATTCGAGTGCAGTTAGATGATATGCGTGGGATCAGCCTTGACTTGTTTGCGCCATTTCACATGGATGGAAAGGCGGCGGAGTGCGAGGTAGACACGGGCAGCCAGGGATATGTGCTTGCATCCCGGTACATGAGCATCCTGGGGATTACGGCACAGAGCAGCGGCGTGGAGGCGTCGGAGCATACGAGTATTCTTGGGAAGAAAGAGGTGCGATACCGCGCCTCGGCGCCTTCGCTTCGGCTTGACGATTCCCAGATGGGTACAGAAGATAAGTCCTCGGTTTTGTTTGAAGACATTATCTACGACTGTAATGTGGGGATCGATTTCTGGAAGAATCGTGTGGTCACGTTCGATATTCCACGCCGGGAAATGGTGGTATCGGAACGCTAGAGCTGTACCCGGCGTTCGTCAATTGTCGCACCATCGCCGAGACGCTCATCGAGCACTGGGAGACGCAATTTAGAATTCCGCCTGGATCACTGCTAGCCGGAGATAACGAAAATCAACCGCTGTCATCCTTCGCGGCGCTCAGGATGACAGCGGTTGATTGGGCGTGGGCGTATCACCCCCACTCGGCCCCCCCACTCGGCAGTTATTGGTTGATCAACATTCCCGCACGCCTCCGGCGTGGACGATGCTGCGCATTCCCTCGAACTGCCGGTGGCAGCATAACGTTGCACTGGGTGGCAGAATTCCATTGCCCCAGGTGGCAGCATAATTGAGCAACTCATGCGCGCTACCGGACTGCGGCCTGCTCGTAGGTGGGGTAGGGCTCGGGTTCGGGATTGGTGGGCATGGCGGCCAGAGTCTTGAGATCGGCCTGCACCTGGGCCCAGCGCTTGGGGTCGCGCCTGGTGGTGATGGGGGCATTGGGATCGGCATAGTACGCCTGAATGTCGAGAACGATTCCCGGCGGAATGCGCTGTTGCGGGGTGCGCGTGAGCCGGTGCAGGAGGCTGGCATAGGTGGAATCGGTAAGGGAATAACCGCCCGGCTGAACGACATGGCCGGTGTCGAGATCGCGATTGGGCAGTGGATGGCGGGGATCGATGGCCGGCTGGGCGCTCTCGCGGCGCGTGTCGACCGGCAGCGGCGCAGCCGGCGCAGGCTGGGCGGAGGTTCCGGGTGCAGCCGCCTGATTTCGAGCGGTGGCAATTGGTGCATTGGGTGAGGCATGGGGAGCGGCGCTGGCCGTGCTTTTGACCGGCGGGGTGAAGCGATGCAGGCTGAGCCGCAGGGACCGGGTTGAGAGCACCAGGCTGTGCGTGTAGTCAGCTTCGGTCTGCTCGGTCGGGCCTTTTACGTTTACCACCGCCAGCGGGCCGACTTTGGGCAGCACGAAGAGAAAACAGGCCAGCGCGTAGGTCTCAAAGCCGGCCTTGCGGCGATACCTGTCCCAATGATTGGCCGCGGCCACGGCCGCAATCTCCTTGTCGATTTCGGCAGTGTCAGGGGTGTTCGGCTCAGGGGGCTCGTGACGGCGATGCAGCACCGTAATGGCGAAGGCGACGCGCGGAATCAGGGAGCGCACGGCCCAGCGATACTCGCCCATATTGAAGCGGCTGGCGTGATAGCCCGCAAAATCTGTGATGCCGTAGGTCTGGTAAAACGCGAGGGCAAGCTGGTGGACTGGGACTTTGAAGCCCACATGACGCTGAAAGCTGAGCGGGGCCATTTGGTGATGGGCGAGCTGATCGATGTCAAAGGCGAACTCGGTCTGCACGTGCTGATGCTCGCCTTCCGCGTAGCTGACCACGGGGCCATAGCGGCGGCGAAGCTTGGGAAATTCCACCGGTACTGCGAGATTCGTGGCCTCGGAATGGCCGACTGAATCGCCGATGTAATGGGAGAGCGCGCCCACGGCGAAGGCCAGCTCATCGGCGTTGTGGGCATTGCGGAAGAGGCTCACGACAAAATCGCCGGAGCGGACGTAGTGGGTCAGATTGGAATAGAAGCGGTCGCCATAGGGGTAGTAACCCATATCTTGCACCACACAGCCGCCGTAAGCGTAGGCGCGGGCCCGCTCAAGCTGCAGCGGAGTGAGGTTGGGATAGCGGCTGAGCAGAAGGGGCACGATCGCGTCCTGCCAGGTGAGGTCGATGAGCTGCTCGTGGGTGAGAACGGAGTAAGCGGACGCAGACTGAGGGCAAAGAAGGGCCAAGGTCAGGACGAGGAGAAGCAGCGGAATGAAGCGTGGAAATCGCACGGAGGCAGGTTACAGGTGTCGGGCGTGAGGTGTCATTGCCTTTATCGCCTGCAGCTTTGTGGTCTCCCACCCTT
Organism: uncultured Acidobacteriaceae bacterium; assembly: GCA_963813215.1. Taxonomy (GTDB): domain Bacteria; phylum Acidobacteriota; class Terriglobia; order Terriglobales; family Acidobacteriaceae; genus Telmatobacter. The sequence goes on from CAWEXZ010000009.1 coordinate 701,783, forward strand.
TTGCCAGGAAAAAGGCAAAAGGATGGGGCACGGGAGCTTTTGGTTAGATGCGGGAACTCCGGTGGTATGGGGGAGCTAAGGCTGAAACCCGACACCTGAATGCTTGCTTCTCATGCTCCCAATTGGCCACTGCCGGGCGCGACGGGCGGACCGGCACGCAGGGTGTGCAGGCTGAGTTGGGGCGGACAAAGGAATCTCACGGGAATTCCGACGGTGCCCAGGCCGCGATTCACGTGGAGTTGCAACGAGCCCAGTTTGAACCAGCCCTCGATGTACCGTTGACCGAGCGGCGGGAGGTGGGTGAGCGGCAAGAAGGGAATGCGAATCTGGCCTCCATGTGTGTGACCGCTGAGCATGAGGGCCACCGACTGGCCGGCCGGATGGCGGAGCAGTTGGTTGGCGTAATCGGGCTCGTGACACAACAGGATGACAGGCTCGTTGGGCCGGTTGCGAATGGACGCGGGAATCGTGAGATCGAGATCGGGCGCACCCTCGAGGGCGTCATCGAGGCCGGCCAGCCACATGCGGCTCTTGCCCCGCTCCAGCGGCACGTACCAGTTGCGGAGCAGCGTAATTCCGTTGTCTTTGAGCGCCTCGCTGAGGATGTCTTCGCCCACCAGGACGTCGTGGTTGCCGAAGATGGCGTACCGCTGCGGGCATTTCAGCTTGGCCAGAATGTTGGCGCACTGCCAGGCTGAGCGCTCCGCGAATTTCTCCGGGAAAAGCTGGTGGGTGACGAAATCGCCGGTGATGAAAACGGCATCGGGCGCCAAGCGGTTGATGTGCTCCACCGCGTCGTGCACGAAATACGGCTCAGTGAACTCATCGATGTGAATGTCGCTGAGTTGGAGAACGCGAAAGCCATCGAACTCGGCGGGAAGGCCGGGCAGATGGACCTCGTAAGGTGTTGTTTCCAGCCAATGCCGGTCAATCTCGGCGCCGTAGACAGCCACGCCTGCGAAACCGCAGACAGCCGTCTTGAAAAACGTGCGCCGGGTAAAAGTGTTCTGCTGGGCAGGCGGGGAAGAAACCATTAATTCTTCGATTGTAAGTAATCTCCCTTCAATCTGATCATCGACTTGCGGGCTGGTCGCGGTGGTGGAGCACACCTCGTCGCCGGCTTCGTGACTCGAGGCATACACTCTTAGATTGCCCTCTCCTCTTATCGGATGCGGGTCAGGCGAAGGCTTGTTGTATGCAATGGCAGCTGGCGGATTTCAGTTCTGAGTTGTCAGTTTCTGATCCGCGGGAACTGCTTGAAAATAATCCGCTACTTCGCGCCAGTTGTCCACGCGGACAAAGCCGGTTGCGGCCAGGTTGTGAGGCGCCGTGTAGAGCAGCCCCTGGCCTTCGAAACGCTCCAGATTCTTGGGCAGATCGTCGATGAGGTAATCGGCGCGCAGAATCGATTTGTTGCCGCAGAAAACGTAGTGCGTGGGCGGAATGAAGGGGAAGTGGCGTTGCAGCCAGCGGTACTTGGGTCCGAGCGAGTTGGGCACCACCATGGCCTGCGAGGCGATGAAAATCTCAAAGCGTTCGCTCAGTTGCTGGAGTACGGGCTGGGCGTCGGGCATGAGCGGCAGGTCCTCAAAGAAATCTTCGGCATCGAGAAAAGCGCGCAGCTGCTGCTGGCGGTCGAGGGGCGTGATCTGCCACAACGGGCGACCGGCAAGGTCTTCCGGCTTGAGGGCCTCATCGAAATGCTGGTTGTACCGGCGCAGGTGCTCAGCCAGGGTATCGGCCATTACCTCATCCATATCCACGCAAATGCGCCGCACGGGTAGCTCTCCTTGAGGGGCTCTCAAGAAAAGGGTAGCAGGAGGGAGGGCAGGTGGACTGGATGTGGGGGTCTGGAGACCCCCACTACAGCCGGTCAGGAGACCGGCGCTACATGCCGGCGCTGCTTGCCGGTGCTATTTACGCGCCGGCGTGGCCGGGTTTGCGGATGGCGCGGCCCTGGCCGGGAATGGGCTCAGGCTGCGGCGGCTTGGGCTCGGGCGCAATGGCCGGGATCCAGTAGAGCAGCCGGCCACAACTGTCGCAGGTGAGCAACTGGCCCTCGCGCAGCTGATTCCAGGTCTGCGGCCGCACGCCCATGCTGCAGGCCGTGCACTGCTGATTTTCGGCGCGCGCAATGCCGGTGCCGCGCGAGAGAGCCAGGCGATCGAAGCGGACAAGCCAGTCCGGCTCGATTTTCCGGCGCAGCTCTTCGCGATCGTTATTCAGCGCAGCCAGCTCGGCATCCGCTTCCTGGTGGCGGGCTGCTACGCTGGCGCGCACGGTTTCGAGAGAGGCGGAGAGCAATTCTATCTTGGCACGTGCCTGCGCCATTTCCGCTTCCTGCGCCTCGCTGCGCTCCATGCTGGCAAACTCTTCGTTTTCCAGGCGGTCGATTTCGGCGGCGGCAAACTGCATCTCGTGCTCGATGGCCGCGGCCTGCTCCGGCGTTTTCACGGAGTCGAGCTGGGCCCGGAAACGCGCCGCCTTTTGCCGGTGCCCTTCGATGTCGCGCTCCAGGCGGGTGCGCAGGGTTTCCTCGCGACTGAGAGCGGCGGAGGCTTGGGAGGCTTGCTGCTGGGCTGCGGCCAGCGCATCTTCAGCCGCGGTAATTTCGCCGGGCAGGCCGCGCGTTTTCCGGGTGACACGCGCCCGATCCAGTTCCAGGGCCTGGAGCTTCACGAGCTGTTCGATGAGCGCTTGCATGGTTCCCAAAGTCTACGGCAAAAGGGAACGGGGCGCTAGGGAAGCAGGGACGAGGGACAAAGGGACAAGGGACAGAGACAAGGGACAGAGGGAACAAGGAAGCGGATTCGCGGCGCTCGATGGCCTGGGGTCCGCGTCATTCTGGCGGCATTGAACTGCAAGCGGCCGGAAACTTCTGCGTCCACTAGAGAGGGAAAAGATTGCATCCAAGTATGATTGAGGGCCTTGGTCCCTTGGTCCCTTGGTCCCTTGGTCCCTTGGTCCCTCGTTCCCTACTCTTCCATGCTGCGACAATTGAATCCGGGTACGACCGAAATGCGGGCATCGTTCTGGCGCAGACACCGAGGTCTGAAGTGGCTGGCACTCGGCTGCCTGGTCTTTCTGGTTGCCCTGAGCGTGGTCACTGTCATTGCCACGCGTCGTGCCCAGCCGTTTCTGCGCTCGCTGATTGTCGAGTGGCTGGAGCAGAAGTTCCAGGCGCGCGTGGAGCTGGATGGCTTCCAGGTCTCTGTTGCCGCGGGGTTGCGGGCCGAGGGCAAGGGCTTGCGCATCTGGCCGCCGGCGCAATTGACTGGCGCAGTCAACGATACCCAAACGCCCGGCAAACCGCTGATTGACCTGGCCGAGTTCAGCTTCCGCGCGCCGCTGCATTACTCCAGCGGCAAACCGATTCGCATTTCCCAGATCACCTTGCGCGGGCTCGACATCGATATTCCGGCCAAGCCGCATCCGACGCAAGGCGAGAGCACGGTCGAAGCCGCTCCGCCGCAACCCGCGGCCGGGCCGAAGGCCGCGGCCGGATCGCAACCAGCGGCCGGATCGAGGGCTTCCGGGCTCCGTGGCCTGGGCCCGTTGAATTTTGTGATTGGAAGGGTGGTTTGCACGGAAGCACGCGTGACGCTCGAAAACAGGAATCCTGCCAAGGAACCTCTCGAATTCGAGATTCAAACGTTGAAAGTAATGCACATCAGTGCCGGCGGCACAATGGACTTTGAAGCTACGCTCACCAACCCTCGTCCGAGAGGGCTGGTGAAGACCAAAGGCAACCTGGGGCCGTGGGTAGTTGAAGACCCGGGGATGACGCCGCTCAAGGGCAATTACACGTTCAATGATGCTGACCTGGGCACGTTCAAGGGGATCTCCGGCACGCTGAATTCTACCGGCAGATACGAGGGCCCGCTGCGCGACCTGACGGTAGACGGCGTGACCGATACGCCCAACTTCGCGCTCACCAAATTTGGCACACCCATGGCGCTGCACACCCAGTTTCATGCGCAAGTGGACGGCACCAACGGCGATACCTGGCTGCAGCCGGTCTACGCAACGCTCGGCCATACGCAATTCACTACGCAGGGCAAGATAGTGGGCTTGCCGAATCAGCCAGCAGTAAACGGCAAACCCGCGCAACGCGGCGGCCACGAAATTGAGCTGGACGTGAACGTGCCGAACGGTCAGATGGCCGATTTCCTACGGCTTCTGAGCCACAATGACAGTGCCATGCTGACCGGAATCGTGCACTTGAAGGCGCGGCTCGATATTCCTCCCGGCAGTAACCCGGTGCATGAACGAATGCAGATGAAGGGCAGCTTCATTCTGGACGATGCGCAGTTTGACAGCCAGAAGGTGCAGGAGCGCATTGGCCAGCTGAGCCTGCGCGGGCAGGGCAAGCCGGCGGATGCAAACAGCGCTGCGGCCGCCGATGTGCGCTCGACGATGCAGAGCAATTTCACGATGGACAATGCCGTGATCTCCCTGCCCAACCTGGTGTACACGGTTCCGGGCGCGGAGATCGATCTGAGTGGCAACTATGACGAGGACGGCGGGGGCCTGGATTTCAAGGGCGATGCGAAGATGCAGGCAACGGTGTCGCAAATGGTGGGCGGCTGGAAGGGGGCGCTGCTGAAGCCGATGGATCGGTTTTTCAAGAAAGACGGCGCGGGTACACGGGTCAGAATCCATGTGGATGGCACGCGCCAGGAGCCGCATTTCGGGGTGGATTTCTGAGGCGAGTTGGGGCTGTCTTGCGGGTCTGGAGACCGGCGGTACGGAGTTGTTTGGTTTAATTAGTAATATTCGGATATGCTAATATTCATATATGCCAGATACATTACGGCGGTTTAAGGCAGATATCTTCCAGGCGCTTGCCCACCCTACCCGCATTGCCATTCTCGAACTGCTGAGCGACGGCGAACTTTCGGCGGGAGTGCTGATCGAGAAACTGGGCATGGAGCAAGCGAACGTATCGCAGCACCTGGGCGTGTTGCGGGCCAAGCAGCTTGTGGTCAATCGCAAGGTCGGCAACCAGGTGTTCTACTCGGTTCGCGACCACACGATCATTGAAGTTCTGCAATTGATGCGGAGGTATTTTCACGCCCAGTTGAAAGCGGCGTCGGGAATGCTGGACGAAATGAATTCCTCCGGGCCCAAGTTGGACGAAAGCGCAAAGCCGGCGGAGCCGACCGAGTGAACTATCTCAGGTCGCACCTGCCCCGCTCGATTCAGTGCCTGCGCGAGTATACGAGCAAACAATTTTTCCAGGACCTGGTTGCTGGGGTCACGGTGGGCCTGGTGGCGCTGCCCATGGCGATGGCGTTTGCAATCGCCTCCGGAGTGACGCCAGAGGCCGGTTTGTACACGGCGGTGGTGGCGGGGTTTCTGATTTCGGCGCTAGGCGGGTCGCGCACCCAGATCGGCGGGCCCACCGGCGCGTTCGTGGTGATTGTCGCCGGCATTGTTGCCAGGTTCGGCATGTCGGGATTGGCGCTGGTGGGCATCATGGCGGGCGTTCTGCTGCTCATCATGGGCCTCACCGGGTTGGGGTCCGCGGTCAAATACATTCCGCGCCCGGTGACGATCGGGTTCACCAACGGTATTGCACTGCTGATCGCCTCCACGCAGATCAAGGATTTCTTCGGACTGAAGACGGCAGCGGTTCCCAGCGAGTTTTTGAAGCGCATGGAGGTGCTGGGGCGCTCGGCCGCGACGGTGAGCTGGCAGACGGTCGCCGTGGCGGCGGCCTCGCTGGCGATCATTCTGTTCTGGCCGCGGATCACGCGGCACATGCCGGGCTCGCGCATTCCCGGCTCTATCGTCGCTGTTCTGCTAGCGACAGTTGCCACGGCGCTGCTTCACATGCACGTTGAGACGATCGGCACGCGGTTCGGCGGGATTCCGCAGGGCTTTCCGCACCTGGTTTGGCCCTCGCTGCACTCCGAGCACATTGTTCCGCTGCTGCCCTCGGCGTTTACGGTGGCGCTGCTGGCGGCTGTCGAGAGCCTGCTTTCGGCAGTTGTGGCGGACGGGATGAGCGGCGATCATCACAATTCGAATGTTGAGCTGGTGGCGCAGGGATTGGCAAACATTGCTTCGCCGCTGTTCGGCGGGATTCCCGCTACAGGCGCTATTGCCCGCACGGCCACGAATATCCGCTCCGGCGCGCGGACGCCGGTGGCGGGGATGGTGCATGCGCTCACGCTGCTGACAATTCTGCTGGTGGCCGCGCCGCTGGCCCGCTTTGTTCCGCTTGCAACGCTGGCGGCGGTGCTGTTTGTTGTGGCGTACAACATGGGCGAGTGGCGCGAGATTGCATCGATTCTGCGCTTATCGGTGACGGATATTTCCGTGTGGGTGGCGACTTTCGCGCTTACCGTTTTTGCCGATCTGACAGTAGCTGTGGGCGTGGGCATGGCGCTGGCCGCGCTGCTCTACATCTACCGGGTGGCGGAGACCACCACGGTGGCGCCGGTGACGCGCGAGTACCTGCGCGATGGGCGGGCACACATTCTGCAGGACAAGGAAATTCCGGCCGGCGTAACCATCCTGCGCATCCACGGGCCGTTTCTCTTTGGCACTACGGAGAAGTTGGGCGAAGCGACACGGCATCTGGGGCAGTTTGGCGACGTGGTGATCCTGCGCCTGCGCAACATGACGGCGCTGGACGCAACCGGCATTCATGCGCTGGAGCGCTTCAATGAACGCCTGCACAAGGCGGGCAAAGTGTTGCTGTTGTGCGGCGCGCGCGATCAGCCTTCGCAACTGCTGGCCGGGTCGGCTTTCCTGGCCCGGCTGGGGCCGGAAAATCTGCTGCCACACATCCAGGATGCGCTCAAGCGTGCGCGCGCAGTTCAGGGAGATTTCGGAGGCATTGGGCACGAAATGGCGCTGGAGCTGGGGCATCGGCCGATGTAGTGCGCGAGGGCCAGCGAGTCAGTTGTTGCGAGCGCGCGTGATGTTTATTGAGGCTCGTGGTCTCCCACCCTTGCGACAGAAAAAACTCGCAAGGATGGGGCACGGAATAGTTTCGGCAATTCTCGATGGCGGGGGATGGCAGAGGGCTGGGTGTTCGTGCTGCAGCCGCGCGATGCGGCCTCGCTGTGATAGCTTGGGCTCGTAGTCAAGCTATAAGCAGGATGGAACCGGGCGAATGCTGAGGGATGGTGCACGCGGAAGTTTGGGTATGGTGGCAGGCTGCGCGGGAGCCCTACTGCTGGGCTTTGGGGCGCTGACAACACAGGCACAGACGGCGGCGACGCCCGCTTCTTCGCAGAGCGCAGCCTCCTTGCAAGGAGCAGCCTCCCGGCAGGGAGCAGCCGAGCGCGACTGGTGGAAGAATGCGGTGATCTACGAGATCTACCCGCGCAGTTTCCAGGACACCAACGGCGACGGGATCGGCGATCTGAACGGAATTACCGAGCATCTCGATTACCTGAAGGCGCTGGGCGTGGACGCCATCTGGCTGACGCCTGTCTATCCCTCGCCGCAGGTCGACTTCGGCTACGACATCTCCGATTATCGCGCTATCGATCCGCAGTACGGCACCATGGCCGACTTCAAGCGGCTGGTGGCCGAGGCGGGCAAGCGCCACATCCGCGTGGTCATGGACATGGTGATGAACCACACGTCGGACCAGCACAGGTGGTTCCTGGAGTCGCGGTCCTCGCGCACCAATCCCTATCGCGACTGGTACGTATGGCGGGATGGCAAGGGAGAAACTGCGACCAGCCAGGGCGAGCCGCCGAATAACTGGGAGTCGTACTTCGGCCACTCGGCCTGGCAATGGGATGCGAAGACGCGCCAGTACTACTACCACAAGTTCTATATCCAGCAGCCCGACCTGAACTGGTATAACCCCGCGGTTCACCAGGCGTTCAAAGACATCATCAGCTTCTGGCTGGAGCGCGGCGTGGGCGGCTTCCGGTTTGACGCCATTACCACGCTCTACGAAGACCCCAACCTGACCGATGAAGGCGTGGTCAAGGACAAGGACGGCAAACCGCTGATCAATGCCTTCGGCGACCCGGTGCTGGACGACAGCGAAGACCAACAACCTGCCCGGCGTGCATACCGTGATGGAGGAGATGCGCGCGCACATGGACAAGTTCGACAGCGCCACGTTTCCCGGCACGCGGGTGCTGATTGGCGAGACCTACCTGAACAACATCGGGCAGTTACGGGCGATGTACGGCACGGCCGACAAGCCGGAGTTCGAGCTGCCCATGGATACACAGGTGGGCTTCATCAACAAGCTTGACGTGGCCGCCTTCCGCAAAAAGCTGACGGACGTGGAGACTGAGATCGGCGGCGATACGCCGCTGCTGGTCTTCGACAACCACGATAATCCGCGGCTCGATGCGCGCTATGGCGACGGGGTGCACGACGCGGCCATCGAGCGCGTGATTGCGACGGTGCTGTTTGCCAGCCGCGGCGCGTCGCTCTTTTACTATGGCGACGAGATTGGCATGAAGACCACGCCCCCGATGCGCAAGGAGGACGTGAAGGACCCGATCGGCATTACCGGCTGGCCCAAAGAGAAAGGCCGCGACGGGGAGCGTACACCCATGCAATGGGACGCGGCGGCAAATGCTGGCTTCAGCACCGCAAAGCCCTGGCTGCCCGTGCCTCCCACCGCTTCCGCCGTGAACGTGAAGGCGGAGGAAAACGATCCCGACTCGATGCTGACGTGGTATCGCGCGCTGATCCGGTTGAAGAAGACGAACGCGGCCCTGGCCCACGGCGAGAACGTGATGCTCGATACCGCCAACACCAATGTGCTGAGCTGGATGCGACAGGAACCGGGAGCGGCTGCGGTGGTGGTGAGCGCGAATTTTACGGCCCAGCCGCAGACCGTGAGCCTGACTACGACCGGCGGGCTGGCGGCGACCGGCCGGCTGCACACGCTGCTGAAATCGCCGGGCGGCAAAGAACCAGCATCTATTGAGAGCATTGAGCTTGCCCCGTTCGGCGTCTACATCGGCGAAGTACGCTGAGGGCAACCCGATAGAACAGACGAGGGGGCTAGGCGTCGGTATGTCTGGCCGGAAACTCCATCGTCTATATAATCAATGCAGACTCAGCGCTTGATCTTCGCGCACGTGGGAGATTGTGCTCCGGATCCCCAGCCGGAACCGGCAGGAAGTTGTTTGCTTTTGCGCGGAAATCAGAGTTTCCCGGCCTTGTGCCGGATCGCCGTGGCAGCCGCGCTGCTGGGTTGCGTCTCCGGTGCCTGCGCGCAAATGGGCCCGTCGCCCGGTTCACACGCTCAAGCTGCAAGCGCCCGCTCGATCCCCGACGCCCCGGCGCCCACGGAGACCGCTGAAGCGGCTGCCGGCATTGGCAGCATCTCGGGCTTTGTTCTGGGCAAGAACGGCGAAGTCTACTCGGGCGTGCACGTAAGCCTGAAAGAATCCGGCACCCCTTCCGCACCAACGCGTACGACAGATACCGATGGAAACGGCGCATTCTCCTTCACCGGCGTTCCGGCCGGTGCCTTCCAGCTCACTCTCAGCTCCAGAGGGTTCGTGACGCAAACGGTCTCGGGCGTGGTGGAACCGGGAGAAAACTACGATGCGCGCAGCATCGTGCTGGCCGTGGCCAACACCAGCAGCGATGTGCACGTCAATGCGTCGATTGCCGATATCGCGCAGGCCCAGCTCAAGATTGAAGAGACCCAGCGGGTGCTGGGGGTGTTTCCCAACTTCTATGTCAGCTACGATCCGCACGCCGCGCCGCTGACTACCAGGCAGAAGTACCAGCTCGCCTGGAAAACGAGCATCGATCCCATTACCTGGGCCATGACAGGGGTCGTAGCCGGGGTTGAACAGGCTGACAACACGTTTGCCGGCTACGGACAGGGCGCACAGGGCTATGCCAAGCGCTTCGGCGCTAACTATGTCGATAGCTTCACCGACACCATGCTGGCCGGCGCCGTGCTGCCATCGCTCTTCAAGCAGGACCCGCGCTATTTCGTGAAAGGCACCGGCTCGGTGAATTCGCGCATCTGGTACGCCATAGCCAATTCCGTCATTTGCAAGGGCGACAACGGTCATTGGCAGGCCAATTATTCCGCCATTCTCGGCGGGCTGGCTGCCGGCGGCATCGCCAACCTCTACTACCCCGCCAGCGACAAGGCGAACCTGACCGTGACGTTCGGAGGCGCGGGGCTGGGCATCGCTACGGGCGCGGTGCAGAACTTATTCCAGGAGTTTCTGATCAAGAAGCTCACTCCGCATTTCCGCCACGAGGATGCGACGCAGCAGTAGCCTGCTCGGCGTCTTGCTGAAGCCGTGCGCTGTATTCTGACCATTTCGTCTATAATTATAGTCGGATCGTTGGAGGGTTGAGATGGCCCGTTGGCAGGTTCAAGAGGCAAAATCGCGATTCAGCGAGGTAATCGAGGAAGCTGAGCAGAAGGGACCGCAGGTCATTACCAGGCACGGTACCGAACGGGCGGTGGTGCTCTCGATCAAGGATTTTCGCGCCTTGACCGCACACAAGCCCGGGCTCAAGGAGTATCTGCTCGGCGGTCCCAAGGTGGACGATTTCTCGATCGAGCGTGACCGCGACACCGGCCGCGAGGTCGCGCTGTGAGCCCCGCTCCGGCGTACCTGCTCGACACGAATGTCTTGAGCGAGACCCGCAAGAAAAAGGCTGACCCGGGCGTGCTGGCGTTTCTTGAAGCGGCCGATTCCGATGCGCTCTATCTAAGCGTGCTGGTGATTGGCGAGCTGCGCAAGGGCGTGTCGGCCAAGATGCGCACCGATCCGGCGGCAGGCAAAAGCCTCGCGGCCTGGGTTGAAGGGCTGGAGTTTGGCTTCGCCGACCGCATCCTGGGTATCGACTCCGCAACGGCGCGCCTGTGGGGCGACTGGAGTGGCGAGCGCCCGCGCCCGGTCGTGGATACGCTTCTCGCGGCGACGGCCGTCCTGCACGGCCTGACGCTTGTAACCCGCAACGAGCGCGATGTGCGTGGGATTCAGGTGAAAGTGCATAACCCGTGGGTGGAGTAACGAGCAGAATCAGAAGTTCGACTCTTCCAGCATGGCTGCAAAGTTCTGGCCGCCATAGAAAATCCCCAGAACGGTCACCAGATCGTCTGCGACGTCGAACGCGATGGTGACGCGCTTTTCGAAAACCCATGGTGCGCAGGCCAGGACGAATCTCATCTCGGCCGGTGCCGCGAAGAGGGAGTGTCTTCAGGCTCTCGCATTGCGTGACAATGGCTTCGGTGTAATCCGCCGCGATTTCCGGCGATGCCGCCGCGGCAATATACCGATACAGGGCGACCAGTTGAGCTTCGGCTTTCGGGGGCGTACACCACGCGGTGCACTCATCCGGCCTTGTGAGACGATTTGTGAACGGCGGCTAACGAGGCGCGCACCTTTGCTGCCGAAACCGCGCGCGAGGGCTTGGCTTTCATCGCGTCGTAGGTCGGAGCCACCTGTTCACGCAACCACGTGTCGAGAGCACGCTCGCGGAACGGGAGAGCGCGCAAGCCGTCGCGAATGACCTCACTCTCCGAAGCGTACTCGCCGGATTCGACCTTGGCGCGAACCATCTCCGCCATCTCATGGGTGAGGGTGATGCTGAACTGTTGAGTGGATCGCATGGGAACTTTGGTCTCCGGCTGATAGGACTCTATCCTACATTCGACCATCCTCTCACCAAACTGAGATGGCTGGCTATCCTTGCTCCCATCAAGCCCAGCATGTTTGACTGGTTGGCTGAAAGGTAAAGCCACCGATGGCATACGTTCTGGCGCTGGATCAGGGAACCACCAGCTCGCGGGCAATCCTCTTCGACGAGGCAGGCTCTATTGCCGCTGTCGCGCAGCATGAATTTCAGCAGTTCTATCCGCAGGCCGGCTGGGTCGAGCACGATCCCATGGAGATCCTCTCGAGCCAGATGACGTGCGCGGTGGAGGCGTTGACGAGAGCTGGAGCACGGCCGCGCGATGTGGCGGCCATCGGCATCACCAACCAGCGCGAGACCGTGATTGTGTGGGATCGCGCGACGGGCAGGCCCATTCATCCCGCCATCGTGTGGCAGGACCGGCGCACGTCTGCGCTGTGCAGCGCCTTGGAGCAGAGCGGTGCCGGAGAAACAGTCTCGTCGAAGACCGGGCTGGTTCTCGATCCTTATTTTTCCGCCACCAAGGTGAAGTGGATTCTGGATCACGTGGAGGGCGCGCGGACCCGTGCAGAGCGTGGCGAGCTGGCCTTCGGGACCGTGGATAGCTGGCTCATCTGGCACCTGACCAGCGGCCATTGCCACGTGACGGATGTGACGAATGCGTCGCGCACGCTGCTCTACAACATCGTGAAGGGCGAGTGGGATGCCGACATGCTCCGCATGTTCGAGATTCCGGAAAGCGTGCTGCCGGAAGTGAAGTGGTCGAGCGAGCGTGTGGGCGATGTGACCACCACGCTGGGGCTTGGTGGCATTGCCATCGCGGGCATCGCCGGCGATCAGCAGGCTGCGCTCTTTGGGCAGCTCTGCTGGAACACCGGCGAGGCCAAAAACACCTACGGGACCGGCTGCTTCCTGCTGCAGAACGTGGGTACCGAGTTCATGCGCTCCAAGCATCGGCTCATTACCACGGTAGCGGCCAGCGCAGAGCGGCGCCTGGAATATGCGCTCGAGGGCAGCATCTTTATCGGCGGCGCAGTGGTACAGTGGCTGCGCGACAACCTCAGGCTCATTGGGGCGTCGGCCGAGGTGGAAGCCCTGGCCGCCAGCGTGCCCGATGCCGGTGGAGTGGTGTTTGTGCCTGCGTTTGTGGGCCTGGGCGCGCCGCACTGGGATGCGCACGCGGCCGGCATGCTGATCGGTTTGCGCCGCGACACCAACCCCGGCCACATTGCGCGCGCGGCGTTGGAGGCCATTGCCTATCAAGTGGCCGATGTGCTGGAGGCAGTGCACAGCGAGACCAGCGCACCGCTGAACGCGCTGCGCGTGGACGGCGGCGCGGCGGTGAACGATCTGCTCATGCAGTTCCAGGCTGACATTTTGGGCGTTCCTGTGGTGCGGCCGCAGGTGACCGAGACAACGGCGCTGGGCGCGGCCTACCTGGCTGGGCTGGCGACGGGATTTTGGGGCAGCCCCGGCGATCTGCGCGCAAAGCGCGACGGGGATACGCGTTTCGAGCCGAAGATGGCGGCGGAGAAACGGGAGGAACTGCGGAGCTGTTGGCAGCGCGCCGTGGGGCGGGCGAAGAGCTGGACGGCGTAGGTGAAGTCACTGTTCTCCAGGAGGGGCCGCATTCCCTCAGGGGCTGAAGCCCACCTCGATTGATTGGGCTTTATCGGAAGCCGGGACTAAAGTCCCGGCCTACCAGTCCCGGCCTACCAGTCGTGCCCTTGTTGCAAAGCCCCACAGGGAGAGCTGTTCCGCAACCTGTAAAGACCGTACCCTTCGCGGGCCCGTTCCCTTCAAGCTGGATTTAAGTCTCAGGGCAGCGTCAGCCGCGAGGTCAGCTCTCCGTGTAACGTAGAAATCGGAGGGATTTTCCCCATGCCTCAGAATCTTAAGGTCATTTACGAGGTTGAGCCCGACGCTGCGGCGCTGACGCAACGCTGCGCCCGGTATTTTGTGGAAGGGATTGAAGCGGCGGTAAAGGCTCGCGGGCGGGCTCGGATCGCAATCAGCGGGGGCGGAGCGCCTAAGCCGGTTTTTGAGTCGCTGGCCGACCCCACGCAGCCCTGGCGCGCGCGGATGCCGTGGGACAAGCTTGAAATCTACTGGGTGGACGAGCGCTGCGTGCCGCCCACCGACCCCAACAGCAACTACCGCATGGCGCGCGAGGCGATGCTGGACCACGTGCCGCTCAAGCCCGCGCAGATCCATCGCATGGAAGGCGAATTGCAGCCCGAAGAGGGCGCCGCGCGCTACGAGTCGGAGTTGCGCAACAGCTTCCGGCTGGAGGGCGCCGAAACGCCGCGCTTCGATCTGATCCAGCTCGGCCTGGGAACCAATGCGCACACCGCGTCACTGTTCCCGCACACCCCGGCGCTGCATGAATTTGGGCGGCTGGCGGTGGCCAACCTGACCGACGCGGCGCAGCCCTGGAGACTCACGCTCACCGCGCCGGTGATCAACCAGGGCGCGGATGTTTTCTTCCTGGCGGGCGGCGCGGAAAAGGCACAGGTGCTGAAAGACGTGTTCCTGGGGCCGCGCAATCCGGAGGAATTGCCCAGCCAGTTGATTCGTCCGGCGGGCGGTATACTTACTTTGCTTCTGGACAAGGCCGCGGCTGCGCAACTGCCTCCGCCGAACGCGGACGGCCGCGGAGAACTGGGATAAACAGGGAACGAGGGACAAGGGACAAGGAAACAAGAATCAAAGCCCGGCGGGCGCACTGTGACCCCAGGTCCTGTCGCCTGCTTTCTTGTCCCTTTGTCCCTTGTCCCTCTGTCCCTGCACTGAGAGGATTTGAATGATTCTGGCCGGCGATGTGGGCGGCACCAAGGTTCATCTGGCGCTTTTTGAATTTGTTGAAGGCAAGCTGACGCACACGCGCGATAAGCAGTACCCGGCGCGCGAATACGGCGGTCTGGAAGAGATCGTGCGTGAGTTCATGGCCGCGGACAAGGCGAGCGCGGCCTGCTTCGGCGTGCCGGGGCCGGTGCGCGAAGGCCGCCTGCGCCTAACCAACCTGCCGTGGACGCTGGACAGCCGCGAGCTGTCAACGCATCTCGAAATCGATTACGTCTTTCTCATCAACGATCTCGAGGCCAACGGCTACGGTATTGCGGAGCTCGACGCCAAGCAGATTTACACCCTGAGCGAGGGCGATGCGAGCCAGATGGGCAATCGCGCGCTGATCTCCGCGGGCACCGGGCTGGGCCAGAGCTTCATGGTGTGGAACGGACGCACGCATACTCCCTACCCCTCCGAAGGCGGCCACTGCGACTTTGCTCCGCGCAATGAGGACGAGATCGACCTGCTGCGCTTTTTGCGCCAGAAGTACAACGGGCGCATCAGCTTTGAGCGGGTGGTGAGCGGCCAGGGCCTGACCAACGTTTATGAGTTTCTGCGCGAGGTGCGCGGTGTGGAAGAGCCGGCGTGGCTGGCGGCGCGCATGGCCGTGGAAGATCGCAACGCGGTGATCACCGAGTTGGCGATGGCGGCGAAGAGCGAAATCTGCGAGAAGACGACGGACATGTTCGTCTCCGCTTACGGCGCCGAGGCCGGCAACATGGCGCTGAAGATTCTCTCCGTTGGCGGGCTGTACGTGGGCGGGGGCATTGCGCCGCGAATTCTGGAAAAGCTGAAGGACGGCACGTTCATGAAGGCCTTCGCCGACAAGGGCCGGCTGAGCCAGCTGCTGGTGCACATGCCGGTACGCGTGATCCTGGAGAGCCGCACGGCGCTGATTGGGGCGGCGGCGTATGCGGAGGCGCGGGCCGCGGAGCTGAGCGGGATTTCGCCGCGGGCGGCTTCGGTGAAGTTCTGAGGCTACTCAATCGGGATGCGAGGAGTGCAAGCGGGCAGCAAAAAAACAGCACAGGATTTTGAGCATTGGAGGCCGCGAAACTTCCCAATTGGCGACAACACGGCCAGAAACGGGTCGGATCGAACTTCATCTGAGACATTTACACTCGATTGATGGCGATAAATCCACTGAATTTGCTCGATCACAAGCTGTGACGGAATCCCGCAATGGACGCATCAATTGATTTTGTTCTCGGACATTTGACGGCCCTCTTTTACCTCCTCTTGGGCGTAGGGGTGGTTCTCTATTCGTGCTTTGCCAGCCGCATGTCGTTCGAGGGAGATTTAGCAGTCAGGCCCGACGAAAAAGAGACGTATAAAGCAACTCCGACAATGCGAAAATACGGCGTCAGTCTTGGAATGTTCCCCTTGTTGTACGGTCTCTATTTGCTGTTATTCCGTTGATCTACTCAATGACGATCTGGGTGTATCACCGCCTAAACGGAAGTTTGGAGCAGACCGAAGCGGAACAGCAACTGCGGATCCTTCTCTCACCACCCCCGAACTGAAAAACGTTCGGAGCCCCGTTCGCTCAGGATGACAGCATGGTGGATGAAAGCGTGTCGCTACTTCTTCGGCCGCTTGTAGAAGGGTAGAGGCACCTGCTTCGCCCGGACCTGATTCCCGCGCACGTCGACCAGCACATCGGCACCCGATGCGGCGATTTCCGCCGGGACCAGCGCCATGGCGATGTTGGTCTTGAGGAATGGCGCGGGGGAGCCGGATGTGACCCGCCCAATCTCTTCTCCAGAGAGCGAAAGCACCGGGTAGGTGTCGCGGGCGATGCCGCGCTCCATCATCTCCAGGCCGACGATCTTGCGCTTGGGCCGCCTTCGGCTTGTACGGCCAACAAAGCGTCCCGTCCAATAAAAGAACCCTTGTCGAGCTTGAGCCAGCGGTTCAGGCCGGCTTCGAGCACGTTGATCTCTTCGGAGATTTCGTGGCCGTAGAGGCTCATGCCGGCTTCAAGGCGCAGGGTGTTGCGCGCGCCCAGGCCGCAGGGACGGATGCCGAACTCGGCGCCGGCTTCGAGCAGCGCATTCCACATTTTGACGGTGGTGGGCTCGTCGGCAGGGATGTAGACTTCGAAGCCATCTTCGCCGGAGTAGCCGGTGCGGGCAATGAGCACATTGGGAATGCCGGCCACCGTGCCCCAGGTGAACCAGTAGTTCTTGATCGCAGCCAGATCGACTTTGGTGAGCTTCTTGAGCGTATCGAGAGCGCGCGGGCCTTGCAGGGCGAGCTGCGAGTAGTAGCTGGAATAGTCGCTGAGGTGAATGCCGGGCCACGCGCCTACCTGCTTGCGCATCCAGGCGAAATCCGTGTCCTTGGTGGCAGCGTTGACCACCAGCAGGTAGTCGTTGGGGCCGAGACGATGGACGAGGATGTCGTCGACGAAGGTGCCCTGCGGAGTGAGCAGCGCGGAATAGTGGGCCTGGCCGTCCTGCAGCTTGGACGCGTCGTTCATGGTGATGTGCTGGACGGCAGCCAGCGCGCCGGGGCCGCGGAACTGAATTTCGCCCATGTGCGAGACGTCGAAGAGACCCACGCCGGTGCGCACGGCCAGGTGCTCGGCGATGAGGCCGCCGCCTGGGCATGGATATTCGACCGGCATATCCCACCCGCCGAAGTCGACCATTTTGGCCTTGAGGGCGCGATGGGTGGCATTGAGGGCGGTCTTTTTGAGCGGCGCGGCGGCGGGCTGGGCGATAACGGGCTGGCTGGGGGTGGTCACGGGAAACCTCTCCAGCTTGTATCTTAACTTGTATCTAAACCAGTGCGGGTCTGAGCCGGATTCGTGATTCCCGCAGGGGCTAAAGCCCTCATTGTTTTTGCTGCCTTTTTCGGCCCGACTAAAGTCGTGCCCTTGTTACAAAGCCCCACACGGGGAGTTTTTCCGCAACCGGTGAAGCCCGTACTCTTCCAGTGCCACGGTGTTTCATTGGCCGGGCGGGAATCGTTAGGATGGATGAGACGGAAGGGATACACAGGTGAACAACGCACGAGGGATCATGATGCTACTGGCTGCGGCTGTGGCCGTCTGGAAGGGATTCCATATCCATCGCGGACATGGGGCATTGCTGGCGTTCACTTTGGCTGCTTTGGCTGTGGGGATGGCGATCTGGCACCTGACGCGCCGGGCTCCGCAACGCCGGATGTAGCGCAGCGAAAGGACGAGCGCGGATGGCGACTCTCTACAACCGCATTCAGGGACGGAATCTTGAGCGGCTGGCGGCACTGAGCGACGGCATTTTTGCGGTCGCCATGACGCTGCTGGTGCTCGATGTGCATATTCCTTCGGCGACGCAGGTGCACTCTGAGCGCGCGTTGCTGGTGGCGCTGGGCGCACTGGGTCCGCAGTGGGTGTCGTACGGGATGAGTTTTCTTACCCTGGGCATTCTGTGGGCCGGGCAGCAGACGCAGCTCAATCACATTGCCCAAGGCACGCGCGACCTCACCTGGATCCACTTGGGATTTCTCTTCACTATCACCTTTTTGCCGCTCTCTACGCGGTTGCTGGCCGAATTCATCCACTCCCGCGTGGCGCTGGGCGTGTATTGGCTCAACCTGTTTTCGGCCGGACTCATGCTGTATGTGAGCTGGAAATACGCGCAGCGGGCCGGCTTGATAAAGGCGGACACTGCGGAGAGCGTTCGCGGAAGCATCTGCAAGCGGATTGTGATTGCGCAATCGTTGTACGCGGTGGGCGCGGCGCTGTGCGCAATCAACACGTGGGTAAGCATCGGGGCTATCGTGCTGGTGCAGTTGAACTATGCCGTGGCGCCGCAGTTCTGGTGGCGAGAACGGGAAGACCACCCCACTCGCCGCCACACGGCTAAAGCCGGGGCCGGGCAGGATGCCGAATAAATTTAACCGTCCTATAATGAAGTATGGTGACTGTCCGGCAGCCTATACCGGCAGAGGATCCTGGTGTTATCTCCTCTGCCGCACAGGAAACGCCCACCTCCGCGCAGCC
This sequence comes from uncultured Acidobacteriaceae bacterium, assembly GCA_963813215.1. Lineage (GTDB taxonomy): Bacteria > Acidobacteriota > Terriglobia > Terriglobales > Acidobacteriaceae > Telmatobacter. The sequence continues at coordinate 720,231 of CAWEXZ010000009.1, forward strand.
TGTGGACGCAAAGGCAGGCGAGCGCTTAGTCGCCCACCCGAATCAAGTCGCTATCTCTCAGCGTTTTGAGGCGCTTTTGCGCCATGTTCAAGCCAACCGGCCCAGTGAAGATGTTTCCCTGGTCCGCAAGGCCTGGGAGTTTTGCGTCCAGCACCATGAGGGCCAGTTGCGGGCCTCCGGCGAGCCGTACATCATTCACCCGCTCGAAGTGGCGGAGGTGCTGGCCGAGATGAAGCTGGATTCGACGGCGATTGCGGCCGCGCTGCTGCACGACGCCGTGGAAGACACGCCGGCCACGAGCGAGGAGATTGAAGCTGCCTTCGGCGACCAGGTGGCGCACATCGTCGAGGGCGTGACCAAGATCGACAAAATTCAATTTGCCAACCGCGAAGACCGCCAGGCCGAAAACGTGCGCAAGATGCTGCTGGCCATGGTGAGCGATGTACGCGTGGTGCTCATCAAGCTCGCGGACCGGCTGCACAACATGCGGACCCTGGAACACCTGAAGCCGGAGCGGCAGGAGTCGATTGCGCGGGAGACGCTGGATATCTATGCGCCGCTGGCGCACCGGCTGGGCATGGGCAAAGTGCGCGGCGAGCTCGAGGACCTGGCCTTCCGCTACACCGATCCGGTGAGCTACGAGCGCGTGGCGGCAGCGGTGGAAGCGCGGCGCAGCGAAGGCGAGCAGTTCCTGCGCGGCGTGGAAGACACATTGAACGAGCAGCTGCGCGAGAACGGCGTCGAAGCGCGGGTTGAGTGGCGCATCAAGCGGCTCTACTCGATTTTTCAAAAGATCGAGCGCGCCAAGATTACATTCGACCAGGTATACGATCTGCTGGCGGTGCGCGTGATTACGCAGGACGTGGCCTCCTGCTACGCGGTGTTCGGGCTGATTCACACGCTGTGGCGGCCGGTGCCGGGGCGCATCAAGGACTTTATCGCCATGCCCCGCGCCAACCGTTACCAGTCGCTGCACACCACGGTGATGAGTCCGAGCGGACACCAGTTCGAGGTGCAGATTCGCACCGAGGAGATGCACCGCATTGCCGAGGAAGGCATTGCGGCGCACTGGAAGTACAAAGCCGGCGAAGCAGCGGTAACGGCGCGCGACGAAGAGCGGCTGAACTGGATCCGGCAGCTCGTTGAGTGGCAGAAGGAGATGACGGACCCCAACGAATTCCTCAGCAGCCTGAAGATGGACCTCTATCCCGACGAGGTTTACACCTTCACGCCGAAGGGGAAGGTGGTGGTGGTTCCGGCGGGAGCCACGCCGGTGGATTTTGCCTACACGATTCACACGGACGTGGGCCACACCTGCGTGGGCGCGAAGGTGAACGGACGCATGGTGCCGCTGCGGACGAAGCTGCGCACCGGCGACATTGTGGAGATCGTTACGCAGAAAGACCACAAGCCCAGCCGCGACTGGCTCACCTTTGTTAAGAGTCCGCGCGCCCGCAACAAGATCAAGCATTGGCTGAATGAAGATCAGCGGCTGCGCGCGGTAGATATCGGCCGCAAGCTGCTGGAGCGCGAGGCGCGCAAGTACAAGGTGCCCATGGCGCAGGTGGGGGACCAGGACCTGGGCCGCATTGCCGGGGAGTATGGCGTGGCCACGGCCGCCGACCTGCTGGCGACGCTGGGCCAGGGTAAACACACCGCGCATCAGATTCTGAACAAGCTGGCGCCGGGCTACTCGAACCAGCCGGAACCGGAGACCGGACCGGAGACGAAGCCGGGCGGCGGCGAAGCAGGAATGTCCGACGCGGTGCGCAAGCTGCACCTGCGGGGATCGGACTCGCTCGAAGTGGAGGGCCAGAACGATCTGCTCGTTTACCGGGCGCGATGTTGTAACCCGATTCGCGGCGAGGAGATTGTGGGCTACGTAACGCGCGGCAAGGGTGTGGCCGTGCATGCGCGCAGTTGCCCAAATGTGCAGAACCTGCTGTATGAATCCGACCGCCGCATTGCCGTGGATTGGTCGCGCGCGGGCGATGACGTTGCCGGCCGGAAACAGCGTTATCCGGTGAAGATCACTGTCTTCTGCGACGATCGCACCGGCATGTTGAAGGAGCTGACCGCGGTGATCTCCGACGAGAACACGAACATTCGCGGCGTGGAGATGCACCACGACGACAGCGGCGAGGCAACCATCGAATTCTTAGTGGAAGCCGAGGACCTGCGCCATTTGAACCGCCTGGTTCTGGGCCTGCGCCGGGTGGCGGGCGTGCGCACCGTGCAGCGCTCGCAGAAGGTTTAGAACCATCGAAGTTAGCGGCGTCAGCGGTTTTCGTGGCCGCATCCCAAGGGCAACCGCAGATCCTGCGTCGCTTCGCGGCACAGGACGACAGCGTGTGATTGGGGAAGCCCCGGAGGCTGGCGGAATTCGGCCGATTTGGGATTGCTGGTGGTAATTATGCTCCGTAGGGGACCCGCGCTCCCCCGGTTGCGTTCGCCATGGGAGAATGGTCTTACGCCGAGTATCGCCATGACAGAAGAGACCAACCCCGAAATCCCGCCCACCGCAGAAGTTGCGAGCAAACCGACGACTGAACTGAACGAAGCGCAGAAGCCCGCAGCCGAGTCCGAGGCGCCGCGCGCCGAGGAAGGCCCCACGTCTGCCCCGGAGCCGACGACAGCGCTTGCCATCGAGCCAGCGCCGGAACCGATTGCGGAACCGGCCGCCGAAGAGCCATCCGAATCCTTCGCTGACCTATTGCGCGATTTTGAAAGCACGCACACGCATCGGACGACTTCGCCGCAGAGTGGGTCGAAGCAGCTTGAGGGCACTGTGGTTTCGCTTTCGGCCGAGCAGGTTTTTCTCGACGTGGGCTACAAGATGGAAGGCGTGCTGCCGCTGTCTTCCTTCCCAAACAATGCTGAGGGAGTAAAAGCGGGTGACCGCTTTCCGGTGTCCATCACCGGGCGCAATGAGGAGGGGTACTACGAGCTGTCGCGCTTCAAGGTAGCACAGCCGCGCGATTGGTCGGCGCTGGAAACGGCGTTTGCGGACAAGCTGGCCGTGGCCGGCACCGTGACCCAGGTCGTAAAAGGCGGGCTCAGCGTGGATGTGGGTGTACGCGCGTTTATGCCTGCCTCCCGCAGCGGCACGCGCGATGCGGCCGAACTCGAGGCGCTGGTGGGTCAGCAGATTCAGTGCCGCATTACCAAGCTCGACGTGGCCGATGAGAATGTTGTGGTCGATCGCCGCGTGGTGCTGGAAGAACAGGCGCGCGGGGAGTTGGAAAATCGCCGTGCCGCGCTGCGCGAGGGCGATACCGTGGCGGGCACCGTGCGTACGCTCATGCCCTATGGCGCATTCGTGAATATCGGCGGCCCCGGATTCGGTGGGATGGATGGGCTGCTGCATGTGAGCGATATCTCGTATAGCCGCGTGAACAAGCCGGAAGACGTGCTCTCGGTCGGCCAGGAAGTGCAAGTCCGGATATTGAAGATCGATCCGCAAAGCGGGAAGATTTCACTGGGGCTCAAGCAACTGCAGCCCGCGCCGTGGGAGACTGCGGCGGAGCGTTACGTGCCTGGCCAGCGCATTGCAGGCACGGTTACACGGCTCACCGACTTCGGCGCGTTTGTGGAACTCGAGTCGGGCATTGAAGGCATGATTCATATTTCGGAGATGTCGTGGGCCAAGAAGGTGCGGCATCCTTCGGACCTGCTCAAGCAGGGCGATCGCGTGGATGCGGTGATCCTTTCCGTCAAGCCGCCCACTGGCTCGGAGCCGGGGCGCATCGCACTCGGCCTCAAGCAGGCGCTTGCCGATCCGTGGCTCGACGCGCAGCGCAGGTTCCCGGAGGGCTCGCAGGTGGAAGGGCCGGTGACCAAGCTGATGAACTTTGGCGCGTTTGTTGAAATTGCCGAGGGCGTCGAGGGCCTGGTGCATATCAGCGAGATTGTCGCCGACCGGCGGCTGAATCATCCCGGCGACGTGCTGCGCGCAGGTCAGCGCGTGAAGGCGACGGTGCTTGGCATCGACCCCGAGAAGCGCCAGATGAAGCTCTCCATCAAGCAGGCACTGCCGACTAGCCTCGACGATTTCATCGCCGAACACAAGGTAGGCGATACGGTTTCGGGGCGCGTGGTGGAAGTGACGGGTTCAGGCGCAATTGTGGAACTGGGCGAAGGCATTCGCGGTGCTTGCCGCACGGGCGGAACGCCTTCGGCGAAGGCTGCTTCGCCAGAAGCACAGCCGGCCGCCAAGGCCGATCTCTCCAGCCTCACCTCGATGCTGCAGGCGCGCTGGAAAGGCGCGGCTTCGACAGCCAGCAACGAGCCCGAAGCGCTGGGCGAAGGCCAGGTGCGCAGCTTCAAGATCACGAAGCTTGATGGCGACGCGAAAAAGATCGAAGTGGAGCTGGCGTAGAGCACGCCCGTGCGCTACTTCCCAAACAGGCCGAGCCGCATTGCAATTGGATTAGCGGCTCTCTTGCTCTCGGTCTCCGCCCACGCGACGCTGGTCGCGGTTGTTCCTGCGCGGGATGGGCTGGCGATTGCGGCTGACAGCCGCTTTACTTTCATGGGCGCGTCCTGCGATGGGGCTTTCAAGATCATCGAGCCGGCGCGACCGCTGCGCACGGTGGCTTTCGTTACCGGCGATTCCATCTTTGTTGCGCCTCCGCCAGTTGGAGAGAATCCCTGCCGCTACCTGGCCACTGCGCCGCGACTGCTGGATATGGGCGCTGTGGTGAAGGCCTATCTCGACCGCAGCGAGGACGATGCGGCGCGAATCTCGACCGCTGGCCTGGCCGCGGAGTGTGTGCGCGACCTGCAGCACTTCGGGCGCACCTATCCCCGCGCGCTCGGCGGCTACGCGGGCCGCGAGATTGTTTCGGTTGTCGTGGTCAGCTACGATCCGGTGCGGCACGTTTCCACGCTGCGTAATTTCGTGGTGCGCCTCGATCCGGGCAACGATGCGGGCGGCCAGCGCGTGGAGGCTGTGCGCATAAGCGTGACGACGGTGGGGCCGAAAAGTTTGCGCGGCGTGTGGATCTATGGTGAGGCCGGGTATGTGAACCATTCGGTATACGACGGGCCGGGACAGCGATTCCTCGCTCCGGCTACGCAGAATTTCCTTCGCGTGCATGAGGCGATTGGCGCTGTGACGGCGATGGAAGCGGTAGCGGCCGCTGAGGATGTCGTCAAGGCGGCGAGCCGGATGGCGGAGATCGATCCGCCGGCGAGTGGCATTGGCGGCATGGTGCGGGTTGTGGTTCTCAACAGTGAGCCGCATGGGGATGCGCTGACACATGCCACCGCGCATTGATTCGTTGCGGCTCAGATCGGCTTTGGCTTTTGCGGCCAATCGCGACGCAGGCCGACGTGCAAGCGAATTGTCTGGCCGGGCTTCACATAGACGTGGAAATGGGCGGTCTGGCCCTCGATGTCTACCGGCTGGGGGTCGGAATCAATAGCCCAATCCTGCGGGATATTTTGCGACACGACAAACATCACCGGCTCGTCAGCGATGTCGCGCAAGGCGAATTCTTGTTCTTTCACGCGGACGAAGGTGCGGAATAGCTGGTTGCCGGCAATTCTCTCTTCCCAATGGGTCGAGTCGTTCGGGCTTTCGATATTACAGATTGCGGAATCTCTGTAGGGATGTTCCTTTTTCCTGAGGGGTTCGTCGCCGGCGGTTGGAAGAATGCGACAATTCTCGTCAACGTGAATTGTTTTGGGGCCGGATTGCGGCGCGATGGACGGCTGTTGCGCACCAGCAACGGCGAGTGTGACGAAAACGGCCAGCAGAAGCGTGGACCATCTCATGCCACGCATCATACACGGGCGGGGTAACAAGTCTTCGGGCTGCGGCGGCGAAAGACAACCGCAGATCCTTCGCTTCGCTCAGGATGACAAGCCGGTTCGACTGTTGCCCTAGGTCCCCGACCGCATGAAATCGTACTTTTGGCTTCCGTGGTTTCCCACCCTTTCGCCAGAGAAAAGGCGAAAGGATGGGGCACGGAATTGGTACAAAATTAAGCGGTCAAAGACCGAGTGCTGTGACTGTGTAGTTTGGTGCTTTCCCAGACTAGTCTGGTACGAGCTAGCGGCCCAGATAGGCGCGGTATTGCTGCTCCAGCACGCCGGCGGCGCGGGCCAGCTCAAGTTTCGATACGTTGTACTGATAGATGCTCTCGACCAGACTTTTTTGCGCCTGGGTGAGCGAGGCCTGGGCAGTGACGAGAGGAAGGTTGGTATCCACGCCGGCGCGCACACGATCGGTTTCGTCGCTCAGTTCGCGCGTAGCCAGATCGACATTCGAACGTCCTACGTCGATGAGTTGCTTGTTGGTTGAAACATCCAGCAGCGCTGCGCGCAACTGTTCTTCGATCCGCTGGCGCAAGCTGTCGAGATCGGCGTGGGACGCATCCAGTTGCGCCTCGGACGCATCTTCGCCACCGCGCAATCCGGCCTCGCGAAAGATGGGAATGTTGAGCGAGCCTTGCGCCAGCATGACGCCGTGGGTGCCGACGCCGGTGACGGTCTGCGTGCCGTAGTAGCCATTGACGCTGAGCGTGGGCCAGCGCTGGCTGCGATATGCGGCGTGAATCGCCTTGAAGCCGACGACCTGGTTCTGCAGGTTGTGATAATCCTGGCGGCTGCGCCAGGCAAGGGCTATCAGTTCGGGAAGCGTTTGGTCAGCCAGATCACTGTATGGCGCGGGATCGGTCAGCACGATGTTCTGCCCGGGATCGACGCCGATTTCGCGCTTGAGCAGAATCAGGTCCTTGTCGAGCGCATTCTGCGCGGAGATGAGCGCCTGCTGCTGTGCCTGGAGCTCGACTTTGGCGCGCAGCTCTTCAAGATTCGCAACCGTGCCGGCCAAGTGCTCCTGGTGCGCATCGTTGAAGAGCAACTGCGCCTGATCCACGTTGGCGCGGGCGTTGTCCACGTCACTTGAATCAGCGATGGCGCGCAGATAGATGGTGGCCACGTTCTGGATGGTCTGGCCGCGCGCTGACATTTTTGCGTAATGGGCTGAACGTTGCGCGGCGCCGGCCGCTCTCCAGCCGGCGATGACGGAGCCCGAGAAGAGCGTCTGGCTGAAGTGAACCATGCCCTCTGTGAGCGTGTCGTGCGTGATGAACGAGAAGTTTGCCGGGATCACGCCGCCGGGAAACAAGTATGCGAACTTACTCAGCAGCGACGGGCTGAAACCCAGCGCGGCCAGGTCGTGTTGATAAAAGCCGGTGTCGCCGGTGAGAGTGATGGTGGGTAGAAATTCCTGCAGCGCCTCGTTCCGCTCGCCCTGAATTGATTTTTCCTGGCTCTCGATCTCGCGCAACCCGAGATTGCTCTCGAGTCCGCGGCGGATGGCGTCGTCGAGGGAGAGTTGGAGGGTCTGGTCAGTAAGCGGCTGGGTGGTTACGCTGCCATAAAAGGGATCGTTGGCGGACGAGGGGTTCTGTGCGTGCGCAGCGAGCGCACAGGCGCCAGCGCAAGCCAGAAAAACAAGTGCCCGTCCAAAGCCAGAAAGCTTCCCTTGCTCCACAGTCATATTTTCTCAGATGTCGGCCGGGGGGCGAGGATGCACAAGGTTGGGGTAAGCAGACGCGGAAGTTACTGCTCGAGTTCGACGGTTTTGCCGTTGCGGGTCGGGGAGGGAGTTCGAGATGGATTGGGCTGCGTTTCCGCGAGCACCTCGTGAAGAACATCCTCGATGGCGTCGACGGCCGCGCTGACCGCCTCGGTTGCCTGGGAATGGGCAAAGGCGAGCAGTTCTATGGTTTGCAGAGCGTTGCGGATGCGATCGTTCATCCAACGGATGGTTTCGAAACGGTGCAGCATTTCCAACCGACGGCGGCGAAGGGCGAACTGCCAGCGCAGGACGGCGAAGGCAGCTAGCCCGGAAGCGAGCAGACTGCCCACCCAGCGCTGCGGGGCGTGGAGGTGCATCCAGTCGTTATAGACAAGCCATTGCAGGAAGATGGCGATGCCGAGCACGCATACACCGGAGGCGACGGAGACAAGCCAGATGGCGAGCGTTGACCCGATTTGATGCGAACGGAGCCAATTCTTCATCGCGCCAATCATCCGCTTTACGGAGCCGTTTGGCCGCGCGTCGGTTGGCTGACGAGACGCACAACGGTGAACGCTGCGAAATATCTTCATCATCGCTGAAGGGAGGCTGAGTGGAGCCGCGCAATCACGCAGCCGGGAAACGCCTGCAGTGAAGAGCGCATCTGCTGTAACGATTTTCATTTTGCCGCACCTGCTGGAACTGGCGCCGACGCGGCGTTTGAAGGGCAATCAAAAAGTTGGACGCGAAGAGAAGGGCGATGGTAGCAGGCGGCCGGTGCGGAGGAGGGCGATCGACGAGGCGGCGATCGCCCGATCATGGTGAGCAGTTAGCCCTGCGGAGCCTCGGCAGGGGCGCCATTGCGGCGGTTACGGCGCTGAGCGAGCATTTGCTCGAACTGCTGCCTTTGCGAGTCGTTCAGAACGGCTTCAATCTTGGACCGGCTGTCGTGCATGATCTCGCGCGTCTTTTGGCGGCGGTCCTGGGGACTAAGCGATGGGTCGGCGCGCAGGCTCTGCATCTGCTGGATGCGGTCGGCGAGGATGGGCTTGATCTGCGCCACCTGACTGTGACTGAGGCCGAGAGTTTTGGCCAGATGATGAGCCTGCTTGTTGGCGTTGGGCGCGTGGCGCATGGGCTGCGCCGGCGCGGACTGATCGGGCGCGGCTTGCGCGGGTGCTGATTGTTCGCTGGGTGCGGGGGCTTGATTGGGATCGCTTTGCTGCGCCATCAACATGCCCGCGGAAAGAAGCGCGCCCAGAACGATTGTTGCTTTGAGGGGGAAATACATACTGCGAAATCTCCTTTGACCTTGATCGTGCTCTCGGTCGGTATTGGTGTAGACGGAGATTGCGCGGAGGAGTTGCGGTGAAGACAGTTGTCAGTTCTCAGTTCGCAGTTCTCAGTTGGATCGAGGCGAGTTAACGGCTTTGGTCTCCCATGTCTCAAAAGCGAGACATGGGGCACCCGGGCTGATTGCTTGTTCCCTGCCCCTTGTCCCTAATAGAAAAGATATTTGCGCCAGCGATCGTCGCCGCGGCCTAACATGCGCATGATCTGGCGGCTGGTGTGGAGCGAGAAGGGGCGCGGCTCGCGGAGCAGCACCATATCGTCGATTTCGCTCAACATGCGGTTGCCCTTGTAGCGATTGCAGGGATGGCAACAGGCGACAAGGTTTTCCCAGGTGCTGCTGCCCCCGCGCGAGCGCGGAATAACGTGATCGAGCGTCAGCTCGCTGGGCGCCATTACTTCACCACAGTACTGACAGGTGTTGCGATCGCGCAGCAGAATATTCTTGCGCGAGAGGGCGCGGGTCTGGTGGGGAATGCGGCGGTATTCGAGCAGGCGAATGACCGAGGGCATGGCGATGAGCGTGCGCTGCGCGTGCAGCGTGAGGCCGTGCTCCTCCTCAGTACGCGCGATGCCTTTGAGCACCAGCACCAGGGCGCGCCGGGCGCCACAGATGTTGATGGGCTCGTAGGAGGCATTGAGCACCAGCACCGGCATCTGCAGGATGTGCACGGAAGGAGCGGCGTGCGCCGCCATGTGTCCGCCCGCGTGATCGGCCGCCAGGGCCGCGGCGCGGGCAATCGCCTTCTGTTTGCGTGCATGAATCATGGCTTTTCCCAATGACATCGCACTGTCTCCCATCAAAACGGTGGCTGGCCTGCAGGTGAAATTACGGTCGGAGTAAGATTGGCGGCTTGCGGTATGTCCTCGTCCTGGTTGTCTGGCACGAAAAAGGCAGCGGCGCGGCGGGCACGGGCCAGGGTGGCTACCCAGACCGAAGCGGCTCCGGCTTGGGCGAGAGCGCGCGCCGCAGCCCGGGCGGTTGCGCCGGTGGTCAGAATGTCGTCGATGAGCAAGACGTGCTTCATGGTGACGGCTGCGGAATCGGAGACGGAAAATGCGCCGCGCACATTGAGGCGGCGCTGACGCGTCGTAAGGCCGGCCTGGCTCTCCGTGGCGCGCAAGCGCATGAGCGTGCTGGACGCGAGTGTCAGCCTCCATTGCGGATGCGTCCTGTGCAGCACGGCGAGCGCCTCGCGAGCCAGCGAGCGAGCCTGGTTGAATCCGCGCTGCGCGTATTTGGAGCGGTGCAGCGGAATGGGAACGACGAGCATTTCGGCAGGCGCCTCGGCTGCGAGCTGGGCGATGGCTGCGGCGAGCATCCTGCCCAGCGGGCGCGCGGCCGCGTGCAGCGAATCGTATTTGAGGGCGTGAATGGCTTCTTTCATGCGGCCCTCGTAAAGACCGCGGGAAACTGCGCGAACGAAATTTGGCGGAGCCAGACGGCAGGCGCGGCAAAGAGCTGAGCCGGAAACAGCAGCCGGCGAGTCCAGGCTGTCACCGCAGAGGGCGCATGCGGGACCGTCGAGGGCAGGAAACTCAGCCCAGCAGGAATCGCAGATTGGCACAGAAGAGAGCCGCGGCAAGGGGGAGCCGCAGAGGGCGCAGGAGGCGGGAAGCAGGGCGCAACTTGCAGCGTCCAATGGACTTCGAAGCACGCGGGCTACAGCTCGCCACCGCGTAATCGGCGAGGGCGGGGGATCGAGCGCGAGCGCACCGAGGTCCCTGCTGAAGACACACCTCACAACGGGAGCAGCGGAAGGAAGCCGAACTCCCTCGCGAACAGTATAGACGGAGCTACGCCCGGAAGCCAGCGGGAGGGCTATAGGGTGAATGAAGAATTGCAAGGGTAAGGACAAAAGCAGCGAGTTAGCGTCCGCTGCGCGGACGTGGCAAATTAGCGAGTTGGCGGCTTTTCAGGAAGCGGCGGAGCGGCGGTGAGCCCGCCAGAACGATGTGATGCCGAGATAGAGGAAAACCACGACTACGATCGCAGAGGCAACGAAGGTACGGTGATCGGGGCCGTGTTCCCAGCTGGCGCGGGTCTGCCACATTCTGGGAGCGAAGACGAGGACGGGCAGCAGAAAGAAGACGCCTGTGACCTCGAGCCACAGAATGCCACCTACGCGGCCAAACGGGCGGAGAAAGCCACCGACCCCGCGGGCGACACCGCGACTGGCGCGTCCGGCAGCCTGCCCAACGGCTGCGGCCTGCGCTTGCCGCGTGGCAACAGCTTGCCTCGTGGCAACAGCTTGCCCCGTAACGGCGGAGGGGCCGGCGAGACGCTGGCCGGCAACGCGGCCCGCAACGCGAACTCCGATGCCCAGGGCGCGACCAATGGTCTGCGGTTTCATTCCGTTTATGATGGTAACAGCGATCCGCTTTTTGGCGCCTCGGTGCAGCTTCCGATTGCGGGCTTCCGGCATCGGAAGTATGGTAGTAGGATCGCCAGCCGCGCTGAGCTTGCGACGGCCACTCATGGAGGTTACATTGACATCCCGTCTGCGCGAATTGATTCAGCAATTGGGCGAGGCGATCCACGAGTCGGTCATCGAGAGCGAGCAGATTGCCGGCGTGGTGCAGGACATCCGCAAGCATGGCTTCGACGTGCTGTTGATGCTGGAAGCCACCATTGGGCTCAACGAAGTGACGCCGGCGGCCGAGGCGCGCGAAGAAGGCGCCGAGAGCGGCGCGCCCGGCGAGTTTACGCCCAACGACCTGCATTTTCTGCGCTCGCTTCGAATTTCGGTCGAGGGCGAGAATGCCGACGAAGGCGAAGGCGAGAAGTAGATAAAATTCCGGCTGGCCTGTTCAAGCATTCTCCTTCAATGCTTCAAACTGTCTTTGGTGGAACTTCCACATTTTCGCCTGAATCTTCCCCTTTCCCTGTCAGACCGGAACGTAACTTCCTGTTCGTATGGAACCTCCACAGAGTCAATTGCATCAAATTCACGTCGGTCATGCGAAATTCATTCGTTTAAAAGGAGGAACCATGCAACTTGGGCTGATTGGCCTGGGCAAAATGGGCGGCAATATGGCGGAACGGCTCCGGCTGGGCGGCCATCAGGTGGTGGGCTTCGATTTCAATCCCGAGGCGGTGGCGCGGCTCACCGGTACGGGCAACGTGGGGGTCTCGTCCCTCGAAGATTTGGTCCAGAACTTAAAAGGCCGCAGGGCCATCTGGATTATGGTGCCGCAGGGCAAGCCAGTGGACGAGACCATTGCCAAGCTGGAAGCTCTGCTGAATCCGGGCGACATCCTTATCGACGGCGGCAATTCGTACTACAAGGACTCGATGCGCCGCCACAAAGAGGTTACGGCCAAAGGATTTCAGTTTGTGGACGTGGGCACGTCGGGCGGCATCTGGGGCCTGAAAGAGGGCTACAGCATGATGGTGGGCGGCGACGCCGAACCGGTGAACTTTCTGCGCCCCATCTTCGAAACGCTGGCGCCTGCTCCCGATAAGGGCTGGGGACACATGGGACCAGCGGGCTCGGGACATTATGTAAAGATGGTGCACAACGGCATCGAGTACGGCCTGATGCAGGCTTACGCGGAAGGCTTTACGGTGATGGAGAAGAAAGAGGAGTTTCACCTGAACCTGCCGCAGATTGCCAACGTGTGGCGCTATGGCAGCGTAGTGCGGAGCTGGCTCCTCGATTTGACCGCTGATGCGCTCGCGGGAAATCCCACGCTGGATGGAATGCAGGCCTACGTGGCGGATTCTGGCGAGGGCCGCTGGACGGTCTTTGAGGCGTTCGATCTGAATGTGTCGGCGCCAGTGATTACGGAATCCGTGATTCGCAGAATCCGGTCGCGCGAGGAAAATAACTTCACGGACCGGATGCTGGCCATCATGCGCAAGGAATTTGGCGGACACGCGATAAAGGAAGGATGAAAAATCGTGGATCGTGGTTCGCGAGTCGTGGATCTTGAACGGGCCCACCGCTGAGCGCTAACCAGTTTTGCGAATCACGATCCACGAACCACGAGGGGGAGCAATGGCAACGGTACAGATGAGAGTTCGGCCCGAAGATCTTTCGCAGGTTTCCAAGGGCAACGAGCGGATTCCCGAGCCGGGGATCCTGGTGATCTTTGGGGCCTCCGGCGACCTGACCAAACGCAAGCTGCTGCCGGCGCTGTTTCATCTGCGCCAGAACAACCTGCTGCCCAAGGAATTCTCTATAGTTGGCGTGGCACGGCGGCCCTTGGGCGATGAGTTTGCCGAGGATATGAAGGAAGGCATCATTGAGTTTGGCGGCGCCGATGCGCAGGATCCCAGGCTCGAAGAATTTGTGAGCCACATCAGCTATTTCCCGCTGGACTTCAACAATCCCGAGCACTACGCGAAGCTGAAGACGGAGCTCGAGCGGATCGACAAGGAACGCGGCATTGGCGGCGACCGTTTGTTCTACCTGGCCACCGCGCCGGAGTATTTTACGGAAATCATCGAGAACCTGGGCGCGCAGGGCATGGCGCAGCCGGAACACGGCCGCACGGTTGTCGTGATTGAAAAGCCCTTCGGCCACGATCTGGACTCGGGGCGCGAGCTGAATCACCAGGTGAACGCGGTCTTCCACGAGAGCCAGGTTTTCCGCATCGACCATTACCTTGGCAAAGAGACCGTGCAGAACCTGCTGGTGTTCCGCTTTGCCAATGGCATCTTCGAGCCGGTGTGGAACCGCAACTTTATCGACCACGTGCAGATCACGGTGGCGGAGACACTGGGTGTGGAGGGGCGCGGGCCGTTTTACGAGAAGGCCGGAGCCCTTCGTGACGTCGTCCAGAACCACATGATGGAGTTGCTGGCGCTGGTGGCCTTGGAGCCGCCCTCGAGCTTTGAAGCGGAGAGCGTGCGCCGCGAAAAGCTGAAGGTGTGGCAGGCGATTCCGCAGATCCCGATTCTGAACGCGGTGCGTGGGCAGTATGGGCCGGGGCTCGTGAACGGGCAGCATGTGCTGGGATATCGCGACGAAGAGCGCGTCGATCCGAACTCGGGCACGGAGACGTATGCGGCGCTGCGGCTGGAGATTGAAAACTGGCGCTGGGCGGGGGTGCCGTTTTATCTGCGCGCGGGCAAACGCATGCGCAAGCGGGCCACGGAGATCAGCATCCAGTTCAAGCAGCCGCCGCTGCTCATCTTCAATCGCATGCAGGAGAGCAGCGGCCCGTGCAAGGAGATTCAGCCCAACCTGCTGACGGTGCGCATTCAGCCGGACGAGGGCATCGCGCTGCGTTTCGGCGCCAAAGTGCCGACCGCGCCGCAGATGACGGTGTGCCCGGTGAACATGGACTTCGACTACGAATCATCCTTCGGGAAATCGAGCGCCAACGGCTACGAGCGGCTGCTGTTGGACGCGATGCTGGGCGACCAGACGCTGTTCTCGCACCGCGATGGCGTGGAGACCACGTGGGCTCTCTACACGCCGATCCTGGAGGCGTGGGCGGCCAAAAAGCCTGAGGTGTTTCCGAACTACTTTGCCGGAACCTGGGGCCCGGAATGCGCCGATCATCTGCTGGAGAAAGAGGGGCGGATGTGGAGGAATGATTTGGGGCGGAAGTAGAGGCAGGGAGCGAGGGAACAAGGACCAAGAAAACAGGGGTTAGGAACATGGGAACGCATGGCGCACTAGAATTTCGCCATGCGTTCTCTTGTTCTGTAGGGAGCGAGTCGCGCCAGCCTATTCGCGGACGATCTTGACGAAGATGCCATCGGGAAGTTCGCCGCCGAGCAGATGGACTACACCATCCTTTACATATCCTTCCAGGACCTGACGTTCAGGCCTGGGGGCGGGCTGAGCTGCCGGGGGCCTTGCATAGGCATTTGCGGTAACGGTTGTTCCGGCCTGCTGACTGGCTGACTGGCCGACTTTCTGGCTCGCCGGCTTCTTCATCCCGCTGTCCATCGCCTCATTCGCCAGGCGGTCTGCGTCCTTGTTGCCGCCGCGGAGGGTGTGGCGCATCTCAAAGCCACCCAGGCGGGCGGCCCTGCGCCGGGCTTCCTCCCAGAGCGGGCGCAGCGTGGGGCTGGCGACCTTGTACTGCCCCTTCATCTGCTTCACCATCAGCTCGGAGTCCGAGATCACGCGTAGCTGGTTGGCGCCGTTCTGGAGGGCCCATTCGAGGACGGCCAGGAGGCCCTGATATTCGGCATAATTGTTGGTCTGAATACCCAGAAATTTGCTGAGCTGGGCGGCGGTGCGGCCATCGGGGCCCTGCACCACGGCGCCGTAGCCGGAGGGCCCGGGATTGCCGCGCGAGCCACCATCGCAATAGGCGGTGAACCAGCCGGCGGACTGAGTGGAGTTGTCGAAGAGATTTCCGGTCATCGGTTCCTAGTCTATCGGAGAGCTGGTTAGCAGTTGTCAGTTGCCAGTCGCCTGGGCTAATTTCGCGGCAAATGGCGGTAAAGGATGACGAATGCGGCTTCGCCGCGTCTATTAGCGGCAGAAGGTGCAGGACTGAGAGCTGCAGTTCAGGCGGAGCGTGTATGGCAGCAGATGCGGCGGTTTTACCCATAAGCCCCGGAGTGGCGGCGCGAGCTTTCGCGTGGCCGGGTGGCCGGAGGGTACAATCCACTCCAGGCATGGCTGTTTCAAAGGCAAGCAGCGGGGCCAACCGGGAGAAGGCCAAAACACAGGATCGACTCCAGGTTCGCGCCGGGGAGATGGACCTCATCCGCGAGGCGCAGGCCGGCTCGCGTGCCGCATTTGACGCACTGGTGCGGCAGTATGAGCACCAGGTGCTGCGCCTGGCCCTCCACCTGACCGGCTCCGAGCACGACGCCGAGGACATCTACCAGGAAGCATTTCTCAAGGCCTACCGGTACATCGGCAATTTCCGTTTCGAGTGCTCCTTTTATACCTGGATTTACCGCATCGTCACCAATCTCTGCCTGGACCAGTTGCGGCGGCGCAAGACGCGGCGCGAGGATCATGCCGTGGTAGTGGACCGCAGCGGCGACGAGATCGACCTGCTGGCCACGGTCAGCGACAATCGCTCGTTTTCAAACCCGGGCCGGGAGCTGGACCGCAAGGTGCTGGGGCAAAGAATTCAGGAGGCGCTGGACAAGCTGACGCCTCGCGAACGCATGGTTTTTGAGTTGAAACACTACCAGGGGCTCCGCCTGCGCACCATTGGAGAGATGTTGAACACGACGGAAGAAACCGCCAAGAATACGCTCTTCAGGGCGACAAAAAAACTGCGCGCGCAGTTGGCGGAATTGCGGTAGCTGTCGGCTGACAGCGAACAGCTGCCAGTTGGTTTTTGCGGGAACAAGAAGCTCATCCGCTTAGGAGATGAGCTGTTGGCGTTAGCTGTTAGTTGCTTTTTTCGAGGCTTAAGGACGTAGTGATGAATTGCGAAGTGGCACACGAGCGGATAGTAACGGCGGCTTATGGAGAACTGCCGGACGAGCAGGCACACGAGCTGGAGGGGCACCTGGGCGGTTGCGCCGATTGCCAGCAGGAGCGCGAGCAGGTATTGGCGCTGCAGGTGCTGGCCGCGGCACTGCCGGTAAACGAACCCGATGCGAACCTGATGGCGCGAGCGCGGATGCGGCTGGATGAGGCGCTGGATGCGCTGCCGCCGCGGCGCTGGTACGAGCGCATTGGACAGAGGCTCCGCAATGGATGGGCAACACTGCAGTCTGCCCCGGTGGCAGCCGTGCTGGTGCTGGCGCTGGGCGCAGGCGGGGGAGGATTTGCCGGCTACCGGTATGCGCAGCGTTCGGCGAGCCCTCACAACGGAGCTGCAGCAATAGCTTCCGCGACAGCCGGCCAAAATGCGCAGCAAAACGCGCAGCAAACCGCAACCCAATCGGATGCGGCTCTCGATCTGAAAAACGTGGCCAACGTTTTGAGCGTGGTTCGCAGGCCGGGAGGCGGCGAGATGGTCGACGTTGCCTATAACGAAGTTGTCCCCCACCACGTGGTGGGCTCGCTCGATGATTCATCGATCCGGCAATTGCTGATGATCGGCACGGAGAACCCGACCTCGGCACGCGTGCGCGGCGATGCTGTGAGCCTGCTGGCCTCAGAGTGCCTGGCCGGGCACAGTTGCCGGCCGGAGGGGATTCGCGATGCGCTGATTGTGGCACTGCGCTACGATGCCAGCCCCGCGGTGCGCGAGCAGGCACTGGCCGGGCTGGAGCCCTACGTGGCTGAAGATGTGCGCGTGCGCGACGCGGTGCTGGAAGCGCTGATGAACGACACCGACCCGAAGATCCGCAGCACCAGCATCAGCATGCTGGCGCCCGTAGAGGCGGACACCAGCGTGCGCCAGGTTTTGAATACGGTTTCGACTTCGGATGAGAATCCCCATATCCGGTACGTTTCCCGGCAGATTCTGAGCCAGGTACCGGAGATTCAGTAGTGCGGATGGTTTGACGATCTTATCCGCCACCACGCCGTCGAGCAGAGCGCGGGCCGGAAAGAACGATAGATGGAGAGGATGCAATGAAGCATTTTTTGAGGCCTTCTGGTAGTGCATCTGCGGGTCTATTTGCATTGGCGGGATTGGGATTGGCGCTATCAACATCGCCGGCCCAGGCACACGCACAGGCGCAGCAACTCACCCCCCTTTTTGAAGATTCCAATACTCAATCGGCAAATGCCGCGCAGGGATATCTGGGCGTCGATATCGCCGATGTGGACGCCGGGAAAGTCCAGGCGCTCAAACTCAAGGACACACACGGCGCGGTAATTACGCTCATCGATCACGATGCGCCGGCCGGTCAGATTGGATTGCGCATCAACGATGTGGTGTTGCAACTGGACGGGCAGAACATCGAGACCGCCGACCAGCTTCGGCGCATGCTGAAGGATCTGCCTCCGGGCCGCAAGGTGACGCTCGAGATCAGCCGCGAGGGGAATCTGCAAGCCGTTACGGTGGTATTGGTGGACCGCAAAGCGATGGAGCAGAGCGTATGGCACAAGCTGGGCACGAGCAGCGGCAGCGTACCGGAGATGGGCATTCTCTCCGGGGACGCGATGCCCAGCGGCTTTCACCTGCCGTCGTTTGGCAGCACGCTGAAAGTGGGCGCGCTGGTGGAACCGCTGACCACGCAGATGGCAGCTTACCTGGGCGTTGAGAGCGGACTGATGGTGAAGCAGGTGGCGCGCAAGAGTGAGGCCGAGAAATCGGGACTGCGCGCATTCGATGTGATCCTGAAGGTCGGCTCCGATTTCATTGCCACGTCAGCGGACTGGAATCGCTCACTGGTGGCGAACCGGGGCAAGCCGGTGCAGGTGACGATCCTGCGCGATAAAAAGCAGCAAACGCTCACACTGCAAGTGGATTCGAAGCACCAGAAGGGCGCGTTGGAGCAGGAAAATCTGCTTGGCCCGGGCGACGAAGAAATGATGGCCGAGTTGGGTACGGGCCTTAACGCGGCAATCGACCAGCAGCTTGCCGAGGAGATTTCCGCGCAGGCAGCAGCCGCGGCCCAGGCGGCGCGAGCGCAGGCGGAGGCGCTGCGGGATGAGATGGCAAGAATGCGCCTGGGGGTGAGCCCGGAGGCCGCCGAGCAGCTTCGCCAGCAAGCCGAGAAGCTGCGGGAGAGCATGAAGGCGTTCCAGGCAGATCCACAGCAGATGCAGGAAATGCAGCGGCAGATGGAGGAGTTCCGCCAACAGATGGAGGAATTCCGCGCGCGCATCGAGGGCCGGTTCGTGTAATCCGATTTGCAGGCAGAAAAGAGGCCGGCGCGATGCGCCGGCCTTTTTTCTGCCTGCAAATTTCAGCTACTTCGGGTTGGCGATGCGGACCAGCAGAATATCGTGGGCGTCGAGCTCAATGGGCATGTTTTGCGTGAGCGTGATCTCTTTGCCGCTCCACAGATCTTTGCCCTGCTGCGCGCCATGCAGGCCGAGCCTGGCCAAGTCGATATGGATGGGATGGCTGGAATAACGGTCGGCACCGACGTTGATAACGGCGATGGCCATGGCGCCGCCGGAGAGATGCCGAGTCCACACGTCAACTTCGCCGTCGGAATAGGCACGCGTGCCTTCATGGCCAAGCCTGTCCTGGTCGATGGCGATAACGTCGCGGTTGGTGAGAATAGCCTTGACCTCCGGCGTCATGTTCGGCAGATCGTTGCCAGCAAGCAGCGGTGCGGCCAGCATGGCCCACATGGAGAAGTGAGTGCGATTCTCGGCGGGGGTCAACTTGCCGTTTCCCACTTCCAGCATGTCGGGATCGTTCCAATGGCCGGGGCCTGCGTATTTGGCCAGGCCTGCCTGCTCGTTCAACAGCGAGTAGATGCTTTGCCAGGTGGGCTGAATGTCGCCGGTGGTGCGCCAGGCGTTGGCGCCAACCTTCGGTCCCCACTCCCACACCGCGTCCCAGCCATATTGGCAAAGTGAGTAAACGATGGGACGGCCGGTGGACTTGAGCGCCTTATCCATCTTCAGGTAGGCAGCCTGCATCAGGCGCATCTGCTCGGCTCCGTCGTTGGGCGCCTGCTGCTTCATAACAGGCCGGAAACTGCAGAGATCGTATTTGAGGTAATCGATGCCCCAGGCGGCGTAGAGATCTGCATCCTGCTGCTCGTGGTCGAGCGAGCCGGCGTAACGAGCGCAGGTCTGCGGGCCTGGTGAGGAGTAGATGCCGAGCTTGAGCCCCTTGGAGTGTACGTAGTCAGCCAGCGCCTTCATGTCGGGGAACTTCGAATTGGAGTGGAGCACGCCATTGGCATCGCGGTCGCCCTCCCAGGTGTCGTCGATGTTGACGTAGATGTAGCCTGCATCCTTCATGCCCGTAGCTACGAGCTGATCGGCGGCATTGCGTATGTCCTGATCGGTCACGGTGCCATGGAAGTAGTTCCAACTATTCCAGCCCATGGGCGGCGTCTGCGCCACCTGCAGTGGGGCAGATCTTTGGACGTGCTTTGTGGCTGATTGAGTTGCCACTTTTGGCGCCGAAGCGGTTTGAGAAGATGCGGCGAGAGAAGCCAGGGCGAGCGCGGCAAACGACAGGGAAGCCCGAAGACGCATAGAGAAATTCTCCTGAAAACCTTTTCCGGGAATACTATCGCCCGGTCTCGAGTTTCGGCAAATGAAATGATTTGACCGAAGTTCCGTCACGGTGCGCGGTGAGATGTGCGGCTTATACTGTGCAGGGCCGCACGAAGCCAATTTTTTCGTCGCTTGCGAGGAAAGCACCTTGAAGAAAATGAGCCGGAGACGCTTTATTGCCACCGCTGCGCTGTCAGCAGCCGCGGCGCGAATGAAGATGTATGGACAGGACGCGGCACGGGTAACGCTCACGGTCCCCCGGCAAGCGGCGGGGGCGCGGATTCCGGACAGTTTTGTGGGGCTTTCGTACGAAGTGCAACAGCTCGCGAGTCCTGAGTTCTTTTCGGCGAAGAACGCGGGGCTGATTGCGGCGTTCAAACGAATTTCTACACACGGGGTTCTGCGGCTGGGCGGCAACACCAGCGAATATGCCACCTGGAAGGCAACGGCCAATGCGCCGGATCCGCCGCGACCGGAGACGCGCGAGGTGGTGGGGCAGCCCAAGGCGCAGTACTATGCCGTAACCCCCGAGTCGGTGCGCAACCTGGCGGGCTTCCTGGAGGCGACCGGCTGGAAGTGTATTTACGGCATTGGCATGGGAACCAGCACTCCGCAGCGCGCCGCGGAAGAGGCAGAGTTTGTTGCGCCGACGCTGGGCGAAAAGCTCGAGTACTTCCAGATCGGCAACGAGGTGGATCTGTTCGGTTCGCATTTGCGCGATCCGAAGACTTGGAATGCGCGGAGCTACCTGGATGAGTGGCTGGAGATGGCGCGGGCGATTGAGGCTCGCGTGCCGGCGGCGAAATTTGGCATGCCGGATGTTGCTGCGCGGATCGATTGGCTGACGGAGATTGCGGATCGCTGGGCGACGATCAAGAATCCTCCGCGCCTGGCGGCGCTGACTCACCACTACTACTTTGGTGGCCCGGCAACGAATCCAGATGTGAACATTCCCAACCTGTTGAGCCCGGCAACCGCAGAGCGGGTGCAGCGCATGGCTACCACGGCGACCACGGACGCGAAGAAGATGGGCGTGCGCGTGCGAATGACAGAAGGCAACACGTGCTACCGCGGCGGCAAACCGGGCGTGAGCGACGTATTTGCCGCGGCGCTGTGGGCGGCGGATTACTCGCTGCAACTGGCGAGCAATCACTATTCCGGGATCAACCTGCACGGGGGCACGGGCAACTCCGTAGCCAACTCGGTGGGCGGCTCGCTGCCCGGCGACGCCCTACTCAGCGACGAGGGCGAGACGCCACAGCAGATTGCCGCGCACCCGCATCCGTTCTATACGCCGATTGCAACGTTCGGGTCGGAGTATGTGCTGGAACCGGTGGCTTACGGACTGAAATTTGCGGGAAATTTGAGCGGAGGGACATTGTTCGAAGCAGATTTCGCGGGCAAGCTCCAGGCCGGCGGCGTGAATGCCACTGCCTATGCGGCAAAGATGCCCGATGGGCGAACTTCTGTCATCATCCTGAATAAGGACGGGGGCCAGGATTTGGATCTGACACTAGATTTCGGATCGAAGGCCCGCGGCGAGGCGGAGACTGAGATTCTGCACGCGTCCGCACTCGATAGCCGGGAGACGCAGATTACGCGCCTGAGTAAGGCAGAGCGGCTGGAGAACGGGCGGATTGTGGTTTCGATTCCCCATGCCACAGGGATGCGGGTGACGATGAGCTAGCGTGGTCCGCCGGAAATTCGAGTCATTATCCTGCCTGGTTGCGGAGCGAAGAGTAGCAGGGGCTAAAGCCCAATCCCCTATATTCCAGCGTTCTTGGCACAACTAAAGTCGTGCCCTGTTACAGAACATAAACGACGAGACAAACGGCGGACTACACCAGGTCCCTGACCGCATGAATTCGTACTTTTGGCTTCCGTGGTTTCCCACCCTTTCGCCGGAAAAAAGGCGAAAGGATGGGGCACGGAGATGGTACAAAATTAAGCGGTCAAAGACCTAGTGTGGTGAATCTGAAAACCGCAGCATAATTCAAGATCCCAAAAGCGGGCCCTTCGACTTCCCTTCCCTTCGGCCCCCTTCCCTTCGGGTTCGTTTAGGACGACGGGGCCGAGGACTCATCCGAAAAGGCTGTCAATCTTCTGGCGGAGGGCCTCGAGATCCTGGCGCAGTTCGTTTACCGTGGATTCCAATTGCGCGATGCGTTCATCGTGGCCGGTTGCGTCGGGCATTAGCGTCTGTTCGCCAGAGGAAGGAGCGGGCCCGGCTTGCTCTGCGCCGGAGAGCAGATGCGTGTAGCGCGACTCCTTGGTACCCGGCTGGCGCGGAAGGATTGCAGTTAGCGGCGGCTCACGCTCCATGAGTTTTTGCAATCCGGCTTGCACATCGGCAATCTCTTCAAAGCGATGCATGCGCTCGGTACGGCCGCGCAACTCGCCGGGAGTTTGCGGACCACGCAACAGCAGCGCACACAGCAGCGCTGCCTCAGCGCGGCTGAAATTGAAAGCCTCGCCCAGCCAATGCTCGTACTTTGTGACGCGGCCATCCGCGGAGCGCGCGCGACCGGCGAGTTGCATTTCTTCCAGGCCGTGCAGTGCCTGGCGTGCATCATCCTCGTCGAGGTTCATTACCGGCTCGCGGTTCGATCGTTGATTGCACGCGTTGACCAGCGCGTTGAGTGAAAGCGGGTAGTACTCGGGTGTGGTGATTTCCTTTTCGAGTAGCGCGCCGAGCACACGGGCTTCGGCAGCGCTGAGAACGATGGCCTCAGACATGGATTTATTGTGCCATCGACGGGGCGCCGTGGGCGCCCGCGCTCGATTTGGCGGCAGAGCCCCGACCGGAATTTATTGCGCTGCCACCGGTAGATCAATGAAACTTGCGTCGCCCGGCGCGTGCCAAATGCGCTGCGTGGCTTTCTTGAAGTCGCCGGGTTGCGCATCGAAGATGTTCGCGACGTACGTCTGCGGGTTGCGGTCGTAGAGCGGGAAGAGTGTGGACTGCACCTGCACCATGATGCGATGGCCGGGTTTGAAGACGTGATTCACCATCGGCAATCCGAACTGGTAGAGCAGCGGTTTGTCCGGCGTAATCGGCTCAGGGTGCTCGAAGCTGGTGCGATAGCGGCCGCGGAAGATATCCGTGGCGATGGGCAACTCGTAACCGCCCATCTCCGGATCGTAGGCGTCTTCGCCCGGATAGACATCGATGAGCTTCACCGCCCAGTCGCTGTCGGTACCGGAGGTGGAGGCGTAGAGATGCACCACGGGCCGTCCAGCCAGGCGGAGCGGCTCGGTCAGAACGTCAGTCTCGAAGGTGAGCACGTCAGGGCGTCCATCGACGAAGCGCTGATCGTGAACCAGCCAGGTGCGCCAGGCCATCGGGTCGCTGTCGGTATAAGGGCGCGGCGAGAATGGCACGGGCTTGGCCGGGTCGGAGACATATTGCGAGAACTTGGTCGCCCCCGGCCGGCGCGTCAAAGGAAAGCTTGCCATCGGCGGCGAGATAGAGCGGCTTCGATGTGTCCTGGCATCCGTGGTCGCAGCTCAAGGGCCACTTGTCGAAGCGGTCCCAGTGATTCTCGCCGGTGTTGTACACCCACACCGGAGGTGTGTCGGCCTTGGGCGCGCCGTCTTTCAGATATTGATTGAAGAAGTCCAGCACTACCTTCCGGTACTGCAGCGTGGTGTCGCCGGTCCACTGCAATGGCCCCAGATTCCAGCCCTTGCGATTGATCTGGCTGTGGAACCACGGACCCATCACCAGGAAGTTCATGTCGTTGTTTTTGTCTTTGGGCTCCAGCGGCTTCATAGCAGTGGTTCGCGCCCCACATGTCTTCCTGATCCCACAGGCCCTGCTCCCAGAGGACAGGGACCTTGAGCGGGACTTTGGCAATCAACTTGTCGAGGGCCTGGTCCTGCCAGTAGGCATCGTAGGCAGGGTGGTCGTGAAGCTGACGGTAGAAGGCCAGATTCTCGATGCCGCCGTAGCGCGCGAAGGCGCCGGCAGAGCCGGCCTCAAGATAATTCGTGTAGTCGTCGTAGTTGAGGCGCGGGATCATCTTGCCGTCGCCGCGCACCTCGGTCTGCTCGGCGATGTAGTCCAGACTGCCGTCCTGGCGGAAGGCGCCGTAGTGGAACCAGTCGTCGCCCATCCAGCCGTCGATCATCGGACTTTCCGGCGCGGCCACTTTGAGCGCGGGGTGGGGATCGAGCAAGGCCATTACTACGGTGAAACCTTCATACGACGAGCCGATCATGCCCACTTTGCCGTTCGACTCGGGAACATTTTTGACCAGCCAGTCGATGGTGTCCCACGCGTCGGTGGTGTCGTTCGGTCCATTGGGATTAAGCGGGCCGGTGGGCGGCGGAGTCATCACGTACACGCCTTCCGAACCATATTTGCCGCGCACGTCCTGGTAGACGCGAATGTAGCCGGCCTGCACGAACTCATCGTCCCCCATGGGCAGCGCATCGATCATGTGCGGCGATTCCTCAGATTGCATGCGCTTGGCTGCGTTATATGGGGTGCGCGTGAGCACGATGGGCGCGTTGTGCGCCCCCTTGGGAATTGCAATCACCGTGTAGAGCTTGACGCCGTCGCGCATGGGGATCATGACTTCGCGGATGGTGTAGTCGTAGTCGGTGTGCGGCGGAGTGAAGTGCTCCGGAATGTTTGGCGCCATCGGCGAGAGCGGCGCAGAGGATTGCGCGAAGAGCGCGGGCGTGAAGATGAGAGAAATGACAGCAATAGCGGAGCGGGACAGGGAAGGCATGGGATGTCCTTTGGGACCGAAGATTAATCAAATAATGAGAAACTCTGCGCAGCATCGGCCGGTCAAAGACGCGCGCGGGGAAGCGAATATTGGGCAGTATATCGCAGCGCGCACGTTACTGTGGCACGCCCTGCGGGCTGGAGGAAGGGCTGTCCGTTTGATTGCCGATGGTGGTCAGGTGCTCGCTGGCCTCGACCTCCGGAACGGTGCCGTCGTTGACTTGGACTTGCGTAGGCGTTCCCAGGATGAGGATGCGCTGGACGATTTGCCCGCGCGCCGGAACTAGGACGCGGTCGGTAACTGAAGTGCCGGTGGTGGAAACAGTGACAGGAACTTCGGCGGATGCGTAACCGACGTTGGATATTGTGACGGCGACCAGCGTGTTACCGGCTTTGGCGGGTTCGGTATAGACCTTGGCAATGGAGAGATCGGGCAGGCCTTTATCGGCATCCACCCAATCGGCAAAGAACCAACCCAGATTGTGGCTGATGGTGGACTGCTCCACGAGTTTTTCGAAGTTGCCGATGCCTTGATCGCGGCCGTAGCCCTTGCTCGCGTCGGCTGCAGGATTGTAGGCGCGCAGGGCGGCGGAGAGCGCGTCATCGCCGGCCAGATCGCGCAGCATCCACAGAACGTAGGTGGCCTTGGTGCGGTAGTAGATGGGCGAGATGGCCTGGGCCAGCGGTTGGCCGGGACTGGTGCCGGGGCTTGCGGGCTCAGCCAGGGCAAGCGCCTGGCGCTGCGCTTCCATTAGTTCCAGCGCCCGGGCGCGCCCGCTCTCTTTTTCAACCCACAGGGTACCCATGAAGTGCGCGAGGCCTTCGTCAAGCCAGGCGGGCGGCGCTTGCGTCGCTGTCCGCATCCAGGCATGCGTGAGCGCGTGGGCAAGAATGCCTTCGAGCACATCGGGCGCGGCGGGGCGGATGCTCGTGGCCAGCAGTGCGCCGGACTCGAAGGGTGCATCTTCCGGGTCGGGCAGATCGAGAATGGTGAGTTGCGAGCGCGGGCTCTTTCCAAGCCAGCCTTGGAGGAACAGCGTGACAGCGCCCGTAGCGTCCGACCATGCGGAGATAGCGGCTTGGTCGGCGGGCAGCGTCCAGAGCGTGGTATTGGTGGCTTGCCTGGCTTCACGCACGGCTACAAACAGGCTGGGCGCGTCGAAGCCCAAGGTCGAGCTTTGAAGCGCGGCCGTAGCCACGCCGGGGACGTCGCCAGTGCCGCCGGTTACGGTAAGCGCGGCGGGATGGCCATTGATGAGCGCGATAGTGGGCGCTTCGCCGTCGGGGAATTCTTCAGCGAGTTGCAGGCGGAAGTGGGCGCCGGCCAGGCGCAGTTTGTGCTCGCCCATTTCATCGAAGAGGCGGGCGCCATCGCCGAGGATCACGGGCACGCTCGACACCGGATACCAGACTACGTCGCCAAAGCCGCGCAGACCGGTGAACTCAGGGCTGATGACGTCCCAGTCGGAGTGGAGAGCGATGTCGTCGGGGGTGCCGATGGCAAGCAGGCGTTGGGCGTTGGGCGCAATGGTGCCGGAGTAGGTGGCGTCGAGTTGAAGCGTCTGGCCGGGCGCGAGCGGGCGCGCCAGCGGCACCGCTGCCTCATGCAACTGGCCGGTGTGGTCGGCGTCGGAATTAAGCGTGGCCACCTGGAACTTTACATCCTGGCCTTCGGTGCGGATGCGCTCCCAGTTGAGCGAGGAGGAAATCTGCAGCGGGATGTGGGCAAGAGGAGCTTTGCCATCGTTGCGCACGGTGACAATGGCCCGCACTGCGATGTATTGGTCGGCAGGACGTAAATGTACGTCGAGGTTGAAGTCGGTGTAAGTGACGGCCTCGCGTTCGGCATCGGTGGCGATGGGCGCGGCGGCCGGTGCTGGAAGGCTGGCGGCGGGGCCGGTGGTTGTGGTGGTTTGGCCGTTCTGATCTGTTGAGCGGGAGTAGATGACCTGGTTGTTGGAATTAGGAGGCGGAGCGGAATGGGCCTGACCGAAGGCCGGGAAGGGGCCAGCAGCGAGAATGGCGGTTAGCAGTGCGATGGGAACACGGCGCCGTCCTTCAGGGGCTAAAGCCCAGGGATTTTTGGTTGAACAAATGTACGGGTTGAAGCCCGTACCCTTCAGTTCGTGCCTATAGTTTGTGGCGGCTTCGGTACGACTTAAGTCCTGTTCTGACACAGAACCATTTCCGGCAGAGATAAAGTCGTGCTGTGACACAGAACTCGATGGCCGCGCGATGCGGGCCGCAGCCCGCATCCGGGCGAAAAACAACTTCATGAACCCAGGCCTTTCTGGCGATACGGTTTGGACGCAGCGGCCATGCGCTGGTCAGCAGCCTGACTGCGCTGGTCAGCAGTGCGGCCGGTGGCAGTGCGACCGGCGCGGCGCTGCCTTGCGGCCTCATACAGAACCACGGCACCTGCGGCTGAGACGTTCAATGAACTGACGCCGCCGGCCATGGGAATGCGCAGCAGATGATCGCAGGTGCGACGCACGAGATCGTGCAAACCGGCGCCTTCGCGGCCCATCACCAGCACGCAGTTGCCGGTCAGGTCGAACTGGTCGTAGTCGACCGAGCCACGTTCATCGAGACCGATGACCCACAGATTCTGTTGCTTAAGCTCTTGCAGTGCGCGCACCAGGTTGACCACGCGGGCAATGCGCAGGTGTTCGGCAGCCCCTGCGCTTGCCTTTACGGCTACAGGGCTCAAAGGCGCAGAGCGCCGCTCGGTCAGCAGCACGCCATCCACCCCGGCGCCATCGGCCACGCGCAGCAATGCGCCCAGATTCTGCGGGTCTTCCACGCCATCGAGCGCCAAAAGCAGCCTGGCGCCCCCCGTCGCGGACCCAGGAGGCACAAAAAGATCTTCGAGAGCCAGAAACTCCTGCGGCCGCACCAGCGCGACCACGCCTTGATGGGCTGCGGTTTTTGCTGTCAGCGTCAACTGTTCGCGTGGTTCTGTCCGCACGCGGACGCCGGCCTCGCGGCAGACGCGCACCAGGCGCTCGAGGCGGTCGTCGTGGCGCTCGCGGGCCACCAGAACCTGATCGAAGCGGCGTCGCCCAGCCCGCAAAGCCTCTTCCACCGCGTGCAGTCCGTAAAGCACTTCCATAGGAATAGTTTAGATTGCGCAGCGGATGGGGCAGATTCAGACTGTCACCCTTACCACGGAAATTGCCATGTCGCCGATCCCGGTTTCCCGGCATCTAAAAACCGGTGGAGCATGCATGGATCAATACGGCGGGAAGCCGAAGGTCGTCGTAGCGGATGACGAGGCGGTCATTGCGGAAACGATGGCGATGATCCTGAATGCAAGCGGCTATGAAGCGCGGGCGGTAAGCAGCGGCGAGGCCGCACTCGAGCTGGCAGAAATGTTCCATCCCGACTTTCTTATCAGCGACATACGCATGGGGACGATGGACGGGATCGAAGCTGCAAAACAGATTCGCGCCTTATTACCGGAGTGCAAGGTGGTGGTCTTCTCCGCAACCATGATAGACCACGAAACGCGCGTGAAATTGCGGGCGCTGGGCTTCGACTTCCTGCGCAAACCGCTCCACCCCAGCCGGTTAATGGCCCATCTTCGCAAATAATCCCGCTGCTTGGCTTGCACGTTTCGCCCACCTGATTGAGAATGGGGGCGCAATGGAATGGCTTGCCCAATGGCGCGCGAACTGCATGGAGCGAACCGTAGCCTGTGTGGATTGGCTGACGGCGGTGCGCGGACGCAAGCAGGAGTTGCCGGCTCATCTGGCCACGGGAATCAAAGGCGAGGAAGCAGCCTATTTTTACCTCATGCGCAAGGGTTACAAGCTGGTGGCGCGGCGCTGGTCGTCGGGGAATGTGCCGGGCGATGTGGACTTGATTGCGTGGCAGGGATCGCTGCTTTGCTTTTTTGAGGTGAAGACGCGCACCGCGCGCGATGCTACGCCCGCCGAAGCCGCCGTCGATGCGCACAAGCGCTCTACGTTGCGCCGGCTGGCCGGCCAGTACGTGCGCCAGCTTGCGCAGGAGAGCGCTCCGCAGGTGCGATTTGACGTGATCAGCGTATACCTGGTGGCCGGCGAAACTGACTGTGTGCATTTTGAGAATGCGTTCGGCTGGAACGAGCGGCGGCGGGACTGGGACTGACGCTCAGCCCTACAGTTTCGTCAACCAGTCTCTACCTTTACCCCAGGAGGCTTCCATGAACCGAGTGGTGACGTTTCTGCTCGCTCAAGACACCGATGCGGCGCTCGCCTTTTATCGCGACACCCTGGGCCTCCACTTTGTGCGGGATGACGGGTTCGCGCTGCTGTTCGAGATGAATGGCACCATGCTGCGTATCAGCAAGGTGCCGCAGTTCACCCCGGCGCAGCACACGGTGCTGGGCTGGGAGAGCGACGACCTGAACGCCGCGGTGGATGGCCTGGCAGCAAAGGGCGTGGCGTTCAACCGTTACCCCAACATGGGGCAGGACGAGCGCGGAATCTGCACCTTTCCGAATGGCGATAAGGTGGCGTGGTTCAAAGACCCCGGCGGAAATGTCCTCTCGCTTTCGCAGCACGCGCCCGTTCAGGATTAGCCCTTACACGGAGAACGACGAGCCGCAGCCGCAGGATTTGGTGGAGTTGGGATTGATGAAGTTGAAGCCTTGACGGATAAGCGTGGCTTCGTAATCGAGCGTCATGCCGCGCAGGTAGACGAAGGATTTGGGGTCGATGAAGACGCGCACGGCGCCGAATTCGCCCCCGAACTCAAAGACGCGGTCGCTGTCGCGCTGCTTCGTATCGAAGCTCATGGAGTAGGACATTCCGGAGCAGCCACCACCCTTCACGCCCAGCCGCAGTGCCGCGCCCTCCTCGGGCGAAAGACCTTGCTTGGCCATGGCTACGCGAATTTGCGCAACGGCGCCGTCGGTGACGAGCAGGCCGTCGGGAGGCGCAGCGGGCGGTTTGGGCTTCTCGAGTTCAGGCGCCGCAAATGCGCCTTCGGCGGGCTTCGATGCAATGCTGATTACGTTTGCCATATACTTTCCAGTATTCCTCGATAATGCACTTCGTTGTTATTGGATTCGGCCGGGTTGGTTGCCGATGCATTGCAATGAAACCTCAATGCACCATTTCATAGTGCGGCGACAATTCGCGCAGCTTCTTCACAATGTCAATCACCCTGGCGGCCACATAATCCACTTCCGCTTCGGTGTTGAAGCGGCCCAACCCAAATCGAATCGAACTGTGCGCCGCATCGTCATCCAGGCCCAGCGCTCTGAGCACGTAACTGGGTTCGATCGCGGCCGAGGTGCAGGCCGAGCCACTGGAAACAGCAACGTCATTGAGACCCATCAGCAGCGACTCGCCGTCGACGTGCGCGAATGTCATGTTCAGATTGCCAGGGAGCCGATGCTCCATTGAGCCGTTAACGCGCACGCAATCGAGTCCGGCTTCGAGCCTGGCCTTGAGCCGATCGCGGAGCGCCCGCAGGTCAACCGCCTCGCTCTGCGTCTGCTGCATTGCGATTTCGCAGGCTCTGCCCAACCCAACGATGCCGGGAACATTCAGCGTTCCGGAGCGCATGCCCCGTTCGTGCCCGCCGCCCTCTATTTGCGCGGCAATCCGCACGCGTGGATTGCGCCGGCGCACGTAAAGAGCGCCCACGCCCTTCGGCCCGTAGATCTTGTGACCCGAGATCGAAGCCAGGTCGACGTTGTCGGCAATCACATTGAACGGAGCCTTGCCCACAATCTGCGCCGCATCCGTGTGAAAGAGCACACCCCTCTCATGACAAAGCTCGCCAATTGCGCGAATGGGTTGGAGCACGCCGATTTCATTATTCACGGCCATGACGGTGACCAGAATGGTCTGATCATCGATTGCGCGCTTCAGGTCTTCGAGATCGATCAGACCGTCGGTCTTCACCGGCAGATAGGTCACGCGGTGGCCGGAATTTTCGAGACGCTTGCATGTGTCCAGAACCGCCTTGTGCTCGGTGAGCTGCGTGACGATGTGGTTGCCGCGCTCGCGGTGGGTCTCCGCAATGCCCTTGATGGCCAGGTTATCGCTCTCCGTCGCTCCGGAAGTAAAGATGATTTCTTTGGCGTTTGCGCCGATCAGCTGGGCGACCTGCTCGCGCCCCGCCTCGACCGCCTGTTCGGCCTCCCATCCAAAGGAGTGGTTGCGGCTGGCCGCATTTCCGAACTTCGACGTGAGATAGGGCATCATCGCTTCCAGCACTCGCGGATCCAGCGCGGTGGTAGCTTGATTGTCCATATAAATGGGCAGCGAAATGCCGGCTGGAACGTCGACTTGCGTGGTGCCTGTGCCCATGAGCTTCTCCGGAAGCGGCGTTAGCGCTGCTAGCGGAGCTAGAGGACCCCGGACTAACTCCGCTAACACGCGCGTAGCGCGGGTAACTCCGCTAGCTCCGCCTATAGCGTCAATGAAACCAATCCTTGCACATTAGGCGGCTGCGCCGGGTGTTCCTGCTCCGCCAGATCTTGAATACTAATGCTCTTCAAAACGCCAGTAATCGTGTCGTTGACGCGCGCCAGCGGCTCCTTGATGGTGCAACTCGGAGTCAAATCGCAGCCATGCGCGCCCTTGGTGCAGGAGGTAATGAACAGCGGACCGTCGATGGCGTGGATCACCTCAAACGCTGAAATCTGGCGAGCGTCGCGGGCCAGTGCGTAGCCGCCATTCATCCCGGCGTGGGAGCGCAGTAGGCCGCTCTTGGTGAGCCGCTGCAGGATTTTGGCGAGCAACTGCGCCGGAATACCGTAGGCGTCGGCCACGTCCTTGGCGCTGAGCGCCGGGGTCTCCGGGTGCTCGGCCAGGTATTTGAGGGCCATAAGCCCGTAATCGGCCTTTTTGGTAAGCTTCAGCACAATATAGGACTTTTCCGGTCCGTATTTAGTATACGACTGATTGAGTTTAGCCTACAACGGGCATTCCCAGGTTGGGCAGGAGTCTCACCTGCTCAGGAAGGAAAGCGCAGAAAATTCAATTTGCAATCGCCGAAAAGACGGCTACAATCGGGCGGATAGAGGGCCTATTGAGGCCACAACCGAGAAAGATGGCGACCGCCTGCAGACATCCCAGAGTTCGCATCGTTTCCCGGCACGAAGACACGGAGTTTGTCGAGTGCCTGGAATGTGGCGAGGTTTTTGATTCCGAAGAGTTTCGCGACATGGAAATCGAAGACAGCGCCGAAACCGAGGACGTTTCGGACAACTGATAACTCCGCACAATCTCAATCCCCGGTGCCGGGACCGTTTGGCCGTGCCGGAACGCCATTGGCTGCGTTGCCGCCGCCGCGCCGCGAGACAACCCACGCATAATGCAAGCCGGAGGCGACGGTAAGCACAATGGTGGCGTCGAGCATGATGGTGCGCAGATCGGCGACCCAGGCTGCGGAGGTGAGTTGATGCAGCAGCACCGAGGAAACGGCGCCAATCTGGGCCAGTGTATTAGCCTTTCCGAAGAGGCTGGGGTGGAACTCGCGCCGGCCGGCGGCGGCGTAAAGTATGGCGGCCACCAGCAGGATGCCCACATCGCGGCCAAATACCAGCACGGTGACCGTGGTGGGCATCAGCCCCTGGTGCAACAGCACCAGGAATAGCGTGCTCAACAGCAATTTGTCGGCCACAGGGTCGAGATAATGACCGAGCATGGAGCGTTGTTTGAGGATGCGCGCCAAGGCGCCGTCCAAAGCGTCGGTCAAGCCGGCGACGACGAAAAGCGAAAATCCCAGGGCAAAATGACGGCCCAAGATTGCCGCCACCAGAAAGGGCGCCAGGCAAATACGGATAAGCGTGAGCAGGTTGGGAGCGGTTCGTAACGGGTTAGCTCGAGAAGCGAAATCGCTCATGGCAAGGGTAGAGGGTGACCCAGAACGCCTGGCTGCGAAGTGGGGGCGGCGTTGCCGGACTCAAAATGCGCACATCCGAGGTCAGGCTCGGATGTGCCCCACCCCTACGGCGGCCGGCAGACAATCGCGGAACCGAGAGTTCTCGTTCGTGAACGATAGTACAGCATTCGCGCAGGCCCCGGGGCAAGTGCAAATACCCCAAGGAGGTTGATCCGCCTGTGGGTAAACGGCCAACCGATGCGGGCGCCCGTGCACATATCCCCCTTCGGCCGGTTAGCAGCTTTCCGCCCGGTTAGTATCCTGATAAACTGGTTAATATTGTGACGCAGGCGCGTAGCTCAGTTGGTTAGAGCGCTTCCTTGACACGGAAGAGGTCGCTGGTTCGAATCCAGTCGTGCCTACCATTTTCCCTTACATTATAAAAGACTTACGATCTTAACCCGGATTTCAGCCAACGAGTTCAACCCGTTATCCAACCCGTCATCCCGGGCGGGTCTGATTTCATGCAATTGAGAAATCTCAATTGACCTGCAACTGGGGATCGTCTCGCCCGTTGCGTTGATCCACTTTTTATTAAAAGTCCGGGTATCACGTCGATTGAAATAGAAAACAGGGGATCAGCGCCTGAAGCGCCTAGAAGCCAGTGCACTGGTAACGAGAAATATCTCCCGGCAGGTCGCCATGCGTCTTGTCTACTAATCGGCTTTGAATGGTGGCATGCCAGGTTCCAAGTTCGTTGTGATCGGGCAGCTGAACCCCTGTCAGCCCACCCGTCCCAGATCCAGCCATGACCCTGCGCAGGGTAAAGTGTGCGGCGCGTGTGCCGTATTTTCGTTTAAGGACCCGAAACACGCTTACCCAATACGACTTCGTGACCACTCCCTAGGTCATACGCAAGCCGGGCTTCCCGGCAGTGAAAGGCCATACCTCGTCTATGGGCAGCGTGTCGGCGACCGACGGAGCGCATCTCGCCGAAGGCTGGTACCAGCTCAGGATAGACGCCGAAATTCATCAAGGTAAAAAACAACGGCCTCGGCCAGTGGACCATGCTCGCGCCGCCATAACTATCATGGATCCATGCCTCCCGGCCCGGTCCCAATCTTCGACAGATAGTTGTTGCGAGTCGCTAAAGATTGATGAGGCGGTGTCTCGAGCGTCCGTTTCTCAGCCTTGAACCTGGGTTTTGGCTGAAGGAAAACTGAAGGCTGAGAGGGCACACGTGTATGGAGTAGCGGCAAAGAAACGTATTCGCTGGCGGGATCGGACTGTATGGGGTGGATGAATTGAGTATGGCCAGCAAATAAGTATGAGAGCTGCAAAACGATATGCGATGGTTCGGGCGTTATTGGCGCCCGAACCTTGACACGGTTTGTTCAGTCACACCAGCCGCAGCGGTGACAGCGGCCACAACAACACCTTGTCGTCAGCATCTTCCACAGGACAAGCAAAGGAAAGAAGAAGATTGCAAGGAGCACCTTCACGATCTTCCAGCGCTCTTTGGCTGAGAGTCCACAAAGGTAATCGATCAGAGCAACTAGGGCTATGACCAGCAGCGTGACCTGAATCGCTTCTGCCATGGCAGGTTGGATAGCCCAGTGAAATAGGTTCATTGCATCCATCGTCGTGGATCCTTTCCGGGCGATCGCGCAGATCGCCGTATTCGAACGTTGAACTGAGCCCCGGCGTCCAGACCCACCGCACCGAACCGGGCACAAAGCAACCAAAGTAGCAGCCCTGCGGCGTGCGGGGAGAGCGCTACTCGGCGGGCGGAAATCCGAGTAATTCGGCAAGCTGCGGCCGCAAGCTTGCCAGAAGCCTGAGTGTGGAGCGCCTCTGGTCAGCCTCGTCTTCGTACTCTTCATCGTCGCCGAGGTAGTCATCGATTTCCCCGAAGTCCCGGCCGTCTCCGCCGCAGCTAGACGAATCAGCCTGGATGGCGTTGAAAACTTCGTCATCCAACTGCTCAGTTGTGATCCAGCCGACCGGTACGCAGTCAACCGGTTGCGGTTGTTTGCTTGCGCTTTGCGCGCCCCAACCCATCGTGTCATCGATCATGCTGGCCTCCTCCGCGGGCAATCACAGGATGGCACAGGACCGGGACGCAGAATCGGCACGAACCTCACGGATGCGTCTGTTCAGGCACATTCCCGGCGCTGGAATCTCGCAACGGATCGCCCGGACGTCCGGATTCGCCACGCACGAGATCCACGGGGTGCACGCCGAGAAAGGTTGCAAGCCGGGCTAGCGTCAGGTAGCGTGGCAGGATCTTGCCGCATTCGAGCTTGCTCAGGTAGGCGCGCCCGGTGGCGGCTCTGCCGGCAAGCTCGGCCTGGGTTACGCCTTTCTGTGCGCGCAGATAGCGTAACCTCCGTCCGAGATGTCTCGCGAGGTCCGCGCGTGAAGGCGCAATAACCTCGGGGCGCAACGTGGTTTTCTCTCTTGGCATATGTCTTCCTCATTTCTATTTCTGGCAGGCTGAAA
Organism: uncultured Acidobacteriaceae bacterium; assembly: GCA_963813215.1. GTDB lineage: Bacteria > Acidobacteriota > Terriglobia > Terriglobales > Acidobacteriaceae > Telmatobacter. Next base: position 755,188 of record CAWEXZ010000009.1, read on the forward strand.
AGAGTCGGTATGGGCGCCAGACACTTTAGCCCCGCGCTGCCACCGCGACGGCGGCTTGGGTTTCGATGTCAGTCGCGGCGGGAAAGCCGAAGGCGCCGAGCTCAAATGCGCATCTCGCCATCCGCCGGCGCGCATCGAACAGCGCCCGACAACTCGGCTGCAGGCAGGCGCGGCGATAGGCGTCGGGCGAGTTCCAGAAGTCGATACATATGTACAGGGTTGAAGAGCGGGAGAGAAACGGCGCCTGGGACGGCTGCCGCTCGAGCAGGTCGGTGGCGATGAGAGCGGGTGCGAGACGGCTGGCAAGGGTTCGCCATTCGCCGCCACGGTGGATCGAATGGGCGAACGGCCCGGCGGCCTTGGCCGCGACCGAGTAGAGAGTGATGACGTGCAACATGGTGAGCCTTTCTGGGGGTTTTGCGAACAGTTTGGTGGACCGCGCGCGAATGCGGTGTGCATGGTGGAACGAGGATTGCGATGGAGTGCCGGGGAGAGATCGGATGGGGAATACATCGCCCGCAGCGGGTCGCGGGCTGATCTTCGCACCGCGTTTTTAGTTCCCACGCCTCTCAATGAAGTTGATGGCGTCCTGCTGCCAGTCGGCGACATCGTCCGCATCGGGCCCGAACAGGGCGTTATAGGAGAGAGCTACCTGTTTGCGGTAGAGGATCTTCGCGCCTTCGGCGATGGTCAGTTCGCCCAGGTACTGTTGGGTGCGGATCACGGCGACGGTGTAGTGGTTGTCGAGCAGGTCATCCCAGACGAGATCGTTCTGAGGGGGCATGGCAAAGAGCTCCTTTGGGGTTGTGTGGATTGCAGGGTTCGCCGGCGGCAGGCAGGCCGGTGCGTGGAAGAGCAGGCCGGAGTTACGGCAGCAGACTGAGACCTGTTTGGCGGGGGTGTAGCGGGGAGATGGCGGCCGCAGGGGGGACGAGGCAGGAATGATCGGGGTTTCAAGAGTTCGGGAACTGGGGATCTCAGTTGCCAGGCTTCAGAGACCGAGACTTGCGGCCGCGTTTTCGCGGAGCAACTGGCCGGAACGAATATGACTCCGCAAAACGCGCCACGAACGGTGGCCGGTGGATCTCGCAATTGCGCGCTTCCCTGCAGCATCTGCGAGATCCGGTACCCGCAGGTTGGGTGCCGTGGGATGGACACGGCTGCTTTGTGAGTATTCTCCCGCTCGCTGGCTGCCATCGTTTACGACACACTCGTTGCACACCAGCCGATGTGCGAGGTCGCGTAAGCCGCCATCAAACTACACGGGTAAGCTGATGCCGGATCACCAGCCGGCCCGATCCTGATGAATGCTCATCCGAGCTCGGCGACGTGGTGTCTACTAGCCGGGATTTCGGGAACCGGCAGGTAGATCGGAAGAAGTCGCTCTAGAAGGGCAGGACGACCTCCAGCAGGTGCCCGCCCGGGAGCCATCGGTACTCTGCCGGTTCCTCTCCGAAGTCGATCAGCAAGGAGCCCTTCCCATCTCGGCCTAGGGGAAGCGAGCCTTGGACATAACGGACCGGCCCGTCCCATGCACCCTGACCGAAGCCGGCGTGAACCATGTCGAACATGAACGGAGCCGCGGCGACTCGCAGGGTATCGAAGGTCTGCTTGCCGCGCAGTGTTTGGTACCCGTCTCCTCCGCCTCGTTGTTGAGGTTCGTTCGTTGATTCGGAGTTTGTTCACGGGTATACCGGAACGTCTGGAGATCTCAGCGCAGCTTAGGTCAATGCCCATAGGCCCGGAGGTGCTATCTTTCGGGCTTTGAACGCGTATTGGATAGCTCCTAACGACCATTACGGTTCGCCGAACCCGGGTCGGCGCGATTTCGGCTTCAGCAAGGCAGCCGCTGCCCGAGGTGTCGCGGGACGTAACGTACGGATAGTATCCATGGTGAAGACTCAGGCCCGTGCCTTGGGTCCCTTCAACGAACACACGCTTTCCAAGGGAGAACGCATCCTCGAGCACACTCAAGGTCTCCCTTAGATATGGTTTTAATTCCGGCGAATCTTTAGCCAGCCGCACCTTTGGTTTGGCCGCGGTTCGAAGGAACTTTCGGCTGGTGGCGCTCCCAACACCTTGAGCCGTGCTGCCGATTTCCCCTTTCAGGGTCTTCTCTTCAAACTTGATATCCGCATCTTCGATCAGCATAACCCCTGGATCTATTGAAAGACGATCGTTCGTCACCCCGCATTCCGCAATCTCTTTGAGGAGCTTGGGAACAGACAGAACAGCGCCCGGACCAATGATTAGGCCGGCTTCGCACCTGCGAGTCCCCGAAGGCAGTTGGTGATGGGTGTAGGGCTCCGGCTCCTCGTAAACCTTGTGGCCAGCGTTGGGCCCGCCGACCCTTAACAGGTAATCGTATTCAGTGGCGAGATGCGAGGCAATATGTCCCTTGCCCTCGCTTCCGAACTCTCCACCTACGACACCCTGGATCGCGTGACCGGCCTGAGCTCGCAGCCGGCCAGCTACACCTACCAGCGCGGGCCAACCGGCAACCTGCTGAGCATGGCCGAGTCGAGCGGTCGGCAAGTGAGCTGGACCTACGATGGCATTTACCGCCTGAGCAACGAAACCATCTCTATGTGGCGCCGAGTAAGAACAATGGTTCGGTGAGCTATGGGCTGGATCCGGTGGGCAACCGGCTATCCGAGTCGTCGTCCTTGCCAGACATTTCTTCGGGAAGCTGGAACTTTAACGCGGACGACGAGCTGTCGAGCGACACGTACGACCCGAACGGCAATGTAATCTCCACCGGCGGCAGGATCTTTACGTACGACTCGGAGAATCACTTGGTTTCGATGACGGCAAGCGGGACCTCAGCGAGCATGATTTACGATGCGTTCGGTATCCGCCTAGCCTGATTGAATCCTCGTCGCCTTCCCCGAACAATCTGACAGCAACCTTCGGGATTGTTGCGTAGATCGCGCAATAATCCATTGACCTTAGAATGCTGTATTGCTATGCTGTATAGCAGGACAGGCGCCGACCGCGCTCAGAACTGAAGGAGATCCAGCCATGGCCCAGACCGCTAAAGCCCGCGTCTTCATGAGTGGCCGCAGCCAGCATGTCACCATCCCCGCCGAGTTCCGGTTTAACACGACGGAGGTCTACGTCCGCCGCGATCCCGAGAGCGGCGACCTGATCCTCTCGCCCGCGCCCAAGGACTGGAACGAAATCTTCGCCGCCCTCGACGCAGCCGGGTTTCCCGACGACTTCATGGCCTACCGAGAGCAGGGCACAGCGGAAATCAGGGAGCCCCTGTGACCCTCTATCTGCTCGATACCAATATGGTCAGCTACATCATCAATGGGCACTCGCCGGCCGCCCGCGCCCGCCTCGCCTCCCTGCAGCGCGCCAACGACCACGCGGCCGGGGTCTCGTCGATTACCGCGGGCGAGATCCTCTTCGGCCTGGCGCGGCTGGAAAGCAAGGGAGAGGGACAGCGGAAGCGGAAGGCTATCGACCAGCTCTTTTCGGCTCTTCCCATCCACCCCTGGGACCGAGCGGTGGCCGAGGTCTATGGGCGCCTCCGCGCGCAGCAGGAGAGCATGGGGAAGCCTCTCGGCCCGTTCGACACCCAGATTGCAGCACATGCCCTGCAGTTAGCGGCCACCCTGGTCAGCCACGACGAAGATTTCCGCCTTGTGGCCGGTCTGCCCGTGGAGGATTGGGCCACGGATTTGTAATCAGGATCGCGCACGAATATTCACGCTCCGGTAGCTCCCGGAATCAGTCTTGGCAAACGCCCATGTCGCCCGAAGGGTTCTCTCTTCGCACTAAATCGCTGAGTCACTCACCGAGGCTGATTACTCCTCAAATGTCGGCAAGTGTCTTGGAATCTGTCAGATGCACTCTCAATGACGAAATGGCCTGGCGCTACGGCGTTTTCGGGTTCTAATCGCTGCAGACCGCCGCGACCAACTCAGTTCTTGAGACTTCAGGATAGGCTAGAAGCAGCTCAGAAACGCCGGCAATTCCAAGTTGATCGCTTCGAGTTCGGCCTTCGAGTTCGAATAGACCTGGCGGAACGAGTGAGCAGCCATGAGCAGATTATAGTGATGCACCAGTCCGGCTGACATCGAAAGACTGTATGGCATATGCGCGCTCTCGGATTCCAGGAGCATCATCGCCTTTGTGGGCGAAAGCGGATAGTAAAGTTCGAACTTGGCAGGCGGTTCGAAGTTCGTTGGGCTTGCAGATAAATTGATTACCGGCTGATCTGCAGTTGCGAAAGGAATGTCGGTCGTGTTGTCCACGAGGACGATACGATGGTGTTCATGTTGCCCAATGAGGCTGCGTCCCACGTTTGTCGCCATAATGTGCGTTAGCACATTGGCAATGCGCATGTAGCGTTCGAAATCCTCCTTTTTCATGTTTGAGCTGGCTCCGCCTACATGGTTTGTGCGGGCGTATTGCACTGACAGGCTGTAATAAAATGCGTACTTTTGGTGGGGGTCGTCGAAAAAGGTGAGCGCACCGGCCTTCATGGATTCAAGAATCGGTTGGAACAGGTTTTCGATCGAGGTGTGATAGTTCTCGTTCATCTCGACGATTTGCCGATCGATATATGCCATCGATTCTCGAAAGGCATCCTCGTCTACAACTTCACCAGATTCCTCTATTAGCCGTCTTCGTTCTTCTAATTTTCGTTTCGCGACATGCGGCAGGGTGAACGCGCGGAGAAGAAAGCGGTGCGATTCTTTCAGGCCTGCCGGCGAGTCCTTGATTATGAGGTTTTCGATAAACTCCGCATCTTCGGGGCTAATCTCGTTCAGCCTATAGAAATGGTTCTGAGCCGCCACCTTCATGAGGTTTCGTGGAGTGACTGTGCGATTCTGGAGGCAGAATATCTGTCCCTCGGGCGCCCAAGCTTTCAAGTAGAACCTCGGGACGAAATGATGAAGCGTCTTCACACCAGCTGGCATTTATAGATTTTATGGCCAGAGGGCTCGATGCCGGAGGCGCGGTAGCCGGACGTAGAATGTAACCAATACCGTGAAGCTATCCGACTATGTGCTCGAAGAACTCGGGAGTATGGTGGTGGGTGATGAGGATCATTTTCCCTACCGCAGCAGCTACCGGATTACCCAGTTTTTCGAAAGCATAGGACTACCATTCAAACACGACGGCTCCACCCGCAGAATCTGGGCAAAGGAACGCCTCGCGGAGCTAAACGCGGGGGTGTCCAGGTCGCCCGACCTTCCGTCGAATGATCTGTGCAAAGTGATATCTAGGCTCTTTGACCCTGACGATTTCGCGCGCGCGAACAAGCGGATCGAAGGGGAGCGCGGGAATCGTCCACCCGCGGATGTAAATTCAGCTCTCGCCAAGTTCAATGAAGTTGTTAAGCGCCACGGCATCGTCGCTTACGTGGATGACAAAACCGGAAGAGCCTTCGTGAAGAGCACCGGTGCGGGCGTTAGTTCGGAAGACTTCCTGGGGCAGGTGCGGCCGCTTTCCTCGGAAGAAATCGCTCAAAGGGAGAAGCTGGCCAGTTTCCTTAATCGGGTGAGCGAGGACGAATTTATTGAGAAGGTGCTCGTCCCGCTGTTCCAACGACTTCAATTCCGGCGCGTGAGCCCGACAGGCCACAAGGACAGGTCGCTCGAATTCGGGAAAGACCTGTGGATGAAGTTCCAACTCCCGACGGGCCATTGGCTTTACTTTTCCGCGCAAGTCAAGAAAGACAAGATCGATTCGAATAACGCGAGCGGCCTGAAAAATGTATCGAGCATTCTGAATCAAGCTCGCATGGCATTCGACCATCCCATTTTCGATCCGGAAGAGAATCGCAAGGTCTTGCTCGATCACCTATTCATCATTTCGGCAGGGGAGATCACAAAAGCGGCCAAACACTGGATGGCGGAACAGCTCGATGCCAGCCAGCGTCGGCAGATCATCTTCATGGACCGCGACGAGCTACTCAACCACGCTGCGAAGATCATTCTCGATCTGAAAATTGAGGCGCCATTCGCGCAGGCAGCGGAATTGAGTGACGATGACATTCCGTTTTAAGGGACAGAATCATAGCCATCGACAATCCGTACGACCAAATCGATCAACAATATCCAAAGGAGGCAGAGGGTGTCGTCACCGCGCTCACAAACGCTCTGGAATCGGCGAACGATCTTGGTGTTCCGTTTCCTCATGGCGTCGGTGGGTTGTTGGCGTTTATGAACTCCAAGACGATAAATGCACGGCTTGAGCGAGCGCATGCATTCATCGATCAGCTTGTCGCTGACATGCAGACCGTTCAGGGCACCGTTGCAACGATGCGGACGGAAATGGATGAAGTTCAGGGAGCGATGCGCGTTTCCGTTGAGTACGACGTTGACCAATTCAACGATAAGAAGCGCGAGCGCTATATTTTAGCTATTACGCAGGCAATTTCGTCGGAGACGAAAGTTACCGATCTTGTGAGTTTCATTCGGGACATCGAAAAGCTCGGCGAACGTGACATCATCGGTCTCAAGGTCCTCAATTCCGTCATGAATCGGAACGGCGATTGGCAAGATCTTCCTGGCCCTCCTGGACTCAACGTGCCTCGACTGCATCCCAACACCTTCAACACGCGCACGCAGGATCTTGTTGTGACGATGGCGCGAGCGCTTTGCAACCCTAATGGCGACGATGTTCATCCTTTCAGCCGCGAAGAGGGGCTACAGATCTGCCTTCGCCTGCAAGGCTTCGGTTTGGCGCACATTGTCAGCGGCGACCCCCGCGAAGTTCCGATTGCAAACTACTGCGCGAGGCCGACAACCAGAGGCATGATGCTTTTGAGATTGCTCGGGGAGCCGGTGGCGAATTGGGACCGCTATTTCGGACCCGACGGTGCGCTGTAACCAGGTGCAGCCAGCAGCCGATAGGTAATGTGAAGTCTGCAAGGGTCATGTTTTCTCGACGTATTGACAATGCTCGAGGCGACCCCTCATTTTCGCTTTTTCTTCCTCGTAACTACTTTATAATTTCCGGTTGGGCCACTAGAAACCGACTCGAACCATGCTCGTGCTCATCCTGACCCTCGTTGCTCGAGTCGGTTCCGATGTAGGCTAGCCACTACTCCCCCGGAGTTCGAGACGCGGCTCCGCATCGGGCCTGGAAACGCGATATGGACTGTAGTCAGCAATGGTGAGCGGCAATGCCCGCCATTTATACCCTGCAAGTCAATATCCTCAACCCTTGAGGAACGCGAGCAGATCCGCATTGATCTTTTCTGCGTGCGTCGTGGGCATGCCGTGCGGGAAGTCCTTGTACGTTATCAGGGTTCCTTTCTTCAACAGCTTCGCGGACAGCGGCCCGGCGGCAACATAGGGAACGATCTGGTCGTCTTCGCTATGCATCACCAGCACCGGAACGGTGATCTTCTTCAGGTCTTCCGTGAAATCGGTCTGGGAGAAGGCCACGATGCCGTCATAGTGCGCCTTAGCGCCTCCCATCATGCCCTGGCGCCACCAATTCTGGATGACGGCCTCCGAGGCCTTCGCGCCCGGCCGGTTGTAGCCATAGAAAGGCCCGGCTGGCACGTCGCGATAGAACTGTGAACGATTAGCTGCGAGCTGCGCCTGCAGATCATCAAACACTGCCTTGGGCAGGTCAAGCGGATTGGCCGGCGTCTTCACCATCAGCGGCGGCACCGCGCTGATCAGCGCAGCCTTGGTCACTCGGCTTTCGCCGTGCCGCGCTAGATAGTGCGTCACCTCACCGCCCCCGGTCGAATGGCCGACATGGATGGCGCTTTTCAGGTCGAGGTGAGCCGTAAGAGCGGCCAGGTCGTCGGCGTAATGGTCCATATCGTGCCCATCGGCCGTCTGGGTGGAGCGTCCATGGCCACGTCGGTCATGGGCGATCACGCGATAGCCATGATGCAGGAAGAACAGCAACTGCGCGTCCCAATCATCGGCCGAAAACGGCCAGCCATGACTTAACACAATCGGCTGACCTTTGCCCCAGTCCTTGTAGTAGATCCTGATGCCATCCTTTGTCGTGATCGTGTCCATCTTCTCCTCCTGGCTGTCCGCGCGGTTTGTGCGGGAACCTCGAGCGTGGGCGTGCCCGCCAGGTATTTTTCATTCTCGGCGTGCAGCGCTTTGCCAGCGTCCTGCGGTCCAGCAGGCGAATCTTCAGAGCAGGCCGTAGACCTGGATTGACGCATTGATGTTGGCAGCGGCGAACTTCGTCATGGTCTTCACCAGTTCGCGGCACTCGAAGCACCAATCGGAAAAGAGCACGAACACGGTGGCTGAGCCAAAATTGGGATCGATCCGGGGCCTGGTGCTCGCCGATTGGAGCGTTCGTGTCGGACGCACATCCGGCAAATGCGTACCCAGCAAATCGTACTGTGTCCGCTCGCCACAGGCCAATACGCGTCAGATTCTCAATTCGGGCCGATGGAGCAATATAACCCGCTGAGCGCGCGATAGAAAAGCATTATCTTTGTGAGTCTATGGGTCAGCAATTGGTCCGATGGTTCGCCTGCTCCGCCGATGGAGCACTGAGCCGCGTCAATCGTCGAGGAGGGCGGCGCATCTGGCACACCATCGTTCGCTGGCCGGTGTCAATGAGCATTGGCCTTCTGTTAGCAACAATTGATGCTGAGCCCGGTTCCTCGGCAAACACATCGGTAATCGCTGGCCGTCTTCTCGATACTCTTCCGTATGTGCACAGCAACTCCAATGCGCAAAGTTTAGCCATTGCGAGCCGGCTGGAGATGAGCTCGAAGGCGAAACATTATCGCCCCTCGCGTTCAAATTCCATGCGAGCCTGAACAGGGAATAGCGGTACGGCCAGCATGATGGCCCCTTCGGACCCCGCTTGAATCGTATAGCCGGTGGCTGGCGGCAGAGTCTTTGCTATACAATCCGATGCCAACAGGCGGGAAAGGTAAAGTCCGCGAATTTCTCCGCCTCGGAGGGGCTTGTGTTGGCTCCCGATGTACTCTGGAAAAACGGCAAGTTTGGGCAAACATCGCGACGTGATGGCTGGTGGCTTTCCCCGACGGCGGTCTTTCTCGGTTTCGCCGCGTTTCTGGTCTATGCCAACTGGGCGGCGTTCCAGAACAGTCATTACACGTTCGGACCCTATATCTCACCGTTTTATTCACCAGAACTTTTCGGCAGCTCACCGCATGCCTTGTTTGGCCCGAAACCAAGTTGGTACCCGAGCTTTCTGCCCTTTTCTCCGGCCCTGTTAATTCTCTGGATCCCCGGCCTGTTCCGCGTGACCTGTTACTACTACCGCGGCGCGTATTACAAATCATTCTGGGCTGATCCCCCGGCATGCGCGGTGAGCGAGCCCCGCAAGATTTATCTGGGAGAGCAAAGCTTTCCGCTCATTCTGCAGAATTTTCATCGCTACTTTCTCCGGCTCTCGTACGTTATTTGGGGCTTTCTCGTTTACGACGCGGTGAGGTCGTTCTTTTTTCCGGACGGATTTGGGATAGGGGTTGGCAGTCTCGTTCTCGTAGTCAATGTCGTGCTTCTTGGAGGATACATATTCGGGTGCCATGCTTTCCGGCACCTGATCGGGGGGACATTCGACCGTATCTCGGGTCACCCCGTGCGCCACAAACTCTACGATTGCGTCAGCTGCCTGAACGCGGGACACAAGAAGTGGGCTTGGGTGAGCCTTTTTTGGGTCGCGTTTTCCGATATCTACGTGCGCCTCTGTTCGATCGGCATCTGGCGCGACTGGAGAATTCTCTAAATGCCAGAATTCCAGCGGTTCTCCTACGACGTGCTGGTGATTGGAGCAGGCGGAGCGGGCCTGCGCGCCGCCATTGAAGCCGGAGCCGCCGGCGCCAAGGTGGGAGTGGTCTGCAAATCGCTGCTTGGCAAGGCGCATACCGTGATGGCCGAAGGAGGCATCGCTGCGGCGCTGGCGAATATCGACGATCGCGATAACTGGCGGGTCCATTTCGCCGATACCATGCGCGGCGGCCAGTATCTCAACAACTGGCGTATGGCCGAGCTGCACGCCAAAGAAGCGCCGGAATGCGTGCGCGAACTCGAGGCATGGGGCGCACTATTCGATCGCACCGCAGACGGCAGGATTCTGCAACGAAACTTCGGCGGACACAGATATCCGCGGCTTGCCCACGTTGGCGACCGTACTGGCCTGGAGATGATTCGCACGCTCCAGGATCACGGCATTCACACCGGGATGGAAGTCCACATGGAGTGCACGGTGCTTAGCCTGCTGCTCGACGGAGACCGGATTGCCGGGGCTTGCGGATACGACCGAGAGAGGGGCCGGTTCCAGCTGTGGCAGGCGAAGGCAGTGGTGATGGCCACCGGCGGAATCGGGCGTGCGTTCAAGGTGACCAGCAACAGTTGGGAATATACGGGCGACGGCCTTGCATTGGCGTATCGCGCCGGAGCCGAACTCCAGGATATGGAATTCGTTCAGTTTCACCCCACCGGCATGGTCTGGCCGATCAGTGTGCGCGGCATCCTCGTGACAGAGGGCGTGCGCGGCGAAGGCGGCGTCTTGCGCAACAGCGAGGGCCGCCGGTTCATGTTCGACGATATTCCCGATCTCTATAAGGAGCAGACTGCGGACACTGAAGAAGAGGGCTGGCGGTATACGCAGGGCGATAAGGATGCGCGGCGTCCTCCCGAACTGCTCACCCGAGATCACGTCGCGCGGTGTATCAATCGCGAAGTGAAGGCAGGCCGCGGTTCGCCGCATGGTGGTGTCTTTCTCGATATTTCCTGGATCAGGGAGCGGCTTCCGAAATCGGCGGAGCACATCAAGCGCAAGCTTCCCAGCATGTACCATCAATTCAAACAGCTTGCCGATCTGGACATCACGAAAGAGCCGATGGAAGTGGGTCCCACGACTCATTACATGATGGGCGGAATCCGCGTCGACGGCGATTCGCAGATGTCCACCCTGCCAGGCCTTTTCGCAGCCGGGGAAGCGGCGGCTGGACTGCATGGCGCGAATCGGCTGGGCGGTAACTCGCTGTCCGATCTCGTCGTATTCGGGCGCCGCGCGGGGCGCTATGCCGCTGAATTCGCCAACGCCAACGGACCGGTAACGATCGACGAGGCGGTTCTGCAGGCCGCGGCAACAGCGGCACTCGCTCCCTTCGAACGCGGCCCCGCCGGCGAGAACCCATATCGAATTCAATATGATCTGCAAGAGACCATGCAAGACCTTGTCGGCATCGTGCGAGTCGAAGGTGAAATGATGCAGGCGCTCGATGCGATCGGGCAGTTACGCGAGCGGACAGAGCGAGCCGGTGTCGCAGGCAATCGAGAGTACAACAACGGCTGGCATACGGCGATCGATATTGGAAATATGATGGTCGTGTCGGAAGCGATTACCCGTGCTGCGCTGCTGCGAAAAGAAAGCCGCGGCGCGCAGTTCCGCGAAGACTTTCCCCGCAAAGACCCGGAATGGGGAAAGTACAACATCGTCATAAGGCGCGGTGCAGACGGAGAAATGCGGGTCGAGAAGCACGCGCTTCCGCCGATCCCCGACGAGTTGAAGGCAGTGATCGAGGAGATGAAATAGCGGGGAGACGAATAGATGGCCACACCAGCGACATTTCGCATCTGGCGCGGGGATCCTGCAGGCGGCGCATTCCAAGACTACTCAACCGGCGTCGAAGAGGGCATGGTCGTTCTGGACGCCGTGCACCGCATCCAGGCGCAGCAGGCACCCGACCTGGCCGTTAGATGGAACTGCAAGGCCGGCAAGTGCGGATCGTGCTCCGCCGAAATCAACGGCATGCCCAAGCTCATGTGCATGAGCCGGCTGAGCGACATCGACCTGAATACGCCGGTGATCCTGGAGCCAATGCACGCATTTCCGGTCATACGCGATCTGGTCACCGACGTTTCGTGGAATTACCGGGCCAAGAAGACGATCAAGCAATTCAAGCCCCGCCCTCCCGACGCAGCCGACGGCACATGGCGCGTACAGCAGGCCGACGTGGAGCGCGTGCAGGAGTTTCGCAAGTGCATCGAGTGTTTTCTCTGCCAGGACGTGTGCCACGTCCTGCGAGAACACCACAAGCACGAAGAGTTTATCGGTCCGCGCCTTCTCGTCTATGCCGCCGCGCTCGAAATGCACCCGCTCGATACCGAAGACCGGGTAAGCGATTTGCGGCACACTCACAATATCGGTTACTGCAACATCACCACCTGTTGCAGGCAGGTATGTCCGGAGTCGATTACGATTACCGAGAACGCAATCATACCGCTCAAAGAGCGCGTGGTCGACCGTTACTTCGATCCTCTGAAGCGGCTGTTCCGCATTCTCTGATTGAATCTCAGTTCTCCCGACGGCGCAGAAGCCCGCTATCTTGGGGGGGCGTCCTGCGCATCGAAGGGAACGAGTTCCGGTTCGAATTCATCCCATTCATAGGCTGGATTTTGAAGCAGCCGCACGCAACGATTCCAGCGGAGGATGGCATCATCGTTTTCTGCCGGACGGATTTTCTCAGCCTCTGCGAAACAGTGTAGCGCTTGTTCGAATAGCGCGAACAGCGAACGAGGTGGTTGCCCGGCACTGAGCAGTGCTTTCGCGCGTCGCTCGCGCAGAATCCCAGTGTAGTAGAGCCGCTCGTACGGATCCTTGAGTTCAAGGAAGATCTCTTCGGTTTCCCGGTAACGATCGGACCCGCGGCCGGTGAACTGATCTGTAAGGGCGAGCCCGAGTAAACGCAATGCGAGCTGATGCCGCGGTTCGATCGTCAAGATGTCGCGACAGATCGACTCTGCCTCTTCCGGTTCGTTGAGCGAGCGATAAAGTTCCGCCTTCATGATGGCCGCGGTGATTCCGGCTGTCGAAATGCGCTTAACTTTATATTCCATGGCACTGTCCCTCCACGCCCAGGTTTCCTGGCCTTCGGGCGGTGCTCAGCTTCCCATTTTTCTCCACGATCCTTTGCGAAGGATTGCTTCAAATCGTCCGCCATCTCAAAGAACACGGGCTAAAACGGTTATCGCGCCGGCCCTGTTGACCCCGACATTATGCTTCTTTCCCCAGGCATAGTCCAGACTTTATTTGACAATACGATTACGTCTACCGAAGATCCGTTGCAGGATTTCGCCACTATCGCCAGGAGTCGTGTCGCGAAAGTACAACCACTGGTCGTCGGATGAATACACATCGACTCTCGCCGCGGCAAATGCGGCCCGCGCGGTTTGGGCTTTGCCGAGTAGAGGTTGTACACACGCCGGTCCGCGCCCTGGGGTTAATGCTCAATTACGGCATGAAGGCCCGCACCGGGCTATCCGGAAGTTCCCCTGTGCCTACGAACTCAATTGCGAATCATCGCCTGTGCACTCGCCGACAATTCTTGCCTTGCCAGCCCGAAAGTGCGAACGCACTCTTCCAAGCATGCCAGCGGCGTGGGGCCGCTCGTATGCGAAAGAATAAGAAGCCCCTTCGTCGTAAGGTCGTCCTTCGTCTGCAGGATCTGGATCATGCGAAGAACTCGTGCTCAGTAGCCTGAGCTCGCCATATTCGAGGCGGCCTGTTTCGTAGATTTGCGGCGGCGCTAGCCAAATGCCGATCATGCTCAACGTTCAGTAATGCTGCCAGATGACCGACCAGTGTTCCTCGGGGGTTGGCTGAGCGAATGATGAGGCGGCCGTCATCGGTGAGCGTGTAAATGCGAGCAAGATCTTTGCCGACCAGACGGTCGCGCGTGTTCGATCCCAGCACATGATGGGTGAGCGTGTGCGTTGCTTCATCCACGTCGTAACTTCCGAACGACGCTTCGTATCCTTCCTGAACGTACTGGTTGGACAGGGGGCTGGTTGAGTTCGGGTACCCGATGTATCACGGAACGCTGGAGGCGCGTCCGCTCGGATCGCGACGCACTGCTCTCTTCTACACCCTGGTGTGGGATAGCTCCACTCAGCCAGACGATGCCTCGCGGCAGGAGCAGGTAGGGAAGTACCGTGCGATCTTCGAGAAGATGCTCCGCAACATGAAAAAGCTCGCCGAAGGTTCCACCCTGACCCCGGAAGACAAGCAAGCTCCCGTGGACTTTTAGGTGCCTTAGGTCTGGACTAGCCCGCGTGCGAAGATTGAGTTCTGAAGAAAAAACTAACGCTGGTCAATGAGCACATCGTCCGCCGAGGCACGTTTCCCAAGGGTGCAGATCTGGGAAAGTGCCTTGCCTTATCAGAAATCTGAGGCTCAATTCCGCTCATCTCCCGCGCCTGAAGTATCTCTCCGTTGGTTGACCATTCCCCGGACCGCATCAGCAATCAGTTCAGGACTTTCCAGCTGAAGCCAGTGACCCGTTTCCGGAAGTTTTACATGGCGGCCTCGCTCACTCTGACCCGCCCATGCGTCCCGTTCGCGAAGTTCCCCGGCAGTTGCATTTCCTGAGGAGAGTATCGTGACAGGAATATTGGCCGGTACGTTAATCTTCAACCCTGCTCGAGCGCAAGCAGGCAAAGCTTCGAGGTATTCTGCCATCGCCTGGAACGCCTTGGGGCGACTCCAATGGGCACGCACCATTGAGCGAAGGTCGCGAGGCAGCTTGGCGACCTCTCCTGCCAAGCTCTGCATCTGATCGCTCCCATGCCGGGCCACGGCTTGGCCTACATGCCTGGGAAACCAGCGTCCGCCCGCGTTAAGAACGCTTAGAGCTGCGCGCACCAGACCGATGCGCGCGAGAATAGCGCCACGCCGCAAAAGCCTCACTCCTGCGCGAATCTGGTCAGTATTGGCTTGACTTGCATTCCCCCAATAAGTGACCGATACAGGGTCTACCAAAACTAGCCCCGCCACCTGCTCTGGATAGGCATGCGCAAAGGCGTTGACCAGTAGGCCGCCAAAAGAATGTCCCACGAGTACGAAGGGACCGGCGAGCCCACTCTTGTACAGTAACGCTTCGAGTTCGCCGACCATTTGCTCAAGCGTGCAAGGACACGAACGGTCTGGGCGTCGTTCGCTCCAGCCCAGTCCGGCGCGATCATAACTGCACACGGTGGTGAAATTGGCGAGGCGCGTCTGGACAGGCGACCAACTGATAGAGGTCGCGGCGATTCCCGCCTCGAGCGCCACCACTGGCTGCCCGGAGCCTTGCCGTTTGAGATGTAGCTTGCACGAACCAATATCCACCACAAGGCCTGGCGGAGGGAATCGGTGCTTATCGATCCAGCTCCCGATCATCTGGTAGACCACGCCTGCGATCAGCAGGCTGGGCAGAATAAGCAGCCATAGCAGTTCAGTCACGATGCGTGCGCAGCCTTCTCTATCAATCTATTCGATGCTGACAGCTGATCGGCTCCAAACGCCGAATCCCCACATTCTCGATTGGCCAAAAGCGAGGTCGAGTCGCGCGGTTGTCGGCGTATCGCGGGCCAGTGTTCCCTTGCCCAGAATTTCCCCAAAACCTAAAAGCTGGGCCATTTCTCGATCGCCGACCACTTGCCAGCTGACCCTCGATCTCTTGTTTGGGCATGCGATCGGCAATTCGAGCATCCACGATTACGCACCGGCCACAAAGACATTCGCATCAAATCGTGCCAGGAGGAAAATGTATGAAGGCCGCAGTCGTACCCGCCGTGAGCAGTTCCTGGCAGATCAAAGATGTTCCTCAGCCTCAACCGGGACCAGGCCAAGTGCTGGTGAAGATGCATGCAAGCGGCATTTGCTACACCGATGTGCACCAAACGCTCGGGAACCTTCCCGGACAATTTCCTCGAATCCTTGGCCACGAGCCGGTGGGCGAGATTGTCGCCGTGGCTCCTGATGTGACCACTCGTAAGATCGGCGACCGCGTCGGGTCAGCGTGGATTCAGTCCACCTGCGGACGCTGCGAATGGTGCCAGCGCGGCCGCAGGATGTTCTGCCCCTTTCTGAAGGGCACTGGGGCCGATGTGCAAGGCGGCCACGCCGAGTACATGCTGATGAACGCCGACGCTACGTACCTGATTCCCGACAAGGTTTCCTACGAGCAAGCCGCGCCGATCTTTTGCGCCGGGTATACCGTTTATAGCGGGCTTCGCTGGGCTGATCCGCAGCCGCATGAGCGCGTGGCCGTGCTTGGAATCGGCGGGCTCGGGCACCTGGCGGTGCAATACGCGAAGGCTGCGGGCTTCGAGACCATCGCCATTTCGCACTCCCCCGATAAGGACAAGATGATTCGCGAACTCGGCGCGGATGAAGTTGTCCGCGACGGAAAGAGCCTTTCCGCGGCGGGGGGCGCTGACATCATCCTCAGCACCTCCAACTCGACCAAATCCATGGTGGACAGCATCCAGGGTCTGCGCCCGGACGGCAGGTTCATCGTTATGGGCGCCGACGCGGAGCCGCTTTCGATGTCGCTGATTGAACTGCTCTTCAAGCGCATCAAAATCATTGGCAGCCAGCAAAATGGCCCCGAATATCTCTACGAGGCTCTGGATTACGTAGCCCAGGGAAAAGTTAAATCGGTCATTGAAATTTACCCATTGGTCGAAGCCGCGAAGGCCTACGAGCGCGTTGCAGAGGGCAAGACCCGCTTCCGCGCGGTCCTGACCATGTAATCGCCAATCCGAGCAGTCATCGCCGCTGTCGAGCGTCTAGCCGCCCAACCGTGTAGTGTTGTGAATTTCGTGAATGGAGGGACTTCATGAAAGCAGCCTGGTACGAAAAACCGGGACCTGCGCGAGAAGTTCTTACTGTGGGCGAAATGCCGGACCCCGCTCCGGGACCAGGGGAACTGCGCATCCGCATCGCCACTTCGGGAATCAATCCCGGCGATATCAGGAAACGTCAGGACGACTTTGGGTATGGCATGGCGTATCCCCGCGTCATTCCACACAGCGACGGCGCAGGACAAGTGGATCAGGTTGGCGACGGTGTTTCTTCGGAATGGGTAGGGAAATCCGTGTGGTGCTATGGCGCCCAATCCTATCGCCCGTTTGGCACTGCGGCTGAATTTACCGTCGTCCCGGCAGCGCAAACCGTTCCGCTACCCGCGAACGTGCCAATGGAACAGGGAGCATGCCTTGGCATTCCCGGCATCACAGGTCATCGCGCCGTGCACGTGGCCGGGCCTGTCAGCGGACGTACGATCCTTGTGCAAGGAGCTGCAGGATCCGTGGGATTATGCGCCGTCCAGCTGGCGCGTCACGCCGGAGCTCGTGTTATCGGAACAATCCGGACGCCGGCGGAGGAACAAACGGCGAGACAGGCAGGAGCGCACGAGGTTCTGCTCAACAACGCGGAACTGCCGGCGCAAGTGAGGGCGATCGCTCCAGAGGGAATTGACCATATTGTTGAGGTTGCATTTGCGGCAAATATCGAGCGTGATGTTGAACTTCTGAAGATGGGGGGATCCGTCGCGACCTATGCCACAAACGCTGCGGCTCCGACAATTCCCTTCTGGCAAATGGTGTTTAAGAATATCCAGCTCTTTTTCCTGGGCAGTGATGACTTCCGGCCAGAAGTGAAGGCGGTTGCAGCGCGCGACATCAACGCTGCGCTTGAGGCCGGATGGTCGGGCTTCCCGATAGGCGAGCGGATTCCTCTCTCGGAGATCGTTCGGGCCCACGAGCTTGCCGAGCACCCGCAGCATCCGGGACGAGTTGTCGTCACGCTCTAAGAGAACCCGGGGGCCCTTACGGAGTCGCTGCCTTTTGCTCTTGGGAACCGGCAGCAGCCGTTCGATCAGTGCCAAAGCAAGTTTCGAGAAGCAAATCGGTCCCGATCAAGTCGGCCGTCGTCGAGGATATTGAGCGAGGCAAAGCAACGGGTGAGTTCTCAGCCAATACAAACGCCGAGCTATTGGTCGATGCAATTGTCGCGCCCGTGTATTACCAGCTCCTACTTCGCTTCGCGCCGTTGACGGAGAAGTATGGTAATGACCTGATTGATCAGGCCCTGCTCGGAGTGCGGACAAAACAAAAGCCCTCTACCCCCAAGGGGCGTAGCGGGTTGCGTAGGAACTCTCAATGAACCGAGAGATCCAGCAATCACAGCGAAATCTCAACTGTCGCACACAAATCGAGCGGCTCTGCGCTCTGAATTCCTGCGGGACGTCAGTGAGCGCATAATCGCAGAGCATCAATCGACCAACGGACACGCACACCTTGCGGTCGGTGAACGCGATGGCCGCTTATCATCGGCTTACCTTCCGGCGGCTCTTCGCCGGCCTGGGACACTCTCCAGCATCAGCCACGAAGAATGGGAGCTCCGAAGGTAGCGCCCGTCATTCCGCCGTCAACCATCAGTTCGGCCGCGTTGATGTACGACGAATCGTCGGAGACAAGAAAAAGTACAGCTCCGGGGAATCTTCCCATGCTTAACATGGGGGTCGCAGTGAAAGGACGTCATTGTCTTATTCCCCAAATTCTGGGCGATGCTTTTCGACAAACTGTTCAACCGTCATCGGAGGACGACCACCAATCTCTTGGACATAGTTATTCATCCCACTGAAAATCCATTTTGGTGGTCGATAGCGATCTCTTTTAAATGTTGGAGAACGAAATCCGAGCCTGCGCCTCCAGCCTTGTCTGCTTCGGCGTACCCTGTAGCGGCGGTATTTCGAGCCGGGCCACGCGGCCGGCTACTTATAATCTCACCATACTTCTCAATTGAAACCTGCTCGAAGTGGATTTTCCTTCCGAGCACGCTTCCAATGATCTGAGAAAGTTCTTTATGGTTATATTCCACCGGTCCAACAAGAGAATACGTTTTTCCCGCGTGTGCTTTCGGGTTTTCCAAGATTCCGGCAATCACTCTGGCTTGATCTTCTCCCGCGATGGGAGCGTGGCCGTGTGCGAAGTCGAGTAGCGACCGCCCTACGCATGGGCGCTCAATCACTGCATCACGCTAAAGATTATCTCGGCGAGTTCTTCCGCCGAATCACCCGAAAGCTCGGCAGGCCCCAGGCGATCACAGCCACGGCCCACAAACTAGCCCGAATCGTCTACCACCTGTTGGGAACAAAGGAGGCCTACAACGAGAGCGTCTTCCACAAGTCTGAAGCTGACACCATCCGGCGTACGGAGTATCGGCTGCGCAGGCAAGCTGCCCAACTTGGATTTCAGGTCATTCCTTCAGAGAACGGTTGATGTTCCTTGGGAGTCGGCATTGCGCCTGAAATCTCACAGAACGCAGGGAATCGCGCTGGCTTGGGATGTGATGAGCGATTGGGGCGGAATCTATCGATCAATAAATCTTGCACAGTGAGCGATAGCGAGGCTCACTATCGTGAAACTGCGCCGATGATCCGCCGCATGGCCGAAAAGGCGTGGACCGCTTCGCGCAAGGAGCCGCGCATCGCGTGAACGGTGGTGCTGAAGCTCAAGTCGGCTGATTTCCAGGTGCGCACGCGAAGCATGACTCCGCCTTCGCCGCCAAGCACGTGCGAGGAACTCACGGCGATCGCGCTTTCGTTGCTGCAGCGAGTTCCCCAGGAACCAGGCCGGAGATTTCGTCTTGTGGGGGTCGGCCTCAACAACTTCCGCGATCCGGATCCCGCGAGCGAGCCATCGCTGTTTTCGTCATAAGCTGTAACGCTTCGGCCGATACGAGACCCGAGACATCTGGTCCACCGCTAGAACCTTTCCCCTCGGGTTCTTCTTCATCGCGTAGAACGGCCCATTCGATATGCCGCCGAGCAGAAGCGTTCCGTCATCATCGCGCACCTTCCAGATCCTCATCATGTTAAAGAACATAGCGAGAGAAGATGCGCTGAGGCGCCGCCGCTCCTCAATAGAGTTGAAGTCTACGAGAGACTCCGGGACGTAGCTTGTCCAAACTTTTCGCCGAACATGGGAAGACCGCTCTTTGATGACTCACGGGTGGCCTCGTCTTGGATCACATCCCAGTGTTCCACGAGAATCCCATCCTTCATTCGAACTATGTCCGCCACGATCCAGTTCAAAGGCAAGCCGTGGCCCGAGTATCGCCCGTGCAAGATGACAAAGTCCCCTTCGGCCACAACCGTGGCCGACTCATACCTAAGCGTCGGCGGAATGCTCTTAATGAGATGGAACAGGCCATCGCGACCAGGCGGGATATGAGCGCTATGCTGGATGTAGTCGGGAGACCAGTAACGTTCAGCTGCTTCGTAGTCACGCTTATTGAAGAGCGTCTCAAAGGCTTCAAGGACAAGTGCCTTGTTTTTCGATTCGATCGTCTGACCCATCTTTGTTCTCCTTCCCCCTCTGTGAAATTTCCTTCCCCGCTTGGTACCACCTGTCAGAGGAGGCTGTCTGAGTATCTAAAGCGGCAGCCCGGCTCCTCCGTCACGACTGCATCGACGAGCGCTTGGGCGATTTTCAGGGCGGGATTGACATGAAATCGCTGCGGAAGGACGGGCGCAAAGAAATGTGAAAGCTTCAGCACGACAAAGGTTGCCGGCTCTCCAGCCCCGTACGCTCCGCATGAATGGATAGCCCTTGAATTTGATAGTTCATGTTGCCTCCTTTCGAGCCGTGATCGTGTCACGGGTGAAGCTTCGAGTGTTCGTTGATTGGGAAGCCACTATTCGGAAAATGGTGCATTTTCGAAGAGGTCGGCGAAGCTCGGAGCCGTGAATCCCTCGACATACCTGTTGCCGAAATCCCGCAGAATGTTGTCAAAGCTGGTCGCAGGCTTACGACGAACGACGTTGCAAAGGCATGCTTGGAACTGGTTCTTAAATGCCAACCGAGGGAACTCAGCCAGGACCGCGCGTTGTTTGTCCTGTGGGATTCGATCAAGACCGACTCCGAGGACGTCGATCGCGATTCCCGAGTGGGTCATTGCAACTTCAGGCTCTTTGCATAGAGCGATTGAAGGTGTCGTGTGAAGTGCGATGGCATCCCACACAACTTGCGTCTGCTGCATAGATATACCGCGATCCTTCAGAAACGCGCGCGCGGCATTGGCACCGTCTATCTCGAAGCGATTCTCTGCCGAGTGGCGGTCGGTCAAACCCAGATCGTGTAGGACGGCGGATACGGCCAAAAGCTCAGAATCCAGCACCAGTTCGGCGCCTTCTGAAAGCAAAATACCAAATAGCCAGGAGCGCATCACATGGTTGAAAAGGTATGGCTCTAACGAACTTCGCGCCAATTCAACCGCATCGAGAACCAGAGGCGTATCGGCTACTTTGATCCCAGCTAACACCATATTTTCCTCCCTCATCGTCTGTTCGTTGCTGGTCAGCGTGCAAACTGTTCACTCGCAGGCAGTGTCATTGAGCAGCTTTTATACCCTGTGGTCCAAATCCTGGGCGACCTGTCCTTTTAGTAGTCAAACCACTGGCTGAGTGCTTGCACCTTCTCCATGGTGTAAGGCGGAAACAAATGCTCGATGGCCACATCGGGCGGTGAAATCAGGACCGATTTTGCATGAGTGAGAGCGTCAAATCCGTCCTTCCCGTAGTAATGACCTATCCCGGAGGGCCCAACACCACCGAACGGCATCGACTCCACGTAGAGATGAATGTTCACCTGATTGACCGCTCCTCCACCGTACGAAAGCTCGCCAAGAAAGCGATCGATGGTAGCCTGGCTTCGACTGAAGATGAAGGCTGCGAGAGGATGAGGAGTGGCCGCGATCTTTTCGAACGCTTCGTCGAGAGTCTTGTAGGTGAGTATCGGAAGAATTGGGCCGAAGACCTCGTCTTCCATGATCGGATCGTCCCATGTGACCGGATACACGATGGTCGGATCAAGATACCGAGCCTCGGGATCGGACTTTCCGCCTGCGACAACCTTAGTTGGATCGATGAGCCCGACCAATCGCTCTACTGCGCGCGCACTGATTACGCGTGAGTAATCGGGGTTCGATTTCGGATCCGCCCCATACAACGCGAGGAGAGCAGATTTCGCCTCGGCGACGAACGCCTCAGCGATCGAGTCGTGGACATAGGCATAACCGGGCGAGGTACACCATTGCCCTCCCCAGGCCATCGCGCCCCACACGATTTTCCGCGCAGCGTCGGCGATATTGGCGGTCTCATCCACCAGAGCGGGGTTCTGTCCCCCAAGTTCGAGAAGTACGGGGGTGAGATTCTCGGCGGCAGCGCGGGCCACGACCTTGCCGACAGCAGTGCTTCCAGTGAAGAAAATAAAATCGAACGGGAGCTTCAAAATCTCCGTGTTCGTTTCTCTACCGCCCGCCACAGCCGCCACAGATTGTGCCTCAAAATATTGCGGAATGAGCTTCATCAGCAGGGCGGACGTTTCCTTCAGTGCATCGCTCAGCTTCAACACACAGCAGTTGCCGGCTGCGAGAGCGGCAATTGCAGGCCGAAGCAGAAGCAGTAAAGGTCCGTTGAACGGACCTATTGTGAGAACAACACCGTGGGGATCGCGGTAAACGATGCCCTTATGGCCAGTCGCAGCAAGAGCTTTTGGAACCGGGGCCTCGACAGGGGCCATCCACTCTCTGAGCTGGCTTTTCTGGTACATCACCTCGCCCAGGCAAGCTACGGTCTCGAAAGTGTATTCTTGGCTGGCGGTTTTGAAATCTTTCTCGATCGCCTGTTGAAGTGCCTGCTTGTTCTCCCCAATCAGCTGCCCCATTCGGTCGAGCTGCTCGATCCGCCACGCGTAGCTTCGCGTCACGCCTGACGCAAAAAGGCGTTTCTGCCGGTCGAACAATTCCTGGAAGGCATTCATTTTGAATCTCCTGAAGCGACAGTATTACCGGCGAGCCGGATCTGGGATGGAGTTATTCATGGTGAGAACCATGCGAAAGCGCGCTTTGCCGGCCATCATCTTTGCGTAGGCATCCGCAGCTTGTTCCAGCGGAGCTGTTTCGATCATGGCGGTGACGCCGCTGAGCTTGCTGAAGCGGAGGGTTGCATCACCAGTTGCTGGATTACCGGTCAGCGCGCCGTCAAGCCTGCGGCTCCCAAAGATCAGATCCATGGTCGAGGTCTGGATCGGTTCAGGTCCGACACCGACTACGACGGATACGCCGTTGGGACGCAGGCCCTTAAACGTCTCAGAAACAACCGTGCCACTGGAGGCTGTTACCAAAATCACTTGGGCGCCACCGAGCGCCTGGAGCGCTGCGGCCGGCTCCGAAGTTGCGCTATCGATGAAATGGTGCGCGCCCAGCTTTTTTGCCAGCTCTGCCTTGTCGGCGCCCCGAGCAATGGCTACGACCTCAAATCCCATGTGGCGCGCATATTGCACACCCAGATGGCCAAGGCCCCCGATTCCAAAGACTGCAACAAGATCGCCGGCCTTCGCTGGGGAATTGCGCAAAGCACTGAACGTGGTAAGACCGGCACAAAGCAGCGGAGCGGCATCTGCCGCCGACAGCTCGTCAGGGATCCGGACTAATCCACTAGCCTTCGCGAGCATCACTTCCGCATATCCCCCGTCGTGGTGAATGCCGGTGTACTCCTGATTCTTGCAATTGACGAGATCTCCATTGCGGCAGAACTCGCAGTATCCACAGGAGCCGCCGAGAAAGCCGACACCAACGCGTTGACCGACAGTCCAGCCTTTCACTTCGGAGCCAAGGGCATCGATCTTTCCAACGGCTTCATGGCCTGGGACACGAGGGAACTCGATGGGAAACAGCCCTTCCACCGTCCCGGAGTCCGAGTGGCAGACGCCGCAGGCCTGAACGCGGATCCGTACCTGATCGGGGCCTGGACTTACAAGCGGCTTTCTCACTTCCGCAAACTCTCCGGGCTTTGTCACCTGGATCGCTCTATATGTTTCGCTCATGACTCCTCCGGGTAGCGTTGGCTGATCTGAAGCAAATCCCTCATGATGGGCGTTGCTTTCTCAGCTCGCCTTCCTTGTTTTCGGATCGCTTTGTTCTTCACGTTCCCTGAACATCCATGCTTTGATGTAGGGCGGACAGTTCTCCACCGCGACGCCGTTCGCCTCACAAGCGTTGAGGAAACGGACACTCTCAACGTCGACGAGCTCGACTTCCTCAATGTCCAGAACCGGCGACATTCCGCAGAAGTCGATCTCGGCTTTAACTTGGTCCAAATGGTCGGCTCGCAGTTCCCCGCTGAGTCGAACTCGCGCTCGGAACCGTTCAATCTTCAGGGTCATGGAGTGGCGGCTCCCAACTTTATCGTGTGAAGATGCAACAGAGGGGCCATTCGCAAGTGATTGCAAATGCGGCGACTTCAATTGGGAACCATCCTGATTGTTCAGGAATTCCTGATTTTTGAGGAAAGTGTGCGCGGAGGCCGCGGAGTTTCAACGCTGCAGACGGCTTGTGGATCTTAGAACCGGAATTTGTTGATTCCGAGACGCTTAATCTTCGAATCGAGCGTCCGCGTGGGCAATCTAAGTTTGGCCGCGGCGCCGTTTGGGCCGGAGACGCGGCCGCCGGTCTCAGCCAGGGCGGACTCGATCATATCCTTTTCCTGCCGATTCAGCACGTCATTTAAAGCGATCGCCGGTTCCTTCACTTGCGGCGATTCGTGCATCAGCCAGGCTTCGTCCACTGAGAAAGTATCGTCTTCACCCAGGATAACGGCTCGCTCGATCACGTTCTGAAGCTCTCGGATGTTGCCCGGCCATCCGTAGCTTTTGAACAGCTCCAGAGTTCTCTTGTCAATCGTTTTGAACTTCTTGCCCGCCCTTTTTCCGAAGCGGCCAATGAAGTATTCGACCAATAAAGGGATGTCATCCGCGCGCTCACGCAGCGAAGGCATTTGGATCGGCACAACGTTCAGCCGATAGAACAGATCCCGGCGAAACTTTTCTTCGGCGACCAGCGCACTCAAATCGCGATGGGTGGCCGCGAGGATCCGCACATCAACAGGGATCGGCCTGTTAGCGCCGACACGCTCGATTTCTCGCTCCTGCAACACGCGCAGGAGTGAGATTTGAATATCCGCAGGCAGATCGCCGACTTCATCCAGGAAGACCGTGCCGCCATTCGCCGATTCAAAGCGGCCTACCCGTCTCTGCGTTGCGCCCGTGAAAGCGCCCTTTTCGTGGCCGAACAGCTCTGAAGCGATCAGCGAGGGTGGGATTGCGGCACAGTTCACTCCGATGAAAGCCCGTTGCGCGCGGCTTGACCGCTTGTGAATAGCGCGAGCGATCAGCTCCTTGCCGGTCCCCGTTTCGCCCAGAATCAACACTGTGGAGTCAGAAGGCGCCACCTTGGCAACCTGGCGAAGTACCTTACGCAACGCTTCCGACGAGCCAACGATATCTTCGAACATCGAGTCGCGATCGATTTGCTCTCGCAACGCCAAGTTTTCGTTACGTGTTTTTTCTTCAGCTCGAACGCGGTCGTCGATGTCTGTTCCCGTCGCGTACCAGCGGATCACAGCTCCGTGCTCGTCAAGCAGCGGATTGTATTGGATGAGAAACCAGCGGTACTGTCCATCTTTGCGCCGGACTCTTTGCTCATTTTTGAATGGCACATCTCGCGAAAGCGCTTCCAGGCGCTCGCTTCGCAGCCGCGCAACATCGTCTGGATGAAAAACCCGAGCGCGAAAATCCGCTGTCGTCACCTCGTCAATCGTAAGGCCCGTGTAATCAAGCACGGGCTGATTCGCATAAAGAGGAGTGCCGTCTAGTTTCAGCACCACGATCATTTGAGGTATGGCATCAACAATGTGCCGCAGTTGAGCCTCTGATTTCTCGATCTGTTCGAATGCCCTTGTCAGGGCCGTCTGCGATCGATCGCGCTCGATTGCGATTCCGGCAATGCGGCTCGCGTAGTCGATCAACTGAATTTCACCCGGCCCCGGTTGCCGAACTTCGCAGTAGTACATGCAGAATGTCCCCAGCACTTTGCCGTCGTGCGACATGATGGGGTTTGACCAAGCAGCGCGCAGTCCACTCTGAAGAGCAAGGTCTCTGAACTTCACCCATCTGGGGTCAGAATCGATGTCAGAGACGAAGACCGGCTGATGAAGGTAAGCGGCTGTACCACATGATCCGACATCTGGACCAATGCATATTCCGTCAGTCACTGCGCGGTACGCTTCTGGCAAGCTTGCGGCGACGCCGTAGCGGAGGTGCAAGCCGTCTTCGTCGAGCAGGAAAACCGAACACAGCATTCCCGTACTGTGGGCTTCGATCAGGCGGCTGATGGTCCTCAGCACTTCGTTGAGGGGAGCCCCGCCAAGGATCATTTTTAATGCATCCAGCACCGCATCGCTGGGCAAGGTTTGCGCGAGGAATGGGGACGTTGGAAGCGCTGCCCCGTTGGGTGATGCCTTAGCGTTAGCCATCAAGCAGCCGCCTGCCAGCCGGACACGAGCAGTATCGCACGCTCGCTAGAGGCGAGGATACGTGTGGTCACGAGCGCCGAGGTGGACGGGATCCTGATCGAAGGCGCGAAGGTCACCGGGCTGCGGATGAAGGACGGACGGGGGTTCCGCTCAAAAGCGGTGCTGAGCGCTGCAGGCGCGGCCAACACTTTTGAGCGGCTCCTGCAGGCGGCCCTGCCGGAGCTGGATTCGCTGCGGCGCCGTCTGCGGAGGCTTCAGCCTTCGACGGCTCATGTGAGCCTTTACGCCGGACTGTCCCAAAGCGATGCCGCGCTTGGGCTGCGCGGCACAAACCTCTGGGTATATCCCTCCTTCGAGCACGATGCGAATGTGGAACGATTCGCGCGGGACCTCGATGCGCCGTTGCCGTTTGTCTATCTCTCTTTCCCTTCGGCCCAGGACCCGGATTTTCAACGCCGTCATCCGGGAAAGGGCACGGTGGAGGCCATCACCATGCTTCCGTACGCGGCATTCGAGCGCTGGGGAGAAACCCGCTGGAAGCGGCGCGGCGATGAATATGATGCGCTGAAGGAGCGACTTCAGGCGCGGCTGCTTGCCGAACTGGAACGGCAAGCGCCCGCGGTGGCCGGCAACATCGCGTATACCGAGTTGTCCACTCCGGTCACCACGCGCCATTTCATGAACTACGGGCATGGAGAGATCTACGGCATCGCATCCACGCCGGAGCGTTTCCAGATGCGCGAGCTGGGAGCCAGAACGCCGGTTCGCGGGGCGGAGTGATCGCCGCTTCGGCCGCGGCAGGGAAGAACTCCTTTTCGGTGGTTTCCGAGCCCCGGGTTGCGCGAAGCCAGGATGGCCCACGCGCAATGGGTGCTGTCGCGTAGCGGATGCATCGTTGGACCGCCTCGGGCCGCTCGTCGCCGCGCAGTGAGACCGTCGAAAACTGATTCCACGGAAACAAGACAGCATCAATAAGTGCGCGGAAGAAGTGTACCGTAGTGATAGGAGGACGTCATGTACGTGATCACAGGGGCCACAGGGAACACGGGAAGTGTGGTCGCAGAGAGATTGCTGGCACAGGGAGAGAAAGTGCGTGTGGTCGGGCGCAATCCGAAGCGACTGGAACGATTCACGAAGAAGGGGGCGGAACCGTTCATGGCTGATGTGACCGATGCAGGCGCTCTCACCAACGCGTTTGCCGGCGCAAAAGCCGTGTACGCGATGATCCCTCCGGATATGGCTTCCCCGGACTATCGAAGCCACCAAGAGAGTGTCAGCGACGCCTTGCGCTCCGCCATCGAGAAGAGCGGGATAAAGTATGCCGTCGTTCTGAGCAGCTTCGGCGCGGACAAGTCGCTTGGAACGGGCCCCGTCGCCGGGCTGCACAGTCTTGAGAAAAAATTCGAAGGAATTTCCGAGTTGAATGCCTTCTTTCTGCGAGCCGGCTACTTCATGGAAAACCTTCTGCCGCAGGCCGGCGTGATTAAGTCCATGGGGAGTATGGCTGGCCCAGTCAAAGAGGACTTGCCCTTGCCAATGATCGCAGCACGCGATATCGGCGCTTTTGCAGCCGAAGCCCTCTTGAAATTGGATTTTGTGAGAACAAGCACCCACGAACTGCAGGGAGCTCGCGATGTCACTTACGCTGAGGTTGCGAAGATCGTGGGCGTGGCGATTGGCAAGGCTGACCTTGCATATAAGCTCGTGCCTGCGGCGCAGTTGAAGCCCGTGCTGATGCAGATGGGGATGTCGGCCAACGTGGCAGACCTATTGCTCGAGATGACTGATGCGCTCAATTCTGGCCACATGAAGATGCTTGAGCCGCGTTCTCCAGCGACCACAACTCCGACCACTCTAGAAACTTTTGTAGCTGAAATCTTTCTACCGGCGTATCGGGGAGAAACATCCGGCGCATAGGCGTGACGTCGTTCCTTACCACCTTTTCCTCGAAATCCGTCGAGTTCCACCGATCTGCCCCCATTCCCCGTCGGTGATCCGTACCATCGCCGGGTGTCCTTCGCGCATTTTGCGAAGGGTGGGATTTCCCCCAATTCGACCAGCAGTTTGCCAGGGCTCCGGCCTCAATTCCACGCATTATCGCCGAAGAACTCGCCTAGATTAGAGATCGATACTCAAATATCGGC
Source organism: uncultured Acidobacteriaceae bacterium (assembly GCA_963813215.1). Lineage (GTDB taxonomy): Bacteria > Acidobacteriota > Terriglobia > Terriglobales > Acidobacteriaceae > Telmatobacter. The sequence goes on from CAWEXZ010000009.1 coordinate 783,463, forward strand.
ATTGCAACTCGAATCTCCTGCCAGTCGCGGAGAATCGGCGTTGCCATGGGCGTTTATCGTTACAATCTGTTCGGGCGGCGGCGCGTCAAGCGGCGTCATGGCGCAAGCTTTTCGGGTTCGAAACCCGCGCGAATGCGCGCCCTACGGATCGTATATTCCGAAATCCTTGACCGTTTCATCCGTTAGCTTTGTCAGCACATCCAGATGCGTGAGAACACCACGCGTCGGGCCTTTGTGGACATACTTGCTTTGGGATTCAAACGGCAGCTCGAGATGGTCTCCGGCCTTGATGCGGTTTTCGAGCAATGCTGCGTAGGACATCTTACGCATCCAGAAGATCGAGCGTTCCAGCGTCGATGCGCACATGCAGACGAGGGGCGTGATCGTATAGGCCTTATGTTTCTTGCGGTTGATCTGATCGTTGAAACGTTCGTTCAGATAAGCGTTCACACCCCAACTGGAGCCAATCTCGTCTTTCGTGATGATGAGCGGTATGAACTTCCTTATGCCCGCAAGCCAAGGCGGTAATGTGCCTGGCGCCGCCGTGGTCAGATTTTCGATCACGTTGAGTAGTTGCGCCACGCCCTTCGGGCTCTTGCCACCGGTCACGAGTCTGTCTTCGAGGAAGGCCCGCATTGTCTTGTAATCGCCTTTATTGCGAATCGGTGCCTTGCAGGTCGCCAGTTTCGTTTCGATCAGGATGGCTGTGTCGTCGCAGATGATGATGGCGTCGCATATTTCCTTGCTCGGATTGTCGAGGTACTTCGGCGATTGGTACACGACGTTGTGTTTGGGTGATGCGTATGTCTCGAATATCCATGCCACATGGTCTTCAAAGACGGCACCCCAAAAGCTCAGGTACAGTTCCTTTTCTTTATTGCTGCCAAGGCCTCTGAAGAACACGCCACAACGCACCGCTTTCGCCTTTCGCCAGCGCGAATTCATAGTCGAGGCAATAAATGTTGCCTTTGTTCAGCAGATAAGGCTCGTCACGTATCGCCTCGAAATCCGCATAGCCGAGCATCTCTTTGGGCGGCTTAAGATGCTCCAGTGAGAATGATACGGTTTTGAACATCTGCTCTATCAAGTCAGGCTTGACAGTCGAGTGCTTGAATAATTCCAGACGTATGCCGCAATCGGCGATCTGGTTAGTCTGCTCCTTGCTTCGTTCTTCGAGCGCATGAATGGCGAACGTCACCAGAAATTCGCAATAGGTGTGCAGCGGGAAGCCCACGGCTTTTTCGAACAGGTCATACACGTCGAAGGTACGCAGATGCGCTGGCATGCGCGGAATGCTCACGGTAAGCATGATGTAGAAGCGCAGGAACTGCACCATACCGTCGATAGGCGAGTCGATCTCATAGATCGGCAGGAAGCGTGCGACGTTGTTGGCGATCTGGTCGTATTTGTCTTCGAGCTTAGGGAAATTCTGATACAGCAACTCACCGGCGCGAAAGAGCAGTTCGCCTAGGTCGTCATTCTCAGGCGGTGGAAAGTCTTCGCTCGGCAAAGGCACTTGTCGGATGACTTCGGACGCCAGATACCGCAGCTGCCCCTGAAAGAAGATGATGCGCCCTGCCTGCGCGTATTTCTGCACCACCGGCACGTATTTCGGCTTGAAGAGGAACTTTATCCATCTGTCCTGCGCTTCCTTCTTCGCCGTGGTCTCGTTCTCAGGGCCGTACCCGAACGTCACACTCAGCTGAGCTATGGCAATTAGAAGCGCACTTGGCCGCCATTTACCGAGAAGCGCACGAAACTCCTCATGCGTTCCGGGAGGCGTGTCCGCGACATAACACCACGGAACGAAGGCCTTCATGGAAATTATCTTGCTCATCGGGGTTGTTCAGACGCTTCGGCAAGGGCTTTCTGGATTTCCGCTGGCGTCATCCTGCAGAAGCCGCCTTTTGTTGCTTTCGCAATGGCGATCAGGATAGCCGTCGCGAGACCCGTCGATACGACACCAGCAATACCGAAGTGCATCGTCAGCCATGTGGCGATGCCGGCGATGCTCGCATGCGTACCGCTGCTCAGATTATTACGGCCACCCTTGCAGAGTATTCTCTGTAGATCGGCCAGCGAGAAGCTGGCGAACCTGAGCAGGATTATGCCCGTCTTGCCTTTCAGCGTTATGTCACGCTTGGGTCTATCTACAGGCTTCGCTGAATCCATCGCGAGAACCAGATGTAGAGGCTCCATAAACCGAAGAAGCTCGGCAGCTGAAATGCTGGCCGGGCCCTGCGCATCATTGAACTTCAAAACCTCGATGGGTTTCATGATGAGGTATCCGCCCTCGACCACTTGCACCATAGGACGAATGGCCGCGTCGGATTGGCGTGCAGCCTTGGCTAGATCGGCAGGGAGTTCGTAAGGTCGGAATCTGGAGTGCTCGTCGCAGTTGTCCATTTCACAGGAAATGATACATGAGCAGATAGCGACGCCCAACGATAGACCGGCGTTTTTTGATTGGTAATGATATGTCGGCAAGTGTCATGGAATCTTACAGATGCGCTTTGATCATCAGAATGACCTGCCGCTAGGGCGTTTATCGGGAGTTAACGACGGCTGGTTGGGGATCGTTCAAACCCAGGTCTGAAAATCCAGACCTGGGGCACCCAATTGTCTTTGGTGAATTTGCTTCCTAAGGCCCGGGCCACCCGACCCTGACGTACACACCGGATCAGGACCATGACTGATTGACGTTAGTCGCGTATTCTTCAATCTCGCGGCTGCCGTATAGCCCGGTGCTATTCTTCCGAGTATGGAATTCGGAGAAGCTGTGGAAGCCATGTCCCGCATTCTGTTCGAAGAGCGCGTTCGGCCAACTAGTCGATATAAGCAAAAGGTGGAATGGCCGGTTACTAAGAAGGGCGAGTCACCCCTTCTCGCCATGCTTACCGCTGCACAGCGTGCAGCCGCTGACATCAATCTTGTCCAGGAGAGACAAAAACATCCACGCCGCGTTCAGGAAGACGCCGATCTCTACGAATTCGGTGGAACCAACTACGACCTGATGCTGCGCCTGCTCGGTGAAGTTGAAACTAAGGATCGCGAGTTATTCTTCAGCGAGATGTTGTCATTCGTAAGTGCTGGCAGCCATTTAACGAAAGTCGGAAGCGAAACTCATTTCCCGACGTTCCTCATGACCATTTCGGACGTTCCGTTAATAGCCGAATTCTGCATTCGCACTGGGCATTTAACCGAACTGTTTGATGCGATCTTGAGGATCACGAAACCCACGAATGGTCTCGTCCTGTTGCTGATGCAGCTCGAAGAAACGATCAGTGTGAACTTCGATCTTTTCAGCAGACGGGAGCGGAAACAAATTCAGCAATGGCTGGTCCCCATCCGCGCCATGGCTGAACTACAAACGTGGCAAACGCGTGGCCGGGCAACCGGCAAGAAAATACAAAACCCGCACTTCAAACCGGGACGCCAGAAGCAGGGCAACGAGATAGTACGGATCATTGATGATCTTTTTCAGGAAACAAACCAAGCCCTCTTTTTTTACACAAAAGGCCACCTCCAGAAGACGCGGAACCCGGAAGTGGAAGCCGACAAAGTCAAGGTGATTGCGTTTCTCGATACGCTTGGTTTCCGCAAGGAATTGAAAGAAGCTCTTGAGGAAGCGGAAAAGCAATACCGTGACGACGCCACAGCATTCGAATTGAAGAGCTGCTTTGGTCACCTCCGTAGTTTTCTCGAAATCCTGCATCGCGATTCAGCCAATGCCATCGCCACTCCAGCGGCAGAAAACGGAGGCAAGAAGTGGGGTGAATGGATTGCCTATCTTCGTAACAAAGGCATCTTTATCCAACCGCACGAAGCCTTCATCACATCGCTCTACACACTGATGAGCGATACTGCCGTCCACCCCCTTACGGCAGATCGGGAATATGCGCGCCTACTACGAAACATGGTGATCGAATATGGCGTGATGTTCCTGTCCAAACTCGCCGCGAACGGCATCAAGATTTCCTAAAGCGTGAGCCGGAACACCCCCGGATACATGGTCGGGTGGTCCCGGTCCCGTGTGATCTCCACTCCACGCTGAGGGCGCCCCCGGTCCCTCGCTGTTGGGGACAGGGGCTTGAAATTCCAGATCTCCCTGCCAGATTAGTCCTGACTAGTCGGCATCACGAACGGAATTCTGTGCCCTGCCGCCAGGCTGCGTTCCGTGGAAGTCCCCGGAGCCATGTTTTCAGGCCGAATCCCTTTGGTCGACGATTTCACTTTCACATCGCCGTCGGGCCCACTAAGGGCCTCCCTGGCAGCATGTATTGTCCGATTTGTGACACGCAAAGATAATGCTCGTAAAATCCTCGGATGAGCATGAACTGAAATCAAAATAGCGAAGGACGAGTTGATCCTCCGAGCAGAGACGTATTCACGTTGGCAATGGTGTGTGTACCTTCGGGGCTGCCCCACGCGAAGGCGAGAGACAGAGCCGGCAGACCTCCGGCGCGCAGGGTAACGCCGACCGAGAAGCTGTGTGCAAGCTGGTTGAAGTCGACGTCGTTGCGGGTGAGCGCCACCTTGCCCTGATCGGCGGAGAAGACGAAGCCGATGGGTCCCCAGATGGAGTGCTCGAAGCCTTCGCGCAGAAGCAGGGCGTTGGGTGCGCGGAAGCGGTAGTCGTTGTAGCTGGCGAGCCAGGGGTCGCCGTTGATGTCCGATCCGCCCAGGGTTGGCTCGAAGTAGAACGGGACGACCCTACCGGCCGGAGCAATGGACTCGGTAATGAGCAGGCGCAGCTCAACTGAGCCCCGGCGATTGCGCTGGATGGCAGAGCATTTGGTGGCGCCGAGAGACGCGGCGCACTCGTCGGGGCCGTTGGTGGGTGTGGGTCCATAGGATGCGGCGTTGTGGTAGAGCGGGATGGTGTGATTTAGATCGAAGGTGTAGCGGCAGAAAGAGTAGTGGCTGTCGGATGGGGCGACGTACTGCTGAAACTGCGCCAGATAGTCGACTTGCAGATGATCGTTAAAGAGCACGGGCTCGATGCGGACACCTTCGCCGAGTTGGGCGAAGGCCGGCTGTGTGGTCACGCCGGGGGCTGTGGCCTCAGTGAAGATCGTCTCGATCGATGGGCTGGATTCGGAGTGATTTCCGCGCAGGTTAACGAAGCGCCCGTTGATTTCGCCTAGAACCGAGACGTTCAGGCGATGCAGCACGGGCACAATTGCATTGGCACCGGCGATGGTTTCAGTCATGCCGAAGACCGAAGCGTTAGTCTGGAGCGAGTTGGGGCCGAGGCCGTAAAAAAACAGCTGGTTGAGCGAGATGGACTGGGCGGTGAGATTGTAAACGGCGTAAGGATGAACGCTGAGATTGGAGTGAGCAGGCGGGCCGCTGGTGGTGGTTGATGACTTTGATTTTCTCGATTGGCGTGTGGATGGCTTTGAAGTAGAAGCCGGCGCGCCAGGAGCCGTTGTCGGAGGCGATCGCGTCTGCGTCCCAACTGGTGCGCCAGAGTTCGTTCGGCGTGTAGTGGCCCACATAGGCGCCACCGGCACCGAATCCATTTTGCGGAGCAATACTGCCGACGGCGATGTGCAGCGGATGATCGGTGAAGAGAAGGTCGGCGCACCCGGGAATCTTCTTAAGTGTGAAATCTTCGCAGCTTTGTTTGAAGCGCGTAGCTTCCCCGCGGAAATCGGCATGGATCTCGCTCTCCTGAGCGCGAGCGGCGGCCGTTGACAGCGCCAGCGCGAGAATGAGCATCAGTCTTCGCATCGGTCCTCCTAAGTGGATGCCGGCGGCCTGGGTCTCCTGCGGCGTCGGGGATAAAGAAGCTTCGTGATCTTGGCAATGTAGGCGGCGGCCTCTCCCTCGGTCCGGATGTCCTCAGGGCGGCGGCCATCGCGTTTCTCCTTGGGCAACCGGGCACTCTCGGCGTGGTGAAAGTGGCGCAACTGCGCCTGGAGCAGGCAGCCGGCGGGACGATCCTTGTTGAAGGCAGAGGCGGGTGGAATTGGAACACGGATCGACGTGTAATCGCCGGGAAGCGAAGCATTGCTCTCGTTTATTGCCGGCGACCCACCCTTGCCTGCCGTCTTCGTCCTTTTGCGTTCAGGGTCATTCATGGCAATAGCTCCTTCGGCCTATGTGCTGAAGACCACACTGTCGGTTCGCATGGCCGGCAGTGACAGAAGATCGAGGAAGGTCTGTGCAGTCTGTTCGCGCGGAGTGGCTGCGGGATAGTTTCCGATAAAATGCTTGGTCACCGTGTTCGGGATTGAGGCATGCTCAAACACTCTGTCCGGGCCAACCACAGTGCCCTTTGGCACCCACGGCGATATGAAGATGGCGGGCACTCTGACCCCGAGGCGATCGAAGTTGAAGGTGTAGCTCAATTGCGTGTCGGCGGGGCCGGCGGAATACCCGTCGGGCACGCAACCTGGCGGTGGCACATGATCGAAGATGCCGCCATGTTCGTCGTAAACCACCAGCAGCGCCGTGCTGGCCCACAGAGCAGGGTTGGAGTGGATCGCGTTGTAGACCGAGGCAATGTAAAGCTCGCCGGCCTGGACGTTGTGGTCCGGGTGCTGGTCTGAGGCCAGTTGCGAGCCGTCATCGTTATCGTGATCGCTGTAGTTGGGTTCGATGAAGCTATAGTCCGACAAAATGCCGGACTTACAATCCGCGATGAACTGGTCGTAGGTTGCAAATAGCTGCGGTTGATGCTGCAGCAGGTTCACGACTTCCAGGCTGGAACTTTGCTGGTCGAAGTAATACAGCTTGGCGGTGTGGCCGGCGTCCTGCAGGCGCTCGTAGATGCTCTTGCCGTGGGGATAAAAGACATTCATCCCGACTTGGCCGAACGAGGTTCCGTAGTGCGCAAAGGCGCGGTTGCAAAAGGTTGGGCCCTGGAATGGAGGCGAACCAGCGGTTGAAAATGGCGAAGTTGAGCGCCAGCGAAGTGAGTACTGGCAACTGGTCCTGGGTGAAGTAGTACATGATCTTCTGCGAGTGCGCCACATCCTGCTGCTGAACGTAGTAGTTCTGCACAAACCCTTGCATGCTCGCGACGCGCGGGTTGCTCTGGTCACCGTTGAAGATCTGCTGGTCGACTGCAGGGAAGGCATGATCGGGATCGGGGTCAAGTTGGCCCTGAAACTGGGCAAGGGGCTGAGCGAGGACGTGGTTGCCCTGGGTGTCGGGGTTCCACAGCGTCCCGTCCACTCCATCAATCAGAGGGTTCACCGGCTTCAACGACCCGAGCATGTGGTCGAACGAGCGGTTCTCCATCATGAGCACGACTATGTGTTTCAAGGCATCAAGACCTGGAGGCATAGAGCGCACCTTTCTTTAATGGGGGTGCCAGATTGTCGCACTCTGGCAATCTTCAATCGACGGCAATTCTGCAGTAATTCCAGACCTGTCCAGGGGTCTGAACGCATGGCGAGAGAGACCACGGGAAGAGCTAATAGTTGCGCCCAATTGTAGCAGCATAATGCTTGCAGGTGGACTTATTTCGCTTTTACCTGACTTTGGAGCGGTCGTGGACTCCACCTCGACTCTGGGTTGCAGCGAAACCTTAAAGGATGCGACTGCCAGTCGTCTCAGCGCTCCTTCGGAAGACATGATTACGCGAAAACAGAAGCCCTGGCCCAGGTCCGAGGACGCTCCCGGAGCCTGCGGCGTTTGCCAGGAGTTATCCATTGGCTCGTAGGATTTCGTGCCATCCCCGGTCCCCAAATGCGAGGGCGTAGGGTACCCATTCGTGACGATAGAGCCAACATCCGCTTGGCGCCTGGGCCACCTGCCAAGCCAATAAAATTCGGGTGCAGAAGACGTCTGTCATCGCCGGAATCTCCCAAACGGCTGCTTCCCTAAATACCTAATTCGGCGAAGGGCGCTCGACGTGGTCGATGACGATGACTTCAACCGGACCTTTTCCGGATTCTAGTTTCAGGCCAAGCTGCTCCTGAAGGGCGTCGAACAAAGAGGGGGCATTGGAATCGGCTGGGGGTACCGGAAGCCTTTCATTTGGTGCGAGCCCGCCAGGCGGTTGGAGCCGGTCATCTGGGGTGAATTGGAGTTTGAAGTCATAGACGCCCTTAAGCTCGGTTTTATCCAAAACGGGGTGGCCAAGCATCTGCGTTAAGTCGCGCGCCAGCTTGGCGATGGGCACCGCTTGAGCTGTTACCTCCCCGCTGAGTACGCTTCCCCGCATTGAGCCCGCTCCCGGATGGGTGCCGTCGGGGAAGGGTGGTGCGTTAGGGTAAGTGTCCCCAGGTTTTGCCTCCTGAAGTTTGGGGCCACCTTTCGCGATGACCAATGTGTAAATGGTAAGTTCTTTTGTTTCGCGGTGAACTTTCAACTGGAAGCGGTCCGCCAAAAGCGATTGAAGCATTTGCTGCTGCGCAAGCACGCGCTGGTCTTGACTCAACTTCTCCAGTGCGTCAACTGTTGCGGCGTCCATTTTTGCCTCAATGTCGAACCTTTCGGAGGGAAGCCAGCTCGGGCCTCCTGAAATTTGAAATCTTTCGACTCCATATGCGACAGAAATAACCTGCTGGGGCGTGATGAACCATGCGCTGAATCCGTCAGGCGCGGCCCACATCCCTATTTTGGACCCAGGTCCAGGCCCTTTGCTTGGTTTGACCGTAGCGGCTTCGTACTGGTACGGAGGCGAAGGGGCGGCTGTGTTTTGTGGCTGCGACTGGGCCCGGCTTGGCGTTGCGGCTGCCAAGCTGAGCGCGAAAAGCACTACGGCGACGAGCAGTCCAGCGAGCACTCGCTTTCTACGACTTCCAAATAATCCATTCGCGTAGTGCATTTGTTCCTCCTACAAAGTGGGATGATCTGTCGATCTCTTCAGAACAAGCGGAAAGTGACGACGACGGTGGCCTGCACGGCTACCGGGGTATTGCCTTTCATCGCAGGCTTGAACCTGTACTTTCGCACCGCTTCCAGCGCCTTTTCGTCCAGTCCCATGCCTAACGGGCGAACTACCTTCGGGTTCTGGGGATTTCCCTGCGCGTCGATAATCATGGAAATCACGCAGTCGCCCTCATGCTTCGCCCTTCGTGCCTCATCGGAGTACTCAGGCTCGATATGGTTCAAGGGAATTGGGGCGGAAACGCCGCCGCCCACACGATAGACTCCGCCGCCGATGTTGCCTCCGCTCCCGTTACCGTACCCGTTGCCATTGCCATTACCCACTCCCATGCCAGCCCCGTTTCCAAGCGAGCCGACCTTGACGTTGGGGGAGTTCGACATGCCGAAGTTCGGCAGGCTCGGATCGTCGGGAATGGCAATGTCCTTTTGTACATCGATCGTGGGAACCGGCATCTGGATCTTCGAAGTCGTATCCAGAGTCTGCACACGCGGGGGAATCCTGCCCTTGATAGCTTCGAATTTGTCCGGGTTTCCACCGCCCCCGCTGGCGGCGGTAGCCATCTTGGGGGCCTTGAATTCCGTAATATCGACCTTGGTCATGTCCAGTTTTGGCGCCGTCACTGTTTTCACAATCTGCCGCACGCCGAGGAAGAGTAGCAGGGCAAGAATAGCGACATTCACTCCGGTGGAAATGCCAATTGCCCACGGGTTCGCCTTCACCGCCATCGGGTCCACGACATTGATCGGGGGCGATGTCAGATGGAGGGGAGGAAGCTTGGGCGGAAAAAATAACTCGCGGATGCTTTCGTAGAGCCCGGTCCAAATGGGCTTCTCGTCGAATGATTTGCCGAGAAATGCATCCAACTCGTGACTGCCCGTAGGCGCCGCAGACTCGGATTCCGTACCTGACACAGATTCAGATTCTTGTTTTTCCATAGTTGCTACTTGGCTGCTGATCGAGTTCAACCCGCGGAATTCGCACTTTCCCACCGCCTCTACGACGACTGACTGATTTATCAAACCGGACACTTCACTTGCTACGAAAAGTGGCCATTCTACTTGCTAACGACATTTCCGAGTAGGCGACGATCCAACCGGACGGCGCAATTCTGATCTGTTTTGGGTCTGAAAGGGTGTCGCGGCCTGTTTTCATCAGTCGAGAATTAGTTCCGGCTTCGCCAGTATTCTGCAATCGCTAATTCGGCGAAGGCTGCTCGATGTGATCGATGACGAGAACCTCCATTGGCGCCTTTACCGGCACGAGTTTCAATCCCAACTGCTCCGGCAGCGCCGTAAAGAGCGAAACTGTCGGCGCCTGCGTTCCCGACGCTTTGGCATCGCTGGCTGGAGGCAACCTCATCGAAACGCCGCTCAGCGCAAAGTCGTAGTTTCCCTTCAATCCGGTCTCATCGACCACCGGCCGACCTCCGACCTCGTAACAAATCGACAGCCAATATGCAAAATGGGTCATTCCCTCGGCACCTGCCCTATACACATTCGGCCCCGTCGACGAGAACCCCGTAAAGTGCGCGCCTGGCGCGGGAGCCACGCCGGGAGTCGGCAGCGGATCCGGCGGCACTTCCTTCATCTTGATTCCGCCCTTGTCGACCTCAAGTGCATACGCGGGCAGGTCGCGCGTCTCTACCCTTGCCCTCAGTTGAAACCGGTCTTCGAGCAGCGATTGCATGAGGAACCGTTCCACGTTGTTCCGCTCATCCAATCCAAGCTTCTCCTGTTCCGCGATATCGGGCTCGCCCGCCTTCGCCTGGATGTCGAAGTGCTCTGTCTTCAGCCAGCCCGGCGCATCAACAAGTTGAGCGTCGGACTTAATCCCGTATGCAAACGTCACCAAGTCGTTTACGCTCGCGTTTCTCATAGCAAAGTGCGCGAGCGAGTCCCGTACCCGCCAGGTTAAAGCTGCATTCGGACTCGGCTTGATCGTCGCCACTACAAATGCGTGCCTCACCCCGTCTTTTGGGTGAATCAGCGGCACGACGCCGGCCTGCACCTGCCCCCAGCCCACAACCACGGGAATAGCGACCGCCAACAATGCAGCCGCGCCCAGCAGCAGCTTCCTGCCCAGGCTCATCTTCAGCCCCACATGGCGAGTCATGATACGGACGATGCGTTTCTTCAAGTCCGCCCCGGAGATGCCGGACGTGCAGGTGAGCGGGGATTCTACGTAGAGTTTGCAAACACTCACAATGGCGTCAGCGTAATCGCGTGGCTCGCCGCCCAAGCTCAGCACCGCTTCATCGCACGCACGCTCGCGTTCTTCGACCAGCCGCGCTCCAATCCACCAGACGAACGGATGGAACCAAAAGACCGCCTCGACAATCATGTGGATTGCTGCGGTCAGATTGTCACGTCTCCGGACGTGGCTTAGCTCGTGAGCGATTACCGCCTCCAACTGGGACTGCGGCATGTGTTTCAAAATCTCTTCAGGCAGGAGCAAGATAGGACGCAGGAGCCCGACCACGCCGGGTTCAAGAAATCCCGGCGATGAACGAACGGCGGCTGCGGCCTGGATGTCAATCGGCGTGCTCGCGCGCATGGCGGCCCGAATGCGCAGCCAGCCGCGAAATCGGACAAGCACCACGCCCAGAGATCCGCAAATCCACACGCAGAGAATCGCGATTGGAATCCAATCTGCGGTATGCGTGAGCGGCGCGGAAGGTACGAACGAAAGACTGGCTGTAAACGGCTGTGTGATTTGCTGCACCGCATGCGAAACGGCCGGCGGCGCAAGCTTCGCTGTGATCTGCCTCGCAGCGAATGCACTCCAGATGCTGTTGCCAAGATCAATCAGCAGCGCAAACGGAACGAGGAATTTGATTGACGCGCTCAGCCATAAGCAGTAGCGCACGTGAGCCCGATTCTTGCGAAAGGCGAGAGTCACGAGGGCTGCCACGACGGCAAACAGCGTCGACTGCCAAAGATGATTGGTCCACTGGCCGATCATTTCGATTTCTCCTTTCTCTCCCTCTTTCGCTGTTCCAACTGCTCAATGGTCTTCTCCAACTCTCGAACGTCATCGAGGGTGAGCCTCCCCGCCTCGGCCAGTTGAGCCATCATGGGCAGCGCGCGGCCTCCAAAGAAACTCAGAATTTCATCCAGGAACCGGAGCCGGGCCACATCCCTCGGCACAGACGGCTCAAAAATGTGCGCATTCCCGATCTTCCTGACGCGCCGCACTGCCTTTTTCCCTTCGAGCCTATAGACCGTTGTCTGAATGGTGGTATAGGCGGGGTGGGGCTCCGGAAATGTCTCCTGGATCTCACGAATGGAAGCTTTTCCGCAGGCCCACAAGGCCTCCAGGATTTGAAGTTCGAGCTTGGTAAGTTTCGGTCGTGTCATGTCACCTACTACACAGAATCTTTTTCTACTACTGTATAGTAGAGGTGTCAAGAGGGGATAATTGCGATCCGGAATTTGTTCTTGTCCTCAAGAGGTGCCACGTTGTCTTCCGGTTCACCGGCCAGTGTTCCCTTTGACGTCTTTTCGGTGCGCCAGGCTAAGCCCGGCGCTTTCAGCGGGTGAGATTCCCGCCCCGGAAAAGGGAAGAGCCACCCCACCGGGAATCGAGTCTTGGGCTCATTGAGGTAACGATGAGTTAAGCGTAAACAGAGCGATGCCCAAGCCGTAACGCAAGTGAAGCGATTGAGCCTCGTGAGTCATTCATCCGGAGGCCGACAGAGTCGAAATTCTGGAAGGCTATCGACCGCCGCAAGCATCCCTCTAGTGTTATACCGAGCATACGATTCCCGTAGAAATTCCGTGTCCAGTTGGCTCATCATGTTGATACGGAGGAGAAAATCTCATGGTCAACAGTGTGATTGATGAATATAGACTCACGGCGGAAATTCAGTATGAGACCGCTGATTTGCCGATACATCTCATCGCAACTAACACCGATGACGATTCCACAACCGAAACACGGATGACCTTTGAAGGCCTCAGAGTCCGATTAAGCCAAATCTGTCCCGGCCCCGATGGAGATGCCACCGTTGATGGGTGGATGAAGGAGCTAGAGAATCATCAATACACAGAGTTCGGTGCGCCACAACCTGAGCCTGTGAAGGGAGCCGCGACAAACCGCGCCATATTCAAAGCCGAGCAACTGATTTCGTTCGGCTTCTCAGTTTCGGAACTGCGCCCGTGGCGAATTGAAAAAGTGTAATACGGCCAGAGACAATCCACAATCCCGATTCTCCGCCGTTGTTTTACTCGGCTTGATTTCCCCGCGTCACTTCGGAGAAGCAGGACACGGGTATCCCTTGGAAAGTGCAGCGACAACCAAAAAGGCATCTCTCTGATGCCGCTGTGTCGGATTGTCGTTTAGGTATTTCATGACAACTTTCACTGCTCCCTCCACCGTGACCTCGGCAGGAATGCACCGGTGGTGTTTCGCTTCATTGTGTTGAGAATCGACTGTGTTCCAAAGCATCAGAGTTTCCCTAATTCCATCTACCAGACCAAAGCAAGCCCCCCGTGTTAAACCCATCCATGCTCGTAGGGTGCTCAATAGAGCGTAGGGCTACGGTACATTCATCACTCAATTCGTTGCCATCGTGTTTAGCTTGGGCGAGCATTGGGCTAGACAGTAGCATCGTAGCGAAGACGGCAAGCCGCAAACGGCGCATGTGACAACTCCTTCGAACGGACTCTATGGCTCTGCAATTCTAGAGACACTATACGGCGTCGGCCTTTCTCCAGTAGAAGAGCAAAGCCCCGGACCTAGGAAGCGTCGGTTCGCCGATAGAGTCCGGGGCTTTCATGTTTTGCCCAAAAATAATGCAGGTTTCACTCGGCCCCACCAAGGTGTCGGAAATAGATCAGAAGAATAGAAGCATCTCCGATTCCACGCTGTTCCTCGGATAGGTCCTCATAAGTCGGCAAGGGTCATGTTTTCTCGACGTATCGACAATGCTCGAGGCGACCCCTTCTGTTCGCTTTTATTCCTCGTAACCACTTTATAATTTCCGGTTGGGCCACCTCCATGTAAGTCAAAGTCAAGGGAAAAGCACAGGTGTCGGTGGCGCGCTCAGGAGAGCGCGCTATTGGTCTGATCAGCGTCTGCCGTAACGCAACGTTGCCTCTCGGCGGGTGGTTCCTGCACTCTGCAGAACCAGACATCCATTTGCTGTCCAGGACTCCGAAGAGTCCGCACAGAAGATTGAGTTTGTGTTCTCTGCCAGTCCCGAAACAATTCGTAGTGAGCCTCCGGAGTGTGAACTCCTTCGCACAGTGGCTTAATTGCGGGACCTGGCAGTCTGCGCACGGAAGAATCCTGATGTTTTTTATTCATGGGCAGGTTTTTAGGCTGCCGCTGTGCCTCCGCGTGTCTCGGTAGGTACGAAGTCTTGTTTTCTGCGTTCCACGGCGAGCAGGTAGGCAACGATCTTCCTGGCCACGGCCAGCGTGGCGCGGTTGCGATTGCCTCGCTGCATCTCCTTTTCGTAGATCAGTGCCAGTTCGTGGCACTGCCTCGGAGCCAGCTTGGCGGCCTCCACCAGCACATGTTGAATGTGCTTGTTCCTCTGCTTGGAAATGGGTGTACGCATCACCTTTTCGGCTGAGCTTCTCTCTGCCCCGCACAGTCCGCAATAACTGATGGCCTGTTTGATCGAGCGGAAGCGAGCAACATCGCCGATCTCCAATGCCCAGGTCAGTGCGGTGATCGGGCCGACTCCGGGGACCGTTCTCAATCGTCTCAGTCTCTCGGCTAACAAAGGGTCGCGCTCCAGCGAACCGACCAGGGCATAGTCCAACTTCTGCGCGCGAACGATGTGTTCCCGGCTCAGCTTCAGCAACGGCCGGATACTCTGATCGATCTCTTCGTTGCCAGCCATCAGCTCGGCAAAGTAGCCCACCTTGTGCAATCGCCGCTTGGTATGAGTCACGCCTTTCTCCAGCAGCAACCCCGATACGCGGTTCTTCATCTGCACCATCTGCTTGACCAGCAGACCACGATAGCGCAACGTCCGCCGCCGGTCCCGGATCTCGGTCGATGCCATGTGGCACTCTGGCAGGAAGTCACAGCGCAGGCAGTCGGCGATCTTGCCGGCATCGATCTTGTCGTTCTTCCGCTTGGCCGCGGCGATGGCACGAAGCATCAGAGGATGTGCCACCTTCACCTTTTCCGCGTGCGGAAGCGGGTGATCGTAGATCCGGCCGGTGAAAATCGTCGCTTCCATGGCGATCGTCCGGGGTTGGGGAAGAGTCTTGATCCAGGCGTCCAGTTCGCGCCGGGTCGACCCGATCTTGCCCGCCAGGTGTACACGACCGGCCGCGTCCTTCACGCAATAGCTGATCGTCTTCTTGTGAACATCAAGTCCGATTTAGTACATAAAGTCTCTGAGGAGCCTCCGTGGGTAGTTCTCTGAATCAGCCTCACAGCTGAGTTCAGCCTTTGTAACACCCCGTGCTCCTCACTGACTCCTGATGAACACCTCACTAACGTGTTGTATTTATTGCAGGTGATAGACAGAAGCCCAAGGCCGCCGCTTGTTGTCGAAGTCGATTTTCGGCGCGGATTTTTGCTTGGGTATCGGCCCGTTGGAAGACCTCTTCCGTATAAGGCTGCTTCGTTGCGAGAAGGTGGTAGACGATGCGCGCAAGCTTGTGAGCCGTGGCGGTTACCGCGGCGCGTGCCCCTAATCTCCATTTTGCTTTTCGATAGAATTCGCCGAGATGATTGTCCACATGGTACAGGCACTGTGCTCCAAGACGAAGAGCGATGGCAGCCCTGTTCTTTACGTGCCTCGTTTGCGAATGGAGAATCTTGCCTCCGCTGACCTTCTTTTCCGGGCACAGTCCCAACCAAGACGCAAACGCAGACGCGCTTTTGAAGCGCGAAACATCAGGTCCGATTTCCATGATGATCGTGTGTGCAGTCAGGGTGCTGAGTCCAGGTACGTCGGTGAGGTCCACTCCGGCGATTCGATACAGCTCGGACTTCAGATCGAATGCCGGCTCGTTGCCTGCTCGCTGGTATATACGCTTCTTCGTCCCTGAGGGCCGCTTTGGTTGGGCCTTCGCCGACGCAGACATTCCTCGCAAATTTTTCTCGATCTCCATATCTACGTCTGCCATCAGGCCTCTGTAAAACCTGTATGCGGCCAGAGAGTGCCGCAAAGTGAAGAGATACTCTGAGCGGTAGTCTCCCTCCAACGACTTGGCTACGATATCGCGAGAGCTGCGTACCCGGCGGTTGCAAAGTGCCGCTAGGCGTACGGGATCCCGCTCGCCTGCGAGGATGGCATCCAGAATTGCAATTCCACTCACTCCAGTAATGTCACTCAATACGTGGTGGACTTGCAGGTTCATTTGCGTGAGTGCCTTTTGCATCTGCTGAATGTGCTCAGACGCCATCTGAAGCAGACCCTCTCGATGTCGCCACAGCGATCGCAAAACGCATATCTCATCGCTCGGACGGAAGCTGGCCCTCAGCAAGCCAACCGAATGCAAATACTGGATCCACTGACAATCTGAGACGTCACTCTTTCGGCCCGGGACGTTCTTGATATGACTCGCATTAACGAGGAACACTTCGAAGCCGCGAGTCTCGAGCAACTGAAACAATGCGATCCAATAGACTCCTGTCGACTCCATTGCGACAGTTCGAACCTTGCAGTTGCCAAGCCAATCGCACAGATCATGCAGGTCACGCGTAAATGTTCCAAAGACCTCACGGAGTGCTCCGCCCTATCCGGTGGAACTGCAACGTAAATCTCCTCAGCGCCGATGTCGATCCCTGCAGCATCCGGATGCAGCACCGGAAGCATACGAGCAGCTGTCTTCCTTCTGGGCTTTTCTGACGATCTCATGCATCCCCCTTTCCGCTGGCGCCTGCAGCCCGAGGTTACGAAGAATGCAAACTCCTGAACGGGATCGCTGCCGGGGCAGACGTCACCACTGACCTTTACGTGCCCTCGGACCCACGCTTAGCAACGGGCTCTCATACACCAGTGTCAAAACGGGCTGTAACTGCCGCAGGCACCAGCATCACCAGTATCGCTGCCGCATGTTCATTTCGTTCCTTTTGGGGACGCCCATCCCACCGCTTAGCATTCAAACAATCCTCCCGGAACGCGCAAGAAAGTACCGAATCGGAGCTGGAAGCGTGCCTCGGGCTGTTCACGACAACTAAAATTCTGGAGTGCCAGACGACCGCGATCACGGATTGCTTTTCAGCGGCTTCGGATAACGTGGCCACTCTTCAACGAGTCGGCTTAGGACCGCTGCAGATCCTACTGCAATAACTGTGAATGGGAGCACGACGATCAGGGGAAACCAGACGCCTGGGTGAAGCAGCAAGGGATACATCGCCAAGGCTACCCCGGGCGGATGGTAGGCGTGAATCAGATTCAAGATGCCGAAGGCCGCAACCGCCGCCACGATTGCCATGAGGGTTCCACGCGAGAACAGGCTGATAAGCGTGCCTACGGTTGCACCGGCAACTGAACCGATGACAAGGGCATAGGGCTGCGCTACCGGCGCTTCGGGAAGAGCAAGAAGAATGGTCAGGGTCGCGCCGAAGGGTGGAATCAGGTACAGCCCGATTTGATTATTCTCCAGGACTGCCAGAACGCCGAACATCGACAGTATCCATGAGTACTCCGCTATGTTTAGCCGGGACTTGGTTCCCCAGTTACGAACAATTCTTAAGCAAAGACCCCACATAAACAGCTCGATTCGTTTGACTGCGTGATCAATACCAGATGTGAATTCCAAAGACGAAGCTGGAGAAGCTGGTTGCTTCTCCGGACTGAAGCGCGTAACGGGCGGATCCTCCAATCTTACCGTTGTATGCCCAACCCACATATGGATTGAATTTGCGGGTCAGCACATAGCGCAAACGAATGCCGGAATCGATATCCGAAAATCCCGAACCGGTTTGGCGTCCCGGGTCGTCTTTGCTGTAGAAATTCAGTTCCGCCTGGGGTTGCAGAATCCACTTCTGGGTTAGAAAGAGATCCCACGAGCCATTGATTCGTCCGGCCATGTGTCCGCCGCTGATATAGAAAGTTGGCTCGAAGTCGAAGGAGTAAGGCGCCAGCCCCTCCATGCCGATTGCCGCCCACACGCGTTGCGGACCCGAATCCAGATCGGCGCGTACTCCGGCCTGCCCGTCGAAGTAGCGGATATGCGGAAGGGGTCGGTCGTACAACGCCTCTTGATCGCCGTCGCTCACGCCGTCCTGGCCCGCAAAGCCTTCCGATTTGATCCACAACCGATTCATGTCGGTACCAATCCAGCCCTCGCCGTCCCATCGAAACACGTTTTCGGATCCGTTTGTACGCCCCTCCAACTGATCCAGCATGATGTGAGCAATGACCACGTTGTCGCGAACGGGCGGCGGCCACCCCGGAGTTTGCGCAGGCGCTGGCTCCGGCGCGGAAGGTACCGAGGTTTGGGCGCTTGCCCATGGCGCTGCAACCGGAGCGAATGCAACAAGCAGAACCGCTTGCACACGCGCCATCAGGCGCGAAGAGGCGATTGCAGTTTTCATGACACCACCACCGTTCTGAACATGCCGGCGTGCATGTGGTACAGCAGATGGCAGTGGTAGGCCCACCTTCCAGGGGTATCCGCGCTCACCAGATAACTCACCCGCTCTGCCGGTTTCACAATGATGGTGTGCTTATAAGGATTGAAGGCGCCATGTCCGTTTTCCAGTTCGCTCCATAGCCCATGCATGTGAATGGGGTGCTCCATCATGGTGTCGTTAACGAGCACAATGCGGATTCGCTCTCCCAGCTTCATCTCGATTGGCTCCGAGCTGGAGAATTTCTTCCCATTGAATCCCCAGATGAAACGTTCCATGTTGCCGGTGAGATGCAGCTCGATTTCGCGCGTTGGCGGCCGGCCATCGACACCGCGGTAGCGGGCACGGAGATCGGCGTAGGTCAGTACACGCCGTCCGTTGCCCTCGAGGCCGTCGCCAGGATCGTCCAGACGACTGCTGACACTCATCGGCACGGAAGCCACCTGCGGTCCAATATGCAGGTTTACGGGGTTCGACGGCTGCAGATTCACCTTCTCCCTGCCAGCTGAGGACCACGCAATCACCGGCTTCGTATCCGGACCCGGCTGCGGAAACGGCGTCTTCCCGGCGTCCGTACTCATCGGCATCGCCTGCATCGAGTCGCGGGTGACAGCCATCGCAGGCATATCCGAGCCCTCGCTGGCCGTGCCGGAATTGCCCATCAGTGTCCCCTGCATGCCCGCCATATTGATCCCCTGCGTGCCGCCCATCTTCATTGCGTATTCCAGTGATGTGGGCACCTGATTACGGTGATGTGGGCAGGACGTCGGAGCGAAGCGACGCTGGTTGCTTTTACGGTAGCTAGGCTGCCCACATGAGGTCAAGAAAAGAGTAGATGAACGATTCATTAGCGTCATTTCGTTTCCTTCTTTTTTCGTGAACCATGCTCGATTCTGCTGGATGTGGGCACACATTACGTTCCATGTGGGCAGCCATTACGGTGATGTGGGCAGTTGTTCTGGCGGTGCGGGGCAGAGAGAACTGCCCCGCGGGTTGCGGCATCAGGGCTTTGTGGCGTGAGCCTGCAGCCACTGCCGCTCCATGCGTGTGACCTTGGCGCGAAGCGGTTCCCAGTAACTTTCCGGGATGGGCGAGCGGATCACTTCGTCGATGACATCGGCGAAGTATTGCAGGCTGGTGATGGGCGCCCGGACTCCGGCATTGAGCATCGAGACATACTTGCGGGCCGAACCCAGCAGTATGGCACGCGCCATCTGCTCCAACTGAACGCCGCGACGATGAAGTTGGATTGCGATCTTCTCGTCGGCGGCAGAGAAGCTGGCCTGGACGCAAGCCGGGGCCAGGAACAGAGCACGCACTTTCCCGACGAACTCTGTTTCCGCTCCGCGTGTGCAGCCGGGGTTTGGTTGTTTCTGGTAAGGCCAGAAGCGGTCGCTGATTTCGAGGGCCAGATTTTCGTTGCCATTTCCAGCCACCGCGCACACGCCACAGTCTTCGAGTTCGGCTAGCGAAGTGGCGACGCTTTCCGGCGATTGCTTGACGGCACGCGCCATTTCGATGCGCGACGTCACCAGGCAGCCGGTATGACGATTGGCCGAGAGACACACGTGGACGTACAGCTTGAACGCTGTGTCAGAGACCAGCATCATCGCCTGCGCGAACTCGTGTCCGGCGGCGAACCAGCCAGTGGGCTGCTTGAGGATCAACCGAGGGACGCTCATGAGCGGCCTCCGATCGGTTTTGCTTGCGGTTCCTTGTTCTTTCGCATCGACTCGCCGTTCATCTCGATGCGATAGGCGTTGTGCACCAGCCGGTCGAGGATGCTGTCGGCGATAGTCGGATCGCCGATCTGCGCGTGCCAACTGGGCACCGGCAGTTGGCTGGTCAGCACCGTGGAACGGCGGCCATAGCGGTCATCGCAGATCTCCAGGAAGCTGCGCCGTTCGCTGTCGTTCAGCGGCGTCATGGCGAAGTCATCCACCAGCAGCACATCGGTGCGGGCGATCGAGTCCAGCAACCGCCCCAGGCTGCCATCAGCCCGTGCTTCTGCCAGATCGCGGAACAGCTTGGCCGCGGATCGGTACAGGACGCTGTAGCCATCGCGGCAGGCCTTCTGAGCCAGCGCCTGCGCCAACCACGACTTGCCGATGCCGGTCGGCCCGATGAACAACACGCTGAGGTGTTGCGCAACCCACTGCGAGTTGGTCAGGCCGCGCATCGTCGAAGCATCCATTTGTCGCGGATAGCGGTAGTTGATGTCTTCGACGCAGGGTTCGGCAGAAAGCTTGGATTTTTTCAAGCGCCGCGCCAGTGCCTGGTTCTCACGCCATGTCCAGTGGCTATCAACCAGCATGCCGAAGCGTTCCTCGAAGCTGAGGCCGCGCACCTCGGGTTGTTCCAGTTGCTTTTCGTATGCCGCCGCCATGCCCGTCAGCTTCAAGGCAGCCAGCTTGTCCAGCGTAGCCTGGTTCAGCATTGGCCCACCTCCCGACGCGTCTGTGCGGCGGCATAGTAATCGGGCCCGCGCAGATTTTCATGCTGCACCGGGAACGGAATCGGTACCAGTTCCGGCAACGGATCCTTGTCCTGGCCGCTCTTCAACACCGACTTCACGCTTTGGAAGCGATACAGCTTCAACCGCACCGCCCGTGTTGAAGCTGCCTCCAACCGCTCCGCACCATAACGGCGCTCCAGGCGGATCACACCAAGCGCCGAGCGATAACCCATCTCTGGATGCGGCTTGCTGGTTAGGATGCCTTCCACCAACCGCGCCGTGAACGGGCCTACCTTGCCGGCCCACTCGATGATGCGCGTCGGCGTCCACTCAAGATAGTGCTGATGCGATTTCGGCCGGTGTCCCGCATCCGTCGTCGCCCTGTGCGCCAGGCGGCTGCGCAGATGACTGGCCACGCGCTTGCCCTGATAGAAGATCTCCACCGCGTTGCTCGTACTGCGGACGTCCACCTCCTTGCCAACCAGCTGATACGGCGTGCTGTAGTAGTGCTGGTCCGCCTCAACGTGGTAATCCAGGTTGACCCGAGCCTTCTTCCACTCCGCATACTCGAACCGCCCGGCCGGCAACGGCTGCAGCGCCGGGCGATCGATCAGGCGATACAGTTCGGCTCGCGAGCCAGCCATCTTGCGAAACGACCGCTCATTGAGCTTGACGACCAGCTCCAGGATGGCTTCGTTCAACTCCGCCAGGCTGAAGAACTGCCGCTTGCGCAACGCCGCCAGCACCCACCGCTGAACGACTTGAACTCCGACCTCCGCCTTGGATTTGTCCCTTGGATGATAGGGCCGCGCCGGCAGTATGCCCACGCCATAATGGACCGCCAGATCGCCGTACGTGCGGTTCAACTCCGGCTCGTAGTAGCAGGGCGCCTTCACGCCAGACTTCAGGTTGTCGGGCACGACAAGACGGCTGGTGCCCTGGAAGAATTCGAAGGCCCGCACATGGGAGTGCGTCCAGTCCCACAGGTTCTGGGTCCAGGTAGCTTCGGCGTAGGTGTAATTGCTGGCTCCCAGCACCGCCACGAACACCTGCGCCTGACGAACTTCACCCGTCTTCGGGTCCGTCACCGCAACCGTCTGACCGGCGTAGTCCACGAACATCTTTTCCCCGGCGCGGTGCTCCTGCCGCAACACCACGTCCAGCTGGTGCCGCCACTCGCGGTACAACTCGCAGTACCAGCTGTAGGCGTAGCCGGATGGATTGGCCTGCTTGTATTCCTCCCACAGAAGCTGAAGCGTCACGTTCTGGCGACTCTTCAACTCCTTGTGGATCGCCGCACAGTCTGGCAGCATGCGCTGCTCCGGCGACGCCACCGGCGCCGGCGGATACAGGCGCCGCTCCAGCGCCGCATCGTCCAGCTCGGCTGGCAACGGCCAACCCAGTTCCGCCGCCTTCAGCCGCTCAAGACAGCGCTGGACGGTGCTCCGGCTCACCTTGCAGATCGAGGCGATCTGGCCCGGAACCAGGTGTGACTCAAAATGGAGACGTAGAATTTCGCGCGATTTTCTCATCGGTAACCGTCTTTCGGGCAACATGTTCTCCTTTGCCTTCAGGAAAACATCTGCCGAGGATTACCAACGCCGCTCCGCCAACTCTGCCCACAGCCACCGTTACGTTCGATGTGGGCACCGATTACGCTGCTTGTGGGCAGCCGTTCCATTTCATGTGGGCACCGATTACGCCATGTGGGCACTGATTACGGTGAAACCCGGAATCCTGCCCACATCACGACGGAATCGCTGCCCACATCAGGGCGTTTTCGGTGCCCACATCCACTGGAATCACCTGCCCACATGGACCGGAATCCGCAATGCCGGACTTCTTCATGCCGCTCATGCCGGCCATGCCGCCCATACCCATGTCCATCATGGTTCGCCGGGGACGCGGGTCCATGGGCGGCACTTCGCCATTCTGGCCCAGCCTGGATGTCAGCGTGCCCCGCGCAAAACCGGTGCGGTCTTCCGCTTGGGCAAAGATCGTATAGGCGGTGGCTTCGGTGGGCTGCACAATCACGTCGTAGGTCTCGGCAACCCCCATGCGGAACTCATCTACCACCACCGGCTCGACATCGTTTCCGTCGGCCTGCACCACGGTCATGGGCAAGCGAGGAATGCGAACGTCGAAGAAGGTCATGGAGGAGCCGTTGATAAAGCGCAGACGAATCCGTTCGCCGGGCCGGAAGAGTCCGGTCCAGTTAGCCTTCGGCGCCTTCCCGTTCAGCAGGTAGGTGTAGGTCGCACCCGACACATCAAGGATGTCGTTGGGGCTCATGTTCATCCGTCCCCACGCCATGCGCTGGTGGAGCGTAGAACCCACACCGTTCTTCTTCGCATCCGCGATGAAGTTGGCGAGCGTGGCGCGATGGTAGTTGTAGTAATCGCTCTCTTCTTTCAGGTTGCTGAAGATCTTTTCTGGATCGCTGTCGCTCCAGTCCGACAAAAGCACAACATATTCGCGATCGAACTCGATCGGGTCCTGGTCGCGGGGCTCGATCACGATCGCACCTAGCAAACCGGTTTGTTCCTGAAAGCCTGCATGGCTGTGGTACCAGTACGTGCCGTTCTGCCGCAACTGGAAGCGGTATGTATAAGTCTCTCCCGGAGCGATGCCGCGATAACTCAAGCCTGGAACGCCATCCATATCCGTTGGGATCCGCATCCCATGCCAGTGAATGGAACTTGGCACCTTGAGCCGATTTGTCACCGCGAGGGTGACGGTGTCGCCCTCACGCCACCTGAGTGTCGGTCCAGGGGACGAGCCATTGACCCCTGTTGCAATGGCCTGACGGCCCGTAAAATCAACTGGCAACGTGTCTAGCGTCAGCTCAAAGTGCTTCCCCGACAATTCCGGGGGTGTCTGTCTGGCGGTTTCACTGAATGCCGCGAAACGGTTTGTGCCGAGCGCGGCGATGGCTCCCGCGGAGGCGATGCCCTGTACGAAACGGCGGCGGCTGAATGATCCCAGGCCCTTTCGCCCGCTCATTCGATTCATGTTCATATACCTCCTTCACTCACGAATTCTCTCGCGGATCGCTGCAGGTAGAAACGAGCCAAAAACCACATGGTCAATGTGACCGTGCCGATTCCGACGGAGACGGGGTACCAGTAATCCGGTGCTTTCATGACGAAAGGCAACAGACCGACCGCGAGGGCCGGCGGCATGTGTACCTGAAAAATGCGGAGCAGGATAACCGAGACTGCTACAGTTGCAACGACGCTGAGAGCCGCGCCACCCCAGTGTCTGCAGGCGAACAAGCCCATGGATGCAGTGAGGAAGCACACAACGGGGAATAGAGCAGGGCGCTTCATCCATCCCGGAGTTTCAGGATGTCCAAAGATCTCGTACGCCATCACGATCAACGGCGGGAAAAGGATGAAGCGCAATCCTGTGAATTCACCGGCCAGCGCCAGGCAGAAGACGAATGCAAGCAAATGAAGAAGCCAGAAGCGATCATGCGAGGCTGACTCAAGCGCTTCATCGACGGATTCCGGGGCCATGATCTCGGTTCGCGCATCCATCCCGAAACCCGTTCTCTGCCAAATCCTTGAAAGCGAAGCGAGAGCCATCAAGCCAAGGAAGATGGCCACGGGGTACATCCAATGCCGCTCATCGAGCGCAATGGGCAATACCCCGGCAGAGATTGCAGGTCCGATGGAGGAGCGCAGAAACCAGATCACCGCCACGCTGGCGAGCACAATCAGGAGAACCGGAACTGCGCCGTAGTGTGTATGTCGCGTGATGATGAGGCCTGCCGTCGCGGTCAGCGTAGGCGTCGCGATCATACGAATCGGCTGGCTTGCCCATTTCCCTCGAGGCCGGGTCAGCACATCATGCGACAATGCCGCAAGTTCAGGAAACAAAAGCAAGCTTAATCCGCTTCTGTTCGCCGCGGCGGCAATGCCGCCCATGAAGGCAATCGCCAGTACTTCTGCCATGAGAATGGCTCGTTGATGTCTTGATGCTGTCAATACAGAATCTTCCTTTGTGGCCTCCTTACCGATCGCGAAGGATCGTTTTGGAGAGGGCAACTCATCTTGAATCGCTTCTAGCGGGCGTTCTTGTAAATCATGTCCAGCACTTCGTCGTACATAGCCTCTTTCTCGTTCATCGTCCCGCTCTTGATGGCGTGCGTCATACAGTGCGACAGGTGATTTCGCATGAGGGAACGCGCAACCGCGCGCAGGGCCTCCTGCGCAGAGGAAAGCTGCGTGAGGATGTCTACGCAATAGCGGTCTTCTTCCACCATGCGCTGAATGCCGCGCAGCTGGCCTTCAATGCGGCTCAGGCGCCGAAGGTTGGAAGTCTTGATGTCAGGATCGACTCCGATCGCTTTGCGGCCCGCGATGGGAATCTCGCAGAGATCGGAATCTTCGTTCGAGAGTTTCGCTTTTCGTGTAACCATGTGCCTCCTTAGGCGAGCTTCAGCCGGCTGAGCCGCAGGCTGTTGGTGACCACACTGAAAGAACTGAATGCCATTGCACCGCTGGCCAGCACTGGGCTGAGCAGGATGCCGAAGACGGGATAAAGCGCTCCCGCCGCGATGGGTATACCAATGACGTTGTATGCCAGCGCCCAGAACAGGTTCTGCCGCATGACCCGCATGGTTCCGCGCGAGAGCGCGATAGCCGCCGCCACACCGGTCAGGTCGCTGCGCATGAGCGTCACGTCCCCTGCCTCCATGGCCACGTCGGAACCACTCGCCATCGTGATTCCCACATCGGCCTGCGCCAGAGCGGGTGCATCGTTGACGCCGTCCCCGGCCATCGCCACAACCCGGAGTTCCGCCTGCAGCCGCCGAATCGCATCCACCTTGCCCTGCGGCAGTACGCCTGCAATCACGTCGTCCACGCCGACTTCGCTTGCAATGGCTCGCGCGGTCTTCTGATTGTCCCCTGTGAGCATCACCACGTGGATGCCCTCGCGATGCAATTGGCGAATGGCTGCGATCGAAGTCGGCTTGATCGTGTCGGCTACAACAATCACGCCCGACAGTTCGCCGTCTATCGCGACCCAAAGCGGCGTTTGTCCTTGCTCTGCCGCTTGTTCCGCTGCACCTGCCAGCGGCGCGCTGGAGATGCTGTAACGCTGGAGGAGCGCGGGGTTGCCGATCAGGAGGGCGTGGCCCTCGACGATACCCGCCACGCCCTGTCCAGTCGTGGATTCGAAAGCCTCCGGCTGGGGTACGGAAAGTCCCCGCTCTGTAGCATGGCGAACGACCGCTTCACCCAGCGGGTGCTCACTGGCGCGTTCCAGCGCAGCCGCCAGGCGAATCACCTCCTCGCGTGAAAAGCTGCCCGAGGGGTTAAGATGTACGTCGGTTACCTCCGGCCGACCCGCGGTGATGGTGCCGGTCTTGTCGAGCACCACCGTATCAACCTTCTCCAGACGCTGCAGCGCCTCGCCGCTCTTGATCAACAACCCGAAGGTCGCGCCTCTTCCCGTTGCCACCATCACCGCAGTGGGAACAGCCAGCCCCATCGCGCACGGGCATGCGATCACCAGCACTGTGACGGCGGCGGCAAAGGCCTGCATCATACCCGCGCCGGGCGCAAAGAATCGCCAAGCCGCGAAGGTTACGATTGCCATACCCAGAACCGACGGCACGAAAATTGCGCTGATGCGATCCGCCAGGTTCTGAATCGGTGCGCGCGAACCCTGGGCATCGCGCAGAAGCCGCACGATTTGCGCCAGTGTGCCTTCCGCGCCCAGCATCGTCGCGCGATATTGCAGCGACCCGCGTTGGTTAAGAGTGCCTCCGATCACACGGTCGTTCGCTGTCTTTTCGACCGGGAGAGACTCGCCGGTAAGCATCGACTCGTCCACGCTGCTGTTTCCGGAAGCCACTTCTCCGTCCGTCGGGATGCGCTCGCCCGGACGCACGAGGACGATGTCGCCGCGCTGAATTGCTTCGAGCGGCACATCGTGTTCCTCGCCGTCTCGCAATACGCGCGCCGTCTTTGGCTGCAATTGCACCAGCTTCCGCAAGGCAAGCGCGGTGCTGCCCTTGGCGCGGCTCTCCAGTGTATTGCCCACGAGGACAAGACCGATGATCAGGAGACCCGCTTCGTAGTAGGTGTCGGGCGCGATCCCATGAGAAATGAAGAAACCCGGCACGATGGTGCTGGCTGCCGAGTATAAAAAGGCGGTGCCTGTGCCCAGTGCGACCAACGTGTTCATGTCCGCTGTCTTATGCAACAGCGCCGACCAAGCCTTGATATAGAATCGCCGTCCGGCCCAGCCAATGATGAATGCGGAGAGGGCAAAGAGAGTCCAACGTATGGTGCCGTCGCTAATCGAGAACAGCCACGGCATGATTCTGCGCAGTGCCGGGTCCAGGACGCTCATGGACCAGCTCATGAACGGGTCTTTCATCCGCTGCAGGCCGCCAGCGCGCGCCATGCTCATCAGGGGCATGGAAAGGACCATGGCGATGACCCCGGCCAGTACGCTGACCCATGCCTTCCAGCGAAGCTGATGATATTCGCGCAGTTGTTCTTCGTCGTTCCTCTCCTGCGCTTCGAGAACCGATTCGTTCGCAACCGGCATCTCCGCGCCGTACCCCGTGCCGCGAACCGTATCGACAAGTCCGGCGAGGGAGGTGACGCGCGGATCGAAAGTCACAGTCGCGCTATGCAACATCAGGTTGACGGTAGCGTCCCGGACGCCCGCCTCCCCCGCCAACGTCCGTTGGACAAAGGACTGGCATGCCGCACAAGTCATGCCAGTAACTGGAAAGCTCACCCTTTCCAAAGTGGCAGCGGAATCGCGATCTCCGCTGATCACCGCTTCGGTCGTAATGATGTTCGACATTTTCCAACTCCGTGGTTAGCGCTCAATGCGAGCAGTGAAGCCGATTGCATCCACTGCCGCTGCAATTTCTTCCGGTTTAACGGTTGTTGGGGTGAACATGACGGTCGCCGAACCGACCTTGACTGAATCTGCGCGAACCCCTTCGATGCTGTTAAGCGCATTTGTTACCCTGCGAACGCAAGCTTCGCAATGCATCCCTTCGATGAATAGCCTGGTCTTGTTTTCCATTTCCTCTGAATCTCCCTTCACTTTGGATAGATGCCCTTACCCCCTATCAGTATTCAGAAAAATAGTATCGCTGCACCGCACGCGTACGCCCAGAACCCGGCCAATGAGCGCTATGAGTCTCTGCGAAAGCAAAACAGAACGCTGCACGTTCAGAAAGAACTGATCCGAAGGTTTCTTTCACGCACCGGAACTCGAGTTCAGGAGAGGCGCCATTCCGGAGAGCACGCTTTTAAGTACATATTGCTGAACAGCGCGGCGCGATTATCCTCGATAGCAATGGGGCCTATTTTGGGGCTGAGCTGGCTTCTCACTTTCAGTGTGTGAGCCGAACTCATCTCAGCGCTGCCCTGCAGCTGGGTTTCCTTCTTGTATGCTCGGCCGGTACCGACATGAAAACATGGTCGGTTTGCGCAAAATAGCCGAGGCACGTTTCGAGCGCCTGGGGGGCAATCCAGGGTTCCGCCTGGATCACCGCCCATCGGGACCTTTGCCGAACGTTCTCCATCCAGCCCCACAGTCCGGAAAGCGGCAGCGCTCGGGTTCGGTGAACCCGAGCCGACTTTGCCGGTACCGACTGATCAGATGAATCGCGAATTCTTCAAAAGTTTCTTAAACGGCTGATGGGCTGACTCGTCTGTCAGTGTATTGAAGAATCTAGGTTCATCGGAGACACGATGCAACGACTGAAACCTCTTTGCCTGGTTACCCTGCTTATGTCCGTTCACGCGCTGCTCGCCCAGCAGAGCCAGTGGGTCCATCCTGGCGCCAAGGGGCACCTCGTATACTTTCGCGACAAGAACGGCGTCACTATTCCAGACTATTCGTTTGCTGGCTACCACTCCGGCGGCGTCGCTCTACCCACGGTCCCTGCACAAATCAACATCTTGCCGACTGGCGCCGACGATACTGCTGCCATTCAGCAAGCCATCGATAGCGTCTCTGCCCGTCCACTCGACGCCAAGGGCTTTCGCGGCGCTGTACAACTCGCACCAAGCGTATTTCACTGCTCCGCTGCGCTCGTAATCGCAGCTTCCGGGGTGGTCCTACGCGGAGCAGGCAGCGACGCGGACCATGAGGCGACCTCCATCAACCTGACTGGAGATCCGCACGTTGGCATCATCATCAAAGGCAACTTTGCGCTGAATACTACCAGCCCTGCCACCGACATCACTGACGCCTACGTCCCGTTCGGCGCGCGTACCGTCCACGTCACCAATGCAACGCACATCCACGCGGGTGATCTCGTACAAATCTCCAAGCCGGTTACCACCGCGTGGATCGAATTTATGGGCATGAGCAAACTGGAGCGCGCGGACCGCGACGAACACTGGATCGGTGCAAAGGCCCTTAACGCGCGTCGCGTTGTCACGGCCGTCAACGGCAATGCCGTAACCTTCCAGATTGCGCTGATGGACTCCTACGATTCACGGTTTCTCGGCGCAGAACACTTTACCGTACAACCCGTCGCAGTATCCGAACAGGTCAAAGAAGTAGGTGTCGAAGACCTTCGTATTGTCGCCCCTACAGTCAGTGTTGGCTTCCACGACCCACACACAATCGCGATGGAGATCAACGCCGCCGCTGACAGCTGGGTGCGCAATGTCGCCATGATCGACACGACCGAAGGCGTTCGCGTGGACTTCGACTCCGAGCGCATTACGCTCACTCGGGTTGATGTCGAGCAGAGCAAGACCGTTACCAGTTCGGCCAAACCCTTCCATTTCGCCATCAATGGAACTCAGGTGCTTGTCGACCGCGCCACCGGCATCGGCGATAGCGTTACCTACTTCGCTACCGAGCCGGGCCAGCAGGGTCCCGTCGTCATCCTGAACTCGGTCTTTTACGGCGACGGCAACCTGGAACCTCACCAACGTTGGTCCACCGGATTGCTGGTAGACAACTGCTCCGTCCCAAACGGCGGCATACATTTGATCAACCGCGGCATTATGGGCTCGGGCCATGGCTGGGCGATCGGCTGGGGCGTTGTCTGGAACAGCACCGCCAGCGAATTCATCATCCAGCAAGCGCCCGGCACCATCACCTGGGCAATGGGCAATCGTGGTCTGCTTGAGAGCGAGGGTATGCCTGACGGTAAAGGTGGCCGTGTGCACGGCACTCCTCTTCCTTCAGGCTTGATCGAATCACAGGGCAGGCCAGTTACTCCGCAGAGCCTTTATTGGACTTGCCACTACCCGTGTTGCCGAAAATGGTGATGTGGCTGTTGAACAACCCGTCGATGGGAAGCTCGATGTCAAAATCGTGCCCTTCAATGCTGGCGATCACAATGGACGGCGAACCCTCGTCACGCACAAGATTGTGGACGCGCCGGATCTTCTCACGCGTGACGATGTATGCCTCATTCCCAATGAGCGGCAGCTCTTTCATCCCGCCGGTGAAGGTCCCGGTTTCGTCTAGGTATCCGGCCAGGGTCACGGCGAGAATCCGCTTATTCCTGTTCACTTTTTCGAATCTCTCATCAACCGGCGTAGGGTATTCTTCCTCGATCTTTTCTCCTTCGACGCGACCGATCAGGCTCAAGAAGCCTTTGCGGATCTCGATATAGCTGTTGACAGAGATGTTGCGCAGTATATCCCCATCCAGGAACATGTCGGAGAGGTTTTTGTTTTTGTCGACTAGGACGTAGATCTTCCGTCCCTCGACCGCTGCGACTTCGCCGACTCTCAGGACTGCATCTTGGGTCAGTTTGGCGACGTTCATTTCGTTTTTCCGTTAACGGCCGGCAAGATGCTCCGCAAAAGGCCGTTGAATCTCGGGAAATCGAGGTTTTCCCCAGGGCCGGGTGAAACGATATCGACGTTGTTGCAGCCGTCGAATAGCTTAATTAACATCTCTCGATCCTTATCGCTGAATGCGAATGTGACGAGCTTCAATGTCGGATTCTTTAGGGCGCGCTTGGTTATTGCGAGGATGTGCGAGTCGGCGAATGAAAATCCGAAAGAGACGAGCAGCGTCCCCTCACGATCCAGCTCATTGTTGTAGATGCGGAGGAGTTCATAGTATGTGCCATCCATGAGGGTTGTTTGGAACTTCCTCGTCTCAGGCAAGACCACTGCGTACGCTTCGACGAACGTTCTCACCTCTGCGGCGCTCTTTCCGGTCGATAGGAGGGGGTTATGCATAACGGAGAAGAGGATGCTGTCACCATCCCTTTTCCACGAGAGTGAGCCGTGAAGCTTTATCAGGTTGATGCTGGGAATATCAACCTTATAGTTGTAGAGGTTCCCGGTAGTTGAGGTGGTCGTGAAGAACGTTCGCGAGGAGAATTCCGCGCGCCCAGTGAGACAAGGTACGCGGGCGAAGCCGTCGTTCAGCCGCATCGCTGAATATGGGACGGCTGCTTGTTCAATGAAGAGATCATAGTTAGTCGTGAAGATCGTTGCTTGCTTGGGAAGGAGCGAAGTGCGTCGTTCGCTTAGAACTGCTTCGAGGATACCGAGATATTCCCTATAATTGCCGACGGTTTCAGCGATCTTGGCATCTGTCGCACCTGCGATCAAGCTGTTGGTTGGGGCCTGGATTGTTGAAAGAAAGGCATACAGTTTAAGGTAGGCCGCATCTTTGTCCCCTGCCTCAAAAAGCGAGGCGATCTCCGCTTCCACAGCACCAGCGGTCGGTATTGCGGGGTAGGAAGCGCCCGAGCCGATCAGAAAATTGACGTTGGAGGATGGAAATGATCGAGCGAGGTTCTTGCGAATTTCCTCTGCAGCTGTCTCAGCTTCGAATACACGTGCCATTGGGCTTCTGTCCTCAACTTTGGCCGGCCCCAGGACGGCGAACTGTTCCTGCCCCTGTACTTGCGCCCATTATCTTCCACTAAATGCCATGTATTCAACCAGATTCGCGCAGACCCCCCGGCAGCGCTAATTTGGTCAATCGCAAGAGTAATGGCGAACGTCCTCGTCGTTGTTGCCGTGCGTAGCTTGCGGTCCGCTGCGGCTAGCTGAGTATTATTTATATGCGGAAAATGGGGGCAGGCCATCAGCGAGTGCGTTGCCCTGGAGGCGTCAACCCAGAACCGCTCCACGTAGATCAACGAATACTGGACGACAAGGAGGATTTGTTCACATTCTCAGAGATGCAATCGACGCCTTGTCTTGCGATCTCTCACGCTTCCAAGTTCTCAAGACAGGAGCGTAAGAACTCTCCTATGTCGTCCAGAGCCTCCCTCGCAGCCTGAAGCAGCTCAATATTAGCGGGAAAGACGTGCACCATGCCCTGCCAAACATGGAGTTGTGCGGATCCGCCTACAATGCCGATGCGTTCAGCGAAACGGCGAGAATCATCGAGCAGTATTTCGTCTTCACCGACGTGAAGACGTACCGGCGGCAGGCCCATCAAGTTGCCATAGAGTGGAGATGCCTGAGGATCGCAAAGATCCTGTTCGCCAAGGTAAAGCCGGGCGGCCTTCTCGAGAGCGTCACGCGTAATGAGCGGATCTGCACTGGATCTTGTCGCGATGCTGTCTCCAGTAAGGGCGAGATCGGTCCACGGTGACATCACAGCCGCTGCCGCTGGCTGAAGAACAGAACCTGTTTTCGATGCTGCCGTTGTAAGCAGGAGCAGCGAGAGAGCCAAGCCTCCACCAGCCGAGTCACCGACCAAGGCCAATCTCGAGTGGCCCTCTGCCGAAAGGCCCTAATACGCCGCAATGGCGTCGTCTACCGCACCGGGAAACCGGTGTTCTGGTGCAAGTCGATAGTCAGCGATGAAGGCAGCCGCTTTTGCACGCGCAGCAATCTGCCCGGCGAAACGGCGGTAAGCAGCAGCCGAGCCAAGAATGTAAGCTCCTCCGTGCAGGTAAAGGATCGCGGCACCTTCGATGGCATTCGACGGTCTGCACCACCATCCAGGCACTCCGCCGACTGTCGCTGCCTCGTAGCTCACATTCAGGGCTGCCGGTGTCCTTGCGATGAGCTCGTCGAAAACGGGGCGTGCCTCAGGTCCGAACTCCAACGCCGGATGAAGCCGAAGTTCAGCTCGCATGGCCTCCATCGCAGCCTGATCCGCGGGATACTCGTTGTGGTATGTCGTATTCATGTGCTCATCCTTTTGTTCCGCGAGGTGTCATATGCCAGTGAATCGTGGCGTTTCTTTCGCGTGATTCTGTGCCTGCTCCCTACGCTCGCTCCAGAAGTTCGGTGTGATACTTCGGCGCGATGGCCTTTGCCTTCTCCAGAAATTTGCCCATCTGTTTCTCGTCAAGTTCAGGTGGCGGCGTGGTGCGCGTTGCCACAGGTACGCCGACCTCCAGGAAGAACCTGTCATTCCCTGCTGGAGAGCAGATGCAGATCATCCGGGCCGGGCGCGAGGATGAATTATGAAACTGGTGCGGGGCGTTGGATGGAACATTGATTGTGTCGCCCGCACGCACGATGGACGTCTTACCACGGAAGGTCACTTCTATCTCGCCCTCAAGAAGGACGAAGGTTTCTTCGAAGTCATGACGATGGGGACCGGGACCGCCGCCGGGAGGGACGTGCATGTCGATTACGCAGAAGCGATCGTCGGTGTCTTTGCCGGCGACGGTGATGGTATACGTGTCTCCGACCAGACCGATATGTTGAGCTTCCGGACTAGCCACCTGGGCGAGAGCTAAGCCGCGACTGAGATCGTCGGGAGGAAGTGAAGCGAACTCGGATGTTGTCTCTGGCATGTGATTTCTCCTTGTGCTTGCCGTTGGTCTTGCAAATGAATCCTGTCCCGAAGTGCGTTAGGCCACCCCGAGCATGAAGACGATCTTGCCAATTGCGCTTCCCGACGGCCGCTTCGTCCAGATAGCTTTCGGATTCCAGAGCGTCTCGGTGTGGTCAATCAGCGGTACGACGCTTCCCGATGTCACCCGGTTGGTGAAATCGTCGAGCCCTGCAGTCGTTACCTTGGTCTGCACGAAGAAGCCTTGAATTCCGTGCTTCTCGCACTCCTCGAAATCAGGCGGCTGGTTGAACGTGACGATGATTCCGCCGCGCTTGACCATGGAATAGGAACGGGCGAGCGTTTCGCCACCCACCAGATCGAGCACCGCATCGACTGACTTGACCTCCTCTTCGAAGCGCTCACGGGTGAAGTCGATGACGCGATCGGCGCCTAGCCGGAGCAGCGTATCCTGCTGTTTGGATTGCGCCGTTGAGATGACATATGCGCCGGCTTTGTGGGCAATCTGGATGGCCAATGAGCCTACGCCGCCGGCGCCACCCTGGATGAGCACGTTCGAGCCAGCGCCCACTTTGGCGAGTTCGAGAGCCTGAATCGCCGTCTGGCCGACGACCGCAACCGCTGCTCCCTGCTCAACCGTAAGCGCCGAGGGACGGAGCGCAATGGCCGTAGCGTCGATAGCTAC
Organism: uncultured Acidobacteriaceae bacterium; assembly: GCA_963813215.1. Taxonomy (GTDB): domain Bacteria; phylum Acidobacteriota; class Terriglobia; order Terriglobales; family Acidobacteriaceae; genus Telmatobacter. The sequence goes on from CAWEXZ010000009.1 coordinate 817,732, forward strand.
GAATTCGGCATATGCGCCGCCGGTCATGCTGTAGCCGAAGACTTCGTCGCCTATCTTGAAGTTAGTGACACCCTCGCCAACACTGTTAACGGTGCCCGAAACATCGCCGCCGGGGATCCATGGAAGCTGCAGTGGGAATGCCTGCCGCATGACTCCGGAAGCCCGGCCCGGATCGATCGGATTGAAACTGGTTGCAAGGTTGCGGACCACCACTTGCCCAACGCCTGCTGACGGTTGCTCAATTTCATCTAACTGGAGCGGGCCACCGTACTCGTGAATACGTAGTGCTTTCATGACATGTTCTCCTGTACCGCTGGCTGGTATTTCGTTTGGGGTGCATTGCCGAAGTAGATTACGCCATCCACACTGCTGCAGTGTGAGTTGCGAATTCCTCATAGCTGCGCGGCGCGTGGCCCAGGAGTTTCGTAAGCCGAGCTACTTCTGTCTCGGTCGACTCGAAACCACGGTCGAAGTAGCCCTGGAACATCATGCGAAGATCGAAGGCGCTCCAACTCGGCATCCGGGAGCGGATGCCTTGCTCCCATTGATCGAAGTTGTGTCCGGTGTACTTGATCTCTTTGTCCAGTAGATTGCTCCACAGAGCGGCATTGCCGGGACCGCTGATTGTCGTTGGAGCGACGATGTCGTAGGTCTGGCCATCGTGGCCATCTTCGGTGAGCGAGATCGCAGCCGCTTCAGCAATATCGCGAACGTCCGCCGCCGCGATTCCCGCAGTGCCGATTGGCATCGGGTAGACCCCTGGTCCCATGAGAGCGTCCTTTAAATTGGCGTCGTTTTGAATGTAGTAGCCGGGGCGCAGAATGGTGTATGGAACACCAAACTCGCGCAGCGCGTTCTCCACGGCCAACTTGGATGCAAAATGCGGCACATCGCGGAATTGGTCTACCCTGAAGACCGAGAGATAGGTCACGTGCTTCACGCCCATTCGCTTCGCCACGCCATAGGCGATCAACCCTTGTGTCAATTCATCAGGGACAACGGCATTCAACAAAAAGAGCTTATCCACTGCCTGCAACGCCTGTTCCACCGAGACCGGATCGAGCAGATCGCCGATGGCAACTTCCACTCCCGCGGGCAGCTTGCCTGCTTCAGGCTGCCTGCGAGCCAACACCCGCACCTCTGCGCCACGCTTGAGCAGCTCTGTGACCACCGCGCCGCCTACATTGCCTGTTCCGCCTGTTACTAGAATCTTCATGTCGTCTCCTTCGCCTTCTTGCCTTGCGTTCGAAGCTGCTCTGCAGTTCCGTAAGGCTGGTGTTCACTACAAGAGACGATTGTTGGGGCTGCAACGATGCGCTCATAAGAGCAACACTGATTTGCACTAAAGCAACACCAAAGTACAATAACAGAAGCTGAATGTCTGGCATTCCGCACGCAGGCCGTGCACTCGACTCATGACCCGGAGGTCCCATGGAAATCCCCGATCTCAACGATGTTCGTACCTTTGTCGCGATCGGCAGGGAAGGTACGCTGACAGCTGCTGCCAGAGAACTGAAGCTTCCTACATCTACGGTTAGCCGCGCATTGACCCGCCTTGAAAAGCACCTTGACGTTCTGCTCGTGCAGCGAAGTTCGCGAGGGCTCCTCCTGACAGACTTCGGCAAGGAGTACCTGCAGACCTGCAAGCGAGCGTTGCGCACCTTGAGGGATGGAAGCGAGTTGTTGGAGAGCCATCGCGAGCGGCCAAGCGGCCTCATCAAGGTCGCTTGCCCTATCACCATGGCCCGTTCCATCTTTGCTCCATTGCTACAGGGCTTTCTGGGCCGCTATCCGGACTTGCGCGTCGAAATTGAATCGTACAGCTCCGGCTGGGATCAGGAGCCGCGAGATGACGTGGATGTCTTCTTCAAAGTGCGGGCTCCTCGAGACTCCTTGCGACGGGTTCGTCCCTATCCAGGAGCGAAGCGGGGACTCTTCGCGAGCCCGGAATACATTGCGGCGCGCGGCAATCCGGGCACTCCTGACGAACTCGTAACGCACACCTGCATAGGCTTTGGAACCTGGAAGTTGACCCGAGGTTCGAAGGTTGCAGCCCCCAATATATTGTTCAGGGTTGTGGTCAGCGACCCGGTCGTTCATCTGGATCTCGCGCTGAGTGGATTGGGCATCGCCATCCTGCCGCTGTACATGGCAAAGCGCCCCGGCACACGCAACAGACTGGTGCCTATATTGCCGCTTTGGAACCCGGAGCCGATCACCCTCTGTGCGCTTTTCTCCGGTCCAGCGCGGCTGACTCCTAAAGTTCAGGTCCTGCTGGATTTCTTGGCAGAATACATCGGAACCGATCGCGACCCGCGGCTTCATAGCGTGCCAGCGAAGGGATTGTTTACCGACGCGAAGCTTGAAGCAACATCTGGGCCTTAGTCAGGAGTGCTCGCGCCTAAAACATTCAAGCCAAGGCCGGCATTTCCTGTTTGTAGATTCTGCAGCCAGGCTCGCCCGCCCGGAGAGGTGCTCTTGACCTTTCCGGAAGCGATTTCAACGATAGGTACCGGAAAAACACTTCTCATCATTCATTATGTCGGAACCGTCGCTGGTCTCGACGAGTGCATTATCGCCTTTGCGCTCGTCGACAGAGCATGTGATCTAGGGGATTGCACTACCTTGTGCATGTCAGCGGCATTGGAGGCCGCACGCATGCGCAAGAAGAACAGGAAACCCCTATGTCGCAAGATCGTTCTTAGACTGCCGGACCTAGATCATGCTAAGACGGCGGTTCTGAACAGCCTCAGTTCGCCACACTCGAGACGCAACTACAAGTTCGCCATTGAGCAGTTCATCACCTGGTATTGCTCTGAACCCCGCCTTGCACTGAATCGGACCGTCGTACTCAGGTTCCGGCTCTACCTCGAATCGCTCGGACTGGCAGCCGGAACGGTCAATCAGCGGCTCGCGGCGGTGAGGCGGTTGGCGTATGAGGCCGCAGATTCAGGTTTGCTCAGCCCGGAACTTGCCGCAGGCATCCGCCGCGTCAAGGGTGTCAAAGCGTTGGGCACTCGTCTAGGAAATTGCCTGAACACTGACTAGGCCAAGCTGCTCTTGCTAAACGCCGACGGCAAGGACCTTCGCAGCATTCGTGACCTCGCCATGGTTGCGGTGTTGCTGGGTTGCGGCTTACGGCGTGCGGAGTTGTCAGCCCTGAGAGTGGAAGATATGCAGAACCGGCAGGGACACTGGGCCATCGTAGATTTGGTTGGCAAGGGTAAACGCGTGAGGACGGTGCCCATCCCGATGTGGGTCAAGGAGGCTGTGGATCATTGGACTGCAGCTGCAGACATCAGCCAAGGGCGGGTATTCAGGGCAGTCAGCCGACATGGAACTCCTTGGGGCAAGGGCATCTCTGAGAACGTCATCTGGTACGTGGTTCGGAGGTGTGCTGAACGGATGCAGCTGGACCATCTTGCTCCCCACGATCTGCGCAGAACCTGTGCAAAGTTGTGCCATACTGCCGGCGGAGAGATAGAACAGATTCAATTCCTGCTCGGGCACGCATCCGTCCTCACGACAGAGCGATATCTCGGTTGCAAACAGAACCTTGAGGAGCCCGTAAACGACCGATTCGGGTGTTTGTGGGCCGACAAACCGGTCGAACTACGGTAAGCCCCCTGTTACCAAGAACCGACAATTATTGGTTTTCGCGCATTCGGAGCGTGGCGGATAGTCTGACTTCGCAGATTTCACTGTATTACAGGTATATACTGGTGGCGTTCGGCTTCCCGTGCTCGTCGTTTAAAGTCACTCACGAACTGCAGGGCCCCCAGGCAGAGAGATCGGCGAACCCCGATTCCCTAAGATTCGCTTCCAAGCCAGACTTTTCACGCCCACGCGCCGCTCAAAGATAGGCATGGTACGGGGCTTAAGCGTCGAGAACATCAACGACAAAACGTGTGAATTCAGGAATATGATTCGCGGCTCCGCTAAGGGCGAAGCGAATGGACTTCCTGATCAAGACGAGGCATTCCGTAGGAGCTCCTCCAAGCTGCCTGTGAACCCCGTTTAGAAGCTCACGACCGGCAGGAGAGGGTTCACTTTGCAAAAGGTATCTAACTCCACGCCTTCGGGAACATGTGATTCTGCTGGCTGACGCTCGCAATCAGCGATTCAGTTGAACGCAAAGGAGGAAAGAACATGGCAAATGCGACGTATGAAGTCCAAGCTAACGACGCCACCAGCGAGGCGAGCGTCGCAAGAGTCGACATGAAGTTCGAAATTGTCGTTATCCCCATCTCGGATGTCGATCGCGCGAAGGAGTTCTATGGGAGGCTCGGGTGGCGACTCGACGCCGACTACGACAACGGTAAAGACTTTCGCGTGATTCAGTTCACGCCGCCTGGCTCTGGGTGCTCGGTCATCTTCGGCAGAAACGTTACCGCCGCGGCGCCCGGCTCAGCCCAGGGCCTTTATCTGATCGTCTCTGACATTGAGGCCGCCCGCAAAGAGCTGCTCCGTCACGGCGTTGAGGTCAGCGAGGTGTTCCACGGCGCGGGCGACGTTTATGCTGGCCCGGACGAACCCTACCTGTCTGGGCGGATCCGAGTCAACGGCCCTGATCCCGAGCATCGCAGCTACCGCTCGTTCGCCTCGTTCAGGGACCCGGACGGAAACGGCTGGCTGTTTCAGGAAATCACGACGCGGCTTCCCGGCCGCATCGACTCGACAGTGACGACCTTCGCATCGGCGAACGATCTAGCGAGCGCGTTTCGGCGTGCGGAGGCCGCCCACGGCGAACACGAGAAGCGTACCGGACGGCACGATGCAAACTGGGCAGACTGGTACGCGGCCTACTTGGTGGCGGAGCAGTCCGGCAAAGAGCTGCCGCAATGAACGACTCCGCCGGGAGCGACATCGCTCCCGACGAGACGTCGAGGCTCTCCATTGCTGGTTTCTGACCGCGGGTCCCTGGAGGAGTCATGCGCACCGCAACAACCACCGTTCCCGTCCGGCGCGAACCGGAACTCCTCGGGCAAACTGTCGTTGTCATCGGCGGCAGCGCCGGCATTGGGCTCGAAACGGCCCGACGAGCACGCGCTGAGGGGGCCAGGCTGATCCTCACCGGACGAAATGCTGAGCGGCTCCAACTGCGCCGCCAGCGAGCTCGAAGCGCTGAGCATAGCGGCCTTCGACGCCAACGATCCTGCTTCACTGGAGCGATTCTTCGGTGACCTGCCGGGCACGATCGACCACGTGATGGTGACAGCCGGCCAGCCGCACTACGGGCGCCTTCTCGACATGGACTTGGAGCAGGCGCGCCGCGCCTTCGACACGCACCTCTTGCTGATGCTTGAGGTCGCGCGTCACGCCGTCCACAAAGTACGACCGGGAGGGACGCTGCTGTTCATGGGCGGCATCGGTGGCCGTCGCAAGGCATCGGAATGGGGGTCGTGGCGACCGTCACCGCTGCGCTCCCCGCCCTCACCGCCAGCCTTGCACTCGAACTCGCGCCCGTCCGAGTCAACCTCATCGCCGCCGGCTTCGTCGACACAGGTTTGTCGGCATCGCTCCTCGGCGATGAGCTCGACAACCGGCGCAATCAGCTTCGCGCCACGCTGCCCATCCGGCGCGTGGTATCACCCGCAGACGTGGCCGCTCTCGCCGTACACATCATGACCAACACAGCCCTCACAGGCGCGACCTACGACATCGACGGCGGGCAGCAACTCGTCGCCGGTTAGCTGAAGAGGGCAGCATAGTTGATGGCCCAGTCATCGAGGAGGAAATATGAAACTCGCAGGCAAGAAGGCTCTCATCACCGGCGGAAACAGCGGCATCGGCCTGGCCACTGCCCGCCTTTTCGTTGCAGAAGGCGCGGAAGTCGCAATTACGGGTCGCGATCAACAGACACTGGATGAAGCGGTCGCCGAGCTGGGATCGAAAGCGCACGGCTATCGCGCCGACGTTACCGTTGCGGAGGACCGCAAGAAGCTCTTCGCTGAACTCGCCAAAGACTTTGGCAAACTTGACATCGTCTTCTCCAATGCCGGCATCTCTGGCACGACGCCGACTGGCACGACCGACGAAGCCATCTTCGAGAAGGTAGTCCACACCAACCTCAACGGTGCTTTCTTTACCGTCAATTCAGCCGCTCCTTTCATGAACGACAACGGCAGCATCATCTTCAACGGATCGGTGCAAAGTTATCTCGGTCAACCAGGCCTGGCTGCCTACGCTGCCACGAAAGGCGGGCTCGTCTCGATGGCGCGATCCATCGCCGCAGACCTTGCACCGCGCAAGATTCGCGTGAACGTGGTGGCCCCGGGAGCGACGAAGACTCCCATCTGGAAGCGCGGGCCGCGCGCCAATGCCACGGCAGAGGAATCCGAAAAAGTTTCCGACTTCTTCTCTTCCACGGTTCCACTTGGCCGTTGGGGCGAGCCGGAAGATCTGGCCAAGGCTGTGCTTTTTCTTGCCTCCGACGATGCGTCGTACATCAACGCGGTCGAGCTCGTGGTTGACGGTGGAATGACGGGTGCTCCCTTCGGAGCCGCCATCCTTCGCGGCTGACCGTAGAGACCAGTTACGAAAGATGAACCGTCGGACCATTGGACGAAGCGTGGATATTCACGCTTCGGGTCCGTCATCTTAACTCGAGTTATCTAATTGCCAATGCTTTCCAAGGAGACTGTGTATGTCACATCATTTCGATACCAAACTCGCCAGGGAAGATCCAAGCCTCAACCTCTGCGACTTCTATTTATTTGATGGCCCCGCGGGCAAGACGGTGATGGCGATGACCGTGAATCCGGATGTTGGATTATCGTCTCCGGATACGCTTCATCCAGAAGGGCTCTACGCGTTTCGGTTCGACCTGAACGGAGATGCGAGGGAAGACGTTACGTTCAAGTTCAGGTTTGGTCAACCACGGCACGGAAATGGCAGTGAGCATACTCACATTCAGCCGTTTGTGGTGCGGAGGGCCACCGGTGACGATGCTCTTCGGGGTGACGCCGGGGAGAGTCTGGTTGAGAGTGAAACCGGCTCGATCGCGACGAATTCGGACCTTCGTGCGTATGTTGGAATTGCTCCAGATCTATTTGCGGCAAACGCTGGATTCCGCCCATTTATGACTGCCTTCTATCAGGACCAGTGCTACGATCGGGACTCCCTTCTGCATCAGCAGGATCCATTTGCAGGGCGGAATATCACAGCGATCGTGCTGGAAGTGCCGAGTGCGCTGATTGGGAAGGGAAAAATCAGCGCATGGGCGACGATCTCCCTCTTTGGCCATGCGCCCGAGGTACAAGTTTCGCGTTGGGGCCTGCCTATGGTTACGCATCTCTTCCTGAGCGACCAAGAGGCGAAAGAACAATTCAATGCGTCGGTTCCGTCCGAAGATATAGAGCGCTTCGCAAAGTCGATCGCGGATGTTGCTGAGAAGATGACCACCTACGCCGATTCGGCGGCGGACCCGGCTGAATACGGGAAACTGATCGCTGCACGGCTTTGTCCCGATACTTTGCCTTACGAGCTTGGAACATCCGCCGCATTTGAGGTGGCTAGCTTCAATGGGCGCGCGCTCGGCGACGATGCGCTGGATGTGATGTTGACCCTTGTGACCAACACGCCAATTGTCGATGGACTTGCTCCCGACCGCGGGCGAATTCGCAAGGATTTCCCGTACTATGGAGCGCCGTATACGGCGGAGGAGCAGGTCGGGGTGACGCCTATTGCCGCGCCGGCTAAGAAGTAGGCGGGAAGCGACGCTTGAGAATGATGTTGGGGATCAGGGCGCTTCCGTACGCAGCTGTTATTCGAGATCGTAACGGAGCTTCGCAACCAACGCTGCTGGTGAACGATCTTAAGTTGGGTGATCGCAGCGGAGCCGTGGCTCTGTGGATCGGTGTAGGAACCGAAGCCTACTTCTCCAATTTGCGACTCACGCCCAAGATGCCCTGATCCTCTGCTGACATAATGAAGGGAACGGTCCTGACAATGGGTTCTGTTCGTCGGTCCCTTCGGGAATTTTCAACGAGCGCATTATCGCCGAGTCGTAAACTGACCCGGCCGCCGGACTACCCTCGGCTCGAAGAGCGGTATGGGCTGTAGTCGCCAACAGGGTCCGGGTCAGGGAGAACGATGCGCGCTTCCTCTATGAACGTCTTGGCTTCAAGGAGCAAACGCAATGGAAGCTCTATCGCAGTGAGCCAGGTCCTTAAGGATTGTGGCAAAATTTCAAGATGATGAACAACAAGAGAAATTGCTAACATCTTGGCGATCGTGGTCAAGCAATGTAAGGCCAACGCTGCAAATACATGTTGACCTGTTCCTCGCCTCCCCAAGCCTACATCGTCAATTTACTTTCTTCGCGGAAAGATCTTGCCGAACCTTTGACAGAACAGAGAGAAGCGTTTCAATATGCTCCGGCTCCGTTCTGTAGTTCGTGATGCATGCTCGCAGGGCTGGTTTCCTACCGCCCAACAAGATCGTTGAAACCCAGGCGCTTCCAGACTGAACCACGGCATCCGCTGCACATTGATGCGTCGCCATATCCCACTCCACGTCCGAAGGAGTGAAGCATACGACAGGAAGCCTGGTTCGGTTGACTACGTTCCAACCGCTCTCCTCCAGTCGGTCTCGCAAAAGATTTCCCATTTTAGACTGGTGTCGGAGTACTTCTGCGTAGCCGCTCCACCCGGTGGTCGCGAGTGTCAAAAACAATTTCAGCCCGATGAATCGTCTTGACCATTGCAGGGAGTGAACGTATGGATCGACGACCGCAAGACGTTCGCCCTCTTTGGGCATGTAGGTAGTGCTCACGGAGAATATTTTGCTCAGGATGTCGCGATGGCGTGTCAGGAACATGCCCGCTCCCATGGGCATCGAGAGAAACTTGTGAGGATCGAAGGTAACCGAGTCGGCGTTTTCAATCCCTCCCAAAGCGTCGCGCAACTCCGACACCAGAACCGCCGCGCCGCCCCACGCAGCATCAACATGGAACCAAAGTCCGTTCGCACGCGCCGCGTCACTGATCGCTGTAAGCGGGTCAACGATTCCGGCCCCCGTCGTCCCCGCAGTTCCAACGACCAGAAACGGCTCGTATCCAAGCCCGCGATCCTCTTCAATCATCCGCCGCAAAGCATCGCAGTCCATCTGTAGCGTGTCGGTGACCGGCACGGTGCGAAGGGCCGTGCGACCCAGCCCTGTCGCTCGCGCAGCTTTCAGAAAAGAGTGGTGGCTTTCCGCCGAGGTGTAAAAAACGGGTCTTGCGGAAATGCCTTGTAGCCCGTCGTCGAGAACGCCGGGCCATCGCTCGGCCAAGGCCGAAAAGACAGCGGTGATATTGGCCTCGGCGCCGCCGCTCGTCAGGCATCCATCGGCGCTCTCTTCGGGCAACCCGAACTTCCGCGCAAATGCGTCAATCAGCCATCCCTCGGTCTCGACTGCGAGCGGACTATGGCTCCAGGCGGCAAGTTGGGGATTCAGAGTCGCTGCAATCGACTCTCCAAGAATCCCCATGAATGCGGGAGCCGGATTGAACAGCCCGAAATAACAAGGATGGGGAGTGTGGACCTGATGCCTCTTCAGCCCCTCGGTGAAGCGGTGGAGTACGTCAAGTCGGGATCCAGGCTCGTCGAATGAAAATCCTTCGAGCAGATCGCGTAGCTCGGCCTGCTGGAGAGCGGGCGCAACGGGCATCGATTCGACATCTTCGAGATACGACTCTACCTGGCTAACAAGTTCAGACCAGAGAGCCGTCCGCTCTTCGCGATCCGGAAGCAAAAGGTCAGCAGTCATATACTTTCCTCCGTCTTGACTACTCAGTCAAACCAATGGTCGACAAATCAGGCCACGGCCCGCCGCCCAGGTATTTTTAGAAGTTGCACCGCCCGATCAGCTAACCCATTCAGCAGGGAAGGGTCGTCATGAATGCGAGCCAGTGTGAGCGTTCCTTCGAGTAACGCGAACAACTCTCTCGCTTTCGCTTGCGGATCGGCGACCTGAATCGCACCAGCGTTGTTCGCTGCGCGTATGGATCGTTCGAAATACGTGCAATAGCGACTCACCAGTTCGCGTATTTTTGCACCGACTACCGGCTCTTGCTGGCTGATTTCGCAGCCTATGCTGGCGTAAGGGCAGCCAAGGACGCGACCAGCCTTTGAGCGCCTCTCGATCTGTCTCTTGCGTACATACTCGAAGTATTTTCGGATCTGCTCCAGCGGCGCAGTGGCGGGAGAGAAGATCTGATCGAAATGGGGCTGATTGGTAAGCCAGTAGTGTTCCAGAGCTGCCGCCATCAAATCGGCTTTCGTCGGGAAGAAATGGTAGAAACTGCCCTTGAACACGCCCGCCGCCTTACAGACCGCGTCGACCGATACCGCGCCGTAGCTGCGCGGCCAGATAAGATCCATCGCGACTTCGACGAGTCGCGTACGCGTGTCAGGAGCATCTTTCATGGACACACATTACAGTTGACCATACGGTCAAGTCAAGTGGACACGAAAATACGACTACTAGGGCCCTTTGTGGCCCGTGACTGGTCGGGTTGTCGGCAATGGTCACCTTGGGGATCGGAGGCGAAACCTTGCCCGCGCCGGTTCTCCTACTCGAATGCCTCATCCTCAAGTTGCATATTCACAAGGTGCACCTCATTCACCGTGATGCTGCGCACCGACAGCGAAAGCAGGCGCAGGTTAACATGGTCTCTGGAGGTGTTGCCCTGACAGATCAAGTTGTGGAGGTGCTTCGCGATCGAATCCTATACATTCTGTTCGGCACAGTTTTCCTGTTTATCGGATTGTGTGTCTGCGGCATCGCCGTGATGCGGCGCCGGAGCGGGGGAAAATTCCTCACCTGGCTCGGAATCTGGAGCGCGATTGAAGGAACCGAATACCTGTTTGGTTCGTTGGCTGACCTCGGACTTTTGCCGAATTGGCTTTTGACCAGTCTTCCATACGTGGGAAATATTTTGTCGTTCTCGGTCGTGGTGATTGCCTTGCTGGCCTTTCTCGACCTAAGCCAGGACAAACTGCGGCTCTTTCTTCAAGGAGCGATTGTAGCGGGGCTCGCGATTGCTGGGGCAGGCATTGCCCTTTTCTTATTTACCGGCTCTTCGTTCAAAATCATGCCATACAATCATCTCCTCGCAGCCATTTCGCTCACGGTCCTGGCAATCGTCGTCACGGTGCCAAAACTCTGTCGGAGATTCCTCGTCCTGCCCAACCGCACTGTCCTTTCTCTAGGCATCCTTCTTTTCGCTTTGGAAGCGGTTTATGGCAACTTGTCGCTTCCACTGAGGCTCCCGAGTCCGCCCGAGATCCTGGACCCGCTGGGGTTTGCTGTCCTCCTATTCTGCTTTGGATACGTTGCCGTGCAGAGCTTGGAGATGAGTTCGTCACCATCCGCACGGTTTTGAAAGCATGGAACCGCGAGGTTCTGAAAGCGTGTCGGCATGCGGGTAACCCCGTCTTCTCTCGTACGTTTCCTGAGACAGCAAATTGTTTACATCGCGATCTCCGCAATCGCCGGAGCCGTCTTCTGGGCGATTGGACAGCAGATCAATCCGCTCACTGTCTTGGTCTATTCGATTGCAATTGGGAATATTGTGGTGCCTGTAACGCAGTGGTTGCACAGGTACTATTCTGAAAAGCCATTTCCTTACAACTGGTTGTTCTTTCTCACGATCCTGCTGGCTCTCCTGATCCCGGTTTACGTCCTCTCGTCGGTGGTCGTTTGGATTCTTGCGCCACCCACGCCACAAACTTTGGGGCACTTGCTCAGAACGGGCTGGAAATTTCCAGTACTGATCACATTTGTGGCGAGCGTACTGATTTTTCTTTACCAGACCACAAAGGAGAAGCTTGAGCGGCGCAATACCGAACTGCAGCGCTCGCTGGATCTCGGTACCGCGCAGCTTGAAATGCAAGAGCAGGAATTGCAGCGCGCACGGGAGATGCAGCAATCGCTTCTCCCCAAAGAGATTCCTCAACTGCCTGGATTCGAGGTTGCGGGAATCTGGCGCCCGGCTCGCGCAGTCAGCGGCGACTACTATGACGTCTTCAAGTTGGGCAGACATAAACTGGGCATTTGCGTAGCAGATGTTGTTGGCAAAGGAGTGTCGGCTGCACTGTTGATGGCCAACGTGCAGGCTGCCGTTCACGCCTTTGCGAGTGAATCGGAGAGCGCGGCGTGGCTATGCGGGAAGGTAAATGCGCTGCTTTGTGACAATATTGCCATCGGGAAGTTCGTCACCTTTTTCTATGGGGTGCTCGACGGCAATGCACGGACCCTGCAATACTGCAATGCCGGAAATCCTTACCCGGTCCTCGTCTCTCGTGCCCAGACCCAGATGCTCGAAAAGAGCGGCGCTGTCCTGGGCGTTTTTCCTTCGTGGGCCTATGAAGATGCGACGGTTGACATGCGGCCGGGAGACCGCTTATTGCTCTTCACGGATGGAATCACGGAAGCATCAGGCCCGGACGAGCAGGAGTTTGGCGAAGCAAACGTTGCGGAGTTTGCGCGAACGAACTCCATTCGCTCAGCCGGCGAACTGAACAACCGATTGCTCGCTCGTGTTTCGGGTTTCTGTGGAGACCATTTCCGGGACGACGCAACTCTGGTGGTGATTGCCGCCAACTAGGGTCAATTGATGATTTATCGCCGAGTCACTCGTCGACACAAAAACTGGGTCCTGGGCGAATGACCCCCCACACGGAAATTATGTTCTAGTTAATAACCACAGTGATATTAACGGTCTGAGAATTTCCCGTTGTCGACCAAGCGCGGACCGGATCCCCGGCCACTGCCGCGTTTGCCGTTACCGATCTTGCCGACGGGCTTCCGGCGGCTCTGGAAACACGCCTCGGCGATTTTGCGCCAACGGAGAATTGTTCTGAGGGATGAGGACCCAAATCAGTCCGCACGGGAGGAGAGAGACCCCAGGCTAGATTCCGGCGATCAGCTCGGAATAATGCGCCTCGCCGGCTTTATCTTTTGCCATTCAATTCGCCTAGACCGGATGCAAAGACTCCAAAGTCTCGCCATTGAACTGCGCAGCGAGTTTTTTCATTGCTGCATTCTCGCGGGTAACATCACCAGCCTCTAGACTGTGCAAAGCTATCTCTGCAGCGATTGAGCGACCGAGAACTCGCTGATCAATATTGCCAAACGGCCCAGGCACGAGGCTTCCCAACCAACCGACCCAAGCCGGGGTATGAGCGTTGCCGACAATGATGCCGGGGCGAAAGATGGCGAGGCGGGTAAAACCGATGCTGCGCACGGTGTCTTCCTTCATGCCCATTACGCGTACATAGCGAAACCGGCTGCGGGCTGTGCTTCCAACCGCAGAAAGTAGGCAAAACTGGGCGATTCCGGCTTCATGGCAGCCACGCGCAAAGGCACCCACAACGCCGAGTTCAAGTCGTTGCAATTCTTCTTCGCTCCACCGCATCGATCCAGAACCGACACCCACACAGCTCACTGCGCTGGCGGGACCTTGGCTTAAGACTTCACGGGCAAGGGCGGCAGTGCGCTCCGCAAAGTCGGAAGCGCCGGTATCAAGAACAACGTTGCGCACCCGCGATCGCGCCGCAATGGGTTTTCTGGTGACCATCACCACTTCCCGGCACTCCGGAACTGCAAGCAGCTCCGCGACGGCTGCACCACCGACTTGCCCGGTACCACCGAGGATGATTGCGGCAAAATTCTGCTTCATAACCAGGACCTCTGCTTAGGTAAGGATGCGACAGCCCCGTTTCGTCCAATGGCAAGGATACCTGGTCTCGGTTCTAAATTGATCCAGTGAGGCATCGCTTCCTCAATTGGCGCTTAACAGCCCAATGCGCGTTTCCAGATCGAATTGTCCTGGGAACGAGCTTCAGGGGCAACCGAAAATCCCTTCTGGCCACATCGGCGCTTACCGACACCTATCCGATTGGATCTGCACAAATCGCGCTCGATGAGCGCTTTGCCCTGGAGTCGCCACTGGAAAATCTCGTCGCGCCATCCCTTCGCGCGAACCCACCAGGAGTTACGCGGGCAAGACCCACGCAGGCGTAAACGAGACGGTCAGCACAGTGATGTCATCTTTCTGCCCTAATCGCTGGCGGATTCCGCTATAGCCTGTTTCTGGCTGGGTGATCGGCAAACCGTCGACGACAAGCGGAGGCATGCCACGTCCTCCGGTTATCCCTCATTGGCACCCTGATTGGAAAATCGTAGAACAGTCTCATGAGAACCAGCCAGGAGGCCAGCAAGTGAAGGACGTCTGCACGAAGAATAAAGCATGAACGAACCGTTATTTCTTCATCGCATCTATTTTGCCGTCACCGTTACGCCTCAGGGGTGGTGGAGTCTTAAAGCGGTTCTTGTCGATCTTCAGCGATCTGATCTTCGACTCCAGAGTGGATCGCGGCATACCGAGCCTGGAGGCCGCGCCCGAGGGTCCGTAGACCCGCCCTCCGCTTTCGCTTAAAGCGGCTTCAATAATGGCCTTCTCCTGAGAAGGAAGCTTTTTGAAGAGGCCGATTCTGCTATTCGGCTCGATTGCCGGAGGTTGTCGGGAAAGCCAGCTCTCGTCGACGGAGAAATATTCTGTCTCACATACGATAACTGACCGCTCGATCACATTTTGCAATTCGCGAATATTCCCGGGCCAGGGATAGGATTGAAGCAGACCGAGGCTGTTCCGGTTTACGGCCTGAAATCTCTTGCCCGCATTCCGTGCGAAGCGATCCAGGAAATACTCGACCAGCAAGGGGATGTCTTCTTTTCTTTCACGCAACGGAGGCATCTCAATCGGAAAGACGTTGAGCCGGTAAAACAAGTCGCTCCTGAACATACCTGCTGCAATGGCAGCCTCTAGGTCGCGGTTGGTGGCAGCAATCACGCGCACATCCGTGCGAATGGACCCGGTTCCACCCACACGTTCGAATTCGCGTTCCTGCAGGACGCGCAGGAGAGCGATCTGAGTTTCTGCCGGGAGTTCTCCGACTTCGTCGAGAAAGATAGTGCCCCCTTCGGCCAATTCGAATCGCCCCGGACGGCGTTGGGTGGCCCCGGTAAAAGCGCCCTTCTCATGGCCGAACAATTCCGACGCGATCAGGTCGCGCGGGACAGCGGCGCAGTTGACACTGACAAAGGCGTTGGCCGCGCGCCGGGAGCGCTTGTGAATGGCGCGAGCGACCAGTTCTTTTCCGGTACCGGTCTCGCCGGTGATCAGAACGCTGGAGTCGGTGGGAGCCACCTTGGATATGCGCGAGAGGACCGCCTGCAGCGGCGGCGAAGTACCCACGATCTCCTCGAACATCCAGGCTTTATCGATTTCTTCGCGCAATGCAACATTTTCGTTCAGGAGCCGCTGCTCGGCCTGCTTGCGATCTTCGATATCGGTCCCAGCGACATACCAACGCGTGACGCGCCCTTGTTCATCTCGTATCGGGCTCCAGCGGAAGAGAATCCAGCGATACTGCCCGTCTTTTCTCCGTAATCGCGCTTCCAATTCGTGCGCAAGGCCGCGTGAGAAATGACTTTGAGATTCGTTCGTCATACGTTCCCAATCGTCTGGGTGAAAAAACCTTAGACGGTCGGCGCTCCGCCACTCTTCGAGAGTGCAACCACAATAATCGAGCGTAGTCTGATTGGTATAAAGACGAGTGCGGTCGGGGGCTACAACGGCAACCAACTGCGGGGCCAATTCCAGGACCTGTCGAAGCTCTAGTTCGCTTCGTCGGATCTTCTCATCCGCCTGCCGGGTGGCGGTGATATCCGTAATAGCGCCAACATATTCAAGGTCGTCCGACGCAATCTTCAACGCGCGCGCTACAACGTGGAGGTACTTGACCGACCCGTTCGGCATCAGCAGGCGATACTCAACATCAAAGTCCGCGCCTTGATCGATCGCGTGATCGAGAGTGCGCCGCGCAAGATCTCTGTCCTCAGGATGAGTACGCTGAAACACCAGCTCCAGGGTGGGCCGGACGGCGCGATCGAATCCATAGATGTTGAATGTCTCCTCGGACCACTCGATCGCGCCGCTAGAAACGCTCCAGCCGAAGCTGCCGGTCTGGCTGATGCTCTGCGCTTCCGCCAGGAATGCCTCGCTGCGTTGCAAATCGGAGTAGAGGTGGGCGTTCTCCAGCGAAATCGCAGCCTGCGAGGCCAGCAGCTCCAGCACCGCGACTCGATCCGAGGTGAAGGCGTTCGGGGTGAGATTGTTTTCCAGATAGAGCACACCGACGAGCTTCGATTGCTTCACGATGGGCAGGCACAGGACCGATCGGACCCGCTTCGCCCGCACATACGCGTCCTCGGCATACAGATTGCTGATGGAAGCATCATCCACCACGACGCTCTCGCCGGTGCGCACGATGTACTGCAGCGCGGACTGGGGAAGATCCGCCGGTGTGACGCCTGCCCGTCGAACCGTGACCTCGGCCCCGCCGCGGTCGGTGGTGATCTGTGCTTCGATTTGCAGTTCGTCGCCCCGGAGCAGGATGAGCAAACCCCGCTCGGCTCCTGCATGCTGGACCGCGATGCGCATGAGCTTCTCAATCAGCTTGCGGAGCACAATCTCGCTGGAGAGTGCCTGCGATGCCTGAACAACCGTCTCGACGTCCAGCTGTCCGACAGAGGTGCCAATCGTGGCCATGGGAAAGGCAGGATCCCGTGCTTCGCGCAGGTGCGGATAACGCTCATCGAGTTGCTTCACCTTGCCCAGAGCGCCCCAGCGGTCGTAACACTTCCGCGCGTTGCGAAGATAGGTTTGGCCGATCGTCTCGAAACCGCGCGCCAGATAGAACTGCGCGGCTACTTCATGGGCCAGCGCCTCGTTTTGAAGGAGATCCTGCTCGCGAGCGGACTGGATTGCCCGCTCATACAACTGCATCGCATCGAAACTGCGTCCTTCGATACGGGCGAACTCGGCGCCGACCAGGGCCGCTCGATTGGCGAAGTTCTCGGGGCAGTTCTCTGCCCACACTTCCAGTTGTTTAAGGTGCGCAGCCAGCGTCTCAAGATGCTGGGTCCGCTCTCCCTCCGACGCCGAGTCGTACTGTGCCGCTCGCGCGAGCGCGCCATAAAATTGGTATTCGGCCCCCTCAAAGAACGACGGCGAAGTCCAGAGAAGCTGTTGCGCCTTCGAGGCTGCTTCGGTCGCGGAAGCATAGTCGTTGGCGAAGGTGCGCGCCTGCAGCTTGCGTATCCAATACCAGCATTCGGGGAGCGCCAGGCGTGAATCACCGTGCAGATGACGTTCGAACCGGCTCTCGTCGAACAGCTCATCATTGAAGGAGCCGAACTGCGGGGTGTGCCCGCACAAAGTCCGGATGAGCGCCAGCTGGGCGGTAATAATGTCGATAACGAGACCAAACCGCGCTTTGCGCGCGAATTCGAGCCCGTTCTCGACTTCGCGTTGGACCTCGCCGAGCGGATCTCCGGCGGCGAGCATATTAGTGTTCAGGTTGTTGCAGCTATAGGCCGCAAAGGTGAGGTCGCCGATTTGATTGGCGGCGTCGAAGGCGCGACGCACCAGGTTCCTGCCGGATCGTATGTGCTTCGTCCAGGGCATGACAAGATTACCGAAGGACATGTAAGCGCGGGCCTGATAGCGATGCAGCCCGCGTTTTTCCACCAAATCGTAGCCGAGCTTGCCGAATCGAAACCCGGCTTGGTAGTTATCAAAGTGCGGTCCAAGGATCATGCCCATCCAGACATAAGCAAAGCACGACCCATCGCTGTTGCCAGACTCGAGGCTGAGATTGACCATCCGGCAAATCACCAGCGAGAGCAGATTTTTGTCGGTAAACAGCGCCGGCGTCACGACTTCGGCCAGAACATTCAGGGTGGCGCAACACGCCGGATCGTTCATTAAGGGCAAGTCCACAAGCTCCTCGATCGAGCGGCTCCCGAGCTGTCGCCAGATCCGTTCGTATTCCTGCCGGACCTCATCGTCTGTCGGGTGGGGCGGCCAGAAAACGCCTCGGCAGCGCTGGTATTCGAGGCACACCTCAACCCCACGATCGCTCCGATCGAGGGTCGTGTAGAGCGTCAGGCGCAGGAACGCGACAGCGGCGCTGTCGACGATCGTCCGGGTGCGGCCTGCAAGCATGGTGAGCCGCTCTTCGGCCGCAACCATCTCCGCGGTCAGCAGCTCGCACTCGGCCCGATGGTATTCGAGCGAAAAGATGAGATCGTATCGGCGCTCCCAACTGTCCTCGGCCAGCAGCGCGCGTCCCGCAGCGAGGTAATTTAAAGCCGCGGCATAGGCGGTGGATGCTTTGGCGCGCTTGCCTGCCCTGAGGTTCAGCTCGGCAACGCTCTCTCTCTCCTCGCGCGCATCGATCAGCGCGGTGCTACGATCGAGCTGGTTCACAATCTCGAAGATCTTCTCTTCAAGCTCCTCCGACGCCGTCCGTGAGGCGAGGACTCGTCCGATACGCAGGTGTACCGCTGCCCGCTCGTTTTCGGGGATCAGCGCATAGGCTGCCTCCTGAACCCGATCGTGCAGGAAGGCGTAGGATCGCTCCAAACGGAAGACCAGTCCCGTACGGGTGGCCTCCCAGAGCGCTGCATGGATCTTCTCTTCCGATTCCCCGTAGACTAAGGCGAGGGTGGCAATCTCCACCACGTTCCCGAGACAGGCGAGCTTCTGGAGTGCTTCCTGGGTCGTGCCGTGCAACCGCTTCAGCTTCCCGACCATGAGGTCCACTACGTTGTCGGTGTAGCCTTTGGCACGAATCCGTTGTAGATCCCAAATCCAGCCTGCTGCGTTCGGATCGAACTGCAACAGCCCTTCCTCGGCCAACTCCGTCACGAACTGGATCGCGAACAACGGATTGCCGGCGGTTTTCTCATGCACCAGCTGTGCCAGAGAACGGGCCGTCTCCCGATCGCAGTGCAGGGTATCTGCGACGAGTTGGTCGACATCGAAAATCCGAAGAGGCGCCAGCGTGATCTCCTGCATCCTGGCTCCCGACTTCCGGATCGCTCCTAAAGTCCGCATGAGTGCGTGCGACGAACTGACCTCGTTGTCGCGATAGGCACCGATAAGCAGCAGGTGCCGCACCTCGGGATCGGCAATCAGATACTCCAGCAGTTCAAGGGTCGCCGCATCCAGCCACTGCAAATCGTCAAGGAACAGCGCCAGCGGATGCTCGGGGCGCGCGAACACACCGAGAAAACGCCGGAAAACGACATGGAATCGGCTCTGCGCGTCCTGGGGCGGCAGGTCCGGCACGGGCGGCTGTTTCCCGAGGATGAACTCGAGCTCGGGGATGAGGTTGAGCATCAGCTGGCCACTGGGACCCACAGCTTCCTGCAGGGCGGCCCGCCAGAGACACACTTCTCCTTCGCTCTTCACGAGGATCTGACGGACCAGTGTCTGGAATGCCTGGGCCAGCGTCGCATAGGGGATGTCGAGCTTGTACTGATCGAACTTGCCTGCCGCGAAAAGCCCACGCGGCGGCACGAGCACCTTGTGCAGTTCGTTCACCAGGGACGATTTGCCGACACCGGAATAACCTGATACCAGCACGAGTTCCGTAGCGCCCTGGGCCACAACCCGGTCAAAGGCCGCCAGCAGGGTGTCAATCTCGAGTTCGCGCCCGTACAGCTTCTCCGGGATCAGCAACCGGTCCGAAACGTCGTGCGCGCCCAACGGAAACGTGTCGATGCGGCCCTGCGATTCCCAATCCGCCAGGCAACACGCAAGATCGGCCTCGAGACCTCTGGCGGTCTGGTACCGGTCCTCGACCGTCTTCGCCAGAAGCCGCAGGATAATCGCCGAAAGGGGTGCCGGAAGCGCAGAGATGCTGGCAGGCGGCACGGGTTGTCGCGCGATGTGGCAGTGGACCCACTCCATCGCATCCCCGGCAGTGAACGGCAGGCAGCCTGTCGCCATCTGGTACAGGGTGACACCCAAAGAATAGAGGTCGCTGCGCGCGTCCATCGAGCGGTTCATGCGGCCCGTTTGTTCGGGCGCCATGTACGCGAGGGTACCGGCAAGGACCTCGGGCGGTGCGGGCGCCTGCCGCTCCCGTGGAAGCCGGGACGCAATTCCGAAGCCAGTGAACCATACGCTGCCGTCGCCGCCGACGAGCACATTTGCCGGCTTAATGTCCTTATGGATGAGGCCTCGCCGATGCATCTGGCCGAGGGACTTCGCCAGACCAATAGCAATGCGCAGAAAACGCATTAGATCGAGCGACTGCTCCCGCCACTGCTGGAGCACCCGATCCAGTGGCTCTCCCCCGGGATCCCTGAGGATCAGAGCCGGCCGGCTTTCCTGGCGAATGAGTTGGAGGGGCCTGGCTGCCCACGATGGATCGAGCTCGGCGGCCAGCGAGTATTCGTGCTCCAGCCGTCGGAGGGCTTCGCACGACGACTCTTCAGCGTCGAGCGCCACGATCAGAACGGACGTCGGATCTCCGGGCTGCCGACCGCGGTAGAGGCTGGAATTTGCGCCCTCGCGGAGCAGCTCCAGCACGTATCCGAAGAGTTGTTCACATGGCATCCCAGTTGCCCTTGCTGCACGACTCCACGGTATTAATATTTGATGACGCGTTGCGCGACAGTCAACACCGCGCGCGCCAATGGACCGGTGGGGTTCCCTGTACCGGACCCCTGAGTATCGGACAATCAAGGGAAACATGAACTTCCGCGTTGTCTTGTGATCCACTCGCGGATATATCCAGCGCAATGCAGCAACATGATCCCCCCGGTCTCGCAGCGATCCAGAAAACCAACGGCATCCTGACCTGCCAGGATCACGTCCTTCAGGTCAAGGACGATACGGTCTCCTTCGGTTTCCACACTGATAAGTTTTTCCAACTCGGCAATGTGTTCTTTGTCCAGCCGGCCGCTGATCGCAAAGACCACGACTTGCCCCTCCAATGATCTCTCAATCTTCAGCATTTGATCTCTCAATCTTCAGGATTGCCTCTCTCCAGGGACAGATATCGACGTTCGAATTGTTCGGGCAAATCACTTCAAAGTGCTGCGTACGATCCTCGACGGTGACCGCGTAGACGGCACCAAAGCGGTCGATACTGACTCGTTGCTGCGTGGCTTAGGTCCTGATTACGGGAAGCGGATGTTGGCCAAACGATCTCCATCTCCACAACCTCTCTCAACTTGGCCGCATCTCTGCGCTCTTCCAGCAGGGCGCCAGGAGGCCCTATCCGCCTGTGATAGCAATCCGGGCGCCAGTCTAAGCCACTGAAGCGGGGGTGGTTGGCGAACACTGCGACTGGCGAAGCTCGCCAATTGGCGACTTCTGTACAACATTCCCGTTGCGCGGAGAGTGTTCCTGACAGCCCGCTTTTGCAGCGGGCAATGGGTCGCTTCGAGGAAATCCAAGCCCCGGAGCGGCTTTTTTGGTTCCCCGCAAATCCCATGGGTTGAGCTCCTTCGGGGCACGGAATCCTCCGGATATTCCGGCCGACGAATTCCCTCGGACGCGAACCGGAAATGAGTTCGCCGCATTCCTGATCAGGATTGGCGCTCAACGTGCACCTAGCAATGTCATAAGCGATGCTGATCGGATGGCAGGGGCTGATGGAAAGCATGGACAAACCAGGAAATGCAATCGATTCTTCTCCTGCCACTGTCAGCAACCAGGAGTGACAAATGCCGGAACGTGACCAAATCCCTTTGAGCCGCTGCGACCAAAACAGCGCGGATTCAGCCTGTGGGCACTGTGACGGAGTCATCTGTCACGAGCCCTGGTGCATCACCCAGAACACCAGCGTTCAGTACGCGTATCAGGTGATCTCCGATCCCTCTTGCCTGAGTCCAGGAGACCATCTCGTCCTGCACGCTTTGGGTGTTGCATGGACCGAGAAAGAAAGTGCATTCATTCCACCTGCACCGATAACGACCGTAGAAGCAGGCGACTTCAGCAGCCCTGGCGAGGGGTAACTTTGATGGCTGGATTTACCGCGCCACGGGAGAAACTTATTTCGCAGCGACGACTGCGAGCATGCGTCGCTTGAGTTTGATGATGCAGTGATCCTTCTGTTCTCCCCGAGGGCGGTTAATCAGAGCACTCTGCAGATAAAACTTAGTAACCAAAGAGGTGAATATGTTTGAGCCAATCGATGTCGTTTATGAGACAGAAAAGCTCCCCGTGCCTGCCGAAGACTTCGTGACGAGCGCTAACCACCAAATGTATAGTCTTTACCTGCTCTCATTACTTCTCACTGCCGACCATGATAAGGCCGAGCAGTGTGTCATTTCCGCGATAGGAGAATACGTGGAACGGATTGGACCCTTCGTAGGCTGGGAGAACTTTTTGACTCGCCGAGCGGTTATCCGGCAGGCGATCCGAATGATCCAGCCTGTGCCGGAACACATCGATCATGCGTCGTTTATTTGCAGCGAAGGACCTGCAACGCCGGAAGACGATAACCCCTTTGGGGCAATCCTTCTGCTGGGGCCATTCGAGCGCTTCGTCTTCGTTATGTCGATTCTCGAAAAGCAGTCTGCGGAAGAATGCGCGACTCTTCTGGGATGCTCGCGGCGCGATGTCATGATGGCTCGCGTACTGGCTGCAGCGTCAGTCCAGCAGGTATATTCCCCTGACTGGGATCCAGCTGTCCTAAGCCCGCTCACTTACCCGGACTAAGACGAGAGGATGTTCACTCGCCGTTGCACTATCGTGCGAGGCGTCGCGAAAGCGAGCAGTCGGGATAGAGCGAATCCTGGATTCTTCAGGGCACCTGTCAGCCGGCATCAATCAGCGCTTGCTGATCCTTCACGCGCTCGTCGCCGCAACCTCAACTGTTCTTCCGGGCCGGAGATCGCGATGGTCGAACGTGGCTCGGCAGTCCTAAAAGCGCTGGACGCTCTTTGCCACCCAGAGCCAGGGGGGGCGACGTTGTCGAGCATCTCGGAGCCGAGGGCCGTGATGGTGTATTCAACCCGGGGCGGAACCTCGGCAAAGACCTGGTGCGCTATGAGTCCGTCGGCTCCAGTCTGCGGAGCGTCTTCGTCAGAGACTTCTGGCTGATGCCTTCGACCTGATCCCGTGCTGGCTTCCGTCCACGCTTTCGCGGACCGCGTGATTGAGCGATTTCCCGGACAATCGCTCGACCTGGTGATTAACAGCGCGGGCGTATGGCGCTGCCGACGCGTGAAGTAACTGGGGATGAGGTCGAGCGCCAATTTGCGACGAACTATCTTGGGCCGTTTGCCTTGACCGGGCTGCTGCTTCCATCCATCAGGCGAGTGGCGGGATCGCGCGTGGTGAGGGTATCGAGTTCAGCAAGTAAGCAAAGCAAGATTGAGTTCGATAACCTGCAGAGCGAGCGCGTCTATAAGCCGATGTTTCAGGCGTATGCGCAATCCAAGCTGGCCGACCTTTTCTTTTCGCTGGAATTGCAACGGCGGCTGAAGGCCGCCGGGCCGCCCATCGTCAGCACAGCCGCACATCCTGGATACGTGGTAACAAGCCTGCAGGCGGATCATGTACGGCCGGGATTGAAGATACTGATGGCAACGATGAAGCCCTTCCTGTCGCAAGACGCGGCGCACGGGGCTCTGCCAACGCTATATGCGGCGGTTGCTGCGGAGGCAGTAGCTGGCGGCTATTACGGCCCGGATGGCGGCGCGGAGCCGAAGGGATATCCAACTGCTGCGCCTGTTCCGAAAAGTGCGCTGGACGGAACAATTGCGAAGCGGCTTTGGGTAGAATCTGAGCGCCTGACGCGCTTGAAATTCGGCGCGCTCTCCGATGCTGCGTAGAGAGCGACCCCCACATCAGAATATCGCTTAGCGCTTCATCGCCGACTCGCCTTTCCAGCCGCTCCAAACCTCGAAACGTGGTTTGCCCTGTTATTGCCAATTGAAACGCCAAGAACAATTTGCGTCCGACAAGCCGACTCGGTATTGACGTCGTTCCGGTAACATTATGAAACGCGCATTCTGAGCATCGAGGTTCAACGATGACATTCGACGAGGCATTACAACACGCGCAGCATTGGGCCGATGCTTGGAATGCGCACGATCTGGATCGAATTCTGTCTTTCTATGCGGATGATGTTGTTTTCGAGGTGTCGACCGCAGTCACTCGGTGGCAGAAGCCAGATGGAAAACTCCGAGGAAAGA
This sequence comes from uncultured Acidobacteriaceae bacterium, assembly GCA_963813215.1. Taxonomy (GTDB): domain Bacteria; phylum Acidobacteriota; class Terriglobia; order Terriglobales; family Acidobacteriaceae; genus Telmatobacter. The sequence continues at coordinate 841,789 of CAWEXZ010000009.1, forward strand.
GCGAATTGAGGAGGCATTTCGAGCTAGGCTTGCAACTCGCTCCTCAACTCAGGTTTGAGATCGAAACAGTATTCCTGGCGCCATCAGGGTATGCCGTTCTATACCGTCGAGATAACGGTAACCGCGTCGTTGACTGTGTGACTTTAGATTGCGATGGCATGGCCGCTCACGCCATCGCATACTATGCGGGCGCTCAACAATAGAATATTGCGGCTAAATCCTGACGGGGTTGCCGTCAGGAATGTTCGTGGACTGGCGCATAATCGCCAATGCGTGTTTCCAGCAGTCGCAAGTCTGGAAGAGCGCCTCGACCTGTTACCAAGAACCGACAATTATTGGTTTTCGCGCATTCGGAGCGTGGCGGATAGTCTAATCAATAGTGACTTCGCAGATTTGACTGTACAGGAACATGCTCTGGCTGGGAGGCTTGCAGTAAGAAAATTCCAGCTGAAGAATAATAAATCACCGCTGCCAGCCGCGCTGCATCTGGCAATTCATCATTTCCTCAGCCAAAATGTTGGCCGGTTATCTCCGCCAAGGCACTCACTGAACCGGATTAGTACCTGCATGTCGGCGCGGCGACTGGAAGCCGCAAGACCTTGCGAGCGTTGGGAATCGGCGTCGCCATCGGCGTTTATGGGGACTTAAGCTGTGCGATTATTTTCGAGCAGCCTGTGCAGATGACGGGGGCGGAGGGTGAGGCTGCCAGGCGGGACCGCCTTCTTCCCACTGGTCATCGGTGAGTTGCTCCACGTGGGTGCCGTCACAATTCATCACAAATATCTCGCCATACGGCTGTGGCGCGCCAGTGTAAAGGGTCTCGTCCTTGAATCCCATTCGCGAGCTTGTAAACAATAGCCGCTCGCCGTCGGGAGACCAGGCCAGGTGCGCTTCATTGCCGTGCGTGTGCGTCAACTGGGTCACATCCGTCCCATCGGAATGAACCGTCATCACCTCAAAGTCGCCGGCAATGTTGCGCACAAAGGCGATCAGGTCGCCGCGCGGCGACCACAAAGGAAAGTTGTCGTACTGATCGGTCAACACGGTCACCGAGCGGTCGGCAAGATTCATGATGCGCAGACCGTCACCATCGGGCCCGGCGGTGCGGTAGACAATGCGTCTTCCATCTGGCGAATAGGCCGCAAAACCGTTATTGTTCGGCCCCGAGGTCACCAGGTGAAAGCCGGTGCCGTCGGCATTGAGGATCGCCACCTGCGCTCCTCCATTGACGCGATCGATGGGCTTTTTAGTTCCCGCTGCGAAGTCGAGAAATGAAGTGAAGCCGCCCACACCGACAACGATCTGCTTGCTGTCCGGCGACCATTGCGGCCCCAGGATCAAATCCTTTCGCGCCAGGATGGCGCGCGGCGGCTTGTTGCCGTCGATGACCACGAGACTGGTGATGCCGCCGGGAACTACGTTCGAGACCGCCAGGCGTGTCCCGGTTGGATCGTAGGCGGGCAACTGGGTGGTCCCATAGAGATCGAAGCTCGGATTCCTGCTCCATTGCTTCACTGGTTCAGAACTGGGCTGATACGTCGCGCGGCTGTAGACAACTTGATTGCCATCCGGGGACCACGCAGGCGGATTCGGCGCGATGTCCGTACCGGATGGGCCGACCTTGCCGTCCGCGTAGACAACGTCAATCCTTGCACTCTCGCCACGCAGATAGGCAATCTGGCCGGAGGCAAGAACCGACGGCGCCAGTTTGACGCCGGGGCCGCTGGTGATGGGAACGATAGAGCCGATGGCGATGTCAATCCTGTAGAGCTGGGTCGCTGCGTCTACCGCAAAAGGCGTAAGCAGCTTGGTCCGGTTGGTCCATGTATCTTCCGCCGGCATGCAGTAGGTCACCACGCTCTTGCTGTCAGCCGTCCATTTGGGAGTGCCGCAGAAGTTCCCGTGCTGCGAAATACGCTTAAGCCCGGAGCCGTCGGGGTGAATGAGATAGATGTCGACAATTTGGAGCCGCTCCCAGCGGCTCTTCGCGGTGGGAAGGTTGCTGCCGCGGTCCGAAGAAAAGGCGATCCAGCGGCCATCGGGAGACCACGCCGGCCTGAAATCGCCCCCCCGCCCGGTGGTCAGCGCCCGCGCTTTGCGAGTGGCGAGGTCCAGGACCCAAAGATTCGCAAAACCCGCGGCCCGCGTGGAGACAAAGGCGATCTGCTCGCCATCGGGAGAGAATGCGGCCTGATCGTCGTAGGCCGCATCGGCGGTCAGGCGTTCGACATCGCTGCCGTCGGGATGCATGCGGAAGAGATTGGCGGGACCGGCCCGCTCCGACGTAAAGGCGATCCAATCGCCCCTGGGAGACCACGCGGGATTGTAATTGAGCGAGCCTGGCTGCGTGAGCGACCGCTCCGCGGAACCGTCGGCGTTCGCGATAAAAAGAGTGGATTGGGTCGGGCCCAAGCGGAGGAAGAGGACCCGATCGGCCGCAAGGCAGGAAATGGTTGCGGCCGCGAATGCATAGATGCAAAGAACCCGGAAGAGAAGACGAGGCACCGTGCCGCTCCGAGAGCTGGATTTGGTGGGAGGGAAACCAGCCGAAGTGTAACACCGGAAGGAGCATTTAGCGAAGGTTTCTTAGCGATGGCAGTTTGGAAATCAGGCGTTGAAGAAAAGAGTGCTCATTGATAACGCGAAGTCGGCATTGCGGCTGGAATCTTGATTTCTGACGGTTCCGAACGGGCGACATGAGCTAGACCACGTCAGGGAAGGGTCGGGGATCATAGAACCGGAATCGCCGACACCAAACATCTCCGCGGGATCCAGGGCGTTGATAGAATGGCGGAATCTGCGGCGCATGCACCGAGTGCGGCGACGCTATGCGCCCCACCCCTGTGTGACTGAATTCTTCTCGGGCAATCCTTCTCTCTTAGTATGCAGTAGTGCTTCAGGAGGCAGGTAAACTGCCTGCCTTAGCTACCGGTTATACTTTGCCAGCCAGTCTGCCGTTTCCTGCATCACATTCAGCCGCTGCTCCCACAGGACAGGGAAATGCGGCGAGCCGGGATAGGTGACCATGCGCACCGTCTTGCCGCGGGCGGCCAAGATTTGGAAATACTCGATGCCCTGAAAGGTGGGCACGCGGTGGTCGGCCTCGCCGTGCAGAATCAGCAGCGGCGTGGTGACGTTTTTCGCAAAGTACACGGCGGAGAATTTGCGGAAGGCCTCGGGGTCCTCGTCCATCCAGCGCGCATCGTAGTCGATCTGCGGGATGTCGCTGGTCCAGAGAAACGGCGCCCAGTCGGTGATGCCGGCGCCTTCAATGGCGGCCTTGTAACGGGCCGTCTGTGTGACTGTCCAGGAGGTCATAAAGCCTCCCGCGCTCCAGCCGAAAATGGCGAGACGGTCGGGGTCGGCCCACCCCTCAGTGATGGCGTAGTCCGTGGCGCTGTCCACATCCTCGTACGCGCGATCCCCGAAGTGCTGGTAGATGGCGGCCACGAAATCCGCGCCGTAGCCGGTGGAACCGCGATACTCGGGCTGCAGAACGACGTAGCCGAATCCGGCGATGATGCGCGACAACGGATCGAGAGCCAACTCGTCGTTCGCTTCGGGGCCGCCGTGGGGCAGGACGAGGAATTTGTATTTCTGGCCCGCGACATAGCCGGCAGGAAAGGTGGCGATGCCTTCCAGGTGGATTCCCTCTTTGCTGGTCCAGCTCACATCGCGAACTGCGCCGAGTTCGACGGCAGCCAGTTGAGCATCGCCCTCGCTGGTAATTTTGCGCAGATGATCGCCTTCGGGAACGGCCACGTTGCGGGCGTGATTGGGATCGGCGACGCTGAGAGCCATCTGCTCGCTCGCACCTGCATAGGGCGAGGTGACCGGCAGTCCGGCCATAACACCGTCCGGCCAGTGCCAGGCGGGTTTCAGCGTGCCACCGGCGAATTCGTCCACTTCGGTGCGGATGCCGCGATCGACGAGCACCCAGACGTGGCCGCGCACATCGCCGGTCAGGTCCATGGCGGTGCCATCGAGCGCAGGCGTGCGGTCCTCGGCCGCGCCGCCCGCTGCGGCAACGCTCCAGATATGCTCGGGGGTGAGGACGGCGGATTTTGTGGAGACGAAGTCGATGTTCCGGCCGCCGTCATCCCATGCAATGCCGGCGACGGTGTTGGGAATCGTCGCCACGTGTCGAACCCCGGAGGCCGAGCAAACATCGATGAAGGTCGCCACGTTGTGATGGCCGATGCGCGGCAGATCGGACAGAACGGCCAGAGAGTTGCCGTCGCCGCTCCAGGCAAGAGCCCCGGCGCCGCCGCCCAGCAGGCTGGCAGAGACGTACTTGAGGCTGGGGCACCACCACGTTCCTGCGGTGCCGTCGGCGTGAACCACATAGATGCTCGACTGTTGCGGCTCCATCACGTGTCGGACCTTATCGAGCGGATCGGGCAGCCGCGGATCGGCGACGATGGCATACTGCGCACCCTGCGGGGAAGGCAGCGCGGACTCGATGCCGCGCGGCAGCAGCACCGTTGTTGAGGGCACGGACGTGGCTTTGCCGTCGTTCACGGGAAAGATGGCGAACTGATCGAGATGATTCACTTCCCATGTGCCGTAGAGGCTGTGACCATCGCGCGTGAAGCCCATCGGCAAGAAGCCTTCCGGAAGGTCGAGTTTCGTGGCGTGGGTGCCGTCGGGCTGGATTGACCACCATTCCCGCTGCGTGGGACCTTGGTCGCCGCCGAAGGTGACAAGGTAGAGAATGGTGCCGTCAGGAGAGACGGCAGCCGCCCCAGCGCTGTGCAAGGCAGCCCAGTCCTTCGCGCTGAAGGGGTGCTTCACGGTTTGCTGCTGAGCCAGAGCGCCGGTCTCGAAGAAAACGGCAGCGCTCAGGACGAGTGCGGCACTCACAGACGCGGAATACATCCAGCTTCGGCGCATTCGCGGTACCTCGCTTTCCAGTGAATTCAGATTGGGGTTTGCCCCTCTACTCTTCGCTCGCGACGCTCGATGCCATATTCATGCGCAAAGCCATTTGTCATCTCGATGCTATTTGGTACAGGAGTGCAGGGACAACAACGCCGGGGAACTTGGCTGGAATAGGCGCCCTGCGGGGAGTTTAGCGCGCAACAGATTCGCCGGTTTGGGCCTGGGCAAACCCTCGATAAGCGCATCAGTATTGATAGATCAGCATTGCGACTGGAATCCTGTACCCGGCCGCCTGGCTGAGGTCCGAGGAGGCTCCCGGAGCCCGGGGCGTTTGCGGGGACCTGTTCAATTCCCCCGGAATTAAGATCAATCGTCAGGGTAGGTTGCGGTGAAACGTGACCATGGCGTCCACGGTTAGAAACTTTGCGGCTCATGGCCCAAATCACAACACGAGAGTGATCGGCAGAGTGAGCGCGGAAGAACGGCGCAAAATTGACAACTCTGAATGATTAAGCATGAAAGGATGGCCTTTCATATGGGCTTTTTCAAGGGATATTGCACACTTGATGATGCGTTTGCATTTTTGATGAAGGCGAAGGGTCTCCCGTAACTGCCAACACATCGGTTCGTATGCGCAGACTATTGCGAGCATCCATCATGTTGAGCTGGATCGCGCTTGAAGACGGACTTGATGATGCGATAGACGATTGGTGCAAAGCAGGAAAAACGTTTGCTAAAATTCCGACCGGCCTGAAGAATCGTCTGATTTTTGTACTGTCCGCTCTTACTGCTTCTCCGTTAAATGAACCTGAATTTGATCGCCTGAGGAATATTCGGAACTGCCTTGCGCACCCGAAAATCGCACGGGGCGACGACGAACTCACTCTGAAAGTTGCGAAGCAGACCTTCGAGTTATGTATTGCAACACTTCGAGCGTTGAGCCCATTGCGAATCGTCTGCCCGGCGGACCAATCTGACGTATTGCTTAGCCGCGAACTGACCGTCCGGGCGCATGAAACGCCCCTGCCGAATAAAACCGTCTCGCCTCGAAAGGCACGGCCTTAATTGTGAAGTCGAGTCGCCACATCTCCGCAGGCGGAGCGCCAGACGTGGCGCGAGGCGAAGATAGGTATCACGAAGTCGGCTCGGCTATACTATAAGGTTCCTTCATGGAATGGGCGTCCCGAGCGTTTTCTTGGTTGTGCTGCTGTTTTTGACCAATTGTGTTTTGAAGTATTTGGAACAGATGGTAGTAAATAGAAGGAGGATTGATATGACAGAAAAGACAATCCAAAAGTACGTTGTGGTTAATTCGTCATTTACAGCACTATTGGGAAGCCTCGGGGCTGACCTTAGATTTATGGATATGAGCCGTTCTTGCTGCTAATCAAGATTCAATTCGACCTGGGATAGTTCGCGGATTCCAGTCTTCAGCACTCTCGATCATTCATGCTTCAGGGCACCTAGATTTCTGCTGCGCCTCAGCAGAAGTTTGACCGGGATCAATACAAGTCGGCATCGCGCACGTTTCGCTGCTCCATCCTCCCACCCGCTTGGGATATGATTCGTTATCCCAAAGTATGGATCGAGAATAGGGCGAGAATTTGGCGAGCAATTACCCGCTCGTCGCGCGATCTCTGACCCCGCAACGAAATGTTCCTACTGAATCGCGCCGCGCACAAGCGCTGTAATTTCTTCTTCGGAGAGATTGCCGTCTTGGATCTCCAACCCCTGCTTCGGCTGAGTGCGGCCAAGGATCTCGTCGATGATCTCAGGCTCTTCCTCCCACTCCGAACGTATCCTTCGAGCCTCGGAGATCACTCGCTTACTCAATTTGCTATCGGGGGGAGCCGTATCGCTGACGGCAGGCTCGATGCCCATCCTTTCCAAGCGCTCGTAAAGGGGAACCAAGGCGCGTTCTGGATCGCGGAAAAACTCAGAGCCGCGGACCCGAATAAAGCGCCAACCGAGCCGCTCCAACACCGCCTGCCGTTCCATATCTGTCTGGAGGTTCTCGATCGTGTGGAAGCGGTCCCCATCACACTCGATTGCCAACCGCTCTCGTGCGCCTTCAACTACTAAATCGATGCTGTAGCTTCCGACCTTCCATTGTGTAGCGACTCGGTACCCTTTCATCTTGAGGTCTTTCAGCACGAGCCGTTCAAACTCAGAGTCAACATCCTCGCCGTGGCCGCCGGCTGCATCCATCGATGCGCTTGGATCGTGCGCGTGGTCGAGCAGACGTCGGCGCAGATCGTTTGGAGAAAGATGCGCCTGCCGGTCCATCGAGTGAATCACCCATAGCTGGTCCTGCGCACGGCTTGCGGCTACGTTGTAGCGTTTCTTGTACATATCCCGTGCGCCAGATGCAACAGTGCGCAGGAGGCCAGATCCCGTGGGCGCATCCACGAGAGACAGGAACACAATATTTCGCTCGTCGCCCTGGAAGTGCGAGGGATTGCCGCACATGACTCGACGCTCGTCATAGACCGCGGCAGACAGCTTATGGCGAAGCAGCTTGTCGATGAGCTGAGCTTGGGTGTTGCCGACCATCGCAATGACTCCGAAGGTAGCTCCATCGTACTCAGGTTGGTCAATAGCTGCGACGATAAGAGATGCAATGGTGAGCGCCTCTTCGTCGTTATGGTCTCCTCGACGTTGACCATCCTCTAAACAGCAGCTCACGAGCGGCGGTTTAACCGGGATCGAGGTTGTATCGCGCAGCGGCTTGATTTTCCGATCATAGGAAAGGACATTGCTGAATTGAATAATCTCGGGAGCGCAACGGAAATGCTCACGCAGGCAGACCGTGCCCCCGAACGATTGCCTTGCGAGATCGTAGAGCGAAAGCTGTCCATCGTAGAGATGCTTGTTCGGGATGTCCTGAAGATACGTCTCCTGCAATGCCGCGATTTGTGCAACTTGCTGTCCGACCGCATCGGGACTTACTTGCTCGTGGTCGCCTACAACGATCACTTCCTTCGCCATCCAGAGGGCGACAAGACCTCCGAGGTCGCATTGGCTTGCTTCGTCAATAATGACGACATCGAAGGTGGTCTTCGCAGGATCGAAGCTGTCGGCCACCCGTGACATCGGCATGATCCATACGGGCACGGCGCTCCGGCACTGGTTCATGAGCTTGCGCGCTTCCGCGAGAAAACGCGCCGCTTGTACGCCGGTCCCGGCACCGACGCGCCGCATAGTATCGACCCAGCCCTGCAGTGCGGTCCGCTGGTCCTGCCGGTTCGTTACTCGGGTCAGTTGGTGCTTCCATGCCAAACGATCGATGAGCGACGCCGTGATGTTGAATAGCTGCTTTTGGCAGCCGTCTAATTCAAGTTGGAGCGCATTGATTTCGGTTGAATTTCTCGCGTCCAGCTCCTGGCTGTATTGCTTCCACAGCCATGCCAACTCGATGTCTCCGGGCGGAAAGGACCCTCCATGGACGCCAGTTCTCTGTACGATGGCCTCCGCCCAGGCCGGCGCGACCTCACGCAGCCCAGTAAGTAGAGCCTGACGTCTCTCGAACGCTTCACGTAATGCCGCCAGATTCGTCAGGCGTGCATAGGCGTCCCGATAGAGTCCTGCGTCCATTGTCCCCGCCGCACGACGCAATTCCGTCACGACGGCGGCAAGCGAGTGCGACGAGAGTTCCTGCAGATGTTCAGCGGCCCGCTTCAATTCCGCATTGCGCAATTGCAGAAGCCGAATGCGAATTAGATCCGGAATCTGAGCCGCCAGCCCCTTAATTGTAATGAGTTCGCCGTCAGAACTGAGCGCCGTTTTCTGGCTCGTTGCCAAGAGTTCCCAGTTCACGCCATTCTGCTTGAGTTTCTCAATAAGCGGTTGCCATTCTTGGCGGTGCCATCCGAGAGCCCGATGAATGCCGGCGATCGCCTGGCAGGCGGCGAATTCGGGCTGATCCGGGGGCAATTCGATTGATGCCATCACCGGGGAGATCGCCCTCCACCTCTCGCGGAGGTCATCCCTAAGTTGCTCGAGATCACATCGGGTCTTCAGTACCTGGAAGTCCTCAAGGGTCGCCGGAGACTCTCCCTTGATGCGCCATCCTTCGATTAGTCGTTTCCAGTCCCGCTTCAGCAAAAGGGTCAAGCGGCCAATGCCGCCCCCTGCCGACAAGGAACCGATGATCTCGCCTAAGATCCGGTGTTGGTCCTTCCAGGGATCAGAGGTCAGTTGGGGACGCTTCAACACCAGATTGGTTTCGAGAGCAACGGAGCGCTCGCGTACTTCCTCCGCAAAGCTTGTCAGCATCTGCCAGACGCGTTGGTTTGCTTCTCCTCGTATTCCGGCAAGGATGCATATTTCGCTCCACGGTTCCGGACTCGCGACGAGAATGGAGGTTACTCCGTCGACGCGAGGACCGATTGCCTTCAGATTTGCCACCAGACTTTCGCGGTCCTCTTTGCTCCAGAATCGAAGAACTGGATGATTGTCGATATCCGCGAGGCTTGCCGATTCATCAACTAGAGCTTCAAAATCCTCCGGGCTTGGCAAATCCGAGAGGGCTGGCAGTTCGCAGCGAAGCTCTGCAATATCTTCGTCGGTAAGCTCGGCATTCGTGCCGTAAAGGCTCGTGATTTCGTGTGAACTGAGCGGCAGCAGGACGAGGGGTTTCAACGCTCCGGGAATCCAATCGGAGGTTTCTCGATTTTTGCGAATGAAGCGGGCAGCCGCCGAAGGCGCGATCTCCTCCTCGCCGATCGTGATCATCCGGTACTCGGCATTTGCCGCTCTGAAGATGTCTTCGCGTAGCCTCCCAATGCGATTGAGGAGTTGGTGGCGTTCTGCTGCAAGGCGAATGGATTCGCTTTCAAGCCGTTGTAGCGAATCCGACCCAAGTCTCGCTGTTATCCCATTTACAGATGCTTCGAGCTGACGCCTGCCTGCTTCATCCCCAGAGACAACGCTCACGCAGAGAGGCTGCAGGTCGGGAACGATTTTCTCGCGCAGGACGCGCAAGGGCTTGCTGGCCTGGCTGGTGACCAGAACAGTCTTACCTTGCGCGAGCAGGGCACCGATCAGGTTAGCGATCGTGTGCGTCTTGCCGGTGCCAGGAGGTCCTTGCACCAGCACGGTCTTCTGGCTTCTCAGCCTGTGGGCGATCTCAAACTGCTCGGCATTCGATTCCTTGCTGAACAATACGTCGCGATCATCCCAACCCTGTCGTTCCTCCGCTCCGGCGGACGTGTCCGCATCCTCGCCATGGTCGCTCTCTCCGAGGGAGCCGGCTGCAAGCAATGCATTGAGACCCGTACCGACCGCGCCGACAATTTTGAGAATCGCGTCGCAAGGTTGTACTCCAGCGTCGATCGCCTGGGCGATGGCGGAAAGAGCCCGGCCAAACCCGGCATCGCGACGCCTCAAAAAGAGGACCGGCTTTCGAAAGAGAGCCGGGCTGTCCGCCGGGGCTGCCGCTTTCGATTCACAGAAAACGCCATTTCCGAAACGCTGGATCAGGCCTTTCAGGAACGCCGTGGTTTCCTCCGCTCCGAGAGGAGAATAGCCTCCCCCTTCCAGCTCCTCCTGCAGAGCATTCAGGTGGCGGCCGTCCAGGCCGAGGACGGTCAGGAGCGCGACATAAATCTCCGGAGACTTGAGTACGGTGGTGACGGTAAACGCCGGTGTTTTTGGATCAAAATCCAACTGCAACGCATGAATCAGGAGCGGGTGCTCGACCTGCGCCAGGCCGTGAAGCAGAAACCCGTCACCGACGGCCAGTTCCCAGAGTTCATTCTCACGCTGCAGAATGCCATGGACTTCATAAAGTTTCTCGAAGAGCTTCAGGGCTGCGCGGGCACTCCGGTTGGCTGCGCTCCAGGCCTTGAACCCAGGCAACCAGTCCGCATAGGTGGTGACGCGCTCGGGTGCGTCCTCAAACCTTTCGACTTTGACCTCGCCGCCGAGATTCGTGTCCCTTTGCGGAGTCGGCCGCGGGTCCTGTTGTGTCTTCCAGTCTGCTTCGATCCAATCGACAAGGACCTCCGGAAGGCGGGGAGGTTCGACGAGTTTGGCGCGACCAACCTTCAGCAGTTGCCAGCCTGAAGCCGTTTCGCTCGAAACCGGCGGAGTAAACTGCACGGTTTCATGTTGCGGCACCTCGCCGAGATACTGAAACCACGGCTGTTGCACGATATTTCGCGCGTAAGGTGTTTTGATCTGGGTATATGCAATCACGTAGTCGAACAGACTGCGAACGAGTTCCTGTCCGTTTGATGGCATTCTTGTCCTCTGGGCGTTTCCTCGTTATCGAATGCTTGCGACTAATGCGTCGATACGGAAAGCGCAAGGAAGGCTTCCCAAGGTCGTTGCAGCCAAATTGATCCGAACCCCGCCCGCAGAAGTAAGTGCCTCCCACGCCACAGTTTGCCGGAAAGATCGCTTGTGAGACAGGATAAATTACATGTCTCCAGAGAGTGAAAAAAAGTACAACAAAGGCGAGACACGACAAGGCCCATCGCCTTGTGCGGAGATGATCCAATAAGGTCTGGTGTTGCAGGTGTCTTTGGAGCCCCGAGATGAAATCCAACGAACCGATCAAGATCGAGTTTCATGAGCAGGCAGCCGAGCGATTCACCGAACTTGCTCAGAGCGTGCTCGCCCAGGTGGGATCTTTCGGTCCTATCCAACCGGCGGTCCGTAACGAGACCGAGCTTCATCCCGTGGCAAACTTCAGCGAGAAAGACGTGATAGGACCCATCAGCTGGAGTCCGCGCTCTATCAATGGACTCGGACAGGAGACCGGGCGCTACTGGGAGTCGGGTGGCATGTACGTGGGATGGGAGGGTGAAGGGTACAAAGCCGTCAAAAATCTCGCCTCCAAATTCGAGAACAGTCACCCATTGAAAGGGCGGGTTTCGTCGCAATTTGTACTGGATGGGGTATTCTCCTGGCTGCGCGACACGCTGGAGACGAAGAGGACAGACACATTACCCGAGTTCATTGCCGCAAGGTGCTCAGAGGAGATCAGACACCACGAAATTTGGGTTCCGATCTACCGAACCTATTCAGCGTGCAACTTCTCAATCGGGAACGTTCAATTCCGAACAATTTCTCGACCGATGTTGGACCGCTGGTATGCGCGCATACCTGAGGAAGAACTTAAGCGCGCGCCGGGAGCAGCGATTGCTCTGAACCGGCAGCGGTCAGCCCTGCAAGGGACGCTTGCTGCTTGCGTGCGAGTCGAGGCCGAGCCGAGAAAAGCGTCGGAAACAGCCCATGCCGCCGCGGACGAGGCGGTAGCGCTGCTGAGGGTTCTCTTGCCCGTCAACTGGACATGTCGGCTGACCAGCCATTGCCTTCCGATAGGGAAAGAGAACACTCATACGACGATGGACCTCACTGTAGAAGACGAGAGCATCCGGAGCATCGGAAGGGGAACCATCGAGGTGGGCCCAGCAGGTTGGAATATCGATGAGGCGCGCCAGGGGCCATTGACAGCCGGAGTACTCGAAGCATTGCACAGTCTGGCGTTGCAGAGAACCAAGACGGAATTCTGCACGGATCTTTATGGGGCGTTGCAGTTGCACGCTCGGCATTCCGTCGCGACGGAGGTTGCACATAAGCTCGTCTTCGTCGTCGCTGCCGCGGAGTCCTTTTTCCTCCGGAATACGAGTGAGCCGATTCAGAAGAATCTTGGCGAGAGAATGGCCTTCCTCATCGGCAAAACAATTGATGAGCGCAGAAAGGTCATCCGAAACGTGGATGAGTTCTATGGACTTCGCTCTCGATTGATTCACCACGGGCGCGAAGTTCAGGAAGATCAAAAAGATGTCGTCGATGAGTTCTTCTTCAACGTGTGGTTTACCTTCATTCTGCTCATGAGGAGTGCAGACCAGTGGCGCACCCGAGATGAGATGTTCACGGCGCTGGAAAACAAGAAACTCGCTTGATGTGCATTTCATTGGGCTGAAAACGTTGCAGCCCGCGGCGATAGCTGCCAAGACGGCAGGCTGGCAATCGACCTTTAGAGGGGCGGCGCTTCTTCGGCTGTCCTACTGTTCTTCACAGATAACTCTGCCGACCGGTGAATCGCTAACCATCAATTGGCACGAAGGAAGTCGGTTCGCTTCGACCGACCGGAGGAATAGATGGCCTGCGTTGCGTCATTACATCTCCAATGAAGAAAATGCGGCGCACATGTGGCACACGCAGCCGCTGCTTAGGATTGGTTTTATGGTTGGATCAGGAAACGGGAGACTGACGGGGGTTCAGTATGCCGGCGATCCGCAACCATGTGATCGTGAGCCATCCAAACGCGGCCCTGGTCAGGCAGTCCGACAAATTTATCCCGTTGCAAACTGGGCCCACGATCTTTGTCATCCGGTGCATTTTGGCGAGGCCGTCCGCGATTGCCGAACAGGACAAGCGTGCGATCGCGGCGCAGGTGACGCACTGGCCTTTGAGGCGTCGTCTTCTGGTCCGGCATGTCTGAGGCGTCCTCAATCTGTTTTGCCAATTCGCGCAGTCCCTCCCTGTCTATTCCAGTGTGATGGACTCTTCGTCCGGGAGCATGAAGATGAAGCCCTTATTTTCACCCTCTCCGACAGAAACTACCTCAAGTGTCTTCGGAACCTGAAAGCCGTCTGGCATCATGACATTCACATCGAAAAGGGCTTCATTCGCATCGGAAGGCTCCTTTTGTTGAGAATCCACGAGGGTCAGAAAGATTATTCCCCAACGAAAGTTCGCGGGCACGGCCGCTTTCCTTTTAGGCTCGCCGGGCAGCCGAACGAACTGCTCAAATGCGGCTTTCGTCATTGCAAGCGGAAAGTCGCAATTTAGAATCTGGATGAATTGCCGAAATGGCGGGCGCTGCATTTCGACAATGCGGCCATCCCGAATTGCCTGCGCGCGAGCGTTGAGCTTGCGCCTCTTGAATAATTGAAGGAAACGATGAAGCATAGCAAACCTTACGGGTCCTCACGCGCTACACCGACGAGGCATGTTGGAGATCGACAGCCGGAGCTGCCTTGAGCGAATTCTCGTGCCGTTGCATCCCGGTGCTGTGCAAGAAGTTTGCCGAAGCAAAGCGCACTGCTGGCGCCACCAAATATATTGATAACGGTTTGGCCAACCCAATACTGCTGCCCAGGCCATGCACGGCGAGAGCAGCGGACCGGACTTAGGATCATCCGAACTTAATCAATTTCTTCGGGTCGAATCGCGGCTCGAAACTTGTGTCGTACCCGGGAGCGTCCCAGGTCACATTTTCCGGCCAGTCCCGCTCCCTGAGATTCCGCGGGATCTGTTCCAGATTTCCGCCCTTTGCGCGATGATCCCCAACTCCGTAGACTCCCATTTTGATGGCCAGCTGTGTGCCCAGCTGTTTGAAGTGGACATTGCATCCGGCTTTTTTGCTCGATGAGAACAGGTATTGCGCATCCTCGAGTGTCATGAGTCTTGATTCCCTTTTCGACCCCGACTCGCCGCCGATTACGCTCCAGGCGACACCGCTGTTGCCCAGCAAGCCGGCCAGATCAGGGCACGCTTCCTCCAGCGTCATTGCGGGATCGGACAACCATGGCTCAAAAGATACCCATTTGATCCTAGCCTGCGTTTTCGCCAGAGCCGCAATCTTGTTCAGTTCCCCTTTGACCCGGGTGCAGACCGATACGCCCATCCACACGTTCTGCGGCCACTCGCCAAACTCCTTGATCACTGCCGTGTTCAGTTCCTCGAGCCGATGGGCGCGCTTGGTGAGGATTTGGAATTGCAGCGACTCAGCAGCATCCCGAAAAACGCGAAAGTGCTCGAGGATCACATCCATGGGAACTGCGCGGTGCAGCAAGTCTGAGAACTCGTCCACAAAGACGAGGTTCCTGGGAACATTGTTTTTCCGAAACGCGTAGAGCTTGGCGGGATTGAAGAGGATTCGGCCAGTGAACCGCAATTTGCCTTTTTCATTCCCGGCGCCTTTCCGCAAATCAGGCTCTTGCGGGATCTCGACCAGGTCGCTATAGCGATTATCGCGGTTGGTTACTGAGCACTTCGAGAATCGATAGATTCGCAATCTTGCGTAGCAATTGTCGCAGCCCTTTGAACACTCTTGGCAACCTACCAAACTGTTCATCGCCTCGTCTGTCCAACTAATGCCGATCTTGCCTTCCGCCATTTAGTCCTCCTGCCTATCTGTGAACAAAGCATGCCGTGCTCGCCCCATGAATCAGTCATCGGCAAGATCCTGGATAGATTTATCCGATGGATCGAATCGTAACGCATCCTATAGGATCACCGCCAGATCGCTGAACGACCGAGGTGCACAGATCCGGCGTCTCGGAAACTTCGGCCAGAATGCCCGAGGACTAAGCAGCAAGAACAAAGCCTGGCTCCCGCCGTGTTCCAAGCGGCTTCAGTGGTTGACGGGGCAGAAGCTTTGGGCCCCAACGGAAATTGGGCAGGCTCGGGCCGGCTCATTGGCCGTGAAACTTAGCATTCTGCCCCGGCTTTCTGCCCTTGATAACCGAGGCCTATCCGGTCAGGTTGGAGCGGATCGACCGGGATCTTCAGCTCAGACAAGCTCCCGCGCGCCTAAAAATCGTTCGGCTGCTTCATGTCCTTGGCTATCGATGTGGCCTGCGCAGGCTTGAAGCATTACACCTCAAGATCCGTGATGTCTTGCTCGAAAAATCCGGAAGCGATCTGCTTGGACCAGTCGAATTGCTCGTGCGCCCCTCTGAGTCGCACCGGCTCAAAAGTAATAATGCCAAGCGCCGGCTTCCACTGGAGATACTGTTGAGCCCGGATGAACTCAAGGAGTTGAAGGACTGGTACGCCAAACGAACTAGCCAGTCCGGGGTGCGACCGTCCGATTACCTGTTCGGCAACGCGGACGGCATCGATGATTTCGACGTGCTGCCGCAGACCATTTTCGCGACGATCAATGGATTACTGCAGGAGGTTACGAACACGCGCGATACCCGTAATCCGGTTCATTTCCACCACCTCCGGCATGGGTTTTGCACGGTCGGGCTACTGCGTCTGCTGACGGCAGACATGCCGAAGGTCCCTGATTTTCTGCCCGGCTGCACGGGCCTAAACGAGAGGCTGCAAGGCAATGACGAGATTTTCTCGCCGGCAAAGCTGTACAATCATGATCTTCCGAGCCGGAAGCACGCCTACCTTATGTCAGGGCTCCTGGGGCACGGCTCACCTAACACCTCCATGACCTACACCCATTGTCTGAGCTGGCTGCTTCCTGTTCTGTTGACCCAGTCGTCGACAATGTGTCCAACGAAAGAGACCCTGGCAATAGCCACCGGCATCTCGGCAAAATCCAGGAATCGCAGGGCAAAACAAGCGTACGGAGATCCTGTCTGGGGCCATCTCTGGGATTGGCGTATCAGGAACCATGCTCTCGAGGCCGGAACGGCTATCAACCATGCAGCCAATAGAATGCCTCATTCGCCAGATTCAACCGACTGGATCGAGCCGATTGATCGGTTCCTGAATGAGATGGATTTCCCGGGTCAATCCGTTTCGGGCGCTGCCAAAATCTGCAGCCTGGATGAAACCATCGCGGCGGTATGGTCAGGTCGGGCCGATTATCTGCGTGGGCTGATGTCGAAAACCGGCTACCCGCGCCACCGCTTCGAACCCGCCAAGAACCATCAATCTATCTCTGATCGGAACATGCTCGGCCATTGTCTAGGCCGGCCGCCGCATGCGACCGAACGGGAAATCATCGCGCGTTACGCTCCGCTTCTGGGGCGACTCGGCGCCGATCCTTCCGTTCGTCATTTGGTTCAGACCGGCCTCGGCGCGTATGTCCACGCCGTCTGGTTTACCAAGGACTTTGCATTGTTTCATCATCCTGACACCGACGGTCCAGATGCCCGGCAGTTTAATGTAGGCTAGCGGTGATACTGTCAACACCGTTTGAAATTTCCCCATTTCGCCGGTCGAAAATTCCCCCACCTGATGGCGGGCAGGTTTACATTTCCAGCCGGTTGGCGTGAAGATAGTGCCGGCTGGTGAAGCGGAGGCGGGCTCTGCTGGAGAGCAACCCGCCAAGGAATAACCAGCTGCGACTCCCAATCGTTGAAATCGCGGCGGCGCGGGAACATATGGCCATCGGCACTCCTCTGAAGCGAGCCAATGTCTCCGAAGACTGGGACTCCATCGTCATCGGCTCCGGCATAGGTGGCCTGACGGCCGCAGTGCTGCTCGCTCGTCACTCCGGCCGGCGCGTTCTCGTGCTCGAACGCCACTATGAGGCTGGAGGTTTCACCCACACCTTCCGCCGTCCCGGCTACCAATGGGATATCGGCCTGCATTATGTCGGGCAGATGGGAGACCGGAGTTCACCGGTCCGCCGTGCCTTCGATCACGTTACCGGCGGCATGGTGACATGGCAGGCGATGCCCTCCGTTTACGACCGCTTCCTCATCGACGGCCAACGCTTTGAATTCACCTCCGGCAGGGACGGTTTCCGGGAAGGGCTGCGGCAGGCTTTTCCCTCAGAATCCGCAGCCATCGACCGCTATCTTTCCACGGTTCGCGCCGCCAACCGCTGGAGCGGCCTCTACTTCGCGGAAAAGGCTCTGCCCACTCCCCTGGCATCGCTGGCCAGCGGGCTCATGCGCGCGCCCTACCTGCGCTGGGCGCGCCGCACAACGCGCGAGGTGCTTCAGGATCTTACGACCAACCGTGAGCTCATCGGCGTTCTTGTCGCGCAGTGGGGCGACTACGGACTCCCTCCTGCGCAGAGCAGCTTCGCCATGCACGCGATCATCGTTGAGCACTACCTTGAAGGCGCGTTTTACCCCGTCGGCGGAGCCGCCTCCATTGCGGCCGCCATGGTCCCGCTGATCGAGGAGGCCGGAGGCAGCGTCGTTACCAGCGCCGAAGTCGTCGGTATCGTTATCGAGCGCGGGCGCGCCGCCGGAGTTCGCATGGGCGATGGCCGGCGCTTCCGCGCGCCGATCGTCATTAGCGACGCGGGTGCGGCGAACACGTTTGAACGCCTGCTGCCGCCCGATCTGCCCCAACTGGATTCGCTGCGAACCGACCTCCGGGCGCTCCCGCCTTCCACCGCCCATGCCAGCCTCTACATCGGACTTTCTCAGCCTGACGCCGCCCTCGGTCTCACCGGCACCAATCTCTGGATCTACCCCTCCTTCGATCACGATGCGAATGTCGAACGCTTCGCGCGCGATCTGAATGCGCCGCTGCCCGTCGTCTATATCTCCTTTCCTTCAGCCAAAGACCCCGATTTCCAGCGCCGCTGTCCTGGCCACAGCACGATGGAGGCCATTACGATGCTGCCCTGGCAGCCGTTCGCGGCCTGGGCG
This sequence comes from uncultured Acidobacteriaceae bacterium, assembly GCA_963813215.1. GTDB lineage: Bacteria > Acidobacteriota > Terriglobia > Terriglobales > Acidobacteriaceae > Telmatobacter. The sequence goes on from CAWEXZ010000009.1 coordinate 859,983, forward strand.
CAAACGCGCTGGAAACGTCGCGGCGATGAGTACGAAAGCCTCAAGAACAGCATTGCGGCCCGGCTGCGAACCGAAGTCGAACTGCAGATCCCTGCGGCTGCGCCCTACATCGCGCACGCGGAGCTCTCCACGCCCGTCACCACGCGCCACTTCACGAACTATGAGCAGGGAGAAATCTACGGCATCGCCGCCACGCCCGGCCGTTTTCGCACCCGCTCGCTCGGGGCGCGGACGCCGATAAGCGGCCTTTACCTTACCGGACAGGACGCCGCCAGTCTCGGTGTCGTAGGGGCGCTGTTCGGCGGCATCGTCAGCGCCTCAGCGGCCCTGGGGAAGAACCTGGTCAGCACGGTCACTCAAAAATAGCCACTCGATCATCAAAGTCGTTCTGGGCGTCGTCACGACCGGCTTCCGCGGTTGCGCGTAGAGCCGGGAAGGAAATCCCTGCATCCAAACATTTCGGAATGAAAGGACTCAATTCAAGTCATCGCCATGACCGGATGGTCCGGGTGCGCGGCGCCCGCGAGCACAACCTCCGCAACGTCAACGTGGATATTCCTCGCGACGCACTGGTGGTGTTCACGGGGGTCTCGGGCTCCGGCAAATCTTCTCTTGCGTTCGGAACCCTATATGCTGAGGCGCAGCGCCGCTATCTGGAATCCGTTTCCCCCTATGCGCGCCGCCTGTTTCATCAGCTGGCAATCCCTTCTGTCGATTCCATCGATGGTCTGCCGCCCGCCGTGGCCTTGCAGCAGCAGCGTGGCGCACCCACGCCGCGTTCGTCGGTAGGTTCCGTTACCACGCTTTCCAACCTGCTGCGCATGCTGTACTCGCGCGCGGGTGACTATCCTCCCGGCCAGCCGCTCCTCTACGCGGAGTCGTTCTCGCCCAATACTGCCGAGGGAGCGTGCCCCCAGTGCCATGGCCTTGGCCGTGTGTACACCGTCACTGAGGAATCGATGGTGCCTGACCCCTCGCTCACCATTCGACAGCGCGCCATCGCAGCATGGCCCACGGCGTGGGGTGGTCAGAACCAGCGTGATATCCTCGTTTCCCTGGGTTTCGACGTCGACAAGCCATGGCGTGAACTTCCCCAAAAAGACCGTGACTGGATCCTGTTCACCGAAGAACAGCCACAGGTTCCTGTCTACCCCGGCTTCACTCCCGCGGAGACGCGGAAGGCGCTGAAGCAAAAACTGGAACCGGGGTATATGGGCACGTTCACCAGCGCCAAGCGGCATGTCTTCTCGACGTTCGCCAATACCCACAGCGCCATGATGAAGAAGCGTGTGGCGCAGTTCATGATCTCTGCTGAATGCAACACGTGTCATGGCAAGCGCCTGCGCCCGGAGACGCTTTCCGTCAAATTCGACGGCTATGACATCGCCGAAATCTCCTCGCTTCCACTGAAGCGCCTTCATGCCGTTCTCGAGCCATTCAGCAGGCAGGCGAACCGGACGGGCGCCGCACATCCTGAAAAAGCTGAAGTGACGCGGCGCATCACGTCGGATATCGCGAACCGTCTGACCGTGCTCCTGAATCTCGGCCTCGGGTACCTCTCTCTTGAACGCAGTACGCCAACGCTTTCCCCAGGCGAACTGCAGCGGCTGCGCCTTGCCACCCAACTGCACTCCAATCTCTTCGGCGTGATCTACGTGCTCGATGAGCCGTCCGCCGGCCTTCATCCCGCCGACACCCAGGCATTGCTCAACGCGCTCGATGGCCTTAAAAGCGCCGGCAACTCGATCTTCGTCGTGGAACATGAAATCGAGGTCGTGCGCCGCGCCGATTGGATTGTGGATGTCGGCCCCGGCGCGGGCGAGAAGGGCGGCGTGGTTCTCTACGCCGGGCCGCCACCGGGATTGCGCAACGTCGAGCATTCCGAGACGCGGCGGCATCTGTTCGCGTCAGAACCTCGGCAGTATGCGCCGCGACGTCAACCGAAAGGCTGGCTGCGACTCAACGGCGTGACCCGCAACAACCTCGATCGCCTGAACGCAAGCTTCCCGTTGGGAGTCATGACGGCTGTCACCGGCGTCTCCGGTTCGGGGAAATCCACGCTCGTAAGCCAGGTGCTCGTGGAACTGGTGGCTGAACGCCTTGGGCAGAAGATAGCCGCGGAAGAGGAGGAGGGCGACAGTCTTGAAGAAAGGCCCGTAGTGACTGTGTCCGGCCATATCGCCGATGGCATGCAGCACATTCGCCGTTTGGTCGTCGTCGATCAGAAACCCATCGGCCGCACTCCACGTTCCAACATGGCCACCTACACCGGGCTGTTCGATCATGTCCGCAGGCTCTTTGCCTCCACAAAGCTCGCGCGAGCCCGCAAATACGATGCCGGTCGTTTTTCCTTCAATGTGGCGAAAGGCCGCTGCGAGACCTGTTCCGGCGAAGGCTTCGTGTGCGTCGAGTTGCTGTTCCTGCCCAGCGTCTACAGTCCATGCCCCACCTGCCACGGCGCTCGGTTCAATGCCAAGACACTCGAAGTTCTCTATCGGAACAAGAGTATCGCCGACGTGCTCGCGATGACCGTCGATGCCGCTCAAGAATTCTTCACCGACGATCTGCCGATTGAGCGGTCGCTCAAGGCCCTGCAGGATGTTGGTCTCGGATATCTCCGTCTCGGGCAGGCCGCCACCGAATTGTCAGGCGGCGAAGCCCAGCGGGTAAAGCTCGCAACCGAGCTTCAAAGGGCGGAGCACGGCAGGAGCCTTTACGTGCTCGACGAGCCCACCACAGGGCTCCATCCAACAGACGTGGAGCGGCTCCAGCGCCAACTTCAAAAGCTGGTTGCGGCTGGCAATACCGTCATCGTGATAGAGCACGACATGCAGGTAATTTCGAGCTGCGACTGGGTTATCGATATGGGCCCGGGTGCGGGCGACGAGGGCGGCCGCATCATCGCGGAAGGTCCTCCCGAAGAGATCGTGTCTGTTCGCGGCAGCAAAACCGCACCCTATCTGGCCGAGTATCTTTCCCTGGCCCGGGCAATCACTTGACGGCCTGAGTAATCCGACGAAATGTCCGTTCATATGGATTCGTGAGACCTATGCGGTGGAGCGCACCCGATTCGCTCGCAAATGCGGCAGTCAGCCCAATTCAACGCTTATATGCGATCTTCAGGATTAACTCCTTTGAACCGCCCTTTGCTACTGGAGCCCTTATGCGACCGGGGCCCCGCGATATCCCAGTCGCCATGCCGACTTATCATTCCTCATCCAGGGCGCAGGAAGAATATTCGTTCCAGGATTTATGCTTTGTGCTCAAGGGGACCGGTTTCCAACTCGGCCGCAGAGCGGCCGCTCTTTGTCTGAGACGAAATCACGAGCGCAACCACGCAGATGATCATGATCATGCCAACATATTCGGCTTTCTGGAGGTGTTCCCCAAGAATGACGGCGCCCAGGATTACGGCGACAAGCGGGTTGACAAAAGCATAGGTGGCAACTTTGGCGACGGGAACGTAGTGGATCAGCCAGATGTAGCAACTAAATCCCAGAAGGGAGCCGAACAGGACTAGATAGCCGATCGCGCCAACGCTTTTCGTGTTCCAGATGGCGAGGGGCCATTGTCCGGTCAACGAAGCGAAAGAGATGTTGCAGAAGCCCGCCGCCAGCATCTCCCACCCGGCGGCGACCAGCGGGTCGACCGGCAACCGCAACCGGCGGAATAGGACCGATCCACTGGCCCAACTGAGCGCGCCGAGCAGAACTACGACGGCCGAGAGCAGCCGGATTGGAAGGCCCAAATGGATTGTCGAGGATGCGGCGCGAATGCTGGGCCAGAGCAACGCACCAAGCGCCAGCAGGCCAAGAAAGATCCCGACGCTGCCCCGCGGGCGAAGCCGTTCTCCGCCCGGGACCAACCTCTCGATAAGGGCAACGTACAGGGGCACAACTGCGACAAGCAGGGCGGCCAAGCCGCTTGCAAGATACTTCTCACTCCACACCAGGCCTATATTTCCGCCAAAGAGCAGCAAAACGCCAACCAGGAAGAGGCGGATCATGATGCCGCGGCTGTAGACCAGCTGCTTTCTTCGAATAGCGCAGAAGGAAAGCATGAGAAGTGCTCCAATCAGCATCCTCGTTCCTGCCAGAATCGTGGCCGGCAGCAGGTGCACGCCGACGCTCACCGCCGTATAGGTAGCGCCCCAACACAGATAGACACTTCCAAAAGCGAATGCAATGACCAACCGCGCAGGCGGTTTTCCGGGCATTGGGGAAGGAGACACACTCCATCGTATCGTCTACCCCGGAATTGAGCGATTCAGCTACGTCTCCGATCCAATTCGAATCGGTGACCAAATCATGTGTCCGCATACGCATGAAGTGAAAAAGGCATTCGGCCGGAATACAAGCGAAGGAGGAGCTGCAAGACTGTAACACTTCCTTCGAGGCGTTATGCGGACTTGCAAGCGAATTGGCCGGTTGTCATTCGCCTTCTCCTGCGTCGACCAAAGAAAAGCAAAGATCTGCTGGGGCCGACATTACACCCAGCAATGGCGATAGCACGGGCCGAAGCGCTCATCTAACGCTATTTGTGCGGGTCCGACCAGATAGTATCGGGAAGCGCCGCAGGCTTTGGGAGACTGGTCCGATCCTATCTGGGCCGCAGCCCATGGCATTTCAGTCGCCATGCCGACATCCCGTGATCTATCCGGATCTAGGGTAAGCGTCTTGAGTTCCCCTCTTGACCTGAGGTCCGGGGTCTGAAATAGGTGTCCACTTATTTTGGTTTAAGCGGCTTGGAGAGAGCCCGGCTGAAGAGAGGAAGCCAGGTTCCAAGGCGGAAGCTCTCCGATGCGGTTGATCGGGTGCTCGGGGATTTGGGTCAGGAAATTGCGTAGTAGAACGAGGGATCAAGGCCGTTCAGCTTGGCGGTGCCGATCAGAGTATAGAAGGAAGCGGCTCGCTGGCCGCGCAGCGGACATCGGGGTTTTCCGCGGACGTCCTCCTCGATTCCGTATGGCCTCGACTCACGCGGCCTCGACCGGATCTATGAGTATTCGTCAGCGATCGACGGGCAATAGTCAGAGAACTGCTGATGTCGACGCTTCGATGATCTCACCAGCCGAGGAGATTTCATGGCCTCGCTGCTGCTTCTTAAGAGCGAAGCAAACCAGCGGCTCCGGTAAAGCCCGGAACCTCATCCCCATCGAAGGTCAGAATCTCCGCGTCGGTTAGAACAGCCTGGCGGATCAGCCCTTCATCCGCCTCCAAACTATGCAGGCTGGTATTGCCGCAAAATATGCACGGGCTGTCCCTGCGCGACTGCACGTTCCCACAGTTGTCGCACTCGCTCACCGTTCCTTCCACGGGTCTGCCCAGCATCAGTTTTTGGACACGTCCTTCGATCAAACCTTCCAGAATGGCGTTCGCTCCCACGACCCCATGAGCCGGCTCGTCGTTGATTCTCTCGAGCAGTGCCACGCCGCTCTTGCGCCGGTTCTCTTGGAAGATCGGGTACGTGGCATCGCGGACGTCCGCAGCCGGCATGTCGTAATCCGATGGAACAAATCGCTCGGTCAATATGCCCTTCTCGAGGTCAGCAAATTCCGGTTTCGCTTCGCCCCACAGATCTTCCCGGCATCCGAAGACCATCTCATGCAGCTTCTCTTCTGCGAGGAACACGCGCACCTTCTCGGCCAACTCCTTGCAATACGCGCGCACATGCCCTTCCATGTGGTGTTCCAGATGCTTTTCGGACGAAGTCCGGGGCGACTCCTTGACATGCAGGGTGATGTTCTTCTTCGGCAAACGGCCGCCGAACTCCTGGATCTGAAGGCCTCGCACTACAAAAAGTCGTGCGCGGCCTCGCTCGAAGATCAGCACGCCATAGGGTGTGCAAAAATTCAGTGCCCAAAACATCGGAGCCAGCAGAACCCTTTCACCCACATACAGCTGTCGGATCGGCTTCGGCGCAGGGAGTTCAAACTTCCGCGAGAATCCCTGCCGATGGCACGCATACAAAATCCTCCAGTGCCGCGGGCTGAGGCGAACCTCCTCCGCCTGCATCAGAACGGCTTCCAGATCTTCAGCCAGGCCTGGAGCCTGCTTGATGTCGACCCGGTGCTTCTCCTCCCGCACCAAATCGCGGACGAGGGTTACCTCCGTATGGTGCGACCTGTCTGGAATCGATTGGAGGCTGAAGAAGAAGGAGACGGCGTGACCACTCGTATCGCGAAAATTTGCGAGATCAAGAAGATCCCTCCGGGCGATCACAGGAGCGGATGTGAGGGGGATTGCAAAAGGAGTCACAGTTTTCATAACCACCTCCAGTGCCTATAGACTCCCGCAACGGCCTGCGTGACTCATTTAGGAGTGATTCAGATGGCCGATCCCAAAATATAAAGCGCCGCGAACGATAGTGTAGCTACAGCGTGGCGGTTGTGGTGAACGCGGAGTCGTACGGTGCCTCAAAAGACTCTGAGAAAAAATCGCGTAAATGCGCGCAACTCTACTCACTGGGCCGTTCCTCGGCATAATCCTACGCTCGATCTTCACCCTACGACGATTGCGACCTAGGTTGCGGGTGACAAGGCGCCTCCGCCGCAGGATGCATGGCCGCATTGGCATACCACTTCTACCGCTCCCTTCAACGCTTCACAGTGAGCGCCGCAGAATCGGTCTCCCTTGGGCGGGGTACAGGTACAGGCAGGATTTTCACACTTTTTCGCGTCAGCCATAAGTTCTCCGTCGTTTGGCCCGGATAAATCACTACCGGATTAGGATGCGGGATCAGAGATTCCAGGTGTAAGATCCGGCATCACCACAAAGTCGCACAGATGCATACGACCTTAGCCGATCGCCCTTATACTCCCATCGTTCAACCGACTGTTGAATATGGCGATCGCCTCCGGTGGCGCGTCCAAACGATAGGCGACCTTGCTCGTGGATCGAATCGAACCGAGGCCGATCACCTCCTACCTACAACCAAAGTCTTGGTAGCTTCTCCGACGCAGCGCGCATATGGTATTACCTCTCATCTCTGATGTTCATTCCCCGCTGACGATCAATTGTTTTGCTCAGGTTCGGCCATTACCATTTCTCATGGTTTTGCGTCGTAGCCTGGGGGTCAAATTTAGGAGTACTGGCTGATGTCCAAGCTGACGCGTGAACAGATTCAGGAACAGGCAAACAGCCACGACGAGTTCCGCAGTCAGGATCTTCGCGGAATGGATTTGTCCAATCTTGAGCTGCAGGATTCGGATCTCGGCAGCTCCGATCTCAGTGAAAGCCTCTTGAGCGGAACCAAGCTCGGCGGTGCTAACCTGGAAAGTGTGTCTCTGGAAGGGGCGAGTTTGGCGCGCGCAGCAATGCGGAAGGCGCGCCTCTCCGGGGCTAAACTACCCAGAGCAAACCTCCAGGAAGCGGACCTGGAAGATGCGGATCTACGCCGCGCCGAACTGCGCGAAGCGAACCTGACTGGCACACGTCTTGCGCACTCGATGCTCCATCAGGCGGATCTGCGACAGGCGCGGCTGACCGGGGCCGACCTGACGCAGGCAACGTTGGACGCAGCCAGCTTAGTTGAAGCTAAGCTTGACGGTGCAGTGCTCACGGGTGCCAATCTCCAGAGCGCCGACTTGCGAAGTGCCGACCTGCGAGGGGCCGATCTCGCGGGCGCCGACCTCAGCAACGCCATCTTCGACCAAGCCGATCTTCGCGGCGCGAGCCTAAAGAATGCCCGCGTTTGCGCAGCCGACTTGCGCGGCGCGGATCTCTCAACGGCCAATCTGTTTCGCGCCGACTTGCATGCGGCGCGCTATGATCGTCATACCCGCTGGCCGAACGAATTCTCTCTAGACGAAACCGGCGCGATCCTGACATACTCCCCGGAAATAGGGGTTGAACTGGCCAGCATTCGGCCAGGCAGGCCGTACCCCTTGGGGGCCACCTGGGACGGGCAGGGTGTGAACTTTGCCCTCTACACCCGCAACGCGACTCGTGTCGAATTGTGTCTGTTCGACAGTGTGGGCGCCCAGCACGAGAGCGCTCGCGTCACAATGCCGGAGCAAACGGACGAAGTCTGGCACGGGTACCTGCCGCATCTGAGTCCTGGGCAGCTCTACGGTTATCGCGTTCACGGCATCTACGACCCCACGAGGGGACTGCGATTCAATTCCAACAAACTGCTGATCGATCCCTACGCCAAAGCACTCGCGGGGAATCTGAAGTGGAATGACGCCGTTTTCGCGTACCGTGTCGGAGCGCCGGAGGGCGATCTATCATTTGACGACAGAGACAGCGCTCCGTTCGTGCCAAAAGGCGTCGTCACCGATCCCTCTTTCCCCTGGGAGGATGACCAACCGCCCCGCATTCCCCTCCACGACTCGCTGATCTACGAACTGCACGTGAAGGGATTCACTCACCTGCATCCCGGCATTCCCGAGTCGCTGCGTGGAACCTACAGCGCGTTGGCAACACCGGTGATCATCGACTATCTGAAGTCCTTGGGTGTTACCGCAGTTGAACTTATGCCGGTGCACTACCACTTGGACGACCGCTTTTTAATAGAACGCGGGCTCCGCAATTACTGGGGCTATAACACGCTTGACTATTTTGCGCCAGATACCCTGTTTAGTCGCGACGCGCACGAGCATCCCGGGCGGGAGCTTCGTGAGTTCAAAGCCATGGTAAAGGTGCTTCATGCCGCCGGCATCGAGGTTATTCTTGACGTCGTTTACAACCACTCCGCGGAAGGAAACCACCTCGGACCTTCGGTTTCTTATCGAGGAATTGATAATGCGAGCTACTATCGTCTTGTCAGTGGAAACGAACGTTACTACATGGACTATACGGGCACCGGCAATACCCTGAACCCCCTCAATCCACGCACGCTCCAGCTTATTGCCGACAGTCTCCGCTATTGGGTCACCGACATGCATGTGGACGGCTTCCGCTTTGATTTGGCGGCAGCCCTGATGCGAGGAATGCATGAAACTGACCGGTTGAGCGCATTCTTCGACGTCATCAATCAGGACCCGATTATTTCCCAAGTCAAACTCATCGCAGAACCCTGGGATGTCGGGCCCGGCGGCTACTGCGTCGGCAGATTCCCCGTCCGCTGGGCCGAATGGAATGGTCGCTATCGAGATACAGCGCGCCGCTTCTGGAAGGGCGATGAAAGCCAGGTAGCGGAGCTCGCCTATCGCCTCTCAGGATCGAGTGACCTATACGAGCACAGCGGTCGTACGCCTTACGCGGGAGTGAACTTCATAACAGCTCACGATGGCTTCACCCTTTACGACCTCGTCAGCTACAACCAAAAACACAATGAGAGTAACGGAGAGCAGAACCGCGATGGAGAGAACAACAACAATAGCTGGAACTGTGGCGCGGAGGGACCTACAGATGATCCGGGGATCCTCGAGTTGCGCGCTCGCCAGATGCGCAACTTCATGGCCTCGCTGCTGCTCTCCCAAGGGGTACCCATGATCCTCTCCGGCGACGAAATCGGGCGAACGCAGCGTGGCAACAACAACTCCTATTGTCAGGACAACGAGATCAGTTGGTTGGACTGGTCGCTGAAGGAGGCTGGCCAGAACATGCTTGACTTCACCCGGAAGATGGTTGCTCTTCGCAAGCGGCATCCCGTGTTACGGCGCCGCCGGTTCTTTTATGGCAGGCGTGTTCACGGACCCGATATCCGGGACATCATATGGCTTAAAGTTGATGGACAGGAGATGACCGAACGCGACTGGTTTACAAGCTACGTGCGCTGTCTGGGCGTCCTACTCAATGGGCAAGCGATGACCGAATGGGCGGCCACAGGCGAGTTGCTCCACGATAACATATTGTTGATTCTCCTAAATGCGTATTGGGAAGAAATCCAGTTCACCATGCCATCGCTGGACGACGGCATGGAATGGATCCTGCTCGTTGATACCGTCTCTCCTGCAAAAGAGACGCATTGCCGGTGGTTACCAGGAAGCCGCTATCCGCTCCACGGACGTTCATTGGCGCTGCTTTCAACGACTGAGGCATGAACCGCGGGCGACTGCCGTGCCGAGATGGGGGCGCTGGGAGGCCACAACATGTCTGTTATGCCCCAGGACGAGAAAGGTTCCAAGATGTTCTCTAGAAGTTTGCCAGTCGGAGCCGAATTAGCTCCCGGAGGAGGCGTTCATTTCCGGGTCTGGGCGCCAAATCGTGAGAAGGTTGAGGTGGTTTTGGAAAGGGGTGACCACAGCTCTGATCAGGAAATAATCTGCCGCGCGCTCGAGTCCGAACCGAGCGGCTATTTCTCCACACATGTCCCGGAGGCCACGGCCGGCACCCTGTATCGCTTCCGACTCGATGAAGGTCTGCAATCTTATCCCGACCCCGCCTCGCGTTTCCAACCCCAGGGGCCCCATGGGCCTTCACAAGTGATCGATCCAACCAGATTCGAATGGACAGATGCCGATTGGAAGGGCGTTGGCGCAGAAGGACAGGTGCTGTATGAGATGCACATAGGGACTTTCACACAGGAGGGCACTTGGGAGGCGGCCTGTCGAGAACTTGCTGAATTGGCCGCTGCGGACATCACAGTTCTGGAAGTCATGCCTGTGGCAGATTTTCCCGGTCGCTTCGGGTGGGGTTATGACGGGGTCAATCTATTCGCTCCTACGCGGCTCTACGGTTACCCAGAGACCTTCCGTCGCTTCATCAATCAAGCTCACGAAGTTGGCCTGGGAGTAATCCTAGACGTTGTCTACAACCATTTTGGCCCGGATGGGAACTACCTTTGGCAATATGCCCGAGAGTATTTCTCCACCCGTCACCAATCCGAATGGGGCGACGCAATTAATTTCGACGGGCCGAACTCTGGACCGGTCCGCGAGTATTTTCTGGCAAACGTGGCTTACTGGATTCGGGAGTTCCATTTGGACGGGTTGCGGATTGACGCTACCCAACAAATCTTTGACAGCTCAGACGAGAATATTCTCGCTGCCATTACTCGGAAGGTTCGAGAATCAGCCCAACCCCGTTCGACGCTCGTAGTTGGAGAAAACGAGCCGCAAAGAGCTGTACATTTTCTGCCTTACGATAAGGGAGGTCACGGTATCGACGCGATGTGGAATGACGACTTTCATCACAGTGCAATGGTCGCGATGACCGGTCGGGCGGATGCCTACTACACCGACTATCGTGGTAATCCACAGGAATTTATTTCCGCCATTAAACGAGGATATTTGTACCAGGGGCAATGGTACGCCTGGCAGAAACAACCTCGAGGGACGCCGACACTGAATTTGCCCCCGTGGAAATTTGTCAACTTCCTCCAAAATCACGATCAGTTGGCAAACTCGGGCAGCGGCAAGCGTGCCCACTTGTTAACCAGCCCGAGCCGGTATCGAGCCATCACTGCAGTTTTTCTCCTAGCGCCGCAGACCCCCATGCTTTTTCAGGGCCAGGAATTTGCCTCCTCAAACCCTTTCTTCTACTTCGCTGATCACAAAGACGAGATTGCGCGTATTGTGGCCAGAGGCCGGGCACGGTTTCTTGCACAGTTCCGGGTTTTGGCTACTCCGGAGATGCAGGCGCGTCTTCCTGATCCAAGCGACCCAATGACATTCGTCCGCTCTAAACTGGACCACAACGAGCGCCGTTCACACATAGAAGAATATGCGCTCCACCGGGATCTGCTGCGCATGCGCCGAAAGGATCCAACTTTCCGCAAGCAGCTTCCTGGCGCGATGGATGGAGCAGTGCTTGGTTCGGAGGCATTCCTTTTACGTTTCTTCGGCGACAACGCTGGTGACGATCGCCTTCTCGTAGTGAACTTGGGCCGTGATCTCTTCCTTGAACCGTCTCCAGAGCCATTGCTCGCGCCCCCCGAGGGAGCGAGTTGGACTGTGATGTGGGCCAGTGAGGATCCTAAGTATGGAGGCTGGGGGATGCCGATTTGGCCAACCCAGGGCAACTGGCATCTCCAGGGTGAATCGGCTGTGGTATTACGGCCAACACCCCGTTAAGGAGCACATGGTTGAACGTTGCATTCCGCGCCCGGAGGGGTCGACAGAGGCAATCGAGCCTGAATCCCTTTTGTCACGAGAGTGGCTTGTCACCAATGGCCTCGGCGGTTACGCTGCTGGGACTATCGCAAACGTCGCCACCCGGCGTTATCACAGCCTGCTCACTGCCGCTTTGCCTGCGCCTCTTGGCCGTCTGGTAATGTTCAATCATCTTTCGGAGACTGTGCACATCGGCGGCGAAGCCTACCACATCGGCGGCACAGAAGCGCCCGCCGAAGGATTGGAAGGATACGGAATTCGCTATTTCAAGGACTTTTGCCTGAAGTGGGGTTTGCCTACCTGGCGGTACGAGATGGGCGGTATCGCCGTCGAAAAACGAATTCTTCTGCCGCACAAGCAAAACTCCGTTCATGTTCACTATCGTCTTCTATCCGGCGATGTGCCTGTCCGCTTGAATCTGCGGTTGGCGGTTAACTTCCGACCGCACGATGATCCTGTGAGGCGGATGGAGGCAAGCGCTTACAGGGTGCTAGCTAACAACGATCGTTACGAGATTCACGGGCCGGGAGTCGAATTTCCGCTGCGGCTGTTTCTCTATGGTGAAAAAGCGGCACTCACGCTTGAATGGCAAATGTCCCGGGACGTCGTGTATCGCGTCGAAGGGCAACGTGGATATGAAGTAGAGGGAGACCTGTGGTGTCCCGGCTATTTCTTTGCCGATCTTAGCCGGGAGAACGATGTAACACTCGTCGCTTCTGTAGAAAATTGGGAGACGATCCTCGCGCTAAAGCCGCATGAGGCGTATGCGGCTGAGTTAGAACGCCGGCATCGACTGGTCGCGGCCGCCCACCCGGAGGCGCAGGTAGATACGGCGAGACACCTGCTCTTCGCTGCCGACCAGTTCATTGTCACCCCCGCGGAGCGCACTGAAGATGCCGTTCATGCCCGTGCAGCGGGCGAGGAGGCACGGACAATCATCGCCGGCTATCATTGGTTCTCGGATTGGGGCCGGGATACCATGATCAGCCTCGAAGGGTTGACTCTCATTACAGGGCGTTCAGTCGAGGCCGGCTATATCTTGCGTACATTTGCGCGCTACATCCGTGACGGCCTCATTCCGAACCAATTCCCGGAGCGCGCGAAAGATGGACAATACAACACTGCTGACGCGACTCTCTGGTACTTTCACTCTTTGGACCGCTATCTGGATACTACGCGTGATCAGCTGACTCTGCAGATCCTGCTCCCCAAGCTCGTTGAAATTGTCGATTATCATTTGCGAGGCACTCGCTTCGGAATCGCCGTTGATCCAGAAGATGGCCTTCTACGACAGGGCGAACCCGGTTATGCCCTGACATGGATGGACGCCAAAATGGGCAACTGGGTGGTGACGCCACGCCGAGGAAAAGCAGTCGAAATTAATGCCCTCTGGTACAACGCGCTACGCCTCCTCGAGAGGTGGGTACGGGAAGAGATGGCGGACGAGGACAAAGCTACGCAGTTAGCCAGACATGCTGAACGTGCACGTGCCAGTTTTAACCGCCGCTTCTGGAACTCACAAGCCGGGTGGCTCTACGACGTAGTCGACGGCGAGGCTGGCGATGACCCGGCCTGCCGCCCGAACCAATTACTGGCGATCTCACTTCGAAATCCGGTGCTCGAGGAAACGTACTGGAGCCCCGTGGTCGAAGTTGTGCACGAGCGCCTCTTAACACCCGTCGGATTACGCTCTCTCTCGCCGGACCACCCCGACTACAAAAGGTTTTACCGCGGCGACCTGCACAGTCGCGATTCTGCCTACCATCAGGGAACGGTATGGCCTTGGCTGATTGGCCCTTTTATTGATGCCTGGGTCAAGGTGCATCCGGATGACAGAAAGGGGGCGCGGCGCTTCTTGCAGAGCCTCTTACTCTCGAACCAGCATGAAGCGTGCGTGGGCTCGATCAGCGAGATATTCGATGCGGAACCGCCTTTCGCGCCGCGAGGCTGTGTCGCCCAAGCCTGGAGCGTAGCAGAGGTGCTGCGAACCTGGGTAACCACCTCATAGACAAAAAGGCGAAGAAGGAATTCAAGCTAGAGCCCCAGGCTGCGTCCTCCCAGGTGGAGTTCTCGCGGCTCAAAACCTGTAACCTACGGTTCACCTTTCTTCCATGTACCAGGGAATGTTGATGATGATAATGCGCCGGTTGCCGCGCAGGAGCAGCATCACCTTGAGGAGAGCCGAGCGCCGGTTGTGCAGCATCCATTCCCACCAATGGCGCACGACCAGTTCCGGTACCAGCACGCACACCTTGCGAGTGCCGGTCTCCTTTTCCGCGTTCAGCACGTAGTCGACTACCGGCTGCAGCACGTAGCGATAGGGCGACTTGAGCGTGACCAGGCGCGGCACGGTGCGGCCGGCGGCGCGCAGAGGCTTGACGATCAACTCCTGCCATGTGTCGCAGAAGGGATCGAACTCATCCGAGATCAGCACGTGCACGCAACGGATATCCGTAGACAGGAACAAGGCAAAGGAAAGCGCTTTTTCCGAGATCCGGGTCCAGCGGTCGATGGGCAGCACCACGATGGGCTCTTCGGCCTCGGGTGGGATCATGGGCCGGGTAAGATCGGTCTCCCGGGCCACGCGATCGTAATGGCGCCTGACGGCGCGCATGAACATGATCATGACTGCGATCAAAAGCGCCGTAATCCACGCGCCCTCCGTGAACTTGGCCACGAAGACAATCACCGTGGTGAGGCCGGTAGCCAGCGCGCCGACACCATTCACCAGCATGCGCACCTTAGCGTTGCCCTGGCGCTTCCAGTGCATGACCATGCCCGCCTGCGAGAGCGTGAACGCCATGAACGCGCCGATGGCGAAGAGCGGGATGAGACGGTCGGTGACGCCGCCAAAAACGATCAGCAGCAGCACGGTGAAGGCCACGAGAACGTAAATGCCCCAGGAGTAGAGCAAACGCCGGCCGCGGATCAGAAACATGCGGGGCATGTAGCTGTCGCCGGCGATGGCGCGCGTGAGCCGAGGGAAATCCGCAAACGAGGTATTGGCGGAGAGCGTCAGCACCACCAGCACCGATCCCAGGGTCAGATAATAGAACCAGCCCCGGCCTAACACCGCGCGCGTCAACATGGAGAGCACGCTCTCATATCCCGGGCTGCCCGGGACTGTGGCGACGATCCCGTAGGCGCGGCACAACCAGGCGATACCCAGGAGCAGGATGGCCAGGAGGGCGATGATGATGGTCAGCGTGGCCTCGGCATTCTTACGCGTCGGCTCGCGGAAGGCCATCACCCCATTGCTCACGGCCTCCACGCCGGTCATCGCCGTGCAGCCCGACGAGAAAACCTTCAGAATCAGCCATAGGCTGATGGCAGCCGCCGCGGGTGGAACCGGCGGCAGCGGCGTAACCGGATGCGGGTGCCCTCCGGCCGCGTGCACCACATGCCAGCCGCCGGCCATAATCACCACCAGCAGCGTGCCTGTGAATACATACGTGGGAATCATGAACACCACGCCGGTGTCGTGCACGCCGCGCATGTTCACTATCGTGAGGAGCGCCAGCGCGCCGAGGCACAGCGCCAGCGTATGCGGCTGCAGGCTGGGCACAACGGAGATCAGCGCGCCCACGCCCGCTGAAATACCCACTGCGGCGTTCAGAATGTAGTCGATCATCAGCGCCGCGGCAGCCAGCAAGCCTGCGCCGGAACCCAGGTTCTCGCTGGCCACGGTGTAAGAACCGCCGCCGCGCGGATAGGCTTCGATGGTCTGCCGGTAACTGAAATAGACAATGGTTAGCAGGGCCACGATGGCGGCACTGACCGGGAGGATGTACTGAATGCCGACCAGGCCGAGCGGGATGAGCAGGGTCAGCGCCGCCTCGGGCCCGTATGCCGCGGAACTGAGGGCGTCGAGCCCAAAGACGGGGATGCCGGCCAATGGGCCAATGTGTTCGGCCCGCTCTTCGCTGGTAGCGAGCGGCCGTCCGAAAAGCAGATTGATGAGTTCCGTGGGAAAGGCCATTCGGAGATTGTCCGCAGTGCCGACTTCAGTTAGTTAAAGGTATCAGGGATCAGGTATCAGGGATCAGGCCGAACCCGCCGCCGCGATGAAGTGCTTTTACCAACATCAACGACTCGTCATCATGTTGCGGCGCCGAGCCGGCAAATGCGTTGATATCGAAGAGAACCCAGCTCAGCATCACGTCTGACGGAGCCGCTGCCTGCGCCTGCACCACAGCCCGGAACCGCCTCGCCGTATTCCGCGGTGGCCTCGTTTTGCCGGTTTGTTAATCGTCATTGTGGCCCGCTCGCAAGCTGGTGCAGCCGGATGAAAACGGTCTCCGCCGTAACCCTTCCTGTCAATCGCCGGGCGGTCGACCGGTGACACGCGAAGGGGCCGCATCTATGTCTCTAGAGATGGCTGGTCGGCTTCTGCCTGGGGCGCAATGAGACATTTTCTTGTCGGATTACTGCACTTCATCTTCGGCATCGGCTACTTCGGTCCGCTGTTCATGGGCATTCTCGATTCGTCCTTCCTGGTCCTTCCCTTTGGCAACGATCTCGTCGTGGTCGGCATGGTCGCCCACCACCAGCACGGCACCGTCTGGATCATTCTTTCCGCCGCCCTGGGATCGACGCTCGGTGTGCTGCTGCTGGCGTTGGTGGCTCACAAGCTGGGAGAAGAAGGCACGAAGAAAGTTGCTGGCGAAAAGCGTTATATAAAGTTGCGCGTGCGCATCGGCAAGCACGCCGGTCCGGCCATCGCTCTTGCTGGCGTGGCTCCTCCGCCCTTCCCCTTCAGTATGGTGATTGCCGTAGTGGCGGCCTTCGATTATCCGATCTGGCGCATCCTGGCAATCAACTTCTGCGCCCGCGCCGTGCGCTTTGCGGTGCTGGCCATTCTCGCCCTCAAATTCGGCAAAGCCGTATTGCAAATCGGAAAGTCTTCGCCCTTCGGGTGGAGCATAACCGTCTTTATCGCCCTCTGCGTGGTTGCTAGCGCCTTCTCGGTCTTGCATTGGTGGCGCAAGACGCGCTGGCAGAAGAACGGCGAGCCTGCGACTCCAGCCCGCGCCCAGAGCCGATGAGGTCAAGCCCGGTTTTGGCTAACTCCCACTTCGCCCCGGCATCTATCCCAGCAGTACGGCCCGCCACGCGAGCGTTTACATTTTTTCCCGACAAAAAGCAGACCTATGACGCTCGCAATTTCAGAATCCGGCGCGGTCCAGGCAGTGTTGTCGCAGGCGTCGTGACGACCGGGATCGCAGGCGATACACCCAATTTTTTGAGCGCTGGTCGAGCGCTCTCCCGGCGTCCGCTGGTTGCGATCGCATAAGGAACTTTGGCGCAACTCAGTTGTTGCAGCAGCTCGCGAGCGCCGGAAAGAATCGGGATCGATGCGCGATAGCGCGCGAAGGCTGCGCGTGTCGCTCCTGGAGTGCTTCCGCCTGTTCTGGAGTGAGCCGCTGACCAATCTCGCCTCTGAGAGCCCGAGCCAGTAGCCTGCCGCTCACTCCGACGCGACGGTGGATACGCCAGATGCCTAGAGACAATCTCACTTCTTCCAGCGCCCCATGCGACGCGAGCGCATGCTGGTAGACGCTGTCGATGAGCGTGCCGTCTAGATCAAAAAGGAAGGCTGGAGTGTGTTCGCTATCTTGATTCATGGCGTCGGTGCTTCGGAAACAACGAGCTTGCTTCTCAGTTTTTCGATCTCCGCCATGCTCTTTTGGTAATCGAGCAAAGATGTGATCATTGAAGAGAGTTCGCGAGCCGCCTCCGCATTCTTGTTCAGATATTGCGTGTATGAATCGGAGACGGGGCGAGCCTTATTCTGATTCAGGTAGTTGATCGCAGCTGTTGTATTCGCCGATAAATCCTTTACCAGAGGCAGCATTTGCTCAACCGCCTGCTCCTGCAGTTCTGAACCGGACTTCTGGGTTTTTCTCAGCTTCTCGATGATGAGGGCCATGTTGTCCACGTGTCCCTTGACTCTGGCCAACATCAACGCGTGCGTCACCCAATTCGTGTCGTTCAAGATGAGTGTCTGCGTCTCTTCAGCATCTTCGGCCAATTCACTGGCTTCGTCGCTTGCATCTGACAAAAGTTGCGTCAGTTGTTGGCTTTCGGGCCTCACGATGTAAGCCGCCACAGGCAATTGAAGTAGGAGCGGAACGACTAACACTCCCATGAGGTGGAGGATGTTTTGCGTGCGCGCGATTCTCATAGCGGGCCTTCCTTTCTGTCAGGCTGTCCGCGAACCGATTGGAAAAGTCAGCCTTGCGATGCCGCTAACCAGCAAACTGATCCCCACAAGCGTGCCTACGGCCCAAAACGAACTCGAAGGCCAGTGAAAGAAGATAAGGCCGCCGAGCAAGAGCGAAATCATGCCATCGACGAAAAACCAGACCCGATCCCGGAAGCCGTCGAAGGAATGCGAACGCCGTAGCTCCAAGATGCCCTCAAGAGCGATGTAGAAAGTGAGCACCAGGGTGAGAGCGAGCACTCCGGCGACCGGCAGAACCAGCATGTAGAGAGCGGCGATGACGTACATGATTCCAAGGAGGCCTTGCCAGAGAACGGCGCCAGCGCCGCGCTCCGACCATGCGTCGACCAGATGCGATCCGGGCATTTGCGTATTTGGTTATTAGGGCCGCTCCTGCGCCGACAGCCGGTTGAACAGCGGTGAAAGTTCGTCTTTCAGCTTGGCGAACAGCGAGGTGGTATCGCCATTGCGTTCCAATTCCTTATCAAGCTGCGCAATACTGGTATTCAACGCCGAGTATTCCGTCGCATTGGCGGCATAGCCTAATTCCTGACAGCGATGAAGCTGATCCTTTGCCGTCGCCAGAAGTGTCTGCGCTTCGTTCTTGTCTTTCTGCCGCTGTTCTTCCGCGGCCTCGATGGCGGCGCGCGCAAGCACAAGAGGGATCGGCGTAACTTTGTCAACTACGACCAGAGTGTTGAGTGCTGTTCCCAGCACCTTGCTTGCATCGCCGTTCTTTCCTTGATCGAGTAATCGCGCCGCCTCCTGGAGGGCAAGAGGATAAGTGGCCAACGGGAGATTGTAAGTGCGAGTGCGGATTTCGCTCTCCAGCGAATAGAGTAGGAGACGGGCAGTCGGGTAATTCTTGTTTTTAACCGCTTCGGCTGCGCTCTGCTCCAACGCCTGGACAGTTTTCTCGTCGAGCGGCGCGGCATCAATCACTTCGACCTCCGACGCCACTGGGATAAGCGCCGCCTTGGCATTACGGGCAAGAAGAATATCGATCTTTCCCGTGGCCGCTTCGATCGCTGCAAGCGCATCGTTCTTCTTGTTCTGTGAAATTGCCTTGATCGCATTCTGAGTTTGATTGATCGCTGCGATGGCATCCTGATCGAGTGCTTGAGTCGCTTGTTCCTGGGCACTCTGCCGCTCCTTTTCGACTTCAGGGCGGATCTGCTTTTCCGCATTCTGCCGCTGCTCGTCGAAATTTGCTCGTGACGAGGGCTGCGTCTCGCCCACCCGCTTTGCCTGCGGGGCGTTGGCCGTTTTCTCTCCCGACTTGCAGCCTGCAGCCAACACCAGCGAGGCCACTATGAACATCGCTATTGCCCGTGCATAAAGGTAGAATGCTTGTTTCATAACTTCCTCGCTCTTCGCTCGATTGACTCAGCGCGGCACTTATGCCCGTCTCGCAACACAGTGTAGCCACCCTGAATCATGCAAACAATTGGTCGCCAGAATGAGCCTCGAGTGAATATAGACACCTATTTACATTTCTATCCAGAAGGGCACGGAAGGATACGACCTTCGTCACAGAGGGCAATCGACGAAGACCCCTAATGGGAAGGTAGTAGAAGGTTCTACGCCGCAGGTCGTAGTTAATTCTTAGCCGCCTTCCCGGTAGCATTTCTATTCTCCCGTGTAATTGCAATTGCGCAGCACGATCGCTAGCATCTCGCAAGGGAAAGTGAGGATCACACTTTGATGACGACGGTTGTCCCCCCCCAGTTCACCCCTCCCATAAGCAGTCGGGATCACGTTCGCGGTCCTGGGTCCGCAGTGGTGACCCTGCTTGAATATGGCGACTACAAATGTCCTCGCTGCAACGAAGCGCGTTTCGTCGTCAGTCGTCTCGAAGCGGTCCTGGGCGACCAGATGCGCTTCGTCTTTCGCAATTTCCCCTTGTCCAGCCTGGAAGTCAATTCAGAGCATGCCGCGGAGGCGGCGGAGACGTCCGGCGCGCAGAACAAATTCTGGGAGATGCACGACCTTCTCTTTAATCAACAACACGCTCTGTCGGACAAGCACCTAAGGGTCTACGCCACCCGGTGCGGTCTCGACATGGAGCGGTTCAATCGGGACATGAGGTTGCACGCGTTTGACTTTCGGGTGAAGGAAGACATCCTGAGCGGGCATCAAAATGGGGTCAGCGACACTCCGACGTTTTTTATTAATGATCGCCGTCATTTTGGACCGTATGACTACGAGACGCTTTTATCCGCGATGAAAGAGTTCCTTTGAAAGCGCGTTTCCCTGGAATCGTCATGCGTTGGAGTGGGACCTCCAGCGACGAAACGATGGCCGGCTAAAATCGCGTGCGTGTACCACAGATTTGGTTGCGATCAGCCCCGACTAGGCGCAAGAAAACTGGATCCCGGCTTTCTTTGGCTATTTCAGCAAGCGCACAGTCGAGCTTCAATTCCGGATGCGGACGCCGACTTCGTCGAGGTGCGCGAGCATGTCAGCCGCGTCCTGGTAAACGCGATATGCGCCGATCCGTTCGAGTTCTTCTTTTCCGTAACCGCCGGAAAGCACGCCAACCCCCAGACATCCGGCCCGCCTGGCTGCCAGAAGATCCCACACGCTATCTCCCACAACCATCGCATTCGTTATGGGAACATGCAGTCTCTCGGCCGCCGCCAGGAACAAATCCGGGTCCGGCTTCGCGCGCCTGACCTCGTCTCGCGTAATGACAGGGATTTCTGGCCTTACGCCGAGCATTTTGAGCGATGGCACTGCAACCTCGCGGTGTCCGCTGGTCGCGATCGCATATCGAACCCGAGCGCGGCTCAATTGATCGAGTAGCTCCGGAGCTCCCGGGAGTGGCCGCAGGCCCTCACGATGGCGCTGGTAAGCTGCGACGTGCTTTTGCTGAAGTTCCGCTGCCAATTCGGCGGTCACAGGATGGCCAATCTCGCGCCCGAGGGCCTGCACAAACAAGCCTCCGCTCATTCCGATGCGGCGATGGATACGCCACACGGCGAGCGAAAGACCCATTTCCTCGAGAGCTTCATGCCATGCCAGTACATGCTGGTAAACACTATCAATGAGCGTGCCGTCCAGGTCGAAAAGGAACGCCGGCATGGCCGGATCATGGGAAAATTTCTCCTTCATCGTTGGCCGCCTGGCATTCCGGAGCATTTTGGCAAATTGTCTCTTTGGATTCCACTCCCAGGCCGGTCGGTTACAACACCGTCAATACGGCGGCGCCAAGGAACTTCCCGTCACGCGGCCTGTTTCTGGCTTTGCTCCTGGGGCTTCGATTGTCCTTCGATCGGAATCGATCGCCGACTCTCCTTTTGCTCTGGAACGGGTATGGAGATTTCCAGCATTTCGTTCCGGAATTTTGCATTTTCGTGTTCCACATCGGCTCGCTCTGGCAAAGGAATGCTGCGATAGAAGAACCTGTATTGCCGTTCACTTTGACGTGCTCCGCCCTGATTCTCTTCGTGCGCGACCATTCGTTCGCCTTGAATCAAAAGCACATCATTGGCTGCTTCGATCTTGACTGCTCAACCAAATGCGCCCGCAATTGGGCCTTCCACGGACCGGTTCCGTAGCGCAACGATCTTTATGTGGCCGCAATCACGATTCTGCGCCGGGCCATCGGCATGGTAAGGCGCGCTATGCCGCTGAAAAGCAGGCTGATTCCGACCAGCGTCCCTAGAACCCAAAAGGAACTCGACGGCCAATGAAGGAAGATGAGACCGGCAAGGACCAGGGAGACAACACCGTCGAAAAGCAACCAGCCCGCACCGGGAACTCTTCGGAGGCGCGAAAAGAGGACCAGCTCGAAGACGCCCTCGATCGCAATGTACCAGCCAAGGACCAGCGTAAGTGTGACGACGGCAGTCACCGGCAAAAGAAGCATGGCGACTGCGGCACCGATATAGACGAGCCCGATCAGGATCTGCCAGATGACTGCGCCGGCACCGCGTTCGTACCATGCGTAGACCAGGTGTGCAACCCCCGCAAACAGAATGAGCCAGCCAAAGAAGATGCTGGCCGCGATTCCGGCAACGAAGGGCAGCGCGATGGAGGCAAAGCCCGCAACCATTAGCAGGATGCCGAAAAAGATTGACCAACCGGAGGAGGATTCCCGAACTGATAGGAAGCTGCGCATGTCCATTTCTCCTAATCGATGTCGTGTCCAGCAATGTTGCATTGCCGCCATAACGACGAACGGCTGCGTACTTCGCCGCGCTCCTGTTCAAGCGTGGCAATTCCGTGTGCGTTATCCGGGATGAGAGTTGCGTCTTCGGCCCACGGTAGCGAGTGAGACAACTGAGTTTCGCGTGTCGATGCGTCTGCATCCCATCCTTCACTGCTGATATTTTGGTAATGATTTCGGCTCGCGACAATTCTTCACGTGGAGAAGACAGGGGTATCCCGGCCTGACGGCATTGCCCTACGACGTTCGATCTAATCGCGAATAAGTCTTGGTCCTAGGTGGGTGGCAGATATAGAGGTCCCCCGGATGTCGCCTTCTTACATTCCGCCATTAAGGACCTCACGGAGCTAGCGATCTGAGTGAGTAGCGCATTCCCTATCTCAGCAAAATCCTCTTGATCCTCATCCAGGAGATAACGCGGGCGGATCTGAAGTCAACTCCCAAGTAAGGCGGGCCGGACAAACGAGATTCATTTCCGGGCTCAGATGGGCAGAAACATCGCAACGACAGATCCGGATCGTGCTGCTGTCCCATTGCTCTTCACCAGAATCCGACCGCCATACTTTATGAGTACATGCGAATCTCCCACCGTAATAAGGACGCCGTTACGGTCCGTCACCCAATCTTTGCGTCCGCGGATTCGAAGACGCAATGTTCCTCCGTGGGGCATAGCATCCAGCGCATTCTTCACCACGTTGAACATGACCTGGCACAGCTCCTCGCGGTGGCAACTGATCGTCGAAACGGGGCGAATACCGGCTCATGCCTCACTCGCTCGTCAGAAACTTCCTTCCCCTGGCTGATGGCTCTCGACCAGCCGACAACAACCTCCCAAGGCCACGATCGCTCCCGATTGGGCGGCAACGATTCCGGATGACTTCCGTCTTCAAAGTAAGGATGGTGCCTCGCCAGTGCACACCAAGCTTCAGATTGCGATTGAAATAAGGCTCTTGCCGGAGTGCTGAAGGAACGGCCGAGAAGCAGTTGGGGCACTAATCTGACGGCCGCGGTCAAGAGTGGTGGCTTCACCCTGATGACCTTGGGAGGAAGCCACCGTGCGCATCAGTAATTCGATTTCTCTCGATCTCACTTATGACTGTTCGAATGATCGTTCCGCGCGCTCACCACGCGTGTCAGAGGAGGCTGACGCTGATCTGGTTGTCGACCGAAATAATGCCCGGAGCCAGCCACGCCGCTCGTTCGGCTTCTCTCTTTTCTGCCCACGAGCGCACTTTACCCCTGAGGATGGCCTTGCTACCCTGTACCTCAACTGTAATGGCATTGGCGTCAACTTGAGCACTGCGGACCAATGCGTCCTCTATCTTCTTCTTCAAATCTATTGGAGAGGCGGCCGGCTTGACGGTGATCGAGTTGATGATGCCTTTGACGCCCCAAAGATTACGTACGGCTTTCTCCGCCTCCCGACGCTGGTATTGCCACTCGACTTCGCCTCTGAGGGTCACCCAGCCTTTCTCCACCGTCACGCGAACCTTGTTGGCGGGAATCGTCGAATTCCAGTTGAGCGCGTTGACGGCAGCCGCTGCGATATCGGCGTCGGTCCGTACTGTCCCGACCAAGCGCACTTCAATATCGTTGGCAACCGCCGCTACTCCGTTGACGCGAAGCGTGGCCTCTTCGGCCCGCCATTTCTTAACAAAAGTATCCACGTGTCCAGTCAGCGTGACGACACCGTCTTTGACGGCCACGCCGATTTCACTCGCGGCAACTCCGAGATCCCAACGAAGTTCAGCGAGGACATCCTGCTGAATTTCCTGATCGCGGTGAACCATCGTTGTTGTCATATCCATTCTCCTGATGAGCACGCTTGGGGAAGCATGCGGCGTTGACATTTGCGGCTCATATTAGCTCGAGCATCCCGCGATAACAATTGGCCATAGGATGCGCTGCGGCATCGGTTTTGGTGATTACGACTCATATTGCCCTTGGAGGGCAATAGCCTCGACCGGAAGTATTAAGCTTTGCTGTAACCGTCTACTAAGCCTCTAGAACTCGAACGCATGGCTGCGAAAGCGTCGCAGTCCCGAAGGTCGTACGAGCATATCCGACTTCATTCGGGTCCTTCGTCCAGCGGCAGGACTCATTGCTAGCAAACTTCGCCGCGAGCTAGAATCTCGGTTCAGAATGTCGGGCGCAGCGTCACGGTCGGGACAGTTCATTGGCCAGCATTGAAACAGAGAAAAACTGGCTGACCCGCCGCGCGCATTCTTGTGTGCCGGCGCTGCCACTGAATCACCCACATGAGCTTGGCGGGGCGTCCAATCACGTAATCGGTCTGAAACCGCAGCCGCCGGCCAACTCGGACTGCCCCCCATGCGAACCGCGCTCCACGATGTGCGTGTAGTTCTGCCCGGATCGCAACATGTTTGCTTGTCGCGGTGCGTTGCCAGACCGGACGGTGCAATCCCATTTGGTAGAGATCATGCTGCTCCTCATCGGTGGATTCGTGCACCAGGAAATAGGATGTCTGGGCACAGCCGTCCTGAATACTCTTCAATAAGGCTAGCCGTCCTTTTCGAATGACCTGATGTGGGACCAAGGGCCTATAGACGCGCACTATTGAAGCCAGTTAACCTTCCCAGACAAAGGACGGTTGATGGAACACCGGATCACAATTGTCGACGACGAAGGCGACGTCCGTAGTGCCCTCCCGCGTTTGTTCGAAGTAGCCGGTTTGAAGACAGAGAGTTATGCATCGGCGGAGGAGTTTCTGGACGCAGCTTCCGGCCGCAGTTGTGATTGTCTGATCCTCGATCACGGACTCCCGGGAATGAGTGGCCTGGAACTGCAGAGCCGCCTAGCTGCCAGCCATCGAAAAGTTCTCATCATTTCTGTCTCAGCTCGGGACGATACCCACACGCGAGCACAGGCCATGCAGGCAGGCGCGATCGCTTTCTTCCGGAAGCCATTCAGCGACGAGGTTCTTCTGCAAGCTGTTCTAACGGCTCTGCAGTTGGCCGGATCTTGACCATGGGGGTCGGAACAATGGTACCAGCGGATCGTGTGAGCAGATCGATGGGTTGCATTGCAGCGACCTTTCATAAGGCGAATGAGTGCCCGCGAGTGGAACCGCCTTTTGGCTGTGTTGTTCGCAGAGCGTACCGTCCATTTGCCAGAAGCGGCCTTCCGCGCCCTCGCCAGCTGCAGGCTGTTTCGCTTTCGAGCAGCGGGTCTGGCCAGTCTAGTGCACGGCGCCCATCGCACGGCGATCTTCATTACTCTGAGGACTCCTCCGCCGCAGATCTCTGGCCACCGAGGAAATGCAGCACCCGTCGCAGAACAGCATTCGCGCGGTTCGATAGCTTGAGGGGGAGGGGATTGTGGCTTCGCTAAGAGCACGGCTCTTTGCAGATAATTCCATCCTGAACCTGAGAGATGGCGCCCTTTCCCCGAGCGATACTCCTCAGATATTTCGGGAGAAACCGGCAAGAGTCATCCTGGACGAAATGTATCAGTTCGTAGGCCTGCTCGACGCCAATGGCATGACGCTGGAGATCAACCGCGCTGCTCTGGAGGGTGCGGGAATCCAGCTGAACGACCTTCAGGGCCGTCCGTTGTGAGACCGAGCGTTGTCCGATAATTTCGATAAAGAAGATTCCAAGCTCGTTTGCAGGAGTCCCCAGATTTTCCTGCAGTCACTCACTGTCCAGCAAAGTCACGCGAGGTTCCTCATGAGACTTGCACACGCTCGCAGGCGGCTTACGGTTGAGGGAATCATGGTCCTGTTGTATCTGCCCTTTCTCTCTGCCGCCGTTACCTGGGAGACAGGTGCAAAGCTCACCGGGTTGCTATGGGATGCGGGCTCAACCCTCAGAAGCGCGACCGCCAACAAGGAGACATGTCATGAACGAGTACGTTCCGAGTGTCATCTCGACCGGGGGAACCGTGCTTTCCCCCGGTCTGCGCGATCCGGATCAGCTGCGGACGGCCGATGATCTGCATTCTGCTTCCGTCGATGGCCCGGGGATTGCCGGAGTGGCTGCCGAACCCCTTCCCCGCAAAACTCTTGACGTTCTGATCGCCGATCCTCAGCCAGTGGTGCTGGCAGGAGTGACGGCTCTGCTCGCCAGCCACGAGCGGGTGAGAATTGTCGGCGAGGCACGCAACGGCCTCGAGGCGGTCGACCGATTCTTTGCGATAAAACCGGATGTGGGCATATTCGAGGTACAAATGCCGCTGCTCGGCGGGATCGAGGCGGTAACCGCGATCCTGCGGCAGGTTCCGCACGCGCGCCTGGTGATGTTCACGACCTGCCAGAGTACGGAGGACGTTTATCGCGCCGTGCGCGCGGGCGCCCGAGGCTATGTATTCAAGAACGCGCCGGTGGAGGAACTGATCCAGAGCATCTGCGCGGTCTCCGCGGGACAGCAGTGGATTCCCTCCGCCGTCGGAGCCCAGCTGGCACGTCGCATTGTCGAACGCGAGCTCACCCCGCGCGAGGGCGAGGTGCTGGTTGGCATTACCAACGGCAAAAGCAACAAAGAGATAGGAATGGCACTGAATATCAGCGACGCCACGGTCAAAGTGCACGTGACCCACATCCTCGAAAAGCTGAGGGCGAGCGGCCGTACGGACGCGATTCGCGTCGCAGTGCAGCGCGGACTGGTGCACTTCGACCTTGCTAGTGCAGCGTGACGGACGCCGGCTACGACAATGGTAGGATTTCCACTTCTCCCGGGAGCAGGGCCCTGACGACCGACTTATTTCCGAGACCGCACCCCATCGGCTGCCTGATTGTACAGCGCAGGAACGCCAGCTAACATCAGCGGTAAATCACGCAAACCGCATTCTGTACAAAGCGTGCCGAGTAGGAGAAATTTCATGACAACAGCAACACTGAAACATACGGACCAGGAGATTCAGGCGGATGTAATGGCTGAGCTTCGCTGGGATCCGAGTGTTCCCCCCAACGAAATCGGCGTCGTCGTGAAAGATGGCGTCGTCACGCTGACGGGAACTGTCGATACGTATATGAAGAAGTGGAGGGCCGAAGAGGTCGCTCATCGCGTCAACGGAGTGATCGCCGTTGCGAACGAAATCCAGGTGCGCTGGATCGGAGAGCGCACGGATTCCGACATTGCGGCGGCTGCGGCTCATGCCCTGAGCTGGAATTCCACGATTCCGCAAGGCAAGGTTCACGTAACGGTGGACAAAGGCTGGATCACTCTCAAGGGCGAGGTGGAATGGCAGTACCAGCGCCAGGAAGCCGAACGCGCGGTACGGCGTCTTCTCGGTGTCAAGGGCGTCAGCAATCTGATCACGGTAAAGCCAGCGGCCACGCCGTCCGATCTGAAAAAGAGGATACAGGATGCACTGGTGCGCAACGCGCAAATCGATGCGGATGGCATCACAGTCGAGGTCGAGGGGAGCAAGACGATCCTGAGGGGCAAAGTTCGCTCATGGGCCGAAAGGGCGGAAGCCGAGCGCGTTGCCTGGCTGGCTCCCGGGATCACGTCGGTGGATAACCGGATCAGCCTGCTCTGAGGCAGAGCGGGAATGAGGCGATCCGTCGTCTGTGCAAAGGCGGCAGGCGCCAGGGAAAACCCGGTACGACTTTCTGCTATGGTTCGCAGTCTCCTGCCCCGGCACCGGGTCACTAGCGAGTGACGCAGACCAGATGCAGGTGGTGATTCTGAGCGATAGCAACTGCCTGACCCACGACTTGACGTTGCACAAGATCCGGGGCCACGTGGTCGAAATGGCGCTGATCGTCAAGAAACTGAACGAAACACAGAAGTCAGGTTCCGATGTCCAGCAGCAGGCCGTGGAGCAGATGCTTCCGCCGGTCCGCGAGCTATCGGAGAACACGACGGCGGCCATCCACTACCTGAACCAAAATAAGAACCGGCCGCCTTCGGATACATACAGGCAATACCTGCAGAAGAATGCCGATACGGCCCATGAATTGTCGTCGATGGTTTCTATGAGCAGAGCATGTCAGACATTGCAGAACTGAGGCGCAAGCTGGCCAGCGAATGAGGAAGTGGCGAAGGCGTATGCAGGACACAGGAAACGGTGGCCCGGTGACGAACAGCATGCCACTGGCGACTGAGTTCCGCCAGCTGCAGTCTAAATGGAAAACTCTGTCGCTCTATGAACGATTCGAGCAGACGGTGGTTGCGGCACTGACCCTGGTGATCGCGCTAATCGTGGTGCTTGCCGCATGGCAGTTGCTGGGTGAGACGGCGGGGCTTCTCAGGCGAGGTGCGGCGAGGACAGCAGACCCGCAGATCTTTCAGGGTGTCTTCGGCATGGTCCTTACGGTTCTGATTGCGCTTGAATTCAAGCACACGCTGCTAGTTGTCAGGCACCATCGCCGCGCCGTGGTAGAGGTGCGCTCGGTGGTTCTGATTGCGCTGCTGGCGCTCGTCCGCCGTTTCATCATTCTGGATGTCTATGAGGCCTCACCGGGAATGATCGCCGCGCTGGCGGGAGCAACCGTGGCTCTGGGAATTGTCTTCTGGCTGGTCGCCGATCGCTCCGGGTCGGAGATTGACACGGAGGATAAGTGAACCGAACGCAACAGAGCATCAGGCGCAACGGTCCGATGGCTGGGAGGTGTGAACGGACAATTGCTGCGCCATGCGTACCAGGTCGGGCAAAGAGCGTGCCCGCATTTTGCGCATCACCCGAGCGCGGTGGACTTTGACGGTCTTCTCGCTCGTCCCAAACTGGAAGGCGATCTGCTTGTTCAGTAATCCCTCGACCACGCCTTCCATTACCTCTGCTTCTCTTGGTGTGAGCGATGCGAAACGGGCACGCAGCGCAGCCATCTGGGCCTGCTGCTGTCGTGCAGTAGAGCTATGCCGGATGGCCCGGTAGATAGCGCCGAGAAGATCCTGGTCGTGAAACGGCTTGGTAAGGAACTCCAGGGCACCTAATTTCATCACGCGCACCGCCATAGAGATGTCGCCATGGCCGGTAATGAAGATGACGGGAATGGGGAAGGATAATTGCGAGAGTTGCTTCTGCAGATCAAGTCCGCTCATGCCGGGCATGAGGACGTCGACGACCAGGCACTGCGGAGCATCCTCGCGCCTGGATTCGAGGAACTCTGCGCCACCCGCGAAGGTACGCACTTCCAGACCCACCGAGCGCACCAGAGAACTGAGCGAGCTCCTGACGCCAGACTCGTCGTCGACGACGTAGACGATGGGGCGGGGGTTTGTCATGTCAGAAAGGGTACTCCAGGGGCAGAGAAAAGAGGAACACGGTGCCGCCCGAGGGATTGGGAGCGGCCCACAAACGTCCGCCGTGGGCTTCGACGATCGAGCGGCTGATCGCCAAGCCCATGCCGAGGCCGCCGGCTTTGGTCGTATAGAAAGGTGCAAACAGGCGATCGGCTGAACCTGGATCAAAACCCGTGCCGGAGTCCCGCACGCCGATGACTACCGTGTCGGTGGACTGCTTGGTTTCGGTGGCCTGCCTGGTTATCGTCAGCAGCAGATTGCGATCGCCGGCGGGTCTCGGACTCATGGCATCGACAGCGTTGAGGATCAGATTGAGCAGCACCTGTTGCAATTGCACAGGGTCACCCTGGATTGCCGGGATATCGGCCTCCAATTCGGTTTCGACACGGATGCCGTGACGCTCGAGATCCTGGCGTGTCAGCAAGATCACGTCGCCCATGAGCTGGGGAAGGTTGACGGGCGCGGATTGTGGCGGCCCTTTCTTCACCAGGTTGCGGATCCGATCGAGAACTTCGCCGGCCCGGCGCCCCTGGCGCAAGATCTCCTCGAAGGCGTCGCGGGCTTCCTCCAGATCCGGCGGGTCGTGCCGGAGCCAATTCAGCCCCGCCCCTCCGGCGGTGATGACTGCGGAGAGCGGTTGACTGATCTCGTGCGCGATGGCCGTAGCCAGTTGGCCCAGAGTGTTGACTCTGAATGTGTGGGCCAGATCCGCCTGCGCTTGCTGCAGTGCCTCGACTGCTTTTTTCTGCTGGCGCATATCGCGGGCGATGGTTCCGAGAGCAACGGCCTGGCCGCTGACCTCCTCGCGAACGACAAAGGTATGCTGCAGCATGGGGATGATCTCGCCCGTTTTGAAGTGGCGGAAGCGTATTTCACCCTGCCACTTGCCTTCGCGCATCACGGTGGAGATCATCTCGGGAAGCAGGTCCTTCCTGTCCTCTTCCGCGATGTAGTCGCGGATTCGCGTGTCGCGTACAGATGCGAGGCCGTCGAGGCCGACCATCTCCCGTCCAGCGCGGTTGACGATTTCCGCGCGGCCATCCAGGGAGGCGAGGCCGACAAAGTCCATGCTGTTTTCCACAACTGAGGCGAGCTTTCGTTGATTCTCGAGGCTACGTCCGTGACTGATGGCTTCGGTCGCGTGCCTGGCATAAAGCTCGATCAGACGAGACTCACTTTCTGGAGAAGAGCGGGGGCTGGGGAAATAGGCTGACAACACGCCGATAGGCCCACCGAGGCGATTGAGCAGAGGCGTGAAATGCACCGAGCGAAAGCCGCGCGCGACCGCAACCTCGCGCCAGGGAGCGAATCTCAAGTCGCTAAGGACATCTTCGGTAACGATGCGCTGCCCGGTGAGCATGGCAAGCCAGGCAGGCGAATCGCGTTCGTACAGTCCACCGTAGTCAGTAGGAAGTGCGGCACTGAATCCGACCGACGCAACCAGATCGAGCGAATCTTGATTGGAGTTGTACAGGCGAATCTCCTCCAGTTCTGCAGACTGGACAGCGAGGACGGCCCGCAGCAAGTCCCCCATCATTATGGAAACATCTTTTGTGCCAAGCAGGCGGGTGCTGAAGTTGGAAAGGCGCTGGATGGCGTCCAGTTCGTCCTTTTCGCTCAGCGAGTCCCGTCCCATGGGGTCGTTCTCGAACATTTCGGAAAGTACCCAAACTACTGCCTGATCCCTCCAGCTCGGTTCGGCAGGCAGGCGCGGGTGACGAAAAGTCAGAGCGCCGCTTTCTTCTTGAATTTGTACGATAATTCCGAGCCGCAGATTCGAACGACCTGAGAGCCGCCGAGGAGGATCGGGCTCGGTCGGTTTCGGTTCAGGCTGTTCGCCTTCTGTCCCGACCGCGAGCCGAAGAGATCCCTCCGCCAAGCGGGGATCTCCTCGACCACAAGTCAGGTTGTTCTGCGTGTGTCCGTCGCAGTCTGCGAAGTTACAGCGGTTTCGATTCTGCTCTTTACGGAAACCGGGAAGCTGAGTGGCTTTTTTCCTTAAGAAAAAGCCGCCTTACACGATGCTGGCGATGTCAACAAGTGAATCGAAACCGCTCTAATTCCTGAGAAGCGTTGTGATGCCGCGATCGCGCGCAGGGAATTCGATTCGTCCAGGTACTGCACTCCAACCACAGTTTACGCGCAGCGGAATGCTCGCGAGTCCTGCCTTTTGATAGGGCGAATAATTCATTTGTCGGCCAGTGCGCGCTCCTGGATCAGGCCGCATTCTCGATAGCCCTGCGCAAAGAGAGCACATCGATCAAACCCGCATGACGCACGCCATTAATGAAGAAGGTGGGCGTCCCGTTGACGCCGCTGCGCACGCCGCCCAGGAAGTGCTCGCCGACGGCGGCCGCCCAGGCGTGGGCGGCCATCTCACGGTTGAAGCGGTCCATGTCGAGGCCAGAGTGGCTGGCGTAGAAGCGGAGATGGCGGTCGGAAAGCCGCGTCTGGTGTTCGAAGAGAGCGTCGTGCATCTGCCAGAAAGCCCCTGCGAGCCGGCGGCTTCGGCGCCCTCTGCTGCATTTCTGCGCGTGAGGGTGGATCGTCGTTAGAGGGAAATTGCGAAAGACGAGGCGCAGCCGATTGCCGAGCGACTCCCGGACCTCGCGGACCACGGGATACGCCTGGCCACAATACTAGCACTCAAAATTCCCATATTCCACCAGCGTCACCGGCGCGGAGGGTGAGCCCAGGAAATGGTCGCGTTCACCGACAGGGGAACCGATTCGCGTTCGGGTGCTTGATCGCTGCCATCGTGTTGGAAGCCAGTTCCCGATGCAGAGGAAAACGGCATTGCATTATCGGTGTTCTTTGCCGGACAACTTTTTGAGCAGGCCATCAATATCTGCTTTCAGGCGATCGAAGAGCGCAGTCGTATTGGCCGTTCCCTTTAGTTGTTTCTGCAAATCTGAGATCTCGTTATTCAGCGACTTGTAGTCAGGGGAATCGCTGCTGATATAGCCAAGCTCTTCGCATCTCTTCAGCTGATTGCTCGCCGTGGTCAGCAGCACCTGTGCGGTGGCTTTATCGCTTTGCCGAATTTTCTGCGCACTCTCGACAGCCGCCTGTGCCAATATCAGGGGAACCGGCGTGACATGATCGACAACCACCAGCGTATTCAGCGCCGTTTGCAGGATGCCGCTGGCATCGCTGTTCTTCCCTTCGTCCAGCAGGCGGGCTGCTTGTTTCAGAGCATCGGGATAGGAGGCCAGCGGCAGGTTGAACGTGCGCACACGCAGCTCGCTTGTCAGGTTGTAGAGCAGGAGGCGGGCGGCAGGAAAATCGTGCAGCGTGACGGCGGCCTCAGCCCCGGCAATGAGCCGTTTGACGTCCTTGTCATCGAGGGGAGCAACATCAATCACTTCGACGGTAACGTCGACGGGAAGGAGCGCCGTCGCCGGATTGCGGGCCAGGAGGATATTGATCTTGCCCGTGGCATCTTCAATGGCAGACATTGCCTTGTCTTTGTTGCCGGATGCAATCGCGTCGATGGCTTTCCGCGTGTCGTCGATAGCGGCCATGGCATCGGGGTTGAGGGTGTCCCGCGCCTGCTGCTTTTGCTCATCGCGCTGCTTTTCAACATCAGGGTTCAGGTGCTGCTGTTGCTGACCTGGAGGAGTGGCCTGCGCCGGTTGGGAAGGCGTGGGATTCGAAGACGGACTCTGCGTCGCAGGTGGATGGGACTTACAGCCTGTGGTGATACTCGCAGAAATCACGAGGAGAATCGGAAGCAGAATGCGCGGTTTTGCAGGAATCATTCTCATGGCAATGGCACCTTCCGGATAAGTTCGTAGTTGGCTGCGCAGAACGACCGGAGACTCTATCTGCGATGGATGGGGTGAACTTCGATGCGTGGTCCAGCGGGGCGGATCCACGCATGAAAATAGGGGTGAACATAGAAGCCGCGATTGAACCAGACGCGGTTCCACGGCGTGCGGTCGATAATGATGGCGTGCGTTCCCCACACGAAGCCAGGAGTGATCCATCCCCAGGGTGCAAATGAGGCCCCCACAATCACTGCGGGACCGAAGTGGATGGCGGCAGAGATCGCGAATCCGGGTGGCGGCGGTGCAAACACAATCGCTGGATCATAGGTGGGCACGTAAATGTACTCAGGGTTGATGGGCAGGATTTCGATGTAGCCTGCGGAGTTGACCACCGCATCGTAAGGCGAGGCGCGGAGATATCCGTAGTCGTACGCGCGTTGCCGCAGTCGCTGGACCGCGTCCATCAGATCTGCACGCTGGTTCAGCACCGCCTTTCCCAGTTCCTCGGTCCACGCCATGTCCTGAGCCATCATGTTCAGCACAAATGGAAACGGGAGCAAGGCAATCACAGAAGGATCCCAAGGCAGATTGTCGGCGCGAATGGCGTCGGCCAGCGCGCTTCCCTTGAGGTAGCTGTGCTCATTCGCCCACTGCGCCGCTTCAGGAATTTCGTCCCAGTAGGTCGATGCTGTGAGCACATGGGCCAACAGCGGATCCGGATAGAGTGCAATGCGCGACACCACCTGTTCCAGTTCCGGCTGGGTGAGCAGCGGGCCGGGCGGGGGTGGTGGCGTCATTTGCGCCGTCCATGGCGACGGCGGGGGTGGTGGTGGCACATATTGCGCGTGAACGGCGGATAAGAGAAACATAGTCGCCATCTGCACAGCAATCGAGAGCGACAAATGCCGCACGCCAGGCATCGGCCACGCGGACCAAAAAAGAGAATAGGCGATCGGCCGGAAATGCCGTGACTTGTCATGATGGGCAAATCGGGATGGCATCATTTCCTATCCTGTCCTACCCTGCGGAACGGCGCGGAGATCCTGCCGCTCCCAACGTCACGTAAACATCTTGGCAAACCGGCAAGTCGATGGACAATTCGTCAGGTGGAGGGTCTGTTGCCATAGCCATGGAGCACTGCTGCTAACCCACGAAGCGCCTACGGATCCGTTCGCCGCCCAGGCTGGGAGCACATAGGTAGAAAGTGGTAGGCTCCAATCCGCTGATCCTCACAGAGACGCGCACGCTAGCGGAGATAGACTGCTCACGTACTCACGACCAATTGTTTCCGCACCTGCGTTGTGGGCACGATGCTCATTGACAACTCACGCTCCCACACTGCGGCGGTGCGGGGCGAACGTTGAGCGTGGAACATCGGTCACCGGCGTTACAGCATTTTCGATTCTGCTCTTTCCAGAAGCCACGCAGCTGAGTGGCTTTTTCCTCAAGAAAAAGCCACATTGCACAACATGTGAATCGAAAATGCTCTAGACGACAACAGGCAGTGAGGAGACATCCCATGGCAGCGCAAAACGAGAAGGCATTGGCAACCACGAAAGAGCAGCAGGGGAAACAGCAGCAGGGGTCCTCGGGAACCGCGTCGCTGGCACGCCGGCTCAGAGCTCCCGACACGGCGCTGCTGCTGAATCCCTTCGACCTCTTGGGGTTCAGCCCGTTCGGAACGATGCGGAGAATAACCCGGGAGCTGGAGCGGGCGGCGTCCGACCTCGGCCTCACGGGCGGTGACGCAGGATGGTTGCCGGCTGTTGAAGTGAGCGAGAGTGACGGCAAGGTGCGCGTACAGGCGGAGCTGCCGGGACTGTCACCGGAAGATGTTCGGGTCGAAATCGGCGAGAACGAGATCGTCATCCAGGGCGAGCGCCGCGTCGAGCATGAGGAGAACCGTCGCGGTGTGCGGCGCACCGAACGCGAGTACGGCGTCTTTTCCCGCACAATTCCATTGCCAGAAGGCGCGCAGATCGATCAGGCGAAGGCCATTTTTCGCAACGGCCTTCTCGAGGTCACGGTTCCCGTTCCGCAGCGGGCCAGCGAGCGGCGCCCCGTTGCCATTGAATCGGAAAGCGAACCGGGGACTGCGGCAAGCCAGACAGCGAGCGGAGAGAGCAAGCCGGCTGAGCCGCAAAAACAGGCGGCGTGACGCACCGTTGGCCTTCGAACCATGCAGACAACACATATAAGGAAGGAAGTGCTTGTGAAGTTCCTTCAGAACGCTGGATTGATGATGGCACTCGCCCTTGGCGTGATACCGTTGACCGCGCCGGCGCAGCAGGTAGTCACTGACTACGATCACTCTGTTCACTTCTCGCAGTATCACAGCTACTCGTGGGGACACCTTTACTGCTCCGACCCGCTTTTTGAGTCGCGTATTAAGGATGCTGTCGATCAGGCTCTGCAGTCGAAAGGATGGCAACTGGCCCCCGATGGCGGAGACGTAACGGTGTCTGCGGTCGCGATTTTGAAGCACCAGAAGGAATACACCACGTTCTACAACGGTTTGGGCGGCGGCTGGCGATGGCACGGCTGGGGCACAGGCTGGGCAACCACAAACGTGGAAGATGTTCCCGTGGGCACGCTGATCGTTGACCTGTACGACACATCGGGAAGAGGTCTGGTATGGCGCGGCGTGGCACGCGACACGCTCTCGGATAAGCCAGAGAAGGACACACAGAAGATGCGCAAGGCGGTTGACAAGATGTTCTCTCACTTCCCGCCGCGTGCCGAGTGAAATGCATTTTAAGTATTTCGCGCCATAAGAAGCGCCTGATTGAGTATTACTGAGCTCAATCTGGAGGGAGGTTCAGGTGAACACGTTCGCATCGACTCACGGCGCTCCGCTGAGCACGCGACGCGAGACTGGCTGGTCCATATTCATGGGCATCATCCTGATACTGGCCGGTTTTGCTGCCATTTGGGTTCCCTTTGCCGCCGGTCTGGTCGGTACCATCTTCTTTGGGTGTGTGGTGCTGGTCAGCGGGATCGCGCACTTGGCCTATGCCTGGTTTGGAAGAAAAGACGGCGGCGTGCTCTGGCAGATTCTCATCGGGCTCATCTACTTAATTGCCGGTGTCACCATGCTGCTGCTGCCGGTCAATGTCTTCGCGCTCACCCTGGTCTTGGCCTGCTACATCGCGGTCGAAGGCGTGCTCGAGCTGGTGTTTTTTCTCTGGCTGCGGCTGCTGCCGGGATCGGCATGGTTCCTAGTCGACGGAATCATCTCATTACTGTTGTCGATTCTGATCCTCGTGGGCTGGCCGTCGAGTGGGCGTTGGGCACGCTCGTTGGAGTCAGTCTGTTGTTCAGCGGCGTTGCGCGGCTCACGCTCCCGATGGTGCGCCCCAGTCCGGCGATCGCAGCTTGAGGTGGAAGGGATCGACCCAGCCTGCCGCGGTTCCAGCAACAAAATCGGTTCCACCGCTCTTCCGTTCATGGACACACGACCCTGGCTCCCGCAGAAAAGCGATTCATTTTGCGTTTAGGCGGCCTTGTTCGAGGGTGACTGATCCGCGGAAGGCGTGGAGCGCTCCGATTGCCGCTTCACAAATGCGGTGAGGTTTTGTATGAGCTTCTGGAAGCTCGACGTGGTATCGCCGCTCCCCCGCAACTGCTTCCTCAGGGTTTCAATCTGGCTCTTCAGCGTTTCGTACTCCGTATCCTTCCGCCAGTAACCCAGCGTTTTAGCGCGATTTAATGCGGAGCGCGCGCCGTCCAGTTCCTCCAGCGCCGCATCCTTGTCTTTAGCGGCCAGCATCTGCGCGTGCTCAACATCCTCTCGCGCCAGAAGCAGGGGAATCGGCATCACTCGATCGGATGCTATCAGCGTGCGCAGCGCCGCCAACAGTGCCTTGCCTGCAGCCTCGCGATCCCGGTCGAGCAGAGTCGCCGCGTGGCGCAACGCAGTCGGAAAATCCACCAGCGGCAAATACCATGTACGGATCCGGATTTCGCTGCGCAGCGTATCGAGCAGCGACCGCGCGCCTGGATAATCCTCCAACGTCACGGCGGCCTCGGCTAGATCGGCGAGACGCCGAATTTCGCCTACAGCTGCAGGTGCCGCATCAAGGATCAGCGCCTCCGTCCGGACAGGGATGCGTGCCAGGTTTGGGTTGCGCGCGATCGCAATGTCCACTTTGCCCGTCGCCTCCTCGATCATCCGCACAGCCTCTTTCGTATTGCCGGCGGCGATGGCATCGATGGCCCTCACTGTTTCATTGATGGCGGCCGTGGCATCTGCATCCAGCGTCTCCTCGGCTTTGTGCTCGGCCGCCTGACGCAATTTCTCGAGTTCCGGTCGAGCTTGTTTTTCGGCATCGCTGCGTTGTGTTTCCAGCGCCGGTCGTGTGTCGGTTTCAGTCATGGCACTCCTGACATGGCGGACTCCTCTCGCGAGCTGCCAATCGAATTGAGTTGTGGTTGCTCCGCCTCGCGCGGCTGATTCTGGTTAGGCGCCGTCGATAAGCAACTCCACGGATACACGATAAGCCTTGACCTCCCAGGAAAAACAATTGGCCAGGAGCAGAGGTGATACATCAACGATTCGTCGTAGCCGAAGATGCTCCCTTTGGAGAGCTCATTTGCCGGTTGCCTGATGGCTCTCGGGCCGATCAATGCCCAGGAATCGCCAGATCGTATTCGGCATACGACGATTCCTGTAGCCGCCTCGGCCTTGCGCACATTTGCTGAACGGCCGCGTTGTTCTCGGAAAATCGAATCATCGGCAAGCTGCTCATCGCTCAGCACACTAAGCGACTCATGTTCCCACCGGCAATTGCCAATGCAATCTTCGGCCCCTTGCGGTGCGTGCGTTCGTGATCTGCCCATTCGTCCGAAAGCTGTGCGGGAATCTATCGTGAAGATGTGATGAGCGGCAGCAATCAACCTTGTCGTGGAAGCCGGCGAGCCGAGACACATGACAAATACGGAATTTGGTCTACGCCGCTGTGAGCGCTAATGAATCCGCAGAACAATCTTCCCCACGACATGTCCTGCCGCCAATCGCTCGTGCGCTTTTGCCGCTTCGGTCAGTTTAAACGTCTCAGCTATCGGAACCTTCAGTCTGGCCCGTGCCACGGCGTTGCCGAGACGGCGAAATTCGTCAACACCAGGAACCGCATCGTAGGAAAGAATTTCAATGCCGTTTCGCTTCCGCGGTACCGGTTCGATTCCATTCGGATAAGCTAACCGTCCGCCTTTGCGCAGCGCATCCAGACAACGGGTAAGCTGTTTGCCCCCGGCCAGCGCCAGAACCGCGTCGGCTCCATCCCTTGTAAAGAGCCGCACCGTAGCAACAATGTCTCCGGTACGCCCCTCTACAACGACGTCGGCGCCCAGTCGGCGCACCAGTGCTACACCGTCTGCTCCCGAAGCCGTGGCCAGCACCCGCGCGCCGCGCAGCTTTGCGAACTGCACCGCCAAGGTTCCCACCCCGCCTGATGCTCCGTGAATGAGGACCGTCTTTCCTGCATTTAGATGCAACGCATTGTCCACTCCCTGAAGCGCCGTCAGTCCAGTCGTTGGAATCGCACCCGCCCGTTTCAGGTCGAGGCCTTCCGGTATTGGCGCTGCATAATTCGCCTGGACGACAACATATTCGGCATAAAAGCCGCCTTTAGGATTGTTGAAGCTATACGCATAAACTTCATCCCCTATGTTCAGCCGACGCACGCGAGAACCCACCGCCGCGATCGTGCCGGCGCCGTCGGTTCCGGGCACAAATGGGAAACGCGGTTGCCCTTCCGGCCACCAGCCGCCACGCATGTCCGCGTCCCAACCGCCGACGCCAGCGGTATGCAGGCGAATCAGCACCTCCTGAGGACCGGGAACAGGCACCGGCAATGAGTGCAGCGTCAGCACCTCGGGTCCTCCGAAGCGATCGATTGCGGCCGCATGCATGAACTTTGGAATTTTGATGATCACGGAATTCATCGCTTCGCCTGCCTTTCTCGCAGAAGACTAATTGGCGCGGAGGTCGCGCCGCGTTACGCCAGTCGAATCTGGTACGAGCCACCGATCCCTGAGACGAGGCATATCGAAGGTTTCTCGAAAATGGCCATCCCCTCGCTTGTTCAGTGGCCTGCGAGATATCGATGGGCAAAAGTCACCGCCATGGCTCCCTCGCCTACCGCCGACGCGCAGCGCTTCACCGATCCGTGGCGCACGTCGCCGGCGGCGAAGAGCCCCGGAATGCTCGTTTCCAGGTAGAACGGCTCCCGGTCGAGCGGCCAGTTGTCCACGGATACGCCATACCGCCTGAGATCAGGCCCGGTCACGAGATATCCCTGCTCATCCCGCAGGACGTGGGAAGCCACCGCCCACGTCGTGTTGGGCACGCCACCGAGGCAGAGAAAGAGCCAGTGGGTATTCACCACGCGTTCATCGCCTGACTGATTGTTCCTGATCGTAATTGCCTCGAGCATAGCGTCGCCGTGCAGTTCCACAATTTCAGTGTGGGGCAACACTTCGATATTTGTCGCCGTGAGGATGCGGTCGATCAGATACTGCGAGACCGTCTCCTTCAACCCCTCCCCACGGATCAGGAGGACAACTTTCCTGGCCCGCACGCAAAGATGCAATGCCGCCTGGCCGGCAGAGTTGCCACCACCCACGACAAAGACCGTTTCGTGGGCGCACAGCTCGGCTTCGCTAGCGCCGGCGCCGTAATACACTCCTGCACCGCGTAAACGGTCTTCATTCCAGAGGTTAAGACGGCGATAGTCCATACCTGAGGCACAGATTGAGGAGCGCATCGCGAACCGGATACCGCCCGCGAGATAACCAATGCCTCCGCCGCCCGCAAAATCAGCGCGCACACCTTCCTCGAGAAGCAGAATCTCGGCCCCAAAACGAAGCGCCTGCTCGCGCGCCCGGCAAGCAAGTTCCGAGCCCGCTACTCCTTCGGGAAATCCCAGATAATTCTCGATGCATGAACTAGTCGCCGCCTGCCCACCGACCGCCGATCGCTCGATCACCAGAGTCTTCAGCCCCTCCGATGCGCCGTAGACCGCGGCACTCAGGCCAGCCGGCCCGGCTCCCAGGATGGCCAGATCGTACTCGGAGCGGGAAGGCGCCCGAAGCCATCCCAGCTTAGCGCAAACCTGGTGGATGGTTGCATGGTCCAGCCGCGTGCCATCGGGGAACAGACATACCGGCAGGCGGCTGTCGGTCAACCCGTCCAATTGACCGTGCTCACGGGCCTGAATATCGGTGGCGAGCTCAATCCACTCGAACGGAACGCCACTTCGATACAGAAAATCACGCAGAGCATAGGCCTCTGCCGATCCGCGTCTTCCAAGGAGCCGCAGCGGCGACTTGCTGTCACTCATATCGAACTTCGTCAAAACCGATCTGATAACCACAGAAGTTTGTTCCATAGGCTCATGAGCGCTAACGCCACCTCTCGTCAATCTGGAGTTTGGGTTCTACACCTCTTTCCTGTGCGAGCGTCGGATAGTCGATGTACCCGACGGCACCTCCCCCGTAATAAGTCGCGGGATCGTCCGCGCTGAGGCGCGCATGCTGGCGAAAGCGTTCCGGCAGATCCGGATTCGCCAGGAACTTTCGTCCGAAGGCGATGAGATCGGCTCGGCCCCGCTGCAGCCACGATTCCGCGGTTTCATGATCGAAGCCACCAGCAATGATCAGAGGACCGCGAAATTGTTTTCGGATCAAGTCGAGCATCCGAAGTGCGCGTGGTTGCGGCTCTCTTCCTTCCTCCAGCGCGGGCACATCCGGATTGACCAGGTGCAGATACGCCAGCCCATACTCGTTGAGCGCGCTTGCCACTCGATCGAAAGTCCGTTCCGGATCATAATCTTCAATGTCGTTGAACGTACCCATTGGGGAGAGCCGCACGCCCACCCGCTCAGGTCCCCATATTCCTGTGAGCGCCTTCACAACCTGCATCAGCAAACGCATGCGGTTCTCGACCGAGCCGCCATAGTCATCCGTGCGCCGGTTCGTCGAAGAACACAGGAATTGATCGAGCAGATATCCGTTTGCTGCGTGAATCTCGATACCGTCGAAGCCGGCATCGAGGGCATTCTTCGCTCCGCGTACGTATTGCTGCACAATGTAGGGGATCTCTTCTGTCTGCAGCGCGCGCGCCGCGACGAACGGAACCAATTCTCCCTCGCCGCGGTCATTCTCAATAAAGGCCATCCCGCTGGGCTGAACCGCGGATGGAGCAACTGGCAGCATCCCGTCAGGCTGCAGTGCAGGATGCGAGATACGACCAACGTGCCATAGCTGAAGAAAGATCAGACCGCCGGTTCTGTGCACGGCTTCCGTGACAAGCCGCCAGCCCTCCACCTGGTCCAGGCTGTGGATTCCCGGAGTCCACGCATACCCCTGTCCCTGCATGGAGACCTGGGTGGCCTCCGTAATGATGAAAGCCGCGGAGGCCCGCTGCGCGTAGTAACACGCATTCATCGGGGAGGGAATGTTCCCTGGCTGGCGAGCGCGCGACCGGGTAAGTGGCGCCATAGCGATGCGATGCGGCAGATCGTAGCGGCCAAGCCTGAAGGGCTGAAACAGGATATCCGTCATAGCGGCTCCCCCGTACTCTGTGCGTGCCGCGCATCGAGAGATGCCGGCACGGTAATTCACCTCGGTAAAGGTCCTGCCGTCGCCTACAACATAGGCAGCGGATGATGCCCGGGAGGACGAGGAAAGGCCTCATCGATTTGCGCCAGTTCAGCTTTCGTTAAGTGCAGTTCTCCGGCGCCCGCGTTTTCGCGAGCATGCTCAGCGCTCGAAGCTTTGGGAATCCCAAATACCGCCGGCGATCGCACCAGGAATCGGAGTGCCACTTGGCGGGGAGTGGCCTGATGGGCGGCGGCGATCTGCTGCAGCACCCGGCCGCCGGAGGTCCGCGGGCTGGGAAAGCTTCCATGTCCAAAGGGGCTGTAGGCGACCACCGCCACACCATGCCGCTCACACCAGGGAAGAACTGCTTCTTCCATCGTCCGCTCCTTCAGATGGTATAGAACCTGGTTGCAGACCATCTGGCCCTCCGGAGCAATCTTCGCCGCCTCGCGCAGATCGGCAACATCGAAATTACTCACCCCCCAGGAGAGAATCTTGCCGCTCTTCTGCAGATCCTCGAACGCTGCGATCGTCTCCTCCAGCGGAT
Source organism: uncultured Acidobacteriaceae bacterium (assembly GCA_963813215.1). Taxonomy (GTDB): domain Bacteria; phylum Acidobacteriota; class Terriglobia; order Terriglobales; family Acidobacteriaceae; genus Telmatobacter. Next base: position 902,501 of record CAWEXZ010000009.1, read on the forward strand.
AATTCCCGCGCCAGTGCAGGAGGTAACAATCCAGCCTGTTCGTTTTGAGGCGAAGCAGCGATGCCTCGCAGGCTTCAGCGGTTCTGCTGTGCGAGGCATGCTGGGGAAGAACCTTGGAGACCAGGAAGACTTCATCGCGCCGCCCGGCGATCGCCTCCCCTACGATCGTCTCCGCAGAGCCGGCCCCGTACATCTCCGCCGTGTCGATGTGCGTCATGCCAAGGTCCAGGCCCCGGCGCAATGCGCTCACAGCGGCCGCCCGATCCTTTTCATCGATGTACCAGGTCCCCTGACCGATGATGGGTACCTCGCGCTTCGTCGGGCCAAACGGGCGATGTTCCATCGATCCCACCTCATTCTCTTGGATGGCGCCGCACCGAGTTGCGAAAAATCAGCGGAAACAGGACGCCGCTCCCGCTCCTTTCCGCTAAATATCCTGGGCACAGATCGAAGAGTCATGACCATTTGGGTTCCACAGGAGAGATATACGAACCCCATGCAGGCAAGCTAACGATCGGCTTTATGGCAAAGCAATTCCCCTGATGAACGAAAACCGATATGCAAGTGAGTCGTACGCGTCCTGCTCCGGAAAGAAGGTTTCGAGCTACGACGATTGGATTAGGGTCTGGGCGCCCGTATTGGAAATCCTCTGCTCTGACAAAGTGCTCGAATATTTCATCCCAAAACCGGAATGGCCGTTCGTCAGCTCCGCCCTTCTGAAAATCCCGGTTACCGACTGCATTCCTAAAGCATGGACGCGCAAAGGGACCTTTGGACTCTATTGCCCGGGAAGATCGAGCTCGCAGAGGGCCAAGCTTGATTCGGCGAATGACAATTCTGATAGTGGGTGCTGGTTTGCTCGGAATGCTGGCGGTTTGCTCTTTTCTCCTAGCGGCGCGCTATCGCACCCATTGAGCAACCGACTCCCTCCAGTTCCCCTCTAGCCCTGCTCGCCAAAAGGAGAGGTTCTCGCCCCAGGCATTGCGTGTCGTTGCAGGTTTATGATGTGCTACCGGGTGGTGTGCTCCCCATATGCCCGGACTGGAGCTCCTGATGACGGCGCCTTCAGATGCGGTAATGTCATTCTCTTATGATCCCCTCCAGGTCGGGCTTTCCGTTCTCATAGCGATTGCCGCTTCGTACGCGGCCCTTGACCTTGCCGGGCGAGTCATGGCGAAACGAAAGGTGGTTCGGGCAGCGTGGCTGGCTGGCGGAGCCTTTTCGATGGGGAGTGGGATCTGGACGATGCATTTCGTCGGAATGCTTGCCTTCCATCTACCCGTGCCCGTGTTCTACTACTGGCCCACGGTGGTAGCGGCACTGTTCATCGCCATGATGGCTTCGGCTGCGGCTCTTTATATCGTCACCCGAAAACGCATGGGATCGTGGTATGCGCTGATCAGCGGCACGGTCCTGGGCTCAGGTGTGGCCGCGCTGCATTATCTGGGCATGCAGGCCATGCGTATGGACGCGACATACACGCTGAACCCGACCATCGTGGTAGCAGCGGTTGCTCTCGGAATCCTTTTTGCCATGAGCGGCATGTGGCTTGGCTACTACTTCCGGGACGAGCCGCTCCAGACTGCCTGGAGAAGACTCGGGGCGGCAGTGCTGATGGGGATTGCTATCGCGGGCATGCACTACACAGGCATGGCCTCCGCTACCTTCAGGACAGCGCCATCTCACTTTGTAGCGACACATACGGTCTATGTTTCAACACTCGGCACGCTGGGCATTGCCGCCACTATCCTGGCGCTGCTCGCGGCCACGATCGTCTCATGCCTCGTGGACCGCCGCTTTTCCGCACAATATTTTCAACTCTCCATTGCTCTGGGCAAGGTAGATCTCGCGAATACCGTCAGGCTGACGCTGATGGACGAGCTGACGGCCTCAATCTCCCACGAGATCAAACAGCCGCTGGCTGCGATTATCACGAATGCCGACTACTCGTTGGGTCAGCTCGCGAGAGCCAGGCCCGACCTGAAGGAGGTACGCCAGGCTATTCAGGAAATCGTGGACGATGCGAATCGCACGAATTCCATCATCGCCCGCGTTCGTAGTCTGCTGATGAAAGAGCCGCCTGAACGAAACCCGGTGGACGTGAACGAAGTTATCAAGGACGTGCTCCAGTACCTTCGTGCTGAAGCGGAACAGAACCGAATTGACATACAGCTGCAACTGGCGGAGCAATTAAGCCGCGTCTACGCGGACCGCGTGCAGCTCCAGCAGGCCTTTATGAATGTCCTGATGAACAGCATCGATGCGTTGCGGTCTGTTCCCCAGCCGCAACGGAAGATCGTGATCACATCCAAGGCAAAAGCCGAAGCAGTCGTGGTCCGGATTGAGGATTCAGGCCGGGGCCTTTCTCCAGATGTATCCGATCGGCTCTTCGAGCCTTTCTTCACCACCAAACCCGAAGGCATGGGTCTTGGCTTGTCGATTAGCCGCTCGATCGTCGAGGCACATGGGGGCAGCCTTTCTTATATCCCCGGCTCGGAGGGGGCGATCTTCGAATTCGCGTTTCCTCAGGAGACAGGAGAACTCTCATGAACGATCACTCGGGCGTTGTTTTCGTGATCGATGATGATGCTTCCCTGCGTAGGGCAATTCGGCGCGTGCTCGGGTCCGTCGGTCTGCACGTTGAGCTATATGGGTCCGCCCACGAGTTTCTCGCCGCCTCCCGTCCGGATGTGCCTAGCTGCGTGGTCCTCGACATCCGGTTGCCTGGAATGAGCGGACTCGATCTGCAGCGTGAACTCACGTCGGCTGGTATTCACATTCCGCTCATCTTCATCACCTCGTATGGCGATATTCCCATGAGCGTACGGGCGATGAAAGCCGGTGCAGTCGAGTTTCTGACCAAGCCATTCCGGGATCAGGATCTGCTGGATGCGATTCAGCTCGCGCTCAAACGGGACAGGCTCCGTCGGGAGAGTGAGGCGGATGTTCAATTGTTGCGGGAGCGGTTCGAGTCACTCACCCCGCGCGAGCGCGAAATTCTGCCGCTGGTCGTCTCCGGCCTGCTCAATAAGCAGATCGCAGCCTCAATCGGGACGAGTGAAGCAACAGTCAAGGTCCATCGCGGCCAGTTAACCCGTAAGATGGGAGCTCAGTCTTTGGCCGACCTCGTGAGAATGGCCGAGAGGATTGGGATCAGGACAAAGAGATCCTAGCCGAACGTATAACCTGTCAAGGACAAGGTGAATCGTGCCCTACAGGGTTCAATAAATTTTCTTCAGACTAACATCTATGGTCGATCCATGGCTCTGCGAGGCGAGCTACGGCAGGACACTGCCGCGCTGGGGTGCCGATGACGGATGATGGGACAAACCTAAGGAGCGGGAGCGGTCGCTTCCGGTACGCAAGAGTCTAAGCCTTCCGAATCGTCCTTCGTATTGAGCGGCGCCACAACTCATCGCGTGGTTTGCTCCTGGTTGGGATGGATCACATGGTGACGAGCCAGATCAGTGCCGCTAATCGGCTTCTCGGTTTTTTAGGCGCTGCAGATCGCCGAGCGCAAGGGACAGGACGGCTACCCATGCAGCGCAAGCCGGCGGCGCCGGCGCCATCTGTTTTGCCGCGGCCGCTGCCTTCACGTCGCATGCTGCATGGCGCTGGAGTGCGCTGCCACCTCAACTTCTTGGGCTATTGCTAATCGACCTTCCAGCCTTGTTCTTGCTCTTTGGATCTGGTGCTTGCTTGCCTGGTATGCGTGCACTGCCGCGCGCTAGCGTCAACGGCACACCATGCGAATCTGAAAGACTGCCCCGGCCAGGGCGAGCAAGGTGCCCTCGATAGCTCCATCCTGGATGGCACGCCAGTCCGGCCGCCATCCGCGCGTCGCCTCGGCCGCGGCTTCGGGGTAGGGGAAGCGCATCGCGGTATCCCAAATCTCCTGGAAGTGCAGGCGGCACGCCTCTGCGTATCTCTCCTCGGCGACATAGAGCCAGATATCATCAAGATCGAGTTCCGCGCGTGATGCGAGACGCGAATCGCACCCCCCCATTTTTCCGCTTCTCTCAGAATTCATCGGCTGTACAGATCTCCACGATGCGCGGAGCGGCATCATATACGGTCACCTGATTTCGGCCTGATCGCTTGGAGGCGTACAGTGCCCGATCGCAGCGATCGAGAAATGCAGCCGCATGTTCGTTCGGCAGGCTCATGGCAATGCCGACGCTGGCGGTGAGCCGGAAGCGGGTGGAAGCCGCTGCACATTGTGCAATCGCCTCGCGGAGCCGTTCCCCAATTGACTCCGTCTCCTCGAGTTGCGCATTGCGGATGAGAAGGACGAACTCCTCTCCGCCGTAGCGGGCCAGGGAGTCGGCGGGCCGGATCGCCTGCTTCAGTACCTGGCTGATGCTGCGCAGCGCCTCGTCCCCGGCGCTATGGCCGAAGGTGTCATTGAGCTGTTTGAACCGGTCCAGGTCGAACAGGATCAGGCCCAGGACCGCGCCGCTGCGCCGGGAGCGCTGCATCTCGCGATGGAGAATGTCATCGAAAGCGCGGCGATTGAGCAGGCCGGTGAGGCTGTCGGTCAGTGCCAATTCCTCCAACTCAGCCCGGTTCTGGCAGAGCGAGAGCCAGACGATCCCGCTGCAGCTGGCGATGCATAGAACCAATTGCGCATACGTGAATCCGCTCTGGATCCAATCCCCGTGAATGAAATCCACAGGTGGATAGAGCCCACTCAGGACACAGCGGGCTGCATTCAGCAATCCAATCGAGGCATTGACGCTTCCAAGAACTTGCGTGGAGTACGCCGGGGCTGGCGATCGATGGCGGAAGAGGAGCACTGCGGTAGCGCCGGCCAGAAGAGAGATGGTCCCGCTGCTGAGCCAGATGCGCAGCACAATGTCAGGATGAACCCAGGTGGCGTAGCCGAACTCGGGCAGCACCGCGACACACAAGGCCGCAGCCCAAACCGGGAAACGCTCCCCTTCCCGGAGCACGCTCGCGGTCGCCCAGTACACCAAGACAAAGGACGCCAACAGCGCGCAGTTGCCGAGCAGGATCGACACAAACGCCGGCGCCCAAAGGCGCAGTCCGCCCAGGATGACGGCGACCATCGCGGCCAGGACGGCCCATGCGAGTTCTCGAATGCCGCGAAGGCTTGGAATGGCCCGGGATATCAGCCAGCAGCCCAGCCAAACCAGTACCAAGGCTGCGGCATATCCGCACATGACAAACGGCAAATACATGGAAAAACCAATCTCCGGGGGAATGAGAGGGTGCGGAGCCACGCTTGATACGTTAGCCGGTTGTCACGATTGTCTGCGCCCATCCCAGGGCGTCCCATTGGGCGTGCGCAACGAAGTGTTCCTGGATGTTGAGCTGAGCGCAAAGTTCCACGACACTCTGCCACATGCCGCCCTCAACTGCAAGAATCAGATGGTAAATACGTGAAAGAGGCCCCTTATCTTCCATCAGAACGGTCCTGGCCTCGCTTTCCAGCGGCAGCCCCTCCAACACCTCCCGCATGGGGATTTCAAGAATTGCATCCATCATGGACAACATGCCGATTTGAAACAGATCCGAATCCCCATGGTCCACCCTGGTGCCAATCAGCTCACCGAAACGGGCGCGGACGAGAGCGGAAATCGCTAGATCTGACGGCCTGTTCTTTGACAGCTCCAGCATTCCGGAGAGCCGACACCAGCGGCGTATCTCGTTTTCGCCTAGAATTGTCAGAGCCTGGCTTATCGTCTTGACCTCAATTCTTCGTGCAAAGATTGCGGAGTTCAGGTATCGCAGGAGACGCAAATAGAGCGTTGGGTCCGATTTGATGAGTTCTTCAACTTCTCTCAAGTCCAACTCTGGTTTTGAAACCGCGATCAGCAATCGCATAAACACAATGCGATTGGATTGCACTCCGCGAGCGCGCATCGTCTCCGGCTTTCGGAAGAAGTACCCCTCGAACCAGCTGAATCCTACGTTCTTGCAGAATTCGAAGTCTTCTCTCGTTTCAACCTTCTCGGCAATGAGGAGCGGGCCCCGGTCGCGATAGCGCTGGATAAGGGTAGCAATGTCCACCAGCGTCGTTTTTTTGATGTCAATCTTGATGAAATCTGCGACTTCATCGAGCCATACCCGCTGATCGTCGAGTGTGAAACCGCTGAGTGCTATCTTGCATCCCGTGCGCTTCAACTCCGTGCATGCACCCACCACCTCGGCGTCTGCCAGCATGGAATCCGGTATCTCAGCGACAGTTCTATCTGGCGGGAGCAACGTCAGATACTCGCCGAGCAACGTGCCCCGTGTAGTGACGATGAAGGCCAGGCCGTCGTTACAGAGGGTATCCAGACCGATCAGGCTCGACATATCAATCACTGCGCGGCTGGCGGCATCACCTTCAACAGACGGAAAGTAGTTCTTGAAGTCTGTGCGAAACAGTAACTTGTAGCCCATAACCTTCTCACTCACCGAAAGAATGGGCTGCCGGGCGGCGAAACGGGCCGGTCGCTGGTCATCTTGATCCAAAATTAAGGGTGTCATACATATCTCGCATTACCGGTTCGGGCCCGGGGACAGGGCCGTTTGGTTTTACCGTCTCTGCACGGGGCAGGCAGATGGCCTCGATGCCATGTTAGGTGCTAAGCACTGGTGGGAGCGCCGAAGTGTTTTGTGTACAGGGTTAGATCGTCGCTCAGCTCGCGCCGGGCTTGCTGGTCGGTGATCGGTTCAACTCGATGATCGAAGGTAGTGTCCCAAATGTTCACGATTGAGTTCAGCCGGAACCATACACTATTTTTCGAGCGGCACAGAAGCCAGACTGACGCACAACGTTCATAAAGATCAACGCCGGGATAGAGGGCGATACTTACCTCTTCCTTCACCACCTCGGCGTTCTGGCCGAGGTACCGCGTGCCATTCACCATTGTGTCCAAGGTTCTCAGAACCGTGGGAACGTGAGCCTTGCCAGACTTTATGACCAAAGAGTTTATAGCCAAAGACTGCTGGCTAAGTCTGGCGATATACCAGCCAAGCATCGCCGCGAAGACAACTGCAAAGAGTGCCGCTATGGCCGCCCCGACTGAGATTACGTGGAACCAGGCAAGCCCGCCGCAAAACAGAAGAAAAATCAGCGCACAAGGGATGATCGAGCGTTTTGCCCACTCGAGTCTCGTTTGACGTTTCTGAATTTCGGTTAAGGTCATCAACAATGTTCTCCTTTTCAATTGGTCAGTTAAGGGATATCCGAGGAGTGTCCTGCGGTTTCGAGTACCCAGATCCAACTCCGATCATGAGGGGAGACGTTCCTAGCGCGAATCATTCATCTGGTTCAACTCGTCGATTTCTCGTAGGGTGACGGCGCTTCCTTCAACGCGGCCGTCGCTGCCGATAATCGGCCGAGCGGACAGACTGACGCATGCCCAGCTGCCGTCGGCTCTCTCGCAAAGCAGCTCTTCGTCATAAATCGGTTCTCCGCGCAGGAGCGTGCGGGCTATCGGGTATTCGGAGGGTTCGACTTGTTGGCCGACAGCCCCGGGCGCGACCCATTGATCAAAGGCATGGTGCGTTCCCTGCGCATCGAGGGGACGACGAAGAATCTTTGCCGCCTGACGGTTTGCTGCAATGATTCGTCCCTCACTTGCGTCGGCAATCATGATTCCAACAGGTACCGCATCAAAGACGGCCTTCAGGTAAGCTTCGCTTTTTCGCAACGCCTCTTCCATCTGCTTGCGGGCGGTGATGTCCACGACCGCTACACATACGCCCACGACCTCGCCTGCTTCATCGCGAGCAGGCTGGTAGGTTGCGAGTACTATGCGGTCGGCGTCGCTGGGCGACGCTCCGGGAATGCTAACCTCCAGGTCCTGAATAGATTCGCCCTCCAGCGCGCGTTGCAGGTGCGGCTCGATCTGCTGAAAGACGTCTGGAACGATTTCTCCGACGTTCCTCCCCAGGTGCTCTGGAACGGCACGGCTGTTCAATGCTGCCAAACGCTCGTTGATGCTTATGAAGCGCAGCCTCGAATCGACAAAACAGAGGCCTACGGGCGCGCCGTCGTAAATGGCCTGGAGCTGCGCAAGCCGCTGCGCTGGATATGACTCCAGATTGGCGCATGTCTCCCCTCCGTTTGGGCACTCGGTCCGGTGACCGGATCCCTTTCCGCTCAGCGAGGCGATCATATCCGTTAACTCAGACGCCGGCGCCGGTTTTCCGTAAAGCCAGCCCTGCCCGCGATCGCACCCCATGCTGATGAGCATGGCCGCCTGTGCCGTTTCTTCAACACCCTCGGCGACCGTGATCATCCCAAGGCTGTGGCCCAATCCGACAAGGGCCGCGACAATCTTCCGGCTCTCCCGTTCGTGCAGCATAGAGCGCACGAATGACATGTCGATCTTGATCTCGTCGAATGGGAGCACCTGGAGGTGATGCAGGCTGGAGTAGCCGGTCCCGAAGTCGTCGATAGAAAGCCGCACTCCCAGTGATTTGAGCCCTTTCGCGCTGGCGCGCGCTCGTTCGAGATCATCCAGCAGAGCTGTTTCTGTAATCTCGAGAACGAGCCGATGCAGGGGAAAGCCTTCTTCTTCCGAAGCCCTCTGAACCACTGCGGGGAGAGAGCCTCCGAGCATCTGTGGTGGAGAGACATTTACCGAAACGAACATCGATTCGGGTAGGAAGTCACGCGCCTCTGCAAAGATCTTGTGCAGCATCTTCGTGGTGAAGGTATGAGACAGCCCCGTTTTCTCGAGAACGGGGATGAAACTTCCCGGTGAGATGAGGCCGTGCTGTGGATGGTTCCAGCGGCTCAGCGCTTCGAATCCGAGTACAGCTCGGGTTCGAAGGTCCACCTTCGGTTGAAAATGACAAACGAACTGATCTGCATTAATCGCCTTGCGCAAATCGGATTCGGTCCAGGAAGTCATGTGTCGCAAGACTAGATCCCGGCGCGAGGAGAAGATATTGTGCCGTCGTCGAGAGAGACCTCACTTTGGTAAAGGCCGGCCTTACGTTCCGCGAGGATTCGTGCTGGGAATGCCGATCTTTTCTGCAATTCTCACCAGGTCAGGAAGAGACCGCGCCCCCATTTTCCTCGTGAGCTGGGACCGATGGACCTTGACCGTGGCCTCGCTGGCCTCAATCAGGGCAGCGATCTGCTTGTTGAGAAGGCCGGAGACGACCAGAGGCAGTATTTCCCGTTCGCGGCTCGTCAGAGACCTGAAGCGGTCGCGCAGCAGGCTCATTTCCGCATCCCTGCGGCGCCGTAACCTGTCCTTTTCCAGTGCGATATGAACGGCATCGAGCAAATCCTGATCCCGGAAAGGCTTCGCGAAAAATTCGATGGCGCCAGATCTCATTGCGCGCACTGTCATGGGGATATCGCCGTAAGCCGTGATGAAAATGACGGGGATGGGAACGCCGCCGGCCGAGAGTTCACTCTGGAGCTCCAGGCCGCTCATTTCCGGCAATCGGACGTCGAGAATGATGCAACTGGGGGCATCGGGGCGGGTGGTGCGAAGGAATTCCGTGGCGGATCCCATTGCTTCGACTCGGAGACCGACTGATTCGAGAAGACGCCTAATAGCACGCCGTATCGAAGCATCGTCATCGATGACGAACACCTGGGGAGAAGCGTCAGCGATGAGAAACCTCCGCTGTGATGGGGAGGAGGAATTGAAAGACCGCACCACCCGTAGCTGGGATGACGGACAAGCTGCCCCCATGCGCTTCCGCGATCGAGCGGCTGATCGGCAAACCCAAACCCAGGCCGTCCGTCCTGGTTGTGAAAAGAGGTTCGAAGATCCGCTCGGACCTGGTGGCAAGAACTCCGGGGCCGAGATCCCTGATCTCGATGAAGACTCCTTCGGGTCTTTTGCCGGTCTCGACGAAAATTGCCCTCTTCTGCCCAGGGGTGGAGCGCATGGCCTCAATGCTGTTCATCACTACATTTACGAATGCCTGCTGTAGCTGGACGGGGTCGCCCAGCAGTGGCGGCAGGTTCCTGGCAAGCTCCAGGGTCAGGTTCGTGCCGCTCCGATCCAGTTCAGGCCGCAGAAGATCCAGTGCCCTGGTAAGAATTTCATTGATGTCCACTGCTGCTCGTTCCTGGCACTGCCTCGCCAGAACGGCTCTGATACGAGAAATGATCAAGACCGCGCGATTGCCCGCGTCAATGATTTCCTGAATTGCCACACGTATCTCGTTCAGGTTCGGAGATGACTCAGCGAGCTGCCGCAGGCAGTAGTTGCCATTGGAGATGACGGCGGTCAGAGGTTGTTTGACTTCATGCGCGATCTCAATTGCCTCATTCAGCATTGTGGTCAGAAAGTATCAGCATTGAGGTGTCTTCGCATTCGGTATGAAGTATGGAGGAGCGAATCTGGCCGAAGCGCCGCTTTCGCCGCGTATCGGGCGCTGCAACGATCTGAACGGCCCAGGTAGCGCAAGAGGCGCCGTCTGGACACGTACTAACAGGCACTGCCTGAGTTCTCTGCGCAGTTGACCCGCGCTTGAGGAAACCATGTTTCCATGTTAGACCGCCGGTAGGCGCGAATCTATTGAACCACCGTAGAAGAGACTTTACCTTAGTAAATACCAGCTATACGTCCGGCCATGGAGCTGAACCTCTAGCGGTGCCGAAGAGCAGGCGCCAAGGCCGCCACTCAATCCTCCCGCTGCGTTGTTACACGTCAATCTGATCCTCGCGCATTTCAGCGAAGCCGGAGCGTACAATATCATGGTCGTAGCGGGCCGCGAAGGCACTAACCGTATCGCCTATGCCCCAGGCCGCAAGTACTGCAGGGACTCAAACAAAGCTGTCCGTTACGCAGGATCTGCGCCGCACCCGGCCTGGAAGTTAGGTTCTCCTACCGAACTGAGCGGACAGGGTGTAGCGGGAGTCAAGGAGGCCGTGCCAATGAGGCGCGGCCTTCTTATCTGGTGGCGAAGATTCCCCCTTATGGAGCAGTTTGCTTTTCCACACAGGAAGCAGAGAGAGAGTGGGCGCTATCGGAGCGCCAACCGAGACTTGGGCGAATCTCCGGCTGAGTAGATGGCAACGATTGAAACGGCAACCCGAGCGTCCTAGTCCGGCATCAAAGCATCAAACCTTGTCAGTATTTCTGGGACTCTCGGGCTCATAAAAATGAAAAAGGGCGGCTGCCTTTATAGCTGCATCCTAACAATTTGAGCCAGAGGCCTTATGCTGGCGGAGTATAAAATCAATTTATCTTCACCGGGCCCGACTCCTCAATCTCGGAGGCTTCTACGCCCAATCCCTTTGGTTCGTTGCCAAGTCGAAAGCGCAAAATCCTAGTGGTCGATGACGAGCCGCTCGTGGCTGACTCGCTTGTCCGAATCTTAAAGATGACGGGCTACGATGCTTTCCCCGCATACAGCGGTACTGAAGCGGTGGAACGTGCGTCAGATGGCAATTTCGATGTGCTCATCAGTGATGTTGTCATGGATAAGATGAACGGAATTGACTCCGCAATTGAAATCCGCAAACGTCTCCCGAGTTGCAAGGTGCTTCTCGTATCCGGCGACAATCGGACTGCCGACCTGCTAAGGGACGCTCAAGCACGGGGGCACATCTTCGATGTACTACCCAAACCTGTTCACCCGAGCCTCATTCTCGATATGCTCAAAGCGTAAGCCACGTTTCTACGCCTCATCTGAGGCACCGCATCGCGTACTGCTCGTCTGTCAGGTTGAGGTAGAAGCCGCCCCGGCCAATCTCTATCCCGTGCTGTATCGCCGCACGGCTCTCCATCTTGCGGCGGGCGCGGTCTAGAGCAGCAGTACCCCGAGCTTGGCGAGTTCGGCCTTGAATGCCCCGACCGCAATATCTCGCATGATTCCGAGGCCAGACGTAACAGCGGCTTTCTTGACGACCTGAAAGCCATGGTCGCTTCGCATAGCTACGGCGAATTCATGGCCGTTAGAGGTCAGACGCAGTGGAACCACAGACCAAGAGTAGATGCCGTCTACTGACCGGCTGAGACCTATAAAGATACCTTGATTGCGCTAATTTTGCAGCGTTCTTCTCTGCCGATTCTGGTCAGTTTTCCAAAGCCAAAAACACATGCTCACGACGAGACGCCATAACAGCACCTACCTTTGCTCTCTTGCGATGTTGCACAGCAAGTCAAATGCTTTTTCAAAAAGCGAATCAGGAGCTACCTTTCTTTCAACATCCTCCGCTGGTAGTTGCTGCATCGCTACACCGCTCCGATTCTTCCCTGCAAAAAAGAGAGAACCAAGCACATGATATGTTCGCGTGTCACACTTAGATGTTCAAGGACGTAGGCTCTCTTCTCGGCGTTGCTCCTGTGTAGGAGCAAGCAGGACAGCATTCTCGCTGGTCGAGGCTACTGAGCACAGCTTGGTGGCCTTCGGTCAGCGGCTTTCTTGAATCCTCTCCGGCACCTTCCGAAACACCCGATTGTAAATCTCATGTGCCAAATCGACCGATTCCTCGATGGCCTTGCCGGTCGGCACTACCCGCACATTGACCTGCCGCTCCCTCGCCAGCCGGATACCGGCGATGAGGCACGCGCCGAGGTAGACCATGCCACGGTTGATTCTCGGCATGTGGGCGTCCGGGTCGAACACCACCGGCCTCCGGCCCGCAGCTGGGACACTAGGCGGAGATGAGGCGGACATTCGAGAGCGATGTCGTATACAAAATCTACCCAAGGATTTACCCAAAACTCATACGTCTTACACGTAAATACAGGTGCTTAGGCGGTATTCTGTGTGAGGTTAAGTTGTTGAAAGTAAATGTTATATGCAGATTGACACGGAAGAGGTCGTTGGTTCGAATCCAATCGTGCCTACCATATAAGCTTTTTATATTCATAAGCATAGCTGAAATGACGTCTTGCCCTGCCGGATCCAGTTCTAGGCTTTCAGCGTATCGCAGCGTGAGTTGAGGAACCTGCGCGTGTTCATTCTCATACCACGGGAAAGGTGAGCCAACCCTGTATACTATGGGAAACAAAAATGTTGTTCAATCGCGTTTGAATGTGCGTAGCCTTTCTCGGACTCTGTCGGACACAGTTTTCGAATACGGTGTCGGAAGAGGCCAATCGTACATAGTTCATCAATGTTTTCCAAAATTCACCGAGGATCTGTAAGACACAACGGTATTTTAGGCTGAACAGCGCTTTTTTAGACTGAAGCGCTCACTTCGCCAAGGCCGCCAAAGTCCGAAAGCCAGTAACCGAGCCACCGTTGCTTCGCCCAAAACCGGGGGCTCGGGAAGCAAGAATGCTGGTCACCGGTAGCCGCTCTATGCTTCGCCCGGAACTCGAAGGCGCTGTGTGCAGTGGGCCCTTCACACGGGGCTTCACTCAGTCTTGTCAAATTCGATGTTGTCCCACTCCGGCAACTGATCGATGAACTGGAACGGATCGAACGGGAGTTTTGAAACATCCACGCGTGGTTGCCCTGCGGCCTTGGTTTCCGGGCGCGCATTCTCAATGCCGGTGAGCGGGAAGGCGCGGGCCTCGCCAGCGTTCGGGTATTTCAGCATCCACAGTTGGTGGCGAGTCCTCATAATGCTGAACATCCCCTTGGCGGGAAACATCGGGAGCATTTTGGCGTTTTGCTCGCGTGGATCGGTGTAGAGATCGAAGAAGGCAGCCCCAGACAGCCCTGGGTGTTCGCCAACCCAGACTCGCTTGTATCGACCCTCCACAGTCGCAGCCAAGACGTTGCCCGTGTAAATGAAGACGTAATCGCGCCGACTGAAAGTGTCGCCCTTCAGCAACAATCCGGTTTGATCTATACCGTCGATGATTCGGTCGGTCGGAACGTGGTCCATCGCCCCCGCAAGATGCGCGAAGGTGGTAAACAGATCCGTCTCGTGGATGATGTCGCCGACAGTCTGTCCAGGTGCGATGACTCCGGGCCACCACGCCATCGCCGGAACGCGCACCCCACCTTCCAGATAATCACCCTTGCCCCCACGGTAGAGCGTCTCCGTCATTCCAGGCGGTCCGTTGTGCATCATCGGGCCGTTATCCGCCATCAGAATGACGAGAGTATTTTCTGCGATGCCGAGATCCTTCAGTTCAGTCATCAATTCGCCGATCCAGACGTCAAGCCGCGCGAGGGCTTCCTGCGGCAACCCGCCACTGGCAGTGACCCGGTTCGGAAAACCCAGGAAGGATGTTGCGATAGGCCAGTAATCGATAAAGAACGGCTTCTTTTCCGCTGCTTTCTCGCGAATGAATGCTATAGTCCGCCTCTGGCATTCCGGATCGATCTTCATGTAATCGTCATGATTGGGCGCTCGCCCAAATTCCCTTACCGGACCGCCCTTCGTGCTTTCCAATGCGAACACGTAGCCCTTCGGGCGCCAACCTGGATCTATGTCGTAGGGATCCTTGCCGAACATTTCGGGGAAAAGAACAGCGGGTGTCAGCACATTCAACTGCCCCGGCGGAGTATATAAACTCGGCACTTGGTTGTACGGTGTCCACAGCGCCTCATCAAACCCGTGATTGGTTGGGTAGCTGGCTTCAGTGTCCCCGACATGAGCCTTACCATAGAAAGCAGTCGCGTAGCCCGCCTTGGAAAGAACTTCCGCAGTGGTGACTTCGGAGGCGGCCAACCCACCGTACTCGTACGGGAATCCCACGTTGAACATGCCATTGCGCACGGGGTGGCGGCCAGTCAATACCGCCGCTCGGCTCGGCGTGCAGGACGGCTCGGTATACATCCGCATGAAGTTGATGCCTTCGGCCGCGAGACGGTTGATGTTCGGCGTTTCAAATCCGCGTACCTTCTGGATAGCAGGGATGCCTACCTCACCGACCGCTGTGTCGTCCCACATGATGTGGATGATGTTGGGCGGCACACCAAGCTTTTTCCGAAGCTCGGCCAGCTTGTGGTTGATGTCCTGATCTTCGGCAGCCCACTGCTCGCCGTGCTGCATCTCCAACATGTAGTACTCACTGTCGTGGACGACCTTGGGGATTGCACTCTGCGATGCGGCGGTTTGGCTGACACCGGCTTTTCCCATTCTTATACCTTCCTCGAAAGCCTTCGCGATTTTCCCTCGGGCGGCCGTCTCTGCATACTGGCAGAAGTAACAGACAGCGCTGAGAGAACTCGATGAGCCCGAAACCTCGGGGTCTTTGAGGCTTTAGCTGCCGAGTGAACGATACCCTTCGCTGGCTGTTTCTCTTCGAAACTGTCATAACGACGAGGCCCTGGGGGGCACTACAGTTGGCATATCAGCTGCCCATGATGTTCATCGGGCGTGACGCGCCGATGACGACTGTGCAGACTCCCGCATCCGAAAAGATATAAGTTCATAAGAACCCGGCCTATTGCTTTTAGAATGAAAAATACACGCACCGCTGACCCAGCGGCGATGTCTGAACTGCTGTGCCACCTGTGCATCGGCGTAGGCCGCTCAACATCTGTTAGGTCCACTTAACTTTCTGGCCGGGTAATTCTTGGCCGAATTGGCCTACGCAATTAGCACATATTTCGCTGCGCGCTTCTCCGCTTAGTCATGGCGCCGGCTTCTGCGTTTTCGGGAACTTGAATGTATATGAGATCCCGAACGCAATTGTTCGTCCCTGGGGACGAGCATGCGCCAGATACTCGGGCTCGAATTTGAAGAAGAAGTTCAGGTTTTTCGCCGGAAGTATGTAGTTGGTCTGGAAACCGATAGCATGCACCGAGTAGAAGGGAACAAGGCTTGCCGGGACGGGCCTGCCGGCAATCAGGTAATTGCCCCCGTTTGCAGTGACCTGCCACTGGTCGTATCCAATCACGCCAACCTCCAAAAGCTGGGTCTGCTGCTTATTCAGCGGAAGAAACTGGCCAAGCCCCCATTCCATGGTGAAGGCCTGTCCTGGCGTAACGTTGGTGATTTGACCCGCCGGCACACTTGCGGCCTCTCTTTGCCCGTGGACCTCCCAGTCAGCAGCCAGGTTCGCGGTAGTTCCCTTGTTTTTTGTCAGATAGGCCGTGGTATTACTTTCGATGTTATTACCCCAATATCCGGAGCCCAGGTTGTTGTTCGCTCCTGGACTATACCGGCCAGTAGGCGCTGTGAAGGCGTAGTCAACAAACGTATCAACGCGATTGAAGTGCCAACCCAGGGTAAGTGGCTGGAACCAGCTGTCGGCGTACCCGAAGCCGCCACCGCCGAACGGGAACACATTATTCCCCAGCGGATTGTTCAGTTCGGCGGTCAGAGAGCCGTTGGCAACGGGCAGCAATGCCATCAGCGCCAGCTTTCCACCCAGCACACTAACCTTAGGCACATAGAGAAGAATGCTCTCCGACGCCCAGAAGCTATATGTCCCCGAGACACCAGAGATTTTGTTTCCATTGGGACCGTTCAGCTGGCTGGCCGAGTAGTCGATGTTTAAGCTGCCAAGGGTAAGCCCACGATCGGGCAGTATTCCGGCATCGAGTCCATACTGTCCCGGCACCCACTGTGCTTTTTGTTGTGCCAACGCGGGGCCGACGCCTAATAAGAGGCAAACAAGAACGGCGGTTACAAAGTTGATTTGGAATCTCATAAGTATTCGCCCAGAAACTTCTCCGTGAAATACAACGCGCGTGCGGTCGTGCCTTGGAAAAAGTCGAAGGCGTGAAACTGTCCCTCAAACGGCGCATAGATGTAGGGCACGTTATTGGCCTCGAGTTTTTCCGCCAACTTCACCGACTGGCTCATGGGAACAATGGCGTCGATGGTGCCCTGCAAGAGTATGGTCGGGGGAGATTGTTTGCTGACGTGGGTGATTGGCGACGCTTCCTTGTAAAGCTCCGGGGCGTCAGCGTACTTCTTGCCGAGGAAGGCTTCATTCCAGTAAGGATCCCGAACCACCGGGTCGGTCAAGACACTCCAGCCGTAAAAGGCGACGATGGCTTTCACTTTCGGTCCTGGCCCGTTGCGATGCTGCTTGCTCGGAGTGTGGGCGGCGTATCCAATCAACTCGACCAGATGGCCGCCGGCCGAACCGCCCAGCAATGCGATGCGATCGGGGTCGAGATTGTAGGTTTTGGCGTGGTCTTTGAGCCACTGAATTGCGTTTCGCGCATCGTCCACCGCAGCCGGGTAGGGCGCCTGGTCCGCTACACGATAGTCGATGGTGGCCGCTGCGTAAGCAAGCTGGGCGAGTTTGACGCCGTAGTAGTTGCAGTCGGCGCGGCCGCCGTCGATCCAGCAACCGCCGTGGATCATGACGACCAGCGGAAGGGCCTTGGCTGAGTTCTTCGGCGTGAAGAGATTCAGCTTGAGCTCATAATTATCTCCCGTCTGGAAGATCACATCGAGATTGGCGCTGACGCTGTCCGGCACGGCGGGGCGCAGGTCGACTGGCGCAACCTTGCGTAAGGCCACGGCTCCGAGAAAGTCGGCGAACGTCTTGAAGACCGGCCCTGCGGTGGGTGCATCCTTTATGATTCGTTGCCCCGCCTCCGTATTCGACCTTGGAACGGCATCCCTCGCCATGAGCCTTTCTGATGTGGACTGCGCTGGTGCGATGAGTGGGTTCACGACAGTAGAATCATTCGGACTCATGCGTGCTCCTCTGTGGCTTGTCCCCGTTTATGCAGGAGGATTCAGACCTCGGAACTTGGTGATGCTGCCTGTGGCCGCGTTCAGCTACTCGGATTGGCGGCCACCTCTTCCTGCTTGCCTCGTCTTCGCTCGGTTCATCCTGAACTGCGATCGAATCCGGTGCTCGGCGGCGGGCCATCCTTGTGAGTCCTCGTCAACGAGTTAATGTATTGCGTGATTACACCGATCTGCAGATGTTCCTCCAGCCGCATCTCGCCCGACTTGGGAGGAAGGTAGGGATCAGGTGTTCCCGGCTTGATCGGCGGCTCGATGGCCAGCGTTTTCAAGAATGCACCGAGCTTGTCGATCCGAGGGGTGGAGATGCTCCCGCCGTAGCACGAGAAGTCACCCCAGCCGACGTTGTCGCAGAGGATGAACACTATGTTAGGTCGAATTGTCGTGACTTTCTGTGTTGCCATTGTTTTGCCTCCATATCTATCCGTTTAGTGCGTGTTGCTCTGCGCTAACTAACTTTCGTGTCGGCCTTTCTTGGGGGCAGCGTTAGCGCAGGGCCCCAAACAAGTCCTTGATGAGCACGACAAAAGGAATCTCCGTGAGAACCGTAGGTAGCAAGGGCAGCACCACCGCAATCGCCAGGACGTAGAGAGAGCCCTTGTCTATTGGAAAGGGTTTTAATTGTTCAATCTTTTCGTAGGTTTCGCGAAAAGCAGAGAGTCTGCTGGTTTCTGGTGCCTGAAGAAATTCGGCTTCGTGCCCGGCGCGATGGGTAATCCATTTTTCGTGATACTGGGTACTGTCCAAGTGACCGAGAGCGCCATATTCGCGCATTCCTCTGCGGCGGAGGCCGAACAGGCGAGGAACAAAGAAGAACAGTGGCCCGAGCGCAGCCAGAACAATCATCGCGCCCAGAATGAGCGCGGACACTTTGTAGTACATCACATGAGTCCCGTGATAGAGGATGTTCTGGCGCCAGGTTGCTCCGATCACACAAGTAACGACAAAAGCGATGGGTGCAAAAGCCTCTACCATGAAGCCGAGGAAGCCGATCCCTCCGTGTCCGTCAGGATGCGTTGCGACGATATTCAAATTCCGTCTCGAAAGCTTGAAAGCGAAGAATGTCCACAAGAACCATTGCCAAATGCCCAAAGCGAGCAGGAAATTCCAAATGAATCCGCCTACCAGAACGCCGTACCAACCCGCGATGGTTAACCTGATCTCAGAACCCGCTCCCTGTGCAAGCCATGGCGTAGCATCGATCAAGCCATGGTATGACGTGAGGATAAAAACCATAATCGCTCCCACGATCAGAAGTTCGGGAAAGAGTGAATTGCGTAACCGCACGATCCTTGACATTACGCCGTCCATGTATGCCGTGTCCGACTGCTCGAGTAAGCCTGACTCCCGGATGGATCCCAAGACCATCTGGAAGCATGAATCCAGGAGCATCTCTCCGCTCAACAACACAGGAATCGCAATGAACAGCCGGACGTACACACGGTAATCCGTCAGGAGAGAGCGGAAGGCTGTTGGGTTCAGGAGTGCAGTGAGTGATTGCCAGCAAAGGCAGCCAGCAAATGACAATCAGCGCGGCGCTGCGAGGACCGAGGTTCCACTGATCCGCGCGTATGAGCCCCACCGCTTGCTGGAATCGAAAGAACAAGCCCCCGCGCACAAGTGAAATGTCTTGGCGAGCAGCGCTTGAAGGCGGACTAGTCACTGCCTGCATGAATCCTCCTGAGCTATGCATATAAGGCCAGTAAGGCGGTTCCGTCACATATCAGTCAGAACTGGCAGGCGCCGGCTTCGTCGTCGAACCTGGCTGCGCAAATCTTTCATTACGAAAACCGCAGCGGTTCCGTCGCGACGGCGGTCGAAATGCAGGAGGCGAATGCCCCTTCCAGCAGGCTTTCGTCGATGCTGCCCGCCGCACTAATGGCTACGATCTGCGTGCGCGGTACCCGCTGGCCCCACTCCTCTTGTATGGAAATGTCGACGCGCCTGCCGACTACTTGCAGCACCGCCCGCCGCCGTGGCGTGTCGGTGTTGTAGATTAACCCTTTGGCCCGGTAAACAGTGCCCGGCAACTTACGCAATGTTTCGCGCAATGCTTCCAGAGCCATCGGTCGATCCGTCTCATAGCACCAGGTGCTGAACACTTCCGAGTGGTCGTGCTGCACGTGGAGGTCATGGATGTCGTCATGGCAGGTCAACTCGGCACGGCCAAGCTCCGCGCCGTGCGAGTTGAGGCCGGCACGAGCAGGATCGAAGCGCCCGACACCCAAAAGAATCTCGTAGGCCACTTCGCAGAAATTGGTCTCGACGATGCGAAGGCGGTTGAAATGGTCGTCGAGCCAGGCCCTGACCTTCTTGACCTGTTCTGGACCGGCAAGACTCACCTTGTTCAGAATCACCATGTCCGAAAACCCAACCTGTTGGAGCTTAAGGTCCATCAGGGGCGGATACTCAGGGTGCGCAAAGACCTGCTCCGCGTCCAACACGCAAGTGACGCTGTCCAGCCTGATCCGGTCCCGCAGATTGGCATCACTGAAAGTTATGAAGATTCCGGCTGGATCGGCGACACCACTGGCTTCAAGTAGGATGTACTCGATTCTCTCCGGACGAGCGAGCAAGGTGACGACCGACTCGATGAGGTCGTCGCGAATCTGGCAGCAGACGCAACCGTTGGCGAGGCTGATCATGTTGTTTTGCACACCGACGACGAGTTCGGCGTCGATATTGATCGAGCCAAAGTCGTTGACGAGGACCCCGACGCGCAGGCCGTGGCTCCCGGTCAGGATGCGGTTCAGCAGCGTCGTCTTTCCGGCCCCGAGAAAACCGGTCAGGATTGTGATCGGAACGGTTTTTCCGTTGTCGTCTATGATTTCCATTTTTGGGTTTCCCCCCAATGGCGTCGGCCCAGAACAGACGACTCATCCAAAAAGCGGCCCCGGAACGTCCCGCCGTGACTGCCGCAGCGGGGACACCGGGACCACACCGCTAAGCTGCTTTCGCCTTACTCGGATCTGCGCTCTCGGGAACATCTTTCAGGAGTTTACTGAGATCAATTCCCATCGTCTTCGCCATCTCAAGCAGGTCGACGTATTGCGGGTTCGGGAGCTTGGTAAGCGGCTCGCGGTAAACGTTCGGCGGATAGTACTTATGCGGATCAATCTCGAGGTCGCGCGTTAATTGCTCCTGTTGTTGCTCGCGCGGCAGCCTTGGCTGTGGGACGACACCCTGGCCCGTAGCGAGGGGCAGCAAATCGCCGAACAACAACGTGGGATTCGGCAAGAACTGACCCGAGAATCCTGGCAGCACGGCATCCCGCTGCCAGATCGCGTCCTTGGTCACGTTGACGGTGACCACGTCCGGCGCGCCATACAGGAAAAGCCCATCCCAATGGGCGCGAACGTCCGCGCTTTGCTCGTTGAGCGTGTCATTGTCGAAACAGAGGTGCGTGACCATACCGCAGCGGGGGTTGACCTGCTTGATGAGGTAGCCCGTGGCATAAGCCAATGTGTGGTGAATGTCTACGGTGTAGTTGAAGAGGAATTCGGGCAGCCCATACTTGAGCTGGTTGATCCGCGCCAGATCCGGCTGGATCTCTGTGACAAACACATCGACGCCCTTGGCATACTTCGCCGTCAGGTCGTCAGGCCGCCCGTCGCCGGTCCACACGAAGGAAAGGCCGTTCCAGTCCAGACGATAGGCAGAAGCGCCGTCCTTGACATGCGAGCGCCTCCAATGACGGACCGTGACGCCGTTCTTGTCATAGCAGATGCCGTTCTCGTCCTTCCAGTCGAACTCGTTGACCTCGATCTCGTAGCCGTCTCCAATGGGGCAGGCATCGAAGGCCTCCAGGTGCCACTTGAGCATCTGCTTCATGCCTGCCACCATGCCCTTGGTGCCGAGTTCCGGCGTCCGTCCTGAGGGTCCGGTCACCCGCAACGGCATCCTCCACCGTCCTGCCCACGCCGAGAACGGCAGCAGATAGGACAGGTCGTGGTAGTGGTCGACATGCAGGTGAGTAATGAAGATGTCGTTAATGCTCGGCACCGGCACGCCCATGGCGAGGATGTTCTTGACGCAGCCTGGGCCGAAGTCGAAGAAGAAGCGGTCTCCGTTGCCAAGTTCGACCATAATGCACGTGCCGGCCTGATCGCGCCGGGGCGGGAAAGGACAACTGCCAACGAACGAGATCCGCATCTCGTTCGTCCCCAGCGGCTCACTGCCAGGGAAGTAGTTCATCCGGCTCCGGATGGACGGCGTTGGCTTGTAGTAGGGCGGAAACTGCAGGCCAGTGCTCGGTCCCCCACCGTAGGGATTGACGTTTTGCTCAGCGATTGCCGTATTCGACTTTTTGGTATCGGCACTCATTGTTTAACTCCTTCGTCTTTCCTGATCCGGCTTATACGCGCATTCCGGCCTAAGCTACCGTGTATAAGCACCATTGCCGCTCGATCAACTGTCACAAGTGACAGTCCGAACACAAACCAGTTGAGTCTCGGAATACCTCGCATGTCGACGTGAGAGAAATTTCTGTCGAGAATTCGCTGTTGGAAACGCAGCTTCCCCAGTAGCACGAGAAGTCACCCCAGCCGACCTTGTCGTGCAGGATGTGCTCTTCGCATCTGGTACCGGGTGACACAATAGGGCAGCTTTGGGAAGACCGCAGAAGTGAATACGGAGGAACCGGATTTCTGACCCGTTTGGTTGAACCAGACATCAGTTGCTTCATTTCCGGCATCCGCGTTGGGCGTCTCCATCGCTGACCGTTCACAGGTCTATAGCAGTCGCCGGTACTGTGTCAGGTTCAGGAAGAACCCGCCGTGCCCAATCTCGATTCCGTGTTTCAGAGCCGCATGGCTCTCCAGATGCAAATCGGCTCCGCCGCGTTCGGCCAGTTCGCGATTGGCGGCACTGCGCCACCACACGCACCCGGTGTTCCTCTCGGGTCTTTATCTCTGCCCCAGTGTCCGATGGCTCCGGTGCCGTTCGCAGAGTTGGAACTGCGAGCGGCCGCTCCGTACAAATGAAGTGATCAGGCGGGCATCGAACTTACAATAGAAAACGCCATGCCCAGTTGCGAGGCATTCTCCGATTTATCGAACAAGGATGCACCCGTTCGAGGATACCTGCATCGTTCACAGAACCCCAGCGCGAATTGCCTGATTCTTACGCACGGCGCCGGCGCGAATTGCCAATCTCCGTTGCTTAGAGAGTTGGCTGACGCGTTCTGTTTCGTGGGAGTGACCGTGCTTCGCTGCGATCTTCCCTTCCGCCAACTCCGGCCTCATGGACCACCGCTGCGAGGGAGCGCGGAGCGCGATCAGGAAGGATTGCGAGCGGCCATAGCTGCGATGCGCCGGCTGAGGGCAGGCCCGGTCGTGTTGGGCGGTCATTCGTACGGAGGGAGACAGGCGTCCATGCTGGCTGCGGCCGAGCCGCAGTTGGTTGAAGGTCTTCTCCTGCTCTCTTATCCCCTCCACCCACCAAAGAAGCCTGACGAGCTGCGGACGAAGCACTTTTCGTCTTTGCAAATTCCTGCCCTTTTTGTTCACGGGACGCGAGACGGATTCGGTACTATCTCAGAGGTGCAGTCGGCGCTGAGCCTGATACCGGCGCGAACCGAACTACTGCCGATTGCAGGTGCCGGTCATGAACTGCTGACGAAAAGCAACCGCAAGGCCGTGATCGAAGAGGTCACGTCAAGGTTGATGTCAAGGTTCGCTGCTTTCACTCACGGCTCGGCCTGATGACCCCACGCGCCAAAACACGCTCTGATTCGGCGAAGGCGATGGATCCCCGGCTTGCGCGCTACCGCGCGATGGGCGATTTTACTGAACCGCGCAGCCGATCTCGACTGCCGGTCCTGAGTATTTCTACTGCCGCGCCATAGCGATGCGGACAGCTTCCTCCGGCGAAACGAGGTGATCGACGCTCTCAGCGTCCTCAGCAATGGCGAGTTGCACGCCTTTGATGTGACCTGAAAACTCATTCCCGCGCGACCCGTAGTCCGGTGACACCGGAGCACCCGTATCCATCCCCACGTCGCAACCATCATCGGCAGAGAAGACCATGGCTGCTGTGGCGGCCACCTTGCCCTCGCCGACCTTCTTGCCATCCACGTACAAGGACACCGTGCCGCCCTTGCCAAGGCCACCACCCGCGTAGGCAAACTCCATGCGTACTTGGTGGTCGCCCGGAGGCAGCACGTTTCTTGACTCGGCGTAGAACTGATGGATGCCGAGCAGGTTGTAACAGTATTTGAGCTTACCGCCCTTCGCGTAGAGGCTCCAGCCGCCAATGTTGCCACCTTGAGCGATGATGACGCCCTCAGCGGGCGTTGCGGGTACCACGATCTCAGCGGTCACCGAGTGCGACTTGTTTTTCAGGTTAAGGACTGAGTTTTCCGAGAGACGCCCCATGCTGCCAAACAAGATTTGGGACTTGCCCTTGATCAGCACAGGCCGCCCCGCCAGGTCTGAGTTCATCCGCGCACCGATGTTGTCATCGAGGGGAAGTACGTTATTCCGCACTGCCTCGATGAGCCACAGACGCTGCAGTTCGTGCAGCTTTTCGGGCATCTGCTTGGCTAGGTTGTTTGCCTGGGTCCAGTCTTTATTGGTGTCATAGAGCTCCCAGGTGTCGTCGTCGAATGCCGGGGTCACCTCACCTTGGAGGATCCACGGCGTCTTGTGTCGCGTTACCGCGGTCCAGCCCTTGTGGTAGATACCGCGGTTGCCGAACATCTCAAAGTACTGTGTCTCATGCCGCTCGGCAGCCTTGGCGTCGTTGAAGGAGTAAGCCATGCTCACGCCTTCGATCGGATGCTGCTGAACTCCGTTGACGAAGAGCGGCTGGGGAATGCCGGCCAACTCAAGGATGGTTGGTGCGACGTCGATCACGTGGTGGAACTGAGTGCGGAGTTCACCCTTTCCCTTAATTCCCCTGGGCCAGTGCACGACAGTCCCATTACGTGTGCCACCCCAATGCGAGGCGACCTGCTTGGTCCACTGGTACGGTGTATCCAGGGAGTGCGCCCAGCCCACAGCATAGTGGTTGTAAGATTCCGGTCCACCCAGCTTGTCCAGCCGTTCCATCAGGAATTGGGGTGTCTCCAATGCAGCCGCCCCGTTGAAGTTAATCATCTCGTTGTATGTGCCGTTCAGCGTTCCCTCTGCCGATGCACCGTTGTCGCCGATGATGTAGTAGATCAGAGTGTCGTCGAGCAGATTGAGCTTTTTCAGCGTATCGACTAACCGGCCTACGTGGTGATCGGTATACTCCATGAATCCGGCGTAAACCTCCATCTGCCGGATGAGCACGGGCTTGAGCTCGGCAGGCATGTCATCCCATGCGGGGATTTGCGTGTGCCTCGGCGTGAGCTGGCAATCCTGCGGAATGACCCCTAATTTTTTCTGGCGGGTGAAGGTCTCTTCACGCAGCTTGTCCCAACCCTGGTCGAACTTGCCTTTGTATTTATCCGCCCATTCCTTCGGGACGTGGTGCGGGGCGTGCGTCGCGCCGGGTGCGAAGTAGACGAAGAATGGTTTATCGGGAATGAGCGCCTTCTGCTGCCCAATCCAGTTAATGGCCTTATCCGTCATGTCTTCCATCAGGTGGTAGCCCTCTTCGGGAGTCTTCTTCACCTCGATCGGCGTGGTGCCTTCATAGAGCGACGGATACCATTGGTGCGCCTCACCTCCAATAAACCCGTAGAAATATTCAAATCCGCCTCCCCCTGTAGGCCACGCGTCAAATGGACCCGCCGGACTGGTCTCCCAAACCGGCACTTCATGACACTTTCCGAACTGGGCGGTGGCGTAGCCATTGAGCTTGAGAGTTCGTGCGAGCGGGGAACAGGTGTTCGGCAGAATTGAGTTGTAGCCCGGCGAACCGGTGGCGATCTCTGTGATTCCGCCCATGCCGACCGTGTGGTGGTTGCGTCCGGTCAGCAAGGCTTGGCGGGTCGGCGAGCAGAGCGCTGTGGTATGGAAACGGTTGAATTTGAGGCCCTCGGAAGCAAGAAGTTCCGCGGTCGGCGTATTACATGGGCCACCGAAAGCGGTGGAGGAGCCAAAGCCCGCGTCGTCAATCAACACGAGCAAGACGTTGGGCGCACCTTCGGGGGGCCGCAGTTGCGTGATCGGCGGGTACTTGGTGTCCGGATCCTTCGCATCGTAGGTGACCAGGCCTGTGCGCGGCTGATCCGGGATGGGAAGAACTGTTCGCTGAACCTTGTCCTGATCATTCTTCATAGAAAGGCTTCCTTTTCGTTAAGAAATCTGGAGAGCTCGCCCGACGATAACGACAACAGGGCGCCCACGTCTCGGCTACGTCGCAGAGTAGGCTTTCCGCATTAGCGAGGGAACTGTCAGAACGTACAGCTTCACGACCGCCGGCACGACGAGATTAGCCTGGATGAGGTGGAGAGGATTGTGATTTGAGGTGAGCCACACTCCCCGGCTTAGAAGGCCGACGATCTGTGCAGACAATTCGGCAGCAAAAGCGAATCGGGGGCCGATAGACTCCAATCAAGATAGGTGCTTCATCTCCAGGACCTGATACCTCAGCCGCCATGATCCTGGCTAAGGCAGGAAACCGCCGTCAACTGGGAGCGATTGTCGAGCGCAACAAATGGATATTTAGGCGGGCGGTTGTCAGGATCGAAGTTTAGGCGCGTGCACGTCGCAAACGGCCGCCACAACGCCGATCTCTTTCACGCAACCGAGTACACGGGTAGCAAAGTTGGGACACCCCGGGTGGTCGCAGAGATATTCGGTGAGTAGTTCTTCGTGGCCGTCCGGAGTCGTGAGGCCCGTCTTTATCGTTACTGAAGGAATGGAAATCCCCCTAAGCGATTACGCCCTATTATCTGACCGGTAGAGGGCTCTTGCGCAATCACCCCGCACGAGGCAAGGAGAACTCGGAAAGACCAAATCCCGCCAGAATTGTCTCAACTTTACAGACTTGCCAAAATGATTTTCGTGAGCCAGAAGTCTTCTCCTAATGTTGTGCGAGAAGCTTTCAGCGTGGGAGCGCCAGGTGTATAGTGCCGGCATTGATGGATCGGATCGAAGGTAGATCCATCAGGATCTGTTTGCCAGCACTTGCAGATGAAGTCGTAGGCGGTGAGCCCGCCGGGGGTCTTGAGTCGTTTGGCAAAGTGTTAGGCAGCGACGAAGTCGCTGAGGTGAATTCGCAGTTGCTCAAGATTGTCAAAGTGGCAGCGCTGATGTGGCACGCTTCCAATCGATCAAACAGGCCATCAGATATTGCGGACTGTGCAAAGCCGAGAAGAGTTCAGCTGACAAGACCGCGCGCACGCCCATTTCCGAGCAGCGCAACAAGCACATTCAGCAGGTGCTGGTTGAAGCCGCGAAGCTGGCCCCAAAGAAGAGCCATGAACTGGCCTTGATCTACGAGAAGGAAAAACAGCGGGGCATTCGCAACCGCGCCACGCTGGCCGTAGCCAGGAAGATGGTGGCCTGGATGCTTGCGGTCGAACGCAGAAAACAGGGCTTCGTGCCTGCCAAGGAATTCGAAGGCACGGTGGCAGCCTAAAAGCCTGCCCATGAATAAAAAAAACACCAGGATTTTCCAATGCGTAGGCTGCCAGGCCCCGCAAGTTGGCCACTGTGCGAGTGTGATCAAACATATCGGATCGATTACCTTGAGATTGTGGGCTAACGGGCGCCAGCCTGGGCCTGAGACACCTAGCCGGTAACCATCGATGGTGCTGGGAGAAAGAATAGTCCACTTTAGGTAAAAAGCGCTGAGAACGCCTCGCTTGATCGGGCCAGGACGCAGCGTAAACGCGATACGCTTTGCGATACGTTCGGGCTCAGTGTTTTGTGTGCTTACAAGGACTTAGGGAGCTACCGGGGTCTTGTAAGTTGTTGAAATGCCTAAGTTTTACATCCTTGACACGGAAGAGGTCGCTGGTTCGAATCCAGTCGTGCCTACCATTTCCCTAACATTCTAAAAGAGTTAAGCGATGGGCTCAGCTCGCATCGGGCGAGTTCAACCCGTTATCCAACCCGTGATCGCCTGGAGTAGCGGAATGCATGAAAACTCATCGCGCGTTCGAAGGCAGCGAGCCGATTCTGATGGGCACACCGCAGCCATTTGAGGCGACTTCGCACGGGAACAGGTCCGCTTCGCAATTCTCTGTCGCCCCCCACATGCATGCGGCCCGCTGGATGGCCCGACGGAAGCGCCGGTCTTCTCATCTGATCGTTATCCGCGTAGGTGCCACTACATCGTGCGGTGCCGATCAGCTTGCGCGATGTACTGAGTCCAGTCCGCCGCAATGCCGCGCTGTGCACTTTGTAGCGTTATCCGTCCGGACTTTACTTCTTTACTTCGTCGGCGAGGTAGACTTCGACTCGATCCTTGATTTTGAAATACCGCTCGTTCAACGCGACAGAATCCGGACCGCACTGCGGCCAAATATTACCTAAGCCGTCAGCACCACCGAGTTCCAGGGGGACGAGGTGGTCAAGTTCACAGACCTGATTCTGGTCAGAGTTCTGCCGGGACTTCCGGATATTCGAGCGCAAAACGGCCGGATTTGGTGGCGGAACGTAGGGCCCTTGCGCCATTCGCCTGTGGATCTCTGGCACGCGCATGTGGGAGCAGCTTCCCGAGATCCTTCGGACCGGCAGGCTGCCAAGTGGCATGGTGGTGCGGAGGCTTGGCGGCGAGATAGCGCCGAGAACCCTGCGTTCATCCGGACCATGTACGACCTCGGCTGGCTTGTAGCCTAGCCCGTGGCGGAGGCCATCGACCTCGCCCATGTGTCTTCGTCCAGGACCATCATGGGCTTTACATCGAAGGGCGAGACTTTGAAGATGTCGTTGGTCTTCTCGGCAGCGACTCACCATCAATCCATGCCATGTCTTCTTCGACGACAAACGGCGGACCGGAGGCGATGGCTCGGTCGAGACGGTCGGAATATTTGCCATGATCGTGATAAGCGTTATGCGCGAGCATGATGGTGCGAGCGCCGGGTGTGAGCGTTCCATGTTAAGCAAAGGCAACGGTGGTGAGCGCAAGGCTTGCCGCAAGAAAGATCTTGTTCATCGCAAATCCCCCTGAAAAATCAGGTGGGAGTATCGTCGATCGCGTAACTGGCGTTGCGGGTGGAGCGCAGGCCAGGACATGGATTGAAGCGAATCCCAGCGTGACGCTGGCGCCTCTCAACCGGGGCGGCTATTGGCCAGCCCCGGAGTGAAAGACCGCGGAGCCCTTCTTCCAGATTGGATATTCAGTACCCATTGCGTTGCGCCACAGAATCCGGTTGAGCTGTTCGGTGGGAACGTCGTCGGGTTCCTGCCAATCCATCTTGCTGGAAGCGATGGCGTCGAGTTTTTTCTGTCCCTGGAGCGCATTCAGAGCGGGGTTGAGTTCGTAGATCGACTGCACCGGCTCGACTGCCTGGTACGGCGCCAAGTTGGGTGTGGATTGAAAGCTGGAGCGCATATCGTTGGCAATCAAGTCGAAGATCGACATGGGCGGGACGCCAAAAATCTGCTCGATGGACTTGACCATGCTGACCTGGGAATAGAACGTATCGTCGATGGAGCCGCGCCTGGTAAACGGGCTGACGGCAAGCGCTACTGTGCGGTGACCATCCACGTGATCGAGTCCGTCCTGGGCGTCGTCTTCGACAATGAGGATGAGGGTCGACTTCCAGAATTTCGAGTGAGAGATGCCTTCAACAATCTGCCCGACGGCCAGGTCGTTATCGGCTAGGCAGGCTTCAGGAGTGGAGAATCCCGGCGTGGTGCCCTGGGTATGGTCGGAGGGCAACTGGATCATGACAAGGTTGGGCATGCCACTCCCGTTTTCCCAGTTCTTCAGATGGTGAAGGAAGATGCGCGCGCGTACGACGTCGGGAACGTTCAGGCTGTAATTGGGAAAGTCCTTGACTACATACTGATTCAAGCGGGCGATGGGAGCCTTGGTTGCGAAAGTCCCCGTGAACTCGCTGCCTTGCTTGTATTCATCCAGCAGTTTCGCGCGTTGGCTGCCGTTTTTGCCTCCCATCTCGCCTTCGTATTCACCAAAATCGGCAAACGTTTTGTGGTGCGTTACCAAGTGGTCCCAGAGGAAGCCGGACCCGGCAAAGGCCAGCGGGTCGTCGCCGTTTTTGGGGTAACTGCGTCCAAGATAGCCGGGCCAGTAAGTGTAGTCGGTTTCCGCCGCTTGGGTTACCCACTGGTGGCCGTC
This sequence comes from uncultured Acidobacteriaceae bacterium, assembly GCA_963813215.1. GTDB lineage: Bacteria > Acidobacteriota > Terriglobia > Terriglobales > Acidobacteriaceae > Telmatobacter. Next base: position 932,238 of record CAWEXZ010000009.1, read on the forward strand.
GGCGCTGTTGCCTCCGTTGGCATAGAAGTTATCCAGCAGGACAAACTCGCGGGCCAGTTTCCGTTGATTGGGAATGATTTTGTCGTCGTATTGATTGAGGCTGGCATCGCCATTGCCTTTTCCCAGGGAACCAAAGTATTGGTCGTAGCTGCGGTTTTCTTTGATGATGTAAACAACGTGATCAATGGTGGAGGGTTCGCCGAGACGCGCCGGAATGGGCTGGGGCTTAATACCGGGCCGAGGCTTGGCCTGAAGGCTGGCGGCCGCCGTCAATTCGCTATGGAGATTCATGTGGTTGTTTTCGGCCACCGCAATCGAGTAGCGATCCAGTTCATCGGAATCGGGAACGGGTATGATGTGCACCGTTCCACGATCCGCATGAACATACCGGCGATGGTCATTCAGTTCCGGCGTCATGCCGTCGCGGCGCTCTCGTTTGAGGAGATTAGGACTGTTCCATCCAGACCCGACGCCGAGAAGGGTGGAAACGGCAATGAACTTTCCATCCGTGCTCACCGCAACATCGTTCGGATACCACCCGGTGGGAATGAGGCCGGACAAGCGCGGACGGGTTTCAGCCAAGTCGATCACGGCCACGGCATTGATGCCGGCGCAGGCAACATAGAGCGTGGCGTCGTCCGGGGAGAGCGCGACAGACTCGGGCGACACTCCCGCGGCCTTACGCATGAATGGCTCGATCCCGAAGGTATTCACCACGCGATCGGCCGCCGTATCGACGATGGAGACTGAATCGGAGTTGCTGTCGGCTACGTAGAGCCGGTGATGCTGCTCATCCCAGGCCATCCCGGAAGGATGCAGGCCGGTGTCAACGACCGCCGTGACTTTGCCGGTCACCAGATCGATGCGGGTCACGGTGCCACTTGAGGCCACGCCGCGGTCATCCACAAGCACCCGGTCGGCGTTGGGCTCTGGCCCAGTGGCAGCTGTCTGCTCTCCGGGATGCGTGAACCGTCCACCCCAGTTGCTGACCCAGGCCACGGAACTATCTGCACTGACGGCAACGCCAAACGGCGCAACGCCCGTCTTGATTCTGGCATTAATTTGCTGGCTGTCGAGATCGACGACGGCGGCCTCATCGTCGAAGGTCAGCGCCACAACCGCAACTCTGTGCCCCGCCGAGTTCCTGGTGAGTCCTACGCCAAGGCCGCCGATCTGCTGCGAGCCCAGGCCATCCGCGAGCACGCTACTCGCGGGACCAATGGCAATCAGTTGTCCGGATCCTCCTTTGCCCTTCCCGTTTTCGGCAAGTCCGCTGAGAAGTGGAGCGTGCCGCACGGGATCATAGGCCAGTCCCTGCATCCCGGGAGTGATTGCGGAGCCCAGAACGGTGATCATGTGGTTGGTCTTCAGATCGATCTGATAGACGTACGATCCTTTCTGGCCGAGGGTCGCCGCATAGATCGAATCGCCGTGCTCACCGAAGGCAACGCCGAAGACTCTGCTGTCGAATACGCTTTCCAGACCGGCCGGAGAGATGGCCTGGCGGCTCGGAATCACTCCCGGGTCGACCACAGAATTTTCAGGGACCGCGGCCTTTAGCGGCTTGGCATCCTGCTCACCCACTGGTCCCATCTTGGGCAGCGTCACAGCGGACGCCTTCGCATCGGGCTCCTGTGCCCGGGCGTTTCCTTGTACCGACATCGCGATGAATAGCGAAAGCGCGACAGACTCCAATACAGCGCACACGTACTTGATACCCATTTTTCAACTCCGTCGCTCCATAATTCGAGCCTTGATGAGAAAGATCGATTGCGGCGAATGATCGTCAGAGGAAAATCATCGCGATCGGCAAGAGGGTGCCGCCGATTAACATTCCCCAGATAAGTCCCGGGGCTTCTCCGAAGCGAAACGCCATGTAGATTCCGAGAATGGTTGTAGCGATCAGTCCGACAGACATGACCAGGACAAAGCACTTGAGCGGCAGCGCCGACTTTTGCGGTTGCGCGGTTTTTTTCGGGTTCGCGGGATCGGCGGAATCCGATTTCGCGGGCTTGCTTTTTTCTTTGCTCAGGCTCAGCGTTTGTTTCTTGTGCAACTGGGCCATTTCAACCACCCATGCGGGCGGGACATAGCCGGTGGACTTATTCGGTGAGTGAAGGTCGAATGTCTGCAGGGCACCCGTGAAGGCAAAAAACAGAATCGCGGGTGAAAAGACGAGCCCCATGTAGCGGTGCAGAAGGCGTAGATTCTTCAAGGATAGGATCCTTAGCGGCTGCGCGGATTTATTCGCGGCCGGAATGGATTGCTCCGGCGCGTCCAAGGCGGCGCGCCGGGTTCGGAGTTTGGCGGAAGTCAATTCTGAAAGAGCCATTGATAGTCCGGAATCTTCTGGGCGAGTTCCTGGCGAATCCCTTCCGCTTCATGGACGGCCTGCTCCTGGGTCGGAGCCGAAGAGAAAGGAATCTCCATGACGAGGATGCCGATCGTGCGGCCGGACGCATCTTTCAGAGGCAGTTTGGCGTTAAAGTAGGAGCCATCGTCTTTCCTTACGCAATAGGTCTTGCCGTCCTTCACGGCATCCAGATCGCCTTGTGAAGATTTATTGCCGATTCGCGAGACGTCGGCGTTGGCGATGATGACGCTGTCCGTTCCGCCCGGAGGAATGGCGTGAAAGCCCATCTTGCGCAGATCGGGATGAGCGGACATGGTTGCCAGATCAAGCTCAAGGGCATGCGGAGCAGCGACAGCCTCCGGGACTTCCTTTGGCGCGGCTTTTACCAGCGGCAGATTTACCGGCTGAAGAATCGCAACAGATGCCGGTGCATCGCTCGAAGCCGGCACCGCTGCGAAATACCGGTTCATGGATGCAACCAGCCGCCCGGTTTTGGCGCCGGCTCCCACCGGAATACTTCCCAGGGAGGTGTAGTGATCCGCATCCACTTCCTGGAAAACATCGACGGTGCCGTTGCCGATTGCGTACAGGCGCTTGCTGGCCGCATCAAACGTCACGTCGTCAACGCCGGTGGAAATGGGCAGGGTCTGCAACTCTTTTCCGGTGTTGGAGTCGAGTACGACGATCTGTCCGCTGCGGCAACCCACAAACAGCCGCTGACGCTGCTCATCGAGTCCCATGGCAACGTTGAGCTTGCCCATGGTCAGCGGCCAGGAAGCGATAACTTTCCTCTGCAGCCGATCGATAACCGTAACCTGGTTCTGGGCGTGATTGTTAACGTACATCCGCGGCCTGAACAGATCCAGAGCCATGGCTTCAAGAGTGTCGCTATCGACGCGAATGTCCGCGAGTTTGGTGGCGGAGGTGGTATCGACGACACTTACAAAGGAATACGACTTGCCCGCATCCTTGCCGCCGTTGTCGATGTAGAGATACTTTGTCGACGGATCGTAGCCGATCGAATCCGCGTCTTTCTGAAGCGGCACGGCCCCTATCTGCTCATACGTCTTGCCGTCGAAGATCTTGAGTTCGCCTGCGCCGCCGTCGGTGACGTAGAAGCGATTGAGATCCGGACGGTAGAGGATGGCATGGGGACGAACCAGCCCGTCGATTTGTTTGATGATGGTGCCATTCACCAGGTCAAAGACGACGACCGCGTGGCTGTCTTCGGCGGTTGCGAACAGCCGATTGTGCTTTTCATCCACGCCAAAGTGATCGAAATGCCCCTTGATGGATGCGTCAAAAGTCATTGAAGGCATGGCGACCATGGGTGCATCAGTGGCTTTGAACAGTTGATCATGCCCCGGAATCTTCTTCTGGAGTTCATCGCGCACCGCCGTGGCCTTGACGAGAGCATCGTTCAGGTCCGCGGCAGCGTTGAATGGAATCTCCATTACGGTAATTCCAACGGGATGTCCCGACGCGTCGGAAATGGGGAGACGGATGTCGTAGAACTTCCCTTTCTCGTCGGGCTTTGCGAAGGGCTTATCGGAGGTGAGAACGGACAGGTCGCCGGACGAAGATTCTTTGCCAATTTTGCTCGGCGATCGGATTGGCGATGATGGCGTAGTTCTCTTCCCCGGGCGGGATGGCGTGAAGACCGAGCTTTTGCAGTTCGGGATGCGCATTCTTGGTTGCAACAAGCAGGTCCTGTGCGTACGGAGCGTTCACAGGAATATAAACTGTCTGCGCCGGCAGCGCGGCGGAGACCGCCGCGGCCAGCATCAGAAGGGAGAGTAGCTTCATTTTGTCTTATCCTCTTTGTGGTTTTAGAAATCCAAGCGCAGGCTCAGTTCGAGCTGGCGCGGCGTGCCGCTTCCCGTGGGATTGGTGTTAAACGCACTGTTAATCAATCCGAAGGTTCCCGGCTGTACCTCTCCCGCGCCGTTGGTGGTTAGTTTTGTAACGGGAGTTCCGTATTGCGCGACGTTGAGCAGGTTGAATGCTTCCGCACGGAAGGTGAGGGCCAGCCGCTCCGACATTTTGGTTTGCTTTTGCAGGGCGGTATCCATCTGCCAGTGACCGGGCGCGCGCGCAATATTCGCTCCGGCATCGCCCCAGGTCTGAGCGGCTGGAAGTGTAAAGGCCTGATAGTTGAGCCAGGTCCCGGTCGTCCGATGCGAGGGATAGATGGAGGCGCCCGGTATCAGGTTCGGACGTTGGTTGGAGTTGATCTGATCTGGAAGCGTGGTTGCCCCACGGCTGATCGTAACGTTCAAGGGGAGGCCCGAGCGAACTGTGCCAACCCCGGACAATTCCCACCCACCCACGAGGGCATTCAGTGCGTGGTTAGCGTTCCCGAGTGCCATGTGGCCCTGTCCGACAGGAAGCTGCCAGATGGCGCTGGAGGTGAGATAAGAGCGCATATCTAAGGCACTCGATGCACGATCGCAAGATAGGCAAGCCTGATTCTGGGGTGTTACGGCCTCTGCGCCACCTAGAGAGTCGTCGTCGATCGCATGCGACCACTGGTAGTTCGCCGCCAGCATCAAGCCGGTGTGGAGGTCGCGATGAATGCCTGCTTCGAGCGCGTTGAAGCTGCTGTGGCTTCGGGTCGACTCTTCAGTAAAGGTCGAGAAGCCCGCCCACGGCCGGGTTCCGGTTGTCGGGTTGATGCCGTTGTCGATGGTGTTCGACCAAAGATGAGCGCCTTCGCTCCCGATGTAAGACACCGTGACTGTAGTTTCGCGCGCAATTTCCTGCTGAACTCCGAGTGTCCACTCATAAGTGGCAAAGTTTTTGCGGTTACGGTTTTGAGCGGTATAGCTGGCGCTATAGGCGGCTGCTCCCAGATAGGGCGTGACCGGGTAACTCAGGGCCGGGATAGACGTCTGAAGCAGCGTGAAGTTTTGCGGAATGTTACCGACTGCGGTGCCCAGGTGTCCGAATTGTCCCTGACCGTAGTAGATGCCGCCGCCGGCGGTGATCACCATTTTGTTCTGCATCCTCTTTGGAGACCAGGTAACCGCCAGGCGCGGGCCGACATTGGTTCGATCGGGAAAGTACCATGCGCTGCCCGCGGGGCAAACCAGATTCGGACAAGTATTGGGATCAACAACTACGCCGCGCCCTAAGACATCGTGGTTAACCTGCCCAGTAGTCATATCGAAGACCCGCGTTGACGAGTACCGTGGGCGTGAGGCGAACGATATCCATTACATAGGCGGCATATTCGAACTGCCGCTGTCCGGTCATATTCGAGTATCCCTCATACCCATAAGATTCCATCTGGTTGTCTTCAAACTGCGATTCGGTCTCGTAAGTGGCCGTAATAACCGGGATCTTCGGAGTGTTCTTGTTCTCCTGCACGCGGCGCACGAGAAAGCCGGTCTTAAACACCTGAATTCCCTTAACGATAGTCGTGTCGTCTGCGTAGTTAAAGGAAGTGTCGAAACGATCGTCCGTGGCCGGCGTGGAAAGGGTGCTGAATCCCGTCACCGCGAAATTGGTTGCCAGCAGTTGGTCGCCGCCTTCGTGGTATTCATCGCGATTCACGCCCATGCGCGCGTCAGTGAAGATAGTGGGCGAAAATGTATGGGTTGCATCCAGAACGAGGTTGGGAGAAGTCAATGAATTGAACTGAGTCGAAAGTTGTCCGCTGGAGTTGACTTCAATTCCATTCGGGGCAAGGTAGTTATAGTGGTCCGTAGCATAGCGCGCAAATACTGAGGTACGATCGTTCACCTTGTAATCGACGCGCGCCATGCCTGCATTCTCCTCCACCGGGCTGCTACCAGAGCCGCTATAAGACAGTGCATTCGGATCGGATGTCGGTGAGCCTCCGCTGACGAACGAATTCACGATCGGCGCGAGCGCGGGAGATTGGGCGATCGTCGCTGCGCGGAACGCTGCCGTGGGTACAATTCCCGTCACCTGCTGCGCAAGTGCCTGACGGTATGCGCCCCAGTTCGCGAAGAAGAATACCTTGTTCTTAATAGCCGGGCCGCCCAGATTAGCTCCGAAGTTGTTCAGTTGGAGTTGTGGGTGGCCTACGGAATCCCACGGTGCGGCATCCAGATCGCTGTTGCGCAGATACTCCCAGACAGAACCGTGAAACCGACTGGTGCCGGACTTGGTCACGATCTGAATCTGACCACCTGCGGAGCCGCCCTGATCGGCGCTGTAGACAGCGCTGCTTGCCCTGAATTCCGCAATTCCTTCTACCGGTACCTGAAGCCTTAGGTCCACCTTTTCAAACTGGTGGTTGATGCCGCCGGCATCGATCCCATCCATCTGAAAGTTGTTGTCTTCTTGAGACTCTCCGGCAAACCGGATCTGATCTTCGGTGCTTCCTGAGTCATCGATTGCCCCAGGGACCTGGGATTCCAGGCGCTCGAACGAACGCCCATCCATGGGCAATTCGCTGATCTGCGTGCCCTGAATCACACCACCGACAGTCGAAGATACCTGATTCAGGTTGTCTTCCTCCGCGACCCGCACCACTGTGTTCACTGATGCCACGGCAAACGAGACGTTCAGAATGCGGCTTTCGCCTACCTGCAAAGAGAACCCGGCAAATTCAATTTTTTCGAATCCCTTCGCCGTAGCGCTGGCCGTGTACTCCCCAATCGGCAGCGAACTAATCGCATAGAGACCTGACGAATTCGAAATCGCATCGTACTCCAATCCGGTTGCGATCGATCTAACTGCAATGTGCGCCGATGGAATGCGATTGTTTGCCTGGTCGGACACCGTGCCGGAAAGCATCGCGTGATCGTTTTGCGCTAACAATGGCAAATGACAAAGGATGACCAGTAGAGCGACGAATATGACTTTGCGCATCTTTCCTCCTGTATGTGAAGGCTCGGCTGGCACGCAACTGTGTCCTCACAGGATGGTTGGCCGCTCTCCCCGCCGAGCTACTTTTGAGATAGGCCGTGAACGCGCGTTGGCTGAGAATTTGCGCAATATGTTTACGTGCGCGGTAATTCACGGGACTATTACGCAATCATCCGCAGAGGTTGCCGAGTCTTCTTAGCCCCGACTATAGCGATCTGACTCTGAGCTTTTGCTGAGGAATCGGCCGGCCAACGCCGCAGCGGCGCTATATTCACAGGCATTTCACGCAAACGCGCGATTTATGTTTCAGGGTGATGACCGCGCGGCAAGACTTATACCGTTCGATTGTTCACGGTATGAATGTTGGTGAATGTAGAGTTTCACGCGGATGAAAAGACGGATTAGGTAGCGAGCTGAAGAGGAGCGCAAGCGGCTTGGCGAAGAAAGTGAGCAGGTGCTGCTCGAGGCCGCCGCGGGGCAAAATAACCGAACCTCCGAAAGAGCGGGACGGCGCTACTCTAGACGCTGACAGGCTGCGACGCAAGCATGCGCAACCGCTCAGCGCGAGAAAATGCAATACGGAAGCGGGCGCCTCGTCCCAATTCGCTCTCGACGATTACCCTGGCTCCGTGGGCTTTGAGCAATCCTGAAACGATGGCGAGGCCCAGGCCTGATCCTCCGTCTTGCGGTGTACGCGCCTTGTCGACGCGGTAAAAGCGCTCGAAAATTCTCTGGTGGTGCTCTGGTGCGAGTCCAATTCCGGTATCGGCGACTGTAAATCCGCATTCCTCTTCGTCAGTCCATAACTCAAGAGAAACAACGCCGCCGTTTGGGGTATAACGGACTGCATTATCCAGAAGAATCATCATGACGCGCTGGACGGAGGTACGATCGGAAAAGACCGGAGCCACGCGGCGATGCCGGGGACAGAGGAAGGTAATGTGTTTGGTTGCGGCAAGCGCCTTGACACGCGGGGCGATCGCATCCGCACACTCGGCAAGCTCAAATACCTCCAGCGCGACTGGGTGACTGCTGGCATCTGCCCGAGCAAGCGTAAGGAGATCAGTAATCAACTCTGCCATATAATCGCACTCCGCCAGAGTTTCCGACAGACCGGCGGCCATCCTGCTGGATGGGAACTTCATGAGCATGAGCTCGGTGCTCGAGCGGATGTGGGCAATGGGAGTGCGAAGTTCGTGAGAAGCGTCTGCTGTGAATTGCGCTATCTGTTCATACGAGGCGTGAATGCGCTTAAGCATCCCATTCAGCGTTTTCGATAATCGGTCTAGTTCGTCGTTCGTCCCAGTGATGGGAAGGCCCGAGTCGATGTTGCGCGCATCGATTGCGCTGGCTGTTTCGGTAATCCGGTCGAGGGGAATGAGGATGCGGCTGCTGGTCCAATGACCTGCAAGACCGGCGAGTAGGAGTCCGGCCGGGAGACCAAAGAGGAACAGCCAAATCAGGAGATTTTCCCTTAGATGAACATATTCCGATTCATCGTCAGCCACTTCGATGAGGAAGCCGGTCTGGCCGACAGCAATTGTCCTGCTGATGACGCGGTAAGATTTCCCGTTTGAATAAGCGCTTCGCAGCAGGATCTCGCCGGGGCCGGGGAGCGCACGATTGAGCGTCGGCATATCCTCGGCCTGGTATAGCAGCGGGCCTAGCAGACTTCCTTGGATGCACCAGACACGAAGCATCTTGCCCCGGGAGAGCAGAGAAGAATGATCGCGCAATCTGTGCGGGAGATTCGTGGTGTCGTGCTCGACGAGCTTTTTGTACAGATAAGTGGATACGCCATCGAGACCAGCTCTTAACTCCAGATCCGCCGCACGCTGAAGATCCCAGGAAGCACCATAGAAGATGCCCGTGCCCAGCAGCACGATGATGAGCGCCACAACTCCGGAAAACCAGAGTGTAAGCCGGGTGCGGATGGAAAGCAGCCGTACCCGCGGCTTAGTCGGATAGCTGGAATCCGATGCCGCGCACCGTGTGGATGAGCTTGGTGCCATAGCCATGGTCGATTTTGGAACGCAACTGCTTCATAAAGACGTCCAAGGTATTATTCTCGACAGTATCTTCGTATCCCCAGACGGCATTGATGATGGAATCTCTCTGAAGGACACGGCGGGGATTGCGCAGCATGAATTCGAGGATAAGAAACTCGGTTCGTGTGAGGCTGATCTTCTGAGTTCCGCGGCAGGCGGTGTGTGCAATCGGGTCCACGGATAAATCCGCAATCTGTAATAGCACGGCCGGAGGGTTCGCTGGCCGCCGCGTCACTGCCCTGATCCGCGCAAATAGCTCGGCGAATGCGAATGGCTTGGTGAGGTAATCGTCCACACCACTGTCCAGTCCGCGAACGACATCGCTGGTGGCGTCGCGCGCCGTCAGCATTACGATTGGAGTAACAACCTTTGACTCGCGCAGAGATTTGGCCACAGAAAATCCGTCCATGCCCGGGAGCATGGCATCGAGAAGGATGGCTTCAAACTGGTGACCGCGCGCCACATCGAACCCTTCAGGACCGCTGGATGCAACGACAACGCGATGTAATTGTCTCTCCAGTGCTTCCTGCAGGATACAAGCCATCTTTCGGTCGTCTTCTATAACGAGAATTCGCATGTTCCCTGTACCGTCGGATAATAAAGAGGTTTTCTTAATGTTTCGTGAATGCGGTGCTTCGCCAGCATCTACCTGATTGTTACCTGACAATTTTCTGAATACTCCATGAACATAAAGTTAAGGAACAATTCAGAGCTGCGTCGGCGCCTTTTGCCCTATACATGAAGGAGACGGAAATGACGATTCTGGTAATCGAGGACGAACCAAAGGTTGCGCGCGCGTTGCAGGAAGGCCTGCGCGCCGAGGGCTACTCCGTGTCGGTTGCCACAACCGGTGAGGAGGGGTTTTTCCTGGCCAGTAGTCAGCTCTTCGACTTGATTGTCCTCGACGTAATGTTGCCCGGACGTGACGGGCTGGAAGTGCTGGGTGCCCTTCGCCGCCAGATGATGCCAACCCAGGTACTGCTTCTTACCGCCAAGGATGCGGTCGAAGACCGGGTTGCGGGCCTCGATGCCGGTGCCGACGATTACCTGGTGAAGCCCTTCGCTTTTCCCGAGCTCTGCGCGCGAATTCGCGTGTTGCTGCGCAGGGGCAAGCCCGAGCCATCCGGCGCCCTGCGCGTGGGACCGCTGGAGATCGACGTCATCACCCGGACGGTGCTTCGCGACGGACAGCGCATCGACCTCACCACCCGGGAGTTCGAGTTGCTGGAGTTTCTGGCGCGCAACAAGGGCCGCGTGGTGTCGCGCGAGATGCTGGGCCGCGACGTCTGGAAGGAGCCGGGCCGTCCCACCCCGCTCGATAACGTCATCGATGTACACATTGGCCGCTTGCGCAAAAAGATCGACGATCCGTTGGACACGAAGCTGTTGCACACGGTGCGCGGAGTCGGTTTCATCCTCGGCGAGAAGCCGCTATGAAGATGTTTCCCGGCAAAACACTGCGCGGCAGATTGACCATCCTTTATGGGGTGCTGCTGGCGTCCGCGCTCGCGTTCTACGCGACCGGGAGCGCCTTGTACTTTCTGCATAATCTGACCCGGCAACTGGATGAGAGCCTGGACCGGGATGGCGAAACGGTGGAAGGGATGCTGGCCTTCGCCGCCGACGGCACCGTAGTGCTTGGCTCCCATGAAGGCGAAGCCGCCGCTCACGATCACGATCGCGGATACCTGCTGGAGGTGTGGTCGCAGGATGGCCGTTTGCTGTATCGCAGCGCTCAACTCGAGGGCCATTCCCTGGGCACGCCGCCCAGGCTCGAGCCGGGACACAATCGGGAAGAACCCCGGACCTATCACTTACTCAACGGCCAACGGGTTCGGCTGGCCAGCCACCTGCACCACATGCAGGGGCGCCTCGTCGTGGTCCGGCTGGCGCTGAGCGAACAGCCTTTATGGGAGGAGTTCTGGGACATGGTTTCGATACTCGCCCTGGGCCTTCCGGTCGTCGTCCTGTTGATCGGGTTCACCGGCTACGCTGTTGCCGGCCGTGCCATTCAACCGGTCGAAGCGATGGCGCAGCGCGCCAGCAGAATCAGCGCCGAGCGTCTCAACGAACGCTTGGCGGTAGTCAACCCTGACGACGAGTTGGGGCGCCTCGCCACTGCATTCAACCAGACATTGGCCCGGCTCGAAACCTCGTTCGACCAATTGCGGCGCTTTACCGCCGACGCCTCGCACGAACTGCGCACTCCCCTCACCGCCATCCGCAGCGTGGGTGAAGTCGCCTTGCAGCATTCAGGCGACGTCCCGTACTACCGCGAAATGATCGGCAGCATGCTCGAAGAGGTGGACCGGCTTACCCAACTGGTTGAAAGCCTGCTCACCATCTCCCGCGCCGACGCTGGAAATATTCAACTGCAGAAATCCTCGCTCGAAGTCGTCGACCTGGCCAGGGAGTCCGCTGCCATGCTCGACGTGCTGGCCGAGGAAAAGGGCCAGACCATCGCCGTCAGCGGCGACCAGGCCGTGACCGTCTGGGCCGACCGGCTCATCCTCCGTCAGGCGCTCATTAACTTGATCCACAATGCCATAAAGTACTCGCCCGAATGCGGCGTAATTCAGGTGGACATCCGCGCCGACGAATGCGACGCTGTGATCGAAGTGCGGGACAACGGACCAGGCATTGCCCCTGATCACGCGGAAAAAATATTCCAGCGTTTCTTCCGCGTCGACAGGGCGAGATCCAGAGCCGAAGGCGGCGCGGGCCTCGGATTATCGATCGTAAAGTGGGCGATTTCCGCGCATGGCGGCAAGGTCGAGCTCAGCCCGAATTCCGCAGCGGGTTGCACATTCGTGATTCATCTCCCGCTGCGCGATAATTTTCCTCTCCGTGAAAATTCCCTCCGCGAGGCCGGGCATTCTGTGTGAGCGGAATCCTGGCAGCCCCTCAAATCGTGCCCGAATCCGAAGGAGCTTTAAATTGACCCACTGTAGAGCTTGTCTCGTAACTAAAATCTGCATGTTCGCCTGTGCGCTGGTACTGACGGCAGGAATGTGCAGCAGGGCACGCGCGCAGCGGCTGGGCGTACTGGAAGGCCGCGTGATGGATCCTTCCGGCGCCGTAATACCAGGGGCAGCGGTTGTGGTAAAACCGCAGTCCCCAGGATCCGCGCAATCAGCGAAGGCGGACGGCCAGGGCCGCTATAAGTTCCAGGGCCTCAAGCCCGGTCTCTACACAGTCACCGGCGATGCGCCGGGATTCCTCACCGCGGGTGAGACGGTCACGATTGACGAGAGCGCCCGCGCCGCCACGCTTGATGTTCATCTCGAAATCGCAACCCAATCGCAGCAGGTGGTGGTCGAGGGCAGCAATGCCCAGGTTGAGGTTTCCCCCGACTCCAATGCTTCGGCGGTCGTAGTTTCAGGCAAGGACCTGGACTCCCTTTCCAATGATCCGGACGAGTTGCTCAGTCAGCTTCAGGCGCTCGCCGGCCCCTCGGTTGGCCCCGACGGTGGAGAAATCTACATCGACGGCTTTACCGGAGGCGACATGCCGCCCAAGTCGGCAATCCTCTCCATCCGGGTCAACTCCAATCCCTTCTCGGTGATCAACGACCGGCTCGGCTACGGGCGAGTCGATATCACCACCAAGCCCGGTGGCGACAAGTATCACGGCAGCGTCTCCACCGAGTACAACGACGCGCACATGAATGCAATGAGCCCGTTTATAGGGAACTCGACGCCTCCGGCTTATCACACCTGGCTCAGCGACGCCAACCTGGACGGCCCGATCGACAAAAACGCATCGTTTTACTTCGCCATGCAACGGCGCGACATTGACCGTGCCAACCTGGTGAATACCACGGTGGTGGATTCGAATCTGAACATCGTGCCCTTTGTGGCTTCGGTCGATAACCCGCGCACGCTCACCGACGTGAATCCGCGCGTTGATTTTCAGCTCGGCCCCAAAAATACTCTCACCATCAATTACGAGTACTACAACGTCAACGAAAAGAACGACGGCGTCGACACGCAGTCGCTGCCCTCTACGGCCTACGACGCTGGCCGCGGTCACCACGATTTGCAAATCATGGATAACCAGACGCTCACAGCCAACCTGGTGAACCAGCCGAAGTTTCAACTTCTGCACTTTCACAACACCCAGAATCCGCTGAATACCACTCCGGCGATCAGCGTCCCGGGCGATTTGATGGGTGGCGGAAGCACGGTGGGATCGCTCCAGCGCTATGAATCGCACTACGATTTTGAAGACTATGTGACCTGGATGCGCGGTCGCCATCTGCTCCAGTTCGGCGGTGAATTCCTCGATATCCATCGACACGAAGACGCCAACGCAAATTTCAACGGCACATTCACCTTTAACACCATCACGGACTATCAGCAGACGGAACAGGACCTGGCCAACGGCGAGACCATGGCGCAAATTCAGGCCGCCGGCTATGGGCCCAGCCAGTTCAACATCACCTCCGGCAATCTTGGCGCCACCGTTAATCGCATTGAAGGCGACCTGTTTCTGGGGGACGACTGGAAGGCTTTACGGAACCTGACGGTCAGCTATGGTATGCGCTTCGAATCGGAGAACTGGGTCAGCGATCAGGCCGACTGGGCGCCGCGTCTCGGTCTAGCCTGGGCGCCGGGCCACAGCGCCAATCCGAAGACGGTGGTCAGAGCTGGCGGGGGCTTCTTCTACGAGCGCTTCGACGACGATCAGATGATCGTTGCCGAGCGTCTCAACGGACAGAATCAGCTTAGCTATGTCGTCAACAGCCCTTTGTTCTATCCCACCGCGCCCTCGGTTGCCGCTCTGGCGTCGGACTCCAACTCGTTTCCAACGGTCTATCGCGTCGCACCCAATCTTCGTTCCCCTTACGACATGGATCTGGCTGCCAGCGTGGAGCGCCAGCTAACCGGGAATGCGACCGCTTCGCTAACCTATCTCGATTCGCGCGGGGAACATTCGTTACTGACCAACGACATCAATGCGCCGCTCTCGGGCACATTCAATCCTGCCGACCCCACCAGCGGCACGCGCCCGCTGGGCAATGCAGCAGGCAACATTTACGAGTACCAGTCCGGCGGCATCTTCCGCCAGAAGCAACTCATCGCCAATATCCATGTAAGCGCGGGCGACAGGCTGTCGCTCTTCGGCTACTACGTGTTCAACCACTCCAATGGCGACACCAGCGGCGTCGATGACTTTCCCGCCAATCCCTGGAACCTCAAGGAAGACTACGGCCGCGCAGCCTTCGACATTCACCACCGCGCTACCATCGGAGGCACCGCCAGCCTGCCGTTCGCGGTGCGCGTCAGTTCCATGCTGATGGCCACATCCGGCCAGCCGTTCAGCATCCTGTTGTCCCAGGACATCTACGGCACGGGAGAGCGCAACGCGCGCCCTGCACTTGTCACGGCATCGACCCCGGCAGCGGATGTAGCAGTCACTCCGTATGGCTCGTTCAACCTGGCGACCGCATCGACTGACACTCCGATTGCCCCCAACACCGGATCGGGGCCAGTCAACGTGATGCTGAATATGCGGGCCAGCCGCACCTGGGGCTTCGGCGGCGAGAACGGCAAAGCCCATGGTGGCGAAGGCACCGCCGCCGGAGCGCCGGAGCCGCGCCATCCGCGAGGGCTTGGTGGGCGCGGCCTGGGGGGCGGTGGTGGTTTTAGCCTTGGCGGCGCAACCGACCGCCGGTACGCGCTCACCGTCAGTGCTTCGGGGCTTAACGTGCTCAACAATGTCAACCTGGCGCCCCCGGTCTCGACGCTGGGCTCACCGTCGTTCGGTCAATCAACGAGTCTTGCCAGCGGCGCTTACTCGGCGCAGGTTGGCAACCCGGTGGCGAATCGGCTGCTGAATATTGGCATGTCATTGAGCTTTTGAGCGCGCGGCTCAAGTTTTTTCGCCGGCATGGGAACGGGTCAGTGGTCAAGCAAAGGAGCACTTGCGCCGTGATGCCAGCATCGTTGTCGAACGGACAAATTCTAAAGATAGCGGTTGCGCTTTCTGTCTGCTCCTCTACCATCTCAACCAATCGTTTCGATCAGGAGGGTTATCTTGAATCTCAAAGTTGCCGTTATGTCTGTTGTCATACTGTCTGCTTCTGTGGTGAACGCACAAGTACCCGCGTCAAAACCGCCTCTGCCAACAAAGTTCCGCTTTCTTAACCCCTCCGATACAAATCCAGGACAGCTCCTGCCTCCTCCTCCAAAAGATGGCTCTGCGTGGCAACAGCGCGAGATGGCCGAGGTGAAGCGTCTGATCCAAACCCGCTCAAAGGAAAGGCACGAACAGGCTATATGGGATGCCCGCCACGAAAATGCCACACCATTTGTCGCGGTGATCGCACCAAGTGGCGATTTAACGAAACTGCCCGCAACGGCGAAACTGCTCGCAGATGTTCTCAATGACCAAACGGTGGCCACGAGTGAGGCCAAAGAATACTTCAAGCGGAAGTTCCCAATCGCCGCGGCCATGCCTGCCGATTCGTTTGAGGATTGGACCTGCGACGTGAAGGTCAGGCGTCCAGAGGCCCTCCCCCTTCGTTCCTATCCAAGCGGCCACGCAACCATGGCCTATACCTTCGGAGTTGTCCTTTCGGCATTAGTTCCAGAAAAATCGCAGGCCATCCTGGCGCGTTCTGCGAGCTATGCATACAGCCGCGAGGTCTGTGGAGATCACTATCGCTCGGACGTCGAGGCGGGACATGTACTCGGGACGGCACTTGGTGTTCTTCTTCTTCACAATGCGGCGCTGAAGCCGGAGATCGATGCTGCGAGGGCGGAGCTGAAGTCGGCCCGGATCGCACAATAATACGGCCGATCTGAGTTACTGGCCTTAGTTCCTGCCTTTTGGACCTTTTCCACTTTTTCTGACTCATTCATAGAGACGGTAGATAGACCCGGCTCTTTACTCGCAGGGAGCCTCTGCGCGGCACCTTCGGCATCAATGGCTACTTGTGGTGTTTGCCGCAGCTTGTCCGGCTTCGCGATTAGCCGCAAGAGCACTCCCGTCCGCCGGCAACTCCACCACGACGCGAGTTCCGCGACCAAGCTCGCTTTCGGCATAAATGCGACCGTGATAGAAATCCACCAGGGATTTTGCGATCGCCAGCCCCAGCCCGAATCCGCCGGTGGCCCTTGACCGCGAAGAATCAGCGCGGTGGAAGCGCTTGAAGATGTGCGGCAGGTGGGCGGCGTCGATACCGCATCCGTGATCGACAATGGCCACCTGGACGGATCCGCCACTGCAATCCACGCGGACGGCAACCGCCGATCCCGATGGGCTGTATTGAACGGCATTCTCGAGAAGATTGAGCCAGATCAGCTCCAGGTCAGCCGGTTCGGCGCGCACGGCCGTCTCGCATTCAGGGAAGAATTCGATGGCGACACCACGCTCGGCGGCAAACTGCGCCAGGCGCGCGATGGCCTCCTCACACGTGGCTGCCACTTCCACCGGCTCGAGTATTCGCGAGTCCCCTAACGCGATTCTCTGCTCAGCGCGCGCGGCCTGCAACATGCGGTTGAGCAGCCGTTCCAGGCGCAGGCAGTCGCCGTGTATCATCCCCAGACCGTCTTCGTACTCCTCGCGCCGGCGAGGCTTGTTGAGCAGTTCCTGCACGGTTGACTTCAAGATCGCCAACGATGTTTTCAACTCGTGCGTGGCATCGCCGAGGAACTCGCGCTGATGCGTGAAAGCTGCCTCCAGCTCTGCCAAAACCTTTTGCATTGCGCCGATCAGAGGCATTAGCTCCCGCGTAGACCGCGCTTGGTCGGATGGCTCGAACTTCCAGCTGTTGACGGAAACAGCGCTCGCGGAGGCGGCAAGGTTGTTGAGGGGGGTAAGGGCGCGCCGGATGCTCCAGATGGCGACAAGGAGCATGGGCGCCAGAATCAACAGGCTCACCAGGCCGATGGCGGTGCCCAGCTTGGAAATCTCCTGATCGATATCCATTGTGGGCGCGGCATAAATCACCGTGAGCTTGGGAAGTGGCAATGGCTCGCCTTCTTCCGTGTCTAAAATTGCAAAGTTGCGCAGAATGATGGCCCGGTAAGGCGCGCCCCGGTAATAAAACTTCCAGAAGTGAGCGCCAGCGGGAACCGCGTCGAAGATGCGGGGATCGTAGTCGGGTGAGTAGCGCTCAAAGCCGTGTTGATCGCTCTTCACCAGAAAGAGATCCTTATGAACGTGGTGCGAGGAGGGAGGTACCTTGGCGTCGTTAAACAGCAGTCCGGGAATGCCGTCGTCGCGAAAGTAAACCAGAGCGGCTATGCTCTGCGCTCGCCCCTCAAGAAAGACGTCGAAGGCGGAACGGATGTAATGGCGGGAAAAGGACGTGCCCACCAGCGCCAGGGCTGTGCCCAGCATGAGCTGCGAGGCGACCACAATCACAATCAACCGGCGATTGAGAGAAAAAGGCTTCATACAACAAGCTGGTTTCATCGTAGATGAACCGGAAGACGACGTGCGGCCCTAGTGGCTGCGGCAATTTCACCGTCAGAGCCGCGCATCAATCAGCCGCGTGCTCTTTCCGCCGGCTCACCTTCCACGCGCAGAGCGTATCCCAGGCCGCGCACCGTTCGAATCACTTTGATACCCGCCCTGCGCTCGATTTTGCGTCGCAATCCGGAAATATACACTTCAATGACATTGCCGAACTTTTCCCAGTTGTAGTCATACAGGTGTTCGAGCAGTTCCATCTTGGAAACCAACGCGCCACGCCGAAGTGCCAGGTACTCCAGCACACGATACTCCATGGCTGTAAGACTGACGCGCTCTCCATTCACCTGCACTTCGCGCATTACGGTATTCACTTCGAGCGGTCCGGTATGGATGAGGGGTGAATGCTCTCCCTTGCCTCTCCGCATCAGAGCCTTGCAGCGTGCCACGAACTCGCCCAAATCGAACGGTTTGGTCAGATAATCGTCGGCGCCAGCGTTGAGCAGCTTGACGACAATTTCCTTTTCGTCGCGCGCGGTCAGAATGAGGACTGGTGAATTTTTACCACCGGAGCGATAGCTCGTCAGCACCTGCAGCCCGGATAGCTTGGGCAGCATCAGATCGAGAATCATCAAGTCGTAGGAAGAGGAACGAGCCAGGAACAGGCCTTCTTCACCATCGGGGGCGATGTCAACCGCGCAGAGCGCGTTGTCGCGCAAGACGGCGGCGATGTTCTGCGCCAGCCGTTCCTCATCTTCGACTACGAGCACCCGCATGGCCTGATCCTGTTCCAGGTCCTATTATCCGCCCTCCGCTCGTGTGAACGCCCGCATGTTGCGGCACCAGCGGGCTCGCAACATGCTCCCTAAACGACTTCTTCTTTCAATGTCGGGGTGCGATGGGTCGGGGCGCGATGGCGCGTGAGCAGGTAATACACCAGCGGGGTAATCACCAGGCTCAACACCATGGATATGCAAAGTCCGCCGATGACCGCGATGGCCAGCGGCTGCAGCATTTGCGATCCGGCGCCGATGGCGAAGGCTAGCGGCAACATGCCGCACACCGCGGCTATGGCAGTCATGACAATGGGGCGCAGGCGGCGCTGCGCCGCGTTCATCATGGCCTCGCGGGCTGAAGCGCCCTGGGCGCGGAAGCGCTCGTCGGCATCGAGCAGCAGAATGCCGTTCTTTGCCACGATGCCGATGACCATGATGAGGCCCATGAAGGAAGCCACATTAAAGGTAGTTCCGGTGACCAGCAGCGCCAGGATCACGCCGGAGATTGAAAGCACCGATGAGGTGAGGATGGCGATGGGCGCGGGGAAGTTGCGGAACTCGGCGAGCAGCACGCCGAAGACCAGCGCCAGGGCAAGCAGCAGCACCCGCAGCAGGTCGTGAAAAGACTGCTGTTGTTGCTGGTAGGTTCCGCCGTACTCGACGCGCACCGCCGGCGGCAGGTGGAGGCCGGCTACCGCCTGCTGGACGCGTGTAACCGCCCCGCCCAGATCCGAGCCTTCAAGATCCGCGGTCACTTCCACCATTCGCTGCAGGTTCACGCGCAAGATCTCGTTCTGCGGCGGCAACTCCGTGACATCTGCCAGCGAGCCCAGAGACGCCGTATGTCCCGAACTGCTGTTGAAGACCGTGCTTTCAATGGCGTCGAGTGAAGTGCGCGTCTCGTCGCCCAAACGCACGCGAATGGCATACGGGCGTCCGTTGGCAATCAGCGGATCGCCAAGCTCGACACCGTCGAGGATCGCGGTAGCATCCTGAGCAACTTCAGTGGGGGTGAATCCCAGGCGCGAGGCAACCGCCGGCTCAACCTGGAAATTGGTGGCCGGCCCGCTGATGGTGTTCTCCACGCCGTCCTCCACGTCCACGACTCCGGGAACTTTGGAGATGGCATCGCCAATGCGCGGCCCAAGCTGATTGAGCAGCTGGGCATCGTCGGAGAAGACTTCGATCTGAATCGGCTCCGGCGCGTTGGAGAGATCGTTGATGTTGTCCTGGAGAATCTGCGTGAGCTCGATATCGAGCTCCGGTTCGCTGCCTTTAATCCGGTTGCGGACCTCATCCATCACCTCCCACACCGAGCGGCTGCGCTTGCTCTTCAGCTTGACCGTGAAGTCGCCGGTATTGGCCTCGGTTACGGCGGCCAGGCCAAGTTGAAGGCCGGTGCGGCGAGAAGTATTTTCGACCTCGGGAATGGAGTGCAGTATGTGGGTGACGTGCTCGAGGACGCGATTGGTCTCGGTAAGCGAGCTGCCCGCGGGCATGATGTAGTCGAGAATGAATCCGCCCTCATCCATCTGCGGCAACAGGTCGGTGCCAAGCCCCTTGTAGCCTGCCCAGGTGCCGATTACCAGCAGCATGCAGATGGCGCCTGTCCACAGCGGCTTGGCCAGAACCCAGTCGAGAACGCGATGGTGGACGCGCAGCGCGCTCTGCATCAGACGCCCGCCGCTGTGGTCGTGCGCGGCCGCATCGCCCTCGCGTTTTTCTCGCAACAGCACGTAGCTGAGCCCCGGCGTCCAGGTAAGAGCAAGTCCGAGCGAGGTGATGAGGGCGGCAGCCATCGTAATTGCCAGCGCCCGGAAGAAGATACCGGTCACGCCGGTGACCGAAACCAGCGGCAGAAATACCACCACCGGCGTGATCGTCGAGCCAACCAGTGGAGCGGTGATCTCGTGCAGTGCCTTCCGCACGGCATCGCTGCGCGATTCCCCGTTGTCGCGGTGCATCACAATGTTTTCGACCACCACGATGGCGTCGTCGATGACCAGGCCGATCGCTGCGGCCAAACCGCCGAGCGTCATCAGGTTGAAGCTTTCTCCCAGCAGCCAGAGCACCAGCATGGTGATGGCAACCGTCACCGGAATGACCAGGCCGGCAATGAGCGACGAGGTCCAGTCGCGCAGAAAGAGAAACAGGATGATGCAGGCCAGCACCAGGCCGATGGCTATTGCATCGCGCACACTGGTGATGGAGTCGCGCACCAGTTGCGACTGGTCGTAGAAGGGCTGGATGGTTACGCCGGGCGGGAGTTTTTTGCGCAGTTCCGTTACCTGCGCGGCTACCGCATCGGCCACCGCGACGGTATCGCTGGTGGGCTGGCGCGTAATGCTGAGCAGCACGGCGTTTTTGCCGTTGGCGGTCACGATGGTGTAGACCGGCATCACCGATGGCTCGACGGTGGCTACGTCTCCCACGCGCACCGGCGCTCCGTCGGGCGTTGTCTTGACCACCAGCTGGCGGATTCCGGCAATGTCATGCACCTGCGCGCCCACCAGGCTCAGCACCAGCTGGTGGTTGGCCTGATAGAGTCCGGGCGACTCCACAACATTCGAAGCCTGGATGCCGTTGACGAGATCGGAAATGGTGACGCCGGCGGCCTGAAGCTGGGCAAGATTCGGCGTGACCTGAAACTCCGGAACCTGCCCGCCCTGCACCACCACATCGCTCACGCCGTAGACGCGATTCAAGGGCGGCTTCAGGTCGTAGGTTGCAATCTGCCACAGTTGCGTCTGCGGGACGGTATCGGAGGTGAGACTGTAGCCAAGAATGGGGAACGTGGCGAAGGTAAGCCGGTTGGTGCTGATGTGCACCGTCGACGGCAGGTTCTGCTGCACAGTGGCCAGCGCCGCATCAACCAGCTGCAGCGTCGTCACCATATTCACGTTCCAGTCGAAAAAGAGGCTCACCTCTGCCGTGCCGCGGCTGGTGGTGGAGCGGACGGTCTCAAGTCCCGGAACCGAGTTGACCGCATTTTCGATTGGTTGCGTGATCGTGACTTCCATCTGCTCGACGGGCATCACCCCGTTGTCGATGCCGATGATCACGCGGGGAAAGTTTGTCTCAGGAAAAACGCTGACCGGAACCTTGAAGGCGAGAAAAATACCCGCCACCGTGAGCATGACGGCGAAGAAAAAAATGCTGCGCGTCGAGCGCGCCAGCCAGAACGGTTTGTGCTCGCCGGCTTCTCCGGCCGCATGCCGCACCTCAGGAGCTCTGCTGGCCATCAGTTGTCTCCACCGCTCTTGCTATCGTCTTCCGGTGGTCCGACTTTGACGGGTGTACCGGGATCGAGCCCATACGATCCGACGGTGATGACCTCGTCAGACAGCGCAAGGCCGCTCAGCACCTGCACGTCTTCTCCGTCCGAGATGCCGAGCGTGATCTTTTTCGGCTGTGCTGTGCCGTCGGTGCCCACCACCATGACGGACTTGCTGCCGTCCTCCGCTGTCAGAACCGCCGAGAGTGGAATTGTCAGGGCGTTCGTCACCGTCTTGCCCACCATGGAACACTTGACCGGTGTCCCCACCTTGAGTGCGCCCGCCTTGTTGTCGACGGTGAGCCAGATTTCTACCGTGGCGCTGCCTGGATCGAGCGCCGGGCTGATCATAGAGACCTTGGCCGGGACGGGCGCATCCACACCGGGAACGGTGATTTCCGCATCACCGCCCAGGTGCAATTGCTGCGCCTGGCTCTCGGCAATGTGCAGCTTGGCCAGCAACGTGTGGGTCTCCATCACGGTGATGAGCGGCGTACCGGCAGGGGCGGTCTCACCGGCGTAGAGGGGACGCTCCGTCACCACACCATCAATTGGGCTGCGAATTTCAGAGTAGCCGACTTGCGCCTCCGCGCCTTCGTACCTGCCCTTGGCGGAAGTGAGCTGGCCCTGCGCAGACTGGATGGCCGCGGCCCGCGTGACGTTCTTGAGAGCTTCGAGATGCTTTTCGGCAGCATCATACACAGCCTGCTCCTGCACCAGCGCTGCTTTGGCCGTATCCAGATCGCGCCCCGGAATCGCGCCCTCCGCAAACAGCCGCTCGCGGCTGTTCACAATGCTCTCGTTCAAATCGAGATTGGCTTTGGCCTGCGCGAGATCGGACTCTGCCTTCAGCGTGTCTTCAGGAATTTGCGCCTTCACGGCGGTTGAGTAAGTGGCCTGCGCAGCTTCATACGAGCCCTGGCTGTCGAGAGCCGCGGCCTTCAGGTCGCTGTTGTCGAGTGTGGCCAACAGCTCGCCGGCCTTCACGCGCTGGCCTCTCTGAACGTAAAACTTCTTCACCGGCGCGCTGATCCGCGGTGCGATGGCGGCTTCCGCAATGGGCGCCAGCACCGCGGAGGCGGTGATGTGTTCCGAGATGGTGGCCGACTCTGGACGCTCGGCCTGAACCGCGACCTGGGTCGCTGGAGGAGCTTCTTTCTTGCAGCCGGTGAGGAGGGCGAGAGTGATGCCGACGCCCGCAAAAAGCAAACGCAAATCCTTGGGCGCCGGCCGCCGCAGCGACCACACGCTTCTCAGACGAGTTGAATGAATTTTCGCGCAAGGTCATCGTTCACATCGTTCCGGTTAAAGTCTGCAGGTTAGCGAGCGCTGTTTCATAACGCACGCGTCCGTCTTCCCGCGCAATTTGCGCAATGACATACGAGTTCTGCGCATCCACCACTTCAAGCACTGTACCCTCGCCACCTTGGTATGCGGCCCTGGTCAGGCGCAGGCTCTCGGCAGCCGTCGTCACGCTCTGCTCCAACGACGCAAACTGATCGCGCGCGGTTGCAGCTTCGGAGTAGGCCTCGTCGAGTCTCGCAATCAATTGCCGCTGCGTATTGGTAAGCGCAACCTTTGCAACCTGACGCCGTATCTCGCTCTGTTTCACCTTGTGCTCGGTGGCCAGCCAGTCCCAGACGGGAACGTTCACTGTCACGGTGGTGGAGTAGCCGAGATTACGCGCCTGGGTGCCGTCGGGATTTAGGGGACCATTCACGGCAAATTGGTTGGCGTCAATCCCATAGGTGACGTTGAACCGCGCATCCGGCAGGTAAGCGGCCCGCGCAGCCAGCACGTCGGCCTGGCTGGTGCGAAGAGCAGCCAGCGCGCTCTTCAGTTCGGGGTTGTTTTTGGCCGCGGCGGCATCGATATCTTCGCGCGAAGCGAGCGGCGGCGGGGATTGCGGCGCGCTCAGCGTATACGGCGTGCTCGGATCGGGAAACAGGAGCACGCCCAGTTCCAGCTGCGCCTTCTGTGCCTCAAGCTGCGCATCCTCGAATTCACGTCTGCGGGTTTGCTCTTCAAGTTGCGCTTTCACCACATCGGCGCGCGCGGCTTCACGTGCCTGCTCGCGCTCCTGCGCGATCTTGGTAAAGTCGGCGGATTCAGCCAAAGCCTGCTGGTCCACTGAAACCCTGGCATCGGCGGCAAGCTCGGTGTAGAACATCGCCGTCACTCCCGCCACCAGGCCGCGGCGCGCAATCTCCTGCTCGGCAGCCGCCTGCGCCGCTGCCGCGTCAGCCCGGCGCACGGCCGCAGTCCCTGCCAGGCTGAGGGTTTCGTCCACAACACCCTGTGCCATGTACTCCCACGGCCTTGAGTCATTCGCGACGAATCTGGGCAACGGCGCCGAAGGCTGGCCTGCATCGCCCTGGGTGTAGATCCCGTTGGGTTGGGTGTAAATATCCCCGCTGTACAGGCGTGCAGTGGGCAGAAGTCCCGCGACAGCAATGGAGCGGTCAAGCGCAGCGGATTTGCGGGCCGCCTGGGCAGCAGCAAAGGCCGGGTCGCTGGCCTGAGCGCGCTGAATCGCCTCATCCAGCGTGATCACCACGGGCTGGCCTTCCTGAGCCGTGGACCCCTGCGCCTGACCGAACGCGAAAGGGGCTGCGAACAAAACCGCGGCCGCCATCGCCAGGAGCAACTTGCCTTGCATGTTCAATGAAACCGCCATCATCCTCAATCGCCGTTCAGTTTCAATCGCCGTTCAGTGGACGCCGCATTGCGCTGCGGCGCACACGAACGGATAGCACAAAATTAGTGGATTCAGAATTAAGCGTGGTCCGCCCGCTCCGCAAAGGACCTGCGAACGCACTGCTCTATTCCCCGCCCACCACCACGATCTTGAAGGTTCCGGGTTTGGGGCGTGGCCGACCTGTAGTCGCCGGTTCCAAATCGGCAGTGGGAAGAAAGATGTGCCTGGTCGTCCGGTCCAGGCCCATGGTCCGTGCTCCGGGCAGCGTCTTCAGCGTCTGCTCCACCGCCCACTTGCCATCCTGCTTGCCGATGACGGTCAAGAAGCCATCCCCGCCGGTGCTCGCGAAGACCTGACCCGCGTCGTAACGGGTGGCGTCGACGCCGGGCCCGATGGGCAGTGCGGCGACCACTTTGCCGGTCTCAGTGCTCATTACGATCATCATGTGCGGATCACGGCAGCCAATGAAGAGAAGGTGCGCGGCAGGATCGATCGCCATGCCGACCGGACGACCTCCAGGGGCCACCGGCCAACGCGCCACTACCTTACGCGAGTGCAGATCGACGACTGCGACTACGTTATCCTCGACCAGGTTGACGTACACCTTGCCCGCGCCGTCGGCGGCCAGGAACTCGGGTTTGCCGCCAAGCGGGATTTGCGGATCGAGCTTGCCGCTCTTTGGGTTCACATCCGGACTGACGGTCAGCAACGCCGATCCGTCGCCGGAGACCGCAACCACCTTCCTCTGACTCGCGTCATAGATGATCCCGTCCGCATCCGGTATGGCTTGCAGCCTCCCCAGGACTGCATATGTCTTCAAATTGAAGACGAGAATGCCACCGCTGCCGCCGCCATCGGTAATAAAGCCGCGCCCCAGCTCAGGCGCCAGCGCCACACCATGCGACCGCACTTGCCCGGGAATATCGCCCAGCACCTTACCCGTTCTCTCGTCGACGGCGATCGTATGTGTAGCGCGTGTGACGAAAAAGCGATGAGCCGGCGCATCCACAGTCACATAATCCCAACCGCCCTCCCCGCCGACAGGAAAGGTCTTCAGCACCTGCCACTTGGTTTGAGCCGAGGCAGACAGCAATCCCGCAAACAACATGAAACAGAATTGCATTAGAAAAACTCGGAAACTTCGCACGTTTCTTCTCCTTTGTGGCTTGCAGCCATCCTGTCGGCAAGCGCGGGCTTATCGGCTGCTAAACATCACAAGACTAGTCCTTGAACCTTAAGCCTCACTTAACGCCGAGCGACACGCTGGGCGTGGATACGGAAGGATATCTGCAACCGGGCCGAGGACCTGTTGCGTCGATTGCGAGGCACAGTAGCTCTTCGCCAAACGCTCGTTCTTATCGATGCAGGTCGTCTACTCCTTACCCACCTCGAGTATCTGGAACGAGCCCGGAATCATCGGCGGTCGAGGGCCGCGCATCCACGGGGGACGGCCTGCCTGCATCGAACCGCCCGGCGGCGGCGCCGCCGTGGCCGGTTGCGCGGGAACCGGTCCGTACTCGGCCGTGATCAGGAAGAGATGACCGGTTTTTCCGTCCAGCGTGATCGTCTTGGCCCGGGCCGGCGTCGGAATCGTCTGCTCCACGGCGAAATCGGTGGGCGAGTTCTCCTTTACCACGGTGATGGTGCCATCGCCCTGCGAACTGAAGGCCTCCATGGTTGCGGGGTTGAAGACCACGCCATCGCAACCCACGCCGGTGGGCAGGTCGGCGAGAATGTGCCCGTCTGCGGCGGAAAGAATGATCATGTTGCTCTTCTCGCGGCAGGCTGCAAAGAGGATGCCATTCTTGGCGTCGAGGGCAAGGCCGGCGCAGCCGCTGCCGTGGCTCGAAACATCGTAGCGGCCGACCATCTTCATGGTGTCGGCATCGATAACGGCGATGGCCGACTTGTTTTCAATGTCGACGTAGATCTTTCCGTGGCCATCGGTCGCGGCTTCCTCGGGCGCGCCGCCAATATCGATGGTGCCCAGGATCGAGCCGTCCTTGTCATCGAGCACAGTAATGTTCGGCTCGGAATGGCTGAGGATGTAGAAACGGTGGTTGTAGGGATCATTCAGATAACCATCGGGATTGCCCTCCACATCAATCTTCTTGATCACTGCGAAGGTCTTTGCGTCGAACATGGTCACCGGCTTGGAGGTGGCAAATCCGTGTCCTGTCGCAGTGTCGACCGCGCCGCCGTGGCCGCTGGTGCCAGGAATGTCGCCGATCTGCGTCAGTGTGTCGAGGTTGAAGACGCCGATGTGGCCGGCGGGGCCGGAGCGCGCCACGAACAGAGAACGGCCGTCAGGATCGGCGGTTACATAGTCGAAGCCGCCCTCGCCCCCGACAAGCTGAATCTTGAGGACCTCGTACGGGCCGCTCTCCTGCGCACGGGCCACGCCCGCCAGTACAGTCAGAACAGCCAGCATCGTAAACGCGATTCGTCCGCGTGTCATTTGGAAACCTCCGGCAGTTGGCCCTGCGACGTACTAGCATTACGGCAGCTTCGCCACGCATGAGGACCTTGATCTTGGTGCAGAGCAAGCATACACAGCGCAACCTGAGGCGAGCCTTAAATCTTCGCCCGCGGAAAAAACAATCGCAGCGCTACCAACCCCTACAATCGGAATTGCACGCCCTCTGTGTAGCGCCTCGCGCTTCTCTTCGAATTACATTCATCCGCAGCGCGCGTCGCTCGCCTCGTTCGCCGCCGACCTGAAGGCGGCAGGGGCAGTTATGAGCGACGAGGTGTGGTCTATGCCGATCTTCAGCGTCTAAAGCTCCTTTCCAGTCCGCGAATCCAGCACGACAATTTCTCCGCTGCGGCACGCAATAAACAGCCGGTGGATGGTCGGGACGAGCGCCATCGCTACGTTCTTCCTCGCCATCGTAATCGACCACCTTGCTGCGGTGTTGCCTCACCCGGGGCGGAGATCCTGTATGTTTACGACTTCGGCGATTATTGGCCGCACGACGTCCGTTTGGAAACCGTGTTCCGGCAGAGCCAGGCGCCCAGTATCCGCGCTAGTCGATGGTGCACGGGATTGTCCGCCCGAAGATTGCGGCGGTAGTGCCGGCTACGCCGATCTGCTTGAAGTTCTTCTCGACCCCAAGCGTGAGGAGTTCGAGCACATGCGCCAATGGGCAGGCCCACGGTTCAACACAGAAGCCTTCTCGGTCAATGCCACCAGTTGAAAGGACCAAGAGGCAGACCACTGCGGCTGTCCACCATCGCGATGTTGACCTGCTTCCAGTCCGGACGGTGATCCCGCGAGTAGCCGCGCTGAACCTGCGGGTTGGCTGCGGCCGCGCCTTCAAAGTAAGTGCTGGTCACGTCATAGAGCAATAAGTCATAGTCCAGATCGAATAACTCTCCCAAGCGTTGCTTAAGGTGCTTCTCCAGGGCTGACTGGTGCGGTAATAACCGATCCAAGGTACGGTACAGGCGGTCGTCGTTGACCTTCGCGGCCGGTACCCCGAGTAGCTCGGCCAGGTGTAACTCACTGCTGGGATCGAGCAATCTGCCCAGTATCAGCACCACTGTCATCACGCTCCACGGGACCTCTTCCCGTCCGCACGGTAACAGCGTCTCCAGCAACTCGCTCAACCCTAACTCTCGAAGCAGCATCAACCCCAACCAGCTGCCCCCGAACGGATGACTGCTTTCCACACGCACCCCGCGCAGGTCCACCTCCACCCATTCCGCATCCGGCGCCTGGTCAAACAGCTGCGCTGCCCGCTCGACACCTAACCGGCCTTGCTCATCTAACTCCCCCAGATAGGCAACTACCCGCTGACGCGGACCCCGTGCGGTTCGATACGACTCCACCAATTCCCAATAGGCATGCCGCTTTCCATCCTTGCATCGGCAGCAGCGTCGTAAGTACACACCGCCATCCTACTAACCCGGAACGGTTTTGCAAGGGGGTGGTCTTCACTACACGCAACTTCACATCGACAAGCTCTCGGACAGCAAATGACGCTTTCGAATACAAACGACTTCCGGGCCGCCCTCCCCCACATCGCGCTCAATTCCCGCTCAAAATAATTCGCGCATCTCGTCTGCCGCGGAAGTTGGGTTAGTGGTTAGTGAGTAGCGAATTGTGGCTTTTCATATTTATGATGCAGTGCGTCGCAGATATTGAGAATACCTGCTTATTGGAGAAAACAAGGTCGGGATCAGAGCTTGCAATCGACATCTTGCAGAGCGGCGCAGTTGCGGAGAATCCAAATTATGCGCGCCACTTGGCTCGAATTGGTCTAGCCCTCATCGCCGAACCGTATTTGACTCTTGGCACCGCGGAGGGTGCCAGGGTGGGGCTACGACTTGCGGCGGTCTACTCGCATTCCGTTGAATCCAAGAGTTGACAACCCACTCCCGCAGTCGGCAAATTTGGCTGCAGGTTTCGATCACATGCCTTGATCAATGCTTGTTCATGCGACTTTAAGCGAATGCGCGACACCTTGGTCCCATTGCTGGAGCATGCGGTTGCCAATGTCTTCGAATTCCGTGTGCTCCTTTATGTGGGCGCGCAGTTCCGTGGAGGTGGCCGCAATTGCCGCGTCGATGCGTCCGAGGATTTCCCGGACACGGGTAGGAGAGGCTCCCAGGCGCGTCTCGCCCAGGCGCTGCAATTCCTTCGCGCTCGCCCATTTCGTTGTGCCGTTGAGCGTAAGCGCCATGCTGTCCTCCGGCAGATAGACGGAGGTGGTGACAAGATCGTAGACGGGGGCGATCTGTGCCTCCCCCTGAACATCGTCATAGACAATCCCGAAGTTCTTGAGGTGGGCGTCGCCATTGCGAAGCGCGCAATTTAGAGCAATCAGGGTGAACAGCTTTTCCATGTCCTCGTGGACATGCGTCGAATTTGAGAACTGGCCGAATCGTTTCATGACGGAGGTCTCGTAGTTGCCTCGGTATTTTTCATCCGTTCTACGGCCATTGAGCACGCAAAAATCCTCAAATCCGCGGTAGGTTCCGTCCATGCGCAGATCGAAGCGGTTGATCACCAGAGCCATGCCGTCCTCGGCCAGCCGGTACGGCGGCACGTCGAGTCCGCATTTGCGCGCGGCTCCAAGGCAGAAATACTCGTTGGCTGCGAGTTGGGGATACTCGTTGGGTTCCCAGAACTTCACGATATGGGTCGCACCCCTGTAGCTTTGCGACAGACGATGTCCCGTATGCTCCATCTCTTCGAAGGCCTGTTCGTCGCGCACGAGAATCTTGGGCTGCACGCCGCTGATCCCAGAAAAGGACGCGAATTTCTCAAGCAGGTAACGGAACAAGTCAGCACCGCGGCCGCGTTCGAGAATCTCGTCCACCGATTGGAGGGGTACATCCTCGTTCAGTTGCTCCTTGTCGTCCGTGTAGCGGATGCGTCCGACCTGCGAGCGACCGACGATCGATAGCAGGTCGAATTCATCGAAACTGCCGGTGGCTTTCGCAAATGCAAGGCGGAGCCGTTCGCGTAAGGCACCCTCGGGCAGGTTCATCTCAAAAATCGGAAGCAGGCCGAATGAAACGCTCCACGACTCGAGCCTTACCGGCATGGTCACCGAGACCGCGCGGGCGGGCGGAGTCCCCGGCAGGTAAACGAAAGTGCTGCCGCGGTCGCCGTGGCGATCGAACAGTCCCGTTTCAGCGGCGTCGGCCCATACTTTGATCATCGCGATCCTCGCTCAGGAGTTCGTCCAGGGTGAGACGGTGCGATCCCACCACTTGCAGCTTCAGCTCAAGCCCGACGGCAGCGAGCAGTTTGGTTATTTTGGAGAAGCCCATTTCACCGGCGCGCCCGTTCTCAAGCGCCTCAAGCGTAGCCCGGCTGATGCCCGCTCTACGCGCAAGCGCCATCTGGCTAAGCTTGAGATTCTTTCGGCGCTCAGCTATCTGCTGCCCTATGGAAAGCAGGTCCAACATGCACCTAATATATTAGTCATTCATGCTATTTTCAAGCGTTTTGCCTAGAATATAAGGCATCTATTGCCATTCGATCCTCGCGGGATAATTGGCGAACGGTCAGTTTTGCCCACAGAATTTTGCGAGTTTGCTGCATGTGCTTTGTTCGCTGAGGCGCAATTTGGTCCAACCCGTTGTCCAACCCGTAAACGAATTGGCCCCCATGTATTATCAAGCACTTAGCAGGCTCCGCACATCCCATCGAATCCTTGTAAGTTATTGAAACAAGTTAACATATACCCCTTGACACCGGAAGAGGTCGCTGGTTCGAATCCAGTCGTGCATTATAAAAGAGTTAATATCGAGATTGGACCTGGCATCGGGCGGGCTCAACCCGTTATTCAACCCGTGAACCGATTTGTGTTAGGGAGCGTCGAGGTCTCCGCACCTGCGACAGGCAAGCCGTTTTCATGTGAATCCGTTGATTGCGATGCCGAATTCCTCGCTGTTGCGCACGTAATGCGCAACCTGGGCGGTATGAATGATGTTCTTGCTGAGCAAACACGCGATGTTGGGACATGCCCCGCCAACGTGCCTGCAATGTTGAGAAGCGCGTCGAGGCGGCCGTGAGCATCGAGCGTGGTTTTGATCACCACTTCGGGCGATTCTACCCGGCACAGATCCAGCGCAATGGCCAATGGCTCGGCGCCTGCTTGGCGCACTACATTCGACACCTCCACCAGTGCGTCCGCGTTTCTGGCAACGAGAACCACCGCGGCAAAATCTTTGGCAAGCCGGATTGCCGTGGAGCGGCCGATACCCTGGCTGGCGCCAGTGACAATCGCTACAGAGTTCTTCATTGTTCTTCCTCCTGCGATGGAAAATGAGTGTTGGATCGCTGCTAGGCCTGCCCAGTTGGCCGGGTGCGGGACGGCTCGCCCTTTCAGGCCAATGCCGCCTTGGCCGCTTCGAGGATGATTCCCGCCGCCTCGTCCGGCGCCGTAAGAAGCGGGGTATGGTCGACAGCATAGGAGCGGATCGTGGCGTTCATGCGCTCGGCCATGAAGCGCTGCGTCTTGGGGTTGATCATCCGGTCCTGTTCCGCGAGCAAATACCAGGTTGGTTTACTCTTCCACGCTGGGGCAGGCGCCGGCTCCTGAATGCATTTCACCGAGATCGGACGCTGGACGACGCGGCAGAGAGCGATCTGCTCCGGCGTCGCGTTCTGCGCGAAAGCCGCGGCAAAACTCTCATCGGGCATCCAGATGAATCCATCCGGATCGGGTCCAAGCTTCGGGGACTTGGGGTGCGCCTCATCCCGGTAAAAGACCTGCGCGACTGTCTCGCCCTCATCCGGAGCCAGGGCCGCGATATAGACAAGCGCCTGCACGCGCTCCTCATGCGCAGTTCCGGCCACGGCGCCTGCATAGGCATGGCCGGCGACGATTACAGGACCTTGGGTGCGGGCGATGGTCCGCCGCAGCGCCGCGGCATCGTCGCTGAGCGATGTGAGGGGAATCGGCGCGGCCACGACATGCAATCCCTCGTTCTGCAGCCTGCGAATAACCAGCTCCCAGCTTGACCCGTCGGCCCAAGCGCCGTGAATCACGACAACGCTAGCGTTGTGGAATGCTGACACGATCGTTCTCCTCTCGTCTTCTCTTCGGCTCTCTCAGTTGAAGGACTGCGGGGCTGCATCGGCGGCGATCGAGCGGCCGAGAGGCTCAGCCGAAGAAGCTCACAATCTTCTTCGCGATGACGTCGCCGTGGTCCTCAAGGGCGAAGTGGCCGGTGTCAAGCAGGTTCAGTTCCGCCTTCGGAATGTCGCGCAGATACGCCTGTGCACCCTCGACCGTGAAAAACGGATCGTTCTTTCCCCAGACGATGAGAGTCTTCGGCTGTTTGCTCCGGAAGAAGGAATGCCACTCGTCGTAGTGACTCAGGTTGGCCTGGTAGTTATGGAGCAGGTTCAACTGGATGGCATCGTTGCCTGGGCGGTCAAGAAAGTGCTGGTCGATGGTGTACGCGTCCGGGCTGATGCGGCTGACGTCCTTCACGCCGTGCGTGTACTGGAAGATGGTCGTCTGCAGCGTCAACAAAGCGCGCACCGGCTGCTCGGTCTCCGCAGTGCGGTTGGCCCAGAACGGCTTCATCGGATCGAAGGCCGCGCCAATCCCTTCCGCGTAAGCATTCCCGTTCTGCACGATGATGCCTTCAATCGCATCCTGATGCCTGAAGGCAATGCGATAGCCGATGGGCGCTCCGTAGTCCTGCACGTAGATGCTGAACTTCTTCAACCCCAAAGCGCCGAACAGTAGCTCCTCGACGCAGGCCGCAAGGTTGTCGAAGGTGTACTCAAAGTCATTCACGGCCGGTGCGTCGCTGTAGCCGAAACCGAAGTAATCCGGAGCGATGATGTGGAACTTTTCCGCGAGTTGCGGAATCAGGTCGCGGAACATATGCGACGAGCTGGGGAAGCCGTGCAGAAGCACGATGGTGGGAAGATTCCTGGATCCAGCCTCACGGTAGAACATCTTGAGGCCGCGAACGGTGGCGTACTGATAGGCTGCCATACTCTCTCCCTTTAAGGCGAATCTCGCGCCGATTAAGCGCCGCTGAGGGGAGAATAGTAAACACCATCAAAAATGTCAAAAGCGGTGTTATGATTTCATGAAGTATTGTTGAAGGGGGGTTGCATGAGCACTGTCCTTCAAGAGCCCGGCGAGTGGGTGGATGGCTTTCTATTCGTTGCCAACAGGCCGATTCTCGACTTTTTGAATACGCGGCCGGTGCTCGCGCAGGGGCCGACGGAGTTGCTTCCGGACTTCCATGCGCTGGAACGCTGGCTCATTGCTTCGGGGATGGTGAGATCCACACGCGCAAAGCGCCTGCTGCGGAGTTGGCGGCACGCACCAGAAGCAGCGGCGTTTCTCCGGGATCTGCTTGGGTTTCGGGAGCGGCTGCGAGACGCAGTACTGCGCGTGGAAGGCGGCTCGGCCCCTTCGGACGAATTTATTCGTGAGTTGAATGCGGGCTTGATACGACATCCGCCAATCACGGTGCTCCGCAAGAGGGACAAGCGAATCGGTCGCGAGCCGCACTTTGATCTGCAGCAGCTTGCGGACCTGTGGACGCCGTTCCTGAACGCAGCGGCGGACCTGCTGAGCGAGCCGGAGACGCATCGACTGCGCCAATGCGAGGCATGCGTTGTTCATTTCTTCGATACCAGCAAGAAAGGGTCACGCCGCTGGTGCAGCATGAATATCTGCGGCAACAAGCTCAAGGTCGCAGCCTATCAGCGCAGAAAGCGTGAAAGCGAGGCAGCGCGCTGAGAGATTACTACTGGAAAGCGTGCAACTGGCCTTTGGCCAGACGCCAAGGAACGCGACGGCCAGCGTCTGGAATTCTGGGTCCGAGCAGGCGCCGAACGATTTCCTGTCCAATCGGCGTTTAGGGGGAGTGATCCTGAGAGTTGCGCGTAACTAACTCTCAGCAGGCGCAAGAACTCACGGCTTCGACAGGAATGGGGAGCGGGGCCCCCTCCAGTGCGGATAGCTTCTGCGGGGCGCAGCACGCCTTGTTCAATCTCATTACGTCGGCTTGCATCGCCTTGTCATCACTGAGCACGGAGAGCGCTTCGCTCAGGATCCGTGCCGCGCCAGCGTGCTTCGGCACGACAATTCTGTAATGCATCCATTTTCCTTCTCGGCGGGCGGCGACAATGCCGGCGCGCCGCAGGTAGGCAAGATGGCGTGAAATCTTGGGCTGGCTCTGCCCAAGGATCTCCACGAAATAACAGACGCACACTTCCTTGCCGTCCATCAGGTTCAACAGCCTGAGCCGGGTGCGATCGGCGAGGGCGGCAAACAGGAGAGCCATGTCGTAGTTCTTCGGGGAAAGACTCACACAGCAATTATATACGCCTTGACAGATTCGTCTAGAGGAGAATACATTTGCCTTAACGTATGCAATGAGAGGCAATCATGGAATCTGCGGCCAGCGTTCAGGAACAGGTGAAGGAAAAGTACGGAAGCGCCGCGCGCGCTGTGGCGCAATCGGGCAGTGTGCAGGCATGTTGCGACTCTGGCCTTAGGTGTTGCGATCCGATCACCACAAACCTGTACAGTGCCGATCAGACGGGGATCATTCCGGAGAAAGCGGTCAAGGCATCCCTCGGGTGCGGTAACCCGACCGCGCTGATCGATCTTCGGCCCGGAGAAACCGTTCTTGATCTTGGCTCCGGTGGCGGCATCGACGTTTTGCTCTCGGCAAAGCGCGTTGGCCCAACAGGCAAGGCATACGGTCTGGACATGACGGACGACATGCTGGCGCTCGCGCATGAAAACCAAAGGCAGGCGGGCGTCACGAATGTCGAGTTCCTGAAAGGTGAAATCGAGAACATCCCTCTGCCTGACAAATCTGTCGATGTCATCATCTCGAACTGCGTCATCAATCTCTCAGCCGACAAAGATCGCGTTCTCCGGGAAGCCTTCCGTGTGCTGAAGCCTGGCGGACGGTTCGCCGTCTCCGATGTGGTCGTGCGCGGCAGCGTTCCCGAAGCTGTACGCAAAAGCATGTTGCTATGGGTTGGCTGTATCGCCGGCGCGCTCGAAGAGAGCGAGTACATCGCCAAGCTGAAAGGCGCTGGATTCGAAGATGCTGCGGTCGAGCCGACGCGCGTTTACAACGTCGAGGATGCCAGACAGTTCCTCACTGAGGCCGGCGTTGACGTGGATACAATCGCTCCCCAGGTAAACGAGAAATTCTTCAGCGCATTCATCCGGGCCAACAAACCCAAAGCCGTCTGCTGCCAGCCCGGTTGCTGC
This sequence comes from uncultured Acidobacteriaceae bacterium, assembly GCA_963813215.1. GTDB lineage: Bacteria > Acidobacteriota > Terriglobia > Terriglobales > Acidobacteriaceae > Telmatobacter. Next base: position 967,371 of record CAWEXZ010000009.1, read on the forward strand.
ACGCCTGCTCTCGCAGGAGCAAAGGAATAAGAGTCATGGCGGATCATTACAACGTTCTGTTCCTCTGTACCGGCAACTCTGCGCGCTCGATCATGGCCGAGGCGATCCTGGACCACAAAGGTAAGGGCAGGTTCACGGCCTATAGCGCAGGCAGTCATCCGACCGGGCAACCGCGGCCAGAAGCACTTCAGCAGATCGAATCGGCCGGGCTCCCTACGGCGGGCCTGCGCAGCAAGTCATGGGACGAGTTCTCGGGTCAGGAAGCGCCCAAGCTCGACTTCGTTTTTACCGTGTGCGACAACGCCGCAAAGGAACAGTGTCCGTACTGGCCGGGGCAGCCGATGACGGCACACTGGGGTATTGCTGATCCGGCGTCAGTCGAGGGGACTCCAGAGGAAATCGCCCGTGCGTTCCGTGATGCCTTCACCGTGCTTGATCGCCGGATCGGGCTGTTTCTCTCGTTGCCCCTGGCGACGCTTGAGGACATGGCCATCAAGCGGGAAATCGATCAGATAGGCCGGTCGTAGGAGGCAATGGTGAAAAAGAGTCGGTTGTCATTTCTGGATCGCTATCTGACGGGATGGATTTTCGCTGCGATGGTGTTCGGCGTGGCCCTGGGCTGGCTTGCCCCCGGAGTTGTGCCGTTCCTGAACCGATTCAGCATCGGCACAACATCCGTGCCGATCGCGGCGGGGCTGATCCTGATGATGTACCCGCCGTTCACACGAGTCCGCTATGAAGAACTCCACGAGGTGTTCCGCAATAAGCGGGTTCTGGGCCTCTCGCTCATCCAGAACTGGCTGATCGGACCAGTTCTGATGTTCGTGCTAGCCATCGTATTCCTGCGCGGATATCCCGAGTACATGGCTGGTCTTATCATGATCGGGCTTGCGCGGTGCATCGCCATGGTGATCGTGTGGAACGAACTGGCGAAGGGCGACACACAATTCGCGGCCGGGCTGGTAGCGTTCAACTCGTTGTTCCAGGTCTTCTTTTACTCAATATATTCCTGGGTATTCATCACCGTGCTGCCGGGCTGGTTCGGCCTGCACGGAGCTGTGGTCAACATCTCCATCGGCGAGATCGCGAAAAGCGTCTTCATCTACCTGGGTATCCCATTTATCGCCGGGTTCCTGACGCGCACGCTGCTGGTTCGTGCCAAAGGCCGCGAGTGGTACGACCGGAACTTCGTGCCCCGAGTCGCCCCGCTGACGCTGGTCGCCTTGCTGTTCACCATCGTGGTGATGTTTTCTCTCAAGGGCAGTTACATCGTGCGTCTGCCTCTGGACGTTCTGCGGATCGCAGTACCGCTCTTGATCTACTTCGTGGTGATGTTCCTGGTGTCGTTTTACATGGGCCGTAAGCTTGGCGCCGATTACTCGAAGACGACAACGCTCGCATTCACAGCCGCCTCCAACAACTTCGAGCTGGCCATCGCTGTTGCGGTTTCGGTGTTCGGAATTAACTCCGGCGCTGCGTTCGCAGCTGTCATCGGTCCTCTGGTGGAAGTGCCAGTGATGATTGCTCTTGTCAATTTCTCGCTGCGCCTCCAGCGCCGGTACTTCGCGAATCCGGAATCAACAGAAACCGAAGGAGTTTGCGTCACCGGCTCTCGGTTGGTCTAATCGGGCCTCGCCGGGGCTTGTTGCGCTACAGGATTCGCAGTTCATCTGGCTTCACAAAGAGGATGAGCATCAATTCGCGGACAAACTCACCAAGGCCGATTACTCCCGGAACATCGGCATTGCGCCGGTTTTCCGCAAGCAACCAGAGACGGCTGCGGAATCTGGGCGGATCTACTCAATTACACACCTCCGCCGACCGGCCCTTGGGTTGATGTGAGGCTGGAGTGATCCAAGTCACCTAGGGTAAGAGTTGCCAACCATTCGCCAACCAGACAGAACTCGAAATTCCCATCGGTCATCTCTCGTCCCTCATTGAGCGGGCGATTGGAGATTGCTCAGAGTAGTAGCCGGTTCGCGTGTGGACGGTGAGCTTGCCGCGCCCTGATGCTCGCGCTTGCACCTTGACCGAGTGATAGCCGGCGGTGGAGGCTCGCGCGGAGTGGTAGGCGAGGATGTACTGATTGCGTATATCGCTGGCGACTTCGGCGGCAACCGCGTCGACATCCTGGAGCGAGGCGGGGAAGAAGGCGATGCCTCCGGTCTGGGTGGCGAGGGTTTCGAGGGCGTGGCGGGCCCGGCGCTTGTCGCCGCCGCTGCTGTCGCCGGAGAAGAGCAGGCCGATGGTGTAAATGATGGGCCCCTGCATGTCCTGAACGCGGTGGATCGCCTGGTCGAGGGAGAGCTGCGATGCGTTGTCCTCCCCGTCGGTGATGACGATGAGGACCCTGCGGGGACGCTTCGCGCTTTGCTCCATTTTGGAGGCGGCAGTGACGATGGTGTCGTAGAGGGCGGTGCCGCCGGAGATGCTGAGGTGCGCGAGGCCGTTCTGCAGGCGGCCGAGATCGGAAGTGAAGTCCTGATCGAGGTAAGCCTGATCGGAGAAGTTGATGACGAAGGTCTCATCGCCGGGGTTGGAAGCTTTGACGAGGTCGAGGGCAGCGGCGGCCACGGCGGCGCGCTTGGAGCGCATGGATCCAGAGTTATCGATGAGCAGGCCGATGGAGACCGGGGTGTCCTGATGCTGAATGGAGATGATGGTCTGCGGCATGCCGTCTTCGGTGACCTTGAAGTTGCTCTTGTCGAGGCCGTTGACGAGATGGCCCTTGCTGTCGAGGACGGTGCAGTTCAGCACGACCTCTTCGGTGCTGATCTCAAGAGTGTATGGGCCGGAGGGATTGTGTTTAGGCGGCAGGCTTTGCGCGGCCGCCGAGAGTGCGGCGAAGGTGATGATCGCGACGATGGCGGAGGTTGTGGAGCGAGCTTTCATCGTGCTGGCCCGGGATCGGCGGCGGGCATGGGCAGCGTGGTGCGGTTGCCGAAGCCGATGTCCATGGCGGTGTTCTTGGGGAAGACGATCTCGCGTCCGCGCGCGAGGAAGTTCCGGTAGATGGAGCTGCCGCCTCCATAGGCGCTCATGAGAATGCCGTACGTGTGGTCGCGGTAGATTGCGCCGACGATGAGCCCGATAAGCTTGTATCCGGTTGCGCCTCCGGCTACGGGACTGGCGATTCCGACGTCGTTCTTGCCGCCGCTGCCGATCAGTGCCAGGCCCACGGATGCGCCGGTGGTGAGAAAGCGCGTCTTGGAGGGCGTGGATTTGGCGCCGCCTTCGGTGTCGAGCTGCACGTTACCGGCGGCGTCGGACTCGATGCCCTGCAGGCTGGTGTCGACGCTCTGCACGACGCCGTCGGGAAGAATGACCTCGCGAAAGGCGATGCGCAGCTGCCCATTGCGGTGGAGGCTGCGGGCGGGACGCACCTGAAGGACGGAGCCGCGCAGCCGAGTGCCGGCCGGGAGAATGAGCCGTTCCTTATCGAACAGCGGCTGGGAGAGCACGGCATCGACGTCGCTGCCTTTCTGGGTATGCTTCGAGTCGAGAGGCGTCAGCAGCATGGCGTGGACGAGGCTTCCGGGCGGGGGCTCGGTGCCGATGGAGGAGAGGCGTGCGACGGAAACGGATTCGCTGCCGAAGTCGAGCGGCCGGGAGAGTTCGGCGGAATAGACGGTTCCGGCATTGATGTACTGCGGGTGCGCGGGGAGCTGGGCGACGGCGTAGCGCACGAAGACATGCATGCGGCCGGGCGACTGGATCTGCTTCATGGCGTCGCGCCACTGCGCCCGCGCCTGTTCCATCTTCCGCGCGGCGGCGTCTTTGACGGCGTTCTGCTTCTTCTGGTGTTCGCCGGCGGTGGCCAGTTGGATGACCTGTCCGGAGCCAGGAACCACGGTTGCGTGCAGCTCGATGCTGCGGCCGCCGGGGAGGATGAGCTGGTCGAAATTGACGCTGAGCTTATGGGCCGGGGTGAAGTTGGCGTTGAGGGCACTGAGGGCGCGGGTGCGGCCTGGAACGGGAGCGATGGCGACGATGTGGCCGGTCGCCTGCGTGCCTGTGGGGATGACGAGATGGTCGAAGACGTAGACGGGCTGCATGACACGGCCGTGGATAGGCTGGCCGACCTTGCGCACGCGAACTTCGCTGTCGAGGGCGATCTGCAGTGGGGTGCCGTCGGGAACGGTGAGGACGATGGTGCGCGCCCCACCGGGCGGCTGGGAAGAAGAGAATGAATCGGGTGCGCTCTGTGCCAGCAGATAGACAGCGGAGGTGAGAGCGAAGAGAGAGATAGAGAGAACGCGGGAACAGCCCATTCAGAAAGACAACCTCAGGAGTAAGCGATACATTTCCGGTGGCGATCGGCTGGCCTGGTCCTGAGGGATAATCCTGCCCTGGCACTCGTGGCGGCGCAGTGGAGATGGGCGGAGCTTTGTACCTGCTCCGAGTATTCCTCGGCTGCGCCGCGGGAATCCGCGTGCTCCTGGATATTCAAGATTATTTTAAAGGATTCAGATGGGGTGGGAGAGACGCGGCCTTCTATTGGCGGAGAGCGGGCGCTTTGTGCTAACGACGCCATCGTTCCTATACGTAACCATCTTCAACATCCCGCTCCCTTTATCTCCAAAATAGCTCTTCTCGGCGCTTTCGATTCATGACGATCTGTTCATTTAGCGGCGGCGCCTTGCCGAGACGTATTGGATCGGATAGTCTCGGATACGCCGCATCACGGTGCTGGAGACTGACCGCCGTGTGTCCCACCCCGCAACTTCTTTCTGTCTCAAGGGTGGGAGAGCACAACTCTCAATCATCCATTGAAAGCTGCGCCTCCGGTCCACGCAGTCAGCATCTCGACCGCTCACTTCTCTGGAAACACGACAAACGGCCCCGGCATTCCCTGCCCCTCGCCCGCAAACGCCGCTTGCCCGGCACCGCTCAGCCCAATCTCCCACACGGGCGACTCGAGTTCCGGCATCGGCGTCGCTCGGAACAGCTTCTTGCACTGGCGAGCCGTCCACCGCGCCCATGACTTCGACTTCTTCCGCCGCGCGCTGTCGGTCGAGATCCCCGTGCCCGCGTACATCTGCCTGTAGAGCTTCGAGAGGCACATGAACGCAATCCTCGATCGCAAATTCGGCGTGCAGGCCGACCGCTCCCAGATCGCGCCCCAGCGATAGAATTTGTCCCACACTTTTTGCGTGCGCTCCCGAATCTCATCCGAACTCATCGTCGGGTGCGGCGTAAACATCTTGGGCCGAACCTCCGTGGGAATCATCCAATATCGCGTAATCGGCACATCGCCAACCAGGGTCGGATGCTGTTCCTGTTCCTTCTCCCAGCGCCCAAAATCCACCGTGCCCGGAAACGGGGTCATCATCACGAACTGCGCAAAAGTCACACCGGCCTTCAGCGCCATTTCCACCGTCGCATCGAAGGTCGCAGGCCGGTCTGTCGGCAGCCCAAAAATGAACGAGCCAAGCACATGAACTCCATGCTGCCGAAACGTTTGCAGTTGTTTGGCCAGAGCCTCACCGGAATAGTTCCAGTCTTTGAAGACCGCCTTGAGCCCTTCCGGCGTCACCGCTTCAACGCCCACCAGCGCGCCCTTGATATTCGCCTTGCGCATCGCGTCCAGATATTCGCCGTCCTCGCCCGCTTCCATCGTGATCTGGGTAAAGAACACCATGTCTTTGGGGAGTTTGGCCAGCTCTTCCATCAGTTGGAAACGTTCGCTGCGGATGGCGGTCAGCTCCTCAAGTTTGGCCATATTCTTTTGCTCCCTGGCCAGCCGTAGATCGGTCAATGTCACCGGATAGAAGTTGTCATCTGCCAGCGCAATATAGCGAAATCCAAGCCGCCGCAGCGCAACAATCTCGTCCACTACGCTTTGAAACTTCCTCTGCCGCGGCTTTTGCCCATCCGTCCGCCATACACTGCAAAAGGAGCAATGCTTCGGGCATCCGCGAATCGTCTGCACTGAGGCCCACATATACTTTTCAGGAGCCATCAGGTCCCAGCGCGCCGCCAGAAACTGCCCGCCCTCAATGCGCCCGCCTTCGTAGATCCTTTCCGGCTTGCCCGCCAGGCAATCTTGCACCACCTTGCCCCAGGCAAGGTCGCCGTCTCCCTTCACCACCGCGTGCGCTTCCCCGCGTTCCAGTGCCTCTTCGGGAAACAGCGTCGCATGAATTCCGCCGTACACCACCCATGCGCCCCGGCCGCGCGCCATCCTGCCCACCGCATAGCCCCGTAAAGCGTTGCCGGTGTGCACGCTGATGCCCACAATATCGCCGGGTTGAATGCTCTCCGGCACAATCTGTTCGAGCGACTCATCGACCAGAACCGGATCTCCCGCTGTCTGCGGCGTGGCCGCCGCAAGCACAAATAGCCATCGCGGTGTGATGACCGCCGTGCCAAAAGAATTGTCGCTTGGATTGACAAGATGAACGCTCAACGAATCCGCCCTTCCTGGTGCCAGTCTGTGGCGTCACAGCAATTTCGCGGTTGCCGTAATGCGGTAATGAACCTGAGCGACTTCTCTCTTGAGAAAATTCACCCTGTTGAACGTTTCCTTCGATTAGACGCATGTGGAAGCGAACGGGAAGTGACCAGACTTTCTGGCCCTGGTCGGTGGCCACGGTTGGGCCCAGGCCTGCGCCGAAATTGATCTCCCACTTGGGAGAAACATTCAGGTCGGTGACGGCAAAGATCTGCTGTTGCTGCTCGTGCAAACGGTCGAAGGCGCCCGGGCGCCCGTAATCCGCGTAGTATTCGAAGCCGCCGCTGATCGCTGGTGTAAAGTCGTAGCTCACTTTCACCGCCGGGGTGCAGGGTTTGTTCGAGCGCTGGATTGAAGGCGAGGTACCAGCGCCCCGAAGTCTTATCGATAATCGGCCGGATCTCCCAGGAAGGATTAAGCTAATTCCGTGCTTATCAGGAAGCCCAAGATCGACGATGAGCATGTCGAAGGTGCTGTCAATTGCTAGACGCTCGGCGGTCTTGCCGTCAGGCGCAGCGTCTACCTGGTGCCCCCCTTCTTCAAGCGACCGGCGCAGGAAACTCTGTATGTCAATTTCGTCTTCAACGAGCAGAAGGCTATGAGGCGATATTAGTTCATCTGGATCGTTTTTTTACAGGTCCCGGCTTTGGCTTGCGGTTTTCGTTCAACAATTGATGCGCGCGCCGTCTCGCACGATGCGGTAGCCTCGGGCTTCGCAATCGAACCAATCTAATGTTGCGAGTCGTAGGCAGGCTCGCTACCGTGGAAAAGGCTGTGGTTGATGTCGGGCCAGAATTCCTTGGCAGTTCGGATAGGGACCTAACGCGATCCAGACAGGCGTGTGCAACCCAACGCCTCGCCAATTCCCAATGCAATGCTATAGAGTCTTACTGCCTGTTCGGACATTGGCTTCGCGACTCATTGCAGACTCAAAAGCGGCCTGAAGCTCGGCGAGCACCGACCGGCGCGGCATGGGCGCTCCCATGTGAATGCTTCTGAGCTCGGCCATGAATGCCTTCCACATTCGCTTGCCGCCTTCTTCAAGAAGCTGGGCGCGGATCGAGAGTTGCCTGGACGCAGGAGTGAACCGGCATCCCCACGCGCCCATGTGGGCCAGCAAGGGGACAAGCTGAATAGACGCTTCCGTGAGGCTGTAAATCGCCTTCTGTTTGTGGGTTGGGTCGTCGGTGCGCGAGAGGAGACCGGACTGGACTAAACGGGCAAGCCTGTTTGCCAGGATATTCGACGCGATTCCTTCATCGGATAGCCTGAGCAGCTCTCCATAGTGGCGGCGATTTCCGAACATGATGTCCCGAATGACGATCAGGCTCCAACGGTCGCCGAGCATCTCCAGCGTCAAATTGATAGGACAGTCCGAGCGCATTTCGTTCCTGGTCTGAATTTTTTCATGAATTCCGTCATCTACCACTTGCAGTATGCATGGAGTCCGGGTTATGTTTCAAACAACTTGCATAATGCAAGTAGATGTCAGGAGGAGTTATGGGCAGGTTCATCTTCGGAATGATGCAATCTCTCGATGGCTACATCGCAGGGCCTTCGGGCGGACCACAGTCGGGCGGGGTTCTATCGTCACAGGCAGCAGCAGAGCTCCCGCCACCCGGTCCCATCCTCTCCCGCCATTTCGCCGAGCACGTCCGTGGCCTGGACGGCGTTCTCTACGGCAGACGAATGTATGAGGTCATGCGTTACTGGGAAGAGGACAAGCCCGATTGGGACGATATTGAGCATGATTTCGCCCATGCCTGGCGTCCGAAGCCGAAGTGGGTTGCATCACGTACTTTGACCTCCGTTGGTCCTAACGCCACACTTGTGCAAGGCGACTTGATCGACTTTGCCGCAAAGTTCAAGGCCGAACGAGATGGAGACATCGACGTCTCTGGCCCGGAGCTTGCGAACGTGCTGTCCGCTGCGGGACTCATTGACGAGTATCACCTGTACCTTCGTCCGTACGTGCTCGGCGGCGGTAAACCCTACTTCGCCGGTCCCGTGCCTCCGCTTCGCCTAGTGAAGCATCAAGCCATCGGAGAGGACGCGGTCCGATTGACCTACGTGCCCGCCTGATCCGTCCACGCACATCAATCATCGCACTGCTAAAGCGCCGCCCTGATTTCCAGTCGTCCACTTCAAAGCCCAAGGGCTGCTAAAGTGTTGCATGTATCCGTTTACATCGCCCTGGGGTGAACACCATGATCGAATTCTGCCTTGGCAAACGCCGCGCCTTCTTCGCTCTTTCGCTTTCGCTGCTGCTCGTCGTTTTCGCTTGTTCCTCTGCCCGGGCCGCTGATGCCCCGCGGATCGTGAACAACAATGGGCATTCCGCATTGCTCGTCGATGGCCGTCCTTTTCTCATCTTGGGCGGACAGATTCATAACTCCAGCGCCTGGCCAAGTGAGTTGCCGCAGGTTTGGGAGTCGATGGCCGCGCTGCATGCCAATACCGTCGAGGCGCCGGTCTACTGGGAGCAGTTCGAGGCGCGCGAGGGCCAATTCGACTACACCAATGTCGACCAGCTGGTCCTGGGCGCGCGGGCCCACAACCTGCACCTCATCCTGCTCTGGTTCGGGACCTGGAAGAACGGCAACAATCATTACGTTCCCGCCTGGGTCAAGAACGATTCCACCCGTTTTCCGCGCGTCATTCGGCCCGACGGCGAGCCCATCGATGTGATGTCGCCCCATTCGCCCAATACGCTCGAGGCAGACAAAGCCGCTTTTGTCGCCCTCATGCGGCATCTCAAGCAGATCGACGGCGAAGCGCATACCGTGCTCATGATTCAACTCGAAAACGAATCGGGCAACATCGGCAGCGTGCGCGATAACTCACCCACGGCTAACCGCGAGTTTGCCGGCGGAGTGCCGGCGCTCCTGCTGGCGGCCGCCCACAAGCAGCCGGGAACCTGGGCGCAGGTCTTCGGTGCGCAAGCCGATGAGACCTTCCAGGCCTATGCGCAGGCCAGCTACATCAATGCCATCGCGGCAGCCGGCAAGCGCGAGTTCGACATTCCCTATTACATCAATGTCTGGATCGACTACCCGGCCGCGGAATTGCCCGAGCGCCAACTCGACACCCCCGGCATCGCCTACCCGAGCGGCGGCGCGGTGCAAAAAATGCTCTGGCTTTGGAAGGCGGCTGCTCCCTCCATCGACCTCATCGGCCCCGACCTCTACACCACCGATTCGCAGTTCTACCGCGAAACCATGGCGACATATCATCGCCCCGACAACCCCCTCTGGATTCCCGAAACCGGGCGCGACGACAGCTTTGGAAAGTTCTTCTTCTACGCGCTCGGCGATGGCGCCATCGGCTTCTCGCCGTTCGGCGTCGATCAGACCGGCTGGAACATCCTCGGCGACCAGCCATGGAAACGCCACAGCTCCAACTTCGCCCTGATCGGTCCCATGGATCGCGAGATCGCCCAGGCGGAATTCGAAGGCAAACTCAAGACCGCCGTGGAGGAACCAGGGCAGTCAACCGAGGAGCTCGATTTCGGCCAGTGGCAAGCCACCGTCTCCTTCGGATTTCCGCAGGCCGACGGCCGCCGCGCCCCCGGCACAAGGGACGCGCACGGTACCGCCCTGGTTGCGCAACTCGGGCCCAACGAGTTTCTGGTCACCGGCGTCGATGCCAGCGTAGCTTTCCATCTGCCCGGCAAGCTCCCCTGGATGCGCAGCCAGATTGTGACTGCCGAGCAGGGAAGCTATGAAGACGGAGTGTGGAAGCCCCTGCGTCTCTGGAACGGAGACGAAACCGATCGAGGTCTTTGTTTCCACGAGAAGCCCGCGGTAGTGCGCGTCACCATGGGCAGTTTCTAGCAGCTCGCGCATTGCGCAGCGTTACTTTGTGGGCGGTGTCTGCAAGGAGTGCGCGAGCAGCGCTTGCGCCTCCAGCCGCCCTGCAATCTCCGCATGCCGCGCGCCGGGAGCAACGGTGACTGCGATACCGCGAGCGAGAAAAGGCGCAAGCACTTGCGGAAGGCTCCAGTCGAGGGTCCATCCCTGCTCGATGGCAATGGCCGTGTATCGACCAGCCGGGACATGTTCAAAGACGAAGCTGCCGTCGGAGTCGCTCTGATTGGGAAGCGGTGCCACACCACCATCCCCGGCATTGGCGGGAACAAGCAGGACAAAGACCCCACTGGCCGCCTTCCCGCTACGCTGAACCGAGCCGCTGACGTTGGCGATGGGCGCGGTGGCCGTGACGACGACATCGACATTATCGGAGCCCAGTGTCAGCAGTGAGCCGTTGCTTGTAGTGCCGTTGATTTTCAAGTGTGTCACAACGAGCTCGGCCCCTGGGGTGGAAACACTGATCTCGTAACTCCCCGGTGCGGCAGCGCCCAGATGGAACGAGCCATCCGAGCGGATGGGGGAAGAGCTTGCCGCTCCACTCGCTTGTGAATTGAGAGAAAGCGTTGCTCCAGCCGGCAGAGCACCACCGCCAGCCAGCACAACCTTACCGGAGACGCCGGAAACCGCCGGCAGCGTCGAGGCGTCGACTGTCAAATCGCTCGAGGAGAGCTGGACGGAACCGAAGCGCGCCGCTCGACCCTCGGGAGCGGCGCTTTGCACTTGGAATTCATACTGGCCGGGCGCGACACCGGAAAGCACGACTGTCATTGTGCCGGAGTCGGGGTTATTTTGTCTGCCGGGCACGAACGAAACCCCAGCGGCCACATAATCGGTTGTGCCGAATACATTCTGCCGGAGCGTTGGCATCGCCACGCCCGGCCCGGGCACCTGAAACGTGATGTGCAGCGCAGGCACCGCGTGGAGGGTGAGATCGGTTTCGATGTGGTCTCCGGCGTTGACCGTGATGGGTTCGGCGCCAGCGGGATCGGCAGTATCGGGATAGCACTCCAGCGGGTAGGCCACATCGAGCGGCGAGCGCGGTTGATTCACCTCGTTCGAGGCGTTCTGGTTCGTGGGCCGATACCACGGCGCGCCGGAAGCACAAAGGTAGTAATTGCCGGGTGCAAGATGCGCAATCTCGAAGTTGCCCATGGCATCGGCTGAAGCGACGGCGGCTCGTTGCCTGCCTCCCGCGCGCATCGGATCGTCCCGGAAAACATTGACACGCGCCTGTGGCACCGGATCGCCCGAGTCCTCAGTCACGGTTCCGAAGATCGAGGCGAGCGGAGCCAGCGCAATCACAAACCCCGCGGTTATCAGATTTTCCCCGGTGACGATGGCGGTTGAAACGCCGCCGTGCTCCTGGTAAGCAGAGGCCACGAAGCCGCGGCGCGAGGCGACCAGAGAAAAGCGGCCGTCGGGAAGGTCGGTAAAGAGGAAGCTTCCCTGCGCATCGGTTGTCGTTTCGGCCCACGTCTCAAAACTCCCATCCTGGCGGAGTACTACATCAACGCCTTCGAGCGGCTGGCTGCTGGCTCCGCTGATCACAACGCCTGAAATCAGGCGATTGCCGGAATGCGCAGAGGCACCGGAATGCTGAGCGGAAGTTGTCATCTGCGCCGGTGCGCTCGCGGCACACAGGGCCAAAGCGGCGAAACCGCTTGCAACGGCGCGAACGGCTGCTCGTCTCATGGCTGGCCGGCTTCCTCATCCGAGGCGCGCAGCGGGTCGACTTGCACTTCAACAGTCGCACCAGGCTGGATGTTTACGGTCTGGCCCCGTGAGGTAAGCCGCGCCATGGCCTGGCTGTCATCGAGATCGATCTCATCTTCACTGTTCGCGCCGGCCACAACCAGATAGTCTCCGGGCGGCAGAGGCATAGCGAAGGGATGGCCCCCGGGGAGTTGCGCCACTGACCCGTAGATGTGGCGCTGGCCGGATGACAGGGGGATCACGGTGATGACGAGCGGGGAAAATTCGGCGGCAGCCGTATCCGGCGAAGAAGCAGGCACGGCTTTGGTGGAGCACTCAAGAAAGCCCATGTCATTTCTGAGCGTAATCTCGATCGGTTGTGCGCCCTTTCCCGGGCCGATCACCAGCGGCTCATGAAGCAGGTCTGTGTTGCCGCTGGTAACGGAGCTGGCGTAAGACTGGGTTGCGAAGGACTGAACGTCGAGCAGATAGACGCCCTGGGCCGGCGCGTCGAGCTCGTAAAGGCCGCTGCCCTCTGAGCCCGGAGCTGCGTGCAGATTTGTTCCCGTCGTGCCTTCGAATGGCCGGTCCACCGGTGTAAAAGTGATTTGGAAAAGGACACCGCTCATCGGGCCCGGGGGGGCAGTGAACTCTTCGTGGACTTCGACGGGAATGGTCGCGAGGGGGACAGGAACGAGCGTGAGGCCGGTGAGCGACGCGCCGGCAACTGTGAAGTCGATGCGAGCATAGAGCGGGGAATTGCCCCAGGTGCGATATTCGGCGTAGTAGCTTCCGTTGGGAAGAGAAAAATCCGACCATCCCGGCTGACCGCTGCGGCGCACGGAGAAACCGGCGGGACGGCCGCTATGGTCAAAGGCCTGCAGCGCCACCGGAAAAGCAGAGTCGGTGTTGGCGACAGATATCGAAACCGGGTAAAAAGGCTGGCGGCTCAGAGAGATTTCGAGCTGCGCCTGCTGGCCGGCGGAGAGCATCAGCGGCGCGCCGATAGCAGTGTTGAAATCGGCGCCGCCCGGATAGCAGGCGCCGGCATAGCCCGAGACCACTGTCCTTGGAGCAACGCCGGAGTCATCGGGCGAAGAGTCCGCGCAAACCACGTAGGAGCCGGGCCCGACGAGCGATAGGAATCGGAATGCCCCGCCACTGCCGGTCGCCTGACTGCCGGAGGGGAGCCAGCGCGCGTGACCATCGACGATGTGCTTGCGGTAGAGCGTCAACTGCATGTCCTCCGGGTCATCGCCGGTCGAGAGGGAGACTTGGCCGCTGATCGAGGCGTCGGGCACGAGAGAGAACGTGAGTGGGGCCATCTTCTCGCGCACGGTAATGAGATGAGGGGAGAATTGTTCGCCGCCATAGCCGGGGCGTCGCACCGTGAACCCGGCCACGCCGGCGGGAAGGTGCAGCTCAAATCGCCCTTCGCTGTCGGTCAGAACGGCCGCAGAACCGGCTTCCACCATGGCGCGGGCGATGGGCTCATGGGTGAGGCTGTTTTCGACAATCCCATCCACGGGATAGGTCGGGCGTGAATCCTGCGCCGCACCAGAGGCGACGAGCACTGCCTGCGCCACGCACCCGATGAAGAGGGTCCGCCCCCGGAGCCATCGAGGCACAGGAGAAATCTCTCCGTGAACTCTGGTGAACGGTCGCATCGCAGCTTCGAAATTAGAACATCTGCTCGATGGGTACAACAAAAAAGGACGCCCTCTTCCACTTATCCCCACTTCACTTATCCGACGTTCGACATTCGCGAACTGCCGGTTAGCCGAGATTGCTCGGGCGCCAATCAATGCAGAGTTCGGGATTTTGGCGATGGTCCGCTTTCCGCTCCATAAATTGCCCGGCCTACTGAGATTGTGCTTCGTTAAGGTGCGTAGAGTTTCCTTGAGCTGATTTGGGTTGTGCTGAACCTCGCCGCCCCATGCCTATTGGAGCAGAAGACAGGGGAAGATTGGCGGCTCGGCAAACATGAACTTCGGTTACTGAAGTACTGAAAAGTTATATTTTAGTTTGCCTTTTTTCGTTGACCTCGATAAACTCTGGGCCAAGTTCTAAGTAATTCCTATGTAATTCTTGCGCGTGGCCCCTGTTGTTTAGGCGCATTTGGTTCCCCTTGGTTTCCCATCCAGGAGCGTCTATGCACGTGGTGCGCCGAAGCCATGCCTTGCCGGGCACGGGCTTGATTTTCTCCTTCGTCCTTTCAAGCTCACTGATGATTGGCTGCGGCGGCGGGTCTATCTCAGTGAACCAGAACACGATTGCATCGATCTCAGCCTCAGCCAACACGCTGCGGGTGAATCAGACCCTGCAGTTGACCTCCCAGTACCTTGCCTCAGGGCAATCGATGACTTTCTATGTCAATGGAATTGAAGGTGGCAACGCAGAGGTTGGCACGGTAAGCACCACTGGCCTTTACACGGCTCCCGCAATTGTTCCCACTCCGTACACAGTTCAAGTCACCAGCAAAATAGCGAAGTATCCCGACGCGGTTCCCGGGTCCGTGTCGGTACAGGTGTGGAATCCGATTCCTGCGATGAGCGCTGTAAATCCGGGGGGATTTTCCGAGGGAGTTACGACCGTTACAGTGAGTGGGTCGCAGTTTGTCGATGGCGCTCAGATCAGCTGGAATGGCACGACGGTTCCGACAACTTACGTTTCCGGTACGGAGCTGGTGGCGCAAATCGCCGCTCCCACCCCGGGCACCTATCCGCTGCTGGTGACAAATCCCAATCCCGGATCGGCGAGCAGCTCTCCTGCTTCAATCAAGGTTGGCCCTGGCCAAGTAGTGCTGCAACTACAGCCGAGCGCCGGTGCCGACGTGCGTGTATCGAACCAGCTGAGTTTCGGCTTGACGGTGAATGGAACCGATAACCCCGCCGTTACGCTCGCGGTGAACGGCATTTCCGGTGGCAACGCCACCGTCGGCACCGCGGTGTCGAACGCGGATGGCTCCATCACCTACACCGCACCGGCAGTTGTTCCCACGCCGAGCAATATTGTCCAACTCACCATCACCAGCGTTGATAATCCGGCGGTCTCGATAGCGCAGAACATCGCGGTGATGAATCCGATCCCGATTCTAACCGCTGCCTCGCCCATGTCGTTCGATCCCGGTCCGGCAACGATTGTGCTCAGCGGGCAAAGCTTTATCAACGGAGCGCAGGTACTGGTGAACGGATCCCCTGCGCAAACTACGTTCAACAGCGGATCGCAGCTGACCGCGAGCGTCAATCTGACCGAACCAGGCAACCTCGACCTTCAGGTATTAAATCCCGCTCCCGGCCCGGCGACTTCAGCCGATCTCATCGCGTCGGTCAGCGGCACGCCACCGGTTCCCGTCGTGAGCCCGCAAGATGCATCGCGCTTTCTTGAACAGGCCACATTTGGCGCAACCGACTCGGGGATTCGCAACGTCTCCATGATCGGCTTTCAGGCGTGGCTCAACGAGCAATTCGCCTTGCCGGCAACGCCTTCGGAACCTGCAGTTGAACAGGCGTTGATCCTGAACAACCCGCCGTGTGCTTCTGGTAACGTCACGTGCAACGCGGCGCTCTTCGTGCAAAACAGTTCCGATGAGAATCTGGTACAGGCTGCCTTCTGGCAGCAATCACTCACCGCGCCGGATGAATTGCGGCAGCGGGTCAGATATGCCCTCTCGCAGTTGTTCGTCATCTCCAGCGACAACACGACGGCAATTCAAAGCATGCCCCGCGGCGAGGCCAGCTACTACGACATGCTGGGCAACGATGCCTTCGGAAACTTCCGCCAGTTGCTCAACGATGTGACCCTCAGTCCAATGATGGGACAATTCCTTTCAATGCTTGGCAACGACAAGGGCAATGCCACCACTGATCCTGACGAGAACTACGCGAGAGAGGTCATGCAACTGTTCACCGTCGGCCTGTGGCAGTTGAACGACGATGGATCGCAACAGCTCGACTCGACCGGCAACCCCATCCCGACCTATTCCAATACTGACGTGATGGGCCTGGCTGCCGTCTTTACAGGTTTCAGTTGGGATATTCCCGGCGACGACACCGACAATGCGTGGTCGAACTGTTGCGTTTATGTTGGCCAGGGTTATGGCGAAGAGTTGCTGCCGATGCAAAGTTTCCCCAGCCACCACTCGACCGTCGAAAAGCAGTTTCTGGGTGTAACCATCCCCGCCTCAAGCAGCGCGGATCCAGGCGGGGATCTCAACTTAGCTCTCGATACGTTGTTCAACCATCCGAATCTGCCTGCCTTCTTCTCGAAGCAAATGATTCAACATCTGGTCACGAGCAACCCAAGTCCTGCCTACATCAACCGGGTCGCGCAGGTATTCAAGAACGATGGGACGGGTGTGCGCGGAAACCTGCAGGCAGTGATTACCGCGATCCTGCTGGACGCGGAGGCGCGCGACACGGCTACAGCCATCGCCAATCCGCAATACGGCAAGGTGCGCGAAGCTCTGCTGCGCTATACGGAGTGGGCGCGGGCCTTCACTGCGCAATCGCGCACCGGTTCGTTCAACCTGGGTTCTACCGAAGATCCGATCTATGGACTGGGCGAAATGTGGCTGCGTTCGCCCACCGTCTTCAACTGGTTCAGTCCCGGCTACACGCCTCCCGGCACAACCATTGCAGCGGCTGGACTGCTGGCGCCGGAAATGCAAATGACAAATGTCTCGACGGTCGTGGGCTACATCAACTCCATGCAAAGCGCTATCGGCTCCAGCCCCACTTTGGGTCCTGACGTCTTCTCATCCTACGCAACCGAAATGCGTCTGGCAGCCACGCCGGACCAGTTACTCGACCGCATCAACCTACTGCTGATGTCTGGCCAGATGAGCAGTGGTCTCTACAACCAGATCCTCACCGCCGTTGCTGCAATTCCCATACCCACCGGGGATCAGAATGCAATCAATGCCGCGCTTCTCAACCGCGCGCAAACCGCAATTTATCTCACCGTGGCGTCGCCTGACTTCGCCGCGCGGCAATAGGAGCCCACAATGTGCAAAAGCCAGCGAACCCGCCGGCAGTTTCTTCGTACAGCGTCCATGGCCTCCATGGCCGGCTTCTACGTGAGCCCGTTCTTTCTCGAACTCAACTCGCTTGCCGCCATGGCTCAGGAGAGCACAGGCTCAGACTATCGCGCGCTGGTCTGCATTTATCTGCAGGGAGGCAATGACGGTCACGGCACCGTGATTGCTACCGATCCCGACTCCTTCGCCGCATTTACACAGGCACGATCGGGCGCGCCCGGGCTGGCGTATCCTATGGGCGAGTTGCTGCCCATTACTCTCTCCACGCCTCAATCGGGCCGCACCTTCGCGCTTAATCCTTACCTCACAGGCGTGCAAACTCTCTTCAATGCGGGGCGTGCTGCAATTATTGCGAATACGGGTACGCTGGTTACCCCAGCCACCAAGACGCAAATCAACGCCAACTCAGTCGCGCTGCCTGACAGTTTGTTTTCGCATTTCGATCAGACCGCGGCCTGGCAGGCCATCGCCTCCAACCTCGGCAGCGAGGAGCATGTGGGCTGGGGCGGCGCGGTTGCCGATGCCATCGAAGCCATGAACATCAACTCCAATTCCATGTTCACGTGCATATCGACCGCCGGCAACGCGCTGTTTCTCGCCGGGCAGACGTCGTTTCAGCTCAATGTCACACCTGCCGGCCCCATTCCCATTTATGGCCTTGCGCAATCGCCCTTTGGAGCGACCACGAATCCGCTCAGTTCGGTGCTCAGCTCGGAAGAATCCAATCTATTTGCCCAGGACTATCAAGTCGTCATCAACCGTTCCATTCAGGCACAGAGTATGCTGACCAGCGCCATGGCTCCAGCAGGCGTGGGAGGAATGGCGAACCCGCCGCAGTATCTTGATCCTGTTTCGTTGAAGCTCATGGACAACCCGCTGGCTGATTCCCTGCAGACCGTGGCGCGCATTATCTCTGGCCGTGCCAGCCTCGGCGTTACGCGCCAGATCTTTTACGTCCAATTAGGCAGCTTCGACACGCACAACAACCAGGCGCAGATCCATTCGCAGCTCCTCACGCAGCTTGGCGCGGCGCTGGAGTACTTCGACGGGCTTATGGTCAGTATGGGCTTGAGCAACAACGTCACCGCCTTCACCATCTCCGACTTCGGACGCACGCTCACCTGCAACAGCAACGGCACCGACCACGGCTGGGGAAGCCATCATTTCGTTTTGGGCGGTGCGGTACAGGGACAGAACATGTATGGCCAATATCCCGTGGTCGGCGTCAATCAGGCCAACGACGTCGGCGCAGGAAGACTAATTCCCACGACTGCTGTCGAGCAATACGCCGGCACCCTTGCCAGCTGGTTTGGTCTTTCCGACAGCCAGATCCGAACAGTCTTCCCTAACTTTGGAAACTTTGGTTCCAGCCCGTATCTGGGTTTCATGACTTAACTGCCCAAGCTCACGCGCGGCTCTACTCCATCTCGTCAGCCCTGTGGCTCACGCTGGAGAAATCCACTCGACACCCTACCAGGGATCGGGACCACTCAATCCCGGTGACCAGCGCGCCCAGCATCCTCAGGTTTGTTGCAAGAGCACCTCACGCCGGAGGCGCTCTTGCCAATTGCGGATTTTGCACTTAGATGGATTGATTAAGCACTCGGTTCAGGCGTTGGACGAAAATGGTGGGATCTCTCAGCGGCACGCCTTCGAGCAGCAGCGCCTGATCGAAGAGGAGCCAAGCGGCATCTTCTACTTTACTGCTGCTAGGATCGGCGAGCAGCTTTCTGATGATCTCGTGATCGGGATTGATTTCGAGTGTTGGTTGAAGTTCCGGCAGGTTCTTCTGGCCCATAGCCTGCATCATCTGTCGCATACGCGCTGAAGGCTCGTCCTCGTCAGAGACAATGACGGAGGGACTGTCGGCGAGGCGCGATGAGGCGCGCACTTCTTTAACGGCATCACCGAGCGTAGCCTTGATCTTTTCAAGCAGGGGCTTGAGCTCATCGGCCTTCTCAGGCGTGGAGTCGTCCTTCAGGTCTTCTGAGGTGGCTGACTTGTTGACAGCTTTCAGATCGATGTCGCCAAACTTGGTGACGGTCGAAAAGACGATCTCATCGATATCGTCGTCGAAAATGAGGACCTCGAGGCCCTTCTTCTTGTAGATCTCAAGCAGCGGAGAGTTGCGAAGCATGGACTCAGAGGCGCCGGTGATGTAGTAGAGCGCCTTCTGCTCGGGCTGCATGCGCTCCTTGGCCTCGGCGAGCGAAGTAAGCCCTTCAATTTTAGAGGACTTGAAGCGAATGAGGTCGAGCAGCGTTTCCCGGTTGGTGAAGTCGCCGTAGAGTCCCTCCTTGAGTGCACGGTTGTATTCGGCGATGAACCTTGAATACTTCTCGGGATCGCTGCTGGCGATGTTCTTGAGTTCGGAGAGGATCTTTTTGACGCTGAATGTCTTGATGCTGGTGAGTACCTTGTTCTGCTGCAGGATCTCGCGCGAAACATTGAGCGGGAGATCTTCCGAGTCGATGATCCCGCGGACGAAGCGGAGGTACTGCGGAAGCAGGTCCCTGGAATCTTCCATGATGAAGACGCGCTTGACGTAGAGCTTGACTCCTCCCTTATAGTCAGCCTGGTAAAGATCGAGGGGAGCCTTGGCGGGAATGTAAAAGAGGGTAGTGTACTCGAGCGTGCCTTCAGCGCGGGTGTGAAACCAGAAGAGCGGGTCTTCCCAGTCGCCGGTGATGGATTTATAAAACTCTTTGTAGTCGTCATCTTTGAGCTCGGACTTCGGGCGCTGCCACGTCGCGCTGGCAGCGTTTACTTGCTCGGTGGTACGGGTCTTGATGGACTCCTTCTTCTCAGCGTTCCACTCGCTCTTGTCGTGAGTGAGAAAAATCGGAAACGCGATGTGGTTGGAGTATTTCTTGATGATCTCCTGCAAGCGCCAGCCGTTGGCGTATTGCGCGCCTTCGTCGCTGAAGTGAATAAGGACCTTGGTGCCGGCGCTCTGGCGCGGGTCGGTGCCCGAGACTTCCTCGATGTCGAAGCCGGTCTTGCCGTCGCTGGTCCATTTGTATGTCTTCTCTTCGCCGGCCTTGCGCGAAGTGACCTCGACCTTGTCGGCGACCATAAAGACGGAATAGAATCCGACGCCGAACTGGCCGATCAGGTTCGAATCCTTTCGGGCATCGCCGGAAAGTTGCGCGAGGAAGTTTTTGGTGCCGGAGCGAGCGATGGTACCCAGGTGCGAGACCAGGTCTTCTTCGTTCATGCCGATGCCGGTGTCAGAGACGGTGAGGGTCTTGTTGACTTCGTCAAGTTCGAGGTCGATGCGCGGCGGATCGATACCGTTGCCGACGAGAGCCTTGTACCGGTCGTCAGTCAGAGTGAGGTAGCGCAGCTTATCGAGCGCATCGGAGGAATTGGAGATGAGTTCGCGGAGGAAGATTTCGGGGTGAGAGTAGAGCGAATGGACGATCAGCTGGAGTAGCTGGCTTACTTCTGTCTGGAATTGTTGTTTGGACATAGCATCTCTGATTATTCCTAACGAGTTGAAGATCTTCAACCTGCCGACGTCCAGTCAGTGGAAAATAGGCTTGCGGCTCCCTCGCGACGGGACGGGTATCCGCGTCAATGGCAGTCGACCGTGGTCGTGCGAGCACCCAATCCGAATCTTTATACCAGCAGCTGCGCACGCCGAGGCTGAGAAGATCCCGATCGGGAGCTTTTCTATACACCTCAAGCCCTGCGCTATGCAATATTCCCGAACGGGAATTTATACCATATTCCCGTACGGAAACAAAGAGGTGAAGTGCGCTATACGCCAGCAGAAATCGGCGCGGTGAACTGGGCTTCATGCCGCTGTCCAAGACCGGAGCCGAGCTGCTCTTCGAGATGCCTAGCCAACGCTACGAGTGCGGCTCGACTCTGATCACCTCGCACCTGCCTTTCCAGGAATGACGCTGGCGGGATCCGCGCGCCGAGGATGTATGAGTGGCATACTAAAGTATCAATGCAATCGAGTGGTCCCAGCAGTACAGCTATTCTGGCTGAAAAGCCTTCCGTCGCCCGTGATATTGCCCGTGTTCTGGGAGCCAGTAATCGAGGCGAAGGGTTCCTGCACGGAAACGGCTACATCGTCACTTGGGCGATCGGGCATCTCGTCTCCCTGGCGCAGCCGCATGAAGTCCGTCCCGAGTGGAAGCAATGGAGGCTCGACCTCCTTCCCATGCTTCCCAGCCAGTGGCCGCTGGTCGTCTACGAGAAGACCAAGAGCCAGTTTGAAGTAGTGCGCAAGATTCTGAATTCACCGCGCGTCGAACAGGTTGTCTGCGCCACCGACGCGGGGCGTGAAGGCGAGCTCATCTTCCGCTATATATACGAAGCCGCCAAGTGCGACAAGCCTGTCAGCCGACTTTGGATCTCTTCCATGACAGCCGATGCCATCCGCAAGGGTTTCGATAAGCTTCAGCCCGGCGCGGCATACGACCGCCTTGCCGACGCCGCTCACGGACGCAGCCGTGCCGACTGGCTGGTAGGCATGAATCTTTCCCGCGCCTATTCGCTGCTTTATCGCGAGGAACTCTCCGTGGGCCGCGTGCAGACGCCTACCCTGGCCATGGTAGTGGATCGCGAACTGGCGCTGCGGAAGTTTGTCGCCGAGGAGTACATCGAAGTTCTCGCCAGGTTCGAAGGCCTAGGCGAGCGTAAGAGAGAAAGCTATCTCGGCGTCTGGTTCCGTCCACGCAATCAGGAGGCCAAGGACAAGGAATCGCAGACCATGCTTTCTCGCCTGCCCGCCGATGGCGACGAAGCGCGGATGATTGTGGAGAGGGCCCGCACGGGCAGTGTAGCGATTGAATCCATCAAGTCAGAAACGCAACGCGCACAGCCTCCGCTGCTCTATGACCTCACCGAGTTGCAGCGCCATGCCAACCGGCTCTTCGGCTTCAGCGCCCAGGAGACGCTCACGTATGCCCAGGCGCTCTATGAGCGTCACAAACTCATCAGCTATCCGCGTACCGATAGCCGCCATCTCTCCTCCGATATAGCCGCGACCCTTGCCCCCATCGCGAATGCCGTTGCGCCCCATTATCCCAACATGGTGGCTGAAGGCACTGGAAAGCGTCCGCTCGGCAGGCGCTATGTGGATGACGGGAAAGTCAGCGATCACCATGCCATTCTGCCCAACGCAGTGAACCCGGGCAAGGCGAGCCTCAGTCCGCAGGAGCGCAAGGTTTACGACCTTGTGTGCAGACGCTTTCTGATGATGTGGCACGACGACCATCTTCAGGATGTCACCACGGTGATCACTGCCATCACCAGCCCGGTGGAGAGTGATCCCGGCTCGATCATCGACCGCTATCGCACCACCGGAACCCTGGTGCGGCAATTGGGTTGGAAAGTGCTCGATGTGGCCCCGGAGAAGAGCAAGAAGAACGTTAGAGGCAGCGGCGAAGACGAAGACGTTGAGCAGGTGCTGCCGCCAGATCTCGCGCAGGGACAGGCACAGCGAGTCGCTTCCATCGAAGCCAAGAAGAAGAAGACCAAGCCCCCGAAGCGCTTTACTGAAGGAACCCTGCTGACCGCCATGCAGACCGCCGGCCAGAGCCTCGACGAGAAAGAGCTGTCTGAGGCGATGAAAGACACCGGCTTGGGAACCCCTGCCACGCGCGCCAGCATGATCGAAGTGCTTCTCAAGCGCGGTTATATCGTGCGCAAAGGCAAAACGCTTGAGGCCACCGACAAGGGAGTTCACCTGATCGAGATCGTCCATCCCGAAGTTAAGACGCCGGCGATGACGGGCCAGTGGGAGGCCTTCCTCAAGAAGATCAACCAGGGTGACGCTCAACTTCCGCCTTTTATCGAGGGGATTGAAGATTACGTGCGCGGCGTGGTCGACAAAGTGCGTGTTACGCCACGGCGAATTTCTCCCTTTGCTCAATCCTCAAAAGCAGCGCCCCCTGCGCAGCCGGCACCGCTGGAAAAGCCCGTGAAGAAGCCCTCGAATACTGCGCTGCTCTCCAGCGTGCTGGCGGAGCGCTTCGGCCTGATGAGATTTCCTCCCGGGCTGAAGGCGGCCTGCACGGCGGCGCTCTCAGGGAAGGATTACCTGCTGGTGTCGCCTGTCGCTGACATATCTTTGTGCTACCAGGTCGCGGGACTTGCGTTGCAGGGTACCACTCTGGTCGCGAGCGCGCGTCCTGATTGGATGGAAGAGCAGGTTCGGAAGCTCCGCGAACGGAGCATTGCCGCGGACTGCATCCACGCGGGCCGTGATCGCGACAGCCTTCGCGCCGTTTGCGTCGAGTATCTTCACGGACGGCTGCAGTTCCTCTACATAGCGCCTGAGAGGCTCGGAGTACCGGGATTCCCTCAGATGCTGGCCAAACGCAAACCGGTCTTGATCGCCATCGAAGAGGCTCACTTCATTGTTGTCGCAAACCAGGATCATTCCTCCGACTACGCTCTGCTGCCCAAGTATCTTCCTATCCTGCGCCCTGCGCCGGTTCTGGCGCTCGACTCCGAAGCCAGTCATGAAATCCAGAAGGAAATCGTCCGACTGCTTGGATTAACTATTTGAGCGCGAAGGCGTCTGTTCGCAAACCGGCCTCGCCTCCGGGAACGCATCTTCACGGCTTGGCCGCGCCGAGGCCTGGTCCAGGTCGGCCAAATTCAGGAATTCGGGCTTAGGTATCGCTCGAATCACCTGCAACGTGTGCAACAGACAGGCCCCTGATTTGGTGTAAATCCTACAGGGTGGATCACCTCACGCATCTCCGAGTATTTGCGCTCCGTGCGACGCTGCGCAGTAGACCCCGCTGCCGACGCCATCAGTAGATTCCTTCCATTCCACCTTCTTGAGGCAAGGAAAAGCTTCAGGTACGTTTATCGGCGGTGGAGGGCGATGGATGAATGCCACTCGGCGAACAGTTCCCTGACCTCCAGATTCCTTCGGCGTGGAAGCTTCCTGCCGGAAATTGCCGATATGGGCCTTGGGGAAATTGCCGTTCCTCCCGTGCATTGTGGACGTCGCGCAGACCTGCGGAAGCGGCACACGACAGCCTAAAACGCATGAAAATTTCCCTCTTGGGGGATGTGCCCGGACACAGAACATATCGCCGCAGGACGATCGATTGAAATCAGCACTGTCCAGCATAATCTTTCCTCCAACGAGCGCCGATAACTCAACCATCCACCAATCGGAGCGGTTTGGTGATGTCATCCTCGAAGCCACCGCGTGCCGGCAGTGAAGGAGCCTTGCGTTGACTCAAAGCTACGTCATGATCGTGGACGACAATCCCACCAACCTGAAGTTATTGGAAGACATGCTCTTGCAGCAGGGACATGAAGTCCGTTCGTTTCCGCTGGGTAGGCTGGCACTCGCCGCAGCGACGCAACGCCCGCCGGACCTCATCTTGCTTGACATCACGATGCCGGAGATGAGCGGCTTCGAAGTCTGCGAAAGGCTGAAGGCCGACAAAAAACTCAGGGAAATCCCTGTAATCTTCTTGAGCGCTCTCAACGAAACTCAAGATAAGGTCCGGGCATTTGTTTCCGGAGGCGTCGACTATATCACCAAGCCTTTCGAGTTCGAGGAAGTAGAAGCTCGTGTGGAGACACATTTACAGTTGCGGCGTGCCCACCAGGTAGAACGTGACCTGCTGGAAAGCCAGTTGAATCAGGCTCGCCGGTTAGAGTTGATCGGGCAACTGTCTGCTGGAGTCATGCACGAAATCAAGACACCCGCCCAGTTCATTGGCGATAATGGCAAATTCCTGGAGGACTCCTTCCGGGATCTATTGACGGTGTTGCAGTGTTCAGAAAAAATCGCCAGCAGTCAAAATGACGAGGAGTTGTTAGCGAGATTAGCCGAACTGGGCCCAGCGCTGAAAAACGTCGATATTGACTATGTCTGTGAAGAAATACCCCGAGCCATTCGGCAATTGCTCGAAGGCGTTGAAACGATTGCCCGCATCGTGGGCTCTATGAAAGA
Source organism: uncultured Acidobacteriaceae bacterium (assembly GCA_963813215.1). Taxonomy (GTDB): domain Bacteria; phylum Acidobacteriota; class Terriglobia; order Terriglobales; family Acidobacteriaceae; genus Telmatobacter. The sequence continues at coordinate 992,366 of CAWEXZ010000009.1, forward strand.
AATCTCTCATCCCGGTCAGGAAGAGAAGACGATGGCCGAAATCCGCCGAATTATCGAGAGTGCGGTATTGGTATCCAGATCGGAGTGGAAGTACTGTGCCGAAGTGATAACAGACTTCGAGTCGGAGCTTATGGTTCCATGTCTCGCCGGCGAACTCACGCAAGTGATCGTGAACCTCATGGTGAATGCGGCCCACGCGATTTCTGACGTTGTGGAAGGTACCGGCGCGCAAGGCACGATCACGATAAGTGTTCGCCGAAATGGCTCCTTTGCAGAAATCCGCGTACGGGATACCGGAACCGGAATCCCCGAAGCGGCTCGCCAACATGTGTTTGATCCGTTCTTTACTACCAAGGATGTCGGCAAAGGCACCGGCCAGGGGCTCGCCTTGGCTCATTCAGTGATTGTGCAAAAGCATGGGGGCAAAGTCGCGTTCGAGACCGAAATGGGCGTGGGCACCACGTTTATCATTCAGGTTCCGCTCGAACCCAGTGCGTCGCCAGACGGACTGTCATCTGGGCCGGAGCCTTTGCGCGCTAAGCCGGATCCTTTGCACGCGTCGGCTTAAGAGCATCGAGGCAGGCCTGCGGGTGAACAAGCATTGGGCCGGCGCGGCGCTTATCCATCACCATGACGCTGGCTCTGGCGCTCTGTCAGGTGTACTCCTCCAGCATTTTGGCTTTGGCTTCCAAGGCGTCATCGAACCAACGAAGCAGAAGGTCATACCCGTACCTGTCGGCAATCGGCTGGAGGGAGCGGGCGGCGGGGACGTTCATCTCTTCGACCTTGCGGATGAGCTGGTCCAAAAGGCCCTTGTCGCCTTGCAAAACGGCATCGCGTAATCGATCAATCCAATCCGTGGGCAGCCCAGCAAGCAGTTCGGCGCCCCCTGCCGGGGCAACTGCGGTACAAGTGTCGATGTCCGGCTGCTCGTCCGGGTATAGATAGTCGAGACCAAGGTGGGTGCGAAGTTTCTCCAGCAGTTCGCCTTCGCGGCACGGCTTGGAGATAAAATCATCCATCACTCCGCTTCGCATGACGAGATCACGCTCCTCATCCATGGCGCCGGCGGTGAGGGCGACGATGATTGGTGGCGTCATGGCGGCCTCCGTCTTGATAGCGCGAGCGGCCTCCAGCCCGTCCATCCCGGGCATGCGGATGTCCATCAGGATCAGTTGTGGCTCCCAAGCCCGCCAGACCCGGATCGCAACATCCCCCCGGTCGGCCTCTCGAACCTCAAAGCCGATCGACTTCAGCAGCGCGGCGACCCAGCCCCGCCCATGCGCGTCGTCATCAACAATCAGCACACGAGGCGGTGGTCCAGGCCTGAGATTGACCACGGGCCGCAGCACGGGCGGCTCAGACACTTGCTCCGAAGCGTCCGCCTCTACAGGGATCTGAAAATGGAAGATGGATCCCTTGTTCACCTCGCTCGAAAGAGTGATCTCCCCTCCCATGAGGCGCGCGAATTCCCGGCTGATTGCCAACCCCAGGCCGGTTCCATTTTGCGATGCCATGGTGCTTTGCGCTTGCACGAACGGACGGAAGAGTTTGGCTTGTTCAGTTAGCCCGATGCCCGGGCCGGTATCTTCAACTTCGATCGCCAGCGCAAGCGGGCGGCCGACGCGCGGCCCCACGGATGTGCGAAGCTTGATCCAACCTGATTCGGTGAACTTAACGGCATTCCCTAAGAGGTTGATCAGTACCTCACGGATCTTGCCTTGATCGGCCACGATGCGGCGACTCGTGTCGCCGTCCAGGTACACTTCGAGCGAGAGTCCCTTGGCCTCGGCCCGGAGACGGAACATGGCGGCCATATCCGAGACAAGGCTGGAAAGATCGAACCTAACCGGTTTCAATTCCATGCGTCCGGCTTCAATCTTGGACATGGCCAGAACGTCGTTGATGAGGGCCAGCAAGTGCTCCCCGCTTCGCTTGATGATGTTGAGATGCTTCTTGGCCTCCCCACCGAGCGATGGATCGCGGAGCATCAGTTGGGTATACCCCAGCACGGCGTTCATGGGTGTGCGAATCTCATGGGACATGTTGGCAAGGAACGCGCTCTTGGCCCGATCGGCCGCTTCGGCAGCCTCCTTGGCCTTTTGCAAATCGGACTGCGTGCGCTTCAGGTCGGTGAGATCCCCGAAGGCTTCGACCAGATACGTCCGGTCTTGCCGAACCAGCGGCAGGCTACCCTTGAGAATGGGCAAGCGGCTCCCGTCCGGCCTTAGGAGGAAGTGCTCGGAGTAGTCGCTCTTTTGATCACTATCGCGGATCAGGCCGCGGGCCACCTCGGCCGAACAAAAGAACTCATCACGCATTTGGCCAACCACCTGCCCCCGCTCTCGTCCCATGAGAGCCAGTGCGAAGGAGTTCGCATCGGTCACTCGCTGGGTTTCGGAATCGATCACGACCACCCCTGTCGGCATGGTGGCGAGCAGCGCCGTGACGTAATTTTCGCTTTCGCCCAGTTCTTTTTCGATTTGCTTGCGCTGGGTGATGTCGCGCGCGAACTTGAACATGAATTCTTTTCCGCCGAACTCCACGTAGGTGGCACTCACCTCCACCGGGTAGATATGTCCAAGCTTGGTGATGTGGCAGGATTCATACGTGGTCGAACCCAGGGTTTTGACCTCCGCCCACCTCGTGGCCCAGGCTTCAGCGGTCAAATCGGGAACGATATCGGTGTTGGACAGCAGAACAAGTTCCTCGCGGGATCGGCCCAGGGAGCAGCAGGCGGCCTCGTTGACATAGAGGATGTGGCCCTGTGAGTCCAGCCATGACACCGCGTCGGAAGCGTGTTCCACGGAGGTTTGCGCCAGGCGAAGCTCTTCCTCCACCCGCTTGGATTCGGTAATGTCGATGAACGTGACCACAGCGCCCACAATCTCGCTGCCGCGACGCTGCGGATGGGACCAATATTCCGCAGGAAAAAACGATCCGTCGGCCCTCCATAACACCTCGTCGGTGATGTGAGTTCCAATCCCCTTCCAGAAGGCCTGAAAGATATGGCATTCAGCCACCGGGAAGGCGCTGCCGTCCTGGCGTGAGTGATGCATCTGGTCGTGCATGTTCTTGCCCAGCAGCTCCTCGGCACGCCCATACCCCAAGAGGCGGAGACAGGCCGGGTTGCAAAAGGTGCATTTGCCTTCGAGGTCGATCCCATAGATTGCCTCGGCCGTCGATTCGAGCAGCAAGCGGAGTTGGCTCTCCTTCCCTTCCAGTTCTGTGGTGCGCGAATGCACCAGCGCCTCGAGCTGTTCCTTGCGGTTCTCGATCTCCAGCCGCCAGCGGCGATTCAGTCGAAGATAACCGGCCAACACGACGGTCAGTAGAATGCCACCCGCCAGCGCTGACCAACTGCTCCAGTGCACTGCATTGAAAGCTTGTGGGTCGGGGTAGACGGCAATGACCCATCTGCGACCGGCAACCGGGACCTCTCGAATGGCCCTGAAGCCATGGGGAAGATCCCCGACGTCGTCCATCCGGGCACCCTTGGGGTAGAGCAACCTCTCTCCCGGTTTGGCGTCAGCATCGAAAATGGCGACATGGAGCCCGGATTGTCTGTGCAGCGCATCCCCTGCCTTGCCCACGATGTCGCTGACCCGGAACACGGCCAGGGTGAATCCCGTCAATCGCTCGCGTCGCTCTTCGCCGCTCGCCGGCAACACGGCGCCCCGGTAAACGGGCCGGAAGACCAGAAAGCCATATTGATCGGCAGTCTCCTGGACGAGCTTCACCCTGCCGGTTGCAATCAAGTTGCCGGTAGCAGCCGAGCGCACCAGTGCGGCGTTACGAACCGGGTCCGATGCCAGGTCGAAACCGAGGGCTTTCTCGTTGCTCTTGATGGGTTCTACGAAGAATACCGGGAAATACTCCGCGCGGTCACCGGCCCGGGTCAATTGGCCTTGCGGCAGGCGCTCGGTGAACTCGAATGAAGTCAAACCATCGCGCTGCGCGGAGGCCTCTCGGTTTGCCCGGAGACGCTTCGGCGTCCTCGGGATCCATTCCATTGCCTGAATCGCATTGTCACCTCCCTGAAGGTCCTTGGCGAATCGGGCAAACTGCGGTCGTTGGATGTCGGGCGCATGATCATAAAACGCTCCGAGTGAGACAAGACTGTTCAGCGTCAGGGTGATGCTCGTCTGCAGACCATCGAGCCGTTCCTGGCCAGCGATGTCGAAGGAGGCTTCCGCGTTCCGCTCTTCAAGGCCTTTCAGGGTTAAGAAGATGGCAAGGCTCAGGACCATGCCAGCGACCAGCGGCAACGCCATCAAGGTCAGGTGCGGGCGCCGGGGTTTCTTGACATAACTCATACGGAAGTCATCCGGCGCTTTTGCGACCAACATGCGATCGGGCCGTGGGCTTTTCATGGGGGCGCCCGCGGAACTTATTCCAAGCTCTTCAAGGTATCCATCGGCACACCAGGGCCTTTCAGCAGCATGTTCCTCACAGTTTGTAAGACAGTGGCGAAAAATAGGAAACCAGCTTAGCGACATCCTCGCAGACAGCCTTTATTGGGAGAGCATCGTCGGCTGGGCTCTTCATCGCTGATGACTTCGAGATCTGTGCCGATGTGTACGCCAGGCATCTTCTCCGATCGTGTACGCAGGTCGTGCGTAGACCAAGGGGCGCATAGGTTCCATGCGTTCCCAGGCTGTCGCGGATCTGCTGAAGTCCGTCGAGAGCCTGATGGCAGGAGGATTTAATCTGTGAGCCGAGCACGAACGATTTCATCTCTGGTAGTAGCCTCAACTCTTCTGGCTGTAGCCTGCGCGACAGCGGCACAACAATCGTTTACCGAACGATTAACGGCGCACAACAGTGCCATGACGGCCGTGCAGCCTGGCTGGATTACGCCCGTGGTAGCGGCCGATCCGCGGCTGGTGCAATATGGACGCGCCTCTTTCTCCAACGAGTACACCGCCGCGCGGACCGAGACGGTGAATTATGGCAATGCCCGCGGCTTCGGCCTGATCGGCGGCAACCGCTACGAGTTCGACTTCATGCCCCCGTCCTACATCCAGCACAACAGCGCCTCGTCGGTTGACGGACTCAGCGACACCTCGACAAACGTCAAGTACCGCATCGCGTCGGGCGGTGCCCAGCATGGCAACTACATTGTCACGGCAATGCTCAGCCACAGCTTTGCCACCGGCTCTTACAAGAATGGCGCGACCACAGACTGTTGGGGACCGACGCTGGCAGGCGGTGTTGCCTTCCACAAGCGCTTCGCGGTGGAGTCTGCGTTGGGCGGGACAATGCCCACGGGCAAGATCGCAGCGCAGGGCCGCTCGATTGCCTGGAATACGGTGGCGGAGGCGCATGCAACCAGGTATGTGTGGTTTGAATTGGAAAACAACGCCACCTTTTATTTCGAGGGAAGCCACGATGGAAAAATGCAGAACTTCGTCACGCCGGGAGCCTTCTACGTACTGCGGAACAAGGAGTGGGAACCCACGCATCCCTTTTTCATCGTCGACGGAGGCATGCAGATCGCGTCATCCGGCTTTCACACTTATAACCACAATCTGATCTCTGAGGCACGGATTCTGTTTTAGCAAACCTCCCCACGCGTGCGCACAGTCTATGCTTGAAGCGAGAAATCCGGCGCTTCTTGATGCCGTTACACGCATTGGAACAGATGCCTGAGAAGGATTTGTTGCCGACAGACATGCGCAAAGCGATGCGAAAACAGATTCTCGCCGTTGCGAAGAGCGTTCCGCAACAGTTCAGGACGTGAGGAGAACCTTGACCTGTCCGGCTAGGTGCCCGTGCCAAATGCACGAATTTCGCATTTCGGTGCATCCCACTCCGCAAGCCGAAGGTCAACTTCACACTCGAATTTAATTTGAGAAATCAGCTGCCGGACTGGATTGTGCACAAGCAGAAGAAATGAATCCTGATTGAATGCCGGCAAATACACGACCCAGTACCCGTAACCAAAGGACATTGGAAATTCCCCAGGGATCAAACCGTCAAGCCTGTAGAAGGAAAGAAGAACGATATCGCACCAGGTTGCACTCTCAAGCACGGTCGTGAAGACACTCAGCACTGCCGACAGAAGTCTCGCCTTTCCCTTTTCTCGCCTGTCCCTTTATTGATTCGGGGGGCATTGTGTCGTTTCGTGGACCTGCCATTACACTCGATTCAAACGGCTGCGCGCCTTCATTTCCTCCGATTAGGATTAACCTACATTGACCACGGAACAGGAACTTCGGGAAAAACTGCGAAAGATTGCCGCCCTCTTTGAGGGCGCGACTACAGAAGGGGAGCGGGAAGCCGCAGCCGCGGCCCTCAATCGCGTACGTGCCGCGCTGAGTGCTGCGGAAAAGACGGAGCACAGTGTTGAAATCAGCTTCCGACTGCCGGATCGCTGGAACCGCCGTCTCTTCCTTGCGCTTTGTCGCCGTTATGGGCTGCGGCCTTACCGCTATCCACGTCAACGGCATTCGACCGTCGTCGTTCGAGCGCCCAAATCTTTTGTGAATCAGACCTTATGGCCTGAATATCTAGAGATCTCGCGGGCATTGGACGAGTACCTGAACGAAGCAACCGAACGAATTATCCGCGACGAGGTATTCGGCGACGCCGGAGAGGCGGAAGAACGCCCCGAAGCGCGCGGAAGTCGGGCGGCGGCCGTTGGGTTCGCACTCGAGCCAGAGGGATGAGGTGAAGCGGCCCATGGATATTTATCGTGTGCAAGTATCCCTTCGGGAAGAAACGACCGTCACTTTTCGCGCAAATCAATGTCATACAGATTCACTGCGGGGGTGCCCGCCGTGACCATGGGCAGATCACCGGGAGCCAGTCCGATGAGACGGTAATCGGTGGCGGCAATGGGCCGCAGGTTGTCGATGGTGGCGATCTTTTCCGGCTTACCCGCGGGCACGGCAATGCGGTAGATGGGCTTGTCGGCTTCGAGGAAATCCTGGAAGTAAACGAAGCGGCCGTCGTGCGACCAAGTGGGGTCGCCGATGCCATGGGTCGTGAGGGTGGTCCAGTGTGAGGTGGTGCGATCGAAGAGGAGCAGGGCGCGCTGGTCGAGAGGCATGGCCACCAGGTAGCGGCCATCCGGCGAGAGACGCGGGCTGAACAGTCCTTTCGATCCGGGCATCTCGCTCACCTTTTTTGTGGTCAGGTTTAGGAGGTAGATTGCCTTGCCCTGTCCGCTGTCCATGCGATCAGGCGGGCGGCCAAAGACGATTGCTTTGCCGTCCGGCGACCAGGCCGGATCGGCTTCGTTGCGGTCCTCGCCGAGGATCGGCATCATCTTTCCGCCATCCGCCTCGATTACATAAATCTTCCAGGGTTTGCCCGGCTCCTCGGCCATCACGGCCAGCCGGCGATCGTCGGGCGACCACTTCATGGTAAAGATGTGCAAGGGCGAGGTGGTCAGCTCGATGCGCTCGCTACCATCTACGCGACTGCGCCACAGCGAGTTGTCGGCCTCGTTGAGCCACGCCACCCATTTTCCATCGGGCGAGTACTGGGCCAGCGCGGCCGCGCTCAGGTTCTGTTCGAGCGAGGTGAAGGCGGTTGATCCGGGCATGGCACGCAGCAGCTCATACTGTGCGCTGGCGCCGATGAAGTAGACACGATCGCCGCCCGGCGAAGTGCTGGGGTCCTCGTAGTCGAGCGGGCCATTGGTGATTTGGCGCAGCTGGCCGCCACCCAGGTACCAGGGAGCTTCGCGGCGCAGCCATATCTCGCTGTGGCCACCGCTTTCGTTGTGCGCAGACTGAAAAACGTAGTATTTCCCGTCGGGGGTCCAGCTTCCGCAGCACTCTGAGGCGGGCTGGCTCCAACCGGGGAGCAGGGGATGAGGATGGGAGCCGTCGGCCGCAACTTCCCACAGCTCAGAGGTCTGGCGCTTGGGATCGCGGAGGGTGTAGCGCAGGCGTTGGCCATCCGGCGACCAGCGCAGCCAGAAGGCCAGGCCTGGTGTTGTCAGCAGGGGATGAGGATCGCTGCCATCGGTACCCATTTCCACTAGCTGGTTGCCGCTGGCTACGAGCAGGCGCCGGCCGTCAGGCATCCAGGTGGCGTCATGGGCCAGAACATTGGGCACGCGGCGGGCGTCGCCCCCGAGGGTGGGCACAATCCACAGCGACTGTTCCGGCGCGGCCTGCAGGTGGCTGCGAACCACAAGGCGCGACCCGTCGGGCGAGAGGGAGCCGATCAGCGGAGCGCCGATCTCAGGGGGCAGGCGAAAATGGCTGATCTCGCCGTTGGAGGTCAGCGCTACGGCCAGCACAGGGTCGCCGTTATCCATGTGCGAAAAGTAAATGCGAGTGCCGTCGCTGGCTGAGCTGGAGAAGCTTTCGTTGTCGAGATCATTGGTGAGCACGTGGCCCGAATAGGTGACCTGGGCAATGCGATAGGGGGTGCGGACCGGCGGGCGCAGGACCAGGAGCAAGATAAGGATGAGACAAGCGAGCGCCAGCGCACCGGCTATCCACCACGAGGCGGCGGAGGGTCTGGGTGCGGGCGGGGCGGGAAACTCGACCGGCGCCAAGCCGGCCGGCGGCGGATCGAGGACAGTGACGGGTGCGATGAAACGGTAACCGCGCCGGGCCAGCGTCTCGACAAAGCGAGGATTGTCGGCTGAGTCGCCCAATGCCTCGCGCAATTTATTTACCGCGATACCAAGGCCGTGGTCGAAATCCACGGTGGTATCGGCGCCCCACAGCTCCTGCTGCAGCGTCTCGCGTGAGACTACATCGCCGGGGTGCTCGAGGAGTGTGGCCAGCAATTTGAAGGGCTGGCTCTGCAGGCGGACGCGGGTCCCAGAGCGGCGCAACTCTTCGGCTTCGAGGTCGGCCTCAAAGATCCCGAACTGCGCGCGACGCAGACCCTCCTTTTTAGATTGGACAGCCATGATTCTGGAAAACCCTGGAAAGCAGTGTACGGGAAAACGCGAGAAAATGGTAAGCGGAGCCGGCTTCCGCCTGGATATCGGCAGAATATCAGGAGAGCTAATCCCATAAATCAAATAACTACAACTACTTACCAGTTGATGAGCAATTGATTGCAAATTGGCGAATCGTGGATTGACCATCCTCCGTGCCGGGGCGTTTCCTCATGCGTGGTTGTGAGGATTCGCGTTGGACCTCGCAATGGATTCGAAGCCGTCAACGCTCACCAACAGAGAATTTTTGGAGGACAGTGTTATGCACAAACAAACCAGTCCCGCACCCAGCCTGAGCCGTATGGGCTTTTTGCTGACAGCAGTGGCTGCGCTCCTGATGCTCTTCGCAGCGCCAGGCCTTGTCGCACAATCCGATACCGGCAGCATTGTCGGCACCGTGACCGACTCCACCGGAGCTATCATTCCCGGTGCGGCCGTGGTGGCCACGAACACGGGTAATGGACTACAGCTCAGCGCCAAATCGAATGGGTCAGGGGAATTCAACATCCTGGCCGTTCCGCGCGGCGGCTATACGGTAACGGCCACCATGACGGGTTTTGACACCGAGTCTGTGGCGGTGACGGTCACGGTCACGACCACGCAGACTGTGACCTTCCAACTGAAGCCGGGCAGCGCGACGACCACCGTGCAGGTGACGGATTCGACGCCATTGATTGATGCCTCCGACGCCACCGTAGGCGCGACCATCCAGGGCAAGCAGGTGACAGACCTGCCGCTTAACGGCCGCAACTTTACCCAGCTGGCCCTGTTGACACCGGGCGTAACGCGTGGTGCGTATGGCGATGCCGCCAGCGGTGGCGGCAGCTCGAACATGACTGAAACCAATCGCTACAACGAGAGCGGCGACGCGGCCCTGTCTGTGAACGGACTCCGTCCCCAAGCCGACAACTACATCCTGGACGGCGTGGATAACAACGACGGCCTGGTGAACACCATTCTGTTCTTCCCGAACATTGACGCCACCCAGGAATTCAAGGTGAACACCAACATCGCCCCGGCCGAGTTTGGGCGCGCGGGCGGCGCGATCGTCATGAGCTCGACCAAGCAGGGCACCAACCAAATCCACGGCTCGGTGTTCGAGTTCTACCGCGACCGCAGCTTCGATTCCAATCCCGGTTACCGGTTTGACGGTGCGCCGGAGACGCCGGCAGGCGGATTTCTCCGCAACCAGCCGGGCTTCTCGGTTGGCGGACCGATCCTGAAGAATCGGCTGTTCGGGTTTGGCGACTACCAGGCGTTCCGTGAGATCCTGGCCGTCTCTCCTCATTACCTTACGGTTCCCACGACGTTGATGCGCACGGGCAATTTCACCGAACTGCTCAACCCCCAGGGCGCAAACGGCCCCGGTTCGAGCGCTACTTCCGAGACACAATACCCGCGCTGCTATCCGGGAAACATTTCCGGCACCACACCCTATGCCGGTTCCACTACCGCCGGCGCGCAGTTCGGATTCATCTTTGATCCGACGACCTGCGGTAATGCTGGCGGTCCTTCGCAGTTCACCAACGGAACCACGGGCAACATCATTCCTACCGCCCGTTTGAACTCGGCCGCGGTGAACTACCTCAACGCGTACCCGACGCCCACGCGTACCGATCGTTACCTGAACAACTATCTGGACACCCAGAGTGAAGCCAACAAATACAACACCTTCGACCTCCGCTTCGACTGGATTCCAAGTTCCAGGGACGTTGCGTTCATCCGCTACAGCTATGACAACTCGGTGAACAGCAAGACTTCGGAGTTCCAGAACCTGCCAGCCGGCGGCGGCACGGGAACGAACCCGACTCACGCGCGCGGCTACGACCTGGGCTACACCCACATCTTTTCGCCCACCATCATCAACGAAGCCCACATCGCGTATAACCGCGACAACTATGGCTATACACCGCCCATGTACGGCGATTACGTTTCCAAGAACCTGGGCATTCAGAACGCGAACATCAACCAGGAAACGACCGGCGGCGCGCTGATCGGCGGCTGGAAAGGCAACCTGGAGTACACCGGCGATTACGGCCTCTACGCGGTTCCACAGAACACCTACGAAATCAACGACTCGGTGAGCTGGAACCACGGCAACCACTCGATCAAGTATGGTGGCACCCTGATCCGCCGGCAGGTTGCGTTCTTCAATCCGCAGGAGGGTAAGGGCTACTTCTGGATCGATCAAGGAACTGTGGACTTTACCGGCTACGAGGTTTCCGAGCTCCTGGCCGGCGGCATGGACCAGTATGAGATCGGCTCGCAGGCAGGTTACTTCGCCAATATCGGCCAGGAAGACGGCCTGTTCGTGCAGGACGACTGGCGGGTCAACCCCAAGCTGACCGTAAACATGGGGCTGCGTTGGGATTTCCTTTCGCATCCGTATGAGGCCCACAACCAGCAAGCCGCCTTCAACGTGACGAATGGCACGGTGATGATTGCCGGCCAGAACGGCATTCCGCGGAGCATCATCAACCAGGACTATCACAACTTTGGTCCGCGCCTGGGCTTCGCCTATTCACTTGACAACAGGACGGTGGTCCGCGGCGGATACGGGATCTTCTACTTCCTTGACTACGGCGGCATCAACAACCAGTTGGGTGAACAGGCGCCGTTCGGCGGCAGCAACGATTATTTTGCCAACAACGGTTACTGCACCACCTTCACGGGTCAACTGAACCAGGCGCCCACGAACACGGGCAACGACTATAACTGCAAGGGCTACAGCAGCCCCTCCACCGTTCTCAATGGCTCCGGGGGCACGGGCATCGCACTTCCGGCGCGCGGCTACGTCAACTTCAATCCTGCCAAGCCGCCCGCCGGTACCAGCATGATTGCCGTCAATGTCAATAATCCCACCAGCATGATTCAGGAATGGAACCTGCAGGTGGAGCGGCAGTTCGGCCCCAGCAACGTGCTGAACATCGCCTACGTGGGAACGCATGGCGCCAATCTTTCCACCTACTACCCGTACAACATCAACCAGTTCGGGACCGGCGTGCAGAATTTCCCGAGCCTGGGCAGCATCAACTACAACGACTACAACGGCATCTCCAACTACAACGGCCTGCAGGTGCACGCAGAACATCGCAGCAACAACGGCCTGGTGGGCACAGTCTCCTACGCGTGGTCCCATACTCTGGACGACTCGCCGGGAGCGTTCCAGACCCAGTCCGCGGCGCTTTACTACGATCCGATGGCCGGCTATGGCAACTCCAGCCAGGATCAGCGCCAGGTATTCAGCACCTCGCTCCTTTACCAATTGCCCTTTGGGCGGGGACAGCAGTTCGGCAGCAGCGTATCGCGGCCGGTGGACTGGCTGATCGGCGGATGGCAGACCAGCGTGATCGCTATGCTGCAGTCAGGCACGCCGGTCGATCTGAGCACCAACGAGGACGCGCCGGGCAACAGGCCTGACGTGGTTGGCCCCATCACCTACCCCAAGGCCACGAGCGGCAATGCTGGAGCGTATTGGTTCAGCCCATCCGCATTCGCGAATCCTCCCACCGTGAGCTCTGCGGCCTGCAACTGCACCGTCTACACCCGCCTGGGCACGCTGGGCCGCGATCAGATCGTCGGACCGGCGTATCGGGTGGTGAACTACAGCCTGCAAAAGAACCTGCACCTGGCGGAAGGCTACACGCTGGAGTTGCATGGCGACGCGTTCAACCTGTTCAACACGCCTGCCTTCACAAACCCCGATTCCAAGCTGACGGACGGGACGTTCGGGCAGGTTGAAAGCACCGAAGTGTACAGCAATCGCGAGATTCAGCTGGCGGCTCGTTTTACCTTCTGACCGTCCTCGCGGTTTTGTAAGTGCGCCGATGAGGCGATGCTTTCCCCGGTCTCGATTCTGAGACCGGGGAAAGCACAAGCTCTCGTCGCGGAACCAGAGCGCCACGGTTACGTATATGTTTCCGTGGCGCCCATTCCCTAAGTTTTTCCGGCAAACCATTTTTACATTCCCGGCGTCGGCCAACTGCAGCTACCCGCTAGCATCGCTGATCGGCGGCAAGAGATTTTTTGACTTTTTTCGGAGCTGTCGATGCGATATTGGCCTTCATTTTTTCTGGCCGGAGTTCTGGCCTGCATGGGTGCGGCTGCGTTTGCCCAGAGTCCAGCGGCTGCCGCGAAGCCTCAAATCGATAAACACGAAATCGATAAGCCCCGCATTGATAAGCCCGAAATCGACAAAGTCGACCCACCCAACTGGTGGGCCGACCTTCCCAGCCCCATGCTGCTCGTTCACGGGCAGGGCCTGGGCGATGCGCATTTCACTGTGCACGGCAGCGGGGTCACGTTGGTCCGTACGCAGAGTTCGGCCAACGGCCACTGGGCATTCCTATGGCTGGACACGAAATCCGCCGCAGCGCAGACGCTCGAAATCACAGCGCGCGATGAGCAGGGTGAAGCGCGTCGGACTTACTCGCTCGCGACGCGCTCGCACGATCCGCGCGGTCATGCGGGATTCTCGTCGTCCGACGTGCTCTACCTGATCATGACGGACCGCTTTGCGCAGGGACGTTCAGTGAGCGATCCTCCGGGCGAAGATCGCGCCGCTCCGCGCGGCTGGCATGGCGGCAACCTGGCCGGAATCGAAGAGCACCTCGACTATCTGCAGCAACTCGGGGTCACTGCTCTGTGGACCACCCCAGTGGCTTCGAATGGCGCGATGCCGGGGACGTACCACGGCTACGCCGCCACTGACCTGTACGCGGTGGACCCGCACTTCGGCACGCTCGCCGAGTATCGCCAACTTTCTGACGCACTGCATGCGCGCGGCATGAAACTGGTGATCGATCTTGCGCCGAATCACATTGGCGTGGAGCATCCGTGGGTCAGCGATCCGCCTGCGCCCGACTGGCTGCACGGCACGCTCGCCCACCATCGCAATGCGCAACACGATTTCAATCAGCTTCTCGATCCGCATGCTCCACCGGCAGCGTGGCTCAACATCACGACTGGCTGGTTCACGGATGCCATGCCGGATTTGAATCAAGAGAATCCACTCGTCGCGCGCTACCTGATTCAGAACGCGATGTGGTGGGTGGAAACTGCCAACCTCGACGGGATCCGCCTGGACACGTTTCCCTACGTAGGCCGCGCCTTCTGGCACGACTTCGACGCAACGCTGCACAGCGTCTATCCGCACCTGACCATGGTGGGCGAAATCTTCAATCGCGATCCGGAGGTCACCTCGTTCTTTGCCGGTGGCGTGGCACAACGCGGCGCGGATGGAACCGTCGACACTGGCCTCGATACGCCCTTCGATTTTCCGGTCTACTTCGCGCTGAGCGACGTGCTCACCAAGGGCAAGCCGATGACGGAACTGCGAGGGGTTCTCGGGCAGGACGCGCTTTACCCGCATCCTGAGCGGCTGGTGACGTTCATCGGCAATCACGATACTGCGCGATTTTTCACGGAGGATGGAGGCAGCGAAGCCCGGCTGAAACTTGCGCTGGGCCTCCTCGCAACTTTGCGCGGCATGCCGCTGATCTACTCCGGCGATGAGATCGGCATGAACGGTGGCGCCGATCCTGACAATCGCCACGATTTTCCTGGTGGCTTTGACGGCGATGGACACACCGCCTTCACCGCGGCCGGCCGCACGGCAACGCAGGAAGACCTGTTCCGCTGGACATCAGGCATGCTGGCTTATCGCGCGGCACACGCCGAGTTGAGGACAGGCATCGAACAGAATCTTTATGCCGATGCCGACACATTTGCCTTCGTCCGCGCCATGGACGCAACGGGCTGTACGCAACAGGCCTCCGATGAGCGCCTGCTGATCGTCGTGAACAAAGCTGCCGAGAGCAGAGTGGTCACGCTGCCGGAACAGGATACGGCTCTCGCCGGATGCGCGCAGTTCGATGCCGCGCCCGCGGCCACCGGCCCGGCGCCGCAGATTGTCAACGGAACCGTACGCATTACCGAGCCGGCCAATTCAATGACCGTCTACGCGGTGCGGTAAATTCAATTGCCTTCGGTCAGCGGCACCATCTCGTGTGCGGTGACGGCAATGTACAGGCCGGAGGCGAGGATGAGCGAGCCGCCTAGCAGGACGAACAGGCCCGGCTTGTCGCGCCAGATGAGGAACGAGAGAAGAGTTCCGGTGAGCAATTGGGTGTAGTGGTATTGGGAGACGTTGGCCGCAGAGGTGTGCTTGACCGCGATGTAGAAGCACAGGGTTCCGGCGGCACAAAACAGTCCCATGGCGAAGAGCCCGGCGGTGAGGCGCGGCGTGAGAGGCGCGGCGTGAAAGAGCATGAACGCAAACCCGGCTGCCGCAGTTACAAGGCCTGAAAAGAATGCCAGACTCACCGGCGACTCGGTGCGGGTAAGAACGCGCGACCAGACCATGTTGGTGGAGAAGCACGCAACGCAGACGATGCACGCCAGGTAGCCGATCCAAACTCCGTGGCCGGCACCGCCGCGGCCGTGGCTCCAGGGGTCGACAGCGACAACCACACCGGCAAAACCGGCAACGATTGCCGCTGCTTTCTGCCAGTGCAATCCTTCCCGCAGAAAAACGGCGGAGAGCAATGCGATGACCATCGGTGCACTGAAGACGAGAATGTAAAACATGGTCAGCGAAAGATGGCGCAACGCGACGACGACGCCAATATTGTTGCCCAGGTCGAGACAGGCGCGGGTCAGTTGCAGCTCAATGCGATGCGGCCGCAGCGCCTGCATGTCGCCGCGCACCAGGGAATATGCGGCGAGAAACATGGACATGAACAGGCCCAGGAAAGCCACCATTTCATAGGCCGGCAGGTCCGATTGTCCGACGAGCTTGATGGATGTGTCCGCGAGAACCCAAAACGTGAATCCGGCAAGAGCAAAACCAATGGCGCCAAAGTGCGTGATCGAAGACTTCATCGAGCTCCTGACGTCCTTATGCAGCGCTGGAGTGCGCACGAACCCCTTCAAAGACGTCCACAAATTCTTTGTAGTGGCTGGCGATATCGGATACCGCAGCTTCTCGCGACTCTTTTCCTGCGCGCCACGCGACCAGCGGCTCCCAGAAGTCCGTTCGCCCCACCGCAAAACCTATGAAACCGGGAACACTCGCCGCAACGGTCAGCCATTCGCGAACTTTTTCCTCGTTTTCACCGCGGCCAAGAATGATGCACCCCACCTTGTCGCGGCCATTACGCCGCGCGGCGGCAACTATCTTCTCGCAGTCCGGGCGCCGGTCCAGCCCCTCGATCTTCCAGATATCCGGCTCGACCTGCGCATCCTGTAGTTCATGGATAGCCTGAACCATCAGCCGCGGCCGTATCTGCAAATCGTAGGCCTTCTTGTCGCCGTTCACCTGGGCGAGCTGCGCCTTTTCCGGAGGCACCAGCATCTCGAACATGAATAAGCTGCGCTGTTGAGCCTGAAGGTAATCGGAGAGGCGCCGCAAGCGCTCCGACTGGCGGCGGTTGAGCTCCCGGTCGCCCTCAGGGTTGTAGCGCACCAGCACTTTGCAGAAGGTGGGGTGGAATTCCTCGATATGCCTGGCGAAGTCTTCTCCGTACTGGAAGTCAAATTCCTCCTGCCCGCTTTTTTCTACGGGGCAGGCAAACTGATAACCCTGCTTTGCTGCATCGCGAAGAATAGCCGCGCCGAATTGCTCGTCGACAAGGATGCCGGATTTGCTGCGATCCACTCCGCTTGCGAGTGCGGCTTTAAATCCGTCGTAGATGACTTGCTTGGCGGTCGCGATCTGCGCTGTCTGCTCCGGAGTTAAATCGCCGTGCCAGCCGAACATCCCGGTCTCAAACGAACCGCGGTGGTCGAATGGCTGCAGGTAAAGAGGATGGTCGAATCCGCGCGGCGTCATGCTCCCTCCCTTGATTTGCGATAGATGCGAATCAGGTTGTTGGTCGAGCTGTCGTGGTTCAGCTTGGGCTCGGCCTTGTCTTCGAGTTCCGGTACGATCCGCTGCGCCAGCGCTTTACCCAGTTCCACACCCCACTGGTCAAAGGAATTGATGCGCCAGATGGTGCCCTGCGTAAAGACGCTGTGCTCGTAGAGCGCCACCAGCGTGCCGAGAATTTCGGGCGTCAGTCTGTCGGCGAGAATGGTGTTCGATGGACGGTTGCCCTCGAAGACACGATGCGGCACGAGCCAGTCCGGAGTGCCTTCGGCCTTGACCTGTTCGGCTGTCTTGCCGAAGGCCAGCGCCTCAGTTTGCGCAAAGACATTGGCCGTCAACAAATCATGATGGCGGCCAAGACGATTCAGGGTGCGGAAGAAGGCGATGAAGTCACAAGGAATCAACCTGGTTCCCTGGTGGATGAGCTGGTAGAACGAGTGCTGCCCGTTGGTTCCCGGCTCGCCCCAGTAGATGGGTCCGGTGGAGTAATCGACTTCTACGCCGTCGAGCGCGACGTGCTTGCCGTTGCTCTCCATGGTTAACTGCTGCAGGTAGGCGGGAAAGCGCTTGAGGTACTGCTCGTAGGGCAAAACGGCCACGGTTTCCGCGCCGAAGAAGTCGGTGTACCAGATGCCGAGCAGGCCCAGCAGCACGGGCAGATTTTGTTCGAACGGAGTGGTGCGGAAATGCTCATCCATCTGGCGAAAGCCGCGCAGCATGGCCTGAAAATTCTCCGGACCAATGGCCAGCATGGTGGAGAGGCCGATGGCGGAATCCATGGAGTAACGGCCGCCGACCCAGTCCCAGAAACCGAACATGTTGGCCGTGTCGATGCCGAATTTCGCTACTTCCGTGGCGTTGGTGGAGACAGCGACGAAGTGTTTGGCGACGGCTGTATCCACCCCGCCCAAGCCGGCCAGCAGCCACTCCCGCGCGGAGTGCGCATTGGTCATGGTTTCGAGAGTTGTGAAGGTCTTGGAAGAAACGATGAACAGTGTTTCGGCTGGATCGAGATCGTGTACCGCTTCGACAAAGTCGGTGCCATCAACGTTGGACACGAAGCGGAATGTCATTGCGCGGTCGCTATAGTGGCGCAGTGCCTCGTAGGCCATGACCGGGCCCAGGTCGGAGCCGCCGATGCCGATGTTGACGACGTTGCGGATGCGCTTGCCGGTGTGGCCTTTCCACGCGCCGCTGCGAACGCGATTGCAAAACTCGGTCATTTTGTCGAGCACGGCATGGACTTCGGGCACCACGTCCTCGCCGTCCACGCGAATGGATTCACTGCGCGGCGCGCGTAACGCCACATGCAGAACCGCCCGCTTCTCCGTGATGTTGATCTTTTCGCCGTGAAACATGGCGTCGATGCGCGCTTGCAATCCGGACGCCTTGGCCAGGTCGACGAGCAGCTTGATGGTCTCGCCGGTGACGCGGTTCTTCGAGTAGTCGAGGAAGAGCCCGGCTCCCTCGGCCGTCATGCGCTCTCCCCGCCCGGGATCGCCCGCGAAAAGATCCCGCAGGTGCAGATTCTTCATCTCGCGGTAATGGGTCTCGAGAGCTTTCCAGGCGCTGCTCGTGATCAATGGACTCTCGCTGCGTGCCGCTGCTGTTGTCGCCATGTTGTGCTCCTTGTCCGCTATGATCCGACTAATTTGGATGCCGTTGCCCTCAGGGGGCTCACATTAACTTTAGTCCCTGACGGGGTTGGAGATGAAGGGGCCCGCTTGCAGCTTCGCCCCGGCTTCGCTACGCTGACTGGCAGTGACCGGAAGCCGGCGTGCGCGAAATGAAATCAGTGCGGCGGAATCGGCGAACCTCTTATGGTGGTATCGCCGGAGGTGCGGCTCTCGCAATGGCGTGCGCCGCGGCCATGATCGCGAGTGCCTGGGCGCAGAGCCGGCCCACGAAACCATACCCACCCGAATCGGACAAAAAACCTCCAATTTGTCTGATCGATGTGGCCCAGCGTGCCGGGCTGCGGATGCAGAACGTGAACGGCGATCCGGCGAAAAAGACTTACATTCTGGAAACCACCGGCAGCGGTGTGGCGATCTTCGACTACGACCGCGATGGGTGGCCGGACATTTTTGTCGTCAACGGCGACGCCTTCGATTTTGAGCCCGGACACACGCCCACACCCACCAGCCATCTTTACCACAATAACCATGACGGTACGTTTACAGACGTGACGAAGGCGGCCGGCCTGGCAGTGTCAGGATGGGGGCAAGGCGTTTGCGTGGGAGATTACGACAATGACGGTTATGACGATTTGTACGTAACTTATTACGGCAAAAATCGCCTGTTTCACAACCAGGGCAATGGCACGTTCAAGGACGTGACGGATCAGGCCGGCGTGGGCGGCGCAGGCAATCAGTGGGGCACGGGTTGCGCATTCGTCGATTACGACCGCGACGGAAAGCTGGATCTGATGGTCGCCAACTATGTGCAATTCGATCTGGCGAAATCTCCCAAACCAGGCGAGGGAGTGATGTGCCTGTGGAAAGGGACGCCGGTCAACTGCGGCCCGCGCGGGCTGCCCTATTCGCATAACGTGCTGTATCACAACATGGGTGGCGGTCGCTTTGAAGACGTGAGCAAGAAGAGCGGGATTGAGAGCACGGACGGGCACTATTGCTTCAGCGTGTCTACGCTGGATTACAACCACGACGGCTGGCCGGATATTTTTGTCGCCTGCGACAGCACGCCGAGCATTCTGTACAGGAACAATCACGACGGAACGTTTACCGATGTGGCCGTCGATGCCAATACCGCCTTTGACGAAGATGGACGCGAACAGGCGGGCATGGGATCTGCTGTGGGCGACTACATCGGCAATGGCCGGCCGGATATCTTCAAGACCAATTTCTCCGACGATCTGTCCACGCTCTATCGCAACGAAGGAGATGGCACTTTTACCGATGCAATCCGCGAAGTGGGACTCGGGCTCAATACGCAATACCTGGGCTGGGGCGTGGCCTTTGTGGATATGGACAACGATGGATGGCCCGACGTGCTGATCGCCAACGGCCATGTCTATCCCGAGGTGGACACGTTTCATCTGGGCTCGGCGTACAAGGAGCCATGTCTTTTCTACTGGAACACGGGACAGGGAACGTTTCGCGACCTGAGCAAGAGTTCCGGGCCGGGTTGCGCGACGCCGGAGGCTGGACGCGGGCTGGCGGTGGGCGATTTGTGGAATGACGGACGCGAGTCGGCGGTGATCAACAACAGCGGCGCGCAGCCTTCGCTGCTGGTGAACGTGGCGCCCAACTCCAATCACTGGATCGGGATTGCATTGCAGGGAACGCGCTCCAACCGCGACGGCATCGGGGCGCGCGTGACGGTGACTGCCGGCGACCGAAGCCAGGTGCAGGAGGTGCGCAGCGGATCGAGCTATATTTCATCGAGCGACCTGCGGCTGCACTTCGGACTGGGGACGACGGTCACGGTGGATTCGATACTGGTGGAGTGGCCCAGCGGATTATGGGAGCGGTTTCCGTCGTGCGCGGCGGATCGCTTTGTCGAGTTGAAGGAAGGCGCCGGGAAGCCGGAAGCGCGTGCGTAGCGGCTGGATTTAGTGCGGATTCCCTCGGGGCTAAAGCCTCGATGCATTGGCAGGTTGACGATGTACGAGCGAAGCCCGTACCCTTCAGAGCTGAAGCCCGCATTCATTATGCGCTATCGATGCAATGTAGGGGCTGAAGTTCGTACCCTCCGGCGAGGCCGGTAGCATTCTTACCCTCAGTAAACGGCCTTCGCATCCTAGATTTCTGCTTCGATGGTATGCTGTGCGTCATGCGAGCCTCGGTGGTTTTGATTCTCGCGTCGTCGCTGGCTGCGGCTCATGCGCAGCTTGCAAGCGCACCGTCCGCCCCAACTCCGCAAACCTCCCCATCCGCGGCGCTTCCTGCAGATTCCGACCAGGCGCAGGCGCGCGCGGATCTCCAAAAGGGCAAATTTGCCGACGCGATCGCGCTTCTGCAGCAGATTGCCGCAACCCATCCCAAGCAAAAGGGCGTGGATCACGATCTGGGCCTTGCCTACTACCGCAGCGGCAAGCTCCAGGAAGCGCGCGACAGCTTTCAGCGCGCGATTGCCGCGGACCCCGGCGATCTTGAGTCGGTGCAGATGGAGGGCCTGACGCTGTTCCGCATGGGGCAGCCGGCCGCGGCGGCGCCGTACCTGGAACGGGTGAAGCAATGGGCTCCCAATGCCGATGCCGATGCCAACTACGTACTCGGCCTTTGTTACCTGAACTCGCAGAACTTTGACGGGGCGCGCGGGGCGTTTGCCGCGCAGTACGGGGTTCCGGCCGACTCCGGCGCAGCGTATCTGCTGCTGGCGCGGATGCTGGTGGCCGCAAATCTGCCCGAGCAGGGGGCTGGCGCCGCGCGTAAGGCGCTGGAGGTTTCTCCCGGATTGCCGCTGGCACATTTTCTGCTGGGCGAAGTTGCGCTTTACAAGAGCGATGTCGAGGGCGCTACACGCGAGTTTGAGGCGGAGCGGGCTATTAATCCTGCTTACGCGCCGGTCTACGATCGGCTGGGCGACCTCTACTCCAGGGTCGGCAATTACGAGTTCGCTCAGCAGTGCCTGATGAAGTCGATCTCCCTGGACCGGACGAGTACCGGGCCCTTCATTCTGATGGGCAAGGTGTTGTTGCGCCGCAACGATCCGCAATCGGCCGTGCTCTACCTGCGCCATGCGGAGAAGATGGACCCCTCGAATTTCATCACTCACAATCTGCTGGGGCAGGCGTTCCGGAGTCTCGGCCAGGAGCAGGAAGCCAAAGAGGAATTCGATGCCGCAGCCAAAATCCATGCCGCCGAGGACGTGAAGTCTACGATTCCGCAATAATCATGCTTGCCTCCCCCCCTCCCCCTCCTTTCTCGCAAGTGTATGAAAACAGGACGCTGCCCTCATTAGTTCTCGACAAGTGATTGATTCCAAAGGGCTGCATTTGCAAGTGTTTGAAAGCAGGCTAGTTGGTATCATTCGCGACGCTGCGTTGCCGCCAGTTTTCCAGAAGCTCTCGTTGGCTTGAGCATAGCGGAGAAGTGGGTAAATACCGGCAAGGCGTCTTGAGGTGGAAGTGCTTTGGAATGAGGAAGAACACTTTGGGGAAGAGTTGACAACGCGGTGGGGTGAACCCCTCCTGTGAGACAGATTGCGGATTTCAGAATTCAGCCAGAAGAATGGCGGCAAGCAATCGCCTGTTCAAGGCTATTGCTTGCCGCCATTCGTTGCGAGGGTTCGGTCATGTTTATTGAAAGGTAACTTCTGGGTAGGCCACCAACCAACCGGAGCAGCAGCTCAGCGCCTGGTGGAGTAGCGGCGGAATATACTCCCGCAGGCTCTAGCACAACGAAATTCATAATAAAATTTGGACTACAATGACAAACTTACCTGAGCTAGTTACGGATAGGAACGCATTCTTAGGTTTGCAAAGAGAATGCGAGACGATCATTGATACGCGGAAGCGACTACCGGAATTCGTTTTCCGACGTCCATTTGCAAAATACTTTGCGATTCAGCATGTGGAAATTCGCGGGGAGAAATTTGCATCTTTTCTTTCAACGATGGCTTACTTCTCCAAAGATGAATCAGTTAATTACATGACATTTGAACCTGATCCCGTAGACTACTATTTTCGACACTATAATTTTTACGGTTTAGCTTCATTTCGGCCCTCAACTTTGACAGAGAGATATTTACCGGCGATGTCTCGCGATGGGCACGTTGATTCTTTTCTGGCACGTGGTGGAGACGTTGGTGCATTTTGGGGTTCTTCGCTAAAGTGGGGAATTTTGTGCGACAGAATTTCATGGGAATTAGCTGTAATTGCTGTTTCGGAAAATATAGAGCTGCCAACAAACGCTGGGCTTCGGCTCATGGACTCGTCCCTCCTTTTGGATTATATGAAAGGCGTATATTATTCAGACCAGTCCAAAGCATTTGAGTTTGCCAAATTGTTTGCTATGAACTACCGAACATGAACTCGCGAGTCACCATAGGCGGGTGGCCCGGATCTAGGCAGATCTTCGCTCAAACACTAGGTCAGGGTGCACAGGTCTTAATGCCATCGGGCGCGCTGGCTCCGGGCGAATCTTGAATACACCTACGATCAGGCGGCCAGGCGGACAAGCGTAAGCGGGAAATCGTTCGGGGGACTGAGATCAAAGAAGGTGCGACGCGCGATGGTCAGATGAGCAGGCATGCCAGAAGGGGGAGTCTGGGCAGCGGCCAGATTGCACTTGAATCCTAAGACACAGAACGAAATTCTTATCGCTTGCATCATCGCCGCAATTGTACGCAGTCACCTCACCTCGCGGGTGTGGTCATCGCCGATTTTAAGATTGACGCCCGAGTCACCGCCCACACTTCCTCTACCCAAAAATTGGCCAGTCTAAGCTCGGTTCAGCATCGCCGCTAGGCGAAGAGACTTCAAAGGGAAGGGTGGGCCACGACTCGCCCAGAACCTCGATCTACGTGAATTGAAGTACAGCACGCATCAATGAGCCACCCTCTGGTACGGATAGTTCTCCTTGCTGTAGACGGTGATCGTTAATCTGGCAATAGCCCCGTCGAAATCGCCGACAATCACCGCCTTGCCCTCGCGCAGGGCATGCACCAGCCCGTTCGGATCGACGCGAATCACCGGGTCGTCCTCGTCCTGCTCGACCGAGAGCTTGATTTGCGTTGAATCATCGAGAAGGATTGGGAACTTCACATCCTTGTAAGTGACAACGGGGTCTAACCAAAGCTGGCGATCCCTTTCCTGATCCTCGAGCACCATAGGGGCTACACCCCACCCTTTCGCATCCGACCATCCATTAAGGGAGAATTTCTTCAGGCCTCTTGAGGAGGGAATCACGTTGAGCTTGATCGTCTGCTGAGCCGATGCATTGTCGGCGTAGACCGCTCCAATGTACAAGTTGATGGAGCCCAATTGCATTGGAACGACCTCGAGCGTCTTGGTTTGTCCTTCCTCGCGGACGATCTTGAAAACATCCTGGCTCCAGTCTATTGCCCCACGGACCTTCCCGTGCGGTTTGAACTGGGCTACATGCATATCGGCTATCTGACCAGGAGCGAACGTCACATCGATATCGACCGGGTTGCCCAACGGTACATCGCCCGCCGGGGCGCTCACCGAGATCCTTTCATTTGCCTGGGTAGCACGATGACGCATGCGTTCAGCAGCCTCTTCGGGAGTCTCTTTGGGAATTGGTATCGCACCATCACTGTCCTGCAGCCGCGCAATTCCCTCGGCTATGAAGATTGGGGGCAGCGTCGGACCAATTGAAACTGCAATGTCATTCCCCGGCGACTCCCTGATGGCCTTGTCGTTCTGTATGGGAGCCCTCGATTGAGCCGCGATGCGTCCAGACCCGAGTGAATCGACGCTTACGAGTTGGCGCTGCGCCAATGACGCCGTTGCGATAAAGAGGATACAGGCAATCGCAGATTTCATTTTGTATCGTTGTCCGTGCCCAAGTTTATACGATCCTCTGGTTCCGGTCGTATCACCCCCCAACCCGGAAGTTACTCCTTGTGGACTGACTTTTGCGAATTCCCCGGAGAAAAGCAACCGCAGATCCTTCGGCTTTCGCCTCAGGATGACAACCACAAATGGGCAGGTGGCCCACTCAGCGATCCATCCAGCCGCGAGCTTCGCGATAGGTAAGTCTGTGCCCCATTCATCGCGGCTTTATCGCGATGAGTGGGCCGCGCGTTCTTGCCCTGCACTCCGACTCGATTTCAACGACTCCGCGGATTCCGGTTGAAGACGGTGGAAGCAACTGAACGTAATGAGGTGAGGGCTTAGGCTTTCTGGAACCGCTTCAGGCCGTATGGCACGGTCGTAACTCCGCTGGGACCTTGCCCGAGGACCCGCTCATCGCGATAGGGCCGCCGACCCAGAGGGTACCCCGACGGGGCACAGCTCCTGATACCAGGATGAGCGGGTTCCTGGCTGCTCAGTGGGGTCGTGCTGGAGTCTGGCACAAGCTGTTACACCCCTGACTACCTGATGCGTTATTGGCGTATCACCGCCAACCGGAGATTGCCCCGAAAAGCAGCCCTCAGGGGCTAAAGCCCGGCGGTTTTGTTTGGCTTTTTCGGCACGACTGAAGTCGTGCCCTGTTACAAAGCCTGATCATGGTCGGTTGATTCCCCAATTTGTGAACTGAAATTTTGCGAATTCCCAGGAGAAAAGCAACCGCAGATCCTTCGGCTTTCGCCTCAGGATGACAACCACAAATGGGGGGACGGAGCGGATAACCGCCCAACCGGCGGCGGACCATGCCAGTAGTTGTTGGCCGAGAAACATGCGGTCCGCTGCGGGTGCGGTGGCGCCCGGCGTGTATCCGGAATGCGCCAGGTTTCTTCAGCGCACATGAATGGCGACGAGCCGGGTCTCGAGCGGAACTCCGCCGCCCAGGGTGGTTTCCAGCACCGCCTCGAAGGGGCGCACGGAGCCATCGGGGGCGCCGGCGACACGCAGGATTTGTTGCACACCTTCAGGGCGGCAAGTGAACTCCACGGCCGCCTGCGTCCCCATGGTCATGAGCCCGCTGAAGATGAGGGCTTTGCGTCCCTGCTGAAGGCCGGGAACGAGAGCGAGGATTGCGTAATCGCGGGTGAGGGGATGCTCGGGACGTGAGTAGAGCGCCAGCTCGCCTGGCTTGGGCTGGCGATTGACGATTCCGGCCCATCCATCGCCGGAGGTGAGAGAGAAGTTCATGACGTCCGGCAGCAGGCGCAGCGACGGGTTCTCGGCGACGGAGCCGATGAAGATGAGGTTCTGCGTGCGGGCCTCGTCCCAGGCAACCAGCGGGCTGCGTTTCAGGGTGAACTAGGGCGCGGCGGCTGTCGAAGAGGCGGGTAAGGTCGTAGACGCTGGCCACTTCGCCGATGCCGGTATAGGTATCCACATAATTCCCGGAGAGGACACCGCCCTGGTCGGCGCCGCGGGGCGCATAGCGCAGCCCGGTGGTGGAGTCACCGACAAACAGCGCGTCGCTGTAGATGACCAGGGAGGGACCGGCAATGAATGGAGCCCACAAACGGTCTACGGCGCTCTGCGGGGCGCGATGGAGCTTCCACCCCAACAGACCGGCAACGGCCAGGGCCGCGCAGAGCAGGGCAAGCGCAGCAACAGTCCAGCCGGGTCGCATCTGCCGGGCAGACCTGGACGCCGGCTGTGCGTCTGGGCTGGGAGCGACGACCAGGACGGGACGCGGTGCGATCTCCACGGGGAGATTTCTAGACCGAAAGACGGGCAGGTAATGCCCTTTCGGAATCTCCAGGATGATCTCTTCCTGCTTTCCTTCCTGGCTGAAGTACTCGGCCAGTTTCTGGCGCAACAGGCGCGCGTTGGTGCGGACGATGTTGTCCTCGCTGGAGTTATATCCAGGCGCGCGTTGAAAGACGTGGATGCCGATGTGCTGCTCGGTGGCTTCACCGGGGGCATCGCGCACGGCGCAATCCGCTACATAGAGCAGGAAGTTTCTGAGGCGCGGCGAAGACTGAAAGGAATGGCTGGCGGCGATTCGCTCTACCAGCGCCCACTGGCGAGAATACGGGTTGGCCTCGCTGCCCTCGGGAGCTTGAAGGGGACGCTCCATCGAAGTGAATTCATGGTATTTCACCCGTGAAGTACGAGTCAAATCACCGTAGGCCACGTTGCCAAACCCGCCCGATTGAGTCCACCTTTTGGTTGACACGATCGACCTGTTTGTTCAGAGAGGGCACCGTAGCACTCCAATTATCGAAAGTGCGCAGTTGGTTCATTCAGGAGGCAGACTCATGGACTCGTTCCACTCCCCCTGTCCGAGAGGGTCTTCGTTTTCCAGCCATCTTTCCTTCCCCATCCTGACTAGCGTCCTGGCAGTGTTGCTTGTGCTGACACTGGCGGCTCCCAGCGTGCGGGCACAAGCGGTGTATGGCTCCATCTTTGGTACGGTGACCGACCCCACCGGAGCCGTGATTCCGAATGCTGACGTGACCATCACCGATCTTTCGAAGAACACGAAGTTTCCGACGAAGACGAACGGGACGGGCGGCTACCGTGTGAATGACCTGATTCCCGACACTTACAGCGTGACCGTGACGGCCACGGGGTTTGCGACGGCCACCGTGCCCAGTGTGATCCTCTACGCCAATACCGCACCGGAGATTGACGTGAAGATGCAGACCGGCGCGGCTTCCAACACGGTCGAGGTAACCGCCGGCGCGCCTCTACTGCAAGTTGAC
This sequence comes from uncultured Acidobacteriaceae bacterium, assembly GCA_963813215.1. Classification (GTDB taxonomy): domain Bacteria; phylum Acidobacteriota; class Terriglobia; order Terriglobales; family Acidobacteriaceae; genus Telmatobacter. The sequence continues at coordinate 1,019,401 of CAWEXZ010000009.1, forward strand.
AGGTCGGATGTGAGCACCATCCTGAATTCGCGCGCGGTCTCGGACCTGCCTAACATCAACCGTAATTTCACGGATTTCGAGTTGCTGACTCCGGGCACCTCTTACATTGGGTGGAGTGTAGGACCGGCCTCCGATCCTCAGCAGAGCGAGCAGATTGAGGTGAACGGGCAACTTCCGTTCGCCACCGGCTACGAGTTGGATGGCACGGACAACCAGGATCCGGTAATCGGCGTAGCGGTCATCAACCCCAACCTGGACGCCGTTTCTCAGATGCAAGTGATTTCCCAAAACTACGAGGCGGAGTTCGGCAAGGCGGTAGGCGGGCTGGTGATCGCGGAGACCAAGTCGGGAAGCAATAGCCTTCACGGGTCGGCCTTCTATTACCGCCGTTCCGACGCCCAGCAGGCCCGCGATCCGTTTACGCAGTATGCACCCGACCCACACACGGGCAAGTACATTCCCTCCTTCAACTTCAACCAGTTCGGTGGATCGCTGGGCGGGCCGATCAAGCGCGACAAGCTGTTCTTCTTTGGCGATTATCAGGGGTTGCGGGAAAAATCGGGTCTCACGGTGGTCACCACGGTACCGACGTTGCTGGCGGAGACCTCCTGCACGTCGGGAGGACCGTGCAATCTGAGCGATTATCTGAACCCTGCCCTGATGGGCGGCCCCATCTATCAGGCCTACGATCCGGAAACGAATCCGAACGGCACAACGGGCAGAACGGCGTTTCCGGGCAACCTTATTCCTGCCGGAAGGCTCTCCACGCCGGCCATCAACCTGATCAAGCTCATGCCTCCGCCCAACAACGGCTCAAACATCATCAACAACTACATAGCCTCAGGATTTGGCCCGTTCAACACGGATCAGTTCGATGTGCGTATCGACGATCAGGTCAGAGAGGGAAAATTTCACCTTTTTGGGCGGTATACGCGTTTTAACTCCTACCTTGAGGGGACCCCTTACTTCGGGGCGGCGGGCGGCGCAGGATTCGGAGCCGGCAACTTTGCCGGTACAGTTAATTCTGTCAATCAGAGTGTAGCGGCGGGAGGAGACTACGTGGTCTCCCCGGCCTGGCTTACGGATTTCCGCTTCGGGTGGTTCCGGCTTTACCTCAACTTGCAGGGGCCCAATTACAACCAGCCCCTGGGCACCGATCTGGGGATTCCGGGTGTGAATCAGCCGCCACTCTCATTGAATGGCGGGCTGCCGCAGTTCAACATCAACATTCCCAACAACGGGTCGAACGGGGGCGCCACCCTGACATTCGGAACGACTGCCAACCAGTTCCTGGAGACTGAGGACCAGTACCAGGGCGCGAATAACTGGACCCATGTGCACGGGAATCACCAGATCAAATTCGGCGGCGATTTCCGCTATGCCACGCTTAACGTTATCGGCCTGAACAACAATGAGGTGCGCTCTGGAAACTTTTCCTTTGCCTCGTCAACGACGGCCGGCGGGACCAGCTCCGGCCTGGGCTTTGCCTCGTTTGTGCTGGGTGATGTCAATTCGATGAACCGGACGGTAACCGAGAACACCACGGCGGCGACCCATCAATATCGCGTCTTTTCCTACGCGCAAGACACTTGGCGCGCGACGCACAGGCTGACTATCAACTACGGGGTGCGCTGGGAGCTGTTTTACCCTGAAGCGGTGAACGGAACAGGACAGGGCGGACTGCTGGACCTGAACACCGGGGATGTTCGCATTGCCGGATACGGAGGATATGGCAACAACCTGAACGTCGCCATGGAGTACCAGCATGTGTCTCCGCGCGTGGGAATTGCTTTCCAGCCGTCACCCACTGCGGTGATCCGCGCCGGCTACGGGCGGGAATACGGGATGGGCTGGTCCGGAAACACCTTCGGCGAGGTGCTGACCTTCTCCTATCCGATCCAGGTGAATCAGAACCCGACTGCTTGTTCCTCTTTCTATTACACCTTCAACTTAAGCTATCCGACTCCCGCCAATTCCTGCAACGGCTTTACGCCCGCCGCTGCAGGGCCGCCGCCGTATGTCTTCGCGCCCATTCCCGCCAACGGGAACTATCCGCTGCCCAACAACATCAGCGTGCCCACGCGCCCGCTCACCATGCGCATTCCCACCCTGGATACGTGGAACGCCCAGTTCCAGCAGCAGTTCGGCCCGAAAACCTCGGTGCAGATCGGCTATGTGGGCAGCCACGGCATCCATAACATGTGGGACTCGTCGAACCAGGCCAGCCCGAATCAGCAGACGCTGAGGGGCTTTAATTGCAGCAGCGCTCCCATTGGCTGCGTTCTGCCCATCGATCCGGCTACGGGGCTGCCCTATACCATTTTCGAGCGCCAGCCCTATTACGACGGAACCGCCCAGAGATATCTGGGAGTTAATTATGGTTTCCCCTTCGGCTGGACGCAGGGCATACGGTACAACGCGAATCAAGCGACCACCAGCTATCAGGCACTGCAGGTGGTCTTTCACAAGCAGTACGGCGCAAGCTTCCAGTTGCAGGCCAATTACACCTGGTCGCACGCGGAGGCGCATGAGTCCGATTACTACTTCAACGACGCCATGGCCGATTACGGCAACAGCTATTACAACCGGCGCAATCAATTCAATGCCTTTGGCGTTTGGGATCTTCCTTTCGGTCGCCATCACATATTTGGCGCCGGAGCTCCGGGGTGGGAGAACGCGGTCATCGGAGGCTGGGAGCTCAGCGGTAATGTGAGCGCGGAGACCGGCCTGCCGTTTACCCCCTCCTATTCGCTGTGCACCCAGGATCAGGACATCGACGGGCAGGGTGGAAGTCTGTGCCGTCCCAACTGGAACGGAGCCTCGTTCCAGTTGGGCGCCGGGCCCTTTAATCCCCTTACCCACAACGTCCGCTTCTTCCCGGCGTTTCCCACGCTGGCGTACGCTGGCGCGACAGAAGGTCCCTACGTACGCCCACTGCCAGGGACGTTTGGCAACATTTTCCGTGACCAGCTTTGGGGCCCGGGGTACTTCGCTACCGACGCGTCGATGGCCAAGACTATCCCTATCCACGAGCGGCTCAGCGTGCAGTTCACCGCTCAGTTCTTCAACCTGTTCAATCATCCAAACCTCGGCCAGCCGAGTTCGTGCGTGGATTGCGGAACCAGTTCCGGGCTGATTACCGACATCACGCCGACAGCGTCCGGATCGACCATGCGCGCAGTGCAATTCGCGGGTAGATTTACGTTCTGACCTTCTCGAACGCGGCGTGCATGGACTCGGGAAGCCGCTGAAGGGACGATCCTGCGTGTTCGCATTCCGCGCATTACGAGAGCGCCGCTATGGCCATGAGACGAACAATCTGGCTGGGGCTGCTGTTCTTTTGCCTTGGCGTCGAGACGGCCGTTACCCAGCAAGTGCCTTCGGCGCTGGCAGTGCCGGCAGCGTTTCCGTACGCAGAGCAAGCGGGCCTGCAGATTGTGCATGAGACGGACCCCGCGCTGCCATTTTCCGTTATTGGTCCACGAGGCGCGTTGCTAGGCAGCCAGGATGGCCAATTCGAGGCCTGGATCTTTCCCTGGAAGATCATCGACAACATGCGCATTTCCGCGCGCATGCAGGACTATGCCGTTCCCATCGACGTGAACAGGCAGGCCGCGGAGATTGAAGTACATCCGAACGAAACCACCATCGTTTACGCCCACGCCAATTTCACGATCCGGCAGATCATGATGGCGCCGAAGAGCGGGCCTGCCGATGAGGGCGTGCTGGTTCTCTATCAGATTGCAGCGATCCGGCCGATGACCCTCACCTTCAGCTTTGACCCGGTGATGCAGCGGATGTGGCCGGCGCCGTCAGACGACCGTCCGTCTCCGGAGTGGGTGCCGACGAGCAACGGCTCGGGCTTCTACATGCTGCATCTGAATTTCCCGGATCACGCGGCGGGCCTGGCGATGCCGGGCGCAGCGCCGGGAATCCTGCCGCCCTACCAGGAAAAAGCCGCCACATGGCCGCTGCAGTTTGTGCTGCACTTCGATCCGGCGCGGGATAAGGAAAAACTCTTTCCCCTGCTCTTCTCGATGGCAGAAACAAAGCAGGCTGCCGACAAAGCAGCGCTTGGAGCCAGTCTGGCTGCCAACGACGCGTCCTTGCAGTCCACCGTTCGGCAGAGTCTCGACTATTACAACAGGCTGCTGCAATCAAGCGCCCGCCTGGAATCGCCGGACGATCATCTGAATGCCGCATTCCAATGGGCTGTAGTAGCTATCGACCAGTTGCGCGTGAAGACCACGCCGGACCTTCGCCAGGAGGCGCTGACTGCGGGCTTTGTCGGATCGGATGACACCGCACGTCCCGGCTTTGGATGGTTCTTTGGGCGCGATTCGCTGTGGACACTGTACGCGGTCGACAGCTACGGCGGATTCACCACCACGCGCGAAGAACTGGATTTTCTGGCCAGCCATCAGCGCGATGACGGGAAGATCATGCACGAGTGGTCGCAGACGGCAGACCTGGTGGACTGGGCGGCATTGCCTTATGAGTGGGCTTCGGCCGATGCAACACTGCTGTTCCTCATGGCGGCGAACGATTACCTTTCCGTCAGTGGAGACACGGATTTCATTGTGCATCTGTGGCCCAATCTTCAGCGCGCCTGGGCGTTTGAAACTTCGCACGACTCGGCACCTGGCATCTACAACAACCTTCAAGGCACGGGATGGGTGGAATCGTGGATTCCGAAGATGCCATATCAGGAAATCTATCTGGCCGCTCTGGATGAGCAGGCCAGCACCGCGATGGCGCATCTGGCGCACGCGACCCAACATCAGGAAGTGGCAGCCCAGGCTGAGGCGCGGGCCAAGCGTCTCGCTCCTATCATCGAGCAGGAATATTATCTTCCCACGCTCAACAACTACGCCTTCAGCTGGAACGCTGACGGCACGACCGACAACACTGCCACTATCTTTCCTTCTGTAGCGTGGTGGGACGGCACTTTCAGCCTCGCGCACAGCGATTCGATGTTTGAGCACTGGGCGTCGAGCGAGTTCTCCACCGACTGGGGCACGCGCATCCTGAGCGATCGCACTTCGTTTTACGACCCCATTTCCTATCACCAGGGATCGGTGTGGCCGCTTTATACGGGCTGGGTTTCAGTGGCCGAGTACCGCGCCGGTCATCCGCTTGCCGGATATGTTCACCTCACGGAGAATGCCGACCTGACCTGGGCGCAGGATCTCGGCGATGTGACGGAACTGCTCTCTGGCGCGTACCACCAGGTGCTGGGACGAACCACCGCCCATCAGCTGTGGTCGTCGGCCATGGTGATTTCGCCCATTCTGCGGGGCCTCTTCGGCCTGGAGTGGGACACGGCGAGCCAGACTCTCACCATAACTCCGCAGCTCCCAGCGGAATGGGCCGGAGCAAAGTTGCTCCATGTCCCATTCGGCAGCGGTCAGGTGGATCTTACGATGGAGCGGAACGGAACGGAACTCCTAATTCGATGTACGGGCGGTCCGGCCGGACTGCATCTGGCCTCGCACGCAACCGGGAGCAAAGTTGCAGGGAGTACGCTGACCATTCCGCTGCCTGCAGTCGAGGCGGGACTCGAACAGTCTCTTCCACTTTTCGGCGCGACGACGCGGCAGATGAAGGTGCTGGAGGAAGACTATGAAGCCCACAGCCTTAAACTGAAGCTGGCCGCCTGGGGAGGAAGCAAGGAGACAATGGACGTTCGCAAGAATGACCGCCGCGTGAGCGTGCAGGCCACGGGAGCTACTCTCGAAATGCACGGCCCGGACACGGGCAACATGCGCATTGAGTTTCCGCCCGGCGACGGATATATGCAACAAGAAGTCACACTGACATGGAAATAGAAACGCGACGAGCACGGCGGGGATTTTTGATTCTGTTGCTGGCGCTTCTGTGCGCGGCAGTTGCAGCGCGGCCGCAAAGCACCCTCTCCACCGCAACCACCGAACCGTACCGCTTTATCGCCGCGCACGGCCACAGGTCCGCCATCTTCGGCTATGCCGGCAGAGGCTTGGAAATCTGGGGCTATCCGTTTCAAATCCTCGATCGCTACACCGTCTCTTTTCAACCGTCCGGCAGCCCCACCGCCTTCGACAGCGCAAGTTTGCTCACGCGCATTGAAGTCACTCCGGAACAGGTCACGCGCATCTGGACTGGGCCCGGCTTCAAAGTACGCGAGACGGACTTTGTACCTCTCGATCAGCCCGGCGCCATTCTCAGTTATCAGGTCACAGGAACCACGCCGGTGGACATCGTAGTCCGGATGCTGCCGGAGATGAACCTGATGTGGCCTGCGTCCGCTGGAGGGCAGGACATCCGGTGGAGCGACGCCATCCACGGCTATATCCTCTCCGAGTCAACCGAGAAATACAAAGCAGTGCTTGCCTCGCCGCAGATTGCGGAGCACCAGCCGATCGTGAACGCCACGGCGCGGGAGGATCTTACCCAGACATTCACGCTTCACCCTCAGCCGCAAACCGGTGGCGAATCCACGGCCACCGTCTACGTGACGCTTGTGCCTCCCGACCTCACTCCCCAAACGACCATTGGGCTCGTGGTGGATCATGCAGCGGAGCTCCGCAACAGCGCGGCGCAGGACTTTGCAAAATGGAAAGCCAATGCGCTTGTCATCACCACTCCGGATGAGGAGATCAATGCAGCCGTCGATTGGGCGGATACGGCTCTCTATGAGTCCTGGGCCTGCGATGCCAAGATCGGCTGTGGGGCGACCGCCGGCTTTGGTCCGTCGCGGCCCGCACGGCGCCCGCAATATGACTGGTTCTTCGCCGGTGACGGAATGGTCGATGCGGACGCCATGCTGGCCGGCGGGCATAACGACTGGGCGCGCAAGGAGCTCGAATTCATCTTCCGCTATCAGCGCGCGGACGGAATGATCTGGCATGAGATTTCGCAAAGCGCGGGATTCCTCGACTGGGGCAAGTATCCTTACCTCTTCGCCCACGCCGACCTGACTTTCGACTTTCTCACCACGCTGGCACACTATTACGAAGCCACTGGAGACCTCGCGTTTTTCAACGATCACTGGTCCGCCATTCAGAAGGCCTACGAACTCTGCCGATCTACCGTGAATGCGCAAACCGGCCTGCCGCAGATTCCTGCCGGCGAAATGGGCCCCAACGAGCAGGACGTGATGCTGGATGATTCGGGCATGTCGGCGGCCTGGGTGGCCGCGGCGCAGAACTACGCACAGTTGGCGCGTGCCACCGGCCACGCGCAGGAAGCAGACGCCGCAGCCGCGATGAGCCAGCGCGCGCGCAATGCGTTTGCCGCGCGCTACTGGAACGCTGCGGAGCACTTCTGGATCAGCGGTTACACCGTCTCCGGCCGTGCGATGACGGTAAGGCGCAGCGGCCCATCCGCCGCGCTCAGCGAGCATCTGCTTTCGTCGGACCAGGAGAAGGAAATGCTCGATGTCCTGGCAGGCGCAGCCTTTCAGACTGACTGGGGCGCGCGCAGTCTCGCATCGGATTCGCCCGAGTACGACCCCTATTCCTACTCCAAGGGAAGCGTCAACGCCATGCACACGGCCGACGCCGCGACCGCTTTCTGGAGCGCACATCGGCCGCTGCCGGCCTGGCAGATGTGGAGCGGACTGGTTCCCTGGACCACGATGGATTCGCCCGGCTACATGGATGAAGTGTTGACCGGCATTTACTTTCAGCCGGAGGTGGAATCGGTGCAGCAGCAAACCTTCTCTTCGGCGGCCTTTCTCAGCGCAACGGTCCATGGAATGCTGGGAGTTGACGTGGATGCGCCTGCCAACCGCCTCACCCTGGCGCCGCACCGGTTTCCCGGCGGAGGGTTGGTGAAGATTGCGCACCTGCACGCGGCCGGCGCCCTGGTTTTAGCAAGCTTTGAATGGCGCGGTCAACGCATCGAAGTGACGCTCACCAATGACGGACAGCCGATTCACCTTGAGCTTGCGCCGGAGATTCCGCTGGGCGCATCGCACGTGCTGGCGGAAGTGAACGGAAAGCGCGCGACCGTTGCAGTCAAATCGTGGGGCGAGGAGCAGCAGGCCGGCATCGATCTTGAGCTGCCGCACGGCGTCACGCATTGCACGTTCGAGTACACAGGCGGCGTATGGATTGACGTTCCACGCGCGCAGCCGCACCCGGGAGGGTCCAGCCGCGAACTCCACATTCGCGACGTCGCATTGAACGGCGCGGACCTGGCGATCCAGGCGGACATCCTGCCTGGAGGCGAATCTTCGCTGATTCTGGAGACGCCGTGGCGCATTGCCGGCGTCGACGGCGGCTCGGTGAACCAGATTTCGCCGACGCGCACCGAGATTCGTTTCGCTCCGCCAGCAGCGTCGGGCGAAGGGCCACATTATGTTCCCGCCACGCTGCACATCCATTTTCAGCGACCCTAACAGACTGCGGCCGGACCTCACCGTCTCCGCATTCCCGCCACGAACGTACGCGATGGTCTGAAGAGCCCCAATGATTTCCTTACGTTTTCCCTTCACACCGTTTATGAAGCGCGCGGTGAAATCAATATTGCCGCGCAGTGGAGGCGGATCATCTTGGGCCTGTATCGCACTTTGAGACCGATCATCGTAGACGCAAGACAATGCACCCATGCAGAGACGATTACTACCGATCTTGGCTTCATCAATACCAAGCAAGGGGAGTGGGTGATTCGCGGCGAGTCCGGAGAGTGTTACGTCCTTGATGATGCGCTATTCCGGCGCGCCTTTATCCCTCTGCAAGGAGATGCCCGGGCGACTACGGATCCACAGGCCCAGGTTCGCTCGAAACACGTGGATAGCTTCTCCTTCCAAAATTCTCACCTCACCTGCTCTCATCGAGATGATTTGGCGCACTCGAGGCGTCGAATTCTCCGCAAACGGAAGTTCCAAAACTTGGGACGATGAAAACCTGATCATCGAAAAATTTTAAGCACTTGAGGCGCATGAGAGCTTAATCGACGAGGCTCCGAGGGCGTTCAGCAATCGTCGCAGCGGACACACCTGGAAGTGAAAAAACAGGACTTATGAACCATTCGGAACCGTACTTTGCTATACCTACACACCGATTACGCGATGTAGCCACCACGATCCACGAATACGATGAGCACTTCTGGAAGAATGGACATTCGGTCCGGATGATGGTCTTCGATGACTCCACCCAAGCCAACGTCGATAAATACCTCCCCGACCTGGAACAAACAAAGACTCGCTCCGAGTTCTTCTACGTAGGACCACGCGAGAAAGAAGAATTCATTGCGTACGTCAATTCCCGCCTCCGCAACCGGAGGCTGGAACCGCTGGTCAAGAACATCTTCAGGCCCAGTTACGGCGGCAATCGCAACTTTTCACTCATGTATTCGCTGGGCGGTCACATGGTCAGTTCCGATGACGACATGCGTCCTTATTCGCTGATGGAGGACAGCCCCGAATCGCTCGAAGACCATGAGATCAGCCGCGGGCGCCTGCATAAGGTCGGCAAGAATGGATACGTCCGCAAGTCTTTCGATATCATGTCTGCTTTTCTCGACGTGCTCGGCAAACCGGTTGCCGAAGTTCCCGATAACTACGAGCGCGGGGAGAATCTGGTCGACTCCGCGATGGACCTTGAGACCAATTCCAGCAAGGGATTCTCCTCGGAGAACGTAATCTACGTCGAGCCGGGGCCAGTGCAGCAGGACGCGATCGTCAAAGTTGCGCAGACCTTCCGCTCCGGGACCAATGACATCGACGCGATCGATTTCATCGAAATGTTTCTGCAGGACGAGAACCAAATCAGCCCGGAAGACCTGAACGACATGTATGTTCTGGTCAACTTTCGCCCGGCCATTACGAATCGCAACTGGCGGATGGATTGCGGGGTCGCCGGCTACGACAATACCTTCGGCCTGCCCCCCTTTTTTCCAACGCGTTTGCGATTCGAGGACTATATCTACCGCCTGTGGATTCAGCAAAAGGGCGTGGTTTCCGCGCACGTGGATGCGGCGCAGCATCACACCAAGAGCAATTACATGCGCAATCCTCCGGCATCGGAAGTGCTCAATGAAGAGATTGCGAATTTGCTCAAGAGGAAAATCAACTCCTCCATTTCGTGCCGCGACGAGCTGGGCATTACCTTCGATTATGCGGGCGAAGTTACGACGCAGGATGCAGAGTTGATCCTGGGCAAAATCACGGCGCTTCACGAGAAAGCCTTGCTCACCGCCGAAACCACCAAGAGCCCGGAGCGCGTCGACTCTCTGCGGATGTTTGCCGCGAATCTCAATAAGGCTTTCTACGGATTCGAACCAGACTTCTTCCAGCACAATTTGGTGCGTATTGTGGACGAAGCTGTCGGGGTGATCAAGTCCACGCTGGAGTTGTGGCCCACACTGGTGGAGATCTGCTACTTCCAGAAGCTGCGCCACGGTCTTCCTATGAAGCGGATCGCGGGAGGCGGCCGATAGGCCGGACGCACGGCTTCTCGAAAAGCGTGGTATCTTACTCCCCATGAATCGCGGGGATGCCCCCAACGCCTTTAGCGCCGCGATCGTGACGCTGGCTGCGTCCCTGCTGGGAACATGCGTCCTCACCGTCAGCGCCCTGGGCAGTGCTTGCGCCCAGCCCCCCAGCGCTCAATTCCCTTCCCAGTCGCCGGATCCCGACGCGGTTTGCGCCCCATGCCACCGGCAGATCGTTGAATCCTGGAAGCGCACACCCATGGCGCACGCCAGCGGCCCCGCGGCAGATGGATTCCTTCCAGCCGACTTCACGCATGCTGCTTCCGGCGTGCACTACCGCGTCTTTCAAGAGGGCGGGCAGGTGTGGCTCTCCTATGAGCGCCCGAATGCCGCCGCCGACCGCGCTTTAAACGGCAGGCAACTCCTGGTTTTCTATGTCGGGTCGGGTCGGCGCGGCCGCACCTGGCTTTTCGAGCGCGAGGGCTACTGGTACGAATTGCCCATCAACTGGTATGCGAAACAGCACCTGTGGGACATGGCGCCCGGCTACCTCACTGCCACCGAGATGCCTTTCACCCTGATCGTCGATTCCGGCTGCCTGCACTGCCACGCAAGCGGCGTAGAGCAATCGCTGCCTGATGCAAGAAATCACTTTTCGGGTCTGCCCTTTCCGCGCGGGGGCATCACCTGCGAATCCTGCCATGGGGATCCGTCCCAGCACCTCGCGCAGAACGGCAAAGGGCCCATTCTGAATCCCGCGAAGCTGGAGTCAGTCCGCCGCGCATCCGTGTGCCTGCAATGCCATCTGGAAGGCGAAGTTGCTGTTGTGAAGCAGGGACACAGGCTGAACGCATTTCGGCCCGGCGACAACCTTTTCGACGATGTGGCCTTCTTCGAGGACGGCCGCAAAGCCGGGCCCGGCGGGCGCGCCACCAGCCAGTGGGAATCGCTGCTCGAAAGCGCGTGCAAACGTTCGAGCGGCGATCGTCTCAACTGCACCACCTGTCACGATCCGCACGCCACAGTGGCCGCGGAGGATCGGGTCGTTTACTACCGCAGCCGCTGTCTCACCTGCCATAGCGGCCTCGCGTCGGGCCATCATGACCAGAACCCCGACTGCACGTCCTGTCACATGCCCCGTGAGCGGACCGAGGATATCGCGCACGAGCAGGTGACGGATCACCGCATCCAGATCGCATCCAAGCCATTTGCGAGTCCGCTTGACGCCCAGGAACTTGTGCCGATCGGCGGAGTTCGAGCTACTCCGCGCGATGAAGGAATCGCCTGGTCCCAGCTCGCCATTCGCGGCGACCGTGCCGCCGGCGAACGCGCCATGAGCCTTCTACTGAAGGCCGAGAGTTCCGATCCGGCGCAGGTCCCGGATGCGCAGCTGCACATGGACCTCGGTTTCCTGGAACAAGTGAGCGGGGGTCGCGACCGGGCGATGCAGGAATACCAGCAGGCGCTCGAGGCCGATCCCTTCAATGAGACCGCGGCCGGCAATCTCGCGATTCTTGACGCGCAGCAGGGCGATTTAACCGCCGCTTTGCCTCTATGGGAAACAGCATTCAAGCACGATCCCGGAGCCAGCGCCGCGGGCATTGATCTTGCCGTGGCCCAGTGCCGCCTGGGCGACGCCGGTGCGGCTGCGAAAACCCTGCAACGTGTGCTCGAATTTTCGCCGGACAATGATGCCGCAAGAAATATGTCTTTGGCGTTGGCCGCGGGCACGCAGCGCTGCGGCAATTGATGACAGGCCGCGGGCCATACCGCTGCGCTACGCGCAAAATCGAACGCGGCATGATCGGATGAGATTTCGATGAGACCCATCTGTGCCCTGCAAGCCTGTACCAGGTAGTGATCCGTCCCGCAGTCGATTTCCTCCGACGATTGTATTGATTCCGCAGCACTTTGCAGGAATTTGCAGCGCCTCCGGATGGCAGGAGCCGTTGCTTCCTGCTCTGGATGCCGAATTGCACTTAGCTCACCAATACAGTTGCTCGAAGGACAGAAATGCAGAACAAGGCAGTCGCAATAAACGACGAGTCCGCTACCCAGGAAACAACGGCGATGAATACCTCTCTCGATCCGAGCGACTGGTCGGGATTCCGCGCCCAGGCCCACCGCATGCTCGACGATATGCTCGGCTACCTCGAAGGCATCCGCCAGCAGCCCGTCTGGCAGGTGATCCCCGACGAGGTGCGCATGCGATTCCGCCAGGAACTGCCCGCGCAACCAACGCCGCTCGACGAGGTTCATCAGGAATTTATGAGCTCCATCCTGCCCTTCACAGCACGCAACGGCCATCCCGGATTTCTGGGCTGGGTGCAGGGCGGAGGTACGCCTGTGGGCATGTTGGCGGAGATGCTGGCTGCCGGTCTCAACGCCAATCTGGGAGGTCGCGATCAGATCCCTCTCGATATCGAGCGTCAGGTTACGGAGTGGATGCGTGCGCTCTTCGGTTTTCCGGAAGGGGCGACGGGGCTGTTCGTTACCGGCACATCCATGGCAAACTTCGTTGCCGTGAAAGTGGCGCGTGATGCGAGACTCGGCTGCGAGGTTCGCCGTGGGGGCATCAGCCAACCGACACAAAAACTTGTCTCCTACGCATCGAGCGCTGTCCATGGGTGCATTGCGCGGGCGCTTGATCTGGCCGGGTTGGGCAGCGATTCTCTGCGCCTGATTCCTGTAGACCGCCAGCATCGCATGGATCTTGAAGCGTTGGCTCGAACAGTGGACTCCGACCGGAAAGCGGGCTTCACGCCGTTTTTTGTTACAGGGTCGGCGGGGACTGTCGATACCGGCGCCATCGACGACCTGGCCGGAATCGCTGATGTTTGTCGACGAGAGCAGCTCTGGTTTCACATCGATGGCGCATACGGGGCACTGGCCATGCTCGCTCCCGAACTGGCCCCGCGCCTGAAGGGGATCGAACGAGCCGATTCCCTGGCCTTTGACTTTCACAAGTGGGCCCAGGTTCCCTACGATGCCGGCTTCATCCTGGTAAGAGATGGCGCGCGACACCGTGAGGCATTCACCTCATCGAGCGCATATCTCTCCCGAGATGAGCGCGGCATGTCTGCCGGGTCGCCCTGGCCCTGCGATCTCGGTCCGGATCTGTCCCGCGGCTTCCGCGCGCTCAAGACCTGGGCCACCCTCAAGGTTTACGGCAGCGAGGCCATTGGTGCTGTCATCCGTCATTCGTGCCAACTGGCTCGCTATCTGGAAAATCGCATCGCGGCAACTCCGGAACTCGAACTGATGGCGCCCGTCGAGCTGAACGTTGTTTGTTTCCGTTACCGTTGCGGAATTGGGAGCGATGCGGCGCCCGATGAGCTTCTGAACCAGCTCAATCGCCAGATTGTAATTACGCTGCAGGAGTCTGGAGCTGTTGCGCCTTCGACCACAACGATTGACAACCGGCTGGTGATACGCGCCGCGATCGTGAACCATCGAACCACCCAGGCCGAGATGGATACTCTCATTGAAGCCGCACTGGCTGCAGGAAGGTCGCTGAGTCGCGCGACGCCTGCCGGGAACTCCAGCGAACAGCGATGGCAACCGTGGTTCGAGCGCAAGGCCACGCTTGAAAAAATCGACGCGCAGCTCGACGCCGGAAAGAACCTGCAGAAGGAGGCCGAGGTTGAGTTGCGAGTTGCGCGCGCCGTACTGCTCGCGCAACTCGGCCGCACCGCCGAAGCCAGAAGCGAACATCTGAAGGTTGTGCGCATCGATGCTTTTCACCAGCGCAATCTGAACCTGCTTGGATTGTTGCTGGCCACAACCGGACACCGTAAAGCGGCACTCATCGCCCTGGGTGAGGCAGTGAAGCACCATCCCGAGTCGGCCAACAGCCGCATCAATTTGGGTGGCGTCCTGCTGGAAGATCGCAATGCCGCGGCTGCGCGGGAACAGTTCGAAGCTGCATTGCACATCGATGCCACCCTGCCCCAGGCCCACGCCGGCATGTACTATGCACTCAATCGTCTCGGCGAACTAGAGGCGGCCGAACAATACCGCCGCCAAGCCTTCGGACGCCAGAATTTGTTCATCAACATCTACCGGGGAAATGCCCAACCTATCCCCTTGCTGTTGCTGGTGTCCTCAACCGGGGGCAACACCCCTATCGAAAAGCTTCTGGACGACAGTGTCTTTCAGACTCATGTAGTGGTTGCTGACTTCTACGATCCGACACAGCCGTTGCCCAGGCACAAGCTGGTCGTCAACGGAATTGGCGATGTGGACGTGGGTGGCGCGGCTCTGGTTGCTGCCGAATCACTGCTCGCGCAGACGTCGGCTCCGGTGCTGAACGTGCCGGCAGCCGTGATGGCAACCAGCCGCTGTGAAAACGCTGTTCGCTTGCGGAATATCCCGGGCGTGATCGCGCCCGCGACGCGCCTGTTCCCCTACGCCGAACTGGCGGGCGCAGACGGGTGCGAAGCGATTCTTCGGGAGGGGTTTACTTTTCCACTCCTGCTGCGGGCGCCGGGCTTCCATATGGGTGAGCATTTCGTCAGGGTGGACTCGCCGGCGGACCTGGCAGCCGCGGTCGCGGAACTTCCCGGATCAGGCCGGCCCGAAGCGCAGTTGTTGGCGATCGAGTATCTGGACGCTCGCGGGGCCGATGGGTATGCGCGCAAATATCGCGTGATGATGATTGACGGGCAGCTCTACCCGCTGCATCTTGCCATCTCGTCGCACTGGAAGATTCATTACTTCAGTTCGGATATGGCGGACAAGCCCGATCATCGCGTCGAGGAGGAACGATTCCTCGCCGATATGCGCGAGGTGCTGGGTGCGAAAGCCATGCATGCGTTGACCAAGCTCCAAATCGCGTTGGGGCTGGATTACTGCGGGATCGATTTCGGCCTTGGCCCTGAGGGCGACATTCTGCTCTTTGAAGCGAATGCCACCATGATTGTTCAGCATCCGGAAAAGGGCGAGCACTGGGATTACCGGCGATCCGCAGTCGATCGCATTCATGCAGCCGTGCACGACATGTTAAGGAGACACGCAGGTGTTGTCAGGGATGCAGGCGTTGTCAGGGATGACGATAGAAAACGCGAATTCATCGCGCTTGAATCACAACTGCCGCTTGCGGACCAAGCGCTCACCAAGGCGTGATGATCGGTAGACGTGGGAGTGTCTATCGGCACATGCCGTAGATAATTCTAGGCCTATACAACCAAAGTGTTGTTCAACCAACGAAATTCTCGTGCTGATTGAAAAGCCGGAAACGAGTGGCCGATAGAGTGTGCGCAACATCAACCACCTGATCCTGGTAACAACTCTGTTGCGGCGCAGGCGGGATTGACCATAAGGAGCAATCGGCATGAGCATTACAGTCCTGAACAACATCTCTTCGATCATCGCAGAGAATGCTGTGTCCAATACCCAGAGCAGCCTGCAGAACACGCTGCAGCAACTGTCCACGGGTTTGAAAATCAACTCCGGGGCCGACGATCCGGCCGGCCTCTCCATCGCCGACGGCCTGGGCGCAAACATTTCTGCGCTGACCCAGTCCAGCCAGAACGCCACCAACGGCATCGGGCTGCTGCAGACCGCAGACGGTGCGCTCTCGCAGGTCACCTCGGTCCTGAACCAGGCCGTGACCATCGCCACGGAAGCTTCGAACAGCGGTCTCACCACCGCTCAGTCGACCGCTCTGAACACCGAGTTCCAGTCCATTCTGAGCGAAATCGACCAGATCGGGTCGACCACGAACTTTAACGGCACATCTGTGTTCGGCAGCAGCGGCGCACTCTCCGCGGATGCCACGACGATCACGTCATCCTCGACTGGCCTCACGGGCGCCTCTACCCTGACGACGGGCGCCGTCTACAACATCAACGAAGGCAATGGAAACACCTTCAGCTATACGGCAGCCGCAGGCAGCACCGTGGCCAACCTGATCACTGCCTTTGGCGACGCGAAGACGGGCTCGACAACTGGCACGGTGGGGGGCGGAACGTACACCGCCGCAGGTACCCTGTCCGGTACCCTTGCCGTGGACGCCGCTGGCAGCCTGACGCTGAGCAACGCTGGAACCGGCACCACCTTTGTGGACAACGCCGCCGGCAACACGCCGGATACCGTGTTGGGCACCGTCAATGCCGGCAATAACGTGCTCACCACTGGATCGGTGACGACCATTACGAGCGGCGCGGATACCTTCACCTATACGGCAGCAGCGGGATCGACTGTGAGCGACCTCGTCGCGGCCGTCAATGCTGCTGGAGGCGGACCGGCCTTCACCGGCACGGGAGCGGTGACTGGGACGCTGCCCACGGGTTTCTCCGCATCAGTCAACGCCGATGGACAAGTGTCTGTGGACGGCAAGGTGGCCACAGCAACCACCAACGATACTGTACTGGGTTCGACGTTTACCGTCAGCAACGGCGGCACCGCGGGCGTGTTCACCAGCGACGGCACGACCTCCGGCTCCGATAACCTGCAAACGACGGTAGGCGCCCTTTCGGCCAGCTCGCTTAGCCTGAACACGCAGAACCTCAGCACCGCGAGCGCCGCGCAGGCGGCACTGACCGCGATTACTTCCGCCATCAGTCAGATTGCGGCGCAACGCGGAAATATTGGCGCATCGGTGAATACGCTGACCTCCGAGGGCAACGTGGAAACCACCGAAGTGCAAAACCTGACCAATGCGCAGAACAACGTGCAGAACGCGGATATCGCTACCGTCACTTCGAATCTGACCCAGTACAACATTCTGGAGCAGACCGGATTCGACGCGCTTTCGCAGTCCTCGCAGGCTGAGCAGAGCGTCCTCAAGCTCATCCAGTAACCGCTAGTCCTCTCTCCACACGGCCGTGGCGCAGCCCTCAGGCGCCACGGCCGTTTTCTTTTCCAGGAAGCTCCGATCGAGTCTGAATCGAGAGCCGACACTCCCTCAGGGGCTAAAGCCCTCATCGGTTTTGTTGGCTTTATCGGCAGCCCGGACTGAAGTCCGGGCCTACCAGTCGTGCCCTTTCAAAACATCGGCTTGCGCAGAGGTTCTCCAGCCTGAAATTCAAGCCGGAAATTGCCGATAAGATGGTGCGCCGCAAAGCAAGGCGGTGCGTGTTTCAGTTTCTTCAGCAACAAGAGAGGTAGCCAGTTCATGAGCAGCTCGCTTTCGGCCCTCAGTTCTCTGCTCTCCGGCTCATCGTCCACTTATAACCTGAGTCAGATTTTGGAAGCAGCCATGGGCGCTTCCACGCCGGGCATCGACGTGAACGAGGCCGTCAGTGCCTCTCTCACCGCTGCGGAGGCTCCGGAACAGCAGTGGGAGACACAGGAATCGACACTGCAGAGTCAGTCGAGCGCTCTGACAGCGATCCAGACCGACGCGGAAAATCTAGACGCGGACATGCAGTCCCTGAACAGCCTGACTGGATCGCTTTCCACCACCACTGTAACCTCCTCAAATTCGAGCGTACTTACGGCGAGTTCCGCATCCGGCACTTCGCTGGGCAACACAGTTATAGCGGTCGGCAACCTGGCCCTCAATGACTCCTGGTCTTCCAACACGCTGGCTGGCGCTTCCACGACGATTCCGGCCGGTACTATTACGATTACGCCTCCGGGCGGGACAGCGACCACGATTACGACGGACGGCACGCAGACCCTGGGTGATCTGGCTTCTCAGATCAATAGCGACAAGCTGGGCGTGACGGCAAATGTGATCACGGACGCCAGCGGATCCTTTCTGTCGATCGTGAGCAACACCTCAGGAAGCGCAGCCGACTTCACGGTTTCCACTTCCGGAACTGGGCTTGGGTTCACCGAGGTCCAGTCCGGGCTAAATGCTTCGCTGACCGTAAACAACAATCTGATCTCGAGTGCGTCGAATACCGTCACGGGGGTGATTCCGGGCTTGACCCTGAATCTGACGGGGCAGGGTTCGGCTACGCTCACCGTGTCACCCGACTCCTCGGCGGCGGCCGCGCTGATCAATCAGTTTGTCAGCGACTTCAACACGCTCATCGGCGCGGTGAACACACAGTTCACGGATACGAACGGAGAAGGCGAAGGGGTGCTTGCATCGGATCCTACCGTCCAAACCCTACAGTCGGGCCTGTTGCAGGCAATCGACTACACGTATACACCCGCTTCAGGCACAACGACGATGCCCAACCTGTCCTCCATGGGCATCACCATGAACAGCAATGGAACCCTGAGCGTCGACAGCGGCACCCTGGATAATGCACTGCAGAACAATTTCGGCGATGTGCAGGCATTCTTTCAGGGCACGTCCTTGAATGGATTCGCCAACAGCCTGGATCAACAACTGACCAGCTTTACCAGCCCCGGCAATGGCGCGTTTACGGTCGACCTGCAGAGCATGAGCACCGAGTACTCTGGACTTCAGACGGATATCAGCGACTTCCAGAGCAACGTCATCGATCCTCTCCAGACGCAGCTTCAAGCCGAATACAGCAGCGCTGAAATCGCGCTCCAGCAATTGCCCATGGAAATCAAAAACGTGGACGCGGAATTGGGCATCAATACCAGCACGTCGAACGGCTAGAGGAGATAAGTAATGCTTCCATCGGAGTTGGCATACCGCAAGACGGCGGCGGAAAGCGCCAGCGGACTGACGCTTTTGCTTTCACTCTACGACACGCTGGCCGGCGATATCCGGCGGGCTGCGGCTGCCGAGCGGAGCAATGATCTTGTCGCCCGCTGTCGCGAGGTGAATCACGCATTCATGGTGATTGCCTTTCTCGAGGAACGGCTGAGCCGCGGCAGTGATGGCGAACTTGCAAAGCGGCTCGGGCGCTTCTACTCCAACTTGCGGAGACAGCTGGTCAAGGCCCAGTCCAAACGATCCCCGGAGATGCTGGAAGGCCTCATGGGTTCGGTACTGGAGATTCGAAAGGTCTGGCAGGAGGCCGACGCGCGGACCGTCCCGAGTCCAGAGGCTATGCCGGCTTCGACTCCGGCAGCAGGCTATGCAGGAGCCACGGAGCATATTTCATCGAGCTGGTCGGCATAAGGCGCAGAATTCGCCAGGGCGAAGGCGGTTGTGCACTGAACTTCAAGAAGCACGGTCTCGGGCGGCGCGTATGCGCCGCTTTTTCATGCGCGGTGAAATCCAAACCAAAAAAGAAGCTCTCCTCCGCGTACTGAGCGGAGGAGAGCATTCTGCATGGCTTGGGACTTTCGGGCTGCGAGCCGGCGTTTATGTGGGGGGCTCGAGATAATTCAGCAACGTGTTCGGCAGCACCTTAGCCGCTACCGCCAAGGCCGCGCTGTTGTCCGTCTCTGCCTGGCTTAGATTTGTGGCCGCGGTCGCCATGTTCACTCCAATCAGGTTGTTTGCCTGCGAGGTCAGCGTGACGGTGTCATTCTGCAGGCTGGTTTCCTGGGAGTTCAACTGGGACTCGGTGCTGGCGTAGACCGCTTGCTGCTCTCCGATGTAGTCAACCGCCGAATTTACCGCAGTGGTCGCGGTTTGGATATTGGAACTGTTCCCGCTCTGCAATGCGGTGACCAAATTACCCAGGGCGCCGAGCACATTGGTCGTCGAATTCGAGAAGACCTGGCTTCCGGGAAGATTAGCCTGGACACTCATATTGTCGCCCACGGCCACGGAATTCACATCGTTGTTTCCGTTGTAGGTATAGGTGTTTGGGATGGATGCATCCGCCGTGTAAGGGGTGCTGGTACTGGTTCCACTGAACAGATACACCCCGCTCACAGAGGTGTTGGCCTGGGAGACAACATTGGAGAGAATCCCCTGCACCTGCTCTGCCATGGCCTGCAGATTGGAACTTGAATTGGTTCCCGTGGCACCTGCCGTTCCGACAGAGACAGCCTGCGTCAGCTCGGTAACTACCGAGCTCAGCACAGAACTCGCCGATTGCACCGTGGAAAGCGCGGTGTTGACATTCTGTGTGTACTGGTCTACGTCTCCTGTTTCGATGTAGTTTTGGACCATCGCGGCGGCTGCGGCGGGGTTGTCAGAGGGTTGATTGACACTTTTGCCAGTGGACACCTGCTGCAGCGCCGTATCGAGAGACACCTGGCTCTGCTGCAAGTCGGCAAGGATATTGGGGACCATGTTGGGATTAACACGCATGTCAGTCAGTAATCCTGGCCAGAACCCATGTCAAGGGTATCCGTGCTCAACTGTTGGATGGTGCTTACAATGCGGGCTCCCGCTTCATAAGCAGTCTGATAACGGATCAGGTTGGCGGTCTCATCATCGATGCTTACGCCGGAGACGGAACTCTGCTGATTGGTCAGCTGGAGAAGATTCTGGCCGATGGCGGAGGAATTGGCGCTGGCATTCGAAGCGTCGTTGCCCGTCTGAAATACGAGACCGGCGTAGGTATTCGCCGCAGTCTCACCCGACGGAAGAGCAGTGGTCAGGACTGCTGAAAGGTTGGCTACGTTGCCGTTGCTGTTGGCCGCGCCGTCAGAGCTGATCGCGATCTGCGAGGGACTGGTGAGAGCCACACTGATCCCGGCGGCGGCGTTCGCACCACCTGCGGGCAGCGAGAAGAATGGCTGCCCTGGGTTTCCGTTCGAGTCGGTACCCGCTGCCTGGGCGGTATTCATGGCGGTGGCGAACTGGGTGGCGAGAGTATTCAGTTGCGTGAGATAGCCGGGAATGGTCTGGTTGGCAACCTGAAGGGCACCACCGAGTTCTCCCCCGGAGATGTTGCTGGTGATGTCGTTGCCGTTCGAATCCTCGACCTCCTGCAATCCATTGGCTCCCGTCGCGGTCTGCAGGTTGAAGCTCTGGCTACCCATCACCAGGGGAGTTCCGTTACCGGTGGTGATGACTTCTCCGTCACTGCTCTGCGAAACGGAAACCCCGACCAGGTTGGAAAGCTGCTGTACCAACTCATCCCGCTGGTCCTCAATGACGCCGCCATTCTCTCCGGAGGAGGAGGAGCTCTGCGTAAGTTGGCCGTTGAGCTGCGCAATCTGCTTGGTGAGCGAGTTTATCTGCGAGACGGAACTCGTCACATTACTATCCGCTTCAGACTGCACGCTGGTCAGCCCCGCCGCGGTGGAATTGAACGCCTGCGCCAGGTTCTGACCGGCGGTCAACACGCTCTGCTGAGCCGATCCGCCGCTCGGACTGGCCGACAACGCCGCCAGGCTGGAGGAAAACGCCGCGAGTTCGCTCCCGATATCCGTTCCAGTGTCCCCGAAATAGCCCTGCGCCTGGCCAAGCAAAGTTGAGACCGTGTTGGCGCTGCCTTGCAGGGCAGTCTGCTGCTGGATCTGCTGATTCAGCAGCTCGTCGCGGCTGCTCGTGACCTCGTCCAGGGTGACACCGCCGCCGGTAATATCCCCCCCCGACAAGGTGATGGCGTTGGAGCTGACATCCACAGTTTCGTCGGTGTAACCGGGGGTGTTGGCATTGGAGATGTTGTTGCCGATGGTATTGAGCGCAGCCTCACTCACATCCAGAGCCTGCATGCCGATGTTCAGAGCTGTGTTGAGTCCACCCATGTCATTATGCCTGGCACGACCACGTTTGACTGCTCGGAGCGGAGGTCTGCCGGTAATACCCCTTTAAGGATTTGAAGAGGGAAATCATCTGTGCAACCGAACGGCTGGAGTGCGCAAGCAGAGCGGAATAGCGCATATTCAGCATCTGCAATTCACGGTTTGCAGCTTGGATCTCGGCTATCATTTCCGGATCCACGAACTGAGGGGAATCGGTGAAACTGCCTTGTGCAGGAAGCGTGAAATCCTTGGCAAGGTCAGTGAGGTGGGCGGTAATGGCCTGCTGGTTGGTAATACTCTCTTCGAAATCCGCCAGCGCATTCCTGGCGATGGAGTCCATGCCCCGCTCGAGTTCAGCGGCCAGCCCACGCATTTGCTGCAGATACTCCGCAGCTCTGAGTCCGAGGTCCTGGTTGCCGGCAGCACCCATATTCAGCACGACTCCTAAGCGTTTCTTCCAAACCGGCTACCGCAACAGGACGATTACTGGTCTGCCAGCATGGCATCTGCGATCTTGGCGGGATCGAGCTGATACTGTCCGCTGCTGACCGCCTGCTGGAGACTCGCCACTGTCTCCTGACGTGAAGCCGGCGAACTCATTGCGGTGCTCACGAGTGCATCGAGCGAGCTTGAGCTCGAGGTGAGCGTAGTCCGGTCTTCTCCACCGGCTATTGCCGAGTTTGCACTTTCCTGTACGTCGGCTCTCGGCGTGCTGGATTGGTTTGAAACCGCATCAGCTGATGAACTGTAAGAGTCGATCCTCATGGCATTTCCCCCGCTCGAAGTCGCTTCTCTTTATCGGCACATGCCTGCTGAGAGTTTAACCTCGGACCGGGGATTTCCCCATTTTCTTTCAGCCCGGTTTCTGCTTCCCCGCGGGGGCATCTGAAGTGATAGGCTCCGCGGCCCTATCCGCCTTTTGTTCCATAGATTTAGCAATCATCTCGGCGATGCCGAACTTCCCGGTACCAGCCAGGTATGTGGATAAGGATTGCACCCCAAAGCTCATAACCTGGTCTCGCTGCGAATCGTCGCCATCGTCGCCGCCCGGAACACTGGCAAACGAATGCTCGGCCTGCTGCAGCCAACTGCCGAGAAGCAACGCCTCGAACTCCTTTGACCCCTTCTGGATCTTGGCATCACTGGTCGTGCCGTTGAAGTTGTTGGCCTGCTGGAGAAGCGCATCTTGCCGTACCTGTTGAAGACTGAGCGGCACATTCACGGAGTTAATGGCTGCCATTTACTGCACCTCGAGTTCCGCCTGCAGTCCGCCTTCTTCCTTGATGGCCTGCAGAATGGAGATCACATCATGAGCGGTCATGCCCAGCGCGTGCAGGCCATTGACTAACTCGTCCACATTGGCGCCGTTGTCCAGACGCATGGTCTGGGCGGCAGGGTCATTCACGTTGACGGTGGTTTGCGGCACCAGGGTGCCCTGCGGTTGTCCCTGCGGGCCGGGCATAACGGCGGGAGTATAGGTGGTGGTTACGGAGATGGACAGGCTGCCGTGGATCACCGATACCGGCGTCAGCTTCACGTCTCCTCCCAGCACGATCGTCCCCGTCCTCTCATTGATGATGACCTTGGCGGGAGTGAAGACGGTGAGAGGAAGATTCTGGATTTTGGCAATCAAGTCGGGAACCGAATGATCGGCAGTCTCCGCGACATTGATATCGACGCGGGTACTGTCAAGGGCCGCAGCTACCGTCTTTCCATAATCGCGATTGACGACGCTGGCAATTTCCTGAGCGGTGGTGAAGTCGGGATTGCGCAGAAGCAGCGAGACGGTCTTGAAATCGTGCAGATCGACCGAGGTGTCCCGCTCCACGATGCCTCCATTGGGAATGCGTC
Organism: uncultured Acidobacteriaceae bacterium; assembly: GCA_963813215.1. Classification (GTDB taxonomy): domain Bacteria; phylum Acidobacteriota; class Terriglobia; order Terriglobales; family Acidobacteriaceae; genus Telmatobacter. Next base: position 1,043,134 of record CAWEXZ010000009.1, read on the forward strand.
CCACCGTGGCCACATTCACTTCCCGGCTGTTCAGTGCGTTACCGACCACGTAGCCGCCCACCACGAGCGGTCCCTGCGCTTCTGCATAGATCTGGCCGTCCGGACCATGCAGCGCACTCATCAGGAGCACGCCGCCCTCCAGGCTCTTGGCGTCGCCTGCAGAAGCCACCGTTACATCGATCTGGGCTCCCGGCCGCGCAAAAGGAGGAAGCGATGCAGTGACAAAGACAGCGGCCACGTTCCTCACCTGCACAATGCTTGGAGTGATAAGAACGCCCATTTTCTGCATGGCATTGGCCAGCGTCTGCACAGTGAAGTACGTCTCCAGGCTGTCGCCGGTCCGGTTCAATCCAACCACCAGCCCGTAACCAACCAGCATGTTGTCGCGAACACCTTCGATGCTGGTGACGTCCCGGATCAGCACCTGCCGGCTGGTTGCATCCGCGGCGTCAGCCGGACCGGCGGTCAGCAACGCCAGAAGGCAGATTGCCATCGACCTGCAGACGAACCCCGAGGATATGAAAAACTGCTTCATCGCTTTAGAACCCGGTCAGCCAGAGGAGCGCGCGCGTAATAGCGTTTGGCTTGCGCACGCTATCGGCGATGATCCCCTTGCCTTTCATTTCGATCTGAAGATCGCTGAGCTGGGCTGAGGAGATGGTGTTGTTCGGCCCAATATCATTGGGGCGAATCACTCCTCGAACCGTGACATCCTCATGCTGGTTGTTCATGAAGATATTACGTTGCGCCTCCACCACCAGGTTTCCACTGGGCAGCACGGCGATCACGTGGGCGGTGAGAGCGGTAGTGAACGTAGTACTGGAGTCCGTAGCTCCCGTGCCTTGCAGAGTGGTTGCGGAATTCGCATTGAAGAGGGGATTAAGGCCGGTTGTCTTGAGAGCTCCCGCGAGGCCGGTAATGGCGGAAGTAGTAGTAAAGGTCCGCTGGCTGTTCACGTCGCCGCTTTGAGCAGCCGTGGTCTGCACAGCCACCTGAATCACGACCGTATCGTTGAGCTTGCGGGCCTTGTAATCGGTGGACAAATCATTCAGGTCTCCACCTGGCGACCAAAGGCTGCCCGTAGTGGAAGCTGCGGGAGGAAATTGTTCTTCCCGAACCTGGTTGATGTAATCCTCCCGCAACTGCGCCGGATCGGTCTTGGTTTTTGTGCGCGCGAAGGCCGGCGAATTCAGGAGGCCGAGGCAGAGCGCAAGCGCGACGCAGGCCAGCCGCGAAGTGGAAGTATTCATCCGAGCACCCATTACAACCGCCCTTGCACAGTCGAGTCACTGAGGACCTTCGCGACAAAGTTGAGGTGGCGATCCGGTGTGGCCACACGAATGCTCTGGCCCATTGCGCCATTTTCGAGACAGACGACTGACAATTGGATGTGCACGTGCGGTCCTTCCAGAAACAAGACAGCCATGGAGCCAGCTCGTATCACTTCAGTTATCCGCGGCGTGGCAGCCAAAGATACGGGTTGCAGGCGCGCGGAGAGAGCCTGCCGCTCCTGCACCGCCCCATCGAGCCGGACGGCAACGATGAAGGGCAAGCATTCACCGGGATTTCCGCACTCGAGTCTGACCATTGCCTTCCCATCGCCCCACCTCTCGATCGAGTCGACCTTCAGCGCCGGTTTGCCGGTTGCAGAGGCGATATTGGAAAGCAGTGTGACCTGATCGGCAGAGACCTGCAGGCCGGCGCCATTGATTGCGCTGGCCACCTGGTCCCGGGTAATGGAAAAACGGTTCAACTGCGCCGCAGCAGGGAGGAGAGCTGCGGCCCAGAGGACAACCATTGCGGCACGATACTGGTAGGACATCAGGCTCCTCACTATTGCGCGAGCTGATTCAGCCCCTGCAGCATTTCATCCGCAGCCTTCACCACACGCGAATTCGCCTCATAGGAACGCTGCGCGATGATCATGTTGACGAATTCGTCGACCACATTGACGTTGGAAGATTCGAGCATGCCCTGCTGAATGGTGCCCAGGCCGTCAGGTCCTCCAGGCACGCCAACGACGGGATTACCCGATGCCGTGGTGGGGAGATAGATGTCGCCTCCGATACTGTTCAGGCCACCGGGGTTGGGGAAAGTTGCGAGTTGAATGACCCCAGCCTGCTGGGTCTGGGTCTGGCCCGGCAAGGTCAAGCTCACCGTTCCATCACTGCCGATCGTTACGTTGGTCGCCGTAACCGGGATGTTGATGGTCGGCTGAAGCTGATTGCCGTTTGCCGTGACCAGATTTCCCTGGGCATCGGGCTGGAAAGAGCCCGAGCGCGTGTATCCAAGCTGCCCGTTGGGCAGCAGAATCTGGAAAAAGCCCGTGCCCTGAATCGCCAGATCCAAGGGATTGCCCGTGCTGGTCAAGTCGCCCTGCGTCTGAATGATCTCGGTGTTTCCCGGCATCGAACCCAAACCGACTTGGAGACCACCAGCCACGGTAGTCTGTTGCGTTGCTGCAGCCCCAGGCATCACGACGTTCTGATAGAGAAGGTCGGAGAACTGGACGCGACGGGCCTGAAATCCATTGGTGCTGGAGTTAGCAAGATTATTGGCAATGTTATCCAGATTCATTTGCTGGGCCGTCATTCCAGTGGCCGCTGTATAGAGGGCACGAAACATCGTCAATCTCCTTAGCTAACTTTGGGTAGGTCCTGTGTTGCCGTTTTGTCCATCTCGGAGTTGAACATGCCGAGCGCCTTCTGCATCGTCTCCGCGGAGCGCTGCGCGGTGATCAGTTCCACCATGCCCTCCATGGGATTCACGTTGGAGCTCTCCAGCACTCCTTGCCGCAAGCTCGAGGCCACGGCTGCAACCGCGGTGTTCGCGGGGGCCGAATAGTAGGTTCCGCCGGCGTTCGTGATCTGAGTTGCCGGGGGGAACTCCACGATCTTCAATTTTCCAACCACTGCACTGTTGGAGGAAATGGTTCCATCGGCGGCGATAGAAACGGGGCCGGGAGGCAGAGTGAGGACGCCGCGGTCTCCCATCACTGCGTCTCCTGAATCCGTAATCAGTTGGCTCTGGGCGGACACCTGGAAGTTTCCGTTGCGGGTGTACATTGGGCCATTCGCGGTCTGGACCACAAAGAAGCCCTTGCCTTCAATGGCCACATCCAGATCATTGCCTGTGGTCTGCAGCGAGCCTTCACTAAAATCGAGGGTCGCCCCCCCGAGAATGCCATAGCTGTTCACGGCCTGATTGAGCGCGGAGCCGGAAGCGCCCCTCGCACCTGCCAGCACTGCGCTGAAGTCGTCCTGTTGCGACCTGTACCCAACCGTGCTCGCGTTGGCGAGATTATTGGCTATCGTGTCGAGAGCCTGCATGCGCGTGACCAATGCCGTGCATGCGGCGTAGTAACCACTCTCCATAGCTGCCCCGTGCCCGTTATCGCAGCACGGAGCGTGCCATCGTACTCGGCAACTTTTGCCCAAGAACGCGGCTCTTTCGCCTCTCTCGCTGCCTGTTCATGAGGGACAGATGAGAAAGCTGGCCGCAACAGAGAAGAGTTAGGTTTACTGGATCCCTCTGCGCTCATCGCAAAACAATCAAGCGCAGTTTTCGTCGGAGGCTCCGTGCATTCCCAGGTCACGCTCCAATACGAAGACGCGCAGAGTCCTTCGATCAAACTCTGGCAGACTCCGGAGCACGCCGGGATTGGTACGCAATCAAGCAGTCAGACTGCACTCTGCGCTGAAGGACTGCACACCGAGTTGCGCGTGCGCTGCGTGGACAATGCGGGACCATGGTACGCGGGTTCTTGCCTGATCGGGCGCCGAGAAGAGATCGCACACGCAGGCGGGGAGCGACCAGATTTCCGCCAGGCTGATTCCATGCGACTTATCCGCAGCCAGTTCGGCGAGGGGGTCGGACCAGCCAAGCAGGCTGGGCAACTCATCGATCGCATGCATCAGGCCTGCCAGGTACGCCTGGGCCGGATCGACACCCGGCATATCTTCCGCGATCGCACTGGCCTGCTCGGCGATCTCGCGAGAATGCGTCCATAGGCCCACAATCGCCTCATTCCTCGCATTCTGCGCAACGATCTTTGTTGAGACCGCCTCGACGCACGCCTCCAGTCCAAGGTCTGCAATGCAGTCCTCAATACGGATAGGGCGAAACTTTGCGTCCGCGTATTCGCGGCCCGCAAGGCGCAGGATCTGTGTGGTTGCCCCCACATCCCTCAGCAGGACATGAGAGATATTGGCCAGATCAATCCAGGGATCCTGCGTCTTGAGGTCCAGCAGCAGGAGGGTTTCCGGAAGGATAGGCAGGTCGGGAAATTCAAAATCCGCCAATTCAATAAAGCCAGGCGGATACGGGCGATATTGGTCAAGGTCGACCCAACAAAGTCTTCGCAACATTATGCCACCATCTCGGAGACATATCGGCAGATGATGGCAAATGTTCCAATCGGGTAAATTCCGGCGCCTCAGGGACGGCTTCGTACTCCCTGGCGTCCTTGACGGGAAAGAGGATATCACTGGTACCGTGGCGGCCGGAGATTCGCGTCCAGATGTAGTTGCCGCAAAGCGTGAAGGAGGCCTCTTGTGCGGCAAGGTCCAAAGCATGCCCACCCAGGGCGCGGGCCATTTGCCCTGCTGAACGCAGGCGACGTGGAGACTCGTGCATGTACTTCGGGGCATCGCGCAGCAGCTCCATCTGCGCCTCGAATTCACCCCGCGTAATGAAGCAGGGCTCTGGCCGGCAGCCGGTAATATCTTCAATCGACTGCAGCAAATCGTGGTGAACCCGGTGAACAAAACCTAACAGCAGCCGCTTTTGGGCCGCTGAATAATGGATGGGGACAGCGGAATACTCCCGAAACAGCAGGGTGGGCAGATCTGTTTCCAGGGGGAGAGCAACGTGATCCGGGCCCAGCGCGGGGTATCCCCATTGAGCTGCTCGCGCGGCGGCGAGTTGCTTCTCGTTGGCCAGGCGGAGGCGCAGGAGCACAGACTCAGGCTGTTCGCGACGCCGCTTGGCCTCGGCTGTGGCGAGGCGAAGCTGGTCCTCGGTCAAATAGCCTTTGGCTACCATCATGAGTTCGATGGAAAGCCGGGGACGGTGCTCCTTGTGGATCACGCGAACGGCAGCGAGCTTCTCGATGCGCATTTTTGCGGCTGCAACGAAGCAATCTGCGCTGCAGTACCACGCATCCCCCACACCGATCCCGGGCCGGGTCTTCGGCAGGTCGGTGGCGAAGAGGCGATTGTGGCAGGTCTCCAGGGCACACTCAGCGCGCAGGCTCTTCCAACTCGATCGCAGCGATTTCAGCAGCAGTTCCAAATTCCTGTCTCCCCTCAGCGACTGAAATGCGAAACCATGGGCTGCGGGATTTCCGTCACCCGCAACCCGTAATTGCCATCGACGATGACCGCTTGACCCCGCGCAATCACCTTTCCGTCCAGCAGCAGTTCCACGGGCTCGTCCACCTGACGATCCAGCTCAATGACCGAACCGCTGGTCAGCTCGAGCACTTCCCGCAGCGGCATCTGGCGCTGCCCGAAACGCAGCGATACTTTGAGCTCGACATCCATGAGGAGCTTGAAATTGGCCGGATGGACCTGGACGGTTGCCGGGTTGAGGCTCTCGTCCCAGGTACCGCCCGCCAATTCCGCGATCAGCTGGTTATCGACATAAAGGAGCATTTCGAGCGTCGCTCCCTGCGCGTCCGAGGCTCGGAGCGACACCGCAAACATTCCACCGAAGGCCACCGCTACGGTCGGCTCGGCCTTGACCTCGATCTCACCGTTCAAGCGGGAGACGGAGGCGACCAGCGGTGGTATGGCCGCGGCGATCACCTCTCGGAAGCTCTCCGCGTGCTCGGTCTCACCCACTTGCGCGGGCTTTCCCTGCATGGCTGAGGCAAAGGCGGCCACCTGCGATTCGTAGACCTCGAGAAAGCAGTCGCCGGTCAGGGATCCGCTCAGCGTGAACCGATAGTAGATGGCGTCGGCGTGACGCGTGGTCAGGTCTGGCACTTCCTGCACCTGGATCTGCCACGGCCTGCCGGCGGTCTGCATGAGAGCTTCGGCGATGCTGTCCGCAAAGGCATCTGTAAACACCTGCGTAGCCTTGTTTTTGGTCTGGCCTTCCATGACTGTTATTCCTTCCCCCACGTTGTGACTTGAATCCGTTTCCCAAGCTGGGCTGCTTTCAACGTACCGTTCTTCACTGGAATAGACTCGAAGATCTCCTGACCGCCGATGCTCAGAACACCGGGGCTCCCCACGGGCGCGCGCAACTTCAGGACGGAACCGGGTTGCAGCTCCATCAGATCGCGCACCGCCACCTTCACTGGGGCCAACTCCGACGAGACAACCATGTCGCAATCCTGAATGCGCTCACGAATTCCCATCCCCATAAAGAATTGAAAACGGCTTTCTTTCTGCGGCTGATCGAGCTTGAGTTGCTTGACCAGGGGGTTGAGAAATGAAGTCGGAAACACCAGCATGAAGCTTCCCTTGCGTCCCGCCAGTTCCATCTCGAACCGGACATGCGTGAGCCTCTCGCCAGGCGGGCAGTATTGGTGCATTCCGGAGATCTTGGCGCGGCGGTTCACCTTCAGGGAAGCAGCCGGTAATCTCCAGGAATTCTCCAACTGGCGCGCGATGAGCCCCATGACCTCATGCACGATCTCTTCTTCGATTTCCGATAGTTCGCGGCTTTCCCCTGGCCGGCTTCCCGCTCCGCCAAGGAGAAGATCGATGACCGGAAACACGAGATCGATGTCCCACTCCACGATCATGCTGCTCTGGATGGCGCTGAAATCGAAGGGAACCAGATAGCTGAGTTGAGGAATGCTGGCGATGTGGTCCTTGCTGGGGACCTGATCGATGATCTCCAGCTTCACGTCGATGAGCGCACCCAGATAGACGTCGAGGGCGCTGGCCAGAAGGCGGGCAAAGTTTTCATGCACGGCCGTTAACAGGCGCGCGTTTTCATTGGACAAGCGCCCTGCGGAGCGAAAGTTACAGGGATAGACGGAGCGCGCCTTCCCATCCTTCATCTGCTTCGGCAGATAGGACCGGAGCAGTTTGTCGAGTTGTGTTCTATTCTGTTGATGCACCTGATCCCCCCGTTTCTAACACCCCATCGGACGTCTGCTTCTGAAGGTGCCGCAAGGACACTTTGAGTTTTTGGATGGCGGCGGCGATGATCTGCGAGACCCGCGAAATCGCCACCCCCACGATCTCCGAGATTTCCTTCATGGTCAGTTCTTCGCGATAGTAGAGCGAAAGAATGAGCTGTTCCCGCTCGCTCAACTTGGCAATCGCGTCGGCTAGATGAGCGCGCATCTCGGACTCAAGACACAGATCGAATGGATCCGGATCATCGAGATTCGGCGCCGATTCAATGACGTCCAGGGTCTCCGCGCTATCTGCCGAGATCGTCATCTGCTGACCGGCCACGTGAAGGCCATTGAGATCCGACAGGATCTTACGCAGACGCTCGGGGTCCAGATTCATCTCCGCGGCAATTTCAGACTCAGTCGGATGCCGGCCCAGTTTGCCTTCAAGACGCGCAGAGGCTTCGGCAATTTCGCGGCCTCTTCTGCGCATCAACCGCGATCCCCAGTCGGACTCGCGGAGGCTGTCCAGGATGGCTCCGCGAATCCGGAACCTGGCGAAGGTCTTGAACTGCACCTTCTTCGAGAGATCGAAAGAGCGGCTGGCTTCAATCAGGCCGATCACGCCCGCGCTCACCAGATCCTCGAGTTCGATGTGTTCCGGGAGCCGTTCCCGAATGCGGCAGGCAATGTAGTACACCTGCGAGAGTTCCTGCATGACCAGATCGTCCTGATCTCCGGTTACTGCCACGCTCGCCCTGTAAGCCAATTCTGCGGCTGTCATCGGTTCGCCTCATTCAGCATTAATCTTTTTCCAGCCTTCATCGCACCAATCCAAGCGATTGCACATGGGTCATAGGAGGAATTTCCGAAGGCGATATCACGATTACCTTTGGAATGAACGGCTCCAGCAGCCGCTTCAGATAGAACCTTCCCGGGGATGCACATAGGATCACCGGCGGAGCCATGGTCACCTGGTCGCCGAGCATATTACGAAGCCCATCCAGCACGCGGCGTGCCACAGAGATCTGCACCGCGCCTCCTGCAATCACGTTGGGATTCTGTGCGAGGCTCCGCGCGCACTCCTCTTCGATGGAGCCGTCCAGGGTGACAACCTTGAGCTGGCCGCTCTGGTCGAGGAGCGGACGAATGAGGGCGCGGCCCAGGGAGTGACGCGCTGCCTCGACCAGTCCGACCAGGTTCTTGTTGACCGCCGCGGTGTCGACGAGCGCCTCCAGGATGCTTCCCAGGTCACGAATCGAAACCTGTTCCCGCAGCAGCTGCTGCAACACTTTTTGCACTTCACCCAGGGTCATGAGCTTGGGCATGAGCTCTTCCACCAGCTTGGGGTGGGACTCTCCCAGGCGGTCAATCAGCCGCTTGGTCTCCTGACGCGTGAGCAGATCGCAGGCGTGCTGGCGGATCACTTCGGCAAGATGCGCGGCCAGCGCAGAAGTATGGTCGACAACCGCGTATCCGGCAGCGATGGCCTGCGCCTGCAGGTCGGGGGCGATCCACTTAGCGGGCGAATTGAACGCGGGCTCCCGCGTCTCCTGACCGGGAAGATCTCCAGGCTTGGGATTGGAATTCACCGCGAGCAGCCGGTCGCGGCGCATCTCCCATCGCGCCACTTCGACTCCGCGCAGATGAAGAACGTACTCGCGTTCTTTCAGCGACAGGTTGTCTGTGATGTGGATCGAGGGCACTAGAAAGCCCAGTTGCTGGGCAAGATTCTTGCGCAGGGACTTTACTCTGGCCAGCAGTTGTCCTCCCTGCTTGGCATCGACCAGCGGGACCAGGCCAACTCCGACTTCCAGCATGAGTTCGTCGAGCTTCAGCACCGCGTCCATGGGATCGACTGCCGGGGCGCCGGCCGCGCCCTTGGCGCCCGCCTTGCCGGCTGCCGCGGTTTCAGGGGCAGCAGCGGGTTTCATTTTGCTGGCGGCAAAACCGGTGATGCCGGCCAGCGCGATAAATGGAATCTTCGGCATTCCGGGGATGATAGCCAGCGCGAGCAGCACGCCAGTGACGATCCAGAGCGGCCGCTGGGTGCGGAAGACCTGGCGGCCGATGTCGGTTCCGAGGGAATGATCCGACGCAGCGCGGGTAACGACGATACCGCCGGCAATGGAAATCAGCAGCGAGGGAATAATGGCAACCAGTCCGTCGCCGACGGTGAGGATGGTGTACGTCTTGAGCGCTTGCTGGAAGGGCACGCCCTGCTGCAGGACGCCGATGAGAAATCCGGCGATGATATTGATGGCCATGATCAGGATGGTGGCCATCGAGTCGCGCTGGCTGAAGCGGGCCGCGCCGTCCATCGCTCCGCAGAACTCCGCTTCGCGGGCTACCTGTTCGCGGCGCTGGCGGGCCTGGTCGGCATTGATCAGTCCGGTGTTCAGGTCAGAGTCAATGGCCATCTGTTTGCCGGGCATGGCATCGAGGGTGAAGCGCGCGCTCACCTCGGCGGTGCGCACGGCGCCGTGGCTGACCACCAGGTACTGGATTGCGATGAGCGCCAGAAAGATGACAAAGCCAACAATGTAGTTGCCGCCCACGACAAATTGGCCGAAGGCTTCAATGACCTTGCCGGCTGCCGCCGATCCTTCATTGCCATGCAGAAGGATTCGCCGGGTGCAAGCCAGATCGAGTGCGAGGCGCATCAACGTCAGCAACAAAATCAGGCTCGGAAATACCGAGAACTCCAGCGGCCGCAGGATTTGAATGGCGGTGAGCAGGACGAGGACCGATGCCACGATATTAAGCGTGAGCAAAAAGTCCAGCATGAAGCTGGGAAGCGGCACCAGCATCACAAAAACCAGGAGCACGGCCCCGATGGGGACGATCCACTCTGAGTACGTTCGAAGTGCGGCCAGCAGACCGGTTTTCTGCTTCATAGTGGTCTCATTCCTCCCTGGGGATATGTGGGTCCTTGCTGGGCAGCCGCTCTGCGCTGCGCCTCGCGCTGCTTCAGTTCGGCCTGGGCCCGGTAAACGAGAACCAGCAACTCAGCGACCGCCTGATACAACGCCGAGGGGATGGCCTCTCCTACCTCGACGCCTTTGTAAAGAGCCTGGGCCAGGGGCTTGTTCTCCATGATCGGTATATCGCGATCCAATGCGATCTCCTTGATCTGGGCGGCCAGCAGGTCCAGGCCTTTGGCCACCACGATAGGCGCCGGCATGCTGGGCTCATAACGAAGAGCAACAGCGTAATGGGTGGGATTGGTAATGACCACCGTTGCCGTTTCGGTTGCCTTGATCATCTGTTTACGGCGCGCCTGCCGTTGCAGCTTCCGGATTCGCGCCTTGTTTTCCGGGCTGCCGTCTGTCTGTTTATGCTCTTCCTTGATTTCCTGGCGGCTCATCTTCAGGTCGCCCTCGTTCTTCAACCGGAGCAGCATGTAATCGACGCCCGACCAGGCCAGCATCACCAGTCCCGATTTCCAGCAAATCTCCCAGGCCATGCCGCCCAGCAGGGACGCGAAGCCGCGCGAGGTGCCATAGGAGCTGTCAAGAATCTCGCCCCAGTGGCTGCGGATGCACGCGCACCCTGCCCAGGCGATGGCAGCAAAAGGAAGAATCGATTTGAGAATATTGCTGAGCGCTGCGAGAGAAACCATCTGCTGCAGACGGGTCGCCGGGTTCAACCGATTGAAACTCGGCGTGAGCGCGGAGGGAGCAAATACAAATCCTCCCTGCGCTAATCCGGATGCAAGCGAAACCAGCATGGCCGGAACCATGATGGGGACTGTCCAGCGAAATGCCTCCACTGATGTCCAGAAGAGCAGCGGTCCATTTGGCTCAAGCTTATCTTCGCCTGCCAGATCGAGCATCCTGCGATAGAAATCCGTCCAGCGCGGACCGGCACCGTGCATCGCCACTGCAATGACCGCGCCGGCAGAGATGAACGACAGTGCTGCGCTCAGTTCACGGGAGCGCGTGAGCTGGCCTTTTTCGCGGGCTTGCTGCCGCTTTCGCGGGGTAGCTTTTTCTGTTTTGCTGGAATCTGCCATGAGCCGTGCTTATGCCAGGTGAAGAATCCTTTCTCCGGCCGCCATGGACTCGATGAACAGGCGACGGAAAATATCCGGCCAATATTTCAGGGTTGCGATCAGGATGAAGAGGCCGAGCAGGGTTTTGACCCCCGGTCCCAGCATCATCAGCGGCATCTGCGGCGAGGCTCGACCGAGCATGCCCATCACCAGATCGGCCGCCAGGGTGGCAGCCAGAACCGGGGCAGCAATCTGAACGCCGAGTTCGAATATTCTGCCCACGTAATTTACGAGATTCAAAGTGAAAAGTCCGCTCAGATGCACAGTACCCGGGGGCAGATAGCGATAGCTGTTGACCAATGCTCTCAGCACCCAGTACTGCACATCCATCTGCAGAAACAGCAGCATGGTGATGCTCTGGTAGAAAACCGGAATGACCGTGGTATTGATCTGAGACTCCGGATCGAGGATGTTGACCAGCGAAAAGCCCATCTGCACACCCAGAACCTGGCCGGTCATCTGCACCGCTTCAAATACCAGGTTGGTGGTGATTCCCATCCCCACCCCAACCAGAAACTCAGAGAAGACGGCAATGGGGAATGCGTCGATCTGGTCGATATGGATCTGCGCTTCGAGGCCAGGGAACAGCAGGAGGCTGACGACCAGCACGAAGATGGCCTTGATGCGTGCAGGGATCACGCTGCTGCCGAAGAACGGCGCGAACAGCATGAGGCCGGAGAGCCGCACGCTGATGAGCAGGAGCCCGACGATGATGTGGAGTAGAGGAATTTCTATCATCGCAGGTACACCTTGAAATCGGAGAGCAGCGTAACTGTGTAATGGGTGAGATTGCGCCACATCCAAGGCATCATCACAAACAGCGCGGCGCCGGTAGCGAGCAGGCGGCAGACGGTGGCCGCGGTCTGGTCCTGAAGCGAAGTAACAACCTGGAGAATGCTGATGATGAGGCTGACCGCAACCGCAACCACCAGGATTGGGCCAACCAAGACGACAACCTCCTGGAGGATGTTCCGGCCGAGCATCACTACCTGATCTACATCCATGGTTAGCTGAAGCTCCTCATCAGGGATTCGATTAGCAAGTGCCAGCCATCCACCATCAGGAAAAGCAGCAACTTGAGGGGCGTCGAGATCACCACCGGAGGCAACTGGTACATACCCACGGAAGTGGTGATCGATGCGACGGCCATGTCGACGATCAAAAAGGGCAGAAACAGGACAGTGCCGATCTGAAAACCGGCCTTCAACTCCGACACGATGTAGGCGGGCAGCAGCACCCGCATGGAGAGGTCATCGACCGAGGCCGGACGGGGTTCTTTTGCCAACTCGATAAACAAAGCCGCGTCTTGTTCCCTCACGTAGTGAGCCATGAAGTGGCGCATGGGAACTTCCGCACGTTCCAGAGCCTGGAACGCCGAAATCCTGTTCGCCTCCATCGGGACATAAGCATTCTTGTAGATGTCGTTAGCGACAGGCTCCATGAGAAAGAAGGTAAGAATCAGGGAAAGCCCAATCAGTGTCTGGTTGGACGGAGTCGTTTGCAGTCCCAGTGCCTGGCGCAGGAAATGAAACACGATGAGCAGGCGCGCGAACGGGGTCATGCACAGCAGAATGGAGGGGATCAGCGTCAGCACCGTAAGCATGACGATGATCGTCCAGGGAACATTGCTTCCCTGCCCGCCGGGGATGGGGATATTGATGCCGTTCGGCGACATCGATACTTCGGGCACGGAGGTCTGAGGCGAGGGAGATGTCATCATCTGACTCACCGAGGGAGCCTGCACCGGCACTGGTGGCTGTATCACCTGCGCCGCCGGCCCCGGATTCGGGGCAGGTGTAGTGGCCAGCGGTTGCTGAGCATGCGCACACGCAGCCCCGGTGATCAGCAGGGCCGATAGCCATACGACCCTTGCCTTCCATGGCATGCGAATCACCGGGAGACCTCCCGGCTTTCACGCTCGTCGGCCGCTTCGGACTCATCCATCGGTGCAGACTCATCCATCGCCGTAGACTCGTCGGCTGCAACACTGGACGGCTTCACGGACTTCTTGGGCCGCCTGGGTTTCCTGATCGGTGTCAGCAGGGAGACCCCGGAAGTACCGCCGCCGATAAGATACTCGCGGCCATCGACGGCCAGCAGTGCGACAAAACGCTTTTCGCCGAGCGATACCGTTTCCGCAACTCGTAGACGCTTAGTGGAGGGAGCAGGATAGTTCCGTTTCAGCCAGGCCCACGCACCCGCCAGGGGTCGGGCGGTGAGACGCTTCGGAGCCATGGCCCGGATCCGGTTTAGCCAAGGGTACGAACGCAACCACGAAATCCGCCGCCGTACCTGCGAACTGCACTGCCGCAGCGTCTGCTCAAAGGACCGTCCGGAAGATTCAAGTTGGGTAGAAAAAGGTACCCGCTGCAAAGCAGCGACTTTTGTGTTTTTGCGTTTGGTGCGTTTGCGCCGCTTGCTCTTCATAGCTGATCCGTAATGCGGACAGCGAGCCTGTCATCGATGACTTCGAATTCGGTCCAGCCAATCAGCAACTGATTTACGCGCAGCGGAACATCGCTGGTCTGATTGCATCCGCTGGCGACAATCGACCCTTCGCGCAGCGTCATCAGATCCCCGACGGTGAACCCTGGCACCGGTACCTCCAAGGTCAGCATGCACGGCAGCCAGGGCATGCTGTCGAGATCATCCTTGGGGCTCGCCGCGCCCGGGAGCGGAGTCGTATCCAGGGACTTTATTTCCGGATTCTGAACGGCGATACTCATCCCACCTCGCAGCCCCCCCTTCGATACACAGACGCCGGACGAGGATGTACCTTGTCTCAGAGCGTCAGCGATGAGGGGAGTAATACGCCAGTGAGTTGAGCAATTGAAGGGCCGCAGTGATGAGAGGACGAGGGTCGACTGCACCCGCTGCAGCGGGTCAAGCAAGCCATTGAATCCAGGATATTTATAGGAATATGCAGATATGACGCCGCGACCGGCGGCCATGAGACCGCCATGAGAGGCAGCGTACTGTGAAAGACTGCCGCGCGAAGGACCAGAGTCGCGGCGGCAGTCTCTAATTCCAGCCTAATCGTATCTAGCTAATCATCTGCAGGGTCGCCTGAGAAACCTGGTCCAGTGTGGTCAGTACCTTTGCATTCGCTTCGTAACCTTGCTGGGCCACGATCATGTTCGCGAACTCGGTGGAAAGATTCACGTTCGATTCTTCGACCGATCCACCGGTAATGGTGCCATTTCCACCGGCCCCGGCCTGTCCGATCACCGCGGCGCCTGAAGCAACAGTGGCCTGATAATCGTTGTTCCCGGTCTGTTGCAGACCTTGCTGGTTGGAAAAGTTGGCCACCACGACCTGTCCCAGCGCCAGCGTCTGGTTGTTGCTGTACTGGCCTTCCACCGTGCCGTTGGAGGTGACCGTATAGCCGGTCAGGGTACCCACTGCGTAGCCGTCCGTTGTGGTCGAGGAGGTCGTGCTCGTTGACGCCAATTGCGTCAGGCTCGGAGTCCCGGAGGAACTGTTCAGGTTCCAGGTGAGGTTCATGTTCGAGGCCCCGTCGGCCAGTCCAGTGATGGCGATGCCAGGAACGCTGGTCGTACTGCTGGCGCCCCCGGTGGGGGTGGCCCCGGTGAGTTGCCCGTTGCTGTTGAATGCGAGCGTGCCAGTGGCAACTGTAGTGGCGGCAGGCGGAGTGACGGCCGAGCTGGGGACAGTGATCGAGTAGTTCCACGCGCCGCTCCCGGTCTGAGTGAAATTAACCGTCAGCGTCTGCGCGTTGCCAAGCGAGTCATAGACCGTAAGGGGCTGGCTGAAGGTCCCGCCAGAAGCGTCGAGATTGGTATTCATCTCGAAACTCGTGCTAGCCGCGCCAGGAATTGTTCCCGACTGGCCCACCGAGATGGGCGTCAGCGCGCCGTCTGTCGAGATAACGCCATTGACCGCGGGGTAACCCATCACCAGATTGCCGCTCGTGTCCACAAGCTGGTTCTGCGAATTGGTGGTAAAGCTGCCGTCGCGCGTGTAGCTGTCCTGGCCTGTGATGGGGTTCTGGATCACAAAGAAGCCATTGCCCTGAAGCGCCATGTTGGATGAAATTCCCGTGGCGTCCATGCTGCCGTTGCTGAAGTTGCTGGTGGTTCCGGCAACAGTCACTCCCGACCCGATCTGGATGGGATCGCCGTTGCCCGACGCCCCCTGCGCCTGGTTGAAAATATCGGCGAAGGAAAGGGATTGGTCTTTGAAGCCATCCGTATTCAGATTGGCCAGGTTATTGCCGATCACATTCAGCTCGGACGATGCCGCCGCGAGCCCGGAAAGAGGAACTGAAAACGCGCCCATTTAGTGTGCTCCTGGAATTCCTGAAGTTGAGTTCGCTGCCGGCGCGCTTACTCCGCCGTAAAGGTTCATCAGTCCATTGCTACCAACTCCGCTTGCTGTCGCCGCGAGCGGATTGAGAGCCGTGAGAGAAGCCGCGCTGCCCGCGGGAGCCGCGGCCGGATTTGCGGGCGCAGTTGCCATTTGCGCTCCATGCGACGTTGCCAGGTCCGCGGTAGGTGTGGTGGAACCCGTTCCGGAGATGCTCTGCAGGGTCGAGTTGATCGAGATCAACTGGTCCAGCGAATTCAGCGAGACCATCTGCGTGACCATCTCCGTAGGATCGACCGGCGCAGTGGGATCCTGATTCTGCAGTTCGGTCACAAGCAGATTCAGGAAGGTGTCCTCCAGGCTGGAGGCGTCAGAAGATGAACCACTGCTACCGTTCGTACCGCCTGTGCCCGGGCTGGCGTTTGTCACAAGCGATTTGGGCGTTTGCGTCGGTGCCATTATGGATGGAAGCATTCCCTGGATGTTCATCTGCAATTCCCCTGTTCTCTGTCGTCGTTACGCTTGGATGTCTAACCGATATGCCGCATCCACCGCTGCAGCCGGCGCGGGGTGAACCATCATCTCGGGGACAGAAGGCTCCACGGGATTGAATGCGCGGCTGGAGTGAGGATTGGAGTGCTGTTGTTGCTGATACGATTGCCCACCACTTTGGCCAGCTGTGGCCGAACCCTGGTTGTGTACCGAGATCGAAGCCTGCAGACCGTAGTCGTTGCCAATCTTGGTCTGGACCGTTGCGAGATGAGCCATCATGGCCTGGCTCAGTTCGTCGTGATTCACCGAAATTTGCGCCATCATCTGTTGCTGCGAGAGAGACGCACGAATGGAGATGTCGCCAAAATCGGCCGAGTGCATCCCAACCTGCATCTCCGTCTGGTTCATGCTCTGAATGACCCGCGCCGAATCGATGCCTGTCCCAGTGGCCGGCTCGGCCGCATCCGCCAGATGCGCCGGCGAGTCTCCGCGGGGATCAGCGGCACGGGCCGCAGCGCCGGAACCATCCAGATTGGTTCGAGAAGCGCCGCCGTCCTGCGCCGGCACGTGCAGCACTGGAGCCTGAGGTTGCGCGCCATTCACCGCAGGTCCAGCCGCCTGGATGCCTGCTGCGTGAGCGGCATTTCCCTGCTGAGCCGCTGGCACGCCACTCTGTGCGGCCGGCGTAGCGCCGGCCGCCGCGGGAGTGCCGGAGGATGAGGCGTTGTCGCTCTTCTGTCCGCTGACCGTGGAATCGGAACTATTTCCGGCCTGTGAATCGGCCGATGCCTTTTGTGACTCCTTCCCGGACTGCGCCGCGGAGATGCTGCCGGTGGAGGGAGTCGAAGAAGCGTTCGTGGAGCCGGAAGCAGCGATCACAGGAAGTGCGAAGTTCTCTTGCGGAAGTTGAACTCCACCGGTATCCGGGAGTTGCTGTGTGCCGGCTGCCGATTCGATTGCCGAGGATCCGTCGACCGTCGCATGCTGAGACGCTTGCTTCGCAGAGTTCCCGTTCGCCTCTGCCGCCAGGTTCGCAGTATCCGGAGCTGCCCCGGCCTTCTGCGCTCCATCGCCCCGGAAACCAAGACCCACGACAATGGACATTTGGGCCGGGGACACAAGCGCCGGAACTGGACCCATCGAAGCCGACTGCTGATTCGTGGCAGAAGCGGGCTGGCCGGCTTCTGTCTTCTGCGACGAATTTCCTTCGCTGTCCTTGACCGGCTTGGCAGTTTGCGAAGAGGATGCCTTCGGATCGCCTTCCAGTTTGAGGGCCGCTGCGGTCGGAATGGCGAAGTCTTCTGCCGCTTGCATCTGGGCGACAACAACCGCCGGCGGAAGTTGCGGGTGCGGCGACGGTTTGGTGGCAATAGAAGCACCCTGCGCACTGGCTGGGTCCTGCGAGGAAGTTTGCGCCTCATTCACCTGTGAGGATTCGGCATCGTCAGAAGAAGAACGAGTCCGCGTCTCCTGCGCCGCGGCACCTTTAACCGCCTGCGCCGGGGCGGCCTGCGCTATGCCGGACAGGAGCAGCGCAAAGAGATCGCCTGAGCTCTTCGATGGGGACGGCCCGGACCCTGCAGTCGCAGCCGGTGCAGGGTTGGTGGGGAAGATTCGCACGTCTTACTAAGTGCACGCCGCGCACCATTCGCCGCGATTGAATTTCCCGGACTGATGGTGCCTAAGCTCTTCCTTTTCAAGCTGCTTGACGCACGATCCGGAAAATCATGGAGCTACTGATGCGGGACCCGGCAACCGTTGCCGAGCGCTGCCCGGCAAACCCTGCCTAGTTGGCTGCTGCAAGAAGTATGCGGAGTGACCTGCTACCCATTCCGGCGGTGACGCGCCCCGAACAGGTCGTCCAACTGCTTTTGCTGAGTCCTTGTCTCTTCGACGGCATAGGCCTGATTGTTACGAGAATAGAGGTCACTCAACATCTCCCGATCGCGATGCGCGTCTCGATAAACCTGCATCTGTTCGTCGCGTTTTTTCTGAAGCGCGACAAGCTGTTGCTGGAGTGCGTCTTTTCTGTGGGCTGCTGCCTGGCATTCCCAAAGAACGGATTGCAAATGACCCGCGGGCGCGGGTTGCCGCATTACACGTTCCTGCGCTTCGCGCGCGCCGGCGATGGCCGCGGTCAGCTCTTCGATGGTACGGGAGACTTTGCCAATCTCCATCTGCATGCTCTGCAGGGTGCGCTCTTCGCGTCTTTCGATGCTCTCGCGCAGACGGAGGACGGCAGCAAGTGGAAACTTATAGGCCATTGCAGATCTCCTGTTTTGCGCCCACCCTTTGCATCTGCTCAGCAGTCCGCAAGCTTTAGCTGGGGAGAGCCTGCAGCCGTTGGACCACTTCGGAATAATTCAAGAGTTGATCCGAGCGCTGTTGGAGAAAAGTATTCAACGTGGGCAGGTTCTGGACCGCGCTATCCAACACGGGGTCCGCACCTCGCTGGTACGCGCCAATCCGGATCAGATCCTCCGAACGGGTGTATGTGGCCAGGGCCAGGCGCAATGCCCTCGCCTTGGTGAGATGCTGCTCCGTGGCCAGGCTCGACATCAGGCGGCTGAGGCTGTCCAGAATAGAAATCGCCGGGTAGTGGCCGCGCATCGCCAGGTTTCTATCAAGAACGATGTGCCCATCGAGTAGAGAACGCACCGTGTCGACGACCGGATCCTGTTGATCGTCTCCCTCCATGAGGACGGTATAGAAAGCTGTGATGCTGCCCTCGATAAAGTTACCCGCTCGCTCCACGAGCCGGGCCAGCATGTTGAGCACCGAGGGTGTGTAGCCTTTGGCGGTTGGAGGTTCGCCGGCCGAGAGACCGATCTCGCGCTGCGCCATGGCAAAGCGTGTCAACGAGTCGACGATCAGGAGCACGCTCTTGCCCCGGCCCGCAAAATATTCCGCGACGGCCGTAGCGGCCAGGGCCGCGCGCAACCGCAGCAGCGGCGATTGATCCGAGGTGGACACCACCACAACGCAGCGCTTGCGTCCTTCCTCGCCCAACACTTCCAGAAACTCGCCGACTTCACGGCCGCGTTCGCCGACCAGCGCGAGAACGGTCATATCGGCAGCGGTGCCGCGGGTCATCATGCCGATCAGCGTGCTCTTGCCGACGCCGCTTCCGCCGAAGATGCCGAGACGCTGCCCTCTCCCGCAGGTAAGAAAGCCGTCGATGGCCCGAATACCACAGCCCAGCGGCTCGCGAATGGGAGCCCGATGAAACGGCAGAGGTGCAGATCCGTCAATCATCACCGCGTGCGTCGCCCGGTACTCCGCTCCTCCGTCCAGAGGTTGCCCCAGCGGATTGATGACCCTGCCCATCAGTTCCGGACCGACGCGAATCGAAGGTCGCGCGCCCCAGGTCGTGATCGGATCGCCAAAGCGTATACCCTGAGGAGGTTCCGCAGTCATCGACAACATTTTGGTCCCGCGAAATCCGATAATCTCGCCCGTATAGCTTCGTCCACCATCACCGCATATAGTGCAGGATTCGCCGACATACCCAAAAGGGCCATCCGACTCGATCAGATTGCCGACCACCTGACTCACCCGGCCCGTCCAGCGCAGGGTCGAAGCGGCGGCGAGATGATCCTGACAGGCGGAAAGAAGCGAGTGTTTCGTCATTTCCCAGGTCTGAGGGCAAGAAGGTCGTAGAAGCCGCGTTCGATTTCCTTCAACTGTGCATCGAGTCCGAAGTTGGTGGTCCCCAGCTCCGTTTCAACGATGACATCCTGATTGCTCAGCGACGCATCCTCGACGACTTCTACCGTGGCGCCGTCCGGGTTTGCGGGGAAGGCCTGCTTCCACTTGGCGTCCAGTCCTGCCCCGACGCGGACGGTGACAGTCGACGCCTGGTTCATTTTGCCAATCGCGATCCGCACCAGGGCGGCCACCAGCATGGAGTCAACCTGCGCTTCGCGGTGAAGAATTTTAGCGGCGATGGAAAGGGCGAGCTGAACCACTTCTGATTCGACGCGCGCGAAGTACTGGGCCTGCTCCGCATGGAATGCGGCCACAGCAGACGTTACAGAATTCCTCGCAGCCTGCAGCTTTACTTCGTAATCCTGTCGGAGTCTCTGCTCGGTCTGAAGCGAAGCCTCCTCTCTCGCCAGGCGCACTCTTTCCGCGATCTCTTCCTCCGAGGGACCGGTTTTCACTGGCTCTTTTTCGGCTCCGGGAACGACGGCGATTCCCGCGGGATGACGTCCCCCATTCCGGCCCAGGTCCTTGTACACCAGGGGAGTAACTGGGATTTCCGGCATGCTGTCCAACACGGCGTTAGAGGACATATTCGTCTTCTCCTTCCGACTTCAACACGAGTTTTCCTTCGGACTCCAGTTTTCGAGCAACCGCAACGATCTCCGTCTGCGCCTTGGCGACTTCCCTGGCGCGGACCGGCCCCATCACCTCCGAGTCCTCCTTCATCATCTCGACCGCCCGCGTGGACATGGTGCGGTAGAAATGATTGCGCAGGTCCTCGCTGGCGCCCTTGAGGGCAACGGTCAGTGTCTTCTTGTCCACGGCGTTCATCAGTTCGCGTATGGACTGCTCGGAGACCTCGAGAAAATCATCGAAGGTAAACATGAGGTCGCGGATACTGATGGCCAGCTTGGGCTCTTCCCGCTCTATGCTCTCCAGGATTTCGCCCGCCGCCATCGAATCCAGGCGATTCATGAGTTCTGCCACATTGCGGAATCCCGACTCCGCGCGCTTGCCCTGTCCGCCGACGGAGCGCAACCGGCGATTCAGGGCTTCGGTGACTTTGCCTGCGATTTCCGGAGAGAATTGCCCCATGTTGGCGATGCGCCGCACGCAGTCCGCCCGGGCTTCGGGTTCGAGTTTCATCAGCAGAGCGGAAGCCTGCTTGGCATCCAGATATCCGAGGATCAGCGCCTTGGTTTGCGAGTGTTCCCCGACCAGGAAGCGAGCCAGTTGATTCGGGTCGGCGCGCCTCAGGAAATCCATCCTGATTGGAGTCTCGTCGTCGTTCCGCAGCAGGCGCTGCGCCATGGTGTTCGCCCCCATCTCTCCAAAAGCTTTCACCAGATACCGCAGGGCGGTGTCACGGCCGCCAATCGCCATGAAATCCTGGGCCATCATCATCTGCTGATATTCCTCCAGCACCTGCAGCATGACGTCAAGAGGAATGGTGCCGAGGTTGGCCAACTCGTGCGTAATGCGCTGCAAATCGTCCTCGGGGAGGTTGCGCAGGATGGTTGCCGCCGCGTCCTCGCCGAGAACCGAAAGCAGGATAGCGGCCTTACGCGTGCCGCTCAGGGCGTGAGTTTCCCCATTACTCACAAAGACTCCTCACGCAACCAGGCTTGCACGGCACGAGCAGTATTCACGGGTTTGTCCTTAATGAGTTCTACAGTCTCTTCTCTGAGCTTGGCGACTTTTCGATTGGCTTCAGGCTGCTCGTGTACCCCTGCGGTTAACAGCTCCTCGGGCCTTGCGCCGGCCAGCTCCGCCGGTGTGCTGGCGGCCGGCGCTGAAGCGAGCACCTGTTTCTGCATCGGCCGCAGAACGAAGACATAGGCCAATAGGAAAAGCGCCAACAGCGACAAGGGGCGGAGAATTGGCGCGGCTTCCAGAAGGATCTTCTGCAGCCTCTGGCTCCAGTCGGGCGCCCCAAGATCGCCATCCGCGAGAGCGTTGTCAAACGATACATTCTGGACGCTGATCGAGTCCCCGCGGCTGGAGTCGAAACCGATCACCGCCCGGGCCAAAGACTGGATCTGGTCCAATTCCTGCGGGGATCGCTTGATGTGGGTATAGGTGACCTTTCCATTCTTGTTGACGTTTTTTTCAATGGCGTCGTCAACAAGAATGGCGGCGGTTACCCGGCGAATCCTTCCTCCCGGTTCAATGCTGTGGGTGATAACTCGATTGACACCGTATTGAGTACTTTCCGTCTTCGAAGTCTGTCCGGGCAACGCCGGGGCGGGATTCGGTGTCTTCTTCCCCTTCGGCGCCGGAACGTTGCTGGCCGTTCCCGGAACCCCCGTCTCCGCTACACCAGGCCCGGCATCATCTTCGGTCTTCTGGGTATTCAAAACCGCGCTGACCGTGGGATCGTATTTTTCCTGGCTCTCTTCGGTAGAGCCTTCATCGTATTCGATATTGACGCTGGCTCGGATCTTGTCTGTGCCCACAATCGGCTCGAGCGTGCTGATCAGCTTCTGGGTCAGCGCCGCCTCAGCGCCTTCGCTGTTTCCGGGGGCATCGTGGTCGCCGTTCAGCGCCTCGTCCGTATCGGCATCGATGACCGATACGTTTTCCGGCTTGAGCTCATCCACCGCTCCGGCAACCAGCCGCGCGATGGCGTGAACCGCGTCCGGGCTAATCCCGCTGCGGCTGAGTTTGAGGATCACGGACGCCTTGGCCTCGCGCTGGCGATCCAGGAACACCGAATCGGTCGGCATCACAAGGTGAACGCGCGCACTTTCAACTCCATTGAGGGTCTCGATGCTTCGCTCCAACTCTCCCTCAAGTCCGCGCTGATAGGTGACCTTCTCGCTAAACTCGGTTTGGCCCCAGCTCATCTTGTCAAACAGCTCGAAGCCCATGTGTCCGCTGTGCAGCGTCCCCTGCGCTGCAGTCTGCATGCGAGCTGCATCCAGCTTGTCGGCGGGAACGCTGATGGTCTTGCCATCGGCGCTGAGCTGGTGTGGAATCTTCTGGGCGTCGAGCTGCACACCCAATGCCTGCGCATCGGCAGGCTCAAGTCCGGTGTACAGCGGCTTGTAATCCGGCGCAGCAAGAAGCGAGACAAGCAGACCCAGCAGGAGCAGCGTGGCCGCGGCTCCTCCCAACAGAAATCCCTTCTGCTGGCGGGTGCGGCTCTCCCAGAAAAACTTTCCCTGTGCGACTGCTTCTTTATAGCCTGGCATGGTTGCTCAACCTTAGAACTGCATTTTCTCAATATCCTGGTATGCGTTCACGATCTTGTTGCGCACCTGCATCATCAACTGGAAGGAGACGTCGGCTTTCTCGACCGCGATCATGACGTCGTTCATGTCGCCGCTGCCTCCCTGCAGCAAGTTGTTCACCTGAGCTGCCGCACTGTCGTTCTGCTGGTTGACCTGATTTACTGCGTTCTTCAGAACGTCTCCGAAGCTGACGCTTCCTTCGCCGTCAGAGAGATCCAGCGAGGCGGTCTGCGGCGTGTAAGGCGCACTGATTCCGGCCAGACTAATATTGCTCATTCCGTTTCTCCGGCTTTAGGACGTCTTGAGGATATCGAGCGATTCCTGAATCATTTGTTTCGAGGCGCTCACCGCGGAGGCATTCAGCTGATACGCGCGAACGGCCCCCATCAGATCGACCATTTCTTCTGTCGGATTGATCGCTGGGTAAGCGACATATCCCTTCTTGTTGGCCTCAGGATTGCCCGGCTCGTAGCGCATGATCGGCTCTGTCGGATCGTCCACGACCTGGGTCAGGCGCACCGATCCGGGCTGCGATGAAGCAAACCGGCTAAGGCGATTGAAGACGGAGCGAAAGGGCGATCCGGCAACCGCGCTGAACACAACTTCCTTGCGCACATAC
This sequence comes from uncultured Acidobacteriaceae bacterium, assembly GCA_963813215.1. Classification (GTDB taxonomy): domain Bacteria; phylum Acidobacteriota; class Terriglobia; order Terriglobales; family Acidobacteriaceae; genus Telmatobacter. The sequence goes on from CAWEXZ010000009.1 coordinate 1,066,638, forward strand.
GGTCCTCCCGCGTCAGTATGCGAAGTATCCGCATTGGCGAGGTTGGCCGTGGTGACTTCGGCGCGCTGGCGTTCGGCGTTCAGAGCCGACGCGCTGATGGCCATCATGTCAAAGAGTCCCATAGCTAGTCTGTGTCCTTAATGGCGGTCAGCAGCTGCTGGAATTGCCCCTTCACCAACTGCACGCCGAGCTGATATTGAATCTGGGTTTCCGAGAGCAACATACTTTCGCGATCGATGTTCACATCGTTGCCGTCGGCGCGCTCCGGAAGCCCCTGGACCTGCTGCACGACCGGGCTCAGTTGCATGCCTTCCGGGTCCCCTTCTGCCCGCTGCAATGCCTGTTCGAAATTCAGATCGCGGGTGTGGTAACCAGGCGTATCGATATTCGCCATGTTGGAAATGACCAGTTGCTGACGTTCGGTGGTGGCCTGCAGATAGCCCTGCAGAACCTGCAGTAATGGAGCGGTCGCCATTTATGCGTACCTCCGTGGGGGTAATCCGTACTCGCGAATCTTGTTGCGCAGTGTTCGCAGACTGATGCCCAGCATCTCAGCGGCATGCGTCCGGTTGCCGGCGGTGAGAGCCAGCGTGTTTTCCAGGTGCTCTCTTTCCACCTCGCGAATGGGCCTGCCCGGAACCAGGGGGCGCGCGATCTCCGTTTGCGGCAGGGGCTGACGCATTTCACGCTCGAAGCTGCCCACGTCGATCACCTGCCCTTCACTCAGGGTGAGAACGCGTCGGATGAAGTTTGCCAGTTCGCGCACATTTCCGGGCCACGCATGCATTTCGAGGCGCGCCACGAACTCCGGCTCAAGGCGATAAGGCGGCAGATGAAACTGCGCGGCATACCGGGCGGCAAAGTACTCCGCCAGCACAGGAATGTCCTCACGCCGCTCCCTAAGTGGCGGCAACGAGAGAGGAATCACATTGAGCCGGTAGTACAGATCGCTGCGGAACTTGTTCCGCTCGACCATGGCCGCCAGCGAAACGTTGGTAGTAGCAATCACGCGAATATCAAGCCGGATTGGCCTGGACTCGCCCAGGCGCTCAATTTCCCGCTCCTGAAGAACGCGCAGCAGCTTGGGCTGCAGATGCAGGGGCATTTCCCCGATTTCGTCGAGCAGAATGGTGCCGCCATTGGCCAGCTCAAATCTGCCTGGCTTGGCGCCTACGGCGCCGGTAAAAGCCCCACGCCCGTGGCCGAACAACTCGCTCTCCAGGAGCGCCTCCGGCACTGCCGCACAGTTCACGGCCACGAACGGCTTTCGCGCGCGGTCGCTGGACTCGTGAATGAAACGTGCCAGAAGCTCTTTGCCCGTGCCGCTTTCGGCTTCGATCAGAACATCGGCATCGGTGCTGGCCGCGGCCCGCGCCCGCTGAAAGGTCCCCATCAAGGCCGCCGACCGGCCCACGATATCTCCAGCCGCGCAGGACTGCACGGTTGCCGGCTGCTGCCGGGCGCGCTGCATCACCTGCGCGGCGCGCATCTGCAGGCGCTCGAAGGGCACCGGCTTGGTGAGGTAATCGAGCGCGCCATCGCGCATGGCGTCCACAGCATCGGGAACAGAGCCGTAGGCCGTCAGCAGAATCACCGCCGTCGACGGCGAGGACTGCCGCGCGGAGCGCATAACCTCCATGCCGTTGCCATCCGGCAGCCGCATGTCCGTGACGATCAGGTCGTAGGCATTCTCGTCGAGGCGTCGAATCGCCTCCCGCAGTGAGGCGGCCGCCTCCACATTCCATCCGTGGCGAACGAAATTCGCGCACAGTGCCGTGCGGATCCCCGGCTCATCGTCAACAACCATCACGGAAGACGGCGTTCTTGTCATAAAGCGGGAAACTCCAGTTGAAAGGTGGCGCCCTGGCTGGCCTGGCTGGTCACCCAGATTTTTCCGCCGTGCTGCATCATGAGCTTTTGACAAACGGCAAGGCCGAGGCCGGGAGTATCCGCGGTTACGCTGAAACCAGGCTCGAAGACGCGAGAGAGAAATTCCTCCGGTATTCCGCATCCATCGTCGGCCACCTCCACCCGGCCGGCGAGGACACCCTCGTGCCGCGACGCGCGGACCGTTACTCCAATTCGGCCGCCGGCGGCAGAATGACGAATCGCGTTGCAAACCAGGTTGAGGATGATTTGACGGACGCTCTCCTCGTTCCCCTGGATCATCGGTGATTCATCTTCGGCTGCAAAGGAAAGGGCAACACCCGCCTGTTCGGCGATGGGCGCGACAAACTCGACGCTGCCGCGCACGGCGGCAGCCAGATCGATGCTCGACAAGCGCGGATTGCCGCCGCCGTGCATGCGCAGGATGTTGTTCACCGTTGCAGATAGCATGCGAATGCCGGCACGCAGATGAGAGACCCACTGAGAATCGGAGCGATCCTGCGCGATCAGGTCTGCAAACAGCTCCATGCTCGCTAATGGATTCCTAATTTCGTGAGCGAGGATGGTGCAGACTCCAGCCAGCGCCATGGCATTGCGGGCGGATTCGCGCTCCTGCTCAGCCTGTTTACCGGCGGTGATATCGCGTATGGTCCAGATGCTCTGGATGGGCACGCTCTCCTGCAGCACATCCTGGCAGAGGCGCGCAGCGGAGACTCGCCGGAACCCCGCCGCAAGCCAGCGCTTCGCAGTTCCGCGCAGCACGCAAAATTCCGCCTCGCTGCCTTCTTCAGCTTCCGCGCCGTGCCGCTCGAAATCAATGGGACCCAGCGTGGAAAGATCTCGGATGGATCGGACGTCGGCATCACCGAGGTTCAGCAGCTCCCGCGCCTGCGGATTGATGAGGACAATCCTGTCCGCGGAATCCAGCACCAGGGCGCCGCAGGGCATGGAGTCCAGCAACTGCTGCAGTGCTGCTCGCATGCGATCGTTTTCGGCGCGGCTCACCGCTAATGCCGTGTTCCGTTCGGCCAGCTCCTCGGCCAGACGGCTCACCTCGCGCTGCAGGTCTCTGTAGGAGGCTTCCAGCTGCGACGCCGCCCCGATGAAATCGGAGAAGGCATCGGCAAGCAGATCCGGACTGCCGAGCAGACTCGGGATCGCTGGATTTATTGGAGCTACATGAGAAGCAGGCAGCATTTGCCTATTTCATATGCACGATGAAAGCCAAACTCCCGGCAGGCCGCAAGCCCTGCAGAAGGATTCACAAAACTATGTGTTCCGGCTTGATTTCAAACTCATTTCCCATCAGAATTGCGGCCCGTTCAATTACATTGCGCAGCTCGCGCACATTGCCCGGCCACCGGTGCTGCATCAGGATGTGCAGAGCCTCGCTGCCCAGCACCGAACCCGAACGGAATCGGGTAGCAAAGAGTTTCGCCAGAATCTGAATATCGTCCATACGCTCGCGCAGCGGGGGCAAACGAATGGGAAAGACCGCCAGCCGGTAATACAAATCCTCCCGGAACTGTTGTTCTGCCATACGCTTCATGAGTTCGGCATTGGTCGCGGCCACCACTCGCACGTCGACCCTGAAATTATCGGTTCCTCCCAGGCGCTGCACCTCGCCCTGTTCCAGAAACCTGAGAATCTTGCTCTGCAGCGCGAGCGGCATGTCCCCGATCTCGTCGAGGAACAGGGTGCCCCCGTGTGCGGCATGAATCCGGCCCATGCGCGACTGGACGGCTCCGGTAAACGCGCCCTTGGTATAGCCGAACAGTTCGGACTCGAGCAGTGTTTCCGGGATCGCCGAGCAGTTCACAACCACGAAAGGCTGCTTGCGGCGGGAGCTGATCTGGTGAATCTGCTGCGCGATGAGGTCCTTGCCGGTTCCGCTCTCTCCCGTGATCAAGACCGTCGTGTCTCGTCCAGCCACCATCCGCGCCAATGCGTACACCCGTCGCATGGGTTCGGAATTGCCTACAATGTTTCCGAGCCCGACCCGCTCTTCATCTCGAATTCGATTCCCTTCTTCGCCTTCCCCCACGGGAACCGAGGAAGAGTTCATTGCCGCGCCCGAGCGATTGATAATCTCCGACAGCCGGATGGAGACTGCGGTCGGTGAGGAACTCCCGATCAGCAACTGGCCGGTATGCGCGTTGAGGGTCAGAAGCTGGAGTTGCGGAAATCGGCTCCTGACAATCCCGATAAATTCATCCGCTTGAATATCCGGCAGCTGCGGATCCAGGAGGACGACGCCCTCCTCGGACGCATGCCTGCGCAGTTGCTCCAGCGCCTGTGCACCGCTGGGTCCGGAGATCACATTCCAATGCGGCAGCGTCAGTCTTTCCTGGAGTTCCTGTTGAATTCTGGAATTGGGGCTTATAGCAAAAATATTAATCGGAGGTCGATCTTCGGCACGGATTGGCAATGAGATTGGGGGAACCATTGGCAACTCTGAAATCTCCCAAAAATAGGATCAACTGGCCCAAGAAGGTTGCTGGGTTGCTGTGTGGAACTGTTCTGGTTGGCTGCTGAATGAATGGACCGCTTGCTCGGTCAGGTCAGGCACGATTGAAATCCTCTCGATCTCCATCCCTTTGAGCTGACCGCTGCCACGCTGGCAGCTAACTGAGAATCCGGTCTCTTGTGAATAGTGCGCTTAGCAAGCTTACTTCACAGCCATGAGCTCGCAGCGATATCTCGGCCGCATTGCCTGGAGATGTCAAAGAAATCTGGTTGCTTATGTCCTATGGGGGATGCCAAGCGTTACCTGGAACATGTCTTCGGCGGATTTGAATTCCCCACGTTGCCGTTTCATGTTCGTGTCCGCAACATCGAGGGCGAGAAGTTCCGACGAGCTCAGGCGATCGACCCCGGCCTGCCTGTTCTTCACGGTGATCTCGAAGGCGAGCGCGTTGTTCTCCACCTGCAATTCGACGAGTTCGTCCGCGCTGGAGATCGAAGCGGCGACGCCCAGCACCGCATGCAGCGCGCGCATGGTTTTTCGCTCATCGCAATTCCGGTGTGGGCTCGAATTCTGGAAGTCCGCATGGAGCTTTACGCCAGCATCCTCGAAAACGGGTCTCCAGTCCTCCACCGCCGTAGCGACGATCTCTGCCACGTCGACGGAGGCAATGGTCACTTCCTCCTGGGCCGCATCAATGAGCTGCTGCAACGACTGGAAATTTGCGCAAAGACGTTTGAGATGTTCATTGGCCAAGCCGAAGTAGCGGCGAAGATCTGCCTCGGTGGCCTGTTCCTGGTCACCGAGTTCAACTGCGAAACGCAAGAGCGCGAGGGGTTGCGCCATCGCATGGGCACCGTTTGCGAGCTTGATCAGGACCGGCTCACAGCCATCCACCCCAGAGGTATGAAGGGCATCCGGCGCATCGCTATGCACTGCGTATTTCATACCCCACTCCACGAATGGTGTGCGTCAGCTTTGGCTCTCCCGGCAGGTCCACCTTGTCGCGAACATATTTCATGTAGACGTCCACGATGTTCGTGGAGGGGTCGCAGGGCATCCGCCAGACCTCTTCGAAAAGAGTGGCGCGCGAGATAGGACGGCCCGGAGTCCTCATCATGAATTCCAAAATTGCAAACTCCCGGGGAGTCAGGTTGATGCGGCGTCCATTGCGCTCGACACGGCGCTCATCGCGATAGAGCGCGAGGTCCGCAACCATCGAGACGTTGGGGATAACGCCCGCGTTGCGGCGCATCAGGGCACTTACCCGGGCGGTCAGTTCAAGCAGAGAGAGTGGCTTCGTAAGGCAGTCATCTGCCCCACTGTGCAGGGCCGAGACCCTGTCTTCCACCCGGCTGCGCGCCGTCACCACCAGGACCGGAAGTTTGGGGTTGGACAGCCTCACAAGCTGCAGCAGGCTCAACCCGTCGACCTTCGGCAGATTAAGGTCGAGGATCAGCAGATCGTATTGCCGCCTTTGCAGGCCTTCGATCACCGCCTCACCATCGTGAAGCAGGTCCACGGCATGCGAAAGCCCCTGCAGCTCGGAACTGAGAAATCCGGCTAGAGGGATATCGTCGTCGACGATGAGTATCTGCTTCTTTGGTGGCCGGTTGATATCAACAGCGACATAACCAGCGTGTGAATGTTTCTCAGACGATAAGCAACCAAGGTCAGACAAAGCAACATTGTGATTCATTACCGATGGATCCCCTATTACCAGGAATGAAAACTCTTGATTCCTTCCGTGGTGTTCATCAGAAACCGCTTCCTTTACTCTGGAACATGCGGTCTTCCGCTGTTTATTAGTTTTTGATTGGGCAGAGGGGGAAGCAACCCAAGTCTAGAGGCTTTCGCGTCTAGAAAGCAATAGTAGCACGATTCCAAATCAGCATTTTTCGATGTAAGGCCCTTGTTTTTAACAGCTGACTCAATATTCGATTCTTTAATTCACATGCTGGTACTGAAAAATCCAGCCGTGCTGGCCGATAATCATAGGAAGATCCAAACACAATGGGCACAAGCAAGCAGGAAAACTGTCTGTGCATATATTCAGCTTTCGAGCCCCTCGCTTTCGAGCCGATTTCGCGGTCCATCTGAAGCTGCAACATCTCAGCCTCAAAGGGCGATGCACCGAAATCAGCATGTCGGGAATGAGGGTGGAAACCGCGGAGCCGCTGATGAAGGAGACGCTGGGAACTGTCTCCTTCCTCTGCTGCGATTCGCACCTGGACCTGAACATTCGCGTGGCCCACACTGCCAGTGTGGGGAACGGTCTCGAATTTATCTATGAGTCGGAACGAGAGCAGGCGGCCGTGGCGCGGCTGATCGCAACCCTGGCCTCGCAATAGCAGGGCCTCGCCAGTCCTGGGCGATCGCGCCCGGCTAATTCTGTTTCTTCAGCTGCGCGCTCTCTTTTTGTGGCGGCATGAGGGCTGCGTCATTGATCCGTACCGGCATCACTTCTGCGCCATCGATCACCTGGTACTGCACGATCACAGAGATTCTGCGATTCGAGGGATCCTCCGGATTGTCAGGAAGGCGGAGTCTCTGATCGGCAAAGCCGCGCACCTGGGAGATCTGGTTGGGGCGCAGTCCCTCTGTCTGCATCAAGCGCCGCGCTTCATTCGCCCGGTCGCTGGAGAGGTCCCAGTTGTCATAGCTTCCCGCTTGCGCGTAGGGCCTCGAGTCCGTATGTCCCTCAATCGACACACGATTGGGTATCCTTCCCAGTTCCGGCGCGAGCACCTGCAGGATCTCCCGCAACGCCGGCGTCGGTTTCGCACTCCCCATTTCGAAGAATGTTCCCTTCGCCGATTCCATCAGCTCGATGCGCAGCCCCTCCTGCGTGATGGTGATCTCAATCTGGTTCTTCAGCTTGTCCAGCGGGTCGAGACGGTGAATGGCGCGAAGCAGGTCCGCTTTGAGCTGCTCCATCTTCTGAACTTTCAGGCTGGCAAGGTCCCCGGATCCGTTCTTATCTGTCCCCACAGCGTTGGATGAGCTATGGGGATCACGGAAATAACCGCCGACAGCTTGCTTCACCGGCTTGCTCGAATTCATCAACCAAAGCACGATGAACAGCGCCATCATGGCGGTCACAAAATCGGCGTAGGCTACCTTCCATGCACCGCCGTGATGATCCGAGTGCCTACGGCCTCTTCTTGACAACGATGATCTCCTGGTTCTCGGACACGGAAGCCGCCGGCTCCGCTTGTGCTGATTTTCTGTTCACCCTGGGTGTGGCAACCGCCGCAGCCGACATGCACTCATGCTGCATTGCGGGAAAAGAAATCACGCCTCGCTCGCAACCTGGTCGATGGGGACCGGTTCCTGGTCTTTCTGGCGGCATGCCTGCTCGACTTCCACAAACCCAGGGCGCACATGCTCCGGAATCGCCCTTCGCGCCATCTCGACTGCGACGGCGGGCTGCATGCCCTTGATGAAGGACAGCATGAGCACGCGCAACACATGCAGATAGGCACCTTCCTCTGAGTTCAGCTTGGTCAGATTCGCCGCCAGCGGACCCACCAATCCATAGCAAAGCAGGATTCCGAGAAAAGTCCCCACCAGCGCTGCCGCCACCTTATGACCAATCTCGCCCGGCGGGCCGTCCAGGGCCCCCATGGTGATGACTACTCCCAGGACTGCGGCCACAATGCCCAGCCCGGGAAGCGAATCAGCCATCGTGGAGAGCGCTGAAACCGGCTCGGAGGCACTGATTTGGTGCACGTCCATGTCATGTTCCATCATTTGATCGATATCGTGCGGACTGGCGCCACCTGTCACGGCCATGCGCATGGTGTCGCACACAAAATTGCGGACATGCAGATTCTTCAGAAAGAACGGAAAGCGGGCAAACAGCTGGCTTTTCTCGGGTTCTTCTATGTCCTGCTCAATGGCCGCAAACCCTTCTTTGCGCGTTTTATTGAACAGCAAGAACATCATGCGGAGGGAGTCGATATATTGTTGCCGGGAGAATGCCGACCCCTTCAGGACCCGGACCAGGTTCGTTGCGATCTTCTTAAGCACACGCAAGGGATTGGAAACCAGGAGAGTGCCGATGGCGGCGCCGCCGATGATGAGCAGTTCGGAGGGCTGCATCAGAACCAGCAGGGGTCCCTTTTCCATCAGGAACCCGCCGAGGACAGCTCCGAAAACAATAACGAGGCCAACAATCACAAACATAGAGATTTCCAGGGGCGCGTAGTACCGAGAGCTGGGCTCGCCAGGAGATTCAGGCTGGCTCCTTTTTTCCCACTCCGGATCATTAACATTTATCGGCACATCAGCAGGAGTTTTAAAGGACGAGGCACGGTTCTTCCGGCCGGGCGAGCGCAAGCGCCGGCGTAGGATGACAGTTGAAGAAAGCCCTCACCTACAGAGTTTTTCAGGGAGACTTTTGTCGAACCAGGGGAGACACGAGCACTGCTGAGCCCAGCTGAACGCCACAATTCGGTACGCCGTCCAGGAAATGCGCATTTTTCCCGTCCTTTATCTTTAAGAACAGCGCATGTCCGCCGATAGAGATATGGATAACGAAAATCAGAACTTCAGAATCTATCACAGGTGGGCCTGCGCGGATCACCTGCCAGCGCAGCTGGTTCGAGAGCAAGACTGCGCATAAATGAGGAGAGGCTCTTTGCGTGACACGAACGCCAAAATATTGACCCTTCCGACCGCAGAAGCGTCATACCCACCCCCTAAAGCGCGGTCTGCGCAGAACTACGTTTTCCAAAATAAGCCCGTCGGGAGCGCCATTCGCGGCCTGATCTGGGGTCTGATATTTGAAGCTGCCGGGTTGGTCGTGCTCATCCTCATCGCACTTGCCGTGCGCTGGGTGCTGCGGAGAGGGTTCTAAAGCCAGTCTCGCAGTCGTGTCTCGACGGTGCTGGGTGCGATCAAGCTTGCGGCTGAATCCGGGTGCGGCTATTTCCCCGATCCTGCGGGCAAAGTCATTGCCACCGACTGCGCCGCGGCAGCCCCTACCACAACCAAGTCAACGCGGCGGTTCATCCGGCGACCTTCAGGTGTGGCGTTGCTGGCCACGGGCCGGTATTGCGCGTACCCTGCAACGGAGATCCGCGACGGATCCAGCTTGGTTTGGTCGACCAGGAGCAGGAGCACTGTGATGGCGCGGGCCGTTGACAATTCCCAGTTGGAATGGAATGCCGAGTTGTGGATCGGCTGGTTGTCGGAATGCCCCTCCACTCGAATCTCCAGCCCGTGCTGCAGCAGTACCGTGCCGATGCGCTGAATTTTCGCGGCCGCGCCGGGCAGCAGGTCCGCGCGGCCTGAAGCAAAGAAGCCCATTTCGCGCAGGCTGATGACGAATCCCTCCGGGGTGACCCTCAGCTCCACTTCGTGATTACGGATTTCCGGCCCGATGGCGGCTTCGAGCTGCCGGCGCAGCTCCGCAATATTCACCATGGAGATTGCTGCGGCGCCTGTTGCAGGCTGCCCTGGCTGCGCTTCCGCAAACGGCCCCATTTCCTGGAAACCTTTGTGAATTGCATTGGAAACCCTGCGCACGGCCTGGCTATCGCGATAGGCTGAGGCGAAGAGAACAACAAAAAATGCGAACAGCAGAGTAATGAAGTCGGCGTAGGAAATCAGCCAACGATCATGATTCACTTCGTACCGGTCGCGTCGGTATTTCCTCACGATACTGCCGCCACTGGCGCCGCTGCACGCCGGCCCGGAAGAGAGGAATAGCTGTTCAATCGCATTTCCAGCGCGCGCGGATTGATCCCTTCCATGATGGCCAGCACCCCTTCCAACGTCATTTCCTGGATCGCCATCCTCTCCCGCAAGCGAATCCTCAGTTTGCCGGCGGCCGGCAGAAAAAGGAGATTGGCTGCGGCCACCCCGTAAATGGTGGCCACGAACGCAACGGCAATCCCCTTGCCCACCTCATCGATGTTCTGCAGGTGCTGCATCACCTGGATGAGACCCAGGACGGCTCCGATGATGCCGATAGTGGGCGAAAAACCCGCGGCGGCCTCGTAAACCTTGACGACCACATCGTTCTTTTCAATCTGATATTCGAGCTGAACTTCCATCATCTTGCGGAGCTCCGCGCCATTTACGCCATCAATGGCCAACGCGAGGCTATCGTGCAGAAAGGGATCGTGAATCTTCTCCAACTCGCCGTCGAGAGAAACGATCCCATCCTTTCTGGCCTTGTAGGCATAGCGCAGCAGGTGCTGAATCAGATTGTCCGGCGCCGTTTCCGGCTCCCAGACCACATGCTTCAACTGGACAAGAGCCTGGATCACCGCATGCAGAGGAAATTGAACCATCACGGCGCCGATGGTTCCGCCAAAAACGATGATGGCGGCGGTAGGCTGCAGGACCTGGCTGATCTTGCCCCCTTCCAGGAGCAGTCCTGCCAAGATTCCCACCACTGCTAGTGTGATACCACCCAGGGTGCTCTTATCCATCGATTCCTGTTCCTAATCCCTAAGCTGGCATCCGGCCCTGACACTGGATCAGACGACCAAAGCCCGCATTGCAAACGAAGGCACTTCGCCTCAGGCCCGACTTTCACGCCCGCCGCGGTCGGTGATTCGGCAGAGATCCTGAAACGCCGCTCTTCGTGATCGATTTTCTATCGGCAATTGAGCACTGCTTTTACAGGGCAGGCCAACCGGCTGCGCTCCGCGCAAAACCGGGCGCGGCATCAGTTTCGATGAATTGCGAAGAAGTAATGACCAGGGACGCTACTGGAAAAACATCCAAATCATCAAAATTTCCCAAATTCTGCAGAAAATCGCCAGTGACGTGCCTGAAGTTGCCCCCGGAGTTGCCCCCCCCGGTCCGGCCACGCTGTCCACCGCTCCGCCGTTTGGAGTTCTTCCCCGCCTTCCAGTCTGTCTCTTCGACGAGAAAACAGCTTTCGAGGCTTCCCACATTCAATATCTCAAAAAAACTTCGGGCGCCATTGCTTGAGCTTAAAAGGCACTGGGGCGATGCGCTTCCGCCGAATTTTCCCAATAAGAAGTTGAGCTCCGACACCGCCATTTAAGAAAGGCGGCAGCTTGGTTCATGTCGCGAGTGAACTTGCGATGTGGAAGTCAGTTCTCGTTTGGCAAACGGGACAGCCCTTTACTTTTGTTAGAATGTAAAGAGAGGTGCATCGTCATGGAAGCCACGCTCAGCAGTAAGGGTCAGGCCACAATTCCCAAAGCGGTTCGTGAACGCTTGCAGATCAAGCCGGGGGATCGGTTTAAATTCTTCTTCCATCCAGACGGTGTGATCATTCTGCCCAAAATTCCAACCAGGCACCTCAAGGGCAGCGTTCCCCGGCTGGCGCAATCGGTCTCTCTCAAGGAAATCGATAGAGCGATTGAGGCAGGCGCGACGGAGAGATTTCGGCGGAAGAAATGATCGGCCTTGAAACGATCGGACTTGATACGAACGTCCTATTGCGCTACCTGGCACAAGACCATCCCGCGCAATCGCCCAGGGCAACAGAGATCGTCGAACGCCGTCTGACGAAGGAGGTTCCCGGTTTTGTCAGCCTTGTGTGTATTCTCGAAATCGTCTGGGTACTTGGAAGTCTGTACAAGCGCTCACACGGGGAAATCGCCGACCACATCGAGATGATTTTGGCGGCCGATACCCTAGAAGTTCAAAACGAGCAGGAAGTCTATCAGGCGGTCATTGCGCTCAGAAACGGATCCGGGACCTTCGAAGACGCTCTGATTGGCGCTTTAGGCGCGTGGTGGGGTTGCTCCGCAACTCTGACGTTTGACCAAAACGCTGCTAAACGCCTGAACGGATTTCAACTCCTCTAACCTGCTTTCGTCCCTCTAAGCCCCTACCCGTAGCCAGATCGTCACGCCCGTCGCACACGACCCGAAAGCCATAATCAGCGTATTGGAATTCAGGCGGGATGCTGGAACGTGCCGAGCATCGTGAAATCTTGATCTGGTGCCGCCAGGAACCTCCGCGCGAAGCTTTTCTCTCGCCTTCCTCCGGTCCTTGCGGGTTCCGATCAGGTGAAATCGCATAGTAGTTGGCCCCGTACCAGTCGCTGCACCACTCATGCACGTTCTCGCACATGTCGAATAAACCGTAGGCATTCGGCTGTGATTGCCCGACCGGCTCAGGGCCGGTTCTCCAACGAGTGTGGTAAGCCGGGCGTGAAGTCGGCGGATCATTGCCCCAAGGGAATAACATCCTCTCGGCACCGCCTCGCGCGGCCCGCTCCCATTCGGCTTCTGTAGGAAGCCGATAGTGCGAGCCGGTGATTGACGAAAGCCACGCGCAATACGCCACTGCGTCAAACCACGAAACCGCCACCACAGGGTGCTGAGGAGGAGAGAAGTGGGGATCGCTCCAGTATGGAGGCGGTACGTTCCCGGTGTCGTCCAGAAACCGCGCGTACTCCTCAACGGTGACTTGGGTTGCCGCCATGGCAAAGGAATCAAGCCAGACGCGATGAACAGGGCTTTCCGCAGTCTGACCCACGTCGGATCCCATGGAGAACCAGCCAGCGGCGATATGAATTCGGAATGGCTCAGTGATCGGCACGCGAGGGGCAATCGGAGTGATGACGAACCAGCGGCAATCCTTCCATTCGATGTTAACTTACGGCTGGCGAGTGCAGCGCTTGATCAACGCAGTCCCCCAATCCTGTGCAATTCGGCAGTGTCATAGGCAACTGAGTTGTCTGCGCTGTTTTCTGATTTCGCACAACGAACCGATGATGACGTTCGTCGGAGTTCGCCCGTTGATCACTATTTGTTTCATGAGCTTATACCACTACGTTTTATTTTGTTCGTGCATGTGTCCAGGGGGGTCGTATAACGAGCGATGGGGAGATTCCCCGGCATAAGGCGAAAGACCGGAACCCTTCTCTTACTCAAATCTCTGCCGGATTGGGTGACTTTACGGGGCGAACATTCGGCATAGGGATGGCTAGCGACAAACCAGGCGCAACTCGGCCTCCAGTGTCCTCTGGGCCTGCAGCCGAACTAGAATTTGGTATGGCACAATGTTGTGTCTGCAAAATGGGTCTTTGACCATGCGCGAATGCATGGGAAGCGCCGAGCGGCATGGTGTTGCCTTAGCATCCATTGCCCTGCAACGAAAGGGTTGGATGACCGGCAAATTCGTTGATCCGTTTGGAACGAAACAAAAAGTGAGGGAATAAGGATGCTCGTCGCTGGTGTGGATCTTGGCGGAACAGCTGTTAACTATACGGTGCTGAATGATCGGGAAGAGTTTCTCATCGACGGTCTCTGTGAGCATCCTGCCCGCTCAACCGAAGGGCCCGCAATCTGTCTGAACCAGATTGCCGATGGCCTCAAAGCCGCCATGGAGAAGGCCGGGGGGTCCCTCGCGGATGTGGCAGTCGTAGGCCTCGATACACCTGGCCCGGCTAGCGCGACCGGCGTCCTCAGCGCGAGAGGCTCAACGAACTTTGTTCATGCCGATTGGGCAAGCTTCAATATGTGCGGCAATCTCTCCCAGGTCCTGGGCAAGCCCGTAGTGTATCTGAACGACGCCAATGCCGCAGCCGTCTGGGGCCATTTTGCCCTCTTCGGCACCAGCAAGGGAACCACCTCGATCTCGTGCATCGTCGGCACCGGCCATGGCGGCGGAATCATCATGGATGGCGCGGTAATCAAGGGCCGCAAGGGCTTCGGCGGCGAGCTGGGCCATGTGCTCATTCCGTACCAGATGATTCCCGGGACTGAAGGCCTGGAGCCGGCCTGCAATTGCGGCCGCATGGGCGACCTCGAATCGCTCTGTTCCCTCACTTCCATACGCAGGCATCTGCTGCCCCATTTCCTGAAGAAATATCCCGGTCACGAACTGGCCAGCATCGAAGACCCCCACAAGGCCGCCTATCGCGTGCGCGGAATGGCGGAAAAGGGCGATCCGATGTGCCGCGATATCTTCCGTGTCGAGGCGCGGGCACTGGGACTTTTCTTCGATCAAATGATCAACACGTTCGACCCTGACGCCCTGATCGTGGGCGGCGGCGTGGTGGAGACCGGTCCCGAATTTCGCAGCTGGTTCATCGATGAGATTCGTATCGGCATGGGAGTGCAGCGCGAAGAGCAGGCCGACATCCCGATTCACATCATGCCGAACGGCGACACCGCTGGCGCCCGCGGGGCAGCGCTTGAAGCGCTTCGATTTGCGCGCGAATCCGATCTTCTTCATGGCAACAAGTGACCTGCCGCTGATTGGCGCCGGCCACACCGCCATCACCCGGAAGCACACTATTGGAAGAGCACAACTAACCTGCGACTGCTGGGAACATGTAGTGGCGATTCTGCGCTCGTTGACACTCTCCCCCGCGCAAAGATGGTTCTCCGATGACTCATGGCGCGGAAGCCGTTACGCGCGGCCGGATGCCTTCGCCGATCGGTCCGCTATGATTTAGCCGTGCATTGAGCCATGCAGTCATCTGGCGCTCCCAGTCCGGCACGTTGGGCAGATTGTTCCATCCGCCGGTGCCATGCTTGCCGCCGGGGATGACGATGATGTCGCAGCGCACTCTAACCGCATGCAGCGCGGCTTGCAGATTGGTCGCTTCCGACATGGGGATGTATTCATCCTGGGTGCCGAGAATCTCAAGAAATGGCGGATCGTCCTTCGAGACATACGTGATGGGCGAGGCTTCGCGGATTGCTTCCTTCTCGCCCTTCTGCGCGATGAAGGGATCGAGGAAGCGATGCACGTCCGCATTGAGCGGTACGAATTCGAAGCTGCTTTGCGCGTAGAGACTCACCACGGCCTGCGCCTTTGCGCTGACCCGGTCGACCGGATCGGCAGCCTGCGGGTCGCCGGGCGCATTGAGCAGGCCGACCATATTGCTGAGGTAGCCGCCGGCCGAGCCGCCAACGAGGGCGATCTTGCCGGGATCGGCGCTCCACTCGCGGGCGTGATAACGAATGTAGCGGACGGCGCGCTCGACGTCATACACCATGTACGGGTAGGGGTACTTCGGCGCGAGGCGATAGTTGACGGAGAAGACCGCGTAGCCCGCCGGCGCGAGAAAATCGGCCACGTAGGCTTCGCTGCCGTTCTTGCTGTTGCCGCCGTGGTACCCTCCGCCGTGAATGATAATCGCGATCGGATGAACTCCGCTGCCCTTCGGGGCGTAGTAGTCCATGGTGAGGGGTTGGCCGTCGGCGGTTCCGTACAGAATGCCGTCCTGCGTCGGCGTGCGCGTTTCGGCGGCATACGCGGCAACAGTGGCGAAGCAAAGCGCGATCAGGGCGAGATACTTTAAGCGATGAAGCGCCATCGGGAGCCGAACTCCTCAGAAGAATGGAGACTGTCTTGGCGAAGTCGTCACAGCCTCAAACCATGTTAGACGAGCCGGGTCGGCTGCATCTTTCAACCAGGGACGGAAGCGGAATCAGGCTGATCTACGCAGGGTCGGAGCCTGCGACCTACTCCACCTGCTCCGTGGTGCTCAGGGCGATATCCACCGAGGAATCGCCGACCATCAGGCGGACAGGCTCCTGCAGCACGCTGAAGGCGTGCGTGCCCACATCCCAGAAGGCGAGTTGCGACGCCTTGAGCGGGATGGTGACGGTCTTCGTCTGGCCTGGGTCCACGGTGACGCGCTGGAAGCCCTCCAGTTCCTCGTTGGGACGCACAACCTGCGGGTGCGGCCAACTGACGTAGAGCTGAACGACTTCGTCGCCAATACGGCTGCCGGTATTGGTGACGTCGACGCTGACGGTGATGTTGCCGTCCTTTGCGATCGTCGGCGCGCTGGTGCGAAGGTTGGAGAGCTTGAAGGTGGTATAGCTGAGGCCGAAGCCGAACGGATAAAGCGGCTGGTCCCTGAAGTACATATAGGTGTATCCGTCGCGGATGTTGTAGTCCATGCGCGCCGGAAGCTGATCCATCGCTTTCGGCCAGGTGCGAACAAGGTGGCCGCCCGGGTCGTAGTCGCCGAACAGCACCTTCGCCAGCGCCGTGCCTTCATCCTGTGAGGCCTGGGCCATCGTCAGGATGGCGGGAACGTGCTGCTGCGACCAGTCGATGGTGAACGGGAAGCTGGCGATGAGCACGAGCACCGTGTGCGGGTTCTTCACCATAACCTGCTTCACGATCTGCTCCTGATAGAGCGTCATGGTTTCGCGGTCGCGTCCTTCACGGCCGTCGCTGGGAACCGTGCAGGGCAACGTGATGCCTCCGCCTTCCTCCGGCGTGTTGTACCAGGCGTCGGCCTCGTCGCCGCAGGTGGGATTGTTGCCTAGAACCACTATGGCAACGTCCGACTCCTTCGCGGCCTTCAGGGCGGCGGTTTCGCCATCGGGCGTGTCGTAAGCTGCGTAATTGATCTTTACGTTCGGGCCTGCCGCCTTCTCAATGCCCTCGAGCGGGGTGATGGCATACGGCGGCGTGCCGCCGTACCAGTCCCAATGCACCACATCGGCCAGCGGGCCGATTACGGCGATGGACTTGATCCTGCTCTTGTCGAGCGGCAGCAAGCTGTCCTGGTTCTTCAGCAGGACCACGGACTCCAAAGCGATCTTCTGCGAGACGGCGCGGTCACGCTCGCTGTTCCAGGGAGCGGGCTCGTTGCCGGTCTGGCGAACCTTCGTATACGGCACCATGTCCGGCGGATCGAGCAGGCCCAGCTTGATCTCAATGCGGAACTTGCGGCGCAGGGCGTCGTCGATTTCGGCTTCGGTAATGCGGCCATCCTTGACCGCCTTGATCATCTGGTCGTGGTACACGTCGAGGTACTGATTGATGCCCGCTTTGAACGAGGCGACCACCGCGTCCTCCTGGTCGGGGAACAGATGGCGCGGACTGACCAGAAGCGTAATGGCTCCGCCGTCGCTGGAAATAACATCCCCGCCGCCCCACTTGTCGATGATGATGTTGCGCAGCATCGGGTTAATGGCCATGGGAATGCCGTTCCAGCCGTTGTAGGAGGCCATCACCGCTTGGGCGCCGCCCTGCTCAAACGCCATGCGGAAGGGAACGGAATAATACTCCCAAAATAGTCGCTCGTCGAAGTTCGAGGTGGAACTGTTACGGTCGGTTTCGTTTTCGTTGGCGAGGAAATGCTTGAGGAGCGCGGCGGCCTGCCAGTATTTCGGGTTGTCACCCTGCAGGCCGTGGACGAAGGCAGTGGCCATGGTGCCGTTGAGGAAGGGGTCCTCGCCGTAGACCTCTTCGCTGCGGCCCCAGCGCGGGTCGCGGTCGAGGTCGGATTGCGGTCCCCAGAGCATGAGGATCTGGCGGTTGTAGCTGGGAGTCTGCGTGATGTAGCGGGCTTCGTAGCCCTCGACGCCGGCAGCTTCGCGCACCATGTCCGGATCCCAGGTGGTGCCCATGCCGGGAGGCTGCGGGAACTGGGTGGTGGTGATGGGCGGGCGCCCGGGGCGGTCCTCGCGCTGCACGACCCCGTGAATGCCTTCCGACGCGCCGATGTTGGGAACGCCGAGGCGCGGCACCCCGGTGTCGGTGCCAAAGCAGTCGATCTTCTCCTCCAGGGTCATGAGCGAGAGGAGATTGTCGATGCGCTGGCTGGTGGGCAACTTCGGATTGTCGAAGGGATAGTCCTTCAGGTGCCACTGATCGACATTGGGGCGCGGCTTATCGCGCTGGCGCTGAGCACGAGCGGTTGCGAGGGAAGCAAGCAGCACGGGACAGAGAAGCGCAACAAGGCTCTTTTTCATGGCGACGGTAGGGCTGCTCCCGGAAAAAGTCAATCGTACCACGCACTGTTGCCAGGGCAATCGCATTTGGATTTGGAATCTTGAACAGCAGCGGCTTTGAAAGGGCACGGCTTTAGCCGTGCCCTTTCAAGACAAATTCTTCCCATATCTTGAAATGCGATTGCCTTGGGTTCAAGTCCGCATCGCGCATGTTTTCCGGAAGCAATCAGGGGACGGCCGCGAAATCAGGGCTAATTCAGGCGACGGTAATGGCTGCGACTTCGTAGTCTTCGACGCGCGGTATGGTGAATTGCAACATCTGACTCTCCAGGTGAAAGGGTAGATTTTTCCCAGCCTGCAAGAGTTCCACGGATTTCACCTTCACACTCTGCGGTAGCTGCAGTCTTATGGTCTGTGGGCCCAGCGGATAAGTCGACTGTATCCATCCATGGTGAGCATTGGGATTGGTGTAGTTGAGGACGTGCACGGAGTATCCGGGGACTGTTTCCCAACAAAACATCTCCATGAATCCCTCGCCTTCGATGTGAACAACGCGCTCATCATTCGTGATCCAGCGTATGGTGTTGAGCAGCAGGCGCAGTAAATCCCCATGGCCGGTAAGCCAGTAGGTTCGCTCGATATCTCCGGGAAAGTAGGCCAGCCGGCTGCGGCCCGATTCGCGCAGGACCACTGCCGGCTCATTGGTGTGCGGGGTCGGAGGATAGGCCAGTTCCGGCGGATAGCGTACAAATCCGGGAACGACCGTGAGCACGGGACTCGGCACGGGACGGAGAGGCACGCGATTCTCCGCGCCGGGGAGCCAGTTGGTATTGGTGAAGCCGTCGAGGATCGGGTGCAGTGGGGCCTGGTCTGGTGTTTCAATGCGGGCATAGTACGGATTGCCGTTCGTGCCAATGACGTTTCCGGCATTGTGGATGCCGAAAAGATCGACGAGTCCGAAATTCGTCCGCTGGTTCAGGTTTTCATCGTAGAGGCTGGTCTCGAAGCTGGCCATGATCGATCCGCCAGACTGCACATAATTGCTGATCTGCTCACACTGGCGATCGCTCAGCATGGCGATATTGGGCAGCAGGAGAGCACGATACTTGCTGAGGCGTTCCGGCTCCAGCCGATCTTCATGGACGAAGTCAAATGCGAAACGGCCGCGGAGGAGCGCATCGTAGAGGCCTTGTGTGGTCTCATGCATGTAGGCACGTGAGCGTGCGGTAACGGGGCCGGGGTAGAGAAGCTGCGTGCTCTGTCCTATTACGACGCCGATGTTGGCAACGGAACGGCGGGTGGCGAAATGCGCGTCGTGCTGGGCCGTCCAGCGAAAATAATCGACCCCGACCTTCTGCCAGCGACGGTCTTCGCCAAGACCATTCTCGGAGCCGACGAAGTGATAATAGGGTGCCATCCCGCTGGCCAGAGATTCGTTGAGCCACATCCTGATTTCGGCGGGATTTTTTGAGGCATTGCGCCAGCCTGGCGTGCCGGTGGAGTACGCTGCGGTGACGTTGGCGGCGATCTTTCCATCGAGCACGGCACTGCAAACCCGGCCCTGCAGGCTGCATCCCCAGACAGCGGCATCATCGTAGGTGCGTCCCTGATTGTCGGCCTGGAACCATGCAGCAACTTTGCCGAGGCGATCGAGATTGGGTCCACCGCGTACATTGCCACCCGAGTTGGCGAAAAAAAAGCTGTCCTGCTTCTTCTCTTTGGCGATGGCATCATATTTTTGCCAGAGCTCCAGGACACGGTCAGTGAAGGCTCGCCAGTAGCCCGGAGTGCCGACAGGCGGTAGTTTGCCGCAGGCGGCGCAGTGACAATCGGGGAGACTGCCAAGCGGCGGCCAACCGTTGGTGTAGAAGCAATCGACATCGTAGAGCGAGTTGATTTCTCGCATGATAGCGGGGACGTAGTCGTCCATGTAGGTGGAGAACATGCATGTCTTGAAGAGGCGCGGCTCTTCGCCGCTGAATTGCACAGAGCCGTCCTTGTTGCGCATGGCCCACTCCGGATGAGCCTCGAGTGCATCTTCCCAATTGAGATCGGGGCTCATGCGTGCGACGACGCGCATATTACGCTTTTTCGCGGCAGCTACGCACTCGCCGAAGAAATCCTGGCCGTTCAGGAATTTTCCATGACGATGGAACTTCACCGTTGAGGGGTAAAACGCCAGGATGCCGGTGACGCTGATGAAGACGATGTCCACTTCGGCGGAGTGCCAATAGTCGGCCCACTCCTCGATGTTCATCACTGCCGGGTCATGCTCGGTCATGTTGCTCTGTCCCACCCGGCGAATTCTCTGCTGCCAGGACTGGGTAGCCGGATCAATCGCCGACATTCGTTGCGGTAGAGGAGTGAGCTTCGGTCCAGGTCCGCTGTTGGGCACGACGGCCGTCTCCTCTGCGGAGAGAGTCGAAAATGGGTCGAGAGCCTCTATCGCGGTTGCCATTGGAATGACACCCGCGCTTGCCTTGAGAAATGTGCGACGGTTGAGCATCCGTACTCCCCTCGTTTTCTACACGAAGGAAGTCTAATCGCCAGCTGCGACGTTGAGCCATCTGCCGAGGAAAGCCACTACCGCGATACGGTTGGATCGCAGCGCACAGTGCAAGGTTGTTTGCACTCCGGTCGGCAATTCTTCCCGCGTAGATCGGTGGTGCCCCAGGGAACTTCGCGCCAGGTGCCCGCGAACCCGGCTAGGTCTTTGACCGCTTAATTTTGTACCAATTCCGTGCCCCATCCTTTCGCCTTTTCTCTGGCGAAAGGGTGGGAAGCCACGGAAGCCAAAAGTACGAATTCATGCGGTCGGGGACCTAGGGCCCTTCCCGTGCGTCACGTCACAACCGCTTGTGCGCTATCTCACATCCAGCCCAATCAATTGCCCGGTACCGTGAATTCCGTGAGTGTTGCAGCGCACATACGCAGAGCAAACACTCACGCTGATCGACGCGCCGTTTCGGCGCAACGGAGTCGGGCCTGATGAACTTCTTCAAGGATGCAGGACATCTTTTTCGCTTCGCAGGGTTGTTCGTACTAGCCTTTCTTGCCTTTCTCGTTATTCGCGGTTTCGTGGTTCCCAAAAGCTTCGGTCAGTATGGCCACTATCGCGGCGCTGCCATTGCGGAGATTGCCGCGCGGCCAGTCACGTTTGCCGGCCACCAGGCCTGCGCGGACTGCCATACCGACATCGTGACCACCAAGGGCCAAGGCAAACACGTCCATGTGAACTGCGAAGCTTGCCACGGGCCGCTGGCCAACCACGCCAACGATCCGGCATCGGTGACGCCCGGGCTGCCGGACACCGCGGTACTTTGCGCGCGGTGCCACACGGCCAGTGCCGCCAAACCCAAGGATTTTCCGCAGGTCGATCCCGCCGATCACTCCGGCGGGATGCCGTGCAAGACCTGCCACAACCCGCACAATCCCACGCCCGGCGCGGACCCGGAAACGGGCGCCATGGCCGCAGCTACCGGTGCAAAAACTGAAGCACCCAGCGCTAACGCCGCAGCCGCGCCGCAGCGCGCAGGAGGTACGAAATGACCTTGAGCCGGCGTCATTTTCTGGTTCTGCTGCCTGCCGCGGCGGTGGCATGGGAATCGGTGTTTGCGGGAACTCCAGAGTCCTCGCCCAACTACAAGATGAGCGACCACTGGTGGGGCATGCTGATCGACATCCCCAAGTGCATTGGCTGCGGCAACTGCGTGCGCGCCTGCCAGGCGGAGAACGATGTACCCGATGGCTACTTCCGCACCTGGGTAGAGCGCTACCACGTCGACGACTGGCACATGACCAATCCCGAAGTGATTTCGCCCGACGGCGGCAAGGAAGGTTTCCCGGTGGCCAAGGAGGACGAAGGCAAGTATTTCTTCGTGCCCAAGCTGTGCAACCACTGCGCCGATTCGCCGTGCACGCAGGTGTGCCCGGTGGGCGCAACGTTTGTGAGCCCCGATGGCGTGGTGCTGGTAGATCAGACCTATTGCCTGGGCTGCGCCTATTGCGTGCAGGCCTGCCCCTACGGATGCCGCTACATTCATCCGCAGAAGCACGTGGCCGACAAGTGCACGCTCTGCTATCACCGCATCACCAAGGGCCTGACCACGGCCTGCGCGGAAAACTGCCCGACCGGTGCGCGGCAACTGATCGATTTGAAGAACCCCAACGATCCCATCCACGCGTTCCTGAAGACGCACAGCGTGCAGGTGCTGAAGCCGCAGATGGCGACAGGCGCAAAGGTCTTCTACAACGACCTGGATGGGTCAGTGCGGTAAAGCAGCTTCTAGCTTCTAGCTACTAGCTTCTAGCTGCGCTGTGCAGCGCGAAGCCATGGCGGCTGAAATGAGCAACACCAGGCTAGGAGCTAGAGGCTAGAAGCCGGGTGCCGGGTGCCCCAGGTCTCGATTTTGAGACCTGGGAAAGCACGAAACTACACAGTCACAGCACTAGCTGCGCTGTGCAGCGCGAAGCCATGGCGGCTGAAATAAGCAACACCAAGCTAGGAGCTAGAGGCTAGAAGCTAGGAGCTGTTGGTATGACCGGTTTCATGTATCCGAACGAGATCACCCTTCACTGGAGCGTGTTGATCGTTCTGTACCCGTACATCACAGGCCTGGTGGCGGGCGCATTCATTCTGGCGTCGCTGGAGCGGGTCTTCCGCGTCGAGGCAGTCAAGCCCACTTACCGGCTGGCGCTGCTCACGGCACTGGCATTTCTGCTCGATGCGCCGCTGCCGCTTGCAATTGCACCTTGGCCATCCTGAGCGCTCGCCGGAGATGTACTTCACGCCCCACGCCACCTCGGCCATGGCCATGTTCGGCTACGTCTACTTGTGGTACCTGATGGCGGTGCTGGTCTTCGAGATCTGGCTCGACTACCGGCGCGACATCGTGCTGCGCTCGCAGCAGTCGAAAGGCCTGTTGCGCCTGATTTACAAGATCATGACGCTGGGCTCCAGCAACATCAGCGAGCGCTCGCTCCACATCGATGAAAAGGTGGGCTGGATCGTCACGCTGATCGGTATTCCCTCGGCCTTCCTGCTGCATGGTTACGTCGGCTTCATCTTCGGCTCCATCAAGGCCAATCCCTGGTGGTCGTCGCCGCTCATGCCCGTGGTCTTCATCTTTTCGGCCATGGTGTCCGGCATCGCCGCCGTCATGCTGCTCTACATGGCGGTCACCAAGCTGCGCAAAGCAGACTATCGACATGCGCTGCGTAGACACCATCGCCATGTACATGTTCTACATCTTCATCATCGACTTCAGCCTGGAGATGCTGGACCTGGTGCACCGCATCTACGAGGCCGACGAATCCTTCCGCAGCCTCGATTTCATGGTCCACACCAAGCTCTTCTTCTCGCAGATCGTGCTCCAGATCCTCGTCGGCACGCTGGTGCCGCTGGTGCTGCTGTTCATTACGCAGGTTTGGAAGAACAGCCTCAATGAGACCGTCCGCAAGCGCATTTACGTGACCTGCGGATCGCTGATCATGATCAGCGTCTTCGCCATGCGCTGGAACGTGGTGATCGGCGGACAGTTGTTCTCCAAGAGTTTTCTCGGCTACACCACCTACAAAATGGCGCTGGCCACACGTGAAGGATTGCTGGCAGCCATTGCCCTGACGATTCTTCCCTTTTTGTTCCTGTGGGTGCTGGTGAAGTTGCTGCCGCCGTGGCCGGAGAAGAGCCTGCACGCGCCAGCCTCGGGCGACTAGCGCCACAAGGCGCGGGATCGGGTGGACACCATGAACGATCTTCCCGGATCATACGAGCTTACCGGCCCCAACGACCCTCCCGGCCCCATGGACCGGCTGAACGCCCGCTTCGACCACGCAGAACGGCGCCTCTCGGCGCTGGAGCAGCGCATCGCTCTGCTGGAGCGCGCTGAAAAAGCGGCTGAGGCGGAGCCTTCCGCGTTGCCCGCCGCAGCCGCATCGCCCGCAAGCGCATCGCCCCTGCTTCCGGAAGTTCCCCAATGGCAGGCGGGAGGAATTTTCCCGGTGCTGGGCCGGGCCATGCTGGGCATCGCCGGCGCCTATCTGCTGCGTGCGCTCACCGAGGCGCACGTGCTCCCTGCAGTGGTGCTGCAGTTTGCTGCGATCGTCTACACACTGCTGTGGCTGGCGGCCGGCACACGCGCAAAAACGGTTTTTGCCGCTGCCGTCTACGCCTGCACATCGGTGCTGATACTTGCTCCCATGCTTTGGGAACTCACGCTGCGTTTCAAAGCGATGCCGGCGGAGGCCGATGCGCTGACGCTGGCGGCCTTTGTTGTGGTCGCGTTTGTACTGGCTCGCGGGCCCGAGCGCGCGCCAGTTCTGCGCATCGCCAATGTGTCGGCCGCGGTGCTCTGCCTGGCGCTCGCGGTTGCAACGCACGTCAACCTGCCATTCCTGGGCGCGCTGCTGCTCACTGCCGCAATCTGCCAGGTCGCATCGCAGCAGCAGTTCGCGCGGCCGTTCATCGCGCTGGCTGCGGACCTCGCCGTCTGGATGCTGATCTACATTTATCGCGCTCCGGAAAATACGCGCGTCGATTATCCGGCGCTGAGTGCCGGCTGGCTTGTCGCGCCCGGCTGTCTGCTTTTCGCCATCTTTGCGGTGGGGGTGGTTCTCAAAATCGGACCGCAACGCCGGCGAATCTCGCTTTTCGACACCGTGCAGGTGACGGTGGCGTTTCTGCTGGCTGCGTGCGGGCTGCTGTACTTTGGCCCATCCACGAGGAGGACGATCTTCGGTCTCCTCTGCATGGCGCTTGCCGCGGCTCTCTACGCGTCTATATCCGCATGGCTGCGCACTCCAGAGCGCGCCAATCGCATCGTGTTCAACGTGTGGAGTGCCGCGCTTCTCTTGGCGGGCATTTGGCTGTGCGCTCCCGCGGCTGCGCGGCCCGCGTGCCTGGCGGTAGCGGCCATTTCCGCGCTGGTCGCAGGCGCATGGTTGCGGAGCGCTGCGCTGGGGTGGCATTGCACGGTTTTTCTTTTAGCCTCCGCCTGGGCTTCCGGTCTCCTCGCGTACATCTTTCAGGCGCTCGCCGGAACGCAGGCAGGAGCGCCGTCCTTCAGCATCTGTCTCACTACGATCTGCGCCGCCCTCTGCTACGGACTTCTCTCCGCGCGTCCCGAAACCATGCGCGAAGGCCGGCCGTTCGCATTTCTCTTCGCATCCATTGCGGCCGTGGCCGCCGCAGCCCTGCTCGCGCAGGGTTCCGCAAGCCTGGCGGCAGCCGCATTCCAGGTCGGGCCGCATCACCGTGCGCTCATCCGCAGCTTCATCCTCTGCGTGGCGGCTCTGGCATTGGCCTTCAGCGGGGCGCGCTGGCGGCGGCCGGAACTCACCCACATCGGCTACGGCGTCGTAGCCCTCGAAGCAATCAAGCTCGTAGTCGAAGACCTGCGCCACGGCCACCTCGCCTATGTTGCAGCTTCCGTCTGCCTGTTTGCCTTCACGCTCATCGCCATCCCCCGCGTGGCACAGAGGAGTCGAGAACACAAAGTGGCTTGATAGCAACTATGGTTCTGCTCTAGCAAGCCGCTTTGGCACGCCGTGAATCTTTGTTCGTGGGGCTTTGTAGCACGGCACGACGGGTAGGCCCGGACTGGTAGGCCCGGACTTCAGTCCGGGCAACCGATAAAGCCAGCAAAACGGTAGCCCTGCGCCCGGCAACCAACAGCTCCGCGCCTACCCCGGTGATACCCTTAATCCTATGGAGATGACCTGCAGCCGCTGCCACCAGACAGTGCAAGCGGAGACAAGTTTTTGCCCCAACTGCGGGCTTCCGCAACTGGTGTACAGCGCCGATAATCCCACGGAAGGTGGTCAGCCTGCGCGCTGGAATGAAGCCGTGCGCGACGCCAGCTCCGTTGCCTGGCGGCCGGCCCTGCGTTCCGCGCTGACACTGGCGCTTCCCGCAGGCGTCCTGTGCGCTTGCCTGGCGCCCGTAGGCATTCTCGGTCTGCTGCTCATGGGCGCAACCGGCGCGTGGGCTGTCTCCCTTTACATGCGCAGTCAGCGTCCGGCATGGATCACCATCGGCGCGGGCGCCCGCATTGGCCTCGTCACCGGCATACTGGGCGGATGGGCGGCCGCGGCCACCACAGGCCTTACCCTGTACGCGATGCGCTACTGGTTCAACCAGGGGCGCATCTTCGACGACTTCTGGAACACCGTCGTTGCCCAGCAGATCAATCTGCAGTTCAATCAGCAACTCACGTCCATGGGCGACAGCGCCCAGGCCGTCGCCATGGTCAAGGCCTGGCTGCTCTCGCCGGAAGGTCGCGCCGCCTGGGTCCTGTGCGCCATGAGCTTCCTGGTGGCTGCGTTGCTGGCCTGCGCCATGGCCGGCGGAGCTCTGGGTGCGCGGATGCACGTACGCCGGCGCAGGCCAGAGGCCTAAAGGGCAGGGAACAAGGGCAGGGAACAAGGGCAGGGAACAAGGGACAAAGGGACAAGGGACCAAGGAAGCAGGAGACCAGGGGACACGGGACGAGGGGACCCGCGACCAAGGGACACGCGACCGACCGAACCGAACCCTGTGAGCCCGCGTAGCGGGCGCAAGAGGCTAGCCCCAGGCGCAAGCCTGGGGAAGAATGCCCCTCCTGGGGACCAAGCCCGCACCGCGGGCGAAAGACGGCCGCCACATCCCATCCCACCAGGCCGGAATTTCCCACTTCTCGAAGCCGCTCCAAACGCAATGACATGAACTCTCTGAAAATCGCGCCTAAATTTTTGTGCGAATTCTGAGAGAGCCGCCAACGCAATTCTGTTTACTGCGAAGTAACCGCCGGGTGGGCCACCAACCGGCCAGAACCTTCCATGGCACGCGAAGTGATCGCGGAGAGCACTCCTCAAGAGCTTAAAATAGTGGGATCATGACGCGCCTAGCTTCTTCGCTCTTGGTGTCGGCTCTCCTTCTGTGTGCGGCTTGCACTCAAACGCTGGGCCAACACATGAACGCTCCCGGAGTATCCTGCAACCGGCCATCTTCAACAGTAGAAGAAGCGGATTGCTTCGCAAAAGCTTCAGACGCTGCTGACAGGGAACTGAACGGCCTCTATGCGCAGGTGCGATCCGTTTTAGGGCCAAAAGAGCGGAGCGATCTGCTAGAAGCTCAGCGAGCGTGGCTGAAATATCGTGACCTGACCTGTACTGCTGAGTACAAGCTCTATGGCGGCGGCACTGGTGGGCCAGTGACTCGGATGGCGTGCCTGGCGGCGATAACGCAGGAGAGAATAGCTACGCTCAGAACCACGTACGGGTGGCGTTTAGAGAAGTAGTTTCTGATAGGTCTAGAAAAGCGGCATTCGCCAAGTTCGGGCATTCCGGTCGTATCACCCCCTATTCGTCAGTTATTGGTTGATCAACCCCCTGCTCACCCCTAGCGGGGATCATGCCGCTCAATGGCCGAAGACGCGGCGGGAAGAATTTCCACAAAGGCGATACCCGGGAATTCGTCCGCGCCGCAAGGTTCAATGTCAACCCATTACCGTAGTATTCCTCCTCATTTCAAAGCCTTTAAACTAGAGATCGTTTTGCCGGTTTTATGCGCAAACCTGGCTATGCTCAAAACGTGTCCTCATGCGCCAGCCTCCGGGCTGGGTCCATCCATTTATCTTGTTTTATCTCAAACACTTGACGGATGTACTCGCGGCAAGTCGTTTATTTTCAAACACTTATTTGATTGGGCCCCAATCGATGCTTTGTTTTCATACACTTGTCTCCGCCCCCGGGGGGGGAGATAGAGTTTAGACAGAACCTCAGGAGTGTCAAGAGACCGGTCTCTTGACACTCCGCGCACCACCCGTTTAGGCTCGATGAGCCGCACCTGCGGGGCTTTGCCAGCCGCTGCCCTCGCAGATCGAACTGCAAATGGAGAACACCAGCCTTGTCGGAAAAAACTCTGGGCGTTACGCGCCGCGCGTTTCTTGAAGGTTGCGCCGCAACCACAGCTTTAGCCGCTTCGCCGGCCGTTCGGAGCTGGGCCGCTCCAGCTCCCGCAATGCACCAGAGCGCCGCGCAGCACGTGCTGCCGCTCAATCGCGACTGGCTCTTCGGCGGCAAGCTCGTTCCCAATGCCACCGATCCCGCCTTCAACGATGCCGCCTTCTCGCGCGTGGTCTTGCCGCAGAGCGTTGTCCCGCTCTCATGGCAGGGCTGGGATCCAACTGCGTGGGAAGACCAGTGGATTTACCGGCGTCATTTCACGGTTCCTCCGGAATGGCGCGGCCAGCGCCTCTTTCTCCACTTCGAGCGCGTGATGGAAGGCGCAACGCCGGTCGTCAACAGCCACGCCCTCGAGCCGCATCTCGGCGGCTTCCTGCCCTTTGAGCGCGAAATCACAAACCTCGTCCAAAACGAGAAAAATGTTCTCGCGCTCATTGTCGACGCGGGTTGGCTCAATGTTCCGCCTTCCGGCTCGCAGCGCGGTCCCGCATCCGTCGACTACCTGTTGCCCGGCGGCATCACCGGCGGCGTCGAGCTTCGTGCTGTCCCAGCCATCTTCATTCGCGAGTTCTACGCCAAGCCGGTTGACGTGCTCACCAGCAAGCCGCGCGTCGAGATTACCTGCCGACTTGACGCCGGTCTTGCCGCTGCCGGCTCATCGTCGGCGCACACACGTTTGTCCGCAGCGTTGGTGAAGGATGGCCGCACGCTGGCCACCGCATCCGATGACGCGCAGGTCGAAAACCACACGCAGGATTTCACCTTCAACATTGACCATCTTCCAACCATCGATCTCTGGGATATCGAGCATCCGCATCTCTACACCGTGCAAGTAACGCTCCATCGCGATGAGAAGCCTGTCCACACCGTCTCTACGCGCATCGGTTTCCGCGAGGCGCGCTTCGAACTCGATGGCTTCTATCTGAACGGTAAGCGGACGCGTCTCTTCGGCCTCGATCGCCACGAGCTTTATCCCTATGTCGGTTTCGCCGCGCCCACGCGCCTGCTGCGCCGCGATGCGGAAATCCTGCGCAGTAAATTCAACTGCAACGTGGTGCGTTGCTCGCACTATCCGCAGTCAGAGGCGTTTCTCGACGCTTGCGACGAACTCGGCCTGATGGTGTGGGAAGAGCTGCCCGGTTGGCAGTACCTGGGCGATGAAAGCTGGAAGGACCTGGCCGTGCGCGACGTGGAGCAGATGATTCGTCGCGACCGCAATCATCCCGCGGTGATCATGTGGGGCGTGCGCATTAACGAATCGCCCAACGATCCGGAGCTCTACAAGCGTACCCGCGCGCTGGCCCACTCGCTCGACGACACGCGCGCCACCACTGGAACCATGACGCCGTCTTCGCGCAAAAACTGGGAGACCGAGTGGAGCCAGGACGTGTTCGCCTTCGACGACTATCATGCGGACCCCATCGGTCAAGTGGGCATTCTGCCGCCTGTCGACGGACATTCCTACATGATTTCCGAAACCGTGGGCCAGTATAACTACCGCACCGGCCACGGATTTGCGATCCGCTATCGCCGCGCCGGCGATATCGTGCAGCAGACCGACCAGGCCGTCTTTCACGCCCAGGCTCACAACCGCGCCGCGGATTTTCCGCGCATCGCCGGCGTCATTGCCTGGTGCGCCTTCGACTACGCCAGCATCATGAACGACTACAAGGCGGTCAAGTGTCCCGGCATTGCAGATGTCTTCCGACTCGATAAGCTGGGCGCTGCCTTCTACGTTTCCCAAGTGGATCCTTCCGTGCGCGCGGTCATCGAGCCGGATTTCTATTGGGACTTTGGCGCGCAGACACCCAACGGTCCCGGCGATCACGCGGCCATTTTTTCCAACTGCGATCGGCTTGAGCTCTTCATCGACGGCAAGCCGCACGCGACACTGCACCCGGATCGCGCGAACTATGGGAACCTCAAATATCCGCCCTTCTTCACCGATCTCAAGCTGGACGGCGCGGCGCATCCGGAACTCCGCATCGACGGATACCTGGGTGCGACGCGCGTGCTGTCGCGCTCGTTTTCGGCGAATCTCGCCAGTGACCGGCTAAAAGTTACCGCCGAAGACGCCGAGCTTCATCCAGATGGATCGGATGCGACGCGCGTGGCATTTGCGGCGATGGACAAGTTCGGCGCGCCGCGCGCCTTTGCCGAGGGCACGGTGACGCTGCACATCGAAGGCCCGGGCGAAATTGTAGGCGACAATCCGTTTGATCTGAAAGACAACGGCGGCGCGGGCGCGGTGTATGTGCGTTCCTTGCCCGGCAAGACCGGGAGCATTCGCGTCGAAGCGCATCACTCGCGCCTGGGCAGCGGGTCCGTCGAAATCGCCGTCGCGTAATCGCTCCGTTCCCCATCCTTGCGACTTTTTTCTGTCGCGAGGGTGGGAAACCGCAACCGTGGACGTGTGGCCTTTCCTCAGTGGACAGGCTAGAACTTCACCAACAGGTCGATGTCGAAGAAGTCTTCGTCGCGCCGCAGATCGGGGAACCAGAGGCCTCCATGAACAGGGTTCCCCGTCGGACCGCAAAGCGCCTGGCTGGTGTTCAGAGTCTCGGTTGCGGGCGTGCCGTCCAGGCAAGAGTAGTCGGTGGGAAAGCCGTTGTTAGTGCCGTACGGCGCGCCCAGAAACGGCGGCGGCGTTATGCCTCCGTGACCCGACCAGTAAGGCACATTGGCGTGCCGATAGTCGTATTCAAAGCGCCACGTCAGCCACTGCACGGGCATGATGTCAAAGGTAATGGAGCTATCCCAGGCCTTGAACGGGTTGCCAGGATTCTCTGTGAAGTAAGGCGAGTTCAACGCCGCCGAAGCTGCGGTCTCTCCGTTGATGGGCGGCAGCAGCACCAGGTAACGGCCAGGATTGTTGATCGCTCCGCCGCCAACAGTCAGTCCGTAACGATCCCTGTTGAACCATGCGCGGTTATAAAGCATGAACCCGATGAAGCTCTGCTTGGGACCGCCTGCGGTATTCCCATGGCAGCTTACACCGCCTCCGAATTCGCAGCCCAGGTCGCCCGTAAAACTGAACGCCATCTTGTCGAGGGTCTTGGCCGGCTGATCGTAGTATTTGATCTCAACACTGTTGTCGGTATGGAGGCGGCCACGGTTGGGGATATAGAGATCGTCGTGCCCCAGTCCGTAGTTGTTGGAAATGACGTTTATCCATGGGTAGGGCGTCCAGCGGATCTGACCGCCCAGACCTTTGCGTGAGTTCGCGGAGGCGTACGATTGCCAGCCATTGATGATCCACGGTTCGATCTTCAGGTGCTCGCTGGGAAAGAGCTGCACCCGAATCCCTTCAAAGAACCACGGCGTGTTCGAGGAAACATAGGACGGCTGATAGGCCCAGTTGTCGAAGTTGTAATAACTGAACAGCCCGATATACGACAAAAAGATACCGGCGTCGAAATTGATTCCGTGCATCACATTGGGAATCTGGTATCCGCCATAACCTTCGGACAGATAGCGGTACGCGACATCGAGCGTCCATTGCCCTTTGGCATAACTTGGATCGTTGCGCGGAGTGGTGCTTGAATACATGCCGAACTGGGTCATGAGCCGCGCACGCGCATGGTCGAGGTGAAAGTCACCTCCAACTCCCAGTTGCTCGAGCTGAATCTCGTTGGAGCGGAAGATCTCGCTTGACCCGCCGATCGAGTCGTCGTCCGGCTTGTTGAAGTCATAGGTGTAAGTCAGGTCGGCGCGGACCTCGGGCGTGAAGAACTTGGAGTCGTAGGCGGTGTCCTTGTTGCGTGGATAGCCGTTCAGCCAGGTCCAGTCCCAGTCCGTGAAGGCAGGCGCATGCGGATTTGCCTGCGGAGGTTCAGCGGAGGGCGCGGTCGGCTCCCGGCGCTTCGCCGCTACGGCGGGCATCCTCGCCGTAGCGAGCATCCTCGCCGCTGGCGCTAAGGATGCTGTATCTTCACCCACCAGCTTTTTCGCCGCTGCACGCAACGCCGCGGCATCATCGTTGCGCGCCGCGGCATCATCATTATTAGTTGGGTTGGCTCCGGCGCCATCGTGCTGCTTCACCTCCCGCTCAAGCTCGTCCAGGCGGGTCCTGAGCGCTGCAATCTGTTGCTCCAGACTGAGTTGCTCCTCCGGCTGGTCCGGCTTCGACTGCGGGCGCCGTGGTGGCACCTCCGAAGCGGGGTTACTGGCTGTGGCAATTGACGAAGTCGAAACCGCAGAATCGTTCTGTGCCGCTCCCACACTGGCCCATGCGGTGGCAAGAGCGGCTAAGGTCATGCCTATCCAATTAACAGTTTTCACGGTGGCCTCGCAACAACGCGCTCATCTATCAAGGCGTACCGCGAAACCAGACGCGTTTGCGATCCCTGCGAGCGGCTAATCTGGTGACTCGCGAGCCCGTGCGTGGTTGGATGACATTGCACGCCAGTAAGTTTTCCCGTTCTTCCGTTCCTCGTAGCCTGCACATCTAACCGGGTAAACAAGGAGGCTTCTGCTCCTATGTGCCCTCTCTGCGCAGTCTCGCATCGATTGCTGTTCGCTGCCGTTCTGGCTTCATTCCTGGCGGCAGTTGGTTCTCAGGCCCAGCACCCGCAAGAGCAAACTGGCGATCACCAGGAGCTGCAACAACTGCGGCAAATGGTCCTCACGCTCGAAGCCCGGGTGAGTGCCCTCGAGCAACAGAACGCCGCGCTGCGCGGCTCGCCGGCGATGAACGCAGCCAGCCTGCCGATCGTGGGGGCCAGCGGCCCTCAGGCTGCCGCCGCGCTGGTGCGCGCCACAGCCGAGTTGCGCCGCGCCACGCCAACAGTCCCTGTGCAAGCCGCAGCCGCACCCGCAACGGAACCAAAGTCTCCGAGCGGTCGCGGCCTGCCTGCGAACCTTCCGGGCGGAGCCACGCTGAACTACCTGTTCGACGGCTATTACGAGTACAACTTCAACGACCCTATCGGAGGCGTGAACGATCTGCGCGCCTACGATGTGCTCAGCAATGCCTTCAGCATCAATCAGGCCGACATCATTCTCGATCTCGATCCCGACCTCGCCGCGCACCGGCGCTACGGCGTGCGCCTCGACCTGCAATTCGGCCAGGCCACCGAGACCTTGCAGGGCAATCCCGCCAACGAGCCGCGGCCCGAGATCTATCGCAATATCTTTCAGGTCTACGGGACCTACGTCGTTCCCGTGGGCAGCGGGCTAAATGTTGATTTCGGCAAATGGGCCAGTTCGCTTGGCGCGGAAGGCAACTACACCAAGGATCAGATAAACTACACGCGCTCGTTTTATTTCTACTTCCTGCCCTTTTACCACGCCGGCGTGCGCACGCAGTATCACGTGAACGACAAGCTCGCTCTCAACTATTGGTTGGTAAACGGCACTGATCAGTCGGAACCGACCAACCAATACAAGGATGAGCTCTGGGGCTGGGTGTTGCAGCCTACGAAATCGCTGACCTGGACATTCAATTACTACCTGGGGCAGGACCATCCCAATGTGACGCCGGCCACGAATTGCACGGTCCCGGTGCAGCCCGGCCTGTGCGTCGCGCCCATTGTGCCTGCACCCAACGGCAAGCTGGATATCTTCGATACCTATGCGAATTGGCAAATTACGCCCAAGTTCACGCTGCAGGGCGAAGCGGATTATGTGATCGAGCGCGAGTGGGCCAATGCTGCTCCCGGCGAATCCTCCGCGCCCTCGCACGTGGATGG
The DNA here is from genome assembly GCA_963813215.1 of uncultured Acidobacteriaceae bacterium. GTDB lineage: Bacteria > Acidobacteriota > Terriglobia > Terriglobales > Acidobacteriaceae > Telmatobacter. The sequence continues at coordinate 1,100,270 of CAWEXZ010000009.1, forward strand.
AGGCGCAGGCTACGCGGTGTACCAGATTTCGCCGCGTTCGGATGTGGCCCTGCGTGGGGAATATCTCTCCGACCGAGGCGGCCTATTCAGTGGCGTCACCCAGGCACTCAAGGAAGGCACCGCGACGTACGAGTACAAGTTTGGCGACAACTTCGACAGCTTCCTCGAGTTCCGCCGCGACTGGAGCAACGTGTATTACTTCGGCACCAGCCACACCGGCGTGGTCTCAAAACAGCAGCCCACCGCAGCTGTGGGCCTGGTCTGGTGGTACGGGGGCAAGCAGGGCGCGTGGTAACCACTGGTGAACGTCGCCCACGCGCTGCCGGGATAATCGTTCGCTCGTGACATTGAAATGACACTCTTCTGACATCGCTTCTCTTGCAGACCCGCTCGTTCGGGCATCTAATGGAGTTAGAAAGGGCGGTGCGCCTCGCCGCCATGGCCACGCTCTCCCCCACCTCTCTCGCGAGGAGTCTCGATGACTAGCGCTTACCTGCAGCGCATTGCCACGGCTGTTCCGGACCACGACATTCACCAGAGCTTCGTCGATTTTGCCGCCGAGATGTTGGTCGATCCGCGCGCCCGCTCCATCTTTCAACGCCTGGTCGCCAAGTCCGACATACGCCATCGCTACTCATGCCTGCAGCGTGATAAATCCAGCAACGGCTTTGTTGCCGACGCCTACTCCTTCTACGCCAGCGGCCGCTTTCCCACCACCGCCGAGCGGATGAAGGTCTTTGAAGCAGCCGCGCCGCAGCTCGCGCGCCGCGCCCTCGACCGCCTGGGTCTCGGCACGGAAGAGCGCAGCCGCATCCGCCACGTTCTGGTCACCTGCTGCACGGGTTTCTACGCGCCTGGCCTGGACTTCGACATCGTCGATCACCTTGGCCTTCCCGATTCAACCGAGCGCACGTTTATCGGCTTCATGGGCTGCTATGCGGCCCTGAACGCGCTCAAGCTGGCCCGCCACATCGTCCGCTCACAGCCGGAGTCAAACGTGCTTGTCGTAAACCTCGAGCTCTGCTCGCTGCATTTCCACCAAAGCCAGGACCTCGGCGAAGTGCTCGCCTTTCTGCTCTTCAGCGATGGCTGCTCGGCCGCGCTCATCGGCAGCGAGCCCAGGGGGTTCGAACTGGATGGCTTTGACGCGCTGCGCCTCGAAAACTCGCGCGACATGATTACCTGGCGCATCGGCGACATGGGCTTCGATATGTTTCTCTCCACGCAAATTCCCGCGCGCATCGCCAAAGGAATGCGCGAACACGCCGCCGCCGTCACCGGGGATGGCGCGCCCGGAGATGCTTCCATCGACCTCTGGGCCGTGCATCCCGGCGGCCGCGCCGTGCTCGATGCGGTAGAAGACGGACTGGCGCTGGGGCCGGATGCCCTGCACGCGTCGCGCTGCGTCCTTTCACGCTTCGGCAACATGTCTTCGGCGACCGTGATGTTCGTTCTGCAGCAGCTCATGGAACATGCGCGGCCGGGCCAACAGGGCCGCGCGCTCGGCTTCGGTCCTGGCGTAACCGCGGAGATCATGCGCTTCCATGCCGCCTAGCCGTCAACCTGCTCCGTCGTTTGCCGCGCGCGCAGCACTCACCGAGCTCATGGACGAGCCCTCGAGCTACGAGGAGTTCCGTGATTGCCTGCGCGACCTGGAAGCCGTGAACCGCACCGTGCTCGCTTACCGGCCCACGCTGCGCTGGCTGCGGCAATTCTCCGCGCCCGAGCTGGACATACTTGACGTTGGCTTTGGCGGTGGCGACATGCTGCGCCGCATCGAGGAGTGGGCGCGGAGCCGCCTGCTCACCGTCCAGCTCACCGGCATCGACCTCAACCCCTATGCAAAGCGCGCAGCGCGCGAGTTCACGATTCCCTCCAGCCGTATCCAGTGGGTCACCTCCGATGCCTTCTCCTACCGTCCCGCGCACCCTGTCGACATCATCATCAGCTCGCTCTTTACACATCATCTGAGCGATGCACAGATCGTGCGTTTCCTTCAGTGGATGGAGCAGACGGCCGTGCGCGGCTGGTTCATCAACGATCTCTCGCGCGGGCGTGTTTCGTACGTTCTGTTCAAGCTGCTGGCACGCCTCATGCGCTGGCATCGTTTCGTGCAACACGATGGCCCGGTCTCCATTCAGCGCAGCTTCACTGTGGAGGATTGGCGCAGGTATATCGCCGAGGCCGGACTCGCGCATCTGCCCATCCAAATTTTCTCTGCGCGGCCCGGCCGCCTCTGCGTTTCGCGGGTGAAACGTTGAAGTCGTCACAAAGCAGCACCGCGGAGGCGCTCGTCGTCGGTGGTGGACCGGCCGGCGCAGCGCTCGCCATGCATCTCGCGCGCGGCGGCCGGTCTGTCGAAGTGATCGAGCAATCCGCAGCCGCGCATCACAAAGTGTGCGGCGAATTCCTCAGCCGCGAGGCAGTTGCTTATCTCGATGCGTTGGGCCTCGATCTTCGCCCGCTCGGCGCTGCGCCCATTCACGGAGTTCGTCTCGCGGCACGGCGGCGCATTGCAGCCTGCGACCTGCCCTTCCACGCACTCTCTCTCACGCGGCGCAGGCTCGACGAAGCTCTCCTCGCGCTGGCCGCGCAATCCGGAGCGAAGGTTGTGCGCGGCCAGCGCGTGGATGCGCTGACGCAGACTAACGGTACGCAGGCAGATCCGATGTGGGTCGCGCAACTTGCCGGCGGCGAGCGCCATTCCGCGCCTGCAGTGTTTCTCGCAACCGGTAAGCACGATGTCGCCGGTCACCGTCGCGCGCCCGGTGCGCAAAACACTCTCATTGCTTTCAAAATGTACTTCCGGCTCGCTGTCGCGCAGCAGCGCGCGCTCCATGGCTGGGTTGAGCTTTTTCTATTTCCCGGCGGCTATGCCGGCCTGCAGCTCACGGAAGACAACGAGGCCAATCTCTGCCTGCTGGTCGAGCGCACAGCATTCGCCGCCTGCCGTCGGCAATGGCCCGCGCTGCTCACTCACCTGCTCCGCTCCTGCGACTCACTAGCTGAGCGGCTCGACGCCGCCGAGCCGTTGCTGGCTAAGCCCCTCGCACTCTCGTCCATCCCTTACGGCCTGCTGGTGGAGAGCACGCAGCCCGGCCTGTGGCGGCTGGGCGATCAGGCGGCGGTGATTCCATCGTTCTCCGGCGATGGCATTTCCATTGCGCTGCACAGCGCGCGTCTGGCTGCCGGCATGTACCTGCGCAACGAACCCTCGGCCAAGTTCGCGCGCCTCCTCAGTGGAGAGCTGCGCAATTCCGTGCAGCTTGCTACCACGCTCTCGCGCCTGATGATTGCCATGCCGGTTCTTGCCCATGCAGCGCAACTCTGGCCAGCGATGCTGAGTCATCTTGCTACGCGCACTCGCATTCCCACAGCAGCATGGAGTTCTGCAGTGCTGGGCGTCCGCCCGTAAGCTCCTGCCCCATGGCGCTCGCACTTGCAAAGCTGTAGTGCTGTAGTATGGTCGCTGTGAAACCGGCCGCAATTGTCGTGGCTTTCGCTGCGCTCATCGCGACTGGGCTTGGCGCACAATCCACCGGTATCCTCGGCAACTGGCGCACCCCGGCTGGCTCCACTGTTCGCATTGAGCACTGCGGTGCCCATGTCTGCCTGCAGATCGAAGCCCTGCCGCCTGACATTCCCACCACCGACATTCACAATCCGGATCCGGCGTTGCGCAGCCGTGCGATCTGCGGCCTCGAAATCGGCAGCGGCTTTACGCTGACCGATGCGAACCACGCCTCCGGTGGCACACTGTACGATCCAAAGACCGGCAAGACCTATCACGGCGGCATGGGGATTGAGGGGGCAGTGCTTCACCTGCGTGGGTACGTCGGTATTCCGCTCTTCGGCGCATCGCAAACCTGGACGCGCGTCACGCAGCCTGTTAAGCCGTGCAATGAGAAATGAGCGACTTGGCAGGTTCGCGGGTTTCTTCGCGACTCAGCGCAGAATTTTGAAAGCGGACTTCGCGGCGGGCAGCGCACCGAAATCCATGTCGAGGCCCATGGCCAGCTTGGCGGCCTCTGACATTTTGGCGGCCGACCAGGGCGGATCGAAGACGATCTCCACATGCACCTCGCGCACCTCCGGCAAGCGTGCCAGCTTGTACTCAATTTCGCGCTTGATCACGTCGCTCATCGAGCAGCCAGGAGCCGTAAGCGTCATGCGCAACTCAATGCGCTTGCCATCTTCAGCGGGCTCAATGCTGAGGCCGTAGATCAGTCCCAGGTCAACGATGTTCACCGGTATCTCGGGATCGCGCACCGTCTTCATCTGCGCCCAGATCATCTCCTCGCGCAATTCGCCAGTTTTTTCGCTTTCCCCAGCGCCCCGATTTTGAATGCCCGCCTCGCTCACAGTTTGCCCGGTCCCTTTGTCCCTTGTTCCCTGCTTTACTACTCCGTCGTAACCGCTTCCTGCTTGCCTTCGAGCGCGGATTGCAGCGTGTGCCAGGCCAGGGTGGCGCATTTCACGCGCGCGGGAAACTTCCGGACGCCCTGAAACACCGCCAACTTGCCCACTTGATCGCCGTTGTCGGCCTCGCCCGTCACCAGGGCGTGAAACTGCTCGAACAGTTTTGCCGCATCGGCCTTGGTCTTGCCCTTCAGCATCTGCGTCATCATCGACGCCGATGCCTTGGAGATGGCGCAACCCGCACCCTGGAATCCGATATCGCGAATCGCATCGCCTTCAAGATCGAGAAACACCGTGTAGCGGTCGCCGCACAGCGGGTTGTAGCCCTCTGCGGTGTGGTTGGTCGTGCCCGGCCGGCGAAAGTTGCGCGGCGCCTTGCTGTGTTCCAAAATTACTTCCTGATAAAGGTCGTTCAGCTCCGTCATCCCATTACCTCGCGCGCCTTCTCAATGCCATTCACCAGCGCGTCCACTTCTTCGCGCGTGTTGTAGACCCCGAACGAGGCGCGCGCCGTGGCGGCCACGCCGTAGCGCTCCATCACCGGCTGCGCGCAATGATGTCCGGTGCGGATGGCAATGCCTTCACGATCGAGAATCGTACCCAGGTCGTGCGGATGTATATCGCCCACCAGGAAGGAGAGCACGCCGGCGCGATGCTTTGCGGTCCCGATCAGCCGCACACCTTCAAGGCCACCCACCTTCTCCGTCGCATAGGCCAGCAGTTCCTGGTCGTGCGCGGCCACCCGGTCCATGCCCAAGCCCATCATGTACTCCAGCGCTACGCCCAGTCCGATGGCGCCGGCAATATCGGGCGTGCCGGCTTCGAACTTGTAGGGCAACACATTGTAGGTCGTCTTCTCAAAACTCACGGAGCGGATCATGTCGCCGCCGCCCTGGTAAGGCGGCATCTCGTCGAGCAGATCCATCTTGCCGTAGAGCACGCCGATGCCCGTAGGCCCGTAGACCTTGTGGCCTGAGAAGGCGTAAAAATCGCAGTCGAGCGCCTGCACGTCCACCGGCATATGCGGCACAGCCTGAGCCCCATCCACCAGCACCGGAATGCTCTTGGCATGGGCCATCTGGATCATCTTGCGCAGCGGGTTCACTGTGCCCAGGGCGTTCGAAACATGAGTTACGGCCACAATGCGCGTGCGCGGCGTCAGCAGCTTTTCGTAGGCCTCAAGATCCAATTCGCCGGCATCGTTGAAGGGCACCACGCGCAGGTGCGCGCCCTTCTCATTGCACAGCATCTGCCACGGAACGATGTTGGAGTGGTGCTCCATGGCGGTGATGAGCACCTCGTCGCCCACGCCCACATTGGCGCGGCCGTAAGTCTCCGCTACCAGGTTCACTGCCTCTGTGGCGCCGCGCACAAAGATAATCTCACTCACGTCCGCGGCCTGAATGAAGCGCCGCACCCGCTCGCGTGCCTCGTCGTGCTCCTCGGTGGCGCGCACGCTGAGCGCGTGCACACCGCGATGGATATTGGCGTTATCGTGCTGGTAATAACGCACGATGGCGTCGATTACCGCGCGCGGTTTTTGCGACGTGGCGCCATTGTCGAGGTAGACCAGCTTCTTTCCGTGAATCGTCTGGTCGAGGATGGGGAAATCACGCCGGATCTTCTCCGTATCCAGCGTCTGCAAACCAAGGCCGTTCCGACTTACGGCAGTGCTGCTCATCCGACCTCCTCCCAACTCTGCACCTCTGCCGTTTCGCTTTCAACGGCTGGCAGCTTTGTACCCAGGCGGGCGGCAATGTCGCTCAGCCGCTCGCGGATCAGGGTCTCGATAAACTTACGCGCCGGTCCGTGGTTCATGCGGTCCAGGCATTCGGCCGCGAAAGCATAGAGCAGCAGGTTGCGCGCTTCAGCCTCCGAAATTCCGCGCGAGCGCAGATAGAACAGCGCTTCCTCTTCGATCTGCCCGATGGTTGCACCGTGCGTGCACTTCACGTCGTCGGCGTAAATCTCCAACTGCGGCTTGGTGTCGATGCGCGCGTCGTCGCTCAGCAGCAGGTTGCGATTGGTCTGCTTGGCGTCAGTATGCTGCGCGTCCTTGTGCACCACGATGCGGCCGTGAAACACGCCGCGCGCGCGCTCGTCGAGGATGCCGTTGTAAAACTGCCGGCTGCTGCAGTTGGGCTGCGCATGTTCAACCAGCATGTAATTGTCCATATGCTGCTTGCCGCCACCTACGAACAGACCGTTGATCAGGCACTCCGCGCCTTCGCCGGCCAACACCGGGTGCACGTTGTTTCTCACCAGGCCGCCGCCCAACAGAATCGAGTGCGAGTGCACGTTGGCACCGCGCGCCTGCTCCAGGCGCAGCGTGGAGATGTTGTACGCATCGAGATTCTCGCGTTCCACCAGATAATGCGAAACCACCGCATCTGGCCCGGCTACCAGCTCGGTTACAGAGTTGGAGAAGGCCTGGCCGCTGCCCAGTGAAACGTAATCCTCAATCACCGCAAGGTGGCTCGTCGCTGCAGCCACGATCAGCGTGCGCGGGTGGGTCATTACCGGCGCCGCATCGTTTGCCGTCACGTAAAGCAAATGCACCGGCCGCTCGATATTTACGCCGCGCTTCGTGCGTACCAGAGCGCCATCTTCCCACAGCCCGGTGTTCAGAGCCACAAAAGCATCGCGCTCGCGATTCGCATAACGGCCGAGATGTGCCTCGAGATCCTGGTGCGCAAGTGCTTCGCCCAGGCTCGTCACTTCGATCCCGTCAGGAAGCGCACCGATCTCCGAGAGCTCCGGCGCAAAGCGTCCGTTCACAAACACCAGCCGGCATAGTGCGCCTTTGACAAGCCAAGGTGCAATCATCGCCGCAGTAACAGCGCCCTCGGCGCCAGCCGCACGGCGGAAAGGAATCCGCTCCAGCGCACCCACGTTCGTAAAGCGCCAGTCTTCGTCGTGCGTGGTAGGTATTCCCTTGGCGCGAAACTCGTGCCACGCCTGGTCGCGCAGGTGCTGCAGCCACGCCGGCTCCTGCAGGCGCCGCGGACGCAATTCGCTGTGCGCTTCAACGTAATGGTCCAACTGTTTGACTGCCGTCGCCATTGCTCCTCGAATTTCTCAGGGGCTAAAGCCCCAAATCATGTTGCGGCATTTTCGGCACGGCTAAAGCCGTGCCCTGTTACAAAGCCGCTTTCACGGGCTGAGTAAACTTTCACGGGCTGAGTAAAATCGTACCGACGTTACGCCGGTACCTGGTCCGGTTCAGACCGCCCGTATCCCGTCTCTTCCAACTCCAGCGCCAGTTCGGGTCCGCCGGAGCGCACGATTTTTCCGTCCACCAGCACGTGCACGAAATCCGGCTTGATGTAATCGAGCAGCCGCTGATAGTGGGTGATCACCAGGAACGAGCGTTCGGGGCTGCGCAGCGCGTTCACGCCATGGGCGACAATGCGCAGCGCATCGATGTCGAGGCCCGAGTCGGTCTCGTCGAGAATGCCGAGCTTGGGCTGCAGCATGGCCATCTGCAGAATCTCGTTGCGCTTCTTCTCGCCGCCGGAGAAGCCCTCGTTCAGCGAGCGGTTCATCAGCGACTCGTCCATCTCCAGCAGTTTCACGTTTTCGCGGAACATGGGCAGGAAGTCCATGGCGTCCAGCTCATCTTCGCCACGATACTTGCGGATCGCGTTCATCGCCGAGCGCATAAAGTATGCGTTGCCAATGCCGGGAATCTCTACCGGGTATTGGAAGGCCAGGAAGACACCTTCGCAGGCCGCTTCTTCGGGGCTCATGGCCAGCAGGTCCTTGCCGTCATAGAGCACTTCGCCGGCGGTGACCTCGTAGGTCTCGCGCCGCGCCAGCACTGCGGCCAGCGTGCTCTTGCCAGAGCCGTTGGGGCCCATGATCGAATGCACTTCGCCGGGATTCATGGTCAGGTTCAGACCCTTCAGAATCTCGTTTCCGCCGACCGACGCGTGCAGGTTTTTAATTTCCAAAAGACTCATTCGTTCCTCTCGCTTCTCGTATGGCGCGGAATGCGCCACTTAAATTGAAAATCCCTCAGGGGCTAAAGCCCGCGACGTTTCCAAGCGGTTATTGCCGGGACTAAAGTCCCGGCCTACCTTTTACCCCACGCTGCCTTCGAGGCTCACGCCCAGCAGCTTCTGTGCTTCCACTGCAAACTCCATCGGCAGCTCGCGAAACACGGTCTTGCAGAATCCGTTCACGATCATCGACACCGCATCCTCAGTCTTCAGGCCGCGCTGGCGCAGGTAGAAGAGCTGGTTCTCGCCTATTTTGGATGTGGAAGCCTCGTGCTCCATCCTGGCCGTCGAGTTGCGGACGTCGATGTAGGGGAAGGTATGCGCGCCGCACTTATCGCCGATCAGCAGCGAATCGCACTGCGTGTAGTTGCGCGCGCCGGTCGCGCCCTGCATGATCTTCACCTGGCCGCGGTAGGTGTTCTGACCGAAGCCCGCCGAGATGCCCTTCGACACGATGGTGCTGCGCGTGTTCTTGCCGATGTGGATCATCTTGGTCCCGGTATCGGCCTGCTGGCGATTGTTGGTCAGCGCCACCGAATAGAACTCGCCTACCGAGTTGTCGCCCTGCAGAATGCAGCTCGGGTATTTCCAGGTAATCGCCGATCCGGTTTCCACCTGGGTCCACGAAATCTTGGAGTTCACGCCCGCGCACTTGCCGCGCTTGGTCACGAAGTTGTAGATTCCGCCGCGGCCTTCCTTGTCGCCGGGATACCAGTTCTGCACGGTCGAATACTTGATGGTCGCGTTATCCAGCGCGATCAGTTCCACCACTGCCGCGTGCAACTGGTTCTCGTCGCGGATGGGCGCCGTACAGCCTTCCAGATAACTCACCGAAGCGCCCTCGTCGGCGATGATCAGCGTACGCTCGAACTGCCCGGTCTCCGCCGCGTTGATACGGAAGTAGGTCGAGAGCTCCATCGGGCACTTCACGCCTTTGGGCACGTACACAAACGAGCCGTCGGTAAACACCGCCGCGTTCAGCGCCGCGAAAAAGTTGTCGGTGTGGGGAACCACCGTGCCCAGGTACTTCTTTACCAGGTCGGGGTGGTTCTTCACCGCGTCGGAAAACGAGCAGAAGATCACACCCATCTCCGCCAGCTTGCCCTTGAAGGTCGTTGCCACCGAGACGCTGTCAAACACCGCGTCCACGGCCACGCCGGCCAGCAACTTTTGCTCATCCAGCGGGATGCCGAGCTTCTCGTAGGTGCGGCGGATCTCCGGGTCAATGTCGTCCAGCGACTCCAGCACCACCTTCTGCTTGGGCGCCGAGTAGTACACGATGTTCTGATAGTCGATGGGACCGTACTTGATGTTGGCCCACTCCGGCTCGCCCTCTTCGCGCGCCATGCTCGTCCAGTGGCGCAGCGCTTTCAGCCGCCAGTCCAGCATCCACTCCGGCTCGCCCTTGCGCTCGGAAATCAGGCGCACGATGCCCTCGTTCAACCCCTTGGGTACGCGGTCTTCGTCGATCTCGGTGACGAAGCCCCACTTGTACTCCTGCTGGGCTAGCTCCCGGATTGTATCTACGCTGGCGCTCATTCTCTAAACCCTCCGCCGCTGCGCGGCTTCTACCCCGTTGGAATTTCTTGGCTTTTCCAACTTTTCACAATATAGGACTTAATTAGTCCTATATGGTCAGTCTACTCCGGGAAGGGCAGTGATTTCAACCTTGCCGGGAAAAGAGATGGAACGGCCGATTGCAAAGCGGGCAGAGGCCGGCGGCCCTCCGCTCAGTGCATGGCAGAAGCGCCCGGCCCCGCGCCCGGCCGGTTCTTATCCAGCAGGAATGCCAGGGCGATCAACACCACCGACGCCCAGGAGAGCTCCATGTACACGTCCTGATAGCCCTGCGTCGTGGCCTGCTGGATGAGCTGCTGGTAGATGGTTCCCAGCGCCATGGCGGCGGCGTTGGCACTGCCGGCAGCGCGGCCGAAAAATCCGGTAAGTGCCTGCATGTGCAGCTGATAGCCGAGCGAGCCCGGCTGCATGCTCTGCTGCAGATGCTGCTCGTGCCACATGGCCCGGCTGGTGACCTGGGCGTTGGTGATGGCGATCAGAACGCTGCCGCCGATATTGCGCACAAAGTTGATGAGGCCTGACACCTGGTTGCTCTCTTCTTTGGGCATGCCCACATAGGCCGCATTGGTGATGGCAATAAAGCAGAACGGAATGGGCAGCATCTGCACCACGCGCAGCCAGGACGCCTCCGCGAAGCTCATCTGCAGGTTGGTCACTTGAGCGGCATAACGGAAGCTCACCACAAAAAGGATGAAGCCGCCGATGGTCAAATTGCGCGCCGAAATCTTGCCGGTGGCCCATCCCGCCAGGGGCATGACCAAAACCAGCGCGAATCCGCCCGCAGTTAAAGCCAGGCCCGCCGTGGTGGCCGTATAGCCCAGCAGTTCCTGCGTAAACTGCGGCTGCAGGACGGTGTTGGCATTAAGCACGCCGCCCACCAGCATCATGAGGAAGCAGCAGATGGCAAAGTTCTTATGTTTAAAGAGCTTGAGGTTGATGAGCGGAACTTTCTGCCGCCACTCCCAGGCAATCAGCCCAATCAGCCCGCTGACGAAGAGAAATGCGAAAATGCGGATGAAGTTGGACTGGAACCAATCCAGCTCCTCGCCCTTGTCGAGCATGATCTGCATGCCGCCCATGGCGATGGTGAGGAAGGCCAGGCCGAGGTAGTCCATCTGCTTCAGGCGGGAACGGTCGGGCTTGATCCAGGGCGGGTCCTCGACCAGGCGCGTGACCAGGAAGAAGGCGAAGATGCCCACCGGGATGTTCATAAAGAAGATCCAGCGCCAGGAAAAGTTATCGGTGATCCAGCCGCCCAGCGTGGGACCGATGGAGGGTGCGAGCACCGCCACCAGGCCGTAGAGGGCGAAGGCCTGGCCGCGCTTCTGCGGCTCGAAGGAGTCGGCCATGATGGCCTGAGCCATCGGTTGCAAGCCGCCGCCGCCGGCGCCCTGAATGACGCGGAAGAGCAGCAGCAGCGGCAGGGAAGGGGCAATGCCGCAACAGAAGCTGGCTACCGTGAAAATAATGATGCAGGTGACGAAGAAATTGCGGCGGCCCATCAGGTTCGAGGCCCACCCGCCCAGCGGCAGCACGATAGCGTTCGAGACCAGGTAGCTGGTCAGAACCCAGGTGCTTTGATCCGCGCTGGCGGCCAGGCTGCCGGCGATGTGAGGCAGCGCGACGTTGGCAATGGTGGTGTCGAGCACCTCCATAAACGCCGCCAGCGCCACGGTCATTGCAATGAGCCATGGATTGACCCGCGGCCGCCAGACCGCGTGATCGGTCACCGCAGCTGCGGTCTGAGCCGCTCCACCTGCGCCCGGTAATGTTGCCTCCGTATCGGACAAAAGTACTCTCCTGCGGCGATTTTGTGTCTTGCTTGTTGCTTTAGCCGGGAATCTACGACGTCCTAAAGACTGCAGGAACGCTGCCAGCGGCATGCATTCGCGTTCTACAGGTGGAGCTTACTCGCGTCTTTAGATTCACATGGGGGCGATCGGGGTGCAGGGATTCATCCCTGCCCGATTACGGGCCTTGACTCCTCAGCGGCGCCGGGCCAGTAAAATTGGGCGGTCCGGGTATAGGTTTCAGCATACAATCCCTTATCTGGCTTCGCCATACTCCGTTGTGCGACCAATTCAGGAGGTTTTATGAACCGTATCTCCGTGTCGGCTCTGGTCTTGTTGTCTCTGGCCTCCGTTGCTTCCACGCAGGGGCAAACCAAAAAAAGCGTCAACTCCGCAGCCGATTTGCCCCGCTTCAGTTTTCCGCTCAGTCAACCGGCCAGCACGTTTCTGCTCGCTGATGACGCGGCCTTCAACGCCTTCGCGAGCAAGGTAGCGGGCGACGTGGACTCGGTCTTATCAGACTACGAAATCACCGACAAGGAGACCCAACGCGACTTGCTCAGCACGCGCCTCGACGTGCAGCTGCTGCAGGGCGATAGCAAAGGTGCGCTGGCCACCATGGACCAGATTCGCGATCTCGAAGACAAACCTGCGGCCCGGCTCACCGAGGGATTGCTGCTGCGCCCCCTGGTGGCCGCATGGCAGCAGACCGGGTCCGACACCGGCCCGGAGTACGACACAGCCTTTCAGCAGCGGTTCTCCGCTGAGCTCGACACCCTGACCTGGGCGGTCACAGAAAACGTCCTCAAGGAGGCGCGGACGAGCCTGGAACTGGTCTCACAGGATCGGCTGGTGGGCACCGCCAAGGAGGAGCTCGACCCGCAGGTGGCGAATACCGGAGGCCTGGATCTGCCTGGCGCGCAAAGCCTTATCCATATGCGCCTGGTGGAGAAGTTTCTACTTCCGCTCGACAAAAGCGCTCTGGCCGTCCTTTCGAAATATATTGTTGCGCACGACGTGAAGAAGCCGGACATCTGGCCGGCGCGCGATGTGATTCTCACTCCCGAAGAAAAGCTCACCCCCGTGCGCATCGCCATCTTTGATTCGGGGGTCGACACTTCGCTCTATCCGGGGCAGTTGTTCAACGATCCGCATCCGGGCGGGCACAGCCCGAACGGCCTCGCCTTTAATCAGCAGGGCCAACTGTACAACGGCAATCTGCAGCCGCTGACCGCGGAGCAGAAGCAGCTTTACCCGAAGGTCGTCGAGCTGTTTCAGGGGCTCGATGACCTGCGCAACGGTATCGACTCGCCGGCTGCCGCAACAGCGCGCAAAATGCTCTCCCAGATGCCCGCCGATCAACTGGCGCCGTTTCTCAAGCAGCTTAATTTCCTGGGCCAATACATTCACGGCACGCACGTGGCCGGGATCGCGGTGCGTGGCAATCCTGCGGCGCGGTTGGTGGTAGCGCAGTTTGACGATTCGCTGCCCGACCTGCCATTTCCGCCTACGCTCGAGTGGGCTGAAAAGTTCAAGGCCGATTTCAAGCAGGTGGGCGACTACTTCCGCGAGCACGATGTGCGCGTGGTCAACATGAGCTGGGGCGACAGCCAGGGCGAGATCGAGCAGTGGCTCGACAAGACCAGCACACAAACCGATCCCAACAAACGCAAGCAGCTTGCGGGCGAGATCTACGCGGTGTGGCGCGATGCCGTGGCAGGCGCCATCCAGGCTGCGCCCAACACACTCTGGGTATGCGCGGCCGGCAACTCCGACAGCAATGCAGGCTTTCTGGGCGATGTGCCGGCTTCATTGGACCTGCCCAACCTGATTACCGTTGGCGCCGTCGACCAGGCGGGCGAGGAGACCTCGTTCACCAGCTACGGGAAAACAGTGGTGCTGGATGCCGATGGTTACCAAGTGGACAGCTATCTTCCCGGCGGCACGCGCGTGAAGCTGTCCGGCACTTCCATGGCTTCTCCGAACGTGGCCAATCTGGCAGGCAAGCTCATCGCGCTCGATCCCAAACTGACGCCGGAGCAGACTATCGCGCTGATGGAGCAGGGCGCAACCGCCAGTGCCGACGGCCGCATGCACGTCATTGATCCCAAAGCGAGTGTGGAATTGCTCAAGAAGCAGGTGGCAGGGCAGTAGTCGCACGAGCGGCGGCGCGGAATAAGTCCCGGAGGGACGAAGGAGATTAGCCCAGATTGAAATCCGGCGCGCTCACCGCCGGACGAGAACCCCCGGAAATGCTATCGAGTGGGGAGGCGGAGATATCTGCCCGTCGCAGTAGCAGGCGGTGTAGGAAGGTGGAAAGCGTTCTTTGCTTTCCACCTTCCCATGCCGCAGGGAAGCTTCGGCACCCGCTCAGCTTTCTCCGAAGCGCGGCAGTCTCTCGAAGCGGGGAGAACATTTATCACCAAAAATCTGGACCGATGGTATAGTGGTCCGCATATCACTCTCCGTCTTCCCCCAGGGCCCCAATACAGACATCGTGAAGGAGCGACGTATGCGTTTTGCCATGCGATTGGGCCTCGCCTCTCTACTCGTCGCCGGATTCGGAACGCTGGTTTTGCGAGCGTCGGGTTCCGGTGATGCGGCCGAGCTTGAGAAAAAATTAAACGCCGAATTCCCCCTCACCAAGATCACAGCCGATCGAAGCGATATTGTTACCGCCGGCTCGGTGTTGGTGCTGCACAAAGATGGGCTGATCATGTACAGCACCCCCACGGATACCCCTCCCCTGAACATGTTCAAGGATGGGAGGATCCAACAGAGCGCTGCGGGAAACTACTTTAGAGGCCTGGGGGGAATGCTGCGCCACGGTGGAGACGCGTCGCAACTGGACAATATTCCTCACCGCAAATTTGTCGCCGGAGAAAAGTTCTGGGTGACGGACATCAACCTCGAAGAGGACGGGGTGGTCTTCACTGTTTATAGCGATCCGGTCAACGATGTTCGCTATTACGGGCAGTTGAAATTTCCTTTTCCGAAAAACTCTATTCCCGCAACCGACGAGATAGTGAAAACCGTGGAGGAAGTCATCACCGTTCAGCCTCCCGACAATGCGAACGATGCGGGCAACAACAATTCCGCACCGCCGAACGGCCCGGCTCCGCCGCAAAATGGGCCTGTCCCCGCGCAGAACGGGGCTGCTGCTCCGGCCGCATCCGCGGCTGCCATGGCTCCGATCGCCCCGCCGCCTCCGCCGCCCGATCAGCCGCCTCCGCCGCCTAAAACCATCGCCGTAGGACAGACGAAAGATGTGGTGATTGCCACCTGGGGCCAGCCCAGCAAGGACATCAAGCTCGCCAACAAGGAGATCTTTGTGTACCCCGACATGAAGGTGACGTTTGTCGCGGGCAAGGTTTCCGACGTCCAGTAATCCCCAAAATTCGAGGAGCCACCGTTCCTGTTTGAACAGAAGATTGGAGAATGGGATGAATCGGTTCGTATTCCAGCAAAGAGATTGCCTTTCCCTGGCAGTTGCCGTGCTGTTGGCGTGTGGATTCGCGGGCGCAGCCGCCCATGCTTCTACGGAGAAAACCGCCGCCAAGCCGAGCACGCCGACCAAACCCGCAGCTGCCGCGAAACCGGCCAGCAGCGGAGCAGCACATGGCGCGCCGACCTCGGCTGGACACACCGGCCCGACCACCGGCCACGCCGGACCAACGACCAGCGGCCATAGCGGACCGACGACCGGCAGTCCGCGCGGTGGCGCGACCACCACCGGTTCGCACCCCATGGCGGGCGGCCGACCCACCGAGCAGGGTCGCGGGAACCTCGGAGGAAGCCGGCCGGGCGCCGGCAACCGAACTGCAACCGACCGCACTGCGCCGAGGGGAAGCAGAACCGTGGCCACCAGGAACGGCGCCGTGACGCGGCGCGCCAACGGCAGGATCAGCGATGTCCACGACGCGCAGCATGGTATGGACATCCATCACGGCCTGAACGGGGGCCGGCGCGTTTCGGTGGAGCGAGCCGACCATTCGCGTCTGGTGGCCGAGCGCGGACGACGCGGGTTTGTCGAACGCCGCTACGCTTTCCGGGGGCACGATTTCGCGCGCCGTTCGTACTACTGGCATGGTCAGGAGTACAACCGCTATTATCGCGGCTATTACTATCACGGCGCCTTTGTGAATGTGTATGCTCCCGCCGTCTTTTACCCGCCGGCATTCTATGGATGGGCGTACAACCCGTGGGCGGCGCCGGTGGCCTTTGGCTGGGGCTGGGCGGGAACGCCCTGGTTCGGCTTCTACGGCGCCTACTTTACGCCTTACCCGGTGTATGCGGGCCCGGCCTTCTGGTTGACCGACTACATGATCGCGGCGGATTTGCAGGCGGCCTATGCGGCGATCAACGCGACCGCTAACACACCCGCCGCGGCGTCGGCCCCGCAGGACCTGCCCGCCTCCTTGAACGTGTGTGAGCAAGGCGGCTGTGGAACGATGACATGGAATGGCACTCAGTACAGCGGAACCTTCAACAATGGCGCAGTGGCGATTCTCACCGTGGACAGATGGGACGCAAATTCCATTGTCCTTAGTCGAACTGATCCCGCGGGTGTCTCTGCAGGCAATACCGCCACCTATACGGGAAGGGTCCTGACACCGAATTCCATAGGTGGCAGGGTCACCGGGGTCTATAACGGTGGCGCTTGGACAGAGACCTGGCAGGCCACCTCTCCGACCCCGGTCCTGATGGCGAGCAACGCAGACCCGCCGACCGGCGGAGGCGCCCCGGCACTTACGCCGGATGTCAAGGCCGAAATCGTCGATGAGGTAAAGGCTGAGATCGCGCTCGAAAACTCCGAAGCGCAACAGAACACGCAGGGCCAGGATGCCGATCCCGGCTCCAGCGGAATCGCCCGCATGCTCGGTGACGGTCATCCGCACGTCTTTGTCGCCGGCGATGCGCTCGATGTGGTCGACTCAAATGGCGCCGAGTGTGCCCTCAGCGATGGCGACATGCTGCAGTTTTCAGGCGCGTCGCCGGCCGCCGACGCAACCGATGTGAACCTGATGGTCCTGGCCAGCAAGGGCGGCAACGAGTGCCAACGCTCCGCAACCGTTACTGTGGCCGTAACCGATTTGCAAGAGATGCAGAACCACTTGCGCGAGACCATCGACCAGGGGTTGCAGGAAATGCAGGCCAAGCAAGGCCAGGGTGGACTGCCCGCCGCTCCGGCTTCGGCCAAGGCGCCGCCGGTGGAAACAGCGTTTGCTCAGGGCGCGCCTCCGCCGGAGCAGAACGGCGCCGCGGACGTCAACCAGGAACTCACTCAGGCGGATCAGGTCGATCAGCAAGCGGCGCAGGACGCGCCCGCCGCGGGCGCCACTGCCCCCATCACCCCACCACCGCCGCCGGCGCCGGCGCAAACCGTCAACATTGCTCTGGGTCAGACTATCGATCAAGTGACCACGGCCCTGGGCCCGCCGTTGACCGTCGTCGATCTGGGCGCCAAAAAGATTTACAAGTACAAGGACATGAAGGTCACTTTCAAAGCAGGTAAAGTGTCGGACGTGGAATAACCGCAAGGCCTCGGAAGCAGAGCCGCCGGTCCGGCCGATTCGACATGCTGTTTTCGCGAGCCTGTGCTGACCGCGGTTATTCTTAGAAGACGGGAGGGCATCGTGAGGGAAATGCCAAAGCACGCGAAAAATGACGATGCCAACGGGTTCAGACTCTCCAGCTTCTGACCGAGCTAGCGGCCAAGATTAGCAATTCGCTAGTGCTGTGACTGTGTAGTTTCGTGCTTATCCAGGTCTCAAAATCGAGACGTGGGGCACCCAGGTTCAAAGGTTCGATTACGGAATCACATAAATACAGCACCAGGTGACTCAGGCAATGAAAAAGACTGCATTGATCGTCGGAGTTACCGGAATCATTGGCGGCAATCTGGTCGGCCGGTTGATCGCTGAGAAGGACTGGACGATCTACGGCATCGCTCGTCGCCCTGGCCAGCGCGAGGGTATCGTCCCCATCGCCGTGGATCTGCAGGATGCGGCCGCCGTCCACGCCGCGCTGAAGGACGTGAAGCCGACCCACATCTTCCTGACGACATGGCTGCGCCAGCCGACCGAGACGGAGAACATCCGCGTTAACGCAGGCATGGTGCGCAACGTACTCGACGCTGTTTCGGAAGCGAAGACAGTCCAGCACGTTGCGCTGGTCACCGGGCTGAAGCACTATCTCGGGCCGTTTGAGGCTTACGGCAAGGGAAGTTTGCCCTCCACTCCCTTCCGGGAGGAACAACCCAGACTGGAAATCGAAAACTTCTACTATGCGCAGGAGGACGAGCTCTTCTCAGCCGCCAAACGCGACGGTTATACCTGGAGTGTGCACCGCCCCCACACCATCATCGGTTACGCAGTCGGCAACGCGATGAATATGGGCTTGACGCTGGCAGTGTATGCCAGTATCTGCAAGGAGTTGGGTAAGCCAATGCAGTTCCCAGGTTCCTCTGTGCAGTGGAAGAGCCTGACCGACATGACGGATGCACGCCTGCTTGCAAAGCATCTGCTCTGGGCCGCCACCACGCCGGCTGCCCGGAACCAGGCTTTCAACGTGGTAAACGGCGATGTCTTCCGTTGGAGCTGGATGTGGAAGCGCCTCGCTGCGTGGTTTGGCGTCGAGGCGTCAGACCTGCAAGCTGAGGGCATCCCACTGGAGAAGCAGCTTGCAGAAGCGGCGCCCATCTGGAAGCAGATCGCTGAGAAATACCAGTTGGTGGAAGGCGATCTGAATGTGCTCACCTCCGCCTGGCACACGGATGCCGACCTGGGGCGGCCGGTCGAAGTCGTTACGGACATCTCCAAGAGCCGCAAGCTGGGCTTTACCGGCTATCAACCCACAGACGAAAGCTTCTTCGAACTTTTTGAGAAGTTGCGACAGGACAGGCTGATTCCATGAATGGCTCCCAAGCGGCACGTCATAGGGTTCCAGAAAGCGGCTACGCAAATCATCCGAAATGGGTGTCGCCATCGATTCTGCTGCGCGGAAGACGCCATCCCTACTGTGCTCTCCGCTTCCCCACCGGGATATAGCAACTATGGTTCTGCTCTAGTGCTGTGACTGGGGTAGTTTCGTGCTTTCCCAGGTCTCAAAAGCGAGACCCGGGGCACCCAAGGTCATGGGCCAACTCTGACACCTGAAACCTATAGATTGAACAGTTCCTTCAGCCGCTTGGTCTGCGCGCGGCTTACCGGAATCTCCGTCTGCTGTTTGTCGTTCATGCGCAGCTGGTAGCTCGACTTGAACCACGGCACCACTTCGCGGATGTGGTCGATGTTGACCACGTAGCCGCGGTGGGCGCGCCAGAAATGGGCCGGGTCAAGCAGCTCCATCAATTCTTCCAGAGTCCGGCATTTCGACTGGCCCTCGAAGGTGCGAGTGACGATGCGGATGACGCCATCGTCGATAGCGGCAAAGCAAATCTCCACCTGATCGATGAGCAACAGCCGGCTTTGGGCCTGAACGATGAGCTTGGGCGCGGGGACTCGGGCAGGATGCCCGCCGCCGTGCGTGGACGGCGTACTCTTCAGCAGTCGCAGCAGCGCATCGATCTTCGAGTCGATCATGGAATCGACGGATGCGCCGATTTTTGTGCCGATGTTTGCATGGACGAGGTGTTGCGGCTCGGTCGGCTGTTCACGCTGACCGGCGGCGGTTCCCGCATTTCCGTTCGCCAGGCGCGCGCGCACCCGCTCCACGGCGGCCAGCACGCGGCTGCGGTCGAAGGGCTTGAGCAGATAATCGACGGCGTTCACTTCAAAGGCGCGCACCGCGTACTGGTCGAAGGCCGTGGCGAAGACGATCTGCGGCATCGGCTCGGCCTCCTCGCCGCTCTGCCGCCGCAGCGCCATCAGCCGCTCCAGCACGCCGAAGCCGTCCATGCCCGGCATCTGCACGTCGAGAAAGACCAGGTCGGGCTGGTGCTCCTCGATCAGTTCCACGGCCTCAATGCCATTGGCTCCCTGCGCCAGCACGTCGACGCCGCCGATGGAATCAAGCAGGTACTTCAGCTCGTCGCGAGCCAGCCTTTCGTCGTCGATGATGAGAGCAGAAATAGACATGCAGTCCGAAGCTCGATTGTAGCTGTTTCGCAGCGCCGGTCTCCAGACTAGGCTGAATGCGGGCGCGCGAACCGCTTTGCTTCCTCCTCGCCGTCCAGCACGCGGAAGACGCCCTCGGCCAGCGCCCGCAACTCGTCTTCGCCGGGATAGACGGTAACCGGAGCTATCCACTCAATCTGCGGACGCAGCAAATCGAGAATGCGCTGGGAATAGGCCATACCGCCGGTCAGCAGCACCGCGTCAACCCTGCCGGCCAGCACCGCGGTCATGGCGCCCGCCTCTTTGGCGATCTGGTAAACGAGCGCTTCGAAGACCTGCGCGGCCAGAGCATTGCCCGCATCCATCTGCCGTTCGACCTCGGTTAAATCGCGCGTGCCGAGATAAGCGTACAGGCCGCCATCTCCGAAGAGGTGGCGATCGACCTCGGCAGCGGTCATCGTGCCGCTGGCGCAGAGCCGGGCCAGTGCGCGCACCGGCAGCGAGCCGGTACGGTCCGGGCCGAAGGGCCCTTCCTCAATGGAGTTGCTGTCGATCATGCGCCCGCCGCAGTGCGCAGACACGGTGACGCCGCTGCCCATGTGGGCCACAATCAGCCGCAGGTCGGGGTAAGCGCGACCTTGCTCGCGCGCATAGCGCCTGGCCACTGCCTTGGTGTTGAGCGCATGGCCGATAAACTCGCGCTTCGCCAGCGGTGAGCCGGTGAGGCGCGCGCACGGCTGCCACTCGTCGGCTGTCACCGGGTCCACGATGTAGGCGTTCACCTCGGCACTCCGGGCAAAGCGGAGGGCTAGCACCGCGCCCAGGTTGGAGGCGTGCTCACCGCGCTCGGCACGGCGCAGCGCGTCGATCATGGCGTCGTCGACGAGGTAGGTGCCGCAATCCATGGGCGGCAGCAGACCGCCGCGCCCGGCCACCGCGGCCCACGGATGGCCGTCGTGGCCGGACTCGCTGTAGCCGGCCGCCTGGAGCGCGGCGCGCACCAGCTCGAAGCGATACTCCAGCCGGTCCAGCATGGGCCGCCCGCGGAAGCGCTCGATCTCTTCGTCCCCATGCCGCAGGGTGCGCGCCAACTGCTCGCCGGCCCGCGTGAAGACGCCGAACTTGGTGGACGTGGTTCCCGGATTCACGACCAGCACCCGGCCCGATTTACCCTGTCCAGACCCGCCCTGTCCTGACTCGGCCTGACCCGACTCGCTCGTCAATCATCACCCCCGCAGCCCTTACCCCTCTCTTCCCGATGCGCTTTCATGCCCAGCCTCCCAAAAACTGTAAAGGAAGGACTTGCGCGCCAGCGGCGACGCGGATCACGAGGAAAAAAGAAGACTGATTTGTCCATTTCATGCTACACTTAGTTCTAATCGTAGAATTCGATCGGAAGTTTTTGCCTGTTCCGGGTTACCGCCCACTCGCAACACTTTCAAATTGCGTTCGGCGGTAAATCAGTATCAAAGAGGAGCAACACCCATGGAGCAAGGCACAGTTAAGTGGTTCAACGACGCGAAGGGCTTTGGATTTCTAAGCCGTGAGAACGGCGAGGACGTTTTCGTCCATCACACCGCCATCCAGTCGAACGGTTTCCGTTCGCTGCAGGAAGGCCAGAGGGTCCAGTTCAACGTGACCAAGGGCCCCAAGGGCTGGCAGGCTGAGAACGTTCAGGTCGTCTAGCACCTGCCGTTTAAGTACGAACGCTAACCAGCTTCGGAATCAAGACCAAGAAAGGGACGGCATCGATGCCGTCCCTTTCTTGCATTTACGGAACTATATGGGCCGGAGGGCAGCTCGCAGAGAGCGCATTTGCCGGGCGGATGTCGCTACGCGGCGGGCTTCATACTCTTGGAGGCGATCTGCGCGGCCGACTGGTGAAGGCCTTCCCGGGGCGTATCGTGGGTGCCCAGGTACTCCAGCACGTTGTTGATGGAATCTTCAAAGCGTGCGCCGGTGCGGTGTGTGGCTTTTACGCCCTTTGAAACCAATTGGCAGACTTCAAAGCGGTTGATGCCGCGCGCAAGGGCGGTGTGGATTTGATTAGAACGCATGACGAACTCCCGTGAACAGGGTGGCTGTGGCGTGGAAGAGCTGGGCTCGTCAGAAGCGAAGGGTAGCCGGAGCCGAGCAGGCCGGGCAGTTGGCGGTCCATCTCTGCCGAGCAGGCCGGGCAGCTGAGGGTCCATCTCTATTGTACGCTTCACCGGTTTTGCCGGGCTGCTGCCCAAAGATGGCGTACGCGCGCCTTTTCCCGGTCCCAACAGCCTGTTACCATAATGATCGCACTCGCTTGCAGGCGGGAAATTCTGAAGACATTCGCAGGAAAGAGGAATTACGTGGCTGACACCAAAAAAGTTGAAGATAAAGTGGAGCGCAAGAAACTGAAGCGCACGGCGCGCAAGAAGGCCGCTCCCAAGGCCAAGCGCACCACCCCGCGCGGCGAGAAAAAGAAGAAAGTAAAGAAGTTGGCGCGCGGTCAGTCGAAGCGCTAAAGAAAGCTGCCAGCCTCTAGCTTCTAGCTCGATCGTGCCTGTGCCGGTGCTGCTGACTCGCCGCGACATGGCTAGGAGCTAGAAGCTAGAGGCTGCTCTAAGGAGTCCTGCTCTGCCTAGCCAACTACTGGCCCGCAAGTCGATTGACAAGCTGATCCGCGATTCCGAGGAGCCTGAGCACGCGCTCAAGAAATGCCTGGGGCCGTGGTCGCTTACCGCTTTGGGAATCGGGGCGGTGATTGGCTCGGGCATCTTCACGGTCATCGGCACGGCTATGGCCGGGCAGAAGTTCGACGCACCCTCCATCGAGAACACTCCCCTCCTCCACTACCTGATTCTGCATACGGCCATGGCCGGCCGGCCTGGCGCCGGTCCGGCACTGGCGCTTTCGCTGGTGCTGGTCGCCATGGTCTGCGGCTTCACGGGGCTCTGCTATGCGGAGCTTGCGTCCATGATTCCGATTGCAGGTTCGGCCTATACCTACACCTACGCCACGCTGGGCGAGCTGGTGGCCTGGATCATCGGCTGGGACCTGATTCTGGAATACGCCTTCAGCAACATGAGCGTGAGCGTGGGCTTTGCCGCCCACATTGTCGACCTCATGGACTGGTTCGGCATCCATCCGCCGCTGATGTGGATCTCGCCCGCGTATCTGCCCGATGGGCTGCAGGACCTGGCGGGGAACACGCTCTACAATTCCGGCTGGCACTTCGGCTTCAACATTCCGGCGTTCCTTATCGTGATGCTTCTCACGGTGGTGCTGGTGCGCGGCATCCGTGAGTCGGCGCGGACCAACAACATCATGGTGCTGGTCAAGATCGCGGCGATCCTGGTCTTCATCTTCGCAGCCGCCAGCTTCATCAAGCCGCACTACTGGCATCCCTTCATGCCTAACGGCTGGTCGGGCATGCTGACCGGCGGCTCCATCATCTTTTTCACTTATATCGGCTTCGATTCGATCTCAACGGCGGCCGAAGAGTGTGGCAATCCGCAGCGCGACCTGCCTGTCGGCATCCTGGCTACGCTGGTGGTCTGCACGCTTTTGTATGGCGGCGTGGCCATTGTGCTCAGCGGCATTGTGCCCTGGCAATCGGTTATGGGCGACGCGGCGCCGGTGGTCAACGGCCTCAAGCGTCTCTCGATTGAGTACGGCGGCAGCGAGCTGCACTGGGTGCGGCTCTTCGTTCTGCTGGGCGCGCTCATGGGCATGATCTCGTCGATTCTGGTGTTTCAGCTTGGCCAGGCGCGCATCTGGTTTGCCATGTCGCGCGACGGCCTGTTGCCCTCGATCTTCAGCAAGATTCACGCCCAGTTCCGCACCCCGGCCGTCTCCACGTGGGTGGCCGGATTCGTGGTGGGCATTCCAGCTGGCCTGCTCGACATTGGCACCGTCTCGGATCTCTCGAATATCGGCACCCTGTTCGCATTTGTACTCGTCTCCATCGGCGTAATCGTTCTGCGCTATCGCGAGCCGGATCGTTATCGCGGATTCAGGCTGCCATTGGGGCCGGTCTTTCCGGTGCTCAGCGTCATCTTCTGCGTCGTTCTGATGATGGGCCTTGAGATCCTGACCTGGATCCGCTTTTTTGCGTGGCTCGCCATCGGCCTGCTGATTTATTTCTTCTATAGCCGCCATCGCTCGGAGTTCGCGCCGGCACGGCAACAACAAACTCTTCCGGTTGAGAAGTAGTGCATACCTGGCAGAAAATTCTCATTCCCACGTTTATCTCGCTGCTCATCGGCGGCATCTACCTGTTTTCGGTCTATGAGCATCGCAAGAACCCTGGCGTGATCGGCCAGTCACCCGCCAATCAGCCCATCAAGCCCGACGACCTGGCCGTCGTGCGCGAGAAGTTCCAACAGCACTACGAGGACGTGCTCGAGTTGGTCGGCACCAGCGTGTGGATGAAGAACGGCTACACCATGCCGTACTACCCCTACCGCGGCAGTATTGTGTTCAAGCGCGCCGGCGTCATTCCATCGGACCAGCGGCTGGACATCAAGAAAATTGTGAAGGCCACGCCGCCGGCGCACGAGGACGACAGCATCAGCCACGGCAGCCGCCAGGTGTTTGCCGTCTTTACCATGCCTGGCAGTCCAGAGCTCTATGCCTCGCCGGTTGGCGTAATCGACGGCAGCGACGAATCCTACTTCTGCGATCTGCTCTTCTACTACGACGATCCCCACACCATCTACGACAACTGGCCCAAGGACGTGTGGGCGGCGATTGACGCGCACCAGGTAAAGCCGGGCATGAGCGAGTTGCAGGTCCGCACCGCGATTGGCCAGAAGGTGCTGAACACGGACGGCGGCGAGCAGGGCAATCGTAGGGTGACTTACGACGTGAACGGGAAGCACTGGACCGTCACGTTTGCGCACGATCGGGCGACGGCGGTGAAGGGCGAGTAGCGAGTTGCGATCATAGCCGGCAGGATGGTGCCGCCTGGATGGTGCCGGTCAACTCCTTCGCCCTTCCCCGCTAAACTGAGTTGATGACGGAAATCAGCGATTTCATCCGCCGCCTGCCCAAGGCCGAGCTGCATCTGCATCTGGAAGGCACCATTCTGCCCTCCACCCTGGTCGAGTTGAGCGCCCGTCACAACACCAGTCCGCTCACGCTCGCTAGGGCTGAGGCGCTTTACCGGTTCACTGACTTTACCGGCTTCATCGAGGCCTTTCGCGCCGTTACCAGAGAGCTCATCGGCCCCGACGATTACGAGCTGGCCGCTTGGCGCATGATGCAACGGCTGGCCGAGCAGGGCGTGGTCCATGCCGAGGTCTATATCTCGGTGGGCGTGATTTACATGTGGCGCAACCACGACACTACCTGTTTTGAGCCCATCTTCGAGGGGCTGGAGCGCGCCCGCATGCGTGCCGAGCGCGAGTTGGGGCTCTCCGTCTACTGGATCTTCGACGCCGTGCGCCACTTCACCGTTCCGGAGGCCGAGCGGGTCTTTCGCAAGGCCGCTGAGCTGCGCGGCTGCTATCCCTCCATCATCGGCATCGGCCTGGGCGGCGATGAGCGCCTGGCCGGCTCCAAGGCCTTCCACGCGCTTTATACCGAAGCTGCGGGGGCCGGTCTACGCCTCACCAACCATGCCGGCGAAACCACTGGTCCGGAGGCGATCTGGGCCGCGTTGGCCATTGGATCTGAGCGTATCGGGCACGCGCTTTCGGCCATCCAGGACTCTACTCTCCTCCAAGAGTTAAAAGACCGGAAGGTCCCGGTGGAGATGAATCCTACGTCCAACGTGCGCACCGGGGTTTGCCCGTCGTTTGCGGCCCATCCGCTGCGTCAATGCTTCGACCTCGGCCTGCTGGTGACCCTCAACTCCGACGACCCCGCCTTCTTCGGTTCCGACCTGGCCAACGAGTACCTGCTGGCGCACGCGGAGCAGGAGTTCAGCCGCGAGGACTTGCGGCGTCTGGCGGCGAACTCCTTTCGCGCCAGTTTTCTTCCCGAAGCGGAAAAAACAAAATGGCTGGCCCGCATCGAAACTGATCAGTAACGAGCACGAAATTTCCGCGACCGGCGTCACAACAAGCCCCACACAGAGTGCGCTATCATGGTCCCATCAGGAGGAAGTACGCGCATGTCCATGGAATCGGAACCTCTCACGCCCGCTGGCGAAGCAATGGCCCTTGAAAAGGCCGCGGGGAAAGGTGGCGCAAGCCCCCTGATGATGGTCGGCTGGTTTTCCGTGGGCATGGCTGTGGCTACTCTTGGCATCCTGGTGGGCGCCGAACTGCGCAGCCGCTACAAGTTCAACCGCCGCACGCCCTATGACTTCTACGCCAACGCCGGCGAGCAGCAGGCCAGCGAGTTCGGCGTAGGCGTTTAGCGCCCTGGGCTTCAAGTCCATTCAAAACTCGAGCTTCTGAGCAAAGGCTGTATCGTGCCTTCGCGCATCGCTGTGAGGTCTTCGTGCGCCCTCCCCGTTCGCTGCATTTGACCTCGTCACAGAGAGCTGTGCTCTGCCGCAAAAAACGGCCATCCTGTTCCCCGGCGCTGTCCATCGTATCTACAGCGGAGATCGGAAGCGGCGGCATTCGCCCGCTCCTGATCCTATGAGGTGTATCGATGGCGTTACCGCAGAGAAAGGAGCCTGACGAATACCAGGACCCGCAACTCGTGCACGACCCGCAACTCGAGCACGACCAGCACCTGCAGCGCATTGAACGGAGAATCGTCGGCGCGCAATCGACGTGGTGGTGGATATGGATTCTGATTGTCTGCATAGCGATTTGGTGGGCCGGATGGGGATGGGGTGGAACGGGCGGATGGTGGTGGAGACACCAGAGCAAGGGCTATGGAACCAACGGGGCCGTCACCGTTCCGGCCAATGGCGGAACCACTGGCGCTGGAACTACCGGCGTGGATAGCAATGGCGCTACTACCGGGACTGGCAGCAATGGAAACAATGGCACTGCGAATACCGGTGGCGCTGGCGTGACTCCCGGAACATCCGGCAGGGGGCCGAGCAACAGCAACGTGCAGCAAGGAAATGCCGGCAACGCAGCTACTGGGAATGACGCTACAGGTGGATCCGGCACTGGATCCGGCACTGGACATTGAGACGGTGGTCCTTGAGAAGGCTCCCGTCTGCACAGGAAAAACCCTGCCACAAAAGCGGCGGAGTTTTCCAGGCATTTCCGAAGAAAGAGACGAAGGGCTACCGCCTCACGAGGCTTTCCGCAGCGACATTTTCTGCACGGTCCTGCGCGCCGCCGGCCCAACCAGCTTCCACAGCTTCTCTGCAGTTTCCTTCTCCTGTTTCTGGATTTCCAGTGCCAGCTGTTCGGTCTCACGGTCGCCGGCGTCGGCGGCCAGGGTGGCGAATACCTCGTACATCGCCACTTCGGCATTCTCGACCGAATAGGCCATGATCAGGTTCTGGACCGTGCGCTCGTCCGCGTCGTGGCCCAACTGAGCCGCTTTCGGAGCCACGCCAAACACGTGTGCCAGCACGCTTTTAGTCGTGGATGGACCTCCGCCCAGGGATTCCAGCCGGGCCGTGAGCCGTCCGTGTTGCGTGTTTGTTTCGCGCGCGTGCTGGGCAAACGCCTGCTGGGCCGTGGGGGCATCGCCTTCCTTTGAGAAACCGGTCAATTGCGCTTCAAAGGCTTTCTCGGCGGCGATGATGTCTTCAAGGTAGGACTTGAGAATATCGATTGGCGCGCGCCGGGTTCCCAATAGCTCGCGGAATGCGTTGCGGCCGCTGGGTCGAAGCAGTGTCCATACCTGCCTGGCGCCGTCCATTTCTTCCGATTGCAACTGCCGCGCCAGCGTGGCGACTGCGGTGTCGCCGGCCTCGGTCGCAGCTTCCGCGAGCGCTTCGTACAGGCCGCGTTCCGCAGCCGCGGCCCCATAGGTCACGACCAGGTGCTGGGTGTTCTTCTCTGCGGGCTCGTGGCTGGCCTGCGCCGTCAAGGCGCTGAAGGCCAGCATGTGCGCAAGCGCGGATTTGGCCGCGGAGGGGGATCCCCCACGCTGCTCCAGCAGCGCTGTGAGGCGCTGGTGCTGCGTGCGCGCCTTATCTCCCGCCGAGGCCAGCAGCGCTCGCACCGGTTCCTGCACGCCCGCATTTCCAAACGCATGGAGGGCGTGCTCGAAGTTGCGCTCTGCCGCGATGGCGTCGTCAAGATAGTCATTGATTCGATCTCGAATGGAGTCAGCCATGGAATTTTCTCCTGCCATTTTGGATGCGGGACGATTGGACCTACCAAGCCCTGCAGGTTGCCTGCGTCCTGCGCCCAATTTCGATGCCACGCAAAGAGGCCCGTCTGATCAAGCTGGATCAGACGGGCCTCTTTTTGAAACAAGCAAGCAGCACATCAGAGTTGATTGCACCTCCGCCGGAGATGCAGACCGGTCCACGCTTACTGTGGAAGGATTTTCACGATCATGATCTGGTCCGACACCGTGAGGGGCACTACCGAGCTGGCCGTCGGGCTGGTCCAGGTGAGATTTCCAGTGTCGTCGAAGCTCCCGATGTTGGGAACCACGTAGTTGCCGCCGAGCGTGAGGGTTACGGACTGCGGGGTGACCGGGGTCGGCACACAGTTCACGGTGTCGTAACTGCTTTGCTCCAACCACAGCAGCAGCCAAAAACTGCCGTCGCGTTTCTGGAACAGCACCTGTTGAAGGGTGGAGTCGCCGCCCGTAACCGAGTACGGCAACTGTCCCGGCGTAAAGCTCGGGCCCTCATCCCAGAGATTGGCAATCAGGTTTTGGATGGCGAGATACGCCGGCCGGGGATTCAGGTTGCCGTCGATGAGTCCAAAGCCGGGCGAGGAGATCTCATCGAGTAGCTCATAGACGTAAGTCCGCTTGACGCCGGCCATGTACATCAGCAGCAGCGTGCGCGGAATGTACGAGGCTTCGACGCTGGCGGGAATCGTGTAGGGCTGGGGTGTGGAATAGGTCAGGTAACCGGTCTCTGTAACCACCGAGGGCATTTCCGGGGCGTCGAGATTGGCCTGGTCGAGCCAGAAAGGGATGCTTCCGTACTCGTTCCCCTGGGCATCGGGCGCGCCCCACCCGTTACTGCCGGGATTGCGGCCGCCAAAGTAGACATGCAGGTTGTTGTCAGTCATCGTGGGCGCCAGGTTGCCCACCGCGGTATAGGTGCTGACCTGGGTGAACGCAGGCCCCAGCGCGGGGATGCCGAGCGAGTTTGCGGCCGCATCGACGGTGGGCACGAAGCCGAGTAGATTATCCAGGCTGGCGGCCACCGTAGTTCCGCAGCTGCCGGCCAGGTCGCACTCATTGGGCATTTCCAGCGATTCCATGTCTCCTACCTGGCCGGCGGTTTGCTCGATCTCCTCCGGGGTGGTCGTGTTGCTGAACGGAACCACGTAGTCGGTATGGATTCCCGCCGAGGCCAGGAGCTGATGCTCGCCATAAAACGGCGAACCCGCGGCCCAGTCGTAATAACCGTCGCGGATGTGCCGCACGCCGAGGGATTGCAGGTCATTGAATACCTGCGGCCAGGCGGTGTAATACGGAGTGTTGGTATAGGTCAGGTGGGTAACCACGCCGATGGAGTCAACGAACGTGTCGGCCTGGTAAGCCTGCACCGGCGGTAGCGATGCGCCGGTTGTAGAGCCGGTTGTAGATTGGCCGGCAGCCTGGGCTTTCGTGGCGCCGCAGCCGAGACAGAGTGCGCAGACGCCCAAAACGAGCGTCGGAAGAATGAATTCAGCCAGCCAAACGAGCAATGGCATGGGCCGCAAGCGGATCATCGAGCCTGAATTGCGATCCGCAGAGAATACACGATGCGAGATAGACCCCTGCCCGGAAGGCAGGGGTCTGGCCAAGGCAATGTACTTCAAAGTACTACCATCCTTCAGACACAACTCCACGAACTCGCGCATTTCAGGCGAGACCGCTTGCAGGGATTCTGCCTATTGGAAAATGTGATGAGTGACCCTAGAGTAACCTGTTTTGAAATCTATAGTTATGCCCCGAGCGCGGTATTGACTTTGAATTCATTTCCTTGCCATCGTCGAGGGAGGCGAGGTTCAAGCTCGCGGCACGTTGCCCCGGTTCCTGAGTTACCCTAATTTCTTATGGGCCGCATCCGGATACTTTCAGACCAGGTGGCTAACCAGATTGCCGCTGGTGAGGTGGTGGATCGTCCCGCCTCCGTCGTCAAGGAGTTGCTCGAAAACGCCCTCGACGCCGGTGCATCGCGCATCCGCGTGGAAGTGGAAGCGGGCGGACGCCGGCTCATCCGAATCGCCGACGACGGCCACGGCATGAGCCGCGACGATGCTCTTCTTGCCTTTGAACGCCATGCCACGTCGAAGCTCAGGACTGCCGACGATCTGCTTTCGATTGCCACACTCGGCTTTCGCGGCGAGGCGCTGCCCTCGATCGCCTCGGTGGCGCGCGTCACCCTGGAGACCTCAACAGGCGAGGCAGCCGAGCCCGGAACGCGTCTCGAAATCGCGGGCGGCAAGATTCATCACGTCGACGATGCCGTCCTGCCGCGCGGAACCACGATCACTGTCGCCGATCTCTTCTTCAACACACCGGCGCGTCGTAAATTTCTCCGCGCCGAATCGACCGAGCTCGCGCACGTCACGGCGCTGGTCACCCATTACGCCCTGGTGCATCCGGAGATGCACTTCGAACTGTTGTCGGCCACGCACACTATCCTGTCTGCGCCGCCGGTGGCGCGCACTGCCGAGCGCATCTATCAGATCTTCGGCAAAGAGACGCTGGCCCAACTGCTCCCCGTGGCCGCTGAAGCACCGCTGCAGCATGCCGGTTTGCCCGAGCCGCCGCCATGGAAAAAGGACCCGGACGAGAAACCGCGCGACCCCGGCACACTGCGCCTCTCCGGCTTCTACTCCAAACCCGAGTTGCAGAAGCTGAATCGCAACTCCATCTACATTTTCGTGAACAAGCGCCTCATCCGCGACCGGCTGCTGCTCCACGCCATCACTGAGGCCTACCGCAACGTGATCCCGCCCACCAGCTTCCCGGTGGTGCTGCTGTTTCTGGAAATGCCGCCGGAAGAGGTCGACGTGAACGTCCATCCGGCCAAGACCGAAGTGCGTTTCCGCCAGCAATCGCTCATCCACGACTTTGTGCGCGACAGCGTGCGGACTGCGCTCATCCAGTCGCGTCCGGCCGCCGGATTCCTGGCCGCGCTCGATTCGCAGCCCACGGCCAGCCCGTCGCTCATGCCGCCGGCCACATCGCCGCTCCCCGGCGCTCCGGGTGAAGTGCTGCCTCTGCCAGACTCCGATCCTCTTACCCGCGACGGCGCTGAGTCTTTTCATCTCACCCCGCGCATGCCCTCGCCAGTGCCCGGTCGCCTCCCCTTTCAGGCCGGCGCTTCCGCCGCCCCGAGTGACGGCGCCGTCTTCGATCCACGCACCTTCGACCGCGAAGCCTGGGGCCAGGCCGCGGCCGCCCTCTTCACTCCCGCTTCCGGGGTCAACGGTTGCAGTCCCGACCCCGGAGGTTTTTCCGGCAACGGCAGCGAAGAACTGGTGAGTGCTGCGGCCGCAGCACTCGTAGAAGCGGAGCAGGCCAATGTCAACCTCAACCGGCTCGGCTCGCTCAAGCCGCTCGGCCAGCTCCGCGAGTCGTTCATCCTGGCCACCAGCGAAGAAGGCCTGTGGATCATCGACCAGCATGTGGCCCATGAGCGCGTGCTCTTCGAAAAGATCCTGCGCGAGCGCCAGGTGGAGCAGGCGCAGCGGCAACGGCTGTTGATGCCCATGCTCGTCGAGCTCAAGCCCGAGCAGATGGTGGTCTTTGCCCGTATCGCCGAGGAACTGGAGCAGAATGGCTTCGAAGTCGAGCCCTTCGGACCGCAAACCCTGGCCGTAAAGGCTGCCCCGGTCGGCCTGCAGGGTCCGGCCCTGGAAAAGATGCTGGCCGAGGTAATTGAGCAATCCGCAGCCGTCGACGAGCAACCCACCCGAAAAGAAGACCTTACGGCATTGCGCACGCGCATCGCGGCTTCCATCGCCTGCCACTCGGCCATCAAAGTCAACATGCCTCTTGACCCGGCACGAATGGAATGGCTATTGTTGGAACTTGCGAGGACTAGTCATCCCACCAGTTGTCCGCATGGGCGTCCCATCGCATTGCTCTATTCCTGGAAGGAGATTCTGCGTGCCTTCCATCGAATCTGAGAGGCCTTCCATCAAGTCGAGATCGACTGACGGCATACCCAATTGCCTCGGTCGATAGTCTAAAAAAGCGGGATTTGCACCGCCCCCTATGCACTGACCTTCTGGCAGTCACTCGGAACTCTTTGTGTTTCTAGTGCTTACCAGGAGATGCGCTGAAGCTTAAACAGGATTAAACTGGATACAGTTACCTCTGGTTTTTTCCCCGAAAGCCAGCTTGGAAGCGAGGGTTTTTCTTTGACAGCGGAACAGTTGGAAGCATCGCGCGCCGAGAGGATGCGCCTGAACGGATCTGGGGCACTTACCTTTGAGGATGCCCGCACTTGGTTGGAAGAAACGGGCTTATGCCTCTTTCTGCCGCGCCGCCAGCAAGCTCCGGCACTCGCGCCTTCGTTTGTTGAGGCGGTGGCCGGGCAGCGCAGCGCCACCCCCGATGCGAAACAGATTGCCTTGGCAGAAGATTTGCTGGTGCGGTTGGAAAAGGCCGATGTTGCCGTGCGGCTCAACCTTCTCGGCCAGCCAGGGGAGCAGCCGGACTTCGTGGTGGCTGCCTGGGTCCTGCCGTATGTCTACGCCCTGCGCGGCGACCGCGACTGGCGTCGCAGCCCGCAACTGACTGGTTCCAGACAGGTTTCACCACTGGCCATTCAAGCCTACAAGCTGCTCGAGGCCGGCGAAACCAGCATCCCGCAGCTCAAGCACACGCTGGGCCGGGAAGTGAGCGAGTCCGCCGTATTGCGGGCCATCACGGAGCTCTGGCAACAACTGCGCATTATTCCCGTCATCGAGGCTGTGGGCAAGGCGCCGCGGTGGCAACTGCTGCGTAACCGCTACCAGAAAGCGATCGCCGAAGGCGCCTCCACCTCGCAGGTGACGGCAATCTCGGTCCTCGCCTCCATCTACCTGCAGGCCGTTATCGCTGCCAGCATGGAAGACGTGGAGCTATTCCTGTCCCCGCTGACTGCGCGCAGCAAGGTGCGCGAAGTGCTGCGCGGGCTGGTGGCCACGCGCCAGGTGCACACGCTTTCGCTGGGCCATGCGCCGCATTTCTACGTGGCCGGAACCCTGCCGGAGTTCACCCCGGCGCCCACCATTTACGCCAGCTCGTCCATGCCGGCTTCCAGCTACTTCCTGCATGCGTATGAGCATGACGAGCAGCCTATGCCGCCGGCGATCTCCATGGCCGCGCCCCCCGCGCATGCCCCAAATGGCGTGCACAAACCGGTGGAAGCAACTGAGGAGCAGCACGCGTCCGCGCCCCGCAAAGCCGCTCCGGCTCCCAAGCCAGTTGCAGCCCGGCCGCACTTCAGCCGTCCTGCAGTGCAGGCGCGCGACCGCAAGCCGACCCAGAGCCCCAGCAGCCGCACCTCGAATGGCCGCAGCGCACGCCACGCTTCAAGCGAAGCGCGTGGCCCGCGGTGGGCCTCGAATGCAGCCAAGCACGCCGGTGCGGCCAAGCACTCCAGCCGCAATGGCAACGGCGCGCATGGCAACAGCAATCACAGCACCAGCCGCCACAGCGGCACGCACTCCGCGTCGTCGCACGGCAACGGCCGTCCGGCAACCGACTCTGCTGCGCGCAGCATGAAGGCCACGCCTGCGGCCCGCCCGGTCAAGGCGGGCGCGACATCGCGCAGCCGCCAGCGGCCGGTGACAGCCGGCGCAAAATCCGGCGGCGCCAAGCGCTTCGGCTTCAGCGCACAAAGGGCCAAGAAGCGCGGATGACCGAGGAAAACAGCCCCAGTCAGTCAGCACGCAAGGCCATTGTTACCATCGACGGACCGGCAGGCGCGGGCAAAAGCACGGTGGCCCGCCACCTGGCCCGGCATTTCGGCCTGCTTAACCTTGAAACCGGCGCCATGTACCGCGCCTTCGCTCTGAAAGCGCTTCGCGCCGGCCTATCCCTGGACGACAGCAGCGGAATGGAGGCGCTGGCGGCCTCCACGGATATCCGCCTCGAACCGGGAGACCAGGAGAACCGCGTTCTGCTCGATGGCGAAGACGTCACCCGCCTCGTTCGCAGCCAGACGGTCACCGATGCCGCGTCGCGCGTCAGCGTCTTTCCCGCCATTCGCGCCTGGATGGTTCGACTGCAGCAGGAGTTGGGCGCTCAGGGCGGCGTGGTGATGGAAGGCCGCGACATTGGCACCGTCGTATTTCCCCATGCCGACGTGAAAATCTTTCTCGACGCGGCACCCGAAGTGCGCGGAATGCGCCGCTTCGATCAGTTGGGCGCGAACCCCGCCCATGTGCAATCTGTCCAGCCCGAAGAGGTACTGCGCGAGCTACACCTGCGCGACGAGCGCGACCGCAACCGCGCCGATTCCCCGCTCAAGCCTGCGTCCGATGCGGTCCTTCTCGACTCCACGCACATGACGCTGGAAGAGGTTGTGGAGGCGGCTGAGAAGATTGTGGCTGCGCAGCTGGGCATGCCGCTTTAGTCTAGCTCCGCAATTTGCGCCGCCGAGACGGGCTCTCCATCAGCCGGCAGAAACTGGTTCGTGCCGGATAATCGATGATGGTTTTCTGTTGATGTTTCAGTAGCTCGAACACAGTGCGTGACAATCGCGGAGGCACTTATCGAGATGCCTTTGAGCTTGGCCCACGGCGCTTTCGAGATCAGCGCCAATGACTCATTTTAGGTGCAGTACCAGGCCACTCGGCCCTGACCACCCCGCACCTGCGAGCCAGAATCCGCAGAAAGCAACACGCTTGCGACGAAGGTCCCAAAGCGCCTCGTCGGGCAGTCCTCGGTTTGGTACGCCGACTTCAGATCGGTAGATCATTTATACTTTCGGAGACCGCAAGGAATACAAGGAAAGGAGTGTCCGCTCAGGTCACTGGCCGGGTTGGAAAATCCCCTCGCGTCGCAATTTGTGACAGCCAGAATTAGCATGGGGGTGCACGATCGTGACAGCCAGTAATTGCAGTGACAGCAAGAATTAGCAGCGGACAAAGGATGATATGGCGAAGAGCGTTAATAAGGTTATCCTGTTGGGCAACACGGGCAAGGACCCCGAGACCCGTTCCACACCCGGCGGCATGCTGGTGGCCAACTTCACACTTGCCACCAGCGACCGCCAGAAAGATGCCCAGGGCAATTGGCAGGACCGCACCGAGTGGCACAACCTGGTCGCCTTCGGCCGCACTGCGGAGATCATTCGAGACTACGTGAAGAAAGGCACCAAGCTTTTCATTGAGGGCAAGATCCAGACCCGCAGCTGGGACGACAAGGAAACCGGCGCCAAGCGCTATCGCACCGAGATCATCGTGAACGATCTGTCTCTGCTCTCGGGGCGCGAAGAAGGCTCAGGGGGTTATAGCCGGGGCAGCAGCTCACCCGCGTCGAGCATGGATCAGCGTCCACCGGCCGGCAACGACGATTACGCGCAGACCGCCGAAATCTCCGACGAAGATATTCCTTTTTGACCTGTACCTGCGATCACTTTTGTAAAGTTTTCCCGTACCGCCCTGAAGAATCAGGGCGGTATTACTTTTGTGGGGAAAAAACTGCCCACACCCACAAATTTATGGAGATGCCTAGCGAGACCGGCAGCTCTTCACCGTTCACCGTTCGCGACTCTTTCCTAGTGCCCACTTTCCTCCACGCGCAGCAGCAGGCCACTGCCTCCTCCCAGGTTCAGTTTGTCGCTGCTCGCGGCCAACACGATGGTGCCGCCGTTGTTGCGGCCGGCGTCCTCGACGCTGACTTTGGAGAGGCCGTAAACGCCACATGCGGAGACTGAAAACAGCCAGAACGCCTGGGGGCGGTCATTTTGGTCCACGACGCCGCGGCAGGACTGTCCGGGCGCGGAGCGCGGGGTGGCCAGGACGCCGTAAGCCACCGGCTTGCCGACCGTCGTCTCGCCCTCCGCCACAGGGCCGCCGCCGCGATAGACCTGGTCGCCGCCGACCTGCTGCGTGGTCCAAGTCTCGGGTGTGAGGCCTTCTGACGACATCTCCTCGGGCATTTGCGCTTCCATCGCCTCGAGCGGCGAGGCCACGGCGCGCAGGTTGGCGCGAATCGGAATCCGCTGGCCGTGAGTTTCGACAGCATCAAAGCGGATCGCGATCCGCGATCCGCCATTCTCGGTCGTGTTTACCGAAATCACGTGGCCCACAACGTGGGCTCCGCGGTGCACGCTCGTGCCCGGCACCGACTGCATCACCCGCGCGCGAACCATCTGGTCGGGGTGGAGCTTCGCGGCGTTAAGGCCGTGGTTGAGACTGACCGGAAGCAGCGTCCCCGCCGGCAGTGCAGCCTGCCCAGTGAGAGAGACCGGCAATGCCAGCGCGCCGGCCAGCAGCCATGCGAGTTTCATAGCAACCTCCTTGAATAGGAATCGGGGATCGAGAATTGGGGATCGGGAGAGCTTACCGGGCATTCATCGCGTATTCACCGCCTATTCACTGTTTATTAACATTGAGGTTGGAGTGGAACGCGGGCAACAGGGATGCACGGTTGCTGAAGGTCGCTTTGACTGGGCGTGACGCCAAGGCCCGAATGTTCAGCCGGACAGAAAGGCGCTGTGGTGTATTCATCAGAGCCCGGAGGCCTGAGCGGGAGCAACCATCCCGCTCGAAGGCCCGGGACATCGTCAAGCTTGACCGCGCAATCTGACGCGGTTCTTTTGGAGTTCGGCTCCGCGCGTCAGCGAAAGCTGCGATCCGCGAAGAGATGCGGTGATGGCAGGCGGCCATCGGTACACTGCCGCTCGCCTAAATCACTGCGGCGCAAGCGCAATAAACCTCACGGATCTACCCGCGCCATTAGCCGAGCTGGCGTGGCGTTCGAAGAGGACATTGCCGAGCGCCAAAGTTCTCAATCATCATCGAACAACCACCTCAATTCCCAACGTATGGTCAATGACGTAGGTGCCAAAGCGCTGGTCGTGATGATCGGCCTGGACATATCCCTGGCCGTCAATCGCCCTGGATTTCAGAATATAGGTCCCCTTCTCAGTAGGTACTTTCCAGTCAAACTTCCAGCGCCGCCACACGAAAGGCTGCGCCTCGTCGATCCAGGTGACGGAATTCCATGTTTTGCCGTCGTCCGCTGAGAGCTCGACCTTTTCAACGAAGGTTTCGCCACCCCACGCTGCACCAAAGACGCGATAGGTCGCCCCGGCGGGAATGAGCTCACGCGTCCAGGGCCGCGCGATGGCGGATTTCAACGCCATTTTCCCAAGGGCGCGGCGCACCGGGTTGTTGTTCTCGTCGAACTCCCAATAGCCATAATCAGAGGTTTGCCAGTATCCCGTGAAGGGTTCAGTGAGAATCCGAATTCCAGTGAGCCATTTCACTGATGCCATAGCGAAGTGCCCCGGGACGATGGCGCGCACTGGAAAGCCGTGGTCGCGGGGAAGCTCCTCCCCGTTCATTTTGTAGGCGATGACGACGTCCTTCGCCTTCACAATGTCCAGGCTGCGGGCATACCGAATTTCGCCGGGCGGAATGGGCTCCTCCTGCGGAGTGCCTGTATCGCTGCCTTCAAACAGGATTTCGACAGCATTTGGATCGACTCCTGCTTGCTCCAACAATGCGTTCAGCGGCACACCGGTCCACTGGGCGGTACTGACTGCGCCAAGCTGCCACTGTGCTCCCCTGACCTGTGGAACCATGAAGACACGTCCGTTACCGGCACATTCTAGAGTTGCTGGCTTGGTGACACTCGGCATGGCCAGCAACTCCTCATAGCTGATCTGCAAAGGCCTTTCTACGGCTCCGTTGATCGAGAGCATGTAGCCGTGACCATCCAGCACCGGAATCTTGAAGTGACATCGAATGTAGAAAAGGTCGTTGGGCGTGAGGAATTCATCAAGTTGCTCGAACGGATACTCGAGATTGAGCGGCTCGCGTTGGCGGATGACGCGACCGATCTCCAGCTCGCTGCCAATAGTAGCGGTGCTCATAATGCGCCTCTTCCTGATTAGGATGATTTCGGCGTCGCTTCAGATTTTCGCGAGCTTAGGTCCTGTTGATGTGGTTGAAGGAGCACATAACCGCTCCGGATCTGGACCGCTAGGGGGTGTATTGATGGCCAATATCCAGTTTCCGGTTTGGGACAATATTCGCCAGTCTCGGAAGGAATATTCTGAGTGGCC
Source organism: uncultured Acidobacteriaceae bacterium (assembly GCA_963813215.1). Classification (GTDB taxonomy): domain Bacteria; phylum Acidobacteriota; class Terriglobia; order Terriglobales; family Acidobacteriaceae; genus Telmatobacter. Next base: position 1,138,371 of record CAWEXZ010000009.1, read on the forward strand.
AGATCATCATGACCGACCATCACTGATGCCTCCCTGTCGAATTCAGCCTGAGATTGCGCCTAGCTTCGCACTGAGACCAGGTAGATCGCCATGGCGATGCCCACTAGCGCCAAAAAAACCGCGACCGCCACCGCCTGCCGCGAAGCGCGGGAGAAATCGGTCGTGCCGCTGTCCAACTCGTGCACCAGCCGCAGGTGGCGCCATCCGGCGAATGCATTCACAATCACTCCCACGGCAATCAGCGCGGTCCCGAACCACAGCGACCATCCAACTGGTTCTGCGGTCTGGCCTCGGCGCAGTACCTGAAGCTGCTGCAGAAACAACCCGAATCGCGCCACCACAAAACCGAAGCCCATCAAAGCCAGGCCAGTGCGAATCCACGCGAGAAAAGTCCGTTCAGCGGCCAGGTGATCTGCCAGACTTGCCTTTTGCGGTTTGCTCGTTGGGAGATCCATAGTTGCCCCTCGCGGTTCTCTACAGAGATGCGCTGACCCAAAACCCGGCTGATCGCCCGTTCGCAATATTCCCCGTTCGCAATATTCATTGATGTTAATTTGCCCCCCTGAACCCGAAAAGGGGACGTTCCACAAACAGTGGATTCGGGACGAGTGGAAGATGTGCGAAAAGCTCCCCAGAGATTCATTCTGCTTTAACTTCACGTTGAACTTATATTTGCAATCGGAGTATTGAATGGCATCAGAAGCTTTCCCATCTTCCCGAGGTCTTTCACCGGCCGATGTTTTCCTCCAGATCAGCGCGTCGGGTCAGTTTGCCGGTCGGCACATTTTCCATTCTGCTGGCGCTGATCGGCTGGGGACTGCAGTACAAGACCTCGCTCTACTATCACCTCTTCCAGACAAGCCCTGATCCTCCCGCGAAACTCCTTTCGGATGCAGAACGACCCTCTACGGGGCGGAGCGCCCTGACATCTGACGGTCTGGCATCTGTCGCCGGAAAAGTTCAGGCCAGGAATGCAAGCGGCCGCGTTCTTGTTGCGGGATGCGATGGCAATCCAACGCGCGATGACGAGTCGTTTCTGCTCGTTTCGCGGGTTGTCACTTCATCCTTCTACCGTCCTCGCACGCGATTCTTTCTCCGTCCCCCACCTCTTTCCTAAGCCGTCTCTCCCCAGCAAAGCCTGAGAAACTTCGATCCGCTGTATTGGCGGTAGATATTCTTGCTGCGCGAAAGCGTAGCAAGCGGAGCGTCGCGCTGCATCGTTGAGTCGCGGCCTTTCCTAAGGCCGTTGCTCACAAAATGCGGAGCGCTGTTTCTTCCATCCGGCCTCAAAACTCAGAAAGACTAATTGACCCTCAACCTGGGCCCGGTAGCCTTGCGTTCGATTGCCAACGTCACCGGTACCCATTCTCGAATTCACGCGTTTGACAAGCCTGTTTGTATAGGAGGTCCATATGAAGCGAGTTCCAAAATTGGTTTGTGTTTTCATTCTTGGATTGTTATTCGTGGTATGTCATGTTGCCCGCGCCCAAAGCGTAACCGCAGTCAGAGGCAAGGTGATGGACAAGGCCGGAGCCGTCATTCCCAACGCGGCTGTCACCCTGACCGATTTGACAACGAATACGGCTAGCCACACAATCACCGGCGCAGACGGCACATTTGAGTTCGAAAATGTGTCAACCGATCCGCAGGTTGTCAGCATCGAAAAGTCCGGATTCGAGTCGTTCACCCGGCACGTGACGCTGTCGAAACAGTCTGCGTCGACCACTGTGAATGTCACGCTGAATGTGGCGGCATTGTCAGATAGCGTCGTCGTCCGCGGGACGGTTGATCCCGAAGCCAAGCCCATACCGACGCGCGAGGACGTAATGCTGACGCCGGAGACGGTGCGCGTGCTCGACCGCAAGCAGTTGGACGCGGCCGGCCCGCTGGCCGGCGGTTCGCAGATGCTTCAATCCGCGCCGGGCGCAAATGTGGTCGGCTACGGCGAGACTGGCGCAACGAAATATACGGTCCTCTTGAACGGAATCCAGCAGGGCTGGGCGGGCGAGGCGACCAGTTTCACGGCGCCGGGCTCGCTGGGCATCACCTATGACGGGATTCCGGTGGCTGACCCGGCGACCGGTTTGTGGCAATCGGCCACCATGCCGCAGAGTCTGATGATTCAGGACGTGCAGGTAACCTACGGGCCAGGCGAGGCGGCGGATCGCTGGTACACCGACGAAGGCGGCCGCGTGGAGTTCACTCCCATTCAGCCGACCGTGGACCGGCATCTGAGCGCTGCCGTCACAGACGGCCCATGGGGCCAGCAGAACTTCGCTTTTGTGGGCAATACCGGTAGCTTCAAGGGATGGTCCACGGTGCTGGGCGGCGGCATGGGTCGCGGCGACGATTACCGCCCGGCTCCTGACGGTTTCGGCGACCCCTCCAAGAACGGCTCGGTGTTCGGCAAGACCGTCAAGACCTTCTCGGCGGGAAGCTTTGCCTTCGGCGTCCTCTACGCGAAGGGCGGCGGCTATCGCGCTCAGGTCATTCCCACCACCAACGTGGGCCTGCTGGAACCGGGCACCAATACGGACTACAGCCAGGCCTCAAGCGGCTTCTATAGCTCGCTGCCCTACGCTGACTACAACAAGTACGACACCAACGAAGCGTTCATGGCCTATGCGCGTCAGAGAATCTTTTTGACCCATTCGTCCACCTTCGAGAACTCGGCCTGGTACACCCACATTCGCCGTTTTCACCGGCGCGACGAAGACGCTCTTAGCCTGGGCCCCCAGGTGGACGAGTGGAACAACCCGCACAGCAACATGTTTGGTGACCAGATCGGGTTTACCCAGGTTCTGCCTTACAACACGGTCAAGTTCGGCGGCTACCTCATTCATGAGGTCTACAACGCGCATAACCTCTTCTTCAATCCCGCCGATGGTGGCAGCGGCGCCCAGCAGATCGTCAACATCGGAGCGAAGTTCCGCTCCGGCTACTTTGAGCAGGACAACGTGACCTTCTTCGCCCAGGACGACATCCACCCCATTCCGCAGATTCACGTCGTTCCCAGCGTGCGCGTGGATGGGTTTTCCACCAGCTATAGCGACCAGGCCCAGCGCGACTTTACCTTCGCCCCCGGCGTGATCTCGTCCAGCCACTGCTCGCTGTACTCGGATATCAATGGCGCTACGAGTGATCCGTACTATGACGTCTTCGGTACGCCAAACGCAACCGACCAGGGCTCTCTCTGCGGCGGGCATGAGAGCCGCTCGGGCGTTGAACCGGGCATCGACGCATCCGTGACGCCCAGGCAGTGGCTCACGATCTACGGCGGCTACGACACCATCTACCGCAGCCCCGCGCTCGGTGGCGGCGGCGGTCAGTTCCAGGCCGTCAATCCGAAATACTACACGCTGGCGAAGGGCGCCTATGCTCAATTCGGCGGCAAGATCCACTTCATCAACGCGCCGGGACTCCGGAACTTCATCGCCGGGGTGAATTACTTCCACAACAGTTACTCCAACCAGGAGATCGACTTCGAAACCGCCAGCGGTGATGAAGAATCGGGCGGCGGAAACTCCACCTACCACGGCGTTGACGCCTTCTTCGACGCCGATCCGCGCAGCAACATTCACTTTTTCTTCAATTTCGCTGCAGAGGCTACGAACTTTTCGACCTATATCCAGGGAGGTCCGAGCCTGGCCGAGTGCGCCTCGCAGGGACTCACCTGCGTCTCCTATAGCAACATCCCCGTATCCTATGTTCCGAAAATCACCCTGAATACGGGGCTCTATTACGGAATCCAGCACCACGACCGCACCATCCTGGAGCCGCGTTTCTGGTTGGAGTCGACTGGGACGCAATACATCTGGTCGAACAACGGCATCTTGAATAGCGGGATCGCCGGCCCCACCAATACGACCATGCCGTCCTACACGACAGCGAATCTTTCCTTCAACGCTCCCATCAGCCTGCCGTGGCTCGAAAGGCAGTCGATCAATCTCAAGGTCGACATGCTGAACATCGCCAATACGGAGTACAACGAATACGAGTACATCTCCAGCGGCAGCTACTTTGCGTCGCTGGCGCCGAATCCCAATAGTCCTCCCAATGGCTACATCAACGCCTACCCCGGAGCTCCACGCTCCATCTACGGCACACTTTCCTATTCATTCTGATTGTGCTGAGGACAAGCCCGGAGCGGCCGCTTATGCCGCTCCGGGCTTTTTATTGGAATCACACGCGCCTGCATCTGGCCCGAGTCAGTCTCGCTTGGAGAGAGATGAGGCGGAATGGTGGAAGACCGAGGGTCCCGAGAGCCCGATCAGGATACGCTTTTCCAACCACAATGCATTTGGCGTGATGGATCACTACGTGGATCTCGGAACCAGAGCGGAAATCTATCTTCCGATGAGAATTGTCGCGAACGGGGAAGGCGCTGATAGCTTCTTCCTGGTCTAGTCGTACCGCTCAAACACAATCTGCTTCTTGTGCCAGCCGTAGCTGGAGAGCTTATCGCGCACGCCGGCGACCATGTTGTTCAGCCCGCAGATATAGGCGTAGATGTCGAACCCCAACTCGGCGGACGGAGTGGCCGGATCGACGGGTGGTTGCGGGAGCGGCAGGCCGAGCCGCGCGGCACGCTCTTCCACAATCCGCGCCATGTGGTCCTGCACGTAGCCGCGCAGGCCGGTCCAGGCATCCTGGGCGCGGCTCAAGGTCGCCAGGTAGTGGAAGTTGGGATGGCGCGCCGCAAGCGCTTCGAACTCATCCTGGTAATACAGGTCGGTTTCGTAGCGGGTGCCGTAGATGAGCCAGATCTCCTTGCCATTGCTTCGGTCCTCACCGGAATTTGGACCGTTCTCCGGGAAGAGCGACTGCGCGAAGGCGCGCATGGGAGCAATGCCGGTTCCCGTCGCGACATAAATGGAATCGGTAACTGGTTGCTGCAGAACGAAATGCCCATGCGGTCCGTGAATCTGGATGGTGCCGCCTACGGGCAGGTCGGGCAAATCGGCAAGATGGTTGGAGAAAAAGCCGTTCTCAACGCGGTTCACGCACAGGTCGAAGCGGTTGGCGCTGGCGGCCGATGCGATGGAGTAGGCGCGGGTCTGCTGCTTGCCGTTTTTGTCGTGGGCTACAGCCGAAACAAACTGGCCGGCGGCAAAGGGAAAGCGCTCAAGTCCCTCGAGTTCGAATTCGAGGTGGTAGCACTGAGCCGCTTCGGAGATGCAGACTTTCCGCGCCAGACGCGCGGTATAAAGCTCACGAGCCAAGGCAGTTTCTCTCTTTAGGGAATCGCTCAGGGCCAAGTTACGGCCACGCGACGATTATATAGTGCGGTTGCCCCGCGGGGCGTCATGGCAGGGACTCGAAGAAGAACGTAAAACTCACCTTCATGAAATGAAATTATTCGCGTTGTCCCGCCAGGGACTGTCCCGCTGCCTGGGAAATTCATGGGGATCCCAAGTTTCCCTTACAACCCACCGCGGCGGCGGGGAATCGAACCGTTCCAATGCACCGTTGGGCGTGCCGAGTAAAGCCACTCATGTCTGGGAGAAAGAGCCAAATTCATCTCCAAGGGGATGGCGCATGGATTCAGGATCCCTTCAAGAGCAGGTTCCTAACTTTCGGCTCGACGTTCCGCTCCACGATCTCCTCACCAAAGCAGCACCGGCTGCGCGCGGGCTCGCTCCCAGCGCCATTCCGCAGAAATTCCCTGACCCGGTCTTTCCGCAACGGCCGGAGCTGCTCGGGCCTGTCGACGAAAGCCAAGACTGGAAGCCTCCGGAAAAACGACAGTGGGCACCCGGCCAGATCTATCGCGCCATGCGGGGCTGGTTGTTCCCCTTCCTTCACTCCCGCGTGACCGCGGGCGATTTCCATCCGCTCATCGCCTATCTCTTCACCGAGTTCAAGTGCAATCTTGACTGCCATTACTGCTGGGCCTTCGACAACAAAGTCAAAGGCATGTCGGAAGATACGGCCAAACGATCGATCGATTGGCTGCACGGCACCGGCTGCCGGGTGCTGGCCTATATGGGCGGCGAGCCGTTGCTGCGCCCGGACTTTATCCATCGCATTACTTCCTACGCTGCGCAAAAGGGCTTTTGGATCTACCTGCCCACCAACGCCCGCCTGCTGAGCACCGATGTCATTGACAAGCTGGCCGATGCCGGCCTGGCAACGTTCAATATCGCCGTGGACGCGGTGGACCTTAAACTCGGGCTCCCCAAGGCGTTGGTGCCCATCCGCAAGCAGTTCGACTACCTGGTCCGCAAGCAATACGACTACGGCTACTGCGTCTTTCTCAACATCAACATCTGCCGCAACAACCTTGACGACGTGCGGCAGTTGACGGAGATTGCGCATAGCTGCGGCATCGCGACCGACTACCACATCAACGAGTCGCCCTTGATTGAACAGGACGACCACTTCAAGCACAAGCAGGAAAACGTCACCTACATCACCAAAAGCGACTGGCCGGCTGTCGAAGAAACCATCCAATGGCTCACCGAAAAACAGGACGCCGGTTACAAGATGGTGAACTCCAACACCCGGCTCTGGCAGATGGTGGACTTCATGAAGGGCAAGCACTTCCCCTGGAACTGCCGCGCCGGCCAAAACTCGCTGATTATTCGTGTCGACGGCTCGCTCGCGCCCTGCTTCCCCATGTACTCGGCCGGCTACGACTGGGGCGTGGTGGGCAGCCACAAATTCGAAACCAAACAGCTCGACCACCAGAAGGAGAGCTGCCAGACCCACTGCTTCTCCACGCTCAATCACATTCTGGGCTGGTGCTACAACGACCAGCGCGTTATCAAATTCTTTTTCAAGGAACTCGCACACGGATTTCAGGGAATGCACGGCCAGATGTAGGCGTTCCCTGGCGGAGGTCAACCCGATCGTTCTTCCCTATTCCCCGAGGAGAATCCTATGCCGACAGCGACTCGCGAAGCCGTGAATCACGAATGTCGTCCAGACAGATTTTGAGATGGAAATCCAGGCCCGACTCGATGCCGAGCGGGCGCGGCTGCGGGCTGAAGCCGGACTGGCGCGCATGCGCGAGTTCAAGAAACCGCAGGAGCACACATTCACCGCCGCGGAACGCGACCGGGTGACGATTCTCTTCGGCGGCCTCACCTGGAAGCACGAGGCCATGATCAAAGCGGTCTTTCGCGGCAGTGGCTATAACTGCGAGAACATTCCCACGCCCGAGGTCGCGGACTTCCAGGCCGGCAAGGAGTTCGGCAACAACGGCCAGTGCAATCCCACCTATTTCACGGTGGGTAATCTGGTGCGCTATCTGCAAAAGCTGGAGCGCGAAGGCCTCACCCGCAAAGAGATCATCGACAACTATGTGTTCTTCACCGCCGGTTCCTGCGGGCCGTGCCGCTTCGGCATGTACGAGGCGGAGTACCGCTTCGCCTTGCAGAATGCGGGTTTTGAGGGCTTCCGCGTCCTGCTCTTCCAGCAGACCGACGGCATCAAGGCGGCCAGCGGCGAGCCGGGACTCAAGTTCTCAGTCGACTTCGGCATGGGCATGCTGAATGCGCTCAACCTGGGAGACGTGATCAATGAGCTGGCCTACCAGGTTCGCCCCTTCGAAGTGAAGAAGGGCGAGACCGATCGCGTGATTCAAGAAGCAGTGACCACTCTGACCGACACGCTGCGCGACCGCAAGCGCTGGCACATTGTGGAAGCGGCGCCCAAGTGGTCGCGGCCTTTCCTCGAGAAGCACAAGAAGATCGAAGGCATCGGCTGCACGCTGGGCAAGATTGGGCACAATCTCTACGGCCGGGATTATGTAGACGCACTGCACGCCTGCCGCGACAGCATCGATTCGGTCGAGGTCGACCGTCTGCGCATCAAGCCGGTCATCAAGATTACCGGTGAGTTCTGGGCGCAGACCACCGAGGGCGACGGCAACTTCAACATGTTCGCCTTCCTTGAAAAAGAGGGCGCGCAGGTGCTGGTCGAGCCCATTGCCACCTGGATCGCCTACATGATGTACGTGGCGCGCGAAGGCGCGCGGGCGCGATTTGAAGCGCAGATTCCCTATCGCGACCCCAAGTGGTACGAGGTGAAGAAGCGCGCCGTCAATGGCGTTGGGATGTTCAAGAAAACCGCGGGCCTGACTGCAGGCAGCGCCATGTGGACCTACTTCTACCACCGCACCATCAACCACATGGGCGGCACCGTGCATCGCCTCGTCCCGCAGAAAGAGCTTTCGCGTCTCGCCCATCCCTTCTATCACCAGCTGGCGCGCGGTGGCGAAGGCTACATGGAGGTGGGCAAGAACGTGTACTACACGGTCAATCACCTGTGCCACATGGTGCTGGCCCTCAAGCCCTTCGGCTGCATGCCGTCCACGCAGTCCGACGCCGTGCAATCGCGCGTGGTGAGCAAGTACAAAGACATGATCTTTCTTCCCATCGAAACCTCCGGTGAGGGCGAAGTGAACGCGCACAGCCGCGTGCAGATGGCGCTGGCCGAAGCCAAGGCCAAAGCGCGCGGAGAATTTGAAAGCGTGCTCCAGAAGACTGGCAAGCGCATGGATGACCTGCGTGAGTACGTCGAAGAGCATCCGCACATGAAACACGCGCTCTACCACGTTCCGCACCGCGAAGGCGTGGCCGGGACCGCTGCCCAGTTTGCCTTGCATGTAAATGACCTGATGAACAAAGACAGCAAGTATCGCCGCAGGGCGCGCGTTGCCATGACGGCTGCCAGAACGGCCTGACCGTACGCGTAATCCCAGCGATGAGGAGAGCTGTCGATGCAAAATCTGATGGTAGGTCTCGATGTTGGCTCAACGACCGTGAAGGCCGTGGTGACCGATGCGGCCACCGACGCAATTCTCTGGCAGGACTATCAACGCCACGAGACGCGCCAACCAGAAAAGGTGCTGGAGTTCCTGGAGCGCATGGAGGCGGACACCGGAATCGCGCCCGCCAACACGCGCATCTTCGTGACCGGCTCCGGCGGCGGCACGCTGGCCGAGATGCTCGGCGCCAAGTTCGTGCAGGAAGTCCACGCCGTCTCGCTGGCCGTGGAGAAGCTGCACCCCGAAGTTTATTCGGTCATTGAACTCGGTGGGCAGGACGCCAAGATCATCGTCTTCAAAGACGACGAAGAAACCGGCCGCAAGAAAAAAATCCCCTCCATGAACGACAAGTGCGCCGGCGGCACCGGCGCGGTGATCGACAAGATCAATGCCAAGCTGAAAATCCCCGTCTCCGAACTGGCCAACCAGGGCTACCACGGCGTCAAGCTGCACAAAGTAGCCGGCAAGTGCGGCGTCTTTGCCGAAACCGATATCAACGGTCTGCAAAAAACCGGCACACCGCCGCACGAGCTCATGGCTTCGCTCTTCGAGGCTATCGTGCTGCAGAACCTGAGTGTGCTCACACGCGGCAATACGCTGCGCCCGCACGTGCTGCTGCTCGGCGGCCCCAACGGCTTTATCCGCGGCATGCGCGAGGCCTGGCAGGTAAACATTCCGCGCATGTGGAAGGAGCGCAAAGTCGAGATTCCCGAAGGCGCCACTCCCGAGGATCTCATCAAGGTCCCGCAAAATGCGCAGTATTTCGCCGCGCTGGGCTCAATCGAGTTCGGCAAAGACGAGCCGGAGGTCGGCCACTATCTTGGCATCCCGAAGCTTAAGTGGTACATCGATTACGGCCGTGCCGAAGAGAAGGCCTCGTCGGGCACCAAGGGATTGGCAGCAGATGACAGCGAGCTGAATCAGTTCAAGAAAGCGTTCCAACCCAAAAAGTTCATCCCCGCGACCTTCACTGTTGGCGAAACAATCGCAGGATTTGTCGGCGTGGACGGCGGCTCAACATCGACCAAAGCCGTGCTCCTCGACAAAGCCGGAGCCGTGCTGTGCAAGGCCTATCAGCTCTCCAACGGCAACCCCATCCAGGACACCATTGAAATGTTCGAGAAGTTGCGCGAGCAGGTTGAAACCCGCGGCGCGACTCTCGATGTGCTGGGCGTAGGCACCACCGGCTACGCCAAAGACATTCTCCGCGATGTGCTCAAAGCCGACGTGGCGCTGGTTGAAACCGTGGCGCACACTGAATCGGCGCTCAAGTTTTACGAAGATCCGCACGTCATCATCGACGTGGGCGGCCAGGACATCAAGCTGATCGTCCTCAAAGACGGTCGCGTGAAAGATTTCAAACTCAACACGCAATGCTCAGCGGGCAACGGCTATTTCCTGCAGTCGACGGCCGAGGGCTTCGGCATGAAAGTTGAGCAGTTCGCCGATATCGCTTTCTCCGCGAAATCCATGCCCTCCTTCGGCTACGGCTGCGCGGTCTTCATGCAGTCGGACATCGTCAACTTCCAGCGCCAGGGCTGGCGCTCGGAAGAGATCCTCGCCGGCCTCGCTGACGTGCTGCCCAAAAACGTCTTCCTCTACGTGGCCAGCATTCCCAACCTCGCCGCGCTGGGATCGCGTTTCGTTCTCCAGGGTGGCACGCAAAACAATCTTGCGGTCGTCAAGGCCGAAGTCGATTTCATTCGCTCCAGCTTCCGCGCCAATGGCAAAGAGCCGGAGATCATTGTGCACGAGCATTGCGGCGAGTCCGGCGCCATCGGCGCCGCGCAGGAAGCCCTGCGCCTGTGGCGCAAAGGCAAAGAGACCACGTTCATTGGCATCGATGCGGTCCGCAACATTCGTTACCACACCACCCGCAACGAAGAGACGCGCTGCTACTTCTGCAAGAACAACTGTCTGCGCACCTTCATCGATGTGGATGTCAAGGCCCAGGCTGCGGCCACGAGCGAGCCCATCGTATTGGCAGCCGGGTCGGCAGCCGGGCCAGTAGCCGAACCGGTAGCCGAAGATCGTGCCGCCACTCCTGAAGAAGTAACGGCTGCGGTCGCAAGTCTGCCCAATCCGAATCTCCCGAGTCTGGAGCAAATCCAGGCCAGCGTGCCGCCGGAGCCGCACGGCTCCTGCAGCACCGGCCACGATCACGATCACGCGGACGGCGGTGGCTGCGGCTGCGGCACATCCAAATCGACTTTCCGAGCCAAAGCCGAGCCCCTGATCCAGATTCTGGCCGCGCCCGGCGCAGCCAAGCCGATCGAAGCGCTCAAGCCGGCAGCCGAATTCCAGCCGCGCAAAACCAAGGTCCCACTGCGCGTGGGCGAGCAGCGCCTCATCATCGCCACCTGCGAAAAAGGCGCAGTCGAAGATCTCGACGAAATGAAGGGCATCAAGGCCGACATCGAGAAGATCAAAGCAGCCCACCCCAACTTCGTCGATATCGCGGCGCGCGATGTCTTCCGCCATCGTGAAGTCGCGAATGTCTCCGACCCCGTTCCCAGCACGAAGGGCCTGTTCGTTTCGAAAGCCGTGAAAGAGCGCGCCGCGCTCATGGAGCGCCGCAAGGAATTCCGCGTCGGGATTCCACGCCTGCTCAACACCTATACTTATGCGCCGTTCTTCAACGCGTATTTCGCCAGCCTCGGCATGCAGGCTGAGAACATCGTCTACTCCGACTACACCACCCCCGACCTCTACCGTGCCGGCGCCAGCCGCGGATCCGTCGACCCCTGTTATCCATCCAAGATCGGCATCGCCCACGTCTACAATCTGCTGGCCGTGAAGCACAGCAAAAAGCCGCTCCACGCCATCTGGTTTCCGATGTACGACGTGCTGCACACGCACCTCGTGAATCTGACCGGCTCCAACGCCTGCCCCACTGTAACGGCAACGCCAAACGCTGTTAAAGCTGCGTTCACCAAAGAAAGCGATCTCTTCAGCGAAAATGGAATCGTGTACCTCGATCCCATCCTCAACCTGCAGGATCAAAGGATCTGCGCCGACCAGATGTTCAAGGCCTGGGCGCCCATCCTCGGCCTGTCGCGCGAAGAGAATGATCGCGCCCTCAATGCAGGCTTCCGCGCGTTGGATGAGTACGAATCCGATATCCGCCGCCAGGCGCGCCAAACGCTCGACCAGCTAGAGCGCGAAGACCGCATCGGCATCGTGATGCTGGGGCGCGTCTACCACCACGATCCCGGCCTCAATCACGAAATCATGGAAGAGTTCCAGAAGCTCGGCTATCCGGTCTTTTCGCAGAGCACGCTGCCCACCGACGAGGACATGCTGGAGCGCCTGTTTGGCGAGGAAGTCCGCGCCGGCCTCATCACCCACCCCCTCGACATCAGCGACGTATGGAAGAACCGCTACTCCACCAGTACCAACCACAAGATCTGGGCGGCCAAATTCACGGCCCGTCACCCCAATCTCGTCGCGCTTGAAGTATCCAGCTTCAAGTGCGGCCACGATGCGCCCATCTACGGTGTGATCGAAGGTATCATCGAGCAGTCAGGCACGCCGTACTTCTCGTTCAAGGATCTCGATGAAAATAAGCCCACCGGTTCCATCCGCATTCGCGTCGAGACCATTGACTATTTCCTGCGCCGCTATCGCGAAGACATCATCGAGCGGAAGCACAAAGAAAATGAGATTGAGGCACGGCTGGCTGCGCTTGAAGACTCCCTCCGCAATTCCGAACAAAAGCAGAGTGAGTATGCGCTCGTTGCCGCAGACTAAGCACTGCGGAAGAAGGACTGAATCAGCAACTGGGGAATCTCCCCTGGCCGGTCTGCGCCGACTTCTGGTTGGTCTGTCGTGCGCGCTCTTTGCCGCGTCTCCGCTGAGCGCAAGCGGCAACCCGCCCGGCAACCCGCCAAACCAGCCCCTGACCGCGGCCGACATTGTCCGGCAACTCGACGCCCATAACCAGGAACGCGCCCAGCGGCTCAAGGGCTACCGCACCGTTCGCGGCTATCATCTGGTCTACACCGGCTTTCCGCATCGGCTGGAAGCAAGCATGGAAGTAGAAGACATCTACCAGGCTCCGTCCACGCGGACCTTTCATGTGCTCTCTCAATCCGGATCGAAGCTGCTCCTAGACCGCGTCCTCAAGAGGCTGCTCGCCACGGAAGAAGAGGCCGCCCGGAATCCGCAGCAGACCGCGCTCACTCCCGACATCTACAACTTCACCCTGCTCGGCAGTGAAACCTTAGCCGGACACGACGACTATGTGCTCGAGGTCGAGCCGAGGGTAGTGCAGAAGCTTCTTTATAGAGGCAGAATCTGGGTCGACCCCCGGGACTTCGCCGTTCAGCAGATCGAGGCGCAGCCGGCGCAGAGCCCGTCCCTCTGGATCGTGAGCACCGAGATCCATCACGTCTACGTCGAGAAGGATGGTTTCCAATTCCCGGAGAAGGACGAGAGTATCTCGAAACTGCGCTTCGGTGGCCGGGCTGTACTCACCATCGATTACGGAGATTACCAGTTGCAATAGGAGGCCGGCTGTCAGTGGTGTTCGCCAGAGCAATCCTGGTGGGCCCGGAGGGATTTGTCTCACGCTTCCCGGCGGAGAACTCTGAGCCATCGAAGTCAAACAAACTTCTGCACCAAAGATCGAGCGCGGCTTCCATTCCGCCTGCGCCGATCTGAATCCGCAGAAACGACTCTATGTGTATCCAGGAACCGAGCGATTTCCGCTCGACGACAGAACGGACGCCATTGGAGTCGTCGAACTGGCAAACGCATTGCAGTCGGTCACATAGGTGTCGCCTCCGAGAGAATGCAGCCTTTACCCAATGTTGCCCGCTGAAGTAGCAGGCGGCATCCTCCTGGGCCGCCTCACTTCAGAAGGGATCCTGAGCCTCATGCCGAGCCCTGCTCTGCAACCTCCGCTTCGCTTTCCGCATGATCAGTTAACTAGTTACAAAGTGCCACTCCTCAAGGGCTGTTAAAGCACGAGGAGCCGAAATGCCCGTTTGGAACAAGTCAACCTTCAAGATTGTGACGCGCATCGCCTCAAAAAAGTTCGTTGAACTAGCGCTTATAAATACATGAAAATAAATAGATAATGTCATATCGCAATGTTGTTTCAGAATCTGTAACTTCAAGAGCACCACGCGCGCATTCTCCTTGACCTCTCGAGAACGACCTTCCCTCAGCGATAACTATTTTGGGTCAAGGGTAGGACGAAAGGCGCATTTTCTTTCGCGGGCGGTAGGACAATATTCAAACTGAGGTCGAGACTTCTTCCAAGGTGGGGAGTCTCGTTCGGATACGCTTCCCTACTGAGACCAATGGCAGGTTTGGCGAGACGCTGGATTGGAAAATGAGACTACGTGTCAAGGGCTTAGTGTGCGTAGTGGCAGCCGGAGCCGTAGTCAGCTTGTGTGCGGCTCGCGGAAGCACGGGCCGCGCCTGGGCTCACTTTTTCGTTTACCTGCTGGCCATTGTTCTCAGTTCTGGCATGAAGGTGGGGCTGCCCAAGCGGGAAGCCACCATGGGCGTCAACTTCCCCTTTATCTTTCTGGGCATCGTACAACTCTCTCCGCCGCAGGCTATTGCTCTGGCCGTCGCGAGCGTGATCGTGCAGTGCCGGATCCGGGTCATCAAGCCCTTTAGCATCGTCCAGATCTTCTTCAATGTTGCCAATGTGACCACGGCCACGGCCTTGGCCTGCTGGACCTATACGCTAGGACTGAAGCTCATGCATCAGGAGGTTGCGCCGGCGCTGGGCGTCGCCGCGACAGCCTATTTCCTGGCTAACACCATTCCGCTGGCGATGGTTCTGGGGTGGGATTCTGAAATTCCGGTTGTCACGCAGTGGGTTCAGGAGTTTCCGTGGTACTTCCCGTTCTATCTGGTGGGCGCAATTCTGGCCGCAACGGCCAACTACGTCGGCATCCTGTTCGGCTGGCTGACCTCGATGCTGCTGATTCCGATGGTCTACACAGTGTATCGTGCGTACTGCGCGCAGATGGCCATCATCAGGGATCGCGAACGACACATTGAGGAAACCGAGGCCTTGCATCTTCGCACCATCGAAGGTCTGGCCATGGCCATTGAGGCAAAGGATAAGAATACCCACCGTCATCTGATGCGGGTACGGGTATATGTATCGCAGCTGGGGAAGATGATGGGGCTCGATGATGCACAGATGAGGGCCCTGGTGACGGCATCGTTTCTGCATGACATTGGCAAACTGGCTGTGCCCGAGCACATCATCAACAAGCCGGGCAAACTGAACCGCGAAGAGTTCGAGAAGATGAAGATTCATCCCGTGGTAGGGGCAGACATCCTGGAGCGAGTCCGATTCCCCTACCCTGTGGTGCCGATAGTCCGAGCGCATCATGAGGCATGGGACGGGAGCGGGTATCCCGACGGACTGAAAGGGGAAGAGATCCCGATCGGAGCCCGCATTCTGACGGCCGTGGACTTCTTCGATGCTCTGGCGTCGCAGCGGCCCTACCGCCGAGCTTTGCCCCTTGACGAAGCCATGGCGATGGTGAAGAGCAAGGCAGGTATCCAGTTGGATCCGGCGGTTGTGAGCTTGCTGGAACAGCATTACTCGGAATTGGAGAAGCTGGCGAATCAGCAAATTGAAGAGATGGCGCCGCTGGATACCGATGTGTCGATTGAACGGGGTGCGGCACCTGGAGCCGGATATGAGGAGCAAAGCGCGCCGAGTTCCGGCGAACAGACCGAAGTTATAGCTGCATTGAACGAGTTGCTGAGAGCTTCGCCCAGCAATCTTGAAGCAAGCGCGATTTTATCCAGTCACTTGCAGCTTCTGATTCCCTTCGATTGCTTGGCGGTGTATCTCAAAGCTGGGGAGTGGCTGGTGCCGCAATACGTGGATGGCCGCTTTGCCGAGGCGTTTTCTCCCCTACCCATTCCTGTTGGAGAAGGTCTGTCGGGTTGGGCCGCGGAGAACGGGCGGCCCATCGTGAACGGGAATCCTACGGTAGAGTTGAACTTTGTTGCCGGGTCCAGCTCATTTACGGCAGACGGCTCTGCGCTCTCCATACCTATATTCGATCCAGAAGGCTCCGTCATGGGAGTGGTTACGGTCTATTCGTCGAAGCCTGCTGCGTTTTCCAAAGACCATCTGCGCATCTTTGAGGCGATCCAGTCCAACTTCTCGCTGACTCTCGGGAATGCGTTGAGTCTCCGATCTTGCGGAGCGGGACTCAGTATGAATCAAGCTTCGCAACCGCCGGAAGGCGTACCGCAGCGATGAATCGGCTCCTTGCCATGCTGAAGTGGTTGGGGCGAGCGCTGGCCATCGTTCTGCTGGTGATGGTGAGCTCTACAATTCTGGTGCGTTTCGCACCCGGCTACCTGAGCGATGCGCGCGAAATGGATGCGCGTTATGCCGAAGCGGCGCGCGCTGAGCTCTCCGCAGAAGCAGCACGAAGCCACTCGCTGGCGCAGATGCTGCGTGATGAGATGGGTGGCTGGATGCAGGGAAACGCCGGCTTGTCGCGGCAGTTCGGCGTTCCCGTGTGGGAGCTGATTCGACCGCGACTGGCCGTTACCGGAGCACTGCTGCTTCGTTCTCTGCTGCTGGCGTGGCCGCTGGCGGTCTGCGCGTCACTGCTTTCCAGTGCCGGCCGCAATCCATCTTTGTTCTGGCAGTTTCCCGCTACGCTGTTGCTGGCTGTGCCGACAGCAGCCATGGCGACGATCTGCCTGCTGGCCGATAGCGGAGGCCCGGTGCTGGTGATGGCGCTTTTGCTGGCGGCGCGCGATTTCAAGTTTCTTCATCGCACTTTGCGCGCGGCGTGGCTTGAGCCGCACCTGTTGCAGGCGCGAGCTCAGGGCGTCAGGCCGTGGAGGCTGCTCATCGCATATGTCCTGCCGTCGATTGTGGGCCAGCTTTCCGCCCTTGCCGGGCTGTCCCTGGTGACTGCGTTGAGCGCATTAGTTCCAGTGGAGGTGATCTTCAACGTCCCCGGGCTGGGTGAACTGGCATGGAACGCGGCGCTGAACCGCGATCTTCCCGTGCTGCTGGCCGTGACCATGATCATGGCGCTGGCAGTCACCTTGTCAGGCATGGTTTCCGACCGCCCCGCGGAGTGGAAGGCGGCATGAAGATCCGTTCCGTGGCTGCGTGGATGCTGCTGGGGCTGGTGGTGACGGCTGCGGCGATTGTCGCCGCACCCGGAGCGAGCTACTCGCGTCAGGATCGCGAACTGCCACTGGCAGGTGCATCGCGGAACCATCCGGCCGGCACTGACGCGCTGGGACGCGACCGGCTGGTGCGGGTGTCGGCCGCGCTGCTGCTCAGCCTGGCCGGCGCGCTGGCAGCTTCGGCCATTACCACCGCCGCCGCCGCGGGCGTCGGCACCCTTGCAGCCTTCGCTCCCGCAACGCTGGGCTGGCTCACCATGCTGGTGTGCGATGTTTTCCTCGCGTTGCCGTGGCTGTTTCTGCTCATGATGGTACGATCAGCGCTGCCGTTGACCACTTCTCCGGCAAACTCGGCCGCTATCACCTTCCTGGTTCTGGCGGCATTAGGCTGGCCCGCGTGCGCGCGCGCGGTGTATCGTGGCGCGATAGAACTGAAGAATGCCGAATGGATACTGCAGGCGCGGGCTGGGGGTCTGCGCAGGCGTCAGCTCATGCGCCATGTCGCTCCCAACCTGCTTCCGCTTCTGTTGCCGCAGTTCCTGGTCTGCATACCGGCCTTCGTGATGGCGGAGGCCAATCTTGGCGCTCTTGGGTTGGGCATTGGCGAGCCACTGCCCTCGTGGGGAGGAATGTTGCTCGAGCTCGATAACTCCGCCATGCTGCTTGAAACGCGCTGGGTGTATTTTCCAGTGGCGTTGTTGATTCTGGTGCTGCTTTTGCTGGAAGCGGTTGCGGTGGAGGCTTGAACGATGAGATTGTCACGCCGTTCTGCGGCTTGCACCTGTGTCGTTCTCGCTATGATGCTGGCCAGGAACTGCGCCGCACAAGCTGCGAGCCGTCTGCCGGGCGAGCTGGCATGGACCATCGAGTACGATCCGAAGACCTTCGATCCGGCTAAGGTGGACGATCAGGAATCGGAGATGGTGCGCTACCTTACTGCCGGCGTCCTGCTCCGCTTCAATCGCCTCACGCAGAAGGTCGAGCCGCACCTGGCGGAAAGCTGGAGCCTTTCGCCGGATGGCAAAACCATCGTCTTCAAGCTGCGTCCCGGTTTGCGATTCTCTGATGGCAGCAGCCTGACATCAAAAGATGCCGCCTGGTCCATCCGCCGTGTCTTGCTGCAGGAACGGGCGCACCGGTGGCCGAAGAGTTTATTTCGCCCCAGGGTGTCACGGTCGAAACGCCTGATGCGCGCACCGTAATTGTCCATCTGCCGAAGCGCGTTCTCGGCATCGGCAAAGTCTTCGACGAGATTGCGATTGAGCCGGCGGATCGGCCCAGCGAGGGCCGCATCACCTCGGGTCCCTTTGTGGTCACCGACTATCTCCGCTCCCAATACGTGCGCCTGCGCCGCAATCCGTACTACTTTGCAAAGGACAACGCCGGACATTCGCTTCCCTACGCGACCGGCGTGCGGCTCGACATTCTCGAAAACAAGGAGCAGGAGATTCGGCTCTTTGAGCGCGGCGAATACGATCTCATCGACGAGCTTCCGCCCGATTATTTCGCTCTCCTCAAACGGCGCGATCCCGGCGCCGCGCGCGATCTTGGCCCTTCGCTCAACACCGAGCAGATGTGGTTCAACCAGGCATCGGCGTCGCCCCTTCCCGCGTGGGAAAAGGCCTGGTTTCAGAGCCGCGCATTTCGCGTGGCTGTTTCGCAGGCCATTCATCGCGCCGACTTAGCACGCATCGCGTACCAGGGCCATGCCACGCCCGCATACAGTTTTATCTCGCCCGCCAACACAATCTGGTATGACCGGGCAATCTCCGCGCCGCACACGGACGTCGCCGCCGCCAAAGCCGGCCTGGCACGCGCCGGTTTTCATTTGCAGGGTTCTCAACTCATAGATAAGGCCGGTCATCCGGTCCACTTCTCCATTCTCACCAATGCCGGCAACGCCGCGCGCCTCAAGATGGCCACTCTCATCCAGCAGGACCTGGCTGCGCTCGGAATGGAGGTAACGGTGGTCACGCTCGATTTTCCCGCGCTGATCGAGCGACTGATGCACACGCAGGATTACGAGGCATGCCTGCTGGGCCTGGAAAATGTCGATCCCGATCCCAACGCCATGATGAATATCTGGCTGAGCTCTTCGCCCAATCATCAGTGGAATCCATCGGAGAAGACGCCTGCTACAGCGTGGGAAGCTGAGATCGACCGGGAGATGAACCGGCAGGCGAGCGCGTTCAGCGATCAGGAGCGAAAGCAGGCCGTCGACCGCGTGCAGCAGATTGTGGCCGACCAGCAGCCGTTCATTTATCTTGTTTATCCCAACGTGCTGGTGGCCGTGTCGCCGCGTGTCGAGGGCGTGCAGCCGGCAGTGCTGGAGCCTACGCTGGTATGGAACGTCGAAAACCTCCGTCTGCGGAGTGGCGCAATGAACGACGAAGCGCTTCTTCGTGTCCGCATCCAGGCCGGCTATTCCGGTGCGGCCATCCTGCGCGATCTCGAATTCGAACTGCAGCGCGGCGAGGTGCTGGGACTGGTCGGCACCAGCGGAGCTGGGAAGAGCACGCTGGTCCTTTCGCTGCTCGGTCTATTGCCGTGGCGCGGCGGGCGCGTGACCGGCGAAGTGATGCTGGACGGCAAGAACCTGCTGGAGCTTCGCGAGCGCGAGCTGCGCCAGCTGCGCGGCAGCAGCATCGCGCTGATTCCGCAAAGCCCCATGACTGCGCTCAATGCCGCAATCAGCTTGAAAAGCCATTTCCATGAGGCATGGAGAGCCCATGAGGGGTCAGCCGGCGCGGCCTTTATGGCCAGGGTGGAAGCGCTGCTTACCGAGGTGCAATTGCCCGCGGATGCCGGTTTCCTGCGCCGGCGCCCATCGCAGATCAGCGTCGGACAGGCCCAGCGCGTGCTCATTGCTTTGGCCTTGCTGCATCGGCCTGCGCTGATCGTCGCCGACGAGCCCACCAGCGCTCTCGACCCCGTCACGCAGACGCAGATCGTTGACCTGCTCCGCAAACTGAACCGCAGGCACGGCACAAGTATTCTGTACGTTTCGCACGATCTGGTTTCGGTGCTGCAGCTCGCCGATCGCATTGCCGTTCTCGACGGTGGGTCGATCGCGGAAACTCTGGCGGTGCCAGACATCGACAAGGCAAGACATCCTGCGACCATAGGACTCTTGGCAACGCTTCCGGTCCCGCCCGAGGTTCTGCTTGCGTATCGCGACCGCGCAAAATCGGAAAGCGATCATACGGCATGGATCATGACTGAAGAATTACCTATGTAATAACACATTCTGGTTAATGGTTACCTTTTATATCATTATTGGTTACCAATGCCAAGGCTTTACCCACCTGTGAGTCATTGTTGACAAGCAACTTACTGGATAAAGTTGCTGCATGCCGGGGTACGTTACTCCTTCGACAGAAGGGAAATTCCCCATTTCAACGTTCACTTGGCACACAGCAGTAAGTTACCGGAATTCCCCGGAGGTCCAATGCATCGCTCGCAGTTTCATACGCCAATGGTTCTCGGATTGATCCTTGCGCTGGTCAGCGCTCTCGCTGCGGGCGCGCAACCTACGAACAGCAAGATCTCACCCGATCTGGCCGCCGCACCGTCCGACGAAAACGTGCCGGTGATCATTCAGTACTACAATGCCCCCTCCGCGTCGGAAACCGGACTGCTCGGCCTGCTGGATGGCGTACTCAAGCTGGTCCTCTCGCCCATCAATGCAATTGTCGAAAATATTCTTCCCAGCCAACTGACCCAGATCGCGGCGGATCCGAATGTCAAATACATCTCTCCGGACCGCGCAGTGGTCGCGCGGCAGGCGGTCGAAGTCTCATCGGCTGAGTACACTACCGAGCCCATCAATGCGCCAGCTGTCTGGCAGATGGGCTATACCGGCACCAAGGTGGGCGTAGCCATCGTGGACAGCGGCATCACGCCGGTTACGGATCTTGACGCGAACTCGGTGACCAGTTCGGTGACGCTCTCGCTGGGCTCGCTCCTGAGCGGCGTTCTGTCGGGATCCGTCTCCAGCGAAGTGCCACCGTTTAGCACCGGCCGCATTGTCTACAGCCAGAACTTTGTTTCCGGTGAGGACGACGCCCTGGATCACTACGGACATGGCACGCTGGTGGCCGGTTTGATCGCAGGCAATGGCGCGGACTCTACCGGCCCGCAGTACTTCAGAACGTTTCGCGGCTCCGCGCCCAACGCCAACATCGTCAACCTGCGCGTGCTCGATGAGAACGGCGCGGGCACCGATTCGGCCGTCATCGCCGCCATCGGCGAGGCAATCCAGCTTAAGGACACCTATAACATTCGCGTCATCAACCTTTCGCTCGGCCGTCCGATTTATGAGAGCTACACGCTCGATCCGCTTTGCCAGGCCGTGGAAAAGGCGTGGAAGTCCGGAATTGTGGTGGTGGTTGCCGCGGGCAACGATGGCCGCGATCTCAGCCTGAATCCCGAAGGCTACGGGACCATCGATGCGCCGGGCAACGATCCATACGCTCTGACGGTTGGCGCCATGCGCACCATGGAGACCGCGGACCATCACCGACGATCTGATCGCCAGTTATAGCTCCAAAGGTCCGGCCTTCATTGACGACGTGATCAAGCCCGACATCTTGGCCCCCGGCAACCTCGTCACCAGCCTCGAATACAACAATGATTCTCTTGCCGTCAATAATCCCTCGTTCTACACGTGGTACTCCTTCTACCAAACCAATGGCGCCCAAAGCTCGTCGGAGAATTACTTCTCCATGAGCGGTACCAGTATGGCAGCCGGAGTTGCTAGCGGAGCCGTCGCGGACTTGTTACAGGCAGCGCCCCAGCTCACTCCCGACAAGGTGAAGGCGCTGATGATGGCGAATGGCGATCGCAGCTACTTTCCCGCTACCAGCAGCGTGACCGCGGATGGAGTGGTGTACAACGCCAACTACGATGTGTTCACAATCGGCGCCGGCTACCTTGACATTGCGAAGACCATAAACGCTGCTCTCGTCAAGGGCGGATCGGTGCCTGCGGGCACAGCGATGTCGCCCATCGCAGTCTATAACGCAAGCACCGGCAATGTGACTGCGGTGACCGATCCCAGCGCGCTGTGGACGCAGACCGGGCCGTGGTCGGCATCGCACGTCTACGGCAACAGCGCGTTTCTCTCCGGCACGAATTCCGCCGCACTTTGGGGTACGACGCCACTTTCGGATGGGAGCGATCCCAACGGTTACACGGCGTTGTGGGGTAAGACGGCTTTGTGGGGAAAGAGCTCTCCGGCAGCCGAAACCGCTCTCTGGGGCAAATCAAGTACTTCGGCAAGCTCTGTGCCTCTTGAGTTTTAACGAGGATCTCAAGCTGGACAGAACGAGAAACCTTTATTCAGCCTCAAATGATCCCACCCGACTGGTCGCCTTCGCAAGCTGCCCTGACGGACTATGCGATTTGGACACTTTGCGTGAAGTTTGGCTCTCGAATGATGAATTCTACAAAATCCTCCAGCATTGGAGGAGCCGCTTCAAGGCTGAATGGGAAGTGCACCCCAAATCACCTGACGGAAATGACTCGCGCAGTTGAGTCATTCCTGGATCACCGCCATTCCGGACATTACTTCACTACGCGACCAACGTAGGCTCCAAGGGCCCCAAAAGTGGGTCAACACATTCCGATTTGCAGATGGGGAGCCGCGATTTCGACGAACTGGTGACCGACTTGCCAGTCCAACTTCGCCTATGGGACAATGCGCCTCATGAAAGGCAACCAAAAGGTCCTCGAACGACTGAATCAGGCACTCCGCGAAGAGCTGACCGCGATTAACCAGTATTTTCTCCACGCCGAGATGTGCGAGAACTGGGGTTACGACAAGCTCTCGAAGTACATCAAGAAGCAGTCAATCGGCGAAATGAAACACGCCGAGGCCCTTATAGAACGCATTCTGTTTCTTGACGGCACACCGAGCATGGAACCGCTGTCTCTGACGATTGGGAGCAACGTCAAGGACATGATTGAGTCCGACTTGAAACTCGAGATTGAGGCCGTGGGAATGTACAACGAGGCCGTACGCATTGCTTACGAGAACCAGGACAATGGTTCCCGCGACCTTTTCGTCGATCTGCTCAAAGACGAAGAAGAACACGTAGATTGGCTCGAAGCCCAATCTCACCAGATCAATGAGCTAGGCTATGAGCGGTATTTGTCTACGCAGACCAGCGAAGGCGAATAGCAGCCATTCCCCACACGCGCACAGGATCGCTGTTTCGACCCGTTCTGGGCGGTTAACCGCCTATCGGAAAATTACACAACGATTATTAACGACATCGCTGTTAACTAAGCAGGCAGACACAACAATCGCTGACATGAGAATCACGAAGGATTGTGCAACGAGCGCGGTTGTTTTGATTCTTTTGTCTGCTGTCGTCATGCTCGCCGGCGCTCAATCCTCGACGGAATCTTTCGCGCCGAAGGTCGCTCCGCGCGTTCGGCCGGCTCTTCCTCAACAGCAGTTGCCGGAATCCAGGGAGCAGGAGTCTGCTTCTCGCGAAAAAGCGCAGTGAACTAAGCGCGAACGGCGCGGACTGCTGCAACACCGCTGGCATAATACGCAATCACTATTCGAGTCGCTTCGGCCCTCTTTGCTCTCTCGTCCCATACAATTGAATGCAACATTCGCCACATCCCCTGCGTATGTTGTGAAAAGCGGCTTCTCATCCCCGGTCGGAGCCATTACTCCCATTGAAGGCGGCAGAGATCATGGGCGATTTTCGCAGCGACCTTAAATACTCCCTGCGCATGTTGATCGCGAGCCCTGCCTTCACGGTGACCGCCATTGCAGCCCTGGCGCTGGGCATCGGGGCCAACACCGCTATCTTTACCGTGGTCGATACGGTCCTGCTCAAGCCGCTCACCTACCCCGATCCCGGCCGTATCGTACGCTTCTTGAACACGTCGCCGAACGGTTCGGGCGACTCCGCTTCGCCTGAGAACTTCAACACCTGGAGAGCGCAGACCAGCGTCTTTCAAGATGTGGCCGCTTACGACTTCGGAGGTCCGGGCTTCAATCTCACCGGCGACGTTCCCGAGCAGGTCCACGGCATCCATGTTTCCGCGGGTTATTTCCGTCTGTTTGGCGCGCCCGTCCTGCTTGGCCGCACCTTTACGCCGCAGGAGGACAGCCCCAACGGCGGCCATGTTGTGGTAATCAGTTACGGGTTCTGGCAGCGTAAATTCGGCGGCAATCCCAGGATTGTGGGAAGCGCCATTTCTCTGAGCAACGAGTCGTATACGATTGTCGGCGTTCTGGGCAGGTCCTTCGTCACCGATCCCCCGGCCGACCTTTGGGTGCCCTTCCAGATCGATCCCAACAGCACCAACCTCGGCCACTACTTCTTCGTCGCCGGCCGCCTGAAACCCGGGGTCACGCTCGCCCAGGCCAACGCCGTGCTTAGGCTCGCCGCCGATCAATTCCGCCGCCTGCACCCCGATGACCTGGGTCCGAAAGGCAGCTTCGGAGTACAGCCCCTGCGCGACTCGATCGTTGCCGGCGCGCGCACTTCGCTGCTTGTCCTGCTCGGAGCCGTCAGCTTCGTCTTGCTCATCGCCTGCGCCAACGTCGCCAATCTCCTGCTGGTGCGGGCCGCGGGCCGCAAGCGCGAATTCGCCATCCGCGCCGCCATGGGCGCGAGCCGCCTGCGCATCATGCGCCAGTTGCTGACGGAGAGCGTTGTACTCGCCCTCACGGGCGGCATTCTCGGCCTCGTGCTCGGCTACGTCGGCGTGCGTGCGCTGCTTGCGGTGAGTCCCGCCGATCTTCCACGCATCGGCGAACACGGAGGCGCGGTGGGCATCGACTGGCGCGTACTCGGCTTCACGCTTGGTGTTTCGCTGCTCACCGGTGTGCTGTTTGGACTTTTCCCTGCCATCGGAGCCTCGCGTCCTGACCTGAACGCCACGCTCAAAGAAGGCAGCAACCGGTCGGGCACGGGATTCCGCCAGGGAAAGGCCCGCTCGATGCTGGTGATCAGCGAAGTTTCGCTGGCTCTGGTGCTGCTGGCCGGCGCGGCTCTCCTCATCCGGACCTATATTGCGCTGCGCAACGTGGATCCCGGCTTCGACGCCCGTAACGTCCTCACTCTGGATATGTCCTTGACCGGGGATCGCTTTCTAAAGACCGCCGGCGTCGCCCAGGTCGCGCGCGATGGCCGCGAACGTCTCGACGCCATCCCCGGCGTCGAGGAATCGGCGTTCACCTGCTGTCTGCCGCTCAACGTCGGCTACGGTCTGCCCTTCAACATCGTTGGCCGTTCCACCGGCAAGAGTCCCTGGACCGGCCCCACCAGTTGGATGAGCGCCTCCCCCGGCTATCTTTCTGTCTTCCAGATTCCCCTGCTGAGCGGACGCGAATTCACTGAGCAAGACGACGGCTCCGCTCCCGGCGTCGTGATCGTCAACGAGACTCTCGCCAAAAAGTACTGGCCGAAGCAAGACCCCATCGGCCAGCAGGTCTTGATCGGAAAAGGCGTCGGTCCCCAGTTCGTCGAAGCTCCCCGCCGTATTATCGGCATCATGGCCGACGTCCACGACGGCGGGCTCAACCGCGATCCCTTCCCGCTCATGATGATTCCGACCGCTCAGGTCACTGACGGTATGACCGCGTTGAACTCCAACATTGGTCCCATGACCTGGGTGGTGCGCACCCACGGCGACCCGCACCAGTACATCGCGGCAATCACCAAACAGCTCCGCCTGGCCACTGGGGGTTTTCCCGTGGCGCAGGTGCGCCCCATGACGGAGATCGTTGTGCAGTCGACCGCGCGCCAGGACTTTAACATGCTATTGCTTACGATCTTCGGAGCTACGGCGCTGATCCTGGCCGCCATCGGCATTTATGGATTGATGGCATATTCGATCCAGCAACGCACGCAGGAAATGGGCATCCGCATGGCCCTTGGCGCGGATCGCGGGCAAATTCGCGACCTCGTGGTTTGGCAAGGCATGCGGCTGGCCATCGTAGGCGTTGCACTTGGCATCGCCGCGGCCTTCGGTCTCACCCGCTTTCTGGCCAGCTTTCTCTTTGGCGTCAAATCCTGGGATCCGCTGGTGTTTGTCACCGTGCCCTTGATCTTGAGCGCGGTTGCCCTCCTTGCGGTCTGGTTTCCCGCCACGCGCGCCTCACGCCTCGATCCGCAGCAGGCCCTCCGCACCGAGTGATGTGCTAACGCCTGCCTGCTATTCAGCGGATCCGATAGATCGGTCTTCTTGCTTTCGAGAAGTGGTTCTGGCTGAGTTACCTACCCGTCAGTTACTCATCGATAAGCACCCACAACGGGCAAGCTTATCAGGGGCCAGCTGGTCGGGTTAACCCAGACCTTATTTGACTCTCGTGCTGGCATGACGCTGCGGTCGGCACTGATCAGTGTACCGGGAAGGCGCTCGACAGCGGCAAGAAGGAGACTTGGTGGGCCCGGAGGGATTTGAACCCCCAACCAAGGGATTATGAGTCCCCTGCTCTAACCGTTGAGCTACAGGCCCCAAAATGCAAATAAACTCTTCTATGGGATCGATGGGACGATTTGCAAAATTCAAGTCGTCACCAGTCTTGCACCAGTTTTGGTGCATGATAGCCCTTTTTTTAAGTGTACCTCTGTTCTTGACGTTTTTAGGATCTAAACGGCCCGGCGCGCGCGGCGCCGATGCACTGGTCGCCACGGCCGTTTCCCCAGCAGCTGCCTGCATGCGCGCAATAACCCCATGCTACAATCTCGCGAGGGAAATTCGCTCATCTAAGCGGCATTTGCGGGGGCTTGGCTGGATCCAGGCAGTGCAAGGGACCTTTGAATCAACTTCCTTGTTCCCTGCCGCGAGAGCATCGTGACCTCGGCCTGTAGAGTCATTTCCGGAGCGATCCTGGATTATCTTGCCATTTCGCGTATCAAAATTGCCTGACTCGCACAGCGTCGAGGAATCCCGCCTGAGCGTCACCGTCGTCATTTGCACGCGCGATCGGCCCGATCTTCTCAGCACATGCCTGCGCGCGCTCTCCTGTCTCGATCCCGCTCCCGATGAAATCCTCGTCGTTGACAACACCCCTGGGCGCGAGGTGGTCCGCTCACAGGCCCAGAAGAGCGGCGCGCGTTACATTGTCGAGCCCCTCCCTGGCCTCAGCCGTGCACGCAATCGCGGCTTTGCCGAGAGTACTTCGGACATCATCGCCTATATCGACGACGACGCCGAAGCCGATCCGGACTGGCTGGGAAATATCATGGAGCAGTTTGGCGACCCGCTGGTGGCGGCCGTGACCGGCGAAACCATCAATTCGCCGGCCCTGCGCGACTACTTCCGCCCGCTGTCAACGCGCTATGTCGGCAACCATGACCCGCTCTGGTTTGAAATGGCCACTTTCGGCGGGCTGGGCTTCGGCACCAACATGGCCATCCGCAGATCTGCCGTTCCCTCGCCGCGACCTTTTGACGAGCGGCTCGGACGCGGCGCTCCCATTCGCCTGGCCGAAGAGAGCTACGCATTTGCTTCCCTGCTGGCGCGCGGCTTCCGCGCGGCCCATGTTCCATACGCCTTCGTCCTCCATGAGGCGAAGCCGATGGACGTTCTGGAAGAGGCGACTGCTTCCATTGCGTACTGGATGCTCCTGCTCTCAGACTTTCCCACGCATCGCATGGACCTTCTGCGCTTCCTCTTCCGCCGCCTCAGGAGAAAGCCGCTCGCCTAGCCCAGGGAAAATCAGCAAGCCGGCGCATTCATCTCCAGCGGCTGGAAGACCTATTTCAAGGCCGGCTTCGCCGGCGTGCGTCTTTATCTAAGTTGCCGCAAACCTTCCTGATCGAATCCCGCATCACGGCCTTTTCTCTCTGCGGGCCATGCTACATTCAAAAGCAAATGGAGCCATCCCCTGAAGAAAAATTAGCTGCTTTGGGATACCTGCTTCCAGACGCGCCTGCGCCGGGAGGCAATTATCTTTCCGCCAAGCGGGTAGGCGCTCTCGTCTACCTGGCAGGCGCGATTTCGACCGGACGGGAAGGAATCATCACCGGCACGGTGGGCGCGGATCGCACCGTCGAGGAGGGCTATGCGGCGGCCCGGGCCTGCGCGCTCACCCAGCTCGCAGTGCTCAAACGCGAGTTGGGATCGCTGGACGCGGTTGCGGAAATCATCTCCGTCAACGGTTATGTGAACGCTGTCGCCGGATTTGCTGATTCGCCTGCCGTCATCAATGGAGCCTCAGACCTTCTGGTCGAAATTTTCGGCGATGCGGGCCGGCACGTGCGGGCAGCCATCGGCGTCGGCGCGCTCCCGCGCCACGCACTGGTGGAGTTGCAGATGACGGTGCGCGCGCGATGAGCGACCATCATCTTCAGGCCCAGCCGACCCATTCCGTATGGGACCGCACTCTTGAGCCGCGCCTTCGCATCGCTCCGGGCGATGTGGTTGAAGTGGAGTGCGTGGATGCAAGCGGCGCACAAGTTCACCCCGGCATGTCGACGGAGGAATATCTGCGCATCGATCGCACGCGCATTCACGCGCTCACCGGTCCCATCTGGGTTGAAGGCGCGGAACCGGGCGATGTTTTAGAGATCGATGTGCTCTCGATACGCCACCACGGCTGGGGATGGACGAGCATCGTTGAGGGCCTGGGATTTCTGAAGGAGCGGTTCAACCGGCGATACCTTTTTCAATGGACCTTCGACGGCAACAGCACCCACTCGCTGTTTCCTGCTATCGTCCCGCTGCGCCCCTTCCTCGGCGTGATGGGCGTAACCCGCGCTGAGGAAGGCGCGTTCAGAACCCGGCCTCCGGGCCCGTTCGGCGGCAATCTCGATGTACGCGAACTCTGCGCCGGCTCCACGCTCTACCTGCCCGTCTTCGTCAACGGCGCGTTGTTCAGTTGCGGCGACGGTCACGGAGCGCAGGGCGACGGCGAGGTTTGCATCAACGGCATCGAATGTCCGCTGGACGCCACCCTGCGCTTCAAACTGCACAAGGGGCAATCCATCGCTGGTCCCCTCATTGAATCGAGCGATGCAATGATGCCCGACGACGGCGCACGGTCGTGGGTGGTGGTCGAGACCGGAACCGACCTGGCCGAGGCCGCGCGCGCAGCCACATCGCGCATGGTCGATCTGCTGGTAAGCCGGTGGGGATTCAGTCCCGAACACGCCTACATTCTGTGCAGCGTGGCGCTGCGGCTGCGGCTCAGCCAGGTGGTAAATGAGCCGGTGCACACGGTGAGCGCGGCGCTCAGCAAGCAAATCCTCCCCGAAAGAGCGTTATTCCCAAGCCGATGACGATCAACGACCCTGAAGTTGTCGCCGAGTTGCGCGCTCTTTATCCACGTTACGAACAGGCGCTCGTGAGCAACGACGTGGAGACTCTGATCGCGCTCTTCTGGCACGATCCGCACGTCATGCGCTTTGGCGCGACGGAAAACCTCTACGGTCACGAGGAGCTTGCGGCGTTTCGCAAGGGTCGGCCTGCTGCAAATCTGGCGCGCACCGTCACGCGACTCGATATCGTGAGCTTCGGCCGCGATTTTGCCAGCATTACGCTGGAATTTGAGCGCGGCGCCGCGGCCTCCATCGTGCGCGGACGCCAAAGCCAGACCTGGGTGCGGATGCCGGAGGGTTGGCGCATTGTTGCAGCTCACGTCTCGCTGCTGCCGTAGAGCCTCCCGCTCACGCTGAGGCCAGCAGCGTTACGGTAAGCTCTTCTTCCCGCGCGCGATTATATGCGCGCTCCAACTCATGCGAAGAATGGAAGAGCTTGCCGCCCACGTGCCTGGCCGGAAATCCGAAGGTCAGCTCTCTCTCCGCGAATGGCCACGGGGTGAGGCGAAAACGTCGCGTTCCCTCCGGCCATACCTTCACCTCGACCTCGTCGCCATTTTGCAGCGCCAGCTTGTGCAGTAAATTTGCCGGCCTATCGAAGGCTACGCACGCCAGCAGCGAGAGATTGTCGCACGCTTGCAGGAGCCGGAAGTGCTCGAGAATCATCTGCTCCGATCGCTGCGTGGGAGAAAGTGTGTCGTCTTTTGCAATTTCTACGCGCAGTGAGTGCTGGTAGATCCGCTGCTGCTCAAGAAAGTTGTCGAGCACTGCCAGCCCCTCGGGAGCGATTGTCGATCGATCCGCGTGCTCGGTCAGCAGATTGTACGTGTGCATCGAGATGAGCAGCCCGGCATAGGGATCCTGGTCCGCGATGATTCGCACCGCGCGATGGCGCACCGCAAGATATTCGGCCAGATCGATCTCTTCGAATGCCGAGTACTTACCCACCAGCTCGATGGAAAATGCCGATGGCTTGCCCTCGCGCGTAATGGAGGGATGCGCATCACGCTCCGCCCAGCCATCGTCGTGCGTGGCAATGCCGTGTAGCACCCGGATGCGAGGTTCCGGCCGCCGGAACCAGTCGTTGCCCCATTGCGATGCAAATGCGCCTGCGAGCCGCGCGTGATCGGGATGGCGGATCAACCACCAGCCCGTCTCCGATTCCATCCTCAGCATCCGTTCAATTCCTTACTCGGCACTCGAACTGCGGCTACTCCGATTGCGAAACCGCTCTCGACTCATGCCAATTGTGCAACATCAGCCATTCAATGTAGACCACCACAAAAAATAAAACGAAACCCAATGCGCTCGCCGCAACCACCAGGGCGAACATGTAGCTGGTCTCCATCTGGCTGTACGCGTACAGAATCGCATATCCCAGGCCACCTTCTCCAACCCGCGTCGATCCGGCAAAAAGTTCGCCGGTAATTGCGCCAATAATGCTGATGCCCGTGGAAATGCGGATGCCGGTAAAGATGCTGGGCAGCGCATTGGGAAAGCGCAGCTTGAATAGCATTTGCAGCGGTGTGGCTTTATGCATGGTAAACAGGTTCAGCAGCGATTCATCCACGCTGACGAGCCCTTGCGTGGTGTTGGCGATAATAGGCGCCAGGCAAATAATAAACGCCACCGTGGTAACCGCCGAAATTCCCGGCCCGATCCAGTTGATGATGAGCGGCGCGATGGCAACGATCGGCACGGTCTGCAGCAGGATCGTGTACGGATAGACGAGCTGCCGCATCCATTTCCATTGTGCAAAGATCAATGCGAGCGCGATCCCGGCAAAGATGCTCGCAGCAAGTCCCCCCAGCGCCTCTTCTGAAGTGATCCATACCGACTCTGCAAGCGAGGGAAAGCGCGCGATGAGCGCCCTCACTACCAGGCGCGGTCCGGGAAGCATGTACGGAGGCAGGTGATTGAGCCCGACAATGGCCTGCCACAGCGCGATCAGGCACGCCAGTACGATGAGGCTTTTGAATGCGACGGTGAATTGGCGTCTCATGCGTGCAGCACTCCCCGCAGCAGGCGCGACGTGCTCGTCACCGCTGCTTCGAAGGCCGCCGACTCGCGTATCTCACCCGTGCGCGGCCAGGGAAGGTCGACTGGAATATCGTGCGCAATCCTACCCGGATGTGGTGCCAGCACGATGATGCGCGTGGATAAAAAGACGGCCTCGGCCACCGAGTGCGTGACAAACAGTACGGTCCACTTCTGGTCGGCGTAGAGGCGCAGCACTTCCTCGTTCATGCGGTCGCGCGTCATCTCGTCGAGCGCGGCAAACGGCTCGTCCATGAGCAAAATGCGCGGCCGGCTCACCAGGGCGCGCGCGATGGAGGCACGCATCTTCATGCCGCCGGAAAGCTGACGCGGATAACTGCGCGCCACATGCTCGAGCCCGACCAGTTGCAGCATGCGGGCCACCCGCTCCGCGCGCAGCGGCCGCGCCGCGTGCTCCAACTCCAGGCTGAGCCCAACATTCTGCTCCACCGTGCGCCAGGGCAGCAGCGTCGGATCCTGGAAGATGAAGCTCACCAGTTCGCGCGCGTTCTCGGGCGTCATTCCGTTCACGCGCAGCGAGCCGGCGCTGGGAGCGCTCAGGCCGGACACGAGCTTCAAAACGGTCGACTTGCCGCAACCCGAGGGCCCCAGCAATGTTACGAACTCGCCCCGCTCGACGCGCAGCGAGATGCCGCGCAACGCCTCGGTTCCGTCGCGGAACCGCTTGCCCACCGCGTCGAGTTCGATATCGGGTACGGTCAGAATTCCAGCTCTCCGTTGACGGGAAGGTAGAGGATTGAAGTGAATTCGGCAGTATGAATCACCTGGTGCGTTGAGCGCCCCCAACTCCACGGATCGGCCAATGGCGGCGGAGTGGCACTCGAAGGATTGCGATCATAGAGGGGAAACGCGGAGCCTGCAATCTCCAGCCGCAGACTCTCACCGCTGCGAAGCACAAATGCGATTGGCTCCAGCGTGAACTCCCACGCGTGCACCGTATCGGGCGAATAGTTCTTGAAGAGCCACGAACTGCGCGCAATTCCGATAGACAGAAATTCCGCCTGGCCGTCTTCCTTCACTCGAACCAGTTTGGCAGTCAGGTCCGCATGTGCAGCAGATGTTGCGGCGAAGAGCCTCACGCGCGGCTGGCCGAAGACTTCAACCGAATGCGTAGCCGGAGGCGACGTGTAGACGAGCAGATTATTGCCCATCTCCACCGTGCTCTGATCGAAGGGCCCACTCAGCGCCTGCGGGCCACCAGGCGCCATCACCGGCACCTCGGGATCGTAGACAAACACATCGCGCGGCTCGTCATTCACAGGCGCTGCAGTCGAAAGTGTCCCATCGCCTTTGCGCGAGTTGGCATTTCCGCGGCTATGCAGGAAGACAGCAGACTCTGCTTCGCCGGGCCACTCTTTGCAACTCCGCCACTCGTTCGGCCCCAGCGCGAAATAGCGAATGCGGGGCTCGCTCTCGAACTCGCCGCTGTCCTTCAGCCAGTGATTGAACCAGCGCAGCAGGGTCTCGTCGACGTTGAGATTCGCCGCTTCGCCAAGTTTCGCGTCGCCCACGCGATCGCTCCAGGGAATGTGAGCCCAGGGCCCAGCAATCAGATATTGATGCTCGCGCGCAAAGACTGTGCCCGCATGTTCGCGCAGCGCGAGATACCCGGCGACGGAACCCTCGAGATAGGTATCGAACCACCCCGCCAGGTGCAACGCGGGAATGTGGATGCGATCGAGGCGCTTGCTGATGTCCTGCTCGCTCCAGTACGCGCCTGGCTCGCGCTGCGTCATCCAATCCTGCAGATAAGTAGGCAGCGCCGGATCGGAGATCGCCGCATGCCGCGCATAGGGCGCGTGCTGCGACTGATTGCGAACATCGCGCCATGCCGCTTCCAGCGCATTGCTCGCATCCCGCAGCCCCAGTCGCCGTGCATCTTCCCGCAACATCTGGATTCCCCACCCCAGCGTGGAGCTGAGCCGCAATGCGCCGTGATGATAGAACCACCCCTGATAAAGGTCCGTGGCCGTCATGTGCGGCGCAATGCACTCAAGTCCTTCGGGCTGCTCGGCCGCAGCCAACAACTGCGTAGCGCCCTGGTAGGAGAACCCATACATGCCGATGCGCCCGTTGCACGCCGGCTGCCCGCACAGCCATGCAATGGACTCGGCGCCATCCCGCGCTTCATATCGGAAGGGGTAGAATTCGCCACTCGAGCCGCCGCGGCCGCGCACATCCTGAATCACGACGTGGTAGCCGTGCCGCGCAAACCAGACCGGATGCGCATACACAACCGTGGAAGCAATATCGCGGCCGTAGGGCTGGCGCATCAGCAGCGTAGGCCACGGACCGCGACCCGCCGGGTAATAGTGATCCGAGACGAGCGTGGTCCCATCCACGAGCCGGCACTCCACGCCGCGCTCCAGGCGCACCCCGTTCCCGCAATCCGCAAGGCTCATGCTTTACGCCCCGTGGCTCGGCTCGAATCGATACATGGCAATCAGAATTTCAGCAATGCGCGCCGCCGCCTGCTCCGCCCACGCACGGCCTTTCTCTGCCGATGCCGCGGCAGGATCGCCGAGCACGCCGCTGGGGGCAATGTCGCTGGTGAGCCACGCAAAGTTGGCGGCCGAACCCTCCGGCTTCAGCAACTCCGGCCGCTCCACGCGCGCAATGTAATTCGCCGTGTACGATTCGGGATGCACAAGCGCCGGGGTCGCGTGCAGCAGAAACGCGGTCTCAACCTCGCCCGCGTGAAAACCATAGGTGCGCTCCTGCTCACTCACTGCCTCAAACGACGCACCGCCCGTGCCGAACAGCGAAAAGGTCCGCAGCCCAAACTCGGCCCTCAAATCACGCGCCATCACGTCGACCAGCGAGGAATTGCCGCCATGCGTGTTGTACAGGGCCAGCTTTTTAAATCCCGCCGCTGCAATGCTGGCGCCGAGATCGCGCACCACCGCCATAAACGTTTGCGCGCTCACCGAGAGCGTGCCCGGAAATCCGATGTGCTCATTGCTCTTGCCGTAACACACCGGCGGCAGCGCATAAATGGGAAATTCCGCAGGCACACGCTCGAGCGCCATCCCGAGCAGCAGATTATTGATGAGCGTATCGGTGGCGAGCGGCAGATGATGACCGTGCTGCTCAATGGCCGCCGTTGGCAACACCAGCAGCGTGTGCTCGCGCGGCAGCGCCTCTACTTGCTTCCAGGTGAGATAGGTAAAGTTTCGCGCGTCAGCAATCCACGTTTTCACAGGGCAGCAGTCTCCTTGCGGAAGCTGATCATCTTCCCCGGATTCAGCAACCCCAGCGGATCGTAGCGTTGCTTGGCGCGAAGCTGAATGTTATCGGCGCGAAACCTGCCTGCATCCTCAAGATAGTTCACATGCGGATTGGCGACAGACACTCCAATCGATCGGCAATGAGCGATCATTTCGTTCAATCGTTCGGCACTGGTAAAACGCACTACGGGAATCGCCCCAGGAATCACTACGCCTTCTCCGTTTTTCATAAATTCGATATGAAACAAAATCTCATCTCCGTAGCGTTCGCGCAGCAGCCGGAACTGCTCGCGGCAGTTCTCGGGTGAAAATCCGCATTGCAGATAGGTATAGCCGGCATCTGCCTTCATTGCCCACAACGTGGTGTGATTCCAGGTGTAGTCGCTCAGCAGCGGCTGCGTGCGCGGTCCCTCGTATTTACCGGAAAACGTAACTTCACCGCCGGCTGTCTCGGCCGCAGCGTTCAGCTTCTCCAACTGCGACGCCGCAATCATCACCAGCACCAGCGTCTTCTGCTCGCGCACGACTCCGCGAATGGGAGTGAAGAACGATGGGATGGGCCATTCGAAAACCGTCACCAGCCGCTTGCTCCACGCAGGATCGACGGCAATGGCTTCAGCAAACGTGAAAGCCTGCTCGTATGTGTTGAAGGCCGCTGTCCACTGCACCCACGCCACGGCCGGCGTGAGCGCAAACCAGATGCGCGTGAGAATGCCGTTGGTGCCCCACGCATGGAGAATTTCGTGCACCGCCGCGCCTTCATGCAGAACCAGGCGCGGCTCCGCTTCCATGGTCAGCACTTCGAAGGCGCGCACGTTGTCGAAGTCGCGCAACTGCCCGTGCATCACCGAGCCAATCCCGCCTGAACCCCCGCCCAGAAATCCGCCGATCGATGCTTTGACCAATGTCGACGGGTACATGCGCAGTTCCCATCCGTTCTTGCGCGCCTCGGTCTCGAGCGCGCCCAGCCGCAGCCCTGGCTGGCAAATGGCGACGCCGTCCCCCGTGATCTCCTCCAGCTTGTCCATCAGCGAGAGGTCGAGCAGAATGCCGCCCGCGAGCGGAACGCACTGGCCGTAGTTGCCGGTTCCCGCTCCACGCACGGTCACGGAAATTTCGCTCCGCCGCGCGTACCGCACAATTGCCATCAGCTCTTCCATGTTGAGCGGCTGCACGGCTACGTCCGCGCACTTTGCAGCAAGCTGATCGCGAAGGATCGGAGAGTACCAGTAGAAATCGTGAGACAGGCGGTCAAGAACGACGGGCGCGGTAAATACACGGGCCGGGTCGGCAACGAGCTGAAGCAATCCTCTTGCAATTTCCGCCTGCATCGGCGCGACCTCACGGAAAAAACAGGTTACTTGCGCTTGCGGCTCGGCCACAGTTCAAAAGCGCGCAACATATGGGGATGCGTGAAAAGGGCGTAACACTCTTCGCGCAGTACGGGGCCTTCCACAACGCAATTCATATCGCTGCGCGCCGCCACTTCCGCTGCAGGAATTTGAATTTGATTGCAATGGCAGTTGGCATCGGCAATGGTCGCGCCGAAAACAACACGATCGAGACCAGCCCACAGCGCCGCGCTCATGCACATGGGACAGGGCTCACAGGTGGTATAGAGCGTGTGGCCGGCGAGGGAAAGACTCTTTAGCTTGCGCGTAGCCAGGCGAATAGCCTGCACTTCGGCGTGGGCGCTCGGATCGCAAAACAGTTGCACGCTGTTGAGCGCGCGCACCAGCATCTTGCCCGATTCGCTAGCCACAACAGCGGCGCCGAAGGGCCGCGGGGAAGCCGTTTGAAGCGAGCGCGCCGTAAACGCGGCCAGTGCTCGCATCCGCTCCAGATCCGGATCCGCACCCTGCGCAGCTCTCGTTTTTCGCGCGCGAGAAGGCGCAGCAACCGGGGTGAGCCGCATACCCGAAAACTAGCACGCGCAATATCAGGATTCGATAAAGAATTCGGCGCTGAGCCCAGCCGAATGGTCTCCTTGAATTGCATGCATCTTCGACTCGCAACCCTCGCATCGCTGGTGAGTCTTCTACTCATCGCGGTTGCCGGCTGCCACAGCCACTCACCCGCGCAGCAGGGCGGCCTCACGCCGGTTCGGCTGCAACTCGACTGGTATCCGCAACCGGAGCACGGCGGCTTTTACACTGCGCTGTTGCGCGGCTACTACAAAGCCGAAGGTCTCGACGTGACCATCCTCCCGCTGCCGCAGTACGGCAGCGTGGCGCGCCAGGTCGCGAGCGGCCAGGCTGAATTCGGTCTTGGATCGAGCGACCAGATTCTCGAATGGAATTCGAACGGCCTTCCGCTCATCGCCGTGGCAGCCACCATGCAGCACGACCCCCAGGCCATCATGGTCCACCCCAACTCCCCCATTCACACTTTCAGAGATCTCGACGGGCACACCGTTGCCGCGCAGACCGGCGCCACCTGGCTCAAGTACGTCATCAGCCGCTATCAACTGCAGGACGTGCGCCAGATCCCGTCCACGTTCTCCATCGCCAACTTCCTCACCGACCCGAACTATGTGCAGCAGGTCTTCGTCACCAGTGAGCCGTTCTTTGCCCGCCAGGCCGGCGCGCAGGTCCGCGTCATTCTCATCAGTTCATCGGGTTACGATCCTTATCGCGTGCAGTTCACCTCGCGCGCTTTCGCTGCGCAGCATCCCGATCTGGTCGCGAAATTTGTGAGAGCCAGCATTCACGGCTGGCAGGATTATCTGCGCGATCCCGCGCCAACCGATGCGCACCTGCTCGCGCTCAATCCCGCTCTGAATCCGGCGCAGGAGGCCTACACCGCGCAGGCGCTCAAGGACGGCGGATTTGTGGAAGGCGATGCGACAGACGGGAGTCAGATCGGCGCGATGACGTCCGCGCGCTGGCAGGCCGGCTATCAGCAGCTCAACGCGCTCAACATTTTCACGGACAGCTTCGACCCGTCCGCGGCTTACTCTTTGAAGTTTCTCGCTCCAAGGTAAATCGGATGACTGTGTGCGAAATGCCGGAACGGCTCGCCGCTCAAGCGCCGAACTCGGCGCCGTGCCGCTCGCGTCCCAGCCACGCCATCACCGACGCCAGCACAAACACGCTGATCGCCGTAAGAGCCATGGCCGTAGCATAGCTGGTTTTCTGCGCATACTCCGCCTCAATGAATACCACTGAGCTGGCAATCACGCCCGCGCTCTGATAGGCAAAGCCCGGAAGCAGTGCGCGCACAGAGTCCGGCGAGAGTTCGGCCAGGTGCGCGGGAATCACGCCCCATGCGCCCTGCACCATAAACTGCATCAAAAACGCGCCGGTAATCAGCAGTGCCTGGTTGGGCGCGTAGGCCCAGATGGGAATTACCAGCGCGCCCAGCAGGAAGGCAATGATGATCGCCTTGCGCCGTCCCCACCGGTCAGAGAAATGCCCAAACACGATGCCGCCGATGATCGCCCCGACGCCCGAGAAAGCAGTAATCGCCGCACGCCGCTCCGGAGAAAAGTGCCACTCCCGCTGCAGGAACGTGGGGTACATATCCTGCGTGCCGTGCGAGGCGAACAGCATCATGGTCATGAAGCAGAGCAGGTAGAGAAACAGCTTCCAGTGCGAGAAAATCTCACGGCGCTGCGCGGCCGAGCTCACCCGCGTCTTCACGCTCTTCTGCCACACCGCCGACTCCTTCACGCGAAAGCGGATGAAGAGCACCAGCGCCAGGGCGGGAACGCTGCCGAGAAAGAACAACGGCCGCCAGCCAATGCGATCGTACAAGCAGAAATAGGCAACGGCAGCCAGCACGTTCCCCGCCGCGTAGCCCTCCTGCAGAAAACCGGAGAGCATGCCGCGCCTGGCCTTGGGCGCGCCTTCCATGGCCAGCGATGCCCCCACGCCCCAGTTGCCGCCCATCACTATGCCGAACAGCGCCCGCACCACCAGCAATGCGGTATAGCTGGGCGCCAGCCCGGTAAGGATTTCGGCAACCGCAAAGACTCCAATATTGATCATCAGCGGCAGCCGCCGCCCATAGCGGTCGGCAATAAACCCGAAGACGAACCCACCCACTGGCCGAAAAGCCAGCGTCATGGTGATGACCAGCGCAATCTGTGCATCTGATTTGTGAAACTCGCGGGCAATCGACGTCAGGCAGAAAGTGACCAGGAAAAAGTCGAAGGCGTCGAGCAGCCAACCGGAAAACCCGGCAATCACAGCCGGAGGATGGCTGTTCACGTCCTCACACGCGCCGCCCGGTTGCGGACCTTCGATGCCTTTCACTGGTGTCTCGCCCATGGGAATCCTCACGCCGATCATACCGGGACAACCGGCCATGGCAGCTATCCCCAACCCGGACATCAGCTTTCAAAATGAATTCTCGGCTCGACGTCCGAAGTGAGATTCACGGCATATATCATCAATGAAAGAAGGGTCATTTAGACGTTCCCCATGCCCACACTTGCTGCACCGAGCGAAGTCGCGGGACTGCGTGCCCCGGCTGCCGCTCCCGCCGGGCGTTTCCCTGTTGCGCGCCTGGCGCTCGTCACCCTTGGCGCACTCGTGGTTCATGGCTACCACTTCGGCGTTGAAGACGGCGAAATTTACGTTCCCGCCATCCGCAAGCTGCTGCATCCCAATACCTACCCCTACGCCACGGAGTTTTTCCTCTCCCATGAGCGTCTGTCGGTATTCGCGCCCGTTGTGGCCTGGAGTGCGCGCATGGCGCATCTTCCCACCGAGTGGGCCGCGTTTCTCTGGTATCTCGTCACGCTCTTCGCCACCTTCGCCGGCTGCTGGATGCTGGCCACAATCTGCTTCCGCTCAGCGCGCGCGCGTTGGTGTGCGGTGCTGATGTTCGCCTCCGTGATGACCATGCCCGCCACCAATACCGGCCTGTTGCTGGTCGATCCTTACATCACGGCGCGCTCCTTCTCAACCCCGCTCACCCTCTTCGCCCTGGTCGCGCTGCTCAAGCGCCGGTCTGTGCTGGCAGCCTTGGTCATCGCACTAACGGCAGCTGTTCATCCGCAGATGGCCGCGTACCTGGTCTTCCTGGCAGCCGTGCTCTGGCTCGCGGAGCAAAGCCGGCAACCTGGCGCACAGCAGAAATTTGCGCCCGCGCTGCTGCTTGCGCTGCCCTTGCATTTCCAGTTCGGCCCCGCGCCGCAGCCGTATCGCGAAGCTCTCTACGCACGCGATTTCTACTTCCTCTCCACGTGGACCTGGTACGACTGGCTCGGTCTGCTGGCCCCGCTTGCGTTTCTCGTGTGGTTCGGTCGCGGCCGGCTGCGCGGCACCACGCCAGAGTTTGCCCGCCTCAGCGTAGCCCTGGTGCCGTTCGGGCTGGTTTCCATTGTGGCTGGCGCCCTCGTCGGCTTTTCGCATCAGCTCGACATGTACGCTCGCTTGCAGCCGCTGCGCTGTTTTCATCTCATCACACTGGTTTTCATCGTGCTCTTTGCCGGCGTCATCGGCGAGTACGCCGCGAAAAATCGCGCCTGGGTCATCCCCACCCTGTGCATAGCCCTCGCCACTGCCATGTTCTTCGTGGCGCGCGACTCCTACCCGAATAGCGCCCAAATCGAGTTCCCCGGCCGCACCACCAGTTCCAACGACTGGGTCAACGCGCTGCTCTGGATCAGGCACAATACGCCGGCCCAGGCCGTCTTCGCCGTAGACTCGCGCTATTTCCTCGTGCCCGGCGTGGATGTGCACGGCTTCCGCGCAGTCAGCGGCCGCGCCGCCCTGGCCGACTACTTCAAAGACGGCGGCGCCGTGGCAGTCTTCCCCACACTCGCTCCCGAATGGAAGCAGATGACTAACGCCACCTACGGCCTGAACCACTTCACCGAGCCGGATTTCGTGCGCCTTTCCCGCGAGTACCCCGTCGACTGGACCATCATCCACGGCCCCGCACCCGCCGGCATGGTCTGCCCCTACCAGGAGCGCGGCTACTCCGTCTGCCGAATCCCCGGGACGCCCGACGAGGAAACCATCCTCGCCGCAGCGCACGCACCGCAACCGCAACCGTAGCGCCGGTCTCTAGACCGGCTGTCGTGCGGGTCTCCAGACCCGCACACTAAACGGCTCACACCTCCTGGCGCCCCCGGCTCCTCTGCGAAAATAGAGTCAGATGCTTTCGCTCCAGAATGCCGGCAAACGCTTTGGCCCTCGCGTGCTCTTTCTTGAGGCCAACTGGCTCATCCGCAACAACGAAAAAACCGCCCTCGTCGGCGCCAACGGCACCGGCAAATCCACGCTCATGAAGGTGCTGGCCGGCCTGGAAACGCTGGACTACGGCTCTGCCCAGATGACCCGCGGCATGAGCATCGGCTATCTGCCGCAGGAGGGTCTGCGCCTCACTGGCCGGACTATCTTCGAGGAGTGCCTCACCGTCTTCGACGAAATTCGCGACATGGATCGCGAGATCGAGCGACTCAGCGGACAGATGGCCGAATTGGACCACGAGAGTCCGGAATATGAGTCCGTAGCGGAACGCTATTCCACGCTGCAGGAACGCTTTCACGCCCTCGACGGCTATGCGCTCGACGCGCAGGTGGGCACGGTGCTCACCGGCCTCGGCTTCGGCAAAGAGGATTGGTCGCGGCTCACGGATGAGTTCAGCGGCGGCTGGCAGATGCGCATCGCGCTGGCCAAGCTGCTGCTCGCCAAGCCCAACCTCTTGCTCCTCGACGAGCCCACAAATCATTTGGATCTGGAAACCCGCAACTGGCTCGAGGACTACCTCAAGAACTATCCCTTCGGCTACATCCTCATCTCGCACGATCGCTATTTCCTCGACGTCACCATCGATCGCACCGTCGAAATCTGGAACAAGCGGCTCAACATCTACCAGGGCAACTTCACCAAATACCTGAAGCAGAAAGACGAGCGCCGCGCGCAGCTCGAAGCCGCGTACCGCAACCAGCGCGATCAGATCGAGCACCTCGAAGTCCTTCATCAACCGCTTCCGCGCCCAGGCCACAAAGGCAAAACAGGTGCAATCGCGCATCAAGGAACTGGAAAAAATCGAGCGCATCGAGATTCCCGAAGAAGAGCCGGTCATTCACTTCAAGTTCCCGCAGCCGCCGCCCTCGGGCCGCACTGTCGTTGAGGCGGAGAACCTGGCGAAAGAGCTACGGCGCGAAGCACGTATTCGCCAATGGCCGCTTCACCATTGAGCGCGGCGACCGCGTGGCGCTGGTCGGCGTAAACGGCGCGGGCAAGTCCACGCTCATCAAGCTGCTCACCGGCGCCGAAGCACCGACGGCGGGCACGGTCAAGCTCGGCCACAACGTGGTCATCGGAATACTTCGCGCAGGATCAGTACAAGGTGCTCGACCCCGAGGCGCGCATGCTCGACGACATCAGCCGCGCCGCGCTCAAGGTGCCGGAGGTCGAGCTGCGCTCGCTGCTCGGCTGCTTCCTGTTCCGGGCGACGATGTCTTCAAGCCGCTGGGCGTGCTCTCCGGCGGCGAGCGCAACCGTTACGCGCTGGCGCGGATTCTGGTCTCGCCGTCGAACTTCCTGCTGCTCGACGAGCCCACCAACCACCTCGACATGCGCGCCAAAGACGTGTTGCTCGAAGCCATTGCCGCCTTCTCCGGCACCGTCGTTTTCGTCTCCCACGATCGCTACTTCATCGACCGCCTGGCCACGCGCGTGCTCGAAGTGGAGAACGGCGCGATCACGTCGTACGAGGGCAACTACGAAGACTATTTGCGCCGCAAGGAGTCTCTCGCCGCAGGGTCAATCCCCGCTCCCCAACCCGACCAACAAGGTCCCGTGCCCCATCCTTCGAGCAGCGTTACCGCTCGAAGGGTGGGAGACCACGAACCTGAACTTGAGATGGAAATCGCTGCACGCGAGCCGCAGCCCTTCAACGGCGAGAGCAAAGAAAAAGCCCGCCGCCTGAACCCCATCAAGCAGAAGCAGATGGAAGACCGCTGCGCCTTTCTCGAGGAAGAAATCCCGCGCATCGAAGCCTCGATCGCCCACACCGAGCAGCAGTTGGGCGTCTACGTCTCCGCCGCGGAAACCCAGCGCCTGACCACGCTGGCCGAAGAACTGCGCGCGCAATTGACCGCGCTCACCGCCGAGTGGGAAGAGCTGACGCTCCAACTTGAAGGCGCATAATATTCTTGAAGCTGAGTGCGGAGAGAATCTTCCATCTTGTACGGGAAGTACGCCGGCAGGTCTCGACCGGATTCGCTTCGCGGCGCTGAAGATTCAACCGTGCGATTTCTGCTGCCCATCAACCCATGACCGGCGCCTCCAAAAAATCCCGTTGCACCTGGGCCGAGAGCGACCCGCTCCTCCGCCACTACCACGACACGGAATGGGGCGTACCTCTGCGCGACAGCCGCGCCCTCTGGGAACTGCTGATGCTCGAAGGATTCCAGGCCGGCCTCGCCTGGATCACGGTGCTGCGCAAGCGCGACGCCTTCCGCAAAGCCTTCAAAGATTTCGACCCCGCCCAAAGTCGCCCGCTTCACTGAAGCCGACATCGCGCGCCTGCTCCAGGATCCCGGCATCATCCGCTCGCGCGTCAAGATTGACGCCACCATCCAGGCCGCCCGCATCTACCTCGAGATGCAGAAATCCGGGCAGGATTTTGCGTCGTTTCTCTGGGATATCGCTGGCGGCAAGCCCATCCGAAACGAGGGCCCCGTTCCCGCGCAATCGCCGCTCTCGCTCGAGATGTCAAAACAGCTCAAGAAGCGCGGATTCAAATTCGTGGGCCCGGTCATCGTCTATGCCTTCATGCAGGCCGCGGGCATGGTCAATGATCACAGCCCCGCCTGCTTCCGGCGCGATGCCGGCCAGCGCAAATAGCCGGAATCCGGACGTCAAGGCACGTCCGGCAGGCTGAATCCCATCGTAGATAATCAAAATACGATGGCACTTTTGTGGAACCCCGAAAGCTGGTCGCAGCGGCTGGCGGAACTCGAAGCCCAGACCGGCGACCTGAAAGAAGCTCCACTGCGCCGCGACGTGCGCTCGCTGGGCACGCTGCTCGGCGCCGTGCTGCGCGAGCAGGCCGGCGAAGAATTGTTTGCGCAGGTTGAAGCGTTGCGGCAAGGAACGATCGCGCCGGCGCGATGCCGAGGCCCGCGGCGATGAACCCGAGGCTGCACGTCACGCCGCCGCCGCCCTCGAACTGGTGCATTCGCCTCCCCGTTGATCAGGCCACGCCTGCTCACCCGCGCCTTTGCCTTCTACTTTGAGCTCATCAACCTCGCGGAGACCAATCACCGCAAGCGCCGCCGCATCGCGCTGCAGCTTAGCGGCCAGGCCGGCCGCCAGCGCGGCTCGCTTGCAGGCACGCTCCTGGAAATGCGCCGCGTCGGCATCAGCGCAGAGGAAGCGCTCGATTATCTGCGCCGCGTGCTGGTTGTACCCGTCTTCACCGCGCACCCCACTGAGGCTGCGCGCCGCACCGTCATGTTCAAGCGCCGCCGCATCGGCGAATTTCTCGCCGAGCTCGACCGCATCCCGCTCCCCGAGCAGGAATTGGCGCGCGTCGAAGATTTGTTGCTGGCTGAAATCACCAGCCTGTGGCAGACCGACGAAGTCCGCTCCCGCCGTCCCACCGTTTACGACGAAGTGAAGATGGGCCTCGACTATTACGACGTCTCCATCTTCGCCACGCTGCCGGTGCTCTACCGCGAAATCTCTGAAGCGCTCAAGTCCGCATACGATCTCGACATCGAACCGCTCGATCTG
Source organism: uncultured Acidobacteriaceae bacterium (assembly GCA_963813215.1). Lineage (GTDB taxonomy): Bacteria > Acidobacteriota > Terriglobia > Terriglobales > Acidobacteriaceae > Telmatobacter. Next base: position 1,182,565 of record CAWEXZ010000009.1, read on the forward strand.
CCCCTGGTCCTGCGTTTCGGCTCCTGGATCGGCGGCGATCGCGACGGCAATCCCTTCGTTACGCCGCGAGGTCACGCGCGACGCGCTGCAACTTGCCCGCGGCCACCTGCTGCTCTACTACCAGCGCCAACTCGACAACATCATCGACCTGCTCACCACCAGCGCGCAGCAGCGGCCGGTGAGCGAAGCATTGCTCGCCCGGCTGCGCGATTACGTCGCCCAGGTGCACACGCCGGAGGCGCAGGTCTTCGGCGCGCAATACGAGTTCGAGTATTACCGCCGCTTCGTTATCTGCCTCAAGGCCCGCATCCAGCGCACTCTTGAGAACGCAGCCAATGCCGCACGCAGCGGCGCAGCTTTGCCCGTGATGCCCTACACGCTGGCACAGGGCCACGAAAAGCTGGTCCAGGTGCTGCCGCCCTACACCTGTGCGCAGGAATTTCTCGACGATCTCGATGCCCTGCGCACCTCGCTCACCGAAAACGGCGGCGTCCGCATCGCGCGCACTCTCATCGATCCGCTCATCCTGCAGGTGCGCACCTTTGGCCTGCATCTGCACACGCTCGATATCCGCCAGCATGCGCGCGTACACGCAGCCGCGCTGCAGGAGGCCGATTCACGACACCGTGGCGCCAGCGCTGCCCGGCGAGCTCTCCGCGGAAACCGAGAACGTGCTTGAAACCTTCCGCGTCGTCGCGGAAATGAAGAATGGCTGCTCGCCCGAGGCGATTCGCCAATACGTCATCAGCGGCGCATCGTCGGTCGAAGATGTGCTGACCGTGGTCCGGCTGGCGCGCCTGGGCAGCGTCAAGGTGGAAGGCGCGGAGCAGAAGTCTGGCAACGACCCCTGCGACCTTAGCTCCCGCGATCCCGGCCTCATGCCCGTGCCGCTCTTCGAATCCATTGAGGACCTGCGCAACGCGCCAGCCATTTGCCGCGAGCTGTGGGCGCGCCCCGACTACCGCAAGCTGCTGGCCACCTGGGACAACTGGCAGGAGGTCATGCTCGGCTACTCCGACTCCAACAAAGACGGCGGCATGCTGACCTCCACGTGGGAAATCTTCCGCGCCCATCGCGATCTGCACGTCGTGGCGCGCGAGGCCGGCATCAAGCTGCGTCTCTTCCACGGCCGCGGCGGCACAGTCGGTCGCGGCGGCGGTCCCACGCATCGCGCCATCTTCGCACAGCCCATCGACGCCTTCGATGGCCAGTTCCGCATCACCGAGCAGGGCGAGGTGCTCAACTTCAAATACTGCTGACGAGGTGCTGGCCGAGCGCAATCTGGAGCTGATGATCGCCGCCTCGCTCGATGCCCTCGCCCGGCCCAATGCGCGCGACCCCGAGGGCCACTTTACCGGCGTGCTCAAGCCGGAGTGGGAAGCGGCGCTTCGACGAGCTGTCGACGCATCTCCTTCGAGTTTTATCGCAAGCACATTCTCGACGACCCCGGCGTGGTGACGTACTTCGAGCAATCAACGCCCGTCGGCGAGCTTGAGAATGCCAAGATCGGCTCGCGGCCGGCGCGGCGCAACGCCTCGACCAAATTGAGCGACCTGCGCGCCATTCCCTGGGTCTTCGGCTGGACGCAGTCGCGCCTGCTGGTGCCAGCGTGGTTCGGCGTGGGTTACGCCGTCGAACAGTATCTCGGTGGCGAAGGCCCCGCCCGCGCGGATCGTCTGGCCCTGCTCGAAACCATGGCCCGCGAGTTTCCGCTCTTCATCGACCTGCTGCGCAATGTGGAGATGGCGCTGGGCAAAGCCGACCTGGCGACGGCCCGCCTCTACTCCTCTCTGGTAAAAGACGCGAAGCTCCGCGAGCGCGTTTTCGATCTGTTCGAAGCCGAGTTTCACCGCAGCGTGCGCGCGGTGCTGACCATTACCCGGCAAAAGGAGCTGCTGGAAAGCAACCAGGTGCTGGCGCACTCCATCAAACTGCGCAATCCGTATGTCGACCCCATGCACCTGATCCAGGTGGACATGCTGCGCCGCAAGCGCGCCGGCGAAGACACGCCCGAAGTGAACCGCGCCATCGCCGCCACCATCAGCGGGATTTCCGCGGGGCTCAGAAATACGGGCTGAGGGAGAGGACATCGCGATGCGTAAGCCACAGGAGCGGCCCGTATCGTGGGGAATCAGGAAACAGAGTCTTGACGCGAAACGAAAGTGGATGACTCCGTTTCTTGCTCTCGATTGGATGTGTGAATGGGCCGCCTTTGCGTTGAGCAACTGGTCTTTCCTTGAGGTTCTTGAGTATCTCGGCATCGTTTTCCGTCCTGGTCGCTGTCATCTTCTACTTTTCGGAGTCGGGCGCCCGCATCAAACAACGCCACTACCAGGCATGGCAGGTCATCAACACGGCGCAGGGCAAGGGCGGCAGCGGCGGAAGAATCGAGGCGCTGCAGGAACTGAATGCCGATAACGTGCCGCTGGTGGGAGTGGATGTTTCTTCCGCCTTCCTGCAGGGCCTCAATCTGAACCGCGCGAATCTGATGCGTTCCGACTTCAGTTCCGCCGATCTTCGCAACAGCAATTTCACCGCGGTGGATTTCACCTTCGCCAATCTCCATTCGGCCAATCTGCGCAATGCTCGCCTCGATGGCGCCAAATTCCTGCAGACGGATCTTCGCGACGCTGACCTGACAGGCAGCAGCCTGGTTGCCGCAGACCTTACGGGAGCGACCCTCGATAATGCCGACCTCAGCCAGGCGAATTTAAGGGATGTTGTCTGGCGGCAGCTCGGGAGCATAAAACGCGCGAATCTCCATGCTGTCGTGAATGCCCCGGAAGGCTTCGTGGCCTGGGCAATGAGCAATGGAGCGGTCGATGAGCTTCAGGCCGAGCATTGAGGCCCGTGAAATTTGCCGTGCTAAACTCTGCGCGTGGAGGTTCCCCGTGCTCCGGCTGCTGGCGCCAGCTCTGCTCCTGTACCTCTCAGTTTTAGCGCAGGCCCAGTGCCCGCCGAATTGTCCGAAAGTTGATCTCGCGCCGATTTCGGGCCGGGTCCTGAACGCTGCGGATAGCAGCCCCATCGCCGGCGCCGTCGTCCACTATCGCGGCACCGGCGGCACCACCGATGCTCAGCACCACGAACTCAATCCCACCACGCTGCAGGGTCAGGTAACCGCCGCGCCCGACGGCAGCTACACGCTTCCCAATCTGCCGCCCGGTCTCTACGTCGTCCGCGCCGCCGCGCCCGGTTTCCTGGGCGTGCGCAAAAATCTCCAGCCCTTGCCCGTAAACTTCAATCCCGGCCCACCCACCCCGGTTCCCCAGTCCATCTGCATGCAGATGACGGGGAAGCCAAGCTGCGGCAATCTTCCCGGAATGCCAGATGCCGTCTTCCACCTGGTTCGCGACTCTCTTCATTTGCAAACCATGTCCGCTGCGGCTCTGCCAGCATTTGCACTGCCCCAACGGAGCAATCCCAGTCGCGAGTTTCTGGCCGGAGCATTTACGCCCGACGGCAATCGCTTCGGCTTTCTCACCTCCGACCGCATTACCCTCGGCGATGTGAGCAAAGCTCCCGTCGAGGCCCCTTTCGAGCGCTGCGCAGCCTGGGCCTACGACCTCTCGAGCGGTATCCTCATTCCCGTTCAGGAAGGCATACTCGAGCCGCTCTGTCAGAATCCCGTCGGCATGGTGTGGGAGGCGGACTTCCTTTACATCTACCTGCAGAAGCAACCTGGCGCTGCAACTGCCGACATAGCTGAGCGTGTTGAAGGCAGCAGCGCCATGCCATGGTTGTCCACCAACATGCCGCACGCGGTCCAGGACAAGCAGGCGCACCAGGCAGCCAACGCGGCCGCTGATCAGGCCGCCTTCAACAAAACTCAGACCGCCTCCCAGATCACAGACGATCGCCAATTCACCGTCGAAGACCATCTGGGCGGCGGCCGCGGCAGTTGCGAAACACTCGAATTCATCGCGGTACAGGCGCCCAGGCCCACGGTGCTGACCCAGGAGTGCGCCGGCCTCACCTACTTGCTCGATGGCGGCCGCGACCTGTTGTTCTACATCGAGCAACCGAGGCAAATCATCGCGCAATCTACGCCCTTCGGCAAACTCATCGAGTACGACCTGAAGACAGGCAGCCGGCGCAGCTTCGACTTGCCTATAGCCGCGCAGGGACACGGTCCGCAATTGCTTGCGCAGCAGTCACTCCCCAATGGCGCAACCCGCATAGCCTACTCCACTAACGGAGATTGCGATCCCGCCGCATCCGACTACACGCAGCCCTTCGCGCCGGCCAACCAGCTTGGCACCACGCCCAACCTGTTTAGCGTCTGCTTTGTCACTATCCCACCCGCGCCGGCGGCTCCTCGGCATTAGAATTGCGCAGGACCGGCGCTTCAATCATCCATACAATGAAGCAGGGAGCAGCACAAAATGGGGATACAGATAGGCGCCAAACCCGATAGCGGATTCGACGATCCCATCGGCATGCTCATGGATTGCCATCGCAGGATCGAACGATTCCTCCACATTCTTTGCGTGGTGGCAGATCGCGCTCAGGGAAGAGCTTTGACGGCCGAAGAGACCGAGGCCGTACAAGCGGCGCTCCAGTACTTTCGCGTGGGCGGACAGCGGCACACGGCAGATGAGGAAGAATCCCTGTTTCCGAGACTGCAGGCGGAATTCGCGAAGGACAGTTTCGAGGAGTTGGACCGACTTGAGAACGATCATGACCTCGCCAACGGCCTGCATGAGACGGTGGATCGTCTCTATTCGGCGTGGATAGCGGCGGGCCACTTGAGCGTACAAGATGAACAACAGCTCGTAGCCGCCAATGAGCAGCTGAAGCATCTCTACGAGAAACACATTGAGGTGGAAGAGCAGATCGTATTCCCGCGCGCGGCTTCAATGCTCGACGGCCGGGCAATCGCGGCGATCGGGCAGGAGTTTCGCGCCAGAAGGCAATGAGCGGAGGAGGCGAATTTGCCATCCAGGAGAGAAAATCTCCCCCCGCAGGAAATGTATTGGCCGGCGGGCGCTATCTTCACTCTCGGGCATTCCACCATGCCCATCGAGCGCTTCATCGCCCTGCTCGAAACCTACGGCATCGAGAGCCTGGTGGACATTCGCACCATCCCCCGTTCCCGGCATAATCCCCAGTTCGACGGCATTGCGTTAGCCAGCAGCCTGTCCGCAGCGCACATTCAATACATGCACATGAAGGAGTTGGGCGGCCTGCGCCATACGCGCAAAGATTCTCCCAATACCGGCTGGCGCAATGAAAGTTTTCGCGGCTACGCCGATTACATGCAGACAGAGGCATTTCAGAATGCCCTTGAAGCGTTGATCCACATGAGCCGCCAACGGCGCACCGCCATCCTGTGCGCCGAGGCGGTGCCGTGGCGATGCCACCGCTCGCTGGTGGCCGATGCCCTGCGCGTACGGGGAGTGCCGGCGGTTGAGATTTTGTCGCCGAGCAGCTGGCGGATGCATGAAATGACGCCGTTCGCACGGGTCGAAGGCCCGCGCATCACCTATCCTCCCCCGCAGTTCCCGTCGTAATGGAATCAAGGCAATGGAAATTCCCCGCTTGCCACAAGGCGCCCCGCGGGATTATGGTAATGCCATGCATCGATGTCGCTAACACCGTCCTGGTGCCAGCTCCGATGCCGATGTGCGCCTCGAATTCTTGACTGTCGATTGCGCGCGCTGTTCACCCTGACAAGCTGCACCGTCACCCAATATCCCGTCACACATGAGAGGTCCGGGCCGCTGGCCCAAAGGAGGATCATTATTATGGCGCGCATCGCCGCGAACGTAACTGAATTGATCGGCCGCACTCCCCTGGTACGGTTGAATCGCGTGGCAGCCGGGCTGCCCGCAACCGTGGTCGCCAAACTGGAAAGCCAAAACCCTGCGTCGAGCGTGAAAGACCGTATCGGTTTCGCCATGATCGACGCCGCGGAAAAAGCCGGAAAAATCACCCCCGGCAAAACCGTGCTTATCGAGCCCACCAGCGGCAACACCGGTATCGCGCTGGCCTTTGTCGCCGCCGTCAAGGGCTACAAAATCATCCTCACCATGCCGGAAACCATGAGCCTGGAGCGGCGCGTCACCCTGCTGGCCTACGGCGCGGAGATCGTCCTCACGCCGGGACCGAACGGCATGAAGGGCGCCATCGCCAAGGCCCAGGAGATCCTCGACAAGACGCCCAACGGCTTCATGCTGCAGCAGTTCGATAACCCCGCCAACCCGGCGATTCACCTGGCCACCACCGGCCCCGAAATCTGGGAAGACACCGACGGCAAGGTCGACATTCTCATCTCCGGCGTAGGCACGGGCGGCACCATCACCGGTGTGTCCAACTACATCAAGCCGCGCAAAGCCTCGTTCAAGGCCGTCGCCGTGGAACCGACCGACAGCCCGGTGCTCTCCGGCGGCAAGCCCGGCCCGCACAAGATCCAGGGCATCGGCGCCGGCTTCGTGCCCAGCGTACTCGACACCAAGATTGTCGACGAAGTGGTCCAGGTAACCAACGACGAGGCCGTTGAGATGGCTCGCCGGCTGGCGAAGGAAGAGGGCCTGTTCGTGGGCATCAGCTCTGGAGCGGCGGCAGCCGCGGCGCTCAAGGTGGCTGCGCGCCCTGAGAATGCCGGCAAGCTGATCGTCGTCGTCCTGCCCGACTTTGGCGAACGCTACCTGTCGAGCGTGCTCTTTGAGCCTCTGCGCCAACAGGCGCTAGCACTGCAAGCGGAACCGATCGCAGTACCGGCGTAGAAAAGCAGGGACAGAGGGACAAGGGACAAAGGGAAAAGAAAACAGATTACCGCAAACGCGCTTTCTGTGGCCCTTGTCCCTCTGCCCCTCGCCCCTCTGTCCCTTGTCCCTTGTCCCTTGTCCCTTGCAATTCTGTTCATCTGCCATGGCTCTTTTCCCACGCATCCGCGAAGATATCCGCTCCATCATGGAGCGCGACCCCGCTGCGCGCACGTGGCTGGAAGTCGTGCTCTGCTATCCGGGCCTGTGGGCGGTGTGGATCCATTGCGTCTCCCACAAGCTGTGGAAGAGCGGCCTGCGTCTGCCCGCGCGAGTCCTTTCGCAGGTGAGCCGTTTCACCACCGGCGTCGACATTCATCCCGGCGCCACGCTCGGCCGCCGCCTCTTCATCGATCACGCAACCGGCGTGGTCATCGGCGAAACCGCCATCGTCGGCAACGACGTAACCATGTACCAGGGCGTAACGCTCGGGCGGCACCGGCAAGCAGCACGGCAAGCGTCACCCCACCATCTGCAACGGCGTCTTCATTGGCAACAACGCCAATGTGCTGGGAAATATTACGGTGGGAGAAAATTCGCGAATCGGCGCGGGCTCTGTGGTGCTGACGGATGTGCCACCCAACTCAACGATGGTCGGTGTGCCCGCGCACATCGTCTATCGCAATGGCGAGCGCGTGCTTATCACCGACCCGCACGACGTTAAAGATCCGCTCAGCGATGCGCTCATCGCGCTCTCTGCGCGTGTAGAGGAACTGGAAGCCAGGCTCGGTGAGCACGAGCACTGGGCCAAGCCCTTTGCTGCCGAAGAGGCCGAGCGCACCGCTTACCGCGAGGAGTTGGACCAGATGCGCGTCTATGTAGAGATGGGTGAAGGAATCTAGAAGCAGTTCTCAGTTCGTAGTTCTCAGCAAAATCATCCTACGCACAAACGAAGGCCGCCGAACTCGTCGGCGGCCAGGGAAAGCTGTGAACTGAAAACTACGAACTGCGAACTGTTCTTACGCCGCGCTAACTAGATCCGCGCCCAACTCTGTTGAGAGAGGCTGCCGGAATTCCCGCGCTGCTCCCTGCGCCGCCAATCCCCGGCCGGCCGCCGGAACCGTGAGTTCCAGCTTTGAAACCACATTGAGCAGTTCCAGCTTCCACGGCCGCGCAGCTGCTGCGCCCGGATCCTTGCCATGCGTAGGCCGCGGCCATCCCAACAGCGCGAACAACGCGATCAGTGTCATGCGCAGACTGGTGCTCAAGCCCAGGTGATCCTTCTGCGCCCCATCCTGTGCGCGCGCGGGCAGAACACGCGCCGGCATCTCGACCACAGAAGCACGTTGGTGCACTCGATTGGGTCGCGAGGGCATCGCGATCACGACCGGGGCCTTGCGCCCGGCCAGGTGCAAGCGCGATGGCATCTGCAACACCGCGGCGGCCTTGCCGTCCGCCCCTGCGGAGCGTAACGGCATGGTGATAACCGCAGGCAGGGTCTTTGCCCGGATGCATTGGACTTTTTCTTTACCGGGATCTCTGCTGCGCAGATTCATACAATACTCCCTCATCACTGCGAATAATGTTTTCGCTTTCGGTTTCCAGCAACCTTTACTTCGATGGCGCGCAATTCCATTCCCGTTGTCCGTGCGGGGAAATGGAGCGGGGACAGTCGGCAAATCCAGACACGCGCGTAAGGGGCGTCCCGACATGCGAAGTTGTAGTCGCATCTTTGCGCGCTGCCCGGGCAACCTTTCGCCACAAGTGATCGATGAGATTTATTTTGCGGGAGGGATGTTGCAAACGCTTCAGGTTCTGATTGAAATCACGCCAGCAAAGGAGTTCGGCGCGCTGCGTCGCACATCGCCGCGCAGCGCGCTAACTCGCTGACTTGCTGACTCGCTGCTTCTATCAATGCACATCAACCGACCGATCGTCTTCGTATTCCATGATGTGGAAGTAGCCTTCCCATCCTTCCCACGCGGCGGGCGCAGGCAGCTTGGCCATGGAATCTTTCAGGTGATTGGCGTAATCCTGCACCAGCTCATGCGTGCGATAGACGCCGGTGAGCCAGTCGCCCCGATACCAGTTCTTCCACTTGCCGTATTCGGCCGCCGACATGGATGTGCGAACCGCGTCGAGCGCGCTCAGCGCTTCGGCAGCTTCGCCCTGCGCTTTCGTCTTATCGCCCGCGTGTTCGTCTTCCATCGCTCGCGCCAGTTCCAGCAGCATGCGATTGCTCTCGCGGTTGATGGTGATCATGGTAAGAACTTCAGCCTGGTAATACTCGCGGCGCGCCGGGTCGACGAGCGGCTCGGCAGCAACGGCCTTCTGCCACACCGCATCCCAGCGCGGCTGCGCATCGGTACAGTCGGCGATATCGGCGTCGAGTAGTGCTTTGCGAGTTTGCGCATCGAGCGCAGGAACCAGGCCTGGCCGTGTCCACTTGGGCGACTGGCTGGGGATCCCTGCCACCTGGCCCCCGCTCAGCTCGTCGAGAATGAGACGCCGCGCCTCGGTGTGGTAGTGCTGATCGCCATACACGACAGGAGCATCGGCTGTAGCCGTGGGCGGCGCATTGGCGGCCGAGGTAGGGCGCCAATGCGCGGGCAGCCGGCGTAGAGCGGGCGCGGCAAAGTACGCCTTGTAGATTTCTTCGAGAGCAGGCGCCGCTTTCGCGCCGAACTCTTCCGTCGCCCAGCGGCGATAGTACGCGCCATCGGCATCGTTACCGGAAGTCCCTTCGGCGCTGCCGGTGGTCGCGGGAATTCCGCCCCACCCCATCTCCATCACCGCCCGCGTGGTCATGACTACCGGGCGAATATCGCTCGTGTTGAGCAGCAAGTATGCTGTAGCTCCGGCCTGAATGTAACGCCCCAGTTCGCTCTGAATCGTCTTCACCGATACCATCTCGGAGAGTTGGTCGGCCTGTCCGTTCATCATGGCCACGTGAAAATACGCGCCTTGCCCCGCCTCCACCTCGCCGTCGTCCTGCATGTTGCCGTAGCCGCTATCGGCCCACACCAGTGTCACCTCCGGCGGAATCTTCAGGTAGCCCTCGTGCCTCAGCCGCGCTCCTTCCAGCCACAGGTTGGTGATGAATTGCGCGTTGGGATAGCGCGCGCGCACAATTTTTATTTGATCGTTGATGGCGTCGCTGACGCGCTTGCCCAGAAGCGGATCGTTGTCGGCCACGCTCGGGTCGAGCGAGGCATAGCTCGAATCGGAGAGCCCGCGCAGGCCCACCGTCCACAGAATTTCGTCGTCCGGCTTGTACTCCGCCACAGCGTTGGTCCACGCGCGCTCCAGAATTTCAGGTTGCGTGGAGAAGTTGTAAGGCACATTCGCAGGCCAGCGCGCCACGTTCACTCCCAGCGGGGTAGCGTGGTGCTGGTTCACGATCAAGCCGCGCTCGCTGGCCGCGTGTATTTGCGCATCGTCGGGAAAGATCCAGGTGCCCGGCACCACCAAGTTGCCCTTGAGCCGCAGAATGGTCTCGAACACCTGGTCCCACACCTTGAGCGAGATACCGGTGTGCTCTTCCCTGCCTCCCGGAATCCACCCGCTGAGCAGGTCCTCATCGTTGGTAAAAAATCCGCGATAGCGAAAGACGGGACTCGGATAGACGCGCGCGAAATCCGCCGGCAGCTCAATCGACGCGCGCCGCGCCGGCTGCTTGTCCGTCCACAGATACATGGGATCGACGCCGAGGATGCGCTCCGAGAATTCGTAGATCGCGTAAATCGTCCCCCGCATGTCGGAGCCGGTGAGGCAAACAATGCGCGGTGCAGCCGGCCCCGCTCCCATCGTCGCGATCGAAAAGGCGAAGGACTCCGTGCCGTGTGCCATGGAGCAGCCGATACTGTCGGGGACGTTACCGCTCTGGGCAATGAGGATTGCCACCGGGCCGGCATCTTCAACACGGTTCACCAACTGCGGCGCACGCCCAAACACCTTCGCGAGGTCGCTGCGCAAATCCTCAGCGGCACGCCGAACCGGTCCCGGCTCCCCTGTGCCCACGACGATGCGCACCGAGCCGTCGAGAACGATTCGCGGCTGCGACGCGGCGGACACTTCCGCAAGCAGCACCAAGACGAGAAGAGCAACCCCAGCCAGTGGCTTTCGATAGAAGCGCAGCAAGCAAACGGCAAGTGGCATCTTGATCCTCCGGCAACAGCGTTATTTGTTCGCGTCGCGAAGTATACCGTTCCCACGCCACCGTTGGCGAGCCTTGTTCCCTTGTTCCCTTGTTCCCTTGCTCCCTGCTTTTACGGCATCTGCGTAACGTCCCAGCCGCCGCCCAGCGCCCGCACCAGGCTCACGCTGGCTGCGAACTGCCGCGTCTCCAGGCTGATGTCGGTGCTCTGGTTTTGGAGCAACAATTGCTCGGCGGTCAGCACTTCAAGGTAGCTGGTCACGCCGCCCTTGTAGCGCTGGTTGGACAGATCGAAGGAGCGCTGCGCAGAGGTGACGGCCAACTGTTCCACGCCGCTCTCCTGCTCCAGAATGCGCAGGCTGGAGAGCTGGTCTTCTACATCCTCAAACGCGTAGAAGATGGTGTTGCGATAAGCGTCTGCCTGGGCCTGGTATTGATGGCGCGCCTGGTCGGTCAGCGCGTGGCGCTGCCCTGCGTCGAAGAGCAGTTCCGTAGCCTGCCCGCCGAGACTCCACAGCGTGCTCGGGCCCTGAATCCACGTGCCGGGATGGGCGCTCTCAAACCCGCCTGTCAGCCCCAGCGGAATAGTCGGATAAAACGCGCTGATCTGGATGCCGATCTGCGCATTGGCTGCCGCAGCCTGGCGCTCGGCCGTGGCAATGTCGGGCCGCCGCTCCAGCAGTTGCGAAGGCACGCCCGTGGGAACATGCGGCAAGGTCAGATCGAGCGGCGAAAAGGGCACGCTGAACGTGCTCAGGTCGTAATTGGCAATGGTGCCGATGGCGTGCTCAAACTGCGCCCGCGCCACGCCCGTCTCCACCAGCTGCGCGCTCACGGTTTCAAGCTGCGTCTCGGCCTGGGCCACATCCACGGCAGTGGCCACGCCGCCTCTCAGGCGCCGCTTGGTCAAATCGAGCTGACTCTGGTAATCGTCAACCGTGTCGCGGAGCAGCCGGATCTGCGAGTCGAGGCCGCGCAGCTCAAAGTAGTCGGTCGCCATCTCGGCCTGCAAGGCCAGGTCCACATTCGCCATTTCAGCCGCAGTGGCTTGCGCATTGGCCCGCGCCTGCTCCACGCTGCGCCGGATGCGTCCGAAGAAATCCGGCTCCCAGCTGGCCTGGCCATAAAGCTGGTACTCGCTGTAGTGCGTGTTGGGGTGGTTTGCTGTCGGCGCCAGTGGCTCATTTTGCGAATACTTATTCGTGCTGATTGCAGCGCCCGCAGAAACCGTGGGATAGAAATTGGCCCGCGCCTCGGCCACCGTGTCGCGCGCAGCCAGATACGTTTCCACGGCCTGCTTCAACTGCACGTTGTCGCTGGCAATGCGCTCTTCAAGCTGGTTGAGCCGCGAGTCCTGGTAGATCTCCCACCATTTCCCCTTCAACATGCCGTCGGACGGATTAGCCGGAGTCCATTGCCCGCCCGCAGGATTCGGCGGCGGAACCACCGAAGACGCGCCGAGTTCGCTGTACGCGGCCGGAGCATTGAAGCCCGGCTTCTGGTAGTTGGGCCCAACAGGCTTGCACCCCGCCAGCAAGACGAGCCCCGCCAAAGGAAGAGCGCTCACCAGATTCCGAACACTTGTCAGTTTTCCGACCTCCGGCATCGTCACTTGCCCCCAACGCCGGAATTGTTGCCGCTGGCATTGGCCACAGCCGGCGTCCCGCTGCCCCCGGGACTCGCTTGCCTCTGCACCACGGTCACGCGTTGCCCGTCGATAAGCGAGTCGGGCGGGTCCTGGATGACCTGGTCGCCGGCATTCAGTCCGGAGACAATCTGCACCGTTGCGCCGTCGTCCTCGCCAACAACGATGGGAAGCAGACGCGCCACCGTCTGGCCCTGGTTGTTCTTCGTCACCGTGCCCACGCGCAAACCCTCTTTGCGGAAGATCAGCGCCGCGGCCGGCACCACAAACGTAGACGCGATCGGCGGCACCTTGAAGTGAACCTGCGCCAGCGACCCCGGCATCAGAGTATCGGTGCTGTTGTTCACGTCCACTTCAACCAGCAGCGTGCGGCTCACCGGATCGATGGCGTCGGCAGTGCGCACCAGCGTTCCCCAGAAGGTCTTTCCCGGATACTCGGGAAACGTCAGCGCGATCTTCATGCCCCGCTTCACAGTCTGCGAGTAGATCTGCGGCACGTTCGTGTAGACGCGCACCACGGAGAGCGCCTGCATATGGAAGAGTTCCGCACCCGCGCCGCTGTTGATCAACTGCCCTGTATCGACGTTGCGCGCGGTAACCACGCCGTCGAACGGCGCATAGACCTTTTCAAACGATTGCAGTTCTTTGAGCCGCTGCACATTGGCCTGCGCCGAGCGCACCGAAGCAGCGGTGGCAGCGGCCTGGTTCACAAAGGTATCGGTGTCCTGCTGCGAGACCGCCTGCGATGTGACCAGGTCGCTGTAGCGCTTGGCCTGGATGCCGGCGTTATTCGCCGTAGCCTCCGCCGTCACCAGGTCCGCCTGCGCCTGGCGAAGCTGCTGATCGAGCTCCGGCGTAGCGATCTCGGCCAGCAGCGCGCCCTTCTTCACGTGTGCGCCGATGTCGTAGTACCAGTGCAGCAGGTAGCCGTCCGTGCGCGCGTAGATGGGTGAATCGGTGAACGCCGTCACGTTGCCGGGAAGCACAAAATTATCCGTCGGCGCTCCCGGCGTGGCCGGAGCAATGCCCACCGTGGGCGGCGCTTCCTGGTCGGTCCGCTCCGCCAGCACCGTGTCCGCGTGATTGCGGTGCAGAATACCCAACGCGCCGAGAACCAGGAAGACCGCAAAGACGATCAGGAGAATCATCAGCGCGCGACGTGGAGACACGGTTCCTGGCCCGGAAGCGCCCGCGTGGCCTTCAGCCGGTTGTTGCCGATGTTGGTTTTCGCTACTCATGGGTGTTGCTCCGGTTTCTCGTCGAATTCGTCAAAGCTCGTGCCCGTTGCGTGGCCCGTTGCCCGGCGCCTGCGCTCCAGGCGGCCATGAATAAAGGAGAAGAAGGTAGGCACAAAGAAGAGCGTTGCCAGCGTGGCCAGCAGCAGCCCGCCGATCACCGCGCGGCCCAGCGGCGCATTCTGCTCGCCGCCCTCGCCCAGGCCCAGCGACATGGGAACCATGCCGATGATCATGGCCAGCGCGGTCATGATCACCGGCCGCATACGCACAAACCCGGCATTCAGCGCCGCCTGCCGCGCATCGCCCACCAGTATCTTCCAACTGCTCCCGCGCAAAGCTCACCACCAGGATGGAGTTGGCCGTGGCCACGCCCATGCACATGATGGCGCCGGTCAGCGCCGGTACGCTCAACGTCGTCCCGGTCAGGAAGAGCATCCATACAATGCCCTGCCAGCGCGGCCGGCAACGCCGCGATGATCAGAAACGGATCGAGCCACGACTGGAAGTTGACGACGATGAGCAGGTAGACCAGCAGGATGGAAAACGCCAGGCCCGAGAGCAGTCCGATGTACGACTTGTACATGGTCTCGCTCTGGCCGCGCAGAATAAAGTGCGAGCCGCGCGGCAAATCCTTCTGGTGCTCGGCGACAATCCGCTCCATCGCGCGGGTCACGGTGCCCAGGTCGGTGCCCTCCACGTTGGCGTAGATATCGATGACCGGCTCGATGTCGTAGTGGCTTACCTCGCCCTGCTCGGCGCCGGGCACAATGCTGGCCAGGTTGCTGAGCACCTGCACCGGCTTGGACGCACCAGGTGCGTTCGTTGAAGCTGCTCCCGGAGCCATCGTGGAGAGAGCGCTCGACCCGGCGGGCAACGCAGCACCCGGAGCGGCAGTGGTCGACGAAGCACCGGTCTGCAGCACCGAACCCGACGCCGGTGATCGGCAGGCTCTTGAGATCCGCCATCGAATCGAGCCGGTACTGCGGCGACTGCACGGCGATGTTATACGAAACGTCGTTGCGCGGATCGAGGTAGAACTGCGGCGTCGTCTGGAAGCTGCCGCTCAGCGCCACCAGCAGGCTTTGCGTCACGTTGCTCTGCGTCAGTCCCGTGTCTGCGGCGCGCGTGCGGTCTACGTTCACCGTCAGGTTGGGATAGTTGAAGGGCTGCTTGATGCGCGCGTCCACCGCGCCGGGAATATAGCGGACCTGGTTGAGCACGCGCTCGGCCAGCGCACGGTTGGCCTGAAGATTACTGCCCACCACCTGCATGTCGATGGGCGCGGCCAGGCCGAAGTTAAGAATCTGGGTGACGATATCGACAGGCGTCGTATAGAACATCACGCCGGGATATTCGCGCGCCAGCACCTGGCGAATCTTGGTCACGTATCCCTGGGTGGGCCGATGATCTTTCGGAAAGCTGCACCTGGATATCGGCGTCCTCGGGTCCGACCGGCGCCGAAGTCGAGTAGGACAGGTTCAGCGAGGAGTTAGGCAGCCCGATGTTGTCGATAATGGTGACCAGCTCTTTGGCCGGAATCTGCTGGCGGATCGTCTCGTCGATGCGATCGCAGAGCGCGGCCGTCTCCTCGATGCGCGTGCCGGTGTGGGCGCGAACGTGAATCTTGAACTGCCCGGCATCAACCGTGGGGAAGAAATCCTGCCCCAGCTCCGGCGCCAGGCACAGCGAACCGAGCGCAAACACCAGGAACAAAATCAGGAAGAGGCCGGCATTATCCACGCACACCGTAAGCAGGCGCAGGTAGCCATGGCGCATGTTCTCAAAGTGCTTCTCGAATGCGTTTTGAAACCGCACCAGCGGATTGCGGCTCAGCACCCCTGCGCTGCGCTTCCGCATCGTCGTGCTCATGCAGCAGATACCGCGCCATGGTGGGAACCACGGTGCGCGACAGCAGGTAGCTGGCCAGCATGGCGAAGACCACCGCCTCGGCCATGGGCACAAACAGGTAGCGCGCCACGCCGCTCAGCAGAAACATGGGCACGAACACGATGCAGATGGCCAGCGTTGAAACCAGCGCGGGAGTGGCAATCTGCGCGGCGCCGTCCAGAATCGCCTGCTCAATCTCCTTGCCCTCTTCGAGATTGCGGTTGATGTTCTCGATTTCGACCGTGGCGTCGTCAACCAGAATGCCCACCGCCAGCGCCAGCCCGCCCAGCGTCATGATGTTGATGGTCTCGTGCAGCGCGTGCAGCAGCGCCAGCGAGCACAGGATCGAGAGCGGAATGGAAACTGCGATGATCAGCGTCGAGCGCCAGCTGCCCAGGAAGACGAGGATCATCACCGCCGTCAGGCAGGCGGCGATGATGGCTTCGCGCACCACGCCGCTGATCGACGCGCGCACAAAGATCGATTGGTCGGAGACGGCGTCGATCTTGAGCGTGGGTGGCAGCTCGCCGCGAATGTAGGCCAGCTTGTCGCGCACGCCCTTGATGATGTCGAGCGTGGACGCGGAGCCGATCTTGAGCACGTTCATCAGCACGGCGCGGTGCCCGTCCACGCGCACAATATTGGTCTGCGGCGGGTAGCCGTCGCGGACGTGCGCCACGTCGTGGATATAAATGACCGCGCCGTTCACCGCCTTGATGGGCAGATTGTTCAGCTCGTTCGAGCACCGTCGGCGCGGAGTTGGTCTCCACCTGGTACTCGAACTGGTCGATCTTGATGGTGCCCGAGGGCGCAATGATGTTCTGCGCGGCCACGGCATTGATGACGTCGGCGGGCGATAGTCCCTTGGCCTGCAGCGCGGCCATGTCCAGATCCACCTGGACCTGCCGCGTCTTGCCGCCGTAGGGGTACGGCATCTGCGCACCCTCAATGTCGGCCATCTGGGTGCGGATGGTGTTGGTCGCCAATATCGTTCAGTTGCTGCTCGTTCAGCCCGCGGCCAGACAGCCCCAGTTGCAGAATGGGCACGCTCGAAGCGTTGTACTGAATGATGAAGGGCGGAAAGATGCCCGGCGGCAGCTGGCGCAGCGTCACCTGGCTGATGGCCGTTACCTGCGCCACCGCCTGCCCGATGTTCACATGCGGCTTAAAGAAGATCTTGATGATGCCCACGCCCACCAGCGACTGCGACTCGATGTGGTCGATGTCGTTGACGGTAACGGTCAGGCCGCGCTCGCTGTTGAAGACGATGCGATTGGCCATCTGATCGGCCGAGAGCCCCTGGTACTGCCACACCACGCGTGACCACCGGAATATCGATGTTCGGAAAAATATCCACGGGCGTGGATTCAATACTGAAAATGCCCAGGATCAGAATCAAAAACGCGAAGACGACAAACGTATAGGGCCGTCTCAGCGCAAGCCGAACAATCCACATCATACGGTTGGTACCCGCTCCCCGCCGGCCCGCCGGCGCGTCAACAGCAGGCCGTTGGACGGCCCTGGTTTTGGGTCTGGAAGGGTCTTGCGACGGGGGGCACTCTGCGCACCGGCAAAGCTGCCTTCAGTGCGCTCGCGGCGCGATCGAATCGTTTCGCTTTTACCCGTCAATCCGGGGCCGGATCCCGCATCCGCCCCCCCCGATCCAAATCATCCGGTTGAAAGTATTAGTTTAGTCGAAAGAGAAAGCAGAGGAAAATACGCGGGACTCCCCTCCCAAGGGACGTACGGGAGCGACAAAAAGACCCATATGCAGGGCATTCCAGAATGCGGTCCTTTCGTCACTACCCGGCTTGAGCCGCGCCGCAGGTAGCCGCCAAATGAGTCCAGCTTTACAGACTGAGTAAAAACTCTCCCCTGGAACCTCTCCCCATTGGGCTTTGTAACAAGGGCACGACTTTAGTCGGGCTAATACCCGCAGCAAAATGAATGTGGGCTTTAGACCCTGCGGGACGTTTTGAGGGCAATTCGCTCGCTATGGCTCGTTCCGCAGCCTTTTAGCTGCCGAGGGATGCTTCTTCGGACAGCTCGCCTCTCGTATCGATTCTTCCCCAGCCTCTTTCGACCCACGCTCACCCCAGGGACCGGTTTCGGCCGCACACTCCGATAAACAACACCTACCCCAGCAACCGCTCAATCTCAGGCGCCAATTCCTCCGACCTGGTTCGCGGCCCGTACCGCCCCACCACTTCCCCATCCCGCGCTACCAGAAACTTGGTGAAGTTCCACGCGATTCTTCCCCCCATGAGCACGCCCAACCGGCCAGGCTTTTGCTTTTTCAGAAAGCGATAGAGCGGATGTGTGCCCGCGCCGTTGACCTCGATCTTTGCAAAGAGCGGAAAGCTCACCCCGTACTTCAGCGCGCAAAAGCTCCCGATCTCAGCCGCCGATCCCGGTTCCTGGCCCGCAAACTGGTTGCAGGGGAAGCCGAGCACCGTAAGGCCGCGCTCGCCATACCTCCGATGCAGATCCTCGAGCCCCGCGTACTGCGGCGTGAAACCGCAGCGGCTGGCGGTGTTCACCATCAGCAACACGCGGCCGCGAAAATCTCCCAGGCTCACCAGGCTGCCGTCCAGTAGCGCGGCCGAAAAGGAATAGAGGTCGGGCGGAGAATATCTCATCTTCTAAAATCCCTGTCTCATGGGGCAAAACCCCATCGTACGGGCTGACGCCGCCACCCTCCAAAGTCCCAATTCGCCCGCGCTCCCAGGCTCCCAACCCGCTTGGCTCCGGTAGACTGTCACTAGGTCCCAAGGAGCCGGTTTTACGGTGCATGAGGATCACCTCGCATCCGCGGTCAGCCAAGCGCGGCGGCAGGATTTTGGGGGGAAGCGAAGATTACCGGAACCGAGCTCGCTCCGGCAGTTGGACCGACCGCATCCCGCCCTCGGGCGGGCGAACCATCCCATAGGGACAGCCTCGCGCCAGTTGGGCGGGCCAACCCGTCGCACTGGGACGGGCATGGGTGCGGTCCAATATAATCGAACTTTCCGTGAAGCAGGCTAGACCGGATTTATCCGCAAACTTGAGGGTGTGCATATTTTTCCCGCGAAGCAGTTCCATGCACCGCACCAGTATTCGTGCTCGTCGCAGGGCTACGGCCCGGTGAAGATCAGGCACACTTCCATCCGTGAGGATCAGCGTCCCGATGAGGGCCAGGCCCCCCGCGGACAGGCTTTCGTCCGTGGTTTCAGGAATGCGATGTGGAGCGCCGGCGCCGGCAGCGTGATGCTGCTGGCCCTCGCTGCTGCCGCGGTTCCGGCGCGCAGCCAGGAGCTGCAGCCAGGCACGCAGACCGATCAGGCTCAGGCCCAGCCCGCACAGACCATCGACCAGATCCGCGTCATCGGCAACCGCCGCATCCCCAAAGAGACCATCCTGGCCCGGCTCTTCACCCACGTCGGCGACATCTACGACCCGATCTCCATCGAGCGCGACTTCAACTCGCTCTGGAATACCGGCTACTTCGACAATCTCCGCATCGAGCGGGAAGACACCGAAAAGGGTGTCATCCTGAACATCTTCGTCGGTGGAGAAGCCCAATATCCGCGAGATCAATTACAAGGGCCTGAACAGCGTCACCGCAATCCGACGTGCTCGACCGCTTCAAGAAGGAAAAGGTCGGCCTCTCGGTGGAGAGCCAGTACGACGCCGACCAAGATCAAGCGCGCCGAGACGGTGCTCAAGGAGATGCTGGCCGAGCACGGCCACCAGTTCGCCACCATCAAGACCGAGGTCAAGACCATTCCGCCGGCCTCGGTGCAGGTGAACTTCAACATCAAGGAAGGCCCGGTGGTGAAGGTCGGCAAGATCAAGTTCACCGGCAACACCCACCTGAGCGCGCTCTATCTGCGCCGCTCGATGAAGAACCTCAAGCCCATCGGCATTCCCTACTCCATCATCTTCGAGGATCTCTTCCCGCAGACCTTCGACGCCTCCAAGCTCGAAGAAGACACGGAGCGGGTGCGCCAGGCCTATCGCGACAAGGGCTACGCCAACGCCGCCGTCGAAGAGCCGCGCACCCAGATTCGCGACGAAGGCGGCCTGAACTGGTTCACCTTCCGCCCCAGCAAGGGCAAGCGCATCGATATCCTCCTGCCCATCGAAGAAGGCGGCCGCTACCGGCTGGGCACCATCACCTTCACCGGCAACAAGGCGGTCACCAACGCCAAGGCGCTGCGCGGCACCTTCCCCATCAAGGACGGCGACTGGTTCAACGCCACCGACATCGGCAAGGGCCTGGAGAATCTGAAGAAGGCCTACGGCGCGCTCGGCTACATCAACTTCGGCGCCATCCCGCAGCTCACCTACGACGACCAGAAGAAGACCGTCTCGATGAACATCGATATCGACGAGGGCAAGCAGTTCTACGTCTCGCGCATCGAGTTCCAGGGCAACACCATCACCCGCGACCGCGTCATCCGCCGCGAGCTGCTGCTCGACGAAGGCTCGGTCTACAACTCGCAGCTCTGGGAGTACAGCCTGCTGCGCCTCAACCAGCTCGAGTACTTCGAGCCGCTCAAGGTCGATCAGGACTCCGAAGCCCACCAGGATCCCGACAACGGCACCGTCGACCTGCTGCTCAAGGTCAAGGAAAAGGGCAAGAACTCCATCGGCATGAACGGCGGCATCAGCGGCCTGTCCGGGCGCCTTCCTCGGCGTCAACTACCAGACCAACAACTTCCTCGGCCTGGGCGAAACGCTGAGCCTGCAGGCCAACCTGGGCAGCATCAGCCGCCAGTTCCTCTTCGGCTTTACCCAGCCCTACATCCAGCAACCGCCCCATCAACCTGGGCTTCCAGATCTTCAACCAGAAGCAGGACTACAACGCGGCCAAGAACTACCAGACCACCACCGGCGCCTCCGCCAACCTGTCGCGCCGCCGAGAAGTCGCTGACGCAGAACTACAACCAGGATTCGGACGGCATTAACTTCTCGCGTCAGCTACCCGCTGCAAGCGCCACGCCTTCCAGCGCGTCGGCTTCACCTATTCGCTCGACCACGCTCCACCATTACCGCCTTCAGCACCGCGTCGCAGACCTTCTTCCAGACCATCGCCTTCCGCTCCGGCATCCAGGGCTCGAATCCGCTGGCCGGCATCATCAACAGCTACGTCTCGCTCAGCTACTCTACGACACGGTGAGCAACCCCTGCGCCCGCGCGCCGGCAAGCAGTTTACGGCCGTCTTCCAGATCGCCGGCCTGTGGGGCAATGTGCGCTACATCTCGCCGCTGGTGGCCTACAAGCGCTACATCCCCATGCACTACCTGATGCCCACAGCCAGCTGGGCACAACGTGCTGGCACGTGCGCGCGCAGTTGGGCTATGTCTCGGGCTTCGGCGGCGACGTGGCTCCGCCCAACAACCGCTTCTACACCGGCGGCGAAAACGAGCTGCGCGGCTTCGATGTCCGCGGCGCAACGCCCTTACGGTTATGTGCCCACGCGCGTCAACTTCCAGCTCACCAACCCCGACGGCACCTGCGTCCCGCGCGATCCCAACCAATCCCGAGGACAACCAGTGCATCCAGGTGCCGCTGCCGGTTTACGGCATCGCCTCCATCGGCGGCGACACCAGCCTGACCACCAACGTGGAGTACCGCATTCCCGTTGTCGGGCCCTTCACCTTCTCGCTCTTCGACGACTTCGGCATCGACGCGGCCACCAGCCACAACCAGTTGAAGCAGAGCCCCGAAGGCTTCGCCTCGCTGACCGCGCCGCTCTACGGTTGCCCGGTCTTCAACAACGGCGCCTGCGAGGGCGGCATCTCGGGCACCGAGGTCGGCTTCCAGCGCGACATCAGGCCCGTGGCCGGAACCAACTTCGTCCCCCGCATGTCCACTGGGCGCCGAGCTGGGCGCCATCATGCCGATCATCAACGCCCCCTTCCGCATCTACTACGCGTACAACCCGCTCCGCCTCTACGAGCAGCCCTACTGCAACGAGCCGGGAGCCGGCTACCACCAGCTAAGCTGCTCCGCCTCGCTCATCACCCGCAGCATGTTCCCCCCGGGCGGCGCCGGCGACTACACCTACGGAGAGGCAATCCAAGCCTACGGCGCGCAGAACGTCTTCCGCGAGCCCCGCAAGACCTTCCGCCTCACCATCTCAACCACCTTCTAACGCTGAACCAGGTCCAGCAAAAAGGCCGCCCACACGGGCGGCCTTTTTGTTTCTGTCGATAGCAGCCAGTCACCCAATCACAAACGCCCCGTGCCCCATCCTTGCGACT
Organism: uncultured Acidobacteriaceae bacterium; assembly: GCA_963813215.1. Lineage (GTDB taxonomy): Bacteria > Acidobacteriota > Terriglobia > Terriglobales > Acidobacteriaceae > Telmatobacter. Next base: position 1,204,446 of record CAWEXZ010000009.1, read on the forward strand.
TCTTTCCGTCGCAAGGGTGGGAGGCCACAAACCCGGAACTACACCGGGTGCCCCAGGTCTCGATTTTGAGACCTGGGGAAGCACGACCCCGCCCCCGCCCGTAGTCGGAACCAAAAAACACTACGCCAGCGCCGGCCGCAGCTCCCCAAACCGGGTAGCCGAAATCACACTGATATCGTCGTTCTGTCCAAACCGCTGCGCCGCATCGGCCACCGCGGCAGCGGTATTGCCGGTCTTCAAAAGCTCGTGGATGCGCTCATAGCCGAACATTTTCCCCTCCGCATCCGTCGCCTCCACAATCCCATCCGAAATCAGCACCAGCCGGTCGCGCTCGTTCAAATGGAAGCGCATCACGCTGAACTCCGTTCCCTCCAGCACGCCCAGCGGCAATGCGCCTTCCATCTCCAGCGGCTCGCCATTCAAATAAGGCGCCATATGCCCCGCATTGGCCAACATCGCGCTACCGTCCTTTTCAATGCGCAGCGCCAGGCATGTGGATTGGGCGTCGGCACGGCCCAGCAGGCGCCGGTTCAATGCCTCCAGCATCTGCACCGGGTCCGTGATTGTCTCCGCTGCCATGCGAATCGCTCCCACCAGCAGCGCCACCAGCATCCCCGCCTTCAGCCCTTTGCCGGTCACATCGCCGGCTACAATCAGCACGCTGCCATCCGCCGCATCCGGCAGAATCTGGAAATAATCGCCACCCACCTCCAGCGCCGGACGGTATTCGCTCTCAATCACCAGGCCCGGAACGGTCGTCTGCGTCTGCGGCAGAATCACCCGCTGCACCTCCTGCGCCTGCTTCACGTCCAGCGCCATCCGCCGCTGCCGCTCCAGCGACCGCAGCAGCCGCTGCAACAGCAGCACGGAGAGCGCCGCTTCCAGCACTAGGTTCGCCAGGTTGCCGATCGTGAAGTTGATGCCAAGCGGGTGCCACTGCACGGGCATATGCAACACCACAAGCTCGGTTTGAAATTGCAGTCCGGCCAGCGGCACCACCGCGGGCAGCACCAGCCACCCGCTTGGCCCATCTTCGCGGATGCCAAGCCAGATGATGAACACCAGCAGCGCAAGAAACACCAGGCGCGTCACCCCCGGACCCGCCACGAACGCCATCCCCAAAGGCCGCGAAGCCCCACCCGGCAACACTCCTTCGGCAAGAATTCCAAAGATCATGTACACCGCCGTCAATCCGCCAATCGCCCACGGGACCCACGACGGCCGTCGCAACCGGAACCACTTCCACCACACCATCATCCAGAGCCCCATGTGCAATGGCAGAAAAATTCCCTGGAAAAACAGCAAGTAGGCGCGCCCGCTCACCCATTGTGTCCACGACGAGCCCGCGTTCACCAGCAGATCGAAGCCGGCCGAAAAAAACAGAACCGCAGCCAGCCAGGCATACACATCATCCGCCCGGTCGATCAGCATCAAAGTCGCCGCCAGCAACCCCAGCAGGAACAGCACCGCCCCCTCAAAAGGCGACCAGCTGTTTTCAATGATGTTCTCGTGCCAGTCCAGCAGGTACTGTGCTCGGATCGCCTTCGCTCCGCCCAGCAACGGCGCGTAGTGCAGGCCGCCTGCGTCAGGAAAGTGCAGCAGTCCCGGCCGTCCCATCCACACTCTGAAGGCCACTGTTATCGCAGCCGGCGCCGGGCCCGATCCCTGCGCGGCGGGCAGCACAAACATCCGAGGCTGGGTAAAGTAGCACACCGGCCTTTTGCCCTGCCCGCGAAACCTGCCGAAACTCCCCAGCAGAGTCCCGTTGGCGAATGCCTGGTACCCATCCTCCATCCAGAACGGCCCCTCCAGCGCCAGCCGTTCCTTCGGAGTCCCGACCAATATCCGCAGCCGATACCACGCCCACCCCATGTATCGGGGATGACCCTTGCTTGTCCAACCCGGCACATAGCGGGGATCGCCGTTGAACGGATCCGCGCCCCCCGGTTGCGGCGTCAGGTCCAGCGCCTCCCAACCGGAATCGTCAAAACCCGGCTCCGCCCACGCGAATCGGTTCGTCGCTGGGTCGATCGGCGAGTCGCCAACATGAAATTTCCACGGACCATTCAGCGCCACCACGGATTGGCTGGGTGTGATGACCGCTGCGTTCTTGTTTGGGGCTGGTGGGGACTGCTGTGCCAGGGCCGTAACGACGCACACCAACGCTAGCCCAACCTGCAAAGGGAAGGTCACAAATCGTGGCATTCCGGGACCTCACTGGGCATTGAGGGTCGCCGTCCGAATCACGCGCGCCAATGCGTTAGCCGGGAAGCCGCTCCATTTATAAAGAGTCTGGATCTACCCACCCAATGCCGTACCTGCGATTTTATGCCACGCCCGCGGCCTTCTTTGAACTAATCGCAATGCCTGTTGGTCCCATCGGGGTGGTCGAACAGACCGCGCAAAAGCTCTTTGTAATGACGCCGGGCCGCATCGAGTGAGGATCGTCCCTTTTGGCGTCCATTACTGATACGATTCCACCACCACGTTCGTCCCCGACACGTAGACAATGTAGTCGCCCGCCACGGCGCCCGTTCCGGTGCTCGGATACGAACCCGTCCACACAGCCTGGCCGCTGGTCAGCGAGTAGATGGCGTTGTTCGCGGAACTGTAGACCCAACCCGAATTCACGGGCAGAAGGCTCGTCAACTGAGGGATCGGGGACGTGGCGACTTGGACACCCGCTGCATTGAAGATAGAGGCGCCCGTATATTCAATCGGGCTGCAGCCCAAGTCTCCCAGACCACCGGTGCAATTTGGATTGGGACCGAACTCATTCGTGAGAAGCTCATCGTTCTCAATCCATCCGACGCCGTAGCCTGGAACGGCCGTGACCACGGTGCCGTTCTTGATGATGGCCGTTGCGTACTGGAGAGGTCCTGAGATACCCGCGACATCCGCAATCAGCGTTCCATCCAGTGAGAGCAGGATCGGGATCTGATTTTGGTTTGTCTCCGACCAGATTGTGGGTCCGCCGGTAATAGGCGTGACGATCCGCGTGATTCCTCCCTGGGGAGGAGCGCCGCTGATCGGGCTAAGAGTCGAGGTCGCTATTATCCGGCCAATCGTGGTTCCCGAAGCGGCAAGCGTGAAGTCAAGAACACTTGTGTTCGTGGACGAGCTCGATTTCCACGTGTCGGGGAACGAGTGGATCAACGACGCGGAGGGCAGAGAATAAACATTGATTGTCCGGTCCTCTTCGTACTGAGCCTCAGTCGTGTTCGCAAGAGCAGCCAGTACACTCCCATCCGATGCCAGCATCACCTTACTGCTGGAAAAGTCAATCGTTTCCTGCTGCATTCGCGAATACGGGTCAAACAGCAGAATCTTTCCGCTTGCGGTGCCGATTGCCGTTGTATTCGATGCCCCTGCGATGCTGAATGCCTCGCCGTAGCCGAAGTATCGATCCGCGTCCGGCAAGCCTGCTCCGTCGAGCAGAGCGCCCTGCCAGTTTCCCACTACCCACTGCGAAGGTGAGGTGGACGCGTAGGTAATGAGGTAGGCAATCGGCGTAGTGTACCTCTTCTGCGACGGAGTCGATCCCGACAAATCGACCACGCTGATCTGTGGGGTCCCATAGGGGAGAACCGCCACCGTTCCTCCGGACCCAACGACCGTAGCATCGACGCTGTTACCCGTACTCACGGTCAATGCTGGATTTGTCGCACCGATTGCGTAGACATTGACATAATAGTTTGGGTAAGTACCTAGACCGGAGATCCAGATCCAGTTCCCCTCTCCTCCAAGGCCGGTGATCGTCGGCAGGTCAACAATTCCCCGCTCAGCAGCCGAGTCCGAGTACACCCATACCGTGTTATTCAGATTCGTAAGAAAATGGCTCCCATCCGCGAACCAGCTATTAAACGTGCCTGAGAACGGCTGGCTCACAGTCGATTTACCAGTCGCCGCGGAGATGGTTTCAATGACGGTTTGCCCCGCCGCTCCCAGTGCCACCATCACCTTACCCGGAGCGGCAAAGGCCTGCGCCTTCGAGTAATTCCCCGCCTTGGACACGATCACCTGCCCGGTCGGTGTGTAGACAAACAATCCCGCCGATGAACCAATGCAGATGTAACTCCCGTCCGACGCTAACTGCCACCACGTTGAAGGAGGCGTAGGGATAGCAGGATTAGGGGGCGGTGCGTCGATTCCCTGGAAAGCAATCAGCGAAAGCAGGCTGCCGTCGGCCTGCGAAATCACCTGCAGGTTGTTTGCCCCGGCCACCACGGCCGTCGGGCCGGCCATATCCACTGGGTGCGTCACTGGATTGCTATTGTTATAACCGCTTGGCTGGGTTCCATCGCCGCTCGTCAGCAGCGTGCCGGTCGTGTAGTTCCACAGCGCCCAGTGCCCATTCACATCCGCGCTGATCACGCGATCCCCCACCATGCGGATCGACTCGATAATCCCGGTTTCGCCGAGGTTCAGCAGCACGTGAGGAGCCTGAATCACGCTGATCAAAAGCAGCGCCGCCGTAGTACTGCCGCTGCTGCTCGCCGCCGTCACCGTATAGAAAGCCTGCGGCGTAACCGTCGTCGGCGCTCCTGAGATCGTGCCGGTCGAGGCATTCAGGCTCAGCCCCGCGGGCAGCGCCGGGCTCACGCTGTATGAGCTCACCGCTCCGCTAATCGTCGGCGTATCCGGCGTAATGGCCTGCCCCACAACTCCCGTGATTGTCGTCAGCAGATAAGCCAGACTGGTCGGAGCCGGGTTGGATACCGAGATCGTAACGACCGCCGTAAAGGTGCCGGCACTGGTCACTGCGGTCACGGTAAAATTCGTTCCCGGCAAAACTGAGTTGGGCGTTCCTGAAATAGTGCCGGTGGACGTATTAAAACTAAGACCCCCGACAATTCCGACGGTCGTAACGCCTTTGGGCGCCGGCACGCCGCCGAAGGTAAAGGAGACCGGTGTTCCCGGAACCGTGGGTGTATCGGGCTCGATGACCTGCCCCACAATGCCATTGATCTGTGACACCGGGTAAACCAAACCAGTCGCGGCTGCGCTGCTCACCGTGATCTGAACGCTTGCCGTCACCGCGCCACTGCTCGTGGTTGCAGTCACGGTATAAGTCGCCTGCGCCGCAGCGGCAGTGGGCGTCCCTGAGATCGTGCCCGTGGAAGTGTTTAAGCTCAGCCCCGCAGGCAGCGCCGGGCTAATGCTGTACGAGCTCACGGTGCCGGTCACCGTCGGCGTGAGGACCGTAATGGCCTGTCCTACCGTGGCCGTGATCGTCGCCTGCGGATAAGTCACGCTCGAGGACGCCGACTCCACCTTAACCGACGGAATGTTCCCGCCCATCCCGCATCCCGCGACCGATGTCAGGAACAAAACAACCAGCGTAGAGCTGAAAATGCGGCCGGAGCACGGCATCTCTTTGCCTCCTCGGGCGAGTCAGCGCACAAGGCCGCCCACCCCGCCACACATGCGGGCGCCCCAGCGTTCTTTGAGACCCGGGAACCACGATCCGCGAATCAGCCGCCGCGTGAGGAATAAAAGGAAGCTTTCCAGTCGAGAAGGCAACGAAAATAGGCCGAAGCTATACCAGCAGTGCCCTAAGAAAGTAGTCTTCCAAAATCGAGTAGATGGTCAAGAGATGAGGCTGGTGTTTCGCGAAGCGCTCTACCTGAATTCCCGGCAGAGCCGCTTAGTGAAGTTTGGATGCGCGAACCAGCGAACGCGTCGAGCGCAGCAATCGAATCTTGCCCGGCCTCCGCGAACCTATAATGAACAGGGGCCGAAGGGAAACCACGCACTCTTCAGGCCCAACGATCTTTATTCGAGGAATTCATGGCCGCACTGATTGAAGCCATCACCGTAAAGCGCAAGATGTACTTCGAGTTTGAAAACACGCCCTACTACTGCATGGAGGCCGAGGTTTCAACGCCCACCGCGCGCGGCGGCCAAACGCTGGTCCGGCTCAAGATGCGCAACCTGCTCACCCGTGCGGTCTTTGACAAGACCTTCAAGGCCGGCGACCGCTTCAAGGAGCCGGATCTCGAAACCGTCGAGTCCTCCTATCTCTACAGCGACGCCGACGGCTCGTACTTCCTCGACCAGGAAAGCTTTGAGACCCACGCCCTCTCGCCCCAGATGATGGGCGATGCCCTGGAATTCCTGGTCGAAGGCGCCTTGGTTCAACTGCACAAATTCAACGGCAACCCCATCGGCCTGCAATTGCCCGAAAAGGTAGAGCTGGCCGTGGCCTACACCGAGCCCGGCGCCCGCGGCGACACCAGCGGCAACGTCACCAAGCTCGCCCGTCTCGAAACCGGCCTCGAGATCAAGGCCCCGCTTTACATTCAGGAAGGCGAAAAAGTGAAGGTCTACACCGAGACCCGCGAGTTCGCCGGCCGCGCCTGAACGGGCGCGGAATAGCCTCTGTCATCCTGAACGACCCTGCCCCTGAGCGAAGTCCAAGGGGAAGGGGAGTCGAAAGACCTGCCCTGAAAATAGCCTCTGTCATCCTGAACGTAGTGAAGAATCCGCGGTTGCATTTTCATGGTTTTGGATGGAACCCCAGCGCAACGTATCAAGGAATCGCGCGGCACGCATCCACCTCTGCTGATTCCGAACCGCTTATTCATCCGCCCCGGCTTGCCGCTAATTTCCGCCAATGGGAGTACATTCAATACATCCGCAAATCTACTGCGGCCCAGAGAAACGATATTTGCAGACAAACAACCGGTTTTCAAACACTTGCAAACAATCGCTCTTAAAATCAACCACTTGCCCGGACGCCAAACATTTGCCCTTTGTTTTCACACACTTGACAGAGGAGCGAGGGGGTAGGGGGATGAACCGTCACCACGCACAAACTCCAGCCACAATCACCGATTTTCTTTTCCGCCCGTTCACTCGCCGAAACTCCGCCTCCGCGTATAATCCACATAAGTTCCTGCTGATGTTTCCGCTCGCCTCTTTTTCCGCCTCTACCCGTTCCAGGGGGAGTCTCCTGAAAGAAGATCGTGGCGTTTCACAGCAGACACAGGTCTGCTTTGACGCAGCGCCGGAATCTCAAGGAGTTTTGTTTCACATGAAGCGTACGCTTGCTATCGCCCTTACTCTGGCCTCGGGCTTGTCTCTGAGCGCCTTCGCCCAAGCGCCGGCTGCTGCGGCTGCCGCACCCGCAGGTCCCTCCAAGATCGCCGTAATCGCCTTCCAGGCCGCCGTCGCGCAGACCAACGAATTCCAGCGCAACTACGCCGATCTCGAAAAGAAGTTCACCCCCAAGCGCGATCAGCTCAAGGCGCTGAATGACCAGATCGACGCCCAGACCAAGCAGCTGCAGACCTCTGCCGCCACGCTCAGCGAGTCCGAGCGCACCTCCAAGGCTGCGGAAATCGACACCAAGAAGAAGCAGCTGCAGCGCGACGCCGAAGATGCCCAGAACGACTTCCAGCAGGAAATGCAGGATATGTTCAAGGGCGTGGCCGCCAAGGTCTATCAGACGATGACCAGCTACGCGCAGCAGCAGGGCTACACCGTCGTCCTCGACGCCTCCGAGCAGGAGAACCCGGTGCTCTACGCCGTCGACTCGGTCAATATCACCAAGCCCGTGCTCGAGGCCTACAACCAGAAGTCGGGCATTCCCGCTCCGGCACCCACGGCTGAAGCGCCGGCTCCGCACACCACCGCTCACCCGGCAGCGCACTAATCCGTCGGCAACTCACCCCTGGAAAAGGCCCCTCCGAGGGCCTTTTCCAGTTTGCCGGCCTGTCACGCTTGCGCTTGCAGCCGGCGCAAAAGCGTTTCAGGATGCACGGGCTTGAGCAGCACCTCGAACACCTGTCCGCACTCTTTGGCGCGATCCAGAAGATCGCTCCCAAGCGGCCGGCCAGAAAGAAGAATCACGCGGCAACCTGGATACTTCCGGCAAATCACCAGGGCTGCATCGAGACCCGAGATTCCACCCAGCGCCACATCGCTGATCAGCACATCGGGAGCCCACTGGTCCGCCTTTTCTAGCGCCATCTCGCCGCTGTAGGCAGTTTCAACCTGGAAGCCCTGATACTTGCAAATCAGCGCCAGGGTGTCGGCAATGACATGTTCGTCGTCGACAATCAGCACACGGGATCCCGTTCGCTCGGCAGTCACAAAAATCCTCCGGTTTGTTGAGCGCAGCCTGATCGTACGGGGAAGCGGAGGTCCGAATGGCTCTCTTACTCGTTCAGGTGGACGCCGCAGAAAGAGCCATCCATATGAGCAAGGACGACTTTAAGAGTTCGAGGTTTTAACAATCTGTGGATTTGTATGGATGATCTAGAAATCCATCACTCCTGTTTCTAACCGAACGGCTTACCGCAAGCCGATCTGGCAATCCTATCCGTTTCACCGCACAATACTACGCGTTCTGCCCTTCGCCTCTCGCGTATGCAACGCGGCCTTCGCTGATCGTCCACTGCACGCGGCCTTGCATCGTCCAGCCGTCGAACGGGGTGTTTTTGGCCTTCGATTTGGATTCCGTGGCGTGATAAGTCCATTCGGCTTTGGGATCGAAGACCACCACATCGGCAATGCTGCCCACCGTCAAAGTTCCGCGCCCCTTGAAACCGAGCAGCGCAGCCGGCTGCGCGCTCATCAGGTTCAGCACGCGGCCCAGCGGCATCTTCCACTCGCCGTGCAGCCACTTGAGCGCAAGGCCCAGCGCAGTTTCCAAACCCGTAATCCCATTAGGAGCGTGCTCAAACTCAACTTCCTTTTCATGCTGCGCATGGGGCGCATGATCGGTAGCAATCGCGTCAACCACGCCATCGAGAATGCCCTGTATCATGGCATCGCGATCGGCCGCCGAGCGCAACGGCGGATTCATCTTGGCGTGCGTGTTGTACAGGCCCACGTGCTCATCCGTAAGCAGGAAATGATGCGGAGCCACTTCGCAGGTCACGCGCAGCCCGTTGCGCCGCGCCTGGCGCACGGCAGCCACGGCCGCCGCCGTCGAAGTATGCGCCACATGCAGGTGCGGATGCGACTCGCGCAGCTCCGCAACCAGCCGAATATCGCGCTCCACGAGACTCGATTCCGCTTCCGGCGGCATGCCGCGCAAACCCAGCCGGAACGAAACCGGACCAAGATTCATGCTCGCGCCCTGCGTCATGCGCGTGTCTTCCGCATGCTGGATCACGCTCAACCCCACGCGCGCCGCGGCAGCCAGCGTCTCGCGCATGATCGAGTCTTTCAGAATCGGATGACCGTCGTCCGTCACCGCAACCGCGCCGGCGGATTTCAGCGCGGCGTAATCGTTTATCACTTCACCCTTCGACCCGCGCGTCGCCGCGCCAATCGGAAACACGCGTACCGCCGCGCCGCGTTCAGGAGCCTGCATCCAGCGCGTAATCTCCGCCGAATCATTCACCGGAATCGTATTGGGCATGGCAGCCACAGCAGTAAATCCGCCTGCAGCAGCGGCAGCCGTTCCAGTAGCGATGGTCTCCTTATGCGTCTGTCCAGGTTCGCGCAGGTGCACGTGAATGTCGATCAGTCCCGGCGCAACCACAAGGCCGGTCGCATCCAGCGCTTCGGCGCCTTCGGCATGTTTCAGTTTGCCCGGCGCAGCAATCTCCGCTACGCGTCCATCCTTCAGCAGGATGTCCTTGGCCGCATCCACACCTGCTGCCGGATCGATCAAATGCCCGCCGCGAATCGCAATCGCCGTCATGCGCGGCCTCCGTTCACCCACACAGAAATCAGCGCCCGTTCCATCACCGCCATGCGAATCGCCAGCCCATGCGTCACCTGTTCCAGAATCGCCGACTGCGCGCCCATCGGCCACGCCCGCCGTAATCTCCATGCCGCGAATAATCGGTCCCGGATGCATGACCACTGCCTGAGGCGCGTGTGCAGCCAGCCGTTGCCCGGTCAGTTGGTACTGCGCCTTGTACTCCTCCAGATCGAGCTGCAAACCGGCCAGCCGCTCAGCCTGGATGCGCAGCATCATCACCGCCTGCGACTGCTTGAGCGCCGCATCAAAGTCGCGTTCAATCTCAATTCCAGGACCGCTGTGCGCCGCCTGTTCCGGCAGCAATTCCTTGGGCCCGCACAACAGCACGCGCGCGCCCAGCCGCGGCAGCAGCATCATATTCGAACGCGCCACGCGACTGTGCAGAACATCACCCACAATGCAAAGCGTTACGCCGGTCAGCGTTTGATCGTTCACGGCGCCGGCTCCTGGCCGCACGTGCCTGAGCAGCGTGCGCAGATCGAGCAGCGCCTGCGTCGGATGCTCGTGCATCCCGTCGCCCGCATTGATCACCGGCAATTGTGTGGAGGCTTCGAGCAGCCACGCCGCGCCGCTCGAATTATGGCGCAAAATAATGGCCTCTGCGCCCAGCGCGCGCAGCGTCAACCCGGTGTCCTTCAGCGACTCGCCCTTTTCGATGCTGGAGCTCAGGTTCGACACCAGCGTGGTGTCGGCGCCCAGCGCCTTGGCCGCCAGCTCAAAGCTGGTACGCGTTCGCGTCGACGACTCGTAAAACAGCAGGGCTAAGCGCCGCTTCAGCAGAATGTGGTCGCGGACCAGCGGATCCATCTGCTCCAACTCCGTGGCCCGCGCCAGCAGCCGGCTCACGGCTTCCACACTGAGGTCGAGAACCGACAGCAGGGAGCCAGGATTGTTAGGAAATGAGGAATCGGGCGCGGGTGGCGTGACCAACGTGCGGCGAACGGCAGTTGTGCTCGGATTCATGAGGCCTGACAACAGCTTACAGCTTCCACCCAGTGCATTGCAGCTTCGATGGCCGTCTCCGGGCAACGGTGCGGTTCGTTGAAAGACACGGGCTTTAGCTGAAGGGTACGGGCTTTAGGCGAAGGGTACGGGCTTTAGGCGAAGGGTACGGGCTTTTACAGGCTGCGGAAAACTCGCCGTGTGGGGCTTTGTAACAGGGCACGGCTTCAGCCGTGCCGCAATCGGCGCCAATAGACCCAGAGATTCAGGGCGCATACCGCTACTCCCGCAATCGATACGATCCATCCGGGCAGGTTCGGATAGACGATTGCGTCCAGGTAGTGAAGCAGGAAACTGTCGCGGTATGCAGGCCAGCCGGCCCGCGATTCGAAGTACTGTTCCGCCAGGGTAAGAGGACATGGCCAGGGGCTCACCTCCACCACAATTCCCCACAGCAAAGCGAGAACATGGAGCGCGCTCCACATGGGCCGGCCGCGCGTCCAAAGCGCGCCAAATATTACCAGCGTGAGCCACGCAAGATGGAAGGTCAGAATAACGGCTGCAGCCAGGACCATAGCGCGTGCAACCCCGCCTCATCCTACCGCGTTTGCAGCAGGCCCTCAACGCAAACGGAATCTGCGCCCGGTGCGGCGAGGCCTCTGGGGTGCAGATAGCAACGAGCGATTGAAGGGAGGGCACCGCCAAAACTGTTGCAAGCAAAGGCCGCTGTCATGCTGAGCGCAGCGAAGCATCTGCCCTGAAAATTACCGATCTACCTGTAGCGCCGGTCTCCAGACCCGCACCATCCCCGATCCTCCCGGCAATTTTCATGCTCTCTGGGTGTCGCGAAACGACAGGCACGACCGCGGTTGCTTTTCGCTCTGCTGAGGCGAGTTATTTCCGAGTAGTGATCCTGCCGCGACCACGAGAAATGGCCCGCAGCCGCCTGTTTGCGGGGAGTCGTCGTGAGAACCTTCATTTTGCTCTCCGCCGGTTGCCGGTGAAACGTGATCAGTATCACTGATCGGCAGGCGTGTCCGGTTTGAAACTCGGGATGTTCCACTCAGGAGGATATTCCGTGAATCGTTTCCGCGCGTGTCTGTTCGGCTCCGCCCTGCTCCTTTTTCTCTTTTTGGCTGCTGCCGTCCAACCTGCCATTGCTCAGCAGGATAAAGCCACCTTTGTGCACCATCGGCTGATTCCAGCCGGAGATACCTGTGCCACTTGCCATAAGGCGGTGTATGACCAATGGAAAGCCAGCCCGCATGGCGCCAACAGTGTCGAATGCACCGTATGCCATGGCGAGACAACAGCAACGGACTTCGCGGGCAAGCCGGCGTTAAGCGCATGCGACACTTGTCACACCGATCAGGTCGCGCAAGTAAAGTCCGACGCATTTATGAAGGGCAAGACGTGTGTGAGCTGTCATCAATTGCACAACTTCACAGATCACAAGAAGGCGGCGGTAGGCGAGTAATCACACTTTCAGGGCGTCGCCGGTCCCGGTGGCCATCTCTCTGCCTGAACTCTGAAATTCGCAATCCCCGGTGTTGCAACCTGTCAAGCCCTCTGCGCGCCGCGGGATCGCACATCTATTTGAAAATAAATAACATGTTTGCCGTCCGTCCGTTGCCTGAAATTCCCGAAATAGGTGTAAAGTGTTCCCCAGGATCTCAAATGAGTGAAAAGCGGGTCGTTTTTGCCCCTCCGGCCGGTCCGAAACCCGCTCGATCGGCAATCATCAAGCCGTAAACTTTTTATAATCAGACACCTGTAAAACTTATCCTTTAGAATCAAACAGTTGCCACAACGCCGAAAATAAGCCCTTCAAAATTAAACACTTACAAAATTGCCCCCCCCCGGGGGGGGCCGTTCAGGAGGTGGGCCGGAGCGCGGGTGATTTGGATCTCGTCAGTCGGCCGCGCGACGCCCCGAAAGCTCAGGCCTGAAGTCCGGTGACGGCGGAGCGCAGAATGTCGAGGATCTCATCGAGCGCACGGGGCAGCGGGCCCTCCACCGTGCAGCCGGCGGCATTTTCATGCCCCCCCCCACCCAGGCGTCCGGCCAACTCGGCCACGTTCATACTTCCCTTGCTGCGCAGGCTCATGCGGATTTGGCCTTCCGGCAGCTCGCGTAGAAAGACTGCAGCCTCAATGCCCGCGATCCCGATGGCGAAGTTCACAATGCCCTCGCAGTCCTCTTCGACAGCGCCGGTGCGCACCATGTCCTGGTGCGTGACCCGGAGCCAGGCGATGTGGCCCTCGCGCTGAAGAGTGTTGAGCGCGGCGCCCAGCAGCAGCATCTTGGACATGGGCGTGGAGAAACAGATTTCCCGCGCAATGCGCACCGGATCGGCGCCGGCAGCGACAAGCTCGCGGGCCAGTTCGAAGGTAGAAGCGCGAATGGAACCGTAGGAGAAGCCGCCGGTATCGGTGAGCACCGTGGTGTAGAGGCAGGTGGCCATTTCCGGCGTAACGGCTGCGCCCGCGGCGCGCACCAGCCGGTACACCATTTCGCCCACGCTGGGAGCTTCGCAGTCGATCCAGTTGAGGGGCGCGTAGCTGCGCCCGCTCACATGATGATCGATGTTGATGAGGACATATTTTTCCAGGCCTTCGATGCCGGCGCGCTCCAGCCCATCGCATTCGAGCAGAATGACCGCGTCGTAGGCTTCGGAGATCTTCTGCGTGGAGCGAATACTCGACGCGCCGGGAAGGCCGCGATAGAGCAGCGGGACGTGGTCTGCGGTGACCGCGTCAACCTGTTTGCCCATCTGCTCCAGCAGCATGGAGCAGGCCAGCATGCTGCCCAGTGCGTCGCCGTCGGGGCGCGCGTGGGAGCAGACCAGGAATCGCTGCCCGCGGCGCAGGACCTCGAGAATGGCCTGCACGGGATCGGCGGGCAAAACGGAAGACGAGCCGGCGCAAACTCCGTTTGCCAGGGCGGCGCGGGCGCGTGAAGGTTCCGGATTGTGCGACGGCAGCATCATCATGGAGCTAGGGGTGAGAACTCTTCTGCTCCGGTAACGCGCTGCTCTCGCGACTGCTCTCGGGAATTGCCTCGCTGCGTCTGCCTCTGGCGGCAGACTTGCCCGCTCGGCCCAGTAGCTCTTCAATACGCTTCTGGAAGCGGCCGGAGCGGTCGGCGATAAAGGTGAGATCCGGCACGTGACGCACGCCCATGCGCTCCCTGATCTCGGTGCGGATGTAGCCCTTGGCGGATTCGAGCGCGGCCACAGTCTCGGCCTCGGCCTTGGCGATGTCTTTGATGGCATTATCGACGGCCACGTACACGCGCGCCGATTTGCCGCCGGGGTTGAGCGCAACTTCGCTCACGTAGCAGAATGCGATGCGCGGATCGGAGAGCTCGCCCTCGATCATGGCGCCAATCTCCTCGCGCAGCGTTTCGGCCACCCGGTCCTGATGATGTTTGCGAGCCCTGTGCTCCGGCATTGCTCCTCCTGGCCGAGCTAAACTCCTCAGCATATCAGAGAACATGGAATCGGTTATTCGGTTGCCGCAATCGCTTCGACGATCTGGTCGATGGCCTGCAACTCAGCTTCGCTTCCCGGTCTGCGCCCATTCACAAGAATTGAAAACGCGATGGTCTTACCGCTGTTCGCCGTCAGGTAGCCAACCAGGCCGGTGGTCTCATTGAGGGTGCCGGTCTTGGCCCACATCTTGCCGGCCAGCGGCGAATTGCGGAAGCGGTTGCGGAGCGTGCCGTCCACGCCGGCAATGGGCAGCGTAGCGCGCCACTCTTGGCCCCACGGTTGTTGCGACGCGTAAGTCAGCAGTTTGGTGAAGGCGCGCGGAGCAATGCGGTCGTCGGGGCTCATGCCGGAGCCGTCGTAGAGGAAGAAATCGCCATCGCTGATGCCTGCGTTCACCAGGAACTGGCGCACCACGCGCGTGCCTTCTTCAAAGCTGCCGCCGGTCCCTTCGATCTTGCCGAGCAGCCGCAACAGCAACTCGGCATGAAGGTTTTGGCTGGTCTTGGTGAGCAGCGTAATGTCCTGCGCCATCGGAACCGAGATGTGCGCAGCCAGCACGCGGCGCCCATTTGCCGGCGCGGCCACGGTCGTCATGGCCGAACGGGTGAGCGTGATGGGCAGCTCGCGCGCGGCGACGAAGTTTCCGTTATCCTGCGGCTCCAGGTGGCGCGACTCGGCATCGCCATTGACCATGACGCCGCGGCCAAGCAGGGCTTTTTTGAAAGCCGCGGCAGTGAACTCAGCCGGATCTTCGACCGCCAGTTCGACACGCAGGCCGACCGGTGGCACCGTGCCCCAGGCGCGCACCAACATGGAGCCGGGATCGCGCCCGATGCCGGGCTGCGCAGCCGTGCCGGCCGGAGCCAGCGTCGCGTGGTTGTCGAGCGTGAAGTAATCGATGGCCGGCTTCCAGACAGACGTGGTGTTGCCGGGCGCCGCAGGGTCGGGCGCAATAGTTAGCTCCGTCGAGTTGTCGTTGAAGGTGAGTGCAGAAACCGGCGCGCCGTAGCTCCATTGCAAATCGTTCCATCCCCAGCCTTCGCCGTAGGGCTGATTGAGAAAGAAGCTGTCGTCGCCAACCACGTCGCCGGTGACGGTGCGCACGCCTGCTTGCTCCACCTGCTGGGCCAGCATGTCGAGCACGTCCATGGGATTGGGCGCGGTATCCGGAGCGGCGGTCGGGGTAGGCACGGTTGGATTGGGCGCAGAGGCTGCGGCCGGTTCCGACGGAGCCGTGGGGTTGGACGGAACCGCATTGGAGGGCGTTTCGATAGGCGCTGCGCTCGGTTCCTGGTACGGATATACGCGCGCGCTCAGCGTGGGATCGCCCACTCCCAGCAGCAGCAGGTCGCCGTGGAGCGTGCCACCTGAGTCGATCTCTCCGTCGCCCACCACAAAGGTCGTCCAGGTAAGAGTATCCACCGGTAACAAGGCGTAGGCGGCCGCCGTGGTGGTGAGTTTCACATTGGAGGCGGGCGTGAACAGCTTGTCATCGTTCAGCGCGTAGAGCGGCTGTCCGTCGAGCGTTGTGACGCTGATGCCGAACTGCGCGGGGCTCACCGCCGGTTCCGAGATGATGGCTTGAATGCGATCGGCGAGCGCGCCTTTGGTGCCGGGCTCATGTTCTCCATGACCGTGGCGCTGTGCGTTGAGGGAGGAAGTGAGAAGAGAAGTTGCCAGTGCCGCTGCAGACATCCACCGGAAAAAACTCATGCCCGTGAGTTTAGCACCGGGAGTTTGAGGCGAGCCGAAGAATCGCATGCGCAGCGGGCACCATCGTACCATCGAGAGGAATGAGAACTCCGAGCATATGGCGGCTACGGACGCGCACACTCGAGCTTGGGTCGCGCACGTTGGTGATGGGAATAGTCAACCTTACGCCCGATTCCTTCAGCGATGGCGGTTCTCTCTCCGGCTTGGAAGCGGCCGTGGCCCGCTGCATGCAATGCCTGGACGAGGGCGCGGACGTCCTCGACCTGGGAGCGGAGAGCACGCGGCCAGGCTCGCGCGCCGGGGGAAGCGATGCGGCGGTAAGCGCCGCCGAGGAACAGCGGCGATTATTACCAGTGCTCGACGCAGCGTTGAAGAGAGCGCCGCACGCAGTGATTTCTGTTGACACCTACAAGGCCGAAACCGCGCGCGCGGCGTTGGCTGCCGGGGCCGAAATTATCAATGACGTGAGCGGATTAACGTGGGATCCCGAGCTGGCAGCGGTTTGCGCGGAAGCTGGCGCAGGCCTGGTGCTGACGCACACCCGTGGCCGTCCGGAGGAGTGGCGCAGCCAGCCGAAACTTGCGCCGGACGCGCTGCTGGCGCTGGTTCGCGAAGGCCTGGAGGCGAGTTTATGTGCTGCCGCGGCCGCAAGGGTGCCGCTCGATAGAATTGTCCTCGACCCGGGATACGGATTCGGCAAGCGTTTTGGCGAGAACTATGTGCTGCTGGCGCGGCAGGCGGAGTTGCTTGCGCTGGGTCGGCCCCTGCTCGCCGGCGTCAGTCGCAAATCGTTTCTTGGCCACGCACTAGCGCCGCTGTTCGGCGGCGAGCCCGCGCCGACAGATGCGCGCGAGACGGCCAGTCTTGCGGCAATGACCGCAGCAATACTCAATGGAGCTTCCATCGTCCGCGTTCACAAAGTGCGGAAGGCCGTTGAGGCGGCGCGCATCACCGATGCAATTCTTGGTGCGTGAAGATTTTTACGGCCCGAGCATTGATGAAACGGGAGTGGGAGCTTGCGCTTCTACACTAATGGATGGCATGACAGACGACGCGCAGAACTCGGATACGATCGTTGCAATTTCAACTCCGCCAGGTCGAGGCGGCATTGGCATTGTGCGGCTTAGCGGGCCGGAGGCGGCCTCCATTGCCGCGCAACTGGTAAGCCTGCGCCATCCGCTTGAAGCAGGCCGCGCGCGGCTTGCCGACGTGCTCGAAGATGCCCGCGCGGATGGAACAAAAATTGATGAGGCAATGGTTACGTTTTTCGCCGCGCCCCATTCCTACACCACAGAAGACGTTGTGGAGATTGCTGCGCACGGGTCGCCGGTAGTTCTGGAGCTGCTCCTGCGACGGGCCATGGATCTGGGCGCGCGGATGGCCATGCCGGGCGAGTTTACGCAGCGTGCGTTTCTCTCCGGACGTCTCGATCTTACCCAGGCCGAGGCGGTGCGCGATCTCATCGACGCACAAACGCTGACCCAGGCACGTCAGGCAGCGAGCCAGATGGGTGGCGCGCTCAGCCGCCGCGTTGCGCCCGTGAAGCAGGAGTTGGTGGAGTTGGTTGCACTGCTTGAAGCAGGTATCGACTTTGCCGAAGACGACGTGGACGTGACGCCGCAGTCTGAGATCGCGCGCCGCATAGACGAGCTCACGCCGCCGCTGACCGCGCTCGAAGCTTCCTTCGCACGCGGCCGCATTGTGCACGACGGGCTGAGCCTGGCCATCGTGGGCCGGCCCAACGCGGGCAAGAGCTCGCTCTTCAATCGCCTGGTGGAGCGGGATCGCGCCATCGTAACGGCTACACCGGGCACGACGCGCGACCTGGTGACGGAACGCATCGCGGTCGACGGCATTCCCATCGAGCTGGTCGACACGGCAGGTTTGCGCGAAGGTCTCGAAGAGGTGGAGCAGCTCGGCATTGCGCGCAGCCGTGAAGCGCTGGCTGATGCTGACCTGGTGCTGGTAGTGCTCGACGCAACTCAGCAGCTCAATGAGGAAGAGTATCGCCTGCTGGCTGCAGTTGCAGGCCGGCCGATGATTGTGGCCGTGAATAAATCGGATTTGAAATCGGATAGTGTGGCAGGCGATGCGCCGGCGGATCCCACAAACAATACCGCCCTGCAGGACCTCAGCGTGCTGGCAACTTCAGCGCTCACCGGCCAGGGCATTACCGAGTTGCGGGCCCAGATTGTGGCAATGGCCACCGGCGGAGCGGCTGCCGAAACGGGCCTGGTGACCAACCTGCGCCAGCACCAGGCCATCGCCGTCGCGCTTACCGCGCTCGCCGACGCCGCGCACGCGAACGCGACAAAGATTCCGCACGAGATGATTCTGCTCGATCTCTATCGCGGATTATGGGCCCTCGATTCGCTCACTGGCCAAACCACCACCGAAGACATTCTCAGCTTTATCTTCTCCACTTTCTGCATCGGAAAATAATTCCGCTTACCGTGACTTTCGACAGAATCTGTGCCCTGGTGTAATACAACACTTTCCTCAAGGTGGAATGGCGGCGGTAATCAGCCGCCATTCAGTCTGCTGAAGAAGGCAATTCCAATGCTTCTTGCAGCGCTTCGGCTTTCAGAGTCACTGCCCTTCGTAGAGAAACTGAACGTGGCGGGCTTTCAGAACCGCAGCGCGGTTGACGCTGTAGTCCTGCCCCTCGCGCGCAACAGGATAAGGCAATCCACCCGACAGACCGTTCCAGAGGATCCGATTAAAGAGCACCGGCGGAATGCGATCCTCTTTGCTCCAGTCAAAGCCGCGGGTCAGATGCGCCCAATAAGCGGCGGGGTGGGCGTCGTGATATTGCGTATCGACGGCACTCTGCTGTTGCATGCCGAGCGCAGACGCAATGGGGGCTGGGGCGACGGCGGTATAGTCCCAGGTGGATTGGTTGAGATCGAACGCTGCGGTCATCGGCCGTTGATACGCATCATTCAGATTGAGATGGCCAATTCCCAGTACGTCTTCGATGGTGCGCACGATGTTCACCGTTGAGTAGCGCTCATGAACGACCTGGCCTTGCTTCACGTAGGGCCCGGCCACAAACGCGATACTGCGATGGGCATCGACATGATCGGGACCGGCCTGCGCATCGTCCTCGATGATGAAGATCAGCGTCGAATCTTTGTACGGGCTGTGAGCAATCTTCTCGATCAGCTTGCCCACGGCATAGTCATTATCCGCCGTCTCTTTTTCCGGAGTGTTGATGCCGTCGATCGCTGTATCAAAATTACCCTCATGGTCGTGCATGAAGCGGACAAGCTCCAGGCTGGGCAGGTTGTCGTGCGCAACATACTGGTCGAATTCCCGCTCCCACTCACGCTCACGCCGGAAATCGGAATAGCCATTATCGAAGGCGCGGAAGTAGGGATCGGTGCGGCCCACGAGCTGCGGCCTGGTTGGAACATCGACGTTCGTATGACTCGTATAAGGATCCAGAACCTCCGGCGTTCCGGGCGGAATGACGGCCTCGAAACCGTAATTGCGAAGGGTGAGGCCGTGCCGCAACACCGAATTCCAGAGATAGCCCTGTTGCTTTTCACCGTCCGGCCCGTCGGGTGCATCTGCATCGTTCAAGCCAGGGAACAGGTTGGGATCGTTCGGATAATGCGGGTCATTTGCCTGCCGCTCGGCGACTGTCGGCATATCCACATTGATTCCGGGCGGCGAGCCGCGGCCGGCATAGCTCAGCGGAACGACCTTTACGTTGATGTCCATCTCGCGCGCGGAGGTGCTCCACGGCCATCCGTTGCCGCTTACCTCGCCACTGCAGTAGAAGTTATCCAGGTCGATGAACTGATCCGCCAGGCGATGCTGGTTGGGGGTGATGACGGTTCCGAACTCAGCCAGCCGGGGATCGCCATTGCCGCGATCAAGGTCGCCCAAAACCTGGTCGTAGGTCCGGTTCTCTTTGACAATGTAGATCACATGCTTGATGTGCTGGTGCAGGGCCGCCATCACCTGCTCGTCGTGCAAGTCCGGTACCGTGTCAAGAAAATTATTGGCTGCCACCTGCCGGGTGAGTCGCGCGAGTTCCACTCTATCCGGTACGGGAAGCGCCTGTAATCCAGCTTTCTCAAGTTGCAGGATGTATTGGTTCGCGATCTGATGGGATCGGAATTTTTCGGGAGGCATTGGTGTCCCGTCGTACAGTGGGTTCGGGCCAGGATTGCTTTTGCTGTTGACGTCGTACAGCATTTTGCCGTCGCGGCTGATGCTGACCGACTGCGGGTACCAGCCGGTGGGGATCAGGCCGACTACGCGATGCGGCTGCCCTGGTTCAAGCGAGATCACCGCGATTGCGTTCATCCCTCCGTTGCTCACATAGAGCGTTTTTTGATCGGGGGAGAGCGTGAGGCTGTTGGGCGCAGCGCCGGGGAGTTTCTGCGGCCCGCGTAATAAGCCGCTGGGCGCGGTGGTGCGAACCGTCTCCACTACCGCATTGGTTGCCGTATCAATCACTGTGATCCGGTCGCTGTTGTCGGCGGTAACAAAGAGACGCGTCTGAGCAGCGTTCAGGATCATGCTGATCGGATTCCCTTGCACGGGAATGCGCGTCACCAGCCTGGGGCTGGTTGGTCTTGAGATATTGACTACATCGATTTCCCGGTCGCGTTCGCTCGAAACGTATGCGATCCTGTTGCCACGAATCGCGACGTCGAAAGGACACTCTCCGCCGGCAATGCCGCTCTGGGCAGGATTGATGATGCCAGGGCGCAGATCGAGTTCGCCCACCCTGGTGCGGGTGGCGAGATCGACGACGGTGATGGCGTGATTGTAGAAGTCTGCGGCAACCAGGCTCCTGCCGTCAGCGGTTACGGCCACATTGGCGACCGTGGGTTTTTGACGGATACCGACGCCGTGCTTGTGGCCCAGCGCCACCGGTGGCGTGCTCTCAGCCCAAAGCCCATTGCTCCTCGAAAATACGTGAATATTGTCGTCGACTCCGCCGGAGACGTAGAACTGATTACCGTTCGGAGAGAAGGCGAGGCCAACGAAGGTGTTGGGGACTTGCATCACCTGCGTCTGCCGAAGGCCATTGTGGCTCAGATCGAAGACGAATACATATTCGTTCGAGTCGGCGGGATCGCGCCTGCCCTGCGCATTGTTGAGACGGTTGTAACCGCTGGTTAGGACGAGCAGCGTTTTGCCGTCGGGACTGATGACGGTCTTTACCGCCTGCCCTGCGGTGTAGCTGGGGAAATCCGCAAGGCCCGGATTGAGCCTGGAAAAGACCGCCCCCTTCGGAGCCAGAGGCGTGATGGTCTGACCCGAAGGCACCGTTTGCGGCGCACCGATGGGCACTTGGGCATGGGCGGCGAGGACGCTCGAGGCGAACAAGGCAGTTGAAAGGAATCCGAACCAGATTCGTGACTTCATGAAGATGATTGCTCCGAGAATGAATGTGCCGCAACTCGCGTCTGACCGGAAAATCGCGACTTTGCTTTGCCGGTGACGTCAACTTGCAGGGCACCACCATTATGGCCAGGCGTGATGGCCGGTTGACACTAATCTAATGCAGCCATGCGCACACAAATGTGAATGGCCGGTGACGGGGAGAAGTTCCGGCCGCGCGGACCGGAACTTCCAGCAGGCTAATCGCCTTCCCTTCGGGCGTCGAGCTTAAAAGAGAACCTTGAGCGACAACTGCACGCGTCGCGGAAAGTTCTGTTCGGTTGAGCTGATCGTGCCGTAGCCCGACCATGCGCCCGGCTGATTGGGATTGGCGACGCTGGTGCGTGCGATGGATGTCTGCGGGCTGGAGGTGTTGGGACCGCCAAAGATCGGAGTGTTGGTCACATTGAACGACTCAGCCTTGAATTGCACGTTGACCCGTTCGTTCACAGCGAACTTCTTTTCAATGCCGAGGGCGGTTTGTTGCGCCCAGGGGTTGCGCACCGTCGTCACCAGGGACTTCTGGGTGATGGTCGTGTATTCAGGGAAGGTTGTCCAGCAGGAGGGCTGGGAATTGTTGAGGTAACCGGAGTAGCTCTTGTGCGCGGGCTTGATATCGTAGCTGCCGCAGTTATATAGATTTTGATTGGGATAGCCGACCGGGGTCCCGCCGGCGTTGGTGAAGATCCAGTCAACCTGCCAACCGCTGATGCCCTCACCCAGAACTCCGTGCGCGCCCGGGTCGAGCCACCCGCCGTGGCCGATGGGCAGTCCATACAGGCCACTGAAGGCGAGGTCCCAGGGGCGGTCGGTTCCATAAATTTGATAATCCGGATCGGGATCTACAAGGCCTGCGCCGCCATTGTTCAGGTATCCCGTTGCTGCCATGGCTTTCGACCACGTGAAAGAACTCAGGAAACTGAGCCCATTGCTCAATATTCCTGTGCCGGTGAACCGCTTTTCGGCCTTTAACTGGAGACCGTTGTAATTGTCATAGCCCTGCGAATTGTCGTAAATTCCCACATTTCCGTCGTACTGAGGATAGGGAACCATCAGGTACTTCGCTGCGATGGTCGGATTGGCTCCCAATGCCAGGTTGTTGGGAAGAACGCCATAAAAAGGATTCGACACAAGCTGGTCCAGATAGCTTGGCGTCGCGTGACCCTGAGCCCATTGTGCCGGAGTAAGAGCGTCTATCTGTTTTGCGGTGGTTATGTCGCTGGCATGCACGCCGAGGTAAGTGGCCATGCCGACAATCCCTGCCGGCATGGCGAACTGCAGGCCGAGGGTGTATTGCTCCACCAGGGGAAGTTTTCGGTTGCGCAAATCGATGGCGAGGCTCTGCCCGACAAGTGAGGCCAGCCCCTGTGAGTTACCTGGAGGCGCAGCGTAGCCGTTGGGGAATGGGACGCCGTTGTAGAAGCTCGTCGCGGGATGGAGTCCTCCGTCTGGCGACGAATTGTATTCGGTCGTCTGGTTCCAGGCATTCTCATCACCCAACTGAGTGCCCACAGCCGAACTCCAGGTCACGCCACCGTGGATTACCAGGTTGTTTCGGATACCGTAACTGAAACCTATCTTCGGTAGAACTCGCCCAAAGGTGTTTTCGTACGCGGAGAGGCCGTTGCCCTCAAACTGCACGCCGCCGAAAATGGGGCTGACCATGGAAGCGCCGTTGGGAAGCACGTTGCCGGTGGGATAGTTGATCTGGCTGGAAATGGGATTGATGCATGTGAAGCACATGCCAGCCAGCAGGTGGTCGTGGCGCTCGCGTGGCGACGTCTCCGTCTCCCAGCGCAAGCCCAGGTTGAAGGTTAAATTGCTCTTGGCCTTCCAATCGTCCTGGATATACGCAGCGTAGTAATTGTAGGACTCATAGGGGGCGGTCTCATATTGAACACTGCCCGAGGCCGGATAGCCCAGAAGCAAATCGGCCAGAACCGCACCATCGTTGGAGGCCTGGAAGGGATTCTTCTGAGTGAAGCCGGTAGTGAAGCTGAAGGCGCCGTTGGGTTGTCCGATGCCCGCGTCCACGTCATGAAAGAGCATGAACTCTGCCCCGTAGTGGAGATTGTGCTTGCCCAGCACCTGCAAGATCGAAGGGCTGAGGTCGTATGTCTCATAGGTCGTGGGATCGCCTTCATTGCCGATCATACTGGGATATCCATCTCCCAGATTGACTACTGGTGCCCATTGACGCGATGTGGTCGGAATCTGAGGCATGTTCAGGCCCAGGTCGGCAGCCGTGAGTATGTTGTTCCCTGCGGCTACGTTCCCCGATGGGTCGTGCGCGTACATCCGGTTGTAGGAAACCCGGATGTCCCCAACGCGCCGCGGGTTGAAGGTATGGGTCAGGTCGATCACTTGCGTGATGCTGGAACGATAACTGTCGGTTCCACCCTCGGCGGCGGCGCCTGGCAGACCGTTGGAGTTGCGTGTAGTCAGGCCGGCCCACCAGGCAAAGATGCCATAGAGCCGCGTCGCATCGTTGATGTCGTAGTCGACCCGCGCGATGGGCATGTTATATGCATAGGGCGTGCTGGCATTGAAAACGTAGTTGTCCACATATCCGCTGCGATTGGGCGCGGGAAACAGATCCATCATCTTGACGCCAATGGCGCTGACCCGGGCGGCGGGAATGGTGTCATTGGCGAACATCGAACGAGTGTAGGTGTTGCATCCGCCCGTGGAGGTCGGCGACGCGCAAGCCGTTGTCTCGGGATCATAAATGCCAACTTTGTGGACGGCGGCCAGGTAGTTGGTCAGATTCACATCGCCAGAGCTGTCCGGATACATATCGGCAGTAGGGACAGTTGTAACGATGCCGTCCGGAAGCACCTCACGCCAACCTTCGTAACTGAAAAAGAAATAGCCGTTCTTCTTCAGAAAGGGACCGCCGAGGGTGCCGCCAAACTGGTGCATGTTGTGGTATTCCTTCGGCGTGCCCTCTTGGTCCAGCTGGTAGCTGTTGGCTTCCATCACGGAGTTTTCCCAAAAGTCGTACAACGTGCCGTGGAAGGTAGGGCTGCCGCTCTTGAGGATGATGTTCATGATTCCAGCCCCGGCCCTCCCATACTGCGCATCGAAGGTCGTGGTCATCACCTTGAATTCCTGGATCGCGTCGATGCTGGGCGCGATATTCCAGGTGCCTGCCGCACTGCCGCCCTGTTCGGTAATGGGAGCGCCATTGAGCAAAAACTGGTTGAACGTTCCGGGCTGCCCATTGATCGAGTAGGCATTCGTTTCATCCCAGCCGCGTGTACCGGAGTTGCTGGTGGCGCCAAAGGTAGTCGTCGTGAACCTCACTCCCGGGGTTAGCGACATCAGCATGTACGCTTGCCGTCCGTTCAAGGGCAGGTTCTGCACTTTTTCCGGATCCATGACGGTGCCACCGGATGCATCAGCCGTATCGAGGCCAATCTGATTGGCTTGGACCGTAACGGTCTGCGCCACTGAACCCGCGTGAAGGACGAAGTTCAGGTTGATTTTGCTGGAGATGTCGATGACAACGTCGCGCTGAACCTCTGTCTGGAAGCCGCCAGCCTCTGCAGTAACCACATAGCTGCCTGGCTGAATGAAAGGGAGAATATAGTCCCCGTTCGCGGAACTGACGGCCGTGTAAGTCTGCTGCGGCCCAATCGCGGTGATGTTTGCGTGCTGAATGACCCGTCCGCTCGGATCGGCCACCTGACCGAGAATCGTGCCACGATACTCCTGGGCGGGCAGCTTCAGAAGATTTACCAGGAGGAAGAGGAATAAAAACAAAGAAAATGATTGCGTAAGTAAACTCTTGGACTGCATGTTTCGAACTCCTTGTTTCATCAATGCGTTCAACTGCTCTTGCCGTGTTGGCATTTGGGCTAGGGCCGTCCTGCAGGTAAACGGTTTCACGACGTTCCAATTTACTGTCGAGTTAACGTTCTTGAGCGGTCAGGGATTTGCGTGGGCGGTACGTGGGGACCGATACATCGGTCGCCGGGAAAGTTGCATGGGGATGGTATCTCGGCCCTTCCCAATAGGTCGGCCGATCCAAACGCACGAAAAGCCTCGATGAGCTTATACTCCGCAATTCCGTTTGCCTGTCCGCAGTCAATTCGCGGCAACGCGCACGTTAAGCGTTGCAAACAATTTAGTTTGTGATATTTACATTTCTTTAACAGAGGGCGACTCAACCCCGGTTTGACGTGGATTTAACGTTGCGAAAATGGTTTTGACCTGCGCTTGCACGCATGAGTCGTTCATCATACGTTCATTTTCATGAGGTCTACTGATGATGTTCGCGGTAAATTAATCTTCCCCTCATGAGTCTCGAAAGCCCCCAATCGGAGACCGATCTCTCGCATACTGCCGACCCCCGATGGGAGTTGGTGGAGCGCATCGTGGCGTCGCCGTCGTTTGCGAAGTCCGATCGGCTGCGCCGCTTTCTCCTCTACATTTGTGAACTGTCGCTGCGAGGACGAGCCGATGAAATTAATGAGTTGAATATCGGTGAGAGGCTCTTTGGCCGTGCGCGGAACTACGATTCTTCTGTCGATGGGATTGTCCGCTCCCATGCCAGCCGGCTGCGACACAAACTGGAACAATATTTCAGCGGGCCGGGCCAGAACGAGCCGATTCGGTTACTCATTCCCAGGGGCGCCTATTTGCCGGTCTTCGAACCACAGCCGGGAGTGCCTGCGCCCACAATGGCCGCTGCAGTGACACCGGAGGCGAAAAACATCGAGGCGCCGGTAAATCAGATGGAGACAATGCGATCCGAAAGCGGGCGGCCTTCACCATGGATGTTCCTAAGTTTGGCGCTTGCTCTCGCGTGTGTGGCGATGCTTTCTATGCTGGTTTATGGGCATACACGCACAGCCGCGCCAGTGGCGCCGATAGGATCCCACCCGCTATGGGAAAATTTCTTCGGGACCGGTCAATCTACCGTGGTGGTTTGTTCCGATGCCGGCCTCACCACCTTGCAGCAGATCACCGGACACAGCATGAAGCTGACGTCCTACCTGGACACGGACGAACGCAATCGGGTCGTCGCCTCCCCAGGTATGGCGGCGGAAGCTCTTCAGGACGTGGTGGAGCGCCGCTATACATCCATTGTCAATCTCCTCATCGTGACCAGGCTTTTTCGTCTTGCCGGTGACAACGCCCATCAAATTGATGTGCGTTACGCAAGGGACGTGCGCCCTGATGACCTGAAAGACCATCCGGTCATCCTGCTGGGTTCGCACCAGACCGATCCCTGGGTGGAGATGTTCGACGGAGGTATGAACTTCACCATCGAGGATGACATGAAGCGAGGGATCTCCACCGTCTTCAACCGTTCGCCCCGCGCCAATGAACTGGCACGCTACGACTCAGTTGAATCGGACCCGCGGCAGACGGTCTATGCGGTAGTGGCCTTGCGGAGCAATCCGGGTGGGTCCCGGCGTGTGCTCATGCTCGAAGGGACTTCCATGGCCGCCACCGAGGCTGCTGCGGATTTTGTCTTCGATGATCAACGACTCTTGCCATTCCTCAACGCAATTCGCAGACCCGATGGTTCGATACCCAATTTCGAGGTTCTGTTGACCTCGAACGACGTAGATGGATACGCACCACAGTCAAGAATTGACGCGTATCGAACGTCACAAGACTGAGCTATATCCGGCGTAGCCGGATTGGGTCGATGCCCCCATCGGACATGACACGCGGCCCGGGCTACACCCCGAAGAGCAACTGACATTATCCGATTCCCTGCCTGCTCCACCTTTACTCGTAGACGGGCCAGACACCGGCCAAGGTTGACCGTAGACCTGAGCGTCGCACTCCGGTTTGGGCTGTCGGCGTGCGGGCGCGTTCATCGCTGCTCCTCTTGCCGAATTTTGCCGATATACCAAGTTGGAATTCCATTCATCGCAGCTCAACCGGTGCCGAACGACTGGACCAGGGATCGTGAATACTTCGAAGACTCATCACAAGATCGTGGACTTTAGCCGTGCGCAGGGAGAGCTGCGCGATTCGGAATCGCAGTATGAACTCCTTTTTAACAGCAACCCTTTGCCTATGTGGGTCTTTGACCGCCAAACTCTGCGCTTTCTCGCGGTGAACGATGCGGCTATTCATCAATACGGCTTCAGTGAGCAGGAGTTCCTGTCGATGACCGTTGCGGAGATTCGTCCCGATGAAGACGTCGCCGCCTTTATGGAAGACGTGACACAGCGCAAAGAAGGGCTTCAGGACCCTGGGATCTGGAGGCACCGCAGGAAGGACGGGCAGGCGATCGACGTTGAAATCATCTGCCATAGCCTCGAGTTTCGCGGAATCGACGCAATGCTGGTCTGCGCCCATGACATCACCGAACGGAAGTGGGCCGAGCAGATGTTGGAAAACAGCGAAAACAAGTACCGCGTGCTCTTCGAGGAGTCGGCCGAAAACAAGTACCGCGTGCTCTTCGAGGAGTCGGCCGATGCGCACTTCCTGATAAGCGATATGGAGTTATTGGACTGGAACTCGGCTGCGCTTGAGTTGTTTGGATATTCAGCGGGTGACCGGATGCCCCATCCAGCCACGCTTTCCCCGCCACTCCAGCCCGACGGCACGCCCAGCGCAGTGGCGGCCCCGCGTAAGATCGCGGCGGCGTTGCAGAACGGCAGGGAGCGCTTCGAGTGGTTGCACCAGCGCAAGGATGGCAGCGTCTTTCCGGCTGAGGTGTTGGTAACGGCGTTGACCCTCAGCGGCAGACAGGTGCTTCTCTCCACCGTCCGCGATATCTTGGAACGCAAGCAGGCTGAGGAAGCGCTGCTGTTCAAGACCGCGCTGCTCGAGGGACAGACTGAGACAACACTGGATGGCATCCTCGCCGTCGACGAGCGGGATCACGTTGTTCTTGCAAACAAGCAATTTGGGCTTCAATTCGAAATACCCGATGAGGTGCTGGCCTTGCGAGACGATCGCGCGCTGCGTGGGTACATGATCGATCATGTGCTCGATCCTGACACCTTCCTGGAGAGGATCGCCTTGCTGAGTAGTCGCCGTGACAAAAGGAGCAGGGACGAAGTGAGATTGAAGAATGGGAAGATCTTCGATCGCTACTGCGCGCCACTCGTCGATTCAAAGGGTCAGTATCGAGGTAGAATCTGCTACCACCGGGACATCACAGACCACAAAGCCTCGGAAAGCCGGATTCAGTTCCTGGCCTACTACGACGCGCTCACTGGGCTGCCGAATCGAACTCTGATGCAGGACCGATTGGAAAGCGCCCTGGCTGACGCGCGGCGCAGAAATGAGAAAGTCGGGCTTCTCTTTTTGGATCTCGACCACTTCAAAATCTACAACGATTCGCTCGGCCACGGCTTCGGCGACCTGCTTTTGAAGGAGGTTGCTGACCGGCTCAAGGCCAGCGCGCGGGAACAGGACACAGTAGCCCGCATCGGCGGCGACGAATTCCTCGTTGTGCTCACTGGCTTGGAGGCTGCCACCGATGCGGCGGCGGCGGCCAAGCGGATCATGAACACCATGTCCGGAGAATTCACCGTCCAGGGTCGTCCGGTGACCATAACATGCAGCCTTGGAATCAGTATCTTTCCCGAACACGGTCTCAACCGCGAAACCTTAATCAAGAACGCGGATGCTGCAATGTATTCCGCAAAAGAGGAAGGCCGTAACAAGTTTCGCTTCTTTAGCAGAGAAATGCATGCTCAGGCTGTTGAGCGTTTGACCCTGGAGAACGATATGCGCCTCGCGCTGGATAGAGGCGAGTTCTTCCTGGTCTATCAGCCGCAAATCGAGATCGAATCCGGCAAGGTAACCGGAGTGGAAGCGCTGATTCGCTGGCGGCACCCCGAAATTGGTCTTATTCCGCCCGACAGATTCATCTCGATCGCGGAGGCGAGCGGCCTGATTTTGCCGATCGGCGAATGGGTGCTGCGGACCGCTGGCGCACAGGCTCGGAGCTGGCAACTTGCCGGGCTGCCGGAAGTGCCCGTAGCCGTCAATGTCTCCGCGGTCCAGTTTCGTCAAGAGGGCTTTGCAGACGTCATCCGTCGCGTGCTTCTTGACACCGGCTTGCCCTCCCAGGACCTTGAACTCGAACTGACCGAAGGCGTCCTGCTGTCGAATGGCGTGGGAACACTTTCCATTCTTCAAGAAATGAAGGAAATGGGATTGAAGCTGGCGATAGATGACTTCGGGACAGGTTACTCCAGCCTGAGTTACCTGAAGCATTTCCCCGTAGACAAGATCAAAATCGACCGCTCCCTGATCCAGGACCTTGCCGTCGACCCCGGGGATGCCGCCATCACCGCCGCGATTATTAGCATGGCGAAGAGCCTGCGTCTCAAAGTGGTCGCAGAAGGCGTCGAGACGGAAGAGCAGTTGTCGTTCCTGCGTGAACATCAATGCGATGAAGTACAAGGATACTATTTCAGCAAGCCGGTGAGAGCCGAGGAAGTGTCTGAGAAGATCCAAATGGGATGGGGCATCCGCAAGAGTTGTGACTAACATCCTCGAGCAGCATAGCTGGCGGTTGACTGATGCTGGCGCGCGGCATTGGCGGAACCAGCCAACTCCGTAGCTTGGATCTCAAACAGAAGAAATTCCAAGTCTCCGCTGACAAGCGGTGACGTCAGATTTGCGTGCTTGAAAGTTCATCCGTTTCTCGATTCAAATCGGCGATCTCTCTGACCGCCTCGTACCACGGAGCCAGGTTTTCCCAAACACCCAACTTGACGAGGTCTTCGCGATGCATTTCAAGATCGAAAGAATGCGCACCTTGCCCGGAATCCAATTCCAATCGATGGGCCAGGATATTTGCGACATAAACCGCGGCAACAGCGTCGAACGACTGGTGAGGCACGCGATTGGGCGCATGGTGAAGGGCCACCGCTTCTACTACGCTGCAGGGCAGGCCCCATAGCCCAAGGAGGTAGGCGCCAATTTCAGCATGGCTGAAGCCGTAGGCATTTTCTTCTATCTGGTAAAGCGGTCGGTGCTCAATGGCAGATGTCTGCAGCGACTCCCCAAAGCGCTCCGGAAACTTCCAGGCTTCAATCAGCTTTCCCACGTCGTGAAGCATACAAGACACAACGGCTACATCTACAAGATGTTTTGGAACCGGCAAACGGGCAACAATGTGGGCTGTGAGTGTCACATGACGCTGTAGGTCATCCAACGAGAATCCCGGCGGAGATGATTTCGGCGTGAAGATTCGAAAGACCTCCATAGAAAGAACCAGATACTTAAGCGTATTGAAGCCGAGATAGCTGACCGCCATTTGAATGTTGGTGACCGCGGTGGAAACGCCAAAGAAGGCCGAGTTGGCCAATTGGAGGATCTTGGCCGACATACCCACGTCCTGCTCAACTATATCGGCGATCCTGCGTAGGGACACTTCGGGTTCCGACAACATCTGACTTAAGCCGCCGTAGGTGCGGGGAAGAGCCGGGAGATCCCCCAAGGATCCGACGCAGCCACGGACGGACTCATCGTTGAGCAACGCCTGGAGATGGCAGGCACGTTCGATCGCAACGCGAAGCATATCGCCGTCGCACGGCTTGGCCAGGAATTGATGAGCTACCGTAACCGCGCGCAGCGCGGTCGACATCGAACTTTGACCCGAGAGCAGAATCCGGATGGCCTGGGGATAGCGTTCGCGGACCTGATCCAGGAGCGCGGCCCCATCCATTCTCGGCATCCTCATATCGGAGACGACCACGTCGAAGGGATTCGCCTCCATGAGTGCCAGGGCAGCCTCCCCTCCCGACGCGAATTCCATCTGCCACTCGAACCTCAGCGGCCGCAACATTCGCTGTAATGCTTCAAGCACCCGGAACTCATCGTCGACAAAAAGTATGCGTTTCATCAGTCGCTCGCTTCCTTCTTCAGAACTTCCGGCGAGATAGGTAGGCGTATGTGAAACGTAGTCCCTTTGCCCTCCTCACTCTCGAAGGTCAATGCGCCATTGTGCCGCTCCACGACCACGGAGCGCGCGATCGCCAGCCCCTGCCCCGTTCCGCGCCCGACTTCCTTCGTGGTGAAGAAGGGATCGAAGATCTTGCTGCGAATGGACTCCGGAATTCCCGCTCCCGTATCGGCAATGCTGATGTGGACCTTATCGCCCTCTGCAGCGGTGCGGACTGTGATCACGCCTTTGCCTCCGCTGTCTTTGACCACGTCGCCGATGGCGTGCGCCGCATTCACCAGCAGGTTCAGGAACACCTGGTTCAAGTCGCCCACATCGCAGATCACGAGCGGCAGGTCGCCGAATTGAGTATCAACTTCGGCAACGTACTTCAGCTCGTTTCGTGCGACGGTCATGGTGCTCTTCAGGGCCTTGTTGATATCCGCGGCACCCATCGCTGTATTTTCGGGGTGGGCAAATTCCTTCATGGCGCGGACGATGGTCGCTACACGATCGACTCCTTCGAGTGTTTGCGAAAGCGCCTTGGGAATCTCTTGCAGCAAATAATCGCAGTCTGCCTGCTCTTCAACCTTCCGGACTTCGAGCAGCAGATTGGCATCGCTCTGAAGAGCGGCCGTGGAATCGGCGTGCTTCCGGTAGGTGGAAATCACCTTTTCGAGGGACGAGAACGAGTCCTGCAAGAATCGTGCGTTGTCGCCCACAAATTGGATCGGCGTATTGATTTCGTGTGCGATGCCCGAGGCAAGACGGCCCACCGATTCCAGTTTCTGCGCCTGGCGCAACTCCACCTCAGCGATGTCGCGGCCAGTGATGTCGCGCGCGATGGCCTGAATCCCGACGGGAGACTCGCCTTCGAAAATCAGACGAGCGCGAACTTCAAGCTTCACACGACGGCCGCCCTTGACAAGGACTTCAATCTCCGATGTCACCTGCGACTCGCCGGCAAGGAGCCGGCCGCGTGCCTGCTCGATGATCTTGCGATCGCGCTCCGGCATGAGGCTCCAATCGTCGATTTTGGCGGCTTTCTCCAGCGAACACCCGAACGTCTGCTGGCCCGCCAGGTTGAGCGAAGTGAAGTTTCCATCGAGATCGGTGGTAAGGATGATCTCCGTGGCATTCTCGAAGAGTTCGCGGTATCGCCGTTCACTGGCGCGTAGCGCTTGTTCCGTTCGCTTGCGGTCGGTAATGTCGCGGAGGTACCAGATTCTTCCATAGTGCTTGCCATTGGAGTCCCGCAAGGGCGAAGAGTAGCGGTCGAGAATCATCCCATCTTTGAGGTGAACTTCGCCGCGCTCCTCTTCGGCCTGATGAGCAAAAAGGCGCTTCACCCGTTCCGTGAAAGCCTCCGGATCCTGGATTTGAGAGCGCAGGTGGTCGAAGAGCGGCTCACCGGTGCCTCTGCTCATGAGTTCCGGCGGTATGTTGAACATCTCTGCGAAGCGCCCATTCGCTTGGAGCAAGCGACCGGAGGGATCCACGACCAGAATTCCGTCGATCGTGGTCTCTGCTTCGGTCTCCAGCAAGGTAGTCTTGAATCTGAGTTCCTCCTCAGCGCGCTTGCGCTCTGTAATGTTCTGCTTGATGGCGATGAAATGATCGAGGGTACCGTCGGCGGCATGCACAGGCGTGATGGTCATCTCCTCGTCATAGAGTGAGCCGTCCTTCCGGCGATTGACAATCTCGCCATTCCATACTTCCCCGCGAAGGATGGTTTTCCAAAGCGTCCCGTAGAACGCTGAGTCCTGTTGGTCCGACTTCAGCAAGCTCAGATTCTTTCCGAGAACCTCTTCGCTGGAATAACCGGTCAAACGAGTGAAGGCGGGGTTCACCCACAGGATGTGACCATCGAGGTCGGAGATTACAACTCCGTTGGCGGCCGACTCGAGTGCTGCGGTTTGGAGGCGCGTCTGCTTCTCTGCCAGCCTTCGCTTGGTTATGTCGTGCGCAATAGCTGCAATGAGAGAAACATTGCTGGCCGCGTCCCGGACGGGTGAAATGGTCAGCGCAACGTCGACTCGCGAACCGTCCTTGCGTAGACGGACGGTCTCAAAGTGGCCGATCTGTTCCCCGCGGCATGCGCGTTCAAGCAGATCCTCTGCTTCGCCAAGCCGGTCTGGTGGAATCAGCAAGGACACCGGCTTGCCAAGCATCTCCGCTGCCGGATAACCATAAAGAATCTCGGCTCCATGGTTCCAACTCACGACGATTCCAGATTTGGTTTTTCCGATGATCGCGTCTTGAGAAGACTCCACCAGCGAGGCGAGAAAGGCCTTTGCCTCATCGGCCTGCTTGCGCAGAGTGATGTCCTCAATTTGAGTGATGCAATGAGAGGGATTCCCGGCGGCATCGTCTATGAGCGAGATCTTCAGTCGAACCCATATGGCGGTCCCGCACTTGTGCAGGTAACGCTTCTCAAACTCGCGGGTTCGAACAGCACCGCAGCGAAACTCGGCCGCGACCTGCTGTGAGCGCTCGAGATCCTCCGGGTGAGTGATGTCCTGCCAGGTTCCGGCCAGGAGTTCCTCCGATGAGTACCCCGTCATCTGGCAGAGCGCCGCATTGGCATGCAGGAAACGCCCGTCCAGCGCAGCCATGCACATGCCGTATGGAGCCTCTTCGAAGGCCGTCCTGAACCGATCCTCGCTTTCGCGCAGCGATGCCTCCCCACGCTTGCGTTCGATGAATTGCGCAATGCTATCGGTCGCTGATGCGAAGATTTGAAGTGCGACCTCCGTCAAGGGCGTTCGTGTAAAGGCCGCGGCTACGCCGATGGTACGGGCGTTGACCTTCAAGGGATAGCCTGCGAAAGCCGCCATCTTTTCCTTGCGCGTCCATTCGGGACCTGTCAGCAGAAAATCTCCAAGCACGTTATTTGTGAAGCTCGGCTTGCCGCTTTCGGCAATGTGCCCGATCTTGAATTTTCCCACGGGAATGCAAGCGTGTTCGCCGTCCATGTGCGTATACATACCTGCACTGGCCTGTAATTCGAGGACCTTCTCCCTTTCGTTGACAGTCCAGATCCGCACAAAATCGATGTCGATGCCGTTGGCGAGGATCTCTGCACATTCCCGCAGGGCCGGGCTCATCTCACTTGCCCCTGTCAGCACCGCGCCTATTCTGGCCGCAAGTTTCGCAAGCCGATGACGTTCGGCCATCGCCCTTTCGGCTTCCACTCGTACAGTAATATCCTCGTAGAGGACCATCAGGCCGCGGGTATTCCCCTCGATGGTCATGGGGCGAACGAAAAACTGCACATCGACGAGACTGCCATCCTTGCGGCGGCGGCGGCATCCTGCGCGTACCGCATCGCCCTGCAGACATTGCCGGTAGAAAGCTTCGTGCTCGGCGGCGCACTCCGGCGGAACGACCAGTTCGTCCAACTTCGCACCCACGATGTCCGCAGAGGAATATTGAAAGAGCCGGTCAAATGCCGGGTTCGACATCTGGATGATCCTTTCGTTGTCGAGGACCACAATGCCAAGCGGGCTGATCTCAATGAGCGAATTGAGGTACGCGGTGCGTTCTTTTGCGATGGTTTCCGCGCGTTTGCGCTCAGTGATATCGAGAAAGCTTTCGAGCAGTTGCGTGCGCCCTGCAATTGTCACAGGGCGCACGGTCTTGATGATCGCGCGGTGTTCGCCATTGCCAGTCAGGAGCACGCGTTCGGAGTTATCGACAGTCTGCCCAAGATCCGTGACC
Organism: uncultured Acidobacteriaceae bacterium; assembly: GCA_963813215.1. Taxonomy (GTDB): domain Bacteria; phylum Acidobacteriota; class Terriglobia; order Terriglobales; family Acidobacteriaceae; genus Telmatobacter. The sequence goes on from CAWEXZ010000009.1 coordinate 1,239,312, forward strand.
GGACAATGGCCCTCCAGCGCCGGGCACACGAACTTGTGACAAAAAGCGCCCACCACCCGTTCGCGTGGCAGTCCTACCATTTGCATTGCGAGAGGGTTGGCGTCCGTGATCGTGTGGGTCTCAGGGTCGATGACAAAGATGCCCGTTTCCACGCCTTCGAAAAGTGCTTGAAGCCGGGCCTGGCTCTCCTGCAAGGCGGCTTCCATCTGCTCATTGCGGCGCCCCGGGCATGCATCGATCGCTCGCACGCCAAGAAGGTGCCCCGGAGGGTGCGCCGCCGGAGACGCCAATCTCTTCCGGCCCATAACGCGCGCTATGGCGCCGTCCAACTCGACTTGGAAACGTCGCGCCCACTTTGGAGTGCTCATGAACACACGACCGTCTCAATTCCCATATCTGATGGTCCTATCGGCAAGAAGGCCGCGCCGACGAGGCCGCTATTTGTGCAAATCCGTAGCGAAGCAGTTTGCGCAGGCTCCCGCAATCCAAGATCCCCGTTGCCGGGACAAATTTCGCCACTTGGCGCTGCAGAATTTGGGTTGGCTCATCCTCATTCCCAAAGTTGCCGATGAACGACGGGAGGGTATCGGAACACGAACTCGGGAGTGCCTTCGCTATGCCGGAGCTATGCTTTCGGGCATGGATTGAAGGTCGCGCATGGCACCATTCTTGTTCCATGCCACCGGGATGAGGGCGTGTTGGAGGGGAAAGGTAGACGGAAGATGCTGCTTAAGCTCAGGGCCACGATGAAGTGCAACTCTGAACTTGCAATTGTCGGACTGCATCTGCGGCGGGTTACGCCGGCCGCCTTTTCAGGGACTCTCTGATTCGGAGGAAACCGTGGCAGCCCCCATGATTCTGTTCGTTGACGACGAGGCACCGGTTCTGGAAGGTTACCGGAGAGTTCTGCAACGCGATTTCACCCTGAACACGGCTCTAGGCGGGGAGCAGGGGCTGGCGGCAATCCGGACGACCGGCCCCTACGCCGTGGTTGTTTCAGACATGCGCATGCCGGGCATGAACGGCGCTGAGTTTTTGGCTGAAGTGCGACAGAAGACGCCGAACACCGCCCGGATACTGTTGACCGGTCACGCAGAGCTCGATGCGGCCATCGACGCAGTCAATCGCGGAAACATTCTCAAGTTTCTCACCAAACCCTGTAAGAAAGAGGTTCTGGTGGAAGCGATCAACAGCGGCTTGGAGCAGTATCGCGCTGCCGAAGCCGAGATGGGACTCATCAAGAAGGCTCAATTGATCAGCCGGTCAAAGGTGGAGTGGGATTCCGCGGATCTCTGCCAGTGGGATAACTTCGAGGGACCGGCCGGTCTGCCAGGCCCATCACAGGCCAGGAGCGACCTCCAGTCAAGGCTTGGAACCGACGCCCAATGCTTCGTCGTCCTCATAAAGCTGACGACGCTGCAGACTGTCGAAGAGCGGTACGGTGAAAAAGCCGCAGCCGACTATCTCAACAAGGTGGTTCAATTCCTGTCGGGGGCTCTGAGGCCAAGCGATCGAATCTTCCATTGGAGCAGGGATGTTTTGATGATGATCCTGCGGCGCCAGATCTCTCCATCCGCCGTACGCATGGAAATGGCCCGCCTGGTGGCTGGTAGCCCTCAGCATCTTATCGAAGTCGATACCCGGAAGATCATGATGGCTATTTCTTTGACCTTCGACCTGCTACCCATTGCTCAGTTTTCAAGTTTTGAGGCTATGATTGCGGCATTCGACGCGAAGCTGATTGGTCAGCTCTGATATCGACTTCTCCGGCTCGCAGCACATTCACTTTGACGGGGTCAGCCGTCGCGCCATCGGTGCTCAGCCACCCGATCCGGACCCGGAGGCCCAACTTCCCCAAAATGCGCTAAAAAAACGGAAAGAGCCGCCCGGCAACAGGGCAGCTCTTCCCTCAGGGAGAATAGTTCCCGCGGAGGCAAAACCGCCGAAACTTTCTGGCTGCATACTAGGATCGGGGGGAGGCGGTGTCAAGGATAATGTTTCACCTAAATAAATGCTTTATATACAATTACTTACAAAACGATCCCTAATCCGCAAACAAACGCACTATTCGCCATGTATTCGCCTTTTAGTTTCTGGCATTTACGGTAATTTCGCTGGGTTTCTTGGGGTTAATGCCTAATTTTCCACAGGCTTACGCAGGGGTTAACCCTTCGGATGCGTCCCCTGAATCCGCCGCTGCGTTTCCTCCCACGGCTCGCGCAGATCGAGATGGATAAATTCCTCGTCGTAAACCGACGATGCCGGCTTTCCATGCGCCACGCGCCACAGCGCCCGGCCACCGCCTAAAAAGAAGCCCAGGGAGAGCGCAGCGATGGAACCCACGATCACAATGCTGGCAATCCCCAACAGCAGCTTGCTCGTCTTCAGAACATCCGACTCGACTGGCTGCGGAATGCTGGTCAAATCGGCCTCGTAGTGCACCATTTCCAGCAGTCGATGGCTCTCGTCGGGAATCGCATCGCCGCTCACCAGCGCCACGAGCACTCCGCTGCGCCGCACCTCGAGCGATGCCTGGTCGGAATCGCTGAGCGCCTTGGTCCAGGGCAATTGTGCTCCGGACCCGCCGTGAGTCGCCCCAGCCTTGACCCCGGCTTCGATATACGCGCGAATCGCCTTCTCCTGAGCCATGGCGATCTGCGGCGTCGGGTACTCAACAATGGTCAGCGTCGCCGGCCCCGAGCTCAGCGAGTAGTTCGCCGTCACCGTCTCCGCACCCTTATCGAAATCCACCAGGCTCGGCGGCAGCACGCCGCCCGCACCCACGTAGCCCGCAGGCCCTTCCGCGTAATGCGTAGTCTGGTGATCGAGATCCGCCGCCGGCAGATATGCCAGAATCGGCGGCGCCAGCGCACGGTTCCCATGCGGCACCGGAAGATGCGCGGCAATCGACCGCAGTTCGCCGGCAGTCATCGGCCCCACGCGTGAGTAGTTTGCATCCACAACCGTATCGCCCTTCCAAAAGAGCACGCGGTTGTGATCTGAAGTGGCGCCGGTTCCGATGTCTTCCTTCGGCCAGCCGTTCTGCCGGTAATAGGAGTAGGCACCGTAGGCGCCGCTCGTGTCCTCAAAACGCACCGCGCGCAACGTCACCGTCTCGCCTGCATCGCGTTTGTAGGTGGCAATCTCCGCGTAGGAAAAGTCGTATTCCTTCAGCGCCGCCACGCTCGCCGCATCAACCTGTGCGGGATCGCTGGTCAGCTTCGGCTGCCCCGTCTGCACCCAGCCGTCGAAAGCGGTAGGCAGTAGCGGCTTGGGCGCGGGCGGAAGCTGAATGCTGGTAACCGTGGGCTTGTGCTGATCGCCGGGCCCCGCTGCGGGCTTCGCCGGCGCCGCCTGCGCAGTAGCCAAAGCAGTGCTGCAGGCCAGCGCCGCCGAGCCCAATAGGATCGCCAACTTACGCATGAATCGCAAAGACTCCGCCCGTGAGCAATCCATGCCCACTCCTTAAGGGTACACGCCATGCCAGGCGCGAGGCATTCTCTCTTTTTTCGATCCGCAGAAAACGCAAAGGATTCGCAGACGGTACGTCTCGCCAAGCCCCAAAAAGCCCCTGTCATCTTGAGCGGGGCGAAAGATTTGCGGTTGTCCTTGGGATAGTCGCTTGCCGACGTTCATCGGGTGCCCCATCCTCGGCCCGTCTTTGTTTTTTGCGCTGAGGGTGGGATACGAGGAACGCCGACGCACACCCGCTAGTCGCACCCCGGCCTGCCACACCCGCCCATCACCGGCAACAGCAGCTCCGACCCCTGTCCCGGCCCCGACTCAATCGTGATGGTCTCCGCCTTGTAATCTCCCGGCTTGGCCTTCATGATGTTGGGCACAAACGTCTGCGGATTCCGGTCGTACAGCGGAAACCACGTGCTCTGAATCTCCACCATCACGGCGTGCCCCGCCTTGAACACATGGTCCACATCATGCAGCGAATATTTGTACTCATGCACCGACCCCGGCGCCAGCGCCGCCGGCTTGTCATACCCTGACAAATACCGCCCGCGGAAGATCTCCGCGTTGGTCATCAATTCGTAGCCGCGCATCTTCGGGTCGGGATCGTCGTCCGGATAGACATCGATGAGCTTCACCACCATATCGTTGTCGGAGCCGGTCGTAGCCGCGTAGATATCCGCCACCACCTCGCCCGTCAATTGCAGATCGTGCTGCAGCGCCGGCATCTTCCACACCGCCACATCCTTGCGCCCGGTCACAAACCTCTGGTCCTCGACCAGCCAGTCGTACCACTGCGAACCTAGCCCGTAGGTGGGCTGAATCGGTCGATGCCGGTACGGCACGGGGTCCCCCGGATCGCTCACATAGCTCGTCGTCGCCGGCGCGCTCGCCGCATTCCAGCTCAGCACCCCATCGCCGTCAAGATAAAGTTTCGCCGTGCGCGCAGCCCTCGGCGGAAAGTGCTGGTAGTACTGCCAGGTGTCCGTACCGGTCTGGTAGCTGGCCGTGTTCTCCAGATCGAATCCGCCTTCGCCCTTCAGGTAATGCGCAAAGAACGGCGCCTCAATATTGCGGCGAAACTCCGACCCGATGGGCTGCCCGTACTCCAGATTCCCCAGGCGCACCGCCGACGTCGTCCAGTACCCGTGCCGCCAGGGCCCCTCCGCCAGAAAGTTCTCGTGGTTCGTGTCGTGTGGCTCCAGCTTCGCGTACTCCTCCTGCGGACCCCACATATCTTCCTGGTCGTAATAGCCGCCCACCGTCAGAGTCGGAACCGCAACAGTATTCAGATGCTGCTCCACCCCGCGCGATGACCAAACCTCGTCATACGCCGGGTGATTGAGAAACAGCTTCCATGTCGGAAGCACCTTTGACCCCGACTGCTTCACATCCTGCTGAAACGACCCGCGCTCCAGAAAATAGTCGTACCCGTCCACCGGCTTTCCGTCTGCCGTTTTCCCGTAGCTGTCGCCGGTAAACTTCTTGCTCGACTCCATCGACAACACATAGTCGTAGCCGTAGCTCTGCCGAAACGCGCCGTTGTGAAAGAAGTCGTCGCCGATCCACACATCGATCATGGGCGCCTGCGGCGAAATCGCTTTCACCGCCGGGTGCGGATCGATGCCCGCCATCATGGCCAGGAACCCGTCATAGCTCGTCCCCACCACGCCCACGCGCCCGTTATTGCCAGGAACATTTTTCAGCAGCCACGCCACCGTATCGTAGGTATCGGTGCTCTCGTCCGTCGCTTTGGGATTGGAGTGATCTGCCAGCGGCCGCATCATGATGAACTTGCCCTGGCTGCCGTAGCGCCCGCGAATGTCTTCGGCCACAAAGATGTAGCCCGCGCGCGCCAGCTCCGGCCACCACGCAAAAACCTCCGCGCGGCTGGTGCCATCCACGCCATACGGCGTTCGGTCCATCAGGAACGGCAGCGGCCCCGCGATATCGGTCGGCTTCAGAATCACCGCGTGCAGCTTCACCCCGTCGCGCATGGGGATCATTGCCTCGGTGCGCACGTAGTCGTGAAACACGTGGCGCACGGCCGCGCCGGTGCGCGTATACACAGCATTCGGCTGCAGCGAATCAATCACTCCAGTCGCAACGCCCGTTGCGTCCACCGTGAAGCGAAACTTCTCCGGGACGCCCGGAACCGCAAACTCCAGCGCCGACGACCGCGTCAACGTAGCCGGAACCATGCGAGCCGATTCGGCCGTCAGCGCGCCGTTCTGCACATAAAAGCTCAGCGGTGAGTCAGGATCGTTCGGATTGGTGTATTCACCTGAAAACGTATCAAGCTGAGGTGCGGCTGCTGCCGCCGTAGATTGTTGCGCCGCTGGTGTCACCGCCGCAGCATGAGCAGGCAAGCAAGCAATAGAAACCAGGGCAAGACAGGAAGCCGCTAAGCAAGCGCGGGAATGAATCAAGAGGAGAACCTCCTGATCCTAATTTAATGCGCAGAGTTCCGAGAGCCGATCCATTGCCTTAATGCACATGCCCGTGATGGTGCCCATGACCCGTATCGCCCGCCATCTCTTCCATGGACACGACGCACCCCTCCAGTTCCCCGCACACAATGTGCTCAAACTGAATCGTCGTGTGGCTGATCTGGAAATGATCGCGCAGCAGGTGCTTGAGCTTGGCCAGGATGCAGGCGCTTTCCGACGGCGGAATATCGGCGATGGTCACGTGGCAGGCGAGCGCGCGCGATTGCGAACCCAGGCACCACACGTGCAGATCGTGCACGTTGACCACGCCCTCAATCTTCTCCATGCCCGCGCGTATGTGGGGCAGCTCCACCCCGCGGGGCGTGCCTTCCAGCAGAATGTTCAGCGTCTCGCGCACAATCCCGATGCTCGACCATAGAATGAGCGCGGCAATAATCAGCGACAGAACGGGATCGATCCAGTTCTTGCCGCTCACCAGAATTCCGGCGCCCCCGGCAATCACCGCCGCGGTCGAAAGCGTGTCGCCGGCCATGTGGATAAAGGCCGAGCGCAGATTCACATCCCGCGCCACGCCCCACAGCAGCGCCGCAATCACGCCATTCATCACCACCCCGGCTGCCGCGACGTACATCATCAGCCGCGGCTGGACGGCAACCGGGCTGTAGAGGCGATGCACGGCCTCCGCGCCAATCCACAGCGCAATCAGGATCAGTGTGCCAGCATTGATAAACGCGGCCAGAACCCCCATGCGCTGGTAGCCAAAGGTGCGCGCGTCATCGGCCGGCCGGGTGTGGAAGTACACGGCGGCAAAGCTGAGCAGCAGTGCCAGAAAATCGGAAGCATTATGACCCGACTCGGAGAGCAGCGCCAGCGAGTGCGCCCGCAATCCGGCAACGAACGTCACGACAACATAGGCCAGCGTGGCCGCCAGCGAAATCCGCAGAACCGCGCTGGTTCTTGTGGAGTCCCGGCCCTGCGGAGTCGCATGCACGTGCATACACTTCTAGTGTAACCCCGGTTGGGTATCAGAGGGAACACTCAGAGGGAACACTCAGAGATTGGGGAATCCACCACAGACCACGAAAATACAACCGCAGATCTTTCATTCCATTCAGGATGACATTGCTTGAGAGGGCCAGCAGGGTAGCTACGTTGAGGTTATCGGCGGGCAAGACTCACGGGTGCTGCTGCGGCTGCTGTTGCTGCTCGGCCACCAACTGCTTAAATGCTGGATTGTCGCGCAGACTGGCAAAGTCCGCATCTTCCGACACCTTCTTCGCTGTGGTATATCCTTCGTTGAGCGCCATGCGAAGATACTGCAAAGCGCACTCCGTCTGCCCCATCCGCACGCAGCCGCGCGCCATAAAGTAGTTCATCGCGCCCCGCTCCCGGACCGACGTCGGGTTGGAAACTGTGGGGCTGTCATGATCCTCGAAGATGGCCGGATCCAGCTTCATCGCCTCTTCGTATGCCTTCCACCCCTTGCTGTACTTGTGCTGCACCAACAGGTCGGTCCCCAGGTTCTTCAGGATGAGCGGCGAATCCGGTTCTATCTTCAACGCCTTGTGGTACATATGCTCGGCCGCGGAATAGTTCTTCAGCGAGGCGTACACCGTTGCCAGGTTATTCAGAACCATGGAGTTCTTCGCATCTATGCGCAGAGACTCCTTGTAACACCTGGTCGCATCGCGCAAATTAAACATCATCTGATAGGCGATGCCCATCTTATTCCAGACGGCCGCACTCGGATGCGGATCCTTGGCATAAGCGCCAATTGCGGCCTCGTAGCGTTGCCGCGCCTCAAGCGAATCGCCAAGCTGCTCAGGAGTCAAATCGGGCACCGCGGCGGCCTGGGCGGCGTCGGGGGTTATGGGAGCGACTTTGGCAATCAGTCCAGCAAGAACGGGCTGTCCCGCAGCGGCGGGCAGCAGGAAATGTTCCGCAGGGCCTTCACTCGCCGGTGCCTGGGATAGCGCTGGCAAGCCGGCCGCGAGCACAAGAACAACGAGCCAACGAAATGGATGGTGCCTGCTCATGAGCATCCCCGTACAACAATCGAGGGGCGAACCGCCAGACAACCCGTTATGAGTGGAATTAGACCACTAAACCGGTGCCGCTGGGCAGAAAAATGAACGAAATTTTGATCAGGCAAACATCGGATTGCCGGTGCCCGCTACGGTGAGGCGATACACTTGATTTCCAACGCAGGAGGTCCACCATGGAAAAAATGCTTGCTGAGCAAACGTCCTCTGAAGCTACTGCGCGCATTCTGGAACGGTTTACACAGGTGCGCACACGCACCATCTCCCTCTGTCAGCCGCTCACCCCGGAAGACATGATGGTGCAGTCCTGCCCGGAAGCCTCGCCGGCCAAGTGGCACCTGGCCCACACCGCATGGTTCTTCGAGTCGTTCATCCTGCGCGAGTTCCTGCCCGGCTACAGGCTCTTTAGTCCTGATTTTCCCTGGCTCTTCAACAGCTACTACCAAACCTTTTCGGAATTTCCTGAGAAACGCCTGCGCTCTTCCTTTGCCCGCCCCGGCCTCGACGAGGTATTGCGCTACCGCGAGCACGTCGATACCGCCATCGAGCGTCTTCTCGAGCGCGATCCCCATCCTGAGGCTCTGCGTCGCATCGAACTCGGCGCCAACCATGAGGAACAGCACCAGGAACTTTTGCTCACCGACATCCTGAACGCATTCTTCACCAATCCTTTACGCCCGAAGTACAGGGACCAGGAGACCGAGGGAACAAGGGGACTAGGAAAGGGTCCTGCAGACCTCGAATTCCACCAGTACGACGGCGGCCTGCGCGAAATCGGCAACACTGGCGAAACCTTCTGCTTTGACAACGAGCTGACCCGCCATCGCGTCTGGCTCGAGCCCTACGCCCTCGCTACCCGCCTCATCACCTGCGGCGAATACGCTGCCTTCATGGCCGACGGCGGTTATAGCCGCTCCGAGCTATGGCTCTCCGCCGGCTGGGACACCGTCAAATCCCAGGGCTGGTGCGCTCCGCTCTACTGGACCCAGGAAGGCGGTGCGCGCCCAAACGGAGATTGGACCGTTTTCACCCTGCTCGGCCCCAAACGCCTCGAAGAGATTGCCGGCGTGCCAGTAAGCCAAGTCAGCTTTTATGAAGCCGACGCCTACGCCCGCTGGGCCGGCCACCGGCTCCCTACCGAGTTCGAATGGGAAGTCGCAGTCGAAGGCCAGCCCGTCGAAGGCAATTTCCTCGACTCCGGCCACCTGATGCCCACCCCGGCCACGAATCTCGTCCAAAACAAGAACGGTGCGAAGCACAAGCACTACGGGGATTGTTGGCAGTGGACTTCGAGCGCCTATCTCGGCTATCCCGGCTTCCGCCCCCTCGAAGGCGCGCTCGGCGAGTACAACGGCAAATTCATGAGCGGACAAATGGTCCTGCGCGGCGGCTCATGCGTCACCCCGCAACCCCACATCCGCGCCACCTACCGCAACTTCTTCCCACCGGAAACCCGCTGGCAGTTTTCCGGCATCCGCCTGGCAAAATAACTCTGTCATCCGGGGAAGCGAGAACCCCACCAACAAACCTTTGCGCCCAACGAACTGGCTCTTCATCGCCCGACACCAAAAGAAAAACATCGAACTCTGAGTCCCTGCATCCAACCCATGATCATGAGCGTTGCTGCTTCCCCGGTTGCCGAACTTGAAATTCAGGAGCGCGTTGCAACCGCCGCGCGCGAAGGCCTCACCTCCCAACCCAAGCATCTGCCCCCCTGGCTCTTCTACGACGAAGAGGGCTCGCAGCTCTTCGACGCCATCACCGAGCTCGACGAGTACTACCTCACCCGCACCGAGCGTTGCATCCTCGCCCGCAATGCCGAGGAGATTATCGCCGCCGCTGCCGGTTCGCCGTCCGGAGGCCAGGCGCGGCTGCGCATTGCCGAACTGGGTGCCGGCTCCGCTGAAAAAACCCGCGTGCTGCTCCGCGCCGCTGTCGCTCGCCAGCGCTCCGTCATCTACGAGCCCATCGATGTCTCGGCCAGCGCCCTTGACGGCGCCCGCGAGCGCATCGAGCGCGAGATCCCCGGTGTTCACGTCATCTCCCGCGTCACCGACTACACCCACGGCCCCGGCCTCCATCTTGACGCCTGTTACGGCGAACGCCGCCTGGTCCTCTACATCGGCTCCAGCATCGGCAACTTCGAGCCAAACGATGCCGAGCGCCTCTTGCACCGGGTCCGCGCCGGCCTCGCCCCCGGCGACGGCCTGCTCCTGGGCGTCGATCTTGTCAAAGACGAGTCGCTGCTCCTGGCCGCCTACGACGACGCGGCTGGCGTCACCGCTGCATTCAACCGCAATGTCCTAACCCGGCTCAATCGCGAGCTCTCCGCCGACTTCGATCCGCGGGAGTTTGCGCACCGCGCGCTGTGGAACTCCGCAGCCTCACGGATAGAAATGCACCTCGAAAGCCGCAGTTCTCAACGGGTCCATCTCGCCGTCGCCAATCTCGAGGTCGAATTCGCCGAAGGCGAAACCATTCATACCGAAAACAGCTATAAATTTGAGCCAGGCCAGGCAGAAAAACTGCTCGCCTCCGCTGGTTTCGTTCCCGCCGGTCTCTGGACCGACTCCCGCGAATGGTTCGCCGTCTGCCTCGGCCGCGCTAAATAGCACGACGATATGGAGATACAGCGAATCGAGCTGCGCGGACCTCCATCCCCTAAACACATCTTCATTCGCTCAAAATCCGAAGCTCCCCTGCCGCAACCGATCCCCCGTCCGCGACGTCAATAGTCTATGGAGACGCACCAGCCTGGGACAACCCGATCTCCGCAATAGGCATCTATTTTTAGGTTTCCCACACGTCGGCCGTACGCGCGGGAGGGGTGTCTGAGGTTTTTCCTTCGACAATTCCATCCGTTTTCGCAGATTCCCTAGGCAGGAGTTCGCATCTACTATGGAGATCTTTGTTCAGCCACCCCAGAAGGGCCAGAAGGCCCCGGAGAATCACGCGACTCAAACCATGGAACCTCCCGCACCTGAATATCTTGCTGTTATTCTTCAGTCTCTTGAGACTATGCGCAACGGCGACTTTAGCGTACGTCTGCCGGTGAGCTGGATCGGCCTGCCCGGCAAAATCGCAGACAGTTTCAACGAGATTGTCACCGCCAACCAGCAAATGGCCCTCGAATTGAAGCGCGTAGGCCAGGCCGTGGGCAAGGAAGGCAAAACCCGCGAGCGTATTCGCGTGGAACAGCGTCGCGGCGCGTGGGACGAGATGGAAGTCTCCGTCAACACCCTGGTCGAGGACCTGCTCCGCCCCACCACCGAGGTCACGCGCGCCATCGCCGCCGTCGCCCAGGGCAATCTCACCCAGACCGTTCGCCTCGATGTTGACGGCCGCCCCCTCGAAGGCGAATTCCTCCGCTCCGCCAATATCGTCAACACTATGATCCAGCAGCTCGGCGTTTTCACCGCCGAAGTCACGCGCGTGGCCCGCGAAGTCGGAACCGACGGCAAGCTCGGCGGCCAGGCCATGGTGCCCGGGGTCGCAGGAACCTGGAAAGATCTCACCGACTCTGTGAACTCCATGGCCTCGAACCTCACTGGCCAGGTCCGCAACATCGCAGAAGTGGCAACCGCCGTGGCCTCGGGCGATCTGTCCCGCAAAATTACCGTCGACGTCCGCGGCGAAATTCTGCAGCTCAAAGAAGCTATCAACACCATGGTCGACCAGCTTCGCTCCTTCGCCTCGGAAGTCACGCGCGTGGCCCGCGAAGTGGGAACCGACGGCAAGCTCGGCGGCCAGGCCGTCGTACCTGGCGTGGCCGGGACCTGGAAGGACTTGACCGACTCGGTCAACGCCATGGCTGGCAATCTGACTGCACAGGTTAGAAACATCGCCGAAGTCACCACCGCTGTGGCCCGCGGCGATCTTTCCCGCAAAATCACCGTGGACGTGAAGGGCGAAATTCTCGAGCTCAAGGACACCATCAACACCATGGTGGACCAGTTGAACGCGTTTGCAGGGGAGGTAACACGCGTAGCGCGCGAGGTAGGGACCGAAGGCAAGCTCGGCGGCCAAGCCAATGTTCCCGGCGTCGCTGGAACCTGGAAGGACCTTACCGACAACGTGAATTTCATGGCCGGCAACCTCACCGGCCAGGTCCGTAATATCGCTGAAGTCGCAACCGCCATCGCCAACGGCGACTTGAGCCGCAAAATCACGGTCGACGTCCGCGGCGAAATCCTTCAGCTCAAAGAAACCCTCAACACCATGGTGGACCAGCTCAACCGCTTCGCCGGTGAGGTGACGCGCGTGGCCCGCGAAGTGGGAACCGAAGGCCGTCTCGGCGGTCAGGCCAACGTGCCTGGCGTTGCCGGTACGTGGAAGGATTTGACCGACTCGGTCAACTCCATGGCCGGCAACCTCACTGCGCAGGTAAGAAACATCGCCGAAGTAACGACCGCGGTGGCCCGTGGCGACTTGAGCCGCAAGATCACCGTCGACGTCAAGGGCGAAATTCTCGAGCTCAAAAACACCATCAATACAATGGTGGACCAGCTCAACGCCTTTGCCGGTGAAGTGACGCGTGTGGCCCGCGAGGTGGGAACCGATGGTAAGCTCGGCGGACAGGCGCAAGTGTCGGGCGTGGCCGGAACGTGGAAGGACCTTACCGACAACGTAAATTTCATGGCCTCGAACCTGACCGGCCAGGTCCGCAATATCGCTGAAGTGGCGACGGCCGTGGCCCGCGGCGACCTTTCGCGCAAAATCACCGTCGACGTGAAGGGTGAAATTCTGGAACTGAAAGACACTCTTAACACCATGGTGGACCAGCTCAATGGCTTCGCCGGCGAAGTCACGCGCGTGGCCCGCGAGGTGGGCTCGGAAGGTCGTCTCGGCGGGCAGGCGCAGGTGCCGGGCGTTGCCGGTACCTGGAAGGACTTGACCGACAACGTCAACTCCATGGCGTCGAATTTGACAGGACAGGTGAGAAACATCGCCGAAGTGTCGACCGCCATCGCCAATGGCGACTTGTCGAAGAAGATCACGGTGAACGTCTCGGGAGAGATTCTGCTGCTCAAAGAGACGATCAATACCATGGTTGACCAGCTCAACCGGTTCGCCGGCGAAGTGACCCGCGTGGCCCGCGAAGTGGGTACCGACGGCCGTCTCGGCGGTCAGGCCAACGTGCCCGGCGTGGCCGGTACGTGGAAGGACTTGACCGACTCCGTGAACTCCATGGCCAGTAACCTGACGGGCCAGGTGAGAAATATTGCCGAAGTCACCACCGCTGTAGCCCGCGGCGACCTCTCCCGCAAAATCACCGTCGACGTGAAGGGCGAGATTCTCGAGCTCAAAAACACCATCAATACGATGGTCGACCAGCTCAACGCCTTCGCCGGCGAAGTTACCCGCGTGGCCCGCGAAGTGGGAACCGACGGCAAGCTCGGCGGTCAGGCGCAGGTACCCGGCGTCGCCGGGACGTGGAAGGACTTGACCGACTCGGTCAACTTCATGGCCGGCAACCTCACCGCTCAGGTAAGAAATATCGCTGAAGTGGCAACCGCCATTGCCAACGGCGACTTGAGCCGCAAAATCACCGTGGACGTGCGCGGTGAAATCCTGCAGCTCAAAGAAACGCTCAACACCATGGTCGAGCAACTTCGCTCCTTCGCTGCGGAAGTGACGCGCGTAGCCCGCGAAGTTGGTTCGGAAGGCCGTCTTGGCGGCCAGGCCAACGTCCCCGGCGTCGCCGGAACCTGGAAGGATTTGACCGACTCGGTCAACGCTATGGCCGGCAACCTCACCGCGCAGGTGAGAAACATCGCTGAAGTGACGACGGCCGTGGCTCGTGGCGATCTCTCCCGCAAAATCACCGTGGACGTGAAGGGCGAAATCCTCGAGTTAAAAGACACCATCAACACCATGGTCGACCAGCTCAACGCCTTCGCTGCAGAAGTTACGCGCGTGGCCCGCGAAGTGGGCACGGAAGGCAAGCTCGGCGGTCAGGCTCAGGTGCCCGGCGTCGCCGGAACATGGAAGGACCTCACCGATAACGTCAATGTGATGGCAGCCAACCTGACGGAACAGGTCCGCGGCATTGTGAAGGTGGTAACGGCCGTGGCCAACGGCCTGCTCACGCAGAAACTCACCGTGAATGCCAAGGGCGAAGTGGCCGCGCTCGCAGAGACGATCAACAATATGACGGACACGCTTGCCACCTTCGCCGACCAGGTCACGACCGTGGCCCGCGAAGTGGGCGTGGAAGGCCGTCTCGGCGGTCAGGCCAACGTACCCGGCGCCGCCGGTACCTGGAAGGACTTGACCGGCAACGTGAACCTGTTGGCCGACAACCTCACCAACCAGGTTCGCGCCATCGCGGAAGTGGCAACCGCCGTGACCAAGGGCGACCTTACGCGCTCCATTCAGGTGGAAGCCCGGGGCGAAGTGGCCGAGCTCAAAGACAACATCAACACCATGATCGACAACCTGCGCCTGACCACGGACCGCAACACCGAGCAGGACTGGTTGAAGACCAACCTCGCCCGCCTCACCGGCATGTTGCAGGGCCAGCGCGACCTGGCCACCGTGGGCCGCATGCTTTTGTCGGAACTCGCTCCGCTCGTCAACGCGCAGCAGGGCGTCATCTACCAGATGGGCGGCGAATCCCCCTCCGCCAGCGCGGAGTTGGTTCTGCTCTCCACCTACGCCGACACCCCCGAGGGTTATGTGCGCGAAGTACGCATTGGTGAGGGCCTCATCGGCCAGTGCGCTGCGGAAAAGCGCCGCATGCTGATCAGCGAGCTGCCCAAGGGCACATCGCCCATCCGGTCAGGACTATTCAAGGCTAAGCCGAAGAATGTTATCGTGCTTCCGGTGCTCTTTGAAGACCGCGTCAAGGCCGTCATCGAGCTGGCCAGCCTCAGCGCCTTCACCGCCTCGCACCTGGCCTTCCTCGAACAGCTCACCGCCTCGATCGGCATCGTGCTCAACTCGATTGAAGCAACCATGCAGACCGAAGGCCTGCTCAAGCAGTCGCAGCAGTTGGCCGCCGAGCTTCAGACCCAGCAGAAGGAACTGCAGCAGACCAACGAGCAGCTCGCGCAAAAGGCGCAGCAGCTTGCTGAGCAGAACACTGAAGTCGAACGCAAGAACCAGGAGATCGAGCAGGCCCGCCGCGCGCTTGAAGAGAAAGCCCGCGAGCTGGCCCTCACTTCGAAGTACAAGTCGGAGTTCCTGGCCAACATGTCGCACGAGCTGCGCACCCCGCTCAACTCCATCCTGGTTCTCGGCCAGCAGCTCGCCGAGAACCCCGACGGCAGCCTCACGCCAAAGCAAGTCGAGTTCGCCCGCACCATCCACGGCGCCGGAACGGATCTGCTCAACCTCATCTCCGACATTCTCGACCTCTCGAAGATCGAGTCGGGCACGGTCTCGGTTGAAGCCGAAGAAGTCTTCTTCGGTTCCCTGCTCGATGCCGTGGCGCGGCCCTTCCGCCACGAGGCGGAAAACCGCAGGCTCACCTTCGAAGTGGTCGCAGATGCCAACCTTGGCCGCAGCCTGGTCACCGACTCCAAGCGGTTGCAGCAGGTGCTCAAAAACCTGCTGTCAAATGCGTTTAAATTTACTGAGAAGGGCAGCGTAAGGCTCAACGTCGCCAGCGTACACGGCGGTTGGAGCCACGACAACCCGGTGCTTAACAGCGCCGGGTCCGTCATCGCCTTCCAAGTCAGCGATACGGGCATCGGCATCGCTCCTGAGAAACAGCGCATCATCTTTGAAGCCTTCCAGCAGGCAGACGCCGGCACCAGCCGCAAGTTCGGCGGCACCGGCTTGGGCCTGGCCATCAGCCGCGAACTCGCCAACCTGCTCGGCGGCGAAATCCAACTCAAGAGCGCACCCGGCACGGGCAGCACCTTCACCCTGTTCCTCCCCCAGACCTACGTGGGCCCGGCGTTGGCCCCCGTCGCCAAGCACGAGAAGAACGAAAACATCCCTGCCGTGGCGCCCATTCCCGCATTCCTCAGCGCTGCGGCCGTCGTCGAGCAAGAGGCCCGCCTCGAAGACGATCGCGGCAACCTGCAGACCGGCGACAACGTGCTGCTCATTGTCGAAGACGATCCGCACTACGCTCGGGTCCTGTGCGATCTCTCCCGCGAGAAGGGCTTCAAAGTGCTCATCGCCACCACCGGCACTGAAGCTCTCTCGCTGGCCCGCGAGTTCAGCCCCACCGCCATCTCGCTCGACGTCTTCCTGCCCGACATGCTCGGCTGGACGGTGCTCAACCACCTCAAGCAAGATCCACACACCCGCCACATCCCCGTGCAGATGCTCACCCTCGACGAGGACCGCCACCACGGCCTCTCGCGCGGCGCCTTCGCCTACGTGACCAAGCCTTCATCGAAGGAAGATCTCGAAGCTGCCCTCAGCCGCATACGCGACTTTGCACAGCCCCGCCGCAAGCGCCTGCTCCTGGTTGAAGACAATCCTGCTGAGCAGTTCAGCACCCGCGAGCTGCTGGGCTCTGAAGACATCGATATCGATGTCGCCGGCTCAGGTGCCGATGCGCTGCTCAGGCTCGCCGAAGGCAATTACGACTGCGTGGTGCTCGACCTCCGCCTGCCCGACATGACCGGCTTCGAAGTGCTGGAGCAGGTACGCAGCAATCCCCAGCTGAAAGACCTCCCGGTTGTGGTCTTCACCGGCCGCGAGCTTACGCCCGATGAAGACAGCCAGCTCCACACACTGGCCCGCAGCGTGGTTGTCAAAGACGTGGAATCGCCGGAGCGCCTGCTCGACGAAACCGCGCTCTTCCTGCACCGCGTCATCGCCGACCTGCCCATGCAGAAGCAGCTCATGCTCGATCGCCTGCACCAGTCCGACGATGCGCTCGCCGGACGCCAGGTGCTGGTCGTCGACGACGACGTCCGCAACATCTTCGCCTTGAGCAGCGTCCTCGAACGCCGCGGCATGACGGTGCTCTCCGCCGGCACCGGGCGCGAAGCGATCCGGTTGATCGAATCCACTCCCGACTTAGCCATCGTACTTATGGACATCATGATGCCGGAGATGGACGGCTACGAAACCATGCAGGTCATCCGTCAGAACCCGAACCTGCGCCGTCTGCCCATCATTGCCCTTACTGCCAAGGCCATGAAGGGCGACCGCGAACGCTGCCTCGAAGCCGGCGCTTCAGAATACCTGGCCAAGCCAGTCAACACAGAGCAACTGCTCTCGGCTCTGCGCATGTGGCTACACAGATAACTGTAGCCGGTAGCCAATAGCCTGCAGATTTTAGCTACAGGCTACTGGCTACCAGCTACTTGCCTAACCCACAAGGAACCAATTCATGAAAGCCGACGAGAAAGTCAACATATTGATGGTCGATGACCAGCCGGCGAAACTGCTGAGCTACGAAGTCATCCTTGCGAACTTGGGCGCGAACCTCATCAAGGCTCATTCAGCCACCGAGGCTCTGAACATCCTGCTCAAGAACGATGTTGCCGTGGTGCTAATGGATGTTTCCATGCCCGACGTGGATGGCTTCGAACTCGCCGACGTCATCCGCCAGCATCCGCGCTTCCAGAAAACAGCCATCATCTTTATCTCCGGCGTTCATCTCACCGATTCCGACCGCATCCAGGGCTATCGCAGCGGCGCCGTCGATTACATCAGCGTCCCCGTCGTTCCGGAAGTGCTGCGTGCCAAAATCGGCGTGTTCATCGAGCTCTACCGCAAGACGCGCATGCTCGAAGCGCTCAACCATGACCTGGAGCGCGTCGTCGCCGAACGCACACAGGAGCTGCGGGAGCGCGAGGCCCTCTACCGCATGCGCGCCGAACTGCTCGACCTGGCTTCCGACGCCATCCTGGTGCGCGAGTTCGATGGCACCATCCGCTACTGGAATGAGGGCGCTGAAGAAATATACGGCTGGAATCGCGATGAGGTTCTGGGTCGCAACCTGCACGTCCTGCTCAACACCGTATTCCCGGTACCCCTCCCCCAAGTCGAGGCCACTCTGCTCGAACATCGTGCCTGGCAAGGCAACCTGGTGCACACCACCAAGGACGGCGCAGAGATCACCGTCTCCTGCCGCAAGAGCATGAGCGAAGATGGCAAGCTGGTGCTCGAGGTGAATCGCGATATTACCGCGCAACTGCGCGCCGAAGAGGCGCTGCGCGAAACTGAGAAACTCGCCGCCATGGGCCGTGTCGCCGGCATCATCGCCCACGAAATCAACAATCCGCTCGCCGCCATCACCAACATCTTTTACCTGCTGCGCAACCACCCCTCGCTCGACGAAGAGGCGCGCCGCTGCGCGGAAATGGCCGAGCAGGAACTGCAGCGCGTGAGCCACATCACCCGTCAGACCCTCAGCTTCTATCGCGAATCCAAGCTTCCCATCTCCGTCGTCGTGCCAGAGCTGCTGGAAGACGTGCTCGGCTTGCAGGAACGCGCCCTCCGTACCAATCGCATTGAGCTGCGCAAACGTTATTTTTCGGCGCCCATGGTCCGCGGCTTCCCCGTCGAGCTTCGCCAGGTCTTCCTCAACCTCATCAGCAACGCCATCCAGGCCATGCCCCACGGCGGCGTGCTGGGCGTCAACGTGCGGGAGGCCATGGATTTCACCACCAATCGCCGCGGCATCATGATCTCCGTCCTCGATACCGGCGTCGGCATCCGGCCTGAGGACGCGCGCCATCTTTTCCAGCCCTTCTTCAGCACCAAGGCTGCCAAGGGCACCGGGCTCGGCCTCTGGATCAGCAAGGGCATCGTGCAGAAATACGAAGGCCGCATCACCTTCCGCAGCCTCCGCACCAACGAGGGCTGCACCACCTGCTTCCGCGTCTTCCTGCCTGCAGGCGCCAGCGCTGCCACCCTCTCGGACAGCGGCAGGTCGTCAGAGTATCCCATGGCCACGAACAACACGCAGGAGACCCTGCTCCAGCCCAGCGTGCACTGAGGAGTTGAAGCCGTAGAAATACCGCCAGGCGTCGCCATCGGAGTATGCCCCACAGGAGCCGATACTCGCTCTACGCCGCCGCCAACCCCGGGCCCGGCTCCAGGCCAGTCGCGCGCTCGCTTGAATACTTCTCTGAGAATTGCGGCAACTTCTCCTCCAGCGCCGCACCCGCTAAAGGCCTACCGTGCCCCGGTGCAATAATGCGCGGGTGCAAATTCGCCAGTAGCCGAATCGATCGCGCCGCCTGTTGCGGGTCGGCCGTGAAGTACGCCGGCGGCCCATGCAGCTCAGGAACCTGCGCCAGAGCCGCTTCAAAAAACGATTCCGGCTTCGTGGTGCAGAACGCATCGCCCACCAGCAGCGCCATGTCGCTTGAGCGAAAGAGCGAGATGTGCCCCGGCGTGTGTCCCGGCGTAGGAATAATCTCCCACCCCGCCACCGGCGTCAGGTCCCCGGCTCCCGGTCCCGTAGCCAACGGCCGCAGCCATCGACTTAGGTCCACCGGCCCGCGCGGATAGAGGGGCGAGAGCAAGCTCATCAACCCCCCGCCCGCGCCAACCTGCGGCGCCGGATACTCCCTCTCCCCGGTCAGATAAGGAAACTCCAGCGGGTGCGCATAGACCGGCACATTCCACGCCTGCGCCAACTCGGCCGCTCCGCTCACGTGGTCGAAATGACCATGCGTCAGCACAATCGCCGACGCCGGCCGGCCAAACGTGCGCTCACCCCAGCCCCGCACAAAGCCTGCGGAAAAAGGAAGACCGGTATCGATCAACGTCCAGCTCCCATTCGCCGTCGCCACTCCGAACACGTTGACAAATGCAATCCGCAGGCCTTCCACTCCTACGGCAACTTGGTCCATTGGCGTAACCATCGATTCGGAGATCTCGGTGCGAGCTTCAGGATCCGGCATCGTCTCTTATCCTTCCTCCATCGCGGGCAGCCCGATTGCTTCCGGCGCCTCAGCAGTGCCGACGGTACATTTGCTCCGCGCCCACCCCCTTTTCTCTGTGATGCCTCGCCCGACACCCCGGTCAACCCTGCAGTGCCAAGATTTAGCCCGGTCTACCCAGAATCCCCATCATCTAGGGCATGCCCCTACGCCACGTAGTCCAACTTGCCCCCCATTGTGGGGGATGCTCTGGAGCATCCGTAAGGCAGCGGCCCACCCTCGCCGCGCCTTTGCTTTTTGCGGCTAGGGCGGGGGAACCGCAAAGGCCAACGAGAGAGCCTGTCCTCAGCACAACGCCCCTGTGATCCAGCTCACATATGCCTACCCGCGCCGATTCGTATCGTTGATCCCAGAAGGCCTCCCATGGGCATACAATCTGCAGTTCTCAAAGAAAAAAAGACCCTACGCCGCCGCACCACTCCAGATCGTTCGCAGCGCATTCGCTTCACAGTTCAGGTCGTCTTCGCCATTCTCAATCTCTGCCTCGGCATCCAGTTCTACCTCTGGACGCGTTTTTACGAGCGCGGCGGCACCGGCCTTTATGTACCGCGCCCCGCCGGCGCCGAAGGCTGGCTCCCCATCGCCGGGCTCATGAACCTGAAGCTCCTGCTCGTCACCGGGCGCGTACCGGCCATTCATCCGGCGGCCATGTTTCTGCTGATCGCCTTCCTGCTCACCAGCCTGGTGGCCAAGAAATCCTTTTGCGCCTGGCTCTGCCCCGTCGGCGCATTGTCTGAGCGCATCGGCAAGCTCGGCCGCATTCTCTTCCGCCGTCGGGGAACCCGCTGGGCCCGCCTTCCCCGCTGGCTCGATATTCCCCTCCGCGGCCTCAAATACCTGCTCCTCGGCTTCTTCGTCTTCTTCATCGCAGCCATGCCGGCCGCCATGCTTGAGCGCTTCATGGAAACGCCGTACGGTCTTATCGCCGACGTCAAGATGCTCAACTTCTTTCGCAACATGAGCGGAACCGCGGCCCTCGTCATCCTCGCTCTTGCGCTCCTGTCGCTAGTCGTCGAGAACGTATGGTGCCGCTACCTCTGTCCCTATGGCGCGCTCATGGGACTCGCCTCTCTCCTCAGCCCGCTCAAAATTCGGCGCAACGCCGCTGCCTGCATCGATTGCGGAAAATGCGCAAAGGCCTGTCCTTCCGCCCTGCCCGTCGACAACCTGGTGCAGATTCGCTCCGTAGAGTGCACGGCCTGCATGGCCTGTATCGCCTCCTGCCCGGCGGACGGCACGCTCGAATTCGCACTCCCCCACCTCCGCAATGCCGGCGCCGCGCAGCCCAACTCCCACCGCGCCCTCCAGCCGCTCGGAATGGTCGCGCTTCTGGCAGCCATCTTCTTAGGAACCATCCTCTTCGCCCGTGCCACCAACCACTGGCAAACAAACGTCCCCCGAGCCGTTTATCAGGATCTGATCCCCCACGCCAACGAAGCCACCCATCCCGGCTTTGAGTAATCGGCCAGCCCTGTCACTCGCAAAAGAAAACAGCCTGCAAGCGCGCTTAAAAACTCGCGCCCGCAGGCTGTATTCTTGTCCGTTCATTATTTCGGTAATATAAGGAGCCCTGAAGCGAGAAGCTGCTCGGTAAGCCGATCCAGTGCGCGCCCAAGACGGTTGGCAACAGTGCGCAGACTCATGCCCAGTAGCGCAGCCGTTTCCTCGTAGGTATAGGCCTGCAGCACAACTCTGCTGAGGACTTGCCGGTCAAGCAACTCCAGCCGCTCCAGGCAGCGTTCCACGTCGAGCACAAAGATCAGCGCGTCTTCGAAGGTCTTCACCGGCCGACTCGAAACCCATCCCCGTCCCACCGGATCTCCCAGAACTGAAGGCGCCCGGCCTACCTGCATTGAGGCGTACAGATAGCGCCTCAACATGTTCTCGGTATGCCGCCGGTAGAACGCGAGGCTTACCGCAGGCCTGGCTGCCTCCGCATCCTCCTTGCGGCTCGTTTCGCCACGCCCTGGTTGGGCTGTGCATATGCTCTTAGCCGGGCTCGCGCCCCACACCGTCGGCAACTGGAGGGCTGCGCTCATACGGCACCTCCGGCGACTTCCGCTACAGCGCAAAGCCGGGTCAATTTTCTGCCGCAGGGACGCCCGCGTCGTTTCCGGCTCTCCGGCGAGGGAAACGCTTTGAGCTTCGTTTCACAGGCCTTACAGTAGACACCTTCATTAAATGAGGCGCGATACCAAAGACAACCGCACCCCTCGCAAATCTTAAGTTGCACGCGCACTTCCATGACGGATTCTCCATAGACCTTTTCATCGCCCGGACGGCGCCTCCTTCTTCGCGGGATGAATTGAGCCAGACACGGCACTTCAGGTTTCTTGTGTCCTGATAGGGGATTGCCGTTCCGAAACTCGAGTTGTGTGCCATGACCATTGCGCGCAGACCCTGGAACATCCCGCTTCGGCTGTCCCGCAGTCGCCTTTCGTCCGCTTCTTGGACGGATAGAGACTCGGACCCAAAAGAGAGTCCGGAACTTCTTGCTCCCCTGTCTGACATTTCTGAAGGACTGTCCTCAGCCCCGCAGGTACTTCGGTGACAGAAATGGGTCAAAAAGTCGGCACAATCGATGCGTGATGAAGTAAACCCAATCTAGAGATACGTATACGTTGAGTCAACGCATCTGGATATTTTTCTAACCCTACGCTTTCCATTCCACTGCGAACCGCCGAAAATGGTGGCCAATTGCGCGTTGCAGCTTTTCCAGCAGCAAACATTGACCAGTCTGCTTCATGGCTGGCTGTGAACGATTCACAGATGAATTTCACCCAAATGCACGAGCGGCTCCGGCTGGAACTGCTGCGCAGGATACAGCGGGGAACGCTAAGCGTCTCATTGCTGGCGCGCCAGACCGGATTCGGGCAGTCGCATCTCTCCAATTTCCTGCACAACCGCCGCCAGCTTTCGCTGGAGGCGATGGACCGGATCCTGGCCGCTCAACAACTCGCCGCACACGAATTGCTCGCCGGGCTCCCGCCTGCTTTGAACTCGGAGGCCGCGATCGAGCGCGATTCGGTGCCCGTCGTTTCTCACGCCGTGGCTCTCTTCGAGCCCTTCGTGCGACCTTCGGCCGTGCAGTCCATGCTCCATTTGCCGGCCGGCATCCTGCAATCGCTCCGCTCCCGGACTTCGCACACCCGTCGCACCTGGCAGCGCTTCGTGGCCGTCCGCATTCCCTCCAGCGACGCCCTCGCCATGGACCCGCTGGTCCTCCCGGAGGCGATTGTGCTCCTCGATCGCCATTACAATTCGCTCCACGATTATCGGCCCAGCCGCCCCACCCTCTATGCCGTCCGCCACGGAGCCCACTTGCGCCTGCGCTATGCCGACTTTCAGTCGAACCGTCTCATTCTGCGCCCGCTCAACATCGCTTTTTCCGTGGAGCTGCTGGAAATCGCGCCCGGCGAATCCCCCTCCGACCTTCTCACCGGCCGCGTCGCCCTCATCCTCAACGAGGTGTAGCTCTGCTGCCGCTTCAATTGAGTCCTTCGCGCCGTCGCGACCGCGCCCGTCAATCACAGAAATGTGATCTGGCCAACTGCTCGCTTTTAGGGACTGATCCGTCACGGAGGGCAATCAGATATACGGTAAGAAGTCCTGGGGAACACATTTTGACACTTTTGCTGCCCCCTTTTTCAGGAGCTGGGCATCAAAATTTCAATTGCGAGCGCTGACGCGGGATAGCGAAGCAATGCCGAGGTAGTCCTATGACTGAATCTTCCGAACTCCGGATGACGAGAATGCCGCTCAACCACGGCGGCGGCCACATCCCCGCACTCGGCTTTGGCACCCTGATTCCCGACCCAGACGTGACGATAACTGCGACCAGAGACGCACTGGAAGCTGGATTTCGACACTTCGATTGTGCGGAGCGATACCGCAACGAGCGCGAGGTAGGCGAGGCGTTGCAGACGGGACTTGCCGATAGGGGGATCGCGCGCGAAGAGATATTTGTCACCACGAAGTTGTGGAACTCCAATCATCGGCCCGAGCGCGTCGCCCCAGCATTCGAGGCGAGTCTCGACAGACTCCGGGTCGACTATCTGGATCTTTACCTCATCCACACTCCGTTTGCTTTCCAACCCGGGGACGAGCAGGATCCGCGCGATCAGAACGGCAACGTCCTTTACGACCGGGAAGTGACTTTGCTCGATACCTGGAAGGCGATGGAGAGTCTTGTAGACCAGGGCAGATGCCGGGCCATTGGGTTGTCTGACATCATGTTGGAGGGGCTGTTGCCCATCTACGAAGCGGCCAGAATCAAGCCGGCCGTGGTCCAGGTCGAGGCCCATCCGTATCTGCCGGAAACGGAACTTCTGGAATTCTGTAAAAAGAACGGCGTTGTGTTGTTGGCATTCGCGCCATTGGGCCACGGAACCAGACCGGGGCCGCTAGAAGATCCAGTCGTCACAGCAATCGCCGCACGAGTTGGAAAGACGCCGGCGCAGGTGCTGCTGGCGTGGGCCGTGCAGCGAGGCACTGCTTTGCTTACCACGCCCAAATCTGCAGCTCGCGCGAGAGAAAATTTCAACATCTCCCCGCTTCCGGAAAACGCATTAGACGAAATCAACCGCATTCAGACCAGGCAAAGGCTCAACCCAGTGGTGACGACTGGTGTCCCAGGCTTCATCCCGCGAGGTCAATCGACATGAAAACCGAATCTTACCCGGAGCAGCCGCTGCAAGAAGAGCAAATACGTGAGGCCCTCAATGCACACTGGCGTGCGTCAGCAGTCGGCGACGCCAACGCGGAGCACGATATTTACGACGACGATGCCATTTGCGACTATCCCCAGTCAGGCGAACGAATTCTCGGGCGAAGCAATTTGCAGGCCTTGCGAAGTCATCATCCCGGCAAGCCGTCCGGTTTCAACGTCAAGCGAATTCTCGGAAAGGGTGATCTCTGGATCACGGAATACACAATCACCTACCAGGGGCGACCGGCATACACAGTGAGCATCATGGAGTTCCGCAATGGTAAGGTGGTGCATGAGACACAGTATTTCGCCGATCCTTTCGAGGCCCCGGCCTGGCGGAGTCAATGGGTTCAGCGGATCGCGTGATTGCGTTCGAAATGAAAGGGTATTGGGAGCGTGCCTGTCGACGCTGAAGATTCTGCACAGGGTCGGAGTCCGGACCTGCCCGAGCTCCGCCTTCCAGACTTACTGAGCAAGGATCTCGATGTAGTGTTTTGTGGGATCAATCCGGCGCTGAGCGCAGCCCAGGCGGGGCATCACTTCTCAAGCCGCAGCAATCGATTTTGGCGTGTCCTTTATCTTGCAGGCTTTACGCCACACTTGATTCAGTTTGAAAGCGACCACACAATTCTTCAATACGGATGCGGATTGACAGCTGCAGTGGAACGACCGACCGTAAGAGCCAGCGAGCTTTCCACTCATGAATTTCACCAAGCTACCGAGGAACTGGAACGAAAGCTCAAGCGTTATTGCCCGCGCTACCTGGCCTTTCTCGGTAAGCCTGCCTTCGCAGCCATCTTTCGACAAAAAACGGTCGACTGGGGACGACAGTCCATTCGGTTTGGCGGTGCCGAGGTCTGGGTCTTGCCCAACCCAAGCGGGCTAAATCGCGCATTCAGCCTCGAGGCACTCGTATCCTCCTATCGGGATCTTTGGATTGCCGCCAAGCGAACTCGAATCGAGTCGCGATAGGCTCAACGACTTCTTATTTCCTCGAGAGGGCCTTTGGGCCGCTCACGAAGGGATTGCCCACTTCAAAGAAGCGCAGCGACCGACCGACTTCGCGGGTAATGCCGATGCGCACACTCGTGCCAATATGCGCAGTCTTCGCAACCGCCGTGCCAAGCCAAAGCGGCCCGTCGGCACACAAGTCAACTCCATCCAGCCGTTGGTCGATCTGCAATGCCGCCGCAAGCCGCCCCGGCCCTCTTGCCAAATCCATCAGCTTGTCGGTTCCGCGGCGCCTCTCCATTTGGCTTATTCCCTCAAGAGGCTCCAACGCGCGCAACAGCACTCCTGAGCCGACCCCTGGCTCTTCAGCCGATACATTGAGCATGTAGGACGTTCCATAAATGAAGTACACGTACGCAAACCCCGGCCCCAGGAACAGGGAGTGGTTGCTTACGGTGTGTCCGCGGTAAGCATGCCCACTTGAATCGCCTGGGGGATAAGCCTCAGTCTCGACAATGCGGCCGCTGATTCTATTTCTCCCGATCCTGCGGACGATTGTCTTCCCGATGAGATACCGGGCCAACTCAGCCGTATCGACCGGCAAACTGGCCCTTGAGAGCCGCCGGATATTGTGCGCCACATGATTCGCGGTATGCAATTGACTACCCTGTTTTTCGGACAGGTCCGCCGCTGCCCTGCGCGGTGCTCGTGGCCCCTGCCGAAAGAGGCTTCAATTCTCCAAGAACTGTTGGTAGCAATTCAGCGACGGTGGGATGGATATGCATAGCGCGTTGCATAACCGTGTACTGCGCCTTGGCATACATCATGTCCAGAATGCAGTGGATGACTTCATCACCGCCCGTGCCGAGGATTGCAGCGCCCAAAATCTGCTTGCTCTCGCCGTCCACGAGAATCTTGATGAAACCTTTCGTCTCGCCTTTCTCCACCGCTCGGCCCACCTTAGTCATAGGTCGCTGCCCGACGAGTAGATGCACGGTTGAGTTCCGTGCCTCGGCTTCCGTAAGCCCCGCGCGGCCCAGGGGTGGATCCGTGTAGAGGTTGTATCCGGTGATCCGGTCACTGACTCGCCGCGAGTCGCCATCCAGCAGGTTCGCCGCCACGATCTCATAATCGTTGTACGCGGTGTGCGTAAAAGCCCCCCTGCCATTGCAATCCCCGAGCGCCCAAATGCCGGGAACATTGGTCCTGAGTTCTTCATCCACCGCAATGTAACCCCGGCGGTCTGTCACGATGCCTGCGTTCTCGATTCCAAGATCGTCAGTATTCGGCCTGCGACCAACCGCCAGTAGAACGTGGCTCGCGATCACTTCCGGCGAACCTTCCTTGCAATCGACGGTCACTGCCACTCCGTCGGTATGCGGATGAAATCCGATGCACCCGCTGTCCAGGCGGACGTGAATCCCTTCCTGGCGCAGAATCTCCTCAATTGCTTGGGAAGTTTCCTCGTCTTCGTGGCGGATCACATGAGGCCCCATCTCTAAAATCGTTACCTCGCTCCCAAAACGGCGGAACATCTGCCCAAATTCAAGACCCACGTAACCCCCTCCGACGATCACCAGGTGCCGCGGCAGGAAATCAACGTCCATCATGGAAGAATTTGTAAGATAAGGAATCTCATCTACGCCTGGCATAGGTGGCACCACAGCACGGCCACCTACATTGATGAAGATGTGATCCGAACTCAGTAGTTCGCTCCCGACTCGAATGTTCGTCGGCGACTCAAACCGGGCATGGCCTTGATATACCGTGCAGTTCTGCGTCCCTTTCAACCAAGTCTCAACCCCGGTGCGGGATCGCATCGATATGGCGTCTTTGCGAGCCTTCACCGCCTTCATATCGATGTTGATTGGGCCCTCAATTAAGACCCCATAGTCGACAGCGCGTCGCGCCAGGTGTGCAGCATAAGCGCTGGCGACCATCGCTTTGGTTGGGATGCAACCGGTGTTAACACAGGTGCCGCCGAAGTATTTTCGCTCGACAATGGCAACCTTCCGGCCCGCCCCAGCCAGCCGTCCGGCTAGAGATGGGCCCGCTTGGCCAGTGCCGATGATGATGGCATCGTAGTGCTGCATGATTCGGTCCCTTCCGTCAGCTCAGTCCTTTGACCATGTCGAAGGTGGCGACAGCTATAAGAGAGATCTCTCAGAGTGACACTGACGCTCGAACTCTTGTAAACACTCAACGAGCATCGTGGCCGTACAAGACTCCCCCATTTCTGTATTGAACATCGCGTGGTATAGGTGGGGTTCCGGCCATTTCAGCCCGAGATATTGATGAACGAACTCAGCTCGCGCTTTGTCCGTTGTGTCGACCTGCTCGATTGCCTTGTCCTGAGTTGCGCCTCTGGAGATTAGTCTGCTGATTTTGTAATCGCGCGATGCATAGAGAAAGACGTGGAAAACATCTTTCCGATTGCGCAGAAAAAATTGCGAACCTCGGCCGACGATCACCGACGGCCCACTGGAAAGAGCGGTCTCGACAGCTACTTTCGAAGCATCGGCAATCCGACGCGCATCGAGCAAGTGCAGCCGGCTGGTGGGCGGCAAGCCTCCCTCAAACGCGCCCCGAAGAAAGTCGTGCAAAAGCCTGTACACGACGGGATCGGCTCGCCATTCTCTCTGCCCGACTACTTCTGGCGTACTCTCGGTCAGTCGCGCGATTTCCTGTGTCAAGCGTTCGTCCCACAGACTCCACCCAAGGCGACTGGCAACCAAACTGGCAATTTCGGATGCTCCGCAGCCGAATTCGCGCTCGATTGTTATGGCGTGAAGCATTGCGTTTACCCTCAGCCCACCGCGATATCTCCGCCCGCTCCCGGATCATTCTTCTTCAAGAAAAACGCAAGAACGAACATGATGGAGCAGAGCGCGCCCAAGACCCAAAAAATGTCCATATAGGACAGTGCGCCCCCTTGTCGATGCACCAATACGTAGAATCTCGCAACCGCCTGGTCGCGGGCGTCCGCGGCCCGAAGCCCGGAGTGCGCAATCGCCGAGCTCAGTGCGTGAAGTGCGGAACGATATTCAGGGGAATCGGGAGTGATGTGGCCGACGAGGATTTGCTGATGATATTGAGCCCGTCGGGCAATCATCGTGGTCACGACGGAAGTTCCGATACTGCCGCCGATATTACGCATGAAATTGATCATGCCGGAGACGCTATTGCCTTTCTCCGGAGCAACTCCAATGTAACCCGCTGCCGTAATGGGGACAAACAGAAATCCGATTCCTATTACCTGGGCGACGCGCAGCCACATCGCAAAATCGAAACTGACGAACAAGTCAATTTCGTGCGCGCAATAAAACAGCCCAATGGCAAGGCATAGCCATCCTGTCGCGATCAGCCATCTGGCTTGAATCTTCGATGAAAGCCGGCCGACAATGGGCATCATTACCAGCAAGACAAGTCCCCCGCCGGACAGCACAAGCCCCGCAAGCTCGGCTGTGTAGCCCATCAGTGTCTGCAGAAATTCCGGAATCAAGACCAGTGTGCTGAAGAGCATGAAGCCCATCATGAACATCATCAAGTTCGCTGTCGCAAAGTTGAAGCTCTTGAACATGCGCACATCGATGATCGGATCTTTGCGGAACCATTCCCAGATGACCAGCGAAATAAGGCAGACGCTTGCGGTTATCACCAGCGTCATGATGAAATGCGAACCGAACCAATCATCTTCCTGCCCCTTGTCCAGAACGATTTGCAGCGAACCCACTCCCAGCGCCAACATGGATATTCCGATGTAGTCCACCCGGATCCCACCCCTCTTTAAGCGACGGAGGAAGGGCGGATCCTCAACCAGGGTGTGAGTCAGATAGAGGGCGAGGAGAACCACCGGCAGCGTGATGAAAAATATCCAGCGCCAGGAATAGTTATCGGTAATCCAGCCTCCTACCATCGGCCCCACTGTGGGGGCGAGAACTGCGGTAATGCCATAGACAGCAAACGCAGAGCCGCGCTGCTCTGGAGGAAACGTATCGTTGAGAATGGCTTGTGCCATCGGTTGCAGTCCACCGCCGCCGATGCCCTGCACAGCTCGAAACAACAGCAATAGCGGCAGGGTAGGCGCCAAGCCGCAAAGCAGTGAGCTCACCGTGAAAACAGCAAGCGACATCATGAAATACCGCTTGCGGCCAATCATCTCCGCGAGCCATCCGCTGATGGGCAGGACGATAGCGTTCGCAGCAAGATAGGAGGTGAGTACCCAGGTGCTGTCGTCGTAGCTGGCTCCCAGTCCACCGGCGATGTACGGCAGTGCAACGTTGGCAACGCTCGTGTCCAGGACTTCGATGAACGCCGCCATCGATACCGTCGCGGCAATCGCCCAGGGATTCACCTTCGGGCGCCAGACGGCTCCTTCCAACGGAATTGCTGTGGCGCTCATCGCAAGTACACCTTCGCTTCGACATTCATCCCCGGCCGAAGCTGGTGGTCACGATTTTCGCCTGGCTCTAAAACAATCTTTACGGGAACCCGCTGAACGATTTTCACGTAGTTGCCCGTTGCGTTTTCGGGTGGCAGCAAGCTGAAGATGGGGCCTGTTGCTCCCGCAATGCTGTCCACATGACCGTGGTAGGTGCGGCCGTTCGAGTCGAGGTGAATCTCCGCTTTCTGGCCCACGCGCATGTGCTTGAGTTGGGTCTCTTTGAAGTTCGCGGTGATCCAAACCTGATCCAGGGGAACCACCGTGAGCATCTGCTCCCCAGGGTCGACATTCAATCCGACGACAACCTTTTTCGTGACCTCTCCGGTTACAGGCGCAAATATCGTTGCGTACCCCAGATTCAACCGCGCTTGTTCCACAACAGCCCTTTTCTGCTGCACATCCGCCATCGCCGAAAGCGCCTTGGCGCGCGTTGAAGCAACGCGTTGTGGCCCCGCTTGGGCATCTTCGTAGTGCGCCTCAGCCTCAGCGAGGCGGCTATGCGCCTCTTGAACGGCCTGCTGAGCCGCGGCCTCGTCTGCTTCGGCCGCCGCTATGGCGGCGACATCGGTCGCTGCGGCAGCATAAGCGTGGTCGTAGATTTGCTGCGGCACCTCTTCTTTCGCGAGCAACAAGTGATAGCGCTTGACGTCATCTTGAGCTTTTACATTTTCCGCTTGCGCTTCCAAGACGTGGGCGTGGGCGGCGGCGGCTTCCTTTTCCGCTGCTTGAATTGCAGCTTCGGCGTCGTTAATATCCGAGGAGCTGATTTTCACTTGGCTCGACGTATCGACAGAAGACACCGGCACGTCAATGCCCAAACTCTTCGCAGTAGCTTCTGCTGCGGCCAGTGATGCCTGAGCACGCGCCAACGCCACTTCATAATCTTTCGGATCGATTTCAACGAGCGTGGATCCTTGGTCGACCCATTGGTTGTCGCCAACGTTGACTTTGTCGATATATCCGGAAATGCGAGCGCTGACAGGGTAAAGATGCACGTCCACCTGCGCATCGTCGGTGGATTCGAATCCGGAAATATAATGCCAGAAGAAAGCGCCCGCAACGGCCAGAACAACGAGCGAACCGAGGAGTATCCAACGCTTGTAGGAACCCCTTACCGGATACGATGGCGTCGGTGCGTCGGGCGCAGAGGTATCATCCGCTGGCGCGTTTTGTCCTGATGGCGTAGGCTGTTGATTCGTTAATGGATGTTCCTCGGGCGCGCTCATTTTCCCTCCACATATTCGGCAAAGCGTGTTTCCGCAACTCCCGTTGACCTTGCCAGAGATATCTTTGCAACGTTGTAGCTGTAGAGACTGGCGATGTACGCGTCGGTAGCGATTGCCAGCGCATCTTGCGCTTGAACCACTTCAATGTTGTCTGTAACTCCCGAAGCAAATCGATCTCGAGATTGCTCCAGGTTCTGAGTTGCCAAAGCTACCGCGCTTTTCTCCACAGAAACTTCCTGTGCAGACGACTCCAGATCGAGATAAGAGTCGCGGACCTCCTGGTCGATCTTCGCTCGCAGGTCTTCCAGTCGCTCTCTTTCCCTGGTTAGCGCGGCGTCCGCCCGCAGGACATCCCCATGTACCCTTCCGCCCTGAAAGACCGGAATACGGAGCGTGGCAGCCGCATCAACGGTGCCGTGCGACGAGGCTGGGTTAACTCCCGAGAGCCCGTAGTCGGTTTCCACGCCTAACGACGGATAACGCTCGGCAGACGCGGCTTTTCTCTCGAGTTCAGCCGACCGGACCTGATTCATTTGGCTCTGAAAATCGGGTCGGGCATTGTAGGCGCTTTGGAGCGCCTCATCGAGACCCGAGGGTGTCAGCTCCTGATAAGGCACATCGGTAGTTATCTCGAACTGCTGCCCAAGAGGAAGTCCGATAGCCCGCGCCAAAACCAGTTTCTGCTTTGCCAGATCATTTTGCGCCAAAAGCAGTTTCTGCTCGCGCGATTGCAGCTGGACCTGAGATCGAAGCACGTCCACGGCCGAGGCAAGGCCCGCCGTCTTCTGGTCGGAGGTCTGTTGAAAAAGTGCCTTGGCGGTGTCCCGCTGCGAAGTGGCAGCCTCAACTTCAGATTTGTCCGCGATGGCCAGCAAATAGTTGGACACAGTCACAAGCACGACAAGCTCGCGAGCGTCTTTGGAGCTGAACGCTGCAGACTTCATTTGCGCACTCGAAGATCGCGCTCGCTCGATGGATGACCAGTCAAAAACGGATTGCGTGAGATAAGCCCGCGAGTCGAAATAGCCAAATGGGCCAATGATTGGAGGTTCCCCAGGGATGGTCAAACCGAAGGCCGCCCTTACGTTAATCTGATGTACGCCCATGCCCGTATCGGTGACAACATTGGGAAGCAGCTCGCTCAGCGCCTGCCAGTGCTGACCTCGCGCGTCGGTTACGGCATCCGTAGCCAAAACTCCACCGAGATTTTGCTTGAGTCCAAGGGCAACTGCGTCGTCGAGCGAGAGGGCCACAGGCGTCGCACTGAGTTTTCCCCCCGGAACTCCGCCAAGGTAGGGATTCTGCGACAAGGTCTGGTAATTACTCTGCCCGGCTTGAACAGCCGTCCGTGGCGTTCCTGTTACTTCGGCCAGGGCGATCGGGTTGTACGGGGCCTGCGTGGCTGGTGGATTGTATTGTGCAATGGCCCCTACTCCGCCGAGAAGAGCAAAGCTGAGCGGGAGGAGATTTTTCCAGGATTTGAGCCGCATATCACATCCTTGCCGAACAAAATTCCGGCTCGCTGCCGGGGACCGGCCGGCCAATTGACCAATCAGTCAGTCAACTAAAGGATGACGCATCCTACGCAAAGGTCACAGTTTTTTTAGGCTTTCGCGGTTATGCCTTTGCTGACGAAAGCCAAATCGCATGCCCTCCGCGACAGGGATCCCTTTATTTGCGTAAGAAAACGTTCTGGTCGTACAAAAATGGAAGCCGCACAGGAAATATGTTGGTGGCGCTTCGCCGGGAGTACACCGTCCGGAGTTCGTTCCGCTACGATTACCTATTGGAGGAAGCGTTGCGTTCTTTGTCACATGCTGCCGGAGCACCGCTGCTCCGCATCATAACACTAGAATTGGAGGCGGAACAATTAGAGGATGCCATTCTGGCCGGGAGATACATTCTCCAATTTCTCGCTGGTCCGAGTTGATGGTTTCGTCGGCGGCACGCTTCAGCAAGAAGCTCAGCCTCGGCCAATAGCCCTGCGTGGTAAAGTCCCGTGGAGGCATTTCCGATACATCGCGACCAAATCCTTAGTTCACCCTCCAGTTAGGGCAATAACAATGCGGTTGCGATCTGTGCAGTCGCACTTTTTTAGCGTTTTGCGATTACACCACTCCTGACAAAGGCCATCACTTCTGCTGTGTGCCTGGCCAACGACTGCTTGTTCAAGGGGTTGCGGGTTCTGCCGGGAATAGGGGGAACGTTGTTAGCCGCACAAAAATAAAAACCGCACAGACCAACAATATTGATAGCGCCATGCCGGGGATCCATCTTCCGAAACTCGCCCGCCGCAATTCCCCTCTTGAGCAGCGTTTCAATCCGGGTGTAAAGGGAAGGCATTCCGAGCCTGCGAAAGTGCTCGCCGCGGCCCTGAATGCTCTCCAACATGAAGATAGCGGGCGACAGCGGTTTCTCAGCCATTGCGGTAAGCAGCCGGTCGACAAATGTCATTAATGCGTCCGTGGCGTTCAGGTTCTTATCGAGCGCCTTATCGAGCGCCTCATTGAAAGGCTGGTACGCCCGTTCGAGAACCGCCTCGAAAAGCCCTTCCTTGCTTTTGAAGTAATGAAAAATCATGCCCTTAACGACATTCGCCCGCGCCGCAATAATCTCCGTTCGTGCCGCCGTAAAGCCATGAGTCGCAAACTCAATCTCCGCTGCAGCCAAGATGGCCGGCACGGTTATGTCTCGATCCCGCGTTTGTGTGCGCCGGCGTCCATTCTTATCGCTGGCTATACGTCTCATGAACTCTCCCAATGTAATTGTACCGTTGACTGACCGGGTGGTCGATTACAGGGAAGTGCGTGGAGTTATGAGGGTTTCTCTACGGTGCGGATAAGATGATCGTTAAAGCGCGCGGGCTGGTCCGCTGTGCGGCCAGCGCTGGGTTACGACCTTTGTGCGCGTGAAGAAGCGGATGCTGTCTTCGCCGTATTGGTTAAGGTCGCCGAAAGCCGAGTCCTTCCAACCCCCATGGCTGTAATAGCCAACCGGCGTTGGCATCGGAAAATTGACGCCCACCATACCTACCGCGACCTCGGCGACGAAACGCTGGGCCCAATCTCCATTGCGCGTGAAGACGGAAACCGCGTTGCCTTGGTGGTGAACATTCGGGTAGCTCAGCGCCTCCTCGAATGTCTCCGCACGAATCATCTGCAGCACAGGACCGAAGATTTCGTCCTGGTAGCTCTTCATTGCAGGCGTGGCGTAATCGATCAGGGTCGGCCACAAGAAAAAACCCTGCTCATGGCCCGGTAAGCTCCGGCCCCGCCCGTCGATGACGAGTTCGGCACCCTCATCTGCAGCCAGCTGGATATAGCCTTCGATCTTCTTCTTGTGTTCGGCGGTGACGACCGGACCCATTTGCACGTCGCGATCAACGGATACGCCGACCCGCAGTTTGGGAATCTCCTGCAACAGGCGCTCGCGAACCGCTTCAGCTGTCTTCTGGCCAACCGGCACGATCACCGGCATGGACATGCATCGTTCGCCGGCGGAGCCAAAGGCTCCGGCGAGGACGCTCGCGACGACTTGGTCCAGATCGGCATCGGGCAGGATCACGCCGTGGTTCTTCGCACCGCCCATGCATTGCATGCGTTTGCCGTTCCCCGCACCGCGCGCGTAGACGGACTTCGCCACATCCGTCGAGCCGATAAAGCTCACGGCCTTGATATCGAGATGATCAGTGATCGGTTGACCGACATCCTTGTCGCCATGCACGATGTTGAAGATCCCCGGCGGCACGCCGGCTTCGAGGGCAAGTTCCGCGAGCCGAACGGTAACGGAAGGGGTGTGCTCCGACGGTTTCAGGATGAAGGCATTGCCGACGGCGATGGCCGGCGCCAGCATCCAGAGCGGGATCATCGCGGGGAAGTTGAAGGGCGTAATTCCGGCGACGACTCCTAATGGTTCGTGGATCGAATATACGTTTATGCCTGGGCCGGCGCCCTGGGTGAACTCGCCTTTCTGCAAATGCGGAGTGCCGCAGATAGACTCCACCACGTCCAGGCCGCGCTGCAGTTCGCCGGCCGAGTCGTCCAGCAATTTGCCGTGTTCGGAGGACATCAGGTGGAGGAGTTCCTGCATGTGCTCTTCGATCAATGCCTTGAACTTGAAGATCACCCGGGCGCGGCGCTGGGGGTCGATCGCGGCCCAGGCGGGTTGCGCCGCCTTCGCGGCCGCAACAGCCTCGGACAGGATTGCAGCGTCACCGTGCTCCAGACGGGCCTGCACCTGCCCCGTGCTCGGATCGTAGATGGGGCTGGTGACGGCACCAGTGCGGGTGACGCTTTGGCCGTTGACGAAATGGCTGATCGTGCGCATCGGTATCCCCCTCCCTCACTCGCACGACCCTGGTGGCGAGGTTGATCCGGTGATTATGCCCCAAGATTAGAGTTGCAACAATTAGACGATGGTATCGATCGACGCCATTCGTCTAATGAGAGCTTCTGCCCAGTCTCACTGGTACCGTGTCCGCGTGATTTCGTAACGGAAAATTTGAACATGGGTGCCCCAGGTCCGGGGCCCCCGCAAATAGGTCTTCGTTCGCGGGGTGGAGATCTCGATTTTGAAACCTGGGAAAGCACGAAACCACTTGGACACGGTACTGCTCGCAGAACTTCGCAAAATAAAGTAAAGAGCGGCACCTAACGCCCCTTTATGCTCTATTTTTCATTCGCCCTCGTGAGCCGTCTCCGGATTGTCGAAGCTCGTAAACCGCGAGATGAAGTGCAGGATCACAGTTCCCGTCGGCCCGTTACGCTGCTTGGCGATGATGATTTCCGACTTGGCCTTGTCCGCGTCCGACATCTCCTCATCACGGTTGTAATAGGCCTCGCGATGAATGAATGCCACCACGTCCGCGTCCTGCTCAATCGAGCCCGATTCGCGCAGATCGCTCAGCATCGGCCGCTTGTCGTCACCACGCCGCTCGCTCGCACGCGAGAGCTGCGACAGAGCGATCACCGGCACATCCAGTTCTTTGGCCAGCGCCTTCAGCCCGCGCGAGATGGCCGCGACCTCCTGCGTGCGGTTCTCGTAGCGTTTGCCGCCCGCCGTTGGCAGCGTGGCCGACATCAATTGCAGATAGTCCACCATGATCAGGTCCAGCCCACCGGTGGTTTGCTTCATCCGCCGCGCCTTGGCCCGCATCTCCGCCAGCGAAATTCCGGCCGAATCATCGATATAAAGCTTGGCCTCGATTAGTTGCTCCAGCGCGTGCTGCAGCTTGCCGTGATCCTCGCGGCCCAGAAAGCCGGTTTGCAGCTTGCGCTGATCCACGCGCGCCTGCGTGGCCAGCATGCGGCGCAGCAGCGACTCCTTGCTCATTTCCAGGCTGAAGACTGCCACCGTCGCCTTGCTCTGGATGGCCGCATTCTGCGCAATGTTGATGGCGAAAGCCGTCTTGCCCATCGAGGGACGCGCCGCAATAATAATCAGCTCGCCCTTCTGCAATCCGCTGGTCATGCGGTCGAGTTCATAAAAATTCGTTGCCAGCCCGGTGACCTCTTTGCTTTCCTTGTAGAGGTTGTCAATCGAGCCAAACGATTCGGCAACAATCTGGTCCAGCGGCTGCAGCCCGCGGACAATGCCCTTCTCGCTGACCTCGAGCAGCTTTTGCTCCGCGTCGCCTAGCACCTCGAGCGCCGTCTCGCTCTGGTCCGCCGCCCGCGCAATGGCCGCCGAGCAGATGGCCATCAGTCTCCGCAGCAGGCTCTTGTCCTTGACGATGCGGATGTACTCTTCAATCACCGGCCGCCGCGGCAATCCCTCCGTCAGGGATGCCAGGTAAGCCACGCCGCCCACCGATTCGATCTCTTTATACTTGGCCAGCTCCTCGGCCAGCGTGACGATATCGATCGCCCGCTGTTCGTCGCGGAGGTCCGTCATGCGCTGGAAGATGCGCTGGTGCGAGTCAAGCGAGAAGTCGTCGCCCGTAAGCCTTTCGGAAGCCTCGGCATGAGCGGCATTGTCCAGCAGGATCGCGCCAAGGATCGTCTTCTCGGCGTCGATATTAGCCGGCAGTCCAGCTTCCAGCCTGAGGTCGGGGATAGTTGCCATATCTCAAAAGTGTAGGCCAGAGGCTGTTCTGGGCGCCTGTGAAGAAAGCGGTGGAATAGCAGGAAAACCGGGCGCCCCATCCTTGTCTCGGTCTTCTCATGACAGAAATGGGAGACCACAAGATTCAGTCGAGGCTCGGTGCTCCTCGCTCAGCACCGCATTCAGCCCGTCGAAGTTGGCGTCGAATTTCCCACTCTCCGCAGCAAAGCGCAGCCGCTTTACGTTCTCCACCCCCGCCCATGCGGCGCGGCGACCCATTCAGGATGGTGGCCTGCGGCTGTTTGTCGAACTTGGGCTGCCAACAGCCTCGTGGCTCGCCCCTTGCCCTTCTGGCGGCACCGGCGCCCCCTCGCCGGTACGCAAGCGTCGCATTTTCTGTCACAACGACCCGTTCCTATCCAGGTTCGTCCTCCGCCATATTCACTTGCCATTCAAGCAGTCTGCATCCCATCTGAGAGGATGAGGGAAGAGGCGATTGACATTCCGTCCAGAGCCAAGTTAAATCCAGCGATGCGCCGGGTCGCGCTTATTTACAACCCGATTTCGGGCCGCTATTCTGCGCGCCGTGCAGTTGCTCTCAAGCAGGCGATCGCAGTGCTGCGCGGCGTCGGGGTTGAAGTGGAAGCTTTCGAAGCCGGCACTCCGGGCAGCGGTTCGGCCCACGCCCGCGAGGCTGTCCGTCAAGGCTGCGACTCCGTGATCGCCTGCGGCGGGGATGG
Organism: uncultured Acidobacteriaceae bacterium; assembly: GCA_963813215.1. Lineage (GTDB taxonomy): Bacteria > Acidobacteriota > Terriglobia > Terriglobales > Acidobacteriaceae > Telmatobacter. Next base: position 1,277,241 of record CAWEXZ010000009.1, read on the forward strand.
CACCGTGCACGCGGTTCTGCAGGGGCTGGTAGGAACGGAAACCGCGCTAGGCGTGATTCCTCTGGGCACAGCGAACGCACTGGCATCGAATCTTGGCCTCGTCGGACCGCCCGCAGACGTGGTGCAGAAACTGCTTGCGTCCGTACCGGTGCGCATCCCAGTGGGCCGCATCCACTACCAGGCGCCCGACGGCAACTCCGCCTCGCGCTACTTTCTTGTTGCTGCGGGCATCGGGCCGGATGCCTTGCTGATGTCGCGGCTCGACTCGCGCCTCAAGCAACGCTTCGGCTACGCTCTCTATCTCGTCGAGGCGGCGCGCATCTGGGCCACGCACAACTTCCCGCTCTTTGAAACTGAGCTCATCCCCAACGGAATTCCCACCGAGCGCGTCTTTACCGCGTCGCAGCTATTGGCCGTGCGTGTGCGCTCGTTTGGCGGAGCGCTGCGGCAACTGGCGCCCGGCGCGACCCTGCACAACGGTTGGCTCCATCTCATCGCCTTCGAAACGCGCAGCCGACTCGCCTATTTCAAATTCCTCATTGGCGTGCTTGCCGGTCGCCACAAGTTCACCCACGAGATCGAGCTCTTCGAATCCGGCCATGTGGAATGCCGCGCCCACAACGGCTCGCAGGAAACCCTCTTCGTCGAAGCCGATGGCGAAGTCCTCGGCTCGCTGCCCGTCCGCCTCGAGGTCGTGCCCCACGCCGTGAATCTGCTCATTCCACCCGGAGTTGAAGCGTAGCCTCCGCCCCGCCTGCCTAGAGCTTCTCCAGGTTAGCGAACTTCTCCATCAACTTTTTCATGCCGTGGCGCGCAAACATGACGGTGACCTTCGCGTCCTCGCCATCGCCTTCACGCATCAGCACCGTGCCCTCGCCATATTTGGCGTGACGCACGCGCTGCCCCTGCTTAAGCCTAGCCGCACCGCTGGACGCGGCGATATCCATCGCCGGACGCGCAAAGGAGCCGGGACGGCTGCTTGCCTTGCCACCGAAGAAGCGAGCGATATTATCGATGGAATCCGCTCTGGCTGGCGGCGCTGACGCGCTCTTATCTTTGGGAGCAGAGCTGCGGTTGGAAGAAAAACGCTGTCCACCGCGAGCGTGCGACACTTCCTGGCTCTCGTCCTCGTAGTTGTAGTGCCGTCCTTCAGAGTCATCGCCATAGCGGTTTCCACGGCCCGCACCATACCCAGCTGTTGACCATGCCGGGCTGCGGCCACTGAGATTTTCGACAAGCTGCGGCGGAACCTCTTCAAGAAAGCGCGAGGGAATGCTGGCCTCGGGCGCATCGTTCCCATAGCGGCGGCGATAATGCGCGCGCGTCAGGATCAGCGTATTCATGGCGCGCGTCATGCCGACGTAGCAGAGGCGGCGCTCTTCTTCGAGTTCGTCGGGATTGTTGAGCGTGCGAGAATGCGGGAAGAGCCCTTCCTCAAGTCCGGAAAGAAACACCAGCGGGAACTCAAGCCCCTTGGCCGCGTGCAGCGTCATCAGCGTAACCCGGGCCTCGGGATCGAACTGGTCGCTGTCGCTGGCCAGGGCCGCATGGTCCAGGAAATCGGCGAGCGTTTCGCCGCGCTCCTCGGCATCGTGCGCCGCGTTGGCCAGTTCCTTCAGGTTCTCAATGCGGCTGAATGCTTCAGGCGTGCCCTCCGTCTCAAGAGCCTTGATATAACCACTGCGATCATTGATAAAGCGGATGAGCTCGGGAAGAGTGGCCGCATCGCCAGGAGCGCGAAAGGCGCTCGCACGCTCTCCTTCCTCGGCTGGCTGAGCTTCCCCATTTGGCAAGGTCCTACCATCCGGCCGATCCGATTTCACGGTCGGCGCAGTGCGATCACCGGCCTTTTGCTTCGGCATTTTCAGGAACGGGCGCTTGGGCGCTTCGGCAAAAGGCGAAAAACTCGCCATGTCGAGCAGAGAAAGCTGGTTCTCGTCGGCGAGAGGAAATGAAACATCTTCAACAACCTCGTCCGCCGGTGCTTCGGCGCCGAAGGAAAATCCGGTGTCGGCGTCTTCGGCCTCCGATTCGACCACATCGGCAGCAAGCTTGCCGGCAAAGTCAGGATCCATCATGGCCTGCGCGTCGAGAATGAGCTGGCGAAACGACTCGAGCGCCAGCAGCGCGCGCGTGGGGACGAGCTTGCTCTGGATCGCCGCACCAACAGCGTCCCAGGTAGAGCGGCCGGTTTCAAGCGCCATGCGTTCGATGGTTTCAAGGGTAGTTTTGCCAATGCCGCGCACCGGCGTATTGATGACCCGCTGCAGCGCCATCGAATCATGTGGATTCCTGACCAAGCGGAGATAGGCAAGCAAATCTTTGACCTCCGCGCGCTCATAAAAGCTAAATCCGCCCACCATCGTATAGCTGATGTTGTAGCGTCGCAGCGCTTCTTCCACCAGCCGCGACTGCGAGTTGGTGCGATAGAGAACCGCACAGTGCGTGCCGCCGGCGCCCTCAGCTTCGGCCGCGCTTCCCTGCTCGCGCAGAAAGGCTCGAATCTTGTCCGCGATGAAGAGCGCCTCGTTTTCGCCGTCGGGCGCTTCGTAGTAACCGACCTTCGATCCGCCCTGACGATCGGTCCACAGCTTTTTGCCCTTGCGCTTCAGGTTGTTGGCCACCACCGCGCCCGCAGCTTCCAGAATCACCTGCGTGGAGCGGTAATTCTGCTCCAGACGAATGATCTTCGCGTTGGGAAAATCCTTCTCGAATTCAAGAATGTTGCGGATATCTGCGCCGCGCCATGAGTAGATGCTCTGGTCTTCATCGCCCACGGCGCACACGTTTTTGTGCTCGCCGGCCAGCAGCTTCATCAGCTCATACTGCGGGCGGTTGGTGTCCTGGTACTCGTCGACCAATACATATCGATACCTGCGCTGGTAGCGCTCCCGTACCTCGCTGGAAACTTTAAGCAGGCGCGCGGCTTCCAGCAGCAGGTCGTCGAAATCCAAGGCATTATTTTTTTCGAGCTCAGCCTGGTACTGCTTGTAGATGTGCGCGATGCGCTCGCTATTCGGATCTTTTGAACCCAGAAAATAATCCTGCGGATCGACCATGTGGTTCTTGGCCCAGGAAATGCGGCCTAGGACCGTGCGCGGCGTGAGCTGCTTGATATCAAGGCCCATGCGGCGCATGACCTGCTTCACGATTCCCTGCTGGTCGCTCTCGTCGAAGATGGCGAAGGAGCGTGTAAGCCCCTTGCCGCCCACCTTGAGCGCTTCAACATCGCGGCGCAGGATGCGCACGCAAAGCGAGTGGAAGGTGGCGATCAGCGGCTTGGTCAGCGAACCGTGGCCGATAAGCTTGTCCACCCGTTCCGCCATCTCGCCGGAAGCCTTGTTGGTGAACGTCACGGCCAAAATGGAGTCGGGCGCGACATTCTTCTCGCGCACCATCCAGGCAATGCGGTGGGTGATGACGCGGGTTTTTCCCGAGCCGGCGCCGGCCAGGATAAGCAGGGGGCCGTCAATGGACTCGACGGCGGCGCGTTGTTCCGGGTTCAGTTTGTCGAGGAGCGGATGCAAGGCGAAGTCCAGGCGGGAAAGATCCTTCTTCTAGTTTATCGTCTCGCCACGCGGATACAACCGGCGCGAAATTGATTGCCATCTCAGACACTCAGGAGAAGGTAATGGCAACAAAATCCAGTACTAAGAAAAAGTCGACCTCTCATAAGAAATCTTCCTCCACCAAAAAGTCGGCTGCGCACAAGAAATCTTCCTCAAGCCGTAAGTCCGCTCCCAAGAAGAGTTCCTCCTCAAAAAAGGCGACACGCAAATACTCGCCGGCGGCGGGCAAAAACGTCGAGACCGAGATGCGCGAGATGAAGAAGCGCAAGCTGAAGAGCGGGCGCAGCGGCAAGAAGGTGACAAGCAGGAAGCAGGCCATTGCCATTGGCCTGTCAAAGGCGCGCAAGGAGGGCAAGAAAGTCCCAAGCAAAAAGAGCTGAGCCGGCGCGCACCAGCTCGGCTCTTCCCCTCACCAGGTTTTCTTGATCAGCGTGTCGACTGCGACGCCACCGTTTCCATAGCCCGTGGCGCTAAGGGCCACGCGCGGCGAAATCTGATACTGCCCCTGTATGATTTGGTTCTGCGTGGTAGCCGTGTTGGTGGAGAAGGTGACGAACAGGTTGCTGGTGACGCGCTGGCGGATGGTAATGTTGGCTCCCGCCGGCCCTTCCCCACTGCCGCCCTGCAGCACCGGGCTGATGGAGAGCTGTGAGATGCCTGCTACTCTGGAGAGCCGGCTGGTTACCTGGCTCGAAACCTGCGACGCAACGAGGGACTCCGCTTGTTCGTTGGTGGTAGCAGTATTGTTGGCGGCAGCCTCAGTGGTTGAACCGAAGGCCAGCAAATGGATAATATCAGCCGCTGGCAATGCGGGATTGGAACTGTACTCAGGGCGCATCTGGCTGGCCGGCCCCTGCAAGCGCAGATTGATGTCGTACTGCTGAATTGTGGTCGTCATGGCGAGGTTGAGCACCGGCTCTGTTTCCATGGGGTTGACGAACTGGATGGTCCCCCCGCCTAGCACGAAGCGGTTGCCGTTGAGGATAATATCACCACCAGTAAGGTTGATACGGCCGAGGACCACTGGATCAGCGGCCGTCCCGCGAACCTGCAGATTCGCCGAGCCGTCGATGCTCAATTCGCGACTGACAAGATTGATGGCGCTCGTGGAGTTCACAGCAAGATTGAGCTTGAGATTCTGCGTGAATCCCTGCGAAGGCGGGGCCTCCACTCCGCCGGAGAGCTGACCGGCGATGCTGCTCAGGTCAAAGGCCGGCGTGAGGGCGAGATTCGTGAGGTCCACTCTTCCGCCCAGCACTGCATGGGTAGTCGTGCCGTCGAGACGTATCCTGGCGTCGATTTCCTCGCGTGTTCCCTGCGGATACAACATGCGAATGCCCTTGGCCGCCATGCCCACAGCGAAGACCACATTGGGGCGGTATTGCACCCCTCCCTGCATGGTCACCGTTCCGCCGCCAATCTTGCCCTGGAAGCTGGCGACATTGATGCGATCGGTCGTCAGTTTCAACACACCGTTGGCGCCCTGCAGTCCCACCGGCAGCGAGGGATCGGTAAAATTGGCATTCACAATATCGATTTCTCCGCCGAGGTTTGCGCCCTCGGCCGCCACGCCATGCGAATCGATGTTGAGCTTGATCTGCCCCGAACTGGTGATCTCCGGATCGAACAACTGTGCCAGCTGCAGATCGATTGCGCCGCGGAGTTGCAAGGACATAGGCTGGCCGCTGGTTGCGGGAATGTGGCCCTGGAACTGGAGGCTGGTGTCGGTACCCTCAATTGAACCCTCCGGCACGTCGAGCACGCCATCGCGATAGTTGACCTGGATCGGCGTTGGCGCAGCCAATTGGATTTTGTTCTGGTAGGCCACCTGGAACACCGGGATGGTGACACGCGCTTCAAGCTGCTTCATGTCTTTGAGCGGCCCATGGAGCGTGGCCTGGATCTGCGTCTGACCGCTGATGTCGCTTGCTGCATCGGGCGAGTAGAGAGCGAGAATGGGCTGCAGCGAGAGCACCGGGGTGTTGAGCGATGCGTCGGCCAGATAATCTCCGCTGAGATGGACCGTGGCTTTGGCCTGGATGGGAGTGTTGAGCGCCACGGTAGAAAGCGACGCATTGGCAATGTGGTTGGCGAGATTCAACTGCAGCTTGAGCGCGGAGATGGTCTGCTCCGATACGGTAAGCGAGGGCGACTGCACCGTGGCTTGGAGCTGCGGATTATCGAAGCTGCCCTGGCCGCTGGCGTTGAGCGCTAGCACGCCGTTGGCTTTGATGTTGTGGGCCTGCATAGCCGCGAGCTGGTTGATGTGGATTCCGGGCGACGTAAGCTGCGCGGTGTACGTTCGCTGCTTCGGCTGAACAGTGACGTTTGCTCGCACGCTTCCAGCAGGCGCCTGCACGGAGAGATTGGCCTGCGCCTCGGTGCCGTTGCCGGAGAAATGGATCGCAATCGAATTGACCGGCTGCTGATAGGCGGTGACGCCGGTTAGATCGAGGTTGCCGTTGCCTTCTGGATTCAGCGCGGTTCCGTGCAGGCTCACGCTGCTCCTAAGTGTCCCGGTGACCGGCAATTGCTCGCCAGTAAACTTCAACAGCTCGCCGATCGCGATTTGCGAGGCATTGAGCTGCACCTGAAGAGGGCTCTGCTCGCTGAATGCCCATTTGTTGAGCGTGGCACGCGCATTGAGAGCGATGTGGCCGCGCGGCGCGGGCTCAAGCACAGCGTTCTCGAGAGCCGCGTGATCGGGGCTTACGTCCACGCCGGTGCGCACCAGCTTCCAGTCGGATCCATTGACGTGCAGGTTCATCGCTGTGAGCTGGCCGGTGAGATGCGGCGCGGTCATTGAACCTTGCACGGCGCCATCGAACGATGCCGTGCCCGAAACATCGAGCGGCTGCTGCCCGGGTTCCGGCCTACGGAAGGAATCGGCCATCTCACCAAGTTCGCGCAGATTGTTGGCCTGCAGCCGGATGGCAAGGCTCGAGTGCTTGCTGATGGTCCCGTTCAGCGTGAGATCGGTTTGCGTGGTGCGGATATAGCTGTTGGCAAGCGCAAGTTGGCCATTGTTGTTGGTGTAGGTGGCGTGAAGGCCGCTCTCGACGGGAATGACTCCCGGGGTTGTCGCATGCGCAGGCTTGCTGGCCACCTGCCCGTTGATGTTCGCGTCAGCGCGGGCCACCAGATCGGCCATGGTCTTTCCCCACGCGGCCGAGGCCGTCGCATTCAAAGTTCCAGCCAACAATACGCCGGGCATGGCTGCGGACTCGCCGGCCTGCTGCCTGAGTTGTGCAAGCGAGATATTGTGCAGGACCGCGGTGAAGTTGGAATGCGAATTGCCGCCCAGGTTGGTCATCGTTCCCTGCGCCGTGACCTCGCCTCCCAGGATGCCGGCACGCAAGTCGCGCAACGAAGCGTCGCCGTGAGCAAGCGAATAATGGGCCGCAAGATTCGTGATGTCCGCGTGCGCTGTCGCGGTGTTTACGTCGAGCTGATCGCTGGTTAAATCGCCATTGAGGACGACTGACTGAAGCAAAGGCTGGTTCGGTTGCTTGTGGTATTGAATGGAGCCGGAGGCGCGAATGAAGCCGGCGGGTAGCGTCGGATTATTGAGAAGTTGGCGGAACTGACCGCCATCCACGGCGATGCGGTACTGCGCCCGCACTGCCGGATTGGTTTCATAATTCTGAATTACGGCGGAGACCACGGCCTGTGAGTCGCCACTCGAAAGCGTTGCCTGGTGCAACTGGAATGTGGTGGGCGTAAGGCTGAATGTGGCATCGAGGTTGTGCGGGATGGGCCTGTAAGCACCGTACTTGAGCACGCCGTCGGAGTAAGAGAGCTTCCCGCTGTACATCCGGTGGGGCACATCGTAGGCGGCACGCAAATCAAGATGGTACAAGTCGGCCGCCAACGTGCTGGGACGGCTGTTGTAATAAATTTCTCCACCCTCGAGAACGGTATGGCGCACGCCGAGATTGAAAATCTCGTTGTTATTGCTGCTGCTTCCGCTGCTTTGAAAGGATGGAATATTTGAGACGCCGTTCTTATCAACGTAGATCCACGCCGTTGGATGATCAATGCGCAGGCTGCTGAGATACCACTTCTGCTGAAAGATGGAAACGATGCGCACGCCCACTTCAATGTGATTCACCTGCAGCAGCGGCGGCGCGGGATGCGGGGCGGCTCCATCGACCGTAACACCATATAGATCGAGACCGAGCGGGAACCAATGAAGAACGAAGTTCTGCAGGCGCACACGCGTGCCGAGCGATGACGTCGCTTCGTTCTGCGCAAAGGTCAGAATCGCCTGATGCACGCCGTCGCTGTCCACGAGTGCGGCAAGGATGAAGACAGCGGCGATGACGAAACAGATGATACCGAGAATTGACCAGCCGAGCATTCGCCACCAGTAGCGCTTGCGTTTGGGCGGGGTGGGCGGCCCGGAATCGTGATCATCGGGAAAGGAGGGATGTTTTGGCGCCGAATTCATAACTGCCTCTCAGAATGCCTGGCCAATTCCAACGAAATATTGCAACGAATAGTGCTGGGGAGGGCTGGTTCCGGGTATTGCATTCAGGTCCTTGCCCACGTCGAAGCGAATGGGACCGACCGGAGTGTTGTAGGTTAACCCGACGCCAACATTGTTCGAATAGAGCGAAGTAAAATCCTGGAATCCGACCGTCGGGAAGACACCCCCGCCATCGTAGAAGGGATCGATGCGAAGCCCTTTCTTGAGCCAGAAAAGCGGAATGCGCGCCTCGGAATTGAGAATGAGCAGCTCGTTGCCGCCGGTAGGATATGGGATGGTCACGCCGCACGACGTGGTGCCATTGGGGCAAACATAAACGGGGCGTTGAGGACCAGCGCTATCCAGCGGGATACCACGCAGGGAGTTGCCGCCGCCGGTGAAAAATTTCTCACTCAAGGGAACAAAGCTGTTGTTGAAGGGTTGCGCCAGCCCGATGCGGATGCTGTCGGCCCAGACGATGTTATGCACGGCTGTCTTGTAGAACGCGGCTTGGCCGGTAAGGCCCGCGAAGTCCACATTCGAGCCCAGCTTGCTGGTATTGAAATTCAGTGCAAGGGTGTCGAACACGCCACGGTGCGCATCCAGCGGGTTGTCGCGAGTATCGCGGGTAAAGTTGCCGAACAGCGTAGAAAGCTTGATGTGGTCGTCTTCCGGGGGAACAAGCTCCGCCAGCAAGACGTGGGTCAGGTCGGTCTTGCTGTAGCTGTAGCCGAGGATCACTACGTTCTTTTGGGAACGATCGACAGGCCGTTGGAATTGAAGGCTGGCGATGGCAACCTGCTCGGAGAAGATCGGATTCTCTTCGTTCCGCTCGATGGATGCCGAGGTCGTTGCCTTCCACGCCGACCACCGGAAATTTGGGTCGATGTAGTAGAACGCAGCGCGCTGATCGAGGCGGCCGGCGAATGCGGTCGCCGATATGGACTCGCCCTTGCCGCGCAGATTGTTGCGCGTGTACTGCGCCGTGCCGCGCGGGCCGTAAAATGTGGCTTCACTGGTGGCAAAGTTCGCGGGCAGCCCGATGGGCGGAAGACTCGGCAGCGCAACCGTGCCGCTGGGCACGTTGCCGCCGCGCTGAATCACTTCAAATCCGAATCCGTACTGGAACACGCTGCGCGGGCCCTCATGCACTTTCACCAGTACATCTTCACTGGTCTGGGTGGTGATTTCGCGTTTGGGATCGACCTCAGCCCAATCGAACACGCCGGTGTGATCGTAGAGCTTGCTCCCCGCGGTAAGCAAAGCGGATTCAGTGAGCGGTCGATCCGGCTTGATAGACGCGACATCGCCATTGATGAGGCGTTGCTGCGTACGGACGCGACCCAGTGTGATGACCTGGCCTGTGAAGACCCGTGGCCCTTCATGGATGTGATAGACCACGTCAATGCGATGCGGATCTTGCTTTGAGACCCGGGAGGCAATTTCGCGGAAGCTGCTATTCAGATATCCGGCGCGCAGATAGTTGGCAAGGATGTTGCTGCGATCTTCTCCCACGAGCGCCTGCGAATACGGCTGCCCAGCCCGTACCCTGAGCCCCTGCGGCGCAAACTTCAATTCGGGGAAGGTATCAGCGCCTTCAATCGTGACTGAGTGCACAACGTCGCGTGGGCCCTCATTTACGCGAAAGGTGACTTGAATGTTTCCGGCCTCCGTCTCGACCGATGAGCTGACCTTCACGTCGCTGAAGCCCTCCGCCTCATAACTGGCGGTAAGGTTCTTCACGCTGGTGGCAACCAGGCTGTTGCTGAAATCGCCCGGCGAAAAAGGGTGCTTCTTGTGCACGACGATGCTGGGGTTAAGCTTTGAAGCCGGGATATTCTCGTTGCCGGTCAGACGCACAGCGGTAACTTTGTGCTTCTTCTCCTTATTTATCTGGTAAAGAATGGTGTCCCCCGTGGGTCCAGAGTTGAGCTGCGAGTCGACCTTCACGTTGAAGTAGCCCTTCGCCTGAAAATAAGAGATAAGTGCCTGTCGACCCTCCTGCACCGTCTCCTGATCAACGCCCACACCTTGATACACGGGCAACAGGTCCTTGCGGTTCCAGTTCCATAGATGCGCGCCGGTAATCTTCACCCGAGTCTTGACGCCAGGTTCAAGCTTGAAGTGAATGTCGGCGCGGTTGGTATCAGCGTGGTATTCGGCGCCTACGAGCGAGACCCGCGCGCCCAGATAGCCCTGCTTTTCAAGCAGCGACTGCAGGTAGCGCACAGCGCGGTTCAGTGTGGAGCGGTGAAAAACCTTGCCGGGGCGGATGCCCGAACTACGCAGCCGCGCCCGCACCGTGGTCAACTTGTGTTCGAGCTCCACCTCCTGCGCAGTCGTTCCGCCCTGCATAGAGGTGGTTCCAAAGTTCGCTTTCTTATCGAGGGTCACGTTGAAGACGACATCGGCCACGGCGTGGGCGTGGTCAACGTTGACCCGCGTATGCACCTGGGCCTCAAAGAACCCCTGCTGCTCAAAGAAGTGCTCCAGACTATGCCCGTCCTTCTCCACTTCGATTGCGTTAAACGGCTTCTGAACCGGGTAATTGGTCGCTTGAATCAGCTCAGAATAGGCGAAGCGCCGGGCGCCGGGAAATTGATAGATTCCGAACCAGACGGCAGGCTCAAGAACGTAGACGACACTTACGCCGTCGGCCTCGGGCTCGGCATCGATGCGCACTTCCTTGAATTTTCCCGTAGCCTGGAGGGCCGCAGCGGTGTGCTCCACCTTTGCCGTCGAGAAGGGCTGGCCCGGCTCTTGCTCCATGAGCGATGTGAACTGCGATGGGTTCATATCCGGTTGGCCCGCGATTTGAACCGAAGAGACGTTCAGTCCCTCGTACGAGGAAAGCATCGCCTCTGTGCTCGGCGTATTGGCCGGCATTTGTTTGGCAATAAAAGACTGAGAATCGTTAGCGGCCGGCGCGGAAGGGGAGGACACTTGCGCCCGAAGGGCCGACGCACAAAACCCGAGAGCTGAGAGCAACAGAACGGCGCGGATCGTACCCCGGCTGCAAGCCGCGCGACGACCGCCTGCTTCGTGTGCTATCGCATTGAAAAGATAGAGATGATTGTCCCATGTCACCCTGAGTTACGATGCGGTCAAAACTGAGATGGTTTGATTCCGCAGCGCCGCGCACAGCGTCGCTGCGACTGCGTAAGGGCCATCGGCGCGCAGTGCGCGCGCATCCATATCAAAATGGGAACACGGCAACCGGCATGGCCATACCAAGCTATAACGCGGAGCCCGCAGAGTCCAGCGAACGGCGCGTGTGGCGCATTGTGGCACATGCGCCAGTCGATTCTCTGTGGTGCCTGGAAGGCACTTCGAAAATGGAGCTCGCGCACCGTACGTTGACGGCACTGCGCGCGGATCGCGTTTTCGGACGTGCGGCAGAGCTTGGCTTTTATTTTTTCTTCTCGTTGTTTCCGGCGCTCTTTTGCGCGGCTGCGATTCTGGGTCTGGTTGCCCGCTCTGCCCACCAGATCTACGCCAGGCTGCTCGGCTATCTCGCTCTGGTCGTTCCCACATCCGCGCTGGGAACCGTGTTGCACACTTTCAACCAAACGACCGCGGCCGCCAGCTCGGGCAAAATCACACTCAGCCTGCTGGGCGCGATCTGGTCCGCGTCGGTGGGCATCTCTGCGATTCAAGACTCCCTCAACGATGTGTACAAGATTGAAGACACTCGCTCCTACGTCGGCGCGCGCATCAAGGCCATCGGGCTCACATTTCTGGTTACCGCAATGGTGACCATCAGCCTCTCGTCGATGTTCGGCGCCGATTTTTTGGCCCAGTACGTGGAGCGGCAAGTGTCGGGTAACACGGCCATGCTGATCGCCGGAATCGGAATTCGGGGGGCGGCGTGGATCATCGCCACTCTGCTTCTGATTCTGGTGTTCGCGGTCATCTACTACTGGGCACCCGATTGGCGCAGGCGGCGCTGGCGCTGGCTAACGCCTGGCAGTGTGATCGGCATCGGGAGTTGGCTCATCGCTTCCATCGCGTTGCGGATCTATCTATCCTTTTTCAACAACTACTCCGTAACCTATGGCTCGCTCGGAGCTGTCATTAGCCTGCTGACGTGGTTCTACATCACCGGTCTCATGCTCCTCGTGGGAGGCGAGATCAACAGCCAGATCGAGGCCGCCGCGGTAAGGGCGCGGCTCGCGGAGCATAGGGGCAAGACGCGCAGGCCCGAACGAGCCGCATGAATGCGCTCTGGCGACGGCCCTCCTACTTGTCCGGCCCTCCTTTTGTTGGCGCAGCGCATCTGCACTAAGAGCCTCAACTCCGGTGCGCTGGGGCTTGACTGGTTCCTTGTCGTGCAATAACCCGGGTTCAGCGCAGGTTATCTCGGCCATGGTCGATGCATCTCCAGAGGAGTCAGTGTCTGCCGGCAGGCCTGCCGCCCGTCGCGCCGGGAATCGCTCATCGACGCACCGCATCACCGTCTGCCCCATCTCACGGCATCCCGGATTCATCGCGACTCTCGAACGGCTGCTCGGCGGAGCGGAATTCAGGCTATGCCCGCTGCGCTTGGAATCTAGTCCCGAACGTGGACCGCGGCTGGTGCGCGGCAAGCCGCAACGCACCCAACTGCCCCGCGCATCGGTGTTTGTGCTTGACTTAAGCTCCACAAACATAGAAACAGCGGCACTGATCGAGCGCATCCGCAGCGAGCAGCCGCAGGCTCGCATCGTGGTAGTAAAGGAAACGGCTAAAGACGAGAATGTCTTTCCCTATCTCCGGCTCGGCGTCCGAGGCGTCGTTCGCTACGCTGACGCTGAAAGCGATCTGGCGACTGCCGTGAAGTTTGTCATGCAGGGGGACTTTTGGGTGCAGCCCAGACAGTTGGGGCGCTTTGTTGACTGGCTCCTCTCCACGCCGGCCTATCGCGGTGCGCTGAACGATCCGGGCATGTTGAGCCGGCGCGAACGCGAGGTGCTGGTTTCAGTCTTGAGCGGGCTAACCAACAAGGAAATCGCATCGACTCTAAACATCTCGGAACGTACCGTCAAATTCCATGTCTCCCATCTTCTCCAAAAACTCGGAGCGCACCGCCGGGCCGACCTCATCGCCAAGCAATACAAGCTGTGGCCTGCCATCTCATGAGCAGTCGGCTCCTGCCAGCACTTGCTCATTCAGCATCCAACCGCGTAGCGCATCGATGAACATGCGCAACTTCCATGAGTCATTTAGTTGAATCACCCGCAGCAATCGCCTTTGGCTGCAGTCCTCCGTTGGACGGGAATGCCGATCTCTCGCTCGCCGGCGATTGGCACGCAATCTATACACGCCATCAGCATGAAAAGTCCGTCGCACTTCATCTGGAGCAGATGGGTATCCAGGTTTTCTTGCCACTTTATCGCGAGACCCGCCGCTGGAGCGACCGGCGCAAGCAAGTCGTGCTACCCTTGTTTCCCTCTTACGTGTTTTTCTCCGGTGGACTTGAACGAAAGCTGCAGATTCTGAACACGCCGGGAGTTTGTTCACTGGTCGCCAGCGGTGGCAAGATCGCCGTCATTCCGGCCCTTGAGCTGCACGCCATCCAGCGGGCGACGAATAACAGCCGCTCCGTAGAACCTCACCCTTTTGTCCAATCCGGTGATCGCATTCGGGTGCACAGCGGGCCGCTGGCGGGAATGCAAGGAATCGTAGCTCGCGTGAAGGATTCCATGCGCATTGTGCTTTCGGTCCAGACCCTCTGCCGCAGCGTCGCTGTCGAGGTCGATGAAGCTATCGTCGAGCACGTTCGGGTTGCGTGACAGAAGAAACCCGGTCGTTGACTGCTTCTCAACCAATCGCGATTTGGTCACTGAGATCGGCTGAGCACGACTTTGCTTGGTGAGTCATCAATGATTTTGCAGTCAGTTTGCACGCACATGCAAGCTATTGCACGGAGTAATTGCGCGCAGAAGACTATGCAAGTGATAAAGGTCGCCTCTCCTCAAGTCGAGAACAAATGCAGCGCAACTTGTTGGCGCTCCGTTAAATCCGCTTCGCCACGCTCCGCTTAAGCGATCGCTCTTCTCCCCACGCAGCGCCTTCGTGGCATTGGTACGAAGCGTGCTGAAGGCGAAATGCCTCGACGGATCGCTATGCGCAGTTTCAACCTGTGCATCCAAACGAAGGTGACAATGGATGGCGGTATGCCCTTGAACTCGGCGTCAAGCCAGTGGTGGAAGCGTATCCTCTCCGCCGGCGCCTCGGCGATATTGCTGACGGCGGGATTGAGCGCGCAGCAGCCTGCGACGCAACCGGTGTCAGCCCAAGTTACGGCTGGAAAGCCCCTGCCGCAGCTTGAGCAGCGTCCGCGCTATCACATCGAGTCCGGCGACGTGATCGAGTTGAGCTTTCCGATAGCCGGCGACTTCAATCAGACAGTCACGGTAGCGCCCGATGGTTACGTGGCCCTGCGTGGTGTGGGCGATTTTTACGCAGCCGGCAAATCATTGCCCGAGTTGCGCCAGGCGCTGGTTACGGCCTACTCCGGCATCCTGCATAACCCGATTGTCAACGTCGATCTCAAAGATTTCCAAAGACCATTCTTCGTCGTCAACGGAGAAGTAGCTCATCCGGGCAAGTTTGACCTCAGGGAAAATATCACCGTCACAGAAGCATTGGCTATTGCCGGCGGCGCAACCGATAAAGCGAAGTCTTCGCAGGTGTTGCTGTTTCGGCGCTTGCCCGGCGGAACCATGGTGGAGGCTCGAAAGTTGGACCTGAAAAAGATGCTGAAGAAAGGCGATCTTACGGAGGACATGACGCTGCAGCCCGGGGACCTGATCTTCGTACCTCAAACCGCGCTATCCAAGATTGAGCGCTTTCTGCCCACCTCTTCAATGGGCCTTTACGGCGCTCCAGTGATGCCGTAGGCTGCACCCCTCGCAGAATTACCAGGAGGAAATGAAGATGTCATGGAACCCAGCCCGAGCGCTGAGCCAGCCGAAGTCGAATGTGCCCGCGGTGCAGGATGTGCTGCGCATGGTCGATCGGCAGAGGCAGGTGGCGCTGGTGGTCTTCATTGCAATCTTTGCGTTTGCGATGGTTTATGGACTGCTGCTTTCCGACCGCTACGAAGCGCGCATGGAAATCCTGGTGGAGCAGGGACAGTTGCGCCGCGCCGATCCGGTCATGACCGGAGAGGCCAACGCACAACCCATCGTGAACCAGCAGAGCACTACCAGCGATGAGATTCTGAACTCCGAAATTGCGCTGCTGCGCAGTCAGGACGTGCTCCACCAGGTAGTAACCAAGTGCGGTCTCGATCAAACTCCCGGTCTCTGGTTTAGAGCCATCGACGGCCTCTGGAGCGTCGCCGCACAGGTGAACATGACCGGAGCGCTGAATGCGCTTGCGACCTACCTTCCCATGCTGCAGAGGCCGCGCCAGGAAGAGCTGACAGAGAAAGCGGTGAGCAGGCTGGCCGGCAAGCTGGAGATCGAAGTGATCAGACTCAGCGACGTAATTTCAATCTCGTACCGCTCCGCGAATCCGCAGCAGGCAGCAGCCGTGTTGCACGCGCTCGGCGATGTGTACCTGAACGAGCACGTGTTGGCGCATCGGCCTCCGGGCGAACTTGAGTTCTTCGAGAAGCAGACGGCCCAGGCGCATGACGTTCTGGCCGCGGCCGAACAGAAGCTGGTGAGCTTTACGCAGCACGGCGGCGTGGCCAATGGGGAAACGCAGTTGCAGGACGCGCTCCGGCGCCTGAGCGATACCAAGGCCGCCCAGGATCAAGTTCAGGCCGAAATTGCCGGAACCCAGTACAGTGTCAGCGCGTTGGAGAACCAGGCCAGCAACATTCCTCCGCGCGAGACCACGGTGCTGAGAAGCTCCGACAACGCAATGCTTCTGCAGCAGTTAAAGTCATCGCTGCTCGATCTGCAGATGAAACGCACGCAGTTGCTGACCCAGTACCAACCCACCTATCCACTGGTAGTGGAAGTGGATCAGCAAATCGCGCAGGCCAAGGCGGCATTGGCCGACGCGGAAAAATCACAGGTCGAAGAGAAAACCACCGATCGAGATCCGAACTACGAGCAGGTGCGGGAAAACCTTACCCGCTCCCGTGTGGACCTTGCGGGACTGCGCGCACGCGCCATGTCACTGGCTAGTGAATATGCCGCCGACGAGCAGCAAGTCCGTTGGCTGGAGCAGCAGGGCATGAGCCAGCAGGATCTGCTGCGGCAGGACAAGGCCGCGGAAGACAATTACCTGCTGCTTCTGCATAAGGCGCAGGAGGCGCGTATCTCGGAAGCGCTGGACAAGCGACGCATCTTCAACGTAAGCATCGTGCAAACCGCGTCTGTTCCCGCGCTGCCGGTGCATCCTGCCTGGTGGTACGTACTGTACGGCGGACTACTGAGCGTCTTGATCGCATTCGCGGCCGCTGCCGGCGCAGACCGCATGGATCCCACGCTGCGCACTTCGGATGAGGTGGAAGGAATTCTGCACACGCCGGTACTGGTGGTTCTTCCCCTGGCTCCGGCCGTGCCCAATCTGATTGAAGACAGCCGCAGAATTTCAACGCGCGCGAACCGGGGCCTGCTGAAACTAACCTGAACTGGCTGCTATGCGAATTGAAAAAAGGAAACGTATGCCCCTGTCGTCCAAGTTGCCGAGAGTTCTGGAACTGCATCGCGCACCGCAAACCGCTGCCGATACAGAATTCAGTGAGGAACCGTTGTCTGCGCCTACGGTTATGGCGGCGGTTCCGTTAAACGGATTCGTTCCCGAGCCGCCCACACTCGACGAACTGCAAATCGTGCAGAGGCTGTTTTTTCTAGCAGGAGATGAGGTGCCACGCGCGGTGGTCTTTTGCGCGGTTGAAGAAGGGGATGGTGCCGATGCGGTGTGCGCGCGCACCGCGGAAGTGCTCTCTTCCATGGTGAGCGAGACCGTCTGCCTGATGGACACAAACCTGAGAGCCCCCACTCTGCACCTTCGATACGAAATCGATGAGTCCCTCGAGTTCCGCGGCGCCAACTGCCGCGAAGGGGATCCGGCCGGCCGTTTGCGCGGACCCAGCCTGTGGGTGCTGCCTGCCGCGGCGCTGAAAGACTCGCGTCCCGGCTTCTCTCCCGAACAGGTGCGTGCGCGGCTGGCTCCTTTGCGCGAGCAATTCGGCTTCTTACTCATGACAGCGCCCCCGCTGAGCACCGCGGCGGAGGGATTTCTGCTCGGCCAGATAGCCGACGGCGTAGTGCTGACCGTAATGGCCCATTCCACCCGGAGAGCCGTCGCATACAAGGTGCGCCGCAATCTGGAACTGTATAACGTACGCGTTTTAGGAGCGGTACTCAACGAGCATCCGTCGAAGTCGGCACGCGCTGCAATGGCTCTGTGACGGAGTTGTTTTACCACTCATGCACGCTCTTGCCTTGGCTCATCTTAAGCTTTTGCCTGCTGCATCTAGGTTGATTTTCACAGCCAGGCACTTTTTCTGGAAGGGTCACGGTCTGTGACTCAGAGGGCGAAGCTTTGGGCCTGATTCAAATCGATCCCGCTCCCGCCGCCGAGACGGCAGGAGGCAATCCGTTGCCACTGGAAGCATTTTCCGCACCCAAGCCATCGCCGTCTGAAGCGGCGGCGCCCGTCAGCGCCGAGGGCGTGCCTTCTTCCGGCCGGTTGTTCGTCCACGACGTGGCGCTGACTATGGTCGCGGAGGCGGCAGCAATGGGGTCCAGCCTCCTGCTGACCGCGCTCCTCAGCCGCTGGATGGGTGCGCGCCCGCTTTCCGAGTATCTCCTGTTGCGCCGTGTTCTCAGCTGGACCGTGGCGGCAACGGTGCTCGGCATGGCTACCGGCTTGCCGCGGTACGTGGCGCATTGCGCGGGCGGCTCCAAGCGAAGCGGGGCGGTGTATTTCGTAGCGGCGTTGGCATGCATGGTCCCCATGGCCCTGCTGATAGGCGGCATCATGGTCTTGAATCGCACGCTGTTCGCGCGCTGGTTCTTCGGCGATGCGACCGAGACCGGACTGGTGACCGCACTGGCGCTATTGATCGTCGGGTTCTCCATTCATCGTGCCGTCTACGGCTACTATCGCGGACTCCTGGATATGACGCGGGCCAACGTGCTGGAACTGACCAATGCCGCTCTCCTGCCACTGTTCGTGGTGGCAGCGCTGGCACATAGTCAGACGGTTGCCGTGATGATGGGGATTACAGGCGTGCTCATGACAATTTCGGCTGCGCTGTTTGCCGTTCCCGTGTTCAAGCGGCTGCGAGGCACACCCCTGGAACTGCGCGCACACTGCCGCGAACTGCTGGCGTATGGTGTTCCGCGCGTGCCCGGCGAGTTTGGCTCGGCGGCCATCACGGCCATCGGCCCCATGCTCGCCGTCCATTTCATCAAGATCACAAAGGTTTCGCCTTTGCTTCTCGGCCTGAACATGCTGCTGGTGGTCGGATACGCGGCGGGGCCGGTGGGTGTGGTGCTGCTCTCGAAAGTCAGCATGATGCTGGGGCGCAACGAACATGAAGCGGTACAGTCGCGGCTGCGCCTGCTCATCGCCGGAGTAACGGAGCTTTCCGTCTTCGCGTGCATCCAGCTCGCCATCTTCGCTGATGTGGTGGTGCGCGCATGGGTGGGGCCGGGCTTCGAGGACCAGATGGGAGTCATACGCATGGTCCTGCTCGCCATCCCCTTCTACCTGTTCTTCGTGACTCTGCGCAGCACCATTGACGCGGCTACGGTGAAGCCCTTCAACACCGCGAACGTAATGGTAAGCCTGGCAGTCTACGTCGGCCTGATCGCCCTGTGGATGGCAATCTTCCCGCTCCCGACGCTGTTGGTGGGAATTGCGGTATCGCTGCTGGTGTCACAAATGCTGCTGGCACTTCTTACCGCGCGGACTTTCCGCCGCTTTTACGGACTCGGCATTCCGTGGCGGCGGCTGGGGCCCTCCTTTGTGGCGGCACTCGCGCTCGGCGGCGCGGCTTTTGCCTTCCGCTCCTGGCAGAGCGGACCTATGCCGGTTGCTCAGGCCCTGGTAGCGGAGCTGGTATTGGCTACCGTGTATGTGGCTGTCCTGGCACGGCTCGGCTCCGGATGGCTGGCCTACACATGGCACGTTGGCGTGCGCCGCCAGGCAAGTTGGCCCGCGCCGGCGCCGGGGCCAGGAGGCGTGAAGTGAGTGACGCAGCACTGCGCTGGGCGAGTCCGAGACGGCTGTTCATGCTGCCGCTGGCCGCCCTCGCCGTAGTGCTGACGGCACGTGAAGCACTGGGCATCCAGGCCGGACCGCTGCTCATCATCGCTGCCTTTTTCGCCGCTGCTCTTGCGCTGCTGGTCGTTGCGCATCATCCCGCCGCTTTTATCGCGCCGGTACTGTTTCTGCCCCGGCTCAAGGAGGTTGGAATCCTCAGCCGGTTCGGTCCGGCCAGCAACTGGACAGCACTGCAGTTGGCGTGCGGCCTGGTCGCGATAGGCGTTTGTCTGCGTTGGCTGGCCGGAGTTCAACGCAAAGGCTCCGAGGACGAAGAAGCCTTCTCCGCTCTGGCGGAACGGCAAGCTTCGATCCGCGGCCCGCTCACTGCGTTTGTTGTGTTCGCGGCGGTAGTAGCGTGCAGCTATCTCTACACCGCTGCGCCTCATTACGGCAGCCAGAAGCTGCTGGCGTTCGCCACACTCGGCTGCAGCATGTTCTTCGCGCCTCTTTTGCTCTTTACCAGCGAGCGCGATTTTTGGGATTTCACCGTGGGCACGGTGCTGTTTGGAACGATCGTGGCGGCCAGCAGCCTCAGCTTTAGCGCAACCGGCGCCATGGGAGCCGAGGACAATCCTTCCCACATTGGCAAAGGCCAGGTCATCGGACTGGCCATTCTCTTGCTCATCTACACGCCCATCCGCAACAAGTGGCTGCGCGCAGCGGTTCTGGTACTCGCCATTCCCGCACTCGCGATGGGGCTGGTGTCAGCAGAGACGCGCGGCCCGCTGTTCTCGCTGCTCTTCGTGCTGGGGCTGAGCTTCTGCGTGGACTCGTTCCGCTCGCCGGTGATTACCAGACGGCAGATGGCGTTTGTCGGTGTAGCGCTGGTGGCTGCCGTCATGCTCGTTTCCACCTTCTGGTTCTACGGGGCCGAGGCGTCCAAGTTCAAGTACAAAGCCGCTGAGATCCTGAACCTGGTGGAAGACAACAGCGAAGCCAAAGGCACAGCCGTGGAACGCCTTGTCTTCTATCGCGCCGCAATAGAGCTGTGGACCGAGCGCCCTGTCTTTGGTTGGGGAGTAGGCGGCTGGAGCATGGCTTACTGGCAAAACGACATGCGCGATTACCCGCACAACCTCATCTTCGAAATGCTGGTGGAAGAGGGGCTGGTCGGGCTGCTAGCGCTTCTGCTGTTTTTCAGGGCGGTCTTTCGACATCTGGGCGTGCACCAGGCTGCGGTCCGCAAACATTTCCCGTGTCTGCTACCCGGATTGGTGTATCTGATCTCGATTGCCATGTTCAGCGGCGATCTGGATGATGATCGCTTCATCTGGTTCTGGTGCGGACTCGCGCTTGCCGGCTGTTCGCTCGCGGCACGGCAGGCAGTCGTGAACTTTTCTTCAGTACATCGGAATATGGCCGCGGAAGCATTTGCTCATGCTTCACCGGCTGATCCTGTGGCCTTCACCGATTGACAGCATTTCCAGCTCTGGAGGCAAGTCAATGAACATTTATTTCGAAATGCCGGCATACGCAAGTCCGGCGCTTCGCGCTCGGCTCGGCTACGCGTTCCGGCTGTTCTGCGCGGTTTATGGTCATAGACCGATCCTCGACGCGGCAGATGCAGCGAGCGGAGAAGTTGCAATCCGCTATCGTGATTCAGCGGCATGCGCTTCCATTGCCGATGCACGAACTGTGTGGCTCTGTCGCGGATTGCGCGACCGCGACCCGCGCCATCCTGCCCCGCCGCCGATCAAGTACACGCATGACGGCCTGAGCACGCTGCTCCATTACTCGCTGGAACGCAGCAAGGCTCCCGACTGGCTCGGCGAAATTTTCGAGTGGGTTTCCTGCGCCGACGAATACAGCGTCACCGAGCGCGATTCCATCGGCAGACCTGTATTTGAAGCAACTTATGCGGGACGCCACGGTATCGACGTGCGCACTCCCTATGCGGCTCTCGCCATGCGCGGCCTCCAGCAGGAGATTTGCCGCGTCGCACCGCGCGCCAGTGAGCATCCCCTCCCACCCGAAGGCCTGGATGGACACGCCGTGCTCCCCACTCACGACGTGGACTACTTCCCGATGGGCCGTGTGCACGCTGCTTATCGGCTGGTTCGCAATGCCGTCATCTCCTGTGTGCTGGCCAGGCGGCCTGCGCTCGGGCTGCGCCAGGCCGGGTATGCCGCCCGCTTGCTCCTGGGCTCTGACAGCGATCCTCTGGATCAGCTCGTACACGTTGCGGAGGAGGAACTGCGGCAGGGCTTTTCATCCAGCTACTACTTCCTGGTGCGCAATGCACATCGGCTCGACGCCGGCTACACACTTGCCGACGCCGGCGTTCTGGAAATGATGCGCTGGCTTGAAGCGCGAGGCATGGAGGTTGGCCTGCACGGCTCGTTCACCAGCCTTGAAGAACCCGGTCTTCTCGCCGACGAGCGGCGCAGCCTGGAAGCAGAGAGTGTACGCACAGTGGGCGGTCGCCAGCACTGGCTGCGCTACACACTCGATCGGCTGCTGCCCTCGGTGGAAAGCGCCGGGCTGCAATACGACGCCTCGATCGGCTGGTCGAGACACATCGGATTCCGCGCCGGCGCCTGCTTTGCTTTTCCTCCTTACGACTTCGCAAAAGAAGGGCCAGCCGCATTTCTCGAGTTCCCGCTTGTGGTGATGGACCAGGCTCTGGACTCGCCGGCCGGGCGCAAAGTGCCGCTCTTCCACGAAGTGACGCAAATGATCAGTACCAGCCGGCGTCTGGGTTGGGGCGGCATCTCGCTGCTTTGGCATCCCGCCGCATTCAGCGACGGATGGCTCGCAACCGAGGTCGGCGACATGTACTGGAGACTGGCGGAGGACCGGCTCCGCTGGAACGATCTCTGGCTCAAGGCATCGCAGTTTCTCGAGATCGCGCGTCCGCGCTATGTCGAAGCTGGGCTGCTCCCCGTCGAAGCACCCTCGGCTGTTGCACAGCAATATCCATTCACAACATTTGCCGGAGAGCGCAATGGCACGTCCGCAACCCCAGTCCCCCTCACTGGCAACGCCATGCGCGCCTGAGCGCAAGCAATTCTGCAATTCGACAAAGGAGAACTCTGTGGCGGAAAAAGAATTTGCGGTTGTTGTAGGGCTCGGCGAAGTCGGCCGCCCACTCATGAATATCCTGGCGCGCACCTACGACTGTGCAGGCATCGATATCGATCCGGTCCAGATCGAATCGCCGGTCTCGGTGCTTCACGTTTGCTACCCCTTCCAAATTCCACACTACGTGCAGACCACCGCGGACTACGTACGCCGCCTGAATCCCGGCCTCGTCATCCTCCACAGCACCGTGCCTCCCGGAACAACCCGGCAGGTACAGAATGAAGTACCCGACGCACTGGTGGCCTTCACTCCGGTTCGCGGCAAGCACGTGCGCATGGAGCAGGACATGATGCGCTACACGAAATTCCTAGCCGGCACCTCGCCCGAGTCCGAAGCCGTCGCGGCTGGCCATCTTCGCGGAGCAGGATTCAAGGTCGCAACTCTCCCTTCTCCCGAAATCGCCGAAGTGGCCAAACTGCTGGAAACCACCTACCTGGGCATGCTGATCGCGTGGACGCAGGAGATGGAGCGTCTGGCCTCCCAGTACGGCGGCAGCTTTGAAGACGTGAACAGCTTTATGAAAGAAGTGGATTTCCTGCCCGCGCACGTATTTCCCGGCGTCATCGGCGGCCACTGCGTGCTGCCTAACATCGAGTTGCTGCGCGCGCGCGTGGAGTCACCGTTTCTGAACCTGATCGTCGATTCGAATTCGCTCAAAGCGCACGGCTCGGCCGTCGGCGCAGGAGTCAATCCATGAAAACCGGTTTGATCGGATTGGGCTATTGGGGCCCCAACCTTGCCCGCGTGCTGGCCCAGGCGCAAAAGAGCGAATTTAGCGCGGTCTGCGACCTCGACCCCTCGCGCCTCAGCCGCATCGCGCGGCAGTACCCAGGCGCGCGGACCTTTACTGAGCTGGATCAATTCCTCGATTCGGATGTTGAGGCTGTGCTGATCGCGACCCCCATCGTCACCCATTACGAGATCGCGCGCCGTGCCTTACTCGCCGGAAAGCACGTGTTCGTCGAGAAGCCTTTAGCCGACACCAGTCCACGAGCCGCCGAGCTAAACGAGATGGCCCGCACCCTGCGCCGCACGCTGATGGCCGGCCACACCTTCGTTTACAGCCCGCCGGTCGTCAAGATCAAGGAGCTGATCGATTCCGGCGCCCTTGGCGACCTGCACTATCTCAGTTTCTCGCGCGTCAACCTGGGCCTCTACAACAAGGACGTGGACGTGGTGTGGGACCTCGCGGTCCACGATGTTTCCATCCTGCTCTACTGGCTCGGCGAGATGCCGGAACGCGCCTGCTCCTTCGGCCGCTGCTGCGTGCAGCGCGCCAAGCGCGATGTGGCCAACCTCTGGTACCAGTTCCCCAGCGGCCCCGTGGCGTGGTGCGAGGTGAGCTGGCTCTCCCCGCAGAAGATGCGGCGAACCTGCATCGTCGGCTCTGAGCGCATGGTGGTCTACGACGATACCGAGCCCAGCGAGAAGGTGCGCATCTACGATCGCGGTGTCAAGCTGCGGCGGCCCGAAAACTTCGGCGAATTTCAGCTCTCCTACCGTATGGGCGACATGGTTGCACCGCATCTTTCCAACGCAGAGCCGCTGCTGATCGAGGTGGATCACTTCCTCGATTGCATCGAAGCCGGCAAACCACCGCGCACCGATGGCAAGTTCGGCGAAGACGTAGTGCGCGCCATCGAGATGGCCACCGACATCGGCTGGAAAGCAGGATGCGCGCAGGAAGATCTGATGCTCCGCAACCGAAGCGGCGAATTTGCCGAGGAAGCCGCCTGAAGTTTCGATCTGGACAGGAGCGCCGGGTGCCCCATCCTTTCCGCGCCTTTTGCGGAAAGGGTGGGAGACCACAAAAGCGCGACGTGGGAACCGTCAGGAGAACGACGATGGGCTCGACTGCTGTTGTTGAACAGGAAGTCTTCATTCACCCGCACGCGTTGGTCGAGACCGCCGACATCGGAGCAGGAACTCGGGTGTGGGCGTTCGCGCACGTGATGAACGGCGCGCGCGTGGGAGCCGGCTGTAACATCTGCGACCACGCTTTCATCGAGAGCGGCGCCATCGTGGGCAACGGCGTCACAGTGAAAAACGGGGTAGCCATCTGGGACCGCGTGACCATTGAAGACCAGGTGTTCCTCGGGCCCAATTGCGTTTTGACCAACGACTTCAACCCGCGCGCAGCAGTCCGCAAGTCGCACCCAGAGCTGCTGCCCACCCGCATTGGACGCGGCGCGACCATCGGCGCCAACGCCACCATCGTCTGCGGAGTGACCATTGGCCGCAGCGCCTTCATCGGCGCAGGAACAGTCGTGATCCGCAGTGTTCCCGACTTTGCCTTGATGGTTGGCAATCCCGCTCGCCAGGTGGGATGGATGTGCGCGTGCGGAACACGGCTCAGCTTGCCCGTCCGCGCTGCGAAAGACGAATCGAGAATCTGCAAGGCCTGCGGGCGCGCATTCAAGGTAACCGCAGAGGGGCTGACCGAGACGGTCGGCCCAATTCCGAATTGCCTGGAGGCAAAATGATTCCTGGCTCAAGTCGCAGCAATGCCGCGATCCCCATCCGGCGCCCGCAAACGCGCGTGCCTTTTCTCGATTTGAAAGCCCAGTACCAGTCAATTCGCGAGGAGATCGACGACGCGCTGTACCGTGTGCTCGAATCCGCACACTACGTCGGCGGCGAGTGCGTTGAACAGTTCGAGGAAGAGTTCGCGGCCTATGTGGGGGCGCGTTACGCGGTTGCACTGGGCTCCGGCACGGCCGCGCTGGAGCTGGTGCTGCGCGCGTACGGCATCGGACCCGGCGACGAAGTGATTGTGCCCGCGAATACCTTTTTTGCCACTGCCGAGGCGGTGAGCCTCGTAGGCGCGGCGCCGGTCTTCGCCGACGTGAATCCGGAAACGCTGCATCTGGACGCAGCCTCCGCGGAGGGATGCATCACGGCGCGCACGCGCGCCATCATCCCCGTGCATCTGCACGGACGTGCCGTGGAAATGCACGAGTTGGCGCAGTTGGCCGAAGCCCGACGCCTGGTAGTGATCGAGGATGCGTGCCAGGCGCACGGCGCGCAACTCGACGGAGTGCGCGTGGGCGGCGCCGGTCGACCCGCATGTTTCAGTTTTTATCCAGGGAAAAATCTGGGCGCATACGGCGATGGTGGCGCAGTGACCTGCAACGACCCCGGCATGGCGCAGAGCTTGCGCCTGTTGCGCGACCATGGCAGCCCCGTGAAGTACGAACATATGGCCATCGGCACCAACTCCCGTCTCGACGCTATGCAGGCCGCAGCGCTCTCGGTCAAGCTGCGGCGGCTGGATGAGTGGAACCGCATGCGCACACACCATGCGAACAGCTATCTGCGCGGACTCAATGGCACGGAATTACGACTGCCCGCGCCGGCCGCCGAGGGCGCGCACAACTACCACTTGTTCGTCGTCGCCACGCCCCTGCGCGATGCGCTACGCGCCTTCCTCGCCGAGCGCGGCATCGAAAGCGGCATTCATTATCCGACGCCGCTGCATCTCACGCCCGCTTATCAGGCCTTCGGTTACCCGGGCCCCGGCAGTCTGCCGGTCTCAGAACGAATGGCGCGCGAGATGCTCTCCCTGCCCATGTTTGCGGAGTTGACCGAGGCGCAGATTGCGGAAGTCGTCGTCGCCATTCACGAGTTCATTGCCCGCATGGCAATTACCCCGGCCGACGAGCCTGGAGAAACATCCCGCACCGCGGCTTGAGGAGGGCTCATGGAATCGAAAGGAACCAGGCACGCGACCAAAAAGGCCAAGCCAACCGTGTCGGTGGTGCTGGCCACCTACAACGAGGCACATTCGATTGAGAGCTGCCTTGTTTCTATCCTCAGCCAGCAGACCTTCGCTCCGTCGCTGGGTGAATTCGACCTCGAGGTGCTCATCGTAGACGGAATGTCGACGGACGGGACGCGCTCTATTGTCGATCGCTACGCGGCCAGCGACAGACGCCTGCGCGTCATCGACAACACGCGTCAGCGTGCCCCCTTCGCCTTCAATCTTGGTCTCAAGAACGCCCGCGGCGAGTACGTATGCATCTTTGGCGCGCACACTTTGTACCGGGACGACTACATCGCCGTCTGCCTCCACGAATTGCTGGCGCACAATGCCGCGGCCTGCGGCGGACGCGTTAAAACCGTGCCGGCAAGCAAGAGCCTGGGCGCGCGCCTGGCGGCGTGGACCATGAGCCATCCCTTTGGTTCTTCGAGCAAGTCCTTCCGCACCCAGAGCGAGGGCCCGGTCGACACAGTCAATTACGCGGTGTTTCGCCGCGACCTGGCCCTTGCCGCGGGGGGCTACGATGAAGACCTGCTGCGCAACCAGGATAACGATCTCAATCAGAAACTGCGCGCCTGTGGATACCCGCTGTGGTGCACATGGAAGACACAGTGCCACTACTTTCCCAAGGACACGGTCAAAGGCCTCATCCGCTACGGATACGGCAATGGATTCTGGAATGCGCTTTCGTTAGCCAAGAATCCCGCGGCCATGGGCCTGCGGCATTTTGTCCCGTTCCTGTTTCTCGTGTCGCTGGAGCTGAGCGCGTTCTTGGGCGTGACCGCGGTGCTGGTTCATGCACTCCCGGCATGGCTGGCATTGCTTCCCTTGGCGCTGCTTCTTGGTGCGTACCTGATCCTGGGCGCCGCTTCTGCAATTCAGGTCGCTGTGCGCGAACGCTCGGTGGGAGCGCTGTTGTTGCCGCCGGTGTTTCTAGCCTTCCACCTGGCCTACGGATTCGGCACCCTGCGGGGTTTTCTCAGCCAGCCCACTTCAGCGTGGTTTCCGAGTCTTCGCCCCCGGCGGCACTCGGTCCCGCTTGGTGATTGAAACTCGGCCTCGCACTCCGCGAGTTGTGCACTTTTTTTGAAGACAGGAGAGCTATGCAATCAGCATCATCGTCATTTCTTCCTTTTCATGTGCCGCTCATCGAAGCAGACGATTTGCGCGCCGTGTGCGAGGTGATGGAGAGCGGCTGGATCACCACTGGGCCCAAAGCCGCGCAGTTCGAGCAGGAATTTGCGCAATACATCGGGACACGTCACGCCGTCGCGGTGAATTCCGGCACCGCCGCGCTGCATGTGGCCCTGGAGGCTATCGGCATCAGCGAAGGTCACGAAGTGATTGTGCCAACGCTGACATTCGCGGCCACCGCAGAGGCGGTGGTCTATTGCAGGGCCCGACCGGTGCTTGTCGATTGCGAGCCGGAGGTCTTCAACATCGATCCGGTGCAGGTGGAGCACGCGATCACCCAGCACACGCGCGCTATTATCCCCGTCCATTTCGCCGGCCATCCCTGCGACATGGAACCGTTGTTGCGCACCGCCCGCGCCAACAATCTGAAAGTGATTGAAGACGCCGCCCATGCCCTGCCTGCCCGCTACCGGGGTAGAATGGTGGGCACCATGGGCGACATCTCCTGCTTTTCCTTCTACGCCACCAAGAGCATCACCACCGGTGAGGGCGGAATGGCGACGACCGAGGAGGATGCATGGGCGGACCGCATGCGCGTCATGCGGCTGCACGGCATCAGCAAGGATGCATGGAAACGCTACAGCGCCGAAGGTTCATGGCGCTACGAGATTCTTGCGGCCGGCTTCAAGTACAACCTCACCGACATGCAGGCGGCGTTAGGGCTCTCGCAGCTCGCCAAGTGCAACTCGATGTGGCTGCGGCGCAGCCTCCTGGCCGAACGCTATACTGAGGCACTGAGCACCCTTGATGCATTCGAGCTTCCGACTGCGCGCGCCGACGTGCAGCACGCTTGGCATCTCTATGCCATCCGCATCTGCCCCGGCGAACTCAGCGTTGACCGCGATCGCGTGATTGAAGAGTTGAAGCAGCGGGGCATCGGCACGTCCGTCCATTTCATTCCGCTCCACCTGCATCCGTACTACCGCGACCGGTGGGGCTATCGGCGCGGGGACTTCCCGGTCGCTGAAGATTACTTCGACCGCTGCATTTCACTTCCGCTCTATCCCGCGATGACCGACGAAGACCAGGCGCGCGTGGTCGAGGCCCTGACTGATATTGCCAGCCGCTATCGCCGGCCCGCTGTAGCCGCGCTCTCTGCGCTGACCGACGGAGATTCGCAGTCGGGGGCCACTTTCAATGCTTTGGTCGAAACTAGCCATTTGAGTGAACCGCCGTCCGAACCAGCCGGCACGATTGAAGCGCTACCCGCTCCTGGCGCACGAGTGAAGAAGAGCTGGTATATGCGCTCCGGCAAACGGCTGCTCGACATCGCAGGCGCGATCATCGGCCTCACATTTGCATTGCCACTGCTGGCGGTTTGCGCCGTCGCGATTCGCTTGAATTCGCCAGGACCGATTTTCTTTCGCCAGCGGAGGGTGGGCATCGGCGGCCGCGCGTTCGAACTGCTCAAGTTCCGCACCATGATCAGCGGCAGCACGGGCCCGCGCATTACCGCCACCGGCGACCCGCGCATCACCTCGATCGGAGCCCTGTTGCGCAGATACAAACTGGACGAATTGCCGCAGCTCATCAATGTGTATAGAGGAGAAATGAGCCTGGTGGGGCCGCGCCCGGAGCTGGCAGAGTATGTGGCTGTCTATAACCGGGAGCAGCGGCGCGTGCTGTCAAGCACGCCCGGCGTCACCAGTCCCGCCTCGCTGATTTTTATCGACGAGGAACAAGTACTCGCCGAACAAGTGGATCGCTCAGGCTATTACACGCGCGTGTTGCTGCCCCAAAAGCTGGAGATCGACCTTGCCTATTGCCGCAGAATGAGCCTCCTTGTCGACCTCGAGATTATCGCGCGCACCGCGCGGCAGCTGTTGCCCGGCAAGCGCCGCCGCAAGGCAATTCCGTTCACGCCATCCTCCGTCTCATCGAGATTCAAGGCAGACAACCAGCCAGGCTCGCAGGCAGCTTGAGCCGTTTTCAACATCGCTTGCACGAACTCACCACGCAGGAGGCCCTGTGCCATTCTCATCAACCGATGTCATAGCCGCGAGAGAAACGACGGCCGTTGCATCGAATCCATCGGCCCCTTCGCCATCGACTTCCCTTTGGGCTCGCGCTATCGCCTGGCTGCAGATGTGCGGAGACGGCCATATTCCCGGTGCACAGCCCGCCATTGACGGATTCATCATCGTGCTGGCATTATTGCTGGCCTTCGTCATCCGTTACGACGCGGACATTTCCCGCTCCCACCTGATGCAGTTTCTCTTCTGGGCTCCCATCCTTGCAGCCAGCAGGCTGCTCCTCATACACACCCAGGGCGTGCATCGATTTCTGTGGAGGTTTGTCTGCCTCTCCGACACCATCGCCATCGCACGCTCGCTGGTCTGGATTACAGGGGCGCTGCTGCTGCTGCGTTGGCTCTACCCCCCCAACGCGCCTCACGCCTATTGGCTGCGCCTGCCGTTGGGCATCGTCGTTCCGGAATTTCTGCTCAGCCTGTGCGGCGTGCTTACCGTGCGCAGCATTTGCCGCATCGCCCAGGATCGCTGCGACCGCGCCCGGCGCGACTTGGGCCGGCGCAAAAAGCGCGTAGTGCTGTATGGCGCCGGGCGCGCCGGCGTCATGCTGGCCCACGAGTTGGCCAACCATGGTGGACTTGAGATTGTGGGATTTATTGACGACGATCTGCATAAGCGCAACAGCGTGATCGCCGGCATCCGCGTTCTGGGCGGTGGAGACGCGCTGGCCCACGTGGTGCGCCGCGGTCAGGTAGATGAAGTCATGATCAGCATCGCCGTCCCGCCGCCCGGGGCCATCTCGCGCATTCTCTCCCAATGCAAAGCAGTTCCCGTGAAGACAACCATCGTGCCCGCCGCGCAGGAAATTATCGCCGGCCGCGTGAAGATCAGCCGGGTTCGCGAAGTGCGCATCGAGGATCTGCTCGGCCGCACCACCACGGTCGGGGACTGCGCGCCACAAGTGAGCTCCGCCTATCATGGCAAACGCGTGTTGGTAACTGGGGCGGGCGGCTCAATCGGCAGTGAGCTTTGTCGCCAGTTATTGCTGCTCAAGCCCGCACAACTCGCGCTGCTCGACAAGGACGAGAACTCCATTTACGAACTGGAGCACGAGTTGCGCTTTCGCGATGCGGGCGCAAGCATCGAACCGCTGATAGCCGACATCAAGATTCGCGAGCGCATTACGCAGCTGCTTCAGGAGTTTCGCCCGCAGGTGGTTCTGCATGCTGCTGCCCACAAACACGTGCCTCTTATGGAGCGACATCCTTGCGAAGCCGTGCTCAACAACGTGATGGGCATGAGAAACGTGCTGGAAGCCTGCCGCGCAGCGGGCGTGGAGCGCTTCGTTTTCATCTCCAGCGACAAGGCCGTCAATCCGACCAACGTGATGGGCGCTACCAAGCGCGTGGGAGAAAAACTGCTTCCGCTCTATACCGGCGGGACGATGAGGTCTGCTTCCGTGCGCTTCGGAAACGTGATGGGCAGCCGCGGCAGCGTGATCCCACTCTTCCAGCGGCAGATTGAGCATGGCGGCCCGGTCACGGTAACCCATCCGGAAATCGTGCGCTTCTTCATGACCATTCCCGAAGCCGTGCAACTGGTTCTCTGCGCTGGCAGCATGGCATCGCATTCGGAAACTTTTGTGCTCGACATGGGCAATCCCCGCCGGGTGCTTGACATGGCACGGCAGATGATCGAGCTGGCCGGCCTGCAGCCGGATCGCGACATTGCGATTGAGATTACCGGCCTTCGTCCCGGAGAAAAAATGGAGGAGGAGCTGGCTTGCTCCGGCGAGTTGCTGCAGACTACTCGCTTTGAGAAAATCTTCGAAATCCCCAACCACAGCATCGAGGACGTCGTCTTCAGGCGCAATCTCGACTCGCTGATCCGGGCAGCCCACAAGGGCGAACAGCAAGCACTGCTGGCCACGCTCAGCGCCATGGGACTGGGATACCAGCCCTTGAAGCAAGTTACCACGCCCCCAGCCGACCTCGACCAGATTGCTTACGCCTCATGAGCCAAGGCTGCTTGACTTGGCCGCGATGGTTCTCAATCCCGCTGACGCACTCTTCTAGTACCGTGTCCACGTGATTTTGTAATTGAGCCGTTGAACGCTGGGTGCCCCAGGTCCGGGGCCCCCGCGAACAGGTCTTCGTTCGCGGGGTGGAGATCTCGATTTTGAGACCTGGGAAAGCACGAGGTCTTTGACCGCTTGATTTTGTACCAATTCCGTGCCCCATCCTTTCGCCTTTTCTCTGGCGAAAGGGTGGGAAACCACGGAAGCCAAAAGTGCGAATTCATCCGGTCGGGGACCTAGGTACCGTTGCAAAGCAGGAGGTGACTCTTACATGCAGGCACTTGGTCAGCCGTTGTTCCGGACAGGGGAAACGGACACGTTTCAGATTTCATCCGCAGCTGCTGCGCGGCCGGGGCCGGTGCTGGTGCAGGCGGAGCACGACTCGCCGCAGCGAGCGCCCTCGCCACCGAAAGCAGCCGCCCCGCAGAAGTCGGGCCTGTCGCTATTAACTCCGGGCGAACTCCCGCTTTGGGACGCGCTGGTGGAAGAGTCTGAGCAGTGCTCTGTGTTTGCCAAATCCTGGTGGCTCGAGGCCACCTGTGGCCAGCCACGCATTTTGGGATACTTTGAACCTGGCCGCCTGCTGGCCGGTATTCCCCTGTACTATGAGCGCCGCTTCGGCTTGAAAATGTGCCGGATGCCCAAGCTCACGCAGACGCTGGGCATCACCATGCGGCCGCTTTCAGGCAAGCAGGTGGCGCAAAACGCGCGCGAAATGGAAATCCTGGACGCATTCGCGCAACGCCTGGCAGAGGAATCCGTCTTCATCCAGGCCTTTCATCCATCCATGCAGAATTGGCTGCCGTTCTACTGGCACGGATTCACCCAGACCACGCACTACACGTACGTGTACGAGGATCTCAGCTCGATATCGGACCTCTGGAATGGCCTCGGCACTGATCGGCGCGCCAACATGCGCAAGGCGCGCCGGCTTGGACTTACGGTACGGGAGTGCGGGCCTGAGGCTGTCTATTACGCGGCAAACTTAACTTTCGAACGCCAGAAGAAAAAATGCCCATTTACCCTGGAGTATCTCTCCCGCATCTATGAGGCGGCACGGGCGCAAGATGCGGGTGTGTGCATGGCTGCGATGGACAGCGGCGGAAAGATTCATGCGGCGGAGTGCATGGTGTGGGATGCGAAACGCAGCTACGGGATTGCCGGAGGACACGATACGGCGCTGGGCTCGAGCGGCGGCGCAGTCCTGCTGCGGTGGGCCATGGTCGAGTTTGCCGCCACGCGCACTGCGATCTTCGATTTTGAAGGGTCGATGCACAGACCCATTGAAGCCTCGTTCCGGTCGTTCGGAGCCAAGCGCGTGGGCTATCAGCGCATTGTCAAGATGCCGCGCTGGCTGCGCATCGGGCTCTGCGCAGCGGGACGCCAGCAGTTGTAGACAAAAAAGTGCCGCGGCAAACGATCGTGCCGCGGCGACTGGTTACAAATTGCTTTCAATCACGTTCATTGGTAGGCGCCGATGGCGATTGGCCCCCCCTGTGGGCGCGCGGCACCATTGAAGTCGGTAGTGGGCGCGCCGGTTGCAGTGCCGGCGCCGATGGCCGGGCTCGTCGACAGCAACTGGTAATTGCCCGTCGAGGTGCCCGTATCGTTGACGAACTGCGGTGAAGCGGTAACGGTCTTGGTCGCCGTTAATCCGTTCTGGAGTGAGAACGAGCCGCTGGAGTTGCCCTCCACCAGGTTGTTCTCGTAGACGTTATTCGTTCCCGTGCTGCTGGCGGTTGCACCCTGCTCAGAGATGCCGTCCCCGCCGTTGTTGACCACGATGTTGTTGGCCACCGTGATGTAGTTCACGGTCACGCCGCTGGTATCCGTGCCCAGCACGATACCGCCGCTCGCGTTATCGAAGATCGTGTTGTTGAAGATGTTGAGGTTCGAGGGATAGTGCCACATCTGGATGCCGAAGCCGGAGTTGTTGAAGCTGATGTTGTTATAGGCGTAACCGCCGGCCTGCAGGAAGTAGATGCCCTGCACATAGCCGCACGCCGAAGGATACGGGCCGATGTTGTGGACGTAGTTGCCCACCACCTCCGCGTTCGTTCCGTTCAGGTTAATGCCCGAGCCGCCGGTGCTGTTGCAGGTGCTGGTCAGCACGTCATGCACGTGGTTGCCGCTGATGAGCGTATAAGTGCCCTGGGTGTAGAGGCCATTGATCCCGGGACCCGAGATATCGAAGCCTTCGATCGCAACGTAATTGCCGTTATTGACCCAGGTGTCGGTTGTGGTTCCAACCAACTGCGCGCAGCTGCTCAGATCGCCTTGATTGGCGGCAACTTGGGCGCAGTTGACGGTGCCACTGAAATTAGCGGTGCTGGCAACATAAGTGATGTACGCAGAGGCAGTGCCTGAAGCATTGGTAGTGAACGACGCTTTGTAGACGCCTGCAGCCACATAAACCGTGGCGCCGGCGCCAACTTTCGTGGATGCGTAGGCAATGGTGGCCCAGGGACTTGTCTTGGAACCGTTCCCGCTTGAGTCGCTTCCCGTGGTGGAGACGTAATACGCATTGGTAGCCGTAGTTGTCGAACCAGATCCGGAGCCAGAGTCGGAACCAGAACCAGATGCGGAACCGGAACCCGAGCTGGAACCAGAGCCCGAACTGGAGCCAGAGCCGGAAGCAGAACCGGAACCAGACGAGGAACCAGAACCCGAACTGGAACCAGAACCAGAGCTGGAGGTGGAACCAGAACCAGCGCTAGAACCAGAGCCCGAAGTGGAACCAGAACCGGAGGTAGAACCGGAACCAGTGCCGGAGGCGGACCCGGAACCCGAGCTAGAGCCAGTGCTCGAAGTTGTACTGGTGTGTTGGTAGGCGCCGATGTCGATGGGGCCGCCTTGCGGGCGCGCATTGCCAAAAAAATCGGTGCTGGGCGCGCCGGTTGCAGTGCCGGCGCCGATGGCCGGGCTCGTCGAGAGCAGTTGGTAATTACCCGTCGAGGTGCCCGTATAGTTGACGAACTGCGGTGAAGCGGTAACGGTTTTGGTCGCCGTCAATCCGTTCTGGAGTGAGAACGAGCCGCTGGAGTTGCCCTCCACCAGGTTGTTCTCGTAGACGTTATTCGTTCCCGTGCTGCTGGCGGTTGCGCCCTGCTCAGAGATGCCGTCCCCGCCGTTGTTGACCACGATGTTGTTGGCCACCGTGATGTAGTTCACGGTCACACCGCTGGTATCCGTTCCCAGCACGATGCCGCCGCTGGCGTTGGCGAAAATCGTATTGTTGTAGATGGCCAGGTTCGACGGATAGTGCCACATCTGGATTCCGAAGCCGGAGTTATTGAAGCTGATGTTGTTGTACGCATAACCGCCGGCCTGCAGGAAATAGATGCCCTGCACATAGCCGCACGCCGAAGGATACGGGCCGATGTTGTGGACGTAGTTGCCCACCACCTCCGCGTTCGTTCCGTTCAGGTTAATGCCCGAGCCGCCGGTGCTGTTGCAGGTGCTGGTCAGCACGTCATGCACGTGGTTGCCGCTGATGAGCGTATAAGTGCCCTGGGTGTAGAGGCCATTGATCCCGGGACCCGAGATATCGAAGCCTTCGATCGCAACGTAATTGCCGTTATTGACCCAGGTGTCGGTTGTGGTTCCAACCAACTGCGCGCAGCTGCTCAGATCGCCTTGATTGGCGGCAACTTGGGCGCAGTTGACGGTGCCACTGAAATTAGCGGTGCTGGCAACATAAGTGATGTACGCAGAGGCAGTGCCTGAAGTATTGGTAGTGAACGACGCTTTGTAGACGCCCGCAGCCACATAAACCGTGGCGCCGGCGCCAACTTTCGTGGATGCGTAGGCAATGGTGGCCCAGGGACTTGTCTTGGAACCGTTCCCGCTTGAGTCGCTTCCCGTGGTGGAGACGTAATACGCATTGGTAGCCGTAGTTGTCGAACCAGATCCGGAGCCAGAGTCGGAACCAGAACCAGATGCGGAACCGGAACCCGAGCTGGAACCAGAGCCCGAACTGGAGCCAGAGCCGGAAGCAGAACCGGAACCAGACGAGGAACCAGAACCCGAGCTGGAACCAGAGCCGGTGGTGGAACCAGAGCCAGAACTCGAGCCGGAGCCAGAGCCGGCACTGGAGCCGGTACCAGAATTCGGGCTGGAGCCGGAACTTGAGCTGGAACCAGAGTCAGATCCGGAACCAGGGTTGGAGGAGCCGGCGGTGCTGCCGGTCGATTCCGCGCTGGCGTTCATCAGACTCGCGTGCTGACAGGCGCTCATCGCCAGCACACAGGCTGCAGCCACAGCAGCGGCATGCGTTCCCAGAGATTTTCTTCTCATGCGGTGGTGCTCCTTCGTGGATCAGCCTCGACCGCATCGAGCGCCGCTTGGCCAGGGGAGGCTCCGGTCGACGATGTCTCATCGAGATAATCCGGAGCGGCAAAGTGATCAGGGCTGTTATCGACAATGCTCCTCCCTGTCAGGATAATCCGCAACTGTACTGTAGTAGAAAAGCTGTACATGCACGAGGGTTCTCCTGACCAGTATCGATGTGAACAAAGGTACAGGCCAACGACCTGGACTTGGACCTGTACTTCATACCTTTGCCGTTGATTCACTGAGGGTTGGCAGCGCTCAAAATGCGGCTCGCAAATTCATTCAAGACATGGGCAGCAAATCTCCTCTTGAGATCGTCCAATTTGAATTGCTCTACAGGGCTGGAAAGTCGCGCTCAACCTGTCCCCCGGCGCTGCAGTCTCATAGTGTCCTTGAGAAAATTTCCGGTAGCTCTCCATGTTTTCAATACAGCATTTTCCCTTGACTGAATGAGGGTTCAGCCGAATTGCATTTTTTTGAGAGAAGGTTAAGCTGCCTGAGGACGGTAGCCGATTTCGGCTTTGAACAGAGGAGGACGCGCAAAATGGCGGATTCCGGCAATGTTGCTCCGCAAAACCTTTGGGGAGGCGTACTCAAAAACAAGCTTGCTGTGCCCGGCAGCCTGTTTACCGCGGCGGCCACCGCGCAGCCACAGACGTTTCAGACCCAGCCCCGCGAAGACGGTATCGAGCGTCTCGACGGTCGCCGCATCTTCGTCGCCGCCAGCCCCGCCATGCGCGAAGTTCGCCGCCAGGTGGAACAGGTTGCGGGAATCGATGCGGTTGTGCTGCTGCTCGGCGAGAGCGGCACCGGCAAGGAAGTGATCGCCCGCATGATCCACAAGCTCTCCAGCCGCTCGGCGCGGAAGTTCCTCAAGGTCAACTGCGCCGCGCTGCCACTCGAGCTTCTTGAAAGCGAGTTGTTTGGACACGAGGCGGGCGCCTTCACCGGCGCGCGCCAGGCGCGCGCAGGCAAATTCGAGATCTGCCACAAGGGCACAATTCTGCTCGACGAGATCGCCGAGATGCCGGTTTCTCCGCAGGCCAAACTGCTCCACGTGCTGCAGGACGGCGAATTCTCGCGTTTGGGCAGCGCCTGCACCATTCAGTCCGACGTGCGAGTATTGGCGGCTACCAATGTAGACGTGCGCCAGGCAGTGCAGAACGGAACCCTGCGCGCCGACCTCTACTACCGGCTCAACGTTTTCACCATCCAGCTGCCGCCGCTGCGCGATCGCCGCGAAGATCTTCCCCACTTACTCAATCACTTCATGACCACCTGGGCAGCTAGCTACGGACGCCCGCGACTTCCCATCACGCGGCGCATTCTGGAAGCCTGCGCCAGCTATCCGTGGCCGGGAAATGTGCGCGAACTGGAAAACTTCGTCAAGCGCTACCTGGTGTTGGGCGATGAGAAGCTGACCGTAAGCCAGCTGGATTTCCGGTCCAGCGATCCATTCTCGAGACCCGGCCGATCCCAAGCCGGTCTTCAGGTTGAGAAGCCCGGCAGTTGCGATCTCAAGTCGCTGGTAAAAGACCTGAAGAAGGATGCCGAGCGGGCAGCCATTGTGCAAGCGCTGGAGCAGACCAGAGGGAATCGGCAGGATGCCGCCAGCCTGCTCCGCATCAGCCTGCGTGGCTTGCACTACAAAATCCGCTCCTATGGGATAGAGTCGGCTCCCTCGCGACCACAGACCACCTCGGCGCAGCGAGAACTGGCCTCGCCCCGTCCCCTGACGCCTGGAGCGGGCAGGAGCATCTGTGCATTTCCGCGCAACAGCGGCGGAAAGCTCATCTCCATGGACCGCGGCGGCTGGCCGCCGGCGGACAAGCTCTGCTAGACTCGCAATTCACCTTCATCTCGCGCAACGTTTCTTTCATCTCATTCCAAATCCCTCGTTGTCTTGAAAACTCGCTGCGCCTCGAGGAAGGCCATCTTCCTGTATCCGGGAAGGCGAGATGGACGTTGTCCGCATCTAACCTGATGAGCGGGGACAAGGGCGGCCCCCATGGGCCATGGCTATTGGGTGTACCGACATCTTGCCGAATTCATCAGAGGGGACGCGATGCCCGGTGCAGATCGGGGGTTGCGAGTTGATGCTATCTTGAATCAGTTTCTTAGGGAAAACGGTCAGGGTACTCTGCAGGCACGTGCCGGCCTCGGGCAAACACGCCCGGGCGGACTGCCGCGTTCCGTACGGCACACACGGCCAATGGGGCACAACCGTCCCGCGCCGGTAGCCACGGCGCAGGACCTCTGCTTCCGGGTGGCGATCCGCTCAAATCACGACATTCTGGAGGCGCGCAGGAAAGTGCGGGAATTGGCCACAGCGCTGGAATTTCCTATCATGGATCGCACCCTGATCGCCTGTGCCGTCTCGGAACTGGGACGCAACATCGTGCACCACGCTCAGCTTGGTGAAATCAGTGCGCGCAGCGATGAGACCTTGGGTGCCATTGGCATTGTCATCACGGCCACGGACAATGGCCCGCGCATTCGCGATGTGCGTGGAACCCTGCAGGAAGGGATTGGCCCGGCGGGCACGCTCGGCCTTGGATTGCCCGGCGTTCGGCGCATTATGGATGAGTTCGAGATCGTCTCAAGACCGAGACAGGGAACCACCGTCACGGTGAAGAAATGGAAGCCACAATAGGCGGAACGGATGCTGCTCCGCCAAAAAACAACTTTGAGCGCGAGTACACGCGTGCGCTCGGCGAGTACCTGCTGAGTGGAGGCGAAGCTCCGCTCGAAGAAGCATATGAGCTGGGACGCCAGTCCCTGACCGCCGGCGGTGGCATACTGCAGATGGTGCAGTGCTACCATCATGCCTTGGCGGCCGTGCTGCGCGAAAGCCCGTCGCGCAACGCGGCGCTCGAAGCCATTGACAAGTCCTCACAGTTCTTCGCTGAAAGCATGTCGCCGTTTGAAATGACGCATCGCGCCATTGGCGACGCCAATACAGCCCTGCACAAGCTGAATGAGACGCTCGAAGAAGAGGTGCAACGCATCGCACTGGCGTTGCACGACGACGCCGGTCAGTTGATGGTTGCCGTTCACCTGAGCCTGGACGAGGCTACGCGCGACATGCCTCGCGAGGTACAGGCCCGCATGAGCGCAGTGAAAGCGCTGCTGGGATTGGTAGAGGAGCGGATTCGTGATCTCTCCCACGAGCTCCGCCCCGCCATGCTCGATCACTTGGGGCTGGTTCCCGCCGTTGAGTTCCTGGCTGCGAACTTCGGTCAGCGCACCGGATTGCAGATCACCGTCGAGTCTTCCCTGAACGGGCGGCTCCCGCCGAAACTTGCCATTGCGTTTTACCGTGTGATTCAGGAAGCGCTTACCAACGTGCGCCGCCACGCCCAAGCCACGCGCGTTCGCATCCAGATCGGCAGGCGGGGCAACTGGATCCGCTGCCACGTAGCCGACAACGGCGTGGGCTTTGACCCCGCCAGCGCGGTCAATTCCGGCCTCCCCGGGCTGGGCTTGCAAGGCATCAGGGAACGCATGAATGCCCTGGGGGGCAAACTACGCATCCAATCTGCGGAGGGGCAGGGTACGAAGCTGGAGATTACTGTCCCCTTGCAACAGGTGGATCATGCCGATTCAGATACTCCTCGCCGACGACCATCCAGTAGTACGTGATGGCCTCCGCGCCATTTTGGAGCGCGAAGGATTCAAAGTCGTGGCGGAAGCCTCGAACGGCCGCGAAGCTGTGGAATGGGCCGAGAAACTCCATCCCGACGTGGCTGTTCTCGACCTCTCAATGCCCTTCCTGAACGGCATCGACGCCGCCCGCGAGATTCGCCGCGTCTCGCCCGCAACCAAAACCATCATGCTCACGATGCACACTGAGCGTCAGTTCATCCTCGAGGGACTGCGCGCAGGAACCCGTGGCTTTGTCATGAAAACCCGCAGCGCCGAGGAGTTGGTACACGCTGTGCGCGAAACCGCGCGCGGCGGCAGCTACTTCAGCCCCGAGGTGACCCAGGCTGCGGTTGAAGCCTATCAGAACAAATCGGAGCTGCCCGAGGATCCGCTCACCCCCCGCGAGCGTCAGGTGCTGCAACTCATTGCCGAAAGTAAAACCACCAAGGAAATCGCAGGGCTGCTGGAGATTAGCGTAAAGACTGTAGAAACCTACCGCAGCCGCATTATGGAGAAGCTCGGCATCCACGAAACCGCCGGAGTCGTGCGCTACGCAATCCGCCATGGCGTAGTACAGCCGTAGCACCTGGCGTAGCGCCGGTCTCCAGACCGGCTGTCGTGCGGGCGTCCACGCCCGCACCATCGCCGCGTTCTACAGGTATTTCCCAAACGACTCAACCTGTGCTGCATGATACTCGCGCCGCTCAACCGGCGAGGAAAGCACAGTCGACGTCGAAGTCGCACCCAATGCCGTGAGCCGATCGATGAGCGCTTCCAGATGCCGAATCGAAACCACATCGGCCTCAATAACAAACGACTCAGCCCCTGTAATCCGGTGGCACCGGCTGATCTCCGGCACTGCCTTCATCGCCGCCAGCGCCCGTGTCATCTGCACGTCTCCACCGGGAATGGTGAGCCGCACCAGCACGCGGATGGCAAGACCAATCCGCGCCAGGTTCAGCGAGGCATGATACCCGGTCACGACACCCGCTTCCTCAAGCCGGTGCACGCGCTCGGCAACGGCCGGTGTCGAGAGTCCCACCTTGCGCCCAAGCTCCGCGAACGAGATGCGAGCGTTAAGCTGCAGCGATTCGAGGATTTTCCAGGCGATGGCATCGAGTTCCATGACATTCGGCGCTGTACGGTGGGTCATAAGCCTTCAATCGTTAAGCAACAGCAATATTATGCTTAATTTCGTTAATCCGGGATACCTGCTTTTTCGGCCGACTCGCATTTTATCGAATTCTCCCCGGGCCTATGCTATTGCCTAGCCGGGAACGCGCTTCCCGCTCGCCCGAACCGGCAGCCCGGCAGAACAGGAACCGATCCTATGACTTCCCCGCAAACCGCATCCGCGGCGCAAGCCGTCGCCGATGCCAAAGCCGAAAAGGATTTTCTTCCCCTGCGCGGCACTGACCACGTGGAGTTTTATGTGGGCAACGCCCGCCAGGCGGCCTACTTCTACCGCACCGCATTCGGCATGTCGCTGGTGGCCTACGCCGGCCCGGAGACCGGCCGGCGCGACCGTGCTTCCTACGTCGTCCAGCAAGGCAAAATCCGCTTTGTCCTCACCACCCCGCTGCGCCCCGATGATCCCGTCGCCCATCCCATCGCCCAGCACATTCACAAGCACGGTGACGGCGTTCGCGTGCTCGCGCTCTGGGTTGACGATGCGCGCAGCGCCTGGCAGGAGACGACCAAACGCGGCGCCATCAGCGCAGCCGAGCCATACGAACTGAAGGACGAGCACGGCCGTGCAGTCCTTTCCAGCATTCGCGCCTACGGCGATACCATTCACACATTCGTCGAGCGCGGCGATTACCAGGGCCCCTTCCTGCCCGGCTTCCGCGCTGTGGAATCTGACCCGGTAGCGCGCCCCACCGGCCTTTTGCACGTCGACCACATGGTGGGTAACGTGGGCTGGAACGAAATGAACAAGTGGGTCGACTTCTACGCCCACGTCATGGGCTTCTCGCTCTATCAGCACTTCGACGACAAGGATATTTCGACGGAATATTCGGCTCTCATGTCGAAGGTAATGGCCAACGGCAACGGCTATGTGAAGTTCCCCATCAACGAGCCCGCCGAGGGCAAAAAGAAATCGCAGGTGGAAGAGTATCTCGACTTTTATCCCGGCCCCGGCGTACAGCACATCGCCCTGGCGACCAACGACATTCTGCACACGGTGAACAAGCTGCACAACCAGGGCGTAGAGTTCCTGCGCGTCCCGCATTCGTATTACACCGAATTGCAGGGCCGCGTCGGGAAAATCGACGAGCCGGTCAGTGAGCTTGAGGAGCTTGGCATCCTGGTCGATCGCGACGACGAAGGCTACATGCTGCAGATCTTCACCCGCCCCGTCGAAGACCGGCCCACGCTGTTTTTCGAGATCATTCAGCGCAAGGGCAGCCGCAGCTTTGGCAAGGGAAACTTCAAGGCACTCTTCGAAGCCATCGAGCGCGAGCAGCAGGCGCGCGGAAACTTGTAGGTCGCCTCTCCATCAACACGATTGTCATCCTGAGCGGAGCGAAGGATCTGCGGTTGCTTTTCAGGATTTGTGGTTCCCTTTCAAGCACCACACCGTCCGAGGCATTGCATGAAGACAGAAATCACGTACCAATCCGGCTTCGCCAACGAATTCGCCACCGAAGCCATTCCCGGCGCGCTGCCCGTTGGTCAAAACGCCCCGCAGGATCACCCGCTTGGCCTTTACACCGAACAGTTCAGCGGCACACCCTTCACGGCGCCGCGCGCTGTCAACCGCCGCACCTGGACCTATCGCATTCGGCCGTCGGTCACCCACCGCCCTTACGAAGCGATGCCCATGGGCCTGATCCGCAGCGGCCCTTTCAACGAAACGCCTCCCACGCCTAATCAGCTCCGCTGGGACCCGCTGCCGCTCCCCGACGAGCAAACAGATTTCCTCAGCGGAATCGTCACCCTGGCCGGCAACGGCGATCCCGCCATGCAGACCGGGGTAGCCATCCATCTCTACGCCGCCAACGCCTCAATGGACGATCGCTTCTTCGCCGATGCCGATGGCGAGATGCTCATCATCCCGCAGCTGGGCACGCTGCGTCTCCACACCGAGTTGGGAATCCTTGAGGCCGCACCTGGGGAGATCTGCATCATCCCTCGAGGCGTGAAATTCCGGGTGGTCCTGCTCGACCCCCAGGCGCGCGGCTGCCCGCGGGCACGCGGCTACATCTGCGAAAACTACGGACTCACCTTCCGCCTGCCGGAACTCGGCCCCATCGGCGCCAACGGCCTCGCCAATCCGCGCGACTTCCTGGCACCGGTCGCAGCCTTTGAAGATCGCGAGGGCGATTTCCGCATCGTCACCAAATTCATGGGCCGCTTGTGGCAGGCGGCCATCGATCACTCCCCGCTCGATGTGGTGGCGTGGCACGGCAATTACGCGCCCTGCAAATATGACCTGGCCCGCTTCAACTGCATCAACACGGTTTCGTTCGATCACCCCGATCCATCGATCTACACGGTGCTCAGCGCGCCCTCCGCGGTTCCGGGCACCGCCAACTGCGACTTCGCAATCTTTCCGCCGCGCTGGCTGGTAGCCGAACACAGCTTCCGGCCACCCTGGTTCCATCGCAACCTGATGAACGAGTTCATGGGCCTGGTCTTCGGCGCCTACGACGCCAAGGCCGAGGGCTTCGTCCCGGGCGGCGCCAGCCTGCACAACTGCATGGCCGGCCACGGACCGGATGCCGAAACATTCGAGCGCGCCAGTCACGCAGAGCTCAAGCCCGTCTATCTCGACAACACGCTGGCCTTCATGTTCGAGACCCAGCTGGTCGTGCGCCCAACCGAATTCGCCATGAACACGCGCATCCTGCAGCACGAGTACTTCGAATGCTGGCAGGGATTGAAGAAGCGCTTCGCACCGCAAGCAGTCGCGGAGACCCGGCCGGAGGCCGTTACG
Organism: uncultured Acidobacteriaceae bacterium; assembly: GCA_963813215.1. Lineage (GTDB taxonomy): Bacteria > Acidobacteriota > Terriglobia > Terriglobales > Acidobacteriaceae > Telmatobacter. The sequence goes on from CAWEXZ010000009.1 coordinate 1,320,497, forward strand.
AGGTCCAGGAACGGATGACAGCGATCGAATCCCTGCTCTCCGGGTTGATTGACTACGCGGGTCTGTATCCTCCCGCCTCGCTCGACATGCATACCGCCGCGCGAAAGTATCTCGAATACGGGCACAGCACCCACGCGCGAGCGCTCGGCCGATTCATCATCGATCTCGACCGCTTTCCGTATCTTTGGGACGCCGCCGGCGACTACGTGCGCGGTTTGCGGCTGAGCGTGCTCGCTTCTCCTGACGCAGACTGGGATGACCTGCGTAGGCTCGTCGACAAGGGCTTCGTGATCGAGTCCATCGAGGTCAAAGACGCAGCAGCCGCAGAGATCGGCCGAATCGCCATGCGCATTCCAGCCGGCGTGACGGCCTACTTTGAAGTGCCCATCGACGCGGCCGCAGCGGCTCTCGATGCTGTGGCCACTGCTGGCGCGCACGTCAAGATCCGTACCGGCGGCACATCCGCTGAAGCGTTTCCGTCCACGCCGGCGCTGGCGCAAATGCTCTCTGAGATTTCCGCGCGCCGCCTCATCTTCAAAGCCACAGCAGGCCTGCACCATCCGATCCGCGGTCGCCATCCATTAACCTATGCCAACGGTAGCCCCACAGCCGTAATGCACGGCTTTGTCAATCTGGCCAGCGCCGCAGCGTTGCTTTACTTCGGCGGTGACGCCAGGGAGGCGCAACTGGTGCTCGAGGAAGAATGGCCCGGCGCCTGGCGGATCACGCCTGAAGCCATCGCCTGGGAGGAGAATGGCTGGAGCGCCGACGAGTTGCGCGAAGTGCGGCAACAGTTCTTTGCCGGCTTCGGCTCGTGCTCGTTTGACGAGCCAATCCGCAACTTGGAGGCGCTGCGATGGCTCTGAAGCCCAATACGGCGGGTCTGTCGCAAACCGCGGGGCGAAGCTGGGTGGTTGCGGCGAACGATCCGCAATCCGATTTTCCTCTCGCCAATTTGCCTTACGGGGTCTTCCGACATGCAGGCCGGACCCGCATCGGCGTTGCCATCGGCGATCGCATTCTCGATCTGCGCGCCTGCGCCGACCATGGCGCCCTGTGCGGGGTCGCAGGGGAATCCATTGAAGCCTGCGGGGCGCCGTCACTCAATGCACTGATGGCGCTCGGCGCGCCGGCATGGTCGAATCTTCGCTTTCGCATCGCATCGCTTCTCGATGAGCAAGCTACCAGCGAGACCAAAAACCGCGTCGAACCGCTGCTGGTTCCCATGAATGAAGCCGAGATGCAGCTTCCGGCCGTCATTGGCGATTACACCGACTTCTACGCTTCAATTCATCACGCCACCCGGGTGGGCAAGCGCTTTCGTCCCGACAATCCCCTGCTGCCCAACTATAAATATGTGCCGATCGGCTATCATGGCCGCGCCTCCTCGATTGTCGTCTCCGGAACCGAAATTCGCCGTCCCCACGGCCAGATAAAAACTCCAGATGCCGACCCAGTCTTCGGCCCCACGTGCGCGCTCGATTACGAACTGGAAATCGGCATCTTCATCGGCCAGGGGAACCAGCTCAGCCGCAGCATCCCCATTGCCGAAGCCGGGCAGCACATATTCGGTCTGTGCCTGATGAACGACTGGTCCGCGCGCGACATGCAGTCATGGGAGTACCAGCCGCTCGGCCCGTTCCTGGCAAAAAACTTTGCCACCACGATTTCGCCTTGGGTCGTTTCCCTCGACGCGCTGGCTCCCTATCGCGTTCCCGCCGCCCCCCGGCCGGCCAGCGATCCCGCGCCGCTGCCCTATCTCTCATCGCCTTCAACAGAACACGCAGCCGTCGATGTAACGCTCGAGGTGTATCTTGAGTCAAATCAAATGAGGGAAGCGGGAGCCGCGCCGATGTTGCTCAGCCGGGGTAATCTGCGCGAGCTTTATTGGACAATCGACCAACTTGTCACGCATCATGCCAGCAACGGTTGCAACCTGCGCCCTGGCGATCTGCTGGCAACGGGGACCATCTCTGGCGCGGAAGCTGGCTCGGAGGGCTGCCTGCTCGAAAAGCAATCGGGCTCGGAAGCGGTTCGGCTCCCCAACGGTGAGACGCGCCGCTTTCTCGAAGACGGCGATACGGTTACTTTTCGCGCCTATGCGGCAAAGCAAGGTTTGCCGCGCATCGGATTCGGAACCTGCACAGGTACAGTGATCACGAACAACGGTGAACAGTGAAATGACGCAAGCGGTGAAACTCGACAACGAAGTGGGGTCCGCGCTGGACGTCGATGCAGCGCGCGCAAAGTGCAATCGCGAAGCGCTGCTGCACCTGATGGCGGAGCTGCAACACCAGGAGCAAATCATGCGCCAAGGCGGCGGCGCCAAGGCTTCTGAGGCGCAACACGCCAAGGGCCGCCTCACCGTGCGCGAGCGGCTCAAGCTGCTGCTCGACGAAGGAACCGAGCTCTTCGAGTTAGGCCTGTGGGCTGCGCACGGCATGTACACCGAATACGGCGGCGCGCCCAGCGCCGGCGTGGTCACCGGCCTTGGACGCGTGAGCGGCCGCCTGTGCATGATCGTGGCCAACGACGCAACCGTCAAAGCCGGCGCGTTCTTCCCCATGACGGCGAAAAAGGTTCTGCGCGCGCAGACCATCGCCATGGAAAACCGCATTCCCACGCTCTACCTGGTCGACTCCGCGGGCGTCTTTCTTCCTCTGCAGGAAGATGTCTTTCCCGACACCGACGACTTCGGCCGCATCTTCCGCAACAACGCCGTGATGAGCGCCATGGGCATTCCCCAGATCACCGCCATCATGGGCATGTGCGTGGCCGGCGGCGCATATCTGCCCGTCATGACCGACACGGTGCTCATGACCGAGGGCTCGGGCTTGTTTCTCGCCGGCCCATCGCTGGTACAGGCCGCCATCGGGCAGAAGACTGGCGCGGAAGAGCTGGGCGGCGCGGCCATGCACGCGGAGATTTCCGGCACCGTCGACTTCAAGGAGCCGAACGATCACCTGTGCCTGGCGCGCTTGCGTTCGCTCGTGGAGAAGATCGGCGAGCGGCCCTCAAAATCGGAAGTCTTTCGCCGTCGCGAATTCGACCCCGCACAAGATGCACCGAAATTTCCAGCCGAAGATATGTACAGCCTCATGAATCCCGCGCCCGGCGCGAGCAATGTCTATGATATGCGCGAGGTGATCGCCCGCATCGTCGATCGCAGCGAGTTCGACGAATACAAGCAGGAGTTCGGGCGCACGGTGCTCTGCGGCTATGCGTGGATCGGCGGCCATGCCGTGGGCATCGTCGCCAACCAGAAGACGAACCAGCGCGACACGGTGGCGATGGGCCCGTCCGCCGGCGCCATGAAGATCGAAGTCGGCGGCGTCATCTATACCGAGGGCGCGCAGAAAGCCGCCCGCTTCATCATGGACTGCAATCAGAACCTCATCCCGCTGATTTTCCTGCACGACGTCAACGGCTTCATGGTAGGCAAGGACGCAGAGTGGTCGGGAATCATTCGCGCCGGCGCCAAGATGGTTTCGGCCGTCAGCACCAGCGTAGTGCCGAAGATAACGGTGATCGTCGGCGGCAGCTTTGGCGCCGGCCATTACGCCATGTGCGGCAAGGCTTACGATCCGCGCTTCCTGTTCGCCTGGCCTACAGCGCGCTACGCGGTGATGAGCGGCGCGTCGGCTGCTGCCACGCTGTCTGAGGTGCGCGCAAAGCAGCTGGAGCGCGACGGCAAAAAGCTGTCGGAAGCGGAGAAGTCAGCTATTCATGAGGAAATTCGCGCCGGCTACGATGCGCAGGCCGATCCCCGCTATGGCGCCGCGCGGCTGTGGATCGACGCCATCATCGATCCAGCGAAGACGCGGGACGCACTGATTCAGGCTCTTGAAGCCTGCGCGCTCAATCCGGAGGTGCCAGCATTCAACCCCGGTGTCCTGCAGACGTAGTCGTAGCGCCGGTCTCCAGACCGGCTGTACTGGCGGCGTCCTCGCCGCCAGAGGGATGTGCGGGACTGGAATCCCTCGCGACAGCCGGACCGGAATCCGGCGCTACAAGACGCAGCATCTTACCTGGACGGGCCGGAAGTTCAATTCCCCTTCAAGGAGCCTGAAATGGCCATCGAGTTAGAACAGCAACAAAGCCTATACCCATTTGTATTAAGCGAAGAGCAGGAGCAGCTCAGGCGCGAGATTCGTGCCTTCGCGGCCCGCGAGGTCGCGCCCAACGTGATGAAGTGGGACGAGGCTTCCGAGTTCCCTATGGCCGCCGTAAAGCAATTGGGCAAAATGGGTCTCCTAGGCGTGATTTTTCCGCCCGAGTACGGCGGCGCCGGCCTCGGCTACGTGGACTACGTGCTGGCGATTGAAGAGCTATCCGCAGTCGACGGCTCTCTCGGCATAATCGTCGCAGCGCACAATTCTCTGGGTACCAATCACATTTTCCTTGCGGGCAATGAAACGCAGAAGCGCAAGTACATTCCTCTGCTCGCAAGCGGCGAGTGGCTGGCCGCGTGGGGATTGACCGAGCCCGGCTCAGGCTCCGATGCAAGCAACGCGCGCACCACCGCGGTGAGAAAAGGCGACCGCTACATACTCAACGGCAACAAGACCTTCATCACCAATGGCCACTACGCCGACGTTGCCGTAGTGATCGCGGTAACCGACAAGAGCAAAGGCACCCATGGCCTATCGGCCTTCGTCGTCGAGAAGGGAACGAAAGGATTCCGGCCTGGCAAAAAGGAGAACAAGCTGGGCCTGCGCGCCAGCGACACCAGCGAGCTGATCTTCGAAGATTGCGAAATCCCTGCGGAGAACCTGCTCGGCAACGAGGGTGAGGGATTCGTCGATGCCATGCGCGTGCTCGACGGCGGCAGAATCTCGATTGCGGCACTGGCGCTGGGAATCGGACGCGGCGCGCTGGATGCGGCGCTCAAATACGTCAAGGAGCGGCGGCAATTCGGCAAGGCCATCGCCGAGTTCCAGGGCATCCAGTGGAAACTGGCCGACATGGCCACGGAATTGGACGCCGCACGCCTGCTCACGCAACGGGCTGCCGTGCTCAAAGATGCCGGACGCAAAGTAACCCGCGAATCATCAATGGCTAAGCTGTTCGCCAGCGAAGTTGCCGTGCGCATCTGCGACGAGGCGGTCCAGTTGTTCGGCGGTTACGGCTTCATCAAGGATTACCCGGCGGAGAAGTATTATCGCGACGTGAAGCTGTGCACTATCGGTGAGGGTACCAGCGAAATTCAGCGCATGGTAATCGCAAGAGAAATTCTGAAAGTGTACCCGTCGAGGGGGTGAGCCGGTAGCATGCTCGCAGCCCGTAGCTTGCGGGTTAGCTACCAGCTACTGGCTTTTTCGCTACTGGCTACGGGATTTTTCTGGCTTATGACCGAATCCGTCAAAATCATCGAGTGCCCGCGCGACGCTTGGCAAGGCCTGCAAACGCAGATCCCGGCGGAGACCAAGGCCGCCTATCTGCGCAGCCTCATCGAGGCCGGTTTCACGCACATCGACGCCGTCAGCTTCGTCTCGCCCAAAGCCGTACCGCAGATGGCCGATTCCGAGCGCGTGCTCGAAATTCTGCAGCCCCCGCCCGACGTTGAAATCATCGGCATCGTCGTCAATGACAAGGGCGCGGAGCGCGCCATCGCCTCCGGCGCCGTCCGCACGCTGGGATTTCCGTATTCGATTTCGGGCGAGTTTCTGCGCCGCAATCAGCATCAGACGCCGGAAGAGTCCTTGGCAACGGTGACCACAATCGCCGCGCACGCGCACCAGGCCGGCCTCGACGCGGTTGCGTATATCTCCATGGCTTTCGGCAATCCCTATGGCGATCCGTGGAGCATCAGCGCAGTGGTAGATGCGTGCGCCCGCCTCATCGATGCGGGTGTGCGTCAAATTTCTCTCGCCGACACCGTTGGACTGGCCGCGCCGCAGCAGGTTGCGGAGACTGTTGGTGCCGCGCGGGCCGCGCATAAGGGAATCGAGATCGGCGTTCATCTCCACGCGCGGCGCGAGGATGCCGCAGTTCGAGTGCGTGCGGCATACGATGCAGGCTGTCGCCGTTTTGATGCGGCAATCGGTGGATTGGGCGGCTGTCCGTTCGCACAGGACGCGCTGGTGGGCAATCTGCCCACGGAGATTCTGATCGCGACCCTGGCGGAATGCGGCGCCGCATTGCCACCCCTTCGATCGCTCGACGATCTGCTCCAGGCCAGCGCCGAAATTGCGCAAAGTTGCGGAGCGCCCGCGCTTTAGCGCAAAATGTTCGCGGGAATGCTGCTCTACCGGCGATCCGGCGGGAAAAGGGAAGCGCGACTTGGACTATACGACCATTGCAGTTTCCGATCACGGTTCCATCCGCACCATTACACTGCGTCGGCCGGAGCGGCGTAACGCCATGACGCCGGAGATGCAAATGGAGCTCATCTCCGCGCTCGAAGATACGGCCACAAGCGCGGCCCGCGTGCTGGTATTGTGCGGAGCCAACGACGCGTTTTGCTCCGGGCTCGATATCTCGGTACTCCGGGAGATGAACGACAAGACAGCGCTTGAGTATCGCGCCGACGCGGAACGTATCGCGCGACTGTTCCTCGCGCTCTACGAGTTGCCCATCCCCACCATCGCCGCAGTGCATGGACCGGCCATCGCCGGCGGCGCGGGCCTGGCCATCGTTTGCGATTTCACGCTGGCCACGCGCGAGGCCAAATTCGGATTCACTGAAGTGCGCATCGGATTTGTACCCGCGCTGGTTTCCGCATTTCTGGCTTTGCAAATCGGCGGCAAGCACACACGCGATCTGCTGCTCACAGGGCGTATTCTCAGCGCGGAAGAAGCGCATCGCATAGGTCTCGTGAATGAGGTTGTGCCACACGAACAGCTTGCGCTTGCCGTTCAGTTGCTGGCCGAGACGCTGCTGGCCAACAGCCCGCAATCGCTTGCCGCCACCAAGCGGCTCATGGCCGTGCAGAATGAGCCCTGGCTCGATGCAGCCATTGAAGCCGCCCTCGAAGCCAACACACAATCACGCGATACAGCAGATTTCCGCGAAGGCGTCGCAGCGTTTCTCGAAAAGCGCAAAGCCGTCTGGGGTAAGTGAACAAAATTTTACGTCTTAGGTTTCCGTCCGGGTGCCGGGTGCCGACCTGCGGTCCCGGTGTCGACCTGCGGGCCCGGGTGCCCCACCTTCGGCGCGCTTTTGCGCCTAAGGTGGGATATCGATAGCTTTTTATAAAGATTCCATCCCGCCCAGCATCATCGGAACCGAACTGGAGTTCCCGTGCGCTGTTCCACCATCTCGCGCGTCACTCCGTCCGCAAGTTCCACAACTTCAAATCCCCCCGGCGTAACATCCACGACACACAATTCGGTAATCACCCGGTGCACCACGCCCGCTCCGGTGAGCGGCAGCGTACATTCGCGCAGCAGCTTGGCGCCGCCGTCGGGAGTGGTGTGCTCCATCAGTACCACAATGCGGCGCACACCAGACACCAGGTCCATCGCGCCGCCCATGCCCTTTACCCGCTTGCCGGGAATCATCCAGTTGGCCAGATCACCGCGCTCAGAAACCTGCATGGCACCGAGAATCGCAAGGTCGATGTGGCCCCCGCGGATCATGGCAAACGAATCGGCACTAGAAAAAATCGACGCCCCGGGCACGAAGGTAACGGTTTCTTTTCCCGCGTTGATAAGGTCGGGGTCGACCTCCCCGTCGCGCGGATACGGCCCCATGCCCAGCAGTCCGTTCTCCGATTGCAGTGAGACCGTCACGCCCGCCGGAATGTAGTTGGCCACGAGCGTCGGAATGCCGATGCCCAGATTGACGTAGAAGCCGTCGTGCAATTCACGTGCAGCGCGCGCAGCCATCTGTTGCCGGGTCCATGCCATAAAAGCAGTTCTCAGTTCTCAGCTTTCAGTTCGGTTTGCGATGTAGCGCCGGTCTCCAGACCGGCTGTGGTGCGGGTCTCCGGACCCGCACTGGCCGCGTCACGAAGACCAAATAATGAGATCACAGTCCTAGCCGAGCCTCGTCGTACGTTTCTCAATGCGCTTTTCCGGATGCGGATTGGGTACGAGCCGATGCACGAAGATGCCGGGTGTGTGAATCGCATCAGGGTCGAGTTCGCCCGGCTCCACAATGATCTCCGCCTCGGCAATCGTAATCTTGCCACAGCTAGCCGCGTTGGGATTGAAGTTGCGTGCGGTGCGGCGATAGATCAAGTTGCCGTGCAGGTCGGCTTTCCACGCCTTCACCAGCGCCACATCTGCCTGAATGCCGCGCTCAAGTACGTAAGGAACGCCGTCGAATTCCTTGTGCTCCTTGCCTTCTGCGATCACCGTGCCAATGCCTGTGCGCGTGTAAAAACCAGGAATCCCCGCGCCGCCTGCGCGCATGCGCTCGGCCAGCGTGCCCTGCGGGCAGAACTCCACTTCCAGTTCCCCGCTCAGAAACTGCCGCTCGAATTCGGCATTTTCGCCCACGTAACTGGAGATCATTTTTTTGATCTGCCTGGTTTCGAGCAACAGCCCCAGGCCCCAGCCATCCACGCCTGCATTGTTGCTGGCGATGGTGAGATCGCGAACCCCCGTATCGCGCAGCGCACCGATAAGCACTTCGGGAATTCCGCACAGGCCAAATCCGCCGATGGCCAGCAACATCCCGTCGCGGACAATGCCTTCGAGAGCCGCTTCTGCGTTGGCATAAAGCTTATTCAATCCGCGCGGTTGATGGACTGGAGCTTTCATCTGTCACACTCATAATTCGCAACCCGACCGTCGGCTGCGGAAAAAAACTCTGCGCTGTTCGGCTTTGTAACAGGGCACGGCTTCAGCCGTGCCGCAGACGCCGCATAAAAAACGTGGACTTTAGCCCCTGAGGGCCTGTAGCCGGTAGCCCGTAGCTCCATTCACAAGCTACAGGCTACTGGCTAAAAGCTACAGGCTACAGGCTACTGGCTACGACCTTACCTGCAGCAAGTTTCGCGCCGTTTTCCGGGCCTCTCATCCAACACCCAGCGTGAGTTTCGCAATCACCGAGAGCTGCATGAACGACGTGCCTTCGTAAATCTTTCCGATCTTCGCGTCGCGATACAGCTTCTCCACCGGGTAATCCCGCACGAAACCAGCGCCGCCCAAAACCTCAACTGCCAGGCTTGCTACGCGCTCGGCCACCTGCGAGGCAAAGTATTTGCACATCGCCGCCTCTTTGCGGTAAGGCAGCTTCGCGTCCTTCAATCGCGCCGCGTTGTAAACCAGCAGGCGCGCGGCCTCGATATCCGTAGCCATCTCCGCAAGTTGAAACTGCATGGCCTGAAATTCCACCAACGGCTTGCCGAATTGCTTGCGCTCTTTGGCATAGGCTGCGGCGTGCGCCCACGCGCCCTCAGCCAGACCCAGCATCTGGCCGCCAATGCCGATGCGCCCTTCGTTCAGTGTTTCGATGGCGATCTTGTAGCCTTTGCCCATTTCGCCCAGCACCTGCGCCGCAGAAACCACACATCCGTCGAAGATAAGCTCGCAGGTGCTGCTGGCGCGGATGCCAAGCTTGTCTTCCTTGCGGCCCACAGTGAATCCGGGCGTTCCCTTTTCCACCAGGAAGGCCGTGATTCCCTTGTACCCGGCCGCAGGATCGACGGTGGCAAAGACGATGAACAGTCCGGCTTCATTCGAATTCGTGATCCACAGCTTGCGGCCGTTGAGCAGGTATTCGTCGCCCCGTCTTTCCGCGCGCGTTTGCAGCGCGAAGGCATCGGAGCCCGAACCCGCCTCACTCAGTGCGTACGCTCCCGCCATCTCGGTTGCCAGGCGAGGCAGGTAGCGCTGCCTCTGCTCTTCGCTTGCCCAGCGCAGCAGCGCGTTGATAACCAAAGTGTTCTGCACGTCCACCAGAACGCCCACCGCCGGATCAACCGCCGAGATGGTCTCCACCGCCAGCATGGCATCAAAGAATGTGCCCCCGCTGCCGCCATACTGCTCCGGGATCTCGATGCCCATCAGGCCAAGTTCAAAGAGTCGTCGTATGAGCACCGGATCGAAGTGCTGCTCTTCGTCCATGCGGCGCACCAGCGGCGCGATCTCTTTTTCGGCAAACTGCCGCACCGTGTCGCGAAACAGAATTTCGTCTTCGTTCAGTTCTGTAATCGGGCGGTTCGCGGAGTGAGAGGGCACGCGCATCTCCAGGCTGGATGGCCTTCACAGGTTGTGGAATAACTCTCCGTGAGGCAGCTTTGTAACAAGGGCACGACTTTAGTCGGGCCAACAACGCCAGCAAGATCAATGAGGGCTTTAGCCCCTGCGGAATTTTGCTTCGCCTATCGCCTCGACCCCAGGGTTTCTCCGCAACCTGTTTGATTCCTGACCCCGCGAGAGCGCGATATGCAACGATCTCCACGCCGTCGCGAGACTAGAGTATTATGACAGATGGTTTTGGGGTCGTCCTCACGAGTTTCCCCGTTTTCACATAGTTTTGCTTTAGCCCGAATGCGGCCTTTGGGACCGGCCTGACGCTACGCAAAGGAGATCGCCATGCAGATTGGGGATCACGTCTTTCTGGTGACCGGCGCGGCCTCGGGACTAGGTGCCGAGGTAGCGCGGATGATCGCACGCGAGGGCGGCTCCGTGGTCGGTGTGGATGTGAACCGCGATGCGGGCGCGTGGTTCTCTGAGGAGCTCGGCGCCTCGGCAGTCTTTCTCGCATCCGATGTGACGAAAGAGTCCGACGCCAAGGGTGCTGTGGACACCGCACTGGCAACCTTCGGCCATCTGCATGGGCTGGTGAACTGCGCCGGAATTGCGCCCGCAGAAAAGGTGTTGGGGCGCGAAGGCCCGCACCGCCTCGAGATCTTTACCCGCGTCGTGAATATCAATCTCATCGGCACCTTCAATATGATTCGCCTTGCCGCTGAGGCCATAGCGCGCGAAAACCCGCTCGAGGACGGCGAGCGCGGCGTCATTGTCAACACCGCCTCCGCCGCCGCGTTCGAGGGACAGATCGGGCAGGCCGCCTATGCAGCCTCGAAGGGCGGCGTAGTGGCCATGACACTGCCCATCGCCCGCGAGCTGGCGCGGTACGGCATTCGCGTGGTGACCATCGCACCCGGAATCTTTGAAACCCCCATGATGGCCGGCTTCTCGCCGGAGGTGCAGGAGGCGCTGGGCAAAAGCGTTCCCTTCCCGCAGCGCCTGGGCAAGCCGGCGGAATACGCCGCGCTGGTCAAACACATCTGCGAAAACAACATGCTCAATGGCGAAACCATCCGTCTCGACGGCGCCCTCCGCATGGCTGCGCGATAAATCGGGCGCCCGGAAGCGCCCCTGAAACGCATCGTCCGTTCCAACATCCAATAAGGAAGAAGGATTGCGCAGGAACTTATGCCGATGGATGACCCAATCGTGATTGTAGGCGCGGCGCGAACGCCGATGGGCGCGTTTCAGGGCGACCTGAAAGCTGTGTCCGCTCCTGAGCTGGGCGCGGTAGTCATTCGTGCCGCCGTAGCGCGCGCCGGCATCCCCTCCGAATCAGTAGAAGAAGTGTTGATGGGCTGCGTGCTGCCGGCCGGTCAGGGCCAGGCACCCGCGCGCCAGGCCGCCTTGGGAGCAGGGCTCGAGCTCTCCGCCGGTGCCACGACCTTGAATAAAATGTGCGGTTCCGGAATGAAAGCTGCCATGCTGGCGCACGATTTGCTTCTGGTCGGCAGCGCGAAAGTTGCCGTGGCAGGCGGCATGGAGAGCATGACCAACGCCCCGTACCTGCTGGACCGCGCCCGCGCCGGCTATCGCATGGGCCACGGCCGCGTCCTCGACCACATGTTCCTCGATGGCCTGGAAGATGCCTACGACAAGGGCCGCCTGATGGGCACCTTCGCCGAGGATTGCGCGTCCTGCTACTCGTTCACACGCGAGCAGCAGGATGCCTACGCCGCGGCTTCGCTGGTGCGCGCTCAGGAGTCCATCACTGCCGGCAGCTTTGCAGCGGAGATTGTGCCCGTCACAGTGAAGTCGGGAAAGATCGAAGTTGAAGTCACGCGCGACGAGCAGCCGCTCAAAGCCAATGTCGAGAAAATCCCCTCGCTGAAGCCCGCCTTTCGCGAAGGTGGCACAGTCACGGCGGCCAACTCCAGCTCGATTGCAGACGGCGCCGCGGCCCTGGTGCTAATGCGGCGTTCGCAGGCCGAACGCATGGGCGTGAAGCCGCTGGCCGCGATCGTCGGCCACGCCACGTTTGCTCAAGCGCCGAATCTCTTTACTACGGCGCCAATCGGGGCCCTGAAAAGGCTTGAAGCGAAGACCGGCTGGGATCTGGACTCCGTGGAACTCTTCGAGATCAACGAAGCCTTCGCCGTGGTGCCCATGGCGGCGATGAAAGAGCTTGCTTTGCCGCGCGAAAAGGTGAATATCCACGGCGGTGCATGCGCACTCGGACACCCCATCGGCGCTTCCGGAGCACGGATCCTTGTCACGCTGCTGGCCGCCATGGAAAAGTACGGCCTGCGGCGCGGCATGGCCGCGCTGTGCATTGGCGGCGGCGAAGCCACAGCCATGGCAATCGAGCGGTTCAGCTAAAACCAGTAGCTACAGGCTCTAAAGAAACTCGTGGGTGCCCCATCCTTTTCACAGCTCCATCGTGAAAAGGGTGGGAGACCACAAAGGCCAAACACCCAAGCGTTTCGTCACTCAGCCCTCAAACGAAAGCACCGCAACTCCAAGCGGCCCCAGTGCGATTGTTTGAAGCCCTGAGCGCCCGCCAATCACGTCATCCATGGGTTGCGGCAACGCAATCTCCCCATGATCGGTGTCGGTCATGTTCAGCAGGAACACATAGTTCGTCTTGCCGTCGCTTCTGCTGGTCACTTCCACACCGTACGGTGCGGCAACAATCGGCTTCAGCCCGATAGTTTCCGCCACGGCATGCGCCACGCTCTCGTAAAACTGACCGTCTGTGCTGTCAACGCCGGAGTAGAACACCCACCCCTTGCCGCTGCGATGGCGAGTGACCGCGGGGCGCCCTTCCATGCGTCCTCCCACGATGGTGGCAATCACCTCGGCTCCATCCAGATCAAGAGATTCGAGGATCGTGCGCGGCTTATACACCGCCTCGCTGCCGGCAAAGCGAATGCCAAGCTGGTCCTGCTCGTTAAATACGCCGCTCCCCGGACTGTACTCGGACAGATCGAGTGCAGCCTCGGAACGGACGCCGGCAATTTCAGCGAACGCCCCCGGAGAAAGCGTGCGCCGCATGCTGTTGTCCATGTTCTGCGTTGCGGCGCGATAGTTGAGCAGCAACGTTCCGCCGCCGGCCACGTAGCTCTTCAGCCTCTCGATTGTCGCGTCGTCGATGAGCCGCAGGTTCGATGCCACCACCAGCTTGTAGCCAGAAAGATCTGCCGTCACCGGAACTATGTCGTGATTGCGCCCGAGAACCTTCAGGCCGTTGTAGTAAGCCTGCGTCTCGGCGCTATAGCGCGCTTCGCGATCTCCGATGCCACCCATGCCCTGCGCCCACTCATTCGGGAAATTGTAGAGCAGCGCGATATCTGAAGTCGTGGTCGCGCTGGCCAGCTTCGGCCCCACCCGCGCCATTTCCTTGCAAATCTGCTGAAGCACGGCCTTATCGGGGTTGATCTTGCCGTCGAATCCCTTGATAAACGACGGCCGATGCTCCTCATTCCCCGCCACCGGCCGGCGCCACTCAAAGTAAAGCTGCCCGTGGCTGCCGTGCGCCAGGTCGGAATACGCCTGCATGCGCAGCCCCTCGGGATCGGCATTCGGCGGAACATAGGCGTTCTGCTCCGCACACAGGAAGCGCTGGTGCGGACCGGCGCAGCGGCTAAAATCGCTCAGAAACCCGGCAATATACTGGCGCTCAAAGTGGCTCAATCCCGGCGCGCTCACGTAGTTATCCCAGGCCGTCGCATCCAGAAACTCCGATGCCGCGGTGAACACATCCACTGACCACGTCGGAGCAGACCAGTTGGTAAACAGAAACTGATTGTCGCTCTTCGCGTGCAGGATGTTTGCCTGGCTACGCAGATGATTGAGGAACGAGTCCGAGAAGAACCTGCGGTAATCCAGGCTGATTGCCGGCTGCCAGCCGCCCTCCGCGGAGTTGATGGGAAGGTGTATCTGCGACCACTCGGTGTACTTGTTGCTCCAGAACGCTCCGTTCCACACCTTGTTCAGCTCGTCCAGGGTGCCGTAGCGCTTCTCCAGCCACGCCTGAAACGCCTTCTCTGAGACCGGATCGTACTCCTGAAACGGATAGCCCGGCTCGTTATCGAGCTGCCATCCAATCACGCCCGGATGATGCCCGTAATGATCCGCCAGCGCAGTCACAACGCGCACGCAGGCCTCCAGGTAGTGCGGGCTGTTGGTGTTGTATCCCTTGCGCCCGCCATAGTTGTACAGGCCATTTTGATTGCCGCTCAGCACATCGGGATACTGCTGATAAAGCCACGGCGGAACCGAGGCGGTAGGCGTGGCCAGAATGGCGCGCACGCCATGACGGTTGCCGATCTCGATCGCCCGGTCCATCCACTCGAAGTCAAACTTGCCGGGCTCAGGCTCGAATAGCGCCCACGCAAACTCTCCCATCCGCGTGGCATTAATGCCCACCTCCTGCATCTGGCTGAAGTCCGTCTCCCACTCCGCAGCCGGCCACCACTCCGGATAATAAGCAGCGCCCACCAGATAACCGCTCCATTGGCTGTAGCGTCCCTCGGAAGCGGCCTGGTGATTCTCATCCTGCGCGTGCAGCGCCTTCATGGGGCCGGCGAGCAAATTCATCCCGGCGAACCCAGCAATCTTGGTAAATGTTCTTCGGTCCACTGTTTTCCTATTCTTGGTTGATCCTACCGGATAAAGCAAGGCCGCTCTCCACTGGAAGAGCGGCCTCGAAATTGCGCTTCATACATCTAACTGAGGCCACTCTAGAACACGTACTTCCCTGAAATCTGGAAGAAGCGTGCATCGATGGTCAGGTTCTGGTTGGTGCTTGTGCCGGTGAGCTGAACTGTGTTGGCGCCGATATCCGTGCCCATGCTGGGGTTGCCGAAGCTCGGGTGGTTCAGCACGTTGAAGGCGTCGGCGCGGAACTCCAGGTACTGTTCGTGGAAGGTCCTGAAGTCCTTGAACAGCGACGCGTTCAGCCTCCAGTTGCCCGGCCCGGAAATAGTGTTCTTGGGACCGCCAAAGAAGGGCATCACGGCCGCGTAGCCGGTGACGTACGGAACCGGAGTCCCGGCAGTCGCCCCGGTTGAGCTGGTGGTGCATCCCAACCCGTCGCAAAGCGCGTTATCGGCGCCCACTGGCCCCGAAGCATAGCTGAAAGTGCCGGTTTGGTACGGTGCGAGCTCCGCAGCGGAGGTCTGCATTGTTCGAGCTGCCGACGGCAAGCGGGTCCTCATAGGCGCAAGGGTTAACCCAGCGCGACCTTGTCCTGGTCTGCGCCGCGCAAACGTTCGCGGCCGTATTCGACGCCGCCCCTGTCGGTCATGCCGCTGCTGGTGAGCAGGCCGTTGTAATTCGCCGGCGCCTGCAGGTTGTTTGAGAACGGATTGGCGATCTTGATGGCGTTGTTGTTCTCGCCACCGTTGGCGTTCGACCAGCCCGAGGTTCTGCTGATTGTAGGCGTAAACGGCTGGCCAGTCTGGCCCCACCACTCCATATCGGTCTTCCATCCGCCGATGATGCGGTCCAGCAGGCCCGGACGGTTGACCAATTGCCGACCAACTCCGAACGGCAGGTCGTAATCGACATTGATCACGGCGCGCTCGCGAATGTCGTAGCCGGACTGCCCCCACTCTGTATTGATGGGAATGAGGTAGGACTGCCTGTAACTGCCGTAGTCACCGCCCAGCAGGTCGACCGTGTTATCGAACGCGTGGGCCCAGGTATAGGAGCCCAGGAAGCTCAGGCCGTGGCTATAGTGCTTCTGCACCGTCGCCTGCAGGGCGTTGTACGAGCTTTGGCCTGTCCACCCCATCCACTGCGACCCGGCGAAATGCGGGAAGGGCGTGAACCCGTTGCCCGACTCGCCGCCGATCGTAATCGCCAGCGGCTGATCGGGGTTGTTGTAAAGCGTCACCAGGTGGCGTCCCACGCTGCCCACGTAGCTCACCGTCGCCGTCGTCCCGCCCGAGAAAGCCCGTTCCACGCTCAGGTTGTAGTTCATGGTGTACGGCATTTTCATGGTCGGGTTCGGCCCCGTCCCCGCTTCCTGGATGTTCGGGAAAGTGGCATAGTGCTCGATTCCGCCCGCCGCCTCGAACCCTCCGAAGGCCGCCTTCGAGCGTGTTGTTGAAGGCATATTGCGATTCGCAGTAGGTTCCCTGCGTGCACGAAGGCAGGCTCGACAGATTTGCGGTCATGTAGAAAGGCGGGTTCTGGGTAAGCGCCGAGCCGCCGCCCGGCTCAAAGCCGCCCATAAAGACGCCAAATCCCAGCGAATGACAGTCTTGTTGTCGATCTGGTACGCGCCGCCGATGCGCGGCGACCAGTTGGCCTTCGGGTAGTTCACGAGGTGCCGGTTGCTATCGTAGACAACCTGCACGTTATCCGCGGTGAGCAGCGCCTGGAGGTTCGGGTCGAGCTTGAGGCCCGATTGGCTTTGCGGAATCAGCAGCTTGGCCGTCCCAGTCCCGCCGTTGGACGTCATCTGTTCGTTTTCCTGCACAAAGTTCGCCCACTGGTCGGACTGTTCTAATTTGGGTGTGAAGTACTCGTAGCGCAACCCAAGGTTCAGGGTGAACTTTTGCGTCAATTTCCAGTCGTCCTGGATAAATGCACCAATATATTGGTGGACATAGTGGTTCACCACATAGCTGCTGATGCTGCCGCTGGCCATGTTGTCGGTTCCGGTATACCCGCCGCCTGGCAACGTACCCTGAGCGAGGAAGTCCGCGCCGGCATATCCTGAGGAGCCTGCCTAGTCCCGTAACACCGGTATACGTATTAGCAGCGTTGCCCTGGTTGCCGAAGTTGTATGCGCCACGCGGAGTTCCAGCCGCCGTCGAGTAGAAGCGCATCGGCATGGCCTGGAAGCCCATCTTCAGCGAGTGGTTGCCAATGACTTTCGTCACGTTGTCCAGGATCTGGTAATTGTTCTGGCCTTCATGGGCCGGGTCGTTGCCGTGGGCTCCAAAAGCTGCTCCAGCCCGACGAGAAGGCATTCGCCGGCAGGCCGCCGTTCTGTGGACCCTCGCTGAACGGAACGCCGTTCAATCCGTATGCAGCCGAGATGTTGTCGTTAGCGTTGTACTGCAGGTTCTGATCGTTGCCCCAGTTAAAGGCGAAACGGAATTCGTTGATCAGCGTGGGCGAGAAGGTGTGCGTTTCGCCGAACATGTAGTTCGAACTCACATAGCTCTGGGTGTGACCCTGGTTGCTGCCCGTGCCGTCGAGGATCGGGCCCAGAGGCGCAACGAAGGTGTTCATGATGTGCTGGTAGTCGACGCGGAAAGTAGCCAGATCGCGGTTGCTGATGTTCCAGTCGAGCTTTCCATCCCAGTTGATCGGATCCGAAACTTCATTCAGGTCGACCTGGTAGTTGTTGGTGGTCGCTCCCATATCCGTGTCACTTGCCGAGTTGCAGCCCGTCGTGGTGCTCCAGCCGCCATTCTTCTGGTCGTAGTTGGCCGTTCCGGCGGGCGAGTAGTTGGGGCATGGGTAGGCCTGAATAAGCTTTTGAGCCACCGTGTCGAGTTGGGCCTGACTAAAGACATTCTGGCCGGCAGCGAACGTACCACCATCGATCACCGTCGGAGTACCTCCGCCGGGGTTGTAACTGCTGCAGGTGCCAGTTGGCGAGCCCCCCGTCGGTACCACGTTGCTCTTGCACGTATACATGCCGGTGTTGGTGTTCGGCACGTACAGCACCGTCGGGCAGGAGCCCTGAGTCAAGGCCGGATTCAGAAGCTCGCTGAAGTCGCCCTGCCGCATGCGCGGCTGTGGGCACGGTGTAGGTGGTGGGATTCGCTCCGACCGCGTAGCGCGCGTCCTGGACGTCGACAAAGAAAAACAGCTTGTTCTTGATGATCGGCCCGCCCAGTGTTGCGCCGAATTGATTCATGTGGAACACCGCCGGGGACGAGCCTGGTTGCTGCGTCCAAACCAGCGCGTCGAAAGTCGTGTTTCTCACGTACTCCCAGAGATCTCCGTGAATGTTGTTGGTGCCGGACTTGGTGGTGGCGTTGATCACGGCGCCGTGACCGCGCCCGATCTCCGCGCTGTAGTCGCTGGTCTCCATCTTGAACTCGGCGATGGCATCCGGCGGAGGCGCGATGCTGTAGCTTGAGCCGTTGATGTAGTCGCTGTTCATCGTGTTGTTGTCGGCGCCATCGAGCATGTAGTTGTTCTGCTCTTCATGCTGGCCGTTGGAGGAGAAATCGCCGTTGCCGACACCGCGACCCACGACGGGCGTCGTGCCCGGCGCTTCCTGGGCGATAAATATCCAGTTGCGGTTCGCCAGCGGCGCATCGTTCAGGAACTTCGAATCGACGTCGACTGCCGTTTCCGCGGTCTGCGTCTGCATCAGCGGCGCAGCCGAGGTCACGGTAACCGTCTCGTTGACCTTGCCAGGGTTGAGCTTCAACGGAATGTTGAGGCGATCCTGTACGTGCACCACGATGCTGTTCTCCACCGTGGTCTCGAA
Organism: uncultured Acidobacteriaceae bacterium; assembly: GCA_963813215.1. GTDB lineage: Bacteria > Acidobacteriota > Terriglobia > Terriglobales > Acidobacteriaceae > Telmatobacter. Next base: position 1,339,106 of record CAWEXZ010000009.1, read on the forward strand.
TCCAGGCGCCGACGCGCCGCACCGAATAGGTCCCGGTCTTGATCGGCGCAAAAAAATAGTTGCCGCTGGCGTTGGTCTTGTCCGTCAGCACCAGGCCCGTTAGTGTATCCGTCAGGGTTACCTGCGCGCCCGGAATAGCGGCGCCGGTGCTATCCAGCACTGTGCCGATAATCGCGCCCAGGTCTGCTTGGGCGAATGCCCGATGGGCATTGGCCATCATCAGGATCACCGCCAGGAAACCGGCGATACTGAACAAACGCCGGAACCTCGAAGTGCCTTTTATTTGATTTTGTTGCATGTCACTTGTCTCCTTAAGTTGCAGCTAAATGCTGGCTTGCTTGAACTTCGATTCGTGTCCTGTTTTTGGCGACGTTACGTACGTGTCATCGCGCTGTTCATCTTCGTGGCGAAGACGCGCGAGTAGGGACCAGTAGGACGGCTGAGTTCAGTCAAGGGATCAGTCTCTGGTGTACTGGTTGATAGGAAGAGCTGCCGTTCAGTGCACCGGCAGAGGACGTTCGCGGACTCTAGCGCAGGCAACAACAGACCCGGCACGCACGGGGCGCACGACAACAGGCCATGATGCAGAAAGAGCGAAACATCTTGATGCAACATAGCATGAGCGCCTCGTACATGCAAATCATCGCAAGAACCAGGCCTGCAGCGAGAGATCTCGATTGACATTACGCATACCCGGTGGCCCATTGAAACCTGGGCAACAGATTGCAGGCAAGTCCTAGACAATTATTAGGCTATTCCGGAGACCGGTTCCTGAAATCTGTGGGCGATCATAGTCCCGCCAATCAGAGTTCCGTCAACGTTAGGTATCCAGCTAACGCATCCGCAAGTTGCTGAAACAAAAATAATAAAAACGGGATCATCCGCCTTACGGTAGCTACACCCGTTACGACACGCGCTCAAGGGCCTCAACTTCGATGCTAGAATGAGACCACGCCCTGCGCTTGAGGAAAAAACCGTCCATGAACTCTGTTGGTGAACGGGAAGCTGCCATTGCGCGCATGGCTGAATCCGAAGAGGCCACCGCGGCCCTCCGCCAGCACGTCCAGGAGATTGTCGACGGCGCAGCCTTCAAGGGTAGCCATCGCAGCGCTCAGTTTCTTGTTTACATTGTCGAGCGGGCAATCGCCGGCAGCTTCGAATCGCTCAAAGAGCGCATGATCGGCATGGAGCTGTTTGGAAGATCTCCTGCCTATGACACCAGCGAAGACGCGATCGTTCGCGTTACCGCCAGCGATGTGCGCAAGCGGCTCCTGCAACACTACGGCAGAAATGGAACCGCATCCGACTTTCGCATCGGCCTGCCTTTGGGGTCTTATATTCCCGAGATCACACGCTCGTCGGAGAGCCTGCCCTCGCTCCGTAATGGCTTGGCACACCTCCGCGAGGTTGCTGACAAGCCCACAGATTCGACGGCGGCGCTGCAATCCAACGGCACCGCACTGCAGGAACCCGCGCCAGACACAACCGCCGCGGAGGCCGCTGTTCCGGTCCGCCCCGTCCCGGAGGTTGCGCCCGCGAATCCCCAAGCACGGCCCGGAAAACGTTGGCTTACGATTGCCGCGCTCCTCGTTGCGATGAATCTGGGCCTGTGGGCTCTCGCATGGAAGCACCTTTCTGCACGCGCCGAAGTTCCGCCTGTCCCAGAGGCTCCCTGGTCGGCTTTTTTCGCTTCACCTCGCCCCACCCACGTGATTAGCAGCGATCCCGATATTGAAGCTATTCAAGTTCTCAGCAACAGCCCCATCTCGGTTTCCGACTACGCCAACCACCACTACCTTCCCCAACCCAACAACCTGCCGCCCATCGTGGAGAAAATCTGCGTCGATATCCTGCATGGCGACAAGGCCTCTACGGTTGACACGCAGGTTGCCGTCGACATTGCGGCATTGGCTCGCGGCTACGCCAGAAAGATTGATGTGGTCGGCGCCCGCGATCTGCAATTCTCAAGCCTGAAGACGGACGACAACTTTATCTTTCTGGGCAGCCCCATCTCCAACCCGTGGTTTTCGGTTTTTGACGATCAACTCGACTTCCGATTTGTCTCCGCCGATCCACCGTCCGGTAAGTCTTCAGGAATGGAGGCCGTTCGCAACTTTCACCCCCATGCCGGCGAGTCGGCATTTTACCTGCCATCCGCAAAGGGCGGCGGCACCGGTGAATCGTTTGCGATTGTCGCGCTGGTCGCCAATCTCGATCAGAGCGGTCAGGTGCTGCTGCTGGCCGGAGCAGACCGCGAGGGAACCCTGGCTGCGGGAAGACTGGTCACCGATCTTCCCCGTCTCGCAGCGGCCATGCAGAGGTGCGGCATTTCACCTTCCGGCCCAGTCCGCCATTTCGAGTTGCTGCTGCGCGTCGATACGATGGCAAGCTATCCCACGCAATCCGTCGTAGCCGCTTGCCATCTGCTGCCCGGCCCGGCCACACGGTAATCGCCAAGCCCATGATCAGCAGGCCGCCAGTGCCTCAATGAGTGGCCGGTAACGGATTAACCCGGTCCGGCACCTGGTGCCTGCAGCCGCACGACTCGCGCAGAACAAGCTCGGTCGGAAGCACGACGGAACGCGGCCGTGCATCGCCGCCCCCCTTCAGCCGTTCGAAGAGCAGCCGCGCCGCCTCCGCGCCTAGCTTATCCGCCGGTTGCCGCACTGCCGTTAGCGACGGCGTCAGCATGTCGGCAAGATCGAAATCGTCGAAGGAGATCAGCAGAACGTCCCGCCCCACCTGCTTGCCCAGCTCGCGCAATCCCTTGAGAAGGAGAATGGTGCATACCCAGTTGAGCGGAATGATTGCGTCCACTTGGCCATCGGCGAAGACTTCCTGCCGCAGCCAGCCGGCAGTCAGCTGGCTTTCGTGCTGCACCATGCAGGCGCGCGGCTGTTGCGACGCGTTCAACATGGCCTCGCAATAGCCGGCTACGCGCTCCGTACAGGTATACAGGTGGGGGCGGGCGCCGATGGCGACAATCTTTTTGGCCTCATGCCTCAACATGTGCTCAGTGGCCTCGCGCGCTCCGGCGCGATTCGTCACCGTCACCATATCGAACGTGCCCGCCTGCACCGGCTCGTCGAATGTAACCACCGGCAATCCTGCCGGAATGGCTTCACGCAGATTCTTGTCGCGGCTGTCAGCCGGCGCAATCAGCAGTCCATCAATCTGTCGGCGCACCAGGGTCTCGATCTCCGAGCGTTCCACGTCAACGTAGCCGCCGGAGCTGGAAAGCACCACAACGTATCCGTTGGCCCGCGCCTCCTCCTGCGCAGCTTGGATTGCATTACTGAAGAAAGGATCGGAGAGGTTGGGAACAATCATGCCCACGGCGGCTGACTTGCGCGACTTCAGGCCCCGCGCCAGCTCGTTGGGCTGGTAGCCGAGCCGATCCATTACCGCGCGAATCCTGGCCGCCTTTTTCTCGCTGACGTTCTCTGCCCCGTTCAGTACCCGCGAGGCGGTTTTCAGTGAGACGCCCGCTTCGCGAGCTACGTCGACCAATGTGGGTGCGCGACCCTTCTGCATGACCAGCCGATCCGTTCTATCGAACTATTGGCGTCAACAGCTGTTCTCTTGGTCTCAGGGTACCAGACCCACAATTTTAATCAGGAGTACTACCAGCCCCAGGTCTTTGACCGCTTAATTCTGTACCAATTCCGTGCCCCATCCTTTCGCCTTTTCTCTGGCGAAAGGGTGGGAAACCACGGAAGCCAAAAGTACGAATTCATGCGGTCGGGGACCTGGTTCCCTTTGCCCTAGGTCCCGTGTTCCGCGTCTTCCTGCATAAAGAACGTCAACCGCGTCCCGTGAACAAGTTCCTCATGTCCAATCACAGGCCCCGTGTGCTGTTTTCCATCCACCAGCAGCTTGCCAACGTACACCGCCGACGGACTTTGACCGCGCGCCTCAATCACGGTCGTACCGCCGGGCAGATGCAGCGTTACGCGATCGAAGAGCGGGCTGCCCAGAACGTATTCCGCCTTGCCCGGACAGAGCGAGTAGAACCCCATCGCGCCCAGGATGTACCACGCCCCCATCGAGCCGGTGTCCTCATCGCCCGGAAACGCATCCGCCGTGTACAGCTTCTCCATCGTCCGCCGCACCCAGTACTGCGTCCGGTCCGGCCGTCCCGCCATCGCATAAATATAGAGAATGTGGTGCGAAGGCTGATTGCTCTGCGCATATTGGCCAAAGTTCACAGCCGCCATCTCCGACATCTCGTGAATCTCCTGCCCGTACACGCCCACATGAAAGATCGGCGGCGTGGCCAGCATCTCGTCCAGCGCGGCCGCCGCTTTCTCCTTGCCGCCCATCGCCTCAATCAATCCGGGAATGTCGTGCATCACGTCCCAGCGATGCTGCCACGGTCCACCCTCCACGTACGGGCTGCCCCACTGGAACGGGTCGAAGGGCTCAAGCCACGCGCCGTTCAACTGCTTGCCGCGCAAAAATCCCGTGCCCGGATCAAAAACGTTGCGCCAGTTGCCAGACCGCTTCAGAAACATCGCGGCATCGTCCTCGTGCCCCAGCGCCTTCGCCACCTGCGCAATGCAAAAGTCGCCGTACGCCGCATCCGCCGTTTCTGCCACTGACTGCGGCACGTGGTCGGCAGGCAAGTAGCCCAGCTTCAGATAGTCCTCGATGCCGCGCCGCCCGTAGCCCTTATCCGGATCGCCCGGTCCGGTGGCGTGCTTTTTCAGCCCCTCGTAGGCCGTAGCCATATCGAATCCGCGGATCCCCTTCGCCGCCGCGTCGCCAAACACTGCGTCGATGAGGCTACCCGTCATGCAGGCGCGATAGCCCGGCGCCGGAAACTGCGGCAGCCATCCGCCTTCTTTGTAGGCGTTGGTCCACGCCTGCAAAATCTCCGCCAGCCGCTCCGGGTACACGATCGACATCAGCGGATACCAGGCGCGGTAAAGATCCCAATAGCCGTGATCGGCGTACATCACCCCCGGCACCACCGTGCCGTTGTACGGGCTGAAGTGGTGCGCCTTGCCGTTCTCGTCCGGCTCGTGCCACATCCGCGGAAACAGCAATGCGCGATACAAGCACGAAGAAAAAATCGTCCGCTGGCTGTCATCGCCGCCTTCAATTTCGATGCGGCTGAAGTCCTCGACCCAGCGCGCCTTCGCCTTTGCCCGCAGCGCGTCCGGCTCTTTCGTTCCCAATTCGCGGTCCAGATTCCGCTCGGCCTGTTCGAACGAAATGAACGACGTAGCAATCCGGGCTTCGACCTGCTGCCCTTTCTCAAACGTCGCCACAGCCAAATGGCTGCCGCCCTCCGCGCGCAAATTGCATTGGGTCCACGGCGCCGCAAACCGCACCACGTAATAGTTGGCAAAGTTCTTCGGAACCCCGCCTCGGTTCGCCCTCGATCGGAAGCGTAGCGTACGCTTGTCGCTGCCCATCACCACGGCTTCCGCGCTGCGCGGAACCTCGACCAGAAATCCGGGTGCCTCGCTGCCGGCAAATGCGGCTGTCACCAGCGCGCATCGCTCCGTAGGGATCAGTTCCACATCTGCCTGGTAACGTGCCAGGGTCAAACGGAAAGAGTAGGGATGGAGCTTCGCGTCTTCCGGCCGCCAACTCGACGCCCGCATCTCCGCACCCGGATTCGGATCGCCGCAGAACGGCAGAAACACCGCTTCGCCGTAATCGTCGAGCCACGGGCTCAGTTGGTGCGTGCAGCGCAGCCCCTGCAGCCGCCGGTGGTCCACCTGAAACATAAACGACGTGTCGCTCTCCGACTGCAGCGTCCAATGCGCCATTCCAAACGGCAGCGCCGCAATGGGCAGCGTGTTGCCACGCGAGAAAACCCGCGTGGATCGTGTGCCCTGCAGGACGTTCACCAGGTCTATAGCCTCGTCGGCCGCCAAACCGCCTCGCCGGACCTCCGCTCCGCCGCGCGCTGCTTGTTCCGCCGTCGCCGCCTGCGCCGTTCCATCCAACGCTGCGCCCAGCGCCGCAATTCCTGAAGCTTTCAGAAAATTCCGTCGATTCAATCCGCTTCCGCCCCGCATTCCCCGTCCTTTCAAAACCGCCAACCTGCCAACCCGCCAGTCCGCGCAGCCGGGTGCCCCATCCTTTCGCGCTTTTGCGAAAGGGTGGGAGACCACAATTACCTTACTGGCCCGCTTTCACACGCTCCGCAACAGCGCCGGTCGCTGCTCCGCCACATTCAGCATCAACTCTCCAAACAGCGTGTTCGCCCAGGCAAACCACGGCCGCGTGAACTTGCGCGGGTTGTTGCAGTCAAAGGATTCGTGCATGAAGCCGGTTCCCGCCGTTGTATCCCGCAGCCAGCGCAAGCAGGTCACAATCTCCGAGTCATCGGTCGACGTGAGCGCGCGCAGCGTGATGCCCATCGGCCAGACCTGTCCCAGCCCAATGTGCGGCCCGCCCGTGCCTTCCGCCGCCGTTCCCTTGAAGAAATACGGATTCGCGCTGCTCAAGACAAATTGCCGCGTGCGCTGGTAGAGCGGATCGCGCACGTCGCAGGCGCCCAGATACGGCATGCTCACCAGTCCCGGAGCATTCGCGTCGTCCATCATCAGCACATTGCCATAGCCGTCTGCCTCGTAGGCCCAAATGGTCCCGTACTCCGGATGCGTGCAGGTCCCGTACTGCCGGAGCGCCGCTTGCACCTGTGCAGCCAGATCTCCGCAGGCCGCCGCCAGTTTCTCGTCGCCGAGCACCTCGACCGCCATCTCTTTCAACTTTCCAAGCATGGTCACGGCAAAGCGATTTGCAGGAATCAGAAAGGGATAAATGCACGCGTCGTCCGATGGCCGAAACATCGAATAGATCATGCCCACCGGCCGCGCCGGGTTCCCGAATCCGTGCAACCCGAGGGTGTCGTAGGGGCTCTCCGACTGGCGCTGGAACGAATACGGACCGCATCCATCCAGCCGCTGCTGCACCTTCAGCGTGTCCACAATCTTCCAGGCCGCCGCTTTCCACTCCGCGTCGAAGACGGCCGTCTTGCCGGTCGCTTGCCAGTAGCCGCAGGCCAGCCGCAGAACGTAACAGAGCGAGTCCACCTCCCACTTGCGCTCCGCAACGCCGGGAATCATCTGCGTCTTGTCACGCACAGCCCAGGAGAGCGCCGGATCCGAAGTGGTGCGCGCAAACGCATTGGCATAGGGATCGATGAGCACCATGCGCGCCTGCCGCCGTATCAACCCTTCAATCAGCGTGCGCAAACCCGTGTCCTGGCCGGCGAAACGAAGATAAGGCCACACCTGTGCCGCTGAATCGCGCAGCCACATCGCATCAATATCGCCGGTAACCACGTACGTGTCCGGCTTGCCCTCGAATGTTCCCGGATACACGGTAGTGTCGAGCGTATTCGGAAAGCAGCGCTCGAACATCGCAGCCAGCTTGGGGTCCGCGATCTTTTTCTGCATCGCCCCAATCGCCGCTTCAATCGCCGGACTCGAAAAGCGCCGCTCCGCCACGGGTGGACGTCCGCCGGGAAACTCCGGCCCCAGCGCCCAATCCGGAACAGGAACTGCCGCGGCGGCAGCGGCCGAAAGGCAAGTTTGCATTGCCGCGCGTCGCGACATCGTAACCAAAGCACACCTCGAAACGAAAGCCTCTACCGGCTTTCCCTTGCAAAATACCCCGTGCCCCATCCTTTCGCGATTTTGCGAAAGGGTGGGAGACCACAAAAGCCGCGTCCCAGTACCGTGTCCACGTGATTTTGTAATCGAGCCTTTGAACAGTGGGTGCCCCAGGTCTCGCTTTTGAGACCTGGGAAAGCACGAAACTACAAAGTCACAGCACTAGTTCCTTGTCCTGCTCTTCATCTCCAGCCCCGCCACCAGCGCCGGGTGCCCCATCCTTGCGACGTCTTTGTACCTGTCGCAAGGGTGGGAGACCACAAAAGCTGCGTCCTAGTTCCTTGTCCCGCTGTTCATCTCCAGCCCCGCCAACAGACCATCCAAACTCGCCGTCTGCGCCACCGCATTCGCCTCGCCCGGCGGTCCCGACCACACCTGCCCAAGCGCGTGATCGGCCGTCTGATCTTTGGCCAGAATGCTCTCCGCATTCGCCTCAACAAAACCCTCAAAGCGCCGATCCGGGCTGCGCGCATCCAGCTCGGCCAGATTGCGCATGAAAACTCCCTTGAACTGCATACTGTCGGCGCTGCACTTCGGCTCACAGCTATCGTGCAGAATGCCGTTTTGATCGGCCAGCTGTTTCATGGCCGCATGGGCAATGGCCCGCGCTGCGCGCAGCTCCCCTCGCCCCCCATGGATGCGCGAAAGCTCCACCAGCCCGCCCAGGATCACGCCCTGGTTATACGTCCACTTTGTTCCGTGATTGTCGCGGCAGTTGCTCAGGCCATCGCTGATAAGGTGATCCGGCTCAATCATTCCCGACCGCTTGAACCACTTCCACTCGCGTTCCGCCCAGCTCACATACTCGACGCGCAGCCGCGGATCGCTGGTGCGATTGGCCAGGTGCGCCGCCACGCTCAAAAACAGCTCGTTGGCGATCGCATCTTTATACACCCGCTTCCTGAGCTGCCAAATCCCCCCGCCGCACGTATCGTCCCAGCCGCCGATCATATCGGCGAAGATCGTCTGAGCCATGTGCAGGTAATCGGCATTGCCCGTCAGGTCGTAGGCATCGATCCATCCCAGCGCCCACCAGCCCTCATCGTCGTACCAGCTGTTCAAAAAATCCTTTGAAGAGTTGGCGGCGAAGGTTCGCTGAATCACTGGAAGATACGCGTTCGAATGCGCCACGCGCGAGAAATCGACCAGCACAGTCAGGCTGTTGGCGTCGTTCCACCAACCTTGCGAGTGCCAGCGTCCGGTCTGCGGATCGTACCACTGCTGCAGGCGGTCGACTGCTCTCTGCACAGCATCAACACTGTCACGCGAGTGTGGCGCGGGAGCACTGCGCACCACGGGCGCAATACAGGCAAGGAGCAGAGCGAGGGCGAATACCCGGACGGGGAAAGAGCAGCGGCACATGACAGCGTTGTCAGCTATCCTAGCCGCCCTACCACACCCCTGGCAAACAAACTTCCACTTCTAAAGCCCGTGCCGGCAACCCAGCGCCTACCAATTGCTAGGAGCAGTAAGCTCGCCCATTTACAATGAGCTTCGGTATGACCTGGTTCAAGCGCGAGAATGTCGATTTCCCCACGGCCGCCACTTCCGCTGGCAATGGCGCTGATGCTGACAGCGGCGCGGAAGCCTCCGAGCGGACAGTGCGCACCGAAGGCCTGTGGATCAAGTGCGTTGGCTGCCGGCAGACCATCTGGAAGGCCGATCTCGAAAAGAACCTGAGCGTTTGCCCCAAGTGCCAACACCACTTCAAACTGAGCGCGCGGCGGCGCATCGAGCTGCTGCTGGAGCCCGGTTATGTGCTGGTTGACGGCGGACTGCGCTCCACCGACCCACTGAACTTTACCGATGTGAAGCCGTACAAGCAGCGGCTGAGCAAGGCGCGCGAACAGACCGGGCTGGACGATGCCATTCTGAACGCGGTGGGGCAGATGGGCCCGCATGAGGTCGTGCTGAGCGCGATGGAATACGGGTTCATCGGCGGCTCAATGGGCGCGGTGGTGGGCGAGACCATTGCCCGGGCCGTGGATCGCGCGCGCATCGGGCGCAAGCCGCTGATCGTGGTGGCCGCTTCAGGCGGGGCCCGCATGATGGAAGGCGTGGTGAGCCTGATGCAGATGGCCAAGATCTCCACGGCACTGGGGCAACTGGACGATGCCAAGGTGCCGTATATCTGCGTACTCACCGACCCAACTACCGGCGGCGTGACGGCCAGCTTTGCAATGCTGGGAGACTTGAATATTGCTGAACCCGGGGCGCTGATCGGCTTTGCCGGGCCGCGCGTGATTGAGCAGACGATCCGGCAGAAACTTCCGGAAGGATTTCAGCGATCGGAGTTCCTGCTCGAAAAGGGCTTTCTGGACGCGGTGGTGCAGCGGAAGGACCTGAAGGCGTACCTGGTGCGCGCGCTGGATTTCATGAAGCCGTAAAGACAGCCGTCAGCGTCAGTTTGCAACTGCGGTGGGCCGTAGTTGCTGGAAAGCAGAAATAGCAAAGCCAAAAAAGCAAAGAGGGCGGCCATGGGCCGCCCTCTTTGCTTTGGTTCCATGCAAGGTTAGAAGGAGACGATCGCCACCAGGCGAACGTGCCGATGGCCGGCGACCTGGGGCGCGATGCTGTCGAAGGTGTTGGTGCCGTTGTTGCTCCAGGCATCGGTGTTGATGCCGGTGATCAAGCTGGAGTTCGGCACCGACGGCGTGATCAATGTGTTTTCCATGCCCAATGCGCCGTGGTTAAAGATGTTGAAAAACTCTCCACGGAACGACATGGTCCAGTTCTCGTGAAGTTTGAAGTCGCGCGCGATGTTCATATCCCACTGCTGATATCCGGGCGTGAAGAGCGAGTTGCGGCTGACCGGATTGGCGGGGTGCGTTCCATAGGCAGGAATGATCCAGTGAACCTGGCTGGTGTTACAGGTTCGCAGGGAAGGGGCGTGTACCAGAGGCTCGGCCCGGAGCAGAGAGCCCCCGTCGGAGCGCCGGGATACCAGGAATCGTCGAAGGCGTATGTATCCAGCGGCGCTTTCGGATTGCCCACCTCTGGCCGATCGTTGCTGATGCCGTCGCCATCGACGTCCAACAGATCGGTCGGACTTCCGTCTTCGACGTTGAGCGGGCTGCCCGTCTGGAACTGCGTGATTCCGGCCACGGACCAGTGGTTCACGATATTGCCTGCCACCTTCATGGCGCCGTCGGTATGCCAAACCGGAGGCTGCCACACATACGAGAGCACCAGGCGCTGCCGGTGGTCGTAGGACGATGGGCCCCAGTCGGTCGTGCCGCGGGGCGTTGGGTAACGGCTGAACGGATAGGACGATTCGTTGTTGAAGGTGAAGACCTCCGAAACGTCGTCCATCATTTTGGAATAGGTGTAGGCAGCGCGGAAGAGGAGACTGCGGCTGAACTTGTGGTCGAATTGCGTCCACAGACCGGCGTACTCGGAGTCACCGGAGTTGTCGCGCACCACAATTTCGCCGCGGTTCGGAACCACACGGGCAGTTGAAAACCAATCGTTCACGTAGGGATTGAGGTTGGTGTTGCCATAGAGATGCTCGCCGCGCTCGCCCACGTAGCTGACGGTGAAGCTGCTCGCCCACGGGAGCTCCTGCTCGATATCCAGGTTCCAGTGCAAGGTTCGGGGATAGAGCAGGTGATCCTTAATGGGCTCGGAGGTATCGGTCGGCTGCGGAGCTGGGGTCGAGGTTGGCGAACTGTTCCATCCAGGACGGTGTTCCGCGGTTGTTGTTGGCGACCGGGTCAGGATAGCTATAAATTACCGGCAGAGCGTCGTTCGGAGCAGTAGCCTGGGTGCCGTCCATGATGTTGGTGAACACCACGTCGTAGAAGACGCCGAAGCCGGAGCGCACGACCGTCTTATAGTTGCCGAGCCAGGACGGACTGTATGCCATTCCAAGGCGCGGGCCCCATTCGCTGCCGTCAGCCTGTTGACGCGTATTGCAGTTCACGGTTGCGGACGGGTAGCAGGCAATGTTCGCCTCGTCGATACCAGGATAGGGAGTGCCGGGCGCGTTGAAGGGCGCGCCGTTGTACTCGTAGCGGAAGCCGATATCGACGCTCAACGGCGCGATGGGCCGATACGTGTCCTCGACGAAATAATTCTGCGAATAGAGGTTCGGCCGCGTATCCGGGTTGCCGAAGTTCTGCTCAACGGTGTCCGTGGCGGGGCCGCCAAAGTCGTCGATGAGATTGGCCAGGCCCGTGTAGGTGAAGATGGCGCCGCCTGGAGCATTGGGGTAGGTCGAAGGCGCCGTATCGTCCTGGTACGCAATGCTGCCGTAGTAGTTAAACGGGATCTGGTCTCTGACACGCACATTGGAGACGTCCGCGCCGACCTTCCACAGGTGCTTGCCGCGCGTCCAGCTCAGCGTGTCCTGCAACTGATAAGTGTCGTGGAAGCGCCCCTGGGGAACGGCTCCGGGAATGCCGTAGCCGGTCAAATTGCTCGTGCTCACTGCGGGCTGGTCATAGAGGGGGTTGGCCAGCGTGGAGGCGGGCAGGCCGAAGGTGAAGCCGATGCGGCCGTACGACATGCGAATCTCGTTGACGAGACTCGGGCTGAAGATATGCGTTTCTTCGATACCGGCATTGTAAGCAACGCCGTTCTGATCGGAGTCGAAGCCAGGCAATTGGCTTGGGTAATCGAAGGTGTCGAAGGGCACCAGGTACGAGGTGCGAATGAGGTGCAGGCGCAGGCTGTCTTTCTGGCTGATGATGTAATCGCTGGTCAGATCCATCTCAGGCGTGTTGTAATCGGCGCCCTGACTGCGCTGCACCGTGCCCACCTGGACGGTTCCGCGATCTACACCGGTAGTGGGGTCGGGGCCGAGGGCGATCGAGGGCTGCAGGTTGTTGGAGTTTAATGTGCCTACCAGGCCACCCCAGGCGGCGATGAGGTTATTCAGCCGGGGATTCGATGGCAGGGCTTTCAGGGTTGCGTAACCGGCAGCGGTGGGAATGTCGAGCACCGACAGGTTGGCCGTCGAGCGGTAGAAATCCCACTGATACGAGCCGAACGCGAACAGCTTGTTGCGGATGATGGGACCGCCAATGTCGAAGCCGGGGAAGTTCTCCCGGTATTTCGATGGCGTCACTTGATTGAAATGGTCCTGCTTGTCAACCGTATCGAGCGAGGAGTTGTCCGCGCGCTCGTAGATGGCTCCGTGGAACAGATTGGTGCCGCTCTTGAGGATCAGGTTTGAAACCGAGCCGGCTCCATGGCCGTATTCGGCTGTGTAGTTATCTTCCAGGACCTTGACTTCAGCATATGCCTGCAGGTTCTCCGGCTGCAGCCCCTGGCCGGTGATGCCGGCATCGTTGTTGTCCTGCCCCTCGATTAGGAAGTTGTTGTCGCGCGGCCGGCTTCCACCAACATCGAAGGCAACCCCGTTTTCATAATTGCCCTGGGTCACCGCCGTGGCGCCGGGAAGGGTGAGCGCCAGTTCGTAAGGGCTGAGCGAAGCGATGGGGAGATTGTTAATCTCGACCGCGCTCAGGGCCCCGGATATCTCGGCGTTATCGGTATTCAGATTGGTATTGTCGGCCGTGACCCGAACATCCTGGCTGGTTTGCCCCACCTGCAGTTCGACGTTGGCGGTAACGATCGTGGTGCCCGGAACCACCAGGCCCGTGTTCGTCGTGGAACTGTATCCGGTAGCGGAGGCGGTCACGTTATATGTGCCCGGCAGCAGGGATTCGATGCGGTAGGCACCTTCCTGATTGGTCGTGGCTTCGCGGGTTGCGCCGGTCTCGATGGAAACCACTGTTACCTTGGCTCCCGGAACTGCGCCGCCGGTGGCATCGGTAACGGCTCCGATGATGGCTCCATTCGAAGTTTGTGTGTTTCCATCCGTGCCGTAGAAAAGACACGTTACGAGCACAACAAGGGATAACCGGTGGATAATTTTGCGCATGAAACCTCCCAAACCGGCCAAAGCCGGAAATGATCTCTCAAAGAAGCAGTAACTCAATCGATCAAATGTCTTATGTAAAAGACGAACAGGAGCGGCCCTGCGGCTTGTATGAATACGATCTGAGTAACCGGTAAACATCGAGTATGCGGGCCCTTCCGGGCGGTGTAAAGACCAAAATTCATTGTGCCGCAGGAACTTTGTTGGCAACCAAGGTTCTGCGCGTCCTCAACGTTGAAACAGAAGCGGTTACCGGCAGCCGTTGCGAGCCCCAGGGGCTGACACTTTCCCGGCATTGACGCAACAGGATACCCGCCCCTCTAATCCGTCTGTGCACATACAGTCAAGCCATCTACGAGAATATATTCTTCATATTGTTGATAACAATAACCTTATTTCCGTTAAGATCTTGCCGTCAATTACCGTTTGCAGGTGTACCCTTCAAACCAGTGATCAGAATGGAATCCTGACCTTCAAAGGACTACCGCGACACCTAACAAGCACGTTTTCATACACATGCAATCGAGCCGCTTTAAAATCAAACACTTACGCGCAATACGCCAAGCGTGTCGTTTATTTTCATACACTTGCAGAAATTGGGGGGGGTAGCGGGTCGTGCCCACGATCTTGGGTGCCCCAGGGTCTCGATTTTGAGACCTGGGAGACCACAGAGTTACGCGGTTGCGATCCTAATGTACGCGTCTAGGGGGCCGATATTGCGGGCTGCGTGCGAAGAAGAGTCGTCCAATCGGATCGCAGACCCCAGGTGAGGTTCCGCACAGGCTGCGTGATTCTTGCTTGCTGAGAAAAACCCGCACCCAACCGCTGTTGCGCGGCGGGATGCGGGCTAGAGGGTTCAAACTTCAGGTTGAGAATCTCTGCTAGGGCTTTGACCGCTTAATTTTGTACCAATTTCCGTGCCCCATCCTTTCGCCTTTTCTCTGGCGAAAGGGTGGGAAACCACGGAAGCCAAAAGTACGAATTCATGCGGTCGGGGACCTAGTAGTACAGCTTGAGCGCGAGCTGCAGCGTACGCGCTCCGTTGTTTCCGTTGCTGTTCTTCGTTGCCCCGATGTTGCCGAAGCTGCCGGCTGAGAAATTCAACTGTTGCGGTTGCACGAACGGTGGCGTGTTGGTGAGGTTGAAGGCATCGGCGCGGAACTGCAGATACGCCGACTCGGTGAAATGGAAGTTCTTGAAGATCGCCGAGTCCAGATTGGTGTAGTGCGGTCCGCGTACCTGCTGGATGCCGCTGGTCCCGAGCGGTGAGTAATCGCCCTGTCCCACTTGGGTAGCCGCGGCGGGCTGAGCGAACGCGCTGGCATTGAGCCACTGCGTGTAGTTGTGCGGACCCGCATACAATCCCTGGCCCGAAACCACGTTGGCCGAGCAACCAAAGTCGGCCGTCGTGGCGGCAGGACAAGTGACCGTGAACGGTTGCCCGCTCTGGAAGGTGTAGAAGCCACCCAACTCCCACCCTCCGACGAGAAGGTCGGCGACCTTGGGCATGGCGGTCGCAAACTGGCGCCCCCGGCCAACGGGCAGGTCGTAGGTGGCGGCGCCGTGCCACAGGTTGGTAGCGTCGGCATCGCAGAGGCCGTAGTCGCCCTTGACGCCGAAGCCGGCCAGCCACTGTGCGCGGTAACCAGCGGCGAACTCCGAGTTCTGCGCCGCGTGCTGGTCGCCCATGCACTTGCTCCAGGTGTAGTTACCCAGCACCAAAAGCCCGTAGCTCATCTGGTGCTGATAGGTGATCTGCATGGAGTTGTAGCTGGTGTTGGCGTTGGTAGTTTCGTAGGTGCCATTCCGCGCCATGTACGGGTACGGAATGTAGAGCTGGGTGTTGGTACCGGGAGGCAGCATCAGAGAGTTGCTGTTCGAGGTCCCCAGAATATCCAGGTGACGGCCCTGGGTTCCGACATAACCCACCTGGAGCGCATCGTGGGGCGTGAATTGATCCTCGATCGTCAGATTCTCCGTTTGGATCAGCGGCGTACGGTAGTTGTACTGG
This sequence comes from uncultured Acidobacteriaceae bacterium, assembly GCA_963813215.1. Classification (GTDB taxonomy): domain Bacteria; phylum Acidobacteriota; class Terriglobia; order Terriglobales; family Acidobacteriaceae; genus Telmatobacter. The sequence continues at coordinate 1,354,635 of CAWEXZ010000009.1, forward strand.
CGGCCATTGAGAGTCGCGCCAAGATAGTCGCTACCGATGTATTGGCCTCCCACGCACGTGCTGAGGGGCAGCGTGGCGCAAGAAGTGGTCCCTGTGTACGGAGTCGGGCTTTGTAGCACAGTTGCACTGCTGAAGTTGAAGTTATTGAACGTATTTTCCAGCGTCGCCGGCGCGTTTGAATTACCAGCAAGCAGAGGGTGATTGGAGTCAGGCGCGGGGATGGCCTGCGTGTAGCCGAAGGGATAGTTCAGTCCCAGCGTGCCGCCGTAACCGAGGTTACCAAGAGCGCCGTACGCTGTGCCGAAGCCACCGCGCACTACCAGCGTAGGTTTCAGGCGATAGGCGAATCCCACACGCGGCGCAAAGTTAGTCTTTTGATCGTTGCCGAGTGCGGCATTCGAATCGCAGGAGATGTTGATATTGCTAAGGGCAGCCACGGTGTTAAAGGCCGAGGACCGCGCGGTCTGGCATGTCTGACTGGGGATGTAGAAGGTTGCGGTGGCTCCATTGCCGCCCACAGGAACGAAGTTGGACTGATAGCCCCGGGTTTCGTCGTAGGGCGTAAAGAGATCCCAACGCAGGCCTAGATTCAGTGTGAGACTTGGGGCTGACCTTCCAGTCGTCCTGGAAGTAGGCGCCGATGTACCAGCGATGGTCGTCGGTGACAGGAAGGTTGGAGGCAGAGACGCCGTTTTGGCCGCCCACATCGTTGACGCCGTTACCTACGCCGTATTCGTAAGCCGTTGGTGAAACCAGAATGTCACCGATACCGTTCAAGCCGCTCGTCCCGCTGCTGCTAATCCCCTGAGAAACCGCAATGCGGTTGGGAATGTCGGTGTACATGCCGTTAAAGCTCATGTCGCCACGGCCTTGCGGCGGCTGCGAGATGTTCCCTTCCAGATCGTCCACCTGGATGCCGGTTTTGAAGGCGTGATTGCGCCAGATCTTGGTGACCGCGTCAACGCCTTCCAGGCTCCATACGTATTGCAGCGTGGGCGAGTAGTTGCCGACGCCGAGTGTCCTCAGCCCGGCGACGACGATGATGGGCAATCCTCCGTTGCCGGCCGCCTGCGGAACGCCCTGGATGCCGTACTCGAGGGGGATATTGCACGTGCCCGGACCCGGAGCGACGGTTCCCGAACAGGCTGAGCTTCCGTAGTCGTCGCCCCAGACGGATACCTGCATCTTGTCGCTGTGCACCATGCCCACGTGCATATCGTTGGTGAGTGTGGGCGTCAGGATGCGCGTGTAGCCGACCGCCCAGGCCCAGGCTGGCAGTTGGTCAACGCGTCCACCGCTATTGCCCGAGCCAACTCCCGGGAAATAGGAGGGTACGTCGGCCGTGAGATAGCTGCGGCTATAGACGCCGAACAGGATGTCCTTGCCAGGTCTGACGTTGGCGTCGATGCGAACGTCGTAGGTGTTGGTGTTTTTTTGCTCGCTGGGAACGTACCCTTGGAAATCATTGGCGAGGCCGGAGGCTGTCGCCGCGGGATACAGGCCCAGCAGCTTGACTGCGTTCGGATCCTGGCGGCTGGTGGGGATGACGTTGAGGGCGGAGAGGGCAACGCCGGCCGCATCCTGCGTGAAGTCGGTTCTGTTTTGACCGGAAAAGCTGGTGCAACCGCCGCTCGCCGTGCAGTTAAAGAAGGGATCGCGCACGTAGGCGTTGGGAGTGCCGGTGAGTCCGGTTACCGCGTCGTAGCCGGTGGCGGAAAGCTGCCGGGTTGAAGCCGGATCGAGAATGGTGCCGTTTGAAAAGGAGCGGCCCAGAGCGTCTTTCGGGCAGCCGCTGGTGACCGTGGCACTGCAGGTGCTGCTGTTGTTGTAGGAGATATTATCCTGCAGGTTGGTGAAATTGCTGCTGACCATGCCTTTGCTCGGCACGGTTAAATTACCGTCCGGCTCCGGCAGGACGTAGCGACCACCCTGGTAGTCGAAGAACCAGAAGAGCCGGTCTCTGCCTTCGATCAGGTGTGGAATCACAACCGGGCCGCCGGCCGTTCCGCCAAAGAGGTTCTGGTGATAGGAGGAGACGGGACTGGGAGTGCACACCCCATTGCTGCAGGACCTGTTAAAGAAAGAATTCGCGTTCAGATCGTTGTTGCGCACGTACTCCCAGAGGTCGCCGTGCACGCTGTTGGTGCCCGACTTGAGCGCCGCGTTGATGACGCCGCCGGTGGAGTGGCCGAACTCAGCGCTGAAGTCGCCGCTCTGCAGCGTGAATTCCTGGATGGCATCAGGCGGCGGGACAATGGCGGCATTGGTTCCGGTATAGTTGCCGCCATAGAACTCGATGTTGTCGTTAATGCCGTTGAGGCGGAAATCGTTTTGCCATTCGTCGACGCCATTCACCCTGAAATACGCGGACTCGGAACTGCCCGCGTCGGCGGTTCCGTTCCCGCCAGAGCCGTTTGAGGGCGCATCGGTACTGACGCCCGCGGAAAGCTGCGCCAGCGAGCCCCAGTCACGGGTGGCAAGGGGCATGTCATTGACCAACTTATTGGCAACCGTCTGGCCCACCTGGGCGTTTTCCGTCTCCAGCAGCGGGGCGGCCGCGGTAACCGTGACGCTCTGCTCCACGTTACCGGTCTTTAGGTGAATATCGACGCCCTGAACCTGTTGCACCTCGACGATAACGCCGTGTACAACGTATCTCTGGAATCCGCCGGCCTGTGCATCCAGAGTGTACTTGCCGGGAATTACGTCATCAAACACGTAAGTGCCGGTCGACGTGGACTTCGTTGCAATGCTGACGCCTGTGGCATCGTTAGTTAGCTTGATCTGGCTATTGGCGACAACAGCACCACTTGGATCTTCAACGGTGCCGGTAATCTCTCCGCGGTCGAGCTGTGCTGACAGCCACGCCGGCAGGCTGAGAACTAAGAGCATTGCCAGGAGTAAACTCCTGAGCCTTCCCCGTCTTGAGTAGAGTGTTTGCATCATAATTAGTTCCTCCAAAGGTCTTGCTGATTGAACACGTGTGCCGCTTGGTGCAAGGGTAGACGATAAACCGGTCTCCAAAGGCCTCTGCCGATGGAATTTGGTGGGATTTTTATCGTCTTGCAACGTTGCTTGCGCTCGCGGATGGGACTCCGCTAGACGGTTCCTCACCTCGCCCTCATCGGTCGAGAGGGTAAGGCTTGAAACAGAAGGCTAGCTTAGAGGGGATCTCTGGGTCCGACTAATTCTAGGTCTGGCGCCGGGATTTGTCCAGTCTTGCACGCGCGGGACTCAAGGATCCCGCGCGCTTTACCACAAACACTACCAGCCAATGCCGAATGCCATATGCTCTGGCTGCGGTGTTGCGATTAGTTGTGCTCTGGCTGTTGTTGTCGTGATACGAGAGGCCGTACGCGAGACCCCCAACCGAGTGTTGGTGCCAGAACTGCGAATAGAAGTTGGCTGGCGAGGATTGGTAGTAGGACGCTGCGTTTGACTAATTGGCAGGAGTCAGCAGAACGCCGCGGTTAGTTTCAACTGACCGCAGATACATCAGTTGGTGACGCGAATCCGCTGCCGTCTCCGTTTAGGGAAAGTGGGACCGGCCCTTAATTATGCATTTCCCAAAACATTATGGGGACCAACGGAACTCGAACGCGCGACCTCCTGCGTGAACCTCCGATCCTCGCCACGCCCGACTACGCCGCGCGCGCTTGCGCCATTTTTTTGAGGACCGCAACGGGCGCCGACTCCGGTGTGACCATGGCTGCCGGGTCCACAAGGAACGTTTGCTCCAACGCGTACTGGCCGGCCAGAACGGCGTGGGGCACCGTCTCTGTAAAGACCATCCAGCTAGAGCCGGGGGCGAACCGCACTTGCTCGCGCGCGCAGGTGCGCTGGAACTCTGCATCCTCCTTCATGGTGTTGTGCAGGCGCATCATGAACTCGTCATATGGGGTGCGCTTGAGACTCGGCACCAGCGTGGCGATGCCGGTGGACTGGGCGAGACTGCGCGCCGCGCGAACAGCAATGCTGTCAGGGTGCGGAAGGGGCAGCGGGGGCGAAGTCAGCATCCCGCTGAGTCCGACGCCCATTGCGCCCGAGGATCGCCGCAAGAAGCACCCTACGATGCGTGGGAAGGGCTCGCCGATGATCCAGTCGCGTGTCCGCGTGGGATGGATGTTGTGAAAGAAGCGCAGTATGCGCGCGCCGCGCGTGGGCCGGGTGGGAAAGGCATCCGTGTGGAGCAGGTCGTTGCGCTGGTGCATGGGCAGATCGCGGCCAGCCTCTTCAATCGGGCGGTAGCTGGCGTAGTCGAGTTGCCAGCGTCGATCGTATGGCGCCAAAAAATCCGAGACAAAAGTGGCCACGGCCGCCGAGTAGCGCCGCATCACGTCGTGGAGGCGATCCACGCTATCACGATCGAACCCGTCAGCAGAACGATCGACGCCGGACAGCACGTCGGGGCCGGGCTTGTAGGCGATGTTCTTGTGCACCCGGCTGCCGCTCTGGCGGCGCGTCAGCAGAAAGTCGAGGTCCGCAACGGGGATGGAAACCGGCGTCTCAGGGAAGTACAAGACACTGCCGGCTTCAAGCTGCGCGCACCAGGCGCGCGATTGTTCCGCGGCGGCCGGCAGCGCAGAAAGAGGAATAGCGCAAACAGGCATGGGGCACCTCGGAGGAAAGTTGGCCCATTCCAGTCTTTATAAGTTAGAGAGATGTCTCACTCACCGCATCTTGGCCCGCAGCCAGAGCGATCCGAAAACAAAAAACGCCACGACCAGCGCCAGCAGGCCGGCCGGGAAGCCGACGTACAGATACGTGTCTGCATAATTCACGGTGTGGCCCAGCACGCCGTTCCATACCAGCAGGGAGATGATGGCCAGAAATGTCGTCGCAAAAAAGGTGAAGAAGCCGGTGGCCAGCGTCAGCAGCATGCTGGCGAAGAGACTGAAGCCTTCCAGCGGAAAACCGAGAAATTTGCCGGAAGTTTGCGGGGACGCGGCGGAGTGAATCATTTCCGACCCTCTATCCACTAGAATACAGAACGATGGCAAGCCCTGCACAAATCGAATTATGGCCCGCGGAAAAGGTGGCCACCCAGGCTACCGTGACGCAGGCGGCAAACGGGATCCGCTACGCCGGGTGGGGCGACACGCGGATTGCAGACAGTGATCTGGAACGGCTGGTGGGAGCAGTGCCGGCTGCGCTCTCCGCAGCGCTGAGCCAGCGCGCCTATTACTTTGTGCCGTTGGCCATCGCCGACACAGGCGAGACCATGGTAGCGCCCGGCTACAGCGTAGACCTCGGCGATCGGGCCATTTGCCATCGCAACGCCAACTTCGGCTCCATGGAAGCAGTGTTCCTCTCTACCCGCCTGGTGGAGGATCGCTTCGGGCTGGCATTTGAGTTCTTCATCAACGTCGGCCACAATTTTGTGGAAGCGGCGGGCGTGCCGGAGAGCTTTGCCACGCTGGCATGGTCGCAGGCTGAGGCGCAGGTGCGCGGCGAGACCAGCCAGGACGCATGGGAGACGCGGCGGCGCGCTACCGAAGCTCGGCTGGTCCAGAAGAACGGGCAGATTGACGAGCGGGCACGCAACAGCTATTTCGAGTCAGCGTTCTCCGATGCGCTGGCCGTCTACATGCTCTCGCTGGCGGTGGACTTCGATTACCACGATCTGCGCGAGCGCGAGTACCCTCTCCTGGCCGCGCCGGCGCTGGCCGAGCGGCTGCGCCATGTGGCCGCGCTGTTTCCGCCCAATGCAGGATACGATTTTCAGATTCTTTACCGACGCAAAGGCTAAACCGCGTACGGATGGGTTTCCCGCAGTTCGCCGGCAGGCCATTCTGCGACCCGCTCGAAGGGCACCACCGCTCTGGTCCGGTCTAGGTGGATGACGGCATCGAACTGCGCGGATAAGCGGCACTGGAAGTAGTGGCTCACGCGCTCGCTCTCCGGCCGATAGACCACGCCGATGGCGCGCTCCAGGCGCGGCCGGTCGAGAATGGGACCGATGATGGGATCGCGCATGGAGAGCAGAAACGACGGAATCTGCGTATCGTGAAACAGCGCTTCGTAGCTGTCGCACAACGCCGGATGAACAATCTTACGCTCCGCAGGCCGATCCCATGCAGCTGCAGCGGTTACTTCGCCCGAATGCGTCGTAAAGCCGACCAGCAAGACATCGTCACTGAAGCGCTCGCGCGCAAGCTGGCCCATATTCACTTCGCCGCGGTCGGCCATCTCGGTGGCGCGCGCGTCACCCACATGGGAGTTGTGCGCCCACACGACGATCTTTGCATGCGGATGGATCTGCGTGAGACACTCCAGCGTCTCGCCCATGTGCCGGTCGCGCACATTCCAGCTTGCTGGGCCGCCTTCGAAGAGGATGCGGTAGTAGCGCTCGGCATTCTGCACCAGCCGTGCATTCTGTTCTGCGATTAAAACATCTTCCGGATCGGCATCTCCGGTGCGGGTGGCGAGATCGCCGCTGCGGCGCTGCAAGTCCACCAGCTGCGCTACCACTTCATCTTCGCATCCCTTGTTCATGCCGAAGTGGGCCGCGTAACCGCAGGCCTCCGGGTTTTCACCAAAATGATCGAAGCATGCGTAGCGATAGCGCGCGCGACCCGCGGCTTCGGGATCGACATTGTCGAGGTAGTGCAGGACGGCGCGAATGGAAGCGTGCAGGCTGTAGAGATCCAGCCCGTAAAAACCCGCGCGCGCGGTGTAAGGTCGTGATGCATTGAACTCGTGCAGCCAGTCGAGGAAGGCCAGCACGTCCATGTTGCGACCCATCCACGCGGGAAAATGCTGGAAGCCGCCCAGCGCGTCGCGCGCGTTCGCATCGGAGCCGCGGCCGGTCACAAAGCGATGCACGCGATGCGCGTCGGGCCAATCGCCCTCAATGGCAACTGCATTGAATCCCTTCTCTTCAATCAGTCTTTGGGTGATAGCCGCGCGCTCTCTGTAGAACCCGTGGGTTCCATGACTGGCTTCGCCGAGGAGCACGACCCGCCGCGAACCGATCCACTTGAGAAGCGGATCGTAGTCTTCCGCAGACGTGAGCGGAATCGCCGCACGGTTGATTTCGCCGAGTGTGGCTTCGGCAAGCATGTCATCGGTGGGACGAAAACTCATGCGACGGTGCGTTTCTCCGGATTCGACTCATGGGGCGCGGTTGATCTCGCGGCCGGGCACCGTGGCGATAAGGTTCGGCTGAAAACAGTGTGCGTGTCTGCGCTTCTCAGACAGCATGGCTGGCGTTCCTATCGAATTTCGGATGCCGTCGATGCCTCGGCAGATGTCTCGGGACTGGGAGCGAGGGAACAAGAGAACAGGGAACGAGAATGCGGCGGCGAGCTGTGGCCAGGGAGAAGATGCTGGTTCTATTTGGTTTCCTGCATGGGCGGGAGCATACTGTTGGCATGGCCACATTGCCCAACACGGAAGAGCTCTGGACGGTGCGCGAATACTTGCGCACGAGCTGGAGCCCCGATCGCGAGTTTGTGGACGGGCGGATCGAGGAGCGGAACTTGGGGGAGAAAGAGCACTCCATCATTCAGCGGTATCTGACGGTGCTATTCGCGATCAAACGGGCGGAATGGGGAGTTGAGGTGTTTCCCGAGCTGCGCACGCAGACCGCCGCGACCAGGTTTCGCGTACCCGATGTGCTGGTGGTGCGGACTGGAGAATCTTTCGAGCGTTACGTGACCCAACCGCCGCTGATCGCAATTGAAATCCTGTCGCCGGAAGATACACTGCGACGCATGCGGGAAAAGGCTGCGGAATACCGGCTTTTCGGTATCGAGAATATCTGGATCATCGACCCTGAGCCGCGCATTGCCTATCGCTACGCGGAAGCCGCGCTCAAAGAAGTGCAGACCGGTGAGCTAAGCGTGCCGGGCACGCCGATTCGCGTGGTGTTGAGCGAGATGTTCGCGGAGCTGGACCGCCCGTAGCGACGAGCTGCTTGGCCGCGGCACTTAGCTCTTCAGCGCCACCCGAATGTGCAACTCCCTCAACTGCTGTTCGGTCACCGTTGTCGGCGCGTCGGCCATCAGGTCGAGTGCCTTTGCCGTCTTCGGGAAGGCGATGACTTCGCGGAGATTCGCCGCGCCGGCCAACAACATGACGATGCGGTCGAGACCCAGCGCGATGCCGCCATGCGGAGGCGTTCCGTACTCCAGCGCATCGAGGAAGAAGCCGAACCGCTTGCGGGCTTCTTCGTCTGAAATCCCGAGCGACGCAAAGATCTGCTGCTGCACATCCTTGCGATGGATGCGGATCGAGCCCGAGCCGAGTTCAAGGCCGTTCATGGCCAGGTCGTAGCAGTCGGCGCGGACACTGGCTGGGTCGCTGACCAGGTTGGCCATGTCGGCTTCATAGGGCGCGGTGAAAGGATGGTGCGCAGGCACCCACTTGCCGCTGGCCAGATCGTACTCGAACATCGGAAAGTCGGTGAGCCAGATGGGCTGAAAGGCCCGGCTGCCATCGATCGGATCCTTCGCGCTGCGCGAGTGTGCGGCTTCAACAATTTCTTCGGTGACGCGGAAAGCACCGTGGCGCTCGGCGTATTTCTTGGCCAGCTCGGAACGGAAATTGCCGGCGGCGGCGTAGACGTTGATCTCCCGCTCGCTCAAGCGGCCAGGGAATTTCGTATCGCTGGCCTTGATGTGGTGCGCAGGATCGCCGGCGACGATGATGACGAAATCAGCATCGGAAGCGCCAGCCAATTCTCGAACCTTGGTCGCAGCTTCAGGGAAGCCTTTCGCCAGCCGCTTGAAATCGTCGATGAACTTGGCGCCTTTTTTAGTGTCGAAGAGCGGGTGGTTATCTTCGCGCTCCTTGCGGCTGAGCTCGCCCACGTTGGGAATGCGGAAGGCGACCACGGGCAGCGCGGGATCGATCTGCAGCGTGGCCAGAGCGGCATCCGTGAATGCGGGACGCACGTCGGTGAGGCCGGGCAGCCGCAGATCGGGCTTATCGGTGCCGTACTGGCGCATCGACTCGTCGTAGCTGATGCGCGGAAATGGCGTGGGCAGCGCCACGCCGGCCGCTGCAAATCCAGCCTTCATGAACTGTTCCACAACATCGAACACGTGGTCGCGCCGCGGGAAGCTCATCTCCAGGTCGACTTGCGTGAACTCGAGCTGACGGTCGGCGCGGAGGTCTTCGTCGCGGAAGCAGCGGGCAATCTGGAAGTAGCGGTCGCAGCCGGAAATCATCAGGATCTGCTTGAAGATCTGCGGCGATTGCGGCAGCGCATAAAACTCGCCGGGATGAACGCGGCTGGGGACCAGAAAGTCGCGCGCGCCTTCGGGCGTGGACTTGGTGAGAATGGGCGTTTCGACCTCGAGGAATCCCTGGTTCGACAAGCTCTCACGAATGGCGAGCGTAATGTCGTGGCGCAGGCGAAAATTGCGCTGCATCTCAGGCCGGCGCAGGTCCACGTAGCGATACTTGAGGCGGACTTCCTCGTTCTGGATGGCCTCGTCGGAGGGCGAGAACGGCGCCAGGCGCGTGTCGTTGAGGACGCGCAGCTCGGTGGCCTCAATCTCGATCTCGCCGGTCGGCATCTTGGGGTTGATGGCGTCTGCCGAGCGCAGGCGGACTTTGCCCACGGCGGCGACCACGTACTCGGGGCGAACCTGCTCGCCTTTGGCGTGGCCTTCGGGGGTGAGCTCCTTGTCGAGGACGATCTGGGCGATCCCGGAGCGATCCCGGAGGTCAAGGAAAATGAGATTCCCGTGGTCGCGGCGACGGTTGACCCAGCCCATGAGGACAACTTGCTTGCCGGCGTCGTCTGCGCGCAGTGCGCCGCAGAGATTGGTGCGTTCCAGATTGCCTAAAAAGTCGAGCACGATTGAATTTCCTTATTGTTTTTGAAGGGGCACGGCTTCAGCCGTGCCGTCAATGTCCCCGCAATGAACGCGGGCTTTAGCCCCTGAGGAATTGTTTCTCAGAATGGGCGCGCCTAATCCTTGGCCTCGTCGGCCGGCTTTTTCAGATGAGCGATCAACTCTTCGCGGGGGATTTTATTCTGGACTCCGCTCGCAAAGTCCTTCACCGTCAGAATACCGGATTGAAGCTCGTCTTCGCCCACAATGACGATGCGCCTTGCAGTTTTGTCGGCGGCCTCAAAGGACTTCTTGAGCCGGAAGCCGCCATCGCCAAGCTCGATCGTGAGGCCGGCGCGGCGCAGCTCGCGTGCCAGCGCGAGCGCGGCGGGGTTGAGGTTTTCGCCCAGCGGCGCAATGTATGCGTCCGCCACCTGCGCCACCTGCGGTGCGGCAGCATTTTGGTTGAGTTCCTGGGCCTGGAGGGTCAGCACCAGCCGGTCGAGTCCCATGGCGAAGCCGATGCCGGGCGCTTTGGGGCCGCCGATGGCTTCACTCAGGCCGTCATAACGGCCGCCGCCGAGCAGCGCGTTCTGCGCGCCCAGGCCACCGTGCGTGAATTCGAAGGTGGTGCGGGTGTAGTAATCAAGGCCGCGCACCAGGCGCGGATTCAGGTGGTAAGGCACACCGGCCGCGTCCAGCGCTGCGATGACGGCGGCAAAGTGGGCGCGCGAGTCATCGCCCAGGTAATCTGCGATCTTGGGCAGCGTCTCGATAATGGGCTGGTCTTCCGGCACCTTGCAATCGAGCACGCGTAGCGGGTTGGTCTCCGCGCGGCGCTGGCAATCGACGCACATCTTGGGCGCGACTGGGATCAGTGCCTCACGAAGCGCCTGGTTGTAGCGCTCTCGGTCCGCTGAGGACCCGACGGAGTTGAGCTCCAGCGTCCAGCCGCCGATGCCCAGCTCATCGAGCAGACTGGCTAACATCTCCAGGACCTCGGCATCGCGCAGCGGAAATTCGCTTCCGGCCGACTGCGGCCCGATGACCTCAGCGCCAATCTGCCAAAACTGGCGGTAGCGGCCCTTCTGCGGACGCTCGCGGCGGAACTGCGGGCCGATGTAATAGAGCTTCTGGAGCTGGCCGGTTTCGCCCAGCTTGTGCTCGATGTAGGCGCGGACCACGCCAGCGGTGTTTTCCGGGCGCAGGGTGAGAGTCTGCGATTTCTCAGACTGCGCGCGGGCGCGATCTTCCCACGTGTACATCTCCTTCGAAACGATGTCGGTTTCTTCGCCCACGCTGCGGGCGAAGAGCGAGGTGTCTTCAAAGATCGGAGTCCGGATTTCGCCGAAGTTGTAACGGGCGAAGACCTGTCGCGCGGTGGCCTCAATGCGGTTCCAGAGAGCCGTTTCAGGCGGCAGAAGATCGCGCGTGCCGCGCACGGCTTTGATGGTTTGGCTCATAGTGCTAACCTTTGGGTCAACTTCTCAGGATACAAGGTGGGGCGATGATTTTTCCGATTGCGTTTTTGGCGGCGGCATTTGTGAATCAGGTGGCGCAAGCGCCGCTCGTGGTGCAGTGCCCTCAAGCTACGCCAGATCCGTGGTGGAAATGGCTATTTCAAACCATCGTGCCAGTGGCAGGCGGCACAATGATTGCCGTCTGGTCGTTCGTGGCGAACCGCAAATCAGAATAACGGCAGTGGGAGAGGAATCAGGTGGCTGCACGCGAACAATGGGTTCGCGATCAGAAGAAACTAGAGTGGCAAGAGCTTATCTCATTGGCGTCAGAAATCGAACTTCACATGCCCTCCGTTGCGCTCGGTGGAGAGTTGATTGGCGCCATTAAAGGCTCGTTGCTGGATGAATACCTAAAACGAATGACTCAAGCAGTTCTCAAATGCGTGTTTGTGTCCGTAGAACTGCAGGATCAAGGGATCTACAGGAGGCTTGTGGAACTTCGAATGCAGAAGGAGAAAGCTCTCATCGATATTCTCACCTATGAGCAGAGCCCGGCTTTCGCATTCCAGCAAGGAAGGCCAAGCGCTGTTGATGTTGCAAGGGAATTCCATGGGAAATTTGCGGCAATTCGGAATGAGTTGCACTCCCTCGCGCTAACCGACCTTCGGGCAGCTCGCAATCTAACTTAACTATCATGCTCTTTTCCGGATTGCTTCCCGCAGCGTGCTATCGATGCGCGTCTGCCAACCGGGGCCTGTGGATTTGAAGTGGTCGATCACTTCTGGAGAGAGCCGCAGCGACACTAACTTCTTGGTTGGGGTCTTCTGCGGGCCGCGCTTGCCACGCCGCATCACTTTTCCGCCGTGAATCACATCGGCTTTCTCAAAGAATGCGCGCGTGGCCTCGGCGTCATTCGGGTCGTAAGGGCCGTCGGCGGGTTCGTACGGAATCGGGTCGCCTTCTTTGAAGGCCAGCACCCGCTTCCAGTCGGTTTTACTTTGAGTCTTCTTCATAGCGTTTGCGCTCCTCGCGGGAGGCGTGCCGAAACGAGATGATTCGAACCTTATCTTCATTCTCTGTGTAGACCAGCGTCAAAACTCTGCCATGGACGACAGCCAGGGCCACATCCATCAGGCGATATTCGTCGTAGCGGCTGGCGTCGTAAGTAAATTTGTTGGCGTTTTCGTAGACGAGATAAGCGTCTTTAAAATCGAGCCCATGCTTCCTCAGGTTCGACTTGCGCTTTACCTCGTCCCAAACGTACACAAGTTAATTGTAGCTACAATTTGTAAATTGCGGCAAAGTTTCCTTCCGGAAAATTCCGGCTCGATCTGTGGTGTCGCCTGACCGGACCCTGGAAGACAGTTTTCTTTAGAATTCCGGCATGGCAAAGCGGAGTGCAGGCTTACTGCTGTACCGGCGCGGAGCGCATGGCCTGGAGGTTTTTCTGGTGCATCCGGGCGGCCCGCTCTGGGCAAAAAAGGACCTGGGGGCGTGGTCGGTCCCCAAGGGCGAGTACGGCCAGGACGAAGATCCACTGGCAGCGGCGCAGCGGGAGTTCACCGAGGAGACAGGCTTCCCCGTTTCCGGCCCGTTCGTGGAACTGGGCACGATCCGGCAAGCGAGCGGCAAGCTGGTATCCGTTTGGGCGGTCGAGGGCGATTGCCATCCGGAAGCCCTGGTGAGTAATCTCTGCGAGATCGAGTGGCCGCCGCGGTCGGGGCGGCGCATGGAGATTCCCGAAGTGGATCGCGGCGCGTGGTTTTCGTTGGAAGGGGCCGCCGAGCGGATTCTGGACAGCCAGCGGCCGCTGCTGGATCTGCTGGTGCAGGAAATCGGACCAGGACCTCAAACCGATACTGTCAGTGGAGGTTGAAGGCAAAGAAAAGGCGGCCGTTCAAGGCCACCTTTGGGACCCAATAGCCCATAAACAGGGAAACCATCGGGAAGTGAGGCGCTTACACGAAAGTGCCATTGTTCCGTGACTCTAATTACCTTAAGGTACGTTTGTCCTCGATTTGGGTGCCTGCCAGGCGCGCTGCGAAGCGGCCCTGCTACGAAGCGCCCCTGATTGAGTTATCGCTGCTGTACGGGAGAACGCTGATGGTCGTCCTAGTATTCCCAATCCTTTTTGCCGCAGCTGTGGCGATGTTTCTGCTACGCGCGCGGGCTGAAACGCGGCGACGGAGTGCCCAGACCTGGGACCAGATCGTGGCGCGACTGGAGCCCGGCTGGAACGCCCTGCAACTGGGCCGTTGTTTGGAGACCCAAGACGCCACGCCGGAGGAGAGCTGGGAACGGCTCCGCGGAGCTCGCGGGCTGTACGTCATGTTCCAAAACGCCAAGATTATGTTGGATATGGCCGACTATGCGGCCCGCAATGGCGTTTCCATTGATCGCCAGATGCTGGCCGAGCTGCGCAGCGACGCCTTGCAGATTCGTGTCAGCGTGGTTATCGCTCTGACCCAGTACGCCATGCACCAGGTGAACGAGCGTATCTGCTCGAACGCGCTACGCGCCGCTTCCATGTACAAGGATATGTCGACGCGGATGAGCGACGTACTTCAGGTGAACGGACAGCCTACGCCGCAATTCATGGGCGCAATGTAATTCGAGCCTGCACATCTCGAAAGAGAAGCAAAACCCCCGCCGCGATGGCGGGGGTTTTGCATTTGCAGACCGATTCCCAAAGCCCCGGGGCTACTGTTTTGGCGCCCGTTGCGCGAGCTCTGGCGCTCCTGGCTCAATGTCCTGCCGCGGGAACCTGCACTTTGCCGCGGAATTTTCTGTACACAAAAATGGTGTAGAGGACGGCGAGCGTCATGCCGAAACCCCACCAGGCCAGGCCTACTGCAAGCGTGTAGGGGCCGCTGAGCGCGCGACTGATGGTGATGTCATTGGCAGCACCGGTGCTCGCGGGCAGTAGGGTCGGGTAGACGCCCCAGCAAGCGCCCACCAACATGAACAGCAGATAGCCGCAGGAGGCCAGGAAAGCCCTCAGCGGCTGCTCGGCGCGATTGCAGAACCAGATGCCCGCCAGGCAAGCCACCACGCCCGCCGGGATCACGAACGTGACCGGATAGCGGAAGTAGTTGTCGAGAGTAGCCGGGCGTACGGCGATAGTAGCGATAAGGCTCGCAATGGTGAGAACGACGACAAGGCCCAGAAGCCGCGCAACAATGCGGCAGGCGCGCTGCTCCAGTTCACCGGTGGTCTTGAGGGAGATCCAGAGAGCGCCGTGCAGCGTGAGCGCGAATAGGGCGACAAGGCCGCCAATGACGGTGTACCAGTCTAGAATGCCGGGTGCGGCGCCAGGGGTCCAGGTGGTCCAGAGCGGCAGGAAGAAGAAGCCGTCGCCCTGGATGGGCACGCCGCGCAGCACGTTGCCGAGCGCCGCGCCGAGGAACACGGCAAGCAGCGCGCTGGCCAGGCTGAAGATGCCGTCGAGCAGGGATTTCCACACGCCGAGATCGAGATGATTACGTAGCTCCAGGCTCACGCCGCGGCCTACCAGCAGCCAGAGCACGATCATCAGAGGCAAGTAAAAGCCGCTGAAGGCGGAGGCGTAGAGCAGCGGAAACGCGAAGTAAAGCGTGCCACCTGCGGCCACCAGCCACACCTCGTTACCATCCCACACCGGCCCGATGGAGGCCAACACGGTGCGACGTTCTGTCTCATTGCGGGTGAGGAAAAGATGCAGTACGCCCACGCCCAGGTCGAAGCCATCGAGAACAACGTAGGCGACGATCATCGCGGCGACCAGCCAGAACCAGAGAAAACCCATCATGGCGGCACTCCTGACGAAACAAAATCAACTTGCGGCAACAGCTCGTTCGGCGGGTACTTTGCCCGTGACCACGCCAAAGACAAAGTTGATGGCAAAAATGCGGCCCCAGAAGCGCGCGGCGCCATCCCAATCGCCATTGCCGGTACGCAGCGCCACGCTCTTGAGCACCACGATCAGCAGGCTCAGGCCCATTGTGAGCTGCGGAAACAGGTCGTGGAAGGTGATGGTGAATGCGAAATGTAGGCGGTGAAGGATCTCGCTGCTCATGCAATGCCTCCGGATGCGAAGAAACGCGATCGGCGACGAGGACAGAGAGAAATAGGGAAACGCTGCGGGAACCGGAGCCAGTTGCCGGGATAGGGCGGGGCGCCGATAGCCGACATTCTCAGTCTAAGCTGAATCCGGAACACCGGGGTGATTTAAATCACATGCGAAGCGGGGTTACGCGCGCAATTCTGGTGGGTGAAACGCAGCTTCAATCAATTTGGGAATCCTCACTTCCCTCACAGAATCACCCTTCAGACGACTGGCCAGATGGGATAATGGCAGGAATGCGCATCGGCATCATTGGCGGGGGCATCGCGGGGCTGGCCGCGGCTTACGAGCTTGAGAAAGCGCGGGCCGCGGGTCAGCTGCTGGAGTACACGCTCTATGAGGCGCGACCGCGGCTCGGCGGCGCATTGGCGTCGGAGACAGTGGATGGCGCCGTGCTAGAGCTTGGTCCCGACTCGTTCCTGACCGAAAAACCGGCAGCGGCCGAGCTGTGCCGTGAGCTGGGCCTGGGCGCGGAGTTGCTGCCCTCGAACGATGCCGCGCGCAAGCACCTGGATCGTGGTGAAGAACCGGCTCGTGGCGCTGCCCGATGGGCTCATGTTCCTGGTGCCCACCAAGCTGCTGCCTACGGCGCTCACCCGCCTGTTCAGCCTGCGCACCAAAATAAAGATGGGATTCGAACTGCTGCATCCGCCACGGGCTGCGGAGGGCGACGAGTCCGTGGCCGCGCTGGTCGAGCGGCACTATGGCCTGGAAGCCGTGGACCGGCTCGCCGACCCGCTGCTGAGCGGTATCTACGGCGGCGATGCGGCCGAGCTCAGCGCGCGCACGGTGCTGCCGCGGCTGGTGGAGATGGAGAAAAACTACGGTTCGCTCACGCGCGGCATGCTGGCGGCGCACAAGAAGATGCGGGCAGCGAGGAAGAGTTTGCCGAATAGCCCCTCCAAAACACAAAACCGCGGAGCGGCCCCTATTTTTACGGCGCTGCGGGGCGGGATGCAGCAATTCGTGGATGCGCTCACGGCGCGGCTCGATCCGGCTTCAGTGCGGACGGGCACGCCGGTGAGCGACATTGAGAAGACGGGCGGTGGCTGGCGCGTGCATGCGTGCGGCGCGGCCAGAGAGTTCGACGCGTTGATCATGGCTTCGCCGGCGTGGGCGGCGGGCGTGCTGCTGCAGCATGTGGACCGGGAGTTGAGCGAGGAACTGAGCGCGATTCCCTACTCATCCTCGATCACTGTGAATCTGGTATACGACGAGAGCAAGATTGGGCGGCTGCCGGAGGGATTCGGCTTTCTGGTTCCGGTCAGCGAGGGCCGCGCGATGCTGGCCTGCACCTTCGTCCATCGCAAGTTTCTGGGCCGCACAGCGCCGGGCAAGGCGGTGTTTCGGGCTTTTCTGGGCGGTGCCAGGCGCGAGGCCTTGCTGACTGAGAGCGACGAGGCATTAGTCGCCACGGTTCGGCGCGAAATGGCCGCGATTCTCGGCACAAAGGTGCTGGCTGCGGAGATTGAGCCGCAGCATGTGAAGGTTTGCAGGTGGCGCCGCGCCATGGCGCAGTACGCTGTGGGACACCGGGAGCGGATGCAGCGCATTGCAGCCCGCTCGGCCACGCTGCCCGGGCTGCGGATGGCCGGTAACGCCTACGATGGCATTGGGATTCCCGATTGCATTCGCCTGGGGCGGCAGGCTGCCCGGGAGCTGGTCGAGACACTGGCAACCAGGGACAAAGGGAGCGGGGGAACAAGAAACCGGCCGACGGCCCCCTTATACTCGGCTTAGAGTATGTCCACGCGTAGCGATACAGTCCTGGCAACAATCTTGACCACCACGCGCGCTGCGGTCGAAACCGCCAAGAGCCTGACCCCGGTCGCCGAGCTGGAGCGCCGCGCGCACGAGCACCGGCCCCGGGGCTGGGCTGCGGCGCTGCGCAGGCCGGCTGCTTTTGGGCCGGCAATCATCGCTGAGATCAAGAAGGCTTCTCCCTCAAAAGGGCTGATTCGCGCGGATTTCAATCCCGAGTGGCTGGCGCGCCGCTATCGCGCCGGCGGCGCAGCCACGCTCTCCGTGTTGACCGATGAGCCTTTCTTTCAGGGCAGCCTGCGCAATCTGGAGCTGGCTTCGGCCGCCACGCCGTTGCCGTGCCTGCGCAAGGATTTCATGGTCGACGAGTACCAGATCGTCGAAGCCCGGGCGCATCGCGCGGACGCCATTCTGCTGATTGCTGCCGCGCTCACCAACGACCAGCTCAAGCGGTTTGCGCATGCAGCGCATGCGATTGCCCTGGACGTGCTCGTCGAAGTGCACACGGCCGATGAGTTGGATCGCGTGCTGGATGCTCTGGGCGAAAGCGGTGCGGACGCCATCGGCGTGAACAATCGCGATTTGAAGACCTTCGAGGTGAGCCTGGAGACTTCGCTGGCGCTGGTCGAGCGCA
This sequence comes from uncultured Acidobacteriaceae bacterium, assembly GCA_963813215.1. Taxonomy (GTDB): domain Bacteria; phylum Acidobacteriota; class Terriglobia; order Terriglobales; family Acidobacteriaceae; genus Telmatobacter. The sequence continues at coordinate 1,372,377 of CAWEXZ010000009.1, forward strand.
TTCCGGCGGGGGTGGTGCGGGTGGCGGAGAGCGGCATCAGTACCTCGGCGGATATCGCCAGGCTGCGCGAGGCAGGCTTTCAGGCGTTTCTGATTGGCGAGAGCCTGATGCGCCAGCCGGACCCTGGTGCCGCGCTCGCGGAGTTGATTGCCGGAGCCGCAGCTAAACCATGAGAGCCAAGCCATGAGCGCCGCAGATCTCTGGATCAAAATCTGCGGGAATACTTCGGTCGCGGACGCGCGGCTGGCGGCTGAGGCCGGGGCCGATGCGGTGGGGTTTGTCTTTGCGCCCAGTCCGCGGCGGGTCACCGTGGAGCAGGTAGCGACGATTGTGCCGGAGCTGCCCGCGCAGATTGAAAAGATCGGCGTCTTCGTGGATGCTGGCTTCGACGAGATTGCCGCAGCGGTCGATGCCTGCGGATTGACGGGCGTGCAGCTGCACTTCGATGCGCCGGCGGAGTTGACGGCGCAACTGCGGGCGCGGTTTGGGCCCGAATTGCGGATTGTGCGTACCGTGCATTTCGCCGGAACGGCGACCGGCCTGGCTCACGACCCGAACATCGATGCAGTTCTGGTTGACTCGTGCACGGCCCAGGCGAGGGGCGGTACGGGGATCGCGTTCGACTGGAACCTCGCCGCCACTACTCTTTTCCAAAACGCAGAAGCCCGGAGGGCCATTGCGGCGGGGGGGCTGACGCCGGAGAATGTGGCGGAAGCGATTGCCACGCTGCGACCCTGGGGCGTGGATGTGGTCAGTGGCGTGGAGGCTGCGCCGGGGCGCAAGGATCCGACCAAACTCCGCGCATTCATTGCCAAGGCCCGCGCCGCTCGCCGCGGCTGATTTTCCGAAGCGAATTTCCGCCCGGCGCATCCCACCAGCTGTAAACGCGTAGATGTCGGAGGTATTTCATGGGCACGTTTCTTGCTCCGATCGAAAACCCGCAAGGCGCAGTGATGAAGCTGGTGTACCGCATGTCGCGCCGCCAGTTTGGCAAGGTCATGACCCCGCTCAAGGTGTTTATGGCGCGCATGCCGCTGGGCTTTGGGATGTTCTACGGGAAGATCGGTAAGCTCGACAAAAAGCTGACGTTGCCGCCGGAGACGGCGATGCTGGTCCGGGAGCGCGTGGCGAGGCTCAACGTATGCCTGTTCTGCATCGATATCGGGCGGGCGTTTGCGATTAAGCAGGGGATGAACGAGGTCAAGTTCGATGCGCTGGAGGAGTATGCGACCAGTCCTCTCTTCGGCGAAGCCGAGCGCGCCGCGCTGGACTACGTAACCGAGCTGACCCGCGACAAGAAAGTGAATCCGGCTACCTTTGCGCGTTTCGCAAAGCATTACTCCGAGCGGCAGATTTGCGAGATCGTGTGGCTGGTGGCCAGCGAGCACGTCTACAACATGACCAACATCGGCCTCAATATCCACTCCGATATGCTGTGCGACATCAGCCGCAAGAAGGCGTAGCGAGCCCGACCTGCAGGCACATCGCCGGGGACTTTGAAGGTCACGTGCTTGCCGTCCGGGCTCGCCACGCCCGCGATTGGAAATCCCGGGGATCATTCGCTCCGCCATCGCAAGCGAAAACTCCGACCGGCCTGTACACTAAAAAGTTCCCCTTTTTCCGTGGGCAACCGAGCAGGAGTCGTCATGGCATCCATCATTCTTCCGGCAAATCCTTCCGAGCCGCGGGCGGGGCGGTTTGGCGTTTATGGCGGGCGGTATGTGCCGGAGACACTGATGGCCGCGCTGCTCGAACTGGAGCGCGAGTACGAAATTGCGCGGGCCGATGCGGCCTTTCAGGCCGAGCTGACTTCCCTGCTGACCGACTACGCCGGCCGGCCGACGCCGCTCTACTTTGCCAAGCGCCTGACCGAGCAATTGGGCGGAGCAAAGATTTACCTGAAACGCGAAGACCTGCTGCACACCGGCGCGCACAAGATCAACAACGCCCTGGGGCAGGGACTGCTGGCCAAGCGGATGGGCAAGCAGCGGATCATTGCCGAGACCGGCGCAGGTCAGCACGGCGTGGCTACTGCTACCGTGTGCGCGCTGCTGGGCCTGGAATGCGTGATCTACATGGGCGATGTGGACATGGAGCGGCAGGAGCTGAACGTGCTGCGCATGCGGCTGCTGGGCGCCGAAGTCCGCGGAGTTTCGTCGGGATCGAAGACGCTGAAGGACGCCATCAGCGAGGCGATGCGCGACTGGGTCACGAACGTTCGCTCCACCTTCTACATCCTGGGCAGCGCCCTGGGGGCGCATCCGTATCCGACCATGGTGCGCGATTTTCAGCGCGTGATCAGTAAAGAGATGAAACAGCAGATCCTGGAAAAAGAGGGTCGGCTGCCCAATGCGGTGGTAGCGTGCGTGGGCGGTGGGTCGAATGCCATTGGCGCGTTCTACGAGTTTCTTGGCGACCGGAATGTGCGGCTGATTGGCGTGGAAGCGGGCGGGCGCGGTACGGCGCTGGGCGAGCACGCGGCGCGGTTCCAGGGTGGCGCGCCGGGCGTGCTGCAGGGCACCTACTCCTATGTGCTGCAGGATGAGGATGGGCAGATTGCGCTGACGCATTCGGTTTCGGCGGGCTTGGATTACGCTTCGATCGGGCCGGAGCACGCGGCGCTGCACGACTCGGGCCGGGCGGAGTATGTCTCCTGCGACGATTCCACTGCTCTCGACGCGGTGGTGAAGCTGGCGCGGACCGAGGGGATTTTGCCGGCGCTCGAGAGCGCGCATGCGGTGGCTGAAGCCCTGCGCATTGCTCCATCGATGTCGCCACGTGAAATACTGGTGGTGAACCTCTCCGGCCGCGGCGATAAGGATATGGGCATTTTGGCCCGCGAGCTGAAGCTGTAAGAGCCGGGCTCAGCAGGATCGAGCGTCCTGATGAAGTTCGCATCATCTTGAGTTGTCATCCTGAGGCGTAGCCGAAGGATCTGCGGTTGTCGTTCAATGCCAATTCGCTTCGATCACAAACCGGGCTTGGTGGTTTATTTGACGGCGGGCGATCCATCGCTCCAAGCCACACGGGAAATCGCACTTGCGGCCATTGATGCCGGTGCGGATGTAATTGAACTGGGTGTGCCCTTCAGCGATCCGCTGGCCGACGGTCCCATCATCCAGCGCGCCAGCGAGCGGGCTCTTGCCCGCGGAACGCGCCTGAAAGACGTGCTGGCGCTGGCGCGCGAGTTGCGCGCGGCACGACCGCAAGCGGGCCTGGTCATCTTCAGCTATCTGAATCCAATTTTGCGCTACGGCATGCATCGTTTTGCCGACGATGCTGCGGTCGCCGGCGCGGACGGCGTGCTGGCCACCGACATGATTGTCGAAGAGGCCGGCGAATATCTGGCCGAGATGGCGCGCGTGAAGCTGGCTCCGATTTTTCTGGCCGCGCCCACCAGTCCCGATGAGCGCCTGCAGGCCATTGCCACCCACAGCAAGGGTTTTGTCTACGCCATTTCGCGCGTGGGCATCACTGGCAAGCAGCAGAGCATGACGGAAGATGCTTCTTCCCTGGTGGCGCGTATCCGGCGATGGAGCAAGCTGCCGGTGGCCGTGGGATTTGGCATTTCCAACGCAAATCACGTCGCGCAGGTGGCGGAGTTTGCGGATGCCGCGGTCGTCGGCAGCGCGATTGTGGAGCTGATAGAACGCTCTTCAGCGGATGAAGCGCCCGGCGCTGTGGCTCGATTTATCAAGGGTCTGCGCCTGCATGAAGCGGCGCCGGCCCGGTGAGAGAAAACAGTTGTCAGTTCACAGTTCTCAGTTGTCAGTTTCATTGTGCTGATGTGATTCGCAGAGGCTTGCGTCCGCACGGTGGAACTGTTAGCTGAAAGCTGTGTGCTGTAAGCTGCCCCAGGGGTTTCAATGACGCTCGAAGAATTGCGAAGCCGGATCGATGTTCTGGACCGCCAGCTTGTTGAACTGCTCAACGAGCGGGCTCGCGCCGCACAAATGGTGGGCCATTTGAAAGCCGCCACCTCGCTGCCAGTCTATGAACCGAATCGCGAGAAGATCGTGTACGCGAATGTACGCGCGGTCAACAAGGGACCGTTGCCGGACAACGAGCTTCAGCATATCTACGAGCGCATTATTGACGTGATGCGGGCACTGCAGCGCAATGAGCTGGCTTCAGAAAGAAAAGCCCAGGGACTTCCCGCCGAAGCGGGCAAGGACCCGGAGGGCCACGCCGCGGGTGCATCGACGCCCGAGACAGGGAAATCGCAATGATTGTTGCCATGCAGGAGAATGCAACCGAAGAACAGATCGATGCCGTCATCGAAGTGATGTCGGAAAGCGGGGTCGACGTGCATCGCACCACCGGCGCGATGCAGACCATTCTGGCCGCGGTGGGCCCAACGGCCGGGCTTGATATTACCAAGTTCGAAGTGCTGCCCGGCGTGATGCACGTGCACCGCATCAGCTCGCCGTATAAACTCGCCGGCCGTGCCTTCCGGCCGGAAGGCACGGTGATCGAGTTCCCCAACGGGGCCAAGATTGGCGGGCCGCAGGTAGCTCTCGTCGCGGGCCCGTGCGCTATTGAAAACCGCGGACAGATTTTCTCGGTTGCGCGATGCGTGAAAGCTGCGGGCGGGCGTTTTCTGCGCGGAGGAGCATTCAAGCCGCGTACTTCTCCGTACTCGTTTCAAGGCCTGGGCATTGAGGGCCTGAAGCTGATGCGCGAAGCGGCCCAGGAAAGCGGGCTCGCGGTGGTCAGTGAGGTAATGGAGATTGCGCAGATCGAGCCCATGCTGCCCTACGTGGACTGTTTCCAGGTGGGCGCGCGCAACATGCAGAACTTCAATCTCCTCCGCGAACTGGGCCAGGTGCGCAAGCCGGTGTTGCTGAAGCGCGGCATTGCAGCAACCATTGAGGAGTTGCTGATGTCGAGCGAGTACATCCTCTCGGGCGGCAACTACCAGGTGATCCTGTGCGAGCGCGGCATCCGAACGTACGAGACGTCGACGCGGAACACCATGGATATTTCGGCGATTCCGGTGCTGAAGAAGCTCACGCATCTGCCGGTGGTGGGCGATCCCTCGCATGGCACCGGGCGCCGCGACATGGTTGCTCCGATGGCCAAGGCGGCGCTGGCCGCGGGCTGCGATGCGCTGCTCATCGAGATCCATCCCAATGCTGACAAGTCCGTCTCCGACGCGGCGCAGACGCTGTACCTGGACCAGTTTGAAAAGCTGGTCAGTGAGCTGCGCGTCATCGCGAAGGCCATCGGGCGTACGTTGTAACATGAAGCGGAAATGCAAGCGGAGCGAGCGGTGTAGCGGAGTTGACACGGCTGCACACTGACTCCGCTAACTCCGCCAAACCCGTTTTTTGAGGACCCTTGATCGAACGGCTCTCCATCCTCGGCACCGGTCTTCTCGGCACATCGGTGGGGCTTGCCTTGCGCGCGGGTGGGTTCCGAGGATCGATCGCCGGCTGGAATCGCAGCGCGGACCAGGCGCAACTCGCCCTCCAAATGGGCGCCATCGATTCTGTAGCAGCTGATCCCATTGCTGCAGCACGCGGCAGCCAGGTGACGCTTCTTGCAGTGCCCATCTACGCCACGCTGGATTTTATGGAGAAGCTTGCAAGCGAGCTCGGCCCCGAACACCTGGTTACCGATGTAGGAAGCACCAAGCGGGTGATCTCCGAAGCGGCCACGCGGCTTTACAACTCTCCGGAGCGCGCGGCGTTTCTGCCGGGCCATCCCATGGCCGGCAAGGAGCGTGGCGGAGCGGCACTCGGAGATGCGAATCTTTTTCGTGGCGCGGTGTGGATTTTCACGGACGATCCGAAGGCCCAGCGCTCGACTCGATCGGCCGCGCTCGTGCAGGGGTGGCGCGAATTGGTTGCGGCCACGGGGTCGAAGACCCTCGATCTCGATCCCATGCGTCACGACGAGCTGGTGGCGTGGGTGAGCCATCTGCCGCAGTTCACGGCTACGGCGCTGAGTGCGCTGCTGGAAGAAGAAGTGGGCGAGGCGCCTGAGCTCAAGGACGTGGGCGGACGCGCGCTGCGCGAAATGACGCGGCTGGGCGCAAGCCCCTATTCCATGTGGCGCGATATCGCCAGCACCAACACCGAGGCGGTGGAACGGGCGCTTTTCGCACTCGAGCAGCGGATTGCGCACCTGCGCGAGAACCTGCGGACGCCAGGGTTGCGGGAAGAATTCGAACAGGCGAATAAGTTCCGGCGGGATTGAAATCCCTACGCGAGAGCGCCGTCCCTACGGGACTGGTCGGCACAACGCTGCGCCTCCGGCGCGTTGCCTCACCGGCACTAGAGGGGTTTCGCTCGTCAAAATGCCCCGTGCCCCATCCTTGCGACTTCTTTCTGTCGCAAGGGTGGGAGACCACAAAAGCCGTCGCCGTGATCCCGGCGCCCTGCCGTAGCCCCGCCCAATGCCCTACTCTAGCGCTATGACGGATCGCGAGTTGGTGGCGCGGATAGCACGATCGCAGGGCGGCAAGGCGGGATACAAACAGCTGGTGCGCGAACTGGGCCTGGGCGGCGGGCGCGAGCGGCGTCTGTTGCTGGAGCAGCTGGCGCGGCTCACGTTGCGCGGACAGCTCGCGCAAATTGATCGCGAGAATTGGACCGTGCCCAGGGCGGCGCAGTCGCGCGACAATCTGGCAGCCGGGCGGCTCGATCTCCATCGCGATGGGTACGGCTTCGTACGGCCCAATGCGCGGCAGGAGATCGGGCAACAGCAGGACATTTTCATTCCGCCCAACGAGATCAACGGCGCCATGCAGGGTGATCAGGTTCTGGTGGACGTGGAACCGCCGAAGGCCGATGGCCGGCGGCAAGGGCGCATTGTGCGTGTGCTCGAGCGGCGCAATGCGACGGTTGTCGGGGTGTTTCATTACGGGGTCCCCGGCGACAGGTCTTCGTCGCTGGGGCGTCAGTACGCGCGGCCCAAGGAGTGGTCGGGCGAATCTGACCATCCGCCGGGATGGCATCGCGTGGTTCCCTTCGATGAGCGCATGACGCAGCCCATTCTCATCCCTCCCGATGCGGAGCTGCCCGCGCCGCGCGAATCGGCGAGCGCGCATCGCGTGCTCGGCGGTGAGGTTGCGGCGCACGAATCGCTTGAGGGCCTGGTGGTGGATGTCGAGATTACGCGCTGGCCCACACCTACGCGACCACCCATGGGACGGGTGGTGGACGTGCTGGGGTCGCCCGACGATTTCGGCGTCGATGTTGAAATGATGATCCGTAAGCACCAGTTGCCGCGGGTCTTTCCCGACGCGGTGCTGGACGAGGCCCGCCAGGTTGCGCATCTCGACCAAAGCGTTGCCGCCCGTAGGGCGGACTTCCGCGAATTGCCGGCGGGACAGCACATTGTGACGATCGACGGGGAGACCGCGCGTGACTTCGATGACGCGGTGCTGGTGACGGAGCGGATCGATAAGCAGGGCGACCTGGGCTACGAGTTGCAGGTGCATATTGCGGACGTGGCGCAATACGTGACCTCGGGAAGCGCGATTGATCTGGAGGCGCGGCTGCGCGGGACAAGCGTTTATTTCCCGGATCGCGCCATTCCCATGCTGCCGCACGAGCTTTCGAGCGGCATTTGCAGCCTGCGCCCGCGCGAGGATCGGCTGGTGCTGAGTTGCATCATGCAGCTCGACGCGACGGGCCGCATCGAGAGCTACGAAATCGTCGAAGGTGTGATCCGCTCCGCCGCGCGCATGACTTATACGGAGGTCCACGCGATTCTCGAAGGCGATATCGAGACGCGGGCTGCGTATTCCGAACTGGTGCCCGAGTTTGAGCGCATGCGGCGGCTGGCCATGCTGATGAACAAGCGCCGCCAGGAGCGGGGTAGCATCGATTTCGATTTGCCCGAACCGGTGATCGAATTCGACGAGCAGGGCAATATGCGCGGCGTTACGCGCTCCGAGCGCACCTGGGCCAACCGCCTAATCGAGGAGTTCATGCTGGCGGCAAACGAATGCGTGGCCACCTGGATCGAGGACCTGGGCGTCCCGTCGCTCTACCGAATCCATGAAAAACCGGAGCCGCGCCGCGTAGTGCAGTTTGAAGAACTGGCGGCTTCGTTCGGTTATTCATTGGGGCTCGGCCCGCTTCCGGTGAAGAAGATACAGACGCGTGGGGAGCGGCGCGAGATGCATGGGCGCGGGCGCAATCCGCGGCAGCACGAGGTGCCGGAGGATATTGCTGTTACGCCGCGCATGTACCAGAAGCTGGCCGCAAGGATTGAAGGCAAGCCGGAAGAGCGGATTCTGAGTTACCTGATGCTGCGCTCGCTGATGCAGGCGCGGTATAGCGAGGTGAACGAGGGGCATTTCGCGCTTGCCGCGCCTACCTACACGCATTTCACTTCGCCGATTCGGCGGTATCCCGACCTGATTGTGCACCGGATCACGAAAGCGCTCTTGCGAGCCGGGGTGAGCGGGAAAGGCGAGATCGCTGAGGGCAGACTGAGCTCGCCGTGGTTACATCCGAATGAGGCTGGAGATCGTGCTCTCCCGCCCTTGCGCCAGGAAAAACGCGCAAGGACGGGGCACGGGAGATCTACGGCGGGCAGTGCGATGGAGCCGCCGATCCCGGAGGCGGAGCTGGCGCAGATTGCCGAAGAGTCGAGCCAGGCGGAGCGCCGCGCTGCCGATGCCGAGCGCGAACTGGTGGAATGGAAGAAGGTCCGCTTCATGCAGGACCGCGTGGGCGAGGAGTTTGCGGCGCTGGTGCTGAACCCTGCCAAATACGGCCTGTTTGTGGAGCTTACCGATATGTTTGTCGAAGGGCTGGTGCCCATCGATACCCTGCGCGGCGACCGCTATACCTGGCGGGAGAACACTCATGAGATCGTGGGCGAGCGCTGGGGTCGCGTTTTTCGTGCCGGTGATCGCGTGCAGGTGATCCTTGACCGTATCCTCGTGCAGGAGCGGAAGTTGCAGTTTTCGATCGTCGAGGAAGGAATTTCGCTGACCGGCAGCAAAACGCCGAAGCCGCCGTCAAAACACAAGAAACGGCGCGAAAAACCGGCCAAAGGCTCGCCGGGAAAGCGAAAAGTGGGCCGAAAAGGCAAGCGGCGTTAAGAATGGAACCCGAAACGGCTCCTCCACGTACAACTGGGTGGGTTATCCTCGATGCAGGCCATCCCCGTACCGGTTTTTGGGACGGGAGCTGGAAAGCCTTCAGCGTGAGAGTTTTTTGCATCCGGGACCGGCCTGTGAACGTCAGATAGCGGCGCATGCGTGCCTTTATTCTGGGGTTCCGATAACCGCATCAAGCGGGGTGGGTCGCAGCCCGCGCACAGGTCGAACTCCGGAATCCACCCCCGGGTTTTGACCGGCTGAATTTCTTGTCTGACTAACAACGAATGAAACTGCGGTGCGCCGCAAGCACCATCCGCCGCACAAAGGAAGATTGCAGTGACCAAAACTGTTTTTGATCGAGTACCTGCATGCGGGGCTCTGCTGCTGATGGCCTTTGCCGCAGGCTGCCAGAGCAAGCCGGCCGCGCCCGCGGGCCCGGCCATGCAGGCCCTGCCCGTGCAGACCGTTGACGTGAAGTTGGCGCCGGTGGCCCAGAGCAACGACTACCAGGCCACCATCAAGTCAAGGCGCTCGGCCACTATCCAACCCCAGGTGAACGGAACGCTGACCCAGATTCAGGTTCACTCCGGCGATCAGGTGAGCGCGGGGCAGGTGTTGATGGAGATCGATCCTCGCCAGCAGCAGGCCACGGTGGCTGCGCAACTGGCAACCGAGCGCCAGAAGAAAGCGCTCTACGACTACAACCAGCTCGAACTGGAGCGCCAGGAGAAGCTTTTCCAGGCGGGCATCACCAGCCGCGAGGCCTATCAGCAGGAACAGCAAGCCTTCCAGAACGCCAAGGCGGATTACGAGTCGGCGGTCGCCTCGCGCAAGGCCCAGCAACAGTTGCTGGACTACTATACGGTCCGTGCGCCCTTTGACGGCGTGGTTGGCGATATCCCCGTGCATGTCGGCGATTATGCAACCACGTCGACCATGTTGACGACGGTGGATGAGAACAAGGACCTGGAAGCCTACATCTATATACCCACGGAGCGGGACGGCCAGGTACGCACCGGACTGGGCGTTGAACTGCTGGACAACTCCGGCAAACTGATCGAAAACACCAGGATAGACTTTGTTTCGCCGCAGGTTGACGGCACCCTGCAGGCAATCCTGGCCAAAGCGCCGGTGCACTCGAGTGCCTTGGCCGTGCGCACCGCGCAGATGGTGACAGCGCGGGTTATCTGGAGCACCAAGCCCATGCCGGTGATCCCCGTGCTGGCGGTTACGCGCGTGGGTGGGCAGAGCTTTGTCTTCGTCGCGCAGCAGCAGAGCGGGCATTTCTTTGCGCACCAGTTGCCGGTAACACTGGGCGAGACGGTAGGTAATACGTACTCCATCTCCTCGGGGTTGAGTGCGGGCGACCGGGTCATCGTTTCCGGGACCCAGTTCCTGGTGAACAACATGCCGGTAATGCCGCTGGGCGGCTGAAAGAGCAGGGACCGAGGGAACAAGGGACCAAGAAGGCAGGGACGAGGGATCAGGGAACAGCAGTCAGGATCCCGGAGCTGATAGCTGACTAGCTTTGGAAAGAGGGTTTTCACTTGTTCGTCGATTTCTTTATTCGCCGCCCGGTCTTCGCGACGGTGTGCGCGCTGCTCATCATCCTTGCGGGAGCGGTGTGCATTCCCACGCTGCCGGTGGCCATGTACCCCAATCTGGCGCCACCGACGGTCATAGTCTCCGCCGAATACGTTGGTGCGGACGCGGAGACGGTCGAAAAGGCCGTCACCATTCCTCTTGAAGAGTCGATCAATGGCGTCGAGGGAATGCGCTACATCAACTCGCAGAGCACCAACAGCGGCAGCAGCGACATTACGATCACCTTCGACACCGGCTACGATCTGGATATTGCCGCGGTGGACGTGCAGAATCGCGTGGCCAGCGCGCAGGGCCGGCTGCCGGGCGAAGTCATCTCCAGCGGCATCAGCGTCACCAAGTCCAACAACAATTTTGTCTTTGGCGCAGGTTTCTTTACCCGCGACGGCCGCTACTCGAGCGAGTTCATCTCCAACTATCTCGATGTCTACGTGAAGGATGCGCTCAAGCGAGTGCCCGGCGTGGGTGACGTGCAGATCTTTGGCGAGCGCAAGTACGCCATGCGCGTGTGGCTGGACCCGGTGCGCCTGGCGGCGCGCGGGCTTACCGCCGGCGACGTGGTGAGTGCGCTTCAGGAGCAGAACCTGGAGATTCCCGCCGGCCAGTTAGGCCAGCCGCCTTCTGATCCAAAGCAAGCCTTCCAGATTCCAGTGCGCGTGGTGGGCCGGCTCACCAGCCCGCAGCAGTTCGACAACATTGTGGTCAAGAACTCGCCCAATGGCCTGGTGCTGCTGAAAGATGTGGGTCATGCGGACCTGGGCGCCGAAGACTATAGCTCGGACCTCAAATACGCCGGGCGCGTGGGCAACAGGTTCATCGGCGGCGATGCCCTGGGCATCGGCGTGCAGCAGCTCTCGAACGCCAATTCGCTCGATGTCGATCGCCGCGCTAGAGCCGCACTGGCGGAGCTCTCCAAGCATTTTCCGCCCGGTCTTGAGTACGCCATCGCCTTCGACTCCACCACTGCGGTAAGCGATTCGATTCGCGAAGTGCTGCGCACCCTGGCCGAGGCGATTGTCATCGTCATCGGGGTCATTTTTCTATTCCTGCTGGACTGGCGCGCCACCATTATTCCGGCCGTTACCATTCCGGTTTCGCTCATCGGCACCTTCGCGTTTATCAGGGCCTTCGGCTTTTCCATCAACTCGCTCACGCTGTTCGGTATCACGCTGGCCACCGGACTGGTGGTTGACGACGCGATCGTCGTGATTGAAAACGTGCAGCGGCACCTGCACATGGAGCACTCCGATCCGCACCTGGCGACTTCGCGCGCCATGCGCGAGGTGACGAGTGCGGTGATCGCAACATCCCTGGTGCTGATTGCGGTGTTTGTGCCGGTGTCGTTCTTCCCCGGCACCACCGGCATTCTGTATCGCCAGTTCTCACTGACCATCGCGTTTTCGATCGCCATTTCAGCCTTCAACGCGCTCACGCTCTCGCCGGCGCTTTCGGCATTGTTCCTGCGCGGTGAAGAGGCGCGCCCGCGCCAGCTCGATTTTCTGCACATTCGTCCTCTGTCGCGCGCGTTTGCCGCGTTCATCCACGGCGCCGACGCCTCAATCACGTGGATGGGCAGGACCTATGCGCGCGTCATTCACGGCGCGCTGCAATTGCGCTACCTGCTGCTGCTGGTCTTCTTCGCGGGCCTGGCGGCAACGGTGTGGATCTACGGCCGCGTGCCCACAGGCTTTATTCCCCAGGAAGACCAGGGCTACCTGATGGTGATCATCGAAGCGCCTCCGGGCTCTTCGCTCACGTACACAACGAATCTCACCAATCGCGCCGCGGCGATTATCGCCACCAATCCCCACGTAGGCGGGCTGTTCTCGGTTATCGGCTTCAGCTTTGCCGGCAATGCGTCGAATGCGGGCATGATGTTTGTGGACACGAGTTCCAAGAGCGGACGCGCGGAAAAAGGCGGTTCGGCCGCAGAGATCGTCGCCGATCTTTCGCCCAAACTGCAGAGCCTGATGTTTGTGCCCAATGGCGGCCTGGTCGCCATGTTTCAGCCACCGGCTGTCCAGGGCGTGGGCAGCTTCGGCGGATTCCAGTTCATGCTCCAGGACCAGGGCAGCAACACGCTTACCGACCTGGACCGCGTGGCGCACCAGATTGTGGGCGCCAGCCGCGCGAGCAAGGACCTGACCGGCTTGCTGACTACCTTCTCCGCCAACGATCCGCAGGAGTTGGTGACCATCGATCGTGATAAGGCCAAGGTGCTGGGCGTTCCCATCTCGCAGATCGCTTCCACCCTGAATGTGCTGATGGGCTCGGAGTACATCAACGATTTCGACTACAACAACCGCACTTATCGCGTATTTGTGCAGGGCGATGAGCCGTTCCGCATGCGCGCCAGCGATCTGCACAGCTATTACGTGCGCTCCGATGGCGGGCAGATGATTCCGCTCGACAACCTGGTCACCGTGGCGGAGAGCGCCGGCGCGCCCGTGATCACGCACTACAATCTCTTCCGCGCGGTGGAGATCGATGGATCGGCCGCACCCGGCTACAGCTCCGGCCAGGCCCTTACCGCCATGCAGAAGCTTGCCGAGCAGAACATGATGCCCGGCATGACCTACCAGTGGACGGGCCTGACACTCGACGAGCTTGAATCCACCGGCAAGGCACTCGTCATCTTTACGCTGGGCATTGTGGTGGTTTATCTCACGCTCTCGGCGCAATACGAAAGCTTCGCGCTGCCCTTCATCATCCTGCTGGCTGTGCCCATGGCGGTGCTGGGCGCGCTGGGGCTAGTGTGGTGGCGCGGGCTCTCCAACGACGTGTATTGCCAGATCGGCCTGGTGATGCTCATCGGCCTCTCGGCGAAGAATTCGATTTTGATTGTCGAATTCGCCGAGCAGTTGCGCCGCAAGGGCCGGTCCATTGCAGAAGCCGCAATTGAGGCCGCGGAGTTGCGCCTGCGCCCTATTCTCATGACCTCGTTTGCGTTCATCCTGGGCGTGCTGCCGCTGGTCTTCGCCACCGGCGCGGGCGCGCTGGGACGCCAGTCTGTGGGCACCACCATCGTCGGCGGCATGTTGCTCTCGACGGTACTCAACCTGATCTTCATCCCCGTGCTCTACGTGATCCTGAGCCGGTTGCTCAAGCGCGATGTGTCGGAATCTCGTGAGCCGGTAGAAGCGCAGGCGCATTACTGAGAAGCAGGCAAAATCGTTTCCGGAGCCAAGGTTTTACTGATTTTCGCGGTGCGCGATGAGGAAGTCCTTGCTACGGTCGTAGACTTCAGTGGTTAGAATGCCGCGATCCAACAGATCCTGTTTGGTTCGATAAGGTCTGAATCGCACAATTCGCTCCGCCCACGGCCGCGCCATGCCCGGCGCTTTCATCAACTGGTCCACGCTGGCGTGGTTGATATCGATGCGCGCTTCCGGCGGCGGAGCATGGGTAGAAGTCGAAGGCGCTCCGGAACGATCGCGGTCCTGATACTGCGCGTGCGTCGTGAAGGTCGCGCATAAAATCGCGGCGGCTGCTACTAACCGAAGTTGAGGGAGCACGGCACCATTTTGCGCTAACGCCAGGAGATGCGCAAACCAGGGATTCAAGCTAGCCCCGGCTGGGATGTACCATGAAGCCATGATTCGGGCCGCGGTTGCACAAATGGGTAGCGTGCTCTTCGACACGGCTGCCACCCTGCAACGGGTGGAAGCGCAATGCCGCGAGGCTGCATCGGCCGGAGTGCAGTTGCTCGTCTTTCCTGAGGCGCTTCTGGGCGGGTATCCGAAAGGAATGACATTCGGGGCCAGTGTCGGCAGCCGGACGGCGGATGGGCGCGAGTTGTTTCGCCGCTATTTTCAGGCAGCCATCGAGTGCCCCGGCGCCGAAGTCGAAGCGCTGGAGGGCTGGGCGCGTGAGCTCGGTCTCCATCTCGTCATCGGCGCAGTGGAGCGCGCCGGCGGAACGCTCTATTGCGTTTCGCTGCTCATCTCTCCGCAAAAGGGATTGCTCGCCAAACATCGCAAGCTGATGCCGACCGCCAGTGAGCGCCTGATCTGGGGCATGGGCGACGGATCAACCATGCAGGCAGTGGACACGGATCTGGGCCGCGTCGGCATGGCGATTTGCTGGGAGAACTACATGCCGCTCTACCGACAGCATCTCTACGGCCAGGGTGTGCAGCTTTGGTGTGCCCCAACTGTCGATTCGAGAGAGATCTGGCAATCGAGCATGAGGCACATCGCCTATGAAGGGCGTTGTTTTGTTCTCAGCCCCTGCCAGTTTCTGAGCGAGGCCGATTGGCAGTGCGACCTGGGCGAAGCGCGCGGACAGATCGATGGCGCGAGCGTGATTGTTTCTCCCTGGGGCGACATTGTTGCGGGGCCGGCGCAGGGCAAGCAGATGCTGATTGCGGATCTCGACCTGGACGAAATCGTGCGCGGGAAATTCGATCTCGATGTTGCCGGGCATTACAACCGACCCGACGTGTTCAGCTTTCATGTACGCTGATCGTGCGCAACAATGCGGTCGTAATCATCTCTTTGCAATAGGTTGCCTGCCATTGCGTGGCAAAGAATTGCAGGCGGGGGTCACCCGTGTGTTTTGTTAGCTGAGCGTCAGGCGTTGTAAAAATAAGGCAATATGGCGAAATCCCCCGTTGCTTCCCCTGAACCGTCTTCCGCAGTGCGTGCTGTGGGCAAAGCCAGGGCGTCGCTGCTCTTTGCTTTGCTCGCCGCGCTGGCCGTGTGCCTGATCTTTTCCTGGATGACGCGCGGCGCCATGGCGCATCTGCCCTTCCTCAACGGTGGCTCGCCGCACTCCGCCTCCCCGTCTTCGTTGGTAGATCTGCGCCCCTGGCAAACTGCGCAGACGCTGGCCGCGTTGGCGGTGACCGCAGAAGAAAACGAGTACGCGCATCAGGCTGAGCACTTGGCCGATCACGAAGTGGATCAGGCCTTCGCTGCGGCGCTGCGCCAGGCCGGCCTGAATGCGCAGCACCGCACCCTCACCGGCGCGGCGCTGGCGCTGAAACAGAAGATTGCACAGTTGGAGCAGTTGCAGAAGCAGGACCAGGCGCTGGTGACCAGGCTCTCTGTTGCCTCTGGCGCTGCGGCCAATACGCAACCGAAAAACGCGGCTGGTGGTGACCATTTAGAGGTGGCAAAAGCTCAGCTTGGGCTGGATAACGACGAGCTCGCCGACGCGCAGCGCGACCTGGAGCGCGCCTCCGGCGACGAAAGCGCCCGCATTCAGGATGAGTTGACCACGCATGAGCAGTCGATGCAAAAATTCGACAGCCAGGTGGCAAGCGGGCAGCTCGCGGTGATCTCCGTTGCGAAAAACCGCACCCTCGCGGCGCGCATCAGGGCCTGGTTCGACCAGCGCCAGCGTTTGGCGTTGATTCAGCAGGCGGAGCAGCAGGCGCTCGCCGATGCTCGCTCGTTGACTGCGGAGCATAACACCCTGGAAGCCAAAGCGAATTCTGCCGAAACCGCCGGCGCCGCGGCCAACAGCGCTGATGGCGCCGATGCCCAGCTTGCCGATCTGCACGCTCGCAGCACCGAGCGCGAGATCCTGAGCATTGACGATGACCGCATCCAGGCCGAGCAGCAGCTTGCTTTGGTCTACGGCAAGTGGGGCGCGCAGGTGGAGTTGCAGCATCGCATTGTGCTGCACCTGATTCTCAGCTCGCTGGTGTTGATCCTCTTCATCCTGGTCGCCGTTCTCTTATGCGACGCGGCGGTACGCCGCATCATGGCGCGGCCCTCGCTCGATCGCCGCCAGATGCGCACCTTGCGCAACATTCTCGAGCTCGCCATTCAGGTGGTAGGCACTGTGCTCATTCTCCTGGTCGTGTTCGGTTCGCCGCAGCAGACGCCCACCATCCTCGGCCTCACCACCGCCGCACTCACCATCGCGTTGCAGGATTACATCGTCGCGTTCCTGGGCTGGTTCACGCTGATGGGCAAAAACGGCATCCACGTGGGCGATTGGGTGGAGATTAACAGCGTGGGCGGCGAAGTGCTGGAGTTCCGGCTGATGACAACCACATTGCTCGAGACCGGAGGCCTGGCCAGCCCGGGACTGCCAACCGGCCGGCGCATTACTTTTATGAATAGCTTCGCGATTCGCGGACAATACTTCAACTTCTCCACAGCAGGCCAGTGGATGTGGGACGAGATTGTGGTCACCGTGCCGGACGCAGCCGACATGCACGCGTTGGCGCAGCGAGTGGAGGAAGGAGTGGCTGAAGAAACGCGCGAGAACGCGCAACGGGCCGAGCAGGAGTGGCGCCAGGGAGCGCGCAATGCAGGCTTGAGCCGCTTCGACGCCTCGCCCGTGGTGAACCTGCGGCCTTCCGGCGCCGGCATCGAACTGCACATCCGCTACGTTACCCCTGCATCCGCGCGCTTCGAGTTCCGCAATCGGCTTTCGCGGCGGGTGATTGCACTGCTCCATGAACCCGAAGCGGCCATGCAGGAACAGCGATAGAAGCGTAGGGCCAGAAAAAATATTTGACAGCGCCCCGGCTATTCCCGTAGTTTCAATGCAGATGCAGATCCACCGCCATCACGGTCACCATCATCATCATGGGACCACCATGTCGGCGGACTGCTATGGCCTGAACTAATCGGCCAGAGAGATCGAAGAGAATCACCAGCCCGCCGGCGAAGACGCCAGCGGGCTTTTTCATGCCCTGCCAAAAATCTCAACCAAGGAACGAAACCGTGGAACGGATCGACTTCGAAAAAATGGATGGCCTTGTACCGGGAATCGTGCAGGATGCGCGCACCGGCGAGGTTCTGATGCTCGGTTTTCTCAATCCAACGAGCTACGCCAAAACCCTTGAAACCGGCTTCGTGACTTTCTGGAGCCGCACCCGCCAGAAGCTGTGGATGAAGGGCGAGACCAGCGGCAATCGCCTGCGCATCGTCTCCGCTTCCACCGATTGCGACAACGACACGCTGCTCTTCCGCGTCGAGGTCGAAGGCGACGGCCTGGTCTGCCACGAAGGCACCGTGAGTTGCTTCACGCGTTCCCTCGCGGCTGGCACCGAGGAGGTCGCCAATGGCTAAAGCTTCGTCTCGGAATTCCCAAAGGCAGTTTGCAGGACGCGACCATCGCGCTTTTCCGCCGGGCTGGCTGGAATATTTACGCCGACGGCCGCTCCTACTTTCCATCCGATCGACGATGTCGAGATCGAGTGCATGCTGATTCGCGCGCAGGAGATGGCGCGCTATGTGGATCACGGTGTGCTCGACGCCGGACTCACCGGCATTGACTGGGTGGTTGAGAGCGGCCTCGACGTTCCCAGTGTCACCACTCTCACTTATGCGAAGCAGAGCCGCCGCAAAGTGCGCTGGGTGCTGGCGGTGCCTGAGGCCAGCGGCTTTGAAAAGGCCGAGGATCTCGAAGGCAAGATTATCGCCACCGAATTGGTCGAAGTGAGCAAGCGCTACTTCGCATCGAAGGGCGTGAATGTGAAGGTCGAGTTCAGTTGGGGCGCGACGGAAGTGAAGCCGCCCATGCTCGCCGATGCCATTGTGGAAGTGACGGAGACCGGCAGCTCGCTCAAGGCCAATCATCTCAAGATCATTGACACGGTGCTGGAGAGCGAGACGCACCTCATCGCATCGAAGGCGGCGATTGCCGATGAGTGGAAGAAGCAGAAGATCGATCAGATTGCGACCATGCTGCGCGGCGCCATCGACGCGCAGGCGCAGGTCGGCCTGATGCTGAACGTGAAGCGCTCCGATCTTGGAATCCGTTCTTGCTGTGCTGCCTTCGCTCAACTCGCCGACTGTTTCGCAGTTGAGCGATTCGGAGTGGGTGGCCGTGAACACTATTCTGGAAGAGCGCGTGGCGCGAGACGTGATTCCGCGCCTGAAAGCCGCTCGTGCCGCCGGCATTGTGGAGTACCCGCTGAACAAGGTAGTGCTGTAGAAAAGTAGCCCCCATCTCCCGGGTCCACGGGATTTTGTAATTGAGCCTTTGAACGCTGGGTGCCCCAGGTCTCGATTTTGAGACCTGGGAAAGCACGAAACCACACAGTCACAGCACTAGGAACGAACGATGAAGATCATCCGCACCAAAGGGAAAAACGCGGCAGAGACCGCAGCCACGCTTGCCGCACTGGAGCGGCGCGGCGGCGCGGCGCTCGATGCAGTGCTGCCCGCCGTGCGCCGCATTGTCAGCGATGTGCGGCGCGGCGGCGATCGCGCGCTGCTCCGCTACGCTGCGCAATTTGACGGTCTCGCCGGACCGGAGAATTTGCGCGTTACGCCCAACGAAATGGCTGCTGCGTGGGATGAGATCAATCCTGCGCTGCGCCAGGCACTCACCACCGCCGTCAGACAGATTCGCGCTTTTGCCAAGCGCCAGCTTCCAAAATCGTGGAGCACAACGCCTGTCGCCGGCCTCACCACAGGCCAGTTCGTGCGGCCGCTCGACGCGGTGGGTTGTTACGTGCCCAGCGGCCGCCACCCCCTGCCTTCCACGCTGCTGATGACGGCGATTCCTGCACAGGTCGCAGGCGTTCCCCGCATCGTGGTGGTCTCGCCGAAGCCCGCGCCTGCTACACTCGCCGCCGCGCATCTGCTTGGCATCACGGAGTTCTATCGCCTGGGCGGCGCGCACGCAGTGGCCGCGCTCGCCTATGGCACGGCAACGATTGCGCGCGTGGATAAGATCGCCGGTCCTGGGAATCTTTACGTCACTGCCGCCAAGCGCCTGGTCGCCTTCGACTGCGCGATTGACATGCTGGCTGGACCGACGGAGATTGTTGTAACCAGCGAGCACGGCAATGCGGGCGATATCGCAGCCGATCTGGTTGCACAGGCCGAGCACGATCCTGAGGCGCTTGCCATCCTGGTGACTACGCGCGCGGATCTGGCCAAAGAGGTTGTTGCCGAAACCAAGGTCCGCAGCCGCGAGAATCCCGTCGCACGCGAATCTTTGAACCGCAACGGACTCGCGATCGTCGCATCGGATGAGAACGAAGCCCGCGCAATCACCAATCGTCTGGCCCCTGAGCATTTAACCGTGGATTCCGTTGCCGATCTCGAATGGGTGACGAATGCCGGCTCGGTTTTTGTGGGCCGCTGGTCCGCGCAGCCGATGGGCGATTACATTTCCGGTCCCAATCACACGCTGCCCACTGGCGGCATGGCGCGCGTACGCGGCGGCTTGAGCGTCAACGACTTCGTCAAGCTCATCACAGTGCAGGAGTACGCCCAACCCGCAATCCGCGCGCTTGGCCCCAAGGCAGCGCTGCTTGCCGAAGCGGAAGGCCTCATCGGTCACGCTGAGGCGATTCGCACTCGGCTCAACGTAAGGAGGTCTCGTGGCTGAATTCGCAACTACTGTCATTCCTGCGCCACGCGCGCGTGTGCAGGCCATGAAGGAGTATCATCCGCCGCTTGGCAGCCGTGATGTGCTGCGCCTGGACTTCAACGAGAATACGCTGGCCTGTTCGCCGAAGGTGCGCGAAGTGCTGGGCCAAATCTCTGCCGGCTCCAGATCTCTGCGGCTTTCTGACGCGGTATCCAGAGCGCGAACCTGTCGAAGCCGTTGTTGCGGCTCACCTTGGACTCAAGCCTGAGCAAGTGGCGCTTACCAATGGCGTGGACGAAGCGATTCACGTGCTCTTCGAGGCCTTTCTCGAAGCCGGCGACGAATTGCTGCTGCCGGTTCCGACGTATACGATGTACGAGATCTACGCTTCGGCCACCGATGCGCGCGCAGTAACGGTGCTTGCGGGCAACGATCTTGCCTTCCCACACGACCGCTTGATTGCAGCGATCACGCCGCAGACCAAGATCATCGCCGTCGCCAACCCTAACAGCCCTTCCGGAACAGTTGCCACGCGTGAACAACTGCTTGAACTGGCACGCCGCGCGCCGCATACGGTGCTGCTCGTCGATGAAGCTTACTTCCACTTCCACGGCGAAACGGTGATGGATCTTGTTGGCAAGATTCCGAATCTGGTGGTAGCGCGCACCTTCTCGAAGGCTTATGGTCTGGCTGGATTGCGCCTGGGATTGCTCGCTGGCCCTGTTGAGCTGATGCGTTGGGTTCGCCGTGTTCTTTCGCCGTACAGTGTAAACTCGCTGGCTCTGGCGTGTTTGCCACCGGCGCTTGAGGATCAGGCGTATCTCGATTGGTACGTGAGTGAAGTGCTTCAGGCGCGTGCCGAATTCGAATCTGTACTCGATGCCCTCCAGGTCCGCCGCTGGCCAAGCCGCGCGAACTTTATTCTGGTAGATATCGGCGAGCAGCATGCCGAGTTTGTGCGCCGCATGAAGGCTGCAGGCGTGCTGGTGCGCGACCGCTCCAGCGATCCGGGCTGCGATGGACGCGTGCGCATCACGATCGGCACGCGCGAGCAAATGCGCAGCGCCATTGTGGCGTTGAACGAGACCATGGCCGCGCTGCGGCAAGCGAAAGGCACCGAATGACGACGAAGAAGAGCAAAATCCCCGCGCTGCGCAAAGCAATCGTGGAGCGAAACACGGCCGAGACGCGCATCGGTATAAGGCTGACGATCGAAGGCCAGGGACGGTACAAAGTATCCACCGGCATCCGTTTCTTCGATCACATGCTGGAGCTGTTTACGCGCCACGGCGCATTCGATCTCGAGCTCAAATGCAACGGCGATCTCGATGTCGACCAGCACCACACCGTGGAAGATGTGGGCATCGCGCTCGGCGAGGCGTTCGATCGTGCGCTGGGCGATAAGCGCGGAATCTTGCGCGCCGGATATTTTCTGATGCCAATGGATGAGACGCTGGCGATTGCGGCAATCGATCTCAGTGGCCGCGCTGCTTTTGCCGTCGATACAAAAGTGCGCACGCGCCTGGTCGGCGATTTGCAAACGGAACTGGTGACGGATTTCTTTGAAGGGTTTGCGCGCGGCGCTCGCGCCAACGTGCACGTGAAGACCATGTACGGCCGTTCGAACCACCACAAGATCGAGGCCATCTTCAAGGCCTTCGCGCGCGCGCTGCGCGTGGCCTGCTCGCGCGATAAGCAACTGGGCGAGATGTTGCCTTCGACCAAGGGACTTCTCTAAATGCGTGTCACCGTCATCGACTACAAAGCGGGCAACCTCACTTCGGTGCTGAAGACGCTGCGCCACCTTGGCGCGGAGACCATTGTTACTGACGGCGATCTCTCGCTCGTTGAATCTGCGGAGCGTATCGTGCTGCCCGGGGTTGGCCACTTCGCGGCGACCGAGCGGCTGGACGCGACTGGGTTGACTGGCGCGATTCGCGCGGCCACTGCGCGCGGCGTTCCGTTTTTCGGCATCTGCGTAGGAATGCAATGGCTCTACGCCGGCTCGACGGAGGCTCCGCAGCAGCCCGGTTTTGGCCAGTTCCCTGAAATGTGCACGCGTTTCCCTGAAGGTCGGGAAAAGGTTCCGCACGTGGGCTGGAACTCGCTTGAAGTGCGGCCTGATTCGCGGCTGCTGGCGAATGTTGAACCCGGCGAGTTTGTTTACTTCACGCATTCGTACAAAGGTCCGGTCACCGCCGATACGGCGGCCGTTACGCAATATATTGAACCGTTCGCCGCGGCTGTAGAGCGCGGCAATGTGATGGGCGTGCAGTTTCATCCGGAAAAATCCGGCGAGACCGGGTTGAAGGTGCTGCGCAATTTTCTGGAGTTCAAGCCATGCTGACCAAGCGCATTATTGCCTGTCTCGACGTGCACGCGGGCCGCGTGGTGAAGGGCGTGCAGTTCGTTGATCTGGTGGACGCCGGCGATCCGGCGACACAGGCGGTGCGGCACGCCCGCGAAGGCGCGGACGAGATTGTGCTGCTCGACATTACGGCGACGCACGAGGGCAGAAGGACGCTGCTCGACACCGTCCGACGCACCGCTGAGGAATTGTTTGTGCCCATCTGCGTAGGCGGCGGAATTCGCACCGCGCACGATGCCGAGCAGGTTTTCGAGGCCGGCGCCGACAAGGTAAGCATCAACTCGGCCGCGTTGGCCGATCCGACGCTGATCAGCGCCATTGGAGCAAGCTTTGGTGCGCAGGCGGTGGTCGTCGCCATTGATGCGCGCCGCGATCCCAATGCCGCCGATCCGGTGCGCGATGCGCAGGTCTTCGTCAGCGGAGGCCGCAAGCCCGCAGGCCGCCGCGTTGTGGAGTGGGCGCGCGAGGCTGAGCAGCGCGGTGCCGGCGAAATCCTGCTGACCTCGATGGATTCGGACGGCACGCGTGCCGGGTTTGACTGCGAGCTTACCGCCGCCGTGAGCGAAGCGGTAAGCATCCCCGTGATCGCGTCCGGCGGCGCAGGAACCGTTGCGCACTTCGCCGATGTGTTTGCGCGCGGCAAGGCTGATGCCGCGCTTGCAGCCAGTATCTTTCATTTTGGCGTCTCCAGCGCGAGGTCTCTCAAAGAAGAGCTCGCACAGGTTGGCGTACCCGTGAGGCTTCCATGCTGATTCCTTCGATTGATTTGATGGGCGGCCGCATCGTCCAGCTTGTGCAGGGCGAAAAGCTGCGCCTTGCTTTTGACGACTTCGAATATTGGATCGAAAAATTCTCGCGCTTCCCCATGGTGCAGCTCATCGACCTGGATGCCGCGATGCGCCAGGGCGAAAACTCCGTTCTTGTTACCCAGATAGCGCGTCGGTTGCCTTGTCAAGTGGGCGGCGGCATACATTCTGAGGAGCGGGCGCGGCAGGTGCTCGACTCGGGCGCGCGGCGGGTGATCGTGGGATCGAAATTCTTCACCGCCGATGGATTGGTGAATGTCGAGTTTGCTGCTTCGCTGGCCAATGCTGTGGGCCTCGAGCAGGTTGTTGCCGGCGTGGATACGAAGAATGGACGCATTGCTGTGAAGGGCTGGAAGGCGCAGGTCGAACTCACGCCGGATGATGCGATCCCGGTGCTCGAAAAATATGTGACCGCATTTCTGTACACGCATGTGGACGGGGAGGGAATGATGCAGGGCTTCCCCATCGACGTGGCAGCGCGGCTGCGCAAGCTCACCTCCCGCCAGCTCATCGTTGCCGGCGGCATTCGCAGCCAGCAGGAGATCGATGAGCTGGATGCGATGCGCGTGGATTGCGTCGCAGGGATGGCCGTGTACACGAATCTGCTCGCAGTTTGAAGAGCAAACAGCCAGCCCAATGGCTCCGGCTCCGCGTTACGGTACCAGGATGATCTTGCCTTTGGCGTGATTTTCGGCCAGACGGTGTGCTTCCTGAACTTCGCTAAGCTTCATCACCTTGGCGATGGGAATTTCGAATTCGCCGCGGGCGACATCGTCGGCTAGCTCGTAAAGGCGGGAGGCGTCGGGCTGGGCCTGGATGGCGTTAACGTGAATGTCGCGATTCTTGGCTCCGGGCGGCTCGCCCAGCACCGAGCCTAGAGTGCCGCCGCTGCGAATGGCCTTGAGTAACCGCTCGATGGTGGGCCCGTCCAGGGTGTCGGCAATGGCGTCAAGGTCGGAGAGTTTTTCGATCTCCTTCTCGTCGTCAATGGGGATGGCTCCTGCTGCGGCGATCTTGACCGCTTCTTGCATTTCGGCGCGTCGGACGCCGGCCAGCACCCTGGCGCCATGTTTTTTGGCTACGTGTACGGCCGAGCGGCCCACGCCGCCCAGTGCGCCAGTCACGAGAACCGTTTCGCCGGGCTTGGGTTTGACGCCGCGTTCGATGAGCTGGGCCCCGGTGGTGACCACCAAAGGCAGCGCGGCTGCCTGCTCGAAGCTGAGCGCATCGGGAATCGGCGCCAGGACGTCGGCCTTGGCGGCGGTGAACTCGGCGTAAGTATGGTTGGCGAGGGCCATGACCCGCATGCCCTTGGGAAAGCCCGTGACGTTGCGCCCCGCGGCCTCGACCTCGCCGGCCAGGTCATAGCCGGGAATTACGGGGAATTCGATCGACATGAATTGGCGCATGGCGCCGCTGCGAAGCTTGTAATCAATCGGGTTGATGCTGGCGGCGCGGATGCGGATCAGCACTTCGTCGTCGCCGTAGGGAGGCAGATCGGCGTCGGTGTAACGCAGTTTTGCCGGGCCTCCGTAGCCCTCCAAAAGAACTGCTTTCATGGCATCCCCCTCGGGAAGTAGGATGCGAGGGGCAGGGACCAAGGGAACAGGAATGCTCGGGATCCGGGCTGGGTGCTCGGACATTTGAGTGATTTAAATCACATCTCAATCCGGCTGCCGCCTTACACTAGTGAAGTCAGGTTTGCAGGATTCCCCCATGAAAAAAAACTTCATCGGCCTTTATGCCCTGGTTACCGTTGCCCTCATGGTCTGGGGATACTACCAAGCCATTTACGTTGCGCCGGAAGAGCAGACGATGCACGAGGTGCAGCGGATTTTCTACTACCACGTGCCCTCGGCGATGGTGGCGTTTTTGTTCTTCGCCATCTCGCTTCTCGGGTCAATCGGGTTTCTCGCCTTCCGGCGCAATCATCCGGACCGCGCGCAGATTGCTGACGCCTGGGCGCTCGCCGGGGCCGAGGTGGGCGTGGTTTTCTGCACCATTGTGCTGATTACCGGGCCGCTGTGGGCGCGCCGCGCGTGGGGCATGTGGTGGACCTGGGACGCGCGCCTGACCACCACCCTGGTTCTGTGGCTGATCTACGTAAGCTACCTGCTGCTGCGGCGCTTTGCCGCCGGGTCGCAGATGCAGACCCTGGCCTCGGTGCTGGGTATCTTCGGGGCGCTGGATGTGCCGATTGTTTACATGTCGAACCGCTGGTGGCGCACGCAGCATCCGGCTCCGGTGTTTGGCGGCGGCCCGGATTCGGGCATCAAGGACCCCAAGATGCTGGCCGCCTTCGGCTGGAATGTGCTGGCGTGGCTGGCATGGGGCATTTTGATCCTGGTGCTGCGGTACTTTGTGGAGCGCCGGAACCAGAAGATTGCGGAGCGCGAGGCGCTGGATGCGTTGCGGGCCTAAGCGGCCGCGCGGAGAATCTCTATGAAAAAGCTCTTGTTTCGATTGCTTGCTGCTGTGGCCCTCGGTCTGTTTGCGTGGGCGGCGTACCTGGTGCTTTCTGCTCCATCGGAGCCGGAGTTTGCGGCTGCCAATCACGATGCGGTAGTGGCGCAGCTGAATCACCTTTTCACCATGGCCGCCTATGCCATTACGTGGGCCATCCAGCTGGGGTACCTGGCGTGGCTGGGACTGAAGTGGCAGGCCGCGCCAGCGGGGCGCGTTTAGCTTCCAGCTCTCAGAATGAGTGAATCTGGAACAGACGGCGCCTTAATCTTTCCAAGGACATGCGGGCTCCTGGGGTGCGGTTACCTCCCCGACGGTTACCTAGGTTGTAAGTGTTTATAGCACCAGTATTTACGGCAACAGGGTCTTCGTGGGATTCAGTTTTTCGCGGATCCAGCCGATGATGGATTTGTAGACGGGGAAACCAACCCGTCGGGAGCAAGGGCCATGCACGACCTTCTCATCGCGCTTGCTTTCATCGGAATGGTAATCGCTCCGGCGGTGGTAGCCGCCAAGTCCGGCGTTGGCAGCGATACGCAGAATTTACATTAACGCTCATCACAAATTCCTCCGGACCCTGGATCTGCGTCTTTCCTCAGATCTGCGTTGACAAATATCGCGAGTGCCGGCCCATGATGGCCCCGTACCGCTTCCTCCCCTGGCTTCGAGTTTCCGCCTTGCCGCCGGAGATTCGAGGCCTTCCCCCCTTTTATGCCCTCGACGAGGCGGAAGGGGCTGCGGAAAAAACAACGTCCCGCAGGGGCTAGACATGCTGCGGAAAAACTCTCTGCGATGGTGCTTTGTAACAGGGCACGACTGGTAGGCCGGGACTGGTAGGCCGGGACTGGTAGGCCGGGACTTTAGTCCCGGCTTCCGATAAAGCCGAATAAATCGAGGCGGGCTTTAGCCCCTGAGGGATACTTTTACGGTCATTCGATCATTCGTGATGAGTTTTCCGCAGCCTGCTCAGACGTTCAGCTTGCGCATATACTCGGCGTCGATGCGCAGCGCCTGCAGCGGATCCATATCGAACTCCTCCTGCTCGATGAAGTAGTAGCGAAGATCGGTGGCGGCGCGCAGGATAGGTGCGTAATCGATAATGCCGCGACCCAGCTCGGTGGCGTGCATCTGTCCGTTGGCGCCTTTGACCATGTCTTTGACGTGCATCAGGCGGAAGCGCTGCGGATCATTGCGCAGGTAACTTACCGGGTCGTGGCCTGAGGCGACTACCCAGCCCGCGTCCATCTCGAAGACGACAAATTTGGGGTCGGTGAGGCGGAGCAGCTCGTCGTAGACGAGCGTGCCGTCGATGCTGGCGAACTCGGGCGTGTGGTTGTGGACGCCGAAGGTCAAGCCCGCGGACTTTACCTTCTCACCGATGCGGTTGAATTCGCCGGCAATCCAGCGCCAGTCGTCAAGCGTGGGTGCCCCTTTTGCATTGGGGTCGCGGTGCATTCCGCCCGAGGACGAGCAGATCATGTACTCGAGCCCCAGCGTGTGGGCGTAATCGAGGAGCTGATCGAGCTGGGTTTCGAGCAGGTTGAGCGGATGATGGGTGCTGACACAGCGCAGGCCGGCCTGGTCCATGGAGTGGCGGAACTGCTGCGCCGTGCGGTTGAAGTACCCGGCCGCTTCGACGACCGTGTAGCCCGCCGCCCGCACCTGCGCGAGCGTACCGTCGAAATCGTTGGGCAACAGGTTGCGCACGCTGTAAAGCTGCAGGCCAATGGGCAGATGGAGCGGCTTGGCCTCGAGGCGCGTTGCGGCGGCGGCGAACGCGAATGCGCTGAGGCGGGCGAATGCGCGCCTGGTGATTGCGGTTGTTTTCATGGTTGTCTTTTGAACACGGATCATTCTCGCGCCCGGTCCCGCAAATTGTCTACCACCACCCATGAAACGCAACCGCAGTCAGGTCGCTTCGCCGAATGGGATCCGCTTACTCGGCATTATCGATCTGCGCGCGCTGCAGCTTGTCGGAGTAATCGACGTAGACGGCTTTCCAGGTTGTAAAGAAGTCGATGGCGCCCAGGCCTTCGCGGTGACCGTTGCCGGTGTGCTTGACGCCGCCAAAGGGCAAGTGAACTTCGGCGCCGATGGTGGGCGCGTTGATGTAGGTGATACCGGCTTCCAAGTCGCGCATGGCGGTGAAGGCGCGGTTTACATTTTTTGTGTAGATGGATGTGGAGAGCCCGTAGTCGATGGAGTTGGCGATCTCGACCGCTTCTTCGAAGGTCGAGAATTCGAGCAGCGCGACGACCGGGCCAAAGACTTCTTCGCGGGCGATGCGCATGTTGGCAGTGACGCCGCCGAAGACGGTGGGCGCGAAGAAGGTGCCATTCGCAAAGTCGCCGTCCGTGAGCGGCCCGCCGCCGAGGAGCAGCTTGGCGCCCTCCGCCATCGCGATGTCCACGTATTTATTAGAGGTCTCGATCTGGCTTGCGTTCACTTGGGGACCGACCTCCACCGACTCGTCCAATCCATTGCCGACTTTCAGCAATTCGGCGCGCTGGACGAGGCGCTCGGTGAAATGCTTCGCGATGCCTTTGTGGAGCAGGATGCGGCTGGTGGCGGTGCAACGCTGGCCGGTGGTGCCGAATGCGCCCCACAGCGCGCCATCGAGGGCCAGGTCGAGGTTGGCGTCGTCCATGACGATCATCGCGTTTTTGCCGCCCATTTCAAGCGAGACCGGCTTGAAGGTGGCGGCGGCGCGCTGGCCTACGTGCGAACCGACGGCGCTGGAGCCGGTAAAGCTGATGGCGCGGACGTCGGGATGGTCGACGAGGGCCTGGCCCGCATCCGACCCGCCTCCTGACACGATGTTGACCACGCCCGCCGGCACGCCTGCGTCGACCAGGGTCTGGACCAGGTTGTAGGTGGAGAGCGGTGTGTCCGTGGCCGGCTTGATGACGCAGGTGTTGCCGGCGACCAGCGCCGGAAAGAGCTTCCAGCTTGGAATCGCCATGGGGAAGTTCCATGGGGTGATGAGGCCGACCACGCCAATGGGCATGCGGACGCTCATGGCAAATTTGTTTTGGAGTTCCGAAGGAGTCGTTACCCCGAAGAGCCTTCGACCTTCGCCGGCCACGTAAAAGGCCTCGTCGATGGCCTCCTGGACGTCGCCACGGGTCTCGGCAAGGACCTTGCCCATTTCGCGGGTCATGTCGCGCGCAAATTTTTCTTTGCGCTCCTGCAGCAGAATGCCGGCGCGGAGCAGGATTTCCGCGCGCTTGGGGGCGGGAACCAGTCGCCAGGTGCGGAAGGCGTTTTTGGCGGCTTCGACCGCGCGGTTGACGTCTTCCGCGCCGGACGATGGGAACTCGCCGACAATGTCGGAATGATCGGCGGGGTTCAGGTTGAGGCTGGTTTTACCGCTAGCGGCCGGAAGCCACTGGCCGCCGATCAGGTTTTGGTAGAGAGGATGGGACATAAGAACCTCGATAATGCAGGGAACAAGAAAGACAGGGACCAAGGGAACCAAGGGAACGAGGGACCAAGAAAAAATCGAGTGACTCGCCCCTGGTTGCTGCTTTTGTCCGCTTGGAGACGCCTCGCTCCTATTGGAATCGGAGCCGGCCTTTCGGATTCAAAGGTATCAAATCAAACCACAAATGGCAGCTTCCCGCTTGCCCGGCCTTCTTGTCCCCTTGTCCCCTTTGTCCCTCGGTCCCTTGTTCTCTCGTTCCCTTGTTCCCTTGTCCCTCGTCCCTTGTCCCTTGTCCCTTGTCCCTTGTTCCCTCGTTCCTTGTCCCTTGATTCGCGGTATTCTGAGAGTACGCCCTCCCGGCCGGGTAGCAATGATGGTGTTCCAGGTTCCCTGCGACATCCTGTCAATCTGCGGCCGACGCGTGCAGGCCGTACAATACTCATGAGGTAGATCCACTTTTCCATGTCCTCGAACGGTTACCCCTCGCGCTCTTCGCGGTCGCACGGCCTGCGCTCGCTCTTCAGCATGTTTTCGAGCGATCTGGCCATCGATCTCGGCACCGCCAACACACTGGTCTATGCGGCCGGCAAGGGCATTGTTGTCAACGAGCCCTCCATCGTGGCGATCAACAAGAACACCGGTGAAGTGGAGGCCGTGGGCAAGGAGGCCAAGGAGATGCTGGGCCGCACTCCCGGCAACATCGTGGCCATCAAGCCCATGAAGGACGGCGTGATCGCCGACTTCAAGGTCACGGAGAAGATGCTCAACTACTTCATCCAGAAGGCCCACAACCGCAAGATGCTGGTGCATCCGCGCATCGTGATCGGCGTGCCTTCAGAGATTACGCAGGTGGAAAAGCGGGCGGTCGAGGATTCGGCCTACCGCGCCAAGGCCAGCGAGGTCTATCTGGTGGAGCAGGCCATGGTGGCGGCGATCGGCGCCGGATTGCCGATTACCGAGCCCTCGGGCAACATGGTGGTCGATATCGGCGGCGGAACCACGGACATTGCCGTCATTTCGCTGAGCGGCATCGTGTATTCGCGCTCCGTGCGCATGGCCGGCAACCAGATGGACGAGGCCATTACCAACTACCTCAAGCGCAAATACAACCTGCTGATCGGCGAGCGCACGGCGGAGCAGATCAAGATCGAGATTGGCTCGGCCTTCCCGCTCGACAAGCCGCTGCAGATGGAGATCAAGGGCCGCAACCTCATTGAGGGCGTGCCCAAGACCATCAGCATCGACGACAGCGAGATTCGCGAGTCGCTGGGCGAGTGCATTGCGGTGATCATGAACGCCATTCGCGTGGCGCTGGAGCGCACGCCGCCCGGAGCTGAGCGCGGATATTTCCGATCGCGGCATTGTGCTGACAGGCGGCGGAGCGCTCATTAAGAACTTGGACAAGCGCATCCGCGAAGAGACCGGCCTGCCCGTTTCGGTGGCCGACGATCCGCTGGCCTCCGTGGTGCTGGGCACCGGCAAAATGCTGTCGGACTTCCGGCTGCTGCGCAAGATCAAGATCGATTAAGAACAGGGAACAAGAGAACGAGGGAACAAGGGAACGAGAAGGCGAATCTAGCCCTTGAGCTTGTTCATCTGCGCATTCAGCATGCGGCTGATTTCAGCGCTGAGCTTTTCCGCAGCCTCATGTATTTCTTTGTTGCAAAATCCGATGTCGTTCGCGATGAGGCAGCCCAGAGGAAGGCAATGTGATCTCCAACAAAGGCAAGTCTAGTCTTCTTGGTCCCTCGTTCCCTTGTTCCCTCGTTCCCTGAAGTTATGGAATCTTTCTTCGTCCGTTATCGGAATCTTGTAGTGCTGCTGGCCGTGCTTGTGGCGCAGATCGTCGGGCTGGCTGTGCAGGTGCGCAGGACCGAAGGCGGGCGCAACAGCTTGAACGCGCAGGACGGCTCCGGCGTGCGGCTCATCCGCTTCTGGGCGGAATCGCTGGTGGCCCCCCCGGAACGGCTCATTCACGGGTCCAAGCTCGGCCTTCAAGACCTGTGGTACGGCTATCTCGATTTGCACCACACCCGGCAGGAAAATCTGCAACTGAAGCAGACCGTCGACCGCCTGCGCCTGGAACAGGCGGAGCTGCTGGAGGACGCGCAGCAGGGCCAGCGGCTGCAGCAGTTGCTGGGCTTTGAGCAGCACTACATTTACTCCACTGTGCCCGCGCAGGTGTTTGGCGCGAGCGGCAGCGAACAGGCCAAGGTTTTCTACATCGACAAGGGCGCGGCCGATGGCTTGAAGCGCGATATGCCGGTGATTTCGTCGGATGGAATTGTGGGCAAGGTACGAGACGTGTTTCCCCACACCGCGCAGGTGCTGGCCATCAACGACCAGACCAGCGGCGCGGGCGTGATTCTGGAGACAACGCGGATCCGCGGGGTGCTGAAGGGCAATGCAGCCGGCCAGCTCGAGGTCGTCGGCCTGATGTCGGATCAGCGCATCAAGCCGGGCGAAAAGGTGCTGACGGCCGGCGGCGATTTGATCTTTCCGCGCGGTCTGCCGGTGGGCGTGGTGAAGAAAGTGGTTGCCGATCCGGAGCGGGATTCGTTTATTGACGTGATGGTGACTCCGGCCGCGCATCTCGACCAGCTCGACGAGGTGCTCGTGATTACGTCGACTGCGCCGCGCTTCCCGGACCAGGACAAGCAGGACATTGCCACCAGCGAGCAGTTGGATGGCGCCAAAGCCGCGGCCATTCAGGCACAGATTCAGGAGCAGGTGAAGGCCTCGCAGATTATGGCGGAACGGCTTCCGGGGCTGACCGACCCCAATGCGCCGGCGGCTGCGCCGCAGCCCGCGGGCGCCAATGGCGCAAGCGCTACGCCGGCCGCCGCGCCCCCCGCGCCGAAGCTGCTGCCCACGATGCACCCTGACCGTTTCTCGCCCAGCGTGGCCGATGGGGATGCTGCGACCCCTGACGCGTCGACCGAGACTGCCCCGCGGGCGAAGCAAGCAGGGGCTGCTGGCGGGACGGGTGCGGCTGCCGCGCCCAAGGCGAGCCATGCAGCTTCGCACCCAGCCCAGCCGTCTGGGCCAGGGAGGAACCAGTAGCCATGTCCCTGCTCAACGCGAACTTTCGCCGCGATATTGAAATTCATCGCTATCCAATGATCGTTTACGCGCTCATTCCCTTGAGCGCGCTGGTATTGCAGTCGTGGTTGCCGCGCTTGCTGGGGCCCTACGCGCTCTTCGATCTGCCGCTGGTGATCACGATTTACTTTGCGCTGGGCCGGCGCAGTCCGATTCAGGGAACCCTGATGGGCGCGGCGCTGGGCATGTTCGAGGATGCGCTGACGCAGCACGCCATCGGACTGAACGGCATTGCCAAGGCGGTAGTCGGCTATCTCGCGGCCTCCGTGGGCGTGCGCATCGACGTGGACAATATTGCCATACGGGTGATGTTGAATTTTGTTCTCTCACTGGTATCCAGCGCGATCTATCTGTTTGTCGCGCGCTTTCTGCTGGGGCTGGAGTTTGAGTGGCGCTGGCTGGTGCAGATCCTGATGGCCCTCGACAATGCAGCGATTGCCCTGGTGCTGTTTCCGCTGCTGGATCGGCTGCAAGTGCGGGAATAGGCACTGCGAAGGGGTCAGAGTTCGGGAAGGCCCCCTTCCAGTAACTTCCTTCTTACCTCCTACATCGAAAACGCCTCGATCCAATCTCGCGGCTTCTCGATATCTCTCTGCTCGAGGCGTTTCCGATGTAGGCTAGCGGTGACACGCTCCGATCAAACTCAAACGCGCTGTCATGCTGAGCGCAGCGAAGCATCTGCGGTTGCTTTTCCAAACTTCCGCATTGGCGGTAATACACCAACTACCGCGCATTGTAATAAGGGCACGGCTTCAGCCGGGCCAAAAGAAAGCACAAATACATCCGGGCTTTAGCCCCTGATGGCAGTTCTAAAACTTTTCCGCGGAATCGAGCCAAATCGATCCTCCCAAACGACTTGAGCTCCGGGAGCGTCTATCCATCACCTTGGATGCTGTTTGAAGATAAGGGATGAGCGTGCTCCTGCCCGCGCCGCCAAAATGGATTCACGGTATCCTGATTACAACGGATGTTCTCAAGTTCCAATAACCGCGGCGAAAAGCTGCCCACCTTCAAGCTGACGGTGGTGCAGTACGGCATTCTGCTCATGATGCTCGCCCTGGTGGGCGGCCTTTGGCGGCTGCAGGTTCTGGGAGCGAACAACTTTCGCGCTCTGGCCCAGGCGAACCGCATTCGCAAAGTTCCCATTCTGGCTGCAAGGGGCAAGCTCTTCGACCGCTACGGACGCCTGCTGGTCGATAACTATCCTTCCACTTCCTGCTTCCTGGTGCGCGAGCAGAATCATAATGTGGAAGCCGATCTGCCGCTGATTGCCGAGGGATTGCACCTCGATCTCGACCAGTTGCAGGCCACCATCCACCACTATCGCGGACTCCCGGGCTACCAGCCGATTCCGATCAAGGAAGACATTACGGCCGACGAGGTCGCCTTCATCGCCGCGCACAAAAACGAGCTGCCGGAGTTGGAGACGATCGAAGAGGCGCGCAGGCTCTACCCGCGCGACGGGTTTGCGGCGCACCTCATCGGCTACGTGGGCGAGGTGAGCGAGGACGATCTCGACAACCCGCGCTATGCCGCCGATGAGCCCGGCGACGTGGTCGGCAAAGCCGGTGTGGAAGAGACCTACGACGAACTGCTGCGCGGCCAGGACGGGTCGCGCGACGTCATTGTCGACAGCCACGGCCGCGAGGTGGGCTTCTTCGGCATTCAGCACGCGATACCGGGACAGGACCTGAAGCTAACCATCGATAACGACATTCAGCGGGCGGCGGAAGTTGCTCTGGGCGACCGCGAAGGCGCGGTGGTGGTCATGGACCCGCGCAACGGCGACATCCTGGCCATGGTCTCGCATCCCAGCTACGATCCCAATGATTTTGCCGTCAAGATCAACCGCGCGGACTGGAACAAGCTGCTCACCGATCCCGAGCACCCGATGATGAACCGCGCCATCCAGGCCCAGCTTGCGCCCGGCTCGACGTTCAAGATTCTCATGTCGCTGGCCGGATTGCAGGAGGGTGTGGCGGAGACCATGAAGGTGATGTGCAACGGCGGCGCCAGCTTCTACGGGCACTTTTACGCCTGCGATCACAAGCACGGCATGGTGGACATTGAGCACGCGATTCCGTGGTCCTGCGATACCTACTTTTACACCCTGGCCAACCGGCTCGGGATCGACACCATCGCCAAATATGCGCGCGAAGTCGGGCTCGGACAGCCCACCGGCGTCGATCTGCCCAATGAGGCCTCGGGCCTCGTGCCCAGCACGGAGTGGAAGCTCCGCACCTTCCACGAAAAATGGTTTGCCGGCGAGACCATCTCCGTGGGCATCGGGCAGGGAGCAGTCACGGTCACGCCCATTCAGCTGGCGCGCTATATCGGCGGCATCGCTTCGGATGGGCACTTTGTCCGCCCCCGCGTGGTAGACCCTTCGCAGCTGCCCGATAACTTCCGGCAGGCGCTGCAGCAATCGTTCCCTGGTTCCGGCGACGCGACCATCCAGATGTCACCGGAGACCTGGGACATCATCACCAACGGCATGGCGGAAGCGACCTCCCCGGGCGGGTTCAATACGGCTTTTGCCTCGCACCTGGAAGGCGTGGATTTTGCCGGCAAGACGGGCACCGCGCAGGTGGCCAGCCACGCCGCGCTGGCAAAGATGGGCAACGGTGTGGACACCCGGCCCAACGGCTGGTTTGTGGGCGTGATTCCTCGCCGCAATCCAGAGTTTGTGGTCGCGGTGCTGTGGCAGCATGGCGACTGGGGATCGAACGCGGCACGGCTTGCCGCCCAGGTCGCAACGGTTTACGTGAACAAACAGCGGGAGATGGAACATAACGTTCTCGACCAGGCCTCGACCCCCAAGCCGGTGGAGATGGGCGCGGTATGGACGGCGCCGCCGGATCCGGGCGAGCCGCGGTCGGCGCTGCGCGGGGCGCATTTTCTGCTGCAGACGGCGATGGGAGCCCAGGCAGGCAAACCGGGATCCCCAACGACAGGTCTTAGTCGTTGGGGTGGCAAACCGGCTGTCTGGGGGCCCTCCTGGACCGCACATGCCATTGGCTCCATCGCCTCTAGCGGCCTGGACGCCGCCAGTACAGCCGGTCAGCAGACCGGCCCTGCTTCCGGGGCTCACTGATGCGGCGCTTCCTTAGTTTTCGCGACTTCGACTGGTGGCTCGTGCTCCTGCTGCTCGCCATGTGCGGCGTCTCCTTGCTCGAAGTGCGCTCCACCACCGTGCACACCAGGTTCGCGAACTTCGAATCGAGGCAGATTTTCTGGTTCGGCGCGGGCTTCGTGTTGATGTTCGTGTTTTCGAAGATCGATTACCACCGGATTCTCGACTGGTCCCCGTGGGCATACGGATTCGGGCTGCTCTCGCTGGTGGCAATCTTCACGCCGCTGGGCCACAACGCGCTCGGCGGTCGGCGCTGGATCAAGGCCGGGCCCATCCTCTTCCAGCCATCTGAGCTGGTCAAGCTCGTACTGATGATGATGGTGGCGCGCTACTTTGCCAATCTCGGCGGCCGCGACCTCAGCTGGAAGGACATTCTGAAGGCCTTCGCGCTGGTCGGGGTTCCCATGCTGCTGGTTTTGAAGCAGCCCGATATGGGAACCTCCCTCACCTACGCTCCGCTCCTGATTGCCGGGCTGTTCCTGGGCGGCATCAACTTCAAGCAGGCAGCCATCCTGACCACCTGCGCCGTGGTCCTTGTAGGGGGGGTCTGGTCGAGCGGCAAGCTCCTGAAACCCTATCAAAAGGCTAGACTTACCAGTTTTATTAATCCCGATAACGACCCCCGCGGGTCGGGTTATCAGATTCGCCAGTCATTGATTGCAGTGGGCTCGGGCGGCATCTGGGGCAAAGGGACCGAAAAGGGCACCCAGACCCAGGGCTATTTCCTGCCCATCCCGTACACCGATTTTATCTTCGCCGCCTTCAGCGAAGAGCATGGATTCGTGGGCGCGATTTTCGTGCTGCTGCTATACTTCGGGATATTGATGCGTTTGATTCAAAACGCTCAAACAGCCGCCGACCTGCCCGGGTCTCTGATTATTATGGGAATCGTGGCGGTGCTGACCTTTCAGATTGCGGTCAATGTCGGCATGGTCATCGGGTTTATGCCCGTCACCGGAATTCCTTTACCGCTCATGAGTTACGGAGGGTCTTCGGTGTTGTTCACCTTCCTGGCGCTGGGCGTGGCGATGAATGTCCGCATGCGCCGGTTCGTGAACTAGAGCGGAAGCAGAGTAGTCTGATTCCGCTGAAGCGGCGAGTCCGCCCTCGTCTCAGTGAGCCAAAAAACGGGCTTGCCGGGACTCGGCTGGACGGGACGCAGGAAAGATTGAACCCCTGTGCGGCGCGGATTTGCTCCGCCCGCCAGGCGCAAATGAGAAAGTATTGGCCGGCCAGGTCCCGATGGATCGCGCGCCCGGCAGGAATTGGATTCATGAGCTCGCAGAGAGTGGGCCGCAGACAGCCAGAAGTGTACGCCGAATGCGCGAGAGCTATCGCGCAGGGTTCCCCAGCGCACGCCCGTGGCAGTGCAGTTCCCCGGTTGGGACTGGCCTCGCACTCAATGCAAACGGATTACCGAATTTTGCGGCTGACCTGGCTGGTACCGGTTTGGTTGGTACCAGGCAACACAGGCCGCGGATCGCCGCCAGGGCATTCGCCGGCGGATCGTTCAATTGTCAGGTCATCCATTTTGCCCATCCTTTTTCCTCCCGTCCGCGCGCGTCTCCATCTCACCTTGCCGCAGTTGCCGGCCGCCCCAGGCTGCCGGACGGAAAGGCACGATGGCAAAGGAAATTTGCATCTCCAGCACGCCGCATGAGACGCGGCTTGCAATTTTAGAAGACGATCAACTCGCGGAAATCTACTACGAACGCGAAAACGAGTACACACTGGCGGGGTCGATTTATAACGGCCGCGTCACCCGGGTATTGCCGGGCATGCAGTCGGCATTTGTCGACCTCGGCCTGGAGCGCGACGCCTTCCTCTACGTCACCGACTTTATTGAGTTGGAAGACCAGGAAGAGACCGACGAGCTGGAACACGCCGCTGCCGGCGGGCAGATGCCGCGCGAGATCAAGCACACGAATGGCCGGGCGCCCGAAGAGCGCAACCGCGACGAGCGCAGCCGCGGCGACGAGCGCAACCGCGGCGACGAGCGCAATGGGCAACGGGAACAGCGTCCGGGCGAACAGAAACCCCGTGAGCAGCAGCGGCAGGATGGCCGCTTCGATCGGCCCCAGCGCGAGCCGCAGCCACGCGAAGAACTGACCATCGAGAGCGCCGAAGCGATTACGCCGGCGGGCGAGCCACAGGTCCACGGTGCGGAAACTGAAGAACCAGGCGGCGGACGGCGCTGGCGGGGACGGCGGCATCGTCGCGGCCGCGGTGGAGCGCAGGAAGAAGGCCGCTCCGGCGAAGACCGGATGCCGGAGGCCGTGGAAGCGGTTGATGAGTTTCAAAGCGCGACGGCCATGCCGGCCGGCGTTACTCCGGCGCCGGTAGAGCCCTCCGTTCCTCCATCGCCCTCGGTCCACCAACCCGCGGCGCACCGCGCAGCAGCCGCCCCGGAGCCCTTTGTGCTTCCCGGCGAGTCGCTTTCAAAGTACGGTGGCACGGCTGCGGCCGAGACCCCGAAAGCCGAAACGCCGGCACGGCCCAAATCGACTTTCAAACCTTCCACGCTGGTTGAGGTTCCGCTCGATTGGGACCCCAGCAGCGGATTGCTGCCTGGCGAGACGCTGTCGCGCCGCCGGCAGCCGGAACCGGAGCCTGAAGAAGCTGCTGCCGCCGAAACACATGCCTCGGAGAAGGATTCTTTCGATCAGCCCATCGAAATCGACCTTTTTGCTCGATCGCCGATCGAGATTGAGGAAGAAGAATTCGTCGAAGAGTCAGAAAGTGCGGTTTCAGAAGAATCTCAGCCGCCTTCGCTGCGGGAAATGGAATTTCCGCAGGAGAGCGCCGCTCCCGAGGTCATTGAGCTGCTCTCGGAAGAAGATGAGTTTGAAGAGGAGACCGCGGAGGCTGGCGGATTGACCGATTCCGTTGCGGCTGAAGACGACAATGCTTCGGCTTCGCACCGCGTCGATCCCGCTTCGCCATCAGGGTTCCGGCTGTTCGGCCTGGGCGGAAAAAAGAAGAAGGACGATTCCGAGCCGCCTGCCGCGGGAATGCCCGAGCCGCAATCGAAGCCCAGCGCTACGGCGGTTTCCTCGTACATGCCCGGCGTAGGCCACATTGAAGAAGAATTGATCGAAGGCGAGGAACTGGACTCGCTGAATGCCCGCCGTCACAAATCCGACGAGCACGATCTGGACGACTACGAAGAGCAGACGTCTGCCGGCGCAGGCCCGCGGC
Organism: uncultured Acidobacteriaceae bacterium; assembly: GCA_963813215.1. Taxonomy (GTDB): domain Bacteria; phylum Acidobacteriota; class Terriglobia; order Terriglobales; family Acidobacteriaceae; genus Telmatobacter. The sequence goes on from CAWEXZ010000009.1 coordinate 1,410,825, forward strand.
GGCGAGTTGGGCGAGATGCTGCAGGAAGCCCACCTCGATGCGCGCATCCAGTTGCGGATGGGCCAGACAGCCGGCGAAGAAGAAGATGAAGCCTACGACATCGTCGACGGCGAAGAGGAAGAAGAAGAGGCAGCCGCCGGTGCTCCGGTCGCTCCCGGCCAGCCGCGCCGCGATCGCCGCGACCGCGGACGCCGCGGTGGACGCCCAGGACAGGGCGGCAAGGGACGCGGACCATCGCGCCGTTCCATGCAGACCAGCGATCTGCCCATCATCTCCGACCTGTTGAAGCCGGGTCAGGAGATCCTGGTGCAGATTGCCAAGGAGCCGATCGCCAAGAAGGGCGCGCGCATCACCAGCCATATCGCACTGCCGGGCCGGTTCCTGGTGTTCATGCCTACCGTGAACCATGTCGGCGTCAGCCGCAAGATTGCCTCCGACGAGGAGCGTCACCGGCTGAAGCGGATTTTGACCAACGAGCGCGGCGATGCTTCGGGCGGATTCATCGTGAGAACCGCGGCCGAAGGCGCCTCGGAAGAGGAGTTGCGCGCCGATCTCCGCTTCCTGATGAACCTGTGGGCCGAGATCAAGCAGCGGTCCGAATCCTCGAAGTCGCCGGCCTTGATTTACCACGATCTCTCGCTCATCGAGCGCATTCTCCGCGACCAGGTGAGCGCCAACTTCTCCAATATCTGGGTGGATTCGGAAGCCGATTACGAGCGCATCGTCCGCTTCTTGAATCGCTTTTCTCCAGGTCTCGTCCGGCGCGTCAAGCTCTACACCAAGGAGACGCCGCTGTTCGAGCACTTCGGCATTCAGGACGAGATTTCCAAAGCCCTGCGCTCGAAGGTGTGGCTCAAGTCGGGCGGCTCGATCGTCATCAACCAGACCGAAGCGCTGGTCGCAATCGATATCAACACCGGCAAATATGTCGGCAAGTCGGCGCGGCTCGAGGACACCATCGTAAAAACCAACCTCGATGCAGTTCCGGAAATTGTCCGCCAGATTCGCCTGCGCGACCTGGGCGGCATTATCGTCATCGACTTCATCGACATGGACGAGCGCAAGAATCGCTACAAGGTGCTCGCCGCTCTGGAAGAAGCCCTCAAGGCCGACCGCGCCCCCACCAAGGTTCTGCAGTTTAACGACTTTGGCCTGGTGGCCATCACCCGCAAGCGCGTCAAGCAATCGCTCGAACGGACGCTCAGCGTTCCCTGCCCCACCTGCCAGGCCACCAGCATGGTCAAGAGTCCGACCACGGTCTGCAACGAGATCTGGGTGGAGTTGCGCAAGATGCGGAAGCACTTCGAGGGTCAGGACGTGATGCTGCGCGTGCACCCCGAGACGGTCAAGGTTTTGAAGGCCGGCAACGCACGCTGGCTGAGTGACTTCGAAGACCTGGTCGGCAAAAATGTGATGGTCAAGAGCGATCCGACGCTGCACCCGGAGCAGTTCGATATACAGGGGTAGCAAGACAGCGAGCCAGCAAGTCAGCTTGCAATAAAAGGCCGGAGCAATTGCTCCGGCCTTTTATTTTCATCCATTTCACTTTCATCAATTTAGACTGCGAGCTGCTCAGTCTGCGAGCTGCGGATTTCCCGCCGCGGTGTGCAACCCCGCTCTGTGGTCGGTTTCTAACTCTAGGAGAAGGGGAGGTTGTCTCTCCCGGCTCCTCGGTCTCAACATCGTTCTCGACAATTCAATTCGCGAGGTTCCAGCATGTTTCTCACTTGTCGGATTCTCTCGAAGCAACACCAGCGCTTATCTGCATGCGCAATCCTTCTAACAGTATCTGCGGTTGCGGTCCATGCGCAGTCCGCAGGCGATCGATCTTCCGTCGATACCTCTTCCGCTTCGGCATCCGGTTCATCCGGCTGGTCGTCGAGCCGCGACGGCCAGGTGGAGTTTGCCGAGGACGCGGAGCCCGCCAGGGACTCGGCTCTGCCCTCTGCGCCTGAACCGGCCGGCCAGGACCAGAACAACAACAACACCTACTCCGGCGGGTTCAAGCATCGTCTCACCATCGAAGCTGGCGGCGGTGCCGCCGCGCCGGCCGGGGACTCGAACTACATCGACTGGGGCGGGGGGTTCACACTTGGCGGCGGCCTCAATTTCAGTGAGCACCTGGCGGCGCTCGTCGAATACCAGTTTCTTAGCAACGGCGTGCCGAGCGCCATTGTCGACGAATCCGGCGCCACAGGCGGTACTTACCACATCTGGTCGTTTACGCTGGCTCCCGTGTTCGACCTGTTTCCCAGGAGCAAGAACGACCTGTACGTTACTGTGGGCGGCGGGTACTACCGCAAGACGACCAATTTTACGGCTCTGACCCTTGCGCAATTCTGCTATTACTTTTATTACTGCACCGTGGGCCTTGCGCCCACCACCGTAGGCTCGCTCTCTTCCAACCAGGGTGGCTGGAATATCGGCGGCGGTTATGAGCGCCGATTCGGGGGCATGTACGGAATGAGCCGCGTGCGGGTCTATGTGGAACTTCGCTACCTCGATGTGCTTTCCCCGGCCTTGCGGGGCACATCTCCGAGCGGAGGTTTATCCCCGGTGACCATCGGCGGAGGCACCCAGCTGCTCCCCATCATGGCCGGTATCCGCTGGTAGCGAGTTTTCCCGCAGCCTGTAAAGCCCGTTTGACGCCCCGCTCGGGGCGTGCACGGGCGGCTTTGTCATCCAGGCAGCCGAGGCAACCGAAGGATACCGGGTAGTTGGACCAGATGAGTTCGTCTGCTGCAAGTTGAAGAAATCAACGGACCGCGGACGGGCGGAATTTGCGCGATTAGTGCAACCTCATTCCAAAATCCGGGTCTAACCTTGAGGGTACAGGTTTCACCCGACACAATTCTTCTTTCTTGAGGTCAGCATGTTACTCGCTTGTCGGAACGTGTGTGTTCTGGGATGCGCAGCGCTCTTTTCGGCCGTTCTTGCCAATGCGCAATCCGTAGCTAGTCAATCTTCCAATTCCACATCTAATCCCAGCGCCGGCTGGTCTTCAAGCCAGACCGGGCAGATCCAGCTCGCCGAAGGAGGCACTCCATCCAACCCGGCTGCTGCCGCATTGCCCGCCGCAACCGCCGCCCAGGACCAGGACAACGACACCTATTCGGGCTGGCATGGTCATGACATCGTGCATCGGCTGACGCTTGAAGGTGGAGGCGGATTCAACGCACCGGCCGGCGACAAGTCGTACATCACCTGGGGCGGCCAGTTCCTGGTGGGCGGCGGTCTCAATATCACCCGCAATCTGGCCGCGATGATCGAGTATCAGTACATCGACGACAAACTTCCGGGCGCGATTATTGCCGAAGCCGGCGCCACGGGCGGGGACATTCACATCTGGTCGTTCACCGTCGATCCGCAATACGACTTCTTCCCCAAGTCGAGCAATGATGTGTACGCGGTGGGCGGCGGCGGATTCTATCGCAAGGTGACCAGCTTCACGGATGTAGAGCCGACGGAGTTTTGCAGCTATTTCTATTGCGGTATAGGGTACACTCCGCAGACCGTCGGTCACTTTTCGTCGAACCAGGGCGGCTGGAACATCGGCGGCGGATATCAGCACCGCTTTGGCGGGATGTATGGAATGAGCCGCACGCGGGTGTTCGCAGAGGTGCGGTACCTGGATGTGCTTTCACCGGCGGTCACTACATCAGCCAACGGCCTGGGCACAACCACGGTGGGCGCTGGAACCAGGTTGATTCCCGTTACGTTCGGCGTCCGCTGGTAGCTCTGGCAGTGGCATCGGCGCGCCAACTCTAGATTCGGGTTGGCGCGCGTTTCCGGTTCTTCCTCACCGGTAGTGGGCTCCGTCGAAGAACAATTTCCACCATCTATTACCTCAAGCGCAGAGACAACTCATGCGGGAGCTCGGCATTTCCACGATGTCTTCCCGGCTGGCAGTGCGAGCGGCAGCCCGCCTGTGGCTGGTCCCCGTGCTTTTTCTGGCTGGTTGCGGCGGCGCCAGCTTGAAAGATATTCTCCCCAAGCCCGCGCCCTCTGAGCCGGCGCCACCGTCGACTCCTGCACCGGTAGCCGGCCAGAGCGGGTCGGTCACCATCTCTCCCCAATATGTAGCGCTGGCGCCGGGCCAGAGCTTCCAGTTCACCGCCACTGGCGGCGGTCAGTTGGCCTGGTTTGTGAACGGAACCCAAGGCGGCAGTTCGAGCAGCGGCACCGTAAGCAGTACGGGCAACTACACCGCGCCGGCAAGCGTGACGCAGAGCGAGAATGTTACCGTGACGGTGGCGCTGGCAGGGTCGACGCAGCAGAACTACGCTAGCGCGATTGTCGCCATCATTCAACCGGCACAGGTAACCTGCCCCAGCGGCACCGGCAATCCGCTGGTGTCGCTTTACTCCATTTATCTGCCGGCCCCGGGCAAAGCTTCCGTGGAGTTCGGCACAACGACAAATTATGGGTTGAACACCTGGCAGGTGTCCACGCCCTCGGCCAATGGTGGAGGTTTACAGATATGGGTGGCCGGCATACCGGGGAATACGACCTTCCACATGCGCGGCCTGGTGGTCCTGGATAACGGCGCCACCTACACGGGCCCCGACATGACATGCACCACCGGCGTACCGCCCATCTCATCGCCTGTGCAGGTATCCAGTAGCGGAACGCCGCAGCCGGGAATTGAGATGTGGAACACGATCCTGCCCACCAACTACGTGCAGGCCTTCGCCACCGATCTCAACGGCAACGTGATCTGGACCTACAACTACCAGCACACCAGTACCGACTATGTGCAGGGCGTGCAGATACTGCCCAATGGCAATCTGCTCACGGTGATCTCGTATCTCTCATCCATGACGACTGCGCAGAGTTCGAGCGTGATCAACGAAATTCGCCAGATCGACCTGGACGGCAACACGGTGAGCAGCCTGACCATGCCCGAGCTTAACCAGAAGCTGGCCGCCGGAAATTTCCGCGACGCGGAAGGGAATCTGTACCAGTTGGGAAGCTTTCACCACGACGTGCTGCCGTTGCCCAACGGCCACATGGTGCTGCTGGCCACCTACACCAGGAACTTCACCAATCTGCCGGGCTACCCGGGCAACACCACCGTGATCGGCGATGCGCTGGTGGATGTAGACCAGAACCAGAATCCCGACTGGGTGTGGAACACCTTCGATCACCTGGATGTGAATCGCCACCCCATGAACTTTCCCGACTGGACGCACTCCAACGGGTTGCTCTACTCGGCCGACGACGGCAACCTGCTGCTCTCCATGCGCCATCAGAACTGGATCATCAAGATCAATTTCCTCGGTGGTACGGGCTCCGGCGCTCCTGCCGGCTCGGGCGACATCATGTGGCACCTCGGCGAGGGCGGAGACTTTACCCTCGTGGGAGCCACGGATCCCACCGACTGGTTTTATGCGCAGCACGGCATGAGCTATTTCACACCGAACACCACGGGCGTGTTCCGCATTGGTCTGATGGATAACGGGAACGACCGAATCTTCCCGACCGGCCAGGTGATCTGTGCGCCTTACGGACCGATCAGCGCGCAGTGCTACTCCACCATGCCGCTTCTGCAAATTGATGAAACCAACATGACGGCGACCATGATCGATCACTACTTACCGCCGGACACCGATTTCAGTTTCTTCGGCGGGAATGCGGAGCTGCTCGCCAATGGCGATATCGAAGTGAATTTTTGCGCCACGCGCCGCGGCGCCATTGTGCAGGAGCTGAGCCCACAAGGCAACCAGGTGGTGTGGCAGGGCCTCACAGCCGGTGCCGACCAGTTCCACGTGTACCGCTTGCCCAGCCTTTATCCCGGCGTGCAGTGGTGACGCTTCTGCTGCACCGCTTGCCGGTCTTTTATGGGGCGCCCTGGTGCTGTGTCTATGTGATTCCCTAATTGAACCTTTGAACCTGGGTGCCTCAGGTCTCGATTCTGAGACCTGGGAAAGCACGAAACTACACAGTCGCAGCCCTGCTGTGGTCCGCCGTTAGTCTCGTCGTTTATGTCCTGCAACAGGGCACGACTGGTAGGCCGGGACTGGTAGGCCGGGACTTTAGTCCCGGCTTCCGATAAAGCCCAATAAATCGACGTGGGCTTTAGCCCCTGAGGGATGCTTTTACGGTCATTCGATCATCCGTGATGAGTTTTCCGCGGCCTGTTTAGCCCCTGTTACTCTTCGCTCCAGCAACCGGACAGGATAATAATTTGAATTTCTGGCGGACCGCGCTATCCGGTTAGATCTGAGGCCTTTCGATGGCCGCTGCCGAAGAGTCTGAGTGAACGTCCGCTGGCGCAGAAAGCTGGGCCACCGGAACCGTCTGCGTGGCCTCGGTGGTTGGAGGAACGTAGGTGGGAAGGTAGACGTTCACTTGCTCCGCCGAAACGCCCAGCTGGGCCGTGATTTCGGTTGCGGGCAGGCCCTGTTGCAGCAGCGATTGAATGCTCGCCGCCAGCGAAAGGCTGACCGTGTCCAAAGGCGGTGGCACGGACGTTGGCGCCGCGGACGTTGCCTGCGAAGCGCCGCCGGAGTGAGTGCTGCTCGCCGTTTCAAACGGATGGAAGTTGCTTCCCGCAGCGTTACCGCTTCCCGCGATGTTGGCAATGTCATGGATGGCTATGGTTGCTGCCATGTTTGGACCTCTCCACTCTGGGGGATGGGGAGTTACCTCTGGGGAAGGATATCGGCAAATCCCAAAAAACATTTCACTGCAACTTTTGGGGGATCCGCATACAACTGTGGAGATTCTGTGGATTTCCTGGCCACAAATTCGAAAAATCCAATCCTGCGATCGAAGACTTATCCGTGGCCCCGGACACAAATTCCGGCTAGAAGCGCTTAAAACCTGAGAAACGCCCAAGAAAGCCGGTTGTGACTCCTTGGCCCGCAGCGACCGCCTTCAGCGAGCGAAAAATTACCACAATTTGCGCTCTTCCTGGGTAGGCGCACCCACTTCCCCGCGCTCAATGCGCTCGAGAAACGTCCGCGCCAGCTTGCGCTCGCCGGGATGGGTCTCGCCGTGGATCGAGCAAAGGTCGAGAAACTCCTCGCAGAGTGCATTGCGCTGTTCTTGCTGTGCGAACACGCCCTGGAGCGCGAGGGCGAGTTCCCGCAGCCGTGCTGCTTCCGGCCAGCCGTCTTCTTCCTGGTCGGTAATGAACTCCGAAAACAGGCCGCGACGTCCGCGCGCGCAGGCATCCAGACAGGCAAGTAGTTGCTCGCTGAAGACGCGGCTGAGCGCGTCGAGCTGTTCGCCGTCGATGGCGTCGCGGGGTTCCACTGCTTCTATTGTGCAGCATGTTTGGCGGGAGCAGGGAACAAGGGAACAAGGGAACGAGGAATCGGGACAAGAGACAAAAGGACACGGGACAAAGGGACAAGGGACAAGGGACAAAGGAACAAGCAACGGAGCCCCCGTGCCCCATCCTCGCGCCTTTTTTCTGGCGCGAGGGTGGGAGACCACAGAAGCCAGCCGCCGCGCTCCCGCCCTTTCGCAACAGACAAGGCGAAAGGACGGGGCAAGCAGTTTATTTCACCCTTTGTCGGCATCGCCGGGTTTTCTTGTTCCCTCGTTCCCTAGTTCCCTTGGTCCCCAATCGACGGCCTTACTTGTCCCTCTGTCCCTTGTCCCTTGCCCTTTGTCCCTTCGTTCGCATCCGCAAACGGCAACCGCGCTTGTCCAATCCAGAAGCGATTGCTGAGCAGGGTGAGCGGGCCGGGGCGGCGGCGGGCCAGTCGCGCCTGGGCCTGGTGCCACGGCCCTACGAAGCGGATCGACGGGGGCAGTTTGCGATAGATGCGCGGAATTCGGTGGCGCGCCTGTTCGGCTGCGCGCTGGTCGGCCTCGCTGAGGGGCAGCTCGAACTCACCGCGAAAACGCAGGGGCAGCCATTCCGTGGTGAGGGCACGATACCAGCGGGGAACGGGGATCCACGAGCCTGCGCCGGACAGCAGGTTGTGCGCCATGGTGCGCGCAGTCGAGGAGACTCCAAGCTCGCCGGAGGCGTGCATCGCCTGGTTGTATGCGGCGAAGGCTTGCCAGTTGCCGGGCAACGCGGATTCGGGCAGACCGAAGAGACCGGCGAGGATTTTGCTGTCGGCGTAGTACTGCTCGCGCTGGGCGGGCTCCATGGGGCCAAGCGCGCAGGCAGAGGCAATCTCCGCGCTTTCCACCAGCGTGGCGAAGACCCAGCGCAGCGCAGCGATCTCGTTGGCTGCGTAGTGCGCGCCGCGCGTCCATCCGCCGGCCGATTCGGGCAACTCGCCCTGGATGCTGGTATGCAGTTTGTATAAGCGCCGCGCCGCGGTCAGCGCCTGCGGGAGCGAGCCGAAGATCATGGTGTAGACAATGCGAAAGGTGTTGTGAAAACGGGCCACGGGCTTGGACATCACGCTTGAATGCTGCTGGAGCGCGGCAGCCACCCAGGGATGCGCAAGCTGCAGCAGCGCCGCGCGTCCGGCACCGAGAAAAACCGCCGACTCGCGATTGATCTTCCAACTCACTGAAGCCGGCCCAAAGATGCCGGCGCGGGGATCGGTGGTTCGGCGCTCCACCGCGGTGAGAAGCGCTTCGCTCTGGTCCCGGGAGACGGGTTGAAGACGTGCAGGCGGCGAATTCATAGAATTCCAGTTTCCCACCAGCGTTGCCCCGAGACGCTTGAAATTTGGTCGTTTCGAGTCCCGGACCCTTTCGGTAATGGATCGGTGCTGACTTTTTCCGCAAGCTCTAAAACCCGTGCCCTTCATCTGAAGCGCGTACCCCTCAAAGCGGGCGACGCGATTGACGCAGTCGAAAATCTCCAGTACGCTCAGGAAATGGTAGGCAAGACCACTTGTCGCTGCTGTGGCACGCTCATGCGCGCGCAGCGAACTTTGGTCTGAAGTAATACCAACATCCAAGGTTTCTCGATTGCCCGCGATAGAGCCCACGCTCTCGCGGGCTTTCTATTGCTGAAACGAAGGGGAGATGACCAACAAATTTTTTGACGCAACTATCATGACTACGGAGCGACGCATCGCGCGTCTGCTTTGGGCGGCGGCCATCCTGCCGATGCTGGCTGCCGCGCTGCCCATCGCCGCACAGGACGATGTAACCACGCAAAACGCGGCCAGCGCCCTGGACGGCGGCTGGATCACGGGACCCGCATCGAATCCGCTGAGCCATCTGAACGGCCCGGCCTTCCGAACCACTGGGTCGGCGCAGCCTTACGACGTTCCCGACTTCGCTCCCATCACCGATCTGGACGCCAGGCTGCCGCACTGGATCGCCTTCCAGGCGGAGGAGCGTTATCGCTACGAAGCAGACGACAACGCCAGCTTCAAGGCGGGAAGCGATGACTCGTACGAGCTGAACCGCTTTCGTCTCGAGGCCGATGTGAAGCCGAATTCGTGGTTCCGCGTGACCGCGCAACTGCAGGACGCGCGGCCGTTCTTTGAGAATCCGCCCATCGGTCCGCCCAACGAGAACCGCTGGGACCTGAAGCTGGCCTACACCGAGATTGGCGATCCTGAAAAACACTGGTTCAGCCTGCGCGTGGGCCGCCAAATCATCAATTACAACAATACGATCATTGCCGACTCGCAGTGGCGTGACCAGGGTCGTTCCTTTGACGCAGCGGTGTTGAATTTGCAGAGCAGCCGCGCCAGCGTTGGGCTCTTCGCCGCATCGGCGGTGGTGCCGCAGGCCTCAGGCCTGAGTCCCCACCAGGAGGGGAACAACATCTACGGCGCATACGGCCGGATCAAGAATCCGCTGCCCAATTCGAGCCTGGAACCATTCGTGCTGTGGCGTGTGCAGCCGTCGGAGGTGGTGCAGGCGGCGCTCTCGAAAACCACCGGCAAGCAGGATGAGAAAGCCTACGGGGTGCGCCTGAAGGGCCGTGCCGGCTCGTCGCTGGACTACTCCGGCGAGGTAGTGGTGGAATCCGGAACCGTGGGAACAGAACCGATTCGCGCCTGGGCGTCGAGCGAGGGCGCCGCCTACCAGTTCAAATCGCTGCCCACGCGACCGCGCTTTTTTGTGCAGCACGACTTCGCTACCGGTACCAGCAACCCGTCCGGGGGAGTGCACCGGACCTTCGACACCATGTATCCCACGGCCCATGACCGTTTCGGGATCGACGATCAGTTCGGCTGGCAGAACATTCAGTCGGCGCGGGCCGGGGGCACGTTCCAACCCCACCACCGCTGGAGCGTGACCGCGCAGGGCCTGGACTTCTGGGCGGTTTCTGCACTCGACGCCGTGTACAACACCTCGGGCGGGTCTATCGTAGCCAACAAGACCGACCACGGCCTGCATATTGGCGAGGAAGCGGACGTTTATACCTGGTACGAGCTGAACCGCCACTTCAACCTGGGCGGCGGCTACGGCTGGTTTGGCGGCGGCGACTTTCTCTCGCACGTCACGAACAGCCATGATTATTCGTATTCGTACATCGTGCTGAACTTCAAGGACAATGGGCGGAAGGCACGGGAGTAGCGGAACAAGGGCACGACTGGTAGGCCGGGACTGGTAGGCCGGGACTTTAGTCCCGGCTCCCGATCAAGCCCGTAAAAAGATGAGGGCTTTAGCCCCTGCGGGATGTTGTTTCGCACTCTTTGCCCCCACTACAGAGTTTTTCCGCAGCCCAATCGCGGCCTTGACCGGAGAATCGGAACGGCATACCGTCGGGAAGAGTAAGGGCGGCTCCAGAGCCCGTTTGCGGATCTGCAAAATGCCACTCGGCCACTCCGGTCTCCGGATACAGCAACTATGGAACCGCTACAGGCGGCGCGGCGAATATTTGTTGCAACGACTAAATCTCTGCCGCATCCAATCGGACTGAAAAGGAGAACACCGCTATGTCGTCCACCACCGCTACCCCCACTAATGTCACCACCTGGAACCTCGATCCCGCGCACTCATCCGCGGAGTTCAAGGTTCGCCACCTGATGATTTCGAACGTGAAGGGCAGCTTTCGCGGCCTCAAGGGCGTGCTCACCCTCGACAAAGCCAACCCCGCCAACTCCAGCGTGAAAGCCTCGGCCGACGTGAACACGATCGCCACCGGCGATGAGCAGCGCGACGCGCATCTGAAGACCCCCGAGTTCTTCGACGCGGCCAAATATCCTGAGATCACCTTCCAGTCCACCTCCGTGAAGTCGCTAGGCAGCGACGAGTTCCAGGTGACCGGCGACCTGACCATCCACGGCGTGACCAAATCCGTCACCTTTGCCGTCGACGACTTCGGCGAGCCCGCCAAAGACCCTTGGGGCAACCTGCGCGTTGGCCTCAACGCCATCGGGAAGATCAATCGCAAGGACTTCGACCTTACCTGGAACGCGGCCCTCGAGGCCGGCGGTGTCATGGTCGGCGAGGAAGTCACCATCACGCTCGAAGCGGAGTTCATCAAGGCCGCATAATTCAGTTGCCGGCCCTCAGCTTTCATTTGTTGGAGATCAGGGGCGGTCAGGCAGTGGTTTCGGGCGGCGCGAATGCCCGGCAAAATGCTTCCGCCGTCTCCCGCCCAATGTCTTTCGCGGCGCGCCGGCCGATCCGGTCCGCGAAGATTTTCTGGTAAAGCGCGGGGCCCAGCAGCAGCGCGATCGCCACGTCCAGGTCGAGGTCCGGCTTGAGCAGGCCGCGCTCGATGGCGCCCCGCAATGTGCGCTTGAGCGACTGCCGTGGCGGCTCCATGACCCGGTGCCGCCACGCCCTGCCGAATTCGCGATGCACCGCCGAGTACGCGATGAGCGCGGGCATCATGCGGTTGCGCGCCTGTTCAAATTCGGCCGGAGGCTTGCGACTCAGGACCGTGGCCAGGTCGCGCGCCAGGTCGCCCGTGTCCGGCTCCTCCGGTTCGGCGCCTATGCCGTGGGCGTGCAGCATAACCTCCATGAGCAACGCTTCCTTGTCGACCCAGTGCTTGTAGATGGTCGCCTTGCTGACGCCCGAGGCATGGGCGATCGCGTCCATGCTGGTGGCGTCGATGCCGCGCTCGCCGAAGAGAGCCAGCGCGGCCTCTATCACCTTCTCGTGAGCTTCCGGACTGCGGGAACGGGCCATGGGGTACGCCTAAGGAACCTCTGAATAAGTCGCTGTTTTGAAGGCTACGGGCTTCAGCCGTGAAGGGTTCGGGCTTTAGCCGTGAATGGTTCGGGCTTCACAGGCTGCGGAAAAAACTCTCTGCGATGGTGCTTTGTAACAGGGCATGACTGGTAGGCCGGGACTCTGGTAGGCCGGGACTCTGGTAGGCCGGGACTTTAGTCCCGGCTTCCGATAAAGCCCAATAAAATTGAGGTGGGCTTTAGCCCCTGAGGGATGCTTTTACGGTCATTCGATCATCCATGATGAGTTTTTCCGCAGCCTCTTTAGCCCGTACATTAACCTCCGCAAAATGAACCGGGGCTTTAGCCCCTGAGAGAATGCGAACTCCTTCTGTAGAGCCTCCCTAAATCTCAATCTTGTTAAAGCGGTGCGCGCCGAAGACCAGCAGCACGCAAGCCAGCACGGCCAGCACCAGGAAATCAACCCGCGCCTCGAAAGAGACGTCGTCGACGGCCGCGAAGGCGCCAAAGGTTTTCACCAGGTTTTGGACGTGGATCATGTGCCCGGCCTCCAGGTCATTCAATACTGAACGGTATAGTTCAGTTATGTCAAGAGACCGGACGCAATGGAGCCGACTTTTCCGGGCGTGAATCCAGATACCTGTTTAAACATCTAATCAAGCGTACGGTCGCTCACAACCAAGGAGGTCCCGCCATGTCCCTGCGCGCGGTCCAGGAAATTATTGAATCAAAACCCACCATGGAAGGCGCCGGCGTGAAGCTGCAGCGCGCCTTCGGCTTCGGCAAAACCAAGGAGTTCGATCCCTTCCTGCTGCTCGACGACTTTCGCAACGAGAACCCTGCCGATTACCTCGCCGGATTTCCGTGGCACCCGCACCGCGGCATTGAGACCATCACCTATGTGCTGGCGGGGGAAGTGGCGCACGGCGACAGTCTGGGCAACAAGGGGCGCATGACGGCCGGCGATGTGCAGTGGATGACCGCGGGCAGCGGCATTCTGCACCAGGAGATGCCCAAGGGCGACGAGCGCGGGCGAATGCACGGCTTTCAACTGTGGGCGAACCTGCCCGCAGCGCTGAAAATGACCGCACCGCGTTACCAGGACATTCCGTCTGCGGCGATTCCCGAGGTGACGGAGGACGACGGCACGAAGGCGCGCATCATTACCGGCGAGTTCTGGGGAAAGAAGGGACCGGTGGAAGGCGCTGCCGCCGGGCAATATTCGGTAGACGCGCGATATGTCGACATCTCCGTGCCGCCAGGAAAAAAGAAGCGCATCCAGGTAGAGACCACGCGGAATGCCTTTGCCTATGTATTTGCGGGCGCCGGCACGTTCCGCGATGCCTCTGATCCGCGAGCGGTGTTGACTGAGTCGGCAGTTGATCCCAATGCGCAGCCGGTCTACGACGCAAAGAACCATTCGCTGGTGTTGTTCGACCGTGGTGACGAAATCGTCGTCCAGGCCGGACCCGAGGGCATTCGCTTCCTGCTGGTTTCGGGCAAGCCGCTGGAAGAGCCGGTGGCGTGGTACGGACCGATCGTGATGAACACGCAGGCCGAGCTGCGGCAGGCGATGAGCGAGTTGCAGAGCGGGAAGTTTATCAAGCACGGGTGAAGATGACCGGCAGCAGGGATCAGGAACCGGAAAGACCTGCCCTGCTCCCGTACGAATCTTCAAATCTGAATCGCTGAAGAAGGCTCCGCTTGCGGGGCCTTTTCTTTTTTGGGGGGCGCGGGCACCTCGGAGGGACAACCAATTGCCTTAGGCTACACTTCCACCGGTAACTCCGCCGCCAGGAGGTTCATCGGCGTGAGGCCGCGCTGGCGCAGCGAACGGACACTAAGCGCGTCGTGGCGCTTGGCCAGCCTGCGGCCGTTGTGGTCCACCACCAGGCGGCAGTGGAACCATTCGGGATTGCGATAGCCGAGAGCGTGGTTCAGCAGGATCTGGCGCGCCGTCGATTTGAGCAGATCGGCGCCACGCACTACTTCCGTGATGCGCATGGCTGCGTCGTCGACCACGCACGCGAGCTGATAGCTGGGCACACCGTCGCGCCGCCACACTACGAAATCTCCGAAGTCTCTTCCGGCAACGAAGCGTTGCAGGCCGAGATTGTGGTCGTCGAATTCAATCACTGCGCCATCGGGAACGCGGAAGCGCCAGTTGATGCCTTCGGGCGATTCCAGTTCGGCGGTCGTGGGACCGGGGAGTTGCGGCGCATGACCCTGCAGATTGCGGCAGGTGCCGGGATAAATGGGCTCGTCATCAAGGGGTTCGATTTTGCCGGACTGGCGTTGCGCATCGGTTGTCACGCGCTCGTGCGGGGCGCTCAGCGCGGCTTCGAGATCTTTGCGCGAGCAGCGGCAGGGAAACAAATAACCGCGGCGCAGCAGTTTGCGCCACGCGGCCAGATAGTGCGCCCGGCGCTTACTTTGCACATAGGGTGCATACGGCCCACCGCGATCCGGACCTTCCTGCCAGCGGATTCCCATCCAGCGCAGGTCTTCGAGGGCGGCTTCGGCGTAGATGGATTTGCTGCGCTCGGGGTCGAGATCTTCCATGCGCATAACCAGCGCGCCGCCCGCCTCGCGCGCCCGCTGCCAGGCGGTCCAGAAGGTACGCGCATGGCCCACGTGCAAATAGCCGGTGGGCGAAGGCGCAAGCCGGCCGCGATAGGCGGAAGTCGGCGTTGGTGGAAGGCTGGCCATCTTAGGACCAGTCTAGTCAGACGCGAATCTCCGGCATATGGCGGCCTTGATTCCAGAAGTCGCGGATGGGAAAAGGCGGATGGGAAACAGCGGTCGTCCTACCGGTCCAGCACCCGCAATCGCGCCGGGGTCTGATCGCTGGCCAGCTCGTGGCCGCAGCGCGTGCAGTACTGGTCCGTGGCGCGCACGCTGCGGAAGCAGTTCCCGCAACTGGCGGTGAGCTGGTAGTTGCACTGCGGGCAGAAGTGGAACTCGCTCTGCACATGCGTGCCACACGCCGGGCAGCGGGAAACCTCCGGCATGCGCAGCAGGAAGTAGAGCACCGCCCCGATCCCACCCGGCATCACGAAGCAGATCAGGATCCAGAAGCGGGTGCTCATGCCGCGCCGCGGCGCATCCTTGCTCACATACCCCACCATCAGGAAATAGAGCGCGGCCAGAACTCCCCACGACAGGTTGAAATAGAGGCGCAGGCCAATCGGCGGCGGCGCGTGATGGTGCTGCGCGGGCGCGATCAGCCAGAAATAGTACTCCACCAGCACAAAGGCCAGGCTGGCGGCCACGATCGACCACACCGGAATCATCCGGGCATCGTCATTTACGGTTATGGATTCCGGCTCACGCATACTTAATCCCTCATGGACGAGGGCAAATCCCGGCCCAATCAGGCCGAAAACAGCTTAACGCTTATTTCAAGGACGGTACAGCCATTCTGGAAGTTGCGCACACTGCGCCGGAATCCGAGACCCTTCCCGATTTACTTACGAGTCGCGGCGGGCCCAACCGGCCACCACCACAGCGGCCACCACGGCAGGGCAGAAGATGCAGATAAGAAGACTGAACTGGGTTGCAACGTCGCTGAAGTGCTCGCCGCCAATCAGGTCCTCCACCACGCGGTATATAAACGGCCCCATGGCCAGAATGACGAGCAGCAACACGGCCAGCGCCACTGCGCGGCTGCGCTTGCGGCTGGCCTTCAGGTCCTGCAGTTGTCCCAGGGACGCCAGCACCACGCGGCGCGTCCGGTGCGCCACTGCGCCGTCACGACCAGCCTGTGTTCCAGCCAGTGCTGAAAGCAAATCGCGATCGGGCTGCGGGCTTCCGTCCCGCACAACGCTGTCGGCCACGGCCATTGGCTACACCGCCTCCTGTAACCGCGCCTGCGCCGCTTCCAGCTTGGGCTTGATCATTGCCATGCCCCGGTACAGCCTCGACTTCACCGTGGATAAATGCGCCTGGGTCACCTTGGCGATTTCCTCCAGCGACAGTTCCTCGTGGAAGCGCAGCACCAGCACCTCGCGATGCAGCGTATCCAGTTCCAGCAGCGCCGCGGCGATCCGTTCCCGGTCCTCAAGCCACGAGCAGCGCTCAAACGGACTCGGTCCGTCGGCGGCAATCTCCAGCGGCATGGCGCGATCATCCTCGCCCACGCCCTCAATCAGCTCGTCCAGGCTGCTCATGGTCCGTTTACGGCGGTGGTCGATGAGCAGATTGCGGGCAATGCTGAACAGCCAGGTCTCGAAGCGCGCCTGGCCGTTGTATTGCGAACCGCGCACCAGCACCCGCATCCAGACCTCCTGGAACAGATCCTCGGCCAGCTCGCGATTTCCGGTGAGGTAAAGCAGATAGCGCATCAGCCGGTGCTGATAGCGGACGATCAGCTCGTCCAGCAGTCCAGCCTCCTGCCGTTTCAATCCCTGCGCGATGGCCAGGTTCTCGCGCCGCGCCTGTTCTTCGGCCGCAGCGGCAGCTCCGCGCGTGAAGGTAGCCGAGATGGATGCGAAGGTCATACTTATCCAATTAGACGACAGACCTGCTCGAGAAGACGAGGGCAAAATCCAGACCTCAAACGATATCGGGTTGCAAGCGGGCCACTTCTGCATCAGGGCCCGACTTAGCGAGTGCGCGAAAGTGCCGGCGTCCGCGGCTTGCTGATTGGATCAAAATATTGAATATAAAACACTTATTAATGACAATGTGGCCCACTACTGGATTCTCTTGTTGGCGCGGCTGGCCGTCTTTAATGCCACTTCCACTGCCTTCGCAGCCCTCCGCTCCCGCGCATCGGCCGTCTCATAATAAAAGATGCCCAGCAGGTGATGGCGCCGCTGGGTGAGCGTCATGGCCTCCCAACCGACGCGGGCGAGGGGCTGGCGCTGGAACAGGACGCGCAGCACCGGCGGCGGTTCCGTCTCGCCGTCCATGGCCAGGTACAGCCGTTCGGCTACCTTTTCGGCGCGCTTCTTCCGGCCCTCACCCGACTTCGGCTGGTCAGCCCATTTGCCGAGCTCCCGCCGCATCGAGGGGCTAAGCTGGCCGAACCAGCGCTCCAGTTTGCGATCGCCGCGCAGCACCTTGGCCAGCTCTGAGGGCGGCTCCGCGGAACGCTCCTCCAGGTCTGGCTCCAGCGTAAAGCGCGCCTTGTCGCCCAGGCGCACGCCCGCACCGCCTTGCATGGCTTTGTTGACGAGCAGGAAATGTCCGGCGCCCTCTGAAAAAGCAAAGAGCGATGTCCGGAACGCGAATCCCTCAATCTCCCCGCGCACGCGCAATCGCACGCGCTCAGGCCACGCCTTGTTCACATCAAAGGGAACGCGCGCAATGACCCAGCCCAGAGCGGACGGCAGCTTTTCCAGCCGGGCGGTAAAGGATTTTTTGGCAGCGGGGCTCATAAGCTCCATTATGTATGGTCGTAATTGGCTTCTCAGCCTGCGGAAATACTTCTTGAATGGAGCCCTGTAACAAGGGCACGAGTTTACTCGTGCCGATAAGGCCAATAAAATGATTTGGGCTTTACAGGCTGCGGAAAGACTCTCTGCGATGCTGCTCTGTAACAAGGGCACGACTTTAGTCGGGCCGAAAGAGCCCGCAAAATGAACGAGGGCTTTAGCCCCTGCGGGATTTTGCCTCGCCTGGCGCCATACCACGGAGTTTTTCCGCGACCTCTTCTGCCGGGCCAGCGCTGGAGCGAAAAGCGCGTCTGAAGGGTGGTCCCAATAGTGGTACCATCCTGGTGGTTGACGGATCCGAAGGATTCTCCCGAAGCGATGCGTCTCTCGCCTCCAAAACGCACACCTGCAACTAAGCCCGATAGCGATCACTACACCTATCGCGTGACCTGGTCCGCGGAGGACGGCGAACACGCGGGCCTATGCGCGGAATTTCCGTCTTTATCGTGGATGGCGGCTTCGCCCGAGGAGGCGCTCGCCGGAATTCGCAAGCTCGTAAAGGACGTGGTGCGCGATATGAAAGCCTCTGGCGAGCCAATCCCCGAGCCCGTGCGGATTCCTCCACACGTGCACCGCTCGCTGACGCTCGAAGCAGCCGAGCAGGGCATCAGCCTGAACCGGCTGGCGAGCGCGAAGCTTGCTTCGTAGATGTTTCGTGGTCTCCCACCCTTTCGCCAAAAGCTGCGAAAGGATGGGGCACCCCGGGGCTGGTGGCAGGCCCAGCTTGGCTACGCGTGCACCGTCTCTGCCGCTGCTGTCTTGGCGAATTCCTTCTCCACCTCGCTCAGCGCGTCTTCGAGCAGATCGAGCGCAACCATCGCCTCTTCCTCGCTCAACACCAGCGGAGGCGCCAGGCGAATCGAATTCACGCCGCAGCCCAGGATCATAAGGCCGCGCTCGAAGGCCAGCGTCTCCACGCGATTGCGCTGCTCGGAAGCAGGCTCGCGCGTGGTCTTGTCCTTCACCAGCTCGATGCCGATCATCAGGCCGCGGCCGCGCACATCGCCCACCAGCGGATGGGAATCCTTCCAGCCCTGCAGCCTTTCCAGCATCTTCGCGCCCACGCGCGCCGCATTCGCCATCGCCTCGCGCTCGATGATGTCCATCGTGGCCAGTGCCGCCGCAATCGAAACCGGATTTCCGCCAAAGGTCGACGCATGCGAGCCGGGAATCCAGTCCATGACTTCGGCGCGCGTCATGCACACGCCCAGCGGCATGCCGCTGGCAATGCCCTTGGCCAGGCACACCATGTCCGGCTGTACGCCCGAGTGTTCAATGGCCCACCACTTGCCGGTTCTTCCCACCCCACTCTGCACCTCGTCCGCGACCAGCAAAATCCCGTGACGGTCGCAGAGGGCGCGCAGCTCGCGCAGGAAGTTATCCGGCGCCACCACGTAGCCGCCCTCACCCTGAATCGGCTCAATGAAGATGGCGGCCACTTCCTCCGGGGGCAGGATGGTCTTGAAGAGCCGCTCTTCGATATACCGCGCGCAGCCCATCTCAAACGCTTCCTGCTCCTCGCGCCCGCCCTTGCAGTCGCGATAGGTGTAAGGGAAGGGCACGTGGGTCACGCCGGGAACCAGCGGCGCAAAGCGGCGCTTCTGCTGCGGCTTGGAGCCGGTAAGCGAGAGCGCGCCCATGGTGCGCCCGTGGAATGCGCCGAAGAACGAGATAATCTGCTGCCGGCCGGTGTGGTAACGGGCCAGCTTCATGGCGCACTCAATGGCTTCGGCGCCGGAGTTGCCGTAGAAAAAACGATGCGGCCCAGGCATGGGCGCCACGGCGGAAAGCCGGTCGGCCAGGTCGGTGAGGGCTTCGTTGTAAAAATCGGTGCCCGAGATGTGGATGAGTTCGGCGGCCTGTTTCTGGATAGCCGCAACCACCTCAGGATGGCAATGGCCGGTAGAACACACGGCGATGCCGGCGGCAAAGTCCAGAAACTCGTTGCCGTCCACGTCTTCCACGCGAATGCCGCGACCGCGCTTGGCTACCAGGGGATAAGACCGCGTATAGCTGGGCGAGATGAGCCGATCGTCGGCCGCGACCGCAGCCTGAGCCTTGGGACCCGGAAGAGAAGTGACGAGCTTCGGTCCGTACTGGGCGTGCAACCGGTCTTTATTGGTTGAAGCATTGGTAGAAGCGACTGCGGAATTCATAGAGCCTCCTCGGGCAGATTCGGTTGGGCAACGCCGCGCGGACGGAGCTGCCGACCCTGGTAAAGGCCTGAATGCGATGGGTGCTGCTGCATCCGGCCCGCGAACCCCTGGGTGGGATCCGGAACACAGGCGAGGGCCTTCGGCGGACCTGCTGCTAATCGCCGCCGAAGAGGCTAGGTCGTGTGCGGATGGGCAGTACGCGCAGGTGTCGGCGCGGGCAGATGCAGCGCTCGCGCGACTGCGACCAGCGCTTGACGGCTGGTGCGGGCAACAGTCCTTTGGCGATGCGCGATTGCATGAAAGCTCCGCTTAAGTCGAGGATAGCACGGAGCGTGATTCGGCCTGCCTTGGGGCCGCCAAGAGGCAGTTTGAATGCCCATTCCCTCAGGGGCTAAACAGGTTGCGGAAAAACTCTCCCTGTGGGGCTTTGTAACAAGGGCACGACTTTAGTCGGGCCGATAAAGCCAGCAAAACCACGCGGGCTTTAGCCGCTGCGGGATGTTGTTTCGCACTATTTGCCCCCACTATAGAGTTTTTCCGCGGCCTCTAAAACCCCGCTCATTCTTAGGCAAATTGACGCGAGTAGCAGTTTTGAAAGGGCACGGCTTCAGCCGTGCCGCAAGTAGCTGCAAAATGAGCCCGGCTTTAGCCGCTGAGGGATGCTTCTTCGGACATCTCGTCTCTCGCATCGACTTTTTCCGCAACCTCTTGTTCCGCAGCTCCAGGCGGCGGCGTACCAGATTCGCGCCGTATCGGCTTACCGTGGCGCTTTTACCGGTGCCGGGCTCTTCACCCACACCCCGGCCGGCACCAGGGGCGTGGCAGGCGATCCCTCCAGCGCCACCGCGCCGCGCTCGAAGGCCTCCAGGCTTGCGTCGTCGGCTGCATCCACCATCCAGCAGACCGCGCCTTTCTTCAGAATCGTGCAGGCCGTCTCCACCGTGTTTACCGGAGCCGTTTTGCCCTTGGGCACGGCCTTCACCCGCTCAATCCACAACTTGTGTCCGGCCAGCGCATAGGTTGTGGAAACCGGATTGAGAAAGTCGAAGGTGGTCTGCAGCCCCTCTGTGGCGCCGAGGCCGAAATCGGCCAGGTCCTGCTCCGCCATGGTCTGGCCGAAACAGTCGAAAGGCAGCGCGATGACGACGATGGCGCTGGCCGGATCGCCGTGCCGCGCCGTCATCGGCACCTCCACGCAGGCAACGCCCTTCTTCACTCCCTCCGGTGTGTTCTGTGAGGTCTTGGGCCGCTCCCCGGCCTGCGCGGGCTTGGGAACAACCACCTCCCAGCCGGCTGGAAGACTGTAGCTGAACCCGATCGAGTCGGAGTGCGCCGGCGGCGCCTGGGCGGCGAGCAGCAGCGAGGCGACAGCCAACAACCAGCCAGACCGGAATGCTTTCACCAAACAGCCTCGCCTCATACGAAATCGGGTTATGCCCGCATTACTTCAACCAGCGTGGAATAAAACGTCGCCCCGCCGCCAATATCCGTCAGCCGTTCACTGGTCAGCGCGTTAATGTTCGTGGCCTCGGGATGCAGCTTGGCCCAATCCATGCGCGCGGCCACCACGCCGGCCGGCAAATGCTCGTTCATCATCGCCGTCAGCTCTATCGCCCCGCGGTCGTTGAAGATGCGCACCGCCTCGTCCTCGCGAATGCCGCGGGCCTCAGCGTCTGCGGGGTGCATCTCCAGCCGTTGATCGTGGCGCGCTTCCAGTTTGCGATGGCCGGGCAGGTTCGCAAAGGTGGAATTCATATAGTTGTCGCCCTTGCGCGCCAGCAGCTCCAGCGGATACTGTGCTGCCGCGTTGCCCCATCGCGACTCAATGGGCGGCACAAATCCCGGCAGCGGATCAATATTCGCAGTGACCAGCTTCTCTGAATAGAACTCAATCTTGCCAGAAGGCGTAGGAACCGCCCCCGAGGCGAAGGGCAGAAACGGCTGGGTGTGATCGAGCGCGAGCGGCGCGCGACCCTGTTTCTTCAGCTCGTCGAGCGTAATGTGCTCCATGCCGGCATTGTGCGCGTGCCCATCCGGCCCGATCGCCAGCGCCTGCGCAATCATCTCCTCCGCCGTATCGCGGAAGCACGGCTCGGCAAATCCCATGCGCTGTCCCAGCTGCCCAAAAAGCCACACATTGGACCGCGCCTCGCCCGGCGGGGCGATGGCCTGTTCAGAAAGCTGCACAAAATAGTGGCCGTAGGCGCCCTGCACATCCGTGTGCTCCAGAAACGTCGTTGCCGGCAGCACGTAATCCGCATAGTCCGTAGTGTCAGTAAAGAACAGATCGTGCACAACAGTGAAGAGATCCGCGCGCTCCAGCCCGCGCCGCACCGCATTGTGATTGGGAGCCACCGCCGCCGGATTCGAGTTATAGACGAAGAGCGCATGCACATCGGGCCCTTCGTTCAGGCCTTCTCTGTCCCTTTGTCCCTCTGTCCCTTTGTCCCTGGATTCCAGCGCTTCGCCCAGCGTGGACATATTTACCAGCCGCGCCTCGCGACCCAGCGGCGAAGACATTTGCAAATCCGGCCGGCGCAGGGCATTTTCGTTCCACGCAAACGCACCCGACGTCGAAAGCTGCGCGCCGCCTCCGCGCTGCTGCCACGCGCCAGTGAGGACGGGCAGCATGGCGACGGCCCGTATTGCCGCGCCGCCGTTCTCGCTGCGCTGCATGCCGTAGTTCATGCGAATCGCAGCCGGCCGCGTGGTGGCATACTCGCGCGCCAGTTGCTCAATCTCTGCGGCCGTCATGCCGGTCCACGCAGCCACCCGTTCCGGCGTATATTCCCGCGCGCGCTCGGCCAGTTGCTCAAAGCCGTGCGTCATCCGCTCGATATACGCGCGATCTTCCAGCCCCTCGCGCAGGATCACATGCATCAACCCCAGCGCCAGGGCCACATCCGTTCCAGGGCGGATGGCGATGTGCCAGTCGGCCAGCGCCGCAGTGCGCGTGCGATAAGGATCGATGACGATGAGCCGCGCGCCCTTGCGCCGCGCCTGCTCAACATACGGCCACAGATGAACATTGTTGCCGTGAATGTTTGCGCCCCAGGCGATGATCAGCCTGGCCAGCGCAAAATCCTCCATCGGCGTGCCCATCTTTTTGCCGTACACCGAAGTCCACGCCTGCCCGCCTGCCTCCGCGCAGATGGTGCGGTCCAGCCGGCTCGCCCCCAGCCGATGGAAGAACCGCCGATCCATCGAGCCATAGCCAAGCACGCCGATGGTGCCGGCGTAGCTGTAGGGCAGGATCGACTCCGATCCATATTGATCGCTTACCTGCTGCAGCCGCGCGGCGATTGCGTCCAGCGCCTCATCCCAGCTAACCCGCTCGAAGGCCTCGTGTTCGCGCCCGCGGGGCAGCGAGCCCTTCTGCACTCCAGGCTTGCGTCGCAGGGGGTAGAGAATCCGATCCGGCGCATACACGCGGTCCAGATACTTGGCCACCTTGCCGCACAAAAAGCCCTGGGTGATGGGATGCGACGGGTCGCCCTGCACCTTCACCGCGCGCCCCTCCTCGTTCACGGTCACCAGCACCGCACACGAGTCCGGGCAGTCGTGCGAGCACACGGTGTGCACAATCCGGAAGGGTGAGGCAGAGGCCATGGCATCATTTTAGCCGCCGGCCGGCTTCATTCGCTCGCTCGCCAACCCGCCGATTCCGCGTCCGTGCCCCGTCCTTGCGAGTTTTCTCTGTCGCAAGGGCGGGAGACCACAAAAGTCTGACCTGGGATTTCGTTCAAGGCAACCTTGCGATCGGCTGAGTTACTCACTCGCTCCCCGCTGGCCGTGCTACCATCCCTTGCAAGCGATCGCATCTAAATTTTCCGGGCTCTAACCAGTGCCCGTTTCTTCAGCCTCAAACGGCTGGAACGCTCCCGCTGTCCGCGATCCGCAGCGCAATGCGAGGGACCCATGCAGCAGCAACTTCGCCCCTTGAGCCTCGGCGAAATCCTGGACCGCACCGCAGAGTTGTATCGCAACCACTTCCTGCTCTTTGCCGGCATCGCCGCCATCTTTGCCGGGGTCATGCTCGTCATCCAGATGCTGTACCTGGGCGGACTCAGGCTGTTGGGTTATCCCCACGTCCGTCCACACCTGACCTTGGCCGTGGCGATTGTGGCCATTGTGCAAACGCTCGCCATCCTGCTCATCGCCGGCCTGGCCATCGCCGCCAACAATCGCGCCGTGGCCTGGGTCTACCTGGGTCAACCGGCGTCCATCAGCGGCGCCGCCCGCAGCATCCGGCCGCGCCTGGGCCGTTACCTCTGGCTCATGACCATCACCAGCTTCCGCGCCTGGACTCCGCTGGCTATTCTGTACGTCATCTTCTTCGCCGTCGTGTTCAAGTCTTTGCCGCACCGCGTTTTCTCCGGCTCCCCGGCAGTGCATCACGCAGCCGCGCACAATCCCGCCGCCGTCATTGCTGTCGGCATCACCGTCCTGGTGCTGGCCCCGTTCTTTATCGGCGCCCTCGTCTATGGATCCTGGATGTCGCTCCGTCTTTCCCTCGGCATTCCCGCCAGCGTCGTGGAAGAGCTTCCCGCGGGTCGCGCCCTCAAGCGCAGCGTCGAGCTCACCAGGGGTTCGCTGGGCCGCATCCTGGTCCTCGGCGTCCTGGTTTATGCCGTGCGCATGATCATCGGGCTCGTGCTCAGCATGCCTTTTCTGTTCAGCGTCTTCCGGCATCCCGGCCAACCGGTCTCCATTGCCGTGCTGTCTCTGCAACAGGTGGCGGGATTCATCACCAACACGCTCATCGGCCCCATCTACGCCACCGGCCTCACGCTCTTCTATTACGACCAGCGCATTCGCAAGGAAGGCTACGACATCGAGTGGATGATGCAGGCCGCCGGCCTGGAACCTGGCAGCGCAGTGCTCCCTGATTCCAACGAATCCGTCTCCTCGAATTCCGAACAGGTCTAGTACCGTGACATGGAGATTCCGTAATTGCGCCGATGAGCTTGGGTCCCCCCGGTCCCGATTTTGAAACCACCAAACCTCACGGTCGCCGTACTAGTACCGTGTCCACGTGATTTTGTAATTGAGCCTTTGAAACATGGGTGCCCCCGGTCTCGATTTTGAGACCGGGGAAAGCACGAAACTACACAGTCACAGCACTAGGTCTCTGACCGCTTGAACTTGTACCAATGTTGGGTGCCCCAGGTCCCGATTTTGGGACCTGGGATAGCACGAAGCTAAGTGGCCGGATCAAGCGATGCGGAGCAACCTTCCATGCCGCTGCCGGCCCCTGCTACGGTGAAGGAGTCATGATTCTCGCCCCCGGCGGATCGCGGTTAGGCTCAGTGCAAAGCAAGCATATGTTTGCACTGAGCGTTCTCGCGCTGGGCGCGTTTCTGGCGCACCCAGCCCGCGCCGCGCAACCGGATTCAGCCGCACCGAATCCCGCCATCGCGGCTTACACGCACCATCTCGCCGAACTCCAGACCCTGGTCGCCGCGTGCCAGATGCAGCGCACCCCAGAGGCCTGCGATCCCGCGCAGGTTGGCTCCAATGATCACGTGCCATGGCCGCCAACCGCTGCATCCGCCCAGCGAGAAATCAGCTACGACTGGCTGCGCACGCTGTTGAGCGACGCAGCCAAGCCGCAAGCCGGCAAAGACTCATTGACACCGCCAGGAGGTGCAATCAATTCCGCTTCGGCGGCGAAGACACCCGCGCCGTCCATCGACACGCAGCTTACTGAAGCGCGCCAGCGCCTCGCCACCGATGCGCAGCAGGTCGCGCAGCCGCCTCAGGCCATCGCCGACTACTCCGCGCAACGTCGCGCCCTCAATGCCATCCTGGCCGAGCGCCAATACCAGGGAGTTGCGCAGACCACAGTCCGCGAGCATTTTTTGGAGTGGTTCGGGAACCTGCTGAATGAGATTCTCGGCCGCCTGATACGCTTTGGCGCGCGGTCGCCATGGATTGCCTTCGTTCTGCGCGCGCTGCTGCTCGGCGGACTCTGCCTCCTCCTGATCTGGTTCCTCATCCGCATCGAACGCCGCTCCCGCATCCGCCTGATCGAAGACGGCCCCGGCCTCTCCGCCGCTCCTTCCGCGCGCAACTGGCAACTCTGGTTGCGCGATGCGCGGGCCATGGCCGCGCAAAGCCTGTGGCGCGAGGGCATTCATTTCCTCTACTGGGCCGCGATCGCGCGTCTCGAGTCGCGCCACCTGTGGCCGGCCGACCGTGCCCGCACCCCACGCGAATATCTGCTCCTGCTGCCCGCTGCCGATCCACGCCGCGCCGGCCTCACCGCCCTGACAAAAACATTCGAGCGCACCTGGTACGGCGGCCGCGAAGCCGGCGCAGCCGATTACCAAACAGCCCTGCACACCGCCGCCGAACTGGGGGTCGAATGAGCTTTCTCGCTTCGCTCGACGCCCGCGACCGCAAGCTGCTGCTCATCTGCCTGTCGGCAGTGGTGGTGCTCGCGGTCATCACCGGCTTCTTCGCCCGCAATCAGAATCGCGACGACAATCCCGTGCCCAGCAGCTATCTCACCGGCCGCCACGGCGCGCGCGCGGCGTACGACCTGCTGGCCTCCAGCGGTTATCACATCCAGCGCTGGGAAGAACCGCTCACCGAACTGGGCCACCAGGCGAATGCGCAAACGGTGGTTGTTCTCGCCGAGCCGTTTCTTACCAGCACCACTGATTTCACGGCCGTCGATAATCTGCTTGCGCACGGCGCGCGCGTACTCGTGACGGGGATCGCGGGCGGCGCGCTCATCGCCGGCAACGCCGCGCAACCCTCTCAGCAGTTTCAGGAGCCGTGCAAGCTCACTGCGCAGGGCCTCGATCCACTGGCCGATTCCGGCGACGTGTGGATGGTTCCCTCCGCCGCATGGAAGCTCGGCAATCCCCGCTACCGCGTGGACTACACCTGCGCCGGCGCACCCGCCGTCGTCGAGTTCAATCGCGGCGCAGGCCACGTGATCTGGTGGGCGAGTTCCACCCCGCTTGAAAACGGCTCAATCGCGCGCGGCAACAATCTCAACCTGCTGCTCAATGCGCTCGGCCCCCGCGACGGCCACAACTTCTATTGGGACGAATCGTTGCACGGCGACGTGCGCTCGTCGTGGTACTACGCGCGCGGACCGGCTCTCACTCTGCTGCTCGCCGGCGCGGCCTGCATCGCACTGCTAGCGCTTTTCAGCTTCAGCCGGCGCAGCGGCCCGTTGCGCGAATTGCCTGCTCCGGCCCGCGCCACGCCGGTAGAATTTCTTGAAGCTCTGGGCTCGCTCTATGGCAAAGCCGGCGCCGCGGCCACGGCGGTTGCATTGAGCTATGACCGCTTCCGCCGCCGCACGGGAGCTTTGTGCGGCCGCAAAGGAATGCAGATGAACGCCGCAGAATTGGCCGCGGCCCTGCGCCGCCGCTTTCCGCAAGCGCCCGCGGAGATGGATGCCGATCTGGCCGCATGCGAGGAAGCTGTGAACGACGACAGCCTCGCACCGCGCCGCGCGCTGGCCCTGGTGCAGGCGCTTAGCCGTCATAGCGATTTGCTGACTGCGCTCGCGCGTACAGGAACCAACTCGAACGACTGGAGAAATCGATGAACGGCGAAAACACCTTTGACGACCCGGCGCAATCTGCCGCCTCTGCGCGCCCGGCCACGCAACAACTCCTGGCCCAGGCGCGCGCAGAGTTGAGCCGCGCCATCTCCGGCCAGGAAGCAGTCATCGCCGACGTCCTGGCCGCCGTGCTCACGCAGGGCCACGCGCTGCTCGAAGGCGTGCCCGGCATTGCCAAAACGCTCATCGTCAAGTCCATCGGCCGGCTGCTCGGACTGGAATTTCAGCGCGTGCAGGCCACGCCTGACCTGATGCCCGCCGACATTCTCGGCACCTCCATCTTCCGTCCCGGCTCCGGCGAATTCACCTTTCATCACGGCCCCGTCTTCACCGACCTGCTCTTGGTCGACGAGATCAATCGCATGCCGCCCCGCACCCAGGCCGCGCTGCTCGAATGCATGGAAGAGCGCCAAGTCACGAGCGACGGCAAGCGGCACGTGCTGCCCGCGTGGTTCACAGTTTTCGCCACGCAGAACCCCATCGAGTTTGAAGGCACCTATCCGTTGCCCGAGGCGCAGCTCGACCGCTTCCTGCTCAAGATCAGGGTCGGTTATCCCACGCTCGACCAAGAGCGCCAGATGCTGGAGCGGCACATGGGCGCAGGCAGCGCCGCTGTGCTGGATGCGGCGGCCATTCAACCGCTCGCCGCCGATCTTCTCGCCGCCGCGCGCGACGAGATTCGCGGCGTGCGCGTGGAACCGGAGCTTCTCGCCTACATTCTCGAATTGGTGCGCCGCACCCGCGAGTGGCCCATGCTCGGCTTAGGCGCCAGTCCGCGCGCAGCCATCTGCCTGCTGCGCGTCGCCCAGGCCTATGCCGCGTTCGAAGATCGCGACTACGTGCTCCCCGACGACGTGAAGCGCGCCGCGCTGCCGGTTCTTCGCCATCGCATCATCGTCAAGCCAGAGGCCGAGCTGGAAGGCTTCGACGCCGATCGCGTCCTCAACGATGTTCTGGCAGCAGTTGCGGTGCCGCGGGCATAAGGAGAGAGCTGACGAGGAGACTTAACTAGTACCGTGACTTCGTGATTTCGTAATCGTGCCCACGACTCTTGGGTGCCCCGGGTCTCGCTTTTGAGACCTGGGAGACCACAGAATTACGCGGTTGTGGTACTAGTACCGTGTCCAGGTGATTTTGTAATAGAGCCGTTGAACGCTGGGTGCCCAGATCCCGCTTTTGAGACCTGGGAAAGCACGAAACTACACAGTCACAGCACTAGATCTTTGACCGCTTGGATTTGTATCAATTCCGTGCCCCATCCTTTCGCCTTTTTTCTGGCGAAAGCGTGGGAGACCACAAAGGCAAGATGATCAATCCTTCGCTCCATCCCGAGCCCGTACATACCGCCTGCGCACCGCGCGGCCGCTTCGGCTTCGCTCTCACACCACGCGCCATCGGCCTGCTGGCCGCCGGTCTTCTGCTCGCGCTGCCCGGCTTCTTTTCGCCGCGACTCGGCTATGGCATGTTGTTGTGGGACGCGCTCGTCTTGAGCGCCGCGATTTACGACGGACGGCGCCTGCCCCAGCCGCGGTTCATCACAGTGGAACGCGCCTGGAGCAATACTCCCGCGCTCGACAGCACCACGGAAATCGAGATTGCCCTCACACAGCAAAGCGAAATCCCCCTCGACCTCCGTCTCATCGACGATCTGCCCAATGCCTTCATCGCCACGCCGGCGTCGCACAAGCTGCAGGCTCTCCCGCACATCCGCGCCGCGCTCCGCTACATCATCGAGCCCCGCGAGCGTGGCGATGCGCGCGCCGGCTCCGTCTTCGTCCGTTACACATCGCCCTTGCGCCTGGTGGAGCGCTGGGCCGTTGCGCCCCTCGAGCAGACCGTCCGCATTTACCCCGCGCTGCGGCAGGGCGAGGAGCAGCAGATATTCCTCGCGCGCAGCCGCCAGATCGATCTTCAACTCCGTCGGCAGCGCCAACGCGGCCTGGGCCGCGAGTTTGAAAGCCTGCGCGAATATGTCGAGGGTGACGACCTGCGCAACGTTTGCTGGACCGCAACGGCGCGCCGCGGCCAGCTCATCACCCGCCATTATCAAATCGAACGCAGCCAGGCGGTGTGGATCGTGCTCGACGCCGGCCGCCTGCTGCGCGGGACGATCCAACCAGACGCGGGCCAGCCAGACGCCGCCGGCAGCGTGCCCCACTCCAAGCTCGACTACGCATGCTCCACCGCCGTCGCCCTCGCGCAGCTTGCGATGTATTCCGGCGATCGCGTAGGTCTGCTCGTCTACGGCCGCGGTATCCAGCAGCGCCTGCTCCCTGGCCGCGGCGCTTCGCACCTGCGCAATATCGTCGAAAGCCTCTCCCAGGCCCGTGCCGAATCGAACGAGGCCGATCACCTTCGCGCCACCGCGCTCCTCAATCGCCTGCAACCGCGCCGCGCGCTGATTCTCTGGATCACCGACCTGGCCGAGACCGCGATGCGCCCCGAAGTCATCGACGGCGCCATTCAGTTGCTGCATCGCCACGTGCTGCTCTTCGTCGCCATGGCGCAGCCGGATGTCAATGCAATTGCGCAGGCTCGTCCGCGCAACGTCGCGCAGATGTTCCGCGCCTCGGCCGCGCAGGAACTGGCCGGCCGCCGCGAGCTGCTGCTGGCACGCCTGCGCGAACAAGGCGCGCTCACCCTCGACCTCGACCCGCGGCATCTGACTTCGCCGGTGCTGAACGAGTATTTGCGCGTGAAAGAGCGGGCGATGGTGTAATTGATTCCACAAGCTCAGTGCGCTGCGCGCAGCCCGCGCAGTCGCAACAAAGGCTCTAAGCCCCGCTCGTCCCGCCCAGCGCCGCCACAATCTCCGCCGTGCTGCGCACCCGTCCCAGCCGCGGAAAAATATTGGCAACCGAATTCGCGTGACCATTGCGCCCGGTCATCGCGTCCTCGGCGAACACCAGCTCGTACCCGCGCTCATACGCGTCACGCGCCGTGCTCTCCACGCCGAACTCCGTCGCAATGCCGCACAGCACAATGGTCTTCAACCCGCGCCGCCGCAGTTGCAACTCCAGCCCGGTGCCGTAAAACGCTCCCCACTGCTTTTTCAAAATCACGATATCGCCCGCCGCCTGCTTCAGCTCCGGCAGCAGCTCGGTCCAGTCTTTCGGCATGTCGGCGGTCGCGCGCATCGGCTCGTCCACCGGCATCTGCAGCGCGTCGCGCCAGTCCTCGGCGAAGCCCACGTGCACCAGCACCGGCTGCGCGCCGGCAGTCCGCGCCGCATCCAGAATGCGCACAGCGTTGGCTACCACCTCTTGCGCGGAGTGGGGATTACCGGGCATCTGCACAATGCCCTTCTGCAAATCGATGACGACGATGGCCGTGGTTCGAGGATCGAGATTCAATTCGCTCATAGGCCCATTATTGTCCGCCACCCGCAATCGTTGCTACACCGCGCGCCCCGCCGCCGCGCCCGACGCCCAGGCCCACTGAAAGTTGAATCCGCCCAGGTGGCCGGTCACGTCCACCACCTCGCCGACAAAGTAGAGACCACGCACAGCGCGGCACTCCATGCTCTGCGCGGAAAGCGCGCTGGTGCTCACGCCGCCGCCTGTCACTTCGGCCTTTTCATAACCCTCTGTGCCGTTCGGCGTGAACGGCCACGCATGCAGCCGGCGTTCCAGCTCATCAAGCGCATGGTTCGTCCAGTGTTTCGGCTCGACCACATCCAACAGACGATCCGCCAACCGAACCGGCAAATGCGCGCGCAGCGCCGTTTTCAGCGCGCTCTCATCGCGTCGTGCATTCCCCGCGCGCAGGCTGGCCAGCACAGGCTGCCCCGGCGACCAATCGATATGGATCGCCGCGGGCTTCTTCCAGTACGACGAGAGTTGCAGAATCGCCGGTCCGCTCAACCCGCGATGCGTGAACAGCATCTTCTCGCGAAAGCTGCGCTTGCCGTACGCCGCAACCACCGCCGTGGAAACACCGGTCAGCTCCGCAAAACTCTCATGCTCCCTGCCGCCAAGCGTCAATGGAACCAGCGCCGGCCGGCACGGCTCAATCGGAATCGAAAACTGGCGGGCAACGTCGTAGCCGAAGCCGGTCGCACCCATCTTCGGAATCGACAGCCCTCCGGTCGCAACCACGAGCACAGCCGCCGTGAAGATCCCCTTGCCGGCAACGACAGTGAAGGCTCCAGAAGAATCATCCCGCCGCACCTCTGAAACCGCAGTCGAGCAAAGGACGCGCACGCCGGCGGCCGCACATTCGCTCATCAGCATGTCCACAATCTGCTGTGCGGAGCCGTCGCAGAAGAGCTGCCCCAGAGTCTTTTCGTGATACGCAATGCGGTGCCGCTCCACCAGGCCGATAAAATCCGCCGGCGTGTAGCGCGCCAGTGCGGACTTCGCAAAGTGCGGATTGGCCGACAGGAAATTGTCGGGCCGCGTGTGCAGGTTGGTGAAATTGCACCGCCCGCCGCCGGAGATGAGGATTTTCTTGCCGGGCCGCTCCGCGCGCTCCAGCACCGCAACGCGCCGTCCGCGCCGTCCCGCTTCCATGGCGGCCATCAGTCCCGCGGCCCCGGCGCCGAGAATGAGGACATCAAAGCTGTTCTGATTCACGGCGTCCGCTTCAATGTCCATAATGAGGGGTTTTCCGCAGCCTTTTGACCCGTCGTGGCAATGCGCACTCAAACTAGCATCGTGTCCATGTGATTTTGTAATGGAGCCTTTGAACTCTGGGTGCCCCAGGTCTCGATTTTGAGACCTGGGAAAGCACGAAACTACGCAGTCACAGCACTAGGTCGTTGACCGCTTGGATTTGCACCAACTCCGTGCCCCATCCTTTCGCCTTTTTTCCGGCGAAAGGGTGGGAAACCACGGAAGCCAAAAGAACGAATTCACCCGGTCACACGTGGCTCAAGCCAATGTTACCTTGCAGCCAGGGCCATCGCTTTTAGGGCCGGCGAAATGTCAACCCCTTACCAAAGTGTTCCCCCTCATTCCAAAGCCCTTCCCCCCCAAACCCTGTTGCCGGTAATTATGCGGTTTTCCGCTACGCTCAACAGCGTAGGAAAGCACTCTCGCGACCAGCGGGTGCCCCCGGTCCCGATTTTGGGACCGGGGAAGCACGAATCCACCCCAGCCGCGAACTGCGTTCAAAGGAGAACTCCATGGAATCCCGATGCCGTTACACGCGCATCAACGGCGCACGCTGCACCATGCCAACCCTCAATGGCCGCGACCTCTGTTACCAGCACGAAGAGCGCAAGCGTCTGGCCCGCCTCAAACGCAAGATCCTCCCCGAACCCAACGCCACCGGCCCGCTGGTCAGTTTCATCTACATGGATGACCACGCCTCCGTCATCGCCAACCAGAACGCCATCGCCGAAGCCTTCGCCAACCACCAGATCGACTTCCGCCAGGTCACCGCCCTCACCTACCTCATGCAGACCTGCCTCAAAACCCTGCGCCAGATGCACGAACTTGAAACCGAAGTCCGTGCCGAGGAAGCCATTCGCGAAGTCACCTACGACGAAACCGGCCTGCCGCTCGCGCCAACCGCCCCATTTCCAGACACTTACGCTACTGTCGCCAACAAGCCACCTGTTATCAATCATTTACCCAAACCACCCCAACCCGCCCCTGCATTTTCAAACACTTGCGCACTCCCCCCTCACCCAAGCCAAAAAAAGCCGGCCAGCGCCACAAAACCAGCCAACTTGCCAACTCGCCATGCCGCGAAGCGGCGCTGACTCGCCGCACTTGTCGTTAAAAAAATCGCCCCAACAGCCCAACCATCCGCATCGAAGCGAAATCCCTGCCCAGCCACCGTCAACTCCGCTAGCACCGCTGACCCTGCTTTTGTATCCTCACTTCATGCCCCGTTTTTCTCCTGGACAGACGTTGCTCATCGACGCCGACGACACATTGTGGGAGAACAACATCTACTTCGAGCGCGCCATCGTTGCCTTCATCAGCCTCCTCGATCACCACCAATACACGCCGGCCGAGGTGCGGCAAACGCTCAACAGGGTTGAGCGCGAGACGATTCTCACCCACGGTTACGGCCTCACCAGCTTCACGCGTTCGCTCATTGCATGTTTTGAACGCCTCCATCCAGGGCCGGTGTCCGATGAAAAGCGCCAGCGCATCTGCGGCTTTGCGCGGGCCATTGCCGAGCAGGAAATCGAGTTGCTTCCTGGCGTAGCGGAGACGCTCGCCGATCTGGCTGCGCGCCATCGCCTCATTCTCATGACCAAGGGCAATCAAGCCGAGCAGGCCGACAAGCTGGCGCGTTCAGGCCTGGCCGCGTATTTCTCCGCCGTAGAAATCGTGCCGGAAAAAGATCCGCCTGCTTACCAGCAAGTCATCGCGCGCCACGAGTTGGCGCCGCACACCAGCTGGATGATCGGCAACAGCCCCAAGAGCGACATCAATCCCGCGCTTGCAGCGGGCCTGCACGCCGTCTTCCTATTTCACCGCGACACCTGGGTGCTTGAGCACGCCGAATTGAGTTCTGCGCCAACCGGTCAGCATCTCATCGAGCTCGACCGCTTCGCCAGCCTGCGCGACCTCTTCTGAGCCGCTGCAACGCGGCGAACGACGCAGCCAACCCACTCATCCAGCACCAGTTTGACGAATGCCGCCATCTGCAACGACAATAGGAGAGTTGCATCCAACGCGACGTGGGCCTGTGGCGCAGCTGGGAGCGCGCTTCCATGGCATGGAAGAGGTCGTCGGTTCGATCCCGACCAGGTCCACCAAATCCCTTCAACAACTTAGGCGTCCCTGCAATTCGTACGACTGAGTCTTCCAACCCAAAGTCCAACCCAAAGCTTGCTAAACAGCTGCCGAAATGACCTTGATTGCCTCAAGATACTTCGCCTGCGCTGCCATCTGCGTTTTGTTGACGCGGTGCAGATAGCCCGCGGTTGTGCCCGGCTTGGCGTGCCGGAGGATGCTCTGAATCACCGGCAGGTTCACATCGTTGGCGGCAAAGTATGTCGCCAGTGAATGCCTCAGATTGTGAAACCCAAAGCGACTCTTATAGTCCTTCGGAATCACACCTGCTTTCACTGCTGCCGGCCGGAGATAGTCCTGCGCGGCAACGCCAGCTGACCGAGGAGTCTTCCCCTTGGTCCGCGCCGAGGCGAAGACCCAATCACTGTCATGCGCATACAGCGACTCCTGTCGCCAGGCCTGCAGGGCCTGAGCCAACGCTGGGTGCATAACAACCTGCGTCATGCTCCCTTTGTTTTTGCCCGGAGTCTCTTTGCCCTTTGACCAACCCCGGCGAATGAGAATTTGACCGTTTGCCCAATCCAGATCACCCCACTTCAACCCGAAGGCCTCTTCTGGCCTGAGGGCGGTTGCAGCGTGAAGGAGTGCCAACGTCCATTCGAGGCGTGTCTCCGGGTTGTTGAGTTCGTTCAGAATAATGATCATCTGCTCAGGCGTGACGACGACTGCCTCATAATCGGAGCCAGATTCAGATCGGGCCAGAACCACAGGATTGGTCGGGCGGCCATCTGCACCGATGGCTGCCGGGATCAGTTCGTGGCGCTGCGCGTGTTTGAACACCTGGCTCATTATCGATTTCAGCTTTGCGATGCTCGCCCAGCTAAGAGTCTTCTTCTTACCGCGGGGTTCAAAAGTCAGAGCCTCAAACCAAGCTTCAATTTCAAGCGGCTTGATCTCGACTGCAGCCTTGTCGCCCCATCTCGGAAGAATCCAGTTATCGAGCAGAAGCTCGGCTGTTGTGACCGTCTCAGCAGCCTTCACTCCGATCCCGCTCGTTTTTTTCAGTTCATGTTGCCGAAAGTGTGTTGCCAGCTCACGGAATGTCGGTTTGCTTCCGTTAGGCTGGTCGATGTTGTTGTCGAGGCCCAGACGACCAACTTCCCGCCACGCGGCGGCTTCAGAGGTTCCGATGTCCTTCACCGGGCCGATGACCCGAGTGTGCTCCACCTTCTTCCCGTCCGAAGCGCGCGTGACCCGGAAGCGGTAAATCCAGGTCAGTCCGTTTGCGCGATGCTTTTTACTAACGGTCCCTTTACCCAAGATGCTTCCTTCCTTGAGTAGCGGGAACTGCCAGGGAAATCGTAGCACTCCGCTGCCCTTCGGGGCGGCAGTTGAAGTGGTCCTCGATCTCAGAAAGGCGGAAGCGCCAGGTCTTCCGAACATTGCCAATCGGATGAGCCGGGAGTGCTCCGTTCCGAGCCAATTCCAGCACGCGCCTACTGGCCAAGTTGAGAAATTGGGCGACCACGAACTCGTCGACGAACGGTTCAAAGGTTGGAATTTCAGGCTGCGGATAGACAGCTTGCAGTTGCGCCAAGACTACCTCGCGATACGCGTTGGCCGGCTTCGTGCCGGCGCACGTAACGGCCGCGCACACGAGTGCGCGGCCTGTCTGCCGAGGTTGGGGCTAGGCAATGACGTGTTAGGCATTCCTTCTGCATTGAAGGTCGCTTGGGCTTTTTGGAACACGTTAGTCGGTCCTTTCCGGGGCCCGGTGGGCCCGTGAGTTGGCTCGATTCTGCCTGGGCCGGCATAACTTCCAAAGGCTCAGGCGATGAGCCTCATCGAAAACCGGCCGAGGCCTATTCCGACCATGAGGGCAGAGCGGGGAATATGGAATAAGGGGAATCTCTCAGAGCCACCCTGCAGGCGTCCGGCGAGGGAGCGAGATCCTAGCCGGGTACTTTGCATCGAATCTCGCTACGGCGGAGCATTCCTTAGAGCCCTCTGCGGGAACTCGATTCAACACCAGTTGCCCACCTGATTACTACGCGGACAGCCTTTTCGCATTTCTCACGGGAATGAGAGGGAGAAGAGGGAGGGGGGTAAAGCGAGCAGTGTGCTTCGAAGGCGGAATGGGCGGTTGGGTGGGACGTTCAGGCAGCTGTCTCGAAGATTCGGAATCTGAGTTGATTCCCCGGACTCGACGGAGAAGTTCGTTACGGCTGATCTGTCCACGGCGAAAGAGAGCGACATCGCCGGGATCGGCTTCAAGAATCAGAAGCAGGTTGCGAACCGTGCCTTCGGATACATGGAGCGCAATGGCCAGCTGTCGGCGGTTAATACCGGTCCGAACAATCGAAAGAACAGCCTGAGCACGTTCAAAATCAGGGAGACGGTGCCAGTTCGCCTGGAGATTGGCGACGGCGGGAGCAATGTTCAGCATGGGGAGTTCCTTTCTTAAGGGGCGTGTTCGCCGCTCCCTCCTGTCTAGTATTGGCCCGCAAGTACAAATCGGTGATTTGCACCAAATACTGTGCATAACATGCATAATGCAGATAATTCTCAGTTATTGAGTGATAGTTACTACCGGTGAAGGGGTCGTGCGCAAAATGCGGGCGGCTCGTGAGACGGGATGCGACTCCAGCCAAAGCACCGCACCCGGACCATCCTTCGAGTAGCCGTTAGCCGGCTTGCTCACTAAGTCAAAGAAAATGCAGGGTTCCCGTTAACTCCGATGTATCCTGATGTAACTCAATGGATTACGCGAGGGACCGGCGCACGAAGCGAATCGTCCAGGCCGACAAGGTCCGGTGGACGGAGCGAAACCGCGCTTACGAATGCCCGGTCTGCAAAGCCGCGGTTCACTATAAGACCGCAATGGGATTAAGTCCTTATCCAGGTTTTGCCCATAACGCACACGCGGGGCGGCTTGACTGCGACCTCTATCATCCGTCCTTTGGAGGCGACGTCTCGGCCGCCTGGACCGGTGCGCTGGAAGAAGATAAATCCAGCGACTTTGATCTGTGCCTGGATGACCAGGAAAACTGGTCGCTTTTCCTGCGTTTCCCCGAAATAGCGGATCTCGGCAATACTCGACTGCGGACATTGGCCGCAGGGTCGGTGAATGTTGTCACCGGAAGCGATTCGCAAAACATCTCTCTCATGGAACTTCGTCCAGGCGTTGGGAGCGCACGTCTTGTCGTCCCACCCAGCATCAACTCCTACGACGCCACTCCTACCGGAAAATGGCCCGCCGACCTTCCATCGGATCGATGGAGCGGAAGTTCCGCAGGACTGAATCCTCGAGGCACACCTTTCGTGCTGCGAAATGGCGAGTGGGAGCGGCTCCCGCCAGGCGCGAAACTCAAACTTGGAAGTGAAATCAGGATCGTGGCCGAGGCCACGAACGCGCCTCCCACAGTGTATTCGTCGGGATCAGACGTAGCCATATCTCGCAACAAGGTCACGTGGCGGATGTGGCGTGTGTCCTTGCCGGATGCGATTTCAAATTCGCTGGATCTATGGGCGGAAGCCATCGAGGTGAACTTCGCCCAGCCGGCAGACGAGCTTTCGCTCCTCGGTGTTCCCCACTCCTTCGGTTCCGACGGCCCCATCTTCGCGGCGGGCCATCGCTTTATCGCGAAGGTCAAATGGGCTCCGGATGAAGCACAGGCAACTTTGTCGCTGCGAACGCCTCTCGGAAGCGAATCGAGTTCAACCTGGCCAACGGAGGAGTCTCCAACGTACCTGGCCTTCTCGGTTCGCGACGCAGGGATTACGACGCTAACGGCGAACTATGATCGCCGGGGCAGCGTGGGTATCGAAACCGCTGCCGGGCCAGCGCCGGGCGAGGTTCGCAAAAAACTGGGCGAGGTCCAGCCCTTGCAGATATGGATCGGGGACACCCTGGCTACGGCATGGCAAGTATCGGTAAGCCTACGGCCGGCTCCGAGGCAAGCCGATCTCCCGCCGATTACTATCTCTCCCGATTACGACGCCCTCCGGTTCGACATGCAATGGACGACCGCAGATGGCGTTAAGTACGATTACAATCTTACGGCGCAAATGGTTCAAGACCGCCTCGCGGCCTCTTGGGGCCGGGACGCCGATTTTCATATCAGTGCTGGTGCCTTTGGTTCTGTTCATCTGCTGTTCCAACGCCCCAATCGTTCCCAGAGCGACCCGTCCGTTAGTCGGACGATGCGTTGGGCAGTTCTCGCTAATGGTCGGCCTGAACCTGGCGCCAGCAGTTGGCTTCGTCGCAGCCTTGCTGCCACGAAGAAAGGGTCTTTGCGAGGAAGAGCCACGGGGATTTCCTCGCGGTGGCTTCCGTTGCTGGTGACTGAGGTCAAGCGGTCGGAGAAGTGAAACTAGCGGATTGGGATGCGCGGCATGAGAACACTGATTGGCGTTATAACCAGAACAAAGCGCGACAAAAATGAGGCTCAGATCGCTTGGATCCGTCCCTTGGCAGCGGAGACCGACGATTCCTGGGAAGCCGTTGCGTCTCCCGAGTCGGAGTTTCCGAGCCGCGGTTCCATTTTCTGGCCCCGTGCAGCGGGTGCCAAAGAGAACGCGCTCATCCGATTCCACGCGAAAGAGAACGACATCAAGAACGGCGGCCCGGATGAATACATGGCTGTCGACCCACAACTGGCCTTCGAAGTCATCGACCTGCGTGCCGTTGGCGACTGCGAGCAGGTGCGTCACGCGCTCACCTACGGAATCGAACTGCCCTGCGTCGCGTCTCCGAAATACCTGATTCGGTGCGCTGATGACTTTGTTGTCGGTCCGATAACGCTAGTCATCGATAGCTCCGGCAAGGCCACCCTTGAGAAAAACAATCGCGCCCGCATCCCCTGCTATCAACTCGCGGAGGACGCCTTCCTCGGAATCACATTTGACGAGGAGACGCGGACCATCCTGGCCGGCGCCCTTCCACCGACTCCCTACAGCTATGTCGATTGGGATGAAGACAGGCTGGTCATGCGGCGGGCAATTGAAGCGGCAGCCAAACTGAAGGGGAACGGAGCGAACCTGCCGAGGCATCTGATCGAGGACGCGACTACGCAACTGACGCAGTATGGAGCCGACGCCTCGGCGCGCCTCGAAATCTATCGTCTGCAAAGGGCCAAGCAACTTGCCTTCGATACGCAGCAGGTCGTGTCGCTCGCCGGCGAGATCTTCGCCGTGCTTCGCGACCATCCGTCAGTGGTTCAAGAGATCCAGAAGTTTGTCCAGGCGCAACGGGACGAGATTCGATCGACGATTGAGCGCGAGCATGCAGCCGAACAGGAAACTCTGACAAAGCTCCGCCAGCAGCGACAGGAGACAGAAGAAGCGCTGCGCACCGCGAGCCGTCAACTCGAAGAGACCGAAGCGCGCCTCAAGGAGCAGGTATCCGGGATTGAAACCGCGCTCGTCGGCAGAATTGATCAGGTATTGGGAAATGTGCCCGCACTCCTCGCGGATGTGGCGATCCTCAAGCCCTTCCTCGAAACTCATCCATCGCAGAATCGTGGCACATCTCCGCACGGAACAGAAATGTCGGCAGTAGGCGATGGCGCAGCCTTGAAACTAGAATGGCCCTCCGCGAAGTTGAAGATCACGGAAATCAAGGAGCTGAAGCCGCGGATCATTCGCGCGCTGAGAGCACTCGGTGTCCAGACAACGGCCTATCAGCCCATCCACGCCGCATTTGCAAGTGGATTGGTGCCCATCATCAGCGGTGCGCGCGCGCTGGAAGCGCTCGGAGCCTACGCGCATGTCATGTGTGCTGGGCGAGTCCTCACCGTGGAGGTTACGTCGGCGATTGCCGATGTGCAGGATCTGTTCGGCAAGTTGGAAAACAGAACCTTTGTTCCACACCCGGCAGGATTGATCGATGTGGTTCGAGCGGCGAAGGAGAACGAGGGGCCGTTCCTTGTCGTGCTGGGTGGTGTCAATCGCGGCCCCACGGAATCCTATCTCCTTCCTCTCATCAGGCTCGTCCGGAGCCACGCGGCCTCGATCCCGCTCTTTCACCCCCAAGCGATTGACGCGTCCGACCCATATCGATCCGAGGCGCGCGTGCAGTGGCCGCCGAACCTCTTACTCGCGGCGACCGCCATCGAGGGGCCGACTACGCTCCCGGTCGCGCCCGACGTCTGGAACGAAAGTATCCTCGCAGCCGCCGAAGCAGACGGCGACTTCACCGGCCCGGCTGAACTCGGCGATCCGTCAGAAGTGGACGGATCGAGTGGCCTGTTGGATTCTGCTCCCGCGCGAGATCAACTCGACTGGATCTCAGAGGAACTTCTCCCGCTGCAGGGTCTCGTAAAGCGAATGGCCGGTGGACTGGCCGGGTTGATCACCGATCACGCCGCGCTGCAGACCGCGGTTGCCAGATCGATTGTGGTGCCACACGTGGCCTCGATACCCGGTGAAGAGGAGCGCGCGGAAGAGATCACGCGACTAGAGAAAACCTTCGGTAAAGAACTCGGTAAGTGGGTCAATCTCGCAAGGCGGTCGATCGCATGATGCAACTACGCGCCATCACCGACGCCGAAGCGCACGGTATTTTTGCCCGCGAACTGACCGGCTCCGAAACGTGCGACCAGGTCGCCGAAGATTGCGCCTTACTGCGGAGTTGTGCGTGGGCTCTCACGGACGGCATTCGTCCGGTTCACGTGCTGCGGTTGCTGAATCTCGCATCCACACTCTGTTTCTCTGGTGAGACTTCGAGAGCACGGCTCAAGGACACTTTGGAGGAGTTATCAGAATGCGGCGACCTCGCCGAGTTGTCCAGCGGGCAATGGCTACCGGCGCCGACGCGCGAGGTGCGCTTAGGAACTGCTGACGATTTGCGTCTACTCGTTGGCGGATTCCCGACTTCGTTGCTGTCAGTCGAACACGCCTCTCAAATTGAGAACACCGGACCGTATAGAAGGCTGAGGGGCGACACTCTGTCGAGAGAACTCGATTTGGCCTCACAGAGCCTCGACGCATGGATGGGCCATGCTCCGGACGACCTCCGCGAATGGACGCAGTCTGCTTTGCGGGGCGACTACGAGCGCTATCGCCCCACTGGGCGATCCATCGAGGTCTATGCGCCGGAGTTATCTCCGGCCTCGAAACCGCAAGCGCTTCGTTGGGTGGAGCGCACCGACAACCTTGCAGGGACCTATCTCTCGCGTGAAGAGCTGCCTTTTGGCGGCAAGACATACCTCGCCGTGCAAATAGCGAAGGGGCAGATCAGCAGGATCAGGACGATGCCTCCCACGGATTTTCGAAGGTTGATGTATGGACTCGATCTGTTGGCGGAAAAGCCGGTAGCGGTGGAAGAAATCCCTGGTCGGGTTGAGACGTCTTTCATCCTCAAGAGCGAACTGCCGCAACCAGAGCAAAGACTATTCGCTGCTCTAGGTCGGCTGGTGGTGTCGGAAGGCAAATACTATCCGCGGAACTGGCTGTTTCATCAGGTGCACGGTGTAGAGATCAAGAAGCGGCTGGCTGAGTTGGGCGTGAGCACGTTTATAAGGACGCACAGATGACCGATATCGGAATCAAGCAGGTTGCAGAGAGAATTCACAACCGCCTTCAGCGCTACCTGGAGGCGCAATACCACATCAAGGACCCCGCGCTCATCGGGGAACGCCATTTGTTGCTCCTCGAGCCTGGCGCGATCGCCCAGCGGCCTTTCGTGGAGGTAACGCCCTCCTATGCCGTCGAGAGCGGATTCAACACGCTCAAGATTTCGCGGCCCATCAGTGATCTCCTTACGGAGTTGGGCGCATTCCGGCCGTCCATCGGCGTCTATCCGCCTTACAGGCACCAGGCAGACGCGCTGGAGGCGTTTTTTGGCAGGAACGCCGATGACCTAATCGTTGCCACCGGGACCGGTTCGGGAAAGACGGAGACATTCCTCTACTCTGCGATCGGTTCGCTCGCGATGGAAGCCACAGAGCGGCCAGCGTCTTTTGCAATGCCCGGCGTCCGCGTTCTGCTGCTCTATCCGATGAACGCGCTCGTTAGCGACCAGACGTCTCGGCTCAGGAGACTCTTCGGCGACGAACGCATGGCCGG
Organism: uncultured Acidobacteriaceae bacterium; assembly: GCA_963813215.1. Lineage (GTDB taxonomy): Bacteria > Acidobacteriota > Terriglobia > Terriglobales > Acidobacteriaceae > Telmatobacter. Next base: position 1,452,792 of record CAWEXZ010000009.1, read on the forward strand.
ATTATTTGAAAAGCGCTGGGGCCGGCGTCCGCGCTTCGGGATGTACACCAGCCGCACACCGTATCCGGGGATACGAACCAACAGCAAGGACGGCCGCAACATCGCACCGTTGCTGGAATACTTTGTCGAACTCGAACAGTCCGAGGATGAAGAGCAGCAGAACCTCGTAAAGGAATTGAAGAGTCGAGGCCGCTGGCCCGCGAAGGACCTCATCGGGTTCCTTGCCCCGGACGAAGAAGAGATTAAGACTTATAAGTCAGGAAAGAAGGCCGGGGAGACCTACCGGTCGCAACACTGGGACCACCGTCTCTTCACGCAGCCGGGTGATCGTGAACTACTCACCCGGCATGAGATCCAGAAGAGTCCGCCTGACCTGCTCGTCACCAACTACTCGATGCTCGAGTATATGTTGCTGCGCCCCATCGAGCGGTCCATCTTCCGCAAGACCAGCAACTGGCTCGCGAAAGACTCCCGCAACCAGTTCCTGTTGATCCTCGACGAAGCGCATATGTATCGCGGAGTCTCCGGCGCGGAAGTCGGATTGCTGATTCGGCGCTTGCAATCGAGGCTTGGAATCTCTCGCGATCAGATGCGGTGCATCTTAACCAGCGCGAGTCTGGGCAGCGGCCCGACTGCCGAAGAAGCAGGAAAGGCATTTGGAGAAGGGCTCACCGGCAAGAGACAGAACGGAGGCTTCACGGTCATTCGCGGCACAAAGGAGACGAGACCGAAGCCAAGCCCCGGAACCACGGAAGAGGCAACAGCATTTTCTGCCGTCAATCCCGCCGTATTCGCCGGCATCGACGATGCCGGCATTGAACAGGAACTTGCCTCGATTGCAGCGTCACTCGGCTGGGAGCCGCCAGATGGCGATCGGCGCCAGTACGTCGGCAAGCAACTCACCGGAACCGGCCCCCTGGAACTCTTGATTGATATCTGCGCCGGAAACGGAACAGCGTTCGAATCGTTGGCATATCAACTCTTCCCAACAGTCGCACAGGCACAGGCCGAAGCGGCGACGGACGGCCTTTTGGCTTTGGGCTCCTTCGCCAGACGTCATGAAGCCGGGCGACAGGAACAACCGTTGCTCCCAACGCGGGTCCACATGTTCTTCCGGGGACTTCCCTCTGTCCACGCCTGCCTGAATGAGGAGTGTACAGAGCGAAGGCTTCCCGTGGAAGGAAAGGCTGTTCTGGGCCGGTTCTACACCGAGCCTCGAACTCACTGCAAATGTGTCGCGCGGGTCTTCGAAATCTTCACACATCGGGATTGCGGCGCGTCCTTCATGCGAGCATACGGTGTAGGGCGCCAAGCGGATTTTCTCTGGAACGAGCACGGCGGGACAGTGTCACAGTTCGGCGCTCCTCTCCACGAGATCCACTTTCTTCTCGAAGAACCGCATCCGGATCAGGTACGAAACGTGGAGCCGGTCTGGCTTGATATTGCGACAGGACGCTTGCAGGACAGGCAGCCGTCCGAGGGGGCTGGATTCAGGCTGATATATCGGCCCACTGAAGCGGACGAAGACGAGGGCCTGTCGACCTTTAGTGTCTGCCCGATCTGCACACGCCGAACAAACACGGGCGGCTCCCTCAAGATCATGGATCTGGCGACGAAGGGGGAACAACCTTTTGCGAACCTGATCCGGGAACAGTTCGTTAACCAGGTTGCGACCAAGCCTCTCGATGAACGCCACCCGAACGAAGGTCGCAAGGCCCTGCTCTTTAGCGATGGCCGGCAAAAAGCCGCGCGGCTGGCGCGGGATCTCCCCCGCGAGGTGGAACGCGATTCCCTCCGTGAAGCGCTCATCGCTGCGCTGAAGGAACTCTCGAAGATCGGGAAAGAACCTGTTCCCGACGAGACACTCTATGCGGCATTTGTCCTGGTCTGCGCGCGGCATCACCTGCATTTTTTTGATGGTCACGATCAGAAGACGCTGATCGAAGATTGCCAGCTTCTGCAGAAAGACTACGACCTCGATCTATCGCTGGCCCTAGACGACGGCTGGAAAGCCACCCCTCCGACACGGTTTCGACAGGCGCTCCTCCGTCAAATCAGCGATCCGTACTATTCGCTGATCGCAGCCTGCGCGGTGGTGGTGCAGCCGCGCCGTTCAAAACTCAAGTTGCTGGAACGCCGGGTAACGACCCTATCCGCGGAGATTTTAGGCGAGATCACGGAGGCTTGGATCCGGGAGATGCTATACCACGATGCCTTCGATCCGAGCCTCTCGCTAACCTCACGCTACCAGGAGTTCCCATTTTTCGAGCCTATTCGCGCCGAGGACGGCCTTAAGAGTTTCTTTGCCGAGGTTGCGAAGCGGGCCCAATTGGACGCTGCGACCATCGATCAATTACGCAGCGAACTCTTCGATGTGCTTACCCGGACGGCGGTGAGCGCGGACGATTCAGGGCGACTGCTCACAGGCGACTCCCTTACGATCAAGACCGCGATTGATGACATCTGGTGGCAGTGTCTTTTCTGTGGCTACGTACAGTCAAGACCCTTCCTGGGTTCGTGCGCGGAATGCGGGCAAAAGGAACTGGAGCCACGTCCGCCCGACCACCCATATATGAGGGCGCGGAAGGACTTCTTCCGTGAACCCCTCCGAGCGGTCCTGAAGGGACAGAGACCTGTTCATATCACCGCTGAAGAGCACACCGCGCAACTATCGCAACGCGACGCCGGAGTCGTCTACGCGACTACAGAAGAATTTGAGTTGCGCTTCCAGGACGTGCCCCTCGGAAAGGATAAGCCTGCTGTCGATGTCTTGAGTTGTACTACGACCATGGAAGTTGGCATCGACATTGGATCGTTGACGGCAGTAGGACTCCGCACGGTTCCACCGCTTCGGGAGAACTATCAGCAGCGCGCGGGCCGCGCCGGTCGCCGAGGAACCTCTGTTTCAAGTGTGCTCACCTTCGCCCAGGGCGGCGCCCACGATGCATATCATTTCGAACACCCCGAGGTAATGATCAGTGGTCCAGCCCGCGAGCCGCGCATCAAGTCTGACAATCGGCGTCTGGCTAAGCGGCACATTTACTCGTATCTCCTTCAGACATTCTTCCATCAGCAGATGGACAAGTTGCCGGAGGCCCAGCAGGAGAGCCTGGCTGCATTGAGACCCGATCTTATGAGCGCGTTCGGACTGGCCACAGCATTCTTCAAGGGCGATGACGAGTTCACGTTTGCGGCATTCGAGCAGTGGATGAAAGGCGCGAATTCAAAGAGCGTCCGTGAGCGTATCGTGTCGTGGCTGCCCAATGAGCTGTTTTCAGAAGAGGTCACCCGTGCCACCGACAAGATCGCTTTCGTCAAAGAGACCAGCGCCCATCTCCTTGAGGAACTCGCAAAGATCGGAAAGGAACTTGAACCAAAGAAAGCTGAAGCGAAAAAGGAAGGTGTTGAGGAGAAAGCTGCTGAGCAGGAAGAGACGGCAGAGCCGACCACCTTGCTCGATCTTCTCTTCGATAAGGGGCTATTGCCTTCGTATGCCTTTCCAACCGATCTCTGCAGCTTTGTCATTCAGGAGCGCGAAAAGTACGGCAAGATCATCGAGAGGGAACGCCCCCAGCTAGCTAAGACTCAGGCCCTCAGCGAATATGCGCCGGGAAGAATCCTCGTCGTCAATAAACAGACCTATCGGGTAGGGGGAATCTTCTTCGACGAGTTGTCAACGGCGAGTCCAGCAGAAGGCTTTTTTAACGGGGTTCGCGAGCGTTACATAGGATGTCCGCGCTGTTCCTTCGTCCGACTGGACCTGGCAGCAAGCGTGGAAGGTCCGCTCTCAAACGCGGAGTGCCCGGTGTGCGGCGGAGAGTTACAAGTCAATGAACTGCTCGATCCTCCCGCATTTTCCCCAGAGGCTGGCAAGCGTCTGAGGGATGATGACAGAGACCAGGACATTACCTACGCTTCCAGCGCGCAACTGCCGGAACTGCTCGACCGGGATTTTGACTGGGGTACTCTCACCGGATCGCAAATGTCCTTTGCTTATCAGGAAGGTGTCAAGCTGATAGTTACCAACAAGGGCAAGAACGGGATGGGCTTCGGCGTCTGCGAAACCTGCGGCGCTGCCTGGCTCTCCGACGATCCTGATTCGGAGAAGGAGCACCCGCGGCCCTTCCTGCTCCCCGACTATGTCCTCAAGAGGGAGCGGCCGCCGAAACATTGCAACGGGAATGTCCGGAAAGGTCTCTATCTCGGGCATCAGTTCCGCACCGACCTCCTTCTCCTGCGCCTCGAGTTCAAGGCGACGATGGACTTCACCCCGGACCGACCATGGCTCAACGACGCACTGGGAACCTGTGCGGAGGCTGTGGCGCTCGGGTCGAGCCTTGGTCTTTCGATCGATCCTGGTGAACTCAGTTCCGGGTATCGATTCGTGCCCCCGTCGCATGGAGGTATCGGCGCGGCGGAGATATACCTGTTTGACACCGCCTCGGGCGGAGCGGGTTACGCATACGAAGTCGGGCGGAACCTGCCAGAGATGTTGCAGCATATCGAGGATCTCCTGACGACCTGCCCCGGGCATTGTGAGCGCTCTTGCACAAAATGCCTCCGGCACTATGGGAATCGATTCCTGCACCCGCGGCTCGATCGCCGGCTGGGCCTGCAACTCCTTCGTTATGCCCGATTCAGCAAACAGCCTTCGATTCCGTCCTCTGGGGAGCAGAGAATCACCCTGGAAGCGTTGGCTAGATTTCTCAAACTTGAAGGATGGAGCGTCAAGTGGGCGGATTCGGCCTTGGTGGCTACCCCAGAGGATGGGAGCAAATCTGTTGCAATCAGCACCTATCCAGCGCTCCTTTCAAAGGCCGAGGCAGAGAAACGTCACGCCCTCTCGCACCACTCGGGCGGGATTCCCATTCTCCTGCCCGATTACCTCGTGGAGCGGGACCTGCCGTCCGCCTATCAGGAGGTGATGAAGCATGTCAAAGTATAGGACCGGCGAATATCCCCTAGTGGCGATCCGAACATTTATCGAAGCCACACGGGATTCCGGCTATAAGAGCACAGCCTCAGCTCTCTCCGAACTCGTCGACAATTCCTTCGAGGCGGAGGCGAGCACGGTGTCCGTGTGCCTGTCCGAGGACGCAGACGGCAAGTGCATCACGGTAACAGACGATGGAACCGGGATGTCTCCTCAGACCATGCAATTGGCATTGCAGTTCGGGGGTAGCACGCGGTTCAACTCTCGAAGGGGCACAGGGCGCTACGGCATGGGCCTCCCGAATGGTTCTCTGAGTCAGGCCCGGCGCGTCGATGTTTACAGCTGGACCGACCCTGGAAACATCTGGGCCAGCTACCTCGATGTCGATGAGATTGCTTCGGGCGGCCTCTCTTCCGTTCCCGTGCCGACGCGATTCAAACCGGATGCCGTTGACGACTCCCCATCGTCCCCGACTGGGACGGTGGTCGTGCTGACAAAATGCGACCGGCTCGACTTTCGAACGCGGAAGACACAGGCAAAGTATCTCCATCTGGACTTCGGCCGAACTTTTCGTCACCAGTTGTACAGCGGCAAGAAACTGCTGATCAACGGAGAACGAGTCAAGCCAATTGACCCGCTCTTTCTCCGCAGCGGCAATAACCTGATCGGCGCAGAACCCTATGGCCCCACTCTCCGCTACGATCTGGCGGCGCCGGGAGGCAAGGCTTCTCAAATCTCGGTCAGGTTCGCCATGCTGCCTATCGAAAAGTGGTGTGCGCTTTCCAACGAGGAAAAGAACACACACCGGATTTCGAAGGGAGCCGGCGTCTCCGTGGTGCGCGGCGGCCGTGAGGTTGATTGTGGGTGGTACTTTATGGGCTCCAAAAGGAAGGAGAACTACGACGACTGGTGGCGCAGCGAAATCTCCTTCTCCCCTGAACTCGACGAACTGTTCGGTGTGACGCACACCAAACAAAAAATCTATCCCACGGAGACGCTGGAAAGCATCTTGACGCCGGATTTGGAGCGGATAGCAAGAGAACTGAACAGCCTCGTTCGCCGCCGCTACCTGGCGCTCCGCGAGGAGTCGGTAGAATTAAAGAGTACGGCTGTCGCAGAGCATAAGGACGCCCTGATGTTTCCGGTGGTCCTCCGCGGCCGGACAGCGCACGGTTCTCCGCGCTTAAAGGGAAGGATCACTCAACTAGGCTACCGAATCGATGAACAGGTATTGGAAGACGTCAGTTTCTATCGTCCGTCGCTGGCTCACGAACGACTCACACTGACGCTTAACCGCGATCACAACTTCTATCAAAAGATCTATCAGCCCTTGGCGGCAACTCAGCAGATCGAATCTGCAAGAGTATTGAATCAGCTACAACTCATGCTCCTCGCAGTGGGGCGCGCCGAATGTGCGTTGCGATCGGCAGAGGAGAAGATTGCTGTCCGAAGGTTGAGGGAGACGTGGAGCAATGCTCTTACGGCTTTTCTGGATTAGGACGCAATCACGATGGGCCAATCAGTTACTCTCAATCCGAACCTCACTGTTCTTATGCCGCTGTTTCGCGAGAGATGTGCGTGCATTCGAAAGATGATTCGAAACTGCCATGAGGCTGTCTCCGCAGACTTGATACATCGACTGCGAACCAAATTCCTCGCTCCCTTGTCGAAGCCGACTAAGGCGCAACTCCATGAGGAGCTAGATCTGATAGCCGCGCTGAGCGTCACAATCGACCTCATCGTCCAGGGATGGCACATTGTTAATACCTCTCCCGAGGTCGTCATCGAATTCACCAACGGATTCTCTCCAGAAGCGGAGAAGGAGCGTATCCGGCACGTTCACCTGATTGACCGCGATGAACAGTTGCGCCAGCCGGCGACGCGCTCCTTCATTAAAGGGATGGAGAAGCGTCGCCTTACCGCGAAGGGCTGGCATTCCATTTACTCGGTAATGCGGGACGGTGAGAGTCTTGCCCGAGAACTGTCAGCGGTGCGCACGGCGGATGAGCCGGAGGCCAAGCTTGAGCAACTCCGCCGCGTGGTTAAGCCGTACATTCAGTTCGTCGAGCGGGACGCCTATTGCGAGCACACCGGGCTTCGTCTACAGGACGTGTGGCGCTACTTCCGGCACACATGGGTCAACTCCTACAAAAGTGTCCCTGGCCGATCCATGATGATCCTCATTCGCGACGCGGCGGTTGAGAACCATCCGGTGATTGGAATCGCCTGCCTCGCAAGTTCAGTAGTTCAGCAGTCGGCGCGAGACAGATGGATTGGCTGGGATGCGGAAAGTGCCACCGAGCACTTCCGAACGTCTACAAACCCCAAACGGGATACGGCATGGCTTGTGAGCGAGGTTGACCGCTTCATCAAGAGCATCTATCTCAAGGATCTGCTCGAGAACGCCATCATCACGCGTGCAGACTTGCGGAAGCCGACGCCCCAAATCATCGAGAAGCTCTTGAAGGACTCGGAGCGCGCCATTCGACATCATCGGCGCTATCCGAACACCGCGCAACACAAGCATGTGACCTCCGGCTCCGTCGCGGAGTGGCGGGCGCGCGCAGAGACGAGTCTTTTCCGGAGCAAACGCGCGAAACAACTCGCGGTGCTGCTCTCTATCCGAATGGCCTTCCAGGAAGAAAAGATCGGCGGCGACGTCACGAAGTCGGCTTGGAATCAGGCATTCGAAAGCGCGCGATTCCGCCAGGCGGTCGCCCAGATTGTTCGGATGCTGAAAGGGGAGCGAGTTGGAGTCAACATGATGGACATCACTGTCTGCGGTGCAGTGGCGCCCTACAATCTCCTTCTCGGCGGCAAACTTGTCTGCTTGCTCCTGTGCAGCCCGGAGGTCGTAAACCGGTATGAGCAGCGCTATCAGAATCAAACCAGTCTCATCGCATCAAGTATGCGGGGAGCGCCCGTACACAGAAAAGCACACCTGGTATTGCTTTGCACGACAAGCCTTTATGGCTCAGCGCTGAGCCAATATAGCCGCGTCAAAGTCCCCGCTGAAGCGATTGGGGGCAAACCGCACGCGAAGATTGAATACCGCTCCATCGGTCTTAGTGAGGGCTTCGGGTCGTTTCATATCAGCCAGGAGACGCTCGGCTTGATGGCCACGTTAATCGGCCGTTCGAAGGAGTCGCGAAAGGTAAACTCCATCTTCGGTGAGGGGGTCAATCCACTGATGCGAAAAATCAGGGAGGGACTGGAACTGCTCGGTCTGCCGTCCGATGTTCTCATGAACCACGGAAACAAGCGCGTCGTATACGGTGTCTCTCTTGCCAGGAACTTTCGTGATGTCTTACTAGGCTTCACGGATTCCGCCCACTACCACGTGCCACTGACGCGGGACAGGCTGAGGACGGAGACCCTCGCGGATTTCTGGCGGCAGCGGTGGCTCCTCAACCGACTCGAGAAGCCCGGCATTCTGGATGAAATTTCGAAACACGCGGTTGTCTACCCCATCAGGCACGGAGCTCAGGTGGTCCTACCGGACGAAGCGTAGTTGCTACAAAACCATCAACCCATCGAAAACGGGCTGAGTTGCGGGTCGGTGATCAAGAGCCAACTCCTAGCAGCGCTCGCCGACTCCCGCCCAATCGGCTACAGAGCCGATACGCTGAGCTTTCTGAATAGCATCGTCGACAACTGTCGGTGCCCGGAGGAGCAAATCATCCGAGTTGGTTGCCTAACAGCGGGGTTTCCGAGTGGTTGGCCTGAGCGAAATCCCTGTTGCGGAGGTGCAATCCTAATCGGCCGGGTAGGCTGAAAAAGGGTGCGTACCGTTGCGTAAGTGCAAGGCTTGTAGGGAGAATGGATTTCCCAGGCATTACGCAGTCACAAAGTCGCAGTAAAAACTCGCCCGCTGAGAAAAGATGATGTGAGGTGCAGGCGCCGGGAAGGGCGCCTGAGGACCGCGGACCGTCTGCGTGGCTGAGCAGACGCTAAGTGGGGCCGGGTGTGGTGCATACATAATAGTGGTGAGTCGCCGCTACGCAGCCCTTCGGGGCGGAGGGCGGCGGCGTCAGAGAAACAGTAAAGTCGTCAAACTCGCCCCTCATTACCCGGCAAGAGGTGAAGGGACAGGTCTATATTTCCCGGACAGGAAAGAGCGTCATAAATTAACTCTTCATACAACAGCAAATCACCGTTACGCAGATGTTTTCCTATACTAGGGCGGCTCATCCAGACCGGATCCGAGTGCGTAACGCTGCGTAAGTTACAAGGCTACGTAGGGAAAAAGCATTTCCCCACCATTACGCGGTCACGAAGTCGGAGTAGAACTCTCCCCTGAAAAACATGGTCTGAGGTGTCCTTTCCCGGAGCCGGGTAGGGAACAGAGCAGGAGAGCCACTTCCGGCGGAACGGAACTCTTAAGAGCACATACAGACACAGCAAAGCAGGCGCCAGAGAGACGACAGCAGGAAGACCGCGGGCCGGCCGGGGGCTGTGGAAAGTGCGTGGGTCTGGCTCGCGTCCGCGCGCGAGTGTGTTGGGCTCGGCAGGACAGAGAGACCTGGTCTTCCGTCACGCCATAGGTGGCCAGTACCAAGTCATCGAGACGGTAAAAGGTAAGCACCTTCGGGCTCTGCGTCTTGTCGTCCGACCAGGTGCCGAACTGGCCGTCATGCACGTCGGTCAGCAGGCTCGTCAGAAGGGTGATCGAGTCCTGTGAGGCCAGTGTGGTCGGCAGGGCATTCACGGCCGTCTGGATGTCCAGCACGACGGTCGAGGTGCTGGGGTTGATCGTCTGGAGATCGGTGATGTGAGCGACGGTGGCATCCTTCGCGACGGTGGAGTTGAGGGCCACGAGTGAGGCGAGGGCTACCGGGCCGGTGATGTTGGTATCGCCCAGACGGATTCGCTCGAGGAACTGACCGTTGAAGGTGTTGCCATCGGCGGCGTAGGAAACAACGGCCAGGTAGTCGCCGTTCGTCAGGCTCGCGGTATTCCAGGCGTAGCTGTAGACCAGGGTGGTGCCTGTGACCAGCGTCATGGCCTGGGCGCTGACAACTGGCGTGCCGGTGCTGAGCTGGATGACCGTGACCAGCGGCGGAGTCGTCACGTTGGGTGTGGTGCCGTTGGTCTCTGAGAGTGCGAAGAGAAGGGTATAGGTATCGCCTGGATAGATCACTAAGTCACCGGGGAGGGAGCGGCTGGTTTTGGTTCTCTCCTCTCATGAGTACATACTCATCATGTAGTCGAATTCCATAGCGCGCCGGTTTCCCTTGACAGAGCGCGCTTGTCAGGAGTATTGAGTATATGAGTATCATGTTTTCGGTTCGTAAACCCTCAACATCCACCCTCGACAGCCGCCGCGCCGCTTGGCGCGCGCTCTTCGGCAGCATGGTCCAGGACCGCCGCGAGTCGATCTATCGTTCAGTTGAAGACTCGGCCCGTCTCGCCGGCATAGAGTTCTCCGAGTGGGCGGCGATCGAAGCCGGCCACATCCCGGCTGATCCGGCGAAGCTGCGCTCGATGGCCGCCGCCCTCGAGATCCGCTTCGACCAGATGGCAATGCTGGTCCACCTCTGCCAGGCTGCTTGGGCCGAATAGCCCCGGATACTCATAACCAGATATGCTCACTTCCAGAAGAGAGGAGGTGAGCAAGATCGGGAAAGCCAAAGAACAACAACCACCGGTGAAACGCATGAATCTGAATGTCCCCGTCGAACTGCACAACAGCTTCAAGTCCATCACCGCCGCTCAGGGCCAGGACATGACCACCATTTTGCTGCAGTTTATCCAGGAGTACGTCGACAAGCACACCATGAAGAAGGGGCGGCGCAAGTGAAGCGCGCCGCCCTCTACATGCGGGTCTCGACAGTCGATCAGCATCCCGAGACTCAGCTTCATGACCTGCGCCAGATGGCCGCTCAGCGCGGCTATGAGATCGTCGCCGAGTACACCGACCGCATCTCCGGCGCTAAGGCGCGCCGGCCAGGCCTTGGCGAACTGATGCGCGACGCCCGCCGCGGCCGCTTCGATGTGGTGCTGGTCTGGGCCTCGGACCGTATCGCCCGCTCAACCAGACACTTCTTAGAGGTTCTGGACGAGCTGAACCGCCTCAACATCGAGTTCGTCAGTTTCCGCGAGCAGATCGACACCGGCGGCCCGCTGGGCCGGGCCATCGTGGTCATCATCGGGGCCATCGCTGAACTCGAGCGCAATTTGATCATCGAGCGGGTGCGCGCCGGCATGCGGCGCGCCCGCCTCGAGGGCAGGCACATCGGCCGCCGGCCGCTCGAACTCGACCACACCTCCATCCTCCTGGACCGCCAACGTGGACACAGCCTCAGCCAGCTGGCCCGCGCTTACCGCGTCTCCCGGACCACCATCCATCGCGTGCTCCGTGAGCACGCCTCAACTCTCCAGGAGAATGTAGCGTGAATAAATGCTCGGCTGTTCCTTTTGCTCTCGGGGCGGCCTTCGCTGCCCTGCTCTGCCTTGCCCGCCGCCGTCACCCCGAACAGGTCAGCGACGCTGACGTCCAAAAGCAGCTGCGCCAGATCCACAATGACCTGTTCGTCCAGCGCCGCCTCTCGGTCCACACCCAGCGTGTGCTCAACGACGCCCATCGCCTCATCCACGGTGTTACAAAAAGCCTCGAAAAACAGCCCTCCTAAACCACACAAAATCAAGGGCCGGATCTACTCGATCCGGCCCTTCCATAAGGTGTGGGTTAGGGAACAAACTCTCAGAGGCCCCGGATGCTCGGCTCACTTCCCAGTGACGGCGATTGCCGTTACTGAACACTCGCTCCCGACGAGACAGAATGCCGACAGCCGAGAGAATGCTCAATGCCCTGAATAGTAGGGGATCAGCGGCGGATGCTCTGGATCGCCAGCGTTCATCAATCGAGCTTTGAAACTCGCTCCCGCAGACGGCGCAGCAATGTCCGTGTCCGCGATGACCAGCTGTGTTTCCGCGAGGCTGTCAGCGGCCAACGAATAAATGTAGCGATAAAGAGCGAGGAAGATGTCTTTGTTGACGTCATTGCCGATATTCTTCATCGGAGAATCGATCATCAGAAATGTCGGTAACGGAAGATTGAACTCCTCTGCTAAACGGTGCAACGCAACCGCATAGCAAACGTTGAAGAGGGTCTTCTTTCCGCCGGAACCCGCTCCCTGGAAATCGTACTGAAGCGCATCATCATCGCCCGGCCGAATATAGGCAAGCCAACTGCGACGATCGATGAAGACAGTATCGCCTGGGACAAGCGACGGAAAGCCAGCTTCGCGCAGCGCTTCATAGAAATACCCCTCAAGCGTCTCGATTAGGCTGCTTTGCCCAGCTAGCTTTGCCTTCTCCTCGACAATGCTTCTCCTGAATTCCGAAGCCTTCAAAGAGTGAATATCAGCTTCAGTCTCCATTTGCCTCAGCGCTTGAGGAATACGCGCGTCGCGCTTTAGACCAACGAGTTCCTGCTGTAGAGTTGCGATCTGTCGTTCGAGAGCACGAGCCTGGGACAGAAATGCAGAATCATAAGTGCGAAGTTCGTTATTCAAACGGTCGTCGAGCAGGGTTTTCTGGTCGATTGCTCGCTCGAGGGCCCGGTCCTGCCTTGCTCGCTCTTTGGTCCTAATCGATATCGACTGCTCGATTTCGACGAGTCGAGCATCGAGGTCCGTCTGATCCGGCGAGGCGGCGGCGGCGGGAACACGTTTGTTAGCTGACTCGGGTGCTCCGCAAAGAACGCATTCGTCTGCCTGGCGTTGCAGATCCGCGAGCACTGTGCCACATCGGGGACAGCTAGAGAATTCCACGTCGCTCAAGATTGACGTTGCTGTCCCCAAACGCTTCAGTCGAAACTTGGTTGATAGGATCTCCGCTCTCAAGCCCTTCTCTTTGGCGATGAAGTCATCGAGGTTCGCCTGGGCGGATTCCATTTGATCAATTTCCCGTGATAGCTCTCGCAGTTGTCGCTTGAGGTCATCGGTGAAATGTGTTGCCGTTTCGTGAGTCTCCCTCAGCTGTCGGAGCCCCTCTTCGCCGGTATAGATCTGGATTTGAGTCACCTCGATCGCCGCGGCAATTTCGAGGGCTGACTCGTATCCCAGCTCGCCCAGGAAGCGCCGAAGACGCTCTGCCGACTCGCGCTTCGTCCTCGCCTCCTCAGCTTCGAAGGCTAAGGACCGTTCTAGCTCGTTCAGGCGCTCTGTGTAATAACCCATAATGAAGCGCATGACGTCTCGACTTTTCGGCATCCTGGGGTCATCAGATTCGAGATGGAAGAAGGTCGAATCAAGTTCGTCCTGGTCCAAGTAGCAGTACCACATTACATCTCTGAAGCTGAGGGGAATCAGCGGTGCGTCTGGGTCGCTCTTATTTCGTCTGACTTTCATTGGTCCGACCCCGGCGAGATCGAATATGAGGTCGCTGAGGCCAAAGATGTTTTCCTTCCAGATCGGATTGTCTGAATTCTCAATGGGAGCGAGCACTGAAGCCCCATTCTCGTCCTTATCGAGCCATGAGACTTGGACTTGGTTGCTACCTGCGAGCCGCTCAAATATTACAGAGTACTCTCCGATTTCGACGTCGAGTCTGGCGGACACAAACTCCTGCAAGATTGCCGTATTTCGGGGAAGCTTTCCCCCTAGGCAGGCATCCACTAGATGAAGAATCGTGCTCTTTCCGGAAGAGATTTTCCCGTGGAAGAATGTAATGGCAGCCGTCAGGTCGATCAGCTCCGTAGAACGCTGAAATTGGAGGGTGAGCTTGTTGAGCTTAAATCTCATCGATCGGCATCCCGTAGCGGAGGTTGGTCAATTCTGGAAACGTATCGTAGATGAATTTCATTAGTGTGGTGCCGCCCACATCGAAATGCGTCTTCAGCAGTCGAATACGACTACGCAGTTCGTCAAACTCTTCAGCGTGCGAGAGACTAGTTGCGATGCTGTGTCCTTGCGCGGTCGCGCTGACGTGTACCGTTCTTCCTGAAACATGCAGATGAATGAGCCCCCTCGCGACTAGGAGATTGAGAAACCGCCTGTATCGGAAGTCCCACGGTCCATATCGGAAGCGCACCATGGTTGACTCGACATTGTGTCTTTCGAAATCCTTAACGGCCGCCAACTCTTTCTTCACGCCTTTGGCGACCAGCGCCCGCTCTAGGTTTCCTGGGTATCGGAGTAGGAAGTCCAGCTTCGCAAGCTTTGTGATCCCCTGAACCGAGCCAGTGTGATCCTGACCGGAAAACATATCTATCAAGAGAAGCAGCCTACTCATATGAAAGGCGTCGCTGGTTTCCAACACTACAGTGGATTCAAACAGTGGCATCTGTGTCCTCCAGTGAGAAGGGGTCGGTCCACCAAGTTCGGCAAGCTTGGGTAGACAAACTGACAAAGCCGAGCAACTGTTCGTATTTCAGGTCAAAGACCAGGTCTTTTTGGAGAACGAGCGATTTCATAGCGGTTCTTACTTCATTAAGCATCTGGGGGCCGAATGGCATCTCGGTCGACCGAGTGTTATCGAAGGCCTCCGCGCAGCGTGTGTCAACCAAAAGATTTACTTGATTTCGTCGTTGCGAAGCCGTCTCAGGTCCGTACCTGGCAATCCATTCCTGCAATACATACTCCGCAGAAGTCTGCTGGTCCTTTGCCGCGCTTATGCTGGGAGCCGAGATTGCCCCAGCTGCCATCTTTTTCTCCATGATGTGGTGGCCGGTCGGAGTGTTGATGATTACCAAATTACCTTTTGACGGTGGCATCAAAAGGGGCGAAAATGTTTGGCTGACCAAGCTGAGAACATCACTAGCGACAATTTTCTTGTGAGAAATCACAGCAAGCGCTGCGGCATCCGTTGGGGATGATGCAAAAACGAAGTGGGAGCGAATGGGCTGGTCACAAGTGAGCGCCGAGGCGTTCAAGACCCTCTCGATGAGAGCATTGACGCAAGCCTCGACCGCTCTGTATTCGATAATCTCCGGTCTCATTTGTGCCGTCTTTGAGATCAAAGATGCAGTCATGTCTTCGAACTTGGGAACTTTGCCGTCGAGCCTCACCTTCTTGAGCGCATCGAGTACAACTTGCTTCTTACACTTGTGAGCTTTTCTGATCTCGTCAAGTACAACCTTCATTGTTCCGCTAAAGGACTTGTTTGGCTTCGATCGTATAAGTTCTAGAGCAAAAACGAGGTTTGTCTCCGACTCGCCTGCGTCGTAAAAATCACAGTTGGCGACCAGTACAAAGCTGACAAACTGGTTTGGGTACTGGATGTCCAACTCTACGAATCGGCTGAGTGCACTCTTGACCGGCTCGTCGCCGGTCTTGAACGGGCCCTCGCCCGGGAGGCGGGTCTTTACCTGGACTCCAACATATTTCCCAATCGTCGTCTTAACTAAGAAGTCTTCATGGTGCTCACAAAATATTGCGATTGGCCCATCCTGCGTGTCAACCAAAAGGTCAAGGCAGAGTAATGCACCATAGGACGCCTGGTAACGTAAGCGCCTCTGCATGTCGTCGCCCGGATCCGTCAGAGATAGGACTTCCTCAACAGTGGACATTGTCGGATGCGTTAGTTTAGCGTAATGTCCCGGTTCGCTGTCCAGAAATATCGTCTAGCCCTGGTTCTTATATTGAACGAGCATTCTGTGAACACGCCTTTCAATCGCTGCTTGACACCCCGAATGGCGGCAGGCGGCGCTGCGCATTGCAAATATCACCATCGCAAGAAAACAGAGGTTGGGCCAGTAACGGCAATCGCCGTCACTGGGAAGTGAGCCGAGCATCCGGGGCCTCTGAGAGTTTGTTCCCTAACCCACACCTTATGGAACGGCCGGATCGAGTAGATCCGGCCATTGATTTTGTGTGGTTTAGGAGGGCTGTTTTTCGAGGCTTTTTGTAACACCGTGGATGAGGCGATGGGCGTCGTTGAGCACACTCTGGGTGTGGATCGAGAGGCGGCGCTGGACGAACAGGTCATTGTGGATCTGGCGCAGCTGCTTTTGGACGTCAGCGTCGCTGACCTGTTCGGGGTGACGGCGGCGGGCAAGGCAGAGCAGGGCAGCGAAGGCCGCCCCGAGAGCAAAAGGAACAGCCGAGCATTTATTCACGCTACGTTCTCCTGGAGAGTTGAGGCGTGCTCACGGAGCACGCGATGGATGGTGGTCCGGGAGACGCGGTAAGCGCGGGCCAGCTGGCTGAGGCTGTGTCCACGTTGGCGGTCCAGGAGGATGGAGGTGTGGTCGAGTTCGAGCGGCCGGCGGCCGATGTGCCTGCCCTCGAGGCGGGCGCGCCGCATGCCGGCGCGCACCCGCTCGATGATCAAATTGCGCTCGAGTTCAGCGATGGCCCCGATGATGACCACGATGGCCCGGCCCAGCGGGCCGCCGGTGTCGATCTGCTCGCGGAAACTGACGAACTCGATGTTGAGGCGGTTCAGCTCGTCCAGAACCTCTAGGAAGTGTCTGGTTGAGCGGGCGATGCGGTCCGAGGCCCAGACCAGCACCACATCGAAGCGGCCGCGGCGGGCGTCGCGCATCAGTTCGCCGAGGCCTGGCCGGCGCGCCTTAGCGCCGGAGATGCGGTCGGTGTACTCGGCGACGATCTCATAGCCGCGCTGAGCGGCCATCTGGCGCAGGTCATGAAGCTGAGTCTCGGGGTGCTGATCGACTGTCGAGACCCGCATGTAGAGAGCGGCGCGCTTCACTTGCGCCGCCCCTTCTTCATGGTGTGCTTGTCGACGTACTCCTGGATAAACTGCAGCAAAATGGTGGTCATGTCCTGGCCCTGAGCGGCGGTGATGGACTTGAAGCTGTTGTGCAGTTCGACGGGGACATTCAGATTCATGCGTTTCACCGGTGGTTGTTGTTCTTTGGCTTTCCCGATCTTGCTCACCTCCTCTCTTCTGGAAGTGAGCATATCTGGTTATGAGTATCTGGGGCTATTCGGCCCAAGCAGCCTGGCAGAGGTGGACCAGCATTGCCATCTGGTCGAAGCGGATCTCGAGGGCGGCGGCCATCGAGCGCAGCTTCGCCGGATCAGCCGGGATGTGGCCGGCTTCGATCGCCGCCCACTCGGAGAACTCTATGCCGGCGAGACGGGCCGAGTCTTCAACTGAACGATAGATCGACTCGCGGCGGTCCTGGACCATGCTGCCGAAGAGCGCGCGCCAAGCGGCGCGGCAGCTGTCGAGGGTGGATGTTGAGGGTTTACAAACCGAAAACATGATACTCATATACTCAATACTCCTGACAAGCGCGCTCTGTCAAGGGAAACCGGCGCGCTATTGGATTCGACTACAGGATGAGTATGTACTCAAGAGGAGCGCGAACCAAAATCAACCGCTCTTTCCTCTCCCGGTGACTTAGTGATCTATCCAGGCGATACCTATACCCTTCTCTTCGCACTCTCAGAGACCAACGGAACCACACCCAATGTGACGACTCCGCCACTGGTCACGGTCATCCAGCTCAGCACCGGAACACCAGTTGTCAGCGCCCAGGCCATGACACTGGTCACAGGCACCACTCTGGTCTACAGCTACGCCTGGAACACCGCGAGCCTCACGAACGGCGACTATCTCGCCGTTGTCTCCTACGCCGCCGACGGCAATACCTTCAACGGCAAGTTCCTCGAGCGGATCCGTCTGGGCGACACCAACATCACCGGCCCGGTGGCCCTCGCCTCACTCGTGGCACTCAACTCCACCGTGGCCAAGGACGCCACCGTCGCTCACATCACCGACCTGCAGACGATCAACCCCAGTACGTCGACCGTCGTGCTGGCCATCCAGTCCGCAGTCAATGCCCTGCCGAACACACTGGCCTCACAGGACTCGATCCCTTCTGGAGCCTGCTGACCGACGTGCATGACGGCCAGTTCGGCACCTGGTTGGTCGACAAGACGCAGAGTCCCAAGGTGCTTACCTTTTACCGTCTCGATGACTCGGTACTGGCCACCTATGGCGTGACGGAAGACCAGGTCTCTCTGTCCTGCCGAGCCCAACACACTCGCGCGCGGACGCGAGCCAGACCCACGCACTTTCCACAGCCCCCCGGCCGGCCCGCGGTCTTCCTGCTGTCGTCTCTCTGGCGCCTGCTTTGCTGTGTCTGTATGTGCTCTTAAGAGTTCCGTTCCGCCGGAAATGGCTCCCCGGCTCTGTTTCCTACCCGGCTCCGGGAAAGGACACCTCAGACCATGTTTTTTCAGGGGGAGAGTTCTACTCCGACTTCGTGACTGCGAATCGACGGGGAAATGCTTTTTCCCTACGTAGCCTTGTAACTTACGCAGCGTTACGCACTCGAATCCGGTCTGGATGAGCCGCCCTAGTATAGGTCAACATCTGCGTAACGGTGATTTGCTGTTGTATGAAGAGTTAATTTATGACGCTCTTTCCTGGCCGGGAACATAGACCTTCCCCTTTTACCTGTTGCCGGGTAGCGACGAGCGATACTCTGCTGGTTTCTCCCTCTGACGCCGCCGCCCTCCGCCCCGAAGGGCCTCGGAGCGGCGTCTCACTACTATTACGTAGCACCACACCCGGACCCACGCACCGTTTGCTCAGCCCCTCAACCGGCCCGCGGTCTTCCTCCTGCCCTCTTTGCGGCGCCTGGATTGGCTCTGAAGAGATCCGTTCAGCCGGAAATTGCTCTCCCGGCTCTGCCCCCCCACCCGGTTCCGGGGAGGACATCTCAGATCATGTTTTTCAGCCCGCGAGTTCTACTCCGACTTGGTGACTGCGAATCGACGGGGAAATACGTTTTCCCTACCTGGTCTTGCAGTTAATCTGAAGTTCTGATCCGCGATGACGGTATTTCTTTGTGCTCAAAGACTTTGAGCAATTCTGTGCTGTCGTGTGAGTGTCTACACCGTGATTGCTTGCAACATCTGAATCGCTCGCAGCTGGGTAGGGTTCGGCGTGGTCGTCATTTGGAAGGTCAAGGCGGGTGTTAGGTCGGAGGACGGCTGACAGGTATTACGGACGATCGTTGATAACTCTTGCAGCAGAGTGCGAAAGCTATGGGCTGAGGAACCGTCCTCCAAAGTATGGGTTGCGGCTTTCTGCAATGCCGCAACGGAGCGCTTCGCGGGTGCCACTGGGTCGCGTTGCGTCTTGGGTTTCAGATCTTCATCAGCAAACAGCAGTGCACGCCAGGCTTCGCGCATGTGCCACTCGACATAGTAGGCCAACATGCATAGCAAGATGTGTGCACGGACTCGCGTCTCCAGCCAATGGTGGATGGGGCGGATATGCAGGTCGAGCGTTTTCATGGAGCGGAACGCCCGTTCGACTTGGGCAAGAGCCTTGTAGCTGCGCACCGCCTCGGCAGAGTCCATTTGTTTTTGGGGCACGCTGGTGCGGATGATGTAGATGCCATCGAGCGCGGCTTCGGCGGCAATTTGCTCGCTGAGTCGATGAAACGCGAAGCGGCCGTCTTCGATGGTGAGGGCGATCAGTTTGGCCACCTTGTGCTTGTTCACCACCGCACCGACACGGATTCCGATCTTGTCCTGACCGTGAAGTGTTCCATTCTCGACGCGGATGCGGATCTTCTCCAGTTCCCGCTCGGTGGCGACCAGTAATGCCTCGCGCTTGTGGGCCCGCAAGCATCCCAGATCGGCATTACGACAGGCCATCAGCCGCTCACCGGGATAATCCGGATGGACGAATTCGAACAGATTGCGCTCATCGAACAGGCCCAGTTGCAGGGCACCGCCCTGCACCAGCGCACGGATCTGCGAACTCTTCAGTGCCGTGATCCAGGCCCGTCCCTCCAGCGTGCGCAAACCCTCGATCGCCTTATGGGAGATCATCCCCCGATCTCCAACCAGTACCAGCCTCTGGAGGCCAAAGTTCTCGCGCAGTTGCTGGACTTGATCCGACAGTGTGCTCGCATCGGCTGTGTTGCCCTCGTATACCGAGATGGCCACCGGGCAGCCGGCACGATTGGTCAACAGTCCGTAGTTCACTTGCAGGGTATTGCGCTTGCCATCGCGGCTGTAGCCGATCTTAGCCAACGGGCAACAACGACCTTCGAAGTAACTCGAGCTCAAGTCATAAAGTGCCATACCTCCATCGCGGAGGTGGCGAGCCGCAAGCTTCTTCTCAATGGCCGGCTGGCGCTCGAGCAACCAGTCCATCGCCGCGTACAAATCGTTCTCATCCGCCTCGGTGACGCCAAACTCCTCGGGCAGAGTCGTCGTGTGCCACCAGCGCGTGGTGGCCAGCTTGGTGTGCGGGGATAAGATCCGCGCGGCCACCAACGCACACACCGCATCGCGTTCAGCGCTCGGTCGTGAGGCAAGCAAAGACTCGAAACCCAGTCTCTGCATGGCTACACGCACCGCCTGCACCGCCCCATGAGAGCGTGAACGAATCGTCTCCCAGAGCTGCTCGACGGGCCGCATGCTCTGTCCAGACAGCACCGCACGAATCGACGCGATCTGCTCGTCAGAGAGTGCGGAGAGATTAGCCAGCGTTCGTTTGCGGACCTTTTTGCCTTCACGATAGGACTCACGGAGCAGGTAGGTGGGCCGCGAACGGCGGTTCGGGACGCCATCGATATGCATGGCCACATCATGACATATCAACCACGCCAAGTTAATCATTATCATAAAAATACATGGCTACATTTAGCATTTGAATAAACAGCATGAAAAAGGCTAGAACCCTGCAAATGCAGGGCTCTAGCCTTCAAGGTTCATTTCAAATGCGCTGGAACTTCAGGTTAATTGACGTTACGGACCAGAATCTGGTCCGAAACAGCCGCCCTAGTATAGGAAAACATCTGCGTAACGGTGATTTGCTGTTATATGAAGAGTCAACTTAATGACGATTTTCCTGGCCCCCGGGAACTGGTCTTCACTTTACCTGTTGCCGGGGACCAGGAGTCGATACTCGGCTGTTTCTCCCTCTAAAACTATTTGATCGTGAGGCTGGCCTTTAGCTTTAGCTGCGTGTCGGCCGAGGAATCTCCCACCATAATTTCAAATTCACCGGGCGCGATCTGCCAGGTGTGGGTTTTCTCTGACCAATAAGAAAATGAGCGCGGATTGAGCTCGAGCTCGACTGTCTTCGATTCGCCAGGCTTGAGCGTTACTTTGTGGAATCCTTTGAGCTGGATGGGCGGCTCATTGCCTTCGGCGATGGGCGGAAAGCTGAGGTAAAGTTGCGCAACCTCAGCCCCGCCACGCGGCCCGGTGTTAGTAACGGTAAAGCTGACGGTGGCGTTGGCGCCGGCTTGCCGCTTGACGCGCAGGCCATCGAATTTGAACTGCGTGTAAGAAAGGCCGAAACCGAAGGGGAACTGCGGTGTGACATTTTGCGCAGCATAGGCGCGGTAGCCCACCTCGATGCCTTCACTGTAATGGACCGTGCCGTCGACGCCGGGATACTGTTCGGGATTGGCTGCGAGCGTCTGGTCCACGCCGCGCGGGAAGGTAAGCGGCAGCTTGCCGGAGGGGCTGACGTCGCCGAGCAGGACCGCGGCCACGGCTGCGCCGTCCTCTTCGCCCGGATACCAGGCTTCAAGCACCGCGGGGACACTATCAATCCACGGCATGAGAATAGCGGAGCCGGATTTGACGACCACGATAGTCCGGGGGTTGGCCTTGGCGACGGCGGCCACGAGCTGGTTCTGGTCTTCGGGCAGATCGAGGCTCTGGTCGTGCCCTTCGGAGTCCTGATCGCCGACCATGACGATGGCGATCCGCGCGTGCTTGGCTGCGTTAACCGCGGCGTCCACATCGTGGCCATCTAACACCGTCGCACGGGACTCGATCGCAGCGCTCAGGCCGTCATAAGGCGTGATGGTGTAAAGCGGAATGACGTGGGAGCTGCCGCCGCCGCCCGTGCTGGGACGCACAGCCCAGGGGCCGATGAGCGCGATGGCGCCGGTCTTTTTACGGTCCAGGGGCAGCAGGTTGCCGTCGTTCTTGAGCAGCACCATGGACTGCTCGGCAATATCGCGTGCGACGGTACCATGCTCGAATGCGGGAATTGGTTTGGGCGCGGGCTGCGGGCCGAAAAGGCCCAATTCCATCATCACGGAGAAGCGGCGCACCAGCTTGTCGTCGATGACCGACATGGGAACCTGACCGGACTGGACGGCTTCGCGCAGCTTGTCGCCCCAGTAGATGCCGGTGGGCATCTCTACATCGAGGCCGGCGAGCGCGCTGGCCACCGTGCTGTGCGTGGCGCCCCAGTCGGAGACCACAAAGCCCTCAAAGCCCCACTCCTTCTTGAGAATGCCGTCGAGCATGGGGGCGTTCTCGCAGTTGAAGGTTCCGTTCAGCTTGGGATAGGCGCACATGAGCGATGCGGAATGCGCTTCCTTGATGGAAGCTTCGAATGCGGGCAGGTAGATTTCACGCAGGGCTCGCTCGCCGACGATCTCGTTAACGTCGTGGCGGTCAGCTTCCTGATTATTGGCGTCGTAGTGCTTCACATTGGCGAGGGCACCGGCGCTCTGGATACCCTCAATGTTGGCGACCGCGATGCGTGCGTCGAGATAAGGGTCTTCGCCGTAGCTTTCGAAGACGCGTCCGTCCTGAGGCACGCGGGCGATGTTGACGTCGGGCGACTCGAAGAGCTGGCTGCCCAGGGCGAGCGATTCCTCTGCGGCCAGCTTGCCGTAGGTGCGGGAGAGATCGGGATCCCAACTGGCGGCGAGGGCGATGGGCGCGGACCAGGCTGTGGCCTGCTTCTGTGGGCCAGGGCCGCCTGGGCCTACGCCGGCGGGCCCGTTGGTCATGTGCAGCGCGGGAATGCCGAGGCGTGGGATGCCGGGCACAACGCGATAATTTTGGGGATCGTGAATGCCATGCAGCTCGGCGATTTTTTCATCGAGCGTCATTTTGGCCACAAGTTGGCGGGCACGGGCAACGGCTCGCGCGTGGGACATGCGCGGCTGCTGGGCGGTGGCAGCGGCAACCGGCAGGCAGAGGAACAGGCCGGCGAAAAGCGAGCTGGTGAGAAAAGCATGGCGATTCCACGGGGTCACGGCAGAGGTCCTTTCCGGTAAAAGACACACAATTTCAAGGCAGGCGCGAATCAGCGGGTTGTAGCATTTGGAGCGGAATCGTTTAAGGAAACGGAAATGTGTGATCGCGCAAGCGTGGACTCCGGTTTGGATAGGGTATTCGACAATCCCAAACTGGAGAAGATGAGCTAGAAGGTAACGGTCGTATCATTGACAGCGAAAACCGGCGTAGGCATTTCCTGGCCATTCACGGTGCGCGAGGAAGGCAACCGAGTGTTTGTGTCCTCGGTGAGTGAGAGATTAAACATGTTTGACTTTACAGTTGCTGTCCAAGTCTCCAAGCCTGGCACAGCAGCTACGGTGGCGTTCTGCAAGCTCTCGGCGAGAGAGCGCAGATCTTTGGCGTCAGAGCATTTGTCCATGCGAACCAGAATGGCCACGTGCAGATGTTCGGCAGCGCCTTTGCCGCTGGCAAACTCGCCATGATAGATGACCAGGCGAAATGCTCCATGCCCCAGCCCAGTTTTGTCGGCCTTGAGGTGCAGCGAGGGAGGCGTCTGCTGCAGCGTGTCGATATGCCAGATGGATGCCGCGAGGCAAGCGTCGTCCTGCCGGACGGCGATGACCGAACCGATGTGCGCTGGGAGATCCATCTTGTTGGAGATCACGACGGGGTTGCCGTCAAGCAGGATGTCATTGGCGGTGGATGGCAGCAAAAGGTCTGTGGCGAATGGTCGACCGGAATTGTCGCGTTCCGGATCGAGGTCGTAGACCAACAATGCGGTGTTCTTATCCTGCACGGAGGAGAGATTGGCGGGCAGATGCACGGGCTTGGAGTGTCCGCCGTGGTCGAGTTGCTTGACGAGCCCGTAGGGCTCGTCGAATGTATCGACGACGACGCTGGTGGTGATGACGCCGCGGGTTGCACCATAGTCGGCGGTGAAGACCTTATCCTGCGCGTCATACGCTCCGTCAGTCGAACCCATCGCATATTCCGGCGTGAAGTAAGCATAACGGTAGCGGCCAGTGTTTTCATCCCAGCGCTGCTGAACGACGCGATTGAAGGCCTCCATCTGGCGGAGAATCGCGGGGGACGGGTGATAGCCGTCCGGCCGGTCATTGTCGATGACGGCGGCTTTCTCCAGGCTGACCTCAGTCAGTTCCTGCGGATCGTCGAGAACTCCCTCGCAAAAAAGGGTAACCTCAACACCTCCCAAGCCTCTGAGAAAGTCATAATCGCGGCTATGGGGACCGGCCAGGCGCTCGGACGGAAGATGGAAGTTATTCGCGATGTCTTTGAAATAGTAATCCAGCACGGCCGCTATCTGATTGTGAATTCCCGCATCGGCGACATAGCGGTAGGCAAGCGTCAGATCGGCAAGATCGACGCCGTAGTACGTAGGACTATCAAACTCGTGGATTCCGTTCTGCGCGGTGTACTCGCGCCAGTTGGCCCACCGCTGGCGGCCGTACTCAATCGCCGGCTGGTCGTTCAGACACTGGCCCAAAGTTAGCGCTGCGAACGTGTTCATCAGGTAGATGTTGGTATAGCTCACCTGCACACGATGTCTCTCAAGCGCGACCAGGGCGGCCTGGAGATGCGGCTTTGCCTCGTTTTTGAAACCGTCTGAGAGTCTGTCTCCGTAGCCGAGGAATATAGCTCCCATCGCTTGCATGGCGAAGTCGATAGAATTGGCGTCGCGCATCCCGGGGTCGTAGATCTTCCAGGGAATGTAACCGTAGTCTTTGGCGTCTGGATTCATGCTCTGGGTAGCAAAGAGCTTGCGCAGAAGCGCCTCCGCAATAGCCGGCGAGCCTCCGCGCTCCAGATAGAAGAACGCGCCATTGGCGAGGTCGCGGGTGGTGACGTTGTTGGGGTTCCTCTTCAGTTCATCGCCGAGATGGATCATCTGCTTGTCCAGCATGCCTGCGATGACGGCGTCGCGCTCCTGGCGTTGCTCACTGGTCATCTCCGAGCCAATCTGACTACCGAGCTTCGGTAAGGTACTCTGCGCAAAAACGGGAACTGAGCACGCTCCCAGCGCACCGATCCAAATCACTATCCTTACCGCTTTGCATATCACTTGAAAGTCTCCGATTGTAGACGCCAGCGAGCGTCCGCGGTTTCTACGCAATTTCGGCGGAGACATTCCCAACCATTGTCACCGCCTTTGGCGATACGTCGCCGACCACCTGGAATGGCGTGCGCGCAAGGCGCAGATCATTGCCGGAGAGCAGGATGTTGCCGGAGCCGGCGCCTTCTACGCCGAGAAATGTACCTGTTCCGGGAGGCGCTGCAGAATCCGATATCCA
This sequence comes from uncultured Acidobacteriaceae bacterium, assembly GCA_963813215.1. GTDB lineage: Bacteria > Acidobacteriota > Terriglobia > Terriglobales > Acidobacteriaceae > Telmatobacter. Next base: position 1,477,970 of record CAWEXZ010000009.1, read on the forward strand.
TATGTCTTTGGTATGCGTCAACTGCACAACGGGCGTGGCGCCGCTTATGGATGTAGTTGCGAAACCGGATACACGCGCGCCGATTACATCGTCGAACATGACCGTGGGACGAGCCTCTCCTTCGGTTGCGCTGAACGAAACGTCGTGCAAGCGCAGACCGCGCACGTGGCGGGCGTAGAGCCCCGAGGCCGGCAACATGCCGAACATGCGCGCTTCAGGATACTTCTTGGGTTCTTCCGGGACGGAGATGCCGACCCATTGCGGCAGGCAGGGCAGGACGTTCTCGACGCGGATGTTGGAGAGCGTGACGTCCTGCACTTCCATGCCGGGCAGGCCGGTGATGGAGCTGGCCAGCAAGGCATCGGAAGAGTGGATGTTTTCGATGCTGACGCCACGGATGCCCTGCTGGGGAAAATCAAACGGCCGCTTCCGATTGCCGAAGCGTATGAAGACGGGCGTGCGCGTGCGCTGCATCTGGATTCCGGTAACCACGACGCCATCGATCCAGCCGCCGTCGACAACCTCCAGAGCAACGCCGGAGATGACGCGGTTCTTGAAGGGGACGTCGTTGTTGTAGATTACTGAATTGGAAAAAGTGATGTTTTCAAAACCACCTTCGGTGGCGGTGCCCAGTTTGAATCCGTTGCAGCAAGTGGTGAGGACGCAGTTGGTGACGACAATATTCTTAGTGACGCGCGGCTCGCCGCCGTACGGGGCTTCGCTTTTGATGCAGATGGCATCGTCGCCGGTGTCGATGGTGCAGTTGGAGACAAAGACATTTTGACTTCCGGTAATGTCCATGCCGTCGGTGTTGGATCCGAAGATGGGATTCTTGACGGCGATGCCGCTGATGTAGACGTTGTCGCAATTGTAGGGACGCATCGTCCATCCGGGCGAGTTCTCGATGCGCAGGTCTTCAATGCGCAGCCAGCGGCACTCGACGAATTCGAGCATGGGGCTGGGGCGGCCGGTCGGCTTCTTCTTCATTTCATGAGCGATGACGTCGGCCCATTGGTCTTCAGGCGGCAAGGGCGGACGGCCGGAGGGCTCCCAGAAATTTTGCCCCTGACCATCGATGCGCCCGGGACCGGCGAGGGTTACGTTTTCGGCGCCCCTGGCGAAGATGAGGTGCTTCTGGTTGGCGTCGCCGTTGACGGGCGGGCCCGGCATCGCCGTGTAATCGTTCAGGTCGAGACTACCCAGAATCGTGGCTCCGGCCTCAACATATAAGGTGACGTTGCTCTTGAGAATTACGGTGCCGGAGCGGTAGACGCCGGGGCGGAGATAGACGAGTCCGCCTCCGGCGCGGTTGCAGGCGTCGATGGCTGCGTTGATGGCGGTCGAGTCGAGCGCTTTGCCGTCGCCTTTGGCGCCGAACTGCATGGGATCGAAGAGCGAGAGCGCGCCGTTGTCCTGCTCGCCGTGACGCCGAGACGCGCCCGCAACCGCTGCCGTGCCCGAGGCCATGGCCGCGGTCAGCATCATCATCTGTCTTCTATTCATTTTTTCTCCGCGTAGAATATGCACTCCAGACGGAGCGCAGCAATGTTGCCGCTCCGTCTGGATATATTGTGAATTTAACGAGCTAGCTAGCCGTCTAGAAGATAAAATCGGCTCCCAGCAGCAGGACGCGCGACCTGCCTCCCTGAACGTGTGAGAAGGAGGAGGAATCCAGGATGTAAGTGATGCTCGGCGCGGTTGGGCCTGAGACCACGTTTGTCTGTGAAGACACATATGTGGTGGTCGTGCTGCCTATGAACATCGGATGATTGAAGACATCGAAGGCCGAAAGCGTGAGGTCCAATTTGTAGCGTTCCTTGATATCGACCCCCTTGGTGGCGGCCATGTCGAAGTAGAGCGTGCGCGGGCCCCTGGCACCGGGCAGCGTGCGCGGGGCATCGCCAAGCAACGGGGCTCCCAATGCGCCCGGCGGAGCAAATGCGGCCATGTTCAGGTAAGGAGTAAGCGCCTGCCCGCCTAGTCCGAATGGATTCTTCTTCCAATTGGAGTTGATCAGAGGCTGGCCGGGAACGATATTAGGCCGGAGCACATAGCCTGTGGGGAGCGCACTGCCGGCGCAGTACGTAGTGGTCCCGCTTGGATTGCAAACCGGAGAGGTGACGCCCGGCTCGATGCCGATAGGAGTCGGGTTTAATCCTTTTGGAGTAAAGGAGGTGAAGGTGCCTGCGACGTTCATCGTTGCAGACGATGGAAACCCGGATTGCCACGTGGTTATCCCGGAGGTTGAGAAATTTCCCATGACTTCGTTCAGTATCCGGTTGCCCGTGTGGAAACGTTGTCCCGTGCCAAACGGAAGCAGGTATACATAGCCGCCTTTCAGTATGCTCGGGACGTCGTACGCAGAGACCGACCACTCGCCGGCGTTGTTTTGCGGATTCTGGGGCAGGTCGACGAGTACATTGCCGGCATCTCCAGCGGTGACGTTCGGAACGTCATCCATCGACTTGCTCCAGGTGTAATAAGCAATCATCGACAAGCCTTCCCCGTAGCGATGAACGACGTTTGCGGAAAACGAGTTATAGGACGAGACGCCGGTGCGCGGATAGATCTGGGGTATCGACTCGTTGGCGAAGCCGGGGTAAGGGTTCAGGGCCTGGAGCACGTTCTCGCCGGCGACGCCGGTATCGCCGGCAGGAACGATTGCGGTGCCGCCGAGGTTGACGCCAGCCGCTACGTTTGCCTGCAGCGTAGCAAGGCTGGGTACGTTCAGAGAGCCGGTAAAGTCTCCGATAAGGTGGGTACCCTTGCTTCCCTGGTAGGTGGTTTGAAGAAGGGTGCGCGGCGTAGGCTCATACTGGATCGAGAGATCCCAACTCTGCATGTAGGGCATGGCGTCGGTCTGGGCCACATAATCAGGGTTGAATCCGTTGGAACTGTAGAACGGCCCCTTGGAGCCATTGAGCGCCGTATAGGCCGAAACCAGCTTTGGCACGGGGTTGGTGATGTAGTTCACGATAGAACCCGGGATGGTGCCTCCGGTCTGATCGCCTATGGTGGTGGACGCAACATTGAAGTCCGGATCGGGCGTGTTCTCGTACCCCGTGATCGGCGCCCGGAATATGCCATAGGCGGCGCTCACCGTAGTTTTCTGCGTGGGGACAAACGAGAATCCTACGCGCGGTTCAAAGCCCATCCAGTTGGTGGGCCACAGCCCCCTGCCCAAACCGCAGCTCCCGGAGAAGCAGAAAGCCGCTTTGGTAGGGGTTGCCATCGTGGAAGGAACCATGATCGCCTGGTTGTTGAACTTTTCCGTCCGGGGAGTCTCCACTTCCCAGCGCAGTCCGATATTGAGCGTTAGCCTGGACGCGATACGCCAATTATCCAGGGCGAACAAGTCATAGTTGCGCCAGCGGTAATATCCGGGCACTTCCACCGGAGCAGCCTTGTAGGAGTAAATGTCGCCCAGATCGATGGTGGCCAGTTCGCTCCCTCCCGATCCCGATGATGTTCCCGTGGTGTTGGTCATAGTAGCGTTGAAGCTGTAGTCGCCGCCGTACTCAAACGAAGTGTCGTACTGGTTGGACTGAATCCATCGGTCGTCGCCCCCAAATTGGAAGTAATGCCTTCCCTTCGACCATGTGAGAACATCTCCCATATCGAAGTTTTGATCGATATCGTCGTAGTACGAATCGTCTCCTCCGTTCGGGGCGAAACCGAATCCGCCGAGGTCGGGGAAGCCCTTGCCGAGCGTCGCCGCAGTCAAGCCGTACTTTGCTCCAAAATCCTCGGTGAGCGCGCTTTGCGGAGGGGTTCGATCCTGGATGGAGCGCATCAGCGAGTAGTGAAAGACGTTGACCACATTGTTTGACAGCACCAGCGTGTACCCGGTGGCGAAGTCCCTCGACAGATCCGAATCGGTCTGAACCTGGTTGGCCGGATTGCTGATGGCCAGCGCATAGAAGCGAGGCCCGGTGATGGGTTCCACGCTGTAGCGGAAAAATATCTGATTGCTGTTGTTGAACTGATGGTCGATGCGGATCGAGTAGCGATTGTCGTTGTCCGTGACGCCGCGAATATAGTTTGCGTTGTTGCCGGATAAGTCGTAGGTGCCCTGCGGGTTGTCGAATACGACGTAAGGCCCTGGGTTCGACGGCGTGGGCATCAGCGACATCACATATTGCGCGAAAGGATTGTTGGCTAGCTCCGCCGAAACATCGTCGAGGCCGCTTGGCCCAGTCTCCTCGTGTGGCGGAGCCGATCCGATCGGCCCGTCCGGGAAGCCTTGCCCGTTCACCGTGGAGTTGGTATAAATGCCGCCTATGCGCGGGGCCGCAAGCGCCGCCGCATATCCCTGCGTATCGAGGATGGTCTTATTGAGCAGGTTGAGGGTGTTGTGAAGCTGCCCTGCCACATCGGCGTCGGTGTTGAATGCGCCGCGGGAGCCTGTCGCCACGCGCGCCCGGGCCGGCTCAAAACCGCCATAGAAAAAGGTCTTGTTTTTGCCGCGCCCAGAATAAATCTTGGGGATAATCACCGGGCCGCCCACGTCGCCAGTAAAGAAGTTCTCATGCTGGTCGCTGGGCGCGGTCGAGCCCAGGGGCCATGCGTTGAAAAACGGATCGTTATGGCGCCAGGCCGCGATGCCATGATACTCGGCGGAGCCCGCCCGGCTCGTTTCCACGATCACGCCGCCGGACGTATTGCCGTAAGCGGCCGATACGCCGGTTGAAAGGATGGTCATCTCAGAGACCAGCGGACCCGACATGTTGATGCCTGCGCGGGGATAACTGGCCATGACAATTTCGGACCCATCCAACTCGATGGAAACGGTTCCCGGAGGTGCGCCTCCGATCGTCAGGCTCGACCCAGGAGTGATGGCCGCGGTGGTAGTTTGCGGGTCCTCGGGGGAGATTCCACCGGTGGTCGCGGGGTAGGTAGTGGTCACGCCGGGAGCCAATAATGCCGCTTCGAGAGCACCTACCTCTGGATAGGGCAGGTTTTGCACAATCTGGTGATCGATGGTCGTCGAAACGTCTGAATTGGTATTGAGTAGCGCCGCCTGTGCGGTTACGGTGACTGTCTGGGTCGATTTTCCTGGCTGCAGCGTGACGTCGGCGGTTGTCGTCTGCGCTGCGCTGACGGTTACCGTGGTGACTTTGTGGCTTTCGAAGCCTGAATCGCTCACTGTGACGGTGTACTGACCTGGATTCAGCGACTGCACATCGTAGAGGCCGGCATCATTGGTGACCGTGCTCAGAGCGATCTTGGTATCGTCACTGACAACCAGCACGCTGGCGTTCTGGATCACTGCCCCCTTGGAGTCCGTCACCCGACCGGTAATGGAGCCCTGGCCGGTCTGCGCGTGCAGGCCGACGGCCAGGGTCAAACCCAGCAGCAGGGCGAGCCAGCCAGCCAGCGCCGTCCATTTATTCGCAATCCGTCTGGGTGGTTCCGGTGCGCTTTGCGCCCGGCTTGATGTTAGTCTCTGGAACATTTGCACTTCCTCCTTGAATTCTGCCAATCTCTTTTCACGAATCGACCTGGGTGTTGCTCTGTGCCGACGGCCTCTCGGGGAAATAAGCCGCGGCGAAAAAAGCATGCGGCTTGACAGTCGATAACGATGACCACCACGATGAACCTTCGGCAAGCGAATTTACGTAAGAGTTTGCGTTAAAAGCGTTGTTAAAGAAGACCACAACGTGTCAGTTCGATCTTGTGGGCCAATTGGGATTCGGTTGTGAAGACATCCTGAAGACCAGCTCGCCGCCGGCGACGATCTCCTGGTGCGAAATCCAATCCCGGTTGAGAGGTTTTCCGTTGAGGGTTGCCGAATGGATGTAGAGTTTGCCTTTAGATGCGCCGGCGGCAACAATGCGGAATGTCTTTCCGTTGGGCAGATGGATGGCGGCTTCATTGAACAGTGGAGTGCCGATTCGGTACTCCGGCAGGCCCGGAGCTACCGGGTAGAAGCCGAGGGCGCTGAAAACGTACCAAGCCGAAATCTGGCCAGCGTCGTCGTTGCCCGGCAGACCCTCGGGCTGGTTGAAATAATCGGAGTCGAGAATCTGCCGCACGTGCTTCTGCGTCTTCCAAGCGGCGTTGGTGTAGTCGTAAAGGTAAGCGATCTGGTGGCTTGGCTCATTTCCCTGATCATAGTAACCACCCGCGAAGAGCCCGTCCAGCTTGGCTACAAATGCCTTTTGGCCGCCGACCTGACGAAGGAGGCCGCCCATGTCCTGCGGCGCGAAGAAGGTGTCTTGGTATGGCAGCCCCTCGGTGATGTAGCTGTACTTGCCAGCCGGATCGAAGGGTGAGGCCCAAGTGCCGTCCGCATGGCGGCCGCGCGCAAATCCGATCGTTGGATCGATCACATTCCGGTAATTTTGCGCCCGCCGCGCGAACATCGCAGCATCGGCCTGTTTGCCGAGCGCGCCCGCCATCTGGCCCACCAAAAAGTCGTCGTATGCGTATTCGAGCGTCCGCGTTACCTGCTCGTTATCGTGAAAGTGATCGGGGACCGAATCTTCCAGGGGAATGTAGCCGTACTTCAGATACGACTTCAGTCCGCGCCTCCCCTTGCCGTCCAGGTACTCGGCTTCAGACTTCGGCAGCTCAGTGGCGTTTTTGCGCATCAACCGGTAGGCTTCCTGGATGTCGAACCCCTGGATGCCCTTCATGTACGCATCCGCGATGACCGCATCCGCGTGGTCGCCGACCATCTCGGCGGTGTAGCTGTTCCAGGCCGGATAAATGGGAAGAAAGCCGCCTTGTTCCCCTTTCAAGATCAACGACCGGATCATGTCCCGATCGCGTCCGGGATCGAGGATGGTAAACATCGGGTGTACGGCGCGGAACGTATCCCAAAGGGAAAAATCGTCGTAGTATTTGAACCCCCGGGCCTGCTCGATGCGTCCCTCATCTGCAAACCCCGGGTATGAGCCGCTCACGTCGCTAAACTCGCGCGGCAACAGCAGTGCGTGGTAGAGCGCGGTGTAGAAGATGCGGCGCTTCACCTCGTCCGGCTCATCAATCTGGATCGTACCCAGCGCGGCGTTCCACTCGGCGCGCGTCTGGTTCTCCACACGCTGAAAATCCCAGCCCGGAATCTCGGCGTCCAGGTTGCGACGCGCCTCGTCCAGGCTCGTGAACGAGACCCCGACCTTGGACTGAACCGCTTGGCCAGGCTTCAGGTCGAAGGACACGTACGCACCCGGCGCGCCCCGGGTGCCCAGTTGCTTCGTACCTCCTTGCATCCGCTGGCTGCCGGACCATGTGCCGCCTACCGTGAACTTGCGGTCGAATCGCACCACAAACCAGCCGCTGAAGCCAGCCAGCTCACCCTGGCCCGCATATAACCGGCGAACCGGATTGAAGCCATAGATTTCGTTGCGTTCGAGGTCGATGGTTACCGAGCCGTCTCCTGAGCGGGAGTTGCTCTGCACCAGAATCCAGGCCTTCCCCGGCCGCTCGAACACGAAACGCAAAATGCTCGCATGGGAGGTGGCCGTCACTTCGGCCTGGATGCCGTAGTCGGCCAGCGTCACAGCGTAACGATACGGCTCCGCCTCTTCCTCGGCGTGCGAAAACGCCGACGCTCGTTCCTGTGCGTCCAGTTTGAGGCTGCCGCTCACGGGCATCAGCGTCACGCTGCCGTAGTCCTGCGTGCAGGAACCGCTCATAAAATGGCTGCCCCGGATCCCCTCAATCCTCTTGTCCGCGTAGTAGTAGGGGGCCATGCACTTTTGTTCGCCAGCGCGGGTTTGTGGCGCCCATTGCGTCATGCCAAATGGAACCCCGGCAGCAGGATAAGTCTGGCCTCCCCCCGAGGTGCCGATCATGAGGTTGGCCTGATCCGCCGGGGCTGCGGCAGAGCCGGCGCGAGCCACCGGAAAAAGAATGGAGACGAGTGATAGAATCAGGGCCGTAAACATAGAGGATCAGAATCCCGTCCCCCGGTGCTCGTTGACAAGCGAATTCGCTGTAAGAGTGGGCCATTCTTACGTAAGCTTTACGTAAGAATGGGCAGGAACCCGGGAAATCTTCGCCCATGGAATCGAGAATTTCTCCACTCATGATGAACAGCGAAGCCGAAGCACTGGACCATGCACAATGTTTCGAACTGCTGGAACGGATCTGTTCGAGCAACGAACTGAAGCGCGCCGCCCGGTTGCGGGAATTTCTTCGCTACGTGGGCCAGCGCTCGCTCAGTGGCGACCATACGCTGATTTCCGAGCATGAGATCGGGGTGCACGTCTTTGGCCGCCAGGAAAACTACGACACCAGCGCCGACAATATCGTGCGCGTAAACGCTTCGGAGCTGCGCAAGCGCATTGCCACCTACTACGCCACCGAGGGCGCCAAAGAGCCGATCCTGATCGATATTCCCCGCGGCAGTTATACGCCGCTTTTCAGCCTGCGCCACTCCGAGCCGGAGATTCAACCCGAAGCGCCTGCGCTGGCCTCCGCGGCTGAGTTTCATGAAGCGGACCCTGCAAGTCCGCAGCGTTCACCGTCCTCTTTCTGGAAGCAGGCGCGTCGCTATGCCTCTCTTGGGCTCATCGTCGTGCTCGCTGCCGCCTGCGCGTATTACTTCAATCAAGCCCGCGTCCTACGCAACCGGTTTTATGCCTGGAAGAGCGAACCTGCGCTCGGTCCGTTCTGGTTGGGCATCCTCGATTCGCCCCGCGAGGCCGACGTGGTGGTTGCCGATACGTCGGTCGCTGTCGTCGAAGACATCCTCAAGCAGCGCATCACGCTGAACGATTATCTGAATCACGGTTACATCCAGCAGATACAAGCTTCCGGCCTTGACCCGGCGTTGAAAACCGATTTAGAGGTGATTGCGTCCAGAAGCAACGGGAGCCTTGGCGACTTCCGCGTGGCGCAGAAGATCCTCGCCTTCGATCCCGATGCCGGGCGAATCCATCTGCAATTTGCCCGCGATTACCGTCCCCGGGCCGTGCAGGCCGACAACGTGATTCTGATCGGCAGCAGCCGCTCGAATCCCTGGTGCAAGCTTTTTGAAGACCGTCTTAACTTCACGCTCGATTACAACCCGGAACTGAACGAGATGTTAGTGGAAAACCGTCATCCATGGCCAGGCGAAAGCACCACGTATGGCGAGCCAGTCGATCCCGGCAACTCCATCGGCTTCAGCGTCATCGACTATATTCCGAACGATGACCACTCCGCCGATGTGTTGATTGTCGCCGGCACCACGTCCGAGGCCACGGAGGCGGCGGGAAACTTCCTCACGTCGGAGGAGTCCTTGCAGCGCTTTGAGGACCGGATGCATGTCCACAGGCTGCCGTACTTCGAACTGCTGCTGAAGACCACCAAGCTCGTGGGCACGCCGTTGGATGCAGAAGTCATCGCCTACCGGACCTTTCCCGGTCGCCCTCTTGGCCTCCAATAACCACCTGGGATGCGGCAGCAATATGAAGGTACGGAGCATTGGATCTCCTCAGTTGGGGCGAACAGTCTAGACCACAATCTGAGTGCGGCCGCCGTATTCGCGTAAAAGCTGCTACAAGGGCGTGGCATCGAACTGTTTCCAGACCAGGCGATGTTCATCAGGGTAAGTCGGCTTGATCCATCGAGCTCTCGCGCCAGCCGGAAAACCGCATACGATTCGTCCCTGATCATCGATGTCGGCTGATACGCGCAAGGTGATCGTCGACCTGTTTGCACCGCGAATCGCACCGGGCCTGGTTGCGCCGGAGTGCGGCTCCTACCGTAATTTGCTGTTTTTGCAACCCTACGTTGTTGATTATGCGTGGAACTAATGCCCCCTCTTCGACTCTGGGGCAGCATATCGGGCACCGCACCCTGCGGGCTCTTAGGCCGCTGGAGCTTGGAGCGACTTGCCAGTTTCTTCGCAAATTCCAAAAAGCTGTCTGTCTCCTGCGTGACCCGCACGGCCGCCTGTGGTCCAACCCAAAGCCCAACCCAAACCGGCTGGCCGTTCTGACATTCTTGCAAGTGTTTACAGGTATTTGGCAGTTCCCGCACTCCGATGTAAGTCATTGAAATTACTCTGCCAGACCCTATGGCATGGAAGAGGTCGTCGGTTCGATCCCGACCAGGTCCACCATTAATCAGCTCAAAATCAGAAGTTTAGAGTCAGATACCCTCGATGGGTATGCTGGGTTATTGGCGCCAATTGGCGCCAATTTTGCGTTCTTGCGCACGGAGCGACGCCGCTTTTTCGCGCGCAGGTTTTTGGGGTGGCCGAGCTGAACGGAGACAAAGTGGCCCTGGTCATGGCGCGGGGTCGATGCACCTATAATTCAGCCACCCGTCTCGACATCGGGGTACCCAAATGAAGATTCCAGACGGCGCGTTTCAAATTCGCCAGTACGAGAACGGCAAGAGCGCTTGTCACTGCGCAAGCTTGGGCATGGGCATGCGCACCACCTGGGGAAAGTAGATCGACAGGTTGGTTGCCAGTTTGGATACGGCATAGGTGTTGCACACGTAGGTAAACACCAGGTCGCCGCGTTCATACTCGGGATGTTCTTTGCCCGCGTAGCAGAAAGTGTCTTTGTCGTAGCCGGGCTTGCTCGGCTGCATTTCTGGAACCTGGTAAATCGTCTGCCCTTCCGTCCACGGTCCGGTGAGCTTGGGCGCTGAACGCAGCACAATCTTGCTCGAGAACGCGCCCGGAGCAAACATCACGGCCAGCCACTTGTGCAGCTCCGGATGATAACGGATCGAAAGCTCGGAACTGCCTTGCTTCATTACCTGCTCTGCATCCTGCGGCACAAAGCCGGGCTTCCATTTTCCATCGGTTGCCAGATACTCCAGAGGTTTCGTGGGGTCCCCAAGTTCGCGAAGTGGAATTCGTGTGGCCAGCAACGGGCGCGTACCCGATTCAAACTGCGCGAAGAGATAGGCGTCCCTTCCTTCGACCACGGTCGTCGCTGAAGGATAGGCGTGCACGCCGTCCGGCACCAGCGGGAAAGTTTCGATCTTCCATTGCTGCGGATCGGGACCCGGCGCAGTGATGCGGGCTAGATCGCTGCCGCACGTCTCAAAGGCCATGGCTTGCGACTGCTTCGACGGCGCGTTGCGCACGCAAAGCAGCGTGACCCACACATTGCGGCCGGCCACGAATCCGTCCAACGCCCAGTACCACGTGTGCGGCAGGCGCGGCGTGAAAAAGGACTGCGGCTGGCCCGTAGCATCCTTGCGAATCGTGTAAGTCAGCTTCCATTGCCCGGCTTCGCAGGTCGAAATTCCGATGCTGTTGCGCACCATCTGCGGCGCGTCGCCATGCACCGCGCGCGTTTCTCCGTAGAGCGTGTCCCCGAAGATCCACAGGTCTCGCCCATCGGGCAGCGGAATGGAATAGGCAGCATCGGCCCCGAGCCATCCCAAAGGCTTGTCATGCTGCAAATAGAACTTTGGCGTGCAGGTGGAATCTGAAGAAGCGGCCCATGTGGAGGGGCACAGAAAGGCAACGCAAACCAGCAGAAACAGCCCGCGGACCGTTGCCCGCGTCGTCAATTCAATTCGCATGCGTGTATCTCAAGTCGGATCAAGTCGGATAGTGTTGGGGATGATTGCGCCTGGAGGCAAAGATTGCTCCCTGCCGCCAGGCACAAGTTTGGCGCGGGTCTAGAAGATTACTTTCAGCGACAGTTGCGTTTGCCGCGCCGTTCCATTGCCGATCTGGTTTCCGTCGGCGCCGGCCACGGTTGCATCCGCGGTTCCAAATCCCGTCCAGTAACCGTTCTGCAGAATAGGCGTGTTCGCTGTACAGTCTGCGGAGGTCGCGGATGGATAAGTGACGGTGCTGCAGATGCCAGTATCAACGTTGGAGAAGTTAGGATGGTTGAGAATATTGAAAACATCCGCACGGAATTGCATCTTGACCTTTTCCGTGAGGGCGAAGTTCTTCATTCCCGACAGATCCATCTGGAAGTACCCAGGCCCACGCAGCGGGTTGCGTCCCACGTTGCTAACCGTGGACGGATCGCCATACACGCCGTCGAAACCCGGCTGCAGCGGAAACGCATTGATGTTGTAGCTGCTGCCGGGCCAACTGGCGCCCTGCAACTTCACACTCTGTCCCGGCGCGTAATCCGGCCGCATGTAGTTGCCGAAGATTCCCTCCGTCACCTCCACGTCTTGCGCCAGGCCGGAGCGGGCTTGCACAATCGTCGAAGCCTGCCAACCGCCCAGCGTCTCCTGCATCAGGCGGCTGGAGCCTGTCAGCTCCGGCAGATTGTAAACGGCGCTGGCGGTAAAGTTGTTGCGCGTGTCCCAGTCTCCGTTGCCGCGATCGAGCAGCGGATCCGTCGGATTCTCATAGCCGGCAAAGACGTTCACCTCATCGTCAATCTCGTGCGACCAGGTGTAGTTGGCTTCCAGCGCCAACTGCTTTACGTTTCTCCGCAACTGCACCTGTAACGCGTTGTAGTCCGAGAACAGGCTATTGGGAAAGTAGTACTCGTTCTGATAAGGAACGCCCTTGGCCGCCAGCGGCCGCGGAACATTCGTGTTGGGGCTCTGCGCGTTCAGGTTCACGGCCTGGAAGTCCACGCCCGCCTGCGTATGCTGCACGCGGTTGGCGGTGTAGTTGATGGTCAGCACCGTGTCCGGTGCCAACTGCTGCTCAATCCCAAATAGCCAGTTTGTCGAAACCGGATCGCGGGGATTGGTGGGGAACATGTACACGTTCTGTTCCCCGGGAAGCAGCGGCGGATTGGGCGTGGGATAGGAGATGGACGGGACCGGGCCGCCGAAGGCCTGCAGGTCGAACAAGGTATCGGAGATGGTTGCGTTCTGCGGCATGTTATCCGCCAGCGTATCGGGCGATGGCTGCATGGGCATATAGAAGAGGCCGCCGTAGCCGTGCACCACTGTCTTGCCATCGCCATACGGATCCCAGGAGAAGCCGACGCGCGGAGCAAGGTCGATGCGCGAGGGGCTGTACGCACTTTGCCCTGCCGGCCCGAATTTCTGCGTGGCGTACTCAAATTGCTCCTGGTCGCCGTGGCCCACGTTCCACGTGGTGTTGTAGTCGTAGCGCAAACCCAGGTTGACGACCAACTTGCGGTTGATCCTCCAGTCATCCTGGCCGTACGCATCCCAGTTGGAACTGGCATTGCCGATGAAGCCGGGCGTGCCCGTTTTCTGCAGCTCGAACGGAGAATTGGTTTCCAGGCTTTGGAAGCTGTAGTACTCGTAAGCTTCGAGCTGCCGCAGCCACGTGTTCAGCCGGTTAATGCGGATCTGCACGCCCATGTTCAAGGTATGGTTGCCCACCGTCTTGGTGACGTTGTCGAAGATCTCCGGAAGGGTGTTGGCATTGGTCTGGTTAAAGGTGTTGGCGCTCGGCAACGATCCCAGGTTGGTGAAGAATGCCGCGATCGACACATACGGCTGGCCGGTGTCGGATTGCGCGTTCGAATAGAATCGATTCACGGCCACGCTGAACTCGTTGAGCAGGGTGGGGCTGAAGATGTGGGTTTCGTCGATCTTGGCCAACTGCGTGCGCAGCGCCTGCGGCGATACCTGCCCTTCATTGAGCCCGTATTGGTTCGTGGTCAGCGAGTCATTGATGTTATAGCGGAACATCAAGCGGTCTTTATCGCTGATGTTGTAGTCGAACCTCATCGAGCCGGTGTTTTCGGTAATAATGCTGGAGAAACTGGTGGGAGTAAATACCAGGTCGTAGGTTCCGTTATCGGGGTAGCGAGTGTCATAAGCGCAGGTGGCGACCGTGGAGCCCAGCCCGCAGCCCGAAGGCAGGGGCGCCATCATCGCCAGAATCGGCGCCATCGACGAGACGAACTGCGAGCGCACGTATGCGCTAGGGATCTCGTATTCGGGTTCGGGCGTGGTGACGTGGGTGCGATCGCCCTCGTAGTTCACAAAGAAGAACAGCTTCTTGGGAATAATGGGCCCGCCCAGATTGCCGCCGAACTGGTTCAGGTGCAACGGCGCATTGGGGCCGTTGTCGAAATAATCCCTTGCGTCCAGGGCCTGGCTGCGGAAATAGTCATAGGCCGTGCCATGAAACTGACTGGTGCCGCCCTTGGTGATGATATTCATTTGCGGCCCCAGCGAGAAACCGCTCTGCGCGCTGTAGCCGTTGTTGGCGAAGTCGATCTCCTGAATGCTGTCCACGCTGGCCCGGGTAATGCGCGCTCCCTCCTGGCCTTCGGTCTCGAGGGAGCCGTTCACGTCGCCACGGCTGGCCGATTGTCCATCGAGCTTGATGTTCAGTCCGGTAAAGATGTTATCCAGACCGTTCACGCTGCCCTGGAAATCCGCTGTCGATCCTACCGATCCCGGTGAAATCTCCAGAAAATCGCTCACGTCCCGGCCGTTCACCGGCAGGTTGCTCACCTGCGTGGAGTTCAGCGTGGTCCCACTGGTGGTCGAGGAGGTGTCGACCGTCGTGGTGGTTCCCGTCACCTCAACGCTCTGGTTCGCGGTTGCCACCGTGAGTCTCAGCTTCACTGCCACCGTGGCTCCCACCGTGAGTTGCATCGGCTGCGTGGACGCGCTGCTGAATCCAGCCGCCGTGGCCGACACTACATAACGACCGAAGGGAAGCGCCGAAGCAACAAAGTTTCCGTTGCTGTCGGTCTGGAAGGTCTTCTCCACCCCTGTGCTGGTATTGGTCACCGTGACGGTGCTGTTCCGCACGACCGCGCCCGAGCTGTCGGTGACAGATCCGGTGATGCTCCCGCTGTCAAACTGCGCCCAAGCGCCCGCGCTGAAAAGGAATGTCACTGCGATAGCGATCACAGTCAGCCGAAACACACCCAGCGCGCGCCCCGCCACCGCGGCATCCGCCTTCCGCAATCTATCTATCGTGCCTGCTGTTTCCATTTTTGTCTCCTGAAGCTATCTTGAAATCGATAAGGTGGTTCTCGTGGTTGCTTTAACGAACCCGGCTTGAGCCGACCTTGCCGCTCCTCCATTCCTCACGGGGCGAGTGGCATTCCGCAATCTGCAATTAAGAAGTGGGTACACGTCTGAGCTTGTGTTCTTTAGTCTTGCGGATCTTTACCGGCTTGCTTTCCAACTTCTGCTTCGGCGCCCACACCAGGGCCGCCGATCCGCGCTGTGCCGCTTCCGGCGCGGCGCCGGCTTCCAGGTCCTTGCGCAGAAGCGATTGCGCGTACTTCAGGTCGTCCGTAATCGCACGTCGCGCTGCGTTCGCGTCTCCCGCGGCAATAAGCTTGTAAATCCCCTCATGGTGCGCGCAGTGCTTTTCCAGGCTCTCCACCAACGGCAGAACGCGATGCCGTCCCTCAGCCAGCGCCCCGTACATCATGCGCATGGTGCTCAGGATGGCTCCATTCTTCGACGCCTGGGTGATGGCCTCGTGGAATTCCATCTCCGCCTTCACGAACAGGCGCGGATCGTGAATGGCGGAGCGCATGGCCGCAAGCGCGGCCCGCATCTGCTCGTGATCCTCCCGCGTGGCGCGCCGCGCAGCCAGCGCCGCTGCCGCCGGCTCCAGAATCTGGCGCAGCTCATACAGCTCAAAATATTTGATTTCCTGCAGCAGCAGCATCCACTGGAAGTGGCGGCTGACCATGCTGCTCAGGGAAGGCTGCAGATAGGTTCCGTCTCCCGGCCGGGACTTGAGCAGCCCCAGGAACATCAACCCTTTGAGCGCCTCGCGCAACGAGGCGCGGCTCACGTTCAGCATCTTCGCCAGCTGCGGTTCCGGTGGCAGGCGGCTGCCCCGTCCCAACTCCCCGCTGCGCACCAGCGATTCAATGCGCTGCGCCAGCACCTCCATCACGGTTTCCCGCGGGGCACTGGGAATCAAGGGGCTTTTGGCAACCATCGCTCTCTCTACTTTGTCAGACATGTTAAAACTGAACGATCAGACAATATGCCGCGCAAATAACGGTTGTCAATAGCAAAGATTCCCGCAGCTGAACACGTCCCACTTGCCGAAATCCGCCATGATCGCCCGAATTTACGCAACCTGCCTCGTCTTGACGAGGCGAGCTTCGAGGGTATATACACGGAGAGCATCTGTCTGACAAACTGTCCACGACGATGCGCCTGGTTGAGCGATCATGATCTCCCCGCCCAACGCGGATGCTCCGCTGCTTCGCAAGGAGGAGTTCGTCTCCTTCTGCGACGGCCTCGACCACCCCGAGGGACTCGCCTTCGACCGTGAAGGCAAGCTTTGGGCCGGCGGCGAACTCGGCCAGATCTACCGCATTGCTCCTGACGGCAAGGTTCAGGAGATCGTATGCCTTGGCGGCTTTTGCCTTGGCCTCACCTTCTCCGCGACGCAGGAGTTGTGGGTCTGTAACTCCGGCCTGCATCGCCTCCTGCGCGTCGATCGCAGCGGGCGCGTTTTGGACTCGATCGGCAGCGTCAACTCCGTCCCGCTCCTTACCCCCAACTTCTCTGTGTTCGACGGGAAGGGCAATCTCTACTTCAGCGATTCCGGCCAGTGGGACCAACACAACGGCTGCATCTACCGCCTGCAGCCCGACGGCTCCGCCGCGTGGTTTGCCGGTCCTTTCGCATTTGCCAACGGCCTCGCCCTCAGCGCCGACGGCCTCTCTCTCTTCGTCGCCGAGAGCCAGCGCGATTGCGTTCGCCGCATTTCCATTCTCGAGAACGGCACCGCGGGCCCGCAGGAGATTTATGCCGAGGGCCTGGCGCGCATTCCCGACGGGCTCGCGCTCGATGCCGCGGGCAATCTTTACGTTACCTGCTACGCCAGCGACTGCATCTACCGCGTCACGTCGGATAGGGCTGTCCAGCTGCTGGCGTACGACCCGGAAGGCATGCGCATCGCCCGGCCCACCAATGTGGCCTTTGGAGGGCCGCATTTCGACGATCTTTACGTCGCCAATCTGGGGCGCTGGCACATTGGGCGTGCCCATCTCGGCATTGCCGGCCAGCGGCTGGTGAACTTGCAATAGATTACTTTTTGAGAACGGAACAACATGAAGATTCGAGACGTACGATGGACCTCCGCATTCATTCCTATTGAAGCGCCCTTGCGATATGCCTATGGAGCCCATCCCGGCATTTCCCGCCTGGTGATCGAAGTGGACACCGACGAGGGCCTGACCGGGCTGGGCGAGTGTTATAGCGGCGCCAGCCGCGAAGGGCAACTCCGTGAGCTGCGCTCGCTGCTGATCGGCGAAGACCCCTTTCAGTTGGAGCGCATCCGCTGGAAGCTTTCGTCGCCGAGCGCGCAAAAACTTTTCGGCAACGTGCTCGGCTACGCCGGCGTGGAGTTCGCGTGCCTTGATCTGCAGGGCAAAGCCATCGGCCGGCCAGTCTGCGATCTTTTCGGCGGCCGCGTACGCGACCAGGTTCCGCTTGCCGGCTACGCTTTTTACCGCTATGCGAATGAGCGCGGCGAAGGTGAAATCGGCAACGCCGAGCAGATGGTTGACTACGCCCGCTGCCTCGTCGAGCGCTACGGCTTCGGCACGCTCAAGTTCAAAAACGGCGTGATGCATCCCGACGAGGAAGTGGAAACCTTTATCGCTCTGCGCAAGGCGCTTCCCAACGTGAAGCTTCGCCTCGACCCCAATGCGGCCTGGTGCCTCACCACCGCCGTGCGCATGGCGCGCCGTCTCGCCGACTACGATGTTGAGTACTACGAAGATCCGGTTTGGGGAATGCGCGCCATGGAGCGGGTGAACGCCAAGGCGCCTTGGGTCACGCTGGCCTCCAACATGAGCATCTTTGCCTTTGAGGATCTGGCTCCGGCGGCGCGCATGAACGTGCTCGACGTGGTGCTGCTCGATCCCCACTGGTACGGCGGCATCGCCCGGGCGCGCATGGCCGCGGGTGTCTGCGAAGCCCTCGGTCTGGATGTGGGCCTGCATAGCGGCGCCGAATTCGGCATCTCGCAGGCCGCCGCGCTTCATCTGCTGGCCTCCGTGCCCAACTTGAGCGCCGCGGCGGACTCGCACTATCACCACCTCACCGACGACATCCTGGTCGGCGGCAAACTCCAGTACACAACCGAGGGCGGCATGGCTGTGCCGCAAGGGCCGGGGCTCGGCGTCGAGCTCGATCGCGACAAGCTGGCGCGTTATCACGAGCTGGCCAAAAAGCAGCAGATGGGATCCTGGATCGAAGATCCCAAACGGCCGGGCGTGGTTACCGTGCAGCCCAAGTGGTGAGGAAACATGAAACAGGCAAGCAAGCTGATCGCTTTGCTGTTATTCGCAGGTGTGGCCGCGTCGGCAACGGCGCAGCCACACATTCTTTGGCAAATCGGCCGCTTCGATGATTCGTCGCAGGAATTTCGCAGCCAGAACATCAACTACGCCAGCCCCAGCTCAGACGTGGTTTACACGGTTGGCGTAAGCCGCGACTCCGATTGGCCCCGCTTTCAGCCCGGTCCTGCCAACGCCGTCGCCGGCGGGCGCCTGCATCCCTTCACGGTAAACTTCACGCTCGACGCCCCACCGAACGGCTTCTACCAGCTTCGCGTCGGCATGCTCTACGAGACGCCGCGCCTCTCCGCCTTGCAGCTCAGCGTCAACGGCCATCGCGGACGTTTCTACTTTCACCCCCGGCTCGATTACGCGGCAGGCGATTGGGAAGGCACCTTCGTGCCGCAAACTTCACGCGACGAAAAAACCATCGACATTCCCGCGCGATGGCTTCACCGCGGCCCCAACCACATCGTCTTCACCGCCGTCGATACGCCTTCCACACCGCAAAAATCCATGGGCGGTATCGCGCCGGGCCAAAGCGGCCTGGTCTACGATGCCATCTCGTTCGCGCAGCAGCCGCGTTCATATGCGCGCGGAGCGGTCTCCGTTCGCGCCGAGCCCACCATCTTTTATCGCCAGTCGCCAGGCGGTCTCGACGAAATGGTTGACGTCTTCGCGGACCTTCACGCCGGCGCGAAAACCCATGGCCAGGTTAAGCTCGTTGCCGCCGGCCGCACCTTTACGCAGCCTTTGGCGCTCGACGGAGAATTCGGAGAGCAGCGTATTCGCTTCGCGGTTCCGGAGTGGCAAGGCGCGCAGTCGGCCACCGTTACGCTCGACGGCCATCGCTTTCCCCTCCAACTCACCGCGGCCAAAAAATGGACCCTCGACGTCGTTGCTCAGGAGCATCTCGACATAGGCTTTACCGACTATCGTCCCAAGGTCGCAGAACTGCAATCGGAAAGTGTCGATGGCGTGCTGGCTCTGGAGCGCAAGCAGCCGGATTTTCGCTGGAGCCTCGACGGCGAATGGATCGCCCAACAATATCTAGCCTCGCGCTCGCCGGCGCAGGCCCAGCAATTCCTCGACGCCGTGCGCGCCGGCGGCATCGTCGTTCCGCCCCAGTTCGCCAACCAACACACTGGCGTGGCATCGCTTGAAGGCCTCATCCGCTCGCTTTATCCCGCGCACGCGCTGGCCGAAAAATATCATCTGCCGCTTGGCGCTGCGAACATCACCGACGTGCCCTCCTATAGCTGGTCCTATGCCTCGGTGCTGCACGACGCGGGCATCCGCTACCTCGCCGCCGGCAGCAACTCCTGGCGCGCGCCCATCCAGCTCATCGGCCGCTGGAATGAAAAATCTCCGTTCTACTGGGAGGGCCCGGACGGCGGGCGCGTGATGATGTGGTACTCGCGGGCCTATCTTCAGCTGGCCTCCCTGTTCGGCACGCCGCCTACCTTGCCGGCGGTCGAAGACGCTGCCCCGGTCTTTCTCCAGGCCTACAGCCGTCCCGATTATCGCGCCAACTCCGTGATTGTCTTCGGCAGCCAGTTGGAGAATACTCCGCTCGTGCAGGCGCAGGTCGAGCTACCGCAGCAGTGGGCGCGCCAGTATGCTTATCCACGCCTCGTCTTTACCACCTTCAAAGACGCGATGGTCTCGCTTGAGCAACAGTTTCATGGCGACCTGCCCGTGTATCGCGGGGATTTCGGTCCCTACTGGGAAGACGGCTTTGCCTCCGACGCGCTCCACACCGCGCTGCATCGCCGCAATCAGCAGCAGATTCTCACCGCCGAAAAGATGGCTGCGATTCCGGCCATTCTCAACCCCAATCTGCGGCCGGACGCGGCCACGCTGGCCGACGCATGGCACAACATGCTGCTCTTCGACGAGCACACCTGGACCGCTGCCTCCGCTACCACGCAGCCCGAAGGCGACCAGAATCGCATCCAGCTCCATGAAAAGCAGCTTGAGCCGGTGATCGCGCAAAACGATATAGTCCAATCCATCGAGCGCAGTTGGGCACAGTTGGAGTCGATGCTTCGGCCCGCGCATGACTCCATCGCGGTCTTCAACTCGCTGAGTTGGGCGCGCAGCGGATGGGTCGAAGCCGATCTTCCCGCCGGCGACGCCATCGTCGATTCCACCACTCAGAAGCCGGTCGAGCAGGTGATTCTGCGCCGCGAAGCCGGCACCGAGTTGCCTGGCTTCGGCGGTCCAACTAATCGCGTCCGTTTCCGCGCCGCCGAAGTGCCCGCCGTCGGCTACAAGCTCTTCGACCTCGCGCACCACACAGACGCTTCCGCATTCGAGCCTCTTTCCGATCCTGCCGCCTTGCGCGACAATGTGATCGAAAACGCCTTCTACCGCGTCACGCTTGACCCCGAGCACGGAGCCATCCAAAGCATCTTTGACAAGCAGCTGAACCGCGAACTCGTCGACGCCGCCAGCCCCTTCCGTTTCGGAGCCTACGTCTACGTGGAGGGCGGGGACAATATGCCGGCCAACAGCCTCTACCGCTATGGCGTTGCGCAAACCTTGCCCGAGCTTCACCCCATCCCATCCGCCCACGGCCGCCTGCTCAGCATTACCACCTCGGAGCAGGGCATCGTCGCCGTTCTCGAATCGTCTGCGCCCAACACGCCCTCGATTCGCACCACCATTACTCTGCCCTCGGACGCGAAGAGAATCGATCTTGCGTACAGCCTGCACAAGGACGCGACGCTGCGCAAAGAGGCCGCCTACATCGCTTTCCCGCTGGCCGCGGACCATCCGCAGTTCCGCTACGAAACGCAGAATGGATTCGTCGATCCCGCCCGCGACGAACTGACCGGAGGCAGCCGCGAGTGGTACGCCGTCAATCACTGGGCGGCCATGACCAGCAACGGCGCAACGGCCGCGGTCGTGCCCGAAGACGCACCGCTGGTAGCTTTTGGCGACATCGTGCGCGGCCGCTGGCCCGCCGAGTTTCGTCCCCGGAGCGGTGCCATCTTCTCCTGGATCATGTCCAATTACTGGGACACGAACTTTGCATCGTCCCAGGGCGGAGATTTTGAATTTCACTACACCTTTGTCAGCGCGCCCGAGTTCAACGCCGCCGCTCTCACGCGGCTGGGCTGGGAAGCCACGACCCATTTCGAGTCCGACCCCATTCACGCCTCCCTTTCCACCGGACTGTTGCCCGCGGACTCCGGCAGCTTCCTCTCCATTGACCAGCCGCAGGTTGCACTGGTCGCCTGGAAGCTGGCAGAAGATGGCAACGGCAGCATTCTTCGCCTCGAAGAAACGGCGGGCCGGCCCGCTACTCTTCACGTTGGCAGTAAGCTGTTTCGCATCACACATGCGTGGCTTGCCAACGCGCTCGAGGAAAACCAGCGCGAGCTGCCGGTCAGCGCCGATGGATGCGAAGTCAACGTGCCCGCCTTCGGGATCGTCACGGTCCGCATTCAGACCGAACCGGTCGCAACCGCAGGAGGGAAGCCGTGAGCTTTGATTTCGAAGGCAAGGTTGCAGTCGTCACCGGCGGCGCCGCAGGCATCGGCGCCGCCACGGCGCAAACTCTCTCCGCACTTGGCGCTCGCGTTGCCGTTCTCGATCGCGATCGCCAACAGGGCAGCAGACTGGTTGCAGAACTCGCCGACCTCGGCCGCGCGGCTTCCTTTCATTGCTGCGAAGTCGAAAGCGCGGCCGACGTGCAGGCAACCATCGAGGAAGCCATCCGCCTGCATGGCGCCATTCACGTCGTCGTGCACAGCGCGGGGATCCAGCGGTACGGAAGCGTGGTTTCCACCACTATGGAAGATTGGCGCGAAACTCTGAGCGTGCATGTGGACGGCTGCTTCAACGTGATGCGCAGCGCGCTGCCTTACGTTGTGGCTGCGGGCGGCGGATCCGTCGTTATCGTCGGCTCCGTACAAACGGTCACTGCTGTTGCCAACTCCGCGGCTTACGTCACAGCCAAGCATGCGCTCGCCGGGCTCACGCGTTCGATCGCTCTCGACTTTGCCCGCAAGAATGTTCGCGCCAATTGCGTGATGCCTGGGGCGATCGATACCTCGATGCTGCGCCACTCCGCCGGCCTCGCTCCCGACCCGGCCGCGGTGCTTGAGGCCTGCGCGCGCGCGCATCCGCTGGGACGAATCGGCCGCCCGGAAGAAGTGGCCCGCACCATCGCCTTCCTGGCCAGCGACTGGGCTTCGTTCATCACCGGCGCCACGCTCGCCGTCGACGGCGGAATGCTGGTGCCGATCGGAGGTATGGCCTTCCAGGAGGGTGGTACCGGCTCGGTGGCAAATCAATGAGACGTCCCGGTCACATAGCGCGCGGTTTCCGCGGTGCTGGCCGAAGGCGGGGAGATTCCGCTTTGACGGTTCGCGCGATAGAGGAGCAGTGGAACCATCGTCGCGCCCTGCGGCTCTCGAATGGCGCGATGGAAGCTGTGTTGCTGCCTGGCGGCGGATCCCTCGCCGAGCTGCGCCTCGCCGCGTCGCCCATCAATTGCCTGTGGGCGGCGCCGTGGCTCACGGCCGATCCCGGCGATGCGGAATTCGAGCTCCTGGTCGAGCGGTACGGCTCGGCTCCGGCGGGCGAGTTTCTCGCCGGCTACACCGGGCACGCACTCTGTCTCGATATTTTTGGCCCTCCGTCGCCGCAAGAAGCCGCGCACGGCATTCCGCTTCACGGCGAAGCCGCTGTGCGAGAGTGGAGCCTGACGCCCACCGCCCAGGGCTGCGTAGCCAGCGTCAACCTGCCTGCGGCGCAACTCGTTTTCGAGCGCAATGTATCGCTGGTTGCGGGTGCCGCGGTGTTGCAGGTGCGGGAGTGCGTAGAAAACCTGGGCGCCGAGCCGCGTGAGATTCACTGGGTGCAGCATCTCTCGCTCGGGCCGCCACTCCTCGCTCGCGGCGAAAGCTCGGTTCATGCCTCGCTCGATCGCGGCCTCACCTGGCCGCAGGGCTACGAAGGCCACGAACTGCTGCGCGATAACGCAGCCTTCGACTGGCCGCAGGCTCCCTTGGCCGATGGCGGCGCGCTCGATTTACGTACTCCGTTTGCGCGCAACGGCTACGGCTTTGTGGCTGCTGCGCGCGTGCCGCCCGGACGCGAGATTGCGTTTATCGCTGCGCTCAACTTCCGTCTCGGCCTGGCGCTTATCTACTGCTTCCGCCGGCGGGATTTTCCGTGGGTCGCAATCTGGGAAGAGAACTGCGCGCGCCCGGCAGCTCCCTGGAAGGAAACCGCACAGGTGCGCGGAATGGAATTCGGCACCACGCCGATGCCATTGGGGCGCGACGCAATCCGCCGGCTCGGGCCGGTATTCGACACGCCTGGCTCGCTCCTTCTTGAGCCCGGCGCAGTTCGTCGCGCAAACTATCTCGCCTGCATCGCAGCCGTTCCTTCCGGCTGGCGCAAGATAACAGATGTCGTTCCCGGTTCTCACAACCTCACCCTGGTTGGCCCTCGAGACAGCGAAACTCTCACGGTCCCCATCGCAGGCCTGCACGATTTTTTTCTCGAAGGGGATAGCGCGCAATGACGGCGACCGCATCCGGTTTGTTGATCTTGGTTCTTGCCGGCGTGATGAACGCCAGCTTCACCCTGCCCATGAAGTACGCGCGCCACTGGGCTTGGGAAAACATCTGGCTCGCGTGGACGTTGTTTGCTCTCATCCTGCTGCCGCCCGCCGTCACCTGCGCCACCGTTCCGCACTTGAGCCAGGTGTATGGCTCCGCCCCTGACGTGGTTCTTCAAGTGGTCGGCTTCGGTGGGGGCTGGGGCGTGTCCCAGGTGTTCTTCGGCCTCGCTGTCGACGTCATCGGCATTGCGTTAACCTTCTCGCTGGTGCTTGGCACATCTGCCGCGGTCGGCACTGTAGGCCCGCTGCTTCGTCTCCATCCCGAGAGGCTCAACACGCCAGCGGGCCACGGCGTTCTCATCGGTGTCGGGCTCGTTCTTGCCGGAGTGCTGGTGTGCGCCGTCGCCGGCCGGCGTCGCGAATTGGCTCTTCAGGTTCACACGGAAACGCGCAAGAACACCACCCTTGGCCTGGTGCTCGCCATTCTCTGCGGCTTTGGCGCGTCCTTCATCAACTTCGGTCTCGCCTTCGGCGCACCGCTCGTCCAGTCGGCGCGCCTGTTCGGCGCCAGCGCATTCAGTGCTTCGAACGCAGTTTGGATGCCGCTTATGCTCGCCGGCGCCGTGCCCAATCTCCTTTACTGTCTCTGGCTGCTCAAGAAAAATCGCACCGCCGGCAAGTTTCCCGCCGGCCGCCTCGGCCACTGGGCGCTGGCCTTGGTCATGGCCGTCTGCTGGTTTGGTAGCTCGCTCTTGTATGGCCTATCCACCGTGCAACTGGGCGCATGGGGGCCCATCCTGGGATGGCCGCTCTTCATGTCGCTCATCGTGATCACCGCCAGCCTGTTGGGCATGTTGACCGGCGAGTGGAAGAATAGTGGTGGATCCCCGCTTCGCATCCAGTGGACCGGTGTCGCCCTGCTCATTCTGGCCGTCTTCATTCTCGCCACAACCAGCCGATCGCTTTCCTGATTCCGGCCTTTGCAGCGATCTGCTCGTTCACACTACTTACATTTGAGGAGTCTTGATGTCCCGGCAGTCTAATTACGATAAATTTCCCACCGTGGCTGCAGGGCTGGCGGAGGAGTGCAGCGCGGAGTGGCCTGCCATTGCGGCGCGCCTCGACCCCTGCTTTAAGAACCATGCAATTCTCTGCGTGGAATGTTACCCGGGTGTCTTCACCGGGCGCCTGCTCGATGGCCTTCGCGCTCATCTGCCGGCGACCGCTGTTTTCATCTCCGAGGAGTGCCTGAAAACGCCGGCAGAGCTGCGCGGCCTGCTCGATCCGCTGCTCGGCAGCGATCGCGTTTTTGGACGCATGAGCGGCCTCGCCCTGGAAGATTATTTTGACGCATCCCGCGTGGCCGAAATGCGCGCTGCTGTGGAGTGCGCCGCCGGGAAGGGTCCGGTGCTTGTGATCGGCACCGGTGCAGCACTGGTTTCGCCGACCGGCGGCACGCAAGTGTACGCCGACCTTGCACGCTGGGAAATTCAGCTCCGCTGGCGCCGCGGCGAGATTGGCAACCTCGGTCTCAACAACCCCGAGGCTGACTTCGCCAGCAAATACAAATGCGGATTCTTCGCCGAGTGGCGCGCCGCCGATCGGCTCAAAAAACGCCTGCTGCCCGGTCTCGATTTCCTGCTCGACACAAACCAGCCCGATGCGCCCAAGCTCATCGCCGCAGATGCGTTTCGTTCGGCGCTCGCGCACACCGCGCGCCGTCCCTTCCGCGTGGTACCGTACTTCGATCCCGGCCCCTGGGGCGGCCACTGGATGGAAGAAGTTTGCGACCTGCCACGCGACGTGCCCAATTATGCGTGGTGTTTCGATTGCGTACCCGAAGAAAACAGCCTGCTGCTCGGCTTTGGCCCGCACCGCGTTGAGGTGCCCGCGATCGATCTCGTCTTCTCTGAGCCGTGCGCACTGCTTGGCGATGCCGTGCACGCCCGCTTCGGCACCGAGTTTCCCATCCGCTTCGATTTCCTCGATACCATGGGCGGCGGCAATCTCTCGCTCCAGGTGCACCCGCTCACCGAGTACATTCAAGACAAATTCGGCATGAACTACACCCAGGACGAGAGCTATTACATGCTGGACGCAGGCGCTGGGGCAACCGTTTACCTGGGCCTCAAGGACAACATCTCGCCCCGCGACATGATCGACGAGCTCCATCGCGCGCAGGCAGGCGAAGAGGATTTTCCCGTCGAAAAATACGTCAACCGCTGGCCCGCTCGCAAGCACGACCACTTCCTCATTCCCGCCGGTACCATCCATTGCTCGGGCGCCGAAAGCATGGTGCTCGAGATCAGCGCCACGCCTTACATCTTCACCTTCAAGCTTTGGGACTGGGGCCGTCTGGGCCTCGATGGCCGTCCGCGCCCCATCCACATTGAGCACGGCGCCGCCAACATCCAGTGGGACCGCACCACCGAATGGGTCGGCAAAGAGCTGATCAATCGCTTCGAAACCATCGCCGAGGGCGAGGGTTGGCGCGAAGAGCGTACCGGTCTGCACCAGCGCGAGTTCATAGAAACCCGCCGCCATTGGTTCACCGCCGCCGTTCCCCACTACACGAATGGCGGAGTCAATGTCCTCAATCTAGTCGAGGGCGAAGAGGCCATTGTCGAAAGCCCCACGGGCGCGTTCGAGCCCTACGTGGTGCACTATGCCGAATCGTTTATCGTTCCCGCTGCCGCCGACGCTTACACGATTCGTCCGTACGGAAAATCCGCTGGAAAACAGTGCGCCACCATCAAGGCTTTCGTGCGCACCGGAGGTTGAGACCTATGCCGCCCCACAACGCGATGACGGACGGTGCAGTCTTCGACGACGCCACCATGCTTGCCCTTCTCGCGCCCGAGTACCGCGCCTACGTGGAGCGGCTCCGCGCCGTGCCGGGTCTCTCGCTCGATCAGCTCTCCGTGCCCGAAGCCCGCGAACTCATGCGCCAGATGCAGCCCGCGGGCCTGCCCCACGGAACCGTCGCGGTTGAGCGCCACAGCGTGGACAAATTCTCCGTCGTCGTCCTCAGGCCTGTGCACCTCAATGGAATCCTGCCCGCGATCGTCTATTACCATGGCGGCGGCTGGGTGCTCGGCGATTTCGACACCCATGCGCGCATGGTCGCGGAAGTTGCCCTGCGCGCGCAGTCCGCAGTTGTCTTCGTTGAGTACCGGCGCGCGCCTGAGGCCCCTTTCCCGCAGCCGCTCGAAGACTGTTACGACGCCCTTGCCTGGGTCGCGGCACAGGGCCCATCCCTCGGCCTCGATCCCGCTCGCTTGGTCGTCGCCGGAGACAGCGCGGGCGGCAATCTGGCCGCTGCCATGGCACTATTGGCCGCGCGCCGGGGCGGTCCGCAGATTCGCCTCCAGGCGCTGCTCTATCCCGTCACCAATTGCGATTTCAGCACCGGTAGCTATCGCCGTTTCGCCTCCGGCTTGAATCTCGATCTCGCCGCCATGCGCTGGTTCTGGAATCATTACTTGCCCCAACCCGCCCTCCGCAACGATCCGCTCGCCGCGCCGCTACTGGCTCTGCCCGAAGAGCTGACGAACCTGCCGCCCGCGCTGGTCATCACCGCCGAAGCCGATGTGCTCTGCGACGAAGGGGAAGCCTATGCACGCAAACTGGCGCAAGCCGGCGTTCCTGTCGCTTCCGTCCGCTTCGCCGGAGTCCTTCACGCTTTCATGATGATCGATGAGCTCGCGCACACGCCCCAAGCCAAAGCCGCCATGGACCTGCTGGTCTCGGAGATCCGGAAGGCCGTCGCGGGCGAAGTCGTTTCCAAGTAGGTTGGTGACTTCTCATTTGCGCCGCCGGATCCTTGAACAGGAGATCATGGTCCGCCGCCTCGACGAAAGAGCTCTGGGAGCTAGAACGCGATTCCCATCCGCGTGCATAGTGCATATGGACGGGCTGACCCGCCGCGAATCAGCCCGTCCAATCAAGCCCAATCTGGTTGGAAGTTTTGGCGTCAATTTGGGGCCAATTTGCGCCGACTGTGCCGGTTTTGACGGTTACCGCTTTGCTTCTGGCCCCATGGGGGCCAGAAGCAAAACAACCTCAACCCAACAACCTTCCGCCGATGCTTAGGTTCGGCCCCAGCCATTACGCAGCCTGCCTCAGCGCATCTCTGATGACCTTGTGAGCCTTTTCGCTGTTTTGGAGGCTGCGAACTTGGAACCTGGAAATCATGGTGCATCCTCAATCATTGGCCGCGAGAATCCTTGCGGACCTCCTTGCCGAGTAACTCGTACTGATCCGAGGCAATGTCCCTGAAAAGCATCCCTCAGGGGCTAAAGCCCACGCCAGTTTTGTTGGCCTTTTCGGCCCGACTAAAGTCGTGCCCTTGTTACAAAGCGCCACGTGAAGAGGTTTTTCCGCAGCCTGTGAAGCCCACCTGAAAACGTACAGGCCCGGGAGGACGCTTGCGCATCCTTCCCGAGCCTGGGTTGTGGTCGAATGCTTAGAAGTTAAAGCGCAGCGCGAACTGCATCACGCGCGGATCGGCAGAAATGGTCGTAATCTGCGCTGCACTGCTGGAGCTTACGTTTCCGCTCGGCTGACCGTAGACCGGATGGTTGAAGAGGTTGAAGACCTCCCAGCGGATCTGTGAATTGAACCGCTCGGTGAAGGGGAAAGTCTTGTAGAGGGCGAAGTCGAAGAGCTGGGTTGCGGGGCCCACCAGCGTATTGCGGCCCACGTTGCCGATGTGGTAATCGCCGGGATTGGCAAAGGGAGTCGTGAGCCCGGACCCGTAGCCGCTGCAAGCGCTATTGGCGCTGTCGTAGAACCAGCAGCCCTGCTTCTTGATGTAGTGAACCGGGGCCACCTGGTTCGGCGTAGCGGTTGCGAATCCGTAGGTATCCAGCAGCGGGCTCTCGCTGGACCAGGCGGCCTGGAAGGGATGGCCGCTGTAGTAGGTGTAGACGCCGGAAGTCCTCCAATCACCCAGAACCCACGAGGCAGGCCCCGACTGCAGCATCGCCTTGTCGTGACCGAACGGGAGTTCATAGATGTAATTGACGGAGATGCGGTTGCGGACGTCGAAGTCGCTGTTGCCGTACCAGGAGTTGTAGTTGCGGCCGTCGGGCGCGTCGCCCGAGTTGCTCTCCAACTCTTCCGGCGCGTTGTCCAGTGAATGGGAGTAGGTGTAGGCCGCTTGCAAGCTCAGCCCGTTGTGCATCTGGTGCTTCAGGCTCGCCTGCAGGCCGTCGTAGTTGCCGTATCCGACGGGGTCCGTGTACTCGACCTCGCCGAAGTCCGGATAAGGTACGGTGCCGCTCGGCGCGCTGGCGCTGGTGACCACCTGATTGCCCGAGATGATGGGCTGGTTGTAGTCGCGCAGCACGTCGAGGTTGGCGGAGTGAGTTCCCACGTAGTCCACTTCGCCAAGCCATGCGGTAGTAAACTGCCGCTGCACGCCGAAGCTCCATTGCTGCACCGTGGGGATGCTGATGTCCGGATTGATGGCGCGCACATGGAAGCTCTGCAACTGGTTGAGATTGATGGTGGAGGGATCGAGGAAGTTGGTCGGGAACCCAACCTCGGGCTGCAAGACCGGAGCGGTGTTGCTGGCGATGACCTTGTTGATCAGGAAGGGAGGATTCTCGGCGAGCTGGTCCTCGCTGCCGATGCGCTCCAGTGATGTGTAGTAGATGCCGTAGCCACCGTGCAGCACGGTGTTGTTATCCAGGCTATAGGAGACGCCGAGGCGAGGTCCAAAGTTGGTGGTGTTGGGATTGACCAGTGCGCGGCTGCCGAGCGAGCCACCAGACGCGAAGACCAGCGAACCGGCGCCGGCGGGATCGAAGTTGGCCATTTCGTTCTTACCTTCCACCGGGGGGGTGGCGAAGTCGTAGCGCAGGCCAAGGTTCAAGGTGAGCTTGGGTGTAACCTTCCAGTCGTCCTCGGCAAAGCCTGAAGCCATCCACAACCGCGAATCGATAAAGAAAGTGTTGGTCAGCTGCGTGTACTCCGTCGCCCCCAGAAGGCCGTCGGCGTATGCCGGTCCGCCCGTGAAGACACCGGTGAAGGTCAGGTCGCCGCGCATGCCCGGCTCATCCTGGAAGATGTTGCGCATGGGCGCGAAGAGAGTCGCGCCGAACTTCAAGCTGTGGTTGCCGCGCTGCCAGGACAACGTGTCGTTGTACTGGTAGAGCATGGGGACCTGCTCTTTGGGCAGGTAGTCCGGCGAACCCTCGAACGCTTCGTTGTTGAAGGTGGTCAGGGGAATGCCGCCGCCGATGGCCGGATTGACAGGAATCCCGGGGACGAAGCTGCCGGCGTACTGGGTGAGCGAGAACGGCTGCTGTACCGCATGCGAGAAGTCGCGCACCCACCCGAAGCGGAAGTCGTTGACCATGTGGCTATTCAGAACCCGGGTCCAGCCCAGAACCACGCTGGTGCCCTTCATCAGTTCGTTGCCCCAGGCCGAGGTCGAGGAGCCGTCCTCCAATCCGCCAAAGTAGCCGGGGATGTCGCGGTTGCGATTGAAGTAGTTGAAACGCACAAAGACGTTGTCCGCGGAGGTCGGTGTCCAGTCCACGCGGGCGTCATAGCTGCCATTGAAGTCGGTCAGCGCGCCGGTGCGGAAGTAGTTGTTCAGCTCGGGGTAGTTGGCGCCGCCATTCTTGTAGTTCGGCTCAGGAAACAGCGCCATCAGCGCCGCCACGGCGGTATCGATACGGTTGTTCGGGATCTGGTTGTTGTTAAATGCCTGGCAGCCGCCGCTGCTGATCACGTAGTGGGTGTTGCAGGTCATAGGATCGTAGACCGTTGGATAGGGCGCGACGCCCGCTTCGGCCGCAGCGGCGGGGCTGAAGTTGCCAATGCGCTCGTTGTCCAGCGGCACGGTGGAGACACGCGCCACACCCTGCTTGATCCGCGTGTCTTCGTAGTTGAAGAAGAAGAACGCGCGATTGCGGACGATGGGACCGCCAATGCTGCCGCCAAACTGGTTCTGGTTGTCCTCCGCTTTCTGCGCCCCGCTCTCCAGGGTGATCAAATCGGTGGAATCAAACTTCTGGTTACGCACATACTCGTAGGCCGTGCCGTGAAACTGGTTCGAGCCGCTGCGCGTGTTCACCGAAACCACGGCGCCCGGCGCACGGCCGTACTCCGCCGAGTAGGGGTTGGTGATCACGTTAAACTCGGAGATCACGTCGACCGAGGGGTGGGCCGCTTCCGTGCTGAGTTCCTGCACGTTTTCGGAAAAAGTGTTGTTGTCGATGCCGTCGAGGATGAAGTTGTTCTGCAGCGAGTGCACGCCATTGACGTTGAAGTCGCCGGTACGGCCGGCGGAAGTGTCGCCGCTCTGATTGGTGTAGCGGTTAATCTGCACGCCGGGAACGGTGCGCAGCAGGTCGTCCCAGTTGCGCAGATACAGGGGGGTCTCCGCGATCGTCTGGGCGCCCACCAGGGTCCCGATGGAGGCGTCGTCCTTGGAAAGGCCCGTAGCGTTCGCGCTCACCTCGACCGTCTGGCCGGTCGCGCCCACTTTCAGTTGGAAGTCGGCGCGCGAGCGGAAACCGACGTTAATGGTCTCGTTTTCCTGCTCGGCGGTAAATCCCGCCGCCTCAACCGTCAACGTGTAGTTGCCGATGGGCAGATCGGGAAATGCGTAATTTCCGTCGCCGGCGGACTGCACCGTGCGGGTATAGCCGGTGGCGTTGTCCTTAATGGTGAGGGTGGCTGCGCGAACCACGGCGCCGGAGGCATCCGTGACCTGGCCGCTCAGCGTTCCGGTGTTCACCTGGGCGTTGGCAACCAACCCGCTCAGGAGTGCGATTGCCGCCGCGGACAGCATCCGTCCGCGAACCGGCTGCATGTAACCAGCGAGCCGGCTCGCTGTTGCACGGATCCATGTTCTATTCGTTGTTCTATTCGTTTTCAATTAATTGGGGCTCCTTTTGTGTAGTCTTCCCCCGTCGTTCTGGCCGGGAAGAGGCCAGCTTCATCCTAGGGAAGCATTACTGGCAAAGGAAGCGTGTAGAGGGGGTATGGGGCCGGGGTAAACACCGGTCATAACTGTTGTTAAGTTGATGATCCACAATATCTTATCGGAATGTTAAATTACAGCTAATCCGGTCCGGAATGCACCGGGATTGAGGTGCGTGATTCATCGCACGTTCATCAATAGAAGCTATATTCAGAACGAAAAAAGCCATAATTCCCACGAGGTTTCCCCCAAAACGCCGTGGTACGACAATCCAGTAGTGCACAACTCCGACAGGCCCCTGTGCCTTTTGCGGGCTCGGTCCCGGACCGTCTCCGTGACGACGCTCGGTGGCGTCTCGCGCAGGACGTTGTAGCTGGTCCGCACTTCGCGCGTTCGCCGCTGCTGTCGAAGTTTCTTCTCTATGTAGTGGCCGAGGCCTTGGAAGGTCGGGAATCTTCTCTCACCGAGCACAAGATTGGGGTCGTGGTGTTCGGCCGTCCATCCTCCTACCGGACTGAGAAGGACAACATCGTACGCAACTACGCGCGCCAGTTGCGCAAGCGGCTGGCCGAACATTTCGCGGGAGTGGGCGAGTCAAGTTCCATCCACATCCACATTGCGGTGGGCGGATATGTACCCTCCTTCGTACCCGTACCAGGAAGTGGCCCCGATGCCGCAAAAGCGGAGCAGCCGGACCGCGCCCCTGCAGGCCTGCCGGCGGAGCGAGAGACCATCTCAATTCTGTCTTACTCGCCAAATGAGGCTCCTTCGTGGGTTCCCATTCGGCGATTCGGAGCCATCTTAGCGATCCTCGCATGTGGTTTGGCGTTGTTTTCGGCGGGTTGGCTTGCCGCGTCGCACCGGGAATCCCCGAATCGTGCAACTGATCCGAGCCGCGCGCTTTGGAAGGCCATTCTTACTGGATCCGCCACCACGTATGTGGTGCCCCCGGATGCCGGACTCAATCTCTTAGAAGACATGTCGGATCACGCCATGCCTCTGGGCAATTACATCCAGGGCTCCTCTCCCGAAAATGCCGATGTGCGCTTGAACAGTCACGCGCAGCTGGATCTTCGCTACCAGCAGTACACCGACTTTGTCAGCTTTCAGTTTGTTGCCATGCTGGCGCGGCAGCCGGAGTTTGACCCGCAACGGGTCCTGTTGCGCTTTCCCCGCGATCTGCGCATGGAGGACTTGAAGAACGCCAACGCCGTGATCATTGGGTCGGCCGCGTCCAATCCGTGGGCCACCCTGGTGGACTCCAGCACCAACTTCCGCATCGTGCTCAGCCCTGACATGAAGGGCGCTTCGATCCTCAATGCCCATCCGCTTCCGGGCGAGGCTGGGTCCTATTCGAGCCACTGGGATGAGCCGGCGCACGAGACCTACGCCTTGGTCTTGTCGGTTCCCAATCTGAGCGGCAGTGGTCATTTACTGGCGCTCGAGGGCCTCGACGCAGCCGGTACGCAAGCTGCAACTGAGGCGCTCTTCCACCCCGAATTTCTTGCACCCATTCTCAATCGCGCCAGGCGATCCGATGGGAGCCTGCGCCCCTTCGAGATTTTGCTTCGCACCACCAGCATTCAATCGAATGCCGAAGGAACGCGCGTCATTGCCAGCAGAATTCATTAGCTACAGGCGAGCCAATCAATAACTTACCGGGCCCACTGTTTCCAACAATGGTGCGGAAGGGTGCGGAAAAACTACTCATGTCATCTCCTTTCCGACTACCAGCGTTTTGCGTGCCGATCGATTAGATTGAATTCAGAGAATCGCGAATCGCATGGGCATAGCCCTTTCCATTTCCCCACATGGCCGGTTGCTTGCTCTCGATGCAGTTTCCGAGCCGGCGCTGCCGGACGGTTCTTTATGCGAACGAGTCCGGCGGGCATTCTCGGAGTCGCAGGCCGATGGCCTCCTGCAACTGGGAGCGCGCGAACTTACGTCTCCGTTCCCCCCGGAGTTGGCCTGGACGCGCGACTTCGCCCGCCGCTATTTGACTGCCCTCTGCCATGTGCCAGAGATTTCCGGCGCATCCGAACTGCCTGTTCTACCTGCGCCTGCCGCGGAGCAGTTTGCGGCCATGACGCTGGAGGCTCCGCCCATGCGCGGGCTGGAATATCTGAGCCCAGATTGCCTTGCCCAATGGTGGCAGGAGCTCGACAGCCTGGTACGCGAGGAGGCGCGTGCGTCTGGACTGAGCGCCCGGGACTATTTGCACCAGCTCAATCCGGCCTGGCGAACCGTTGGGCGCGTGACGTTTCACCTGGCCGAGAACAAACGGGATCCCGAATCTCCGTTTGCTTTTCTTGCCACCTATGCCACGCGGCTCTCTGCGCAGGGCAAGGCGCAGCACGTGCCGCTGAACCGCGCCCTCGAAGAGTACGCAGGCGCGAGGAACCGCGCGGCGCTGCTGGCTCTGCTCCAGCCGATCCAACAAGCAGCAGAATCGGTTGCGTGGGTAAAAGAGCTGGCCGACTCGGGGGGCATCTACCAGCCCCTGGCCTGGACGCCACGGGAGGCCTATCGATTCCTGCAATCCATTCCGGCACTCGAGTCGAGCGGCCTTGTCGTCCGCGTGCCCGATTGGTGGATGGCGGCGCATCCGCCGCGGCCGGTTGTAAGCGTGAAGATTGGCCAGCAGCTGAAAGGGAAACTTGGCGTGGAGGCGCTGCTCGATTTCTCGGTCCGGGCGGTGCTAGGCGGGGACGCGCTCAACGCACAGGAGATCGACCAGCTCCTCGGCTCCGAGAGCGGATTAGTTCTCCTGCGCGGCAAGTGGGTGGAGGTGGATCGGGAGAAGCTGGCCGAGGCATTGAAACAGTGGAAGAAGGTCGAGCGCGAGACGCGGGACGGTGGTCTCACGTTCTTTGAAGGGATGCGCCTGCTGGCCGGCGTCCAATTGGAACGAGATGCGGCGCCCGACCAAGCGGAAGCCGCGCGCGAGTGGACAGGCATCTCCGCCGGCAGCGATCTGGAGCAGTTGCTCCTGGAGTTGCGCGAACCGGACGCAGGACGCGATGCCATTCCGGCGGGCTTTCGCGGCGATCTGCGCCCGTACCAGAAAGCCGGAGTCCATTGGCTTAGATTTCTCACCCGGCTGGGCCTGGGCGCATGCCTTGCCGACGATATGGGCCTGGGCAAGACTGTCCAGGTGATCGCGCTGCTCTTGCATCTGAAGAAGGAAGCAGAGGCTACACGCAAAGCCAGCCTACTGGTGGTTCCAGCCTCGCTCGTCGCTAACTGGAAAGCGGAGATCGAACGCTTTTCGCCGTCGTTATCGATGCTCATCGCGCACCCGTCGGAGGGCGTCACCGAGGCCGGCGATGCGGTGAACGATTGCGACCTGGTCATCACCACCTACACGATGCTGACCAGGCTGGAGTGGCTGCGCGGACGCGATTGGCGGCTGGCCGTACTGGACGAAGCTCAGGCGATTCGCAACTCCGGCACACGCCAGAGCCGCGCGGTAAAGGAACTCCGCACCGAGGGTCGCATCGCGCTGACAGGCACGCCGGTCGAGAATCGACTCTCCGACCTCTGGTCGCTCTTCGACTTCCTCAATCCCGGCCTGCTCGGCGGCGCCAAGGCATTTGGCAGGCTGGCAAAGCAGATGGCCGAAGGAGTTTCGACTGGTGGATCCAATCCGCATGGTCCGCTGCGCACGCTGGTGCGACCTTATATTCTGCGCCGCCTCAAGACCGACAAGCACGTGATTGCCGATCTGCCGGAGAAATCCGAGGTAAACGCCTATTGCGGATTGAGCCGGCGGCAGGCTGTGCTCTATGAGCAGGCTGTGCGGGAGTTGGCCGCCGCGGTCGATCAGGCCGACGGAATCAAGCGCCGAGGCATCGTGCTCGCATCGCTGATGCGACTGAAGCAGATTTGTAACCACCCGTCGCAGTGGACCGGCGACAACGGCTATGCGCCGGACGACAGTGGAAAGTTCGCGCGCCTCAGAGAGATCTGCGAGGAACTGGCGGAGCGGCAGGAGAAAGCGTTGGTCTTCACTCAGTTCCGTGAGATTACGGCGCCGCTCGCCGATTTTCTCGCCCGCATCTTCGGACGGCCGGGACTGGTCCTGCACGGAGAGATTGCGGTTGCAAAGCGGCGCGAGTTCGTGGAGGCTTTTCAGCGCGACGACGGGCCGCCGTTCTTTGTCCTTTCGCTCAAGGCGGGCGGGACAGGGCTGAATCTTACCGCGGCATCGCACGTCATTCACTTCGACCGCTGGTGGAACCCCGCCGTCGAAAACCAGGCGACGGACCGCGCCTTCCGCATCGGACAGAAGCGCAACGTGCTGGTTCACAAATTCATTTGCCGCGGCACGGTCGAGGAGAAGATCGATGCGTTGATTGCGCAGAAAACGAGCCTGGCGCGCGATCTGCTGGATGGCGGCGGAGAAGCGCTGCTCACGGAAATGAGTAATATCGAATTGCTGCGCTTTGTGGCGCTGGATATCGGCAAGGCGACGGATAACTAGGCCTGCATCAGTGGTTTTTTCGCCGCGTGAACCCCCACCATTGTTTCAACGTCTCGACCACTTCAAAAACGATCGGGCATGTGAATGTCCGCGAAATCATGGCCATCGTGCGAGTCGAGAATTCGGGTTCGTAGAGATACGGGTATCCCTTGCAGTCGGCGGGACGGTCTTCATACACGCTGCAGCTGTTGTCCTTTAGGAACGGACACGGCGTAGTCCGGGTTTGCCAGGGATTGTCGTCGTCTCCGTTAGGCTCCAGATAGGTATCAATGAACTGCGGGGGCGTCGTTCCCAGACGAGCAGCGAGCCGATTCACTTCTTGTTCGCTGAACGATGGTTTGACTTCGCGGCAGCAATTCGCGCAGGCCGTGCAATCGATGCCGGCCCAGACGCGCTTTGTCGTTTCCCATACCTGCCGGTCCATTTCTTCCTCATCGAGTTCGCACTCGAATTTCACAAACCGGCGGAATCTCCAGTTCTCGTCTCCCTTTTGTTGTGCTAGCGTGCGGATTTGAACGAGATCGACGGCCATACCCACAAGATGGCTCTCCTGGCGGGGAAATGCAAGCCGAATTTCAACCACATTTTCCTCACATCCACGTAGCGCGTCCCCTGTACAAAGTTGTTAACGAGGTTTTTTTCGATGGGCTGGGGTGGTGGATGGGGTTATCGCCCGTATGTTCCCGTGGCGACACGGCGGGCCAATGCACTGCGCGAAGTTCGGCGGCTCACCGCAAAAGGCAAGCAGGTATCGCCGGTCGAGATCGTCGGCCGCACCATTGCCTCCACCTTCTGGGGCAGAGCCTGGTGCGACAACCTGGAATCCTACAGCGATTACTCAAACCGGCTGCCGCGCGGTCGCACCTATGTGCGCAATGGCTCGGTCGTCGATCTCCAGATCGAACCGGGCAAGATCACGTCGGTAGTGAGCGGCTCGAGCCTCTACCGCATCGCCATCAAAATTCGGCCGCTGGCCACGCCGCGCTGGAAGAAACTCAAACAGCAGAGCGGCGCCGGGATCGGCTCCGTGGTGGAACTTTTGCAGGGCCGGCTCTCGTCGAGCGTCATGGCCGTTGTGACCAGCCACGACAGCGGTCTCTTCCCGGCGCCCGCCGAAATCGAGATGTCCTGCTCGTGTCCCGATTGGGCGGGCATGTGCAAGCACGTTGCCGCCACTTTGTACGGCGTCGGCAACCGGCTCGATCGTCACCCGGAGCTTTTCTTCAAACTTCGGCAGGTGGACCACCTGGAACTGATCGCCGAGGCTGGACGTGAGGCGTCGAAGCCGAAAGGCGCGCGCAGGAAGACGATTGCAAAGGACCAGTTGGCCAATGTCTTCGGCATCGAACTGGAGACCGAAGGCGCTGCGGCCGATGCCCAGCAGCGAAGCCCGGCCAAATTATCGCGCAGCAAGAAGACCGCTGCTCCCGAAAAGAAGAAAGCAGTTCGCGCTGATGCCGCTGGCGCGCCAGAAGGTGCGCCAGCGGTCAGCGGCAAGTCTGCCGGATCGCGGCGCAAGACGCTCACAGCGGCTGAACGGAAACGCATCGCGGAAGCGCAGCGAAAGCGCTGGCAGGTCCTCAGCCGGAACGGACTGTCGAGGGACGGCAATGGGACTGGGCCTTCATCAGCAGTAGGGGCCAAAACCTCAAATTCACATCCGGCGAAGCCAGCGCGCAACAAATCCGCGCGCCGCGTTCGCACTGTGTGAGTGGTTAGGATAATCAACCGAAATGTGGTTGATTATCATCCAAATGGCCGGAGGGCTGTCCCGCTACGTTCAGCCCCTCACTGCAGTCGAGACGCTCCATGGCATGGAAGAGATCGTCGGTTCGATCCCGACCATGTCCACCAATTAACCACCGAAAGATCAAGCGCTTAGCTGTCTATCACGCTGGAGAAATCTGGCGCGAACCAAGGCGCTTCGCAAGCTCTGCAAGCGCGCATCGAGCGCATTCTGAACAGGAGTTCGGGAGGCAAACAAGGCATATCGAGCGGAGACGCCTCGAGTGCTGCTGGAGCGCAATTGGTCGATTGCCGCTTCAACCCAGCTCCAACATGTTTCCACGGGCCGTGGCCGAAGATATTTATTTCAACGGCTTCATGAAGAGGCGAGTCAACAGTAGTCGCGACATGAGTTGGCAGAAGGACAGGTTCGTCGGTTTACGATCGCAGAAGCGTCTTCCGCAGGTCCCGAGAAATGTGTCAATTTGCTGGAGCCCGCATAAGCACAGGGGTCTCGACTTGCTTTTACCGTCTGCAGCCTGCGGCGCACCGGTCGCTCGCATTGAATCATTGAGAAAGTAGATTCTCAATTCTTATGGGCAATTTGCGAACGCGCACTCCTGTGGCGTGATAGGTGGCCGACGTCAACGCTGAGGCCACTCCAGTTAATCCGATCTCACCGATTCCCCGGGCACCGTATCCGTTGATGATGGGATCGGGGTAATCGAGCAGGATGACGTCGATGGCGGGAATGTCCGCGTTGGTGGGAACCATGTAATCGGCGAAGTTACTGTTCACCGGATGTGCATTCCGGATGTCGTAAACGGTTTCCTCAAACAATCCCATGCCGATGCCCATCACGACTCCGCCCAGAATCTGACTGCGGCCCGTCTTCGTGTTGATGATCCGCCCGCCATCCATCACCGTGACCCAGCGCGTGATACGCAGACGTGCGATTCCGGGATCGACTTCGATCTCGCAAAAATGAGCGCCGAAGGAGTGGCTCGAATATTTCTTCGCCTCCTCGGACTCTTCCGTGCGGGACTCGCCATCCACCGAGGACAAGCGGCGCAATGCGAGAACTTCCGCGAATGCAACGCCCTCACTCGGAGACTGGTCCTGCGCATGGATTCGACCGTCGGTGATCTTCAGCGTCTCGGGATCGGCATTCTGGAAGGGCGACTTCTCGGTCTTTGTCGCCACTTCCAGGAGGATTGCTTTGGCCTGATCTGCGGCATTGGAAATAGCGGGTATGACCGTTGCCGTTGCAGCCGATCCGCCGGAAGTCGGTCCCGGCGGCAGATCGCTGTCGCCCAGCAGAACTTGAATCTTGTCGATGGGAATGCCCGTCCGGTCAGCGACTACCTGCGCGAAAATGGTGTAGGTCCCGGTGCCGATGTCCTGGCAGGCGCAGGAGACGCGCGCCGTGCCGTCCACCAGCAGGCGCACGCGAACATCGGCACGGCCGCGGTCGCCGGGCCATGTGGCGGATGCCATTCCCCAGCCCAGGATTTTGTCCCCATTCCGCATGGAGCCGATCTTCGGATTGCGTTTGCTCCAGCCGAATCGTTGCGCTCCCTGCTCGTAGCACTCGCGCAGATGCTTGCTCGACCATGGACGGTTCACACTCTCATCCTGCTCGGCATAGTTCTTCAGGCGAAACTCCAGCGGATCCATGTTCAGCGCAATCGCCAGTTCATCCATCGCCGACTCCACCGCGAAAAGCCCCGGCGTCGTACCCGGACCACGCATGGGCGTCGGTGTTCCGTAATTTAATCGCACGAGGTGCTGAACGGTTGAGACATTCGGGCAACTGTAGAGCATCGGCGTGGGATCGGTGCAGCGTTCTACGTAGTTGTCGACCATGGAAGTCTCCTGCAGGACATCCTGCGAAATGGAGACCAGCTTGCCATCGCGAGTCGCAGACAGTCGCATGCGCTGTTGCGTGGTGGGGCGATGACCGACAGAAGAGAACATCAGGCTGCGCGGCACCACGACTCTGACTGGACGTCCGACGTGGCGCGCCCCCGCCGCCGCCAGCAGCGTCTCCGGCCATGGAAACAGCTTGCAGCCGTAACCGGCGCCGACGTACGGGGAGACGACCTGCATCGATTCCAACGGCAAGTCCAGCATTTGGCATATGGTGTTGTGAAAGTTCACCACGCCCTGCGTCGTTGCATACAGGGTAACCTTGTCCTTTGCCTGGTTCCAGACGGCGATATCCGCATGCATCTCCATGGGATTGTGCGTCTCGACCGGCGTGATGTAGGTTTCGTCGATCTTCACTGGAGCCTGTGCAAACGCGCTCTCCGCGTCGCCGCGCGCATAGTTCTCCGCAGCAGTCTGCTCGGGAGGGGACGACTCGAGCCGCACCAGCGGCTTGTTGCTGTCGTACTCGATGTGTACCCTGTACGCCGCCTCATTGGCTTGTTCAAAGGTCTCGGCAATCACCAGTGCGATGTATTGGCCGTAGTAGTAAACGTTGTCGTCTTCGAAGGGCGGCCGCGTTTCGCCCGCGCGGACCGACCTCTCAAAGCCCTGCGCGGGCCGGTACATGGGCTCGACATTGCCATGATGAATGATGGCCAGCACTCCCGGCATGTTCTCCGCGGCGCTGGTGTCGATGCGCGTAACGCGGCCGCTGCCGACAGTGCTGGCTACCGGCGCGCCGTAAGCAAGGTTTTCAATGGCATGCTCCACGGCATAAGGTGCCGTGCCAGTAACTTTCCGCGGTCCATCGATGCGCGAGATCGGCTGCCCAATGACTGAAATTCCCATGCGTGACTCCATGCGATTTCCTGAATGCCCGCCAGCGAATTAGCTGGACTGTGTAGCCACGCGCAGCGCACGCGCCAGGCAGAGTTGCGCCAGCTTCACCTTGAATGCGTTGTCCCGGAGCGGGCGCGCTCCTGCCAGCGCGGCCTGCGCCGCATGCTGAAACGTGTCTTCGTTCGCAGCTTTGCCCTGCAGCGCATTTTCTGCCTCTTGCGAACGCCAGGGAACAGTCCCCACTCCGCCGAGCGCCACGCGCGCCCTCTCAATGCGATCGCCATGCAGCAGCACCACAACCGCAGCGGATGACAGCGCGAACTCGTAGGATGCACGGTCGCGCAGCTTGAGGTAATACGAGCGTGTGCCGCTGGCAAGCGCCGGCATAGTGACGTAGGTGATGAGTTCGTTCGGCTCCAGAACGTTTTCGATTTGCGGCGTATCACCCGGCAGCCGGTAAAACTCATGCAGCGCGATGCTGCGCCCGCCCTTTGCGCTTTCCGTGTGTACGACCGCTTCCAGCGCCATCATCGCTACCGCCATATCGGAAGGATTGGTCGCTATGCAATGCTCACTGCCGCCAAGCACCGCGTGAATACGGTTATAGCCATCCAAGGCAGCGCATCCCGAACCCGGATTGCGCTTGTTACACGCGGTGTACGCAAGGTCGCGAAAATAATAACAGCGCGTTCTCTGCAACAGGTTTCCGCCGGTTGTCGCCATGTTGCGCAGTTGCGGCGATGCGCCTGAAAGCAGGGCCTGCGAGAGCACCGGATAATGCTGCTTGATGAGCTCATGGTTGGCAAGGTCGCTATTGCGGACCATCGCGCCAATGCGCACGCCGCCATCGCTGGTACTTTCGACTTGCGCTAACGGCACGCGATTGATATCGACGATCAGGTGCGGCGTCTCGACATCGAGCTTCATGAGGTCGATCAACGTTGTTCCCCCAGCCACGAACTTTCCACTGGCTTGGCTGGCGCTGGCGGAGATGGCACCCTCGATGCTATCGGCCTCTTGATATCGGAAGGATTCCATACCGATGATTCCTCCGAATCGGAACCGCGCCCGGATGGGCGGCTAAGCTTTACGCCGCGCTGACTGCACAGCGGCGACAATATTGTTGTAGGCCCCGCAGCGGCAGAGGTTGCCGCTCATCATTTCGCGAACGGAGTCGTCGTCTTGTCCAACTGGCTCGTTGAGCAGAGCCGCGCCCGACATAATTTGACCGGGTGTGCAGTACCCGCACTGAAAACCGTCAAATTCAATGAATGCGGCTTGCACCGGATGCAATCGACCATCGCTGGCCAGTCCTTCAATGGTTATGATCTGGTCAGCCTGATGCATGACCGCGAAGGTGAGGCAGGAGTTTACCCGCCGGCCGTTGATGTGGACGGTACAGGCGCCGCACTGGCCGTGGTCACAGCCCTTCTTGGTGCCAAACAGGTTGAGATGATCGCGCAGCGCATCGAGCACGGTGGTGCGCGGATCGAGCCTCAACTGGTGCTGCTTGCCGTTTACGTTCAGCGTGATTGGAACTGCTCCCGGCGCCGAGACCGGAGTTTGCATCGGAGCTTGGGCGGGTGGAGGAGCCGCAGGGGACGCGCACAAAAGCGGGCTTGCGGTGACCGTAAGTCCGGCTGCGCCTAGTTGACCGAGGAACGAGCGACGAGTAGTGCGAGGACCGCCCCGGCCGTTGTTTTCCTGCCTGTCCTTTGCATGAGAGCTTCCGCTATTCGCGTCGCATCCGGAAGGTTGTCCTGCGTCATCTGGCATGCGGGCTCCTTCGCGGAGGTTGGATGCTCTCATCTTCCGTTGGGCTGCATGCGCTTCAGAATTGAGGCGAAAGCGGCGGGCCGCCAGCAGCTGCCTGAGGCCGTCTTCCGAGAACGCAGGGGAGATCGACGGCCGGCCGGGTACATTCCTGATGGCTCCATCTCCATCAGTTTCCCGCGCCCTATCCGTCATTGAGTGATGGTGAGCGTCACATTCTGGTATCGGGTGAAGTAGCTGGTGGCTCCCGTGCCGCTGACCTGGATGGTGTATGTGCCGGGCGCCGCGCTGCTCAAGCTGAAGCCGCTGCAGCCGGTGGCTGTGAGTGCGGCGGCGGAGATGGCGAGCGCCAGCACCATCGCCAGCAGGCCGAAGCCGCGTCGCCGCTGCCTCCAGAAGAGCCAGCCAAAGAACCCGCCGATGGGCAACAAGAGCCCGGCCAGTGATGCGCTGCTGCCCGGCGAATGATTCATCGCTGTTGCGCCGCCGCTCAGAGGGTTATTTGTGTCGATATTCAGTTGCGCGCTCACCGTCCCATTCGCCGGCAGATTCGCGTTGAGAGGCGAGAACTCACAGGTCACACCTGGGGGCAGCGACGCGCAGCCGAAGATGATGCCATCGCTGAAGTCGCCGACGGAGGTCACACTCACAGTCACCGTCGCATTTGTGGTGGTTTTCAAGGTCAGGGCCGCCGGCGTGACGGTTATGTTAAAGGCGTCCAGCGTCACAACCTGGTTGACCGGAGCAGGGCTTTGAGCCGCGGTATTGTAGCCATCGCCCTGGTAAGTTGCGGTGATGGGATGCGTACCCACCCCCAGTGTCGCCGTGGTGAACGTGGCCACGGCCGGGTTGCCGGTCAGCGTTCCGGTACCGATTTGCGCTCCGTTATCGAAGAAGTCGACCGTGCCGGTGGCGGCATTGGTCGCCTTCGAACTAATGGTCGCGGTAAACGTGACGCTGTTTCCAAAGTACGAGGGATTGAGGTTGGAGGCGAGCGAGAGAGTAGCCGGGGCCTGCACCTGCTGCGTGACTACCTTCGAGGTGCTGCCCTGAATTCCGTCGGTTGCGTCGCCGCCGAACTCCGCGGTGATCGGATGCGAACCGTTGGTGAGCGTGCTGGTTGTGAACGCAGCCTGCTGCGCACCGGCTATTGTGGTTAGCGTGACAGAGCCAAGTATGTTGGTTCCGTCCATGAAAGTTACGGTGCCATTCGGGGCGACGCCCGGCGGAGAACTGGCCACGACTGCCGTGAACGTGACGGATGCGCCCACGGTCGAGGGATTCAGGCTCGAGCTGAGCGTGGTGATGGAGCCCGGCTGCACCGTCTGAATCAGCGACGGAATTCCATTGTCGGTTGATGTGCTTTTGAAGTGGACAGTGTCGCCGCTATACGACGCGACGATCGAGTGTTGCCCAACACCGAGAGTTGAAATTTTGAAGGTGGCTGTCCCCGTCGTGCCGGTGGCAGAGAGGGTAAGGGGCAGATAGGCAAGAGTGGTCGTTGCGCCGTTATAGGTGTCGACAATGCTAACCGTCCCGTTCAGGTTCCCCGTGTTCGGGCCTGCAGTAACGTTGACGGTGAACGTCACGTTCTGCTGATATGCGGATGGATTGGGAGCCGACGCTATGGTGGTGACGGTTCCATACCCCGGCCCTGCAGTTCCGAATACCACAACGGTGAGCGGATTGTTGGGCGCGGCGATTGCTCCCTGCGTGTCTTCATCGGCGGTGATGGTGCCGGTTTCGTCCTGATCGTAGGTGAGAACAGGAGTGGCGGCTGGCGCAAATTGGGCGCCGATGTTGCAATCCGCGTCCGCCGCCAGAGATCCGGTGGTGCAGGCATCGGGCACGGTCCCGTCAATGGACGTATTGGCTCCTGCAGTGAGCGAGGTTAGATCGAGAGCGGCATTGCCATCGTTCTCCACCTCCTGGAGCGTGGGGCTGGACGTAGATCCCTGTCGGGTCGGACTTGAAGGGTCGTAGTCGTCGATGGCGGCATAGTTGCTCAGCACCTCACGAATCACCATGTTGTAGTAGTCGGCAACATAAACATTGCCGCTGCCGTCGACGTAAAGCCCTTTCGGGCCATACAATTCGACGCTCAAAAATTCGCCGGTGATGTAGTCCTCTCCGCAACCCGACTTGATGAGCGTGGAAAGGTTGAGCGTGGCCGCATTTACTTTGCGGACGCCCGCATTCTGCGAATCATCAATGTAGACATTGCCGGCCGCATCCACAGCTACGCCCTCAGGCCAGGAAAACTCGGCTTGATTAGCAGGCAATGGCCCTGCGAAACATCCTTGGTTGCCGCCCTGCGTGCCGGTACCGGCAAAGGTGACAATCTGGCTTGCCGAAGTAATGACACCGCCGACCGCCAGCACTTCGCGCACGCGCTGATTGCCGGAGTCGGGAATGTACATGTTGCCATGTGGGTCGAAGGCAACGGCAAATGGAAAATTGAGCTCAGCCGCGGTTGCCAGGATATTGT
This sequence comes from uncultured Acidobacteriaceae bacterium, assembly GCA_963813215.1. Classification (GTDB taxonomy): domain Bacteria; phylum Acidobacteriota; class Terriglobia; order Terriglobales; family Acidobacteriaceae; genus Telmatobacter. The sequence continues at coordinate 1,522,865 of CAWEXZ010000009.1, forward strand.
CGCCGTTGTAGGCGCCGCTACCGTCCGATTGCGTGAAGCCGGTTCCAGCAACGGTGGTGATGACTCCGGTCGCCGAGCTCACGGTGCGGATGCGGTGATTGAAGGTGTCCGCGATGTACAGGTTGCCGGAGGCGTCGAGCGTGACTCCCCAGGGCTGGTCCAGCTTCGCTTGATTGGCCGGGCAGTTATCGCCCACCGAGTCTGTGCTGGCGGCGCAGAGTGTGCCGGCGCCGCCAGCTACCGTGGAGATGTTGCCCGTGGCTGCCGAGACCATGCGGATCACGTTGTTGCCGGTGTCCGCAATATAAAGATTCCCAGCCCCATCGATCGCAACGCCGTTCGGCGTGTTCACGGTTGCGGCGGACGCTGCACCGCCATCGCCCGTGTAATCGGCCGTGTCGTTGCCGGCAACAGTGGAAATGATTCCAGCCGTGGAGCACGTCGTACCCGCGATCGTGGCCGTGGTCGCGGCGCCACAGACCATGCGCACGCGGTTGTGCAGGCTATCGGCGATGTACATGTTGCCGGCGCCGTCGAACGTGACGCTGGAAGGCAGGTTGAGGTTCGCATCCACCGCCTGCCCGCCATCGAAGACCCCGCTAAAGGTGTCGGCAGTGCCGGCGACAATGACCACATTTCCAGGAACGAGCACGCCCAGACCACCCTGGCCGGTGCCGGAGATGAACGTGGCGCCGAGCACATGATTGGCGCTGTCGAGCAGCACTACCGCACCCATACGCAAGCCGGGTGCCAAGGGAGTGAAGGTGACAAACTCCGTGCAGGATCCGCCGGGGGAAAGAGTCGCGTTGGGGCATGTGGAAGGGCCGACGCCGGCGGCAAAATCGCCATTGGGATTGCCGGCCGTGAGTACTTCAACCATCTTTACTGTGCCTCCGCCCGCCGAGTTCACTACGACAGCCTGTTCGCCGGATGGGGACCCAACCGGCTGCGCGGTGAAGGTATTCTGCGCCTGGGCGCCGGCCGCCGAAATCGTGAGCGCCGCGAGCGCGAGCCAACCCGGAAGCAGGCGGTGCCGCATCGGAATGGTTGCGGGGAAGGTGTTGTAGTTCTCTCTGTACTGGGGACGATATGTGGGCGCGAGATTCATCTGCTGCCTCCGTAAGGGGGTTCCGGAGTTGGCCCATTCATCGGCTTCCCGACGGGCTCAGCGTGCAGGTACCAAGCTGCACAGCTTGGTACCTGAGCGCACCAGTCGATCGCTCCCTCTCCGATGCTGCTCAACGAGCGAATCTGCTGTTTCGAATCTTAACCTAAGGCAGGGCTGACGGCGGCCCGATTTACACCAAATACGCGGCTTCGCACAAACAGCCGTGTAAAATCGATTGCATAGCTACTTCACCAGCACCACTGTTCCCAGATTGCCGAGACTCGGAACTCCAATGAAGGATTCCACAAGCGACAAAAAGCAGAAAGACAGCGCCCGACCGCCGGCTAATCACACCACGAGCCTGAAAGAACTGGCAGCGCACCTCGGATTGAATCCCGCAACGGTTTCCGTCGTGCTGAATGACGTGCCGGGACGATCGATTCCGCAGGCCACGCGAGACCGCATCAAGGCCGCTGCCCAAGCGATGAATTATCAGCCGAACCTGCTGGCTCGTTCGCTGCGCAGCCGGCGGACGCTGACCATTGGCATCCTGGTTCCGGAACTGGGCGAAGGTTACCATACGCAGGTGATGAGCGGCATCGGCGATCAGCTCATCAATGCCGGATATTTCTATTTCACCGCGCATCACCGGCACAAGAGAAATCTGGTGGAAGAATACACGCGCATGTTGATTGGGCGCGGCGCGCAGGGCATTATCGCGATTGACACGCTGCTGGAACACTCGATCGGAATTCCCGTAGTGGCCGTTGCGGGCTACCGGCACATCGAAGGCGTGACGAACGTGTTGCTCGACCACGCGCTCGCCGCGGAGCTGGCGCTCACACATCTTTATTCGCTAGGACACAGGAAGATCGCATTCATGCGCGGCCAGCCCTTCAGCTCCGACTCGGACGAACGCTGGAAGAACCTGGTGGCTGTGGCCAAGCGGCTGGGGTTGGAGATCAAGCCAGAACTCGTCATAAGCCTGGAGAAGGATATGACGTCCCCGGAGCTTGGCTATCCGGTTGTGCAGCAACTGCTAGCGGCTAAACAACCATTCACGGCGATCGTGGCATTCAATGACCTATCAGCCATGGGAGCGATCCGCGCGCTCCAGGATGCGAATCTGCGCGTACCTGAAGATGTATCGGTGATCGGATTTGACGACATCAAGGCGGCGGCATTTACTTTGCCGCGCCTCACCACGATCAACCAGCCGCTGGAAGAGATTGGCAGAATCGCCACGCAGTGCCTGCTCAACCGCATCCACAACACGGTGCCGCCCCGTGACGAGATTATGGTGGAACCAGTGTTGATCGTGCGCGAATCGACGGGGCCCGTGAAGAGTCGCGGCCTGTAGGTCGTGCCGCGATTCTTGCGGGGAGTGAAGAGATTCCGCGGTCTACCAAGGGAGCTTGGCCAAATGCTCGGCTGGTTGGCTGGAGATAACTCCCTGCCCCTCGCGTACCAAAACAAAGCGGTCGGCTGCCAGGTTGGTGAGCGTTTCCTTCTTGCCATCCGGCCACAAAATTTCCGCCTGGTCGAGATGATCGTGACTTCCGAGTCCGAAATGAACGCGCAGATCGTTTTGCGACAGGTAGCTTCCGCCGCTGACGACCTCGCCTAGCTGCACCAGGTCACCGGCCGTGGTGCGCACGCGCGCGTTCAGCGCCAGGCGATTGCACTTGACGCCTTCCAACAGAAAGCTGATCCAATGGTTCCGAGGGCCTCCCACAGGCCGCAGGATCATGGGCTCGCCCACCAGGTTTTCAACCACGGCTTCCAGCTTTCCATCGTTGAAGAGATCGCCCATAGCAAGACCGCGGCTTACCTGCGGAATTTCGAGCGCCGGGCCAACACGACGGCTGATGTTCAGGAACGTTCCATTGCGGCGATTGAGGAACAGCAACTTGGGCTCAAGATATCTCGACGCGACGTGGATGCTATCGATCTGCGGGTACACGTGGCCGTTCACAAGGAAGAAATCCTGCCAGCCATTATTGGCAAAGTCGACAAAAGCATCGCCCCAGCCCACATAGCCCTGCGTGCCGCGCGCGATGCCCGATCCGATCGAATTATCGGTAAAATTCATTCCGCCGTCATTTGTATAAAGCGCGGCATACTCGACGTCAAAGTGAGATAGCACAAGTGACATGCGGCCGGTATGGTCATAATCTCCGTAGGCAACGCCCATGTTGGCCTGCTCAACGCCGTCCTCGTTGGCGGCTACCCCGGCAAGCAGGCCGACATCCTGAAAGTGGCCCGCGCCGTCACCTTGATAGAGATAATTGGCTTCGCCGTCGTTTGTGACAAACAGGTCCAGTTTTCCGTCGTCGTTGAAATCTGACCAGATCGAGGTCAATCCATAACGCCGTTCGGGGTCGTCTACGCCGGCTTGCTTCGATACGTCCGTGAAGGTCCCATCGCCGTTGTTGTGGTAAAGGTTGTCGGGCACTCCGGGCAACCCGCGCGGGCCGCACTGCACTTCAATTCCCATGTAGCTGCACGCTTTGCCTGATCCGAATGCGGGAAGATTGTCGAGATGAAAATCGACATAATGCGACACGAACAGGTCGGCCCATCCGTCGCTGTCGTAATCGCCGAATGCGGCGCCGGTCGCCCATCCTGAGTCGGATCCGAGTTTGCTTGCTTTCGTTACGTCGGTGAAGGTGCCATCGCCGTTATTGCGATAGAGCACCACGCCGTTGAGGCATGTTACCAGCAGGTCGGGTCGTCCGTCGTTGTTATAGTCGCCGACCGCGGCGCCCATGGCCCAGCAGGGATAACCAACGCCGGCCTTGTCCGTCACATCGGTAAATGTGCTGTCGTGGTTATTGTGATAAAGCGCGCTGCGTGCTTTCACGCCGTGAAGCGCCATATCCACGCTTTGCGCGTTCGTAAAGTAGATATCCGGCCATCCATCGCCGTCATAGTCGATCAGCGCAACTCCACCGCTCATCGATTCAGCAATGAACTTAGCCTCAGGGCTTGACTTATGGTCGAAATGGATGCCGGTCAGGCTGGTAATATCCACTAACTGCGGATAGTCCGGAACTGGGCCGCTGAGCTTCTTCTCGGCTTCGGCCTTCTCGCGCTCTACAGGCGAGAGCGGCGTGGGCGCGCCCATTTGCGCGGCGAGCAAGACGCCCATGCACAGGAACGAGAGCGCCGTGCAAGTCTTGAGCAAAAATGTCTGCGATTTCATCCCTGCCCATGCCGGGCCGAAGGCAGGAAAGCTATTTTTCATCGGTCTCATCCGGACGGATTTCTTCTGGCTGGATCAGCAAGCCCTTGTACAGGGCGCGAAGCTTATCCTTCATATCTTTGTAATTTTTGTAAAGCTCCACTTCACGGCGGGCATCTTCCGTGCGGCCCAGCTTATGGTAGAGCGTGGCCAGGCGATAGTGAACCACGTCGTCCGTCGGTTCCAGTTGCTCTGAGGCCTCAAGCAGCGGCAGAGCCTTATCTTCCTGGTTCATTTCGATGAGCGCCTTGGCCAGGTCCAGCTTGGCGCTGGCGTCGCCAGGCTGCAGCGCAACGGCCTTCAAATAATCCGCGTACTCCTGCTTGATGTCTCCGTTTTGCGCAGCGATTTCGCCAAGCCTGCAGATGGATTTCTCGTCCTGCGGGTTCTCGGCCAGGGCTGCGCGGTACTCCTGTTCGGCCTCTTTCTTGATGGCAGGATCCTGGGAGGTGTGGAGCAGCTCGGCGAGCTCAAAATGCACGCCGGGAAGATGGGTATTGATGGCGATGGCCTTGCGGTACTCAGCGAGTGCGACGTTGGTGTTGCCATCCCTGATTTCTTCGTGGGCCAGCAACTGGTGCATCTGCGCGGAGTCAGGCGCGGCCAGCGACAAAGCCAGCATGGATTCGACGGCGAGATCGGAGTAGGTCCGATACGCCGCATACAAAACCTCCGGATTATCCGGCGCCGCGTTCTTCAACTGCGCCAGCACGGCTGCCGCCTGATCCAGATCGCCCGTCTGGGTAGACGAGCCCACCAGTTCCAATCCGGCTTGTACCTTGAACTTCACATCCGCGATCGATGGAATCGCGGATGCCAGATCCGCGCGCCCCTGCTCCATGCTCCCGGCATGCAGTTCGGCGATGCCGAGGATGCCCTGTATCTTGACCAGCGAGGGCTGCTTGTCGACGGCAATGCGCAGGTGCGGAATAGCTTCGGCCGGATGGCCCTGAAAGAACAGCAGCACGCCCAGATTGGCTTCGATCTCGACATTATCCGGATCGAGCGCTGCCGCAGCTTGCAACTCCGGAATGGCCAGGTCGGGACGATTCTCGTGCAGGTAGGTTTGCGCCTTGCGGGCGTGAGCGGCAAGCTCCGCCTGCTTGTCTGTGCCAGCCTGCGCCAGGCACAGCCCGGCTGACAGCAAAAGAACGGCGCATGTAAATGGAACTTGGAGTCTACGGAGCATAGTTTCGCATTATAGAGAATTTTGGGATAAAACAATCGCACCTGATAAAGGGAAAGAGACGGCGACGAATCGCCGTCTCTGGGTTGGGTGATGGTTGGTGAAGTTAGAAGTTGATCCGCCCGCTCAGTTCCATCGTGCGTCCGCCCACTGAAACATTACTGAGTTTGTCAGTGCCTGAAAACGGCGTGGTTGGTGCGCCCCCGGAGAGAGCGAAGCTGCCGTTGCCTGAGTTGGGGACGGCGCTGAAGCTGGGGTGATTGAACACGTTCGTCGCGTCGCAACGAAGCTGGAATTTAACCTCTTCCCAGATCGAGAACTCCTTCCCTCCGGAAAGGGTGAAGTTGTTGACTCCGGGCCCCACCACCGGATTCCTCTGGGCAGTGCCGAAGGCTCCGGCTGCGGGCTGCGCGAAGGCCGCTTCATTGAACCAGCTTTGCCAGCTTTTGCCTCCCGTCGGTGTAAGGCTAACCCCAGGCACCCGGTTCGGATATTGCGTTGAGTTTCCTGCCTGGTTGTAGAGAGTGCCTGTCGAGGTCGGCTGGAACGGATTCCCGGCCAACTCGACCACGGTGCCGGCCAGTTGCCAGCCGCCCAACACAGCGTCCGTAATGGCATTGTTGTTCAGGAACGCCTTGCCCCTGCCAAAGGGCAGTTGATAGACCACGTACCCCTTGAGGGCCTGGCGCTGATCGAAGTTGGAGGGCCCGTAGTTGAGCGACGTGTAATTTGGGGTCAGGGTGGTGCCATTTGAGGCCACGCTGCTGGCATGCTGCCAACCCTGGAATCCGGCGTGGCTTCCCCAACCTGACGAGTCCATATCGTCAAGCATGTGCGACCAGGTGTAATTGAAGCTCATGCTGAAGCCATGGCTCATGCGCTTGGTGATCGTCCCCTGCAATGAGTCGTAGTTCGAGATCGCGTTGTAAAGATTGCCCGTGATGTTCGTGAAGTTCTTGTACGGGCGATCTAGCTTGTCGTTGGACGACAACTCATTCTCAGGAACGGCGTTCAGGTCGGTGGGCATGATGAGGTCGTACCCGTGGCTTCCCACGTAGAAGAGAGTCACCGCATAGTCCGTGCTCAATTCCCGCTCCACGCCAAAGTTCCATTGCATGGCCCTGGGAACCGGGTTGTGGTATTCGCTGTAGGCGGGCGTGCTTGCGCCGTTGAACCTTCCTGGATCGGTGGAGGATGCTGAATAAGGCAACGGCGCTGCGGTTCCACCCCCCAATGGGAAGAGTGTGCCAGCTCCGTTGAACTTGGTCACCGGATAGATTCCGTTCGATTGATCGGTGTAACTGCCCGAGGACGAGACGGAGTCGCCCATTCCGGCGGCATAGTTATCCAGGCTGAAGTTGTAGGAATACATCCCCCAACCGCCACGGAGCGTGGTCTTGGGCATGATCAGCCAGGATGCTCCGAAGCGCGGCATGATGGTGGAAAAGATATTGGCTTCCATCGCGGTGCGCCCGTTGGCGTGGGTTTCCCCATACCACATGGCGCCCAGGGTGCCGTCGTCGTTCTTCACCGTCGGATCGAAGCTGGCTTCGTTCCCGGTGACCTCGTTGTAGCCATGACTGATCTCGTAGCGCACGCCGAGATTGACGGTGATGTTCTTAGCCAGCTTCCAATCGTCCTGAATGAACATCTGCGGCTTCTTCAAGCGCGCGCCGAACTCCGGAGTGACCCCTGCGTTCCACTTTTGCGCATAGCCGAGCAGGAAATCCGCGTACGATGAACCCGTGGAAGTGTTGGGAGCTGCGCAGGTGTCCCCAGCCGGTGTACCCGCCGGGCAATTGGCGCTTGAAACGGTCCATTGTTGAGTGTATTGGCCGGAATAGTTCAATTGCCCGCCGTTGATATTGCCCCACCCCGTAGAGTCGTCGCGATAAAAGGCCAATTCGCCGCCGAAGTGGAGGACGTGCTTGCCGCGAATCATCGTCACCACATCCGATGGATCGAAGGTGAACTCCTTGTACGACGCGTTGGTCGCCGGCGCGATGTTGAAGTAATTGCTGATGCTGACGTTGGGAATAATATTGGCCTCGGCAAACTGCCAGCCGAGCTGTGTGGGATAGTTCCCCCCCGTGGTGGAGTCGGAGAAGAAGTTCAACTGGTCGGTGTATCCCATGCGGGCTTCGTTGATGGTCCTCGAGTTGATGTTCCAGACATCGGTGATGTTGGCGTTGTTGTTGTCCACATCGCCGGCCTGGCAGGCGATCGGGCACTCGGTCACCGCGTTTTGGCTGGGTTCCGGTTCGTCGCCCTGGCTATCGACCAGGGTCAGCCGATTATTGGGGGTAATGTCGTAGTCCAGACGCCCGAAGTATCTCCGCCAGGGACGAGGCACCAGATAACTGTCATGCCAGTTGTTCTGGAGGAAGTTAGGTTGCGAGGTTCCTGTCGTAAAGGTGCCGACGCCGTTGGGCTTGGTCGGATAGAACTTTTGGAATGCCGCAGACACGTTGTCTATCATCCCGGACGGAATGCCGTTCCCCGTGCTCGCGTATTCGCTCGCGAATGTCTTCCTGACCGGATAGGGATTTCCTAATGAATCGGTCGCGATGGTCTGCGTGGTCGGATCGTACAGGGTGTAGTAATTGACGTTGTCGCCGTTGGCGGCGTTAAAGTTGCCGGCCATGAGGCCCGCGGTAGGAAGTGTGTTGAAACCGCTGCTATTGCTATTGTCGTCGATGCGATCGTAACCGAAGAAGAAGAAGGCTTTCTTCTTGAACATGCCGAGCGGGATGGGTCCGCCGACGGTGCCGCCATAGTCGTTGTAGCGGAGGAACGGAACCGCTTGCGCACGAGTAAGCGTGTTCCCAAATTCAAAGGGAGCCGCATTGAAGTCATTGTTCATGAGGTACTCGTAGGCGGTGCCATGGAACTTGTCGGTCCCGCCCTTGGTAGCCTGGTTGATGATCAATCCGCCCACGCCGTACTGCGCGGAGAACGAGGAAAGGGAGATCTGGACTTCCGCCAGATCGTCGAAAGTCAAGGGGTTGGCATTCTGGCTGTGATCCAGGGTGGCGGACGAGCCGTCGCTCAGCACGTTCGAAAACGGCATGTTGCCGTTGGAAGAGGGCTCTTGACCGGGGCTGGCACTGCCTTGCTGTCCGCCCGCGGTGCCGGCGATGCCCGGCAGCAGAACGATGAAATTCTCCCAACTGTTGCCGCTGTTGTTGGCGGTGCCCACCTGGGGAAGCTGATCCATGGTTTGCGCTTCCAGGGTCGAGGTTTGGTCGCCGCTGGTGGTATTCAACAGAGGAACGTCGGTGTTGACGGTAATGGCGACGGAGACCTCGCCGACTTTCAACTGCGCGTCCACCGTGGTAAGGCCTACATCGACGGTGACGGGGCCGCGCACGAAGGAATCAAATCCCGTCTTCTTGAAGGTGAGCTTGTAGCGACCGATCAAAATCGTGGAGGTATCGTACAACCCGTCCTGGTTGGTGACGAAATCTTTCGCGACGCCCGTTTCCACATTTAAAACCGTAACCGTAACTCCAGGCTCCAGCGCTCCGCTGGCGTCCGTCACGGTGCCTCGGATGTCGCCTGAGCTGACGGCTTGTCCAAAACTCGCCCCGCGTCCACCGGCCAACTGCCAGCCGAACAGAAGAAGGGGCAGGATCCATCGCATCCTGATTTTCATGTATTGCCTCCTGAACTACGTACATTTGCCGCAGTTTCGGCTCCCGCGGCCTCAAACTCCCCCGGCGCCGTGCCAGACGCGCATGCCCTCACTTGCGGTCCTGGATCAAACCAGCCAAGACAATCGATTGTTTTCGTGGGCCTTTTACTCCAGGTTGATGCGCGGGAGGAATTAAAGCACTCCCTAAGAATGACTGTCAAGTCATTTCTTCGGATGTAGACAACCGATTACTTTGGTGATATGACTCGCAGCCTAACGGGTAGGCGCGGAAGGGGCGTTTGCTCCCCACACTTCACAGCGCGCCGTTTTTCCGGCGCACGGCTTTGTAAGCTTGTTTAAAACAAACGCTTGTTTAACTAAAACGATTTCGCAGAGCACTCAGGAAGCGGCGGGGATCAAACCATAGATCTTGTGTCAGGCGCGTTATCCCCAACAGACCGCGATCTTACGACAATGGTTTGTGCAAACGGCTTAACGGTGTGGAACGGGCGCTTAAACAGTCCGTTTCGGGGACCCCCAAAACCGACAGGCAGGTTTGTACCGGCGAACGGTCCCAAAAGGTATTGCTTTAACGGAACTCGGCGACCTTCGGCGTGATGCGCGGCTCAATCGCCGTTGGTCCTCCCTGGTTGTCGATGACGTTTGATATTTCGCCTTTGTTACCCAACGCCACCGTAATCATGTGGTGGAAGCGGACGCCGGGCTTGCGTGGAGCCTCGATGGCGCGGCTCAATGTAACATTCGGCCGCAGGAAAACGCTGTAAATGCCGAGCCCCCACGCCTCATGGGTAGTCACGCCGTCAGCCACTTTGTAAGAGGCCCATCCATCTACGTCTTTGGCGCTGGTGTAGCTCGCCTGGTCGGGCGGGTCATAGGGAATCTCGGACTGATAAAAGTAAGTGCGCCCGAAATCGCCATTCCATAGAACCTGATATTGTTCATGGTGTTCGACGAAGAGCCCGTACGCTGTTACGTGATCGCCGTTGACCACCAGGCCATTGTCGCTGAGGTTGCTGTCCCAGCCCACTCCGGCACCGTGATCAGCGCGCCATATCCAGGTGTGGTCGATGATCGTGTCGGAGCTGTTGACCAGCAGGTTCACGTGCGCCCGGCCCACTCCCGCGCCGCCCACGCGGAAGAACACATCATGCAGGCAAATGGGATTGCTGGAGTGGCGCGCCTTGCTGCCGGGCGGTCCAACCTCGACCAGCACCGGCGATTCGGCTGCGCCGGCATCGATGAGCAGGCCCGCGATCTCGATTCCGTCCTCATCGGCCGTTGTGATGGCGGCAGTGCCATGCGTGGGCTTGAGCGTCGCAAAGCCGAGGCCCATCACGATCGTGTTGGGCTGCGCAATGTGGATAGCGTTGTCGAGCTCGTAAATGCCGGGCGTAAAGAGGAGATTCTTTCCCCTGGCTAACTGCGCGTTGATGCTCGCGGCGGTGTCGACCTGCGGTCGGACGATGTAGAACCTGCTCAAGGGAATGGATTGTCCCGCCGTTGTGCCCGAGTGCCACGTGATGCCTTCGCTCTCCGTCCGCAGAGTCGGCACGTTCACGCTCCAGTTGCCGTGCGCGTCGATTTTGAGAAAGGGCTTCTCGCGGATTACTGGAGTACGAGCCACTTTCGTGTACGGCGGCGATGGCCATTCACCCGCGGGCGGATTGGGCACGCCAACAAAGACCATGTTCCAGTTGGAGCCGGTCCAACTGCCCCACTCGCTGTTGCGCGAGATCCACTGCTGCTGTGATCCGGAGTCCACGTTGCCATCCACCAGCGTGTCGGACATCCACCCTCCACTGGCCCAGCCGCGATTCTGGTGCAGCACCAGGTTGCCGCGCACGTGCATGCGCCGGAAGGGAACGGCCTGCGAGACAGCCCACTGCATCGCACCCCCCGTTGGCCTGACGGAGAAGTTCTCGGCGGCACGCCAGAAGGTGCATGTGGCATTGTTGTTGGGCAGACTGGCATCGGAGTGCACATTGCCATCGATTTCGACTGCATCAGGCGACGCGCCCAACCCCAGCACCTGCGTGTAAAAGCCGACCGGCACATCGACGTGATAGGTGCCGGGCAGAAACAGGAGCGCATAGCGCGCCGGGCCGAACTCGCTGTGCTGTTCAACGGCATATACGTTGTCGATCTGCCGCTGAATCTCGGCAGCCGGCATGGAAGGATCGAAGAGCAGCACGTTCGGGCCCAGGTTCGGTTTTACCGGCGCCGCGCAGAGTGCAACGGGCGTCGCCAATAACGCAAGGGCTGTCGCGATTCCGCCATGCTTGATTCGCGCGAGCGTGGGATTGGTGTCACCAGACATAGGTTCCTACCGATTCCGAGGGTATCGTGGTCTTCACGAATTGGCCGTGATATTCGATCTCGAAGGTTTTGGGGAAGTTGCCGGTATTGGAGACCACCAGCACTACCTTTCCCACCGAAGTGAGAAAGGCCGCCGTCGAAAGCTGCTCGAGTTCGCCGGAACCAATGCGAACAGAGCCAGGACGCACAAACTTGGAGAAGTGCGCAAGGGCGTAGTAAGCCACGTTCAGGGTGGCATTGTCGCCATCGAGTGTGATGGCGCCGAAGCAGCCGGTGCATCCGCCATTGTTTGTGTGCGGGCCAGCGTGCGGGTCAGCGGCGAGATTCCAGAGCAGCACATTGCGGCTCCAGTTGCGCGTGGCGCCAATGAGCACGCGGCTCACCGGCTCGGCGATGTCAATGCTCGAAGAGCCGGGCTGCTGCGTGACCGACTGCTCGGTCAGATAGAGATTCTTGTTGGGATATTGATTGTGGACCTTGGTTAGCGTGCTGCTGTCACCGCCATAGAGATGAAACGCAGTTCCAATCGCGTATTTGCCAGCAACCGGGTCAGCGAGAATCGACAGCGGATACGACAGAACGTCGGGGTTGTGATCGTATAACTGGATCTCGGTTTTGATGCCGGCTGTGGCAAAGGCCGGCCCCAGATACTTGCCGATGAATGCATCCTCCTGCGGCGCGAAGACCACCATGCTGGGCGTGTTCTTGGGGTTGAGCGGCTCGTTTTCTACCGTGATGGCGGTGATGGAAATGCCTTCGGCTTTCATTCCCTGGATGTATCTCACCAGGTATCGCGCGTAGGCGCCGTAATACTCGGGCTTGAGCTCGCCGCCTCTTACATCGTCGTTGGTTTTCATCCACGCGGGCGCGGACCACGGAGAGCCAAGGATTTTGATGTTCGGATCGATGCCGAGAATCTCTTTCAGGACCGGGATCACGTCGGCCTGATCGGGCGCGAGGTTGAAGTTCTTGAGTTCCGGATCTGCCTGGCCGGCCGGCATGTCGTCGTAGGAATACACGTGGTCATTCATATCGGAGGAGCCAATGCTGACCCTCAGATAGCTGGCGCCAATGCCATCGCCCTGTGGCGAAAAGACCTGCCTGAGCAGTGCCGTCCTTTTGTCTTGCGTCATGCGCATGAGAAGCTGCGCGCTTCCGCCTGTCAGCGCGAAGCCGAAGCCCTCAACAGGCTGGAACTGCTGCATGTCGTTCACAGTGACTGTGGGAAGCGCCTCGCCGGCATCGGAGAAATGCAGCGTAGCCGGCTGAAGCGCAAAGAGCGAAGATCGATCGACCGTGGTCAACCAAAGCTGGGCATCGGGCACGGTTTGGGCCGTGGACGCGATAGGAAGACAGAAGAAGGCTGCAAGAAGTGACGCAAGGATAGATCTCGAATGCATGCTGAACCTCAATCGTGGTGCGTGCTGAACGGCTCTGAAGGGGCTCGGTTTTCTCATTCGAAATCGAAGACAATCGATTGTCGTAGAGATAAACTTACATCGAGACCCGAATCGCCACCGATCAGAGCAGAGCTTGGGCTTGCTTGTCAAGGTTCTCAGTCGCGCTGATCTGTCGAGAATTTTGCTGCGGATTTCGTCTCGGAGGCAATCGCCCAAACCACCAAGGGAGAAAGAAAACATGAGGAGGGGAGGTCGTTACGTCCAGGCATTGCGCGCATTGGCGTAAATCTCGTCCCGCAGTTCTTTAGGCCCCCCTCCCCCCCTCCATTTCTGCAAGTGTATGAAAACAAAAGATGCACTCTGCAGGTTGCAGGTAAGTGTTTGATTATAAAGGATGAAAATTTCAAGTAGCTGATAACGTTAGGCTTAGATCGGCAATGGTCCTGCTGCTAGGACCTGCGGGTTGTAGCGCCTCGCTGTCGCGCACCTGAGAATACTGTAGCGGATTCGTGGAAAGATCCGGCAAATTGACGCCGGTTGGGAAGTGACTTGCTGCGAAGGAGTTACATTGATTGGACCGTTGTTAGGCTCTTGACAGCCTCTCCACCTTTCGGTCGATACTTTGAGCGGCTGGCTACCCCTATACTGGCCTGCATGTTGAGAGGTCTGCGCACAGCCGCCATTCTGGGATTGCTGACGGTAGCGATTCCCGCTTTCCTTACCGCACAAGCTGGTGGAGCTCCTACACAGGAGCAGCCGGGTGAGCTGCCCGCAGGCAATGCTCCCCAAACGGCACCGGGAGGCGTGGATACCGGCCCACCGCAGCCCGCACAGTTCGACGAGCAGCACCGGCCCATCACGGCCGGCGGGTTTGTGGCCACCGGGCCGGTGGTCTTTGCGGACATTTCCGAGAAGGCCGGGCTGACCCACTGGACCCACAAGATGGGGACAAAGGATAAGAAGTACATTATCGAGACCAACGGGTCGGGCGTCTGCCTGCTGGATTACGACAACGACGGCTGGCTCGATATCTACCTGGTGAATGGCTCCACGTTCGACGCGCTCGACGGCAAGGAGACGCCACCGCACGCAGCGTTATTCCACAACAATCACGACGGCACCTTTACCGAGGTGGCAGCGAAGGCCGGCGTGACTAACGACCGCTGGGGTGTGGGGTGCGCCGTGGCCGACTACGACAACGATGGCTATCCCGATATTTTTGTGAGCAACTGGGGCAAGAACCGGCTTTACCACAACAACCACGACGGGACCTTTACCGACGTGGGCGAGAAGGCCGGGGTGACGCTGGGCAACTGGTCGACTGGCGCAACCTGGGGCGACTACGACGGCGACGGGCGGCTGGACCTGTTTGTGCCGGGCTACGTTCACTTCGATCGCAGCAATCTGCCTTCGGGCGGAGCGAACGGGGTTCCTGACACGTTTTGCACATTTCGCGGCGTGGCTGTGAATTGCGGGCCGCGCGGGTTGAAGGGCGAGCCAGATCATCTGTTTCACAACAACGGCGATGGGACGTTTACCGACGTGAGCGAAAAGGCCGGCGTGGCCGACAATCCCGGCTACTACGGGTTGAGCTCGCTGTTTGTGGATATCAATAACGATGGGAAAGTGGATCTGCTGGTGGCGGATGACTCGACGCCTAACTATCTCTACCTGAACAAGGGGGATGGGACATTTGAGGACGACAGCTATTCGTCGGGGTACGCGCTGAACGAGGCAGGGCGCGAGACGGCGTCGATGGGGATTGCGGCGGGGGATTTTGCGAACAACGGCATGGTGGACATTTTCAATACCACTTTCTCTGACGATTACAAGCCGCTTTACCGCAACGAAGGCGACGCCAATCTGACGGATATCAGCTACCAGATGGGGATCGCGGGGATCTCGGTTCCGTTTCTCGGATGGGGTGACGCGTTCCTGGACTACGACAACGACGGCTGGAAGGATCTGATCATGTCGGATGGGCATGTGTATCCGCAGGTGGACCAGCATCCGTGGGGCACGACCTGGGCGCAGCGGCCGATGCTGTTTCACAATCTGCAGGGGAAAAAGTTTGAGCCGGTTCCGGCGGTGGAGGGATCGGGTCTGGCGGATGTGATGGTGGGACGCGGGTTGGCGGTGGGCGACCTGTTCAACGACGGCAAGCAGGATGTGGTGATCAATGTGATGGATGGGCATCCGGTGCTGCTGCGCAACGTTTCGCCGGACAAGAACCACTGGCTGGAGTTGAAGCTGGTGGGCGGGGCAAAAAGCCCACGCGATGCGGTGGGCGCCACCGTGTATGTGACGGCGAACGGGATGAGGCAGCGTGGGGATGTGCTGAGCGGCGGGAGCTATGCGTCCTCCAATGATCCGCGGCCGCACTTCGGTCTGGGGCAGGCGACCAAGGTAGACGATGTTGAGGTGCATTGGCCGAGCGGGAAGGTGGAGCACTTTGCGGTGGCGGGTGTGGATCGTATTTTGACCATCACGGAGGGGACGGGCAGGTAGCGATCGACCGATGCGCGAGGACCCAATTGGGAGAAAATTGGCCGTTTAAGCTCCCAGGAGCCGTGTTTTCCGGCTGCCTAAACGTGGGGCATAACACTATTTTGGGTTCGGTAAAAATCTTGGTGGGATTCCACAATCCTGTTGCTTTGCCGATGATTCCTATGTGGCGGGTTGCCGGTGACCGTGTGTGCAGCGGCAGCACATGGCGGACGCAAGCCGGTACCAAGAGGTAGTTCTCAGGGTAGTAATCGTGCCTGACTCCTATCGCCTGGGGGAGAGCCGCGGGAAGTGGAAGGACCGGGCCATGATTCACATTTGCGGGACCGGGGTTTGCCAGGCCGGGCGCGATGACGCCGGCCCGCGCTCCTTATCGGGGATCCGGAAGCGGTTCCAAGGCAAATGGATCATTGCCTTCCTGCTCGCCGCCGCTCCGCTGTCCACTGCTGGCGCCGCGCAGCCGGATACTCTGACCGCGCTGGGCGCCATTCATCTGCTCAGCAACGCTGAAGCAAACCGGGACATTCCGGTGGCCTTCGAAGCCACGGTGACATACGTGCGCGGGTCGGAACAGCTTTTCGTGCAGGATGGCCACTCTGCGCTCTTTGTCTGGACACCCGCGACTACGAATCTGCGTCCCGGCGACCGCGTGCTGGTCAAGGGGAGAACGCGGGGAAGCTTCCGGCCTTTGGTGAAGGCAAGCGCGATTACGCTGCTGCGGCACGGGTCTCTGCCCCAACCGGAGCCGGCCACCTTCGGCGCGTTGATCCGATCGCAATACGACGCTCAACTGGTCACGATTCATGCTCGCGTCCGGGCCGCGGACCTGGACTCCTCCTCAACTTCCGAACCACGCGCCCGCCTGCAGCTTCTGATGGACGGAGGAACTGTGGAGGCGAGACTCGACAGCGACGACGTACGCGCGCTGAAGAGCCTGCCAGACGATGAGGTGGAGGTCACGGGTGTAGCCGCGGGCTGGTTCGACAACAAGATGCAGCAGACCGGGGTGCTGCTTTATGTTTCTTCGCTGGCCGATATCAAAATCCTCAGCCACTCCAGCGCCAGCCCCTGGTCTCTTCCCGTCACTCCCATGGACCAGGTTCTGGCCGCCTACGACGTCCGGGATCTGACGCAAAGGGTGCGGGTTCACGGCACCATTACCTACTACCAGCCTGGGTCGGCGGTGGTGCTGCAGGATGGGTCGAAGAGCCTGTGGATTTCAACGCATACCCTGGAACCTCTAGAGATAGGCGATCGGGCAGATGCCATCGGATTCCCCGACGCTCGCGACCGAATCCTGACCCTGACCGACGCAGAGATCAACGACAGCCATGTTTTTACGCCCATCGCGCCGCAACAGGCGACCTGGCAGCAGCTGGCGATCTGGGATGGCCATAGGCCAGTTGGCCACCAGAACGATCTGGTTTCAGTGGATGGCCGGGTGGTGACGGAAGTCCGGGAGGCTTCGCAGGACGAGTATGTTGTCGCATCCGAGGGGCGATTGTTCACGGCCATCTACCGCCATCCGCGCGCGCTTGCCGTTCCCGCGCCCATGCGGCAGATTCCTCTTGGTTCGCTGGTGAGAGTCACCGGAATATGCACGGTTCCGGTTTCGGATAGCGATGGTCAGGCTCCGGGCGAAGAGCAGCCGTTCGATATCCTGCTGCGCTCCTTCGAAGACATTGCGGTGATTGCGAACCCTCCATTGCTGAGCATTCGCAATCTGCTTGTGATCGTAGGACTGCTGTGCGCGGTATTGATTGTGGTGGGCGCCCGAAGCTGGACCCTGGACCGCCAGGTGCGCAAGCAGACCGCGGCTTTGACCGCTCGAGTCGAGACAGAGGCTGCTCTGGAGCGGCGGCGCAGCGCCATCCTGGAGGATATCAACGGATCGCAACCGCTGGCCGCAATTATCAAGCAGATTACGGCGCTGGTCTCGCTGAAACTGAATGGCGCACCCTGCTGGTGCCAGGTTACCGACGGGGCTTTGCTGGGAGACTGTCCGTCAGATAAAGAAAGCCTACGTATCGCCGCTGCTGAAATTCCCGCCCGTTCCGGACCGCGGCTGGGAACGATTCAGGTGGGATTTGATCCCGGACGTACACCGGTTGCCGGCGAGATGGACGCACTTTCGGTTGGGACCCGGCTTGCCACCCTGGCGATCGAGACCCGCAAGCTCTATTCCGATCTGAAACACCGGTCGGAATTCGATGTCCTCACCGAGATCCACAACCGCTTCTCTCTGGAGCGGTATCTGGACGCGCAGATCGACGAATCGCGGCAGCAGGCCGGCGTCTTCGGGCTGATCTACATCGACTTGAACGAATTCAAGCAGGTCAACGACTCGTACGGGCACCGCGTGGGGGACCTGTATCTGCGCGCAGTTGCGCTGCGCATGAAGAAACAGCTTCGCTCCCGCGACATGTTGGCCCGGATCGGCGGCGACGAGTTTGGCATCCTGCTGCCGATGGTTCGCAGCCGCGCGGAGGTTGAAGAGATCGCCCGGCGGCTTGAACAGGCTCTGGACTCCGATTACGCGATCGAGGAGTACACACTACACGGTTCGGCCAGCCTGGGCATTGCTATGTTTCCGGAGGATGGCGAAACCAGAGACAGCCTCCTGTGTTCCGCGGATGCGAGCATGTATGTGGCCAAGCAGACCCGTCAGCATGTGCGAGAGTCGTAGCCGCTACGAGGCCGAAGAACAGGACTGTGGTCAGCGAGACTTCAAGCGTAAGGAATACGTCATTTCCGTTTAAAACAGCAGGCGCGTCGTCACTGCAATTTCGTGATTGTAGGAGTGGAAGTGGCTGGTGGCGATCTGCTCGCCGGCGCCAAGGCAGAGGCCGAGACGGCTGCGTTCGTTGCTGGGGTGCAGTTTGTGGGCAAAGAGCATGCCGGGCGTGGCGAAGGTCTGATTCTTGCCGTCGTTCGAGCCACCCTTGTAGTAGGTTGAGTTGAACTCGACCTCCGGCCAGAAACTCTTTGCGACGTGAAGCTGCGCGGCGGTGTTCCACCCGATGGTGCGCCCGAGAGTTGCAGTATCGCGCACAGGCAGAGTCGCGCCCAGGGTGCTTTGCACGTCAAAGCGGCCAAAACCTTTACCGAGGCCGAAGCTGGGAGAGACGGTGGCGTCGGCGCTGCCGTTTTTGTAGCTGCCGGTGGGCAACGTGGCGGGCAGGAAGGCGCTGACGACGTAACTGCCGTGATTGGCGTTGCCGGCCAGGAAGCGGTACTTGAGCACGAAGGAGAGATCGCCCGCGCCATCAGGAGTGTTGGGAGCGCTGTGCTTGAGGTAGGGGGGGAGATTGAGGTCGAGCTCGGTGTTGGCGAAGGGAATGAGGTTCAGGCCTTTGCTGCCGTCGAGGTTCCACGCCTGAATGTGGTTGGAGGCGGTCTGGCGGGTGAAATCGGCGCGGTAGACCTGGATGAGGCCGACATAGGTGGT
Organism: uncultured Acidobacteriaceae bacterium; assembly: GCA_963813215.1. GTDB lineage: Bacteria > Acidobacteriota > Terriglobia > Terriglobales > Acidobacteriaceae > Telmatobacter. Next base: position 1,541,727 of record CAWEXZ010000009.1, read on the forward strand.
GACGAGCGGTGGAGGCCAGGCGGGCTGACGGGATTGCGTTTGCGTGGTGCGCTGTTCCCAACGCTCGGTGAAGCTCTCCTGGGCGAAGAGCGATGGAAGTGAGAGGAGAAGGGTTAAGAGAAGTAAAGCGCTGCGCTGCATTGTGACCTCGCTCGAAGAACGAACCCTCGGAGCATGACAGGGGCGTGATGCAGGGGACAACCACCTTTCGATGGAGGTTGGGGTCCACCGGTGGGCTTCTTTCGCCCGCGGCGCGGGCTGGTGGGGGGCGTTTGGATTGATCCCCAGGCTTGCGCCTGGGGCTACCGTTCTTATGCCCGCTACGCGGGCAGTTCTGCGGCCTCAACCTTTTGGTGGAGGTTTGTGCGCATCGAATGCGCGATGCTGGAGTCGGTAGGGGTGAATAGAATGGTGGGCGCGATGCTTCCCCTTGTCTGCGCTTATCGAAAACGGTGTGTCCTTGGCGGTTTCCTGATTGCCGGAGCAGCCTTGTGTGTTTTGACAACAGGCCGGACGCAGGCGGTTTCTGCGGCCAGCGATACAGCAAACGTTGCGACGAACGACGCGGCTGCCCGGCGCGCGGCTTACTCGCAGTCAGTAGCTGAGCACTACAACTTGCCGTTCGGGGCGGACGGGCCTTTTCTGCCCTCCTACGCAACTACCGACACCGGCCAGTTCATCGATCCGAAGAGTTTTCCCACCGCGGAGTACTGCGGTCACTGCCATCAGCAGGCCTACGCGGAGTGGCGCCAGACCGCGCACGCGAACTCGTTCCGCAATCCGTGGTACGTGAAGAACGTGAATCTGCTGATCAATCAGCGGGGCATCGAGTACACCCGCCATTGCGAAGGCTGCCATAATCCCATCGCGCTGACCGCCGGGGCGCTGACCAAGGGCTCGCCCATCAATCGCAAATTCGATGCGGACGCTATCACCTGCTCCGTCTGCCATTCCATCCAGAGGGTGGATACGCGGGGCACCGGCAGCTACGTGCTGGCCCAGCCCGCAGTGCTGGTGGATGAGGCCGGCAAGCCGATCTACGGGCCGGTCTCCGACAAGGAGATTCTCGCCCATCTCGACCGGCATTCCAAAGCAGTGATGCAGGATTTCTATCGCAGCAGCGAGTTCTGCGGAGTGTGCCACAAGGCGGCGCTGCCCAGAGAGCTGAATCACTATAAATGGCAGCGCGCCATCTTTCTTTACGACGAATGGCAGCAGGCGTCTTTTTCGAAACAGAATCCTCTTCCGTTTTATGTCAAGGACCAGGTGTCGACTTGCCAGACCTGCCACATGCCGGAGGAAGCTCTTACCTTGCAGGATTACGGAGCCGAGAACGGAAAGTTTGCCTCGCATCGCTGGCTGGGCGCCAACACGCTGATGTACAAGTACTACGGATATCAGCCGCAGTTGGACAAAACCATCGCGTTCCTGCGTAACGGAGCGCAAAATACCGGGGTCCTGAATGTGGATCTCTTCGCCATCGAGCGCAACGGCGGCAAGCTGATTGCGCCGCTGGGAAACGAGGATTTCAACATTGCGCCGGGAGACGATCTTACCGTTTCCGTGGTGATCCAGAACAAGGGGATTGGCCACAGCCTGGTTCCCGAGCAGCGCGATTTCTACGAAGCCTGGGTGGAGTTCGAGGCCCAGGACGCTTCCGGCCGTATCCTGATGCACTCGGGAGCGCTGGAGCCGAACGGTTCGCTCGATCCGCGAGCGCACAGCTTTACGAATCGCCTGGTCAACGATCGCGGCACGCTGAACGACTTGCACCAGGTGTGGGACACGCGGGTCGTCGCCTACAACAACACCATCCAGTCGGGGCGTTCGCAGATTGTGCGCTACGGGTTCCAGGTCCCCAGCGATGCCCAGGGGCCCATCACCGTCACCGCTAAAGTCAATTACCGCCGCTTCAATCAGCACTTCATCAACTTTGTGTTTGGGAAGCACTACGACATGCCGGTGGTGGAAATTGCCTCGCGCACGAGGACGCTGGCGCTGGGCGCGAATCCGGCGGGGCCGGCCGATCCGGCAGATAATCCAGTGTGGATGCGCTGGAATAATTATGGAATCGGCTTGCTGGACGCACAGCAGTATGCGGAGAGCGCACGGGCGTTCGAGCACGTGGCGCAGTTGCGACCCGATTATGCCGATGCGTATACCAATGTGGCGATTGCCGATTTGTCGTGGCAGCGGTACGACGGTTCGCGGACAAATTTGGCGAAGGCGCTGGAGCTTGCCCCGCACAACGCGCGCGCGCTGTACTACCTGGCGCTGGTGGATCGCATTCAGGGGCATCCGGATGCGGCCATTGCTGATTTGCTGGAAGTGATCACGCAATTTCCGCGCTCGCGCGATGCGCACCGGGAGCTGGGCTTCTCGTTCTACCAGCAGCATAAGTACCAGGAGGCGCGCACGGAGTACGAAGCGGTGCAATCGATTGATCCGGACGATCTGTCGGCGCATTACATTCTGTCGATCGTGTATCGGCGGCTGGGGATGCGGGAGCAGGCGGCGCGGGAGGCTGCGGCGTTCGCCGACCAGAAGGACGATCCGACAGCGAATGTGTACGCGCTGGAGTTTTTGCGCAAGCATCCCGAGGTGACGGAGGAGAGTGTGCCGTGGCATGTTCATCGGGATTCCTCGCCTGAAGGTAAGCAAGCGAGCGGAGCTACGGGCCAATGAAGAGATGGGTTGCGGCGCTGGTGTTGCTTGTGGCTGTTTGTCCCGCGTTTGCCTCTTCGCGCAGCCGGCGCGGGGCAGTTCTGTTTGCCAGCTCCGGGTGTCAGCACTGCCACAGCGTGAACCATGTGGGCGGCAAGAAGGGGCCTGATCTTTCGAACGTGGGCAGGACGGCGAAGAAGGCTGCTATACAAAAGCAGATTATTTATGGTGGAGATCAGATGCCGCCGTTCGGGAAGATTCTGGAACCGGCGGAAATCAAGGATCTGGTGGCTTATCTGCATTCGTGCCGCGAAAAGACGGGGAAGTAGCGAGATGGATCATGGGGGGCAGAATGATCCGGCTGAATTCGCGCTTTGCCCAGGGAAGCTCTGATTAAGCCCGATTCAAGAGCCGACTTTCCCGCTGGGGCTAAAGCCCTTATCGATTTTGCTGGCCTTTCGGCACGACTAAAGTCGTGCCCTTTCAAAACGTCGGCTTATGCAGTGGACAGTATTGGTCGTGCGGGCCTGGAGACTCGCACGACGACAGCCGGTCATCACCCCAACGACGAAGACCTGTCGTTGGGGACCCGGTCAGGAGACCGGCCTACGTGGGGAGCGGCGCCGGCTGCTTGATGAGGAGACCGTCGAGGGGAACCGTGGCCAGGACCTGGGCGATGGTTTGGGATGCTGTTCCAGTGCCGTAGGGATTTTCTATGCCGGCCAGACTCTTGCGGAAGGCGGGGCTGAGAGCGCGGGCGATGGCCGTGCGGATGGAGGTGGCATCGGCGGGCGCTCCGATCACATTGCGGGCGCGCTCGCGGCCGTGCTGGCGCATGCCGACGTCGACGACCGGCAGGGCGAAGGATGCTGCTTCCATAATGCCGCTGGATGAGTTGCCAATGATGGCGTCGGCCTGGCCGAGCAGGCTCCAGTAGGTCACGGCGTCAAGATTGACGAAGATGTGGGTGTGGGCGCGCGTTGCCGCCAGGGCACGGGTGCGCTCAATGAGCGCGTGGCTGCCGGCGTCGGCGTTGGGATAGACGAAGATGATTTGTCCGGGCGCTCGAGCCAAAGCCGTGAAGTAGGCGTCTGCCTCGGCATTGGTGTCGCGGAGTATGGTGACCGGATGCCATGCGGCGATGAGCGTGGGCGGCGTAAATGCAAGGCCCAGGCGGGACTCGAGAGCCGTGCGGTCGAGGAGCGTGGAACGACGGAGGTGATCGAGGGAAGGGGCGCCGGCGCGATGCACGCGCCACGGTTCTTCGCCCATGGCGATAACGCGCCGACGGGCCGTTTCTGTCGATGTGAAGTGGATGTGGGCAAGCTTGGTGAGGGCGTTGCGAACCTGGTCGTCGATGGCGCCCTGGCTCACTTCGCCGCCTTCAATGTGGGCGATGGGTATGCGGAGGGCGACCGCGGCAGCGGCCGGAGCGAGCATCTCGTAGCGATCAGCGATAAGCAGCAGCAGGTCGGGGCGCCACGCGGTGAGCGCGTCGGCGAGACCGAGTATGGCGATGCCGATGCTTTTGGCCATCCCGGTATCGGTGTCGGAGCTGACGAGGCACTCGATGCGCGCCTGAATGGGGAAGCCGTCGTGTTCAATCTCCTGAATCGTGTTACCGAACTGCGGCGAGAGATGCGGGCCGAGAGCGAAAACTCCCAGCTCGATTTCGGGATGGCTGGCGAGCTCGCGCAGCGGCCAGTAGAGGTGACTATAGTCTGCGCGCGAAGTGGTGACTACACCAATGCGACGGCGCGGCGATGAAGCGGTTGAGCTCATGCGAAGGCTCGCTGTCTGGGCTGACGCAGCAATGCACTCAGGGAGGAAATCACACGGGAAGTATAAATTGCGGAGGGTTTTGCGCTTGTGATTCTGGGCGCGGGGTCGTGTTTGGGCGCGATTTTGGCCCAAAACCGCCGGTTGGATAAGAGACGGCGAGTTCGCTCCGCTTCGCGGGATGGCGAGTTCGCAAGTTCGCGGCTCGAGTTCGCGTGTTCACCGCTGAAGAGGCGCTGTTGGGTCGGCTGAGGCTCGCGTACACTGGACGGTTCCTCAAAAATAGGAGAAGCGCGGCGTGAAAGGTTGGCGAATGCGAAGGGCGATTGGATCGACGTTGGTGCTTCTGGCCGCGATGGGTGCGAGGGCAGGCGCGGCGACGCGCTATGACGCGGAGGCGATGCGGCTGAACAATCGCGGTGTCGCGCTGATGGGGCAGCAATTTACGGACCGTGCTGCTGCCGATTTCGCTGAAGCTTTCAAGAAGGATCCAAGGCTGGCGCAGGCGGAGGTAAACGAGGGCATCGCGCTGCTCACTCTGCAAAAGCTTGAGGATGCGAAGAAGGCGCTGCGGCAGGCACTTGCAATTGATCCCGAGAGCGCTCAGGGCTGGTACAACCTGGGCCTTGCGCAACGCGCGGGGAATGAGCTGGACCAGGCGCTGGCCAGCTTTCAGCAGGCCGCGAAGATCGATCCGAGAGATGCGGACTCTCTGTATTTCGAGGGCGCGTGCTACGAAGAGATGCAGCAGTACGAAAAGGCTATCCCCGTTCTTGAAAAGGCGCTGGCCGTTGACCCGCTGCATGCGTCGGCGGAGTTTGTTCTGGCGCGGTCACTGCAGCGCACGGGGCACACCGCTGAGGCACGGGAGCATTTCACGCGCTTTCAGCATTTGACGGGCAGCAAAATTTCTTCGGCAATTGGGCTTTCGTATGGCGAGCAGGGGCACTACTCGACGGCGCAGACGGTGGCGGGAGCGGAGACGGTCGGGCGGACGATGATACCGGTGCGGCTGGTGGCGGAACCGATGATTTCCCGGGTCTCAGAATCGAGACCCGGGGCACCCGCCTCCGTGCCTAGTCCGGTCGACACTGAGACTGGCGGGGCGTGCATGATGGACGCGACAGGCTCAGGGCAGATGGACCTGGTGCTGATGCAAAACGGCGCGCAGGCTATTCGCGTGCTCCATGATGAGGGCGGCGGGAAGTTTGCGGATTGGGATGCGGAGGCTGCGGGTTTGAAGGCCAGCGGCCACGCGGTGGCTTGCGCTGTGGGCGACTACGACGGCGATGGTCTGAACGATCTAGCGGTGGCTCTGGATGATGCTGTGCTGCTGTTTCACAATCTCGGCCACGGGAAATTTGAAGACGTGACGGCGAAAGCCGGTCTCGCGGCGCGCAATCGGCCTACGGGCATCACGTTTGTGGATTACGATCACGATGGCGATCTGGATCTGCTGCTGACGGGCGCGCCCCTTCAGCCCGGCGGCGAGTCGAACGTGCTTTGGCGCAACAATGGCGACAAGACGTTTACCGAGCAAACGGAACAGACCGGGTTGGGCGGAAGCGGCAATACGGCGGCGGCATTACTTACCGACTTCAATAACGATCGCGCAGTTGACCTGGCAGTAACTGGCGACGGGGCGGCGCCGCTCCTGTACGTGAATCCGCGAGAAGGCAAGTACCCTACGCAGCCGCTGTACACGGGGCTGAAGCTGCCGTCTAGCGTCGGCATCACGGTTTTGGATTACAACAAAGACGGCTGGATGGATTTTGCCGTAACCCATGCAGGCGCGCCGGGGCTCACGTTGTGGCGGAATGTGCAGGCACCAGACGGCATTGGCCGGCGCTTTGAGCGCGTGGCGCTGCCTCTCAATGGGGCGCGACGCGGATGGGGCCTCACGCCTGTCGATATTGATAACGATGGGTGGATCGATCTGGCGGCGATTGTGGACACCAGCGCTGGGCCACGGGTACGGGTGTTGCGCAATCGCGGCGATGGCAGCTTTGAGGACGTGAGCCGTGCGTTGGGACTGGACGACGTGCGATTGCACGATCCGCGCGGACTGATTGCCGCGGATGTGGATGGCGATGGGGCTGCGGACCTGATTGTGATTCAGCGCAATGCAGCACCGGTGCTGCTGCGCAACGTGGGAGCGAACCGCAATCACTTTGTGCGCCTGGACCTGTCAGGCTTCGCGGATAACAAGACGGCCCTGGGCGTGAAAGTGGAAGTGTTTGCGAACGGGCTGTGGCAGAAGTGGGAACTGGCAGGCGCTTCAGGATTTCAGACGCAGAGCGCGCCGCAGATCCTTGTGGGCCTGGGGCAGGCAGAGGGGATCGACCTGCTGCGGATTCTTTGGCCCACGGGTGTGCTGCAGGACGAGATCGAGCTGCCACACCAGCGCGTGATTGCGATGAAGGAAGCGGACCGGCGTGGCAGTTCCTGCCCGGTGCTGTTCGTATGGAACGGACGCAAATACAAGTTTGTTACCGATGTGATTGGCGCGGGCGTAGTGGGGCACTGGTTCACGCCCACGCGGCGCAATATTCCACGACCAAGCGAGTGGATCAAAGTGGATGGTGCGGATGTGGCGCCGGTCGACGGCAAGGTGAGTCTGCGCTTCATGGAGCCAATGGAGGAAGTGAATTATATCGACCAGTTGCGGCTGGTTGCTGTTGATCATCCCGAGAACGTGGATGTGAATCCGGATGAGCGCTTCCTCGACGATCCACCGTTTGCTTCAGGGCGGGTGGTCGCAAGCGCAGGAGCGCGGCTGCCGGTGAATGCGTGGGATGGCGACGGACGCGAGGTGCTGGATCAACTGGGCCGGCGCGATCACCAGTTTGCGAGCGGATTCACGGCGCTGCCCTACGATGGGTTTGCCAATCTGCATGCGCTCACGCTCGATCTGGGTGCGCTGGACGCACAGTCCCCGCTGCGGCTGCTGATGACCGGGTATGTGAACTACTTCAGCGCGACTTCGCTGTATGCGGCGTGGCAGGCTGGTATTAAGCCAATTTCGCCTTACGTTGAAGCGCAGTTGCCGGATGGGTCGTGGCAGCGGATTGCGGGCGACGCGGGATTTCCGGCCGGGCTGGAGCGGACAATTGTGGTGGACCTGACAGGCAAGCTGCCCGCGGGCACGCGGCGGATACGGTTGATGACCAACCTGGAGATTTACTGGGACCAGGTGCTGGTGGATCAGAGTTCGGATGCTGAAGCCCGCACCACAGAGGTTCCGATGGCTTCGGCAGCGTTGCACTTCCGCGGGTATCCGAAGGAGGTTGACGGCGCCAGTCCGGGCGATCTCGATTACGACTACAACGTTGTGAGCCTGACAGGCCCCTTTCAGCACGAGCGTGGGGACTACACACACATGGGCGATGTGAAGCCGCTGCTTGCGAATATTGACGACCGGTATGTGATCTTCGGAAGCGGGGAGGAGATTGCGGCGGAGTTTGATGCGAGCAAATTGCCGGCGCTGCCCGCGCACTGGAAGCGCGATTACTTCTTCTACGCGAACGGATATGTGAAGGACATGGATTGGTGGGACGGGTCGCCTTTCACTGTGGCGCAACTGCCCTTTCATGGAATGACGACTTATCCGTATCCGAGCTCGGAAAAATATCCCGCGGCGGCGCTGGAGTACCAATTGAATTGGAACGACCGATTCGATTCGGGCGAGCCGGTGCGCTCGTACCGGTTCAACTATCAACTTCTGCCGTCGACGCCGGCCGCCGATCGGCCTACCGCTTTGCCGGGGGTGCGGCCGTGAGCGATGTCGTGCTGGCCTCCGCAGTGCGGCAACTGGAGCTGGTGCGCACGGGGCAGATCTCTGTCGTCGAGCTGGCCGAAGCGCACATCCGCCAGATTGAGAAGCTGAACCCCGCGCTCAATGCGCTGGTTGATTTCGATGCGGAGCGCGTGCGGGCGCAGGCGCGCGAGCTTGACGCGGCCAAGGGCGAGCGGGGCGCGCTGCATGGCTTGCCCGTCACCGTGAAGTCGTCAATTGCCACCGCGGGCCTGCGCTGCGAGATTGGCAGCCTGCTGCACGAGGGCGAAATACCGCGCGAGGACGCCGAGGTGGTGGCGCGGCTGCGCGCGGCAGGGGCGTTGATTCTGGGCACAACCAACTGCCCGGAGTTTCTGATGGCCTACGAAACCGCGAATTTGCTTCACGGGGGGACACGCAATCCGTGGGGGCTGGACTCGGGAATGGAGCGGTCGCCGGGCGGATCGAGCGGAGGGGAGTCGGCGGCCATCGCGGCCGGCATGAGCGCCGCTGGACTGGGCAGCGACAGCGGCGGCTCTGTCCGCGTGCCGGCGCACTTCACGGGCATCTGCTCCCTCAAGCCGACGCCGGGACGCATTCCGGGCCGCGGGCATCTGCCGCCGTGCGTGGGGCCGTTCGCAATCCTGGGGGCAATTGGGCCGATGGCTCGCACGATCGACGACATCATGCTGCTCTTCCGCACGCTCAGTGGGCAGGACCCGGTTGATCCGGTGAGCCCGCCGCTGGCATTGCGCTCGCCGAGTCTGAACGAGCTGCGCAGCCAGCCGATTGGATTTTTCGAGGACGATGGCCTGGTTCCGGTGACAGCAGAGACGCGGGCGGCAGTGAACGCGGCCGCGCAGGCGCTGCGCGAGGCGGGATTTCGCGTGGAGCGTTTCCGGCCGAGCACGCTGGAGGCGCTGCGCCGGCTGTGGTGGAAGTTCTTTGTGCAGTGTGGCGCTATGTTCTATGAGCCCGAGATTCGCGGGAAGCGCAATCGGCTCAGCCCGATTTTCACGGAGTTTCTGAGCATCGCTGAAGGTGATGGGCCGCTGTCCGCAACCGAATTACTGAACGCCTGGGCGGAACTGGATTTGCTGCGCGCGAAGACGCTCGAGGAGATGAGGGCGTTTCCGGTGCTGTTGTGTCCGGTTGCCAGCGTGCCCGCGTTTCGTCCTGGGGAGCGGAACTGGACGATCGAGGGAGAGACCGTGGCCTATCTTGACGCTGTGCGGCATACGCAGTGGTTCAATGCGCTGGCGGCCCCGGCGGCCGTGGTTCCGGTGGGGTGCTCGCCGGAGGGTCTGCCAATCGGCGTGCAAATCGCCGCGCGACCGTTCGAGGATGAAGTGGCTCTAGGGGTGGCGTCCGTGGTCGATGCGGCGTTCGGTTATCGTCCTCCGCCGCTGGCGCTGGCCAGAGCGGCAAGTTAGCGATCGGCAGGTGGGCCTTTGCGGCCTCTCACCCTTTCGCCAGAAGAGAGGCGAAAGGATGGGGCACGGAGCCTCGTTGCTTAGAAGCCTCTCCTCTCGGTATCAAACCGTTGCTCCTTGAACCGCCTGGGAATGTCTCCACCCTTCGATGGAGGCGCGGGTGCTTGCAGAGCGGTACACTGGCGCTTCCCCTAGTGACGGAGGTCGGACTGGAGCGCACTGCGTGCGCGAAGGCTGGCTAGAACGATTTGCCGACGCCCCCGATGTTCTGATCGGAGCGCGGCGCCTGCGTACCATCGTGCCGGTGCTGGACCTGGCCATCGGCGGTGAGGAATTCGTCACCATGGCGGGGCCTTGCTCGGTGGAGACCGAGTTTCAACTGCTGGCTACTGCCCTGCATGTCCGCCGTGCCGGCGCGCGCATTCTGCGCGGGGGCGCCTTCAAACCTCGCACTTCTCCTTATGCATTTCAGGGGCTGGGCCTCGAGGGGCTCAAACTGCTGGCCCATGCGCGCGAGGAGACCGGGCTTGCTGTCATCACTGAGGTCATGTCGGAGTGCGACGTTGCGATGGTCGCCGAGTACGCAGATGTTCTGCAGATCGGCACGCGCAATATGGAGAATTTTTCTCTGCTGGAAGCGGCTGCGCGATCGGGGCGGCCGGTGCTGCTGAAGCGCGGCATGGCGGCCACTGTTGCCGATCTTCTGCGCTCGGCGCAGGTGATTCTCGACAACGGGAATCCTAATGTCATTTTGTGTGAACGCGGCATTCGCACATTTGAAACGGCGATGCGCAACACGTTTGACGCGGGCGCCATTGCGTTGCTCAAAGAGATTACGCACCTGCCGGTGATTGCCGATCCGAGCCATGCGGCCGGAGATCGCGCGATGGTGCCCGCGTTGGCGCGCATTGCAGTGGCTGCCGGAGCTGACGGCCTGCTGGTGGAGGTGCATCCCAATCCTGCCGAGGCGTGGAGCGACGGCGAACAGTCGCTGGACTTTGCGGGATTCGATGACCTGATGGCTGATCTCGCGCCGTGGATCGAATTGCAGGGAAGACACGGACGCGAACTGCAGCCGGCAACCAGCGACGTTTGCAGCCTGGAGGCGGTGAGATGAGGTTCGTCACCCAACGGGTTGTGGCTGGCGTCGCCGCGACGTTGCTGATTTCGAGCTGCGCGCTGGCGGCGGGCGCTGCGCAATCGAGCAGTGGGGATTTCATCGTGACCGCGGCGCCTGTTTACCGGCAGCTTGCCGAGTTGCGCGGCGAAGAACGGTTTCCGCAGGGCTCGCAACTGCTGCTGGTAAGGGCAGGCAAGGCAGAGCCTCTGGTGTCTGGCTTTTGGGCGACCGCGGATGCCGATGTTTCGTGCGATGGGAAATCGGTCTTGTTTGCGGGCAAGAAGAGCGCGGGCGATCCGTGGCAGATATGGGAGGTGACGCTCGCAGATGGGTCGGTGCGCAAGGCGATTGCGACTGCCACAGACGCCGAGCGGCCGCTTTATCTGCCGGGTGGACGCCTGGTGTGGGCGCAGCGCACGGCGACGGGATTTCAATTGCAGTCAAGCGGCGATGGCCGCCCGCCTGCCGCAAATTACTTAAATCCGACGGCAGGGACGGGGATTTTGCCGCTTACTTATTTGAACGCGAGCGCATTTCCCGATGCTGTCCTGGCCGACGGGCGGATTTTGTTTGAGGCGGGATTTCCGCTGGGATCAGGAACGACGCCGGAATTGTACCTGGTGTATGCAGACGGGTCGGGCATTGAGTCGTATCGCTGCGATCACGGACGCGCGCGCTGGGGCGGTACGCAGTTGGCGTCGGGCGACGTGGTTTTTACGCACGGAGCTTCGCTGGGGCGCTTTACTTCGGCGCTGGCACATGAGGAACGGATCGCTGCGCCGCGCGCAGAGTACGCGGGAGCGATTGCGGAAACTGCCTCGGGGGCCTGGCTGTTGAGCGCGCGCGCTGCGGGCGAGGCGCATTACGCAATCGAGATGTGGACTCCGGAAGCAGGTTTGAGCCTGGGAGTTGCAAAGCCTGATAGCGTGCTTGCGGTGCGTGGTATGGATCTTGTGGAGCCGATTCTGATGGCGCCGCGCATTCGGCCGCACCGCCATCCATCGGGGTTGCACCCGTGGGATTATGCCAATCTGCTGGCGCTGGACGCGCGCGTGTCGCGCGATGGCGCGCTGCGTGGGATTCCTGCCGCGGTGCGACTGGAGACGCAGACGGCTGACGGACGCGCGATTGTGACAGGGACGGCGCCGGTGGAGCGGGACGGATCGTTCTTCGTCGAGGTTCCAGGCGATCGCGCGATTCGGTTGTCGCTGCTCGATAAAAACGGACGGGTATTGCGCGAGGAGCAGGGATGGTTCTGGGCTCGCGGCGGGGAACAGCGTATTTGCGTGGGGTGCCACGCGGGGCCGGAGCGGGCCTCGGAGAATCGCGTGCCGGAGGTGCTGTTGCGCACTACCACGCCAGTCGATTTGACCGTCGCGAATATGCGGAAAACATCGGGCCCTGCAGCGCCGGGAGGAAATTGAAATGACACGAGCAATTCTCCTTTTCGTGTGCGCCGTTTCAGTTGCTGCCGCGCAGACGGCTTCGGTGAGCCCACCAGCTCCTGGCGCGCAAGCGCCGTCCGCCGCACCGCAGGTGCCTGTCGCACAGCCGCCGCAGATCGAGTTTGACGATGCGACGGAAAAGGCTGGAATCGACGCGACGGACAGTTTTGGATCGGCCAAGCTGGGGTCGCTGCTGGAAGGCACGGGCGCGGGCTGCTTATGGTTCGACTACAACAACTCGGGGCGGCCTTCTCTCTATGTGCTCAGCGGCCGGCCGCTCGATGATGCAATGCACCCCTATCCGCTGAAGGACAAGCCGAATCCGCCCCCGCACAACCACCTCTATCGCAACGACGGCAACGGGCACTTCACGGACGTGACGGCGCAATCGGGACTGAATCCGGATATGTATTCGATTGCGGTGACGGCGGCAGACTACGACAACGACGGCTTTGAAGATTTGCTGGTGACCGGGTACGGCAAGGTGGTGCTCTACCACAACGACGGCAACGGCCATTTCACGGACGTGACGGCGAAGGCCGGCATCAAGGTAGACGGATGGGCGATCAGTTCCACGTGGCTGGATTACGACAAGGATGGCTGCCTGGATTTGTTTGTTGGCCGTTACGTCAAGTTCGATCCCCAGTATCGCAACTACTATGCGGCCGATAACTATCCGGGGCCGCTGGATTACGCCGGGCAGACCAACATGCTGTTCCACAACAACTGCGACGGAACCTTTACCGACGTGACGGAGAAGTCGGGGATCGGTGCGTATGTAGGACGCACCATGGGCGTGACGGCGGCGGACTTCGACAACGATGGCTGGGACGACATCTACGTGGCCAACGACAGCACGCAGAACTTTCTCTTCCACAACAAGCACGATGGAACCTTTGAAGAGATTGGCAACGATACTGGCACGGCGTTCGGGCAGAATGGCGAGGCGACTTCTTCGATGGGGCCTGTGTTTGCGGACTTTGAAGGCCGGGGAATGCTTGACTTGTGGGTGACGGACGGGAGTTACAACCGCTTTTTGCGCAACACCGGCAAGTTGGGCTTTGAAGATATGGGCGCAGCCAATGGCATCTCGCAGACTGACGCACAGTATGTGAGCTGGGGCTCAGGGGTGTATGACTTCGACAATGGCGGACAGCTCGACATTCTTGTTTTTCACGGCGGTCTGATTCACCTGATTGCGCAGGAGCACACGCTGTTTCGGGGGCTGGGCAACGGGCGCTTTCAGGATGTTTCGCGCGATGCCGGCGCGGTACTGAGCCAGCGCAGCGTGGCGCGCGGGGCCTGCTTTGCCGATTACGACAATGACGGAAAAGTGGACGGTTACGTGGTGAATCTGGGCGCAAAGGGGACGCTTCTGCACAACCTTTCGACAGGGACTGGACATTGGCTGGAGGTGAAGCTGGTTGGGACGAAGAGCAATCGCGATGGCATTGGCGCGCGGGTGGAAGTGTTTGCCGGCAGCAGGCGCTGGACGGCCGAGCGCGTGGCCAGCTCCGGTTATCTCTCGCAGGACGATAGTCGGTTGCATTTTGGATTGGGCGCGGCGAGCACGATCGACAAAGTCATCGTGCGTTGGCCGAGCGGACGCGAGCAGACGCTGGAAAAGCTCACAGTCGATCGCGTGATCACTGTCGAGGAGCCGAAGTGAAGCGATGGGCGACAGATCCGACCCTGGCACTGCCGCTGATTGCGTGGGCGCTGCTGGCGATGGGTGGTTTTCCGCAACCCGCGCCGCGCTCCGGCGGAACGGAGCCGATGGATTATGCTTCGCCGCTTGAGGTGCTAGCCTCGCCCGACGGAGCGCGGCTTTACGTGCTTTGCCAGCAGCGCGAAGAGGTGCGGGTGCTGGATGCGATGACCTACGCGCCCATCAAAACGATTGCTGTGGGCCAGGTGCCGCGCGGCATGACGCTTTCGCACAATGGCGAGCGGCTGTTTGTGACGAATTCCTGGGACGACACGGTTTCGGTGATCGATACGCGCGCGCTGGATGTTGTGGCGACGTGGAACGTGGGCGCGGAGCCTTCGGGGGTAGTGGAAGATGGCAGGGGCGAGCGACTGTTTGTCGCCAACCGCGTCTCCAATGACGTGGCGGTGCTCGATGCGTCGAGTGGAGAGGAGCAGGCGCGACTGCTGGCGGGGCGCGGTGTCAGCTATCTCACGCTTTCGCCTGACGGCGCACGTGTTTACGCAACGCATATCTATCCCAATCCGTCGGAGCGGCGGACTGGCCTGGAAAATCGCACTCCGCCGGAGTCTGAGATCACGGTGATCGATGCAAGGCGCGCGGTGGTTGTGGAGCGCATTCCGCTGCATTCGATTGCCGGAGTTTTCCATTTGGCAGTTTCGGCCGATGGGCGGCTGGGTGTGGTTGCGGAATATCATCCCAAGAATCTTGTGCCGCTGGCGCACCTGGAACACGGTGGCGCATTTGCATATACGCTCACGCTGTTTGGTGCGGACGTGGGCCGGCCGGTGGAAGTGCCTCTCGATGAACTCGACCGCTACGCTTCGCAACCCTTTGGGGTGGCGATTGCGCCGGACAAGTCGCATCTTTGGGTGACGCTTGGCGGATCGGAGTGCGTGCTGGCCATTGACGTAGCCGAAACTCCTGCATTTTATTCATGCGCGGCCGCTGCCTGCTTCCGAATCGTATGCGGATGATTTGTCCGCCAGCGGCAATTATGTTGTGGCGCGGATTCCGGTGGGGCACAATCCACGCGGGCTGGCGCTGAGCCGAGATGGACGCAGGCTGTTTGTGGCCAATCGGCTTGACGACACGATCAGCGTGATCGACACGCGGACGGAACGGGTTAGCACAACGATTTCCTTGGCTGGGCCAAAGACGGTGAGCGCATTGCGGCGCGGCGAGCAGACATTCTATTCCGCGCGTTACTCGTTTCAGGGACAGATCAGCTGCTCGAGTTGCCACATCGACTCTACTTTCGACGGGCTCACCTGGCAACTGGAGCCGAGCGGCTTCGGGCGCGACGTTGTGGATAACAAGTTGCTGGAGGGCATCAAGGATACCGGGCCGTACAAATGGAATGGCGGCAATCCCAACATACCGACCGAGTGCGGACCGCGGACGGAGAAGTACTTCTGGCGGTCGGAGACATACGACGATCTGACGCTGGCCGACCTGGTGCTGTACATTCGCAGCCTTCGCGTGCGCCCGAACCGCCTGCGCTTACCCGGCGGTGAGCTGACGCCGGCGCAGGAGCGAGGCAAAGCCCTCTTTGAGCGTTCGGTCGACCGGTTTGGGAAGCCGATTCCGCTGGCTAACCGCTGCTCGTTTTGTCATAGCGGGACGAACGGCACAAACCAGAAGCTCTTTGACGTGGGAACACGGAAGTCCACTGATAATTCCGGATTGTTGAAGACACCGCAGTTAACAAACATCGCGCTGACGGCACCGTACCTGCACGACGGCTCGGCGCGGACGCTGGAGGAAATCTGGACCATCTTTAACCCCGAAGACAGACACGGCCGCACGAACGACCTGACCAAAGACGAACTGAACGATTTGATTGAATACCTGAGGACGCGATGAAGACGTGGGCGGGCAAGAAGCTCCGAATCGGTGCGGTGGTGGTGATGGCGGCGGTAGCCGCGGGAGTGCTCGGCGCGCAGGCACCAAGCCCCGCGCAAGCCCCTTCAGCCACAGCGGCAATGCAGATGCGCGTCGAGGATCGTGGTCTCCCACCCTTGCGACAAGTACAAGAACGTCGCAAGGATGGGGCACCCGGCGAACAGGCGCTGCCGAGGTTCCGGTTTGAAAACTTCACGACGGCGAACGGGCTTCCCGACAATCATGTCTTCGCTGTGCTGGTGGATGGGGAGCGGGTGTGGGCGGGAACGGAAAACGGCCTGGCTGAGTACGAAAATCACGCGTGGAAGACCTATACCACCGAAGATGGCCTGGCGCACCGGGCTGTGCTTTCGCTGGCGCTGGACAAGCGCACCGGCGATGTGTGGGCGGGCACCATGGGTGGGTTGAGCCGCATTTCGGCGGGGCGCATTGTGAGTTATACGCAGCTTAACTCGGGACTCAGCAACGATGTGGTCTACGGCGTTTCAGTTGAAGGCGAGAACGTGTGGGTGGCGACGGCCGCTGGCGCCTGCCGCCTGAACCTGCACACCGGCGAGTGGTCGCTTTACAACGAGCGCAATACCCCCATGCGCGAGATTTGGATTTACGGGGTTTCCGCCACGCCCACAAAGGTTTATTTCGCCGTGTGGGGCAGCGGGCTGCTGGAGTACGACCAGTCGACGGAGCGCTGGGACAAATACGAAGACCCGGACGGCGAGAACGAGCTGGTGCTGTTCAAAGACCAGGGGCTGATTCACAACATTGTCTCTTCGGTGAGTTACGTGGGCGGGATTTTGTGGGCGGCGACTTACTTTGGCGACAGCCGCTATGACGGCCGCTACTGGCACAACTTTCTGACCAAGGACAGCGGGCTGCCTTCAAACTTTACCAATTTTGTGAAGGGCGTGGACGCGCATCACGCATGGTTCTGCACCGACAAGGGGCTGGCTTACTACGACGGCGCGAACTGGGCGGTCTATCGGCCGTCACTCACCACAGGCCGGCCGGAGATGACGGTGCGCGATGCGCAGGGACATGTAACGCGTGTGCCTGTGACGACGGCGCCGGCACACAACTACATTTTGGGGATCGATTTTCAGGGCGAAGACATCTGGGTTGCGACGGCCAAGGGATTGAGTCACGGAGTTGTTCAGAAGCAAATCACTTTAGCGGCAAGATAAGGAGTCCTCCATGAACACATTTGCGGAATTACTTGAGACCATTGCGCACGCGCCAGTGAAGAAGCGTGCGATTACCAATCACGGCGTGCTTAACGAAGCGTACGCGTACTCGAAGCCGAGCTCGTTTTCGCGGGGCATGCGCATTGACCTGAACGGGCTGACCATTCTGCTGATCTCGGGTACGGCGTCGATTGATGAGGATGGCAAGAGCGTGCACATTGGCGATTTTCGCGCGCAGATGCGGCGCACGCTGGACAACATCAGCGGCCTGCTGGAGAGCGAGGGGTGCACGTGGCACGATATTGTGCGCACCAGTTGCTACTTGCGCGACATCGAGCGCGATTACGAAGCGTTCAATGAGGAGCGGACTACCTTCTTTGCGGAGCAGGGGCTTGATCCGCTGCCTGCTTCTACGGGAATCCAGGCGATTCTCTGCCGGCCGGAGCTGCTGGTGGAGATTGAAGCCATCGCCATGTTCCGCACGGATACGGCTGCACCTAGACCTCAGAGTGCATGAATTTGTTCCGGTCAGGGTCCGTGCAATCCCAGGTTAGGCGCAAAAACAAAGAAGCGCCGAACCTGGGGCACCCAGGATTGGTACACGATCAAGCAGTCAGAGGACTGGCAAGGAGTAGCGACGATGCGCAGGGGATGGATGTTGGCCGCGGTCTGCATGGGTATGGGCTGCGGGGTGGCGAGTGGGCCTGCTCAGAACGCGACCGCGGGCGCGAAGGCTACCCATGTTTGCGCGTGCGGCGCGCATCCGCCGGGACCTCCGCGCGACCGCAGCGTGGATCCTTATGCAAACGAGCCGAAGGATATGAGCCCTTACTCGCGGTTCGCTGCGCCGTACGACCTGAATTACACCCATCCGAACATCTATACGGGTGCCGGACGTGATTTGCCTGAGCCGAAGGGGCTGACGGAGGTGCGCATTGGGTTCTTCGGGCCCATCGAGCACAATCCCGATCAGGTGTTCGGATTGCGCATGCTGCATGGCGCACAGCTGGCCGTGGAGGAAGCAAATGCGCGCGGCGGCTATGGTGGAAAGCCATTCAGGCTGATGCTGCACAACGACTATGACAACTGGCAGGCGAACGCAGTTTACGGCGACGACCGGCCCACGGATCCGGCCATCTGGGGGTCGGCATCGACTGAAGCGGTAAAGATGATTTACGACGACCAGGACTGGGCGATCTTCGGGTCGATCAGCTCGGAGTCGACGCACATTATGCTGCGCCTGGCATTGAAGGCTGAGATTCCGATCGTCAATTCGGCCTCGACCGATCCCACCATCCCAGAAACATACGTGCCCTGGTACTTTACCGATCTGCAGGACGACCGTGTGCAGTGCTTCACACTGGCGCGGCATATCTATGGCGAGCTGGGGCTGAAGCGGGTCGCGCTGTTGCGCGTGAACAACCGCTACGGGCGGTTGGGGGTTCCCGAATTTCGCGAGGCGTCGCGGCGACTGGGCCATCCAGTGGTGGTGGAGCAGAAGTTTCTGCCCGGGGATACGGATTTCACGCGGCAGTTGCAGGTGTTTCAGGAATCGCGCGCGGACGCCATTGTGCTGTGGACGGACGAGGTTCCGGCCGCGCGCATTCTGAAGCAGATGCACAGCCTGGGCATGAAGCAGCGAGTTTTCGGATCGTATCGGACGCTGGGTTCGGACCTTCTGGCTGAGGCTGGCCCGGCTGCGGAGGGATTCGAGGCCGTGTTTCCTTACGATCCTTCCCGGAACGATCCACGGTGGGTAGATTTCAATCGCCGTTTCGAGACACGCTTCCAGGAAAAGCCGGATCAATTCTCTTCCCTGGCCTACGACGCGATGAATGCGCTGCTGGATGCGATCTGCGCGGCGGGGTTGAATCGCGCCCGCATCCATGATGCGCTTGCGGATATGGAGGAGTATGAGGGCGTGACTGGGCACATGGTGTTCGACCCCAACCTGAAGAATGTTGCGCCTATGTATTTAGGCACGGTGCGTAACGGCGCGATTACGTACCGCCTGGCGACGATGAGCAAGGCCTCGGCGGAACTGCCGGCGGCCGTGCCCGCGACAACGCCGGCGACGCGTGCGCCTTACGCGCGAGTAGGCGAGGATGGAGTGGGGTTTGCGATGCCGCGCGCCGCGGAGCCGGCCTCTGGCTCAGTGCGCGTGATCTTGTTCGGGCCAGGAGCGGCACGGATTGCGGAGTCGCCGCAAATGGGAGCGGCATTGCACGCGGCGGCGCAGCATGGGCGGTTGTGGGCGCTCGTGCCCATCGAAAGCAATCAGAATTGGGGCGCGGCCTCAACCCAGCTGGTGCGCGGGCTCATGGAGCAGCGTTCCGTGGCGATTGTGGCTCTGGATCGCGATGCGGCTCACCTTGCGGAGCAACTGGCGCTCAAGAGCTTTGTCCCGGTGATCGCGCTGAGTGATGACAAGTCGCTGACCTCGGCCAATATCCCTTGGATTTTCCGCTTGCCATCCGGAAGTACGCCGGAGTTAGCGCTGCGTTTACTCGCCGAAGCCGCAGAGCGCAATGGCGCGCAGCCGGAGGAGATTCGCAATGCACTCTCGTCGGGGCGCGCAATTGATGGAGTCGCCTTCTTGCCGAGCGGCGAAGTGCGCGTGCAGTGAGCGCGGAATTTTCAACTATTTCAGTGGTGTGGGACAGGGCTTGCCGTCGCAGAGCGCGCCGGTAATGCCCTTGCCTTCGGTGATGGTGTAGATGCGGTCCACATCCGGCAGCTTGATGGTTTCCTTCGCGCCGGAGGGCCAATGAATTTCGACCGACCCAGCGTTGTTGGCATCGCCAAGGCCGAAATGCAAGCGGCGGTCGTTAGCCGAGATATAACTGCCGCTGGCCATCACATCGCGGCGCTGGCGCATGCCGTTGGCGGTGAGATAGGCCGTGGCGCAGGTGGCGTCGAGCGGGCTCTTCTTGCCGTTTGCGGGGTTGACGCCGCCTACTAGCTTCAGTTCCACCCAATGGTGATGGTCGGCGCTTACGTTGCGCAGCAGCACAGGTGGGCCATCGATCGGGTTGATGACCACATCGATTTTTCCGTCGTTGAACAGGTCCCCGAAAGCCGCTCCTCGCGCGGGAATTACATCTGCCAGTCCCGAGCCGACGACGGGCGGAACATATTCGAACTTGCGACCCTTGCCGCTTGGATCGGGCACATTGTGGAAGTACAGCGGCCGCTGGGCAAAGGATGTTCCCCACTGGTGCTGATCGACCTGTGGGTAGACGTGGCCATTGACCATGAACAGGTCGAGCCAACCGTCGTTGTCGAAGTCGAAAAGGCCGTCGCCCCAGCCTACAAATGGAATCGTGGGCTGCGCTACACCGGCCTTGTAGCTTACATCGGTAAAGCTAGCGTCGCCGTCGTTGTGGAACAGAACTTTGTAGTCGTCGCCAAAATCGGTGATGAAGAAGTCGATCTGGCCGTTGTTTTCGTAGTCACCGGCGGCGATGCCCATGGAGGCAATCTCACGACCATCGGCATTCAGCGCAAAGCCGGATAGATAGCTGTCATCCTCGAACGTCCCGTCTCCCTTGTTGATGTAGAGAAAGTTGGGGGTCGAGTCGTTTCCCACGACCAGGTCGGGTTTGCCGTCACCATTGATGTCCACAAAGATGGACGTGAAACCGTAGTAGCGATTCTTGTCTTCCACGCCGGCCTTCGCCGTAACATCCGTAAATGTGCCATCGCCATTGTTGTGGAAGAGGTGGTCGGGCTCGCCCTGCAATCCGCGGGGACCGCAGTTGACCGAAACGCCGCGATACTGACAGAAGGCATAGCCCACGGCTTTGGAACCGCTGATCGGCGGGTTATCGCGGTCGAAGTGCACGTAGCCGGAGACGTACAGATCGAGAAGGCCGTCGCCGTCGTAGTCGCCCCAGGCAGAGCCGCTCGACCAGTTGCCCAACTGCACGCCGGCTTTTTCGGCAACGTCCGTGAAAGTGCCGTCATGATTGTTGTGATAGAGGCGGTTCTTGCCGTAGTTACCAACAAAAATATCGGGCCAGCCGTCGTTGTCGTAGTCGGCAACCGAGCAGCCGTATCCCCAGCGATCGTTGGCGACGCCGGCCTGGGCGCTCACATCGGTGAACGTGCCGTCGTGGTTGTTGCGGAAGAGGGCGGCGTGAGGTGGCGTTTCTTTGCCGTCCAATGCGTCGAAGGTCGAACCGTTGACGAGATAAATGTCCAACCAGCCGTCGTTGTTGTAATCCACGAGGCAGACGCCGGAGCCGTTGGTTTCAACGATGAAGTTCTTCTCCGGCACGCCCATTATGTGACGCCAGCCGGAGAGTCCCGCCTGCCTGGTGATGTCGGAGAACAACACCGGGCCCTTGTCGACGAAACCGCCCGCCGTAATGGGCCGGTTCTGGGTGTCGTACTGCGGAGTAGCGGCCACCCCGGATGCGATGCCGCCACTCATTCCGCCCTGTTGCTGTGACCGGCCGTCCTGCGGCAAGAGCAAAGCGAGGCACAAAAATCCGCATCCAGCAGCGCGCACCAGCAGCAAAGCGAATTCTCCTTACGGACAATCTAGTTCTACCACGGGGCGCGCAGGCGCGGCGACTCGGGTTGATGGGCTGATTCTGCTCACCGCCCACGCGCGGCTAGTGCGGAAGGCTTGAGAGGGATCGGGCTATGATAGGGCAATGAGTTGCGCATCGGACTGTTCCAGCTCCTGCCACCTTCTGCGAAGCCCCCGTCAGAATCGAACCTGTCCTCTCCAACCTACGTTGCGTTCAGCCGCTCTGCTGGCTCTGATCTGCGTGGCGACTGCTGTGATGGCGCAGACGCCGCCGACTCAGGGCCCCGCAGCCAGCGTGAATCCGCTGATCGGCACCAGCGATGGCCCTGGCGACGGCATCAATCTTTTTCCCGGAGCGACGACTCCCTTCGGTATGGTCCAGCTGAGCCCCGACACGGAAGACCACGGCTTCGGTTACCACTACGGGCAGGACTTCATTCACGGCTTCAGCATGACGCACATGAGCGGACCAGGCTGCGCGAATGAGGGCGATGTGTTTTTCACGGCCACCACCGGCCCCGTGCTGACCCGGATCGATGATATCCGGTCGCCTTACTCGCACACTCTGGAGAAAGCCACGCCCGGCTATTACCAGGTGCAGCTACTCGGCTGGGATATTGATGCGCGGCTGAGCGCCACGGACCACACCGGCATTGCGCAGTTCACGTTTCCGGCAGGTAAGCCTGCGAATATTCTCGTGCCCATCAGCCACACGCTGAACAATACGACTGCTACGCAGATTCGGGTAGTGGGCGACCGGCAGATCGAAGGATTCGTTGAGGATCACGCCTTCTGCGGAAACAGGCAGACCTACAAAGTCTACTTTGTGATGACCTTCGACCGGCCGTTTTCTTCGTTTGGAACCTGGAATGGTCCCACTTACGCAGGCCCTGCAACCTTGACGGCTGACAGCCGTTCTGCCGAGCAGTCCACACACGAGGCATCGACCGGTGCGTACGCGACCTGGGCTCCCTCCGCACAGCCGCAAACAGTTACGGCGAAGATCGCAATTTCGTACGTCGACCCGCACGGCGCGGAGAATAACCTGAAGGCCGAGGCTGCGGGCAAGAGCTTCTCCCAGATTCGCGATGAGGCGGAGGAGGCGTGGAACCGTGAGCTGGGCGTGATCGATGTTTCCGGCGGCAGCGCTGTGCGGCGCACAGTCTTCTACACCGCGCTCTATCACAGCCTGATGATGCCCACCATCTTCAATGACGCGGACGGACGCTACCTGGGATTTGACGGCAAGATTCACCAGGTGGCGCCAGGCCATCATATCTATGCGAATTACTCCGGCTGGGATATTTATCGCAGCGAAATCCCGCTGATGGCCATGATTCAGCCGCGGCGCATGGAAGACATGGCGCAGTCCATCGTTCTGATGTACCAGCAGGGCGGTTGGATTGACCGCTGGCCGCAGTTCAATCTCTACACCAACGTTATGGCGGGCAGCCCGCTCACGGTGGCATTGGCTACGGCCTGGCTCGACGGCCTGCACGGCTTCGACATGAACGCGGCGTGGGAAGGAATGCTGAAGGACGCAACCGAGGCACCGCCGCCCGGCCATCCCTATGTTGGCGAGCAAGGAATCGAGTGGATCAACAAGATCCACTACGTGCCCGACGACAAGGTCGGCTATGGCTCGGTTTCGCAGCTTCAGGAAGACGCCATTGCCTACGCGTCTCTCTATCAGCTGGCGAAGGCGCTGGGGAAGACCGACGACGCCAAAACGCTGTACGATCGCGCGCTCTATTACCGCAATCGTCTTCAATCCGGACGACAAGTTCTTCCGTCCGCGCAATGCGGACGGCACATGGACGCCGAACTTCGATCCCTCGCAGAATGACAACGGATTTATTGAAGGAACAGGCTGGCATTACCAGTGGCTGGAGCCGGCTGACCTGGCGTGGGTGGTCAATGCGATGGGTCGTGACGAGTTTAACCAGCGGCTCACGGAATTCTTCAACTACAAAATACCGAGTTGGTACGGGCAGTACTACAACCCCTACAACGAGACCGATCTCGAGGCTCCGTTTGAGTTCAACTTCAGCGGCAAACCGTGGGAGTCGCAGCGCGTGGTGCGCCGGGTGCTGAACGAGAACTACACCGATGCGCCGGATGGCGTTCCTGGCAACGACGATTGCGGCGAAATGTCGTCGTGGGCAGTGCTGAGCATGATGGGAATCTACAGTGTTGACCCGGCCAGTCTTGCGTATGAGCTGGCGAGTCCCTCGTTCCCGAAGATCGTTCTCCATCTCCACGACCCGTACGCGGGCAAGAGCTTCTCGATCGAGGCGCAAGGCGCGCCGGCCAGCGGACCGTACATCCAGAGCGTGCAACTGAACGGCCGGGCTTATGAGAAGAACTGGATTCCGTTCCAGTCGATTGCCGCCGGTGGCACACTGCATTTCGCTTTGGGCGCAACGCCGAACACTTCCTGGGGCGCAGCGCCTAAGGACGCGCCGCCGTCTTTGAGTGACGAACAGCCGTAATTTTCTCCACCTCAAACTTTGGTAGTTATTCGTGCCTGGCATGGTGAGGCTGCGCGCACTGTTAGCACGAAATTCAAAATGGTATGATCATAGGCACTCGCGGCGCGAATGCGGGTGAGATGGGAACGGATTTGGCTGCTCGGAATGGAGATGCGGAGAAAGGTTTGGCGCAGATGCTCCCGGTGCAGCCGATCTCAGGTCACGTCGCGCGTTTGGGCCTGTGCAGCCTTTTCAATGACGCCTCTGCGAATGTTCGCGGTAAGGTTATCGGCATCTACTCCATTCTGCTGGTGTTTAATGTAGCGGCCTGGCTGTGGGCCATTCTTGCATTTCGTCATTTTCCGCTGCTGCTGGGTACGGCGCTGCTGGCTTATAGCTTTGGGCTGCGCCACGCGGTCGATGCCGACCACATTGCCGCGATCGACAACGTAACCCGCAAGCTGATGCAGGAAGGCAAGCGACCGGTTGGCGTGGGTTTGATGTTTTCGCTGGGCCACTCGACCATCGTGGTGCTGGGATCGGCCGCGATTGCGGGCACCGCGCTGGCTCTGCAGCATCGCATGGACGCGGCACGCGCGATTGGCGGCGTGCTTGGCACGCTGGTCTCGAGCCTGTTTCTTTTCGCCATTGCGGCCGTGAACATCATTGTGCTGCGGTCGATCTACCGCGCGTTTGTGCGTGTGCGCAATGGCGCGCCGTATGTGGATGAGGACTTCGACCTGCTGCTGGCCGATCGCGGATTTCTTTCGCGGCTGTTCCGACCCATGTTCGCCATGATCCGGCGAAGCTGGCATATGTATCCGCTTGGCGTGCTGTTCGGATTGGGGTTCGATACGGCTACGGAAATCGGGCTGCTGGGCATATCGGCGGCAGAAGCATCGAAAGGGCTGCCGATCTGGTCGATTCTCGCCTTTCCGTTCCTGTTTGCGGCGGGCATGTCGCTGATCGACACCACCGATAACATCCTGATGCTGGGCGCTTATGGTTGGGCCTTCGTGAAGCCGGTGCGCAAGCTCTACTACAACTTGACCATTACGTTTGTGTCGGTGGTGGTGGCGCTGGTTGTCGGTGGAATTGAGGCGCTGGGATTGCTGGCCGGACAATTCGGGCTGAACGGTGTTTTCTGGGATTTGATACGGCGGCTCAACGGGAACTTCGGCGAGCTTGGGTATTGTATTGTGGGCGTGTTTGCGCTGAGCTGGGTTGCGTCGCTGGTGATTTACAAGTGGCGGCGATTCGATGAGCTTGAGTTCGGCGATTAGACAGGCATGTGCGGGTCTGAAGCGGCTGCGGAAAAACTCTATGGGAGGGCCAAAACCATCCCTCAGCGGCTAAAGCCGGACTCGTTTTGCAGCTATTTATGGCACGGCTGAAGCCGTGCCCTTTCAAAACCGATAATCCAAGAGAGGTTCTGCGCAGGCGTGAAGACCGGCTTTCCTTCGGCTATTTGTTTTCGTTTCCGGTCAGACGGAAGGTAATTGTTCCCCAGAAGAGGCGCGCGCGCATTTGCACGGGTAAATGGCGATCGTCGTCGGTATACCAGATCCAGATGTCGCCGCGGTTTTTCACCACGCCCGCATCTGCGGTGGGCTGCACGCGAATGGTTTTGAAGGTGCCCAGCGTGGTTTTGATCTCTTCGCGGGCTTCCACTTTCATGGTGACGGGAATGGTGTGCTGGGCGTCGTAGACCGGAATGATGAAGTTGTGGCCGAGTTCCATGGGCTGCGAAGAGGAGTAGAAAATGCCGCTGAGCAGGTCGGTAATGCAGCCGTGGAGCGGCGATTCGACGTGTCTGGGTTGTCCGGTAACGAGATTCTTCTGGTCGTAAACGGCCTTGGATTGGGCGTAGTCGAGGCGCAGAGTGGCGTTGATCTGACGGCGACCTTCAACGGTTTGCTTGTTGAAGTCGTAGCTGCAGCCGGTCTGGCGATCGAAGTCGGATTGGAAGTGGTCGTCGACGCGGAAGATGAGATTAATGGCGCCAAGGGTATCGGCGGTTGCGGAGATCCGCTCGCGATCGCCGTCGGCCTGGAAGTGGATGACGGCTGTGCCCGCCGGAAAGACGCGCCAGTCGACCGCGTAGGTGAGGGTCTGCTTTTGAGGAAAGCTGAAGCCTGGCCTTGGCGCGGCGAGTTGGTCTGGCTGCGAGGCAGGCAAAGCTGGAGCCGGAGTTTGGGCCGGAGTGTGGCCGGCAAATGCAAGGGCGCAAAAAAGGGCTGCGGGAAGGGCGCGCATCTTCAACGTCGGCATAGCTCCTTAAGGCATTTCTCGGATTACTGGAGAGTCGCCAATGGACGTGCACGGTGGAATTCTCTTGCGAAAACTCCACTCAACAATTTTGGCTCCCTCTCTACTAATCCGATAAATGCTATAGCGATCGATCTATTCAAAAAAGCCGTTATGAACGGGCTGAACAATGTGAATCGGCATCAGCCCGTCAACTGATGGAAAGCGCTGCGGGCGGAAGGCGCTGCCTGCGTGCGGAAATGCTCAACGCAGGGTTGCAGTTTTGTGCAGAAGCGCTTCCACTGCCGGTCGTAGGAAGAGCAGGCTGAGGTAAAGCAGTGCGGCCCCTAAGAGTGCATTGTACTCGCGGTGCTTGAGGTAAAGCATAAGGGAGAAGCCGCCGGAATCGGTTTGAGCACCCTCGGAATCGGGTTTGGCTGCGGTGGGCCGCGGAATAAGGCGCGGAACGCGGCGGCAATAGGCGTCGAAGCCTGAAAACGTTGCGCGCAGATAGCGCTCTTCAGAAGCGATGACTGGAATGTAGATGAGGGCGAAGCCGATGGCCAGCACCAGCGCGACGACCCAACTGAGCAGGGCGACCGCGAATCCGGCCGCGATGAGGATGGAACCGAGATAAAGCGGGTTGCGCGTGTGCGCGTATGGACCGGTTTGTGTGAGCTCGCGGTTCTTTTTCACGTAACCTGCGGCGTAGCCGCGCAAGGCGAGACCTGGCACGACGAGCGCGAGGCTCCAGACAATGGGCGCAGACTGCGGCGCGCGGCGCCAGAGCTCGAAGAGGTAGAGTGCAGCGGTGACGAATCCAAGCGGCACGCGGATGCGGCGCGCAACTTTCTGCCACGACTGCGCGGAGCTGAGCGTTGGGGAAGGATTCTGGCTGGTTGAGGTGTTCTCGGTCATCCTTCTCTATTTTCCTCTGCGAGCAGCGAATCTGCAGCCTGGAGAACCTCTTCGGGGCTGATGGTGAGCAGGCCTGATTCGGGTTCGGCGCGGCGGCTGTGATCGCGGCGGCTGAAGGGGCTGCGCAAGACGACTGAACGCGTGCCGTAAGGTCCGTTGCGGCTGGGATCGGTTGGACCGTAGATGCCGACGACTGGCTTGCCGAGCGCACAGGCGAGATGAAGCGGACCCGTGTCTCCGGCGATACAGAGCGCGATGCGGCGCGTGAGCGCGACGAGCTGGCCGAGCGACGCTTTCACTGGCATGGCTACATGATTAGACGCGGATTGGATGGCGTCGACGAGCGGTTCTTCGCCTGGACCAGCATTGATAAGGACGCGCAGGCCGCGGCTGTGAAGACCGGCTGCGACGGCGGCGTAACGTTCTACAGGCCAACGCTTTGCGCCCCATCCTGCGCCTGGCGTGATGAGCGCGACGGGCTGATTTTCCGACGCAGCGAGTAGTGCATTGCACCAGGATTCAGCCTCGGGATCGATGGGGAGCAGGGGGGCTACGGGTTGGAGGTCGTCGCCGGCGATGGCGCAGGCCAGCTCCATATCCTGCTCGATGACGTGAGCGCCGTCGGTGGGGATGCGCTGGGAAAAGAGCCAGCGGGCGGGCCGCTCGCGCGGCTCAGATTCTCCGAGGACGCGGGGCGCTCCGGCCATGCGGGCGATGACGGCGGAGCGGATTGCGCCCTGGAAATCGACGACGGCGTTGTAGCGGCAGGCGCGCAGCTCGCGGCGAAGGGCGGCGAGTTCACGAAAGGTTTGCAGGCTGAGCGGCCGCCTGGCCCATTGCTTGGTGGGCGCGAAATGGAGGTGATCGATGATCGGCTTTTGTTCCCTTGTTCCCTCATTCTCTGCTTTGAGGAGCGCCTGCCAACGCGGTTCGATGACCCAGCCGATGTCCCAGTCGGGATGGGCCTGACGCAGGGCGGTGACCGCGGGGAGGGCGTGCAAAATGTCGCCCATGGCGCCCAATCGGACGACGAGCAGGCGGAACTTGGATTGGGTGTGCAAACCTCAATTTTCGCACAGCACTGCCTCCCCCCTCCCCCTCCTTTCTCGCAAGTGTATGAAAACAGGACACTGACCTCATCGGTTCTCGATAAGTGTTTGATTTCAAAGGGCTACATTTGTAAGTGTTTGAAAACAGGCTAGTTGGTGTCATTCGCGATGCTGCGTTGCTGCCTGTTTTCCAGAAGTTCTCGTTGGCTCGAGCATAGCGGAGAAATGGGTAAATGCCGGTAATGCGCCTTGACGTGGAAGTGCTTTGGAATGAGGAGGGACACTTTGGGGAGGGGTTGACAACGCGGTGGGGTGAACCCCTCGTGTGAGACAGTTACTGGGCCGCGGTTGGTGAAGCGGAGACAGGCTCTGGTGGAGACCAACCTGTTACCAATGCCTAATGCGCACCAATGATCGGTCTTTCGCCCGCGCCGCGGGCTGGTCCAGGGGATCGAGCCCGGTCCCCCAGGCTTACGCCTGAGGCTACCCTCTTGTGCCCGCTTCGCGGGCTGTATCTTGTGCCCGCTTTGCGGGCTGTATCTTGTGCCTGCTTCGCGGGCTGTATCTTGTGCCCGCTTTGCGGGCTGTATCTTGTGCCTGCTTTGCGGGCTGTATCTTGTGCCTGCTCCGCGGACTGTATCTTGTGCCTGCTCCGCGGGCTGTATCGCGCGAACTGGCGGAGTGCGCGGCGCGAGCAGAGACCTCACGTCGATCACCCGCGCTGTTCAGCCCAGGTTTTGGGGGCTGTGGGCGGTGCCGTCGAAGTGGGAGGTGGTTTTGTAGAGCTCGTACTGGCCGTTCTGGGCCGCGGGCTTTGTGCGCTCCAGAAGGGAGGCGACCTCGGATTGCGAGAGCGGCTTGAAGGTTTGCGCGGCCTGCAATGCTTGGTCCAGGACCTGCTGGTTGTCGATGCCGGTGATCTGCACGGCGATGGGAAGATTGAGGCAATAGTGCAGCGCCTCGATGGGTTTGACGGTGTTGCTGTCGAGGATATAGTGATCGCCGAAACACTTCATGCCGAGGGGCGCGATCTGCTCGCGCACCAGGACGGGCAGGACCTCGTGGGTGAAGCTGCGGAAGTGGGCGTCCATGACATTGAGGGGCATTTGCACGGTATCGAAGTGGAAGTTGTGGGCGCGCGCATGGTCGAGCATGCGCAGGTGCACGTACGGGTCCTTGTGGCCAGTAAAGCCGATGAAGCGTACCTTCCCAGCCTTCTGTGCCGCGAGCATCGCTTCCATGGCGCCACCTTCGGCGAAGATGCGGTCAGGATCTTCAAGGCGGATGACTTCGTGGAATTGCATCAGGTCGACATGATCGGTGCGCAGGCGTAGCAGAGAGTCGTCGATTTGCTGTGCTGCGGCCTCCCTGGTGCGGCCATCGATTTTGGTCATGAGAAAGACTTTAGTGCGATAGCCATTGGCTAGCGCTTTGCCCATGCGGAGCTCGCTTACGCCCTGGTTGTAGTCCCAGCAGTTATCCATGAAGGTGATGCCGCGGTCGATGGCCTGGCGGATGAGTTGAATTGAATCCTGTTCGGAGAGGGGCGGCTTGCCGATGTGGTATCCGCCCAGCCCGATTGCCGACACCCGCTCTCCGGTGCGCCCCAGTGTGCGGTAGATCATCTGGTTGCCGCCCATCTGGTTGTCGCTCATCTGGTTGCCGCCCATTGGGTTGCTCCCCGTGGTGGCTTGAGCTCGCAGCTCCGGGCTCAGCCAATGGGATGCGGCCACTGCTGCTCCAACAGCGGCACCGGTGGTCTTCACAAAGACGCGACGATCAATTGGGATCATGCTGACGCTCCTGGGATCAGGCTGACGCCCCTGACTTTCATAGGATGTCATTGGTGGCCGGCATAGGTACAACATTTTTCAGGGTATGGGCGGACCCGTCTTGACACGCGGCGCGGGCCAGGCACATAATCCGACCCAATCAAGGGTGGCTTGCGTTGCGCCGGCCGGCTCACCGTCACCGAGTACCGGTCGTCGCTGCAACGTGTAGTTAACCTTTGTCAATCCGCTTCGAAGCGCTGAGCCAAACTTCTCAATTACCTAGAAGGCTGCGCGTACCTAGAAGGCTGCGCGGCACGAATCCCAATCTGACACACTGCACGAGTACATGCACGCGAAAGTCTCCTTGGTTCTGGGAGAGAACGATCGGAGATAAAGCCGAACGCAAAA
Source organism: uncultured Acidobacteriaceae bacterium (assembly GCA_963813215.1). Lineage (GTDB taxonomy): Bacteria > Acidobacteriota > Terriglobia > Terriglobales > Acidobacteriaceae > Telmatobacter. The sequence continues at coordinate 1,572,139 of CAWEXZ010000009.1, forward strand.
CTGTGGCGTGACCGGGGAGGTGATGTGCGTGGACGCGGAGGTGGCAAGAGGTCAAGGCTCGCAGACGACCGCTGAGCTGCGGCTGCAGGAGCTTGGGATTGAACTTCCGGCCGCGCCGATCCCATTCGGCAGCTACGTAGAGACGGTACAGACGGGGAACCTGCTGTTCTTCAGCGGGATGCTTCCTGTGGTCAACCATAAGCCGATGTACATTGGCCGGCTGGAGAAAGAGCTGGACGCAGAAGCTGGGCGGAAGGCGGTTTATACGGCGGCACTGGGCGTTCTGGCTGCGGCGCGGGAGCATCTGGGCTCGCTCGATCGGGTGAGACGGGTGGTGCGGCTCGGAGTGTTCATGGCAACGTCGGGGGATTTCTTCGACCAGCCCAAGGTCGCGGACGCTGCCTCGGATCTGTTTCGCGACGTCTTCGGAGTTGAGAAGTTGCCGGTTCGGCTGGTGATCGGCGTTGCCAGCCTTCCGCTCGGGGTGCCCATCGAACTCGACGTGATCTTTGAAGTGGCCGGTGAAGGCCGACAGTAAGCGGAATCCAACCATCACTCAAGCGCAAAGGAGGTACTTATGGCAACGGCAACAGCCGCAGTAGGAACGATGAAGGTGGCTCAGATTGAGAAGCCTGGAGCGGGTTTCAAGATCGTCGAGCGCGAAATTCCCAAGCCGGGCGCAGGACAGGTGCGCATCAAGGTACAGGCCTGTGGCGTTTGCCACAGTGACCTGCTCACGGTAGAGGGCGCGTGGCCGGGAATTGAGTATCCCCGCATTCCGGGACATGAAGTCGCGGGTGTGATTGACGAGGTGGGCGCCGGTGTCACCGCGTGGAAGAAAGGACAACGCGTAGGCGTGGGCTGGCACGGCGGCCACGATAACACCTGTCTCGAGTGCCGGCGCGGAGATTTTTCAAATTGCCAGAACATCAAGATTGCGGGCATCAGCTATGACGGAGGCTACCAGCAGTACATGGTGGCTCCGGTGGAGGCGCTGGCAGCCATACCGGAGGGCCTGAAAGATGCCGAAGCGGGACCGCTGCTGTGCGCGGGAGTTACCACCTACAACGCGCTGCGGCACAGCGGCGCTATGCCCGGCGATCTGGTTGCGGTTCAGGGCGTCGGCGGGTTGGGCCACCTGGGAGTTCAGTTTGCGAACAAGTTTGGCTACAAGGTGGCGGCGGTGGGACGCGGGCCGGAGAATGCCGCCCTGGCAAAGAAACTGGGAGCGCATGTATACATCGACAGCAAGGCGACGAACGCGGCGCAGGCCTTGCAGAAACTGGGTGGAGCGCGGGTGATTCTGGCCACGGCGCCAAGCTCAAAGGCGATGTCGGAGCTGTTCGACGGGCTGGGGCCGAATGGGAAATTTGTGGTGGTTGGCGCGAGTTCCGATCCCATTGAAGTGACACCGATACAGCTTATTACGGGAAGCAAGTCCCTGCAGGGCTGGTGGTCTGGAACGCCAACCGACTCCGAGGACACCATGAATTTTGCCGAACTAAGCGGAGTGCGTCCCATGATCGAAACTTATCCGCTGGAAAAGGCGGCGGAAGCGTACGCGCGCATGATGAGCGGCCATGCTGAGTTCCGCGTGGTGCTGACGATGTAAGACGGCGCTGGTTGCGCCCCTTCCGCGAGTCTGCGGTGCGGTTTGGCTAGCGTGGTTTGGTTGTCGGGGTGGTGATGGCTTCGCGGATCTGGGCTTGCGCGGCGCTGTTGTCGAAGACGACCTGGCCGTCGGCGATGCCGATGCCGAGACGGTTCCATAGCCTGTCTAGATCGATGGGGACGTGGGGGGATTGGCCCATTTGCTTGTAAAGATCGGCGAGGACCGAGGTGCCGGTCGCCTGATCGGCAACGGTGATGACTTTTGCGATGGGCCAGCCGACGGCGATGGAACCGCCGGCGGCGAGGATGCCGCGCAGGGCGTCCTGCAGGCCTTTGCGGTTACCGGTTTGTTCACGGATGGTGATGTCGGCCATGAGGCAGAAGAGGGCGCCACCCCAGTATGTGCTCCCCCAGGTGTGGCTCAGGTCGAGCGCCGGGGCGAGGCCCTGCTGGCCGGGGCGGGGTTCACCGTGGGGCATTCCCTCGATTGTTTCCTTCCAGACATATGCGGGCGTCAGGGTGCCGATTTGCGCACGGGCGACTGGCTCAATATAGGTTGCGATGCCCTCTTCGAGCCAATGATGTTCCGGGGCCAGGGACGGGAGAGCGGTGTGGACAAATTCGTGGGTCATGGTCCAGTCGTCGGCAAGTTCCTGGGGGGTGGTGTGCTGGCCGAGGCGAATGCGGGTGAAGGCTGGAAAACCGCCCACGCTGCCCCAGGTAGTGCCGGACAAGACGCCGTCCTGGTCTCGGGCCGGGACTAGAAGAACTCGGGCGCGGGGGACGGGAAAGCGGCCGTAATACTCGGAGACGGCGCGGGCGGCGGTCTTGATCCATTGGACTAACTGGGCATGAGGGAGATCGATCGGGCCGGGGGCCAGATCGATTTGAATGGTGGCGCCACCTTGGCGGATGGATTGCGACCAGGCAACTGGGCTGTTCCAGGGAGGGCCGTGATGCTGCTGTGGGGCTGTAGGAGTGGCGGAGAGGCAGGCTAGCAGGATTGGGGCGAGGACACGCATCTCAGAAGGGTGAGATGAGATTCATGGTGGGTTGAGGGCGCATGGGTCGAGGTTCGTGATTCCCACCCTTTCGCAAAAGCGCGAAAGGATGGGGCACCCGTTGTCGTGCGAAGTCACGGATTCAGCGTTGCAGGATGTCGATTGGTTTCGTGAAGTCGGTTACGCGGATGTGCTTTGCTAACTCGGGGTGCTGGCGCTCGAGGGCCAAGAACATTTCCCAGGCTACGCGGCGGTAGCTGAAATGGCCGGCGGGGGCGCTGCGGAGTTCGCAGATGTATTGGGCTTCGGCGAAGTCCATCTTGAAGAGACTGCGCACCTGGTGGCGAGGGGCAGGAGATAGAGCGCTGACGCTGCTGCTTCCGGTGCGGAGCCGGCGGCGATTTGCTCGCTGGCGCGGTGGGCAGCCTGGATGGCGGCATCGTAGTCGGCGAGGACACCGGCATCGGCGAGGATGTCGAAATCGCCATTGGGACCGGCGGGCAGATCGCCGGAGCCGGGGGTTTCGTAGCCGTGGAGGGTGGTGAAGCCCTGGATGATTTGCGTGCAGCGGCGATGGCGGTGCATGTCGCGGAAGCCGCCGATGTCCATGAGCAGATCGAAGCGGAGAGCAGCCCCGGCGTGGAAGGCGCGGAGGGCTTCGTCGTGACGGCCGCGGTGGCGCAGGCCGAGGTCGATGATCTCGTTGACGCGGGCGGCGGGAAGATCGGCGACAAGGTCGCGGATCTGGCGGTAGGGGTGGTGGCTGGCGGAGTAGAGGAGCGTGGCGGCCAGCTCGACTTCAAGGGTCTCGGTGCGCTCGACTAGATCAACCACTGCGTGGGGCAGACCCTTGGTTGAGAGCGGTGCCAGAATTTCCCTGGCGGCTTCCGCGAGGAGCTTGCGGGTTTCGAGCTCGTAGGGGTTGGGCTGGGCGTATTTGACGAGCGTGGGGGCGGTCCGGACTTCGCGGGTGAAGAGACGGGCGGCCTCGGCGGCGAGCGCGGGACGGCCCAGATCCACATCCTTGTCATCGGCAGCGATGTCGAGATTTTCGGCTAGCTCTTCGTAGGGGCTGAAGCCTTCCTGGGTCGCGCGCTGTTCGTAGGCGGTCAGCCTATCAACGAAGGTTTGTGCGGCGACGGCATTTACATTCCAGGCCGCGGTGGTGGCGGCTTCGCGCAGACGGGCGCCGAGGTCGCGAATTTCGGCGGCGGGGTGGGAGAGCAGACGCGAAACCTGCGTTTCCAGGGTGCGGGCGCTGACGATCTGGCCGAGCGAGGTGTTGGTGGCCAGCGGGAGCAGGTAGCGGGCGACGTCGAAGGCGCGGGCCTTGAGGGTGCGCTCGTAGGCTTCGGGCTTCATCGACGTCGGGTCGCGGGACGCGCTGACGCAGGACCTCAACTGACGGCGGCGGTGGTGCGCTGGTAGGTGGCTGAAGAGGTTTTCGATGGTTTCGGCGAATAGAGTTGCGCTGACTGCGGAATCTTGCCCAAAATCAGGGAAATACCAGCCGGATTTCAGGAAGTTCTGGTAGCGGGTGGAGCGCTCCTGACCGTCCCAGCGCTGCTCGTCGACGAGGACGATGGCGGCGAGCAGGCTGAGGCGCTCGACGGCGAAGGCGATGTGGGCCAGGTCGGCGATGGAGCGATGGCCGTACTGGAAATAGAAGGTGTTGAGGAACTGCTCGGCGCGCTGGGCGCTGATTTCGCGGAGCGACTCGCGCATGGAAAGAGCCGAGCGGGAGTACTTGGCCATGGCGAAGGCCAGGACCTCAGGGTCGGCGCCGTGGACGGCAAAAACCTCGGTCGCGTTGCGCGATCCGGATGCGACGTTGGGCGAGGTGGAAGGGACAAAAGATTTGCTGGACATGGCGGGAGTCTCGCGACCAGAATACGTCATGAGAGCGGTTTCGCGGATGGCGGATGCGTGGAAGATCCGCTTGGCTGCGGCTGGATTGATCTAAAGTAGTGTCTGAGGAGGGGCTGTGCAGGAGTACTTGTTCCGGACCTCGCATAGGCCGCATCCGTTACCTGCGGGCCGCTGGGCGATGACTCAGCGCTGGAACGATCTGCTCTTCGCGCATTGGCCGCTTGCTCCCTCGCAACTGGCTCCACTGCTGCCGGATTGGCTGCAAGTGGATACGTATCAAGGCTCGGCATGGCTGGGCGTGGTGCCGTTCTGGCTGGATCGCATCAAGATTCGCGGCGTGCCGCCGATTCCGGGAGTGCGCGGCTTCCCCGACCTGAATTTGCGCACCTATGTTCGCGACCAATTTACGGGGACGCCGGGGATTTATTGTTTTTCGCTCGATGCGAGCAACCTGCTGGCAGTGGCGGTGGCGCGGGTGATTTACCACCTGCCCTACCACTGGTCGGAGATGAGACTGGAACAGCCGATCGACAGAGAGTTTTCGTTTTACAGCCGGAGGCGGTTTCGCGGGCGGCCGGTGATGTTCAAGGCGCGTTACCGGGGACTGGGGCCGACCCACCGGACAGTGGAGATGCGGGGCGGCACGTTTGAGCACTTCATCACCGAGCGCTCCTGCCTGTTCAGCTCAAACCGGGTGGGACAGCCGATCCGCGCCAGCCTGCACTACATTCCGTGGCCGCTCGAGGACGCGGAAGCGGATATTGAGCGTAACGATCTGGCGGCGTTCGATCGGGATCGAGCTGCCGAACGTGGAGCCGGTGCTGCACTATTCGCGGCGGCTGGCGGTGTACGTGTGGCCCGCGGAGCTGGTGCGGCCGGCACTGGCCGGGCGGCCGGTGACGGTGGCGGCTTCGCCGACGGGGTAATAGCGGGGAACGAGGGAACAAGGGACCGAGCGGACAAGGGAACTGGAAAGCCGTCGGCTCAATTCCCTTGCCGCCTATAATTGTCTGCTGAAAGGCATTCCTAACGACATGGCAAATTTGGATGGGCGGATTGCCCTGGTTACCGGGGCATCGCAGGGGATTGGGCGCGCTTGCGCGCTGGAGCTGGCGCGGGCCGGGGCTACAGTGGCGCTGGCGGCGCGGAACGAAGGCAAGCTGGCTGAGGCGGTTGCGGAGATTGAAGGCGCCGGCGGGAAGGCTGCGGCTTTTGCGCTCGATGTAGCCAGCGAGGAGTCCATCAAGGCTTGCGCGAAGGCTGTTCTGGATCGGTTCGGGAAGGTTGAGATCCTGGTCAACAACGCCGGGATCACGCGTGACGGGCTGATGCTGCGCATGAAGCGGGCCGATTGGGATGATGTGCTGACCACGAATTTGACCGGGGCGTTTCTGCTGACGCAGGCGCTGCTCAGCGCGATGCTGAAGAATCGCTGGGGACGGATCGTGAATATTTCGAGCGTGGTGGGGCGGACAGGACAGGCGGGACAGGTGAACTACGCCGCGTCGAAGGCCGGGCTGATCGGGTTTACGCGATCGATGGCGCGCGAGGTGGCTTCACGCAACGTGACGGTGAACGCGGTGGCCCCTGGGTATATCGAGACGCCGATGACCGCGGTGCTGGATGAGAAGCAGCGCGCGGCCATGATGGCGACGATTCCGCTGGGGCGGCCGGGGACAGACCTGGAGATTGCGCAGGCTGTGGCGTTTCTGGCGTCGGATGCGGCCGGGTACATTACCGGGCACGTGCTGGACGTGAACGGCGGGATGTTTATGGGGTAGGGGACGCTTGTGGTCTCCCACCCTTTCGCAAAAAGCGCGAAAGGATGGGGCACCCGGCTTCCTGGCCTTAATAGGTGCGGCTCCCGCCGTCCGGAGCCATGGGAGCAGTGAATAGCATCAGAAAGAGCTGAGCGCCTTGTTCGGCTTACGCGATTGCAAATGCAACCGACAGAAATCCAGGCCCAGGATGCCGGGCATAGCCTGCCCCGAGGCATCGCGCTGATCGTAACGGCATTTCTGTGTTCGGCGACGATGGGCGCGGTGACCAAGTCGATGCACCAGACTTCGCCGCTGCTGATGCTGTTCTTCCAGTACGCGATTGGGTTTCTGTGCTTTCTTCCGTCGGGCGTGCGGCTCGGTGTGCGGGAGCTGCGCACGAAGCGGCTGGGGTTGCAGATTTTCAGGAGCGTTACAGGGTCTGCTTGTCAGTTGTTGTTCTTCATGTCGCTGCGCAGCTTGCCGCTGCTCGATTCCTCGCTGCTGTCGAATTCTGCTCCGCTGTTCATCCCGATTGTGGTTTGGGTGTGGATGCGGAAGACGATTTCGCTGCAGGTGGCCGTGAGTTTGCTGATCGGATTGGCGGGCGTTCTGCTGATTATCCATCCGGGGCCGGAGTTGCTTCACGATCCGGCTGCGCTGCTGGCGCTGGCTTCAGGTGTGTTGTCGGCGGTGGCGCTGGTGGCGACCAATCTGCTGGCGGAAACCGAGCCGCCGGCGCGGATCCTGCTGTATAACTTCGGAGTTTCGGCGTTGTTGATGGTGCCTGTGGCTGTACCGTTGTGGGAGCCATTTTCCGGCCGGGTGTGGATGATGCTGGTGTCGATCGGCGTTCTATTTGCGCTGACGCAGTGGTTCATCATTGTGGCGTACCGGTATGCGAGCGCGACGGAGCTTTCACCCTTTAACTACTCTGTGGTGGTGTTCTCAGGAATCCTGGGATGGGTGGTTTTCGGGAATGTGCCAACTGCCGCGGCATTGGTGGGTACGGTGCTGATTTGCGGGGGAGGGATTTTGAGCATCACGAAAGGCCACGCGGAGGGCGCAGGATCGTGGTTCGGCTGTGGGCACTGGCACTGGTTCTGGAAGAGTGCCCGATGGAGCGGGGTGCTGGAGCGCGAGTGAGCGGGAGTGCAACTGCGGGCCGTACCCTTCATGGCTGAGGACCGCACCCTTTAGCTTGTTCAGTGCTTGACCCAGCCGTGCATGCCTGCTTCGAAGCTGCGGCGATCAAGCCGGGGGAGCGCGCGGGCGACTCTGTGAGGGAAGAGCGGATAGTGTTTGGCGGCGATGAGGAGTTCGGGGACGCACCAGACGTCTTCTTCTGAGGTCATCCAGTGGCAGGAGTCGAGGCGCGAGAGATTTACGGGCCTGGAGTAGGCGCGCAGTGTGCGTTCGCCGCGCAGATTGTAGTACTGGTCGAAGTAACTGAGGGCCAGCTCGCGGGGAGTGCGGTAGACGGGGGCGCGGAAGCGGAGACCGGCAAAGTTGGATTTGGCGATGCCTCCCCAGAGGCCGCGCTCGCGATAGACGGCGATGACATGGTCGTCGTCGTGCGCGGCTTCGAGATCCATGAGCAGGGGCGGATAGCCGTTGATGCGGAGGGCGGCGGCAGCGAGCAGAGCGCCTTCGAGGCAGTGGCCTTTGCGCTCGCGCAGGACGCGCTGCGGCGACCAGGCGGTGTCGGCGTATTGGTATTCGAGGGCGTCGATGAACTTTTGGATTCGGACGGGCGTTTTGAGGGCACGAAGGGCGCGCAGATCTGCAGGCAACAGGCCGAAGTTGTGGCGGCCACGCCCTCGCGTTCCATTGGTCGATTGCCGCGTGCCGTTCAAAGGCAATGCTGGAACTCCTCTGGAGTTGCGGCGATTATACACAAGGGATCCCGGGGACGGTTGGGGCAAAAGCCTCAGATTTTGTTGGTCGCAAGGGCGTTAAGCGCTGCCCTGATTGCCGTTACCGCTCTGCGGCGGATAGACTGAGGGTTCGAGGGCCAGCCTATGTTGGTGGTGATGAAGTCGCACGCCACGACGGAGCAAATTCAGGCCGTCTGTGCGCATATCGAGCAGTTGGGTTTCCGGCCGCATCCGCTGCCCGGTGCGCAGCGCACTGCGATCGGCATTACCGGCAACCAGGGTGAGGTGGACCGCGGGAACCTGGAATCGCTGCCGGGCGTGGCCGAGGTGATTCGGGTTTCGAAGGCCTACAAGCTGGCCAGCCGCGACGTAAAAGAAGAAGACACCGTCATTCGGTTTGCGGGAACGGATGCGACCATTGGCGGCGATGAGCTGGCCGTGGTGGCGGGGCCGTGCTCGATTGAGAGCCGCGAACAGGCGTTTGCGATTGCCGAAGAGATCGCGGCAGCGGGGGCGCAGTTTTTCCGCGGCGGCGCCTACAAGCCGCGGACCTCGCCTTACGCGTTTCAGGGGCTCGGTCTGGAAGCGCTGAAAATCATGTCGGAAATCCGAGAAAAATTTGGACTGCGCATTATTACCGAGGCGCTGGACACCGAGAGCCTGGGGCTGGTGGCGGAGTGGGCCGATGTGATCCAGATTGGCGCGCGGAACATGCAGAACTTCTCGCTGCTGAAGCAGGCGGGGCGGCTGCGCAAGCCGGTGCTGGTGAAGCGCGGCTTGAGCGCGACGCTGGAAGAATTTTTGATGGCTGCCGAGTACGTGATGAGCGAAGGCAACTACCAGGTGATTCTGTGCGAGCGCGGGGTAAGGACGTTTGCCGATCATGCGCGAAACACGCTGGACTTGAGCATTATTCCAGCGCTGCAGCGGGTGAGCCATTTGCCAATTCTGGTCGATCCGAGCCATGGGACGGGCCGTCGGGACAGCGTGGCTCCGATGGCGCGCGCGGCAGTGGCCTGCGGCGCGGATGGGGTGATGGTGGAGGTGCACAACCACCCTGAAACTGCTCTGTCGGACGGACCACAGTCGATTTATCCGGCGCAGTTTGCCGGCATGATGAATGAGCTGGAGCAGATTGCACCGGTGGTGGCACGGCGGCTGCCGCGGGGGATTCATGTGACGGCGACGGTGGATAGCCGGCAGTGAAACGTGGATCGTGGATGGTGGTTCGTGATTCGTGGACCGGCGGTGAAGTTGCCCCCGGGGCTGATCGGCGTTGGCGGCCTCCCACCCTTTCGCCAGAAACAAAGCGAAAGGATGGGGCACGGGGGTTGATTGCCGAGGCCTTCGCTTCGAGCGCAAGAGTGTTGCTGCTGGGAGCGTTGGCGCTGGGGATGGCGGGGTGCCGGCCGAAGCCGTTTCCGAAATATCCTGCCAATTATCGCGAATATGCTTACGTGACCAACGGCGGCAGCGGCACCGTTACGGTGATCGACGTGGTGGATGTGCGCGTGGATCGCGAGATTCCGGTCGGGCTGAACCCGGTGGCTGAAGCCGCAAGCGCGACGCGGAATGAGATTTACGTGGTGAACGCGGGAGCGCCGGGCGGGAATGGTTCTTTGGCGATTATCGACGCGGAACACAACCGCGTGGCAGCAACGATTGCGTTGCACCATCAGCCGGTTTCTGTCGATTTGGACAAGAGCGGCGACCTGGCCTACGTGGCGAACCTGGGGTCGAATTCAGTTTCGGTGATCGACGTGAAGGCACGGCGCGAGATTGCGCAGATTGGCACGGGCGAGCAGCCGGATGCGGCGCGGATAACACCGGACGGCAAGACGCTGGTGGTGGCCAACCGCGGCGGCAACTCGGTGACGCTGATCAATCCAGCTACGCGCAAGGTCCGCGCGGTGTTTACGGGCTGTCCCGGTGCGGCCGATCCGGTGATCATGCCGGATTCGTCGAAGGCGTTTGTACCCTGCGCGGCGGGTCACCAGGTGATGGTGATTGGGCTGGCGGATGAACACACTCCGGACCGGTTGCAGACGCTGATGGACGTGGGCCGCGGGCCTGTGGACCTGGCGCTGAAGCCGGATGGCGGTGAATTGTTTGTTGCCAACTCGCTGTCGGACACGATCTCGGAAGTGGTGACCAACACCAACGACGTGGGCGGCGCCTACATGATGGGCGACGATCCGGTGGACGGGCTGGCTTCGCGGGACAACGCGCTGCTGTACGTCGCCAACCTGCGCTCCCAGTACGTGACGGTGTATTCGATAGACGACGGCAAGCGGGTTGGTTCCGTGCGAGTGGGCGACGGTCCTTCGGCACTGGCGTTTTCAGCCAACAGTTACCTGCTGTTGGCAGTGGATTCGCGGTCGGACGATGTGGCCGTGGTGCGCACGCCGACGCTGTCGCTGTTCACGCTGCTACCGACGGGGCGCGCCCCGAACGCGATTGTGGACAAGGCGTTCAGGGTGCAGTAGGAGTCCCCGTTCCGGCGAGGTTCCCCGGAGACGCATCTGTGGTTTCCCACCCTTTGGCACAAGCTGCGAAAAGATGGAGCAGGGGGCATCCTGGCTCTCGTCGGGGTTCCCAAAGTGCGCTGTCAAGGGGGCGAACCACGACGGATGGGCTAAATTGCTGAAAACAAGGTAAAAAACTCTGGGGGCCGAATTGCCGGTAATTTCGGCGATTTTGGTTAAGCTAAAAGCGTTCGACTGAAAAGCCGAGTTTAGAGCATTTTCAGGCGCGGGCAGCGCAGTAAGTGGGCGGGGCAGAGAACGAGCGGCAATTTTCTTATGATGCGGGCAGTTGGGGCGGCGATTCCGATTCGGGATCGCCGTTTTCGTTTCTCCCCAGAACTTGCGGCGGTGGAAATGATGGATCGGAAACGGTGGGGAAATGGCGACGAAAAAGAGAGCTTCTGCAAAGAAGAGCACAACGAAGAAGGGTACTGCGCAGTCATCTGGAAAAAAGGAGGGGCTGAAGAAGCTCAGCCAAGAGGCGGACAAGACCATCGGGGAAGATTGCGGCGTGATTGTGTCTGCGCTCCGCAACAAGGCCAAGGCGGGCAACATTTGCTGCGCCAAGTTGCTGGTTCAACTCGCGGAGCGGGCTGACGCGGAAGAGGCAGAGACTGCCATCGAGCAGCCGTGCGAGAGCCTGGCGGCATGGTTGGCAACCGAGCCTGAGTGGCCGGGGTTCCCCAAGCCTGGGAAGAAGGATGCGAAGTAAGCCACCGGCGGGAAGGCCAATGCAGCGGGGCCACGATACGGATTAACGGTTTACCGGGTCTGCATTTGGGATCTGGTAAACCGTGGTCCTGGACGCGCTTGAACACGAGAAGGATGAAGACAAGATGAAGCTCACAAGAGGCGAGAGTGTGTGCGGCGGGATTTGGCGGACGGCAAGCTGGATTGCGCTGGCGGTGGGGATGGTACTGAGCGCGGCAGCGAGCGCACAAGGCGTGAGCACCACCACTGTGCAGGGAACGGTGTACCTGGCCAATGGACAACCGGGCAGTGGCACGCTGGTGGTGAGTTGGCCCTCGTTTACGTCAGCGGCCGGGCAGGCTATTGCTGCCGATCAACTGACGGCGACGATTGCAGCCGATGGCTTTGTGAGCGTGAATCTGGCGCCCAACCAGGGCGCTACGCCGGCAGGAGAGTATTACACCGCGGTGTACTACATGAGCGATGGTTCATCGAGCACGGAATACTGGGTGGTGCCGGCAGCGGCGTCGGCAACTATCGCGCAGGTGCGGGCCGAGGTAATGCCGGCCGCACAAGCGGTGCAGGCGGTGGACAAGGCGTATGTAGATCAGTCGATTTCAGAACTGCAGCAAAGCTTGCTCTCGGCCTCGGGTGGGAAGCTGAGCGGGCCGTTGTACCTGAATGGCGATCCGACACAACCTTTGCAGGCTGCGGACAAACATTATGTCGACACGCAGGTAGCAACGGCGGTACCGCTTAGCGGCGGCAGCATGACGGGACCGTTGACCTTGAATGCCGATCCGACGCAGGCTATGCAAGCAGCAGACAAGGAATACGTGGATGCATCGGCCGCGAATGGATGGCCGGCGGTGGTGCTTCGGGTTGACGAGTTTGCGGGCACCGATTTTGGGGCCAAATTGCAGGCCTGCGTCAATGCGGTGAGCACGAGCTATGGAGGCATCTGCGACGCGCGGAATTTTAGTGGTAACCAGACGATGAGCGCCGGCGTGACTATTTCCACGGCCAACACCGCCGTGCTGTTGCCGTGCGCGACGATTTCTACCGCAAGCCAAATTGTGGTGACGGCGGGAACCCGGAATGTGGCGCTACGGGGGTGCGCGCTTCGTGGCGGCAGCGCAGCCAGCGGGAGCCAGGGTGGGACGGCGCTGGCTTACTCGGGCGCAGGCGCGCTGATCCACGTGGGAGATGCAACGTATGCGACGGATACGCCGGGGTTCCACCTGGATAACGTGGTGATTAATACCACTGGAGCGACGAGCGCGACGGCGCAGGGACTGGCGGCGTATCGGACTCAAGTGCTCGATATCGAGAGCGTGTACTTCCTGGGGAATGCGAACCAGACGGGTATGACGCTGGACGGGACCGGCAACTATACGGGCGGCACTTTTCTTGACGATCAGTTCGGTGGATTCCAGACAGCGGTGAATGCCGTTGGACACCAGGTGGCGAATCCTGCGACGACGGATTGGATGAACGCGAGCTCGTTTTTGCGGCTGCATATTGATTGCCCGACATCGGGGGGGAATCCGATTGCAGGGACTTACGGAATCAATCTGCGGCAGGGCGATGGCAATACGTTTACGGGCGGCGATGTGGAGGGATGCGCGACAGCGCTGCACCTGGGCGCCAATGCGCAGAACAACACGCTTGTGGGCCTGCGCAACGAAAACTCGACCAACCAGGTGGTGGCGGATGCGGGCAGTTCGTACAACAGCTGGATGACGGGCGGCACGATGTTCACCGGGCAGTTGACGGATAACGGCACCCGCAACAGCTTTCTGGACACATTCCATCGCAGCTTTAACGGATTGAATGGCGACTGGTATGGCAGCCAGCAAGACGCGACGCTGACTAACCACTATCGGCTGGGCATTGGAAGCGGCAATGAACGCGGTTTGCTGAATCGCTATCAGACCGATTATGGCTATCGCTGGACGATGGGGCTGAGCGACGCGACCGGAGGGGAGCAGTTCTACCAACTTCTGGATGAGTTGAACAACGTGTACCGGCTGTCGGTGGGCCAATATAACAACGGCCAGTCGAGCACTAATAACCAGACCGTGATCAACTCCGCGGGAACGGGCGCGGTGGTGCTGAACGGATCGAACAACGCGGGAACCGGCGGTGTGGTGATTGGCTCGGGAGGCGGGAGCGAGTCAACCGTGGCCACCATCAGCAATACCGGCAACGCGCAGTTCAACGGGACCCTGCAAGTGAGCGGGACGGCGCAGTTCACGGGCACACCGACTGTCCGCAACAACGCCGACGCGGAAGTGGACTACTACCTGTGGCCGGGGCTGACCACGAGCCAGAAAGGCTCGTTCACTTACAAGGATTGGAACGGCAACAGCCAGTGGTACATGCTGAAGGACGCGAGCAACAACTGGGCGCTCAACTCCGCGGTAGGCGGGCTGGACAGTTTCAAGGCGTATCAGAGCACGAACAGTGGCGATACGTACATTGACGCGTCGAACGCCTCCGGAGCCGTGCGAGTTAATTACGAAACCGGGTCAGGTACGGCGTTCAAGGTCTACGGCGGCAATAGCAGTACTTTGTACGCGAGCTTCACCGGCACGACTTCAATCGAGTTCCCGGGACTGGCGGCAACGAGCGGACATTTCTGCCTGCAAGTCGACACTTCAGGTTACGTGACCAATACGGGTGCGGCTTGCGGAAGCGGATCGGGTTCAGGCACAAGCGGCACAGTGAATTCGTCGAACGCGGGCTACATCGCCTATTACACCGCCCCCGGAACTGTGATCGGCGGCATGAGTTCGGTTCCAGTGACGGCTGGCGGCACAGGCGCCACCACGGCCACTGCGGCGCTCCAAAACCTGGGCGCAGTGGCCGTCACCGGAGGGACAATGTCCGGCGCGCTCAACAGCACCTACGCTGGTACGAACAGCTTCACGGGAGCGGTAGGGGCGGGCACAACGGTATTGCTTGGCGACGGCACGATTGCGGCCAATGTGCGGGCCTTCGGGGCGACGGCCTCGCAGCAGACAATGAGCTGCACGGCGAATGGAACGAGTTCTTTGAGCGGCTGCTCGAGCGCCGATTTCAAGGTTGGCAACTATGTGTATATTCCGTCCGCCGGCTGGACGCCCAACCTGCCCACGCCAACAACGGTGAGCGCAACCTGCGGAACCGACAATGGAGCATCCTGCACCGGCAGCGTGGTCTACAGCTATGAGGTTGCATGTCTTCAAGGAATGCCAAATGGCGGTATAACTGCGGCGAGCAGTGCGGGCGCGGTGACGCAAGCGGCACAGTCACCAGAATCGAGACAGGGCGCAGGCCGACCCGATGTTTATACAACCGTGACGTGGACGGCTTCGAGTTACTGCACGGCGTTTGTGGTCTACAAGAGCGTGAACGGCGGTGCGTTTAACTACTACACGATTTGGAGGGGAACCTCCATGCAGGACTTCGGCAACTGGCAGCAGACGCTGTTTACCTGCACGGACATTGATGTTCCCTGCACAGCGCCAAGCTCGCCAGTTCCGCCAAATGTTTATGCGCAGGTCACGGCGATGAGCGGAAGCAGTGTGACGATCGGAGCCTATACAAACCAACCGGTCTACGGTGCGTTGCCCGCTTACATGCCGTCCACATTCCCGTCGACACCTTCCATTTCGGGGGCTGTGACGGTGATGCACGACGATACACCGGCGTTTTTCCTTGCTTCGCAATACTTCTTCAATTTGGCGTCCAAGGGAAGCACCGCTCTCTACGCTCCCGCGGGCACCTATAATCTGCACGCTGCGGATCCGTATTTGAGCCGGTCAGCTTTCAACGTATACGGCCTGTCAAACTTCACTTTTTACGGCGACGGAGATGCCACGCAGCTTCTCCAGAGCGGAGACCGGGCCGACAACAGCGATTTTCTTCTCACCAATTGCCAGGGCGGCTGGGGTCCGGCTTCCTGCAGGGGAAGTGCATACCCTCCCTATAACAACTCCAGCGCGGGAGCTTACTCGCTGACCGATCCAGTGTTGGTGGGCTCGACGACTGTTACCTTGGCAACTCCCTCTCAGGCGAGTAACTTTCCGGCCGGAACATGGGTCAACATTTATATCAGTTCCTCTACTTATCCAGCTAACTACTATGGAGAGCTGAACGAGGTTACAGCTTCCAGCACAGTGACCGGCCAGTTACAGCTGAAGTACGCCGCTAACAAGATGTATTCGAACTCCATGACGCCACCATTTTCAACTGCTGCTGATGGACCGCCTGTTATTAGTCCTATTATCGGCGGCATTGCTGCATCCAACATCACACTGCGCGATTTTTCCTATCGAGGCCCCAATGAGTTTACAAACGTAGGCGCCATTGATGGCCTGAAGGAACTGAACATCAAGGCACAGGCGACGCATGGAGATGATACTGGCAATCTGCGCAATCGCACGATCACCGGAATGTGGTTGTGGGAAGACCCAAATGACGAGTTTCCGAACACATTCTTTGCGCAAGCTGCTGCGGGTTCCAGCGATTACAAAATTTACGGCAACCATGAGATCGCTGTCCACAGCAACGGCAATTCGCAGATGTGCGCTGAGGGCTCAGCAAACATCGAGTGGACAGATAACACCATCGAAATTGACGGTACTTCGTGGGGAGCGGGCGGAGGAGTGCTGGGCGGGGATTCCTATTGCTATGGCCTCAATGTCAGCCACAACTTCCTGAACATCAGAAACACAAATGCTGGCCGGCTTTTTGATTTTGACAGCACCGCGACCGGAACAATCAGCGACAACATTGCCCAAATAGATAGCGTAGGACAAACCGGTTCTCTCCAGAGCCTGCTGAGCAGCGGGGCAAACTACTCGCCCTATCTTTCCGTTTGCGACAACCAATTCATTATCGCCTCCCAATCTTCAACTGGGGAATTTCAAACTCAGACAGGGTGCAACTCGGCTTCTCCTGCGCTTTCGTCCCACACCATAGCGCCAGCTTCGAGCGCCATAGTGGTACCCCAATACTACGGATACACTGACGTCCTGGTTATTCCGCTGGCAGGAAACATCTCGAGCATAAATATCGGCAGCACGAGGATTCCGGGACTGAAATTTTATTACGAATTTACGCAGCCTGCGAGCGGCGGACCCTACACAATTCCAGGTGACTGCACGAATTCAAGCTGGGCGGTGAACGGCAATGGTATTGATTGCCCGAATGGTCCTCCGGTGGTAAACCCGGCAGCATCGTCGATAACTATGTTGTCTTTTTGGGATGACGGGACCACGGTGCACTATCTCGGCAGTAATTATCAGCCTGCGACGCACCTTGTTCCTCAGACTATCTCGGGAAGCGGCAATGTATACATTATCGAATCTCCTGAGTGGAACATGACCAAGGTCAACATGACGGGGAATATAAGCGAGGTGATTCTGCTCAACCGGCAGGCCAACCTACCGTTTGCTCTCTCGTTTGTGCAGCCGACCAGCGGCGGCCCTTACACACTGCCGCCCGGGGCTGGATCGTCTTCCTGGAGTTCCAACGGCGGTCCTGCGATCGATCTTGTTGGCGGTGTCGCGCCCGTCGCGAATCCAGCACCGGGGTCGACGACAACTATCTGGTTTTGGGATGACGGCGCGACGATTCACGAGATAAGCCGCTCCTACTACGGTGGGGCCCTCGCCCTTACTTCCCAGTTGCCGGTGAAATACGTTTCATCGCTGACGCCGGTGGCGGCTGCGGCCTCGAGTTGTGTGGAGCAGACGTTCACCGTCTCCGGCCTGGCAGCGGGACAAGCGATCCTCAACGCCAACCCGCCGTCGGCGTTGGGTGCGCACGTATGGTTGAGCGGGGAACGGGTGAGCGCGGCGAACACGCTGGCTCTCGACTTCTGCGCCGATGCGACGGGCGGAACACCACCGTCCGGAACCTGGACGGTGGTGGCGTATTAGGTGCGCGGAGTTATCACGGTTGCGTTCCCGGAGAGATGCATGGTGAGTTACGCGAAAGGTTCCACGCTTCTTGAAGCAGAGGCGGCGGGTGAAATGCGTCCAAAGAAGAGCAATCTTGTCGAGTTAGAGAAACTCGGCAAGGTTCTGGATCATCGCCCTCTCGATCTCCGCGGGGAGACCGTCGGCGCGCAGCTGATTGAGCGGCTGCTGCGGGTGCGCACACGCGAGGGCGGCGTTGCTGCGCTTCGGGCAAACGCGGTGCAGAGGGCCTTCGAAGAGAGGCGTGGGCAACGGAATATTGTGCTGAAGGCGCGGCAGCTGGGCCTGACCACTTGGACGGCGGCGCGCTTCTTCCTGCGCACCATCACGCACCCGGGGACATTGACCTTGCAAGTGGCGCATACGCAGCAGGCAGCAGAAGAGATTTTTCGCATTGTGCACCGGTTTTACAGCTGGCTGCCGGAATGGCTGCGGGATGGCGCGTTGGCGACGTCGCAGTTGAATGTGCGGCAGATGGCATTTCCGGAGTTGGACTCGGAGTACCGGGTGGTGACGGCCGGCGACCGGAATGCCGGTCGAGGCATGACAGTGCAGAATCTGCACTGCTCCGAGCTGGCGCGCTGGCCGGGCGATGCGGCTGAAACCCTTGCGGGCCTGCGTGCGGCGCTGGCGCCTGACGCGGAAGTGATCCTGGAATCGACGCCGGATGGCGTGGGCGGATGCTTTCACGAGGAATGGCAGAACGCGGACAAGACGGGAATGGTGCGGCACTTTTTTCCGTGGTGGATGGAGTCGCGTTATGTCGCGCCGGCCATAGATGCGGCCACGCTGACGGAAGAAGAGCACGCGCTGCGGACGATGGTGCCTCTGACGTTGGAACAGATTGGATTTCGGCGGCAGATTCGCGCTAATTTTCAGGGACTGGCGCGGCAGGAATATGCCGAGGACGCGGAGAGCTGCTTCCTGGCCAGCGGGGATTCGTATTTCGACGTCGCGGCCATTGATGCACGGTTCAAGCAGGTGTACGAACCGGTGGAGCGCGAGCACAACGGAGATTTGGAGATCTGGCTTTCGGCGCAACGGGGCAGACAGTATCTTGTGGCTGTAGATCCTGCGGGTGGAGGCAGCGAGGGAGACTACTCGGCCATCGAGGTGATGGACTTTGCGACCGGCATGCAATGCGCGGAGTTTGCAGGGCATGTGGGCGGGCTGGAGCTGGCGCGGTATATTGCCGAGCTGGCCCACCGATATAACGACGCATGGGTGGTGGTGGAACGCAATAACATCGGCAGCGGCGTGCTGGCTTATCTCGAGTCATCGTGCAACTACGAGCGCATCTATTGGCAGAGCGGGCAGGCCGGTTGGCTGACCACATCGCTGAGCCGCCCGGCAGCGGTGAATAAGCTATCCGTGGTGCTGGTGAACGAGGCTGGGATCATCCAGAGCGGGCGGTTGCTGGGCGAGTGCCGGACATTTGTGCGCCTGCCCAACGGAGGCATGGGGGCGCGGCCGGGAGCGCATGACGATCGAGTGATGGCAATGTCGATCGGGCTGGCGGCGCGGGAGGAGATGCTGGAGAAGCGAGTGGTTGGCGTTTAGTTCCGCGATCGGAGTGATGTGTCGTCTTGATAAGGAATTGTCGGTTCTCGCACCTCTTTGCGTTCTCGCGCATCCAGTAATAGCTGGACCGGGACTCCAATTTTGTTCTGAGAGATCAACATGCCGCCAATAACGCATTCGCTTTTTTCTCGCTTTAAGCTTCGCTCCGTTGAGTTCGCCAACCGGATTGGTGTTTCGCCCATGTGTCAGTATTCGAGCGAGGACGGCTTTGCCAATGACTGGCATCTTGTCCACCTTGGTTGCCGCGCCCAGGGCGGCGCGGGGCTCGTGATTCTCGAAGCCTCTGCGGTGACACCTGAGGGTCGCATCACGCCCAGCGATTTGGGTATCTGGAAAGATGCGCACATTCCCATGCTGGAGCGCATCGTGCGATTTATCCATACGCAGGGCACGCGCGCCGGCATTCAACTGGCACATGCGGGGCGGAAGGCCAGCACCGTCTCGCCCTTCGCCGGGCTAGGCGCGGTACTGCCTGCAAACGGAGGCTGGGAGCCGGTGGCGCCTAGCGCGGTCCCGTTTGCTCCCGACTACGCGATGCCGCGCGCGCTCGACAAGGTGGGCATTCATGCGGTGATTGAGGCATTTCGCCAGGCTGCGCGCCGCGCGAACCGCGCCGGCTTCGACCTGGTTGAAATCCACGCAGCGCACGGCTATCTGCTGCACGAATTCCTTTCGCCTCTTGCCAATCATCGCAGCGATGAGTACGGCGGCAGTTTTGAGAACCGGACGCGGATGGTGCTGCAGGTGGTGGATGCGGTGCGCGCTGAGTGGCCGATGCATTTACCCCTGTTCGTGCGCATCTCGGCAACGGATTGGGCGGAGGGCGGCTGGAATGCGGACGAGTCCGTGCGGCTTGCGCATCTGTTCCGCGAGCGCGGTGTGGACCTGGTAGATGTGTCTTCCGGCGGACAGGTTCCCGACGCGAAGGTGCCGGTGGGCCCCGGGTACCAGGTTGAGTTTGCCGCGCGCATTCGCCGCGAGACCGGCATTCCGACCGCTGCCGTGGGCATGATTACCGATCCCGTTCAGGCCAATGCCATTGTGGAGCAGGAAGAGGCCGACGTGGTGCTGCTGGCGCGCGCCGAATTGCGCGATCCCTACTGGCCGCTGCATGCGGCCAATGCTCTCGGCGAGCCGATGAGCTGGCCAGTGCAGTATCTGCGCGCGTCGCCGCATCAATCGCCAGTGCGACTGGCGGTTACGCGCCCGGAAGCGTAGGGGCCGTCAAGATCCGGGCGGAGGAAAAAGATGGCGGATGACCCAAACTGGATACTGGGTTGAACATTTTCGCCGCGCCAGGGGAGCTGGCGCTGTCCTATACTGGCTTCTAGAGTGAGGGATTTCCCCATCCTCCTCGCCTTCGCCATGGCCACACAAGTGGAGCGGAAACGCGCCGAAGACACACCTACGATCCCCGATCGCCTGTACTTCAAGATCGGCGACGTGGCTCGCATTTGCGGGCTTGAAGCGTACGTGTTGCGTTTTTGGGAATCGCAGTTCCCTCAATTGAAGCCCAACAAAAGCGGCACCGGGCAGCGGCTCTACCGTCGACGCGACGTGGAGATGGTGCTGGACATCAAGCGGCTGGTGCACGGTGAAGGCTATACGCTGGCCGGCGCCCGCCAGGCGCTGGAGCAGACGCAACGGCGGCCGAATCCCCAACAACCTCTCTCCTTCAAGGTAGCCCCAGCCAAACGCGCAGACGCGATGGCAACTACAATTGCCCGGGCCCGCGTCGAGCTGCGCGAGATTGCTGGAATGCTTGCGGCCGAGCCTGTGGCCGCGGCACCGCAACGCCGTCGCACACGCTTTGCCGCCGCCGCTTCCGGCGACTTGTTCTCGTCCTAGGCCGCGAGCCGCAGCGCCACTGTTTTCCGGTCCCAAGGGCTGGAATTTACGACTCCGTTGAGAGATTGCGTGTTAGATTGAGGGACACCCTTTCCTTGGCAAAGAACCAGCCTCGTACGGGCCCCTGTTTGGATATTTTTCCGGGGGAGAGCGGAGCCTATTTTTCCGCGCCTAATGAGCAATCGCTGTGGGTATTGCGGTTCACGTAACATCCGGACCTCGCGGTTTCGCTTCAGCGATCTGCTGGGGCTCATCCTATTTGAGCTCCCGGTGCGTTGCCGCACTTGCAGCCATCGTGATCACATGCGGATATGGAAGGCTCTCGAAATCCGCCAGATCGAGAGGGCTCTTCAGCGGCGTCGGCGCGAAGAGGATGCCCAGAGGCTTCAAGACCGGTAATCCAGGCGGGCCCGGATTCTTCTACCGGACCGTAGCGCCGGCCTGCTCATTCAAATAGATTTCCACATAGTCCAGGTAGTTCTGTGCATATTGGAGGATAAGCTCGTGGTCCTTATCGGTAAGCTCACGCCGCATTTTGGCGGGCACTCCAGCCCAGAGCGTCCGTGGAGGCACCACCGTGTGCTCGGGAACTACTGAACCGGCGGCAATAATGGATCCTTCGCCGATACGGCAGTCGTTCAGCACCCGGGCGCCGATCCCGATAAGTGACCTGTCTTCAACAACACAGCCATGCACTGTGGCGTTATGGCCGATGGTCACCCAGTCGCCCACGATCACCGGATAGAGATTGCGCTGGCCGTGCAGCACGGAGCAATCCTGGACGTTGGAGCAGTTGCCGACGCGGATGGAGTTCACATCGCCGCGTAACACCGCATTCATCCAGACCGAGGAGCGCTCGCCGAGGATCACGTCGCCCAGGATCTGGGCGGATGGGTCAATGTAACAACTGGCGGGAATCTGCGGCAGCTTTCCCTGGTAACTGCGAATCATGGTACCTCCCCTCGAAAAGAGTGTACCTGCGTACTGTGCGACAAGGCGATTGTTGATTTTCCTGGCTGCACCCGTCGAAACAGACGCAAGGCCAAATAAAACAGCAACCTAGGGAAACACCTAGTCTAGCGGTGGAACCAGAACTCCAGTATGATAGTTGGAGCCACTTGGGCAGGTTTGGAGGTGGGATTCTTTGGCTGAGGTTCGTGTGCAGGAAGGCGAACCGCTGGAAAATGCGCTGCGCCGGTTTAAGCGGAAGGTACAGCAGGAGGACATTATCAAGGAAGTAAAGCGTCACTCCTACTATCTGAAGCCCGGTGAAAAGCGTCGCGTCAAGGCAGCATTGGCACGCAAGCGGAATCGCAAAAAAGCTCGTAAAGAGCAAGACTAATTGAGCCGATAACCACACTCTGGATCTGCGCGGCCACTGCTCTGGTCGCGCAGACTTGGTAATTGTTGAACCCGCCGCGAATGGCGCCGCTCCAGCAGCTTCCCTCCTTCTGAGCTTGGAAGCCGCTCGAGAATCCTGGGAAGATCGAGCGGTAAGGCGCGCGACGGTTCGATGGTTTACACACTTATCTGTATTTTCCCTTCGGGGATTTTTCAAACCGCTGTTTTGAGGCGGTCCGGGCCCTTATCGCATTACGAACGGGAAACAGGGAGCCGGGAACGGCAAACTCCAGCGTAGAGCCGATTTCGGTGAACTTCTCTGTTTTTGGGGAAGCCGGCCACTATGGAATTCACCGATCGAGTATTGAAGTGTGTCGACTGCGGCGCCGAGTTTGTGTTTACGGCCGGCGAGCAGGTCTTCTTCCACGACAAACAATTCAAAAACGACCCCAAACACTGCAAGCAGTGCAAGGCGAAGCGCGCCCGCGGTTCGCAGCGCGTGCGTCCGGAAACCCGGACCACATGCTCGGAGTGCGGCGCGGAGACCACGGTCCCGTTCAAGCCCACGCAAGGCCGTCCCGTGCTCTGCCGCACTTGTTTCCAGAAGCAGCAAAGGGCTGTGCCTGAGGCTAGCGTAGCGCAGGACTGAACAAGAGGTCGCCGCCGAACCTGACAGGCAGCCCCGCCTGGCGAGCTAGTGTGGCCAGTTGGGCGTAATGCCTTTGGCTGTGGAAGAGCGCGTGCCCTGCCACCTTGCGCCGCGTGGGGTGCCTCTCGTCTTCAGGAATTTGGCTCAGCTCAATTGCGTAAATGTCGTTCCAGGTATGCTCCGGCGCCGCCAGCAGGTTGCGGAAAACTTCCATTGCCTCCCGGTGCAGGTTGAAGAACGCCTCGAGTGGGCCGCTGGGCGCTTCCTCTTTGCTCAAGACCGGCAGGCCTGCCAACCGCTGGCCCCAACGCAGTTCCACCAGCCAGATGTGGCGCACGAATTCCTGCACATTGCCGCTTCCCCCGATATCACACTTCACTTCAAGCAGCGAAGGATTGATATCGAGATGTTCGTACCAGTGGCCGGCGGCCTGATCGTTCCAGGCCAGCAGTTCTTCAAGAGAAACTCCCACGCTCATGTCCGCCTCCGTATCGGTGAAGGAGTGAAAAAGTGAAGAAGTGAATGACGGCGCTTCTTGAACTTTTTTTCACTCGTTCACTGATTCACTCCTTCACCCCTTCACTTCTTCACTGCTCCCTGGCCCCAGTCCTTTCGCCTGCTTCAAAGCCCGATGCCCGATGTCGCGCCGGTAATACATGCCTTCGAAATGAATCTCCGCCAGAGCCTGGTAAGCGCGGCCCAGCGCCTGGTCGAGCGTGTCCCCGGCAGCCGAGACACCCAGCACGCGGCCTCCGGCGGTGAGCAATCGGCCGCCCACCTGCGCCGATCCGGCATGGAAGACTTCCACTCCCGGAACCTGCGCCGCCGCGGCCAGGCCGCTGATGGGAAAGCCCGGTCTTGTAGCTACCGGGATAGCCGGCCGAGCTGGCCACCACGCAGACCGATGCGCCCGGAATCCAGCGCAGCTCCGATTCCGCCAGGCGGCCGTCGACGCACGCTTCCAGCGCCTCCACCAGATCTGATTCCAGGCGCAGCAGGATGGCCTGGGTCTCCGGATCGCCGAAGCGCGCATTGAACTCCAGCACCTGCGGCCCGCGCGCCGTCATCATGAGGCCGCAATAGAGCACGCCGACAAAAGGCACATCTTCTGACGCCATGCCGCGGATGGTGGGCTCGGCAATGTGGCGCAGAATCCAGTCGGTCATGGCCGGGTCGAGCAAATCATCCGTCGAGTAGACGCCCATGCCGCCGGTGTTGGGGCCGGTGTCGCCTTCGCCGATGCGCTTGTGGTCCTGCGCCGGCTTGAGCGGCGCCACGTGCTTGCCGTCGCTCAGGCAAAGGAAGCTGATCTCGTCGCCTTCCAGGAACTCCTCAACCACGATCTGCCGCTCCGACTCGCCCAGGATGGTGCCGGAAAACAATCCCTGCGCGGCCTCGATGGCCTCCGCGCGGCTCTGGCAGATGAGCACGCCCTTGCCCGCCGCCAGGCCGTCGGCCTTGACCACGAGGGGCGGGTGAAACATGTCGACTGCCTTCTCCAGCTCGGCGGCGTTGGTGCAGACCGCGTAATTGCCGGTGGGAATGTTGTGCCGCTGCAGAAAGCGCTTGGCGAAGCTCTTGCTGGTTTCGAGCATGGCCGCCTGGCGCGTGGGCCCAAAGACGCGAAAGCCGCGCTGCTGGAGCGCGTCGACAATGCCCAGCGAAAGCGGCAACTCGGGGCCGACGATGGTGAGATCGGGCCGCTCCGTCTCGGCCAGCCGCAGCATGGACTCCAGGTCCTTGAGGTTGACTGGGACGCACCGCGCCACCTGCGCAATGCCGCCATTGCCCGGCGCGCAGACCACCTCCGTGACACGCTTGCTGCCGGCGACCGCCCAGGCCAGCGCGTGCTCTCTTCCTCCCGAACCAAGGATCAGAACTTTCATGAATCCTGCTTTCCCGCGAATATCGACTAAGACCAGAAACAATGGTCGGCAATGCGGGCGGGGGAAGTCAAATGCGCGTAGCGCCGGTCTCCTGACCGGGGTCCCCAATGACAGGTCTTCGTCATTGGGGTGGTTGACCGGCCGTTGCGCGGACGTCCTCGTCCGCGCTCTCTGCTTGCGCCTCCTATACTGAGGCGTGGTGCAGACGCGCATTAAGCCGTATCAGCAGCAGCTGGCCGAAGAGGAGCGCCGGACCGAACAGCGCCGCGTCTATCGCCGCAACCAGGTGTTCGGGCTGCTGATGGTGGCAGCGGCCATTTGCGCGTGGTGGCTGTGGCACACGAATCCGAAGTGGATCTTTCCGCCCGGCTGGTGGCGACCGTAAAGGCAGATTTCAGGTGTCAGGTTTCAGGGAGCAGGGATTCGTGCCGGAAAAAGATCAACCGCTCGCCATCATCCTGCTTGGCCCGACGGGCAGCGGCAAGACGGCACTTTCGCTGGCGCTGGCCGAGCGCTTCGGCGGCGAGGTCGTCAGTTGCGACTCGGTGGCTGTGTATCGCGGCATGGAACTGGGCACGGCCAAGCCCACGCCGGAAGAGCGCGCACGCATTCCCCACCACCTGATCGACGTGACCACGCCGGATCGTCCATTCACGGCCGGCGATTACAGCCGCGACGCGCGGGCGGCCTTGCGCGATATTGCCGAGCGCGGGCGGATGCCGATCGTGACCGGAGGCACGGGCCTCTACCTGCGTGCGCTGACCGAGGGCCTGTTTGCCGGGCCGGCGCGGCAGGAGGAACTGCGTTCGCGGCTCCAAAAATCTGTTCCAAAACGAGGAGAAAATTGGCTGCACCGGGTGCTCACGCGGCTCGACCCGGCCTCGGCGGCGCGCATTCACGCCAACGACACTCCCAAGCTGATTCGCGCCATTGAGGTGTGCCTGGCCGCGCGCCAGCCGATGTCGGAGGTGCTGGCGCGCGATCCGCTGACCGGATTCCGCTTGCTGCGCATTGGATTGAATCCGCCGCGGCAGCGGCTCTACGACCGGCTGAACCAGCGCTGTGCTCAGATGTTTGCGGCGGGGCTGGTGGAGGAGACGCGCGGTTTGCTCGAGAGGTATGGGCAGGTTAAGGCGCTTGATTCACTTGGTTATCGGCAAGGACTTGCCGTCCTGGCGGGGACTTTGAGACTCGAGGCTGGGATAGCCGCCGCGCAGCAGGGGCATCGCAACTACGCAAAACGGCAGCTCACCTGGTTTCGCCGCGAGTCCGATGTGTATTGGATTACGGCCTTCGGCGACGAGCCGGAGACGCTGCTCGCAGCGAGTGGGCTGATTGAGTCGGCGCTGAAAAATCGCGCAGCCATTTAAACTGGAAGTCGCAGACCTGCGTCGCAGCAGCCGTTCTTACGAAACACAGATCCTTCGGTTCACTTACGCTCGCTCAGGATGACATCGCTCCTGATGCGGGCTTGAAGAAACAGACTTCCAATGCACTGGGTGGGCATCCCCCGGAACGGAGCAATCGCATGGCAGAGACGAATGCAGAGACCATTTATGACGTGGCAGTAATCGGGGGCGGGCCGGCCGGGTACACGGCGGCCATTCGTGGCGCGGAGTACGGGCTGAAGGTGGCGCTCCTTGACGCCAGCCCCAGGCTGGGCGGAACCTGCCTGCACGTGGGCTGCATCCCCACCAAGGCCCTGCTTTTCAACGCCGAAATCTGGGACCACCTGAAGCACGCAGCCGAGCTGGGCATCGCCAACATCGGCACGCCCACGCTGGATTGGGACGCGGTGCAGAAGCGCAAGAGCGGCATCATCACCAAACACGTCAAGGGCCTCGAGTTCCTGATGAAGAAGAACAAGGTCACGGTGATCCCCGGCTTTGGAAGAATAACTGGGCCCGCAAAAGACGGAGTGCACACCGTCGACGTGGACACGAACGGCGCCAAGAGCAAGGTAAAAGCGAAGAACGTGATGCTGGCGATGGGGTCGGAAGCGAAATTATTGCCGGGACTCACGGCCGACGACCGCATTCTCACCAACATCGAAATTCTCGCTCTGCCCCAGCCTCCAAAGTCGCTGATCGTGATTGGCGCGGGCGCCGTGGGCGTGGAGTTCGCGTCCATCTTCCGCAGCTTCGGCGCGGAGGTGACGATCCTGGAGTTTCTGCCGCGCGTGGTTCCGGTGGAAGACGAGGAGATTTCAAAAGAGCTGACGCGGGTCTTCAAGAAGCGCGGCATCGACATCAACACCGGCGCGAAGGTTGAGAAGGTGGAGCGCACGGCCGATGGCGTGAAGGTGAGCTACACGGACGCAGAACGGCAATGCGCAGGTGAAGGAAGCAGAAAAGGTGCTGGTGGCCGTGGGGCGCGCGCCCAACACCGCGGGTGTTGGCCTGGAAAAGATCAAAGTCGAGCTCGATCGCGGCTTTGTGAAAGTGGGCGAAGCGCAGGAGACAGCCGAGCCGGGCGTCTACGCCATTGGCGACATTGTGGCCGGGCTGCCGCAGCTTGCGCATTCGGGATCGATGGCCGGGATGGTGGCGATGGCGAAGATCGCCGGCAAGAACTACCGGCCGCTGCGCCGCGACCGCATTCCCGCGGGCACTTACACCGAGCCGCAGATCGGGTCGGTGGGATTAACGGAAACGCAGGCCAAAGAAAAAGGCTATGAGTTGAAGGTGGGCAAGTTCCCGTTTGCGGGCAACTCGAAAGCGACGATCGTGGGCAGTCACGATGGCTTCGTAAAGATTGTCTCCGACGCCAAGTTCGGCGAGATTCTGGGCGTCCACATCATCGGCCCGCAGGCCACGGATCTCATTGCGGAGGCAGTCGCCGTGATGGATCTCGAAGGCACCGTTGAGGAGATGATGTTCACCGTGCACGCGCACCCCACACTGAGCGAGTCGCTGCTGGATGCGTATGGAGCGGTGGAGGGCATGGCGATCAACGCTTGAAGACAGCGAGTTAGCAGGTTAGCGAGTCAGCAAGTCAGCGGCTTCTGTGGCCTAGACGCGGTCTAGCTCAGCAAAGAGCTCGGCGGCGGATACGTGGATGGGTGAGCCGGGAATGCTCAGCTCACCATCGCGGACCAGTTCCAACCCCTTCGGCGTGCCGCGATAGGCGACCCTGGCATACGGATCAACCACCCAGACATGCTCGATCCCGAAGGAGAGATATTCGGTAGATTTCTCGGCGGTCTTGCGTAGCGGGATGTCCGGCGATTGAACTTCGATGACCAACAAGGGTGGGCGCGTAAGGATGCTCTCGCGCGGGGTGCCCTCGCGCAAAATCGTCACATCGGGAACCCTGAAATGCGTCTTCTGTGTCTGCACCCGTTGCTCGGGGAGAGCGTATACTCCCCAGTCGTTGCGATGATTATTGAACAACGTAACCAACAGCCCCTGCACATAAGCATGCTCGAACTCGCCCAAGTCGCGATCCTCGATCTTTCCGTCCACATACTCGCAGTCGTGCTCGTAGACGGTCGAAAGATATTCTTCGACGCTGATGGGCTTGTCGAATGCGGGCTGAGTCGCCATGCAGACAGTATCCTCCCAATCGGCGGAAACCGCTAGAGTTCCATCGACTGGCTACCCACCAGCGCCAGCGCCTTGGCGATGAACTCCGCCAGCGGCACCGATCCCTGGTCGCCTTTGCCGCGGGTGCGCACGCTGACCGCACCGGCCGCTTCTTCCTTGTCGCCGAAGACGAGGATGTAGGGCGTCTTCTGGTTGGCGAAGTCGCGGATTTTGGCGTTCATCTTCTCGTTGCGCAGATCCACTTCGACGCGCAGGCCCGCTTCCTTGAGTGCTTGTTCCACCTTCTCCGCGTATGCCGCGTGGCGCTCGCTGATGGGCACCAGGCCCACCTGCACCGGCGCGAGCCACAGCGGGAACGCGCCGGCGTAGTGCTCGATCAGTACGCCGAAGAAGCGCTCGACAGAACCGAACAATGCGCGGTGCACCATGACCGGCTGATGCCGCTCGCCGTCCTCGCCGACGTACTCAAGCTCGAAGCGCGCGGGCAGGTTGAAGTCGAACTGCACCGTGGAGAGCTGCCACAGACGCCCGAGCACGTCTACAAGCTTGACGTCGATCTTGGGGCCGTAGAAGGCGGCTTCGCCGGGAAAAGTCTTGAAGGTGAGGCCGCGCTTGGTGAGCACGTTCTTGAGCGCGCCCTCGGCGTTCGCCCAATCTTCCGCAGTGCCGAAGAAATTCGCCGGCCTTGTTGTGGGTCGCGCGTGGAGAGCTCGACGCGATACTCCTTGAAGCCGAAGGTCTTGAGCACGGCTTCAGCAAAGTCGAGACAGGCAATGACTTCGCCTTCAATTTGCTCCGGGGTGCAGAAGATGTGGGCGTCGTCCTGCGTAAAGCCGCGGACACGCAACAGGCCGTGCATGGTTCCCGAGCGCTCATAGCGATAGACATTGCCGAATTCGGCGTAGCGCTGCGGCAGATCGCGGTAGCTCTTCGGCGAATTCTTGTAGATGAGGATGTGGCCCGGACAATTCATCGGCTTCAGCCGGTACTCGGCATCGTCCAGCTTCATGGGCGGAAACATGTCTTTGGAGTAGACGCCGTCGTGGCCGCTGACCTTCCACAAGTCGCGGCGCATGACGTGCGGCGTGTAGACGAGGAGATAGCCTCGGCGTACACATTCCTCGCGCATCCAGTCTTCCATGAGCTTGCGGATCATGGCGCCCGCGGATGCCAGAAGATGAGCCCCGAGCCGGCCAGCTCCTGAATGCTGAACAGGTCGAGCTGCTTGCCAAGCACGCGATGATCGCGGCGCGCAGCTTCTTCAAGGCGCGCGAAATGCTCATCGAGATCCTTCTTTGAGAAGAATGCCGTGCCGTAGATGCGCTGCAGTTGCGGATTCTTTTCGTCGCCGAGCCAGTAGGCGCCGGCCAGGCTCGTCACCTTGAAGGCCTTCACGCGGCCGGTGGAGGGCACGTGCGGCCCGCGGCAAAAGTCTACAAACTTGCCGTTGCGATAGAAGCTCACCTGCGCGCCCGGCTCCGTGAAGCGGGACACGAAGTGCGTCTTCATGAAGTCGCCGTCACGCTCGAAGTCTTCCAGACTCTTTTCTCTTGGAGCAGAATTCGTGGAGGAACGGTTCGTCGCGCGCGACCACCTCGGCCATCTTGGATTCAATGGCGGCCAGATCCTCGGGCGTGAAAGGCTTCTCGCGATAGAAGTCGTAGAAGAAGCCGGAATCCGTGGCCGGACCGTGGCCCAGCTTGGTTTCAGGGAAGAGCTCCAGCACTGCCGTTGCCAGCACGTGGGCAGCGGAGTGGCGCACGACCTTGATGGCTTCGGGATCTTTTTCCGTGACCAGCTCGAGGCGGGTGTCCGCAGTAAGCGGCGTAGTCAGGTCCACCAGGCGCGCCGCGCCCGACTGCTCGGCCGCGTACATGTTCGCCTCGGAGTCGCTTTCTGCGGCGGTATTCTGCCCGGTTGCGGGCTCGAGCGGAGTCAGGCGCGCGACGACCGAGGCTGCAGCCAGGCGCGGCGAAATCGAGGTGGCGATCTCAAGCGGCGTTGTGCCTTCCGGCACTTCGCGAACTGCTCCGTCGGGCAGGTGTACGGCAATGTTCTTCGTGCTCATATGTGCTGGATTCCTGTGGCAGCAATTGTGTGCCCTGTCTCTTGAGGATAGAAGGCGGACGGGCGCCAAGTCGAGCGGCGCCCGACCCTGGTAGTGGGTCAGTGTCGTTCTGCGCGAACAATTACGGTGCAATTCAACCCTCTGCGCCTTTTGCCGCATCCCACAAAAGGGCCAATTCCCAAATGCTTTGGGGAATGGCCAGCGCTCTTGCGCGCGGGGTATTTTTCGTGCGTGGCCGCTATTGGGCCGGCAGGTGAGGTCGATATGCAAGTGGTGTGCAGGAAAGCAAAGGGCAACGCAGAGGTACATTGCTGCGTCTGTGGGCAGGGATTCGTCATGTTCTGGGAGCGCCAGTCGGCAAAGGAACGCGCTGCTGCCCGGCAGGAAATTCAGGAGTCGCTGCGCAGGCACCATCGCCTGTCAGCAGGCCGCGAACCGCACCCGCAGGGCAGTTTCCTGGTTCCGGACTACGTGGTTCCGGACTACCTGGTTCCGAAATCGAACGAGTCGACAGCCTGCACGCCTCACTGGCAAGCGCCGGCGTGGGAGCTTTCAAAACGGCGACTTATTCAAGGGCTTCTTAAACAAGAACGCCCAGGGTAATGCAATTGTTGGTTCGGGTTCGCCGGTTAGCCTCACGGCAAGGGCGTAACTCCTAGCGAGTCTCTCATCATCTTGCCGGACGCGCGACTTCACCCATCGAGGTCATCGCGAGTCCGGCATTCTTTTTGCGCTGGTCCCGCTTACGCCACGCGCGCGGCGGTGGGCTCGCCGATAAGATGGCCGTCCGCGCGCGTCATCTCCAGCGGCGGCAGCGCAGGGAGGTACATGGCAAAAGCCGTTCCGCTGGGGCGGCTGGTGCGCGAGCGGTAGCGGAGCCGGCCGCCATTGCGGAGCACGATGTCGCGCGTCAGCCACAATCCCAGGCCGGTTCCGCGGCTCCCTTTGGTAGTAAAAAACTGGCTGAAGAGATGTGGGCGAATCTCGGTGCGAATGCCGCCCCCCGTATCGGCTACCGTCAGGCGCGCGTAATGAAATTCCTTCGCTTGGCAGGAGCGAACTCGCACCAGCAACTTTCCCCCATCGGGCGTCGCATCAAGCGCGTTACCAATCAGGTTGACCAGCGCCTGCCGGATTTCCCCTGCCGAGCAGAAAGCATAAGCCTTTTCCAGATCCAGATGCTCGGTGATATTGCGCTTGCGCATCTTTCCGCTGAACAGCGCCACCGCCGATGCGGCCAGTTCGGCAACGTCGGTAAACGCGGGCTTTCCGGGCGCACGATGAAAACGCAGCGTCTGGTTCACGATTTCGCTGATGCGCCCCAGCTCCTGTGCAGCCAGGCGGCCGAAGGAGCGGGCTTCTTCCACGCTCACACTGTTCTCCACCAGGAAGAGCAGGTTGATGAGCGCCTCCAGCGGGTTATTCACTTCGTGAGCCATGGTTGCGGCCAATTGGCCGGCCACCGCAAGCTTCTCCGTGTTGCGCAGGGTTTCATCCGTCTGGAACTGCCGGGCCAGGGCGTCGCGCACTTCAAGCTGCTTCAGCCGCGAGTGATAGGCCACCTGCACCGCGCTCAGCAGCAGCTCCTTGCGCACCGGCCGGTCGAGCAGAAACACGTTGCGGAACTCGACGCGCACCTGGGTGGCAATGGCGCCGTAGCGAGGTACGTTGGCGCCGCTGGTAAGCAACATCAGGGGCAGATCCGACCACACCGGCTGGGCTTCAACGACGATGCGCAAGGCCTCGAAGCCATCCTGCGCCAGGGCTTCGTCCGTAAGAATCAGGCCCAGCAGTTCCGCGCTTTCAACCCGCTCGACCGCGCGCAGGGTAGGTGCACACTCGGCTGCGTAGCCTGACGCCTTCAGCAGCGAGCGGATCAGTTCGCCATCCCGCCCCACCGGAGCAACCACCAGGAACCTGGGAGACTTGGCCATCACAATAGCGGCTGTCCTCCTCTGTACTCCGGGGTTCCAGTGAGGACGCCGACGAATTCGCTGAGCGGCTTGCCGATGACTATTTTGCCGTTGGCTACTTTCAGCTCTCGGATGGAGCGCTCATGCGGGCCGGAGCGCCGTTTGACGACCGACAGGGCCTGGCGCACTTCGCCGCCGGCTTCAAAATAGCGCAGCAGCAAAACATTGTCGGCCAGGTAGCTCACGTCAATGGGCGAGGTCATGGCCGCTCCCAGCAGGCCATATTGCGCCAGTACCAGGAATGAGGCCACTCCAACTTGATTGAGATAGGAAAGAACCTCGTGAAGCTGCACGATCAGAGCCTGCTCCTCGCTCATGGAATTCAGCAGTCCGTTGAGGCTGTCGACGATGACCATGCGCCAGCCGTCCTCATCCACGCCACGGCGGATGCGGTGGATGAATTCTCCAGGTGAGAGCTCCGCCGGGTCCACCTGCTCCAGGCGCACCATTCCGTTATCGAGGTAGGGATCGAGGTCGATGCCCAGACCGCTGCTGCGTTTCGTGAAAGAGCGCCTGGTTTCGTCGAAGGTGAAGATGGCGCCTTTTTCGCCGCGCTTGGCCGCCGTACAGGCAAACTGGGCGCACAGTGTGGACTTGCCGCAGCCAGTAGGGCCGACCAGCAGCGTGCTGGTCCCGCGATGCACGCCCCCGGAAAACAGCGCGTCCAGCTCCGCGATACCACTAGGCAGCACCTCGCCGACCGACTGATCGTAGCGGTGCTCGCTCGAAACCAGCCGCGGAAAAACCTGGAGCCCGCCGCGCTCGATCACATAATCGTGATGGCCCTCGCGAAAACTTGTCGCGCGCACCTTCAGCACCTCCAGCCGCCGGCGGGTGGTGCCGTAATTGCGGGGCAGCACTTCGAGTGAAATAACGCCGTGGGCGATGGTCTGCACCTGGCTCTCCTGGTTTTGGCCAAACCGCTCGTCGAGCAACAGCGTGGTGCAGTCGCGGCCCTCAAAGAACTGCTTGAGGGCGAGAACCTGCCGCCGATAGCGCAGCGAGTCGCGTGCCAGCATGCGCAACTCCGACATGGAGTCGATGGCCACGCGCGACGGCTCTACCTCGCGCACGCGCGAGAGCATGGTTTCGAGCACGTCGGCTATTTCCACCTCCGCAGGTTGGAATACCGTGTACTGCTCCCCTTCCGCGCCGGCCAGTTCCGGAGGCGAGATCTTGCAGAGCTCGATCCTGGTCAAATCGAAGCCGTGCGAGTCGGCCACGTGCCGCAGTTCCGATTCGCTCTCGGCAAGCGAGATGTACAAACCGGTTTCGCCCTGCCTCGCTCCCTCCATCAGAAACTGGAGCGCCAGCGTAGTCTTGCCTGCTCCCGGGTTTCCTTCGATCAGGTAGAGGAAGCCCTTGGCGAGGCCCCCGTGAAGGATGTCGTCAAGACCGGGAATCCCCGTCGACAGCCGATTCTGGTTGTCTTGCTCCATGCGTTGGCAAATTCTCCTGGACGATGCCGGTGTGTGCCCGGTCAGAATGGAAGTGCGTTATAACTGGCCCGGATATAGATACCGGTGATCTGTAAGAAGTGATGGCGGCCATATACACGATCAGCGTTTGATTGGATGCGCCCAATCGGCAGCGGGTAGTCCGGCGCCGCAGGTTACAGGCGCAGCGCCGCATCCAAATCCGACACTGCGCGGCACGTATGATGAAGGACTATGGGCGGCAATGGGAGACGAGAGCCGGTACTGCGCGTCGAGGGTTTGCGTAAAGATTACGGCGCTGTGCAGGCGGTGAAAGGCGTCTCCTTCGAAGTGTGCCCGAACGAAGTGGTGGGCCTGCTGGGACTCAACGGCGCGGGCAAAACCACCACCATCAGCATGGTTCTGGGCGTTCTCGAACCCACGGCAGGCTCCATTCACATCGGCGGCATAGATCTGGCGCAGCATCGCTCGCGCGCCCTGGCCTGCACCAACTTCGCGGCCGTCTACGCGCCGCTGCCCGGCAATCTCACCGTCTATGAGAACCTGCGCGTCTTCGCACTGCTCTATGGAGTGAAGAACTTCAAGGCACATGCAGAGACGATGCTGGACACCTTCGATCTGAGGAAGTTCCGCAACGTGAAGTGCGGCGTGCTTTCCTCGGGCGAGCAAACGCGCGTGGGATTGGCCAAAGCCATGCTGAACCGGCCGCAGGTATTGTTGCTCGACGAGCCCACCGCCTCTATCGACCCGGCCAGCGCCCGCGACATCCGCGCCACCATCCGCTCTTTTGCGCAGAAGAGCGAGGTCGGCGTGCTGTGGACCTCCCACAATATGTATGAGGTGGAGGAGGTCTGCGACCGCGTGCTGTTCCTGTCGCAGGGCGAGATCATTCTCGAAGGCGATCCCAAAACCCTGCCTTCGCAGTACGGCAAGCCCACGCTGGAAGAGTTGTTCATCAGCGTGGCCCGCGAGCCGCTGGACTGGAAAGCGGAATGGAGGGAGCTTCCATGAAACTCTCCCGCATGGCCGCCATCCCGCTCCGCCAGTTCTATCTGTATCGCGGCAGTGCGGCCCGCGTAGTCCCGCTCTTTGCCTGGGTCACCATCGATATGGTGCTGTGGGGCTTCATGGCCAGGTTCCTCGGCGCGATGGAGCACACCCAGTATCGTTTTGTACCCGCGCTCCTGGGCGCCGTGCTGTTCTGGGATTTCATGACCCGCGTAATGCAGGGCGTAACCACGGCTTTCTTCGAGGACGTGTGGTCGCGCAATTTCCTCAACGTGTTTGCCAGCCCCATCACCATGCCTGAATACATTGGCGGTCTGCTGGTGTCGAGCATCGCCACCAGCCTGGTCGGGCTGGTAGTCATGATCATCGTGTCCACGCTGGCTTTCGGGTTGTCCTTCGCGGTCTACGGCGCCATGCTGGCCGGCTTTGTCATGGTGCTGTTTCTCTTCGGGATGGCGCTGGGGGTGGCGGCCATCGCCATTGTGCTGCGCATGGGGCCGGCCGCGGAGTGGTTCGTGTGGCCTATTCCGGCACTGCTGTCGCCGTTCGCCGCGGTCTACTATCCGCTCTCCACGCTGCCGCGGCCCATGCAGTGGTTCTCGCGCCTCCTACCCCCGTCGTATGTCTTTGAAGGCATGCGGGCCGTGGTCGCGGGCCGGCACTTCGATGCCGCGTTACTGGCCGCAGCCTTGGTCCTCTCCATCGTCTATCTCCTGCTGGCCTACTGGATCTTTGCCCGGGTTTTCCGCTACGCCGTCGCAACAGGCCTGATTGCGCGCTACAGCGCGGAGAGTGTGTCGTAGTACGCGTCGTCTCGTTTCCCGTCTAAGAGAAAGGAGCTAACTCATAGATGGATGAGGAGCTTCCGGGAAAAATCTCTGTAGATGGGCGGGGCCGTAAGCCTCATTCCATGACGTTTATGTTTCGCTTATAGCTGCCGGGTATAATTTTCTTGAGCCTGTGGAAATACTATCCAATTTGGCATGGGGACTGGTTGTCGTCGTCCTCTGGGGATTCTGGCTGAAGGGTTTGCCGCACGGCGAGCAGGGCACCCGCGGCAAGTCCTCGCTGCTGCCTGCCATGGGCGTCCAGCTGGTTGCACTGGCCATGCTGTCGGCAGTCCTTCTTCCCGTCATCTCGGTCACCGACGACCTGCAGTCCGCCAACATTCCCGCGGAAGTGGAACGCGCGGGCGGCAGGAACGATCGCCACCTTGCCCTCGGCCAGCCGGTACACCCGCTGCCGGTTGCCCTGGCTCTGCTTGTCTTCTCTCTGCGGCCTTTGCGCCTTCACACCATTGCGTTTCTCCGCAGTGACGAGGTGCTGCCGCGCCAGCGGAACGCGTACGCCCGTACGCTTTGGTCGCGCCCCCCACCTGCGGTCTAAACACGCCCCCTGGTGACATCCCCAATCCTCGTTTCGTAACCCCGCTCGCACTCGTGCGACGAATGGAACGCATCATGAATTTCAAGCTGATCGGGCCCAGGTCTGTCCTGGCCCTGCTTACTGTCTCCACAGCTGCGTTCACGCAGGCGGCGGTGTGCGCGCAAACGCCCGCACCGGTGCCGCCGAGTTCTCCCCAGGCGCTTACCTGGGACCAGGTGAAGGCGGAGTTTGAGGCCACCAATCCCGCCCTCAAAGCCGATGCCGACAACGTAGATGAGATGCGCGCGGAAGAGATCACCGCTGATCTTCGCCCCAATCCGCAACTCGGCCTTACCGTCGACGGAAACCAGATCGCTCCGCATGACGGCGAGTGGAAGCCGTTCGCCGGCACCTTTGAGGTGCCCAGCATCAGCTATTTGCACGAGCGCGACCACAAGCGTGAGCTGCGCCTCAAGAGCGCGCAGGAAGGCACCCAGATCACCGAGTCCCAGCACGAGGACTTGAAGCGCAACATGGAGTTCGCGCTGCGCACCGCCTACGTCAATACGCTCGAAGCCAAGACGGTGCTCGAGATGGCTAAATCCGATCTCGCCTATTACGACCACATCATCGCGGTCAGCCACGACCGTCTCGTCGCCGGCGACATCGCGCAGATCGACTTCTCGCGCATCGAGTTGCTGCGCGTGCAATACGAATCGGAGTTGCAGACGGCGATCGTCAATCTGCGCACGGCCAAGATCCAGTTGCTGCAGATGCTGAACGACGACCACACGCCGGTGGATCGGTTCGATGTGACCGGCCCGTTCGATTTCTCCGATGCACTCGAGCCGCTGGACAACTTTCGGCAGATTGCACTCGCCAACCGGCCCGACCTGCAGGCGGCGATGCAGACGATTCAGCAGTCGCAGACCAATCACAAGCTGGCTGTCGCGAACGGTTCCACCGATCCAACTTTCAGCCTGTGGTACACGCAGAACGCCTCCACCAACAACCCCAACGCCACCCAGACCCTGGGTGGCAGCGTGAACATTCCGCTGCGTATCTTCGACCACAACCAGGGAGAGAAGCAGCGCACCCAGATCGATATCGACCGCAGCCAGCAGGCCGCCGAGGCTACGCGCGCGCAGGTCTTCAGCGACGTAGATTCCGCCTACGCCCAGGTTGAGAGCAACATCGACCTGCTCAAGCCCTACAAGGCCAAGTACAACGCCGAAGCGCTCAATGTGCGCGATACGGTGACTTACTCCTACCAGCACGGCGGCGCTTCGCTCATGGATTTCCTGAACGCGCAGAGCGACTACCGCCAGGTGCAACTGGCTTATGTGCAACTGATCGGCGCATATCTGACGGCCGCCGGACAGTTGAATCTTGCCGTCGGACAAGAGGTGATCCAATGACCCACCCATCTTCTGAAATTGCCCGCTACGGCGGGATTGCCCGCTGCGGCGGGATTGCTCTGATTGCCTCTCTCGCATTGGCGGGCTGCGGTAAAAAGTTCGATCCCGCGAAGGGCGAAGTGCAGCAGGCGCAGGTGATCGAAACCAGCAATGCCGGGCTTGTCTCCGTGGACCATCCCGAGCAGTACCCGGTTGTCGCCGCCGAGCGTGTAGACCGGCCAGACGTGCTGAGTGTGACCGGCGCGGTGTTTCCCGACATCTCGCGCGAGGTTCCGGTGATTACCCTGGCCAACGGTCGCGTGGTGGATATCAAGACCCGGCTTGATGACAACGTGAGGAAAGGCCAGTTGCTGCTCACCGTCCAGAGTTCCGACGTGACCAACGCCTTCGACGCCTACCTCAAGGCCGTCAACGATGAGCAGATGAACAACAAGGCCTACATCCGCGCCAAGGATCTGTACCAGCACGGAGCCATCTCCCAGGCCATGCTCGAGCAGGCCGAGGACGCGGAGAAGGATTCGAAGGCCGACCTGGTCGCCGCCGAAGAGCAACTGAAAATTATGGGCGTGGACAAGTCGCACCCCAGCGATATTGAAAACATCTACGCGCCCATCTCGGGCGTCATCATCGGGCAGAACGTGACCAACGCAGCCGCAGCCGGCGTCACGCTTTCGGGCTCTTCGACCGTCTTCACCGTCGCCGACCTGAGCCAGGTGTGGATTCTCTGCGATGTCTACGAAAACGATCTCGCCAAAGTGCACCTGGGCCAGGAGGCAAAGATCCAGCTCGCCGCCTATCCTGACCATCCGATCAGCGGCCGCGTAAGCGACATCGGGCCGGTGCTCGATCCTACGCTGCGCACCGCCAAGGTCCGCGTCGAGGTGCCCAACCCCGGCAACCTTCTGCGCCTGGGCATGTTTGTTACGGCCAACCTCGTGGGCCGCACCTCCGTGCCCCACGCGGTGGTGCCTGCCAGCGCCATCCTGCACCTGCATGACCGTGACTGGGTGTTTGTTCCCAATGGCGGCAGGCAGTTCAAGCGGGTTGAAGTAAACGGCGGCGACATGTTGCCCAACAACCGGCAGGAGATTCTCTCCGGCATCGCGCCCGGCCAGCAGGTGGTGCGCGATGTCGTCGCTCTCGAAGCCACGGTGGAGGCGCAATGATCCGCAGGCTTGTCGATTTCGCGCTCCAGAACCGCCTCCTCGTGCTGGCCATCGGCATTCTGCTCTTTGCCTGGGGCATTATCTCCTTCGAGCGCTTGCCCGTCGAGGCCTATCCCGACGTGGCCAATAACTATGTGGACGTGATCGCGCAGTGGCCCGGCATCTCTGCCGAGCAGATCGAGCAACAGGTCACCATTCCCATTGAGACCCAGATGAACGGCATTCCGGGCGTCGCCCACGTGCGTTCCTGGTCCATCTTCGGCCTCTCCACAGTGGAGATGGTCTTTGGCGAGGACACGACGGACTTTGAAAACCGCGAGCGCGTTCTCGAGCGCCTCTCGCAAGTCAGCCTTCCCACCGGCGTCGTTCCGCAGATGGGCACCGACTGGAGCCCTGTCGGCCAGATCTATTTCTACACGCTGCGCAGCACCAACCCGCAATACGACGTGATGAACCTGAAGTCGCTGGAGACCTGGGTCATCGAGAAAAATCTCAAGTCGGTTCCCGGCGTTGTCGATACCAATCCCTTCGGCGGTCCCACGCGCGAGTACCAGGTGCGCCTCGATCCCGACAAACTGGTCAACTACGGTCTCAGTCTCAGCCAGGTGGAGCAGCAGCTCACCAATAACAATACGAACGGAGGCGGCAGCTTCATCCAGGAGGGTACGCAAGAGGTCAATGTGCGCGAGGTCGGCCTGGTCAAGGATCTTGACGACATTGGGAATACAGTTGTGACCACCAAAGACGGCACTCCGATCCGCATCAAGGATCTGGGCGTGGTCACCCAGGGACCGATGATCCGCCTGGGGCAGTTCGGTGACACATACCATAACGATCACGACGTTCTGGTGAACAACAACGACGTTGTTTCCGGCATCCTGTGCCTGCAGAAAGGCGACGACGCCCAGCCTACGCTCCAGGGCATTCACGCCAAGGTGAAGCAGCTTAACGACCAGATTCTGCCCAAGGGCGTTCAGATCGCGCCGTTCATCGACCGCAGCGACTTGCTTCACTTTACGACCCACACCGTGCTCCACAACCTGACCGAAGGCATGATCCTGGTGGCGATCATCCTCTTTCTCTTCCTCGGTAACATTCGCGGCGCGCTCATTGTCGCCCTCACCATTCCCTTCTCGCTGTTGTTCGCGGCCATCTGCCTCGACCTGAAGCACATTCCCGCCAACCTGCTTTCGCTGGGCGCGCTCGATTTCGGCATGGTCGTCGACGGCGCCGTAGTGATGGTGGAAAACATCGTTCGCCATTTGTCGCGCAAGGAAGAGAACGGCCGGCCCTTCGCCACGCGCATCGCAGAAGCCTCGCATGAAGTGCAGCGCCCGGTCTTCTTTGCCATCGCTATCATCATCACCGCGTACCTGCCCATCTTCACGCTGCAGGCTGTCGAAGGCCGGCTGTTCCGGCCCATGGCCTGGACCGTGGCCTTTGCCCTGTTGGGCGCGCTCACCTTCTCCATCGTGCTTGCGCCCGTGCTCTCAAGCTTCGCCTTCCGCAAGGGCGCGAAAGAGTGGCATAACCCCTTGATGGAGTTCCTGCGCGACCACTATCGCAACGGCGTTACCTGGGCCGTGCGCCATCATCGCATCATGCTCACCGGCGGCGTGGCCACGCTGGTGCTCGCTATCTTCCTCGCCTTCAGCGGCGTCATCGGCTCGGAGTTCCTGCCCCATCTCGATGAAGGCGCGATGTGGGTTCGCGGCACGCTGCAGCAGAGCGTTGGCCCCGACGAAAGCGTGCGCACCGCCAACGCAGCACGCATGCTGCTCTGCTCGTTTCCTGAAACCACCGAGTGCACCAGCCAGACCGGCCGGCCCGACGATGGAACCGACCATACCGGCTTCTTCAATACCGAGTACTATGTGGGCCTGAAGCCGAAAAACGAGTGGCGTCCCATCTTCCATCAGAACAAGGACGATCTCATCGCCTCCATGCAGACGGAGCTCGAACAACACTTCCCCGGCGTCGACTGGGGCTTTTCGCAGCCCATTGAAGACAACATGGAAGAGGCAGTGAGCGGCGTGAAGGGTGAGCTGGCCACCAAGGTCTACGGGAGCGACCTGCACACGCTGGAGGATCTGGCCAACCAGATCGCCGGCGTAATGAGCCGCGTCCCCGGCATCACCGACCTCGGCGTCTTCCAGGTCACCGGCCAGCCCGATTTGGACGTCACCGTGGACCGCGCCAAGGCCGCGCGCTGGCAGATCAACGTGGCCGACGTGCAGGACGCCATCCAGACCGCCGTGGGCGGAACAGCGCTGACCCAGGTGTTAAAGGGCGAGCAGGTCTACAACCTGACGCTCCGCTATCTGCCCCAGTACCGCGACACCCGCGAAGCGATCGAGAACATCCGTTTGCTGTCGCCCTCCGGCGAACGCGTCTCCCTGGCTCAGCTTTGCGACGTGCGCGAGGCCGACGAGGGGTCGGAGATCTACCGCGAAAACAATGAGCGTTACGTAGCCATCAAGTACAGCGTGCGCGACCGGGCGCTGGGGGACGCGGTGCGCGAGGCCATTCAGCGCGTCAACAACCAGGTTAAGTTGCCGCGCGGCTACCACCTCGGCTGGGAGGGCGAGTACCAGAGCGAGGTCCGTGCCGAAGCGCGCATGGCCGTCATTGTTCCGGTTACGGTGTTGCTCATCTTCATCATCCTCTACAGCATGTACCGCTCGTTCAAGTGGGCGCTGCTGATCCTGGCCACGGTAGCGATGGCCAGCATCGGTGGATTGCTGGTGCTGCTGATTACCGGAACCAACTTCAGCGTTTCCTCTGAAGTCGGATTCCTGGCGCTGTTTGGCGTCTCCGTGCAAACCGGCGTCATCATGCTCGAGTACATCAACCAATTGCGCGCTCGCGGCTATTCGGTTGAGCAGGCAGCCGTGGAAGGCGCAGTGCTGCGGTTGCGGCCCATCATGATGACGATGCTGGTGGCTACACTGGGCCTGTTGCCGGCAGCCTTGTCGCATGCCATCGGCTCCGATTCCCAGCGGCCGTTCGCTATCGTCATTGTGGGCGGGTTGATCGCCAACCTGGCCATGAGCATCTTCCTGCTCCCGACCATGTACGTATGGGTCGCCCGTCCCAGCGACATTCTGCCCGAGGCGGAGCTGGAGGTCTAGCGGTGAAAGAGCGGAAAGGACGGGCACGGGGATTTTTGGGGCTCGCCCACACTGCTCCGTGCCCCATCCTTGCGAGTTCTTTCTCTCGCATGGGTGGGAGGCCACAAAGTCCGGACTGTGACCCCAAAGTCCGGAATCGCGTACAATTTCCCTATCCTGTGGTATTTGTCCCTGGAGGGGTTTGCTTCTGGCTTGCAGTGCTTCCAACTGTTTTGATCCCGGTCGCTGACCGGTTGAGCGCATCGGCCGCGCGCCTGCCGGCCCTGCTCGCGATAGCGTCTTCCAATGGCCTGCGCCACTACCTGAAAGTGCAATTCGCCGATCAGACCTTCAAAGGCCTCTATCACTGGAACTGGTTCGACGCATCGATGCTGTTGCCGTATTTCGCGGTGATGATCCTGCTCTCCTTCTACGGCATCCATCGCTACACCATG
This sequence comes from uncultured Acidobacteriaceae bacterium, assembly GCA_963813215.1. Lineage (GTDB taxonomy): Bacteria > Acidobacteriota > Terriglobia > Terriglobales > Acidobacteriaceae > Telmatobacter. The sequence continues at coordinate 1,614,287 of CAWEXZ010000009.1, forward strand.
TGCTACCAGTACTTCAAATACCGCAAGAATTACGATCCCAATCCGCCCAGGCATTTTGACGAGCTGCCCAACGTCACCATCCAACTGCCCATCTTCAACGAGCAGTTTGTGATCGACCGGCTGATCGAAGCAGTCTGCGCCATGGAGTACCCGCGCGAGAAGCTGGAAATCCAGGTGCTCGACGACTCAACCGACGAAACCACTGAAGTCGCCGCCGGCATCGTCGACCGCTACGCGGCGCTCGGCCATCCCATCGTCTACATTCATCGCACCAACCGGCACGGCTTCAAGGCCGGCGCGCTCGATGCGGGCCTCAAGGTCGCCAAGGGCGAGTTCGTCGCCATCTTCGACGCCGATTTCGTCCCTCCGCCGGACTGGCTCATGAAGGTCATTCACCACTTTGCCGAGCCCGAGATCGGCATGGTGCAGACGCGCTGGACGCACCTCAACCGCGACTACAGCATGCTGACGCAGATCGAGGCCATCCTGCTCGACGGCCATTTCGTCCTCGAGCACGGCGCGCGCGTCCGCTCGCGGCGAGTTCTTCAACTTCAACGGCACCGCCGGCATGTGGCGCCGCCAGGCCATCGTCGACGGCGGCGGCTGGCAGCACGACACGCTCACCGAGGACACCGACCTCAGCTACCGCTCGCAGATGGCCGGCTGGAAGTTCAAATATCTGCCCGACGTCGAGTGCCCCTCCGAGCTGCCCATCGAGATGACCGCCTTCAAGACCCAGCAGGCGCGCTGGGCCAAGGGTCTCATCCAGACCAGCATCAAAGTGCTGCCCATGGTCTTCCGCTCCAACACCCCGCGGCGCAACAAGATCGAGGCCGTCTACCACCTCACCGCCAACCTGAGCTATCCGCTCATGGTCATCATGTCGGCGCTGCTGATTCCCGCCATGATCTGCCGCTTCTACCAGGGCTGGTTTCAGATGCTGCTCATCGACGTGCCGCTCTTTACCGCATCCACGCTTCTCGATCGCGGTCTTTTACGTGATGAGCCAGCGCGAGCTCTACCCCAAGACCTGGAAGAAGACCTTCTACTATCTGCCTTTCCTCATGGCTCTCGGCATCGGCCTCACGGTCACCAACACCAAGGCGGTGATGGAAGCCCTGCTTCGGCATCAAGAGCGCCTTCGTGCGCACGCCCAAGTACCGCGTGGCGCAGAAGGGCGAAAAATCGCAGGCCGCCAAGTACCGCAAGCGCCTCAAGCTCACGCCCTGGATCGAGATGCTGCTCGGCTTCTATTTCTTTGCCGCCATCCTCTACACCTTCTCGAACCACAACTACTTCACCGCGCCGTTCCTCATCCTCTTCGTCATCGGCTACTGGTACACCGGCCTGATGAGCCTGCTGCAAGGCCGCTTCGAGCGCTGGCGCACCGGCGCCGCAGCGCCGACTGAAGAATCCAGCCCCAAGCCCTTCCCGGTGGGCGTGTAGCAGTTTCCTGTAAGTTCCTCCGGCACACCCGGAAGCCTTACGGTTTGTGGCCTCTTAGAGATTCCCCGCGCGGCTTGGAAATACGAATGCGTCCAATGAAAAGGGCCTGGCATAGCACCTCGCAAAGACGAGCACAAAACCCCGCGCCAAAACCCGCGCCGTAGACGCATTGTTCGTTAGCCCCGCGCTTCAGCGTGGGGAATGCGGCCCGCATTACCCATCCGGAGTCCCGTCAGGGACGGCGCAATCCCCCTCTGTTCTTGGCCGCTCTGCCCTTCCTAACAGCTCTTGCACCATCCAACCGTCTCTACTCCCCGCGCAGCGCCTGCACCGGATCCACGCTCGCCGCGCGGAGCGCCGGCAAAGCCGCTGCCACGATTGCCACCGCGCCCAGCACCGCCGTCGCAGTTCCCAGAACCAGCGGATTCCATACTCGAATGCCGTAGAGTTCGGCAGCCATCAGCTGGCCGGCGGCGATGGCGGCAGGAATTCCGATAAGGAGTCCCAGTCCCACTTGCAGGAACGCGCCCCGCAGCACCATCCCCCGCACATCGCCCCGATTGGCGCCGAGAGCCATGCGGATGCCAATCTCGCTGGTGCGCTGGGTTACGGCATAGGCAGTGACGCCGTAAATGCCGATTGCCGCCAGCACCAGCGCCACCAGTCCGAACAGCGAGGTCAGTTGCACAATCATCTGCTGCTGGCTGAAGCCGAAGTCCACCTGCTGCCCAAAGCTCTGGAAGCGCGTGATCATCAGGTTCGGATCGAGTTGCTGCAGCACGCCGCGCACGCCGCTCTCCAGATCGGGCACCGTGCCCCTGGTTTCAATCTCCAGCGAACCCATGTAGTGTGTGTCGGTCAGGAACTTCGTATACAACGATGCGTTTGGAGTCGAGGCCGGCAACTGCGGCCACTGCCATGCGGGCAGAAAGTACATGGGGTGGCCCTGCTCCTGCGGATCCGTCGGAGGCCAGTACTGCGCATCTTCAACAACCCCAACGATCGTGTACATTCCCGCGTGCGCCTCATCCCAGTCGCCAAAGTGCGCTCCAATGGGGTTTTGCCCGTGCAGGTATTTCTTCACGAATGCCTCATCGACGATGGCGACATTGGAAGCGTCGCGATTGTCGTTGTCGGTAAAGGCACGGCCTGCGAGCAGCTTCGTTCCAATCGTCGTGAAATAATCCGGGCTCACGCGAACCCATGAAGATAGATTCACGCTCGAGCCGGCCGGCGGCTCCGGCTGGCCTTCGACGTAAACGTCTTCGCTGCGGTTATTGCCGTCCATCGGGCTCCACAGCGACCACGCCACGTGGGCAACACCGGGGATGGACGAAAGCGACCGGTCGAGGCGCCTGTAGAAACCGTCGAGTTGATCCGGCTGCAGGCCCGTGGTCTGCACGTCGAATTGCACCATGGTGCGGTGAGCGGGATCAAAGCCGAAGTGCTGATGCTCCAGCTTCTGCAGGCTCAGAATGAGAGAGCCCGCAGCGCACAGCAGAACTACGGAGACGGCGGCCTGGGCAACCACCAGGCCTTTTTGAGCCACGGTAGTGTGGCGTCCGGTGGCGCGGTTGGCGCCGCGCAGCGCCTCAATGGGATCTGCGTGCGCCGCAAACCACGCCGGCGCGACGCCGAAGAGCAGGCCGGTGAGGAGCGATGCCGCTAAGGCAAACGCTACCACTGCCGGGGACGGACTTGCGCTGATGCTGATGGGGTCATGCTGAAAGGCGAGATGGAGGATGAGTCTGGCTCCGCCCCACGCAACCAGGACCCCGGTCAGTCCGCCAAGTATGGCAAGCAGCACACATTCCACCAGGGCGCGCTGCACCAGGCGGCGGCGCGATGCGCCCAGCGCCGTGCGCACGGCAGTCTGCTGGCGCTGCCCGATCGAGCGCGCCAGCATGAGATTGGCAAGGTTGGCGCAGGCGATCAGCAGAACGAAGCTGGCGATCCACATCAGCAACTCCAGGTCGCCTTTGTACTGCGCCTGCATGCGCTGCACCCCGCCGCCTCCGGGGCTCAGTCGCAGGTATTGCCGGGGAATAAGAGGGCGCTCGGTACCTTCGAGCTCCGACACCGGGCTCTGAAGAAATTGCCGCAGTTCAACCTGCATCTGCGCCTGAATGGCCGCCTGCTGTGCGCCCGGCGCCACGCGGCCAATCAGGTTAAGCCACTGCTGACCACCGTGCTCCAGCAGGTCAGCGTCAAGCGGCGAGATTGCGGGGAGCAGATGAATCGGAAACCAGAGGGCTGGCGGCGTGGGGCTGAGTTGCTCGCTGTAGAAGCCCGGCGGCGCAATGCCGACGATGGTGACCGGTTGGCCGTTGACGGTAAAGCTGGAACCAACAATCGAGGGATCGCGGTCCAGCTCCTGCTCCCACGCCTGAAAACTGAGGACGGCAACGGGCGTTGCGCCTTTCACATCGTCTGAAGGCTGCAGCAATCGCCCGGCGTACGCGCGAAGCCCAAGTGTGTCGAATGAATTCCCAGAGACGAATTCTCCGTACCAGGGCTTCGCGGGATCGCCGCTGCTGGTGCGGCGTACTGCCATCTCGTGATCCTTGGACTCAAAGGCGGCCAGGCTGCTGAAGCCCGCAGTGTGATCGCGAAACTGCTCGTACTGCAGGTACGAAAACAGCGACCAATCGTTCATCGGCTCCTGATAGTCGGGAAGACCGCCGTTCACGCAGCACTGCTCGGTGTCGCCAACCCGCAGAAGGGCCGCTGGGTCTGCGACCGGCAGCGACCGCAGCAGCACCGCGTGTACCAGCGTGAAAATGGCCGTGGTGGCCCCAATACCGAGCGCCAGGGTGGCGACGGCAGTCAATGTAAAGCCCGGCGAGCGGCGCAGTTGACGGATCGCGTGTTTCAAGTCAGCCAGCAAGGTTTCCATCCCTCCAGGGGTGCGCGGAGTCTTCCCCGCGGGATTCTTCCCTACTGGATGCACTCCGCGCGCCAGAGTGGCATTGGGTTATATCCCTGAAAAGCAAAGCTTCTGAGATTGGAGCCTGCCGGACCAACCGTCCATTTTGAAACGGGAGTGTTCGCAACCGGACAGCGCCGCCGGCTCTTATCATTTTGAGGTAGCCAGATTGAGGTCCACCCGATGCACCGTGCGATCCGAGTCTTTGTTTGCGCCGCTGGCGCAGTTGCCTTAGTCCTCGCTGTTCAACAACTCCCCGCGCAATCGCCGGAAAAGGAGCCCGCCGCCGTCGTGGAACTGGGCGCAGCCGCAAGCTGGAACGTGAAGGACGGAACCGCGAGCTACGGCCCCGACTTTGCCGTCGAAGTCACGCCCATCCCCGAATGGCTGGAGTTGGAGGCGGGCGTAACCCCGCTCTTCACGCGCCACTCAACGGAGTGGGACACCGATCTGCTCTTCAAAAAGCCCTGGGACCTGTCGCGCGGCGTCGAGTTTATGGCGGGCGTGGGCCCGGAGTGGGTGCTCACCCGGGAGAATGGGACTACTACCAACGGCATCGCCGGCGAGGCAGTCGCGGATTTCATGTTCTGGCCCACGCGCAAACATCAATTTGGCTGGTACCTGGAGCCGGGCTACGACTACAGCTTTTCCTCAGGGCACGAGCAGTCGATGGGTATCAGCGGCGGCTTACTGATTGGAATTCCATAATTCGATTTCACCTTCTTGACCGCCAGTGGTCTGAAAACGTATCAAGGCAGGGTCATGCATCGAGCCATCCGATTTGTCCTCTGCGCCGTCGCGGTATCGGCATTCAGCCTGCCCGCTAACCTGCTCCCCGCGCAAATCGCAGGCTCGCCAGCCGCCAATGCGGCGAACGCCGGCCGGCTTCAAGTGGACTCTTACCTCGACGCCATCGCGGCTCAATTCACCGCCCAGCGCGCAGCGGCCGTCGCAGCCATCCGCACGCGCGCCCAGGCGGAAGCGAGGCAGGCCGCGGTGCGCAGCAAGATCCTGGCTCTGCTGGGTCCGCTTCCCCAGCGCACTCCGCTCCACGCACAAATTACTGGCGAGACGCAGGCGGACGGCTTCGTCATCCGCAAAGTCGTCTTCGAAAGCCAGCCCGGCCTGCGCGTGACCGGCCTGCTGTACGTGCCATCCGGTCAGACCACACCCGGCAGGCACGCGGCCATCCTGATGACGCCCGGCCATTACCCCACCAGCAAAGCGAATGACGCCAGCGCCGCAGCGCTCTTCGCAATGAACGGCTTTGTCGTGCTCTCCTACGACCCCATCGGCATGGGGGAGCGCCTCGAATATCCGAACCCTGCCAAGCCGGGCACATCGCTGGCCGGACCGCCAACCGGCGAGCACAGCGAAGCCAGCCTGCAACCCATGCTCATCGGCGACACGCTGGCGCGGTACATGCTCTGGGACGCGATGCGCGGCATCGACTATCTTTCTGCACTCCCTGAAGTTGATCCCCATCGCATCGGCGCCTTCGGCTGTTCCGGCGGTGGCGCCGTTACATCCCTGGTCGCCGCGCTCGATAAGCGTGTGGCCGCCGCGGGCGTGGCCTGCTACATCACTTCTTTCGACGCGCTGTTGCCCACACTGGGACCGCAGGAGGCCGAGCAATCTGAGCCGCGCTTCCTCTCTTCCGGCCTCGATTTTCCCGACTGGATCGAGCTGGCCGCGCCGCGCCCCTACGCTGTCGTCTCCACCTACTCCGACATGTTTCCCTTCGCCGGCGCCCGTTCGAGCGTAATCGAAGCGCGCAGGCTTTACGCGCTCTTCGATACTGCCAGTGCGGGCACGGCCAGCGCGGGCGTGCCCTTAGGCGATCCGCCGCCGTCGATACCGCCGGTACCAACCGGCCCAGCATGGAACGCCGACACAACCAATCGCGTTGCGCCCGAGGCGCCGCTGCAGTTCATCACCGGTCCAGGTCATCACGGCGCGCTGGCGCCCATCACCGGCAACATTCTCAGCTTCTTTATGCGCAATCTCGAACTGGGCAGCGACGCCGATCATCCCAAAGTTCCCGCGGCGTATCTTGCGTACGGACCGCAGAATCCCATGCGCAGCATGCCGGCAAGCACCTTCCAGGTGACGCCAACCGGCCAGGTGTCGTCGAGCTATCCCGATGAGCAGACAGTCTCCTCACTGAATCGCAAACGTGCAAGCGCGCTCATCGCGAGCAGACAGGCGATAAGCGGCACGCAATTGGTGCAAGCGATTCGCAGCGTCACCGGCGCGGCCGTCACGCCAGGCACGACAAAATTCGACGCTCAATTCCTGCGCGCGAACTCCGGCCCGTTCGTCCTGCAAAGCGAGAGCGGCGATCTCGAAGGCGATCTCTCCGTTCCCGCCACAGCCGGGCGTCACCCCGCAGTGCTGCTGCTCGTTCCCGATTCGATCGACGGCGACAAGGAGACTGCGCGCGCCAACAGAGCAAAATTTGACGCACTCGCCCAGGCCGGCAACGTGGTGCTGGCCATTACGCCCCGGCCTTCGCCCCCCGGAAAGGAGGAGATCAAATCGCCGCTGCTCGGTACGTTTTATCTGCTCAGCCTGCGTGCCGATATTGTGGGCAAAACGCTCGTCGGTTTACGCGTGGACGACGCCATCCGCGCTGTCGATTACCTGGCCAGCCGCGCCGACGTGGACCCCAAGCAAATCTCGGCTGAAGGCAGCCGGCATATGGGTTTGGTGCTGCTGCACGCGGCGGTGCTCGATCATCGCCTTGCGCACATCACCGTCGATCACGTGCTCACCAGCTACCGCAGCCTCGTGGACGCACCCATGCCCGTCGATGCCGCAGAAGATGTGCTGCCCAGCGTGCTCGTGCACTACGACCTGCCCGACCTGAAGCGTGCGCTCGGCACGCGCCTCACCGCAACCGATTGGCTCGAAGGAACCGAAGACCTGGGCCGAGCCAATTGACCAAACGGCTTATGCTGAGGAGGTAACCGAATTCCCAGACGGCGGTGACCATGCGGCGCCTCTCGATTGCCTTGGCATTCTTCCTCCTATGCGGCCCGACTTTGCGCGCCGCGCCTGTCGCCCTCTTCTACATGACCAACGAGCCGCAGTCGATTCGCTCGTTTCTCGCGCACTCCGCCAAGATCGATCTCCTCGTGCCAACCTGGTACAACGTAGACGAGAACGGCTTGGTGACCGGTGGTCCGAATCCGACCGTGCTCGATGTGGCGCAGAAACAGGGCCTGCCGGTGATGCCCATCGTTGCGCTCTTCAATCTGAAAAAATTTCATCAGCTTGCCGGCAGCGTAGACGCCCAGCAGCGTATGAACGATGCCATGCTTCGCGAGGCAAAGTTGCACGGCTACACGGGATTTCAATTCGACTTCGAGAACGTGAGCTACCTTGACCGCGATGGACTGAGCGCCGTTGTTGCGCGTTCGGCTGCGGCGCTCCACGGCGCCGGACTCAAGCTGACGATCGCCTCGGTGCCGAATGCGCCTGGTTATCCAGGCGAGGGCGGTTTCTCAAAATGGATCTACACAGATTGGCGCGGCGCGTACGATCTTGCCGCGCTGGCAAAGTCCGTTGACCTCATCTGCCTCATGACCTACGACCAGCACACCCGCTGGACAATGCCGGGGCCTGTCGCAGGATGGCAATGGACCGTCGACAATCTCGACTACGCGCTCCAGAACGTGCCCAAGGAGAAGCTGTCGCTCGGCATTCCGCTCTACGGCTATCACTGGTACGCCGGCGCGCCAACGATCGATCCTTCCTCCGGCCAGCCGAGTCCGAATCTTCTCGCCGATTCCATCAGCACACCGGACGCGCTGCAGTTGGCCGCAGCCTATGGCGGCAAGCCCACGTGGGACGACGGCGACAAGACTGCGTTTTTCTACTTCTATCGCGACCAGATGCGCGAGTGGATCTTCTACACCGACGCACGCACTTTTAACGAGCGCTACCGGCTCATGCAGGATCGCGGGCTTGAAGGATTTTGCTCGTGGGTGCTGGGCAGTGAAGATCCAGCGATTTGGAACCTGCTTCCCGATCGCGGCGCGAGGAAATAACAAGCACAATTTTCCGTGCCCCATCCTTTCGCATTTTTTCCGGCGAAAGGGTCGGAGAGCACGAATCTAAACTTGCGATCTGAACTGTTTTCACGGGGGCAGCGAGAGACCCGTTGCCACACAGCCGTCAAGTCTGCGATTTTACGTGGTGACGACTTTCCGATCCCGCAGTCAAAACCTTCGGGCGTTCAAAACATCGGACTGAGATGATTACTGTCAAAGAGCTTACCCGCCGGTACGCAAGAACAGTCGCAGTCAATCAGATTTCCTTCACCGTCGACAAAGGGCAGATCGTAGGTTTCCTTGGCCCCAACGGCGCCGGGAAAACCACGACCATGCGCATGCTCACCTGCTTTCTGCCGCCAACATCCGGCACCGCAAGCGTCGCCGGTTTTGACGTGCTGGAGCAATCGCTCGAAGTGCGCCGCCGCATCGGCTACCTGCCGGAGTCTCCGCCGCTTTATCCCGATATGGAGACGCACGAGTACCTGCGCTTCGTTGGCCGGCTCAAAGGCCTGTCGGGCGAGGAACTCGACCGGCGCGTCGACTACGTGATGGGCCGCTGCAATGTGGCCGACGTCAAGAACAAGCTGCTGGGCAAGCTCTCCAAGGGCTATCGGCAGCGCGTCGGCCTCGCGCAGGCCATCGTCCACAACCCCGATGTGCTCATCCTCGACGAGCCGACCGCGGGCCTCGACCCCAAGCAGATCAACGAGACACGCGAGCTCATCCGCGACCTCGCCGGCGAGCACACCATCCTGCTCAGCACACACATCCTGCCAGAGGTGGAGCAGACCTGCCAGCAGGTCATCATCATCAACAAGGGCCGGGTGGTGGCAACGGATTCCGTTGCGAATCTTGAAGGCCGCGCGCGTGGAGCCGAGACCATGCTCCTCGAAATCGGTGCTGCGCACGGCGGGATTTTGGACAGCATCGCGGTACAGCAAAAGCTCGCGCAAGTCTCGGGCGTCGGCAACGTGCGCGTGAAAGAAGCGCGCACCACAACCGCAATCTTCGAAACCGAAAGCCGCAAAGGCGAGCTGCGCCGCGGCGACCTGGCGCGCGCCGTGATTGAGGGCGGCTGGGATTTGAATGAGATGCGGCCTGCGGCCATGAGCCTGGAAGAAATCTTCCTGCGTCTCACCGGCAGCGAGGCCCTGCCGGCGGCAGCTCCGGAAGCTTCGCCGACAGAGAATGCCGACCCGGTGCAACCCGATGCGGAGGAACCGCACGCATGAAGACCATCTGGATCATTTTTTCGAAGGAGATGAAAAGCTACTTCTCTTCTCCTGTTGCCTATGTTCTGCTCACGTTTTTCGCGCTCGTCTTCGGGTTCATGTTCTGGACGGCCGTGGAATATTTTGTAACCGCCAGCATGGAGATGCAGATGAGCGGCCAGTCGTATCCCATGGACATCAACGAGCAGATCATCCGGCCGCTCCTCGGCAACGTGAGCGTGCTGGGGCTGTTCTTTATTCCGCTCATCTCCATGCGCCTCTTCGCCGAAGAAAAGCGCACGGGAACCATCGAGCTGCTGGCCACGTCGCCGGTGCGCGATATCGAAATCATCCTTGGCAAATGGTTCGCAGCGCTCGGCCTCTACGCCTGCCTGCTGGCGTTCACGGCCCTCGACTTCGTCTTCCTCTTCCGCTACGGCCATCCCGATTGGAAGCCGCTGGCCGTGGGCTATCTCGGTCTTCTGCTGCAAGCTGGCGGATTGCTGGCGCTGGGCACCTTCATCTCCACGCTCACGCGCAACCAGATCATCGCCGGCGCTGCCACCTTCGCGCTTTGCCTGCTGCTGTGGGTCTTCGCGTGGGTCAGCGGATTCAACTCGGCCACCTGGGCCTCGGTACTTAGTTACCTGTCAGTGGTCACGCACGACTCTTCGTTCGCCAAGGGCGTCATCGAGTCGAAAGACACGGTCTACTACCTCACCCTGATTTTCCTGGGACTCTTTTTCACCGCGCGCTCCATGGAATCGCTGCGCTGGAGGTCATAGGACAGAGACATGGCAGGCGATTGGATGAAGGCTCGACAGACCCGTTACGCTGCGTACGCAGTTTTGTACACGCTGGTGGTGATTACCGCTGCAGTGGTGGTGAATGTGCTCGCCAACCGCTACGACAAGAGCTGGGACGCGACCCCGAACAAGCGCTACAGTCTCTCGCCGGAGACGGCCAAGATTGTGAAGGGGCTCAAGCAGAACGCGACTATTTTCTACTTCGACCAGAGCACACACTTCGGCCAGGCCCGCGATCTGCTCGGCGAATATGCCGACCTATCGCCCAAAGTGAAGATCCAGTACGTCGACCCGGACAAGGATCCGCAACTGGCCCGCGCAGATGGCGTGCAGAACCTGGGCACCGCCGTCGTCCAGATCGGCGACAAAAAAGAAGCTGCCGGCGCCATGACCGAAGAGGGCATTACCGGCGCATTCATTCGCGACATCAAGACCAGCACCCGCACGGTGTGCTTTGTAAGCGGCAGCGGCGAACACCAGATCGACGACAGCGGCCGCTATGGGCTTACCGGCTTCAAGGATGATCTGGGCAAGGAAAGTTACGAGACGCAGACCGTCGACCTGATCAGCAAGCCGGAGGTTCCTTCGGACTGCACGGTGCTCGTAGTCGCCGGCCCCACGCACGATTATCAGCAACCCGAGGTGGCTGCGATCCAGAAGTACGTGGAGAACGGTGGGCGCGGCCTGTTCCTGCTCGATCCCCCGCTCGAGAGCCGCTCCTCGGTCATCGCCGCCAATGATGCGCTGGATGCCGTGCTCGCGGGCTGGGGCGTCACTCCGGATAAGGATCTGGTGCTGGATCAGAGCCCCATCGGCCAGCTCATCGGCGTAGGGCCTGAGGTTGCGGTAGTCACGCACTACGAATCGCAGCCGATAGTGAGCGATCTGAAAGACACGGCAACGGGATTTCCGATCGTGCAGTCGCTTGCCATCCAGTCCACCGGCAAGGCGAGCGTGGACAAGCTCTTTTCGTCTTCCGATACCAGCGAAGCCGCTACCAACCTGGGCACAGGCGAGTTGCGCGTCGACGACCCGAAGAACAAAAAAGGCCCGTTCACGCTTGCTGCCGCGGGCACATTCGGGCTGGGCAACTCCGGCCAGCACGGGCGCTTTGTGGTTGTCGGCGGGTCAACCTGGATCACGAACAGCTTTCTCAGCTTCAACGGCAACGGCGACCTGGCATTGAACGCGATCAACTGGCTGGCATCGGATGAGGATCTGATCTCCATCCATCCCAAGCCTCCGGAAGATCAGCACATCACCATGACGCGCGCGCAGATGGCCTTCGTACGCATTGTGGCCGTCTTCGGCCTGCCGCTGCTCATGATGGGACTGGGAACGCTGGTGTGGTGGCGTCGCCGCTAATGCTGATCCGCGCCTTATGAAGAGCAACAAACTCATCACTCTCTCGATTGCCTGCGTCGTTCTCGCCGCGCTTGCCGGGACTCTCTACTGGTCGAATCGGCACCCGAAGACTGCGTACCCCGCGGCCTCAGCGACTGTGAGCCCGACGATCCTGAATATCAACCCGGCCAACGTCACCGCCTTCACCATCAAGACCAAAGACGCGCCGCCTGTGACGCTCGCCCGCGACGCGAACCAGGCATGGCAGATCACCGCGCCCAGGCCCATGCACGCCGACCCCGAGCAGGTATCGATGCTGCTTTCGGCTCTGGAGCCGCTCACCGCACAGGAAGTGGTAACGAACAGCGCGTCGGATTTGAGCCAATACGGCCTCGCTTCTCCCACCATTGAGATTGATGTCACGCAAAAGGGTCGTCCCGAGCAGCGCCTGCTCATCGGCGACAACACGCCTGTAGGCAGCGCTTCCTACGCGATGGTCGCCGGCAATCCGCGCATCTTCACCACATTTTCGAGCGCAAATACAACCTTCAACAAAACCGCAAACGATCTCCGCGACAAGCGTCTCATCACGCTGAATGCAGACCAAATGAACCGCATCGAGCTGGTTCGCAACAGCACCACGATTGCGCTCGATCGCACCGCTGGCGGCTGGGCGCTCGAGAAACCGGCGCCGTACCGCACCGATTCAATGGCCGCCGACGGGCTCGCTTCGGCGCTTGCCGACGCGCAGATGCAGGCTACGCAGCCCTCCGAAAAGGAAGCCCAGGCAGCCTTCGCCAATGCCACGCCCGTCGCCACCGTGAAGGTCACCGGCGCATCCGGCACGCAGACCATTGAGATCCGCAAAGGCAACACCAGCGATTACGTGAAGTCGAGCGTAGTGCCCGGCATCTACCAGGCTGATCCCTCGCTCGGCGACTCACTCGCAAAGTCTGTCGACGATTTCCGTAACAAGCAGCTCTTCGATTTCGCAAACAGCGAGCCGGACGCAATGCCCGACGCAATCGATGTCCAGATCGCCGGCTCGAAGCCTGTTTCCGTCGACATGGTCCATAACGCGCAAGGCTGGTGGCGCGACGGCAGGAAGATGGATTCCGATACTGTGGAATCGTTCATCTCCGGCTTTCGCGATCTGACCGCAACCAAATTCGCGACCTCCGGATTCACCACGCCCATGATTGTCGCTACTATCACCTCGAACGGCGGCAAGCGTCGAGAAAAGGTGGAAATCGCAAAAGTCACAGAGGGGAAATCCGGCAGTGAGTACCTCGCGCGCCGTGCCAACGATCCATCGCTCTACGTGCTCGACGCTGGCGCAGTCGAGGGCGTCGAGAGCGCGGCAACTGCCATTGAGCCGGCTTCCAGATAGAGTCACGCGCATGGTCGTCTTGAGCCGGGCAGCCCGCGCTTCTTGCGCAAAGGGATTCAGATAGTAACCCCGTTTCGCACAGATGATCTGTCACTCTTTGCGATAATGACGATGGATAACAAGATTCGCGCAGGCCACACGCGCGTCCCGCACGACTTCTCTGCTGCGCCCCTGCGCAGGTCTGTTCGATTCGCCTTGCCGGCATCCTGCCTTGGCCCCTATATACGTGGGCAGGTGTACATATGCAACTTTGGACAGAATACGAAGGCGAAACGATTGATGGCGCCTTCCCCCTGAATAAACTTTTGTTGCCGGAAGGGCGTAGCGCTTTCTTCTCCACTGCCAACGGCAAGGGAGATCCGGCCCTGCTGCGCCTGATCGAGTGCCATTTCGACGAAGAGGAGATCATTGCGCGCTGGCGCTGTGTTGAAGCGCTCGGCCACCCCAATTTTCTCAAGCTCGAACGTTACGGGCAGATCGAGTTGGATGGCGGACCGGCGGTTTACGCGCTTTTTGAGAAGGCAGACGCTAATCTCTCCGAGGTGCTGGCTCTGGGCCGATTGAGCGCGAAGGACACGGCGCAACTTGCGACCAGTCTGGTGGCGGCGCTTGAAATGCTCCACACCCATGGCTTTGTGCATGAACATGTGGCGCCGCAGAGCATTTTTGCGGTTGGCGAAACGGTGAAGCTGCGTAGCGACTGCATCCGCGACGCTCCCGAAGGTCAGGCCGGTCTCGATGTAAAGCAGCGCGACGTACACGATCTGGCGGTGGTGGTGCTGCAGGCCCTCACGCAACAACAGGCCATCGACGCGGAAAGAGGATCCGCACTCCCCGCCCCGTTCGACAAGATTGTGCGCAACGGAATGAGCGGCGCGTGGGGATTGGCGGAGATTCGAGCAGCCCTGGGGGGTCCCGCACCGCCCGAAACTGCAGCGGTCGCGCCGGTGCCTGATCGGCCAGCAGTTGCCCCGCCTGCCGCCAAGCGTCCTGAGCCCGCGCCAACCGCGAACCCGCGCTCTTCGTCGAGGCCGGGCAGAACTGCGTCGTGGAATGAGAATGCGGTGCCCGCGTCGATCCATCAGGAGCTTCGGACGGAGAACCGGCGGTTCTCTCCCGGGTCAGGCCTGTGGTCGACCTTGCAATGGAATCTGAAGTCACGCCTGGGGCCGAGGCTCGCCGGAAGTCTGGCCTCGAGATGGCTCGGCGTGGTGGCCATGTTGGCCGTGCTCTCTCTTCTGGCCGGGTGGTTCGTGGCACATGAATCGCGCGGAGTTGGCCACCAGGGCAGGCACACCGCGGCGCCCGCAACGGCCCCAGCCCTGGCCGGACACACTACGCCTGTGCGAACCCAACAGGCTCGGGCCGTCCCTCGAGCGCAGATTGGCGATCGCGGCTCGCGCACGCAATGGCGAGTGATCGCCTATACCTACAACCGCCGGGACCAGGCTCAAAAGAAGGCCGCGACCATCGCAAGCAAGAATCCGGACCTGCGCCCGGAAGTGTTCACACCGACTGGGCGCGCGCCCTATCTGGTCACCGTGGGCGGGGTAATGAACAAGGATGACGCATTCGCGTTTGCGCGGAAAATGCGCAGCCGCGGTCTGCCCCGCGATACCTATGCGCAGAACTACGGCTCGACCGGGCTCTGAACCACGCACGCCGAGCCCCAGCCTTAGGTCCGATTCGCCTGAGCGCGCACCGGCTCCACAGCGCGGTCAGATTCAGCAGAGCTCTTTTCTGCGCGCGTGGTCCGCGGGAGACGCGGATTCGGCGAGGGCGCGGCGTCCGGTTTGCCGGCAGCCTGCGCGCTGCCGGATCGCTCTTCCTGGTCGCCTTTCACGACCGGTGGCACGGTGACAGAAGAACGCGTTTCAGTCTCCTGCGCGGCACTCACAATGCTCAGGGTATCGGTCTGAACCTTTTCCCACTCGCGCAAAATGAATCCGTGCCGTTCGAAAAGCGCCCTGATCTGATGCGTGCTCCACCCCAGAATTTCTTCCGTGATCGGCACCAGGATACTGAGCGCGTCGTCGCTCAGCACAGAACGCTTGGCGATCTGGGCCAGGTAGCGATTTTCCGAAACCGCGATCGTCAGCCCATCCAGCCGGTTGACGTGCAGCATCACGTGCACGTCGGAGCTCCCGTCGCCGACGTAAACCAGGTGGTTGTGTCCCACCCGCGCCTGCTCGCGCAGTTGATCGAGGATGGTTACCTTCCCGTACCCGGCGCGCAGGGTCACAACTCCAGCCACCCGCTCCTCTGCATCGAAAGCAAGCTGGCTGGCGAAGATGTGATCCGCCGGGACGATCCCCTCCAGCGCCGATTCCACAATCTCCTGCGGCGCGGCCGACACGACATAGAACGAAAACCGGCTGCCGTCATCAATGTTCTCGAGCAGCGTCGACAGGAGCTGAATGTGCTTCTTGAGCCGCACCTTCTTGCCGGCTTCGCGCAGGTGTTTCTTGCGCACGCCGCGGAAAGCCGGCTCGTGCACCAGCAGGTAGGCGAGTTCTCCGCCCTGCTGCACCAGGTGCGTATCGGCCAGCTTGCGAACGTACTCGTGGAAATTCGGAATTCCCAGCATCTCCGCGAGGACCGTACCCGAATCGTTGAAGCTGAGCGTCTGGTCGAAATCGCTGAGCAGTAGAAAATCTCTTTTGGACGTGTGATTCATAGTCAGATTTGTCGAATTGTGCATGCCTGGAACCTCTTTCCTCGTGCCGGGCACTCTTGTATGGAGGATCGCACGCAATGCGTAAGGATCTCGGATATTCGGCGGCGATCAGAAGTGTTGTCAGTTACCGGGATGCGATCGGCACGCGGGCCTCGCCTGGCTTACCCCGTTTTCAGGCGGGCCCGCTCCCGGGTTCCCAGTCTTCAGGGATGTGCGGATCGGGTTAGTCCAATCCTGTCGCGCTTTTCGGCACGTTCGCGCACTTCCGGGGAGACGAGTGGCTTCTAGATATTGGATAGCGCTATGTGGGGTGCGGTTGCACCAAAGCGCTGCCAAAATCGCGTGAATTTCTCCACACGACTGGATAAGTAATTGAGTATAAACGATATATTTCAGATCGAAGGACGGTTATTTGTCGCCCGCCAGCTGCTCCAGCAGGGTATCGAAGTCCTCGAGCTGCGCGTATTCGATCACAACCCTCCCGCGCCCATTGCGGTCCTCAATCGTGACCTTCAGGCCCAGCGCGCGCTGCAGACGCTCCTGCGCATCGCGCACATTCGGATCGACCTGCGGCTCCTGTTTTGCCGCTTTCTTCGCCGCTTTTTCGGGATTCAGCAAGCCCTGCACATAGCTCTCGGTTTGGCGAACAGAAAGCGAAAGTGCTGCGATCCGCTGCGCTGCCTTTTCAATCGCTTCGGCATGTTCCAGAGCGAGCAGCGCCCGCGCATGGCCAAAACTAATTTCCCCAGACTCGACCCGCCCCTGCACTCCGGAAGGTAACTTCAACAACCGTAGGAAATTAGATACAGTGGCACGATCCTTTCCGGTACGCTGCGCCATCTGCTCCTGGGTCATGTGGAACTCGCGCGACAGCCGTTCGAAGGCCCGCGCCTGCTCCATCGGGTTCAGGTCCGCGCGCTGCAGGTTCTCGACGATGGTGATCTCCATCGCCTGCTCGTCCGAAACCTGGCGCAAAATCGCGGGAATGGTGGTCTTGCCCGCAATCTGCGAGGCCCGCCAGCGACGCTCGCCGGCGATCAACTGGAAGCGCCCGTTCGCCAGCGGCCGCACCAGGATCGGCTGCACCACGCCATTGGCCGTGATTGAGGCGGCCAGCTCTGCCAACTGGTCCTCATTCATAACCGTGCGAGTCTGAAATGGATTGCGGTCGATCTGCCCGACAGGGATCTCGCGCGGTCTCCCACCCTCGGCTTCTGGAGCCGGACTGGGGCTTGCCGGCGCTTGTGCGCGCGGCAGAAGTGAATCGAGGCCCTTCCCCAAGGCACGTCGTTTATTTTCGGGGGCAGTAGTGTTCATCGTTCCAATTCCTTCATCGGCGTAAGGGCGCCGGTATTTCAGAGGGCCCTTTCGGGCGCTGGAGAAAAATCACTGAGGCGCGAATCAGCCGCCTCAGGAATAAGGCCAGAACCGGACTTTCAGCTCCGGCCCTGCGGCAGTGGCAGCGGCAGCTTTGCGTTTTGCCATCCGCGGCGCCTCGATTCCGTTTCGCGCCATAAACTCACCCGCGAGTTCGAAGTACGCCTCGGTGCCCTTGGACCGGCCATCATAGAGGGCCACGGGCTTACCATGGCTGGGCGCTTCCGCTAGCCGCACGTTCCGCGGGATAACAGTACGATAAAGCCGTTCGCGGAAGTACTCGCGCAGGGTCTGGGTCACCTGTTGGGCGAGATTGGTGCGGTCGTCATACATCGTCAGCAGCACACCCTCGATGGTTAGATCGGGATTATAAGCAGCGCGAACCCGCTCCAGCGTCGAGATCAGCTCGGAAACGCCCTCCAGCGCAAAGTACTCAGCCTGCATGGGCACGATCAGCTTCTCAGCGCTGCTCAGCACGTTCAGCGTGAGCAGATCGAGTGCCGGCGGACAATCGAGCACGATCAAATCGTACTTTTCCTTGACCGGTTCCAGCGCAGTGCGGAGGCGAATGGTTCGGTCTTCGGCATTGGCCAGTTCAATATTGGCGCCCGTCAGATTCTTCGACCCGGGCAGCAGCGCCAGATTGTCAATTTCGGTGGGCAGAATCACCTGCTCGGCAGGCAAATCGCCCATCAGGGCATCGTACACGGAGTGGCGATTGTCATCCCGCTGAAACCCCAGGCCGGAGGAGGCATTGGCCTGCGGATCGCAATCGACCAGCAGGATTTTCAGGCCCTCCAGAGCCAGACAGGCAGAGAGATTAATGGCCGTGGTCGTTTTGCCCACACCACCCTTCTGATTGACCACGCCGAGTACTTTACCCATGGAAATCCAGAGTAAAGGTAAGAGCGAATCGCGGGGTAGGACTTGCATTGTGGAGAACTCGTCCAAGCTGTGGAAAGCGTCCAAAATATCTGCGCTGCGGTGTGCAACAACTGATTGATCCGCAATAGTTTGCGCCGAAATCGCGGAGAGAGCTCCAGGGGATGGTCAAAAAGGCCTCGCGGTGGAAAACTGCCAAATTTTTGGAGAAAAAATAGGCCCGCCGGAGAGGTGGAATCCAGATCGGCACTATGCCCAAATTGGAACTACGGACGACGCCGAATAGGGCTGTGTTCCACGTGGAACGTAGCCTTATTCGGAGGCAGCCACGCCCTCAGAATGTTCCACGTGGAACATTCCTCCATGGGTGCGCGCAAACACCGCTTTGTCTCGGATTCGCCACTATCATCCATTCTTGAAGCGGAGGAACAGACCTATGGGAGCCCTCTTCTCGACCATCGACGGCGCGATTGGTGTCATCACCCTGGAGAACGGTAAGGTCAACGCCCTGAGCAAGTCCCTGCTCGACGACATCACCTCCGCTCTGGCCGCTCTGCCCTCCAGCCCTGTTCGCGTGGTAATCCTCCGCGCACCCTCGGGCTCAAAAGTCTTTTCAGCCGGGCACGACGTCAACGAACTCCCCACCAACGGCCGCGATCCCCTCACGTATAGCGATCCGCTGCGCCAGGTGGTTCGCGCCATTGAGCTGTGCCACACACCGGTGATTGCCATGGTCGAAGGCTCGGTCTGGGGCGGCGCCTGTGAGCTGGTTCTTGGCTGCGACCTGATCGTCGCTGCCAACGACTCTACGTTTGCGCTCACACCAGCGCGCCTCGGCGTTCCCTACAACGTCCAGGGCGCGCTCAACTTCATGAAAGTCGCGGGCAGCCACCTGCTCAAGGAGATGCTCTTTACCGCAGACCCCATTCCGGCCGCGCGCCTGGAGGCCTATGGCGTGGTGAATCACGTTGTCGCCCGGGAAGATCTAGAATCCTTCACGATCGAGATGGCAGGCCGCATCGCTCGCAATTCTCCACTCGTCCATCGCGTTCTCAAGGAAGAAATGCGGGTGTTGTCCAACGCCCATCCGCTCATCCCGGAAACTTACGAGCGGCTGCAGGCCCTGCGGCGCGAAGTCTACGACAGCAACGACTATCAGGAAGGGATCCGCGCCTTCAAAGAGAAGCGTCTTCCAGACTTTCAAGGGAGCTGACGTGTCCGACGTAGAAATGTTCCACGTGGAACATTCGCCCTCCATCACAACTGATACCGTGTCCACGTGATTTCGTAATTGAGCCTTCGAACCTGGGTGCCGGGTGCCCCAGGTCTCGATTTTGAGACCTGGGAAAGCACGAAACTACACAGTCACACCACCAGTCTTCGGCGGCGTAGGCCATCTTTGGCGTAGCCCTGTTCGTCGACCCTGGATCGGCGCCACGGCGAACGCTTTTGCGCCTTCACTTGGCCTGCTTAGCGTGCCTGTCATCCCGAAAGTCCGTCGGCACCCACCGAAGGGAATGAAAAATCACCTTCAGCATCCCTGCCGCAATACCGCTCCCGGTGGAATCATTCGTCCAGGACAAGGGTGCCTGCCGTCCGCGCGAGACGAAACCCCAGGTGCCCCACCCTCGCCACGCCTTTTGAAGAATGGAGCGCCTTTAGGTCGGGTTTGCTGAACTTGCAACTTTGCTTCTTTTTGGTCCCCCGCCTGCGTTGCCGACGAGCGGCCTATGAAACTGGCGTCCGCGCAGCGGCCAAAGCATCCCGGAGGAATGCTGGGAAAATAGCCCAGGATGAAGTCCGCCAACCGCAACCGCGGATGGCGGATGGAGTCCTGGGAACGAGCGCAAAAGTTAGATTCCAAGCCGTAGGGGCGACGGCAGCTGCAAATTGAACCCGACTTTAGCAGCCGAGGTAAGCCCCCGAGATTCTCGCTCGCCGACCCAGAGCCACAATTCGGTCCAGCGATCCAGGCAACGAAACGGCGGGCTCCCAGGTAAATTCCGCTCCCGCCGCCGTTTGCAGGCTGGGGAGTTGTGCGCTGGTCGTCATCAGCGCCAGCCAACCTCCGGGCCGCACTAAACCCGCGGCTGCGGTCACTGCTTCAGCCATCTTGTCGACAGCCCTCAGCGTCACGCAATCGAATTCGGCGCGAAGCTCCTCGGCACGGCCGGCATGCACCGATGCTCTGGCTGCCACCACCCGCACCGCCTCTTGGAGAAACGCCGCCTTCTTGCCGTGTGATTCAGCCAGAGTGACGGCGATCTCCGGCCGGCACAGCGCAATCGGCAATCCAGGGAATCCAGCGCCCGAACCAAAATCGAGCAGCGTAGCGATCCCTTCCGGAAGAGACCGCGCGCACGCGATGGACTCCACGAAGTGGCGAGCGAGAATGCCTTCAGCGTCGCGAACTGAGGTCAGATTTGTCTGGGCGTTCCAGCGAAGAATAAGCGAACGATAGCTCTCGAAGCGTCTGCTCGTCTCCAGATCGAGAAGCTCCATCCCCGCATCCTGGAGCAGTTCATTCAGCCGCGCACCTGCATTGAACTCCGGCTCGCTCATCCCTCGGCGACCGAGTCGACAACCACCGGCGGGTGCCATACTTTGGCTGCCTCTACGAACTCCGCAAAAATCGCACGGGAGAATGGGCTTTGCTGGTAGGTGCGTTCTGGATGCCATTGCACGCCCACCACAAAGTGGTCCGGCGCATCGAGCTCCACGGCCTCCACCACGCCGTCCCCTGGCGAGACTGCGACCACGCGCAGGTTGTCGCCGGCAGCGCGAACGGCCTGATGATGACTGGAGTTCACGCGCGGTGTCTCGCCATCGCTGCCAGCCGCCAGCTCCGCCAGCCGCGATCCTGCAGCAAGCTGCACGGGATGGGCCTCAACCACTTCTCGTCCCGGCCGATGATTGACATTCGTTTTCAGATCCTGGACCAGCGTGCCGTTGCGCCATACATTCAGCGTCTGCAGTCCATGGCAGATGGCCAGCACCGGTTTGCGCAGGTTGAATGCGTCCTGCAGGAATAGCTCGTCAACGGCAGTGCGCCCCGCATCGGCCTCGCCGCATTCGGGTTCGCGCGCCGCGCCGTAGCGCTGAGGGTCCACATCGTAGCGACTGCCGGGCAGCAGAATGCCTTCCACCCCAGCCAGAAGCTGCGCCACGCGCTGCTGCGGCTCGCTCAGAGCAATCACAACCGGCTCCGCACCCGCAGCCTTGAGCGCCTCGACATACGGCGGCAGAGAGCGACCGTTGTACTCGGGGTCGCCACTGGTGGGCTCGGGAATGGCGATGCGCACGGGCATTCCAGAACCAGTTTAAATGTGTCACACCCGCTGGGTAGAACAGGTCCCACCATTTACTATTTGTGCAACATAAATGTTTACTACTTGTGTAATATCCCCTGCACCGCACCCTCAACGCCGGATTTCGTGTTTGTGCCTTTGCCCAGCAAGCCGCCCGCCTCTTGCTTCACCATGGACGCGACATTCGCATGGATCGAAGGATTGCTTGTGGTGCCGGTGACGGTCACCGGGATTCCACTGGGCGCGGCGGTGTTCATAAGATTGCCCGCCACGCTGTTCACCATGCCCGCGCTCGCACCGCTCAGCTTCGCGACCAGTTGAAAATTCAGCGCGCCCGCCGCCGACACGGTTCCGTTCCCGGTGGCCGTGCCGAGCGAAGGAATATCGCACTCAATTTGGCTCAGGTCGGTGGACTGCGGGGTCTTGGTAACGTTGGCGCGCAGCAGGCGAATGTTCGTCCCGTTGCCGGTATTGGAGCTTCCTGGAGAGCTAAGCCCCTCAATCTTCGAGGCCAGGTTGAAGCCGGCCAACTGCGTGTTGTCGATCTCGACGGGCCCTGCAATGCGGAGCGCGGACGCAGGCCCGGTGATGACCAGATTCGCCGTCAGCGTACCCCCGTGGAGCGAGGACCCGCTGGGCAAAGTGACGCCCACCGCGGGCAGCAATTGCTCGACGCCGTCGACGGGAAGCCCAGGCGCGGCAAGATGCAGGTCAAGCACCACGGTCTGGCCGGTCATCTGGTACGTCCCGGTGACATGCGCGGCCACAGCGCCGGTGTGAACCGCAAGATCGGATATCTGGCCGGTGCGCGCGCCGATATTGGCGTTTGTCGTCAGGTCCACATCCACGGGATGCGGCGCCGGCGAGCCCTTGGCGGAAAGCTTGAGCTGCGCCGCCTGCATTTTCCCGGTCATGCTCAGCGTCTTTCCATCCGACACAACCTGCGCGTTGAGATCCGCGATCGTGGAGATGCCCTGCGAGGCCGGAATCACGCCTGCGGCAACCGGGTCAAAATGCTTAACATCGAGCGTCGCTCGCAGCGGCGTATTCATCGCGTTCGGCCGCCCAATCGGTCCGGCCGTGCCGCTTGATTGCACGCTCCCACCCGCTCGCAGATCCGCCGTGAGGTCAAAAGGCATCGGCGTGGTATACGAGAGATCCTTCACGGTCAGATTGACGTGTTTATAGACAAACGGCGCGCCGGTTGCCGGCACAGAGGTTACATCTACGCTGCCGTCTTTGATCTTCAATTCGCCAATGTTCATGCCCGATGCGGAACTCTGCTGTGACCCGCTGCTGGGACTGGTGCCGCGTCCCAGGCTGGCGTAATTCCAGCTTCCGTCTGGCTTCGAGATCAGATGAATCTGCGGCGAGTCGGCCGTAAAGTTGGTCACCTGCAACTCGTGGCTGAAGAGCAGCGCCGGCATGCTCACCCCGATGTGCATCGACTTTGCTTCGAAGAATGGCGCAGAGCTGAAGCCCGGATCGTCGGCGATGGCCACGTTATCCGCCGTCAGGCTGCCAGACAGAAGCGAAAGCCCCAGGTGGCCCAGCGTCACGCGCCGGCCCAACGCGCTGGAGATGTCGTTTTCCGCCGTAGGCCGGAAGGTGTCGGCATTTATGAAGAATGGCGTCAGGATGAGGACGAGCACGACGACCGCCACGATCGCTCCGGTGATCTTCACCCACCGTTTTTGCAGGCCCTGGTGCAGCCAGCCACGCCAAACGTCCATCCCCGCCCAATGTTGGCCAAGCTGATGAGTATTTACAAGCCGATGGGTATTCATATGTCCTCCAATCCCCGGACAAGTAAGATGCTCTCCGGCCGCGCGACTGTTTAATGAAATTATCGAGCCCTTTGAGAAGGCAGAGTGCTGCCACGGCGGGTGTTGCTGTTCGTCTCACCAAAACGCATTCGGTTCGGTCGCTGCGGTAGGTGCTCCCCAAGGCCACCCGCGCTCGAAACTCCCACATCAGAAACGGGAGGAGCGCGCCCGATCTCTCTGCTACAAGGAGGATTCTCATGGCTGAACCCGATTTGCGCGATGCGGCACCATCCGAGCCGGTCCGACGCCCCGGCCCGCAACCCATTCGACCCGCATCGTCTCAGGTTCCTGCAATCGACCCGTCGCACGAGCTGCCGGCCCACGCCAGCGAACCCCAAACCAGCAGCGCGCCCACATCCCCCACACCCAATACCCACAGCCGGACCAGCGGCGTCAGCCCCCGCCCCGCCAGGGCCCGCACCCCGTCGCAGGAGATGCTAATTGAACTGCGCAGCCGGCTGGAACACTTGAGGGCGCGCATCGAAAAGCAGACCGGCGAAGCGGGCATAAGCCTCAAACGCGAGCTGAACCACGATGCGGATTACCTCAAGATCCGAGCCCGCGACTATCACGAGCGCCGTCCCCTGCAAACCCTCGGCATGGTTGCCGCAGCCGGCTTTGTTCTCGGCGTCTTCGTCGGCTTGTGGAGACGATGACATGGAGCCTGAAAAATCTCTGCTGCACAGCTTTGAAGACCTCCGCAACGATCTGAAGGGGTTCATCGAGACCCGTTACGAGATCCTGCGCACCGAGCTCAGCGGTGGAGTCAAGAAGGCGCAGCGCGCTGTCGCGCTGTTTGTTGCCGCCGCCATCTTCGCGATTGTGGGTTTCATCCTGCTCGGCTTTTGCGTGTCGCTGGCCATCGGTCTGGCCTTTGGCGCCTTCACCAACCAGGTCGGCCTTGTTTGGGGATTCCTGATTACTGGCTTCGGCAACCTGCTCCTCGCCGCGATCCTCGGATCCCTGGGCAAAGCGAGGTTGAAAGCCGCCAACCTGATTCCCGAACGGACACTGCGCGTGCTACAACGCGACCAGCAGGCGCTCCAACAGCAGCGAGGAGGTCAGTATGTGGGGCCAGAGCCAGAGCGCAGCCCAGAACGTCCGCCCGAACGTCGAAGAGCTTGAAAGCCGGGCGGCCGAGCAACGCGAGCGTGTCAGCCGTGATGTGGCGGCATTGCAGCAGGACGTGCGCCGCGAGTTCGATGTGCGCGCCCGCCTGCAAGACGGCATCCACACCCACCCCCGCGGCTTTTACGGGGCAGCGGCCGGCGCAGCCTTGTTCACCGGCTACGTGCTGGCACGAATTCTGAAGGCCTGAGGCGGACAGCAACGCCTGTACATTACCAACGTAACCATCATCTACATAAAGTAACTGCGGTTCTAGCACTAAAGTTCTATAGACTGGCTTCGTCCTTTGCAAATCCCCATGCTTCCAGACCCCCAGAGATCCACCTAGCCTTGCAAACGGGACAGTTCATTCCCTACTTTCAGCCGCTCGTGATGCTCCGCACCGGCAGACTGATCGGGTTTGAGGTGCTCGCTCGATGGAAGCATCCGGAGATCGGCGTCATACCCCCCGAAAAATTCATCCCTCTGGCGGAAAAAGACGGTTGGATCGGAGACCTGACCGATGTTGTCCTGCGCCAGGCGTTTGCTGCAGCCTCCTCGCTGCCCCTTCCAATCGAGCTCTCGGTCAATGTTTCTCCGCTGCAGTTACGCGACCTGGGCCTGGCCCGGCAGTTTCGGCGAATTGCAGAAGAATCCGGCTTTCCTCTCGAAAGGGTGAAGGTCGAGATTACAGAATCCGCGTTGGCGGAAAACGTTGCCCTGGCGCGGACCATCGCCGACGCATTGAAGCAGATGGGATGCCGAATTGTCTTGGACGACTTCGGAACGGGATACTCCAGCCTCGCGCATCTGCAATCTCTGCCTTTCGACGAACTGAAAGTCGACCGCGGCTTTGTAAGTTCAATGATCGATCGCCGCGAGAGCCGAAAGATCGTTGCCGCGGTGGTCGGACTCGGGCAAAGCCTCGGGCTTACGACCGTCGCCGAGGGTGTTGAGAACCAGGAAGAGGCTGACATGCTGTTGTGGCTCGGCTGCGATCAAGGCCAAGGCTGGCTTTATGGCAGGCCGCAGCCAGCGGAAATGCTTGCCGAAATGATCGAAGCACGCAGGCTATTGCCGTCGTCGGAAACACGCTGGACGAATGTCTCTGTCGGCAATCTGGAGGGACTTCCCGGACAGCGATTGGCACAGCTCCAGGCCGTTTACGACGGCGCCCCGGTGGGCCTCGGCTTCCTCGACCGCGATCTGAAATACGTAAATATCAACCGCAGGTTGGCCGACATGCACGGCGTGCCGCTCGAAGAACACGTCGGCAGGAAGCTAGCCGAGATCCTGCCGGTTCTATATCCCCAGATCGAGCCATATCTTGAACGAGCACTCAAGGGCGAAGGCGTTGCGGACGTTGAAATCAGCGAACCTGAGACCGCTGCCGGCGGCGCCAGAACTTTCCTGGCTTCTTATCGACCCGCGCGGGATGAAGCGGGCGAGGTCGTGGGCGTCTCCTGCGCAGTGGTCGACTTCACCGCTCATAAAGCGGTGGAGGAAAAGCTGCGCAAAGCCGAACAGCTCGTAGAACAGCTTGAGAAGCAAATCGCGCAACGTGCTCGTGAACCATCCTTCGCCTACTAAACTCGACGAACTCCCTCTGCCACCCCAGCTGTTTGCGACCTCGGAAGTCCCTGAACTGACCAACTGAGAGGACTACATTGTTGATGACTTTAGCCGAAATTCAGAAGTGTCAAACGAGACTCCAATGGGCAAAGCGCTCCATCATCCCCTCTGCGCTGATTCTTCTCCTGGTTTGCGGCGGGCTTGCCCGGTTCCACGTAATCTCAGTCGGAGCGGCCATCGCGGCACTCTTTGCCGTCGTCTTCGCAGCAATGCTTGGCTGGTATGTCGCCAGACTTCGCCAGCAGTCGTTGGTTATCGACTCTTTGGTGATAAGGTCGGGCAAGGCTCACGTTCCCACGGTGCTCAGAACTCTGGACACTTTGGTGAATGGCACGCGCTACCTGGGCCAGAATGCCGAAGTAGTGAAGGAAGAAGTAGGTATCACTCTCCTTTCCAGCTTTGAGCTTTCTGAACGTTGTGCGTCCGTCTGGCTTCTATGCCGCTCGAAAAATAGTGTGTGGTTCCGGTTGAACTCCATCGTCAACATTTGGGACTCTACCTTCGATCATCGCGTCGAACCTCTCACTGATCAGCAAGCGCGGCGCGAGCTCAGCAACGATCTAATCCTGTACAAGAAACACTTCGGCGCTCCCACGAGTGCATAGCGCGTAACCCGCACGAATAAAACCGCCGCTACCAATTCCGCGCCCCATCCTTTCGCCTTTTCTCTGGCGAAAGGATGGGAAACCACGGAAGCCGAAAGTACGAATTCATGCGGTCGGGGACCTGGTGTAACTTTGAAGCAAAGCCAGTGCATACTCTGGGAGCGCGCGGATGAAAAACGTAGGAACGTCCCCTATGCCAACCCGCATGCGTAATCCCGCACCGCCGGTTTACCGTCCTCAGCCAGCGGCGTCCCAAGCCAAGCTGGCGACGCCGGCTTATAAACCGTTTCCTGGCGTAATCACAAACAAACCGAACACGGCGCAAGGCGCGCCTCCTCCTGTTTACAGGCCTGGAAGCCCGGCGCCGTCAGGGCAGGCTAATGCGCGGTTCAAAGCTGGCGCCGAACGGCCACATGCCGCACCTCCGGTTTACCGTCCTCAGTCAGCAGCGTCCCAGGCCAAGCTGGCGCCGCCGGCTTATCGACCGTTTCATGGCGCACTCACAACTAAGCCGAACATAGCGCAAGGCACGCCTCCTCCTGTTTACAGGCCTGGAAGCCCGGCGCCGCCAAAGCAACTGAGTGCACAGTCCAAAGCCGCCGCCCAGAGGAAGAGTGCCCCATACCCGGCGCACCAGTCACGCGGCGGCGCGAACCTTCAGTGCGCAACTTCGGCTTCGCACTCGCCCGTTATCCAACCCTACATCCCGGTCAAATTCGCCGAGTGGGTTCAGGCTAATCCCACTAAAACCCGCACCGACTACTCGCAACTTGTCGAAGATGAATATAAGTGGGCGCTCGCTATGGCTGAAGACGATGAACCAGAATACGATCGTAAGAAACTGGTCGGCGCCATGACTCGCTATCAGGCCGTTGATCGTCTGCGCACTCTCGGCCAGCGGAAGGAGAAAGGCGTTATCGAAGCTTTGGATAATCTGGTCGACAGGATCAACATTGTCCTGGGCAAAAGCCATCAAAAAGGATATTTGAATGAATTCAGCAAGACTAAAACCCCTACATCACAACACTTCCCGTCGACCGACTGGGACTCCGGTATAGCGGACCCCGTGATTGCCACATTTGCGAAGCTGGCCGCCCACAAGTCGGGGCAATTCACACCAGCGAACAGACCAGAGGTTCCCAAGGTCCCTTACAGTGTGGCCAAGCGGTATCTGCCGTGGAGCCTCTGCTTCCTGATTGAACAAGTCTATGCGGGATGGCGAACCGGGGTTCCGCTCGATACGCGCAGCGAGCTTGAGAGAGGGGATAGGGACGCGGACTTGCCTCCTTCCATCGGTGTCGGTCGGGCCGGAGCGATGCGAAGCTGGCATATGGACGTCCACGCGTTGTTGCCTGCAAACGATGCGACTGACCTCGCGGTAAATCCCCAGGCCGTCCATGACTATGCCTCACGGCACTCCAGCACCATGAACATTATGGGAGACCACGACGCGCCGCAAGGATACATCGAATACACCGGAACCGGCCACGGGAACGATTACGACAAGGTCAGAATTCTCCTCGATTACAAGAACGGGAGGATTTTTCTCACGTGTCATTATCAGTTCTGGAGCGTTGCCGCTGGCACGTCCCACACTCACGGACAAAACCCCGCGGGTAACGCTGACAAGAACAACCCCTGGCTCAACCTCGATATGAGTGCCTGAACCGCGGAGAATTGCGAAAAGCTCCTCCTGTGCCCGCCAAGAGATCTTAACGAGATCGCCTCCTTACCAGGCTGCGGAAAAACTCTGTTTGGAGTATCGGTTTTGAAAGGGCACGACTGGTAGGCCGGGACTTTAGTCCCGGCTTCCGATAAAGCCCAATAAATCGAGGCGGGCTTTAGCCGCTGAGGGATGCTTTTGGCCCTCCCATAGAGTTTTTCCGCAACCTCTTACGCCGATAGAAACTCCCCGTGACGACATTTTCAGCGGCCGAATTCTGCGCTGTGCAGAATCTCTCGGAGGCGGTTGATCGTAAATAACGCGAGTCTTGCTTCCTGGTTGCTTCGTCCACTCGTCCGATTCGGACCACTGCACTTGCTCAAACAACGACTGTGCGCTTTACTCGGGATGTTGCAGTGCGGCATAAACCGGAGAATGGAGAACACCAAGGAGGGCAAGACATCATGACCACAACGGTTCCGATCCCTGAAATGACGCAGCCCTTAACCGACCCTGAGGGAGCCGCCATAGGAAGACGAGACGCAGAGCCGATTCAGGATCCCGCTCTGGCGGACGCAGAGGAGGAGGAAATGGCGGAATTGTGGGCGGCCGACCCGGGGAATCAGGGCGCTTAACCTCGGACCGCTCGAAATCGTCTCCTTCTACATTTGAGACTACCGTCGCAGAGACTGCCGAGCGGGTCACCTACCCCAAGTCAAGCCCCTCCCAGCGTAATTATGTCTCTTTCTTCCGTATCCTCAAACACTTGCGGAATGCCCCGGTTTGCCGGGGATTACTGTCTGTCGGCGTAACCTTAGACCGGGAAGAGGAAAGCCACACACTGCGTTTACCCCCGGGGTACCCGGCCAGACATTAAGCGCAATGTTTTGAAACACTTGCAAAACTTACCCTTTAGATTCAGACACTTGCATGTGAACTCGCTAATGTGTGTCTTTATTTTCATACACTTGCAGAAATCCCGGCGGGGGGGAGCCAAATAATCGGGCGTACAGACCGCTTAGATCTCCGACAATTGCGCCCCTGCCTAGCCGCACATCTCGGTCTCTGCGCTCCCGGCCTTCACTTCTTCCAGCAACTCTTCGATGGCATGGCGCAATCGCAGACTCAGCTCGTCGGTCTGGCGTGGCGTCATGCCTTTGGTGTCGATAGGCTCTCCGACACTGAGCGTTACCTCGCCGGGAAAAAAGTGATGGGTGTGGATAGGCAGCAGATCGTAGACGCCGCTCAGCGCGATGGGAATCAGCGGCACCTGCGAGCGAATCGCCAGGTACGCCGCTCCAGAGAGGAACGGCTGAAGACTTCCGTCCAGCGTGCGGCCGCCCTCAGGAAACACGAACAACGGCATGCCCGCCTTCAAAGCTCGCACGCCCGTTCCCAGGCTGGCGTGGGTACCGCGCGCGGTGACGGTGTCGACAGGAATTTGGCCGGAGCGGTTCAGGTACCAGCCGATGAAGGCAATGGGCCAGAGTTCCTTCTTGGCGAGAATGCGGAACTGGAAAGGCAGCGCCGCAAATACCACCGGCGTATCCATGTAAGAGGTGTGGTTGGCGGCGTAAACGGCCACCGGATTCTTAAGCAGGTTCTGCGCCCCACGCACGGTCAGCCGCGCTCCGCTGATCCAAACGCAGGTCTGCGCCCAGAGCTGCGCAATGCGATGCTGCGCGCGCCCACCCCTGTCAACGAGAGAAACGATCAGGGCAAGCGAACCGAGAATGCTGGTGGCAACAATGAACGCCGGTGTCTGGAGAGCATTACTGCGCCAGCGACAAAGGCGCGGCATGGGATTGGGGCGCGGCGTCACCGCACACCTTCCGGAGGCGCCGCGCCTTCTCGCCGGGGCGAACTTTCACGCGCCATCAGCAGGCTGCGCGCTTCACCCACCAGATACACAGAACCGGAGACCACGACGGTACCATGGCGCGTACGCTCACCGGCCAGGCGCAAAGCGTCACCTACCGACTCCGCTGCCAGCGCCGCTGTGCCCGTGGACTGCGCCGCGGCCAACAGATCTTCGAGAGAGGCCGCGCGCGCTGCGTGAATGGGAGTAAGGATTACGAGTTCGAAGAGAGGGAAGAGAATCTCCGCCATCTCCGCGAGAGGTTTGTCGCGCAGACAGCTAAACACCAGAACCTTCGGGCTGTCTTCTCCCAGCAGTGTTCGCAGTCCGGCGCGGAGAGCCCACACGCCAGCGGGATTGTGGGCTACGTCCAGAATCCAGTCGATGGGCCCGCGCGCAATGCGCTCTAACCGTCCAGGCCAACGCGTTTCACGAATGCCCTTCGCGATGTCGGCCGGCGTAATCGCAATACTATGATTTATCGCCAGTTCAACGGCCGCGCCAATGGCCAGCGCAATATTTCTGTGCTGGTGCGCACCAGCGAGCGGCGAATTGACCTCTATCGTTGTGCCCATCACGTCAACGGCGTAAACGCGCGGCGACGCAGCATCGTGCGCTGGCGGCATGTAGGGAACGGCGCTGACCGCGCGCGAGCCGAGTTCCGTGGCCACTTCGCCCAGCACCGTGTTGGCTTCCGGATGCTGCGGCAGCGTAATCAACGTACCGCCAGCTCGCAGGATGCCGGCTTTCTCCCGCGCGATGGCGGCAATGGTCGGGCCAAGCCACTCCATGTGATCGAGGGAGATGTCGGTCACGATCGACAGCAGCGGCTCAACCACGTTGGTCGCATCCAGTCGGCCGCCCATGCCAACTTCGAGAACCGCAAGATCGACCTTCTGCTCGGCAAAATACAGAAAGGCCTGTGCGGTCAAAATCTCAAAGTAGCTCGGATCCTGCGGCAGTTGCCCCGTTGCAACCAACTGCTGCGCCATGTCATGGACACGGAAGTAGAGCGCGGCAAACGCGTCGTCGGAGACTTCATCGTGGTCGAGGCGGATGCGCTCGTTGGGCCGCTCCAGGTGCGGCGATGTGTAGAGGCCAGTGCGCAGGCCCGCAGCGCTCAGAATGGAGGCCAGCGTCGCGGCAGTCGAGCCCTTGCCATTGGTCCCTGCAATCAGCACCGAACGGAAAGCGAGCTGCGGGTCGCCCAGAGCACGCAGCAACGTCCTCACCTGCTCGAGTGAGAATTTACGCCGCGGCACACCGGGACGCGTAAGTAGCTCCGGCGCCATGGCATTCAGTTGATCGATAGCCGCTGCGTAAGACATTGGAAACACCAGTATAAAAGCCGCACGTGCGGGACGGATCAACAACTCTTCGGGCCCGATTCTCAAAGACAAAAAACATTTCCGGAAAATCGCCTGCATCAGTACGATTTCCGCGTCGAAACCCTGACACAGGTTGAGTCGTTACGTCCCCGATTCTCAACAGCCGCAGCGGTCCTTGTGGGAGCTGTGGATGACAGGGCAACTGTGGATTCAGCGGGCCGTCTAACCTCTCTCCCAGAACAGGCTTAGGCAGAGTTTCAACAAAACGCACCACCTTTACACACCCCTTCTTCTTTACGCATGAGGAAGACGAGGGAAACAGCACCTGTCAGGCGCGATTCCCACCTTAATTTCAAATTCTCCTGAATCACACAGACCAGTTTTAGAAAACCCGCATAGCCCGCATC
This sequence comes from uncultured Acidobacteriaceae bacterium, assembly GCA_963813215.1. GTDB lineage: Bacteria > Acidobacteriota > Terriglobia > Terriglobales > Acidobacteriaceae > Telmatobacter. Next base: position 1,646,138 of record CAWEXZ010000009.1, read on the forward strand.
GTCAAGCAGGACGCGGTTTCGGCACGATTCCCACTTTTCCTAGGGCAACTACGGGTACTACTGTCTTTGTATTGATCTCTTACCCCTTTAACCCTCTCCGTCGCAGCGCACAAGGCTGTCGGCTGGTCGATCACGGCATTTTCCGGAAACTGGCCCACGCGCTTGTCCGGCGACCAGGCTTCCAGTCCCGGATTCCAGAGAATAGCCACGTTTTCCACTCACAGGCGCACCGTCAAATGGCTACAATCAAGAAGAAAAGAAAGCCATTTCCGGCTGACGGCGTGTTGATGTAGAGTGGTGCCAGCAAAGGATTTGGGGTCCGGAGCAGAGGTGGGCGAGATGGCGAGTGTCGAAACCGCGGTGGAAAAGCCTGTCGCGCAGGGGGCAGCCATGGAAATTACGGTAAGCCGCCAGGATCTGGTGAAAGAGCTCATGGCCACGCAGAGCGTCGTCGAGCGCAAGACCACCATTCCAATCCTGTCGAATTTTCTGCTTGAGGCTGATGGCGACCGCCTGAACATTACGGCCACCGATCTGGATCAGGCGATCCGCACCAGTGCCGCCGTGAAGGTGAAGAAGGCTGGCTCCTGCACCATTCCCGCGCACAAACTTTACGACTACATCAAGCTGCTGCCCGACGGCGACATCTCCATCAAGCTGCTTGAAAACCATTGGGTGCAGATTCGCAGCGGCCGCTCCAACACCAAGATCGTCGGAATGGCGCGCGCGAATTATCCGCAGGTGCCGGAGTTTCCCGCCATCTCAGCGACGAGCATTCCTCTGGTCGCGCTCAAGACCCTGATCGCGCGCACTATCTTCGCGATCTCGAATGAAGAATCGCGCTACACGCTCAACGGCGCGCTGCTCATTCTCAAGGCCGAGTCATTGGCCATGGTGGCTACCGATGGACACCGTCTGTCGTTCGTTGAAAAGCCCGGCGAAACGCTTGAAGGCATCAGTGGCGAAAAGCGCGTGCTTATCCCGCGCAAGGCGCTCGCGGAGCTCTCACAGCTCATGTCCTCCGCAGCCGACGACGCCAAGGTGGAGTTTGCCGACGATGAGCACACGCTCTTCTTCCGCGTCGGCTATCGCACCCTGAGCACGCGCAAGCTCTCCGGTCAGTTCCCGAACTTTGAGGCGGTGATGCCGCGCGACAACACCAAGTTCGCCGTAGTGCGATCGAGTGAGTTAGCCTCGGCCATCCAGCGCGTGGCGCAGTTTGCCGACGAGCGCTCCAACGCCATCCGCATGCGTCTTGAAGCCAACGAGCTCAAGATCAGCGCCAGCTCCTCGGAGTCCGGCGAGAGCGAAGACACCATCGACACGCCCTACCAGGGCGACGCGATTGCAGTTGGCTTCAACTCGTCGTACATCATTGAGTTCCTCAAGGCGCTGGGCAATGAAGGCGAAGTGAGGCTCGAGTTCAAGGACTCGCAGTCCGCCGGCCAAATGCGCCCTGAAGATCCAGAGGCTGAGTACAAGTACCGCTATGTGCTGATGCCGATGCGGATCTAGTTTTAGAGGTAATGCAGCAGCAGCAGCTGTCGTGACAGCCATAAAATGGCGAATTCGGCCACGTTATGGCCTAATTCCAAAAGTTGTATATTTTAAGTTCCGCCTTCTATTTGCCATTGTTGCGAACGGGAAGAGGCAGCGGAGAGAGTTTTCGCTCCTGGATATCAGCGCCTAAAAGTTACCAAGTGGTAATGGCCGAAGACACAGCCGCGCTCGTTTCCCTCGTCGTCACTTTCCACGGCGTCTTGCCGCCCAGCGCGTCGATCACCGCATCCTGTCCGGCGACCGCAGCGTCGACCGCGGCCGCGTCCAGCGCGTCGCCCGGCCGCCGATGTTGACCGACGGCGAGAAGACCGGCGAAAGCTATTCCGACGTAAGAGCACGGGCGAAGTTGTCGATCCTCTATGGCTGCAATTCTCATTTCCCGTCCGCTTGCAATACGACGGATTGCGTGCCCTCGACTACTTCCGCTCAGCCGGGCATGGGCCGGACTCGCGGATGGACGAAGCGATGGATCTGCTCCGATCCAAGAGACCCCGCTTCGAGCCCTCCTCCGGCCAGGAAACATGCTCAGGCGATTTATCACTTATCGAGACCGGAGCAGAGCAACGGATCTCGCGCTGAAGAAGCAATCAAAGTCCCAGGCTGGTCAGGAACAAATCGATCTGCCGCTCGAATCGGATGCGGTCATAAGAGACCAGGGCCATACGCCACATGCCTTGCAGATAGGTGATGATGATCGGCACCACGATCTGGGGATCGAATTCCTCCGACAAGAGTCCCACCTCTTGATCAGCAGCCAGGCGCGCGACCATTCCGTCGGCGACGATCGACATCTGCTGCTCGATATACTCGTGCAGGTCGGGTTCCGCCAACACCGTGGGAGTGATGCTCCCTGCCATCAGGCAAAGCCGCGATGGAGTATGCGGATCGTCCAGGCAATCGAGCACGGTCTGAAACAACGCCCGAACTCCTGCTGCGGCGGTGGGTGCTGAAAACAGAGCCTCCCCGCGCTTGCGATTCACTGTGGCGTTGTAGTGATTCAGACACTCCAAATACGCATTCTTCTTGCTCTTCAACGTGTTGTAGAAGGAGCCTTCGCCGATCCCCATCTTCTTGAGAAGGTTGCGCAAGGAGGTATTGGAGTAGCCAGTCTTCCAAAACAGACGGCTTCCTCGTTCAAGAGCGGTCGTGTAGTCGAACTCCAGAGCACGTGCCATGCGGTCACCATATTGTAGCGGACGCCAAAGAAAATCTTTGACCGGGACCACTTCTTAAATTATTCTGTATCAGTTGCTACAAATCGTCAATCGTTCCAGCGATGATGAAGGAGAGAGCGGAATGTCACTACGACAGACAGCAGCTGAGTTTAAGGCGAAGGTCCAGGGGATGCTGGGTGAAAAGTTCAGCATCCTTACCGGCGATATGGAACGCGTCCGGGCGGAGGGTACTGTCGATAACGCGTTGAAGATGGGGCAATCTGCTCCGGTCTTCACGTTGCCCGATGCATTCGGCGATCAGGTCTCGCTACAGGCACTGTTGGCCAAAGGGCCGGTGGTGGTCAGTTTCTACCGCGGCGAGTGGTGCCCGTTCTGCAATATCGAACTGCGCGCACTCGAGGAAGCGCTGCCGAAGATGCGGGCGTTTGGCGCGACCTTGATAGCGATCTCCCCGGAGAAACCTGACCACGGGATCGTTGCCACCGAGAAAAACAAGTTGACCTTTTCGGTCCTGAGCGACTTTGGCAACAAAGTGGCTCGGCAATTCGGAATCGTCTTCCAGGTCGGCCAGAATCTCAAGGAGTTCTCGAAGATCGCCTTCAAGAACGACATCGCGCTCCGCAACGGAGAGGATTCCTACGAGCTTCCGGTTCCGGCTACGTATGTTATCGATACCGCAGGCATCATTCGTTTCGCGCATGTCGACGTGGACTATATGCTGGGCCGCGCGGAACCCGAGGCGGTTGTCGCCGCGCTGGAGACGATTGCGCCTCCGATCGCGCGGTAGTTTCCTGCAAAGTGGTTCTTAAAGTTGGATGGGTGAGCCGTCGACAAGGCAAGAGTGCAGTCCTAAAGAGATCTTGCGTCGGCTTGCCCTATGCTGCTGCCGAATCGCTCAGTCGGTCAGAACAATGGCTGCGGCGAGAAACCACACATGCGTCTCGGGGTTCTAACGCGAGAGGAAGGGAGTCTCCGTGGATCGAACTGCACGGATAACTGCACAGGAGGACATCCTTGGCGGCTAAGAGGACTGTACCACTGGGTCAAAGCGATGCGCCTCCGGAATTCGCGCGCTGGGCCGCTCTGCCGCTTCGACTGATCGTAGGATACGGCTTTCTGGTTCATGGGCTGGCGAAGTGGTCGAGAGGTTCTGCAGCGTTTGCTGGAATCCTGCACGCTGCGGGAGTACCTGCACCGCAGTTGATGGCGTGGGCGACAATCGCCACCGAGATTGTTGGTGGCGCAGCTTTCCTCCTCGGGGCCTTCGTTTCCCTGGTAAGCCTCCCGTCGATTGTCCTGCTTGCGGTCGCAATCGTAAAGGTACATCTGCCTTATGGCTTCAGTTCGATCAAACTGATGAGCTTCAGCAATGGCCGGGCACAGTTTGGCCCGCCAGGATACGAATGCGACCTGCTCTACATTGCCTGCATTGTGGCGCTGGTGCTCAGCGGTCCGAGTTCATGGTCGGTGGACTCTTGGCGACGCCATCGGAAACGTGCCGCGTAACTCTGGCGGCTGAGGTTGAAGAAGGGTCCTCAGACCGGGCCGGCAGCTCGTACTGTCAGTGTGGACAAATGACCGTGGCTCTGCAACCGCTCAGGCAACAGTACAATCTCTCGCAGTTCGCTTTCGCAGGGGCCGATATTGAAGATCCCCGACCACCAGCCGGCGGGTCGCCTCTGATTGTCTGGCAGCCTGGTGCAAGAAAAGTGGGTTTTACCTCAGCCAATCTAACCCTCACACGACTCAAATTCTCGCTGTGGGGCAAATCGTCAGCCCACTCAAAAGTAGAACTGCCCGCCGAGCGTGCTCTTCATATCGACCACCTGTTTGCGTGCATGCAGCGTCCTGTTTGCCTTGCTTGAGCAGATGCCGCGCGGTGGCGCCGCCAACTTTTCCAGTAATGCCCATGACTAAATACATGCTCGTTTTCTCCTTGTTAGAACGAAAGTGATGCTCCGATGCGAACGCCAGAGCCTGTGAGTTGCGCAGCTAGCACTCCGCTAGTCCCGTGAGTTTCCACAGTTATCTATCGCACGAATCGTTACAGGCCTTTACACAGCCGATCGGATCGCCTCGATGAGAGAGGTGGTTGATCCTCGCGGAGGCCTTGCTATGTGGTCGTCACTGTCACGGCCTGACGCACATACCGGCTGCTTTCCAGTTGCTGCACCATGAAGGCTGCCAGATCGGCCCGCCCGATCTTGTGCGCCTTCTCCCCGCTCTCCGTGCTCAGCACCCTGGCAACGCCGGTCCTCTCGCCGTCGGTCAACATCGGCGGCCGCACGAGCGTCCAGTCCAGGTTGCTGCCTTCTATCTCTGCTTCCATGCCCGCCTTGTCTACCAGCAGACCCCGCAGAAAAGTCCTCATGAGCAGGTGCTCGTTGAAAAAGCCGGCGTTCTTGACGCTCTCGCCCGCGCCAACCACCGAAATCTTCAGCAATCGCCGCACGCCATTGCGCCGCATCGCGTCCACAATATTGTGTGCCGCGCTCGTTTCCCTCGTCGTCACTTTCCACGGCGTCTTGCCGCCCAGCGCGTCGATCACCGCATCCTGTCCGGCGACCGCAGCGTCGACCGCGGCCGCGTCCAGCGCGTCGCCCGCAACAACTCTGACGTTCGCCTTCTTGTACTGCGCGGCACCGCGCACGAAAGCCGTCACCTTATGTCCGGCCGCCAGCGCCTCATTTACCAGCGCTTCTCCGCTCCTACCCGCTGCTCCAATCACTAGAACTTTCATCGCTTCCTCCTTTTGCCTCGTATTTGGCCGCCCATCCAAATGAGCGATATGACTATTAGAGGTATGCAGCAACCAATGGTTGCAAAATAATCACTGGTTTGTATACCAATGATCATAAACCAACAGGTGGTTGCAAACATCGCAAAATGAGACCAGGCAAATGAACTGACATCTGCATCACCAAGTCGCCGGATAGAGCGCAAGGAACGGTTGCGGGGCGAAATCCTTGCGGCTGCAGGTAAATGTTCGCCGATCGCGGTTACGAAGCCGTGACGCTTCGTGAGATCGCTAAAGAGATCGGTTATGCGCACGCCGTGATCTATCAGCATTTTCCCGACAAATCACACATTCTTGCCGAGTTGAGCCGCGAGAAGATCGGGCTGCTGATTCAGAACTTCGACGCAATTGCCGCTAAATATCTTGCACCCAAAGAGCGCCTTTTTGCGACTTCACGCGGCTTGATTCAATTCTGCGTTGCTCATCCACAGCAGTTCCGCAACGTCTTCTTCGGGCCTGAGAACCGAAACGGCGTCCACGCTGGACAATACATCAACGACATGGGCGCGCCTTTGTTCCAACGTTTCGTACAGCTCTTCTTCGATGTTGCCATGGATGAAGGATTGCCAAATAGGGATGACATAGTGGTAGCCCACACCTGGTGGTTTACGATCTTTGGCCTCGCCACACTATTTGTTATCCACGGGGTTGTGCCTGACTTGCCTGACCAGACTCTCGTGGTCGAGCAAACGATCGCAACGCTTTGGGCGGGCGTCTAGGCTGTTCCGCGATTGCCGAAGAGCGCAATCACCAAGCGATTCGGCCGATCCAGCGCCTCACAGCAATAACAGCTTCTGTCTGCTTAGGAGTCGTTGAAGGTATGCCCGTGGAGTACCAGGACTCACCACTTTTCCAAGGCCGTAGCCCTTCTGGTGGCAAGACAGGCCGGTAAAGCCGGAGACTTTGGGAAAAGGAAAGTCCCAGCGGGCATTACCGAAACCTCCTGAAGTCCAGTCCTAAACACCAATTCCATGTTCCTGCAGGTACTGAATGAATTGCACGGTGGATTCCAGCGTATCGGCGTTACAGAAATACGCTGCGGAAATCCACTCGGTGATGATGACTGGAGCTTCTCGCGAGAAGTTCCCAAACTTGGCGTCCCATACCCCGATCGCCTCAGCGTGTGGAGGCGGGAGGAGCGTTCGCTGCATAGCGGGTTCCGAACGTGCAACCGCCTATGCGGAAATAACTACTTGATCAACATCCGCCGCGAGGTGTTATCAAAGAAGAAACTTCCGGGTGGGCCACACCAAGCGGAACAAGGACGACGAGCGGAAAAATCCGTCAAAATACGCACCACACTATGAACAGCCGAGCTGGGACCGGGGCGCCTGCCACACGGCAGGGACTCAACGAGCGCGAGCGAGAACGATCGTCACATCATCTGGTTGCTCCCTGTCACCGATCCACTCCGCCACTGCGTCCGCTATGAGATCGCCGATTTGGGAGAGGGGCTTTTCGCCATGCTCCTGGATGAGCGCAATCAGGCGCTCCTCGCCGAATTCGCCTTTATCGTTCTCTGGTTCGGTGACGCCGTCGCTGAATGCGACGAAGAGATCCCCCCGTTGCATCGCGATCGTAGATTCGTCATAGATCGCGCCAGCAAAAAGACCTACAACGGTACCGGAGATTTCGAGTCGGGAGACCGCGCCATTCCCGCTCAGCATAATGGGCGGCAGATGGCCAGCATTACAATACCTTAACTCGCGCACGGTCGCGTCATAGAAGGCCAGGAACATGGTCGCGTACTTCTCCGGCGGTGTGCAGCGAAAGAGTTGATTGTTCAACGTAGCCATCAACATGGCCGGCGAAAATTGCGATCGTTCGGTGTCCTCTAGCCGTTCGTACATGCGGTAATCACGCTGTGAAGGTGCTGTAACGTCTGACACCACCGTCGTCACTCCCTTCTCCGGCACCTGCGAATAGGCACGAACGAAGGCATGTACAGTGGCCATCAACAGGGCGGCTGAAACTCCTTTTCCGCTGATATCTCCGACCGCCAGCACAAGACCGTCAGAGTCGAGGGGAACAAAATCATAGTAGTCGCCGCTTACCGAACGCGCAGGACGACAGACGCCGTGGATCTCCAGTGAGTCGAATTCCGTTGACTCGTGAGGGAAAAGCGAGTTCTGTACTTCATACGCGAAGGCGAGCTCACTCTCCATTCGCTGCTTCTGTTTCTGCTCGGCAACGAGCTTGACCAGCGATTCCGTCATGGAGTTGAATGACTGCTCGAGCGCCGCCATCTGGTCGCGCTTGCGAACCGAGATGCGATGCGTGAGATCGCCACGATTTATGTGCTGCGTGGCGCTGTAGAGTTCCGCCACAGCCAGCGTCATGCTACGGGACAACCGTATTCCTATCAAGAGAGCTGCTAACTCAATCAGTCCGAAGAGAATCGCGATGCCGAGCAGATAATACTGCAGGAGTTTCGTATTGTCCCCCAGCGTGGCGAACAAGGTGCTGAAAAGCATCGATGGCCGAGTGACCACGCGAATTGCGGCGTCTTGCGATTTTCCTGTTTGCCAGTCAACTGCCTTGAAGAACGTATAAGAACGAAACACCGGATCGAGCCGGTTTGAAGGCGCCGGAACGCGGCCGGCTCTCACAGGTGGGCGCGCGGATGGATTGTTTGCCGGTTGCGGGATTTCCAGGTCGCCTCGCCGATCGGGTAGCAACAAGGTTACCGCCCCCAGAAGAGAAGTTGCTGGTCGAAGCAGTTCGGGCGTTAAAGGAACGTTTGAGATCACGGTGAGCGTTCGGCCGGGCCCGTCGTAGCGCTTCACAACACGCAGGTGCAGACTATCCCCGTCAGTCACGAATCCGATGAAGTCTCCCTTGATTCCATCAGGCACTTTTGGGGGAGGAAGGTTGAGCGCTGCACCGTTGGTGGAGAGCAGGAATCCATTCTTGCCTTGCCAAACTGTAATGGTGCGCCGCGGGAAATTCTCACCCGAAACGGCGGCGAGTTCCCCGGCGATCTGTTCGTTGAGCTTCCCGGAGCTCTCCAGGGCGCGCAATTGCGCCGCCAAGGCTTGGTTTGTCGCGTCCAGATTCTGTAACGCGGATCGCAAATCCGAGATCACGACATAGGTGGCAAATTGCCCGGCACACAGATAGCTCCCCATGCAAGCCATCAGCAACAACAGCAATATGGGAATCACGCCGACGAAGATATAGGTGACGATTAATCGATGGCGTAGCCGCCACATGAGCTTCATGCGGACCCAGCGGAAGGTAAGCCACGAGACGCAGAATGCGAAGACGAGGGTAATGAATGTCGCCCAACCGTTCAGCTTCGATCCTGACGGAGAACCGGTGATCCAACACAGGGTGACCAGGAACACGCTCAATCCGCCAGACCACAGAGTGGTGCGTCCCCACTTCGCGTGCGGGCGGAGAGTCCGTATCAATCGAGCCCGCACTGCACGAGACTCCGGAAGCTTGATCATCTCCGCATCCTTCAATCGCAACTCTATGGCGCTCGTAACGCTTTACCGGCTGATTAACTCAGATTGGCAGACATGGGCGTAGACCAACGGCTTCCCTTGTTTCCACGGCTTGTAGGTGTTGGCGAACTGGATCCGTTGGGCAATAGAGGGATGGTTCGCCTGGAAGATCAGGAAGAAAGTATACCAGTCGGGCGCAATATTACGCTTTTGGACATCTTCGGCAAACACCATCGCCATCGCATAATTTTGATGAGTCAGTTCAAGGCCGAAGCGGTCGGCTTCGTGCTCGATATGGCGACCGATTAAGTTGAAAAAAGGCACAAAAGCAAGCCAGAAGAAAACAATCAATAGAAACACCATCAGCGGCAAGGATGCCGGGTCAGAGAGTTTGCTGAATCCCCAGCGCGGAGAGAAACGGCGGATGGCGGCGTGCCCCAGGCGGTCGGTAAGCCAGAATCCGGCCAGCAGGAAAGCAGCGATGATCGCCAACCCCTTCCAGGCGTCGTGCATTACGTAGTGCTTCAATTCGTGGCAAACGGTGAATACGGTCTCGTCAGGTGTCTCGACCGACGCCAGATTGCTCTGCAGGATGATGCGGTGGGTAGAGGCCCATGGGAGCGCCGAGGAGGACGCCGCCCACGTAGAAGCGGCCCATGACGCGAGCTTAGTGAGGCGGCGGAGATGCTCGGAAAACTGCGGGAGCTGCACAAGAAGCGAGGGATTTGGCGCTAACGCCTGGATCACCGCGTCCGGGACGATCGTGCTGTCTGTGGCCGCGCGTGGTTCCGCGCCTGGGCCAGCATCCGAAGAACGACGATGCTGAAGCAGCGGGTGGAGCAGGGACACGTCGCCCATCAATGACCTCCAGTGGACGGCTTGCATACCCACTGCTCGTTTTGGAAGGGCGTTCGACATGAACTGTACGCAGCTCGGCGCCCAATCCGCGAATCACGGGTGTATGACCGCCCCACATTTCCTCTACCCAAAAATTGGCCAGCCGAAATACCAGCTGGCCGAAAGGAAGGCCGCGCCATAAGCTGATCTTGATGTTATGGTTTCAGAGGCGAGAAACCATGACGCGGGCGCCTGCTCGGGAGTCACGCCCCGCGATTTAAGGCAATTGAATATACCTCCTGTAGGAACGCCCTCCATCTCTGTTGCTATCATGCGTCAGATCCTATGAAAACTCTTGCGTTTGTACTCTCTCGAAGGACGGCGTCATTCTCACGGCGTGGCACGCAATCAAGGGTGCACTAGAGGTTCAGGTACGCATGGCCGACGGAGATGTCTTCGACCGTGTAGAACTGCTAGGCGTCGACGAGCGCCGGGACGTCAATCTCCGCTGGCGCGCTTCCCGCACTTACGCCTGGTAGCACAACGAATCTCGCCCCAGGCGATTCAGTCTATGCTGTGACCAATGCGAACGGTCTGACCTGGTCAGCGACTGAAGGAATCATTTCGGCGGTTCGCCCTGCGGATGAAGTACCTGGGGCTGGCTCAGGTTTCCGTCTTTTGCAATTTACGGCACCTGTAGCTCAAGGTGCCAGCGGAGGGGCACTGGTTGACCGCACTGGCGCAGTCATCGGCGTCATCGTCAGTGGCAAAGGTACTGCTGCTTTCGCAATACCCATTGAAAGTGTACTCAGCTTGTCCGACCTCGGACCTCGCCGGCTTGTTCTCGGGGCAAGGCGCGAAGGACTGGGGAGGCAGATGGAACAGCAGGGGCGTTCCGGTCGTTTACACCGCCCCCCATCGTTCCCTCTCGATACTTGAGATCCTGGTTCACGTGAAGGGCGGCGCGGGCATCGGAAGCGCGGCAACCAGCACGCCTTTCTATGTCTACACCGTTTCGTTTGACACGACGCTGTTGGAAGAATTGCCCATCTCAAGCCTGCCGGCCGGATGGAATTCTGCACCGCCCACGGCTACGAGCCAGAGTCTCGGAGACGCTTGGGTGGGCGGCCGCAAGAAGCCCCGTTTTGGCTGTGCCCAGCGTTATTGTTCCTGAAGAACCCAATTACCTCCTGAATCCGGACCATCCGCGCTTCACCGAAGTTCAGATTGGGTCACCGGTCGTGTGCTCGGTCGATCCACGGCTGCTGTGATCTCTCCGGCCTATCGCTTCAAGTTTCCAATTCCCAAAAGCACCAGCTGAGATTCGTCATCACCTTCAATAGACCCGTTTGGGGCGAACCGCCAAAATGAAGCTCACGCCCTCAAAAACTTTTCCTTGGGAACCCAATAGTCGGCGAGGTTGATGGGCAAAGTTATACGCGCACCTGCCGGTAATGGAAGCAAGGACGGGTCAACTCGACCCGCGATCATCGGCGATCCCTTAGGTTCTAAAATCTCCGCTCCGCTCTGGGAATCTCAAAGTGACAGGTTAATCGCCATTGCGGCCATTTGCGAGCCTTCGCGTCGCCTGCAAGGTCGACGGAGATGGGACATTCTCTGCATCTGTAGACTGGATACCGAGAAGCACGACGCAGCCAAAACTGTCGCGGCATGGCAAGGCCACCGCGCTGTAGACGCAACGCGATGGAAGCTACCCTGAAATTGAGGTATAGGCTATGGCGCGGGCACCAGCTTGTGCCAGCTTTCGGTTTTATGCCGAATTGAATGACCATCTTCCGCTCTGCGACCAATACCAGGTGGTGGAGGAGCGATTCTTCGTGCCAGCCTCCGTGAAAGACATGATCGAGAGCTTCGGAGTGCCGCATACGGAAGTGGACCTGGTCCTTGTGAACGGCGATTCGTCGGATTTCTCTCACCTGATCCACAACGGCGATCATGTTGCAGTTTATCCCGTCTTCGACTCTATCGATATCGCACCGGTCTTGCGCCTCAGGCCGCAACCGCTGCGGGAACCGAAGTTCGTGCTGGATGTCCATCTGGGCAGACTGGCGGGTTATCTGCGCATGCTCGGGTTCGACACCGTTTATTTGAATCGCCTCGACGACCGGGAGCTGGTGCTGATCTCCTGCCGGCAAAGGCGAGTTCTGCTCACGCGCGACCGCGGCGTATTGAAACACTCCGCAGTGACGCATGGCTACTGGCTGCGGGAGACTGACAGCCGCCGCCAGGCTGCGGAGGTAGTGGGCCGTTTCGATCTGACTCGCTCGCTTCGCCCATTTACGCGATGCATCGTCTGCAGTCAGCCCCTGAGGGACACCTCAATCGCTGAGGTCCGCAATCGCGTGCCATCAAAGATCAACGAGTGGTGCAAGGTGTACCGGGAATGCGCAGGTTGCCGGCGTGTCTACTGGGAGGGGTCGCACTACCAGCGGATGCGGCATTGGATCGAAGAATTGACGGCTTCTGCCCAGGCGCCGTCGATCAAGGCAAAGGCCACAGGCGCCGCATTCGATCCTGCTACCGAACATAAGCTGCTCCACTAATTGGATTCGAAGTAGACATCCGACGGAGGAATCATGGATGGAATGGAGGTTGCCAGCCATGGGTAGGACGTTGCAGGTCAGAAGGAACGGTAAAAAGCCAAATCCGTGCTTTGAGAATCGGCGGCATGAATGGTGGTCCTTTTCTCGGTCCAACTGGCCACGTCGGAGGACGATCGGACCTGATCATTGTTTACACAAAGGTAAATGCCCAGAGATAAGATGGAAAGGCAGATTGCGCGCCATACGCTTCCGGCGTGAATTGGCTAGAACTCGTCGAAATCGGCCAAAAATTGGCCAGAAAAAAGGAAAACTTCCTTTTTTTGTATACTTCGGTAAACCTTTTTGAGTCAACGCTTTGGTTAGGGAATTTTTTGGCCGAGGACCGGCCATTTTATTCGTGTTTCGACAGCAGCGGCGGTCGTTGTCACTTGTCCAGCGCCGCAAATACATCTGCTTCGCTATTCAGCTCTACAGCTGTCGCAGCGCGTGGATAAAAAGCAACGCGATAACGAAAGGTCACCGACTGTCCCTTTTCCAGTGTGTAGTTGAAGGGCGGCTGCTTGGGATCGAAGTTGTCGCGGCCCAGCGGGTTGGCCGCAAACAATCCGTAACCCCGCGCATGCCAATAAGTCGGATAGCCTGGATTGCCGGGGTGATCGAAGATCGCGATGGTAGCCACGTGGCTTCCGGTCTGCCCGGTCAGCGCGCACCAGCGTCCGCGCGTGCCCCATGCCGCATCGCCCTTCACGCCCTCGCTGGTCAGGTAAGCGCCTGAGGCATCCGGCGAAGCGCCGCTCACTTTGGTGATCTGGCCGTTGCCATCGGTGAAGGTTCCACCCTTCGCATTCTGGGACTCCAGCCAGGTTGCGACGCGGAGCCCGAGCAGGCCGTCTTTGTCGTCGTGGAAGACAACCTGGTCAAGCGCGCGCAGAGTCGCCGTGCGGTCAATGGTCCGTACGCCGTTGTGGCTTGAGAAAACAAATCGCGTGGTCTCCGTGATGATCGGCTTGCCGCTTCCATCAATCCACGTGGATGCGGTCACCAATTCGCCGCGATGCGCGCCGCTCGCGCTCGAAACAATCCGATCGAAGCGGATGGTGCCCATCTTTGGTGCGCGCGCTGCCGGAATCGCGTCCGAGTTGTTCCAGAAATCGTAGCCATTTACGTTGCTGTAGTTGAACCAGAGCCCGGTGTGGTGCGGATGGTCTGTGCGTTCGCCCGCGTGTGGCGCCAGCGGATAGCCGCGCGTCAGCGTCAGCCCATCTGCGTCGACGATCGGGAACAACACTGGCTTCTTCAGCGTCGTGGGCCAGATGTAGGACGTAAACGGCTGCCCATCGATGGTGATATCCACGCGCTGTTCGGCAACGTTCGGAATCACCTGCACTCCTTTCATGCTCGGTGCAGCAAACAGTGCGCCGGCAGAAGTGAAGCTGCCGGCGCCAATCAAAATAAGCGTCACCAGGGCTGCGCGCCTATGCATACACCTTGCCTCCGGCCATCACCTGCTGCGTGTTGTCGTCGAACGTAACCTTTTCGCCCGTCTGGATGGCTGCAATGTTCATGCAAAGCGCCACAGAGTGCGCGTAGCCTGCCTCGATGGGCGCATTGGGCGTTTTGCGCGAGCGCACACACTCCATCCAGTTGCGCATGTTGGCCGCCGTCTCCGGGTCGCCGTGGACGCCGGTGTTCGCATCGGTGGAAACCGTCTCAGCTTTTTCGAGCAGCGAGAAACTCGGCAACTGGTTTGCCTGCATGTCCATCTCTGCCGCGGATTTCGCGCTCAACCCGCCAATGGGCGTCACCGTCTGCTTCGACATGTCGAGCATGCCGCCGTTCGAGTAGTAGAGCTCCTTGACGCCGCCGGCTGAGTTGGTAAAACGCGAAGTGTACTGCACCTGGAAGCCCTTCGAGAGATCGTCCAGCGGGCCGTAGTCGAAGACCGCCGTCATGGTGTCCCAGTTCTTGCGCCCATCCTTCCACAGGTAGATCCCGCCATTGGCCACGCAGGAGCGCGGGTGCGGAAGGCCCGCGAACCAATGCACGGTGTCGATCTGGTGCACGAGCCACTGGTCGGGAATGCCCGACGAATACGGCCAGAAGAGCCGGAACTCAAGATACTTGCGCGCGTCGAATGGCTCATAGGGGCGATTGAGCAGATAACGCTTCCAGTCCGTGTCTTCTTCTTTCAGCATCGGCACCACATCGGGCCGGCGCCAGCGCCCCGGCTGGTTCACGTTCCAGGTCATCTCCACCATCACGATGTCGCCGAATTGGCCCGACTTGATGTACTCCGCGGCCTTGATGTAACTGGGAGTCGACCGGCGCTGGGTGCCGATCTGCACAATACGCCCCGACTTCTTCACAGCCGCCAGAATTTCGCGCGCGTCTTCCATGGTGTGGGCGGTGGGCTTCTCGACGTAGGCATCGCGCCCCGCCTCAACGGCTTCAATGCCGTGCTGCGCGTGCTGAAAGTCGGCCGTGGCAATGATCACGGCATCCACATCCTTGCGTGCATAGAGCTCCTGGTTGTTGCGCACCGGATCGACCGGATCGGACGTCCCGGCCATCTTCTGGATGAAGGCGGCGCCCTCTTCGCGGCGACGATTCCAAATGTCGGAAACGGCCACAATCTGGAAGTTCAGTTCCTTGGCGCTAGCGAAGAAGGCCGGCAGATCGCCCTGCTTCATGCGGTCGCCGCAGCCTACAATGCCCACGTTGACGCGATCGTTGGCGCCGCGAATCGCCCCATAGCTGCGCGCGCCCATGGAGAAGGCAGTAGCGGCCACGGCCGCGCCGGTTGTTTTCAGAAAATCCCTGCGATTGCTCTCCTGCGTGACCATACCGATTCCTCCGTGAGCTTGTAATGCGTGAAAGGGGTGCGGAGGAGAAGAACAGTAAGCTGGCTGCGCGCCGCAAAATTGGCCGCAACCGTCGCATCAACCGCCGCCGAAACCAACATGGTCAGACCACCAGCTTATGCCTGTCAAGCGGTTTCTGGCGGAACTTTCCCTCCGTCAATACCCACTGGAACCTGTCTGCAACTCCCATCGGGTTCGCACACCTCTAATTCGGAGAGGATAGAATTTCCCGCTCTGACCGAAAAGGCACACGTGGCGATCATCACAAACATCCTCTTCCCGGTGAACTTCTCGCCGTCGTGTATCGCGATGGCACCTTACGTAAAGAGGGCAGCATCGATATTCAGTGCCAGGGTATCGCTGATTCACGTGTTCGATCCCGCCAGCCACAGCGGATTGGAACTCTATATGCGGACACGGGCGGAGATCGCCGATGAACATTTGCAGATCGCTCGTACGAGATTAGATTCATTCCTCCACGTGGAATTCCCTATCGCCAACTATCCGAGAATCCTCGCAGCAGGGGACCCCGCGAGACAGATTGTTGATACCGCCAGAAAACACTTCGACTTCATCATCATCCCAACGCACGCGGGCGACTTCCGGCGAATGCTGTTGGGATCAACCGCTGCCAAAGTACTCGACGATGCGGATTGTCCAGTTCTTACCAGCAAGCACGCCAGCACCATCTCGCCGCGGCCTTTGGATCATCGCGAATGGCTGTGCGCGCTTGGCGTGGGTGAAGATTCAGAAAGGGTGCTCCGCTATGCACATCAAGCCTCACAGGAGGCGAGCGCTAACCTGCGGATCATTCACGCCATTCAGGCCACCGCACCCGGATTGTCCATACAGTTGGATCTGGAAGACCAAATCCACTCGGAGGAAAGCAAGCAGGTGCGTGAGCGGATCGAGGACCTCCAGAAGAAAGTTGGTTCCCGGGCGCCGATTCGGATTGCCGTCGGCCCTGTCAAGGAGGCGCTGTTGGAAGCTGCCAGGCAGTCAGACGCCGACGCACTCATCATTGGAAGAAGTCCTAGAACCGGCGCTGAGGGCCGACTGCGGGACCTGACGTACGCCATGGTGCGAGAATCCCCTTTTCCGGTTCTTAGCGTCTGAATCTTGACTTTTAGGCGACACGGTTATGGATGCCTGCGTGGGCTACGCTCAACTTCACAATCTCTTTTCTCTTGCTACAGCGTCAGGCACGCGGTGTATCGATCCAGATCGCAGTTGCCGCTTTGGTTATACCAAGGTATCGACCGACACCATCGTCTAATAGATATGCGCCTGTGCTTCAGGCTAAAGTGCTTCAGCGCGGCCCTTCAGATCGGATATGCGCGGCCAAATGCGAAAAGGAGTGCGCATGGCAATTAACAAAACCGTGATCGTAACCGGAGCTTCGCAAGGCATCGGCGCTGCCATCGTTCACGCATTTTTGGATCGTCATTATAACGTTGTTGCAACCGCGCGCCAGGTTTCGAAAACCGGATATGCTCCGTTGCCGAACCTGGCGCTCGTTGACGGAGACATTAGAGAGGCGGCGACGGCCGAGAAGGTTACGCAGACAGCGATCGACAGGTTTGGATCAATTGACCACGTTGTTAATAATGCGGGCATATTCTCAGCTAAGCCGTTCACTGACTACACCGCCGTTGAATTCCGCGCGTTCGTATCCATAAACCTTGAAGGGTTTATTCTCATCACGCAGCCTGCAGTCAAGAGGATGCTGTCGCAGGGAACCGGCGGCAGCGTGACCACAATTACGGCAGCGCTGGCCGATAACCCCATGACAGACAGTCCGGCTTCGATCCCGATGATGACCAAAGGCGGACTCAACGCGATCACCCTCAGCCTTGCCAACGAATACGCGAAACACAAGATTCGCTTCAATGCGGTCGCGCCGGGCGTTGTCGACACGCCTTTGCACAAAGACCTCAAGAAGGACGCGCCGAATTCGCGCGCACCGATGGGCACTTTTTCGCAATCGACGGACATCGCGGACGCTGTCGTTTATCTCACAGAAGCCAGCCACGTAACCGGGGAGGTTCTGCACGTGGACGACGGTGCACACGTGGGGCGGTGGTAGGCGGTGACCGCCTGCAGCGTCGCGGTGCAGAGCGGCCGGTTGCTGGACCTTGGCGTCCACTCCCAGCCGCTCCTAACCGCACGGCGGCCAGCACATATGAGCACAACGCAAATGGCAAAACGCTCCGTTCGCCACAATTTGATGATCCTGTTGTTGTCAGTTGCTGGTGGCGGGGTGGACGCGATCCTCATTTCGAGTTTTCAGGTCCTGGCGGGGGCGCAGACGGGCAATACCGTTTTACTCGCTGTAGCATTGGGCCAAGGCCGATTCTCAGTAGGCTTTTACTCGGCGGTGTCCGTCGCTGCGTTCATCGCCGGGTCCATTGCGGGTGAAGTCGCGATCCTTGAACGAAAGTCTGAATCGGCATTGGCTCCGATCAGGCGGGCATTGGGTGTCGAGCTCATTTCTCTTGGAGTTCTGTTCGTCTGCTGGCACTTCGCGCCAAGCCCAGGCTGGCAGATGACCGCGTTCCTGGTTGCTCTCGCCGCGGTTGCCATGGGCATTCAGAGCGCCGCCGTCCTGAGCATTCATGGAAGCCCGGCGACCACCTACATCACGGGCGCGCTCAGTAAATTCTCGACCGATCTCACCCGGTGGCTATTTGTCCGGAGGTTGGGAACCCGCTCGAAACCGGAAAGCCCGCTGCTATCGAGCGACGGGCGAGTCCTGTTCGGACTAGCTTGGCTCGTTTATCTCGGCGGAGGAGTTGTGAGCGCATTGTTGTACTTGTCAGTGAAGGACTTCGCCCTCCTTTTCCCGATCTTGGCGATCGCCACAGCTATGACCTGCAGTTGCTCAGCGACGACGAGGGCTAGCGGAACAGATTGACTCGCGCCAAATCGATAACTTCGTCTCCGCGCCCGTTAAGAACTGCTTTTAGCATGAAAAGGCTGAATCCCTTCGCTTCATCCAACGTGATCGTAGGCGGCATCGAGAGTTCCTGACGTGAGACAGGGACTTCCACCAATGCGGGACCGTCATACTCGAGAGCCTCCGTAAGCGCGGTCTCTACCTGGTCTGGAGTCTCCGCTCTGAGTCCGAGAAGTCCCGCTCCCTCTGCGATCTTGGTGAAATCCGGATTTCGCAGGTTGGTTCCGAAATCAAGAATCCCGGCCGCCTTCATTTCCAGTTCGACAAACGCCAACGCGTCGTTCCTGAACACGATTAGCTTCACTGGCAATGCCTGCTGCCTCAGGGTGAGCAGCTCTCCCATCAGCATCGCGAAACCACCGTCGCCCGACATCGCGATCACCTGGCGGCCAGGGTGACTGATCTGCGCGCCGATGGCCTGGGGCAGCGCATTGGCCATTGACCCGTGTGTGAAGGAACCTAGCAGCCTGCGTTTGCCGTTCATGGTTAGATAGCGCGCCGCCCAGATGGTCGGAGTTCCTACGTCACAGGTGAAAATCGCGTCCTCGGCTGCAAGTTGATTGAGCACGCGCGCGACATACTGAGAGTGGATGGGTTGACTGCCGGAATTCGCCGTCGCCAGTTCGTCTAGTCCTTTGCGCGCGTTCCGATAATGCTCGAGTGAAATCTTCAAGTGTGCTTCATCTTTGTTCTGCTCCAGCTTTGGCAACAGCGCTTGCAATGTGGTCTTTGTATCTCCCACAAAGCCAAAGTCTACTTTGGTGCGGCGTCCGATCTGTTCACCGCGAAGATCGATCTGCACGATGGTGGCGTCCTTTGGATAGAAAGGCCGATAGGGAAAATCCGTGCCAATCATCAACAACACATCGCAGTTCATCATGGCGTGATAACCGGAAGAGAACCCAAGCAGACCTGTCATGCCCACGTCAAACGGATTGTCGTACTCAATGAATTCCTTCCCACGCAACGCGTGGACAATGGGCGCCTGCAGTTTGCCTGCGAGCTCGATCAGCTCGGCATGCGCTCCAGCACAACCCGCGCCGCCCAGGATGGTTATCTTCTTCGACCGATTCAGAAGGTCCGCGAGTATCGTGATCTCCTCGTCTGAGGGGCACACCGTCGGCTTCGGCGCAGCAAAATGGGACCGGGGGAACTGCTCGATGGCTTCTCGCATGCTCACATCACCGGGGATAGCAACCACGGCAACGCCGCGCCGGGAGAGTGCAGTCTGCATGGCGATCTCAAGCACGCGCGGCATCTGCTCAGTTTGCGAGATCAGCTCACAGTAATGGCTGCATTGGCCAAAGACATACTCAGGATGGGTCTCCTGAAAATATCCACTCCCCATTTCAGCACTTGGAATTTGGGCGGCAATTGCGAGCACGGGGACGCGATTGCGCTGACAATCGTAAAGGCCATTGATTAAATGCAGGTTTCCCGGGCCGCAGCTGCCGGCGCACACCGCCAACGTGCCCGTGAGCTGCGCTTCCGCTCCAGCAGCGAAAGCCGCTGCTTCTTCATGCCTCAGATGAACCCACTCAATGTCCTCTCTCAAGCGGATAGCGTCTGTGATGCCGTTCAGCGAGTCGCCGGAAACGCCGTAGATTCTCCGGACGCCGGCCTCAGCGAGAACTTCCACCAGGAGATCAGCTATTCTCTTGGCCATAGCGCACCCCTTTCGATGAGAATCGGAAAACGCAACCTCAGGGTAATGTTCGTTTCGTAAACCTTGCAGTCATCAAAATGAACCGCTCAGGCTGCGGTTGCAACATAAGGCGTTACCATTTTGCGTGGATCGACGATTCGATCGAACTCCTCTTCGGTAACAAACCCGAGCTTCAGTGCAGCAGCCTTCAATGTGAGATCGTTGTCGAGGGCATAGTGAGCGATCTTCGATGCCCTGTCATAGCCGATCACCGGCGCCAGCGCGGTCACCAGCATCAGCGAACGGTCGACATATTCCTGAATCTTGGTCAAATTAGGTTTGGTGCCTTCCACCAGAAACTTGCGGAAGTTGGTGCAGCCATCGGCCAGGATAACGATAGAGTTCAGCACATTCAGGATCATGAGCGGCTTGTACACGTTCATTTCGAGATACCCGCCCGCACCGCCGAAACCTACGGCGACGTCGTGCGACACGACCTGCACGGCAATCATCGCCAACGCTTCACATTGCGTCGGGTTCACCTTGCCCGGCATGATGGACGAGCCCGGCTCGTTGGCGGGAATGATCAATTCCGCAAAACCGGCACGAGGTCCGCAGGACATCAGGCGAACGTCGTTCGCAATTTTGTAAAGAGAAACGGCCAGCGTGCGCAGCGTTCCGGAAAGGTGTACCAAGGCGTCGTGTGCGCCTTGCACAACGAACTTGTTTGGTGCGGTCACAAACGGCAAGCCGGTGAGACGTGCGATTTCGGAGGCGGCCGCTTCAGCAAATCCAGGAGCTGAGTTCAGGCCGGTGCCCACCGCGGTGCCGCCCAGCGCCAGCCGGTACACTCCCGGAAGGGCGCTCTCGATCCGTTCCAGATCGTCCGTCAGCATACCCACGTAACCCGACCATTCCTGGCCCAATGTCAGCGGCGTGGCATCCTGCATGTGTGTGCGCCCGATTTTGACAATGTCCTTCCATTCCTCCGCCCTCTGATTCATGGCATTGCGCAGTTCTGTCACTGCCGGCATCAGCCGTTGCCTGGTGTTGCCTGCGGCGGCGATGTACATCGCCGAGGGAAACGTATCATTCGAGGACTGCGCCATGTTGACGTGATCGTTGGGGTGCACCGGCGTCTTGCTCCCCAGTGGCGTGCCCGCAATCTGGGAGCAGCGGTTGGAGATCACCTCATTCACGTTCATGTTGAATTGCGTGCCGCTACCGGTCATCCACACGTGCACCGGAAACATATCCCAATGCTGGCCCGCCACAAGTTCGTCGCACACCTGCACGATCAACTCGTATTGCTGGTCGTTCAGCCGCTTTGCATCATGGTTTGAGATGGCAGCGGCTTTCTTCAAAACAGCATAGGCGGTAATCATCTGCCGGGGCATCAGCGACGTTCCGATATTGAAATGCTGCAGCGAGCGCTCGGTCTGGGCGCCCCAGAGCTTGTCCGCAGGTACTTCCACTACGCCCAAGCTGTCGGTTTCCTGCCGCACGTCGTTCATTGCATTTCTCCCTCGAACCTCATTGCGGATCGGCGACGAAATGAGTGTCGGCGGCATTCTTGAAGACGACGTAAGCCCTCTTCCAGGGTTCATCGTTGACCAGCCGCCACTTATGGCCTGAGCCAACGTGGTCCTCGGCTACCAACACATCGCCGGGATGAATAGTGAATTTTTCGCCACCAACCGTTGTGAATTCAAGAACACCGGCCAGGGTGATGACGTATTGAGGAATGGGATCATTGTGCCAGTCGAACGACGAATGGGCCGGCGTTTCCTTGAAAAGGATGGACTGCGCGTCGACCAACTGATTCCCATCGACGCTGCCTTTCGTCACGTGCGAATTCCCGTCGGGACCGGTGTAGAGGCGATAAGCTCGGATCATTGTTTTCTCCTTCGGCAACTTCGAGAACTACGCTACGGCTTTTGCGGCGGCTGGAACGATGTTGTCGATCTTCAACACGGCGGCCGTTTCCGCCCGGATCCGGTCACACAAAGCCACATCATCGGCGAGGGAATGACCGTACGAAGGAATCATTTCCCGCAGCTTGCTCAGCCACGGGTCCGCTTTCAGCTTGTCGCCAAAGGCGCGCTCAAGAATGTTCACCATGATCCACACGGCAGTGGACGCACCGGGCGAGGCGCCCAGCATTGCCACGATCGAACGGTCCGAAGCCACTACAAGCTCGGTGCCAAACTGCAGAATCCCGCCGTGCACTGGGTCCTTCTTGATAATCTGCACGCGCTGTCCCGCTACCTCGACCCTCCAGTCGGTCTCCTTTACGTTCGGATAGAACTCGCGCAAGGCTGCAAACCGCTCCTCGGATGACTCCAGCACCTGCCCTACCAGGTACTTTTCGAGACTGAAATTGTCCTTGCCCACGGCCAGCAGCGGCAGCAGATTTTCAGGATCGATAGAGCTGAAGAGATCGAGATACGAGCCGTGCTTCAGAAACCTCGTCGAGAACCCCGCATAAGGTCCGAAGAGCAGAGACAAATTTCCCTCGATATGCCGCAGGTCAAGATGGGGCACAGACATGGGCGGTGACCCTGTACCCGCTTTTCCGTAGACCTTGGCGTGGTGACGTGAAGCAGTCTTTGGATTGTCAGAGCGCAGCCACACGCCGCTTACCGGGAACCCAGCACAGCCACGGCTTTCGGGGATGCCGGATTTTTGCAGCAGGGGCAACGATCCACCGCCCGCACCGATAAAAACAAATTTAGCCCGCATGTCCCGATGTTGCCCGGTCTTCTCGTCCCTGATAACCGCACGCCACAGTTCCCCATCGCGGCTCAGGTCCAGCACTCGGCTATTGAACTGGATGGAGAATCCTTCCTTGCCCATGACAGAGGCGAGTAGTTGATCGGTGAGGGCGCCGTAATCCACATCCGTACCCGTCGCCATGCGAGTCGCAGTCACGACGTCCTTTGGATCGCGCCCCTCCATTACCAGGGGAACCCACTCATTGATCTGTTTTGTGTCCTCGGAATACTCCATTCCGTAGTAAAGGTGGTGCGCCGTCAGTGCCTGGTAGCGTTTCTTCAGGAACCTGCGGTCGTCGGCTCCGCGCACGAAACTCATATGCGGGACGGCGTGGATGAATGACTGCGGGTCCTTGATGGCCCCTTTTTTCACCAGGTAGGACCAGAATTGACGAGACAAATCGAACTCCGTATTGACCTGCAATGCTTTCGAGACGTCGATCGTGCCGTCGCTTCTCTCCGGGGTGTAGTTCAACTCGCAGAGAGCCGCGTGACCGGTGCCCGCATTGTTCCACGCGTTCGAACTCTCCTGGGCCGCGCTACCCAAAACCTCGTGCAGTTCAATCTTCAAACCCGGATCGAGTTCCTTCAACAGCACCGCGAGTGTCGCGCTCATAACGCCGGCGCCGATAAGAAGGACATCAGGATGGTTGGTCGAAGAGCGTGCTGTCATTACGAGGTCTCCTTTCATCTGTGGCTACCACGTTAGGCGCTCCAGGGGCCGATGCTCCTTAGAGTCCTCAGATGCCTATTTCGCCGCCATGGTCGTGCGTCGCTCTCGGGCGTCTCCGCCCATAGCAGCTCAACCTGTGCCGTTGCAAAGCGGTTGCCAAGAGTTAATCGGATGAAAGTTCGAGGCTTATTCCCGCGATGGGTTCACGAGAACTCCAAAAAATCCGAAATCTCGGGATAACGCCTCGCGGCAGGAGTCGACGCGGAGATTCAGCTCCTGCGGAAGCGCAGCTTGTCGATCTTCAGGGCCTTGATTTTGGAATCAAGTGTCGACTGCGGAATCCCGAGCTTTGCTGCCGCTCCGCGGGGACCCGAAACGCGGCCGTTGCTTTCGGAGAGTGCGGCCTCAATCATCTCGCGCCCCTGGGCTGCCAGCATTTCTGTCAGCGGCGGAGTTGCGCCGTCGGCCAGGGAAGTCGGCCGGGCAAGCCAGCCTCCATCAACCGAAAGGCTGTCCGAATCGCTGACCACCACAGACCGTTCAATCACATTCTGCAGCTCACGAATGTTACCCGGCCATGCATACGACTGCAAAAGTTCCATATCCCTCTTGCCGATGGAGGTTATGCTTTTTCCAGCTTTGCTGGCATAGCGATCGACAAAGTACTGCACCAGCAAGGGGATGTCTTCCTTGCGCTCCCGCAGCGGAGGAACCGCGATGGGGAACACGTTGAATCGATAGAACAAATCCTCGCGAAATCTGCCCTCGGCAAGAGCGGATTGCAAGTCCCGATTTGTGGCGGCGACCACCCGCACGTCGACCTTGAAGGATTCATTGCCGCCTACACGCTGGAATTCGCGTTCCTGGAGCACCCGCAGCAACGCGATCTGCATCTCCGCGGGCAGTTCTCCAATTTCGTCCAGGAAAATCGTGCCGCCTTCCGCAGATTCGAAACGGCCGAGCCGTCGTTGCGTTGCGCCCGTGAAAGCCCCCTTCTCATGGCCGAAGAGTTCGGAGGCAATCAAGTCGCGGGGGATCGCGGCGCAATTTACGCTTACAAATGCGCGCGAGCTCCGCTGCGACCTTTTGTGGATCGCTCGCGCGATGAGTTCCTTTCCCGTTCCCGTCTCTCCGGTGATAAGCACCGTGCAATCCGTACGCGCCACTTTGGCAACCCGCGACAGAACAGTCTGCAATGCAGGGGACGAGCCGACGATCTCTTCGAACATCCTGGCGCTATCTATCTCTTCGCGAAGGGCCAGATTCTCTTTGCACAACTGGTCTCGCAGTGCGCGAATTTCCTCCAGCGCATCCTGATTCGTGGTGATGTCCATTACCGCACCCACGAATTCCAACTTGGCGGTCCCAGGGCTCAGGGCACGACCGAGAACGTGAACCCTTTTCACTGAACCGCCCGGCATCACCAGGCGATGCTCAACATCGAGACCTTTATCGTGAGCTGCGTTTTCGAACGCCTCGCGAACGAACTGCAAGTCCGCAGGATGGATTCGCTCAAGCGCAATCCGCAGTGTTGGGGTGAACACGCGATCGTACCCGAAGATCCGAAAGGTCTCCTCTGACCAGAAAAGTTTCCCGGTCGAAACATCCCAACCAAAGCTCCCCATATGGCATAGTCTCTGCGCTTCGAGCAAATATGCTTCGCTCTTCGTGAGCGCTTCGTTCGTACTCTTGAGTTTTTGGACGGCTTCGTTCAACTGGTGGCGGGCTTTACGAAGCGATTGCAGGGCCCGGCGTTGTGTCACACCGAGCGAACCAACAAACAGAGCTGCCAGAAGAAAAGCGCCGAGCCGCGGCATCTGCGCGGGTTTCGCAGTGAACGCATAGAGCGGGGGAAGGAAGGTGTAGTAGAACGCGATGGCAGAGAGCCCTGCAGCCAGAACGCCGGGACCGACTCGTCCGAACCAGGAACTGAGGATCACGGAGCATAGAAGCAACGATGCCGGAGCAGCATTCAGGTGCAATGGCGGCCAAAGGGTGAGGAGCAGTGCAACCCCCGTCGAGAGGACAGCAACTCCGTACGGCAGAATCGGGGACAATAGCCGCCCGAGAGGTGGATTGGAGCTGTACATCCTTGCTCCGGCGAAAACGCTCGCGGATCCTCGTCCACACGGAAATCTTAGCACCAGCTTCGAAGCAGGGCCAGCAACTTCCATTCTGTTGTGCCGCCCATCGGCTCTCAAGGCAATGTGAGATGTTCGCCAACGCAGATCGAAATGTGGTACTTTACGACCCTGGGCCGGGTTCTCGAACTTCCCCCATTACGGCACACACCTCTGGATCATTCCAATCATGAAAGGAGTATCTAGAATGCCTTCCCCCACGCCAATTGTTCCTCCATATACCCGCGAATCGGCGGCACGCGTCGTTCGAGCCGCCGAAGATGGCTGGAACTCGCGCGACCCGGTGAGGGTCTCGCACGTGTACACGGTTGATAGCGTATGGCGAAACCGTTCCGAGTTCGTCACGGGCAGGGAGGCGATCGTGGCCTTTTTAACCCGCAAGTGGGAAAAGGAGTTGGATTATCGCCTCATTAAGGAGTTGTGGGCTTTTGACGGAGATCGCATCGCGGTGCGTTTCGCCTACGAATCGCATGACGCAGCGGGCCAGTGGTACCGGTCCTATGGAAATGAAAATTGGGAATTCGACGCCAGTGGTCTCATGCATCACCGATACGCCTGCATCAATGACCTTCCCATCAAGGAGTCTGAGCGGAAGTACTTCTGGCCGCTCGGTCGCCGACCGGACGATCACCCCGGATTGTCCGATCTCGGTCTCTAGATCTTGAGACGAGCCACGACCAGTGCATCTACCGGTGTATGCTTGGCCTGTCCAATGCAATCGCGGCTCGCGACCCTCATTCGAGTCGGAACAAGCGAAGACAATCCCGCACCATGAGCGATCTCCCTGAGCGAACTTGCCAGAAAGCATGTCCATTGTGTCTGCATACAAGGCGCTCCCGGAAGCGAAGTCACTCGACAGAATCGCAATCAAAGGAGAAAACGCATGAACACATTCACGACGAAAGACGGCACCTCCATCTACTACAAGGACTGGGGAACCGGACCAGTCGTTACCTTCTCGCATGGATGGCCGCTGAGCGCCGACGCGTGGGACCCTCAAATGCTTTTTCTCGGACAAAAAGGCTATCGCGTCATTGCCCATGATCGCAGAGGCCATGGCCGCTCTGGCCAGACCTGGCAAGGCAACAACATGGACCAATACGCCGACGATCTCGCCGAACTGATGAACCATCTCGATTTGAAGGATGCGACCATGGTCGGCCACTCTACAGGCGGGGGCGAGGTCGTCCGATACATTGCGCGCCACGGTCAGAAGCGAGTGGCGAAGGTGGTGCTCATTGCCGCTGTTCCGCCGCTGATGCTCAAGACCGACAAGAATCCCGGGGGGCTTCCCATGTCGGTTTTCGACGGTCTTCGTGCGGGTGTTGCCAAGGACCGATCTCAGTTCTTTCGCGACCTGAGTCTCCCGTTTTATGGATATAACAAACCCGAAGCGAAGGTTTCAGAAGGCGCGCGGGACGCATTCTGGTTGCTCGGAATGCAGATGTCGATTGTGGGTGCCTACGATTGCATCAAGGCCTTCTCGGAGACGGACCAAACTGAGGATCTCAAGATGATCGAGGTCCCGACGCTGGTGATGCAGGGAGATGCCGATCAGATCGTGCCCATCGATGACTCAGGAAGATTGAGCGCAAAGATCGTGAAGAATGCGACCTTGAAAGTAATCGCCGGTGCTCCTCACGGGCTCTGCACTACACATGCAGACGTCATCAATCATGAGCTTCTTGGGTTTCTTCAGAAGTAGCCGATTGCAGCGTGGCGGCACGAGAACCGAGCACATCGGCCGCCACGGCTCGATAAAACGAAAGTCGTACCGGCCGGCAAACTGATTCCAGGCGTTCACATCGAGGCCTTGATGCCCGATACAGGTCTGCGCCGTGTGACGATCACGTCTCGCGAAGGAACCTATGAAATCCCCGAACTTCCACCGGGAACTTACGCGATCAGTCTGTGGCCACCTCGGCTTGCGCAGCTACGAGCCCACAGGCAAACATCATCATTACAGCCATGCGCGATTACGGAATCATCCTGGCCGATAATGGCAATACGGGCGGCCTAATTGGCACTCCCGACGCTCGTTGGAACGACACCGATCTTTCTTGCCTGACTAATATCACTTTAGGAGACTTCGAGCCCGTTAAGGTATCGAGCGAAATGATCAGCAACGACAGTTTCCAAGCTCAGTAAGGGTAAAATGCTTCTGGATCCTCGACAGTTTACCGCTGTAGGTCTGCATCACTCATACGCCTGCGGACCGGGCCTGCTCAACTTGCCAGGTTGGCGACGCGAATCCCAAAATCAAGGGGCGCATAGGCGCTCGGTCCCGCACTCGGATGATTTTTGGGATAGCCTATGACCTAAATGGTTGCGGGGAAGACGGATTTCTCTCTTCCGGACTGCCACTATAGAGTCATTACTTAAATCACATCTTTCCCGCCAAACGGTGTGACTATTGTCACGCGAAGTCACCGGGATTCAGGTAACATGCTTAAGAAGTACCTCCGATAGTTGTCTGTACGGGGCCCTGTGGGGAAGCGATTCGACCCGGCTCGTGTCTATTTTTTGTCCATTTCATTCGAAAGTTCTGTCTCTGGACGTCAATATTCTTATGTGGCAGTCCGTAGCGCATTCGAATGATGATCTAATGACAAGAGAGACTAAAGGGCTCCTGGTGTTTCCTTGTTGGATTTTGGGTTCCCGTTGCCATGGCAACCTTTCTTGGCAGAATGGAATTCCTCATGAACGATTTGATTTGTGCACAGGAGACCAGAAGGACTCCTAAGCTTAAGAAGCGGTTGCTGCTGCTCAGCCTTCTGTTGCCGATGCCTGTACTGGCGCAGACACTCTATCTTTACCCGACGACAGCGATAGCTCCCAGCGGCAGTTACCAGACGGTAACCGCTGTTGTAGCGGGTGTGAACGACAAGACCGTCACATGGACGGCGGACGGCGGAACTCTTGTCGGCACCAATCCGTGCGTGGCAAATGAGCCCTGTACGATTGCTCTTTACACAACCGACAAAGGAACCTACCACGTAACCGCGACGAGCAATGCGGACGGCTCAGTCGCTGCGACAAGCACCATCAACATTACAGCTTCGCCGACTGTAACGACCGGCCACCCGCGGTTGCTGTTCACCGCAGCGATGCTCCCCGGGCTGCAGGCGAAGGCTACTTCAGGGAATGTCATCTATCAGGCAATCGTGAATTACACCACGACGAACATGTATACCCCGGACTCGTCTATCTGGAAGTTTTCTACGTGGAACGCATCAACCAAAACCTGCACCGGAGGATCGGGGCCATCAAGCAACGAAACCGGTAATTATGTGGAAGTTGATGCGAATTCCTTCGCGTTGTTGTCCATGATAGCTCCGACTGCGGCATTGCGAAACCAGTGGGGCTGTGCGGCAAGAGACGTATGGACCTACGTGATGCAGCAGATGGTGGACGGTAACATGAACATCCGAGGGAATGAATGGTCCGATGAGTCTCTTCCCCTCTCCGTCACGACTGATTGGCTGATGGCAGGCAACTACCTGAGCCCTACTGATCTAACGCTGGCGCATCAGTACGCCGCTTTCATGCTTCAGAATGCGCTCACCAGTTCCGGCTCCTACGACGAGGGCATTTATGGCGCCGTGGCCCCCGCCGGACCGTATAACAGTTCCTCAGAGTTCATTGTCAACGGGGCCGCCAGCGGGTACAGCGACATCAACGGCATACGCAATCTGGGGAACAACTACACGGAGAGTCGGCTGCTCTATCTTGCCGCGCTATCCTTGACCTTCGACGACGACACTACAGACGACCCCCCACTTACCAACACCTGCTCGGCCTCGCGGTACGAGATTTGCCCTGACTGGTCGGCCGGTTCCCTGCACGCCTACTTCAACTACTTCGACGGGGCAATGCTCTACCTTGACTGGGCTCACCTTGAGGACCCGAATGTTAGCTGGCAGGCATACCAGGCAGCCTACGACGGGAACCTTCCGACGCAGCCAACCTGCCAGTACACGAGCGGGACGTACCATCCATGCTTCGGTGACGGACGCCAGGGCGAGTCGAGCGAGGGAAGCTGGTATCAGTACTCGATGTATCGGCTGCGTTATGCGCTCAACATCCTCTACACGACGGGATACAACGATCCGACTAAATACGGGCCGCAGGTATCGCTTGGAACGTCTTCCTGGTGGGACATGAAGTACGTGAGCGACCTGGAGTTCCTAACCGGCTACGCGCTCAATAATGGGGGAATAGGTAACGGAGCACCTTCGTATAGTTTCCTGACCACAGGCGACTCGAACACCTATTATCATATGCCCGCCGATTTCTGGAGCGAGGCAGCGATGCTGAGTTTCGACACTATGACAGGCCGCACGGATAGGACAAACGCTCTCGAGTGGGGCATGTACAACATGGCCTTCGGCGGTCCGTTAGGTACGTCTGGTGGCTGCCTGAGCAACTGCGGATTCGACTACCAGCTTCAGACGGCCTACGCACAAAACCTGGCACAGGACCTGTTCTTCTCACTTCCCGCGGGTGATCCGGTTTCTACTCTTCCTTCCGATCCGCGCCCGTCGCTACCGACTGACCTATACAACGGAAGTTTTAACCAGCATCAAATGGTCAGATCAGGCTGGACCAATCCGACTCTGTTTTCCTATTACTGCGGCAACACGATGATCGACCACGAGGACACAACGTGCGGGCGTTTTGACGTGTTCTCGAACAATGAATACATCACCAAAGGCCGGACAGAATTTACTGACTATAACTCACTTATGGCATCGGCCACGCAGAGCAATCAACTATCGATCATGAGCGCGCAGAGCGGATCGGCAGCAACCGCTCCGTGGACCTATGCGGCGTCGCAGGGTGGTGAGTGGTGGCACGCCCAGCAGGCCGAGCTGGCCACGCTGAACCATTCAGAACTTCCAGCGTATGCTGCTGACATTGTAGATGAAACGAATCTCTACAATGGTTGGTGGGATTCGAGTACCCCAAACAGCGTACCCAGCTACGACAGTGTTACCGCCGCATCGAGGTCGCTAATCTACCTGCGTGGTACAAACCAGGTTGTGTTCTACGACCGGGCAGTCACGAAGAGCGCTCTGGCAAAAGCGGTATACCTGAATACAACCGGCGCCGCGACCATCGCTTCGAATACCGCAAGATGGCCCACACGCTCGGCAACGCAGGAGGCCTACTTTACGACG
Organism: uncultured Acidobacteriaceae bacterium; assembly: GCA_963813215.1. GTDB lineage: Bacteria > Acidobacteriota > Terriglobia > Terriglobales > Acidobacteriaceae > Telmatobacter. The sequence continues at coordinate 1,676,750 of CAWEXZ010000009.1, forward strand.
CTTCTGCCTGCCGGTGCGGTTCTATCAGATTCCGCACTGACGGCTGGCGGTGTTGATCAATCGGCGGATTGGGAACCCTACTCCACACTGGAAGTGAGCGCCGGAACACCGTTGAGCGCTCAGTTCCTTAGTGTCTTGCAATGGGGAGAGTCTTCCTTCTCGCCGGACACACCCGTGCTTGTTCAGTCCGCCAGTGGAAATGGAAATATCTTCGATGGTGCGGTCGTCGGCTCCTCGCAGGTGATGTTCATGCGGACGTGGCCTGGGACGCTCACCACCGTCACCTATCCTGCTGAAGCAGCGACGCAGTATGTTTCCGATCTGACGCCGAACACTTCCTATACGATTAGCGGAGCTGGAGCGCCCTCCAGCGCTTCCACCGATACGGCGGGTGTGTTGGAGTTCTCAGCGCCGAATACGGGCAATATCACGATTACACCCGGCACAACTACCCTGGCAAGCATCACCGTGACGACCTCAACCTCTTCTGTGGCAATTGGAGCGACCCAGCAGTATACGGCGACCTGCAACTACGCAGACGGGGCCAGCGTGAGCTGCACAACGACTGTGTCCTGGACTTCCAACGCGCCGGGTGTAGCGGGAGTCAACAGCACGGGATTGGTGACTGGCGTCGCGGTTGGCAGCGCGAGTATTGTTGCCACCAGCGGAACCATCCAAGGGCAAGCCGCTGTCACAGTAGTCGATGCCGCGGCGGCCACGCCTACCTTCAACGCGGCAGCAGGGACCTATACTTCAGCGCAGACGGTGACCATCAGCTCAGCGACGACCGGCGCAACTATCTACTACACGACCAACGGAGCCACTCCAACAACGAACTCGACAGTCTACTCGGGACCGATCACCGTGTCTACGTCCGAGACGATAGAGGCGATCGCGGTCGCGAGCGGGTACTCAAATAGTGCGGTCGGCTCGGCAGTCTATATGATCAGTGTTGCTGCCGCAGGTACGCCGACCTTCAGCCCGGCGGCAGGGACATACACTTCAGCGCAGACGGTGACCATCAGCTCGGCGACGACCGGCGCGACTATCTACTACACATCCAATGGAACCGCGCCGACAACGAGCTCGACGGTCTACTCGGGAACAATTACCGTGTCTGCTTCCGAGACGGTTGAAGCGATCGCGGTGGCCAGCGGGTACGCAAATAGTGCGGTTGGTTCGGCAGTCTATACCATCAATGCTTCTGCTACCGCTGCTGCTACGCCGACCTTCAGCCCGGCAGCAGGGACATACACTTCAGCGCAGACGGTAACCATCAGCTCGGCGACGACCGGCGCGACTCTCTACTACACAACCAATGGAACCGCGCCGACGACCAGCTCACCGGTCTACTCGGGCCCAGTGACAGTCTCGGCCACGGAAACCCTGGAGGCGATCGCGACGGCAAGCGGCTATTCCACGAGCGCAGTGGGTTCAGCAGCCTACACCATCGCGTCGACCTCCCTCCCTACCTTCAGCATTACAGTCTCTCCGACTACCCTGAATGTGACTACCGGCCAAAGTGGTGCGGCATCAGTCCTGGTCACGCCGCAGAATTCATTCTCCTCGGCAGTTTCATTTAGCTGCACAGGCTTACCTTCAGGAGCATCGTGCAGCTTTGTTCCGCCGACTGTTACACCTTCTGGAGCGACCGCCTCAACGACTCTTACAGTAAGCACCTCGGCGACGGCCTCAGCTTTGCACCGCAACTCCAGTCCATGGTTTCCGGGATCAGCTCTGGCGATTGCCTTCTGTTGCCTTAGTTGGAAGAAAAGGCGTGGCTTACAGGTGCTGATGGTTCTTGTTGCGCTCCTCACATTGGGCTTCTGCAGCGGATGCGGGGGGGCTACGATTTCTCCTCAAGGTACAGCACAGGTTACAACATCGACATTCACCGTAGTAGCCACGAGCGGCTCTCAGCAGCAAACCGCCAGTGTTACGCTGATGGTGCAGTAAAGCATTACGGGAAATGATGTGTCCGGATCGGTTGTCGAGCAGGAAGAACGCGGCTAGCGCTTCGAGAAGCGCGATGAAGGTCGAGATTGCCATCGGCAAGATAAGCGCCGCGAAAACCCATCCAAATAGGCCGGAATTCCTCATATCCGCTTTAGCATTAGCCGCTTGCCATAACCTAAGCCCGCACAGAAGCGCTCGTACGGAGGTAGCGAATTGGCGGCCTCACCCATGCCGGCAGCAGGCGCCCCGCATCTGACGAACTCAAAGCGAACTGGACTTGGGAAACCGGCCTCAAACGAAGCTTTCAAGAACGTCTACCAAGCTCAATAACGCAAGGTAGTAACACCCTTGCGATCGTTACCTATGCTCAAGTCATACTTACACTTAATAGCCATTGTCTGTCTTTGGCGAAGCGGCTATCTTGGGCCAATGCGCTAGAACGCAACATGCTTGGGAAGTGCGGCGCCGGCCTTGTTCCTGCGGCCGACCCGTCGTCCACGCGCAGTCCGGCAGCGATACCGAAGCCAACTGCACAATAGCTGGACGGGTCAGGGAGTTGGCCAGTTCGAAGACGTGGAGATCGGGCTAAAAATACTTCTGACAGGTGATGCAGATGCGCCGGGAAAGGCATTCCTCAAGCGGCCTTTTCGAAGCAGAACTGGCTCAGGACAAGGGGGTAGAACTGGGCTATTCTACATGTATCGCGCATCGGGAAAAAGATGGCTGATCAACGCGATTCCGCGTTTTTCGGTGGGGGAGGATCATCCTCGCTATGAAGTACGAATCGCCTTGGATGAATGACGAGCTGCGGTTGTTCAGTAAAACTGTGCGCCGCTTCATTCAGGAGGAGTTTTTGCCGAACCAGGCTCGCTGGCGGCAGCAGCATCGGCCTGATGCTGAAGCCTGGACCCAGGCGGGGGCGGCAGGCCTGTTGCTCACTGACGTGCCCGAAGAATATGGCGGTGGAAGTGGAACCATCGCTCACGAGGCGGTCATTGCCGAAGAACTTGCCCGGGCCGGCGTTCATTTTGGCTGTTTGAACCAGAGCATCGTCGCGCACTACATCCTGGCGTACGGCAGCGAAGAACAAAAACAGAGCTGGCTTCCGAAAATGGCGCAGGGCGAGTTGGTCGGAGCGATCGCCATGACAGAGCCCAGCGCAGGTTCCGACCTTCAGGCCATCAAGACTACCGCCATCCGCGACGGCGCAGAATACGTCATCCACGGCTCAAAGACTTTCGTCACTAACGGCTGGCACGCAAGCATCATTGCTCTCGCGGTCAAGACCGACCCGAAGGCCTCCGGTCCAAAAGGGATATCGCTGCTGATCGTCGAGCCCAAGAACCTCCCCGGCTACAGTATCGGCGCCCCGCTTGAAAAGGTGGGCATGCACGCGCAGGACACGTGCGAAATCTTCTTCGACGGCGTGCGCGTGCCTGCTTCGAATCTTCTCGGCCCCTCGGAAGGGAAAGGCCTCTCGCAAATGATGGCGCAGTTATCGTATGAGCGCTTGATGATCGGAGTGGCCGCGGTTGCGACCACCGAACACGCCGTCGCCATCACCACCCGGTACGCGAAGGATCGCGTCGCCTTCGGCGGTGCGCTCATTGAACTCCAGAACACGCGATTCAAATTGGCCGAATGCAGGACCGAATCCTATATCGGCCGTATCTTTCTTGATAAATGCATTCAGGATTACATCGCCGGCCGCCTCGACTCAGCGACCGCGGCCATGGCGAAGTACTGGCTAACTGACCGGGAGTGCCGCATCCTCGATGAGTGTCTGCAGTTGCACGGAGGCTATGGCTATTCGATCGAGTACCCGATCGCCCGCATGTGGACCGATAGCCGCGTACATCGGATCTACGCAGGCACAAATGAAATTATGAAGGAGTTGATTGGATGCTCTCTATAGAAGGGCTCAGGGAAAAGAACGATTCTGCCCGGAAAAATGGAACGCCGTCCGGCCACGACACTGTTTCCCCAGTGGCGGCGCCGGCATCGTCCGAGAGCTTGCGGAAACAGATTTTATGCGAGTGGAACGAGACGCACGCGGATTTCCCCGATGTGTGCGTGCACGAACTGTTCGAGCAACAGGTGGCGCGTACTCCCGACGCCGTTGCTGTGGTAGCTGGAGAAAAGAGTCTCACCTACTCGGAACTGGACACGCGGGCCAACCAGGTTGCAAATTACCTGCGCAAGCGAGGTGTGGGCCCCGAAGCCCTGGTGGGAGTCTGCCTGGGACGCTCGCCGGAATTGGTGGTTGCGCTGCTCGGCGTGTTGAAGTCGGGAGGAGCATACGTGCCCCTCGATTCGTCGTACCCCGAGGAAAGGCTCTCCTTTATGGTGAGCGATTCCTCTGTACGGGTTCTGCTCACCGAAGAACGCTGCAAGCACCTCTTTCCTTCCATGCAGAAGAGCACCATTTGCCTGGATTCCGATTGGCCGGCAATCAGTCTTGAGGAAAAGAGCCGCGTCAGCAGCGGTGTAACGCAGTTGAATCTGGCGTACGTCATCTATACCTCGGGATCGACCGGAAAACCCAAAGGCGCCATGATCCTGCATCGCGGTCTGGTGAATTATCTTTGGTGGGCGATTCAGGCATACGACGTAACCGCCGGCGGATCGGTGCCGGTACATAGTTCGATTTCGTTTGACCTTACGGTGACAAGCCTGTATCCGGCGCTGTTGGCTGGAGGTCAGGTCGAATTGATAGCGGAGGACATCGGCGCACAGAACCTGCTTGCCGCGCTCAGGAATAAGAAGAATCGCACGCTGGTCAAAATTACTCCGGCTCATCTCGAAGCGCTGAGCCTGCAGTTGACTCCGGACCAGGTTTCAGGCATGACAAAAGTATTTGTTATTGGCGGCGAAAACCTGCTTGCGGACACCCTGCGCCTGTGGCGCGACTCGGCGCCCGAAACACGGCTCGTCAATGAATACGGGCCCACGGAAACAGTGGTGGGCTGCTGCGTCTACACGGTACAGCCCGAAGATCCGCGTCATGGTCCTGTCCCCATCGGCCGTCCCATTGCCAACACGCAACTGTACGTTCTCGATGAGAGCCTGCAACCGGTGCCGCCGGGGGTAACAGGCGAACTCTACATCGGCGGAGCCGGGGTAGCTCGCGGGTATCTCAACCGCCCCGATCTCACGAAGGAACGATTTTTGCCGAATCCGTTCTCTACCGACAGTGAAGCCCGCATCTACAAGACCGGCGATCTGGTCCGCTATCGTGAAGATGCAATCATTGAATGTCTCGGGCGAATTGACAACCAGGTAAAGATTCGCGGCTATCGTATCGAGCTGGGAGAAATTGAGGCGGTACTGACAAGCTGCCCCGAGGTGCAGACCTCCGTGGTTCTCGCGCGTGAGGATACACCCGGCGACAAACAGCTCGTCGCGTACCTTGCTTCCCAGAACGGCAAACGGCCGTCGATCGCAGAACTCGGGAACTTTCTCCAAGACAAGTTGCCCGACTATATGATCCCGGCCAAGTTTGTCTTTCTCGATTCCTTTCCGCTGACTCACAATGGCAAGATCGATCGCAAGGCGCTGCCTGCTCCTTCGGCCGAACATGCAAGTGCCGCAGGAGATGCTTCCGGCCAGCCGCGCAATACGACCGAGGAAATGCTTGCTGCCATTTGGATGGACCTGTTTAAGCTCGATCGCGTCGGCATTAACGACGATTTCTTCGACCTTGGCGGGCATTCCCTGCTGGCCATCAGAGCCATGTCCCGCATTCGGCAGACTTTCGGCGTCGATCTGCAGGCAGAGGTCCTTTTTACGAATCCAACGATAGCAGGGTTAGCTGAAAGCCTGATGGAAGCGTGTGCGTCGGGCGCTTTATCTGCAGGGGACTACGTTTGAGACAAACGGCCGCAGGAGTAACGCAGATTAGTAATCGCTGGTAACACGATTCGGGGTGGAATCGCAAACAAGGAATTCTAAACGGGCTGTTTTTGACCTTATGAATGTTTGACACATAAGGACGATAAGAGGCACACTTCCAGTCCTATTCAAGAAGTCCTCGAGGGATTGAAATTCGGGGTAAACTTGATCGGCAGCAGAGCACCAGACTCCCCCCCCCGAAAAGAGCATGTTTGCTATTCAAGCGGCTTTTTAACGCGTCTTTTGTTGATGATGTTACGTTCTGCGGCTCACGACCACCATTAGAAATTCGAGGGTATCACAGTGCTCAAAGACCTAGAAGGAACACCGGCAAACGGGAGAGGATGAACGATGCACGAAACATCGACCGTCGAATTTCTCTCGAAGCTGCGCCATCTGAACGTGGTGTTGACCGCTGATGGCTACCGGTTGGGATTTAGTGCGCCCGCAGGGGTTATGACGCCCGAGCTGCGTGGCGAGCTTGCAGCCCACAAAGCAGATCTCCTCAAGCTTCTTCGTGATGCCCCTCTCGAAAACCAGCTTTCGCGCATTGAGAGCGCCCCGCGGGACCGCAATTTACCGCTTTCTTTTGCGCAGCAGAGGCTGTGGTTTCTGGCGCAGATGGAGGGCGTGAGCGAGACCTATCACATGCCTCTCGGCCTGCGCCTCAAAGGCAGACTTGATAGTACTGCTCTTCGTCGGGCTCTGGATCGGATCCTGGCCCGGCATGAGGCCCTGCGCACTACCTTCTTGGTAATCGGCGGGGACCCCGTGCAACGGATCGCCAGTCCTGAAGACAGCCATTTCCCCCTGATTGAGCACGACCTCCGCCAGGAAAAGAACGCCGCAACTGAACTCGATCTACTCATTGAACTGGAAGTCGGCGCTCGCTTTGACTTCGAGGCGGGTCCGCTGATCCGCGGCCGGTTGATTCGGTTGGCCGATGACGAGCATGTGCTTCTGATCACTATGCACCACATCGCCTCCGATGGATGGTCGGTCGGGCTGCTGTGCAACGAATTGAGCGCGCTCTACGCCGCATTTCTTCGTGGTCAAGAGGATCCCTTACCCGGGTTTGATATTCAGTATGCCGACTACTCGGTCTGGCACCGACGGTGGGTCGAGAGCGACCAGGTGAAGCAACAGGCCAGCTACTGGAAGACCGCACTGGCTGGAACACCAGCGTTGTTGGAGCTGCCAACCGACCATCCTCGTCCCGCGGCACAGGACTATAAGGGCGCCTACGCGGAACTGGTGCTAGATGAAGAACTAACAGCTGGGCTGAAAGAATTTAGCAAGCGTCACCGCGTGACGCTGTTCATGACCTTGACGGCGGCCTGGGCGGCGCTGCTGTCCAGGCTCTCCGGTCAGCAGGATGTGGTGATCGGTACCCCTGTGGCCAACCGCGGTCAGAAAGAAGTGGAAGGGCTGATAGGATTTTTTGTTAACACCCTGGCCTTACGCGTAGACCTGTCCGGTTCGCCCACTGTCCGTCAACTGCTCGAACGGACCAGGGCGTGCTCACTGGCCGCCTTGCAGCATCAGGATTTTCCATTCGAGCACGTCGTCGAGTTGACTCGTCCGGCGCGGAATCTCGCATATACCCCACTCTTTCAGGTTATGTTCGGCTGGCAGGAATTCGCTCAGGAACATGTCGAACTGCCGGACCTCGAAACAGAGCCTCTGTTGTTGCCCCACAGAAAAGCCAAATTCGATCTAACCATTCTTCTTCAGGATGAGGGCGACAGGATCACGGGGTTCGTTGAATACGCCACATCGCTCTTCGAGCAGGCGACGATCAACCGTTATCTCCAATACTTACGGACGTTGCTGCAAGGCATGATGGCCGACGATACTGTGGCTATTGATCGCGTGCCCATACTCCCGGAGGCTGAGCGTCATCGGCTGCTCTTTGACTGGAACGACACCACGGCCGAATATCCGAAAAATACCTCCCTGTCCACGTTGATAGAGGATCAGGCAGAGCGAACTCCCGACGCGATTGCAGTGGTTCATGGCCATCGGCGGCTCACTTACCGGGAGTTAAACGAGTCTGCGAACCAGCTTGCCTTTGAATTGCGCAAGCATGGTGCGGGACCGGAGCAAACGGTTGGCCTGTGCGTCGGACGCTCGACCGACATGGTTGTGGCCCTGCTGGCGATCGTAAAATCGGGAGCGGCGTATCTGCCGCTCGACCCGATATTCCCTCGCGATCGGCTCGCCTACATGCTTCAGGACAGCGGTACCCGGTTGCTGGTGACCGAAAAGAGCCTTCGCGAGGTGCGGCCGCCGTTTACCGGAACCACCATTCTGCTGGAAGACCCGGCTTGGCGCACGAACCCCAGCGACAACGCCGCCATCAAGGTCACTCCGGAGAATCTCGCCTACCTTATCTACACATCGGGCTCGACAGGCAAGCCGAAAGGGGTACAGGTCCCGCGCGGAGCTCTGAATAATTTCTTGTGGTCGATGCGCGAGTGGCTTCGACTAACCGAACGCGACCGCCTGCTGGCTGTCACGACCATCTCCTTCGACATTGCGGGACTCGAGATTTGGCTTCCGCTGCTGGTGGGAGCACAAATCGTCGTGGCCAGTCGCGAAGACGCCGCGGACGGAAATGCTTTGCGCGCCTTGCTGGACCGGCACAATATCACGTTCATGCAGGCAACTCCCGTGACCTGGCAATTTCTGCTTCAAGCCGGTTGGCCCGGCAAAGCGGACCTGCGGGCTATTTGCGGGGGTGAAGCCATGCCCCAGGAAGTTGCAGCGCAATTGATACCTGTGATCAAGCGGGTGTGGAACCTTTATGGACCGACCGAGACGACGATCTGGTCCACGGGCTTCAATGTGACAGAGAACCGGCCGGTGATCCCGATCGGACGTCCCATTGCCAACACCCAGGTCTACATTTTGGACGGGCGCAAGGAGTTGGTGCCGGTCGGAGTCTCAGGAGAGCTGTACATCGGTGGCGATGGCCTTGCGCGCGGCTACTTAAACAATCCCGATCTGACGGCGGAAAAATTTGTACCCGACCCGTTCCGCGGGGGCGAAGCTCGGATGTACCGCACCGGCGACGTCGCGCGCTATCGGGCGGATGGCAACATCGAGTGCCTGGGACGAGTTGACCACCAAGTAAAGATCCATGGCCATCGCATCGAACTGGGAGAGATCGAGCAAACACTGAAAGCCCAGCCAGGGATCAAGCAGGCAGTGGTCATCGCGCGCGAAGATACACCCTGCGAAAAGCGCCTGGTCGCTTACCTCAAAGCCGATCCTGATTCTGCGCGATTCGTCGATCCGGAAACTTCAGGAAAGATCACGGAACAATGGAACAGCCTGTGGGACCTCACTTATGCGAACCCGGCAGTTCCCAATAGCGGCACTCCGAGCCTTGCCGGCTGGGTCAGCAGCTACACAAAGCAGCCGATCCCTGCCGAGGCAATGCAGGAGCAAATAGTGGCTACCTGTGACAGGCTTCTTGCGTTTAAGCCGCGTCAGGTTCTGGAGGTCGGCTGCGGAACGGGCTTACTCTTGTTCCGAATCGCTCCCAACTGTGAAAGATATTTGGGAACGGATTTTTCCCATTCTGCAATTCAAGTACTTCAAGATCAGGTTGCGCTCCACAATCTCCGCAATGTTGAGCTGCGTGACCTGCCCGCGAACCAACTTGAGGCGCTTGCCCCGGAAAGTTTTGACCTGGTGATTGTCAACTCCGTCGTGCAGTATTTTCCGGCCATCGACTCCCTGGTCGATTTCCTTGACAGGGCCATGGCGGTTGTCGGCTGCGGCGGCATTATCCAGTTGGGTGACCTGCGCAATCTTGCTTTGCTTGAGGCACACCATTTTTCTGTGCAAGACTTTCAATCGCAGGGCAGCATGCGCGTGGAACAGTTTGCGAAGGTTCTCCGAAATCGCATCGCAAACGAAAATGAACTGCTTATTCATCCGGACTTTTTCGAAGCACTCAAAGAGCGTTATCCCAGGCTCGGTCACGTCGGCATCCAACTTAAGCGCGGGCGCATTCAAAGCGAGCTGACACGCTTCCGTTACGACGTTTTTCTGCATCTCGACACTGAACCGGAGCAAAGGCCGGCAAAGGAGATTGACTGGATTTCGGGAGGGCTCTCTCTTTCGACAATCGCTGAAGTCCTACGCAATGAGCAGACGGATGATGTACGTGTTCTACATGTTCCCAATGACCGCGTCATTGGATATGTGTCGGCTTTGAAGGTACTTGATTCCGTTGCGGACCAGACCGTGGATGCTCTTCGCAAGAAGGCTCAGGATGCCTCCGCCGGCGAGAAGGTTGACCCGGAGGAACTGTGGGCTCTCGGAGAGAAGTACGGCTACATAACCGAAGTCAGTTGGTCCACAGATGCAGGGTCAGAAGCTTACTTCAACGTAATGTTCCGGCGTGAACCCCTCGCCTTTCATCCCCTGTCGCCGAGCGCTCAGTCTGCTTCCCCGGTCAATGTCTCACTGGGGGCCTATGGCAATAACCCCATCAAGAACGTATTGACCTCTTCGGTCATCTCGGAAATCCGAGCGGAATTGAAGGTCCATCTACCGGACTACATGCTTCCAGCCGCCTATGTGCTCGTGGAGTCTTTTCCGCTCACACCGAACGGCAAGCTGGACCGCAAAGCGCTGCCGGCGCCGGAGATGAATTCGGCTTCTGCGCAGGATTACGAAGCACCGGTCGGTCGAATCGAAACCACGCTCACCTCGATCTGGTCAGACGTGCTCAAGCTGGACCGCGTTGGCCGACGCGACAATTTTTTCGCGTTGGGCGGTGACTCAATTATGAGCGTCCGGGTGGTCACGCGGGCCGTACGTGAAGGAATCAAGTTGAATGTAACTGCGATGATTGCCAATCAGACCATCGCGGAACTTGCCTCCGCCGTCGAAACCGCGAATCGTGCCCCGGATATATATGGAATCTCAAGATCGGCAGTAATGCCCCAATCCTCTGAAACGACAGATTTGGAAGACCGTGTGGAGATCGAAATATGAACGACTTATCGACGGTTGAGTTTATCTCGAAATTGCAAGCCTTAAATGTTATTTTGTCAGTTCACGAGGACCGGCTTCGTATCAACGCGCCGGCTGGAGTCATCACGCCGGAGCTTCGCAGTGAACTCACTGCGCGCAAGGCGGAACTGCTAAAAATCCTTCAGGAATCTGCCATCGGGTCGCCTCAGTCCCAGGGAATTCCAAGTGTTTCACGCAATGACAAGCTGCCCTTATCCTTTGCACAACAAAGGCTGTTGTTCCTTGGACAAATTGAAGGCGCCAGTGAGGCATATCATATGCCTTTGTGCCTTCGTCTCAAGGGCACGCTCGATCGCTCCGCTCTTCGGCGCGCGCTCGACCGCATCCTGGCCCGGCATGAGGTGCTGCGCACTACCTTCGTCGTGACCGACGGAGAACCGGTGCAGCGAATTGGTGCCGTAGAGGACAGCCATCTGCTGCTCGTCGAACACGATCTCCGTCTCCACCAGAACGCGCAAGAGGAGCTCGATCGTCTCGTCAAGTTGGAAATCGGCGCTCCCTTCGATTTCGAGGGTGGCCCGATGATCCGCGGCCGCCTCATCCAGCTTGCCGAGGATGAGCACGTCTTGCTGGTCACAACACACCATATCGCCTTTGACGGATGGTCAACGCCTCTGCTCGCCAAGGAGCTGAAAGAACTGTATGCCGCCTTTCTGCGCGGCCAGGACGATCCGCTGCCCGAACTCCCGGTCCAATACGCCGACTATTCGGTCTGGCAGAGGAAGCAGGTCGATGGCAACCTGTTGGAAGATCAGGCGACCTATTGGAAGACCGCTCTGGCCGGATCTCCCACTCTGCTTGAAGTGCCGACGGACCATCCTCGTCCGGCGGTGCAGGACTATTCAGGCGAATTTGAGGAACTGGTCCTGGATGAAGAACTGACGATTGCCCTGAAGGAGTTCAACAGACGTCACCGGGTCACGATGTTCATGACCCTGATGGCCGCCTGGGCGGCGCTGTTGTCGCGCCTCTCCGGCCAGCAGGATGTGCTGGTCGGCACTCCCGTCGCCAACCGCGGGCAAAAAGAGATTGAAGACCTGATCGGCTTTTTCATCAATACACTGGTTGTCCGTCTGAATCTGTCCGGTTCGCCCACTGTGACGCAATTGATCGAACAGACCAAAACACAGGCGATGGGCGCCCTGCAGCATCAGGATCTTCCCTTCGAGAAGGTGGTCGAACTCGTCCACCCTCTACGCAGCCCTTCTCATTCCCCGCTGATTCAGGTGATGTTCGCCTGGCAAAACACCCCTCTGGAAACGCTCGAATTCCCTGGAATTGCAGTGCGGGTTCTGCCGACACGACGCACGAAAGCCAAATTCGATCTGCTCCTCGACTTGCAGGAGACCGGCAACACCATTACCGGGGGAATCGAGTACGCCACTTCGCTCTTCGATCAGGCCACCATTCAACGTTACGCAGGCTATTTAGGCATGCTCTTGAAAGCCATGGTTGCTGGCGATAACGAAGCTGTGGATTGCCTGCCCATCCTGCCTGAAGCGGAGCGCCGTCAGGTCTTGGTGGAGTGGAACAAGACCGCCGACTTCCCCAGCGACAAGTGCATCCATCAATGGTTTGAAGAGCAGGCTGCCAAGACTCCTGACGCGACGGCCCTGGTTTTTGAGGATGCGAAGCTTTCCTATGGGGAATTGAACCGCCGAGCCAATAGGCTGGCCCACTACTTGCGCCAACTCGGCGTCAAACCTGACGCGCGTGTTGCTATTTTATCCCAGCGCGGCTTCGAAATGATAATTGCCGTGCTGGCCGTTCTCAAGGCCGGCGGCGCCTACGTTCCCCTCGATTCCGCCTATCCGCCTGAGCGTCTCCACTTCATCCTCGAAGATTCGGCTCCCGTCGCCCTGCTCATCCAGGACGATCTGCGCAGCCTGCTCTCTGGCTCGGATCATCGAGTGCCGATGGTCGATCTGTCGAATCCCTCCTCATGGAGGAGTTGCCCTGAAACCAACCCTGATAGGCAAAGCAGCGGACTTAACTCGCGCCACCTAGCTTATGTGATCTATACCTCCGGCTCTACAGGAAACCCCAAAGGCTGCCTGCTCGACCATGCAAATGTTACCCGGCTGTTCACGGCAACCGATAACTGGTTCAACTTCAGCGAGCGTGATGTCTGGACCCTCTTCCACTCTTACGCATTCGACTTCTCGGTTTGGGAGATTTGGGGGGCCCTTCTCTACGGCGGCCGCCTGGTGATCGTTCCCAAAAATGTCGCCCGGTCGGCAAGCGACTTTTATGACTTGCTCTGCGGCGAAAAAGTCACCGTGCTGAACCAAACACCAAGCGCCTTCCGGCAACTGATTGCAGCCCAGAGCACGAGCAGCGAATCGCATTGCCTGCGCTACATTGTGTTCGGTGGAGAAGCTCTTGAAGTGGCCACTCTCAAACCATGGTATGAGCAGAATCGCGGCAAACAGACTCAGCTCATCAACATGTACGGCATCACCGAGACCACTGTTCATGTCACCTACCGTCCCCTCACCCAGACCGACACCCAGCATCGCGGCGCCAGCCCCATCGGCGCAGCCATCCCTGACCTGACCATCTACATCCTCGATCCTTACGGTAAGCCGGTTCCCATTGGGGTGACCGGCGAGCTTTACGTTGGCGGAGCGGGAGTCGCACGCGGCTACTTGAATCGCCCTGAACTGACTGCGGCAAGGTTCCTTCCTGATCCGTTCAGCTCCAGGCCAGACGCACGGATGTACCGCAGCGGAGATCTGGGCCGGCGACTATCCGACGGGTCTATCGAATACCTTGGCCGCAACGACTTCCAGGTGAAGATCCGCGGTTTTCGCGTCGAGTTGGGAGAAATCGAAACCCGATTGGCCGAATACCCGGGTGTGAACGAAGCGGCCGTGATTGCGCGCGAAGACACCCCTGGCGACAAACGATTGGTCGCCTATTACACCACGCCTTCCGTCGACAGCGAAGATCAAAGCTCCTTCGGTGCTGAGCAGTTTCGTTCACACCTGCTCCAGACGCTCCCCGAGTACATGGTCCCGGCAGCCTATGTTCGCCTGGCGGCTCTGCCGCTGACCCCCAATGGCAAGCTGGACCGCAAGGCACTGCCCGCGCCCGACGCGGGCGCCTTTTCTACTCGCGGCTACGAACCACCGCAGGGCGAGACGGAAGAGAAGCTAGCCGAGGTTTGGTCCGAAGTACTCAAGCTTGATCGGGTCGGACGCCATGATAACTTCTTCGATCTAGGTGGGCATTCGCTGCTCGCGGTGCAGGTGATTTCCCGCCTGCGCCGGGCATTCGATGTGGAAGTGCCGCTCCACGATCTGTTCGAACGGCCGGTGTTATCCCTGCTTGCTGAGCAGGTCGTCAATATACGTCTGGAGCAGCTTAGTTCAGAAGACCTGACAAGGGCGCTCGACTTCATGCAAAATGGGTAGCGCAATTTTGCCAATCATGCGCCGGGAAAGAAAGGAGACACAGGTGGACGGGACGTTGCTAAGTCGATTGACTCCAGCTGAACGAGAGCAATTACTCAAAGTTGCTGGGTCATTCAGATCGAAGGTTGTGCGCGCCGAAGTTCCATTCGTCGCGGCCGCCGTGCGCAGCGAGCGTCTTCCCTTGTCGTTCGCGCAGCAGCGGCTGTGGATTCTATCGCAGATGGAGGGCGTCAGCGATATTTATCACATTCCGTTCAATGTGCGTCTGAAGGGAAGTCTGGATCGTGCTGCACTGCGCAATGCGCTGGATCGGATCGTAGTGCGCCACGAAGCGTTGCGCACTACCTTCGCAGTGGTCAGCGGAGAGCCGGTCCAGCGGATCGCCAATCCCGGGGAAACCGGCTTCCATCTTCTCGAGCAAGATCTTCGCGGGCATAGCAACGCTGAAGCAGAATTGGATCGTCTAGTTGACCTGGAGATCCGGACATCCTTCGATCTGGAGACAGGTCCGCTGATTCGTGGCCGGCTCATCCGGCTGTCTGAAGATGAGCACGCACTGCTGATGACCATGCACCACATAGTCTCCGACGGATGGTCGGGAAACGTATTGAAACGGGAGTTGAGTGCCCTGTACAGCGCCTTTCTCCGCCAGGAGGCCGATTCCCTGCCCGAGTTGGCTGTCCAGTATGCCGACTATGCGATCTGGGAACGCAGATGGATCCAGGGCGAAGTTTTGCAGCGGCAAGCTCAGTATTGGAAGACTGCCCTCGCTGGAGCCCCGGAGCTTTTGGAATTGCCCTTGGACCATCCCCGTCCGGCAATCGAAGACCATGCCGGAGCGTTTGCCCCCCTGATACTGGACGAGCCACTGACAACTGGCCTAAAGGAGTTGAGCAGGCGCCATGGTACGACATTGTTTATGACTCTGCTGGCCGGCTGGGCGGTTTTGCTTGGACGGCTGTCCGGTCAGCAGGATGTCTTAATCGGTGCGCCGACGGCCAATCGCGGACGCACCGAAATCGAGAACCTCATCGGCTTCTTCGTGAACTCGCTTGTGCTGCGCCTGGACCTGTCCGGCTCGCCCAGCGTAGCTGCACTGCTCAAGCAAGCCAAGACACAGGCGCTGGCCGCTCAGCAGCATCAGGATATTCCTTTCGAGCAGGTGGTGGAGCTTGCGCAACCGGTGCGCAGCCTGGCTCACAGTCCGCTGTTCCAGGTCATGTTCGCCTGGCAGAACACCGCGCCAGAAACACTTCAGCTTCCCGGACTTGAGGTTCTGCCTCTACGCGCGTCTTATGCGACGGCCAAGTTCGACATGACACTTTACTTGCAGGAGGCGGGCAGCAGCATCACCGGCGGGATCGAGTATGCCACCTCGCTTTTCGAGCATACGACCATTGGGCGCTACATGGGATACTTCCACAACCTGCTTGCAGCCATGGTGGCTGACGATATGCAGACTGTCAGTTGCCTCCCCATGCTAGGCGCCGCGGAGCAGCGTCGCGTGCTCCACGACTGGAATGACACCGCAGCCGAGTTCCCTACCGATGCGTGCGTGCACAACTTGTTTGAAGAGCAGGTACGCCGGACTCCGAATGCCACCGCACTGGTGTTTGAGGACTCTTCTCTTACTTACCGTGAACTCGACGAGCGGGCCAATCGGTTGGCGCATCACCTGGTCACGCTCGGCGTGGGGCCGGAGGTCTTGGTAGGTGTCTGCCTGGAGCGGTCCATTGATATGGTCGTGGGCGTTCTGGGCATCCTCAAGACAGGTGGCGCCTATGTGCCGCTCGATCCATCTTTTCCGCAAATCCGTCTCAGCCAGATGGTGGAAGACAGCCGGATGGGAGTCCTGCTGACTCACCGCAAGCTTGATCAGCAGCTCCAGAAAGTACCGCCAACCATTGTGCGCCTCGACGAGGACTGGGCCGAGATCAAAAGCGCAAGCACCGGTGCGGCCGGTCTGCCCCACCCCGGCAGCCAGGATCGCGCTTATGTTCTGTACACTTCCGGCTCGACAGGCAAACCGAAGGGCGTGGAGATTTCCCACTCGGCCGTCGTCAACTTTCTGCTTTCCATGCAGCGCGAACCGGGCTTCCGCCCCGGCGACACGCTACTGGCGGTCACCACTCTGTCCTTCGACATTGCCGGCCTGGAAATCTATCTGCCCCTGATCACGGGTGGTCGCGTCGTGATTGCCAGCCGCGAGGACACTCACGACCCGGTGCGTCTGATGACGCAGATGCGCGCGTGCGGATGCACAGTGATGCAGGCAACACCCGCAACCTGGCGCGCCCTGATCCAGGCGGGCTGGACGGGCTCGCCGAACCTCAAGGTGCTGTGCGGCGGCGAAGCGTTTCCTCGCGATCTGGCCGAAGAGCTTTTGACCCGCTGCGCCGAGTTGTGGAACATGTACGGCCCCACGGAAACCACCATATGGTCGACGGTTCACAAGGTGAACTCCGGAATCGGCCCTGTGCTGATCGGCAAGCCAATCCTCAACACGCAGCTTTATATTTTGAACGCGGAACTTGACGTGGTTCCAATGGGAGTAAGCGGCGAACTCTACATCGCAGGCGATGGCCTGGCGCGCGGCTACCTGCATCGTGAAGAACTCACGCGCGACCGTTTCGTTCCCAATCCGTTTATTCCGGGCGCGCGCATGTACCGCACCGGCGACGTGGCGCGCTGGCTCCCCGATGGAACGGTCGAATGCCTTGGACGCGTCGATAACCAGGTCAAGATCCGCGGCTTCCGCATTGAGTTGGGCGAAATCGAGGCGCGTCTGGCCGAACACCCCGCAGTGCGCGAGGCGGCGGTGATTGCCCGCGAAGTCGCGTCAGGCGATAAGCGGCTGATTGCTTACTACACAAGCGCCGAGGAACAAGACGCTGTTGGTATCGAGCAGTTGCGCTCGCATCTAGCGGCAAGCCTGCCTGACTACATGGTGCCGGCGGCCTACGTTCGCTTGGAGGCTCTGCCCCTGACTCCCAACGGTAAGCTGGACCGCAAGGCGCTGCCCGCGCCCGAGCTGAATGCCCTGTCGACAACCGGCTACGAACCTCCGCAAGGCGAGATGGAAGAGAAACTGGCCGAGGTTTGGGCCGAGGTGCTCAAGCTTGATCGGGTCGGACGCCATGATAACTTCTTCGATCTGGGTGGGCATTCGCTGTTGGCTGTCCAGCTGATGTTGCGGTTACAGAAATTCATTCCCGGCGTGGCTTTGCCACTCAGGTCTTTGCTGGAAGCCCCGACGGTGGAGCGCCTTGTGGTTTGGCTGGAATCCCATGAACCAACCCGGCAGCAAATCCTCGTTCAGATGCAGCCAGGCAATCCCGCATATCCACCCTTCTTCTGTCTCCATGCACCGGATGGAACCGCGCTTGGAATGCGGCCTCTGGCCATGGCTTTGGACAAAAACGTACCGTTTTACTGCCTGCAGCATAAGGGGTTGGATGGCGCGGCTCCCTTTGACACGGTGGAGGAGGCTGCATGTTGCTACCTGGAAGAGGTCCGGAAAGTGCAACCTCATGGTCCTTATTATCTCGGGGGCTACTGTTTTGGAGGTGTCGTGGCATTCGAAATGGCGCGTATGCTCAAACTGTCGGGCGAAACGGTAGCCGCGCTCTTCCTGATCGACAGTTTTAATCCTGCCTACCTCAGGTTCCGGCCAACCGGTGAAATGCTCTCCCGTCTGATCAGGTTTTACATTCGGCGCGCTGCTCTGCATAGGCGCAGAATGCGCTCGTTGCGTCCGGGAATGTGGCTTGGCTACACCGCTGGCCGTCTCAAAGCCATGTTCATTCATGGAAAGCGCTTCGTCAAAAAGGTCGCCAAAAGTAACCCCAACCAATTGCCCACCGGCCCCCAGCCGATGGAAGTCGTCCCTACCGCTGCAAACGATCTGGAGAAGAACCTGGAGAAGATGAGACTCTGGGGCAAATTTGTCCTGCGTAAGTTCCAACCCCAACCCTACTGCGGAGACGCTATGGTCTTCCGGGCCAGTGAACGTGACGAAGATCCCTATGAGGATTACTACCTGGGCTGGAGACCCCTGGTTCGAGGCTCAATGCAGAGCTTCGAATTCGAATCCACGCACGAAAGCATCTTTCGCGATCCCACCGTGCGGATGGTTGCCCACCTGATTGACGTCAAGCTACGGGAATCACAGGTTACATCAGGCGAAGAATCCGACGTGTACGTGTCAGTCTAGTAATAACCGGCGCTCAGCAGAATGGGCTAGATCCGTTTCGCAAATCGCGTAATCGCTGGAAACTGCGTCCGGCAGGCTCTAATCTGCCGCCGCTAGCTCAGCTTATAGGCCTCGGTGTGCACGTCCATCACGGCTCGCCCCGAAGGATCGACCATCTTTTGGAAGGCCGCATCCCACTTGAGAGCCGCCTCCGTGCTGCAGGCCACACTTCGTTCCCACGGAACGCAATTGATCGCCGTTGCGCTCGGAAAGTGTTGTTCGAAGATCTGTCGGTAAAAGTAGGCTTCTTTCGTTCCAGGGGTCTTCGCCGGGAAGCGCTCTGCTGCGCCCGCCATCATGGCATCGGATATCTCGCTCTCCGCGGTCGCTTTGAGGCTGTTGATCCAGTTGTAGCCAACGCCGTCAGAAAACTGCTCTTTCTGCCGCCATAGGATCTCCTCGGGAAGATACCCCTCGAACGCCTTGCGCAGCGGCCATTTCTCTATTGGCCGCGGGCGAGCGGCATTTCGCGGAACCTTGACCTCCGGATCGAGCATCATGGCTACGTCCAGAAATTCACGATCCAAAAAAGGCACCCGAGCTTCCACACCCCACGCCGCTGAGGCCTTATTGGCGCGGGCGCAGTCGTAAAGATGCAGCTTCTGGAGTTTGCGTACGGTTTCTTCGTGCAATTCACGGCCGTTCGGAGCCTTGTGAAAGTAGAGGTAGCCGCCAAAAATCTCGTCCGCGCCTTCACCCGAAAGAATCATCTTGATGCCCATGGCGCGAATTTTTCGCATAAGCAGGTACATCGGCGTCGAGGCCCGGATGCTGGTCACATCGAACGATTCGAGATAGTAAATCACATCCCGGAGTGCATCCAGTCCCTCCTGCACCGTGAAGTGAATCTCATGGTGGACACACCCGATGTGCTTGGCCACGCTGCGCGCCGCGACCAGATCCGGTGCTCCCGCGAGACCAATCGCGAAAGAATGCAGACGCGGCCACCAAGCGGGCACCCGATCATCCTCATCCACACGCCTGGCGCTGAACTTGGCAGCCACCGCGGCCACGATCGAAGAATCGATTCCGCCGGAGATCAGCACACCGTACGGAACATCGCACATGAGCTGGCGGTGAACAGCAGACTCCAACGCCGTTCGCAGCCGCAGGGCGTCGTAAGGTTCGGACGGATAAAACCCTGGATCGGCCCACCCAGGCTGGTAATACTTCTGGAATCCCTTCTCTGCTTCGTGACCCAGGTAAAAATGGCCCGGGGGAAACTCGCGGATACGCTCGCAGATACCAACCAGCGCCTTCAACTCCGAAGCGACGAAGAAATTCTCCTGGCGGTCCCACCCCACATAAAGCGGATTTACGCCGATGGGGTCCCGGGCAATAAGGAAAGTCTTTCGGTTGGGGTCGTAGAGCACAAACGAAAAAATTCCATTCAAGCGATTCAGGAACTCTCGGGGATCCCCCTCATCGTAGAGGTAAAGGATCACCTCGCAATCCGATGATGTCTGGAATTCGTGCGGCAGCTTCAACTGCTGCCGTAGCTCCTTGTGGTTGTAGATCTCGCCGTTCACCGCCAGCACGTTGCCATTAACCCGGTCGATCAATGGCTGCGCGCCGTGTTCTACATCAACGATGCTCAGCCGTTCGTGCGCAATAATGGCCAGCTCATCGCCGTAGATGCCGCTCCAGTCGGGGCCTCGATGGCGAATCTTCTTCACCATCGCCAGGGCTTGGTTGCGCAGATCGGTGTAATTAGAGTGTGCCGGGTCGAACCTGAGGACAGCAAGAATGCCGCACATTCAGGAGGCCTCCATGAAGTCAATGCACCCTGGGAAGAAACGAGCGATCCCGCCAAAGGGATCCGAACTGCATGCGAAGTTATCGATCAGGAACGCGACTATGTCTCCGCGCTCCAGTCCCGTCTTGTTAAGCACCCTGGAAAGAAGCGTCGAATGCTCACAGGGTTCAGCAAATGACACACTCCCGCCCGTCTCCGGGCTGAGCGGATACTTCGTCTCCGCATGTGCCGCGGCCGTCCCGTCTATGGCTGCGCGAATTGACGTTCTGTCGTTCATGAAATCCCATGGAAAAGCTAGGCAGACTGGCTGTAATTGGGCGGTGCTAGAGAACCAATCTGCGGTCTGCGAGATACCGATCTGCTCCTGAATTTCGAGGTGGTATTACTAACGAGCTACAGCGTGGAGACTAGGATCCTCCTCCGCAACCGCTTGGCGGAATCTGGCATTGATCTTTTCGGCAATCAACCGCACGGTGGGATCGCGAAAGATGCTTTCGTGCGTGGATTCGAATTCGAAGCTCTGCATTGAGCCCCGAACCAGGGGTCTCCAGCCCAGGTAGTAATCCTCATAGGGATCTTCGTCGCGTTCACTGGCCCGGAAGACAATAGCATCGCCGCAGTAGGGTTGGGGTTCGAACTTGCGCCGGACAAGACTGCCCCAGAGTCTCATCATCTTTAAGTTCTTCTCCAAATCGGTCGCAGCGGGGGGGATGATTTCCATTGCCTGGGGGCCAACGGGAAGCTGGTTGCCTTTGGCGGTCTTTTTGACGAAGCGCTCTCCATGAATGAACATGGCTTTGAGGCGGCCAGCGGTGTAGCCAAGCCACATTCCCGGACGCAACGAGCGCATTCTGTGTGTATGCAGCGCAGCGCGGCGAATGTAAAACCTGATCAGACGGGAGAGCATTTCACCGGTTGGCCGGAACCTGAGGTAGGCAGGATTAAAACTGTCGATCAGGAAGAGCGCGGTTACCGTTTCGCCTGACAGTTCGAGCATACGCGCCATTTCGAATGCCACGACACCTCCAAAACAGTAGCCCCCGAGATAATAAGGACCATGAGGTTGCACTTTGCGAACCTCTTCCAGGTAGCAACATGCTGCCTCCTCCACCGTGTTTAAGGGAGCCGTGCCATCCAACCCCTTATGCTGCAGGCAGTAAAACGGTACATTTTTGTCCAAAGCCATGGCCAGAGGCCGCATTCCAAGCGCGGTTCCATCCGGTGCAGGGAGACAGAAGAAGGGTGGATGTGCGGGATTGCCTGGCTGCATCTGAATGAGGATTTGCTGCCGGGTTGGTTCATGGGATTCCAACCAAACCGCATAACGCTCCACCGTCGGGGCTTCCAGCAAAGACCTGAGTGGCAAAGCCACGCCGGGAATCAATTTCTGTAACCGCAACATCAGCTGGACAGCCAACAGCGAATGCCCACCTAGATCGAAGAAGTTATCATGGCGGCCGACCCGATCAAGCTTGAGCACCTCGGCCCAAACCTCAGCTAGTTTCTCTTCCAACTCGCCTTGCGGAGGTTCGTAGCCGCGAGTAGAAAAGGCGCCCGCGTCGGGCGCGGGCAATGCCTTGCGGTCCAGCTTGCCGTTGGGGGTCAGCGGCAGAGCCGCCAGGCGAACATAAGCTGCCGGGACCATGTACTCGGGCAGGCTCGCGGACAGGTGCGAGCGCAACAACTCGGGGTCTACCGCATCTGTTTCCGCGGTGCTGGTGTAGTATGCAACCAGTTGCTTTTCGCCGGGCGTATCCTCGCGAGCTATGACTACCGCCTGCTTGACCTTCAGCTGTGCCTCCAGCGTTTTCTCGATTTCGCCAAGTTCAATGCGATAGCCGCGGATCTTAACCTGGTGGTCAATCCGTCCCAGGCATTCGATGTTGCCGTCTACCCGATAGCGGGCGATGTCGCCCGTACGGTACATCCTTGCATCGCCCCCACGGAAGGGATCGGCTACGAATTTTTCTTCAGTGAGTTCGGCTCGATTTAAATACCCCTGCGCCAACCCGTCACCTCCGATGTACAACTCACCCGGGATTCCGGTGGGAACTGGCTGTTTACGCTTGTCCAAAATATAGATTTGCGTGTTGGCCACAGGACGACCGATAAGAATTGGCGGCTTGCCATCGGTCACGGCGAATCCCGTCGACCAGATTGTGGTTTCTGTCGGTCCGTATAGATTCCACAACCGCTCCACTACGGGTGCCAGTTGCGCGGCTACTGCAGGGGGCATGGCTTCGCCCGTGCATACCGCCTGCAGATTCGACTTGCCTTGCCAAGCGGCCTCAAACAGGAGTTTCCAAGTCGATGGGGTTGCCTGTAGAAAAGTGATATCGTGACGATCCAGCAAGAGGCGCAGCGCATTGCCATCAGCCGCCGCCTCGCGGCTGGCTATCACTGTTTGTGCCCCTACGAGGAGCGGCAACCACATATCGACGCCCGCAATGTCAAAGGAGATTGTGGTGACTGCCAGTAACCGATCGCGTTTACTCAGCTTGAGCCATTTTCGCATCGACCAGAAGAGATTCACCAGCGCCTTGCGCCCGACCTGCACCCCCTTGGGCCTGCCAGTCGAGCCAGAAGTGTAGATCAGACAGCCCGGATCCCCGGGCCGCGCAGGTATGTTGCGGTTTTCGATGCGATTCGTGCGCCGGTCCCCATCTTCCAACAGGATTGTCCTTCCGGCAAACGCCGCCACATCCTGGACAAGGTTCCGCTCGGTCACGAGTAACCGCGCACCGCTGTCTTCGAGCATGTAGCCCAGGCGCCCGGCGGGAAAAATTGGGTCAAGCGGCAAATATGCTGCGCCCGTCTTTACGATTGCCAGCAACGCCACGACCATGTCAATCGAGCGCTCCACGTATAGGCCGACCACCTGTTCCGGGCCCGCGCCATATTCGAGCAATTCATGAGCGAGCTGGTTCGCGCGCGTGTTCAGCTCTTGGTAGGTAAGCCGGTGCTCACCGCACACCACTGCCGTCGCATCCGGAGTCCGCTGCACCTGATCTTCCACCAGTTCTGCAAGCGAAGTCTCTGCGGGGAATTCAGCGGCAGTGTCGTTCCAGTCGAAAAGCAGCTGCTGGCGTTCTCCGGCGATCAGCAGCGGGATCTCGGCCAGCGGCGTGGTGGTATCGGCGGCTACTGATTCCAGCAGCGTTTGATAATGACCGAGCATGCGGCTCATGCGATCCCGGTCATAAATGTCGGTGTTGTATTCGAGCTCCAGCCAGATCTCATCGCCAATGTCAGTGGCAACAAGAAGCAGATCGAACTTGGCGGTGGCCGCCGTGGCCATGAGCGAATCAATGGCCAGCCCCTCCAGGCCGATGAATGACAGCATCTGGTCGCGATCGCGCCAGTTGAGCGCGACCTGAAACAGCGGGGTGTAACTAAGATTGCGCTCGGGTTGAAGTTTCTGAACTATCTGATCGAAGGGAACGGCGCGATGAAGATAAAGGTCGAGCGCGCCCTTTTGCACAAGGCTGAGCAGATCGCGGAACGTCATCTCGCCGGTCAGCCTGGTGCGCAGCACGTGCATGCGCAGCAGGTATCCGACTACCGCTTGCAACGCAGGAAGATCGCGATCGGCCAGAGGAATGCCCAGGGGAATATCATCATTGCCCGAATAGCGGTAGATCAACGTGTCCAATGCCGCAGCAAAGATGGTGAACAGACTGGTCTTCTCGATTCGGCTGGTATTGCGCAGCGCCTCTGTCAGCGTGCGGTTGAGCTTCCAGCGAATGCGGTCTCCCTGGTAAGACATGACAGGTGGCCGAGGGCGGTCGGCGGGTAGCTCAAGAAGCGCCGGAGCTCCACGCAGCGTCTGCTCCCAATAGACCAGATCTTGGCCGAAGTCCGTCGTGGCCAGCCTCTGCTGCTGCCAGGTCGCATAGTCTCCGTGGTCGATTGCGAGCGCCGGCAGCGCCATCGGTTCGCCGTTTTGGATCGCGCCGTACACGGCCGACAAATCCCGCCAGATAATTCCCTCCGAAGCCCAGTCACATACGATGTGGTGCATCATCAGGATCAAAACATGTTCACGCTCGCTCAAATGCAGCAAGGTGACGCGGATACCGGGCTCGGCCTCGAGATTGTACGGAACCCTCGGCTCGTCGATCAGCAGGCGGTCTACCTCGGCCTCGCGCGCTGCTTCCGGCAGTGCCCTTAAGTCAATCTTCTTGAAGCGCAGCGGCCAGCTCTGATGAATGAGGCCATGCGGCACTTCGCCAATGATCTTGATGGTGGAGCGGAGCACTTCATGGCGGTCGACCACCGCATTCATCGCTCTTTCCAGAGCGTCAACGTTAAGTTTCCCTGTCAGCCGGACCGCTTCGGCCTCGTTGTAGACAGGCAACCCCGGGTTCAATTGTCCGAAAAACCAAAGGCCTTGTTGCCCCGGGCTGAGCGGGTGGGGAACCGACCGATTCTGCCTGGGAATCACCGTCACATCGGGCGGGGGCACATACTGTCGCAGCAGCGACTGCTCCCAGTCCGCGGATGAATCGGCGCACTCCTGTGCGCCTGTGCCGTTGACCGGGCGTAGCCTGTGCTTGACCAGTTCAGCCTGTTCGGCGACGGTGGGGTTCTCAAAGAAATCGGTAAGGGAGAGAACGATGGGCAGTTTGGAGCGGAGCTTTGACAGGCATTGAATGGCGAGCAGTGAGTGGCCGCCCAGGGCGAAGAAGTTGGTCTCGTTATCGACTTGGGGCAGGGCCAGCACCTCCGCCCAGGCGGCGGCGATAATCTGCTCGAGCGAGGTGCTGCGATCACTGCCGTTATCACCGGCGTTGATGACCGCCGCATCGCTTTGTGGCTGGGCGGTGGCTGCCACCGCTTCGAGCACCGCCGGATCGAGCAGCCGCAGCCGCTGCACTTTGCCCGAAGGGCCTTTCGGGAGCTCCTTCAGGAAGTGGATGCGCGAAGGGGTCTTGAAATGACCCAGCCGGCTCTCGCAGTAGGCCAGCAACTCTTTCTCGTCGGCAGCCACGCCGGAGCGTAGCACGACAAAAGCCACGGCATCTTCGCCGAAATAACGGTCGGGGACGCCGACCGCAGCCGCCTCTACCACCGCGGGATGGGACTCCAGCACGTCATCGATCTGGCGTGGAGCGATGTTCACCCCGCCCTTGATAATCAGTTCCTTGGAACGGCCCACGACGAAGAAGTAGCCATCTTCGTCCTGGCGGGCGAGATCGCCGGTGTGCAGCCATCCCTGGCCGTCGACCACCGCCGCCGTTCCCTCCGGATCCTTGTAATAGCCCTTCATCAAGCCTGCGCCGCGCAGCAGCACTTCGCCGGATTCGCCCGCCGCTACATCCGTACCTTCGCGGTCTACGATCCGGGTCTCGAAGCCCCACGGCAGGCCCGGCGATCCGATCTTGTTCCTGGCCGGCGGCTGGGGATTGGAGAACAAATTCCCGCCTTCGGTCGAGCCCATGGCCTGCAGCAGCGGCAGCTTGAACTTGTCCAGAAACTGCTGATGCAGGGTCGGCGATAGCGGCGCCGACGAGGAGCGGAAGAAGCGGATGCGTGCGAAGGCAGCCTGGCGGCGATCCTTCCCTGGATCATCCCAATCCACAAGTTCCGAAATGATGGTCGGCACCAGCGCCGACCAGGTGATGTGAAGATCGTCCACCCAGTCCCAGAACCGGCTCACCACAAAACGATGCGCCACCACCACCGAACCGCCGCTCAGCAGGGTTGGAGTCAGGGTTACGCACTCCGCATTGATGTGGTAAAGCGGCAGCACCAGCAGGGAGCGGTCGGCCGCGGTCAGATGGTGGGACTCAATCGAGTTCCAGCCGTGCGCAAGCACCGAGCTGTGGGTGTGAATCGCTCCTTTGGGCTTGCCCGTGCTGCCCGAGCTATACATCAGCAGCGCTGCGTCGTCGGCCGCCGGAGCCGTCGGCGGCGGGCCGTCGGCAATCGCTTCAAAGGCCGGCAACGGACCGTCCACCTCCGCTGCGATTACGCGCAGATCTCGGCGCACGCTACCCATAGCTTCGCCAAGCAGCGCAGCATATTGCTGTTCGACAAAAACCACCTTGGCGTCGCAATGGTCCAGCATGTAGGACAACTGCACCACGCCGGCGCGCACATTCAACGGCACCGCAACGAAGCCCCCGTACATCGTCCCCAGAAACAGTTGCGCGGTCACGAGGCCGTTATCCATCAGGAATGCGACCTTGTTTCCGCGCTCCAGCCCCGCCTTGTCAAGCATCCTGGAGAGAAGCATCGAATGCTCACGGAGTTCAGCAAAGGACACACTCCCGCCCGTCTCCGGGCTGAGCAGAAACTTCCTCTCTGCATGTGCCGCAGCCATCTCGTCTATGGCGGTGCGGATTGTCGTTCTGTCGTTCATGGTGCTTCTCCAGGCGTTCCCGATTCCTCATCTATGCAGTCCTGAAGCGGGCGTTACAGTCTTCTTGGTTTCCGTAGATCACAAGGTAACAAGCAAAGCAACACGCTGGGGCAAGAATTCTACACTTCTCTCATATCTCATATGGCCTCGTGCAATTGCTCGATCATTGTCTGCGGCTTGGGAGCGGGAATCAGCGTCAACAGGTCCTGATCAAAGACACACTTCTTGCGATCGGCAATTTCCATGAAGCGACGATATGCGAGATCCAGATCGAGCGTTTCCAGAACTGCGCCAAGCTCCTCCAGGCGATGGGCCAACGCACGCCGGCCGGAATGTTTGCCCAGGACGATATGGTTGTGGGACACTCCGAACTTGGCCGGGCTCATGATTTCGTAGGTCAGGGGATTGACCAGAACCCCGTGCTGGTGAATGCCGGCTTCATGGGCAAATGCATTCCTGCCCACCACGGCCTTGTTGGGCTGCGGTCCGAAGCCGATGATTTCGGAGAGCAACTGGCTGGTGGGATAGATGCGTTCGAGCACCAGCGAATGGGTGCAGGGGAATTTCTCCCTGCGAACAAGCAGGATGGCGGCAATCTCTTCCAGCGCCGCATTTCCCGCTCGTTCGCCGATGCCGTTGATGGTGCACTCCACCTGCTGCGCGCCTGCGCCAAGCGCGGCCAGCGTATTGGCTACCGCGAGACCGAGATCATTGTGGCAATGAGCGGAAAGAGTAACGCCGTTCAATTGCGGAAGACGCGAGCGAAGCAGGTCAAACAACGCGGCGTACTCCGCCGGGAGGCAGTATCCCACCGTGTCGGGAAGATTGATGATGGTCGCACCGGCATCGATGACTGTAGCCACCATCTGGCAGAGAAAATCCGGATCGGAGCGTGTGCAATCTTCGGGAGAGAATTCGACTTCGTGGGCGTACGCGCGGGCCAGACGAACCGACGACGCGGCTCGTTCCAGCGCTTCGCCCCGGGAGATGCGTAGCTTGCATTCGAGATGGAGGTCCGAACTTGCCAGAACAATGTGAATGCGGGAACGGTGAGCAGCTTCCAGGGCACTGCCTGCTGCCTCGATATCTGCCTGGCAGGCGCGGGCCATGGAGGCAATGCAGGGACCGCGAACCTCCCGGCTGATGGCCTTGATCGCAGCCGAATCGCCTTCGGATGCGATCGCAAAGCCGGCCTCGATCACATCTACGCCCAGCGCTGCGAGGGCGTGACCCATGCGCAGCTTTTCACGAACGTTCATGCCGCAGCCTGGGGACTGTTCCCCATCCCGCAGGGTGGTGTCAAAGAAAATCACAGGATGCGAAGTCATCGGTGCCTGCCTTTCTGGAGTTTTTTCCTTGAAATCCCAGCCTCATTGAACGCGGTTACCTACCCCGATTCAAAGCCCTTTTGGAGCGGACGTACACGCCACCTTCCGCCTCACCGGTTACGCACGCAGTCATCCGTCAATCGGATCGGATGTCCTTCATCCACAATTTCAAAGTCTGTTACCTTCAAGTCCTGTAAGTCGCGGGGACCGAAATCGAGGTCGGCATATTTGGCCTGAGTATCAGCGTCGCTCTGAGCGGTGAGAGCGACATTACCACCGTCGGACAGGAACATGCCGTATTTCTGCATGGCCCGTGCAACGACCTGAGCAGCAGGCGTCAATTGCGACAGATCATACGAAGCCTTCAAACGGAAGCGCGCGCCCATTGGCGGAGCTTCCACCGGCCCGCGCGGCGCGCCAGCATGCGTGGCAGGATGGACAAAAACATGCGCGCGAATTCGCGGATTGGGCAGAATGAAGCGAATTGCGTGATTGATGCTTCCTGTGGCAAGCTCGTCCGCATTGAAGAGCAGCGGAGCAATGGGCAATCCAGCGGCGTCGGCACTGGTACATTGGTCTCCACGTCCCGAAGGCGAATAAACACGATTGAGATCCCAAACCGCGAGAAAGTCCGCGGTAAGAGCATCGTTCTCGTCGCTCGCCTGGTAGGCCTCGTAAAGCTTTCCACTGGTCCTGTCGACGACGATGAGGTGACAGTCATCCTGGTTGATGTCGCATTGATATCCTTGCTGTCCCTCAATGCCGCCACCAGGGGGGAGAGGGATCTCGGAAATTTTGTCTGAGTCGGCACTCATCCAGTCCCTACCTTCACGAAATGGAACCTCCGGCGTGTTGGGGGATGCTTGCAAGACGCGAATGCCGAAATCGACTTGCATCCTTCCGAGTCCCCACCCGCCCGCATTGGCAAGCCATGCGATGGTGGCGGAGGACTGGGGATCGAGAGGAGCATGACTTATGTCCTGGGTCCAAATGGCGGCCGGCGGAAAATAAGGCAATGGCGCGGCGATGTGCTCAAGCCGGGCTGCCCGAACCCTGACGATCCTATGGTGAAGCGCGAGTCCGGCCACAATTGTTCCGACTCCGAATATGGCAATAAACAACCTGCTCCGACTGGCCATGACGATTTTAAGTCTCCTCTCGTACGGGCGAATGATTCCAATCCCTACCTATGACGGTTCCGCGGCAACTAAGAAGCTCCGGCGTCATCTTTCCGTTCTCGAGTCAGAGTTTTCTCCAACGGCTTACCCAACGTGCCGGCCCAGCCATTAGAGTATTGCGGCAGGTTCTTCTGCTTCGTCGCGCTGTGGCGCCTCGCGGTAGAGTCCCTTACCGACGTCAATCACAGGGAAAACCGCCGCAGGTTCCGGCAAAACTGTCCGCGACGATTCTTTGGCGTTCCAGATCTTCCACAGTGGGCCCCGCGTAAAAAGAAACTTGTAGAAGCCGACAACGGCCGCTGCATTGAGCATGAGCAGTGCACTAGCTGGAGCCGCGATGCGGTGCAGGCCGGGAATCCTAAAGCGAAGCGCGGCAACAGCGATCGCCAGGCTGAACAACTGAAAGGCGGCGAGCGCTGCGTAAATCGGTGACCCCTGAGAAAGCGCCAATGTGGACACCTGGAGCAGGACCAGAAGGTAAGGCGCAACAAGCCGCATGAGCTTGTGCGAGACCAGCTGAAACAGAACTCTATTCTGCAGCGACAGGGTCCACGGAGCGACCTGGATGAGCTGGAAGTTCCCCGCCAGTGTACGCACCTTGCGATGAAACTCACCGCCGACGTCTTTTGGCCACATATCGTAGACACAGGCATCCTGATCGACAACGGAACGGTAACCCTGACGAATGATTGATAGCGGCTGAAAAATGTCGTCCAAGATGATGCCGGCCGGCTGGGGCGAAGCGAGTTCGCGGCGAATGG
This sequence comes from uncultured Acidobacteriaceae bacterium, assembly GCA_963813215.1. Classification (GTDB taxonomy): domain Bacteria; phylum Acidobacteriota; class Terriglobia; order Terriglobales; family Acidobacteriaceae; genus Telmatobacter. The sequence goes on from CAWEXZ010000009.1 coordinate 1,706,704, forward strand.
CGTAGAAGCCTCCGTAAACCCCCACAGGCGAATCACAGATGGCCTCACACTTCCTGATCCACTGTTCGTAGCGCCAGTAGATTCCGCCTACTGCGGACGAAGCGGCGTCGTGCCCGCCGCGACGGAGAGTAAGCCTTCCAGACACGCAACCAACGTCAGGATCGGCGAAGTTGCCGACCAATTGCCGAATTGCGCCGGGAGCAATCTCGGGCCGGACGTCAACAAAGAGGATTACCTCTCCTACAGCGACAGCCACACCCGCATTCACGGCGACCGCTTTGCCCCCATGCTCTTTGAGAAGGATGATCTTTAAGCGCCGGTCCCGTTGCTCGGCCAGCAAATCTTCTGTGCCGTCGGTTGAGCCATCCGACACAATGATGATCTGTTCAATATTGGGGTAGTCGAGTTCGAGAAGATGCTGGATCTTGCGTGGAAGCAGTGCCGCTCCGTTGTGAACAGCGAGCACGATACTTACGCTGGGAGTAATCGCTCCCTTATGCCAGGGGCGCGGACGGAGGCGCGCGCGCATCCATATCGCGACAGGGTAGCCGAGGTAGGAGTAGAGAATGCCGATCAGAGAAATCCAAAACAGGAGTTTCATTGGGCACCCCTGCGAAGAATGATCGTTTTGATGGTTTCAAACATGATCAGCAAATCGAGGCTCAGCGACAGGTGTTTGATGTAGTAAAGGTCGTACTCGAGTTTTTGCTTCGTCTCCTCAAGGCTTGCGCCGTATTGATATCGCACCTGCGCCCAACCGGTGATCCCAGGACGGATTATGTGCCGCAGATCGTAGTAAGGGATTTCGCTGGTGAGCCACTGTACAAACTCCGGCCGCTCCGGCCGGGGGCCAACAAACCCCATGTCTCCACGAAGGACGTTCCAGAGTTGCGGGAGTTCGTCCAAGCGCGTCTTGCGCATGAACCTGCCTAACGACGTGACGCGAGGATCGTTCTTTGTAGCCCATACTGCTCCCTTGGCCTCGGCATCCTGCCGCATGGTCCGGAACTTGATCACCGAAAAGTGGCGTCCACCGCGTCCAACTCTCGTTTGGCGGAAGAAAATCGGGCCCGGCGAAGAAAAGCGTATGGCCAGAATGAGGAAAGGGATGACCGGCAGGCAAAGCAACAGTCCGACAAAAGAGACCAGCATCGATACCAGGCGTCGGGTTATCTGGTGAAATGCCTTCGCGTCAAAGCCCTCGGTGAAGATGAGAGTACTGGGATTAAGGCCATCCAGCGGCAACTTGCCCTGGAGACGCTCAATGACACTGTTGGCATCCTCAATCACGACTCCGCGGAGCCGGAGATTGAGAAGATCCTGCACCGGCATCAATCCACGACGATTCTCCATCGCAACGACGACGCGGTCAATGCGGTTCTTGGGTTCGCGAAATCCGCGCAGGTCCGCAACAAACCGTTCCAGATCCCCGGGCATTGTGCTTTCACTTTGACCACAGACAACTTCCATCCCGGCATCGTGTCTGGACCGCAGAATGTCGACTACGGTGCGCGCCCGCTCGCCGCTGCCCAGCACATAAACCCGCTCGCGAAATATAGAAAGGCCGATGATTCGTTCATAGGCGGATCGCCAAGGTACGAGCGCGACGGCGAGGATAGAGATGCCCACAGCCAGAACGTTGGGCCCGATATCAACACCAGGAAACAAATGGACAACGCCGGCAAGAACGAAACACAAGACACTTAGCACCAGCAGCAGTCGAAAGTACAGCTCCCAGCGTCCCGAGATGCGTTGCGGTTCATATAAATCAAAGTAATAAGAAAGGAGCAAAGTAAATGCCGTTATGCAGATAATTTTCAGGAGCCCATTTTCGTAGACAAGGGCAATGTACGTGTCCGGCCCAATGATGTAAGTGGTGGCGAGCAGAAATGAGCCGCACACGATGAGTGCTTCGCAAAGCAGCAGCAACAGGGTCCGGGTGGGATAGTAGACGTTGAAAAGCCTGATCATGTCTCCCTCCTGGCACCCTTTTGTCCGTTAGCATGGCTTTCGGCTTCGGGCGTTCCGTAGTAGTAGCTGTAATGGGATGAGCGGCGCCGCAAGTCCTTGACATCATTCAGCACAAAGCCGAGGATGCGTGCCTTGGAGAACATAGACTGGGTGCGCTGCGCGGCCTCGAAAGGCGTGCTCGCGCCACGCGCGACGAGCAATACCGCGTCCGAAGCATGTGCAAGCTCCACCGCGTCGGTCACCGCGAGTGCCGGCGGAGAGTCGATCAGAATCCAGTCAAAAAACGGTGAGACCACCGCAATCAGTTCTTCTATACGGTGATTGGCAACCAGTTCCGAAGAGATGTCGCTGCATTTTCCGGCAGGAATAAAGACAAGGTTGGGGAGACTGGCGACGCCGGCGGTCGTGGCCGGTTCGGAACTACGCTGGCGCTGCATGATGTCATTCAATTCTGCGGCGCCTGACAAATATTCAGACAACCCCAGAGTATTTGGAGCCCGCAGCAGATTATGCAGCGTGGGACGGCGCAGATCCCCGTCAATGAGCAGAGTTCTACTGCTGCCGCTCCGCGACAGGCTCGCAGCAAGATTGACGGAGACAAAGCTCTTACCTTCTGATGGCATGCCGCTGGAGATAAGGATGGTCTTCAGTGGGGCTTCGTAACGGGCCTGGTAGATGCGCGAGCGGAGGCCGCGAAACTGCTCGACGCACAACCCGCGGTCCGCGAGAGCGGGGAAATAGTCGATGGATGGGCACCACGGATGCTGCGCAATGAGCTCAAAAGAGAAGTCGCCGTTCAAGGACGGCAGATCCTCGAGACCCGCGATGGGTATCGTCTCATCGGCTCGATGTCCTTCCCGTATCGGCGAAGTCTGTCGGTCGCGATCGGCTCTTTGCAGTGCGTCGTAAATGCGGCTCATATTTGAAGGTCTCTCAATGGAGTAGGTGAGGTTTGCGAATTTGCTACGGAGTCATCAAATCGCTCTGATGGCGGCAACTCGACCGTATCGTTCTCGAGCGACGACGGGTTGAGGCCGGGAGCGATTCCAGGCCCCTCCACAATACGCGACGGACTCTCCGGCAACTCAGACTGGGTGGATTTCGATGGATAGAGCTCGAGTTCAATGCTGACTGACTCGACAATTCGCGCCGGAACGGGCTTAATTTCCTCGACATACGCGCTGATGAGCGCATGTTCGCAGATGAGGTTAATGAGGCGAGGAATTCCCTGCGAAAAGTGATGAACAAGCTGTATTGCCTCGGGAGACAACACAGGATGTGCTGCCCCGCTAATGCGTAACCTTTCGAGGATGTAAGCTTGCGTCTGCTCGGCAGTGAGCGGCTGGGTTTTGCACCATATTGAAACGCGTTGGCGAAGCTGGCGCACCCTAGGGTCGCGAAGCATGGTCTGGAGTTCGGGCTGGCCGGAAAGCACAATTTGAAGCAATTTTTCCGACGAGGTTTCCAGATTGGTCAACAAACGAATTTCTTCGAGGAGTTCCCAGGAGAGGTTCTGAGCTTCATCGACCACAATGACGCACAGGCCTCCGTTGCGGAACCGATCAATGAGCCAGCGATTGAGCTGCTGCAGCATGCCGGACTTAGTCCGCGCCGCCGGCGGAATACCAAAGTCGGTGAGCACAAAGTCGAGAAAGTCGAGCACATTGAGACGCGGATTGAATACGAAGGCGGACGAAACACGATCCTTGGAGAACGAATCGAGGACTGTTTTGAGGAGAGTCGTTTTACCGGTACCGACCTCTCCAGTCATCACGACGAAGCCCTTGCGCCCAGCGATCCCGTATTGCAGGCAAGCGAGTGCCTCACGAACCTGCGGCAACATGTAAAGAAACCGCGGATCGGGGCTGGACCCGAAGGGGAACTCGCGAAGATCAAAAAAGTGTCTGTACATGATCAGCTGCCCAAGCTTTCAAAGGACGGTTGGCGGCGCTTGGCCTTCTCAAGCCGGGTTATTTCCTTAATGTGAGAGATCGACGCCAGTGTCGGGAGCTGGGTAAAGGCCCACACATCCTTCTCACTGCGCAGGGAAATGTCGAGATACTCAAGCAGCCCCACGAGTGCCAAGCCCAAAGCCAGACCGCCAAAAAGCCCGCCGCCCGCGAATACGAAGTGGTTCGGAAAGGTTGGAGCGTCGGGAAGATTCGGAGCATCCATAACCCGGAACTGCTCGCCCTGCTGGCGCTGCTCCAAAGCGGTCGCCATCGAAGACTCGTTCATCTTGGCAAGCAAACCGTTGTAGAACAGCAGGGCCGAGTCGTGGTCGCGAGTGATCTGCTTGTACTCTGCATCCACTCGCGGAGTCGACTCAATCCTGGACTCGTAGGTGCGAATCTGCTCTTCGATTCGAGCCTGTTGCTGCTTCTCGTCGGCCATGGATTGTTGGGCCACCCGAAGCTGCGCCCGGAACTGCTGAAGCGCGGGAGAATCGGACGTCCTAACCGGCGTTTTTGCGGGAGCAGGCTGGGTCGGCGCATGCGCAATCACCGCCTGAAGATCGGCAATCTTGCGCGAGATGTCGATCACGTCGGGATAATCCGGCGTGTATTGGGCTTCTAAGACCCGCTTTTGCTCGAGCAGTTCCTTGAGCTGTTGTCTGGCTTGATCCGGTGAAGCGACGCCATTGGGTTCGGCGCCGTCCGACTCTTCACGGGTCTGCTGCGAAATCATCGCCTGCAGAAACGTCTCGTTCTGCTGCAGGCGGCTCAGTGTTTCGGTTGCCGCATTTAACTGAGTTGTGAGTGCCTGAAGGGTGCTCGCATTCGAAGTTTCCTGGTCGGGAAGCATGCCAAAATGCTCTTGCTGAAAGGCAGCCAGCTTCGCATCTTGCTCGTCCAGGTTGCGCTTGGAATCGGCAAGTTGCTGCCTGAGAAAATCCGTCGTGCCCTCGGCAGTCTGCTCGGTTTCGCGGAGACTGTCGCTTACAAACAACGAAGTAATCTCGCCGCATACCTGCTGGGCTATGTGCGGGTCGCGCGCCTGGAACGTGATATAAAAGCCCGGCATGCCGCCGCGCGCAGACGGGATGGGGCGGATTCCGATTGCCTTCTGTGTCAGCGCGACGCGATCGTCCATGTCGGACTTATCGGCAAACAGGTTGAAACGTTCAATGATCGGCTGGATCCGCGAGCGGCTCAAAATCTGCTCTTTCATGGACGCCAAACGCTGCCCCAGGTCTTCAGTGACCACGGGCTTCACGTAATCTTCCGGGACCTGCTGTTGTTCAACGAGAACAAGCGTTTGGGATTCGTAGCGCGGGGGAATCACGTAGCTGGTGCCCGCGCCGCCGGCACAGAGCACGATCGCACACAGCAGAATGATCCAGAAGCGCCGCTTCAAGATATCGGCATAGTCTTCCATTGTTAGTTCACGATGCCCGAGCATATGACTCCTTGATACTTCACTGTCTAAAACGCGTTTCCCGCGGTGTACAGGTGATGCCGAAACCAATTACCTGATAAAGCTGGTTGAGAACATTCCCTTGCGGCGTTGAACCGGACAGGCCGGACGACTGGTCGATCGCCGTATAACTAGCGAACGCATTGAGATGCCGGCCCAATCGCTGCGATATCTGGACGCCTCCAAACCGAGCGTCGGTAGCCCCGCCGAGGTTCCCCAAGGGGACGGTACGAAAGTAGCTGCCTGTGGCTCCAATGGTCAGGCTGCCTGCGAATGTTCTGGAGAAATGGCCATCCACTGAATTTACGGTTCCGCCAGGCAGAAATCCCAAACCGCCTTCAATCCCTCGGTTGTAGCTCACACCGGCTGACTCTTTGCGGAACGCGTAGTCGACGGCTGCATTGGCCATCAACCCTTTGGTGGCAGGCACGAGCGCATTCACTGAACCGGTTGTCCACTGCGGTCCAACTGCGACGTCCGTCTTAATCTGCCGGTTCCAGGTACGCTGATACTCGAAAGATATTGAGCTGGTGTCAAAACCGCCGGAAACGCCCGAAGAATAAGGCGATGCGCCGTAGCTGAAGCGGGAATACAAATACTGTCCAGAAATTGAATTGAGCGCGTTGATGCGCCGGGTAATCCCAGCGCTTGCATCCTGCCCGTCCGAATTCAGGCCATTTCCATCGGGAAAACGCAGGAGTTGCAATCCGCCACTCGCGCTAAGGGTAGTCGCGTAGTTGAGCGCAAATCCGAGACTCGCGGATGCAAGGTTACTTAAGGTACGAGTGTTCAGGGTAAGGATCGACTCGCTGGAAGAAGCATTTGTGCCGGATCCGCCGATCGGCTCTCCGGTACCAGCAACTCCCGAAAAACCAGTGGTCGGGGCTTCCGGTGTGTAGCTTACGCCATCGCTCGCTAGAACGTTCCATCGACGCTGAACGATCCCTTGAGAGACGACGAAATGCTGAAAGACCCCCGTACCCAAGGAGGGACCTTCTATGGACCACACGTAGCCTCCGCCATAATTCAAATTGAGCGGAAGTCGTGAACTCGGCCGAGCATAATCCAAGGTCGCTGCCGCAATGCTGCTGACCTGGCTTCCCTCGTTCGCTTGGTTGGCGCCATAGAGAGTTGCAGTCTGAGAGTAATAAAGGGAATAGCCTACGTTGCCGCTAACCAGAGGTCCGCCTGGACCCGTTGCTGCGGGTACAACCTGGGCATGACCCCGGGTGACTGCAAAAAGAGCGACAATAGTGAGCTTGATGTTCATCTTCATAGCGCTGCCTTAGGGAACAACAATGGTGTCGCCGGTGCGCAGAACGAGGTTTGACGCGGCGTCGCCCTTCAGTGCCCGCTTGTACTGCACGAGAATCTTCTCCTGCTTTCCACCTTCCGTGCGCAGGATATAGATTTTCTTGCTGTTGGCGTACTCGGTGAGCCCGCCGGCGCTGGCAATGGCCTCAAGCAGAGTCATGCCGGGCGTCATCTCGACCGGCCCCTTCTTTCCCACCTCGCCGAGCAAGTACACTTTCTTGCTGTTGATCTGGGTTAATACGACGGAAACGTTCGGATCTTGGATGTACTTCTTGAACCTGGTAGTGAGTTGATCCGCCAATACCAGCGGGCTGATGCCGGAGGCCTGCACGTCACCGAGGAGCGGAAGCGAGATCATGCCGTCGGGACGGACCAGAACGCTGCCCGAGAGGGTGGGCTGCTTCCACACTGTGACTGCAATTACGTCGGAGGGACCGATTACATAACTGTCACCCTCACTTCCAGCCGTTGCCGCAAACTCGGGCTCGACGGGAGCGGCCACTGATGGGCTGCCGCCTGCAGGCTTGTCCGGGCGCTTACTGTCCTGTGCCGGGCAGAGAAAACCAGGTAAAAGGAGTGCGAGAATAAACAGCCCCTTCTGTTTCATAACGCAGCTCCATTCTTACTGTGGTTGGGTTCTGCTTCAATTTGCTTGAGTTTGTAAAGCAATGCTTTGTAACTGATCCCCAATTCGCCGGCGGCGCGCTTGCGATTTCCTCCGGTGGCCGCCAGAACTTCTGAAATCAACTTGCGTTCAATTTGGGTTGATGCCGTGCGTGTAGCTTCCTTCAGCGAGAGAGGTTTGCGCTGTTCACTCGAATTCATGCTCGGCGCCGCCTTAAGTGCCGCGAGAGATATCGATTGATCGCCAATGGCAACAAATGTCTTGATCGCCGTCTCAAGCTCCAATAGGTTTTCTGGCCAGTTATGCTCCATAAGGAAGTCGATGATCTTCGCTCCCAAAACGGGCTTGGGGCGATCAAACTGTTTGGCATACTGCGTCAAGAGCTCATCGGCGATGGAGAGAATTTCGGATTTTCTGCAACGCAGAGGCGAAACTCTTAGCATGACGGCAGAAACCATGTAGTAAAAATCCTCGCTCATACGGCAGGCCTTGACTTCCTCCCACAGTTCGCGGCTCGTACTGCAGATCAGGCGGGCGCCACGCACCTCTTCGGCATGAAAATAGTTGTCGATGATCAACCGCTGGAGACAAAGGCTCAAGTCGCCAATCTCGGACAGATACATGGTTCCTTTGGCCGGAAGGGCTGCCATGAGCGTCTGGGCGTCGGCGTGGGCGCTGTGAACTTCAGTGAAGGGGCGGCGGGAGCGATGCGACTGCGCGTGGATTTGCAGAGCGATGGAATGCTTTCCAACGCCGCGCTCGCCAACAATCAGGACCGGGCAGTCGCTCTCGGCGATGCAAGCGACCGCGCGCTGAATCTGCGTCTCAATATGGCCGGAGAGCCGAACCTGTCTTTTGACAACAGGGATCGTTGAGATATCCGCCATCGTAATGGTGTCTGCCATGAAAGGACCTAGAATTTCACTACGGTCCTAGCAATACGTGTTCCAAACCGTGACAACGGCGAGGAGCGCCTTCCCCAGGACAGCATTGGCACCATTCAGCAACTTCTTCGGCAGAGGTTGTGACCCAAAAGTGGAATGCGTTGGGAAAAACTAGGACAGAGTTTTCCCTCGGTGAGTGGAAAGTGTTTTCCACTCCTCTGGGAAGATCAGGTCTCGTTGACCGTGAAGTTATGTGGAACTTCAATGTACGGCGCTATTCCGCTTTCGGCAGTCCGATTGCTAAGCAGATGGGAAGAGATAGGAACTTCTGGCATCCTTCGCGGAGATTATGGCTCAACTCATTCAAATGTCAGTGGTTCCGAAGGGTTTTTCGTCCATTCGAAATGCTCGCTTCGTAATGGGTTCGGCACTTATCGGCGCGCTCATGGTGGCAATCTACTATCCTGTGTTGGCCAAACTCGTGACCGATTGGTGGCGGATACCTGACTTTTCCCATGGCTTTCTGGTTCCCGTCTTCGCGGCCTACCTCTTGTGGATCAGGAGGGAAAGCCTTCTCGCCACCGAAATTAATCCCGATTGGATGGGAATTGCAGTCATTACGTTAGGGCTGGGGATTCTTCTTCTGGGGGTATTTGGGGCAGACTTGTTTCTGTCGCGGGTTTCCTTCATTATCGTGATCGCAGGTCTGGTGCTCACTTTTAGTGGGCCGCAATGGCTTAGAGAATTGCGCTTCATCTTACTGATTCTGCTGCTCGCGATTCCGCTACCCTCGATCCTTTTCAATCAAATAACATTTCCGCTGCAGATTCTGGCCTCGAAACTTGCAGGCAATTTGCTCCCTCTGTTCGGAGTTCCGGTTCTGCGCGAGGGAAACATAATCCAGCTCCCTTCGATGAGCCTGGAAGTGGCAGAGGCTTGCAGCGGAATCCGCTCCCTGATGAGCCTGTTCACCCTGTTCGTTTTTTACGGGTACTTCTTTGAGAAAACCTGGTTGCGCCGAACGGTTCTCTCTTTGGCCAGCATTCCGATTGCGATTGCGGCCAACGCGGTGCGCATTCTAGGTACCGGGTTATGCGTCCAGTACTGGGATCCCAACAAGGCGATGGGCTTCTTTCATGAGTTTTCCGGTTGGATCATGTTTCTCGTCTCTTTCGGGTGCCTCATTCTCGCCCATCGCGCGATGCGCCTATTCCCGGTCCGCTGGAGCAAGCCATGAAGAGTGCTCGGTTCTGGGCGGTTGTCTTCCTGCTGGTTTCCGCTGCACTGCTGTTGTACGCGCGCGGGAATACCGAACTCATTCCCGTCAGCCAGCCGCTGTCGGAGGTGCCGCGAACGATTTCCGGCTGGACAGGAACAGATGTGCAAATCGACCAGGAAGAGCTCGATGTTCTCGGGCACGGAGATTTCCTGTCCCGCGTCTACAGCTTGAACGTTGGCGCCGAACCGATCGGGTTGTTTATCGGGTACTTTCCATCTCAGAGAACCGGCGCGACGATTCATTCGCCCAGAAACTGCCTACCCGGCGCGGGGTGGGCATTCGAGTCGTCGCGGTACGTCAACTTGCAGGGTGCGGATGGTAAGCAGCACCAGGTGGGCGAGTACATTCTCGCCCAGGGCGAGGTGAGGCAATTCGCAATCTACTGGTATCAGGCACATGGGCGCAGCGTCGCCAATGAATACATGGCCAAGGTCTACCTGGTGGCAGACGCGGTGCGAATGAATCGCACCGATGGCGCACTGGTTCGGGTGATCACACCCATCGATTCCGAAGCAGGCATTACAGGAGCAAGGGCGCGCGCCGAGGCGTTTACGGAACAGCTTTTCCCTATGCTCCCGCATTTCATTCCGAATTAGTTGCAGCGCAGTTTGGCGCGAGAAACACGGCGTTACTCGCGGCCGCCTTTTCGAGCAAGTTCAACTGGAGTTGGAGGGCAGGTAGGGACCGATGAATCAACGAGGATTAAGTCGTGTGGGCATGCTTTGTGTTGCGGTCACCCTGCTGGCCGGGTGTCATTTCGATCCAAACGTGCGCAGGCAAAAATATTTGGAGAGCGGAGACCGGTACAGCGCAGAGGGCAAATACAGGGAAGCTGCCATCGAGTATCTGAATGCTCTGCGCGTAGATAAGAACTATCCCGAAGCGCATTACGCGTTGGCGCAAACGTATCTTCATTTAGGCCAATTGAATTCGGCGACTGGAGAGCTCGCGCGTACGGTGGCCCTGCAACCGGAGAACAACAAGGCACGGATCGATCTTGGCAACCTATTACTGGCGGGGGGACAAGCCGATGAGGCACAGCTGCAGGCCAACGCAGTCTTGGCTGCGCAGCCCACTGACCCCGACGCTCACGCGCTACTCTCAGCCACCGACGTTCGGCTCGGAAACAAGGATCAGGCATTGCGCGAGATTCAGCGCGCTCTCGAGCTAGACCCGAATCGGGCTGCATTCCATGATGCTCTCGCGCTTCTTGACTTGAGTGATCCGAGCAAAGCGTCAAACGTGGAAACAGAATTGAAGAGGGCGATTGCACTCGATCAGAAATCAGTGAACGCCAAGCTGCTGCTCGCGGATTTCTATGCCAGGAACACCCGCTGGACGGAAGCAGAAAAGGCGAGCTGGGATGCCGTTGCGACCGATCCCAAAAGCATCCTGGCTCGGCAGAGTCTTGCCCAAGTCCTCTTGCGGGAAGGCAAACAGGCAAATGCCGAGGCGGCTCTCCGCCAAGCGTCGAAAGACCTCTCAGATAACCCGCAGGGAGTGCGGATGCTCGCCGACTACTATGCAGCTTCAGGGCAGCTGATAAAAGCTGAGGTGGAGTTTTCGGTACTGACTGCGAAGTATCCCAACAGTACCTCTCTCCGCGAGGGATACGCGCGGGTTTTAATTGAGGATGGGGATTACGGGACCGCACAAGCCGTGGTTGCGGAGTTGATGAAGACAGACTCCAGGGATCCGGAAATCATAGCGTTGAACGGAATCGTGTCGCTCCATGGTGGTAGAGCGAGCGATGCCTTAATCGCCCTTCAGGATTCGGTCCAGGATTATCCGAAGGATGCCTTTCTGCAGTACTGGCTGGGTAAGGCTGCGTTGGCCCGGGGCAATAACACCCTGGCTGAAACCAGCTTCAAGCAGGCGGCGATCCTGAGTCCCTCAAGAGTGGATGCACAGGAGCAACTCGCGCGCATTGCCATTCTCCAGGGCGATATGGACCTGCTTTCGGAAGTAGCAAACGAGACAATTGCTGCCGCGCCGCGCTTTGCAGATGGATATGTTTGGCGGGCCACCGTGGAAATGAACCGGAATTTGCTCGGCAAGGCTGAAGACGACCTGAAGACCGCCATTGGCATTGCGCCGCAGAGCGCCCTCGCCTATCTCCAGTTCGGCAAGCTTCGGTTTGCACAGAAGCGCTTTCCTGAAGGGGGCGCCTTGCTCGAGCAGTCATTGCAATCAGATCCTAACTCCATCGAAGCCATGCGCATGCTCATCGGGTACAACCTCCTCCAAAAGAGGCCGGACAAAGCCATGGACCGCTTGAACGCGCAAATGCTCAAATGCCCGAGCAACGGCGGTTTTTACGATCTTCTCGCTCAATTGGAGATTTATGATAAGCAACCTGACCGAGCTGTCGCGGCCGCGCAAAAAGCTATGCAACTGAACCCCAAAGATGGCGAAGCGGTAGTGCTATACACGGAACTGCAGGCGCAACGCGGTCAGACGGGGAACGCAATTGAGGCTTGGCAACGGTGGTTGACCGCGCATCCGGGCGATGCCAACGCCCTGGCAGTTCTCGGCACCCTGGAAGAAGCGCGCGGAGAGGAACAAAAAGCAGAAGCCTACTACAAGGAGTCGCTTCAAATCCAGCCGCAGCAGCCAGTGGCGGCGAACAACCTGGCCTATCAAATGCTCGAGAACGGCGGAAATGTAGATGTAGCCCTGACGTACGCACAGACCGCCCGGCAGGCAATGCAGAATTCGCCGAATACCGCAGATACGTTGGCATGGGCCTACTACTACAAGGGCATCTATGGATTCGCACGGGACCTTTTGGAAGACGCGGTGAAGACCCAACCGGACGACGCCGCAATCCAGTATCACCTGGGTATGGTTTACGACAAGCTGAGGGAGAAAAATGACGCCGTAATCCATCTGAAGAAAGCCCTATCGCTGGCGCCCGATTCACCGGTTGGAAAGAGCGCCAGCGCAGCGTTGCGGGGGATCAGTTAGAGCGCGAAAACTGCAATCTGGCCGGTAATGCTTTGTACGTAGCCCATCTGCCACTAATTGCGCGAAATGTAACGTAACCTAACGTAATATGTGTGCAGCTCGAGCAGACGAAAACTCAGAAACGATATGTCGAATACCAAGACCATTGCGAGAAATTCCGGCTGGTACGGCCTTGAAACCGCCATTAACTTTGTAGTCACACTTTTTACTTCCATTGCGATTGCACGGACACTCGGACCGACGAAGATGGGATACATCATCTACGTCATTTGGATCTCCTCGGTCGTGAGCAGCTTGGGAGCAATCGGCATCCCAGCAACGACGCGCAAATACATGGCAGAGTTTCTGGGCGGGGGCGATCGGGGAACGGCGAGATTCATCTACACCCGCACTCTGCTGCTGCAGGTGACCATGGCGACTCTAGTGACTGCCGGTCTCCTATTCTGGGTGCTGGGAGATGCGGCAGCAGGATACAAGCTTGCTTCGGTTCTCGTCGTACTCAGCATCTGGCCCTCGATGGTCAACGCGATTTCTGCCCAGGCGAATGTCGCTACAGAAGAGCTATCTCAGAACCTTCCTGCGTCGATTATTTCGATTCTCGTCTTCTTCATTGCAGTTTCTGGAACGGTGGTGTTCAAGTGGGGCGTGGTCGGGTTCGGCACATCGGTGCTGGTCATGCGCCTCGTGGATTTTCTCGTCCGTCTCTTCCCGACATTGAAACGCATCCTAGAGTGGGAAACGTCGCATGCTTACGCGGAGGGACTGCAGCGACGGATGATGACCTTTGCCTGGCAAAGCGTAGCCAGCATGATCGTGGCGCTGGTCGTGTGGGACCGGTCGGAGTTTTTATTGCTGAAACATCTGTGTCCGGACATTCGACAAGTATCCTACTATTCTGTTGCCTTCAACATGGGTGAACGGCTGCTCATTAGCGCGTCAATTTTCGGGTCAGCGACAGGGGCGACGATTTTCGCGCAGTTCGGGCGCGATAAGTCCAAGCTTCCCGGTCTCGCCTCCTCCTCGTTCCGCTACCTGGCACTGACGTCCATTCCGCTGCACGTGATCTTTGCCTCACTGGCGCCGTCGGCACTGCTTCTCCTCTACGGAAATCAGTACAAGGGCGCAATTGCGGTTGTGACGCTAGCGCCCCTCCTGTGCATGCCCAAGGCTTTTGTGAGCCCGGTGCAGAGCCTTTTGCAGAGCACGGAGCGGCAGATGTATGTCATCATAGCGACCGTGTTTGCAGGCGTCGTCGATCTGAGCGTAGCCTGGTACCTCATCCCGGCCCATGGCGCCGTAGGCGCATGCATCGGCAGCGGCGCGGGACAACTGGTGGCGGTCGGAGCGATGTGGGCCATCGCCATGTATCTGTACAAGCTGAGACTTCCCTGGTTGCTTATCGCGAAAGTTGTCTTGATCAGCGTGTTGGCTTCTCTGACCGCACACTACTTCGTGTTACGATTCAAGCCTCTGTTGGCCGTCTTATGCGGGGGAAGCGCTTCACTCGTCGTTCTCTTCGGGCTCTTCTATCTGATGCGCGTGTTGGAGCCGGAGGACTGCATCCGTCTCAATACTCTGGTCCGGATGTTGCCCAAGCCGATCGCTGGTCTGGCGGATAAGATCCTTGCGGTGTTGGCCCGCCCGCAATTTGTAAAGGTGTAAATTCGACAGCGTCAAAGCAGCTATCGCTATGCAGGCACAGGCAGGAAGATTCGAAGAAGAGCGTATCGAAGAGTATTTCCGATGTCAGGAGGCATCGCGCCAGTCGCAGGCAATGAGGTGTTCTGGCAAGGAGAGAGGTGCTGTTCTTCCGGCCCGGCACATGGACGCCCTGCCGGGCATTTGCGCGTAGCCCGCTGATCCGATCGGAGTTGAGACCCAAAACACGTACCGCAAACCTGACACGGCAGGGTCACTCAAATGTATTGGCACGGTCAAACCAAGGGGAAAACGACATGAATCGCAAAGCTCGAATTCTTTTGGTCCCCGACATCGCATGGTGGATCGTCGGCGAGATGGGAAAGCAGATTGTGGCGCGGTTCAGCGCAAAGTACGACTTCTATTTTCTGCCCGCGACCGTGTTGGCGAGGCGCCCCGATTTGCTCAGACAGGCAGTTTCCGCAGTGGATGCCATCCACTGTATCAACGATGACGGGACCGTCGAGCTATTTCAGAATTTCGATTCCCAAGCATTGCCTCCCATCGCAACATGGATTCATCATGTCACCACATGGGGCCCTCATCAACAGTTGGCGCTTGAAAAGAGCGCTATGCTTACGACCTGTACGCGAGGCTGGAAAGAGTATCTCGACGCGCGTGCCGGAGGACGGGTACCAGTTGTTGTCGTGCCACATGGAGTCGATGTCGAGTTTTTTTCCAGGAGAAAGGTAAGCCCCGGCCGCTTCGGTATTCCGCCGGGCCATTTCGTCATTGGTTTTCTCGGAAGCAAGGGTAGCGACCACGATTATGGCAGAAAAGGCACCGGGATCCTTCTCGACGTCGTGCGCAGAGCTGCATCCCAATTGCCCAATATTCACCTCGTGATGGGTGGGCCGGGCTGGGAAAAGGAAGTCGCGGAATTCAGATCGGCGGGCATTTCGGTTAGTGCTACCGGGTATATCCGGAAGGCGGATGTGCCTGCTCTCTACTCCGCACTTGACGTCTACCTGCTTACCTCCCGCGTGGAAGGGGGGCCGTGCACCGTTTTCGAGGCGATGGCGTGCGAAACAGCCGTTGTCTCGACACGGGTTGGCGCGGTTCCAGAGTTGATCGTCGACGGCGTGAACGGTTACAGCGCCGACGTTGACGACGCCGAAGGCCTCCTCGCAGCCATCGTTGAGCTGGGCCGATTTCCCGAACGTAGAGCCAGTATAGCGGCAAATGGTAAATCTACCGTGGCGGCGCGCAGCTGGGGAGCGGCCCTAGCTCCGCTGGAAGGTGTCTACGACGAATTGATTCGGCACCGGCACACAATGGGTTCCCCGCTGCCAAGGCCATCCTGGATGGATGATCCCGATGAACTGCTCCGCGCCAGTTGCGCGGCCGATGCAATTCTCACGATTTACATACGAATCCGCAACGGTTCAATGAAGGTCAGTAAAGGCCTGCGTATGCTTAAGGAAATGCTGAGTGGCCAGTCGGTGGTCAATATTGTGAAGGGTGCTTCCATGATTCGGAGATATCGGTCCAGCTAATATAGGGCGCTGCTGAGGCCACTCCGCCGCAGAGCTCGTCTGGTGTCTCCATTAGCGCGGTGCCCCACGAGAATTCCTTCGGGGATTGGCTCCAAAAGTGGGTAGAGGTCAAGAATGCCAAGTCATCCTGCTATCAAATCGGTCAGTGCAGTCATTCCCGCCTATAATGCGGAACACTTCATCTCGGAAACGATACAAAGTGTCCTCGCGCAGACGGTTGAAGTCGAGGAGATCATCGTAGTCGACGATGGTTCTTCAGACGGGACCGGCGATGTCGCGGCGAAGTTTCCAAAAACGCGCGTTATCCGTCGCCCCAACGGAGGCCAGGCGGCAGCGAGGAATACAGGCATTGATGCTGCGACGGGCGAATGGATCGGGTTTCTGGACCACGACGACATATGGCACTCGCAAAAAACAGAAGTCCAGTTGCAGTTCGTCACCCCCGACGCAGGAGTGATCCACGCTAATCGCTTCGACCCAATCAATTTCGGAAATCTTTGGCATCGGCAGGCGCACATCACGCCAAGCGGGGCGCTTGTCCGCAAACAAACACTGATCGAAGTTGGTGGCTTTGAAGAATCCCGCGCTGTAATGGGTATAGAAGATCTGACGCTTTGGCTGAAGATCGCATTGACGGATTGGCGGTTTGTGAAGTCGCAAACCGATATATTCGAGTGGCGCCAGACAGGAAATAATCAATCTAGCAATGACTCGCGTCTAGCCCGCGCGGACCTGGCTTGCATCGAGATGATTGGCCGGCGCGTAAGTTGCCAGCGGGAAGAAATCGAGCGCGTAAAGCAGGCTAGCATGATTGAATATGCAAAAAACCTTATCGCCGCAAAGAGATGGGATGAAGCGGAAGTTCTACTCGAAGAATGCACTTCCGGTCTGGCATCGCGCTGGCTGTCTTTAGCGCACACGCTCAAAGTGAATCGCCTTGCTCGCACTGATCTCGTCCAATGGCTGCATACTCGCGATGCAGGGTACGGCTCGCGGACGTGCTCAGGCGAGTGCAATCTTCCTGAAGCCCGCCGCAGGGAATGTATGGCGACCTGCCTTCAACCGTATTTTCGTCCTCCAGAGCGGGAATAGCATCACGGTCGACCAATTCACGCTTCCCGACGCGCGCCCTCCGAAGCAAGAACCGTGAGGCACTCCGCGAGCATGGCGCCTGGGGCGACACAGACTCTCCCCGAATCACTCTCCAAAATCTCAATCCGCCTTAGGACCGAATGCGCCTCAGCGCTTCGTAGATCTGACCCATGCGGGGAGATTCCACAATGGGCCCCCTGTGCCCAGAAGGGAATTACTTTGGGAAAGGCCTTGCAAAAGTTTGCGCACCCCCCCCGCTGTGCTCGCGGAACTCCTTGAAATTGAATGCCTATTGTTTGGAGCGCAATCTGCATAGATAAGGGCAAGCGCGATTGGGGCGTAGCGCAGGTCCTTTTAGGCCAACCGCTACGAGCGTGCTTAATTCCGGATTTCTGAAGATTTGTGCGCAGGTTGGTGCATGTTGTTGCCAACTCTGCGTGGAGCCGGCCTTTGCGGGGCGAGCCTTTTGACATTGTCCCGGAATGTGCCACAGCAGCGAATTCTCTGCGAAGGTGATTTTGAGTTTGAGGGGGTTACATGAAGAAGTTTGGTTTCGGTTTCCTAGCAATATCGGCAGTACTGGCATGCGCCCAGGGGGCGCTAGCTGACCCAATCACGGGATCGCTCTCCATTGCTGGCGTGAACGATGTCAGCTTCACCACATCGAGCATCGCCTTCGGCAGCAGCGGCTTCGCACTAGCGGAGGGCGCCAGCGGCACGCTTGCCGACGTAGCCGGTCCAGTAACGTTGACCGGGTTTTCGTTTGCGAATCCTGATGGCACGGTCCTGTTCGATGTGACCGGCGGAGCAGAATCTCCTGTCACGTTCACGATCGACGGCGATATCGCGGAAAGCATTGTCAACGGGATTCTGACGGTCACTGGCTCCGGCTTATTGACCGAGGCCGGTTATACCAACACTCTGGGAGGGTTTGACCTCAGTGTGAGCAAGGCGGGGCAGGCGACTGCACTTGAGATCACCTCCGCTGCCGCTCCTGAACCAAGCAGCCTCTTGCTGCTCGGAACGGGGCTCTTGGGTTTAGCTTTCCTGCTCTTTCGGAAGCGGCCCCTCGCGGGGCGAGCTTTTTAACCGCTGCCCCGGAGTGTGCCACAACAACGAATTCCCCGCCAAGGTCATTTGAGTTTGAGGAGGTTACATGAAGAAGTTTGGTTTCGGTTTCCTAGCAATATCGGCAGTACTGGCATGCGCCCAGGGGACGCTAGCTGACCCAATCACGGGATCGCTCTCCATTGCTGGCGTGAACGATGTCAGCTTCACCACATCGAGCATCGCCTTCGGCAGCAGCGGCTTCGCACTAGCGGAGGGCGCCAGCGGCACGCTTGCCGACGTAGCCGGTCCAGTAACGTTGACCGGGTTTTCGTTTGCGAATCCTGATGGCACGGTCCTGTTCGATGTGACCGGCGGAGCAGAATCTCCTGTCACGTTCACGATCGACGGCGATATCGCGGAAAGCATTGTCAACGGGATTCTGACGGTCACTGGCTCCGGCTTATTGACCGAGGCCGGTTATACCAACACTCTGGGAGGGTTCGACCTTAGTGTGAGCAAGGCTGGGCAGGCGACTGCGCTTGAGATTACCTCCGCTGCCGCTCCTGAGCCAAGCAGCCTCTTGCTACTCGGAACAGGGCTCTTGGGCTTAGCTTTCCCGCTTTTTCGGAAGGCCAAGTCGAACCGTGTGACGGTGCACAAGTAGTTGAGTCGTTCTCCTCAATTCTCTCTGGTCCGAAGGGCGCGCAACGCGCCCCTCAGGCTCTCACCCTATCCCCACATATTTATTGATTAAAGACATAGATAAGGCGGAGATCCTGAACGCTCGCTGCTCCTATGTTGTCTGAGTCCTTCCGCAGACATCTGCTGGTTGCATATATTTACGAGAAGATGTCAACATAGCGAGAGCAAATCGCTTCCATGAGACTGCCGAAACATGCAGAAATTTGGCTTGGGCCGTATTTCAAGGACCGCATTCGCAAGAATATGCGGCCTCTGAAGCCTAAGCGAGCCTGGGTAGCAATAACCGATCACTACGAGCCGCTCGGTATGGGCGCCTCGCTTGAAACGGCACTTGGTCGCGTCGCCCTCTGGCGCGAAAAATGGCCGCGAATTGCCGATGACGCCCCCCGAGACGCTGCCGGTCAGTGCCCACAGTACAGCTTTTTCTATCCACAAGAGGAATACAGGCGTGAATTGCTGGATGGTATAGCCGAAATGGTGCGTCTTGGCGTCGGCGACGTGGAAGTTCATCTTCATCATGACAATGAGCAGCGCGCCTCATTCACTGCGAAGGTAACCGAATTCTGCCGGCGCCTTACAGACGACCATGGATTGCTTCGCCGGCACAATGGACGAACGGCATTCGGATTCATCCATGGCAATTGGGCTCTTGACAACTCGCGGCCAGACGGAAAATGGTGTGGGCTCAACGGTGAAATCGCGCTGCTTCGCGATCTCGGGTGCTACGCCGACTTCACCATGCCGTCTCTTCCTTCCGCGACTCAAAGCCGGATTGTGAACCAGATTTACTGGTGCACAAACAATCCCGACAACCGGCCGAGATCCTTCGATCGTGGAGTCCAGGCGACTGCCGGCGGCGGCAAGCGCGGAGACCTGCTGATGATCACCGGACCGCTGGGGATCCGTTTTGGCGGAAGGGCGCTGCCGAGGCTGGAGACGGGCGAGATCGCCGGCTACGACTTACCGACCCGCTCTCGGGTGCGCCAGTGGTTCGATTTGGCTCCAACCGTGGGTGACGACCTCTTTCTCAAGCTCTACACCCACGGCGCCCCGGAGAGGAATCTGGAGCCGCTGCTGGGCGGGGGACTCGGCAACCTTTTTACCTGGATCGCGGAAGAAGCCGACCGAAGAGGAATCAAATTTCACTGGGCCACGGCCTGGAAAATGTACCTCGCGGTCGAAGCCATTATCGGCCCCGGCGGTTCTCTTCCCCCACCAAATTTGCACAAGGAGTCTGTGGCAACATGAGTGTGCTAAACGTGCTCCTTGTCAGCTATTCGTTTCCGCCAGCCGGCGGGGTTGGAGTGCTGCGCGCGGCGAGCCTTGCGCGCTACCTGCCCGCAGAGGAGATCAGGCTCGATGTCCTCACCGCGAGTAACGCTTCCGCAGTTGGCTCTGATCCAACTCTGCTTCGCGAAATTCCTGGCGACGTTACAATCCATCGGACCTTAACTCTGGACCTTCCGTTTACTATCAAGAAGCGAATCAAAAAGCTCATTTTCGGCTCAAAGCCCGGTTCTAAGAAAGCTATCGCAACGGTCGCCTCGACACCTCCGAACCTTGTTCGGCGTGTCATTCAGGACGCTCTTCTTCCGGATCCGCAGGTCACCTGGCTTCCGGCGCTTAAGCGCCAGGCTCGGCGCATCGTCAGGGAACGCAATATTGACCTGGTGCTCATCACTGTTCCGCCGTTCTCGAGTGCGCTTCTTGTCGAGAGCCTTCGTAAACACTTTCCTCACCTTTCAGTTGTCGCCGATTTCCGAGATGAATGGCTTTCGACGGCCATCGAGCTGTTCGGCTTTAGTCAAAGCGATCGTGCGCGAGCGGTTGCCCGTAGCGCCGAGGCAAGAGTGGTAAAGAATGCAACCGCTGTGGTTGCCGTTACCGAAGCGGCGAGGCGGGAAATCCGCGCCCGCTATCCACACGATCCAGAAAGCAAATTCAAGCTCATTCCCAACGGATTTGATGCCACCAGGCTTTCGGTAACTGCCGGCAAATCAGTTCCGGGGCACGACGACAAGATCGTGATTGCTCACGTCGGAACTGTCTACCGCACAACCGATCCTACAACTGTCATTG
Organism: uncultured Acidobacteriaceae bacterium; assembly: GCA_963813215.1. GTDB lineage: Bacteria > Acidobacteriota > Terriglobia > Terriglobales > Acidobacteriaceae > Telmatobacter. The sequence continues at coordinate 1,727,278 of CAWEXZ010000009.1, forward strand.
AAGCACTGCGATCGTTGCCTGCGGAAATCGTCCAACGATTCAGGCTCCGCTTTATCGGTCATATTGAAGAACAGAGCTTTCGCGATGCGCTTCTACAGTTGGGCGACATGATCGAGCTGAGGGGCTTTCTCCCGCAACGGGAGGCATTGGCTCTCATGGAAGAATCGGATTATGTTCTCCTCATCAGCCAAGATCTGCTCAATGTAGGCGCGAAATTTTATGATTATGTCGGTGGCGCCAAGCCCATCCTCGGCGCCTTGCATCCTGATGGCGAACTACGCCAGCTGTTGGAGGCTCTGTGCGCTGGCTGGTGGGCTCCCCATAACGATGTCAAGGCAATTGGAAAGCTATTTCAAGATGCGGCAGCTCGCGGTAAGGCCCCTTTCGTTGATTTCAGACCCGATGCGGCCAAAATAGCGCAATACGAACGAAGGGTTTTGGCGCAGCGATACGCACGGTTGTTGCACTCCATCGCCGCGCAGCCATGCGCGGGTGGCTCGCTGTCGCCAACTTCAGTAGTCACCGAAAGAGCCGGGTAGGCATGCTCAGGATCGCCGTCATTACGCGTTATTTCCCCAGCTCGGCCGAGCCGGCGCAGGGACGGTCGGCCTACCAGGCGCTGCGTGTGCTGGCTCGTCGTGCCGAAGTGCGGGTCTTTTATCCCAATGCGGCTTATCCTGCTGTACTCAAGCCGCGGAGCCGGACCTACAGCAGTCTCGATCCTACTTACAGTCCCGAGGGCGTGAATACAAGCTACTACGACTATCCCGCGCTACCGGTGCTTTCCCGGCCGTTGAACGGATGGCTCGCCGCCCGGACCCTCCTGCCTCACGTCAGCGCATTCACGCCCGACCTGATTTTCAGTTACTTTCTCTACCCGGAAGGCTGCGCCGCACTCAAAATCGGGAAGGCCCTGAAGATTCCCGTCGTGGCCGAGAGCATCGGGTCTGATATCAACAGGATCGGCGATCCCATTTCAGCTATGCACACGCGCGCGGTTTTACGGCAGACCGAATTTGTGCTTGCGGTTAGTGATGATCTGCGCAAAAAAGCCGTAACCATGGGCGCTTCGCCTGAGAAGAGTCGTGCCATGGTGAACGGCTGCGATCTGGAGGCCTTCAAGGTCAGGGACCGCGCTGAGACGAGGCGGAAACTCGGCATCGATCCCGCCGTGGAAGCCGTAGTTTATATCGGACGCATGGACACGAAGAAAGGCCTGCTTGAATTGGTCGACGCGGCCGCTTCGCTTCATCCGGTGCGCCCTAATTTACATGTCTTTCTGGTGGGAGATGGAGCGGACAAGGGTCTCGTCCAAGCCGCCATTCAAGCAAACCGCGCTTCGAGCTACGTCCATGTTCTGTCCGGTTGCCCCTTTGAGGATGTCGCTCTCTGGATGGCGGCGGCGGATGTGGTTACCCTGCCGAGCTACATGGAGGGCTGCCCCAACGTGGTGCTGGAAGCGCTCGCTTGCGGCCGTCCCATAGTCGCCACGAACGTCGGTGGTATTCCCGAGATTATGAACAATGACTGCGGAAGGCTGGTCCCCGCGCGGGATTCGGCTGCGCTTGCTCGGGGCCTGGCTGAAGTCCTGGACGGAACCTGGGATGCAGGGGCCATCTCGGCGAAGTGGAGCAGAAGTTGGGAAACCGTTGCAGCGGAACTCCTGACTCTCTTCGAGTCGCTAGTTTCACACCATAGGGCGACGGTTCACGTCTGATAGCTTGCGGTTCGGGCTGCAACCTACCATCTTGGGGCAACCCTCGGTCAAAAGTGGGGGGAACCAGCCCCTGTTGTGGTGAACGTTCTACACGCAAAGAGCCTCACCGCCATACCTTCCCCGGACATCAGCTAGATATGCCCGCCACGGGGTTTATATGATATCGGCAATGACATCCTTTTCGGGCATCTTCACTTGAGCAGGGATAGAGCCGACAGTCCTGTCTACAGAATTCGGCAGCCCATCTTGAATCCAGCTGCCCTGCGACTCCTGCAGTTTGTAGAGGAGCGATCGGTAGCTGATGTTGAGCCACTTCGCTGTCTTGAGCCGATTCCAGTGGTGTGCACGCAGCACCTTGAGGATAATCTGCCGCTCGAGCTGCTGCGTGGCGGCCTTCGTGATCTCCTTCAAAGAGATGGGGTTGGCCAGATCGATCTGGGGAAGTACATCGGCCGGCGGAGACGGAATCAGTTCCGCCGCTAATGTCTCCTCCGTGCCAATCAGCACGTAGGAGCGAATCATGTTCTCCAACTGACGGATGTTTCCCGGCCAGTTGAACCGCTGCATCATAGCCATGATTTCGCGGGAAAGAGGCTTCGGATTCACGCGGAAGGTCTTCGAATGCACTTCTAGAAAGTGTTCGATCAGCATGGGCAAGTCCGCGATCCGTTGACGCAGCGGCGGCAGATCGATCGTGACCGCATTGATGCGGAAATAGAAGTCAAGTCGGAAGCTTCCATCCTCGGTCTGCTGCCGCAGATCGCCATTTGCGGCGCAAATGAGACGCGTATTGACTTTCCTGGGCTCTTGCGCTCCTACGCGTGTGAAGGTTCCATCCTGTAGCACCTGAAGCAGCTTGGCTTGAGCAGCAATATCCAGGCTGCCCACTTCGTCCAGGAAGAGTGTTCCTTGGTGTGCGAGTTCCACTCGGCCGCGCTTGGTCGTATACGCGCCCGTGAATGCGCCCCTCTCGAAGCCAAACAATTCCGACTCGATCAGGGAGTTTGGAATCGCCGGACACGTTACTTTAACCCATGGGAAATTCGCGCGGCTGGAGCCGGTGTGCAATAACTTGGCAAAGATGTCCTTGCCGGTGCCACTCTCACCCTGCAAGAGAACCGGGACGGTTGTATTTGCAACCCGCTCCAGTTTCCCGCGGGCAGCAGCCATCTTGGAGGACCGGCCGAAGATCAGCTCCAAGGGGGGCAAACTGCGAGGATCGAAGAACTCGGGTACACGCGCGAGCGGCATATTTTGATTCGGTTAGAAAACCGGCTATTTACCTCTTAGCAACTTCATTGCCAAGAGATCACCCAGATGTGGGCCAGGAACCCCATTAAAGTAACCAATTCACTAACCCTTGAGTAATAAAACCGGCGATTTTAGCACGGTACTCCCCGATAATTACTTTGGACTAGGAAAATCTTTGCACAATGTGTAATGATTTTCCTAATTCAGTGCTAGGATAGTTTTCTCGGCACCCGCCCCGATCCCCATGTTCGCCCCCCCACTGGTCGCGAACATCTGAAACAGCGTCACTACTCCTGACAGTTATTTCAACTGGAGAAGTTCGTGACTAATTGATTCGGCAGGTGTGACCAAGAGACACCAAAGGGGAAGTTCCATGGAATCTCAGGGCAAGCAAAGCCCGCATATCGTAGTCCTCGAAGCTGACCCGGCAATACTGGAGTACCTTCGCCGTATTCTTGCGGATCGCTTCAAGGTGAGTACGTTTACCGATGCCACAGAACTCAACCTCAGCTTGAGCAAATCTCCAACCCCCGACCTGCTTCTGATGGACTGGCACATTACCGAGGACGAAGTCCAGGAGAATGCGCTTAGTCTGCTTGCGCAGACTCGAGCCTCCAGGCCGTCGCTCCCCATTATCATGCTGGCTTGCTCGGCCGAGCTCAAAGAGGTCGCGGCGGCCACCCGCATGGGTGCTACCGATATCATCCTTAAGCCCTTCACAAAGAGCGATATAGACCTTTCCGTGGACCAGTGCCTCAAACTGTCGGATGAACAGGCGGCCGCCGGCGATGTCACGGAAATTCCGCTTAATGAGAACACATCCTTCGTTCGATCGAGCAAGAAGATGCGCGAGATCGAATCTCAATGCACGCTGGTTGCGCGGGCCGACCTTCCTATCCTCATCCTGGGAGAGAGTGGCACGGGAAAAGAAGTCGCGGCCATGCTGATCCACAAGAGGTCAAATCGGAGCCAGCGCAGCTTCCTGAAGGTGAATTGCGCGGCGATGCCGGCCGACCTGCTCGAGAGCGAACTCTTCGGTTACGAGCAGGGCGCATTTACCGGTGCCGTTAAATCCAAGCCAGGGAAGTTCGAGATCTGCAATAACGGTACGATTTTCCTGGATGAAATTGGCGAGATGCCACCTGCTTTGCAGGCTAAGCTCTTGCAAGTTCTCCAGGATGGAAGCTTCTCGCGACTCGGCAGCAGGTCGAGCGTCAAAGTCGATGTGCGAGTGCTTGCTGCAACTAACATCGACATTAAAGCGGCGATTGCGCAAAAGACATTTCGGGAGGATCTCTACTACCGCCTGAATGGCTTTACCCTCAGGATGCCCCGACTTCGTGATCGCGCCGAGGAGATCCCCATCCTCTCGCAGCACTTCATGTGCAAAATGGCGACGAAATCCGGTTGCGATCCATTGCCAATTTCCCCCGCGCTGATGCAGGCTCTGACCAGGTATACCTGGCCGGGCAATCTTCGTGAACTGGAGAATACGATCAAGCGTTACCTCGTGCTGCGTGACGAACGAGCGATTATTGAAGAGCTGAGCCCGCCCCAAATTGCGGAATTCCCGTCTATGTATCCGGAAGCGACCGGCGGAGGCGGAAATCTGAAGAGCCTTGTGAGAAATTTGAAGGGCAATGCGGAAGCAATAGCTATCGCGCAGTCCTTGGAAGGCACGGGATGGAACCGTAAGGCAGCGTCAAATGACCTCCAGATCAGCTACAAAGCATTGCTGTACAAGATCAAGCAGTACAACCTCACTCCCCAACGCAAACAACCCGAGATGATTGGGCAACGGGCCAGCCTCAACGAGGCGCCCGGGGCGTAAAGCCAACCACGAACGGCGCCATTCGCAAGGACCGCAGCATGTGGACTGGGCCGCTGGATTCATCAAGCCATAATTTTGTGCATGGATGAATGGATCTGTGGACAGCCAGGGGTCTTTCTCGGCCCGATGCATGAAGTCAGGCTCTCGGCGCCGCTTGAGAGGATACGCTCTCTGGTGCCGATGGGACCGTACTTGGACCCGACATCATCCCCCATTGCAACAGATTAGGCTGTTGGCTCATCCCTCTTGCATGAGTTGGACCTGACCATCGTGCACAGTCATTCCTCTATTCCGAAGTTTTCAAAGCCCGGTAACAGTAACTAGCGTGACCCGCGATGTGGCACAAAATGGGGATTTCCTCACTGCCAGCCATTCACTATGATGAACGCAACCCATGATTTGCCTAAGCGATCCCAAATCGGAAAAGATTGTAATCCAATTCGGCGCTCGCGCGGTCAAGGGTTACCTTGAATCCCCGGTTTGGAACACGATCGAAGAGCTATTAAGTAATGCCCCTTCCAGTTCCCCCGAGAGTTTCCGTATTCGCCGCCTCGACTCCGATGCTGTCGAGGAGATCCCGACGAAGGACATAAAGGCTGTCTTTTACGTCAATAGCTTCGAGGGAGACTCAAATCACAAGAAGCTGAATTTTCATACCAAGGTGCCTACTGTCCATGGCATATGGATGCGATTCAGGTTCCTCGATGGCGAGACCATGGAGGGAATCGTATTCAACTCCATTCGCTATTTGGTTGACCCCGGATTTTTCGTTCTGCCGACCGACCCGGGGAGTAACAACAAACTTGTCTATGTGGTCAAGAAGTGGCTAGTAGACCATCAGGTCCTCGGCTTGCGCAAGATTTAAGCGCTGGGGCCAGCTTCCCGCACGATCGAATACGAGAGAATTTCCGCAGCTATTCCTGTCGAATCTGTTGACGTAGTATCTTTGCGAATGAGTCTGGCGTGACAGCGAATCGAGCACCAGATTGTGAAGGTGACCTCTGGAGGCAACCTTAACTCCATTTCAAAATCACGGTCGATTCTTTCGCTTTCGGCCGGATCCAGATAGAAATACACTGCCTTGTCGCTTACGTGGCAGGCGTAGCCTGGGATTGCGCGCTCCCCAGTGAAGATGGTGAGAGGAATATTTACCGAAAAGCGCAGTCCGTCGCGTCGATCGTCTTTTCTTGACTGGGCTTCATTCATCGAGTCAATCTCAACGCTCCGCAGTAAGAATGTGGAACAATCTTCTGGCACCTTCAAAACGGGAAATTCCATTCGGCCCTGGCCACCCAATCTCAAATATTGTGGCAATCTGAAGGCCGAATGAATTCTTCTAAAATATGATGTTTTGGGCCACTTTCAAATAGTGACTTGCAATTATTTGCACAGTTTAGCTCCAAAAAATACTGTCTGGAGGGCCGATACACGCTCGACGACCAATGAGGAGGGCGGGGACCAATGAACGCTGTTGAACGTGACCTGCGAAACGCGGCACGGCGAGGTCGGAATGTTCGATGAGTACGATCGCTAAAGGCAAAGTTGGAGCAAAATTCAATAGAAGCGAGAACCATCAGATCCTCCGGGTAGGTGGTAACCGTAGCCACAAAGCCTACAGCCGAATGCATTCCTACCCGGGTCCTAAATATTTCGATTGGTCGCGCGGCAATTGTTACGCCGAATGTTGGAAGTTCGAACCGCAACGTTCCACCGCTGCAATGATTAGGCGGACCTAACGTTAATGAATCCACTCGCGACAGGGAGGCAGGAATTCTGTGGCAAACAGGCGATCGAACTGCTATATTGGGGTCCTGAAATGGCAAAAGCAACACTGCAAGCCGGTGCCCGCGCTCGAATCTATATGTTTTCTTGAGGGTCTGAACCCAGCGCCTCTCGGGGAAACAGAATTATTTTTTTGATGGCTCGTGGCCACAAAAACGGAGCATTGATTTGGCCTTGCAGATGAAAGCGGATCAAGATTGCTGTTCGAGCCCCCGAGCCCCTCATCGCTCTGGACGGCTTCGGTCATATGGCAACTTTAGTCGCAACTCGACGGCATCAGCCTGGCAATAAGTGAGCGAGCTTTGTACAAATTATCGGCGCCAATCGGTGTTGGTCGGAGACATTGGTCGGCCAGAATGCAGCCTCAGATGAAGCTCGAAACCGGCACAATCCGGAAACCTTCGCCCTATCGATTGCTGAGAGATAGGGACGACATTGGCGTTATGTCGGCGACGTTAAAACCAGATACGGCCGAGGCGCAACTAGTACCCGAAGCGGCACCCACACCGGGGAAAGCAAAGCATGGTGCGGACTTCAATCGAAACAATCTGGATTGTCTCCGGCTTATCCTGGCTTCCATCGTTTTTCTGTTTCATATTTACGCGTTGACAGATCGTCCTGCTTTTGCGTGGTTTGACAAGTTCCTTTCCGCGCACTTCGCTGTCAAGGCTTTCTTTGTAATCAGCGGACTGCTTATCTACCGTAGTTACTGCAAGTCCTCCTCCGCCAAGTCGTATTTCGACAAGAGAATCAAACGCATCTATCCCGCGTATTTCACTGTCATCGTGGTTGCAGCCTTCGCGCTGTGTCCTCTGAGCAGCTTCCCTCCTGCGCGGTATTTTGGATTTCGTTTTTTGAAGTACCTCTGTGCGAATCTCTTGTTCCTCAATTTCTTGGCGCCTTCGCTACCTGGAGTGTTCACATCGAATAGTATTCCAGCGGTGAACGGTGCGCTCTGGACACTTAAAATTGAAGTCGGCTTTTACCTTCTTGTTCCCGTTCTGCACTACCTATGTGCACGATTCGGAGCCAAGAAAGTTATGGCGACGATCTTCTGTCTCTCATGCGTTTGGAAATACGGATTTGCATTGCTTGCGTCGCTTGGAAACGCCCCAAGTATATTTACGCTTGATAGTTCCCGCAATATCTATTCACAGTTGGAGGTGCAATTTCCAGGGCAGCTCGCGTATTTCGTCGCGGGTATATTGATAATGCTCTATTTTGATACGCTGAAGCTCCATATGCGCGGCATCACCTGCATAGTCGTATGTTTGTTTGTTCTGGACCACTGGTTGACACGGGGCGCGCTCGACGTCTTTTGGATCTCGGGGTTCGTTCTTATTTTTGGGTTCTGGCGTTACTTTGGAAATTTCTCAAAATATGGAGATTTCTCATACGGAGTGTATATCGCCCATTTTCCAATCTTACAAACCCTGATCGCACTCGGAATTGCGGCTTCAAATCCACCTCTTTTCGTTCTCGAGAGCCTATTCCTGGTTGGCGCTGCAGCGATTCTCATGTGGTACCTGGTAGAGAGAAGGTTTTTGAGGAGCAGTTCCCACTATCGCCAAGGCGATCTAAAGGCGCCGGCATAGATACCAACGCTGGCACAGTGGTCGCTGCGTAGGCCGTCTCTTATCGAAACGATTTCATGAGTAACGGGGGGGGGCGAGAATCTCGTCAGCCGTTCATCGGATCCGCCACTAAAAGATTGCTGCCCGAGTAGCTATATCGTTTATCCTGAATTTAGCTAATCACTTCAGTATCATCCAAGATGGGTTTTGTCCTAAGCGTACTTTATTTCGTTACCTACTACCTGACGCCACAGGTCGTCTTCGGGCCGCTGGCAGCGTTTCGTGTCGAATTGATTCTTGCGGCACTAGTCACGCTCGTATCGCTGCCTGAATTGATGCGTTCGTTCATCCTCAAAACGCCACAGTCGCTGGCCCTAATCGGACTTGCAGTTGCCGTTTTAATGTCAGTCCTGGTTGGGGCGCATTGGGCTGGAGGAGGTGTTCAGGCATTCCTTCTATTCATCCCCAACGCGTTCGGGTATTTTCTTGTCTGCCTACACTGCAATTCGAAAAGGAAGTTACAAGTTCTCTCCCTTATGTTGCTGCTCGTCTGCCTTTCCGTGGTTGCGCACGGGGCGGTGGCACTGCGAAATCCAACCCCGGCTGTCGATGCTGAGAATGGAATGGCGGCAAACGGATACCTGTTGGCAATGAAGAACGATGCGGGACAGTGGTTTTACCGCCTCAGGGGTCTGGGAGAAATTAACGACCCGAATGACTTTGGACAGGTGGTCGTTTGCACTATTCCACTGGCGTTCATTTTCTGGCGGCGGAAAAAGACGCTCTCCAATTTTGTCTGCGTGATTCTGCCAACATGTGCGCTGCTGATAGCGGTTTTCCTTACCCACTCGCGCGGTGCGCTCGTGGCTTTGACCGTACTTCTTCTTCTGGCGGCTCGGCGACGAATCGGAACCGTCCCAGCGTTCGTGCTTGCAGGAGGAATTTTTGCTGCGATGATGGCACTGCACTTTACCGGCGGACGCGACATTTCAGCTAGTGCCGGCGAAGATCGCACCGCTCTCTGGGGTGAAAGTCTGCAGATTTTCAAAACGCATCCGCTATTCGGCGTCGGCTTTGGTAATTTGCCCGACTATCTCGGGCATACTTCACACAACTCCGTTGCTGTCTGCGCGTCTGAACTGGGCTGGTTCGGGCTATTCTTCTGGTCTCTATTTCTGCTTCCGACCTTGCGGGACGCCCTGACGCTGGCTTCGTCGGAGAAATTGAGCGAAGGGAAACCGCCTGTCACTGCAACAGGACTTTTTCCGCAGACAATGAAGAAGATCGACGTTATCGATAAAGCCGAGGTTAACCACATCGGACGGCTCGTCGGGCTGTCGCTTGTGGGCTTTCTGGTCTCCGGGTGGTTTCTGTCTCGGGCGTTTGTCATGACGTTGTTTCTGCTAGGCGGTATGGTGGAGGCCGTTTACGAGTTGGCTCTCAAACGGGGAATGATTGCTCCCCGCCTACGACTGACGTCCGTGCTTCCGTATGCCGCGGGGTTAGCCATGTCCTTGCTGCTCTTCCTCTACATCATGCTTCGAGTCGTGAATCTGACGCATTGATTGTATTGGTCGACTGGGTTCCGTGGCCCCGAAAGCCGGTTGTTGAATGAGAGCTATGGGGGCGCAGAACGCGGTGCGGAGCGGCATCCCGCGGAATCATGCGGCGTACCAAGGCCAAGCGTGCTGTCCCGAACGGTCGCCAGAGAACCACGCGGCCAACATAAGCGCGCTCCCGATTTGGCAGACCACTCGAGAGAACAGGCCGATCCGCAGCGAAGGTGGCCCTCCATTTTGGCGTTAGAGACACCACTCCGACGTAGTTGAATGGTCGCGCTCAGTGTTAGTTGAACGGGGCAACAAAATGAACCGTGGTGCCCGTTCCAATGGATGAGTCCAAGTACAATTCACCGCCCACCAAGTGGCTTCTCTCCTTCATGCTGATCAAGCCCAAACCGAGTTGTACTTGGGAGCGGTCAAAACCAAGCCCATTATCTTCGACGATTAGGTGAATCTCTCCGCTCCTCTCAAAAACGATAATGAGTGCATTGGCAGTTCTGGCATGCTTGGCCACATTCTGAAGCGCTTCCTGGGCTATTCGGTACAAGGCGGCGGAGACCGGTCGCGAAGGCTGTTGTGTCAACCCCTTCAGATCGAGTGCAATCGCGATTCCGTGTGCGCGTTCAAACTCCCTTGTCAGCCCCTGCAGCGCTTGGAAAAGACCCAAGTCATCCAGAACACCCGGATGAAGTCGGTGCGAAAGCAGCCGCACCTCCTCGGCCAGTGCACCGGCCTGACGTTCAATTTGCGCAATCAGGCCCGTAAACTCTGGGGCGCTTTCTCCTAATTGTGTGTGCACATGGGCCAAATCCAAACAAATCACCGCCAGTTGCTGGCTGACGCTGTCATGCAAGTCGCGCGCATGCTGCCGCTCCGCATCTTCCTGCGCCTGCATCAACTTCGCTGTCGTCCGTTGCAGATCCTCCTGTTTGCTGTCCAGTTCCCTGCCGCGTGCATCCATTGCCAATCGCTGCTCATGAATGTCCGTTACGGATCCAAACCACTGGACGACCTGATTGGCTTCATCTCGTATCGGGACCGCTTGCATGAGAAACCAGCGATGCTCGCCGTCTTTCCGCCGCAAACGGTGCTCATTCCGCCATGGGTTGCCAGTCTGTAGCGAATTGAGAAAGGCCTCTTTGCTCTTTTCACGATCCTCGGGATGAACGACTCTCAGCCAACCCAGGAAGTGCGTCTCCTCTGGTGGTTGCCCTGTGTACTCGGTCCAGCGTTGATTGCACCAGCTTTCCATTCCGGTTGCATCCGTGGACCACAGCAGTTCGGGAATGAGGTTCACTAATGACTCGAAGTGGCGCTCGCTGGTGCGTAGTTCCTGCTCGACCTCTTTGCGCGCGGTGATATCCAGCAAAAATTCCATCATTTCACCTTCGCCGAGCGCCATCGCGGCGCAGAGAGCCCAACGCAGGGAGCCATCGATACGCCGATACTGCCTTTCATACGGGAAGGTACTGCCGCTGGACTTCAACTGCTCAAGACCGCCGCGCAGAGTCGGTTTCCACTCCGGTGGGGTCAATTGATCCAGATTCACGTGTCTGACTTGAATGTCCTCTTGGGTGTAGCCTGTCATTTTCAGAAAGGCCTGGTTCGCCCGGATAATGTCGCCCGTCGGGCGGAAGAAGAGGATCCCCACTGTTTCAATGTCCAGCAAACGTTGCAGTAACTCCTCACCGCGCCGCATTTTTCCCGCACTCCGACTGCGCCTCAGAGTCGCTATCATACGATCAGTAGCATGCCTTATAAGCTCGATCTCCGCCGATGTCCACAGACGCGGGTGCGATGATTCCACCAGGAGAACCGCGCACCAGTTGCCGTCGCTATGGATCGGAATCCCGAGCGTGGCGCCTACCCCGCGAGCGCGGTAAGCGGGCAACATACGTCGCACGAATGAGCGACCGTCCGTTTCAATGTTGCTTACCACCCATGCCTTGTTCTGCCGGTAGGCCTCATTCATTCGGTCGGTCGAATACATGGAGCTGCTCGATTCCGGGCGCTTCGAATGCTGGTCTTCCCACGCAGCGGTGATCTTCAGCCCGCCGTCGTCCGCGTTCACTTCTCCATATAACACTGCGCACGCCCGAATCTGTTTGCCGATCATCTCTGCACCGGTGCGGATGATCTCGTCGCTGCTCTCGGCCTCGCGCAGCCGGTCACCCATCTTAAGCAGAAACGAGTGCAGTTGCTGTGCGTGCTCTGCTTGCTGCTCCGCTTGCACGCGTGCGGTCAGGTCGCGTACGACAGTGGCGTAGCCCAGTAGATCTCCGCTGCTGCTGCGGGCCGCAATCCGATGAGATACTCCCCAGAATCGGCTGCCGTCCTTGCAGACGTGCCAGCATTCCTTTCTGTTCCGCCCCTCTCGTAGTGCTGTTTGCACATCCCTTTCGAGTTCACCGTGCGGATTCCGGTCCATGTGGGCAGGTGATTCCAGTGGATGTGGGCACCGAAAACGCCCTGATGTGGGCAGCGATTCCGTCGTGATGTGGGCAGGATTCCGGGTTTCACCGTAATCAGTGCCCACATGGCGTAATCGGTGCCCACATGAAATGGAACGGCTGCCCACAAGCAGCGTAATCGGTGCCCACATCGAACGTAACGGTGGCTGTGGGCAGAGTTGGCGGAGCGGCGTTGGTAATCCTCGGCAGATGTTTTCCTGAAGGCAAAGGAGAACATGTTGCCCGAAAGACGGTTACCGATGAGAAAATCGCGCGAAATTCTACGTCTCCATTTTGAGTCACACCTGGTTCCGGGCCAGATCGCCTCGATCTGCAAGGTGAGCCGGAGCACCGTCCAGCGCTGTCTTGAGCGGCTGAAGGCGGCGGAACTGGGTTGGCCGTTGCCAGCCGAGCTGGACGATGCGGCGCTGGAGCGGCGCCTGTATCCGCCGGCGCCGGTGGCGTCGCCGGAGCAGCGCATGCTGCCAGACTGTGCGGCGATCCACAAGGAGTTGAAGAGTCGCCAGAACGTGACGCTTCAGCTTCTGTGGGAGGAATACAAGCAGGCCAATCCATCCGGCTACGCCTACAGCTGGTACTGCGAGTTGTACCGCGAGTGGCGGCACCAGCTGGACGTGGTGTTGCGGCAGGAGCACCGCGCCGGGGAAAAGATGTTCGTGGACTACGCCGGTCAGACGGTTGCGGTGACGGACCCGAAGACGGGTGAAGTTCGTCAGGCGCAGGTGTTCGTGGCGGTGCTGGGAGCCAGCAATTACACCTACGCCGAAGCTACCTGGACCCAGAACCTGTGGGACTGGACGCACTCCCATGTGCGGGCCTTCGAATTCTTCCAGGGCACCAGCCGTCTTGTCGTGCCCGACAACCTGAAGTCTGGCGTGAAGGCGCCCTGCTACTACGAGCCGGAGTTGAACCGCACGTACGGCGATCTGGCGGTCCATTATGGCGTGGGCATACTGCCGGCGCGGCCCTATCATCCAAGGGACAAATCCAAGGCGGAGGTCGGAGTTCAAGTCGTTCAGCGGTGGGTGCTGGCGGCGTTGCGCAAGCGGCAGTTCTTCAGCCTGGCGGAGTTGAACGAAGCCATCCTGGAGCTGGTCGTCAAGCTCAATGAGCGGTCGTTTCGCAAGATGGCTGGCTCGCGAGCCGAACTGTATCGCCTGATCGATCGCCCGGCGCTGCAGCCGTTGCCGGCCGGGCGGTTCGAGTATGCGGAGTGGAAGAAGGCTCGGGTCAACCTGGATTACCACGTTGAGGCGGACCAGCACTACTACAGCACGCCGTATCAGCTGGTTGGCAAGGAGGTGGACGTCCGCAGTACGAGCAACGCGGTGGAGATCTTCTATCAGGGCAAGCGCGTGGCCAGTCATCTGCGCAGCCGCCTGGCGCACAGGGCGACGACGGATGCGGGACACCGGCCGAAATCGCATCAGCACTATCTTGAGTGGACGCCGACGCGCATCATCGAGTGGGCCGGCAAGGTAGGCCCGTTCACGGCGCGGTTGGTGGAAGGCATCCTAACCAGCAAGCCGCATCCAGAGATGGGTTATCGCTCGGCGCTTGGTGTGATCCGCCTGGAGCGCCGTTATGGTGCGGAGCGGTTGGAGGCAGCTTCAACACGGGCGGTGCGGTTGAAGCTGTATCGCTTCCAAAGCGTGAAGTCGGTGTTGAAGAGCGGCCAGGACAAGGATCCGTTGCCGGAACTGGTACCGATTCCGTTCCCGGTGCAGCATGAAAATCTGCGCGGGCCCGATTACTATGCCGCCGCACAGACGCGTCGGGAGGTGGGCCAATGCTGAACCAGGCTACGCTGGACAAGCTGGCTGCCTTGAAGCTGACGGGCATGGCGGCGGCATACGAAAAGCAACTGGAACAACCCGAGGTGCGCGGCCTCAGCTTCGAGGAACGCTTCGGCATGCTGGTTGATAGCCACTGGACATGGCGTGAGAACCAGGCACTGGCGCGGCGCTTGAAAAAATCCAAGCTTTCTGCCGAACCCTGCGTCGAAGACATCAACTACCGCTATCCGCGACAAATGGATGCTTCGACGATGCGCGGCCTGACCAACTCGCAGTGGGTTGCGCAACACCTCAGCGTGTTGTTCATCGGGCCGACCGGCATCGGCAAGTCGTGGTTGGCGCAGGCGCTGGCTCAGAAGGCCTGCCGCGATGGCTACAGCGTCCTGTACCGATCCGCGGCCAAGCTGTTCCGCGATCTGGCAGAAGCACGGGCTGATGGCAGCCTGGGGCGGTTGCTGGACTCGATCGCCCGCACCGATGTGCTGCTGGTGGATGACTTCGCCATGACGCCGCTGAACGACAGCGAACGGCGCAGCTTCCTGGAGATCTGCGATGACCGCTATGGCCGCCGTTCCACGGTGCTGACCAGCCAACTGCCGGTGCCCAGTTGGCACGCGCAGATCGGCGATCCGACTATCGCCGACAGCATCCTCGACCGGCTGGTGCACAACGCCTATCGCATCGAGATGAACGGCGAGTCGATGCGAAAGAACAAGGAACCGCAAGCAAAACCGATCGGAGGCCGCTCATGAGCGTCCCTCGGTTGATCCTCAAGCAGCCCACTGGCTGGTTCGCCGCCGGACACGAGTTCGCGCAGGCGATGATGCTGGTCTCTGACACAGCGTTCAAGCTGTACGTCCACGTGTGTCTCTCGGCCAATCGTCATACCGGCTGCCTGGTGACGTCGCGCATCGAAATGGCGCGTGCCGTCAAGCAATCGCCGGAAAGCGTCGCCACTTCGCTAGCCGAACTCGAAGACTGTGGCGTGTGCGCGGTGGCTGGAAATGGCAACGAAAATCTGGCCCTCGAAATCAGCGACCGCTTCTGGCCTTACCAGAAACAACCAAACCCCGGCTGCACACGCGGAGCGGAAACAGAGTTCGTCGGGAAAGTGCGTGCTCTGTTCCTGGCCCCGGCTTGCGTCCAGGCCAGCTTCTCTGCCGCCGACGAGAAGATCGCAATCCAACTTCATCGTCGCGGCGTTCAGTTGGAGCAGATGGCGCGTGCCATACTGCTGGGTTCGGCCCGCAAGTATGTCTCGATGCTCAATGCCGGAGTCCGGGCGCCCATCACCAGCCTGCAATACTTCGCCGATGTCATCGACGAAGTGATCCGCTCGCCCATCCCGGAAAGTTACTGGGAACCGCTTCGCGCCAAGGTCACACGCATGGAGCGGCAGTGGCTGCAGGCTCACGCCACAAAGCCCTGATGCCGCAACCCGCGGGGCAGTTCTCTCTGCCCCGCACCGCCAGAACAACTGCCCACATCACCGTAATGGCTGCCCACATGGAACGTAATGTGTGCCCACATCCAGCAGAATCGAGCATGGTTCACGAAAAAAGAAGGAAACGAAATGACGCTAATGAATCGTTCATCTACTCTTTTCTTGACCTCATGTGGGCAGCCTAGCTACCGTAAAAGCAACCAGCGTCGCTTCGCTCCGACGTCCTGCCCACATCACCGTAATCAGGTGCCCACATCACTGGAATACGCATTCACCGCTCTCGCAGTCCTCAGGGGTGTGCAGAATCCGTACCTCCCGATTGAGCACTTCAGCCTGCACGTAGCCGAAGAGATGTTCTGCCCCGTAGCTCCAGTCTGTAATTCGATTCTCCGCGTCCAGGGCGATGAATGCACAATCCGTCAAAGCTTCTATAAGGAGCTGGTAGCGTTGTTCTCCTGTAATGCGTGATTCGTCTTGCATGATATTTAGGTCCTAATGGGCGTGCTGCCTGAAGTTGAACATTGCGTGGCGGGCCAATACGGATCTGAGGCAACGAGTTGCCAGACCCTCTAAGAGGAATCGCCGCGAAGAAAAGCTACCATTAGCATCCGATGAGAAAGCACGTCCGTACGAGTCAGGCGGGCAGGGAAACGTCTGCCGAGGTACCCGATCCATAACCTCTGATCGGCGTCGGCGCGACCAGTGTCTTGAGATCGGCACGTCGATAGCGGCACTTCCCCAGGGCGACCGGCACTGTTGCTATACACCACCCCGACGGCCACGACGGTTCCCTAAAGGACGACGCGATGCACCGCGATATCGTCGCGCCGTGGCCGCCTCCTTGTAGAAAAACACGAAGAAATCGCGCGAGAACTTGGCGATCAGCAGCAGCGCGTGGCAGATGCGCTGGACCAATCGCTGGATCAAGTCATTGACGATGACGCTCTGCATCAGATCATTACCGCTTGCCATCCGGCGCTTGCCGTGGAAAGGACGGATCGCAACCGTTGGCTGCAGATTTCCCCCGACTCCAAGCACCTACTCTGCGATAAATCTCAGATTCGACTAGACGAAATCGTATTGAAATGATTAAAATCACTCAATAATCCGCAATTAATTTGGTATGCCCCACAGGGCAGTGATCGATTTGATAGATTGCTGCGCCCATCTGCCAATTGCTCCAGGAGAGTCGAGTGCCCAGTTTTCTGTTCTCTTTTTCTCGCCTCATATCGCTCGCTTGTCGCCGGAAGGCTTTACCGAATTTGGTCCTCGGTCTTGCCCTTGCAGTTCTGCTCCCTCCGGCCGCGTTTGGTCAATCATCGCAAGTGGCCGGAGTTGTGACTGATCCCAGTGGAGCGGTTGTCGCAGGAGCCTCGGTATCGCTGACGCAGGAAGGAACCCACACCGCCCTTACCAGCACCACCAACGGTCAGGGCGCATATCAGTTCCCCGGACTCGTCGCGGGTGAATACACTCTCACTGTCAAGGCCAACGGTTTCCGGGACAGTTCGGCGAAGGTCGTTGTAGCTACCGCGCAGACTTCAGTCATTCAGAATGTAACTCTGGGGGTGGAGTCAAGCGTCGAGTCTGTGCAGGTCTCGGCAGGGTCGTTCGAGAACGCCTATCGTGTGGATAACGTCGCGCCGGCCTCGCCTCTCGGCACGACACCCATCGTCAATCTTCCTCTGACGGTCAACGTGATCTCGCACCAGTTGATCGCGGACACCATGGCGAGAAACTTCAAGCAGGTGGCTAAGTACGACCCTTTGATCTTCTTCCAGGAGATGCAGGGGCCGGAGGTTCTGCGCCCCGAGACCCGCGGCATGCAAGGAACCAACATGCAGGGCGACCTGATGGATGGAATGGGATTTGCGGTCACGGTTCCTTTCGCGCTGGAAGAGTACGACCAGATTGAGATTGTCAGCGGTGTGGCGGCCTCCATGTATGGCCCCTCCAACCCTTCGGGTATGTTTAACTTCGTCACCAAGGCTCCCACCGACGAGCCGCTGCGGGAGGCCGAGGTGGAATATGAAGGCCGCAGCGTGGTCACCGGTCATGCCGATCTGAGCGGACGCCTGGGTCCGGACAAATTCTTTGGCTATCGCATCAACGGGGTCCTGGGCGATGGCACCGGCTACGTGCCCGACAGCCAGCTACGCCGCCAGTTGGCCGCCGGAAACTTCGATATCCGCCCCTTCGCCCATACCACGATTGGGGGCAATTACAACTACTACAATCTGTACCAGTTTGGGTACCAGGGCTGGTTCTCCTACAATCCGACCCTCAACCCCACCGCTACTTGCACGACAACCTACAAGTCCACATGTTTCTCCAAGCTGCCAGTCCAAGCGCCCAATCCTGCTCTCGAGGGCTATGGACAGCCCTTCTTGGGCTCCAACACGAACAACCAGATCGGCGAGGTGCGGGCAAACCACGACTTCAGCCAGAACTGGCACCTTAACCTCGGAGTGTTGCAACAGATCAGTGTTCGCAACTTGACCACGGCGGTCAACGCGCTTTTTGACTCGACGGGCGATTACCAGACGGAACCGGAAAACCAATTCCAGACAACGATCTCCGGCCGTTTCCAGGTCAAGAGCGATCTTGGATACCTGACCGGCCGGTTCAAGACTGGCAGATTCATCCATAACGTGGTGATGGGAAGCACCGGCTACAAATTTTCTACCTGGCAACCCGAAAACTCCGTCCCCGCAAAATTCTTGTGCAACGCCCTTGATGTTTGCTATACCAACATCAATAACCCGCAGGTCGATGTAAGCAACGGCTATACCCCATATACAGGCGAATACAGCCTCTACGTCAGCAGCATCATTCATCAGCAGGGATTCAATTTTGGTGATACCATCGCGCTGACTCCGCGCTGGATGTTGCGCGCGGCCGCCAGCCAGGACTGGACCTGGACCAACAATTACAAAATGAGCGGTACATATCCTAGCCAGGAGCATGTACCAAGTGCCGGCAATTACATGTATCAGGGCGTTAGCCCCAGCGGCAGCGTGCTGTACAAGCCGGCTAACAACCAGACCGCTTACATCACGTTTGCAGACAGCATTCAGGCTCCGGATACGGCTGCGGCGAACTCGACCGGAGTAATTGTCACTAACGCCAGCCAGCCACTCCCGCCGTACCGCAGCACCGAAGTCGAGGCGGGCTACAAGGTGCAATCGAGCCGGATCAACTTCGAGACCGCTGTCTTCCGCATCCGCCGGCCTTTTGCGGATCTGTTCGAGACTTCAACCACCACCGGCTACAATTGCGGCGGCACACCTCTCCCCGCCGGCGATATCTGCGAAAACGACCAGATCATCGGACAGCAGATCAACTTCGGCGCTGAAGCCATGCTGTCCGGCAACATCACCAGGAGCCTGAGGGTCATCGGCGGAATCACCGCGGTCAACCCCAAGCTAACGAATACCTTCGTTCTTCTGCCGGTCGGCAATCAGTATGCGTCGGCCACCTGCCAACTCCCTAAAGGCGTGGCCTCCACTGCTCTCATTTGCCCCTCCACGGTGACCAACAACAAGGTCCTCGTAGGCGACGCCGATTACCAGTCCAATATTCTTTCCGAGTATCAGTTGCCGGCGCTCTCTACAGCGTTCTTCACTTTTGACTGGCATCACGTCGGCCGCCGTCCCGCCGACGACATGAACAGCTACTGGGTGCCCCAGTACAACACCTTCGATCTCGGTGGCCGTTACAGCGCCCGGGTCTTTGGAAAACTGGCGACCTGGCTCGTTACTTTCAACAATGTCAGCAACGTTCACTACTGGTCGACTCTGGGCCCGGGCAGCATCACCGGACAGAGCTCGGCCGACCTGGCGCATATGGGCGAGCCGCGCCTGATCACGGCATCCATGCGGTACGAGTTCTAAAAAAAGGCTCGCTTCCGTAAAGGGGCTTTGTAACAGGGCACCACCGGTAGACCGGGACTTTAGTCCCGGCTGCCAAAAAAACAGATGATCGCGCTGGGTCGGCTTACCTACAATCGGCGCAACTGTCGGGCGACAGACTTGGGTTGACCTACGCTCAAGGAGGCCGGCAATGTCCGCCACCCCATCAGTTCGCCCCGTGCTATTTTTCAAGAGTAGCGGGAGTCTGGAAGTCAGAATCCGTCGAGAGTTGCCAGGCAACGAAGCGGTCATGCAGCGTTGACGAGAGGGGAAGATTGGTCCTTGAGGTGACTGTGCCTGCGAGCTGAGCTGTTGTGAGGTGGAAACGATCACAAGCTTGCTGGAAAAGGCTCAAGAAGGTACCAGGAAGTTCTATATCGAGCGCTCCGTGAACATCACGTGTCCCAATTCAAGCGTGCGAAGAAAGTCTGGCAACGCACTAAGAATGATGCAAGTATGGTCCATTTTCGTCCGATCCCTGTCCCATTGATACCAATTTTAGCGGTTTACCACGATTGAGCGCGAAAACGGCGCGCCTGTGGATGGCTGTAGAAAACAACTTTAAGTATTCAAATTATTCGTTCTTACCAGGGAGGAATTGGAGGCGCGGGCCGGGATCGAACCGGCGCATAAAGGTTTTGCAGACCTCTCCCTTACCACTTGGGTACCGCGCCTTGGGCTGGCTGCCCCAACGTGCTGATCGAACCAAACTTCCCAGGAATTCCCACAAAACTGCGGTCTAAGGGTCGTTTGGAGCGGGAGACGAGATTTGAACTCGCGACCCTCGCCTTGGCAAGGCGATGCTCTACCACTGAGCTACTCCCGCTTTTATGGCATCTTCAAGCTGAGTTACGGCGCAAACGGCGTCGATTACAAACTGCAACTCGGCTTTCCTGAAGATGCTTCAGAGCAAGTTCGAGTATACCGGGCGGCAAAGGGCGGGTCAAACCGCAGGGGCTCCGGACTCATCCGAAGCTGCTTGCCGGACAGGCGCACTGCGCAACCCCTTTTCTTCCCGCACAATCTGCCCGTCGCGCATGTGCAGGATCCGCCCCGCAATCGAGGCCGCCTCAGGATTGTGCGTGATCATTAGCGTCGTCTGGCGGAGTTCCCGGTTGGAGCGCACCAGCATCTCAAGAACAGCGTCAGAATTCTTGGTGTCAAGGTTGCCGGTCGGCTCATCCGCGAGCACAATGGCGGGCCGTGTGATGAGTGCTCGCGCAATCGCCACCCGCTGCTGCTCGCCCCCGCTCAGCTCATTGGGCAGGTGGTCGAGCCGTCCCTTGATGGAAAGCAAATCGCTCAGATGATCCAGATATTGGCGGTCCATTGGCTCCTTGCGGCCACTGATGGTGTAGGCGATTTCAATATTACCCATGGCTGAGAGCGTAGGCAGCAGATTGAATTTTTGAAAGACAAAGCCAATGCGGTGGCGCCGCAGGCGGGTGCGCTCGGCATCGTTCAGCGTCGCAAAATCCACGCCGTCGATCACGATCTTGCCCTCGGTGGCACGGCTGAGCCCACCCAGCAAATAAAATAAGGTGGATTTGCCCGAGCCCGAAGGACCCACGATGGCCACGAACTCGCCTGGCTGGATCGACAGCGAGACACCGCGCACCGCAGCCACTTGCACGCGGCCCGCGGCGTAGATTTTAGTCAGATTTTCCGCCTGGATGATCGGCGCTACGGACGAGGACGGCACATTGAAGATTATAAACGGGATGCGCAGTGCAAAATTTCAGCAGTCATTTTTGATGACGTCCCAGGACTTAATCGTCTCAGAGCTGGCTCTCGAGTTGATTCCGCTTTCAGATGCGGCAGCAAGGAAGGTGCGTCGGCCACGGCCAGTGCTGTTACGCCCACCAACGCGGCACTCGCAAAATTGGTAGTGGCCGGGAGCTCTTTGCGCGGCGTTGGCGCAAGATCGCTTCATCGTGCCGGCGCGCAACTCGGGAAAGACTCGTGCCCGAGACGCCGCGTTTGTTAGCTCTGGACTTCAGCGTAAAGATGCGAATCGTCCCAGAGGTCTGAGTCCCGAAGGCGCGGCGCAAAGGCAACGGGCTTCAGCCTCGAAGTGAGCCACGACTTCCCATGCACTAAAATGAATAGGCAGCAACTCCATGACAGGATTCCCCAGCAATGACGGCAGAATTGAAATCCTCACTTGTTACAGCCATCGACGCAGCCGCAAAACAAGCCGGGCTGGTGATGGTTTCGACCACACAGGGCGAATCCAGCGACCGCCGCGCCACCGCAATCTTCCAGCTTGGCCTGCCCGGCGCCGTCGCCGGCAATACCCTCCAGCTGGAGCTGAGCGATGCCTTTGAGTTCGATAAGCCGGACTTGCTTCCGCAGATAACAGCTCACCTGGCTGCCGAAGCCAGGCGCCTGCGCAATCCGCGTCCTGACTGCTACGTCACGCTCGACGGCCTGCCGATGGCCTTCGGCCAGTTTCAGTGGCCCTTCCACCGTTCCACCTCCGGCGCCGATACCCACGTCGTGCACGGCGAAATTCGCCTGGAAGACGGCGGCGCGCACAACCTGCACGCCAAAATTGCCGCCAGCGTCACTCTCACCTTTGCTGAGATTGTGCCGGCCATGGAGCAGCCCTACGCCGAAACCTTCATCTACAACGCCGTCCGCAAGACGGTGGACATGGGCCAGCTCGAATTCCTCAAGTCCGGCAACCGCCAGCCCGTGCCCGTCACCACGCGCTTCTACAGCCGCTGGCAAAAGAAGTTCATCTTTACCGATACCGACGACAACGAGCGCCTCCGCTACCTGCTGAGCAAGGTTTACTGGCTCTCCGGTGTGCTGGGCGCAGGTGCGCCGGTTTGGATCGCTGATCCCCGCGACGCGCAATACTTGAACACCACCGAGGCCGATCTGCTGCGCATGGCCGGCCACGAAGCGGGCGAGGGATTGATGAAGCTTGACGGCGAATTCGCCGCAGCCACACCCGCGCTGATGGCAAAGGCAGCCGAATACGAAGCCATGCGCGATGCGGCCCTGGAGTTCACCAAGCCGAAGTTCAACGAGAGCATGCGCGCTGGCGAAGCGAATATGTAAGAACAGTTCTCAGTTCGCAGTTCTCGATTACCAGTTATCGCAGGCCAGCTCTTGCTGAGCACTACGAACTGCGAACTGCTTTAAAGCGCATTCCCGCAAGCTGAGCAAAACCGCGACCCCGCCGGATTCACCGTCTGACACCGTGGGCACGCCATCATCGTCGGTGCAACCGGTGGTGGCGGCGGAGTCATCGCCACACTCGGGTGCTGCGAGTCCCAGGCCGGCACCGGAATGCCCAGCGCCGCTGCAATGGACGCCGCCTGAATCGCGTTGAACTCGCGCACCCGTCCCGGCATGAAGAAACACTCGATGAAACCGAGAATGGTGGGAATGCTGGTCCAGCAGAGACAACAGTAGAGAATGCCCAGTCCCGTTCGGCGCAGGTAGAAGTGATGAACGCCGAAGGTGCCCAGAAACAGCGCCAGCAAAATGCCCACAATCTCATCTCGGCGCACCGATTCGTACTGCTGGTAGAAGATGGCTTGGGGATTGGGATAGGGAACGCTGTTCATGACCTCGCTCACGGCGCTGCTCCTTGCACTATGGGGTACGCAGCCGGCCACCCGGCGGTTCCCGGCGCGCTCACCGCTCACCGCATTGTCCCACACAGGCGCGGGGCGATAGCATCGAGAAGATGAGCGAGTCCAACCAGACCCCCACAGCTTGCAACGCGGCATCATCCGGCACCTTTCGCATCGGCGGCAATCTGAGCGTGCATCGCCTCGGCTACGGAACCATGCGCCTAGTGGGCGACGGCGCGTGGGGCGAGCCCGCGGACCCTGAAGAAGCAAAGCGCGTAGTGCGCCGCGCCGTTGAACTGGGCGTCACGCTCATCGACACCGCTGACGCCTACGGTCCCGAGATCGCCGAGCGCCTCATCGGCGAAGCGCTTGCGCCCTATCCGCCGGGCGTAGTCATCGCGACCAAGGGCGGCATCACGCGCCAGGGCCCCGCCAAAACCGAGTATGTGGGCCGTGCCGGCTACCTGATCCAATGCGTCGAAATGAGCCTGCGCCGACTGAAGCTCGAGCGCATCGAGCTCTATCAATTGCACCGCATCGACCCGCGCACGCCGCTCGAAGAATCTTTAGGTGCCCTGAAGCTACTCCAGGAACAAGGAAAAATCCGTCACATCGGCCTGAGCGAAGTGACGCCCGCGCAGATTGAAGAGGCAGAGAAGATCGTCCCCATCGTGACAATCCAGAACCGCTACAGCCTCGCCGATCGTCGTCATGAAGAGACGCTGAATTACTGCGAGCGTCGCGGCATCGGCTTCATGCCCTGGTATCCCATCGCTGCTGGGAAGCTGCTCAAGCCCGAGCATCCGGCGGCGGAGGTCTTCGCCCGCCTGGCCGCGCGGCACAGCGCCACTCCGTCACAACTGGCGCTCGCCTGGCTGCTGCATCGCTCGCCTGTGCTGCTTCCAATCCCTGGAACTTCGCGCGTGAAGCATCTTGATGAAAACCTCGGCGCAGCCAGCCTCCAGCTCAGCGCAGCAGAATGGTCGGAACTGGAAGCCGCATCGGCATCGCCAGCTTAGGCTCCATCCATCTCTTTCACTGCTTCCACTGCGCGCAATAGCTCAGAATGACGTGCTGTGCCGGCCTTCTCCGTCGTTCCCGCGGTTGGCAACCACCGCCAAGGGCCGCGGCCCCGCTGTTGGCGCTGCTCGCAACGGCTGTGGCTGTGCCGCCGGCGTCTGGTGCATGGTTACGATGATGGCTCCAGCCGGCTTGCGCCCAACGCACTGGTACGAGTGCGGCGTGCCCGCGTCGAAGTAGGCCGAATCGCCTGCTTCTAGCGTCGACTCCTGGTCCCCGTGGTGTAGCGCAAGCTCGCCGTGCAACACGTAGAGAAATTCGAAGCCGGGATGAATGTGCGCCTTCGTGTCCGCATCCGTCTCCAGCGGAATGAACTCCGCATAGTACGGATCCATATGCCGGTCGGGGACCAGGTAGCCTAGACTTTCGAAGTAGTAGCTGGGCGGCTCCACGCCCGTCTGCGGCATGCGCACGCGCTCACTGCGTCGATGCACGCGAAATACTGGCGCCGGTTCGCAATCGAAGAAATAGGACAGGTCTTTCGAAAACACCATTGCGATGCGTGCCAGGTTACGCAGCGTGGGTACCACGCGCCCGGTTTCCAGTTGCGACAGAAAACTAGCAGACAGACCGGTATGTTTCCCCAATTCAACGAGGCCCATCGACTTCTTGAGCCGCAGCCGGCGAATGCGCTCGCCGATCCGCTTCTCCTCGATAAACCGCTCCGCTGTCTCGGGGTCCGCCTGAGTTTTCTGTACCTCTTCGCTCTTGATCTCCAGCGGTTCGCCCATCGTCCCTCCGTTCGCTAGTACTAAGATGCACCGAGTAGAATAGTTTGTCCAGATCAACAAATTTTTCTGTCAGGTGAAACCTGACAGCGACGTACGCGATTCGTGGATGAAGGATACGGGATTCCGCCCCTGTGGGACTGCGTCGCCAAACTGACCCGCCACGCGCTCACGATCGACACCTTGTGCGCGTTATCCTGAAAAGTTCAGCGCGGCCCGCTCCGCGCCGCCCAGAAAGTGTATCGCTGATGCCCGAAGACACCGCCCCCGAATCCGTCGCCAACCCGCCCGTAGCCACCATCAGCCAGATCGGCCGCTACGAAGGCCAGTCCGTCACCCTGCGCGGATGGCTCTATAACCTGCGCGAGAGCGGCAAGCTGCTCTTTCCCATCTTTCGCGACGGAACCGGGCAAATCCAGGGCGTAGCCCACGTCAAGAGCGTGCCGCCTGAAGTCTTCGAATCCCTCAAAGGCCTCACCCAGGAGTCGAGCGTCATCGTCACCGGCAAAGTTCGCGCAGACAAGCGCGCCCCCGGCGGCTACGAGCTTGATGTCGAAGACCTCACCGTCGTCCAGCGCGTGCCGGAGTCGCGAACCCTACCCCATCACCCTCAAAGAGCACGGCGTCGATTTCCTCATGGAGCACCGGCACCTGTGGATTCGTACGCCGCGCCAGTCGGCCATTCTCCGCATCCGCGCTGAAATCATGCGCGCCACGGCCGAGTTCTTTGACTCCAACGGCTTCATCCGCACCGATCCGCCCATCCTCACGCCCGCGGCCTGCGAAGGCACATCGACCCTTTTCCCGGTCGACTACTTCGGCGACCCTGCCTTCCTCACCCAGTCCGGCCAGCTTTATGCGGAGGCCACGGCGCTCGCGCTCGGCAAGGTCTACAGCTTCGGCCCCACCTTCCGCGCGGAAAAATCCAAAACCCGCCGCCATCTCACCGAGTTCTGGATGGTCGAGCCGGAGGTCGCCTTCATGGACCTCGACGGCCTGCTCGAGCTCTCTGAAAACTGCCTCTCGCACATCGTGCAATCGGTGCTCAAAAACCGCGCGCCGGAACTTCAAACCATCGGCCGCGATGTGACCAAGCTGGAGCCGGTCAAAGCGCCATTCCCGCGCCTGCGCTACGACGAAGCCGTTGAGATGCTCAACCAGGCGCACAAAGACGGCCACCTCGAGCAGCCGTTTGAATACGGCAACGACTTCGGCTCGCCCGACGAAACCTGGCTCAGCTCGCAGTACGACCGCCCGGTCATGGTGCATCGCTACCCGGCCAACGTGAAGGCATTTTACATGGAGCCCGATCCCGCAGACTCGCGCTACGCGCTCTGCGTCGACGTACTCGCCCCGGAAGGCTACGGTGAAGTAATCGGCGGGTCACAACGTGTTTCCAGCTACGAGTTGCTGAGCCAACGCATCGACCAGCACAACCTGCCGCGCGAGGCGTTCCAGTGGTATCTCGACCTGCGCCGCTACGGCAGTGTGCCTCACTCCGGCTTCGGCATGGGCATTGAGCGCGTAGTGAGCTGGATTTGCGGCCTCGACCACGTGCGCGAAACCATTCCGTTCGCGCGTACGCTCCACAGGATCTATCCGTAGACATGAAATTCGCGAAGCAGTTCATCGTGGAACCCGGCAAAAAGGCGCGCCTCAACAGACGCGATCCTTCCGACACGCTCGGAATGAACAAGGCCGAGGCGGACACCAAGCCTCACATTAAAAAGCTGCGCCAATTGCAGGACGTGTTGTACGCCGACAAGCGTTATGCGTTGCTGGTCGTTCTCCAGGCCCTGGATGCCGGAGGCAAGGATGGCTCCATCCGGCACATCTTCTCTGGCGTGAATCCGCAGGGCTGCCAGGTAACGGCCTTCAAGGAGCCTACGCCCGAAGAGAAGGATCATGATTTTCTCTGGCGGGTGCACCGCGCGATTCCGGAACGCGGCCTCATCGGCATCTTCAACCGGTCGCACTACGAAGACGTGCTGGTTGCACGCGTTCACAAGCTTGTGGCGAAAGACGTGTGGTCAAAACGATACGGCCAGATCAACGAATTCGAAGAGGAACTGTATGAGAACGGGGTCAGGATCCTGAAGTTCTATCTCCACATCAGCAAGCAGGAGCAACTCCAGCGCCTTCAGGAGCGGCTGACCGACGCGAAGAAGAATTGGAAGCTGTCGCTGCTCGATTTTTGTGAACGCGAGCACTGGGATGAATACCTGGCGGCTTACGAAGATGCCCTGACGCAATGCAGCACCAGGCACGCCCCGTGGTACGTTATCCCGTCAGACCACAAGTGGTTCCGCAATTACGCCATCGGCGCCATTGTGACAGACACACTGAAGCGGATGAACCTGCGATACCCGCCGGCAAAGATTGACCTCTCTCAGATTCATCTCAGTTGAGGGCGGCGCTGGAGTTGTGATCGGTCGATTGTCCCGCCGCCGTGCCAACCCTGCCCCTCATCGTGTACATTCCATCGCAGCCGCCCGCCTGACCGGCAAAGCCCCGCCGCGCACACGGAGACACGATGCCAGTCACGACGCCCGTCGAACGCCGCACCCACATACGGTTCTTGCTCTGCTTCTGGCTGTTCGTGCTCAGCTCCATCTCCTTCGTTGACCGGACCAATATCTCCATCGCCGGAGTCGAGCTTAGCCACGCCTTCGGCCTCAGCAATCAGCGGCTGGGATGGGTGTTCTCCGCATTCCTGATTGGCTATGCAAGCTTCCAGCTTCCGGCCGGTGTCCTGGCGGTACGCTTTGGGCCGCGGCGCGTGCTGGCCGCGGGCGTATCGGTGTGGGCTCTCTGCAACGTGTGCACGGCGCTGCTGCCGTCGGACTTTGCACACGCGATTCTGCTGCTCATCTCGGTGCGCTGTGCGCTCGGCATCGCCGAAGCGGTGATGTACCCCTCGGCCACGCAGTTTGTGGCGCGCTGGGTGCCGCAAAAGGAGCGCGGTAGGATGAACGGGCTCATCTGGGCCGGGGTGGGCGCGGGCAGCGGGCTTACGCCGCCGCTCCTCACGTGGCTCATTCTCAGTTTTGGCTGGCGTGCGGCCTTCTGGTTCGACGCCGGGCTGGGGCTCATCGGCGCATCGGTGTGGTGGCTGATTGCGCGCGACCGGCCCGAAGACCACCCGAGCGTGAGCGCTGCCGAATGCCGCGAGATTCACGATGGGCTGATGTCGCTCTCTGCCGGCGCGACGAAGATGGACGACCGCAGTATCTCCTGGCGCGCCATGTTTTCGCGCCTCGACCTGCTGGCGCTGATGGTGAGCTACTTTGCGTACGGTTATGCGTCGTGGATTTTCTTTAGCTGGTTTTATCTCTACATGGCGCAGGCGCGCGGACTGAACCTGAAGACCAGCGCCTGGTTCACCATGCTGCCGTTTCTCGCGATGACGCTGTTCTGCTTTTGCGGAGGGCTGGTCTCGGACCGACTGACGCGCACCGTGAGTCTGCGTGTGGGCCGCTGCGCGCTGGCCGCTGGGGCCATGGTTTGCACTGCCGCATTTCTGTTGGTGGGGTCGCGTGTGCACGACGCGCTGGCGGCCGCGATTCTGCTGGCGCTGGGCGCGGGCTCGCTTTATTTTTCGCAGAGCTCCTTCTGGTCGGTCGCGAGCGACATCGCCGGCCGAAATTCCGGCGTCTTCTCGGCGATTGTGAACATGAGCTGCCAGATTGGCGCCGCGCTCACCACCTCGCTTACGCCGTGGCTGGCGCTCCACTTCGACTGGAAGATGCCCTTCACTGTGGCCGCGGTGCTGGTGCTGGTGGGCGCTGGGGCGTGGACGCTCGTGCATCCGGAGCGGGCGCTGGAAGCATGATGGGGCAATCTACTCGATCGCAAACACCGCGTACACATTCGCCGAGCGCGCCACCTTGCGCGGCTCGATGGCGAGCGGTGGAGCTTCCCCCGCCTTCGCCTCAGCTGTGGCCATGCGCGCAAACGGCCTTATCGGCAACACGGGCGCTGAAATCTCATTGGACACATAGATGAGCTTGCCCAGGCTGACGCCCATGGTCTTGGCCAGCACGGCAGCCTGCGCGCGGGCTCGCTCTGCGGCGCCTTCGAGCGCGCGATCTGCCAGCGCCTGCTCGTTCTCGACTGTCCACTCAATGTCGCCGCTGTTGTTGGCCCCGGCGCTCACAGCCACATCCAGAATCTCCGCTGCGCGCGCGGGCGTAGTCTTCACCGTCCACTGCTGCGCCAGGATAAATTTGTGCGGCTTGTCGTATACGCTTTGCAGTTGCTGACTCTCGCTGTGGATCGCGCTCTCGGCAATTCCCGCCTGCTTCAGCGCATTCACAATGCCGTTCGAAGTCTGCGCGCCAGCGGCGTAAGCATCCTTCGCATCGGCGGGCAGCGTTTGAAAACCGACGTGCAGGATGGCCACATCCGCATCGACGGAGACCTCATCTTGCGCACTCACCGCAAGGGTGCGGTTAGAAGGCCCAATCTGGATTTGGGTCTGCTGCGCGCCTGCTGCCAGCGATCCACAAAGCAGCACCAGGATTGCGATTTCTCGCTTCAAGAGCATTCGGCCAATTCCTTTCTCTCACGGGAAAAGCTTCCCACGGTTCTACTGCGGGCCGTATTTCGCGCCGAACTGCCTCAGCTTGGCGAGCGTGGCCGCGGCCTGGCCGGAGTCAATGGCTTCGGCGCCCATGGCGACGCCCTGCTTCAGATCCGCCGCCATTCCCACAGCCACCAGCGCCGCCGCGGCGTTCATCAGTACGATATCGCGGCGCGGGCCCATGATTCCGGTGAGCACATCGGTAAGGATGTCGACGTTACTCTGAATGTCGCCACCGATGAAGTCATTGAGGGTGGCCCGCGGCAGCCCTGCCATCTCCGGCGTGATGCGCGCGGCCTTGAGCTTGGATTCGCCCGGTGTGGCATGACCGTCGTCGTCGGCGTGGTCCTCGCGCTCCTCAACGCGCGCAACCACGCTTTCGCCGGTGGTGGTCAGCTCGTCCATTCCATCCGTTCCGTGCACGACGAATGCGCGCTTCGCTCCCAGGCTTGCCAGCGTGCGGCCCACCAGCAGCACTTTGCTGGGCGCGAGCACGCCAATAACCTGCGCGTGCGCGCCCGCCGGATTGGCAAGCGGCCCGCAGAGGTTGAAGATAGTGCGGAATCCCAGTGCGCGCCGCAATGGGCCTAGAACTTTCAGGGCCGGGTGATAAAGCGGCGCCAAGAGAAACATGAAGCCGGTCTCGCGCAAACATGCGACTGCGTGCTGGGGATCGAGATTGATGGGCACGCCCAGCGCCTCCAGCACATCGGCCGAACCGCAGCGTGAGGTGACGGCACGATTGCCGTGCTTCGCAACTTTGGCGCCGGCAGCCGCCGCAACCAGCGCCGCGCCCGAGGAAATATTGAATGTCGGCGGGCCGCCGCCGCCGGTGCCGACAATGTCGACAAGCTCATCGCGCTCCGCAGCAGAGAGCGGGACAGGCGTAACGCGCGCGCGCATCACGTCCACAAAGCCGGCCAGTTCCGGCGCCTGCTCGCCACGCGTGGCCATGACAGTCACCAGCGCCGCCGTCTCAACCTCCGGTACAGTGCCGGAAAGGATCTCCTCGAGAACGGCTGCAGCCTGTTCACGAGTAAGCGACGCGCCGTCTTCGGCCAGGGGTTTCAGCAATTCCTTCAGCAAGCCCATACCACTCCATGGTAACGGCGCCGGCCATTGAGCGGGCGCGGTTTGCTCGGCCTTCGCCCACCAAGATAGAATTTGATTGTTTGCTGCCGCAACCCATCTCAACGTCTTCCCTCCATACTCCTGAGCGGCAGCCCAGTGGGCGGTTACTTCCAAGATGAAAATTCACGAATATCAAGCCAAAGAAATTCTCGCGAAGTACGGTGTACCCGTGCCGCGCGGCGAAGTGGCAAACACGCCGGAAGAAGCTTCGGCAGTAACCCGCAAACTGTTTGCCGAAGGCGCAAGCGGCGTGGTGGTCAAGGCGCAGATTCACGCCGGAGGCCGCGGCAAGGGCGGCGGCGTAAAGGTAGCCAAGTCGCGCGAAGAGGCCGAAGCCCACGTCAAAAACATTCTCGGCATGCAGCTGGTGACGCACCAGACCGGTCCGCAAGGGCAAAAGGTGCAGCGCCTGCTCATCGAGGAAACCGCGGCCATCGATCGCGAGCTCTACCTCGGCATTGTGCTCGACCGCGCCACCGGCAAGCTGGTCTTCATGGCCTCGCGGGCCGGCGGCATGGAGATTGAAGAAGTCGCCGCGAAGACGCCGGAAGCAATCTTCAAGGAAGCGATCGACCCGGCGGTCGGCTTCGGTGCCTGGCAGGCTCGCAAACTGGCCTTCGCGCTCGGCCTCAAGCCGACGCAGATCAACCATGCCGTTGGTTTCTTCCAGAGCCTCTACAAGGCCTTCATCGAGACCGACGCCTCGCTGCTCGAGATCAATCCGTTCATCACCACCAAGGACGACAAGCTGTTCGCGCTCGATGCCAAGATCAACTTCGACGACAACGCACTCTTTCGCCACGCCGACATCAAGGCGCTGCGCGATGTGGCCGAGGAGGATCCGCTCGAGGTCGAGGCCAGCAAGTACGCGCTTAACTACATCAAGCTCGACGGCTCCATCGCCTGTATGGTGAACGGCGCAGGACTGGCGATGGCCACCATGGACATCATCCAGTACGCCGGCGGCAGCCCGGCGAACTTCCTCGACGTAGGCGGCGGGGCAACACAGGAACAGATTGAGCATGCGTTCGAGATCCTGCTCAGCGATGCCCATGTCAAGGCTATCTTCATTAATATTTTTGGCGGCATTTTACGCGTAGATCGGTTGGCGACAGGCGTGGTTGCTGCGGCGCGCAAGCTGAACGTGAAGGTGCCGATTGTCCTGCGCCTCGAAGGCACGAACGTGGAAGAGGGCCGCGAGATTCTGAAGGAGTCGGGCCTGAATTTCGAGGTTGGCGCAACCATGAAAGAAGCGGCGGAACTCGTCGTGAAGGCAGCAGCGGGGGTGGTAGCTTAAATGTCAGTCTTAGTCGATAACAATACGCGCCTCATCGTTCAGGGAATTACCGGCAAGGAAGGAACCTTCCACGCCAAAGGTTGCGCCGAATACGGCACCAAAGTCGTGGGAGGCGTGACTCCCGGCAAAGGCGGAACGACCCACGAGGGCTGGCCGGTCTTCAACACGGTTGCCGACGCTGTGAAGGAAACTGGCGCCAACGCAACCATGATCTTTGTGCCACCGCCGTTCGCGGCCGACGCCATCCTCGAAGCCGAAGACGCGGGCATACCGCTGATCGTCTGCATCACCGAGGGCATTCCCACGCTCGACATGGTGAAGGTGTGGGCCAAGCTCAAGAACTCGACGTCGCGGCTCATCGGGCCTAACTGCCCGGGCGTGATCTCGCCGGGCAAAGCCAAGATCGGCATCATGCCGGGCCGCATTCACAAAGAGGGCTCGGTTGGCATCGTCTCGCGCTCCGGCACACTCACCTACGAGGCCGTGCACCAGTTGACGCAGCGCGGCATCGGCCAATCAACAGCGATTGGAATTGGCGGCGATCCCATCATCGGCACCACGCACATTGACGCGCTGCGCCTGCTCAACGACGATCCGGATACGGAAGCCATCATCATGATCGGCGAAATCGGCGGCACGGCAGAAGAGGCCGCCGCTGACTTCGTGAAGAAGAACGTGAAAAAGCCAGTGGTGGGCTTTATTGCCGGCCAGACCGCGCCTCCCGGCCGGCGCATGGGCCACGCCGGAGCCATCATCTCCGGCGGCCAAGGCACCGCGGCCGACAAGATGAAGGCTTTGGAAGCCGCTGGTATTCACGTGGTGGTTTCGCCGGCCGAGATCGGCGCCATGCTGGCCCGGGTGATCGGAAAGGCGTAAAGGCAGTTAACAATGAACAGCTGACAGTGATCAGTTGGCAGCATTCAGCTGTTATCTGATCACTGTCAGCTTTTTTATTGCGGCATCAGCGCAATGCGCCCGCCGCCAGTGGTCAGGATCACCAGGTTCATGGCGACGAACAGCAGGTCGTAGTGCCAGCCCATGGACTTCTCGCCCCAGAAGCCGGTCTTCCACTTCACGGCCTTGAGAAAGATCGAACCCAGCATAATGACCGTGAGTCCGATGGCGGCCCACTGGATGAGGAAGCCGACCGCCAGCGCGATAGCGGCGGCCAGCTCCGCCGCACCCAGAAAAACGGTGACGGGCACGCTGAGGCCCAGGCTCTCTGCGCGCTGCTGCGGCGATTTCAGATGGCTGAATCCGCTGGTGCCGAACACGAGCGCCACCAGGAAGCGCAGAAGCAGGAGCGCCCAATCGCTATACAACATCGCGCTCGGTATGGTGAGCATTGCAGACCTCCCGATTCAATCTGCACGAAGCGGCGAAACAAGCATACGAAGCCGACGCAGCGAGGATAGGACGCGAGCCCCCTGGAGCTGTCACGAATACCTAGCCCTGCAACCCGTCATTGAAGAGCTTGATGGCGCGGCCGCCGACGATGACTGTTTCCGCGATCACAGAATGCACAAACGGGTCTTCGATGTTTTCTGTGTCGACAATTTGCACCCACGGATTGCCAGTGGGCGACGGCGGCAACGCAAATTCAACGCCCTCGTGCGCGGCGTTGATGAGCATAAGAAAGCTTTGGTCGATCACCCACTCGCCGTTTTCGTTGGTTATCTGGAGGGTCTGACCGTTCAGTAGCAGGGCGATGGCGCGCACCCAGTCCGCGTTCCATTCCTCGTCGGAGACCTCGCTTCCGTCCGGGCTGAACCAGGCTACGTCTTTCACGATTTTCTCCGGCTTGCCTCCGCCGGGCATGCGGATTACGCGATCCTGGAAAAATTTCCGTCGCCGCAGATTGGGGTGGGCCAGGCGAAGCTGAATAATGCGACGCGTGAACTGGAGCAGCCGCTCCTGCTCCGGGCCGTTAACCCAGTCGAACCACGAGATCTCGTTGTCCTGGCAATAGGCGTTGTTGTTGCCCATTTGCGAGCGCGCCACCTCGTCGCCGCCGCTGAGCATAGGCACGCCCTGTGACAGCATCAGCGTGGCAAGGAAATTCCGTATCTGCCGTTCGCGCAGGGCGCGAACGCACTTGTTCTCGGTGGGACCCTCGACGCCCATGTTCCACGAGTCGTTGTGATCGCTGCCGTCACGATTGCCCTCCTGGTTGGCCTCGTTGTGCTTCTGGTTGTAACTGACCAGGTCGCAGAGCGAGAAGCCATCGTGTGCGGTCACAAAATTGATGCTCGCGTAGGGCTTGCGGCCGTCGAATTGGTAGAGGTCGCTCGAGCCGGTAAGCCGGTATGCGAAATCGCTCAGCATACCCGCATCGCCTTTCCAGAAGCGGCGCACGGTATCGCGATATTTACCGTTCCACTCCGCCCACAGCACCGGGAACTGCCCAACCTGGTAGCCGCCCTCGCCCACGTCCCAGGGCTCGGCGATCAGTTTCGTAGCAGTCAGGGCGGCAGACTGGTGGATGGCGTCGAAGAATGACGACAACCGGCTCACGTCGTGCAGCTCGCGCGCCAGCGCCGCTGCCAGGTCGAAGCGAAACCCGTCCACATGCATCTCGGTGCGCCAGTAGCGCAACGAGTCCATGATCATCTTCAGCACCTGCCGATGGCGGACGTTGAGCGTATTGCCGGTGCCCGTGAAATCCATGTAGAACTGCGGATCGTCCGCCACCAGCCGGTAATAGACGGTGTTGCCCACACCCTTCCAGCACAGCGTCGGCCCCAGGTGGTTGCCCTCGCAGGTGTGGTTATAAACCACATCGAGGATCACTTCGATCCCTGCTGCATGCAATGCTTTTACCATCTGCTTGAACTCGCGCACCTGCCCGCCCTGGTCGCCCGACGAGCTGTAGCGCGACATGGGCGCAAAGTAGCCCAACGTGTTGTAGCCCCAGTAATCGCGCAGGCCACGGTCCAGAAGGAATCCTTCGTCGATGAAGTGGTGGATGGGCAATAATTCAACGGCGGTAATGCCGAGCTGCTTCAGATAATCGATGCTCGCCTCGTGGGCCAGGCCGGCGTAAGTGCCGCGCAGCTCCCCCGGGACGTCCGGATTGCGGATGCTGAAGCCCTTCACATGCACTTCATAGATGATGGATTCGGCAAGCGGCGTGTCGAGCGGGCCATCGTCGCCCCAATCGAATTTGCCATCGACGACCACGGACTTTGGCACGCCCGCAGCGCTGTCCTGCGTGTCCATCTTCAGCGTGTCGCCGGATTTCACGTCGTAGTCAAAGATAGGTTGCTTCCAATCCACCTGACCCGAGATGGCGCGCGCATAGGGATCGACGAGCAGCTTGTGGAAGTTGAAACGCTCGCCGCGGAGCGGTTCCCAGGGGCCATCGACGCGGTAGCCATACAACTGTCCGGGACGAATATCCCGGACAAAACCGTGCCACACGAATGCTGTGTGCTCCCGCAGCGTGACGCAATCAGTCTCGTTGCCGTCGGCATCGAAGAAGCAGACATCCACGCGCGTGGCCTGTTCGGAATAGAGGGCAAAGTTCGTTCCGAGTCGGCCCGGGGTTGCGCCGAGAGGGTACGGCTTGCCGGGCAGCAGTGTCCGACTCATGAGGGCTGTGATGCGGCGGCCCGTAACCCTGTTGTACTCCACGCGTTCCGGCTATTTGGTTGTCCAGTAAAGTTCGTAGGTGAGCGGCGCAATCGCCCCATCGCAACGCCCGCCGGACTAACCTGTGGTGCGTCGTTGTGCCGTAACGAGGACAGCAACAGTGCTCGAGCGGATCGGCCGCCCTGGTCGCTGATGGAGGACGATTGCGCAAACAGAGGCTACAGGCTCAGCAGGGCGACGGCTCCAAGCGCCAGCGCTATCCCCGCCATTTGCCGGCGGGTTGGCCGCTCGCGCAGCACCAGCGCGGCGAGCAGGATGGTTCCGGCAGGATACAGCGAGCAAATGACAGCAGCCGTGTCGAGTCGGCCAAAGCTCGCGGCGCCGAGGTAGAACAGGGTGCCGGCTGTGTCCATGAGGCCAGCGGCGATTCCTGGGGTCCAGAAGCTCTGTCCCGTCGCTGCGGGCCGCGTGGCGAGCAAGACAAGAAGCAGCGCGGAGACGCCCGCGGCGCGCGTCACGGTCATCATGGCCAGAATGCTGCCCGCTCCCACGCTCGCCGGCTCGGCGATTTTGAAAAGGATGAGCTGCGTTCCGAAGCCGGCGCCGGCCAGAACGCCGAGGAGCATCGCGGATGCAGGAGTTGCTTTCGCTCCTTTTACGTTCTGGTGGGTGATGAGCCAGATTGCCAGGCAACCGGCTGCCAGGCCGGCAATGGTCACGGGCGCCGGCACTCCGTAGTGCAACATGGAGAACAGCACCGGGACCAGCGCAGTCATCAAGCCGGTGAGCGCGGCGGTAAGGCCCATGGCGCCCAGCGACAGAGCGTGATAAAAGAGCGCGAGCGCGAGGGCGGCTTCGAAACCGGCAATACCGGTGAGCGCCAGCGCGCGAGCTGGTGGGAGGGGGACGTGGAGAGTGAAGCAGACGGCGGCCAGAACCACAAGCGAGACGGCCTGCCCGGAGACGGTGATCAGCAACGGGGAGGCACGGCGCGCGCCAAGGCCGCCCACAAAATCGGAACCGCCCCAACTGGCCGCGGACAAAAGTCCTAGTCCAGCTGAAGCGGACGAGGTGTTCATGAACTTAGCGGTAGTCTTGCGCCGAGGGGTAGTAGCCGGGCTTGGCCGTCACCACCAGGTTGGGCCGGTCCACACGCACATCGATGTTCCGGTACTTGCCGTCGTAGATGGACTCGTGGCTCAGGTAGCCCAGCGTGTACTGGTTGCGCACCTCAGCGGCAATTTTGGCGTAGCTTCTTTCGATGCCGTTGGCACCGCCTTCAGAGTCCAGTTCGCCACCCGTCGCCGCGGTGTATTTGTAGAGGATGTTATCGTACATCTGGAAAGGCAGATGGAAGCGGTCGACCCAGCCTTCGCCCCAGCGCGCCGAATCGCCCACCAGCGTGCCGTAGACAGCAATCTTGTTGGTTTGGAGATACCGCACCACTTCCTTCCACGAGGCCTTGCTGCCGTACTCCTTGCCGTCTGAAACCACGTAGATCACGCGCCGCCGCTCCCGGGGCCGGGTTGAAAGCTCCCTGGCCGCCTGCAGGATCGCGTCGTTGAGGGTGTGAATTTCCTTGGGCAGCTTAATGAAGTCCGGATTGCCTGTGGAACCGCCGTACTGCACGTTGGGGT
Organism: uncultured Acidobacteriaceae bacterium; assembly: GCA_963813215.1. Taxonomy (GTDB): domain Bacteria; phylum Acidobacteriota; class Terriglobia; order Terriglobales; family Acidobacteriaceae; genus Telmatobacter. Next base: position 1,764,253 of record CAWEXZ010000009.1, read on the forward strand.
CGGCGCAGTTGCCGTTCGTCACCACGGCACAGGGGCCAAACGGGCCGCTGCCGATTGGAACCTGGGGATCCGAGCCGGTGGCCTGCGCCAGCGCCAGCACAGCTGGCAGCCGCGAACTCTGACCGCCGGTAAAGCCCGTCAATTCCTTGGCGCCATTGGTATAGGTAAAGACCGCAGCCTCATCGTAGGGCGTGAGCGCGCCCTGGATCGCACCCAGAGAGGTGTTCACATGGTCCATGACGTTCGAGGGCAGCGTCTGGTCGATCACGAACGCGACGGACAGCGGCGCCGGGTCCACGCTGAACACACTCAACTGCTGGCGCACATTGTTTTCAAACACTTCGAAGTTGCGCCAGGTGAGGCCGGCAACCGGTTGACCTTTGTTGTCCTTCACGGTAACCGGCACTTCGACGAAGTTCACTTCCACAGTGAAGCGAGGAATAACCCCGGCGCCCTCTTCGGGCGGCGTGGTCTGGAACTGATCCGGCTTCTGCGCGGGCGGCGGAGGGGGTGGAGGCGGAGGCGTGGCCTGGTCTGGTTGCTCCGCGGTCTGTCCGGTGACGGAGGACGAGGGGCCATTGCCTGGCATGCCCTGACCTTCACCGGGGATGATTGGGCCCTGTGCGCCGGGCAGCGTTCCGCCTGCCTGCGGAGCCGGCGCATCCGGCACGGTGGCTTGATGATTCTGCGCCAATGCCGACAGGCCGAAACACAATCCTGAACTCAGCAGCCCACCCAGCGCCCAAGCCTTTACCGGAACCCTCACAGCTATCCTGCCTCCCGTACACGACTGCCCACCGGTGAAATCACCGGTTTATCACAATTATCAGACTATCAGACGCGCCACTCCGGCGCAGGTTGCTCCCGGTCGCAATCCGCGAGCGAATGTGACGCCGCGAGCAGCGCGATTCACGCCCATATCGTTCAGAAAAAATAGGGGATTGCAGCTCAGAAGGGATCCGCCCTGTCTCCGATGCGCCCCTTGATTTCTCCACAACTTGCGGCCTAGCACCCGGCCCTCGTATGATCCGGCAAAGAGAATTTTCATGAGCGAAATGGAAAGTACGCCCAACCTGCGAGTGAAGGGCCGTCTGATGTCGGCCTCGGAGATCGAACGCACGCTGGTGCGCCTCGCCCACGAGATCGTGGAAAAGAGCAATGGCAGCGAAGATCTGGCCCTGGTTGGCATCAAGCGCCGTGGGGTTCCGCTGGCCGAACGGCTGGGAAAGCTCATCGCCGGCATCGAAAAGCGTCCCATCGATACCGGTGTCCTCGATATCCAGTTCTATCGCGACGATCTTTCCACTGCCGACATTCGCCCGGTGGTTACGCCGGGATCGATCGGATTCAATGTGGAAGGCCGCGACGTGGTGATCTGCGACGACGTGCTCTACACCGGCCGCACCGTGCGCGCTGCGCTGGATGCTCTGTTCGATCACGGCCGCCCGCGCCGGGTTCAACTGGCAGTGCTTATCGACCGCGGCCATCGCGAGCTGCCCATTGAAGCTACCTACGTGGGCAAGCACGTTCCCACCAGCAGCCGCGAGATCATCGAAGTGAAGTTCAACGAAGTCGATAACAGCGATCAGGTGCTGCTGGTTGAGCGGGTAGGCTGAACCACAGCCGCATCGTCGCCACCAATCCCGCTAACTTGCGAACCTGCTACGCCGCTTTCGTGCTCGAACACACGAACGAGACCTCGCGTACCTAGGAAGCCGCGCACCGCCCACTGGACTCGGCTAACGTCGCTATTATTCGACCTTCGCCTCGAAGAACGCCTCCACATCCGTAATGGTCGCCGTCATCCGGTACGGCGGCAGGCTTTGCACGAATGTTTGACCGTAACGCATCTTGCGAATGCGCGGGTCGAGCAGCACCAGCACGCCGCGATCTTCAAGCGAGCGGATCAGACGGCCGAATCCCTGTTTGAGCGTGAGCACCGCTTCGGGGAGCTGGTAGTCGAAGAACGGCTTGCCGCCAGCCTCTTCGATGGCCTTCATGCGCGCCTGCACCACCGGGTCGCTGGGCACGGCAAAGGGCAGGCGATCGATGATCACGCAGCTCAGCGCCTCGCCCTGCACGTCAACTCCCTGCCAGAAACTTGAAGTGCCGAAGAGCACCGCATTCGGCGTGGTGCGAAACTCCTCGAGCAGAGCCTTGCGCGGAGCAGAGCCGTGCAGCAGGATCGGGTAATCGAGCACCGGCAGCAGCCGCTCGTAGAGGTCGCGCATCTGGCTGTAGCTGGTGAACAGGCAAAAGGCGCGGCCTTTGCTGATGTCGAGGACGCGGCGGATGCAGCGCGCCGCAGCCTCAGGAAATTCTTCGTCGCGCGGGTCGGGCATCTCCGGCGGCAAATAGAGCAGCGCCTGCTCGCCGTAGCGGAAGTGCGAAGGCACAACCAACTCGCGCGCTTCGGTGAGGCCGAGCCGTTTCCGGATGTGCTGAAATCCGCCCTGCACGGTGAGGGTCGCCGACGTAAGCACAACGGTAGGAATCTGCTCGAAGACGCGCTCGTGCAGCAGCTCCGACACGTCAATCGGCGTAGCCTGCAAATAAGTCGTTCTCGCGCCGCCAGCACCACTGCGTGGGGCGGACCTTTGGACCTGCCGATTGCCGGATCCGCCGCCGCGCCGCTCCAGCCAATACACCATGTTGCTGGCATTCGACTCGAGGATGAATTCGAGCTCCGTCCGCAGCCGCGCCGCGCGCGCTTTGAAGGCTGGCGCTTCGTCTACTTCACTCAGGCGATCGATCTCCGCCTCCATCTGGCGGAGCGTGGCGCGCACGCCAAGGTACAGGTCGCCGGAGGACTCGAGAAACTGCTCGCGATCGCTGAAAGGTTGGCGGCCTTCGCCGCCGGCGGGCAATCCCGCAAAGAACATGCGCGCGCGATCGCGGAGCTGTTGCGCGATGCCGGGAATCTTCTCGGTTCCCTGTTTGCCGCGCAGCCTCACTTCGGTATCGCGAGCCAGCTCTTCAAAGCGGAGATTGCTGACCGAAAGTCCGAAGTAGCTGGAGGCCACTTCTTCAAGCTCGTGGGCCTCGTCGAAGATGACCGCACCGGCCTCGGGAAGAACCCCTGCGTCCGGCGCGGCCGCAGCCATCTGGCGCACAGCAGCGTCGGCGAAGAAGAGGTGGTGATTGACGATGATGATGTCGGATTCGAGCGCGCGCCGGCGCATCTCGGTAATAAAGCAGCGGCGATAGTCGGGACACTCGCTGCCGATGCAGGCGTCGGAGCGCGCATCGAGCTTTTGCCACAGGGCGTTGGTCTCCGGCAAATCAGCGAGTTCTGCCCGGTCTCCGGTCTCCGTGATCTTTTCCCACTCAGCTATCTGACGGTACTCGTCGATCTCCTCCAGACCCGAGAGGATGGGCTGGCTCTGCAACGTCACCAGCTTGTGGCGGCAGAGGTAATTGGCGCGGCCCTTCATGTAGCAGACGCGCAGGTCTCCGAGCAGCGTTTCGAGGAACGGAATGTCGCGGAAGAAGAGCTGGTCCTGCAGCGCCTTGGTGCCGGTGGAGACGATGACACGCTGGCCGGTGCGCAGCGCCGGTAGCAGGTAGGCCAGGGTTTTGCCGGTGCCCGTTCCGGCCTCGACGATCAGGTGGCGATGCTCGGAGAACGCGCGCTCCACAGCTTTCGCCATCTCCAGCTGCCCGGGCCGATACTCGTAAGGCAGCGGCGAACGCGCCAGGATTCCACCCGGCGCGAAGAACTCGTGCAGGCTGGGCAGGGTACGGGATGCGGTGTCGGTAGGAGGCATCGGGACGAGCGCTCTCTCCATTCTAGTGAGAGTGCCGTGTCCCCTGCTCTGTTCAATGCCGGGCTCAATGCTGGTTCGCGGCGGCCGGTTGCCCGATCTCAGGCGCTCTCCGCCGTGGTCGGATCGATGACCATCTTCACACGCAGCACGCTGTTGGCAGGAAAGCCGCCCTGGCGGGCATGCTCCCGCACCATTTCTTCGTCAGGGGCGATGTAAACGCAGTAAACCTTATCGTCGGTTACATAGCTGTGCAGCCACTGAATCTGCGGCCCCAGGCCCCTCAGCACCGAACAGGATTTTCCGGATATAGCCTGTAACTGTTCGGCTGATAACGAACCGGCTCCCGGAATCTCACGCTCAATCACAAACTTTGGCATAGCAAGATTCTCCTCTCTCCGCGCGAATGTCGGTTATACAGCAGCCGGGCCATTGCCGGCCAGCGTGAACTTGGAGGCGGAAACTGGAATCTATCCAAAATCCGGATCTCTGCCCGACGCGGCCGCGCGATATTCATCCTCGCCCAGCACCTGGCTGTGCCGCGCGTCGCGCCAGTGGCCGATCAGCGCCGTCTCCTCCGCACTCAGATCGTCCGGGCCGTTCTGCCCCGCCTTCAAGAGCCTTTTCAGGGTTTCGGCGGCATGCTGGCCCGCGGCCGCCCGTTCGCCGTTGGAGACACCATAGAATCCCGCACCCTGTACGTTTGATATCGATCCATGGATATGCATTGCGCCCTCTCCATGGGCGAAAGGGCAATCGCGGCGCCAAAATCATGTCAATCTCCCTGAAAGAATGCTCATTCCGGGCAAATTACCACCAACCACAATCAGCTCAAGCGCTTTCGATTCCGGCGAACGGTACACTGAAGGAGAGGCCCGCAGCACGGACGCAGGTCATCTGGAGTCTTCATTGCCCACCTATCGCAGATCGGTTGTGCCCCAGACGCCTGGGACGGAAGCATTGCCTTTGGTGGCGATCGTGGGCCGCCCCAATGTAGGCAAGTCCACGCTCTTCAATCGTTTAACCGGCAGCCGCCGCTCCATTGTGGGCGACGAGCCGGGCATTACCCGGGACCGCATCTACGGCGAGTTCGAGTGGGCCGGACGGAATTTCCGCCTGGTCGATACGGGCGGCATTGTTCCCGACGATCCGGAGCTGATTCCAACCGAGATTTACAACCAGGCCAAGGTCGCGCTCCACGATGCGGACGCGCTCATCCTGGTGGTGGACGCGCGCACCGAGCTGGCGCGGCCCGATTACGATCTCGTCCGGTTGTTGCAACGCGGCAGCAAACCGGTGTTCCTCGCGGTGAACAAGGTGGAAGGCGCGGCCATGGAGGCCGAAGCGGAGAATTTCCGCCAACTGGGGCTGCGCGAGGTGTTTCCCATCAGCTCTGAACATGGACTGGGCATCGGCGAACTGCTGGATGCTGTGTCGGAAGCGATCCCGAAGGTCGAACCCGAGACCGACTCGAGTGCCCACCCAGGCGACGCGGGCCCTGAGCTATCTCCGGAGGAAGACCTCCTCCAAGACCAGAAAAAAACCCGCACCCACGGTGAGTTTGAGCAGCACGAAACCTCAATTGCGATCATCGGCCGGCCGAACGTGGGCAAGTCCACGCTTGCTGAACGCGCTGACCGGCACCTCGCGCGCCATTGTTTCGCCCATCGCCGGAACCACGCGCGATGCGGTCGACGAAGTCGTCGAGTTCGAAGGCAGCCAGCTTCGCTTTGTCGACACCGCCGGCATCCGCCGCAAGGGCAAGACGAAGCTGATGGCCGAGAAGCTCAGCGTCGTCATGGCGCGGCGGCATCTTGAAGCTGCTGACGTGGCGCTTCTGGTCATCGACGCCACCGAAGGCGTAACCGGCGAGCGATGCGACCATCGGCGGCTACGCGCACGAGAGCGGGCGCAGCGTCATCATCGTCGTGAACAAGTGGGACGCGGTGACCACCGGGCGCACCGACGGCAAGCCGCCCGCCGACCGCGACATCTTCGAGCGCCAGTTGCGCAACGTGCTCAAGTACCTGAGCTACGCGCCGGTCGATTTTTCTCTCCGCGCTTGAAGCCGGCAATCAAGCCGGTGGGCCGCAACACAAGGCGATGGCGCGGCTGCTGCGCGAAGTCATGTCGGTAGCGGCCGAGCGGCGCAAGCGCGTCTCCACCGGCCAGATGAATCGCTTTCTCGACCGCATCGACTTCCAGCGCGCGCCGGTGCCCATGGCCAAGCGCATTCGCATCTTTTATATGACGCAGGCCGCCGTGGCGCCGCCCACCTTCGTGCTCTTCACCGATCGCGACATCAAGCTGCACTTCGCCTTCGAGCGCTTCCTCGAAAACCAGATCCGCGACGCCTTCGGATTCAAGGGCACGCCCATCTGGTTCAAGGTGAAGGCGCGGAATGCAGACGACGGCGCACGGTAAGCAATCAGACGATCCCCGGCCCTGTCGCGCTTGCCGGCGGCGGCAACAGAGGCAACCGCCTACGCCTGTGCCGCTCCCCCGCGCAAATATGCATCATCCCCGCTGATCCAGTCCTGCCGCGGAGGGTTAAAGATATCCAGCGCCACCGAATCCTCCAGCGCCACCACCGCGTGCGGCACATGCGGCGGAATGCAAAAAATCTCCCCGGCGCGCACCGTCGCCTCTTCACCCCCAACCCGGAACAGGAGCGCCCCTTCCACCACATGGCTGATCTGCTCGTGGAAATGACTATGCTCCGGCACCACCGCACCTTTTTTCAGGCCGAGCCGCGCCAGCATCGTATTCGTGCCCACCACGTACTGCCGCGTAACCAGCGGGTTCAACTGCTCCGGCGGAATATTTGCCCAACTAAAATGTGCGCTCGACGTCATCTCTCCTCCTCGAACCGGTCAGCCTGTCAATACTCAACACCACGCTGTGCCAGGATGCCCTTCTGGTACGCGTGCTTCACTTCGCGCATTTCCGTCACCGTATCGGCAATCTCCACCAGCAGCGGGTGCGCATTCCGACCCGTCAGGATCACGTGCACCATCTCCGGCCGGTTGCGCAGCGCATCGGCCACCACGGCCGGGTCCAGCATCTTGTAACCGATGGCATAATTGATCTCGTCCAGGATCACCATGTCCCACTCGCCGGACTCAATCGCCGCGCGCGCCTCGTTCCACGCCTCTTCCACCAGGCGAACGTCTTCGGGATCAGTTTCCGCGCCCCCGATCTTCACAAACCCGCGCCCCATCTGCTTCAGGACGAAGTTGCGGCCAAACGCCTGCGCCGCATCCAGCTCCCCGTAGTGCCACGATCCCTTCAGGAACTGCAGCATCAGCACCTTCATACCGTTGCCCACCGCGCGCAGAGCCGTACCCAGCGCCGCAGTAGTTTTGCCCTTGCCGGGCCCAGTATTAATCAACAGCAATCCGCGTCGAGACGACAGTTCAGAGTTCATAGTTCGCAGTTCACAGTTTACGGCTCGCGGTGCGGCAGTTGTGCTGTGAACAACGAACTGAGAACTGCCTTTCAATGCCCGCAATGGTACGGATGCCCCGCCAGAATCGTAAACGCGCGATAAATCTGTTCAGCCAGCACCACCCGTGCCAGCGCATGCGCCAGCGTCATCGGCCCCAGCGAAAGCAGGAGCTGAGCCTGCGCGCGCGCCACTTCGCTCCAGCCGCTCGCCGGCCCGATGGCAAACACTAGGTGTTGCGCGCCCCGGTCGCGCCGCCCTCCAACCCACGCGGCGAAGGCCTCTGAGCCAAACGTCCGTCCGCGGCTGTCCAGCAGCACCGCCACCGCCGGTGTCCGCCCCGCCTGGCGCGCCATCCAGTCCAGAAAAGCTCGCTCCGTGCGAAAAGCCTCGGTGTCGCAGCGCACATACCCCGAGCAGCGCTCTATATACATTCGCGTAAGAGCGTCGAACGGGTCTTGGGCCTTAGCCGCCCCGCCGATGTGCGCAAGCGTTAACTGCATGGAAGGAGCATACGGTATCTAGCCCTGGCCGCCGACCAGTCAACTACCTCTCATCCATTGCGGCGGTGGAGTCGAGCCGCACTCACCAAGATGCCAGGTCCAGGACCCCTTCCAGGGGGCCCGATCCTTCTTGTCTCCCGGATAATACTAAAAACAAAACCGTTTACTACCTGTTTCAGTATGTGAAAGTTAAGTTATTCCATAAACCATATTTATCATATCGAAACGATTTAGCCGATTTTCCATTAAAGGCATTGTTTTCAACAAGCAGGCATTTTTGTGGAAGCTGCCTGAGATTGGCATTCGTCATGCAAACAACCCAATGCCTAACTATCCCTGCAGTTGGATCACACAGAGGGCCAATAGCGTCTCTGTTTTTCTTCATTCGCTTTAAGTCTTTCTCTGTTTGTTTGCGAACCGGGCCCCCCAGTTCGCGGAAGCATTAAAGCCGGACCGTGAGACCTCAGCAAGAAGGATTCCGGTTCCCACGATGTACTGGAGGAAATTCGATGCGATTTTTCCGGTTGCAAGGTATCTCATTTGCGCTGGCAGTTGTGTTGGCGCTCGGCTTCGCGGTTACAACTCAACCCACAGCCACTTATTGCCAGGAAACTACAGCCAGCATGGCGGGAACCGTGACCGACTCGTCCGGTGCTGCTGTGCCCGGCGCCACGGTGTCGCTCCTCAACACAACGACGGGCCAAAAATACACCGAAACGACCAACTCCATCGGGTTTTACCGCTTCTCGAATATTCCTCCGGGCCAGGGATATCAGGTGACGTTTGCGGCCAAGGGTTTCGCATCGTACGAGGTAGAGAACATCTACCTGACCGTGAATACGGTGCGCACCCAGAACGCGGCTCTGAATGTCGGTTCGCAGGTATCCACGGTTGAAGTAACCGCCTCGAACGCCGAAGTGACCCTCGATACCACGACCGCGAGCGTCGGCAACACCTTCGACGCGCAGCAGCTCAATAACCTGCCCGTGCAGCAGAGAAACGATCCTCTTGCCCTCTTCGCCATGCAGCCCGGAGTCACTGACACCGGCTCGGTGACAGGAGCGCGCGTCGACCAGAACAACGTTACAGTCGATGGCCTCGACGTGAACGACTTTGCGACCGGCGGCGCGGTGCAGGGGAACGCCGGAGCCGGCGTCAGCAGCCAATTGGGCACGATCGTCGGGCACGCCCCCGTCGATTCAGTGGAAGAGTTCAGGGGCGATGTGGCCGGTAATGACGCATCTTCGGGCCCAGCCGGTGGCGGCCAGTTTGCATTGGTCACCAAAAGCGGCACCAATCACTTCCACGGCAACGTGAACGAGTATCACCGTGACACGTCGCTGGTTGCCAACCCATGGTTCAGCAATAACTCCACCCCAATCGTTCCCCGTTCGCACTATATCCAGAACCAGTTCGGCGGCAACATCGGCGGCCCCATCAAGCGCGACAAGCTCTTCTTCTTTTTCGATTACAACAACTCGAAAATCATCAACGGCCAAGTTGTGAATAGGGTCGTTCCGACCCCATCTTTGCGTGCCGGCAGCATCACTTACGATAACGCTGGCGGAACCACTTCCCAGCTGACCCTGGCCCAGGTGAGCGCCTTTGACCCGGCAGGCATCGGCGTGGATCAAAACTGGTTGGCCTTCCTCAACAAGCGTTATCCGCTCCCTAACCAGACCGGCGGCGGCGATGGCCTGAACTCGCTTGGATATACGTTTACTGCGCCCGACCCCGACGACGAGACTAATTATGTCGGCAGGGGCGATTGGACCATCAACGACTCGATGAAGCTGTTCGCCAAGTTCACCATCACACGGGAAAATGGGGTGTACCAGCCAAACGAATTACCCGGTGATGAAATTACCTCTCCGGAAGTTGACCGCTCCTATAATTTCGTGATCGGGCACGACTGGGTGATCGGCCAGAACAAGACCAATCGGTTCTTTGTCGGGGATGTGGTGCAAAAGCTGTCCTTCCCCATCGACTACAACCCCGACGGCACCACGGCCTTCACCTTCAGCGACGGCGCCGATCAGGGCCTGGCCTCAAACCCATATATCTGGCCGGGCGCGACCGCGCGCCGCGTCCCCATTGAGCAGATCGGGGACGACTTCACGCTGATTACGGGAAGGCATACTTGGGGATTCGGCGCGGTCTTCAAAGACATCCTGGCACACAACACCACGATCGGCGATTACAACACCACTGAAGTCGGTCTGGGTGGGCAGGTCCTGTCGCTTTGCGGCACCAGCGCCGATCCATGCAGCAACGGCAACCCCAGTTTGCGTCCCTCCGACCTCAATTTGTCCGATAAGTTCACCTGGGACGAGCCCTTTGCCTTCCTTCTGGGCCGCATCGCCAATGTAGCGAGCGACTATAACTACAATGCCCAGGGCCAGGCGCTGAAACAGCTCACCGGCGATCAGCGCTTCTACAAGTACTATCAGACCCAGTTGTATGTGATGGATTCCTGGAAGGTGCTGCCCAGCCTCACCATCAACTACGGCGTGACCTACCAGTATTTCTCTGTTCCTTACGAAACCCGTGGCCTGGAAAGCACCGAGCCCTACACCTTCAACGAGTACTTCGGGGCACGTGTACAGCAGAGCGCGCTGGGCGAATCAGGATCGGGCGCTGTGCCTCTGATCTCGTACGTGTTGGGCGGCAAAGGCAATGGTCCCGGCGCGCCGCCGATTTACAAGCCTGAATTCAAAAACTTCGCCCCCCATGTGGGCTTTGCCTGGAACCCCAGCTTCGATAGAAAACTAGTCATTAACGGCAGCGCCGGCATTGTTTACGATCGCACGGTGATCAATGCTCTCCAGCAAACCCAGGACACGGATTCCTACCTCTTCCAGCAGACCAAGGGAAACACGTACGGGATATCCGGCGATCCATACGATTCCATCAAGAACGACAAGCGCCTCGACGCGAACAACGGGATTTCGAGCGTTACCCTCACCCCGCCCGCTTCGCCGACTGCGCCGTACCAGCCATTCAGTGGCGCTACTGCTTGTGCGGCATATGCGTATTCCCCCTGCGGCTTGCAGGATGGGTACGACTTCAACGCCACCATCGATCCCTCGTTGGCGACGCCGTATAACATGGTCTTCAACTTCGGTATCCAGCAGCAGATGCCCTGGAATACGGTCCTCAAGGTGAACTACGTTGGCCGCCTGGCCCGCAAGCTGCTGGCACAGGAAGACGCGAACCAGGTGCTTGATTTCCCCGATACGAAATCAGGCCAGATGCTGTCCCAGGCCTTCGCGGCCATCACCACCCAAACCCGGCAAGGCGTCGCGCCGCAAAACATGACCGTGCAACCTTGGTTTGAGGATGTCATGACGCCCGGCGTCGGTGTCGCAAACGGAGCTACCAGCAACACGGCGTTCGTCGCCGGGCAGTACAGCAGTCTGGCCTTCAATGGCGATTTCGGCGACTTCGGGCAGGCTCTTTCCAACTACACCCCCGCGAACGTCGGTATGGGCGCGCAGTTCTCTGAGAACACGTTCTACGACAGCGCAGGATTTTCGAGCTATAACGGCCTGCTGTTCACGCTGCAGAAGAACATGGCGCACGGTCTGCATTACGATTTCAACTACACCTACGCGCACTCCATCGACAACGTCTCGTTCTTCGCCAACTCGGCGGGCGATACGGGAATCGGCGGCATCGGGTTGGTTTGCGATGCAGTCCGGCCGCGTGAGTGCCGCGCGCGCTCGGACTTCGATATCCGCAACTACATTACCGGCGATGCTTATCTACCAGTTGCCCTTCGGCAAGGGCAGAATGTTCGCGGCCTCGCAACCACACTGGATTGACGAAATCATTGGAAGCTGGGACCTGAGCGGCGTCGGCGAATGGCACAGCGGCTTCCCGTGGTCGGGCGCTGCCAACGCCTATGTCGCCAGCTACTCCAACGATGCTCCTCCGATTCTTGTCGGCAGTGATCGCGCGGCAGCCCAGACCCATCTGACCAAAAACCCGGCCTCTCTGGGGGGCAGCGGAGTAAGTGAATTCGCGAACTCCGTTACAGCCGCCGCTCAATTTGAGGGCCCCGTCGGATTCCAGATCGGCCCCCGCAACAGCTTCCGCGGTCCAGGGTACTTCGATTCCGACCTCGGGCTTCTCAAGAATTTCCCAATCTACGGTGAAGGCGTCAACATGAAGTTCCGCGCGGATGCCTTCAATGCCTTTAACCACCCGAACTTCGCCGTACCGGCGGAGAACGCTTACAACGGCTATGACCAACAGGACTATCAGCAGGGGAAGAGCTTTGGCCAGGTTAGCTTCCCGGTTGTGCCTTCGGGCAACAACAACGGGGGTGCTCGCGTGCTACAGCTCTCGCTGCGGCTCGAGTTCTAACCTCACTCCACCAGCAATACCGGAAGGGACCGCTTCGGCGGTCCCTTTTTTTCTTCTGCCGCGATGCTCCATTCGCCAGAACATGCAGGCACATACGCATCTTTCTTCGCGCTCCGGTTTCAACGGTCCTGCATCCTTCCCCCACCCGTGGCAACCAACCCCCCGCTTCCAGAATCTAGAGAATAATCGGGGCCTAGGCGATGCCGGTCCCGCCGTATATCCGGCAACGCGCAACACGGCGGCCGGATATTTACCTTGGCGCCTTCATTTAGGCTTTCCCTTTTTTGCCACCTCGAACGTGTTTCGCAGGATCGTCTCGAAGTCCCGCGCGGAATGCCCGCGGGAGTGCGTGTCTCCCCGCGCTCAGGGGTCCTGTAAGACGGCTACCATCTGATCCGCGACCAGGCACGACACGCCTGACTGGAACCCATTCAATGGGGACCAGCCCTCACCGGCCTGCTCCAAACACGACAAGCACGATGAGCGTGAACCACCTCCGCTGCAACAAGGAGACGACGCAAACAGACGGAGGACTTCTTCTCAAAGAGCTCGCCACCATTTTGAAGTTCTGGGAGGAAGCGATGCGATACTCTTACAAATCCGGTTTCGGTTGTTCATTCAACAAGATGATCCGGGCAGCGGCCTTGTCGCTGCCCTTCGTATCTGGCGCGATCCTGCTGCTGTCGTGCGCACCCGCGGCCCTACACGCCCAAACCCTGCTGGCCGGCGATCTTGCCGGTACAGTCACTGACCCCAGCGGCGCGGCCATCGTCGGCGCCGAGGTGAAGGCCACCAGCCAGGAGACCGGGGCCATCGCCACCGCCATCACAAACGGTACCGGCGGCTACCGCATCTCGCTGCTCCAGCCCGGCCACTACCAAGTGGCTGTCACACACGCGGGCTTCAAAGACACCACCGTCACCGTCACAGTTGCCGTGGGCCAGGTCACCGAACAAAATATCCAACTCTCCCTGGGCTCGGCTTCGCAAACCGTTCAGGTGACCGCCGAAGCACAGCTGCTGCAAGCCGATACTCCGGATCTGTCCACTACGGTGACCCTCGAGCAGCTCCAGAACATTCCCAATCCCGGCAGCGACATCACCTATGCCGCCCAGGCCAAGCCTGGCGTGATCATGAATACCGGCGCCAACTCCTCCAGCGGCACGCTGGGCTACGGGAATTTCTCCGCCTTCGGCCTGCCCGCCACGTCGAATAACTTCACCATCAATGGCATGCAGATCAACGACCCATTCCTCAACCTGAATAACTCCGGCCCCTCCAACCTGCTGCTGGGCTTGAACGACGTTCAGGAAACCGACGTGATCACGAATGCTTACGAGGCGCAATACGGCAGCCTCGGCGGCGTACAGCTCAACTCCGTCAGCCGCTCCGGCAGCAATAAATTTCACGGCAACTTTAACTATGGCTGGAACGGCGACGTGTTGAACGCCAACAACTGGTTCAACAAGAACCCCACCTATAACACCCCCGCCGTAGCGAGACCGTTTTCCAACTTCAACCAGTGGGCGGCCGCGGTGGGCGGCCCAATCAAGAGGGACAAGGTTTTCTTCTTCGTCAACACCGAGGGAATTTCGTTCATTACCTCGAGCCAGAGCATCGTGTACCTGCCGTCGAGTTCGTTCGAGAGCAGCGTGGTGGGCAACAACGGCACGTGCAGCGACACTTCCAGCAGCCTGTTTATGGCCGGCCCCATGCCGCCAGCCAGTGCGCGTTCTACAATCACATCTTTTCGCTGTACAACGGCGCAAAGAACTACTCCAGCGCGGTGCCCAGCGGCGTCCCGGGCCAGTTAAAGCTCTCCGAGCCATCCCCATTGAGCCTGACGGAAACCCTGATCACTGGGCGCATCGACATGAACCTTACGCCCAATGACAAGGCCTTCGGCCATTTCAAGTGGGATTATGGGGTTCAGCCCACCTACACCGATCCCATCAATCCGATTTTTAACGCGGAGAGCAAGCAACCCGATTACGAGGGCCAGTTTGCTGAGACCCATACCTTCGGCGCTCGCGCGGTCAACCAGTTCCTGATGACGGGCTCCTACTACAGCGCCATCTTCGCCAACGTCAACCGGACAGCGGCGCTCGCCACCTTCCCGTTCGACGATGTATTGGACCGACGGCTTCCTGAGCCACCCTGAACAACGATGGATTGACTGGCCCGAGGGCCGCAATACAACCCAGTGGCAAATCGGCGACGACTTCAGCTACACCAAGGGCAAACATACGCTGAAGGCCGGATTTGCATTCAAGAAGGACGACGTCTCCGATTTCGACACCGGGAATCTCACCACCTCCCTGGTCTTCGTGACCCAGCCGAACTTCAGCGCCGGCATCTCAAACACGGGGGAGCAGAATTTCACCACCAGCCTGAATAATCCGCTGTCGCTGTATACGCTGGGCCTCTACTTCGAGGACGACTGGAAGCCGACGGCGAAGACGCTCGTAACCGCTGGCGTGCGCGTGGAGCGGAACTCCAATGTGGATTGCCGCCACAACTGCCTGTCGAATTTTGGAGGGAACTTCTTCACTCTCGCGGCGAACTCGCCCCTGAATTCGGCGGCGCAGCCTTACAACCAGCAGTTCAAATACAACCAGACGGATGCCTTCACCAGACTCCAGGCCTACATGGTGGAACCACGGGTTGGCTTCACCTATTCGCCTGACGCAAAGACCGTCATCCGCGGCGGCTTCGGGATGTTCACCGACGTCTTTCCGGGCACCATTGCCGACACCTGCTCACCAATCCCCCGCTGACCACGGCCTTTGTTGTGACGGCCCCGAACATGGCGCTCCAGCCAACCATTCCAGGCAGCGCGCAGTCCCTGATGGCCGGGGCGAATGCGACTTTCACAAGCCAGTTCCACGCGGGCAACAGCAACACCCCATGCCCAACCGCGGCTACGGCACCGGCAACGTCGGGCGACCTGGGCAGCGCCGATTGCATGCTTGCCACCAACCCGAACTTTACGCTGCCCAGCTTTACTACCGTACAGGGGTACATTCACTATCCCACCTACGAGGAGTGGAATCTGCAGATTCAGCGCCAGTTTGGGCGCAGCGACAGCATCCAGATCGGGTATGTCGGCAACCACGGTCTCCACGAGCCGGTCCAGAACGTCGGCGTGAATGCTTACGGCCCCTACCCGGGCGCGTATGGCTTGCCCGGAACCTCGCCTGCACCCAGCTTCGGCAACATAAACCAGATCGGGAGCGATGCCTCATCGAACTACAATGGCGGCATCGTCAGCTGGCTGCACCAGGGGCAGGGACTCACCCTGCAACTGAACTACGAGTATAGCCACGCGCTCGACGAGATATCGAACGGAGGCATCCTGCCTTTTAACGCCAACAGTGCACCTCCTGGAGAGCCCCCCGCGCAGTACAATCCTTATAATCTGAGCCAGAACTACGGGAACGCCGACTACGACGTGCGCAATTATCTCTCCATGAACTACCTCTATCAGATCCCGCACTACGGTGGTCCAGAGGTACTGACCGGCGGATGGCAGATTGGCGGGACGCTGTTCTACAACAGCGGCAGTCCCTTTACGCCGGAGGCGCTTATCTCAGATTTCGGGGTGGGAGCTTACGGCAACGAATCGAATGTGGTTCCGATTGCCGCGGCGCCCGGCACGCCCCGTCACTGCGGGCCCAGTTCGGCGCTCACGCCATGCATCACTGCGGCGAACTTTCCCAACTACCCGGTCGTCAATGGAGTGGTCACACCAGCCGTGTCGCCATTCGGCGCCGGAGACCGCAACCAGTTCTGGGGTCCGCACTACTTCGACACCGACATCACGCTGCAGAAGGCCTTCAAGCTGCCGAAGTTGGGCGAGCAGGGCAGAGTGCAGCTGGGCGTAACGGCGTTCAATGTGCTCAACCATCCGAACTTCGGGCTGCCCAGCGGGGTACATCGATAACGGATCGAGCGTGTTCGGCTTCTCGCAATACACGGAAGGGCCGCCAACTAGCATCTACGGGTCAGGCCTGGGCGGCGATCCCTCGGTTCGCATCCTCGAGATGACCGGGAAAATCTACTTCTGACGCTCGCGCGCAACCGGAAGACAAGCAAAGGGGCATCCGCCATGGATGCCCCTCTTTTTGTACTGCCACCCATTGTCAAGGACTGAAGGGTACGGGCTCTTTAACCCAAGCTCCCGCTCGCTATCGCCGCGCAGATTTCTTCGCTGCCGACTTTCGCGCCGCAGCCTTCTTCGCTGGTGCCTTCTTGGCTGCCGGCTTCGTCTTCGCCGCGCTCGTCTTCTTCGCTGCCGCCTTCCGCGGCGCAGACTTCGTTGCCACGCCCTTCTTCTGGCGCGCCGCGCGGGTCTTCTCTGCCAATGCCGAGGTCAGTTCCGCATCGAATTCGTCGGGCGTCAGTGGGCGCGCCGATTTGCGCAGCCGTTCAATGTCGTAGAACCCGCGCCGCTCCGCCAGAAACACGTGGACCACAAAATCCACGTAGTCCAGCAGGATCCACTCGCCCTGGCGCCGCCCCTCCACAGAGTTCGCGTAGACACCGAATTCGCGCTTCAGGCGCAACTCGATCTCATCAGCAATGGCCACCGCCTGCCGATCGTTGCTGGCAGAAGTGACGAGGAAAAAATCCGACAACCCGGAGTCGATCGGATCGAGCTCCAGAATGCGGGTGTCGTGGCCCTTTTTGTCTTCACAGACTCTGGCAGCAGCCTGTACCAGGATGCGCGTTTGTTCGTGCGCGGGGTTGGGAGTCATTCGTCGATCGTGTTCTCCAAAGCCAATCCTAGACGTTCAGGCGGGCAGGAGCAAGAGAAGCAACAGGCAAGGAACCAAAATCCTCGCGGATGGATGAAATCACCGCTTGCCTCGTCCCCGCCAACCTGCCCTTCCTATCGGGAAACGATCACCGATACAGCCCATGCGTCCGGATATACTCAGCCACAGCCTGTGGGATCAAACGCGCAGACGAGCTCTGTGCCACCTGTGCCCGAATCGCCGAAGCGCTGATCTCCACGTCCAGCCCGGGCAGCAGGTAGAAAGGCGCCCTCCGTCCACGCCCATCGACGAGAGAGAACGTGCGCACCAAGATTCCAACCCGCGCCTCCTCCCGCTCCGGCTCCAAAATCAGCCCGGCAGGTAACGCAGGCTGTAACTCATCCACCGGCTGCCCCGGTCGCGACGCCACAATCAGCGACGCCACAAATGGGATCTCTCCCGCCCCGTGCCAATGCCGCAGCCCCCAGAAAGAATCCGCGCCCATCAGGCAAAAGAGCGCGGATCCCGGCGCCAGCTCGGCCCGCAGCTTCTCCAGCGTTTCAAGCGTATAGTTCGGCGCGCCCGAACCACGCGGCGCATCGGCCATGCTGATTTGAAAGCCGGGCTGATCATCGATGGCCAGCCGTGTCATGATTAGCCGGTCTTCAAAGGCAGCGGTTGACCCCTGCGGCTTCAGCGGCTGCGCACCCACCGGAGCAAACAGCACCGTATCCAGTCCCAGCGCGATGCGCGCAGCCCGTGCCACGGCCAGGTGTCCCAGATGTGGAGGGTCAAAGCTGCCGCCGAAGAACGCAATGCGCCCACTGTCTGGCTGGTCCATGCCAACATCGTAAATTGCCGGCCGGCACTCATCGCTGGCAATCTCAACGCTGGCGAATGCAACCGCCTTGAGCGCTGACGACCTGCGCATGAATTTCTGAAAAGCCGAGCCTACCAATGATCATCCATCCCATCATCCCGCTGCGCAGCACGTAAAGAAAGTTCTCCAATGTTTGCCTGGGCGTTTGGTCGGCACGGAAAGGTAATTACTGTGCGTGCTAGAATCGCAATCGCCGGAAACACGCTGCAAAAGCAGGATGATCGAGACTGAAGTTGAGTTCGGAGTAACGCCGGAGCTGACGGCCGAGATGGTGCGTGCCCAGCTGGACCTATTGGTGCGCGACGAGGTGTTCCGCTCCACCAAGCGCTCGATCGCCTTCCTGAAATATGTGGTGGAGCAGACGCTGGCCGGGCACGCGGACCAGATCAAGGAACGGACCATCGGCATCCAGGTGTTTGGGCGCGATCCCTCCTACGATACCAATGGCGACCACATTGTGCGCACCGCGGCCGCCGAGTTGCGCAAGCGCCTGGCCACCTATTATGTAGACGAAAAACACCGTTCCGAGCTGCGCATGGGCTTTGTTCCCGGCTCATACGTGCCGCACTTCATGATGCCCGGTGCGGCAGCGCGCAATGGCAGCGAAGCAAGCATCGACGACAACGGGGTTCCAGCTGAGGCACACGCGGCGGTTGCCCAGTCGGGTGCAGGGTCCGCAGGTTCCCATTCCGGTGCGGAGGCAGCCCACGCGCGGCGCGCCTGGCGCTCGGCATTGGTGGTTGTGGCTCTGATGGGCATGGTCACGGCCGCCGGGTACAGCCTGTTGCACCGGCCCAGCGCGCAGGACCTGTTCTGGCAGCCGGTAATCGACACGCCCGGGCCAGTGTTGCTGGCGGTGGGCGACCACCCCAACGGTCCCCCGACCATACCGCAGATCGATCCCAGCCAAAGCCCGCCCACGCCGGTTCCCGGCTCGGATGCTTCGCAGACTGTCCCGTTCGCCGACACGATCACGATCGCCCGGGTTTTTGGGGTGCTGGCTGCTCGCGGTAAAAATGTGGTAATCCGCCGCGGAAGCGCCAGTTCGTTCTCCGATCTCCGCGAGGGGGCGGTGGTGCTGATTGGCGCCTTCAATAATGAGTGGAGCCTGCGCCTGACCCGCGAGTTGCGCTACAGCCTGGCTCTGGACCCCGAGCGGCACCTTATCTATATAAGAGACGCGCGCCGGCCAGAGGCACGCGACTGGAGTTGGGGCACCAATCAGCCGCGTGAGCCGGTGACAGGCGTCAACAGCCCCCGCATGCAGGATTACGCTCTCATCTCCCGTATCCGGGATTCGGAGACCGGCCACGTGGTTGTCGTGATCGGAGGGCTCTACACGTACGGCACGCAGACCGCCGGCGAATTTCTCACCAATCCCGAACTGATGAAGGCGATAGGTAGCCAGGCTCGCGACCATGCCGGTGCCCGTACGCTGCAGATCGTGCTCGCGACTACGGTAACCGACGGGACTCCGGGACCGCCGCGGGTCGTGGCAGTGGCGGCGGAGTAGTCTCGCCCTAAAGGTTTATTACGGGGGCGGTGCACGCTAACTCATTGAAATCAACCGTATCCTCGACTATTCCTGACGGTCAAGGACGGTCCCTGTCTATTTACTTGTCTGTTTTTTCCAATACAAATCAGCTCGATTTACATTCGTGTTCCACCGATCAACGCTGGCCAATCCCGGGCAAATCAGAAGCACAGACAACAGCGTTTCGCTAATAGGTAAAAACCCGAGGGAATGCCGACCGGCAGCGATTTTGCCGCCGGAATTCGATCATGTCCCATGCGAGGGCACACGGATTTGGAAGAACATGAGGAGGCAATCATGCGAGCAATTCTGAGAGCGATGTGCGGTCTGGCAGCGGTTTGCGCGCTGAGCCTGGTTCCGGCGGCGCTGCAGGCGCAGGGCAATGGCAGCATCAATGGCACGGTAACGGACCCCAGCGGAGCGGTGGTGGCCGGGGCAGAAGTGACTGCAACCCAGGCCGGCACGGGAATTTTGTCGAAGACGGTCACCGGCACCCAGGGTGAGTTCGTCTTTCCCATTCTGGCGCCTTCTACCTATACCGTGACCGCGACGAGCGCGGGATTTGAGGCGTACGCGGCAAAAGGCGTGCAGCTTCGCGCCGACGCTGCGGTCACGGTCAACATCATCATCAAGCCCGGCAAGGCCACCGAAACCATTTCTGTGACCGCGGAAAACGCCCAGATCGACCTCACCACGGGCACCTTATCGCAGGTCATAGGCACCTCGCAGGTAAACGAACTGCCGCTGAATGGGCGCAACGCGGCGGCCCTCACAGAGGAAGTGGCCGGGGTGACGGTTGCTCCGCCGGCGTCGGCGGACCAAGGGGACACCAAGACCTTCCCCACGGCGATCACCATCTCGGCCAACGGCACGTTTGTGGGTCAGACAAACTTCATGCTCGACGGTGGCAACAATGTAGACGAGTACACCAACGTCAACCAGCCCTTCCCGATGCCCGATGCGGTGCAGGAGTTCTCGATCGACACCAACAACTACAGCGCACAGTACGGCCAGAACGCGGGCGGCGTGGTGAACATCATCACCAAGAGCGGCACCAGCCAGTATCACGGCGATCTGTTTGAATATGTCCGCAATTCCGACCTGGACGCGGAGGCGCCCTTGACCTATAGCGCCGCTACCGGCAGGGGGACAGTGGATCTGCTCCACCGCAACCAGTTTGGCGGTACGGTGGGCGGCCCGCTTTCGATTCCGCACGTCTTCCAAAGCAATAAGGCCTTCGGGTTTTTCGAATATCAGAAAACCATCGATCACGAGTCCGCAACCAGCGCCTCCACTTTTCTGCCTACGATTGCCCAGGCGGGCGCAAACTCGTCTGGCGCGGCGCCGGGCACAAACAATCTGGTGTTTACCGATTGCGTCACCGACCCGCTAATGCCTTCGGCCATTCTTACCTCCACCATCACCTGCCCATCCGGCCAATCGAACACGTGGAATTCGACCGCGCTCAGCCCTGTGACGAAGAACTTTTTCAGTTATGTTCCGGCATTAACTACGAGCGGCTCCGTTCTGTACACACAGCCTAGTCTCTTCGGCTATGCCGAGATCGCAGGGCGCGTAGACGATGAGCTGACGCCCAAGGACAAGCTGACGGTGCGCTACTTCTCCGACGAGTTCATCCTGCAAGGCGTAGAAAACGTCCACGACATCCTCAGCCTGGCCGACGGCGCTTCGAACCACCTCTACAATGCGCTGGTCTCAGAGACGCACACTTTCAACAATCACATCGTCAACAATTTCATCCTCAGCTATCAACACCAATACGACATCCGTGGTCCTGCATCAAGCAGCCTCGACGTGGCCGATCTGGGCGTCCAAAACATCTGGCAGCCGGCATATAAACAGATCAATGAAATCCAGGTGTCGAACTATTTCACCATCAGCGTGAATCCCCAGGCTGCATTCGTCCGGAACAATTACACGCTCACCGACGACATTCATTTTCTGGTGGGCAGGCACAACATCGACGCAGGCTACCACGGCGAAGTGTCGAAGATCGACGTCAACAACGACTTCGAGCAGCCCGGCGAGTTCTTCTTTAACTCCAACGTCACTCCCGACCCGGCGGCCAACTTCCTCTTCGGTAACCTCTCTGAGCTCATTCAGGCGTCGGGCGAGTACTTCAATGTTCGCGGCAAGTTCCAGGGAGCGTACGTGCAGGACAGTTGGAAGGCGACGCGCAATCTGACGCTCACCTACGGCGTGCGCTACGAGCCGTTCATTCCCTGGCACAATCTCTTCGGCCGCATGGGCGGCTTCAACCCCACCCTTTGGGCATCGGACACTCACTCCACCATGTTCCCCCTTGCGCCTGCGGGGCTGCAGTTCGCAGGCGATCCGGGGTTCAGCCCCAACGGCGTGGCCAACGAATACGACCACTTCATGCCCCGGCTGGGCTTCGCCTATGACGTCTTCGGCAACGGCAAAACAGCCATACGCGGCGGAGCCGGCATGTTCTACGACAGCCGCATCAACAGCACCTTGTTCGATATTTACTCGACGGGCTCACCGCCGTTCCTTCAAGCTGTGACTCTACAGCAGACTGCCACCACACCGATCAACTGGGCCAATCCCTACGCCACCGCTGGAGTTGCGAATCCCTTTCCGTCTCCCCAGCCGCCGCCCAACACGGTTCCCATCTCGTCATCGAACAGTTGGCTGACTTTCGACCCCTACAAAGGCTTCCAGGATCCGCGTGACTACGCGTGGAACCTTGCTCTCGAGCAGCAAGTGACAAGCAGCCTGTCGTTCCGCGCCGCTTATGTTGCTACGCACGGAAGCCACGAATGGGAGGATACAGAGCTGAATCCCGAGATCAACGGCGTACTCAAGTTCGACCAGGCCGGCTGCGCCACCACCAACAGTTGTTTCCCCAACTACATTACGGCAGCCAACACCGGCGGCAACACCAACTACAACTCTCTGCAGATCTCGGTCGAGCAACGCGTGCGCTACGGCCTGACCTTGCTGTTCAACTACACCTGGTCGAAGGCGCTCAACGACATGCCGTGGAACCAGGCCGCGACCTCGATCGGCGGCGGCGGTTCCTATGTGTATCCGATTACGATGTCGAACTACAAATCGCTGGACTACGGCCCGGCAGACTTCGATCACCGGAACATCACCGCACTCTCCTACGTCTACACGGTTCCGAAGTTCCTCAACGATTCGCCCAGCGTGCTTCGCTACATTGTGAATGATTGGGGAACCAGCGGAATCCTCCAGTACCACAGCGGCGACCCGCTCACCATCTGGTCCAGCTCAGCCAACAACTCCGGTTCCCACCAGAACCGCGACCGCGCCGTCTACAGCGGGAGCGGCGCTTACGGCAGCAGCGCATGCGCCGTGGGAGCAACGAACTGCGTGGGTTGGCTGAATCCAGCCGCCTTTTCGGTCAATCCCGTGGGTACATTCGGAGACGTTGCGAAAGGCTCCTTTGTGGGCCCGCATTACGTTGACTGGGACGGCAGCGTGAGGCGCAAATTCCCGTTCACCGAGAGAACCTCCCTGATCTTCCAGGCCGACTACTTCAACCTGGTCAACCACACCAACCTCGGCGACCCCGGCACGACGTTGGGCTCAACGTTCGGCAAGATCACGGGCACCAGCCCACAGAACTGGACCTCCGGTCCAGGAGGAACATCCGACCCGCAGAACACTCCGCGCATCGCGCAGTTGTCATTGAAGCTGATCTTCTGAGCGCTGGGAGCGGCGCCGCTAAAGCGCCGCCCCGCAATTGCATTTCTTTTTCTCTATTTTTCAATTGAAGGGCGATAAGGCGGCTTCATGAAGATCCGGGCACGATGCGAGACTGGCGCCCTGTTGCCGGGCGCACGGTTTGTGACGGCTCTCTTATTTTTAACGGCGCCTGTTTTTGCGCAGGCGCCGGGGGTACGGACTGAAGCGGAATACCGTAATCCCATTCTTTTTGCCGATTACTCCGATCCGGACGTGATCCGCGATGGGACAAATTACTATCTCATCGCTTCCACCTTTCACTTTGTTCCCGGCATTCCCATCCTTCAGTCGACCGACCTTGTGCATTGGACTATTTTGGGGCACGTGGTGCAACGGCTAAACATGGACCCGCGCTACAGCCTGATCGGCGGCAACCGCTATGGCAAAGGCGTGTGGGCGCCCTCGATCCGCAAACACGACGGGCTTTTTTACGTGTACTTTCCCACGCCGACGGAAGGCATCTTTGTAAGCACGGCAGCGAACATCGCCGGCCCCTGGAGCGCGCCCGTCGCGGTGATGGAGCAGGCAGGTCTCGAAGATCCGTGCCCGTTCTGGGATGATGACGGCAAGGCCTACCTGATTCACTCGCGTACCGGAGCCGGGCCGCTGATCCTGCATCGCATGTCGGCGGATGGCAAGCATGTGCTCGACGACGGCAAAGTGATTGTCGACGATCCGAAGCATCTGCCGGTCCTCGAGGGACCGAAGCTCTACAAGCGCGACGGCTACTACTACATCTTTGCGCCGTTTGGCGGGGTCGGCACCGGCGCACAGGTCGTGCTGCGCTCGCGCAACATCTTTGGACCCTATGAAGAACGCGTAGTCCTGGCGCAGGGCGATACGCCTATCAACGGACCGCACCAGGGCGCTTACGTCGAAACTCCCCAAGGACAAGACTGGTTCATCCACTTCCAATCCGATGGCGCGCATGGGCGCATCGTTCATCTGGAGCCGGTGCGCTGGCGCGAGGGCTGGCCGATTGTCGGCTACGATCCCGATGGCGGTTCGCCCGGAGTGCCGACGCCCTCCGGCCCCTTTCCCGACGACCCGCCTTCCCCGTCCAACAAGCGTCCGCAGACTTCGGACGAATTCAACGGCGCCGTCCTGGGTCCGCAATGGGAGTGGAACCACAATCCCGACAATGCGGACTGGTCACTCACCGCGCGCCCCGGATTTCTGCGCCTGATTCCCACGCATGCGGAAAATCTGCTCGACGCGCGCAACACCCTCACACAGTCGATGCAGGACAATGCCTTTGAGCTAACAGCGCGAATTGATCTTGAGAAAATGAAGAACGGCACCCACGCCGGCCTCGCCATGTTCGAAGAAGACGCGAGCGGTCTTGAAATCGTGCAGTCGGGCAGCGAGAGGCGCCTGAGCTTCTTCTATCTCTCAGAGCGCGATCCCGGACCAGCAATTCTGCAGAACGCTCTCCAGCTTTGTGTCCATGTAAACGGTGACGAGGCGCGCTACTCGTACAGCCTCGACGATGGCCACACATTTCACACGCTCGGCACGGCCACGCACATCCGCTTCACCTGGTGGAAGGGATCGCGACCGGCCCTCTTCGCTTACACCAGCGCAGCCGCCGACGCGGGCGCAGTAGACTTTGACTGGGTTCACTATCAGCCTCTGGGCCAGAACCCCTGGTGACACGCATGGAGATCAGACGCAAATTTCTTACCGGGAGTCTGGAAGTCGGCGCAAGCGCGCTGCTCGAAGGCTGCGGCCCAGCTTCGAACGGGGCTCTTCATTGCTTCGTCCCCTTCGAGAAATCTGCAGATCATCCATCAGCCACACGACCACAGGCGTGAGGTTGTTGATTTTAGGCTTCGAAAGGAAATCTGAGACCGGTCACGGGACCACTCCACGAAGGATTCACCTTCAAGTCAATTCTCTGTAGCACCTACGGTGGGGACTACAGTCAGACGTGAGCTTGCGACGGGGTAAAGGGTCTCTTCCTTCCATGCTACTTCCCACACAATAAAGGGTATAAAGCTCTCTATTAAACATAAGCTTCTTGTGCTGCGCCGCGAAAACCGGCTTTGCGCTCGGCGCCCAGCACGCCCTTCTCCCTCATTCACAGCGCAAATGGAACCAGGTGACAACCGTACCGCTGTGTGATTACACTGGATTGCGCTGCTACACAGCCTTGCTTCTCCTAGTAAGAAGGGAGGGCCAAACCACCCTACAGGGTAAAGCGCAGGGCGTGGGTATCAGGCGCCGGCACGCTGCGTCTGGTGGAAATTGGGGGGGGCGATGGCGGGATCCGCGGTACAGATCAGAGAGGTGCTCGACACTGAAGAGTGCTGGGCGCTCTTGCAACGTATCGCCGCGAGCAATCATCTTCGCCGCGCGACCCGCCTGCAAGAGCTTTTAAACTATTTGGGAAAGCGGTCCCTCAAGGATCATTGCGACATCGTCCATGAGCAAACGGTGGGCGTCGAAGTCTTTGGAAGACAGCAAGGATACGATACCAGTTCAGACAATATTGTCCGCACAAGCATTAGTGAACTCCGAAAGCGGCTTGACGCCTATTTCAGCACAGAGGGTGCCAATGAGTCGCTCATTATGGAAATCCCGCGCTGGAATTATGTTCCAGTTTTCAAGCATCGTCTCGTCCCAACACCAGCACTGCCGGAATTTCCGCTAGCCGCGGAATCCCTCGCGGTAGAAATTCCCGACCCTAACGTGGAGATCGAACCCGTCTCCCGTCAGCGTCAGGCAACCGGCGTCGCATTGGTGGGCGGCTGGGCCGTGGCGATCCTGCTTGCCGTCGGGTGCCTCTTCTTATGGAACGAGTACCATACCGCATCGGCCCGCTATGAAGCGTTGCATCGTACTCTGTACGCCTGGCAATATGAGCCGTCCGTTGCACAGTTCTGGACCTCATTTTTGGGTGCCAAACCCGATACCGATATCGTGGTAGCCGATGCGTCCTTTGGTCTGCTGCAGGACATCAATAAGAAAACTTTCTCATTCGACGATTACCTCAGCCGCAGCTACGTCAGCAAGCTCCAGACTCGTTCTTTGAGTCCAGATTTACGCGCTATTCTTAATCGAATTGCATCTTGGAACCTCGGAAGCCCGGATGAATTCATGCTGGCCAGGCGCATTCTTCTACTGGATCCGCTTGGGCAGAATATCCACCTCTATAGCGCCAGGAATTACATGCCTGCTCTGACAAAGCGGGACAACGTGATCCTCATTGGCGGCAGAATCTCGAACCCGTGGGACGATTTATTCGAAGACCGCATGAACTTCACCGTCGACTTCGAGACAAATGGGTCGATCACGGTTGCCAACCGCGCGCCTGCCCCTGGCGAACAAGTCACTTACTCGCAGACCGATTCAGTTCAATACTGCGTCGTATCCTACCTTCCCAATCCCGATCATGACGGGGTGGTCATGCTGATCGAGGGCACCGACGCGGAGGCCACTGAAGCAGCCGGCGATTTTCTCTTGTCCGACGATCAGTTGTCCAGCTTCAAGAGGCTTATGCATGTAAATAGCTTCCCGTACTTCGAAGTACTATTGAAAGTCTCCTCAGTTCCTGGTACCCCACTGACTGCTTCCGTTGAAGCGTACCGCACGTATCCTGCTCTGCACTGAAAATCCTGCGCCCTTCGGATCACTTGCTGTTTACGCTGGACTGCCAGTGCGCTCATTGACAAGTTGTCGCAGTGGTGGACGCTCGGCGTCTTGTGATCCACCCATTCGAAATATGATGAACTTCCCGGAACGGCAGCAGCCTCTTCGTATCGGTGAGTGTATTGTGTTTCAAGACAGAGAGAACTCGGAAAAATATGTCGAACGCTGAGCCAGTGATCTCACGCAGAAACTTGCTTAAAAATGTCGCGGGGCCTTCGGCCGCTGCAATGCTGCTGCCTCGGGCGTTGTGGAATCAAGAGCAGAATGTTGTCACGTCGAGTCGAGCGCAATCCAGGCTTCTGATTCCGGTTCTCTCGCAACCCGACATGATGCTGGCCTTCGCTGGGGACGTTGAAACCAGCCGGTACGAATTGTCTCGATCGGGCACAGATTGGACAGGGAGCGGCGGTGCCGGCGGCACGTGCATCAGTTTTGTCGATAAGCGTCGGCACTCCACTATCTCACTGGACTCTCCAGCAACACCCATCCAACGAGTTCACCTTCGCTGGAAGTGCAATTTTGCTCCCAGCGTTCTTGCGCTCGGGGATGCCTGGGAGCGAAGCTACGGGGATTTAGAGTGGAGGCCCTTACACGCGGAACGTGCAATGCCGTGGTACGCCATGCTCCATCTCCAAGGGCAGACTGCGGGCATGGGTGTCAAGACAGGTGCTGCATCATTTGCGTTCTGGCAAATAGACTCCTGCGGCATCTCACTGTGGCTTGATGTTCGCAATGGGGGCAACGGTGTGCGGCTTGGCAACCGCAAGCTAGAATTGGCCACAGTCGTCGAGTACGTCGGAGATGTCGAAGAAAGCGCCTTTTTGTGTACGCAGCGCTTATGCAGCCTCATGGCAGCGGGGACCAAAGTTCCTGAAAAGCGGGGAACCACCTCCGTCAATGTTATCTATGGAAGCAATGACTGGTATTACGCTTACGGCCATAATACAGCGGACAGAATCCTGAGGGATGCCGACCTGGTCAAATCACTCGCACCGGTCGGAGGTCCAATGCCGTTCACAGTTATAGACGATGGATATCAGGATCGTTCTCGATTCCCCGATATGTCAAAACTTGCCGCCGACATACGAAGCAGGGGGGTGATTCCCGGATTATGGATTCGGCCATTGCGCGCTCCCGGCACAGCTCCAGTCAACCTCCTCTTACCCAATGTCCGCTGCAAGGAGGATGGCAGGCTGCCGCCTTTGGCCTATGATCCGACTATCCCCGAGGCGCTCGAAGCTGTCGCCGCTGTAGCGACACAGGCGTGCGCCTGGGGTTACGACCTGATCAAACACGACTTCACGACTTTCGAACTGTTCGGTCTGTGGGGAAGTCAGATGGGGGCTTCTCCCGCGCAGGGAAGCTGGCACTTCAACAATCGCACCCTCACCAATGCCGAAATCGTAAGCCTCCTGTATACGCGCCTTCGTTCAAGCTGCGGAGAAGATCGCATTATCCTCGGGTGCAATACCATCGGCCATTTGTCAGTGGGACTCTTCGATGCCTCACGGACCGGTGATGACGTCAGCGGCAGAGAATGGGAACGGACGCGCCGCACCGGGGTGAACACGCTGGCATTTCGATTGCCGCAGCACAAGACGTTCTTCACGCTCGATCCCGACTGCGTTCCCTTGACATCCGGCTTGCCATGGTCGATGAGTTGGCAGTGGCTGCAGGCAGTGGCCAACAGTGGTACAGTTCTCCTGGTTTCACCCGATCTTAACGCAGTTGGAAAGGACCAGCTTGATGCGATCCGCCAAGCCTTCGAACTCTGCGTTCGCAAACCAAACAGTCAACCCGTGAACTGGATGGATGGCCGCACACCTTCTGCATGGCGCTCTTCTGCGGGAACCAAGACTTATAACTGGATTCTGGAAGAAGGAGAAAGCCCTTTTCCCATCGGCATCCAACGCGGACCAGCTTAGTATGGCTCCACTTCGCTAGCTGCCGGAGGCGCCTTCGGCACCCCAATCGCAATAAATAGCAGCAACCTATTTGCAATCAACACGTTAGCTTTGCAGCTAAATCTCTGGCTACGATCGTGGATTCGCAAATCCAGGATATGGCAGCCCTCCGCAGGGTTTTGGTTCGCATCTCCGAGCAATAAAAATGCGCCGTCGCGAATCCGCAGGTTGCCGTGAGCACCAGATACTCACCCTCTTCTCCTATCTGGCCGTGACAGTGTGCGCGTTCCCTATTTATCCTGCGGAGACCGGTACCTAATCGAAGGCCGCGCAGCGAGCGATCCTTGCGAGTGATTCGACAATGAGTGATAAACAAGCAGTTCTCGAGAAGCTGAATTTTTCTCCGGATTACAGTTTGACCGGGGCCAATGCAGCACTGGCCGTTGAGAAGGGGCTCGCCGAGGCCGACTGGTATCAATGTGCGGTTCCGCGCCAAACCATGCGTGAGCTGCTGGTGCGGCGCGATGGGCCGGCTCTCCGCGACACCATTCTGTGGTTTGTGCTCATCTTCGCCTCGGGCTATGCTACGTACGCGCTTTCCGGATCATGGTGGGTGATCCTGCCATACGTCGTCTACAGCGTGCTTTACGCTTCGACATCCGACTCGCGTTGGCACGAGGCCGGCCACGGCACTGCGTTCAAAACAGATTGGATGAACAACGCGCTTTACGAGATAGCCTCATTCATGGTCATGCGCGAATCCGTCATCTGGCGCTGGAGCCACAATCGCCATCACAGCGACACAATTATTGTGGGCCGCGATCCGGAGATTGCAGTCCCACGGCCGCCCGACAGCAAAGTCATCGTGATGAATGCCTTCGGACTGCGCACCTATGGCATTTACTTCCGCTCGGTCGCGCTGCACTGCGTGGGGCGCATGTCGCCTGCCGAGAGAACTTTCATTCCGGCCAGCGAATTTCACCGCGTTTATCGCAATGCCCGTATCTACGTTTTCATTTACGCCGCGGTTGTGGCACTCGCGATCTACGAGCACAGCGTTCTGCCGCTGTTCTTCGTCGGCCTGACAAATCTCTTCGGCACATGGCTGATGCTGCTGTACGGAATGACGCAGCACGCGGGGCTGGCTGAAAATGTGCTCGATCACCGCCTCAACTGCCGCACCGTATACATGCATCCGGTAAACCGATACCTCTACTGGAACATGAACTACCACGTGGAACATCACATGTTTCCACTGGTGCCGTATCACGCGCTTCCGAGGCTCCACGAGGCAATCAAGGACGATTGTCCTCCGCCCTATCCAGGCATCCTCAATGCGTGGCGTGAGATTCTTTTTGCCGTTTCTCGCCAGATCAAGGACCCTGCATTTCACGTCAAACGGCGCTTGCCGGAGACAAAATCGCGAGTTACTGCAGCGGCCTTTGCCTCAGAGGAGAAGCCTGACGCAGAGGGCTGGATTGGCGTTTGCGGAGCCGCCGATTTGCAGCGTGCAGATGTGGTCCGCTTCGATCGCGCGCGAAAGACCTACGCTGTGTACCGCGATGAAGATGGCAAGCTGTACGCAACCGACGGACTGTGTACGCACGGAAACACGCACCTTGCGGACGGCCTTGTGAAAGACGGGATCATCGAATGCCCAAAGCATAACGGTCGTTTTCATCTTTGTGACGGTTCGCCTGCGCGTACGCCCATCTGCCGGGGGCTGGCCACCTATCCGGTGATCGAGCGAGACGGCCGCATCCTGATTGACGTAAGCCGTGAGGGTGGTACGGGTGCGCGAGTATCGAGCAGTTTCCGCTTCCGCGTCGTCAGCAACCGTAGCGTTGCCACGTTTATCAAGGAACTGGTGCTGGAGCCGGCCGATTTTCAGATGGCCGTACCGTTTGCACCGGGCGATTACCTGCAGATCGACATTCCCGCTTACGATGAGCTCCGCTTCAGTGACTTCGATATTCCAGAGCCATTCGCGACGGTGTGGAGAAACCAGCATGTGTTCGAACTGGTGGCGCGCAATCCAGTTGCCGGGCGGCGCAATAATTATTCGCTGGCTTCAAATCCTCACCGGGAAGGTAGT
Source organism: uncultured Acidobacteriaceae bacterium (assembly GCA_963813215.1). Lineage (GTDB taxonomy): Bacteria > Acidobacteriota > Terriglobia > Terriglobales > Acidobacteriaceae > Telmatobacter. Next base: position 1,794,910 of record CAWEXZ010000009.1, read on the forward strand.
CTCCGCTTCAACGTCCGTATTGCCACGCCACCTCCGGGCCAGGAATGCCCGCCGGGCGCGGGTTCCAGTTACGCGTTCAGTCTGAAGCCTGGCGATATTGTATCGGCGATCGGGCCGTTCGGCGACTTCCACATCAAGCCCACGCAGCACGAGATGATCTACATAGGCGGAGGCGCAGGAATGGCTCCGCTGCGCGCGCACCTTTCTCATCTGCTGGAGGTGGAAAATACCGCGCGCAAGGTGAGCTATTGGTACGGCGCCCGCTCTCGCCAAGAGATTTTTTACGATGATTATTTTCAGTCGCTGGCAGAGAAGCAGCCGAACTTCGCTTTTCATCTCGCTCTCTCCGCGCCGCTCGATGAAGACAACTGGACGGGACATGTGGGCTTCGTTCACGAAGTGGTGCTGGAGCAGTATCTGCGCGAGCATCCCAGCCCGGAAGCCATCGAATATTATCTCTGCGGGCCGCCGATGATGATCAAAGCCTGCAACCGGATGCTGGAATCTCTTGGGGTTCCAGCGACGCAGATCGCTTACGACGAGTTCTAGACGTGCCAAATAAAAATAAACAACTCCGCTGCCTGATGAACCTGGATGCGCTGGAGGGCCTTGCGCAGAACACCGTCAACCCGCTCGAGGCGATTCGCGAAGCAGGGTTCGACGGCGTCCAATTTACACCTCCGCTCGCGCGCGCGCTGAAAGACGAAGCGCTGCGAATGGGAATGATTGTGTGCGGCAGCGGGCGTGTGAATGCGCCGGCGGAGGCTGAGGCGACGGCGAAAGAAGCCTCCGATGCCGGGCTCGCGTGCCTTACGCTCCACGTGGGCTGGGGCTTGGAAAGCGACGAGGAAGCGGCAGCCCTGATAGCTGCCATCCTTAACGCTTCAGCTAAGTACTCCATTCCGCTGTACCCCGAAACTCATCGTGCCACCATCTTTCAGGATCCCTGGCGCACGGTGCGATTCGTTGAGCAGTTCCCGAGTCTCGAATTCAACGGAGACTTTTCACACTGGTATACGGGAACAGAGATGGTTTACGGCGGATTCGAGAAGAAATTGGAGTTTATCCGCCCGGTGCTCGATCGCATAGGTTTTCTACACGGCCGCATCGGCAACCCCGGCTGCATGCAGGTTGATATCGGCGACGGAGATACCGGACGGCACCCCTACGTGGCCCACTTCCGTGCGCTTTGGACTGAATCGTTCCGTGGATTTTTGCGCAGCAGAGCGGCAGCCGATGCCATCTGCTTCACGCCCGAGTTGCTGAGTCCGACTTACCATTACGCCCGAGTTTTCAACGGTCTTGAGGAGTCCGACCGCTGGGAGCAGTCGCTCCTGCTCGTGCGAATCGCCCGCGAGTGCTTTCATGATGCGCAGCAGATTCTAACAAACAGCGGGAACTCAATCTGAATATTTCGAGCTTTAAAAGGATCGCATGTTTCTCGAAGAAATCATAACCAAACGGGCCCCGGTGGGGAGCAAAGGCTGCCCTTGCCTTCGAAAAATGTACTGCCACGGAAAAAGTGCGAAATCGAAAACCGCTCCGACTCGACCTAGGTGCAGGCGGGTTCGAGCATGACCAGGATCGACGAATGCCTGCTATTTGACCCCATTAAATCTCTGGTCGCTACACGGATCGCACAGTTTCCGCCTCGTGCCCGGCGGCAAATGCCTCTTCACGCCGCTCGACCAGAAACTTGCCGTCGATAATCGACATGACCATTTCCGCTGGGGTAGTTCCCGCGGCGAGTGCCGCCAAACGCATGGGCGGAACTGCGAGCGCAATACGCCAAGCCCTATCGAGTCACCCTTGCGAATGGGAATCCGCGAACAAGAACTCCCACGACGTGTCCAGATAAGTCCAGCGCTGGCTGCCGAACCAACTGGTTGGAAGGCTGGGGACGTGCAGCATGGTGTGGCCTCCGGCGCAGAACATCTCCGTTCCGTTCCAGCCCAGGAAGGTGCAGGACGCAATGCCGACCTGCGCTGGATGCGTGACCCGGCGCAGGCACACAGGGCAGCGCTGGCTCTGGTCCATGACCGCCCACCGCAGCCCGAACAGGCACAGGCAAAAACTGACGACAAACTGCAGGAATTCCGCGAACGGCGAGTAGTTCGGAAAGCTGCAGTATGCGATATCGAGTGATGCAAAGCAGGCGAAAAGAGCGATCAGGATGAGCTTGGCCGCCAGGAAGCTCCACCGCATTGTCCGCGATCGCAACGAAGGCGGCCGCGAAGTAAAGTTCGCTTCGCTTTTTGCGACGGACGTGCTGGCCGGAAGCGCGAGCACCGCCAGAAACAGGGCGAACAGGTAAATCCACAAGGGTCCGCTGGTGGGCGGCGTGAATGCCAGGCCGCGCAGGTCAATGTCCTTCCCGTTTGCGGCCGGAATTGTTATTTCCACACTGTCCCCCATCATCTGCGCCCTCCCTGCCCGGGAGAGCTGCGCGACGACGTAGCCCTTGGCCGAATCGATCCGGCGCTCCGGTTTCGTATCGGATTCGAGCAGCCACAAGTCCGGATGGCCCGGCATCCGCCACCATACTGCAGGGGCGATGCCCACAATCTGCGCCCGGCGATGAGCTAGTGTCACGATCTTTCCCACGATCGCGGGATCGGAGCGAAAGTCGCCCCGCCACGCTGCCTCACTTAGGATGGCTTGCGGAAGATCAGCGCGCCCGGATGCGGTGAAATCGTCCCGGGGCATCCCGAGTACGCTGCCTATGTTTTCGCTCGCATGCGCGACCATCCACTCGCTCTTGCGGATACCCTCCACTGCAATAGCGATTCGCTCGGTGCGATAAAAGGCAAGGTCTGTAAAGTATTGCTGCCGATGCGATCGCCAATCGGCATATTCCGCCACGGATATCGATGGCTTACCGATCGGCCCGCCGGGGCCTTGCTGAATGAGAATCACTCCTGGCCGCAGCGGGCTCTGCGCCGCATCCTGTTCACTCCTGATTCCCGGTAAGTACGAAGCAATCGCCGCGCCCAACACCAGGAAAGCGCAAAGCCAAAGAAGGCACAGCGCAGGCGAATTTTGCTCGGCCGCTGGATTCCGCCTGACTCGTTCCTTCGACCGCCGACCCTCATGCCAAAGATTCCCTGCGTCCTGAAATGCCCCTATGCAGAACGCAGTGATCTCGCGTTCGGCGTTCCACGAAAATTCCCCGGACGTCTTTGTTGCCCGCCGCACGTACCACAACTCGCTTGACCACTCCCGGAACCATTCCGCGCGCTGCGCAGAGGGCACCACCAGAGACGCCACACGAAGCAGGCCGACGTGAAGAGTATGGAGCGTGAGAGGGCTGTATTTCATTGCGCCTTCGCCTCTTCAGTCGGCATCAGGCGCTCCAGCAGCGGATAGCGTTTCCGGGAGGCGTCGAGAATAACCCTTCCTTCAGCCGTGAGCTTATAGTACTTGCGCGGCGGCCGCTGCTCCGCATCCGCAATCGACTGCCGTTCCCAATGCGATCGAATCAGGTCGTCGCGCTCCAAGCGGCGCATGGCGGGATAAACGGTTCCGCTGGGCAGGCCGGTCATCTCCATGATGCTAAAGCCATACATATAACCGGCATGGATGGCCTGCAGGATCATGGCAGCGGTGTGGGAGAGCTTGGGGTCAGCGCCCATGACCTGCATCATACCTATGTAGCGATCTACTTGACAACTGCAAAGTTCTGGATAATGCTGAATGCTACATAGGGTATTCCGGGAGGGACTCCAATGCTCGAGGTCCAGCATATCTTTCGCAGCTTTCGCGGCATCCCCGCCGTGCAGGACGTCAGTTTTCGGGTTAGCCCCGGAGAACTGGTTGGATTCCTTGGACCCAACGGAGCCGGAAAATCGACGACGGTGAAGATCATCACCGGCCTGCTGCGCGCCAACCGGGGGCGAGTGCTGTTCGAGGGCACCGATATTCGCGAGGACATGGTCAGCTATCGCAGCCGCTTGGGCTACGTGCCCGAGGAGGCGCACCTCTATACGTATCTCTCTGGACTTGAATATTTGCAACTCGTTGGCCGTTTGCGCGGCATGAGCGAACGTGTCATCGAACGCAAAGCTACATCTCTGCTCAGGCTTTTGCTCCTGGAGTCATGGCAGCACTCGCCCATCTCTTCGTACTCGAAAGGCATGCGGCAACGGGTCCTGATTACGGCTGCGCTGCTGCACGATCCCAGCCTGTTGATCTTCGACGAGCCTCTTTCCGGGCTTGATGTGGTCTCCGGCCGCCTCTTCAAGGACCTGCTCGAGATGCTGTCGGCGCAGGGTAAAGCCGTGCTCTACATCTCGCACGTGCTGGAGACGGTGGAGCAAGTCTGCCATCGGGTGATCGTGATCGGCAAAGGAAAGGTGCTGGCCGATGCCGCTCCAGCCGAATTGGCGCAGCTTATGCATCTCCCCAATCTCGAAAGTGTCTTCGCACAACTCGTCGAGCAGCAGGACACGCGTGCTGCCGCGCAACAGATTGTAGAGGTCATGCAGATTCCCCATGCCTGAAGCCTTCCAGCGTCTCTTCCATCGTGATGATATCGCCGCCGTGCAGTCGCTGAATGTTCAGGCTGCGCGGGGAGCTGTTCGCCGGCCCAAACGCAGTCAATTCTCCCATCTGGTAAGTCTTTTTCTGGAGCGCTTCTTCAATCACGAAACCACCTCCTCCACCGGGGATGGCAAAACGCGCATGGTGCAGATTGCCTGCGCCGCGGCCCTGCCCGGCCTCACGGTCGCCGTATATCTATGGCCCGCCTATCATCCGTTTCCCGGCTGGCCCCCGGGACGCACCACCGTGGGGCCCCCACCTTATTGGGCACAAGTCAATCATCACTTCTTTTTCGTGATGTACTCCTTCGTAGTAATGGGCCTGGCCACGCTCTTTGAATGGGATCTATTCTTCCCCGATCTGCTCGACGTCTTCGTCCTCGGCACGTTGCCCATCGCGCCGGCGCGGGTCTTCCTCGCCCGTCTCACGGCAATTGCCATCTTCATTGCGGGATTCCTATTCGATGCCAACTTTCTCGCACCGCTCATTCTTCCTATTTCGACAGAGTCGCCGGATCCGGCCGCACTGGTGCTCGGCCACGTATCGGCAGTTGCCATCGCGGGGCTCTTTGCTGCCGGACTGGTGCTAGCGTTGCAGGGAATTTTTCTTGCTCTCCTCGGGGAGAAATTCTTCCGGCGCATTTCTCTTCTCCTGCAGGGAGTGGCTGTAGCGGGATTTCTCGTTCTCCTGCTTCTCTTTCCTGTGCTCTCAGGAGTAACACCCGCGCTGTTGCAATCGCAGCATCTGCTGGCGCGGTGGTTTCCGCCGTTCTGGTTCCTCGGGACCTATCAGGAGGGATTGACGTCGCCGGCCGGGACAACGATGTGGAACGCGCTGGCGCACCGCGGCGAGATTGCCAACTGTCTCGTCTGGGCGATTGCTGCCATCGCCTATCCGGTGGCCCATCTGCGCCGGGTCATCGGATTGGTGGCGGGAACCGCCTCCCGAACCAAGCGGAGCCGCATCTTCATTCCGTGGAGAAAACTGCTTGAAGTCACCGCGATTCGCTCTCCACTGCAGCGCGGTGTATTCCATTTCATCAGTCAGACCATCCTGCGTGTACCGCGCTACCGGATTTACCTGGTTCTCTACGGCGGCGCAGGCCTGTCGCTTGTGATTGCCACCATGCTGCGGTTCACTGCTCACAGTGGCCATGTACGTATCAATCTCTCAGCGGATGGCATGCGCATCGCGATCGGCATCATTGTATTTTGGGTTATTGCCGGTCTGCGTAGCGCATTCGTGTCGCCGGGAAATCAACGTGGAGGCTGGATCTTCCACATCATCCAAGGCAAGCCACCAACAGACAAGGTAGCTTTCGACGAATTGAAAGCTACAACGTACTGGGCGTTGTTGTGCAGTGCTCTCGTTACCTTCACCACCATTGGCATCTTTCAATTCATTGCACCGGCGCAGCTCCGCAGCCTATCTTCCATCGTCGCGCAGATGGTGGTGGGCGCGGGGCTTTGCCTTCTGCTCACAGATGGCTTCTTTCTGAATGTCACCACCATTCCCTTCACGGGCGAAGCCGCAACAGACCAGGGGAATCTTGCATTCACGGTCCTGGGCTACGTCACCATCTTCCCAATTGTGACTACCCTTTCTCTCGGCTGCCAGCTGTGGCTCACACCGGGCGGAGTGCGGATTGGAATCGCACTTGCATCCATCGCTCTTGCCCACATTTGGCTGCGGAAGCGCCGCCACGCCATCCTGCGTCTTTACTGTGGTCAGCTCAGCCTGGAGGAAGGGGAAGACGGGTTCCTCATCAAGCTGGGGCTCCGATCGTGAAAGCCTCTGGGGGAGCAATGGAACCAAAACAGACGAGGACACGTAGAGAAGAACAGCGCGAATCAGAGCACTTCCCGGTTATCCGTAAGGATGGCATCTGCTTCCCCGAAGTTGAAAAAAGTATTCCAAACGGCTTTCATTCCCCATCAGCAATCGTCTAAGACGCGAATCTAACCTTTGTCAGCTGAAAGGGCAACTATGTCTCTTAAGGCCGGGTTCTGTATCGGTTCTCTGTTGCTGTGTGTTGTGCTAGCGTGTTCCTCGCGGGCCAGCGCGCAAAGCGGCACATTGCATGGTGAAGTTGTGGACCCAAGCGGAGCCGTAGTTGCAAATGCCGCCATCGCATTGACGCGGGCACAGCAGACCATCAAGGGCAAATCCGACAGCGAAGGTCATTACACCTTCCGTAATCTGGCCCCCGGCTCTTACTCCATCACTGTCAACGCCAAGGGCTTCGCTCCCTTAACGCTTACCGATATCGGGATCGCTGGCGGCCAGACAGAGGATTTGAAGTTGCCGCTCGTCATCGCAGTTGAAAACCAGGAAGTGACGGTCGCGGGCGAGAATCAAGGCGTGGGCATCAATCCCGACCAGAATGCCGGCGCCACGGTTCTCAAAGGCAGTGGCCTCGATGCGCTCTCGGACGACCCAAACGAACTGCAAAATGAACTACAGGCGCTGGCCGGTCCGGCAGCAGGACCCAACGGTGGCCAGATATATATTGATGGCTTTGAAGGCGGCCAGATTCCCCCAAAGTCATCCATCCTCGAGGTACGCGTCAATCAGAATCCATTCTCGGCCGAGTACGACCGCATCGGCTACGGCCGCATTGAGATCATTACCAAGCCGGGCTCGCAGAAGTTCCAGGGCAGCATCAACAGCTTCGGCAACAGCTCTGCTCTGGATACTGCCAATCCACTCATCTCTGAGCAGCCGAGCTATTACATGTACTCGTACTCTGGAAACGTAAGTGGACCGATTACCAAAACGTCGTCCTACTTCTTCAATGCCTTCACCATTAACCGTCAAAACCAGACCATTGTTGACGCGCTCAATCCCGCAAACGTGTCGCAGAGCCTCAGCGAAGCCTTCCCGGATCCCTTGACATTTTTTGTACTTAACCCGCGGGTCGACTTCCAGCTCAGCAAGAATAATTTCATCAGTATCCGCGACTCGTTCTATCGGACGACTGCCCAGGGCAGCGGCGTGGGCACACTCAGTCTGCCCGGCCAGGCCACCAGCACTTTGAACCATACCAACGAACTGCAGATCGCCGATACCTGGGTCATCAGCCCGAATATTGTCATGGAGCCGCATTTCCTTTGGCGTCGCATCAGCAACGATCTAAACTCCGCCTACTTGACTCCAACCATTACGGTACAAGGCGCATTCACAACGGGCGGCAACAGCTCGGGTGTTGCGCAGGATCATCAGGATATCTTCATGTTGCAGGATTACGGCACAGCCACCGAAGGCAAGCACACCTTGCGTTTTGGCGCGCGCATTCGCTCCTATCGGGATGCAAACTTCTCCACTGCGGGCGCAAACGGCAGTTACTTCTTCAATAACGTCGCCGCTTACCAGTCGGGAACACCGTCGCAGTATTCCGCCACCGTCATCAGCAACCCCCTTGCGCGAGTTCTTCTTTTCGATGGATCAGCCTTCCTGCAGGATGACTGGCGCGTGAATCAAAGGTTCCTACTCGGGCTCGGTCTCCGCTATGAGGGCCAGAATTTTATCCACGATCACGCGGACTGGGCGCCGCGCGTGGCCTTCGCCTGGACTCCCGGCCGCCCTGGCAAGACCCCGCCGACAACTGTAATCCGCGCCGGTTACGGCTGGTTTTATAACCGCTTCACGGTGCCTACTTCTTTCAATGCTCCCGGGGGCACGCCCTACATTATTGAGGCAATCCACGATAACCTCATCAACCAGAAGAGCTACACCATTCTCAACCCAAGCTTCTATGATCCCGGTACCGCTGAGCCGGCATCGGTGCTGACTTCCGCCACTTCGTCGGTCCCCACCTATCACTCTGTCGACCCCCACTTTCACGCCGCACTCGACATGCAGGGCGGCATCGGCGTCGATCACCAGTTTCCGAAGAAAATCCTCAGCAACATTACTTATCTCTACACGCAGGGTGTGCACCAATACCTGTCGAACAATGTGACTGCGCCCGAATTTGACATCAGCAACTACACGGTAAGTGGAGCGACCCCGCCGCTCTACAACTATCAGTTTCAATCAGGCGGTTTTTACCGGCAGAACCAGCTCATCGCTTCCTCCAGCATCCAACTTAAGCACCTCACCCTGAGCGGCAATTACGTGCTGAACGAGGCCAAAAGCGACACGCAGGGAGTCAATTCATTTCCTTCTGTGGCACAGGCCCCGGGATTCGATTACGGCCGCGCCAGCTTCGGCATTCGTCACCGCTTTGTGCTGATCGAGAGCTATACGGCGCCGCACGGCATCGTGCTCGCCTCCCTGCTTGCTGAGCAATCGGGTACTCCCTACAACCTCACGGTTGGCGACGACCTGACCAGCAACAATCAATTCAATGCACGTCCCGCATATGGCACCTGCGGCCAGCAGGGCGTCATCTCCACGCAGTATGGCTGCCTTGATACCGACCCCGCGGGCAAGAATGAGCCGATTGTTCCGTACGGCATCGGCATCGGGCCCGCCAATTGGGTCTGCCACGTTCGCGCAAGCAAAGTATTCGGCATTGGGCCAAAGCTCAAAACCGAGGGTGAGGGACAGTCCTTTACTCCGGGCGGCAACGGCGGCGTGAGCGGGCGTGGATTAAGCGGCGGCGGTCCCTCCATTCGCCTGGATGCAGCGGCGCCGCGCCGCTACAACCTTACGCTGGCGGCCGGGGCCAACAACGTCTTTAACGTGGTAAACCTGGGCACGCCCAACGGCGTCTTGCTCTCGCCCTTGTTCAACAAGACGCAGTCGCTCGCCGGCAATCAATTCGGCAGCCCGGTTCCAGGCAATCGCAGCATTTTCCTGCAATCAACTTTTTCGTTCTGATGCCGCCTTCTCAACTACTTTAGTTTGTCGGTCGCCTCCTTCACCACATCCATGCCCACGCCGCGGTCGCAAAGGTTCAAAGTCTCTTCCCTGGTGGAAAAGCCCGGGCGGAAGATGAGCTCCAGCGCCTCCTGTTCCGATAGGTGGGCCGCATCGTCGGGCGTGATGACGCCCTTTTGGATCGCCTTTCCGACCACCACCCGACGGTCGATGCCCTTGCCGTCGTCGGAAACTTCGATACGCACCCGGTCGCTCACCAGCATGTTCGAGAAGACCGCGCAGCAGATCACCAGGCGCGGCGGCGACGCGGGATTTCTGGCTGTATCCAAGGGCATTTGGAACTGCAACCTGGAGACGGATGGGGCCGAAGCGGTGAAGATTCTGCGCAAAGTTGTGGAAACCTTAACCCGTCTTCAGGAGGGAATCGCCGAGCAGGAGTACGTGGTCACCAACGGCAGGATCGAAGCTGCATTGTCAGAAACCAGTGGCGCGCCGCTGATGCGCGTATTGCACGAGATGGGTTTGGATGTGACCAAGGTACGGGACGCCATCTGGGCCTATCGCGGGGAGTTGGAGGAGGTACTGCATGAGAGCAGCGCCGGTATTTGAAGCATGCAATCACCGCTGGTGGGTGCTCTACGACCAGGACGAGCGCCGGGTCATCGATTCGAATGTTTACATCGTGGAGTCGAATGGAGAGAGTGTGATTCTCGATCCAGGCGGATTCGAGATTTTTCCCCAGGTGCTGGCCACCGTTGCTGAGGTGGTCGCGCCGAGTTCAGTGGTGAAGGCCTTCGCCTCGCACCAGCCTCTGGGAGGGGTTCATCCGGCACTACGGCGCGTTGAATGCCGCAATGACCGGAGTTCCCGACGAGGCGAGAAGCATGATCGTCGGAGGCAAGAAGCTGAAGATTATCCCGGCGCACTATCTGCATGCTTCAGCCAATCATGTCTACGATCCTGAAGCCAAGGTACTGTTCTGTGGGGATGTGGGCGCGGCTCTCCTTCCTGCGGGCCACAGCAATGGAGTGGTTGCCGGCCTCCTTCAGTGCACCGTCGATGCTTGTATGCGAGACTTGGGACTGAGCTCTGTGTCCGGCCCGAGGTCTTCTGTTGATGCCAGTCTGTAAAAGGAGAACCTACTGCATGCCCGTCAGCCTGAGGTTAGTGTGGATGGGGCGACGTCGCGTGTCAACATAGCCATGATGAATTACATCGTCCTCGGCATTGACCCAAAAACAACAACTGCAGTGGAACAGGCGGTGTAAGGTGAACGCTGTAGGCACTCCGCCTGCTGCTGACCTGACGTAGGCAACTATTCTCCGGGTGCAGGCACCGAAGGACAGACATTGAGTTCTGAAAGAGCCACCATTGTGAAGGAGGACATTTATGCAACTGGGAATGATCGGACTGGGAAGAATGGGTGCAAACATGGTGCGAAGACTCATTCGAGGTGGTCACGAATGCGTAGTCTCCGACCTCTCCGCAAAGGCTGTTGACGAGTTGGTTGGAGAGAAGGCGGTAGGAGCCACCGACTTCCAGGACCTGGTAAAGAAGTTGGCAAAGCCCCGCGCGATCTGGCTGATGGTCCCAGCCGCAGTCGTGGATAAAACCATCTCGGAGTTGGTTCCTCGTCTTGATAAGGGAGACATTCTCATCGATGGGGGCAATTCTTATTACGTAGACGATCTAAGGCGCGCGAAAGATCTGGCTGTGAAGGGCATCCACTATGTGGATGTGGGAACAAGCGGGGGCGTGTGGGGCCTCGAACGTGGTTACTGTATGATGATCGGCGGCGAAGCAGACGTCGTCACTCATCTCGATCCTATCTTTAAACAACTGGCGCCCGGGGTTGGTAACATTTCGCGCACGCCAGGGCGTGAAAAGCTGGGGGGCACCGCCGAACTTGGCTACCTGCATTGCGGCCCCAACGGCGCTGGCCACTTTGTCAAGATGGTCCACAATGGCATTGAGTATGGACTCATGGCGGCTTACGCGGAGGGGCTCGGAATTCTGCATGACGCCAATATTGGCAAAGAAAAGGCGGCAGCTAGCGCTGAAACCACGCCCTTGCGTGACTCGGAGCGCTACCAATACGAACTTAACCTCGGCGATATCGCCGAAGTATGGCGCCGTGGAAGTGTCATTGCTTCCTGGCTACTCGACCTGACCGCAGCGTCACTCGTGGAAGACTCTGCCCTGTCCAAGTTTGCTGGCCGCGTCTCTGATTCGGGGGAAGGGCGCTGGACAATCCTTGCTGCGGTGGACGAAGGAGTGCCCGCTCCTGTTCTTTCGGCTGCGCTCTATCAACGATTCAGCTCACGTGGAGAGGCGGATTATCAAGACAAACTTCTATCGGCAATGCGCTATCAGTTCGGCGGACACGTTGAACTGCCCGGCGAAAAGTAGGCAGCGCAGGAGATCTTCACTGTTCGATTTGAAGGCATTCTTCTCATGTAGAGTGCGAAGCGTTGCACCTGCGGTGCGCGAGTGCTAACCCGGATTCGCAGAACGGACATTCATTACGAAATGTGTTTGATCGCATTTAAATGCCACTGTTTGGTGGAACGATCTGAGCATTTCCCAGTCCGTTCTTCCATTCGGGGAGGTACCAGCCTCTCCGCCCTAACGTAAGTGAGCTTTATGATCCAAACCGTGCCGCCCTGCGCGCTCTCATCTTTGCCGCCTCGTCTTCGCGATTCTTTTTGGGCGAGCTGGTCTCCAATGAAGCCAGCAACCGCGCCGAGGTCGTGGCAATCTGCTCTACGGCAGCATCGAAAGCCTCAGCATTCGCCTGCGACGGCTTCGTAAACCCGGAAATTTTCCGCACAAACTGCAGCGAAGCAGCCCGAACCTCTTCTTCGGTTACGGGCGGTTCGAAGTTGAACAGAGATTTGATATTGCGGCACATGCTGATGATTTTAGATCCTACTTGTGGCGTTGCCCGAGCAGCACTTCGACTTCTCTGCCAATGACGCCGCTACCTGCGGATGCTCCCACCCCGCGATGGGATCGACAGCATAGCCATCGGTGTAGTTGTCATGATGCCGCACCCACGCCATGGTGTGCGTCAGCCCTCCTTCGTCACGTCCCTTCGGCACCAGGTCGAGGAAATTGTAAGTGCCTACCAGGATGTCCAGCCCCCGCGCGTAGGTCGAGTAGGTGTGGAAGATCGCCCCGTCCGCGTCCTTAAAGAACACGCTCAGTCCGGGCAACTCCTCGGCCGGGGCGCCGCCAATTTCGGTGTAGTTGTAGGCCACCTTGCCGGCAGCCATATCTTCCGGCGTGAACGACACGTGATAGTCGAGATTGAAGTCGCTGCCGAAGGACGAGTACCACGGGAACCGCCATCCCATTCGCCGCTTGAAAACATCGATTTCCGCCAATGGAGCGCGCGAAACCACCGCGAGCGTCGTGTCGCGATGTGCAAGGTGAATCGTCATGCCGTCGAAGTGATCCGCCAGGTACGAACAGCTCTTGCATCCCTCCACCCAGCCCGGACCCATCATGAAGTGATAGATCACCAGCTGGCTGCGTCTGCCGAAGACGTCTGCGAGGTTGACGCGGCCATTCGGCCCTTCGAACGTGTACGTCTTCACCACTTTCTCCCACGGCAGCTCGCGCCGCTCCCGGTCCAGTTCGTCACGCAGCCGCGTGAACTCTTTTTCCTTCGCCAGAAATGCCTTGCGCGCCGCCAGCCATTCCGCTGCCGGCACCACCTTCGCCTGCTTTGCTTCTGTCATGCTCGTCGCCATGTCGATCCTCCTTTGCTGTGCTGTTCTCTCTTTCTCGACGGACTTGATTCGCGCCCTTGCGGCGCCAGATCTTCGTCACGGCGAATCCCGCCAGCCCACCGCTAGAAGTAGCTCCACCAGCCAGCAGCGCCGCGGTGATGAAACATACCGGACACATTCTTTACCTCCGCTTGTCAGCGACGCTTCTCCGCCGCCTTTGCCACTCTGGCCAGCATGGACGCCCAGCCCTGGCCTACGCCCTTCTTCTGCTCGTCCAGGATGTATCCCAGCGCCGTGTGCCGGAAGACGATCAGAGTGCCGCCATCCTTCTCGCTCAGCCGGTATTGTACGTTCGAGACGAGCGGGAATGAAGCGAAGAGGGGGCCGCAAAATTCCAGCAGCGTAGGCCGTTTGATGGCCTGCACGGTCGCCCAATAATGGCCATTGCCGTTGCCCAGATCGCGATACCATCGGCCGCCCGGCCACGGCTCGATCACCATCGGCATTGAGTCGCCTTCGCCCCGCTCGTTCGCGGGACCGATCTGCTCCAGCAGCGACTCCCACGCCACCTCGATGGGCGCCGCTACCTGCACCTCCTGCGCGATGTGCAGCGTGAGGTCTTCCAGCTTGATTTCTGATGGAATCATCTCTTCTCCTTTCTCTCGTCCTGCATCTGCCGTGCCTTCGCTTCGGCGCGCTCCTTCACTCCAAGCAACTGGCGGCTCCAGTAACGCTCGAAGAGCGAGGCCCACTCGTGCAGCGGCTGGATCGCCGCCGCGTTCGTCTGGTACAGCTTCTGCCGGCCGCAGCGCCGCATCCGCACCAGTCCGGTTTTGCGCAGCACGCTGAGGTGTTTCGAAACCGACGGCTGTTCCATGGCGAGCGCCGCCACGATCGCGCTTACCGGCTTTTCCCTATCCGCGAGAAAAACCAGAATCGCGCGGCGGCGCGGTTCGGCGACGGCGTTGAACGGATCGGAGGTCGTGGCAGCCCGGGCCATGGCTGAAACAATAGATTCCAATATGGGAATATGTCAAGACCCGAAGAGGAAATTTCGCAAACGTAACCGCAGCTCGCCGGAATGATCTTGATGACTGGGCTCGCCGGACTCAGCAGTTCGGAATCCAGAGTAAGGCTCGCGTCGCTGAACGCGCCGCTTTCAGCTGCAGACCGGCGGGACCGTCTTACTTTCTTCTCACTAGGGTTTGCCTTTTTTGCGAGTTTGGGGCTGCCTGTGGCTGATGTATTTGGAGGCAAACCTTTTATAGTCAGATGGTTATTGGAGAGTCGCCGCGTCCGGTCAACCAATTGCCGCTTTCGCTGCTTTCTCCCAGCTCCCTTCGACAGTCGCGCGCGCCTTCCCCATCGAGGCCTTATGCGCTTCCCCCCGATACCCCCAGGAAATGGAATCGGGATTCTGGCCGCTCTGCGCGGGACGTCGGCGACTTGTGACAGCCGAGATGCTGGCGCTTGCCTCTGCCGCTGTGTTGAAATTCCTCACGGGGTAAAATCCCTGATGCGCGTGCACGGATCACTAAGGATGTGTGGTGGACCGAGTGGTCATGACATTGACTCAAAGCACGGTGAGAGGTGTACCTTCATCTGCATCGAGGAATCGCGTCTTTGGCAGTGATGCTAAGCGGATTGCTTCGGTCAGATTACCGGAACGAGTGAGGAAAGAGAGGCGTCCTATGCCGATGCGAGGAATTATCAAGCGGGCCAAAGTCGGATTTTTCACCGTGGCGATCATCGTGGCGACCACAGCGATTCAGGCACAAACTGGCGCGGTGGTACTCAAACCTGCAGACATGCAGAAGCTGTTGCCTGCAAGCCTCTTCTATCGCGGCCAGACAGCGACTACACAACTGCGGAATTCCGGCGGCGTGAAGTTTCCGGATGGGTCCCTTGTACTGGCTACAATGGTGGACACATCGGGTTATTCCACCGCTGTGGCGGCAATCTATCAGGCGCAGCTCATCACCGAGGTCCCGATCAACGTGGGAGGCAAGCGTCTTGGCGCCGGGGTTTATGGCATCGGATTTCTCGCGGACAACAAATTCGTCGTAACAGATATCGGCGCGCACCAGGTGCTCAGTGTGAACTCCGCAACAGATGCGGGGCTGAAACGGCCACGGCCTCTCGAGGTGCTCCCCGATCCATCCGGAGGATTTCGGCTCTATGCTGGACGCCGCTATGTGGTCTTAGCCCAATAACTGGAGCAGATTTCACCGGCGCCTCTTGATCTTCTGGAATGAGCTTACCCGTGTTCGAATGGCCCGACTGCATGTCCACGTCGAAGCGCTCCGCGACCAGCCGTGCCCGTTACCCTCTTTGGCCTGTGCTGGCGCCCGTGCGCAGGACTGCACGATTGGGATTGGCTGCGCAGTTGATCGTGTTGACCGTTTGCGCCGTCGCCCTGTTCTTGAACGGGGGAGATTCCCTTTTTGCTCTTGAGCCCTCGACGCGACTGATCGATTACGGCCAACAAACGTGGGGCATGGAAAACGGTCTGCCCCAGAACACAGTTCAGGCGCTGGTGCAAACCCGCGATGGGTTTGTGTGGCTGGGCACTGAGGCTGGCCTGGTACGCTTCGATGGCGTCGGCTTTCAGGTCTTCGACCACAATTCCACCCCGTCGCTGCCCAGTGGCGATGTTCGTTGCCTCCTCGAAACACGCGACGGAGCGCTCTGGATTGGCACCAGCGCTGGGCTGGCGCGGTGGCGCGACGGCGCAGTCACGGTGTTTTCCACTCGACAGGGATTGCCCGACAACGGGATTAATGCGCTTGAGCAAGCATCAGACGGCGTGTTGTGGGTTGAAACCGAGCAAGGAGTGGCGCGGCTTGCTGGCGAACGATTCGAAGCCAGCGACGAAACTCCTGGGCAACCAGCATTCCCAGCCGTCACGGCTGATGGACGAACTGAATTCCGGCTGCTTTACGCGCAGAACAGCGAGTCCTGGATGCAGATTGTCGCGCACTCCGGCCTGACCGGAAAGGTAGCGTTTCTAGCTGCGCTTCCTGGATCGCAACGGGCTGTCGCCAACCAGAGCACTCTCGTGATCATGCGCGGTATTCGGCCGGTTGAACGCCTGATCGCCGGTAAACAGATTCCCGGCAGCCGCATTCAAGCCGTTTTTGCGGACCGGGAGGACGGCCTCTGGATCGGCACAAACGGAGGTCTGGTGCGCCTGATTGCAGGCCAGGTGCAGCACTTTGCGGTTACAAGTCCACTTGCCGCGGAATCGGTGCTGTCGCTGATGGAAGACCGGGAAGGCAATCTTTGGGTGGGGACAGAAACCGACGGCTTGCACATTCTGCGAGATCAGCGTTTTCGCACCTTCGGCACTCGCGAAGGCCTTTCTTCCGATCGAACCACTGCTGTGGTGCAAGACGCCGCCGGCACGCTTTGGGTCGGAACGCTGGAAGATGGATTGAATGCTATGCGCCGGGTCCCACGCGGTTCGGGATCAGATTGGAGTGTGCGCACCTATTCGGTCGGGACTGGCCTGGCAAGTAACGTGGTTTTATCGCTGGCGGCTGCGCCCAATGGCGATGTTTGGGTAGGAACACCGGATGGACTGAACCGGATTCACGCTGGCAGGATCGACACATTTACCTCGGCCGATGGATTGCCCGACGACTTCATCCGATCGCTGCTGGTGGACGGTGACGGATCGCTCTGGATCGGTACACGGCGAGGCCTGACGCATTGGAAGCAGAACGGCGGCGTTCACGCCTCTGCCCGTATGACGACGTTCACGCAATCGAGCGGATTGGGCAGCGATCTGGTGGGCGCGCTGGCCCGAGGTGCAAGCGGCGACCTGTGGATTGCAACACTGGCCGGCCTTTCGCGCCTGCACCGAGACCAGCAGCAGGATCACATATCCAACTACACAACGGTCAACGGCCTGACCAGCAACGTAATCACCGCCCTGTTGCCGCGAGCGGACGGCACGCTGCTGATTGGCACGCAGGATCATGGATGGGATGTTTGGGATGGCCGCCATTTTTCCGCGGCCATGAATAACGGTCCCGAACAAGCTGCCATTCACGCCATTCTGGACGATGGCGACGGGCACTTGTGGTTTGCGACCGGCAATGGCATCGCGCGCTGCGACTGCAGCGGCCCCCAAGTGATGGCCGCCTGCTCGCACTGGATCGAATTCGGCACCGCCGATGGATTGCGCAGCCGCGAGACGGCCACTAACAGTCATCCGTCTGCCTGGCGTTCGCGCGACGGACTCTTGTGGTTCGCCACGCCAAAAGGGCTGGTTGAGATCAATGCGGCGCATTTTCCGGTCAACACGATTCCGCCGCCCGTGGTTCTGGAGCGGTTTGTGGTGGACGATGTAGATCATCCACAGCGTGGCGTTGACTCGCGGGTGGGAGTTTCGGCGGGGCATGTGCACTTCGAGTTCGACTACGCTGGGCTGAGTTTTGTCGCGCCGCAGAAGGTGCGGTATCGCTACATATTGGATGGGTTCGACCACGCCTGGACGGATGCCGGTACACGGCGCACTGCGTATTACACCAACATTCCTCCTGGCCGCTATACGTTTCGAGTGCAGGCAGCCAACAACGACGGCGTATGGAACACAACTGGTAGTTCCTTCGCGTTCGATTTGAGGCCCCATTTTTACCAAACGGTTTGGTTTTATGCGTTGCTACTGGCCGCGCTGGCAGGCAGCGTGTTGCTGATGATGCGGCAGCGGCTGCGGCTGGCGGAGCGCGAATTCAGCGCTGTGCTGGGCGAGCGCAGCCGGATTGCGCGCGAGATTCACGACACGCTTGCACAGGGTTATGTGGGCGTCTCCGTACAACTGGAAGTACTGGCGGAGTTGCTGCGCAGCGGTAAGACCGATGCGGTGGCCAAACATCTCGACCAGACGCGCGCGCAGGTGCGCGAAGGACTGGCAGACGCGCGGCAATCGATTTGGGCGCTGCGCACGCAGGATGCGAACGAGGTGACGCTGCCGGTGCGGCTGCGGCGGTTGGCCGAAGCGGCCGAAGGCGATGGATTGGCGGCGCGGTTCAGCACCTTTGGTGCCTATCGCCCGCTGCCGGCGACCACCGAAGCAGAATTGCTGCGCGTGGCGCAGGAAGGCATTCATAATGTGAAGAAGCACGCCAGCGCCACGCAGCTATCGGTTCAACTGGAGTACGGACCGGAAACCATTACGCTGGAAGTGCGGGACAACGGACGAGGTGGCGCAGTGGATCAGGCACAGAATGCGATGCCCGGTCATTTTGGAATGACCGGAATGAAAGAGCGCGCAGCGGCGATTGGCGGGACGCTTGAGGTGAGCAGCGCGGCCGGCGAAGGAACAGTGGTGCGCGTGTGCGCGCCGGCGCGGCGTGAACAGACGGGAGAAGCGCGTTGAGCACAGAAAACTTGCGCGTGCCGATTCGTGTGCTGGTGGTCGAGGACCACCACGTCGTTCGCCAGGGGCTGGTGGCTCTCCTCAACGTTGCCGACGGTCTGGAAGTGGTGGGCGAAGCGGCCGATGGCGTTGAGGCGATTGCGCAATTTCGAAGCCATCATCCGGATATAACCCTCCTTGATCTGCGCTTGCCGCGCATTGGCGGAGTCGACGTGATTCAACGCATCCGCGCGGAAGCGCCGCAGGCACGCATTATTGTGCTCACCACCTACGAAGGCGACGAGGATATTTATCGTGCCCTCAAAGCCGGCGCCAAGGCCTACCTGCTGAAAGGCATGACCAGCGAGACTCTGATCGCGACCATCCGCGCGGTTCATATGGGAAGGTCGCACATTCCACCCGCAATCGCCGAGCGGTTGGCCGAGCGCATGGGTACTGAGGATCTGACTCCGCGCGAGTTCGACGTGCTGGAGCAGATCGTGCACGGCCGCAGCAACAAGGAGATTGCAACCGAACTCGATGTTTCCGAGGCCACGGTGAAGACCCACATCAACAGCCTGCTGGGTAAGCTGGGCGTGAGCGATCGCACCCAGGCCGCGATGGACGCGATTCGTCGCGGCATCGTCCCACTCGAATCGCTGAGAAAGCCGAAGCCATGACAAAAGAGGGCGTAAACAAGAGCGCGTTGGCTCCGCTTCGAGAAAGATCAAGTTGGCTGGCTGGCAGCCGCAGATTTCATGCCACTGCCGGCTACGCAATTCTTTTGGCCGCATTGCTCGCTTTTTGGTCAGCATCTGCGCGGGCGCAGAAGTCCGCGTGGCGGCAGGCTACGGCGGCCGAGTTGGCTGCGGCGCTGCCCTCACGCGCGCCAGTGGTGAGCGAGCACATCGAAACCGAGATGCGGACGGCGTCGGGAATCGTAGACAATCGCGGGCGCCTGATTGCCGGAGTCGTGTTGATCACGGCCGGCTACTCGGCAGAAGGAAAGTACTCGCACTACCTGATGGTGCAGGCGCCGGTGCGCATTGGAGACGTTGCGCTGAAGCCAGGCGAATACGTGTTTGGATGGACCCGGTCTGAGGCCGGCGATGTGCTGCAGGTTCATTTCAATGTGGCCGCAACTGGCGAGTTGGTGGGAACCACCGATGCACGCTGGATTGCCGGCTCGAGTCGCGTAGAGAGTCTGCACATCTGGCCTCCGGCGGAGAAAGAGCTGATCCAGATTGGGCGATTCGGGATGCCGTACCAGCTTGGTGCCAGGTAGCCGCGCAGATTTCTGACGATGGCACGAGCGGAGCGCTCCTATTTTTGCGGCGGAGCAGTGTCGGGCGACTGTGACGTGGGCGGCTCAGGCGTCTGCGGCGAAGCAGGCGGCGCCGTCTTATCCCCCGTTACAGGCGGGACCGCGGGCGCTGCTCCCGGTTGGGGCGCAGCCTCTGTCACCGGTGCGGCTTCCGCAGGCGCCGGCACGGGTGTCGGAGCCGCCGGCAACACCGCCTTTGCCTCCGCCGGCGTAATCAATGTGACCGGCAGCGTTAGCGTTTGCACCGTCGCCGGATCGTCGCGTAGTTTCACGTAGAGCTGTCCATTCGTTGCCGGGTGCGGCACAATCAGCTCCATCCCGGTAAACTCCGGCGGAATTGCCGTGGCGCTATCAAACTGCGGCGAGCTTGCGATCGACGAGGCAAGAAACAGATTCGAGCCCGTCAGCACGCAGGGCTTGGCGACGGCGCGCGGGCAGCGCAGGTCCTTGAAGCCCGGCAGACGCACCAGAGTGCCCAACGGAACCCAGTCGCCGGCTTCGCCATCGACATCAACGGCACGTACCTGCACCGGTCCAAAGGCCGAAAAACCAAAACGCGCTAGCGGCTGCACGGTTGCTTCCGCGGTCTTTGCGTCCTCCAGCAGCAGGCTGCCATCGTGCAGGTCGAGCATGGTGTCGAAGCTCGCATCAGCCGCTGCCAGCTCAATCTTTTCGGTGCGCGGAAATCTGGCCGGCGTAGTGGACTTCAGGAAGAACACCAGCCGCCCATCCACTGGCAGATCGTCGGGGCTGCCGAGCTGCACAAGCGAGGGCGCGCTGCCATTGTCCTGTACGCCTTTGCTGAGCAGCACCACTTCGGGACGCGGCGGCTCAACCGTCACCGGCGCTTTCAGCATGCGGCCGTCTTTCAGCTCTACCTCCGCCGTGTAGCTCTTGCCAGGCTCCAGCCCGGCAGTCGACGCCCCGGCCTTCATTGTCAACTGGTCCATATCTTCCACGCGCGTAAGCGTGGCCGGCGTCAGCACGATGCCGTGCAGATTGGCGTGCGCCACTTCGTCCAGGCGCGTGCCCTTCAGCATCGCGTCCGTGTCGCCGGCGTTCAACGTCAGGCCTTGCAGTGAAGCCTCCGCGTCATAGGCCGTCATCTTGATCTTGTCCGGCTGCATCAGGCCGTATTGAAAGACGTCGACATCTACTGCACCGGGCTCCGCTTTCTGCAGCGGGATCTTCACCAGCAGCGTGTCCGTCTTCGTGTCCGTCTTGGGCGCGGTCCAGGTCAGGTTGACTGGCGAGCCGCTTGCCGCCTGCTCTTCCACCTTCTGCACACATTGGGCGTTGTCGCCCAGAATATGGACCGAATCATCGCGGCCCACCACCAACGCCGACTGGTCGCTCGCGGCCACTGCCCATTTGCCGTTCTCCGGCGAATAAAGATGGAAGCTCGGTCCCACCCACTCGTCAAAGCCCCACTTGCCGCGCACGGTGCCAATCAGCGCACCCGCGGGCAGCTCGGGAAGCGCTTCCGTAAACACCAGCCCGCCTTTGGAGGGATCGGCCTTGATCGGCACATTAATGCCCGCGCCCTCAGAGGAGCCCTTGCCCTCTGATTCAATGTGCAACACCAGGTTGTGCGCGAACGGCGTGGCAAACACCATTGGCGCGCCTTCCGCTGCCAGCACCAGCCCGGGCTTCGGCGCGCACGAAACCTGGTCGGGGGTTGCTGCGTACAGCGGCTCGGCGTGCGCCGGGCCGATGGGCGGAAGCGCCACCACCACCACCGACTTCGGATTGCGGAACGAAGGCGGCATGTTGAGCCGCAGGTTCAGCGTGTCCGTGGTGGGCAATGCCAGCGCGGGAATGTACTGGAAGTGCGCCGTGTGCAGAGAGGAAAGGATCTTGGCGGTGTCGACGATAGCGCCCACATAGGGGCTGTACATGCCGGCGCCGGCCATAGTGGTGTAGGAGAGCTGGTTCACGAGGTCCAGCGCCGAGCCGTTCGCCAACTGGTTCACGACCGATTGCGCGTTGGAGTCGTCGAGCACCATGCCCTCGGAGTTTTGCGCGAGGCAGCTTGCCTGCTGGTCCAGGGGTTTGGCAAAACAGCTCTCGTTGATCTTGATGCCCAGACTGCGCGCTGCCATCTCCGCCCGCGTCTTCAACGCCGCCGGATCGGTCTGCGATGTGATGCGCACATCGTCCAGGTAGGTATCCAGGCGCATCCGCTCCCAACTCGCCTGCTGCAGGTCCTGAGCCGCGCGCACAAACGTGCCCGGCTCGTCGTGCACAGCTTTGCGCAGGGTATTAAAATCGCCGCCGGTTTCCGGGGCCAGAAAGATAAGCGCCTGTTGCGCCTCGGCCGGCACATTCACAAACACGCCCTCGTCGTGCGCCTCGCGCGTCCACGTCTCCACGCGCGTGAACCACTCCGCGGGAGGCGGATTGGTGGAGCCGCGCAGGAACGCAACCACCAGAACAAAGTGCTCCGACTGCGTGGCGGGAAGATCCGGATGTATCCACAGCCGATCACCGGGCAGCAGGTTGGGGGCTTCGGAGATGGGCAGCGTCAGCGTTCCGCGCTTTACGTGTACGTCCACCTTGGGACCGGCCAAGTCGAAGCTGGGGCCATCTGCCCAGGCTCCAATTGCAGACAGGGACCAAAATAGAGGCAAACAAATCAGCAAAAAACGACGCATGTCTTCTATTGTACGAATGGCGGAGCCTTCCGTAAGCGTCCTGTGGAACCGAATCTCCATTCAAGTGATGAGCTGCACAAAATAAAGAGGTACCGCACTGCACGCGGCTGAAATTTCGGGTACACTGGGGGTCGTAAAGCAGGTTCTTTCGAGCGCGCGTATATTTCTCGAAACAACAAATGTAGGGGAATAACAGAAGGGCGTGGACAATCGCTCGTCCAGTAAAAGTCTTGCAGAAAAAGCCCTTGTGAGCACAATCATCGATTCGAGAAATACAGTGGGCCACACAACGGAAGCAGCGGCATGTGCATTTCTGCCTGCCTGTTCCCGAGGATGACCTTAGTCCGCCGGGGGGCGGTTCGGGTTTTCGGTGCCACTGGGTCTCTCTGATTCGCGCTTTCTTCGCCCAAGTTGGG
Source organism: uncultured Acidobacteriaceae bacterium (assembly GCA_963813215.1). Taxonomy (GTDB): domain Bacteria; phylum Acidobacteriota; class Terriglobia; order Terriglobales; family Acidobacteriaceae; genus Telmatobacter. The sequence goes on from CAWEXZ010000009.1 coordinate 1,817,763, forward strand.
GTTCGGATTACAGATTTTCTGCAGACCGGGTTCCGTTCGAATTTCCGGGAAGGCGTAAGGACGCGCGCCGGGGCGGAATCAGACGCCATTTGGAATCTCACGCTAGCTGGGACAGATTCGATGGAGCAACAAATATGAAATCGACACGCATTGCACAAAGCCATATCGATACTGCAAACCTGACCATTCCCGCAGCAGAAGAAATTATCGAAGAAGCACTGAATGAGCTGGCCTATTCGCAGGACCCGGGCCTGGTGCGTGCTCTGCGCTTCCTGGCCCCTCCCGGATACCAAGCCATCGTCGAGCTGTGTAGTGAGAACGGGCGCAGCAAGCGCCGCAATGCCTCCGCTGACTCTTGGTCGCCGGAAGAAGACGAGGTTCGCATTTACTTCGAGCGCATCTCCGATGGCGATTCCTTCGCACGCCCGGCCCGCGCCCCGCGCACTGTTTCCGCGCACCCCGTAGAAGAGGAAGAGCCCGCCGAGCCAGTGCTGCCGGCCGACATGGATGTGCGCGTCAAGGAGCTGTGCGCGGCGCTAGCCGAGGCCGAACGTGGAGGTCACGCGTTCATTGCCCTCAAGTGGTTTCGAGATTCCTTCCTGCCGCGCAAGGCCTTCCGCTGGAATCAGCATCCCGATTCCCGCCAGGCGGTGCTTGCTGAAGCCATCCAGCGCGGCGTGGTGCTCACCAGCAAGATTGCTAATCCCAAAACCCCGGCCTATCCCACCACCACGATTCGTCTCAACCGCGCAGAGGCCGGCCTGCCCGACGAGACCCCGCGCTTCCAACCGGTGGCCGCTCACGGTGAGTCGCTTACCGCCGTCATTGACGATGAGCGGGGTGACGAGTGAGTCTTTACTTCCTTGAGACGACAGCCTTCGCGAAGCTCTTCGTGCAGGAGCCGGGCACTGCAGTGCTGATTCGTCTCATGGAATCGCTGGAGGACAACAGCAAGCTCATCTCCGCCGCCACGCCGCTCGAAATCTATGCTGCGATCCGTCGTCGCGAGCGCGCTGGTGACATTGCCCCTGCCGATGCGGCCGCGGCTCTGGAAATTCTCCGTCTTGAAGCCGCGCGAATGGTGCAGCAGCCGCTGAACCCGGCGGTGCTCGAATGCGCGCGTCAGCTCCTCGACCGCACCGCGTTGCGCTGGCCCGCGGCTCTGCAACTTGCCGCTGCCCTCACCGCGCGCGATATGTTCCACGGAATAGGCATTCTCTTTGTCTCCTCGTCCCCGGAGCTCCTCGGAGCAGCAAAAAGCGAGGGCCTTGAAACCCTCGACCCCGAGCCGGTAGAGAGCAGCTCGCACATGCCCCTCTTTTGACACGATTTGTCTCAGTTGTTAGCCTGAATGAAGGCGCATCTCGGCCAGTTCCGGCCGCTCCTGCCCTCCAATAGCGTCCCCGTCGTCTAGCCCGGCCTAGGACACCGCCCTTTCACGGCGATAACACGGGTTCAAATCCCGTCGGGGACGCCAAATAGATTCTTTCGTCCTTGATTCCCTCCAACATACCGTTGAGGTATCCCAATCGGTTCGGACATAATACTGGTTCTCTGCTCCGGGGTAAGCGCCCGGAAGATGCAGAGGAATATGTCGGCGAGTTGCACAAGCTCTTGCTGCCGCTGCTGGACAATTGGTTCCGACGATTCGGGCGGTCCAGCGTCCGCCTTCCTCGCATGTCAGCGGCAAAGGCCGCCAGCCGGTGGGCCTCAGGATCATGCTGCGCATCTACTTTCTGCAGCACTGGTTCAACCTTTCCGATCCCGGGGCCGCGGACGCGCTCTACGAATCGCCCGCGCTGCGCAGCTTCGCGGGCGTCGATCTGGGCCGCGCCGCCGCGCCCGACGAGACGACCATTCTCAACTTCCGCCATCTGCTCGAAGCCCACGATTTATGCGGCAAGATTCTCGGTACGGTCAACCCCTATCTGGATCGCAAGCGCATTCGCATTTCTACGGGAACGATCGTCGATCCCACGATCATCCCGGCGCCGTCGTCGACCAAGAACGAGAACAAGGAGCGCGATCCCCCAGATGCATCAGACCAAGAAAGGCAACCAATATTACTTCGGCGCCAAGGCGCATATCGGCGTCGATAGCAAAGAGGGTGTGGTGCACTCGGTCTGCACCTCGGCGGCCTCGGTGCACGACAAGCATATGTTGCCCGACTTGCTGCATGGCGAGGAGAACAAAGTCTGGGGCGGAAGGAGCGCCACAAATGCCTCGAACTGGTTGCGAAGGGAATCGACCCGAGCCTTCACCTCAAGTTGGCAAGGAACACAAAAACGGGACAATCAGCGTCGGTTTGCCTCAGCTCAATGTTCCTTGCAGACAATTACAGTTGGCGGATCAACATCAATGCCCAGGGCGGCAGGCTGGTCTGGATGTGAAGTCTGCCCTGGGAATCTGCCCTCACAATCTGCTTCTCCGTGGTCCACGCCTCATGGCGAAGCAACTTAGTCTGTTCTATGTTGGGCGGTTCCGGTTTTCCCATGGCTTCCCAGGCCGCGACCGCATCGCCGTGCTGCTTATCGAGAGTCTCGATGACAAAGGAGGCCCCGGCCGGCAAATGCGTCAAATCCATGGTGAAGGCGCGCGCGCTGCCACTGTTATCGATAGCATCTGCTTCCGCGAGCGTTTTGCTTACGGGCAGGGAAACCTTCATCTCGGGCGGATAGTTATAGGCCATGATGGCTATGTGGCTATTTGTACTGAAGCGGGTCACGATGCCGCCGGGGACTTGAGCGAGGGTCTGGTCGCCAAGATCGTTCATCATGCGATAGGCATGAAACGCCGGCTTGACGATCTCCTGATAATTAATCAGGCCGAATCCGCCGTGGAAGACCGAATCGGTATCTCGGTTCTCTTCAAAGACGTCGGTGAAGACCCAGTAGGAAAGCGAATCGACCAGCCCGATGCTTTCCAGGTTGGTCTTGGCCACGAAGGCCGCCGCCGCCAAGGAGTCGTGGGAATGATCCACCGGGGATGGGCTCGAATTCCACTCCGTGAGTTCAATTTGCGCATGGGGATAAGGACTGTGGTCGATCATCTTGCGGAGGGTGCGCAGATCGTCGCGCGTGGCATTGATACTGCGCCGATAATGCTGCCGCTCCGGCGTGCCCGGCTGATCGATCGCAAAATCCTGCGGATAAGGATGAGTGGAGACAAAATCCACGGGCAGATGATTCGCGCTGCAGTAGATCAGAAAGGCGGTAATCCAAACGGGACGCCATGGAATGGAATCGGGATCGAAAGGCTTTCCCGAGGCCTCAGCCTTCTGAAGCGCCACCGGGTCCATATTGAAATTGCTGGTGGCGGGACCGCCGACACGGAGTTGCGGGTCGATGGCCTTGATGGTCTGAGCGGTTACCTTGTACAGCTCGAAGTATTGTTGCTGGGTTCCGTCGCGGAAGAAGGAGGGCAGGTTTGGTTCGTTCCAGACTTCGAAATACCACTGCCGCACCTCATCGATTCCATAGCGATCGACGCAATGCTGGACGAAGGCGTGGACCAGGTCCGCCCATTTTCCGTAATCCGACGGCGGGCTTCCATCGGCGTGCCACCAGAAGGTCGTGTTGTGGACGGTGGCCAGCGCACCGGGCGAGAAACTGAGCTCGACAAAGGGGCGCACACCCTTGGCCAGCATGCGGTCGTATACATCGTCCACGTACTGGAAGTTATAGATAGGATTTCCCTGTTTGTCCTCACGATAGATAAACATGTCGTCCTGGAAGATCCCGTGGAAGCGCACATATTGAAAGCCGTCGTACTTCCGCGCCATGGCCAGTTCTTCCTGCCAGGTGGCGCGCAGGGCTTCGTTGGCACGCCCCGCGCCGACAACCTTACTCCAGAAATGTACGAGTGGCTTACCTGGCGCCGTGGCATCCGCGGTCAGATGAATGGCGGAATCCGTGCCGGACGATGCCGGAGCCTGAGCCCAAAGAACAGTGCAAAGAAGAACCATGATGCCGAAACAGCCTGCATTTTGCACCAGCCTGCGATGGCCGGTCACTTTCCGTTTTGTCATTTCCCTTGTCCTCTTCTCGGCAACGAACGCTTCGCGGCCGAGGATGTAACGTTCAGGCAGAGTGGGCCCGCGCCGGGCGATCGGCCTGTGCTGAGTCAATGTCAATCTGAAGGAGAGCCGGGCACGAATCTGCAAATTGCGTGGCTGTCCGCTGTTTACGATCCGGCCGAAGGTTCGGCCGGATGGCTGTCCAAGGTTCCTGCTGTTGTACAAACTGAAAACTTCGAACCGCCAGTTCCGTGCTCAGGAATTTCGCTGACCATTATTGCAGACGGGGGGCCGTGCAGACTGCGACTCGCATGGACGGTCCCAGAAAAATAGAATTTCATCATACTTTACGACGACGGGCAGGGAGTGCAAGTCAGGGCGAAATAGGAGCGCGTGATTTCTGAGCTTGCCCGCCGCTTGCGCGGAATCTTCGCTAGGCCACGGGTCCAGCAGAATGTTAAAATTGCTCGAAAGCACAAGCATGGGCAGGTAGGAACTTCAGGATGCAGGGCGGCGCCGACCGAAGTAACATTCTAGAGGCTGAGATCACCAACTTTGTTCAGTCAGAATTTCGGGTAATGGCGCTCCAGCAGCACTTGAAAGAGATCATTGAGGGCCCGGCGTTCAAGGGCAGCCACCGGAGCGGACAATTTCTCCAATATATTGTTGACCAGTCGATTGCGGGCCGCTTTGAGTTGCTGAAGGAGCGGCTGATCGGTGTCGAACTGTTTGGTCGTCCTCCTTCGTACGATACCGGCGAAGATGCCATTGTCCGGGTCACGGCCAGTGAGGTGCGCCGGCGCTTGTTGCAGCACTACGGCGGCAGCGGCGCACAGTCCGAGTTCCGCCTCAGCCTTCCTTCCGGTTCCTATGTTCCTGCGATCACACGCTGGAAAGTGAATGACGCGGCGCCGGTTGATGCCAAAAATGGAAATCACGAACACTCGGCTGCGCTCCCCGATGCCACTGCGGCGAATCAGATGTTCGTAACCACGGTACAGCAACCGGCGGATACAGTCCCGGTCGCGCCTGCGCCGGAAGGGGTTAAACTCGCAACTCGCAAAAGCCGTCAATGGATGGTCTTCGCCATTATTCTTCTGGTACTCAATCTCGGATTGTGGGCCCTATTTGCGAAAAAGTCCTTTTCTCCAGCAGCGATGTCTGCCTTGCCCCTTCCCTGGTCAGTGCTGTTCCATTCTCCAAATTCCACCGAAATAATCACCAGCGACCCGAACATTGCCGAGATTCAAGGTTTCACCGGCGGAGAAATCTCGGCTTCCGATTATGCGAATCACAACTACCTTGCCGGGCCCAAAAAGCTGACACCGGAGCAGGATTATTTTTGCCGGGTGGTGCTGCGAGGAGACAAAGCGGCTTCCGCCGACACTCCCATCGCTGTGAGCATTGCGGAGTTGGCCCAGGCAGCGGTATCGAGAAAAATTTCTGTGCGCGGGGCACGGGACGTTCAGCTTTCCGATTTGAAGACGGATAACAATTTCATTCTCCTGGGCAGCCCGCGCACGGACCCGTGGTCCGGCCTCTTCAGCGATCAGTTGGATTTCAGGTTCCTGTTCAATAAGGTCACAGGAAGAGAATTCATCTTCAACGCAAAACCACGCACCTCGGAACAGGCAACCTATGTTCCCACGGCGCCTGGCTGGGCGACCGGGGAGTCGTATTCCATCCTTGCATTCCTGCAGAACCCGGATACGAACGGACACATTCTTCTGCTGGCGGGCGCCACTGCTGAAGGCACGGAGGCGGCCGGTAAGCTTGTTACCGATCTGCCCCGGCTATCGCAAGCGCTGCAGCAATGTGGCCTCCAGCCGCCTCACCCCGCGGCCAACTTCGAGATGCTTCTGCGCTTGTATACGATGGCCGGCTCTCCGAGCCACGTCGATGTAATTGCCTGCCACGTCCTGGCAAACAACATGGTTCACTGATCTCCGCTTGGCTTTCCTCGCGGCGCCGCGCCGGCAAGCGCTGAGTCGCTCCAGTTCGAGCCCGTTCCCAAAGGTATCTACCGTTAGAGATTCACTTTGAAGACAACAGCATTGTTTTCAGAGTGTTTGAGCACTGTTAAGCACCGGGATTAACGTTGTGTTCCTTCCACGCGTCAGCTAAGGTGATTTTCGACGGAGAAGATCCCGTACGATCCGAGCTGTGCCCGGTCGCCGTTCGCGCAATTCCGAACTTCGCAAAGCGCGCATCCACTTTGCCAAGAGCAGCAATTTCACGAGGACGGTCCACTACGTCTTCCGCGCAGAGCTGTCCGCTGCGCTGAGGGCGTAGCTCCGGAGAAAGCACAGTTCTGGTATTCGACTACAGCAATGCATGCCTCTCCTGGGGTGAGTACACGGGCTCGGCCGGGGAAGACGTAAATACATTCGGCGCGGCCTGGAGTGCGTCCCTCAAGGAGATTGCTACATGCTATCGAGAAGATTGTTCCTCGGTCAGTTCTCGGCTGCGTCCACCTACGCGCTCGGCCAAACCGTTTCTCCATCGTCGGCGCGCGAGGCATTGGCGTCCATCCTCGAAATCTCAGACCACTCCCGTTTGCGTCCAGATCGATGGAAGACCTTCGGGAGAATTGTATTGCGCCGACTCCAAGACTCCGTCTTGATCGAGGATGGATTTGCGGTCCACGAGGAGGCGCAGGGAGATTGCGAGTTCTCGTTCTCGGCACGGGCGCCTGAAGGCGCGGCAGAGGTTCAGATCTGGGCTGGAATCCGGTGCCGAGATCGGGACAGCCGATACGCTTTCGCCTTGCGCGGAGGCAATAACGACGACCTCTACCTGGCCCGCTACGCTCCGGATGGAGAAGCGCGCTTTCTCGGATTTGCTCCACTGGATTTTCACCCTGTGCCCGGGGTCTGGTATAAGCTGCGCGCCGTTGCAAAGGGCTCTCGCATTCAGATCTACCTCAATGGGGAAAGCCTTCCTCGGCTCAATGTGTGCGATGACGCGCCTTTGTGGGATGAGGGTGGAGTCTCGCTCGGGGGCGGCTGGCTGCCGGTTGAATTCCAGCACGTATCGGTTAAGCCCCTGGCCACATCCGATCATGCCGCCGACCTGCTTGGAGAGGACGTATGGCAGCCGCCGCCTGTTGAGAAAATACGGCGGCGCATCCTCCAGCGTGGAGCGTATCGTCCGCTCGTCCTCAATGCATTGCAGGAGCCACGGGCCGAGTTCTCCCTGAACGGAGAATGGCTCTTTGCTCCGAACCATGAACTGGCCTCGAGCGCACAGCCGCAGACAGAGGTCTTCGATGACAGTGCCTGGCACGTGATGGATGTGCCAAATTTCTGGACGCCAACCCTCACCTGGCTGCACGCAGAAACCGGTTTTCCGGATTTGACCGGAATCTCGACCACCAAGGGAATCTCCGACCGCCTGTGGGAGGCGGAATTGAAGCGCCTCGATGGTTATACCTTCGATTGGCGTCAGACTTCGAGCGGCTGGTACAGGCATTACGTCGAAATTCCGGAAGCCACGGCCGGGCGCCGATTCGAGTTATGCTTCGAGGCCATTGCCAAAGTTGCGGAAGTGTGGGTGAACGGCGCCAAAGTGGGCGCGCACACGGGCATGTTTGCAGAGGTCCGATGCGACATCACCAACGCCATCCATCCCGGAAAAAATGCGGTCGCCGTTCACGTTATGGGCGGCCGCAAGCGCGATGATTCCAATCGCGTAATGGGGGTCGCCGTCACCGTCGAAGTAACTGAGGCAATGCTCGACTCACTCCCGCACGGCATGTATCCGGAGCAGGCGGGCGGCATCTGGCAGCCGGCAAAGCTTGTGGTGACACAAGAAACCTGGATCGAGAATATCTATACTAAGCCTCGCCTGGATGGCCTCGATTTCGAACTCCTGGTTCAAAGCCAATCTGCCCAAGCCCGCAACATCGGCGTGGCCTATTCCATCCGCTCCGTTGGCGACGCCACGATACTCTATGCGTCTCCCGCCACCGAGCCGCAGCCAATGGATTCATCGAGTCGCTCGCTGCATTTTTCCACGCCCCGACTCACGCCAAAGCTATGGTCGCCAAGCGAGCCGAATCTATATGAACTCGACTTGACCATTCTGTCGGAAGGCGGCGTTGTGGACAAGCGTTCGGTTTCGTTTGGATTCAGGACGTTCGCGGTGGAAGATGGCAAGCTGCATCTCAACGGAAAGCCCTTCTGGCTGCGCGGCGCAGATCATTTTCCGCACGCGCTGCGGCCCAACGATTCCGTTCTTGCGCGGCGCTTTCTGCAAGTGGCCCGCGCGGGAAACGTTGTGGCCACGCGGACGCACACGGCGCCGTTCAGCGAAACCTGGTTGCAGGCCGCAGATGAAGTGGGTATGGCGGTATCGTTTGAAGGCACCTGGCCGTGGCTCATGCTCACCGGCGAGCCGCCCAGCGACGAGCTTCTGCAGGACTGGTCTGTCGAATTCCTCAGCCTCATCCACAAGCATCGCAATCACCCCTCCATCGTCTTGTGGACGGTGAACAACGAAATGAAGTTCGAGATGTTCGACAGAGCGAGGCCCGAACTTTTGGAGCGAAAATGGAAGATCCTCAGCGACATGGTGAAAACCATGCGCGTCGCCGATCCTACGCGCCCGATTGTGTGCGACTCAAGCTATTGCCGCATGAGCATCGGCGCAGAGTACGAGGACGTTGTGGTCCGCAATGGATTCGACGATGGCGATATCGACGATACGCACCGCTATCCTGGCTGGTACGATCCGTCGTTTTTCCATTATTATCGCGGTGAGCTCGCAAAGGGCCTGTCCTATCCCGGCAGGCCGCTGATCAGCCAGGAAATGTCCACCGGATATCCCCGCAATGACGACGGGCACCCTTGCCGCTTCTATCTTTTCAAGCACTACACTCCACAATCGCTGGTCGGCTATGAGGCCTACGAAAACCGCGATCCTGCGATCTTCCTCAAGCGCCAGGCGCTCATCACCAAGGAACTCGCGGAGGCAATCCGGCGAACAAACCGAGAGGATTGCAGCGGAATTCTGCACTTCGCCTACTTGAGCTGGTTTCAGGATGTGTGGAAGGCGGAATCGATCCGGCCTTTCGAGACCTACCATGCTTTGCAGCTGGCGCTTCAGCCGGTGCTGGCCAGCGCAGAGCTGTTTGGACGCCATTTCTACGCCGGGCAACAGAAGCAGATTCGCGTATGCATTGCCAATGACGCAGGAGATGCCCAGCCCCTGCCGGAAAGCCAGCTTGAGTGGCAAATCGAGAGCCAGGGAAGGGCCCTTGCGAGCGGCGAAATTACAATTGGCCCGGTTGCGTATTATGCAAACGAGTGGCGCGAGGTTGCGATTGCGATTCCCGCATTCGCGTCGCCCCAACGAATCGATGCGCGCCTCCGCCTGCGCCTCAGTGCCGGCGGCATCCTGCGCAGCGAAAATGTCTATGACATTGTGGTCGCATCGCCGTCGTGGGCCTGGCCGGCTCGTTCGTTGCAAGCGGTCGTGCTGGATGGAGACGGAACGATTCCGCGGGCACTTCGCAAGCCAGAGGTGCGGTCGGCATCGTCTCTGCAGGATTTGAAACCAACCGAAATCGCGATCGTTACCAACGGAGAGCTTTCCCTGAGCATTCCGGAGATGGTGAGCGCGCTACGCGCGCACAACGCGCGCGGCGGCAGTGCGCTTCTGTTCAACAGCGGACCCCAATTGGCGAAGCTGTTTCCGGACCAGGTTCAGGGCTACCGCACCGGCAGCGGCGAAATCGCAGCCATGCGCGTGCCCGAGTCGCCGGTCTTTGGCGGTCTCGATCCGCTCGATCTCGCCTGGTGGGAAGTGGGCTCCAATGAGCTTCCGCGCGTATGCCGCGGCAGCCATCAGCTCACCAGCGGCAAGAACGGAGCGGAGGCGCTCGCCGAAGTGGTGAATGTGCATGGATATTTCAAACAGCCTTCCGACTATAACCGCGTGAGCGGAACGCCGCTGTTTGAAATCCGCATCGGGGCTGGGCGGTTGATCGTCTGCGAATTGATGCTGCTGGAGGCTGAGCCTTTCGATCCGATCGCCGGAAGGCTGTTGAACAATCTGCTGTCCGAACTGAGTGCACGGCCATCGAACCGCAACCGGGAGCTACCCGGCTAGCCCAGCGAATTGAGCGAGGCAATCGAGTTGATCTGAAAAAAGAGGATCGGGAAGCAGCGCTACAACAGATCAGGAGTCGAGCATACCGGAAAATAATTCCATCTCGCGGCGAACGTTTCTCGGAGGTGTGGGGAGCTTGGCGGCGGCGGCTCTGCCCAGCCCGCTCCAAGCCGCGCCTGGACAGCTGCACGGAAGGGAAGCTGACCGGGTATTTCCAGCGGTGCCGGCGTCGATCTTCCACGACACCTTCGCTCCCGCGGAAAACCTGGTCAAGCCATGCGAACAGCCGTATCGCGAAAGCATGTGTCTGAATGGCTCCTGGCAGTTTCAACCGGTTTCGCTGCCCCAGGATTTTCAGCAAGGCTCCGGCGTTGCACCCGATCTTCCGCTGCCGGATGAGGCGCGCTGGGAGAGCGAGCCCCTCCTCGTGCCTTCTCCGTGGAATGTGAACGGCTTTGCCGACCATCATGGCGAGGGCGGTGATTTTCGAACCTTTCCGCACTATCCAGCAGCCTGGGAACAGGCAGAGATGGGTTGGCTGCGCAAGACATTCAGCATTCCATCCGAGTGGAACGGCCGCACCATTTCCTTGCGGTTCGAGGCCATTGCGGGTGAAGCAGTGGTGATGGTGAACGGCAAAACTCTGGGGAAGAACTTCGACATCTTCCTGCCCTTCACCGTCGACGCTACAGAAGCGATTGCTTACGGTCAGACCAACGAGCTTCTGGTTGGCGTGCGCAAGGCATCGCTCTTTGACAAGAAAGGCCCGTATGGACGCCGCCCTTACCAGGGTGGATCGTTCTGGGGCCAGCACGTTGCCGGCATTTGGCAGGATGTTTTTCTCGTCGCTACCGCTCCGGTGTACGTCTCGGATGTCTACATTCTGCCCAGAGTTGATGCGGACGCGCTGGAAGCGCGAGTTACTGTTTCGAATAACACCAGCGAAACCGCAGATGTCACGCTCAGTGGCAAAGTATTTCCGTGGCTGGCCAACGCATCCAGAACATCTCGCAAAGCCGCAGTGCCGAGTTCGGAACTGGGAGCGAAAGCCGCGCTCGCGCTGCCCCAAGCAACGGCCAGCGTGCCGGCACATAGTTCCGTGACCATCACCCTCCAGACGCAGGTGCGGCAAAGGCTTGCTCCATGGACGCCGAGCACGCCGCATCTCCACGGCCTGGTCGTGACCGTGCTCTCGAACCAGGAAATCGCCGATGTGAAATACACGCGCTTCGGCTGGAGGCAGTTCACATTTCGCGGCCCCGACGTTCTACTCAATGGAGAACCGCTGATTCTTCGCGGCGATTCCTGGCACTTCATGGGCATTCCGCAAATGACGCGCCGCCATGCCTGGGCGTGGTTCACCGCACTGCATGAAGCCGGGCTAAATGCGGTGCGGCTTCATGCCCAGCCGTACCCGGCTTTCTATCTCGACGTGGCCGATGAGATGGGCATTCTCGTCTTGGATGAAACGGCGGTGTGGGCCAGCGACGCCGGACCCAAGCTAGATGACAGTGGATTTTGGCAGGATACGGAACGTCATCTGGCCGCCTTGGTTCTACGCGACCGGAACCATCCAAGCGTCTTTGGATGGAGCGTCTGCAATGAAATGCGCCCGATCATCCGGTCTGTCCTGCGCAATCCTCCGGGACTCATGGATGTGTTAGTCAGGCATTACGTAGCATGGGCCGCGATCTGCAGAAAGCTCGATCCAACGCGCCCGTGGATCTCGGCCGATGGAGATGAAGACGGCGAAGGCAAACTGCCGGTGTTCTTGATTCACTATGGCGGTCGCGGCGACATGGAACGCGCGGTTGCGTCCGGCAAGCCTTGGGGCGTGGGCGAGACCGGCAACGCCTATTATGCAACCCCCGAACAAGTGGCGGAGACAAATGGCGAACGCGCCTATGAGTCCTGCGAGGGACGAATGGAAGGCGTGGCCATTTCTTCCTACCAGTGCCTTATCGACGAGCGCACCTATCGCGCCACCTATCGCAGCGTCTTCAATCTTGTCTGGTACGGTCTCTATCCTTTGCCTTTGGGGCTGAGTGACACGTCTAGGCCGCCCACATTGGATGATGGAATTTTCTTTTCTGCTTACGTCGAAGGGCAACCTGGCGTTCAACCGCAGCGGCTTGGCCCTTACTGTTCCACCCTGAATCCAGGCTACGACCCGGCGTTGCCGCTGTTTCGCAAATGGCCTTTGTATGACGCCATCCGCGATGCCTCTGCCGAACCGCCAGTCGCTGGAAAGTGGGCCAAACCTCCCGTCCCCATTCCCCCACCCGGTTTTCCGGCTCCGCGCCCCATCACGTCCGCAACCATTCTGGGCGGCCGAAATAGCGAACTGGCTGACCAATTAAAGAACATGGGTGTCTTGCTTGACGGTCTTGCGGCGAAGCAAGTACCACAGGTGCTCTTTATCGACGGCATCCATCCACCGGGGGCGGAGGTGGGCAAGCTGATCGAGGATGTTTGGGCACATGGCGGAACCGTGCTGGTGTGGGGCGCCGATGCCCAGGCGATTGCCCAGCTCTGCGCATTGCTGCCCGCGCCGGTTTCTGTCGTCGACCGCACTGCTTCGTCGCTATTGCCCGCTACGACCAGCTCGACTACCGCCGGCCTCAAACCCAGCAACCTCTACTTCTGCGATCAACGTCCACCGGTAATTACCGAGACTGCGCTCAGCGGCAGGCTGGTCTCAGAGAGCACAGTACTGCTCAAGGACTGCGACACTGATTGGACCAAATGGAATGGACAGCCGGAGTATGCCAAGACGGCGATGGTCCTGCGCTCGGAGTTGGAAGCCAAGCCCTCGGGCGTTGTGCTGATGGAGAAAAAGATTGGACCGGGCCGCCTGCTGATGACTACGCTTTCCTCTACACCTGCAACCATCAAGGCCGAAAGCGTCAACCGCCAGTTGCTTGCAAATCTCGGGTTCCAATTGCAGGCGGGCATGGATTCCGGCAAGCCGCTTCTTAGGACCGGGATGCTCGTGCGCATAATGGCATCCGGCTTCCTGCCGGTAGCAGATAACGCCGCAGCCGCAAACCTACGCTCGGAAAATTCCAATCGCGACAAAGCTTCGATCAGTACTGAACAATGGCAGCCACTGTTCAGTGAAGATGGAAGTTTCAACCTGGCTCGGCTGGGGCTGCGTGGCTCGCCCGATCGCGCGGCGGTCTATCTCAGCTTCTGGGTGTCAAGCCCGCGCTCCCTCACCGATTTGCTGCTCGAGCCGAATCTGCCGCAGGTGGACCTTCACATCATGCACCGCGGCGCCATGCAGGTATGGTTGAACGACGAGCTGAAGAGTCCCTCCAATGACAGTGGCGAGACCACAACATTTGCGGGACTCAACCTGCGCCAGAGCTGGAATCACTTTCTGGTCAAAATTGCCCATACCGAAGGTGCCTGGCAATTCGCAGCGAATTTCACGGCAAGCCAGCCGGGCTTCCTGGCGCAACTTGACTCCGCGCTCGAGCGGCCGTGAGATGCCGGTACGAAGCACAGCAACCATCCTAGGAGGATTTTCGAGATGAGAGAAGAACGCACAATACAGCCCACGGCTCCAGCTTCGGTTTCCCGGCGTGACTTTCTGGCTGGCTCCATGGCTTGTGTGGCCGCGACGGCACTAAGTCGAAGTGCGTTTGCGGCCACGGCTACGAACAGCGGCATCTCGGATGCGGTGTTTGAAGGTGCGCGTCATCGCGCCGCTGACATGGTTCATCGCATGACTTTGCAGGAGGCGACGGCACAACTTGGCAATAACGCGCCCGCCCTGCCCAAGCTAGGGTTGGCGCGCTATCACTATTGGTCCGAGGCGCTGCATGGGGTGAATGTCAATGGGCCTATTACATCCTTCCCCCAGCCCATTGCATTGGGCTGTTCCTGGAATCCCGATCTGGTTGATCGCGTCTACACCGCGGTGTCCGATGAAGCCCGCGCTTATCATAACCAGAAAGGATACGGGCTCACTTTCTTTTCCCCGGCCACCGTGAACATGGGTTTGCGCGACCCGCGATGGGGACGAGTGGAAGAAAACTTCAGCGAGGATCCGCTGATGATCCAGACCTTCGGTGTCCGGGTGACGCGGGCCATGCAGGGCGACCATCCGAAGTATCTGAAGACGATCGCCTGCGCCAAGCATTACATCTGCAACGACACCGACACGGATCGCGATTATGCGGACGCCGCTCCGGATCGCCGCTCGTTCTGGGAATACTACGTGCGGGGCTTTGAAGCCTGTGTCCGCGACGGGCAGGTCTTCACCGTGATGTCCGCATACAGCTCCCTGTGGGGAATTCCATGCTCCGCCAGCCCATTTCTTTTGACGGATGTCCTTCGCAAGCGCTGGGGCTTCAAGGGCTACGTGGTTTCCGATTGCGACGCGATCGGCGATATCTACCAGACCCATCATTATGTACAGACTGCCCCGGAGGCTGCGGCGGTCGCCATCAATGCCGGTTCCGATCTGAATTGCGGCAACACGCTTTCTGAGCATCTGCTTACCGCGGTTCAGGACAAGCTCGTATCGGAAGAAGCCATCCGCAATGCTCTTGTGCGTGTTCTCACGGGACGTGTTCTCCTGGGAGAGTTCGATGCTCCCGCCGGCGTGCCGTGGTCCGGCCTGACGGCCGACATCCTCGAGGGGAAAGCGCACCGCGAGTTAGCGCGTGAAGCAGCGCGCCAGTCGATTGTGCTCCTGAAAAACGAAGGAAACTTGTTGCCATTGAACAAAGCCTCACTCAAACGGGTCGCGGTCATCGGACCCATGGCGAGCGCGTGTCACTTGGGCGGCTACAGCGGACGCGCGAGCAATCTTGTCTCGCCCTATGGCGGTATCTCGACGGCATTGGGCAATACCCCTTATCCCGGCAGGATCAACGCGGGAGAGTACCTGAGCACTTCCAACTTTCGCGGGCCGATCGCCGCCTTCGCGGACGATGGCACCGAGGTCCTCACCATTATTCGGAACAGTGATTGGGCCCAGTACGGGCCGATTAATTTCGCCGGAAAGACTTCGATCGAATTCCAGTTTTCTGCTGAAACAGAAGGCGCAATCGACGTTGCTCTCGATGCGCGCGATGCCGCTCCGTTGCTGAGCCTCCAGACCACCGCTACCGCTGGCCCGACTGACTGGAAGACGGTGTCAAGTCCGATACCGGCAACCGAAGGAAGCCACATCGTGTTCCTGAGATTTCGCTCTGCCACCCGGCGACCGTTCTTCAGCTTAAGTTCATTTCAACTGAATCCCGTGCAAACTGCACCGGCATCCGGAACAGAGGTCGTCTTTGCTCCTGGATGCACGATCGTGGGTCCGAGGAACCAGGCCCTCCTGGACGACGCGATCAGAGCAGCCCGCAGTGCTGACGTAGCGATCCTGTTTCTTGGAGTTAACCGCCTGCTTTCGGATGAGGGCCGCGATCGCGACAGCCTGGACCTGCCCGACGTTCAGCACGAATTAGCCGGCGCCGTCCTGGCCGCCAATCCACGCGCCGTTGTGGTCATCCATTCCACGTGCCCGGTGGCTTTTGAGGCGGAAAGCAAGAGCGTTCCGGCGATTGTCTGTTCGCTCTTTGCCGGAGAACAGCAAGGCAATGCCATCGCCGACATCCTTTTTGGCGACCATAACCCCGGCGGCAAGCTCTGCTCTACCTGGTACCGCGATGTGATGCAGTTGCCGAATTTCCACGATTACGACATCAAGCACGGAAGAACGTATCTGTACTTCCCCGGTGATCCTCTCTATGCCTTCGGTCACGGGCTTAGCTACACCACGTTTGCCTACGGAAATTTGAAACTCAGCGACCATCGTCTGACCGATGGCAAGCCGGTTTCAATTTCGCTGGAGGTGTCGAATACGGGACAGCGAGCCGGGGATGAGGTAGTCCAACTCTACGTACAGGTTGCTGGAAAAGAGCAGCGCCCCCTCAAGCAGTTGGCCGGCTTCGAACGAGTTCCCTTGCGGCCGAATGAAAAGCGGACCGTGACCTTCTCTCTCCCTCATGATCACATTGCCTTTCAATACTGGGACGATGCCAAACGGACGTACGCCCAGGATCCGGGCGTCATCAAGCTGCTGGTTGGTTCTTCCAGCGACGATGTCCGGCTCGAAAGTCAAATCACATTGGAATAAGAAGCGTGCGCACGATCCGGGCCAACTGTGCTTCCATCCCCAACAAGTATATTGCACCGGCGCAGCTGCATGGTGGGCCGTTCGACAGATCGTACCTGCGCCGTATGCCCTGTGGCGCCAAACCTCGACGAGGGAGTTACAAGGATGCCCATCCTGAAGAGACTCGCCTCCAGAAAACTAAACATTCATAAGACGTTAAAAGTGTTCAGTTCCGTTAGAAACCGGTTTAACGTTGCGGGTCTCATCGCGTGATCTCTAGCATTCATCACGGCTTGGATCGACCCGCTTAGGCGAAGCCAAAAAAGGAGATGCCAATAATGATGCACGAAACAAATTCTTCCATATCCCTGAGGGACAATGGGAAAAGAGCTTGTCTGCATTCAAAGAAATTCTTAACTGTGATGGTGCTCAGCCTATGGGTTCTGATGGCGGGATGGGCACCTGCACAGACCACGGGACGCGGAAATATCACTGGAACCGTAACCGATCCCACCGGAGCCGTGGTGGCAGGGGCAGCTGTCAAAGTGACGAACCTCGCGACCGGCGTTTCCACAACTACCGTGACCAATCCTACGGGCTATTTTGAGGTCGACAGCATTGATGCGGGCACGTACTCAGTGACAGTGAAGGCCCCGGGATACGAAGCACTTGATCGCAACGGGATCGTGCTCAACGCAAGCAATGTGCTCACTTTGCCATTGAGCTTGAAGGTCGGCAATTCGACCCAAGTGGTCACGGTTACCGCGGAGGCGCCGCTGCTCGATACGGAGTCCGGGCTTACCGGCCAATCCCTAACCACCCGGGAACTCCAGTCGCTTCCGGTTGCGGAAAACGACCCCATGGAGTTCGCCGAGATGGCCCCTGGGGTTCAGTCCCCTGGCGGAGTCACCCAGGCCTACTCAATTGACGGAGCCATTAACTGGAACGGCGTATCAAAATTTGGCACCGCCGGTGTTTCCAACGTGAACGAGTTTGACGTGGACGGCGCGGCGAACGAAGGCAACACACGCGGTAATGCCATCAGCATGAATGAGGATATGACCGACGAGGTCAGAATCGACACCACCGCCTTCGATCCCACCATCGGCCACACTTATGGCATCACGGTAACGGAGACAACCAAGAGTGGAAGCAATGTGCTGCACGGAAGCGCGACCCAACTGTACAACGAACGCCGCTGGGACGCTCTCAACCGATTCCAGTCCATCACCTATCAACATTATCAACAGCTCAATTCATGTTCCAATGGCCCGTCGACTTCTCCGCAGTGTTATATGGACGAGAACAAGTATGCCTGGCCTGGAGTTCATGAAAACCTCACCACCTTCGGAATCGGCGGACCGGTCATTATCCCCAAGCTCTTTGACGGTCGCAACAGACTCTTCTGGTTTGTCGCCGGAACAAACGACAGCTTGACAGATGCGTCGCAGTCTACGGCCACACTCCCTACGGTTCAGGAGCGGAGCGGCGACTTCAGCGATATGCCCACAACCACCCTTCCTGCCGCTTACGCCGCGACGTTCAACTCCATTTGTGGCACTGGCACTCCCTACTATGGTCAGTATCAGATATATGACCCTTACTCTGTGACCATCGTGAATGGCCATCCATCTCGTACTCCGATTTGCGGAAATAAGCTTTCCAGCAACCGCATGCTGAACACGCAAATGGCCACCCTGATCAACCAGTGGATGCCGACGCCAAGTAATGCGCAGGTAAATGGCAACAACTACCTCTATACGTCCCCGTCGCCTACGGAGTTTTTCCAGTTGACGGAGCGCGTAGACTACGCCGCTTCGCAAAACGACCGTGTCTTTGTCCGCTTCACGCGGCACACCTTAACCCAGTCGCTACCCGGCATCGCACCCAACGGTATCGATACTCGGCAGGGCCCAAAGTGGGTTGAAATCGGGGCCTTGGGCTGGAACCATGTGTTCAACGCCTCGACCAATCTGGATGTGACTCTCGGCGGCAGCAACATGGAGACAACGTACAACCACTATCCCGGATACTCTGCCTTCCCGCCTTCATCCGACGGTCTGCCGTCGTACTTACAGCAATATGCGGGAGCCTTGGCCACCTTTCCAATGCTTGAGTTTGGCACCAATGGCAGTACCTATGCACAGGGAACGTCCGGAGCCAATAGCTCGCTCTTTGGTAACCTGAACGACGCCCCGTCTTTCTATCGCACTGCCAACATACGTGCGAACCTGATGCACATCCAGGGAAAACACTCGCTGCGCGTTGGCGGCGAATGGCGCGCGCAGAATTTTTCTCGCGGTATCATGGGCAATAGCTCCGGTATCTTTAATTTCGACACCACATTTACCGAGCAAAACGACGGATCCAACGCCGACTGTACAACTGCGGGATGTAACCTCGGGGTGGCTTCGCCCTCCAATTACGCGCTTTCGTATGCGGCCTTTCTCATGGGCGTACAGACAACCGCGACAGCAACTTTGCAATCACCCATTTCAATTTCAACTCCATATTCCGCGGCCTATGTTGGCGATACCTGGCGCGTCACACCGAAGCTGACTTTCCTGCCGGGTATTCGTTTCGAAGACGAGTACGGCCCAAAAGAAAAGCACAACTACCAAATCGCGGAATTTGATCCGAACCAATCCCTCCCAATAGCGTCTCCGGCACAGGCTGCATACGCAAGCACCTATGCGAACGCCACTGCTGCCCAGCAAGCGGCTCTGCCTTCGAGCATCGTCGTGCAGGGCGGGCCCTTGTATGCAGGCGTCAATGGCGCTCCGGTGCGGCAATGGACCAGCGATTTCCGCGCCCTGCCCCGCATTGGTGCATCGTATGAGCTCCCCCACGACACGGTGATCCACGGTGGTTACGGCATCTTCTTCGATACGTTGAACGCGCTGGAATTCTCGGGTTCTCCCACGGACCAGACCAACTTCACGGCGTCAACCTCGGATGCCACAAACAGTTACTGGGGCAATTTCGGACAGAATCTCAACACCGCCACTCCACCGATTTCGAATCCATTTCCCGCCACCACCGGAGGCAATTTCCTTGCCGCGGTGGGTTCTGCCGCGGGTAACCTCTCTTATGTTGGAGCCAGTCCAACAATTTATCCACATAACTTCGCGCCCGCTCGTGCGCAGCGCGCGGAAATCGGCGTGCAGCGACAGTTCGGAAGCTCCTTATTGGTCGACGTGTCCTGGATCGGATCCTGGAGCTCGCATATGTCGAATTTCTCGTCAGGCCTCGTCAACGCCGGCGGTGGTAATAACACCCAGAATCAGAACCTCGCCCCAGTTCCCGCATCGTTCTTTACAGGCGGCACCGAGCCGAATATCGCGAACAACAAGCTGCTGGCCACTCAGGTTACCAATCCCTTCAACATCGCGAATTATGCCGCGTTGCAAAGCGGCAACCCCGCAGCGTACAACCAGATGTCCCACAGCGGAACGTTCACAAACGCGACAACCGCGGTCAGCAACCTCGTGCGACCCTATCCCTTCATGAGCGGGCTGAGCGAGGTGAACCCGATCGGGCAGTCACATTTCCAGGAACTCCTGGTAACTGTTACGAAGCGGATGTCGCATGGTCTTGACTTCAGCGTCGCCTACCAGAAGAACCACCAATATGATCGCGACTACTTTGCAAATGCATTCGACACGGCCATGAGTTGGGAACCTTCGAACACCAGTTTGCCGTATCGCCTCACGGCGGAGGCCCTGTACGAACTGCCATTCGGCCGCGGCAAGATGTGGGCTAACTCGGGCCTGGCGTCCGAGATCTTCGGGGGCTTTAGAGTGAACGCGACGTATGAATTAAACCCCGGCACATTGCTTGAGTGGGGTAACCTCTTCTACGTCGGGAACATCAATGCCTCGGACATCATGCTGAAACACCCCACCTATTACACCAACGTCGCTTCAGGTACCGCCTACGTCCAGTGGCTGAATCCGGCCGACGTTGCAACCGCCACAGTGAACAGTGACGGCAGTTGCACTTACTCTGGAACCGGCTTCGTCACCAACTCGTCCTGCCAGCCTAATGGATACAATCTGAGGGCATTCCCGACCCGCGTCAACGGAGTTCGTCAGCAGACTATTAACAATGTTATGGGGAATATTCAAAGAGTAATTCCACTTAAGGAAGGGGTTTCTCTCGAACTGCGCTTGGACGCCGCCAACGTCTTTAATCATCAGATGCTTGGGACTCCGAATGAGACCGTCACCAATTCTCAGTTCGGTCAGATCTCGTCCACCCAGGATAATGCACGCTTTATCGATATCCAAGGCCACATCACCTTCTGACCCGTAGACAGGTTACCAATCAACCGTACGGCCCCTTGCGAGGGGCCGTATCCTTTTCAGGCTCGCGACGAACTTTTCGCCAGATCGCGAAATCTTAAAATCAAAAGAAGAAAAGTCACACACATTCATGGCTATAATGCAGAACGTTGGAACAAATCAATGATGGCTCACCGACTCGACAGGATAGCTTTCTTGGTTTCAGCTGCAATCCTTCTTGCCGCCGCAATCCTGACTGGATTGTGTCCCTTCGCTGTGGCACAAGGCTCCGGATCGCAGTGGACGGGAACATGGGCGACCTCGCCTGTGCGCGACAACTCGGGTAAGCAGTTCAACCAGCAAACGCTGCGCCAGATTGTGCATACGAGTATCGGGGGAAACACCGTTAGAATTCAGGTTTCGAACGTCTTTGGTACGCAGCCACTGACAATTGCTGACGTGCACATTGCGCAAACCGATAGAGACGCCTCTATCGTTGCCGCTACCGATCGGCCGATCCACTTCCACGGACGGGGCACAGTCACGATTCAGCCGGGAACCACGATTCTCAGCGATCCAATCGACTTCCGCGTTCAACCCCTTGCCGATATTTCCATCAGCATCTATTTGCCCAAACCAACCGGATCGATCACCTATCATCCGTCGGGATTCCAAACAAACTACGTCGCGGATGGGGACGTGACTAGCAATACCGATTTCTCGCAAGCCAAAGCAACGCAGAGTTATTACTTCCTCACCGACCTGGATATTCAAGGTCAGGATGTGTCGGGATCCGTGGTCACGTTCGGCGCGTCAATTACCGATGGCTACCACTCTTTCCCGGATTCAAACCGGCGCTGGCCCAATGACCTGGCCAAGAGACTGGTGGACGCAGGCATGAATGTTGGAGTACTGAATCAGGGGATTAGCGGGAATCGTTTGCTCTTGCCTGGCGCCGGGGAAAGTGCGGAGACTCGCTTTGACCGCGATGTCTTGTCACAGCCTGGCGTGCACTGGGTAATTTTCGCCGATGATCCCATTAACGACCTCGGCACCACCCGGGACCCGGATGCGGAAGCAAAGTTGATCGCAGCCATGGAACGGCTGATCTCCCGAGCCCATCAGAGAGGCATCCGGTTTTACTGCTCAACCCTTACGCCGTACCAAGGGGCGGGATATTGGACCGAGCAGGGTGAAGTAGCGCGCGAACAGATCAACGCGTTCATCCGAAGCCATGGCAGCGGGTGTGACGCGATCATCGATCAGGACGCCGCCACACATGACCCTGCTCATCCAACACGCTATCTCCCCGCATTCGACAGCGGCGATCATCTGCATCCCAACACAGCCGGCCTGCAAGCCATCGCGAATGCCATCGACCTTTCGCTCTTTCTGCCGGCTCATGAGGGGCATGCCGTTCGGCAAACACCAATTCACACTACGCTATCGGTACGATAGCGAGGCCGACCAGATTTTCTCCAATTGCTGTAGAGGGAAACCACACTCGTTGAGTGGCTTTTTCCCCAAGAAAAGGCCACCTTGCACAAGGTCGGTGACCGCACGCGATTTGGAGAAAAGCTACCTTTCCAGAGGTATCTACCGTTAGCCGGGAAGTCACTGACCCAAGTGCTTTGTTTGCAACCCTCGAACGGTGAAGACGAAACCGTGCTAACCTTGCCGCCTGCTGTGTCATTCCCTTAGCGTTGAGTTTGAATCCAGGGGAAGAAGAGCAAAAAGTGAAGGGATATAACAGTCAAAGCCACGACGTGACTGGCGGGCAAAGTGCCGCTTCAGAGTCAAACCACAAAAACGTACAGTTGCCGGCGCCCTTGGGGCGCCTGACCTTCCTGTGCCTGGCGATGGGGCTGGCGTTCGTCGCCCTCCCGGTTTCCACCCAGGCGCAAACCGCGAACGCACCTGCGCACGCGCTGTACGAGCAGGAAAATGCGCCCATCGAGCAGCGTGTGGATGATCTTCTGAGCCGCATGACTCTAGAAGAGAAGGTGCGGCAGCTCGATCTCTATTCCGGAGCGACCGCCCTGGTGGACAAGCACACAGACGACACACATGCGGCCGAAACAGCTCATTTTCTCCCGGACAAGGCCCAAGCCCTTTGGGGTGACCTTGGCGTCGGCGCCATTCACGACCTGAATCCCACGCCGGAACAAGCAAACGCCATCCAGAAATGGGTTATCGCGCACGATCGGCTCCATATCCCTGTGCTTTTCATTGAAGAGGGACTACATGGCTTCGATACCGGCACGGTATTTCCGGTTCCGATTGGCTTAGCGGCCACCTGGAACCCGAAGGCCATTGAGGGAATTGGCGCAGCCATTGCGGCAGAAGCCCGCTCGACCGGTGTGGACATGATTCTCGCGCCTGTTTTGGATCTCGCTCGCGACCCGCGCTGGGGACGCGTGGAAGAAGATTATGGCGAAGATCCTTATTTGACCGGTCAACTAGGTGCGGCCTTTGTGCGCGGAGCGCAAGGGACGAGTCTGGATACCGACCACAGTGTCGTCAGCGAGCCCAAGCACTTTGTCGGGCATGGTTCGCCGGAGGGTGGTACCAACACATCGCCCGTGGATATGGGCGAGCGTGAATTGCGCTCGGTGATGCTGCGCGGCTTTGAGCCGGCAATTCGCGATGCCCACGCCATGGGGGTCATGGCCGCGTACCACGATATCGATGGCATCCCCATGACCGCCGATCCCTTCGTGCTGAAAACGATCCTTCGCCAAGAATGGGGTTTCCAGGGATTCGTACTCTCCGACTTGGGCGCAATCAAGCGTCTTTACACGGTGCACGACGTTGTTGCTACTCCCAGGGAGGCTGCGTGCCTGGCCATCAAGTCCGGCGTCGACATGCAGTTCTATGACTTCGGACACGACGAATTCCAGCGCTCACTAATCGATTGCGTGCATGAAGGTTCGCTTCCGCAATCCGATGTGGATCGGGCAGTCAAATCGGTGCTGCGCGTCAAGTTTGCCTTGGGCCTCTTCGATCACCCGATCACCGATCCCGATCTGAAAGCGCGAGTCTTCCGCTCGCAGGCGCATCTCGATCTCTCGCTTGAGGCCGCGCGCGAGTCCATCACGTTGCTTAAGAACGACGGCCATTTGTTACCCCTTTCGAAATCGGTTCAGCGGATCGCCGTCATCGGCCCTAATGGCGATGTCGCACGCTATGGCGACTATGAAAAAGAGGCAAACGGCGAGCACATCAGCATCTTGCAAGGCATTCGCGAGCTCGTCCCCGGAGCGGAAGTTAGCTTCGACTCAGGAACGGACATCGCAGTGGCCGTGGCCAAGGCGAAGAATGCCGATGTGGTCATCATGGCGTTAGGAGAACGGCTGGGCATTTCAGGTGAAGGATTTGATCGCTCCAACCTGGATCTTCCCGGCAATCAGGAGCAGCTCCTCGAGGCCGTCGTTGCTGTCGGCAAGCCGGTGGTCCTGGTCCTTGAGAATGGCCGGCCGTTGACCATCGGCTGGGCCAAAGCGCACGTGCCGGCAATCCTTGAAGCATGGTACCCCGGTGAATTCGGAGGCAAGGCCATCGCTGAAACTCTTTTCGGCGACAACAATCCCTCTGGCCACCTCACCATTACTTTTCCGCGCGCCGTGGGACAGTTACCCGACTTCTATGACCCCGACCGGTCTCGCGCTTACAAATATATAGATAGTAGTGGATGCCCGCTCTTTCCCTTTGGCTTCGGCCTGAGCTACACGTCGTTTCGATTCGATCATCTGACCGCGCATGCCCCGGCGCCTGGCAGCAACGGAGAGATTCTGGTTACGGTGGATGTAACCAATGTCGGCGATCGGGCAGGAGATGAAGTCGCTCAGCTTTATATCCGCCAGGACGTGAGCAGCGTCGAAACTCCAGAGCGCTCCCTGGCAGGATTCGCGCGCGTCGCTCTTGCCCCGCAGCAAACAAAGACCGTCAGCTTCCATATTTCTCAAAGTCAGCTCGCAATCTGGAATGCGGAAAGCAAATGGCGAGTGGAACCGGGCAGCTACACGCTCTGGGCCGGCGATTCGTCGCAAGCCTCCTTAATTACAAAGTTTTTGCTTAACCCCTGATAGGTCCCTGCAAAGAATTGTCTTCCATCGATCGAGCAAAGGCAAAGAGTCGCGATGCCCGGCCAGCGAGGCATCGCGACTATTGAACAATTGGTTCGAATCGGACATAGCACTACTGATTCGTTATGGGGTCCTCAGCTCAGCACCGATAGCGGCTGCTGGCAGTAGTTACCTCTGGCGTCCCCCAAGGAGCCATTGAAAGCCGTTGTACCCCCCAGTTCTGCAAATTACTGCGCGGTCGAAATTTGCGCTGTAGTGCGCGAACGTTCTTCCGGCCTCCTAACGTGGTTGACGATGGTAAGGAACCCGGTGGTAAGATGGGATGCACTTGAGCGTTGAATCTATTTCCTTCCGTTAATTTCCACCTGCGGTTTGCCGCTTCTCCGCTAGTGGAGAAGTTTTTCAAGTGAATCTCGGTTTTTGGGGTGCACTCAGCCGGCCGGCATAGTCCCCCGAGAGGAGTTTCGGAATTCCCTGGCGCAGCGCACCTATGTCGCATCAGAATCACGATCACGGTTTGTCGCTCACGGACCTGATCGATCTTCGGGAAGCGGAAATTGCGAAGATCGCAGAATCGCGGGAAGACCTTGCCGCGCTTCGGGAGCGCCTCCAGGAAATTACGGAAAGCAAGGCCTTCAAGGGCAGTCACCGGAGCGGACAATTTCTCACTTTCATCATTGAACGGGCCATCGAGGGCCGCTTCGATTCCTTGAAGGAGAGGGTCATCGGAGTCGAGCTGTTTGGCCGCTCGCCCTCCTACGACACCGGCGAGGATGCGATTGTTCGCGTCACCGCGAGCGATGTTCGCAAACGTCTGCTGCAGTATTATGGCGAGAATGGGCGATCATCCCGCTTCCATCTCAGCCTTCCATTAGGTTCGTATATTCCGGAGATCACGCGCCATGCGCAGGCGGAGGAAAGCCCGGTTGCGGCGTCCAATCCGCCGGTGCCGGCCGGCGGCGACCACGCTTCCTCGACAACCGATCTCCCCTCCCAGGCGGCGGATATGCATGTCCCCGCACAAACCCATCTCTCTGTGGGGCCTCGTCCCCGGTTGTGGTTTTCTTTCGCCGTTGTGCTCCTGTTTCTCAACCTGATGGTGTGGGGACTATTCTGGGCGCACACTCCCAAGGCCGACGCAGCCACCGTCTCTGTTTTGCCTTGGTCTGTCTTTTTCAACTCCTCCCACGTCACGCATCTGATCACAAGCGATCCCAATATCGTCGCTCTGCAGGAAATTACTGGAACGGATCTCTCGGTATCCGACTACGCCAATCGAAAATACATTCCCGATCCCAACAAGCTCACTCCGGAAGAACTCCGCCTCAGCCATTTCATCTTGTGGGGAGATAACTCCGCTGCCGCCATTGACCCCCCCATCGCCTTGAGAATCGCCTCATTGCCGCATTCCGGACCGTTGCGAATCGATGCCCGCGCCGCTCGCGGCATTCAATTGTCCGACCTCAAGAGCGACGATAACTTCATTTTGTTGGGCAGTCCCCGCTCCAATCCCTGGTCCGCGCTCTTCACCGACCAATTGGATTTCCGCTTTATCTTCGACCACAAATCGGGACAGGAAATCATCCAGAACGTTCACCCGCGTCCACATGAACTGCCCATGTACGTTCCCACCGCGCAAGGTTGGGCGACCGGGCAGTCTTTCGCCATTATTGCCTTTGTGCAGAATCCGGATCAGAACGGCCAGGTGTTGCTCCTGGCCGGGGCCAATGGCGAGGGCACTCAAGCCGCAGGCAGACTGGCCACCGATCTGCCCCGCCTTTCCGCCGCATTGACGCAATGCGGAATTCATTCGGGAAAGCTGCAACACTTCGAGCTGCTGCTTGGCTTGAATACCATGGCCGGCTCACCGAACGATGTCGATATCATCGCCTGTCACATCCTGCCCGCCGGCGCAACTCGCTAGTGCCAGGACCGCGGGATCTCGCCCTTAGCCCCAGTCTCCACAGGCTGCGGAAAAACTCGTGCGAATGAAAGAAAGCTTGGTGCGCTGCGCTCCAAGATGTAATCCCTGGTTTTCAGCGACGCGCTCCATGAGCACTCCTTCAATTCCGCGGCAGGTATCTACCGTTTGGACCCGCCATGGTTCGCTAAGTCGTGCGAATTACATATCTTCGCCGGACGTTAGAAGCGCGGCGTAACCTTGTGCAGCTCTGCGCGCTCCTCTAGATTGAGGATTCGGAGGCCCCCGATGGATAGGCGGCGTTTTCTTCATTCATCTTTAGCGGCATCGGCATGCGCCATGGCCAGCCCGGCGTTCGCCGGTTTGCCCTGGACCCATCGCCGCGGTTACAAATTTGACCGCACCATCTCCCGCGAAGTCCTCGACAACTTTCTCTCGCGCTCCATCTCCATGGAGGGCCTGCTCAACGGTCGGGGCGATCTCGACGACGATATCCGCATGCTCCACCGCGTCGGCGCAAAATACATCGGGCGCAGCATCTGCCTGTGGGGCGGCGAGGCAAAGCTGCTCGACAACTTCGAACGCGCCCGTCGTCAGCTCCCCCTGGTGCGCGCCTCCGATCCGGACATGGTGCTGGAGGCCTGCATCTTTGAGATCGTCACCCGCGAAGTGGAACAGGTCCCGGTTCCCGCCTGGGCATTCACCGCACTGGGCATGCCGGTGGAGAAACGCAACTTCCGCTATGAAGCCATCCTCTATCCGGAGGCGCAGCGCACGCGATCGTGGGGACCCGACGGCGGCGTTCCCGACGTGAGCCAGCCCGAGACCCAGCTCTGGTTTTATTTTCTGGCAGCTTCTTATATTGACCTGGGATTCGAGGGCATCCACTGGGGCCAGGTGGAGATCATGGATCACAATGACCGCCATCTCGACCATTGGTCCAATGTCTTTGCCTGCGCCCGTGCCTACGCGGAAAAGCATGCCCGCCGGCGCATGGTACTGTGCAACGGCCACGTCCCCAGCGGAGGCCTGGTGCGCGACGGCCAGCTCCTGCTCGATTTTCATGCCTTTCCGCTGCGCATCAAGGAAGTTCCCGCCCGGCCGGAGGAAGCGGAGCTGCAGATGGGGTATGTCGACAGCATCTTCGGCCGCAGCAAAGGCGGCATGACCTACAGCGGATGGAGCTGTGAGCATCTTTCTTATCTGGTTGAGCTCGATAATTACGGTGTCAGCCGCTATCCGGGACGGCCGGGGCAGGCGGGTAAAGGCGGCTTCTGGGTTTGGGGATACGACGAGATTACCTGGTTCGCGCGTCAGCCGCGGCAGTATCGCGCCGAGTGGCTGCAGTATGCATGGGACTGGGTGCGGAAGAACGATCCGAATGGTTATCTTGAAATGCCGGGCAGTCGCACCATGGTCTCGCCCCTCGACCACCGCCGCTGGTATTACGCGAATGACCCAAGCGCCGCTGTGCCCGACGGCCTCGGTGATGAAGATGCCATCCGCGCTATCTGGATGAGCGACCGGAGTTCGTCGAACTATAGTGCCGCCAACCCGCTTCCTCCCCTGCCGGCGGCGTGAGGGCGCATTGCCTGTGCCGCGCTTCGGCCAATTCGCGACAGAAGTCTCCGGCGGTCATCCCCTGGCGTCGGCTCATTGACAGTTTTTCTGAGGGTCAGCATGAAGTTTGCATTCGGCAGAGATATCTGTTCCGCGCTTGTCTTGGTTTTCCTTACCTCAACGCTTCCCGCACAATCATCGCCCACTACCGCTTGGCGCGACGGCCAATTTCACGTCGATGTCGCCGGCGTCCTGAGCCGATCCGCAATCGTCCTGGCCCGACCCAACCTCGAGCCCGAGCAGGCCATGCCGCTGGGAAATGGCCATCTCGGCGTAGCCGTCTGGTCGGCAGACGGCCTGACCGCGCAACTCAATCGCGTCGATACGCTGCCCGATCGCCTCTCGCCCGGCGAAGTCGTGATCCCCGGACTCGCAGCTCTCACCCGGGCTGCCGACTACTCCGGCCGCCTCAATCTCTATGACGGCGAATTCGAAGAACACGGCGGCGGCATGACGGCCACCGCCTACGTTCAGCCCGGAACCGACACGCTGGTCATCGACGTAACCGGCGCGCCCGTGGTGCAGCAGACTGCGCAGCTCCGGCTGTGGTCGCCGCGCACGCCGCACGCCTCGGCCACCGCGCGCGCCGGCTTCCTGGCCCAGGGCTGGATCGACGACAAAGACCCCGGCGCTTCCGGCCGCGCCTTCGGCTCGCTCTCCGCCGTCACCGCCGACGCTCGCGATGTCTCCGCAACCGTCACCGATCCCCTCACCGTAACCATCTCCTTCAAGCCTTACCCCGACGGCCATTACCGCATCGTTGTTGCCGCCCCGCACTTCGATGGCAAAGCCGACCCGCAAACTGTTGCCCGTCCCGCGCTACTGCCCGGCTCCGCCTCCACTCACAAGGACTGGTGGCGCGCCTATTGGAACCACGCCGCCATGATCCGGATTACATCGAAGGACGGCGCCGGTGAGTACCTTGAAAACCTGCGCAACATCTATCTCTTTGCCGCAGCCGCTGAGAAAGGCGCTGAGTACCCGGGCTCGCAGGCCGGCGTCGCCGATCTGCTGTCTTCAGCGCGCGACTATCATCGCTGGGCGTCCTCCGCCTTCTGGCATTGGAATCTCCGCATGCAGGTGGCCGCCAACATTGGCGCGGGCGTCTCCGAGCTGAATGCGCCCTATTTCAATCTCTATCGTGAGAATCTTCCCACCATCGAGAAGTGGACACAAACCTACATGGGCGGCCGGCCCGGTGCCTGCATTGCAGAAACCATGCGCTTCAACGGCCCCGGCATCGAGTACGAGTCCAGTTGGGATACGACCAAGATTCCCGGCAAGATTGGCCGCGATTGCGATCTAACCTTCCCGCCCTACTACAACTCGCGCACCCTCACCACAGGCGCTGAAGTTTCGCTCTGGATCTGGCAGCAGTATCTCGCCACCCACGACCGAAGCTTTCTCGCCGCTAATTACCCGGTGATTGCCGCCTCCGCGCGCTTCCTGCTCTCCTACCAGAAACTCGGCCCCGACGGCCTCCTCCACACCAGCCCGTCCAACGCACATGAGACCCAGTGGGACGTCACCGATCCGACTACCGACATCGCCGCCGCAAAGGCCCTCTATCCTGTGGCCATCCAGGCTGCCAAGCTGATGGGCGAGGATGCCGATCTCGCGCGCCAGTTACAGGCGGCTCTGCCCAGGATTCCGCTCTTTCCGCGCACGCAGTTTACCGGCCCCTTCACCTTGCTGCCGCCCTCCGCCGATGCCGAAGGTCGCGACATGATCGCCGAATCGTATCTGCCCGGAGCCACGAATCACAACGGCGAGAACATCGGCCTTGAGCCCGTCTGGCCTTACGATCTCATCGGTGACCAGTCTCCGCTCTTCGCTCTGGCCCAGCGTTCCTATGTGCATCGGCTGTTTGCCCGCGGAGGCAGTTGGAGCTTCGATCCCATTCAGGCGGCGCGCCTCGATA
Source organism: uncultured Acidobacteriaceae bacterium (assembly GCA_963813215.1). Lineage (GTDB taxonomy): Bacteria > Acidobacteriota > Terriglobia > Terriglobales > Acidobacteriaceae > Telmatobacter. The sequence continues at coordinate 1,847,834 of CAWEXZ010000009.1, forward strand.
TGGGCGACGAAGTCGGCGCGGCATTGCTGCGCAGCACGGAGAACTCCGCGCGTTGCGTGAACGGCTTTACCGGCTGCGAGCGCCACCGTAATGCGGCTCCGCCTCCGCCGCGCACCACTGAGTTCTACGTGGAGCAGAGCGGCGTTGCTGCCGACGCCATCCAGGAAGCGCTGGTGCAGGACTACGACGGCCTTATTCGCATCGCGCCGGCCATCCCCACCGGCTGGGACTTTGACGGCAGCGTTTGGGTACGCGGAAAAACCAAGGTCGACGTGCAGGTGAGGAACGGCGTGCCCACAACCGTCGTGCTTGAATCCGGTATCGACCAGCCCATCACGCTGCGCAACCCCTGGCCGGGCAAGGCCGTTGACGTCGCGTCCGGCAAAGCCGGCACCAAGGTCCTCGAAGCTGCCACCGGCGACGTGCTCAGGTTTCATGCTCGCGTCGGCATCAATTATCTCGTCGAGCCCCACGATGCCCCGGTGGCCGAGCAGCGTTTCGAAGCCATCTCCGGTATACCTGCCACATCGGCCAAAAAACTCGGCCCCGCACAGCTCGGAATCTTTCCCAGCGGGCAGCTCGGGAAGTGATGGATTCCACTAGCAGCGCACTCCATCATCATCACTTTTGGCCGCTTCGCACTGCTGATGTCGATTACTCGTCCCACCCGCGGGAGCCGAGACGGTCGCTCTCAATGCTGCCGTTTGGCCGGCGTGATATAGACGCCGGTCAAACGAGAGTGGTAACAGTCGGAAAAGCCGAGACCGCAATAGTGACGCTGTTGGAATCGCCGCCCGGCACAACACGACCCATTGCCGGACACTACCTCGGCTAACTGTGACTCAGATGCGGCCGTGTTCTCACCAGGCAAAGACGAGAACACCGATCCCGTCCCAGATCGATGCTCAACAAACCTTCGTCTTCAGCAGATAGTTAACAGTGTCACTACTGTTAATCCTATGCAGAGGATGTTTGTGGCGTATTTTCAGTGAGATGCGGATAGGTTAGGGGCGCATTCTAACGTTGCGAGAACAGGCATTTGATACCTAGAGTGATAGTCGCATTTGGAAGTCAGCTGAACGAGTGCTCTATCAGTTGAAAATGCCCTGCGGAAAACCAAGCTTTCCGCAAAGACGATCAGCGCAATGACCAATTCTCATTGTTCGATTTCCGAAGGAGGGAGTGTGAGGTCGGAAATGGTTCAGATGATGTGAGGAAAGTGCGAACGTGCTATGTGGAACCGCGTCAGCGTCTGGGCTCGATTCGACGGCACGGGAAGCATTTACCTCCGATGAGCGATACAATCGCTACCGCCTCTCGCTTCACTTCAATCTCCACCACCACTCACTCTGCACTTCATGAGTGCCCAAGGAGCGCCAAATGACGCAAAAAACGCAAAAAAGAAGTTGGCTCAAGTTTATCAATTTGAGTCTGATGCTTATCGTTCTAGGCTGCACGAGCGTGTTGTGCTTTGCACAGCTCGATCGCGGCACTATTTCAGGAATTGCCACCGATCCATCGGGCTCCGCAATATCCGGGGCTCGGGTGACCGTCACCAATATCGCGACGGGCACGCAGAGCTCTACCGTTACGACTGGCGCGGGAGCCTATACGATCCCGGAACTGGACGCGGGCGAGTACTCTGTCACCGTGGCGGCGCCGGGCTTCAAGAAGCTGATCCGCCAGGGGATCACGGTTTCGGTCGGAGAGACGGCGACTGTCGATCTCCAACTGTCTGTGGGAGAGGCCTCGGCGTCGATCACCGTTACGGCGAATGCTCCTCTGCTCCAAACCGATAGCGCCCAGAACAATGTCGAGGTCACCACCAGGGACCTGAATGAGCTGCCGATCAATATCAACGGCGTCGGAGCCATACGCGACCCGATGGGCTTTGCCGCATTGGTGCCGGGAACTATCTCGGGCGGATGGAACGATGTCCATATAAGCGGCTCGCCGGCGACAACCTACCGCGTCTTTATGGACGGCCTGGACGACACTTCGGCGGTCAAGGGCGCCATCTCCGATGAGCAGCAGCCCTCAGTCGAATCGCTGGGCTCAGAATCCTTGCTGGTGAACGACTATTCCGCTCAATATGGTCAGGCCGGGGGCGGAATCTTCAACTACACCTCGAAATCCGGCACCAACAAGCTGCACGGGACGGCCTTCAACTACCTCGAAAATGAGGACCTGGATGCCGGACAGCCTTTCAACTATACCGTTCTCGGCCAGAACTATAACCCCGTGCAGCGGGAGCTTGATTTCGGCGGCTCGTTCGGTGGACCGGTGGTGATTCCTCACCTCTACAATGGCCACGACAAGACCTTCTTCTTCTTCGGCTACGAGGAGTACCACAACACGCAAACCCTCAACGACGGAACCATTACAGTCCCCACAACGGCCTATCGCAATGGCGATCTGAGCGCAAACTTGCTTGGTCCCATCAAGGATAACAACGGAAATCCGGTTGTGGACTGCCTCGGCCGTCAATTGTACAACGGCGAGGTTTTCAACCCGGCGACGACCAGATCGGTGACCTGCACGGCTGGCCCGAACGCTGGCTCGACCGCGATAGTCCGCGACGGATTTGGTACGGGCTCAGGCGGGACGGGTGTACCTACCAACTTTATCGGTGCGCCCGGCACCTGGGATCCGGTGGCGCAGCAGGTACTTAATTACTTGCCTACTCCGTTGGGCGCCACTGCCAACGCGCTGAACAACAACTACCCCAATTTGGAGCCGAACAACAAATACCAGTACCTGACGAGCATCAAAATCGATCACTATATTGGTCAGAAGTGGCACCTTTCGGGCTATTACATCGCCGAGTATGGAGACAAGGACAATGCGGATGATGGCATTAACGGCGTAGCAGCCCAGACCCGCTGGAACATCACCCCCGCCCCGCAGTTGTATCTCAATGCGGACTATACGGCGACGCCGAATCTGGTGCTTCACGCCGGCTTTGACTTCACCCGCCACGATGCCCTCCAGGATGCGTTTGTGCAGGACTTCAAGGCGTCTACGCTTGGGCTCAACACGGCGGCAAATATGCCCGGCGGCGCCGCCAACACCTTCCCGATCATCTATGGACTCACCACCAACCATACGAGCGTTCCTCAGATGGGAAATAACAACGCTCCGTTTATTGACGATAATTACTACAACACTGAATCCGCGATCTGGGTCCACGGCCGCCATACTTTCGAATTTGGCGGGGATATCCGCCATCAGCTGTTTGGCACCCACGACGACCTGTCGGCCGGAAACTACGGCTTCGATCCCAGTGAGACCTCTGAACCGTCCGAAGCAGGCCAAAACCTCTATGGGGCTAGCCTCGGCGATGGCTTCGCAAGCTTCGCTCTCGGCCAGTTGAATGGCGCAAGCATCGGAAACGACAACATTCAATGGTTTCACCGCATAGAGAGCGGGTTTTACGCGCAGGACACTTGGAAGCTTACACGCAAAATTACCCTCAACTACGGACTGCGTTGGGACTTGGAGCAGATGCAACACGAACAGCATGACCGGGAAACCCAATTTAGTCCGACCGTCGCTAATCCATCCGCTGGCGGCCTGCTCGGTGGGACCGAATACGAGGGCTACGGGACAGGGCGTTGCAACTGCATCTTCGAGAAGTTCTATCCCTGGATGATTCAGCCGCGCATCGGGTTCAGTTATCAACTGGATGCAAAGACTGTGATCCATGCGGGGACCGGATTTTACTCTGGCCCGCAACTCTTCATGAACGAAGAGATCTATAGCAACCAGGGATTTGGCTTTAACCAGGTGTTCCTGACCAGCCCTTCCTATGGCATTGCCGCCGGCCAGTTTTCCAATGGCGTACCGTACACCTCGTCCGCTTTGACCGCCACCAATTTCAACCCTGGCGCTTACCCGAATATTGGTCAAACCAACTCGCCCCCACCCTTCATTGTTCCAAACAATGGTCGTACGCCGCGTTTTGCGCAAACAACCGCTGGCTTTGAGCGCGAGATCGCCAGGAATCTGTCGGTCAACGCATCCTTCATCAACATTCGTGGTGTTTGGCTCAATTCCGACGGCCTGACGAATACTACAAATTACCTCAGTCCAACGGTTCTCTCGCAGAAATACCATTTAGACGTTACCAACCCAACCGACTTCGCCCTGCTGACTCAGCCGATCTCTTCCCCCTCCGTGGCGGCGGCGGGCTTCACGGCGCCGTACTCCACCTTCCCGTCAAATGCCACCCTCGCTCAGGCATTACGGCCATTCCCGCAATTCGGCAACATCAACGACATGTATGAACACGACGGCAATTGGTGGTACGACGCGCTCCAAATCAAGGTCACCAAGCGCCTCAGCTACGGCCTTTCGGGCGGCCTCGGTTACTCGTGGTCGAAGAATCTGGGTACAGTCTCCAGCACCGGGACTTACACCACGAATATACCTATTCAGGATCCCTCCCGCTCGCCCAAGAGCCAGAAATCCTACGAGGGCATCGACCAACCGGATATGCTCAATTTCTACTTCAATTACGAGGTGCCAAAATTTGGCTTTGAGCATGGCGGCTTGACTCGCTCACTGCTTTCCGGCTGGACCGCCGACGGCATCTTCCATTACCAGAGCGGTTTTCCGATGCAAACACCGAATGCGACGAGCACTTTGACTTCGGTGACATTCGGCAGTGGAGTTTGGGCGAACCGTGTTTCGGGCCAGCCACTCTTCTTGCATAGCCTCAATAACCACCGCAACTGGACCGACAACACGCAATTTCTTAACCCGGCCGCGTGGGCGAATCCTGCCCCCGGGACCTACGCCAACTCCAAGCCCTACTACGGGGACTTCCGTGCCCCAAGATATCCCAGCGAACAGTTGGGTTTTGGCAAGGTGATCCCAATCAAGGAGGAGCTAAGGTTCTCGCTTCGAGCGGATTTCTTCAATGTCTTTAACCGCTGGGCATATCCAGGTTTCCCAAATGCGTCCAATCCTTTTGCTAGCGGATCTGGTTCCCAACTCTTCGGGGTCTTCGGAGGTAATATCTCCGGCGCAGGCGGAAACTTTGCTCCGAGAAGTGGCGAGATTGTGGCAAGACTTCAGTTCTAACCTTCAAACCTAACTGAAACTCCAACGAACAGGCCAGGTGAAGCTATCTGGCCTGTTATCTTTAAGTAGGATCTGAACAAGTGGTTCGCACATGCTCAGGGGCTTAAGCCAGTACCCTTCAAAACAGAGACTTACTCATAGGTTCCTTAAGGAGTGTTCTTGCGAACCGCAAGCAGCACCATCGGCATCCCATGAAGTTGAAGATTACGCGACGTGATTTCGTAACCCGATTGGCTGCTTTCAGTGCCGGAATTCTGAATTTCCGTACCTTGTCATTCGGCATGGGAATCGAACAGAGAGCCGGCGGCATCGGGGTCACAGATCGACATTACGGGTCTGTATCAAGCCGATCCTCCGCGAATCAATCCGCCGATGGGCCAATTATTTTCGAGAACACAATTGACGCGTCAAAGATACATTTCGTACTGAAGAACAGTGTCAGTCCCCAACGCTACTCCATCGAGACCATGACGGGCGGTGTTGCGCTCTTCGACTACAACAATGATGGGCTGCTGGACATCTTTCTTACTAACGGAGCAGAGATCTCCTCGTTAGAAAAGGGCAACCCCAGCTTCTACAACCGACTGTTTCGCAATAACGGAGACGGAACCTTCACCGATGTCACCGAACAGGCAGGCTTAGCCGGTGTTGGATACTCCATGGGCGTAGCGGCGGGTGACTATGACAATGATGGCTTTGTGGATCTCTATGTAACGGGATTTAACCGGAATCAACTCTTTCATAACAATGGAAACGGGACCTTTACGGATGTAACAGAGCAAGCCGGAGTCAGCGGTGTTGTTCTGGGACGGAGCAAGCCCTGGTCGGTCGCAGCAGGATGGCTTGACTATAACAATGACGGGTTACTCGATCTCTTTGTCGTGAACTACCTGGATTATCCGATTGCTACGGCCCATAGTTGTCAGACCGACGGCATCGTTGACTATTGTTCTCCCAACGAGTATCGCGGAACGCCGAATCTCTTGTATCGGAACAACGGGGATGGCACATTCACCGACGTTTCGCAGCGGTCCCATATTTCCCGATATGTAGGCAAGGGCATGGGCGTCGCGTTTGCAGATTATGATGACGATGGATTCACCGATATTTTTGTTTCCAACGACACCTTCCCGAATTTCCTGTTGCATAACAACGGAGATGGTACATTTACCGACGTTGCGTTGCTGGCTGGCGTAGCCTACAACGAAAACGGCAAGACCGTTGCGGGTATGGGGACTGACTTTCGCGATATCGACAATGACGGCAAGCCGGATATCTTTCACGCCGCGATGTACGGCGATACCTTTCCTCTCTACCGTAATCTGGGGAATGACCAATTTGAAGATGTTACAGACATGGCTGGTCTGGCCGCAATGACCACCCGCTTAACGGCCTGGGGAACTGGAATCTTCGATTTCGATAACGACGGGAATAAGGATATTTTTGTTGCAGGCTCTGCCATTCTGGACAATTCGATGGAGGTGAATCATAAGCCTTATCCGCTTCCCAATGGTCTCTATCGCAATCTTGGCAACATGGTGTTCAAGGATGTGAGTGCTCAGGCGGGAGCGAGCTTTTCCATTCCGGCCGCACACCGTGGCGCGGCATTCGGTGATTTGAACAACGACGGGAAGATCGATATTGTGGTTACCGTCCTGAACGGATCGCCCCAGTTGCTCATGAACCGATCTCCGAATCATAATCATTGGATCATCTTAAAGCTCGTGGGCGTGGCCGATAACCGCGATGGGTTGGGAACAAAGGTGAAGATAACGAGCGCGAATGGCGTTCAGTACAATGAGGCTACGACTGCCGTCGGCTACAACTCATCCAGCGATAAGCGTGTGTATTTCGGATTGGGGAACGCGAGCGTCGTGGACCGAATTGAGCTCGCGTGGCCCACGGGTGTGAAACAAGTGCTCGAAAATGTGACGGCCGATCAGATCTTGACGATCGTAGAAAGTGGCCGCCCTCAAAAGGCCGAATCGTCCAGGGTACTTCCGTGATCTTTCAAAATGCCGTTGGCAAAGCACATCATCGGATCGGACTGAATCGTACCGGACTGAATCGTACCGGACTTGTAGCTGGGGCCAGGATCGCTGGGCCGGCCCTCGAACATGTCCGTGCTGACGTGCTAGTCTTTGGCGCCTCGGGCAAACTTCTATGATCTGGCTTCTCGGACTCCAACTCGCAGTCGGCCCGACGCTACATTACGAGAAGGCAAAACAGGAATTTGACCAACGGAAATTTTCCGCAGCCGTCAGCGAAGTCGATTCCGCCCTGCACGAGAACCCCAACATGGTTCCGGCCCTGGTCCTAAAGGCTCGGTTGGCCACCTTTGCGAAACGTCCAGATGTAGCCAAGAGCTGCCTGATCACCGCGATTACGGTCGATCCAACATCCGAGGAGGCGCAGTTCTATCTCGGGGCGCTTTTCTACTCAGAAAACTATTTCAACTTGGCGATCTCACCGCTTCAGGCGGCCCAGACGCTCGCACCGAAGAGTCCCCTGCCCGTGTTCTATCTTGCCATGACCTACGAAGCTCGGGGAGATGCGACCAAAGCGTCGGAACTCTACCAGCGAGCGGAGGATTTGTCTCCGGAGAAGTCGATACTAAGAGCAGAGGTTCTCGTCGCGGACGGCAGGCTCCTGCTTTCACTGGGACGGACCCAAGACAGCATTGAAAAAGATCGACAGGCAATCGAGATCGACCCCAAGTCCCGCGAAGCGCACTATGAGTTGGCCAAGGGATTTGACCATAAGGGAGATTTCAAGAATGCCGCACTCGAAGGAGAACGGGCCCTGACTCTGCGGGAGATCGACACCACCGATGCCCAGATTCATTTTCTCCTGGCAAATCTTTATCGGAAGTTGGATCAACCTGATTTGGCCAAGGCTCATTTGGAGAAATTCAAAGCCGCTCAGCAGACAGCACCCAGGTAAGTTGTGCCTCATTAATCTGTCCGATGAACGGAGCCGGAATAAAGGCCACGGTGTAGGCTGAGCGGAAGTATTCGTGCTGTATGGATGGTGGAGACGGGCCTTTCGGGAGCGGATTAAAGGGATGTTAGATAAGAATCGCCGATGTTTCTTGACTTCGATTGTGGCTTGCCTGACCGGCTTGGCCGTCCGGCGAGCCGCGCCCCAAGGTATGGCATACGAAGCGGGGCCGTCGCTGGACGCTGCGCGTTCGCGTCCCACCCCGGAGCAATCGCCTGACACAGCAACGCAACTCGATGGCCGAACGCTGGAATTTGATCCGTCAAAGGCCGCTTCTTGTTGGTTCACCAATGTCGCCGACAGCTCGCAGATTGGCTACCGGACCGACAACGATTTCACAGGCAGAAAGTATTTTCCGCAGCCGATGTGCGGAGGAGTTGCGGCTATTGACTATAACAATGACGGGCTCATGGACCTGTTTTTTACCAACGGCGCCAAGCTGCCGGAGTTGGAGAAGACCTCGCCCGCTTATTACAACTGTCTGCTGCGCAACAACGGCGATGGGACGTTTGAGGATGTGACCGCCAAGGCTGGCCTGACCGGAGCGGGCCTCGGCTACTGTTTCGGTGTTGCCGCTGCGGACTACGACAACGACGGCCACGAAGACCTCTTCATCTGCAATGCGGGCAGGAATGCGCTTTACCATAACAATGGCGATGGGACGTTTACGGATGTGACCGCCGGGTCGGGACTCGAATACAAACCGGAGAATGTGCTCAGCGTAGGAGCGGCCTGGTTTGACTACGACAATGACGGGCTGCTGGACTTGATCGTTACCAATTACACAACCTGGACTCCGCAGACCGACAAGCAGTGCTTCCTGGACGCCGCGCGCGAGGAGTATTGCAGCCCGACGATCTACAAAAGCGTCGCGTCGAGACTCTATCGCAGTCTTGGCCATGGCCGCTTTGAGGACGTCACTGAAGCAAGCGGCATTGGGAAATCGCTGGGCAAAGGAATGGGCATCTCGATTGCGGATTTCAACGGCGATGGTTTGATGGACATCTTCATCGCTAACGACACCGAGCCCAATTTCCTCTTTATCAATCAGGGCAATGGAACATTCAAGGAAAGTAGCCTCGACTATGGTGTGGCCTACAACGACGAGGGAGATTCTGTATCGGGCATGGGCTCGGATGCCAAGGATTTCGACAATGACGGCGGGGTCGACATTCTCTACAACGATCTGGCTGGACAGGTTTTCGCTCTTTTTAGAAACAAAGGCGGAAAGTCATTCAATGAAATAACCTGGTCGACGAAACTGGGCCCGCTCTCCCGAAATATTTCGGGATGGAGCATAGGGTTCATTGACTACAACAACGACGGTTGGAAGGATATCTACTCCGCAAATGGAGACGTGGACAACCTCTCCGCGACTTCCAGGCAACGCGACACCATGTTCGAGAATGAAGACGGCAGGATCTTTCGCGATGTCACCGAACAAATGGGGCCGGATTTCGCTGTTGCCGGCTACCAGCGCGGCTCGGCGTTTGTCGATTTAAACAATGATGGCTTCATGGATCTGGTCGTGACTTCGCTTGGCCAGAAGCCACGCATCATGATGAATAATGCATTGGTCAAGAATCACTGGATCATGTTCAATCTACGCGGACACAAGAGCAATCGCGACGGGATTGGCGCCACCATCAAGGTGACCACAGGATCGGGCAGGACGCTCTACAATCACGTGACTACCAGTGTCGGGTTCATGTCGTCGAGCGATCGCCGCGCGCACTTTGGTCTTGGCGTGGAGACAAAGATCGACTACGTGGAGATTCGCTGGCCAAGCGGAATTGTGCAGCGACTCGAGCATCCCGCCGTAGATCAGATCATGAATGTTGAGGAGCCCAAAGAGTAGAGCGCGGGTTGACGAGTCCGGGAAGCGAATCACCGCAATGTCTTCGGAGGCCTGCAAAGAGCCGAAAGATATGCATTCTGAGAGCAAGGTCAAAGAGCATGACATGCAACAACATTGACGTTCGTCGGGGACCCTGCCATCGTACTCACACTGAGAAGGATCTCAAAATGTTTGAGCGGTCCGTCGGGCTGGATCCCACACCCGTGTAATGCATCCGAAAGGCGATGTGGATCGGTCACTAGTCGCCCCGCAGCTTCGGTCCCTTCGCCATTTGCCCCCGCTAAAATTAGAACCTGCCCGTTCTGGTCGAGATTCTGAACGAAAGCTACGATAGCAAATGATCGACCCGTGGCCCAACCCAACGCCGTTGGAACGTACGCAGGCAATTCGCCCTGATGGGGGCGAGCATTCTGAATAACTTCTTGGTTGGTGGCTTTATCAAAAATGAACCTGAAGTCCAATTCGTTGCTGAAGAGTGCAGACCATGGATTCGATCGCGGACTTCCAATGAAAACAAAGTTCTCGTCCGTCTTCAGGTCGGCGAGCTGAATGCTTCTGGCAGCGCGTACGTCAATTGTCGATGAGTTGGCTTGAGCCACCGCCGAAATACTTGCCGCGATTGGAGGGTCTACTCCGGCCGCGGAGTCGTCCTCCCGTAAGATCAAATGGCAAAAGCGAATTTCCTCTGGAGTCAGATTATTTGGCTCGGGTATGTATTCGCGGTTGGCATAATCAGAAACGGAGAGTCTGTTTCCCATGATCGTTTGAATCGCGACAATGCTCGGGTCGCTGGTGATCAAATGGACGACGTGCGACGAGCTGAAAAGTGCCGACCAGGGAAGAATGGGGGCAGGCGCCAATGGCCTTCGCGAAGAACGGCTCCAGGAGGGGGCCCAGCAAGCGAGATTGAGTGCCACGAGGACAAGACCGAGGATCAGCCATGGGCGCTTCCACGGTCTTTGAACTGGAGCGATTTCCAGTTGAGAGACAGGTGGTGAAGCCGGTGCGGGGGCCTGTTGCGCCGCGTGTGCGGAGGCAACATCGTCAGGGAAAGGGGAATCGTATGCAGGGGCACCGCTCGCATGGTGGAGCGTCGCCGCGCCGAAAGCGCCCACCTCATTTTCGTGCTCGCGAATGATCTCGGGAATGTACGACCCTGAGGGGAGGCTGAGCCTGAAATCGCAGGACGTTCCGCTTCTTCCATAGTGTTGCAGAAGACGTTTCCGTACATCGCTAGCCGTAACTCTAACGATTGCGTCTTCCCCGGTGTCGTAAGTTGGGTTTCGTCCAAATAGTTCGACACCAATCATGCGCTCTTTCAGCAAATCGAACTTGCCGGCGATGGATTGCTCGACTATATATTTTAGGAACTGTGCGCTCCTATGGCGGCCTTTGAATGCCGGGCCCTCAAGAATTTCTTTGAGGTGTTGCAGAAGTGCGGCAAGATCTTTCTTAGATTCTGAGATCCTTAGGATTTCCGCTTCTCGTATGTTGATTGGGTCCAGGGATTGCATCTTAGAAACGCCGCCTCAATCCGATCAAACCTCGGGATCGCCCCCGTCTAGCTCACTTCAAGTCCAAAAGACTCGCTGCAGGGCTTTTACGAACACACCTAGGGATCACCTTCCCGTCAACAGGTGCAATTTTATCGGCCCATCTGGACGTTGGAACACCCTCTGGTCTTCGTTTATACCATCATTTGGAATACTCCGACTCTTTAGCGAAGAAAAGGCATATCCATAGTGGCGCGGCTTCACGGCCAGTGATTGTGCAGGGCACGGCCGGCTGATTGTTTTGCCGTACCTACTGTTAGCTTCTGGCCGCTTGGCGAAGACCGTATATTTCATGGAGATGCGGGCAACGTTAGGACTCAGCTAACGTTGCGAGCGCGCGGCGATTCCTATAGCGTAATCACTTTGGTCCGGAAGTTTGCCGCACAGAAAGCGGTTCCAAAAGCTCGGCAGTCTGGACAAGGAAGCCTTGGGTCAGGTGAAGGAAGCCATTTCGGGATTTAGTGCACAGCAGATTTTGGTATCCGCTGGAAGACGTGGGCCGCTGGTAGAGGGAGTCGGCGCCCGGCCTGTTTTTCAGCGACGGCCTTTTCACGCCATTGCGCCCCAGAGCCACCGCATCCCCGATGCTCCACAGTTCTACAAGCAAGCGGGCGGGCCTGTCGAGAAACGCATCGACGAGCTGATGGACCGCATGCCACTGAAGGAAAAGTTCCGGCAGTTGGACGTGCAGTCCGGAGCTACGGAGTCGATGAGCAAACATTCGGACGCCACCGATGCGGCTCAGTTCGATCTGCAGAAGGATGCCGCGAGGGTCAGGACTCCGGTCCGCGCGCTAAAAGGCTTCTCCCGAAATCACCTCTACCCAGGGGAAACAAGAACTGTAAACTTTCGAGTCCCCCAGTTGAAGTGTGGAACGCGGAAAAAAAGTAGGCAATCGAAGGCAGGGAATGCTCGGTTTGGCTGGCGGATCCTCGCAGGCAAATTTGAAGGCGAGATTCGCGAGATTTGATCAAAAGTCGTAAACATTACGACGACAAAACCAATGTTTGTTTCTAACGCAGTCGAGCAAAAATGCAAGTAGGATGAGCTGACAATGAAGAGTGCAAGGATTATGGCCTTGTTGGCCATTCTGGGCGGCTATGCTTTTGGAGCCGCAGCGCAGTTGCCGAAGGTGCCAGTGGATTATGTGGACCCCAATATCGGGGGCATCGGCCAGTTACTCACGGCGACCATCCCCTATGTCCAATATCCGCATGGCATGGCCCGTCTATATCCGATCACGACGCCGGACATCACTGACCGCTATCTGGCCGATAAGATCTACGGATTTCCAGCCGGACCGGCGCTTCTGATGGCCTCAGTGGGTGCGGCCGGGACTCATCCAGCGGAGTATGCGTCGAACTTCGATCATGATTTCGAAACGGCGACGCCTTACTATTACGAAGCGGATCTGCAGAGCTGGGGAATCAAAGCCGAACTGACGGCGGCGCGAGACGCGGCCTATTATCGCTTTACCTTTCCCGCTAACCTTCACGGCCATCTTGTGCTCAGTCTCGAAGACGATGCGGAGATTGCCGTTGTTGCGCCGGACGCGGTCGAGGGCAGCGAACGAGTGGGCGGCGACGTGGCAAAGCTCGCGAGCGCGAATGATGGCGCCCGAGAATACTTCTATGTTGAGTTCTCCCGTCCTCTGGGTTCCTGGCAGACTTGGCAAAACGGCCAACTGACAACCACACCAAAACAAGAAGGCAACGACATCGGGTTTGTATCTGATTGGGCCACTACGGCTGGCGATGTAATTGGGGTGCGCGTCGGTATTTCCTATATCAGTACTGAGCAGGCACACCGCAACCTCGAACAGCAAATCCCAGACTGGGATTTCGATCGCCTCAAAGCCGGGACACGCGATCTCTGGAATCAGACCTTGGGCGCGATTCAGACAGTGGGTGGAACCGAGAAGCAGCAGACGATCTTCTATACCGCTCTTTACCGATCGCTCCTGCGCACGACCGACATCACGGAGGACGGCAAGTATTTTAGCGGTTATGACAATAAGGTGCATGAAGCCGATGGACATGATTTCTATGTGGATGACGGCCTGTGGGACACCTTTCGTTCGGAGCACCCCCTGCAGACACTACTCAATGCCCGGCAGCAGGAGGATGTGGTCCGCTCCTATATCCGCATGTACCAGCAGAGCGGTTGGATGCCTTCATTTCCTTCCGCCGCGGGAGAGCAGGCGGTTATGATCGGCCATCACGCGGCGGAATTCATCCTGGATATGTACGCGAAGGGCTACCGTGACTTCGATGTCGAAGAGGCTTATGCCGGTATCCGGAAGAATGCCAGCGAAACCACATTACTGCCGTGGAGCCGCGCTCCATGGACGCCTCTGGATCGCGTGTATTTCGACAAAGGATTTTTCCCGTCGCTGGCCTGGGGGGAAAAGGAAACGGTGCCGGAGGTAACCCCGGAGCGCCGTCAGGCCGTTTCCGTCACTCTCGAGAACAGCTACGACGACTGGAGTGTCGCGCAGCTTGCCAAAGCGCTAGGCAAGCAGGCGGATGCCTCCTATTTCACAAAGCTGGCGCATAACTACCAGAACATCTTCAATCCGGACATTGGATTTATGGCGCCCAAAAGCGCTGACGGTAAGTGGGTTGAGCCCTTCGATCCGAAGTTAGGCGGCGGGCAGGGAGGCCGTGACTATTTCACGGAGATGGATTCCTGGTCCTATACGTTCAGCGTCCAGTTCGATGTTGAGGGACTTATTCGCCTGTTCGGAAGCCGCGAGGCATTCAACAATAAACTCGATCAGTTGTTCGTGGAGCAATACGGTACTTCAAAATATAACTTCCTGCAACAGTTTCCTGATGCGACAGGGCTCGTGGGACTTTATGCGCAGGGAAATGAACCCAGCTTTCACATTCCCTATCTCTACGATTTTTCCGGACAGCCGTGGAAGACGCAGAGACGCGTGCGCCAGTTGATGGACGTCTGGTACGGTGACGGTCCATTAGGTATTCCGGGCGACGACGATGGCGGCGCTACGTCATCCTGGTACGTCCTCAGCGCGATGGGATTCTATCCGGTGTGCCCCGGAAGTCCGGTGTACGAGATCGGCAGCCCGATCTTTGCGAAGACCATGATCCGAATGGGGAATGGCAAAGACTTCACCATCGTGGCGAATCACGTGTCGGCGAGGAATAAGTACATCCAATCAGCTACCTTGAACGGACACCCCCTCGACAAGCCCTGGTTCCGTCATGCGGACATTGAGGATGGTGCGACCCTGGTTTTAGAGATGGGGGATACGCCAAACACACAATGGGGCAGCGCTCCTGAAGACGCTCCCCCATCCATGTCCGAGAATGCCGCAAACTGATCGAAAGAATTTCTCTCTTATTGGCGCGGATAATCGGATGAACCAACATGCAATGAAGGCTGCGTTACGCCGGCAAATTGCGTCGTTGGGAGCTGCAGCCGGCGACGCGACGCTTTTTGAGCTGCCGCGGCCGGGATACAGGGCCGCACATGTTCGTGTGGATCGCACCACGAAACTTATTCTGGGGCGGGAGGCGAAAGGTCATGCGCGAGGTGAGTGGTTGTTCGAATCGGAACCCAATCGTAAAGGTTTCAGCAGCGATCGTCCTGGTCGTTAGCTGCCTTTGTCCGGCCTTTGGCCTCTCTGGAGTTGCCAAGAACACGGACACGCTTCTCGCGGGCGAAGGAACAACCAGGGTTCCCTCCGGCACCCCGATTTGGGCAGTGCAAATCGACTTCACCAAGCCCAACAACGTCCCCTGGGATGCCTCCGACTTTGCCGCCATAGCGCACAGCGGCATCAACCGGGTCGAAATCAACTTGGATTGGGGCGACATCGAGCCGCAGAAGGGTCAATACAACTTCAAGCTCCTCGATAGCTATCTGGCGGGAACGGCGGAAGCCCATATCAAGCTCATTCCAATCTTCTGGGAAAGCGTATGGGCCGAGAAGCAGGAGAAAAACCCTCCAAGTTGGCTGACGGCGCGCGACCTGTCAAGCGATGGAAAAACAGCGCAGCAGCCTCCCTGGTGGGATGAGGCTTCGCGGCAGGCGTATTTCGATTACGTAGCTCACACCATCGACCACGCAAAGGCCCAACCTGGATTCGGCGGTCTTTTTGCCGATTACGGATGGCTTGATGCGATGTGGGGCCCCGATCGCGGCGACATGCACGGGCCGGTCGGCTATGCCCCCGCGGATGTGCAGGCCTTCCATCGGTGGCTTCCCCGGACTTATACAACGCTCGCCGTCTTTAACCGGCGTTGGCATACATCGTATAAAAGCTGGTCCGAAATCCCCGCCGCGAAGCCGGGGGACGATCTGTTCGCCGTCTACCAGGCATTCCGTCATTTCAGCGTCGAGCAGGCCTACGATCAACTCTCGCGCCTGGTCCGCGCGCATACGAATGCCCCGATGTATTACTACTGGGGAGGCGGCCTTAGCGGGCGCGGGGGCCCTGCTGTGCTGGGCAACGACCCGGACACCTTCTTCCGAGTGGCCAAGCGCTATCACGCAATTGTCGTCGAGGATGATGCGGACGAATCTGGCATAGCCCTTCTCTTCGGGGATCTGGCCCGGGACTATCAAGTCCCGCTCCTCCAGGAATGGACGCCCAAAAGTACGAGCCTGCTGCCTGAGATCCCGCAATGGCTGGGCCATATTGCGCTGGGGCCTCCGTTCGAAGTAGGCGAAGATTTCTTTATCTATCCGCCTTCACCCAAAGGGCCCGGCTGGACAGCAGCGTGGTCCGCCTATCAGGATTGGCATGTCCCTCTTACAAAGGTCATCCAAGGGAAAACGCTGGAACAGCCTGTGGCCGTCCTGGTCCCAACCCGGAAGATCGCGCTCAGCACGGATTTGGATGCTTTCGGAACTCTTAATGAGCAGCTGACAAATTTCTGGCGGAGCAATTACGTGCTGCCGCGCTTCATTACCGACCAGGAAGTGGCTGATGGAGTTGTCAGCCTGCAGCAGTTTCGCGCGGTGGTGGACTTAGGCGACGAGCGCGCCGATTTGCCTGCGCTCCAACTATTCGCCGCAAAGCATCCGGTTCTTACGAGCCTGGATCAAGCGGTATCGTATCTCAAGCCGTATTTGGCGGCTCATCCTTCAACGCAATCGCTGGAGGCAGTACCGGTGGTGAATGGGTCGTCCGTATGGCTTACGCTTTCCAATTGCGACGAAAAGCAAACGTACTCCGGAACGATTAGTTTCGATCCCGCTGCGGTGGGCCTGGGCTCGACGTCCTTCAGTGTGAAGGACGTCAAAACCGGCAACGCCGTTCCTGCGACTCGAAGCTCCGACGGGGAGGTTCAATGGCATGTGGATTTGTCAGCTGCGGGGATTCGAATCCTTGAGATTAACCTCTCCAAGCCTGGTTCAAAATGAAGACATGGCAATTGCAGGGCCGACGCATCTTAATTGCTATATGAAACGCTAGACGACGCGTGGGCGAGCGCCGGGGCCCCGAGAGCACATTACACGGATTCGGCAGGATCGCCGGCCCGCGTATCGACTGGATCCTGCACCGTAACACCGACTTAGCTCTTGTGGCAGAGACTGTCACCCATACAGCCGGGGGATTATGTCCTTCTGACCATTACCCCGTTATTGCAACCGATCGCATCGACTCACCTCGAGAATTACCTGGCAAAGCGTCTCATCGGTAAATTCGCGACCGCGTTTCATGCTATGCAAGGTCGCTAACGGACGGTGATGGTCCGGCAGCTGCCGCGGCTCGGTGTGGCTTCGGCGGGCGCACCAGGATCGGTAGAACCACGGAGACGATCATGATGATCGCGATGATGTGCAGGCCACTGGTATAGCTGCCGGTGGATTTGAGCGTGTTGGCCAGGAGCAGTGGGCCGAAGGCGCTCCCCATGCCCCATGCAGTGAGCATTAGCCCGTAGATGGGGCCAACGTTCCTGCTGCCAAAGTAGTCCGCGGCAAAGGCCGGCATGGTACCGAAGCCGCCGCCGTAGCACATGAGGATGACAAACGAAACCGTCGTCATCATCTGATAATTGCCGAGCGAGGGCAGCATCAGGAACAGGACAAACTGCAGCAGAAACATCACCACGAAAGTCCAGCGGCGCGTAATACCGTCGGAGACCCAGGCCCAGAAGATGCGGCCCGCCGCATTGCCGATGCTGACAATGCCCACCATGCCCGCAGCTACCGCCGCCGTGACTGCGGAGATCTTCTGGAACATCGGCGATTCCTGCGAGATGAGCGAAATGCCCGCTGTTACATTCAGGAAGAGCACCAGCCACAGTGCCCACCACTGCCAGGTGGATAGAGCCTCACCCAGCGTGTAATCTTTCGTCGCGCGTTGTGCCTTCTGCGTTGCACTGGGCGTCCAGCCCTCGGGGCGATAACCCTCCGGCGGATTCTGCATAAAGTAGCCGGTGATGATCGTAACGACAAAATAAGCGATTCCCAGGTACGCGAACGTCCTGAGCACCCCGACAGACTGAATGAAATGCGAAGCCACGGGCGCCGTCACCAGCGCGCCGGCTCCGAAGCCGCCCACGGCAATGCCGGTAATAAGCCCGCGCTTGTCGGGAAACCACTTCACCAGCACGGCGATCGGCACAATGTAGGCAAACCCCAGGCCGATTCCGCCGATCACGCCATAAGTGAGATAGAGCCACGTGAGGCTGCTGGTGTAGCTGGCCAGAAACACGCCCAACCCATACAGGAATCCACCGGTGAGCGCCACCACGCGCGGTCCCTTTTTGTTGAGCCACAAGCCGCCGAAAAATGCGGCCACGCCCAGCACAAAGACGCAGATGGTAAAGGTAAGGGTCACATCGGTGACCGACCATCCAAACTTTTTGATGAGTGGATTGCGGAACACACTCCATGCGTACACGGCACCTAGAGCCACTTGCATGAAGAAGCCTGCGACTGCCATTGCCCAGCGATTTTTCATGGACGTTCTCCAGCGGAAGAGTTGGGGCGGCATCGCCAATCCTCCGACTCCCCCTGCAGCTTGATCTGATTGCCCAGGCTTTCAAGGAAACGGTTGATGAGCGCTACGCTGCGGCGCAACTCTTTGTGCCGGAATTGGCTGAGCAAGGCGAACAATCCGGGCGGTTCAATGACGGGCTTCTTGTAACTGCCCAGCGTCTCGCTCACCGCCGCCACAAGGCCTTCCAGAATCTCCGGATTGATGCTTGCGAGCATCTTGCTCAGCAGGATGGCATTGCGCGTGGCGCAGACGGCCGGGCCGGAACCCACGGCGTCCACAGCGGTTTCGATGATCTGGTTGCCCGCGCCGAGCGCACCGGTTAGCACACGCAGGGTTCCGGTTTCGTGCAACTGCTGCAGCAACTCGTAACTCTCAAGCAGCGCTTCGGCATGCTCCGCAGGCGCCGCTTCCAACCGCTTGCGCAGCACTTCGCGCGGATCGTACGGGGTCACTTCAAATGCGATCGGTCGCGCCATGGTTATCTCTCCTCCGCGGCAGCAGCGTTCTTGATCTGGACGAGGTTGTGGCCGTTATTCTGCCCCGGCTCGCGGTAGTCCGCACGCGCCCATTTGCGCTCCACCTCTACACCCATTTGCGGCGTGGGCGTGCCGTAGCGCGAGTTGGTACGCGGCAGCGGGTCCGCGCCGTCCGGCTTCAAAACAGTCATGCGCACTGAGGTTTCCTTGTAAGCGGGCGTGTGCGTGGCCTTGTCGGTATGGCTGCTGGTCAGGCGGTTCACCGGTTCCTCGACGGAGTTCATCGGCATATACAGCTCTTTGCCGCTCACGCGCGAAGTCACCACTGCCTGCACGGTGACCTTGCCGTAGCGCGAATTGAGTTCGAGCAGCGCGCCCGTGCCGATGCCGCGCTCCTTCGCCAGTTCGGGCGAGACCTCCACAAATGTGCACGGAGTCTTCTCGCGAATGCCCTCGGAGCGATACGTCATATTGCCTTCGTGGAAGTGCTCGAGCAAGCGGCCATTGTTCAGGTGAAGATCGAATTGGGTGTCGGGTTGATCGCTGGGCTCGGTCCAAGGCACGGGATAGAACGTGGCCTTGCCATCCGCTGATTTGAACTGTTTGGTGTACAGCAGTGGCTGATCGCTGCCATCCGGCGCCACCGGCCACTGCAGCGTTTTGTATCCCTCCAGCCGCTCATAGGTCACGCCGGCCATCAGCGGAGTGAGCGATGCAATCTCCTCATAAATCTCCGATGGATGCTTGTAGTTCCACTGCGCGCCAAGCCGGTTGGCGACATCGATCAGGATCTCCCAGTCCGGCCGGCTGTCGCCTAACGGCTCCATCACGTGATAGAGCCGCTGAATCCGCCTTTCCGTGCTGGTGAATGTGCCTTCTTTCTCCAGGCTCGGGCTCGCCGGCAGAATCACGTCGGCAAAGCGACAGCTCTGCGAAAAGAAAATCTCCTGCATCACGAAGAAGTCGAGCTTCTCCAGCGCGGCGGCTACATAGTTCGCGTTGGAGTCGACCATGCTGATCTCCTCGCCGAACATGTACATGCATTTCAGGCGGCCGTCGTGTATGGCGTCGATCATAAGGTGGTTGTCGAGCCCAAGTTTGGGCGGCAGCGTCACGCCCCACGCCTTCTCGAACTTGGCGCGAATCTCCGCATCGTCCACTTTCTGGTATCCGGGGAAGTAATTCGGCATGGCGCCGTGATCGCTCGCTCCCTGCACGTTGTTGTGCCCGCGCAGCGGATAAGCGCCGGTGCCCGGCCGCATGTAATTGCCTGTGGCCAACAGCAGGTTCGAGATCGCCGTAGAGGTGTCCGACCCCATCACGTGCTGCGTCACGCCCATGGCCCAGCACACGCAGACACTGCCTGCCTCGGCCACCATGCGCGCCACTTTCTCAATGGTCTCTACCGGCAGGCCGGTGCGTTCGCTCGCCATCTTGAGCGTGAAGGGTTCCAGGCTCTTGCAGTATTCATTGGCGCCGTTCACCCATTTGCTGATGAACTCCTGCTTCGCCAGGCCGTGCTCGAAGATGTATTTCGTCACCGCCGAAAGCCAGATCAGGTCTGTGCCGGGCCGCGGATGCAGGTGAACATCGGCGCGCTTGGCCATCTCGTTTTCGCGCAGGTCGGAGACGATGAGCTTTTGACCGCGCATCTTGTGTGACCGTTTGATACGCGTTGCCAGAACCGGGTGGCTCTCGGCCGTATTGCTGCCGATAATAATGACCAGCTCCGCCAGTTCGAGGTCGGAGATCGATCCGGAATCGCCGCCGTAGCCGACTGTGCGGAAAAGTCCAGCCGTCGCCGGAGCCTGGCAGTAGCGCGAGCAGTTATCCATATTGTTAGTGCCGATCACCCCCCGAGCCAGCTTCTGCATCAGATAACTCTCTTCGTTGGTGCACTTCGACGAAGAGATGAAGGCCAGCGCGTCCGGCCCGTGCTTTGCCTTGATCTCGCCAAAGCGCCGTGCCACCAACTCCAGCGCCTCATCCCAGCTTGTCTCGCGAAAACGACTGCCTTCGCGAATCAGAGGCTTCGTCAACCGTTCCGGGCTGTTCACGAAATCCCACCCGAACTTCCCCTTCACGCAGGTGGAGACGCCGTTCGCCGCACCCTCCGCCGGTTCCACCTTCAGAATGTGGCGATCCTTGGTCCAGACATCGAAGCTGCAGCCCACGCCGCAATAGGTGCAAACCGTCTTGGTGCGCTTGATGCGGGACTCACGCATGTGCGCTTCCATCTCCGACACCTTCATGATCCCGCCGTAACCCACCTCCGGCTCCACGTCCTTCACAATGTCGATCATGCCGTCGAGGGCCTGCTGGGGCAGCGCGGTGAAGTAGCCCGCTTCGCCCAGCATCGACTTCTCCATCAGCGCATTGCAGGGGCACACCGTGATGCAATGGCCGCACGAAACGCAGCTCGATTCGTTAATGGGAACGCCGCCATCCCACAGCACCCGCGGATGTGCATCTTCCCATCGGATGCTGAGCGTCTCGTTCACCTGCAGGTTCTGGCACGCTTCCACGCAGCGCCCGCAAAGAATGCACTGCTGCGGATCGTAGCGGTAAAAGGGATGGCTCATGTCCACTTCGTAGGGCTTGTTTTTGTAGGGGATTTCCTGATGTTCGACGGCGAGAAGCTTCGTGGTGTTATGGACCGTGCAATTGCCGTTGTTGTTATCGCACACGGTGCAATAGAGCATGTGGTTGCCCAGGATCCGGTCGAAGGCCTCCCGCTGCGCCGACAATGCCCGCGGCGAATGCGTCTCCACGCGCATACCGTCAACGGCCCCGGTCGAGCAGGCGCGCACCAGCTTGCCGTCGACCTCCACCATGCAGGTATCGCAAGTTTGAATCGGGCCGAGCTGCGGATGATAACAAACCTGCGGAAGCTGGTTGGCGTCGTGCCCGTCAATCGCGCTCCCGGCAGCGCGATTGATTACATCGATCAGGCGCTCTCCCTGCGCAAACTCGAGGGCCATGCCATTCACGGTAACTGGCATACTCAACAACCTCCGTGACCATCTCAGGATGCTAGTACGACCTCTACAGTCCAGTAAAGACGTTTCTTGAGGAATGAAGCAGATCTCTTTAATTTTCTGTGAACGGAAGGGCCCAGTGCTTATATAAAGGGCTGCCTCTCGAAGCAAAGCGAGCGGCGCAGCTGCGCCTGGTGGAGTTTGTACGTGAGGAAGCAGAGAAGTCCTTTGGCCAGACAGCGCCCGATTAGAGCATGAAAAAGCCACCCGATTTCGGGTGGCTTTGCTTATCTGTCCCTAGCTGTCCTTCGAGGGATCTGGCCAACAACTCACAAGTTGTTGATTCAAATGGTTGGGGGGGGCTGGATTTGAACCAGCGACCTTTGGGTTATGAGTTCTTAAATCAAGCAATATCAGAGAGTTAGCAGGTATGGTTGGTTGACGTAAATAGTTTTGCGGAATCAATAGAAATCTGAAGGAGTTTGGTGGATGGGTTGAACTTGGGTTAAAACTCCAACTCCAGAGCTGGCGTAAATTCACCCAAGCTCCAGCCCTCGCACAAACTGTCAAACCGGGTCACCCGATGTTCGCGAACGCGAAGACGGGTGAACCGTGATGATCTTCGTGTCTTAAGCAAGGGGCGGGTGCTTCAGAAAGAAAATTGTGGTGTCGCTCCCCTGTCGTTCCAGCAAGCCATGACGAGCTCGTCACAACTGGTGTGCTGATCCGGCATCAGCTCACCACATGCAATCCGCATTGCGAATTGAGGAGATTGATTCCGCGAGCAATGTTTGGGCGGGAAGCGCCGCATTCCTGGATGGTGGCCAATGGAAATTGGCCTACTTTGGAGCGGCCTTCGCAGTTAGAAGATCACCTTGACCGCCCCTTGAAATACTCTGGCTGCAATGCTGGTAGTTGAGATTTCGCCAAAAGTTGATGAAGATGGGTTGCTGGAACTCGGGTTACTGAACGACGGGTGGTTGAGAATGTTAAATGCTTCAAGTCGAGCATCCAATGAAAATTTCTCTCCCAGCGGGAAGATTCGTGATACTTGAGCATCGAACTGGAAATTCATCGGACCATTGATCGAGTTTCTTCCGAGATTGCCGTAGCTCCCCAAAGCAACGTTTGAAAATGTAAATGCTGCTGGATTCAGATACGACCGAGTGGCGACGGAACTTAGCTTCTCAATTTTCGCGAAACTGATAGGATTAACGCCCGGCACGCCGTTCGGCCGGTCATTTCCAATATCAGTAAGAGAGATATCAGTGCCATCTGTCACATTGATGGGGGCACCACTCAAGATGTGGAACAGAGGCGCCAACTCCCAATCATCAATTGCATATTTCGCGATTCGATTTAGATGGAATTCGCTCTTCGCGACGGCGGTTACGTTGAAGATCTTGCGGTAATCCGAGCCGCAGCGGCCATAGTCAAGATGGAGATTATATGGGTTCTCTTCGGCCACACCGCTGATATCGCCATTCGCATCTGCAACGTCAAGGCATTTGGACCATGTGAAGTTAGTGAGCAGACTGAATGTGGACGAGAGTCTATGCTGGAGGGTCGCCACCATCCCATTGTAGTTTGCCCAGGCGATGTCGTTCACCCAGTAGGAACCAGCTCCGCCAAGGAACTGGTTGCCCTGACTCGGGTTTGCCTCAGTCAATGCAAAACGCGCCTGCTGGTTCTTGGTTGTGGAACATGCAGTCCCCACCGCACCAGGAGTCCCTGCTGCGCTCGCTGCGGGGCCGGTCGTTACCACACTCCCACAGCCGGTTCCGCCCGAGCCCCAGGTTCCGGGCGTGAAAATGGCGGGAGAAAGCGAAGTGCCGATGGGCATGTTGGAAGTCTTGCTTCCGATGTAGTCAACCTGGGCTTGCCAGCCCCGAGCAAAGTCGTGCTGAATGCTCAACGTCCATTGCAAAGTGTTTGAAACGTGGAATTGATGCGGCACGAAAGTCCACGATCCTTGCGCGGGAAAGACAGCTTGAGCTTGCGTGGGAATCGTTGGCTGGGGGTAAGGGCTGGTATTTGTGCCGCCAACTTGGGAACACCCCATTCCTGTTCCGCCCAGCAGCCAAGGCTCACTGAAGCACAACTGGGAGCTTGAGTTCGGACTGCTCGCAGTATCATACGGGGCGTTAATGTTCATATGAGCTGCAGTGAAGAAGTTGGCCTCGTCATATGCCAATTGCAGCCCACCGCGAACAACTGTATTGCCCTTATCGAAAGGATCCCACGAAAAGCCAACGCTGGGATTGAACTGCAGCGGCGAACTCTTTGTATACGGCCGCGGAACTCCAGGATCTCCGTAGAAGAAAACTCCCGATGGAGCGTTCGGATAAATGGAGCTCGTCCTATTCGCGAGGTATGATGCCATATCGAATGCTGCTCCCCGATTATCGTGCTCGAATGGCATGAATTCAGGCGACCAGCGAATCCCAGCGACGACTGTCAGCTTCTTGTTTGCGTGATAGGTATCCTGAACGTACAAACTGGGAACAGGGGCACGCAAGAAGATCTGCTGTTGCTTGCTTTGGGTGAAGCTGCTCATCGCGCCCATTAGATAATCCAAATTAGAGTCGCCGACAATAGCGCCTCCGTTCGGTCCACTGCCGCTGTAGACGCCGTTAAAGTTGAATACGCCATTTGACTCGTATGCGGCAATTTCGTCGAATTGTACACGGATATATTCGCCACCGAGGACAAGCTGGTTGAGTCCCTTTATGTAGGTCAGGTCGTCCGAAACTCCCTCGGTGTCCACGTTGAAATGGCCCGGAGAGCAAGTTCCGCAGTAGGCGCTCCAACTGTGGTGCTTGCCCGATGTGGACGCTGAGATTTGCAGTCCCGTCGGAACCGTTGTACTCACTGTAATGCCAATATTGCTAGCGTTGATGCCTGGCGCAGATTGCCGCAAGTCGACACGCTTGGAACCTGAAATGTGGAATGAGTTCACGAGACGTGGATTGACAGTCCACGATTCACCGAGTGTTACGGTCTGCACCCGCTCATAGTTTCCCGGAGCAAGATAGGTGATCAGGATATTGGACGGTGAGAAGAACGATGGTGCCTGGTAGCCGTCAATCAGATACCTGGCATACAAATTGTGTTTCCGGTTAATGGCGTAGTCGATTCTTGTGACAAACTGGTTGTCATAGACTTGTGAGGGGACTGCAAACGACACAAGACCGCAGCCGTATACGTCTATTGAGGAACTAATCGCAGGTAGATACTTATAAAGGGCAAGTGCCTGGGCATTATATGTTGGTGCAGTGGCATACTTGTTGCCTGGGATTGCGACTCCCGTAACGGGATCGTAAAGCTGCTGAGGACTACCACAGTTGTTCGCGGTGGCATTTGGAGGTGGATCCGTGGTGGACCAGTCACCGGCGAGATTTGCCGCGGTCGGGATGTACATTTGCGTCGTCGCTGTTGCCTGGTAAGCTATTGTGCGCTGATATCCTGCGAACGCAAAGAGTTTGTTCCTCAGGATCGGGCCGCCAATCGTACCGCCAAATTGATTCTGGTGCAGAGTATCTGGTGACGTCGCAAAGAAATTTGCCGCGTCGAGATAATTATTCCGGATGAACTCGAATGCTTCGCCGTGGTATTGATTTGTTCCAGAACGCGTAACAACGTTGACCAGACCTCCAGAGTGCGTGCTTCCGCTCTGCGCTCCAAGCACGGTCGATTCTACGCTGAATTGGCTCACCGCATCCGGAAATGGAAATGGAAGGTTTCCATTACCCATGTAATCGTTGTTGTCTCCACCGTCAAGCTTCCATTCCGTGGTATTTCCCATTCCGCCGGCAACTGAGACTGCAATCGTCTGATAAGAATACTTGCTGCCTGTGAAATCACCGTTTGGAGCCGGACTGGACGCCCCGGAGAGCGTGATCAATGCCGTCATCTGGCGGCCGTTGAGAGGCATCTCCTGCACATCGGACTGATCGACTGTCTGCTTAAAAGATGAGTCCTCCGTTTGGAGGGCCATCCCCTCAGCCTGCACTTCGACGCTTACGTCAGCATTGCCAACTTGTAGGCCCGCGTTCACTGCAATGTTGCTACCGACCTCAAGCACGATTCGCTTCTGTTCGTAGGTCTTGAACCCCTGTGCCGAAATCCTCAGATTATAGGTTCCTATATTGATGTTCGTGAAAAGATATATACCTGCGCTGTCGGTGGCACTAAGGTGGGTTTGCTGAGTAGCGTTATTAACTAGGGTGACCGTCGCATTGGGCACCAGAGCCCCCGACGGATCAGTCACTGTACCTTGGATATTGCCAAGCCCAGTCAACTGCGCGCTTGCTGTGGCGATCCCGATAACTGCAAGCGTCGAGAGACAAATCACGTAAAAATGCCACGCTCGGGGACTCGGGTGGGCCAGCTCGGCAATGCCGTCTCTCCGGCGCGATAGTCTCGCTCGAGCACTGAGATTGAATGTCGCCCGGCCAATCCACCTGACGATGCTTTCAGAGTTGAGCATCCCTGCGAACACCATGGTTAGCCTCCCTGAAGAATCCGTGGTGCGAGATGCGATGGTAGTGGCCCACGCTTTATGTCAGCCCAAACAGCTGGGATAAAGCACGGGATTGAGGCGCGAGTGTGCGTGGTCTGACTTCAGAAATGTGAACTCGTGGGTTGATCCCTTGTCAAGCAGTTTCGGAAACGTGCAGTTTCAAGCGGCAACCTGTGGAAATGTCATACATGGAGGGGTAAGACTGCCACCACCCGATTGAGTGATGTCAAAAGCCTTTGTGGTCTCTGAGACTAAAAAGTAGCGGATTTGCCTGGAGCGCACTGTGAAAAGCAGAGGTTGGGTAATCAGAATTTGCGATTCACTTGCCGGCGTGATTGTCGGTGGGCTTCTATTTTTTGACATCATCGGTGTTTTTGGACTGGGTCTGGCCGTTACCGGCCTCATCTTGTTTGTCGTCGGCTCGCTGGCGGTGTTTGGCTTTTCCGCATTGAGAGGGGTGCCGCAGTGAACATGGAGCCGTCGGTCATTGCGCGAACGCAATTTGCCTTCACAGTCAGCTTTCACATCATCTTTCCCACGATTTCGATTGGCCTGGCTTCCTTTCTTGCCATCATCGAAGGTCTCTGGTTAAAGACAAAAGAGGGAATCTATCTCCAGATATACAAGTTCTGGCTCAGCATATTCGCGATGGCATTTGGAGTGGGTGTTGTTACCGGCATCGTTCTTTCGTTCGAGTTCGGGCTAGGTTTTTCGCGATTCGCAGAAATGGCGGGCCCTGCGATTGGCCCAATGATTGCCCTTGAAGTGCTTACATCGTTTTTTCTGGAAGCAGGATTTCTCGGAATCATGCTCTTTGGTCTAAACCGAGTGGGCCCACGTCTCCATTTCATTGCTACATGCATGGTGGCCCTGGGCACGCTCATGTCCGCATCGTGGATACTCTCGGCAAATAGCTGGATGCAGACTCCAGCCGGAGTCACAGTCCTCGGCGGCCACGTAGTCGTAATCGACTGGAAACGTGTGATCGTGAACCCGTCTTGGCTCTTCCGCCTGCCACATATGTTAATGGCCGCATACCTGACTGCGTCGTTTCTTGTCGCAGGTGTAGGTGCATGGTATTTGCTTCGTGGAAAGCATTTGGCCTTTGCTCGCAAAACCGTAGCCTTGGGAACGGCATTTGCAACCATCCTTATCGGCGTTCAAGTCTTTCTCGGCGATATCCTCTACGGAACCATGCTCCACTACCAGCCTTCAAAAATGCAAGCGGCCGAAGGCTTTTGGGCCAAGGAGTCGCAATCCCCGGCACCGTACTACTGGATCATCGTACCCGATCAGAAGAACCAACGGAATCGCATCGCAATAGGCATGCCGTGGCTAGGGAGCATCTGGCTGACCCACTCACTGAACGGCAGGGTTGAAGGGCTTTCAAATACTCCCCCCGATCGGCAGCCCATTATGGGGATGGTGTTTTACTCATTTCGCATCATGTATGGCATTGCCATCCTGATGTTCGCCGTTGGTATCGCAACGATCTGGCATCGTCTCCGAGGCACCCTATTTACTTCTCGTCCATTCCTGCGGCTGCTTGTTTGGATGACTCCATGCGGAATATTCGCAACCCTCGCTGGTTGGTACGTTGCAGAGACAGGCAGGCAGCCCTGGGTCATTTACGGCATGCTACGAACTGCGGATGCCGTCTCGCCCGTCCCCGGCCACGCCTTCCTTTCTACGCTGATTGCCTTTGTCTGCGCATATTCAATGTTTATGGCCGCATTCCTCCACTTTGTGCTGCGGATCATCCGCCGCGGACCGGTGGAAATCTCCGTCCACGCCGAAGCCTCTGGCTCATTGAAGAATGCACTTCGCTCCCACGTCCTCGACAGTCCCGAACTGGTGAGGAGGTAAGCCATGGATCTTCCGCTCCTCACAGCCTCATTCGCTGCACTTGCATTGGTTTTCTACGTTGTCCTCGATGGATTCGACTTGGGAGTGGGAATCCTGCTCCTTCTTCGTACAGATCAAGCCTCGCGCGATCACATGGTTGATTCCATTACTCCTACTTGGGACGGTAATGAAACATGGCTAATCATGGCAGGCGTCGCGCTGCTCGCCGCATTTCCCACGGCCTACGCCATACTCTTGCCCGCCATGTACCTGCCTGCCATCCTGATGCTCCTGGGACTGGGCCTGCGCGGCGTTTCCTTCGAGTTCAGAGTTCAAACGAAGAAGCATCGCCAGCGCTGGGACTACACATTCGCTGGTGGCTCGCTGATGGCGGCGTTTATGCAAGGAATTATTGTAGGCGCTTTCATCCAAGGCATCGAAGTGCGCGATTTACACTTTGCTGGAAGCGTCTTAGATGTATTCAAGCCACTACCATTCGTTTCCGGACTCGCCGTTGCCTCGGGTTACTGTATTCTC
Source organism: uncultured Acidobacteriaceae bacterium (assembly GCA_963813215.1). Lineage (GTDB taxonomy): Bacteria > Acidobacteriota > Terriglobia > Terriglobales > Acidobacteriaceae > Telmatobacter. Next base: position 1,876,667 of record CAWEXZ010000009.1, read on the forward strand.
GGCGCCAGTTGGCTCTTTCTTAAAGCGAATGATCTCCTCCAGAGATTTGCCGTGCATATTCTTCGCCTCGCGACTTATATATTCATGACCCTCTTTTTCGGCGCCTGTCTCATAGCGATCCAAGTTCAACCAGCGATCCGTGCGGCCTGGGCTTCGCACTATCTTGCGCTTTTTATCTTGCTCGCGATCCTTATTGTCCTCATTGTAGTGCTCGGCACAGTTTCAGTCGGCGTAAGGTCCTGGTTGCCATTGCTCGGTGGAACAGGGCTCTTTCTTGTGGGAATGGCGGCGATTGTCATTATCATCTACCCTGACATCATCCCATTCAACCTGACACTCTGGGATGCTGCAGCATCTTCGACAAGTCAGGAATTTGTCCTGATTGGCGTGGCCTGTGTTGCACCTATTGTGCTCGCATATTCCTTGTTCGCATATTGGGTGTTTCGTGGACGCACTCCGGCAAAAGGATGGGGCGAACAATGACCCGCAAGCGGCGTTACCTCTGGTTTGTGGGAATCTACCTTCTGTCTCTGACGTTCTACGCCGTTGCCACATTGCTTGCACGTACAGTGATAAAGTTTGCCTTTTAGCTCTCAGGAAACTTTACCTCTGCGCATTTGCCTTGGCGTGTTGCAGTCCGAAATATCAGTATTCACAAACCACTTGGGCGCCCATGGTGTTCCGGGGGTTATTCAGTTTTGAGAAGCCAAATATCAGAAGTTTGTTGCGGTAAGCTAATCACTACCTTGTTGCGGGTCACTGCTAAAGCTGCGGGCGCTGGGTTAACGCTTGATGCAGCAATGTGGCCCATTGAGTTGTGGAAGTGTTCGAAAGCAATTGGTGGCCCAATTGGCAACTTCGTGAGCGGATCTAGTCTCTGAGACCATATACAGAGATAGCCGTCCCGGGTCGAGGTAAAGTAAATCTTGTTCCCGTCGGGCGAGAATTGCGCATTACCGTCGCTGAATCGACCATCTGTGATTGGAATCCAGTGGTCCTCATCCGCAGCCACGCCATCGCGCACTGGCGCAATAAAGATTTGGGCCTTGCTTAAAAGACTGCGTGGAGAAGGCTGCTTGTCGAATACAATCCAACGATTGTCCCAGGAAAGAAACGGAGTGTAGACCGACCCTATTTTCGAATTCAGAAAGCTTGTTTCCGAACCTGTCTTTAGATTGATAGCATCAATGGACGCTCGGCCAGTGAATACGCCTTCAGATGAGAGTCCGTATTTCTGTATAAGCACGATTGAGCCGCTTGATACAAATCCTCGTGCAGCACAGGATTCGCAGACTTGTCTCAAATCTCCGCCCGTTCGTTTGGTCAGAAATCCACATGGAACTGGTCGTCCGCCGGTGGGCCGGCTCCATACACCATACTTGCAGTCTCTTCCAAACATAATCTCAGCGCCATCGTCTGAAATTGCAGTATCCCCACCCCATCCGGCATCGCGACCGCGATCATCGATGAGCCGTTCGGTGCCGGTTGTCATGTCGCGAAGAAAAATCGAATTTGTCCTACTGTCGTCAGATGAGTCATAAACCATCCAACGCCCATCATGCGAGACTGCGGGGGAACGGTCGTCAAACCCGCCCGATACATGCAGTTGATCGATAGGCCCTGTTTGAGTTCCCTGGTTGTTTGTAGGGATAATAAAGATTGATCCAGAAGAGTTGTTTGTTTCGTAAACGAAATCCCCATCCTTAGAGCCAGACCCGCCTTCTAACGAACCGGTAAAACCTAATAAACCGGTACCGCTGGCAATTTGGTTGGGAGCTCTCTTCATTTCGCCCGTAGCAGATACTTCTACACGCATGAGCCGCCAGGTGTTGGCACTTAAGTGGGCATAATATATCCAATCGCGCCCATCCTTCGTTCGGATCCAGTCGCGTATAGCTGGAATCGAGGCTGGGTTTTCGTCGAGGCCAGGCAATGTGACCAGTGTTGCTGCACCCCCGGCAATCGGCGCAATCCACCAGTGACGTGTTTTATCGGGAGAGTTTTTCCTGTTTCCGTAAAACAGGATTCTTTTGCCATCCGGCCCCCAGAACATCGAGCTGCCCAGTTCGAAATCCTGATTCAGGGCCAATGGGACGGGCCGGCTATCTTTCAAGGAAACCGTAAATGCCCCAAGATTGTTTCTGAAGAGAATTTTGTCACCGCGTGGGGAAAAGCGCGGCATGCAGTAGTTACATTTAGCCACGAATTTCGAATTATCCTGTTGCGGGGGAGAAACATAGATTCCGCCGCCGTTTCTCTCAGAGTAGTAGGCGATAAGTGATCCGTCCGGGGAGAAGTTGGGTTGTATGTCTACATAAGGGCCACTGGTCAAGGGATATGCGATGTTGCCCGCCGCTTCGCGCACCCAGATGTGTGGAACGATTTGGCTTCCAATCGTTGAAACATATGCAACCAATTTGCCATTCGGCGAGATCACAGAATCGAAACCTGTAGCGAGGTGCTGAGGTTCGTGAAATGATGTCACCGCCGGTTTACTCCGCCAAAAGGCCACAAGTCCTGCAACGACCACGCCGATCGCTATGAGCAACAGTAAAAGCATCCAACCGGCGACCCACTTGTATCTCACTGAAGATCTGAAGGAATGATCGATTTGGCTATCAGCTACCGTTGCTTTTTCCTGCATCCACGGTTCAGGGTTCGCGACAATGCTGTTGTAATGTTTCGGACTTCTTATATTGTTCACTTCGGTCCGTATCTCTTCGACCGACAGGTAGCGCTGGTCTCGGTCCTTCTGCAGAGCTTTCACAATTACCGTTTCGAGTGCCGCGGGGACCAATGGATTCAGACGACGAACAGGAATTAGTTGTTTGTTAAGGAGGGCTTCCTTAACTGTTGCAGCGTCATCACCGGGAGAGGCACGTTGCCCGGTCGCCATCTCATAGAGCACCAGCCCAAATGAAAAGAGATCTGTGCGCGGATCGAGCCTCTCTCTCCGAATTTGCTCAGGCGACATATAGCTTGCTGTTCCAGCAGCTCCCATCCCCCGTAATCCGCTAAAATCCGATTCAGCCGTGTTGCGACCATAGCGCGGATTTTCATCCGGTTGCGAACCGACGCCGGGAAGTTCCCCTGGTGAATCGGCCGCGATAAGCTTTGCCAGGCCGAAATCCAAAATCTTCACGCATAACGTCGCCCCTCCGTCTGTCTTTGTGAGAAAGAGGTTAGCCGGTTTAATATCGCGGTGAACGATTCCACCAGAATGGGCTGCCGCAAGCCCGTCACAAGTCTGCAACGCGATATCTAACAATTCATCGAGCGATAACGGTTCTTTCGTGATCCTGGCTAAACGGTCTCGCAACGTCTCTCCATCCAAGAGCTCCATCACGATCACGGGTTGTCGCTCGAATTCCTCAACGGCGTAAATCGTACAGATGTTGCGATGGTTCAAAGATGAAGCCGTCCGCGCCTCGCCCTCGAATCTCTTTAGTGCGGTCGGATCATGGGCCATCTCTTCCGGGAGAAATTTGAGTGCCACCTTCCGCCCCAGCTTCATGTCTTCGGCTTCATAGACGGTTCCCATGCCACCTGCTCCCAGGAGGGCTAGAACACGGAAATGCGATACCGACCGGCCGATCAGACTCGGAACGGTCTGGTTGGTGGAACGGTAATCTCCTTCTTGAATGACTTCTGACGGTTCCTCAAAGTCCGCCTCCTCGACCGGGACGAGCAATCGGTACCCCCGCCTCGGTACCGTCTCAATGTATTGCGGACTTGCCGCTGAGTCACCTAATGCTCGGCGGAGCGTTGCGACGGCCACATGGATCCCATGGTCGAAATCCACCACAGTGTCGTTTGGCCAGAGCACCCTTTGGATCTCTTCACGAGGGACCAACTCGCCCTGCTTGTCCATCAGCATGCGGAGGAGCCGAAGCGACTTTTCTTGGAGGAATGTGCCTCTTCCCGTTTGAGGGGCCTTCGTCGGGCGAACTTCTCCCGTCTTGATATTGACCTCAAAGTCTCCGAGCCGCAGTCGCTGAGCTGAATTGATCTTCATGACTAGTTTTGGAACGGGGAAGATGGGTTAACTTGCTGAGATCAATGAATTTTTCAAGTATAACGTGTGGTGTGGCGATTCCGAAAAGGAGACTACTTCAGCCCCTAGATCTTCTTGTCCTCTAGTCAATTTGAGGGTTAATTGAGGCTCATTGGACCTAAATTTCCCGTAAATTGAGCCGTAGCTCGGTTGCGTTGGCTGCGCGATTTCGCCGGATTCCCAACGAGACTCAACTGCGGTTTTGCAGACAACCGGCAATTTTGCAATTTGAAGCCGAGACCTCAACTATGTGGCAAACCTTCCCCGTCACACCCGTTGAACCGCCCGCCGTATCAATCTTAGTCGGCGTCGCCGCCTACGTCTGGTCGAAGGAACATTTCAATCCCTTTCGAGCGACCGCATGGGCTCGATCGAGGAAATTCGGCACCTTCGTGGTTATCCCTCTCCTTTTCGCTACCGGCTGCCGATCGCATCAGTCGGATTTCGCTCGTCCTGTCGAATTTACACAAATCTCGAGCGCCGCCAGCGGTGGGCTCGATCGGTTAACGCAGATCGGAGAAGAATTAACGGAGTCTGGATCAGGTCAACAACTCGCAGTGTTCACGCATAGAGACAATCGGAGGATGCAGCAGGTTACTGCTTCCCGGGTGACCGAGATTCAACCCGATTCAAGATGGAATGACACCGCCCGCTTGGACCCGAACTACTCGGTAATGCTTGTCGGCCCAAAGACGAGCATCTCCTTCGTCATCGAGCACGCTTTCTGGCAGACCCCACGGTTCCTGGCATCCTGCCTCCTGCTTCTCGGACTGACGGCCGGCATTCTGTACCGATTGCGAATGTTCCGCCTGAGGAATCAATTAACCGCGCGCTTTCAGGAACGTCTGGCCGAGCGGACGCGAATTGCACAGGAACTCCATGACACGCTTCTGCAAAGTTTCCAAGGGCTTATGCTTCGATTCCAGGCAGCCAACGACACGATTCTTTCCGATCCAGCTGACGCGAAAGACACTTTGGAAAGAGCTCTTGACCGCGCAGACCAGGCGCTCGCCGAAGGCAGAAAAGCGATTCAGGGAATCCGTTCTGCTCCCTGCGAGGGACAGGATCTAGCACATTCTCTCAATTCAATGATGAACGAGTTGGTCAAAGAAACAAGTTTCACGAGAGAGTTGGCACCGGTAATCTCGGTACTCGTCGAAGGCCAACCCAAGATTGTGAATCCATGGATTGCAGAAGAAATCTGCAGAATTGCATGTGAAGCCTTGCGCAACGCTTTCTCGCATGCTCGCCCAAAACGGGTCGAGGCTGACCTGGCATACTCTGAGTGTTTTCTACGCCTTCGGTTTCGCGACGATGGTGTCGGAATTGATCCTGGCATCTTGAAGAAGGGAGGACGAGAAGGCCATTGGGGCATCACTGGAATGAATGAGCGGGCGAGGAACATACGAGGGCACCTCAACATTTGGAGCAGGTTCGGCGCCGGTACTGAAGTAGAACTGACCATTCCCGGGTACGTTGTCTACGAAAGGGCCCCTTCAAGCCGATGGTTTCGAGGATTTGGAGGAAATGCGTATTCAGACTATGACAAACAGTACGAATCCAATTCGTATTCTCATCGTGGATGACCACCCGCTTTTGCGGGAAGGCATCGAATCTCTCGTTGGAAAACAGCCGGACATGATGGTTGCTGCCGAAGCGGCCTCTGGCAAGGAGGCCATCGACCTGTTTCATAAGCACCGGCCGGACGTCACGTTGCTTGATATGCGAATGCCCGACTTGGATGGCCTGGAGGCAATGACCATCATACTCGGAGATTTCCCCGAGGCGAAATTCATTGTTTTGACCACCTACAGCGGGGATGTGCAGATCATTCGTGCGCTAAGAGCGGGTGCCAGAGCTTACCTACTCAAAGGACTCTTGCGCAAAGAACTACTGGATACAATCCGAAGCGTTTATGCTGGGCGAAAGCGTATCCCACCGGAAATCGCAGTTCAAATCGCCGATCATGCCGGCGAAGATAACCTTACGGCGCGCGAAGTTGAGGTGATTCAGTTGATCGCCGCTGGTAATCCAAACAAATTAGTCGCGGACAGGTTGTCGATTACTGAGGATACTGTCAAAGCTCACGTCAAAAGCATCCTCTCCAAGTTGAGCGCGAATGACCGCACGCATGCCGTCACGATAGCAATCAGGCGTGGAATCATCGACCTCTAGCAACCCGGAAGAGTAATTTGCTATCTGCTCTTCTTGGCGATTCAGGCCAGTCAATTCCCATGTAGGGTTGAGTATGAAGGGGGATCTTCCTTGCAGCGCCTGTTTTCGATATTTCCGAATGGGTGGCCGGGCGCAGGGTTGCTTATCCTACGAGTTGCCTCAGGTGGCCTTCTGGTTGCGTATGGCGTCACCGCCTATGCCGCTAATGGTTTTCGGACCGCTGGACTGCTTCCGCTTACGACGGCGATTCCTGGCGGCCTTCTGCTGGTAGGGCTTTGGACTCCAGTAGCTGGAATTATAGCGGCCTTGCTCGAGTTGTCACTGATTTTCACAAATTCTTCAGAACTGAACGCGGGGATACTTCTCGTTTGCATCTCTGCCGCGATTGCGATGCTCGGGCCTGGTTGCTGGTCAATCGATTCAGTGTTGTTTGGCCGGCGTCGGCTTGACGTTGACGATCAATGATTCCTGATCGGAGGTCAGTCTGGGATCCGGTCTAATTTTCATTCCTTTAAAAGACGGCATGCTCTCGTAGCAACTCGCTTTTTTGCAAGAGATAGCACATCATGTACCTCACACGAAATGAAGAAACGGTACTTACGATGTTTTCTGCCAGGAACATTGCGTCGGCAATCGCGCTGCCACGAGCCTGATGGAAGTATGGATCGACGAAAGTGCGCCGTGCCTGCTTCCTTTTGGAACCATGTGCTACACCGATTCTATGCTCGGTCCCAGCAGTTGCTCCGTTCCCGCATCTTTTCACTGGCACCTTACAAAAAAGATCGAAAACATGACGGCAGGTAAGCCATCGTTGGGACCGCTCTATGAACTTAGAGCTGCAAATTCCGCCGCCATCTTGAGAAATCCGCCTTTTGAAAATCAACGCTGCTGAGTGCGTAGTCCCGCCTCGTGCTGTGTCTCCTCACGATAGATTTGGGCCAAGGTACAAAGCACCGTCAGAGCAGCTGAGGTACTTAGCAGGAGTGCCAGCGAGTGTCTTGCCAGCAGAACGCCGGCATACGCTCCCGAAAACATCATTGAGATAGAGCCTATGCGCCTGCGCCACCTGGGGTTATTGCCTGGGGCAAGCGAGAAATCGAAGGCGAGTGCTGCGACCGTAAGGGTCAGTACCGTTGTCGTCAAGTCTGGAACTGCAAGCCTTCTGATCGTTCCGTTGCGCACTCCCATTCCGAGCGCGGTCAAGGCGATGATCCCATAGAGTGCGGTTGGAATGTGCTGCCCGCCTCGGGGTTCAAAGTACCAGGAGACCGTCATCGCACCCGTCAAAAGGATCGCCTCGATCGCCAATGCGGCTGCCAGCCAGAAGTTGCGGCGTCTATTGCCAAGCCAGGAATCCAATCTCCCCGCAAGGAAGCTGCCAAGAAGTGCGAAGCCGAGGGCAGTGGCAGACCGGCCGATCGACAAGCCAGGAGTTCCGCCAAATGCGAAGCCGAGAAAGACAATATTTCCGGTCATGTTGGCGGTAAAGACGTGCCCCATGGCCACGTAACTGCCAGCGTCCACCAGTCCGGTCACGAAGGTCAGGCAATAGAGAGAGCTGTGCAGAATGCGCTCGCTATTTGTAAGAGAATCCATTGGCGTTCCATCTCAGAATTTATAGCCGGCCCAGAGCGCCCAGTAGTTCAAATTACGGCCGGGCTGAGTTTGCCTTAGAAAAGTACCCGCATAGAAAATTCCATAGTCCCCTTGGAGCCAGAGGTGATGATTTGCCTGCCAGTGGACCTCAGTGCCCGGCCTGTCTCCAACAAATCGGGCGCGGCTGCCGTCCGCTGCTCGGATCAGGAAACCGGGTACTGCATAGACGCCGTCGTCCAGGCTCTGCCTCCATTGGAAAATCCAGTCGAAGGACAATGAGAGATTTTGCGGAGCTGATAATTCCACGTGGGGATGAACATCAATGAAATTGATTGGTCCAGGGCCGGTTGTCGCCAGGACGCCGAAATAATTCCCTTTGGGATAATACGGGTTGAAGGTGCCGAGCGTGTTCGTCTCTGGATGGTCTCCGCTCGAAATGTCCGCTTTCGCGCTGAACCGCGGTTTCAACGCTATCGTCGGAATCCTGTAGCCCGTCTCTGTCGCCACCGTCCACGCCCGGATGTTCGCCGTTCCGAAGCTCCCGAATTGCCAAAGGGCTTCATCGTCAAAATCCCAACCGGGACGTTCGTTCGCAACGGATCTCGAAACTCGCCCGCCGATTGAATGGCGGACTTCATGTGCCGTTCCCCTCTCGAACGCACCGTCTTTGCGATCCTGGCCTAAATAGTAAAGGTCCAGCTGTATCTCATCAGAAATGGGACCGCTTGCATATACACCCCAGAAGCCGGTCGTATGATCTGGCGAGTTATCAAAGAATCCCGGATTGTCCTCATCTGGTCGCATTGCGAACCCGTCAGTCTGCCATCGATTAACCCTTGTCCGCACGAGGAATCCATCAAAGCTGAGACGCACATTGGGCCCCTCCCGCACGTCAACCAACCGGCCCGATCCATACTCGAGTTCCTGTCGGCCCACTCGAGCATGGACTGAACTCCGGGAGGTTGCTCCGCCAAGATCCAGGAACGCGGCCTGAAAATCCAATTTTTTTTCGTCGATCGGCCGTGGACCTCCTGCACGAAATGAGTTAATACCGCTCTTTAACTCGATGAACGTTCGAACGTGCGGGCCGTAATGCAAATCGATATAGGGCATGTATCTCTCATTCAGATACCCATTCATAATGGGCGATTGGCCCCAGTTGTCGTTGCCTATCTGTTCCCACACCTCCCGCGCCTCGCCGCCAAGGGTGAGATACCAATCCTTTGCGTTTCTCCGAAGAGGAATGTATTTGAGTGGATCCCAAAAGTCACTGCGCAAACTCTTATCAACAAGGAAGCTCCAGTCCTCCTCCGACCGAAGCAGCTTATACCCCCTGTCCGGGGCGGGTGCGGGCTCGCTCTGCTGGGCCGGCAGGACTTTAAGTGCCGGCGCGGTCAGCAGAATGAGCGCCATTGTAAAAATAGTCTTCGTCAAAGTAATTTCTCACTCCGATCGAGGCAGCGCTGAAACCTGTTCTGCCACTTGAGCAGCGGAATCCCAATGTTTGCCTACGAGACACGTTGCTGCTGCTTGAGCCACATTTGCGTTCTTTGAATGAACCCACCCACCAACCTGCTCGCCCAGGACCATCCCAAGAAGGCCTAGCAGGGCAATGATGGGCGGTGCAGGACTCTTCACCTTGATTACCCCGTAAAGAAGACCGACGATGGCTCCGACTGCAAACGATATGAGCAGATCTTTCATTGCTCTCCTCCTTTATCTCTTAAGAATTGGGGTTACCACAATGTATTCCGTTAGAACGCGAAGCAATCGCATCCCAGACCCCAGATCGCTTCGCCCAACTTGTGCTGTCTGGGATTATGTTGCAAGTGTCCTTCGCATCGGTGTATCAGAGGTGTCGCAGATGTCTCGATGGCCCGGTGATAGCCTCCATAGTGCACCGTTGGAGCCCAGTCCGATGCTGCCGGCAGCGGCGGCGGCGCCAGAGACTGAAAATCATGGCTCGCGTGCACAACTTCTCCTCCCACCACTGTCAATTGTGATTCAAGATGCTTGATTTCTTCGGCCGGGATCTTAAAATAGTCGCTCGTCAAGACCGAAAAATCGGCAAGCTGACCTTCGTAGAGACCGCCCTTAACGCCATCCTCGGTAGAGAACCAGCTACTTCCCTGCGTGTAGAGCCGCAGCGCCTCTTCGCGCGACAATCGGTTCTTCTCCGAATAAAGTTCTAGACCTCCAACCGTCTTTCCAGTCACGAGCCAGTAGAGGCTCACGAATGGATTGAAACTGGCCACACGGGTCGCATCTGTCCCGGCTCCGACCGTACACCCAAGGTCCAACATTCGCCGAATCGGAGGCGTCCTTTGCGCCGCAGCCTCACCGTAGCGGTTGACAAAATATTCGCCTTGGAATGCCATGCGATGTTGCACGGCAATTCCGCCACCCAAGGCGATCACTCGCTCGATGTTGCGGTCGGTCACCGTCTCCGCGTGGTCGAAGAACCAGTGCATTCCATTGAACGGAATCTCTCTATCCACCTTCTCAAAGACATTGAGGAATCGCTCAATGGACTCGTTATAGGTTGCATGGAGACGAAATGGCCAGCGTGCTGCCGCGAGATGGCGGATGACTGCCTCGAGTTCTCCCTCCAGTACGCCGTCCAGATCGGGCCGAGGCTCAAGAAAATCCTCAAAATCAGCAGCGGAAAAAACAAGCATTTCGCCGGCGCCATTCAGACGGAAGGTGCTGTCTCCCTGGTGCAGTGTTGTGCTGCCTGTCCACCGCTTGAAATCCTCCAGCTCATGCTTTGGCCGCTGTGTGAAAAGGTTGTAGGCAATCCTCACAGTCATTTGGTTTTGACGGTGCAGTTCCGTAATTACGCCATAGTCGTCGGGATAATTCTGAAACCCGCCGCCTGCGTCGATTGCGCTCGTCACGCCAAGACGATTCATTTCACGCATAAAGTGCCGGGTCGAAATCAGCTGATCGTCAAACGGCAGCAGTGGCCCCTTCGCGAGAGTGGAATAAAGAATCCCCGCATTTGGGCGTCCGATCAGCAGTCCGGTCGGATTGCCCTGCTTGTCACGCTGAATCTCTCCACCAGGAGGATTAGGGGTGTCTTTCGTATACCCCACGGCGCGCAAAGCGGCCGCATTAAGGAACGCGCGATCATAGAGGTGCAGGACGAAGACCGGCGTGTCTGGCGCCACTGCATTGATCTCGTCAAGCGTCGGCATCCGCCGCTCAGCAAACTGAAACTCGTTCCATCCTCCGACCACGCGCACCCATTGCGGCGCAGGAGTTCGATCTGCTTGTTCCTTCAACATGCGTAGCGCATCGGCGAGTGAGGGCACGCCATCCCATCGAAGCTCAAGGTTGTAGTGCAGGCCGCCTCGTATGATGTGCAGATGCGAATCATTCAACCCTGGAATGACAGTTTGTCCGCGCAGGTCGACGACTTCCGTTTCTGGCTCTCTCAAACGAAGGACTTCGGAGTTTCGTCCGACCGACGCGATCTTCCCGTTCTCCACGGCAATTGCCTCGGCGAAATAAGGCTTGGAATTAGTTGCAATCTTGCCGCTATGAAAAATTCTGAGCTTTGCCATTGAATGTCTCCGCGAGGTTGCAATTAAGAAAAGGGCGGAGCCGGCAACCTGCACCGGCCCCACACTAGCACTCGCTAGCTGTGAACCAGCTCTGCTGGGGTCTCCCAGCCAGGATGAACTGTGGCTGGAGCGTTGTGAACCATCGTGTAGGCGTACTCAACACCCATGCCGTATGCGCCACCATGAGTCTTGACCACATCCATCACGGCCGCATATGTGTCTCTCTGCGACCAGTCGCGCTGCCACTCGAGCATCACTTGAATCCAGGTGACCGGTTTTGCTCCGGCCTGCTCGACGCGCCGCATTGCAGTCTGGTGGGTTCTCTCGTCCAGGTCGCCGCAGAGATCTTCGACGACATACACCTCGTATCCGTCGTGGATCGCCTGGACCGTTGGGAATGCGACGCATACTTCCGTCCAAAGGCCAGCAAGCACAATTTTCTTGCGCCCCGTCTTCTTCACGGCAGCCACGAACTTTTCGTCATCCCACGAGTTCATGCTGCTGCGTTCAATCGGAGTTTGATCGGGATAGATTGCCTGCAGCTGAGGCCAAAGGTTACCGCTGAAAGCCTTCGTCTCGACCGTGCTCAGGATCAAGGGAACACCGAAGATCCTCGCGGCCTTGGCGAAACCGACAACATTGTTGATCAGCGACTGTCTGTCGATGCTGGTAACACCAAACAGCATTTGTGGCTGATGATCAATAAGGGTGATGACACAATTGTCCGGCGTCAGCAGCCCCTTATCACTTCTGGGTTGCAGTCTCATGTCTTCTCCTGTTCTTTTCCAAATTCCTGAAGGTGGCTCGCTGACTTTTGCTTCCGCTGAGTTCCAACCTCACAGTAATTCTCGCGACAGCTAACCTCAGGCTGATACGCCAAATCGAGTCATGCGCTTCCTACTCATTTGGGTGACCCTTGACTTGTTCGCGGGGCGGCAGGGCGGGTACCAAGATTGAAGCCGAAGGACGACTATCATTTACGTTAGCCACCCGATCGCGCCCGGTTTTACTTCAATAATGGCCGGATTATCCTTGCTCTTTTGAGGAGCGTTGCGGAAATCACGGACTCGGCGGTCGCGCCTTACCCGAAAGGGGGATGATTCGATTTCAAGGAGCTCGTAATCTCGAGAGAGAGACTCATTGATGCGCCGCACTCAGGAATGGAAATGAAAACAATACCCCGGCCTTCGAACACAGTCATGCTCATACACGGGGCGTGGGTCACTCCCGAGTGTTTTGCCGGATTCAAAGAGATTTACGAGGCGCGGGACTACCGCGTGATCGTTCCTCACTGGCCGTTCATGGATGCTTCGCTGAAGCAGTTGCGAGATTCGCCTGATTCACGGCTGAATACAATGACGATCAAGAATCTGGTAGATCATTTTGAGAGTGAAGTTCGTGTTCTTTCGGAGCCTCCCATTTTGATGGGCCATTCATTCGGCGGGCTGATTGTACAAATGTTATTGGATCGCGGCCTCGGAGTGAGTGGGATCGCATTGGACCCGGCACCGCCTCGCGGCGTTATTCCCAGTTTTACAGCGGTCAAGTCGGCCGCCCCCGTATTGCTGACATGGCGAGGATGGCACCGTGTTCTAACTATGTCCTACAAAACCTTTGCGAATACCTTTGCGAACACTCTTCCAAAGGTAGAGATGCTCAATGCCTACGAGAAGCATATTGTGCCGGCTCCGGGTCGAATCTATTTCCAAGCGGCATTAGGAATCGGCAATGCTGTGAAATTCGACAATCCTAAGCGTCCGCCTCTTCTTCTAATTGCTGCCTCCAAAGACAGAATTTCGACTCCATCAATGGTCAGAGCGATGCATCGAAATCATTCGAAGGCCCCCGCCGAAACAAGCTTCAAGGAGTTTCCGAATCGTAGTCACTGGCTGATCGCGGAGTCGGGTTGGGACGAAGTCGCAGCCTATGCGATTGATTGGGCGGAACAAACTGAGCGGTCGCATACCCTCTAGCCGAACAAGCGTTGAAATTTCCACCAGGGAGAGTGTCTTGCCTATGAATCAGCCCGAAATGCTTTTAGACCCCGCACAGTGCGTGATGTTGCTCGTCGATTTTCAGGCAGGACTTGCCTTCGGTGTGGAGTCGACCACACGGCAAATGCTTCTTAACAACGCCGTTGCGCTGGCACGAACGGCACGGGTGTTCGCCGTCCCCGTTGTTGCATCAACATCAGCCTCGCGCGTTTACAGCGGCCCACTATTTCCTGTCCTGCAAGCAGCTTTGCCGGGTATCGTGCCGATCGAGCGGCGCAATATGAACGTCTGGGAGGACGACACGGCACGCAATGCTGTTCTTGCCAGCGGTAGGAGGCGTCTTATTGTCGCTGGACTGCTCACAGAAGCTTGCGTCTCCTTCCCCGTGCTGTCCGCGCTGCAGGAAGGATTCGAGGTATTCGTGGCGGGTGATGCCTGTGGCGGACTCACACCGGCGGGCCATGATCTGGCTCTGAACAGAATGCAGGCAGCGGGCGCGAAGTTGACGAGCTGGCTTCAGGTGTTGCTTGAGTTCCAACGCGACTGGACGCGGCATGAGACTTACGCAGGTGCCCGAAAGATCGTTGAAGAGCATGCTGGCGGATATGGAATTGGGCTGACCTACGCTCGTGACATGATTCATCCCGATGCAAAATAGGAAGCGTAGAGCCATCTTGCGCGGCGGTTCGCGCCATGATTGACTCATCGGAGGACTGAATGCCGGAAACCATTGTCGGGCTGCACCACGTAACGGCGATTGCTTCGGACCCGCAACGAAACCTCGATTTCTACTGCGAGGTACTCGGCCTTCGCTTCGTCAAACGTACCGTGAACTTCGACGATCCTGGTTCCTACCATTTCTATTTTGGTGATGACGTCGGTTCGCCCGGCTCGATCCTGACGTTCTTCGCATGGCCGCAGGCATCGAGAGGGCGTGTAGGCACTGGAGAAACATCGGCCGTTGCCTTTTCAGTACCAACATCCTCGCTGCACTTTTGGGAGCAGCGACTCCTTGCCGCCGGATCTCCCGTGGAACATGCCGGTGAGCGCTTTGGCAATCCTGTCCTCAGCCTTGGCGATCCCGACGGCATGCGCATTGAACTCGTCGGCAGAAACAATTCCTTGCCCGCCGTTGCACCCCGCACCAGTGATGTTCCCGCTCAACACGCGATCCGTGGATTCGATGGAGTCACTCTCCATGAAGCGGGGTTTGAACCGACCGCACAAGTGCTAGGAAAGATGGGCTTTGCGAAGGTTGGTCAGGAAAACAATCGCGGTCGATTTGTTTCGGGCGCGACCGCTCCGGGGAACCACATCGACATCCTCGTTCAGGAGCAGCGTATCCATGGACTCATGGGTGCCGGAACCGTGCATCACATAGCATTTCGCGCACCATCTGACAGTGCACAGCTCGAGTGGCGAGAGGTGCTTACCAAGCTGCCCCTCAATATCACAGACGTGCTCGATCGCACGTACTTTCACTCCATTTATTTCCGTGAACCTGGTGGCGTACTCTTCGAAATTGCCACTGATCCGCCTGGATTTTCATTCGATGAGCCGGTCGAGCACCTAGGCGAAGCGCTCAAACTGCCGCCGTGGCTTGAAAACCACCGCGCAGATATTGAACAGGCGCTTTTGCCGATTGAATTACCCCACCTGCGAAAAGAGCAAGCCGATGCTTGATCCGCATGGCGACATGCCGATCTCTCGAGCCGGCCACGATCTGAGAGGAGCGCGTTGTGCAGTCATCCTCCTCCATGGCCGCGGAGGCTCTGCGGCAGATATTCTCGACTTGGCCGAAAGCTTTTACGACCGGCAGATTGCCTTTCTCGCTCCGCAGGCCGCCAACAACACGTGGTATCCATATTCGTTTCTGGCGCCCATTGAGCAAAATGAGCCGTGGCTGTCTTCAGCCGTCGCAAGGGTTGAGAGCCTCATTGAGGGTTGCGTCATGGCTGAGATTCAACGCAGCAGAGTTGTCGTTTGCGGATTCTCTCAGGGCGCTTGCCTCGCGACCGAGTCCATTGCCCGTCATCCAGCGCACTATGGCGCGCTCATTGCATTCACAGGCGGTCTAATCGGACCGTCTGACGTCGAACTCCATCATGATGGTTCACTCTCGGGTACATCTGCTCTTCTCAGTTCCGGCGACCCGGATCCGCATGTTCCTTGGTCCCGCGTTGAAGCTTCGGCTCGTGAATTGGGACGAATGGGCGCTCGAGTCGAAATCCTCCGCCATCCCCGGAGGCCGCATACGATCCTGGACGATGAAATTGAGGCTGCCCGATCCCTGATATTCTCGTTGCTCTGAATTTAGTCTCGGTCGTCACTCAAAAGGGTGAAGTGCTCTCGCCCTTATTGAGGAATGTTGGCAGAGGGGTGCGAGGACCATCTTTAATATCGGAAGCTGAACGCGGGTAATCTTGGAGGTTCACTATGCGAGTACTTCATTCAGTAGTTCGTCTTGGCGCAGTGGCAATCGTGATTTTCGGTGTTTCAGCCGGTCTAGCTGAAACACACACTGCCAAAGAGTCGCCTGTCGTGGCCGTTGGTGCGCAGTACGATACAACACACGTGTATGTCGCACCGGAAGATGTTGATGCATTCGTTAAAGCATTTCTTGGTACTTTTGGGGGCAAGAGTACAAAGCAAGTCGTTGCAACCGTCACGCCGACGCCGAGCAGTACAACCTCCCAGCTTCTGCAGACTCCGGTAGGCACTGTTTCGCTGTTCGGATTTAAGACTCCTGTTCCGTATCCCTTCGGCGCGGAAAGAACTGGCTACCTTGTCACTGATCTCGATAAGGCGATCTTAGCCGCCGAAGCAGACGGCGCTGACGTACTTGTCACTTCGTTTCCCGATCCGATTGGACGCGATGCAATCATTCAGTGGCCAGGCGGAATCAACACCCAGCTCTATTGGCATACGACTAAGCCTTCCTACGCCGAGTTCCAGACAGTTCCCGAGAACCGCGTCTACGTATCACCCATCCGAGTTGCTGAATTTTTGCATAGCTTTCTAGCTTTCTCTCACGGACAAATCGTCTCCGACGATCCTCACGCGCCCGATATTGAGATTGGTCGCTCAACGGGCACCTATAGGCGCATCCGCATTGAATCGCTTTTCGGTAAGCTCACGGTCTTTGTCACTGATGGCCATCTCCCGTACCCCTACGGGCGCGAATTGACTGGATATGAAGTCTCAAACCTCACCGAAACTCTCTCGAGAGCCGAGTCGCTAGGTGTCCGTATTCTTGTTCAGCCATATAACTCCAGCGGGCGGACGGCCACCATCGTCGAATTTCCCGGGGGGTATGTTGCAGAGATCCACGAGATAAGCAATTAGAGTTAGCTGACGATAAGAGCGATCAGCAGAGACCGCTTATGCTAAGAACGGCACAAACGCACCTCCCTGTTAATCCGTTGCCGGTCCCGACTCCAGGGTTCCGGTCAGAGACAATGCCGACCGTCCGCGACTATTCGGCCGGTGAGCTGAAACACAACGTGGGGCCCTCGCCAAAGCGGCGAAGGCGCTGAAGCTGCCGATCGTCGTCACCACGACGGCGCGCGACAGCATGTGGGGTCTGACGTTCCCTGACCTCGTGGAAGCTTTGCCGAGAATCGAGATTATCGACCGTTTCTCGGTTAATGCTTTCGACGACGCGCGTGTGGCTCGCGCCATTGACGCCACCAATCGCAAAAAGCTCATTTTTGCCGGCATCTCGCTAGAAGTCTGTGCGGCGTTTCCCGCGATGACCAGAGGGCTCGACGCCTCAGGAACCTTCAGCGGGACGAAGCGTCAGGCTGGGCTTCTGCGTATGCTGCAGACGGGTGTGATTGTCTCGGACTACGCGACCTTAATGGTGGAGATTCTCAGGGACAATGCGCGGCCGGAAGCCGGCGATGTCTATGGGCCATGGACATGGGCTGGGCTAAGCTCGTCGGCCAGGTTGCACAGGCCTATGGAAAATAATCGACTCAGCGAGTGGTCCGCGCCAATTCATTGATCGCACAATCGACATACTGACGCGGAATACTCATCGTCCCGCTGCCGCAGCTTTAGCCTTTGCGGCAAACTCGCCGAATTCCGTTTTGCCAAAAGCAGTGCAGGCAATTCCCCATCCGCCTTCCGCAGCCTCTGATAGCAGCACCCATGTGCGGGTCTCCTGGGATGCGTCGCCCGAGAATTCTGCGATGAGTTCGGTGATCTCTTTTGTCAGCTGTACTTGTCCAACCCTGCTTAAAGCGCTCGGCGGGGTGATGACCTGCACACGGACAACCCGCGCGCCATCGTCGGCCGCAGTCCAAACAGAGCCGGACGGCATCATGTGAAGGAAGGCCGCAGTATTGTTTAAATGAAACGGCCCTGGCTTCAATACGCCTTCGGCGCGAAGCACAGCATGTGTCAGTTCATGGCCGAGCGCACAAAAAGATTCGTCGGAAAACGTGCCAGCCTCGGCATACACATCGATCATTGGCATAATTTTCTCCCCATCTGTGTGTGAAAGTTCCGGGCGAAGACAATAATCGCCGCTTTCGTTGCTTTTTCAAGTTCCGGAAGGTCGCATTCCTCTTCTACACGATCTTCGAAATACCTCAGCCAGCATTCTGCCACAGCATCGGCTGCATGATCGCCGTGGCTCAGCCGCACAGAGCAATAAAGAGCAGCAAGCCAGCGTCTCGCGTGCAATGTGAAGCTCTCCCGGGATTCATGGATCGTCGCACTGGAATCGGCGGCACCAAGAAATTCATCCATAGCTACCTCCAAGAATGCGGACGGGGGTCGGAGTCAACTAATTCTTGCTTCTACCCAACTTTAAGCTGACTGTCGCAGCAGATTTTCGACTTTAGCATCCAGGTCGTGAGCTACGCTTAGCGCATCGCGATTTCCATAAGGGGCCAGGAGGCTGGTCATCCGGTCATACGATAGATGCACTCCATCAGTCCGCTCATCCACGAGGACAGTAACCGGAGCATAGGAGCCGGCATCCGGGACGTGCTTCGCCATTTCCTTCATGATCAAAGGATTTCCGATGACCAGACGAATGATTCTCGATGTGTGGCATTCGGTCCCCTTGCGGACAATCATCCCGTGATCGAATTCCACGAATTGCATCAGGCCTGTCTTGCCGAGGACTGGCTGGATCGCTGCGTTTAATTCTGATGGAGACGTTGCCCTTAGCGTAGATTGCCAGAACTCTGCCATATTCGGATGGCCGACCGCTGCCTTAATGGCGGCAACGACATCGTCGAACGGCTTTGTGGAGAATACTGTGAATCGCTCTGTCTCCACTTTTCTGATCACTGCGCCTCTGTTCACTTCTGAGATGACAGCCGGCTCTTCGGGGAGGGTGTTGCTCTGAAAATGAACAAGCCTGATTGCATCCGCTTCCTGGGCATACACCGCGACGAGCCGAATGTAAGCTTGTGCCCGCTTCCCATTGCGAGAGGACACAGTCTTGCACGTGGCGGTCAAAAGCGCTGCCGAACCAAGGACCCGGACTTCTGCACCCTCAAGTTCAATGGTGTGAAATGTCAGACCGCCCTCGCGCAGATCTTTCAGCACTTGTTGTTTGTTCAACACAGAGCCGTCCGGTCGAACCAGCATGTACCGGTCCGAGTAAATCGCCTCGAGCGATGCATAATCCTGTTGTTCGAGAGCACGATTGAAGCCTTCAACGTGAATTTGAAGCACTTCTTCGGTAGTCACAGCTACCTCCTCTCAAGCCGAAATCTTGAGTCTCTTCAATACGGCGCGACCAGGGAGTCTGAAGCGAGGAACGCCGCTGCCTGCCGCGTGAATGAGTCGTGAAACTGAAAGAGGGAGCCGTGCCCAGAGTCGAGATATGTGAGAAGAACTGCATTTGGCAGATTCTCGCTCAACCAGTAGGAGTTCGCGACTGGAATCATGTCATCGTGAATACCATTGAGCACGAGAGTCCGCTGGCGGATGCATTTTAAGTTCGCAAAACGCTCACCTGTGCATTTCTCCCAGTCGCGAAACAAAGCCATCTGCGCGGCGGCGACCTCCGGCCCCGATAGAGGATCACGATCTTCCTTGCGTTGCGCAAGCCTCTTGATGAACTCCTCACCTGCAGCCTAGCTTGAGTCCGTCAATGCAAAAAAGATCTTCTGCAGAATCACGTATCCCTTTACATCGGGGTCGTTCAAAAACTTGGCCAACCGCGGCTTTTCGAGGTGCATAATGTCTTCACCTCCGCGTGGTGCCGTACCCACGAGAATGATGCGCCGAAAAATGGAGGGACGTTCCTGGGCCATTTGTTGCGCGATCATTCCGCCAAGCGAGAACCCGAGCACATCGCATGTGGTGATTCCCAGTCCGTCGAGGAAGGCAAACACGTCCTCCGCCATTTCGTCGACAGTGTGAGGCACTTTCCCAGTGGAGCGGCCCACGCCTGCATTGTCAAAGAGGATGACCTCTCGTTCTGCCGCGAGGGGATCGGTTACGGCAGGATCCCAGTTGTCGAGCGTACCCGTGAAATGCTGCAGGAAGAGCAACGGAGGTTTGGACCCTTTGCCGAAACGCCGATAGGCGTACTTCTCTTTTGGGGTTTGCAAAAACTGTGTGGAAGCGGTGGTGTTACTATTGGACACTTTTGCCACTCCTTTTGCTGGTGAGTTGCAACGGCCCTAGGCCGCAAATTGACTCACGTGATTGCAGGCGCTCAGCACCGCCCGCTGAGAAAAATTCGTGCGTGCTTCAGAAATAGATCGGCGTGTTGATAATGCGCTGCGTGACTGGAATCCGTATACACCATCAATTGGGCGTTCGGAAGGTGTTGCGCCAGGATCAACCCGTTAATTGGCTGGACAACGATGTCCTGGTTGCCGTGAACAATCAGGGTGGGATGAGGGATGTTCCTGAGCATCTCGTAGCGCCCGGTTGCCGGTACCTTGCCCCATTCCTTAAGAGCTTCAACCTGCGCCGCCGAGGTGACGTCAGCTACAGGAAGATCCCGATCCCGGGTGCGGGACCCAAGGCGTTCGACGTGCGCGTGTCCCGCAGATTGGCTCGCTTGGGACGGAGTAAACAGCGCCGCGAGGAGAAAAGCGATTGGATCCGCCACGCTTTCTTCCGGGGCGAGATCGTTAAATTCCATGCCTTCTCCACCCCGTGGACCCGTTCCAAGCAGAATGAGGCGCATTACGAGCTGTGGATGATCATGCGCCAATTGTTGAGCAATCATCCCGCCTAAAGAAAAGCCGACAACGTCGATGCTTGACAGCCCCAGCGCCACGCAAAACGCGGCGCAATTCTGGGCCATCGCGGGGACGGTAGTTGGACACTGTCCGCCCGAGGCTCCAACTCCGGCATTGTCGAACAAGATGACCTCGTTATCTTCTGCCAGTCCGTTCGTGACGATCGGATCCCAGCCATCCATATTGGAATTGAGGTACGCCAGGAATAGGAGCGGCACTTGTCCCTGCTTGCCAAATCGACGGTAGGCGTAACGAATTCCCTGCGCTTCCACAAATTCTGTGGGGACCGTTTCGTGAGTGTAACTACTCAATGACTGCATTGCGACATCCCTCCTCTCAAACGTTCTCTACTGTCACCCAGTAGTTGGACCCAAGTCGGCAGTTCGCCGCCCCCTCTGCTGTGTAGGGAGGCAACGGCGCGCAAATCGCTATACTCTGGGTCTATGACTTTACAGCGCTCGCCGAACTCCATAGCGCCCAACCCGGATTGACCCTGTTTGGATAGAGTTCGAGCATCTTGTCATAGAGTTCTTGAGCGCTCTTTGTAGTTGTCGCGAGCCGATCGAAGTCGCGGATGTATTGGCGCGTCTCTTCGATGATCTTGGGATCGTTGTCGTTCTCCGGTCGCTTGTGTGAAGCGACAACCGCTCGCGGATTCAGCGAATCAATTTTGTCGAGAGCAGCAATCCACTCCTGACGCTTCTCGGTGTTCGACTCGGCGAGATAAAGGTGAACGTCATTGTAGGCGGCGTCGCCGGCAACCACGAGACCAATCGAAGGGACATGCAAACAGGTCGTATGATCTGTATCGGTGTGGCCAAGTTCCACGATGGCCAGTTCATGGCCTTCGAGATCGATTACATTCCCGTTGAGCTCCTGAGCGATCACAAGGTCAGCCGGAATCTGGCCCGGGAATGCCACCTTCCAGGCTCCATTGAGCGCTTCCGGGGAGGCATTTTGATGCATCACCTTAACCGTATTGGGTGTTGCTACCACTCTGGCTTTCGGGAATCGTTCGAGAAGAGTGCCAACGCCAAACCAGTGGTCTCCATGGCCGTGTGTAATGTAGATGGTAGTCAGGTTCTTGGCCTTTGAGGCAACCCAATCGGCCAATTCTGTGGCCTGCTTCACCGTCATGAAGGCATCCACGAGAACAGCGTCCCGAACGCCATAGATGAGCGTGGACGCCATCGCCTGAAAGAAGGTCTCGCGGACGTCCGGAGGGTGGCTAGGCGTAACAATGGGTATGCCTGGTGTCACGAAGACCTCCCAATGGAGAGAGATGGCCTTCATTGGGTCGGTCTCAGTCGGTGATCCCTTAACATTTTTCAAAGTAACCCCACATTCTTTTGTGATTGGACGTTCGCCGAAGTCTCGGTCATGCGGGGAACGTCCATCAACCGCCCGGTTAGATTCGAGCTATATCAAGTGGCGTGAATAGAAGCAGCTCAAGGGCGTCTTTTGTTAGCCCCGACACCTCCTCGAGGAAAGCTTTGATACCTGCCGCATTCATGTGCGCGTCCAGCTCCGTTTGGCTGCGCCAAATCCCGTAAATGAGGTACTCGTCGCGCTCCGACATGGAGTGCTGCACTTCGTAAACAAGGTTGCCGGGTTCGTTGCGCGCTTTCTGAGCCAGTTCCTTGAGCGCCTCCGCCAGCTTCGCGTCGCGGCCAGCCTGCGCTCGCAAGAAGACGAGATTTGTCACAATCTTCCCAGTCACGGCCCCCTCCTTTTACCCGCTGCGGCATCCCCGACGAGTGCTTCGCGCACAGGACGGCGCTCGCCAATGGCGAGCGATTGAGGACGCTCTCACCGCTTTCTCCAGACGGCCTGAATATCCAATGGATATTCGCAACCCTGCCTCGGAGATTCGTAGATGTGAAGGTGAACAAGGGGAGTCCACCATCGACCTCCGCAGCTTGTTTCCCTTATCCCGCGGCGGGCCGGGAAGTGTCTTTGTGAATCCTGCTCAATTTATCAATTCTTGCTGTATACGTCCGACTACCTGCCTCCATTTGGTTGGCGTGTGGACTTGCCAATCCGGGCGGCGTTTTCAACCGAGTCGAGTTTCAGGCAGGAAGGAGTGACGGTACTCGTTGAGCCACCGCCGAGGCGATATCCCTGCCGACTGGCTGAACGCCCGGCAAAAGGAAGCCTGATCGGAAAAACCGCTTTGAAGAGCTACCTCGGTGAGAGACATTGTTGAGGTTTTCATGAGAAGCTTGGCGCGTTCCACGCGGCGTTGGATTACAAAGCGATACACGGGTACGCCGAACGATCGTTTAAATGATCGCGAAAAGTGGCTTATCGATAGACCGCACTCCCTGGCAAGAGCCGACAGCCGGAGTTCTCCGCCAAGCCGGTCCTCTATCACTTCGGCGAGCCGCCGAACTTGCCAGGGCGCGAGTCCTGCCGCATGGGACGGCGATTTTGACCGAATGCTACCGTAAACCGAGATAACTTGACTGCAGAACATGAGAGTGAAGTAGTCGAATGTCAGGTGGTTAATGCGCGTCCCGTCGCCAAGCCAAGGCAGGATGAATTTGGTGAGCCGAAACAGAACATCATCCCTCTTGCCTTGCGTGAACGAGAGTGTTTGGATCGCAGGCATGTCATTGTCGGCAGTGAATGCATCGAGCGTGGCACGAGGAAGATTGAAATGCAGAGCATCGAAAGCGGAGGTGCGCAATGCGATAGGGTTCAACTCCAAGTCGTAGATCCCGACTCCACCCCGCTCCCAGATGGGGATCGGAAAAAACTTCCCGTCGACCCACGTCCCCCATTTCTGATTGAATGACGCTTGCAAATGGACGGTAACCGTGAATCCGCGTTCGGGACGCACTGGAGCGGTTGGATGCGGAAGTCCATTCGGCAGCCTCAGGCGAGTGACCGCAATTTGGGGGCGCTCCTCCGCCCCCAGCAACAGGGAAGGAGCTTTTTCGAGGTAAAAGCACTTCCCAAATTCATTCCCGAAATTCGCGATCTTCGCCAAATGCCGGGGTGCCATCGCTTCTCTGCCTCTCTTCAGGGCAACTAACGAATCCGGCGCGCAACAACCTGGGCTCTGTGCCCCGTTTCGACCGGCAGGGATCCCCGCGACCCCGCTTTTATTCAACCATTCGGTTCTTTATTTTGCAAGTCATACCGCCCTACCGCAAGCATAATGATGGAATGGGGCGACAAAAGCTATTTACCCGCGAAGACGTGCTCGACAAGACAATCCCGATGTTCTGGAAGCACGGATATGCAGAAACCAAGGTTCAGAACCTGGAACAGGCTACCGGTGTCAACAAATCCGGTCTCTACGCTGAGTTTGGAAGCAAGGAAGATCTATTCGTCGCAAGTTTGAACCGGTACCTCAAGGTCGTGCATGAACGTGGAACCTTGACGAAGCAGCCCCTCGGGTGGGACAACGTCGAGGATTTTCTGAAGCTTTGCCATGGCAGTTGGGGGCAAAAGGGGTGCTTCTCCGTAAACTCGATGCGTGAGTTTTCAGATCTCCCATTAGGGGCGAGAGAGAGCATGATTGAAAGCGTGATGCAGTTTAAGAAACAGTTGGTCCGCAATCTATCTGCTTCCCGGCAGCGGAGCGGAGACAACGACGTTCTGGCCAGCCTGATCATCACGTTCTTTTGTGGGATCTGCGTTGAACAAAATCTAAATCCGTCCGCAAGGCAGATCGCGAGTAAGATTGAGAACTTTATGCAGTTGATTCGCACGAGGTGACTCTCGCTTGGGAAACGAGTCTGCCCGGAGTTTTGCCGTCGGAGACATTCGTTCCGGCATCGTGAAGCGCGTTGCATCTGCTGTGGGCGAAGGTTCAATCTCGATCCACCTGGTGCAGCGAGTGCTTTCCGAGGGTTAATCGGGCATTTGGCTCACTCCGGACGGTGTTGAGGTACTACGGTTAGGTCCTGAAGATAAACGCCGCGAAGTACGACCAATGGTACCTGCCTTCCGATCCGGTCGTCAGTAAGGAGACGATGCAATTCGTCAATTGCGCTAACGCGCTCGCCCGCAAAGCTGACGATGATGTCTCCTTCCCGCAGCCCTGCAGCTTTTGCAGGGCCCTGCGGATCGATGTGGGTGGCCATAACTCCCATGGAGGCAGGAAGCTTGTACTCGTACACGAGCCGGCGAGGCAGCGGAACATTTTGTGCCGCCATGCCGATCCAGCTCCGCCGCACGCGTCCGTGCAAAAGAATTTGACTGGCAATGTACTTCGCCGTATCGATGCCAACGGCAAAGCACAACCCTTGCGCGCCCATGATGGTGGCTGTATTCACGCCAATTACGTGTCCCCGGGAATCAACGAGTGGGCCTCCGGAATTGCCAGGATTGAGCGCCGCATCGGTCTGAATGACCTCTTCCATCATCCTTCCGGAGGAGGCCCTCATGCTGCGGCCCAGCGCACTCACAACGCCAGCGGTCACCGTGAACTGGAAGCCGAAAGGATTCCCCACGGCGATGGCCAGTTGGCCCACCTTCAGACCCTTCGAATTGCCGAGCGCAGCGGACGGCGTGAACATATGATTCGTGCGCAGTATGGCGATATCGGTGTCCGGATCGTCGCCGATACGCATCGCATCGCCCGTCGCGCCGTCAAGAAAGGTCAGCGTGATGCGGTCGGCCGCATGGACGACATGGCTGTTGGTCAGGACCAGGCCGTCTGGAGTAAAGACAAATCCCGAGCCGGAGCCTCCGCGAGACGGTCCATCTCTGACGTTAATCTTGACAACGGCGGGGCTCACTTGCCCCACTGCGTGCGTGACGGCGCGCGAGTACCCGTCAAGCAATTCGCCATCGTCAGGGAGCGAAGTTGCAGCCGCCTGGCTGCCGGAATCCGGGCCGGGAAGGCCAACGGGGAAGATAGGGGTATTCATAGAAATTCGCCCAAATGCTCGGTGTGATCTGTTGATGCTTGATTGCCGTTAAAGATTCACGACTGCCAAGGCGCGAAGACCATCAAATCTTCACGCGAAGCGCCTTATTCTTTTCCTGCAAAGTCTCAGACATGTTTCCTCCTGTGCTGATCTCCCGAGCAGTCCCACACTCACGACTCCCCGACGTTACACTCGACCCTTCCGATCGAGAAATTTTCCCAAAATGGCGATTTCTGGAAACCTCTACTGTCACCGGTCACATGTCCGGAGCTTCCAGCATCATCGCCTGACTTGCTGTAGATCGAAGGTACTCGGCTTCCCAGAGGTCGCAGGTAGGTGGTGAGCTGGCCGCGGTGATGAATGAGATCGAAATGAAAAAGCCAGAGAATGTCGCGAACCGGTTGCTCCAGGGCAATCCTGCCTTTCATCCGGAACTGGCCCTTCGCTGTCCAGCGCTGCTCATTGAGGGTGCCAAGTTCTTCCGCCATCCGCCGAGTCAGGTTGATATACGAGGCGAGCATCTCCTGATGCGACGGATGAGGTTTGATGGCTGGTCCATCCGCTTCGCGCGTCTTCACGATATCCAGGCGAATTTGCAGACCGCGGACGATCGTCCAGAACAGTTCGCCCGCCGACGGAGCCTTCGGGTGCGGGCGAAAATCCAGTAGGGCAGCGGGCAACTGTTCAAGGACAGTTCGGGTGAGGCCAGCCTCGGCCTCAAAACAATTTCGATAAAAGGTTAGATCGTCCATAGGATTACTCCAGCGTCGTAGCCGGAACGATGTCCGGCGCCTTCGAAGTAAGAAACGGATAGTCCGTATATCCGATCTGAGAGGATCCGTAATATTTGTCCGGCCGTCCTTCGTTAAGTTGCGCGCCCGTGGCAATGCGTTCCACCAGATCCGGATTGGCGATGTACGGTCGCCCGAATGCCACGAGGTCTCCGGCTCCCTCACGGATCAGGCGTGCTCCATGCGCCGTGTCGATCCCCACGTTGAGAATGAGAGAGCCGTCATAGCGCTTTCGCAAGTGGTGGATCACCGCATCTCCGGAAAGCCCCTCGATGGGCGTCCCGGTCAGATCGGCATTCTGCCGCATTAGCAAAATGTGGGAGAGGTCGTATGGCCTCAGCCGATCGTAGACGTATTCGCTGACGGCGAGGGTTGAATCTACAGCCCGGAAAGCGCCTCGCTCGTTCATCATCGGGCCGGTTTTCACGCCGACTCGCCAACTGGGCCACACTTCGAGAACAGCATCCAGCACCTCAAACAAAAAGCGTGAACGATTCTCAATGCTTCCGCCGTACTCGTCTGTCCGGCGATTTGTTGTTTCATGCAGGAACTGGTTGATCAAATAGACGTAGCCGGCCTGAAGCTGAACTCCATCGAATCCGGCATCGCGCGCGATCAGCGAGGCATGGCTGAAATCCGACACCGTTCTGCTGATGTCATCTCGCGACATTTCGCGCGGAACTTCGCTCTTGACGGTCCCGCCACGAACATAAACGAGCTGCTCCATGTCGATCGCGGAGGGTGCCACCGGCGGGCGCCCGTCCGGGAAAAAGCTGTGGTGGGAGACACCCCCCTGGTGCCACAGTTGAGCGAAGATGAGACCGCCCCGTTGGTGAACTGCGTCAGTCACCTTCCTCCAGGCCCGTCCCTGCTCTTCGTTGTATATTCCTGGCACTCCATACCAGCCCTGCGCCTCCTCGCTCACCCAGGTTCCTTCGGTAATGATGAGCCCGGCGCTGGCTCGCTGCGCGTAGTACTCAACCATGAGATCGTTGGGGACATGTGTGGCATTCTGGGCTCGTGTGCGGGTGAGAGGCGCCATCACGATCCGATTTCTCAGGGCCAGGTCGCCGAGCCGGTACGGCATCAGCAGCGGATTTTGACTTTGGTTGGCCATATTCGTCTCCGTGGAATCGGTTTCGGTGGGGCCACCACCGCTCCGTGGAATTCATCGCTTACAGGCCTGACAGCGTGCGAACCTTAGCCGTTGATGAACCGTTCGTTGAACCGGTTGAAGAAGGCGGCTTCATTTACTCCGGGGTTCGCGCGGAAAGGTTTGGCGATCTCTACGAGAACTTCGTCCGCATTGGTACCGAGCTCCTCGATAGTCTGCTCAATGAAGGGTTTCAGAGGCATAGCCCGGGCTTCCTCGCTGCTGTTCAGTAGATCGGTCTGGACCCACGGTGGAGCGATTTCCTGGACTTCGACGGATGTTCCTTTCAACTGATAGCGCAGCCCCAGCGAGTACGAATGGATCGCGGCCTTTGTGGCGCTGTAGAGTGTCGCAACCACCAGCGGCACGAATCCGAGCACCGAGGAAACGTTGAGGATCGTCGCCGATTCCTGCAACTTGAGGTGTTCGATCAGCGCGCTCGTCATCCGCACTGTTCCGAACAAGTTTGTTTCGAACTGCGAGGTCAGGAGCTTGTCGTCGATGGGTTTCGAGACATCGTCGACCTGCATGATGCCCGCGTTGTTGAGGAGGACGTTGAGCGTCGGATAGTTCGCGATCAGCTCTTTCGCGACCGCGGCAATGCTTTCCGGATTCGCAACATCCAGTTCCACGGAGTCGATGCCGGGATTGGCTTCGACGACGGCAGCCAGGTTGGCCTTCCGGCGTCCCGCGACGATTACCTTGTTCCCCAGCTTGTGAAACGCCTCCGCAAGACCCCGCCCGATGCCGGAGCCGCCGCCTGTCACCAAAATCGTGTTTCCCGTGAGTTTCATATCTCCTCCGTTTGTCTCGGCCATGGAGAGCGCTATGCCTCTCCCCATTCAGTTCGCTTAGAGTATTTCCATACTCCAAACGATTCAGAAGAATCTCAGCGGACTGGGACGGAGCCCTCCGAGCCCAGCTCGGGAAGGTGGGACCTTTGGCAAGCATCTTTCGCATGTGGCTCAAATAGTGAAGCTAACTTGAGGTGTTCTCGAACTATTTGGACCTCAGTAATCTGGAATCACGCGATCGCGATTCTGGCAGAATGTCGCTTTGGGAGCTTCTGTGCTTAGAATCATTTGGAGTAGAAATATGCTCCAATATTTAGAAGGGCGGGGGGCTGGGAAGCGGCCCACGGGAGGCGAGTCATGCGACGATCGAAAACCGAAAAGGCAGTAACCCACGCGAAGATCGTTTCCGTGGCTGCCAAACGTTTCCGCGAGCGTGGGCTTCAGGGGATCGGTGTGGCTGACGTGATGAAGGAGGCAGGCAGTAGCGTGGGCGGCTTTTACAAACACTTCAAGTCCCGTGACGAACTGGCTGTGGAAGCTCTTGCAGAGGCGTTCAAAGATCTCGATAGGTGGGAGCAGAGCGCGAAAGACCTGCCAGACCTATTGCGCTTTTATCTGGGGGAAGAACACTGCGATCATCCTGAAACGGGTTGCGCGATAACGGCCTTGGCGGGCGATATTCGCTACGCGAGCAAAGCCGTCAGGACTGTATACACTGAGCGCGTGAAACACAGTCTCGCCTACACTGCAGATCGGATGGAAGGTGAAGTTCCAGCGTCACGCCGAGCGAGAGCGATTCTCTCGCTAAGCGCCGGCATCGGAGGTTTGTCTCTGGCTCGCGCCGTCAACGACCGGGCGCTTTCGCGTGAGATCCTTGCAGCGCTTCGGGAACAGTTGATCGCTCTGACGAAATCTACCCTGCGTGAGAGTCCAAGCGCATCAGCCCTAAGCCAAAGCTAAACCCACGAATGGAGAGAGATGTGCACGGGATCGCCGCTTTGACCTAGGCCGCTCGGACCTGGGGGCCACGCCGAACACCGTGGCCGCGAAGATCCATCCCCGCAGAGACTTTGCACTTATTGCCTGGCTTCAGATCGTCGGAGCGCTGCCCTCAACTGGGAGGGTGTCGTCCCCTCCCACGTTCGGAAAGCTCGATAGAAAGAATTCGAATCCTCGTAGCCGAGCAGAAATGCCACTTCCGTGACATCCATCTCCGGCCGGTTGAGGTACTCGTGCGCCAGTTCCTGCCGCGCCTCAAGAAGCAACTGACGGAACGTCGTGCCGTCATCGTCAATCCGACGCTGCAAGGTCCGATTGCTCAGCCCGAGCTCGCGCGCCACGGCGGCAATTTCAGGACGGGCTCCGGCGAGCAGGCGTTTGAGAACCCACTTCACCTGTTCGCTGGTCGAACGCTGCGCATGGCGAGCTTCAACGGCTTTGGTGAGTTGCGGGTCCAACATCTCAAGCAGCTCGGCGTTATACGTAACAAATGGCCGGTCAAGATCGGCTGCGTGGAGCACCAGCAGATTGCGGCGCGCCCCGAATCTGACTGGGCATTTGAAATAAGCTTCGTGGACTCCGGCCCCTCTTGCTTTGCGCTTTAGTTCCACCCTTTTCGGATTCACCGGATGTCCTGTGCCACGGCGACCGAGTTCAACGAATGACGCAAAGGCGGCGTCCGTCAAGAGAGGCGGCGTTTCTTCCTCCGCGTGGAGCCAAACAGGCTCGATCACGCACTCGTCCTTGCTCACTTTGATTTGCAGTTCCTCGGGCGAACACAGTTGCTTGAAGCGAGCAAGGCGGGTGAGGGCATCCCGGTAATCACGGGCGTAATAGGCCGCCATAGTTGACGGTGGCCGATCTCCAACGTCGATCTGGGTGGCGATTTTCAGGCCCGCGGCCGGATCAGCGGAGAGCTCGCCCACGGCACGCCAGAGTGCGAAGAACTGCGCCGTCGTGACGGGGTTCTTCTTGCCGTCGTAAACAGTCAGCGGCAACCGAGCCTGGCTCAGCACTGCTGCCGGCGTAAGTCCGATCTTGGCGAGCCCTATCCAAAAGGCGTTCGCGACTTTGAAACGGTCTGGCACGTGGACGGTCATTTTTTCTCTCGCTGGCATTTCGTCTAGAAGCAATCGCGCTGTCAGGACATTCCTCGGGTTAGCCGATGATCGCTTTGGGTTCCAGGTATTCCTGCAGCCCGAAGATCCCACCTTCCCGACCGATCCCCGATTGTTTGAATCCGCCGAAGGGGGCAAACGGATCGTGACTCACTGTGTTGATCAGAACCCGGCCGGCGGCGAGTTTGCGCGCCACGCGGGTGGCTCTTTCCGGGTCCGCCGAGCTTACGTAGGCGATGAGGCCGAATTCGGTGTCATTGGCGCTTTCAATGGCCTCGGCTTCTGTCTTGTACGTTAATATCGATAGGACCGGTCCGAAGATTTCTTCCTTCGCGATACGCATCTCGCGGGTGACGTTGGCAAACACGGTGGGCTTGATGAAATTCCCACCTTCAAGTCCCTGGGGATGACCTTCCCCGCCGATGACGAGCTCCGCACCTTCCTCGATCCCAGACTTGATGTACTCCTGCACGCGCTTGTACTGCTTTGTGCTGGCCAATGGGCCGAGGGTGACGTCCTTGTCCCTCGGATCGCCCACTTTGATTTTTTCGACGGCCGCTTTGGCCAATCGCTTCACTTCGTCGAGTCGGTCTTCCGGCACGATCAGACGCGAGGCCGCAATGCAGGCCTGCCCGTTATTCAGGTAGCAGGCGTTGATGGCCATCGGGATCGCCGTGGAGAGATCGGCGTCGTCCAGGATGATGTTGGGCGACTTGCCCCCGAGCTCCAGCGTCAAGCGCTTCATCGTGTCCAGGGAGTTCTTGGCGACCAGTTTTCCGATCTGCGTCGAACCGGTGAAAGCGATTTTCTGAATGTCGGGACTTTTCGTTAACTCCGTCCCGACGACCTCGCCGAGGCCCGTCACGACATTGATGACGCCAGGAGGCAACCCGGCTTCATGAAAGGCGTCCATCAACACTTCCGTTTGCATAGCGCTCATCTCGCTTGGCTTGATGACTACCGTGCATCCGGCAGCGATCGCCGGCGCCACCTTGATCGCGATCGAGCCGGCGCTCGAATTCCATGGCGTGAATATGCCCACCACGCCGGCCGGCTCCATCACGACCTTAGATGTGCCGACAGTCTTGACCAGGTCGAAATCTTCGAGGACTTTCTTGAAGTGCAGGAAAATGTTCGCCGCGAGGTTGTTGGAGCCCTTCGCACGGTCTTGCGGTGCGCCGTATTCCACGACCGTCGCTTCAACAAGTTGATCCATTCGATTGGCCACGGCGTCGTGCAGCCGCTGCAGAAGCTCCATCCGGTATTCCTTGCTACTTTGCGAAAAAGCGATGAGGGCCTCTTTCGCAGAAGCGATGGCTTTTCGCGTGTCGATTTCGTCTGCCATGGTGACCTTGCCGATAACCTTGTTGTCGGTCGGGTTCACCAGATCGACGACCTGGGTTCCATGGGGAGTGACGAACTGGCCGTTGATATAGACGCAATCAAAGGCTCTTACTGGAGTCGTGGTTTCGTGTGCTTTCATTTGTGGCACCCTTCATGAGGTTTCGGCTTTACCAAGGTCGCTATGGCTCTCAGGACCCTAGCTCACAATTTCAGTCTGGCTCAAAAGCGGGTCGGCGTCACTAGCAAAAGGGGTGTCGATTTCGTCCGCCATGGTGACCTTGCCGATAACCTTGTTGTCGGTCGGGTTCACCAGATCGACGATTTGCGTTCCATGGGGAGTGACGAACTCGCCGTTGATATAGGCGCGATCAAAGGCTCTTACTGGAGTCGTAGCTTCATGTGTTTTCATTTGTGGCACCCTTCATGAGGTTTCGGCTTTACCAATGTCGCTATGGCTCTCAGGACCCCAGCTCACGATTTCAGTCTGGCTCAAAAGCGCGTCGGCGTAACTAGCAAAAGACGCCAATGCTCTTGCAGAACGTGCCAAACGGTCTATTGCTGAGCTACCGCTCCTAGGTCCTTCAGGGCCGCGATCTCTGTGCCGCAAGGTGGCCTGCCGGTGCCGTGGGAAGCCCCCGCGCCCAAGGCGGCCTAAATTTAGTGGTTCGGCGGACGTCCGCTTCTTGCAGTTTGACCGTCGGGTCTTGGGAATGCCGACAGGCAGCGACGGGGTCGAAAGTGACCTTGTGGGTCAATCGATCAGAGTTCTTGATCTCTCCTGTGTAACGCGTTACGGTGTCACGCGTTACGGTGAGGAAGCGATCATGGTAGAGGCGGCAGAACGAATGAAGGCGATGCGCGAGAGGCGGCGTGCCCGCGGCTTGCGCGAGCTGCGCTTGGTGGTACCCGATGCGCGCTCCAAGGTCGTCCGGCGACGAGTCGCAAGGCAGGTCGCCGGTCTCGATCGAGCGCGAGAGCTCGAGGCACTTAGGTGGATTGAGGCGGTCTCGGATTTCGACGCCCAATGAGACGCGGCGATGTGGTGACGGTTGCTGTAACCGGCGACTTTGGCAAGCCGAGGCCTGCCGTCATCGTCCAGACTGATGCGCTGCCCGTCGAGCATGCCTCAGTGGTCGTGTGCCAGATGACCTCAGAGTTCAGCGACGCCTCTGACTTCCGAGTGACCATCGATCCGACCGAGCTAAACGGCTTGCGTGTTCGATCGCAGGTTATGGCCGATAAGCCCGTAACGATTCGGCGCGAGAGAGTCGGACTGCGGATTGGACACTTGGAAGGCCCGGATATAGCGCGATTAAATACCGCCTTGGCGTTCGTTATGGGCTTGGCCGATTGAAATCGCGGCGACTCGATGGCCTATGAAGCCTGAACGGTCATTGTTGGGCCGCGGCCCATGGGCTGATAGTAATCATTGCCACGACGCATCTGACCCTTTGGCGTCTATCGCCAACTATCGCGACCAAGCAAAAGTTTCTGTCGGTAATCCTGACGGTATTTTCGCCAATGGCACGAAGGTTAGGACCTTGTAAAACAGCACCTTACGGGGCTCGGAGACGATAGAGTGGGAGTAGGTGGCAATTCAATAATTTGCCAAATTGGCTGGCTAAGGGAAAGGGGCCGTTTCGCCGAAATTTTGGTCGAAACTTGGGTAACGAGTCACCGCGGGCAAACGAATTTTCCAAGTCGGACATTCGAGTGCCTGAGGGCGAAGCGGGCGCGCTCGCCGGCAGGCTACGAGTCGGACCGACACCAGCGGTCAGGGGTTTTCGGCGGCGTGCCGATGACGCAATCGGACAATATCGGCTATTCGCAAACCCAATTGCCCTCCGGCTTGCAGTCATTCGTACAGCGGGCTATCCGTGAGGCTTGTCGGCCGATGTTCTAACGGATTCGCGTCATCTGAATGAGAGATTCTTCCACACCTTTTAGGGTTTTCGATTTTGCGTTCATGATTCTCTCAAGCCATACGCCATCTGCCGCAAGCCTTACGACACGAAGCCCAATTCTCGAATCAGTTTTCGAATGTCTCTTTAGGCGCTCGCTCAGCCAGGTATCCCACACCCATCCGACCTGATCTTTAGAGACCAACAGACTCAAGAGCGCGCCCCACACTTTACGTTCCGCTGCACCTTCGGAGAATGCGGCCCTAATGTATGCACGAGTAAAGCATCCGTCGGAGTTCTCTTCCTCCGCTATCAGTCGGTCAAACTGCTTGTCCAATCGCGTCAATAGCATCTGCATCAGCTCCGTCACCAACGTCTCTTTGCTATCGAAGTGATGAAAGAAAGCCCCCTTGGTAACGCCCGCCAATTCGCTCACTTTTTTGACGGTGACATCAGCTATACCCTGGATCGCTGCGAGTTCGAAGGCGGCAGACAAAAGGGATTCTCTAACGAAGAGAGGGTCCTTCTTTTTCATGTACGCGTTTTTTACTTTTGTCGCCTTCATTTTCGAAAGTCTCCTCAGCGTCTCAAAATTGTATTCCTCTGGATGAGACCGGCGGCGCAAGTAAACTGATTGCATCGAAAGATACCGAGTGGTATCTTTGGTAACAACGGCCTTCAAGGCGAACCGTGACGCTGCTGTATACGGATTGCCTTCATTCCATTCGGCATTTAGGAGTCGCGGTGAGATCGTCGTTTTTTAAGATCGTTATAGTTCCCGAAGTGGTAGGCAGCTTTAAAGAACAACTTGCGAGGTGAAATCATGACCGGTTTAGCATTGAGCGATATGAAGACTGCCGCTACCTTAGAATTGGCAGTAGCCCACCTTGTTTTTAAGGTGGCTGATCTTAAGAGCAGTTGCCAATTCTACTCGAATCTAGGCACTCCTCCATTTTTTACTGACGAAGAGACCGCAATTATTGAACTACGTGGAGGCACTCATCTTATCTTGCTATCAGTTAATTCGATGGCCGGCGATGGGATCGCGGAAAGCTTAACAGGACAATTTCACAAGAGATTTGCCGAGCAATTTGACCTCATGATTGAAGGCAAAGGTTTGGATGAGTTGAAAAAATATCGGTTGGAGCTAATCACTCGGGGAATCGCGGTAGGAGAGATTCCTGATGAAACGTTTTTTGGACATCATCTTTTTTGCACAAAGGACCCCGACGGGAACGGTATAACTATTTATACCAGCCACTCGATTTACTGATGTGCCTTTGATTGCTACGCGGGCGCCCGCGTGATGGGATGCCGTTGGGCGCGCTCGTTCGGCCTGCCGTAAATCCGACATCGACCACGGACCGCTTCGGGTCGCGAGTCGCCGCTGACGCAGCTATTGTGTCGGCGATTTGCTCGAGCCTACGGCGTCACGCAGCTCGACCAACCGAGGTAGCGCCTTCACGTCATTCCCCACCTCGTGTTCCGCCACCCGTAGCTCATACAGCTTTTGTAGGTTCAGCCAGAACTCTGCGCTCGTCCCGAAGAAATGCCCCAAACGAAGCGCCGTATCGCCCGTTATCGAACGCCGACCACCAATTATCTGAGTGATTCTATTGGTGGGTACCTTAATCCGTCGGGACAGCTCCGCGGCACTCATTCCGAGTTCTTCAAGCTGCTCCGCAAGATGTTCGCCAGGATGAATTGCAGTGCGTGCCATAAGCTCAGTGGTAATCAACGATTTCTACGTTAACGGGCCCCTTCGAGCCGCGCGGCCACTCGAAGCAGATGCGCCATTGATCATTAATCCGAATGCTGTATTGCCCCTTACGGTCGCCCCTCAAGGCTTCGAGCCGCGCCGATTCCCGGGGAGCGCCGCCCAAGTCCTCGACTGAGGTGGCAGCCTCCAGCTGATCCAGCTTCATTTCAGCTCTGTGGGCGAAGCCCTCGAAGGCTCTAACTCGCTTGCCGCTGGCAAACTCACGGGTCCGCTTGTCCCGATAGCCCAGAATCATCAGTGCGTATGCTATCCGGATATACGCGAGCGTCAAGCGTCACGAGCGCCCCGTGGTTAGAATCGCCGTGCCCGGAACCCGACGTTGCCTAACGACGGCTCGGGGTCCGACAGTGACCTTGGGGGTCTATCGATCACAGCTTCCGGTCCAAGACGCTTGGTCGGGTCGTCACATCTCGCGGGCGTTGTGATGGTGAGTTCTTGACCTCTCCTGTGTAACGCGTTCGGCGTAACGCGTTACGATTAGGAATGATCATGGTAGAAGCGGCAGAGCGAATGAAGGCGATGCGCGAGAGGCGGCGTGCCCGTGGTCTGCGCGAGCTGCGTTTGGTGGTACCCGATGCGCGCTCCAAGGTCGTCCGGCGACGCGTCGCAAGGCAGGTCGCCGCTCTCGATCGAGCGCGAGAACTCGAAGCACTCAGGTGGAATGAGGCGGTCTCGGAATTCGACGCCCAATGAGACGCGGCGATGTGGTGACGGTTGTTGTAACCGGAGACTTTGGCAAGCCGAAGCCTGCGGAATCGTTCAGACTGATGCGCTTCCCGCGGAGCATCGGTGGTTGTGTGCCAGATGACCTCTGAGGTCAGCGACGTCTCTGATTTCCGAGTGACCATCGATCCAACTGAGCTAAACGGCCTGCGCGTTCGATTACAGGTTATGGCCGACAAGCCCGTAACGATTCGGCGCGAGAGAGTCGGACGGCGGATCGGTCACTTGGAAGGCCCGGATATAGCGCGATTAAATATTGCGTTGGCGTTCGTCGTGGGCTTGGCCGATTGAAATCTCGGCGACTCGATGGCCTATGAAGCCTGAACGGTCATTGCTGGACCGCGGCCCATGGGTTGAGAGTAATCATTGCCACGCCGTATTTGATCCTGCGGCGTCTATTGCCAACTATCGCGACCAAGCAAGAGTTTCTGTCGGTACTCCTGACGGTATTCTCGCAAATGGCACAAGATCGGGCCTTTTAAAACAGTAGCTTAGGGTGCTTGGAGACGATAGAGCGGGA
>CAWEXZ010000010.1:0-263534 GCA_963813215.1 uncultured Acidobacteriaceae bacterium
TGTTCTTGCAGAACGCGCCAACCGGGCGTATGGGTTTGCAGATCCGGAAAGCCGACCTTTGCCCGATTTATCAAGAATCGAATTGTCAAAAACTTGATAATTGATCTGCGGCTTGATCCCGCGAGCGTAGATTGTGATTCAACGATTCACTTTTCCGCCTCTGAGAATCGAGCCAGATCGCCGCTCTCTCGAGCTAACGAGTGGGGATCCCGATGTCGTACGGCATAAGAGCCTGCACTGCCGTTGCACGAACGCCGATTGTATTTCGAGCATCAGCCCAAACACGCCGGTGGTGATCGGGACCATGCCTTTGCCGATCTGGGCGCCACGGGTACTGAGCAGGATCACGCCGGTAGCCGATCTATCTGGTTGAGCCGGGGCCAACCTACCTATATATATGGATAGAGTCCTCTCCTTTCGTCAAAAACCTCTAACAAGTTCGGCTAAGGTCGGTTCTGCAAAACACTGGGCGTCCTCACCGATCTAGTCAGATCGCCGCTTTCCCGAGCCAACGAGGCGGAGGACCCCGATGTCGAACCGCGCAGCAGGCTCAACTGAACTTGCACGAAGAGCGTCCCTCGTCATCACGGCCTCACCACGCCGGTGATGGGCCCGGTCATGCCAGTGCTGAACGGCGTCATGCTGGCGCTGAACAGGCTCACGCCGGTGATCGAGACGATCAGCCCGTTAAGGCTTGGGATGGGGACCCAAAGACCAACTATGCCCTGATTCAATCCTTAGACACAGAAGCTTGGAACTCAAGGCACGTCAGCCTGACGGCTAGTTGCCAACTCGCAAGCTGAACTACAACAACTCTGTGTGGATCGTTGGCCATCATCGCGCGTGTCGCCAATAACAATACCGCGCCGCCGCACGCCGGTGAACATGGAACCGCGGATTATCAATCCATCGCTCTATCGACTTTGCCGCAGCCGCTCGTACTGCTCGGGTGTGAGATTGAGAAAGACCCCGCCGCGCCCCTTGGCGATCGCCTGGTCGAGAGCCTGGCGGCTGGCCAGATCCGGCAATCCGCCGCCGCGCTGATGAGCAGGCCCAAGGTAACTCCGCCCACGAACACGATTTCATCCAGAAAAGGTGCAAGCTTGCGGGCTGCATCTTTCAGCATCGGGAGATTCGGATCAGGCATTGATCTCCTTTTCCAAAAGTTCGACGGCGAGGTTGTGTTCCCGCGTTCTTCCGCTACGAATCGCATCGCAGAGGGCGAGAACGCAGTAGAACTTTGGATCTCGCAGTGCGGCTTTGGGTGCCCCCTTGTAGAGGGGGGCAAGGGAAATGCCGCGAACTTTTCCTTCTGCACACGGCCAGACCGTGGGCGGCGGTTCGCTGTTCTCCAGCAAGCGCGATTTAAGAGGCTCAGCCGCCACCGAAGTTGGGACCCCGCGTGCCATTGAACCTCTCGCGGGCGGAAAGACGTACTTCAACCCGTGTGCAAGGAATTCCATGAGTGCGGATCGGTTCACTCGCTTCTCAGTTTCCGATAGGTAAAGTAAGCCTGCATCTGCGCAGCGCCTCAGCGCCTTCGAAACTTCCGAAGGAGAGATGGACAGGCTCGCAGCTAGGTTTTTGGACTGGGGCGGCGGCTCGTCACCGATGGCGAGTTTGAGAAGCAGCGCAATGTCCTGGCCTTGCATATATCCAGTTTAGTCCTTAGTTTCCAATTTGGAAATTGGAAATTGCGTCTTCCATGTGAGCGACAGAAGCTCCGGGTCCTATGCGACAGCGTCGTTCGGCGCATTTGCTCTGTTTCACGCGTTCTTCCGACCTGATCGATGGGGCCGCTCCTCTGCGCCGAATGCAATTGCGGCGAGAGCGGTCAGCGGCCAACCTTGTCCGCGCGGAGCGGCTCCTGCGCCGCCGCACTGGATGGAGAACCAAGCACACGCGGCGCTCGGCGGTCAGGAATACGGAAATGCCCTGGCACACCAACGAAGGCCTCAACCACGCGGGCGAGGTTCGCCATGGGAGCGTAACCGTGCGTGTCCCCCCCGCGGGCCTGCAGTGAATTTGCAGATACTTCGCGCGCCGCTGGACCTTCGTCGCCATACCTCTGCTGCAGTTTGCCCTGTTCTAGTGGCCTGTCGCAGTGAGTTCGTTACTACGTATGCGGCGGGTCGGGTCTGAGTACTTCCACCGGATGGGTTTGGCGTTTGCGGAGTAGGCCTTGATGTAGCGCCGGATCTTGCGGGCGAGGTCGTTGACCGAGGTGAAGACGCCACGAGCAATCAGATCCCGCTCGATCTTGCCAAACCACAATTCAACCTGATTGAGCCATGAAGAATAGGTCGGGGTGAAGTGAAAGTGAACCCGACTGTGCTTTTCAAGGAACTCGTCGACCAGGCGGGTCTTGTGAGCCGAGAGGTTGTCGAGGATGATGTGAATCTGCTTCCTGGCCGGGCAGTGAGCAACGACTTCTTCGAGAAAAGCAACGAAGTCCTGACTGGTGTGGCGCGCTGCGGTTTTGCCGTGCACGCGGCCAGTGGCTGTTTCCAGCGCAGCATATAACGATAGCGTTCCGTGGCGGTAGTACTCGAAACCATGACGCTCGATCCGTCCTGGCGAGAGCGGCAAGACGGGATCGAGCCGATCCAAGGCCTGAATCGCGGTCTTTTCGTCGATGCAGAAGATGGCAGCGTGCTCGGGTGGGTTCAAATAAAGGCCGATGATGTCGGCAGCCTTGGTTTCGAAATCGGGATCATCGCTGGCCATGTAGCGCTCCAGGCGGTGCGGCTTCAAGCCGGCTTCCTGCCAGACACGGTGCACGGCGTCCTTGCTGAGGCGCAGAGCGGCGGCCAGCTTGCGGCAACTCCAGTGCGTCGAGCCGTCTTTGGGCGGCTTGCGCGTGGCGGCAAGAATCCGCGCCCGCAGCCGGGCTGTCAGCACCGTGGGCTTCTGTCCGGGATGAGACGTGTCCAGTCCGTCCAGCCCCGCAGCCAGAAAGCGCTGCTTCCAGCGGCTAATGGTCGGCGCGGTGGTTCCCAGACGCAGCTTGATGGAGTTGTACGAGGCGCCTTCGGCCAGCATCAGGATTAGCCTGGCGCGAAACACGTACCCGGCAGGCAAAGACCGGGACTGGGAGATGCCGCTGAGTTCCAAATGCTGGTCTTCGGAGAGCACTACGGAGTCGCTGATCACATGGGATTAGACGCTACCGCTATAGTAACGTTTACTATGCGACAGTCGACTAGATGCTCCCTCGCTCGCGGAATTCGCTCTGCATATCACCCTCGGTTGGAGTGGCGGGGTTGGAGGAGTGCGCAGGTGCACGAAGCGAATCACGCTCGAGGTCGCATCAATTCAAACAGCGGTTCTGGCAGCCTCACTCCAAGCGAGCTGCCGCGACAATATCGCCAACCTTAGGAAGGAATGAAGTCTATGATCTCCAGAAACGAACTAATGCCACAAACTCCTGATTTCGAACCCCTCATGGACAGTCATGAGGCCGCTGACGCACTGCAAATCCACTTCAAGACGCTGGAACGGAAGGCCCGTAAAGGCCAGGTGCCAGCAACCAGGAACGGCAAGGCGTGGGTCTTTCGCCTCTCGCTCCTCAATACCTGGCTGAACGCACAAATGATGGCGAACCTCGGTGAGCGCCCTGTAGAAGTTGATGAGGGCTAATGTCGTCGTGATCATGACGGCCTCAGGACTCTTTGTTGTAGTGCAGAAAATGTCCCAGTCGATTCACGATTTCCTATCTACCAGCCCCTCCCCCTAGTGCATGCGCGCTTCTCGACGCTGCGATTAGAATCTGCGTCAATGGTCAGCCCGCAGACAACTGATCTTCGGCGATGACCCTCTGTGCCTGCGCAAGCATTTCTGAAGTTTCCAGGTGAGAGAGTTCTTAAATATAGCCATTCAAAAGAGTTGGCAGGAGTCATTTAGTTTGCCGAAGTAGCCCTGTGGAATTGACAGAAACCTGGAAGAGCTTCGCCTATGGGTGGGTTTTGCGTTCGAGAGGCGAGAACATAGAGTAGGTTCATGTCGCCCTCGCAAGCAGATCTTCCTCTACACCACAAAGATTAGCAGTCTATTGGTCTCCAATTCGTCGATCCGCCAACCGAAGTCCGCAACTCGCCTCTCAGAAATCCCGGTCAGTGCAGGTTGGGATAGATGCGGTAGGCGACGATCGTAGAATCGAGCGGCGTACCCCGCACGAGGTTGATCCTCAATAAAACTTCGAAGTAGGGAAGCTTGTCGACGTGCAATAGCTTCTGAAAATTGGACAAGCGACTCTCCGAGAGAAGGAAGTCTCCGTCCGCCTCGACAGATTCAGCACCCGTCCCGTCAAGGACAAGTACCTTTCCCTGGTGGTCGGGGAGGGGCAGATAGGCTACAACTCCGTACTTCGTATCGAGGGAAGATATGTAGACGCGTTGCTCGCCAACAGCGGGAACGCGATTCGTAATGTTGTAGAATCGCTCGGAATTTGCCACGAAATTCATGTGATCCCTGAAGGGCTGCTCCCAGGCATTGGAAAGGCCATTGCCGAGCAAAATAACGTTGTCCCGCGCAAACAGATCTGCAACAAAGTTCCGAGCCTTATAGTAGTGGATCCTGTGGCCCTGGGGGTCTAACGTCAGGATGCGGCGCATCACATTGAACTCACTGCTGCTCGTGATGTCTAATCTCGAGATTACCAGCAACGCGTTGTGGAGGTCGGGGCTCATGCTCTGCGTCTGAAGTTGTTCGCTGTAGTCGCGGGTGACATAGTCCTCGAGCGGAAAGACCTTGCCGCTCAGTCGCTGGCAAATGGAAAACCCGACATCGCCCGTCACGACATCCGTCAGCTGGCTTGAACCGAGGAAATCAGTCCAGAATGCGGCGACCGAGGGCTTATCTTTAATGACAGCGAGGGTCTGGCTGAATGAATCCAGCGAGCGCCGCAAGGATCGGTTCTGTCTCCACAAAGCAACGCAAGAAATGGCAAGCGCCAGGAAAACGATGCTCACCGCAATCCATTGGCCGTTTAGCAAAGCCGGCTGGATCGATTCCTGGTTGAGAGCATTCTGATGCTCGAGGCGATTCGGCGACGGGAAGAGCAGCCGGATCTTTCTCTGGGCTGACCAGGCTTTCCACGGGTGAGGGCAAGACTTCTTGGGCGGCGCGGGCACGATTTGTGAATTCCGCGCGATTTGGGAAGGACGGCTTGTAGCCCCCCTGCGGAATAAAGATGACGACTTCTTCCTCACTACCCTCAGTGGAGAAGTACTGCTCAAGCTTTCTCCTCAGGTGCCCCATCTGCACGCGAACGATGTTGTCATCGAGGGGGTTGAAGTCTTTGCGTCTGCCAAGCACACGATAGCCGATCTCAAATTCGGGAATGGGATCTTCCGGGTGGATGATCGCAAGGCGAACAACAAAAAGAAGCATGGCCCGAAGTTGTGCGGCACGGGAAAACGTGCGGCTTCGAACTGCTCTTTGGGCTACCATCCAACGGGGATCGCCTTCGAGGGTGGATTCGTCGCCATCGAAAACGCTTGGAGCTCTGCCCAATGAACTCAAATCTGAACGCCCTCCCGCGAAGCATCATTGTCTCTAATGCACGCAAAAGTTGACAAGGCTATTAATTCTTGGGCCGTAAATGATTGAAATATATAGATAACCACGTAAATAAACAAGCGATTACGGTTAATTTACTTCTCAAACATTCAGGCTGTGGAGGAGTGTCGTTTCGTTATTGCGGTACCAGACCCTTTCCCGGCCCGGATTGGAAATGACGAGACTGTTATTCAACCCACCTGACAAGTGATGGAAATGGCCCCTGAAACAACGAATAGGAATCAATCACGGCAAACCAACCCGCGAGAAGAATCGCACTCCAGCGTGAGATCACGGCCTAGCGCGGTGATCGGCGCGAAGAACAAGCCAGGTTCGTTCAATTTAGGAGGAGAAGGTGAAGCAACCACTAATTCGACGCTACCATCGGGCGACTTCTGGTGCCACACTCTGGCTGGCAATTATATTGAGCACATTGGCCCCACAACCCGGACACGGTCAATTGCTTCAGGGAACCATGAGCGGAAACGTGACCGATCAGAACCAGGCCATAGTGGTTGGAGCTGCTGTCACAGCAAAGAACGAGTCAAACGAATATCAGCCGGAGCACAGTAACAAATAGTCAAGGCGAATACACTTTCCCCTCTCTTGCTCCCGGGACCTACACGCTCACTGTAAAAGCGCCAGGCTTTGAAACCTTCGTGAAGACCGGAATCGTTTTGAATGCGAACGAAATTACGCGTTCGGATATCATGATGTCCGTCGGGCAAGTCAGTCAGACAGTCAGTGTGTCTGCGCAAGCGCTTACGCTCCAGTCCGATCGCGCAGACGTTGTTACGGATTTGCCTTCGAAAAACCTGTCCAATTTGCCACTCCCGCTGGGCAACGATTTCCAGCAGCAGATAGCCGTTGTGGTTCCCGGTGTTGCCCTGCCTCAAAGCGGCCAATCTTTTGGCGCCAACGCCAATCGCGCAGTGGCGATTACTGTGAACGGAGTTGGTGCAGCTGCTAACACCATTCGAGTGGATGGCACCAGTGTCAATAATTTCAACTCAAATTCCGGCATGATGTACGGCCCCGCTCTCGAGGACATCGAGAATGTGAACGTGGTCACAAATTCGCAGGATGCGGAACAGGGCACGGCTGGGGGCGTCGCGATCAACATCACAA
This sequence comes from uncultured Acidobacteriaceae bacterium, assembly GCA_963813215.1. Classification (GTDB taxonomy): domain Bacteria; phylum Acidobacteriota; class Terriglobia; order Terriglobales; family Acidobacteriaceae; genus Telmatobacter. Next base: position 6,688 of record CAWEXZ010000010.1, read on the forward strand.
CTAAAAGCGGCACGAATGACGTGCATGGTTCGTTATTTGAATTTCACTCGGATCGTGACCTGCAGGCATATCAATGGGGCGCCAACGGTGCCCAGCCAAAAGGCGAATACATCTTTAATCAATTCGGCGGCACAATCGGGGGACCGATCAAGAAAGATAAACTCTTCTATTTCGTTAGTTTTCAGGGCACCGACAACAACGTAGGCCGCACGCTTTATGCCGAGCTTCCAACCCCGGCGATGGTCTCCGGCGATCTCTCTGGCTCCCCCACGCCGATTTACGATCCAACCACGGGAGATGAGGCCGACTGTTTGCCCGGCGGCGTCGCCAGAAATATGCGGTACAGGACGTACGCCGTTTCCAAGTAATCAAATCACAAATATCGACCCTGGCGTTCTAGCGCTTTTTAAATACGCGGCGATCCCGACTCCAAATACAACCGGCTCAGGCAGCCTCGGGCTGAGCCGAGACTACGTGAGTACGGGCGTGAGCTGGGAGAGGCAAAATCAGATCGATGCCAAGCTTAACTGGGATCCGACCCAAAAACTGAGCGTGTTCGCGCGCTTCGGCGTCGATCTTATAAATTGGGCCGATCCGCAGCAATTCGGGTTGCTGGGCGGACCTAATTACAGCACCGCTAACACGGCGGCAGGAACCGGAACTGGTCCCGTTTATAGCGGAACTGCTTCCGCGGCCTATATCTTCACACCAAATCTGATCGCGGATGCCTACTACGGCTATACCCTCAACGCTTCGACAGCGGTGCCGCAAGCGCTGAATCAGAACCTGGCTTCGACGGTGATGGCAATTCCAGGTTTGCAGAGCTCCAATGTAGGAGAGGGCGGCCTGCCGGGACTCTACGTTGACGGCTTCGGCGGCACGGGATCGAATATCCCTGAGGCGACTTTCGGAAAATCGAATAATTTTCAACCCCAGTACTACTCCAACGACGAGAAGGAGTATGCGGGTAATGTCACGTGGGTTAAAGGCACCCACAATTTCCGCACTGGAATTGATTTGGTTCAGCAACAGGAGAACGAGAGCTTCGAGGAGTTTACTTTCTGCAGTTACTGCACAGGCGCGGGAGGATTTCAATTCTCGCAAGGATCGACGCAATTGAACGGCGGCCCTGCAGGAAACGATTATAATGCCTGGGCCTCGTTTCTTTTGGGTCTTTCATCGAATGCGGGTCAAGTGGTCTTGGAAGTGCCCGAGTATCACGACCTCCAGAATATTCTGGGGATATATGCCCGGGATCGCTGGCAGGCAAATCATAAGCTAACGCTGTCCTACGGGGTGCGGTGGGACTATTATCCATTCCCGACCCGCGGTTCGCGCGGAATGGAATATCTCGATGAAACGACAAATGAGATGATTATCTGCGGCATCGCGGGAGTGCCTAAAAATTGCGGCATCACCAGAGATGACGCAGCGGTTTGAGCCAAGAGGGGGGATCGCATATCGGTTCAACGATTCAACGGCTATACGTGCAGGATATGCACTGAGCACGGACCCAACGAATTACGGAGATGTAATCGGAAATCGCCAGAACTTTCCCGACGAGGTAACTTCCACTATTCCCTCCACGAATAGCTATGCGTATGCCACGAGCCTTCGCACGGGACTGCCGACAGCGGTCGCACCCAATTACAGTTCCGGTAGCGTGCCCATTTCGCTTACAACAGGCGTTTACACCGTTAACAATCAGCAATTCGCTCGAGGTTACATTCAATCCTGGAATCTGACCGCGGAACGACAACTTCCAGGTTGGATGGTGAGCGTTGCTTATGTAGGAATGAGGAACATCCATCAGGCCGCGACTGGAGGCATCAATGAAAATTGGGGCACTATCGGGACGGGATCGGCAGGTCAGGCCCTCACGAAACTGACTGGACGGACAGCCTCCACGGTGGGTCTTGGCGCCTACGGTACAGCTACCTTCGATGCCTTCGAGGCAACTGCGATCCACTCGCTCTCTCACAATTTTCAGGTCGATGCGTCATACACCTTCGGGAAGGCGTTAAGCTTTGCTGTCCCCGGAATTGCCATACCTTCACTTTACAGGTTGAACTATGGCAATACGGCAGGCGTTCAGCGCAATAATGCCGGCATCGCTTTGATCCTTACAAGCCCATTTGGAAAGAATCAGTCATGGGTGACGAGTGGAGTTCCGGCGCAGATTCTCGGGAATTGGAAGCTTGAGACAGTAGCCTCGCTCCGGACGGGCTCCCCATTTACAGTGACGGGGTCGAATACAACACTGAACGCAAGCGGTTCTACGCAGTTTGCGAATTGCAATGCACCGAAGAAGATCGGAACCCCTTCAGAGTGGTATAACGTTTCAGATTTTTCTGAGCCAACAACCGGTACGATTGGAAATTGCGGTGAAGATACGTTGTGGGGTCCCGCCACCAACACGCTGGATGCCGCCGTTGATCGGACCTTCCCGATTTATAGGGAAAATCAGCTTGAGTTCAGGGCGAGTATGTTCAACACTCCCAACAACCCTCACCACGCGACTCCAACGAGCAGCTTAACGAGCAGTTCGTTTATGCAAGCTCTGGGCATCGCAAACACAGGCCGCGACGGTGTTGATCAAAGGACCGCGGAACTCAGCCTCCGGTTAGTTTGGTGACGCTTGATATGCGCACTATCGGAGGTGGTGGGCATCCTCACCGCGCATGGCCGAAGCGATGCGGCTTTATGATGGCGAGCTTTTGCGGCGTGACCTACGCGGCTTCGCCTGATGCTCTTTCAGTCGCTCTCCCTCCAGCCAGCAGCAACAGTGGCGATACAAGAGGCCACTGTTGCTGCTGTAGACGCACGTAAGCATTTTGAACCTTCCTTGACTCTCGGTCGAGGGGGGCAACCGGCTCACCAGGACGAAGCGTGGAGCCCTTCAAACATCACGAAGGAGAAAATCGGTGCAATTACCTAAACTCAGCTTAACGCGGGCAAGAAACAAACGACTTGGATCGTTATTCACCATTTGCACATTTTTAAGTTTTGCTCCTTTGTGCTGCACGCCGTCATCAGGACAGGACGTTTCTGTCGCTGCCAGTGATGTCCCACCCATCCTTAAGATAGGTGCTCATGCCCCGGATTTCGACCTACCGAGCGTGGACGGAAAAAAGCATAGCCTCAAGGATTATGCCTCGAGCAAGGTCTTAGTTGTCATCTTCAACTGCGATCACTGTCCTATTGCAACAATGTACGAGAAGCGCATCAAGCAACTCACTTCCGATTACGCAGGCCGCAGTGTTTCCGTGGTGGTCATTATGGGGAACGATCCCAAGGCAATCCATCTCAGTGAGAAGGGGCACACGGATCTGGGAGATACATTTCCAGAAATGAAGTTGCGAGCCGAGTACAGGCACTTTAACTATCCGTACTTATACGACGGTGACAATCAAGCGGTCGCCCTGAAGTATGGGCCTACAGCAACGCCACATGCGTTTGTTTTCGATCAGGATCGCATCCTGCGCTATGAGGGCCGTATCGATAACAACCCACGCGAAGAACTGGCAACAAAACACGAAGTCAGGGACGCAATTGACGACCTGCTTGCGGGAAGACCAGTTGCAGTTCAAGATACGCCGGCTGTTGGCTGCTCGACAAAGTGGGCATACAAAGAGACCGGTGCAAATGAAGAGATCGCCGAGGACGATCAAAAGCCGGTTACCGTAGATATGGTCACTGCTGATCAGCTTACGGAATTGCGGAAAAATGTGGGGACCGACAAACTCTTGCTCGTGAATTTCTGGGCTACCTGGTGCGGGCCATGCACAGAGGAGTTTCCTGAGCTTCAAAAGATGGTTCGGATGTACGCGAAGCGCCAATTGCAGATTGTGACTGTAAGTATCAACAATCCAGACGAGAAGAAGTTTGTTCTTCAGTTCCTCCAGGAAGAGCATGCAATTAACCGGAATCTGCTCTTCAACGGGAATGATTCAGCCGACGCGGTAAAGGCATTCGGAACAGATTGGAAGGGCGGTGTTCCGTATACGGTTCTCATCGGGATGAATGGAGAGGTTCTTTACAAGACGCAGGGAGGTATGAATGCGCTCGACGTGCGACGAGCGATTTTGAAAAACCTTCCTGATGATCGCTATATTGGGCAATACGCTTACTGGAACAGCACCTTTTAAAGCATAAGCTGCGAAGAGTTTGTATCGTGTGCTTCTTAGAAGGTACTCGTGCAGGAGAGGTATCACTCCGGCAGAGTGATCTTCAGTCGCGGGAAGTGTGTCTAGGAGATCCCGCATTTGCTGGAATAAACCGGTGGTCTCAGTAATGGAGGGATTTCGAAATGTTTAAGCTTAGGGCTTCTCAACTGTCAATTGACTCATTCAGCCGACAGGTTCGCAAGACTCTTGAAATGGTGCTCCTCTTTGGCGCCCTTGTTTCTGTAGGCGCGCTTTACGCGCAAACCCCGCAGCGGCCACACATCCTCGGCATTTCGCATATCGGCGTCTTTGCACACGATTACGAAAAGTCGCGGGCCTTCTACGGCCAGTTTCTCGGCTTCCAGGAGCCCTATTCACTCAAAAACCCAGACGGGTCACCATCCATGACGTTTTTCAAGATCAACGACCATCAATACATTGAGTTGTATCCTGAACGCCAGTCGGATACGGATCGACTAAGTCACATCTCACTTGAGACCGACGACATTGAAGCATTGAGAGTCTATCTTGCGTCCAAGGGAGTGAAAGTCCCAAGCGCGGCACATCGCGGTAGAGTCGGCAACCTTGGTTTCGATGTTACTGATCCAGAAGGTCACACGGTAGAGATGTATCAGTATGCACCTGGTGGCGAGACTGTCGAAGACTATGGAAAGCTCATGAGCGATGATCGCGTCTCAAAGCGAATGACTCACGTCGGCCTGATCGTTACAAATCTTGACGCTGAGTATAAGTTTTATACGGAGATCCTTGGGTTCACCGAGTTTTGGCGCGGCAGCAGCACCGGAAAGGTACTTTCCTGGATTAACCTGAAAGTTCCGGATGGAAGCGACTATATCGAATTCATGCTGTCCGCACAGGAGCCGGATCCTACGCACCGCGGAACGGCTCATCATATGTGTCTGCAAGTGCCAAATGTTGCCGCGAGCGCGGCAGCGCTGGAAGCGAATCCGTATTTCAAAATATATGGTCAGCCTATTGTCCAGCACACTGGGATAAACCGCAAGCGTCAGGCGAATCTCTACGATCCAGACGGAACGCGAATCGAATTGATGGAACCCGATACGATTGACGGAAAGCCTACGCCCCCATCAACTGCACCGCCTCCGCAGCCGTCAACCGCGCTTCAGCAATAAAGTCTGATCTGGTCGCCGCCCATTCTCCAGGAACCTCCAACCAGAGAGTCTGTTACTTAGAATGCGTCTTTCAAACCTCATTCTCGTGCTTTACTTCCTGTTCGCAGCCGGCCTGCCCGCGCTGGCTGCGAACAGTTCAGTTGATGCGAATCATGTCCTGGTGCAGCTCATGGTTCTCCCTCAGGGATTGAACCGGGGTGAGGCCGCCGATGCCGGGCTGTACTTCAAAATTGAGCCGGGCTGGCACATCTACTGGAAAAATGCGGGCGACGCGGGCCTGCCACCGCACGTTCAATGGACATTGCCCCAAGGAATCACGGCTGGTGCCTTGCAGTTTCCCGCTCCGAAGCGCTTACCCCTCGGCCCCTTAATGGACTTTGGATATGAGGATGAGGTGCTTTTCCCGCTGAAGCTGAGCGTTCCCGAGACGGCAAAGCCCGGTCCGGCAGTGCTCTACGCGAGCGTGAATTGGCTCGTTTGCCAGACGAGTTGCGTGCCCGGCAGAGCGGAGTTAGAGATTAGCCGCGAAGTCTATGACCATCCAGTGAGGTCCTTAACGCTGCCTTCCGACGCTGTGATCTTCAAACGGTTGATCGGCAAGCTTCCAAAGCCGCTGCCCATGAGCGACAAGGTTGCGTTTCGTCCTTCGGGCGAAGGGTTCCGGCTGTTCGTACAAACCGGAAAAGGTGAGACGGAAGCCGTATTTTTTCCAGCGAATCAGGGTATTTTGGACAACGCCGCGCCGCAAAAACTCACGCCAATGTCGGCGGGTCTCATTCTTAATCTCAAGAAAGCCGCAAACCTCAAGGACAATCCTCCTGCGCTGGATGGTGTCCTGGTGCTCTCCCGCGGTCGCGCGTTTGAGGTGGCTGCATTGCCGGGTAGTGTGGCGATGGACAACGCCAATGCTCCCTCGACGCCAGTTGTTTCCACCGTACCTGCCTCGGCTGCCAAGGAAGCTGTGGCGGTGGATTCCCCCCAACCAGTTCCGGCCCCAGTGCATGCCCCGCTTGCCTGGTCTCAGCTGATTAGGACTTTTGGCTTGGCATTCCTGGGCGGAATGATCCTGAATCTGATGCCCTGCGTCTTTCCGGTGCTCTTTCTTAAGGGACTGGCTCTGGTGAATGGAGGGAAGGAAGATCGGCGCCGGCTGCGGGCGCATGGATTTGTGTACTCCGCGGGTATCCTGATTTCCTTTTGGGTGCTTGTCGCAGTGCTGCTCGCGTTGCGCGCCGGTGGAGCAAAGCTGGGATGGGGATTCCAGTTCCAGTCGCCGGTATTCCTAACGCTGATGGCCGGACTGCTTTTCTTCCTTGGTCTTTCGTTGGCCGGGCAGTTTGAGATTGGCCTCACGCTTACCAGCGCAGGAGGCTCGTTAGCCGTTAGGCACGGTTTCACGGGCAGCTTCTTCACAGGCGTGTTGGCCGTGGTGGTGGCGACGCCGTGCACGGCGCCTTTCATGGGAGCGGCCATCGGCTATGCCCTGGCGCAGCCGGCAGCGGTTACTTTTGCTGTCTTTACGGCGCTGGCGCTTGGTTTGGCTGCCCCATATGTGGGCATCACGCTCCAGCCTTCCTGGACGCGCCTTCTGCCCCGTCCCGGCGTTTGGATGGATGTGCTCAAGCAGTCGATTTCGATACCAATTTTCTCCACCGTCATTTGGTTGGCGTGGGTATTGGCGCAGGCCTACGGAGCCAACGTTCTAGCTGCGCTGCTGGCGAGCTTCCTGCTGTTGGCCGTTGCCGGCTGGTTTCTCGGGCGCTGGCCTGCGAGGCGCTGGTCCGCTGCCGCTGCCTCGCTCATCCTGCTTGGCGTGATCGTGGTGAGCGTTATTGCTCCAAACAAGCTAATCGTCGCTTCGGAAACTCCATCCTCCACGGCGACGCACGGCGGCTGGGAGCCGTGGTCCGCTGAAACCGTCAACCGCTACCTGGCGCAAGGGCGGCCCGTATTTGTGGATTTTACTGCGAGTTGGTGTCTGAGTTGCCAGGTAAACGAGCATGTGGCCCTTAATCAGCTCGATGTGCAGAAGGCCTTTGACTCAGCAAACGTAGCGCTGCTTCGTGCCGACTGGACCCAACGCCGCGAAGCAATCACCGAAGCACTGAACGCGCTGGGCCGCAGTGGCGTTCCGGCTTATGCACTGTATGTGCCGGGGAAAAACAGCCCACAACTGCTACCCGAGGTGCTCACTCCCAGCGTTGTTAGAGATGCATTGGCGAAATTGCCGAAGACAGCTATTTCCGAGGCATCGACCCGCACCGGAGTTCTGAATCGGAGTTTTGTGTCTATCCGCGCTGAATAATTCAGCCGCGATGGCTTAGGAGCGAGATTGCAACAAACACAAACCACCATCGCCGAGCCTTTCATTGGGGAGCAACCAGATCGTTCCGGGCCAATGACGCGGTGCCGTTGGAAGATATGCGCTCTGCTGTTCGTTGCAACCACGCTGAACTATATGGATCGACAAGTGCTGGCGTTGTTGAAGCCCACGTTGGAAGATCCCAGGGTCGGCATCGGTCTAACCGAGGTTCAGTATGCAGCAATCGTATCGATTTTCTCTGCAGCCTACGCAATCGGACTTCTTATTGCCGGCCGATTTGTGGACCGGGTGGGTACCCCCATTGGTTATGCTGTAGCGCTCTCATTATGGACTCTGGCCTCAATGAGTCACTTCTTTGCAGGTATGCCCGCGGTGACGAGCGCCCTCCATGACTCAATGACGGCGCTTTGCCGATTTTTGCAACATCTGCCCAGAGTAGGTTCCAGGCATTGGGTGGCATTGATGGGGAATCTGTCGGGGGCCGTAATCTGTCTCGCCATTGCACGCTTTGCTTTAGGACTGGGACAAGCCGGAAACTTCCCAGCTGCAATCAAGGCGGTCGCAGAGTGGTTCCCTCGAAAAGAGCGCGCCTTGGCCACGGGCATCTTCAACTCCGGCACAAATATTGGAGCCACTCTGGCGCCCTTCATCACAGCTTTTATCCTTTACCGTCTGGGATGGCGCTTCACATTTCTGACGACAAGTGTCTTTGCCATCATCTGGCTCATATTGTGGCTTACCATGTACCGCCGTCCAGGAGAGGTTCGTAGCGTTTCCCCCTCCGAGCTTGCCTATATCAATCAAGACGCAGTTCCACAAGTAGAAATCAAAGTTGCGTGGTCGCGGCTGACTCGCTTCCGGCAGACGTGGGCCTTCCTTCTTGGCAAGGTGTTAACCGACCCGGTCTGGTGGTTTTATCTTTACTGGCTGCCTGGAATGTTGCATGCCCGGTTTGGCCTGACCCTAATGAGTATGGGGCTGCCGTTGCTCGCGGTGTATAGCTCGTGCTCGATCGGCAGTCTGGTCGGCGGATGGCTCCCCGCACGTCTCATTGCTCGAGGTTGGACTGTAAATCGGGCTCGTAAGTCGGCGATGCTCCTATATGCGTTATTAATGACGCCGATTATGCTGATCGGCCACACTCAATCAATGTGGCAGGCTGTTGCTCTCATCATCCTGGCAACGTCTGCACACCAGGCATGGTCAGCAAATCTGTTCACGCTCACCTCAGATATGTTTCCGCAACCCGTAGTGGCTTCAGTAGTCGGAATCGGAGCTTGCGGGGGATCCCTCGCCATGATGTTTGTTGGTCTCCTGATCGGATTGGTTCTCACATTGACGCATGGTAACTACACCCCACTGTTTGTAATGGCTGGAACAGTCTACCTTCTTGCAATCGCCGCAATTCATCTGCTTGTTCCAAAACTTCAAAGTGTCCCGATCCAACAGCTCGGAAGAATTGAATTAACAAAACAATGACCTCGAAACAGTCTCATGAAGTCGCGGTTCGGCTTGCACCGCCTGCTATGAGTCGCGATTGACGGATCAACATGCGGGGGTCAAGCGAGTTTCGCCATCCCCACCACAACCTATAAAGCGAGGTAATCATGGAGTTTTCGCGAAGGCATTTCTTGCATGCGGCAGGATCGGTTGCCGCCGTTTCAGCCGCGCCACGAGCGGCGCTAGCGTTTCTGGGCTCCGCGTTGCTCGATCCCGGGGTAAAATCGTCGTCTTTCGATGTAAAGCAGGCGCACGGGGTTTCGGGAATTCGCGTCGGCTACGCTGCAATCACCTGGGGCGACGATCTGACCGGGGCGATTTCGGACATCGCGTCGCTCGGCTATAAAGGCATTCAGCTGAGGGCAAATGCGGTAAAGCTATTTCCGGACCCGGCCGTGATCAAAGAAAAGCTTGCTGCCGCAAATCTGATCTTTACGGCGCTTTCAAGCGGAGATATTGCGCTCGATCCTTCCGAAGAAACCGCCAATCTCGCCATGCATGAGGATCATGCGAAATATCTAGGTGCAGCCGGCGGCATGTATCTGCAGGTTCTTGGCACATTCAAAACCGACGGAAACTTCACTTCCGACGAGTACGTTCGGACAGGAAAATTGCTTACCGAAATCGGCAAGCGGGCCGTGGATCACGGAGTGCAGATAGCTTTTCACAATCATATGGGGTCCATCGCGCAATCGCCCGAGCAACTAGCAAGGATCCTGGATGCGGCCGATCCGCGCTATGTGAAGCTTCTGCTCGACGTTGCACATTACAAGCAAGGTGGAGGAGACCCGGCAGCCGCAGTGCGGCAATACGCACACTGTCTGCTGTTCGTTCATTTCAAGGATGTGAAGCCAACTGACACCAGCAGCGGTTATGAATTCGTCGAGCTTGGTCAGGGCACGGTTGACCTGCCCGCGGTAGTCTCCGCGTTGCGAGCGATTCACTTCCATAACTGGGCGATTGTGGAATTCGATCGTGAACCCCGGGGATCCACAAGAACGCCGAAGGAGTCCGCCGAACTCAGCAGGGCTTACATCGAACACACTCTCGGGCTCCGGGTGTGAGCACTGCCTTTCGCTTTGCGATGTTGAACAACGAGACTTACAAATATGGACCTTAGGTAAGCCGCATTCTAGCTGACCTATCCCTGAAAAAGTCAAGTCGCGCAGCGTTAAGCAACGGCGGCCTGCGCGACTTCGTGTCCGAACAGCCGGCAAATGCACGTAAGAAGATTCGTGCGGAGAGATGTATGCAAGGTGAGATAGCTCGTCGCGATTTTCTGAAGAGTGCTGGAGCTTGCGTATTGAGCGGCGCAGGAGCCGAACTGCTCGGATCGCCCGCAATCAGGGCCATGCAGCCAGATACTCGTCCTACTGAGGCAGGAATTCCGCGACTTCTGTCCGGTTGTTCTGCCTACTCGTTTCGCAAACGACTGATCAGCGGCCAGATGACGATGGAGGATTTCATTCGCAGTGCTGTGGACTTGCGTCTGGATGGCATCGATATGACCGTCTATTATCTAAAGTCCACAGAGCCCGACTATCTCGAGAGCCTGCGGTACTTGGCATACAAAAATGCCGTTGCAATAATAGGCGCGGCCTGTGGATCAAGAACGGTTCAGGCGGATCCGGCCAAGCGCGCCGACGTCGTGGATGACATAAGGAAGTGGGTGGATGTTGCCGGCTTGCTTGGCGCTCCGCAACTGCGTATCTTAGCCGGCAACCTGCCGCCGGGTGTTTCCCAGGCACAGGCGACGGACGGGGTGGTCGAGACCATGAAAGCTGCGGTCGAATACTCCGGGAAAAAGGGAATTACGTTATCTCTTGAAAACAATCGAGGCGTTACCCAGAACGCGGATACTTGCCTGGAAGTGATCCATCGCGTCGATTCGCCGTATGCCGGGATTACTCTTGACATCACGCATTTCGTTCCAACTCCATCCCAGGACGAATACGCGCAGATTGCAGCTTGTATTTCCTATGCGACGAATGCGCACATTCTAGACCGCTTCGACACCGGGTCTCCGATCGATCTGGAGCGCATCTGGAAGCTTTTCGCTCAGGCTGGATTCCGGGGTTACATGTCATTGGAGTACGACCCCAAACCAGACGCAGAGGACACATCGGGTACCGAGATTCCGCAGAGGATCTCTGAAATCCGCACGCTTTGTCGGAAATATTCAAGTACGGCATCCTGACGCAGATTTAGATTGCGAGCGGCGTCAACGGCCTCCTAGTCGAGTCCGTCCTCTGCGATTACCTTTTGGGCTTGTTCGAGGCGCAATCAGGCCCGGACGATGGATAACTCGCCTGACGAGGACTGCGCGGGTAATTGCACGAGAACAAGGCCGTCGTGCACCACGGTATGCTTGGCCGTCGAGCCATTCCAAGACACTCGGTATTGCGATTCCGGATGCATGCAGGCCAGGATGGAGGCTTCGCGATTTGCGTTGTGCGAAGAGATGTTCAGCTTCGCGCGTAGCTCGCGGTTGTGGTCGAGAAACTGGCAGGATTGTATCCAGACATCAAATCCACTTGTGAAACGGCCCGGAGTGTAAAGCGCGGCAAACCATGAGAGCGCCGGCGATGACAGGCTGCTGAATTGAACCCAGCCGGATCCGTGCGGTGCTTTGGGATAGAAATGCTCCCGGCAGTCGTATGTCGAATCGGTGACGGACTTCCAAAGATCGAGCCCGGTTTGAGCGATGCGAACCGCAAGATCGCCGCGGCCCAGGTCGAACATCGTCTTCCACAGGAACCACTGATGCGCAAGCCAGACGCTGCCGTTCCAATAACCGTCGGTTATGTAATAGGGCGCGGATTGGTCGACGGTTGTAATGCCGATTTCGGTCCAAAGATGTTTGTACGAAAAGATGTTTTCGAGGATGCGGTCTGTCTGCTCTGGATTGCAAATACCGGCGATCAGTGGCGAGACGCCGTCAAGGCCCATGTTGAAGTTAGCGCCGTCTGCGCTGCGCAGGATGCCCGCGGGTTTTCCCTGTGCGTCGTGCAGAATGTAACCAAAGTAGCCAGAAGCGGAGTCCCACGAATACTGCTGAAGTGGCTGAGATAGCTCAGCGATGTCGCGATCGTACTCGGCGAAATCCTGGTGCTGGCCGAGTTCTTCGGCGGCCTGGCGCAAAAGTTTGGCGCAACGGACGGCATGAGAAGAGCTGACGGTGGGCGTCGTAATCGAAGTCAGGTTTTGCTGGTGCATAAACTTCTGGGGCGGGTAGTCGTCCCATCCACCGGAGTTATAAAAGTAATCCCATGTGACGAGCAGCCGGTCCTGATGCTGGCGAGTCGTTGAGCTTCCGTATCGCCCGAGAAGGAAGCGATAGAACTGGCGCAGGCGCGGATAAAGGTAGGCGAGCATCTCCTTCGACTGGGTCCTGTTCCACAATTCGCTATAGAGATAGATTTGTGTGGCAAGCGGACTGCCGTGATGGATGAAAGCCGACTGCGCGCCCTCTGGCGTCGTGTAAGTATTCAGGTTTTCAAGCGCGCGATTGGGATCGAGTTCCAGCAGGCCAAGGCCGATAAAACCGGAGTCCCAGGTGTACAGGCAATCCCAGATCTTTCCCGGAGAATTGTGGCGAATGTAATTGCCCTGCGTGTAGAGCGGGTAAACGAGATTGGCGAGAGTGACCGCGGCCAGGCGTTGCTGACTGAACCGGTATGGATCGCCGGTGGGCGTGGAGGCAAATTGAAAGGCCTTGCTGCGCGCGGATAAGAACACTCGATCATTTGCGGAGGAGTTCGGTTTGAAGTCTACGAGCGATTGCCGAACTTCTGCTTCAGTGCCCGTGCAGATCACACCGCGTACCAGACGGCGGCTGTTTGCTGGAAGCGCGACAGATTGCGAGGCGGCGTGTAAGAAGAGTGAGTCCGGATCGCCGGCGCGATCTTTGCTGTTCCCGTAGATTCGCCCGCGCGTGTAATCGCTCGAGTGGCTTTGGAAGACTCCATCAAGGTCGCGCCATTTCAACTGCTCTTTCACCGTCCAGGGGACATCGAGCGACAGTCCGTAGCAATTGGACGTGTCTGCATACTTCATCAGAATGCCGGAGGTTCCAATCGACTCAGTTTGAGGAGTCTGATTCCACGGCTTTGCGACGAATCGAATTGAGGCCGCTTGCGATGCTTCAACCAGAACAAATCCGTTCAATATAGGTTCGGCGTCACCGAGCGAAACAAAGGAAAGATCGCATGCCCCCGCGGACAACGGGCCGAGCGGAATTGAGACGGTGGTGAAATCACCAGTGCCTTCGAAGACAGTTTCGCGGTTTGCGATTCCATCTATTTGAAAACGGGCCGTCTGGCCGCGATCGAGCCGATAACGCCAGACGAGGACAGCGTTGGCATATGCGTGATCGAGGTGCAGGCGATATTTGAGCGCGTCGCCCTCGTCATGACCGAAGCGCTCAGCGACGGCAGAGCCTCCGACGCAGTCGTGATGCCGTGCCTCGCCGCGGAACTTGCCATCGGTTACGAGATTGTCCGTCGGTCTTGGCTTTGCGAATGTGAGGTCGGAATAATCGAGCGCATGAACCCACACCGCTTCTGGTGGGAGTTCGACATCGCACAGCCGGATAGGCTCGGCGGTAAGTTCTTTGAGGGGAGGAAAACAAAGTTGCGAGAGGCTATGGAGAACGATTTCCTGTGTCGTGCTGGTTTGATTCACCAGCTCCATGTGGATGAGTCGAGTGCGGTCGTTGAGCTTGCAGAAGCTTAGATCGGCGTAGAGTTGATCCTTCCAAAGAGTTTCAAAGCGAAATGAATAGAAGCTTAGATCGGATGCAACGTCCCACGGATGAACGCTCGAGGGATCTGTGACGCTGGGTAGTTGCGCCGGAGCTTGCGCAAGAGAAGGAAAGATACTGAGATCGAAGCTGATGCCGCGCTGCACATCGGGAATGTGCGAGATGCCGTGAAACTTCTTGGAATAAGGACCCCATTGGGGGAGTGAAACGAGATCGTGCGTACCAGCTAACTGCGCTTCGTGAAAATTGAGCGGGTTGGATTCTTGGCCCGGGATCGGTTGAGACTGCTGGGCCAGGGCCGAGTTGCGCAAGGCCAATGTTGCCGTAGTCATGCCCGCGAGGGTAAGAAAACCGCGGCGCGACATATCGACCGCGTCAACGGAAAAAGTCTTAGACTGCGCCAACTTTGCATTTTTTTTCACAGCTAGATTCCTCGGGAAATGCTCTTTGCGGCGTCATAGCCGGCATTTTTGGCGCGGACTTAATGTTGTTCGACAGCTTCGATGAATACGGCATCGATGCTCATGGATTTTTGCGCTGAGTCCATGGTGAAGCGAACAATATCCGCAGGAGCTCCGGGCTGGAGTACACCGCGGCCGCCGACAAGGCGTCCAGGGTTTTCGGTCGACATTCGAATTGCATCAACCAGCGAGCAGATGCCGGCAGAGACGCAATGGGCGATTCCATCTTTTAGCGGCAGTGCAGCTCCCGCAAGCAGTTGGCTCCCGGTCATCCTTAGACTGCCGTCCACGCGCAGCTCTACTTCATCGCCGATCGATGCATGATAGATTCCAGGCGGCATTCCGCCCAAGGCTGTAGCGTCAGAAACAAGGATGCTGCGTGCAATGCCCTTCGCGCGCAACATGGCTTTCAAGGTATCGGCCGGAAGATGATGGCCGTCGGCGATAAAGGTTGCGGTAAGACGATCCTCAGCCAATTGTGCCCAGATGGGATTGGGATGACGCGGAAGAACGGCGCTAATGCCGTTACCGAGATGCGTGGAAAGAGTCGCACCAGCTGCCGCCGCTGTGTGAATCTGTTCGGGCGTTGCGTTGGTATGGCCGATCGCGACGTGAATGCCCTTGGCCGTGAGCGCGCTGATAAAGGCGGGCGCATTTTCCCAGTGCGGCGAGAGGGTGACCATTCCCACAACTCCGCCGGATGCGGCCTGCCAGCGCTCGAACTCGGCGAGATCGGGTGGGCGGACGGCGTCGCGTGGGTGCGCCCCGCGGGCACCATCTTCCGGTGAGAGAAACGGGCCTTCGACATGCACGAACGGAATTGCATGCGCCGCGCGCTCATTTGCTTTACGCGCTTGTGCGATCGCTCGTAGCGCTTCAACGATACGCTCTTCATGCGCGGTGATGATGGTGGGAAGAAAAGTGGTGACGCCTGTGGCCGCCAACCGGTCTACGAGCTCGATCACGACATCGCTGCTAGTAGTTTCTGCATTCAGATCGCAGCCGCCGTAGCCATTGACCTGCAGGTCGATCAGGCCGGCGGCGAGCCATGCAGTTTCTTCGGCGGGTGCGGCAGAGATTGACTGGATGCGGCCGCTTTCGACAGCAATGCGAACCGGCTGACCAGTGAGAGCGTCGCGTCCAGTGATCGCGCGTGGCTTCATGACGTCGGATTTTCTTGGGTCAAAGATGGCGATGGCGAAGCACCGTTTATGGATGCAATTTTCGGTTTCAGCAATTGCAGGATGAGTATGGCAGCGCGCGGCAGATGAAATGGATCTTTGACCGGCAGCGCCACAAGCTCGGTGGTGGGGTTTCCTTCGCGCGTGAGGCGCTGGCGCCACTCGCCGGTTTCGGGCATGGGGAAATGGGACCAGGACCACTCGGCGACTCGGTCGTACCACTCCATGCACCAGGACGCACCGGTTAATTCATGCGCGAGCAGCGTGCCATATAGCGCTTCAGTGTGGGGCCACCAGAGTTTCTTATCTGCGTGGGGAAGATAAGGCTCGCGGCCCTTGAGATCGAGGCCAAGGAAGAGGCCACCGTATTCCTTATCCCAGCCGCGCTCGAGGTGCCAGCGCATGGCTTCGGCCGCGCGCCGAACTGTGCGTGCGTCTCCGCGCCGCCGGGCGAGGTGCATCACGAACCACATCGATTCGATGGCATGCCCGGGCATCAGATAAGTTCCCGCCGGCGGGGGCAATTCGTTGTAATCGCGGGTGAGGAATTCGAGAAGGACTTTGCACTCCGGACGAAGAAAGTGCTCCATCACACGCCGCGAGTATTCATCGGCGAGGGTTTCCAGACCCGGGTCGTCTACGGTCTGCGCGAGTTCACTGGTTACTTCCGTGAGGATCATCGGAATGCCGTGATTGCGCCAGCCGACCGGAAGAGGATAGGGAGCGGTTTCCTGAAAATCCGGCTCCTCGACTCTGCGCCGAATACGTTCGAAGGTTTCGAGAGCAACGGCAAGCGCTTCTTTGTCCTGCGTGGCGCGATAGTACTCGCTGAATCCATAAACAGCGAAGCAGTCGGCATAGATGCTGGTGGGGCCTTCCAGGACATTGCCCTTGCGATCGGTGCTGTAGACCCAGCGTCCCTGCGGATCGCGTCCGTGCGCCAGCAGAAAGCGCACGGAGTTTTCGGCAGCGCGCAGAAACTCCCGGCGCGGCTCGATCCGGTTGTAGAGCGCGGAAAAGGTCCAAACCGAGCGGGCCTGCGACCAGGTAAACTTATCCCCGCTGGCCAGCATGCCGTCTTCGTGCATGCAGCTGAGCACACCGCCGCATTCCCAATCGATGCCATGCCGCAGCCAGAAGGGCACAAACCCTTCGAGCAGCAATGCGTGATATCTGCGGTACAGACCCTCGACTTGCGTCATCTTATGTCTTTCGTTTCTGTGCCCGTCTGCCGGCTACCAGCGTGCATCGACGCCTGGGGACAGGATATCTGCCAAGGCACGGGCAGTGAGTGCGGTCGCTGTGTTGAAACTGTTGCTCTTGTCCGTCTGGCTTGGATCGGCGCCAGCATTCAGAATTCCGTACGCCTTGGCGTTTGCAGGATTCAAAATGTAGGCGTCCCAGCGCTGCACGGCTTGGGCGACACGAGGATCGCGATGGACGTGCTCGTAATACCAGATGAGGTAATCGACGATACCAACGCTACGGGTCCGGTCCCAACTGTTTCGTGCCAACTGCGACCAGGTGCCATCAGGGAGCTGGTTACGCAGAAGGAATTCGATATTCGGCTTGACCGCATTCTCAATCCATTTCTGCCATGAGCGCTTTCCGCAGTAAAGGTCGAAGCTGATAACACCTTCGCCAACATACGCCGAGGTTCCGTAGGTGTGCGAGTTGTATAGCTTGTTTGCCATTTGGGGATCGTCGCGCTTGTCGTAGTCCATGCCTTCTTCGGCGAGAATATGCGGGATGTTGCCGTCAGCGCGCATCGTGCTCAAATCCCATGCCAAGGCGTTATGGGCGATCTCGCGATACTCATCCTTGCCGGTGAGGTGATACATCCAGGTAAAGATTTCGCCGCCTGTCAGTGCTGAGGACAGTGTGTACTGATCGTAGAGAGGAATCTCGAGCGTGTCGCCTTCCGTTTTGCGCCAGCCTGTGCCGAATGCGCCCCAGGGATGGATCATGTTGTTTTTCTGGATGGAATCAACGTAGTGCTGGGCAGCATTCAGATAAGCGTGCTGGCGGGCGGGATCGACGTGCGGATAGAGAACAGCGAACAACCCCAGGGCGCTGCCGGTGTCGGCCATGTAGACGGGACCATAACCGGTTCTCCAAAATCCGTTGGGCATTTGGCTGCCGAGCAGAGCGTCACCATAGGCGATTGCGGTATCGAGATACTGCTTGTCGCCAAAGATCTCGTAACCGGCAACGAGCGCGCGCATATAGTAGCCGCCGATATAGATCGTGGGAAAGTTAGCTTTCTCCTTCAAGATGAAATCGCAGAGATTCTTGAGCAGTTCGCGGGTCTGGTCGCAATTTGAGCCGGTGCAGAACGGATTCTGCTGCTGTGCCAGAGTGATCTGCGGCACGGAAATGCAACACATCAGGGTCAACCCTGCAATCAAACGTCGGACAAGGGTCATCGAAACTCCTCCTCTATTTTTTAGCTGCAGTGCAGCGATCCGTGCTTGTTTCACATGTAAAGAAAGTTTTCTCATTATTTTGGCAAAAATGCAATAGCGGGTTGCGAGCAATAGGCCCTACGACGCTTACATTTTGTAGGGAAAAGGAGAGAGCTGATGCAAAATGTACGGAATCTTACGGCAGGCTGCGCTTCATGTTGGAATTTCTGGTCTTGAAATCGTGAAACGTTTCCTATACGCTGAAGACCGAGCGCAACCGGGTGTGCAGTCTTCAACGGGCACGGCGCTGAGCATGGTTTGGCAAGGTCGAGGGGGCCGATGAGAAACAAGATCGGTGGCAGAAGCAGGGTCGGGCTGCGCGATGTGGCCACGATTGCCGGTGTTAGTTTAGCCACGGTTTCCCGGGTGTTGAACGGAAACAACCGTGTGGATCCGGAGATGCAAAAGAGGGTCTTCGATGCAGCGGCGAAACTTGAAGTGGATTTTTCGCAGCACAACAAGACCAAAGCCCTCGCGTTTCTTTTTTGCAACCGAACCATGTTGCACGCCTTTCACTCGCGGATCCTGGTGGGAGCCGAAGAGTATTGCGGCGAGCACGGTTGGGACATGATTTTTCTTTCCTTCAATTATTCGGCGCAGATTCCGTGGAAAGAACTTCATGTGCCCAACGTAATGCAGCGCCGGGATGTCGTCCGGGCTGTGATCCTGGCGGGAACGAATTCCGCGAACTTGATCGAACTGCTCGAGCACAAGGGGATTACCTTCGTTGCGTTGGGAAACAATCTCCTCAATCAATCGCAAACACTGAACCATGACGTGGTATTTTCCGACGACGTTCAGGGTGCTTACGATGTCACGCGGTATATGATCGCGCTGGGGCACAGGCACATTTGCTTTGTCGGCAACACGCAACTGCCGTGGTTTTTCCGCTGCCATCTCGGGTACGCAAAAGCCATGGAAGAAGCAGGACTGAAGCCGCATCGCAGTGTGATTCAGTCGGAGAACGACGGAGAGATTGGCTACCTGGGAACCAAGGCATTGCTCGCGAGCCGTGAACCGGTTACGGCGATCTTTGCCGGCAACGATCCCAGTGCGCACGGCGTCTACAAGGCACTGCGCGATAGCGGACTGAGAATCCCCGACGATATCAGTGTTGCCGGCTGCAGCGATATTGTTGGAGGCTGGCTCTATCCGGGGCTGACGACAATCCGCGAGTTCCCCGAGCAATTGGGCAAGAGCATGGTGGAGTTATTGCTGCAGCGTATCGCAGATCCTAGAGGAGCGCCGCGCTCAATCACGATTCCAACGGAATTGATCAAACGGGACTCATGCCGCGCTGTTTCTTCATGGGCGGATCCCACGCCGCGAGCCGGCCAGCCCGCAGTCACGGCGGATTAGGAATTAGAACGCCCGCATCGAGCCGTCAATGACCGCCAGTCGCGAGAGACAGCCTTTCCCTACATCAAAGTGCAGTCATCGGTGAACCAAGTGGGCGCGATGACTTTGTGTAAAGAGCCCGTTTCAGATACGCCCTTTGCCTTATACGCGGAAGCTATATTTTTGCTAAGCAAATCGCCTCATCAAGGCGCGATGAGAAACGTTTCTCGTTATACAAGAATTTTTTCTGTTGACATTGAATTATTTTTCCGTAAAAATCAGCGCACTTGTTCCTTTCAGGTGCCCTCTGGATTCGGAACAGTTTTGACAATTCAGACCTGATGAGCCAAATTCCACGAACCAGCGGACCACTCCCTGGACTTAGGAGGTCTTTGTGAGAAAACTGAAGTCATTCTTTTTCCCTGCTTTATGCATATGTATCCTGCCTTTCCTATGCATCGCGCACCAGGCTTTGGGTCAGGAGGTAACAGCGACACTTGTTGGGGATGTTACCGACAATTCCGGGGCAGCGGTTGGCAATGCCAAGGTGACGATCACCGAACAGCAAACCGGTATAACGAGATCGCAGACGACGAATGGCAGCGGGAATTACGAGTTTCCTCTGTTGCAGCCTGGCATTTACACGGTCAAAGTTTCGATGGCGGGATTTGAAACTCAGGTGGTAAAGGACGTTCGCGTGCCCGTGAACACGACGATCCGTACGGATATCGCGTTGAAGCTTGGGCAGGATTCACAAACGGTGACGGTGACCGACCAGGCTCCGTTACTGCAGACGGACCGCGGCGACGTGAGTCAGCAGATTGAATCCAAGCAGGTGGAAGACCTGCCGAACGGATCAACGCGCAACTTCCAGACTCTCGAATCGCTGGTCCCTGGCGTGAGCACGGTTGTGTACGACCAGTCTACGTTCTTCAACGCGCAGAACTCGCAGTCGTTCCAGGTGAACGGGCAGGGCCCCATGGCCAGCAATCTGCAGATTGAGGGAATCGACGACAATGAGTTCTCTGGTGCACTGCAGGTTTACATTCCTCCGGCAGAAGCGATCCAGACCGTTGACGTTGAAACCAGCAACTACTCCCCGGAGTTTGGCCGTTCTACCGGCGCCGTCACCAACGTGATTCTAAAATCCGGTACCAACGGCTTCCACGGCAGCGCCTACGAGTACAACCAGGTGGCCGCCACGCAGGCGCGCACGTACTTTAACAACTCGGGCCCGCTGCCGCACTTTACGTACAACTACACCGGAGGTTCGTTCGGTGGTCCCATTAAGAAGGACCGGACGTTCTTCTACGCGGACTATCTCCGCACCTCCAACGTGCAACAACTCTACACGCTGCTCACCGTGCCGACCGGGCCGTTCCGCACCGGCGATCTTTCCGCCAGCACGACGCCAATCTACGATCCCAGCACCGGCAATACTTCAACCGGCGCCGGCCGTACTCAGTTCGTCACCAATGGCACTCCCAACGTCATTCCTAGTGGACGCATCGACCCCGTTGTCAAAAATCTTCTGCTCCTCATTCCCCAACCCAACGTCAACACGAGTTCCTTCACCAACAACTACCAGACCAATCTGCCGTACTCGCAGATCTCAGATCAGATCGACGCGAAGGTCGACGAGAACCTCAGTGCTGCGGACCGTCTGAGCTACCGATATAGCTGGCAGCAAATCGTCACCAATCAGGCACCGGTCTTCGGCGCCGAAGGCGGCGGCCCCGGCGGTGCGAGCGCAGGATTTGAAGGGATCGGCAACCAGAACATCTACAACACCGGCGGTGAATATACCCATATTTTCTCGCCGAGCCTCATCACGGAGTTTCGTCTCGGCGTCGATCACGACCACGACACTGCCAACCCGTCGGACTACGGCCTCGACACCTCAACTCAGTTGCAGATTCCCGGCGCCAATATCAGTCCCTTCACCAGCGGGCTCACAACCATGCTTGTCTCCGGTTACTCTTCGCCGCTGCTGGGTTACAGTCCGTATGAGCCCTGGGACCGTGCCGAAACCAACACCGATATTGTGAACAACTGGACCAAGATCATTTCCAATCACACCATCAAAATCGGCGGTGAGATGCGCGGCAATCGCCAGGACCTCTACCAGATCGGTTCCTACAGCCCGCGCGGCCAGTTCACTTTCTCGCCTGGCGAGACCAGTACCAGCGGCGCACCCACCAGCATCGGGAATGACTTCGCCAGCTTCCTGCTCGACGTGCCATCTGCGGTTGCGCGCGAAGTGAACGCCAACGGCAACATTGGCGACGCCTCCTGGCGCGAGCAACTCTACTATTACTTCTTGCAAGACACCTGGCAGGCCACGCCCACCTTCACTCTCACCTACGGCCTGCGCATGGGCATTATTCCGCCCGCGTCTCCGAAGGCGGGCCAGGGCGGATTCTCGCAATACAACCCGGCGACCAACTCTCTCTCCGTAACCGGCTATTCCGGAGGTCTCTCGAACACCCTCGGCATTCCCGTACATATCGATTACGAGCCCCGCATCGGTTTTGCCTGGCGCTTCGCTCCGAATTTTGTTCTGCGTGGCGGATTCGGAACGAGTCACACTCCGTGGCAGAGTCTCTCTTATGCCTACAACTATCCCGTCCGCACCAATCAGTCTTACAACGACCTCAACAGCTATACGCCTGCGATCGACGCCAACGGAAATTTCTATACGCTTGAAGAAGGTTTTCCTGCGCCCGCAAATGTGACTCCCGGGGCCGACGGCGTCATCGCCAATGCGGCCGTCTCTTCGAGTTGGACTGTGGTGAACACCGCCTATAAGGATCCTTCGGTGGCGTCCTATAACCTGACGCTCGAGGAGAACCTGGGCAGGCGATGGGTGAGCACGCTTGCCTACGTGGGCAATGAAGCCCGGGCCGTTCCTGCGGCGTACAACTTGAACGCCGGTCTGGTTGCGGGCGCGGGCGCCAGTGGCCAGCCGGAACATGCGACGTTTGGCCGCACCGCTGCCACCACGCTCTACGGCTACTCCACCACGTCCAACTACAACTCATTGCAGGCCACACTCAAGCATCAGCTCTCCGGCGGTCTCACCTGGAGTTCTTCCTTCACATGGCAAAAGGCCATGGGATGGATCTCCAACAGCGTCAGCGATAGCGGCCTCGAGTTTTACCTCCCCCAGTACTTCTATCTGAACTATTCGCAAGCCAGCTATACGCCCCGCCTCACCTACGCGCAAAGCGTCACTTACGAGCTTCCCTTCGGGCAGAACAAGCCGTTACTCTCGGGCCGCATCGCAAATCAGATTGCCGGCGGTTGGGAACTTGCCTCCATCATGCACATCGCCACCGGTACGCCGCTCACTTTCACCGCTCCCGGCACAGCGCTCAACACGCCGGGCACGGCCCAGCTTGCGCAAGAGACGAAGCCATTCACCAAGCTCCATGGCATCGGCACTTCAAAGTACTGGTTCGATCCAACGGCTTTCACCACGCCCGCCGGTGTCACGGAGGGCAACACTGCGCAGAACATTTACAGCGGACCAGGTCTGTTTACGCTCGATACGTCGCTATTCCGCAGCTTCGTCATCCGTGAGAATCTTGCGCTCAAGCTTCGCGGAGATGCATTCAATCTCCTCAACCATCCGGTCTTCGCCAATCCATCTACGGCACTTTCCAGCGCCAGCTTCGGCCAGATCACGTCAACTGCCGGAACCGGCGTGAATGGAACACCGGGAACGCCGCGCCAGTTGCAGTTTTCGGCAACGCTGTCCTTCTGAAGAGTTCGCAACCGCAGGGTCGCGTAGATTCTGCGGTTGCGCCCGCTCATTTGCGGTTCAGGCAACATCGGAGATCGGCCTGCAGCGTGCTGCGAACACTTCCCAGGAGAATTGCTTCACTCAACGAAAGCTGCACAGGGGGAAATGTATGAAAGGTTTTTACAGACAGACTCTGTGGGTCGCGCTTCTTGGCCTGCCGAGCATTTTCTACTTGGCACCATCGAGTTCGGCGCAGGTGGATGAGGGAACAGTGACCGGCATTGTGCAGGACGTCTCGGGTGCGGCATTGCCGCACGTCCAGGTGGAACTGAAGGACGTGGGAACAAACCTTGTCCTGACCACCAAGACGAATGCCACCGGGTTTTATGTGTTTCCGCCCGTCAAAGTCGGTACGTACTCCGTAACTGCAAACGCACAGGGATTTGAAAAATCGGTTCAGGAAAATATCCACGTCGACGTGCAGGCGCGTCTGAAGATTGACCTCATGCTCCACCCGGGATCCGTCACTCAGACCGTGTTGGTTACGGGAGCGCCGCCGGCACTGCAATCCGAGTCCGGTTCGGTTGGCCAGGTGATGACAACTACGACCATCAATAACACGCCATTGAACGGCCGGAACTGGGTGTACATTGTGCAAATGAGCGCCGGAGTTGTTCCGTCCACCGGCACCAAGGGGGCCGGAAGCGGCGACTTCAGCGCCAATGGTCAGCGCGGCGACCAGAACAACTTCCTGATGGACGGCATCGACAACAACGCCAACATCCTGGACCTGATGAACGGAGCGAGCTACAACGTTCGGCCGCCACCGGATGCTTTGTCCGAATTCAAAGTGGAGACGACGGATTACAGCGCCGAGTACGGCCACTCGGCCGGCGCTGCCGTCAACGTAAGTCTAAAATCCGGAACCAACGACATTCATGGCGCGCTTTGGGAGTACGTCCGGAACACCGACCTCGATGCAATGAACTGGAACTCGCAGGTTAACCCGCCATACCACGAGAATCAATTTGGCGGCACGCTGGGCTTCCCGATTCTCAAGAACAAGCTGTTCTTCTTTGCGGATACCGAGGCCAATCGCATCAACTATGCCGCTACCGGAACCTACACGGTGCCCACTCCGCTCATGCGTCAGGGAAATTTTACCGAACTGTTGAACACCGCGTTGACCGGTAGTTCATGCCCTACCGTTCTCTTCCAGCCGAATTCCGTGGGCGGCAAATATACCTGTTCTGGCGGACAAGCAAAAGCGCTGAGTGGCCCGGTCCAACAGTACGGCAGTTCCGTCACCACCGCGGGCGGCTATACGTTTGCCCCCGGCCAGAATGTTTTTAATCCAGCCACGCTTGACACAGCTGCGCTCAATATTTTGAAAATGTACCCCCTGCCCAACGCCAACGGGTGGAACTCAAGCAACAATTCCAATACGTCGACGGCGCAGGGCCTTACTTACAACAACCTGGTCGAAAACCTTGTGACCAATAGCGACACGTTCCAGTGGGATAGCCGTCTGGACTGGAATATTCGCTCGTCGGATCAGGCCTTCGTCCGGCTCAGCTACTCGAACAATCGCGGCTATGTGCCGGGCCCGCTGGGTCCGGTCCTCGACGGGAATACAAGCTATTCATCCGGCAATATTGCGAGTCTGATCGAGAACATGGCCGGCAGCGAGACGCATATTTTCAGCCCCACGCTGTTTAACGAGTTCCGTTTTGGCTACAACTACGGTATGTTCCGCTTCCTGCAACCCGGATACGACACCAGCGTTGCAGCGCAGCTGGGGCTGGGCGGCATTCCCACGGGGCCATTAAATGGAGGTCTGCCTTTGGTTTCTGTGGGCGGAATCACCAGCTTTGGCACCGCGAACTACGATCCCTCGATTGAGGGTCAGAACGTTACTGAGTTCCTCGATAACGTGACCAAGGTCGTCGGAAACCATTCGTTGAAATTCGGCGTGTCGATCGAAAGCATGAGGATGTCGGCCATTCAGCCTCCCAAGTCGCGCGGCTCTTATAGCTTCAACGGATTCTTTACAGAATCCGGAGGCGTGAGCAACTCGGGATCCGGCGTGGCGGACTTTCTTAACGATCAAATGGCAAGTGCTTCGGTGAGCAACGAAAACTACATTGCCGACTACGGGTGGTATCGCGGCGCGTATGCGCAGGATGACTGGAAGGTTAACCGCAAGCTCACGCTCAATCTGGGCGTGCGCTACGACTACTTTCAGCCGCCGACCGAGCGTGACGGCAACCAGGCCAACTTTGTCGTGAACAGTGTAGGAATCGGGACGGGGACGGGAACCTATCTGATCCCCACCAAACAGCAGAATTTCCCAATTCCCGCAGGGTTCCACACGCTTCTCCAGCAGAACAACATCACCCTGCAGTATTCCCCCAACCCCGCGCTGGTGAACGCCCAGCACATGAACTTCGCTCCGCGCATTGGCTTCGCCTTCTCGCCAGATGCGAACACGGTTCTGACGGGAGGCTTCGGCATCTTTTACGGCGGCGTAGAAGAGGTTGGTGTTGGACCGAACATGGGCCTGAACTTCCCGTTTTTCGCGACCGCTTCATACGCAAGACCGAGCTGCGGAGCAACGACATGTCAGTCGCTTACGCCGCAAGGAGTAACGCTGGAGACAGGATTCTCGCAGGCCCTCGCAGTTGGCCTGCAAAACGTTTTCGCGCTTCCGTCCTTTGAGGGAGCTTCTCCCCAGCAGAAGGTGACGAATACCGAGGGCTACAACCTGGGAGTGCAGCATTCGTTCACCAACAACATGGTTGCTTCCCTGGGGTATGTGGGAAATATATCGCGGCACCTGATCTCCAACTATGGATTCGATGCGGCAGATGCCCTGATCAACCCCTCCAACAGCGCGACAGGCTACGAGCCATTCCCTGGACTGGGGGGCGGCACCATCATGTGGAATACGGGCGAAAGTAGCTACAACGGTTTGCAGGCCAAGCTCGACAAGCGCTTCAGCAACGGGTTGAACTTCCTGGCGACCTACACATGGAACCACACGCTCGACGATTCCTACGATCCGATCGCGGGCGGCGTCAGCGATCGCAATGTCAACATGATTCCGATTCGCGACGAATGGACGAACTCGCCGTACGATGTTCGTCAGAGGGTCAACTTCAACGGCTACTACAACCTTCCCTTCGGCAAGGGGCAACGGTTCATGAACCACGGTGGGATTGTGAACGCTGCGCTGGGCAACTGGTCTACCGATCTTGCCTTCTTCGCTCAGACCGGCAAGCCGTTCGGAGTTTCCCCCACCGGCGTAACCACAGCAGGCGGAGGTACGTCCCGGGCCACTCTGATTGGGGATGCATGGGCGGGTGGTGGTACGCCGGATCCATCCAATCCGATTGCCGCCAGCGCCTGCCCGGCGACTATACACAACAAGACCAACTGGTATAACCCCTGCGCCTTCGCCAACCCGCCGGCAGGCAGCACGATTCCAAAGACTGGAGCAGGATCTGAAATCACTGGAGAAGCACAGGCAATTGCTTATCTCGGCGGGAAGACCAATATTCTTCACGGACCGGGGTATCAACGCGTCAATATGTCGCTCTTCAAGGACTTTCCGGTATGGCGGGAGCAGTTGTTTGAGTTCCGCGCCGATTGCTTCAACGTGCTCAACGAGCCCAGCTATAGCATCGGCAACTCTGGCGATGGCCCAACCGCCGGCCAGATCACCGGAACGCAAAGCTTCCAGAGCAATACGCCGGATGCGAGATTCTTCCAGCTTTCGGCCAAGTACAAATTCTAATCGGCAGTTTCACGTAACTACTTGTCTTACTTAATGCCTGGGCCGGGAAACCGGTTCAGGCAATTTCCGAATACCCTCCGCCGATGTCCTATTGCGGCGGGAAACCTGGACGCGATGCTGTTGAGCGGTAAAAGCGCGGCGAGGCGCAATTGCTGGCGAGCGCCACCACGGAACGGCATACACTGACGTGGCATGAACGATAAGGACTTTTTTCAATGGGCATTATTCGTTTTCAAGTTGATACCCTGAATGTAGAGATTCATCCGGATAGCAAATCTTCCGCCAGAGCAGCCGCGGAAGCAGCTTCGCAGACGATTCATGAGCTGACCGAGAACCGGGACATTGTCAGCGTGGTTTTTGCCACGGGTGCTTCGCAGCTGGACATGCTAAACGCGCTCGTGGACCGGCGCGATATCTCATGGAACAAGATTGTTGGCTTTCATCTCGATGAGTACGTGGGCCTGGATGAGAGCCACCCCGCTTCGTTTCGCCGATACCTGCGACAGAACCTGACTTCGCGCGTTTCTCTGCGCGAATTTCACGAGATCGACGGCAACGCGCCCGACCTCGATGCTTTTTGCGCCGCTTATGCAAGCAAACTTCACGCAGCCGATCCTCGACTCTGCCTGCTGGGAATCGGCGAGAATGGCCACTTGGCCTTCAACGATCCCGGCGAGGCCGATTTTCGCGACCAGCGGGAGATGAAGGTTGCTCTACTGGACTCCGCCTGCCGCGAACAGCAAGCCGCAGAGGGGTGGTTTGAGAATCCCGAGAAGGTGCCGCATCGAGCTCTCACCATCACCATTCCAACCATCATGCGCATTCCCAAGCTCATTCTCACCGTGCCGGGAGAACGCAAGGCGCAAATCGTCAGGCGCACGCTCGCAGAATCCATTTCAGAGAATTGTCCGGCAACTATCCTCCGCACCCACCCGGATGCGACCCTCTTCCTGGATACGGAATCGGCCGCGGAGCTGGCTCTTAATGCGGCTGGGATCTAGTACCGTGCTTTCGTTGCTTCGTACTTTCCCAGGCCTCAAAAGATCGACTCCCCTGCGAACAAAGGCCCGTCTGCCGAGGGACGGGCCTGGGGCACCCAAATTTTCGATTTTGGTTACAAGATTACGAATACACGATAAAAGGGGAATGCGCGCGAGTGACGATTGCCGCCGATACATTAGCACAGGGCGTGACCTTTGCCATTGTTGCAGGGATCATGTGCGGAGCATTCGCTCTGCCCATGAAATACCTGGGGCGTTGGTCCTGGGAGAATATGTGGGCGGTTTTCATCTGCGTCTCCTGCATACTCATGCCCGTCGTCATCACGGCTGCGACGGTTCCCGGCTGTGTGGGGATACTCGAAGCGGCACCGGCAAAGGCCGTGGCCGCAGCCGTTCTTGGCGGCTTTGCGTGGGGCTTCGGAGCCATCATGTTCGGCCAGGGAGTCAGCGCCCTGGGAGTGTCGATGGCCAACACCCTGGTGCTGGCCATCAGCGCCTCGCTTGGGTCGCTGCTCCCCATCGGCGTGCTGGCGCCGGAAAGGCTAAGCCATCCGCAGGGACATGCCATTCTCCTCGGCACGCTTGTGGGCGTCGTGGGAATCGCCTGCTGCGGGCACGCCGGCATACTTCGTGAAAAGAGCCAGACGGCCGAGAGGGACAAACTGCGGGGCAGCATGGTCGGGCACGCGCGGCCCATCCTTGTTGGCCTCGCTTTATGTGTGGGCGCAGGGCTGCTTTCGGCAGTACTGAATATCGGCTATAGTCTGGCGCAGCCGGTCCTGCACACGGCGGTTCAATCCGGGTACAGCTCATTTGGCGGATCGAACCTCATTTGGCTTCTCATGCTCACCAGCGGTGCGGTGCCCAACCTCTGCTTCTGCGGCTACCTATTGAGCAGAAACGCAAGCTGGAAGAAATTCGCGCTGCCTAAGGCAGGCGTTCTCTACGGGCTTGCCGTGCTAATGGGGCTGTTATGGGGCGGCGACATCTTTCTCTACGGCTACGCCTCTCCGAAGATCGGCAGGCTTGGCCCGGCGATCGGGTGGCCGCTCAAATTGATCGCGGGCCTGATTACGGCGAATGTGGCCGGCTTCTTTATTGGCGAGTGGAAGCTGACCGGCGCGCAAGAGCGCCGCTGGATGGCGCTGGGATTGCTCATCATGTTGGTCGCCATTGCGATTTTGGCCTGGGCCAGCACGCTCGTTTGAGCGGAGAAAGGTAGGACGAAATCAGGCGATGAAGCGACGCGAATGCTTAAAGATGCTGGGTGGTACTGCGGCTATTGCATGGGTGCAGCCTGGGTTCGGCGAGGCCCAAATTCCAGACTTCCCCGAGCGCGTGAAGACTCCGGCATTCGGCGCGTCATCGATCACGCTGGGAACGTCGGGCGAAGAGCATGCCGTCGAAATTCGCGATTTTCTTCGCGCCGGCGGGTTCCGGCAGGTTACGCCCACGCAGGCCCGGATTTGGTGGGACCCGAACTGGCTATACGTCGAATTCCTGAACACCGAGCGCGATCCGCTCTATCGCGGCAATCCGGGACTGGCCAAGCCCGTCAAGTTTCCAGGGAATGGTCGCTTC
The DNA here is from genome assembly GCA_963813215.1 of uncultured Acidobacteriaceae bacterium. Lineage (GTDB taxonomy): Bacteria > Acidobacteriota > Terriglobia > Terriglobales > Acidobacteriaceae > Telmatobacter. Next base: position 36,161 of record CAWEXZ010000010.1, read on the forward strand.
CAGTTGTCCGCCTACCCCGACGCCGTCTATGTGCAGATCCGGCCCAATTGGAAGAGCGAAAAAGTGCATGTCTTCGCTGTCGATTCCAGCGGCGCCAGCGAGGGTGGCGGAATTGAAGTCGCAGTAAAGCGGCAAGCGGATGCGTGGACGGCGCGCTTCGAGATTCCCTGGGCTCGGCTAGGCGGGCGACCGGTTCAGGCCCCCTTCGGGCTGAATCTCGTTCGCTCGCGCGGCCAGTCGTCTGAGGTTCTCAGCCCGGTTGCTCTGGACCAAACGCTCACTCTTCCGGCCGACCTGATGATGGTTGTGACCTTTGGAAATGCGCCGCAGATTCGCTCGCTTTCCGGGTCCCTCATCCAGTTGCCGGATGGAACGCTGCGCTGGCAGTTGCCGTCAACGCTTGCGTGGCCCGACGGAGAAGAGCGGCGGGCTTTGTGGCAGGAACAACAAACATTAGACCGCCCAACAACACGCGAGGATTTGGCCAAGCGCATTCAGCTGGCGCAACGGCTTCACGACACACTGGTGGTCGAGGGTTTCAGCTTCCACACCGATGGATCGAACTGGCTCGTCAAGCCAGGCGAGTTCTATCCGGCTGATGCCCGGATCGCTGTCAATCAAGCTTTCGGTAAACAAGATCTTGCCGGCGCGTGCCATGCGCTGGATGTCTATCTTCGCCAGCTTGACCGCGCATCGAGGCGATGGTTTGCCGACCAGTCGCCGGGCAATCTTCGCGTGCAGGAATGGTCCCGTGTGACGTCGATCGAGAAGGTCGAACGAGACGGGAAAGAATTGCGGCTGACCGCAACGGCGGGCGAATTTAGCTTTCCGCTCTGGCTCAGCGTGTGCAATCGGGCCTTGCGGCTGCGTAACGAACATCCCGGATATTTTGCGGCGGAACCGCAGGATCTCGAGGAATCTGGGCCGAACGAGTATCGCTGTGGCGGCCTTCGCCTGCAGATCGCAGAGCATCCCTGGCGCATCGTGTTGCGTAACGGCGGCGGCCAACCGGTCTGGAGCTTGCGCCTAAGCGATCTTTCTGCAAGATTCTTGCCCAACGGCGAGATCGCCGCCATCGATCTGCGTGGCAGCCTGGCGCCTGACGAGAACTTCTACGGATTCGGCGAACGATTCAACGCGCTGGGCCAGCGCGGCAACGTGGTCACGCTGTGGGACGTGGATTGCTGGGACGGTAACATTCATGGCCAGCTCAACCAGGCCTACAAGAACGTTCCCTTGATGCACAGCACGCACGGGTACAGCCTGTTTTGGAATTCCACCTACCGGTTGCGCGCCGACATTGGAAACGCCGAGAGCGCGCAGTATCGCGTCACTGCATTCGGCAACATATTCGATCTGTTCGTCTGGCTGGCGAAACCGGAAGACGCTTTGCGGTCTTATACGGAGCTCACCGGACGGCCGCAGATGCCGCCTCGCTGGGCCTTCGAGCCGTGGATGGGGGGAGGCGGACGGCGATGGAGAAATGGTCCATACAAAAATGCGGTTTTAGAAGAAGCGAACGTGGTCAAGCGTTTCCGCGAACTCGACATTCCGCATTCTGCAATCTATGCCGAAGCCGGCAATGACGATCCTGCGCTCTATGCGCAACTCAAAGGGACGCCCCTGCATGTGTTGGCATGGGATTGGGCCAGTATGGAGCTGGAAAAAGTTCGCGCGTTGCTGCCCAAGCTCACAGACGCGCAACTGCCCTTGCTGCGCCATGCAGATGGCAAAATCGCGTTTCGCCTCGAAGGCGCTGCGATGATCGACTATACGCATCCCGCCGCGCTGGAACTGGTGAAGAGCTACTGGAAGCCGCGGCTCGATCTGGGCCTGGCGGGAAGCATGGTGGACTTTGGTGATGTGGTTCCCGACGACGCTATCTTCCATAACGGCAAGCGCGGCGTGGAGATGCACAATTTCTACGCCTATTTCTACCACCAGACTTTTGCTCAGGCGTTTGAAGCAGCGCGCGGGCAGGATTACGTGCTGTTTGCGCGCGCAGCCTGCGCCGGCGACCAACACTCCATCTGTTACTTCGCCGGCGATCACCAGGCTAATTTCTTCGGAATGCGGGCCGCGCTGCACGGCGGGCTGAACGCGGCAGCCTGTGGGCTGTCGTACTGGGGCGCGGACGCGGGTGGCTACTCCGGCTGGCCCGATCCCGAGGTCTACATTCGCTGGACGGAATGGGCAACCTTTTGTCCGCTCATGCGCTATCACGGCACCACTCCGAGAGAGCCCTGGGAGTTCGGCGACGACGCGATCCGAATCTACAAGCGCCATGCATGGCTGCGCGAGAATCTTCTGCCATACATCATGAGCTCCGTTGAGGAAACGCACGCGACGGGCATTTCACTGATGCGGCCCATGCCGATGGCATTTCCGGATTGTCCCCAACTCGCCAACTGCGACGACCAATATATGTTCGGTCCGGACATGATGATCGCTCCGGTCCTCGGTCCCGGAGAATCGCGAACGGTTACATTCCCTCCCGGACTCTGGACGGATTTCTGGACTGCGGTGTCGTACGACGGCGGCCGGGTTGGCGGACGCGTGCATCGGGTGGCCACTCCGATTGACCGGATCGGTGTCTTTCTTCGGCCGGGGGCATTTGTCCCAGTAGAGTTGGCCCACAGCCTGACGCCGGGAGACAGCATGACCAGCGGTCGAGTGAAGGTTGGCCTGGCAACCGGAGATTCTACCGAGGCGAGGCAAAGCGCTGGCCTGACCGGCATGGATTATTTGATTTGCTACGCCGGAGGAGCGAAGCGTGTGATCTCTGCCAGCGAATTCTAGGCGCGACCACTGCGTGTTGAATGGGCTCTTAGGACTTGGATCAATAGAGCCAGATGAATGAATGGGAGACGAGATGGATCGACGATCGTTTTTGAGGGGAGCAGGCGTTGCCGCCACGGCAATGCCGCTGCTTGAGAGCCTAGGAGTACGTGGCGCCGCGGAAGAATCGTCACTGGAGGGACAGGAAAAGGGATCGGAGAAACCGCAGCGCTCGCCAATCGCGGCGGAGGTCGCTCAGGTCCCTCATATCGCCTTGGCCGGCACCTGGGTCTTTTGTCTCGATCCCTCGGCGAAGGGCATCGATGAACGCTGGTTTGAGAAGAGTGTCGGCAACGAAAGCATCTTTCTTCCCGGCAGCACCGATCAGGCAGGATACGGCCAGAAAGTATTGAGCCCTGCTGAAGGCCATCTTTCCCGCCCTTACACGTACACCGGGCCGGCCTGGTATCAGAAGGAAGTCACCATTCCCGAAGTGTGGCGAGGCCGCCGCGTGACGCTCTTTCTCGAAAGGTGTCATTGGCAAACGTCGGTGTGGATCGACGGAAAGAGTTATGGATCCCAGAACAGTTTGAGCGTGCCCCACGTCTACGATTTCGGCATCGAACTCGAACCCGGCAAGCACACGCTCACCATCTGCGTAGACAACACAATCCGAATCCAGCTCGGAGAATCGGCACACGCCATCTCGGAAAATACCCAGACGAACTGGAACGGCATCATCGGTAGCATCGAACTGCGCAGCACGCCCGCCGTCTGGATTGAGAAAGCGCGCGTATTCACCAATGCGCAGAAGCGCTCTGTCAAGGTTGAAGTTCAGCTCGCCAATGCGCTCGCTGAGGCGGCGGTAGGCGAGATTGAAGCTCAGCTCGCCGGAGGCGGCGCATCCAGTCAAAGTCCGGTTTCCTCGTTTACCGGAGTGCAGACGGTCACCCTGACCGTGCCCCTTCCCGAGCCGCTGCGCAGGTGGGACGACATCGAACCGAATCTCCACGTCATTGAGCTGCTTGCCAAAACAACGGCGGGTGGTCGTGAATTCGAGCATCGAGTTGCCGTGCCTTTCGGCATCAGGGATATCGCCGCTGAAGACCGGCAGTTTGTGCTGAATGGGCGGCCCGTATTTCTTCGTGGAACGGTTGAGAATGCGGTCTTTCCTCTCACCGCATTTCCGCCGGTTGAATTATCTGACTGGCGCCGCATTTACCGGACGGTTCGCGACTACGGCATGAACCATCTGCGCTTCCACTCCTGGTGCCCGCCGGAAACAGCATTCCAGGCGGCCGACGAGGCGGGTGTTCTGCTGCATGTCGAGCTGCCCGTCTTCTCTCATCACGTCGACACCGCTCCGGGCCTCAAAGAGTTCATGCGGCAGGAGGGCCATCGCATCCTCGATGCCTACGGCAACCATCCCTCTTTTGCCTTGTTTTGCATGGGGAACGAACTGAAAGGAGATTGGCCATTTCTCGATGAACTGGTGGAGGAGCTAAAGCAGGCCGATGACCGGCGCCTGTATACCTATTCCACCAACAATGGCCGCCCTGCCCCGGGGCCAACCTCAGACTATTGGGTGACGGAAGAAACGGCGCAGGGAAGATTGCGAATTGACAGGACGCGTTTCGGTGCCAAACCAGGAGGCACGGAATACGATTTCTCGAAGGCCATTGCGCCCTTCGATCTCCCCGTCGTGGCTCATGAGCTTGGGCAATGGGCGGTGTATCCGAACTACGATGAGATGGGCAAGTATATCGGAGTTCTGAAGCCGCGCAATCTCGAAGTCTTTCGCGCGCAACTCGAAGCTCACGGAATGGCGGACCAGTCGGCGGATTTCCAGGCCGCATCGGGCAGGTTTGCCGCCGCAATCTACAAGGAAGATATCGAGTCTGCCATCCGCACGCCGAAACTGGGCGGATTTCAACTGCTGGAGCTTACCGATTATCCAGGCCAGAAGGAAGCGACGGTGGGGTTGCTCGACTGCTTTTGGGATTCGAAGCACCTCATATCGCCCGAGGCGTTTCGCGACTTCTGCAGCGACACCGTGCCGCTCTGCAGGTTCTCGAAGTTCACTTGGACCTCGGACGAAACATTCCGCGCCACGGCGGAGTTGGCGCACTACGGCAAACGGCCGCTAAGGCAGCTGCCGGCTTCCTGGTCGGTGAGCGACGACTCCGGACGGATTCTCAAGTCGGGCGCTCTTCGTTCCTGCACTGCGAAGCCTGGAAGTGTTGCGCCGCTCGGCGAGATCGCATTTCCGCTCACCTTCGTCCGCGATGCCATGCGGCTCAACCTGGAGGTGCAGGTGCACGGCATCGGCGCTGAGAACAGTGTTGAGAACCGCTGGCAGATTTGGGTCTATCCTCATGCGCTCCGAGTCCCGGAACAAAGCGACGTGCTAATAACAACCGTGCTCGATGAGGCGGCCGTTGCGCGTCTCGATGCAGGTGGAACGGTTTTTCTGTGCGCCGCGGCGAATCAAAGCGGATATCGTCTGCTGAAGCTCAGGTTCCTGCCTGTCTTCTGGTCCTTTGGCATGTTCAAGAAGCAACCCGGCGTGCTCGGTACGTTATGCGATCCGGGCCATCCGGCACTCGCCTCGTTTCCCACTGACATGCACAGCAACTGGCAGTGGTGGGAACTGCTGGAGGGAACCAATGCATTCATTCTCGACGACACTCCGCTGGGATACCGGCCGCTGATCCAGGTTATCGATGATTTTCATCGCAACCACCGGCTGGGGCTGGTGATGGAAGCGCAAGCCGGAAAAGGCAAGCTACTCGCGACCTCGCTTCCACTCGCCGGCGATCTTGCCGGAAAGCCGGTGAGCAGGCAGCTTCGATACAGTTTGCTTCGCTACGCGGGCAGTGACGCTTTCAATCCCCGTCAGGCACTCTCTGTTGACAGCGTTTGCCAACTCCTATCGACTTCCGCGTAGCCCATGAGCACTTTTCGCTATCGACCTGCGGGTGGATCAAGATGCGTCGACGGGAACTTCGCAGGAGATGACAAACCCGCCGAGCGATCGCGGTTCCACTTGAAAATCGGAAGCCGCTATTGGCTGACCACCGCACCATCCGCGCGCCGGCGTGAGAGGCAGAACCACGCCCTGGCGCCGTGAACATGGAACTCAGCGGCGCGGAGTTCGACGATTTCCAAAGCCGGTTCGATGGCCAGGGCGACCTCCCGGGCCGAGCGCCGCGGCGGACCTTACGATTGACCAGTGCTTCCTCATCGTTGGCTTGCTTCCCGAGCCGTACCACACAATGACTCTCACAGCCCTCTGCCTGGGGCTTCGCATCGAGGAGATCCTCGCCCTCGATTGGAAGAAGATCGACTTCCCGCGCCTGTGCATGAAGATCGACGAGGCAGTCGTGCACGGACGAATTGGACCGGTGAAGACCGAGTATTCGGAAGACGAACTGCCGCTCGATCCGGAGTTCGCGACCAAGCTGCTCGACTGGAAGCGCGCCAGCAAGGGGACAGAGTCCGGTCTCGTGTTCCCAAGCCACGTCACAGGTGGTTGTTATCACGCGTCCCCGCTTCAGCAGGACTGGATCCGGCGGGCGGGATGGTGCCTGGTGGACTGCCCGGAATGCGGTGCTGCACCGGGTGAGAAGTGCAGGGGCATGCGGCAGACGGATTCTAAACGCCCTCGCATCCAGGTTCATGTGGTTCGCCGTGATGCGGCCACCGCGGCGGGATACGGCGGCATCGGCTGGCATGCCTTCCGGCACAAGTACCGCACGTTGTTGAGCGCGGAAAATAACTCGCTTGAAGTACAGCAGAAGCTGATGCGTCAGGCTGATATCCGGACCACGATCGGGTATGGCGGGATTCCCATGGAGAATAGGCGCACCGCCAACAGCGGAGTGGTGCGTGCGATTCTTCGCCGGAATTCGGAGCAGTGACCCAAAAAGGACGACGGGCACCGATTAGGCGCCCGTCGTCCAAGGGTTGGACTTTAGGGTTGAAGTCCGTAAATGGTTGCGGGGGCTGGATTTGAACCAGCGACCTTTGGGTTATGAGCCCAACGAGCTACCGGGCTGCTCCACCCCGCAAATACAGTCTAGCAACCGCCCCATGCACGGTCAAATCCGCGCGTCGCGGCCGGCTCTCCAGATCGAGGCAGCGGACGAGAGTTGTTCAGAGTTATGCCGCGAGATTCAGCGTGGGGCCGGATGCCATAATCTCTACCAATGAGCATGCACGATGGCGAGGCGCGGAAGTTTACGGCGCTACGGCACAAACTGCTGGCGTGGTACACGCGCAGTCGCCGCGATCTGCCTTGGCGCCGGAGCCGTGACCCATACTCAATCTGGATTTCAGAAATCATGCTGCAGCAGACGCGCGTAGCCGTCGTGGTGGATCGGTATCGCGCATTTCTGGAGCGATTTCCAACGGTCACGACATTGGCTCTGGCGGATGAGCAGGAGGTGCTCGCCGCTTGGAGCGGGCTGGGCTATTACCGGCGCGCGCGCATGTTGCATAAGGCCGCTCAATTTGTGACCAAGCATCACGAGGGCAAATTGCATGCGAACGCTGAGGCGCTGCGGACGCTGCCAGGGATCGGCGCCTATACGGCGGCCGCTATCGCCAGCATTGCGCATGGCCAGTGTGTGGCCGCGGTTGATGGAAATGTGGAAAGAGTGCTGTGTCGAGTGCAGGGCTGGGATATGCCAAGCCCTGCAAGGGCAGGCGCTTTGAAGCGCAAGATCGCGGCGCTGGCGGCGTGCCTGGTCGACCCCGCGCGCCCCGGCGATTTTAATCAGGCCATGATGGAACTGGGGGCGACCGTCTGTATTCCGCGGAGTCCCCATTGTCAGGTCTGTCCTATCTCGCGCGAGTGCAAGACGCGAGGCGAACATCGCACGCCACCGAGACCGGCCATGCTTAGCCGCGAGATTGCGCATGCACTCGCAATGCGCTCACCCAGGCGCGTACAGAGAGAAAACCCAGACCGGCGCGAGATTCTGCTGGAGCAGAGAGCGCCGGAGCAGACCGTGATGCCGGGCCTGTGGGAACTGCCAGCACTACACGATGCAGCGGTTCCCGAGCCTCAATTGCGCCTCACCCTGCGCCACGCGATTATGCAGGTAAACTACCACGTGCGCATTCGAACCGTGCTTGAGGAAGATATCGACGAACTTACGATCTGCGCCGGCCACCGACGCTGGGTGCGACTCGATGAAGCAGCTGAGATGGCATTGACCGGGCTGACGCGAAAGGTGTTGAAGCAGGCGCAGTTGTTGCCCACGGTCTCGAGCGCAATAGCGTCGTAGGGGATTCGGAAAACGCAAAGGGGCGCTGCCGCTGCGCAAAACAGGTGCTGGCGAGATTCCAGCAGACCTCAGTAGTAATCCGCGCAGCTGAGGTAATACCCGCACTGAGTGCAAATGAGCTTACAGCGATGGCTCACGAGTCGATGGCTGCAGGTGGGGCTAATCTGGCAGTGGTGGTCGATTGCGGTCTCGGCAGCGGGCGCGGCATTGGCCGCACCACTTCGCGGGACTTCAGACGGATCAACACTCGCGAAATCGGAATCCAGGATCTGTGACAGCGCCGTCAGCATGTCCGACAGATTAGCATAGGAAGAAGGAGATCCTGCCCCGCGACGAGCGGGCGGGAATCCGCAGGACCAACTTTGGCTGCGTCGTCCGGAGATATCCCCCTGCTGTGCACCGGACGCGCGTTATCTCGACAACGGACTTCTTCGCATCCCCAAAAGGAGGAACTATGGCTAGCAAGGCAAGTGCGGTTTGGACCGGTTCACTGAAGGAAGGTAAGGGCACGATCTCGACAGCGACGGGCGTGCTGCACAATGCGAATTACTCATTCGCCACGCGGTTTGAAGGTGCCGCGAGCGGAACTACGCCGGAAGAGATGATTGCGGCGGCTCACGCCAGTTGTTTCTCCATGGCGCTCGGCGCGCAGTTGGGCGGGGCCGGTTTTACGCCAGATAAGATCGAAACTGAAGCGGCCGTGACGTTGGCAAAGACCGATGGCGGTTTTGCCATCACGCGCATTGCGCTGACCACCAAAGCAAAGGTGCCCGGCGCCAGCAAAGAAGCCTTCGATAAGGCCGCGGCTGATGCCAAGGCCGGCTGCCCCATCTCCAAGCTGTTTGCCAACAACACCGAACTCAGCCTCGACGCGACACTCGAGTAGCAAACGGTCTCGACCAGACGGCCGGGGCTGATCGTCCCGGCCGATGTCGTCTCGCTGCCGATAGGTATTTGACACTCCAAGCGGCATTTGCGAGACTTGGAATTGCTGCCGGTTCAGCGCAATGCTGAACTTAGTACACGTGCCGAAGTGGCGGAATTGGCAGACGCGCATGGTTCAGGTCCATGTACTCGCAAGGGTGTGGGGGTTCGAGTCCCTTCTTCGGCACCAATATCATTACAACCTATTTGCAATCAGAAGGTTAGCTGGGGATGAATTCTCTGGCTAACGCATTTGGCTAACAAATTCAGGTTCGCACAACCCCATCGGTATTTCCTCTTAGGGGATTTCTGCGAACATGGCCAACAGCAAGGTTGTTCTTCTTTTGCGCATCCGTCTTGGTGACGGGAAGCGCGTCTACGCCGCACCGGCAATTGCCAAGAATGGAAAGATCAAGCCGCTCGCCGCCGTCATGGGCGGCAAGGTGGAACACCATCCGGAGGGGACCTACGCCCTCCGTTACCGGGATCAGGGGCGGCTCGTGTACCGGCAGGTCGGAGCAAATTCAGACGCGGCCCAGACGGCGAAACTCCGGCTGGAGCTTGAGCTTCGTACGAAGGCTGACGTCCCGGTGAGCCCAGAACCGGTCGCTCCCATCGGCGTTCCGATGTCTTCACCAGCCACCCAGACTTGGATGCCTTCGGCTCAGCCACAAACTGGGCGGCGGAACCGCCAACACGAACCGCTGGCCTCACTCTGTGGGAGCTTCGTTGAAAAGTACGCGCACGGGTCAGACGACTCGATTTACAACTACACATACGTTGGAACCGAGTTCATGAAGCTGATGGCTTCGCGTGGGAAGAGCACACCTGTTGAACTGGATGAGATGGACGTCATTGCCTTCGACCGCTTCCTGGAGTCGCAGGGAAACTCGAAGAGCACGGGTGCTCATCGTTATGGTTACCTTCGCTGTTTCCTGCGGCACTGCGGCTTGAACCCTAGCCGGATCGATGACCGCGACGAAACATCCGGCGTTGTGACTTCAGCAGTCCATAAGAAGCTGAAGTCAAAGCCCATACTGCGTCCCGAACGGTACAATGACGCCGACCTTCAGAAGCTCTATGACGTCTCATCTGAGCGCCACCGTCTCATCTGGAGGTCGTTCCGTATGCTCGGCCTGCGCGATGAGGAGCTTGCGTATGCTCTGTGGGATGACATCGACTGGGACCGGCGGCTGTGGCTTGTGCGCTTTAAGCCCGCAGGAACTTTTTCTTGGAACTCCGCGTTGGAATGGCGCTCCAAAGACTGCGAGGAGCGCGACATCCCCATCGCCGACGTACTTTATGTGGAACTCAATGCTTGGCATGTTAAGAACCCGAAGGCCCATTTGGTGTTCCCGACTTCGGGCGGTCAGGCCGACATCAAGTTGTTAAAGGCATTGAAGTCGGACTGGAGGAAGGCTGGGCTGAATTGCGGTCATTGCAAGGGATGCCTTGGCTCTAAGAAAGAATGCAAAAAGGCTAAGCTGAAGACGTTCCGCTCGACCTATCTGACCACGATGCTGGCGCATGTCGATCTTCGCAGCGTACAGGCCTTGGCGGGGCACAGTGACATCGGTACAACTCAGCGCTATTTGACACCGGCATCGCAGGCAGTTCTCCAGAAGGCCGCCAACGCCGCATTCGGGTCGTCAGCATAGCGCAGCAGTACGTATCGTTGACTGGCGTGGTACACCAGCAATAATGGCGACCACGTGGATTGGAAGATGTCTGACGTGGCGCTGCCTCCCCGAGGTGCTAAGCAGCGCGTCCTCGTCATCCCACAATCCGAGATGTTGACTTCACCGCTTTTCGCTCAGCCCGCCAGTATGCAGTATCGGCGGGGAATACCCTGCCGGTTCAAGGCACTACATTTGCAGCCGGTCCGGGGCGATTCGTCGCCGGACCGGTCTTTTTTCAACGAAAGGACGAATTCGAAATCCCCATGAAGAACGCCCCACATACCTCACGCTTGAAAGCTCGGCAGGAAGCGCTTCAAATTGTGCTGATTTCCGATACTCACGAACTCCACCGGGAAGTCACAGTACCTGATGGCGATCTACTGATTCACGCTGGCGACTTTACGATGTTCTCCCGAACCGCCATTCGATTCGGAGACGTGGAGCCAACTGTGTGCATGTGCCTTGTTCATGGCGTGTCGATGGAAGACGGCGACCACAGCGCTTGCAGCATCGAGATTCTGGCCTGTCCCCTTCATCGAACTGAAGAGAATTCTCACCCTCACGGCTCACTTCCCGAGGTCGGGCAAAGGGCGGAAGTCGGCTGGGTGCCATTAGATTTTCCCGACAAACTCGATGAGATGTTGGCTGACATGGCGAGCAGCGACGAACCCCGAGTGGGGTGGTGTCTGCTCTGTAACAGTCCGATTCGCAGCGATGCGGACCTCGTCCCAGGAACGAACACCCACAACTGTGCCGAAGGTTTGGCCTTGGAAGCAGAAATCAGCACCCGCCAGCTTGAAGAATCGCAGGAGCAATAATGCATTCAGAGTCGCGCTCCGACCAAGGCGCAAGGTCATTGCTGGCCGCTGTGACCGGACCGGTCCTTTTTGCTCTTGCCGAGTGCATTGAGAACTTGAACTCGATCCGCGTCGCGCTCTAGACCGTGAGTTATAAATTAGTGGCGCGACAAAAACAGTCTTCGTCAACCATAATGGGAGACATTCCATGAAGTCGAAGTTGCCAAAGCCCGCGATTGCCGATGATGCCGCCAAGCCCATGCTGGACCACTTCGCCGCGCTCAACAAGCGCACCCGGGCGAAGCGCAAGCTTGCTGAACCTGAGGTAGGCATCTTCTTTGTCTACGACGGGAAGCCTCTCATCGAGGGCACTCCGGTCAGCGAGGGTGAGGCATACGGTAGATTCAAGGTCCACGCCACCGGCCACCCCGCATTCTGGCATACCCTCCAACGGAACGGCATCGTACCAACCGATGTCGAGTACGATGAAGTCCCAAGGGGGCGCGTCGGTTACCAGACGCAGGAGCGGAAGTTCTATGTCTTCGCCGATGCCTGCATCAAGAAAGACTCGCACATGATGGATCACATCGAGCGGGACATGAAACTTCCCTCGGCCGACACAGCGCCGCCCAAGCTCGATTCGCACTATCGATGCCCCGGCTGCATGAAGAGTAAGAATCGGCGCGAGCAGGAAGAGAAGGACTGGGATTTCTAACTCCCCAGTTTCCTTACAATCGACCCAAATGTCTTGCGGTGATCAGGTACGCGGGACAGTCGATCAACCGAAGCCTGACCTCCTCCCTTTCATTTCGCAGGCGTATCACATAACGGTCGAAGAGCTTGTGGAACGGTAAGGGCTGTGAACTTTAGTTTCGCCTATCCGATCTTAGGAATGCAGGCACATTACAGTAACCTTTACTGCCAAAACGTCGCGGCGGGAAGCGATTACTTCACGTAGCAGAAGGGCATTGAACTCCGCGTCCTTAGCTGGATTCTGCGTATAAACTGTAAACGCCCCATGCCACCGACCTAAGAAATTACGAGCGAGGTCCTCAGCCTGTTGCCAGAATGCTTCCTTGTGCGTATCCGAGCTAGTCCCGATCATCTGGAGATACTCATGTTTTTGCTGCTGGGCAATCCTGTATTGCCGCCATTCTTCTGCCGACCAATACTGGCCAGCAATTCGCCTAGCGCGGTCAACGTTCGTGTAGGTGAGCATTTGTGAGACAAAGTCGTATGCCAGTGCGTTCTTCGAAGTGGCGGTTTCCTGTTCACAAAGCGAAGAAGCCAAGTCCTGTTCGTGGGCTTTTGCCGCTTGTTTGGCCTGCTCTTCCAGAATCTGTTGCCCCATATCGCGAGATTTCTTGCTCTCTTGGTCCAGGAGCGTGCTTGCATCGCTGGCTGATTGCCACGAAGCATTAACGGCATGGGGCTTCATATTCAACGAATCAGGATACTGGAGCTTTGCTCCGCCTTGATGAGGAGTGAACTTATCCTGGAGGATGTCAGCACCCCAAAAGCCATTTCTCCCGTTTGATATGGCCAGGTGGCGAAAGCCCAACTGATAAAGCTGTTGAGCAAACTTGTCGTTCGATCCCGTCTTCGTCACGTATCCATCCTCCGGAGCATCCGAATCGATGATGCAGAGGGAATCCTTAGCTCCGTTCTTCCCACAAGCGACGAACGTAGTATGCCTACCTTGCTTCGCCGCATTTTCAGTAAGTGCAATTGCGATGAATTCGCGTGATTTGTCGTTTGGAGTGGTCGGAGGAACTGGGTCGGGCGGCGGCAACGGCGGAGCAGCGGGTTTAGCCCCGGGTTGGGGGCAAAGCTGAGCAGTTTCGCCATGACTTGGCCGCGTAGAGCAATAGAGCGTTGAACGGACCTCGATATACCCCCACGGGCCGATCGAAACCATCCATTGATCTCCCTCCAGTATATAAATCTGGACTTCGGCGCTTGGTAAGAGTGACCCACCTGTGCTCGCTAGAAGTGACCCAGGGCAGGAACAGCATTGGGAGAGGTAGGGATTTATAAAGCATCATCCCGCGCCGCAGGCGCGGCTGGGTTTGGCTTTTCAGTGTCATCCCACGCCGAAGGCGTGGTTGCGGCGTGCGCTCTGCATGCGGTGTCAGGAAGGACGGAGCCGCTGTAGCTTTTGCCGTGCGTATTGGAAATAGTCTTCACCGACTTCCATATTGAGCACTTCTTCGATGACCGGCAGGAAGTAGGCCAGGGAGCGCACGGTGGCGAGCGGCGGGGCATCTGCAGGCCGGATCAAGCGCCGAACCGTTGCCAGCACCAGAGCGTTCTCGACCTTGTTCAGCGGTATGCCGCGTTGATAGAGCAGGACGGCACGGACCGACGAATCGGCCTTTTCTGCTTGCCGAACCTAGCGGGGATCGGCGTCCTGCTCGGCCTGAAGGTGGTCCACGAATTCCTCAAAAGAGATATCCGCGCTTGCCGTCTTCGAGGCCTGGTCGGCGGTGGTGAAGCTGGCGCAAATGGTCACGCCATCTGACCGGCGTACTTCCGGCCGAGCTTGCGAGCCCAATCAAGACCGTCCTCGGGAGCGATCTCCACCTGAAGGAGAACGTGGTCGGCGTCGAACACCTCCACGTCGATAAACTCCGTGCCGGAGGCCGCGCAGCGATCAAGGACAGTCTCGAAATCCTGAGGTGAAACGTGCGGGATGAGCGGGCTGTCGAATCCGGTATTTAGGTTCGTCAGGCCATCAAACAAGTCGTTTGGCTCGTTAGTGTTCACTATAGTCATTGTTCCTTGCACTACCATACTGTGTTGACACCCAGGCCGCCGTCTTCGGTGCATGGAAAGGTGAAAGCCCTGATAGCTTTCCACCTTTCCAAGTCACCACCGTTCACAAACTGCGGAAATTCTATTCGAATCCGCGACTGTCGATGCAGCCTGTCCAATTCACGATGAAGGCTGGTCAGCGCTGAACGGATCGCTGAACTCCACTACACCAACATAGTTATCCCAGTCATGGTCGGAGTTCGGGCAATGACGGGCGATGTGACCCTCTTCGCCGCACTCGTGACAGATGGGCTTCGGGCGCTCGATGCGCGGCGCTGTACTCCGCTCGTATCCAGAAAAGTCTCCGGGCAGCGCAGAAAGCGTCATCTCTACGCGCCGGAGCGATACCCCGCGAACCTTGTCCTTAGCTTCGACCAGCAGAGTCTCTGGGTGATCCGGCACCGGGGTGCGCTCAACTCCCGCCGGATGCAGCGTGGAGTGGAAGCACGCCATTCCCCCCTCGCCATACTCATAGACAGCCATCCCCTGCGGCGATACGCCAACGTAGCGCAACAGCCCTTGATTGTGTGCGGCGACGATTCCGCGCTCCTTCATCCGATACCACGCATCTTTACGCTTCCGCGCATTCCCGGCTAGTGTATGGCAGCCACAGAGGTATGCACCCTGGGCGGAATCGCGCTCACGATGCGCTGCACGGGATGCTTCACGGATGCACAGCAGCAGATCGGGATGCGGCGCTGGAGTCCTCGCGGTCTGCTTCTCATCCCGCCCGTCAAGCGCCCGCTCTAGCCTTCTCTTGTCGCGGTTGCGGATCGCGTAGCCGACAAGGCGTGGAAAATAGTGGTTGCCATAGGCCCACTCAAGGCGCGTAATCCTGGCAAACGGGATGCCGAGCCTCTTGACGAGCCGGATGGTGCCATCGAGCGAAATCGTGCACACGCCGCGCGGCAGCTTCTGCGCGGCATCATAGCTCCCGTACGGATTCAGCCCACGAAAGATAGGTGCAGGGGCGCTCATGCTGCACCCCCATTTATCTCGCTCCCCTCGACGGAGATGCCGATCGACCGAAGGAACGCAATGTCGGCGAGCCTCTCTTCTTCCATGTGCCAACGAAGCTGGATAAACTTGGTCAGCGCCTTCTTCCACATTGTGTTCCATGCCTTGAAAGCCCCGATCCGCGAAGTGCTAATGCCCGTAGCTAGGTTGATTTCCTTGGCCGTCTTCCCCTCGGTCGCAAAGCGAACGGAAATCATTCCTTCCGTTGCGTGCCGGATATAGCGGCACAGCTTAACCCAGGTAATTGGGCTATAGGCGTTGCGAATTTCGGCGTTTGTCGCCAGAGCAGCGATCTCCTGCTCCAACATTCCCTGAAGCTGGAGCAGCCCGTGCTTGGCGTGCTCCCACTCGATCTTCGGTGATACTTCCACCTTTTCGATATGAAGTTTTTCCTTTTTCATTCTGTTTACCTTTTTGCGCTTTTGCGCAATTTCTCCTTAATGGGTAATACCGGGGACCGGAAAGAATCTGAAATTTGCAGAGGAATTTTTCAGCCCATATCGCCCCCGAAGTACTCTGGCCAACTAAAAAAATTAGTTGGCTAAGTTTCGGTTGTGGAAATCTCAAAAATACTTCTGCTTGTTCCTCGGTACCTGCCCCATGCGTGAGAAAGAGGGCACAAGACACGGGGCGCGTGGCTTCAGTCCTGCGAGCGGGTAGACTCCTGCGGGCGGCTGTCGTCGGGAAGATGATGGCAGACAGCCCGCAGGTTGGTGGAGTGACGCTGGGTGACTCGGTTGGCCAGGCGATAGTGGGCGATGACCACTTCACCTTCACTCACGGACCACCAGCTAGCCAACGGTTGTTAGAAAACTGGAACCCATTCGCCGTCCACGAAGGTCTCAACCGTCACCCACTTCTCCGACGAGACCGGGTCGAAAGTTCCGCGCCAACGGTTCGGGCTTCCGCCCCGGCGCTTCGTGTCGGCAGCCAGTGCTGCGGCGATCGCGGGGTGCATACCGCTGAGGTCCTTCAAATCCGACCAGCGATATGGAGCGGTCGCGGGATCAGCCCCGAGACGAAAGAGGCGCACGTTCTCCGCCAGCATGTCCGCCATGCCCAACGCCATGATCGTCCCATCGGGCAGGCACTTGCCCCTGAACACGGTCGGCTCCCAGAACTGCTCCGTAGAAAACCAGGTGATTGGCAACTCTCCGGCGGGGACAAAGGCGGTTGCGGGACGGATCATCCCGTCCTTCAGGATGCCGAGGAATGCCCGATCACCGTGAGTGTAGTGCCACACCAGCTTGGTGGCCTTCTTCTGGGTTGCGTGGCCGGTCTGCGGCGGGGGTGCAGACTCGACCGCTTCCGCACAGGACATTTCCTGCGCGGTCTGTACGGCGGTATCACAAAGTGACATCGGGGTTCTCTCTGGTTAAATTTGGGAGCAGTTCTATTTGCCCCCTGAGAGCTAATACCGATCCGTCACCGCCGTTCGAATATTGGCCGTGAAAAAAACTCGGGCTCGCGCGTATCAACTTAGCGAAGACTAGACAACCAAAATGCCAAGTCGAGTCCGCTGGGCTGGGCGAAGAGGACGGCGAGCCCACCGCGTGGCGGGCTCACTGGTCTAGGCAGCCTGCGGTACTGGCTGAAGCGAGGGGGCGATGGAAGGCCGTGACTTACTACGCCCTCCATCGGGCGGATCAGGCTGCGACGGCCAACCGGCGTGACCGCCGGGATTGAGCAGGGCAAAGGATCGTCTCGCAGATGGGCAGGGTCCACGAAGAGTAAAGGTGAGCACATTTGGACAGTGATGGACTCACCATTACTCCTTCGTCGGGAGACGAAAACAGACGGATATCGCCCGTAATCCGGTACGCGTTGCCCTCCTCCGTCTCGATCGGCTCCAGGCGCAGTTTGGAGACGCGCTTCCGGACCTCTTCCTTTGCGCGTACGGGATCGCTGGCGAGGATAGTGGCAATTTCGATCGTCTTGCGCTCCAGGAAATCGCGGATCTCCGATGCCGTCACCTCGGCCACCGGAACTGGTTCCACCAGGATGGCCTTTTCCCCTTTGAGGTCCTCCAACTCCTTCTCAGCCAGTATGTACCTCGCCTGCAAGCGATCGGACATACCGAGCTTCTCAATCGCGTCCTCCAAGTGCGCGATGCGGGCCTCGACCTCCGCAATGCACCGGTCGAAATCGGCTGGGGTCCTGGTGCTTCGCTTTACGGCTTCGGCGTGCTCCTTGATGGCTTCGCGCACCCGCTTTTCGAACTCCGAGGCCAACTCGGTCCAGATGGCGGGGTCGGTTAGATTCCGCGCCAGAGCCTTGAGAAGCTGTTCTTCGAGCACGCGCTGCTGAATGACCAGCCCGTTTTTGCAGGTGCCGTGGAACTTGTGATTATGACAGCCGTACTGGGTAGAGGGTTGCGATCCCCCGACAATGTTGATATTGCCGTTACAGACTCCGCATTCCAGGCAGCCGCTAAACACATAGGACCGGCTTGCTTTGCTACGATTGAGACCGCCGCGACGGTTTGAGCCGAACTCAGGGTTATCCATCTGCCTCTGGACCTCGTACCATAGTTCGTCAGTGACGATGGCCAGGTCCGGGTTGTCGTAGATTTCCCATTCTGATTCTGGGCGAAACTCCACCTCCTTGCGCCCAGTAAGAGGATTCCATTTGCTCTTCCGGCGGTTCCAGATGTCGTGTCCACGGTACTTGGGATTCCGAAGGATGCGCACGACGGTGCTGACGTGCCAGATACGGCGCATGTCTCCCGTACCGTGCAAGGTCGAAGGGACTCCCTCCTGGTTCAGGGTCTTGACGATCTCAAGACAACTCATGCCTGAGGCACGCATCACAAAGATCCGCTCGACGACTGGGACCTCCTCCGGGTGCTTCTTCCTTTCAACAGCGATGATCAGGGGCCGACCATACTCCCCCTTGCGCACGGGGTCCTCAATGTGATTGTGGAGGTACCCGTAAGCCCGTCCGCTACCGACGTAGCCGTTCAGGAAACGTCCACGCTGACCTCGATGACACCTTTTGCCAAGATTTTTACTGAATGCTTCGTCCTGCTGCGACTGCTGGATGAACAACTGGCGGAAGTTGGTATTGGTGGATTCGAGGTTGCCACTCACGAAGTGCAGGACCACGCCGAAGTACGTGAAGATGTCTACCAGCCTCAAAGTATCGGTCAAATTGCGCCCTAGCCGTGAAGTGTCGTCGAACAAGATACGGTCGAAGGTTCGGGGATTCTGACCTGCGAGTTTCACCAGGTCCTCCAGTCCACCACGTCCCACAATCGTCTTTCCGGTCTTCGCCTCGTCTGAACGGACGTATTCCTCTAAGAACTGGAATCCGCGCTCATTGGCGAGGTCCCGACATTCACGAACCTGGTCTTCGAGAGATGCGAGGCGCTGAAGGTCGGAAGAGAATCTTGCATAAGCGGCGCAGCGTTCCGGTACACCATCCGCCGGGTTCAACTTGTACAGGTCGTTCGAATAGCCCATTAGTTCAATCCACGCGTTGTCGCGCGTGCTCCTTGCCCAGGCATTCCGAAGTTTGCGTGTCGGTTTTTGGTTGAGTCGATTCCGGAAACAGGCTCAAGTCCGCGTTCGCGTAGAAAGTCGCGAATAAGAAGCGGGACCAGCCATTCGCGCCCTGCCTTGAGCAGAGCGGCATTGTCGTGCTGACAGGCTGGAATTAGGACTTGGACCTTGCCGCGTTGGCCCGGTCGAGCGCGACCGCTGCTCTGCCTGATCTTCGTGGACGTGCTAATCGCGGGCTGTTGCTGCGCACTGTCAGTGTGGCCCGAACCTTCACGATGGCTTTCGCCTTTACGACTTGCATTCTCTTTTTCTCTTTCTTTCATCTTTGCTCGCTCCTTGAAACGCTGGACGCTTTTTGGCGAGGCTGCCTAAAGCTCCTCATTGGAATCTGGCGAGCAATCGTTTAAACGGGGAACTTCCCGATGGTGGCCCAGGCTGTAGGAATCTGTCGCCGATCCGCCTGGCGCTTCGGAAGGAGGCGGCCCGGAAGAAACACGTGTACGCGACCGTCGGGCGCGTTACGGGTCGCACGAGGCTCGGCGGTGGGCTCAGGCTTCACTGCGACGTCCAGGAAGTCAGATCATCGGCGTTTACTTCGGCAGGACACGTCGCCGTCTACTGCACTCTGGCGAGTGGTCACGCAGTCGGTGAACATTGGGCTTTAGGATGGACGACAGGGTTTCTACTATGCCCTCTGCGCAGCGCTGGAACTCTTCTGCCTGCCGGACAAACCGGTCCAGCCGCTCGGTTATCTCGCGAACTACGGCAGGAGTGGCCTGGAGGTTTGGGTCGCTTGTCACGCTTTCAGCACCGTACGCGCCCGTTGAAACCGTCGATGTGCGCGGCGCTGTTGGCTTGGCCTCCCAGAGTTCGTCGGCGGCAGGCTCATCGGGCGGTAATGAGTTCTCATACGCACTGAAGCGTCTTCCAGGGGAGTGCGCGAAGTCGCCGGTGAGTAACCAATGGGCATCAGCATGTCCTCCATAAAGAAGAGCGGAAGTCCAGGAATGCTCAATCGCCGCTGGCTTGCTCATTGCATGCGGCAACTCGTCGCCGAGGTTCAGCGGTAGCGCTTGGGCCGAGGGTATGCTGAAATTGCGCCCAAACGGCAGATATGGAGCGCTGGCGACAGAGAACGGATTGGGCTGAATGGCACGTTGAGGGGTTGCTCTCACAGCCATTCATCGCGGAACGTGCCTACAGGAGCCCGCAGACACTGGATAAAACCCAGAAGGAGGTTGTAGATTTCGCGGTCATTCATGCGGACTCGTGCCTGGTGGTCTCCCAGAAGGCACAGGACGATCCGCTCCGACGGAGTCCGGAAAAGAATGAACTGTGGGTTCGGAAGAAGGCGAAGGAAGCCGCCGCACAGCTAGCCGGAGCCATACGCTCTCAAGGGAGGCCGATGTGGTGCAAACACTGGAGGCGTGGGCGTGTTGACTGTAAGCGTCAGACCAAACGCATGGATGATGTCTTTGCGGCCCAGGCTGCAGGAGTAAGTTCTGCGATTCGGCGGAGCGGCGCGTTTGCGAGTCCGGGGAGGATCTCGGCGAGGTAATCGCGCACCGGGATTTTGAGACGGCGGCAGCTTTCGATCACGGAGAGGATAGCGGCCACTCGCGGTCCAGCCTGCTTCGCTCCCGATGTGGATCCAGTTGTTGCGACCAAGTGCTATAGGCCTCATCGAGTTCTCCGCAAAATTGTTGCTGAGCTCCAGTTCGGGATAATCGAGGAAACGGATCAGCTTCTTCCAGAGGGCAAGCGTGTATCTGCAGGCGTGGCCAGGCAGCGCTGCTGGGCAGCACCGTCTTGCTCATCTCGAGGATGTGAGTGCGGATTTCGTCGAGCAGCGGCGGAGCCTTCTCGTGGCGCAGGGCATGGCGTGCGGCATGGTCCATCTTTTCGTTTCGCGCTTGAGCATCGATCGCAAATAGCTCGTTTATCAGTTCAACTGCGCGGATGGACGCGGCATCCTGTTTATTGAGTTTGACCGCATCTACGAAGTACCTTCTGGCGTGAGCCCAACAGACTGCATGCACCATCTTCGGACCGCCCACGCGATCATATGCGGCGTAGCCATCCGTTTGGAGAAGTCCTTCGAAGTTGCCGAGGAAGTTCAGCGGGCCCTCGCGCTTACGGCTCATACGGAAATCAAAAACCGTCATGCCCCCCGGCGTCCCGTACTGCCAGAGATAAGACTGATGGTTTGTGCCGCTTCCGTCATGCGTCTGAACATCGACCGGAGTTTCATCCGCCTGGATGTAGGCTGCCGGCAAGCAACTGGCTTCCGCATCGCTCCGGCTACCGGCATCAACATCTCTCCGATGGTCATCACCCAGCCGCACATCGTAGCCCTGCTGATATCGATGCCCGCGTCACGCAACAAGGCTACGCTTTGCCGAAAAAGTGGGTTGTGGTCACAGTATTTCGTTCACCACCGTGTCGATGATCACTCTGTCCGACACCAGGCTTTTATCGATGATCCGGATGGGAAGAGCCGCCGCCGTCACGCCTTGCTCGGGACAGGTTTTGCAGGCCCGCTTCTCGCGCTTGGTCACCTGCACGAAATACCGCGCCGGCTCGACATCCAGCACTTCGCTGACTTCGTAGCCGATCACTCGTGGTCTCAGCGCCGCAGTTGCCGCATACGCACTGCTCCGGCGTGCAGGCAATCACCCGTTCCACACGGGGAAGATTCGCGGGCAGAGTCTGACGTCCGGGATGCTTGCGTTTCTTTTGTTCAGTAACAGGCGGCGGGGCTTTGCGCTCGCTTTCGGCGACTACTTCTTCCTGACTAACCCCGGGCTCTTGCTCCAGCAGTTCCAGTTGCAAATTGCTTAGCTTCTCGCTGCTCGGTCCATATTTCTGAATCCGCACCAAACGAAGACGCTCTTCGAGGACCTGGATCTTCAACCGTGCGTACTCGAGCTCTTTGTTCTGCGACGCAACCTGCTCCTTCAGCTGCGCGACAACCTCAGCCATGAAGGGTTCCGAATGCGGAGGAAGAGTAGGCTCAGAAGGCGTGCTCACGATGTCTATTTAATAACATATTTTCTTGTGGATAAATGAGCGAAATATCCAGTGTTTATGCGGTTTTCAGTGACTCTGTTGGTTCTTCCGCCGGAGGCTTGCGATACCACTTTCGGGGCCGCGTCTGAGTCAGATCGATCCCACCTAAAAGCAGCGCCAGTTCCTCGGAACTCAGTACGATTTTCTTCACCGTACTGTCCGCATCCGGCCACCGAAATCTTCCTCCGTCCAACTTTTTCGCACATACCCAAAGCCCGCTTCCGTCATATACCAGAAGCTTCAGGCGATTGCGTCGCGCATTCGTGAAAACAAACACATGGCCGCTTTCCGGATCGCAGCCCAGATGATCGCGTACCAGCCCGTAGAGGCCATTGAAATTCTTCCTCATGTCCGTCGCGCCGGCTGCAACATATATCCGCGTCGCCGGTCCAAACCCGAACACCGACTACACCCTGTCCAATACGGTCAGCAGACGTTCCAATGTTCCCGCATCAAATCCACGACATACTTCGATCCGACGTCCGCTTCGCAATTCAACGACTAGAGCACCGTCGCGCCCGGCGACGCTGTTGACATCCCGCGCAGTGGAGGGAACCACTTCGACGGGAACAAAAGCCCTGCCTCCCGACTGACGTCCACCATGCACGCGTTGACGATATTTATCCAGCGTCCCTACCGCCAGGCCACGCTGCTGGCAAAAGGCCGCCCGCAACAATCCACTCGATTCAAACTCGCGCAACCAAGGCCTGGACCTCGGCCAAACTACGTCGCCTGTGCTATCACTCCCACTTCGCTCATAGCTCCAGTGCAACACTAAACACGGAGCAGGAACAGGGTGCGTTGCTCAGACGGATACTGTTGACTTGCCAAATGGGCTTCCGAGGATCGTCCATGGGTTAGCACTAGTTGAGACCTTCCAGAAGGTGGACCTGTCAGCCGATGAGGTGCACTTACCGTTGACGTGCTCAGGTGTGCCCCTCACCTACATGTCTTTGAACGACTTCCTGAATCTCGCCCACGAATTGCGAACTGTCCCGGAATTGCTGGACCGAGTTGCTTGGGACAAGGGCCACAGAGTACCTGAAGATCCGGGCAACCGAGCACGTAGCTGACGCCCTCGCGACCCGTCATCCTGATTACGCGCGAGGCTTGCCGCCGGACCTGCTGGCCGTGTTCGATAATCCGGAGCATCGTGCACGGTATCTGGTCCTCCAGGGTGTCATCGCGAGTCTTAGCCGGGCGCATCGGGTCCAGGTTGGGGACGCTATGCTCCGGGCAATTGCCAAAGTTGACGAGGACGAGTCCG
This sequence comes from uncultured Acidobacteriaceae bacterium, assembly GCA_963813215.1. Classification (GTDB taxonomy): domain Bacteria; phylum Acidobacteriota; class Terriglobia; order Terriglobales; family Acidobacteriaceae; genus Telmatobacter. The sequence goes on from CAWEXZ010000010.1 coordinate 59,297, forward strand.
GGTTCACCTACGCATCGGCCTACTTCACGCTGGAGGAGTGGGTATTTGTCCTCTGCGCATCCCGAGGAGTTGACCGAGTGGAGGTGCTTCGTAGGGTGGGGCATCTGATGAAGGCCGCCTTAGCGTTCTACGGCGTAACGAACTGCATGGTGATCGAGGATCGAGATGGCGTCAGCTCCGAGGCGGCACTTTCCCGCCCCGGCGTGGAATTGACCCTGGCGGATCACGCGGCAGGGATGCGCCTGTTTGGGCATGTGCGACACACGACAACACCGTTGTAGCGCGGCGTCGGCGATCACTTACTTGGTCTAGGTTCTTCGGAATCGCCTCTCGGATGAGCCGCAGATAACTTTAACGAGCAGGAAAATGCTTTTCTTTATATATTGCTCTGCCCAGCTAAGGATCGTATGCCAGCGAAGCCGGGGAAGCTGCCGAAGCTCAGAGCACCGGGCGGGACTCGGACCAGGGTGGTCAACCGATTGCGGCGTTCGCTGCGCGTCGCCCAGGGTCGCTTCAATCGGGTTCGCCGTCGAGACGCATATTGGTTTCAATTGGCAAGACACCTCACCCTCCTCAGACCCACCAAGAAAAATCTGTCCGAATATCTAGGAAGCCACCCCCCGGAGGTATTACCTATTAGAACGTTTGTGCGATGGCACCAACCGCCATAGGCGCGGCGTTCAACACCCCAATGAGGTAGTAGTTATGAACTCGAATGCACCCGGGACCATTCACAGTCTCACCAGCGTGCCGGTCGAGGGGGCGTGCGCCCTCGATACGGCAATTCCCGATACCGCGATGACCGTCAACACCAACGCGGGTAGCCCTAACGTTAGCCAGCCCCCGACTCGGAAGCTTCGCTCGAAGGTGGAGCGGGAGCTCGCCCCGAGCGCCAGCAAGAAGATCCGCTCGGCTCCGAGTGCCCTCGCCATGGCGAAGCAGGCCAAGAGGGACTACTCGGCTCCTGTAGGTCGCCGCGTGCAGACCATGTACCCTATCCAGCGTCCCGGCTCCAAGTTTGTCCAGTTCCACCCCGACAAGTCCTATCGCCAGTCTGGCGTCCTTACCTATAAGGACCCGGATACGGATGAGGTCTACTACGTCTCGCCGGACCTCGAAATTCCCGATGGGGTGCGCTTGAGCGTGACCAACCTGTACGCCGGGGTAACTCACGACGGTACGTACTTCATCTGGAATGTCAACCGCTCAGATACCCCCTGGTATCGCTCCGCGTTGAAGGCGGTCAGCGCGTGCACCGGTGAGTGGCACAAGGTCGTCGGGCGCAAGGGGCCGAACATCTACGACCTCTATGTCCCGGCGGAGTCGATCCCGCAGCCCGACTGGTCTGGCCTGCCCCCGTTCGAGGAGATGCTGCTGTCTGCCTTCGACTCACGCATGATCGAGGACCTCGACCATCCGCAGCTTCGCAAGGCCCGTGGCTGTTTCGATGTCGATGAATAACTTCCTTGACGATTACCGGCGCGTGTGGGTGCTTGACACCGAGTTCCGCACCGCGCCGGGCGAGCGCAACTGTCCCGTGTGCCTGTGTGCACGGGACCTGCACACCGGTGAAGAGGTCGAGGTCTTCTTCGACAGCCACCGGGAAAACCCGTTCGATTACGAAGCGGCCCTGTTCGCGGGCTTCAACACCCCGGCGGAGTGGAAGACGTTCTTGGCTCTCGGCTGGGACCTTCCCCTGAACATCCTGGATCTTCATTTTGAGTACCTTCGCCTGATCAACGGCGTCTGGTGCAACGGGATCAATCTCCGGAGTTTCGGTACCGGACTTCTCGACGCGATGACCGAGTTCAACTTGGATGCCATGTCCTGCGCCGAAAAGGCTGAAGAACGCGATTACATCCTCACGCATTCCTCCTATCCACCGGAGGGTCAGCGACGCATCCTGGACTACTGCTGGCGTGACGTGGACGGCACCGGCCTCCTGTTGGGGGCAATGCTGCCCATGATCGACGAACCCGAACAAGCCCTCCTGCGCGGAGCCTACAGCCGCGCCGTGGCCTGGATGGAACACAACGGCCTCCCCATCGATCCGCAGTACAAGGACATTGAAGGGCGGCGTGTAGAACTCCAACTGGCCGTTGTCCGTGAGATTGAGGACGAGTACGGGTACGGTGTCTATCGCGTCGTCGGTCGAAATAACCCGAGGCCGGTGTTCAGCCAGAAGGGATTCGATGCCCTCGTTGAACGGGAAGGCCTCCTCGCGACCTGGCCCAAGAAGACAGAGCGGGGGCACTATTCCACCGACGATGACAAGGCGTTCAAACCGATGGCGAAGCTACACCCGAAGCTTGAGCCGCTTCGGCAACTACGCAAAACGGTGAGGGGTCTTACGTTGGTCAGCAACGCCATTGGTGCTGACGGGCGCAACCGGGCTTCGGTTTGGCCATTTGGTACAGTCACTGGCCGCAATAGCCCGCGTGCGCGTGAATCGATTTTGAACCGACCGCGCTGGGTCAGGAACCTGATCGCGCCACCCCACGGCCGAGCCGTCATTGGGTTTGACATCGAGGCCGCTGAGACGGCCATCGCAGCCGACCTGAGCGGAGACCCCGAATTCCTGCGCATCTATAACTCCGGTGCTGACCAGTACATCGAGTTCGCCATCTCGTCGGGCATCTTGCCGCCCGGGACTAAGCGCGATCCGGACGACCTCAAACTTGAAGCCGTAAGGGACCTCTACAAGGTTGCCGCGCTCGCCATTCAGTATGGGGTGGCTACGCCAACATTGGCCGTGAACCTTGGAATCCCGTACTGGCAAGCGGACCGCATCATCGCAAATCACAAGAGGGCCTACGCCACGTACTGGGCCTGGGCCGAGGCGCAAATCACGAAGGCGTATGCAGACGGGTTCATCTCCACGGCATTCGGGTGGACGATGGCGGTAGATAAATACACGCCACCCAACAGGCTTCTGAATTTTCCTCAGCAGGCCACGTGCGCTGAACTTCTACGCCTGACCTGCGTCCTCGTCGAGGAGCGGGGGATGGGACACATGCTCTGTGCCCCTCATCACGATGCTCTCTACATCGAGTGCCCGGATCGGGATGTCGATGCCGTAAGGAAACGGGTAACGGATTGCTTCCTCGATGCAGCCGACGCCGTGCTCTCGGAACGCGTCCGTTTACGGGTCAAACCTCATGTGGTGGTCCACCTCGATTGCTACGCCGACGAGAAGGGTGCAAGCATCTGGAAAGTGGTTCAAAGACTCGTGAGGTCTACACATCAATCGTGAATCACGCGACAGAAGCTGCTCCCTGTCGCTTGGGTCATCGATCATCACGGGGTTCGTGGCGGTGCATGTCAGACCAACAGTGGACCGCGAACCCAGTTTCCGAAGGCCCTCGGGGAGTGGGCGAGAGCAGTTGCTGTGACCCGTCCTAAGTTGAGCGTTCGGACTACCGATCTCATCCAGAGAGCCAAGGAGGTTCCCCCAATGAGACAGGTAACACACGCCGAAGCCGAACACCTGAACGCGAAAGCCCACGCCCACTGAGCCATCCTCGACACCCTGATAACGACTCCCAAGACGTTGGTTTCACATTCCCTGGCCAGAACTACCGACACTGTGAACCAGCGAAGACAAGCTGCCCGCCCTGATCGACGAGGCGCGGTGGTACGCGGGGCTGTTCGTATTTTATGGGTGCGACGACAACGATGAGGGCGGTGTCTATGCGATGTGCGCAGGGCCGGTGGGCGGGGCCTGAAAACCCGCTGGAATCGTCTGGTTCGCCGCTTAACGGTTGCCGATCGGTTGGCCGAGGATGACGGTGCATGGAATTTTGACGGGAGTACGAAGAAAGTGGTCAGTGCCGGTTAATCTACAAAATCGCACATACAAGATCACGCCGGTCGGCGTGAAAGCGCCTCGGTCACGGCTGACTTCATGATCTCTCTACGAGCAAACTGCGGATGACGAAAGCCGAACGCGAGGATCTTGCGTCGCCCAATGGTGTAAGTCCCCCAAGTGGTTCCCAAAAACTCGGGTCCCAGAAGAGGGCAGGAATTACCGCTTTCTTCCTCGTCTGTGCTTGGGCAGTTGCTCCACCCTTTTGTGGTGAAAACGAATACTTTCTCTATCTTTTCCTCTTGAAGGATACGATTGAACCGCTGCTTTGCTCGTAGGTTTTGTTTGGTATCCGCAGTTGCATATTTCTCGTCGTCGTTGCCGATGCACGCCGGTATGAAATTGAAGAACCAAACGCGTTTCCAGAATGCATTGCGATCGTCGTAGCCGAAATACGCCGGAACTCTTGGGAACAGGGAATCACCTGTCAGTTCTCCCGACAAGACTTTTTCCATAACGCCGAGGGTGAACTGATTGTTGTCCCTATGCTTCGGATTTCGATGGTGAGAATAGCCGACGATTGCGATCCGGTGCCCGATATGCCCAACTTCCGCTGCGGGCCACGCCATGGTTCATGCTCGATCATCTTAGCCGCCTGGTGGACGCCGCAATTGTACATGCCCGCGCCGACACTTGCGAGATGATTTTCCGAAGAGTCTGGAGCGATTTCTCAGACACCTTCCCTCCACTTCCAGCATCGATATCCAAGCTGATCGCTCCTTTCAGTGTGTTATCAGATGGCCACTGGCAACTGCGCGATCGTTTCGCAGCCTGAACATCCTGAGCAGGCTGCGCACGCCTTTAAGGAAGCCCGGATGAATCATTGCTAAGGCATCCAGCTTCCCAAGTTCGCGCATCAGTTGAGATCTCTCGCTGATCAGCATCGTTTGCTCGCGCTCCAGCGCACCCAAGCGGTTCTGGATCGCCCGCAGCCGCTTCCGCGCACGCCGATACTGCTTCGTGCCCTGGCCTTCGGGATTGTGCCCGACGTGTAGGCCATCACACTGTGGACATTCAAAAACCTGAACGTCCCCGCCCAGTCGCAGCGCGTGCTGCACGGCGCTCCAATAGTCGGGGTGGCGGAGCTTCCTGCGGCAGAGGTACCGGTCGCGCTTCAGCGCCCGGTGCTCTTTCGCCGACAGCACCGCAGCCGTTGGGCCCGTCTGGGCAGCAGGTCCCTCATCAACACCGACGTGGTTACCGCAACCTTGTTCGGGAACCACGTCGGTCACCTGCACTGGCGCGGCCTCCTCCGCCGCTCTCCGGTAACCCTTCTCACGGATGAGAGCGCGGGCGGAGGCCTTCGCGGCCCGTGCCGCCTCCGGGGACAAGCCTTGCCGCAGGCGCTCGTGCTGGCGCTGGAGGTCGAGGGCCCATTCATGTGAGCTCCTACGCTGAATTGGGATTGGCTCGTGCCCAATACAGCGGATGTACGCGGCGAAGCGGAGAGCATTGCGCAGATCATTGTTCATCGCACCTGCTCCCGTTCTTCTGTATCGATCACGGGTCGTCCGGGGGGGACCGGTTCTACATCCCCGCACCACCAGAGAAGCTGGGGCATCGCCTTGTTGGTCTGGAGAAGTGCGGCGACCTGGCTCATGCGTTGCGTCGATTGCCGCATCCGTTTGCTCCCGCCTGAGGCCGATCTGGCGACAGCGGCCAATCGGAGAAGCTGGCCTAGGGTCATGCCTCTGATGTCACCCGACCGCTTGTCACCTTCGGCACTTTCGGCTGACGAATCATCCTTTGAAGAATCGGTGTGGGCGGCCACGGCAAGGTCTCGTGCTACAGCACGCTCACGGCTCGCATCGCCCAGACACTCAATGCACGTATATGCCCAGTTGGGTGGCTTGGCCCCAGATTCAATTAGGCGCTTAGCATTCCACTCGAATGCGTCAGCAGTTGCTAGGTGGCTAATAATTTCATCGAACACTGTTCAATTCCTCCTCACCGTCACTCTGGCGAGGACGTTCGGAAACGGCGAACATTGAACCCTGCTGTGCCGTACTCCGGCTCTTGCATCCTGCAAAAAACACTTGGCCTCAATTTCGGCCCGCCCGCCTACTGGTAATTCCTCTTATGAGTTAATTGTTTAATTGTGGACCTCGCGAGGCATGATGAATGGCAAGGAAGCGGCGGCCTACCTGGGCATGTCTCCTTCCACATTGCCCCCCGCGCGGGGGGCGACAGTCTGCTCGCGCTCGGCATCGTCCATTCCGATTGGTTTCAATCCACGCCCCCGCGGGGGGGCGACTCGCAACGCCCACACGGCGTCTTCCGTCACCAGCGGTTTCAATCCACGCCCCCGCGTGGGGGGCGACCTACGTGCTGTGCAAGAGCAACGGGGGCAGTTGTTTCAATCCACGCCCCCGCGTGGGGGGCGACGGCTCCCGATGGTCCGCTAGGGGCTAAGCCGGGAAGTTTCAATCCACGCCCCCGCGTGGGGGGCGACGGCTCCCGATGGTCCGCTAGGGGCTAAGCCGGGAAGTTTCAATCCACGCCCCCGCGTGGGGGGCGCATTTACGCGTTCACCGCGTTTCAATCCACGCCCCCCGCGTGGGGGGCGACAGATGTAAGTTTTTTCTTACCATCATCATTCTTGGTTTCAATCCACGCCCCCGCGTGGGGGGCGACTGCTGAGCACAGCCCAACGGTTTGGGTCAATCGGCTGTTTCAATCCACGCCCCCGCGTGGGGGGCGACGTGTTCGACCAGCGCGCGCTGCCGCCCTCCAAGAGTTTCAATCCACGCCCCCGCGTGGGGGGCGACGCGCGTATCCCCGCTGTGCCGCACCTGCGCCACGAAGTTTCAATCCACGCCCCCGCGTGGGGGGCGACTGCTGAGCACAGCCCAACGGTTTGGGTCAATCGGCTGTTTCAATCCACGCCCCCGCGTGGGGGGCGACATGGTCCGTGACGTGTCCCGGCGTGGTGATGAGGTTTCAATCCACGCCCCCGCGTGGGGGGCGACAAAAGGGAGTTGAGCAAGCATTGACAGCGCTGAAGGTTTCAATCCACGCCCCCGCGTGGGGGGCGACGGATCGAACGTCCATCAGCCAGCGGAGGCGAATGTGTTTCAATCCACGCCCCCGCGTGGGGGGCGACGAAGGCATCCCACTTCTCCTCTTTGGCCTCATCGGTTTCAATCCACGCCCCCGCGTGGGGGGCGACCAACTGCGCACACACTTCCTCGGTCAGTCAGGTGTTTCAATCCACGCCCCCGCGTGGGGGGCGACAGTAATTGACCAAGCACGAGCCGCCCAGTATCTGTTTCAATCCACGCCCCCGCGTGGGGGGCGACAAGATTCGAGCCAAGGCAGACCGCCTGTTAGGAGAGTTTCAATCCACGCCCCCGCGTGGGGGGCGACGCCATACACATGATGAGCTGATTTGCTTGGCGGATGTTTCAATCCACGCCCCCGCGTGGGGGGCGACGTACGTGTTTACTCCGTTCGTGTAGCCGGAGCCAGTTTCAATCCACGCCCCCGCGTGGGGGGCGACCAGCCATCAGTGTGATTTTGTCCCCGTTGGTGAGGTTTCAATCCACGCCCCCGCGTGGGGGGCGACACAGCTAGGGCTATTCTCTATGACGTTGGATTCTACGTTTCAATCCACGCCCCCGCGTGGGGGGCGACTTCCAACTATTGGGGCGTTCCCAAATCCCCAGCTTGTTTCAATCCACGCCCCCGCGTGGGGGGCGACGTGTTGGCACCTGGGCCGCAATGGGATCGAAAATGTTTCAATCCACGCCCCCGCGTGGGGGGCGACATGTCACCGCCGCTGACGGTCCCGCCGCTCTTGAGGTTTCAATCCACGCCCCCGCGTGGGGGGCGACTCACTGTCGCACCCCGGGAGTCATGACCCGGACATGGGTTTCAATCCACGCCCCCGCGTGGGGGGCGACATTATCCGCAGCTCAGCAGCACGGCCCTCAGTGGTTTCAATCCACGCCCCCGCGTGGGGGGCGACGGGAATCTCGGATGCGTCCCGTGTGACTAGGAGGTTTCAATCCACGCCCCCGCGTGGGGGGCGACACTCGCCCTTCATGATCTGCGAAGGCGGGACGAAGTTTCAATCCACGCCCCCGCGTGGGGGGCGACCCGAGTCAGCTGCTACCGGAGCAGCGCTCGTGGAAGTTTCAATCCACGCCCCCGCGTGGGGGGCGACTTGTCTGGTCTGAATTCGACTCGGATATCCCCCGGTTTCAATCCACGCCCCCGCGTGGGGGGCGACCGTCCTATTCCTGCACGGCGACAGCGGCGAGCGGTTTCAATCCACGCCCCCGCGTGGGGGGCGACGCAAGTTCTCTGCTGCATTCGTGACTCTCTTCAAGTTTCAATCCACGCCCCCGCGTGGGGGGCGACGTGCTTGCCGTTTCACCGTTTGGACCGGCTACGGTGTTTCAATCCACGCCCCCGCGTGGGGGGCGACTTCACTGAGCGCCTGCGGGAGCTTGTAGGGCATTAGTTTCAATCCACGCCCCCGCGTGGGGGGCGACGACGATGGTGATAAGAGACGGGATTGAGAGAACTAGTTTCAATCCACGCCCCCGCGTGGGGGGCGACGCGTAGGCGTAGGCGAAACCCTTGACGCGCTCTTGTTTCAATCCACGCCCCCGCGTGGGGGGCGACGTTATCCAACGAGCGTGTATGCCTCCGCTCCTCGGGTTTCAATCCACGCCCCCGCGTGGGGGGCGACGACGGCCTTGTGTACCACGTCTTTGACATACAAGTTTCAATCCACGCCCCCGCGTGGGGGGCGACTCAAGGTCATAGAGAAAGCTTAACGTCTTGAAAGTTTCAATCCACGCCCCCGCGTGGGGGGCGACACCATCGGAACCGGCGTGGACGCGGTCGAAGCGGTTTCAATCCACGCCCCCGCGTGGGGGGCGACCCCCGCACCGCCGCCAGGTCCACCAACCCTTCAGGTTTCAATCCACGCCCCCGCGTGGGGGGCGACGCGCCCAGAGTGCCTAGGCCTGAATTCGAGGCGTAGTTTCAATCCACGCCCCCGCGTGGGGGGCGACTCAACGCGTTTGAGTGCTATGGCTGCGGGGAGTTCGTTTCAATCCACGCCCCCGCGTGGGGGGCGACCGAGTGGTGCAGGCCGCGTCTGACCGGCGAGGATGTTTCAATCCACGCCCCCGCGTGGGGGGCGACATCACCTCCCATTCCCACGAAAACTGGACCAGAGTTTCAATCCACGCCCCCGCGTGGGGGGCGACCGAAAATAATTTTCAAGCCCATCTAAACTCATTGTTTCAATCCACGCCCCCGCGTGGGGGGCGACGTTATCCAACGAGCGTGTATGCCTCCGCTCCTCGGGTTTCAATCCACGCCCCCGCGTGGGGGGCGACACCATCGGAACCGGCGTGGACGCGGTCGAAGCGGTTTCAATCCACGCCCCCGCGTGGGGGGCGACGCCCAAACAGTGAACAAGTGGGCACCCCCTACAGTTTCAATCCACGCCCCCGCTTGGGGGGCGACCGTGTCCATCACGGATAACGAGCACGCGACGATTGTTTCAATCCACGCCCCCGCGTGGGGGGCGACACGGCGACATCAAGCGCGTGAACACAGGACGCGAGTTTCAATCCACGCCCCCGCGTGGGGGGCGACCGTCGTCGCCGAGCCAGTGTATGGAGAAGTTGGAGTTTCAATCCACGCCCCCGCGTGGGGGGCGACGATTAGCCCGTTGATGGCTGCGATTGCGCGCCAAGTTTCAATCCACGCCCCCGCGTGGGGGGCGACCATGCCGATCCAGAGCGTACAGGTTTCGGGGGATGTTTCAATCCACGCCCCCGCGTGGGGGGCGACGACCCCACGGCAACTCGACAACCTTCTTCATGGGAGTTTCAATCCACGCCCCCGCGTGGGGGGCGACGGAACTAGTGAGTCGGACTACCACCAACTTCTTCTGTTTCAATCCACGCCCCCGCGTGGGGGGCGACCACGCAACCGCCGCATAGTGCTTGTTGCGTGGTCGTTTCAATCCACGCCCCCGCGTGGGGGGCGACGTGGCCTGATGCCTCAGCTATCCGACTACCATGGCGTTTCAATCCACGCCCCCGCGTGGGGGGCGACACGGCTATAGCCCTTGGTGGACGCCGATGAACCAGTTTCAATCCACGCCCCCGCGTGGGGGGCGACAGCAGCGCTTCGCCGCAGTAAGCAGCGCTTACCGGTTTCAATCCACGCCCCCGCGTGGGGGGCGACTTCCGGGTGATCCTGTGTCTGGGCTAGGCGTGGAGTTTCAATCCACGCCCCCGCGTGGGGGGCGACGCCAGCTGGCTACGAGCCGTGGACGACGCTCGATGTTTCAATCCACGCCCCCGCGTGGGGGGCGACAGTGTGTAGCCGCCTGTGCCGTTCTGGTGAATGATGTTTCAATCCACGCCCCCGCGTGGGGGGCGACCCCACCGGTTGGTTGGTACGGCACTCAGCGCAGTGTTTCAATCCACGCCCCCGCGTGGGGGGCGACAACGTCACGGTGACGGTGAACTGAGGTGCGCATGCGTTTCAATCCACGCCCCCGCGTGGGGGGCGACGCGCGGACGACGTAGGCACGCGCTTGAATAACCCAGGTTTCAATCCACGCCCCCGCGTGGGGGGCGACGAACATGGCCGTTACGACGGATGCGAAGCAATGAGTTTCAATCCACGCCCCCGCGTGGGGGGCGACCGAGACTAGGTACTCTCTAACGGATGTCGTGCGATGTTTCAATCCACGCCCCCGCGTGGGGGGCGACCCTTGAGAAAATTGACAACCGGTGAAGCCAGAGGTTTCAATCCACGCCCCCGCGTGGGGGGCGACGCGGATACTGCTCAAACACTAACTGCGTCAGCGGGTTTCAATCCACGCCCCCGCGTGGGGGGCGACGCAACCTTGCTGTTGCGGGCACCGTCACGGCAACAGTTTCAATCCACGCCCCCGCGTGGGGGGCGACCTGGGGCGCCAGCGAGATCGCCACCTGGATGAGACCTGTTTCAATCCACGCCCCCGCGTGGGGGGCGACGCTGGCCCCATGGAGGGGTGAGCATCAGGCTTGCGTTTCAATCCACGCCCCCGCGTGGGGGGCGACCAATGCCGACAAAGCGCCGCACAGTCATAGACTGTTTCAATCCACGCCCCCGCGTGGGGGGCGACGTTTCACGTTCCCGCGCTGTTGTATCCCGCATCAGTTTCAATCCACGCCCCCGCGTGGGGGGCGACGCCCGGACGGTCAAGATCATGCGTGTCATTGGTGTGTTTCAATCCACGCCCCCGCGTGGGGGGCGACGTGGCCTTACATGGACACTGCCAGCCAATGAGCTAGTTTCAATCCACGCCCCCGCGTGGGGGGCGACCGCACGTGTTCCGAGCTGTTCGTCATCCCCTTGGATGTTTCAATCCACGCCCCCGCGTGGGGGGCGACTTGGCTAATCTGGTCAGAACGCCAAGAGCGGTGTGGTTTCAATCCACGCCCCCGCGTGGGGGGCGACACTAGCCCGGCGTGTTGCCTTCGCTTATCTTTGAGTTTCAATCCACGCCCCCGCGTGGGGGGCGACCGGAGCTGCGCGTAGCCGCCGTAGTTGACCCGCTGGTTTCAATCCACGCCCCCGCGTGGGGGGCGACCGTCGTTGATCCGCCGCTTCGTCCCGTGACGTGATGTTTCAATCCACGCCCCCGCGTGGGGGGCGACAGCAGTCGTGCGGCCTCCGATTGCGTGTATTCCTGTTTCAATCCACGCCCCCGCGTGGGGGGCGACTCGCCTTGTTGCGGTTCGCCGACTGGATTCCGGTAGTTTCAATCCACGCCCCCGCGTGGGGGGCGACGGCAGGATCGGGTCGACTTGCGTGCGAGCTGTTGCGTTTCAATCCACGCCCCCGCGTGGGGGGCGACGCGACCGCGATGCGATCTACACCGGCCGGAACCGGTTTCAATCCACGCCCCCGCGTGGGGGGCGACATCGCATCACCGGCGACGGCAACGATGTTCCGCTGTTTCAATCCACGCCCCCGCGTGGGGGGCGACCCAGCGTGAAGGCATCGAGATTGGCCGCTACATGGTTTCAATCCACGCCCCCGCGTGGGGGGCGACTTGGTGACCCGGTACAACTCTTTAGCAACGGCAGGGGTTTCAATCCACGCCCCCGCGTGGGGGGCGACCTCGCACGCATCAAGGCCGTGGCGGCCACGCCCAAGTTTCAATCCACGCCCCCGCGTGGGGGGCGACGCACATGGGCACCATTAGGGCGTTACCAATCAAGGGTTTCAATCCACGCCCCCGCGCGGGGGGCGACCCACCGCCCGTAACGGCAGCGCCTACTTGTCTCCAGTTTCAATCCACGCCCCCGCGTGGGGGGCGACATCCGCCCAGCGTCGACTCCGAAGCGACTTGTCGGGTTTCAATCCACGCCCCCGCGTGGGGGGCGACCGATCGATGCCGTCGATCCGAGGTCTCAGTATCCGGGTTTCAATCCACGCCCCCGCGTGGGGGGCGACACGCGACCAGCCTGGCTCGATCGGCCGCGCGACGGGTTTCAATCCACGCCCCCGCGCGGGGGGCGACGCGGCCGAGCAGTCGATCGCGTGCGGCACCGCCAAGTTTCAATCCACGCCCCCGCGCGGGGGGCGACTGGCGTACTGGCGTCGACTGCAGCGCTGCTGATGAGTTTCAATCCACGCCCCCGCGCGGGGGGCGACCGGACCGCGGCGCATGTCCGAGCCGGATCGTCGATGTTTCAATCCACGCCCCCGCGCGGGGGGCGACGCCGGCAGTCGAGCTCGCCATCGGCCGCATTCAGTGTTTCAATCCACGCCCCCGCGCGGGGGGCGACGCGCGTCGATCGCTCAGCGTCATCGAGTCGACCAGTTTCAATCCACGCCCCCGCGCGGGGGGCGACTCGACTCCGCGAGACGATGCATGCCTGGCTCATGGGTTTCAATCCACGCCCCCGCGCGGGGGGCGACGTCCAGCTCGCCGCGTTCACGTCCGGCTCGAGCGTGTTTCAATCCACGCCCCCGCGCGGGGGGCGACGTCAGCTGCGATGCCGAGCTCGATCAGCGCCGATGTTTCAATCCACGCCCCCGCGCGGGGGGCGACCAGTGCACGCATGGCGGTACACGTCGCTGCAGCCGAGTTTCAATCCACGCCCCCGCGCGGGGGGCGACCGCTGCCGCACGTGGTCGACGCTGCATCTTACGCGCGTTTCAATCCACGCCCCCGCGCGGGGGGCGACGAGCGACCGCGGCAACGGATGCGCCAGCGATCGCGATGTTTCAATCCACGCCCCCGCGCGGGGGGCGACTCGTACCGATGCGCTTCGACGCGGCGTCGTGATCGCGTTTCAATCCACGCCCCCGCGCGGGGGGCGACGTCGAGCGCGCGATGCGATGCGACATCGCAGATCGCGTTTCAATCCACGCCCCCGCGCGGGGGGCGACGACCGCTGCGGCGCTATGCACGGCAGGCTCTGAGCGTTTCAATCCACGCCCCCGCGCGGGGGGCGACCACGCCGCATGACCAGCGCGTCGAGCTACGTGCAGGTTTCAATCCACGCCCCCGCGCGGGGGGCGACGCCAGCACGTCGGCCGAGATCGCTGGTCGAGTCGAGTTTCAATCCACGCCCCCGCGCGGGGGGCGACCACGCCGAGCGCTGACGACTCGGCGGCAGTCAGCGGTTTCAATCCACGCCCCCGCGCGGGGGGCGACGAGCGCCTGCGATGCGCATGCCTGCGGTCGAGCGTTTCAATCCACGCCCCCGCGCGGGGGGCGACCGGCGATGCGCGCTGCGATCGGCGCGACGGCATCACGTTTCAATCCACGCCCCCGCGCGGGGGGCGACCGCGTGCATGGCTCGACGCTGCGACGGCTGCGGCTGGTTTCAATCCACGCCCCCGCGCGGGGGGCGACGTCGCACGCCGCGATGCGCATCGTCGGACGCATCGGTTTCAATCCACGCCCCCGCGCGGGGGGCGACGTCGTGACGTCCGCGCGTCGGCATGCCGACGTGCGAGTTTCAATCCACGCCCCCGCGCGGGGGGCGACCATCGCGCGACGACTGCAGCCGACGATGCTCGAGTTTCAATCCACGCCCCCGCGCGGGGGGCGACCGGCTCAGCCGCTGATCGTCGGCGAGTCAGCCGTAGTTTCAATCCACGCCCCCGCGCGGGGGGCGACTGCTGCATACCGTGGACGCCGTCGAGATCACCTGTTTCAATCCACGCCCCCGCGCGGGGGGCGACCGGCTGCGATCAGCAGGCTGATCGGCTGCCAGTCGAGTTTCAATCCACGCCCCCGCGCGGGGGGCGACGCGGTCATCTGCGTGATCGACGCTGACGGTCTCGACGTTTCAATCCACGCCCCCGCGCGGGGGGCGACCGACGTCGCGCTCGACATGCAGTCACGATCGACAGCGTTTCAATCCACGCCCCCGCGCGGGGGGCGACCTGCCGATCCGCGACGCAGATCGCAGCGATCGACGAGTTTCAATCCACGCCCCCGCGCGGGGGGCGACGCCGCAGCCGGCTCGGCATCGTCCGAACTGCTGACGGTTTCAATCCACGCCCCCGCGCGGGGGGCGACTCGATGGCGCTGGACCAGTCGCCAGCGACGTCGATGTTTCAATCCACGCCCCCGCGCGGGGGGCGACGGCATCGGCTCTGCGCACCGATCTGCGACGACCAGGTTTCAATCCACGCCCCCGCGCGGGGGGCGACCGGCGACGGCTGTAGTCCACCGCGATGCAGTTTCAATCCACGCCCCCGCGCGGGGGGCGACGGCGATGCACGGACTCGTGCCGCATCGAGATTGTTTCAATCCACGCCCCCGCGCGGGGGGCGACCGGACAGTCCGGAGGCGTCTTCCGCACGTACTCGTTTCAATCCACGCCCCCGCGCGGGGGGCGACGTGTGATCGATCGATACGTGATGCCGGCAAGTTTCAATCCACGCCCCCGCGCGGGGGGCGACGAGTCGGTCGACTGCAAGACGCATGCTGCTGCAGTTTCAATCCACGCCCCCGCGCGGGGGGCGACCGACGTATCGAGGCGAGGCACGCGTTGATCGGTTTCAATCCACGCCCCCGCGCGGGGGGCGACAATTGGGACCCCGCGGGTCCAGTCCGAACTCGCCGTTTCAATCCACGCCCCCCGCGCGGGGCGACTTGGCTTCGCCTACGTACTTAATTAGTCGATCCTGAAAAAGTCACTTTCAAGCGCGCAGAGGTTGATTCTGGTGGGCTTCAGAGGCTGTATTGTTCTGAATCGGGCCCCAGAAGCTCATCAGGCAGTGCAGAAAAAAGAGCCAAAAAGCTCCGAGGAGCTTGTGGAAGTTCATCGCCGCGGCCGACAGGATCGCATTGATTGTGTCGCCGGCAACGCCCTTCAGCCGGTTGCGTTCCAGCCGGTGTTCGTTCTTCAAGTGTCCGATGCTTGGCTCGACCGCGGCGCGGCGTTTCATCCATCGCCATAGCGCTGGTCGCGTCCTGCCTCTTTGTCTTTTATCGACGTGGACCGGGACCGCGCCGTCATAGTCGTGGCCGCGATAGCCCATGTCCACGTGCACCTGGCTCACCGTGTGGCCGATCAAGTTATCGACTTGCTTCATCTGCGCGTTCAGCGTGTGACCGTCATAAGGGTTACCGCTAAAACTCTTCGCGCCTACGAACCATCCACCCCGGCTGGTGACCGCAACACTGACCTTGTTGCCGAACTCGTATTGCTTGCCCGCTTTGCCCTTGGCGATGCACTCGACCTCGGGTTCATGCACCGAGTAGATCTTATTCTTGTCGTGCCGTTGTTGAGCGTAAATGCGATGCGCCGTTTCCAGTAACTCGACTAACTTATCCGAAGGCTTTGTAACCTGCCGTTCTATCTCGCGAGTGACTCTCCCTAACTGGGTGCGCAGCTTGCGCGTGCAGGCCCGGGCACGCTTCATCTGCCGCGCATGGGCATAGCGGCTCGACCCGAGCAGCAGCTTTTTGCCTACATGCCGGTAACTCTGCTTGATCGTCACACCTTCGCGACGCGCCGCCTTCACCAGCCGCTCCCGGCAGCGATGATAGAGCCTGGCATCGGTGGGGAAACGGATCGCTTTGGTTTGCACGGTCGTGTCCACGTTGACCCGCTTCAGGTCTGCGGCACCAATGGCGCCCATCTTGATCCCCGCCGCGATCGTCTCGCGCAGCATCTGCTCGGCCCCGGCTTCGCCCAACCGCCCGCGCCAGCGCGTCATGCTCGACGCGTCGATCGGCAGCCGATGCTGAAAGTACTTCATGCCGCTGAAGTGCTGCCAGTAGGGGTTCTCCATCCAATGCGCCACCACCGCCTCATCGCTCAGATCGTGCTGGTACTTCAGGTAGTGCAGCGCCACCATCAGCCGCGTCGAGATGCCCGGCGCTCCTTGCGTGGGGTGGTAAGTGCCGCCAAGAGTCTGCTCAAAACAAGACCAGTCGATGCACATGCCCAACCGCGCCAGAGGATGATGCATGTCGATGATCTGTTCCAACTCCGACTGAAATAAATCGCGCTGTGGCTGCTTCGGCTCGCTCTTCGGTCGCATCGTTTTTCCCCAGTTCTCCTCAAATAACTGCTTCTTATGGGGAATTCTAAACCCGATTTCGCCGCGTTTCACCTGTATTTATACGGCTTTTACCGGTATTTCAGGATCGACTAACTTACTTCCTTGAGTTTCAATCCACGCCCCCGCGTGGGGGGCGACACCCGAGCCAGCGATGATGTCCTTCTTCAACGGGTTTCAATCCACGCCCCCGCGTGGGGGGCGACTTCAATCGCTTCTCGTGACGCACCCCGCACAATCTGTTTCAATCCACGCCCCCGCGTGGGGGGCGACGGGTAGACGATATCCGTGTTGGTGTCCGGCCAGGGTTTCAATCCACGCCCCCGCGTGGGGGGCGACGGCGGCATTAGGCCTGAAGGATGCGGCGGAAGAGTTTCAATCCACGCCCCCGCGTGGGGGGCGACTCGGGCCGGCCATGAAGCGCGCGGCGCAGATGGGTTTCAATCCCAAGAACCGGAGGCTGCCTGAGCGGGATCGGCTTCGCGACTTAGCTCGCAGCACGACCCACTGCGCTGAGTCCACGACGCACTCGAAGACGGAGTTCTGTACCCGCTGTCCATGATACTTGGCAGAGCCGGGCAACTCGACGCAGCCTGCGGTCGTCCGGCATCGTCGCGGGTGTTACGGTCGTAGCTAAAGTCCATCATGGATTTTCCTCGTTTGGAATCAGGTTTCATCTCCAAAAGAACGCTGGATAGGCGTCGAGGCCCCCACGCACATGACGTGCGAGGAGTAACGCCTGCACATACGGCACCAGTCCGAGCGGGATGCGCTCCTTCAGATAGGGGTGCTCGATCTCGTCCTGCTTACGCAACTGCCAAGCGGAGACGACTTGTTTGCGCGTGTCGTCGTTCATCTCAATGCCGCCGCCGTCCTGCTCCGTAAAGCCCGATCCCTGTACCTGACGCCGGTTGATGAGCGTTAGCACCAGCCGGTCAGCCAGTGCGAGCGCGGAGTTCTTCCATCAAATCGAGAGCAAGACTCGGACGCCCTGGACGGTCGGTGTGGAGGAAGCCTACCGCTGGGTCAAGGCCGACGCTTTCCAGAGCCGATTCGATGTCATGGCGTAAGAGCGCATAGACAAACGACAGCAGTGCATTGACACGGTCCAGCGGAGGCCGGCGCGAGCGACCTGCAAAGTGAAACGCCTCGCGGTCGCCGCCGATCATCTGGTCGAAAACAGAGAAGTAGACCTGCCCCGCCATGCCTTCATGTCCCCGTGCTTCGTCGATGGATGCCGCGCGCGCCGCCTCCAAGCCGGCCCAGGAAGACGTTCGCCGCGTCGCGCAGTCCTTCTCGCGCGATTCATCCACGATCTCGCGGGCCGCGCGCAGCAGCACCACGCGGCTGTTGGCGATCTTGGCCGCCACGATAGTTCGCACAACCGGAAGCGCGCTGCTCCCGTCATCAGCGATGCGGTATTGTTGCCTCCGCAACAGCACATTGCCGGAGACGGCCCATTCACGCGGGCAATGAACCCTCCCTGCTCGGAGAGAAAGAAATGCCCACGCCCCGGTCGCAACACAGCCCCAGCACCGGCGGACTACACAGACACCCGGCCCCAGCACACCAGCCCTTCCCACGTATGCACGGGAACGCGCAGCTCAATTCGTCGCCAACCTTGATCGCGACCGTCTCTCCATCGCGATGCAAGTATGCGCCTTGAACCATCACATGCAGGGTGTTGAGCAGCTTTCGCATGAGCTGAACTAAACTTCCTGCCGTAAAGAACGCAGTTGAATCGCTACCCAACGCGCGGCGTCATCATGAGAAGTGCCCTCTGGAAGACACACATAACCAGCGACAGTGCGGCAGTAAGGCCCGGAGTCGCTGCGGGCGTAACACCGGCTTCGGTACAGTCGGTGCATCGTGGCGGCGAGTTCTTCTGTGCGGAGCGCAGCTCCGGTGTGAATTCAACCTCTAACCGCCGTCGTGGGTTGCCATAGACGATGGCACCGCGATGATAGCGGTGGGCAGCATCTCCTCCAGGCAAAGCGCCTGTGCGAGAGCTGACGGTATCGCAGTCGTTGGGCTTGCTCTTGCCGCGCTTGTACTCCACCGGAAAGGGCTCGGGCTTGAACTCGACGATGTCGGCACGTCCGGTCAAGTACAGTTTCTCTGACCGCAGCCACATCCCACGCGCCGTGCGCACGCTGGCACGACGACTCTCTCCGGGCAGGTCGGCGCGCTCATGCAACAGCCGTCCTTCGGCGGTCCGGACGTTCTCCACCCACGCCTGCTCCAGATGGATCAACGCCCACTGACGCGGACAGAAGGCCAGATGCTGCAGCCCGCTGATCGGCAGTGCATCGTCGTCGGCTCCGGAGGTGGAGACGACCATGCGGGCACTCCCGTCGCAATCACCTTAGAGAGGCCGAACCCACTCTTCCTCGCGTTACGCCCTCGGGCAGTTACCGCTGCACTCGATGGCATAGTCGGCGCGTGAACGTGGTGGACGGCCTTGCTCCTTGACCTCCGGCAGCAACTTTGCCGTGACCTGCGAAAACAACTGGTCCGCACGCGCATTGCCGCATGGATCTTTGTGACGGAACGCAATGCAGCGAACCGGGGCCATCAGGCCCCGGGCGGCGGAGCGGTCGGTCTCGAACATTTGGTTGAGGGCTTCCTTGAGGAGCTTGAGGTCGTCTTCGGTAAAGCCGGTCTTCTCAGCCAGCTTGGCATTGATGAAGCCGTGGCAGCGGTAGAGACCGTAGGGTACGTTGAACTTGCGGCCGATGGTGCGCTCCTTGTCCACATCCTTTTCATTGGTGACGGCGCAGCGCGTGATGGCAAACTCCGCAGAGACGACGGGATCGATACTGCGCGAAAAGGTCAGTTGCAGCGGGCCCCGCACCTGGCCGCAGTTCACCTCAGTCGTCATCACGGCACCAAAGGTGCGGATGTCGAAGAAGTTCAAGCACATCCAATCGGTGAGTTCTTTAGCCTTCTGCTCGTCTTTGGGCAGCTTCTTTGATTCGGGCTTGAGTTCCTTTGCGAGATACGCCTCATTGTGGTGGCCATTCAATACAGCCTTCTCGCGGATGTAAATCCGGTGCCCTGCTTCTTCACCGTGTGTCTCTGCGACAAAGTTTCTGATCTTGCGCTTGAGGCAGACATCGGTGACGAGGCCCTGGTTGGTCTCAGGGTCGATGCGTGGCAGGTTGCCAGCATCCGGGTCGCCGTTCGGGTTGCCATCGGTGACATCGAAGAAGTACACAAAGTCGTAGCGGTTCTGGATGGGCGTGCTCATTGGTTTGCTCCTTCTTCTTTGTCCTTTTTGCTGGTGTAGATGTCTTTGGTCTGATGGAAGTAGCCGAGGACGAACTTGCCCTGGTCTTCCAGTGAAAGCAGGCGCGGGAAGACGGTGAGATTGTTCAGTACCTCGCCGAGTTGCTTCTCGCGATGAATTCTGAGTCCGGTGTCGAGTTTGGAAAGATGGTGCTGGCTCAACCGGCATAGGCGCGGGAAGACCAGCGACGGGGTCGTCTCGCAGAGGAGAAGTAGCTGTCCTTGATGGTCTTGTTGAGTTCGCCTTCGACGCTGTCCTTCTGGATCACCTCCAGCAGAGCGAAGGCGCGACCGCAGCAGTATGCCTGGTCGGTACTGTTTGGATCAAGCATGATGGATACCTCCAACGGATTGCCGCGCAAGCGGGAGTTTCGAATCAGACAAGCCTTGATGGCTGCGACGCGCGCATAGGCCACTTCGCCGTCGCTGTGGATACGGCGTAGCATGGTGGCAAGGAGAGACTGCGGATAGGCAGCGCCGGTCAGAACGGAGCGGGCGAGGTCGCCAGCGAGTTGCGGCGAGACATTCTCCGTATTGAAGCCTTTGAACTTGCCCTTCGGATCGCGTTCGGCGCGACCGGTCGCACGAACGATGCGCTGGAGAGTAAGAATCTCATCATTCCAGTTGCCGACCAACGCGATGTCACGGAGATGTTGGCCTAGCCGCCGCTGTAATTCCGCTGCGTCGGCCTCGACCCAAAGGCGAACAGAAATACGTGAGGCGTTTGGCGAGAGCCCAAGTAGGAAGAACTTTGTCGGTCGGCCATCGTTTGTGGCGATCTGGGTCTCCCGTGTGCCGTCGCGGAGTTGGGTGAGCAGTACCTTCGCCTGACGCAGGCGCTCCTGATCTTCCTCGACAACAGCATCGCCCGTTGGTGCAGGATCGGCGAAGAACTCGCTGAGACAATCTTCGAGCACGCTTGCATGGTCGGCCCAGAAGACGACGGTGGTGTCGCCAAGCGAGATTCTCCGGTCGCGACGCTCCAGCAGGTGGTTCAGCGCGTTCGTGTAGCGAAATGCAACGTCTTCGCTTACGGGCGCGTTGTAGCTCTGGGATTTGCCGTAGGACTCATAGGCTGACGCATTGAACGAGACCAGAAGCGCACCGCCAGGCTGCGCGTCTGCAACACCCTTGATCTTAGGCTCGTGCAGACGGGCTATTTGCCCACGGACACCGGTTACAAGACACACCCCTTCCTCATTCATGGATTCCGAGGCAAGTTCAGTATCCTCAGCCGTCGCAGGAGTTGTAACCAGTTCGTGAACATATCGCATCTCGCCTGCAATGCGAAACACGCCGAAGTTGGTGGCGACCGTCAAAAGATGCTCTTCGTTCTCCAGCGCTTTGTCCGGGGTCCAATCACGCAAGAACGTACATACAGCTTTGAACCATGGATGCTTGACCGTTTCTTCCAAGCCAATATGCTTATTACGGAACGCCTCGAACTGCTTTCTCGTAGTGGATGGCTTTGGGTCTTTCGCTTTGTAACCGAGCATGTACGCAGCGTTATCCCATAGGAAGCACGGGTTTGGTTTTGATCCGCTTGGTTTTCCCCGCCCCGGCAGCAGCATCGGGGTGGCGACCAGAGTCCGCCCTTTCTGTTGCTGCATCGATTGAATGGCATTCAAGTTTCCGTCCAACTCCAGAACCACGCAAAAGCTGATTTTCTGTTGAGAGAATCCCGGTGGCACAATCTGACTGTCGTCATCGCCTGAAGCTGCGATGCGGTCGTAGTGCTCTGCGAGCCGTTGCAGGATCATGCGACCACCCCCGCTGCCACGCAAGCCGCCACATCGATCACGCCGTCGTGCATGAAGGCATGGAAAAACTTCGCCTGCTTGTCCTTGGCATTGGAAAAGTCGATATCGTGCAGCATCCAGCCCAGGTCGCGCTCTCCGGCGAGGCTCGCATCGACAGCAGGGATCGTGCTTTCGGTTTCGAGCAGTTCGAAGTCGGCGGCAAACTCGCGACAGCCGAAGTAGGGCCGCGTGAAGCAACTTCCTTTGCGGGCGCGGCGGTTGAACTGGTCCAGATGTTTGGCTATGTTGTCCGGTCCACTCAGTATTTCGATGTGCGCCTCGATGATGTAGCCGACATCGCGCAGCATCAGGGTGGCTCGCTGCTGCCGGTTGTCTCCGTCATCCACATAGAACGCTAGGTTGCCCACGCCATCCTTCATGGCCTTGGCCGCGCCTGCGCCAATTTTGTCCTTCACCTCATTGCGGCGAACGGAGGTGAACCGTATCGGTTTGAGCACGACAATGCGGTCGATGTGCCAGCGAATCTCCGGTTTCCAGTAGATCGCTTCCACGACTCCACGCGCTGCGGAGGGCGTCATCGCGTCGTAGCTGACGCGCTCGACCTTCATCTCTGGCCGCGTAAAGCACGCCCACTCACCCCAACAGTGCAGCTTGATGCCGAACGCCATGTGTGCCTCCTACACACCCCAAAGCGCCGCATCCAAGGTCGTCGCTTCCGGATTCAAACCCTTTTCTCTGCTGTACAACGAACGATTGAGAAGAATCCACACTCCCGATTCGTGTTCCGTCACAAATCCACGTTGCTGCATCTGTTGCACGGCCTGTTTTCTTACCGAGACCAAATACGGCTGCAACTCACGCTGCGGCAGGAATGGAACTTTGTTTGCGGCCAGTTTATCCCAGACAGGATTGTCCATGTTTGGGTCTTTGCTATAAGGAACCAAGACTGGCAACTGCTCGTCGCGGATGATCTGAAACGCGGCAGCCATCTCACGGAACTGAAATAGCAGACGATTACGTTGCCGGTCGATAGCCATCGTCTTCATCACGCCGTGTTTGTCCCACTTAGACTTCTGTGTCCAATAGAAGAGCCTGAAATAGGCTTCGACTGCTACGGGGTCAAGCGGATCGGGATAGTGCGACTCCAATTCCTTAGCTGTATCTGCGGCGGAACGCAGGAGCCCTAGTGGCGGTCTTTCTTCGGCCTCAAACAAATAGGTGAATCCCATAGGCAGCTTACCCTCACGGTTACACCGGCCAGCAGCCTGGGCGATGGAATCGAAGCCGGTTTCGGCACGGTACACGGTCGAAAAATCGAGATCGACGCCGGCCTCAACGAGTTGTGTGCTCACCACACGGCACGGCCTGCCGTCTTTGAGGCGCTCGCGAACCACTTGCAGCACATTTCGCCGGTGCTCTCCGCACATCCATGTACTCAGATGGAAGCAGTCCGCAGACTCTGAGCCCGCGACGACCTTGTCATATAGTCGGGAGGCGTGTTTGCGTGTATTTACGATGCATAAGGCGCTCTGTTCCCGCACAACAGGTTCGCAACTCGTCGTCCGTTTGTTTTCCCAGCCTTAGCACCTCCACGCGCCGCAACGCCTGAAACAGGGGAGCAGCATTTGGAATAATCGGACGAACGTTCTCAAGACCAAGCTCAAAGTCGCTACGCCGCTCCAGCGCGGGCTGTGTCGCTGTGCATAGCACGATAGAACAGCCGTAGTTCAGCACCAACTCCTGCAAGGCAGCCAGAGTCGGCTTCAGCAGTTCGACCGGAATCGTCTGCGCTTCGTCGAGCACGATGACGCTACGAGCCAGATTATGCAGCTTGCGGCATGGAGTTGTGCGGTAGGCAAACAGGCTCTCCAGTAGCTGCATATTGGTCGTGACGATCAGCGGCGCGTCCCAGTTTTCGACGCCGAACTGGTTGGAGCGCGTATCGTGCCTGGGTTGCAGATTAGTATGGTGCTCAACCAACGCCGTTTCCGCCAACGATCCGAGCGCCTTCCGATAGGCATCGGCGGTCTGTTCGATGATGCTGGTGAACGGAATGGCCATGACCACACGCCGAAGGTTGTGACCGCTCTTAAGCGCGTGCTTCAGAGCAAAGGCCAATGACGATAGGGTCTTGCCACCTCCCGTTGGAACATTGAGAGAGAAAAAACCAGGAGGCAGGTTAGCCGCGTCCCGGCAGTGGTCGAGAACAATCGCCCGCTGCCGATTGACCTCGGTTTGATCCGTCCTTTCCTGCATCTCGCGCAGGTGGCGATCCAGCGAGGTCTTAAGCGCGGTCAGCGTGGGTCTGCCCGAGTCCCCGCCCAAACTGCTTCGCCCGTCGGCCCGGTCAGGGTCGCAGAACTCCTCAGTACAGATGCGATCAGCATCTACCAAACAGGAGAAAAGCATTCGAGTAAAAAATCCGAGCTGAAAGGCTGCGTCCCCACAACTTCTTTTGAGAGGCGATGTCAGCTTCGCCAGTTCAATCCTAGGCGCTTGTACACGGGCAATGGGATACCTTGTGGCGTCCAGCTTGTAACGCAACGTGCTGCGTCCTCCCAAGTCGTCGTTAGATGTCTCGTCGGGAAGCCCCGTATGATGACCCGCAGCGCAAAATGCAAGCAACTGACCGGCGATTCCACCCACTGACGTTTCAAGAAATCGAGCTCCGAATGTCGAGTGATCGACTCGCTTGCCGAGCGCGTGCGTATCCATGTCGTCTTCAGCGCCTGCATCTGCCGACTTCGATCCGGCCTCGTTGAGATAACTCTGAAAATCTTCAGAAAGCTTCCCTAAGTCATGACATTGACCCAGGACTTCTCCCCAAAGCCTGGCCTGGAAGACATCTGCGAAGGCAGCAGCGGATCGCGCGACTTTGTCGAGATGAACAGAGAGAAGTTCCCATGAGGAGGGAGGGGAACCTTCACGAGTGTGTGCGTAAGCCGTCATACCCTATCTTTCTCCCGAGCGGTTTGGCTAGAATCCACATGTTATCGTGTTTGAGTGCACTATGGCTTTGTGAGGTAAAGAATGGACGAGAACTTAGTCATCACTGCAATTGATGACGAAATTGGAAGGCTCCAGCAGGTGCGTGCGCTGCTCGCTGGAATCGAGGAGCCGGCCGCCGTCACAGAACAAGCCACCCCTACCCAAGAGGCTGTCGGACCGGCGGAGCCTGAGCCCAGCAGCCCGCAAGCGCATGGCTGATGCGCAGAAGGACCGGTGGGCGGCGGTGAAGACAAAGGCCGAGACCGCGACACCCAGCAGAAAAGGTGGAAAAGGAAGCTCCTGCCGAGAATGCCTCTGCCAACAACTCTTCAAAACGGCGGGAATTCGTCCGGGCAACTAAGGAAGCGTATCGCGGAGGCGCAGAAGAAGCGTTGGGCAGCGGCCAAGGCGGCGAAATCGACCCAATCGAAGGCGATAAAGAAAGCTCCGGCCAACGAGGCCGCCGCCGCAAAGAGGGCTCCTGCCAAGGCTGTAACGAAGGCCGTCAAAAAGGCTGCCATTAAGGAGGCCGTCGCCAAGAAAGCTGTCGCCACAAAGTAAGCGGCTGCTGCCCCCAGTACGGCGACTCCTGCTGCCGCAACCGAAGCGGTTCGGTTCTAAAGCGTAGCCGCAACGGAGGCCCCAGGCTCCCTCAGCCGGGGTTCGTTTTCAACCAACGAGGTGAAAGGATCGATACAGTCAAGCCGCTCGTGGTTCTCGGTAGGCCTGACACGGTCGGCGGTCAGGAGTTTGATGGCGTAATCGCCGTCGGGCTTGAGCAGGGGGTTGTGCCACCGCGTGTCGCCAATCCAGCATTGGAAACAGCCCTCGAACAATAGGCGCTGCGCGAAATCTATATCTCATTCACTCGTGCGAGATATCGGCTGTTGCTCGTGAATTCACACGGATCGGCTCCAGCTAATATCATTTCGGAAGCATTGAAGAGAGACTTGATCAAACAGGTCGCTACCCGTTCGAGGCGAAAGCCAACAAATTCCAAAGAGTGCTCACATAGCGTGATGTGAGCTCGTGGATCTGGAATAGGGTCCCCAAATATCGTTGCCAGGTCGCGCCGGGCGGCCAGTTTCTCGGCGTACAGTGCCTCGGTGTTGGTCATCCCGTTCTCCCGGGCCTTTTTCGCCCAGAAGTCCCAGGCCGCCGATCCGAGCAGCGCCTGCTCTGGGTCCATCTGGAATTCCAATGTCGTTGATCACCTGCGCTTGCCGTTCGCTCTGCTGTGGGTAGGAAACCACTCACCGAGAGCCTGACAGCGAATCAGGTGATCACAGGCGGCATTCGCCCGCTTGAGTTGCTCCTCGGCGGCGCGAGACCCGCGCTGCTCTCCCCACACGTCCGGGTGAAACTTCTTAGCAAGCTCTCGTCTCGCTTCTGCGACCTGTGCTCGTCCAGACCCATACGGGAGTTCTAGGAGTTCATAGGCACGAGCGCATTCAGAACACATGGCGCTTTCTGCCAACGGTTCTTCGGTCTTCCCGGAATCATCCGATCCAGCGGCCTGTCCACTTGGTTCGCTCTCCTCTAGGTACGGTTCGAGCATGCTGTGGAATCTCTGCTTTGTTGCTGAAACAGCAATGGATTCCTGACAGCACGAACTAGCGGAACAGATTAGCGCCGAGAATGCGGATGCCCATTCTCCGCAATGATTCGTTCCCATGACGTCATCGCACTTCTGAAGGCCATGAATTGTGGCGGGGAGGCTGATTTCCTTGCCACCTGTGAGGTCGATTTCCTCGATGCGGGACTTGATCCCCTGTCGCTGATCCCAAATCCTCGATACCGCGACAAAAAGCTGAGTGAGAGGTCGTGACAGCTTACCATTCGCAGCGGAGAACGCTCTCACCACATTTAAGGTGTCTGCCTTGAAGGCGTCCCGCAAGCTCGCATTTATACGAATTCCGTACAACGCATCGGCAGTACGCCTCAATTGTTCCCACGACGGAGAACACGTCGAAATCAGGGCTGAGAATCGATCAAAGAGTGGCTGGTGCTTCGAGGCTTCTGCCTGTGCTTTCCGTCTCCGTGTTTCGCGTTCCTCCCTATACTGTCCGACTGCACTGGCATAAGTAGCACATGAACCAAAGCGGTTGGTGAATACCACAGGCGTCGAGGAGTAATCGATTTCCTCCTCGCATGTCTCAAGCTCCTTAAGGACCTGTTCTGGGGGGACGCATCCCTCTACTATCGCGCCAACAAACAAGTCGGTCGCCTTAATCTTCTTTCTTCGGGGGTAGAAAATCAGGGATTTGCAAAGTTTGAACCCAAGCAGAAGCGCGAATAGTATTACGACAAAGACCTCTATTACCCAAGACTCCACGGCTGGTTTCCCTGAATTGGCTTCGCCGAAAATAGCCGTCAAGTCGCGCTGTGCGGCCTCAAACTCCGCCTTCAGCGGCACGATGTCCGTGATATCGTTCGCTCGCGCCTCCTCTACCCAGAAATCCCAGGTCGCCGTATGTAGCAGGTCCCGTTCGGCCTGAAGCTGGATGTCGTTTAGGGGCGGATTTTCGGCGAACAGGTCCGCGTAGAGCGTCGTACCCCACATCAGGTCCGTGTCGGGGTGACAGTTCTCGCACATCCCGGAGATCATCATCCCATGGTCCAGCCACCGCCCATCTTGGACCGTGGCCTCAGTTCCGCCGAAAGCGATATACCGGAAGATCACGGTTGGTGCATCATCCAGGTGGACGCCGTAGGTCGCGGCCCGATAGGCCGCCAATTGTGTCGGGCTCAGGACGATCGGGTCCGCCCCGTCCGCGTTGCAGTAGCTGTTCTCCAAGGGCTTGCCGGAGGCCGGGCCGTATTCAGAGGCCAAGGTCTGCCCCGCTTTCAGGTGCGCCAGGGCGGAGCGCAATGCGGCGACCATGATCGCGGCGGTCTCGAAGTCGCGGTGCATCCTGGCCGACTTCCGGTCAAGAATGGTTTCGTTGCGTTCCGACCATGAGCCCAGCTTAGTCTCATACATCTCGGAGTGTCCGACATGGCAGAACGGGAATCCACGCAGCACCGCCGTTGCACGGTCGTAGGTTAACTGAAATGAATCGAGGGTGCGATAGTGTGATTCAGGTTCGAACCGGGATTCGTCCGGTGCCTCGCTCCCCTTGATGTCGTAGCTGTCCCCCTCGGTGATCCAGAAGTGATCCTGGCCATGCCAGGGTTGCCCCGGATAGTTTTTGGCGTCCCAGTCGCTGGCGCGATCCGTGAAATTGACTGTGATGTCAAGCATCGGTCGGCCATCAGAGTCGTGGGTGAGCGAGTCGCCGATCGAATTGACCTGATCTTGGCGGGCGCGTTCGCTCCTGTCGCCGAGGTCCACGATCCAGCCAACCTGGTTGATGAAGATCAGACCTATCGCTAACCCGATCACGCCGAGGGCGTAAAGAAAGTGTTGCAAAATCCGGAATGGAGTCAGAAGGAAATAGAGGGTGCTTGTGTTCTCATCGCGAATCTGGTCCCGGTCCTTCAGATAAGGCATAAGATGGGTCCTCTTAATAGGGAATCTGGCTACGAACCGCACGAATGGCTAAGATCGCGGCAACAACGGTCTGCCATGGCATCTTTGGGTGGCGGCAGCAGCTATGGTGGCGTGGATGGTCGTGATAGACGACCTTCGTCGCAAGTTCGTCGGAGCATCCGGGCTGTTGAAGCCACGGTTTGGCGAGGGTCCTGATGCTGGATCAGGTTAGGAGCGGCGTAGTGAATCGCCTTGAGATCCGTGGTCCCGGAGTGGGAGCCGCGTTCGAGACGAGGTTCAACAAGTGTGCAAATTCCAGGACACAAAAGAATCCCAAGAAAAGGGCCCAAACGTACAATTTTCATCTCTAACGATTGGCCCCGGACGAGAGCTTTCGTTGTTCGGTAAACCGAACACTTGACCCAACAATACCGGCAACGATGGGGAAATGGCAATCTCTTTTCCCGTTCGCCTCGGTCGTCGCCTCAGCGAATTACGGGAAAAACACGGTCTATCTCAGACCCAACTAGCGGACATGGCAGGAATTGGGAGAGCACACCTCTCGCAAATCGAAAACGGAGCGGTCGCCGCCCGGATCGATACGCTATACGCTATTGCCCAGGCGCTTGATTTGAGGCTTGAAGGGTTGTTCAAGGGATTTTGAAGCGGATCAGCGGTACGCTCGGGATTAAAAAAGGGCGAACAGGCGCATGAAGAACGTCGGCGTGCTCTGCTGAACGGTGAACTCGTCGTGTTTTGAGTTTCCTGCATGCGACCGCTCACCATGCCGTCCTTAATGCCATTGGTGAGTTCGTTCTGAGCGGCGACAGTCTGGGTGCCTTGCCCGGTCATCCCGTAAGGGCCACGCGCACAGTGTTTCTGAGCGATGACATCTACACCGTGATCCCGATACAACGGCGTCACCTGGGCATCCCAGCCACAGGTCCGGCGCGAGGCGTTTACTTTTGTCGATCATCGTTGAATTTACTTTGCCCGAATGATCGATCGCGCTAATCGGGATGGCTTAACTTCTTCCAGTCTTCTCGTTGCCACCCCGTCTTCGATCGGCGTGCACCACGTTGACGCCAACCCAGTTCTGGGCTAGTCCTAGAAGCGGCTGTGTAGTCGAGGGCCAACTCACATCCCTGCTCCTCCGCTCTTAATCGAACGTACCCTCTCATCATGCTCTCAGTAGACCGATACCAACCGCGCCTTGCGCTAGTGAGAATGCTCCCACAGCTTCGCCCTTTGAGCCCGTGTAGTCGGGAATCAACAGTCTGGCGGTCCAGTAGGTCGGTTGCATCTTCGAAGCCGCCCATGATGTTCAAATATGAGGTGTAGATGCTTTCGGTATTTCGGGTCAAGTCGCTGTGATCTGCTACCGCCCAGAGCACCTGCTCGTAGTAGCGATGAAGTTTTCCCGCAGGCGGGCACGGCCCGCCATAGCCGATGCGAAGGAAATCGTTCCGGCCTTGGCGAGCGCCGTCACCGAGGGTCTCGTTTGTCGGCACATCCTTCGGCAAGCGTTTCACAACAGGGCTGCGGCTTCTGTCAGAACTCACGGCGTCTGCGTGGTGGCTGCCAATTGTTCGATCCAGAGCCTCATCCGCCGGTAGTGCGAGCCTTTTTGGAGACCTTGGTGCGCAGTCCACGTATGCTCTGTTCCAGATGGTTTGCTATCCTCAATCTGGCTGGTTTGGCTCTCAGTGTTGCAGGCGGCGTGATTCTCACATACTCCCTCACGGTCAAACCCTCTCACTATCGCCTTGTCAAAACCAGGGAAGGCACTGTGGCAATTTGCTTGGACGGTAAGTTGGTTCAAGCTGGGTTCGGTGGTCCGCTCGTGGCGACCGATGATCCATGCCCAGATATGGAAACTACTGGTCCGGTGCTTCAAGTGGTTGCGAATCGTGAACGGCTCTCAAAATGGGGCTTCCAGTAATCATGGTTGGGTTCGCTCTACAACTCCCGGCAGCTATCTTCGCAGTCTTCCAATAGAATGCCCTGGGCAGGAACAGAATCAGCTAGGTTCACCGGGAACCATCCGCCGTGGCATAATGGCCCCTCCCCCTCAAGAGGTCCAGATGGACGCTCCGGCTAAGAAGAGGAGATCGGGTATTCCCAGAGGCAACGCCGGTGAGTATTTCGTCATGGGCGAACTTCTGAGGCGCGGCAATGATGCCCAACTCGCGGACAGAAATACCAAAGGCTACGACCTTCTGGTGGGCCGATCCTCAGATGTGCGGAAGAATCTAATACCTAGTCCGTGCCTGCGCCCAAATTTCGGCGAAAAAATCCCCGAACAGGTTCGCTGGCCGGGGTTGATACTCACTTCATTCCAAACGCAATGGTAGTGACAACACGCCGCGCACGTCGCATACCCGGGCAAAGCCAGGATCATGCCAAAACCTTGCGCGTGACATCGTTGCATCACATCCACACTTGCGGGTTCCATTACGTTTACTGAAGCACTGAAAGAATCTCCTCTTCCGTGTAGCCCATCTCTGCGAGTGCCCTGAATACAACGTCATCGTCAGGAGCCTCCCAACCAGCGAGGGCGATAGGCTGACCATCTTCACGGACTTCAAAGTAGACATTAGTGCGGCCCTGAATTTCTGCTTCAGCCCGACGCACATGTGAATGATTGAGAGCGTCGGCTTCGCCCTCGCACGGCCAGCGGTTGGTGATGCTTGGTGAACCATCCTTATTCCACGTGTTCTTTTCAATTTCAACTACTTCGTACTTGTTTGCCATTTGTCTTGTCTCCTTATCGTTGTGGATATGAGAACATCTCGTTCCACTCCATCCGGAATGCTTCTGTTTTGCACTTTGGGCACTTGAAGCACTCTTTCTCCAAATGATGCGCGGCGGCGGACTGGTGGTGGTCCGGGGTTTTGGAGGAACCTGGGTCGTTCGGGGTCGGGAATCGTGTGGCTCATGATGTCGTTCTCCTTGTCTAGTCTTCCTTTTAGCTCGTTTCAACCCACTTCCAACTCCCCGACCAGGTTCACTGGCCGGGGCTCGGAGAAGGGGCGATGTTGTCTCACTTATGCAGTGAGCATTTTTCGCCCCTGAAAGCTAATACCGCCCCCCACACGCTCTCCATATTTCGGTGGAAAAAAATTTACGCGGCTACGGCAGCCCAACCCACACACGTCCAAGAGTGTCCACTCCCAGGATGACTGTAGAGCGCGGACCAGCCACGACTACGGAGTCGGGGTGAGCGTGGATGAGGGAGCTATCGCCAGCGCGGATCGTAAGGCTTGCTCCGGTGGTGGTCGGTGATAGCTTCCATGTGGCTACGCCACGTGGCGGAGCCTGACTGAGGTGGCCCTCCATATCCATGACCATACAGCCCTCAAGCGCAAAGACAATGGAGCCTGCATCAGCATGGATGAGTGCTCCATCGTAAGCGTGCACCACGGAGCCCGTAGCCACCTCATATATAGTGTTCCGCCCCCGATCCACTAAGGCGAATCTGTCCTCCAGAGAGGGAGCCTCAATGCGGATCACCGCATCATGCGGATATCGCTCCGGTAGTGCGTTGAACCCCAAAGAAGACTGAGGCGGTAGCATCTACAGCGGGCGAGTCTACTCAGACAAACTAGGCAGGCTTCAGTAGCATCCACTGTTATCGGATGTCCGCCCCTTTTAGACGGCGATCATCGAGCGCTATCGACGGCTGGAGTCATCGGTCGAAGAGGCGCTGATCGAGATGTACTTGGCGGGAGTGGACCTCACGGCGTCTGCGTGGTGGCCGCCAATTGTTCGATCCAGAGCCTCATCCGCCGGTAGTGCGAGCCTTCCCAGTACACTCGCCCGCAGCCTGGGCATTGCTGGAACTCACTGCACCATTCCAGGGTTCTTTGCGGCACCTGCCGCTCAACCTCAGCCTTGGAGACTGTGGTGAGCAGTCCATTGCAGACCATGCAAATTGTGAACGGACGCAAAGACCGGGCCAGATCGAAGCGTCTTACCACTTCCTCAGCCTGGCGGCGGCTGTCCGTTTCGCGCAACCAGTACCCACGCGTCACTACGGAATGTTTCAGCACACCGCGATCTCGTGTCAGCAGAATGCGCCCTTGTTGGGCCGAGATCTTGACCAGCTCTGGATCGCTGGCACGATTGGCATACAGGGTATCGAAACCCAGCATGCGCAGATAACCCGCCAGCATGCCCAAATGAACATCGAGCACGAACTTCGGTTCACGCAACGGTTGGGGCCGCAAGCGCAGTACCGGTGTGATGTCGAGCGATTCAAACACAGGATAGACAGACACGCGGTCGCCATTTCGAACAAGACGCGAGAAATCCGATGATTCCCCGTTTACAAGCACCAGGTCCACCTCGGTGTGTGGCACGCCGAGCTGGCAATAAGAGCCGCTTCTCCACCGACCGGTCCTGTAGCCTGGGCGGAAGATGATCGTTCAACTCGGCATAGAAGCGAAAGGTCGCGCCAGCCAGGCCCGACGTCATGATCGACTCCCCATCTTCAGTGTAGGCTCCCAACGACGAACCTTATCATGCGGGGGGGGAGGCAGTACGGATCACGAGGAGGCGGTACAGATGCTCGCGCCGCCGGTCGAGCGCCACAGCAAAATCAAAACACCTCAATGCAGTCCGGATCATTATTCCGCACATTGCCGACCCATGCCTCGACCTTCCATGCCGTCATCTCGTCGGCCTTGTAGGGCCTCAGGAGATCCGTGGGCAACCGGGTCGGATTTCCGGCAGAAATCATATCTGAGTGTCAGGTTGCAAGCGCCTTAGCCCCTTCGGTGATCGCACGGCGTCTATGCGGCCGAGCGCGTCAGCAAGGACGAAACTCCCTTGGTTGTAGCCAATCGGCGATCACATGGGGATCATATTTCACTCGTCCGAGTACACGGAAATGCGGAACCTCTCCCGCCTTCGTTTTCTGATACAGCTTGTCCTCATTCATGCCCAGCAGCGGTGCGAGTTCCTTCGCGTGGATGAGGCCCCGCATCGCCCTCAACTGTTCAATCACTTTCACCTGGTAAATTCCCCCCTAAGAGTAACTACCGGTACCCGGGGGGCGAACCCAAATATTTCGAAGCTTCAACGGAAGATTTTTTGGGAAGACGTCGCCGCGGCGCACGAAGAAGCTCAAGGCGGATGCTGGCTAACATTTGGCTAACGTTTTGCCAGTTTTTGGCGTACTCTGAAGGAGGTCACCGTCTGTAAGCGTTCACGAAGAAAGTGACTATAAACCGCATGGATATTGGGCGATCCTGAATAAATGCCCTGATTGCAATGGGTTGCGAAGGAGGGGATGGCTAATCCCTTCTTCGGCACCAAAAAATATTAGATATTCTGAATCAATGAGCTTGGGCGGTCCTGCTCCGCTTCGCTTTTTTTCTCCGCCCGAGTTGCTCCAGGATGCGGCCTATTCGGGTTAACAAACCCCAGGGCTACCTTCTTGGCTCATACCGCATCGCCACTGCCCCTGAGCCGAACCGTGTGCGTTTCCCTGACTGGATTGTGGCTGCCCCAGATCCCGCTTTGGGGACCTGGGGCAGCACGCCCCTCGGACGGGGAGATTTTCAATTTCCTGGCGGAGCGGGAGCTCCACCCGCAGGCGGCGCTTGCGGCTGCGGCCCAGGCTCCTTATGCGGCGGCTCAAATGCCTGCGGGTCCAGATTGCCGCGATGGCAGGTGCCGCAGGTAAGCGGCGCGGCGGGCGACCCCATCGTATCCATGTCCGCCACCTTGGCCACGTAATCCTTCTTGTCGAGCTCCGTCATGGTATACATGATGCGCGCCATCCGCTTCTGCGGTTTGGCATCCGACGCAAAGTCCAGCCTCGGCATTCCATTGGGTCCCTTGCGTCCGTCAGCATAGGCCGCGTGGCAGGTATCGCACTCCACGCCCAGGTCGCCGGCCCAGTGATGCATGATGTCGATCACCTGGGCGCGGGTCAGGTCCTTGGGCAGCACCTGCAAATTAGTAGGCGGCGGGGAATTGTGCGGACCCATGCCGCCCTGCATCGCACCGCCCGCCTGGGGCGGGTTTTGCGGAGCCTGGGCAGCCGGGCCGGCGGCCAGAACAACCGTGGCCAGCAGGCACACAGCGGCAGCGGGTGGGGCAATGAACGAGAGCAAGGAAGATATCTTCACGGTGCAGGAACCTCTTGGGATGGGATGGTCCTACGTGGTTGACGCAATTCTACTTGATAAAGACCCGGGTGCCGGTCAAAGACTTCGGCCCTGACACGCAGCCGTGTCCGTGGAGAGCGAACCGCAGCGGCCGCTCCACCGCGTGGCGGATGCCGATGCGCGTCGTCACAATGCACTCGGAAACGACAAACCCGTCGTCGCGCACCTGGAGCGGCGAGTTGGCGTCCAGCAGATCGAGGCCATTATGGGTCTGCCGCGTAAGCGCGAGCGCCTCGCAAAGCCGGCTCGGTCCGCCAGTAAGGTCACGCGGCAGTGCATTTGGAGCGAGATCGCGATTACGAGCCATCTCTTCGAGCCCGGCCAGAGGTTCGAGAGCGCGGAGAAGCACGCACCCCGCCTGTCCCTCTGCCTCGCACGAAATATTCATGCAAAAGTACTGGCCGTAGATGGAATACACATACGCATGCCCCCCTGGCCCAAACAGAACCGAGTTGCGCGGCGTAGGCCCGCGATGCGCATGTGCCGCCGGATCCGGCGGATCGTTGTGCGGTCCGAGGTAAGCCTCAACTTCAACGATTCTTCCCGACACCCAACCGGAAGACGTGCGATGCGCCAGCACCTTGCCGAGCAGGCGTGGGGCCACCTGCTCAGGCGAGTGCTCGAAGAAGCTGCGCGCCAGTAGCTTGCTGGAAATACTGGGTGCTTTTACGATCATTCGAAAGACCTGACGCAAATGCCTACTTATGCGCCTTATTCCACTCCTTGATCAGCCCCAGCACCGCTTCCGCATGCCCTTCCGGCGTCACCTTGGGGAAGATGTGAATCAGCGTCCCGTCCGGCCCGATCACAAAAGTCGTCCGCTCGATCCCCATCACTTTCTTCCCATACATGTTCTTTTCCTTGAGCACGCCAAACTGTTTGCACACTTTCTCGTCTACATCAGCAAGGAGTGTGTAAGGCAGGTCGTATTTGGCGCGGAACTTGGCCTGGTCGCGCGGGGTGTCGCGGGAGATGCCAAGCACCACGGCGCCCGACTCCTGCAGCTTCTTGAAGGTGTCGCGGAAGCCGCAGGCCTCAATGGTGCAGCCCGGGGTATCGGCGCGGGGATAAAAGAACAGGATGACGGGCGAACCCGAGTAGTCCGACAGGCTTACAGTCTTGTCCTCGTCGGTTTGAAGCGTGAAATCGGCGACTTTCTCGTTGATTTCCATCAAAAATCTCCTTTGCGCTGCAGTTGAGAGGTACGGCCAGCGGGCAGGCTTCTGGATTTCCGGCCCGCCAGGCACACAGGGCAAGGCCGCCGCATCGAATCAGGTGGTTATTCTTCCTGAAGGGGCCACGCGATGGCTACCGCAACGGTGATCCATTCAGTCTGATTATTGTCGAGGGGAGCGGATCGTGTCATTCAGCAGAAAACAAGAGGGCGGGGCGCGAGCCGGAAGCGCTGCCGCAGTTCTGCTTGCCGCCTCGGCTTTTGCCGTTCTGCCGGCGGCGGCCCAGTACCCCGGTCAGATCTCCGACAAGGACAAAAACGCCCCTACCATGCGCGCGGTCGCGGTGCTGGAGTGGGTCGGCGACCTGGCCCACCCCAAGGCCAGCCGCCTCGTCCCCATCGCGGTCTGGGACGGCCAGAACCTGCAGGACGGCGACATTTATCTTGCCCGCCCGCAGCCCCTGGCGCTCGACAGCGAGACCGAGTACGAACTCCAGAAGGACGGCAAGAACATCGGGTTTTACATCATCCACGATGCCGCCCAGCAGCAGGACTCGTGGATCGGCCTGGGCGCCTTTAAGGCATTGCCCACCGGTCCTACTCCCCAGCAGCTGGCCATGGCCAGCCGCCGGCAAAAGGTGGACGAGGACGACGCCGGAAGCGATACGCCCATCCTGCACCGCAAGCACCACGCCGACGACAACGACAGCAGCTCCGGCAGTGGAAAGTCCGGCAACGGCTCCGGTTCCAACGGCCCCGGTTCCAACGGCCCGACGCTGCACAAAGGTGGCGATGCGAGCGGCGGCTCGACTGCGAGCAGCGGCTCCACTACCAACAGCAACGATTCGGACGACAACTCCTCTGCCTCCGCGCCCGATCCCGACCGCCCGCGTCTTCACGCAGACACCGATTCAGCCAGCACCACATCGAGCGATCCCGACCGGCCCAAGCTCCACGCCCCCGCGGCCGACGATGAGGCGCGGGTAGACGATCTGCCCAACGTTTCCGACCCCGACCGGCCCCGGCTGCGACGGGGCGAACCGGTCGAATACGGGCCCACGGTAAAGCCCACGCTCGTCGGCCTGCCCCAGGATCTGGACCAGGAAGTGGCCATCTCCGACACCAGCGCCATCAAACAGCATCCGTGGGATTACAGCTGGGCCAGCCCGGACGACGAAGCCAAGATGAAGTCCGGGCTTGAGGATATGGCGCGCAAGGAACTCGGCCTCGATCAGCCTGCTCCGGCGCCCACCAAGGCACAGACGCAACGGACTTCCGTCCATCGCAAGACCACGCCACCCCCGCCTCCGCCGGCGCCGCTCCTGGACGAGGAATTCCGGGTCTTCGAGCTGCAGTACGGCGCCGGAGCCACCCTGGTGCTCTCCGCGCACACCGCTGGCACAGGTGCCCAGCAGAAGTTTGTCACCCTCGTGGCTCAACCCGACCTCTACGGCGGCGTGGTGGTGTTGCTCAAAAACGTGACCGACGGCGCGCACCTCGACGTGACCCCGCGCATGCGGCTGATTGACGCCGTGGACGCGCTGGCCGACAACCGCGGGGAGTTGCTCTTCGAGCTGCGCGGCCAGAGCCAACGGCAGTTTGCCCTGTACCGTGTGCTGCGTGGGCAGGCCACCAAAATCTTCACCACCGGCCCCAGCTACTGGGGCACTCCCGCCGAGTAGCCAAGCGCCTCTCCTGCTCCGCGGGAAGCGGCATCCAAATTCCCGGCATCAAGCGGTTGCCGATCTGACTCTCCTATACAATTGAAGGATAAGGTGGGCCCGCAGACACTTTTTGAAGGACTTCCTGACCGAATGGCATCTTCCCTGACCGCCCCAACCCCTGACATCACCCCGGACGATCTGGCAGACGACCAACTGCCGGGCTCGCGGCACGCATCCGTGCCTGCGCGCAAGCAAATCCGGCTGGGACGCGCAGCCACGGTGCCCGCAGGACTGAACGCGCCCACGCTGGCTGTCGTCATCCTGTTCCACGTGGGAGCGCTGGCTGCCCTGTTCTTCTTCTCCTGGCAGCGGCTGCTGGTCATGGCCATTTTTTACGTGCTGGCCATCAACGTGGGCATCGGCATGTGCTATCACCGGCTCCTCACCCACCGCGGCTACCGCGTGCCCAAGTGGGTGGAGTACGCGATGACTGTCTGCGCCACGCTTGCCCTTGAGGGCGGGCCCATTTTCTGGGTCTCGACGCACCGGGTCCATCACCAGTTGAGTGATCAGGAAGGCGATCCGCATACCCCTAAGGAAGGGGGATGGTGGGCGCATACCGGCTGGATCCTCTTTGGCGAGGCGCTGCACTCCCAGACTGAAGTGCTGGCGCGCTACTCGCCCGACCTGAGCCGCGACCGTTTCCACGTGTGGATGAGCAAGTACCACTGGGTGCCCATCACCGTCAGCGGCATCGTGATGCTCAGCCTGGGCTGGTACTTCGGCGGACCGGTAAGCGGCATCGCCATGGTGCTGTGGGGAGTGCTGCTGCGCGTCACGCTGGGCCTGCACGCCACGTGGCTGGTGAACTCGGCCACGCACATGTGGGGTAGCCGCCGTTTCCAGACGCGCGATGAGTCGCGCAACAGCTGGTGGGTGGCCCTGCTGACCGGCGGCGAAGGTTGGCACAACAACCACCATGCGCACCCGGTAAGCGCACGTCACGGGCTCAGGTGGTACGAATTCGATCCCAACTTTTACGGCATTTGGATTCTTGCCCGGTTGGGGCTGGCGAAAAAGATCCAGGTAGCCAAGTTCGATCGCGATAACCCCAAGCCGGCAGGACTTTAAAAGCAGGGAACAAGGGACCAGGGAATAAGGGTACAAGAAAGCCAAAGCCTCCGCCCACGCAGCGGAGGCTTTTTTGCGCCTGCAAGGTTGAAGCTATAGACCCACGGACTACTCGCCGTAGGGGACCCAGATGTTCTTTACCTGCGTGGCGTGCTGCAGGAACCAGCGGCCCTCGGCCTGCGCGGGGTTGAACCAGTCGTACTCGTGGCCGTCGTTGGTCCACACCTGCTTCATGTTGCCAATGGACGCGTTCCGCACCAGCGTTGCTTCTTCGTCGCTGCGGAAACACCACACCGCCTCAATGCCATCGTGGTCGGCCAGCGTTTTGGCCAGCTCCATCGGCTTTCCTGCGACCAGGTTCACCACGCCGCCGGGCAAGTCGCTGGTGTCGAGCAATTGATACACATCGCCGATGATGAGCGGGTAGTTCTCTGACGGCACGGCGACGACCGAGTTGCCGACCGCGATGGCCGGCAGCACCAGTGAGAGCAGTCCCAGCAGAGGAGCTTCACTGGGCGCGAGAATGCCAACTACGCCCACCGGCTCCGGCATGGCGATGGTGATGTTGCGCCCCGGTGGATTGTGCACCACGCCTTCGTACTTGTCGGCCCACGCGGCGTAGCTGAAGATGCGCTGGATGCTGAGATCGACTTCTACCGCAGCTTGCTCTTCTCCGACGGCGCGGGCCAGCCGCGCTGCAATCTCATCGCGTCGCTGGATCATGTTTTCGGCCATGTAGTAGAGCACCTGGGCGCGATTGTGGGCGCTGCTGCGCGCCCAGCCTGTCGCCCCGCGGGCGGCTTCCACGGCGTTGCGAATATCCTTGCGATTACCCAGCGGCGCCTCGCCTAGCAACTCGCCCTCGCGGCCATACACCGGAAACGAGTAGCCTGAGTCGGGCCTCGCCTGCTTGCCGCCGATGTATTGCTTCACCG
This sequence comes from uncultured Acidobacteriaceae bacterium, assembly GCA_963813215.1. Taxonomy (GTDB): domain Bacteria; phylum Acidobacteriota; class Terriglobia; order Terriglobales; family Acidobacteriaceae; genus Telmatobacter. Next base: position 98,308 of record CAWEXZ010000010.1, read on the forward strand.
TGCGGTCGATTGGGGAGCTTGCGGGGGTAAAGCCGCCTTCTTCATCGGGAGCTTCGAAGGATCTTGCCTTTGCCGCTGCAGCCGGCAGCGAGTGCAGCCACTTCGGCGTCAGATATTCGAGCATGCCCTCGCGTCCGCCTTCGCGTCCGTAGCCCGACTCGCGATAGCCGCCAAAGCCGCATGCGGCGTCGAACTGGTTGGTGCAGTTTACCCACACCACGCCCGCCTTCACCTGCGAAGCGAGGTCGAGCGCCACGTTGATGTTCTCGGTCCAGATGCTTGCGGCCAGGCCATAGACTGTGTTGTTGGCCAGTTCCGCGGCTTCGGCCGGCGTGCGGAAGGTCATGGCCACCAGCACCGGCCCGAAGATCTCTTCCTGCACGACGGTCGCCGCCGGATGCACATCGGTGAGCAGCGTAGGCGGGAAGAAGCAGCCCTTTTCCGGCAATCGCATTCGCCGGCTGCCAGCAGCGCGCGCCCTCGGCCACGCCTGTCTCCACCATCTTGCGGATCGACTCAAGCTGCACCGGCGAAACAATCGCTCCAATGTCGATCGCCTTGTCGAGCGGCGGCCCTACGCGCAGCGTTTCCATGCGGGCGCGGAGCTTGGTATAAAGCGTTTCCGCCACGCGCTCCTGCACCAGCAGACGCGAACCCGCGCAGCACACCTGGCCCTGGTTGAACCAGATGGCATCCACCACGCCCTCGACTGCGGAGTCGAGATCGGCATCGTCGAAGACTACGAACGGCGATTTGCCGCCGAGTTCGAGCGAGAGCTTCTTCGTCGAATTCGCCGTGGCCTTGCGAATGATGCGGCCCACTTCGGTTGAGCCGGTGAAGGCGACTTTATTCACGTCCGGATGTTCGACGAGCGCCTGCCCGTTGCGCGCGTCGCAGGTGAGCACGTTCAGCACGCCCGGCGGCAGGCCCACTTCCATGGCCAGCTCGGCAAAGGCCAGCGCGGTGAGCGGCGTGTACTTGGCCGGCTTGATGACCACCGTGTTGCCCGCGGCCAGCGCCGGAGCCACCTTCCACGCAAACATCAGCAGCGGAAAGTTCCACGGAATTACCTGGCCGACGACGCCGCAGGCCGTGTACTGCGGAAACTCCTGCTCCAGCAACTGCGCCCAGCCGGCATGATGATAGAAATGCCGGGCGACGAGAGGAATATCGATGTCGCGGCTCTCGCGGATGGGCTTGCCGTTGTCCATGGTTTCGAGGACGGCGAGCCGGCGCGAATGCTTCTGCACCTGGCGGGCGAGCGCGTAGAGATAGCGCGCGCGCTCGTGACCGCTGAGCGCTTGCCACGCCGGCAGCGCCTTGCGCGCGGCGGCAACGGCGGCGTCCACATCCGCTCTGTTGCCAAGGGCGATCCGGGCGAGGACTTCGCCGGTGGAGGGATCGCTGGTTGTCATAATAGTCGGCGCTGGCCGGGTTCACCCACTCACCGCCGATGAACTCCCCAAAGCGGCGATGATGGCGATCGAGCCACTGCACGACTTCTTTGGGATCTTCCGGCGCCGCGCCGTACTCCATGGTGTAGAACTTTTCCGCTATGCTGCCCATCTTCGCTCCCTGGCGCTCAGCTCTGAGCGCGACAAATCACGTCAATGACTACCTTGAACTGTGTTTTCGGAACCCCGGCGGTATTTTTTCAAAAACCCTTTGGCGTCTTGCGCATCTGATGCCGAGGACGCCCCCTTAATGAAGAAGATCAGCCCCAGCACCATGCACAGTAGATCGGCGCCGATTTGGACCGACCTTGGTGCAAGTTCCGAAATGCAGAGGTGTGCGACGATCGTTGAAATAAATAACGACGTCCAAATGAGCGTCTTGCACTGGGCGGATCGAAGATCCGCTTCGGCCGTGTCAAGCCATTTCTGATCGGAATTGCTCTCAGGTTCTCGTTCCATCTGTAGGCCCTCTCACGCGATCGGGTGCCTGTACGTCGCCGAATACCTGTCCAGTCAGATAATGCTCCAGTTGCCGCTCGATATCGCCCAGCATGCCGCTGGCTCCGAATCGGAACAGCGACGGCTCCAGCCACGGCCTTCCCAACTCGTCCTTCATCAGCGCCAGCCAATCCAGCGATTGCTTCGCCGTCCGAATGCCGCCCGCCGGCTTGAATCCCACCGCCATCCCGGTGCGCTCCGCGTAATCGCGCAGTGCGCGAACCATGACCAGCGAAACGGGCAGCGTGGCATTCACAGCTTCCTTGCCGGTGGAGGTCTTGATGAAATCCGCGCCCGCCATCATGGCCACCCAACTGGCGCGCGCCACGTTGCGCAGCGTCATCAGGTCGCCGGTGCCGAGAATCGTTTTCAGATGCGCCGGCCCCGCTGCGTCCTTGAATGCAGCAACCTCGTCGTAGAGCGCCTGCCACTCGCCGTTGAAGACATGCGCGCGGGTAATGACAATGTCGATCTCGGACGCTCCGGCTTCCACGCTGCGATGCATCTCCGCGACGCGTTCGGCCAGCGGCGACAGGCCAGCAGGAAATCCAGCCGATACCGCGGCCACAGGAATGCCGGAGCCTTCGAGCGCCTTCACGGCGGTTTCGACAAACGCGTGATAGACGCAGACCGCGCCGACGGTCAGGTGCAGCTCCTCAATACCAAGGCCTTCGACGAGATGGCGTTGCAAGCGGGTTGCGGGCCTTGGCGCAGAGCCGGCGTACGCGGTCGGCGGAGTCGTCGCCGCTCAGCGTGGTCAGGTCCATGCAGGCAATGGCGCGCAGCAGCCACGCTGCCTGGGTCTCTTTCTTCACCGTGCGGCGCGTCACATGCGTGGCTGCCCGACGTTCCACGGCGCTGGTATTCACGCGCACCTGGTCGACCCAGTCGAGGTTGAGCGCGATGCGCCGGTTGGGCTCGAGCACGCGCCCATTCAGCACCACCGGAATGGATTGGGCAGCCTGGGGTGGGCCGCCGGCGCTAAGCGAGGCGCCATTGGAGGAGGTAACAGGTTGGAGGGCCATAGGTTTCTCCGCGACGGGCCGGAACTACTGTCAGTAACCCGGAACTACATTTGATCAAAAAAGACTGGCTCCCCCGTAGAGGAGCCGCGACAGGCAGTCAGAAGAAGAAGGATAAATCCGCCGCAGCGCTAAAGCAACTGCCGGCGCAAAGATTGGAGCCGGCGTCAGGCCGGGGCTGCGAAGTACGTCTTCAGGGCGCGGCGCAGCGAGACGCGATCCAGCTTCGGCGGAACGCCTTCATAGCGTGCCGCCCAGCACACCTGGTTCACCAGGTCGCGCGGATAGCACGGGCGCAGCTCCTCGTGCAGTGCCTCGCGGATGGTCACGATGAGATCGCCCAACACGCTCTCATCAATCTCGATTCCACGATCGGCGGCGACGCGACGGAAGATAGCGGAGAATTGCTCGTCCGTTGCCGCGCTGATCTTGATCTTGGTCTGGATGCGGCGCAGAAATGCGGGGTCGAATAGCGAGGCGGGCTCGAGGTTCGACGCAATCACCACCAGCATCTCAAACGGAATCTGAAACTTGCTGCCTCCCGCGAGGCTCAGGAAATCGATGCCGCGATCGAGCGGAACCACCCAGCGATTGAGCAGTTCTTCCGGCTGAATGCGCTGCCGTCCGAAGTCGTCGATCACCAGCACGCCGTTGTTGGCCTTCATTTGCGGCGGGCCATCGTAGTAGCGGCTCAGAGGATTGAACTGCAGATCGAGCATCTCCACCGTCAACTCGCCGCCCACCATCACCGTCGGCCGTTTGCAGCGGGTCCAGCGTTCGTCGTGCTCACCGGCAACTTCGCCCTCCACCGCGCGATGGAGAACCGGATCGTAGACGGTGATGATTTGTCCATCAATCTCCACGGCATACGGAATCCAGACCTCACTGTCCGCCATGACGCGCGAAATGGCTTCAGCAGCTGCGCTCTTGCCCACGCCCGGTGGGCCGTAGAGAAAGACCGGCGCACTGGAGTTAAGGGCGGCGCCGAACTGCGCCAGGATTTCGTCGTCGTAAATCAAATGGGAGAAGGCACGCTGAATATCGGCCGGGCGCACCGCAACTCCGCGCCCGCTCTGCCGTCGCACCTGGGCCACGTAGCTCTCGAGTGAAATTGGGGCGGGGCCTGCATACTGGCTCTGCGCCAGCAACTCCAGCGCCCGGGTTCGCCCACCCGAGGTAATGGCAATCTCCGGCACCGTGCCCGTGAGCCCGATCACTTCGCCCAGCATCTTGTTCCGCAGCCGCGAAAAGAGGTGCTCCGCTACTTCGTAGCCAAGGCGCATCTGCCGGGCAAGATCGGAGATGGTGAACGGCCCGCGCAGGTACAGATTTTTGATCGCGATGTTTTCAAGGACCGTCTCCCGCACGCCGGTTTCGGCAACGGTGCGTGGCTTGCGGTCCGGCGACGCAAGGGGCGCCGGCGCGGCAAGAAGATCAGCATTCAGCAGAAGGTCCATGGTGGGTCTCGCCTGTGAATATACTGCCTGGCAGCTTATCTGTCGGTAACGCAAGGGTGTGAGCCTGTTGCACTTGAGGGGTACACGCGCGCAGCAAACGGGCGACCCTGCAGGGGCTGAAAACAGGCTGCAGAAAAACTCTCCGTGTGGGGCTCTGTAACAAGGGCACGACTGGTAGGCCGGGACTGGTAGGCCGGGACTGGTAGGCCGGGACTTTAGTCCCGGCTTCCAATAAGCCCAACAAATCGAGATGGGCTTTAGCCCCTGAGGGATCCTTTTACGGTCATTCGATCATCCATGATTCGTTTTTCCGCAGCCTGCTAAGGCGGGGGCTTAACGCGCTGAATTTGCCGCTGGGAACAAGGGACAAAGGAAGGGCGCCGCCGCGAACCCCGGGCCAATGTGCTCCAGATCACTTGCTCCAGGTCCACAGATCACATCTTCCCCCTGTGGAAAAGAAGCCTAATACTCCTCTCGGACTTTTTGAAAAGCCCAAGGGAGGAAGTTATGTTGAAGCGCTTTTCCTTTTTTCTTTCGCTAGCGGCGCTGTGCGGCTCGCTTGCGTTTGCACAGCCGCCCATCATCACCATTTCAGTACCCCGTACCCCGCCGAACAACGGCAAACAAATGTACGCCAGCTACTGCGCCAACTGTCACGGCATGGATGGCCGCGGCCATGGAGCCACAGCGGCCTCGCTCCAGACCCCGCCAGCGGACCTCACCGTCTTGAGCAGAGACAATCACGGAGTTTATCCGGCTCGACACGTGGAAGCAGTACTGCAGCATGGCGTCGAGACTCCAGGCCATGGCTCGAAAATAATGCCGGTTTGGGGCCCGGTGCTGGACAACCTCGACCGTCTCAACAGCCCCAACAATGATATTGCGGCACTTCGGATCAACAATCTCATGCGCTACGTGGAGACGCTGCAAACGAAGTAGACAGAAGGGCCAGCCGCCTTGGGGCTGCTGGCTCCGCCTGCAGCGGAACCCGAACTGCAGCTCGGAAATGGAAACGCGCATTCATCACGCCGCCGCGAGATACTAAAGCGGATGGAGAAAGCGCGCAAAACCCGGAACCAAACCCAGAAGCAAACGCCCGAAGCCGATCGAGCCGCGCCAACCCCCGGCGCTGTGATCAGCCGCCGCGCCTCCGACCGCCTTCGCAACGGCCATCTCTGGGTCTACGCGTCGGACATCGAGGCAATTGCCCCTCCGGAATCTGGGAAGAACCTGATTCCGGTGGCCGACAACCGCGGCCTGCTGCTGGGCACCGCGCTTTACAGCCCCGCGTCCCAAATCGCATTGCGCCTGGTTTCGCGCGAGGCTCTCGACGAGCCGGCCTGGATCGAGCTGCTGGCCACGCGTCTACGGCGGGCGATCGCCCGGCGCAAGCCACTGCTCTCGCCGGAGACCGACGCCTGCCGTCTGTGCTTCAGCGAGGCCGATGAGCTTCCGGGTCTGGTGATCGACAAATACGGCCCACTGGTCATTGTCCAGCGGCTCACTCAGGGACTGCTCGGCGATGCAGTTGCCAAAGCCTGCGTCCGGGTGCTGCGTGCGGAGATTGCTCCAGCAGCGATTCTCGAACGGCCCGATCCACGCATTCGCGAGCTCGAATCCCTGCCCGCTGCCGCTGCCGAGCCGCTGTGGGCCGCGGATTCCGCCGCGCCCCTCACCAGTACAGAATTCCACCTCAATGGCCTGGTCTTCCACTACGACGCCGGCGCAGGCCAGAAGACCGGCGCCTTTCTCGACCAGCGCCTGAACTACGCGGCCGCCCGCGACTGGGCACGGCGGATGGGCTTGGCCCGACGGGATGGCGGGCGCGCTCTCGATGTCTGCTGCTACCAGGGCGGCTTCGCGCTGCATCTGGCTGAAGTTTGCCGGCGCGTCACCGGCATCGACGCTTCGCATGCCTCACTCGAGGTTGCCGAGCGAAATCTGGCAGCCAACTCCGAGCGGCTGAGTTCGCCCGAGGTGGACTGGGTCGAAGGAGATGCCTTTGCCATCCTGCGCGATTGGTCGGATGCCGCCGAACGCTTCGACGCCATCGTGCTCGACCCTCCCGCCTTCGCCAAAACCCGTCGCGCGGTCGAAGGCGCGCTGCGCGGCTACAAGGAGCTGAATCTGCGCGCGCTGAAAATGGTGCAGCCCGGTAGCCTGCTGGTCACGTGCTCCTGTTCGCACCACGTGAGCTGGGCCGATCTTGAGGGCGCGGTGGCCTCGGCGGCCGCCGACGCGGGCCGTCGCGTACGGCTGCTCGAGCGCCGCGGCGCCGCTCCCGATCACCCGGTGATCCTCAACCTGCCTGAGACGGAGTACCTGAAGTGCCTGGTGCTGGAAGTGGAGTAAGGCAGGGACCAAGGCACCGAGGGAACAAGGGAACGAGAAAGACCAAATTCTGTCAAAAGGCAATGTGCGGGCGTTATGGTTGGGCGGCTACAGTGCGATTTGAGGGCTGCAGCCAGGAGAAGCGCCGGGTTGGCCGTGGCGCCGCTTGCGCCGCGCGAAGCTCCGCCAATGCCTGCTTCACCTGTGCACGCAGCGATTCGGCTTCAAAGGTGCAGGAGCGCAGGTACGCGGAAACGGTCATTCCGGCCTCCGCGGCGCGCTGCTGCAGTTGCGCGCACTCTCCCTCGCTCATGCGCACCGTGACGCTGGCCCGCTTGCCGCCGGGCTTGGGCTGGGACTGCGGGGCCGGGGCAACGCCCTCGGAGATGGCGCATGGAGGCGGCTCGATCTCACTTACCGGATCTGCAATAGCTGGCTTGTAGCGCGCGTGGGCTTGCAGGGCCCGCTCGTAGCTGAGCGTAGCCACGTCGTCCTCAAGACCGTCGAGATTGGTGGGCAAGCCGCCTGAGGTTGGCCAGCTACTTTGTTTCGGCGCAGTCAGCGAAGCCAGCAGCCTGGCAAAGGTCGCCGAGCTGGCTGCTGGATCGAGGGCTGCTTGGTCCTGGTGCATAGCCGCAGCATAGCGTTGCTGCGCGGCCGGCGTGAGGGAAGGTTTAGGGTTGCGCGAGGGCGGAATTTCGAAACGGGAAGCCGCGGCGCTCTGTTCCTCGATGGGAAAGTGGGGCGAAATTTTGCGGCTCAGTTTGGCATGGCCGCGGGCAGCTCCGGCAACACATGGCCGGGCAGACGCAGCAGTTGCGTCACTTCGTCGGCCGGCAGTGGCTTGGCAAACAGGTAGCCCTGACCGTAGCGGCAGCCCAACTGCTGAAGCTGGTCGTATTGCGCGCGCGTCTCAACGCCTTCGGCCACCACGTTCATGCCCAGCACACGCGCCAGCTCGACGATCGTGCGGACGATCTGCAGCGGCTGGTCGCCGTCGGTCATGCGCGACACGAAGGAGCGATCGATTTTGAGAACGTCGAAGGGGAGTTGATGCAGCTGATTGAGCGAGCTGTATCCAGTTCCGAAGTCGTCCATGAGCAGGGAAACGCCGAGCTTGCGCAGATCGCCCAGCACTTCCATGGCGGTGGGCGGGTCGGGGATCAGGCTGGATTCCGTCATCTCCAAGCCGAGCTGGCGGCTGGAGACGCCGGAGCGCCGCAGCAGGTCTTCCACGTGGTCGGCCAGGCCTTCGCGGGCAAACTGCCGCGCCGACAGGTTCACGCACACGCGCAGCGAGCGGTGACGCAGATCTTCGCTGCACCACTTCTGAATCTGGTTGCAGGCTTCAGCCAACCCCCAATCGCCGATGGGCAGAATCATGCCGCACTCTTCGGCGGCGGGAATGAAATCCATGGGCGGGATGAGGCCGCGTTCGGGATGCGCCCAGCGAATGAGCGCCTCCAGGCCGACAATCCTGCGCGTCGACAGCTCCACCTCCGGCTGATAGAAAAGCCGGAACTCACCCTGGTCGAGGGCGCGGCGCAGGTCGGGACGGCGCGGCCAGATGCCGGCAACATTCTTCGGCGCCGGGCGCGGGGCAGGCGGTCCCTGCCGGTCGACGATGCGGCGCAGGCGGCGCAGCTCCAACTGGCTGGCCACCATCTCGGCCAGGCTCTCCAGCATGCGCAGCTCATCGGCAGGCATGGGGCGGCGCGGTTCCACGCCAAACATGGTCAGGCAACCCAGAATCTCTCCCTGCGCGGCCCGCACCGGCACGCTGGCAAAGGCTCCCACGTACAGCCGGTGGAGCATGATCTGGCGGTTTTCAAAGCGCGGGTCAGAGGCCAGATTGGGCACGATGACCGGACCATCTGCGGCCAGGACCATGTCGAAGATTGAGCCCCGGCGCGGCAGTTCGCGCACCGATTCGCCCCAGAAGGATTTGGTCCACACGCGACTTTCGTCGGCAAATCCCAGCAGCACGGTGTCGGCCCGGAAATATTCCGCCGTCAGGCGGGTGATCGCGTCAAAGCTTGTTTCAGGCTGGGTATCCAGCACCTCGGCCGAGGCCAACGCCGACAGCCGCGCGTATTCTCGATCCTCACTGACTCGAATTGGTTTGAAAGCGGTGACTGGCATTTCGTTGGTTGGCATTAGCCCTCGCGGCCCGACGCCAAAACTGCCTCCCTTTCAGGCAGTCCTGGTTTCGATGCAGGTCGATTTTAGGGGGATGGCCGCAACTCTATTCGGGCTGCAGGCTTGCAGCCACCAAGGCGACGATTCTAGCTCCGGAATACGAGGTCATCCCGTACTTTCTCTATCGGAGAGGCCATGCGGAGTCATCACATTACCCCCGGAAAATGACCTGTGGTTTTTCCCAAAGCCGGACTTTCCTTGAAAAAGAGCGCTACTCCATGGTCCCTGTCGTGCTGGCAGGGAACCCTCCTTGCAACGGGAGGGTGCAGCGGCGCAGGTTACCCGGTATGCCTTCGCCGCATCGTAAAGTTCAGGCCGTTTCGCCACACGAAAAATGTGGCTTCGGTGCTAAAGATCTCTTCAACTTAGAGGTTTATGTGAGAAGCGATAGCAAGAATATGCCAGTCCTGGTGGGAGCGCTCCGATCAACGCTCAACCGGCTACAGGAAGAGGAAAGGCTGAGGCCGGACGACCCCGCGCTTCGTGAAATCAAGAGCGCGATCCTGCGCACTATCGCCCAGCGTGACCAGGAGATGGAAAGGCTCCGGGAGCCGCTGACCTAAGGCGGGCTCCGGCTCGTGCTCTCCCACCCTTTCTGCAGAAAAAAGACGTCCGCACGTCACTGGGCGGGAAAAACCTGTACCTTTCTCTTTGCCGGGGCCGGATTGCCCGTCTCGGTCCACAGAAAGGTTAGCTGGTCCGCGTCGTCTTGAATCTTCTGCTCCACGCCGACGCCGGCGGAGTGTCCGCCGGAAAGGCTGTAGTGCAGCAGGATGGGCCGGCCGCTGGATGAGTCTGCCTGCATCAGCGCCGTCATCTTGCGCGCGTGCAGCGGGTCGACGCGCGTGTCGCTGGAGCCGGTGAAGAACAACACCGCGGGAAAGGCCGCGCCTTTCTTCACGTTCTGATAAGGCGAGTATTTGAGCAGATAAGGGAACTGCTTTTCGTTGTCCGAGGAGCCGTACTCGGTGATCCAGTACGCGCCCTTTTCGAACTTCTGGTAGCGCAGCATGTCGAGCAGCGGATAACCGCAGACCACTGCCGAAAACAACTGTGGCTGCTGGGTGATGGCTGCGCCCATCAGCAATCCGCCATTCGATCGGCCGGTAATGGCAAAGTGCTCAGGCGAGGTGTACTTGTTCTTGATCAGGTAATCGGCGGCGGCAAAAAAGTCGTCGAAGACGTTCTGCTTGTGCTCGAACATGCCCGCCTCGTGCCATTTCTCGCCATACTCGCCGCCACCGCGCAGGTTGGGCAGCGCAAACCAGCCCCCCTGCTCGAGCCACCAGGCAAATGCGGGGCTCCAATACGGCGTCTCGCTCAGGTTAAAGCCTCCGTAGCCGGTCATGAGCAGGCGTTCTGTGCCGTCCTGCTTCAGGCCCTTTTTGCCGGCGATGAACATGGGGATTTTGGTGCCGTCCTTCGACGTGTAGAAGACCTGCTGCAGCTCGAATTGGCTGCCATCGAAGGGGATTTTGTCTTTCTCGAAGAGCTCGCGGCGGCCGGTCACGGAATCGATGCGGTAGATGGAGGGAGGCACGATGAACGACTGGAAGTTATAAAAGCCGTAGCGATCGGTGGTGCGGCCGGTGACGCCGCTGGCTGTGCCGATACCTCCGTAGTCGATTGTTCCTGCCGGCTTTCCTTCGAGCGTGTAAATGCTGGTTTCGGTCTTCACGTCATGCAGCCGCTGAACGAACAGCTTGTGACCGACGATTGAAAATCCCTGGATGGCATCCTGGGTCTCGGGCACAATCGTGTCCCAGGCCTCGGGCATGATGCCGGGGTAGGCCTTCAGAATGCGGCCGTTGGGCGATTTGTAGTCGGTCTTCACGTACCACGAGCCCTTGTCGTAGGCCGCGGAGAAGCGCGATTCAATTCCCCAGGTAAGCACGTCGAAGTAGGAGTTAGGCTTGGTCAGGTCACGGTAGACGATGTCGACCCTCTTGGCCGGCGCGCCCCGATCGATGTGAAGCACCAGGTAATGCGCGTCGTCGGTGACCCAGGCGTAGATCAGGTCAGTGGCCCCAAGCTGTTCGCCGCGAAACTCATTGCCGAAGACAAGCTTGTCGCGAAAGACACGGGTTCCAAAGGTGTGCTGGTAAACCAGCGTGCCTTTGGCGTCGGTGCGCGTATAAAACACGCCGCTGCGGTCGGGCGTAAAGACGACCGAGAAGTGGATCGCGCTGGGCAGCACATCGAAAAGCGTCTTGCCGGTCTTCACGTTGTAGAACTGCACGGTAGTTTCGTCGGCGCCGCCTTCACGAACGCCGTAGGCGATCATCGAGCCATCGCGGGAAACGCCGTCGAGCTGGATGGACGTGTTGGGATCGCGGCTGAGCTGGGCCGGATCGACCAGCAGCTTGTCTTTTGCCTGTGACGCCGGACCGGTCCAGGCGTGGCGCACATAGATAGCCGCCTGGTCTTCACCGGCCAGGCGCTTTTCGAAAAACAGGTCGTCACCGCGCTGGATGGGAACCGACCAGACTGTCACCTGTTCCAGATTCTCAAGCGCATCGACCACCTGGGGGCGAATCCGCGCGTCCTGCATGTAACGCGCCGTGTAGGCATTCTCTTCGTCGATGAAGGTTGTGGTATCGGTGCTATTGGCGTCTTCGAGCCAGCGGTAGTCGTCAGTGACCTTGGTGCCGGCATAGTTGTCGGTGACCGGCTGGGTGTCGACGTCGGGAGGAGGCGGAAGCGTGAAGCCGCCACGGCTCGCCACCGCTTTGACCAAGGCGGGTCCTGCCTGTGAAGAAGCGCCGGCCGCTCCGGCCAGCAGAAGAACCACACAAAACCATCCAAATGTCCGCCGCACGCAGTGTTCTCCTGGGAAACAGGATACGCGCGTAGATGCGGAAAGCGAGGATGTCGAGGCTTTGGTCGGCGTAGCCATTTCGGCTACACTGAAGGAGGAGGTGCGGAGTGCGCCAGGTTTCATTGAGAGAGTTCCGTACTCGCGGTGCGAAGGCCCTGAAAGCCGTGCCGGCCGGAGAAACCGTGCTGCTGGCAGGCCAGCAGGGACCGGCATTTTTTCTGGTCCCCGTCATGGGCGATGTGGCAGCGGAAGACAAGGAGTTGCGGCGGGCGATGGCTAAAGCCAGCCTGCGGCAAAACTGGAAGCTGGCGGAGAAGTTCGACGGCGACCAGGTATCCGGGCCAGAAATCGACCTGGAGGTCCAGGCTTCGCGTGCACTCCGCGGCCGGCGGACGACAGGATGAGGCTGGCGGTTCTGGATACGAACGTCATCGTCTCCGCAGCGATCAAGGCTGGAAGCCCGCCGGCGAAACTGGTAATGGATTGGGTGCTGGAAGGCCAGGTGCAGGCCGTTACCTGCCCGTCGGTGGTGGCGGAATATCGCGAAGTCGTGCGGCGCGAGAAATTTCGCCCCTACGGTTTTCCGCCGCTCTGGCTTGAATTTGTGATAGCGGAGAGTCTGCAGCTCTCCGATCCCGCCTCTTGGCCTCGGCCGCTTCCCGATCCCGGCGATGCACCCTTTCTTGCTTTGGCCAAGGCCTCTGGAGCTTGGCTGGTTTCGGGCAATCTAAAGCACTTTCCCAAACCTGCGCGCGGTGGGGTCACGGTGTTATCGCCCGCGGATTATCTGGCCCACCTGGAATCGAGCTGAAGCGGCAAATTCCGGAGTCGTGGCCCGAAATCGCCCGAAAGACGCATCCACCTGCTGCTCCCGCACCGGTAAAATCGACTCAAGTGGCCGGATCGTCTTCAACTCAACCAGCGGAGGACTCGCAAGGGGGGCACGCGCGGTCGTGGTGGTCGCGCGGGCTGCGCCTGCTGCACCCCTCGCACGCCCACAGCGTCTTCTCGGCGACCGTGGTGTTGATGGTCTCCACCTTCCTGTCGCGGATCATCGGCCTGGTGCGGGTCAAGTACATTGTCTGGCTCTTCGGGCGCGGGGTGGCGGCCGATGCCTTCAACGCCGCCTTCGTGCTGCCCGACATGATCTCCTACTTCCTGGTCGGCGGCGCGGCCTCCATCACTTTTGTCACCATCCTTACACGCTATCGCGAGGCCGGGCGCGAGGCCGAGGCGGAGCGCTCGCTCTCCGTCATTCTCACCACCATGTACCTGGTGCTGGGCGTGGCCATTGTGCTGGCCGAGATCCTTGCGCCTTTCTACGTGCACTGGTGGTTCGACGGCTTTGATCCGCATACGGCGGCCCTGTGTATCAAGCTCACGCGCATCCTGCTGCCGGCGCAGTTGTGCTTTTTCGCGGGCGGAGTCTTTGGCGCGGTGTTGCTGGTGCGCAAGCAGTTCAGCATTCAGGCCCTGGCGCCTCTCATTTATGGAATGGGCACGATCGTCGGCGGGCTGCTGTTGGTCAAGCGCATCGGTATTTCCTCGCTGGCCATCGGCACGGTTGGCGGCGCGTTCTGCGGGCCCTTTTTGCTCAACTGGTTTTTCGCGCGCCGCGCCGGCGTGCACTATCGCGCGCTACTCGACTGGCACGATGAGGGGTTGCGCGAATGGGTGCGGCTCTCGCTGCCGTTGATGGCGGGCGTCTCGCTGGTTACTGCCGATAGCTGGATCATCGCCCACTTTGCGTCCAAGGTCGGCGGCGCGGTTTCGCTAATGAGCTACGCCAAGCAGCTCTTCCAGGCGCCCATGGCCATGCTGGCGCAGGCTGCCGGCGCGGCTTCGCTGCCGTTTTTCGCCAGCCTGTGGACCCAGGACCGCCGCTACGAGTTCGCCACCAGCGTGGCTGATTCGGTTTCGCGCGTGGCTGCGCTGGGCCTGCTCGCCGCTTCCGGCATGATCGCCCTGGGAGCGCCGCTCATCGATCTCGTGTTCACCGGCGGGCGGTTCTCTGCTCACGATGCGCAGGAGTGCGCCACCTACTTCGCCGTCTTCTCTGTCTCCTTGTTTCTGTGGTCGGCGCAAGCCATCTATGCGCGCGCCTTCTACGCCGCCGGCAACACGCTGGTGCCCATGATCGCCGGAACGGTGGTCACGGCTGTCTCACTGTCCATCTACGCCGCACTCTTCCGCCTCCATGGCGCCATGGGCCTGGCGATGGCCTCTGACATCGGCATTGCCTTGCAGACGCTCAGCATCGCGGTGCTGTTGCATAAACGGCAAATGGTTTCGCTGGCCAGCCTGGATTACGCGGAGCTGGGCCGCTGCCTGGCTGCGGCAGTGGCAGCAGGGGTAGCAGCGTGGCTGGTGGTGCGGGGAGTGGGCGCGTTGCTGGTGCATGCGCACGCAGGGCATCCGGCGCACGCGTCTCGCCTGGCCGATCTGGCCATGGCGGTTACCGGAACGGCCGTGTGGCTGCCGCTGATCAAGATTGTGCTGGAAAAGACCGGATCGGCGTTGCCGCGCGTGGCGATGAAACGGCTGGGACTGCGCCGCGCGTAGTGGAGGCGCAACACGCCCCTCGGCACAGGAATCGGGAAAGATTTCAGCGTTCAGGTTTCAGCAAACCGCGTCATTGCCTCGAGGGCAGAACTGATCTCTGAAACCTGATCCCTGAAAGCTGGGTTTAGCCGACTTTGGCGGGCTCGGGCGCGGCAGACGCGTTGCTGGACACCGACTTGCCGTCGCCTTTCTTGATGTCGATGCCGCCCTTGAAGAACGCGCCATCTTCGATGCTGATGCGCGCAGCAGCCACATCGCCGTTCAGAGCGCCCTCGGCACGGATGTCGACACGGTCGGTAGCCGATACGTTGCCCCGGATCTTGCCCAGAATCACCACCTCGCGGGCGATGATATTGGCGGCCACCTGGCCGTTGCGGCCCACCGTAACACGGTTGCCGGGAAGGTTGATGCTGCCCTCGATCTTGCCGTCGACGAACAGCGACTCGGAACCGGAGATCTCGCCCTTGATGAACAGACCCTTTCCGATGGTGGCCTGCTCGGCGTTGCTGGCAGACTGCTGTTGCGTGTGCTGCGCGCGGGCGGGCGGTTCCACCGTCGGAGCCGGAGTAGCTGGCCGTGGCGGTTCTGGGGTGGGGTTCGGGCTAACTGATCCGGTCTGGCTGGGTTTCCACATTGCGCTCAAAGTAAATCCTTTTCTGTCCGTTGGGACGAGGGAGTGGCCAAGGCAAGGCCCATGGCAGAACCCTAAAAGTCCAATCAGCAGCCGGCCGGGGACAGCTGCCTGAATCGACGGTATCCGCGTCTGCGGATAAGAATAGCTTCCCGGACCGCCGGAATGACGCTACAGGTTTATTTTAAGACGGAATGCACCGCCTGGACGAGCCAGTACCCGCAGCACGGGAAACCCTTCCGCAACTAAGGTACGAAATTCCAGCCGGAAAGGCAAAAGGCAGGGACTGAGGGACTCGGGACTAGGGACTAGAATCAATCGCTGTCATCCCGGCGCTCTGAATAAAGTGAATGGGCTGAAAGCATCCGCGGTTGTCCTTTCTCTAAACCACGTGATTTTGTAATTGAGCCTTTGAACCTGGGTGCCCCAGGTCCGGGGCCCCCGCGAACAGGTCTTCGTTCGCGGGGTGGAGATCTCGATTTTGAGACATGGGAAAGCACGAAACCACACAGTCACAGCACTAGGTCTTTGACCGCTTAATTTTGTACCAATTCCGTGCCCCATCCTTTCGCCTTTTCTCTGGCGAAAGGGTGGGAAACCACGGAAGCCAAAAGTACGAATTCATGCGGTCGGGGACCTGGTCCCGAGTCCCTTGCTTTCAAGGCATCCAGCTCAACCATGCCCAACCTACAGCCAGCGTGAGCAGTGTATACCGGAATGCCTACACGCGAATAGTCCCAGAAGCCGATGTGGACCTCGTCGCGCGCGCGTTCTACCACGATCAGGTTGGCCACCGAGCCGGTGATGGTGAGGTTGCCGGCCAGGGTGCTGGCCATCGAGAGCACCATCCAGCCGCTGCGTGGATTGTGGAACGAGGGCACAACCGACTTGAGAAGCATGACGGCAGGCACGTTGCTGACGATATTCGAAAACAGCGCGGTGACGCCGGTGAAGATGCCCACATCCTGGAGGTTCAGACGTGAGGCCAGCTCAGATAAATCATGATTGAGGCCGGCCCGCTCTGCTCCTCCGACGATGAGGAACAGGCCTACAAAAAAGACCAGCAGGCCCCAGTCCACTTCGTCGTAGACCAGGCGCGGCTCGCGGGTGCGCGTGATGAGCATGAGGGCCGCGCCAATGGCGGCCATCATGGCCGGCGGCACACCGCCCAGAAAACCGCCCAGCACCAGTGCGATCACAATGGCCGGCTTGCGCAGGTCGCGCAGATGGATATGCGGCCGCGCTTCGGACGCGGCGCCGGCCTGAGCGGGAGCGCGCTCCATCCCGCAGAGCCAGCGGATGAGCAGCCAGTCGATGAGCAGCCCGACCAGGGCGACCGGACCTAGATGCGCGAGGAAGTACCTGTAGCTGAGCCCGGAGTACGAGCCAATGAGCATGTTCTGCGGATTGCCGGTGATGGTGGCCACGCTGCCGATGTTCGAAGCCGTGGCCACCGCCAGCAGATAGGGCAGCGGTTTCAGCTCCATGCGCCGCGCGGCGGTGAGCGCGAAGGGAACCATCACCAGGCAGATGATGTCGTTGACAAAAAATGCCGCAAGAACGCCGGTGATAAAGATGGTGGCCGGCAGCAGATTGCGCGGCGTGAGGCGCGCGACAAGGTGGTCGGTGATCCAGTCGAAGAAGCCCGCGAGGCGCAGGCAACCGACCACCAGCATCATCGAGAAGAGCAGCACGAGCGTGGCGAAGTCGATGGAGCCGAGCGCCTGCTGCGCGCTGACCACCCCGAAGGCCACCATGAGCACGGCGCCGATGATCGCCATCCCCGGCCGATCGATTTTCATGCCCGGCAGCTTGCCGAGCGCGAAGACCAGGTAGCTGACCGCGAAGACGAGATAGCCTGCCGCCACCTGCCAGTGAGCAAGCGGACTGGAGGACACGGGCAACGTCGCGGCAAAAAGAAGGGACAAAATCATCTCGGGCTAGTGTACGTGGGCGCGAATGGGGTCAGACTATTTCCGGCTTGTCGTGTGTGTATTAAATGTGTATAAATGTGCTGAGTCCAGGAAGCGGGCACGCGTGGGCAGCCGGGAAATCATCAGGAAGCTGAAAGCCGACGGATGGTTTGAAGTAGCGCAGGCAGGGAGCCACAAGCAGTTTAAGCACCCGACCAAGCCGGGGCGCGTTACGGTACCTTCACCGCGGAGAGATCTCCCGCTTGGAACCATCTTGTCGATCGAAAAGCAAGCAGGGCTCAAGCTTCGCTGAGGGGGCTGCGTATGGAGTACATCGCTTATCTGCACAAGGATCCAAAATCCGATTACGGCGTGAGCTTTCCCGACTTCCCGGGGTGCGTCACCGCGGGTTCCACCCTTGAGGAAGCTCGCCGGATGGCGGCCGAGGCACTCTCTTTCCATATTGCGGGGATGCGGGAAGATGGAGAAGCGATTCCTGATCCCTCCACGCTGGACAGCCTGCGCGGCGACCCGGCGATGAAAGGGGCGGTTGCGTTCCTGGTGGAAGTTCAGGAAGTGGAGAGAACTGTCCGCATTAACATCACGGCTCGCGAAAGCCAGATTGCAGAGATCGATCGTCGCGCGCGGGCGGCACGGCTTACTCGCTCCGCGTATATGGTGCGCTGCGCTTTGCAGTTCGAAGGCGCCGGAAGCAAGAAGGACACCAGTATCGTTGATTTCGATGCGTCAGCTGGAAGTCGGCGGCAGAAAAAATCTGCCTGATTTCAGATGCGTGCTGCACACGCTCTGCACTGTGCACTTACCCCGGCACAGGGACGTTTTTCAACTTGCCTTGGCTCGCGCCCCGCGCCAGTACAGGACCAGGCCCAGCAGGATGGAGGCGATGGTGCCGCCCACCAGCTTCAATTCAAATCCGAGTTTGCTGGAGGAGTCTCCCGGTGGCACCAGCGAAACCAGGATCCCGATGAGCACCACCAGAAATCCCAGGCCGCCGCAGATCCACACGCCCGCAGTTCCGCCGGGAACCAGTACGGCGTGCGGATTGTCCTTGCGATCGGGCCGGTGTGCCAGCTTGATGATCGCCGCGAACATGTACAAGAACGGAATGAAGTAGAGGATAATGGCCGCGTCGATGAGGAACTGGTAGGCTCCGCGCGTGGTGTCGTTGATCTGGCTCACGAGCAGAATCGCGCCCGAAGCAACGGCCTGCACCAGAATGGAAATATACGGCGTCTTCCATTTGGGATGGATTTTGCCAAAGGCCGCGGGCAGGTAGCGATCGATGCCAACCATGAAGGGGACGCGCGCGATGCCCGCCACCGTTGAGCCCACGCCGCCCGCATTGCCCACCGTGACCAGCACGGCGGCGATGATGCCAAGAATGCCGATGCGCAGCGCCGCCGACCCGATGGCAATGGCGTGAAAGACGCCGCTCTGCGGATCGAGATCGGCGGCCGGCGACAGCGCCAGCACGGCAAATGTTCCGGCAATGTACATGAGCGCGATGAGCGCACCGGCGCCGAAGACTGCGCGGGGTAGCGTGCGCCGCGGATCGCGCACCTCTTCGCTCATGGCCGAGACCAGTTCCAGCCCAGTGAACGCAAAGGCGATCTGCGACCAGAAGTTCACCGTGTCCCAGTTCCACGTGGGCAGCATGTTGCGCACCGTGAAGTGCGTAACCGAACCATGATGCAGGCAGACCACCGCGGCCACGCCGGCCAGGATGAGCAGCGGCACATAGGTGCCCACGCCGCCTGCGTTCTGCAGCCATTTGCCCACGTTCAGACCGATGATGTTCAGCACCACGGCCACCAGCAGCAACCCCAGCGAAACCCAGATCTGAAACGCCCGGTTCTGTGCGAGGGCGGCGCCGTGGCTGCCGGCTATGTAAGCCGCCATGGACGCGCTGGCCAGCAGCAGCCCTGGGAAATAGAAGACGGTGTAAATCCAATATGTCCAGCCGGCGATAAAGCCATGGAACGGCCCGAAGGCATCGCGCGCCCACGCGTAAAGACCGCCCTCCTCAGGAAAGCGCGACGACAGCTCGTTGATAACCAGTGCGCCGGGCACAAAGAAAAACACCGCCGCCAGCACCCACAGGCTGATGGATGAGGTGCCGTTGTGGCCGGCGGCGGCAATCCAGCGCGGGCCCAGCACGGTGGCGATGTTGAAGAGCAGCACATCCCAGAAGCCCATGCTCTTGCGCAGCTGGGAGGTGGGTTCGCCCGTGTGAGTGGGGGCCGTGGTCATCGCGTGATTGGCGCTCCGGGATGGAATGAGGCCCGTATTGGAAATGATATAAGACAGGGAACAAGGGAACGAGAGACAAAGGGAACAAGCAAGCACAGAGCAGGCTAGCAATTTGATGTGGAAAGACTCCGACCCTCGCTGGCCGCACGGACTGTCTTGTAGTCTTGGTCCCTTGTTCCCTCGTTCCCTTGGTCCCTCGGCCCCTCGGCCCCTTGTCCCTTTGTCCCTTTGTCCCTCGGTCCTTGCGTCCCTTTTCCGCTTTTTCCGTCTAATGTTTGGGAGAAAAAGAAACTGTGCGTTCTTGGTCCGTTGTTTTTGCTGCTGTTTTAGCCTTTGTTCTTTCGCCGGCCGCGCGTAGCCAGTCTGCCAGCTTTGAGATCGCGCAACACGGGCATCCCGTGGGTACGGCCAGCTACAGGTTCATTTCCTCGTCGCAGGGTTACACCTCCACATCGCTGGTACGCGTGGTCATGCAGGGACTGAACTACGCGCTCTCCAAAGATGAAAAGCTTACGTCCGCCAACCATCTGCGCCACGTGTCGCTGAGCGCAACCGTGAATGGCTCGGCGGTGACGGCGGTCGTCAGACAGAACACCGGAAAACTTCTCCTGAACATCTCGGCCAACGGGCGCAGCACCACAACTCCGCTGGCTGAGCATTCCGGTGCGGTGTTTATCCCGGACTTCGATCCCGGCGCATTGGAGACGCTGTTGACGTTGGCGATTGAACAGAACAGCCGCGATCTGTGGGCAATTATTCCCAAGAAGGCGGGCTCGGTTGTGCCGGTGCGGCTTGCCACCTATGCCGACATGCACGGCACGCTGAACGGAAAGGCCATCGCCGTGCACCACCTGGTAGCGACGATCGCCAGCGCACAGACTGAGCTCTTCTCCGGGCCCGACAATCAGCTTCTGCAGGCCGAGTTGCCGCAGGCGGGATTCGCCTTGGTACGCAAGGGCTTTGTGCTGCAGCCACCTGCCCGCGCGCCGGCGCCGCCGCCTCAGCCGCAGGCCGCACCGGCGCAGACGCCGCCGCAGGCGCAGTAGAAAAGCACCGCGAAAGTCACAGCGCGAGCGAGGGGTCGGCGCTCAACTCCGGTGGCGCAAACTCGCCGGCCTGCAACCGCGGCCAGGCGGCAGCGGCAATCATCGCGGCATTGTCAGTGGAAAGCGCGTGGGTGGGAAACGCGATGCGCAGGCCGCGTCGTGTGGCCTCGGCGGTAAAACGCTGGCGCAGTTCGCGGTTCGCCGCCACACCGCCGGTGACCAGGATGCGCCCGGCGCCCAGTGCTTCGGCCGCGGCAAATGTCTTCTTCATCAGGTCGCCAACGACCGCACGTTGAAAGCTGGCGATGAGGTCGAGCGTCGGCTGCGGGCAGAGCGCCAGGGCTTCGTCGCGGGTCAGCGGCAACTTGAGTTGTGCGGCCATCTGCTTCACGCGGGCCTCGGCCTCTGCGCGCAGGCCGTGCAGTTCCACATAGCGCAACACCGCGGTCTTGATGCCGGAAAACGAAAACAGAAAGTGCGGATCGAGCGCGGAAATGGGAGCGGTCTTTGCAGCCTTGGTCCGTGCCGGCTTACCGCCGAGGTGGACCTTGGTCTTGATCTGCGCAAAGGCAAACGGCACGGCCTGGGGATTGCCGAAGCGGGCCAGCCCATCGATCCACGGGCCGCCGGGATAACCGAGGCCAAGCAGCTTGGCCACCTTGTCGTAGGCCTCGCCGGCCGCATCGTCTACCGTGCGGCCCACCAGCGTGTACTGCCAAACTCCATGCGCAGGCCGCGCCCAGTAAAGGTGCGTGTGCCCGCCGGACGCGACCAGAGCGAGGGCGGGCTCGTCGCAATCCGCCACAGGGGCTAAAGCCCCCTCTTCTTTGGGCTGGCCGATGTACGGGCTGAAGCCCGTACCCTTCATAGCTTCAGGGTGCCCCATCCTTTCGGCGGCTTCTCGCCGAAAGGGTGGGAGACCAAGGTCCTTCGCCAGCCGCTCTTCGCGTTCATTGAGAAGCACCGCGTGGATGTGCCCTTCAAGATGATTCACTGCAATGAGCGGCAGCCCCTGTGCGAAAGCCAATGCCTTGGCATAAGTAATACCCACCAGCAGCGCGCCCGCCAATCCGGGGCCGCAGGTGACGGCAATGGCATCGAGATCGGCGAACGTCACGCCCGCTTCGGACATGGCCGCCCGCACCACCGGCACAATGGCACGCAGGTGTTCGCGGCTG
Organism: uncultured Acidobacteriaceae bacterium; assembly: GCA_963813215.1. GTDB lineage: Bacteria > Acidobacteriota > Terriglobia > Terriglobales > Acidobacteriaceae > Telmatobacter. The sequence goes on from CAWEXZ010000010.1 coordinate 119,688, forward strand.
GCCAGTTCCGGCACTACGCCGCCGTAGCGCGCGTGGGTGGCAATCTGCGAGGCCACCACCGAGGCCAGCGTCTGCTCTCCGCGCTCTACAATCGCCGCGGCGGTCTCATCGCAGGAGGTTTCGATGCCGAGGATGAGGCCGGAGCGAGGCATAATTCCAGTTTAGCGGCGTTCGCGGAGCTGGCTGTGCGGAACTGGCCTGTGCGACATGCGGGAGCGACAATGGGATCAGCCATGTTGCCCGCCTCGCGCGAATTCGGAGCTGCCTTCGCCATCGTACAGAAGCTGCGTGCGGAAGGTTACGAGGCTTACCTCGCCGGCGGGTGCGTGCGCGACCTGGTGCTGGGCCGCGAGCCGGTGGACTACGACGTGGCCACCAGCGCTACGCCGGACGTCGTATTGAAGATGTTTCCACGCACCTTTGCCGTGGGCGCGCATTTTGGGGTGGTGCTCGTCGCCACCTGCAGTCGGGTTGAATCGCCTGAACACTGCTCCGAAGGATTCGAGGGCGAGAAGTCCACGGAAGTGGCGACTTTCCGCTCGGACGGAGTTTACTCCGACGGACGCCACCCCGACGCTGTGCGCTATACGCTGAGCGCCGAAGAGGATGTGCGGCGCCGCGACTTCACCATCAATGGTCTGCTGTTGGATGTCGCGGAATTCGCCGAGGTGAAGGGTACGGGCTTTAGAATATCCGGGTCTTTAGCCCTTGAAGGAAGCAAGATTCGCGCCGCCGTGTTGGATTATGTCGGCGGGCTCGCCGATCTCGATGCCGGGCTCGTCCGCGCCATTGGTCGCGCCGAGCTGCGCTTTGAGGAAGACCATCTGCGCATGCTGCGTGCCGTCCGCTTCGCCGCGCGATTCGGCTTCGAGCTGGAAGCGGAAACCCGCCGCGCCATCCGCGCCCTGGCTTCCCGTATCCACGCCGTAAGCCGCGAGCGCATTCGCGATGAGCTCACCAAGATGCTCACCGAAGGCCATGCCCGGCGGGCTTTTGAATTGCTCGATGAAACCGGCCTGCTGGTCGAAGTGCTGCCCGAGGTGGCGCGCATGAAGGGCGTGGAACAGCCGCCGCAGTTCCATCCCGAAGGCGACGTGTGGGTGCATACGCTATTGCTCCTGGACCAGCTTCCGGAGGCATGCGCTGCAACCCTGGCCTGGGGCGCGCTGCTCCACGACGTAGGCAAGCCGCCTACCTTCCGCCGCGCTCCCGACCGCATTCGCTTTGACGGGCATGTAGAGATCGGCGTGGCCATGGGCGCCGAAATCTGCCGCCGCTTCCGCTTTTCGAACGATGAAACCCGCCAGATCCTCGCGCTGATTGAGAACCACATGCGCTTTGCCGACGCGCCGCGGATGAAGGCATCGACACTCAAGCGGTTTTTCCGGCTCGACAACTTCGACGAGCACCTGGCCCTGCACCGCATGGACGTGATGGCTGCCCACGGCAATCTCGAGATCTACAACTTCGTCCGCGAGCGCCGCGCCGAGATGCCGGAAGAGACCGTCCGGCCGCGCCCGCTCGTCACCGGCAGCGACTTGATCGCCGCTGGCTACACGCCTGGGCCGCGGTTCAAGGAGATGCTGACCGCCGTGGAAGACGCTCAGTTGGAAGGTGCGATTGCCACGCCGCAGGAGGCCATGCGCTATGTGACGGAAAGGTTTGGGGGCGCGGCCTCCAGCGCGTAAAGCCCGCACCCCTCAAAATCCTCGAACCGCCATCATTGGCGCGAGCTCCAATATCCCGCTGCTAAAATCAGAAAAGCCGTAATTTAGGCCACCTGAACCACTGCATGAGCGCGACCCTCCAGCGATGACCCTCCGCCTTTTCAACACTCTGACCGGACAAGTCGAGCCGCTCGCCCCCGCTGACGGCAAGGCGCTGCGCATGTACGCGTGCGGTCCAACCGTTTACGACTACGGCCATATCGGCAACTTCCGCACCTTCCTCCACGTGGACGTGCTGCGCCGTTTTCTGCTGCTGACCGGCACACCGGTGCGCCACGTCATGAATATCACCGATGTGGACGACAAGATCATCCGGAATGCGGGCGAGGCCGGAATCCCCATTGGCGAATACACGGCCAAATACGAGCAGGCTTTCTATGAGGACCTGGAGGCATTAAAGGTCCAACGTCCGGAGGAGCTTCCCCGCGCCACCGAGCACATTCCGCGCATGGTGGAGCTGGTGGAGAAGCTGGCCGCCGACAACGCTGCGTACAAAACCGAGGATGGAAGCTGGTATTTCCGGCTGGCCGCGTTCCCCGAGTACGGCAAGCTGAGCAAGAAAGACCTGAGCGGCATGGAAGACGGCGCGCGCGTGGACGTGGACGAGTACGAAAAGGATTCAGCGCGCGACTTTGCTCTGTGGAAGGCGGTCAAGCCCGGCGAGACGGCGTGGGATACGGCCATTGGGCGCGGGCGGCCGGGCTGGCACCTGGAGTGCTCGGCCATGTCGATGGAGTACCTGGGCGAGAGCTTCGACCTGCACGCCGGCGGCGAAGACCTGATGTTTCCCGCATCACGAGAACGAGATTGCGCAGAGCGAGACGGCAACGCACAAGCCGCTTGCTCGGCACTGGATGCACGTGCGCTTCCTGCTGGTCGAAGGCCGCAAGATGTCAAAGAGCGAGGGCAACTTCTACACGCTCCGCGACCTGCTGCTGAAGGGCTACAAGGCCTCCGCCATCCGTCTGGCGCTCATCAGCGTGCCCTACGGGCATCAGCTCAACTTCACCTTCGACGGGCTGACGGAGGCGACCAACGCCATTGACCGCCTGCGCACGTTCCATCAGCGTCTGACCTCGTCGAGCCTCGCGGCCGGTGAAAATCCAGTCATGCAGGAGCTGGCAAAGAAGGCGCAGGCCAATTACATGGCAGCGCTGGCCAACGACCTGAACACGGCCGAGGCGCGCGCTCCCATCTTCGACCTGGTGCGGGCGGGAAACACGGCCATGGACCAGGGACAGTTGCTGGCCGGGGATCGCGATGCGATTCTGGGCGTCCTGGGCGATTTCGATGCCGTCTTCGACGTGATGCGCGATGACGATGCCGAGCCCACGCGCCGGGCGCTGGCCTGGGCCGAGGAAGCTGGGCGCATGGCTGACGTAGCGCCGGAACTCCGCGAGCGGCTGGCATTGAGCGACGACGCTGTCGAAGCGCTGGTGGCCGAGCGCACGCAAGCCAAGAAGCAGCGCAATTTTGCGCGCGCCGACCAGATTCGCAACGAACTCACGGCCAAGGGCGTCGTGATCGAGGATTCAAAAGACGGAGTACGCTGGAAGCGGAAGTAGTCGACTTCGCTTAGACTTGCGGTAGCAGGTTTCGCTTTTCAGGCGGCGGTGTTTGCCATGAAACTCCAGATTGTCTTTGATCGCGAAGAGGACGGCCGGTGGATTGCAGAGATCGAGAGCCTGCCCGGCGTGCTTGCCTATGGAGCGAGCAAGTTCGAGGCGCAATCGAAAGTGGAAGCACTAGCTCTGCGGGTAGTTGAGGATCTCTCACTTGGACATGGACGCCGATAAAGTTCGGGAATTGCAGGAGCACGCGGAGCACGGATCGCGTGACTCTGAGATGCGGCCCATCGCCTTCACGATGAGTGTTCTGGCCGTGCTGGTGGCTGTCACCACAGTGCTCGGCCATCGCACGCACACGCTAGCGGTGCTGACGCAGAGCAAGGCCGCCGACCGCTGGAACTTTTACCAGGCTCACAAGATCCGTTCCAATGACACGGAACTGACCTCCGATCTGCTGAGCGTGGTCACGGTTTCGAACCCCGCCGCCGCTGAAGCGATAAGGAAGTCCTACGCCGACCACCAGGCCAAGTGGACCGCCGAACTCAAAGACGAGCAGGAGGAGGCCGAGGCTTTGGAAGTACAGGTGGATGACCTGGAAAAGCGTGCCGGCCACTTTGACCTTGCAGAAGCGTTGCTCGAGATCGGGCTGGTCATCACGTCTGTCACCCTGCTCACGCGCAGCCGCGCCTACTGGTACTTCGGCATGGCCTTCGCGCTGGCCGGGGTTGTGTCGGCGGTTGTCGGGCTGCTGCTGCACTGAAGTCAGCGATCGGCAAGGATGACTTTACGCAACCCGCGAACCGCATTAGCCAGATAGATTCCGTCCGCATTGCGCAGATCGTCCTCTGAGAGCACTCGTTCTCTGATCTCGGGCCGCATTTCCAGCAGGTACCGCCGATACACGCCCGGGAGCAGACCGCATTCGACAGGCGGCGTGAACCAGCGGCCGTCCTTCTCGACGAAGACATTGCTAATGGCCCCTTCGGTAACCTCGCCGCGAAGGTTGAGGAACAGCACGTCGTCGAAGCCATCGCGTACTGCCTCTTCAAAGGCGCGGGCATAGAGCCGGCGGTGGGTGGTCTTGTGAAAAAGAAACCGGTCGATGGGATCGGTGCGCTCTGCCGCGAGGCGGACGCGGCCGATGCGATCGATTGATGGTCGGCCCCCAACCAGCGCATCTCGAATACGCCCGGCCAGCGGCTCATCGGTGATGCGGAGTTCGCCGGTGCAGTCGAGCAGCAGGCGCACCCGGCGCGGGCCATGATCCGCAAATTCAGGCGCGCGCGCTTCCAGTGCCGCCTTCACCGCCGCGCGGTCGCAGGAAAACCCGAAATACGCGGCCGAATCCGTGAGCCGATCCAGGTGCAAATCCAGGAGCGGGTAACCATCCTCCCACAGCATGGTTTCGATCAGCGAAAACTGGTCAGGCGGAGCGGCCTGCGTCAGGAACTCCGCCTTCAGCAGGCACTCGCGGTACTCGGAGGCCGCATCGGAGTCGATGACGATGCCGCTGCCCACGCCCATCGTGCCTTGCTTGCCCTCCAGTTCCAGCGTGCGGATGGCGACGTTAAAGACGGTCTGCTGCGGTGAGAAGAAGCCAATGGCGCCGGTATAGACGCCACGCGGATCCTCCTCCAGATCGCCGATCAACTGCATGGCCCGCACCTTGGGCGCGCCGGTGATGGAGCCGCAGGGAAACAGTGCGCGGAAGATCGATTCGAACCCCGCATCATCGCGCAGCTCCGCCGTGATAGTTGAGGTCATCTGCCACAGCGTAGGCAGGCGCTCAACGGCAAACAGCTTTTCAGTCCGAACCGTGCCAAAGCGCGCCACGCGCCCCAGGTCGTTGCGCACCAGGTCTACGATCATCAGGTTTTCGCTGCGATTCTTGGCATCGTTCTGCAGCCAACTGGCAAGCTCGCCATCCTCGCGCGAAGTACGGCCGCGCCGCACGGTGCCTTTCATGGGCCGCGTGGTGATGCGCCGCGCGGCATTGTCGGAATCCATGCGAAAGAAAAGCTCGGGCGAAAAAGAGAGGGTGCGTCGGTCCTTCTGCCAATGAACAAAGGCCCCGTAGGCGGCCGGTTGGCGCGCCCGCAGGCGAGCATAGAGCGCGGCGGCGCTAGCCGGCGCGTGCAGGCGAAAGGGCGCCGTGAAGTTGAGCTGGTAAACGTCGCCGGCGCGGATGAATTCGTGAATGGCGGCGATGCGGCGGGCGTAATCGGACTCGGCCAGCGCAAATTCCGCGTGAATCGGCCCCTCGGCAGCCGGAGCGTCGTCTACGCTGACGGCGCCCTGATCCCTGATCCCAGATCCCAGATCTCTGTTCTCTGATCCCAGATCTCTGTTCTCCAGCCCCGGCGGCGCGCCGCCCGCAAACGCTCCTCGGTCATGATCGAACAGGTATGCGCGCTCGTAGATGCCGAACCATGCCAGCGGAATTCCTGCGCGCGGCGCGCGCATGCCGGCTCTTGCTTCAAAGGCGATGCCGCACTCGTAGGAGAAGAATCCCGCTGCGCACAATCCCGCGGCCAGGGCGCGTTCGATCTCCGCAAACAGCCCGGCAACCTCAGCCGCCTGGTGCGCCTCGCACACACGCAAAGGAGCCGTGAACAAGCGTGTCCACGGCTCCTCATTGCCCTCTGATTTTCCTGGCGCTCCACCTTCCAGCAGCACCGTGCCCGGCGTTTCATCAACCAGTGCATAGATCGCTGCGGGAAGACTGTGCCGGCGCGTCGCAGGCATGGCTCCTACTGCACCGTCAACACCATGGTGGTGGAGTTGGTGGTGGACGTAACGCCATTGGTCGCTTGCGCCGTCACCGTTACCGTATAGGTGCCGGCCGGCGTGGGAGGTGTCGCCGGGGGCCCGTGGTTGTAGTAGTAGTAGAACGGATTGCAGGCGGTCATGCCGAGCGTGGTGACCAGGCCAACCAGAGCGACCAACGCTAACCGCTGCAGCCAGCGCCGCCGCCGCGCTCCCCATGCCAATCCGCCCAGTCCTAGAATGCCCGGAAGCAGCAGCGCAAAGCTGATGGGCGTGCCTTTCAGTTGGGCCGGCCGATAGACCGCTGTCGGCGTCGGCGTTCCCACGCCTTGCGTCGAAATCACCATCTGGCTGGTAGGCGGACATGCCGAGGCGGCGGAGCCGGCTGGGCAGCTGGCGGGCGTTGTCGGCAGAATCTCAACTTCGGCCGGCGAAAACGAGCAGGAAGCCAGGCTGGGCAAGCCTGAGCACGACAGCGTAATGAACATGGGCGACGTGAGCGCCGCGTTGTTCACCGGTGTCACCGTCACCGTAACCGTGCCGGAATTGCCTGCCGTCAGCGTCATGGGCAGCGTGGCCGGCGGGATCGGGGCCAGGCTCAACTGGAAGCTGGGGATGGCGCTGGCGGCGGCCTGGGTCTGAACCTGGGTGCCGTCTGAAGCCGATGCCTGGTGCGCAACGTCGCCCGCATACACGCCGCGCAGCGCGTGGGAGCCCGCAGGCAGCGTCAGTGTCGCGGTTGCGGCGCCTGCCTGGCTCAATACCGCTTCGGCCAGTACTTGATTCCCATCGTCGAAGTTCACCACGCCGGTGGCTGGCTGGCCGTCCGCGGCGAACACGTTCACGGTCGCCGTGGTCTGCGAAGCGCCGGCCAGGCCGCGCGCATCCAGCTTCAGGGTAGTCTGGGTCGGCAACACCGTCGCGGTACTCTGCGCATGAGCCGCAGCTACCTGGGTCATGGGCAGGAGCAACGCGATCCCCAGCCCGAATATCCATTCAAGCCGCACAACGCGGCGATTCAAACCAGTCACGTACACCTGCTCCAACTCTCCAGACCAGGCTTGAGATGGGGATTTGCCCCGAAACCGGGGGTGCCTGCCCGCTTCTTGCCCGTTCGTCCTGGCGTAGACCCTTATTGTATCCGGCAGAGCGGCGGATCGGCCAGAAGCGGAAGGACAGAGGGCGGTTCTCAGTTTTCAGTCTTCGCTTTCCAGCGGACGGCAAAGGTGGGAATGCGCTAGTCCCTGGTCTCTAGCTGGTCCCCCCTCCATCTTTTCTTGTTCCTTCGGTCCCTCGTTCCCTTGTTCCCTCGGTCCCTTGTTCCCTCGTTCCCTTGGCCCCTTGTTCCCTGCCTTTAAGCTATGCTTCTTGTTTGAGGTGACTGCCATGACTCAGGCCGCTGCCCGCCCGCAACTAGCCCACCTTACCGCAATCCTCAACGACCTCCGCGCCAGGGGCACGCATTTCAAGCTGCGCATCCTCGACGATCAGCAGGCACCGGTTTGCCACTATGACGGCAAGCAGGTCATCAACCTTGCCAGCAATAATTATCTCGGGCTGGCCAATCACCCCCTGCTGATTGAAGCCGCTATCGCGGCCACGCAGGCCTTCGGCGTGGGCTCGGGCGCGGTGCGCACTATCGCCGGAACCATGCGCATCCACATGGAGCTCGAGGAGAAGATTGCGCGCTTCAAGAATGTAGAAGCCTGCGTGGTCTTCCAGAGCGGCTTTGCGGCCAACGCCGGCACGGTCAGCGCCATCCTGGGCAAAGACGACTACATCCTGTCCGACGAGCTGAACCACGCCAGCATCATCGACGGGGCGCGGTTGTCGCGGGCCACCATCAAAGTTTTTCGCCATAAGGACGTGGCCCACTGCGAGCAATTGTTGCAGCAGCTGGCCGATGCTCCAGGTCACAAGCTGGTCATCACCGACGGCGTCTTCTCAATGGACGGCGACATCGGCCCGGTGAACAAACTGGCCGCGCTGGCCGAGAAATACGGCGCCATCATGATGGTGGACGACGCCCACGCATCCGGCGTGCTGGGGCGCAACGGACGCGGTTCAATCGACCACTTCCACATGCACGGCAAAGTCGACGTGCAGGTGGGCACGCTTTCCAAGGCCATCGGCGCACTGGGCGGCTACGTCTGCGGGTCGAAAGATCTGATCGATTACCTCTACCACCGCGCGCGCCCGTTTTTGTTCTCCACATCGCATCCGCCGTCGGTCGCAGCCACGTGCATCGCAGCCTTCAACATTCTGGAGCGCGAGCCGGAGCGTATCGAGCGCTTGTGGTCGAACACGCGCTACTTTCAGGGCGAGCTGAAGCGGCTCGGCTTCAACATCGGCGGCGTGACCACGCCCGCCACCGAGACGCCCATTACTCCGCTGATCGTAGGCGATGGGCGCAAGGCGATGGATTTTTCAGCGCGCGCTGTTCGATGAAGGCGTGATGGCAACCGGCATCGCGTTCCCAACGGTGCCTGAAGGCAAAGCCCGCATCCGCATGATCCTCACCAGCGAGCACACGAAAGCGCAACTCGACCAGGCGCTGGAGACGCTGGAGCGCGTGGCCAGGCGATTGGGGATTCTACAATAACCGCAATGATCGCTCACCTGCGCGGCAAGCTCATTTACAAGCAGCCCGGCCAGGCCATCGTCGAGGCTGCGGGCGTCGGCTATGACGTCACCATCTCCGTGCCCACGTTCACCGCGCTGCCCTCGCTCGGCGCTGAAGCGTCGCTGCACATTCACACCCAGGTCAGCGAAGACCAGATCGCCCTCTTCGGCTTTCTCGAGACCGAGGAGAAGCGGCTCTTCGAGCGGCTCATCACGGTGAGCGGCGTCGGCCCCAAGCTCGCCATCAAGATGCTGAGCGGCCTCAACCCGGAGCGCACCGTGCAGGCCATTCGCGCGCAGGATCACGCGCAGCTCACGCGCATTCCCGGCGTAGGCAAAAAGCTGGCCGAGCGCCTGGTGGTCGAACTCAAAGACAAGCTCGACGATTTTGCTGTCGCGCCCGTGCAGAAGGCCGCGCAAGGCCCAGCGGTGGACGACGTGCTCTCCGCCCTCGTGAATCTCGGCTACCAGCGGCCCGCCGCCGAGAAGGCCATCGAGCAGGCCGTCGCGAAGGACGCTGCGCTGGCCGCCGATTTCGACGGCCTCTTCCGCGGCGCCCTGAAGGTAATCCGGTAATGCCGTAGCGACGAGTTAGGCCCTCTGGAAGCAGACTTAGGATTTACCGGAAGGAGCAGCTGAGGGGCCTCCAGGCCCTTCAACTGCAGTCCACCAGCCCAAATGAGAGCGGTTGTACAGGCCTGCGGAAAAACGCTCTGCGATGCTCCTTTGTTGCAGGGCACGACTGGTAGGCCGGGAGTCGTAGGACGGGAGTGGTAGGCCGGGACTGGTAGGCCGGGACTGGTAGGCCGGGACTTTAGTCCCGGCTTCCGATCAAGCCCAATAAATCGAGGTGGGCTTCACAGGTTGCGGAAAAACTCTCCGTGTGGGGTTTTGTAACAAGGGCACGACTTTAGTCGGGCCAATAAAGCCAGCAAAACCACGCGGGCTTCAGCCCCAGAGGGATGCTTTTACGATCATTCGATCGTCCATGATGACTTCTTCCGCAGCCTCTTTAGCCGCGGACGGGATCCTGAGCCTCCTGTCAACCCGTTACCTAAGTTTTCTCGCTCATTGCAAAGCCTTTCCGCCACAATCCCCTTGCCGGTATTTATCCCATTTCCGCTACGCTGAAGCAGTGTCCCGAGCCAGGAGAACGATATGGACCGTAGCGAAGTGCAGATGCAAGTTTTGTCGTTTCAAACACTTATCGAGAAAATTCCGATAAGACGTTTATTTTCAAGCAATTGCAAAAATAGCAAAAATCCGCTGCTTTATTTCCATACACTTACGCAATTCAGGGGGGAGGGGGGTACTATTCGATAGACTTCTGCCATGGCCACCAAACAGAAGCCTATGCCCGCCGCAGCGTCACCCTACTTCCGCCCGGAGGCGCTTACCTTTCTTCGCAATCTGAAGCGGCACAATGACCGCGCGTGGTTTCAGCCGCGCAAAGCGCAGTTTGAGGCGGAGTTGAAGGAGCCGATGTTGGCCATCATCCGCAAAATTACCGACGCGATGCTGGACTTTGCGCCCGAATTTGTGCGGCCGGCGGAGAAATGCCTGTTCCGTATCTATCGCGACACGCGCTTCAGCCACAACAAGCTGCCCTACAAAACTCACATCGCCGCGTGGTGGTCGCACTCCGGCCTGGCAAAGACTTCCGGCGCGGGCTATTACTTTCACGTCAGCGCAAAGGAAGTGGTGATTGCCGCCGGTTCGTACATGCCGGAGAAAGATCAGCTCGCGCAGATTCGGCATTGGCTGCTGGAAAACCACGTGGAGTTTAAAAAGCTCCTCCAAAGCAAAAAAGTGCGGAGCACATTTGAGGAGTTTGAGGGCAACGCGCTCACGCGTCCGCCCAAGGGCTTTCCCTCTGAGCATCCGGGGATGGATCTGATCCGCTGCCGGCAATGGGGGTTGGCCGCCACCCTGCCCGCGGAGACGGCGCTCAAGAAGGATCTCGCGGCCACCGTCATTCGGCATTTCCGCATTGCCGCGCCGGTGGTGGACGCCTTGAATACACCGATTGCCGCGGCCCAGGCACCGAAGAAGAAGGTGTTGTTCGGGCTGCATTGAGCCGGAGCGGAAAGCGGTGAAACGCCGCGTCAAATGCGCCCAGGCGAGGGTCGAGACCCAAGAAAACCTTAAAAAACCGGCAAAAATCGGCTATCTCGGCACAAATTCCTAAGAAAATTGTGGAAAATCGGCCTTTTCTTGTTGACTTTCACCGGCTCAAAGCCGCATTGTAAAGCACGCAGGGTACTTCAAAGCCGCATGAATACAGGGGTTTTCGCGTCGATGCAGTCTCGATCTCGCTCCCTCAATGCGGCACGCAATTTGCGGAAGCCCCTCAACGCACCAGCCTGAGGGCTGGTCCAGAAGGAGAACATCACATGGCAGCAGGCATGACCAAGACCGCTCTTACCCGGCATATGGCCGAGAAGCTCGAACTCACCAACAAGCAAGCCGCCGCGTTTTTCGATCTGCTGGCAGAGACCGCGATCAAGGAGACGAAGAAGAACGGCGTATTCGTGATCCCCGGCATTGGCCGCCTGGTGAAGGCGGAGCGCAAGGCCCGCATTGGCCGCAACCCACAGACCGGCGAATCCATCAAGATCAAGGCCAAGACGGTGGTCAAGTTCCGCGTGGCCAAGGCCGCCAAGGACGTGATCGCGCCCCCCAAGAAGTAGTTTTCCGCTGGACAACACGCTTCATGACAGAGGGAGAGCCTTGCGCTCTCCTTTTGTGCTTCCGGATCCAGGTCTGATCCAGGCCAGAGGCAACTTCCCAGAGGAAACTTCATTGAACCGCTGGGACACGCATCGTCATCTACCGGCTATGGCTTCTGATTCGCCGGTCTTCGAATCTGCCGGCGCGGGTTTGCCGGCGCGCTCCTCGGTGCGATTCCTGCTGCGGACAGAAGGCGCCGTAGTGGCTGTGGTTTCAGCCGCTGCCTATGCGCATCTGGGCGCGAGCTGGTGGTGGTTTGCGGCGTGCTGGATTTTGCCCGATCTCTCCATGCTCGGCTACCTGGCAGGTGCGTGCTGGGGCGCGCGCTGCTACAACGCCGTCCATTCCTATGTGCTGCCCGCGGTGCTTGCCGGCAGCGCGCTTCTGTTGCATGCGCACGGGCTTCTGCCGGTAGCGCTGATCTGGGCCAACCACATCGGCATCGACCGAGCACTGGGCTATGGCCTGAAATACGGGACGGGCTTTGGCTGGACGCACCTTGGCCGCGTGGGTAAAGCAGCTAAGCCTGCTCAGCAGTAACGCGCGTCATGGGCACCAGGGCGCGCACCACCAGCGAAGTGCCGAAGCTGATGAGAATGGCCTTGAGCATCAGTTCGTTGTCGTACATCCACGATAGGCACGCCACCGTAACAAAAATACCGATGGGCATGATCTCGGTGAGCAGAGCGACGAGCCAGTGCGGCTTGTTGCCGGCGGAAGGCAGGTCGGCGTGGAGCCGCGGGCCAAAACGCGGAACCAGGCGCAGATAGTGCTGATAGGGCTCGCCGAGTTTGCCACTCAGGAATGCCTCTTCGCCCAGGATGAGGCGCAGGTAAAAGAAGCCGCTGAGCACAATGGTAAAGAGCGCGCCGCTGGGCGGCATGGTGAGTGAGATCGCGATCATCATGCACCATCCGCCAAGATAAAGGGGATTGCGCACGTAGCGATAAGGACCGTCAGCCATGAGGGAGCCCGATTGCATCAGGCCGTGATGGACGGTGTTGTAACCGAGGTAAGCGGCGCCCCAGACGCGCAGCACTGCGCCCAGAGCGGCGATGATCGACCCCAGAACGATGACGACAGGCGTGGCAACACTGAAGCTGGCAATGCCCAGCCTGCTGATCTGGAGGGCCAGCCACGCCAGCGTGGAGAAGCGCCGGCCCAGATCGAGGGCGCCAATCCACGGCGACCAGTATCCAAGAACTACGATAACGACCTGGATCAACATTCGCAGCCGGAACTCGATTGCTGTCGCCCGCATGTAACTCCTCTTCAGCCGGTACTTCTAGAGTACTCAATTGGGGCGAGGGTTGTTCGAGGGCGGGCGCAGGAACAAGGAACAAAGGAACAAAGGGACAGAGGGACAAGGGACAAAGGGAGCAGAAACCGGCCAAACTGCGGATGCTGCGCGCTTTGGTCTGCTGTGTCCCTTGTCCCTTGTCCCTCTGTCCCTAATCGCCTGCGCCGTTGATCACAGATTGTCCCATTGATTAGGATTGCGGCGCAGATGCCAGCATGGGTCCTGGCCGTTGTGAGGAAAGAGCGCAACGGCGCAGGGGACTTGGCTGGAACCGAGGAAGTCGTACTCCTCCTTCTGGCCTTTCAGCGGGACGCCCATGAAGCGGTTGACAGTGACGGTGGCGCTGGGCGAGCCGCGCATGAGATAGACAAGCGTGTCGCCGGCGTAGGCCACCAGCGTGGCTGCGGCCAGGACCATGAACGCGCGAATGAACCAACGGCCAAGCCAACGAAACACAGGTCAACCTTTCTCGAGCGACGGTGCGGATGGCTTCAGGGCGACGCCGGTGAGGCGGCGTTGCCGCGCCGCGTTCAGGATATCGCGGAGCTCTGTCGCGGCTTGGGCGTAGGTGAGGCCGTCGGCGCGGATGTTGGAGATGCAATTGCGTTCGGCGTCGGTGCGGCCGGTGCGCGGATGCCAGGTGATATAGGCGCCGAGCGAGTCGGGCGCGCTCAGGCCGGGCCGTTCGCCCAGCAGCACCAGGGCGAGTTGCGCGCCAAGCGCCGCACCGATTTCGTCGCCGATGGCCACGCGTCCTTGCTCGACGACGGTGATGGGCGCGAGGCGCCAGTCGGTGAGTTGGGGCAGGATCTCGCTGAGAACGCCGGCCGCGTGGCGCTCGACTGCCAAAGCGGAGAGGCCATCGGCGACGATTACGGCCAGATCGAATGCGGCGGAGGTCGCGTGTTGCGCGAGCAACTGACGGCTGGGCAGGTCGAGTTGGCGGCCGAGATCGGGGCGCTGCAGATAGGTTGTGCGGTCCGGCGCGGCCGAGTGCAGGCGCAGCACTTCTGTGCCCGTGAGCCGATCGAGAGATGCGGACAGCGAGGCAGCATCAAGTTGCGCGTGCACGGCGTCGCGGGCCTGCGCGTGGGCACGCTGAAATGCGAGCAGGTCGCGGGTGGTCTGGCTAACGCCGGTGCGTTCGAGGCCGACGCGCGCCGGAGTGAGGGCGCGCAGCCGCGCGGCCAATTCCGACGAGGTGCGCGCAAGCTCGGTCATGCGGTCAGCAACCTCTCCGGGTTGCGCGCCTCAATGGACAAGCGCTCGAAGGCTTCGCCGGCGAGCCAGGCTTCGAACTCGGGCGCGGGCTTGAGGCCAAGCACGCGACGCACGTACAGGGCGTCGTGAAAGCTGGTGCTCTGATAGTTCAGCATCACGTCGTCGGCGCCGGGCACGCCCATGATGTAGTTGACGCCAGCCGCGCCCAGGAGCGTGAGCAGCGTGTCCATGTCGTCCTGATCGGCCTCGGCGTGGTTGGTATAACAGACGTCGCAGCCCATGGGCAGACCGAGCAGCTTGCCGCAGAGGTGGTCTTCGAGCCCGGCGCGGATAATTTGCTTGCCGTCGCACAAATACTCGGGCCCGATGAAACCGACGACCGAATTCACCAGCATGGGGTTGAAGTGGCGGGCTACGGCATAGGCGCGCGCTTCGAGAGTCTGCTGATCGACTCCCAAACCGTCGGCTCCGTAGTGCGCATTGGCAGAGAGAGCCGATCCCTGGCCGGTTTCAAAGTACATGATGTTTGTGCCCAGTTGGCCGTCCATGCAGGCGGCGCCGCGGCGCAGCGCTCGTCCTGCTTCATACGCCTCTCCAAGGAGAGAAAGAGACACACCGAAGCTGCGGTTGGCGGCCTCGGTTCCGGCGATGGACTGAAAGAGCAGGTCGACGGGCGCGCCGCGCTGGAGAGCCTCCATTTGCGTGGTGATGTGAGCGAGCACGCAGCTCTGCATGGGGATCTGAAAGCGCTGGCGCAGCGCATCGAGCAGGCGCAGCAGGTGCGCTGTGGTTTCCACGCTGTCTCCGGCAGGATTGATGCCGACAACTGCGTCGCCGGAGCCGAGCAGCAAGCCGTCGAGGATGGAAGCGGCGATGCCGGTGGGCGCGTCGGTGGGGTGATTGGGCTGTAGACGCGCGCTGAGGCGGCCAGGCAGACCGACAGTGGTGCGAAAGCGCGTGACCACGCGGATTTTGCGCGCTGCCGCGATGAGGTCCTGCACGCGCATGAGCTTGCTGACTGCCGCGGCCATCTCCGGCGTGATTCCCGGGGTAACGGAGGCGATGCGGTCGGGCGTAGCTGCGTCGGAGAGCAGCCAATCGCGCAGCTCGCCGACGGTGAGCGAGGAGAGCGGCGCGAAAACCGTGGCATCGTGCGTGTCGACGATGAGGCGCGTGACTTCATCGCTCTCGTAGGGAACTACCTGCTCTTCGAGAAAGTGCGGGAGAGGCACATCGGCGAGGGCGAACTGCGCGGCCACTCGCTCTTCGGCCGAAGCGGCAGCTACGCCGGCGAGCAGGTCGCCGCTGCGCAGCGGCGTGGCCTTGGCCAGCAGTTCGCGCAGGCTGGCGAAGTGGTAAGTGCGGTTGCCGATGGTGCGGGTAAAGGCCATGCGCGGGCGAAGGTCGGGACCGGAATGCTTCGCAGGTTCAGGATAGCGGGAAAGCTTCGAGTGAGCGGATTCAAAATTGGTAATCAACCTGTTCACAAGGGCAGAAAGCAGGTGCTAGGCTGTTGAAAATGGCCCCACGCGTTCTACTCTTCCTGTTGATGACGGTGGCAGTGCCGGTCCTTGCGCAGTCCGGCGGTCCCGCTCCCCCTGCATTGCCGAAAGATCCACGCGCGCTGTTGGCCGCGGCGGCGCCTTACTACGACTTCTCGAATCCAGTGCTCAAGCCATGGTACCTCAAGGCAAACTATCAGCTCTACGACGACAACGGCAATCCAAGCCAACAGGGGACATTCGAATACTGGTGGGCATCGCCCACGGTTTATCGCACCACATGGATGCGTGGCAGCACCTCGGTCCATACCGATTGGCACACCGCAGACGGCAGGCATTTTTATGAGGAGAAGGGCGACAAGCTCGATTACTTTGAGCGCAAGCTGCAATCGGCGCTGCTTGCCCCGCTGCCCAGCGACAAGGACCTGAAACCAGGAGCCTCTCGTCTGGACGGGCAGGAGCTTAAGCTAGGGAGTGTCAAAGTGCCGTGTGTCGTTGTGGTGCCGCCTATGCCGCCCGACCCGCAAAATCAAACTTTTCCGCTCGGACAAAGTATTCCGATCGGAGTTTTTCCCACCTACTGTTTCGATACCAAGCTGCCCGCTCTGCTCGCCAGCTTTGCAATGGGAAATGTGACCATCGTTTTCAATCAGATCACGAAAGCGCAAGACCGGTTTCTCGCGCGGAATATCTCATTCCTCGAAGCGAAGAGGCTCATCATGACCGCTCACGTGGCGGAGATCAGCGGAGTCTCACCGGCCAATCCGGCTTTTACACCTGATTCCAATGCCATCGAACTGAGGATGGAAAAAATGTCCGTTTCGGCGGGGGTGGCTGTCGGCCATCTGATCAAAAAGGAATTTCCCGTGTACCCGCAGGATGCCAAGGACGCCCGCGTGTCCGGGACAGTAGTTCTCGAAGCGACAATCGGATGCGATGGCGCAGTTCATGACCTGCGAGTGGTTTCCGCCCCGTGGCCGTCGTTGGCGGCTTCGGCGCTTTGGTCGGTCTCACACTGGGAGTACAGGCCTTATTTGCTGAATGGCCAACCCGTTGAAGTGGAGACCACCATCAACGTGATCTATTCGCTCCGCTGAACCCTCGGGCGCTCAAGCCATCCACGAGAGGCGTGGGTGCCAGCTCACACCTGCATGACTTCCGCTTCCTTGCGTTGCGAGAGCTCTTCCATGCGGCGGATTTCGCCGTCGGTCATCTTCTGGACCTCTTCCATGGCGCGCTTCTCGTCGTCTTCGCTGATCTTCTTTTCCTTGGCTAGCTTCTTGAGGGCTTCGTTGCCGTCGCGGCGCACGTTACGGACTGCCGTGCGATGCTCCTCGAGCACCTTGTTCAGGTGTTTGCAGACATCGCGGCGGCGTTCCTCGGTCATCGGCGGCACCGGCACGCGAACCACTTTGCCGTCAGAGAGCGGGTTGAAGCCGAGATCCGATGTCTGGATGGCCTTCTCGATGTCCTTGAGGATGGTGGGGTCCCAGGGCGAGATGAGGATGAGCTGCGGCTCGGGCGTGGAAACCTGCGCCAGTTGGGTGACGGGCGTGGGCGTCCCGTAGTAGTCCACCTTCACCTGGTCGAGCATATGCGCGCTGGCGCGGCCGGTGCGCGTGGAGGCCAGAGTGGCCTGAAAATCGGTCACCGACTGGTCCATGCGCCGCTTGAGGTCGGCGTAAACGTCTTTGAGCGCCGGATTACCGGCCATGATCGAAACTGCCATTGGTTTCAGTCTCCTGCGAGCCTTCGACAGTCCATTGTATGCGAACGCGGCGTGCGTTCCTAGTCCGTCGCCCACGCAGCGCGGTTCATCCCCTACAATCGGAGTTGGGAGCAATGATTATGGCGCACATGGTTTTTTGCGTTCGCAACAAGAGAGAGATGGAAGGCCTGGACGAGCCGCCCTTCGACTCTGAATTTGGACAGAAGATCTACAAGAATGTCTCGCAGGCGGCATGGGCCGAGTGGGTCGACCGGCAGAAGATGCTGCTGAATGAGTATCGCCTTCAGCCCTGGACGCCGCAGGCGCAGCAGTTCCTGGTGGAGCAGATGGAGGAGTTTTTCTTCGGCTCCGGCTCGGCGCTGCCCTCGGAGTACGTGCCACCGTCGCATTAGGCCGAGGCCGGCCGCGCGCCAATCGCCGCGCCGGTGTAAACTAATCAAGGACCCCCATGAACCGGTCCGCAACAGCGGACCGGTTTTGCCTTGTGTCGGGACGTGGCTCAGCCTGGTAGAGCACTCGCTTGGGGTGCGAGGGGTCGGCAGTTCAAATCTGCCCGTCCCGACCATTTCTTTATGCACAATTGATTCTTGCTTGCGCTGGCACTTCACTGGTGAACTGCCGGCGCCGAGCGCCCCAACCTTGCGCCGTAGCGAAGCGAAGGCGCACCAGTCCAGACTGCGAGGGGTGCGAGGCGAAGCCGAGCCTTCGGCAGCTCAAATCTGCCCGTCCCGAGGACTGCAATTTTCGGCGCAGGCGTGAGCCGCGATAGCCGGGTCTTACACGGCGGGTGGATTGCGGAAGCTGGTGCCGCGTTGGTGCCAGTACGGATAGGTCAGATGGGTCTGACTGGCGGCATCGAGTTTGGCAATTTGTTCCTGTGTCAGGTTCCAGCCAACGGCGCCCAGGTTTTGCTTGAGCTGCTCCTCATTGCGAGCCCCAAGGATGACACTGGACACGGTAGGGCGCTGCAGCAGCCAATTCAAAGCGACCTGTGGGACGGTTTTGCCGGTCTCTTGCGCGATCTGGTCGATGGCCTCGACGACGCGGTAGAGGTATTCATCCTCAACGGGTGGACCCTGTTCCGCGGTGGTGTGGAGGCGGCTGGTCGCGGGCAGCGACTGGCCGCGGCGAATTTTGCCGGTGAGGCGGCCCCAGCCAAGCGGGCTCCAAACCAGCGCGCCAATTCCCTGGTCGATGCCGAGTGGCATCAGTTCCCACTCGTAGTCGCGACCGATGAGCGAGTAGTAGACCTGGTGGGCAACGTAGCGCGTCCAGCCATAGCGATCGGCGATGGCCAGCGACTTCATGAGGTGCCAGCCGGAAAAGTTGGAGCAGGCGATGTAGCGGACTTTGCCGGAATGAACGAGGGTGTTGAGCGTGTCGAGCGCCTCTTCGACGGGTGTGAAAGCGTCGAAGGCGTGCAGATGGTAAATGTCGATGTGGTCGGTGCCGAGGCGCTTCAGGCTGGCATCTACCTGCTCGAGGATGTGCTGGCGCGACGTGCCAAGGTCATTGGGACCTTCTCCCATCGGGAAGAAGACTTTGGTGGAGATGAGAAGCTTATCGCGCTTGCCCTGGATGGCCTTGCCGAGGATCTCTTCGGAGAGCCCGTTGGAGTAGCCGTTGGCGGTGTCGAAGAGATTGATGCCGGCGTCGAGGCAGGAGTCCACCATGCGCCGAGCTTCGTCCGCTTGCGTCGAGCCCCAGGCTTTGAAGAATTCGTTGCCGCCCCCAAAGGTAGCGACGCCGAAGCTAAGGACGGAGACTTTGAGACCGGAGCGGCCAAGAAATCGATATTCCATATTCCTTAAGGATGCGGTAGACCAGAGACACGGTGCAAGACAAAGTCGAGCCTTCGGCAGTTCAAATCTGCCCGTCCCGACAAATCCCCCGCAAAACTTCAGTCCGGCCGAGGGAGCGCGATTGCGTCAGCGCGATGGACCCAGCTCGCGCAACTGATGCGCTACCGCTTCAAGGAATGTCTCGACCGTGGTGTCTTCGGGGATCGCGAGGCCTGACTTGGCGCGGATGGCGGCGGCGATGCGCTCGGCCAGTGCGGCGCGAGTTTCCAGAGCCATGTCGAGCCGGCGCGCGAAAAAGCCTTCCAGGACTTCGAGGTCGGCGGCGGAGAGTTTGGCAACCTCCGAGGCAGGTAAGACGACGCGCAGATGCGGAGCGGTGCGGAGCTGATCGGCGGGCGAAGCAGATGCGGCTGAGGCAGAGAACGCGGGTCCGGTAATGGTCCGGGAGCCGAACTCGCTGGAGCCAAGCTCGCCCCAATGCGGCACTTCGATGGGGCGGTCGCGGACTACGAGCGTGCCGGCGACCATATCGCCGAGGCGCTGGTTCTGGCGGGTAAGAAAGATGGAAATGAGGCCCACGGCGTAAAGGCTGGGCAGGAAATCGACAACACGCACCAGGTTGCGGGCCAGCGACTCCACAAAGCTGATAGCGCGGCCGGAGCGATGAATGACACGAATTTTGGCGACGTGCTTGCCGGGCGTGCGGCCGTTGTCAAGAGACTCAAAGAGCGTGAAGTAGCCCCATTGGATGAGAAACAGGCTGAGGATATAAATGCCGGCAGCCCAGTTGACCGAGATGCGCCCGAAGAGGGCGAGCCCGGGAAGCACGATGGCGGCGATGACGGTAAGAAGAATGCCGACGGCGGCCCAGATGAGATAGTCGATCAAGATGGCGATGAAGCGGCTGCCGATGCCGGCCAGGGGCATGTCGATGGAGACCAGCTCCGGGGTGTCGATGCTAAGCTGATCTCGATTCGGCTCCATCGTCAACTCCATGGGCATTGTCCTCTCAAACCAGTGGCTGCATAAGCGCCGCCCTTACTGGGAACGGCTGGCGGCTTTGCTGATGCAGGCGGAGGCGTCCGGCGTGCGCAAGCTGAGCCGCGCCGAGCTCCAGGAGACCGTGCTGCTTTACCGGCAGGTGGCCGCCGATCTTTCCACGCTGCGCCAGGACTCGACTGCGCGGTCCTATGCTGAGCACGTCAATCAGTTGCTGGCTCGCGCCCACCATATCATTTATTCCAACCGGCGGACCAGCTTTCTGAGTATTGTGCGCTTTTTGCGCGACGAATACCCGGCCACCGTGCAGCGCCAGTTTCGCTATGTGCTGCTCTCGCTGGCGGTGGTGTTGGCAGGAGCGCTGCTGGGATCGGTGCTGACGCTGGCGCGGCCGCAATTCATGCGCCAGATGCTGGGCCCGGCGATGGTCGCTACCATCGAGCGCCACGAGATGTGGACGCGGTCGGTGGTAGCCATTGCGCCGCGGGCCAGCAGTTGGATCATGACGAATAATCTGTCGGTGTGCTTTGTTGCTTTTGCCACCGGGATCCTGTTCGGCCTGGGCACGCTGTACGTGATGTTCTTCAACGGGCTGATGCTCGGGGTGGTTGGCGCGGCCTGCCAGCAGCATGGCATGGCGATTGATCTGTGGAGCTTTGTGGCGCCGCATGGCTCGCTTGAGCTGCCCTCGATCGTGCTCTCCGGCGCGGCCGGGTTCCGGCTGGCGCAGGGAGTGCTGTTCCCGGGAATGTATCGGCGGCGCGATTCGATTGCGCTGGCCGGCGCGGAGGCTGCGCGCATGATTGCCGGTATTATTCCGCTGCTGGTGATTGCGGGAACGCTGGAGGGATTCTTTTCGCCTTCGGCGCAGCCGGTTTGGCTGAAGTTTATGGTAGGCGGCGTGCTGTTCGCGCTGCTGGTGCTGTGGCTGTTTTGGAAACCGGCGAGGACAGCAGGCGAATAAGATGGTTCTGAATAGCAGACGCACAATTGAGGGAAAGGAAAGACTGCATTGATTCTTGAGAAGTTCAGCCTGAAAGGGAAAGCTGCGCTGGTGACGGGGTCGTCGCGCGGATTGGGAGCAGCCATTGCTGTTGCCTTCGCCGAAGCGGGTGCGAACGTGGCCGTGCACGGATCGAGCGCTCCACCCGAGGCGACGCGCAAGCGGATTGCCGAATGTGGTGTGGAAACGGCCGCGCTGGCGGGCGATGTAGGGGAGCGGGAAGTCTGCGCGCGGCTGGTGGAAGAGACTGTCAGCGCCTTGGGTACGATCGACATTCTGGTAAATAATGCTGGGACCATCCGGCGCTCGCCGGCTGTGGAGCAGAGCGAAGAGGACTGGATGACAGTGCTCAATGTAAACCTGTCCAGCGTCTTCCGGTTAACGCAACATGCGGGGCGGCACATGCTGGCGCGCGGCTCGGGCAAGGTGATCAATATTGCATCGCTGCTGTCGTTCCAGGGCGGGATCTTTGTGCCGGCGTATGCTGCGGCGAAAGGCGGCGTGGCGCAGTTGACCAAGGCCTTTGCCAATGAGTGGGCAGCGAAGGGCGTGAATGTGAACGCGATTGCGCCCGGTTATATGGCCACCGATAATACCGAGGCTCTGCAAAAGAATCCGGAACGATCACGGCAGATTCTGGAGCGGATTCCGGCGGGGCGCTGGGGAAGTCCGGAAGACCTGGCCGGAGCGGCGGTGTTTCTGGCGTCGGGCGCGAGCGACTATGTGAATGGGCACGTGCTGGTGGTTGATGGCGGGTGGCTGAACCGGTAGATCTCTCCTTTCTTAGTTCGGCATCGTCGGAGTTTTTGCTTTCCCACCCTTTCGCCATAAAACGCGAAAGGATGGGGCACCCAGCTGCCTTCGCTCACGATTCCCGAAAGAAGTCGTTGAACTCCGCATAGCTGATGGCATCTTCGGCGCGGCTGAAGGTGCCCTGCTCCAGCGCCTCGCGCGCCGCTCGCTCGAATGCGGTGAGCGCGACGCGTGCGAAGGTGCTGCCCACGCTGATGCGGCGGACGCCGATTTCGGCGAGCGCGGATACGGTAAGACCCGGGCTGGCGAGAACATTCACCGGACGATATACGGATCGAACCACCTGGGCGATATCTTCGAGGCGCCGGAGGCCGGGGGCATAGAGCACGTCGGCACCGGCATCCTGGTAGGCGCGCAGACGCTGGATGGTGTCGTTGAGATCCGGGCGACCGTGCAGGAAATTCTCGCAGCGTGCGGTGAGCGTAAAGGGGAATGACAGCGCGTGCGCGGCTTTTGCCGCGGCGCGAACGCGATCGACGGCCAGATTGATCTCGTAGATAGGATCGCCGGGGCGGCCGGTAGCATCTTCAATTGACCCACCGACAAGGCCACCGGCAGCGGAGAGCTGAATGGTCTCGGCAGCCGTCTCCGGCGCATCGCCGTAGCCATTTTCGAGATCACCGCTTACCGGCAGATCAACGGCCGCGGCCACTTCGGCAACATGTGCCAGCATAGCGTCGCGGCCAATTGCGGTGTCCGGCTTTCCTTGCGACCAGGCAAAACCGGCGCTGCTGGTGGCAATGGCCTCGAAGCCCATTTTCTGAAGCAATCGCGCCGAGCCGCGATCCCAGGGATTGGGGATGAGGAATGCGCCCTCGCGCTCGTGAAGCGCGCGAAAGATGAGGGCCTTTTCTAATTGCGAAAGCATGGCTTACTCCTGTTCCGGAAGCGCAGCGGGCAGGCCGAAGGTTCCGTCGACTGTTTCTAAAAAGGTACGCTCTTCACGCAGGATCAGGCGTTTCGATTGTGCCATTGCGAAGTTGGCCCGCGCTTCCGGGTCGCTGCGCAGACGAGTCCGATAGGCCTCATAGGCCGCGAGGCTCTCAAAAGCGATCGCGCCCCAAGCCACGTCATTGGTGCCCTCCCAGGGAAGAAAGTAGCCGGCCAGGCGGCCTCCGCAACGGGGAATGATGCGGCCCCAGTTCTCCGCGTACTGGCGAAATGCGTCGCGCTGAAAGGGATCGATTTGGTAGCGGATGAAGCAGGCAATGGTCATAGGATTTGTCCTCAATGGCAGTATGGCGGTTGCCGTGCAGAAACACTTTGGCTAATCTCAAAGTATGAATGCAGAAGTCCCGCAGGATACGGCCGTAGCGCGGATTGCGGCGGCCATCGGCGAGCCGGCGCGCAGCCGCATGCTGTGTTGCCTGCTCGACGGACACGCGCGCACCAGCACAGAGTTGGCGATGGCAGCCGAAGTAACGCCCTCGACCGCCAGCCTGCACTTGAACCGGCTCAAGGCTGAGAATCTTGTTCGTCTGCAGGCGCAGGGCCGGCATCGCTACTACAGCCTGGAAGGGCCGGACGTGGCGCGTGCGCTCGAGAGCCTGATTGTGGTGGCCGGCGGCGTGCGGCCGAAGTTCGAGTCGCATACGCCGGAGCGACTCCGGCTTGCGCGGAGCTGCTACGACCACATGGCGGGCGCTGTGGCTGTGCGCCTGCACGACCGCTTGCGCGCGCTCCGCTGGCTACGACCGGGTGCCAGCGAAGGCGCAAACGGCTATGAGATCACGCCGGAGGGTGCAAAGCAGCTCAACGCTTTGGGAGTGGATGTAGACGGGGCCTGGGCCGAGAGGAGGCGCTTCGCCTACGGCTGCCTGGATTGGAGCGAACGGCGCCCTCATCTGGCCGGTGCGCTCGGTGCGGCACTGTTGAAATTGGTGCTGAAGCGCAGGTGGCTCGATCAGGATCTGGACAGCCGGGCGCTGACGGTTTCGCGGCTGGGTGCGCGTGAGCTGCGCAGCAAGTTCGGCTTAGAGGTTTGAAACGGGTTTCAGAGTCTGGACGGTTCTGGTCTCCCCACCATTCTGGAGATAACGCGGAAGCATGGGGTACCCCGGTTTTGTGACTTAGTCGCTTGGGATCGAGGCTTAGTCCTTCCCAGGTCACCGTGCGCCGATCGACGACCGCCGCCAACGGAATTGCCGTAAAATCTAAGTATGACTGACCGGATGTCACTTTCGCTTGCCCAGGCTGACCCCGTGGTGGCCGCGGCCCTTGAACAGGAAACTCTCCGCCAGCACGAAGGGCTGGAGATGATTGCCAGTGAGAACTTCGTCTCCGAGGCGGTGCTGGAGGCGGCGGGCTCTATCTTCACCAATAAGTACGCCGAAGGCTATCCGGGACGCCGTTACTATGGCGGCTGCGAATACGCCGATGTGGTGGAGAACCTGGCGCGCGATCGCGCGAAGGAACTGTTTGGCGGCGAGCACATCAATGTGCAGCCGCACTCGGGCTCGCAGGCTAATGC
This sequence comes from uncultured Acidobacteriaceae bacterium, assembly GCA_963813215.1. Taxonomy (GTDB): domain Bacteria; phylum Acidobacteriota; class Terriglobia; order Terriglobales; family Acidobacteriaceae; genus Telmatobacter. The sequence goes on from CAWEXZ010000010.1 coordinate 143,940, forward strand.
CTCGGCCTATTCGGCTATCCTGCAGCCGGGCGATACGATTCTCGGTCTCGACCTGTCGCACGGCGGGCACCTGACGCACGGACACCGGCTAAGCTTTGCCGGCAAGCTGTATCGGACGACCTTCTATCACGTGCGCCGCGACACGGAGACCATCGATTACGACGAGATGGAGGCCGTGGCTCTTCAGGAGAAGCCGAAGATGATTATCGGCGGGGCGAGCGCGTATCCGCGGCTGTGGGATTTTGCGCGCATGCGGGAGATTGCCGACAAGGTGGGCGCGAAGTATGTCTTCGACATGGCGCATATCGCGGGCCTGGTTGCGGGCGGGGTGCATCCTTCCCCGGTGTCGCACGCGCACATTACCACCACCACCACCCATAAGACACTGCGCGGACCGCGTGCGGGACTGATCATCTGCGGACAGGATCTGGCGCAGGCGGTGGACAAAGCGGTGTTTCCCGGGCAGCAGGGCGGTCCGCTGGTGCACATTGTTGCGGCCAAGGCAGTGGCGCTGGGCGAGGCGCTGCGGCCGGAGTTCCGCGCGTATGCGGCACAGATCGTGTCCAACGCCAAGGCTCTGGCGGGCGGCTTGCAGGATGCTGGATTCAGGCTGGTGTCCGGTGGCACTGACAACCACCTGATGCTGGTGGATGTATTTGAGAAGGGCATCCTGGGCTCAGAAGCTGAAGCGGCGCTAGGCAAGGCCGGCATTACGGTGAACAAGAACTCGATTCCGTGGGACACGAATCCGCCGCTCAAGCCTTCGGGGATTCGCGTGGGCACGCCGGCGCTGACTACCCGGGGCATGAAGGAAGCCGAGATGCGGCAGATCGCGAAGTGGATTGCTCAGGCGCTCGAGTTGCGCAATGACGAAGGCGCGTTGGCGCGGATTCGCGGCGAAGTGGCGGAGCTGGCCAACCAGTTCCCGCTTTATGCGTGGAAGCGTACCCCGGCAGCCGTACATGCCTAACATTATGGTGAAGATTAAGTGAAAAGAAAGGGACGAGCTTCGGCTCGTCCCTTTCTTTTGATTCGGGCAGGAGTGGGCGAAACACTGGACCGTAATCAATCAGAGGCTCGACTCTCGCGCTTGTAAGTGGGATTAGTCATGCGAGCGCCTGTCCTGGCAGGCTTGATGCGGTGAGGCGAGTCCGTAATCTCTGCGTAACTCAAGGGCTCACGCCCGGCTTACAAGCTGAGAAGCTTGAATGTATGCGCCGCAGCACAGTCATGGGTACCTTCAGGTGACGGAAAAATCTGCTAAGTTACCGAAAATGCTGGCTCCCGGGGCTGTGCATAACCCACTATTTCGTTATATGCTTTGCTTATGACGATTGATTCGATTCTGGCTCAGATAGATTCAGAGATTGCAAGACTCACCCAAGTTCGCGCCCTTTTGAGCGAATCTGGGAAGCCTGCAACCAAGACAGCAACTAAGACCGTGACCGTCGCGCCTAAAGCGGGCCGCCCCAAGAAACGCGTGTTGAGCGCCGAGGCACGTAAGCGGATTGCCGAAGCGCAGCGCAAGCGTTGGGCAGCGCAGAAGGCGAAGACCGCGAAAGCCAAGTAAGTCGGCACGGCCCCCGGTTAAATATTCAGGGATAACTCTCTCGCGGGCGCAGCACTTAGATGCGGCGAGCGGAACGTACAGTTGTCTCTTCAATTCTGCGCGAAGCCGCTCATGACTAACATGCGCGGCTCAGTCATCTCTTCGATGGCCCAGCGCAGGCCTTCGCGGCCAAGGCCGGAATCCTTGGTGCCCCCGTAAGGCATGGGATCGACGCGCCAGCCAGGCGTGTCGCCGACGATCAGCGCGCCCACTTCAAGATCGCGATATGCCGTGAGTATGCGGCCGGCATCGCGCGTGAGCAAGCCGGCCTGCAGGCCGTACTTTGAGTGATTCACTTCCGCCAGGGCCTGCTCGAAATCGTCGTAGGGCTCAATGCAGACAACGGGACCGAAGACTTCCTCGTCGCGCAGCTTCATGCCGGGCTTGGTTCCCGTGAGGACAGCTGGAGTGACGAAGGAGCCGTTACGTTCTCCTCCGGCGGCCAGCTTGGCGCCGCCTTCTACTGCTTCCTTGATCCAGGCTTCCACGCGCTCGGCGTCACTCAGGCGCACGAGCGGACAAATCTCCGTTGCTTCGTCGGCTGGGTCGCCGGCAGCGAGCTTGGCGGCGCAGTCCACCACCTTCCACAGAAAACTTTGAAAGATGGCGCGATCGACAAAGACGCGCTGCACACTGATACAGGATTGGCCCGCGTAGCTGAAGGCCGCATGTGCGGTGCGGAGGGCGGCGTCGTCAAGGTTGGGCCAGTCGCCGTGAACAATCAGTGCGGCGTTGCCGCCCAATTCCAACACCACGCGCTTGCGCCCGGAATGTGCCTTTAGCTCCCAACCTACTTTGGCTGAACCAGTAAAGCTGACCAGCTTGATGCGATCTTCTTTTTCGGTGAGCCAGGCAGTGTCAGTGTCGTTCAGCGTAAGGACCGCGATAGCGTCTTCAGGCCAGCCGGCTTTGACGATGAGCTCGCCCAGAGCTAGCGCGGTGAACGGTGTTTGCGGCGCCGGCTTGAGGATGGTGGGGCAGCCGGCCGCCATGGCGGGGGCCACTTTGTGCGATACCAGATTCAGGGGGAAGTTGAACGGCGTAACAGCAAGAATCGGCCCGACGGGAAAGCGTTGCACCAATCCCCAGCGCCCTTCGTTACCTTGCGTCACGTCCAACGGAACGCTTTCGCCGCCGAGGCGCGCAGCTTCTTCGGCAGCGGTCTTGAAGGTGAGAACGGAGCGATCGACCTCTAACCGGGCCAGACGCAGCGGCTTGCCCGCCTCTGCCACAATGAGCTGCGCGAAGCGATCCTTCTGGGCGATGAGCGCTTGGGCAACGTTTTCGAGTATTTCGCGGCGCTTCCAGCGTGGCAACGCGCGGGTCCGGCGCAGGCTGGATACGGCGTGGTTCACTGCATCGCGTGCGTCAGCGCGGGTGGCGATGGTCACGCGCCCCACCAGGCCCTGATCCCATGGAGAGCGTACGTCCAATGCTTCTCCGTCGATCCACTCCTTGCCGCATAACAGAAATCCTGTCTGCGTTCCCGGCCGCATTTTCATGGTTCGGCGCTCCTGAGCTATCTCTTGATGTAATGGTACAGGCGCGCAGGCAGAGTGAGCTTGCAACTCAGCTTCCCGCCCGTCCCGACGGCGCCGTAGGATAGACTCCTGCCTATGATCCACGACGGCCGTAGCCGCAAGCTCCCCTTCGATCCAGATGAGGCGTTGGCGCATTTGCGCGCGTCAGATATCAAGCTGGGCGCACTGATTGAGCGCGTCGGGCCCTTTGCATTGAGGCTCGGCTCATCGCCTTCCCCCTTCGAATCGCTGCTTGAGTCGATTCTTTACCAGCAGTTGAACGGCAAGGCGGCGGCCACAATTCACGGGCGCGTGCGTGAGATCTATGGCGGCGATCCATCACCGCGGGCGCTGCTCGACACGCCCGAGGATCGATTGCGGGCGGCTGGTGTTTCGGGGAATAAGATCAAAGCGATGCGCGATTTGGCGGCGCGCACGCTGGATGGAACGGTACCTTCGCACCGCGCCATTTTCAAGATGGCGGATGCGGACATTGTGGAGCGGCTGACAGAGGTGCGCGGCATCGGACCGTGGACGGTGGAGATGCTGCTCATCTTTCGCATGGGACGTCCGGATGTGCTTCCAGTTACGGACTACGGAGTGCGCAAGGGGTATGCTTTGACGTTCATGCGGATTCCGAAGAACCGGGCGATCGAGGCCGAAGATTTGCCCAAGCCGGATGTGGTGTTCAAGCGCGGCCAGCGCTGGGCGCCGTTCCGCAGTGTGGCGAGCTGGTATTTGTGGCGTGCGTGCGACCTGGCGCGGAATACGCTGCCGAGCGGTAGAGCCTGACGGCGGCGACTTGGAATCACGTGTTGTACTTTTGTGGTCTCCTATCCGTTTCGCGACGAGGCTGCGGAAGGGTACTCAGTTTTGATTTGGTCGAACTAAGCCGCGGAATTTGCCCGCCGTAGAATATGGGTAGCGGCCCGTTCACGAGCGCAGAACTGCGAGCCGATAGGAACCGCATGGCCCTTAGCAAGCGCTACATCTGCATCCACGGTCACTTTTACCAGCCGCCACGCGAAAATCCGTGGCTCGAGACGGTGGAGATCCAGGACACTGCCGCGCCCTTCCACGATTGGAACGAGCGCATTTGCGCGGAGTGCTATGCGCCCAATGGCGCGGCGCGCATTCTGAACAGTAAAAAGCAGATTATCCGCATTGTGAATAACTATGCGCGGATCAACTTCAACTTCGGGCCAACATTGTTGAGCTGGTTGAAGGAGAACGCGTCTCGCACCTACCGCATGATCCAGAGCGGGGAGCGGAGAAGCCGCAAAAACTACGGCGGGCACAGCTCGGCAATGGCGCAGGTCTATAACCACATGATCATGCCGCTGGCGAGCACGCGCGACCGCATTACGCAGATCCGCTGGGGCGTTGCCGATTACGAAAAGCACTTTGGCACGGAGCCAGAGGGGATGTGGCTGGCCGAGACCGCGGCCGACAGCACGACTCTCGAATTGCTGGCCGCCCATGGCATCAAGTTCACGGTGCTGGCACCGCACCAGTGCAAACGGATTCGGGCAATTCAGTCCGGCAAGAATGCGGAGTGGATTGATACGCCCGACGCTACGGTAGACACTACGCGGCCGTACCTGATGCGTTTTGAGAGCGGCGTGTCGATCGCGGTTTTCTTCTACAACGGGCCGAACTCGCGGGCCATTGCGTTTGAAGGGCTGCTGAACTCGGGCGAGAATTTTGCAGCGCGCCTCAAGAGCGGATTCAATGACAACGCGGATCCGCAACTGGCCAGTGTGGCCACGGATGGCGAAAGCTACGGCCATCATCATCGGCATGGAGAGATGGCGTTGGCGTATGCGCTCTACCTGCTGGAACGAGACAAGACGGTCAAGCTGACGAACTTTGGCTCGTATCTGGAGAAGTTTCCGCCAAAGTACGAGTGCGAGATTGTCGAAAACACTTCCTGGAGCTGCGCACACGGCGTGGACCGATGGCGGCTGAACTGCGGCTGCAACGGCGGCAGACCCGGCTGCAACCAAGCTTGGCGGACGCCGCTGCGGCAGGCTCTGGATGAACTGCGCGACGGGCTTGCGCCTCTGACGGAACAGGAGGGCGCCAAGCTGTTTCACGATGTGTGGACCGCGCGCGATGGGTATATTCAGGTGATTCTGGACCGCAGCCCGGGCTCGCTGGATCTGTTTTTCAATACCCACCAGAATCATGCTCTCAACCCACCTGAACGCATGCGGGCAATGCAGCTGATGGAGATGCAGCGGCACGCGCAGCTCATGTATACGAGCTGCGGATGGTTTTTTGACGATATTGCGGGAATCGAGACGGTGCAGATCATCGCGTATGCGGCGCGCGTGCTGCAACTGGCCAAGGAACTATTCGGCGAGCAGGCAGCGGCGCTGGAGCCGGCATTTGTGGAGCGCATGGCGAAGGCAACGTCGTGCGACAGCACAGCAGGCGATGGCGCGCAAATCTATCGCGCCTGCGTGGCCACCAAGGAACTGCGGCTGGAGCAGGTGGCGGCTCACTACGCAATCAGCTCAGTGTTTACTGCGTTTGCGGAAGAGACGGAGCTTTATTGCTATCACGTGCGGAGGATTTCATACGATACCTATGCTTCCGGCCGCGGACGGCTGGCGCTGGGTCGAGCGCGGATTGAAAGCGCGATCACCGGTCATGTCGACAGCTTTTCGTTTGCCGTGCTGCATTTCGGCGATCAGAACATTACGGCTGCCGTGAAACCGTACGCGGAAGGCGACGCCGCGGAATTCGAAGGATTTGCGGGCATGGCAGCGGAGCAGGTGCAGCGTGCGAACTTTCCAGAGGTAATCCGTCTGGTCGATCGCGAATACGGGTCTGCGGATTACTCGCTTACCTCACTGTTTACCGATGAGCAGCGGCGCATTGTGCAACTGATACTCAATTCGACGTTGTGGGACATCGAGAGCTCGCTCACGACGATCTACCAGGACCACGCAAGCCTGCTGCATTACCTTGCGCAGGCGGGATTGCCTAAGCCACCGGCATTGACGCTGGCCGCGGGCTTCGCCATCAATGCCGGGCTACGGCGCGCCATTGAGGCCGACCCCACCGATCCGGCGCAAATGCGCTCGTATCTGGCCTTGGCCAAAGCGGACCAGGTGCCGCTGGATACGACTACTCTCTCTTATCTCGCGGACCAGCGGATGAAGCGCGCCATGGTGGAGCTGCAGATGTCTGCCGGCTCACTGGAGATGCTGGATCGCGCACTCACGCTGGCGCGGGCGCTGGCCGAGCTTCCGTTTGAGCCGAACTTGTGGCAGGCGCAGAATATCTGGTACGACATTCTGCGCACTAGACCCGAGCAGTTGACGGCATTGAGAACGGAGGACAGCCCGCGCTGGGCGAAGGACTTCAACGAACTGGGCACCTGGCTCTCTATCGACACAGAGAGCATCGGAGCGCAGGAGACCGCGACGGCGAAGACGGCGGATTGAGAGAAGCCGTGGCTCGTGATTCGTGGTTTGAGATCGGATCGCGAGCTGCCGGACGTGCTACTTACGCCAGGGAATCAGACGGTGCGGCGTGGACGTGCCCGTCTCGAGCAATACGAAAGCGTTGCCGTCAGGGTCGCGCACGAAGACGAGTTTCTTCTCGCGAACAACTTTCAGGCCGGCGCTGTGCAACTCGTCGGCAGCGCGATGGGCGTCTTCTACCGGAAAGAGGAACTGCGGCTGGTCGTTGACGCGCGCCGAGTGTAGCTCAATACGCAGGTCCGGATTGGCCGGGATGGAGAGACGATAACTTGCACCATCCTGTTCGACATCGAAGCCCAATTTTCCATAGAAGTTTACCGCAGCCTGAAGGTCGGTGACCGGGAGTTCGAATCCGAGCAGCGTATCGGAGACGCGCCGGTCGCCGAGGTGCTGTCCACGGTCTCGCATGTGGCGCGAATCCGGCATGTATTGTGTGAATTCGGTAACACGACTATCGGGATCGAGGAGCGTAAAGAGCAGATTGCCGGCGCCGGCTTTGCGAACTGGCGTCGGATGAAGGCCGGCTGCCACGTAGCGCGCGTGCAACGCGTTCAGATCAGACGATTCGTAACAGGCATGCATAAAGCCGAGCGGTTGGGGCGGATCGCTCTGCGGGTAGATTTCGATGAATTGCACGTCATTGATCTTGATAAAGACCTGCAGGGTATGGCCATTCTCGACATTCGAAAATGCCTCTTCGAATCCCATCTTTCCGAAGAAATTGACTTCCTTATCGAGATCGCTGACGCGCAGGGCAATATGCGCCAGACCGGTCAGGTCCGGCGACTGCTCTGGTGCCGCCGGCTGGGCAACTGCACCCGACTGCCCTGGCAGGCGATACGGGATGAGCAGCGCTGTGACGATCAGGAATCCAAACCACGGGGCCTTGATTTTCATCGTGAACTTTCCTCCGGATAAGCGCGCGTTACTGGCCGCGTTGGAAAATTAGAGCATTTTGGGAATGCATACAGCCAGTTTCAGTGTCATGCAGGGTGGTTTTTCCGTGAGAAAAACCACTTGAGAGGGTGCTTTCGGCCCAGACCGATTCCGAAAATGCTTCACCGCGCGTAGTCCTCGCGATAGGGAGTAAAGACATCGAGCACTTCGGAATTTTCAAGTGCCGCCGCCTCATGTTCGATGCTGCCATTGACGACGATGCTGTCACCGCTGCGCATTTCCCAGCTTTGGCCCTGGGCCTGAAAGCGAATATGGCCCTGGACGACGTACACGAGCTGGTGATGCGGATGGCTGTGGCGCGCGCCGGACCAGCCCTTCTCGAATTGGTGGCGCACCAGCATCAGATGAGGATTGTACGCCAGGACCTGGCGCAACATGCCGGGTTCGGGTGCAGTAGTGATTGGATCGCTGGTGGCCGTGTAGATGACTCCGGGCTCGGTCATCGTCGTCCTTTCGAGAATGCGGTTCGGGGTTCGAGCCCAAGGCGCCTGCTCAAAACTCCACAAAGTACTTGTACTGTACGGCGGAGCCGAGTGACAAGTGGTGTGATTACCGGCGCTATTGCAATGCGGGGCCGATTGACGCTGGCGGGCCTGGTTTTTCACTCGTAGCGCTGCTGCCGAATTGCGTACACTGGGGTCAGCGGCGACTCCGCCGACGAGAGAAAAATTGCGATGGCAGTGCGAATGAAGCGTTTGATGATGGCCAGTCTGCTGGTGGCTTCCTTTATGGCGGCGCGTGCGCAATCTGGCGGAATTGCCCCGGCGCTGCTTGCCAGGGCGAATGCCGGCGACGCGACTGCCCAGATTCAGGTGGGCGAGTGCTACGAGGAAGCTAAAGGCGTTGCGCGCGACGGGAGGCAGGCAGCCGATTGGTATCGCAAGGCCGCAGAGCAGAAGAGCATCAGCGGCGAACTGCACCTGGCTGAGCTTTATCGCGATGGCGATGGCAAGAGTTTTCCGCGCGATATGGCGAAGGCTGCGGCTTGGTATCGCAAAGCTGCCGACCAGGGTGCTGCTGGAGCGCAGGGCACGCTGGGCATGCTGTACACGCTTGGACAGGGCGTCCAGCGCAGCGATGTAGAGGCTTATTTCTGGCTCGATCTGGCGGCCAGCGTGACGGGCCCTAATCAGGCGAAGTACATTGCCAATCGGCAGAATGTCGGCGAGCACATCACTGCCGAAGAATTGGCTGACGTGCAGGATCGCGAGACCCAGTGGAAGGCTGCGCATCCGCGTCCGAATGCATCGCAGTAAATTTCCGCCGGAAGCACAACGGTGCTTAACGCGCCGAAATAGCGGGTGACAACGGGCGCAGCGTCTGCTCCGCTGCGCCCAGCACGCGATCGTCGCTGCGGCTGGCCAGAAAAACGACTAGACGCAGCGGGTCTCCTGGGCTTGCTGCTTGATTCAGATCGGCGCCTTTGAGCTCCAGCGGTCGCCCATCCGCTGCGCTGGAGCTGAATTGCCTGAGAACGCGCACGGCAGCCACATGATGCAAGGTGCGGCCCGCGTTTTCGCCGCGGGCGACTTCTGAGACCGTGGCATTCTCGGCCAGCGCTGCAATCAGATTCCCTTTCGCGCCGGCGGAGATGCGCACGGAAAATGCGACTGTGCCATCGGGCTGCTGGTGTGCGTTTTCGATATGGATCTCCACCTTGGGTTTCATCGCCTCGCGCTCAAGCGCGGTTCTCAGCTTCTCCTGATTGCTGCCCACAAACTGCTCGGTGCCGTCCACGACCATCTGGGGCGTGTAGACGTCGCTCAGGCCGAGAATGCGCGCGTATTCCTGCTGTCGCGCATCAATGGCGTCGAAGGAAAACCTATCGCGCCAGCCCTGGTGATTCCAGTAGGTGACATGCTCGCTGAGCACGATGGCATCCGCGCCGGGAACGAATTGCTGCTGGTCAAGCTGCGCCAGCAAGGCGTCGGCAGGGGGACAGTCAGAACAACCTTCCGAAGTGAACAGTTCGACGAGAACGGGCTGACGATGATCCTGTGCGGCAGCGTTCTGCGATGGACGGGCTGCTGCCGCGAGCGCCGCCAGTGCGACAGCGAACGAAAGTGAGACGCTCACCGATGCGGAGCGAATGCAACGCAGGGTTGAAGTCGGAAGGGTCGAGACTCTCATGGGGAAAACCTCCGGCACGACGGGCGCGCCGCTGCGCGAAAGGCGGCTTTCTCCACTATCCTATTCCTGAATGTCACTTCTTTTCTTGCCCAGATTCTGCCGAAGCTTCGCGAGCTTTCTGATTGCAACCGGCTGCACGGCATTCGCAGCCCACGCTCAACCGGCTGTGACACTTTCGCCGGCTCAAGTAGAAGCGGGTTCGCCGGAGCTGATCCACGTGGCCGCACCGGCGACGGCGAAACTTGATGGGGAGTGGATGGGACACGCGCTTCAGTTCTTCCGCGCAGCCGATGGACGCGGCTGGTTCGCGCTGGCCGGCGTGGATGTTGAGGCGGCGGTTGGGCCTTCTACTCTGCACATCATGGAAAGGCTTGGCGACCACGGTCCGCGCGACTTGAGCGAGAGCGTGGATGTGCTTGCCGGCCATTACCGCACCGCTACGCTGTCTGTTGCGCCCCGATTTGTTGAGCCGCCGGCGGATGCGGTGGCGGAGATTGAGGCAGAGGTGGCGCTGAAGGACAAGGTATTTACCAGGAGCGCCGTGCAACCGCTATGGAGCGGCGATTTCCGCGCACCGGTGATGGCTGCACCGACGGACAGCTTCGGCACGCGGCGCACCTTCAACGGCACGCTGGCCAGCGTGCACAAGGGGATGGATTTCCGGGCGCGGATGGGAACGCCGGTGCGTGCGTCGAACAGCGGCGTGGTAGTGCTGGCGCGCAAGCTCTACTTTGAGGGCAATTGCGTGGCGATCGATCACGGGCTTGGTCTTTACACGATCTCCATGCACCTGAGCCGGATTGATGTGCAGGAAGGCGAGCGGGTGACGAAGGGACAGTTGCTGGGGCTGAGCGGAAATACCGGCCGCGTTACGGGACCGCATTTGCATTGGGCCGTGCGCTGGGAGAATACGTATCTGGATCCGGCGAAGTTATTGCGGATGAATCTGGATGAGGCGCGTTAGCGCGAGAGCGCGTGCTTCTCCGCGTCCTTGCGAAGTGAGGCAACGGATTCGCCTTTCGCGGCTTTTTCTTCGCGCAGGGCTTTGAAGGCGCGGTAGACAAACCAGCCCAGATACCAGCCGTCGATGTACTTGTAGGGCGTTTCGCCGGTTGTGTAATGGCCACATGGCAGCACACGCGGCTCAAAGTTGACGCCGCTGGTGCGGAAGGCCTTCACGACTTCGAGCGAATATTCCCGGGGAAACGTCAGATCGTAATCGGCGTAGACAACGAGCACTCTCTTGGCTGGGCCGTTGGCTTTGGCGCTGATGAACTGGTTGTAAAAATTCACCGGGCTGACGCTGCCCCACAGCGCGCGCAGTCGCTCCTGCGTGAGGCCCGCGTCCTGCACCGCCTGGCGAATGTGGCGCGTGCTTTGGCCGGCCCAGACCACATCGCCAAATGAAGTGGACGCGTGATTGAAAGCGTTCACGCGAATGCGCGGATCGTGGGCGCTGGCGAGGAATCCGTAGCACGAGCCGAGACTGGTGCCGAGCACGCCGAAGTGCTCGTAGCCCTGCTCCTCGAGCCAGTCGATGCAGCAGCGGATGTCGACAACGGCCTGGCGACAGGCGGAGAGTGTGCGGCCGACGTTGGCGCTGACGGCGTAGTCGGAACGCTCGAGTTCCGCAGGCCGGCGAATGTCGTGGTAGGGCTTGGACAAGCGCAGCGCCGAGACGCCCATGCGGTTGAAGAGCGTGCACAGAGCGTTGTGGCTGAAGCCGTCGGCGTTCCATTGCGGCATGACAATGATGGCCTGTTTGGGACGCTTGGGATCTTTGTGTTCGGGAGCTGGATACCAGCGCGCGTTCACCAGGTCGTTTTCGGGATACGGCGTTCGCTCCGGCGAAGTGAAGCGCAGAAACTGCGCGGGCTTAAGCTTGCCGGTCTCAGCCTGGGCGCGCAGTGCCGCGTCTTTGGCGAGGGTCTCAGGCCTGACGTTGGTGGGATAGAGCTGCGGATAGCGTTCTTCGAGGCGGAAATCTGTGGGCCGCTCGTAGCCGAAGAAGACCTCGCTGTTGCGGATGAGGAGATCGTTAATGCCGATCATGGCGGCTTCGGCCGCTGCCGCGTCCTGTTCGATGTGCGGCTCGGGCAATGCATCGGCGAAACCGTGCGATTTGAGAAACGGAGCGATCCAGTCGAAGCCCCACTCCAGCGGACGCACGACGCGATTTTCATCGCGCGTGGTCAGCCGCGTCTCCCAACTGTACATCCGGCGCGCATACCAATTCTTGAACATGAATCCTGTATCAAGTTTAGCAGCGCAAGGACGCGCATTCCGCTGAATTGGTGTGCTCGTTTGAGTGCGCATTCCCTCGGCGGCTAAAGCCGCGTATTGTGTGGCGGGTTGATGATGTACGGGCTGAAGCCCGTACCCTTCACCTTAGGCCCGAACCCTTGAAGGTTTGCAGCTAGCGGGCTGGTGCGATACGGGGGGATTTGCGTTTCGCCACGATACCTGCGATGACCCACGCCACGCTGAGCAACGTGAGCAGCGCAATGATGCACTGCGAGATGACGCAGTAGAGGCACCACACCTCAAGCACATTCTTTTCGATGCTGGTGAGATGGAGCGCAAAGCCGAGGGCGATCACGGAGAAGACGAGCAGGAGGCCGCGCCGTCGCGCCACGGCCAGAAGAGCGAGCAGGAGATAGCCGGCGATTCCGATGGCTGCAACCGGCACGCCCGCGATGACGGAGTAGGAACTGTGGTTGACGATGCCGCAGTCCCACCTGGTGTTGATGGAACAGGGCTCAGTGCCGTGTGAGTAGTGAACCTGAAAGGCAAGCGTGGATACAACCACACCGGCGAGAGCGAGCGCGATGAGCAAAGAGCGCATGGTGGATTCTATTCTATCGGAGGGCTCCGAGAGGGGGAGAAAGGCACTTCAGTTTGGCTGCGCGTTTCCGCCAGGCAAAAGAGGATGCGGAAAAACTAGGGTGCAGCCTCACTGCAGCCCATCGCATACGATGGTTACTTCAAAGCTGATATCTTCGACAAAATAGATGTGCTTAAGCTGAAACTTGGGTGCCTGCAGATGCAGGCTATAGCTGTGCCCTGTGATGACTGCCGGAACCGAGAGTCCGCAGTTCGACGCGAGTTCCGGCACTCTTCCCTTCCATGAACCGGCAAGCATATTGCAAAGCTCGCCGATTCCGTCCTGCACGGTGTCGTCGACCTCCGCGGATTCGGCGCCCATCATGCGACCAGCGATCTTCAGCGCGGCCTTGGCACTGGCGCGCACAATGCAGGCACCGCTCAGCACGCCGCCGAATCCTACCATCGCCGTCAAGGAATCGGCTTCGCGGGCGTCGCAATCTGCCTCGGCGCGGCGGCACTCCCAACCCAACATCATGCCGAAAACCTCTTCCACGCTCGCGTCCAGATTGCGTGGATCGGAGAGGCGCGTGATGGAATCCCGCAACGTCAGTGTCATGGATCGTTGATCCTTTCCTCGGTGGTGCGTACCCGGAGATCCGAAACCATAGCATCCATGCGGCACTTGACGGCCTGGAACTCATTGCGCCGTTTTCCGCGCTGGAGACATGGCAGCGAATCAGACTACGCTCAGCAGTGGCAGCACGCGCTCCTTGATTTGTTCCGGCGTAAACGGTTTGCGAATATAGCCACGCGCTCCCGCTTCAATTGCCTGCTTGACGTGCTCGGCGCTCGATTCGGTTGTGATCATCACTACGGGAATGCCAACGGCCAAATTCTGCGCGCGCAACTGGCGGAGGAAATCGAGGCCGTCCATCACCGGCATATTGATATCGGAAAAGATGATATCCACATTCTGGGCTTTCAGCACTTCGAGGCCCTCGGCCCCGCTCGATGCCTCGAAAACGGCGTCGACCTCAAGACAGGCCTGACGCAGCGCGCGTTCAATAATCTTCCGCATCACCGACGAATCGTCAACAATCAATGCCCTGATCCGCATGATCTCGCATCCCTCATCTAAAAAGGCTATCGGCAATGGCCGGAAATTCATGAATGGACAGCTCTGGCCACCCATTTCTTAAATGTTTCCAATTTCCTCAAAGCTTCTCTGGAGATTCCGCTGCACCAGCATTGACGGGCGAGCGCTCCATTGTGGAGTTCGGACTTTTTACAACGGCAAATCCGAGATTGAATGCAGAATCCGAGGGATCTGTGAGTGAATTGAAGCAAGATGAAATCGATGCGCTGTTTCAGGCCGCGCAATCAACTGCGTCTGATCCGGCAAAAGTTGAGACGGCGCGGTATATGCCCTACAGTTTCGCTTCGGCGGGTCAGATTTCGAACGACCAGATGCGTGCCATCAGCATGCTCAATGACATGTTTGCGCGCAACTTGACCCACAATCTTGCTGCCTGGCTGCGCACCCGATTTCAGGTAAACCTGGTTTCCGCCGAGCAGATCACATTCAACGAGTTTCTGCTGCGGGTTCCAGAGATCAACTATATGGCTTCGGTGCGGCTGGAGCCGCTGGGAGCAGTTTCGGTTTTACAGCTCGACCTGGGCCTGGCGCCGACCATCATCGACTTGCTACTGGGTGGCGATGGAAAGGGTGGTCCACTGCGCGAACTCACTGACATCGAAGAGTCGATCCTGGGAAGCGTGGTCGAGATCATCTGCCGCGAACTAACAACCGCGTGGCAGCCTGTGGGGCTGGTGTTCAAATTTGAGCGCCGCCAGATGCAGACGCAGGTAGCCCGCATCATGGCGTTGACGGAAAAGACGCTATGTCTCAGCTTCGAGATGCGCATGCCGAATCGGAACGGCTTGCTGAATCTCGCCTTTCCGGCCGTAGTGGCCAACACCATCCTGCGACGGCTAACTGCGGATTGGGGCCGTCGGCGGCATGCCGGGGAAGCGCGCGCGCAGATGGAAGGGATCGCTCGCCGCATCCGGTTCGGCTGTTCGCTGCAATTGCCCGCCATCCGCGTTCCTGCAACCGCGCTCGAAAATCTGCAGCCAGGAACGTTATTGAGCCTCGATATTCCTGCTGACACGCTCCCTCTCTGGAGGGTTGCCGGCGAGGACCTGCTTGAGGCGCGTGCCATTCGCCAGGGGCCTCATCGCGCTGCGCACATGGAGAAGTCCATGATGGCGGAAGAACAATAGGGATTCCACCGGCGCGTTTAGGAATCGGGCAGGATCGTCATCCACAGCGGTCCATACTCTGCTGATAGCCCCGAATTGACTCAGACGTGGTGCAGTTGCAATCTGCACACACTACGGCCACTTGACAATCTGACATAGGCTGCCGAGTAGCGGCATTCGATATCTATGGTTGGCGGGGGAGAATCCTCATCGCGATCCGTATCCATCCGTGATCAGCAGGAGTGCGCCGACACGAGCACCCGCGTCGCATCGGGACGATGGATTGGCCGGAAACCTAATCGCCCACGGCGATGGCCTCACGGCCGGCCGCTCCGACGATCTCGCGAATGGATTCGATCACCAGGTCGGGCTCATCGAGGTGAATCCAGTGGGCGCTCTCATGCGCGATCAATTGCCGTACATTGTCGCCGATGCGGCACAGGCAATCCTCGGAAAGCGGCAGCGAATTTCCCGGTGTGAGGAGAAGCACCGGAATGCGGCGAATGGGCTCAGCATTCTGCATTTCGCGCACCGTATCCGGAACGGCTGCGACGTGGCTGCGCAGGCCGGCATAAAAATCGGGCCGCGACCAGTGCGCGGCCACAATGGGCCACACTTCGGCCGGCATTTTCCCCACTTCGCTTTTAATGCGGCCCAGCACATGCTTGCCGCCATCGCCGGCCGCGCCGGCCAGGCGTTCAGCCACCCGTCCGCGGCAGAAGAGCGAAGTCACCGCCAATCGGACCAGTCCCACCCGCGCAATTGGAATTACAAAATTGGATAGCCTGGCGCCGCGATCGAGCATCTGTTGCTTCTCAGGATCCAGCGGCGGCCATTCTTCGCAGCGCATCGGGTCTACCAGGACAATGCTGGTCACTTCTTCCGGGTAAAGCAGCGCGAAGCGCCGCATTACCAGACCGCCGAAGGAGTGGCCCACCAGTACGTACGGCGGCTTGATACCGGCGCTGCTGAGCATTTCATGCAATTCCACGGCAATATTGCGTGGTGTCCGTGGCGTGCGGCAAGGACTGCTCCAGCCCAGGCCGATGCGGTCGTAGGAAGCCGTGGCAGCAAACTGCGAAACCATACCCTGAAGATGGCGCCAGTTCAAGTTGGTAGCCGCAATTCCAGCTTCAAAAATTACGGTGGGACCGCCCGACCCTTGCTCCAGCAGGTAGAGCTTCCGCCCTTGTCCGATGTCGATCCACCGACCGCTCCCAGCATAGCGCCGCCGGTCAAAATACCCGCCAAGCTGTTGGTATAAGCACCCGGAAACGACCAGGGTCGCTGCCAGGCCAAAGAGGGAAAGTAGGATATACATGCATCACCTTCAGAAGTGCGTGAGTCGTGCAGAATCGAAATCTTGCAGACCCAGATGGGCCTGCGGTGATCCGCGGTCCACGATAAAAAGGGTCGATCCGGCGCGGCCGCGGATCTTCGCCTCCACCTGGCTTGCCCACCAGACGTTACGCGTCTTTCGAAGCCCGAAAAAAGTGAACTGTTTCAAATCCTCTGAGTCTTTCACCTGCTTCTCGACATAGACTGGAAATCCGCTTGCGGGATCGAGCCAGCTCTTCACAGAGGCGTAGTGGGATCGTTCGCCCGCGCCCGGCGTGCTCAGTAATTGATCGCATATGCGTGCGCCAAATTTTCCCTGCCCGAGATCTTTTTGGCTGGCCCAGAAGTATTGCGCATCCAGGAAGTCCTCGTAACTGAACGCCTCTCCCAGCGGTTCCTCCATCCACTTGCTAAAGGGCAGCTCTGTTGCCGCAACGTCGCCGGGGTGTGCGATCCGAATCGTGCTCCTTCCGTCGGCCCGCACTTCCAGCAGCACATGAGCCCGCGCCGCAGCGGGGGACGTGATCTCCAGCAAGATCCGCAGCACGCCTGGGAACCAGCGCGCCTTGATTTGGAGGTTGTCGGTGGTACGAACGCCATTCGCGTCCACGCGTACCAGACGTCCGTTGAGGCGATAATCGGCCGATTCCACTTGTTGCCGTGCCGCTATCAACGCAGTCTGGGCGTGCCCCATCTGTGCGCCGAATGGCAGCAGCAGACAGGCGGCAAGCACGCAGACTCGACCTCTCATGGCTCAACCCTTCCATCGCGGATGCGAATTTGACGGGGCGCGGCGTGTGCGATGGCATTGTCGTGCGTCACTATAATCAGCGTCATGCCACGCTGCTTCTGAATCCCGGTCAGCATTTCCATGATCCGCGCCGAGTTGACGCTGTCCAAATTGCCGGTCGGCTCGTCGGCCAGCAGAATCTCCGGATCGTTGGCCAGCGCTCGTGCGATCGCCACACGCTGGCGCTCGCCCGCAGAAAGCTCATTGGGATATTGCCGGAGTCGATGCTCCAGGCCGACTTCCTGCAGCAGAGCGTGAGCCCTCGCCGCACGATTGCATCCGCCCGCACCCACGGCCAGCATGGGCAACTGCACGTTCTCGACAGCCCGCAAGGTTGGCATGAGATAAAACGACTGGAAGATGAACCCGACCTTGCGCGACCGGTAGGTGTCGAGATCGATAGCGGAGCCAAGGGATGCATTGCGGAACAGTATCTGGCCACTGGTAGGAGTGTCGAGGCCGCCCAGCAGATGCAGCAATGTGGACTTGCCGCTTCCGCTGGCTCCGCTGATGGCTACATATTCGCCGGCGGCGATCGACAGATCCACACCGCGGAGCGCTTCGATGCGTCCTTCGTCGTAGCTCTTGCAAACGCAACGAGCCTCAAGAACCGGATAATTGGCGGGACTGGCCACAGAACTAGTAAGAGTAGCAGAACTAGTCATGGCGCAGCGCCTCCACAGGGGAGAGTTGCGCTCCACGCCAAGCCGGAACCGCGCCCGCCGCCAGGCCAGCGAAGACTCCGACTGCCAAGGTTTGCGCCAGAAGCGAAATGGCGATGTGGGAGGAGACGATGCTGGCGGTTTGGGGCAGTTGGGCGAGCAGGTGGAGGCCCCAGCATCCAAGCGCGATGCCAATCAGCGATCCGCCCAGGCCGAGCACCACAGCCTCAAACTGGATAAGGGCCAGCACCTGCCACCGCTTCCAGCCCAGCGCACGCAGGATTCCGATCTCGCGGGTGCGCTCGAAAACCGACATGGCCATGGTGTTGGCGATGCCCAGGATGCCAATGAGCAGGGCGATGGACGAGGTGCCCCAGGCCGATGCGTGCGCTAGTCGCACAAATTCATTGCTGCTGGCGCGCTCCTCCGCGGGCACTGCGCGCAGGCCCGGCAGGGCCGCCTGTATCTGCGCCTGGGCCTGTTTCAGATACTCGTCCGGCGATTCTCCATGCGGCGCCGGACGCAGGCGAACGTGAATCGTTGAAACTTTGCCTTGGAGTCCACTCAACTGCTGCAACTGGTCCAGCGGCATAATGACGGCGTCGGCCTCCAGCGCGGATCCACCGTGAAAGATGCCGACAACAGTGAACGGCGACCCCTGAATCTCCATCGTGTCGCCGACTGTTTTCTTCAGGTTGTCTGACAGCAGATAGCCCAGCATCACCTCCGGCTTTCCGTCCTGAAAAGGATGCCCGGAGAGAATCTGCAAAGACCCGAACTCGTAAGAATCGGCCTTCCACCCGTACGACAGCGCATTCACTTCCGGCGTCAGGTCCATCACGTTATAGATGGTGGGAGAAACCTCGGAGACCACCGGCAGCGTCCGCAGCTTGGCTACTGCGGATTCGTTGATTGAGGTATTCAAAAAGGTTTGCTGAATGACGGCAATGTCGGTGCCGCTGCTCGTATAAAGGTGCAGCCATGCTTGTTCAAACGCGTTGGAAAAGCCTACCAGGCCCACAAAAGCACCGATTGCCATTCCAATTCCGCCAAGAGTTAGCAGTGTCCTCAGCCGTCGTCGGCAGAGGTTCTTCCACACAAAACCGGGAAATGACAGTTGATTCATTATAAATGCTGCACCGAGTCCTCAGATTTTTCTGGATGGGGACCAGCGCAGTTTATAAGGTGGCAAAGCGGCTTGTCTATCAGGCGATCGACAGACTCCCGTTTCTGGGAGATGAATATGCGGCGGCGAGGGGCTGCTGGCGGCTCGGTTCTCCGTTGCGGTATGCAGTGTTGAGCTGGACAACTTGCAGGTAAATTGGTGATGTTCACTGCCATTGCCTGTTTTTGCACATATCGATGGGCGGGTCGCCGGCGCCAACATTCGTTTTTTGCCTGGATTTGCCCGAACTTGCCTGCACCGCACCTTAGATGCCGCTTATCTGCATTCTGCCGCTGCGAATGGGCATGTTTTCTTGATTGCAGCCCCCAGACCCTGAATTTCCGTGTACTGAAACTTCGCAAAATTCCAGCACGTCAGAATCAGCAGTGAGGACGCACCATGCCATGGAGGCGGCGACGCCTTCAGGCCGCTTCCTGCCGTAACCGGAAGCGGCAGAATGCGCGTCCATCAACACGAGTCTCGACCCAGGCCAGTAAGCGAAGAAGCGGTATCTGAAGATCCGAGCCGCCGTAGAACGAAAATCCACTTTTCTACGGGAACCGTGAAACGCATAATTTTCAATCTCATTTGCGGCCACGCATTTCGTAGTGCACTGCGCGCGGCATGGCTGACCACGGTCCTGCTGGTGTGTGTTGCGCTTGCACTGGGTCAGAGCAGCGGACGAAACACCGGCGGCATTCGCGGCCAGGTAGCTGATCCCACCGGCGCTGTCATTCCGGGCGCGACCGTAGTGGCCACCACCACATCAGGCGAAGTGGCGGGGCACGCCACATCGGATGGCGCCGGTGCCTATGCGATTCACGGGTTGGCCCCGGGGACGTACAGCGTTACAGCCACGGCCAACGGCTTCGCCTCTTTTGCGGCTCCAGGCATCGTGGTCGCCGTTGGCCAGATGCGCACAATCAACGCAGCCTTGACGATCGCTGTCCAGCAGCAGCAGGTGCAGGTTCAGGCGGAGTCCAACACGGTTAGCACCAGCCCGGAAAACAATGCCAACGCAGTTGTGATCAAGGGCAAGGATCTCGACGCACTCTCGGATGATCCCGACGAGTTGCAAAACGAATTGCAGGCGCTGGCCGGGCCGGCCGCAGGTCCCAATGGCGGCCAGATTTATATTGATGGTTTTACCGGCGGCCAACTCCCGCCAAAGTCATCGATCCGCGAGATTCGCGTCAATCAGAATCCGTTTTCGGCGGAGTACGACCGGCTGGGCTATGGGCGCATTGAAATCTTTACCAAACCAGGTACCGACAAGCAGCACGGTAGTTTGCAGGTGCAGGGAAACGATTCTGCGTTCAACACCGAGAATCCGCTGCTGGTCAATGCTCCAGAGCCGCCCTACTACTCCTGGAGTTTGCGTGGCTCTACCAGCGGACCGATCACAAAGAATACGTCGTACTTTGTGAGCGTGATGACGCGGCAACAGCAGAATGAGAACGTTGTGTTGGCGATCAATCCGGCGAGCATAACGGCCGCCGATCTCAACGGTACCTCGATTGACGAAGCCTTCGGCAATCCGACTTCGCGGCTCGACATCAGCCCTCGCGTGGACCTGCAGTTGGGCGAATCCAATACCCTCACCATTCGCGAGACCTATAACCGCAGTGTGAGCACCAACAGTATCGGAACCAACGGGCTTACGCTGCCCGATTACGCCACCAACAGCAACAACCAGGAGAATGCGCTCCAGGTCTCCGATAGCTGGATGCTGAGCAAGAATCTTGTCGATGATATCCGGTTCCAGTACCGGCGCGTCCGCTATCAAACCATGGCAATTTCCAACCTACCCTCCTACACGCTGCAGGAGCAGTTCTCCGACGGTGGCAATCCGGAGCAATCTTCTGAGGACCACCAGAATGATCTCGAGCTGCAGAATTACTTCTCCGGCGTGAAAGGCGCCCACTCGCTGAACTTTGGAGCCAGAGTGCGCGCCTATCCGGATGTGAACTACACCACCAGCGGCAGCAACGGAGCCTATACGTTTTCCAACTCGACAAACTTTGTCGGTTGCTATCAGACCCCGCCGGGAGGAACACCGCCACCCAGTTGCATCCCGCAGCAGTACACCTACACCAAAATCAACAACCCCGTAGCGAAGGCCGTGCTCTTCGACGCGGCCCTCTTCTACCAGGACGACTGGAAGGTGAATCGCCGTTTCACTTTCAGTTACGGCGTTCGTTGGGAGACGCAGAATTGGATCAGCGACAAGAGTGACTGGGCGCCGCGCCTGTCTCTGGCCTACGCCATCGGCCATAATGCCGGCAAGCAGCCGAAGACGGTTCTGCGCGCGGGCTATGGATGGTTTTATCAGCGCTTCACGGTCGCCAATGGATTTGGCGCCAGTGCTCCGTACGTGATCGATACCATTCATGAAAATGGCGTGAATGAGCAGCAGTTCATCCAGACCTCCGGCATCACGTTCAACCAGTACACGACCACACCGATTTCCGCGAGCACTTCAGGGAGCGCCACAGGGAAAAACGCGCCCACCTTCTATACCATCGCCCCGAATTTCCACGCGGCCAACGACATGGAAGCCGCCATCGGCGTCGACCGGCAAATCACCCGCTCCATCACCGGCAACGTTACCTATGTGTACTCGCAGGGAGTCCACCAGTTCTTCACCGATAACTTGAGTGCGGCCGCGGTATTTCCCCAGGCCGACGCGCTGAATGGCACTTACCCGGCAACTGCTCCTGCCCCGCCACCGGAAAACAACCTGCAGTACCAGTCGGGAGGATTTTATCGCGAGAGCCAGATCATGGCGACGATGCGCGCGACATACCGAAAATTCAGCTTCTTTACCAACTACACCTTCAGCAATGCTCACGGAAACACGAGCGGCGTAAGCTCGGTGCCTTCAGTATCGAGCTATCCCGGACTGGACTACGGCCGCACCAGTTTCGATATTACGAACCGCTTTATGCTGTTCGGAAATTTCTCGCTGCCGTGGCGAGTATCGTTATCGCCAATGATTGTGGCAAACTCAGGTGCCCCGTTCAACATCACCACCGGCAGCGACCTTACCGCGAATAACCAATTCAACGCGCGGCCCACCTACTCGGCCGATTGCTCGGAGTCCATCGCGATCTCAACGCGGTGGGGTTGCTTCGATGCTGAGCCATACGGACCAAGCCCCGTAGCTGGCACCACACCCATTGAACCGTATGCTGCTAACGAGAAAATTGTGCCCTACGGGTTGGGTACTGGACCGGCCAACGTGAGCTTGAACATGCGCCTCAGCGAGGTATTTGGCATCGGGCCCAAAGTGGAGGGAGGGTCCGGCTATAGCGGTGGTGGCGGAAGAGGTGCCGGCGGCGGTGGTGGTTATCGCGGTGGCCCTCCGGGGCTCGCTGGCGGATTGAGTGGAAGCCAGGGAGGTCCCGGCCGACTCGATCAGTCGGTGCCGCGGAAATACAGTCTCACATTCTCCATATGGGGCACGAATCTTCTCAACCACGAGAACCTGGGCACGCCCAACGGAGCACTCTCCGCGCCAACGCTGTTTGGCCGCTCCCAGACCCTTGCCGGTGGCTTTTTTGCATCGCCCACCGCCGGTAATCGAAACATCTCACTGCAGGCGACATTCAGTTTTTGATTTCCGACGAACTGACTCCATACGCACGCGCATACTCCGGACATTTGAAGAAGCGGAGCTGCGATCGATGGTTGCTCAGCGTGCAAGAGCGACCGCTCGGGGTGGAGAGACAAGGGTAGCCGGGTCGGGGAGACCGGCGTCAGAGGGAGCTGGCTATTTCTGCGGCTGCGCTGGAGCCTGCTGGCCGCCATTCTGCTGGCCGTTCTGCTGCCCGTTCTTGGTAATGTCCTGCCCGTCGAAGATGATCGTCGTGCTCGAACCGAAGCGCTTGTAATCCGTGTACTTCACGATGTCGCGGATGTGCACGTCCTGGTCCATGTAGCCGTAGCCGCCGGTGAAGTGCAGAACCCCTTCGCCGCGGGTGTAGACGGGGAACCAGTAGTGGCCGTCGACCTGCTGTCGCCAGGTCATGAACGGCGGATGCAGATCCTCTTGACCCTTTTTCGTGTCATCCGGAACCATCCGGCCGTCGGTGACCACGATCTGCAGATCTTTGGCGTCCACCCAGATGCGGCCGTCGAGGTACCGCTGGTGCTTCTCGATCGTCTTGGGCGCCACGTCGAAGACATAGCACTCCAGGTCGTCTACCTTCTGCCGCCCCACGTAGTTGATGTTGTACTTGGGCACGTCGGCAGTGGTCAGCACAAACGGGTAGCCGTGCTGGATGTCCTGGAGGTCTGACGGCGACATCATCACGCGGCTGAGGGTGCTGGGCGGGGCATCAACAACCTTCTCAGTGCGCGCGCCGCTGGGGTCGAAGATCACGTCGTCCACCTCGAACCACTCGCCGTCAACCTTGTTGGTATCGTCGTCAACTGTATCGACACGGGCAACACGCCGATAAGTATAGTGGTTGAGCGCTTCCTGGAACTCGCTCTCCTTGGCGGAAAACTGCTTGATGATCTGGTCCGGGGGAATGGAAGGCGGCGTCAGGTCCATGCGCCCAAAGCCCGAATCGAGCGCCATAGGGGTAAAACTATCCTTTTGCGCGGAGAGCGACATCGCAGACCCTGCGGCCAGAACCAGGATTATCCACCACCGATTGCGCACTGCGATTACCTCCCTGGATGGCTGGCGGCGTGAAAAAGGAAACCGAAAGCCGGTTTTTGAACGCCCGACCGGACTCCGCGTGGAGTCCGTCTCTACAACTTTAGACGCATTGAGGCGCCTTCCGGGAGGCCAAAACAATCGGAGGTGCGGAATAGCAGTTTTCGGGTGTTTGCGTTCCAGGTTCCAGAGACTGGATTCCTGCGCGCAGACATCATGCAACCGTCCGTTTCGGCAGAAGATTGAAAGAGCCCCTCGAAGCAGGGGATGGAGATAGCGGCTTCCCATGCCCGACACCTATCACGCGCCAGCACTGATCCTGACCGCGCTCCTGTTACCGGCTTTCGGATATCTGTATCACAGGTATCGCGACGCGCGCACGCTTCTCTGGCTCTTGGGCTTCCTGCTTTCCATCGTCGCTATGTTGTTGCTTTACCCAATGGGTTCAAGAACTGCCCTGGGCGATAGCGGCCCGTGGATGAAGGCAGCCGGGCGCAGTGCATTTCTTGCCGGAACAGCTGTTTTTCTGGCTTCGCTTTCGCCGCTTGGATTTCGATTCGGCGGGCGCCGCATCCTCTACGTGATTCCGTTCACCGCTCCGCTGGTCCTTTATTCCCTCCTGCTCTACGGGGTTTATGGCGGCCACCCGACCCACCTGGCGCTCCTGCTCGTATTCCCCACGCTGGGCGCTGTCAGCCTGGTGGCCTGCTACTTTTGGGGTGCCGACCCCTATTCCATGCCGCGCTGGCTGGGCATTGCGGGCTGTGTCGCGCTGGGCGGCGTAGCCTATTGGGTCTTCCTCATCCAGGGAGCTACTTCGCCGCTGTTCGTGGTGGAGAGCGCCAACCTGTTCATGACCGCCCTGTTGGTGGCGTTCGTCTTCCGGCGCATTTCTCCGGGCGTGGTGCTCACCGTCACGGGGTTTCTGGCCTGGTCGCTCACCGGGGTGCGCCTGATCCCCAGCGTCCTCATTCATTCGGCCGCCGATATCCATCTGCTTCAGGTCATCATCACCGGCAAGGTGGTGGCGGCAATGGGTATGATCCTTCTGGCTCTTGAGGACGAAGTGGCCGCGAACAAGGCCGGCCGCGAGCGCGAGCACCGCGCGCGGCTTGAGCTCGAGGCCTACACCCGTCTCATGCTGTCCCGCCGCCACGTGCGGGATTTCGACCAGCAGGGGCAGGAAATTTGCGATGCCGTGGCTGCGCATAGCCGTTTTGCGCAAGTAGGGCTGCTTCTGCACAGCGGCGGCCGCTTCCGCCTGGCGGGTTCGGCAGGACTCGAAGCTGCCATTACCAAGGCGCTCGACGACCTGGCGGGGCGGCTGCCTGCCACCGGATTTCTGGCCACCGGTTCCGCGCCTTTGGCCGTAGACGGAAGTCACACCGCGGCGCTCGATCTGGAGCCTTGGCTTGCGCCCGGCGATGATTTGAAGCGCCTGGGATTTACACGTGTGTTGGCCGTGCCCATGCTCAACCGCGCTGTGACGGAGGGCGCGCTGCTGTTGGCCGGCATGCGGCCAGCAGACCAAGCGAAACGTCCCGGCCGAAAACTGCCTGGCCTGCAGTCCGACGTGTTGCGCGCCGACGATCTGCTGCCCATCGAAATGTTCGCTGCGCGCCTGCAGGCCACACGCAGCCAGACCATGATGTTGGAGAAGCTGATCGATTCGGAAAAGTTCGGCCATCTGGGCCAATTGGCGGCGAGCGTCACCCAGCAGCTCAATAATCCGCTCACCGTGATCCTGGGCTACGCGTCGCTGCTCGAAAGCACCGCTACGCTTGAGCCGCAGGACCGCAAGGGCGTGGAATCGATCCTCGTGGAAGCGCGCCACATGCGCGACACCCTCGAGAGCCTGGCGCGCATCTCGCGCCCGCAGAGCGACCAATTGGCCGCGGTCTCGATTGCCGAACTGCTTACCGACCTCGGCGAGCTGCACCGGCCCGAGTTCCTGGAGCGCTCCATCCAGTTCCGCATGAGTGTGGCCCCGAACTTGCCCCGCGCCCTCTGCAGCCCACAGCAGTTGCGCCAGGCGGTGCGCCACTGCATGCAGTTTGCAATGGATGCCGTGGCCAGCCCGGGCGCGGCCCTTGATGAGTCCCGCGTGATCCGGCTGGAAGCAGCCAGCGAAGACGGCCGGGTACAGATTCTGATCGCGCACTCGGGGCCGGCCTTTGTGAGCCCGGAGCGCGCCTTCGATCCCTTTATGCCCCCGCAAAACGGCAGCGAATCGACCGGCCTGGGACTGAGCCTGTGCGCCACCATCCTGCGCGACAACGAAGGACGCGCCTCGGCGGTGAACCTGGATCCCCACGGAGCTGCGATTATTCTGGAGTTGAAGGCGGCGTGAGCGCCGCGGGCTGGAGAATGTAGCGGCGGTCTCTGACCGGCTGTCGCGCGGGCCTCCAGGCCCGCACAGTTGAGCTACTAGTACCGCTACTTCGTGATTCCGTAATCGTGCCCACGACCTCGGGTGCCGATTTTGAGACCTGGGAAAGCACGAAACTACACAATCACAGCACTAGCTCGCCGCTCCAGCCTTTTCCCACCGCTTGGGCCTGCGGTTCGCCTGCAGAATCTTCTTGCGCAACCGCAGCGACTTAGGCGTCACTTCAACAAACTCATCGTCGGCGATGAATTCGATCGCCTGCTCCAGATTGAGCGTCTTGTAAGGCACCAGGCGGATAGCTTCATCGGCCGATGAGGCGCGCATGTTGGTCATCTTCTTCTCGCGCACCACATTCACGTCGAGATCGTTGTCGCGCGAGTGCTCGCCCACGATCATGCCTTCGTACACTTCCACGCCCGCGCCCAGGAAGAGAATGCCGCGTTCCTGCAGCCCGTTCAGCGCATAGGTGGTGGTTGGGCCCTGGCGGTCGGAGATAAGCGCGCCCGTGGGCCGCTGCGGAATCTCACCCTGGTAGGGAATGTATCCATCGAACAACGTATTCATGACAATTGTCCCGCGCGTCTCGGTCAGCATCTCCGAGCGCAGCCCGATGAGGCCGCGGCTGGGGACGCGAAACTCAAGGCGCACGCGGCCGGAGCCGTGATTGTGCATCTTGGTCATTTCGCCCTTGCGCGGACCCAGCTTTTCAATCACCACGCCGGTGTGCTGCTCGGGCACGTCGATGGTGAGGTGTTCCACCGGTTCCATGCGCACACCGTCCACAACCTTGGTGACGATCTCCGGGCGGCCGGCCATCAGCTCATAGCCTTCGCGGCGCATCATCTCAATGAGAATGGCAAGCTGCAATTCGCCGCGACCGAGAACCTTGAATGTATCGGGTGAGCCTGTGTCCTCCACACGAATGGACACGTTGGTGAGCAGCTCCTTTTCGAGACGCTCGCGGAGATTGCGGCTGGTGACGTACTGGCCTTCGCGACCGGCGAAGGGCGAGTTGTTGACGCTGAATTGGATGGCAATGGTGGGCTCGTCGATGACGATGAGCGGCAGCGGCGCGGGATTCTCGACGCTCGTAATCGTCTCGCCAATGGTGATGCCTTCGATGCCGGCCACGGCGACGATGTCTCCCAGTGTGGTCTGCTCAGTCTCCGTGCGCTTCAGCCCCGAAAAGGTAAACAGCTTGGTGATCTTGGTTTTATAGAGGGATCCGTCGCGGCGGGAGATGTTGACTTCGTCGCCCACGTGCAGCGTTCCCTGAAAGACCCGGCAAATGGCGATGCGGCCAAAGTAATCCGAGTAGTCGAGATTCGTCACCAGAATCTGCAGTATGCCTTCGGGATCGCCCGTAGCCTCGGGAATGGTGTTCACGATGGCTTCGAAGAGCGGCTTGAGGTCCGTGCCCGGAACCGCGGGATCGATGCCGGCTGTGCCGTTTTTTGCAACCGCGTAGAGCACCGGAAAATCGAGCTGCGATTCTTCGGCGTCGAGATCGATGAAAAGATCGTAAATTTCGTTGAGAACTTCCTGCGGGCGCGCGTCGGGGCGATCGATCTTGTTGATCACCACGATGGGCTTGAGCTTGGCTTCGAGGGCCTTGGAGAGCACATAGCGGGTCTGCGGGAGCGGGCCTTCGGCCGCATCCACCAACAGCATGACGCCGTCAACCATCTTAAGTGCGCGCTCGACTTCGCCGCCGAAATCGGCGTGGCCCGGCGTGTCGACGATGTTGATCTTGCCGCCGCCGTAGTTGATGGCGGTATTTTTGGCCAGAATGGTGATGCCGCGCTCGCGCTCCAGCTCGTTCGAATCCATCACGCGGTCCGCCACCTGCTCGTTGGCGCGAAAGGTGCCGGCCTGGCGCAGCATCGCGTCTACCAGGGTGGTCTTGCCGTGATCGACATGGGCGATGATGGCGATATTGCGTATCGTCTGGCTCAAAACAATGATTCCTTCAGGTCGGGATTCGGCCCGCGCGGAGCCGTCAAAGGGTCGGCGCGGAGCCGTTAAAAAGCGTCGTTCGATGCGTCAAAACAAGCCAATGACCGCACACAGGGGCAGTATTTAGTGTATCAGGTGCGAAGACCAGTGATCAGGAGGCAGGGTAATGTCCAGATTTCAAAGGGCACGACTCAAACTCGTGCCCAAAGAGCCAGCAATACCGACGTGGACTTTAGCCCCGGCGCCCTGGTTTCGTCAGGATCGATGGTTGCGATCATCGGGCTTGCGCGCTTCCATCCACTGCCGCCACTTGTAGTCGGCATACAGAGAAGCTGCAACGATGACGAGAGCGGCGATGGCGATGAGATACAACATCGTCTGGTTCCGAGCGGCTTACCTGCCGATCACGATAACCGTGAAGCTGCCAGGCACAACCGAGGGCCGCGGCCGTGGCATCTGCGCGGTGGGTTCGGGGCGCGGCCCGAACTCCGCGGTCACGGTGTAGATGCGGTCCGTCGCGGGATCGTAAGCCATGGTGCGAGCGCCCTTCTGCGTGGGCAGCTTTTCGATGGTCGGATAACCCTTCGCGCCCGCATCCACCACGGACAGGATTCCGTCGCCGCTCGAAGCAAACACCAGCTTGTACTTCGCACTCCAGCGCGCAGCGTCCGGCCCGTCGCCGATCGACGCCGTACCCATCAGCGTGCCGTCCTCAGAATTAACTACCGCCATTTTCTCCCCGTCGCACACCGGAAACAAGCGATGCCCGGCGACGTCGAAAGCCAGGCCGGAAGGAGAATCGCAGCCTGCCGGCCACTCGCCGGTGATGGTCTTCTCGCGCGCATCCAGGCGCACGATCTCACTCTTGTCCTCGATGTTGTCAAAGACGTGCCCCTGGCCGTCGACCGCCGGGAATTCGGGCTTGCCGGGCAGGGCGATGGTATCGAACACCTTCATGGAGGCGGCATCGATCACCGTCACATTGTGGCTGCGGCCGTTGAAGGCCCACACCGACTGCGTAAGGGGCTCGAAGATGATGCCATCGGGATTAGTTCCAGCCGGGATGGTGGCAACTGTGGCAAGGCTGTTGCGATCGAAGACCACGACCGCGTTGCCGCCGCCATCGGAAATGTAGCCGTATTTGCCGGCCGTGTCGAAGGCGATGCCGTGCGTGCCATGCAGACCGGTGATGGCGCCCACGGGCTTGCCCGTCTCCGTGTCGATCACCTCCACGCGCGGCCCGTGCGCAATGTAGAGCCGGTGCGCAACCGAATCGTCGTGCAGGTAATCCCAGCCGCCCTCGCCGCCGATCTTCCAGTGGTCGATCACGTGATAAGGCTGCTCCAACCCCGCGGACGAAGACCCGTTCGCGGGGGGCCCCGTCTGCGCTGCGAGTGGTGCGGGCGCAAGGGCACAAGCGCAGGCCAAGGCCGCCGTACAGCCCATCTGCGCGAAAATATGCGATCCGTCATGTCGTTTCATAAGGGCCGCCTATCCTGATCGGGGCAAGGATATCATCTAGAGGCACACGCGGGAATTAACGCAGTTTTCAGAGCGTGCTTTTCGCAATCATGCATTAACCTCATAACTGCAAACCGTTCACAGCCCGGAGGCAATTTGCGCATTGTCCTGTCGAACATCGGCACGCTTGGCGATATTCACCCACTGATCGCGATTGCCCTGGAGCTCAAGCGCCGCGGACACACGCCGGTGATGGCATTGGCAGAAGTCTATAGGCCGAAAATTGCCCCGCTGGGACTGGAGTTTCACCCACTGCGTCCGGACATCGATCCCACGAACACCATCCTGGTGGAGATGATCTACGACGTGAAGAAAGGAACCGAGCGCGGATTGCGCGAGTTTCTTTTTCCCGCGCTGCGACAGACCTATGACGACCTTCTCCATGCGGCCACTCATCCTGCCCGCGCCGACCTGCTGTTGCTGGGCGAGCTGAACTATGCCGGGCCGCTGGTTGCGGAAGTGACCGGCATTCCCTGGGCGAGTTATCTGCTCGCGCCTTTCTCATTTTTCTCCGCCTACGATCCGCCGGTGCTGCCACCCTATCCTAAACTCGCCAGGGCCGAGAAAGTGGTTCCACGCATGGGACATCTCATCAAGCGTGTTGCGCGGTTTGTCACGCGCGCGTGGCCGGAGCCGGTCTATGCGCTGCGGCGCGAGCTTGGTTTGCCGCCCGGAAACAATCCGATCTTCGATGCCAAGCACTCGCCTGAACTTGTGTTGGCGCTCTTCTCCCATGCGTTGGGCATCGAGCAACAGGATTGGCCGCCCAATGTGCGCGTCACCGGCTTTTGTTTTTACGACGCCGATGCCGGCAACGCCGCGCTGCCTGCGCACCTCGCAGAGTTTCTCGCCGCTGGCGAACCGCCTGTAGTCTTTACGCTGGGGTCGGCTGCGGTGCTGGCCGCGGGCCCGTTCTATCAGCTTTCCGCAAAGGCCGCCATGCGACTCGGCTGCCGCGCGGTGCTGCTCATCGGCAGCGACCCACGCAATCGGCCCACGGAAAAATTGCCGGATTCAATCTGCATAGCCGAGTACGCGCCCTACTCCGCGTTGTTTCCGCGCGCGTCTATCGTGGTGCACCAGGGCGGCGTGGGAACCACGGCGCAATGCCTGCGCGCAGGAAGACCCATGGTCATCATGCCTTACTCACACGACCAGCCGGACAACGCGCGCCGCATGCGCCGGATGAACCTGTCGCGCACCATCGAGCGCAAGGCGTACAAGCCGGCGCGCGTAGCGCGCACGCTGCGCGCCATGCTCGATAATCCGGGCTATGCTGCGCAGGCTGCGCGCGTGGCTGCGGAGCTCAACCACGAAGATGGTGTATGCAGCGCGTGCGATGCAATCGAAGAGCTTTGCGCGCGCAGCAAGTGAGCCTAATAGAAACGCTGCCAGGGTTGCCCAAGCGCAGCGATTTTTGAATTCATGCGATCAACTGCACGCCGCGCCTGCGCATGAATTCTTGTAACTTCCGCGCGCGTAGCTCGTCTACTCCAACAGAAGGGCCTTCGGAACGGAGCTTCGCGGAGGATCAAATCCAATCTCAATTTTCTTCGAGGAGATCTTCACATGAATAGTGGAGCTAGGGTAGCTCTGTCCGTTGCGCTGGCTTTTGGCGCATTTGTTTCCCCGCAATTTGCGCGGGCAGTCGACAATCAATCGGGCCAGGGAGCGAGCGCTTCGGCAAGTCAGGAAGCGAGCCAAATGGTCCCCGCAACAGTCGATCTGAAAAACGAGATCGATGCCCGCAAACTACACCCCGGCGATCCTTTTGAAGCCGTGCTTCAGCAGAATGTGCAACTGAAAAACGGCCCAAAGCTCCACCATGGAACCTTGTTGATGGGAACCGTGACCACCGACCAGACGGCTGAGGGCGACGCCCGACTGGCGCTGCGCTTTACGCGTGCCCAACTCAAAAATGGTCTGGTGATTCCGATTAAAGCAACCGTAGTTGAGATTGCGCAACCGCAGGAGGATTCGGGAATGAACGTGGCCGACGAGAGTGGATTGTGGTCTCCCCAAACGCTGCGCGTGGACCAGGTGAACGCTCTCTCCGGTGTAGACCTGCACAGCGCGATTGCCAGTCCCAACTCAGCGGTTTTCGTGTCGAACAAGAAGGATGATGTGAAGCTGATCGCCGGCAGTCAGATCGTGGTGGCCATCGCGGCTCAGCAGGGCAACAACGAAATGCAAGGTAGTCTGTAATTCGTTCGCAGTGAAAGAATGTTTTGCCTTGTGGCCCGCGTCAGCGGGCCACAGGCGTCAGCGCTGCGTGTAGGAATCAGAGGTCAATCCTTGCCCCACGCCGCCCAGCCGGTTAAGCTCGTGGCGCAGTGCATCGGCGCCGGTGAAGCGGAGCGCGACCAGTCCCGCTGCTTCCGCGCCGGCCACATTTTCGGGGCGATCGTCGATAAAAAGAATGCGCTCCGGCGGACCGCCCACGATATCGACGGCGCGTTGATACATCGCCACGTCCGGTTTGCGCAGGCCCACGTAACACGACGTGAGCGCCACATCGAAATAATTGCGCAGCCCGAATGTGTTGAACCGGTATTCGTTCAGCTCGCGCGCTTCGTTGTTCAACGAACCGATCAGATATCTGCCGGAGGCGGACAATTCTTTCAGGATGCCCATAGCGCCGTCGGGCAGCAGCTTCGATTGAGCCAGCATGAAGGCCACGAATTCGTCGCGGGAAAAGCTGCGCGGCTCGTAGAAGACCGCCCCATCGACGTAGGTAGACATCGGCGTGCCGCCGCGCTCCCAAGGCCCGATCAGTTCGGCGTGGCGGGCCTGGAGGTCGGCTTCATCCATGTGAAAATGCGCGGCAGCTTGCGCGCGCTCCCGCACATCCCAGCTGTTGGTCAGCAGGACACCACCAATGTCAAACAAAATCACATCGAAGGGCAGCATCTATGATGTTTCTCCGCGGGCTCCGCAATTATCTTCACGCCGGATTGGCCGATCCGTCGCCGCATGTGTATTTAGCCTCGATGGCCAGCACTTTTTTGTAGCGGCGCTGGAAGCGTTCTTCATTGGTAATGAATTTGGCCCCGACAAAAGCCTTCGCTGCCTCGTAGGCCAGCTCGGAACCGATGATGCGCGCACCCAGCACCAGCACGTTCATGTCATCATGCTCCACGCCCTGGTGGGCGGAGTAGGTGTCGTGGCAGATGCCGGCGCGGATGCCGGGAATCTTGTTGGCCGCCACGCACACGCCGACGCCGGAGCCGCAGATCAGGATGCCCCGTGGCGCGACGCCGCGCCGAATGGCATCGCCCACGAGCACGGCAAAGTCGGGATAGTCCGAAGGGTCGGCATTGAATGCGCCCAGGTCGATGACCTCGTGGCCAGCCGCGCCCAAGTAAGCACGCACTTCTTCCTTCAATGGAAATCCCGCGTGATCGGAACTGATAACGAGTTTCATAGTCGCTCCTCCGGAGCTCAGGGACCAAGGGAACGAGGGAACAAGAAAACAAATCTGCGGCGCACTCGCGTGACTTGCTCAACCACATGTTCGTGCCGTCAGCGCTTCGGCAGGTGGACTTAACTACCGGTTCACGTAGCTTGCTTGTTCCCTTGGTCCCACGTTCTCTTGTTCCCTGTCTTATTTCAACAGCGCTTTCGCTTTTGCCGCGACGTTCTCGCCGGTGAATCCCAGGTGCTGCAGCACGATGGGGCCTGGTGCGGATGCGCCGAAGCGATCGATCCCGATGACGGCTCCGTCCAGCCCTACATACTTCCACCACCCCAGCGTTGCGCCGGCTTCAATGGAGACTTTGGGCACGCCGTGCGGCAACACGCTGGCCTTGTAGGCGGCCGATTGCTCTTCGAATATCCTCCAGCTCGGCATGCTGACGACGCGGGCGCGAATACCGTCCGCGGCCAGCCGCTTGGCTCCATCGACTGCCGGCCACAACTCCGAACCGGTGCCGATAATGATCACCTGCGGGTCCTTAACATCTTCGAGCACATACGCGCCCTTGCTTACGCCGGCGTAAACATCCACCTTCGAGGCATCGATCACCGGCAGGTCCTGGCGGCTGAGCGCGAAGAAGCAGGGGCGGACCCGTTCCAGCGCGAGTCGCCAGCAGGCCGCCGTTTCGTTTGCGTCGCCAGGGCGGAAATCCGTGAGTTCCGGCACCGCGCGCAGCATCGTCAGGTGTTCTATCGGCTGATGCGTGGGACCGTCTTCGCCCAGGCCAATCGAGTCATGCGTGAAGACGAAGATGGAGTGCACCTTCATGAGAGCGGCCAGGCGGATGGCCGGCTTGGCGTAATCGGAGAAGCAGTAGAAGGTGGATCCGAACGGAATGAGCCCGCTGTGGGCTGCCATGCCATTTACTGCCGCGCACATGCCGAACTCGCGCACGCCGAAGAAGACGTTGCGGCCCGCCGGGTTCTCATGGAAGCTCGGGCTGTTTTTGAAAATGGTCTTGGTGGAAGCGGTGAGGTCGGCCGCGCCGCCAAATAGTTCAGGCACCCAATCGGCCAGCGCATTCATTACCGTGTTGCCGGCATTGCGCGTTGCAATCGACTTCTCAGTCCCGAAGCTCGGGATTGCCTTCACCCAGCCGTCCTTCAACTTGCGGCTCTGGGTGCGGACAAACTCGGCGGCCAGCTCCGGATATTTTTTCTTGTACGCGTCGAAGGCCTTGTCCCATGTGGCTTCTTCCTTCTTGCCGCGGTCCACGGCCTGGCGCCAGTTGGTCAGCGCCTCTTCGGGAACGTAGAAGCTCTTATCCTCAGGGAAACCGAAGAAACGCTTGGTGGCCGCGGTATCGGCCGCGCCCATTGCCTCGCCGTGTACCTTGTTGGTGCCCGCCTTGGGGCTGCCGTAGCCGATGACGGTGCGGACGGCAATGAACGAAGGCTTTTCGGTTTCGGCCTTGGCTGCCGCTATGGCCGCTTCAATTGCGCCCAGGTCGTTGCCGTCGGCCACGTGCTGCACGTGCCAGTGATAGGCCTCGAAGCGCTCCAGCACATTGTCGGTAAAGCTGAGCGAGGTGGGACCATCGAGCGAGACCAGGTTGTCGTCGTAAAGGAAGATGAGCTTGCCCAGCCCCAGCGTGCCGGCCAGCGCTGCCGCTTCGTGCGAGACGCCTTCCATCAGGTCGCCGTCGCCGCACATCGCAAAAGTGTAGTGGTCGACGATGCTGGCATCGGGCTTGTTGTAGATGGCCGCGAGATGCTTTTCGGCGATCGCCATTCCGACGGCCATTGCAATGCCCTGGCCCAGCGGCCCCGTGGTCACCTCCACGCCGTCGGCCTCGCCATACTCGGGATGCCCCGGCGTCTTCGACTCCCATTGCCGGAACCCCTTCAGGTCGTCCATCGTCAGCTTGTAGCCGGAGAGATAGAGCGTGCCGTAGAGCAATGCGGAAGCGTGTCCGTTGGAAAGCACGAAGCGGTCGCGATCGGCCCAATGGGAGTTGGCCGGATTGTGCTTCATCAGCTTGTGGAAGAGCAGGTAGGCCATGGGCGAGCAGCCCAGCGGTGCGCCGGGATGGCCGCTCTTCGCTTTCTCCACCATATCCACGGCCAGCAGGCGCAGTGTGTCGATTGAGAGCTGATCAAGGGAAACATTGGCGAGAGTAGTCGACATATTCAGTGGATCCTTTCGTCGGCGGTGAGGCCTGGGAAACGCCTCGAGGGAAAATTCGGCATGGGCGCGTAGGGCGCCAACCATACCGCTAAACGGCTTCGATCTCGACCTTTACATTGTATCCAAGCCAGGCGTCCGGCCCGGCATCCTGTGCAGTCCAATGCAGAGTCCATTCGATCTCGCGCGCGTCGGCCGGGGGCGCAATATCCGCGCTGAACCCTGCGCTGCCAACACCGCGGCTTTCGACTGTTTGCATCGTCTTCCACCCGTCCGCGGTCCACCGCACATCGAAACGCCGTTCGTCGATGATCCGCAGCCGGCGGCCTGCCGCCATTCTCTGAATGGGCCGTTGCCGCGTATAGACTTCGATGCTGCGCTGGATGTTTTTTCGCCCCTCCGGATCCGAGTAGCGCTGATACACCGGTTCGATCCGGTCGAAGACTTTTCCATCCTTGGCGGAACGCAGCAGCTTCAGGTACTCGGCGTGCGCCCACACCAGCGGCACCGCTGAGCCTGCGGGCTTGCCGCGGAACAGCTCGTGCTCCGGCAAGTCGTCCTCGTCCCACACCTGCTCGGGCAGCATCTGCCCCTGCGTGGCAAAGCCCTCGTAAGTGCGCAGCAGGGGTGCAATGTCGCGTCCCGCGGCCAGCTCGTAATGCGCGCGCTCACCGGTGAGCAGCGGCCATGGCCGGCCCTTTCCCGAGCCCTCGTAGGGGCTCCCATCGGCGCGCTGGCCGTAGCCGTCAAAGTTGTACCGCAGCCAGCCGGGCCCCTGCGGCAGATCGCGCTTCAGCACCGCGTCCACCACTTTCAGCGAGTCCACAATCAGTGGATCGTCGGCGCGGCGCACTCCGTAGCGCACCAGCTCAAGAAACCCCGCATCGATAATTTCGCGCGCCTCAAATTCTGCCCGCGTTCCCGGCGGACGGTTGTTCAGCTGGACAATCTCGTCGCCGCAGCTCTCGCACGCGTAAGCTTCACCCTTCTCCGGCGGGCGGATGCGCATGTAGTGGCGCTTGATCTTCGGATGCAGCATGCCGTTGAACGTGACCGTCCACTCCTCGAGATGGCCCTCGATCCAGTCGGCAAATTCCTCAAGAAATGGCCCCATGACATCGCCGTCGCAGGCCCTCGACATCTCTGCCGCGCAGATGAGGCCCGAAATGACTGCGGCCAACGTGGAAGGCGAGTAGCCGGCATTCTCTTCCCAGCGCTCCTGGTGGGTGATGGGCGCCTGGCGTACCAGGCATCCGGCGGCGCGTTCGACGAAGGGAAAAATATCCAGCTCGCCCAGACCGCCGGCCTTCCACAGACGCCAGGCCAGGATGAGCGGGAAGGCCACTTCGTCGAGCTGCTTGCCGCGCCAGTAGGGGGTTCCGTCGATCCAGAAATTCTGCGCGAAACCGCCATCGGGCTGCTGCGTGCAGGCCAGGTAAACGAGCGCACGGCGGGCGGTTTCGGCGCGCCCGCAGGCCAGCAGAGCCGTGGCGGTCTGCACCATGTCGCGCGTCCACACCAGGTGGTAGCCGCCCATATCGTCATCGCTCATCACCTGGCCCCAGGGAATCGAAGCTGAGGCGACGAACGCGCCGGCGAAGGTCTTGTCTTCGTGGGCGAGCAATACGTTATGGCTGGCGCACATCAGGTTGCCACCGTCCTGCGCCTTGGCGGCCAGCCACTGGGGATTGGCTGCGCGCTGCCACTGGGCGATGAAGCGGGTGCGCAACTCGTCGTAGTTCATCGACAGCGCGCCCATGGCCTGTTGCGAAGCCGTGTGAGTGCCTTCCCCAATGCCGATGGCCAGAGTGAACTCCGCGTAGGCGACCTCCTGCTTTGAGGCTTTGCCGGCCAGCCCAACGCAGCGACCTTCGCCGGCCAGATCGATCTCGCCCATGATGGCCACATTCCCGCCACTCGCCGAGCCGAACTCCCAACCCATGCGGTAGTCGTCCATCAGGTCCTGCCAGCCGTCGCTCGCGCCCACAAACCCGCAGCTCACGCGCGAGAAGCCGCAACTCGCCGCCATGGCCAGCGCCCACTCGTCCTTCCACGCCATCAGCGCCTTGCGTCCCGCAAGGTCGACCGCCCGCGCCGTGTTGCCGGCTCCACCGCCGCCCAAATGCGGCGCCAGCAGCGCATAAACCTTCAGCCGCGGCAACAGATCCGCATCGGCGTCGAGGCGCACACGCTGCAGCACCACCGAGTGGTGCGGATCGCAGATGATCTCCTTGGTCAGGCTGTAGCGGCCCTCCGGATCGCGATTGACGTAACGCACGCCCAGCGCTTCAGGATGGATGTATTCGAAGTTGGAAATCAGATGCCGCTTTTCCTCGTGCACGAAGGTTTCGCCGTCGGTGATGAGAAAGCCCATGTCGCGCACCTGGGCGCGATCGATGGTGGGGTGGTAGATCTCGTTCAGAATTCCGTGCGAGCAGGTGAACCAGACGCGGCTGGACGCCGAGTAGGCCGTGCCCACGGCATCCTTGACGCTCGAGGTCCAATGCGGAATCAGGCCAGGGCGGCCGAATGCCTCACCCTGCTGGTCAAGCCATCGGTAGAAGGGCTGGTCGCTCATGCATTTATGCCGGGTCGCACATCGAAGAGATGGGGAAGATTCGAAAGCTCGATCACGGCAGGTTAGATGATTTTACTCGAGGATGGTTACATCGAAGTTTCAGTCTGACCAGCTACCCCGCCGCCCAGAACACACAAGGCGCATGAAATTCGGCCATCGGTAAGCCATTGAATTTGTTTGGAGCGGCCGAGTCTTCCGCGCAGATCCCTCGATTCCAGTTTGCGATTTTGCCGACTTTATTCGCGGAAGCTGATGTCGAGGGCCTTCATTTTGCGGTAGAGATGGCTACGCTCCAGGCCCAGCAACTCGGCGGCGTAGCTGATGTTGTTGCGGGCTTCCTCGATTTTTTTGAGGATGTACTCGCGCTCGTAGGCGTCGCGGGCCTGCTGCAAGCTGGCGAACTCGCCGGAGGCGCGCGAACCGGATTTCTGCGTGAGCGGCGGCAAATGCTTGCGCTCGATGCGCAGCACGCGCGGATTCAGTATCAGCACCCTCTCGATCACGTTTTTCAATTCGCGCACGTTTCCCGGCCAGTGGTACGCGGCCAGCGTCTCCAGAGCTTCTTCGCCAATCTCGATGCGGGGACGGCCGTACTGGCGACCGAACTCGGCCAGGAAGTCGCGCACCAGCGGCGGAATGTCCTGCTTGCGCTCGCGCAGCGGGGGCACGAAAAACGGCACGACATTGAGGCGGTAGAAGAGGTCTTCGCGAAAATTGCCCTTGGCGATCTCCTCTTCGAGATCTTTGTTGGTGGACGCGATCAGGCGTACGTCGACGCGCAACGGCTGCGCGCCGCCTACCGGAGTAAACATTTGGTCGTCGAGCGCGCTCAGGACTTTGGCCTGGGTTTTGAGGCTCATGTCGCCCACTTCGTCCAGGAAGAGCGTGCCGCCATCGGCGCGTTCGAGGGTGCCGCGCTGGTCGGGCGTGCCGTTGCCCTGCGAGCCGCGGCGCGAACCGAAGAGCTCCGCCTCAATGTGCGCCTCGGGAATGGCAGCGCAGTTCAGTTCCAGAAATACGCGGTCGCGGCGCAGGCTCTCGGCGTGAATGGCGCGCGCGATCAACTCTTTACCGGTTCCGGATTCGCCGTAGATGAGAACCCGGCCGTTGGTGGGCGCCATCAGGCGAATCTGCTGGCGCAGGGCCTTCATGGGAACGCTCTCGCCGGTCAGCACCGCGTTGGCACTGAACTGGCGTTTGAATTCCTCGTTTTCGGTGCGCAGGCGGCGCGCCTCGGCGGCGTTCTTGAGCACGATGAGGGTGCGATCCAGGGAGAGCGGCTTTTCGAGAAAGTCGTATGCGCCGAGTTTGGTAGCTTTGACGGCGGCTTCGATGGTGCCGTGGCCGCTGATGATGATGGCTTCCGGCCGCAATGCGGAGGGCATTTGGCGAATGTCAGAGAGCACGTCGAGGCCGTCGCGATCGGGAAGCCAGATGTCGAGCAGGACCACGTCGTAGGGCGCGTCCTGCAGCATGAGGGTGGCTTCGCCGGCGGTGGCGGCGCAGGCTACGCTGTAGCCCTCCTCGCAAAGGATCTCTTCGAGGGAATTGCGAATCTCCTCTTCGTCGTCGACCACCAGGATGTGATTCATTTGAGGAGCCCCGTTAGCGGAATCGCTGCGCCGGATTCCTGCTCCGGCTGTGGGGGCTGAGCATTCGATTCCATCAGCGGCAGGCGCAGGACGAAGCGCGCACCCTTGGGGCTGTTGGACTCGGCGCGGAGAGAGCCGCCATGCTCCTGCACGATCTTGGCGGCAATGGCCAGGCCCAATCCGGTTCCGCGATGCTTGGTGGAGTAGAAGGGCAGGAACAGGCGCTCCCGAATCTGATCGGTGAGTCCGTGGCCGGTGTCGGAGATGACGACCTCAACCGCAGCGCTGTCCTCACTGAGTGCAGTTTGAATGCTGAGCACGCGCAGCAGACTGCCTTGCATGGCTTCTGCGGCGTTGTCGATGAGGTTGGCCAGGGCCCGGCGAATAGCCTCAGGGTCGGCGAGCACCACGGGCAGATCGGGCTCCAGGTCGCGCTGGACGGTGATGCCCTCAAGCCGGCCTGCAAACAATGCCAGTGCCTCGTCGGCCACCTGGTTGATGCCGCAGAGGCGCGGCTGCGATGCGGGGAACTGCGCAAGTGCCGAAAACTGATCGACCAGGGTGCGCAGCGTGCCTACACAGCCCAGGATGACTTCACTGCATTTGCGGATCACGTTGGGCGAGTCGGCCTGGCCGCGGTCGAGATGGCGGCCTATGCGCTCGGCGCTGAGCGCGATGGGCGTGAGCGGGTTCTTGATTTCGTGGGCGACGCGCTGCGCCACTTCTTTCCAGGCCAACTGCCGCTGCGCGCGCAGCAACTCCGTGGTGTCTTCGACGACCAGGACTGTGCCGGCACGGCCGTGACCGAGTTCGAGCCTGGCGCTGGTGATGGCTACATGAATGATGCGCCCGCGCGCATGAAACTCGATTTCAGTGGACGCCGCTCCCATGCGCTGGCCGCGGCGGATTACGCTGCCGATGTCCTCGGCGCACTCGGCCGGAAAGAGCGCGTCGATCTTTTCGCCGGGCTGCACATCCGTCTCGCGGCGGCCGATCAGCTCCGCAAAGGCGCGGTTCGACTGCAGCACGATATCGGAGCTGTCGAGAGTGACCAGGCCGCTGGGGATGGTCTCCACAATGGTTTCAAGCTCGCGCCGCCGCTCCTCGACTGCGCGGTTGGCTGCGGTCAACAGCGCCTGCGCGCTCTCAGCCAGCTTGCGGCTGGTGTCAAGATCGGCTGCCATGTGATTGAAGGAACGCACCAGATCGGCCATCTCTCCCGTGGCTAACGCGGCGACGCGATACTCATATTTGCCTGCGGCGATTTCGTCCATGGCATCGGCGAGCGCTTCAACCGGGCGCGTGATCTGCTTGGACAGGAACAAGGCCATCCAGACGCTGGAGAAAAAGACGAAGACCGTAATCAGCAACAACATGAGGATAAAGGTGGTGCGGACACGGCTACGGGAACGAGAGAGTTGATGGTATTCCGCCATGCCTGAGCGGATATGAGCGGTGGTCTGGCTGAGGCCTTGAGGCATGGGAAGCGCGACCACGACGACTCTGCCAGCGCCGGCTGCGGCCATGCCGAGCGCGTATTCCCGTCCCGCGACACGAAGCAAGGTTTCGTCGCTGCGCTGCGCTGCGGGGAGAAGAATGTTAGAAAGCGCCCCTTTGAGCAGAACACCTTCGCCGCCCTGGTCATCGAGCCAGTTGACCAGCGTCGCGGGGCTTGCCTCGGCGGGTGCCTCGAAATCCGCGAGCACGTGGCGTTGCGCGTCGTAGACGGCCGCAAAGCCCCCGTCGAGCGTGATGCGATGCGAGCCGAGTACTTGCTGTAATTGTGCGGGGTCTTTCTCGATTGCGCCGGACGAGGCGATCGATTCCGCCTCAACGCGCGCATTGCCGATGGCGTACTGGGCCAGCTCGAGGATGACGCGATTGGAATCTTCACGCAGGTCTGCCGTGGGCTGCGAGAACCACCGGTCGATGGAGCGGTTCATGAGCAGGAAGCTGAACAGAAACATGCAGACGGCGGGAATGAGTGCGATTAGCGCCGCGCCCACCACGAGCCGGGTGCGTAAACGCGCTCCCAATGCGCTGCCGCTCTGATCGGCATAGAGCTTGAGGATGCTCCTGAACAGCAACGTGAGCATGAGCAGGAGCACCAGGAACACGAGCACGATGACGCCGACAAACACCAGC
Organism: uncultured Acidobacteriaceae bacterium; assembly: GCA_963813215.1. Classification (GTDB taxonomy): domain Bacteria; phylum Acidobacteriota; class Terriglobia; order Terriglobales; family Acidobacteriaceae; genus Telmatobacter. Next base: position 185,139 of record CAWEXZ010000010.1, read on the forward strand.
GTCTCGCCTGACGTTTGAGGGTTGAGAAACCTCCAACCAGACAAGTTGAAGGCCTGCAACGCGCCCAGCAAGGCGAAGAGGAAGACGACCCCGCACAGAAGCAGGACCATGGATCGCCGCCGTGGATCGCCCAGGAAGGACATGGGGCGATTATAGGACTAGGTCCCCGACCGCATGAATTCGTACTTTTGGCTTCCGAGGTTTCCCACCCTTTCGCCAGAGAAAAGGCGAAAGGACGGGGCACGGAACTGGCACAAAATCAAGCGGTCAAAGACCTAGGGGCTAAGGACTAGGCACTAAGGACAAGAGAACAGGGCCGCAACACGGCATTAGATTTGTGAACAGGGCAGCGGGCTGAGGATCAGGTTGCTGACGTTGTCCACGATCTGGTCGAAGGCAAAGCGCGGGTTTGAGGAGAGCTTCTTCCAGCCCGGATTGTTCTTGAACTGATCCCATCCGGTTTCAAGGGCAGCCATGTCGGGGAAGGTGAGCATGTAGGTGAGGCAGGGCATGCGCGACCCGATAAGGGTGTCACCGAAGAACACGGGATTACAACCGGACTGCTTGAAGTACTCAAACTCGCCGGAGTGGAACATCTCCACCTTGCGCACGTGGTCGGCGTTGCTGGGGCTTTCGTAGGTGCGCAGTTGAAAGATGCGCTTGCCCGCGGCCGGCGCAGTGAGCTTCGGCCAGCCTTCGAAGGCGGCAAGTAGCCCGCTCTCCACGCGCTGGAAGGCTGGCGCAGCGGCCGTTGCATTCCAGAAGGGCGCGGCCACTTTCAGGAAGTCTGCGTCTTTACTGAGGGTCACATCTAATTCCGCAAGAGCGGTGGCAGAGGAACCGGGAATGATGAGGTAATAGGCGGGCGATTCGGGGCCGTAGGTAAGCTGCATGGCACCGACGGGTCCCATCCCCAGGCGCGCCAGGGTCGGAATGAGCGCGTTGGAGAAGTAGGAACTGGTGAGCGCCGATTGCGGGCCGCTTTGCAACTGGTAGCGGCGGATCTGGTAGAACTCGCGCTCCGAGGCGGGCTGCGGCTGGGCGTTGCCGGCTAATGCTGAGGCTGATGCCGCAATCGATGCTGCGAGAAACTCGCGCCGTTTCATTGTGATCCTCCGGGTGAAGGACCATTCTACGGCACGGGATGCGAGAGGCTGAAGCCCGTACCCTTCAAAACTTTCTTACTACCCCACGACCGCATTTTTGAGAACTATGCGGCGGCCTTTGCCGGCGCGGTCCAGGCGCGCTGCTGGCTTTCGGCGACGCCTTGGTGGGTGAGCATGCCGAGCCATGTGTTCAGCCCTTCGGCAAGTCCGGGATCCTGGCGCAACGCCTCGTGCGCGCCCAGGTTGGCCAGGCGCAGCACATACGGGAATGTCGAATTGGTGAGCGCCAGCGTGGAGGTGTTGGGCACCGCGCCGGGCATGTTGGTGACGCAGTAGTGGACCACGCCGTCGACCGTGTAGCTGGGGTTGGAGTGCGAGGTGGGCCGCGCCGTTTCCACGCAGCCGCCCTGGTCGATGGCAACGTCTACAATCACCGCACCCTTCTTCATCTGCGAGACCATGGCGCGGGTGAGCAGTTTGGGAGCTGTAGCCCCGGGAATGAGCACGCCACCGATGACGAGATCGGCTTCGCGCGAGGCGCGCGCGATGTTGTAGCTGTTGGAGGCCAGCGTGTAAAGGCGTCCTGCCAAAGAGATCGTCGAGCTCGCGCAGCCGGTTTATGTTCACGTCAATGAGCGTGACCTTGGCACCGAAGCCGAGCGCGATGCGCGCCGCGTTAGTGCCGACGATGCCGCCGCCCAGAATTGTCACGTGCGCCGGTGGCACGCCCGGCACGCCGCCCAGCAGAATGCCGCGTCCACCCTTCTCTTTTTCGAGATAGCTGGCGCCCACCTGTACGCTCATGCGGCCGGCCACCTCACTCATGGGCATGAGCAGGGGAAGCGTCCCGCGCTGGTCGCGCACGGTTTCATAGGCGATGCCGATGACCTTCGAGTCGAGAAGTGTATTTGTAAGCGCGGGCAACGGGGCGAGATGCAGATACGTGAAGAGAACCAAACCTTCGCGGAAGAAGACGTACTCCTTCTCGATGGGCTCCTTGACCTTGACCACCATGTCGGACTTGCCCCACACGTAACCGGCTTCGCCGACAATTTCGGCACCGGCATTCTGGTACTCTTCGTCCGGGAAGCCGGAACCGGCGCCAGCCTGGGTTTCGACCAGTACATCGTGGCCGGCTTCGCGCAGCGCCTTGACTGCGGCTGGGGTAATGCCGACGCGGGCTTCGTTGTCCTTGATCTCTTTGGGAACGCCGACGATCATGGGCTGCCTCCGTACTCGGGGATTTAGATGTCGCGGTTGAAGAAAAAGCCCGGCGCCGTGCGGGTCCTGAAAACTGAGAGATCTCGGGGCGCCGGGAAAATACTCCGGTTGTAATGGAAGGATGGTACGGCGGTTCAACCTGCCGATGTGTGCAAACTTTGTGATAAAACGAGCTAATGGGAATGAAACGTGCGCGGAACCGAGAAACAGTGCAAGATTCACCTTCAGAGCAATTGGATGGAGGGATTGCGCGCTCATCCGGGCTTGACGACTACGATGCGGCAATTCTGCGTTACCTGGAGCGGCATGGTCGTGCCACGAACTACGAGGTCGGCGAGGCTGTCGGATTGTCGGCTTCGGCGTCGTCGCGGCGCATTCTGGCACTCGAGTCGTCTGGCGCGATTCGGGGCTACCGCACCGTGATCGACGAGCGGATGCTGGGAAAGTCGATGACGGTGTATATCCGCGTGACGCTGGAGCGGCAGTCGGCCGCGGTGCTGAGCGCTTTTGAGACGGCCGTGCGGCATTGCCACGACATTGTGAGTTGCCATCTTCTGGCTGGTCAGTATGACTACATCCTGGTGGCGCGCGTGGCGGGCATGGACGATTATGGGCGGCTGCACCAGAACGAGTTGTCGCGGCTGCCTGGCGTGACGCGGCTGGAGACGAGCTTTGCGCTGCGGGATGTGTTGGAAGGCAAGAGTCGTTAACGGGGAAGGGTCTGGATGAAAAAGAAAGTTGTAGCTTGCGGCAAAAGACTGTAGATAAAGGGCTATAGATATGGATATCCCACCCTAGGCTCAAAAGCAAAGGCGCGCCGAAGGTGGGGCACCCAGCGGTTTGGTCTGGCTTCAGAGTTGGAGAGGAGCGCTTTTCGGTATGACTGGCAGCGATGGAGAGGCCGGCAAAGCTGTGGAGAGTGTGGAGGCGACAGCTCCCTCTGAAACCGGTACGGATTTTGGCGTGCAGCAGCATTCCGTTGACCCGCCTGGCCAGGAAATAATGCCGCCTTCCGCTCCGCCATTGTTGCTGTTCGTCATTCTTGGGGTTGCGGCGATGATTGGCCTGGGCATTTTCTTCGCAGTTCGCATTCATTCTTTGGCCGGTCCTGCGGAGTTTCAGGATCTTGGAGCGGGCATTTCCAATGCGACGGGATTGAAAGGCGATCTGAAGGCGAGATGGCAGGATAAGGCGGCACAATACGAGCTGAAGATCGAGCCGATCGACCCGATGCAGAGTGCCGGGTTCTCTTCCGTTGTCGCCAATTCTCCGGCGCCACTGTCGATTCATGTAAAGCTCCTCGATGCTACTGGATTTGCGGTGTGCGGCAAGGACATTTTGTTTCCGTTCAACGGCCCGGGTGAACAGGATCGAGAGCGCGGGCAGGATCTATTGCAGGGTGCGATTGGCGACGATGGCAAGCTATTGGCGGTGACGGCGCAAGGAACTTTGCCGTGTACTGCGGCACAGTACAAGCAGATCGTTTACTGGGATTTTTCCACCAACTTTCCTACGCTTGCCGAGCAGGACGAGCTCATGACGCAGACCTCGCAGCTCAAGGCTCGGCCGAAAGCCCGAGCAGCGCTGCCGAGACGAAAAGGGCAACGGTCGGCCTTTTACACCGAGGGTGATGATCGGGTGACTGGCTACGATGCTTCGCGAAAAATATTGCAGACAGGTCTGGGGCGGAATTTTCTGGTGAGCGGTTCGGCGGGACAGGCCACCGCCAGTGAGTGGGCGACGAACGGCGCCCTTTTTCATTACCGGTGCGATCAACGGTCGCGGTGCGTGCTGACTCATGCCGGCGGAATGGAGTCGCTGCCGGTGTTTGCGCTGCAGTGAAGCGGCCAGGGCACTGGCGAAACAGCAGCCCGCAGGGGCTGAAGCCCACCTTGATTTTGCTGGCTTTATTGGCCCGACTAAAGTCGTGCCCTTGTTACAAAGCCCACACGGAGAGTTTTTCCGCAAGCCTGTAAAGCCCAGTCTTTTTTGCAACGTTTGCGCACGGCTGAAGCCGTGCCCTGTTACAAAGCCCCACACGGAGAGGTTTTCCGCAGCCTGTGAAGCCGTGCTCTTCACGGCTGAAGACCGCACCCTTCACGGCTGAAGCCCGTAGCCTTCAAATCAGCGAGTTCTTCAGAGGTTCCTTAGTTCATTGACTCGCGGGCGCCTTTCCACAGGTCGACGCCGCTTTCCTGGGCGTAGCGATCGATTTCCTTGAGTTCAGTGTCGGTGAAGTCGAGTTTCTTGAGGGCGTCGAGCGAGTCGTCGAGCTGCTCGACGTTGCGTGCCCCGATGAGAGCCGAGGTAACGCGCTTGTCGCGCAGCACCCAGGCGATGGCCATCTGCGCGAGAGTCTGGCCGCGGCCTTCGGCAATGGCATTTAGGGCGCGGACGCGGACGATGTTGGACTCATCGAGAAACTCGCGCAGCATGGAGGAGTTGGCCATGGTGGCTCGGGAGTTTTCCGGTACGCCGCCGAGATATTTCTTGGTGAGCAGACCCTGGGCAAGCGGCGAGAAGGCAATGCAGCCGGCGCCGAATTCGGCCAGCGTGTCGAGCAGTCCTTTCTCGATCCAGCGATTGAGCATGGAGTAGGAGGGCTGGTGAATGAGCAGAGGAACGCCCATCTGCTTGAGGATTTGCGCGGCTTCGCGGGTGCGCTCCGGCGCATAGGAGGAGATGCCAACGTAGAGCGCCTTGCCCTGGTGGACGGCGGTGACCAGCGCGCCCATGGTTTCTTCGAGCGGAGCATTGTCCCAGGGGCGGTGGGCGTAGAAGATGTCGACGTAGTCGAGGCCCATGCGCTTGAGGCTGTCGTCGAGCGAGTTGAGCAGGTATTTGCGCGAGGCGCCGATGCCGTAAGGGCCAGGCCACATGTCCCAGCCGGCCTTGGTGGAGATGACGAGTTCGTTGCGCAGGTTGCGAAAGTCCTTGCGCAGAATGGTGCCGAAGTTCTCTTCCGCGGAGCCGTACGGAGGGCCGTAGTTGTTGGCCAGGTCGAAGTGGGTGACGCCGCGGTCGAAGGCGCGACGGATGACGGCGCGGCCGGTCTCGAAGACATCGGCGCCACCGAAGTTTTGCCACAGTCCGAGGGAAACGGGCGGTAGAACGAGGCCGAATTTGCCGCAGCGGCGGAAGGTGGCGGATTCATAGCGATCGGGATTGGGAATGTAGGGCGTTTCCATGCTGAATTGCTCCTTGCCAAAAGTTCTACGTACGAGTATCCCACCCGGCGGGGGGGCGGGTGCGGCGGGGCGGGTTTCGAGCGTGGCGGAAGTAGAGATGTGGTCTCCCGGGTCTCAGAAGCGAGACCCGGGGCACCCGTCAATGAGGAGCGCTGGGCATGATTTGACGGGCATCCCTTGCACATGGTGATTTCTCCTTCACGTCAGCCCCCTCCCCCCCCCATCATTTTCGTAAGTGTTTGATTTTTTGATACTTGTTCCTTTCTATGACGGTAAGTGATTGATTGCAAACGATATGTTTTTCAAGTGGTTCAAAAGTAACAGCTTATAACTGCCGGATCGCAATAAAAGCTGATCCGGGGCTGAGGGCCCTCCGTGTGCTGCGCGGCTGCGAAACGATTTGAGTGTACTCCAGGCGAGGGAAATTACCGGCAAGTTGAGTGGGCAAGTAAGGTTATTGGAATCAACAGATGCGCGAAAATTTTGGGCGGTGTGGGTTGACTTTGGCTGGGGTGAACCCTTTGGGCGAGACAGTTTGTATTGAGGAGGCCGGCAGGGGAGGCGCAGTGGTCTCCCAGGTCTCAAAATCGAGACCTGGGGCACCCATCTTCGTGCTGAGTTTGCTTGAGGCATGGGGCCACCCGCCCCACGTGGATTTTGGTGGCCGTTGCGGCCGCCGGGGCTAAAGTCCCGGCCCGCCTAGTTCCGGCCTACCCAGTTCCGGGCTGCCAGTCACCTGGGGCCGGCCCGCGGCACGAAGCCCTTATTCCTTGCCGGTTTCGCGGTAGCCCTGCCACACGTACTCCAGCGCTTCGGGTAAGGTTTGGAGCCGGACGGCGTGGTCTACGTGGCCGGCGTTTTCTGCGAAGACGAACTGATAGTGGTAGTGCTTTGCAGCTAATACCGCTGCCATGCGCTCGTTCGCATCGACCCAGTCGTGCATGCCGTCGTGCATGGCGTTGGGGTTGAAGAGGTCGCGGTCGCCTACTTCCATCCATATCCGGATGGGCTTGCGCGGGGAGGCGGGGATGAGGTGCTCGTGGAACTCCCACGCGCCGTGCGGGGAGGCGGAGTTGTAGGGCCACTGCTGGTTGACGAAAGTGCCTGAATACGAGAGGACGCGGTGGTAAAGGTCGGGACGATACCAGGCCATTTCGAGCGCCGCAGCGCCGCCGGAGCTGCCGCCGGTGGTGGCGCGGCCGTTGGGATCTTTGGTGAGGCTGACGTGGGCCTCGGATTGGACGCGGGGGAGGACTTCGGTCTCGACGAACTGGGCGTAGCGGCCGGACATGGTGTCGTACTCGAGGCCGCGCTCGGAGCCCTGCGCATCCTGGCCGCCGTTGGCGATGGAGATGCCGATCATGACGGGGATGCGGTGCTGGGCGATGAGGGCGTCAAGGGCGGCGAAGAGCATCCAGTCGGGGCCGTCGGCGCCCACGATGAAGGGCGCGGCGGCGCCGGGCTTGTACGACTTGGGGACGTAGACGGCGACGGTGCGGGTCCAGGGCGCGGGCTGGCTGTTGGGGACGATCATTTTGGCCGGGTCGCTGGGATCGGCGGTGCCGCGGACGTCGGGAATGCGGGCGATGCCGGGATAGATCTTGCTGTCGGCCGAGTTCATGGTGAAGGTGACGATGCTGCCGTGGGCGAACTGCGGGACAGTACCCTTGGCGGGCGGGTTGGCGGCGAGGGCGGCGAGCTGGGGCGCGGGCGGATGCGTGGGCCCGAGGATGAAGTTGCCGTCGGCGGTGGGCGGCGGAACACGGGCGTCGGGGAGTTCGGTGGCGTGGACGTAGCCGGGGGTGTGGGGGTCGCGGGTTGGGGGGGCCGGCGCGGCCGGCGAACGTTGGGCTGAGCCCAAGTCGGCGAGGGCGGCGAGGGCGAGGAGCGAGAACAGGCGGATTCCAGGGATGGGCAGGACGGGCCTCCGGGGATGAAAGCGAGATGGCGGAATTGTAGCGGGTTGGGGGTGGTGGTCTCCCACCCTTGCGCCAGAAGCAAGGCGCAAGGATGGGGCACGGGGCTTTGCAGGCGCGGCGGCTGAAAACCAACAGCGGGTCCTTCGAGTCATCGCGCTGGGCGCGGCTCGCTCAAGGATGTCAATTGTTTGATGGCGTGAAGCGTGCTGGCCGCAACGTGACCCGGATCACACGCGGCGGGGCGCGGTTGCCGAATAATCGGGGTGCGGCGTTGGGTTTTCAGGATGAAGACAGCGAGTTGACGCTGCTGCGCGCCGTAGCAAGCTGGCAGATCGCGCGGAGGCCGAGGGGTTATGTACAGGATTGTGGAAGCTCGCGATGTGGGGTTGAAGATCAGGCAGTACACGATCGAGGCGCCGCGGATTGCGCGCAAGCAGCGGCCGGGACAGTTCGTGATTCTGCGGCTGCGGGAGCAGGGAGAGCGGATTCCGCTGACCATCAAGAGCTCCGACCCGGTGGCGGGAACGGTGACGCTCGTGGTGCAGGCGGTGGGGAAGACAACTTCGCTGCTGAGTTGCCTGGAGGCGGGCGACGCGATTCTCGATATTGTGGGGCCATTGGGACACCCTTCGGAGATCGCCAAATACGGGACGGCGGTGATTGTGGCCGGGAGCGTGGGCACAGCGATGGCGCTGCCGACGGCGCGGGCACTGAAAGACGCAGACAATCACGTGATTTTTATTGAGGGCGCGCGCACGAAAGAGATGGTGGTGTTCGAGGAGGAGGTGCGGGCGGCGTCGCATGAAGCGTACATTATGACCGATGACGGTAGCTACGGCGAGCAGGGGCTGGTGACGAAGAAGCTCGGCGAGTTGCTGGGGGCGGGACGGAAGATTGATTTTGTGCTGGCGGTGGGGCCGGTGGCGATGATGCGGGCGGTTGCACAAACGACCGGACCGCTGGGCATCAAGACCATGGTGAGTTTGAACTCGATCATGGTGGACGGGACGGGGATGTGCGGCGGGTGCCGCGTGCTGGTGGGCAAGGAGAGCAAGTTTGCCTGCGTGGACGGGCCGGAGTTCGATGCGTCGCTGGTGAACTTTGAGGTGCTGCTGCAGCGGAATGCGATGTATCGCGATAAGGAATGCGCGTCGCTGCGGTACTTCGAAGAGCATAAGGCGGAAGAAGTGGCGGAGCTGCGCGCGGAGCTGGCGGCGAAACAGCGGGAGTTGGCGCGGCTGCGCAAGGAACTGGGCGAGCTGCGCGAGGTGACCGGAGAAATCGAGGCGCGCCATGACTGACGCGAACCCATTGCCGCTGAAGGAGCGGATGAACATTGCGCGTGTTGCTATGCCGGAGCTGGGAGCCGAGGTGCGCGCGCATTGCTTTGAAGAAGTGAACCAGGGGCTGAGGGCGGGCGACGCGGCTAGAGAGGCAATGCGCTGCCTGGGGTGCGCGAAGCCGGGATGCATGGAGCATTGCCCGGTGGGCGTGAAGGTGCGCGAGGTGGTGGAGCTGATTTGCGCGGGGGATTTGCTGGGCGCGGCGGCGAAGATGCGCGAAGATAATGCGCTGCCTGCGATTACCGGGCGCGTGTGTCCGCAGGAAAACCAGTGCGAGGGCGGATGCGTGGTGGGGCGCGAAGGGAAGCCGGTGGCGATTGGGAATCTCGAACGGTTCATTGCCGACTACGAACGCGCGAGTGGGAAGCTGGGGCTGCCGGCGATTGCGCCAGCGACGGGCAAGAGCGTAGCGATTGTGGGCAGCGGGCCAGCGGGACTGTCGGCGGCGGGCGATTTGGTGCAGAAGGGGCATCGGGTGCGGGTGTTTGAGGCGCTGCACGAGCTGGGCGGGGTGCTGGTGTATGGGATTCCCGAGTTCCGGTTGCCGAAGGCGATCGTGAAGCAGGAGGTCGATAATCTGCGGCGCATGGGAGTGGAGTTTGAGACCAACGTGGTGGTGGGCAAGAGCGTTACGCTCGACGAGTTGATGCGCGTGGAGGGGTACGACGCGGTGTTTGTGGCCACGGGCGCGGGGTTGCCGCAGTTCCTGGGGATTCCGGGCGAGCATTTGAACGGCGTGTACTCGGCGAATGAGTTTTTGACGCGCGTGAACTTGATGCGGGCGTATAAGTTCGACGATTACGACCAGCCGATTTACGATTGCCGCGATCGCGACGTGATTGTGGTGGGCGGCGGCAATACGGCGATGGACGCGGTGCGCACGGCGCGGCGGCTGGGGGCGCGGACGGCGACACTTGTCTATCGGCGATCGGAGGCGGAGATGCCGGCGCGGGCCGAAGAGGTTGGTCATGCGCGCGAGGAGGGGATTCAGTTTCGGACGTTGACCGATCCGGTGGAGTTTGTGGGCGACGCGAATGGGTGGCTCACCGGGGCGCGCTGCATGAAGATGGAACTGGCGGAGGCCGATGCGAGCGGACGGCGGCGGCCAGTGCCGGTGCGCGGGTCGGAACATTTGCTGCCGGCGAGCGTGGTGATTGTGGGGGTGGGGACGCATGCAAATCCGCTGATTCAGAGCTCTGCGCCGGAGTTGAAGACGAACGCGCGGAACTATATTGTGGCCGATGCGGAGAGCATGCGGACTTCGAAGCGCGGGGTGTTTGCGGGCGGCGATATTGTGACGGGCGGGGCTACGGTGATTCTGGCGATGGGGGCAGGACGCAAGGCGGCGAAGGGAATTGATGCGTATCTGAAAGATGGTGTGTGGGAGCAGTAGGCGTAAAAAATGGGCGGCAAGGTTTGTGCCTTGCCGCCGCCCGTCCCTGGGTTGTCTTGAAGATGTTGCAGTAGTGCTAAACCTGTGTGCCCGGACCTCAGGGGCTAAAGCCCCATCTATTTATGGGCATTTTCGGATGCCGGGGCTAAAGCCCCGGCCTACCAGCCCCGGTCTACCAGCCCCGGTCTACCAGCCCCGGCCTGCCAGCCCCGGCGCCATCTTATTGCAGCAGCTTGGTCACTTCCTGCTGGACGCTGTTGGCCTGGGCTAATGCGGCGATGCCGGTCTGGCTGAGGATCTCGTACTTCGACATATTCGAAGTGGCCGAGGCGTAGTCGGTGGCCTGAATGGCGTTCTGCGCAGAGACCACATTCTCCTGCTGGGTGCTCATCACCTGGCTGATGGAGTTGAGGGTGTTGATCTGGGCGCCGATGTAGCCGTCCTGCGCGGCCACGTCGGAGATGGCCGCGTTGAGCGCGGTCAGAGTGGCCTCCGCACCGGTGGGGTTGGACAGATCGGTGTCTGCCAGCGAGGCGCCTGCGCCGTCCGCGTAACTGATGGTCGCCACGCCGCTGCCGGATTTGCTGTCAGCAACAAAGCTCGCAGCCGCCGAGGTCGTGGAATCGCTCACCGAGCCGGAGACGCCGGTGCTGTAGGCGTTCGTCGCAGTGTAACTAAGGTTCGCCGTCGTTGCGGTGTCGGCCACCGTGGAGGTCGCTGCCAGGTTGGGCGTGATGTTGCCCGCGGTGCCGATGGTGTTCGAGGTTAACTGCACGCCGACCGCGCCATTGACGCCGGAAACGAGTTGCGCCGTAACTCCCAGATCCTGGCCGGTGGTGCTGTTGGCGTCGATCTGGTCAACCATCTGCGCGAGTGTCTCGCCCGAAGTCAGCGTAAGGCTCTTGGCCGACCCATTTCCCGTACCCACTGAAAAGAAGAGTGTTCCGGAGACGGTGTCGCTGGCGCTGGCGAAGCCGCCCAGGGTGACTTGCGAATAGCCGCCTTGCGTAGTGTCGACGAGGGTATTGCCGGTGCCGGCGGTGCCGACGGTGATGCTGCCGCCGGAGTAGTTGCCCGTGGTGCCGTTTTGCGTGAGAGTCAGGCCGTCGGTGCCTGCCAGAGCCGTCACGTCGTTGTTGGAATCCGCGTTAATCGCCTGGGCCAGGCCGGCGAGCGTTTCGCCGTAGTTGGTGCCGCCGTTGGCCGTGTTATCCGTGTAGAACGTGTTTCCGTTGTTGGCTCCGGCAGCCATGATGAAGGTATCCATGGTGCCGCCGTTGGTGATCGTGATCTGGCCGGTGATCGTGTCGCCGGTGTTCACCGTGCCGCTCCCCGGTCCGACCACAATGGATGCGTTGTTGCCCGCGATTTGCGCCACGCCGGCTTTGGAGGTAACGTTTCCGCCGCCGTACATGGCGACGGAGTCGGCAAGCGGTCCGGTTGTCGTACTTCCCTGGGCAAAAGTGATGCCCCCGCCGCCGCCTACCATCACATTTTGCGATTGCAGGATGATCGCGCCCGTTCCTGCGCCTCCTCCGTTTCCTACCGACGCGTCCAGGTCCATGCCTGCAGTCTGGTGAGTGCCGATGAACGTTGCCAATGCTGTGGACGTCTCGCTGGTCGTCCCCGTGTAGAAGGTGCCACCCCCGTTTGTCCCGTTGCCGATGACGTAGGTGGTCGAGATGTTGTCGTTGGTCAGCGTGAAGGAGCCGGTCAGCGCATCCGTGCCGCCAATGTCGTCGCCGTCGTTGAGCTGCAGCTGCGCGGTGGCGTACTCGCCGATTTGCGTCAGCGTCGGTGTGTAGAGGCCGATGGTATTGGTTGCGGCGGACAGAGAATTGGCCGTGGTGCTGACGGTTTCGCTCGCACTCGCAGTGTTCGCCGCCACCACCAGGCCGCCGTTGGTGCCCACGGACGCGGTGACGTTGAGCGTAGCGCCGGCCGTGGCATTGATGGTCGCCGCCAGGTTGGCGAGCGTGTTGCTGTTGCCACCGGAATTGGCGGTGTAGTACACCTGATTTGCACCCGAGCTCACATCCGTTCCGGCGCCCACCACGAAGGTGACTGACGTGGTGTCGTTGGGAATGGTGTTCTGGATGGTGATGCTGCCGCCCGCGGACAGCACCGTGCTGCCGAGGGTTGTGCTGGTTTCGGGCGCGCCGACCGTGATCGAAGAGTCGACCGGGGTGACCGACTCGACACCGGCTACGTTGTCGGCGTTGGGGGTGGACTGTATCGAGGTCGAATTGGCGCCGGGCAGGTAATCTGCACCAATGAATGCCGGAGCCACATTGGCGCCCGCTGTGGTGCTGACGGTCAATGCGCCACCAGCCTCGCTGGCATCTGCAACCGACAGGCTCTGGGTTCCGTCTCCGTTGGTGATTACCGAGGCGGTGCCCGCCCCGGCCTGGCTGTTGATGGCTGCGACGAGTTCGGAGAGGGTGTTGACAAAGCCACCGCCGGACACATTGGGGGTGGTGCCGATGATCACTGTTGCCTTTGTTACTCCGCCTTCGGCGACCGTCACGGTCTGGCCGTTGGTGAGAACCTCGGCCGCCGTGATACCGGTGGGATTCAGAATGCCGCTGGTACTGACCGAGTTGGGATCGACGCCGACGGAGACCGCGCCGCCGGCGATCTCGATGCCGGTCTCGGATCCGCCGCCCTGCACGCCTGCCTGCGCCTGGGTAGCAAAGATGGCGGTCAGACCCAAGCCTGAATCGCTGATGGCCTGGATGAGTCCGTTGGCCGTATTGGCGTAACTGGTGCCCCTGCCTACGGTGATGGCGGCCGTGGCCGTGGTCGAGCTGCCGGAGGCGCCGTTTACCAGGTAGTTGACGTCGACGGTGGTGGTGCCGCTGGCGCCTCCGTTCAAGGTATCAGTGGCCGCAGCGTTGGCGGTGCTCGTCGACAGGTTGAGGAACACGTTGTTCTGGCCGCTGGAGTAGGACATGGTGCCGCCGGTGTCGCCCACGCTGGAGGCCGAAAGCGAGCGGATGGACAGGTCGTCGACCGAAGAGCCGGTCTGCGAGGAGTCGCCGGTATAAATGGCGACCGTGTTGCCATCGAAGACCTGCACCTGGTTGTAGGTGGTGGTCGATCCGATGTTGTTGACCTCGGAAAGGATCGACTGGTATTCCTGATTGGCCGCGGCATCCTGGGCGGTATCGAGGGTGCCGTTGGAGGCCTCGGTGGCCAGGGTGATGGCGCGGTTCAACAGGCTCGTCACCTGGGAGAGGGCGCCATCGGCGACCTGCAGCAGGCCGACGCCTTCCGTGGCGTTGGTCTCTGATTGTGTGAGGGCCGCGGAGTTGGCGGCCAGGCCATTGACCAGCGAGAGGCCCGCGGCATCGTCGGCACCCGAATTAATGCGGGACCCGGACGACAACTGTTGCAGAACCGTCTGCAGGCTCGCATTGGTGTTGTTCAGGTTGTTTTCAGCGTAGATGGCGGAGAGATTGTTCAAGACACCGAGGGCCATGATGTAACTCCTTCTGAGGATGCGAGGAGGGGCTGGAATTTTGCGCCCCCTCTGCCAGTCTGCCTAAGCGGCAGGGGCGATGTTGCATCCAGCCATTTCATCGGAGCCTGTGGAAATAACTTTAGTCATTATTTTTTGGCAGGTGCGCCGGGCGGTTTGTTGCGGGGCGAATCAGGGTGTCGCGAGGTGAGGCAGAGGGTGTATAAAAACACGGCAATCGGTGTACGAATGTGGGGCGGCGGGGTGTCTCGGTTTGGGGCAGTGGATGGTCTTGCAGGTGGCTGGAAGAGGGACTGGTTTGGCGCAAAAAATGGCGGCATGGAACGTGTTGTCCATGCCGCCTGCTCTGGAGTGATTTGTTGCTTTTCCTTACTGCTGTTGGGGTTGCTGGTCAGCACCTGGCGCCTGCCCTGAAGGAGGATTGGCTTGTGGCGGAGGTCCGCCCTGGCCGTTGGGATTGTGGCGCCACATCCTCTCACCCTGCTGGCCGCCGCGATCCATGCCGCCGCGTTCGCGGTCCATCATGCCGTGGTGGCCCATCATGCGCATGTCTTTCAACTGCTTCCACTGGTCGGAGGTAAGCTTGAGGCGAATATCGAGCAGGAAGAGGGAGTTGGCTTTTTCGAGGTCTGCGCGTGCGGCGACGATTTTATCGATCTGCGCTTCAATTGCCGCGCGGTCGGGCTGGTCTGCGCTCATTAGCGGCAACATGGCGAGCTCGGCGTGCTCGAGATTGGCCTGCAGGTCAATGAGTTTTTCGCGATGCTGATAGAGGATCTGATCCATCGCCTTGCGTTGATCGTCGGTTAGTTTCAGGCGCTCGATCATGCGCGGGTTGTTCCACCAGCGGCCCATGTCACCCATCGCCCTCTCGAAGGGGGGGCGATGATCGGCGAATCCGTGGCCCATGCCCATGCCGCCGGGTCCACCTGGGCCCCCGGGTCCACCCGGGCCCCCGGGACCGCCCATGCCGCCGGGTACTTGCGCCGTTGCCAGCGCGCTTACTGCCAGGATTGAAGCCAACACGGGAAAAACATATCGTGCAATGGACGTTCTCATATTTGGTACTCCTTCTTCCGTTCCGAAATCAGATGGTGCGCAACGCAGGCCCTGAAATACCGGGGCTAAGGCCCCGCAGTCTTCGTGCAAATCCTTCAGGGGCTGAAGCCCCTGGTTTTTTTTGAAGCCTTTGCGGCACGAGTAAACCCGTGCTCTTTCACAAATCTGTGGGCAGAGAGTTTCTCAGCAGGTTCTCCCGACGTGCCCTGAGTCAGAAGCCCGTACATCGCGGCCCACAGACGCTGCCAAAAGCGGCGGCCAAACAACCGTCTTCCCAACAGACAGCTCGCGTAGTTCGCATTCCCTCAGGGGCTAAAGCCCCGGCTCATTTTGCAGAGCTTATGTACGGGCTAAAGCCCGTAGCCTTCACGGCTGAAGCCCGTAGCCTTCAAAACAGCGGCTCATTCAGCACAGCCTTATTATTGGTTGGGGCCCTCGTCCATCAACTGGGCCAGCGGTTCCATGGCGCTGGGCACTTGCTGCGAGACATCCTGATCGACGGCGGCCATCAGCTTCTCGTCTGCACCGGCAGCCGGAGTGGGAGCCTGGGTCGCGATCTCAGCAGTGTCCTGATTCTGAGCAGCATCCTGCATTGCGGCCAACTGATTTTGCTTTGCAGCCTGTTGGGTTGCAATGCGCTGGGCGGCGACTCGATGAGCGAGGCGGGCCAACTGATCGTGCGCATGATGTTCGTAGATGCCTGCTGAGAGAGTGCCTGCGGCCAGTACGCATCCCAGAGCCCAGGCGGTGGCACTGCGCCAGGTGCGGCGGTGCTCGGCGACGAGGACGGTGCGGGGGCGAACGAACTCGGCCTCGCTCCAGGCGTGGACGCTGGAGCGGAAATTCCTGAGCGTTTCTTCGAGCCCAGCTTCCGCGACTTCTATCGATTCCCGCTTGTTGACCATCATCGTGCTCCTCTCACCTCCGCGCGCACTTTTCCAAGCGCTCGCGAAAGATGTGCCTTCACCGTTCCCTCGCTCAGGCCCGTACTCTCGGCAATCTCACTCAGTTCCAGTTCCTCAACGTAGCGGAGCAGAAAGACTGTGCGCTGCCGCTCGCTGAGATCCTCTACGGCCTTCCAAACATGCTTGACCTGCTCGCGAGCCAGCAATTGCTGCTCCGCGGTACGCTCCCCGCTGGGCAGCCACTCACTGGCTTCGTCCACGTCCACGGAGTTGGTGCGCGTGTGACGCCAGAACTGCATGCGCCGGTTGCGCCAGTGGTCCTTCTCCAGGTTGATGGCGATGCGCATAAGCCAGGTCATGGCCGTTGAATCGCCGCGAAAATTGGCCCAGTTCCGGTGCGCTTTCAGGAAGCATTCCTGGGTGAGCGTTTCTGCCAGATCCACATCGCGGGTGGAGGCCAGCAGGAACCGGAAGATCTGCGGCCGGTGCGTTTCCACAAGCCGCGCAAACTCTTGAGCGGCTAACGTTGCTGCCGCTTCGGCATCGATCGGCTTGGCTACCGCGCCGGCTGCCATCACACTGGTAGACGCCCCGATTTCTCGCGAGATTACATGTTTGTTCTGCATTCTTTACTACCAGTGGCTGAAACACCTGACACCGCAGCCCATTGCGTGACACTCTTTTGTCAGACGGGTGGGCGGCGAGGAAGGCCGCACCCGCAAGTGAGCCCAGGGCCGGGGGCTCGGGAGCTAGCCGTTTCTTGACAGGGGGGATGAGAATAGATAATTGTCAGGGTTCGATTTAGGAGGAACGCACGCCATGTCAGCCGGAATTGGAACTTTACCGGCCGCCCAAGCCGGGAGCGTCACGCTGGGCGGAGATTTGACTGTCAACCGCATGGGATTTGGAGCCATGCGCCTTACCGGCAAGGGGATATGGGGACCTCCGGCGGACCGCGCGGGCGCGTTGGCGGTGCTGCGCCGGGCGGTGGAGTTGGGGGTGAACTTTATTGATACCGCCGACTCGTACGGGCCTTTTATCTCGGAGGAGCTGATTGCCGAGGCGCTGTGGCCGTATCCCGCGGGACTGGTGATTACTTCGAAGGCCGGCTGGGTGCGGCATGGGCCGGCCGTCTGGCAGCACAATGCTGCACCTGGGCATATTGAGGAGGCGCTGGCGGGGACGTTGAAGCGGTTGCGGCTGGAGCGGATCGACGTGTACCAGTTGCATGTGCCCGACCCGGCGGTTTCGTTTGACGCGTCGATGGAGACCCTGGCGCGGCTGCGCGAACAGGGCAAGATCCGGCACGTGGCTCTGTCAAACGTCACTTTGGAGCATGTGGAGCGGGCGCGCAGGATTGTCCCGATCGTGTCGGTGCAGAACCGCTACAGCTTCTCTGACCGCGAGTGGGATTATCTGCTCGACTACTGCGAGAAGCATGGGATTGCGTTTCTGCCCTGGGGGCCGATGGCGCAGGGGCGCAAGGCCAATGAGGCGATTGAGAAGATTGCGGTCGAACGGGGAGTTTCAACGGCGGTGGTTTCGCTGGCGTGGCTGCTGCGGCGCTCACCGGTGATGCTGCCCATTCCGGGAACCTCGGCGGTGAAACACCTGGAGGAGAATGTGAGCGCGGCGGGGTTCCGGCTGAGCGATGCGGAGTTTGCGGAGCTGAATGCCGTGGCGCCGCGGCCGTTCTGGCTGAGAGTGTGAGAAAGGCAGGGAACGAGGGAACGAGCGAGCATCCCGATCCGCCGTCGCGCCTGATTTTTCATATGCTGCTGACTCACAACTGACAACTGAAACCTGAAAGATCGCGCTGGTAGACTGGTTCGGGGAACCGGTTTCCCGAAGGACCATTCATGCTGCTCGAATCGCTTCGCAAGGAAGTTTTGCACGCTAACCAGGAGATTGCCCGCCGCGGGCTGGCGCCGCATACGTTCGGAAACGCCAGTGGAGTTGACCGCTCCGGCGCCGAGCCGCTGGTGGTGATCAAGCCTAGTGGGGTGGACTATGCAACGCTCACGCCCGCCGACATGGTGATTACGGGTCTGGACGGGAAGATTGTCGAGGGCACGCTGCGGCCGTCAAGCGATCTGGACACGCATACGCTGCTCTACCGCGAATTTCCGGCGATTGGGGGAATCGTGCACACGCACTCGGAGTTTGCGACTTCGTGGGCGCAGGCGGGCCGGGCTATTCCTTGCCTGGGCACTACGCATGCCGACTACTTCCACGGGCCGGTGCCGGTGACGGAGCCGCTGACCGCGGAGGAGGTAGCGGGCGGGTACGTGCGCAATACCGGCGCTGTCATCGTGCGGTGCTTCCGGTCGGCGGGATTGGATCCGGTGGCGGTTCCGGGAGTGCTGGTGGCCGGGCATGCGCCGTTTGCCTGGGGCAAGACGGCGGCTGAGGCCGTGGAACACGCCGATGTGCTCGAGTACATTGCGCGGCTGGCTTATCGGAGCATGGTTCTGGAGGCGTCCGATGCTGGGATTCCGGTGTACGTTTCCGAACATCATTACCAGCGGAAGCATGGGCCGAAGGCTACTTACGGGCAGCGGTAAGTCGCGACCGATGCCGCTCGAAATTTGGCCCACTTCTTTCAGGGATGAAACGGCCCGAAAGGATGGGGACAAAGGTGCTTTTCTTTAGGCCTTTGTGGCCTCCCGCCCTTTCGCCAGAGAGTAGGCGGAAAGATGGAGCTTGGCTAACCGTTCCGGATTCATATGTATACCGAAATCGGTATACATATACTATTTACAGTACACAACTTACCGTTTTCTGCAGGATATGGGACGGATTTTTTTGCCGGGTGTAACTTTTACTTGGAACCGGAGTCGATATCTTGCGTATTGTCTTGCGATTGACCCAAGGTTGAATCGGAGCCATCCATTGTGTTCTCACATGGCATCCGACGTGCAATGCACTTTAATGGGTAGAAGGTTCCCCGTTCGATGGAGACCAGCCTCTTTAACCGGGTGCAGGCGGGACTGCTCGCGTTAGCGACGGTTGCGCTCCTCGTGTTGGCGGTCTTCAATGTGCTGGCAGAGCAGCATTACGACCGGCCCGATGATGGTGTCTGGTGGCACGAGAGCAAGGGCGGACTGGTGGCCGACCGGGTGCTGCCCGACATGCCCGGCGAGCGGGCAGGAGTCCAGAACCACGACCTGCTGACGGCTGTGAACGGCGAACCCGTGACGCGCGTCGCTGACCTGGAGCGCGCGCTCTACCGCACCGGCAGCTACGGCCTGGTGAATTACAGCATTACCCGCGACGGCATTCCGCTGGATACGCCGGTGAAGGTAATTCCGGTGCCTCTGGACGAGAGTCTGGCTCTGGGCCTGCGGGTCATCGGGCTCATTTACCTGATCATCGGATTTTATGTGCTGTTCCGGCGCTGGGGTGCGCCTCGGGCCACGCATTTTTACGTTTTTTGCCTTGTTTCTTTCGCGTTGTACGCGCTCAATTACACGGGCCAGTTCGACTTGCTCGACCAGGTGGTTTTCTGGACGAACACGGTAGCTGGATCGCTGCAGCCGGCGCTGTTCCTGCATTTTGCGCTGAGCTTTCCGGAGGAGCGTTTCAAGAGTGTGCGCCGCCGCTGGCTTTTGCCGCTGGTGTATGCGCCGGGGGCTGCGCTGCTGGGGCTGTGGATCTGGGCGATCAACTTCTGGCAGGCCACGGAACTGCTGAAGCACAGCGTCGATCAGTTGGACACGGCGTACATAGCGGTGTTTTACATCCTGGCGGCGCTTTTGTTCCTGCGCAGCTATGCGCGGACCGACTCGCCCCTGCTGCGCCAGCAGTTGAAGTGGGTGACGCGGGGAACCCTGCTGGCGGTGCTGCCGTTCACGCTCTTTTATGCGGTGCCGTTCCTGCTGGACTTGAACCCGCCGCGGTTGCTGACGAACCTGGCCGACTTGTCGCTGGTGTTTCTGCCGCTGACCTTCAGTTGGGCGATTGTGCGCTACCGGCTGATGGACACGGACCTGATCTTCAAGCGCGGCATGGCATACATGCTGGCCACGGGCCTGATCCTGGGCGGCTACTTCGGGATCATCGCGCTGATTGCGGAGGTTGTGCACCAGCGTCTGCCGGAGACGGTGCGCGAGTGGGCGCTGGTGATCGCCATTGTCACGACGGCGGCGATTTTCGATCCGCTCAAGCGCAGGATTCAGGGCTGGGTGGATCGGGCCTTCGATCGGAATCGCTACGATTACCGCAAGGCGCTGGTGGAGTTTGGGCGCGGGCTGAGTTCGGAGACGGATTTGCAGGCGCTGCAGCAGTCGATTGTGCAGCAGTTGCCGCGCACGCTGCAGGTAGCGCGCGTGGCCATCTTCCTGGTGCAGGATGGGCGGTTGCGGCTGGCGGCCTCGCATGGATTGCCGGCGGAATTGAACGCGGGAGAGAATCGTGGTCTCCCACCCTTGGCACAAAAGCGTGCCAAGGATGGGGCACCCGAATTCGCTGCCGATACGGAGATACGCGGAACTGAGTTGCTGGATTTGGAGTTCCTCGATTTCGATCGGGCGCAGGACCACTCGCACATCTTCCTTGAAAACGCGCAGGCCGCGATGCATTTGCCGGAGAGCCAGCAGCAGGCGGCGGCGCTGCTCGATTTGAACTATTATCTGCCGTGCCGCGTGGCGCCGGTGAAGCTGGACCAGGGGCAGAGGCCCAGCCGGACCATTGCAGTGATTGGGCTGGGACGGACGCTGGGCGGCGATTTTCTGTCGAGCGAGGATGTGGAACTGCTGGAGTCGCTGGCCAGTTATATCGGCATCGCGCTGCAGAACGCCAGCCTGTATGCGCGCCTCGAAGAGAAGATCGGCGAGTTCGAGCGGCTGAAGGAGTTCAACGAAAATATTGTCGAATCCATCAACGTGGGCATCCTGGCCATCGATCTCGAAGACCGCATCGAAAGCTGGAACGCGCAGATGGAAGCGATGTACGCGATGAGCCGCGGCGAAGTTCTGGGCCAGCCACTTCGTTCCGTTTTTCCTGCGGAGTTCATAGAGGCTATCGATCGCTTCCGCAACGATCCGGGCGTGCACCAGATTTACAAGTTCCCGCTGACCACGCAAGCCGGCGAGCAGCGGACAGTGAACATTGCGGTGGCGCCGCTGCTCTCGCGTGATTTCATTTCGGTGGGGCGCATCATCCTGGTGGACGACATTACGGAGCGGGTGACGCTGGAGTCGCAGCTGGCGCAGGCCGACAAGCTGAGCTCGATCGGGCTGCTGGCCGCGGGCGTGGCGCATGAGATCAATACGCCTCTGGCGGTGATCTCGTCGTATGCGCAAATGCTCTCGAAGCAACTGAAGGGCGATGCACGGCTGAGCCCGGTGCTGGACAAGATTACGCAGCAGAGCTTCCGCGCGGCGGAGATTGCCAACGGGCTGCTGAACTTCTCGCGCACCTCGACGACCGAGTTCCGCGAGACGAATTTGAACCAGGTTATTCGCGATACTTTGTCGCTGCTCGAGCATCAGTTCAAGACGGCGAAGATTACCGTGGACCTGGAGCTGGCGGCAGAGCTGCCGGCGATTCAGGGCAATCCGGGCAAGCTGCAGCAGGTGTTTCTGAACCTGTTGCTGAATGCCAAGGAGGCGATGCCCGGAGGCGGCAAGCTGCGCGTGGCCACGCTGATGAACGGGCATGTGGAGGCTGTGGTTGCCGATAGCGGCGCGGGTATTGCGCCCGAGCATCTGAAGCGGATTTACGATCCGTTCTTTACTACCAAGAGCACGCCAAAACCAGGCGATAAGAAGGGGACGGGACTGGGACTTTCTGTTTCGTACGGCATTATTCAGGAACACGCCGGCAAGATTCACGTAGAGAGCGCTGTGGGAGCCGGCACAACGTTTCATCTTGAATTTCCACAGTTAAGGAATTCCGTCCATGCCTGAGGTCGAATCACAAGTAAATTTGACAGCCTCCGCATCGACATCGGGGAAGGCGAACGGAAGTTCTGCGCCCGCCGCCATTCTCGTTATCGATGACGAGGCCGGGATTCGCGAATCGCTCGAAGTGCTGCTTTCGCTCGAAGGGTATACGGTGGGATTGGCGCCGGAGGGCGAAGAAGGCCTGCGGATGCTGGATGCCGAGACCTATGATCTTGTCCTGCTCGATCTGGCGCTGCCCGGCCAGAGCGGCCTGGAACTGTTGCCGCAGATTAAAGAGCGGCAGCCGGAGCTGCCGGTCATCATGATCACGGCGTATGGCACGGTGGAGAACGTGGTGGAGGCGATCCGTGCGGGCGCCGAGAACTTCGTCCAGAAGCCATGGGATAACGAGAAGCTGCTGGCCGACATTCGCTCGGCGGTAACGCGGCACCGCATTGAAGAAGAGAATCTGCAGCTCAAGCGCACGCTGAAGCAGCGCTACAGCTTCGCGAACATTGTGGGCAAGAGCGATACCATGCTGCGCGTCTTCGACCTGGTGACGCAGGTGGCGCCGAGCCGGTCGACGGTGCTGATCCAGGGGGAGAGCGGGACGGGCAAGGAGTTGATCGCCAAGGCGCTTCATGCCAACTCGCCGCGGCGCGACAAGCCGTTTGTGCCGATCAACACGGGCGCGATGCCGCCGGAGCTGCTGGAGTCGACGCTGTTCGGGCACGTGAAGGGCGCGTTCACTTCGGCGATTGCATCGAAGAAGGGCCTATTCGAAGTGGCGCATGGGGGCACGCTGTTTCTGGACGAGATTGCCACCATGGGCATGGACACGCAGGCCAAGATTCTGCGCGTGCTGCAGGACCGGCGCTTCATGCACCTGGGCGGCGTGCAGGAGATCCAGGTGGATGTGCGGATTCTGGCGGCGACCAATGTCGATCTGCGCAAGGAAGTGCGCGAGGGACGATTCCGCGAGGACCTGTTTTACCGGCTCAACGTGATCACCGTCGATCTGCCTCCGCTGCGCTCGCGGCGCGAGGACATTCCCCTGCTGGCGCAGCACTTTCTGGATTTCTACGGGAACGAAAACGGGCTGGAGGCGCGGAAGCTCTCCAACGACGCGCTGCGCTCGCTGATTGATTACGACTGGCCGGGTAACGTGCGCGAGTTGGAAAATGCAATCGAGCGCGGCGTGGTGCTATCGTCGGGACCGGTGATCGGGGCGGACCTGCTGCCCGGACACATTACGGGGCGCAGCTTTCAGGATGCGCTGCTGGAGCACAATCCCAACTCCTCGCTGTTCGACATTCTTGAAGTGATCGAGCGGCGGATTATTGTCGAGAAGCTGGAGCGCTGCAACTGGAATCAGACCGAGGCGGCGGAACAGTTTCGGATTCCGCTGTCGACGCTGAATCAGAAGATCAAGCGGTTGAATATTGAGATTCGGAAGAAGGGTCGGGAGTAGGGAACAGGGAACAGGGACCAAGGGACAAGGGACAAGGGACAAGAAAGAACTCCTACGGCTCTTTGGCTAGCTTGGAAAAAAGCAGGTCCTTCGACTCGGACTGGCGCCAAAAGCGCGCCAATCCTCGCTCAGGATGACAGATCTTTTGTGGCGTTGAGCCAATTCTCCAGGAACAACTTAACCTCCTCAGGGGGACGCAACCAGACGTCGGCTGCTGTTTCTCGCTGCTCGGGACGGACCAGGATGCCGAGGCCGCGGCCTTTTAGCGCTCTGAAAGCGGCTTCGTCGGTGAGGTCGTCGCCCAGAAATGCAATTGGGCTGCAGTCGGCGCATTCGGCGAGCAATGCGGCTGCTGCGGCGCCTTTGTCGCGGCCAGCACGCAACTCGACGCCGGACTCGAAGGGCTGCAACTGGAATCCATGGATTTGAGCGGCGGGTTCGAAGAGAGCGCGGGTTTGTTGCTGGATGCGGGCCGCTTCCGCGGACGGGACACCGCGCCAGTGCATGACCGCGGCATTGGGTTTGGATTCAAAGAGACCACCGAAGCTGTCGCGCTGGAGTCGGGCGCGCAGCTCTTCCAGCTTTTCAACAACTGCTTCGGGCAGGCGCTCGCGCTCGCGCCGACCGTCGGGATAGAGGCGCTCGAATCCGTGCAGGCCCCAGACTTCCAGTGGTGCGTTGAGGGCGAGGAGCGGAGCAATTTCGTGCGCAGGACGGCCGGTGATGACGACCATGCGTGTTTTATTTCGGTCCTGGATGCGATTCAGGAGATCGCGAATGCCGGGCCAGGGGATAGCCTGAAACCGGTCGACGTGGAAGGGTGCCAGCGTGCCATCGTAGTCGAGCAGGAGCAGCGGGCGACGGGCGCTGGTAAACCCTGCGAAGAATTTTTCCAAAGTCTCTGCGGCGTTGGAGTTCAGCGATCCCTCCGGTGCTTCCTGGGTCAGTTTACGATGGGCGGATCTACGAAGGGCGGATCAGATCGTGGGTGGCTAGTTGGAGAAGCTCTGCATAAGTATTTCGCATTCCCTCAGGGGCTAAAGCCCCGGCTGTTTTTGCAGAGCCTGACGTACGGGCTGAAGCCCGTACCCTTCAAATACGGGCTTCAGCTCATACCCTTTAAATGCAGGCTGAAGCTCGTACCCTTCAAAACGACGACTTATTCAGAGGTTCCTTAGCAACAAGAAACAACAACTGCGGATGCTTCGACTACGCTCAGGATGAAAGACGCGCTACGCAGTTCTTCTGCTCACCTTTTCGAGCGAGGGGACGGCTGTGGGTTCGGCTCGGGAAGATTGCGCAGGCTGCTCCTCGTTTTCGAGACGCAGTTCGCGCAGGCCACCAAGGATGTTGGCAGCCCACAAATAAATATTGTGCTCCACTACCTGGCGCCTCATGCGCACCATGCGATCGCGACGCTCGGCGCGCGGCATTTGCAGGCCGCGGTGAATGGATTCGGCGACGCCTGAGATGTCGTAGGGGTTCACGAGGAGGGCATCGGGAAGTTCGACCGCCGCACCGGTGAAGCGGCTCAGCACCAGTACCCCGTCTTCGTCATCGCGCGAGGCCACAAACTCTTTCGCCACCAGGTTCATGCCGTCGTGGAGAGAAGTGACGAGACAAATGTCGGCGGCCTGGTACCAGCGGCGCACTTCGTCGTGGCTGCACTGACGCTCGATGAGGATGACGGGCTTCCAGCGGGCGGTCTGGTAACGTGCGTTGATTCGTTCTGCGGTATCTTCCACCTGCAGGCGCAAATCGGCGTAGCTGGGGATGCGAGTGCGGCTGGGTGCGGCGATCTGCACCAGCGTGAAGCGGTCGCGATACCACGGGCGCGCTGCGAGCAACTGCTCGAGGGCCATGAGACGCTCGACAATGCCCTTGGTGTAATCGAGACGATCGACGCCGATGGCCAGGTACTCGGGGTGGATGGCGAAGGCGCTCAACAACTGCTCGCGCGCGAGCAGTTGCTCGGCCTCGCGACCGGCGGGGTCTTGCGGCTCGGCTTGCGCGCGCACGCAGTCTTCGCAGGCCACGCTGATGGGGAAAGCGCGAATGGTGGTCAGGTGCCCGTGGCGGCGTGTGGTCAGGTGTTCGTGACTGGTGCGCGCTTCCAGTGCGCGGTCGACGGTGGAGAGGAAGTTATGGCAGTGCAGCGGAATGTGAAAGCCGATGAGGTCGGCTCCGAGCAGGCCATCGAGCAACTCGTTCTGCCAGGGGCAGATGCCAAAGGCTTCCGGATTCGGCCAGGGAATATGCCAGAAGATGGCGACACGGGCATCGGGACGGGCGCGCTTGATCAAGCGCGGCAGGAGCGCGAAGTGATAGTCCTGCACAAAGACGATGGGATTGGGACAGTCCTTCATCTCCGCGAGCAGCGCATGAGCGAAGCGTTCGTTGATGCGCTGGTAGCACTCCCAGTCGCCGGAGCGGAAGGTGGGGCGGGTGTGCGCGATATGGCAGAGCGGCCACAGACCCTCATTGGCGAAGCCGTCGTAATATTGCGATTCTTCTTCTGCCGAGAGCCAGACGCGGCGCAGGGTGTACTTGGGATCGTCGGGTGGAACGCGCAGGTGATCGAATTCATCGACCACCTGGGTGTCGGCATCGCCGCTGCCGAAGGCTACCCAGACGCCATCGCAGGCGCGCAATACAGGCTCAAGTGCTGTGACCAGGCCGCTGGGTGGAACGACGCATTCAATCTCGCGGCCATTGCGCACGTGCATGTAGGGTTCGCGATTGGAGACAACGAAGATGCGGCTCGACCCGGCATTGTTGCGCATGTGCACGGCCAGGCGCTCGGCGGTCCACCAGTGTTCGCCGGCTTCGCGGAGGGTGGCCTCAGTGGTGGCGGCCGCGCGCGCGGCCTTCAGGCTCTGGGCCATGGTCTCCACTTCGCGTGCAATGGGCGAAAAGAAGCTGAGGTCGCCTCCCATGTCGGCTGCGTGCGTTTCGGCCGAGCGGGCGTGTCCGGTGCGGAGATGGCGCAGGCGCTCAATGAAATGGCCCATGGGCCGGGTGAGGAAGCGGCTCACCATGAACGCGGTGATGAGGGCGATGAGGACGACCGAGATGGCGATGAGCCAGAAGCTGCGGCGCCAGACGGCGTTGGCTTCAGAGCGAATAGAGCCGGCGTCGGCAACCACGACCAAAGAGCCGGATACGCCGTTGCCGCTGTGGAGCGGGAAGGCGCTTTCGAGCCAATCCCATTTTCCAATGTGGCCGAACTGACTATATTCGATGTTTTTCGAAAGCGATCTTCTGACCGGATAATGACTGAGCGAGCCCAGCACCTCAGCCGGCCCGGCGTTTGCCAGCAGGTTGTCCTGGGCATCATAGACCGCAATTCCCAGCGCGCCAGTGCCGTTCTTGAGGACCTGCACGACACCGGCCAGCGCCGGCATGTCGCGCGCATCAACGGCTTGCTGTATTTGCGGAAGAATGCTCAGCCCCATCCACCGTGTCTGGCGATCGAGTTCCTGCCGCAGAACGTGACGGTGCGCGAGAACATCAAAGTATGTAGTTGCGACCGAGACGATCGTCACGCTTGCGATAAGAGCCAGAATCAACCGAATACGGAACCGATGCACCCGAAACTCCCTTCAAAATCGTCTTCACAACCAGTTAGATGCAAGGGACCAGCTGCGTGCGTTCGTTTTGCGCGTTAGATGCAAGAGGACGCTTGAGTGCGCGCTGTGCGGCGGAAAGACTTAGGATTTTCAGGCTTTAGGCGACAGGTCTGGTCAGGAATCTCCCCACGGGGTCGTCGGGGATTCCCGTATTATGAGCCGGCGGAAGCGGCCCGCGGACGGCATGGCGGGGGTTGATGCGCTATTCTGTCCACGGAAGCAGAGGCCTATCCGCTTCGAGATACTCACGCTTTCACATTCCTCAGGCGAGGCTGCCCCGGCCGGCAAACACCATGGCGATCAACGCGATCGATCGTACCGCCAAAGAAATCGTGCTTACTGTCCAGGACTACACGCTCTTTGCCTGGCGCGCGCTGCTGAACCTGTTTCGGCCGCCTATCTACTGGGTGGATTTTCTCATTCAATCGGACGTTATTGGGGTGGGGTCGGTGGCCATCGTGCTGCTGTCGGGATTTTTTACCGGTGGCGTTCTGGCACTGCAATCGGCGGCCACGCTGGCGGCGTTTGGCGCCACAGCGGTAACGGGGCGATTTGTTTCGCTCACGATGATCCGTGAGTTGGGCCCGGTACTGACCGGAGTGATGGTGTCGGGGCGCAACGCCTCGTCGATGGCCAGTGAACTGGGCTCGATGGTCGTGACCGAGCAGATAGACGCGATGCGGGCGCTGGGGGTGGATCCCATGCGCAAGCTGGTGACACCGCGCATCTACTCCAGCACTGTCATGCTGCTACTACTGACTATCGTCGCTGACGCCTGCGGAATTCTGGGCGGGGCCGCGGTCACGGTGCTGCTGAACCACCAGAACGGCACACAGTACTTTCACATGGCTTACGAGCGGCTGGCCTATCCCGACGTGGTGCAGGGAATGGTGAAGCCGCTGTGCTTCGGGTATATTCTGGCTTCGATCGGGTGCTTTTACGGAATGCGGACTACGGGCGGCACGCAAGGCGTGGGCCGTTCTACGATTTCCGCGGTCGTGGTGGCCTCGGTGCTGATCATCTTCGTCGACTTCCTGATTACTCACGTGTTGCTGACCGTCTTCGGATGAGCGCTACGCCTTTTTCCATCGCTGAGCCACTCGCGCCGCTGGAGAGCGACACGGTGGTGGATGTGCGGAATGTTTCGGTGGTGTTCGACGGGCCGCCGGTGCTCGATGACATTTCCTTCACGGTGGCGCGAGGCGAGACCCGAATCCTGTTGGGGCCGGCGGGCGTGGGCAAGAGCGTACTGCTGAAGCTGATTAACGGTCTTATAGAACCGGTACGCGGCAGTGTGTGGCTGTTCGGCGAAGAGATCACCTCAATGCCCGAGGAGGGACTGTTTCCGTTGCGCGCGCGCACTGGCATGGTGTTCCAGGAGGGCGCGCTCTTCGATTCACTCAGCGTACGGGATAACGTGGCGTACCAATTGCTGCAGGATCGCTCAATCCCGGACCAGGAGATTGATACACGCGTCCGGGAAGCGCTCAGCTTTGTGGGTCTGGAGGAGACGTTCTCGCTGTTTCCGGCCAGCCTTTCGGGCGGCATGCGGCGGCGTGTTGCGATTGCGCGCGCGTTGATCAACCACCCCGAGCTGATTCTGTATGACTCGCCGACCGGCGGTCTGGATCCCGTTACCTCCATGACGATCATGGACCTGGTGATGAAGGAGCGCGACGTGCACGGCACGCCGTCGATCATGGTGACGCACCGGCTCCAGGACGCTTTCATGCTGTGCACGCATCGCTTCGATGTGCAGCGCGGCGAAGTGGTGGCGCTACCCAAAGGCGAAACGGTGGCCAACACCACGTTTCTCATGCTGAACGAAGGACGGCTGATCTTCAACGGAACGCTGCACGAACTGCTGCACAGCGAGAATCCGGTTGTGCGGGAGTTTCTGGAATAAGGCAGGGACGGAAGGGACAAGGGACAAGGGACAAGGGCGGGACAAGGGACCAGGAGAACGAGGGAACTAGGGAACGAGGGAACAAATCGCCCCAGGCTTGCGCTTGGGGCGATTTTGTTGCGCAACCTATGTTGGCCGAAGGTCAGGGGCGGGCGGTATTTTTCCAGAGGATGGCGGCCAAGATGGCGAGCGTAGAAATGAGGCGGAGAAGAGAGAGCCAGGGATTGGCAAGGTTGGGATGCGCGAGAGCGAGGACGACGACATTGCTGGTGCCCTGAATGAGGAAGAAAGCGGCAAAGCCCAGGAACAGCAGGTCGCGGGTGGAGCGCCAGAAGCGCAGGAAAAAAAGGCCGGCAACCAGTGAGCAGGCGCTGACGAAGCCGATAAGAAACAGGTCGGTAGAGAGGTGCGCGAGGGGCGCTAACTGATCCACTGGAACCGTGTTCATTCACTCTCCCAGATCAGGCCGTAAACCAGCAGCGCCATGGCCAGCGCAGCCGATCCGGTGCGCCACGTATAGAGATCAACCTTGGGAAAGAAGATGAGATCGGCCATCATGAGCACATTGGAGAGGGTGAGGCCCGCGAAGCAGAGGCCGCTCCATAGCAGCAACTTGCCATGCATTCGTGCATAAGCGCGCAACAGCAGGATGGCGCAGAGCAGGGTGGTGAAGCAGGTAACTATATAAAGCGCAGGCGTCATAATTCCTGCTCCTCCATGCCTGGAGTTCAGGTGCAAATTTCCGTGCGGGGGATGACATATCCAATTTAGCACGGGGATGACGGGGAGAGAATGCAGTTCAACGTATGAGCGGAAGGGCGAGTTGAAGAAATATGTATGCCGGCGAATCTCGCGTTCTCAGTGAACGGAGAGAAGTTGCGAGGCTTTCTGCAGCATGAATTCGGGATGGACGGGCTTCTCGAGAATGTCGAAGAGGTGACCGGCCTGGGCCGCAGCGCGGGCTAATTGCGCGGTGTTGGGATTTCCGGAGAAGAGAAGTATCTGGCAGGAAGGCGCACGGCCGGCGAGATCGATGGCCAGTTCGATGCCGCTCATTTTCGGGAGGACGACATCGAGAATGACGAGCGATGGTCGCCAATCTCGCATGATTTCAACGGCTTGTTCAGCGGAGTAGGTGGCGCGCGCCTCGTATCCGGCAAGGTTGAAGATCGTCGCGAGAGTGTCCGACGTCGATTGCTCATCGTCTACGATCAATACCTTTCGACCCTTCGCAAGCAGCATGGCGGAACCTGGGCAAGAGAGAAATCATGCTGGTATCAGATTTACGGACGAGGCGCTAGAGGAGGGTGAATCAACGCGCCAGCCGGAGCGCGCCGTCACGGTCATTATGCCACGTTTGCAGGCGAAAATGCGGAGACGGCTCGGCAGCGTGAAATTCATGCCGCGTGGGGGAAACTGCGGAAGCGCGCAACTCGACGGCTGGAGCCATGCGTCTTATCTAGAAACCCGCACAGGAGGAATTCGATGGCTTCAAATTTACAAGGCAAGAGAATTGCGATTCTGGCAACCGATGGATTCGAGCAAGTGGAGTTGACGGAACCGAAGAAGGCACTGGACCAGGCCGGCGCGCAGACGGTGGTGATTGCCCCGAAATCCGGAGAGATCAAGGGCTGGAACCACACAGACTGGGGACAGTCGGTGAAGGTGGATCGCACGCTGGACCAGGCACGGCCCGATGAGTTTGACGCGTTGCTGTTGCCAGGCGGAGTGATGAATCCGGATAACCTGCGCATGGAGCCGAAGGCGGTGAACTTTGTGCGCGAGTTCAGCCAGTCGGGCAAGCCGGTGGCGGCCATTTGCCATGGACCGTGGATGCTGGTGGAAGCCGGCGTGGTGAATGGAAAGACGATTACATCGTGGCCTTCGCTGAAGACCGACATCAAGAACGCGGGAGGGAAGTGGGTGGATCAGGAGGTGGCGGCGGATGGGCAGTTCATTACCAGCCGCAAACCGGAAGATATTCCCGCGTTCAATAGGACGCTGATCGAAAAGATTGGACAGGAGGCGGGAAGACGGGCGGCGTAGACGCAGGGACGCTTGGACCAAGGGACCAAGGGACAAGGGAACAAGGGAACAAGGGACCGAGGGAACAAGGAGGTTGGCGGACGTGCCCCGGCACCCTCTTTTATTGTTTGTTTCCCTGGGCACGGGCCGGGAGGCCCGCACTACAGCCGGACTGGAGTCCGGCGCTACACTGGATACTTTTCGGCGGCGATGCAGGCGGCGGCTACGGCGCGGCTTAGGGCAACTGTGTTCGCCGGCGTAAATCGTGCGAGGCGGCGCAGGATGGCTAACTGGGTGCGCAGCATATCGCCTTCAGCGCACGCGGCCAGAATGCGACGGGCGGATTGCTCGGTGACGCTCATGGCCTCATCGGCGAGCAGACCGGTCAAGGCGGCGGCAACGGTCGAAGAGTTGCGGCCGGCATCCGCCAGTTTGCGGGAGCGCAGTAACGCAGACTCGAGCGCATAGATCTGCGTGATCATGTCGGCCAGGTCGGCCATGATCTCCTGCTGATCTTGAAGAGTATTCATGTAGCGCTGGCTGGCGACGCCGGCGGCAAAGAGCGTGAGGCGTCGCGCGGCGGCGAGAGCGGTGGTCTCGTGCGCCAGCGGCTCGGTAGATTCACTACTGTCGAGCGAAGGCGGCTGCGTGACTTCGTCCATGACACGCTTGATGGCTTGCAGCAACGGGAGCTTGCCGGTGGTGGCGCGCTTCATTAACCATCCGGTAATAATGAGGCGATTGATTTCGTTGGTGCCTTCAAAAATCCGATTGATGCGCGCGTCGCGGTAGGTGCGCTCGGCCGGATACTCCTCTACATAGCCGTAGCCACCCATGGTGGCGATCAGCTCGTCGGCAACCAGGGTGAGCATCTCAGAGTCATAGACCTTGAGGATGGAGCACTCGACCGCGTACTCCTCGATCCGCTTTTGTGTTTCCGCAGATGAGTGGGGTTGATCGAGCTCGGCGAGGCTGGAGTCGATCATGCCGATGGTGCGGTAATTCATGCACTCGGCGGCGTAGAGGTGGGCGGCGCACGTGGAGATTTTGCGCTGCACGAGGCCGAAGTCGGCGATCGACTTGCCGAAGGCTTTGCGGTCTTTGGCATAGCGGATCATGTCGCCCAGTGCGTGACGTGCGCCCCCCACGCAGAAGACGCCCAGCTTGAGGCGGCCCATGTTGAGCACGTTGAAGGCGATGTGGTGGCCTTTGCCGGCTCGCCGAGAAGATTCTCGACGGGAACTTTGCAGTCCTGCAGAATAAGCGGGCAGGTGGACGAGCCGCGGATGCCCAACTTGTGCTCTTCGGCACCGACGCTGAGTCCGGGCGTGTCGCGCTCGATGAGGAAGGCGGAGAATTTTTCGCCGTCGATTTTAGCGAAGACGGTGTAGAGACCGGCGGTGGCGCAGTTGGTGATCCAGTGCTTTTCGCCGTTGAGGATGTAATGCTTGCCGTCGGCGGAGAGGGTGGCGCGGGTGCGGATGTTCATGGCGTCGGAGCCGGAGCTGGCCTCAGACAATGCGTAGGCGCCGATCCACTCGCAACTGGCGAGTTTGGGAAGATAGCGGCGCTTCTGCTCTTCGGTTCCGTACCAGACCAGCGGCAGCGTGGCGATTCCGACATGCGCGCCCATGGCCGTGGAGAAGCTGGCCAGGACGGAGAGGTGCTCGGCGACCAGCGATGAGGTGACCTTGTCGGCGCCGATTCCGCCGTATTCCTCGGGGACCTCGGCGGCCATGAAACCGAGCTCGGCGGCTTTGCGCATGAGCGCGGCCATGGCGCCGAGTTCTTTGGATTCGATGGCGGGAATGGCGGGCTGAATTTCTTCGCGGGCGAAGCGCACCGCAGATGCGGCGATCTGGCGCTGCTCCTCGTTCAGGTCTTCGGGAGTGAAGATCTCGGAGGGCGAGCGGGATTCGAGCAGGAAGCTGCCGC
The DNA here is from genome assembly GCA_963813215.1 of uncultured Acidobacteriaceae bacterium. Classification (GTDB taxonomy): domain Bacteria; phylum Acidobacteriota; class Terriglobia; order Terriglobales; family Acidobacteriaceae; genus Telmatobacter. The sequence goes on from CAWEXZ010000010.1 coordinate 217,605, forward strand.
CGGGAGCGGCAAGGGCGCGGGTAGCGACGAGAGGGGACATACTCCTCCTGGAGTTCACGTTACAGGAGTGGATCGGGTGGTAACAAGAACATTGATGGTTGGATCTCGATTAACTGCCGCGGAGCCGGGGGCCGATGAAACCGGGCGAACGGGATGGATCGCTCAATTTGAGATAGATGCAGAATCTCTGGCTGACGGATGCGGTTGCACGGTGGGATGCGCAACACGTACTCTTCCCCTGTTCTAGCGGTAACTGATGAATGAGGCATGAAAGGGGTGGGGGATGCGGTTGAGTTCCGGGTTGCGGATGGTTGGATGGGCGATTCTGGCGGTGGTTGTGATGGGGTTGGGGCCGGCACGGGCGCAGAACGCCCCAGCGGAGCGGCCGAAGATTACGGGGATTTCGCACGCGGCATACTTTGTGTCCGACCTGCCGAAGGCACTTGGATTCTGGCACGATCTGCTCGGATTCGACGAATACACGACGCTGAACCGGCCGGGGACGGATGCGGTCCGCATTGCGTTTGTGAAAATTAATGACCGCCAGCACATTGAGTTGTTTACCGATGCGCCTGCCCAACCGCCCAGCATGATGAGTCACCTGTGCTTTAGCGTGAGCAATGTGGAGGAGATGCGTGCGTATCTGCGCTCGAAGGGATTTGACGTGAAGCCGGGCAACGGCGGCAAGACGCAGACGGGAGATTACGCGTTCGAGATCAAGGACCCGGATGGGACACTGGTGGAGTTTGTCCAAAGCCTACCCACCGGGATTGAGGCCGAGAGCGCGGGCAAGTTCATTCCGAATACGCGTATTTCGAACGCGATTTACCATGTGGGATTTCTGGTGGGGAATTTAGATAAGTCGCTGGCGTTTTACGAGGGCGTGCTGGGATTCACTGAGACGTGGCGCGGCGCGAGCACTCCAGAGGAGTTGAGCTGGGTGAACCTGCGGGTACCGGACGGGAGCGATTACATCGAGCTGATGCTGTATCGCAGGACGCCTACGGGGTACGGCGGCAAGAATCATGTGTCGCTGGTCGTGCCGGACGTGCAGAAGGCGATGGCAACGCTGGAGGCGCGACCGGCCTACAAAACCTACCTGACCTATGCGAAGCCGCTGGAGATGCATGTGGGCAAAAACGGAAAGCGGCAGGTGAACCTCTACGATCCCGATGGAACGCGGGTGGAGTTGATGGAGGCGCAGACGGTGGATGGAAAGCCGCGGGCTGCGTCGACGGCGCCGCCTCCGCCGCCGGCGCATGAGTGAGACATGCGGCACGCCATGCAAGGGGCGGGACGCGTTATCCTGAGTCCACAATGGCGAATACGAACGGTTCTTTGCACAGCGTGGGTGTTTACTGCGGCTCTTCTGAGGGCAACGATCCCGCTTTTCGCGCCGATGCGCAGGCGCTGGGTGAGGCGGTAGCTGCGGCGGGTTTGACGCTGGTGTACGGGGGCGCATGCCGCGGGTTGATGGGCGTGGTGGCGGATGCGGCGCTCAGCAAGGGCGGCGAGGTGATCGGCGTGCTGCCGGAGGCGCTGAGTGGACGCGAGATTGCGCATCAGGGGATCACGTCGCTCGAAATGGTGGGCACGATGCACGAGCGCAAGGCGCGGATCAATGAACTCTCGGATGCGCTGGTGGCGCTGCCCGGCGGGCATGGCACGCTCGATGAGTTGATGGAGGCTGTTACCTGGGCGCAGATCGGGATTCACGCCAAGCCTTGCATCCTGGTGAACACGGCGGGCTACTGGGACGGGCTGCTGCGCTTTCTGGATTCCGCAGTGACGGCGGGGTTCGTGCGGGCGAATGATCGCGCACTTCTGCGCGTGGCGGCGAATGCGGATGAGGCGCTGGCGATGGCGGCGAGTGTTTGCGGACAGGCGCGGGGCTAAAGGTCGGAGTGCGCATTTCCTCAGGGGCTAAAGCCCCGCTCATTTTGAAGCTGTCTAATGTACGGGCTAAAGCCCGTACCCTCCAACCAGGTCTTCGACCGCATGGTTCGTTCATTGAGTTTGTGCCTTCCCAGTCTCAAAATCGAGACCTGGGGCACCCCCATCTGCACGAAATTAAGCGATCAGGGACCGAGGGCCGTACCTTCAACTGGAGCGCGAACTCTTCAATTAGAACCAGTAGCTTCATAAAGCCAGTATCTTCAATCTGCAATGTATGATTTCTCTATGTCGGCGAAGGTTCGTTTTGGAGTTCTCAGCACGGCCAATATTGGCCTGAAAAAAGTTATTCCGGGGATGCAGCGCAGCGAACGGGTGGCCGTGACCGCGATTGCTTCGCGCGATCTGGCTAAAGCGCGGGCTGCGGCCGATGCGCTCGGTATTGCCACCGCTTATGGCTCGTATGAAGAGCTGCTGGCAGATCCGAACATCGATGCCATCTACAATCCTCTGCCCAATCAGCTTCATGTTCCGTGGACGATCAAGGCGGCCGAGGCCGGCAAGCATGTGCTGTGCGAGAAGCCTCTGGGAATGAACGCGGCGGAGGCAGAATCGTTGCTCGAGGTGCGCTCCCGTACCGGCGTGAAGATCTGCGAGGCCTTTATGGTGCGCAGCTTCCCGCAGTGGCTTCGGCTGCGCGAACTGCTGGATGCGGGACGAGTGGGCGAGTTGCGCGCGGTGAGCGGCTTCTTCAGCTACTTCAACGTCAACCCCGAAAATGTGCGCAACCGCGTGGAGACGGGCGGGGGCGGTGTGTACGACATTGGCTGCTACATGATTCAAGGGGCGCGGTATGCGTTTGGGCGCGAGCCGGCGCGGGTGGTGGCGGCGCTCGATCGCGATCCGGTGATGGGCACCGACCGGCTGGCGTCGGCGATTCTGGATTTCGGCGGCGTGCACGCGATCTTCACTTGCAGCACGCAATTGATTCCGTACCAGCGCATGCAATTTCTGGGGACGAGCGGACGGATTGAGATTGAAATTCCGGTGAATGCGCCCAACGATCGGCCTACGCGCATCTTTATCGACTCGACCGGCGATCTGAGCGGCAGCGGAATTACCACCGAAGCATTTCCGGCGGCCGATCAGTACACGCTGCAGGGAGACGCGTTTGCGCGCGCGATTCGCGAGGGCGCGGAGGTCCCGGTTCCGCTGGAGGATTCGATCGGGAATATGGCGGTGATCGACGCGATCTTCCGGTCGGCGGAGTCGGGACGGTGGGAAGTTCCGGGGCGGTAGATATAGGTGTGCGGGTCTGGAGACCCGCACTACAGCCGGTCAGGAGACCGGCGCTACACCGGCGCATTCCTTCAGGTCGCGGACGAAATCGTCGATGCGGGCGGGGTTTGTGTCCCAGGCGAACATGAAGCGGGCTGCGCCTCCGATGAAGGTGTAGAAATGCCAGCCGCGGGTGCGCAGGCCCTCGAGGATTGCGTCGGAGGCAAGCAGAAAAACTGCGTTGGCCTCTACCGGTTGCGCCAGGCGCACGCCGGGAATGCCTTCGATGCGCGAAGCCAGGAGCTGTGCGCAGTGATTGGCGTGCGCGGCATTGCGTCAGCCACGCGCCGCTCTCGATCATCCCCACCCACGGCGCTGAGAGGTAGCGCATCTTCGAAGCGAGCTGTCCGGCCTGCTTGCAGCGGTAGTCGAAGTCCTCGGCGAGTTTGCGATCGAAAAAGAGCACCGCCTCGCCCACGGCCATGCCGTTCTTGGTGCCGCCGAAGCAGAGCACGTCGACGCCACTCTTCCAGGTCAACTCCGCCGGCGTGCAGCCCAGGCTGGCCACGGCGTTGGCAAAGCGCGCGCCATCCATGTGCAGGGCCAGGCGATGGGTGCGGCACTCGGCGGCGATGTCGTTGAGCTCGCGCAGCGAATAGACGCGACCGGTCTCGGTGGCCTGGGTGAGGGTGACGGCGCGCGGCTTGGGGAAGTGGATGTCCTGGCGCTTGGTGGCCAGCTCGCGAATAGCTTGCGGTGTGAGCTTGCCTTCGGGGCCGGGCGCGACCAGGAGTTTGGAGCCGTTGGAGAAAAACTCCGGCGCGCCGCACTCATCGGTCTCGACGTGCGCGGCTTCGCAACAGATGACCCCGTGATAGGACTGGCAGAGCGAGGCGAGCGCCAGCGAGTTGGCCGCCGTTCCGTTGAAGACGAAGTAGACTTCGCAGTCGCTCTCAAAGAGATCGCGAAAGGCATCGGCGGCGCGGGTGGTCCAGGGATCGTCGCCGTAGGAGGTAACGTGACCGTGATTCGCGGCCTGCATGGACTGCCATGCCTCGGGGCAGATGCCTGCGTAATTGTCACTGGCGAACTGTTGGAGCAGCTCCTGGGGGTCGATGGCGGTCATGCGTCCTCATTTTTTTTTCATGCGCCCGAGAGGCGGGTGAAAAGGGTTGATGTCTCTATTGTAGGCATCGGCGGCGACGCGGTGCAGAGTGAGTTTGAATGTGCAGCGAAACGGAGAGCGATGCGCGCGGAAACGAAATCGCCTGTGCTGGAGCGGCTGCGAAGCATATCGTGCGATGCAGTGCATTGCGCTCCACGCGCAATGAAGCGAACGAAAAACACGACGCGAGAGCGATGCGAATCGATTCCGCTCTTGCACGTCGCGTTCCACGTCGAAAAAATTATTGATCATTTTTCCACTTGCATGTCGTTTTTTTCTTGACATCGTCTCCGCATGAATCTATACATTCTTCAACTGCAATGTATTCATTGCAGAATCGATGCAACCCATCGAAAAGGGAGAATAGGCAAATGGCAACCAAGAAAGCAGCCAAGAAGGCACCTGCGAAGAAGGCCGTAAAGAAGGCCGTCAAGAAGACCGCGAAGAAAAAGTAACCGGTCGACCAACCAAAAGGCAACACTTCAGGGGGACGCTTTAAGCGTCCCCCTTGGTGTTTTTGGGGGAGAATAGATTGGAGCAGGAGAACGGAGGCAAGTATGACGCGACGCCGCTGGATTGCCGAGCATTGGGACGAGGCGACGGCCACGCTCATGGGCGAGCAGGCCGCGCACATGGCGCGCGTATTGCGCGCGCAACCTGGCATGGAAGCCGATGTGGTGGCCGGGGGACGGGTGTTCCATGCAGAAGTGGCCGCGGTGCGGCTGAATCACGGCGAGAGCGAGGTGCGGCTCAACCTTCTGGCGGAACTCGAGGCCGATCCCGCACTGCCGGTGACGCTGGTGATGGCGGTGTACAAATTCGACCGCATGGAGTGGGTGCTGGAGAAGGCGACGGAGCTGGGCGTGGCGGAGATTGCGCCGGTGATTGCGCGGCGGACAGAGAAGCACCTGGCCGAAGCGGCGGAAAAACGCGCAGAGCGCTGGCGGCGGATTGTGCACGAGGCGGCCAAGCAGTCGCGGCGTTCGGATGTGCCGCTCATTCATGATCCGGGTACGCTGGCGGCGCGCGTGAAGGCGACGGCACGAGGCACGCGCATTGTGCTGGCCGAGCAGGAGCGGACCACGACGCTGCGTTCGCTGATTGAGGAAGCTGCCGAAGCGGCCGGCGAGGAGATGCCGGCGCTGGAGATCGCGATTGGGCCGGAAGGCGGATGGGCGCCGGGCGAGGAAGCGCTCTTCGATGCGAATGGGTGGAGGGCGGCCTCGCTGGGTCCGCGGATTCTGCGCGCGGAGACGGCGGCAATTGCGGCGCTGGCGGTGGTGGCTTCGTGTCTGGAATGAGAAACAGCAGGTCAGCAAATCAGCGGGTGCGGGCCGGGAGGCCCGCACTACAGCCGGTCTTCCACCCCAGCGACGAAGACCTGTCGTTGGGGACCCCGGTCTAGAGACCGGCGCTACAAAGACACGCCGCGCTTCCAGGGGATGAAATCTACCTGACCGCGCTGCTCGGCCTTGGTTTGGCGCGAGCCGCTGGCTACTTCTAATGAAAGCGCGAGAAGCTTCTCGCCTAGCTCCGCTGCCGAGGCTTCGCCTGTGACGATGGGGCCGGCGTCGAAGTCGATGATGTCGCTCATGCGCTCGGCGAGCGTGGTGTTCGTTGAAATTTTGAGAACCGGCGCGATGGGGTTGCCGGTGGGTGTGCCGAGGCCGGTGGTGAATAGAACAAGGTTCGATCCGGCGCCGACCTGTGCGGTCACGCTCTCCACATCGTTGCCGGGTGTGCACTGCAGGGTAAGGCCCGGCGCTTTCACATATTCGGGATAGTCGATGACGTCGCTGACCGGCGAGACGCCGCCTTTGCGCGCGGCGCCGGCGGACTTGATGGCGTCGGTGATGAGGCCATCGCGGATGTTGCCGGGCGAGGGATTGAAGGCGAAGTCGGACTGCACGGCGCGCGCACGGGCCGCATAAGCCTGCATGAGGCCGGCGAAGCGCTCGGCGAGTGCGTCGGTGGCACAGCGGTTGATCAGTTCCTGCTCTACGCCGTGGAGTTCGGGAAATTCCGAGAGGATGGTTTTGCCGCCGGAGCCGGCGACGAGATCGGAGACGTAGCCGACGGTGGGGTTGGCAGAGATGCCGCTGAAGCCGTCGGAGCCTCCGCACTGCAGGCCAACGGTGAGCGCGGCGAGTGGCGCGGGCGCACGCTCACTGCAATTCGCATCAGCGAGCGCGGCCACGGTCTGGTCGAGGGCTTTTTCCATCAGAGCGGCTTCGGTTCCAGACTTTTGCTGATCGAAGATGAGAACCGGCTTACGCATCGCGGGGTCAAGGGCACGGAGTTGTTCGAGAAGCAGACCGGATTGCGCATTCTGGCAGCCGAGGCTGAGGACGGTTGCGCCGGCGACGTTGGGGTGGTGGATATAACCGGCGATGAGACCGCAGAGAGCCTGCGCATCCTGGCGCGTTCCGCCGCAGCCGAGTTGATGGGTGAGGAAACGGATGCCGTCGAGGTTGGGGAATGGCCGCTCATCGAGTTCTACTGAGTTCGTGCTCTCCCACCCTTCGGGCAAACTGCGCCCGAAGGATGGGGCGCCCGGCTTTTGATCATGGATCAGCTTGCGTACGCGCTGCCGGTAGGCGGAGTTGGCGTGGCCGTAGCCGAGCTCTTCTTCAAGTGCTTCCCGCATCTGCTCAACGTTGCGGTTCTCACAGAAGACCAAAGGAACGACAATCCAGTAATTGCGCGTGCCTACCTGGCCATCGGCGCGATGGTAGCCGAGAAAGGTGTGGGTCTTCCAGGCGGAGGCGTCGGGGACCTGCGCTGGTGCGGGCTGACGCGCAGTTGTGTAGGCTCCGATGCGATGGCGGATGTTTTGCGTGGTCAGCAGGCCGCCGCGGGGTATGGGCTGCACTACTTCGCCCACTACCATGCCGTACATCACGATCAGGTCGCCGGGATTGAAGGCGGCGAGGGCCATCTTCTGCTTGGCGGGGATGGTCTGCGCGACCGGGCACGACGATCCGGTATAGCGGGCTTCAGTGCCGGGCTCAAGCGTGGAGAGAGCGACGATGACGTTGTCGCGCGGATCGAGTTGCAGGGTTTGTTCCGGCATGGAGAGTCCTTTGCGGTGGGTTTGCGGCGAACAGGGTAAGGATACAACCGCGCGGCGGGGAACGATGCAAAGCAGCGGTATTCGGGCTGCTGTGGTCTCCCACCCTTTCGCCAGCAAGAAGGCGTAAGGATGGGGCACGGAAGGTACTGCGGGAAGATCGGCTGATTCTTCCAATCAGCCGTCGTCGCGAACCGCGAACCGCGAACCACGAACCACCAGCATCTTCACGGACGGGCGAAGTGGAGCAGGATGCCGGCGAGACCGCCGCCGATTAAGTCGCCAATGATCGGGATGGGCGCATAGCGCCAGTTGGAGCTGCCTTTGCCAGGGATGGGCAGGATGGCGTGCACGATGCGCGGACCCAAATCGCGCGCGGGATTGATCGCATAACCCGTCGTCCCGCCGAGGGAGAGGCCTATGCCCCACACGAGACTCGCGACAAGCCACGGGCCCATGCCGCCGGCGGGCCCTGTTGCCGAGACACCTTTTGAAAAGATGGATGCGGCGACGACGACCAGCACGGCGGTGCCTATGATCTCGCTGATGAGGTTGAAGAGCGGGCTGCGAATGGCCGCGTTGGTGCAGAAGATGCCGAGCTTGGCAGCGGGGTCGGGCGTTTCGCGCCAGTGGGGGCCGTAGTGGAGGGCCATGAGAGCCGCGCCGCACATGGCGCCCAGCAACTGCGCCGACCAGTAGAGAGGAAGCATGGAGAAATCACCGCTGCTGACTGCGGCGGCAAATGTGACGGCGGGATTGATGTTGGCGCCGGGGCTACCGAAGGCTTGCGCGACCACGACGCCGCAGAGCACGGCGAGCGCCCATCCGGTGGCGATGACTATCCAGCCGGAGTCGGCCGCGTAGGACTTGCGCAGGGTGACGCCGGCGTTGACGCCATTGCCCAGCAGAATCAGCACCAGCGTGCCCATGAACTCGCCCAGCCATTGTGAGTGCATTCGTGTTCCTCGTGGGGGTTCACGCCGTGGCTCGTGACGAGCAGGACGCGATCCGGGGATCAATTTGTGGGACGCAAGCATTCTCACCTGTGGGGGCAGAGATCGCCAAGCGCGCAGGGGCGGTGAGTGGGCGGGTTCCGGATGGCACGCGGTAAGGAATTCAGGTATGCGCATCATGATTGAGCGCGCATGTGGCTAACCTCGCGGGATAGGAGCGCATCGGACAGGGGATGGAAACAGGCCGGCTCGCGGGAACGGTGGTGGAGAAGAGCCGCGCCTGAAACAAGGAGCACCGAGCGATGAAAAAACAATCGAGTGGTCACAGCGTGGACCGCCAGGACGTGTCGATGGTTACCCCTTCCCCTGGTCAGACTCTGCCAGGGAGCAAACCGCATGGCGTGCACACGCGCGAGCGCGGCAAGCCGACACAGCTGAGCGCGGGAGCGGCGGAGTCGAAGACGCAACCGGTTGAAGTTCCGCACCGTAGCAGCGGGTCGACAGCGAGCGGAACGCATTCAACGAAGAACCGGCCGAGGTGACGACGAAGAGTTTTGGCTTCCCATATCTTCATCCCGCGGAGGAGGACTTGTCTGCGGGTTGAAGATCTGGGGCAACCGAAGATCACAAGAGGAAAGTAGTTGGGAGGGAAGGAAAATGGTGCGTCACGGTGCGACAGCGCGGCCAGGTCGGGATCGGGAATCCGACTGCGGGTATACGGAAGGCAGACGGCCTATGCCCACGAAGGGCGAAGATCGAATGGAGTCTATTTACCACAATCCTGTGGGAGCGCAATGCGGAATGCCGTTGGAAGGGCAGGGGGAGATCGGTGCGAGCTCGCGGAATCGTGGGCGCCGGATAATGCTATTCATACCGGCGCTGAACAGGCCGCGGAAAAACTCCTAGTGTCGGCACAAATCCCGCGGAACCTGATTTTGCTGGCGGCTTCGGTGCGACAAACGTCGTGTCCTGTTACAAAACTACCCCGCCGAGAGTTTTCCGCCGCTGGTTGAGGGGCTCCCCTGTCTCTCTCCATCGCAGTCAAGCAGCTTTCTTTGTGGTTGAGGTCGTTTTCTTTCTGCTCTTTGGTTCGGACGGTTTGGCGTGTGCGGGCGGCTTAGCGGAGTTTGTGTCCGCCGGCAAGTCACCGAAGTCCTGTGCGCCGAAGTCGTAATCTGTGCCGCCATCGCTCGGCAGCTTGCCTTGCGGCTCATGAGTGCGTTCTTCTTCATTGGTTTGCCAGCCCTGCTGGCGGGCTCGCTCACTGGCCCGGCCGCTGCTGCGAGGCGTAAAGCCGGAAGGTTCGTGCGGTCGCGCGGTTTTCGGTTTTTGAAATCCCATTGGGTGGCACCTCCCGTTGTACCCGATGCGAGTTGAGATGGATGGACGCGTCGGAGAAGATGCCTGCGCGGAGCCCATGTCACCTTCCGCGATGAAGCAGGGGAGGATGGCCTTTATGGCGCAGGTGCGGCTGACGGAATCGCCTGCTCGTATTGCGGCCAGTGCGTGAGCAACTCGTTGACCACGGCGTGGCCTACGCGATAATCGGCTTCGAGCGCTGGAAGATAGGCGGAGTAGGCGCCGATGCGCTGCCTGGCCAGATTCTCCGCTGCAGTTGAGTTGCGCGGCTGGCGATCGTAGTTGCTGACGGCGCGCAGTACCATCACGCGATTCAGGTCTACGCGGCCGGCGCGCGCGAGGAAGGTGAGCGATTGCAGCGTACCGGTGTCCTCCATGGCCGCGGTGGCAAACACACCTTTGCCGCCGGTGAAGTAAGGCACCCATTGCGCTGCCCACGCATCCAGCAGCTTGCCGTGCCAGAAGGTTGAGGCGGAAATTTCGTCGCCCAAGGTGACGAAGGGTGGGCGATGGGCCGCTGCGCCGTCGAATCGGCTGCGGCTCTCCTGCAATTTTTGGGAGTCGTCGAGCGGCGTCGACCGGGTGAGATTGAAAGCCCACTGCGCAAGACCCGCATTGAGCGCGTAGACCTGGCCCGGAATCGGATCGGCTGGTGGTTCGAAGGGCCGCGATTTGTCCAGAGGCAGCATGCCGGTGGACCAATCCGCAGGAATTTCGCGCGCGTCGATTTCGTAGCCGAGGTCGCCGTCCACCACCCAGCGCGCCCACGCCGCGGAGCCGAGCGAAACCTGGTCAGGGCACCCGCCGGCGATTCCGGCGACGATCCAGTAGGCATGGCTGAAATCGAAACGCGGATCGAGCCCGAGGGCCATGATGGTGGCCGCTGCGTGTGCGGTGCCTGCGCCGGTGAGCACAGTCATCTCGCCACGATCGTTCATGCGCACGGCGTGAAAGGCGGCGGGAAGCGGGTAGATGCGGTCGAGATGATCGCGCTCAACCCAGTACTGCAACTCGCCGGGTGTGTCGCCGGTATCGGCGCCGGACTCAAACATGGCGATGACGACGACTTTTACGGCAATCGGGTGTTTTTGAGCGGCTGCTGACGCGGCCAGCAGCACCGGAATGAGCAGGAAAGAAAAGGCTCGCGTGCGAAGCATGGTGATGCGATGGTAAAGGAGAGGCGGTGAAGGGGGAATAAGGAGCGTGCGGAGCCGCCCAAAATCTTTTCTGTGTGCGCATTTGTCAGGTAGGTTTAGAAGAGGTGCACGGAACGAGATAGAAAACAAGTTAGAAGCAGAGATCTGTCTTGGGAGCGGACCATGAGGGCTATTCTCAGTGGCATTCTGATGGGGGCGATCAGCATGGGCGCAGCGACGATGGGTGCGACTTCGGCAGCGGCGCAGCAGGCTCATCACTGGGCGATTGTGTTGCATGGCGGGGCGGGCGTGATCGAGCGCAAGACCATGACGCCCGAGATGGAGGCTGAGTACCGCGCAGGATTGAAGAAGGCGATTGAGGCCGGGGCGCAAGTGTTGGACCGCGGCGGCTCGTCGATGGATGCGATTGAAGCGGCGATCCGTATTCTGGAGGACGATCCGAACTTCAATGCGGGGCGCGGCGCTGTGTTTGCCGCCGATGGCACGAATGAACTGGACGCGGCCATCATGGATGGCGCGACGCTGAAGGCCGGTGCGGTGGCGGACGTGACGCGCACGCGGCACCCCATCAGCCTGGCGCGCGCGGTGATGGAGAAGTCCCCGCACGTATTCCTGGTGGGCGAGGGCGCGGACGCATTCTCAAAGTACGCAGGGCTGGAGCAGGCGGATCCCAGCTACTTTTTCACCGAGCGGCGCTGGCAGTCGCTGGTGAAGCAGTTGCAGAAAGAGGGATTGCCGATTCCGCCGCGGCCGGCGGGCGCGCCTTCGGAGCCGAAGCAGCCTGTGGCCGATCTGGAACCGGCCGATGTGCACAAGTGGGGAACGGTGGGCGGGGTGGCGCTCGACCGCAACGGAGATATCGCTGCCGGAACCTCGACTGGCGGCACGCAGGCCAAGCGATGGGGGCGCGTGGGCGATTCGCCGATTATCGGAGCAGGCACATATGCGTCCAATCAGTCATGCGCGGTCTCGGCCACCGGTACGGGCGAGTACTTTATCCGGCTGACCGTGGCGCGAACGGTTTGCGCGCTGGTGGAGTACAAGGGCTATACGCTGCAGCAGGCGGCCGATGAGGTTATTCACAAACAGCTCGATGCAATTCATGGGGACGGCGGGTTGATTGCGATCGCGCCCGATGGGCAGATGGCGTGGAGCTTCAACACGCCAGGGATGTTCCGGGCGAAGCTGGCAGAGGGCGGCAAGCTGGAGATGGGCGTTTATAACGATGAACCGTGAGAAAGCAGGGAACAAGGGACCGAGGGAACCAGGGAACAAGGGAACGAGTGCGCCGCCACAGCTTAACTTCGGCGGCGGAATGCTGCTGATGGGCTTATCCTTGAATGCGAGGAATGAACTGCGATGACATTGATGGATGCTCCAAAGTTTGATGAAGCGCGCGCGCGACGCCGCGTTTTTATTGGTTGGTCCATTGCCGGCGGACTCGTGGTGCTGTTTATTGCCTGGTGGTTTGTGGCCGGGCGGCCCCTCGACTGGCCCTGGCACTGGAACGATCATCTCTTCGGGCGCGCGGCAATGAGCCACTTCATGGACGACATTGAACACAACGATTTGAAGGCTGCTTACGGGGTGTGGGTTCACGACAAGAACTGGGAGCAGCATCCTCAGCAGCACGGCGTGTATCCGTTCTCGCGTTTTGAGGACGACTGGAGCCCGACGAGCCCGGATGCGGAGTACCACGATATTCATAGTTACCGGATTGCCGCGGCGCGCATGTACGGGAACGTGCTGCTGGTCGCGATCCTGGTGAATGGCGCCAAGGAGAACGCGCTCGATCTGACCTGGGATCCGCGTACCAGGCAGTTGAGCTTTGCGCCGCCGGGCGTGCGCCTGTCGACGGTGCCGTTCTCGGTGGTTCCATGAGTGGCCGCGTGAGCCAACTCCATGCATGAGCTCTCGATCGCGGCCAGCATTGTGGAGGCGGTTGCCGAAACGGCGGCCGCTTATCCGGGCGCGCGGGTGCATGCGGTGCGATTGCGCGTGGGCGCCCTGGCTGCGGTGGTGGAGGATTCGCTGCAGTTCTGCTGGGGCGTGACTACCGAGGACACGCCACTGGCCGGCGCAAGGCTGGTGGTGCGCATGATCCCGGTGGTTGTGCATTGTGCGGCGTGCGGTGTGGACAGCGAGATTGGCGTGCAGAGCTTTCGCTGCCCGCAGTGCGGCGAGCCGGCAGGCGATCTGCGCCAGGGGCGCGAGCTGGAGATCGAGTCGATTGAGATTGAGGAGCCGGAAGAGTCCCTCAAGGGCTAAAGCCCCTTTCAGTTTTAGGGGCTCCTTCGGCACAACTGAAGTTGTGCCCTGTTACAAAGCAGTTATTGAGGAATACACGCATGACCACGCGAATTGTTGAGCTCCGGCAGGGGATCCTGAAGAAGAACGATGAGCTGGCCGCGGGGCTGCGGGCGCGCTTCAACACAGCGGGAGTTCTGGTGCTCAATCTCGTCTCCAGCCCGGGGACGGGCAAGACTGCATTTCTGGAGCGGACACTTCGTGAATTGCTTGCGCGGGGCTTTCGCGCAGCGGCTCTTGTGGGCGATTTAGAGACCGACAACGACGCGCGCCGGCTGGCCGCGAGCGGCGCGCCGGTGCGGCAGATCAATACGCATGGAATCTGCCATCTCGACGCCGAGATGATCGGCAAGGGTCTTGCAGACGGCAGTCTTCCTGAACTTTCCGTGCTGGACTATCTGTTTATTGAGAACGTGGGGAACCTGGTTTGCCCTTCGAGCTACGACCTGGGCGAGCGCATTCGCGTGGCGCTGCTGAGCGTGACCGAGGGCGAGGACAAGCCGCTCAAGTATCCCACGCTGTTTAACTCCGCCGATGCGGCGGTGATTACGAAGATTGATATTGCCGAGCCGTGCGGATTTAATCGCGACCTGGCGCTTAAAAACATCAACGAAATCAGGCCGGGGATCCGCATCTTCGAGACCAGCGCCAAGACGGGAGTTGGGATGGAGGAGTGGCTGAGGTACCTCAAGGAAGCCCGAGAATAGACCGATTGAGGTTCGTGCTCTCCCACCCTAGGCGCAAGAACAAAGACGCGCCGAGGAGGGGGCACCCGGCACGCTTCGAGGACAGGGAAAGATTCGGCTAAAAGGCTATGGATAGGAATATCCCACCTTAGCCGCGATGAGACTGCGGCGAAGGTGGGGCACCCGGTTTCCTTGGCACGGCAAAAATCAATTCATCATCCTCATCATCCGTACAGCCGCCGGAAAGCGAGGCGGTTCTGGTTGATGAAGAGCCGGCCCAGGATTGCGCCGAAGAGGAAGCCACCGATGTGGGCCAGGTAGGCTACACCGCCAGTGTGCACCTCGGCCACTACGCCGTAATTCAGCACCTGCAGCAGAAACCAGAAGCCGATGAGAAACACGGCGGGGATGTAGGTGATGCGGAAGAAAATGAAGAGGAAGAATAGAGTCCGGATGCGATCGCGGGGGTAGGTGACGATGAATACGCCCATCACCGCTGCGATGGCTCCGCTGGCGCCCAGGCAGGGAATGTGCGAGCTGGGGTCGCCGAGGACCTGGGACATCATGGCGATGAGGCCGCCGGCGAGATAGAAGAATAGATAGCTGAAATGGCCCATCGCATCCTCTATCGCCGGGCCGAACGCCCACAGAAAAATCATGTTGCCGATGATGTGCATCCAGCTTGCGTGCATAAACATCGACGTGAGCAGCGTGATGGCGTGGTGGCCGTGGGTGATGCGCACGGGAATCGCCGACCAGGTGCGCACGAAGCGGTTGCCGCCTGCAAGCTCAAGCAGGAAGACGTACGTGTTGACCGCAATGATGAGCAGGGTGACGCCCGCGTTGATGCGCGGACGCCGCGATGCGTCGCCGAGCGGCACCATGCCGGCCATTACATGCCGCCCTTTCCGAGCAGGATGCCGATGCCGTAGGTGACGGCGCCCTCGACCGCGCCGACGATGGTCATTTCCAGGCCCGACGACCACCAGGAGCGCACGGTGATGAGGCTCTTGGCTGCGCCGACGAGGAAGTGCGCGGCTAAGGAGACGATGGCTGCAGCGATGACCGCTTCGATTCCGTTGCAGAAAGAAGAAGGGAATGACGGGGATGATGGCGCCGACGGCCGTGGAGAGCGCGCCGGAACTGGCGGAGACGAGCGGGTTGGAGAGCGGCTTCTTCGCTCGAGCCCAGGCGTTCGCTGGCCAGGGCGCGCAGCAACTGCTCGGGATCGCTGGCGATGTGGTTCACCATGTGGATGGCGTCGGCCTCGGGCAGTCCCTTGACCTGGTAGTAGAGCGAGAGCAGCTCGCGGGCTTCAGGACCGTTCATGCGGATGGCTTCGCGCTCGCGTTCGAGCTCGGCGACGTAAATTTCGCGTTCGCTCTTCGCTGCGAGATATGCGCCCGAGCCCATGGAGAGGGCGGAGGCGATCATGCCGCTGAGGCCGGCCAGCAGCACGTAATGACTGGTCTGGGCGGGGTTGCCGAGGGTTGCGCCGGAGACGCCGGAGACGATGCCGAAGATTGCGCCGAGGCCGTCGTTGACGCCGTAGATGGCATCGCCGATCCACGCACCCGGCTGCTTGCGGCCCTGGTTGCGCTTGGCCAGCAGCTCATCGAGAACTGCTTTGGGGTCGATCTTGGGTGCGCCGGCGGGGGCGGTGTAGTGGCCGCGCAAGAGCGATCCCAGCTCGCGGTAGTGATCTTTTTCGTCCTCGATGACCTGGTCGAGGATGGCGATCGAACCTTCGTCGCCGAGAGCCTTCAACTGTTCGCCGTAGTTGGCGATGTGCCGGCTTTCTTCGATTTCGAGGCGGCGGAGGGCCATGCGGATGCCGCCGGCGCGATTGGCGAGCGAGTCGGCGTCGCCGCCGGGGCTGCCTTTATAGACAGGGTGAGGCCCGCCCAGTTCCTTGATGCGCTCCTCCCACAGGCCGCATGCTCCATCTCGGCCGCGGCCAGATGGCGCAGCACCTGCGCGCGCACCGGGTCGCTGTCGCGGTCGGCCAGAGCCTCGTAGGTGTGGTGGCCCTCCATCTCGGCCTGCCAGTTGGCTTCCAGTGCGGCCAGAATCTTCTTTGTTCTGGCACCGTTTCCCAATGCAATGGGCATGCAAGAATCTCCTAAGCTTCAGATGAGAATAGCGGAACCCCGGACTCGGATGCGAGGAGAAATCCCCGCCAAATTAGCCGGCTCAACCTGTCCGGCACGACGCGCCGCTCCCCGGCGGCTGTGCAAAGGGTTGTTGATTTCATTGTACGGAGGAGACACAGGAAGAAGAATTAACAGTGATTCGCGCAGGTCGCCAGCAGCGCGGGATTGGGGCGGGCGTTTGCACGGGGGTGCGCTCCCGTATAGTGTTTGTGTGCAGCACCGAGCTGGATTTGAAAGTGCCGGCCGGGCGCACCACCTGGTTAACCGACTCACAATGAACAGGTAGAAGCGGAGAGCACGCTCTATGGCAATAGAAACGAAGCACGCGGGGCTTACATCGCCCGGCTATGTTGTTCCCTTCCTCACCGTCACCGCGCTGTTTTTCATCTTCGGGTTCATCACCACCCTGAATATGGCGCTGGTGCCCGATCTGCGCTCCATCTTCAGCCTCTCTTACGGGTGGGCGATGCTGGCCGAGTCGGCCTTCTTTCTTGCCTACTTTGTGTTCTCCTCGCCGAGCTCGAAGCTCATTGAGTTGATTGGCTACAAGAAGACGATGGTGGCGTCGCTCTTTATCCAGGTGGTGGGCTGCGCGCTGTTTGTGCCGGCCGCCAAGCTGGTGAACTTCCCGCTGTTCCTGACTGCGGTGTTTATTGTGGGAGCGGGAGTGACGGCGCTGCAGACGGCGGCTAATCCCTACGCTGCGATTCTGGGGCCTGAGGAGACGGCGCCGGCGCGGCTCACGCTTGCGCAGGCGTTTAACTCCATCGGCGCCATGATTGCGCCGCTTGTGGGTGGCGCGTTTTTTTTGAGTAACGCGAGCACCGCCACCAAGTCTGAAATTGCCAACGGAGTGCGCGGGCCGTATATCGCCATCGCAGCCGGACTGTTCGTGTTGGGCCTGGCTGTCATCTTCTCTAACCTGCCACCCGTTCCGGGTGCGCGCTCGTCGAAGGCCGCGGGGATTGCCGGCCCCACGCGCAGCATCTGGAGCTACAGGCACACGGTGCTTGGCGCGGTGGGCATCTTCTTCTACGTCGGCGTCGAAGTAGGCCTGGCATCGATTGCCGTGAATTACTTCAAGTCGCAGGGCATGAGTTCGCTGAAGACGGCGTCGTTTCTGGTTTCGCTGTATTGGGGCGGCGCGCTGGTGGGGCGGCTGCTGGGCTCGTGGATGCTGACCCACATCAAAGCCGGCAAGCTGCTGGGCATCTTTGGCATTTGCGGCTCGGCGCTGCTCATCACCAGCATGATGAGCTCAGGGAGTGTGGCCATCTGGACGCTGGTGCTGTGCGGCTTCTTCAACTCCATCATGTTCCCCAACATTTTCGCGCTGGGCATTGCCGGGCTGGGGCCGATGACCAGCAAGGGTTCAGGGCTGATCATGACGGCCGTCGTCGGTGGCGCGATTATTCCGTACTTTATTGGCGTGGCGGCGGACGATTTCGGCATTCAGCATGCGTTTGTGATTCCGCTGGTGTGCTATCTGTATATCGCGTTTTACGGGTTGTGGGGATCGAGGCCGGTGGGGTCAGTTCACAGTTCGTAGGTCGCAGTTCACAGTTTGCAACGCGCCCGATGGCCCGGAGGTACATTGCGATCTTTTCTTGCTGGAACTGCTACTGCACTTCTGAGCCTTGCCTTGGGGTGTGTGGCGCTGGACGCGGAGGTGAAGGTGCTGCGCGTGGCCCCGGAGCAAACAGACGCGGCGATTGCCGCAGTGCATGGAACGCATCTGGCTGTGTACGACCCAGGTGCGGTTTCCGCTCATCGGCTGTTCGTGTTTCTCGTTGGGACACGCGGAAGCGCGGAGAGCAGCCTGAAGATCGACAGTGCCTTTGCCGAATGGGGCTACCACGCGATTGGTCTGGACTATGAGGACAACCTGCTCGCCGTGAGCTGTGCGCACAGCCAGGACAGCGCCTGCTTCGATCACTACCGCGAGGCAATTGTGACCGGAGCCGCGGTGAGCGACAAGATCAGCGTGGATCCGGCGAACTCCATTCTGAACAGGCTGCAGAAGCTGCTGGTCTACCTGGTGAAGAACGACCCTGATGGCGGATGGGGTGAGTTTGTGGCTGATGGCAAACCGGACTGGAGCCGGATTGTTGTCGCGGGGCACTCGCAGGGATCGGGTCATGCCGCTTACATTGGGAAGCTGTTCCGGGTGGACAGGGTGTTGATGTTTTCAGGGCCGCAGGATTACCTGGACGACCTCGACAAGCCCGCGCCCTGGCAGTCTCGCCCCAGCGCAACGCCGCCGTCGCGCTTCTTCGCTTTCCTGAACGTGAACGATCCGTTCAATGTGCATCATCAGATTGCCAACTGCGCGGTGTTAATGGATTTGTCGAAACCGGAGCCGCTGATGGTCGAGCCGGGCGCGGCGATCGATGGCGACCGTCAGATTCTTACCAACGACGTGACCGCGAGACCTCACGGAACAACGCTGCTGCCGGAGTTTGAAAACGCGTGGAAGTACATGGTCAGCGCCCCATGAGTCGCGCCCGTCCCCAGGCTTTGGCGAATTTCCAGTGAATGTAGACAGAGTGGTTGAGGTGCTGGAGCAGGCCCGGGCGGCCATCGAGAAAGCCTAAGCGAAAAATATAGTTGTAGAGAAAAGTAGCCGCGGGGTTGGCGACCGCGTTCCAGATCAGCCACGGCCATGAACTGCCAGCGCGGCCTGAAGAGACCAGCATCTCCGCGGCCGCCGTGCTGTAGCGGTTCATGTGCTCGATGTACTCGGACATGGTCGGGTAGCAGTGGTGGATGAGAGGTCCTTTGAGCTGGCCGACCGGGCCGTTGGCCTTCATGCTCTCGTGCACCGGACGCTCTTCAAAGCGCGCCGCGCCGCTGCGGAAGAGGCGCAGCTTGGGATCGGGCCAGTAGCCTCCGTGGCGCAGCGGCGATCCTAGGAAATGATTCAAGCGCGGGATGCGATATGCGGCGCAGGCTGGTTGGTTTGCAAGCAGAGCCTCGATTTCGCGGCGCAGCTCCGGGCTTACTTCCTCATCTGCATCGAGCGATAGAATCCAGTCGCCGGTTGCGTGGTTGATGGCAGAATTTTTCTGCGCACCGAATCCCTTCCAAGTCTCTGTGAAGACCTGCGCGCCGGACTTGTGCGCGATCTCCGCTGTGGTGTCGGTTGAGCCGGAGTCGACGACGATGATCTCGCCCATGCCGCGGACGCTGGCCAGCGTCCGCGGCAGGTTGGCCGCTTCGTTCAGCGTGATGAGCACAACGGAAAGGCTCAGGGGCATCGAGCCAAGAATACAAGGGACTAGGGACTCGGGACTAGGGACGGGAGCAGCGAGGGACAAAGGGAAAAAGAAAACGAGGGACGAGGAGCCCGGTTTCTGGGTCCCTTTGTCCCACTGTCCCTGTTTTTCTACACCGGTTGCTGTGCGTGGTCCTCTTCTTCTTCAACGCCGTAGCGGCGGAGAAGGTTGGGCAGGCTTTGCGAGAAGGCAGAGCGCGGCATCACGGTGTCGCATCCGGCTTCGATGGCCTTCAGCTTCAGATCGCCCTGCAGATGGCTGAGGAAGCCTACGATGGAGACCGCTTTTTTGTATTTGGTTTTGAATTTGGGGATCAGCGTCATGGGCTTGGCGTTGAGATTGTTCAGGTCGAAGACCAGCAAAGCGGGCCGCTCCGCCTCGGACGAGTCGGTAATACGGGCTACCGCTTGCTTGTCGCCCCCCTTCACGAACTCGACCTTCACGCCGAGTTTGCGCGCCGTTTCCTGAATCTTGGCGAGGAAGAAGAGATCTTCGATGAAGCAGAAGATGCGAGTGGGCGCGTCTTCGCGAACGGGCGCGGTCGACGCCGGGTAAGCATCGGGATAGTAGCTGCCGTGATGGTTACTGGGCATCTGGATGGTGGATGGCGGACCGTCGGCCACGTTGCCATTCACCGCGCGATAGCTGTGGTCCATGGGACCGACGAATTCGCGCGGGCCCTTCTGACGGCTGCGGCGCTTGCCCTGCTGCTGCGCGCCGTTGTTGTTGCCTGGCTGCGCCTGCTGGCCCCGATCCTTTTGGAAGAATTTCTTCTTCTTGCGGCCCTGTCCCTGATTGTTGTGATTCTGATGGTGCGGGGCGGGAGCGGATTTGGGCTGGGGCGGCGCGGCGGCTTGCGGCTGGCCCTGCGGCGCACCCTGCAGGACAGGCTGCGGCGCCTGCGCTGCTTGTTGCGATTTGTTCTTGCGACGGCGCCGGCGGCGCCGGTGCCCTCCCTGCGGTTGCACCTGACCGTTGTCGGGCGCGGGCCCCGTCTCCATCGGAGGGGGCGTTGCTTCTGTCATCATGCGAGTGCTTCCTGGTGCTGAACTTTCGCTTGCAATCTGTGTATTCGGCAGCCGCTGCAGGCGTGTGCGCGCTGTCGGTTCTGGTCCGCGCACTCAACTTCTATGCGTGCGCAGCCGAGAGTGGAACAAGGCGGAGTCGCGTGTTGCGGCACACCACACCGTGTTTTACGCCGGGATCGAAGATCGACCTGCATCGACAAAGTTGACCGATGGTCCAACCTGCGTTCTGCGCATCGCAATCCATGCGCGTTGTGGTTCTTACGCAATGGCGGGCTGCTGTTTCCGCAGCAATGGGCAAAACCGGCCCGCCGGCTAGAGCTTCCGCGCTTCCTTTATGTCAAACTCTGGAAAATGCTCACCGCCGCCAGTACACAGGAGCTTTTGGAGCTCATCCCAATCAACGGGATTGATACGGCGCGGCCGGGCTTTTCTCAGGTGATGCCCTTCCTCTGTGAGCTTTCACCGGGCGAGTCTGGAAAGGAAAGGACCAGCCGGCGAAGTTTGCTTGCTCGGCGGCGAGCTTGCTCTTCCCGAACGGTGGAAAAGCGCGTCAGCCGCTTGATAGGCAATTCCGATACTACAGCGAAGGCCAGCGGCTGGCAAGTCGCCAATACGGTGGCGATGGGCGTGGACACTCAAAAGTAACGTAAAGCGCAGGGTTAATGAATGGACAACGCGGAACAACGCTCCATCAAGCACCAAAGCCACTCGGGCTGAGTGGCTTCGCGCAAGAACGGGTCACTGGCCTCCCCGTTTGTCTATTGGACTCCAGCTCGTTGGCTGCGTCTCTCGGGTTTCCCGACCGGCTGCCTGCCCGTGGGCGGCGACTCTTGCCGGGAACCTGCTTTCTCTGTGGCTGCGGGGGCCTCCCGCCTACAGCCGAACATCACTGGCGCTATTGAATTAGCAATTGGATGGCCGTTTGACGCCTGTTCATTTTCATTGGGTTATGGGGTGCGGAGACAGTAGGGGTCTTAATTCTGGGAGAAAAGGCCCAAGAAACTCCGAAAAACAGTAGAACTCAGTGTTGGCAGGTGGGGCAGAAGTGGGTGCCGCGGCCCGCCAGCAGGATGCGACGGATGGGTGTCTGGCAGCGGCGGCATGGTTGGCCGGTGCGCAGGTACACGTTGTGCCGGAGCTGAAAGAAGCCGCGTTCGCCATCCGCACCCACATAATCGGAAACCGAGGAACCGCCCAGGCGGATGGCGTGACGGAGAACCTGGCGAAGTGCCTGGCGTAGTCGCTCGAGTTCGGCACGGGTGAGGCGTCCGGCACTGCGGCGCGGACGGATTCCGGCACGAAAAAGGCTCTCATCGGCGTAGATATTGCCTACGCCGGCCAGGAGCGTCTGGTTGAGCAGGGCCGCTTTGATGGAGAGTTTGCGCCCGCGAAAGAGAGCGGCGAACTCTTCGGCGCCGATGGTGAGCGGCTCTGCACCGGGACCTACGAATCCGGAAGCGCGGTCAAGCTGGCGGAACTCCAGGCGGCCAAAGCGTCGCGGATCGACGAAGCGCAACTCGCGGCCGCTGGCGAGGGTGAGGCGCGCGTGAGTGTGGGGCTCAACCGGCGCGGCCGCGTCTGTAACCAGAAGCCGGCCGGTCATGCCCAAGTGCACGATCCACTGCGCGTCGACCTTCTCTGAAGGTCCGAGTTCGCAGACGATGTGTTTTCCGGTGCGATGGACGGAGAGAAAGCAGCGGCCCTCAAGGCCTTTAGCTTGCTGTGCGGGCGGGGTTTTGAAGGGTTCGCGATGGGAACCGAACCAAGCCTGAACAATGTTGTCGGCCCGAACCCGCTCATCCACCCCGCGGGCGATGGTCTCTACTTCAGGAAGCTCAGGCATGAGTTCTATTGTAGAGGGCTTGAAAACCAGACGAAGACCGGGGCGGTGGAATGGCCGCGCGAAGGAGCGCAGGGGGGTCAGCTGGGGTGCTCGAGCAATACCTCTTCTTCAGCGGCGGTAGTTTGAGCCGCGCCCCACTTCTCCAGATAGACGAGGCCCAAGATCAGGCCGATGAAGAAGACAGCAACGGAAGAATATTCCATGACATTGAGGTTGCGATCCTCTTCCGCAGTCTGATAGACGGTAATCCCATGAATCCCGCGAGGAATCATGCGCTTCTGCTCGGGAATGGGAACTTTGGGTAGAGCTTGCAGGTAATGGGTGGAGACCATCGCGGAGACGATCAGCCCACCGAGACCCGGGAGCAGGAACAAGAGCGCGAAAAATTTGAATGTGGTTAGGTGCGTGGCCCTCATTCGGATCCTCCGTGCGTTGGATGTTTGCCCGAACTCGGCATTCCTTCAGCAAAGTCTCATTCCGTGTGCCGGAGTGGGGGTCCTGAGAATGCGATTAACCTGGGGAGGGTCAATTTGTGGCGGAAGTGGTCAGCACCAGGATTGGGTGGAAGCCGCCGTCTGGATTTTATAGCACGAAGCCGAGGAAGCACCACAATTAAATGTCGGGTTGCCGCAACAGGAGAGGAGGGTCCAGAGAAGATTCACTCCTGCTACCTCTGCATTTCCGGTCGGCGAATCCGGCTGGCCTCGAAACTTACGATCTTCCATGCTCCCCCGGCGTCGCGGACGTAGACTCGGGTATAGCGATAGCTTCCGGAGAGATTGCCCTCCTGGCTGGTGCCCTCCACCTCGGCAATGGAGGTGACCAGGGCGGTGCGGCCGTAGAAGCGGACCTTACGGTCAAGCAGATTCAGGGAAGTGATATGCCAGCGACCGGAACGGAGACTGGCCAAGGCCTCATCGCGCGTTTGCAGAGTTCCGTAGGCGGTAATGGCCATATAGTCGTCAGCCAGAAGAGAATTCATGACCGCAGTGTCGCCTTGAAGCACGGCATCGCGCCATTGATTCTCAAGCTGGTCGATTTCGTGCCGGCTTTCGTGCTTTTGCGCCCGGGGCATGCCGTTTGGACTGGCCTGAAGAGGAGGCGCGCAGACCACCAGAAGCAAAGTGGATGCAACAGCACTCGAGAGGACGAGCCGACGGAATTCTTTAGAAACGTTCAGAACAGATTGGGCCATAAACGTAACGGATGGTAGCCCCGGAATTCCGCGCCGTCAATTTAATTCTTGCGCAATGCGCGTGAATTTCACGGTGTTATGCAAGTTTGAAACATCCAGCGGCCTTCGTGGAGAAACTCCTGCCCATTAGACGGGGCGGGCGGCTCAAACGAGAGCGATCAGATTTTCAAGCTGGCGCTCCTTCATCTTCTGAAAGATGCCGCCGATCGCATATTTTTTAAAATGCTGGGACTCGCGGTGGGCTTCGAGAGCCTGAGGGTCGCGATATTGCTCATAAATGAGGACGGTGTCCGGATCGTCCTGGACCTGGTGAGGGATGTAGGCGAGGCAGCCCGGTTCGCGGCGGCTTTCAGTAGCCAACAACGCCAGTGTGGCTGCCACATCGGTGCGGTCTTCGGGGGCAAATTTGAATCGGACAACGAAGCTGACCATGGGGGAAGCTTCCTCTTTCGCCCCCGGCCCAGGCAAGCTCCGGGGGATTCTTGAAGTCTACTCTTGCAGGCTAGGAGTTCATCCGATTGAGCGCCTCGCCGAACTCAGGCAGGACTATGGTCTGGTCGCGGTCGGGGCCGGTGGAGACCATGCCGATGCGCGCGCCGCTCTCCCGCTCCTGGAAGCGTAGATAGTCCTTTGCTGCCTGCGGAAGTTTGTCAAAGTCGGTCAAGCCTTCAGTCGACTGGCGCCAGCCTTTGAGCGTGGTGTAGCGCGGCTTAATGGATTCGAGACCGCGCACGTCGGCCGGCATCTCGTCGGTGACCTTGCCGTCGATTTCGTAACCGGTGCAGATGGGAATTTCCTCGAGCTCGTCGAGGACGTCGAGCTTGGTGATCACCAGCCACTCGGCGCCGTTGACCTGGTTGGAGTAGCGGAGCAGGGGAATATCGAGCCAGCCGCAGCGGCGTGGACGGCCGGTGACTGCGCCGTACTCCTGGCCGCGGGCGCGAAGCTGATCGGCGCAGCCGTCGTGAATCTCGGTGGGGAACGGGCCCTCGCCGACGCGGGTCACATACGCCTTGGTCACGGCGATGACGGTGCCGATGTTGGTGGGACCGACTCCGGTGCCTGTGGCCGCGCCGCCCGCCGTGGCCGACGAAGAAGTCACAAAGGGATAGGTGCCGTGGTCGATGTCGAGCATGGTGCCCTGCGCGCCTTCAAACATGATGCTGCCGCCCTCGGCGAGGGTTCTGTTGAGCAGGCGGCCAGTGTCGGCGACGAAGGGGCGGATCTTCTCGGCAGCAGCGGCGTACTCGTCGTACATTTTCGCCGGATCGAGCGGATCGGTGCCGAAGAGCGCGTGGGCGATGGCGTTCTTTTCCGCGCAGGCGGCTTCAATGTGAGTCTTGAGCAGCGCCGGAGTTGAGCAGGTCGACGATGCGCAGGCCGCTGCGGGCCATTTTGTCTTCGTAGGCGGGGCCGATGCCGCGGCTGGTGGTGCCGATCTTCTGGCGTCCCGGTGCGCTCTCGGCGGCCAACTCGATCATGCGGTGGTAGGGCAGGATGACCTGGGCGCGGTTGGAGACGAAGAGCTGTTCATCGACGTTCACACCCAGATCGCGCAGGCGGCTGACTTCGCTGAGAAAAGCGATGGGATCGAGGACTACGCCGTTGCCGATGATGCCCTTACAGCTGGGGCGCAGCACGCCGCAGGGGATGAGCTGGAGCACGAACTTCTGGCCGCCGATGATGACGGTGTGGCCGGCGTTATGGCCGCCGGCGTAGCGCGCTACGGCGGAGAACCGCTCGCTCAGCACGTCCACAATTTTGCCTTTGCCCTCGTCGCCCCATTGGGCGCCCAGCACTACCGCCGTCTTTGCACGCATTTTTTGGATTCCCGTTCGATTGGCCCGGCGCAGTACCCGGAGGATTCCCGGAGCGCGGGCGGAGACTAGATTGCGGCGTTTGCACGCAGACAACCTCTAAGATGATAAACCCTGGGAGGCTAAAACCATTGTGCTGGTCAGGTCTCACGTACGGGCTCAAGAGGCTGCGGAAAAACTCTAGGGAGGGGGCAAATCGTGCGGAACAGCGGCCCGCAGGGGCTGAAGCCCACCTTGATTTTGCTGGCTTTATTGGCCCGACTAAAGTCGTGCCCTTGTTACAAAGCCCACATGGAGAATTTTCCGCAGCCTGTCAAGCCCGTGTGCCCTGGACAAATCTTTCCCCGTGTGCCCCGGACAAATCTTTCGGTAATCGCTGTGCGGCCCTGGAGACCCGCACGACAGCCGGTCAGAGACCGGCGCTACAACCGCTTTCAGGCGGTCTTCGAGAAGCGGATGACTTCTACGCTCGACATGGCCACTAGTCCCTCCTGCACCATGGCATCGAGATGGGGGATGAGCTTCGCGATCTGCTCTTCGCGGTCGATGATGCTGAGCATGATGGGTGCGTCTTTCGACAATTTCCAGTAACTGGCATGGCGGACGCGGGTGCTTGATCCGTAGCCCTCGATGCCACGATAGACCATGGCCTGGGAGAGCCCGAGTTCAAGACATTTGGCCAGGATGGCTTCGTGGAGAGGCTTGCCTTGCCATTTATCGTCTTCGCCGAAATGAATGCGCAGCAAGCGCGCTGGAAATTGTTCTTTCATGAGCTTCAGCCCTCTGCGTCCGCTGCGCGATAAGCATACTTGATGATGTCCACGTCGGAAAGGACCACCAGGCCTTCTTCGACCATCTGTTCGATCAGGGGTAGAAAGCTTTCAAGCTTCTCCGCAGTGTCAATAACCGAGAGCATGATGGAGCAATCGTGAGACAGGTGCATGGGCTTGTCGCTGTGCATGCGGCGGTGGGCGCCATAACCCAGAATGCCGCGATAGACGGTGACGCCGGCAATATCGTTGGCGCGCATGGCCTCAACCAGCGCCTGGTGGAGGGGCTTGTCGCGCCAGCGGTCCGACTCTCCAATATAGATGCGCATGAGGCGGGCGCGGCCCGTGAGCTTCAGGTGCTCGGGCGGCGGGGCTGGCTGGACTTTGTGCGACTGCGCCGGCTTGGCCACCGTGGTTTCATGCATCTCGATCATGCCGGTACCGGCCAGTTCCTCCAGCTTGCCGAGAATCGCGTTTACCTTCTCAGGCGTCTCAATGAACTCGATGATGAGGGGCAGGCGGTCGGAGATCTCGACGCTGCTGGTGGAGTGCATGTGATGATCGGCGCCGAAGCCGGCCACCCCCTTGAGCACACTGGCTCCGGCAACGCCGCGATAGAAGAGAAAATCGAGAATGGCCGAGGAGGTGGAGACGCCGTGACGCGTGGAGCCCTCGCTCACGTAGATGGAGACCTTCATTGCCTTGCCCGCTTGCAACATGGTTCCTCCCTGACTCAGTGACGGACGGTTACCAGATGGCGTCGGCCAGCAGCGAGCCGGCCCAGATTGCCACCAGTCCCAGGAACAGGCTGCTTACAGCGTAGAGCGAGGCCATGAAAAAAGTGCCGGTGCGCAGCGTGGAGAATGTTTCCCACTCGAAGGTGGAAAACGTACTGTACGCTCCGATAAAGCCGATGGGAATGAAAAAGCGCCAGCTCGGGTTCAGGCCGGTGCGCTTGCCCAGATAGGTCATCGCGAATCCCAGCAGCACGCACGCAGTGATGTTAATGACAAACGTCCCGTAAGGGAAGCGCGTGCCCAGGCGGCCAGCGACTGTGGAACCGACCCAGTAGCGCGCGATTGAGCCCAGGCCTCCGCCCAAAGCAATGAAAAAGTATTTCTGCAAGGCACGTCCTCCTCTTACGCATGACCAATCTGCGGAGACTGACGCCATCGTAGCGTCGTATCCGAATCGAACTGGTTGTCATCAGGGGATCGTGCCGGGACGTGACTCCGCAACAGGATCACCTGTCAGGAGTCATCATCTGTCCGGGCCTATTTAGCACCCAAGCGACGAAGACATGTCGCTCGCGGCTGGACAGCGGTTAAGGGTGAACTCCTTCACCACACATGCTTATGGTACGGGTGCTTCCGCGGCGGCGTCAATCGGGAAGCGCAGCGGCGAATCTCCGAAACGGTTGCATCCAATCCATTTGCGGCGAGGCTGCTCGTGCCGGCGCGTTGGATGGTGAAGAGCAGATGCAGGAAGGAATGATGTCGCGACGAGACCTGTTGATTGCGCCGCTTTGCGAAGCGCAAGTCGGCCGCTTGGCCGCCTAACTGACTGTATAGTTTCGTGCTTTCCCAGGTCTCAAAATCGAGATCTCCACCCCGCGAACGAAGACCTATTCGCGGGGGCCCCGGACCTGGGGCACCCAGGCCGGGCGCCGCAGCCTGAGTGCCTGCAAAATATCTGTTTTCGTAACAATGCCGACGACGTGGTGATTCTCCATCACTGCCAGCAACATGGGCTGCGTATGGTTGCCCAGCAGCAGGCGCAGCGCTTCCGTCACGTTGGTATCCGGTGCGACTCTGTGGACGCGGTGGTCGGTGATGTCGGCGACTCTGGCCGTGTCCCAGTTCTCCGGCGCCACCTGGCTCAAGGCCCAGAGACTGCAGGTGCCCAGCAGCTTGTCTGCCTCAAACACCGGGAAGATCTCATGATGGGAGTGCGGCGTAAGCCTGGCGGCAAATTCCCGCAGCGTCAAAGAAGCCTGCACAAAGATCAATTGCTGCTGCATGAGTTCCTTTACCGGAATTCCCTGCAACTCCTGCACCTTGATGCCTTCATGCAGGCGCTGATCGCCCGACGCGGAGGCGTCGCCGGAAACGGCATAGGCTACGGCCGCGCCGATCAGCGCGGGAATGATGAAGGCGTGGCCGCCGGTTGCTTCGGCAACAAAAACGACCGCTGCCAGGGGCGCCTTGTAGCCCGCGGAGATGAAGCAGGCCATGCCCACGGCTACATAGAGCGCCGGCGTGGGACTGTGCACGATGGACTGTGCGAAGGCCAGTCCGAACGAGCCTCCGACGAGGAACAGCGGCACGAACATTGCGCTTACGCCGCCGCAGCCCAGGGTGAAGATGGTCCCGGCCAGTTTCAGCAGCCCGAAGACTACCAGTTCCAGGCTACTGTGCGCGTGGCCCAGGATCAGGCCCACGGCCTCATAGTTTGGGCCGAGCGGGACGAGCTGGCCAGGATAGAAGTGGAGAAACGCCAAGCCGCAGAGCGCTGTCAGTAGGCCGCCCGCGGCGAGCTTCACCCAGTGGGGCACGGGAGCGTTCACGCAGAAGGCGCGCGCGCGGCGGAAGGTAATCACGAAGGCCATGGCCACCAGGCCGATCAATAATCCCAGGAGGGCGCACCAGCCCAGGTCGCGGCGCGTGAAGGAGATGCCGCTGGCGAAGTCAAAGAGCGGCGCGCTGCCCATGAAGGCGCTCAGGGTCATGAAGGAAACGACTGAGGCAATGAGAGAGGGCAGCAACGCTTCGTGAGCCAGATCGTCCTTATAGGGCATTTCGAGCGAGAAGACGATTCCGGTGAGCGGCGCGCGAAAGACGGCGGACA
The DNA here is from genome assembly GCA_963813215.1 of uncultured Acidobacteriaceae bacterium. Classification (GTDB taxonomy): domain Bacteria; phylum Acidobacteriota; class Terriglobia; order Terriglobales; family Acidobacteriaceae; genus Telmatobacter. The sequence continues at coordinate 246,401 of CAWEXZ010000010.1, forward strand.
TTCCGGCTGCTGCCCCGCAGATGAGCATGATGCGGCGATCGCGGGCATCGAGCTTGAAGCGGCGCAAACGCCGCAGCCGCGTCCATAGCCAGGAGCCGATGGCCCCGCCGCCGTAGATGCTGGGGCCTTCGAGGGCGGCGCTGCCGCCGAACCCGACCGTGGCGACAGCGGCCAGCAGCTTGGGCAGAAAGGGGCGCATGTTCACATCGCCCTGATGCTCGTGGTAGGAGCGGATAATCTCTTCGGTCGAATGCTCATCCGGGTCGGGGGTGAGGAACTGCATGATTAGACCGGTAAGGATGAAACCCAACAGCAGCCCGGGTACCATGGCCCAGTGATGGTGCAGATAGTAGCCGAGGATGGGCGGCCACATCTTGTCGAGGATGAGGATGGCGATAGCGGTGATGGCCAAACCCGTAATCACGCCGATGAGGGGAGCAATCACCAGCCATTTGCGGAGATCGCGGGCGTAGACTGCGGTCAGGTCATCGTGGACCAGGGGAAGGTATTTCCGAATCAGTGGATGTTTCAGGATGCCGGCGGCTGAATCGGGTCGTTTAAATGTCATAGTGCCTATATGTCATAGTACGATATAATCGTAATACGATATTAATCGGAAATCAAATGACGAAGAGCAAATGCGGCGAAGAGCAGATGGTTAGCGAGTTGGCGCAATTCCGGTATGCGCTGCGCAAGTTCCTGCGCTTTAGTGAACTGGCGGCGCGGGAATGCGGGGTTACGCCGCAGCAGCATCAATTGATGCTGGGCATCCAGGGCTTTACCGGCCGCGGTGCTGCAAACATTTCCGAACTGGCGGAGTTCCTCCAGGAGCGCCATCATTCGGTTGTGGGGTTGGTGGAGCGGGCGGTGCAGAGCGGGCTGGTGTCGAGGACGCAGGATGCGGTCGACCGCAGGGTCGTGAATGTCTCGTTGACCTCGAGCGGCGAGAAGGTTCTTTTGGAGCTGACGCGCCTCCATTATGAAGAAGCGAAACGGCTGCGCGGGTTGTGGCAAACCTGCGAGCTGCCCACGTCGCCTGCTGCGGGCCGGGAAAAGGCATGCGCTCCGTTTGAGCTTGCTCGCCCGCCTTTTACGGTTTGACGGGTCGCCCAGTCGGACCTATATAATCCGCATTAGCCTCGGCAAAGCGAAGAGGAAGTGCCGCGCGGCCCCAAGCCGGAGTTGCGCCTCATTGCGAAGATTCGCAGTGCAAGGCAGCAAGTACAGTGGTGGCACAGACGAAATGAAGGAGTTCCCAGTTTCGATGAAACGCTCGTTTGTCTTGATTGCTTGCCTGGCGTCAGGTCTGGTCCTGAACGCCCACGCCCAGACCGCTGCAACCAAAGCCCCAACCGGTAGTGCCGAGCCCGCGAAGGTGGGCGTGATTGCGTTTCAGGTAGCGGTAGCGCAGACCAATGAAGGTCAGCGCGAATTCGCCGATTTGCAGAAGAAGTTCGATCCGCGCCGCCAGGCACTCAAGACGGAAAGCGATGAGATCGACGCGTTGACCAAGCAACTGCAGACGCAGGCCGCGAGCCTGAGCGATGTGGAACAGCAGTCGCGCGCGCGGACCATCGACGAAAAGAAGAAGAAGCTGGATCGGGACACCCAGGATGCGCAGACCGACTTTCAGCAGGCCATGCAGGATATGTACAACGGTCTGGCCTCGAAGGTGTACGACGTGATGGAGTCATACGTCAAGCTGAAGGGCTACACGCTGGTGCTGGATATCAGCCAGCAGCAGTCGCCGGTTCTGTTCGCGAGCGACGGCACCAATATCACGAAAGAAGTGATCGACGCGTATAACACGAAGTCGGGAATTCCGGCTCCGCCGGCGCAGTCTGGCGTGCCGGAGGCGCCGACTCCGCACACCGCTCAGCCTGCCACCTCGCACTAGATTCCTGCACACGTTCGTCCAAGCGCCGGCCTTCGGGCCGGCGTTTTGCTGTGCGAAAAAGATTCGCTCGAGAGTCGGGAAGAAAGGGTGCCCAGGATGAGAGCACGAGCGGGCCCTTTCGGGCTGTTTCGTGTGGAAAATTCTGTGGAAAGCGATTCGAAAAATTACGCGCGTACAGAATTATGTGGGATTCGTCAAACCTATCGCGGTAGAATTCTGGCTATAAATTGTTTACATTCAATTAAATATGAGGATTTAATTAGAATCTTCACGAGCCGGTATCAGCGGTGTCATAGCTCACAGGCTATGGGGAGCTTTCCACAGATCGTTGTGAAGAATTTGTGACTCAACCCGTCGAATCCATGCGAATTGAGAGCGTACGGCCGAGGAGATTTGTGCCGATTCTGCAGGCGCTGCCCCTTGCCCAGCCGAAATGCCGGCTGCTTAGCCGTTCAGCGCCCCGATGAGCACCTTGGGGCCGGTGGGCTGCGGACTGCCCCCTTCTGGCTCCAGGGTGACCGCAAAAATCTTGGCAGGCACTCCCTGCTCCAGGTGCACGACCACCGCTCCGTTTTGCTGGTTGGCGGCAACCAATCCGGCATTAACCGTGGCTCCTGAGGCGGGCACGAGCCAGAGTTGGTAGCTCTTGCCGACAGGCGGCGGAGAGATCTGGCCGGAGTAGAGGGCCAAGCCCAAGCGCTGGTTGTAGAGCACGTGCGCCTGGCCGGGAGGCCCGCCGGCCTGCTGCTGCAAGGTGATGGAAACAGTGTCGGGGGCACCCACCACGTCAGCATAGGCGCGCATGGTCGCGTCGTCCTGCGCCGCTTTAGCCTGCGCCGTATTGAGTTGCGCCTGGAGCTGCTGAATGTCCTGACGCTTTTGGCGATCGTCTTTCGCCAGCCAGTACGTGGCGAAGGCCAGAAGCACTGTGGCTGCAGCAAAGATGAGGGAGAAGCGCAGTGCCCAGCGTTTTTTGGGCGGCTGGGCAAGAGCGGTTTGTTGTCCGGGCATCGAAGCCTCCGAGTGAAGGCATTGCATGAGTGCGGAATTGACCGATGGGCGCCGCGACCCAGTTGCATCAAGACGTCCTGCAGAACCTTCCGGCGGCCTGTGCATTGCGCAGGATGCGTACCAGCATACCGAACAGCATGGCCGAATAGCGAATCTATTTTTGCTGTTCTTCGCCCACGCGGAGCACGGCCAGGAAGGCTTCCTGCGGGATATCGACCTTGCCGATGCGCTTCATGCGCTTCTTGCCTTCCTTTTGTTTCTCCAGCAGTTTGCGTTTCCGGGAAATGTCGCCGCCGTAGCACTTGGCGATGACGTTCTTGCGCAGTGCGGTCACGGTTTCGCGGGCCACCACCTTGGCGCCGATGGCCGCCTGAATGGCGACTTCAAACTGCTGGCGCGGGATGAGCTCGCGCATCTTTGAAACCAATGCGCGGCCGCGCTCGTAGGCGTGGTCGTGGTGCACGATGATGGAGAGCGCATCGACGGGTTCGCCGGAGACGAGAATGTCGAGCTTGACCATCGGCGATTCCCACTCGCCGGCCAGCTGGTAATCGAGCGAGGCATACCCGCGCGAGATGGACTTAAGGCGGTCGTAGAAGTCGAGCACGATCTCGTTGAGCGGCAGCTCGTAGGTGAGCATCACGCGCGTAGGCGTCACGTACTCGAAGTTGAGCTGGCGGCCGCGCTTTTCTTCGACGAGCTTCAGGATTCCGCCGACATATTCCTCGTTGCTCAGAATCTTGGCGGTGATGATGGGCTCGTGGATGGTGTCGATGCTTTGCGGCTCGGGCCAGCGCGATGGATTGTCGACCTCGAGGGTTGAGCCGTCGGTCATTTCGATGTGGTAGCGCACGCTGGGCGCAGTGGTGATGAGGTCGAGCTCGTATTCGCGCTCCAGCCGCTCCTGAATGATCTCCATGTGCAGCAGGCCCAGGAAGCCGCAGCGAAAGCCGAAGCCGAGCGCGACCGAACTTTCGGGCTCGAAGAAGAACGATGAATCGTTGAGGCGGAGTTTCTCGAGCGCGTCGCGGAGCAGGGTGTGCTCGTGGGAATCGACGGTGTAGAGGCCGCTGAAGACCATCGGCTTAAGTTCTTCAAAGCCGGGCAGGGCGCTGGTTGCGGGATTCGCAGCGTCGGTAACGGTGTCGCCGATCTTGGTGTCGGCGACATTCTTGATTGTGGCCGCGAAGAAACCAACCTCGCCGGCCGAAAGCTCGCCCACTTCGACGGGCTTGGGCGCCAGGAAACCCATGGACTCGATCTCGTGGACGCTGCCATTCGCCATCAGGCGGATGCGCTGGCCCTTGCGCATGGTCCCCTGCATGACGCGAACGAGCACGATGACGCCGCGATAGGGGTCGAACCAGGAGTCGAAGATAAGCGCCTGCAGCGGTGCGTTGGGGTCGCCGGTTGGCGGCGGCAGCCGGTGCACGACGGCTTCGAGTAGTTCCTCCACGCCCTGGCCGGTCTTGGCGCTCACCGGGATGGCATCGGTAGCGTCCAGGCCGACGGCCTTCTCGATCGCTTCCTGGGTGCGCAGAATGTCGGCCGAGGGCAGATCGATTTTATTGATGACGGGAATAATTTCGAGGCCGTGACTGATGGCCAGATAGGCATTGGCCAGGGTCTGCGCCTCCACGCCCTGGCTGGCGTCCACCACCAGCAGCGCGCCCTCGCAGGAGGCCAGCGAGCGCGAGACCTCATAGCTGAAGTCGACGTGGCCCGGCGTGTCGATGAGGTTGAGCTGGTAGATCTGGCCGTCGCGCGCCTTGTACATCATGCGCACGGCGTGGGCCTTGATGGTGATGCCGCGCTCGCGCTCCAGGTCCATGGCGTCCAGGACCTGGGCCTGCATCTCGCGCTGGGTCACGGAGCCGGTGAGCTCGAGCAGGCGGTCGCTCAGCGTCGACTTTCCGTGGTCGATGTGGGCGATGATGGCGAAGTTGCGAAGAAAGCGAGCATCCATGAGGGCTGAAAACTTTCAGAAATAAAGGAGTTAGCGCAATTGATGCGCAGGTCCTCCATGGCATAGCTTATCATCGGCATAGTGCCTTCCGCGGTCTCACAATTGCAGGGTTGGTTGCGTCTTTCATGAGCATGAGTTTGTCCAGGTTTGTTGTGCCCGGCTGTTTGCTGCTGGTGCTCCCGCTGGTGGGCTGCCCCTCGAAGCAGGGCACATCACCGGCGCCGCCCCCACAGGCCATTGCCCCGGCCTTGACGCAGCCCGCGGCGCAGCAGAAGCCAGCCGCCACTCCGCGTCAAAAGATCGATGCCGCCCAACAGCAGCGCGTACGCCAACTCATCACTCAGGTTGAGGCCGACTATGCGCGCGGCGACGCCGACTATCACCGTGGTGAACTGGCCGAGGCCAAGACGCAGTTCGACCAGGCCGTAGACCTGATGCTTTCGAGCGGTATCGATATCAAGTCCGATACGCAGTTGCAGGACGAGTTCGACAACATTGTGGACCAGGTCAATTCGCTGGAGATGGAAGCTCTGAAGCAGGGCAACGGATTTGTGCCCAAGGAAGAGCTGACGCCGGCCGAGGCCGCTAGCGACGTGACCTTTGCCGCCGATCCTAATCTGGTGGCCAAGGCGCGCGCCGACCTGGCGACCACCAAGTCGGACCTTCCGCTGGTGGTGAACGACTACGTGGCCAGCTTCATCAACTTCTTCGCCTACACGCAGAAGGGCCACAACACACTGCTGCACTCGTTTGAGCGCTCAGGCCACTACCGGGCAATGATTCAGCGCGTTCTGGCCGAGGAAGGTGTTCCCCAGGACCTGATCTATCTTGCGGTGGCGGAGTCGGGTTTTCAGCCGCGCGCCATCGACCGCCGCTCCGACGCCGGCGGAATGTGGCAGTTCATGCCCCATGGCAACTACGGGCTGGAGCGCAACGCGTATGTGGATGAGCGCTTCGATCCGGAGAAATCGACCCGGGCCTATGCGCGCTACATGAAGTTCCTGTACGACCAGTTGGGCGACTGGTACCTGGCCATGGCGGCATACGACTGGGGGGCCGGGAATGTGCAGCGCGCGGTGGAGAAGACCGGGTACGCCGATTTCTGGGAGTTGTACAAGCGCCACAACCTGCCCGGGGAGACGCAGAACTACGTGCCGGAAATTCTGGCGGCGATCATCATCGCCAATAATCCGCACCAGTACGGCTTCGACGACGTGACGCTGGACCCGCCGGTGCTGACCGATACGGTGACTGTGAACTACTCGGTGGATCTGCGCCTGGTTTCAGACCTGGTCGGCGCGCCAGTGGACGAGCTTGAAGCGCTGAATCCCAGTCTTCTGCACATGGAGACGCCGCCCGATTCCTCATTTGACCTGCATTTGCCCGCCGGCACGGCCACGCTGTTTGACCAGCGCATTGCAATGATCCCTGAAGACAAGCGGAACGCCTGGCGGTATCACCCGGTGGTGGCCGGCGATACGCTGGACTCGGTGGCCCACGAATATCATGTCTCGCAGTCGGAACTGGCCAGCGTCAACCAGCTGAGCACCGACGAAAGCCTTGCTGGACTTGAAGCGCTGGTGGTCCCGGTGGCGCCGCAGGCGGAGTCCTCAGCCCGCACCCGGCTCTACATTGTCCGTCGTGGCGATACGCTGGTGACGATTGCGGACCGGTTTGGAGTTTCGCTGGCGCAGTTGCGACGTTGGAATGCGATTCCGTCCGGGATACGGGTGGAGGCAGGCAAGCGGCTTCATGTGGCCGAGCCGGTGGTGCGCCGCACAAGGGGATCGACACGGCGCCGCAGTACGACGAAAGAGGAGGCGCGTCGCGAGGCTGATCCCGCGCCCCACGCTCATGCGCCGGCACAGAGCTCCAAAACCAAGCGCGGTGCTTCGAGTGCTGCGAAGAAGACTACACAACACAGCGCGCATAAGCGTACGACGCACGTGCATACTGCCTCCAATCAATAAAAAATTTGGCTAATGCGCATTCCGTGCTTGTCATTCCGAGGGCTTTGTGTGCAAGCTATAGCTACACTTAGTCCGCATGCGGAATTTGATTTGTCCGCTGCGCGAGGGTGCAGACTACGAGAGCGAACCAACGGGCAACAACTGCCTGCTGGCGTTCTGGAGCAGCGGGAACCCGCTGGAGGCAATCGGATGGATGACGTTTTCAAGATGTACGCGATGAGTGACGGCGACCCTCTCGGGGAAGAAGAAGACGATCTGGGCCCCGACGCGGAAGAAGAAGAAGACTTCGCCGATGAGGAAGAAGATGCCGGTGCAACCGCCGTGCATACGACTTCAGACGACGATGAAGGCATGGCGGAAGAACCAGCCCCCGCGGCTGCGCCTCCCGCTCCAAAACCAGCGGTAAAGAAGCGGACGGCGAAGAAGGCTGCCAAGAAGGCTCCGGCCAAGAAAGCGGCGGCCAAGAAAGCGCCAGCGAAGAAGGCAGCCAAGAAGGCTCCGGCCAAGAAAGCGGCGAAGAAGGCTGCCAAAAAGGCTCCGGCAAAGAAGGCAGCGAAGAAGGCTGCCAAGAAGGCACCCGCGAAGAAAGCGGCCAAAAAAGCTCCAGCCAGGAAGATTGCAAAGAAAGCTGCCAAGAAGGCCCCGGCAAAAAAGGCAGCAAAAAAGGCAGCCAAAAAGACTGCGAAGAAGAAAGGCGGCCGGAGGAAGTAACTCCGGCTCCATCGCAGTTTGGCAATCCATAAAAAAGCCCGCCTCGGCGGGCTTTTTTATTTGTGTGGCGCCAGTCTCGTCTACGGAATCGCGGCCAACACGTCAGACGCAGCGGTGTGCGGATCCACTTTCACCCACACCTTGGCAATGTGCCCCTTGGGATCGATGAGGAAGGTGTTGCGGTTGGCGATCACCACCCCATTGAATCCGCCGAGCGATCCGTATTCACTCACCACTTTGTGATCGCTATCGGAGAGCAGGTGGAAGGTGAGTCCGTCCTTGGCGCAGAACTGTTGGTGCATGGAAAGCGAGTCCACGCTGACGCCGAGAATGACGGCGTTCTTGGCGTCGAAGTCCTTGAGCGCGTTCTGGAAGTTGTGGGCCTCGATGGTGCAGCCGCTGGTCATGTCGCGCGGGTAAAAGTAGAGGACGACCCACTTGCCGCGATACTGCTTGAGCGAGATGGGCGTGCCGTCTTGCGAGGGCAGCGTAAAGGTGGGCGCTTTTTGTCCCGCGGCCGGCATGGCGGAGTCATCGGCACGGGCGGTGAGGACCGGAAGAGCAACCAGGGCCGCGGCGGCCATGGCGACGAGCAGCAGTTTTCTCATGGTGAAACCTCCTGATGCAGGGAACGAGGGAAAAGGGACCGAGGGAACAAGGATGCGCACCCTCGGGAAATCGACGGATGAGGGCCCGGGAAAGAAGTTCCTTGCGTGCTATTGTCGGCGGGGAAGGGCCACGATGGCAATCTCGGCCTGGCGGGCGCGATCGAGAAGAGTCTCGCGGTCAAAGAGCAGGGTGCGGCCGGCTTCGACCGAAAGGCAGCTGGCGTTGGCCCGGATCATGGTCTCGATCGTGGCCGAGCCGATGACCGGGACGTCGAAGCGCATATCCTGATTTGGTTTTGCCACTTTGACGACGGTGAGGCGGCGTTCTAACGTTGAGGCCTCGCCCGCCAGCGTTTGCATCAACTGGCCAGCGCGCTCGATGGCGGCATCGGTGCCTTCCATGGCTTCGACTGCCACGCATGCCTGCGCGGCGACGACAACTGTCTGGCCGATATCGAATCCTGCTACCGCTTGCGCCACCTTCAGGCCGTAATCGATATTCCTGCGTTCCTCGTCGTCGGGCGCGCGCCCCCCAGCCTCGGTTGTCGTCAACACGCCTTCCTGGGCCAGCAGCGGCTCCAGGAACGATGTGGAACTGATGAGCTCGATGCCTTCATCGCCCAGCACCTTGGCCACGGCGCCGAGCAGCACGTCGGTGGAGCGAGTGCGCAGGTTGAGCAGCAGCTTGGCGAGGCGCCAGTCGGGCCGGATGCTCGAGAAGATCTGCTTGTGTTTCACCTGGCCGGCCATCACGGCCTTGCTCACGCCTTCCTTCTGGAAGGTTTCGATGAGCCGCGATAGCTCGCCCAGCGAGAGCCAGTGGACGGTGATGGATGAGTCGGCAGCAGCGCGGAGGTCGATCTCCGGATCGGTTTCCTGGCGTATGGCGGCGACCACGACCCCGTGGCCCTCGGCGCGTGCCGCGTCAAGCAGCAGGAAGGGAAAGCGGCCGTTGCCGGCAATCAAGCCGAGCTTCATGGCTACTTGATCACCCCGCGCTCGCTGCGCTCGATGAAGCGGGTCAGGATGGCCACATCTTCGCCATCCATCCCGCGCAGCTGCTCGAGGGCCTGCGTCGTGTTGATCCTGGACGCCAACAACACGCGGAACGCCCTTTGCAACTGTTGCAGCCGCTCCGGCGAAAATCCGCGCCGCTGCAGGCCGATTTTGTTAATCCCGAAGGCCTTATTTTCGCGGCGTGCCGAGGTCAGCGAGAAGGGCAGCACATCTTGCGTCACAATTGTCCCGCCGCCGATAAAAGCGTGGGCGCCGATGGAGCAATGCTGATGAACCGGGCAGAAGGCGCCCAGCGTAACGTAGTCCTCAATGAGGACGTGGCCGGCAAGCGTGGCGGAATTGGCCAGGATGCAATGGCTGCCCACATGGCTGTCGTGGCCCACGTGTGCGTAGGCCATCAGCAGGCAGTTCGATCCGATGCTTGTTTTGCCGCCGCCGCCCACTGTGCCGCGGCTCACGGTCACAGATTCCCGGATGACATTGCTGTCGCCGATCTCGGTCTCAGTGAGCTCGCCCTGGTACTTCAGGTCCTGCGGGGCTACGCCGATGGAGCAGAAGGGATAAAAAGTATTTCGCGCCCCGATCCGGGTACGGCCGTCGAGCACCACATGCGAAACCAGCTTGCATTCCTCGCCGAGCACCACTTCTGGACCGATGGTACAGAAGGGGCCGACGGTGCAGGAGTCGGGAATGACGGCTCCGGGTGCGATAACGGAGCTGGGATGAATGCTCACTCCGCCGTCTCCACGGCGGCGCCTGTGCCGTTCGCTGTGGCGCCTTCTTGTTCCTTCGTTCCCTTGGTCCCTGCCGGGGTAGCTTGTGCCCTGTTTTTCGGCACCACCTGGCAGGTGAGCGTAGCTTCGCAGGCCAGTTTGCCGTCGACGAGCGCTCGGCCCTGCATGCGGCCGGCGCGGGAGCGGAAGGCGAGCACATCGATCTCGAAGCGTATCTGATCGCCAGGGGTGACCGGGCGGCGAAACTTGCAGCGCTCGATCCCGGTGAAGACCACCAGCTTGGAGTGCCGGTCAGCGTATTCAGACATCATGAGGATGCCGCCGGCCTGGGCCATGGCTTCAACCACGAGCACGCCGGGCATGATGGGGTAACCGGGGAAATGGCCCTGGAAGAACGGCTCATTGATGGTCACATTCTTGATGGCGACCAGTCGCTTGGCGCGCTCGAACTCTACGACCCTGTCGATGAGCAGAAACGGATAGCGGTGGGGTAAAAGGTCCAGAATCTCCTGGATATCAAAAATCATTCGTACTCCAGAGAGCGTGTCGGCAATGTGCGGGGCGCTCCTCTGGATTATAAATAGGCGGGTTGCGGCCCGTTTATTTGACCTTCTTGATGTGGTGCGCCGCGTCATCCACATCCCAGAAGTCTGACGGAAGGTTCTGGTTGTAGCTCACCTTTGTGACGTAGAACTGGCGCACGGTATCCCCGTTGTGGAGGCGCGTGATGGTGTAGGGCGTGGCGATGCCATTCACCATGTGGTAATCGTCGTACTCTTCGATCTCGGTGTTCTTGTCGTGGTAGGTGGGATCGCGCCACTCAAAGATGCGCTGCAGCGGCAGGTGCGTTTGTGCGTCCAGCAGAATCGTAATGGAGTCATTTTGCGGTGAAATCAGCGTCACCTTCTGGGCCAGATGGCGCTCGGCCAGCGATTCGCCTTCGTAGATGAGGATGGTGTTCGGATCCTTCATCCACTTCTTGACGGCGACTTCGATGGAGTGGTCGCGCCGGCGCAGAAAGTCGTCCAACGTCTCCTGGGGTATGGCCTTCTTGCCGCGGTAGGTCACTTCCCAGCCCTTGTCCCCAATGTAGAACTCCACCACGTCGCGGTGCTTGGTGGCCTCGATGCGGTCGTAATCCGGCCACTGGTGGTACTCGAAAAGCAGCGTGGTGCCGGGATCGGGGCTGCCGTGGAAGAACGCAGCAATCTGGCCTTCGAGCATCTGGTTCTGCATGTTGAGCCAGGCCGGCCCGCCCATCGCCGTGACCATGGCGTCGAGCGCGGTGCGCGCCTGCTGCGCATTCTTCTGGGCGTCCTGATCGCCGTTCGCCTGGGCGCCGAACGCGCGCGGAATGACGAACAGCACCACGGCCAGCATGCCAGTGAGAAGCTTTACTTTTCCCATCGTCTCCTCGGAAACACCACCTGATGCTTTGACGATACAGAACCGCCGTCGGTGTAAAAGGTCTGGATTGGGCCCATCCCCGGCAAATACCCCCGGCACTTCCCTTTGATGCGCCACGAGTTCACTCCCGTAGAGAACACCGAAAATAGCCCGAGGTGAAGGCCGGCGCGCAAGCGCTCCGATTGTTGTTCACCATCGGTACTAAAGGATGTTTACGGCCCGCGCTGCCAGCAGGGCAACCGTAGCGAACGAGACGAGCGCTTGAATCATCATCAGAAGCTTTGCCCAGGACGACAGTACGGGAGCGTCTGTCGGAGAAAATGCAGTGCTCGTATTGAAAGCGAGAAACAGGTAATCCACGAACCCCGGGCTCCAGGCTGGTTCCCGCAAGTCCGGATTGAGGGTCATCTGCGGAAACAGAAAGGCTCCATTGGTATGGGCGCCGCGCAGCTCACGGGCATGGGGGCCCCCGGCATCAAGCCGCCAGTACCATAATGCGAACACGAGGATGTTCGTGATCCACAGCGCACCTGCGGAGCGCAGCAAGTCCTGAGGCGATTCCCTACGTGAAGGCAGCGCCGCGACGAGCAAGCCAAGCGACCAGACCAGGTCGACCGTCACAGTTGACGCCAACACGTAGCCCAGAATCTTATTGAGATCATGCAATCCGCGGTGCCCTGCCCAGGCCGTGGGAATCAGCAAGATTCCGACGACCGTAATCAGCAGCCAATCAGGGCCTGCCGATATGGATTTTGGAATTGCCAGGCGCAATCCGCCAACCGCAAGCAGAGCCAGCATGGCAGGCCAGCGTGGTTCTAAGTGTTTCGGCGCATTCGTCATGAAGGCTTCCATCCTGCGAACCGTTTGCTCGAAGGCCAAGTCCCGGCTAGCCCACCAGCACCGCGCCGCCGTTCACATTCAGTACCTCGCCGGAGATGAAGCCGGCCAGCGGAGTGCACAGGAACAGGACCGGGCCGGCGATTTCCCGCGGGCTCGCCACGCGGCCCACCGGAATGCCGTCTGCAATCTTCGGCCCCAGGCTGCGATCGGCCAGCGTTCCGGCGGACATTTCGGTCGCTACCCATCCCGGCGCCACGCAGTTGACGCGAATGCCTTTGGGAGCGAGCTCGCTCGACAGGCTCTTGGTCAGGCTGATGAGCGCGCCCTTGGTTACGGCGTAGTCGGCATGGAATGCCTCGCCGCGCTGGCCGGCGGTGGAGCTGATGAGGACGATATGCCCCGTAGCACTGCTCACGTCCAAAGCGCTGCCGCCCGCGGGGCGCTGGCGCTCCATCTGGGCCACGGCAGCCTGCACCAGGCCGAAGACCGAGTCAAGATTGACTGCCAGGGTGCGCCGCCATTGCTCTTCGCTCATGGTGGCGATGGGCGCATCTTCCGGGGGCCAGATGCCATGATTCGCGACCAAAATATCGAGGCGTCCGAATGCCGCGACCGCAGCCTCGACCAATGCCCGGCCGGCGGCCGGTGTCTCCAGCTCCTGCTGCAGAGCGGCGCACTTGCCCGTTCCGCCGCATTCGGCCTCAAGCGCCTGCGCCTGCTTGCGTGCCTGGCGGTAATTAAAGGCCACCCGCGCGCCGGCTTGGGCGAAGAGCCGCACCGTTTCCGCGCCGATACCGCGCGAGCCACCGGTAATGAGGGCAACCTTGCCTTTCAAAGACAGAGACACTCCATGCATAGCCCCAGATTACGGCATCGGCTTAAAGCATCGGCGGAGGCGACCTACCTTGCCCGCTTATTTGCCAGCGCTTTTCGCTCGCGAATGAGTTTGGCGCGCTCTTTCTCCGGCAGCGCCAGGAAGGTCGCCGTGCGCCTGGGCAGCCGGGCATAGATCAGAGCGTGGGAGCGGCGGAGCTCTTCCTCAATTTCTCGCGGGCGCAGGGCAGTCCAGCGCTCCAGGGTAACCCAGTGGGCGCGGGCCAGGTGCGGTGAGGGGATGATGCCGTCGATTTCGAGCAGTTCATGGAAGCGCTCCGGTCCGCAATGGAAGTACAGGACGCCGCGGCCGGTGCCATCGAGGTCGGTCATGGCGAACATCTTGCCGCCGATCTCGCGATGGCCGACCCAGTAAACCAGGTGATGACCCCAGTTCACCGTTTCGGCAACATGTGGCAGCTCCATGCAGATCTCGCGAACGCGTTCGTTATCCATCTTTCCCTCCGGCCAGCGGCGCCGGCGTCAGAACCGGGCCTCGAAGGCGAGGAAACGGCGCTCCAGTTCCCACTGCGCGGCGGCCTTTTCGCTGCCATCGAGGAACGCTCTGCAGGAATCGGAGGGCTGATCGCCGCCCAGCACCTGGCTGCGGCAGGCGACCACGGCCACTGTAAAGGTATCGGGTTCGGCCCACAGGCTGGCGCCGGGTAGAAAATCATGCTCCATGCCGGTGCGCGCCAGTTCTTTCAGATCTTCGTAGCTCAGGTGGTATTCGAGCGCGGCCTTCTCGTACTCGTGGGTAATGTCGATGCGGCTCACGCCCTCGTCGTCGGTGGAAAGCGCAACCGGCACGTGGGCGGCGCGGTAGATGGGGAAGGGGTGGTCCGCGCCAAAGACGCCGAGAATGCCCTCATTCGAAGTGAGGTTGATCTCCACCATCACGTGGCCTTCTGCCATCTCGCGCAGCAGGCTGTTGGCATTATTCTCATACATCACGTCTACTCCGTGGCCGATGCGCTCCGCGTGCGCCAGCTTCACGGCCTCGCGGATGTGGAAGCGCAGGCCTTCCGGTGGAACCAGGCCCATGGTCAGCTCGCCCGCGTGCAGCGAGATGTGAACCCTGGGGTAGACGGAGTGCAGGTAGCCCACCATCTTCATCTGCAGGGTGTAATCGCGCATGGCGATAAAGCTGTCCTCGGGCTGGACGAAGTTGATCGCGACGAAGCCGGGCTCATGCGCGTCAATGCTGGCCTCAGCGGTTTCGAAGCCGAGCAGCGCCTGCGCGAAGACCTGCTCCGGCGGAAGGTCGCGCAACACCTGCCAGATGTAACGAATTTCGACCTGGCAGGCAGGCGTGGCCTGGGCAGTGCCGCAGTGCTCCAGCCGGCGGCGATCGGCTTGGGCCTGGCGCACTTCCTCGCGGTCGACTGCGACCTCGTCCCGCAGTCCGCGGTCGAGAAGCTGCTGGCGGAAGCGGGCGAAAGCAGCGCGATCGGCACGCCCGAGCTCCGGGCTCCAACCAATTGTCGTGGCAATCTGCGCGGCATGGGTGAAGGTCGGCGTGTCCATCAACTCGAGATATTGCTCATTTTGCTCGGCAGCGCGCGTGGCCACCTCATCAACCCACTCGCCCTTGTGGTTCTTGAGGCCGTCAACACGATCGAACGTGACAAAGAACTGGTCGTGACCGCTCCAACCGGCTGAGGGCACAAAGCTGCGCAGCGAAAGCGAATCGACGAGCTTGTCGTACATCAATTGCTCGGCGCGCGTGAGATTGCCGGAGAGATCTTTGGCCGGGATCAGCCGAGGCCCGGTGCAAGGGGGCTTGGCAATGTCGAAGGCGACGGTATCAACGCAGAGGCCGTCCTCGCCGGCATCGCGAATGAAGGTTTCAGCGTAGACGGCTCCCGTAAGGTGGACGTGGAGGTCGGCGCCTTTGGGGAAATCGGTGAGATAGGCACGCAGCGCGGGCGGTCCTTCGTGCACCGCTGCTTCGTAAGCATGCGACGCGCGGGACTCGTCGATTTGGGTAGAGGCCGGCGTTGCCTGGCCATAAACCGGCGTCTGGAAAACGCAAAGGGGGGACACGACGGCGAGGAGGAGACTGGCGGACAGACTGCCGGTTCGGAACATAATTGACCTACAGTGTAGTACTTCGGACAAATCTTCGTGCCGAAGTCCGCGGACTTGGTTCGGGCAATCGAGGCTTGGTATACTGAGAACCAGTTGTTGCAGAGCACTGCTCGTGGAATTGTCCCATCCTACCGGCCGCAGCTGCCGGTCTCCGCGCAGGAAATTGCAACCAATAAAGTCTGCACTGAGGCCAGGTAGCTCAGTGGTAGAGCGCGGCCCTGAAAAGGCCGGCGTCGGCGGTTCAATCCCGTCCCTGGCCACCACATAATAAACAACTTAGCGGAAACCAAAAACGAGTAATCTCAGCCGCGGGAACAATACGGGAACATTCTCAAACGATGTGTTCCTCTCTGCTGGTTTCCTGTTCCCTCTTTTGTTCCCCAGTTCCCTGATCCATCAGTTTCCAAAGTTCGCGCGCGGTATTGCCGGTCCTAGCAATGTGGCGGCGCCCCAGCTTGGCGTAGCGCTCGGTCATCTTGATGTTCGCGTGGCCGAGGATCTTCGCAAGTTCGTAAAGATCACCGCCGTTCATCATGTACCAGGACGCGAACGTGTGACGCAGATCGTGGAAGCGAAAATTCCGAATTTTTGCCCTCTTCAGCAAATCCTCGAAACTCCCTTCCAGCCTGCGCCTCTTACCGTGTGCCCCTTTTCGCGGAGGGAATATCAGGTCATCGGAAATCACCACCGGATAACGCCTCAGTTCGCTGGCAACTTCGGGAAGCAGTGGAACGTAACGCATCTTGCCGCCCTTCAGCTTCGCCCTCACGGCCAGCAAACCTTCGTCGTACAGCACATCCGGCCAGCGCACTCCGAAAATCTCCGATGCTCTCATTCCCGTCGTCAGAGCAATGAGCACAATCAGCCTCATCCGTTGAGTTGTCTGGTTGGCATCTTTCGTGCCCTTCCTTAGTCGCTTTTCGTCAAGCGCCGCTTTCAGCCTGCGAAGCTCCACTTCCGACAGGTACCGTTCGCGAGTGTCGTCCGGCCTACGGACTTCCACGCCGTGCGCCGGATTCCGCTCCAGTCCGGTTTCCTTGGACCAGATCGTTGAAGCCTTCTCCATCATGTGGTGCATGACGTGGAAGTGCCTCACGGCCGTTCCTTCCGATACTCCCCGGACTGCGGTCAGATTCTGATACCAGCGGCTGACTGCGGCTCCGTCCACCTCTCGCACGAACAGTTTTCCAAGTTCATCCCGAATGCCTTCGATGATGCTCTTCTCCCTGTCCGCCGAACGCTTTTGCGCCCCGTACTGTTCCCAGTAACGATCGATCAACTCCGACATCCGGAAATTGATCTCCTTCTTAATGTCGAGATGCCGGTTCTCATCCCGAATCGACATTTTCTTCCGTTCGATTTTGCGCGCCAACTCATGGCTTCCGTGAACGCGCTGGCTCCTGTTTCGCCCTCCCTCTCTCCAACGGACCCTGAATACACCGTCAGCAATCTTGTGTATGGACATTTCGCTGCTCCTTTCAGTCAATGGTTTCGATTGTGTGTTGCTCGATGTAGCGATTGAGTGCCTCGACATCGAACTTCAACGCACGACCGACCTTGACAGAGGGAACCTCCCGCAACCGCGACTTCTTGTAGACCGTGTCCACTTCGAGGTCGAGGTATTGGGCGGCCTCCCTCACATTCAGGAGCCGCCTACCGATGGTTCCATTTGACACCATTCCGGCGGGCTGTTTATGACCCAATTTCGCTGGGGGCCGACCGGCCATGAATGAGGGCGAACCAGATGGTTTGTCCCTATCCGGCGCGCGCGGGCCGGGCGAGCGGTAAGCGGAGTGATTGTATTGAGGGCTCTTCGAGTCTATTTCTCGCCTGGAATGCGCGCCATTTTCGTTCGCTGTGACGCTGCGCGGCGCCTCTTCTTCAGCCTGCGGCGGAAAAGGATCGTAGGCTCTGAGAGGAACGGGGGACATGGTTCACCTCACATGCCGAACATGCCGATCTGCTCTCAGCCTCCGGCCAGGCGCGCGCATTGTCCAATAGCTTTTAGT